>NZ_CP182250.1:6502500-6972418 GCF_048069595.1 Pseudomonas sp. RHF3.3-3 | reverse complement strand
GAGGGAGTAAGAAGTCTGTTACGAAAAAAGGGCGGGCATTTTAACAGGCTGGACGGATTCTGCCGCGACTCTCCGACATTGTGACGCAATAGGCGATCTAAATTTGCCGGTTTTGTTACTTTCCCGCAGGATGCGCAAAGAATTTAAGGCTATTGTTCAACCTTACCCGGTATAAGGTAGCGGTTGAGAAGTATTCGCATTGTAATCGCTCGATGGCGAGTCATAATGCTTTTCGCCAATGTTTTTTGCAGAGTCTAGGGAGCTAGCTTGTCTACGCCTGTCGAACCCTTGCGTTTGCTGCTGCTGGCCGATGATCCGGCCTGGGCGGCGTTGTTGCGCGAGTGTCTCGCTCCGTTGGGGGGCACGGCCATGCTGGTCAGTGCCACTTCGTGGGAGTTGGTCCGCGGCCTCTTCGATAACGAGCGCGCGGCGGTCCTGCTGAGCGTGCCGCAATTGCAGCCGGCGCCCGGGCGCTGCAGCCTGCCGACCGTGCTGCTGCTCGACGAGGAGCCCGAGGTCGCGCCGCTGGGCGTCAGCGACTGGCTGGTGCGCGATACCCTGGATACCGCGACCCTGCGCCGTTGCCTGCGCCATGTGCATGAGCGCGGGGTGCTGGAAAACACCCTGCAACGCCTGGCCGAGCAGGACCCGCTGACCGGCATCGCCAACCGCCAGGGCTTCCAGACCCTGCTGACCGCGCGCCTGGCCGAGAACGAGGGGCGCGGCCTGGCCCTCGGGCATCTCGACCTGGACAACTTCCGCCATGCCAACGACGCATTGGGCCACCAGGCCGGCGACCGGCTGATCCTGCAGGTGGTCGCTCGGCTCAAGAGCCAGCTGGAAGCCGGCGACCAGCTGGCGCGCCTGGGCAGCGACGAATTCGCCCTGCTGATCGACACCCGCCGTGCGCCGCAACGCGCCGAGTGGATGGCCGAGCGGATCGTCGAGGTCATGGCCGAACCCTACTGGGTCGACGGTGAAAGCCTGCTGATCGGCTGCAGCCTGGGCATCGCCCATGCCCGTGCCAAGGCCGGTGCCGACCCGCTGATGTGGCATGCGCACATCGCCATGCAGCAGGCCAAGAGCACCCAGGGCTGCACCTTCAACATCTTCAACGAACGCATCAACCGTAATGCCCGCAGCCTCGCCGACCTGGAAAGCGAACTGCGTCGGGCGTTGCGCCGCGACGAGCTGGAACTGCACTACCAGCCGCGCCTGGACCTGGGCAGCGGGCAGATCGTCGGCCTCGAAGCACTGGTGCGCTGGCGCCATGGCGAGCGCGGCCTGCTGCCACCGAGCGAATTCGTGCCGCTGGCCGAGCAGAGCGGGCTGATCGTGCCGCTGGGCTACTGGGTGATTTCCCGGGCCCTGCGCGATATGCAGGACCTGCTTGGGCGCGGGCTGGGGCCGCTGCACATGGCGGTCAACCTGTCGTTCCGGCAGTTCCAGGACAGCCAGTTGCTGTCGACCCTGAGCCGGCTGATTGTCGAGCGTGGAGTCGAGGCGCAATGGCTGGAGTTCGAACTGACCGAAACGGCGGTGATGCGTCGCAGCGACCTGGTCAAGCAGACCATGGACGCCCTCGGGCGCCTGGGCGTGCGTTTTTCCCTGGACGACTTCGGTACCGGCTTCTCCTCGTTCGTGCACCTCAACAGCCTGCCGATCGCCCTGCTCAAGGTGGACAAGAGCTTCGTCGGCGGCATGGAGCAGCGCGAAGAGAACCGCAAGCTGGTTCACGCCATGATCAACCTGGCCCACAACCTCAACCTGGAAGTGGTGGCCGAGGGCGTCGAGACGCCGGAGCAACTGGCCCTGCTGCACGGTTTCGGCTGCGATCAGGTGCAGGGCTACCTGATCAGCAAGCCGTTGCCGCTGGAGGAACTGGCGCAGTACCTGACGTCCTGTGCCAATCGGCCGGCGATCGAGGCTGTCTGCTGATCCGGCGCCCACAGGCGGTTAAAGTCTTCCCCTTACGGGGCGCAGTTCATGGCCGCTTGAGCCGATGCCTTCTGTTCGCTTTTGCCCAGCATCCGCTTCATCCGCCATTCGAACGCCAGGGTCAGCCCGGTCGCCGCGCACGCCAGCCCCAGCGCCAGCCCCCACCAGACCCCGGTCGGTCCCCAGCCGAGGTTGAACGCCAGCAGCCAGGCCGACGGCGCGCCAATCAGCCAGTAGCAACCAAGCCCGACCAGGAAGGTGGTCTTGGCGTCCTTGAGCCCGCGGATCGCGCCCATGGCGATGGTCTGGGTGCCATCGAACAGCTCGAACCACGCGGCCACCGCCAGCAGGCTGACCGCCAGTTCGATCACCGGGCGGAACGCCGGGTCATTGTGGTCCAGGAACAGCCCGATCAACTGATTCGGTGCCAGCCAGAACAGCATGGCGAAGGCCAGCATGGCCGCCGCGCCAAAGGCGATCCCGACCCGCCCCGCCCGCCGTGCGTCCAGCAGTTGCCCGGCCCCGTAGTGCTGGCCGATACGCAGGGTGATGGCGTAGGAAATCCCCGCGGGAATCATGAACGCCACCGAGACGATCTGCAGGGCGATCTGGTGCGCCGCCAACTGCGTGCTGCCCATGGTGCCCATGCACAGGGCGGCGAAGGCGAACAGCCCGACTTCCACCGCATAGGTGCCACCGATGGGCAGGCCCAGCCGCCACAGCTCGCGCAGGTACTGACCGTTCGGCCGCGACAGGCCCCGCCGCAGCGGGTAGTCGCGATACGCCGCATGCCGGCGGATATGCCAGGCCAGGGCCAGCGCCATACAGTTGGCGACGATGGCCGTGACCAGGCCGATCCCGGTCAGGCCCAGGAGCGGCAGGCCGAACATGCCGGTGATCAGCGCGTAGTTGAGCAAAAAGTTGGCCACGGTCCCGCCCAGGCTGATCACCATCACCGGCGTGGCCCGCCCCAGCGCACTGGTGAAGCCGCGCAGGGCCATGAAACTCAGGTAGCCGGGCAGGGCGAACGGCAGTACCAGCAGGAACTGGCCGGCGGCCTGCACGTTGCTCGGCGTCTGGCCGAACAGCAGCAGAAGCGGCTTGAGGTTCCACAGCAGCAGGCCGGCGACCAGCGCCATGGCCCAGGCCAGCCAGAGCCCGGCCTGGGCCAGGCGGGTGACGCCCTGCGTGTCGCCGGCGCCGTGCCGGATGGCCACCAGGGTACCGACCGCGGCAATCACCCCGAGGCAGAAGATCGACACGAACGAATAGCTCGCCGCGCCCAGGCCGCCACCGGCCAGGGCCTCGGGACTGAGCCGGGCCATCATCAGGGTGTCGGTCAGCACCATCAGCATGTGCGCCAGCTGCGAGGCGATCAACGGCCCGGACAGCCGCAGGATGGCCAGGAGCTCGGTACGTGCTGGATGCTGCATGATCATCAGACTCGAAGGGGGACAGGAGGGTTAAAGGACTGATTCTCGGCGCTTGCACGGCTTTGCACAAAGGGATAAAAACGATTGCTCGCATGATAAAAACTCATGTATGAGTACCTGCCTGGTGCTGTTCCATCCCGTTCCCGGAAGGTCACGAATGTCTCGTCGTCTGCCCCCTCTCTATGCCTTGCGCGCCTTTGAAGCGGCGGCGCGCTACAGCTCGTTCACCCGGGCGGCCGAAGAACTGTCGATCACCCAGAGCGCGGTCAGCCGGCATATCCGCACCCTGGAGGAGCACTTCGCCTGCCGGCTGTTCCAGCGCAACGGCCGCAACCTGCAACTGACGGAGGCCGCGCGGTTGCTGCTGCCGGGCATTCGCGAGGGTTTCGGTGCGCTGGAACGGGCCTGCGACACCCTGCGCGCCGAAGATGACATCCTGCGCATGAAGGCGCCGTCGACCCTGACCATGCGCTGGCTGCTGGCCCGCATCAGCCGCTTCCGGCACCTGCAGAAAGGCAACGAGGTGCAATTGACCAGCGCCTGGATGGACGTCGACAACGTCGATTTCAACCAGGAACCGTTCGATTGCGCGGTATTGCTCGGCGCCGGGCATTTCCCGCCGGACTGGGAGTCCAGCTACCTGTTCTCCGAATGGCTGATCCCGGTGGGCGCACCGACCCTGCTCAACGACCAGCCCTGGGACGTCGAGCGCCTGGCCGCCACCGAGCTGCTGCACCCGACGCCGGACCGTCGTGACTGGCGCAACTGGCTGGAGCGCATGGGGCTTTCCGAGCGTATTTCCCTCAAGGGCGGCCAGGTGTTCGACACCCTGGAACTGGGGATGATTGCCGCGGCCCGTGGTTACGGCGTGTCCATGGGCGACCTGCTGATGGTGGCCGAGGACGTGGCCCAGGGACGCCTGAGCCTGCCCTGGCCGACGGCAGTGGCCAGTGGTGAAAACTATTACCTGGTATGGCCCAAGACCCGCCCCGGCGGCGAGCGTCTGCGCCGCCTGAGCGACTTCCTGCAAGGCGAAGTCGCCGCCATGGAACTGCCCCAGGTCGAGCGCCTGGGCTGAGCACACGGCCCATCAATCAGATTTCTGGCAGATACCCCTGCAAATTGCTCAAGTATTTCCTTGAGCAGCCGACTGTAGCGACATGGAACCTTCGTTCAGAAAGGCCCCTCACGACTCAACATACAGAAAAGCCGGGTAGCGCCAGGGACAGGGATGACCCGGCCACTCGGTCAGGAGCTGTTCATGCCTCAACCCCGTGCCCGAATCGCCACGCAACTCGGCCTTGCGCTCTCCGTCATCCTGGCAGTGGTGATCAGCGGCAGCACCGTATTCGCCCTGCGTTCGCTGGATTCGGCCAACCTCGACACCCGCGAAGAGCACCTGGCCAGCGAAGCACGTCTGCTCGCCGACCAGTTGAACACCTTCCACGGGACCCTGCGCGAAAACACCCAGCGCCTCAGCGGGCTGTTCGAGAAGCGCTTCAGCAACGGCCTGAGCGCGCGCACCGATGAGCCGGTCAGCGTGGCCGGCACCCAGGCTCCGGGCCTGTACCTGCGCGACAAGCTGCTCAACAACGATTTCACCGAAGTCGACGATTTCAAGCAGATGACCGCCGGGGTTGCGACCCTGTTCGTGCGCAGCGGCGACGACTTCATCCGCGTCAGCACCTCCCTGACCAAGCAGGATGGCAGCCGTGCCATCGGCACCCTGCTCGACCACCAGCACCCGGCCTACGCCAAGCTGATGGCGGGGCAGGGCTATATCGGCCGGGCCCTGCTGTTCGACCGCTACTACATGACCCAGTACACCCCGGTGCGCGACAGCAGCGGCAAGGTGTTCGCGGTGCTGTTCGTCGGTTTCGACTACACCGATGCGCAGAAGGCGCAGTTCGATAACCTCAAGCGGTTCCGCATCGGCACCACCGGTTCCCTGGCGTTGCTCGACGAACAGAAACGCTGGCTGGTACCGCCAGCCGAGGTGAACGACCCCGAGCAGGCGGCCAAGGTGATCGCCGACCTGGCGAAACAGCCCGGCCAGGGGCGTTTCTGGAGCGACAGGAGCGACGACATCTACAGCGTCGCGGTGCCTTTCGCGGATGGCCCGTGGTCAGTGGTGGCGAGCATGCCCAAGGCCGAAATCAGCGCAGTGACCTGGAGTGTCGGTATTCGCCTGGTGCTCGGCAGCCTGCTGGCGATGCTGCTGGCGGTGGGGGCGGCGGTCTGGCTGCTGCGCAGCAAGTTGCGTCCGTTGGGTGACCTAGTGCGCCAGGCCCAGGCCCTGGGCGCTGGCGACCTGAGCGTACGGCTCAATGTGTCGAGCCAGGACGAGATCGGCCAACTGGCCGGTAGTTTCAACCAGATGGGCCAGGCGCTGTCGACCATGGTCGAGCACATCCGCAAGGCGGCCCAGGAGGTCAACGGCCGTGCCCAGGCCCTGTCCGGCCTGTCGAGCGGTGCCTACGAAGGCATGGAACAGCAGTCCGGCGAAATCACCAGCATGGCCGGCGCGGTCGAGGAGTTCAGCGCCACCTCGCTGAACATCGCCGACAACATGAGCAACACCGAGCGCCTGGCCCAGGAAAATGCCCAGCAGACCCGTATCGGCCGCAGCTCCATGGAAGAGGCTTCGTCGTCCCTGGAACAGATCGCCGCGGCGCTGAACAGCACGGCGACGGTGATCAACACCCTGGGCCAGCGTTCCCAGGAAATCGGCGGCATCGTCGGCGTGATCACCTCGATCGCCGAGCAGACCAACCTGCTGGCGCTCAATGCCGCCATCGAAGCCGCCCGGGCCGGCGAACAGGGCCGTGGTTTTGCCGTGGTCGCCGATGAGGTACGCAGCCTGGCGGGGCGTACCCGCGAGGCGACGGACGAGATCTCCAGCATGATCCACAGCATCCAGCAGGAAACCGGTCATGCCATCCAGACCATGGAGCAGGGCAACTCGCTGATGCAGGAAGGCCTGTCGCGCAACGCCAACGTCGCCTCGGCGCTGGCGCGTATCGACGAACAGAGCCGCTCGGCCGGCCAGCAATTCGCGGCCATCACCACCGCCACCCAGGAGCAGAGCAGCACCGCGACCCTGCTCAGCAGCAACCTGCAGAGCATCGCCCTGGCCAACAGCGAACAGCGCGAAGTGGTCTCCAACCTGGCCCAGACCGCGCGCGAGCTGGAGATGCTGGCGGCGGAACTGCGGCAGGAGGTTGATCGGTTCCGTTGAGGCGGCGCCGGTCTTTAGATCCATTCGCGGGCAAGCCACGCTCCTACAGTGCCGAGTCGTACATGGACCCTGTATACGACTCGGCACTGTAGGAGCGTGGCTTGCCCGCGAATAGGCCCTCAACCTCACCGCAGTACCAGCCACTATCCCGGCCATATCAGGCACTACTGGGCCGGTACTGCAACGCCTCGGCCAGATGCTCACGGCTGATTCCCTCTACCTGCTCCAGATCCGCCAACGTCCTTGCCACCTTCAGCAACCGATGCGCTGCCCGCAGCGACAGGGTCAGGCGTTCGCAGGCTGTCTCCAGCCACGTTTCATCGGCTGTGGATAACTTGCAGTGCTGGCGCAATCCCTGCAGATCGAGAAAGGCGTTGGCGCACCCTTGGCGTTGCTGCTGGCGCCGGCGAGCTTGCGCCACCCGCTCGGCCGCCTCGGCCGTGGTGTTTCCCGGCTCCTTGACCGGGCTCAGTGCCGTGGCCTCACGGGCCACGGTCAAGTGCAGGTCGATACGGTCCAGCAACGGGCCGGACAGCTTGTTGCGATAACGCTGGATCTGCTCCGGGGTACAGCGGCAGCGGTTGGTCGGGTCGCCAAGATATCCACAGGGGCACGGATTCATTGCCGCCACCAACTGGAATCGAGCGGGGAAACGTACCCGGTCGCGGGCGCGGGAGATCACGATATGGCCCGACTCCAGCGGTTCGCGCAGCACTTCCAGTACCTTGCGGTCGAACTCCGGCAGTTCATCGAGAAACAGCACGCCATGGTGGGCGAGGGTGATCTCGCCAGGACGCGGTCTCGATCCACCACCGACCAGCGCCGGCCCGGACGCCGAGTGGTGGGGCTGGCGAAACGGCCGCTGCGGCCAACTGCTCAAGGGCACATGACTGGCGACCGACTGGATCGCTGCCACCTCCAGCGCCTCATGCTCGTCCAGCGGCGGCAACAGCCCGGGCAGCCGGCTGGCCAACAGCGTCTTGCCTGTACCCGGCGGGCCGCTGAACAGCAGGTTGTGCGCACCGGCAGCGGCGATCAGCAAGGCGCGCTTGGCGGCGAGTTGGCCCTGGACTTCGCTCAGGTCCGGGTAGGGCTTGGCCTGGTGCAACAGGCCGTTGGATTCGAACGGCTTGATTGGCGCGTGGCCGTTGAGGTGGGCGACCAGTTGCAGCAGATGATCGACGGCAATCACCGTCAGCCCACTGGCCAGCGAGGCCTCCTCGGCATTGGCCAGCGGCACCACCAGCGTACGCCCGGCCGCACGGGCCGCCAGCGCTGCCGGCAACACCCCTTGCACCGGGCGAATGGCGCCGGACAGAGCCAGTTCCCCCAGGCATTCCATGTTGTCCAGCGTCAATGCCGGCACCTGCACGCTGGCGGCGAGAATGCCCAGGGCAATCGCCAGGTCGAAGCGCCCGCCGTCCTTGGGCAGGTCCGCCGGAGCCAGGTTCAGGGTGATGCGCCGGGCGGGAAAGTCGAGGGCCGAATTGAGGATCGCACTGCGCACCCGGTCCTTGCTTTCCTTCACGGCGGTTTCCGGCAGGCCGACCAGGGTCAGGCTCGGCAGGCCATTGGCGAGGTGGGTTTCGACGGTGACGGCAGGAGCTTCCACCCCGACCTGGGCGCGGCTGTGGACGATGGCCAGGGACATGTTTCTTCCTTGAACGTGGCGCGGGTTTGCTACGGTCCTGGAAGGCTAGACGAGTGAGGGGCGGAGCTGGGTGGCTTTGTGTGTCGAGACGATTCGTCTTTACACGATAAGCGTATGCGGGTAGGCATGCATCGCACTGTCATGCGTCACCAGGCTCATCCCTGCGGCAATTGCCTGAGCCACCATGATCCGATCAAACGGATCGCGATGGTGGTTCGCCAGCGTGCCGACGATAAGCCCGTGCTCTGCGGTAATGGGAAGTTCAAGGTAACCGGCATCCAGCAGGGCTCTGCGCAGCACGGCTGGATTGATGCTCACCTCTTGCTCAGAGCGTAAACCGCCCTATCGTGACATTGAGTTCGCCGGCCAGTTGCGCCAGCGTCTGGCTGGCCCCGGTGGTCTGGCTGGCGCGCACGGCGGACTGGGCAGAAAGGTCGCGAATGCGCACCAGGTTCTGGTCGACTTCCCGGGCCACCTGGGCCTGTTCCTCCGAGGCGCTGGCAATCACCAGGTTGCGTTCGTCGATCTCCGCCACCGATTTGACGATGCTCGACAGGGCCTGGTTGGCGGAGGTCGCCTGGCTATGAGTGTGCTCGGCTTGCGAGGTGCTCAGTTCGAGCGCCTTGACCGTGTTGTGCGTGCCGACATGCACCTGCTCGATCATGCTTTCGATCTCTCGCGTGGACTCACCCGTGCGGTGCGCCAGGCCGCGAACCTCGTCGGCGACCACGGCGAAGCCTCTGCCGGCTTCGCCTGCCCGTGCCGCTTCGATCGCTGCGTTCAATGCCAGCAGGTTGGTCTGTTCGGACACGGCGCGAATGACTTCCAGGACCTTGCTGATCGCCTGCGTATGAGCCGAAAGCAACTGGGCTTGCGCGGAGGCGTCACCTACATTGCCCACGAGATGGGTGATCGAGGCCAGCGTCACGTTGAGTTCCTCCTGGCCTGAGCGGGCGGCGCTGTTGGAGGAGCGGGAGGCTTCGGAGGTCGAGGCGGCGTTTCGAGCGACCTCTTCCACGGCCTGGGTCATTTCCGTGACGGCGGTGACCGCCATTTCGATCTCAATATTCTGTGAGTTCAGGTCTGCATGGCTGTCGCGCATCAGCGCATTCAGCTCCTCGGCGGCGGAGCCCAGTTGATTGGCGGCGGCGCCAATCTGGTTCAGCATCGTGTGCAGATTGCCACGCATACGCTCCATCGACTGGAGCAGCAAGGCGGCTTCATCGACACCGTCGATGTCCGCGGCGAATTTTCGCAGGTCGCCGGCGGCGATTTTTTCCGAACTGCCCAGGGCCTGGCCAATGGGGCCTGCCAGGCTGACGATCAGGCGCCAGGCGAGTATCAGCGTATACAGGAGCGACATGACCAGGACGCTGCCGATCACCCACCGGGCACTGCTGTAGGCGGCTTCAGCCGCAGCGGACGCTTGCGCCTTGGAGTCGTCGTTTATCTTTTCAAGTTTCTTAAGCTGTGCCTTGATCTGCTCGGCGGTCGCCACCATTTTGCCTATGATGACTTCCTGGGCCTCTTCGTGCCTGCCGTCCTTCAACAGCTTATAGCCCACTTCCGTGTCTGCGTTGTACGTGGCAAATAGCGCAACAATGCTGTCGACCGCTGATTTTTCCTCTCCGGTACTGATGAGCGGGCGGTACAGGTCGACTGCCGTATTGAACAGTTTCTGCTTTTCCAGAACCTTGGCATAAGCTTCGGGCAGTTTTGCCTGGCCTACCGACAACAAGCGGACCACGTCGGTCCTGGTGTTCGAGAAGGCCAGTGCTATGTCGTCACCCAGTGCGATACCGGGCAGGGAGTCGTTCTCGATTTTCTGCCCTTCTTCCCTCACCTTGGCGATCTGCATCAGGCCGAAAATACCCAGGATCAGGACAATCAGGACAATCGAGCAGAAGCACAGAAGGACCCGATTGGCGATTTTCATTTTTCGCAGCAACATGTATTACCTCGATTCAATGGTCAAAAATCGGATAGTGACGAGATCATCAGGATGTCCTGCCGGGCGTTACATCAATTCGGATAATCTTCGATGACACACTCTCTGGGTATTCCCGGCAAAAAACGCTGGGGCCTGCCAACCAGAAATCCCTGCATCCACGTCGCCGCGCAGCTCACCAGGCGCTCGGTATCACGATCGAACTCCACACCTTCGGCAATCACATGGGGCGCCAATGTCTTGCACAGTCCCACCAAATGCCTGAATGCATCACCCGCTACTTCGCAAGTTCGGGCGCGCTGCAAGTAACCCTTGTCGATCTTGATAATGTCCGGTGATGCCGTACGGATGAACTCAAGAGTGCTGAAGCCGGAACCAAAGTCGTCCACTGCCAGCAGGCAGCCCAAACTTCGCATGCGAATGACAAACTCGGCTGCAGCGTCGTGATTTGACGAAGCGCTTTCCGTTATTTCAATAACGAGTCTTTCAGCAAGTCCGGGCTCGGCCTTGAGTTGCAAGATGATGCTGCGCCACTTTTCGTCCAGCGCCGCACTTTGCGCAGATATATTGCAGCCCAGGCGTATGTCTGGATAATGGCGCAACATGTCGAGCACACTCGACACCACACAATGATCGAGGGCCCTTATGCACTTCCTTTCTTCCAGGACTGGAAACGGGTCGAGCTTCAGGGGGCCAGCGCAGTGCCTCAGCAACCCTTCGTAGTACAGATTGGTATTCGACTCGACCGACATGATCGGTTGGAACGCGAGGAAAAAACGGCCCTGGGCGAGTTCGTCGTAGAACCAGTGAACAAAGTCCGGCGTTTCTTCGGACGAGACGCTACAGAACTCCAGGTCGGAATTCATGTCTGTGTGAGAGACCACTGGCATTACCTCCGCCGGTAACAGACATCTGTGTACTTGATGGGCACGACACCGCTGGGAATGGTGGGAGATGGCTATAAGCTATCATTTGGGCAATGATCACACCGGTGCATTACCTTGCCTAGTGTCTTGAGATCCTTTTATTATGTCCGCTCGCGCAAGTCACCCTCGATAGTTTGGGCTCAGGCGGTACGTGGTCGATAAAAGATCCCCAGGGTGAGCAATGTCTGAAATTGCAGCGAGTGAATCTACTGAGATTACCCAGGCGACCTCGAAGAGAACTCCCAGGATAAAAGAATTTTCTGATTTATATAAATCAAGACTTTCCGAGTTGCTCGAGCAGAACAAAATGGATTTTTCCCGGGTCTATCGTTTCCTTGACGAGGCCTACGAGTGCACAGGGGACATCGATATCGGTCTTGTCGCCTATCAATACGCCAAGCCGTATTTCCTTGGCGTTCCAGGTTACTCGGTGATGTCCAGCCCCACGATTGGCGTCGCGCTGGAGCGTCTGGTGAAATACTATCCGCTGATCACGGATGCATCATTCATCAGCCTGGAAGAACGATTCGAAAAGCTTGCCATTACCGCGCGTCCCAAGGGTTCGTCCGGTTCCCAGGTTCCCCGGTACATCATCGATGCCGCCGCCTCTGGTATTCTCGGGCTGGTTCATTGGCTCGCTCATCCACTTGAAGTCCAGCCGAGTCTGGTGGAGTTGCCTTATCCAAGACCTGTCGATACGACAAGTCTTGAGCGCCTGTTTGGTGACTGCCTGCATTTCGAGGCCGCGCATCTTGGCTTGTCGTTCAGTCAGGATATAAAGAAGGCTCCGGTGTTTACCGGGAACCCTGTCTTTGAAGATATTCATTGCCGATATGCGGATGCGCTGCTGGAAGAGCAGATCAACGGTTCGTTGGTCGAGAAGGTTCGTTCAGTGTTTTCCGCAGGGGTTGCCGAGGGAAGACTGCCCTCGCTTCAGGCGGTGGCGCTCGGCCTGCGCGTGAGTGCACGAACGCTGCAAAAGTCCCTGGAGCGCGAAGGGGTGACCTTCTCCGAGTTACAGGAAAATCTGAGAAAGGAAATTGCCGGTAATCTGTTGTCCATCTCCACATTGAGCCTGAAGGAAATCTCCTCGATACTCGGATTTTGCCAGCCGAGCAGCCTGCACAAGGCCTGTCGGCGTTGGTTCGGCTCATCTCCCGGCCAGCTCAGGGCAACAAACTCCAGGAACCTGCAGGCTGACTGAATTATCCATGCCGACAATCGCCCCCACCTGCGCCCAAGTGGTACTGAGACTGAAGGAGCTGGCGCACTCCAGCTCTCATCGGGTCGACGACCTGCATGCTTCTCTGAGCGAGAGGGCAGCAGGCGGACATCGGGTACGGATAGAAGATATTTCGAACTTCGTGGATATTCTTCAGCGCGACTCGAATAGCCCCGATATCGGTCTGGGCTGCCATGAGCTGTTCCATCCAGGCCAGCTCCAGTCTCAGCTCTACCCGGTGATGTGCAGTGCCACATTGGGCGAAGCCCTGACGAGTCTCTCGCAGTATTCGTCATTGTTATCGGATGGAGTGCCGCTGCTTATCCTGGAGGAATCCGAGTCCTATAGCGTCGTTTTCCTGAGGTTGGAGTTGCTGGGGCTCTGCAGGTCCTACATCGATTGCTATCTGGCCACCATCCTGGGCATCGTCCACTGGCTGCTCCCCTTGCAAAGGGTCGTGCCGGTCGCGACAGCCGTGAGTTATGACGCGCCGTCCGACCGCCATGAGCTGGAGGCTCTTTTCGGCAGGAATCTGCGGTTTTCCAATCTGGTCAACAAGATCACCTTCTCCGCCAGGGACTGGCACCAGAGGTTGCCGACTGCCTCCCTCGAGCTGAAACTGCATTATGAGCGCCTGCTCAACGCCGAGCTTCAGAACACGCCGGTGAAGATGTCGTCGGTGGTGAAGAACCATATCGTCGTGGGCTTGGCAAAGGGCATTGTCGTGTCTCTCGAGAGTATCGCGAGTGCCCTGAACCTGACCCCACGAATGCTGCGCAACCGGCTGGATGATGAGTTGACCGGCTTTCGCGAGCTTCTGGACGAATGCCGCTTCCAACTGGCCAGTCACTTGATCGGCGCGACGGATCAGGGCCCGGCGACGATTGCGCAGAGTTTGGGATTCACTGAGATCAGCAGCTTCTATCGCGCCTGCAATCGGTGGTTCGGCTGCTCTCCCGGCGTCTATCGCCTGAAAGCAGCCCGGGCACGTTCGCCCCGGGCTGAAACGGTCAGTTCCCTTTGATCTGCTCTGCCTCATCCGTATCGCTGGCAAACAAGCGCGCCAGTTCCACCCGCGCTTCCTGGGCGGTCTGCATGACCTTCGAGCGGTCGCCACGTACCAGGTGCTGGGCCGCCAGGGTCTCTTCGTCGTGGGTCATGAACTGCCGGATGCGGCGTTCCGCCTGAGCTGAGCCAAGGCCCAGGCCTTCCAGGGCACGGCGGGTCATTTCCAGGCTGGAGTAGTAGGTTTCGCGTACCGGCTCGGCACCGGCATCGAGCAGTTGATGCACGTGCTGGCGGTTGCGCGCGCGGGCCAGGACCTTGACCTGCGGATACAGGCGCTGCACGGTTTCTGCGGCCTTCACCGCCTTCTCCGGGTCGTCCAGCGCGACGATGAAATACTCGGCTTCACCGACCTTGGCGGCGCTGAGGATTTCCGGGCGCAGCGGGTCGCCGTAGAACACCGGCACGTGCTCGAAGTTGCGGGTCATCTCGATGGTATCGACCGAGGTGTCCAGGCCAATGAACGGGATGCCCTGGGCATGCAGGATGCGTGCGACGACCTGGCCGACGCGGCCCATGCCAGCGATGACCACCCGCGGGCCGTCGCTCTTGATCTTGCGCAGTTCTTCCGGCACTTCCCGGGCCTGCTGTGGCGGGGCCTTGATGAAGCGGGCGCAGGCCATCAGCAGCAGGGGAGTGACGGCCATCGACAGGGTGATGGTCATGATCAGGGTGTCGTAGGTACGGGTGTCGAACAGGCCGAGGTTCTGGCCGAGCTTGAACACCACGAAGGCGAACTCGCCGCCCGCGGCCAGCACCATGCCCAGGCGCAGGGCGGCGATGCGCGACAGGCCACCGGCCATGCGTCCGACGAACATCAGCAGCGGCAGCTTGATGACGATCAGCAGCAACGTCAGGCCGACGATCAGGCCAGGGTTTTCGAACAGCAGCGGCAGGTTCGCGCCCATGCCCACGCTCATGAAGAACAGGCCCAGCAGCAGGCCCTTGAACGGCTCGATCTGCGATTCCAGTTCGTGGCGGTATTCCGAGTCGGCCAGCAGCAGGCCGGCGAGGAACGCCCCGAGGGCCATCGACACGCCGGCCAGTTCCATCAGCCAGGCGGTGCCGATCACCACCAGCAGTGCGGTGGCGGTGGCGACTTCCGGCAGGCCGGTGCGGGCCACGGCGCGGAACAGCGGACGCAGCAGGTAGCGGCCACCGACCACCACCACGGCGATGCTGCCGAGGACCTTGAGGCCATGGACCAGGCCGCTTTCGCCGGTTTCCTGCACGCCGGTGACCGCCAGCAGCGGCACCAGGGCGATCAGCGGGATGGCGGCGATGTCCTGGAACAGCAGGATGGCGAAGGCGAGTCGGCCGTGGGGGCTGTTCAACTGGCGGCTCTCGGCCAGGCTTTGCAGGCCCAGCGCGGTCGACGACAGGGCCAGGCCCAGGCCGAGCACGACCGCCGCCTGCAGGCTCTGGCCGAAGGCGGCCATGGCCACGGTGCCGATCACCAGGCCGGTCAGCAGCACCTGGGCCAGGCCGACGCCGAACACCGCCTTGCGCATCAGCCAGAGACGCTTGGGCGACAGTTCCAGGCCGATGATGAACAGCAGGAACACCACGCCCATCTCGGAGAAATGCGCGACGTGTTCAGCATTGCCCATCAGCTTCAGCACTTGCGGGCCGATCAGCACGCCGGCCAGCAGGTAGCCGAGCACGGCACCGAGCTGGAGGCGCTTGGCCAGGGGGACGATGATGACGGCGGCCATCAGGAAAATGACCGAGGCCTGCAACAGGCTGCCTTCATGGGGCATGGGAGAATTCCCTTTCTTCAGTGAGACGGTGGAAGCCCGCCAGCAGTGCAGCCTGGCGGGCCTGTGTTCGCAGGGATCAGCCCAGGGTGCGTTGTGGGGCCTTGTGCACCATGGTGTAGGCGTAGTCGACGCCCATGCCGTAGGCGCCGCTGTGCTCGCGCACCAGGTCCATCACGGCATTGTAAGTGTCCTTGTGGGCCCAGTCGCGTTGGTATTCGAGCAGCACCTGCTGCCAGGTCACCGGAATCGCGCCGGCCTGAATCATCCGCTGCACGGCCATGTCATGGGCTTCCTGGGTGGTGCCGCCGGAAGCGTCGGTGACGATGTACACCTCGTAGCCTTCGGCCATGGCTTCCAGGGCCGGGAATGTCAGGCAGACCTCGGTCCACAGGGCGGCCATGATCAGTTTCTTGCGACCGGTGGCTTTCACTGCTTCCACCAGCTTCCTGTCTTCCCAGGAGTTCATCGAGCTGCGCTCGATCGGCTGGGCGCCCGGGTTCACGCCCAGCAGCTCCGGCCAGATGTAGCCGCTGAAGCTTTCGGTTTCCACCGAGGTGTAGATCGTCGGCACGTTGAAGATCTTCGCCGCCTTGGCCAGGCCTACGGTGTTGTTCTTCAGCGTTTGACGGTCGATCGATTGCACGCCGAAGGCCATTTGTGGCTGGTGGTCGATCAGGATCAGGGCGGAGTTGGTTGGGTTCAGCAGTTCGCGGTTGGACATGATTGAGTTCCTTTTTGAGTCGATAAAGTGGGTGAAGCGAATTCGGCACCGGCCTGGCGTTTTGCTCAGTGGCTGCGGTATGGGTGTACTTTAGGGGTGATCCATGATCGAGACAATTAGGCAGAAATGAGAATGATTGATTCTAAAATGGGGACAATATTTTCAAGGCTCGAATGACTGCTGAACCAGCCTGGCTGGGCCTTTGCGAGAGGGGAGTCGGGAGAGGGAGGACGTGACAGGCCAGGGCGGCCTGTCACGTCGGCTGCTGCGGGATCCGGCGTTACGCCTGGAAGTCCTTGAGCAGTTGATCGGCAATACGGATGCTCAATGCGGCGCCGGTCAGCGTGGGGTTCACGCAGGACGACGACGGCATCACGCTGGTGCCGGCGATGAACAGGTTGGCGTGGTCATGGGCGCGACAGTCACGGTCGACCACCGAGTTCTTCGGATCGTCGCCCATGATGGTGGTGCCCATGATGTGCTGGCGGTTCTGGAAGCCCACGTCGGTGCTGAGGATGTCGGCGTCGAGCAGCTTGGCGAACTGCTTGAAGTCCTCCAGGGCCTTTTCCTTGCCGGCGTGCCAGTAGTCCGGGACGCTGTAGTAGATCTCCGGCACCGGCAGGCCGATGGCGTCGAACTTGGTCTTGCTCGGCGTCACGCGGTTTTCCGGCAGCGGCAGGGTCTCGAAGTCCACCGCCCAGTTCAGCGAGCGCGCCGATTGCAGGCGGATCTGCTCGTCGAGTTTCGAGCCGAGCACGCCCTTGGCGATCAGGTTGCTGGTGATCTGCGAGGTGGGCACCGTGTTGCGCACCTTGATCTTGTAGCTCGGGTAATCCTTGCGGAACCCGCCGTCGCGGCTGTTGAGGTACACCAGCAACTGGGTCGGGCCTTCGCCGGGCCACATGTCTTCCTTGGTCATCACGTTCATGCTGATGCCGGTGTGGTCCATCAGGTTGCGACCGACCTGATCGGACGAGTTGGCGATGCCGTTCGGGTACTTCTCCGAGGTGGACATCAGCAGCAGCTTCGGCGATTCGATGCCGTAGGCCGCCAGCACGAAGTAGCGGGCGGTCAGGCGGTGCTGGGTTTTGTCCGGGCGCATGTACCAGATCGCGCTGATCTTGCCGTCGTCGCCAGCCTCGATCTTGTACACCACTGAGTTGTCCAGCAGCTTGGCGCCATGGCGCTCGGCTTCGTCGATGTGCATGGAACCATCGTACTTGGCGGCAATCGGGCAGACCGGGTTGCAGTTGTTGTTGCCGGCGCATGGCGGCCGCTTGCCGTAGGGGCGGGTAGCACGGCCGTTGGGTTCGAGGATCGGGTTGTAGCCGCCCTTGCTCAGCATCGTCGACAGGCGCTTGAACATGTAGCTCGGCTTCAGGCCCGCCATCGGGTAGGGGATGGAGCGTGGCGGGAAGGCCGCGCCGCCCTGGCCGCTTTCGTCCTGGCCGTCGACGCCGGACACGCCCAGCTCGGTTTCGGCGCGGGCGTAGAAGGGTTCCAGTTCGTCGTAGCTGATCGGCCAGTCACGCCCGCGCCCGTACAGGCTGTTGAGGCGGAAATCGTTGGGCAGCATGCGCCACAGCGATGAGCCGAAGTGCCAGGTGGTACCGCCGACCACGCGCAGGTACGAGGTGTTGTATTTTACCGGGCCGACCTGCTGCAGGTAGTCGCCATAGGTGGAGGGCGCGTGCGGCAGGCTCGGGTACGGCGAGCCGGCGCCTTGCAGCTTGGCGTTGGCCAGCGACAGCTTGACCGGGGCGTTGCGGAAGGTTTCGACGATGTCGCGGCGGTTCACCCGAGGGCCGGCCTCGAGGACGATCACGGACTTGTTGGCCTTGGCCATCTCGGCGGCGATCAGGCCGCCCATCACGCCGGAGCCGATGACGATCACGTCGGCGTCGTACGCAGCACTGCTCATAGTTGGGTTTCCTGTCTATCGGTTGGCTTGTTGCCCCAGGAGTCGGGGCCACCGCCGTAGGTGGGAATGGCGAGGATGCCGTGGGTCGGGGCGTACATCAGCGCCTCGGAGTAGCTGACCAGTTCGGCGTCGGCCAGCTCGCCGACGATGCCCAGGTACCAGGCGGAGATGATGCTGGTGGCGGTCGCCTTCAGCGACGCATCCGGGTTGGGCTGGGCCAGGTATTCATCCACGTGCTTGAAGCCTTGCGTGGCGATCAGTTGGCGCAGGGCGCCGACGTTTCCGGCGAAGTTCGGCGCACGCTTGCTCAGCGCGCGGTAGTAACGCGCCGCCAGCACCGGGTTGACCGGGCGGCTGACGAGGAACTGCGACAGGGCGATGAAGTCCTGATCGTCCGCCGCCAGTACCGATTGCCACGGCGCGAGGCTGCCGACCAGGGCGGCCAGGCCCAGGGTCACCGAACCGCGCAGCAGGCTGCGGCGGGAGAGGGTGTGCTTGTCAGTCATCGAAGTTTCCATGGTTCAGGCCTCCAGGCGCCGACGACGAGCCTTGAACCTGAACAACGCCAGGATGACCAGCAGGCCGAGAATGATCAGGCCCGGCACGCTGTACTGCGCCAGGACGGCGAGTGGCGCCTTGGGGCCGCCTTCGCGCACGCGCGCCACGTCGGCGGCGGTCACGGTTTTTTCCGGGTTGCCGTAGTGGGTCAGCACGTAGTTGCTGACATCGGCGATTTCCTGGTCGCTGAGGCGGTCGGTGTAGAACGCATTGGGACCGAAGCCCGGCATGTCGATGGCGACGCCGTCGACCTTGCGGTGCACGCCATGGACGATGGTCGCGATCAGGTTGTCGGCACGGCTGGTGGCGGTGTTGTGGAACAGTGACGGGTACTCGCGGTTGCCCTGGCCGTTGGCCTGGTGGCAGTTGGCGCAGGTGCCGCTGAAGATGTGCCAGCCCGGGTTGTCCTGCGGTTTGCCGCCGCGCAGGGTCAACTCATCGCTGGAAGCCTGGCCGAAGGTGTGGCGGGCCTGGCGCTCGCCGCCGTCGACCGGAGTGGTCTGAAGCAGGTAGGCGGCGATGGCCTTGAGGTCGTCATCGCCCAGGTATTGCAGGCTGTGTTCGACCGCCTCGGCCATCGGCCCGGCGGCCTGGGCCTTGCCCTCGACGTGGCCGGTGCGCAGGTAGGCGACGATTTCGTCGCTCGACCAGGCGCCGATGCCGCTGGTCTTGTCCGAGGTGATGTTCGGCGCGAACCAGGCGCCCAGCGAGCCGCCGGACAGCGCCTTGTCGTTGTTGGCGGCCATCAGCACGTTGCGCGGTGTGTGGCAGGTGTCGCAGTGGGCCAGGGCGTTGACCAGATAGTCGCCGCGGTTGACCTGGGCCAACTTGGCCGGATCCGGGGTGAAGCGTTTGTCACTGTGGAACAGGGCGTTCCAGCCGATCATCGAGGCGCGGATGTTGAACGGGAAGTCCAGCTGGGTCTTGGGGCTTGGGGCATCCACCGGTTTCACTTCATGCATGAAGTACTGGTAGAGCGCGGCGACGTCGCTGTCGGTCATCTTCGCGTAGGAGGTGTACGGCATCGCCGGGTACAGGTGGGTACCGTCCGGCGTCACGCCGTCGCGTACGGCGCGGGCGAAGTCCGCCTCGCTGTAGTTGCCGATCCCGGCGCTTTTGGACGGGGTGATATTGGTCGAGTAGATCACGCCCATGGGCGAGTTCAGCGGATAGCCGCCAGCGAACGCCTTGCCACCGGCACTGGTGTGGCAGGCCACGCAGTCGGCGGCCACAGCCAGGCGCTTGCCCGCCGATGCGTTGGTATCGAGCGCCTCGGCGTGGGCTCCCAGGCTGACGGCCATCAGGGCCAGCCACCCGGCCAGGGTATTGCTTATGGGTCTTGCCTTCTGAACGCCAGGCAACAGCCGACCCATCCTTTGCGGATGCATGTGTAACTCCTCACGGTTTGACTTGCGCGCGTGACGCCCGGTTCGTGTCATTTTCGTGACCGAACAACTGGTGTCATACGACATCGTATGTTTGCGATTAATATTTCACATGCTGTAACATTTAACAACGATAATGGCAAAAAGCCATTACGTATTTGTTTAAGTAAATGGCTCTGGAATGCATGTTTCAGAGGGTAGGTGGCCTGCCGTGTCATGCGCGCGACGCGGGGGGCGAGAAGGAAGTGATCCCATCAAGCTTGCGGGAAAAACAGGTGTTCGGCTTGTGCGTTTGTGCTGTGGTACGACGTCGTTGGCTGAATGACCTTGCCATGCGCCAGGCGTGTCCGTGTTGTTGTCGGGCGGACTCGAGCAGCGAAGGCATCCCCACACAGGCCCGTCACCCGGTTGTACGCGGGGGCAGGGAAATGCACACATGAACAGGGACGCTCTACCGGCGCCCACAAGGATCCACCGATGAACTGGCTCAACGATGCAAAGCTTTCGACCAAACTGATTTCCTCCTTTTTCCTGTGCGCGCTGATCACGCTCGCCGTGGGCATGCTTGGCATCAGTGGCGTTTCCGCACTGTCGGCGCGCCTGCAGGCGGTGTTCAGCAACAACCTGGTTTCGGTCGCCAACACCTCGCAGACCAAGACCAAGGCGGTCGGCCAGACCCGTGACATGTACCGGCTGTATGTCGCCACCGCGGGCAATGCCCCGCAGAGCGTCAAGGATGAGTTCCTGGCCTCGATGAAAGCCAACCAGTTGGCCAGCGAGCAGGCGTTCGCCGCCTACCGCAAGGGGCCGCTGGCCGAGGACGAGCGCATTGCCGGTGACCAGATGGCGCGCGACTGGCCGATCTACCAGGCGCTGGTGCAGCGCTATGTGGCGATGATGGCGGCGGGCGACCTGGAGAACGGCCGCGTCTTGCTGCTGGGTGACCTGCAGAAGGCCTACCGCAAGGTCATGGACCAGTTGACCATCATGATCGACTCCAACGATCGCCAGATCAGCGAGGACGCCAAGGCGGCGGCAGCCCAGGAGGCGACGGCCAGGGCGGTGCTGTACAGCGGTATCGGCATCGCCTTCATTGCGGCCGTGCTGCTGGGCTTTTTCATCAGCCGCCTGATCAGCCGGCCGATCGCCACTGCGGTCGACTGTGCCCAGCGCATCGCGGAGGGCGACCTGACCCAGCGCATCAGCAGCCACGGCCGCGACGAGGCCGGCCAGTTGCTCAAGGCCCTGGGCGACATGCAGGACAGCCTGAAGAACACCATCCAGCAGATCGCCAGCGCCGCCGACCAACTGGCGTCCGCCGCCGAGGAACTGACGGCGGTCACCGATGACGGCAGCCGGGCGCTGACCCGCCAGAATGACGAAATCCAACAGGCCGCCACCGCCGTCACGGAAATGACCTCGGCGGTCGAGGAAGTGGCGCGTAATGCCGTGTCGACTTCACAGGCTTCGCAGTCGACCAGTTCGCAGGCCAGCAGCGGGCGCGACCAGGCCCGCAGCGCGGTGCAGGCGATCAACAACGCGACCCGGGAAATCACCTCGTCCACCGGCCTGGTGAAGGACCTGGCGGTGCAGGTGCGCGATATAGGCCAGGTGCTGGACGTGATTCGTGGTATCGCCGAGCAGACCAACCTGCTGGCGCTCAACGCGGCCATCGAGGCGGCCCGCGCCGGTGAGCAGGGCCGCGGCTTTGCCGTGGTCGCCGATGAGGTGCGGGCCCTGGCGGCGCGGACCCAGGCGTCCACCGGCGAGATCGAGGCCATGATTCATGCGGTACAGGACCGGGCCGACAGCGCGGTCGAGGCCATGGGCAAGAGCCAGGCGCTGGTCACCGAGACCCAGGATCTGGCGCGGGCCACCGGTGAGGCGCTGGAACAGATTGCCGACGGCATCGCGCAGATCAACGGCCGCAACCTGGTGATCGCCACCGCGTCCGAGGAGCAGGCCCATGTGGCTCGCGAGGTGGATCGCAACCTGGTGAACATCCAGGATCTTTCGACCCAGACTGCCGCCGGGGCGAATCAGACCAACGCGTCGAGCCAGGAACTGTCGAACCTGGCGCTGTCCTTCAACTCGCTGGTCAGCCGTTTCCGGCTCTGATTCCACTGGGCCGTCCGGCCCGGTTTGTCGCCTGGCGCCATAACGGCGCCGGGTGCTTCATTCCTGGGTGGGCGCCAGCCGTGCTTCCAGTTCGGCGACCTTCGCCTCCAGGCTCTCCAGGCGCGCACGGGTGCGGGCCAGGACCACCATCTGGCTATCGAATTCTTCCCGGCTGACCAGGTCCAGCTTGCTGAAGCCGCTCTGCAGCAGGGCCTTGAACTGGCTTTCGATTTCGTTGCGCGGCAACGGGCTTTCGCCACTGAACAGGCGGGAGGCTTGACCGCTCAGGGCGTCGAGGAAGTCTTTGGGCGCGAGCATGATGTGGATTTCCGGATACAGGGTCGGCCCAGTGTACCACGCAGTGTCTATAGTGATTTTCGTGGGCGGCGGTGCACGCTTTTTGCGCAGGCCGCCGGGCGCCCGCGCACCGTTGTTGTGCGTGCCATTGGGGCGTGGCGCGGCTTTTCCCTGGCCATGAGGGGCAAGAGCTTGAAAATCATGGGTTTTGCAGAGATGGCAAGGTTTCTGCTTAGACACTCATGACCCATGCACTGATGCAGTCGCTGTGACCAGGCAGTGCGGCGGGCTCGGCCAATCGGCAACGGTTGGCTGACGTCGACGGGCTGATCAGGGCTGACGGCGCGTTACAAAGCCAGGCACTGCGCTTAGACTTGAGTCGGGTTTGTTTTCCTGGGGCAAGTCCACCAATTCGGGAGAGAGTTTCATGAAGCTAGTCACTGCCATCATCAAGCCGTTCAAACTGGACGATGTGCGCGAGTCGTTGTCCGAGATCGGCGTGCAGGGCATTACCGTCACTGAGGTCAAGGGCTTCGGTCGGCAGAAAGGCCACACCGAGCTGTATCGCGGCGCGGAATACGTGGTCGACTTCCTGCCCAAGGTGAAGATCGACGTCGCCATCGACGACAAGGATCTCGATCGGGTTATCGAGGCGATAACCAAGGCCGCCAACACCGGCAAGATCGGTGACGGCAAGATCTTCGTGGTCAATCTGGAACAGGCTATTCGCATCCGTACCGGCGAAACCGATACCGACGCCATTTAAGCCGCCCAAACCCCAACGCCCCAGGAGAAAACAATATGACTCTGCGTAAATTCGCAGGGCTAGGAGCCCTGTTGTCCCTAATAATGCCAGCCATGGCCATGGCGGCGGATCCTGCTCCCGCGCCCGTGCTCAATGCCGGTGACACCAGCTGGATGCTGACCTCCACAGCCCTCGTGCTGTTCATGACCATTCCGGGCCTGGCGCTGTTCTATGGCGGCATGGTGCGTTCGAAAAACATTCTTTCGGTGATGATGCAGTGCTTCGCCATCACCGGCCTGATCACCATCCTGTGGTTCATCTACGGCTACAGTCTGGCGTTCGACAGCACCGGGATGGAAGCCGGCGTGGTCAATTTCAATTCCTTCTTCGGCGGCATGAGCAAGGCGTTCCTGGCCGGTATCACGCCTGCCAGCATCACCGGTCCGGCGGCGTTGTTCCCCGAGGCCGTGTTCGTCACCTTCCAGATGACCTTCGCCATCATCACTCCGGCGCTGATCGTCGGTGCCTTCGCCGAGCGCATGAAATTCTCCGCGATGCTGATCTTCATGGGCGTCTGGTTCACTCTGGTCTATGCGCCGATTGCGCACATGGTCTGGGGCGGCGCCGGTTCGCTGCTGGGCGACTGGGGCGTGCTGGACTTCGCTGGTGGCACCGTGGTGCACATCAACGCCGGTATCGCCGGTCTCGTGGCCTGCCTGGTGCTGGGCAAGCGCAAGGGCTACCCAACCACTCCGATGGCCCCGCATAACCTGGGCTACACCCTGATCGGCGCGGCCATGCTGTGGGTCGGCTGGTTCGGCTTCAACGCCGGTTCCGCTGCCGCGGCCAACGGTACCGCCGGCATGGCGATGCTGGTGACCCAGATCGCCACCGCCGCTGCCGCGCTGGGCTGGATGTTTGCCGAGTGGCTGACCCACGGCAAGCCAAGCGCACTGGGTATCGCCTCGGGCGTGGTTGCCGGCCTGGTTGCCATTACGCCGGCTGCCGGCACCGTCGGCCCGATGGGTGCACTGATCATCGGCCTGGCCGCTGGCGTGGTGTGCTTCTTCTGCGCCACTTCGCTCAAGCGCAAGCTCGGTTACGACGATTCCCTGGACGCCTTCGGCGTGCACGGCATCGGCGGTATCCTCGGCGCGATCCTGACCGGTGTGTTCGCCGCTCCGTCGATGGGTGGCTTCAACGCCGCGACCACCGACGTGGCCGCCCAGGTCTGGGTACAGTGCAAGGGTGTTGGCTTCACCGTCATCTACACCGCGATCGTCACTTACGTGATCCTGAAAGTGCTGGATGTAGTGATGGGCCTGCGGGTGACCGACGAGGAAGAATCGGTCGGTCTCGACCTGGCACAACACAACGAGCGCGGCTACAACCTCTAAGCGCCTCGGAAAAAAATGCCCGGCTTGCCGGGCATTTTTTTGTCCGGATTTTGTCCATGCGAAAAGGCCTGAAAGGATTTATCCAGAGGCATTGCGGACAAAACACCGGGCCCTGTTCCCATGGGGCAATGGCTTACAGCATGGCAGGCGTATTAGGCGCTTTGCTTTTTTCCTGAGCGCGCTAGAATGCGCGCCGATGGGCGGAGAACTGTATGTGGCAACAGACACTGATCACCTTGCGGGCCAAGCCCCGGGGTTTTCATTTGGTGACCGATGAGTTGCTCGCGGGCCTGCCTGAACTCAAGGCATGTCGGGTCGGTCTGTTGCACTTGTGGCTGCAGCATACCTCGGCCTCGTTGACCATCAACGAGAATGCCGATCCGGCGGTTCGTCGCGACTTCGAGCGTTTTTTCAATCGACTGGTCCCGCAAGGCGACCTCGACTATGAACACAACGACGAAGGTGCGGACGATTTGCCGGCGCACTTCAAGGCCAGTTTGCTAGGCTGTCAGCTGACTTTGCCGGTAACGGCGGGGCGGCTGGCGCTGGGTACCTGGCAAGGCGTCTATCTTGGCGAGCACCGCGATCATGGCGGTGCCCGTAAAGTCCTTGCCACCCTTCAGGGTGATGGGGCATAAGCCGCTGGACACCAGTGGATGTTGATTTTTTTCCGGCAGCCTTCGACAGTCGGCATAGCTGGGCTATAACTAATCTGCTTTTCGCAAGTCATGAGGTAGAACATGAGCGACGATGATCTGGAAAACGATGACCTCGAAGTAGGTGACGAAGACGAGAACGAAGAAGGCCTGGAAGCGTCTGCAGAAGACGTGGACGTTGCCGACGACGATGGCGGCGACGTTCCTGCTCCGACCTCCAAGGGCAAGGCCAAGGCTGCGGTATCGGTCGATGAGCTGCCCAGCGTCGAGACCAAGAACAAGGAGCGCGATGCTCTGGCGCGGGCCATGGAAGAATTCCTGGCGCGCGGCGGCAAGGTGCAGGAAGTGGAGGCCAATGTGGTCGCCGATCCGCCCAAGAAGCCGGATAACAAGTACGGCAGCCGCCCTATCTGAGTGGCGCTATCTGCTTGTCGAAAAGCCCGCCGTCGCTGCGGGCTTTTTCATGCCTGGGATTCGGGCCTGGCGCCTCTGCGTGGGCCTATCGGGTCGTGGTGTTCCAGGCGGTCAGCAGGGCGGGCAGTTCGGTGAGGCTGCGAATCTCGGCATCCGGGCGGCGCTCGGCTTCCCAGGCCTTGCCCGCGGGGTTGTACCAGACCGCCCGCAGGCCCGCCTGCTGGGCCCCGGCGATGTCGTCGCCGGGATGGTCTCCGATATGCACCGCGGCGCTGGCGGCAATGTTGCCGCCGCGCGCCAGGGCCTCGTGGAACAGCCGTGCATCCGGCTTGGCGATACCGATGTCCTCGGCGCACAGGGCAAAGCGGAAGTAGTCGGCCAGGCCCAGGCGACGCACGTCGGCGTTGCCATTGGTGACCACGCCGAGGGCGAAGCTGCTGCCCAGGGCTTGCAGGGTCGGCTCGACCTCGGGGAACACGTCGATCTGGTGCCGCGCGTGGATGAACACCTCGAACGCCTCGTCGGCCAGTACCGTCGCCTGCGCCTGGGGGTAACCGGCTTCCTCCAGGGCATGGAACAACACTCGGCGGCGCAGGGCGCTGATACGGTGCTTGAGTGTCGGCTCCCGGAGCAGCACGCGTTCGCGGATGGCCCACAGGTGCTCGATCGGGATGCCGCCGAGGTCCGGCGCATGGCTGGCCAGCCACTCGCGCAGCACGTTTTCCGCACTGTGGATCACCGGAGCGGTATCCCACAGGGTGTCGTCGAGGTCGAAGGTGACCAGCTCAATCGTCATTGCGAGGAATCCTTGCTGCGTTTGGCCCGGGGGTGGGCGCTGTCATAGACGGTGGCCAGGTGCTGGAAGTCCAGGTGGGTGTAGATCTGCGTGGTCTTGATGTCCGAGTGGCCAAGCAGTTCCTGCACGCCGCGCAGGTCCTGGGACGATTCCAGCAGGTGGCTGGCAAAGGAATGGCGCAACATGTGCGGGTGCAGGTTCTGCCCCAGTTCGCGTTCGCCCGCGGCCTTGACCCGCAACTGGATGGCCCGTGGGCCGAGGCGCCGGCCCTGCTGGCTGACGAACACCGCATCGTCCGCCGGATTGCTCAGGGCGCGCAGCGGCAGCCACGCCTGCAGGGCTTCGCGAGCCTTGCGGCCGACCGGCAGCACGCGGGTCTTGCTGCCCTTGCCGTGGACCTGCACCAGGCCATCGGCGAGGTCCAGCTGGTCGAGATTGAGCCCGGTCAGTTCCGACAGGCGCAGACCCGAGGAGTAGAACAGTTCGAGGATGGCCTGGTCGCGATGGGCGAGGAAGTCGTCTTCCACGGCGCCATCGAGCAACTGCTGGGCGCGATCGGTGTCGAGGGTCTTGGGCAGCCGGCGTTCGCTCTTGGGCGGTGCCAGGCCGGTGGCCGGGTCGTGATCGCAGAGGCCTTCGCGATTGAGGTACTGGTACAGGCCGCGTACCGCCGACAGCAGCCGCGCCAGGCTGCGCGAGGACTGCCCCTGCTGATGCAGGCGGGCGACCAGCCGGCGCAGTCGCTGGATATCCAGGGCGGACCAACTGCCGAGCTGTTCCTTCTCGCAGAAGGCCAGGACCTTGTTCAGGTCGCGGCGATAGGCCTCGAGGGTGTGGGGCGACACCTGACGCTCACTGCGCAGGTGCTCGCAGTAGGCGTCCAGCTGTCGTTCCATGGCTAGCGCACCGAGCGCAGGGAGTGGGTGAAGCGCGGGACGACGCGGCCCAGGACTTCGGCGATATAGCTGAGGAACAGGGTGCCGACCGAACTCTTGTAGTGCTGCGGGTCGCGGCTGGCGATGGCGAGCACGCCATGCAGGCCCAGGTGACTGATGGCGACCACGGCGGTGGAGCCGATCTGCTTGCGCTGTTCCTCGCCGAACAGGAAGTCCAGCTCATGTTCGCGCAGGCTGCCGCTGACGCTCTTGCCTTCCGAGAGCAGCCCGCCGATCGCCTGCTGGGCTTCGGCGCCGCTGACCCAGCGGCCCACCGGCATGGCGTTGTCACTGAACAGGATCAGGCTGACGAAGGGCACCTGGAAGTCCTGGCGCAGGCTGTCCTCGACGGCCATCACCAGGTCGTCGAGGCTGCCGGCGTCCATCAGGGCGAGGATCAGCCGGCGGGTCTTGTCGAACAGCCGGTCGTTGTCACGGGCGACGTCCATCAGTTGCGACAGCCGGTGGCGCATCTCGATGTTGCGTTCGCGCAGGATCTTCATCTGCCGCTCGACCAGCGACACCGTGTCGCCACGCTGATGCGGGATGCGCAGCGCCGGCAGCAGTTCCTCGTGGGTGACGAAGAAGTCCGGGTGAGCCTCCAGGTAGGCGGCGACGGCGGCCGCCTCAAGGCTCTGTTCTGGCAGTTCGTGGGGCTGTTCGGCTGGAACCTTGGGCTGGTCGGTCATGACGTTCGCTCGCTTATAGACGCACTTGTCCTTCATACACCCGCACGGCCGGTCCGGTCATCATCACCGGCTGGCCGACGCCCGCCCACTCGATGGACAGGCGTCCGCCGGGCAGGTCGATGGTCACCGGCGAATCCATCCAGCCCTGGCTGATGGCGGCCACCGCGGCGGCACAGGCGCCGGTACCGCAGGCCTGGGTTTCCCCGGCGCCGCGCTCCCAGACGCGCAGTTGCGCGCGATGGCGGTCGATCACCTGGAGGAAGCCGACGTTGACCCGTGCCGGGAAGCGCGGATGGTGTTCGATCTTCGGACCCAGCTCGTGGACGGGCGCCGCATTGATGTCGTTGACGCGCAGCACCGCATGGGGGTTGCCCATGGACACGGCGGCCAGCTCGACGGTGCGGCCATCGACCTCGAGCGGGTAGCTCAGGGCCTGGGCCGGTGCCTGGAACGGGATGTCCGCCGGCACCAGGCGCGGGGCGCCCATGTCGACGCTGATCTGGCCGTCCTGGCGGACGTCCAGTTCGATGATGCCGCTCTTGGTCTCGACGCGGATCCGGCGCTTGGCGGTCAGGCGCTTGTCCAGCACGAAACGGGCGAAGCAGCGCGCGCCGTTGCCGCACTGCTCCACTTCCGAGCCGTCGGCGTTGAAGATCCGGTAGCGGAAGTCCACGTCGGGGTTGCTCGGCGCCTCGACGATCAGCAACTGGTCGAAGCCGATGCCGGTGTGGCGGTCGCCCCACTGTTTGGCGTGCTTGGGCAGGATGTGCGCGTGCTGGCTGACCAGGTCGAGGACCATGAAGTCGTTGCCCAGGCCGTGCATCTTGGTAAAACGCAGCAGCATGGGGTTACTCCGGCAGCAGGCTTTCGCCAGCGTACAGTTCGGCCAGGGTTTCGCGGCGGCGGATCTCGATCACCTGCTCGCCATCGACCAGCACTTCGGCGGCGCGGCCGCGGGTGTTGTAGTTGGAGCTCATGACGAAACCATAGGCACCGGCCGAATGCACGGCCAGCAGGTCGCCTTCCTCCAGCGCCAGCTGACGGTCCTTGGCCAGGAAGTCGCCGGTTTCACAGATCGGGCCGACCACGTCGTAGGTGCGCGGCTGGGCATCCCGTGGGCGCACGGCGGTGACGTTCATCCAGGCCTGGTACAGCGACGGGCGGATCAGGTCGTTCATCGCCGCGTCGACGATGGCGAAATCCTTGTGTTCGGTGTGCTTGAGGTATTCGACCCGCGTCAGCAACACGCCGGCATTGGCGACGATGAAGCGGCCCGGTTCGAACATCAGCGCCAGGTCGCGGCCGGCGGTGCGCTCGCGCACGGCCTTGATGTAGTCGGCCACCTGCGGTGGCTCCTCATCGCGATAACGCACGCCGACGCCGCCACCGAGGTCGATGTGCTGCAGGTAGATGCCGCACTCGCCAAGACGGTCGATCAGCGCCAGCAGGCGGTCGAGGGCATCGAGGAACGGGTCCAGGCTGGTCAGTTGCGAACCGATGTGGCAATCGACGCCGAGCACTTCCAGGTTCGGCGACTGCGCGGCGCGAACGTAGGCCTCCTCGGCGTCGGCAATGGCGATGCCGAACTTGTTTTCCTTGAGACCGGTGGAGATGTACGGGTGGGTACCGGCATCCACGTCCGGGTTGACCCGCAGCGAGACCGGCGCACGTACGCCCATCTCGGCGGCCACCTGTTGCAGGCGCTCCAGTTCTTCGGCGGATTCGACGTTGAAGCAGTGGACGCCGACTTCCAGGGCGCGACGCATGTCCTCGCGGGTCTTGCCGACGCCGGAGAAAACGATGCGGTCGGCGCGGCCGCCTGCGGCCAGTACACGCTCCAGCTCACCACGGGACACGATGTCGAAACCGGCGCCCAGGCGGGCCAGCAGGTTCAGCACGCCGAGGTTGGAGTTGGCCTTGACCGCGAAGCAGACCAGGTGCGGTACGCCTTCGAGGGCGTCGGCATAGGCGTGGTACTGCGCCTCGATATGCGCGCGGGAGTAGACATAGGTGGGCGTGCCAAAGCGCTCGGCAATGGCGGACAAAGCCGCACCTTCCGCGAACAGCTCACCGTCGCGGTAGTTGAAAGCGTCCATGGTGATCCCTTACTCGTAGGTGTCGTGCTTGTGCGCCTTGCTCTGCGAGGACTTGGCCTGGTCGTTGGGGTTCTGGCCGTCATCGGGGAGGTACAACGGACCCTTTTGACCACAGGCGGAGACCAGGCAAGCGATCGCGAGGAGCGCAGCAAGGGAAGAGATCAGGCGCTTCATGGCGAAATCCTTTGTAAAAGCATTGATTGCGCCCGAGTATACCGGCCACCCGGCGGCTTGCCTATGCGAGCCGCCAGCCGGACGGTGGCAGGCCGATTCTTGGTGTCTCGTCGCCCCGGGCTGGTTATGCTTTGCAAACATCCGGCGACGCGCTTATCTTCGCCCGCCTGGAGTGACACGCATTTTTCGAGGTTTGTGCAATGAGTTTGACTGAAGCCCGCTTTCACGACCTGGTCGATAGCCTCCAGCAGAATCTGGAGGATGTGTTCGACGAGAGTGACCTGGATCTGGACCTGGAAAACTCCGCCGGAGTGTTGACCGTCAAGTTCGACGGCGGCAGCCAACTGATCTTCAGCCGCCAGGAGCCCTTGCGCCAGCTGTGGGTAGCGGCGCGCTCGGGCGGCTATCACTTCGACTATGACGAAGAGAACAGCCAGTGGGTCTGCGACAAGAGCGAGGAGCTGCTCAGCGAGATTCTCGCCCGGGCGACCTGGGAGCAGGCCGGCGTCAAGCTGGACTTCGACGAGATCTGATGGTGACGCAGCCCGCCGCTTCCGTCCGACCCGCCAAGCCGTTGTACAGCAATGTCAGCCCGGCGGTGCCTTCGCCCTGCGTGAGCCTTTGCCGGCTCGATGAGCAGAAAATTTGTATCGGATGTTTTCGGCACGTCGAGGACATCCGCGAATGGCGCTCGGCGGACGATGAGCGTCGGCGGGTGATCTGCGCGCAGGCCAGGGCGCGCAAGGCTCGGGCCTGAGCCGCTCTCTGTAGGAGCGGCTGGCCGACGCTCGGTTGCCCGCGAAGCTTTTGGCGGCCTCAAGGTCCTCTTCGTGGGCAAACCCGCTCCTGCAGGGATAGCTGCCCGGTAGGGCTGGTACGCTGGGGGTGGCTTGTGTATTTACGCTGCTGTGGTAGTGTCCGGCTATACCCCGCACTGAAGCGGGAAGTGAGAACCCCGCCTTTCGTGGCGGGGTTTTGCTTTTATCGTGCAGAAAAAAGGAGTCTGCCTGGATCATGAGCACCGCACCTTCCATCATTCTTACCCGCCTCGACGTGCAGCGTCTGGAGCGCCTGATCGACAGCCTCGACGACTCGCTGCCGGGCGTCATCGCGCTGCAGGCCGAACTGGACCGCGCTGAAAACGTCGTGGGCCACGAAGAAGTGCCAGCCGGTGTCGTGACCATGAACTCCCGGGTGCATTGCCGCGAGGAAGGCAGTGGCAAGGACTACCGGCTGACCCTGGTCTACCCCCAGGACGCGAATGCCGACGAAGGCAGGATTTCGATCCTGGCGCCGGTCGGCAGTGCCTTGCTTGGCCTGCAGGTCGGCCAGCACATCAATTGGCCGGCCCCGGGCGGCAAGACCCTGAAGCTGGCCTTGCTCGACGTCGAATACCAGCCGGAAGCCGCTGGCGACTACCACCTCTGAACCGGCTTCAGACCAGATCCAGCGCGATGTTCAGCGAGTTCTCCAGCTCGGCCTTGTAGCGCAGGTGCAGGTTGGTCGAACCCGCTCCTTCGCCGACCAGGCCGCTGAGGTCCAGGTCGGTGATGTAGCAGCGGTAACGCTCGATCTCGCGGCGTTGGCCAACGATTTCCTGGGCCACCGCGATGTACAGCTGGTTGCCGTATTCCAGCTCGGAAAACTCCCGCTGATTGCAGTACAGGGTGACCTGCACCTCGTCCTGGCCGGTCTTGCCGACGATAGCCTGGACGTCGTAGAACGGCTTGTTGACCGGCGTCCGCGGTGCCGGTCGGGCCTCGACCCGGCGCGCCCGGCCCGGCGCTGAAGGCAGCAACTGGTAGTACAGGACTTCCAGCGTGCGGCTGGACGCCGAGTCCATCGGCATCAAGGCTTCGCGACGGTAGAGGATCGACTGCAGGAAGCGTTGCAGCGGCACCAGCAGGCTCTGTTCGTCGTGGAACGGCAGGCGCTGCTGCCACAGGGCATTGAACTCATCCAGCACATACAGCTCGGCCTGGTCTTCGTTGATCCGGTAGAACACCTGCACGCAGTCGGGCTGGCCCATCGGCAGCACCAGGGCCAGGTCGTGTTCTTCCATGGCGCGCAGGTCCAGATGCAGCGGGCTGTAGGCCGACAGGTCGCTGCTCAGGTAGTCGAGCAGCAGCGAGATGCTGTCCAGGGCGATGTGCTTGACGTGGCCGGGCACCAGCTCCAGCACGTGGTAATGCTGCTGGACCTGCACCAGATAACGGTGGTTGAGATTGCCCAGCAGCAGTTCCTGGGCTGTGTTGAGCACTTCCTCGACCCGCTGGGCGATGAACTGCGCACGGTTGTGGCAGAAACAGCGCACCTGCAGCCGCGGCATGTCGCGGCCCAGGGGCAGGTTGTTGAGGTAGTCGCGTACGCAGTCGAGCAGCGCATGCGGCCCGTCGTAGCGGTTGATCAGCACCTCGTTCCAGCTGTTGAGGGTGACCTGGTCGAGGGTCAGCACCAGGTTTTCCCGGACTCCGGCATAACTCAGGGAGTCGGTGCGCTCGGTGGTCATCAGGATATTCAGGTCGCGGTGGTGCTTGAGCGGGTCGACCCCGACGTTGACCAGGATCAGCACCTCGCCGGGGATGCTGGGGCGCAGCAACTGTTCTTCGTCGACACTGCTCAGTGGCAGGGCGATCAACTGCTGCAGGCTGCCGAGCAGGTTGAACAGCTCGAACTCGGTCAGGTCGCTGCTGCCGGGGTGCAGGGCCAGGCGGGTGCTGCTGTCGATCACGCCGTTGCGATGGCACCAGGTGAGCAGTTCGAGCAGCTCGCGGCTGCGCTTGATCGGCGCGAAATGCTCCCATTCCTGGGCGCCCAGGCTGCCGTTGTACAGGCCCCAGTGGGTCTGCCCCGGCTCCTTGCGGTTGGGCGACTGCACCAGGGTGAGGGTGTCCTCGGCCATGTCCGGGGCGATTCCGGGGTTGATGAATTCGATCTTGCCGGCCTTGCGCTCGAAGGCCGCGTAGAGCCGGCGGCCGAGCACGTTGAGGTCGCGCTTGTTGATCAGGCTGACCGCCTGCTCGCTGCGGGCGAACTGGGTCAGGAAGCGATAGCTGTAGTTCAGCTCGTTGACCAGCGCCCGGCGTTCGGCGCTGACCTGGCGGACCTTCCACTGACTGCGGCTGTCGAGCAGCGTCAGTTGCCGGCGGTCCCAGCCCCACTCGCCGGCCAGGCGGATCAGCAGCAGACGCTGCCAGCTGCTGTTGCGCGTGTTGCCGCCGGTGAGCTTGCGGTTGACCTTGAGATACAGGCTGCGCCGCACCAGCTCCAGCCGCTCCGGTTCGTTGCGGGCCTTGAGGTATTCCTCGATCCGCCGGTAGACCACGACATAGGGGTCCAGCTCGTCCAGGTCCAGCCGGTTGGCGAACACCGCCTGCTTGAAGCGCAGGCTCAGGCATTCGACCTGTGGGTGTTCGCTGGCATAGACCTCGGTCAGCAGCAGCTTGAGCACCGACTTGTAGGGCGACTCGATGCCCTTGAACAGTTGCCAGAGCCCGGCACCGATGAACTCTCCCGGCGGAATGTGCGCCAGGTGACCGAGGTCCAGGCACTCGTCGGCGCGGATGAAACGCTTGGACAGCAGGGTGTGGGTGTACTGGTCGTAGCGCGATTCCTCGTACACCGGCACCAGCCACCACAGCGGCGTGCGTCCGGCGAGCCAGATGGCGGTGCGGTAGAACTCGTCCAGCAGCAGGTAATGCTGGGTGGTGCCGCAGTCTTCCGAGCTCAGTTGCGCGTCGCGCTCGCCACGGACGAAACGGGCCGGATCGATCAGGAAGAAGTGCGCCTCGGCGCCCTGGCTGGCCGCCCAGGCTTCGAGCAACTGGCATTTCTTGCGCAGTTCGGCCAGTTCGCCCTGGCTCAGGTCGCTGGCATGGCAGACCCAGAAGTCCATGTCGCTCTGGTCGGCCTGGGCCAGGGTGCCCAGGCTGCCCATCAGGAACAGCCCGTGGATCGGCCGTGGCAGGCTGGCGGGGCGGCTCTTGTAGGAGAACGAGCGGGTCAGGCGCTGGGCCTCGACCAGGGCCGCATCGTTCGGTTCGTAGTTCGACAGACCGGCGGGCGTGCTGCCCGAGACGTAGCCGGGCAGCAGCGGATGATTGACGTGGAAGAACAGCGGCAGCACGTTCAGCACCACCTGCTGGCGCGGCGACAGGCCTTCCAGGGCGCGCTCCAGTCGCCCCTGATTGAGTTTCAGGAAGCGCGAGCGCAGTTGACTGAGCACCTGGCGGTCAATGCCCTCGTCCAGGTTAGGGCGTATTTCGTGGGTGCGCGTCATCGGCTTGCGGCGCTCGGCATTAGGAAATATCTGAAAGACGCAGTTTACAGGCTAAGCGGGCCCCGCTTTAAGCTGAATTTGTCGATGGGTGTCAGATGGTCGGCTCACTGATCACGGGGAGCCCGCGCAGTCCGGGCAGAGGCGGGACCGCGTGGGCAATCTGCGCAATCAGGCAGCTTCTCTGACGCTCAGGATGGTCAGCAGGCCCTGGGCATGCTCGGCGGCATCGCGGCCCAGGCTGGTCAGGTAGCCACCATCGACCTGGGTGATCAGTTCCTTGTCGAACAGGCGTTTGGCGGCAGCGATGGCTGAAGGGGCGGCGGTCTGATGAATTTTCAGGCCCTCCTGGGAGCTTCCCAGGTTGAACAGTGCAAGGATTTCCAGTTCGGCAACCAGCTCAGGGGTATACGACATAAGGACTCCAGACTTTCAGGAATTATTATCGGGCGACGCACCACTAAGGTGATCCCACTTGCCCGGGCTGTCCAGTGCCGGGGCGTTTTCAGTGTAGACGGAGCGGGGATGGGTGTTGTTTTATCGGCCCTGTTCGCGGGCAAGCCACGCTCCTACAGGACGGAGCCAAACACAAGTCTTGTGCTCGACACGGACCTGTAGGAGCGTGGCTTGCCCGCGAATGGTCTCTGACGTCGCCGAAATCCCCTGAGGTTCATTCCTTTTCGGGCGGCAGCTCTGGCAAGGCGCGCAGGGCTGTTTCGTACCACTCGCTGTCGAACGGGCGATCGTCGTCGAGCATGGCGTCGATCTCCACCGCCAGCACATGGGCCATCAGGTTGAGGATCTCGTCGCGCTCGTAGCCGACCAGGGTCAGCTTGTTGAAGGTGGCCTTGGCGGCCGGCGGGTTGCCGCTTTCGATCTGGTTTTCGATGGCCTGGGTCAGGGTGGTCTCGGCGAACGCTTCGTCGTCGTTGTCGATATCGCTTGGCTCGCTCATGGCAGGCTCCTGTGGGTGAGGGCGCCAGTTTACCCGTATTGGGCGCCACGGTGCTGCTGGTCAATTTTTATCCAGTGCACTATAACTGCCTGCGCCCACCCCGCACGGCCTGGAGGCTCTGTGATGCTCAAGCTTTATGGATTTTCGGTCAGCAATTACTACAACATGGTGAAGCTGGCCCTGCTCGAAAAAGGACTGCCTTTCGAGGAGGTCGCTTTCTACCCCGGACAAAGCCCGGAAGCCCTGATGATCAGCCCGCGCGGCAAAGTACCGGTGCTTGGCGTTGAACAGGGCTACATCAACGAAACCACGGTGATTCTCGAGTACCTGGAAGACACCCAGGGCGGCCAGCCGCTGCTGCCGCGCGAGCCGTTCCAGCGGGCCCAGGTCATGGCGCTGGCCAAGGAGATCGAGCTGTACATCGAGCTGCCGGCGCGGGCCTGCTTTACCGAGGCGTTCTTCGGTATGCCGGTGCCGGAAGCGATCAAGGAAAAGACCCGTGGTGAATTGCTGCTCGGATTTGCCGCGCTCAAGCGCCATGGCAAGTTCGCCCCCTATGTGGCGGGCAGCGAGTTCACTGTGGCGGACCTGTATTTCCTCTACAGCGTCGACCTGGCCTGTGCGGTGGGTGGCAAGCTGTTCGGTATCGACCTGCTGGCCGACATGCCGCAGGCGAAGGCGTTGCTGGAGCGGTTGCAGCAGACCGAGCATGCCAGGCGGATCGCGGCGGACAAAGAGGCGGCGATGCCGGCGTTTCTGGCGATGATTGCGGCGAAGAAGTAGCTCTCCGACCTGTGGGGGCCGGCTTGCTGGCAGTCCGCCGAGGGCGGCCAGCAAGCACTCGTGTGGCGCCAGCTATCGCCAGCAAGCGTCCCGCCCCACCGGCTCCCACAAGGGTTGGACGGGTGTCCGGCTTTCTGGGGGCCGTCCAAACCGTGGGAGCGGGCTTGCCCGCGAATAGGCCCCACAAGTTCCGTGGGAGTCGACCGGGCTGGCGATCCGTTCCTAGCGGCTGGCGAGCAGGGCCTGGCCGCGGGCGACCGCTGCCTTGACCTGGGCCGGGGCGGTGCCGCCGATATGGTCGCGGGCATTGACCGAACCTTCTAGGGTCAGTACGGCGAACACGTCCTGTTCGATCTGGTCGCTGAACTGGCGCAGTTCCTCCAGGCTCATTTCCGCCAGGTCCTTGCCGGTCTCCACGCCATATTTCACCGCATGGCCAACGATTTCGTGGCAATCACGGAACGGCAGGCCACGGCGCACCAGGTAGTCCGCCAGGTCGGTGGCGGTGGAGAAACCGCGCAGCGCCGCTTCGCGCATCACCGCGTGGCGCGGCTTGATCGCCGGGATCATGTCGGCGAACGCGCGCAGCGAATCGCGCAGGGTGTCGGCGGCGTCGAACAGCGGCTCCTTGTCTTCCTGGTTGTCCTTGTTGTAGGCCAGCGGCTGGCCTTTCATCAGGGTCAGCAGGCCGGTCAGCGAGCCGAACACCCGGCCGGTCTTGCCGCGTACCAGTTCCGGCACGTCGGGGTTCTTCTTCTGGGGCATGATCGAGCTGCCGGTGCAGAAGCGGTCCGGCAGGTCGATGAACTGGAACTGCGCGCTGGTCCACAGCACCAGCTCCTCGGAGAAACGCGACAGGTGCATCATCGCGATGCTGGCCGCCGAGCAGAATTCGATGGCGAAGTCGCGGTCGGAAACGTTGTCCAGCGAGTTGCCGCCCACGGCCTCGAAGCCCAGCAGCTGCGCGGTGTACTCGCGGTCGATCGGGTAGGTGGTGCCGGCCAGCGCGGCGCTGCCCAGGGGCATGCGGTTGGTGCGCTTGCGGCAGTCGACCAGGCGCTCGTAGTCGCGGCTGAGCATCTCGAACCAGGCCAGCAGATGGTGGCCGAAGGTCACCGGCTGGGCGGTCTGCAGGTGGGTGAAGCCGGGCATGATGCTCCCTGCCTCGCGCTCGGCCTGTTCCAGCAGGCCTTTCTGCAGGCGGGTGATTTGCGCCAGGATCAGGTCGATCTCGTCACGCAGCCACAGGCGGATGTCGGTGGCGACCTGGTCGTTGCGGCTGCGCCCGGTGTGCAGCTTCTTGCCGGTGATGCCGATGCGGTCGGTCAGACGCGCCTCGATGTTCATGTGCACGTCTTCCAGGTCCACGCGCCAGTCGAAGTGGCCGGCCTCGATTTCGCCCTGGATGGTGGTCAGTCCGTCGATGATGCTGTCGCGCTCGGCATCGGTCAGCACGCCGACCTTGGCCAGCATCGTCGCGTGGGCGATCGAACCCATGATGTCGTGGCGGTAGAGGCGCTGGTCGAACGTGACGGAGGCGGTGAAGCGGGCGACGAAGGCGTCGACCGGTTCGCTGAAACGGCCGCCCCAGGACTGATTGGTCTTGTCGGTGCTCATGGATTCGCTCGTGATCTGCTGAAGATGGATTGCCGGAAAAATTGTTGCCGATCATAGCAGGGTTGCTCCGGCTGGGGCTGACACCGGTCGTGCGGTTTTTATTTCGACCGAATCGGTCGCATGGCTTGTCGTCGACAGCACAGACGTCGACACTGGGGGTATGCCAACCTCACGAACGAACACCGGGCGTGATGCGCCCGCGACACCGGAATTCTTCCTGCCGGAGCTCTGCCTGCCCGAGGCGCTGCTGGTGCTGGTGGTATTGGCCGAGCTGCTGGTGATGGTGCTGGTGCTCAGCGAACCGATGCCCGCCGGCTTCGATTGGGTGCGCCTGGCCCTGACGTCGCTGTATGTGCAGTGGATCGTGCTGCTCTCGGCGGCCGTGCTGTGCGCCGCCCGGGCCTGGCTGGCGCGCCTGCGCCCCGGCGTGGCCGGGGTATTGTGCTGTCTCCTGGTGGTCGGGCTGACACTGGCCTGCACCGCGCTCACCGAATACTTTTCCCTCGTCGCCACCCAGGCCGACAGCGGCAGCCCCGGCCGTTATCTGCGCCATGCGCTGATCAGTCTCATCATGTCGGCGCTGATGCTGCGCTACTTTTACCTGCAGAGTCAGTGGCGGCGCCAGCAGCAGGCGGAGTTGCAGGCCCGGCTGGAGGCCTTGCAGGCACGGATCCGCCCGCACTTCCTGTTCAACAGCCTGAACAGCATCGCCAGCCTGGTGGCGAGCGACCCGCGCCAGGCCGAGCAGGCGGTGCTGGACCTGTCCGATCTGTTCCGGGCCAGTCTCGCCAAGCCGGGAAACCTGGTGACCTGGCGCGAAGAACTGGAATTGGCGCAACGATATTTGTCGATCGAACGCTATCGTCTCGGCAACCGTCTACAGTTGGACTGGAGGGTCGGCACAATTCCGGAGGATTTGCCGATCCCGCAACTGACCTTGCAGCCTTTACTGGAAAACGCTCTGATCTACGGCATCGCTCCGCGTGTCGAAGGCGGGGTGGTCAGGGTCGAAGCCGACTATAGAGAGGGGGAGTTCGTATTGTGTATCAGCAATCCCTATGACGCCGCCGTGCAGCAGGCGTCCAACGGTACTCACCTGGCACTGGTGAACATTGGTGCACGACTTGCGGCACTTTTTGGGCCTCGCGCTAGTCTTAGCGTGGATCGCCGTGACGGCCGTCACTTCACCTGTCTACGCTATCCTTGTGCGAGACTCACTCAGGAATCCAGCGCAATATGAATGTCCTGATCGTTGATGACGAACCCCTGGCCCGCGAACGCCTGACCCGTCTGGTCGGCGAACTCGAGGGTTACAGTGTATTGGAGCCCAGCGCCACCAATGGCGAAGAGGCATTGGCCCTGATCGACAGCCTCAAGCCGGATATCGTCCTGCTCGACATCCGCATGCCCGGCCTCGATGGCCTGCAGGTGGCTGCGCGCCTATGCGAACGCGAAACACCGCCAGCGGTGGTGTTCTGCACCGCCCATGACGAGTTCGCCCTGGAAGCCTTCCAGGTCAGCGCGGTGGGCTATCTGGTCAAGCCGGTACGCCCCGAGCATCTGCTCGAAGCCCTGAAGAAGGCCGAGCGGCCCAACCGTGTGCAACTGGCCGCGTTGACCCGGCCGGCGGCGGAAAGCGGCAACGGGCCGCGGACCCATATCAGCGCGAGGACCCGCAAGGGCATCGAGCTGATCCCCATCGGCCAGGTGATCTACTTCATCGCCGACCACAAGTACGTGACCCTGCGCCATGAAGGAGGCGAGGTGCTGCTCGACGAGCCGCTCAAGGCCCTGGAAGACGAGTTCGGCGAACGCTTCGTGCGCATCCACCGCAACGCACTGGTGGCCCGCGACCGTATCGAACGCCTGCAGCGCACGCCCCTCGGACACTTCCAGCTGTTCCTCAAGGGCCTCAACGGTGATGCACTGATCGTCAGCCGGCGGCATGTCGCCGGTGTGCGCAAGATGATGCAGCAGCTTTAACCCGGGGCTTGCAACAGGCCCCGGGGTTCATCCGTCCGCTGTTCCAGGCCAGGGAGGCTGCGGACTTCCTGATACAAGTCAAAGCTGGCCGGGCTGAACTGTTATTATCTGCCGTATCTATTCAGTACGGACCGTTCCATGTCTTCTCGCGAAATCCGCATCGCTACCCGTAAGAGCGCGCTCGCCCTGTGGCAGGCCGAATACGTCAAGGCCCGCCTGGAACAGGCTCACCCGGGGTTGCTGGTGACCCTGGTGCCGATGGTCAGCCGCGGCGACAAGCTGCTCGACTCGCCCCTGTCGAAAATCGGTGGCAAGGGCTTGTTCGTCAAGGAGCTGGAAACCGCCCTGCTCGAGAACGAAGCGGACATCGCCGTGCACTCCATGAAAGACGTGCCGATGGATTTTCCCGAGGGGCTGGGCCTGTTCTGCATCTGCGAGCGTGAAGATCCCCGCGACGCCTTCGTCTCCAATACCTACGCCAGCCTGGACGCCCTGCCGGCCGGGGCGGTGGTCGGCACGTCGAGCCTGCGCCGCCAGGCCCAGTTGCTGACCCGCCGGCCCGACCTGCAGATCCGCTTCCTGCGGGGCAACGTCAATACCCGCCTGGCCAAGCTCGACGCGGGTGAATACGACGCGATCATCCTGGCGGCGGCGGGGCTGATTCGCCTCGGCTTCGAAAACCGGATCAGCTCGGCCATCAGCGTCGAGGACAGCCTGCCGGCGGGTGGCCAGGGAGCCGTGGGCATCGAATGCCGCAGTGCCGACCACGAGATCCATGCGTTGCTCGCCCCCCTGCACCACGCGGACACTTCCGTGCGGGTCACGGCCGAGCGGGCGCTGAACAAGCATCTCAACGGCGGCTGTCAGGTGCCGATCGCCTGCTACGCGGTGCTGGAAGGCGGGCAGGTCTGGCTGCGCGGCCTGGTCGGCCAGCCGGCCGGCGGCCTGCTGCTGACCGCCGAGGCCCGCGCCCCGCAGGCAGACGCCGAGGCCCTGGGCGTGCGGGTTGCCGAGGACCTGCTGGGGCAGGGCGCCGATGCCATTCTCAAGGCGGTCTACGGCGAGGCCGACGGCCAATGAGTGGCTGGCGCCTGCTGCTGACCCGGCCGGCGGACGAGTCGGCCGCGCTCTCGGCGACTCTGGCCGAAGCCGGAATTTTCAGCAGTGCCCTGCCATTGCTGGCGATCCAGCCGCTGGTCATCGAAGGTGCCGAACTGAGCAAGATTCTCGAACTGCCTTTCTATGCGGCGGCGATCGTCGTCAGCAAGCCGGCTGCGCGCCTGGGCCTCGACCTGGTCGACCGCTACTGGCCGCAGCCGCCGATGCTGGACTGGTTTACCGTGGGCGCCGCGACGGCGGGCCTGCTGGACGACTATGGCCTGCGCGTGCACTACCCGGCCGAAGGGGACGACAGCGAAGCCCTGCTGGCGTTGCCAGCCTTGCAGGAGGCGTTGGCCCAGCCCGAACCGAGGGTGCTGATCCTGCGTGGAGAGGGCGGACGTGAACTGCTGGCCGAGCGTTTACGCGCCCAAGGTGCTAGTGTCGACTATCTGGAATTGTACCGCCGCCTCCTGCCCGAATACGCCGACGGCACCCTGACCCGGCAGATTCAGGCGGAACGCCTGAACGGGCTGGTGGTCAGCAGTGGACAGGGTTTTGACCACCTGCGACAGGTGGCGGGAGCGGATTGGCCTGAAGTGGCCCGGTTGCCGTTGTTCGTTCCAAGCCCGCGGGTGGCGCAGATGGCCCGTGCCGCCGGGGTGGAACATGTTGTGGATTGTCGTGGTGCCAGCGCCACGGCCTTGCTGGCGGCGTTGCAGGAGTACCCTGTGCCCGCTTTCTGAATGCAAAGGATGGACACGTGAGCGATACAGCCTTGCCAAAAGAACAAGCTCAACCGGCGCCCGAGACGCCGGCCAAACCGCCGGCGGCGCCTGTCGAGCGCCGTGGCAACGGTCTGGCGATCCTTGCCCTGCTGCTGGGGGCCGCCGGTGTGGCCGCCGGTGGCTGGGGGATCTGGCAGGTGCGCAACCTGCAGGCCAATCACCAGCAGCAGAGCGGGCAACTGCAGGACCTGGGCAACCAGGCGCAGTCGCTCAAACTCAGTGAACAGCAACTGTCCGCGCGCCTGGACCAGTTGCCGGCCGCCTCCGAGCTGGAGGACCGGCGCCGCCTGGTGGCGCAGTTGCAGGGCGACCAGCAGCGACTGAGCCAGCGCCTGGAAAGCGTGCTGGGGGCCAGCCGCAAGGACTGGCGTCTGGCCGAGGCGGAGCATCTGCTGCGCCTGGCCACACTGCGCCTGTCCGCCTTGCAGGACGTGACCAGTGCCCTGGCGCTGGTACAGGGTGCCGACGACATCCTGCGTGAGCAGAACGACCCGGGTTCGTTCGCCGCCCGTGAACAACTGGCCAAGAGCCTGGCGGCGCTGCGCAGCACCGAGCAGCCGGACCGCACCGGGTTGTTCCTGCAACTGGGCGCACTGCGCGACCAGGTTGCCCAGCTCAACGAACTGGCGCCGGAATACAAGGATCGTGGCGACTCGTTGCTGGGCCTGACTTCCGATGGCGATGGCGCCAGCCGCTGGGCCCAGTGGTGGGACGAGATCTCGCGCTACATCCGCATCGACTTCAACGCCAACAAGAACATCCGGCCGCTGCTGGCCGGGCAGAGCCTGACCCAGGTCCGCCTGGCCCTGAGCCTGGCCCTGGAGCAGGCGCAGTGGGCGGCCCTGAACGGCCAGGCGCAGGTGTACACCCAGGCCCTGACCGAGGCCCGTGACGTGTTGACCGGCAGCTTCAACCCGGACAATCCGCAGAGCAAGGTCATGGTCGAGCAGCTCGCCGAACTGAGCCGCAAGCCGGTGACGGTGCTGACACCTGATCTCGCCGCGACCCTGGGCGCCGTCCAGGCCTACCTCGAGCGGCGGCACGTGGAAACCGAGACGCCGGTACGCGGCGAGGCGAAACCGGCGCAGGAGACCAGCCCATGAAGCGATTCATCGCCATTGCCCTGCTGGTCATCGCCGTTGTCGGCCTGGTGGGGTACGCGATTTACCGGCATGCCGGCTACGTGCTGATCGCCTATGACAGCTTCCGTTACGAATCCAGCCTGTGGGCGTTCCTCGCCGTGCTGCTGGTGTTGTGGCTGGTCTATCGACTTCTGAAGTTGCTGGTCGGTCTGGTCACGGCATCCAGCTCGGCGGCCAATCCCTGGTCCCGGCGCAACCGCAGCCGACGCGTCCAGCTGGCCATCGAACACGGCCAGATGGACCTCGCCGAAGGCCGCTGGGCCAGTGCCCAGAAGCATCTGCAGCGCGCCGCCGAGGCTGAGCGCCAGCCGTTGCTTTATTACCTTGGCGCGGCGCGCGCGGCCAACGAGCAGGGCAAGTATGAGGAATGCGACAGCCTGCTGGAGCGGGCCCTGACACGCCAGCCGCAGGCCGAACTGGCGATTGCCCTGAGTCACGCGCAGTTGCAGGTCGACCGTGGCGATACCGACGGGGCCTTGGCTACCCTGCAGGCGATGCACGATCTGCATCCCCACAGTGTCCAGGTGCTGCGGCAGTTGCAGCGTTTGCACCAGCAGCGTGGCGACTGGTCGGCGGTGGTCCGGCTGCTGCCGGAGTTGCGCAAGGACAAGGCCCTGCCGCCCGCCGAACTGGCGGAACTGGAGCGACGTGCCTGGGGGGAAAACCTGAGCCTGGCGGTGCGCCGCGAGCAGGATGGTGAAGCCGGGCTGAAATCCCTGGAGCGCGCCTGGCAGCAGTTGTCCGCGGCCCAGCGCCAGGAGCCGCAACTGGTGCTGGCCTATGCCGAGCAACTGCGTCAGCTGGGGGCGGACGGCGAGGCCGAGGAGGCTTTGCGTACGGCGCTCAAGCGCCAGTACGACAGCCATCTGGCCCGGCTCTACGGCCTGTTGCGCGGGCGTGACCCGGTGCGCCAGTTGCAGACCGCCGAGGGCTGGCTCAAGGAGCATCCGGGCGATGCCAGCCTGCTGCTGACTCTGGGCCGCCTGTGCCTGCAGAACAGCCTGTGGGGCAAGGCGCGGGATTACCTGGAAGCCAGCCTGCGGGTGCAGCGCAATCCGGAGGCCTGCGCCGAGCTCGCCCGGTTGCTGGCCCAGTTGGGCGATACCGAGCGCAGCAACCAGCTGTTCCAGGAAGGTCTCGGCCTGCTGGATGAGCGCCTGCTCGCGCGGCCGCTGCCGGTTCCGGTCAGCGCCTGACGGCGGCAAGGGACGGGGCGCCTGTGGTGGGCGTTCCGTCCCGGACACGCGGCCTATTTCCCTGTAATGCCTTGATACCGAAATCCTACTTGCCACGTAATGGTTTCATCGGACGCCTATCGGTAATTCCTTACAGGCTTGAGGAATTATCTGCGCTGGCTTGCCTTGAAAGGGCCGCGGCCTTTCCTCTACCGTAACTGCCTGTCTCTCCTGTTACGGAATAGCCATGTTCCTGGCCCGCTCACGTTCTCTGTTCTCCCTGGCCTTCCTGGCAGCGGCGCCGGTCATGGCGGCTTCGTTGTACCTGGAGTATGGGGTGGGACTGGAGCCTTGCTCGTTGTGCCTGGTCCAGCGGCTGTTCCTCGCCGGCTTCTGCCTGGTCAGCCTGTTGGGCGCATTGCACGGGCCGGCGCGAGTCGGCTGTCGGGTGTATGGCGCGCTGGGCCTGCTGTTCGCCCTGGCCGGCGCGGCGACCGCGGCCCGTCAGGTCCTGCTGCAGCAGGTGCCACCGGAGGAGTTGATGATCTGCCAGCCCGGCCTGCATTGCCTGATGGAGCAGGTATCGCCGTTGCAGGCGCTGCAACTGATGTTCCGGGCCACCGCCGAGTGCGCGCAGATCCATTGGACGCTATTCGACCTGAGCATTCCCGAGTGGAGCCTGCTGGCCTTTGTCGGCATGAGCCTGGTGGCGGTCTATCAGATGATCGGCCCGGTTCTCGGTGGTTGGCGCGGTGCCTCGCGCGACCGATAGTCGCCCCCGCGGATTAAACGCTTGTATGAACTTTCTCGTCTGCGTACCTTGAAGCAGGTGTCGTGCGGGCATAATCTGGCCCGCACGCATCCAACGCAAACAAGGTTGCCCTGTTTGGCCAAGTCAGGATCCTCGGTGGGTACGAGGTGTCGGGCGGCATGACCCTGAAGGGAAGAAATCACCATGCTCGAAAGTTGTCAGAATGCCCAGGAACGCTGGGGCGGAGTCCATCTGCTGATCGATCGCTGGTTGCAGCATCGCCATGAGCTCGTGCGGGCCTATGATGCGCTCGGCGCCGAGCCCGGAGCCCTGGCGGACAGTCGCCAGCCGTTGCAGGAGTTCTGTGGGGTCCTGGTGGACTATGTGTCGGCCGGACACTTCGAAATCTATGAACAGCTCACCAGCGAGGCCAAGGCCTTTGGCGACCAGCGCGGGCTGAAACTGGCCGATACCCTCTACCCCCGTATCGATGTGATCACCGAAAAGCTGCTGGCCTTCAACGATCTGTGCGACGCCGGCAAGTGCGTGGCGGAGAAGTTCAAGGAACTCGGTGGCCTGTTGCATGAGCGCTTCGAGCTTGAGGACTGCCTGATCGAAGTGCTGCACAACGCCCACAAGGAAGAGGCCGTCGCCCAGGCTTGAGCGGTAATGGGCAGTCCCTGAAGACGGTGCGCATGGCGCACCGTTTTTCGTTTCAGGCCAGGTTCAACTGGCGACGCCGAGCAGTTCGATATCGAAGACCAGCGGGGTGTAGGGCGCGATCAGGTCGCCGGCACCGTCCGCACCATAAGCCTGTGCCGACGGCAATACCAGGCGCCATTTGGCCCCGACCTGCATCTGCGGCAGGGCGCTGCGCCAGCCATTGATCACACTGTCCAGGCGAAACCACTGCGGCTGGTCGTTCTGGTCGAAGACCGTGCCATTGGGCAGGTGCCCGACATAGCGCACCTGGACCCGTCCGTTGGCGGCTACCTTTTCGCCGGTGCCCGGTGTCAGCTCGGTCACCAGGATACCGTCGGCCAGTTCGCGGACACCTGGCTTGGCTTTCTCTTCGGCGAGGAATTTCTTCTCGGCCTCGAGTGCGACTTCGCTTTGCGGCTTGGTCGAATCGTCGGCGGCCTGCGCTTCGTGGGCGGCGAGGAGCTGTTCGATCCGTTCGTTCGTGAGTGCCAGCGGCTTGCCCTGATAGGCCTGTTGCAGACCCTCCACCAGCGCCTTGAGTTGCAGGTCCGGCACCTCCTGGCGCAAGCGTTCGCCCAGGCTGGCGCCGAGGCTGTAGGCGAGGTCATGGGCGTCGTCGGCTTTTCCCTCCGTTGCGCCGTGGGCCAGCGGCAGAACAAGACACAGCGACAGCATTAGGTAACGCGACATGGCAACTCTCCGACCTGAGACCCGACGGATTATGCCAGTGCCGCACACCGGTTGTGGGGCTGCGCGAATGATCCCCGAGAACATTTTTTGCCGCATGCAACGTCGGCCCTCCAATACTGTCAACATGCCCTAGCGGCGGTAGTCACAGAAGGTCTAGTATGAGCCGCACTCACGTCAGCCAGGAGGTAAACCATGTCGGCCACCAAGAAGCCTGTAAATACTCCGTTGCACTTGCTCCAACAACTGTCGGGCAGCCTGCTCGAGCATTTGGAAAACGCTTGCTCGCAAGCCTTGGCTGATGCTGAAAAACTGCTCGCCAAACTGGAAAAACAACGCGGCAAGGCTCAGGAAAAACTGCACAAGTCGCGCACCAAATTGCAGGACGCCGCCACTGCCGGCAAAGCCAAGGCGCAAGCCAAGGCCAAGGCCGCTATCGGTGAGCTGGAAGAGCTGCTCGACAAGCTGAAAACCAGCCAATCGGAAACCCGCGCCTACATCCTGCAACTCAAGCGTGATGCACAGGAAAGCCTGAAGTTGGCGCAAGGCGTTGGTCGTGTGAAAGAAGCCGTGACCAAGGCGCTTTCGACCCGTGAAACCAAACCGGCCGCACCGGCCAAGGTCGCTGCCAAGCCTGCCGCCAAGCCAGCCGCGAAACCTGTCGCTGCTAAAACTGCCGCCGTCAAACCTGCCGCTGCCAAGCCTGCTGCCGCCAAGCCAGCTGCTGCTAAAACGGCTGCTGCCAAACCCGCTGCGAAACCTGCCGCTGCCAAGACTGCTGCCGCCAAACCCGCTGCGAAACCGGCTACTGCCAAGCCTGCTGCCGCCAAACCCGCTGCGAAACCGGCTACTGCCAAGCCAGCTGCCGCCAAGCCCGCCGCGAAACCGGCTACTGCCAAGCCAGCTGCCGCCAAGCCCGCTGCGAAACCGGCTGCTGCCAAGCCAACTGCCGCCAAGCCTGCGGCGAAACCGGCTACTGCCAAGCCAGCTGCCGCCAAGCCCGCGGCGAAACCGGCTACTGCCAAGCCAGCTGCCGCCAAGCCCGCTGCGAAACCGGCTGCTGCCAAGCCAACTGCCGCCAAGCCCGCTGCGAAACCGGCTGCTGCCCCTGCCGCAGCCAAGCCGGCCACTCCGGCAGCCGCTCCTGCGGCTTCGGCTTCGGCTCCAGCGACTGCCGCTGCTCCTGCTTCGGCCCCTGCCGCGCCAGCGACCACACCGGCCGCCAGCAGCACCCCTACCAGCGCTTCCTAAGCCTGGCTCACCACGACGCGCAGCTGGTGCAGCGCGTCGTGGTTCAGGTGCGCCGCTTCACCGGCCGCACTTTCCAGCCACACCGCCAGATCATCGGCCGCTTCCCTTGGCCAATCCCCGCTCAAGGCCTCCAGGCGCGACAGCAACTGCTGCTCGGCTTCCAGTTCGAGGGCCTTGATCCGATCACGCAGCCTCTTCAGTTCGCTGTCCTGCAGGGCCATGGCCCGCCATTGCCCGCGCAGTTGCCGCAGGGGCTGCACCACCTGTTCGTGCCAGGGGTGCGCGACCCGCCGCAAGCCCTCCAGCCGCCCAGGCGCGTACTTCACGCCGCGTACTCCGAGCCAGGCCGCGCAGAGCAGCAGGCAGACATTCGCCCCATGCCCCTGCAGCGCCAGGCAGGTTCCTTCCACGCCAGGCTTGGCGTAAATATCCAGGGAAAACGTCCACAGGTCAGCATGCATGGTGAGATCCGCGCCAGTTGCGAGGGAAGCTGGTAGACTCCGCCGCCATTATGATTCGACTTCAGAACCTGACTTTACAGCGTGGCCCGCAGCGTCTGCTAGAAGACGCCGAGCTGACCCTGCACGCCGGCCAGAAAGCCGGCCTGATCGGTGCCAACGGCGCCGGCAAATCGAGCCTGTTCGCCCTGCTGCGGGGCGAGCTGCACCCGGACTCGGGTGACTGCTTGCTGCCGGCCGATTGGCGTATCGCCCACATGCGCCAGGAGGTCGATACCCTCGAACGCCTGGCGGTCGACTATGTGCTCGACGGCGACGTGCGCCTGCGTCAGGTGCAACGCGACCTGGCTGCCGCCGAGGCGGCCCAGGACGGTTCGGCGCTGGCCCGCCTGCACTCGGAACTCGACAGCGCCGACGGTTATACCGCCGATGCCCGTGCCCGCAAGTTGCTGGCCGGCCTGGGTTTCACCAACGAGCAGATGGATCGTCAGGTCGGCGACTTCTCCGGTGGCTGGCGGATGCGCCTGAACCTGGCGCAGGCACTGATGTGCCCGTCGGATCTGCTGCTGCTCGACGAACCGACCAACCACCTCGATCTCGATGCGATCATCTGGCTGGAGGAGTGGCTCAAGAGCTACCCCGGTACCCTGCTGCTGATCTCCCATGACCGTGACTTCCTCGATGAAGTGGTCGATCACGTGGCCCATGTCGACCAGCGCAAGCTGGTGCTCTACCGCGGCGGCTATACCGCGTTCGAGCGGGCCCGTGCCGAGCGCCTGGCGCAGCAGCAACAGGCCTACGAGAAGCAGCAGGCACAGCGTGCGCACATGGAAAGCTACATCGCCCGCTTCAAGGCCCAGGCCACCAAGGCCCGCCAGGCGCAGAGCCGGATCAAGGCCCTGGAGCGGATGGAGGAGCTGTCGGCGGCCCATGTCGATTCGCCGTTCGACTTCACCTTCCGCGAGTCGCACAAGATCTCCAGCCCGTTGCTGGACCTCTCCGATGCGCGCCTGGGCTATGGCGAGAAGACCATCCTGGAGAAGGTCAAGCTGCAGCTGACTCCGGGGGCGCGGATCGGTCTGCTAGGCCCCAACGGCGCGGGCAAGTCGACGCTGATCAAGAACCTCGCCGGCGACCTGTCGCCCCTGTCGGGTCGCCTGACCCGTGGCGAGAACACCGTGGTCGGCTACTTCGCCCAGCACCAGCTCGACTCCCTGGATTCCAAGGCCAGCCCGTTGCTGCACCTGCAACGCCTGGCGCCGACCGAACGCGAGCAGACCCTGCGCGACTTCCTCGGCGGTTTCGATTTCCGTGGCGCGCGCATCGACGAGCCGGTACTGAATTTCTCCGGTGGCGAGAAAGCCCGGCTGGCCCTGGCGTTGATCGCCTGGGAGCGGCCGAACCTGTTGCTGCTCGACGAACCGACCAACCACCTGGACCTGGAAATGCGCCTGGCGCTGACCATGGCCCTGCAGGAGTTCAGCGGTGCGGTGCTGGTGGTTTCCCACGACCGCCATCTGCTCAAGAGCACCACCGACAACTTCTTCCTGGTCGCCGACGGCAAGGTCGAGGAGTTCGATGGCGACCTGGATGACTATGCCCGTTGGCTGGTGGAGTATCGTCAGCGCAGCGCACCGGTCAGCAGTGCGCCGGTCAACCCCGACAAGACCGACAAGAAGGCCCAGCGTCAGGCCGCCGCAGCCCTGCGTCAGCAACTGGCACCGCACAAGCGTGAAGCGGACAAGCTCGAAGCCGAGCTGGGCAAGCTGCACGAGCGCCTGGCGACGGTCGAGGCGAGCCTCGGCGACAGCGCACTCTACGAAGCCGCCCGCAAGGACGAGCTGCGTGATCTGCTGGCCGAGCAGGCCAAGCTCAAGGGCCGTGAGTCCGAGCTGGAGGAGGCCTGGATGGCGGCCCTGGAACTGCTGGAAAGCATGCAGGCGGAACTGGAGGCGTTGTCCTGACGGACGCGCCCTCGCTGCTTCAAGAAAACGGTGGTCAAGTTCACGCCTTCGGATTAGCTTAGAGGTTTGTTACAACTCTTATCCGAGGTGCGTGATGCTGCTTGAGACATGGCTGGCCTTTTTCGCTGCATGCTGGGTGATCAGCCTGTCTCCAGGGGCGGGCGCCATCGCCTCGATGTCCAGTGGCCTGCAATACGGCTTCCTGCGTGGCTACTGGAACGCCCTCGGCCTGCAACTGGGACTGGCGGCACAGATCGCGGTCATCGCTGCCGGTGTCGGGGCGATCCTGGCGGCATCCTCTACCGCCTTCTACGCCATCAAGTGGTTCGGTGTGGTCTACCTGGTCTACCTCGCGATCAAGCAATGGCGTGCGCTGCCCAGCGACATGACCGAAGAGGCGACGATCCGTTCGGTCGGCAAGCCGCTGACCCTGATGTTCCGCGGTTTCCTGGTCAACGTCAGCAACCCCAAGGCCCTGGTGTTCATGCTCGCGGTACTGCCGCAGTTCATCGACCCCCATGCGCCGCTGGTACATCAGTACCTGATTCTCGGGGTCACCATGATCGCTGTCGACATGATCGTCATGGCCGGCTACACGGGCCTGGCGGCCAAGGTCCTGCGCCTGCTGCGCACGCCACGGCAGCAGCGGCGGATGAACCGGACCTTTGCCGGGTTGTTCGTGGGTGCGGCGGGCTTCCTGGCGACCCTGCACAAGGCCACCACCTGAAACGCGGGCGAGGCAAAGAAAAAGGCGACCTTGATGGTCGCCTTTTTTGTCGCGTCTGGAACTACTGCAGAACCCTGGCCGGTTCATCCGGTGGCAGGTTGTTGCGTTGCAGTGGCGGGCGCGAGTCCGGAGACATGTCCGGACCACCCAACTGCAGGCTCAGTTGCCGTGCGACATCTTCGCCCAGGGATTTCGACACATCGCGTACCACCCGCGGGCGGTTCAGCGACACGCGGATATCCCGGCTGTTGACCAGCTTGGTGTCCTGGCCTTCGCCCATGGCGGTGAACGCCGAGGTGATCTGGTAGGTACGGGTGTTGATCAGGCTGAAGTCGCCCACCAGGGTCAGGCCCAGCACCGCCGAGTAGCTGTTGGTGTTGGCCAGTTCATTGATGTCCTGGGTGAAGTCGATGTCCGATACGGTGCCGAACAGCACGTAGTCGGCCCCCTTGAAGCTGCCGCCCTTGATCCGCTTGATGACGTCGTAGACGTCACCCTTGGAGTTGGACGTATAGGGCGTGCCCTGGACCAGCTGGAACATGCCGCTGCGCAGGATCTCACCCTTGATGTCGCCGGTGAACTTGCGCAGTTCGCCCTGCTCGATGTAGCTGCTGCGGCTTTCGTACTCGTCGTAGCTCGCCGAGCCGGACGAACCGTAATAGCCCTGCTGGAAATTGCCGCGTGCCGAGACGCTGCGGATGTACTGCTCCACCTTCGCCTGATACGCGAGGTCCGCCACCGCGACTTTCGGCGCGGCCTGTACGCCAAAGGCCCAGGCCAGGCCGATAATGCCAATCCATGCTCGCATAGCTTAACGCTCCGTGGTTTTGCGGATCTCTTTCTCGTCCATCCATTCGGCCAGGCCGCTTTCGACGTCGATCAGTTGCAGGCTGAACTTGTAGAACACGTCCTTGTAGTCGCTGCTGCGCTTGACGATCGAGCTGATCGAGCCTTCCAGGCGGTACTTGGCGGCGATCATGTTGCCGGTCTTGCTGATGGTGCTCTTCTTGTACAGGCCGCTCTGGTTCTGCAGCTTGAGCTGGTCGACCTGGCTCTGCATCTCGGTGTTGTCGCTGGCGAAGCGGGCAGTACCGGATTTCATCAGCTGGGTCTTGATCGAGGTGGTGATCTCGCGGGTGTCGATGTATTCGCTGGTCTTGTTCTTCACGTCATACACCTGAACCACCGGGCGGCCTTGCAGCACGCCGGACTGGGCCAGGGAGCGGGTCATGGATTCGGCGATCATCTGCAGGTCGGTGGAGCCGAACTCGTTGGTGACCAGCTCGACAGCCTTGGTATCCCCGTAGCTGATGTTCTTGCCGCCGAGGACCGGCGAAGTGTTCTGGGCGCAACCGCTGGCCAGCAGGGCAACGACGGCGAGGAGCGAAAGGCGTGCAAACATGGAGAGGTTCTCTTCAAAGGGGCGCAAGGGATGGCTTCGCGTCAAGGCGTCTTGACTTCGAGGCGGAAGTCGACGGCCTTCGGCGTCGGCGCGATGGCGGGCAGGAAGGTGCTCTGGGCGCCATACAGGCTCAGGGTCTTCCAGGCTTCCTCGTCGGCGATCGGGAAGCCGTCGTTGCCCAGCCAGGCAAAGCGGTAGTACATCATCTTGTTCTTGGTGCGCGTGTTGCTCAGTTGCACCTTCACGGTCAGGAAGCCGTTTTCCCGGGCAACGCGAATGGCGCCGACCTGGATGTCTTTCATTTCGCCCATGACGACGATCTTGCTCGCGGCGCTGCCCGGCGCCGGTGGTGGCGCAGGGGTTGCACAGCCGGCCAGCAGGGCCAGGGCAACGACAGCGGTCAGTTTGAAACGCATGGAAAAAGACTCCGTTCTCAAGGTTGTTTGATACTGGCCACGGCGGTCGGGCTGGTGCTCGGGATCCGCTGGGCCGCCAGGCCGCTGGTGAATACCTGGTTGCCGATGGCCCGCAGGCTGATCACCTGGTAGTGCCGATCGACGTTGATCCTGACCAGCGAACCGCCAGCGGCGCTGGGCAGCGAGACCTGGTGCTCGCCCTTCTTCAGGCGCAGGCGGACCACCTGGGTGGTGTCCGGCAGGGTGCGCCAGGTGCGGGTATCGGCGCCCTCGAGCACGGCGGAAGTGATGCCCACGGCCAGGCCCGCGATCGGGTTGACCTTGTTCAGGTTCTTCTGGGCGATGCCGCGGCTGATGGCCCGTACGCTGGTACGCAGGATGATGCCCGGCATGTCGTCGCGCAGGGCGCGGCTGGACATGGCGGTGGTGCTGTTGAGGGCGGTCAGGTTGACCTGCTGGCCATCGATGCCGATCTGGCCGAAGCCGGGGGTCGAGGTGTCGGCCTTGATGATCGGGAACGACAGCGGGGTGATCACCACGTTGTCGGAGATCAGCAGCGGCAGCGGGATGCGGATCGAGTCGCGGGCCGGCGCCAGGCCGCTCTGCACGACGATCAGGATATCGCTGTCATCGTCCTTGCCGGCCGGCTTGTCGAGATTGACCAGGGCCTGTTCGAGCAGCGGGGTGTTGGGGCGCAGTTCGGCCGCCTGGCGATAGCCCGGCGCGGCCAGGTCCTTCTCGCCCAGCGCTTCATAGATGTAGCCGGCGAGGTAGTGGCTGAAGGCGCTCTGGTAGCTGTTTTTCAGGCTGACCACTTCGGGCGCGTCCAGGCTGGCCACCGGGTAGCCCTTGAGGTCCTTGTACTGGGTCTTGATGCCTTGCTTGTCGGCTTCCTCTTCGCGCTTGAGGTATTCCTTGTCGCGTAATTCGGCGATCACCGCTTCGCGTTCGTGGGTCTTCTTGATCGCGGTGCGGGCGCTCTCGAAGTCGTTGGTGGCGAGGAAGTTCAGCGCCATCTGGGTGGTCAGCATGACCTTTTCGTAGTCGTAGCCTTCGTAGCGGCGGACCTTGTCGTTGACCAGGAAGCTGCCGAACTGGGCGGCATACCTGGCGTAGTCGACCTTGACCGCATCCTCCCACTGGCCAACGACCTGGTCGGCGCTGTTCCAGGCCTGCTGGCTGCCGGTGATGTCGCCCTTGGCCCGCAGCAGTTCGCCTTTCTCGAAGTAGTACAGCAGGTCACGGTCTTCGCCGGTGTTGTTCTTCTCCAGCAGCGACAGCGCCGCGTCGACATTGCCGGAGGCCAGTTGCTGGTTGGTCTGCGCCAGCTCACCGTCGTAGTTGCGGAACACCGAGCAGCCGGACAGCAGGGTCACGGCCCCAAGGGCGATAAGAAGGCGGGTGCTGGGTGTCATGAGCGACATCTTCCCTGATGGTGAAAGCAGCCGGAGGGCGGGTCTGGCTGGATGAACCCATTGGCAGGGCAGGCTACCCTAACAATTCCTCATTAAAAGAGGAGCTTTTATTGCGTTTGCCCATAACGCCGGCGCGGCATTATAGGCGGCGAGTGCTGGCTATGTAATGGCTTTTTTGTTCCAAAATGATGGCTCATTACCGCGTCGAGCGATGACGGCGCCTGACCACGTTAAAGGGGGGCGGGTTGTGGCGTCGACGTGTCGGGGGAGGAAGATCGCGTAGGAGTCCGCGTCTGTCTGCGCAGGTCGGATCCGGGAGTTGTAGGGTGATTGCGCAACTGTCGTGGCCTGCGCCTGGGTGTCCTACCCACGTGCAGGAAACTTCAGGGTTTCGCCGGGGACGAGTGAATCGCGTAGCCGCTGGCGAATACCCGCGGCAGATCGAGCAACTGCCCATCAGGCGGCAGAGCGGCAAGGGAGTGAGCAGGCGCCAGGCCGTGGTTTTGACTCTCTTCCTGGCGGGCGTTCGGAGCGGCTATTTGTCTGTTTGCACCGCGTAATGCTTGAGTGAGGCGCGGTGAGAGGGAACAATATGTTACTTCGCATTTCCATTTAGGTCGTTTCAATGATTGTTCCCACGCGTTTCCTGGCCTGGCTGATGCTGCCGATGTTCGTCCTATGCAGCTCCAGCCTGCTGGCGAATACGGTGGAAGGCGCTCCCCAGGCCCTGCACCTGATCGATTACATCGGCGCGGACTACCCGGCCACGGTGGCGGATGGCAAGGTCATCGACGAAACCGAATACCACGAGCAACTGGAGTTCCTCAGCGCGTTGCAGAAGCTGGTCGTCGCGTTGCCGGCCCGTGCCGAAAGGGCGGAGCTGGAGCAGGGCGTTGCCGACCTGCGCAAGGCCATCAGCGAACGCCAGGAGGGCTCGCTGGTGGCGCGTCAGGCCCGCCAACTGGGCGCCAGGCTGGCCGTGACCTATGAGGTCAGCCAGGCTCCGGCCATTACCCCGGACCCGGCCCGTGGTGCGCCGCTCTATGCCCAGCAATGTTCGGTCTGCCATGGCGAAAGCGGGGCCGGCGACGGCCCGGCGGGCAGCGGCATGACGCCGCCGCCGGCCAACCTGCGTGACGCCTCGCGACTCGATCGCCTGAGCCTGTACGGCATCTACAACACCCTGACCCTGGGGGTCGAAGGGACGGACATGCCGTCGTTCGCCGATCAGCTCGACGAACGCCAGCGCTGGGACCTGGCGACCTACATCGCCAGCTTCAGTGCCGCACCGGTTGCGCAGACCGACAAGACCTACAATATCGCCGACCTGGCGCGCCAGACGCCCAGCGAGATCCAGGCCGCCGAAGGCGACGAGGCCGCGGCGCTGTTCCGCGCCCAGCGGGCCCAGCCGCCGCAGGTCAAGCGGGGGCCATCGCAACTGCTCGACTACACCGCGACGACCCTGGACAAGAGCCTGGCCGCCTACCGTGCCGGCGACCGCGAGCAGGCCTACGACCTGTCCGTGGCGGCCTACCTGGAAGGCTTCGAACTGGTCGAAAGCTCCCTGGACAACGTCGATGCCAACGTGCGCAAGGACACCGAGAAGTCGCTGATGGCCTATCGGCAGTCCCTGCAGGACGGCCTGCCGGTGGAGCAGGTCGAACAACGCCTGGCGTTCGCCAAGGACAAGCTCAAGACGTCTGCCGGTCTGCTCGGCAACGATGGCCTGAGCCAGTCGCTGAGCTTCATCTCCGGCCTGCTGATCCTGTTGCGCGAAGGCCTTGAGGCGATCCTGGTGCTGGCGGCGATCCTGGCGTTCCTGCGCAACACCGGCCAGCAATCGGCGGTGCGCAGCGTCAACATCGGCTGGGGCCTGGCCCTGCTGGCGGGGGCTGGCACCTGGGCACTGGCGGCCTACGTGATCGACGTCAGCGGCTCCCAGCGCGAACTGCTCGAAGGCTGCACCGCGCTGTTCGCCAGTGTGATGGTGCTCTGGCTCGGTGTGTGGATGCACGATCGCCGGCATGCCGCGGCGTGGCAGGACTACATCAAGAGCAGCCTGGTCGGTGGCGGCGGTCGTTTCGGTTTCGCCGTGCTGGCGTTCTTCTCGGTGTATCGTGAACTGTTCGAAGTGATCCTCTTCTACGAAACCCTCTGGCTGCAGGCCGGCCCTGCCGGGCACAGCGCGGTGCTGGCCGGCGGGGCGACGGCGCTGGTGCTGCTGGTGGGCCTGGCCTGGGTGATCCTGCGCGGTTCGGCGAAATTGCCGCTGGCGCTGTTCTTCGGCATCAATGCCGGGTTGCTCTGCGCCCTGTCGGTGGTGTTCGCCGGCCACGGCGTCAAGGCACTGCAGGAGGCCGGGATCTTCGGTACGCGGCCGGTGGCATTCTTCGACTTCGAGTGGCTGGGCATTCACGCCGACGCCTACTCGTTGGGTGCCCAGGTCGTCGCGTTGCTGGCGATCATCGTGCTCTACGGCCGTAGCCGGCTGGCGGAGAAGCGCCAGTTGCAGGCGTCCTGAGCATGCGCGTGTGGATCGATGCCGACGCTTGCCCACGGATCGCCCGTGACCTGGTGGTGAAGTTCGCCCTCAAGCGGCAGTTCGAGGTGGTGCTGGTGGCGGGGCAACCGCAGCCCCGGCCACCCTTCGCCTGCGTGCGGCTGATCGTGGTGCCCAGCGGGCCGGATGCCGCCGATGACTATCTGGTGGAGCATGCGGTGACGGGGGAACTGGTGATCTGCAGCGACGTACCGCTGGCCGATCGCCTGGTGAAAAAGGGCGTGGCGGCACTCGATCCCCGGGGCAAGCCGTTCGACGAGCAGAACATGGGCGAGCGGCTGGCGGTGCGCAACCTGTTCACCGATCTGCGCGAGCAGGGGCAGGTCGGCGGTGGCCAGGCGCCCTATGGCGAGCGCGAGAAGCAGGCGTTCGCCAATTCGCTGGATCGGATCCTGACCCGGCTCGCTCGCGCCACCTAACCTTCCTGGGCCAGTTCCAGCACCCGGTCCACCAGCTTGTTGATCCCCGCCGCCGCTTCGCCAATCGACCGGGCGAGCATGTAGGCGGGGGTCGTGACCAGCTTGCGGGCCTTGTCCTCGACAATTTCATCCACCGCGCACTCCTGGTGGTTGGCGCCCATGCGGCCCAGGGCCGCGGCGGTGTCGGCGTCGTTGCCGATGGTGCAGGTCACGCCCGGGCCGTAGATCTTCGCCGCCAGCGCCGGGGTGATGCAGATCAGCCCCACCGGCTTGCCGGCCTCGGCGAAGGCTTCGGCCAGCGCCAGGACTTCGGCCTGCACGCTGCAGCCGGCGCCTTCGATGGCAAAATTGGAGAGGTTCTTCGCCGCGCCGAAGCCGCCCGGCACGATCAGCCCGTCGAATTCCCGCACATCGGCCTCGCGCAGGTCGCGGACCTGGCCGCGGGCGATGCGTGCCGACTCCACCAGCACATTGCGCGACTCGGGCATTTCCTCGCCGGTCAGGTGGTTTATCACCTGCATCTGTGCGATGTTCGGGGCGAAGCACTGCACCTGGGCGCCACGCTGGTCCAGGCGCAGCAGGGTCAGCACGCTTTCGTGGATCTCGGCGCCGTCGTAGACGCCACAGCCGGATAGGATTACCGCGATTTTCCTGGTCATGTTGGATCTCCCGATGTCTGGCGTTAAATGTCTACCAATCTGGCATTCATTGTCAGCGGAATTTGCAGCGACTACACCTAATCTTGGGCCAATCGTTCCTCTTGGGTAGCGCCATGGACCTCATTCCTTATGCGATTCCGTTTTTCGTCGTACTGATCATCGTCGAGCTGCTGACCGACTATCGCCGCGGTACCCGCAACTATCGGGTGGCCGACGCGATCAACAGCCTCAGCACCGGCGTGCTGTCGACCACCACCGGCCTGCTGACCAAGGGCGTCGGCCTGGTGACCTACGCCGTGGCCCTCGACCACCTGGCGCTGTTCGATCTGCCGGCCGACAGCCCGTGGGTCTGGGTCATGGCCTTCGTGGTCTACGACTTCTGCTACTACTGGCTGCATCGCATGGGCCATGAGCGCAATATTCTCTGGGCCGCGCATTCGGTGCATCACCAGAGCGAGGACTACAACCTGTCCACCGCCCTGCGCCAGACCAGCACGGGCTTCCTGCTGAGCTGGATCTTCTACCTGCCGCTGGCGGTGCTCGGTGTGCCACTGTCGGTGTTCATCACCGTGGCGGCGCTGAACCTGCTCTACCAGTTCTGGGTGCACACCCGGCACATTCCCAAGCTCGGCTGGTACGAGTGGTTCTTCGTCACGCCGTCCAACCATCGCGCGCATCATGCGCAGAACCCTCTCTATATGGATCGCAACTACGGCGGCGTGTTCATTCTCTGGGACCGGCTGTTCGGCACCTTCCAGGAGGAGGACGACGCCGAGCCGGTGGTGTTCGGGGTGACCACGCCGCTGGCCAGCTGGAACCCGCTGTGGGCCAACCTGCAGTTCTACGCGCAACTGGCCGCTGACGCCCGGCGTGCCGAGCGCTACCGGGACAAGCTGCGTATCTGGTTCATGCCCACCGGCTGGCGCCCGGCGGACGTCGCGGCGAAGTACCCGATGGCGAAGCATGACCTGGCGCACTTTCGCAAGTTCGAGGTGCCGCTGGAGCCACGTCAGCAGGTCTATATCGCCTTGCAGTTCGCGGTGTACGTGGCGCTGGGCAGCTACCTGATGAACTTCGCCGAGAAACTGCCCCAGGCGGCGCTGGTGCTCGGCTGGGCGGCGATGCTGCTGGGGCTGTTCGTACTCGGGGCGGGCCTGGAGAACCGGCCATGGGCGTTGAAGCTGGAGGTGACGCGGCTGCTGCTGAATGTGCCGTTGGCCTGGCTGGCGCCGCTGGTCGGGCTGTGGCCGGCCAGCCCGTTGGGCTGGATCGGCCTGCTCAGCTACAGCCTGCTGAGCTTGATCGGGCTCTACTGCAGCAGGGGGCGGGTCATTCGGCTGGCGGGTTCGTAGGGCCGGCCAGGGACTGTTCGGCCTCGGCCCTGCGGGCCAGGCGGGCGCTCTTGAAGCGCCGCCAGCTCCAGAGGACCAGGCCGACCAGCAGCAGGCCGCCGAGCACCCACAGCTCGTACTTCTTCACGCTGCCGAGCATGCCTTCGAGGATCGCCCCGAAGTGATAGGCCGCCGCCGCCAGGGCCGCGGCCCAGATGGCCGCGCCGATGCCGTTGAGCAGCAGGTAGCGCCCCGGTGGATAACCTGACAGGCCGATCGCCACCGGCATCACCGTGCGCAGGCCGTAGACGAAACGGAAGCTCAATACCCAGATGTCCGGATGGCGGCGGATATGTTCCAGGGCCCGGTCACCCATCGACTGCCAGCGCGGCTTGCGCGCCAGCAACTTGCGGCCATGCTTGCGCCCCAGGAAGTACCACAGCTGGTCGCCGGCATAGCTGCCGAAGAACGCCACGATAACCACCAGGTTGATGTCCATGTATCCGCGAAACGCCAGGAAGCCTGCGAGTACCAGAATGGTCTCGCCTTCGAAGAACGTTCCGAGAAACAGGGCGAAGTAGCCGAAATCCTGCAGAAATTGTTGGAGCATTGTCTGGATGCTGGCGAAATGAACGCGCAGCCTAACCCTTCGACGACAGAGAGGAAAGTGTCCAAATGTGTCTCGACGTTAACATTTCCTACAAAAGTCGCGACTGCGGCGCCCGGTCGCAGGAGTAAGCACAACTGTCATTCCTTCGTCATAATGGCCGCTTATAACTGCCATGCTCGCCCGCCCGCGCGGGCTCAGGAGTCTGCCGTGAGCTTTACCCCCGCCAATCGCCTGTTTCCCGCCACCCGCCTGCGCCGCAATCGTCGCGACGACTTTTCCCGACGCCTGGTGCGCGAGAATGTTCTGACAGTCGACGACCTGATCCTGCCGGTATTCGTGCTCGATGGTGAGAACCGTCGCGAGACGGTGGCGTCGATGCCGGGGGTCGAGCGCCTGACCATCGATCTGCTGCTCGAAGAGGCGGCGAAGTGGGTCGAACTGGGGATTCCCGCCCTGGCACTGTTCCCGGTGACGCCGGCCGGGCTCAAGTCGCTGGATGCCAGCGAGGCCTGGAACCCGCAAGGCATCGCCCAGCGCGCCACCCGCGCGTTGCGGGAGCGCTTCCCCGAACTGGGGGTGATTACCGATGTGGCCCTGGACCCGTTCACGACCCACGGCCAGGACGGTATCCTCGACGAGGAAGGCTATGTTCAGAACGACATCACCGTCGACGCTCTGGTGCGCCAGGCGCTGTCCCACGCCGAGGCCGGTGCCCAGGTGGTGGCACCCTCGGACATGATGGACGGTCGGGTCCAGGCGATTCGCGAGGCGCTGGAGCTGGCCGGTCACGTCAACGTGCGGATCATGGCCTACTCGGCGAAATACGCCAGCGCCTACTATGGCCCGTTCCGCGATGCGGTCGGTTCGGCCTCGAACCTGGGCAAGGCGAACAAGGCTTCGTACCAGATGGACCCGGCCAACGGCGACGAAGCCCTGCATGAAGTGGCTGCGGACCTCGCCGAAGGCGCCGACATGGTCATGGTCAAGCCGGGCATGCCGTACCTGGACATCCTTTACCGGGTCAAGAATGAATTCAAGGTGCCGACCTTTGTCTATCAGGTCAGCGGTGAATACGCCATGCACATGGCGGCGATCCAGAATGGCTGGTTGAGTGAAGGGGTCATTCTCGAATCCCTGACCGCCTTTAAACGTGCCGGTGCCGATGGCATCCTGACTTACTTTGCCGTTCGTGCCGCTCAATTGCTACGAGAGCAAAAATAGCCCTCACAGGAACACTCGATGAATACCGAAGGACTCAGCGAAGTTGAAGTAAAAGAAGCTCAACCGGTGGTCGAGCAGATCGTCGAAACCCCGCCGGAACTGGAACCGGCGCCGGTGGTGGCCGAGGCGCCGCATGTGGCGGTGCCGTCGGTGGTGGCGATCCCGAACCTGGATGACAGCAGTCTCTACATCCACCGCGAGCTGTCGCAGCTGCAGTTCAACATCCGCGTGCTGGAGCAGGCGCTGGACGAGTCCTATCCGTTGCTGGAGCGGCTCAAGTTCCTGCTGATCTTCTCCAGCAACCTCGATGAGTTCTTCGAGATCCGTGTCGCCGGGCTGAAGAAGCAGATCACCTTCGCCCGCGAACAGGCCGGCGCCGACGGCCTGCAGCCGCACCAGGCGCTGGCACGCATCAGTGAGCTGGTCCACGGCCAGGTCGATCGCCAGTACGCGATCCTCAACGACATCCTGTTGCCGGAGCTGGAGAAGCACCAGGTCCGCTTCATCCGTCGGCGCTACTGGACCACCAAGCTCAAGACCTGGGTCCGCCGCTATTTCCGCGACGAGATCGCGCCGATCATCACCCCGATCGGCCTCGACCCGACGCACCCCTTCCCGTTGCTGGTGAACAAGAGCCTGAACTTCATCGTCGAGCTCGAGGGTATCGATGCCTTTGGCCGCGACTCCGGTCTGGCGATCATTCCGGCACCGCGCCTGCTGCCGCGGATCATCAAGGTCCCGGAAGACGTCGGTGGCCCTGGCGACAACTATGTATTCCTGTCGTCGATGATCCATGCGCACGCCGATGACCTGTTCCAGGGCATGAAGGTCAAGGGCTGCTACCAGTTCCGCCTGACCCGCAACGCCGACCTGGCGCTGGACTCCGAGGATGTCGAGGACCTGGCCCGCGCCCTGCGCGGCGAACTGTTCTCCCGTCGTTACGGCGATGCCGTACGCCTGGAAGTGGCCGACACCTGCCCGAAACACCTGTCGGACTACCTGCTCAAGCAGTTCAACCTGTCCGAGAACGAGCTGTACCAGGTCAACGGTCCGGTGAACCTGACCCGCCTGTTCAGCATCACCGGCCTGGACAGCCATCCGGAGCTGCAATACACGCCGTTCACCCCGCAGATCCCGAAACTGCTGCAGAACAGCGAGAACATTTTCAGCGTGATCAGCAAGCAGGACATCCTGCTGTTGCATCCGTTCGAGTCCTTTACCCCGGTGGTCGACCTGCTGCGCCAGGCCGCCAAGGACCCGCATGTCCTGGCCGTGCGCCAGACCCTGTACCGCAGCGGTGCCAACTCGGAGATCGTCGACGCCCTGGTGGACGCGGCGCGCAACGGCAAGGAGGTCACCGCGGTGATCGAGTTGCGGGCGCGTTTCGATGAAGAGTCCAACCTGCAACTGGCCAGCCGTCTGCAGGCGGCCGGTGCGGTGGTGATCTACGGTGTGGTCGGCTTCAAGACCCACGCCAAGATGATGCTGATCCTGCGCCGCGAGGCTGGCGAGATCGTTCGTTACGCCCACCTGGGCACCGGTAACTACCACGCCGGCAACGCCCGCCTGTATACCGACTACAGCCTGCTGACTTCCGACGACGCCCTGTGCGAAGACGTTGGCAAACTGTTCAGCCAACTGATCGGCATGGGCAAGACGCTACGCATGAAGAAGCTGCTGCATGCGCCGTTCACCCTGAAGAAGGGCATGCTCGACATGATTGCCCGGGAGACCCAGTTCGCCATCGATGGCAAGCCGGCGCACATCATTGCCAAGTTCAACTCGCTGACCGATCCGAAGATCATCCGTGCGTTGTACAAGGCCAGCCAGTGCGGCGTGCGCATCGACCTGGTGGTGCGAGGCATGTGCTGCCTGCGTCCGGGTATCGCCGGGGTTTCGCACAATATCCATGTGCGTTCGATCATCGGTCGCTTCCTGGAGCACACCCGGGTGTTCTACTTCCTCAACGGCGGCGAGGAGCAGCTGTTCCTGTCCAGTGCCGACTGGATGGAGCGTAACCTCGACAAGCGGGTCGAGACCTGCTTCCCGGTCGAGGGCAAGAAGCTGATCCTGCGGGTCAAGAAAGAGCTGGAAAGCTATCTCACCGATAACACCCACAGCTGGAGCCTGCAGTCGGACGGTCGCTACATCCGTAACACGCCAACCGGCAACCAGAACCCGCGCAGTGCCCAGACGACCCTGCTCGATCGTCTGAGCAGCCCGGTCCTCAGCGTACGTTGAGGGTGATGCTGACTCGGGTCAGCCACTCCGCCTCCAGGGCGAAGTCGGCCTGAGTCAGCTGGTTCTGCTCCAGCCAGCCCTTGGGGAACACCACATCCAGGGTATCGCCGTCGGCGCGCAAGGCGACCTGCGGCATTTCCTGGGTGCCGCGGATGTGATGGAACAGGATCGCGAAGCGCAGCAGCACGCACAGGCGAATCAGCTTGATGCCGTCGTCGCCGAACTCGGCGAACTTGTCCTTGGGAATGTTGCGACGATGCCCGCGAACCAGTAGCGCGAGCATCTGCTGGTCTTCCCGGGAGAAACCGGCCAGGTCGGAGTGCTCGATCAGGTAGGCACCGTGCTTGTGGTACTGGTAGTGGGCGATGTCCAGGCCGACTTCGTGGACCTTGGCTGCCCAACTGAGCAGCTCGCGCCAGACGCCGTCTTCCAGCTCCCAGTCCTTGGCCACCTGGTCGAAGGCATGCAGTGCCTTGCGCTCGACGCGCACCACCTGTTCCTGGTCGACGTGGTAACGCTCCATCAGCGAGGTGAGGGTGCGTTCGCGCACGTCTTCATGGTGGTGGCGGCCCAGCAGGTCATAGAGCACGCCTTCGCGCAGGGCGCCGTCGCAGTGGTCCATGCGCTGCAGGTCGAGGGAGTCGAAGATCGCTTCGAGAATCGCCAGGCCGGCAGGGAAGATGGCGCGGCGGTCCGGCTTGATCCCTTCGAAATCGATCTTCTCGATTTCGCCGAGCTTGAACAGCTTGCGCTTGAGCCAGGCCAGGCCTTCGGCATTCACCTCGCCGTTGCCCTGGCCACCGGCCTTGAGGGCCAGGCCGATGGCGCGGATGGTCCCGGACGAACCGATCGCCTCGTCCCAGGTCAGGCGGTGCAGGGCGTGTTCGATGCTCATGATCTCCAGGCGCGCCGCGGTGTAGGCCTGGGCGTAGCGGGCCGGGGTGATCTTGCCGTCGCGGAAGTAGCGCTGGGTGTAGCTGACGCAACCCATCTGCAGGCTTTCGCGCAGCAGCGGTTCGAAGCGTTGGCCGATGATGAATTCGGTACTGCCGCCGCCGATGTCGGCGACCAGGCGCTTGCCCGGGGTGTCGGCGAGGGTGTGGGAGACGCCGAGGTAGATCAGGCGGGCCTCTTCGCGACCGGAGATGACCTCCACCGGGTGGCCGAGAATCTTTTCGGCGCGGTGGATGAATTCGGCGCGGTTGCGTGCCTCGCGCAGGGCGTTGGTGCCGACGATCCGTACGGCGCCCAGGGGCATGCCGTTGATCAGTTGGGCGAAGCGCTTCAGGCAGTCGAGCCCGCGTTGCATCGATTCTTCGCTGAGTTTGCGCTCTTCATCGATGCCGGCGGCCAGCTGAACCTTTTCGCCGAGCCGCTCCATGATCCGGATTTCACCGTTCTGGGCCTTGGCCACGACCATGTGGAAGCTGTTCGAGCCCAGGTCGATAGCGGCGATCAGGGAAAGATTCTTGGCTTGGGAATGGGGCATGGTTGAAGGATCTCGGTCGATAACCCCTCCATCGTGCCACGATCAGGCTCTGACGCCAACGTAGGGCGCCCGGGAGCAGCCGGTCAGGGTCGGTTGCGGGGTGGGTGGAACATCATTGCGTCAATTTTCCTACATGAATATGTCACATTCATTACTTGTTTGGCATGGTCAAGGTGACACCGATATCCAAGGCATCCGATTCCGCCTGTTCTTTATTCAACTAACCGATTGCGAACGCTCCGGTTTTTCTGGCGTGGATCAATAGGGAAACTAGCGCCCGGCAATCTTGCCTTGGTGTCAGTTATTTAATTGTTGCTGGCTGTAGAGACTGAAGTGTCCTGGGTGCAGTGGGGTTTCGGTTAAAACAGACGGCCTTGAATAACTCATGCCCGCTAAAAACAGAATGACATGGAGGGGGAAAATGAAGTTGTTATCCAAGTTGACGCTCGGCGCCCTGCTGGTTGCAGTCGGAGGTTATGCCAGTGCCGCTGACCTGCTGGTGACAGGCACGATCATCCCGCCGGCTTGCACGTTGACCCTGCAGAACGGCGGTATTGTCGACTACAAGAAGATTGATGGCGGCTCCCTGAAACCGGACAACTATACGCGCCTGGAGGCCAAGAGCGTGCCGTTCCTGGTCAAGTGCGAGGGTGGCACCCGGGTGGGCGTGAAGACCATCGACAACCGCGCCGGCAGCAAGGTCCCGGGTATCGTGCAGGCGTCCATCAATCCGGGCTACGACGACATCTACAACTATGGCCTGGGCACGACGTCGGGTGGCCAGCGGATCGGCGGCTATGCGTTGATCATCAAGAAGTCCTTGGCCAACTTCCCGTTGGTCAACACCATAGTGTCGGGTAACAACGGACTGAACTGGAAGCGTGGCGACGGTGCCCTGGGCCAGTATCAGAACATCATGTCCTGGAGTGGTTTCATGGCCACTCATCCCGCTTCGGTGGAACGGGTCAGTGGCGTACTGGAAGTTCAGGCGGTCATCAACAAGACTTCCGAGCTTGATATAAAAGAAGCAGTAAGCCTGGACGGTTCGGCAACCCTGGAACTGCGCTATCTCTGAATAACTTGGATTCAAATGGCAACTAACCAGTAGAGAAGAAGCCGGCACGCAAGTGTGTGCCGGCCATCTCGTCATGTCTGTATCAAACGGATCTTAATATATGTTCGCCAGGGAGCGTGTCACTTGGAGACCATGCCTCGTATGCCCTATTTTGCCGGTGCGTTGTTCTTTCTTCTGGGTGTGTTATGGGGGAACGCCCGGGCCGATGGTGTGCAACCGGAAACCACGGTGGTCATTCTCCATGAGGAGGAGGGTCAGGCCAGTATCCATGTGCGCAATACCGAGAGCGGCACGGTCCTGCTGAATTCGGCCATCGAGTCCATTCCCGAGGACCTTGAGGCGCTGGTGGTGGTGGCGCAGCCGGTCTCCCGGCTCGACGGCGGCGAGACGCAGGTGGTGACCTTTCTTGCCATCAACGACCAACCGCTCAAGACCCAGCGCCTGAAGCGGGTCACCTTCGAGGGCATACCGCAGCGCAAGTCCGCGGACGGCGCCACGGTAGGTATCAACCTGCGCCAGAACCTGCCGCTGATCCTGCATCCCAGAGGCTTGGCACGTAATGGCGAGCCCTGGAAGGCGTTGACGTGGCACCAGCGCGGATCCAGGCTGCTGGTACGTAATGACAGCCCTTATGTCGTGCGCCTGGCGCCGGAGCTCCAGCTCAACCCGCACAAGACCAGCGTGATGCTGGGCCGCAGTTACGTGCTGCCGGGGGAGGTGCTTGAGATCGAAATGGACCCGGCGCTGCCGAGGAGTACGTCGGTCACTCTGCAGCCGGCAACGGTCTACGGATTTGCGGTAGCCAGCTACGAAGCACCGATTCTTGCCGAAGCACTGTGATGCTTGCATGAGAACGCCTGAGCGACGAGCCGGTGAGGGCCATGGCCGATGCCTGCCGATTTCCAGGTCGGCCCAGTGGCTGATCAGGGGGCTGGGGCTGGTCTTGCTGGGGTTTGGCGAGCCTGTCTCGGCCCAGAAGAAGGAGGAGGCCGCCGAGGTGGAGTTCGACTTGTCGGTGCTCTCCGGACGCGGCATCGATCCCGCAGTTGCTGATTATTTTCGCCTGGCACCGCGCTTTCGCGAAGGGCAGCAGGTGGTGAATCTGGAGCTCAACGGCGATTCGCTGGGCCTTGCCAAGCTCCATTTCGACCAGGAGGGCCAGTTGTGTTTCACCACGGCGTTGCTGGACAAGGCCGGCTTGAAGCCGATCGCCACCACTGCCGGCAGGGTACTTGACCAGGACTGCCATGACTTCTTGCAGGCATATCCGCAGACCCGGGTTTCCCTGCGACCCCGTCGCGAGGAGGTGGCCCTGCTGGTGCCGACCCAGGCCCTGCGCGGCCAGCGGCTCGACGAGGGTGCCTACAGCCGTGGCGGTACGGCGGCCTTGCTCAATTACGAGGTGTTGGCGGTCGACACCCGTTCGCAGCAGCGGACCGAACGTTTTCTTTCGGCGGCGACCGAGGCGGGGTTCAATGCAGGCGACTGGGTCGTGCGCAGTCGCCAGTTGCATGTCGCCCACGATGGGAAACGGCAAACGGAGCATCTGTATGCCTACGCGCAACGGGACCTGAACGCCTGGCAGACAACGTTCCAGGCCGGCCAGATCAGCAGTGCAGGGCCGATATTCGCCGGTGTCCCACTCTCCGGTGTGCAGTTCATGCCCGGCGGTTCGTTGGTGGGTCGGGCCGGGCATGGCGTGGTGGTCCGGGGCGTGGCGTTCGATTCCTCGCGCGTGGAGGTTCGCCAGTCCGGCGTATTGATCCATACCACCCTGGTCCCCCAGGGACCCTTCAGCCTGGCCGGTCTGCCGTTGCTCGGCGACAGCGTCGACCTGGAGGTCCGGGTCATCGGCGAGACGGGCGGCGAACAGCGTTTTGTCGTACCTGCGGCATCCTTCCCGGGGGCCGCGTCGGTCCCGCCGGGTTACCACCTGGCCCTGGGGCGGCTGCGTGAGGGCGATGGCGACGGTGCGGATGAGCCATTGCTGGCGACCGGTAGCGGCACCTGGGGGCTAGGCCGATTCGGCTCGTTGAGCAGCGGGCTGTTGGCCAGCGACGACTATCGTGCCACCGGTTGGGCGTTCGACAGCCGAGTCTGGGAGCGGGTCGGCCTGGGTTTGCGCAGCACCCTGTCCCAGACGACCCGGCACTCCCTGACAGGGCGGCAGGACAGCCTCTCGCTGAGCAGCCCATTCGTGGCGGATATCGACCTGAGCCTGAGTGCTACCCTGCGCACTGCCGGTTATCGCGATCTGTTCGAGGTGCACAGTGCAGATCGCAATAATGATTCCAGCCTGCGCCTCAGGCGACAGTACACCACTGCACTCGGCTGGTCGGATGCGCAACTGGGCGGTTTCAGCCTGGGCTACTCGCGCAACCTGATGTTCGATGGGCGTTCGTCCCAGCGCCTGCATGGGCTCTGGAGCAGGGACTACCGGTATGCCAGCGTCAACCTGAGCGTCGACTCCAGTGTCGGGCCACGCGAGGGGCGTCATGCGTCGGACCCGGGGCTGGGGATGCGCCTGGGCGTCAGCATCCCGTTGGGTGGGGATCGGCGGATTGGTTCCTACGTCAGTCGTCGCGGCGACCGGCTCAATGTCGGTGGCGATTACCGTGAGCGGGTCAGCGACACCCTGAGCTACGACCTGGGGCTGGAGCGCGATCTCGACAACCGGCAGCAGCTCACCAGGGCCAACCTCAGTCTGCTGCCGCGCTACACCCAGGTAGGGCTGGGGGCGACGCGCAACCCTTCCGGCACCCGTTACAGCGGGCAGTTGTCCGGAGGCGTCGCCCTGCATGGGGGAGGGCTGACGTTCTCGCCCTACGCCATCCAGGAAACCTTCGGGGTGGCCTCGGTGGGTGAGCTGTCCGGCATCCGCCTGGCCACGCCGCAAGGCCCGGTCTGGACCGATTTCAGCGGGCAGGCGGTGCTGCCCGGCCTGTCGGCCTATCGGGAGAGCCAGGTGGAAGTCGACAGCCGCTCGTTGCCGCGGCGTGTCGACCTGATCAATGGGGTGAAGCGTCTGGAGGCCGGGCGCGGGTCGTTCAACCGGGTTGATTTCTCGGTGGTCAGTGCCCGCCGGCTGCTGCTCAAGGTCACCGACGAAAATGCCGAACCGCTGCGTCAGGGAGCATTGGTGTCCAGCGTCGAGGGCGGGCTGCTCACCACGGTCGTCGGCGAAGGCATGGTTTTCCTGAATGATGCCGAGGCTGGGCAGCGACTGAGTATCCGCCTGGCCGAGCATACCCACTGCGTCCTGACTGTCGAACTGGCCGAAGCCGTCGACAACGACAGGCCCTACGAAACGGCCACGGCGGTTTGCCGGGCGATCTGATCCAGAGGACACCGTCATGACTTCTTGCGCCAGCAGCATCCTGCGCCGTTGTTGCCTTGCTCTTGCCTTGTGTTCGTTACCCGTTGCCGCCCATGACTGCACGTTGTCCCTGAGCCAGGCGCAGATTGATCTCGGCTCGCTGCGCCTGGGGAGTCTGCCAATCCAGCCCGGGCAGTCCGAGTTGTCGCTGGGTCTTCGCCGACTGAGCCTGACGATCGTCTGCCCCCGGTCCACGGCCATGCTGTTGCGTTTCGAAGGGGCCGCGGCGGGGCCGCAGGCCTACCGTCTGGCTCGGGGCTACTTCACCGTCGGCCTGGGCAACGCCCGGCTGGATGGCGAGCCCGTCAGCCTGGCGGTGGAGGGCCGCCCGGAAGAGCACGGGGCCGATTGGCTGATGGCCCCAGGCCGGACTGTGCGAGTGCTGGCGCAAGGGCTGCCGGCCAAGGGGCGGTTTTTCTCGGCGCAGGTCGAGGTCGAACCGCGCCTGCCCCTGGCCATGAGCCGAGTCGGCGACGAGACTGAAATCCAAGGCCGCGGGCGTTTCGAACTGGTGCCGGGCGAATGAGCGGTCTCAGGCGGGGGCTTCCACGCTGCCGATGAAGTTCGCCAGCTCCGCGGTCTGCGGATTGGCGAACAGCACCTTGGGGTCACCGACCTCATGAACCTTGCCCTGGTGCATGAACACCAGTTTGTCGCCGACTTCCCGGGCGAAGCGCATTTCATGGGTGACCATGATCAGGGTCATGCCGTCCCTCGCCAATTGGCGCACCACGCTGAGCACTTCATTGACCAGCTCCGGGTCCAGCGCCGAGGTGATCTCGTCGCACAGCAGCACTTTCGGCGACATCGCCAGGGCCCGGGCAATCGCCACCCGCTGTTGCTGGCCGCCGGAGAGACGATCCGGGAAGGCATCGAACTTGTCGCCCAGGCCGACCCGTTCGAGCATCTGCCGTGCGAGTTCGGCCGCCTTGGCTTTGGGAACCTTCTGTACCACCTGCGGGGCGAGCATGACGTTTTCGCCCACACTCAGGTGCGGGAACAGGTTGAACTGCTGGAACACCATGCCGACCTTCTGCCGTAGGCTGCGCAGGTCGGCACGGGCCGCATCGAGGTATTCGCCGTCGACCTCGATCACGCCGTCGTTGATCGATTCCAGGCCGTTGAGGGTGCGCAGCAGGGTGCTCTTGCCCGAGCCGCTGCGGCCGATAATCGCCACCACCTGGCCTTGCTCGACACTCAGGTCGATGCCCTTGAGCACATGATGGTCGCCGTAGTACTTGTGCAGGGCGGAAATTCTAAGAAGCGACATGCAGTCTCCTTTCCAGGTAGCGCGCACTGAGGGACAAGGGGTAGCAGAGGAGGAAATAGCCGACGGCCACCAGGCCGTAGACCATGAAGGGTTCGAAGGTGGCGTTGGCGAGCATGCCGCCGGTCTTGGTCAGTTCGGTGAAGCCGATGATCGAGGTCACCGCGGTGCCCTTGATCACCTGCACCGAAAAGCCCACGGTCGGTGCGATGGCGATGCGCAGTGCCTGCGGCAGGATCACGTGGCGCAGTTGTTCGTAGCGGTTGAGCGCCAGGCTGGCCGAGGCCTCCCACTGGCCGCGGGCGATGGATTCGACGCAGCCGCGCCAGATCTCCGCCAGATAGGCGCCGGTGAACAGGGTCAGGGCGATGGCGGCCGCCAGCCAGGGCGAGATGTCCACCCCGAGCAGGGCCACGCCGAAAAACACCATGAACAGCTGCATCAGCAGCGGCGTGCCCTGGAACAGTTCGATATAGGCGCGGGCCAGGCCGCGCAGCAGGGGCTTTTCGGCAATGCGCAGCACCATCACCAGCAGGCCGAGCAGGCCGCCGCCGAGGAAGGCCACCAGCGACAGCACCAGGGTCCACTGCAATCCGCTCAGCAGGTTGTTGAGGATGTCCCAGAACGTGAAATCCATCAGCGACTCCTCGCCAGGTAGCGCCGTCCCAGCCAGTTGAGCAACTGGCGGATCAGCAGGGCCATGCCCAGGTAGATCAGGGTGGTCAGGGCATAGGTTTCAAAGGCGCGGAAGTTGCGCGACTGGATGAAGTTGGCGGCGAAGCTCAATTCCTCGGTGGCGATCTGCGAGCACACCGCCGAGCCAAGCATGACGATGATGATCTGGCTGCTCAGGGCCGGCCAGACCTTGCCCAGCGCCGGGCGCAAGACCACATGGCGGAAGGCCTCGAAGCGGCTCATGGCCAGGGCCGCGGCGGCTTCCAGCTGCCCGCGGGGAATCGCCTCGATGCCGGCGCGGATGATCTCGGTGCTGTAGGCGCCGAGGTTGATCACCATCGCCAGCACCGCCGCCTGCCACTCGGAAATCTGCAGTCCCAGGGACGGCAGGCCGAAGAAGATGAAGAACAGTTGCACCAGGAACGGCGTGTTGCGGATCAGTTCCACATACACCCCGAACAGGGCCGAGAACGGCTGGATCTTCCAGGCACGCACGGCTGCGCCGAGAATGCCGAGACCGACTCCCAGCAGGGTGCCGATGGCAGTCAGCTCCAGCGTGAACAGGGCGCCGCGCAGCAGCAGGTCGGCGTTGTGCAACACCGGCAGAAAGTCGAACTGATAAGCCATGGAGCGGGCCTCGGGAAAACCGGATCAGAGATCGGCGGGCAACGGTTGCTTGAGCCATTGCTGGGCGTTCCTGTCCAGGCTGCCATCGGCCTTGGCGGCGCTCAGGATCTGGTTCACCTTGTCCAGCAAGGCCGGCTCGTTCTTGTTCACGCCGACATAGACCGGGGAGTCCTTGAGCTTCACCTTCATCGCCGGCACCCGTTTCGGGTTGCGTTCGGAAATGGCCACCATCACCACGTTGCCGCTGGCGATCAGGTCGACCTGGCCGGCGAGGTAGGCGGCGATGGTCGAGTTGTTGTCCTCGAAGCGCTTGATCGTCACGCCCTGGGGCGCCACGGCGGTCAGTTCGATATCCTCGATGGCGCCACGGGTGACGCTGATGGTCTTGCCCTTGAGGTCATCCAGGCCATTGATCGCGGCTTCGGGCGGGCCGAACACCGCGAGGTAGAAGGGCGCGTAGGCCCGGGAGAAGTCGATGACCTTTTCCCGCTCGGCGTTCTTGCCGAGGCTGGAGATCACCAGGTCGACCTTGCCGGTGGTGAGGAACGGGATGCGGTTGGTGCTGTTGACCGGGGTCAGTTCCAGCTTGACCTTGAGCTGGTCGGCCAGCAGTTTCGCGGTGTCGATGTCCAGGCCGCGGGGTTTCATGTCCGGCCCGACCGAGCCGAAGGGCGGGAAGTCCTGAGGCACGGCGACCTTGAGTGTGCCACGGGCGACGACATCGTCCAGGCCATTGGCATGGGCGACTGCCTGGCCCAGCATCAGGCTGGCGAAGAGGGCGGCGAGCAGGGCGTTGAAGCCTTTGGTCATGGCGGATCTCCGAATGCGAAAAGGGGAGGGTTACGGTTCGATATGCATTGCACAGCCCATGCCATACCGTGCGAAAAGCCCTGTATTCCGGGCCTCGTCAGGGTTTTCATGGTCTTACTGGTCTGAACAGTTGCTATTCTTTTCGCACCGTTATCGCGCATGGGTCATGGGGCGCGAACCAGTGCTGGGCGTGACTTGCCGCCCGCCTGTAATAGCTTTACAACTAGCGCTTTATCGGACCTTCCAGCCTGGGCACCATGAACTCGATTTCCCGCGCCGTACCTGAAGTGGCGCTGCAAGCCATTCGTAAATTGATCAGCGAGGAGGGCTACGGCCCGGGCGACGCCCTGCCCTCGCAGCGTGACCTGGCGCAGCGCCTGGGGATCAGCCGGGCGTCGCTACGCGAGGCACTGTCGTCCCTGAGTGCGCTGGGGGTGATCAGCGTGCAGCCGGGCAAGGGGGTGTTCGTCCAGGCGCAGGGGCAGGCGCCGTCCGGCAGCGGGCTGGCCTGGCCGTTCGCGGCCCAGGCTTCGGCCGAGGACATTTTCCAGTTGCGCTATGCCCTCGAAGGGTTTGCCGCCGGGCTGGCGGCGGTCACGCTGACGGCGGATGAGCTGGATATCCTGCAGGACAATGTCGACGCCATGCGTGCCGAGCTGCTCGCCGGGGACTTCGAGGCTGCCGCCCGGCTGGATTTCGACTTTCACCGGCGGATCCTCCTGGCCAGCGGCAACCAGGCCATGGTCGGCATTCTCAGTGCCACGGCCGAATTGTTCCTGGAGAGCCAGAAACTGCCGTTCATCCGGGCCGAACGGGCCATGGAAACCTGGCAGGAGCACCGCAAGATCCTCCGGGCTTTGGCCCGGCATGCGGCGGGGCCGGCGCAGAAGGCCATGCAGGAGCATGTGCGCAATGCGGCGCTGCGCACCGGGATCGCTTTCGTCACGCCGGCCTGATTCTGCGTTGCACGGAGCGGGGCATCGGCCCCACAGTGTGCACACGGGATTTTTGTAGTCACCCGTACCTTGTGAGAGCAGGATCCATCGGCGAAAGCGCCGGTACAATCACCGCCACCCCTGGGCTTTCTTGACCGCTTGTCGGCTGTGAGTCCAGGACAGTTGGCTCCCACGGATTGGGTGATACTCAAACTCATGGAGTACCATAGTTAGACTCAATCATCTGCGGCTTCCTGTACGTAGGAAGGGCGGCTATGATGGGCAACGTTTTTTTGGGTTTACCACTGCGGAGAATTCCATGAGCAGCCATCATCACCACCACCTTATCAAGCACGTCACCGACGCGTCCTTCGAAGCAGACGTCCTGAAGGCCGAAGGCCCTGTGCTGGTTGACTACTGGGCTGAGTGGTGCGGTCCTTGCAAAATGATCGCTCCGGTCCTGGACGATATCGCCGCTCACTTTGAGGGCAAGCTGACCGTCGCCAAGCTGAACATCGACGAAAACCAGGATACTCCGGGCAAGCACGGTGTGCGTGGTATCCCGACCCTGATGCTGTTCAAGAACGGCCAGGTCGAAGCGACCAAGGTCGGCGCCCTGTCGAAGTCGCAGTTGCAAGCTTTCCTCGACGCGCACCTCTGATCGTCGTTAAAAGGCCCCGCAAATAGCGGGGCTTTTTCGTTGTTTGGGGCTAGACTCTGTGAAATGCAGGTGTTACATTCGGCCCCGCACTGGTTTCGCCATTGCCCCCTGCTAGCCGTCGCCGACGCTCTCCTTTTCGAACAAGTACGCGATCCTGTCGCCTTCTCTGCGGCGCGGCCTCATTAAGCCAAAAGCTTAATTTCCCCCCTCCATAAATGATTACGTCATTCCTATATGAATCTGACTGAACTCAAGCAAAAGCCGATTACCGAACTGCTCGAATTGGCCGAACAGATGGGCATAGAGAACATGGCCCGTTCGCGCAAGCAGGATGTGATTTTCTCCCTGCTGAAAAAGCACGCGAAAAGCGGTGAGGAAATCTCCGGTGATGGCGTGCTGGAGATCCTCCAGGACGGCTTCGGCTTCCTTCGTTCTTCCGACGCGTCCTACCTGGCCGGCCCTGACGACATCTACGTGTCGCCGAGCCAGATCCGTCGTTTCAACTTGCGCACCGGTGACACCATCGTTGGCAAGATCCGCCCTCCAAAGGAAGGCGAGCGTTATTTCGCCCTGCTCAAGGTCGACACGATCAACTACGATCGTCCGGAAAACGCCAAGAACAAGATCCTGTTCGAAAACCTGACGCCGCTGTTCCCCAACGAGCGCCTGAAGATGGAAGCCGGCAACGGTTCCACCGAAGACCTCACCGGCCGCGTCATCGACCTCTGCGCCCCGATCGGCAAGGGCCAGCGTGGCCTGATCGTCGCCCCGCCGAAAGCGGGCAAGACCATCATGCTGCAGAACATCGCGGCCAACATCACCCGTAACAATCCCGAGTGCCACCTGATCGTCCTGCTGATCGACGAGCGTCCGGAAGAAGTGACCGAGATGCAGCGCACCGTACGGGGTGAAGTGGTTGCCTCGACCTTCGACGAACCGCCGACCCGTCACGTGCAGGTTGCCGAGATGGTCATCGAGAAGGCCAAGCGCCTGGTCGAGCACAAGAAGGACGTGGTGATCCTGCTGGACTCCATCACCCGTCTGGCCCGCGCCTACAACACCGTGATCCCGAGCTCCGGCAAGGTCCTGACCGGTGGTGTCGATGCCCACGCCCTGGAAAAACCGAAGCGTTTCTTCGGTGCCGCGCGTAACATCGAGGAAGGCGGTTCGCTGACCATCATCGCCACCGCGCTGGTCGAAACCGGCTCGAAGATGGACGAAGTGATCTACGAAGAGTTCAAGGGTACCGGTAACATGGAACTGCCCCTGGACCGCAAGATCGCCGAAAAACGCGTGTTCCCGGCCATCAACATCAACCGTTCCGGTACTCGCCGCGAAGAGTTGCTGACGGCCGACGACGAGCTGCAGCGCATGTGGATCCTGCGCAAGCTGCTGCATCCGATGGATGAAGTGGCGGCCATCGAGTTCCTGGTCGACAAGCTGAAAACGACCAAGACCAACGATGAGTTCTTCCTGTCGATGAAGCGCAAGTAAGTCGAACAGAGCAGAAAAGCCGGGGAAACCCGGCTTTTTGCTATCTGGACGCGGCGCGGACCGTGCCAGGGCAAGTGTTCGCTTGCACGATATCGGGGCGAACCGGGTACACTGCCCACCCCGAACGCCACGGACCCTACGAGGCTCACGCATGCAGTATCGCGACTTGCGCGACTTTATCAGCGGCCTGGAACAGCGCGGTGAACTCAAGCGCATCCAGGTTCCGGTGTCCCCCATTCTGGAAATGACCGAGGTCTGCGACCGCACCCTGCGGGCCAAGGGCCCGGCGCTGCTGTTCGAAAAACCCAGCGGTTTCGATATCCCGGTGCTCGGCAACCTGTTCGGTACCCCGGAGCGGGTCGCCCTGGGCATGGGGGCCGACGATGTCGGCGAACTGCGGGAAATCGGCAAGCTGCTGGCCTTCCTCAAGGAGCCGGAGCCGCCCAAGGGGCTCAAGGACGCCTGGTCCAAACTGCCGATCTTCCGCAAGATCATTGCCATGGCGCCCAAGGTGGTCAAGGACGCGCCCTGCCAGGAGATCGTCCTCGAGGGTGACGACGTCGACCTCGGCAAGCTGCCGGTGCAGCACTGCTGGCCAGGCGACGTGGCGCCGCTGATCACCTGGGGCCTGACGGTCACCAAGGGGCCGAACAAGGATCGCCAGAACCTCGGCATCTACCGCCAGCAGGTGATCGCCCGCAACAAGGTGATCATGCGCTGGCTCAGCCACCGTGGCGGGGCGCTGGATTATCGCGAATGGTGCGAGAAGCATCCGGGCCAGCCGTTCCCGGTCTCGGTGGCGCTCGGGGCGGACCCGGCGACCATTCTCGGCGCGGTCACGCCGGTGCCGGACAGCCTGTCCGAGTACGCCTTCGCCGGCCTGCTGCGGGGCAACCGCACCGAACTGGTGAAGTGCCGGGGCAATGATCTGCAGGTCCCGGCCACCGCGGAAATCGTTCTCGAAGGCGTGATCCACCCGGGCGAAATGGCCCCGGAAGGCCCGTATGGCGACCACACCGGCTACTACAACGAGGTCGACGACTTCCCGGTGTTCACCGTCGAGCGCATCACCCACCGGATCAAGCCGATCTACCACAGCACCTACACCGGGCGACCACCGGATGAGCCGGCGATCCTCGGAGTGGCACTGAACGAAGTGTTCGTGCCGATCCTGCAGAAGCAGTTCCCGGAAATCACCGACTTCTACCTGCCGCCCGAGGGCTGCTCGTACCGCATGGCGGTAGTGACCATGAAGAAGTCCTACCCTGGCCATGCCAAGCGCGTGATGCTGGGTGTCTGGTCGTTTTTGCGACAGTTCATGTACACCAAGTTCGTTATCGTCACCGACGACGATATCAATGCCCGGGACTGGAACGATGTGATCTGGGCCATCACCACGCGCATGGACCCCAAGCGCGACACGGTGATGATCGACAACACTCCGATCGACTACCTCGACTTCGCCTCGCCGGTTTCCGGCCTGGGTTCGAAGATGGGGCTGGATGCCACCCACAAGTGGCCCGGCGAAACCACGCGCGAGTGGGGCCGGGTGATCGTCAAGGATGAAGCCGTGACCCGGCGGATCGATGCCATCTGGAATCAGTTAGGAATAGATTGATGCGTGTGACCTTGCAGCCCTCCGGAGCCGTGCTGGAGATACGACCCGGCGAGCGGATTCTCGATGGTGCCCGGCGGCTGGGCTATGACTGCCCGCAGAGTTGCCGCAATGGCAATTGTCACGTCTGCGCGGCGTTGCTGGTGGAAGGCCGGGTCGCGCAGGCGGGCGCTGTCCGTGACCATGGCGAGTTCTACACTTGTATCGCCGAGCCCCTGGAAGATTGCGTGGTGCTTTGGGATGGTGTCCTGGCCCTGGGAGAGTTGCCGGTGCGTAGCCTGGCGTGTCAGTTGACCGAATGCGTCGAGATCGGCGGCGATGTCTGGCGGGTTCGCCTGCGGGCGCCGGCGGGCAAGCCGCCGCGTTATCACGCCGGGCAGTACCTGATGATCGAGCGTGACAATGGCGAGAAATCGGCGTTTTCCCTGGCCTCGGCGCCACACTCCGGGCGTGACCTGGAACTGCATGTGCTGGTGCGCGAAGCCAGTGCGCGCCGGTTGATCGAGCAGTTGCAGCGCAACGGCATGGCGCGGGTCGAACTGCCGTTCGGCGATACCCACCTGGCCGAACTGCCGGATGCGCCGCTGGTGCTGATCGCCGCCGGGACCGGCATGGCGCAGATGCACAGCCTGATCGAGCACTGCCGTTCACGCGGGTTCGAACACCCGGTGCACCTGTACTGGGGGGTGCGGCGGCCCGAGGACTTCTATGAGCTGGAACACTGGGACGAGTGGCAGAAGCTGCCGAACCTGTTCCTGCACAAGGTGGTCAGCGACCTGTGCGGCTGGGAAGGGCGCTGCGGCATGCTGCACGAGGCGGTCTGCGAGGACATTGCCGACCTGTCGAGCGTGCGGGTCTATGCCAGCGGCTCGCCGGCGATGATCTACGCAACGCTGGATGCGCTGGTCGAGGCGGGGATGGATGCGCACCAGATGCGGGCGGATGTCTTCGCCTACGCGCCGAGGTCCTGATTGGCGATGGCCTGTTCGCGGATAAATCCTGCTCCCACCAGCGCTCGCGCCGTGCATGACTCCTGCGAGCGACGCTGACACTGTGAGAGCCGGATTCATCTGCGAACAGGGCCAGCACTCTCCACCCATGATCAGAACCTGACCCCCGTGGTGATCATCGCCGCATTGAACCCCAGCAGCACCAGTTCGGCCGCCACCGGCCCGTAGTAGGTGCCCACCGACGGAATCAGCACCGGCGCCACGCCCAGGCGGTTCAGCGGAATCTTGTCGCGGTACTCGCCGCGATAGCCCTGCAGCAACCCACCCGTCACCTTCGCGTACAACGGATAACGTGCGCTGTCGAAGCGCTGCCCGACATAGCCGTAGTACGAGCGCTGGCTGAACGAGTTGCGAAAAGTCGCGGCGCCGTACAGCCATCCCGACCCGTCATGACGTTCCAGGCCAAGCAGGTCCTGATGATTGTTGTGTTCGGGAGCGGGTGAATAGTGCCGGGAGTACAGACTGGTCTGGGCATACCAGAAGCCCTTCTCTGCGGTGGACTCCTGGGCGGCGAGCACGGCGCTGGCCGTCCCCAGCGAGAGGACAAGCACTGCGGCGAACATCGATCGATTCATGGGGCTGACCTCTCTGGGACGCGGTTATTCGAGAAGTTGGCCGTTATACGGAGCCTGACCCTGGCTCGTCAGCTCTTGCTATCTGAAAGGTCTGTAGGGTTTTTTACTAATGCAGTGTTTAGCTTATCCATATTCGATTCTGATATTTAATTTATTTATTACATATCATTAGGCTATATGTCATCGGACTACCGGCCTGTATCAGCCAATCATCAACACAATGACCGACACCGTTCGCCACACGGACCGATCGTGCGAACTCGGGGCATGAAGCCCCGACTTTGGATTCCAAGGGGAGCGGTATGGGGAGTAACACGCAACACCGGCTGTACTCGGCGATTTTGTCCGCTCATTTGCTGACCGCCGCAGGCGCGATGACTTTCACCCAGGCGGCCGCCGCCGATTCGAATGACACCACGGCCGATGCGCCGAAACTCGATACCGTCATTGTCACCGGTACCCGCGCCCAGGAGCGCACGGCCAGCGGTTCGCTGTCGCCGATCGACGTGATCAGCGGCGACAGCCTGCGCAGCAGCGGCTCGGATGAGCTGGGCACGGTGCTGGCGCGGCTGATTCCCTCCATCAACTTCCCGCGCCCGTCGCTGGTGGATGGCGCCGAGCTGGTGCGCCCGGCGCAACTGCGCGGGCTGTCGCCGGACCAGGTACTGGTGCTGGTCAACGGCAAGCGTCGGCACACCAGTGCCTTCGTCAATCTCGGTGGTGCGGTGGGGCGTGGCTCGGCACCGGCCGACCTGAATGCGATTCCGATTTCGGCGGTCGACCATATCGAGGTGCTGCGTGACGGCGCCTCGGCCCGCTACGGCTCCGATGCGATTGCCGGGGTGATCAACGTGATCCTCAAGAGCGCCGACCACGGCGGCTCTGTTTCCAGCAAGTTCGGCGAGTACAAGAAGGGCGACGGCATTCACCGTCAGCTCGACGGCAACAGCGGCTTCACCCTGGGCGACAATGGCTTCTTCAACCTTTCCGGTGAGGGTTCCGACAACGACTACACCAACCGTGCCGGCAAGGACTACCGCCCGGCCAGCGTCGGTTCGACGACTTATGGCCAGCAGGTGTTCCGCCAGGGCGAGCCGGCTACCAACGAGGGCAAGGTGCAGTTCAACTCCGCCTACAGCTTAAACGAGGCCGCCGAGTTCTACGGCTTTGGCGGCTACAGCAAGCGTCGGGGCGAAACCGCGGCGTTCTACCGGGCGAGCAACGCCTCGAACAACATTCCGGCGATCTTCCCCAACGGTTACCTGCCGCTGATCCACGGCAATCTCGAGGACACCTCGCTGGTGCTTGGCCTGCGCGGCCTGCTGGCGGACGACTGGCACTACGACCTGTCGGTCAACTACGGCAAGAACGAGTACGAACTGCGCACGGAAACCATCAACACCTCGCTGGGCCTGAACACGCCGCGCAAGTTCGACAACGGCACCCTGAGCAACGACCAGCGCCAGCTGAACTTCGACCTGTCGCGAGAGTTCAACCTCGGCTGGCTGCCCTATCCGGTGTCGCTGGCGCTGGGCGCCGAATACCTGCGCCAGGGCTACCAGATCAGCGCCGGCCAGCCCGAGTCCTACTACCAGAGCGGCAGTTCCGGCCTGGGTGGTTTCCGCGCCGCGGATGCCGGCAGTTACTCGCGGCACAACTTCGCCCAGTACCTGGACCTGGAGACCCACTTCACCGAGAAGCTCAGCGCCTCGGCGGCGGTGCGCCATGAGGACTACAGCGATTTCGGCTCGAACGTCAGTGGCTCGCTGTCGGCGCGCTACGATTTCACCCCGCAGGTGGCGGTCCGCGGCAGTATTTCCAACGGCTTCCGGGCGCCGTCCCTGGCCCAGCAGAACTTCACCTACACCTCGTCGCAGCTGATCGGGTCGACCGTCCAGGAAGCCGGCACCTTCGCCGCCAACAGCCAGGTGGCGCGCCTGCTCGGGGCCGAGGACCTGAAGGCGGAGAAATCGCGCAACTACAGCCTCGGCCTGGTACTGGAGCCGGCGGACAACCTGACGGTGACGGCCGACTTCTACCGGATCGACATCCGTGACCGCATCAGCCTCTCGTCCAACCTGGTGCTGAACAACGCCGCGATCAACTACCTGCAGGCCAACGGTGTCGGCAACATCAACTACACCAGCGCGCGTTACTTCACCAACGCCACCAATACCAGCACCAACGGCATCGACCTGGTGGCCAACTATCGTTACCTGCTGGATAACGGTGCGCGCTGGAACAGCACCCTGGGCTACAACTACAACCGGACCAAGGTCACCGATGTGAAGGACAACCCGGCGATCCTCAATCAGTTGGGGGTCAACCTGGTGCGGGTGGATCGTCGCGAACGGCTCGGCCTGCTCGGCGACACCACGCCACGGCACAAGCTGACCTTCGGCAACGACCTGAGCTTCGGCAACTGGGTGCTGCACAGCAACCTGACCCGCTATGGCTCGTTCACCAGCTACCAGGCCGACGCGATCAACGACCAGACCTTCAAGGCGGCCTGGCTGCTGGACCTGGCGGCGGACTACAAGCTCAAGCAGTGGACCTTCACCCTGGGCGGCGACAACGTCACCGACAAGTACCCGGAAAGGCTCAGTGCCTTCGCCAACAGTGGCGGCAACCTGGCCTATAGCACTTATTCGCCGTACGGTTACAGCGGCGCGTTTTATTACGGTAAAGTGACTTACAACTGGTAACTATCGAGGAGCCCCACGCGATTCGTCATGGCTGCTACAGATCCTGTTTTGCCGGGTTTGGCTTATCCGCCGCGCCTTGAGCTGGGGGCGCAACTGACCCACGAACAATTGCTCAGCTCGATGCAGGCCACCATGGCCCGGCACAAGGGCGGACCGGTCTGGTTGTTCGCCTACGGCTCGCTGATCTGGCGGCCGGAGTGTTCGGCGGTGGAGCGGGTGCGCGGGCGGGTCCACGGTTATCACCGTGGCCTGTACCTGTGGTCCCATGAACATCGTGGTACGCCGGAACTGCCGGGGCTGGTGTTCGGCCTGGATCGCGGGGGTTCCTGCAGCGGCTTTGCCTATCGGTTGCCGGAGGACCAGCTGGAGGCGTCGCTCTACGCCCTGTGGCAGCGGGAGATGCCGGTGCCGTCCTATCGACCGCACTGGCTCAACTGTCGCCTGGAAACCGGGCAGACGGTGCAGGCCCTGGGGTTCGTCCTGGAGCGGCACCTGCCCAGCTATGCCGGCAACCTGCCCGACAGCATCCTGACCCAGGTGTTGCAGAGTGCCTGCGGGCGTTACGGTACCACCCGTGACTATGTCGAGCAGACCGCCAGCGCCTTGCGCAGCCACGCGATGCCGGATCGTAACCTGGAGGCGCGGCTCAAGCGCTGCCGTTCAGGCTCACACTGAGTTCCAGGAGTCCGCGAGTGAGGTGTCTTGCGCTGGACCCTGGTGGGGAGCCAGCTTGCTGGCGATAGCGGTGCTGCTATCGCCGCAGGCCGTGTCGAATGGGGCCTTTGCCAGATCGCCAGCAAGCCGGCTCCCACAGGATGAGGTGGGTCAGGCGATCGCGCTACGGCTCGTGCTGGCCGCCCGGGTGTGCCATAGGGTCGGTGCCAGGAACGCCATGGACAGCAGGCAGGCCACCACCAGCAGGACGAAACCGCCATCCCAGCCGAAGTGGTCGACGGTGTAGCCCATCGCCGCGCTCGCTGCGACCGAACCGCCCAGGTAACCGAACAGGCCGGTGAAGCCGGCAGCGGTACCTGCGGCTTTCTTCGGTGCCAGTTCCAGCGCCTGCAGGCCGATCAGCATCACCGGGCCGTAGATCAGGAAGCCGATGGAAAACAGCGCGATCATGTCGATGGTCGGGTTGCCGGCCGGATTGAGCCAGTACACCAGCGTCGCCACGGTCACCAGGCCCATGAACACCATGCCGGTCAGGCCCCGGTTGCCACGGAAGATCTTGTCCGACATCCAGCCGCACAGCAGCGTGCCCGGAATCCCTGCCCACTCGTAGAAGAAGTAGGCCCAGGAGGTCTTGTCGACGTCGAAGTGCTTGGCTTCCTTGAGGTAGGTCGGTGCCCAGTCCAGCACGCCGTAGCGCAGCAGGTAGACGAAGACGTTGGCCATGGCGATGTACCAGAGCATCTTGTTGCGCAGCACGTACTTGACGAAGATTTCCTTGGCGCTGAACTCGCTTTCGTGGCTGGCGTTGTAGCCTTCGGGGTAGTCGTCCTTGTACTGCTCGATCGGCGGCAGGCCGACCGACTGCGGGGTGTCGCGCATGGTGATGAAGGCAAAGGCCGCAACGGCCAGGGCCACGCTCGCCGGGACGTAGAACGCCGCATGCCAGTCGTTGAACCAGCCCATGCCGAGCAGGAACAGCGGGCCGATCAGGCCACCGCCGACGTTGTGCGCCACGTTCCACACCGAGACCACGCCGCCGCGTTCCTTCTGCGACCACCAGTGCACCATGGTCCGTCCGCTGGGCGGCCAGCCCATGCCCTGGGCCCAGCCATTGATGAACAGCAGGATGAACATCATGGTCACGCTGGAGGTTGCCCAGGGCGCGAAACCGAAAATGAACATGATCGCGGCCGAGATCAACAGGCCGAAGGTCAGGAAGTAGCGAGGGTTGGAGCGGTCGGACACCAGCCCCATGAGGAACTTCGACAGGCCGTAGGCGATGGCGATCGCCGACATCGCCACGCCCAGGTCACCCCGGCTGTAGCCCTCGTCGATCAGGTACGGCATGGCCAGGGAGAAGTTCTTGCGCAGCAGGTAGTAGCCGGCATAACCGAAGAAGATCCCGGCAAAGATCTGCCAGCGCAGGCGTCGGTAGGTGCTGTCGATTTTTTCCTCGGGCAGCGGTGCCCGGTGTGCGGCAGGTCGAAAGAAGGCAAACATTCAAGGGCTCCAGGTTTCTTGTTTTGACTGCGGATGCGAATGTTACATTTTCGTTACCGAAAATAGCAGGCTTTCTCATCCGCAAATGTAGGAAATGGAGTGTTCTTGATGTTGTTTTATGAACATGTCGCGAAGGAATAAATGAAGGACGCTTTCAGGGCGTGCCACCATCGTCTGGCAGCAGGTGCTCCTGGATCTTCTCGCTGCGGGACTGGATCAACTGCCCATGGTCGTCGAAGCGCAGCACGAGCAGCCAGTCATAGACATCCTCCGGCCAATGTTTCTGGCCGATGATCTTTTTCACATCCGCGCCGAAGGCCCCGATCAGGTTGTCGATCTGGCCGTGATGCCAGGCAATCAGCAGCACCGCTGCCCGGTTGGTCTTGCCCAGCGACTTGACCAGCTTGTCCACGTCCTTGTCGGCGTAGGGCTGTTCGATTGGCAGTTGCAGGCGTTGCGACAGTGGGGTGAGGGTCAGGCGCGGGCGGTCGCTTTGCTTGCTGTCGCTGGTGGCGATCAGCCGTTGGGGCACGAGGCCCTGGCCTTCGAGTTGCAAGGGGTCGAAGTAGTGGGCGTAGGCCTGGGCGCGTTGTTCGCCTTTGGGGCTGAGGCCACGGCCCTGGTCGGGCTTCTCCGCGTGCCGGACGATCAGCACCGTGGCATTGCTCAGGCCCGGCGTTGTCTTGTCGTCCTGGTGGGCCTGGGCGGTGAAGGGCAGCACCAGGGCCGATAGCAGCAGGGCGCCGGGCAGCAGCTTTTGCAGCAGTGGAATCATCGAATTGCCTCCATGGGGTAGAAAAAGCGCCCGTGATGGGCGCTTTCTGTCCATGGGGCTGAATATAGCCCTGTTCGCTGCCGGCGCCTCGTGAAACCCGCTTCAGCGTACCTGCACCACCACCTTGCCCACCGCCTTGCGCTGGCCCAGGTCGTCGATGGCTCTGGCCGCTTCAGCCAGCGGATAGGTCTGCGACACCAGCGGCTTGAGCTTGCCCTCGGCGAACCAGGCGAACAATTGCTGGAAGTTTGCCGCGTTGTCCTGGGGCTGGCGCTGGGCGAATGAGCCCCAAAACACCCCGACCACCGCGGCGCCCTTGAGCAGCGCCAGATTCACCGGCAGTTCGGGGATGCGCCCGCTGGCGAAGCCCACCACCAGCAGCCGGCCATTCCAGGCAATGGCGCGTACGGCCTGGTCGAACAGGTCGCCGCCCACCGGGTCGTAGATCACGTCGGCACCGTTGCCATCGGTCAGGCGCTTGATCTCGTCCTTGAGGCTGGTTTCGCTGTAGTTGATCAGTTCGTCGGCACCGGCGGCCTGGGCCACCGCGAGTTTTTCGGCGCTGCTGGCCGCGGCGATCACCCGTGCACCCATGGCCTTGCCGATCTCCACCGCCGCCAGGCCGACACCGCCGGAGGCGCCGAGCACCAGCAGGGTCTCCCCCGGTTGCAACCGGGCGCGCTGCTTGAGCGCGTGCATCGAGGTGCCGTAGGTCATGCTGAAGGCTGCGGCGCTGGTGAAATCCATCGTGGCCGGAATCGGCAGCACGTTGTAGCCCGGTACCGCCACTTCCTCGGCAAAGCTGCCCCAGCCGGTCAGGGCCATGACCCGGTCACCGACCTTGAGGTGGCTGATCTTTTCTCCCACGGCCGTGACCACCCCGGCCGCTTCGCCACCGGGCGAGAACGGGAAGGGCGGCTTGAACTGGTACTTGCCCTCGATGATCAGCGTATCCGGGAAGTTCACCCCGGCAGCATGCACCTGCAGCAGGATTTCGTTCTTTTTCGGCGTCGGACTCGCGATTTCCTCCAGCACCAGCGTTTCGGCAGTGCCGAAGGCTTTGCACAGTACGGCTTTCATCGGGCTATTCCTTTGGGAGTGGTGGCCGATAAGTGTAGGAGCGTGAGTCGAAGGGTCAACGAGCATGCCCTGGCCTGATAGTCGCCTATAAGCTTTGTGCTTGGGCTCGACGGCAGGGCTCGCTATGCTAGACCGCAACCAGGATTGAGGAGCGAATCGTGAAAGCGTGGATCATGTTGATGGTGGCCTTGTCGCTGCCGATGGCGGCAATGGCGGAAGAGGCCAAGGAAGGCGAGGGCGCGGCGCCCAAGGTCAGCTATATCAGCCTGACCCCGCCGTTCGTGGGCAACTATGGCCTGGACGGCAGCCCCAAGCTCAAGGTCTACAAGGCCGACGTGGCGGTGCGTGTGACCGGTGACGCGGCGGCCCAGGCGGTCAAGGCCAACGAGCCGTTGATCCGCAACCAGTTGGTGGCGCTGTTCGCCCAGCAGACCGTGGACTCGATGAGCAACGTCGAAGCCAAGGAAAAGATGCGTCAGGAAGCCCTCAAGCAGGTCCAGCAGGTGCTGACCGACGAGACCGGCAAGCCGCAGGTGGAAGACCTGCTCTTCAACAACCTGATCGTACAGTGAGCCGGCATTTGTCGTGTCGGCCCGGGTGTTTTCGCGGGCAAGCCGCGCTTCTACCGTCTTGAGTCGTATTGGTAGGCGCGCGGCTTGCCCGCGCATGGGCCGCCGCCGTCAACGCAAGGCCAGAACCGCTGCCCACTGCTCTGCCGTCACCGGCATCACCGACAGGCGGCTGCCTTTGTGCACCAGTGGCATTTGCGCCAGTGCGGCCTGCTGTTTCAGGTAGCCGAGCCCGAGCACCTTGGCGAAGGTCTCGACATGCCCGACCTGCAGGGCGCTCCAGGGATTCTTCTCGGGCGTGGCCTTGGGGTCGTGGTAGTGGCTTTGCGGGTCCAGCGCCGTCGGGTCCGGGTAGGCCGCCGCGACGATCCTGCCGATTCCGGCAATCCCCGGCTCCGGGCAACTGGAGTGATAGAAGAAGAACTCGTCGCCAACCGCCATGGCCCGCAGGAAGTTGCGCGCCTGGTAGTTGCGGACACCGTCCCAGCGGGTTTCGCCCAGCTTGGCCAGGCCTTCGATCGAGAGCTCGTCCGGCTCGGATTTCATCAGCCAGTAGGCCATGGTGGTGCTCCTTGGGCAGTTTGTCGGGCAATTTCACACAAACCGACGGTCGGTTGACGCCAGCGTTTGCGTAGTGGTTCACGTTATCGCAAAATGCCGGAATTTTAAGCTTGACGCTGCTGCACGGCCTAATCATCAAACCGCTGCTGTCATCGTATGTGATTTGCCTAGGGGGGCAATCGATGAAACGCAAACCGGATTTACTATGGACTTTGGTTATTTTGTTCGGTTTGGGTGTGGTGACAACGGGTTATGCCCAGGGCCTGTGGTCGGGCAAGAAGGACGCTCCCGTCGAGATCGCCCAGCAGCAGCCCCAGCAGTCGACCCTGTTCAAGCGTTGATCCCGCCAGAAAGGCGTCGCCATTCGCGTTGACGCCCTTGTTCCACTCGCTTCAGCCTGCGATATACCACGCACTGCCTGTGACCGTTCCGCGCAGCGGCACATCCCAACTGGCCTGATCCAGTCTCGCCACTTTCTGGCATTCATGGGCCAGCCCCAGCAGCGTCGGCTTGCGCCAGCTCTTGCGGCGCGACTGATAGGCCAGGCTGCGATCGTAGAAGCCGCCGCCCATGCCCAGGCGTCCGCCGAGCGGGTCGAAACCGACCAGCGGCAGCAGCACCAGGTCGAGCGCCCAGACCTTGCGCTGGGCGGCCGGGTTGATTCGTGGTTCGAGAATGCGGAAGCGGTTGGGCCGCAGCTTTTCCCCGGGGCGAATCCGCTGGAACACCATCTTGGTCCGCGGCCAGGCGCTCAGCACCGGCAGATAGGTGTGCTTGCCACGACGCTGGGCCTCGCGCAGCAGCAGGCGCGGATCGATTTCGCCGTCGGTCGGCAGGTACAGGGAAACATGGCGGGCACGGCGGAACAGCGGGTGTTGCGCCAGTTGCCGATACAGGCCGCGTGCGGCCTGGCGTTGCTCGCCGGGCGTGAGGGCGCGGCGCGCCTTGCGCAGCAGTCGTCGAAGTTGCGGGCGGGAAAGCGGCGCAGGTTCGGTCATGGATTCGTGCTGCAGGCAGTGGAGCGGCCAGGACGGCGGCCCGTGAAGACCCCTGTCGGCATTCACCGACATGGGCCTGGAAATCAGGCTCCCCGGATGAACCGCTGTCGACTTAGCCCTTGAACCCGAGAGTTCAAGGTGGAAGGTGCAGTAGGCGTTAAGGCTTTCCGTCTAGCGGACATGCACACCGGCCCAACGTGCAAATTCCAGGGTAGTGCAAATCGGCTCAGGGACATCGTCAACTGGCAAGCACCCCAGGGAGTGATGCCAGTATAACCGAAAGGGCTGTGGGAATCAGCCTTTGCTGGTGTCCGAATCGGAAGACAGCACCAGGTCGACCCGCTCAAGCAGGTCACGCACCTGTTCGCGTGTCGAACTGCTGGCCTGCACATCCGGGCGCTCCTGTTTGTGCAGCAGGTCGTGGGTGATGTTCAGCGCGGCCATCACGGCGATGCGGTCGGCACCGATCACCTTGCCGCTGCTGCGGATCTCGCGCATCTTGCCATCCAGGTAGCGCGCGGCGCTGATCAGGTTGCTGCGTTCTTCCTGGGGACAGATGATCGAATACTCTTTATCGAGTATCTGCACGGTAACGTTATTGCTTGAACTCATGAGTCTTGCTCCAGGGCCTTGAGGCGCGTAATCATCGATTCAACCTTGCGCCGGGCGATTTCGTTCTTTTCAATAAGGTGTGCGCGCTCCTCGCGCCAGGTCTTTTCCTGAGCTAATAGGAGTCTGTTTTGGCTTTTTAGTTGCTCGACCCGGGTAATCAACAGTTCGAGTCTGGCCATCAGCGCGTGCAGGTCGTTGTCTTCCATTCATTATCTACTTTGATGTCGACTGAATATGACTGATGAGCGGTCGTGACTGGAGCGTTTGGGCTCTGTCCGAAATGTATCGGCGCTCGCCCAGGCCGCGCTGAAAACATTTCGTCCAGACCCTGGCAAACGAGTTGTCCGCCTCGATGGTCTTGGCGGGCCCTCGAATGCTAGGATACAAGGCCTTCATTCTAGACATTGCGCCGTTCGGCGCCTAGCCGCCCATGCCTATTCAGAATTCCCCCTATAACGCTTTTGCCACCCTGCTGAGCAGCAACGGCCATCCGGTCTCGCCGGCCGAACTGCACGGCCTGTTGCTCGGTCGCAGCTGCGCCGGTGCCGGCTTCGAAGCCGACAGCTGGCTGGTGGATGCCGCCGAACTGCTCGAAGGCGAGCCGCAGGACAACGTGCGCAACGCCCTGATCGGCCTGCAGGAGATGGTCAAGGGCGAACTGACCAGCGACGACATGACCGTGGTCCTGCTGCTGCCGAGCGACGACGCGCCGCTGACCGAGCGTGCCGCCGCGCTGGGCCAGTGGTGCCAGGGCTTTCTCGCCGGTTTCGGCCTGACCTACCGTGCCAATGCCCTGAGCATCGAGGCCACCGAGGTGCTGCAGGACCTGGCCGCCATCGCCCAGGTCCAGGACGCCCTGGAAGAGTCCGACGACGGCGAGAACGACTACATGGAGGTCATGGAATACCTGCGTGTCGCGCCGCTGCTGCTGTTCACCGAGGTCAACAAGCCGGCCGAGCCGGCTGCCAAGCCTTCGCTGCACTGAGTTCGAAAGGGAGTTCCGTCTGCCCATGATCCATATCCCGAAAGCGGAATACGCCCGGCGGCGCAAGGCGCTGATGGCGCAGATGGAACCCAACAGCATCGCGATCCTGCCGGCGGCTGCGGTGATGATCCGCAACCGCGATGTCGAGCATGTCTATCGCCAGGACAGCGACTTCCAGTACCTCAGCGGTTTCCCCGAGCCCCAGGCGGTGATCGTGCTGATCCCCGGCCGGGCCCACGGCGAATACGTGCTGTTCTGTCGCGAACGCAACGCCGAGCGCGAACTCTGGGACGGCCTGCGTGCCGGCCAGGAGGGCGCGATCCGTGACTACGGGGCGGACGACGCATTTCCCATCAATGATATCGACGACATCCTGCCGGGCCTGATCGAAGGGCGCGACCGGGTGTATTCGGCGATGGGCAGCAACCCGGAATTCGATCGGCACGTGATGGACTGGATCAACGTGATCCGTTCCAAGGCCCACCTCGGCGCGCAGCCGCCGAACGAATTCGTTGCCCTGGATCATCTGCTGCACGACATGCGCCTGTATAAATCGGCGGCAGAAGTGAAGGTCATGCGCGAGGCCGCGGCGATTTCCGCCCGCGCCCATGTGCGGGCCATGCAGGCGGCGCGGGCCGGCCTGCATGAGTTCAGCCTGGAAGCCGAGCTGGACTACGAGTTCCGCAAGGGTGGGGCGAAGATGCCGGCCTACGGTTCGATCGTTGCCGCCGGACGCAACAGTTGCATCCTGCACTACCAGCAGAATGACGCGGTGCTCAAGGAGGGTGACCTGGTGCTGATCGACGCTGGCTGCGAAATCGACTGCTATGCCAGTGATATCACCCGTACCTGGCCGGTCAGCGGCAAGTTTTCGCCCGAGCAGAAGGCGATCTACGAACTGGTGCTGGCTGCCCAGGAAGCGGCGTTCGCCGAGATCGCCCCGGACAAGCACTGGAACCAGGCGCACGAGGCGACGGTGCGGGTGATTACCCGCGGCCTGGTGGAACTGGGGCTGCTGGAAGGCGACGTTGACGAACTGATCGAAACCGAGGCCTATCGGGCCTTCTACATGCATCGCGCCGGCCACTGGCTGGGGATGGATGTGCATGATGTCGGCGACTACAAGGTCGGCGACCAATGGCGCGTGCTGGAGGTCGGCATGGCGCTGACAGTGGAGCCGGGGATCTACATTTCCCCCGACAACCAGAACGTGGCGAAGAAATGGCGCGGCATTGGCGTGCGCATCGAGGACGACGTGGTGGTGACCAGGCAAGGTTGTGAAATTCTGACCGGCGGTGTGCCCAAGACCGTGGCCGAGATCGAGGCCCTGATGGCCGCTGCGCGGGTGTCTGCAGCATGAGCCGGGCCAATCTGGCGATCATCGGCGGTGGCCTGGTCGGCGCCAGCCTGGCCCTGGCGTTGCAGGCCGGGGCCAAGGCACGTGGCTGGAAGATCGTGCTGATCGAACCCTTCGCCCCCGGCGACAGCTACCAGCCGAGCTATGACGCGCGTTCGTCGGCGCTGTCCTTCGGCTCCCGGCAGATCTACGAACGTCTGGGGCTGTGGCAGCCGATTGCCCAGCGCGCCGAGCCGATCAGGCAGATTCATGTGTCCGACCGCGGCCGTTTTTCCACGGCACGGCTGTCGGCCATGGAAGAGGGCGTGCCGGCCCTGGGCTATGTGGTGGAGAACGCCTGGCTCGGCCAATGCCTCTGGCAGGGGCTGGACCAGGAGGTGGTCAGTTGGCGCTGCCCGGCCGAGGTGACCCGCCTGCAGCCACTGGAAGGCGGCTATCGCCTGAGCCTCAACGATGACACCGTGCTCGACTGCGAGCTGGCCGTGCTGGCCGACGGTGGCCGTTCCGGCCTGCGCGAGCAACTGGGGATCGGCGTGCGCAAGCGGCCGTACAACCAGAGCGCGCTGATCGCCAATATTTCACCGGGCGAAGCCCATCACGGCATGGCCTTCGAGCGGTTCACCGACGAAGGGCCGATGGCCCTGCTGCCGTTGCCGGACAACCGTTGTGCACTGGTCTGGACCCGGCTCGGGATGGACGCTCAACGGCTCGCGCAACTGGACGAGCGCAGCTTCCTCAGCGAGTTGCAGGGTGTGTTCGGTTATCGCCTCGGCACCCTGAAGCAGGTCGGCGCTCGACACCTGTACCCGTTGACCCTGGTGGAGGCCGAGGAACAGGTCCGTCCGCACCTGGCGGTGCTGGGCAACGCGGCCCATAGCCTGCATCCGATTGCCGGACAGGGCTTCAACCTGTCCCTGCGCGATGCCCAGGCCCTGGCTGAAGCCTTGCTGACCAGCGAGGCGCCACTGGGCGACTTTGCGACCCTGCGCGGCTACCAGGAACGCCAGCGCCTGGACCAGACACTGACCGTCGGTTTCTCCGATCGGGTCACCCGGCTGTTCGGCAGCGGCCAGCCGCTGGTCGCCCTGGGGCGCAACCTTGGCCTGCTGGGCCTGGACCTGCTGCCGCCGGCCAAGCGCTGGTTCGCCCGCCAGGCCATGGGGCTGGGTACGCGTGCCGATGTCTAGAGTCTTGTGGTGTCTCTGGCCACCACGAATCCTGTAGGAGCCGGGCTTGCCCGCGAAGGGGCCATCAAGGCCGCCAAAAAGCTTCGCGGGCAAGCCCGGCTCCTACATCACTTGCTAAGGTTTGAAGCATGGAAATGCGCGCAGATGTGCTGATTGTCGGGGCCGGGATGGTGGGCAGTGCCCTGGCCCTGGCGTTGAAAGACAGTGGCCTGCAGGTGCTGCTGCTCGACGGCGGGCCGATGAGCGTCAAACCGTTCGATCCGCTGGCGCCGTTCGAAGCTCGGGTGAGTGCCCTGTCGGCCGCCAGCCAGCGCATTCTCGAGCGCCTGGGTGTATGGCCCGGCATTGCCGGGCGGCGCGCCAGTCCCTACCGCGACATGCAGGTCTGGGACGGCAGCGGTACCGGGCAGATTCACTTCTCGGCGGCCAGTGTGCATGCCGAGGTGCTCGGGCATATCGTCGAGAACCGGGTGGTCCAGGACGCCTTGCTCGATCGCCTGCACGACTGCGACATGGGCCTTCTGGCCAATGCGCGGCTGGAGCAGATGCGCCGCTCCGGCGATGACTGGCTGCTGACCCTGGCCGACGGTCGCAAGCTGCGTGCGCCGCTGGTGGTGGCCGCCGACGGCGCCAATTCGGCGGTGCGGCGCCTGGCCGGTTGTGCAACGCGGGAGTGGGATTACATGCATCATGCCATCGTGACCAGCGTGCGCAGCAGCCAGCCGCACCGGATGACCGCCTGGCAGCGTTTTACCGACGACGGTCCGCTGGCGTTCCTGCCGCTGGAGCGTGACGGCCAACAGGACTGGTGTTCGATCGTCTGGTCGACCACCCCGGGTGAGGCGGAGCGCCTGATGGCACTGGATGAAGCCAGCTTCCGCCATGAGCTGGAGCGCGCCTTCGAAGGGCGCCTCGGCGAGGTGCTTGCCGTTGACCCGCGTGTCTGCGTGCCCCTGCGCCAGCGTCACGCCAAGCGTTATGTCGCCGAGGGGCTGGCGCTGATCGGTGACGCGGCGCATACCATCCACCCGCTGGCGGGGCAGGGCGTGAACCTGGGTTTCCTCGATGCCGCGGTGCTGGCCGAAGTGCTGCTGCGGGCGGTCGAGCGTGGCGAGCGGCTGGCCAGTGTGAAGGTGCTCAGCCGCTTCGAGCGTCGGCGCATGCCGCACAACCTGGGGTTGATGGCGGCGATGGAGGGTTTCGAGCGGCTGTTCCAGGCCGACCCGCTGCCGTTGCGCTGGCTGCGCAATACCGGCTTGAGGGTGGTCGACCAGATGCCCGAGGCCAAGGCGCTGTTCGTGCGCCAGGCACTGGGCCTGACGGGGGATCTGCCGGAGCTGGCCAGGGCCTTGTAGGTGCCGGTTCCGGTGTGTCCGCGAAAGTGTTCTGGAGAGCGCTGAACGCTTCGCGGGCAAGCCCGGCTCCTACAGAAGCATGAGTCCTGAGGCGCCTTGATAGGGCAGGTGGGAAACCCGTGGTGAATCTGTGCAACATCTGGTAACGCCTCCGTGCCGACTTCGGTTGAGGGCGCAAATGTGAGTCACTATCATTTCGCGCTTACTTGCGCACTTGAGGGAACGCTCCCATGCCGGCACCGAAGCGTCTACTGACAGCCCTGGCCCTGGCCCTGACCCTGATGGCGGGCGCCGCCCACGCTGCCGATGAGGTGGTGGTCTACTCCTCGCGAATCGACGAACTGATCAAGCCGGTGTTCGATGCCTATACCCGGAAGACCGGGGTCAAGGTGAAATTCATTACCGACAAGGAAGCGCCGCTGATGCAGCGGATCAAGGCCGAAGGCGAGAATGCCACCGCCGACCTGCTGCTGACCGTCGATGCCGGCAACCTCTGGCAGGCCGAACAGATGGGTATCCTGCAGCCCTTCACCTCGAAGACGATCGACAGCAACATCCCGCTGCAGTACCGCTCCTCGGCCCATCAGTGGACCGGCTTGAGCCTGCGCGCGCGAACCCTGGCGTATTCCACCGAGCGGGTGAAACCGGCGGACCTGACCACCTACGAGGCACTGGCCGACAAGCAGTGGGAAGGCCGCCTGTGCCTGCGTACGGCGAAAAAGGTCTACAACCAGTCGCTGACCGCCACCCTGATCGAGGTGCATGGCGCCGAGAAGACCGAGCAGATTCTCAAGGGCTGGGTGAACAACCTGTCCACCGACGTGTTCTCCGATGACATCGCGGTGCTCGAGGCGATCAACGCCGGGCAGTGCGACGTCGGTATCGTCAACACCTACTACTACGGGCGCCTGCACAAGCAGAACCCGAACCTGGCGGTGAAACTGTTCTGGCCGAACCAGGGTGATCGTGGCGTGCACGTGAACCTGTCGGGGATCGGCCTGACCAAACATGCCCCGCACCCGGAAGCGGCCAAGGCGCTGGTGGAGTGGATGACCACGCCCGAGGCCCAGCGGATCTTCGCCGATGTGAACCAGGAGTTCCCGGCCAACCCGGCGGTGCCGCCGTCGGCGGAAGTGGCGAGCTGGGGCAAGTTCGTCCCCGACGCCCTGCCGGTGGAAATTGCCGGCAAGCGCCAGGCCGAGGCGATCCGCCTGATGGACCGCGCCGGCTGGAACTGACAACACCATCCTATCTCTTGTAGGAGCGCGGCTTGCCCGCGAATGAGGCGATGCGGTGTTCCAGTGGCACTGCGTCATCGTTCTTCGCGGGCAAGCCACGCTCCTACAAGGGCGCTCACACACAACCCCAACCGAGAAGTTTCTTGGCCCATCCCATCCAACGCCGCTGGTACCCCCTGGTCTTCGCCGTCGCGGCCCTGGTGCTGTTGCCGCTGAGCGTATTGTTGCTGTCCTGGCAGTCGATCGACGCGCAGATCTGGACCCACCTCTGGGATACCCAGCTGCCACGCCTGCTGGGCAACACCCTGACCCTGGTGGCTGGCGTCGGGGTCGGTGTGACCCTGCTGGGTGTCAGCCTGGCCTGGCTCACCAGCCTCTGCGAATTCCCCGGCCGGCGCTGGCTCGACTGGGCGTTGATGCTGCCCTTCGCCATTCCGGCCTATGTGCTGGCCTTCGTTTTCGTCGGTCTGCTGGATTTCTCCGGCCCGGTGCAGACCCTGCTGCGCGAAGTCTTTGGCAGCGGCCTGCGGCTGCCGCGGGTGCGCTCCACCGGTGGGGTGATCCTGGTGCTGGTGCTGGTGTTCTACCCCTATGTCTATCTGCTGGCGCGCAGCGCGTTCCTGGCCCAGGGCAAAGGCCTGATGGAAGCGGCGCGGGTGCTCGGCCAGTCGCCCTGGCAGGCGTTCTGGCGGGTGGCCCTGCCGATGGCGCGGCCGGCCATCGGTGCCGGGGTCGCGCTGGCGCTGATGGAGACCCTGGCGGATTTCGGCGCGGTGTCGGTGTTCAACTTCGACACCTTCACCACCGCGATCTACAAGACCTGGTACGGCTTCTTCAGCCTGTCCAGTGCCGCCCAGCTGGCCAGCCTGCTGCTGCTCGCGGTGATGCTGGTGCTCTATGGCGAGCGGCGGGCCCGCGGTGCCAGCCGGGCCGGCAACGAGCGGCCCCGGGGCAGTGCGCTGTACCGCCTGCATGGCCTGAAGGCCTGGGCGGCCAGCGGCTGGTGCCTGCTGGTGTTCGCCTGCGCTTTCGTCGTGCCATTGCTGCAACTGCTGGCCTGGTTCTGGCGGCGCGGGCGCCTCGACCTGGATGAGCGCTACACCGGGCTGATCCTGCATACCCTGTACCTGGGCGGCATGGCTGCGCTGGTGACCGTGGCGGTGGCGATGCTGCTGGCCTTCGCCCGTCGCCAGGCGCCGACCCGGGCGATCCGCAGTGGCGTCAGCCTGGCCAACCTCGGTTATGCGTTGCCCGGCTCGGTGCTGGCGGTGTCGATCATGCTCGCCTTCAGTTACCTGGACCGCGAACTGGTGATCCCGCTGTCGAGCTGGTTCGGCGGGGCCGGCAAGCCCCTGCTGCTGGGCAGTCTCTCGGCCCTGCTGCTGGCGTACCTGGTGCGTTTCATCGCGGTGGCCTACGGGCCCTTGGAAAACAGCCTGGAGCGCATTCGCCCGTCGTTGCCGGAGGCCGCTCGCAGCCTGGGGGTGGGCGGGCCGCGACTGTTTTTCAAAGTGTATCTGCCGCTGCTGTTGCCCGGTACCCTGAGTGCGGCATTGCTGGTGTTCGTCGATGTGCTCAAGGAAATGCCGGCGACCCTGCTGATGCGCCCGTTCGGCTGGGACACGCTGGCGGTGCGGGTCTTCGAGATGACCAGCGAGGGCGAATGGGCGCGGGCCTCGTTGCCGGCCCTGACCCTGGTGCTGGTCGGCCTGTTGCCGGTGATCGGCCTGATCCGGCGTTCGGCAAGGCAAATCGGTTAGGTGCCAGGTCGGTTCCTTGCGGCTACAATGCGCGGCATTCGGTGTGGTCCGTCTGACAGACCGGGTTCCGGAATACGGCTCAAGGCCCCATTCATAAAGGGCTGAAGCCAGTCCGGCGCCTGTCCGCACCTTCGCCACGCCCGGAAGGAGAAACCCATGGGACAGCGCACGCCTCTGTATGACCTGCACCTCGCCCTCGGTGCGAAGATGGTCGATTTTGGCGGTTGGGATATGCCTCTGCACTACGGCTCGCAAGTCGAGGAGCACCACCAGGTGCGTCGCGACTGCGGGGTTTTCGATGTCTCGCACATGACGGTGATCGACGTCGCCGGCAGCCAGGCCAAGGCCTGGTTGCAGCACCTGCTGGCCAATGATGTCGAGCGACTCGACAGCCCGGGCCGCGCGCTCTACAGCGCCATGCTCACCGAGCAGGGCGGGGTGGTCGATGACATGATCGTCTACCGCACGGATGCCGGTTACCGGCTGGTGGTCAACGCGGCCACCCGCGACCAGGACCTGGCGTGGATGAACGCCAGGCTCACCGGCTTCGATGTCCAATTGCTGGAGCGTCCCGAGCTGGCGATGCTGGCGATCCAGGGCCCGCAGGCCCGGCACCGGATCAGCGAACTGGTGAGCCAGTCCCGCAGCCAACTGATCCAGCAACTCAAGCCCTTCGAAGGCCGCAGTGACGGCGACTGGTTCATTGCCCGCACCGGCTACACCGGCGAGGATGGCCTGGAAATCGTGCTGCCGGCGCAGCAGGCCCCGGCGTTCTTCAACGACCTGGTCGGGGCCGGTATCTCGCCGATCGGCCTCGGTGCCCGCGATACCCTGCGCCTTGAGGCCGGGATGAACCTCTACGGCCAGGACATCGACCTGAATGTCTCGCCGTTGGCCTCCAACATGGCCTGGACCATCGCCTGGGAACCGGCGGGGCGCGACTTCATCGGCCGCGCTGCCCTCGAGGCCGAAAAGGCGGCCGGGCCAAGCCTCAAACTGGTCGGTCTGGTGCTGGAGGAGCGCGGTGTCTTGCGTGCGCACCAGGTGGTTCGTATCGCCGACGTTGGCGAAGGAGAGATCACCAGTGGTAGTTTCTCTCCTACGCTTAGCAAGTCGATTGCTCTGGCGCGTGTTCCCGCAGCTACGGCCGACCGCGCTGAAGTTGAAATTCGCGGCAAATGGTACCCGGTTCGCGTGGTAAAGCCGACGTTCGTGCGTCATGGCAAAACCCTGGTCTGATCTTATCCGGCGAGCCTGTGCCGCAGGCCGCTGACACTTTTTCTCGAGGACTCTTGAATATGAGCGTTATCCCTAGCGATCTGCGTTATGCCCAAAGCCACGAATGGGCCCGCCTGGAAGCCGATGGTACGGTGACCGTCGGTATCAGCGACCACGCTCAGGAGGCGTTGGGGGATGTGGTGTTCGTCGAGTTGACCGAAGTCGGCAAGACCTTCGCGGCAGGTGATGCGGCGGGTGTGGTGGAGTCGGTGAAGGCCGCTTCCGATATCTATGCACCGGTGTCCGGTGAAGTGATCGCGGTGAACGAGGAACTGGCCGATTCGCCGGAGCTGCTCAACGAAGAACCCTACGAGTCGTGGATCTTCAAGCTCAAGCCGAGCGACAAGTCCGAGCTGGACAAGCTGCTGGATGCCGCTGGCTACAAGGCCTCCATCGGCGAGTAAATCGGGCGCAAGGCCCTGGGGCCCTATTCGCGGGCAAGCCACGCTCCTACAGTTTTGAGTCGTCCGTAACTTTGTGTACGACCGACAACCTGTAGGAGCGTGGCTTGCCCGCGAATAGGGCAGGCGCCTCGGTCTCAGCGCGACAGCGCCGCCTTGACCGCAGTCACTGCGCGCTCGACATCGGCCTGGGTGATCACGTTGAACATCGGCAACGAAACGATCAGGCGACCGACCCGCTCGGCGATCGGGAACATGCCTTCCTTGAAGCCGCGGGCGCGGTACAGGCTCAGCAGGTGGATCGCCGGGTAGTGGTAGCCGATGCCGATGCCCTGCTGCTTCATGTCCTCCATGAAGGTATCCCGTGCCGGACGACCGTCCTGGCGCTCAGGCAGCACCAGCTGGAACATGTGCCAGTTGCTGTGGGTGAAGTCCTTCACCGGCAGTTGTGCGCCGTACTTCTCCTCGAAATCGCTGCCGAAGCACTCGAAGTAGTACTCGGCCATCGCCCGGCGATGGGCGGTGATGGCGTCGACCTGGGCGAACTGCCCCAGACCGATGGCCGCGGCGACGTCGGTCATGTTGAACTTGCCACCGAGCACGTCCACGTCCAGCCCGTCATGACCGCTGCGGGTCACGCCCTGCAGGCGATATTTCTCCGCCAGGCGTGCTTCCTCGGCATTGTTCAGCACCAGGCAACCGCCCTCGGAGGAGGTGATGTTCTTGTTCGCCTGGAAGCTGAACGAGACGAAGTCGCCGAGGGCGCCGATCTTCTGGCCTTTCCACTCCGAACCCAGGGCCTGGGCGGCGTCTTCGACGATGCGCAGGTTGTGCTTCTTCGCGATGGCGTAGAGGCGGTCCATGTCCACCGGCAGGCCGGACAGGTACACCGGGATGATCGCCCGGGTGCGTGGGGTGATGGCGGCCTCGAGCTTGTCCAGGTCGATGTTGCGGGTCACCGGGTCGATGTCGGCGAACACCGGGGTGGCACCGACCTCGATGATCACGTTGGCGGTGGCGACCCAGGAAATCGGCGTGGTGATGACTTCGTCACCCGGGCCGATGCCGGCGATCCGCAGGGCGATTTCCATGGTGCAGGTGCCGGAGTTGAAGGTCCGCACCGGACGCCCGCCGAAGTATTCCGACAACTGGGCTTCGAAGGCCGCCACCTTGGGACCGCTGGTGATCCAGCCGGAACGCAGGACGTCGGCGACCGAGGCAATGGTCGCTTCGTCGATGGTGGGTTTGGCGAAAGGCAGGAAAGGAAGTTGGCTCATGGGGTGGTGACGTCCGATGTTTAGAGGCCGGGAAATGTTCCACAGGCGGTAAAGAGTAGACAGCAATGCCGCGATGCCATCGATCATACTGATTTGATGTGAAATTTCGGTGCTTTTTGCTGTCCTGACGCTGAACGGATGCTTCGCGGCGGTCGGGGTGACGGGCTGCTATGCTGCTTGCACAGTGTTCGAAACGCGGTGCTTGCCCGTGTTGCCCAGCGCGCGCCGCCAGGAGAGAGCCCTAATGTCCCAGTTGCCGTCCCTGCGCCAGTTGCGAGACTCCCAGGCCTTTTTGCGCCGTCACCTGGGGCCCGATGCCAGCGAGCAGCAGGCGATGCTCGCCGCCCTCGGAGTGGCGAGCCGTGTCGAGCTGATCGAGCAGACGGTACCGCCGGCGATCCGCCTGAACCGCGAGCTGGAGCTGCCGGCGGCCCTCGACGAGCAGGCGGCGTTGAGCCGGCTGCGTGGCTACGCCGAGCAGAACCAGCTCTGGACCAGCCTGATCGGCATGGGCTACCACGGCACCCTGACGCCGACGGTGATCCTGCGCAACGTGCTGGAAAATCCCGGCTGGTACACCGCCTACACCCCCTATCAACCGGAAATCGCCCAGGGGCGGCTGGAAGCCCTGCTCAACTTCCAGCAGATGACCATCGACCTGACCGGCCTGGAGCTGGCCAACGCCTCGCTGCTCGACGAGGCCACTGCGGCAGCCGAGGCCATGGCCCTGGCACGGCGGGTGGCGAAGTCGAAAAGTAACCTGTTCTTCGTCGACGAGCACTGTCATCCACAGACCCTTTCCGTGGTGCGCACCCGTGCCGAGGGCTTCGGTTTCGAATTGCTCGTCGGCCCTGTGGATAACTTGAGCCAACACAAGGTGTTCGGCGCATTGCTGCAGTACCCGGATACCCATGGCAAGGTTCGCGACCTGCGGCCGTTGATCGAGCAACTGCATGCCCAGCAGGCGCTGGCCTGCGTGGCCGCCGACCTGTTGAGCCTGCTGCTGCTGACGCCCCCCGGCGAACTGGGTGCCGACGTGGTGTTCGGCTCGTCCCAGCGCTTCGGTGTGCCGATGGGCTATGGCGGGCCGCATGCGGCGTATTTCGCCACCCGCGACGAATACAAGCGGGCGATTCCCGGGCGCATCATCGGCGTCTCCCGGGATGCCCGCGGCAACCTGGCTCTGCGCATGGCGCTGCAAACCCGCGAGCAGCATATCCGCCGGGAGAAGGCCAATTCGAACATCTGCACGGCCCAGGTGCTGCTGGCCAACATCGCCGGTTTCTACGCGGTCTACCATGGCCCCGAGGGCCTGCGGCGCATCGCCCAGCGGGTTCATCGACTGACCTGCATCCTCGCCAGCGGCCTTGAGCGCAAGGGCATTGCTCGGCTCAACCGGCACTTCTTCGACACCCTGACTCTCGATGTCGGCGGCAGCCAGACGGCGATTCTCGAAAGCGCCCGGGCGGCGCGGATCAACCTGCGGATTCTCGGGCGCGGCCAGTTGGGCCTGAGCCTCGACGAAACCTCTGACGAAACCACGGTGGCGCGGCTGCTGGATATCTTCCTCGGGGTCGATCACGGGCTGGACGTCGCCGAACTGGACGCCGAGAGCCTCGATGCCGGTATCCCGGCGGAACTGCAGCGGACTTCCACGTACCTGACGCACCCGGTGTTCAACAGCCATCACAGCGAAACCGAGATGCTGCGCTACCTCAAGCAGCTGGAGAACAAGGACCTGGCCCTCAACCAGTCGATGATCCCGCTGGGCTCCTGCACCATGAAGCTCAATGCCAGCAGCGAGATGATCCCCATCACCTGGCCGGAATTCGCCAACCTGCACCCGTTCGCCCCCCGTGAACAGGCGGCGGGCTATACCGCGATGATCGCCGAGCTGGAGCGTTGGCTTTGCGCGATCACCGGCTTCGATGCGATCTGCATGCAGCCCAATTCCGGGGCCCAGGGCGAATACGCCGGGTTGCTGGCGATCCGCAAGTACCATGAAAGCCGCAAGCAGGGCGCGCGCGACATCTGCCTGATTCCGGCCTCGGCCCACGGCACCAACCCGGCCTCGGCGCAGATGGCCGGCATGCAGGTGGTGATCGTCGAATGCGACGATGCGGGCAACGTCGAGCTGGAAGACCTCAAGGCCAAGGCCCGGGAAGCCGGCGACAGGCTGTCCTGCCTGATGGCGACCTATCCCTCGACCCATGGCGTCTACGAGGAGGGTATCCGCGATATCTGTGAAGTTATCCACAACCATGGCGGCCAGGTGTACATGGACGGCGCCAACCTCAATGCCCAGGTCGGCCTGGCGCGTCCGGCGGATATCGGCGCCGACGTGTCGCACATGAACCTGCACAAGACCTTCTGCATCCCCCACGGCGGCGGTGGCCCGGGCATGGGGCCGATCGGCGTGCGTGCGCACCTGGCGCCGTTCGTCGCCAACCATCCGGTGGTGCCCATCGACGGCCCGCTGCCGCAGAACGGCGCGGTCAGCGCCGCGCCCTGGGGCAGTGCGAGCATCCTGCCGATCAGCTGGATGTACATCGCGATGATGGGGCCACAACTGGCCGACGCCAGCGAGGTGGCGATCCTGGCCGCGAACTACCTGGCGCAACAGCTCGGTGGGGCGTTCCCGGTGCTCTACAGCGGGCGCAATGGCCGGGTCGCCCACGAGTGCATCCTCGATCTGCGTCCCCTCAAGGCACAGACCGGCATCAGCGAGGAGGACGTGGCCAAGCGGTTGATGGACTACGGCTTCCACGCGCCGACCATGTCGTTCCCGGTGCCGGGGACGCTGATGGTCGAGCCGACCGAGAGCGAGTCGAAAGCCGAGCTGGACCGCTTCGTCGAAGCCATGCTGAGCATTCGCGCGGAAATTGCCGAGGTGCAGAGCGGCAACTGGTCCGCCGAGGACAACCCGCTCAAGCGGGCGCCGCACACCCTGGCGGATATCACCGAGGGCTGGGAACGTCCCTACAGCATCGCCCAGGCGGTCGTGCCGACGGCGCACACCCGGGCCCACAAGTACTGGCCGACGGTGAACCGGGTGGACAACGTCTACGGCGACCGCAACCTGTTCTGCGCCTGTGTACCGCTGGACGACTATCGCTGAGCGCATCGCATGATGAAAAACGCCGACTGATCATCGGCGTTTTTCATCGATTCAAGCTGCAAACCTGGCGATCACTCTTCGGCCAGGGCGTTCTTGGCCAGGATCGCATTGGCCAGCTCCATGTCGCTGGCCTTCAGGTCCGGGTTATCGGCCCGCACTTTCTGCATGGCGGCTTCCAGGTAGGGTCCACGGATCGCGCCATCGCTGGCGACGAAGCTGCCGGCGTCATCCTGTGCGGCGACGATCAGCTTGTGGTCCTTGAAGGTCAGGTAGGTCGAGCCGGTGGTTGCGCCGGACGAAATGACGTTGCGCCAGAAGCCGTCGGCCATGGCCGAACCAATCGGGAGGGACAGCAACGCCAGGGTGGCGACAGCATATTTGAGACGCATGATGGTGACTCCGCTTGGGGTGATATGCAGCATTGGATTGTGCTCACCGAGACGGAGTTCCATTGCCCTCATTCAACTGTTTCGACCTGCAGGACGGTGCCGTGCTGCGCGATCACCCGGACCCGTGCGCCCACCTCGGCATCCGGGCCGGTGACCAGCCACACACCGTCGCCGACCTTGATCTTGCCGCGCCCGCCGCTGATCGGCGAATGCACCACGAAGACCCGGCCGATCAGCTCATGGCCGCGTTCGTTGAGCCCCGGCTGGTCGCTGACGATGTTGGCGGCGCGCTGGCGCTTCCACCAGAACACCGCGGTCAACACCGACAGCAGGCCGAACAGCAGGAACTGCAGGGTCCATGGCAGGCCGGGGATGACGAAGGTCAGCACACCGACCACCGCGGCGGCGATGCCGACCCACAGCAGGTAGCCGCCGGTGCCGAACACCTCGAGGATCAGCAGCAGGGTGCCGAGGGCCAGCCAGTCCCAGAAGGACAGATGTTGCAGGAATTCCCACATGGCCGTTGCCTCAGGTCTTCTTGCCGTCGAAGGTGGCCTTGACGATTTCGCCGATGCCGCCGACCGCGCCGATGACCTGGCTGGCCTCCAGTGGCATGAGGATCACCTTGCTGTTGTTGGCCGAGGCCAGCCGGCCCAGGGTTTCGACGTACTTTTGCGCGACGAAGTAGTTCACCGCCTGGACGTTGCCGTTGGCGATCGCCTCGGACACCACCTGGGTGGCGCGGGCTTCCGCCTCGGCCTGCCGCTCGCGGGCCTCGGATTCGAGGAAGGCGGCCTGGCGGTTACCCTCGGCCTCGAGGATCTGCGCCTGCTTCTTGCCCTCGGCGGTGAGGATCGCCGAGGCGCGCAGGCCTTCGGCTTCGAGGATCTGCGCACGCTTGACCCGCTCGGCCTTCATCTGCCCGGACATCGCCGCCATCAGGTCGGCGGGCGGGCTGATGTCCTTGATCTCGATCCGGGTGATCTTGATGCCCCACGGCGCGGTGGCTTCATCGACGGTGCGCAGCAGGCGCTCGTTGATGGTGTCGCGCTGGCCGAGCATGGCATCGAGCTCCATGGAGCCGAGCACGGTGCGGATGTTGGTCTGCAACAGGTTGCGGATGGCATGTTCGAGGTTGTTCACCTCGTACGCGGCTTGGGCGGTGTTGACCACCTGGAAGAAGCACACGGCGTCGATCTGCACCGTGGCGTTGTCGGAGGTGATGACTTCCTGCGGCGGGATGTCCAGCACGCTTTCCATCACGTTGATCTTGCGCCCGATGCGGTCCATGACCGGGACGATGATGTTCAGGCCCGGCTTGAGGGTGGTGGTGTAGCGGCCGAAGCGCTCCACCGTCCATTGGTAGCCCTGGGGTACGACCTTGAAGCCCATGAAGACGATGGCGATGGCCAGGCCGACGAAGAGCAGAAGTACGCTGCCGATTTGCATGACGATTCCCTGTTCAAGTGATTACCGAGATACCGATAATGAGCTGATTGTAGCGACTCTGGCCCAGGAATAAGTGTGTCATTTGTGTTCAAGCCTGTAGGACGCAGCCCGTGCTAAGGTGCGGGTCATCGACTCTGCCGCGAGCACCCGATTGCGATGATCTTCGGTCCCGATCCGTCCGCCATCCTGTTCATTTTCCTGCTGGCCGCGCTGGCCGTGGTCAGCACGATCGGACTGCTGTGGGTGCTGGTGGCCCTGCTGTTCGCGCGTACGCGCCGTCACCTGCGGCGCAATTCCTGGCGCTACGGCTGCCTGATCGTGCCGGGCCTGATCTTCGCCGGGCTGGGCGGGGCGATGTTGCGGGAGTTCCAGCGCCTGGACGCGGCGTCCGAGGCCGAGCGCCAGGCGCTGAATCCGCGGTTGCAGGCCGAGCTGCGCCTGGGCGAGCTGAGCTTCCCGGCGGGCAGCCAGGCGCATCTGGGCACCCTCGACCCCGAGGACTGGCAGGGGAAACCGCAGGCGCACGGTCTGGACAGCCTGAAGTCGATCGAACTGGCAGCGCCCATCGAGATCCGGGGGATGCCGGTGTCGGCGATCGACTTCTCGCCGGGCTACAGCGATTCCAGCGTGCGCCTGGAACACGACCAGGTCATACAGGATTGGCCCTGTGCCGCAGGCACCTGGGCGAGTTTCCGGCGCGAGGCGCAGGACACGTACCGGCCGAGCCGCTGGCGTTTCAAGGAGTGCGCCCTGGTCCCCGGCGTGGGCGTGGCCGGCGTGACCTGGCCAGCTGGCACTGTGCTGCATGGCGACCGGGAGGGCTGGATGCTGCGCGCCGAAGACGCCGACAACCTCGACATCGCCCTCGATGGCCTGCACCTGTCCTCGCTGCGCATGTACCTCGACAGTCAACGGCGCACCGAGAGGTGGGATGGGCAACTGGCCCGTTCCACCACCCTGGGCGAGTGGCTTTATCCACAGGGCACGCGGGTGCGCGGCGACGAACGCGGCGCCTGGCTGTTCAGCCCGACCGGCGAGCAGGACGCGATCAACCGGCGCACCGGCGAGCAGATCGCCGAAGGACATTCGATTCTCCAGCGGCGCGGCGATGCCGCCCCGGTGAGCATCAAGCCCAACAGCGAGGTCGGGGTGATCGACTGGTTCGTCCTCACCCCGGCGAAATGAAGTGTTGCCCGCTCAACGTTGCTCGCTCTGGGGAGTGACCCGCAGCACCTCCTCGATGGTGGTCAGCCCCGCCGCGACCTTCTGTGCGCCGGACAGGCGCAGGCTGCGCATGCCTTCCTTGAACGCCTGGCGGCGCACCGCCAGCAGGTCGGTGTCGGCATGGATCAGCGCCTTGACGCTGTCGCTGAGCAGCATGATCTCGTAGACCCCGGCGCGGCCGCGGTAGCCGGTGTCGCGACATTCCAGGCAGCCGACCGCCTGTTGCGCGCCGCTGGGCAGGGGCGCCTGCCAGGGGCGGGTGAGGGTCTGCCAATCCTCCTCCGACAGCTCGTGCGGCGCCTTGCAGTGCGGACACAGGGTGCGTACCAGGCGCTGGGCCATGACCCCGAGCACGGTAGCCTTGATCAGGTAGTGCGGTACGCCCAGTTCGAGCAGGCGACTGATGGCGCTCGGCGCATCGTTGGTGTGCAGGGTCGACAGCACCAGGTGGCCGGTCAGGGCGGCCTGGATCGCCATCTCGGCGGTTTCCAGGTCGCGGATCTCGCCGATCATGATGATGTCGGGGTCCTGGCGCATCAGCGCGCGCACGCCGCTGGCGAAGGTCAGGTCGATATTGTGCTGGACCTGCATCTGGTTGAAGGCCGGCTCGACCATCTCGATCGGGTCCTCGATGGTGCAGAGGTTGACCTCCGAGGTCGCCAGTTTCTTCAGGGTGGTGTACAGCGTGGTGGTCTTGCCCGAGCCGGTGGGGCCGGTGACCAGGATGATGCCGTTGGGCTGGCGGGTCATGTCCTGCCAGCGGCGCAGGTCATCGGCGCAGAAGCCGAGCTGGTCGAAGTCCTTGAGCAATACCTCCGGGTCGAAGATCCGCATCACCATCTTCTCGCCGAACGCGGTCGGCAGGGTCGACAGGCGCAGCTCGACCTCGCCGCCGTCGGGGGTCTTGGTCTTGACCCGGCCGTCCTGTGGCTTGCGCTTTTCCGCGACGTTCATCCGGCCCAGGCTCTTGAGCCGGCTGACGATCGCCATGGTCACCTGGGGCGGGAACTGGTAGACGTTGTGCAGCACGCCGTCGATGCGAAAGCGCACGGTGCCCTGCTCGCGGCGCGGCTCGATGTGGATATCGCTGGCGCGCTGCTGGAAGGCGTACTGGAACAGCCAGTCGACGATGTTGACGATGTGCGCGTCGTTGGCGTCCGGCTCCTGGTCGCTGGCGCCGAGGTTCAGCAGCTGTTCGAAGTTGCCCAGGTTGTGGCCTTTCTGGTCGACCGTGCTGGCGCCGCTGACCGACTTGGCCAGGCGGAAGAACTCCACGGTATAGCGCTGGATATCCACCGGGTTGGCCACCACCCGCCGGATCGGCAGCTTGAGCACATGGCTCAGGTCGGCTTCCCAGCTGCGCACATGGGGCTGGGCGCTGGCCACGGTCACGCCGTCGTGATCGACCGCCACGGCCAGGATCTTATGGCGCTGGGCGAACGCATAGGACATCAGCGGCATGATCGCGGCGACGTCGATCTTCAGCGGGTCGATGCGCAGGTAGGGTTGGCCGGCCTGTTGGGCCAGCCACAGGGTCAGGTTTTCCAGGTCCAGCGGCTTGCCGGGGCGGCTCAGGTCGGGCAGGTGCTGGCTGGCGATGAACTCCAGGGGATGCAACTGGCTGTTCTGCGAGTTGCGCCGGGTGGTCATGGCGTGTTCGGCCGAGTCCTGGCTGATGAATCCCTGGCTGACCAGGTCGCGTAGCAGTTCGTTGAGGTCCAGCCAGTGATCCTGGTTGAGAGAGGCGACGGGCATGCGGGCTCCTGTTCGGGCGGTCAGTAGTCCCTGTCTGACCGTGAGAAAGCAAGAATAGTCGCGAGGTTGCCCGAAGTCTGTGCCGAGACCGGAACGAGGCGTGCGATTTTTTCTCCGTCGGCTCAGCCCGCCGCCTGCAGCCGCGTTGGCTGGGCCTGTGCCGCCGGCTGCAGGTGCACGGCAAACACGCTGATGAGGTTGCGCATCTTTTCGCCGATCACTTCGGCACGGTGCCAGCTCAGGCCATCCAGCTCCAGCTCGATCAGAAACACGCCATCGTCCTGGCGGGCCTGCACCTGCAGGGGCGTGAGCAACTGCAGGGCGAACAGGTTGAGCAGGCGGCAGAGCAGGTCCGGTTCGACCTCGGCCCGGACCTGGTACTGCACCCGGCAGTGCTCGTTGTGCGGGGACCAGGTATCGGGGCGTGAAGGCGTCAGGGGGTCGCGGCTGTACATGGTCTATTTCCTCGATCGGCTGGAGAAAGTTTTACATGTCGAGCCGGGTATTTCTTATCTATCATGGGCGAATTTCGCACCATGGCGACTTGTATTATTCACTGATAAGGCGATTCGAGGTTTTTCTATGCAGAGTGAGCTTGATGCGTACGATCGGCGGATCCTGGCGTTGCTGCAGGAGGATGCCTCGCTGTCCAGCGCGCAGATCGCCGAGCAGGTGGGCTTGTCCCAGTCGCCCTGCTGGCGGCGGATCCAGCGGCTCAAGGATGAAGGGGTGATCCGCAGCCAGGTGGCCCTGCTCGATCGGAAAAAGATCGGCCTCAACACGCAGATTTTCGCCGAGGTGAAACTCAATGCCCACGGTCGCTCCAACTTCGCCGAATTCACCGAGGCGATCCGCGGTTTTCCCGAAGTGCTGGAGTGCTACGTGCTGATGGGCGCGGTGGACTTCCTGCTGCGCATCGTCACGGCCGATATCGAGGCCTACGAGCGGTTCTTCTTCGAGAAGCTGTCGCTGGTCCCGGGTATCCAGGAGGTCAACTCCATCGTCGCGCTGTCCGAGATCAAGTCCACCACCAGCCTGCCGGTGTTGCGTCCCTGAGGGCTCACCGGCCCGCGGGCCGCGGCATCTGCAACAACGCCTTGACGATGGCCTCGCTCCAGGCCCGGTAGCCGGTGAGGGTCAGGTGCTGGCCGTCGATGGTCGCCCACTGGCCCTTGCCGGAGAACTGCAGCGAGTCGATGTAGCGGCAGGGCGCGACGCTCTTGCCGAGGAAATCCGACATCGTCCGCACCCGTTCATAGGTCTTGCCGTATTTGCCGCCCTCGCTGCCCCAGCTCGGTCCGACCCAGACACAGGGGCTGTGGTGGTCGGCTAGGGCTTTCACCAGGCTGTTGGTCTGTTGCCAGATCCAGGCCTTGGGAAAGCTCGGCTTGTCGTAGCTGGCCATGGTGTCGCCCATGACGATCACGGTGATATCGGGCTTGTCGCTGTCGAGCAGTTGGCCGATCGGCCGGGTCGTCGCATTGTCCAGCACCGTGGCCTCGGCGCTGCCCCGGCGTTCGGCGCCGCCGCAGGGGCTGGGGGTCGCCTTGAGCCAGTCGCCGGCGCTGGCACCGCAGATGCCGATGGAGTGGACCTGGGCACCCTGGCGGCTGAGGGCCTCGTGCAGCGGGTTGAGCAGGAAATCGGGGGTCGCCAGGTGGCTGTCGCCGATGATCAGGACGGTCAGGCCCGCCAGGACCGATGAAGTGGCCATGTTGCACGCTCCCGCAGTTCAATTGGAGTAGGGCGAACGGTACGGGCTGACCGGCAGGGCCATCGGCCCGCTGATCTTCTCGAACAGGTAGCGCAGGTACAGCCCGGCGGTGACCTGGCGGTAATCCTGGGCGTTGTCCACACCCAGCTCGCCGCCCAGCAGCAGGTTCGAACCGAGCCGATATTCGCCCGCCGCGTTCAGGTTGTAGCCGACCCCGGTACTGCTCTTGCCGGGGTACTTGAGGTCGTTGGCAGCCTGTTCGGCGCGGTGTCCGGGAAAGTAGTCGGCGCCTTTCTGGTTGATGTACTGCACCCCCAGCGCGCCGTTGAGCCGATAGCTGAAGCGCTCGGAGCGCTGCGACCAATTGACCGGCACCGCCACGGAGAAGAACGTCTGCGGGCTGAAGTAGCCGCCGTGGCCGTAGGTGAAGAAGCCCTGGTTGTTTTCATAGGACAGCACCATGGTGCTCAGGCCCACGGTCAGCTTCTCGTCGGGCTGGTTGTCCAGGTACCAGTAGAGGCCGCCGCCCAGTTCGGCGCGGGTGTTGTCCTCGACGTTGTGGCCGACCAGCTTGTGCAGGGCGCCATAGCCATACAGGCCGACTTCCTGATCGTCGTAGCCGAGCAGCGCGCGCCCGCCGTTGGCCGTCACGCCACCCCAGCTGATGCCGGTGCGGCGGTCCTTCGCGCCGGCGAAGGAGGTCAGGCTGTCGGTGACCGGCCGCCGCGACAGGGCGATGCTGTAGTGCATGTTCGGGCTGGAGACCAGCGGCTGTTCCAGGCTGATGCCGCCGATCACGGTGTTGTAGGTGAAGCCCACGGGACTGACGCCGATGTCCGCCTTGATCCCGTGGGGCGGGCTGTCCACGGCGACCGCCAGCCCGACGCCATTGGCCTGCTGCGAGCCGGGGGAGCCGCTGGGCAGGCCGCTGCCGAAGCGGCCGAGGCTGTAGTCGTGGGCGCTGCCGGCGTGCAGCGAGACCGGGGTCACCCGCAACGCGACCCGATTGTCACCGGCCGGCAGGTTGGCTTCGAACGGTGCCTCGACATCGGTCAGCTTGCTCAGGCCCGACTCGTTATTGTTGCTGCGCACGCTCAGGCCCTGGGCGACATAGGCGCTGCGTTCCTGGAGAATTTCGTTCAGCGCCAACTGCGCCGGGCTCAGATCCTGCTGCGCGGCTTCGCCTGCACGGCGGCCGGCGGCGAAGGGATTGCCGACCGGTGCCGGATCGTCGTCCAGAAGACTATCGGCGCTTTCATAGCGTGAGGGTGCCAGGGACGGATCGGGCGGCATGCTCTCGGCCGACTCATTGTCGGAACGCAACGGGTCCTCACTGCGGACCGCGACTCGGCGGGGTTGTCCCGGCAGGTCGAGGAAGGGGTTGTCGCCGTCGCTGTCCGCCCTGTCGAGCGCCGGGTTGGCGCGCCGCTGGCTGCCCTCGATGGCCACGGCCTGGCGCAGCAGGTCGGCGGCCTCGGAACTCTTGCCCATGGCGCGATAGGTGGCGGCGGCGCTGGTCAGCACCTTGGGCACGCCCGGCTTGAGAACCAGGGCGCTCTTGAGGGCCTTTTCCGCCCGCGCGTTGTCGTGGGCCTGGGCGGCCAGGCTGGCGACGCTCAGTTGCAGGTCGGCATTGCGCGGATCGTTTTCCAGCAGCGGCTTGTACAGCGCCATGGCCTTGGCGTTGTTGCCGCTGGCGCTGTACAGCCGCGCCAGGGCCGCGTTCGCCTGGGGATCGCGCGGTGACTGGCGCAGGATCGGCTTGAGCAGGTCGTAGGCGGCCACCAGGTTGCCTTTCTCGCGCAACTGGTCGGCCTGCCGGATGCGGTACAGCTTCACCAGGGAGGCGTAATGCCGGCGATCGCTGTCGCTCAGGCGTGTCCCCTGCAGGTTGCGCAGGATGTCGGCGGCGTCGTTGTCCTGGTCGGCCTTGAACAGGATGTCGGCGTAGAGCAGTTGCAGCTTGCTGGCGGGGTTGGGTGAGCGCTCCACCAGGTCGCGCATCAGCGCCACGCCCTGTTGTGGCTGGCCGGCATCGAGGTAGGCCGCAGCCAGGATCGCCACGCGCTCGGGCCTGCCCTCGGTCAGGGCCTGGCTGCGGGCGAGCAGGGCCTGGGCCTCGTGCTGCTGGCCACGCCGGAGGTTGGCGACGGCGGCGTCGGTCTGCACGTGCAGGGCGATTTCCTTGCCCAGCTCGTCCATTTCGCGGCTGCGCCGCGCCGCAGGGATACGCGCGAGGCTGGCCTGGGCGTCCTGCCACTCGCCCAGTTGCGCCGCCAGCAGGGTGCGGGTGTAGAGCGCGTCGGGCTGATCGGGGTGGCGCTTGAGCAGGTCATTGATCTGCTCCCGGGCAGCCTGGGTGCGGCCCTGGCCGAGGTAGATCCGCGCCAGGGCGAAGCGTGTCCAGGCATTGCCGGGGTCATCCGCGAGTGCCTGCCGGTAGGCCTGTTCGGCGGCCCTCAGGTCGCCGCGTTGTTCGGCTACCCGGGCCACCTGGGTGGCGCGCAGCGAACGGACCGACACCTCGGCGTTCAGTCGCGCCTGGGCCGTCGCTGACAGCGAGTCGATCAGCTTGAGCGCCTCATCGGCCTTGCCCTGCTGCGCCAGTACCGCGATCAGGCCGTTGAGGGCCTGGGGGTCGTCGCGGTGGCTGGCGAGGATTCGCCGGTAGGCGGCCTCGGCCTTCGCCAGTTGGCCGTCCTGCGCCTGCAGGTTGGCCAGCGCCACCTGGCTGGACGATTGCCCGGGGTTCTGGCGGGCAGCCCGCTCGATCATCTGGCGCGCCTGGTCCTGGCGCCCGGCTTTCTGGGCCGCGCTCGCGCCGGCCATCAACCGCCAGTAGCGCACGTTGTCCAGCGCCTGTCGCCAGGGCTGCCCGCCGGGCTGGCGGGTGGCCCGGACCAGCAGGTCCTCGGCTTCGTCCAGGCGCTCCTGTTTCTGCCGCACGATGCCCAGGCCGCCGAGTGCGTCGGGGTCGTCGGGTTTTTCCTGGAGGCGCGCCTGAAACGCCTGCTCAGCGGCGGCCAGGTCGCCGGCCTCGAGGGCCTGCAGGCCGCGGGCGTCCTGTGGGTCGCGGCGCCAGGCCGCAGCTTTCGCGGTGCTGGTGTTGCTGCGGGTGAGGGCCTTGCCCTTGTTCATCAACTCGCGGATTTCCCGGTCGTCCGGGTGGGTGGCGAGGAACTGCTCGAACAGCGGCACCTGCGCCGGTGCCGGCGGGCCGATCCAGGTCAGGGCGAAGCGCCAGGTCTCATTGGCGTCGCTACCGACATCCTTGTCCCTGGCCAGTACGGCCAGGCGACGGATGCCTTCGGCGCGGGTGTCGAGGTTGCGCACCATGTGCTTGGCCAGGAACAGTGCCGCGGCACGGTCGTCGGGGTGTTCGCGCAGCAGCCGTTCGAGCCCGTTGCGGGCTTCCTGTTCGCCGCCACGGGTGTAGCCCAGCAGGAAGTAGAACTCGCGGGCCAGGTCGCCCTGCGGCTGGCGGCCATTGAACAGTTGCCGGTAGACCTTCACCGCGTCGTCGTACTGGTTGCCGTCGACCAGTTTTCGCGCGCGGGCCAGCAACTGCGCCTGTTCGTCGTTGCCCAGGGCGATGTCCTGCTCCAGTTGTTGCGCCTGGCGTGGCGGCGGTACCAGCGCCTGCAGGCGGGCGAGGTACTGGCGGGCCTCGTCCGGACGCTTGAGCTGCACGTTGCCCAGGCCCAGGCCATAGAGGGCCTCGGGCTGGTCCGGGGCGAGCAGCAGCAGTTTGTTCCAGGCATCCATGGCCCGGTCGGGATTGTGCTGGGCCTGCCAGTAGCGGCCCTGCTCGATCAGTTGGGCCTGTGGGTCATCGGCGGCTCGTGCCGCCGTGCCGGCCAGGGCGAGCAGCAGCGCCAGCGGCAGGCTGCGGCGCAGGTGCGTGCGCCTCGCCAGCCGGCTCATGACAACCGCCGCTTGGCCTGGGCCCGCAGGCCGAGGAAGATCAGCGCGCAGAGCAGGACAAAGCCGAGCAGGACGCTGAACAGCAGCCAGCCGACATGCCGCGACAACAGCAGCTGCAGATGCCGGAACCAGCCCAGGTGGCCGACGTAGTACGGCTAGTCGGCGGTCAGGCTGGTGACCTGTTTGTCCTGGACCACCGCCAGGCGGCCCTGGATCTGATCCTTGTAGTCGTCGCCGCCGATCATCGCCGCTGTCACCTCTTGCAGCCGGGCCGGCTCGCTGCTGGCGATCACCACCACGCTGCGCCCGCCCTTGAGTGGCGATTCGAAACCGGCCAGGTAGGGCGTGCCGCTGCCCGACCAGGCCAGGGCGGTGCGGGTCCTGCGGATCGCCGCCTCGCTGTCGGGGCTGAACCAGTCGTGGATGCGCAGGGCCAGGTCGCTCAGGTCGAAGAAGTGATGGCTGCTTTCGCTGCGCGCCGGCAGTGCCTCGGCCCAGCGCTTGAGCAGCGGCTGGTCACCGCCGGCGGCCAGGACCAGCATGTCCTTCTCGCTGACCGTGTCGATGTTGCGGGCCTGGATCACCTGGACGCCGGTGGTCGGGTAGCCGGTGGAGTCGCCGAAGCGGCCGAACACGGTGAGGTAGGCGCTCAGCACTTCCGGGCCCGGGTTGTCGGGCATGACCACGGCGGTTTCCGCGAGATCGGCGAGGCGGGTGAAGGGGAAGCCGCTGTCGCGGAACTTGGCCAGGTCGGGCATCGGCGTGTAGTGATCCAGGCCGCTGAGGTCGAGGGTCGAGTCCGGCTCGATCTGGCCGCGCATGTCCTCGACGATGACGTCGCGGCATTCGCCCTGCTTGACGTAGTCGTACATGTAGCGCAGTTGCAACTGGGCCTTGAAGGTGGAGATGTCCAGCGGCAGGAACATGCTCGCTTCGCGGGGCAGGCTGTCGTCGGTCTTCAGCCATTCCAGCCACTGGGGTTCGCCGTTCAGGTTGGCGATCGACGGCAGTTGCATGGAACGGATCAGGTGGTCGTTGAGGTGCACCAGCAGCGCCGAATTGGTCGAGAACTGCTGCGGGGTGTAGCGATACTTGAGCTGCAGCGGCACGCCGCGGTTACGCCACTCGAACAGGTCCGGCGGCAGGCGCAGCGGCACGATGATTTCCCGCGGGTTGTAGCCGGAGACATGCAACTGCTGAGCGTCCACCAGCTCGCCGAGCTTCACCGGCCGGTCGGCCGGCAGCCAGTTGGGCGCATCGTAGGGCCGCCGGGCCGGTACCGGGTCCAGGCGATCGATCAGCGCGGTCGCGCCGGACAGGGCCTTGCTGCCCAGGGCGACGGCGAGGGCGGCGGTCTTGAGTTCGGCGTCGTTGCGACCGCTGATCACCAGCAGCTTGCCGTAGGGGTCGTTGGGGTTGGTCATCATGGTGACGCTGGGGCCGGTGGCCGGGTTGCCCGACAGTTCGCCCAGGGGCAGCGCCTCGCGCCGGGTCGCCAGCACGATGGCACTGCCTTTGGCCGGCAATTGGCCGACGCTGGCGGGGAAGGTCGCGGTGCGGTAGCTGGCCAGCGCGCCGAACTTCGATGACAGCGCGGCGGCCGCTTCCAGTTTGGCGAGGCCCGGGGCCGTGTCGAAGACGAACGGCAGCGTCAGCGGCCGGGCATCGTGGCGATCGAAGAACGGCGCCGGCAGCAGGGCCAGGTCGTTCTTCAGGGCGATCGGCGAGTACTGGATGTTCAGTTGGCTGTCATTGCTGACCCTGGCCCACAGGCTCGAATGCAGCGGGTCTTCGCACTGCATGGTGTAGTGGCCGATCAGTTGCAGGTCGATCCGGTTGAAGTCGGTGATCAGCCGTGCCGGAATCTCGACCACCTTCTCCAGGTCCTTGCCGGCCTCTTCCCTGGGCAGCGGCAGGCTGGCGGCGACCTTGTCGTTGACCAGCACGTTGAGCTGCGACAGGTCGGGCAGCATGGAGGGCGAATAGCTGAAGCGCAGCACCAGTTGCACGCCGGTGACGACCTGGTCGGCGCGGATGCCGAAGTCGGCGCTGTCGGTGGACTCGACCCCCTTGAGGTACATCGGGTCGCGACGTCCCAGCTGCTTGAACGTCAGGCTGTAGCTGTTGCCCGGGTTCGTCTGGGGCTGAGCGGCCGCCGTGTTGCCATGGACCTCGGCTTGCGAGAGCGCCCTGCCGGTGTCGGGGAGCAGGCTGCAGCAGGCCAGCAGAGCCAGGGCATAACGGGTGCAGCGTCCCGCGCTGCCAACGGAGGAGGTCGTGGTCATGGCGTGTCCAGGGCGGCGGTGGAGGAGGAGTGGCGGCGGGCGATGGGCAGCGTGGGCAACAGGCGTACGCTGGCCTTGAGCAGTTCGGCAATGCCGTGCAGGCCGATGGTGCTGACTTCTCGCAGGGCCGCGAGGGGCGAGTCCGGTTTGCCGCTGCCCCAGTTCATGGCCCAGGTATCGGCGCGGGCGAAGGTCAGGTGGACCAGGTCGCTTTGCTGACGCAGGGTCATCGGGTCGAACTGGATACCGATGGTGCTGCCCTGGCTGGAAACCACGGTGCCGTCGAAGTCGTAGTGTTGGGCATGGCGGAACAGCGAGACCCGCAGGCGTTCGCCGCGCGGGATCGATTGTCCCTGCGCGAGCCGGAGCCCCAGGCCATGTTGCGAGAAATCCTCGGTGGTGCTCTGCCACTGCCTGCCGTCGGCCAGTTGCAGGCTGACCGGCAGTTGCGCCTCGACCCGCGGCTCGCTGCGGATCTGCCGGCTCTCGCTGGCGACCGCCAGGGCTGCGCTGGTCACCATGACGTTGTACAGCGCCCAGACCTGGTTGAGCAGGACGGTGATGTCGGTGGTGTCGTCGGCACCGATGTAGTCGTAGAGGCCGAACAGCACCCCGGCGATGTTCAGGAGCAGCAGCACGATGTAGGGGCGGGCCATCTTCCAGTCGAAAAACTCCGGATGCAGGTCGCCGCCCTTGTCGGTGACGTTGAAGTGCCCGGAGCGTGGCCGGATCATCGCCATCAGCACCGGTGGCAGGATGTACCAGGCCAGCACCGTCTCGTAGACCTCGTTCCAGTACGAATGGCGGAACCGGCCCTGGATGCGCGAGTTGGTCAGGTTGGCCAGCAGCAGGTGCGGGAACGCGTAGGCGGCGACCATCAGCGGTGCGGCGTGGAAGATCTGCGCGCCGAAAATCAGGTAGGCCAGGGGCGCGGTGAGGAACACCATGCGCGGGAAGCCGTAGAAGAAGTGCAGCATGGCGTTGGTGTAGCAGACGCGCTGGCCGAGGGTCAGCCCGCGGCCGAGCATGGGGTTGTCGGTGCGGAAGATCTGGGTCATGCCGCGGGCCCAGCGGATGCGCTGGTTGATATGTCGCGACAGGTTCTCGGTGGCCATGCCGGCCGCCTGTGGCAGGGCCAGGTAGGCGGTGTTGTAGCCGGCACGGTTGAGCTTGAGCGAGGTGTGGGCGTCTTCGGTCAGGGTGGTTTCGTCCATGCCACCGACGGCCTCCAGCGGTGCCCGCCGCATCAGCGCACAGGAGCCGCAGAACATCGCCGCGTTCCACAGGTCGTTGCCGTCCTGCACCAGGCCGTAGAACAGCTCGCCCTCGTTGGGCACCGAGTGCCAGGTGTCGAGATTTTTCTCGAACGGGTCGGGCGAGAAGAAACAGTGCGGGGTCTGCAGCATCGCCAGCCGGGGGTCCTTGAGGAACCAGCCCATGGCGATCTGCAGGAAGGAGCGCGACGGCACGTGGTCGGCGTCGAAGGCGGCGATGTACTCGCCGTGGGTCACCCGCAGCGCGGCGTTGAAGTTGCCGGCCTTGGCATGCAGGTTGTTGTCGCGGGTCAGGTAGTGGGCACCGACGCTTTCGCAGAACTCGCGAAACTCCTCGCGGTGGCCGTCGTCCAGCACATGGACCCTGAGCTTGTCCTCGGGCCAGTCCAGCCCCTGGGCGGCGAACACCGTGACCTTGACGATCTCCAGCGACTCGTTGACCGTGGTGATGAACACGTCGACGCTGGGCCATTGCTCGGGGGCCTGGTCGAGCAGGATCGGCCGGCGCCGCAGCGGCCAGGCGGTCTGCACGTAGCCGAACACCAGCACCACCAAGGCGTAGAGTTCGGCCACCACCAGGGTGTAGCCGAACAGGGTGTCGTGGAAGTTTTCCAGCTGCAGGGTTTCGCTCAGGCGCCAGTACATGTAGCGCAGCGAGGCGATCAACGACAGGCTGATCATCGCGATGATCGGCAGGCGCCCCTCGAAGCGCCGCAGCAGCAGCGCCGCAATCACCAGCAGCAGGCCGAGCAGGGCCTGCTGGGACAGGCTGGCCGGCGCGCTGATGACGCCGGCAAGCACCACCGCGCAGAGCAGCGCAGCGATCCACAGGAGTACCCGGCGCAGGCGCTCGGGCCATTGCCGGGCGCGCCTGAAGCTGGTGCCGAGCAGACGTTCGACGCGGCGTTCGAGGGTCATGGCAGGCGTGGCTCCAGTTGGTCGTAGAGTTTGTCGGCGATGGCCAGGATGTCCTGGCAGCCGCGGGCGTCGGCGCTCTGTTCGAACGGATTGCATTCGTAGGCCAGGGCCTCGGAGATGGCGTCGTCCCAGGCGACGGTGCCGAGCAGCTGGGGCTTGAGCTGGTTTTCGAGGATCTGCGCGATGTCCACGGACAGCGCATGGGAACTGTCCACGCCGTTGATCACGAACCGGCAGCTGGCGGGCCGCTCGCCGCCCAGGTGCGGGGCGAGGGTGTTGACCAGGTGTTCCAGTGCGGCATGGGAGGCGGCATCGGGTCGGACTACGGCGACGATCAGGTCGGCCATGTGCAGGGCCTGTTCCTGGAACACGCTGCTGCCGGCCGGGGTATCGATGATCAGCGTGTCGTGCCGGCCCAGGTGCAGGGGCGCCAGGTGCCGGGCGAGCCAGAGCGGGTCGTCCTCGAGTTGGCGTTCGAGGCCATGCAATTGCTGCGGTTCGCTTTCGCCGAAGGGCAGCAGCCGGGTGCTGGCGTAGCCGGTCTGGGCCAGCTCCTGCCAACTGCGCTGCTCCAGGCTGGCGCGGCAGATCCCGGCGGCCTGGGGAAGGATGCCCAGGTGCCGATGCTGGGGGTTCTGCGGGTCGAGTTCGAGGACCACGGCCTGGCGGTCGGCGCTGTTGAGCAGGATCGCCAGCAGGCTGGCCAGGGTGCTGCGGCCCACGCCGCCACGAGTCGAGACCACCGCGACAATCCGTGCCGCGACGTGGGGCATGACCGGCGTCTGCCGGTGTTGCTCGGCCTGGGCCTGGCGCTGCCGGGCGAGATCGGTGAGCAGCGTGCGCAGGGAGGGCGACGAGGCCGGCTCGGCGACTGCGGGAGGCACCGCCAGGCTTGGCGTTTCGGCGGGTGTTGGCGCTGGAGGCGGTGGGCTGGGCGCGGGGAGAGGCTTTTCGGTGAAGGCCCGGGCCACCTCGATTTCCCGATAGCGGTCGGTGCTGGCCCCGAACTTGCGCATCAGGTTTCTGACATCATCGTCGTCTGAAGGCTGCATGACAGTATCCGTACCATTCCAGAAGAACTTGAAAGGGGACAGATACGGCTAATCACACAATGCCGTCGTACTGCGTGCCGTTTGGCAAACGATGGTGTTCTTAAAGGTGTCGCCTGTGTGTCTTGTCGATAGAACCTGAGGGACTTGGCAATGTTCCTGAAGGTTTTATCGCGCTGGTCAGGTTCAAATGTAGACCAGATTTTCCGCTGCAAGGAATTTTTGCTGGAAAGCGCAGGTGTCGAGCCTGCTCGCGAGATATAGGCGACCTTGATGGTCTCTTCGCGGGCAAGCCCTGCTCCTGCACGATGACGCTGCTGTTACAGGCGCGACAGGGCTTTCCAGGCACGGCCCTGGGACACGGTCAGCGCCTGCTGGACCCGTGCTTCCAGTACTTCATCGCTGATATCCAGCTCTGCCAGTTGCGCCAGCTTGTTCAGCTCGCCGAACAGGCGATCCAGCTCCGGCAGTTCCAACACGCCACGGGCCAGGTGCAGCCAGGCCTGGATACGCTCGATGCGTGGCAGTTGCTCGGCCAGGTCTTCCGGCTGTTGCTGGTAGCGGCCCAGTTGCAGCGCCACGGCTTCGTCGGCCAGCAGGCGGGGCAACCAGCTCTGCAACTGCGCGGCACCCTGGCGGTTGCCGCGGTTGGCGCGCTCGACCGTCCAGCTGCGGGCCAGCAGCCAGCGCGAGGTGTTCAGGGAGAACTGGCCCCAGCGCACATCCTCCAGCTCCTCGAGGAACTGCTCCGGGGCAGCCTTGCGCACGTCCTCGTCTTCGATGCCGGCGTTGACCAGCGGGCGCCAGTCTTCCAGCAACGCGTCCAGGGCCTTGCGCAGTTCGCTGGTCGATTGCCGTGGTGCCACCTGACCGAGGCTGCCGGCCAGCGCCCGCAGTTCGATCAACTGTTGCAGCCAGTCCTGCAGCAGGCGCCAGTGGCCGTTGAAGCGGTACTGCTCGGCCAGCCGCTGGCTGCTGCCGAGCAGGTGCCAGGCCAGCGCGGTGAAGGCGTCGTCCACCGAGGTCTCGGCGGTCAGTTGCGGCGTCGGCAGGCTCAGCGAGTAGCTGTTGGCGTCGAACAGCCGGTAGCCGCGTTCGGCCTTGCTGATATCGCAGGGCATCAGCGCCAGCTTCTCGGCCAGTTCGGCGGCCAGTTCCAGCAGCGCCTCGGGCTCGCCTTCGCGCAGTTCCAGTTCCAGCTCGCAGATTTCCTCCTTCTGCTTGCCGGCGATGACGGAACCGAGGTCCAGCGCCGCCTCGATCACCACTTTCGATTTGCCACGACCCCAGGCGATCTCGGCGCGCTCGCGAACGAAATCGGTGGTGAAGATCGGCTTGAGGGTTTTCTTGTCCAGCTCGGCCAGTTGCGCCGGCCAGCATTCGCCATCGAGCTTTTTCAGGTCCAGCCTGGCCTTGGCCAGGTGCCAGTCGTACTCGTTGCGCTCGGACAGGCCGGCGATGCTCTGGCCGCGGGTCTTGAGGGTCTGGATCACTTCGTCGCCGTCACGGCGCAGGCGCAGGGCGACCTTGGCCTTGGCCAGGTCGCGTTCGGGGGTGTCGAAATACTGGTTCATCAGTTCACGACGTTCCCAGCCGCTCTTGTTGCGCTTCTTCAACAGCGGGTGCTCGCGCAGGGCGGCGAGGGTTTCGCGGCTGACGCGGAGTTTGATTTCGGTTTCTTTCTGCATGGCCGGAAAATCCAGGATCGGGAGTGCGGCCGGGGAGAAGAGTGGCCGCCTTGGGGGATGCAGTGTACAGGACAAGCGGGTCGCACGCGTCGTGGCGGTTTATTCCGGCCGCCGGATGGCTCTATGATGGGCTTCGCCTTGGAGTCCGGGAGTCAGCGCAATGCCTTTGCCGTCGATGAAAGATCAGTTCGCTGCGCTGATTGCAGTTCCTTCCGTCAGTTGTACCCAGCCGAGCCTGGACCTGAGCAACCGTCCGGTGATCGACCTGCTGGCCGGCTGGTTGAGCGACCTGGGCTTCAACTGCGATATCCAGCCGGTCAGCCCCGGCAAGTTCAACCTGCTCGCCAGCTTCGGCATCGGTCCCGGCGGCCTGGTGCTGGCCGGGCACAGCGACACCGTGCCGTTCGACGAAGCGCTGTGGCAGACCGACCCGCTCAAGCTCAGCGAGGTCGACGGCCGTTGGGTCGGCCTGGGCAGTTGCGACATGAAGGGGTTCTTCGCCCTGATCATCGAGGCGGTGCGGCCGCTGCTCGAGCAGCCGTTCAAGCAGCCGCTGCTGATTCTGGCGACCTGCGACGAGGAAAGCTCGATGTCCGGCGCCCGTGCCCTGGCCGAGGCCGGGCGGCCGCTGGGCCGTGCGGCGGTGATCGGCGAGCCGACCGGGCTCAAGCCCATTCGCCTGCACAAGGGCGTGATGATGGAGCGCATCGACATCCTCGGCCGCAGCGGCCACTCGTCGGACCCGAGCCTGGGCCACAGCGCCCTCGAAGCCATGCACGATGTGATCGGCGAGCTGCGTGGCCTGCGCGGGCAGTGGCAGCGCGAGTACAACAACCCGCAATTCACCGTGCCACAGCCGACCCTGAACCTGGGCTGCATTCACGGTGGCGACAACCCCAACCGCATCTGCGGCCAGTGTGCCCTGGAATTCGACCTGCGACCGCTGCCGGGCATGGACCCGGGCGTACTGCGCGCGGCGATCCGTGCCAAGCTTGAGCCGCTGGCTGCGCGGCACCAGGTGAAGATCGACTATGCGCCGCTGTTCCCCGAGGTGCCGCCCTTCGAGCAGGTGGCCGATGCCGAACTGGTACGCATCGCCGAAAAACTCACCGGTCACCGCGCGCAAGCGGTGGCGTTCGGTACCGAAGCGCCTTATCTTCAGCGCCTTGGCTGCGAGACCCTGATATTGGGCCCCGGCGATATCGATTGTGCGCACCAGCCGGGAGAATTCCTCGAAATGTCACGTTTGCAGCCTACCGTACAGCTGTTGCGCGAACTGATTGAACATTATTGCTTGAGCCCGGCCCCGAGCTTGCGTTAAATGCCAGGCCAAACCATTCATTACCGAGTAAGGAGAGCCCGCGTGTCGCCAAGCCTGTTCCGACGATAACCAACAGCCCGTTGTGCGTTTTCACGTTGCACCCCTTTTTCATTGGCTGTTTTTTATACAGGTTCAGGTCATGCCCGAATACGTTAACTGGCTTCGCCACGCCTCTCCCTATATCAATGCCCACCGCGATTGCACCTTTGTCGTCATGCTGCCCGGCGACGGTGTCGAGCACCCCAACTTCGGCAATATCGTCCACGACCTGGTGCTGCTGCACAGCCTCGGGGTGCGCCTGGTGCTGGTCCACGGCTCGCGCCCGCAGATCGAAAGCCGCCTGGCCGCACGCGGCCTGACCCCGCACTACCATCGCGGCCTGCGTATCACCGACGCGGCCACCCTGGAGTGCGTGATCGACGCGGTCGGCCAGTTGCGTATCGCTATCGAGGCGCGTCTGTCCATGGACATGGCGGCCTCGCCGATGCAGGGCTCGCGGTTGCGTGTGGCCAGCGGCAACCTGGTGACGGCGCGACCGATCGGCGTGCTGGAAGGCGTCGACTATCACCACACCGGCGAAGTGCGCCGGGTCGACCGCAAGGGCATCAACCGCCTGCTCGACGAGCGCTCCATCGTGCTGCTGTCGCCGCTGGGCTACTCGCCCACCGGGGAAATCTTCAACCTGGCCTGCGAAGACGTCGCGACCCGCGCGGCGATCGACCTGGGGGCGGAAAAACTGCTGTTGTTCGGTGCCGATCATGGCCTGATCGATGAAGATGGCCACCTGGTCCGCGAATTGCGCCCGCAACAGGTTCCGGCGCATCTGCAACGCCTGGGCAGTGATTACCAGGCCGAACTGCTCGATGCGGCGGCCGAGGCCTGCCGTGGCGGCGTGGCCCGCAGCCATATCGTCAGCTACGCCGAAGATGGCGCGCTGCTGACCGAACTGTTCACCCGTGACGGCGGCGGTACGCTGGTGGCCCAGGAGCAGTTCGAGCGGGTTCGCGAAGCGGCGATCGAGGATGTTGGCGGTTTGCTCGACCTGATCAGCCCGCTGGAAGAGCAGGGCATCCTGGTGCGGCGCTCGCGCGAGGTGCTGGAGCGCGAGATCGAGCAGTTCAGCGTGGTCGAGCGTGAAGGGATGATCATCGCCTGTGCGGCGCTGTACCCGATTGCCGATTCGGAGGCGGGTGAGCTGGCGTGCCTGGCGGTGAATCCGGAGTACCGCCATGGCGGGCGTGGCGACGAGCTGCTCGAGCGTATCGAGACCCGGGCGCGGGCGCTGGGGCTCAAGACCCTGTTCGTCCTCACCACCCGGACGGCGCACTGGTTCCGCGAGCGCGGGTTCGCCCCGAGCAGCGTCGAGCGCCTGCCGAGCGCGCGGGCGTCGTTGTACAACTATCAGCGTAACTCGAAGATCTTCGAGAAGGCGCTCTGACCCTCCGAGCCCTTGGGTAGCGCTTGAGGGCCTATTCGCGGGGCTTGCCCGCGAAAGCGTCAGGCCTGTCGGCGCCGGCTCAGTTGCTGATCGCCAGGATGCTCGCCTGGTAGGAGCCGACGAACACATCGAAATCGCCGACCTCGTTCTGCTCCAGCTCCAGTTGCTGTACCAGCGACTGGCGGGCGCTTTCCTCGAACGCGGTCTGCTCCTGCTTGGTCAACGGCTGGCTGCGGAAGGACTCGGCATGGGCCAGGCTCTGGCGCATGGCGAACTGGGCAAAGCTTTCCTTGTGTTCGGTCATGCTCGCCAGTACCCGGGCCGATGGAGTCAGGGACGAATCCCTGATCTTCGCCCGCTGCTCGTCCAGCGCCTTGGCGTGATCATCGCCACCCTGGCTCTGGTCCAGCAACGCCGCCAGCGGCGCGATCCGCTCCAGCAGCTCGGCGGCCCATTCCTTCATGTCCACCGCCTGGCCATCACGTTGCAGTTGCAGGCCCGGACGGCGGCCTTCCTTGACCACGCTGAGGAAATTCGCGGTGGCATTGCCGCACTCGCCGTTTTCGAGCTGCGGGCTGTCGTTCAGTGCGCAGTACAGCAGGAACGCGTTGAGGAAGCGCGCCTCGTTCAGATCGATGCCGGTCGGCAGGAACGGGTTGATATCCAGGCAGCGCACCTCGACGTACTGCACGCCACGGGCCATCAGCGCCTGGATCGGCCGTTCGCCGGTGTAGGTCACGCGTTTGGGGCGGATGTTGGAGTAGTACTCGTTCTCGATCTGCAGGATGTTGGTGTTGAGCTGGACCCACTCGCCATCCTTGTGGGTACCGATCTCGACATAGGGCGCGTAGGGTGTCGCCACCGCCTTGCGCAGGCTGTCGGTGTAGCTGTTGAGATCGTTGTAGCACGGCGTCAGGCCGGCCTGGGCGTTGCTCTGGTAACCCAGGTCGCTCATGCGCAGGCTGGTGGCGTAGGGCAGGTACAGCGTCTCGGCGTCGAACTGTTCCAGCGAATGCGCGCGGCCGCGCAGGAAGCCGGCATCCAGCGCTGGCGAGGCACCGAACAGGTACATCAGCAGCCAGCTGTAGCGACGGAAATTGCGGATCAGCGCGATATAGGCCAGCGACTGGTAGTCACGGTCCGAGCCGGTGAAACCTTCGGCCTGCTTGAGCAGGGGCCAGAGCTTTTCCGGCAGCGAGAAATTGTAGTGAATCCCGGCGATGCACTGCATCGTCTTGCCGTAGCGCAGGGCCAGGCCCTGGCGGTACACGTACTTGAGCCTGCCGATATTCGAGGTGCCGTAATAGGCGATCGGAATGTCTTCCTCGGCCGGCAGCGGGCAAGGCATCGACGGGCTCCACAGGTACTCGTTGCCGAGCTTGCTGTAGGCGAAGCGATGAATCCTGTCCAGGCTGCCCAGGGTGTCGGCCGGGTCGGTCAGGGCCGGAGTGATGAACTCCAGCAGCGACTCGGAATAGTCCGTGGTGATCTGCTCGTTGGTCAGCGCCGAGCCGAGTTCTTCCGGGTGCGGTGTCTGCGCCAGTCGACCTTCGGGGGTGACGCGCAGGCATTCGCGCTCGATGCCGTGCAGGCACTGCTCGAGCAGGGAGAGGTGGTCGCGCTCGCCGAGCAGAGCCAGGCGGCGGTTGAGAAGTTCGCTCAAGTTGGATTCCTTCACGCGTCGGTCGCCCCAATATGGGGGTGGGCAAGACGGTCTACAAGGGTGAAGTTGAGAACTGGCGTTGTCGCCTGGTAAATGTCAGAAAACGCCGATACTTCGTCCCTGAGTCGGGCGCGGCGCCGGAGGAAAATTCCGACACTGCGCTTGCAGTGTCGAAATTAACCCAAATCGAGACGTAACAGCTAGAGAACAGCGAACGTGCCTTGTGCTTTCGCGACAAGTTTGTCGCCCTGGTGCACCTCGGCCTCGACCACCAGGGTACGGCGGCCGGGGTGGATGACCCGGGCGGTGCACAACACGTCGCCTTCGGCCACCGCCCGCATGTAGTTGATCTTGCACTCGATGGTCGCGCTGCGCTGGTCGAAGCCATGGGTGGCCGAGCAGGCCAGGCCCATGGTGATGTCCACCAGGCTGAACAGCGCGCCGCCATGCAGCACGTTGCCGCGGTTGCGCAGCTGCGGCGTCAGCGACAGGGCCACCTCGGCAACGCCGGTGTCCAGGCGTTGCAGGCGGCAGCCGAGCAGTTCGCTGAAGGCGCTCTGGGTCAGGCCGTCAGGGATTTCCATCAGCGCTTCTTCAACTGCTTGGCGTTGGCGAACAGCGAGGCCATGGCATTGTTGGCCGGGGCTGCGGTGTCCTTGCGCGGGGCGTTGTTCTGCGACGGCCGTGGGGCCGAGCCCGGGCGCGAACCACGGGCGCCGTCGATCTTCTCGCCGGGGGTGTCGCTCATGCGCATCGACAGGCCGACGCGCTTGCGCGGGATGTCGACTTCCATGACCTTCACCTTGACCACGTCGCCGGCCTTCACCGCTTCACGCGGGTCCTTGACGAACTTCTCGGACAGCGCCGAGATGTGCACCAGGCCGTCCTGGTGGACGCCGATGTCGACGAAGGCGCCGAAGTTGGTCACGTTGGTCACCACGCCTTCGAGAATCATCCCCAGTTCGAGGTCCTTGAGGTCCTCGACACCTTCCTGGAACGCCGCGGTCTTGAACTCGGGGCGTGGGTCGCGGCCCGGCTTGTCGAGTTCCTGGAGGATGTCGGTGACGGTCGGCAGGCCGAAGGTTTCGTCGGTGAACTTCTTCGGGTCCAGGCGCTTGAGAAACGCGCTGTCGCCGATCAGCGAGCGGATGTCGCGGTCGGTTTCGGCGGCGATGCGCTGTACCAGCGGGTAGGCTTCCGGGTGCACCGCGGAGGCGTCCAGCGGGTTGTCACCGTTCATCACGCGCAGAAAGCCGGCGGCCTGTTCGAAGGTCTTTTCGCCCAGGCGCGGGACTTTCTTCAGCGCGGCGCGGGTCTTGAACGCACCGTTCTCGTCGCGGTGGCTGACGATGTTCTGCGCCAGGGTGGTGTTGAGGCCGGAGATCCGCGCCAGCAGGGCCACCGAGGCGGTATTCACGTCGACGCCCACGGCGTTCACGCAGTCCTCGACCACCGCGTCGAGGCCGCGGGCCAGTTTCAGTTGCGAGACGTCGTGCTGGTACTGGCCGACACCGATGGATTTCGGGTCGATTTTCACCAGCTCGGCCAGCGGGTCCTGCAGGCGGCGGGCGATGGAGACCGCGCCACGGATCGATACGTCGAGGTCCGGGAATTCCCGGGCGGCCAGTTCCGAGGCCGAGTACACCGAAGCGCCGGCTTCGGAAACCATGACCTTGGTCAGGCGCATGGCCGGGTACTTCTTGATCAGGTCGGCGGCCAGCTTGTCGGTCTCGCGGCTGGCGGTACCGTTGCCGATGGCGATCAGGTCCACCGAGTGCTTGGCGCACAGCGCGGCGAGGATGGCCAGGGTCTGGTCCCACTTGTTATGCGGCACGTGCGGGTAGACGGTGGTGTGGTCCAGCAGCTTGCCGGTGGCGTCCACCACGGCCACCTTGCAGCCGGTGCGCAGGCCGGGGTCCAGGCCGAGGGTCGCGCGCGGGCCGGCCGGCGCGGCCAGCAGCAGGTCGTGCAGGTTGTGGGCGAAGACGTTGATCGCCTCGGTTTCCGCGCTATCGCGCAGTTCGCCGAGCAGGTCTGTTTCCAGGTGGGTGTAGAGCTTGACCTTCCAGGTCCAGCGCACCACTTCGCCCAGCCACTTGTCGGCGGGGCGGTTCTGGTTCTGGATGCCGACATGCTGGCCGATCATGCCTTCGCATGGGTGCAGGGTGCCCGGCAACTCGTCGCCGACTTTGAGCGAGGCCGCGAGAATGCCTTCGTTGCGGCCACGGAAGATCGCCAGGGCGCGGTGCGACGGCATGCTCTTGAGCGGCTCGTCGTGTTCGAAATAGTCGCGGAACTTGGCGCCTTCCTCTTCCTTGCCGGCCACCACGCGGGCACTGATGATCGCTTCCTGCTTGAGGAAGTTGCGCAGCTTGTCCAGCAGGCTGGCGTCTTCGGCGAAGCGCTCCATCAGGATGTACTTGGCGCCTTCGAGGGCGGCCTTGGTGTCGGCGAAGCCCTTTTCGGCATCGACGAAGCGCGCGGCTTCGGTTTCCGGTGTCAGCGACGGGTCGTTGAAAAGGCTGTCGGCCAGCTCGCCGAGGCCGGCTTCCAGGGCGATCTGGCCCTTGGTGCGGCGCTTCTGCTTGTACGGCAGGTACAGGTCTTCGAGGCGGGTCTTGGTGTCGGCGAGCTGGATGTCACGCGCCAGGGCTGGGGTGAGCTTGCCTTGTTCCTCGATGCTGGCGAGGATGCTGGCGCGCCGCTCGTCGAGTTCCCGCAGGTAGCGCAGGCGTTCTTCCAGATGCCGCAGTTGGGTGTCATCCAGGCTGCCGGTGACTTCTTTCCGGTAGCGGGCGATGAAAGGCACGGTAGAGCCTTCATCCAATAGGGCGACGGCCGCTTCGACCTGTTGTGGGCGTACGCCGAGTTCTTCGGCGATGCGGCTGTTGATGCTGTCCATAAAACCACCTGACAAAGTGTGAAATCAGGCGCGCCGGGCCTTTGGGCCTGTCGGGCGAGCCTGGTTTGGGATCAAAAAGGCGCACCTTGTGACCCGGGAAATCAGCACATTGCTGTGAGCCTTTGCAAAAAAGATGGCTTCGAACAGCAATGATCAGACGTTGCCTGACGCAGAAAGCGGGGCATTATAACCAGCGTTCCGGGCTTGGGGGGATTGTGCGCGTGTAGGCATAAAGCGCTGTTTGCTGGTAGTCGAGGAAAAATCTGCTAACAATGCACAGGATACGCATGGGGGCCGCTGGCCCCATAATGCGCGCCGAGATCAAAGGAGCAACCCATGAGCAGCACTGCACAAACTGCTGAAGGCGAAAAAATCCTCATCGTGGACGACGATCCGGGGCTGAGCAGCCTGCTGGAGCGTTTTTTCACCAGCAAGGGCTATCGCGCCCGCGCGGTGGCCAACACCGAGCAAATGGATCGTCTGCTGGCCCGTGAAGTGTTCAATCTGGTGGTCCTCGACCTGATGCTGCCGGGTGAAGACGGCCTGACGGCCTGCCGTCGCCTGCGTGCGGCGAACAACCAGGTGCCGATCATCATGCTCACCGCCAAGGGCGACGAACTGAGCCGGATCAAGGGCCTGGAACTGGGGGCCGACGACTACCTGGCCAAGCCGTTCAACCCCGATGAGCTGATGGCGCGGGTCAAGGCCGTGCTGCGCCGCCAGGCCGCGCCGGTTCCGGGCGCCCCGGGCAGCGAGGACGAAAGCGTCACCTTCGGCGACTACGAGCTGTCCCTCGCCACCCGCGAACTCAAGCGCGGTGACGAGGTGCACATGCTTACCACCGGCGAATTCGCCGTGCTCAAGGCACTGGTGATGCATGCCCGCGAACCGCTGACCCGCGACAAGCTGATGAACCTCGCCCGTGGCCGCGAGTGGGATGCACTGGAGCGTTCCATCGACGTACAGATTTCCCGCCTGCGTCGCATGATCGAGCCGGATCCGTCCAAACCGCGCTATATCCAGACCGTCTGGGGTGTGGGCTACGTGTTCGTGCCGGACGGCACCGCGACCAAGTGACCGGTGATTTGTAGGAGCGAAGTGCCCGGGCGTGCGCAAGCCGCCCGGGCAAGTCGCGATCCGCAATTGTGCGAGCCCGCCTGCTCGCTCCTGCAAAGTATGTAGCGGCTGTATTTATGAAGACCCCTCTCTGGTTCCCCCAAAGCTTCTTCTCGCGCACCCTCTGGCTGGTGCTCATCGTGGTGCTGTTTTCCAAGGCGCTGACCCTGGTCTACCTGCTGATGAACGAGGACGTGCTGGTCGATCGCCAATACAGCCACGGCGTGGCGTTGACCCTGCGTGCCTACTGGGCGGCCGACGAGGACGATCGCGACAAGATCGCCGATGCGGCGGGGCTGATCCGCGTGGTCAGCGGTGGGGTGCCGGAGGGCGAGCAGCACTGGCCGTACAGCGAGATCTACCAGCGCCAGATGCAGGCCGAGCTGGGGGCCGACACCGAGGTTCGCCTGCGCATGCATGCGCCGCCGGCCTTGTGGGTACGGGCGCCGAGCCTGGGCGCGGGTTGGCTGAAGGTGCCGCTGTATCCGCATCCGTTGCGCGGGCAGAAGATCTGGAGCGTGCTGGGCTGGTTCCTGGCCATCGGGCTGTTGTCGACGGCGTCGGCCTGGATCTTCGTCAGCCAGCTCAACCAGCCGCTGAAGCGCCTGGTTTTCGCCGCACGGCAACTGGGCCAGGGACGCAGCGTACGCCTGCCGATCAGCGACACACCCAGCGAAATGACCGAGGTCTACAGCGCCTTCAACCAGATGGCCGAGGATGTCGAGCAGGCCGGTCGCGAGCGTGAACTGATGCTGGCGGGAGTTTCCCATGACCTGCGCACGCCGTTGACCCGCTTGCGCCTGTCCCTGGAACTGATGGGCGACCACAGTGAACTCAGCGAGGACATGGTGCGGGATATCGAGGACATGGACGCGATTCTCGACCAGTTCCTCGCCTTCATCCGTGACGGCCGCGACGAGTCGGTGGAGGAGGTGGACCTCAGTGACCTGGTGCGCGAGGTGGTGGCGCCCTACAACCAGAACGAACAGCGGGTGCAGATGCGCCTGCAGCCGATCCGGCCGTTTCCCTTGCGGCGGGTGTCGATGAAACGCCTGCTGAACAACCTGATCGGCAACGCCCTCAACCATGCCGGGGAAGCGGTGGAAGTCGCTGCCTACGTGTCTGGCGATACCAACGCACCCTATGTGGTGCTGAGCGTGATGGACCGGGGTGCGGGTATCGACCCGGCGGAGCTGGAGGGTATCTTCAACCCGTTCACCCGCGGCGACAAGGCCCGGGGCGGCAAGGGCACCGGCCTGGGCCTGGCGATCGTCAAGCGGATCGCCTCGATGCACGGCGGCAATGTCGAATTGCGCAACCGGTCCGGTGGCGGTCTGGAGGCGCGGGTTCGGTTGCCGTTGGGGCTGATGCTTCCGCGCGACGCGGTCTAGCCCGCGTCGGTTTGCCGGGCGGGTTTCAGCCCTTGCCCTTGGTTCGGGTCATGTTCGGCCCGCCGTTCTTCTCGATATGCTGGATGATCATGCCCGCCACGTCCTTGCCGGTGGTGGTCTCGATCCCTTCCAGGCCCGGCGACGAGTTGACCTCCATCACCAGCGGTCCGTGATTGGAGCGCAGGATATCCACGCCGGCCACGCTGAGGCCCATCACCTTGGCTGCGCTGAGTGCGGTCATGCGTTCTTCCGGTGTGATCTTGATCAGGCTGGCACTGCCGCCGCGATGCAGGTTGGAGCGGAATTCGCCAGGGCGGGCCTGGCGCTTCATGGCCGCGATCACCTTGTCGCCGACTACGAAGCAGCGGATATCGGCACCGCCGGCTTCCTTGATGTATTCCTGGACCATGATGTCCTGCTTGAGGCCCATGAAGGCCTCGATCACCGATTCCGCCGCGGTCGCCGTCTCGCACAGCACCACGCCGATGCCCTGGGTGCCTTCGAGGACCTTGATCACCAGCGGGGCGCCGTTGACCATCTCGATCAGGTCGGGGATATCGTCCGGCGAGTGGGCGAAGCCGGTGACCGGAAGGCCGATCCCGCGGCGCGACAGCAGTTGCAGCGAGCGCAGCTTGTCCCGGGAGCGGGCGATCGCCACCGATTCGTTGAGCGGAAAGACGCCCATCATCTCGAACTGGCGCAATACCGCGCAGCCATAGAAAGTCACCGAAGCGCCGATTCGCGGAATGACCGCGTCGAAGCCTTCCAGCGGTTTGCCGCGGTAGTGGATCTGCGGCTTGTGGCTGGCGATGTTCATATAGGCGCGCAGGGTGTCGACCACTACCATTTCATGGCCACGCTGGACGCCGGCCTCGACCAGGCGACGAGTGGAATACAGACGCGGATTACGCGACAGCACAGCGATTTTCATGCAACACCTGTGGCAGAGGTAGTAGTAACCGGGAACACCGGCTTTTCCTGAACGTATTTGCTGCCTGGATTGACCACCAGTTGGCCGTCGACCAGGGCCTTGGAACCGAGCAGCAGGCGATAGCGCATGGACTTGCGGCAGGCGAGGGTGAACTGCACCTGCCAGACCCGGTCGCCCAGGGCCAGGGTGGTGGCGATCACATAACGGGCCTGGGCATGGCCGTTGGAACTCTTGATGGTCTTCATCGCCAGCAACGGCGCTTCGCAGCGCCGATGGCGCAACTGCACCACGGTGCCCAGGTGGGCGGTGAAACGTACCCACTTCGCCCCGTCGCGCTCGAACGGCTCGATATCGGTGGCGTGCAGGCTGGAGGTACTGGCGCCGGTGTCGATCTTCGCCCGCAGGCCCGCGACTCCCAGATCCGGGAGCGCGACCCACTCGCGCAGACCCACAACGGTCAAATGGTCAAATGTCTTCAAAGTGCTCAACCGGTGAGAAACCTGCTCGGACCGCCAGGCAGCGGCCATGGCGGTATTCACGCAGAATAATGGGTAAATGGCGATAGATATCTGTGCGACTTTTTAAAGGTCGTGAACATATCCCTGGCTCATCCGGCATTCTAGACCGGGAGGGGAAATTCAGCTTCGACGGCAACGGTAGTACAGTTGAGCAATATTTCAGTTTGAGGAATCCCCGTGGCACAGAAATCGGAAGAGGACGACAAGGTTCGACTCGACAAATGGTTGTGGGCAGCCCGCTTCTACAAGACCCGCGCCCTGGCCAAGGCGGCGATCGAGAGCGGCAAGGTGCATTGCCGTGGCGAGCGCTGCAAGCCTTCGAAAGAGCCGCGGGTCGGCGACGAACTGCTGATTCGCACCGGCTTCGATGAGCGTACCGTGGTGGTCCAGGCGCTGTCGGTGGTGCGCCGTGGCGCCCCTGAGGCACAGGCGCTGTATGCCGAGACCGCCGCCAGTGTCGCCAGGCGCGAGGCCGAGGCGGCCCAGCGCAAGGCCGGTGCCCTGGGGTTGACCACCGACGGCAAACCGACCAAGAAGCAGCGCCGCGACCTGTTCAAGTTCCGTGGGGCGGGTGGCGAATAATCCCGTGGATCCTTGACTGACAGGCATTCGCCCCCATGTTGCGTGGTCAGAACCCCGATTTGTTCATAAAATGCTCAGAATCTCTGAGTCGAACACCTTTATTCCTACTTCCAGAATCGAAACCTATGTCAGATCTACCAGACACCGATTACACCCAACGCTTCATCTTCGATGACAGCGACACGCGTGGCGAACTGGTGTCGCTGGAACGCAGCTACGCTGAAGTCCTGGCCAAGCACCCCTATCCGCAGCCGGTGGCCCAACTGCTCGGCGAACTGATGGCCGCCGCCGCGCTGCTGGTCGGCACCTTGAAGTTCGACGGCCTGCTGATTCTTCAGGCACGCTCCGAAGGCGCGGTGCCGTTGCTGATGGTCGAGTGTTCCAGCGAGCGCGAGATTCGCGGGCTGGCCCGCTACGAGGCGGATCGGATCGCGCCGGGCGCAAGCCTGGCCGAACTGATGCCCAACGGTGTCCTGGCGCTGACCGTCGACCCGGTCAAGGGTCAGCGTTACCAGGGCATCGTCGACCTTGACGGCGCGACCCTGTCGGACTGCTTCACCAACTACTTCGTTATGTCCCAGCAGGTCGGTACCCGCTTCTGGCTCAATGCCGATGGCCAACGTGCCCGCGGCCTGCTGCTGCAGCAACTGCCTGCAGACCGGATCAAGGATGAAGAGGAGCGTGCCGCCAGCTGGCAGCACATCACCGCCCTGGCCAGCACCCTGACCGCCGAGGAACTGCTCGGCCTGGACAACGAAACCGTGCTGCATCGCCTCTATCATGAGGAAGCGGTGCGCCTGTTCGACAACCAGCCGCTACGCTTCCATTGCAGCTGCTCGCGCGAGCGCTCGGGTAACGCCCTGGTCAGCCTGGGCCTGGAAGATGCCCAGCAACTGGTGGCCGAGCGGGGCGGTGCAATCGAGATCGATTGCCAATTCTGCAACCAGCGTTACCTGTTCGATGCGGCTGATATTGCGCAGTTGTTTGCCGGCGCAGGGGTCGAGACCCCGTCAGATACTCGTCACTAAAACGCTTCAGCGCAGGTAAATCTCCTGTCAAACGCCGGAAAATAGGCGTTCTGACAGGAGGGCCCTACTTTTTTTGGGCGTTTCTGGCATAATCCGGCGCACTTTTTTCACGGTAGTAGTGCGCGACTTTCTACTACAAAACGTTTGGAGCACTCGGCCAGCGGCCGACGGGGAATTTCATGACGCAAGCAAACAATGCCGTGTACACCGATCTGAGTGTCGATGATCTGGTCAAGGAAGCCCTGGCTCGTGGTGAAGGTGAGCTCGCCGATACCGGCGCGCTGGTGGTGCGTACCGGCCATCGTACCGGTCGTTCGCCGGTAGACCGTTTCATCGTCGAAGAGCCTTCCACCCAGGACGAAATCGCCTGGGGCCCGATCAACCGCAAGTTCCCGGCCGACAAGTTCGATGCCCTGTGGAACCGCGTCGAAGCCTTCGTCGGCGAGCGCGAGCGTTTTGTTTCCCACGTGCATGTAGGTTCCGACCCTGCACACTACCTGCCGGTCAAGATGACCACCGGCACTGCCTGGCACAACCTGTTCGGCCGTTGCCTGTTCATCAACCCGGAAGCCGGCCAGTACAACGCCGGTGGCAAGGCCGAGTGGCAGATCCTGAACGTGCCGGACTTCGAGTGCGTGCCCGAGCGCGATGGCACCAACTCCGATGGCACCGTGATCATCAACTTCGCGGCCAGGAAAGTCCTGATCGCCGGCATGCGCTACGCCGGTGAAATGAAGAAAGCCATGTTCTCGGTGCAGAACTTCCTGCTGCCGGCGGTCGACGTGCTGCCGATGCACTGCGCGGCCAACATGGGCGAAGCGGGCGACGTGACCCTGTTCTTCGGCCTGTCGGGCACCGGCAAGACCACCCTGTCGGCTGACGAAAGCCGCTACCTGATCGGTGACGACGAGCACGGTTGGGGCGAGGGCGTGGTGTTCAACATCGAAGGCGGTTGCTATGCCAAGTGCATCGACCTGTCCGAGAAGAACGAGCCGGTCATCTGGAAAGCCATCCAGCACGGCGCCGTGCTGGAAAACGTCGTGCTCGATGCCAACAAGAAGGCCGACTACGCCGACAGCAGCCTGACCCAGAACAGCCGTGCGGCCTACCCGCGTGAACTGATCGAAAAACGCGCACCGAAGAACCTCGGTGGCGAGCCGAACGCTGTCATCTTCCTGACCTGCGACCTGACAGGCGTACTGCCTCCAGTGTCGATCCTCAGCGAAGAGCAGGCGGCCTACCACTTCCTGTCCGGTTACACCGCGCTGGTCGGTTCGACCGAAATGGGTTCGGGCGGCGGCATCAAGTCGACCTTCTCCACCTGCTTCGGCGCGCCGTTCTTCCCGCGTCCGGCTGGCGTATACGCGGAGCTGCTGATCAAGCGCATCCGTGGTTTCGGCTCCAAGGTCTACCTGGTCAACACCGGCTGGACCGGCGGTGGCTACGGCGTGGGCAAGCGCTTCAACATCCCGACCACCCGTGGCGTTATCGCGGCGATCCAGAGCGGCGCTCTGGTCGGTGCCGAGACCGAGCACCTGGACACCATCAACCTGGACGTGCCACTGGCCGTCCCAGGCGTCGAAACCGGCCTGCTCAACCCACGCAACACCTGGGCTGACAAGGCTGCCTACGACGAAGCGGCGAAAGCCCTGGCTGGCCTGTTCATCGAGAACTTCAAGAAGTTCGACGTGAGCGACGCGATCAAGGCGGCTGGTCCGCAGTTGTAATCGGCCCTGCCATCGGCTTGAAAAAACCGCCCTTCGGGGCGGTTTTTATTGTCAGCTAAAAACTCTACGCCGCCGTCTTCAGGGTTTTCTTGCATGATCAGCCGCTACCTTCCTTGGCGAGTCTGCGACTTGTCGGCGCTTTCCCATGGGCTTTGAGTGGGGTTGCGGATCAGATTGGCAAGGTGGCCTTTTGCCTCCAGTGACTGGTCCACAAAAGCAAAATTTTCCACCTGAACATTAGACGTTTCGTACAAAAAGTCGGTATGTTCCGCTGCAAATTTTCCGGGGGTCATTCGACACCCGCGTCTTGAGCTTAAAGGGAGTTGAGTATGCATTTGCTTCGCATGGCTTCGGTATTTTCGTTGTGTGCCCTGGCCTGGTCGGTCCAGGCCGAGTCGCTGCCGGTCGAAGTGCTCAGCGCCGTGGTCAAGGACCAGAAGATCGCCGACGCCGACGTGCTGTTGCAGCGCAACGGCGAGCAGAATGTGGTCGGCAAGACCAACGCCCAGGGCCAGGTTACCCTCCAGAGCAGTTTCGCCGACGATGCCGGCAGCCTGCTGATCATCAAGAAGGCCGGTTACTCCAACCTGGTGGTCAAGTGCCCGTGCAAGGACATGACCTATGCCATCAGCCCGGTGATGCAGAACCTCGATGGCCTGCGCGTGGTGCTGACCTGGGGCAAGACCCCGGCGGACCTCGACTCGCACATGATCTTCCCCGGCAACAACATCTACTTCGAGCAGAAGCAGGGTGACGACGCCGACCTGGACGTGGATGACACCGACAGCTATGGCCCGGAAACCATCACCCTGCAGAAGAAGCACTACGGCGAGAGCTACGTCTATGCCGTACATGACTTCACCAACAGCGAAAATCCAGGCTCGCGCCAGCTGTCCAACAGCCAGGCCAAAGTGTTCGTCTACATGGGCCAGTCCCTGGTGCGCACCTACTACGTGCCGACCAACCGCAGCGGCAACCTGTGGACCGTATTCCGCATGACCGGTAATGGCGACTTCCAGGACATCAACACCTTCAGCGGTGTGAAGGTGGAACCGGCGAATGTGCTGAACGAAGTCTCGCCGCTGCTCGACGACAAGGTGGCGATTGCCGAAGTGGCGGTAAGCTCCACGGCCCAGGCCGATGCGCGAGCGTTGAACGTGAAGGGCGAGGCGGCCTACAAGGCCGGTGACCTGGAACAGTCGATCGCGCTGTTCCGCCAGGCTATCGACCTGAACAACAGCTTCGGCCAGGCCTACAGCAACCTCGGTCTGGCGTATCAGAAGGCCGGCAATACCGCCGAAGCCATCTGGGCCAACCGCAAGGCCATCGCGCTGGCATCCGGCAATTCAGCCAATACCGTGCGGGCCAGCTCCTACTACAACATTGCCCGTATCTATGAAAATGCCGGGCAGTTCTCCGACGCGCTGCGTCACTACGAACTGGCCAAGGAACAGAAGGCCAATCCGGTGTATGACACGGCGATCGAGCGGGTGAAAAATCGCTGAGTCTTCAGCCGGTCCAGTCTCGACAGCGCGCCATCTCCGGCGCGTTGTTCGTTTCCGGTTGCCGAATGCAACGAATGGGCTTGGAGCATCTGGCGTGCTTTGGGAGTGTCAGCGTGAGCTGTCGCTGAGCACTGCGTACTCATCACCGTCCAGCGTGAAGCCGGCGACTTCGTGCATGCCCAGGCGCGCATGGGCGCGTCGTGAGGCTTCGTTGTCCCGCCGAATGAAGAGAATCGCCTCGCGCCCCCGGTAATGGCGTTGGAGTTGCGCATAGAGCTGCGCCAGCAGGCCCTGGCCGCGTTCCGTGGCGGCGATGCAGGCCGGGCCATAGACGTAGGCGTCGGGGCTGCCGGGCCAGGCCGCCAGCATGGCCTGGATCGAGGGTGGCGCCGGTTGGGTGTCTTTTGCCGCGCTGAACAGTACGCCAACGACCTGGTCGTCGCGGCAGGCGACCACTACCGGAGCGTTGCCGAGGGCCATTTGCCTGACTTTTTCGAGCGGAAACTCTCCGGTCAGTGATCCACCCCGGGAAGGTGAATTGGCCTGGAGCAGTTGGGTGATGCCTTCGATATCGGCGGCGGTAGCGAGGTTGATCCTGTACATGAGTAGTCTCCTGAAGGGAGGCGAACTTACTGCATGGATGGCGCCAGGGCTTTCAGGTTACGCCCGGTGGTCGATTTTCGTACAGGTCACCGGGGTCGATCTTCAGTTCCCTGGCTGTGCCGGCGCCAGATCCTGCCCCACCGCCAGGCTGGCGCGGATCGCTGCCAGGGCGGCCTTGTAGTAGGTCCGGCCCTCGGGCGACTCGGCAAAGTTCGAGAACTCTTCCAGTTCCGGATCGGACAGGTCGCGATAGACGTAGAGCAGGGTGTTTTCCAGGTCGTTGCCGATCTGCTGCATCAGGCGCTCGCGTTGGCCGTTGAGCAGGCCCTGGGCGGTACCGGCACCGAGCAGGCCGGGGATCATCGAACTGAGGCTGTCGGCGGCGACACCGGCGATGGCCAGGCTGACCTCGGCACCGGCTTCGCGGGCCGGCAGGGCGTTGGCCAGGTGGTTGATCAGCAGTCGGCGCGTCGCGCTGGCTTCGATATGCGGCAGGCCCTGGGCGTTCTTCGCCAGTTGGTCGCGGCGGGTGGCGAGCAGTTCGGCGGCGACGATCTTGCGCCCCAGCGGTGACTGGAAGAACTTCAGCGCCGGGGCCGGGTTGGCCAGGTTTTGGCGCAATTGGGCTTCGGCCCGCTGGTCCATGGCCTGGGGGGCGAAGCGCTGGTTGCTGTTATTGACCAGGGCCTGGTAGACCGCCGGTGGCAGGCTGTTGCGGTATTTCTGCTGGGCGGCGCCCAGGGCATCGCTGAAATGCGCGCGCTGTTCTGGCCAACCGGCGACCTTGTACAACTGGTCGTGGCTGTCTGCCCAGGCGGGCATGGTGCAGAACATCAATAGCGAAAAAAGCAAACGGCGCATAGGGACTCCTGTCTACAGCCGACTATTCTCCCGGCGAGCGCCGGACTTGTCGAGAATTCGTATTGTCATGTCCGGCGGCTCTGTCGGATTCCTGGACGTACGGATACTATGCGCGCCATGCAAATACCTTCTGATCATCCGTTGCTGTTATCCATTGTCGACGACCTGGCCGAGCGCGGCTGGTCGCAACAGGAACTGTTCCTGCCTGCCGATCTGACTCGCGAGCTGGCTACCGAGTGCCGTAAACGTGCGGCAGACGGGGAACTGGCGCCGGCGGGTGTGGGGCGGGGTGCGGCGCAGCAGGTGCGCGAGGGCATCCGTGGCGACCACATCCAGTGGCTCGAACCGGGCCAGGCCGAGTCCTGCGACCGCTACCTGGAACTGATGAACAGCCTGCGCGAGGCGCTGAACCGTGGCTTGTACCTCGGGCTCGAGGATTTCGAGTGCCATTTCGCGTTGTACCCGGCCGGTGCCTTCTACCGCCGGCACCTGGACCGTTTTCGTGACGATGACCGGCGTTCGGTGTCGGCGGTGCTCTACCTGAACGACGAGTGGCAGCCGCAAGAGGGCGGCCAGTTGCGCATGTACCTGGCCGATGAGGTGGAGCGTGACGTACTGCCGACCGCTGGTTGCCTGATCGTGTTCCTCTCCGGCGATGTCCCCCACGAAGTGCTGCCGGCGACCCGCGAGCGCCTGTCGCTGACCGGCTGGTTCCGCCGACGCGGCGACGAGCCGTTCTGATGCCGCATAAGATCCTGGTCAGTCGCTGCCTGCTCGGGCATCGGGTGCGTTATGACGGCGGTGCCAGCGGCCCCTACGCGCAACTGGCCGCCTGGCAGGACGAAGGCCGGGTGGTGGCGCTGTGCCCGGAAGTGGCCGGCGGCCTGCCGACCCCACGGGCAGCGGCGGAGATTCCCGGCGGCCAGGGTGGGCAAGTGCTGGAGGGGATTGTCCGGGTCGTGACCCATGACGGCGCGGATGTCAGCCAGGCGTTCATTGACGGGGCCCGACAGGCGCTTGAACTGGTGCGGCGCCACGCCATACGGATTGCCGTGCTCAAGGCCAACAGCCCGTCCTGCGGCAATCTGCAGACCTACGACGGCACCTTCAGTGGCGTGAAGGTCGCCGGCGAGGGCGTGACTGCGGCCTTGCTCAGGCAGGCCGGCGTCCAGGTGTTCAGCGAACTGGAACTTCCCGAAGCCGCTGCCGCCCTGGCGCTGCTGGGCGCCTGCTGAGCCTGGCCCTCAAGGCTTGGGCGGCTCGCTCGCATCCATGCCGAACCATTTCTCCGACAACGCCATCAGCCTTCCGTCGGCTTTGATCCGCTGCAGGGCCAGGTTCAGGCTCGCCTGAAACGCCGGGTTGCCCTTCTGGAACGGGATGGCCAGGGTCACGGTCGGCCCCACGGGCGCGCCTTCCTTGACCGGCAGATGGCTGTCACGAATGGCGAAGGGGATCAGCAGACGATCGCTGATGGCGGCGTCGATCTGCTTGTCGGCCACATCCTTGAGCGGCTGCTGGGCATTCGGATAACTGCGCAGGTCGACGCCTTCGACCGTACGCGCCTGGTCGACGAACTGGCTACCTTGAGCTACACCCAAAGCACCCCCTCTGAGCGCTTCCAGAGTGCTGAGCGGTCGTTGCTCTTCCTTGCGCACGATCAACTGGGCGCTGGTGTAGCTGTAGGGTTCGCTGAAGTCGAAACGTTCCTTGAGTTCCGGGGTCAGTGCTATGTGATTGATGGCAATGTCGTACTTGCCGCTTTCCACGCCCTGCAGCAGATCGGCGGAGTCGGTGGTGATGAAGGACGGATTGACCTCGAGTTCCCGGGCCAGCAGCTCGCCCAGTTCGACTTCGAAGCCGGTCAGGTGCCCGTCATCCTTGAAGCCGAAGGGGCGCATGTCGCCCTCCAGGGCAATGCGCAGTTCGCCCCGGTCATTGACGTCGTCGATCAGTTCGGCCTGGGCGAAGGGGCTTGCGAGGGGCAGTAACAGCAACAGGCCAGGCAGCAAACGCATGGTCACTCCTAAGATGAAATCGAGCGGGCGATGCGCAACCGCCACCCGCTTTGCTTTATGTTTGTGGGCAAGTTTGGACAACGATTTGTCGTGAAGTTGTCATCACCCGCCACATTTTGTGGAAAAACCGGAGAAGTTAATGAAAACCTTAGTGTCTCGTGTAGCTTTAGCCACTGCCTTGCTGGGTTCCAGCTTCCTCGCCGTCGCCGCGGATGGCATTCCGCGCACGCCAGCGCCCAAGGGCGCCGAGGTGGAGATCGTCTCGCCGAAGGACGGCGCCACGGTCGACAAGACCTTCACCGTCAAGTTTGGCATGAAGGGCCTGGAGCTCAAGCCGGCCGGTGATGCCACCCCGAACTCCGGCCACCATCACCTGCTGGTCGACCAGAAGGAGCTGCCTGACCCGAGCCTGCCGATTCCGGCGACCGAGCAGGTGATCCACTACGGCAAGGCCCAGACCGAAACCCAGCTGACCCTGGCCCCGGGCAAGCACACCCTGCAACTGGTAGCGGGCGACAAGATCCACATGCAGTTCGAGCCGACGGTGGCCTCGAAGGTCATCACCGTCAATGTGAAATAGGCGGTCGCGCAAATGAAAAAGGGAGGCCTGCGAAGGCCTCCCTTTTTCGTTCAGCGCCGGGAGCTTAGAACAGTACGCGGGAACGGATGGTGCCGTTGACGTGCTGCAGCTTCTCTTGAGCCAGGTCCGAGTACTCGGCGTCGACGTCGATCACCACGTAGCCGACCTTCTCGTTGGTCTGCAGGAACTGACCGGAAATGTTGATGCCGTTTTCGGCGAAGACCTTGTTGATCTCGCTCATCACGCCCGGAATGTTCTGGTGGATGTGCAGCAGGCGGTGTTTGCCCGGGTGAGCCGGCAGGGCCACTTCCGGGAAGTTGACCGACGACACCGAGGTACCGTTGTCGCTGTACTTGACCAGCTTCTCCGCCACTTCCAGGCCGATGTTGGCCTGGGCTTCGGCGGTGGAACCACCGATGTGCGGGGTCAGGATCACGTTGTCCAGGCCACGCAGCGGGCTTTCGAAGATGTCGTCGTTGGAGCGTGGCTCCACCGGGAACACGTCGATGGCCGCGCCGATCAGGTGCTGGTCCTTGATCGCGTCCGCCAGGGCGTCCAGCTCGACCACGGTACCGCGGGCGGCGTTGATCAGGATGCCGCCCTTCTTGATCGCACGGATTTCCTTCTCGCCGATCATCCACTGGGTCTCGGCGGTTTCCGGAACGTGCAGGGTGACGATGTCGGACATGCCCAGCAGTTCGTGCAGGCTGGACACCTGGGTCGCATTGCCCAGTGGCAGCTTGGTCAGGGTGTCGTAGAAGAACACCTGCATGCCCAGGCCTTCGGCCAGGACCGACAACTGCGTACCGATCGAGCCGTAGCCGATGATCCCCAGTTTCTTGCCGCGGATCTCGAAGGAGTTGGCCGCGCTCTTGATCCAGCCACCCCGGTGGCAGGAAGCGTTCTTCTCGGGAATGCCGCGCAGCAGCAGGATCGCTTCGGCCAGCACCAGCTCGGCAACGGAGCGGGTGTTGGAGTACGGGGCGTTGAATACGGCGATGCCGCGCTCGCGAGCCGCGTCGAGGTCGACCTGGTTGGTACCGATACAGAAGCAGCCCACGGCGACGAGTTTCTTCGCGTGATCGAAGATTTCCTCAGTCAGTTGGGTGCGCGAGCGGATGCCGATGAAGTGGGCATCGGCGATCTTTTCCTTCAGTTCGGCGTCCGGCAGGGATTTGGTGTGGTACTCGATGTTGACGTACCCGGCGGCCTTGAGGACGTCGACTGCGGATTGGTGGACGCCTTCGAGAAGAAGGAACTTGATCTTGCTCTTATCGAGAGAAGTCTTGCTCATCTGCGTAAACCTGTGTCCCGGAGAAAAATGGCAGGAAAATGGACAGCTGGAGCTGACCTCACGGCGTATTCGCCGGCTCCGCAGGTCGGCCTCATAGCACGCTTCTGCGGGGGGCGTATGCTAGCATATGCGACCCGCAAACACTCATTCTGCGACGTGAAGCGTTCTCAGGGTGACCATGAAATGTTTGAGAGTTCTGTCGATGACCGATGCCGTCCTGATTGATGAACTGAAAACCCTGGTTGAACCCGGCAAGGTCCTGACCGACGCCGACTCCCTGAATGCCTACGGGAAGGACTGGACCAAACATTTCGCCCCTGCGCCCAGCGCTGTCGTGTTTCCCAGGACCATCGAGCAGGTCCAGGCCATCGTGCGCTGGGCCAACCGCCACCAGGTCGCACTGGTGCCATCCGGTGGCCGTACCGGCCTGTCCGCCGCCGCCGTCGCGGCCAATGGCGAGGTGGTGGTGTCGTTCGACTACATGAACCGGATTCTCGACATCAACCTCACCGACCGCACCGCCGTGTGCGAGCCGGGGGTGGTCACCGAGCAGTTGCAGAACCGCGCCGAGGAACATGGGTTGTACTACCCGGTGGATTTCGCCTCGGCGGGTTCCAGCCAGATTGGCGGCAATATCGGCACCAATGCTGGCGGAATCAAGGTGATTCGCTACGGCATGACCCGCAACTGGGTAGCCGGCCTGAAGGTCGTCACCGGCAAGGGCGACCTGCTGGAGCTGAACAAGGATCTGATCAAGAACGCCACCGGCTATGATCTGCGCCAACTGTTCATCGGTGCCGAGGGCACCCTGGGCTTCGTGGTCGAGGCCACCATGCGCCTGGACCGTGCGCCGAAGAACCTGACCTGCATGGTGCTCGGCACGCCCGATTTCGACTCGATCATGCCGGTATTGCACGCGTTCCAGGGCAAACTGGACCTGACCGCCTTCGAATTCTTCTCCGACAAGGCGTTGGCCAGGATCCTCGGCCGTGGCGACGTGCCGGCGCCGTTCGAAACCGAGTGTCCGTTCTACGCGCTGCTGGAGTTCGAGGCGACCACCGAGGAGGTGGCCAACCTCGCCCTGGAGACCTTCGAGCATTGCGTCGGGCAGGGCTGGGTGCTCGATGGTGTGATGAGCCAGAGCGAAACCCAGTTGCAGAACCTGTGGAAACTGCGCGAATACATCTCCGAGACCATTTCCCACTGGACGCCGTACAAGAACGACATTTCGGTCACGGTGTCGAAAGTTCCGGCGTTCCTCCAGGAAATCGACACGATCGTCCGTGAACACTACCCGGATTTCGAAGTCGTCTGGTACGGCCACATCGGCGATGGCAACCTGCACCTGAACATCCTCAAGCCGGACAGCCTGAGCAAGGACGAGTTCTTCGCCAAGTGCGCCACGGTCAACAAGTGGGTGTTCGAGATCGTCGAGAAGTACAACGGCTCGATTTCCGCCGAACACGGCGTGGGCATGACCAAGCGTGACTATCTCGCCTACAGCCGCTCCCCGGCCGAAATCGAATACATGAAGGCGATCAAGGCGGTGTTCGACCCGAACGGGATCATGAACCCGGGCAAGATCTTCGCGGTTTGAACCCCGCGTCACGATGACAAGCAGACCAGGAGACGCTCAATGAGCTATCAGCACCAGTATGTCGACGGTACCCCCATTCACTTCCCGCTGGGCAAGGTGGTCTGCATCGGCCGCAACTACGCCGAACACGCCAAGGAACTGGATAACCCGGTGCCTACCGAACCTTTGCTGTTCATCAAGCCGGGCAGTTGCGTGGTGTCGATCGAGAACGGTTTCAAGATTCCGGTCGACCGGGGTTCGGTGCATTACGAAGCGGAAATCGCCGTATTGATCGGCAAGCCGTTGTCGACCAAGCCGAGCCGGGAAGAGGTGCTCGATGCGATTTCCGGCTTCGCCCCGGCGCTGGACCTGACCCTGCGCGACAAGCAGGCGGAACTCAAAGCCAAGGGCCTGCCCTGGGAAATCGCCAAGTCGTTCGACGGCGCGGCGGTGCTCGCTCCATTCGTGGTCGGCAGCACTTTCCCCGACCTGACCCGTATCGGCATTCGCCTGACCATCAATGGCGAGGTCCGCCAGGACGGGATCAGCAGCGACATGCTCAACCCCATCGTGCCGATGATCCAGCACATGGCCGCGTGTTTCTCGCTGCAGGCCGGCGACGTGATTCTGACCGGTACGCCGGTAGGCGTGGGACCGCTGAACGTCGGTGACGAACTGGTGCTGGAATTGCCGGGCGTCAGCCGGTTCGAAAGCTGCGTTCGCTGAGACCTGGCCGTAGCCCTCTTCGCGTCAGGTTGCTGCGAAGAGGGCATCTTCCCCCCTGTTTCCATCTGCGTGACTTCCCGGCTTTTGCCGTTTTTTTCACATTCCGTCTGGATAATTTCCCGATCTGGCGCTGGGCCTTGCCTAGAGTGTTTGTCTGAATGCCATAAAGATCAGGAAAGTGCCTTCGCATGAGTGGTCAAACCTTTTCCTCTCCGTCTACCGCTGTTCGCTCCCGTTTCGCCCGACGCTGGTATTACTGGCTGCTGCTGGCGGCGCTGGTGATCGGGGTAGGGTTGTCCAGGTTCATGCACTGGGACGATCGCGGCCTGCTGTGGCTCAAGGAGCGTTTCGAAACCCCTGCCGAGCGCCAGCAGAGCGTCTGGCTGCCCGGCTACCGGGCGGTGATCGACGCCAAGCCCCTGGCGGGCATGGAGAAGGACGAGGCCTCTGACGTCAGCTACAGCCCGCGGACCAAAACCCTGTTCGCGGTGATGGGCAAGAACCCGTTCCTCGCCGAGCTGACCCTGCAGGGCGACGTGTTGCGCAAGATTCCCCTGGTCGGCTGGAACAATCCCGAGGCCGTCACGGTGCTGGAAGGCGACAGGATGGCGATCGTCGATGAGCGCATGCATCTCCTGACCATCGTCACTGTGGATGCGAATACCCGTGAGCTGAATATCAAGGACTTTCCGCAGTACGACCTCGGTCCCTCGAAGGATCAGAACAAGGCGTTCGAGGCGGTGGTCTGGGATGCCCGCAACCAGCAGATCCTGCTCGGCGAAGAGCGCCCACCGGCGCTGTTCGGCCTGCAAAGCGACGGTACCCGGTTCCTGGGCGAGAAGCGCAGATTGGCTGGCGACCAGCTGGATGTGCGCAATCTTTCAGCGTTGGCGATCGACCCGCGCACCCAGCATACGCTGGTGTTGTCGGCGGAGTCGCATCTGGTGCTGGAGTTGGATGAGAAGGGCAACCAGGTCAGTTTCATGACCCTGCTCGGTGGTTTCAACGGTTTGAAACACACCATTCCGCGTGCCGAGGGCGTGACCATTGACGAGGAAGGGGTCGTGTACGTGGTCAGCGAGCCGAACCTGTTCTACCGTTTCGAGAAGCAGTAGGTCTCAGCGCAGCAAGCGCCTGGGGCAAGCGTGGTGTCGCAGGATTAAGCTTGAATTCATGCCGTCGTGGTTAATTCGTCACCGGTCCTGTCTTCGAGCTTGCACACATGTATCAGACTTTGCGCCTGAACTCCCTGATCCCGTGGGTTGGTCTCTGTGCTCTGCTATTGATGGGATTCGTCGGCCAGCATTATCGGCTGTTCGAACGGGCCTGGTTCAACTGGCATGCCTGGTGGCAACCGAGCGAGGCAAGCATTGGCCTGGCGGATTACCGTGTGGTCATCGAGGCGCAGGCGATCGACGGGTTGGAGGACGATGTTTCTGCCCTGACCTTCGACCCCGTCAGAAAAAGCCTGTTCACCGTGACCAACAAGAATGCCGAATTGATCGAGCTGTCGCTCGATGGGCGTATCCTGCGGCGTATTCCGTTGCGTGGCTTCGGTGATCCCGAGGCCATCGAATTCATCAGCGCCGATACCTACGTCATCACCGATGAGCGCGGCCAGCGGCTGATCAAGGTTCGCCTGGGTGACGGCACGCGGTTTCTCGATGCGGCCGACGCCGAGCAACTGACCCTCGGTGTGAATCTGCCGGGGAACAAGGGCTTCGAGGGGCTGGCCTACGACTCGGTCGGCAGGCGACTGTTCGTGGCCAAGGAGCGCGATCCCCTGCTGATCTACGAGATCCATGGTTTTCCCTACCCTGAACCTGCGCAATCATCCGCCGTGCATGTGGCCAGCAATCCTCGCCGCGACGCCCGACTTTTCGTGCGTGATCTTTCCAGCCTGCAGTTCGACGAGCGCAGCGGGCATCTGCTGGCGCTCTCCGATGAGTCGCGGCTGGTATTGGAGCTCGATGTCGATGGGCGTCCAGTCGGCAGCCTGTCGTTGCTCAAGGGCCAGCAGGGGCTCGGCGCCAGCGTGCCTCAGGCCGAAGGCATTGCCATGGATGATGAGGGGACGCTGTACCTGATCAGCGAGCCGAATCTGTTCTACGTCTTCAAGCGCACTACAGAGTAAACCCCGGGCTTGCTGGTGATGAACGATGACGCGCAGCCCGGGCTGCGCGTCTGCTCCTGCCAACTCAGGCCTTGAGCGTCTTCACGCCTTCATGGGTGCCCAGCAGCAGCAGGTCCGCCGGGCGCGCCGCGAACAGGCCGTTGGTGACCACGCCGACGATCGCGTTGATCTGCGTTTCCAGCTCCACCGGGTTGGTGATCTGCAGGTTGTGCACATCGAGGATGATGTTGCCGTTATCGGTCACCACACCTTCGCGATACACCGGGTCGCCGCCGAGTTTCACCAACTGGCGCGCCACATGGCTGCGGGCCATCGGGATCACTTCCACCGGCAGCGGGAACGCGCCGAGCACCGGCACCAGCTTGCTGCCGTCGGCGATGCAGATGAAGGTCTTGGCCACGGCCGCGACGATCTTCTCGCGGGTCAGGGCCGCGCCGCCGCCCTTGATCAGGTTCAGGTGCGCGTCGCTTTCATCGGCGCCGTCGATGTAGAACTCCAGCTCGCTGACGGTATTGAGTTCGTACACCGGAATGCCATGGCCCTTGAGTCGCGCCGCAGTGGCCTCGGAGCTGGCGACCGCGCCATCGAAGGCGCTCTTGTGCCTGGCCAGGGCGTCGATGAAGCAGTTGGCGGTGGAGCCGGTGCCCACGCCGACGATGCTTTTCTCATCGAGCTTGGGAAGGATGAAGTCGACAGCGGCCTGGGCCACCGCCTGTTTGAGTTGATCCTGGGTCATGCGGGCTCCGGAAGCGGGCAAGGTGTGAGCGAAAGGCCGGCATTATAAGCGTCGGGCCGGCAAAAGGGGCGATCAAAACCTCAGGAACCCTGTGGTCGTTGCCGCGAGCGCTGGGTTAGACTCCTCGGTCCCTGCCCAACCCGCCAGTGATGCTTTCCGATGCTCGAACAGTACGTCAAGAAGATCCTCACCTCGCGCGTCTACGACGTCGCCGTGGAAACCCCGTTGCAGAGCGCCCGCCAGCTTTCCGAGCGGCTGGGCAACCAGGTCCTGCTCAAGCGCGAGGACCTGCAGCCGGTGTTTTCCTTCAAGATTCGCGGCGCCTACAACAAGCTGACCCAGCTCAGCGATGCCGAGCGCGCCCGTGGCGTGGTCACCGCGTCAGCGGGCAACCATGCCCAGGGTCTGGCCCTGGCGGCCAAGGTGCTGGGGGTCAAGGCGACGATCGTGATGCCCAAGACCACGCCGGAAATCAAGGTCGAGGGCGTGCGTTCCCGTGGCGGCAAGGTGGTGTTGCATGGCGACTCCTTCCCGGAAGCACTGGCCTACTCGTTGAAACTGGTCGAGGAAAAGGGCTACGTCTACATTCACCCCTACGACGATCCCCACACCATTGCCGGGCAGGGCACCGTGGCAATGGAAATCCTGCGCCAGCACCCCGGGCAGTTGGACGCGATCTTCGTGCCGGTCGGTGGTGGCGGGCTGATCGCCGGGATCGCGGCCTACGTGAAGTACCTGCGCCCGGAGATCAAGGTGATCGGTGTCGAACCGGACGACTCCAACTGCCTGCAACAGGCCATGGCCGCCGGTGAACGGGTGGTGCTGCCTTCGGTGGGGATCTTCGCCGATGGCGTCGCCGTGGCCCAGATCGGCCAGCACACCTTCGATATCTGCAAGGACCATGTCGATGAGGTGATCACCGTCAGCACCGACGAGATCTGTGCGGCGATCAAGGACATCTACGATGATACCCGTTCGATCACCGAGCCGGCCGGCGCGCTGGGCGCCGCCGGGATCAAGAAGTACGTCGAGCAGCGCAAGGTCAGCGGGCAGACCCTGGTGGCCATCGACTCCGGCGCCAACGTCAACTTCGACCGCCTGCGCCATGTCGCCGAGCGCGCCGAGCTGGGTGAAGGCCGCGAGGCGATCATCGCCGTGACCATTCCCGAGCAGCCGGGCAGCTTCAAGGCGTTCTGCGAGGCCATCGGCAAGCGCCAGATCACCGAATTCAACTATCGCTACCACACCGGCAGCGAAGCGCACATCTTCGTCGGCGTGCAGACTCACCCCGACAGCGACCCGCGCAATGTGCTGATCGAAAGCCTGACCAGCCAGGGTTTCCCGGTGCTGGACATGACCGACAACGAACTGGCCAAGCTGCATATCCGCCACATGGTGGGCGGCCATGCGGCACGGGTCAGCGACGAAATGGTGTTGCGCTTCGAGTTCCCGGAGCGTCCGGGGGCGCTGTTCAACTTCCTCAACAAGCTCGGCGGGCGCTGGAACATCTCGATGTTCCACTATCGCAACCATGGCGCGGCCGATGGACGGGTGGTTGCCGGCCTGCAGGTGCCGAGCGAGGAGCGGCACCTGGTTCCCGCCGCGTTGGCGGAAATCGGCTACCCGTACTGGGATGAAAGCGACAACCCGGCCTATCGCCTGTTTCTGGGCTGAAACGGGGCGGATGACTGCTACGCTGATGGGCAACCACCAAGGAAAAAGAGCGAGATGGAAACCTTCACCGCCCTGAAAGTGCTGCACAGCACGGTTACGGTGCTGCTTCTGGGCAGCATGCTGGCCGTGGCCCTCTGGTTCTGGCGCGGGCGCCGGGCCGGCGACCTGGCAATCCCGGGGCGGGTCCTGAAGATGCCCTGGGTACTGGCCTGGTGGCTGATGGCCCTGTGCCTGGTGGTGCAGCCGGTCAGCGGCTGGTGGCTGGTGCACCTGGGTGGTTTCCCGCTGGGCCAGACCTGGCTGCTCGGCTCCAGCGTGCTCTACACTTTCGGTTGCCTGGCCTGGGCCTGGCTCGTGGTGCGGCTCAATCGCCTGCGCCGGGGCGAGGCGGGCGGCCGTTGGAAATTCACGCTGACGCTGGCAATCTTCAGTACGCTGTGTTTCGTCGGGATCGCTGCCCTGATGGGCGCCAAACCGGTTTAGTCCGCCAGGGATCGTCATGAAAGTTCTTCTGGTGGGGGCCACGGGTTTCGTGGGTCGCCACCTGCTTGCCGCGCTGACCGCCAACGGTCATGAGGTGATCGCTACCAGCCGGCGTCGCCATTCCCGGGATTTGTCCGAAGTCGAGTGGCAGGTTCTCGATCTGGATCTGCTGGCCAGCGATCCCCAGCACTTCGTGATCCCCCCGGGCGTCGATCTGCTGATCAACGCGGCGGGCCTGATGAGTGTCGATCGCCAAGCCTTGCAGCGCACCCAGGATCGCGGCACGCGGGCGCTGTTCGACCTGGCGGCGGCGCGGGGGCTGCGGGTCCTGCATATTTCCGCGTTGGGCGCCGGCGAGCAGCCGGACGTGCCTTTCCTGGCCAGCAAGGCGGCAGCCGATGCCCACCTGATGGAACTGGGCGTATCCGCTGTGGTGTTGCGGCCGTCGTTGCTGGTGGGCGCGGGCGGGACGAGCAGTGGCTGGTTGACGCGCCTGTCGCCCTGGCCGCTGATTCCCCTGCTCGATCTTGAGGCCCGCTTGCAGCCGGTGCATATCGATGACTTGTCCGGTGCGGTGCTGGCGTTGTTGCGGCACTGGCCGTCTTCCTCGCGGGTGCTGCCGTTGGTCGGGCCGCAAGCCTTGACCGTGGCGCAACTGCTTGATCACCTGCGCGCGGCCCAGGGCTGGGCGCCGGCACGTTACCTGAGAATCCCCTCATGGCTGGCGACGGCAGGTGCCTGGTGTGGCGAGCGCCTGGGTTGGCTGGCGTGGAATCGCCAGTGCCTGCGCATGGCCCGGCGCGACAATGTCGCCGATCCCGAATTGCTGGGGGCGCTGTGCGGCTACCGGGCGGCGCCGTTGGCGACCCATCTGGTCGACTGGCCGAACGCCGCGCAAAGCGTCCAGGCGGCCCTGCGCCCACTGATGCTGGCGGTGATGCTGCTGATCTGGTTCGGCACGGCCGCGGTCTGTCTGGGGCCGGGTTACGACTGGAGCCTGCGGATCATGGCCGAATCCGGCGTGACGGGCGAGGCTGCGCGTTTCGCCGTGTGGCTCGGTTCGTTGTGCGATGCCCTGCTCGGGTTGGGCATGCTGCTGCGGCGCTGGCGCCGCCGGGCGTTGCAGGCCCAGTTGCTGCTGATGGCCGGCTACACCCTGATCATCACCCTGGTGCTGCCGCACTACTGGTTTGACCCCTACGCTGCCGTCGCCAAGAACCTGGTGCTGATGGTCGCGACTCTTTGGCTGTTATGGACTGAACCGCGTCGATGAGCGCCTACCTGATACTCAAGACCCTGCATATCCTGTCTTCCACCATTCTCTTCGGCCTCGGCGCCGGCTCCGCCTATTACGCCTTGCGTGCCTGGCGTACCGGCAGGGTCGAGGTGATCGCCGTAACGTTCCGCCATCTGGTGTTCGCCGATTGGGCCTTCACCACCACCACGGCGGTGTTCCAGCCGTTGAGCGGCCTGGGGCTGGCGCACCTGGCGGGCTGGCCGCTGACCCAGGGCTGGCTGCTGTGGAGCATGGGCTTGTTCGTGCTGGCGGGGATCTGCTGGTTGCCGGTGGTGTGGCTGCAGATCCGCGTGCACAGGATGGCCGATCAGGCACTGCGAGAGGGGGCGCCAATGCCGCTGAAGGCGCAGACATACATGCGCTGGTGGTTTGCGCTGGGTTGGCCGGCGTTCCTGGCGTTCATGGCGATTTTCTACCTGATGGTGGCCAAGCCGGTCTGAGCGTCTTGTGGTGCTCTTGCGGGCCTCTTCGCGGGCAAGCCCTGCTCCTACAGATTCGAGGCGTACTGGGCTCTTGTGTACGACACGGTCCTGTAGGAGCAGGGCTTGCCCGCGAAGAGGCCGCCAGGTCTTGCCTGGCTCCAGGGGGTCAGCCGCGCAGGCTGATCACTGGCCAGCCACGCCGCTCGGCCTCGGCCCGCAGGTTCGGGTCCGGGTCCACCGCCACCGGATTGCTCACCTGCTCCAGCAATGGCAGATCGTTCATCGAATCGCTGTAGAAGTAGCTGTCCTGCAGGCTGTGCCCGGTCTCTTCCAGCCAGCGGTTCAGGCGCGTCACCTTGCCTTCGCGAAAGCACGGCACGTCGGTGCTGCGCCCGGTGTAGCGGCCGTCGATCATTTCACACTCGGTGGCGATCAGGGTCTCGACGCCCAGGCGTGCGGCAATCGGTCCGGTCACGAAACGGTTGGTCGCGGTGATGATGACCAGCTTGTCGCCGGCATCGCGATGCCGGGCCAGCAGTTCCAGGGCCTTGGGCAGGACGATCGGCTCGATGCAGTCGCGCATGTAGTCGCGGTGCCATTCATCCAGTTGCGCCCTCTCGGTGCGACCGAGAATTTCCAGGCAGAAGTTCAGGTACTCGGCGTTGTCCAGCTTGCCGGCCAGGTAGTCCTGATAGAACTCGTCGTTGCGGGTTTTGTAGGCCACCGGGTCGAGAATACCCCGTTCGCACAGGTAATCGCCCCAGGCGTGGTCGCTGTCGCCGCCCAAAAGTGTGTTGTCCAAGTCGAATAAAGCCAGACGCATTGCAGTTACTCGCTGAAAAGCCTGTAAAAAGGCGATCAGAATACGGTCTTTTCACAAGAGTGCACATAAGGTATGGCGGTGCGTTGCTGCTTTCACAACCTTTGTGGAACAATGCGATGACATGCGTTTACGAGGTGGTTGCCGTGATCGACCCCGATGGTTTCCGTCCTAATGTCGGGATAATTCTGACGAATGATGCTGGTCAGGTCTTATGGGCCCGGCGCATCAATCAAGATGCATGGCAGTTTCCGCAAGGTGGGATCAATCCTGACGAGACGCCTGAAGAGGCCTTGTACCGCGAATTGAACGAAGAAGTCGGCCTGGAACGAGAGGATGTGCAAATTCTGGCCTGTACCCGGGGCTGGTTGCGCTATCGTTTGCCGCAACGTCTGGTGCGTACCCACAGCCAACCGCTGTGCATCGGCCAGAAGCAGAAATGGTTTCTCCTGCGCCTGCTGTCCAACGAGCAGCGGGTGCGGATGGATCTGACCGGTAAACCGGAGTTCGATGGCTGGCGCTGGGTCAGCTATTGGTACCCGTTGGGCCAGGTGGTGACATTCAAGCGCGAGGTTTATCGTCGCGCGCTCAAAGAGCTTGCCCCGCGCCTTTTAACGCGCGACTGACACGGAGTTCGACCCCGAGCCATGCTCAATACGCTGCGCAAGATCGTCCAGGAAGTTAACTCCGCCAAGGATCTCAAGACGGCGTTGGGGATTATTGTCTTGCGCGTCAAAGAGGCCATGGGCAGCCAGGTCTGCTCGGTCTACTTGCTCGACCCCGAGACCAATCGCTTCGTACTGATGGCCACCGAAGGCCTGAACAAACGCTCCATCGGCAAGGTCAGCATGGCGCCGAACGAGGGCCTGGTCGGCCTGGTCGGCACGCGCGAGGAACCGCTGAACCTCGAAAATGCCGCCGATCACCCACGCTATCGCTACTTCGCCGAGACCGGCGAGGAGCGTTACGCGTCATTCCTCGGCGCGCCCATCATCCACCACCGTCGCGTCGTCGGCGTGTTGGTCATCCAGCAGAAGGAACGTCGCCAGTTCGACGAGGGCGAAGAAGCCTTCCTGGTGACCATGAGCGCCCAGCTGGCCGGGGTTATCGCCCATGCCGAGGCGACCGGCTCCATCCGTGGCCTGGGCCGTGAAGGTAAGGGCATCCAGGAAACCAAGTTCGTCGGCGTGCCGGGCTCGCCGGGCGCGGCGGTCGGTACCGCGGTGGTCATGTTGCCGCCAGCTGACCTGGACGTGGTGCCGGACAAGGCCATCACCGATATCGACGCCGAGCTGGCGCTGTTCAAGACGGCCATCGAGGGCGTGCGCAACGACATGCGCACCCTGTCGGCCAAGCTGGCCACCCAGTTGCGGCCGGAAGAACGGGCGTTGTTCGACGTCTACCTGATGATGCTCGACGATGCCTCGCTGGGCAGCGAAGTCACCAACGTCATCAAGACCGGTCAGTGGGCCCAGGGCGCCTTGCGCCAGGTGGTCACCGATCACGTCAACCGCTTCGAACTGATGGATGACGACTACCTGCGCGAGCGCGCCTCGGACGTCAAGGACCTGGGTCGCCGCCTGCTGGCCTACCTGCAGTCCGAGCGCCAGCAGAACATGGTCTACCCGAAGAACACCATCCTGGTCAGTGAGGAACTGACCGCGACCATGCTCGGCGAGGTGCCGGAAGGCAACCTGGTCGGCCTGGTGTCGGTGCTCGGTTCGGGTAACTCCCACGTCGCGATCCTGGCCCGGGCCATGGGCATCCCGACGGTGATGGGCCTGGTCGACCTGCCGTATTCCAAGGTCGATGGCATCGAGCTGATCGTCGACGGCGCCCGCGGCGAAGTCTTCACCAACCCCGGCGAGTTGCTGCGCAAGCAGTACGTCAGCGTGGTGGAGGAGGAGCGCCAGCTGTCCCAGGGCCTCGATGCCCTGCGCGAACTGCCTTGCGTGACCACCGATGGCCACCGCATGCCGCTGTGGGTCAACACCGGCCTGCTCGCCGACGTCGCCCGCGCGCAACAGCGTGGCGCGGAAGGCGTGGGCCTGTACCGCACCGAAGTGCCGTTCATGATCAACCAGCGCTTCCCGAGCGAGAAGGAACAGCTGGCGATCTACCGCGAGCAGCTTTCGGCGTTCCATCCGCAGCCGGTGACCATGCGCAGCCTGGACGTCGGTGGTGACAAGTCGCTGTCGTACTTCCCGATCGTCGAGGACAACCCGTTCCTCGGCTGGCGCGGCATTCGCGTGACACTCGACCACCCGGAAATCTTCCTGGTGCAGACCCGGGCCATGCTCAAGGCCAGTGAAGGCCTGAACAACCTGCGTATCCTGCTGCCGATGATCTCCGGCACCCACGAGGTGGAAGAAGCACTGCATCTTATCCACAGGGCCTGGGGCGAAGTGCGCGACGAAGGCACTGACGTGCCGATGCCGCCGGTGGGGGTGATGGTCGAGATTCCGGCGGCGGTGTACCAGACCCGCGAACTGGCGCGTCAGGTGGATTTCCTCTCGGTCGGCTCCAACGACCTGACCCAGTACCTGCTGGCCGTCGACCGCAACAACCCACGGGTCGCCGACCTGTACGATTACCTGCACCCGGCGGTGCTGCAGGCCCTGCAGAACGTGGTGCGCGATGCCCATGCCGAAGGCAAGCCGGTGAGCATCTGCGGCGAGATGGCGGGCGATCCGGCGGCGGCGGTGCTGTTGATGGCGATGGGCTTCGACAGCCTGTCGATGAACGCCACCAACCTGCCGAAGGTGAAATGGATGCTGCGCCAGATCAGCCTGAGCAAGTCGCAGGAATTGCTGGCCCAGGTGATGACCATCGACAACCCGCAAGTTATCCACAGCACCCTGCAATTGGCCCTGAAGAACCTCGGGCTGGGGCGGATGGCCAATCCGGTGGTCAAGCACTGATCATCGGTAGGTGTGACGCGGAGCGTCACTGGCGGCATTCCCGCGCGGAGCGTGGGAACGATCAGTCTTCGCAACCCATCTCGATCATCCCCGCACTCCGTGGCCCGCTCCGATCCTGCCCACGCTCCGCGTGGGCAGGCATCCCGGGATACTCCGCGTCCCCTCAGACCGTCAACTCCACCTCGCCCAGATGCCCGCCATGGGGGCCGAAGCTGCGTTCGACCAGATGCCGCGTGCCATCAGCCCCGACGATCAGCGCCGTGCTCGCCCGCGTGCCGTAGCTGGGGCTGGCGATGAATATGCTCGACAACAGGCTCTCGGTCGCCAGGCCCACGCCGGTATCCGGCAGTTCGACGAATGGCGCGATGGTCGGATCGGCCAGCAGGGCCAGCAGATTTTCCGGCGAGGGCCGTTCCAGTGCCTGCTCCAGTGCCGCCCTGGCCTTCAGCAGTTTCGGCCATGGCGTGTCGAGTCCGGCATTCGACAAGCCGTAGATCCCCTCCGGCAGTCGACGTGGCTGCCCTTCATGGGAATTGAAGTGCCAGAGTTCCTCGGCATCGCCCAGCAGCAGGTTGAAACCGGCGTACTCCGGTGATCGTGCGACGATATCCTGGAGATAATCGGCAATCGGGGTGTTTGCGCCGAGAAATCGCGCCACCAGCTCGCCTCGTGAGCGGCGTGCCGGCGGCTGATGCGGATTACGGATATTGGTCAGCGCGGCGAAGCGCCGCCGGGCGCCGACGCCCAGCCAGGTCCCGCCGGCTTCCAGGTCGCGTCCGGCGTAGACTTGCGGGTTTTCCGGCCACTGCCCCAGCGGCAGGCTCGGCCGGGCGTAGAACTCGTCGCGGTTGGCCGCAACGATCAGCGGCTGGGCATGGCCCGGGCGCCAGGCGAAGACAATCAGGCACATCAGGTGATCCCTCTGTGGTTTCCCACACTTTACGCAGGGTGCCGTTCGTCATCCAGTAGAGACGAGCGGCATGCATCCGTTACCATGCCGGACTTGTTTCGGGGGTTGCATGGAATTTCTGCTCTATTTGCTGCTGGGTGCCTGTGCGGGCGTACTGGCCGGGCTGTTCGGCGTCGGTGGCGGGATCATCATCGTCCCGGTGCTGGTGTTCAGCTTCACCCTGCAGGGGTTCGACAGTTCGATCCTGACGCACCTGGCGGTCGGCACTTCCCTGGCCACCATCATTTTCACGTCGATCAACACCATTCGCGGTCATCATCGGCGGGGCGCGGTACGCTGGCCGATCTTCGCCTGGATGGCCGTGGGTATCCTGCTCGGCTCGGGACTCGGGGCACTGACGGCCAAGGCGATTGCCGGGCCGAACCTGCAGAAGATCATCGGCGTTTTCGCCCTGATCGTCTCCGTGCAGATGGCGCTGGACCTCAAGCCCAAGAGTCGTCGGGAGATTCCCGGCAAGGCCGGCCTGGGCCTGGCGGGTGTGGTGATCGGCTGGGCTTCGGCGATTTTCGGCATCGGTGGCGGTTCGCTGACCGTGCCGTTCCTGACCTGGCGCAGCCTGCCGATGCAGCAGGCGGTGGCGACCTCGTCGGCCTGTGGCCTGCCGATCGCCGTGGCCAGCGCTATCAGCTTCATGCTGCTGGGCTGGCATGACCCCTTGCTGCCGGAGCACAGCCTGGGCTTCATCTATCTGCCGGCCTTGCTCGGCATTGCCCTGACCAGTATGTTTTTTGCCCGCTTCGGTGTGCAACTGGCGCACAGGCTTTCGCCGTTGCTGCTCAAGCGACTGTTTGCCGGGCTATTGTTCTGTGTCGGGATGAAGTTCCTGATCTGAACCTCAGGCCCGGTTCAGCGGACCGGGCGCAATATTGGCTTAATCGCGGGTCTTCATCATGACCCGCTGGCCCGCTTACCGCCTGGGTGAACGGGCCCCGAATTTTCTACTCTACCAAGGAGTCGCAATGCTGCCTTACCCGCAGATCGACCCGGTGGCCGTCGCCATCGGCCCGCTGAAAATCCACTGGTACGGCCTGATGTACCTGGTCGGCATTGGCGGTGCGTGGCTGCTGGCCTCCCGGCGCCTGAACCGTTTCGACCCGACCTGGACCAAGGAGAAACTCTCCGACATGGTGTTCTGGCTGGCCATGGGCGTGATCGTCGGCGGGCGCCTGGGTTACGTGCTGTTCTACGATCTGCCGGCCTACATTGCCAATCCGATGCTGATCTTCGAGGTCTGGAAGGGCGGCATGGCCTTCCATGGCGGCTTCATCGGCGTGATGCTGGCGGCCTGGTGGTTCGGCCGGCGTAACGGCAAGTCGTTCTTCGAACTGATGGACTTCGTCGCACCGATGGTCCCGATCGGCCTGGGCGCCGGGCGGATCGGCAACTTCATCAACGCCGAACTGTGGGGCAAGCCGAGCGACGTGCCGTGGGCGATGGTGTTCCCGCCGTTCAGCGACCCGGCGCAGTTGCCACGCCATCCGTCGCAGTTGTACCAGTTCGCCCTCGAGGGTGTGGCACTGTTCATCATCCTCTGGCTGTTCTCACGCAAGCCGCGGCCGACCATGGCGGTTTCCGGCATGTTCGCGTTGTTCTACGGGATCTTCCGTTTTATCGTCGAGTTCGTCCGGGTGCCGGATGCGCAGCTTGGCTATCTGGCATTCGGCTGGGTGACCATGGGGCAGATTCTCAGCCTGCCGATGATCATCGGTGGCCTGGCACTGTTGTGGTTCGCCTATCGCCGCAACCCGACCACTCCGGCAACGAAAGACGCCGCGCTTTAAATTCGAATCGGGGCCCGCGGGCCCCGTATTCAAGGATGCAGGTAACTCATGAAGCAATATCTCGATCTGGTCGCCCATGTCATCAAGAACGGCACCAAGCAGGCCAACCGTACCGGTGTGAACACCATCAGCTTTCCCGGCGCGATGCTGCGTTACGACCTCAAGGAAGGTTTCCCGGCGATCACCACCCGCAAGCTGGCCTTCAAGTCCGCCATCGGCGAGATGTGCGGCTTTCTGCGCGGGGTGAACAACGCCGCCGAGTTCCGTGCGTTGGGTTGCAAGGTCTGGGACCAGAACGCCAACGAGAACGCCCAGTGGCTGGCCAACCCGTTCCGCCAGGGCGATGACGACCTCGGTGAGATCTACGGCGTGCAGTGGCGCAAGTGGCCGGCCTACAAGCAGATTCCGACGAGCAATCGCGCGGCCATCGACCAGACCCTGGCCCAGGGCTACCGGCAGATCGCCCAGGGCGAGGAGGACGGCCAGTCCTATGTGGTGCTGTACAAGGCGATCGACCAGGTACGCCAGTGCGTCGACACCATCATCAAGGACCCGGGCAGCCGGCGCATCCTGTTCCACGGCTGGAACTGCGCGCAACTGGATGAAATGGCCCTGCCGCCGTGCCACCTGCTGTACCAGTTCCACCCGAATGTCGAGACGAAGGAAATCTCCCTGACCCTCTATATCCGCTCCAATGACCTGGGCCTGGGTACGCCGTTCAACCTGACCGAGGGCGCGGCCCTGCTGAGCCTGATCGGCCGCCTGACCGGCTACACGCCGCGCTGGTTCACCTATTTCATCGGCGATGCCCATGTGTATGAAAACCACCTGGACATGCTCAACGAACAGCTCGCCCGCGAGCCGTTCCCGATGCCGAAGCTGGTGATTGCCGAGCGGGTGCCGGAGTTCGTCAGGACCGGCAAGTACGAGCCGGAATGGCTGGAGAGGGTCGAACCGAGCGACTTCAGCCTGGAAGGCTATCAGCACCATGCGCCCCTGACGGCGCCGATGGCGGTCTAAGCAGCGCCTGGCTTTGCGGCTGGCGCTCCCTGTTGTTCCTACGATGATCGTGCTTCAGGCAGATCCTGGGTGCGCCACGACACGGTGGGAACAGGATGTATCCGCGAAAGCGCCGGTGTGGGTGGTCAGTGCCCGTGACTCCTGCCCACATGTGAGTGCTCCACTTCGGTCGGCACCACGCTGCCGCTGACCTCCAGCCGCTGCAGGATCGCGCACTGCTCCGCCTCCGGCCCGCCGCCACAGCGCTGGCGCAGGTCCAGCAACTGGGCCTGCAACGCCAGCAGTCCGTCGATCCGCGCCTTGACGTGGTGGATGTGCTCGTCGATCAGCGCGTTCACGCTCTCGCACTGGTCCTGCGGACTGTCGCGCAGGCTCAGCAGGCTGCGGATCTCCTCCAGGGTCATGTCCAGGCTGCGGCAGTTGCGGATGAAGGTCAGGCGCTCGACATGAGCCTGGGTGTACAGGCGGTAGTTGCCTTCGCTGCGCGCCGGTTCCGGCAGCAGGTTTTCCTTCTCGTAGTAACGGATGGTTTCCACCTGGCAGTCGGTGAGTTTCGCCAGTTCGCCAATCTTCATCGCCGGATCTCCCAAAAGGGTGCTTGACCCTATAGTGGCTACAGGGTGTTCACTTGGCAACAGGCACCTTTCAGGGACGTATCCCATGAGCGACTCCATCCACACCCCGCGCCAGCCTGGCAACGACCACCCGCACACGCACGAGCACGGCGGCTCCTGCTGTTCGCGCACCTTCGAGCCCACCTCCGGCACTGGCCATCAGCATGCTGGTCACGATCACGGCCATGCCGATAAACCGGCTCAGGGCGCCTGCAAGCCGCTGCAGCCAGTGAAAGCCGGCCATGCCCACGATCACGGCGGGCATTCCCACAGCTGCTGTTCGGCCGCCGAAGCCCCGGCCCTGGTCACGCTCGGCAATGGCCCCCGTGTCGATAGCCGCCTGAGCCGCTTCCGCATCGAAGCCATGGATTGCCCGACCGAACAGACGCTGATCCAGAACAAGCTGGGCAAGCTGGCGGGCATCCAGCAGTTGGAGTTCAACCTGATCAACCGGATTCTCGGCGTGACCCATGACCTGCCGTCGACCACCCCGATCGTCGAGGCGATCAAGTCTTTGGGCATGCAGGCCGAGCCACTGGAAGAGGGTGCGCACGAGCAGGCCGCCAGCCAGCCTCCGGCAAGGAAACCCTGGTGGCCGCTGGTGGTTTCCGGGGTGGGCGCCCTCGCTGCCGAAGTCATCCACTTCACCAACGCCGCGCCCACCTGGGTGGTGGCCATCGTCGCACTGGTCTCGATCTTCAGCGGCGGCCTGGGCACTTACAAGAAGGGCTGGATCGCCCTGAAGAACCGCAACCTGAACATCAATGCGCTGATGAGCATCGCCGTGACCGGCGCCGTACTGATCGGACAGTGGCCGGAAGCGGCGATGGTGATGTTCCTGTTCACCATTGCCGAGCTGATCGAGGCGCGTTCGCTGGACCGCGCGCGCAACGCCATCGGCGGCCTGATGCAGATGGCCCCGGAAACGGCCACGGTGCGCCAGGCGGAGGGCAACTGGGTGGAGGTCGAGGTCAAGCGCGTCGAACCCGGGGCTCTGGTGCGGGTCCGGCCCGGTGAGCGCATCGGCCTGGACGGTGAGGTGGTCTATGGGACTTCCAGTGTCGATCAGGCGCCGATCACCGGCGAAAGCCTGCCGGTCGAGAAGAATCCTGGCGACAAGGTGTTCGCCGGCACCATCAACCAGGCCGGTTCCCTGGACTATCGGGTAACGGCGGCAGCGGGCAATTCGACCCTGGCGCGGATCATCCATGCGGTGGAGCAGGCCCAGGGCGCGCGGGCACCGACCCAGCGTTTCGTCGACAGCTTCTCGAAGGTCTACACCCCGGCGGTATTCGCCCTGGCCCTGGCCGTGGCGGTGATTCCACCGCTGTTCATGGCGGGTGCCTGGTTCGACTGGATCTACCGGGCCTTGGTTCTGCTGGTGGTGGCCTGTCCTTGCGCCCTGGTGATCTCGACGCCGGTGAGCATCGTCAGCGGCCTCGCAGCGGCAGCGCGCAAGGGCATCCTGGTCAAGGGCGGAGTCTATCTGGAAAGCGGCCATCAACTCGACTATCTGGCGCTGGACAAGACCGGCACCATCACCCACGGCAAGCCGGTACTGACAGACTTCCTGCCGCTGCAAGCGCCGCACCGCGAGACGGCCCCGGCGATCGCCGCCAGCCTGGCGGCGCGCTCCGACCACCCGGTGTCCCTGGCGATCGCCCGCGATGCCCGGGACCGGCAGCTCGAACTGCGTGAGGTCGAGGCCTTCGAAGCCCTGGCCGGGCGTGGCGTCCGTGGCGACATTGGCGGCCAGCGCTATCACCTGGGCAACCATCGGCTGGTGGAAGAGCTGGGCCTGTGCTCACCGGCACTGGAGGAAAAACTCTTCGCCCTGGAAGAGCAGGGCAAGACGGTCGTGCTGTTGCTCGACCGCTCCGGCCCGCTGGCGCTGTTCGCCGTGGCCGACACGGTCAAGGACAGCAGCCGCGAAGCCATTCGTCAGTTGCACGAGCTGGGTATCAAGACCCTCATGCTCACGGGTGACAACCCGCACACGGCCAAGGCGATCGCCGCCCAGGTGGGCATCGACGAGGCCCGCGGCGACCTGTTGCCGACCGACAAGCTGCAGGCCATCGAGGCCTTGTACGCCAAGGGGCATCGGGTCGGCATGGTCGGTGACGGCATCAACGACGCGCCGGCGCTGGCCCGCGCCGAGATTGGTTTCGCCATGGCGGCGGCCGGCACCGATACCGCCATCGAAACCGCCGATGTCGCCCTGATGGACGACGATCTGCGCAAGATTCCTGCCTTCATTCGCCTGTCACGGCAGACTGCGGGTATCCTCAAGCAGAACATCGCCCTGGCGCTGGTCATCAAGGCGGTCTTTCTTGCGGTAACCTTCTTCGGTATGGCGACCATGTGGATGGCGGTGTTCGCCGACATGGGCGTCAGCCTGTTGGTGGTATTCAATGGCTTGCGCCTGTTGCGCAAATAGATGGTGAGAGAGTGATGTGCTGAGTGCGGAGCTGAAGGCGTTTTACATGGTCGCCCGCCTGGGCAGCATCACCCTGGCGGCGAAGAAACTCGGCCTCAGCCAGCCCACGGTCACCACTCAGATCCGTCACCTGGAGAGCCAGTACTCGGTCGAGCTGTTCTATCGCGGCGGCCGCCGACTGAGTGTCAGCGAGGACGGCGCGCGGCTGCTGCCGATGGTCAAGGCGCTGCTGCAGCAGGAGGCCGATATCGAGTTCTTCCTGCGCAACAGCGGCCAGGTGCAGGGCGCCTTGCGCATCGCCGCGACCGCGCCGTACTACATCCTCGATCTGGTGAAGGCGTTTCGCGAGCGCCTGCCCCAGGTCGAGGTGTCGATGGAGATCGGCAATTCCCAGCAGGTCCTGGAGGCGCTGGAGGAATACCGGGTCGATGTCGCCGCCTCGTCGCAACTGCTCGAGGACCCGCGGCTGATCCGCCGGGTGTTGGGCAGCGACCCGCTGGTGCTGGCGGTGCATCGCAATCATCCGCTGGCGATTCATGACCATGTGCCTTTGAGCGCGCTGGCCGGGTACTGCCTGCTGATGCGAGAGGCGGGTTCGACCACCCGGCAACTGACCGAAGAGCTGTTGCGCGAGGCACGGGTCAGTCATGGGCCGCTGCTGGAAATCGGCAGTCGCGAGTCGATCCGCGAGGCGGTGTTGCGCAACATCGGCATCAGCATCATTGCCCGCCAGGAGGTGCCCCATGACCCACAGTTGCGGGTGCTGACCATCGAGAACGCGCCGCAGATCCCGGAGTACCTGTATTGCCTCAAGGAGCGCAAGTCGGCGCGCCTGCCGGCGGCCTTCCTGGGCCTGGCGCAGGAGATGGCGCCGCTCTGACTGAGGGGCGCCGGAAACTGAGGGAGTCGGATTTATCCTCGAAAGGGCCAGCCCAGACACCCCATCACTATCCCATCGTTCCCTCGGTCCCCGTGGGCACACCTGCGAGGACGCTCGGCGTCCGCTCTTGTGACGCGGAGCGCCACGGGCTGCATACCCACGCAGAGCGTGGGAACGATCAAGATCTGCGTAGTCCTTATCCTACCCAAATCCACCAATACCACTATCGGCAGCTTTTGCCTTATTGCCACATGACGTACGCATTGGCTGCCTAGCATGACCTTCATCTGCTTGATGAGGTCTGTCCATGAACCACCCGATTGCCCACGCCCCGGTCAACCCCGGCGCCGCGCTGAAAGTCCGTGGTGTGCAGAAGCGCTTCGGCGCCTTTGCCGCACTGGAGAACGTCTCCCTCGACGTCGCCGCCGGCGAGCTGGTATGCCTGCTGGGGCCGTCGGGTTGCGGCAAGACCACTCTGCTGCGCTGCATCGCCGGCCTCGAGCGCCAGGACGATGGCGAGTTGTTCCTCGGCGAGCGCAATGTTTCCGAACTGCCGCCTCAGGCCCGTGACTACGGCATCCTGTTCCAGTCCTACGCGCTGTTCCCCAACCTGACCGTGGAGGCCAACATCGCCTACGGCCTGAGCGGCAGTAGCCGTGACCAAGTGCGTCAGCGTGTTGCGCAGATGCTCGAACTGGTCGGCCTGGCCGGCAGCGAGAAGAAGTATCCCGGCCAGCTCTCCGGCGGTCAGCAGCAGCGCGTGGCGCTGGCCCGCGCCCTGGCGCCGGCACCGTCGCTGCTGTTGCTCGACGAGCCGATGTCGGCCCTCGACGCCCGGGTGCGCGAGCACCTGTGCAGCGAGTTGCGCCAGCTGCAGCGCAGCCTCGGCGTGACCACGCTGATGGTCACCCACAATCAGGATGAGGCCATGCTGATGGCCGACCGCATCGCCGTGATGAACAACGGCAAGGTCGAGCAGTACGCCACGCCCCAGGACATCTACGACAGGCCGGCCACCCCGTTCGTCGCCGAGTTCGTCGGCCAGGGCAACTGGCTGCCGTTCCAGCAGCGCAGCACCCGGCATGCCCAGGTCGGCACCCTGCAATTGCGCCTGGCCGACGGGGCTCCGCGGGCCGGCTCCGGTCGGCTGTTCTGCCGCCCCGAGTCGATCAGCGTCAACCCGCCGGTGCATGAGGAAAACCTGTTCGCCGCGCGGGTGCGGGAAATCACCTTCCTCGGTAATCGCTGCCGCATGAGCTTCGAACTCAACGAACTGCCCGGCCATCCACTGCTGGCCGAAGTCGGTCCGCAGGACATGCCGCGCCTGGGCTCGCCGGATATCTGGGTCGCGCTGCCCCCGCGCAGCCTCCAGGTGTTCGCCTGAGATGGCCGCGCCAATCGGCCTGGCGCTGCCGCGCCAATCGACCCCGGCGGCCAGGCGCGGCGACCTCGGGGATCGACTGTTCGTGGTCGGCGGCAAACTGCTCTGGCTCGGCCTGCTGGCTGTCTCGGTGCTGTTGCCGCTGCTGGCGATCTTCTGGCGCGGCTTCAGCAACGAGGCCGGGCAGGGCGGTGGCTGGCTCGCCGCGCGGGAGTTGCTGGGCAGCGACAACTTCCATTGGCTGCTGGGCAACAGCCTCAAGGTTTCCTTCAGCGTCGCGGCGATCGTCGTACCGCTGGCCTACCTGTTCGCCTATGCCCTGCAACGCACGCTGATTCCCGGCAAGACCCTCTGGCGCGGCCTGTCGCTGCTGCCGCTGATGGCGCCCTCGATGCTGCCGGGGATCGCCCTGGTCTACCTGTTCGGCAACCAGGGCCTGCTACGCGGCCTGTTGGCGGACAACATCTACGGTTTCTGGGGCATCGTCCTCGGTGAAGTCATCTACACCTTTCCCCATGCGCTGATGATCCTGCTGTCGGCGCTGTCACTGGCCGATGCGCGGCTGTTCGACGCCGCTTCGAGCATGGGGGCCAGCCCATGGAAGGCCTACCGCAGCATCACCTGGCCGGCGACCCGGCAGGCGGTGTTTGCCGCCCTGTGCCTGGTGTTCACCCTGACCATCACCGACTTTGGCGTGCCGGTGGTGGTGGGTGGCGATTACCAGGTGCTGGCGCTGGAAGCCTACAAGGCGGTGGTCGGCCAGCAGCAGTTCGGGCGTGGCGCGCTGATCGGCATGATCCTGCTGTTGCCGGCGCTGCTGAGCTTTGCCGTCGATAGCTGGCTGCGACGGCGCCAGGGCGATGCCATGAGCGGTCGGGCCCAGGTGTTCCAGCCGCTGCGCAGCCCGGTGCGGGATTCGTGTTACCTGGTGATCGTGCTGTTGATCTGCGCCGCGCTGCTGCTGGTGTTCGGCATGGCGGTGTATTCGTCGCTGGTGAAATTCTGGCCGTACAACCTGTCGTTGTCCCTTAGCCACTACCGCTTTGACGAGACGGCGGGTGGTGGCTGGCTGGCCTATCGCAACAGCCTGACCCTGGCCCTGTGCACCGCGCTGATCGGTAGCGCGCTGATCTTCAGCGGTGCCTACCTGATGGAAAAGACCCGCGGCCAGCGCGGCCTGAACGTGGCCTTGCGCCTGCTCAGCTTCGTGCCGATGGCGGTGCCGGGCCTGGTCCTGGGGTTGGGCTACGTGTTCTTCTTCAACCTCGTCGGCAACCCGCTGCATGTCTTCTACGGGACCATGATCCTGCTGGTGGTATGCACCATCGCCCACTACCTGACCACCGCGCAGATGACCGCGACCACCGCCCTGCGCCAGCTCGACGGCGAGTTCGAGGCCGCCGCGCTGTCGCTCGGGACGCCGCTGTACCGGCACTACCTGCGGGTCACGCTGCCGATCTGCCTGCCGGCCGTGCTGGACATCATCCGCTACCTGTTCGTCTCGGCGATGACCACGGTGTCGGCGGCGATCTTCCTCTACAGCCCCGACACCATCCTCGCCGCGGTCGCCGTGCTGAACATGGACGACGCCGGCAACGTCGGCGGCGCGGCGGCCATGTCGACCCTGATCCTGTTCACCTCGGCGGGCGTGTCCCTGCTGCTGGCCTGGGCCTCGCGCGGCTTGCTGCGCCGTACCCAGGCCTGGCGGCAGAGCGTGCCCGGCCATTGATCCGTCCACCAGCCCAGCCCTACACCTCAAGGAACCGCATCATGTTCAAGCCATTGACTCTTGCCGCTGCCGTCCTCTCGCTGTTCAGTCTCAACGCCTTCGCGGCGAAGACCGAACTGACCGTCTATACCGCCCTCGAAGCCGAGCAGCTCAAGAGCTACAAGGACGCGTTCGAGAAGGCCAACCCGGATATCGGCATCAAGTGGGTGCGTGATTCCACCGGCATCATCACCGCCAAGCTGCTGGCCGAGAAGGCCCGGCCACAGGCCGATGCGGTGTGGGGCCTGGCCGCGTCGAGCCTGGCGATCCTCGACCAGCAGGGCATGCTGCAGAGCTATGCACCGAAGGACCTGGGCAAGATCGGTGACCACTACCGCGATCCGGCCAACCCGCCGGCCTGGGTCGGCATGGACGTCTGGGCCGCGACTATCTGCTTCAACACCGTCGAGGCGCAGAAGCAGCACCTGAACAAGCCGGTGAGCTGGCAGGACCTGACCAAACCCGAGTACAAGGGCAAGATCGTCATGCCCAACCCGGCCTCGTCCGGCACCGGTTTTCTCGATGTCAGCGCCTGGTTGCAGACCTTCGGCGAGAAGCAGGGCTGGCAGTACATGGATGACCTGCACCAGAACATCGGCCAGTACGTCCACTCCGGTTCCAAGCCCTGCAAACTGGCGGCGGCGGGTGAGTTCCCGATCGGCATTTCCTTCGAATACTCGGCCATTCAGCTCAAGCGCCAGGGGGCGCCGCTGGACATCGTCCTGCCGAAGGAAGGCCTGGGTTGGGAGATCGAAGCGACGGCGGTGATCAAGGGCACTCCCCATGAAGAGGCCGCGAAGAAACTGGCCGACTTCTCCGCCAGCCCGGCGGCCATGGCGCTGTACAAGGAAAACTTCGCCGTGCTGGCCCAGCCGGGGATCGCCAGGCCACAGACCGAGTTGCCGGCCGACTACGAACAGCGCCTGATCAGGAACAACTTCGCCTGGGCCTCGAAGCACCGCGACGAGATCCTGGCCGAATGGCGCAAGCGCTATGACGGCAAGTCGGAGAAGGTTGCCCAGTAAGTCCCTGGCCGAGCCCGAACCTTCGATCGTTCCCGCGCTCCGCGTGGGAACGCCTCTCTGGACGCTCGGCGTCCGCTCTTGTGACGCAAAGCGTCACGGGCTGCATTCCCACGCGGAGCGTGGGAGCGATCAACCTGGCCATTGCTTCAGGACCCTTCATGACCTATCACAGCGACATCCTCATCGTCGGCGCCGGTATCCTCGGCCTGTCCCACGCCTATGCCGCCGCCCGCCGCGGCCTCAAGGTCCGGGTCTTCGAGCGCAGCGCCACGCCCCTGGGCGCGTCGATCCGCAATTTCGGCCAGGCGTTGGTCACCGGCCAGCCGCCAGGCGTCATGCTCGACCTGGCCCGCGCCAGCCGCGAGATCTGGGGCCACTGGTCGCAGCACGCCGGTTTCGAACTCAAGCGCAACGGCAGCTACCTGTTCGCCCGCAGCGAAGCCGAGGAACACCTGCTGGAAGCCTTCTGCGCCGGCCGGGCCCGCGAGCACGGCTACCGGGTGAAACTGTTGCAGGGGCGGGCCCTGGCCGACCTGCACGGCGGCCAGTTCAGCCATCATCGCGCCGCCCTGCACGGCCTGGATGACCAGCAACTGTATTCCCGCGAGGCGATCCCGACGCTGATCGACTACCTGCGTCGCGAGCTGGGCGTCGAATTCCACTTCTCGACCCTGATCCGCGAGGTCGAGTCCGGCCAGTTGCACAGCACCGCGGGAACCTTCCGCGGCACGCAGATCGTGGTCTGTTCGGGCCACGACTACCAGACCCTGCTGGCCGAGTCGCTGGCGACCCTGCAGCCGAGCATCTGCCGCCTGCAGATGCTCCGCGCCCGCCCGTTGCCCAGCGGTTTGGACCTGCAACACGCCGTGCTGACCGGTCTCAGTTGCGTGCACTACGGCGCCTTCGCCGATCTGCCGGAAGCGGCGGCGATCCGGGCACAGATCCAGCACGAAAGCCCGCACCTGCAGGAGCACGGCATCCACCTGCTGATCAGCCCAACACCCCATGGCGAGTTGATCATCGGCGATTCCCATCACTACGGCAGCGATCCGTCGCCGTTCAATGCCGAAAAGGTGGATAACTGGATGCTGGAACTGGCCGAGCACACCCTCGGTTGCAAGGTCCAGGTGCTCGAGCGCTGGCAGGGCGTCTACGGTGCCAAGGGGCCGGGCCCGTTCTCGTTCCTGCAGGCCGCGCCCGGCGTGCACGCGGCGCTGATGCACACCGGTGTCGGCATGAGCGTCGGCCCGGCCATGGCCGAGGCCAATATCGCCACCTTGCTGGGAGAGAGCCGATGAGCCGGGTCGAACAGGTGCTGGACGAGGTCTTCGGCCTCTACCGGCAGTTCGGCAGCGCCGACTACATCGGCGAGCCGGTTTCGCAACTGGAGCACATGTCCCAGGCCGCACAGCGGGCGATGGCCGAAGGCTGCGACGACGAAGTGGTACTGGCGGCGTTCTTCCACGACATCGGGCATATCTGCCCACGGCCGACGGCGGCGGACCGGAGCATGGGCGGCTATGGCATCGCCAGCCACGAACGCCTGGGCGCGGACTATCTGCGTCGTGCCGGGTTCAGCGAGCGGCTGGCGCGGTTGGTGGAGTATCACGTACAGGCCAAGCGTTATCTGACCCTGGTCGAGCCCGGGTACTACGAGCGTCTGAGCCAGGCCAGTCGGCGAACGCTGGAGTACCAGGGTGGGATGATGACCCTGCAGGAGGCCACCGACTTCGCGCAGGACCCCCTGTGCGACTTGAGCCTGCGCATGCGTCAGTGGGATGAACAGGCCAAGCTCGAAGGCGTGCCTGTGCTGGATCTGCAAATCCTGCGGGCCAAGGCGGCCAGTCTGCTGGGACTGTAGGGCTTTGCCTTGCTTCCTACTTGGATGGAAGATGTGTCTGTAGGTATGTGTAGGTCTTTGCTCTGTTAGATGGTTGAACCTTCGGATATCCCGCCGCAGTCGCCTCGCTGAAAATGTGCCCATGGCCTGCCAAGGTTCCAGACCCGCGGGCCTTGCGGTATTCGGGCAGGCAGGAGGCCTTTCCTGTCGCCCCATGCCGCCTCATTCTCAAACAAGTCGAGGTTACTCATGAGCAATACTCAAACTGAAGATGTCACCGTGCAGGAAATGACCCTTGAGCAGACGGAGGAGGTTCGTGGTTCGGGTCTTCTCGCGGAGCTCGGCTTGTTGATCGATGTGGCCTATGAGTCGTTCAAGGGAGTCACGGAGAAATACAGCAACTGAGCAAGCCTGTCTTGGGCATCGCCGAATGATCGAGGCTTGGCTCCTGAACGGGGCGGATGAAGATTGACTGGCCGTTCGGTCGCCAGCGATCCCTACCGCTCCTTGTGTCACCCCCTACGTCACGGCACCACGGCTTTTGGCAGTGGGCCAGGCCCGGTTCTGTACTGGGCCTTGCCGTTCTTTCTGACGCGGCCGCATGCGCCGCGATCCGCACGGGTCCTGTCATGCTTGAGTTGGGAAAGGTGGCGCCCCGGGGAGCCTTCGCGCCACTGCTGTTCGCCTGGTTGGTCGCGGTGTTCTTCATGGCCGCCATCACGTTGCTGCTGCTGGGCAACTATGCGCGCAAGGAGGATGTGCCGGGGAGGGTGCAGACCCGCGATGTGGTGCGTATCACCAGCGAACGACCGGCCCATATCCGCGAGGTGCTGGTGCAGGCCGGCGAGTCGGTGAGCAAGGATCAGCCGCTGGTGCGCATCCGCGCCCTGGAGCCGGAAAACCTCGATGAAGACGGCACCCGGCCCATGTCCCGGCAGAGTGCGGAGCGCCTGGACAACCTGCTGCGGGACGTCGCCCGCGACGAGACCCGGGCGCGCGAATCCCATCAGGCCGGCCAGCGCTCGTTGCAGTTGCAGATCGCGCAACTGCACAAGGATCTGCAACTGACGGCAACCATCAAGCGCTCGATCCAGCGGCGCGTGCGCATCGCCCTGGACAACCAGCAGCGCCACGAGCGCCTGAGTGCCGAGGGTGCGGTGTCCGCAGCGGCACTGAACGAGGCGATCGTGCGGCACGAGGCGGCGATCCAGGACCTGGCCAACAACGACCTCGCCCAGGCCAGCGCCCGTCAGCGCATATTGGAACTGGAGCAGCGTGCCCAGGAGGCCGAGCACGAGCTGACACGCCGGCTCAGCGAACTGGCCCGCCAGCGCCATGAATTCAGCGAACGCCTGGAAGCCTTGGGCAAGAGCCAGGAGTACGTACTGTTGTCCCCGGTCGACGGCGTGGTCGATGCCGTTTCGGTGTTCCCCGGCGCGCGCGCCCAGGGCGGCCAGCCGATGATGCTGCTGCGCATCGCCGGTGGGGCGCAGGAGGCCCCCCGGGTGCTGTTGTCGGTGAGCCCGGCGGCGATCGGTTTCGCTACCGCCGGCACCGAGGTCATCGTCAGGGTCGATGCCTTTCCTTATGCCCGCTATGGTGTGATCCGCGGGCATATCGTTCACAGCAGTGCCAGTACCTATCTGGAGCCCGCACCCGGTGCCGGTGGCGAGGATCGTGACCCGGGGCCGGCCTACCTGGCCGAGGTGCAACTGGACTTCAGCGACCCGCGTACCCGTATCCATCGCGAGTGGCTCAAGGACGGCATGACCCTCAGCGGCTCGTTGCGCCTGGAACGGCTCAGCCTGATGCAGTGGCTGTTCCTGCCGGTGCTGCGCGGGTTTGAAGGCAACCCGGATTACCTGCGTCAAGCGGACAAGGCGGCATGAGCCGCTTCACCCAGGTGCTGCGTGATGCCCTGGCCCGTGCGCGGCATGGCTGGCGTGGGCGGGTCCCGGTGATTTTCCAGGATGAAATATCCGAATGCGGCCTGGCCTCCATCGCCATGGTCGCCGGTTATCACGGCAAGGCCCTGAGCCTGAGGCAACTGCGTCGGGACTATCGGGTCGCCCGGGATGGCATGTCGCTGTTCCAGATGATCAGGGTCGGCGAGGCGCTGGGCTTCGCCTGTCGCCCCCTCAGGCTCCCGCTCAAGGGGCTCCGGCAGTTGCGCACGCCCTCGATCCTGTTCTGGCACAACATGCATTTCGTGGTGCTGCAGTCGGCTGGCGCCAAGGGCGTACACATCGTCGACCCGGCGGTGGGGCGGCGTTTCTACCGCTGGGAGGAGGCGTTGTCGATGTTCAGTGGCGTCGCCCTGGAGATGGTCCCCGGCCTGGCCTTCACCACGCGGATCGAGGCCCGTCCGCCGGCGGTGTTCGGTGTCGCCGGGGTGTTGTCCCGCAACCCCTGGCTGTGGCGCTACCTGCTGCCCATGGGACTGTTGTCGGTGCTCGGCTATCTGGGAGCGATCGCCGCGCCGAAGTTGTTCTCGCTGACGGTGGACGAGGTGGTGACGAAGAACGACCAGGACCTGCTGTTCCTGATCCTCTACGTGTTCGGCGGGATATTCCTGTTCAAGACGGTCGCCGCCTGGTTGCGGGCGGTGCTCGACACCCGCCTGCGCATCGCCCTGAGCCAGGACCTCTCCACCGGGGTGATCGCCTGGTTGCTGCGGCTGCCGGCCAGTTACTTCGAGCGCCGTGCGGCGGGCGATATCCTGCGGCGTACCCAGGCGACCGACAAGGTTTTCCTGACCTTCACCGCCGGCTGGATGGACATTGCCATCGACCTGGCGTTCGGCTTGGCCTTCCTGCTGCTGATGGGGCTGGTCAATGTGCAACTGGCGTTGCTGTCGCTGTTGTTGTGCCTGCTGTTCTTCATGGTACGCGGCCTGACCCTGCCGATGATGGAGCGCGACCACCAGCGCTCCATCGAAGCCGAGACGGCGCGCAACGTGACCCTGTTGGGGACCCTCGACTGCATCGAGTCGGTCAAGCTCTACAACCAGGAAGCGGTACGCCTGGCGAACTGGAGCAACCAGCACACCGACACCGAGATCGCCCGGGCCAGCGTCCAACGCCTGCAGGCGATGAACCAGGTGGTGCACGAGGGTCTTTCCCATGGGCACTCGCTGCTGGTCAGCGCCCTGGGCGCACTGGCGGTGCTCAACGGCGAGAACAGCGTCGGCGACCTGTTCGCCTTCGTGCTCTACAAGGACATGTTCATGGGCTGCGCGCTGAAGGTGGTCGACCGCTATATGGGGCTGCGCCTGGTGACGGTGGAGCTGCGGCGGATCGACGATATCGTCGACGAGGCGGCCGAACCGACCGAGTCCAGCGTCTACAGCGCAGGCCCCCTGGAGTCGGGTCAGGCCCTGCGCAGGGTTCGCCTGGACGACGCGTGCTTTCGCTACAGCTCGTTCGACCGGCCGACCTTCGAGCACCTGCATTTTCAACTGGCGGGGGCTGCCCGGCGGATCGCCATCTTCGGCCCTTCGGGCTGCGGCAAGAGCACCCTGCTCAAGGTACTGGCCGGGTTCTATCCGCTGGATGCCGGGCAACTGCGCATCAATGGCCTGAGCCTGCGCCAGTTCGGCCTGCGGCGCTATCGCCAATGTGTGGCCTATGTCACGGCCCATGACGAGATCATTGCCGGCTCGGTACTGGAGAACATCGTCATGGACAGCGACGGCAGCGACGCCGCGCACCTGAAGGCTTGCGTCGAACAGGCCGGGCTGCTCGACAGCATCCTTGGCCTGAGCAATGGCTTCAACACCCTGGTCGGGAGCATGGGGGTGCAATTGTCGTCCGGGCAGAAACAGCGCCTGCTGATTGCCCGGGCACTCTATCGGCGGCCGGAGCTGTTGCTGCTCGACGAACCCACCTCGCATCTGGACCCCGGCGCCCGGGATGTGATCATCGAGACCATCCGCCGTTTGCCGATGTTGTGCGTGATCGTGACCCATGACCGTGCGGTGGCCCTGGCCTGCGACCAGATCTGGCTGATGCGCCAGGGCAGCCTGCGGCCCCTGGGCAGGCGTCGGACATGACGCAATGGCGGTCGCGTTGGTCGATGCGCGGTTGGTTGCTGCGGCTGGGCCTGCGCAGGCGCTTGCGCGAAGCGCTGCTCAGGGGGGCTGCCCGTTGCCTGGGACGATGGGGCGTGCGCATGGGCTTGCCGGTCGTTCCGGCACTGCTGGCGCGGCTGCCAGTGGCCTGGCGGGGGCCCGCCTACCCGCGCAGCCTGCAGAACCTGGCCCTGTTCGGGCTGGAGCCGGACGAATGCCGGGAGCGGGCCTGTCGCCACAGTGCGATCAGGCTGCAATGTGCGCTGGTGGAGCACCTGTACCCGCGCCATCGGCCGGTTCGGTTGCGGGCGTGGATTCGTTCGATCGCCTGGGTCGATCCCCATGGGCTCTGGGCGCGCTCGGCTCCGTTGCTGGTGCTGGCCCATACCGGCGAATACTGGATGGCGGTGGCCTGCCTGGTGGAGCGTCACGCCGAGGCGACGCGGTTCGTCATCCCCATCTGGAATTTCAACGACGAACTCACCCGCTCATCGCTCAAGAGCCTGGAGGCCTTCGGGCACCAGGTGGATATTCTCGACAGCCGGGCCCCGGGCACGGCGCTGGCGCTGGCACGGGCGATCCGCCGCGGCGACCGGGTGATCATCTTCGCCGACCTGCCGGTGAGCATGGGAGGCCTGCGCAGCGGAGAGCCGACCGGGGGCCACCTGTTCGGGCGCGCGGCGCAGTTCGTCAAGGGGCCGATGTTCCTCGCCGCGAAGCTGGGTTGCGATGTGCTGTTGGCGGGGCATCGGGTGCAGTTGGGCGGACCGGGGCAGTTGCACCTGATCGAATGGGTTGCCAGTGCGCCGGCGGCACAGATGCAGGTGTCGTGGGCCAGGGCGATCGAGCGCTTTCTGCTGGAGTCACCGCAAGACTGGTTCTACCTGTCACGCATGGAGGCATTTTTCCAGCGGCAGCAGGGCCCGGCGCAAAGGCTGGCGAGCCTGCCCGCCGAACTGCTTCGGCGTGGCTCCCGGTGAGTGTCGGCAGAGCGTTGCTGGCGGCCTGGGTCGTGGGGCTGGCTGGCTGCTCGCTGGTCCCCGAGCAGGAGCCGCCCGTATTGCCGGTGGCCGAGCGCTGGCGGGAGTCTACGGATGACGAGGCGCAGTTGCCGCCGTGGCGGGTGATGTTCGCCGATGTCGAGTTGCAGGGGCTGATCGAGCAGGCCCTGGAGCATAACCGCGAGGTGCGTCTGGCGGTGTTGCGTGTCGATGAGGCGCGGGCGCTGCACGGTGTGGCCCGGGCCGATCAGTGGCCGGCACTGGGCATCAATGCGGGGACGCAGAGGCGTGGTGTTTCGGCGCTCGATTCGCCCAGCGGTCAGTCGCTGGTGCGCGAGCAGGGGCATTTCCGGCTTGGGCTCACGGCCTTCGAGCTGGATCTGTGGGGGCGGGTCCGGGCCCTGCGCGAGGCGGCCGGCCAGCGTCTGGCGGCGAGCCGGGAAGATGTCCTGAGTGCCCAGCTCGGCCTGGTGGGCGAGGTGGCGGCGGCGTTTTACGAATACCTGGCCCACGTCGAGTTGGGCGGACAGAGCCAGGCGTCCCTGGAGCAGGCCCGGGCCGCAGCGCGTCTGATCGGTCGTCGCCAGGCGCTGGGCCTGGCGAACGAACTGGAGCTGCGCCAGGCCGATGCGTTGGTGCTGAGCCTGGAGGCCGAGCTGGCCCAGACCCAACGGGAGCTGAGCCTGTCGCTGAACAGGCTGGAGCTTTTGGTGGGTGCGGCCGTCGATGGCGACCGGCTGGCGGGCCGGGCGGGCGGTACGTCATCGATGCTGAGTGAAGTCGCGCCGGGGCTGCCCTCGGATCTGTTGCTGCGGCGCCCCGATATTCGTGCCGCCGAGGCCCGCCTGCGGGCGTTCAATGCGCATATCGGCGCGGCCCGCGCGGCCTTTCTGCCGAGTATCAGCCTGACCGGGCTGTTCGGCCTGAGCAGTCCACAACTGGGCCAGCTGTTTTCCGGTCAGGCCCGGGAGTGGTCGTTCAGTCCGCAGCTGGATCTGCCGCTCTTCGACATGGGGCGACGCTTTTCCCAGCTTGATCTTTCCCGGGCCCAGCGCGAGATTGCCCTCGTCGAGTATCAGCGGGTGATCCAGCAGGCGTTTCGCGAGGTGGCCGACGCTCTGGGTTCGAGTCGCCCGCTGGCGGCCCGGCTCGCTGCGCAGCAGCGTCTGGTGGACAACGAGGCGCGGCGGGCCGAGCTGGCGCAACGGCTCTACGAAGGCGGGTTGAGCAGTTATCTCGAAGTACTGGACGCCCGGCGCGGCTTGAACAGCGCGCGGCAGACGCTGGTCCGCGTGCGCCTGTCGCAGACCACCAACCGCATCGCCCTGTATAAGAGCCTGGGGGGTGGCTGGCCGTCGGTGGCGCCCGAGTGAGCCGCCGTTACAGGTCTTGCTGCAGCGTCTCGATCTGCTCCTGGCGTTCGGCCTGGCTCAGCTTCGGTTGCGGGTTCAGCGATGACCACTGCGGGTGGGCCCGTGCCTTGTGCAGGGCGGGCGGCAGCTTGCCTTCGCGCCAGGTCGTGTCGGCGGGCGCTGCCAGTTGGATGCGCTCCAGCGCCGCATGCCCCCGGGCCTCCAGTGCCAGCAACAATTGCCGCTGACGTAGCGCGAGCAGGCGCAGCACGCTGTCGTCGAGCGTCAGCTCGCGCTGGCCCTTGAGCTTGCCGAGCAGGCGGTTGCCGTAGCCGCGGGCGGTCTGCAGGGCACCGCCGGCAATGGCGCCGGCCAGGGCGGCGGCCCCGAGTGTCAGGCCGCCGACCAGCAGGTCGACGCCGGCTCCCGCTGCGGCGCCGGCGGCGATCCCGCCGCCGACCTTCACGCCCAGTTGCTTGAGGGTTTCCGGGTTGAACAGGTCGTCGCCCCAGCGCCCGTCGAGCAGCGGCAGGTCGCTGGCGGTCGCGTCGTCGCTGCGAAAGGCGTAGAGCTTGAGCAGCGCCTCGACGCAACGTTGCTCGCGCTGACGCACCGCCTGGCGCAGTTCGGCGATGGCGTTGCTTTCGGCCGTGGCATCGCCGGCCACCTGGCGCCGGCAGGCGGCGCAGTCAATCAGCAACTCGGCGATCAGCCGGTTGGCGCCTTGCCGGCGTGCCTGGCGTTGCGCTTGCAGGTCATGGACCAGGCGTTCCAGCTGTGGCCGGGAACCTTCCAGCAACAGCGCGAGGCTTTCGTAGAGGCGGCGCTCGCCGTCCTCCGGTGGTGCGACGCTGTCGAAGCGCACCAGTGCGTGCAACCCCAGGCGGGCCAGGGCCTGGCGCCAGTCGTTCTCACGCTGGGTGGCACTGCTGACGAAGTTGAGCACCGGCAGCAGCGGTTTGCCGCAACTGGCGAGCACCGACAGTTCGTCGCGGTACTTGGCCAGTACCGGCTCGCGGGCATCGATCACGTACAGTCCGGCATCCGAGGCCAGCAACTGGCGCAGCACCTTGGCTTCCTGTTCGAAACGCTGCCGGGCCTCGCTGCCGTCGAGAAAACGGTTGACGCGGGCCGGGCCGTCCAGGCGCTCGCCAGGCCGGTCAAGACGTTCGAGGTAGTCGAGCAGGGCGATGGCGTCTTCCAGACCGGGGGTGTCGTACAGCTCCAGCAGCGGTTCGCCGTCCACCGACAGCCGCGCACCCTCGACGTGGCGCGTGGTGCTGGGGCGATGGGAGACTTCGCCGAAGCCGACGTCCCGGGTCAGCGTACGCAGCAGGGAGGTCTTGCCGACATTGGTGTGGCCGACTACGGCCAGTTTCAGCGGCTTAGTCATGGCCGGTCTCCAGCCACATGAGCGGAGCGCTGTCGGCGAACGGCAGCTCGAGCTGTTGCAGGGCGTTGTGCCAGTCGCCGAGGCGGTCGGCGTCCAGCGCCTGGCCGGGCGGTGCCTGCAACAGCCAGACGCGGGTGGCGGCGGCACTGCGGGCCAGTTCGGCGATCAGCGCGAGGCTGCCGCGATCCGGCGAGCGCCGTGGGTCGCAGGCGATCGCCAGGCGGGACGGCGGGAAGCGGGTCAGCTGTTCGAGCAGTTTCTGCCGGGATTCGCGGCTGTCGAGAATTCCGGCGTCGCGGACATCCTTCGGCAGGGCGGGCGGCCAGGGGCGCTGGTCGTCCAGTTCGACGGCCACCAGCAAGGCGCCGGCGCTGTCCTGGTCGGTCACTCCGGCCTCGGCATTGGGCAACTGCGCGGGCGCGGCATCGTGGATGCCCAGGCGTTCGCTGCTGGGCATCAGGCGTTCGCGCAGGTGGGCGTAGCCGGGCAGGTTCGGGTCCAGTGCCAGTGCGCGCACACCGCTGCGCCAGCGCCATAGACACAGCAGCGCCAGCAGCAGGCGGGGCAGCAGGCCATAGACCAGCAGCCCCCCGACCAGCCAGCCGGCCCAGGCCTGGCGGGCGTTTTCCAGGTTGAGGGCGGCATTGCCGCTGGCGCGGATCATGGCCTCGCCGGGTACGCTGAAACCCAGCAGCGCGGGCAGGGCGCCGAGGCCCTGGGTCAGGCCGACGAAGGTGTCGCCGCCGAGAATGGTGGTTTCCCAGACGAAGCCGTAGCGCCGGGTGGCAAGCAGCGTCAGCAGCACCACCAGCGCACAGGCCAGGGCCAGCAGCCACAGGCCGTGGACGACCACGCCGATGGCCCAGCGGTTCAGGCGTCGGCGTTGCAGCAGGAGCACCAGCGCCGGCACCAGTTGGACCGTTTGGGCATCGCGGGCGAGTTTCTCGCTGAGCCACAGCCACAATCGGCCCAGGCTGGCGCCGTGACCGCCGGCGAAGAGCAGGCCCAGGGCCCAGCTCGCCAACAGCAGCAGGTTCAGCCCGAGCAGGCTGCCCAGGGCCCAGAACACGTTGACCGGCAACTGGCCGTTGCCCAGGGCGGCGAAGGCCAGCCCGGCGCCGCTGAGGATCACCAGTACGGCGAGCAGCAGCAGGGCCAGGCGCGCACCCTGCAACCAGTGGTGCAGGGCGGTGAGCTGGCCGTCGCGCTCGGCGAGCCAGAGCGCGCGGTGCTGGATGCGGGTCGCCAGGTCGCCACCGGCTGCGCGGGCGCGACGATTGGCTTCGAGGTCTTCCAGTGGCCCGGCCTGTTCTTCGCGCAGGCGCACGGTTTCGGTCAGCCAGAGGCGTTGCAGGGGAGTCGGTTCAGTCACGCGCCATCCTGTTGCGGGGGAGTGCCAGAAGCATAACCGCTGCGGCTAGTGCCTGCACCCGCGTGTCGGGTATCCTCTTCGGCATGAAAACCAAACTTCCCCTCAGCCTGATCGCGGCCCTCGCGGAAAACCGCGTGATCGGCGTCGACAACAGCATGCCCTGGCATTTGCCGGCGGATTTCAAGTATTTCAAGGCCACCACCCTGGGCAAGCCGATCATCATGGGGCGCAAGACCTGGGACTCCCTCGGTCGGCCGTTGCCGGGGCGGTTGAACCTGGTGGTCAGCCGCCAGTCCGGGCTGCAGTTGGAAGGTGCCGAGGTGTTCCCGTCGCTGGAGGCCGCGCTGGTGCGGGCCGAGGCGTGGGCGCTGGAGCAGGGTGTCAGTGAACTGATGCTGATCGGTGGGGCGCAACTCTATGCCCAGGGGCTGGAGCAGGCCGATCGCCTGTACCTGACCCGGGTCGGCCTGAGCCCGGCGGGCGATGCCTGGTTCCCGGAATTCGACCTGAACCTGTGGCAGCGGGTTTCCGACGAGCCGCATCCGGCGGAGGGCGACAAGCCGGCGTTCAGCTTCGAGGTGTGGGAGCGGGTCTGAGTTGCTGGGCGTGGTGACGCCGAGCGTCACCGGCAGCGTTCCCACGCGGAGCGTGGGAACGATCAGTACTTCCTGCAAGGGCTGATCAGGCCTGTGCCAGCTCGGCATGCTCATCGGCATCCAGCAGGCGTTTGTCGGTCTGCTTCATCATCTGGCTGGTGAGGGTGCCGGCGGTCATCGAACCGCTCACGTTCAGCGCGGTACGGCCCATGTCGATCAACGGTTCCACCGAGATCAGCAGCGCCACCAGCGACACCGGCAGGCCCATCGCCGGCAGCACGATCAGCGCGGCGAAGGTCGCGCCACCACCGACGCCGGCCACGCCCGCCGAACTCAGGGTGACGATGGCCACCAGCGTGGCGATCCACAGTGGGTCCAGCGGGTTGATGCCGACAGTCGGTGCCACCATCACCGCCAGCATTGCCGGGTACAGGCCGGCGCAGCCGTTCTGACCGATCGTCGCACCGAACGAGGCGGCAAAGCTGGCGATCGACTGTGGAACTCCCAGGCGACGGGTCTGCGCCTCGATGTTCAGCGGGATGCTCGCGGCACTGGAGCGGCTGGTGAAGGCGAAGGTCAGCACGGGCCAGACCTTGCGGAAGAAGCGCAGCGGGTTGACCCCGGCCAGTGACAGCAGCAGGCCATGGACCACGAACATCAGCCCCAGGCCGAGGTAGGAGACCACCACGAAACTGCCGAGCTTGATGATGTCCTGCAGGTTGGAGCCGGCCACCACCTTGGTCATCAGGGCCAGCACGCCGTAGGGGGTGAGCTTCATCACCACCCTTACCAGGCGCATTACCCAGGCCTGCAGGGTGTCGATGGCGTCGATCACCTTCTGGCCCTTTTGCACGTCATCCTTGAGCAGTTGCAGGGCGGCGATGCCGAGGAAGGCGGCGAAGATCACCACGCTGATGATCGAGGTCGGCTTGGCCCGTGCCAGGTCGGCGAAGGGGTTCTGTGGAATGAACGACAGCAGCAGTTGCGGCACGTTGAGGTCGGCGACCTTGCCGGCATAGTCGCTCTGGATGGTCTGCAGGCGGGCCATCTCCTGGGTACCGGCCACCAGGCCTTCGGCGCTCAGGCCGAACAGGTTGGTCAGCAGGATGCCGATCAGCGCGGCGATGGCGGTGGTGAACAGCAGCGTGCCGATGGTCAGGAAGCTGATCCGGCCCAGGGCCGAGGCATTGTGCAGGCGGGCCACGGCGCTGAGGATCGAGGCAAACACCAGCGGGATCACGATCATCTGCAGCAACTGCACGTAGCCGTTGCCCACCAGGTCGAACCAGGCGATGGAGGCCTTGAGCACCGGGTTGCCGTCGCCGTAGACGGTATGCAGGCCAATGCCGAACGCCACGCCCAGGGCCAGGGCGAACAACACCTTGCGGGCCAGGCTCCAGGAGGTATGGCGGGTTTGTGCCAGGCCCAGCAACAGGGCGAGGAACACCAGCAGATTGAGAATCAGCGGCAGGTTCATGAAGACTCCGGAAACGATGAGTGCCAATCACTCTGGGGCGGTGATTGTGAACCGTTCAGCCTAACAGCTTGATATATATAGATTTAATATCTAAATGGAATGTCGACTGTCGCTTTTGGAATAAGCCGATGACGCTGGGGCGTATGCCGGTGGCGGGATCAGGACGCGGGCGGTCGTCCTCGGATGAGAACTGTCATACGGATTTGTTAGCGTCACAGACTTTCATCCAGGAAGATCCCGCCCATGAAATTCGCCCCCAAACTCCTCGCCGCCGCACTCTGCCTGGGCCTTGCCGGCCAGGCCTATGCCACCGAGCTCAAGCACTGGCCGCAGGATCAGGCCAAGAAACTGGAGGCGATGATCGCCGCCAATGCCAACAAGGGTAATTTCGCGGTGTTCGACATGGACAACACCAGTTACCGCTACGACCTGGAAGAGTCGCTGCTGCCGTACATGGAGAACAAGGGGCTGATCACCCGCGATACCCTGGACCCGTCGTTGAAGCTGATCCCGTTCAAGGACACCGCCGACCACAAGGAAAGCCTGTTCAGCTACTACTACCGCCTCTGCGAAATCGACGACATGGTCTGCTACCCGTGGGTGGCCCAGGTGTTCTCCGGTTTCACCCTCAAGGAGCTCAAGGGCTACGTCGACGAACTGATGGCGTCGGGCAAGCCGGTGCCGAGCACCTATTACGATGGCGATGTGGTGAAGAACATCGAGGTGCAGCCGCCGAAGGTCTTCGCCGGCCAGGTCGAGCTGTACAACAAGCTGATGGAGAACGGTATCGAGGTCTACGTGATGACCGCCGCCTCCGAGGAACTGGTGCGCATGGTCGCGGCCGATCCCAAGTATGGCTACAACGTCAAGCCGCAGAACGTGATCGGTGTGACCACCCTGCTCAAGGACCGCAAGACCGGCGAGCTGACCACCGCGCGCAAGCAGATCAGCGCCGGCAAGTATGACGAGAAGGCCAACCTCGGCCTGGAACTGACTCCGTACCTGTGGACCCCGGCGACCTGGATGGCCGGCAAGCAGGCGGCCATCCTGACCTATATCGACCAGTGGAAAAAACCGGTACTGGTCGGTGGCGACACCCCGTCCAGCGATGGCTACATGCTGTTCCACAGCGTCGACGTGGCCAAGGGTGGCGTACACCTGTGGGTCAACCGCAAGGACAAGTACATGAACCAGCTCAACGGCATGATCAAGAGCAATGCCGAAGCCCAGAAAAAGGAAGGTCTGACGGTGACGGCGGACCAGAACTGGGTGATCGTCAAGCCGGAAGAGATCCAGTAAGACCGGGTTGCTCAGAGCAGGCAGTAAAAAGCCCGGCACTTTGGCCGGGCTTTTTGTTGGACGACGGTGCTTACGGCACCAGCTTGTCGAGCATCGCCTTGTCGCGCACCGCGCCCTTGTCGGCGCTGGTGGCGAGCAGGGCGTAGGCCTTCAGCGCGCTGGTGACCTTGCGTGGACGCTGTTCGGCCGGTTTCCAGCCTTTCTTGTCCTGCTCGACACGGCGGGCCGCCAGTTCCTCGTCGCTGACCAGCAGGTTGATCGAGCGGTTCGGAATGTCGATCAGTACCTTGTCGCCATCCTGCACCAGGCCGATCGCGCCACCGGCAGCGGCTTCCGGGGAAGCGTGGCCGATGGACAGGCCCGAGGTGCCGCCGGAGAAGCGGCCGTCGGTCAGCAAGGCGCAGGCCTTGCCCAGGCCTTTGGACTTCAGGTACGAGGTCGGGTAGAGCATTTCCTGCATGCCCGGGCCGCCTTTCGGGCCTTCGTAGCGGATGATCACGATGTCGCCGGCCTTCACTTCGTCGGCCAGGATGCCGCGCACGGCGCTGTCCTGGCTTTCGAAGATCTTCGCGTTGCCTTCGAACACCAGGATCGACTCGTCGACACCGGCGGTCTTCACCACGCAACCGTCGAGGGCGATGTTGCCGTACAGCACGGCGAGGCCGCCTTCCTTCGAGTAGGCGTGCTCGACGCTGCGGATGCAGCCGTTCTCGCGGTCGTCGTCGAGGGTCTCCCAACGGGTCGCCTGGCTGAAAGCGGTCTGGGTCGGGATACCGGCCGGGCCGGCCTTGAAGAAGGTGTGCACCGCTTCATCGTCGGTCTGGGTGATGTCCCAGTGGGCGATGGCCTCGGCCAGGCTCCTGCTGTGGACGGTCGGCAGGTCGGTGTGCAGCAGGCCGCCACGGGCCAGCTCGCCGAGAATGCTGATGATGCCGCCGGCACGGTGCACGTCTTCCATATGGTACTTCTGGATGTTCGGCGCGACCTTGCACAGCTGCGGCACCTTGCGTGACAGGCGGTCGATGTCGCGCAGATCGAAGGCGACTTCGGCTTCCTGGGCGGCGGCCAGCAGGTGCAGGATGGTGTTGGTGGAACCGCCCATGGCGATGTCCAGGGTCATGGCGTTTTCGAACGCCTTGAAGTTGGCGATGCTGCGCGGCAGTACCGAGTCGTCGTTCTCGCCGTAGTAGCGCTGGCACAGCGCGACGATGTCGCGACCGGCGCGCAGGAACAGCTGTTCGCGGTCGGCGTGGGTGGCCAGGGTCGAGCCGTTGCCCGGCAGGGCCAGGCCCAGGGCTTCGGTCAGGCAGTTCATCGAGTTGGCGGTGAACATGCCGGAGCACGAACCGCAGGTCGGGCAGGCGCTGCGCTCGTACTCGGCAACCTTCTCGTCAGAAGCGTTGGAGTCGGCGGCGATGACCATCGCGTCCACCAGGTCCAGGCCGTGGGAGGCCAGTTTGGTCTTGCCGGCTTCCATCGGACCGCCGGAGACGAAGATCACCGGGATGTTCAGGCGCAGGGCGGCCATCAGCATGCCGGGGGTGATCTTGTCGCAGTTGGAGATGCAGACGATGGCGTCGGCGCAGTGGGCGTTGACCATGTACTCGACGGAGTCGGCGATGATCTCGCGGCTCGGCAGCGAATAGAGCATGCCGTCGTGGCCCATGGCGATGCCGTCATCCACGGCGATGGTGTTGAATTCCTTGGCGACGCCACCGGCGCGTTCGATTTCGCGGGCGACCAGTTGGCCCATGTCCTTGAGGTGGACGTGACCGGGTACGAACTGGGTGAAGGAGTTGGCGACGGCGATGATCGGTTTCTTGAAGTCGGCGTCTTTCATCCCCGTGGCGCGCCACAGGGCGCGGGCACCGGCCATGTTGCGGCCGTGGGTGGATGTTTTCGAGCGGTAATCAGGCATGGAGCACTCCGGGCGGCTAATCAGGTAACAAGTGGGGAGTGAGCTTCTATTGACCCTCGGGAACACCTGGAAAATGGCCGTGTGTCCGAAAGCTGCCGACAACGGCACGGGATCGCCGTGCGTCTCAGCCTGAGCTCATAAACCCGCCGGGGGATGACTGGCGATGAATAGGACGATTCTACACCGCTGGCGGCTGGAAGGAATGGGGTGGACGCGACGGCGGCGTTCAGCGCCCGAGCCTGGCGCTGCTCAGCAGGCCGAGCAGGCTGCAGATGACGAAGCCCATGCCGAGGGTCGGCAGCAGCAGGACGTCGCTCCTGGCCAGCAATGCGCTGCTGGCGGCGGCTGCCAGAAACATGAGGGTGTTGCCCGCCGACGCCGCGGTGCCGGCGTTCGCCGGGAACAGCAGCATCGCTGCGGAGATCGCCGTCGGGCGGGTGATGCTGACCGCCGCGGCGCTCAGGCACATCGGCAGCAGCAGGCTGGCGGTGGAGACCAGCCCCAGTTGCAGGGTCAGCAGCAGTGTCAGGCCGGCGGCACCCAGCAGGAGCAGGCCGATGTCGATCTGCGAACGCACGCCCAGGCGCTTCTGCAACCGGGTGGCCAGCACGCCACCCAGCAGGTAGGCAGCACCATAGATCAGCAGCACGATGGCGTATTGGTATTCGGAGAGGCGCAAGCCGTCCATGAAGATCAGCGGCGAGACGCTGGTCAGGGCGAAGTAGGGGCAGAACACCAGCGCCGCGATCTGCCAGTAACGACGGAAGTCGCCATGGCCGAGGATCTTGCGCATCGACTGGCGCGGCGCCGGACCTTGCGTGGTCCCGGTTGCGGAGCGCCGAGGCAGCGCCCGCAAGGCCAGCAGGAAGAGGCCGGCAGCGACCAGGGTAAAGGCATGGAAGCTGCTCCTCCAGCCGAAGCTGTCCAGCAGCCAGGAGCCGAGCAGGGGTGAGAGGGCGACGAACAGGCCGCTGAAGCTCATGTAGAAAATGCGAACAGGGATGCGTTCCTGCGGCTCGAACAGGTCTTCGACCAGCGCCAGGCCGAGGACGAAGAAGCCGCAACCCAGTGCCTGGACGCTGCGAAAGAACAGGAAGGCGACGAAGTCCGTGGTCAGGGTGCAGCCGATGGCACCGATGCAGGAGAGGGTGAGGCAGGCCAGCAGCACCTGCTTGCGTCCGAACCGATCGGAAAGTGGCCCCATCACCAACTGCGAGACGACAAAGACCAGGGTGAACAGGCTGACCGTCAGGGCGATGTCGGCGGTCGAGGTGGCGAATTGCTCCGCCAGGGCTGGAAACGCCGGCAACAGAACATTGAGCGGGAAAAAGCTGATCAGTGATATGCCGGTGACCAGCAGCAGTTGGGGGCGGCTCGATTGCCGGATGCTTGTGTCGGTCGACGCCATCATTGGCTTCCCGATGGGGTCTTGAGCAGTTCCTGAAGTTCGTCGCAGATCGATTCGCCATGGCTGTAGCCGGCACCGACGAACAGCAGTGGCTGTTCGCTCAGGTCCTCCAGGCGCAGTGCCTGCTCGATCTTCTGTTCGCACAGGGCGGCGGTTACCCAGGTCTTCAGGCCCAGGGCGGTGGCGGTAAGCTGGAAGGTTTGCGATATATGCCCGGCTTCCAGCAGGGCGACGCGATAACCCTGGGAATGCGGATACTTCCACCACATCTTGTCGAATCGGCAAGTAATGAATATGCCGAACGGCAAGTTTTCGATAAAGTGCTGGCCTTGCACTAAAGTGGCCAATGGCACGCCGAGGCCTCTTATAAGCGTCAGTGCATGTTTGTCCGGGTGGTAATAATAAAAACCCGGCCCGATATCGTCGACATTACGGATATAAAGATAACCTTCGCTGCAATTGAGGCCGCCGCCCGATGGGCTGCTGCGACGTGCACGAAAGTCTTCCGGTATGCAAGGGTCAGTATCCAGTTCGCGTTCCCTCAGATAACCCAGGGAAAGATAAAGAACCGTGCTGAGGTGTTCGAGGGAAATACGCCAGTCGAAAAACTTGCGGCAGGTCTTGCGTTGCAGGAGCACGCTGGTGAAGTCGACGCTGTTGCTCTCGCCATGACCCGGCAATGGCGGCGGAAGGTGGAGCATGTCCTGGTGCAGTGCGATGGCATGGCGATGGGGCGGCGGTTGCTGGCGTCGCATGACCTCCCGGCAGTGCGCGAGGTAGTCTTGCGCCCATTCCACGCTGTTGTCCGGGTTGTTCGCCTGCGGCAGGTCGCGGGTGCCGACATGGAAGATTCTCGACAGGTCGTCCCAGCCCCAGTGGTCGTTGGGAAAGGGGTTTGCGCTGATGATGCCGGTGCTCACGAAGGTCGAATCGACTGGATGGTGCGGATCGAAGCGGGAGGGCTTCTCGACCAGTTCGGTCAGCCGGTCGGCATGGTGTTTATCCATCGAGTACTGTTCATGGGACTTGTAGTTCCAGATGACAAGTGCAGGTGGCTTTATCAGGATGAACAGGTCGGGATTGATATGCATGAGTCTGTGCCCGCTTTTCGGTTTTCAGGCTGGATCGAAGATGGGGGAATCGACCCAGCCTGTCTCGGGTTTATTTCGACGTTCCGAGCATCGCGTGATGGCCTGCGGATACTTTATATTCAAGTTTTATCTTTTCCATGCTTGTGCCTCCTTTCTGTTTATATCGCCTCGATAGTGGGCGATTAATCAGATAATAGGCTCATGAAGAAAGTTGGCAATGAGCAGTTGTGTAGGTTATGTCCGAGTTATATGTCGGTCATATCCAGTTAATTGCGGTGGGCGAGCACTTTCGGGAGGGCGAGTGCCGCAGGAGTTTCAACTGGGGCGGAAAGTGGTCGGCGAGGCGCCACCCGCCCTGGATACAGGGCGGGGCGCCAGCCACTCAGCTGTTGGGCAGCAGGCGGCAGGTGATGCTCTTGATGTAGCGGGTTTCCGGGATCGCCGGATGCACCGGGTGGTCCGGGCCCTGGCCGCCGCGTTCCAGCAGCTGGATATTGCGGTCCAGGTGGCGGGCGCTGGTCAGCAGGATGTTCTGCAGGTCGTCTTCCGGCAGGTGCATCGAGCATGAGGCGCTGACCAGGATGCCGTCCTTGCTCAGCAGGCGCATGGCCTGTTCGTTCAGGCGACGGTAGGCGCCCTCACCGTTCTTCAGGTCCTTCTTGCGCTTGATGAACGCTGGCGGGTCGGCCACGATCACGTCGAAACGCTCTTCGGCGGACTTCAGCTCCTTGAGGGCTTCGAATACGTCGCCTTCGATGCAGGTCAGCTTCTCGGCGAAACCGTTCAGTGCGGCGTTGCGCTCGACGCCGTCGAGAGCGAAGCCCGAGGCGTCGACGCAGAACACTTCGCTGGCGCCGAAGGCCGCGGCCTGCACGCCCCAGCCACCGATGTAGCTGAACAGGTCGAGCACCCGCTTGCCCTTGACGTACGGTGCCAGGCGCGCGCGGTTCATGCGGTGGTCGTAGAACCAGCCGGTTTTCTGGCCTTCCATCACCGGCGCCTCGAACTTCACGCCGTTCTCTTCCAGGGCAACCCACTCCGGCACCAGGCCGAACACGGTCTCGACATAGCGCTCGAGGCCCTCGGCATCACGCGCCGCCGAGTCGTTCTTGAACAGGATGCCGCTGGGCTTGAGTACCTGGACCAGCGCGGCGATCACGTCGGCCTTGTGCTGTTCCATGGTCGCCGAGGCGAGCTGGACCACCAGGATATCGCCGAAACGGTCGACCACCAGGCCCGGCAGCAGGTCGGAATCGCCGTACACCAGGCGATAGAACGGCTTGTCGAACAGCCGTTCGCGCAGCGACAGGGCGACGTTGAGGCGGTGCACCAGCAGCGACTTGTCCAGTGGCAGGCGGGCATCGCGCGACAGCAGGCGGGCGCAGATCAGGTTGTTCGGGCTCATGGCGACGATACCGAGGGCCTTGCCGCCGGCGGCCTCGAGAATGGCCTGGTCACCGGCCTTGAAGCCGTGCAGCGGGGTTGCGGCCACGTCGATTTCGTTGCTGTAGACCCACAGGTGGCCGGCGCGCAGGCGGCGGTCGGCATTGGCTTTGAGGCGCAGGCTGGGCAGGGACATGACGTCGCTCCGGGAAAAAAGAGCGGAATTATAACGGGAGTTGGCGTTCACCGGTTCGTCAAGTTTCATGTGATTGAGTTCACATATCACCCATCCTGAACCACTTTTCCGCTAGAATCGGCGACTCGCCCGGAGTGTGTACCAATGTCCCAAGAACTTTCAGCCGAACAGATCCAGCAGGCCTTGCAAGGCATCAGCGTGCCGCCTCAACCGCAGATCATGGTGGATCTGCAGATGGAGCAGTACATGCCTGATCCGGACCTGGATGTGATCGCCCGGCTGATCAGTCAGGACCCCGGGCTCTCCGGTGCGCTGCTCAAGATCGTCAATTCGCCCTACTACGGGCTGACCAACAAGATCGCCTCGATCCAGCGGGCGGTGACGCTGCTGGGCAGCCGTTCGATCATCAACCTGATCAACGCGCAGTCGATCAAGGGCGAGATGGCCGATGAAACCATCGTGACCCTCAACCGCTTCTGGGACACCGCCCAGGACGTGGCGATGACCAGCCTGACGCTGGCCAAGCGCACCGGCTCCCAGGCCATCGACGAGGCCTATGCCCTGGGGCTGTTTCACGATTGCGGGATCCCGCTGATGCTCAAGCGCTTCCCCGACTACATGACGGTGCTGGAGCGGGCCTACGCCGATGCCGGTCCCGAGAAGCGGGTGGTGGACACCGAGAACGACGCGTTCAACACCAACCATGCGGTGGTCGGCTACTACACGGCCAAGTCCTGGCGCCTGCCGGAGCATGTGACCAACGCCATCGCCAACCACCACAACGCGTTGGCGATCTTCAGCGACGAATCGACCCGCAACAGCCAGTTGAAGAACCTGCTGGCGATCCTGAAAATGGCCGAGCATATCTGTGAGTCCCACCGGGTACTGGGCAACCAGACCGAGGACCGCGAATGGAATGCCATCGGCCACCTGGTGCTCGACTACGTCGGCCTGTCCGACTACGACTTCGAGACACTCAGGGAAAACATCCGCGAACTGGGTGCGCACTGATCGGGCGCACGCCATTTCCTGAACGGGAATCTCCATGCCTGAACTACCCGAAGTCGAAACCACCCGGCGCGGTATCGCGCCTCATCTGGAAGGGCAGCGGGTCAGTCGCGTGATCGTCCGCGACCGGCGCCTGCGCTGGCCGATCCCGGAAGACCTGGATGTGCGGCTGTCCGGGCAGCGGATCGTCCAGGTCGAGCGGCGGGCCAAGTACCTGCTGATCAATGCCGAGGTCGGCACGCTGATCAGCCACCTGGGAATGTCGGGCAACCTGCGCCTGGTCGAGGTCGGCCTGCCGGCGGCCAGGCATGAGCATGTGGATATCGAGCTGGAGTCGGGCCTGGCCCTGCGTTATACCGACCCGCGCCGTTTCGGGGCCATGCTCTGGAGTCTCGACCCGCTCAAGCACGAATTGCTGGCGCGGCTGGGGCCGGAACCGCTGACCGACCTGTTCGACGGCGAGCGGCTGTTCCAGCTGTCCCGTGGGCGCTCGATGGCGGTCAAGCCGTTCATCATGGACAACGCGGTGGTGGTCGGCGTGGGTAACATCTATGCGACCGAAGCGCTGTTCGCCGCCGGGATCGACCCGCGGCGCGAGGCCGGCGGTATTTCCCGGGCGCGCTACCTGAAGCTGGCGACCGAGATCAAGCGGGTGCTGGCCCATGCCATTGAGCGTGGCGGCACCACCTTGCGCGACTTCATCGGCGGTGACGGCCAGCCCGGCTATTTCCAGCAGGAGCTGTTCGTCTATGGTCGTGGCGCCGAGCAGTGCAAGGTCTGCGGCAGCGGCTTGCGCGAGATTCGCCTGGGGCAGCGTGCCAGCGTGTATTGCCCGCGTTGTCAGAGCTGACCCGAGTTGCCGGCAGGCGCTATAGTGAGTCTTTGCCCCCATTGCTTAGCCCAAGGATAGCGCCATGACACCGTTTCGTACCCTGGCCTTGTTGCTGGCCCTGACCTTTGGCCTGCAGTCACTGCCGGCCCTGGCCGAAGACGGGACCAGCGGCGACCCGACCTACAAGATCCAGAATCCGCCGGCCTACGCGATGATCGGTGACCTGCTGGTTGCCCGGCCGCTGCTGGTGGGCGCGACCCTGGTCGGCACGGCGGTGTTCGTGGTTTCGCTGCCTTTTACCGTGTTTGGCGGGGTCGACGGTGTGGGCAAGGCCGGCAAGGCGCTGGTGGTCGACCCGGGCAAGGCGGCCTTCGCCCGGTGCCTGGGTTGCACGGCGGAAGGTTTCGACGGCGATCAGTGATCTGCGGGGGGCTTCGCGGCGACCTGTTCGCGGAAAAGTCCAGCTCCCACAGCGTCAGCGTCGTTCGCAGGACTCATGCACGGCGCGAGCACTTATGGGGGCCGGATTTATTCGCGAAGAGGCCCGCACAGCTTGCCTACCACCATGGAATCCTCCACGGGGCGCGGGATATCAGGCCTTGCCCGTAATCTTGCGATACTTGGCCATCAGCTCTTCCTGGGTTTCCGGATGAGCTTCGTCCAGCGGGATGCAATCCACCGGGCAGACCTGCTGGCACTGGGGCTCGTCGTAGTGGCCGACACACTGGGTGCACAGGTTCGGGTCGATCACGTAGATCTCTTCGCCCTGGGAAATGGCGGCGTTCGGACACTCGGGTTCGCAGACGTCGCAGTTGATGCAATCGTCGGTAATGATCAGGGACATGGGCACTCCGGCCCGGGCGGCAGGCCCGGGCAACGTGAAAACTGGATGTGCCAATTGTGCCGCATTGACGCGCGCAGTGCACGCGGGTACGTCAGGGCTGGCGTCAGCTGCGCCGTCCGTGGCAGCTCCCGGGAGCTGCCAGGCGGGGTTACTTCCTGAAGCGCAGGGTCAGGGCGTCGGCCACCGCGGGGTGGACAAACTTGCTGATATCTCCGCCCAATGCGGCGATTTCGCGAACCAGCGTCGAGGAAATGAACGAGTAGCGCTCGGACGGCGTGAGGAACAGACTCTCCACCTCCGGTGCCAGTTGACGGTTCATGTTCGCCAGCTGGAATTCGTACTCGAAGTCCGACACGGCACGCAGGCCCCGCAGGAACACGTTGGCGTTCTGCTCCTTGGCAAACTGCGCCAGCAGCGTGGAAAAACCCATCACTTCGACATTGGGCAGGTGCTTGGTGACCTCGCGGGCCAACTCCACACGCTGTTCCAGCGGGAAAAGCGGGTTTTTCTTCGGGCTGGCGGCCACGGCAATGATCACGTGGTCGAACAGGCGCGCGGCGCGTTCGACCAGATCGCCATGGCCCTTGGTAATCGGGTCGAAGGTACCTGGGTACAACACTCGGTTCATCGCGTCGTCCTGGTGGGAGTCCGTTGGGGAATCGGATGGTATCGCAGCCTTTCCTGTCGGCCAAGTCAGGACGCATGGAAGAAAGCCGTATGGACGTCGTGAACACTCCTCTTATGCGGTTTTCAGGCGCTCTGCCAGGGCCGACGCCAACTGGGCGGTCAGCCCGTAGACGGAAAGCTGCGGGTTGGCGCCGATGCTGGTGGGGAACAGCGAGCCGTCATGGATCGACAGGTTGCGCAGTTGATGGTGGCGGCCGAGGCTGTCGGCGACCGCAGTTTTCGGGTCTTCGCCCATGGCGCAGCCGCCCATCACGTGGGCGCTGCCCAGCCGGGTGCGGTAGGTTTCCAGGCGCAGACCATCGATCAGGGTTTTGGCCTGGTCGAGGGAGTTCACGTAGTTGGCATCGGCATGCAGCGGCAACACCGACTTGGCGCCGGCGGCGAACTGGATCTCGGCCATGCTGTGGAACGCCCGGCGCAGGCCGTCCCAGGCGTAGGGCGACACCTGGTAGTCGAGCACCGGGCTGCCATCGCCGCGCAGTTCCACCTCACCGCCCGGGCTGTCGGGGTGAAAACCGTCGCGCAGCAGGGCCAGCATCACGTGGGTGTGCGGCAACTGTTCCATGCGCAGGGCACTCTGCGGGCCGAAGCCGCCGAGCAGGGTGCTGGCCAGTGCCGGTTGCAGCGGTGGCACTTCCAGTTTGTAGGACATGTGCCCGGTGGTGCCGTCCAGCCATTGGAAATGGTCGGAATAGATGGATTGCGGGGCGCCGTAATAGGGGTTGATCACCTCGGAAAACTGCCCGGCGGAGAAATTCACCAGGTGCAGGAAGGTCCGTTTGCCCAGGCGATCGTGCGGGTCGGGCGCCTTGGAACGCAGCAGCAGCCCGGGGCTGTTGATACCGCCGCCAGCCAGCACGTAGTGGCGGGCCTTGACGGTGATCTTGCGGCCATTGGGGGCGACGCAGCGCGGGTCCATCCCTGAGCATTGCAGGCTGCTGACCTTGTCGCCCTCGATCAGCAGCCGTTCGGCGCGTGCCAGGTAGAGCAGTTCGCCGCCTTTTTCCAGGGTGGCGGGGATCGTGGTGACCATCATCGACTGCTTGGCGTTGGTCGGGCAGCCCATGCCGCAGTAGCCCAGGTTCCAACAGCCGCGCACGTTGCGCGGGATGACCTTCCAGCTGTAGTTGAGCTTTTCGCAGCCGTTGCGCAGTACGTCGTTGTTGGCATTGGGTGGCATCACCCAGGGCGCGACGCCGAGCCGCTGCTCCATTTTCTCGAACCACGGCGCCATCTCGGCGACGCTGTGGCCCTTGACGTTGTGTTCCCTGGCCCAGTGTTCGAGGGTCGGCTCGGGCGTGCGGAAGCTGGAGGTCCAGTTGATCAGCGTGGTACCGCCGACCGCGCGGCCCTGGAGAATGGTGATGGCGCCATCCTTGCTCATGCGGCCGATCCCTTCCTGGTAGAGGCTGGTGTAGGCCTCGTCTTCGAGCATCTTGAAGTCGTCACTGGTCTTCAGCGGCCCTTCCTCGATCAGCAAGACCTTATAGCCGGCGGTACTGAGGATTTCGGCGGTGGTTCCGCCGCCGGCACCGCTGCCGATGATCGCGACATCGGCCTCCAGGGTCAGGTCCTGTTGCAGTTGCGAGCCGTTGTAGGTTTTCCAGCCGCGGGCCAGGCCTTCGCGGAACAGATCGGGTACCGGCATGTGACGCCTCTTTTATTGTTGTTTTGACAGGTGTGCCTGGTTGAGGGCGGCGGCGAAGCTAGACCTTGGGCGGCCCCGGATAGCCACAGTGGGCCCAGGCCTCGGGGCGGTTGTACCAGGCCATCATCACCAGTTGCAGCAGCGAGGCGTGGCCCATGCGCAGCAGGCTCAGCAGGCTGTTTTCCCAGCGTTCGAGAAAGGCCTGGATCTGCTCGGTACTGGCATTTTCCCAACTACCCCAGATGCCCGTCAGTGGGCCGCGGGTAATGCCCATGCCGAGCACGTCGAACAACTGACGGGTGAGCTTGAGCATCTCCGGCGAGAGGTGGGCGAGGCTCTTGTCGAGGCTGGCCAGGGTCTGGTCGACGGCGGCGGGCATCTTGTCGGGGCTCACCGCCCCCTGCAGCATCACCGGGATCAGCGCCCGCAGAAACGGCAGGTCAGCCGCCTGCAGGACGACGAAGCCGTTGGCCGGCCCGGCCGCCGAACAGCCGGTCAGGCTGGCGGCCAGTCCGGCAGTGGTGAGGAAGGCACTGGCGCACAGGCCGAGTTTCAGCAGGCCGCGCCGTGACAGCTCGGGGGATTCGGACAGGCTTGAAGTCATTATTGTTATACCTGGGCAAGGTCAGCGAACGAACAGCTTCTGGATCAGTTTCTGGATCGATTTTCCATAGGGCGGGTAAATCAGTCGTGCGGCGTTGAAGCGCTGCTTGGTCAATACGCCCTTGGCCTTGCTGAAGGTCAGGAAGCCTTCATGTCCATGGTAATGGCCCATCCCCGAGGGGCCGATGCCGCCGAACGGCAGGTCTTCCTGGGGAACGTGCAAAAGGGTGTCGTTGAGGCAGACCCCGCCGGAATGGGTTTCGTGGAGCACCCGCTGCTGCTCGCGCCTGTTGTAGCCGAAGTAGTAGAGCGCCAGTGGGCGGGGGCGCTGATTGATGTAGGCGAAAGCCTCATCGAGGCCCTTATAGGGAACGATCGGCAGCAGCGGGCCGAAAATCTCGTCCTGCATGACGGTCATTTCGTCACTGACATTCAGCAGCAGGCTGTGGCCCATGCGGCGTTGCTGGCCCTGGTCGAACAGCGGAATCAGCAGCGCCCCCTTGCTGGTGGCGTCGCTGATGTAGCCGTTGAGCCGTGCCAGCTGTCGTTCGTTGATGATGCTGGTGTAGTCCGGGTTGTCCGCCAGGGTCGGATAGAAGCCGCGTACCGCCTGGCGATAGGCTTCGACGAAGGCGCCGACCCGTTCCTCCGGCACCAGCACGTAGTCCGGGGCCACGCAGGTCTGGCCGGCGTTCAGGGTCTTGCCGAAGGCGATGCGCTCGGCGGCGTCCTTGAGTGGTACGTCGCCGGAGACGATCGCTGGCGACTTGCCGCCCAACTCCAGGGTCACCGGCGTCAGGTGCTCGGCGGCGGCGCGCATCACGTGCTTGCCGATGCTGGTGGCGCCGGTGAACAGCAGGTGATCGAACGGCAGCTTGGAAAAGGCCATGCCGATGTCCACGTCACCGAGTACCACGCACACCAGATCTTCCGGGAATACCCGGCCCAACAGCTCCTTGAGCAGCAGGCCGGTGGCCGGGGTCGATTCGCTGAGCTTGAGCATCACCCGATTGCCCGCGGCCAGGGCGCCGACCAGCGGGCCGATGGCCAGAAACAGCGGGTAGTTCCAAGGCACGATCACGCCCACCACGCCCAGCGGCTGGTAGACCACCTTGGCCGAGGCCGGCTGGAAGGCCAGGCCGACCTGGCGCCGGGCCGGCTTCATCCAGCGCTTGAGGTGCTTGCGGGCGTAATGGATGCCGTGGAGGCTGGGCATCAGTTCGGCCAGCAGGGTCTCGTCGGCGCTGCGGTTGCCGAAGTCGGCGTTGATGGCTTCGATAATTGCCCGTCGTTCGTCGCTGAGTAGATGGCGCAGGCTCTCCAGCCACTGCCGACGTTGCTCGGCCGGTGGCATCGGATGCGCGGCATAGGCCCGGCGCTGGGCCTGGAACAGGCGCTGGAGCTCGCTCTGTTGCTGCTGTGATTCCTGCAGGTAGGCGATTTCGGCAGACATGGCGCACTCCAGAGAATGTGTTTTTATTTTTAAACAAATGTTTAGAGCTAAAGCTCGAAAATGTCAACAGCCGTGGGCGCCACGAACCGTTTATCCCTCGCGTGATAGGCCGTAAGATGCGAAACACCGCACTCTTGAAGTAAAGCTGAGTCATGGCCCGACGAATAAAAACCAGTGAGCGCATCGTTCAGAACAGCCTCGACCTGTTCAACCAGCAGGGCGAGCGCAGCGTCAGCACCAATCACATCGCGGCGCACATGGAGATTTCGCCGGGCAACCTCTACTACCACTTCCCCAACAAGCAGGCGATCATCGCCGTGCTGTTCGCCGAATACGAAGAACTGGTGGACAGTTTCCTGCGCCCGCCCCAGGGCCGCGCCGCGACCATCGAGGACAAGCGCTTCTATCTCAAGGCGCTGCTGGCGGCGATGTGGCGCTATCGTTTCCTGCATCGCGACCTTGAACACCTGCTCGAAAGCGATGCCGAACTGGCGGCGCGTTATCGGCGGTTCTCCCAGCGCTGCCTGATCCAGGGGCAGTTGATCTACAAGGGGTTCGTCGATGCCGGGATTCTCGCGATGGACGCGGTGCAGATCGAGTCGCTGACCCTCAACGCCTGGATCGTTCTGACCTCCTGGGTGCGCTTTCTCAGCACCACCCGGGAAAGCGCCAACCACCTGAGCGAGGAGTCGATCAAGCGTGGGGTGTACCAGGTGCTGGTGCTCGAGTCGGGCTTCGTCACGCCCCAGGCCCGGGAGGCGGTCGACAGGTTGCTGAATGAATTCTATGTCCCCCTGGCCAAGGCTCTGGAAGAGGCCTAGGGCGGCGGGTTGTTTTATCCCTTTACGAGGAATGAGTCATGCCCCTTGCGCAATTGATCAGCCCGCAGCAACTGGCCGAGCGCCAGGCCCGGCCCGGGTTGGTGATCCTGGATTGCCGTTTTGCCCTGGAAGACCCCGACTATGGCCAGCGCAGCTATGCCGAGGGGCATATCGAGGGCGCGCACTTCGCCGATCTGGAGCGCGATCTCAGCGGCCCGGTGACCCGGGGCGTGACCGGGCGTCACCCGCTGCCCGAGCCGGCGGCGCTGGTGGAACGTCTGCAGGCCTGGGGGATCAGCGCCGACAGCGAAATCGCGCTGTATGACGATGGCCCCGGCATGTACGCGGCCCGGGCCTGGTGGTTGCTGGCGTGGCTGGGCAAGCGCGATGGCGTGTTCCTGCTCGATGGCGGCCTGAATGCCTGGCACGCGGCCGGGTTGCCGTTGAGTCTGAATCCACCGCCGAGTGGCCGTGGCACTTTCAGCGGCAGTGCGGACCCTTCATTGCTGATCACTGCCGAACAGCTGCAACAGCGCCTCGGCCAGCCATCCATGACGCTGCTCGATGCCCGCGCGTTGCCGCGTTTTCGGGGCGAGGTGGAGCCTATCGATCCGGTCGCCGGGCATATCCCGGGGGCGCAGTGCGCGGCGTTCAACGACAACCTCGGTGCCGACGGACGGTTCCTGCCGGCCGATCAGCTCAAGCAGCGTTTTGCCGCCCAGTTGGGTGATCGCCCGGTGCAGGAGCTGGTGGCCTATTGCGGCTCCGGGGTGACGGCGTGCCACAACCTGTTTGCGCTGAGCCTGGCGGGTTATCCGCTGGCAACCTTGTATCCGGGCTCGTGGAGCGAGTGGATCACCGATCCGCAGCGGGCGATCGCTATCGGCGATTGAGTGGCTGGTCTGTTCGCGGGCAAGCCCTGCTCCTACAGGCTGAGCGTCGTTCGCCAGTCCTGCGCACCACACCGCCCTCGTGTAGGAGCAGGGCTTGCCCGCGAATGGGGCCATAAGTCATGCCCCGTATCGTGAAACGGCCTGCACCAGGCATCGGTCGGTGACAGGGCTCAGCGGCCGGCCAGCCACTGCGGAATCCGTCGCTCCAGGTAGTAGCCGGGCTTGCCCAGGCTGCCGTCGACGAAGCCGACATGACCGCCCTTGTCCTGCAACTCGAACTCGGTATCCGCCGCCAGCTCGGCCGGCTCCGGCAGGCTGTGGCGGAACACGAAGGGGTCGTCCGCCGCCTGGATGATCAGGGTCGGCGTGCGGATCGCGCCGAGAAAGTACCGGCTCGATGCCCGGCGGTAATAATCCTGGGCATCCCGGTAGCCATGCAACGGCGCGGTCACCCGGCCGTCGAAATCCCAGAAGGTGCGCATGCCCGTCAGCGGGCCGAGATCGCTGAGGGTCGCCAGGCCTTCGAGTCTGCCGTCATGCTGGAACTGGCGCTGCTTGTCCTTGATGTAGGCGAGCATCTCGCGCATGAAATGCGCCTGGTAGACCTTGGAAAAACCCTGGCCGATGCGGTCTGCGCACTGATCCAGGCGAAACGGCACCGAGACCGCGACGCCAGCCTGCAAGCCGCTGTCGCCGGCACTTTCCCCCAGATGCTTGAGCAGCACGTTGCCGCCCAGCGAATACCCTACGGCGTAGAGTGCCGCCAGGGGCCGCTTGCGCCGAAGGTGGGCGATGGTCGCGGCGAGGTCCTCGCTGGCCCCGGAATGATAGCTGCGGGCCAACAGGTTCGGCTCGCCGGAGCAGCCCCGCCAGTTCAGCGCGACGCTGGCCCAGCCGCGATTGGCCAGGGCCTGTTGCATGCCGACGATATAGGGCGAATTCGAGGATCCGGTGAGCCCGTGCAGGAGCAGTACCAGGGGTGTCGAGGCCGCGTGGGGGCCGAACCAGTCGAGGTCGAGAAAGTCGCCGTCGTCCAGCCAGAGCCGTTCGCGCTGGCGGTCGAGTACGGTCTTCTTGCGCCAGAGCGGACCCCAGAGGGTCTGCAGATGGGGGTTGCCCAGGCCGGGAGCGGGGCTGAAACGGTTGGACATGGGGGGCGGTCTGTCTCGTCGTGGGTGCGCCAGGCGGCGCACCCGGTCGATCGGTCAGCCGGCGGCCGGGGCGCTGCGTTGCCATAGCGCATAGTACACCTGCCCGGACTTCTGCTCGCGGTGCAGGCGCCAGTTGCCTGGCAGGCCGAGGGTCGAGGGTGCGCTTTCGCTTTCGGTGTAGACCCAGGCATCGTCGGCCAGCCACTGGCGTTCTTCCAGCAGCGCGCAGACACCCGGCAGCAGGTTCTGGTTGAACGGCGGGTCGAGGAACACCAGGTCGAACGCGCTGGCCGGCTGGGTCTCCAGGTAGCGCAGGGCATCGGCGGTCTGCACCTGGCCGACGGTGCAGCGCAGGGTGCCCAGGTGCTCGCGCAGGCTGGACACGGCGACATGGCTGGCATCCAGCGCCTGGCCCATGGCCGCGCCACGGGACAGCGCCTCGAGGAACAGCGCGCCGCTGCCGGCGAACGGGTCGAGTACCCTGGCACCGGCGACGTAGGGTGCCAGCCAGTTGAACAGCGTTTCGCGCACCCTGTCCGGGGTTGGGCGCAGCCCCTGGACATCGGGGAAGGTCAGGCGGCGGCTGCGCCATTCGCCGCCGATGATGCGCAGTTTGTTCACGCCGTTGTGCGACGGTGCGGGTTTCTTGCTGGGACGCGATGGGCTGGCCATTAGTGCTCCGGAACCCCGAGCGGCTGCTCGGCGGGTTTGTCTGTCGGCGGCGGCAACGGCTTTTGCGGTACCGTCGGGCCTGCGGTGACGACGATCATCTTGTCGACGCTCAGGTGTTTGTCCATGGCGGCCTTGACCTGTTCGACGGTCAGCGCCTGGGTCTGCTGCATGAAGTCTTCAAGATAGTTCAGCGGCAGGTTGTAGAAGCCCATGGCACCCAACTGGCCGACGATATCGCTGTTGCTGGCGGTGGACAGCGGAAAGCTGCCGGCCATCTCGCGCTTGGCGTCGTCGAGTTCCTTCTGGGTCGGGCCGGACTTGAGGTACTCGGCCAGCACGTCTTCGACCAGTTTCTGCGTGCCTTCGCTCATTTCGGCGCGGGTCTGCAGGTTGATCATGAACGGGCCGCGCGCCTGCATCGGGCTGAAGCCGGAGTAGATACCGTAGGTCAGGCCGCGTTTTTCCCGCACCTCGCTCATCAGCCGGGTACCGAAACCGCCACCGCCGAGGATCTGGTTGCCCAGGGACAGCGCGGCATAGTCGGGATCGGCCCGGTCGATGCCCATCTGGGCCAGCAGGATGGTGGTCTGCTTGGACGGGAACTCGATATGCCCGCTGCTCGGTTGCGGGTCCTTGGCCAGGGCGATTTTCGGCAGTGCCGGCCCTTTTGGCAGGGCGGCCGAGACCTGGGCGGTCAGGGCTTCGGCTTCGCTGCGCGAGAGGTCGCCGACCAGCGCGATCACCACGTTGCCGGCGGCGTAGGCCTTGGTGTGGAAGGCGCGCAGTTGGGCGACGGTGATTGGCGGGATGCTCTTGGCCGTGCCTTCGCTGGGGTGACCGTAGGGGTGATCGCCGTACAGGCGCTGGGACAGGTCCAGGCTCGCCAGCTTGCCGGGGTTCTGCTTCTGGAACTCGAAGCCGGCCAGCAGCTGGTTCTTGATCCGGGCCAGGGAATCGGCCGGGAAGGTCGGCTTGCCGACCACCTGGGCGAACAGCTTCAGGGCCGGCTCGCGTTTGTCGGCGGCACTGAGGCTGCGCAGCGAGGCGATCGCCATGTCCTTGTAGGAACCGTTGCCGAAATCCGCGCCAAGGCCTTCGAAGCCCTGGGCGATGGCGCCGACGTCCTTGCCGGCCACGCCTTCGTTGAGCATGGCGTTGGTCAGGGTGGCCAGGCCCGGGGTCTTGCCGTCCTGGCTGCTGCCGGCGGCGAAGGTCAGGCGCAGGTCGAACATCGGCAGTTCATGGGCCTCGACGAACAGCACCCGGGCGCCTTCGGCGGTGTTCCAGGTCTGTACGTTCAGGCTGCGCCGGGCCGGCGCCTTGTCGTCCAGTTCGGCCAGCGATTGCAGCTTGTGGCTCGACTTGGCCTCTTCCAGGGCCTGGCCGGCCTGGGCACTTGCCAGACCCAGCAGGGGCAGGCCGAAACTGCCGGCGGCGACGATCAGGGCCAGGCCGGGCAGGGTGAAGCGCGAACCCTTGCTCATGGGCGGGTCTCCTCGGGCAGTACATGGGCGACGCTGAGACGTTCGCGGGTGAAGTAGGTGCGGGCGGCCTTCTGGATGTCCTCCGGGGTCACGCTCTGCAGGTCGGCCAGTTCGCTGTCCATCAGCTTCCAGGACAGGCCGACGGTTTCCAGCTGGCCGATGGCGGTGGCCTGGCTGGTGATCGAGTCACGCTCGTAGACCAGCCCGGCGATGACCTGGGCACGCACGCGTTCAAGCTCCTCGGCGGTCGGCGGCTTGGTCTTGAGCTGGTCCAGCAGGCGCCACAGACCGGCCTCGGCGTTGGCCAGGGTTTTCTTCTTCTGTACGTTCGGCATCGCCGACAAGGTGAACAGGCTGTCGCCACGGGTGTAGGCGTTGTAGCTGGCCGAACCGCCGGAGATCAGTTCCTCGCCACGCTCCAGTTGTGAGGAAAGGCGGGCGCTGTAGCCACCATCGAGCAGCGCGGCGATCAGGCGCAGGGCATTGACCGAACGCGGGTCCTGGGCGGTGGCGATGCTCGGCACGTTGAACCCGAGCATCAGGCTCGGCAACTGGGTCTTCACGTGCAGGGTGATCTGCCGTTCGCCGGGTTCGTCCAGCTCGCGCGGAATCTTCGCCGGTGGCGTGTCGCGCCGGGGGATTGCGCCGAAGTAGCGCTGCGCCAGGTTCTTCACCTCGTCCGGGGTGACATCGCCGACCACCACCAGGGTGGCGTTGTTCGGCACGTACCAGGACTGGTACCAGTGGCGCAGTTCCTCGACCTTCATGCGGTCCAGGTCGGCCATCCAGCCGATGGTCGGCGTGTGGTAGCCGCTGGCCGGGTAGGCCATCGCCTTGAAGCGCTCGAAGGCCTTGCCCATCGGCTTGTCCTCGGTACGCAGGCGGCGCTCTTCCTTGATCACCTCGATCTCGCGGCTGAACTCGTCTGCCGGCAGGCGCAGGCTGGCCATGCGGTCGGCTTCCAGTTCGAAGGCCACGCCCAGGCGGTCGCGGGCCAGGACCTGGTAGTAGGCGGTGTAGTCGTCGCTGGTGAAGGCGTTTTCCTCGGCGCCCAGGTCGCGCAGGATCAGCGAGGCCTCGCCGGGGCCGACCTTCTCGCTGCCCTTGAACATCATGTGTTCCAGGGCATGGGAGAGGCCGGTCTGGCCCGGGGTTTCATAGCTCGAACCGACCTTGTACCAGACCTGTGAAACCACCACGGGGGCGCGGTGGTCTTCGCGGACCACGACCTTCAGGCCGTTGTCGAGGGTGAATTCGTGGGTCGGTTGCGGGTCGGCGGCGAAGGCCGCGAGCGGCAGACAAAGCGTGCTGAGCAACAGGCCGGCGGCGCGGCGGGCTAGAGCATTCATTCGTTCTTAAACCTGTAGGACTGCCCGCTTGGTTTAGCGTCGGCGGGCGAGGAGGTGCTAGGATACTGATCCGTTTTACTGGCGGCCACGTCTATCCGGTCCCTGTGCTGCGCGCCAGGCCCGGAAAGGCTGTATGGGTCACCGGCCGAAACCTGCGCTCTGCCACTGCAGATCGTGGTGTTTTCGCCGATTTTGCCGTTCCAGATCTTCGTTTGGCGTCTGACTTCAGAGAAGTTTGATCTTCTCGACAAAATGTTGCGCGTGAACAAGCGGGTTAAATCGCAGTCTGTTCTGCATCGAATATTATTTGCCGGCGTGCCCATGGCGCGTCGCTACCTTGAGATAGCCGTCCTCCATGTTTGGTTCCAACGACGACAAGAAGACTCCAGCTGCGGCTGGCGAGAAAAAAGGCCTGTTCGGATGGCTGCGCAAAAAGCCGCAGGAAACCGTCGTCGAACAGCCGCAGGTTCAGCCCGAAGTCGTGCCGACGCCCGTCGTCGAGCCGGCCCCGGTGGCTGTCGAGGCACCCGTGAGCGCCGAGCCGGTGCGTGAGCAGCCGGTTGCCGAGGCACCCACGCCACCATCGACGCCCTGGCCGCCGCTGCCCGTGGCTGAAGAACCGGTGGCGCTGGTCGAGGATGTCCAGGCCGAACCGGTCGTCCCGCCGATTCCGCCGGTGGCTGAACCTGTCGCGCCCGCGCCTCGGATCGCCGAGGCTGCACCTGCACCTGCACCGGTCGTAGTCGAGGCGCCCGCGCCGGTCGCTCCCGTTGTGCAGGAGCCCGCTCCGGCCGCTGTTGTCGAGCCGGCTGTGGCGGAGCCCGCCAAGCCGGCAGCTCCAGAGGCCAAGACCGGCTTCTTCGCCCGCCTCAAGCAGGGCCTGTCCAAGACCAGCGCCAGCATCGGCGAAGGCATGGCCAGCCTGTTCCTCGGCAAGAAGGCCATCGACGATGACCTGCTCGAAGAGTTGGAAACCCGCCTGCTGACCGCCGACGTTGGCGTCGAGGCCACCGGCGTGATCATCCGCAGCCTGACCCAGAAGGTCGCGCGCAAGCAGTTGACCGACAGCGACGCGCTGTACAAATCCCTGCAGGAAGAGCTGGCGGCGATGCTCAAGCCGGTCGAGCAGCCGCTGCGGATCGACTCGCAGCACAAGCCGTACGTCATCCTGGTGGTTGGCGTCAACGGTGCCGGCAAGACCACCACCATCGGCAAGCTGGCCAAGAAGCTGCAGCTCGAAGGCAAGAAGGTCATGCTGGCCGCCGGCGATACCTTCCGGGCCGCGGCGGTGGAGCAGTTGCAGGTCTGGGGCGAGCGCAACCATATCCCGGTGATTGCCCAGCACACCGGTGCCGACTCGGCTTCGGTGATCTTCGACGCGGTGCAGGCGGCCAAGGCCCGTGGCATCGACGTGCTGATCGCCGATACCGCCGGTCGCCTGCACACCAAGGACAACCTGATGGAAGAGCTGAAGAAGGTCCGTCGGGTGATCGGCAAGCTCGATGAGCAGGCGCCGCACGAGGTGTTGCTGGTGCTGGATGCCGGCACCGGGCAGAACGCGATCAATCAGGCCAAGCAATTCAACCAGACGGTCCAACTGACCGGTCTGGCGCTGACCAAGCTCGATGGCACCGCCAAGGGTGGGGTGATCTTCGCCCTGGCCAAGCAGTTCGGCGTGCCGATCCGTTATATCGGGGTGGGCGAAGGCATCGACGATCTGCGCACCTTCGAGGCCGAACCCTTTGTCCAGGCACTTTTTGCCGAGCGGGAGCGTTCATGATTCGTTTCGAACAGGTCGGTAAGCGCTATCCGAACGGACACGTCGGCTTGCATGAGCTGAGCTTTCGCGTCCGTCGTGGCGAGTTCCTGTTTGTCACCGGCCACTCCGGTGCCGGTAAAAGCACCCTGTTGCGCCTGTTGCTGGCGATGGAGCGGCCGACCTCCGGCAAGCTGCTGCTGGCCGGCCAGGACCTGGGGCAGATCAGCAACGCGCAGATTCCGTTCCTGCGCCGGCAGATCGGCGTGGTGTTCCAGAACCACCAGTTGCTGTTCGATCGTACGGTGTTCAACAACGTCGCCCTGCCGCTGCAGATTCTCGGCCTGTCCAAGGTCGAGATCGCCAAGCGCGTGGACTCCGCGCTGGAGCGTGTGGCCCTGTCGGACAAGGCCGAGCTGTACCCCGGCGACCTGTCCACCGGTCAGCAGCAGCGTGTCGGTATCGCCCGGGCCATCGTTCACCGCCCGGCGTTGCTGCTGGCGGACGAACCGACCGGTAACCTCGACCCGCGCCTGGCGGCGGAGATCATGGGGGTGTTCGAGGACATCAACCGCCTCGGCACCAGCGTCCTGATCGCCAGCCACGACCTGGCCCTGATCGCCCGCATGCGCCATCGCATGCTGACCTTGCAACGCGGCCGATTGATCGGCGATGGGGAGGCTGGCGCATGAGTGCGACCCGTAGTCCGAAAGTGGCTGAGCGCGTGGCTCCAAAGGCCTCCGAAGCACCACCACCGAAGAAAAGGCGCGACGAGGACGATGGTCCGGACTTCGGCACCCTGCTGCGCGCCTGGATCGAAAGCCACCGGGCCAGCCTGGCGGACAGTCTGCGCCGGTTGGGCAAGCATCCGATCGGCAGTTTCTTCACCTGCATGGTGATGGCGGTGGCGCTGAGCCTGCCGATGGGCCTGTCGCTGCTGCTGAACAACATCGAGCGCCTGGGCGGCTCCTGGCAGCGGGCGGCGCAGATCTCGCTGTACCTGCAACTGGACGCCAGCCCGAGCGAAGGCGAGAGCCTGAGCGAGCAGGTCAAGGCCATGCCGGGCGTGGCCGATGCCGAATTCATCAGCAAGGAAAAGGCCCTGGACGAGTTCCAGCAGCAGTCCGGGCTGGGCGAGGCGCTCAAGGAACTGCCGCAGAACCCGCTGCCGGGCGTGGTGCTGGTGACGCCGAACGAAGTCGACAAGCCGACCCTGGAAGCCTTGCGTCAGCGCCTGGCCGAGCTGCCCAAGGTGCAGCAGGCACAGCTGGACCTGGTCTGGGTCGAGCGCCTGGCGGCGATCCTCAAGCTCGGCGACCGGTTCGTCTTCGGCCTGACGGTGCTGCTGGTTTCCGCATTACTTTTGGTGATAGGCAATACCATTCGTCTTCATATTGAAAACCGCCGCACCGAGATAGAAGTGATTAAACTGGTGGGCGGCACCGATAGCTACGTGCGTAGGCCGTTTCTGTACATGGGCGCGCTTTATGGCTTTGGCGCCGGGATTCTGTCCTGGGGCGTGCTGGCGTTCGGCCTGAACTGGCTCAACGAGGCGGTGGTCGGGCTCGCGGGGCTCTACGGCAGCGATTTCGCCCTAGCCGGTGTCCCGGTTGCCGATGGTCTGTCGCTCTTGCTTGGCGCGGTGCTGTTGGGGTATATCGGTGCGTGGATTGCGGTGGCGCGGCACCTGCGGGAGCTGGCACCGAAGTAATTAATGTCAAATTAATGTGTTTTTGTTGGTATTGACCGTAGTGGCGATTAAAGGAACTTGTTCAGCGGTTCCCGGTCAATTTTCGCAGTGCTTCACTGCACGAGTCTGTGAGTCGGAGGTTTTTTCGTATGACCACTTCTTTGCAACCTGCCTATGCGCTGGTCCCGGGTGCGAACCTGGAGGCCTACGTCAATACGGTGAACAGCATTCCGCTGTTGTCGCCGGAGCAGGAGCGTGAACTGGCCGAGAGTCTCTACTATCAGCAGGATCTTGAGGCCGCTCGGCAAATGGTGCTGGCCCACCTGCGTTTTGTCGTCCATATCGCCCGTAGCTATTCCGGCTACGGCCTGGCCCAGGCTGACCTGATCCAGGAAGGCAACGTCGGCCTGATGAAGGCCGTGAAGCGTTTCAACCCGGAAATGGGTGTGCGCCTGGTGTCGTTCGCCGTGCACTGGATCAAGGCGGAAATTCACGAGTTCATCCTGCGCAACTGGCGGATCGTCAAGGTCGCGACCACCAAGGCCCAGCGCAAGCTGTTCTTCAACCTGCGCAGCCAGAAGAAGCGTCTGGCCTGGCTGAACAACGAGGAAGTCCACCGTGTGGCGGAAAGCCTTGGCGTCGAGCCACGTGAAGTGCGCGAGATGGAAAGCCGGCTGACCGGCCAGGACATGGCGTTCGACCCGGCGGCGGAAGCCGACGACGACAGCGCGTTCCAGTCTCCGGCCAACTACCTGGAAGACCATCGCTACGACCCGGCGCGCCAGCTGGAGGATGCCGACTGGAGTGAAAACTCCAACAGCAACCTGCACGAGGCCCTGGAAGTGCTGGACGAGCGCAGCCGTGACATCCTCTACCAGCGCTGGCTGGCGGAAGAGAAGGCCACGCTGCACGACCTGGCGCAGAAGTACAACGTTTCGGCCGAGCGTATCCGCCAGCTGGAAAAGAGTGCGATGAACAAGCTGAAGCTGTCGATTGCCGCCTAAGCGTTCGCTGCAATGAAAAACGCCCCGAGTTGATCGGGGCGTTTTCGTTTGGGCCAGAGGCCTGACCCGCTACCCCGGTAACCAGGCTACAGCGCCCAGGGCGACCGGCGCGAATCGTTCAGCCCCGCCAGATACCCGGTTCCACCCAACTGACTCATCTGCTGGCGAATCCACCCCGCCCGCCGCGCCACATAGGTGCTCGGGTGGCTGGCACTCCATTCCCGCGGGTTGGGCAGCACCGCTGCCAGCAGACTTGCCTGCTGACGCGACAAGGCCGCCGCGCTGACCCCGAAATGATGTCGCGCCGCCGCTTCCGCGCCGAACACGCCTTCATCCCACTCGACGCTGTTCAGGTACACCTCGAGAATCCGCTGCTTGGGCCACAGCGTCTCGATCAGCACGGTGAACCAGGCCTCCAGCCCCTTGCGCAGATAACTGCGGCCGGACCAGAGAAACAGGTTCTTCGATACCTGTTGGCTGAGGGTGCTGGCACCGCGGATCGAGCCGCCGCGCTCGTTGTGCAGGAAGGCCGCCTGGATCGCGTCGAAGTCGAAACCCCAGTGTTCGGGAAACTTCTGGTCCTCGCCGGCCATGACCGCTACCTTGAGTTCGTCGCTGATCTGGTCCCAGGGCTTCCAGGTCCGTTGCAGGTCGATCGGCTGGCCGTCGGTCCACGACTCGATCTTGCGCTCGACCATCAGTGCCGTGCCCGGTGGCGGTACCCAACGGAACAACAGCACCAGCAGCACGCTGGCGATGGCGAACCACTTCAGGGCGGTGAGAAGGCGGCGGAACAAAGGCTGCAACATAGAGATGGCTTGGCCGGGGCGTAGGAGCGGGCCATTATACAGACCCTGTGTCCCCTGAATGGAGTGCGTCATGTTGCGTGTGTTCCTGCTGCTCGCCGCGTTTTTCGGTTTCACCGGTGTCGGCCTTGGCGCCTTCGCCGCCCATGGCCTGAAAAACCGCCTGAGCGCCGACTACCTGGCGATCTTCCATACCGGCGTCACCTATCAGTTGGTCCATGCCCTGGCGCTGTTCGGCGTGGCGCTGCTGGCCGCCCATGTTCCGGGCCGCCTGGTGACCTGGGCCGGTTCGGCGTTCGCCGTCGGCATCCTGCTGTTCTCCGGCAGCCTGTACCTGCTGACCCTCAGCGGCGTCAGCAAACTGGGCGTCATCACCCCGTTCGGCGGCCTGGCCTTTCTCGCCGGCTGGTTCTGCCTGGGGCTGGCCGCCTGGCGCCTGAGCTGACCGCGCAGTCCGCTTCAAGACGAATGGCTTGGGTCGTCCGGACTGATCGGGCTAGAATGTTGGCCCCTAAAAATGATGGCAGCCCGGCGCATGCGCATTCAATTGAACGGCGAATCCTATGAACTGCCCGACGGCGAAACCGTCGCGGCGTTGCTGGCCCGGCTTGACCTGGTCGGGCGGCGGGTGGCGGTGGAGCTGAACCTGGATATCGTCCCGCGCAGTCAGCACGCCGAAACCGCCCTGCGTGAAGGCGATCAGGTCGAAGTGGTACACGCCATCGGCGGCGGCTAGTCCGGTCCCGCGCCCTGATCCACCCCAGCAAGCCCTGAACCTTTCAAGAGGATGTGTGCATGAGCACTGTTCGCAGCGACAAGCCTTTCGTGCTGGCCGGCCGTACCTACCAGTCCCGTCTGCTGGTCGGCACCGGCAAATACCGCGACATGGAAGAAACCCGCCTGGCCATCGAGGCCTCGGGGGCCGAGATCGTCACCGTCGCGGTGCGTCGCACCAACCTGGGCCAGAACCCGGGTGAGCCGAACCTGCTGGACGTGCTGCCGCCGGATCGCTACACCATCCTGCCGAACACCGCCGGTTGCTATGACGCGATCGAGGCCGTGCGCACCTGCCGTCTGGCCCGCGAGCTGCTCGACGGGCACAACCTGGTCAAGCTGGAAGTGTTGGCCGACCAGAAGACCCTGTTCCCCAATGTGATCGAAACCCTCAAGGCCGCCGAAGTGCTGGTCAAGGAAGGTTTCGACGTGATGGTCTACACCAGCGACGACCCGATCATCGCCCGCCAGCTGGCGGAAATCGGCTGCATCGCGGTCATGCCGCTGGCCGGCCTGATCGGCACCGGCCTGGGTATCTGCAACCCGTACAACCTGCAGATCATCCTCGAGGAGGCGAAGATCCCGGTGCTGGTGGATGCCGGCGTGGGTACCGCGTCCGACGCCACCATCGCCATGGAACTGGGCTGCGAGGCCGTGCTGATGAACTCGGCCATCGCCCATGCCCAGCAACCGATCCTGATGGCCGAGGCGATGAAGCATGCCATCGTCGCCGGTCGCCTGGCCTACCTCGCCGGGCGCATGCCGAAAAAACTCTATGCCAGCGCGTCCTCGCCGCTGGATGGTCTGATCAAGTAAGAGCCTTTGATGACTGAATCGAACGAAACGCCAATCCACACGGAAGCAGGCGAAGAGCGCCAACACCGCCGCATCAAGAGTTTCGTGATGCGTGCCGGGCGCATGACCGAAGGCCAGCAGAAGGGCCTGGAGCAGGGTGGGCCGCTGTTCATCCTGCCGTTGGCCGACGCGCCGGTGGATTTCGACCAGGTGTTCGGCCGCAGTGCGCCGCGCTCGCTGGAAATCGGCTTCGGCATGGGCCATTCCCTGCTGGAGATGGCGGCTGCGGCGCCGGAGCAGGATTTCATCGGTGTCGAAGTGCACCGTCCGGGTGTCGGTGCGCTGCTCAACGGCGTGCTGACCCAGGGCCTGAAGAATATCCGCGTCTATGATTGCGACGCGATCGAAGTGCTGAGCCGTTGCGTGGCGGACAACAGCCTGGACCGGCTGATGCTGTTCTTCCCCGATCCGTGGCACAAGAGCCGGCACCACAAGCGCCGTATCGTCCAGGCGTCCTTCGCCGAACTGGTGCGCAGCAAGCTGAAGGTCGGCGGTGTCCTGCACATGGCTACCGACTGGGAACCGTATGCCGAGTACATGCTGGAAGTGATGAATGTCGCGCCGGGTTATCGCAACCTGGCCGAAGACGGCAAATGCGTACCGCGCCCGGCCGAGCGGCCGATCACCAAGTTCGAGCGACGCGGTGAGCGCCTGGGGCATGGTGTGTGGGACCTGAAGTTCGAAAAGCTGGCGTAGGGTCTCCCCATCCGATGATCGCCCCACGCTGGCGTGGGGACGATTAAAAGTCGCCATTTTCAAATTTGCGGACTAGCCTACTACGCAATGGCGCAAATTGCCTGTTTGCGCCTCTGGTCCATAACCTTCCGATACAACCTGCCTTGCAGTCGACAGCCGGTTATTAGTCAGTGGCATTTCCTTGTTTGAAAGGAGCGTCCAATGAGCCTGACAACCGAGTTTTTCCTGCCCCAGCTACCCCGGCTGTTGCCCTATGCCTATCATCCGAACGCGACCCGGATTGAGTTCGCCTCCAATGGTTGGGTCCGGCGAATGCTGGGCGATTGCTTTATCAGCGAGAGTGAATTATTGCGTTTTTTGCGCGAGCGCAATGGCTTGTATGGCTCGCTGACCGTGCCGAGGGCCAGCGAGCAGCGGACCCAGGATGTCGCCGACTGGTATCAGTATGTGACGCTCATCGATACCGTCATGGCGCAAATCAATAATCCGCATGAGTTGTTCTCGACGATCGTGAACGGTTTCAATGCCGATGAGATTGATGATCCACGATCTTACATCAAGGCAGCCAATGAACTATGGCGGCGTATCAGTCCAGGATTGAGCAAGGCACAACTCGCCAGGTTTCTGGCAAGCCTTGAGGTGTTTCTGAAGGGTTGTACGTCGGAGATGGATGTCCAGCAGGGCCAGAGCATGGACGTCTTCGATTACGAGGCTTGCATGGCCTTGCGAAGAGATAGCTTTGGTTGTGATTTCATCGAGTTGTTGGCCGAGTATGGCGCAGAAGTCGACATGAGCGACTGTCTGGAGCAGATGGTCGAAGTGCACCTGCACTGCCGCCGGCAGATGATCCTGGTCAACGATCTGTTGTCCTGGCGCAAAGAGCGGTTACATGACGAAAAGATCAACCTTGTCCGGATTCTCATTGAACTGGAGGGATATGATTTGCAGGGCGCGGTAAATCGTCTGGTGGCCTTGGTCGAATATCATGAGAGAGCCTATATCGCGGCCAGGGATGAGCTGCTTTCCGGGCTGTTGGGAAAGCGCGACGATGTGCGTAAGTATCTGCTTTTCCTCGACCACCTGATGGGCGGGACTCAGGAGTTCGAATACCTGACTCCGCGCTACTTTGGAGACGGCTCGGTGTGGGATGGGAGTACGTTCGGCTGGGTTGATCTTGAGGCGGCGGTCACCCGCTTCCGCGAGCAGCCGAGTGCCTGCTGAGCAGGTCCCGAACTCTGCGGCGGACGCCGCCCCGGGCAGACCAGGCTCAACGCCGGTCCGCTACCACCCCGATCAGGATCAACACCACCAGCAGCACCGGCGCCAGGCTGTAGTTGTTGAACTGACTCAGCCCCCGTACCACCCAGGGCGTGGCGTAGATCAGCGCCAGGCCGCTGCCGATCATGCACAACAGGGCCATCAGCGGTACGCGCAGCGCGCCGGCAATACTGCCCAGGCGCTGGTCGACCCAGGCCTTGAGATCTGCCCCGAACAACACCAGCAGGCAGCCCACCAGCGCCAGGGAAATTTCCGAGAGGTTGCTGCGGCTCCAGCGCGATACCGTGGCAAGCAGGCCGAGTATCAGGTCCATGGGGTTTCCTTAGGTCAAAAAGTGTTGCAGCAGGTCATTGAGAAACAGCTGTCCGCGCGCGGTCGCCACCAGACGTGTCGGTTCGACCTGCAACAGGCCGCTTTGTTCGGCCTCGGCCCGCCCTTCGTTCAAGCTGTCGAGAGCAAGCCCGGTGCGTTGCGCGAACAAGGCCGCGTCGACACCCTCGGTCAGCCGCAGGGCGTTCATCAGGAACTCGAACGGTAGCTCGTCGTTCTCCAGTGCCTTCTCCCCGGCCTGGAAGTTCTTGGCAGGGTTCAGGTAATCCTTCGGCAGGCGGGTCTTCCAGGTGCGTACGATACGCCCGTCCGGATGGCTGAGCTTGCCGTGGGCACCGGCACCGATGCCGATGAAGTCGCCGAAGCTCCAGTAGTTCAGGTTGTGCCGCGCGGCCCGGCCGGGCTGGGCGTAGGCCGACACCTCGTACTGGGCGTAGCCGTGCTCGGCCAGCAGGGCCTGGCCGGCTTCCTGGATGTCCCACAGGGTGTCGTCTTCCGGCAGCGTCGGCGGCTGATTCCAGAACACCGTGTTCGGTTCCAGGGTCAGTTGGTACCAGGACAGGTGCGTCGGTTTCAGCGCGATGGCCTGGCGCAGGTCGCCCAAGGCGTCCTCCAGGGACTGGTCGGGCAGGCCGTGCATCAGGTCCAGGTTGAAGTTGTCGAAGCCGGCCTGGCGTGCCATGTCCGCCGCCCGCACGGCTTCACCGCCGGTGTGGATGCGGCCCAAGGCCTTGAGCTTGTCTTCCTGGAAGCTCTGGATGCCGATCGACAGGCGATTGATGCCCAACTGCCGGTAGGCGGTGAACTTATCCTGCTCGAAGGTGCCGGGGTTGGCCTCCAGCGTGATCTCGATGTCGCTGGCGAACGGGATGCGCGCCTCGACGCCCCTGAGCAACCGCCCCAACGCCTGGGGGCTGAACAGACTGGGCGTGCCGCCGCCGAAGAAGATCGAACTCAGCTCGCGGCCATAGGCGGCCGGCAGGTCCTGTTCGAGGTCGGCCAGCAACGCGTCGACATACTCTTCTTCCGGCAGCACGGGGCTGGCGGCATGGGAGTTGAAGTCGCAGTAGGGGCACTTGCGCACGCACCAGGGGATATGGATGTACAGCGCCAGGGGCGGCAACTGCGGCAAGGCCGCCCGAGGAGGTTGCGCACCGCCGTGGATCAGCGGCAGCGCGGGAGCGGTCCGGGTCATTGCAGGCCCAGGCGTTGCCGCAGCAGGACCATGGCGCGGGCGCGATGGCTGAGCTGGTTCTTTTCCACGGGGCTCAGTTCGGCGCTGGAGCAGTCGCGCTCCGGTACCCAGAACAGCGGGTCGTAGCCGAAACCGTGTTCGCCGCTGGCGGCGGTGAGGATGCGACCATGCCAGAGGCCTTCGCAAAGGATCGGCAGCGGGTCGTCGGCATGCCGGACCAGCGCCAGTACGCAGACGAACTGCGCTCCGCGCTCCGCCTCGGGAACATCCTTGAGCGCTTCGAGCAGCTTGGCGTTGTTCGCCGCATCGCCCTTGCCGTCGGCATAGCGGGCCGAATAGATGCCCGGCGCGCCGCCGAGGAAGTCCACCGCCAGGCCCGAGTCGTCGGCCAGCGCCGGCAGGCCGGAGATGCGTGCGGCGTTGCGGGCCTTGAGGATGGCGTTCTCGACGAACGACAGGCCGGTTTCCTCCGGCTCGACGCTGCTGAACTCGCCGATCGAGCGCAGGTGCACCGACTCGCCGAGCATCGCCTGCAGTTCCTTGAGTTTGCCAGCGTTATGGCTGGCCAGTACCAACTGGGTGAAATTCATCATTCGCCTGGGAAAAGCTCTTGGTTGAAGCTGAAGGTATTGGTTTGCCCGCCGCTGGTGACCGCGATCTCGAAAGTACGGTTTTCCTGCTGGGGTACCGGAAACTGGGCGATATAGTAGATCGCGCCCTGCTCGGTGATCTGCTTGAAGGTCAGTGGCAGGCTCTTGTTGGTCAGATCCTTGACGGCACCGCTGACCTGGGCCACCACCGGCTTGCCGGCCTTGAGCACCGCGACGTTGATCACGCCCTGGTTCTTGCTGCGCACCAGTTCGGTCGCCTTGGCGATGTCCGGTTGCAGGTAGGTGGAATTGAACGTGTTGTAGTGCACGGTGATGTCACCGAACACTTCCTGGCGCTCGCCCTTGATGGCGTCGGCGGCCATCGCCGACACCCCCAGGCAGGCACTCAACAGGAAAACCGCCAGACGTCCCATGATCATCCTCCTCGCACTCAGGTGATTTATACCGCGATCCGATGTTCCTGCAGGCCGGGGCTGCTGACGCGGTAGATGCCGATCTCTCCCAACAGATTAGGCCATAGCTTACTGGCCCACCCGTGGCGGTGCTGTTGATCCACGGCAAGCCGATCAATGACCTTGGCCTGGCGCTCGCGGCACAGTTCCTCGAAGTCCTCGAAGGTGCAGAAGTGGATGTTGGGGGTGTTGTACCAGGTGTACGGCAGGAATTCCGAGACCGGCATGCGGCCCTTGCTCGCCAGGTACCAGCGGCAGCGCCAGTGACCGAAGTTGGGGAAGGTGATGATGCACTGGCGGCCGACCCGGAGCATTTCGTCGAGGATCTTGTCCGGGTAGTGCACGGCCTGCAGGGCCTGGGTCATGACCACGATATCGAAGCTGTTGCTGGCGAAATTGCCCAGGCCCTTGTCCAGGTCCTGCTCGATGACGTTGATACCCTTGGCCACGCAGGCGGCGATGTTGTCGGCGTCGTTTTCCAGGCCGTAGCCGGTGACCTGCTTGTTGTCGCGCAGCCAGCTCAGCAGCTCACCGTCGCCGCAACCGAGGTCGAGCACGCGGCTGCCGGCGGGGATCCAGTCTTGGATGATTTCCAGGTCGGCTCTCATGGCGTCCTCACAGCGTAATCCGGTTCATGTAATGGCCGAACGCCTGCAAGTAACGCGGGATCGGGATCAGGAAGGCGTCGTGGCCTTGGGGGGCGTCGATCTCCAGGTAGCAGACGTCCTTGCGCGCGGCCATCAGCGCATCCACCACTTCCCGCGAGCGGGCCGGGGAGAAGCGCCAGTCGGTGGTGAAGGACATCACGCAGAAGCTGGCCTTGGCACCGGCGAAGGTCTTCGCCAGGTCGTTGTCGAAGTTCGCCGCCGGGTCGAAATAGTCCAGGGCCTTGGTCATCACCAGGTAGGTGTTGGCGTCGAAACGCCCGGAGAATTCCTCGCCCTGGTAGCGCAGGTAGCTTTCGACCTGGAACTCGACGCTGTGGAAATCGTAGTTGAGCTTGTCGCTCTTGAGTCCGCGGCCGAATTTCTCGCCCATGGAGTCGTCGGACAGATAGGTGATATGCCCGACCATCCGCGCCAGCATCAGCCCACGCTTGGGAATCACGTTATGTTCCTGGAACGAGCCGCCGTGGAATTCGGGGTCGGTGAGGATCGCCTGGCGCGCCACTTCGTTGAAGGCGATGTTCTGCGCCGACAGCTTGGGCGCCGAAGCGATCGCTACGCAGTGGCGCACGCGATCCGGGTAGGTGATGGTCCACTGCATGGCCTGCATGCCGCCGAGGCTGCCGCCGACCACCGCTGCCCACTGGCCGATGCCCAGGCGATCGGCGAGGCGGGCCTGGCTGTGTACCCAGTCTTCGACGGTCAGCACCGGGAAGTCGGCGCCGAAGGGCTTGCCGGTCTCCGGGTTGATGCTGCTCGGGCCGGTGGAGCCGTTGCAGCCGCCGAGGTTGTTCAGGCTGACCACGAAGAACTTGGTGGTGTCGATCGGTTTGCCGGGGCCGATGCAGCTGTCCCACCAGCCGGGCTTGCGGTCGTCGGGGCTGTGGTAGCCCGCCGCGTGATGGTGGCCGGACAGGGCGTGGCAGATCAGCACCGCGTTGCTCGCCGTGGCGTTGAGGGTGCCGTAGGTTTCGTAGATCAGATCGTAGGCCGGCAGGGAGCGACCACAGGCCAGGGCCAGGGGCTCGCTGAAGTGTGCCGTTTGCGGCACGACCAGCCCGACGGAATCGTGGGGAAAGACTGTGGACATCGACCCTGCTCACGCTTGAATGAGGCGTAAGTCTAATGAGCGGGGGGATCAGCGGCAAGCAAAGGCCCGACCGGGTGGCGATTTGCGCAAAAACAGAAGCCTGGAGTGGACTGCTCCCAGGAAGTTGGACACCCATCCAACCCTTGGGGCAGTCCAGACTGTGGGAGCGGGCTTGCCTGCGGATGGGCCCTTGAGGCCGATAGCTTCGCGGGCCAGCCCGCTCCCACAGGGGGGGCGTCAGATCAGGCGGAACAGCACTTCAGGCATGCCGCTCATCACCGCCAGCGGCGGGATCACATAGCTCTGCAGCAGCTGGATCACCAGGAATGCCAGGATCGGCGAGATATCCAGCCCGCCCAGGTTCGGCACGATCTTGCGGAACGGCGCCAGCACCGGCTCGCTGATCTGGTACACCAGCTCGGCCGCCGGGCTATGGCTGCTCGGGGCGACCCAGGAGAGGATCACGCTGATGATCATGGCGAAGAAGAACACCTTGAGGAACAGCGAGGTGACGCCGATGATCGCCCAGATCAGCAGGTAGGCGATATTGCCGGCCACGCCGTAGCTGAGCAGCAGGATCACCGCCATCAGCAGCATCTGCACGATGATCGCCAGCACCAGCGACGACATGTCCAGGCCGAACAGGCTCGGAATCACCCGGCGCATCGGCTTGAGCAGCGGCTGGGTGGCCTTGACGGTGAACTGGCAGAGCGGGTTGTAGAAGTTGGCCCGTACCAGTTGCAGGATGAAACGCAACAGAACCACCAGCAGATACAGGCTGCCCAGGGTCTGGATGACGAAGATGGCAGCGCTATTGAGTGCAAACATCAGTATTCCCCCGAAAGTTACTGACCGAGCTGCTCGGCCATTTCGGCCGAACGCTGGGCGGCGGCGGCGAGCGCCTTGTCTACCAGGGCTTCGAAGCCGCCGGCCTGGAAGGTCTTGATCGCCGCTTCGGTGGTGCCGGCCGGGGAAGTCACCCGACGGCGCAGTTCGGCGGCATCTACGTCGCTGGCGACGGCCATGTGGGCGGCGCCCAGGGCGGTCTGCTGGCTCAGTTGGGTGGCGATTTCACGTGGCAGGCCGAGTTTCTCGCCGGCGGCGGTCATGGCCTCGATGAGCAGGAAGAAGTAGGCCGGGCCGCTGCCGGATACCGCGGTGACCGCGTCCAGCTGCCGTTCTTCATCCAGCCACAGGGCCGAGCCGACGGCCGACAGCAGGGTCTGTGCCTGCTGGCGCTGTTCGTCCGACACCTGGTGGGTGGCGTACAGGCCGCTGACGCCTTTGCGCAGCAGCGACGGGGTGTTGGGCATGCAGCGCACCACCGGTTGTTCGCCGAGCCAGTTGTTCAGGCTGGCACAGGTGATGCCGGCGGCAATCGACACCACCAGCTGGTTGGGCCTGAGGCTGGGGCGCAAGGCCTCGCACACGGCCTTCATGGCCTGTGGCTTGACCGCCAGCACCACCACGTCCGCGCCCTGGACGGCCTCGGCGTTGTCGGCGAACACGTCGATGCCGTGTTCGGCCGCCACCCGCGCACGGGTCTCGGCGCCCGGATCGCTGGCGCGAATCAGGGCGGCGTCCAGGCCTTCGGCACGCAGACCGCCGATCAGGCTGGCTGCCATGTTGCCGGCGCCGATGAAGGTGATTCGATTCTTGCTCATGAAGGATCCTTGGAAAGAGTGTGTGGGGCCCTTTCAGGCCTGGCCGTAGTCGCGGGCGCCAAACAGGGCGGTACCGATCCGCACCCAGGTGGCGCCTTGGGCAATGGCCGACTCGAGGTCGTGGCTCATGCCCATGGAAAGTGTGTCGAGCGGCAGGTCGAGGCTGTTCTGCAAGGTTCGCACGGTGGCGAACGCGGCGTCTTGTGCGGCACGCTCTTCGGTGGGTTCGGGGATCGCCATCAGGCCGCGCAGCACCAGGTTCGGCAGTTGGCCGATGGCGGCGGCCAGGGCCGGCAGGTCGGCCGGAGTGCATCCGGATTTGCTGGCCTCGCCGCTGACGTTGACCTGAATGCAGATATTCAGTGGTGGCAGGCCGGCCGGACGTTGTTCGGACAGGCGTTGTGCGATTTTCAGGCGATCCACGGAATGCACCCAGTCGAAATGCTCGGCAATGGCTCGAGTCTTGTTCGATTGAATGGGGCCGATAAAGTGCCAACTCAAGGGCAGGTCGGTCAATTCGGCCTGTTTGCCGAGGGCTTCCTGCAGGTAGTTCTCGCCGAAGTCCCTGACGCCTGCGGCATGGGCTTCGCGAATGGCGGCGGCGGGCTTGGTCTTGCTCACGGCGAGCAGGTGGACGTCGGCGGCATCGCGGCCTGCGGCCAGGGCGGCGGCGCGGATACGGGCTGCAACGGAGGCAATGTTGTCTGCTATCGTGGTCATTCAATCTCGCCCGCAGTTCAAAAGTCTGCGGCATTCTACCTGTATTGGGGAGTCTCATGGATATCACCGAGCTGCTGGCCTTTAGCGCCAAACAGGGCGCGTCGGACTTGCATCTCTCGGCCGGGTTGCCACCGATGATCCGGGTCGATGGCGACGTGCGCCGGATCAACCTGCCGGCGCTGGACCACAAGCAGGTCCATGATCTGATCTATGACATCATGAATGACCGCCAGCGCCAGGACTACGAGGAGTTTCTGGAAACCGACTTCTCCTTCGAAGTGCCGGGGGTGGCGCGCTTCCGGGTCAATGCCTTCAACCAGAACCGTGGCGCGGGGGCGGTATTCCGTACCATTCCGTCGAAAGTCCTGACCATGGACGACCTGGGCATGGGCGAGGTGTTCCGCAAGATCACCGAGGTGCCCCGTGGCCTGGTGCTGGTGACCGGGCCGACCGGCTCGGGCAAGTCGACCACCCTGGCGGCGATGATCGATCACCTGAACAACAACCGGCACCACCATATCCTCACCATCGAGGACCCGATCGAGTTCGTCCACGAATCGAAGAAATGCCTGGTCAACCAGCGTGAGGTGCACCGCGATACCCAGAGCTTCTCCGCGGCCCTGCGCTCGGCCCTGCGTGAAGACCCGGACGTGATCCTGGTGGGCGAGATGCGCGACCTGGAAACCATCCGCCTGGCGCTGACCGCCGCGGAAACCGGGCACCTGGTGTTCGGCACCCTGCACACCACCTCGGCGGCGAAGACCATCGACCGGGTGGTCGACGTGTTCCCGGCGGAGGAGAAATCCATGGTCCGCTCGATGCTCTCCGAGTCGTTGCAGGCGGTGATTTCCCAGAGCCTGCTGAAAAAGATCGGCGGCGGCCGGGTGGCGGCCCACGAAATCATGCTGGGCACCCCGGCGATTCGCAACCTGATCCGCGAGGACAAGGTGGCGCAGATGTACTCGTCGATCCAGACCGGCGGCTCCCTGGGCATGCAGACGCTGGACATGTGCCTCAAGGATCTGCTGGCCAAGGGCCTGATCGCCCGCGACAGTGCCCGCGAGAAGGCGAAGATTCCCGACAACTTCTAGAGCAGCGTTGTCTGATCGGTCATGCCCTGGCTGGCGCGCAGGGCTTCAGGCTCAGCGCTGGACGACCCGCATGTGGCCGGTCTGTTCCTTCGCGATCACCCGCTTGGCGACTGCGTAGTGGCTGGCCCAGTAGGGCTTCTTCAGGGTGTCGATGGTCACCGACTTGCCGCGACGCGGGGCATGGATGAAGCGGTCGTTGCCCAGGTAGATGGCAACGTGGTTGACCTTGCGGCTCTTGATGTTGAAGAACAGCAGGTCACCCGGCTTCAGGTCCTTGCGATCGACCTTCTGGCCGTGACCGGAGGCCATGGCGTTGGAGGTGCGGGGCAGGTCGCTGGCGGCGACACCGTTATAGGCGTACTTGACCAGCCCGCTGCAGTCGAAGCCCTTGCTCGGGCTGCTGCCGCCCCAGCGATAGGGAGTGCCCAGCACATTCACCGCGCGGCTCAGGGCGGCGCTGCTCTGCTTGCTGTTCGGTGCACCGGCAACGGCTGCGGTGAGCTCGGCCTGTTTCACTTTACCGTGGCTGTTATGCCTGCCAGGGTGTTTGCTGCCAGGAGCACTGATCTCGGAAATTTTGGCGACAGCTGCAGGTGACTTTGCAGTGTGGCCGTCGATATTGGGAAGACGTTGCTCACGATTGGTGGCGTGGGCGGCCAGTGGCATCAAAAGGCAAATGGTCAGCCATGTCTTGAAAAATGGTCGCATTAGGCAAGGCTCATATGGATTTAGCGCGCAACTTTATAACAGCTTGCAGGTCTTTCCGAGGCCGTTTGTCGACTCTATACAGGAGGCAAAAGCGCTCTGCGCCGCCGAAAAGAGACCCATGGGTCACGCGCAAGCCAGGTGCGGCAAGGCTTTCAGCGATTTTCAGCAAGACTCTGTTACATGTTTTGAGACAGTAAAAAAGTCACAAAAAAAGACGAAAAATTTATCTATCGCGCTCGGAGAGGACATTCATGAACAGCTATCGGCACGATGGCACCCTGGCCAATACCCACAACGTTTTTCTCGGGTATTTGCTGTGGATCTTCGGTTTCACCGGTTCCCATCGCTTCTACTACGGCAAGCCGGTGACCGGGACGATCTGGTTTTGTACGTTTGGCCTGCTGGGGATCGGCTGGCTGATCGACGTGTTCCTGATTCCGGGCATGGATCGCGAGGCCGATCTGCGTTTTACCCCGGGTCCGCTGGACTATACCGTCGCCTGGTTGTTGCTGACCTTTCTCGGCATCTTCGGTGTGCACCGCATGTACCAGGGCAAGTGGATCACCGGGCTGTTGTATCTGGTGACCGGCGGGCTGCTGGGGCTCGGGGTGCTGTATGACTTCTGGACGTTGAATGACCAGATTTCGCTGAGGAACAGCGGACGGGGGTGAGACCCCTGCTGGGGGTTGCGGTGTTCCCTTCGCGGGCAAGCCGCGCTCCTACAGGACGGTGTTGTACACAAGCGCTGCGTACACGCGCAATTGTAGGCGCGCGGCTTGCCCGCGAAGGGGCACCACGGTCTTTACGCCTGGTGGGTAATCCGCCCATCCATCAGCGTATAACGCACCGTCCCCGGCAGTGCATGCCCGATGAACGGGCAGTTCTCGCCGCGTGACAGCCACTGCTCGCCGGCCACGGTGGAGGTGCCCGGATCGAACAGCACCAGGTCCGCCGCGGCCCCCACCGCCAGTTTGCCCGCCGGCAGGCGCAGGGCATCGGCCGGTCCAGCGCTCAGTCGGGCGAGCAGGGTCGGCAGGTCGAGCAGGCCGTCTTCCACCAGGGTCAGGGCCAGCGGCAGCAGCAGTTCGACGCTGCTGATGCCCGGCTCGGTCGCGCCGAACGGTGCCAGCTTGGCGTCACGCTCGTGAGGCTGGTGGTGACTGGAGATGGCGCTGATGACCCCGGACTTCACCGCCTCGCGCAGGCCATCGCGGTCGGCGCGGGTGCGCAGCGGCGGTTGCACGTGGTACAGGCTGGAGAAGTCGATCAGCGCTTCGTCGGTGAGGATCAACTGGTACAGCGCCACGTCGGCGGTAACCCGCAGGCCCTTGGCCTGGGCCTGGGCGATCAGGGCCGCGCCGCGGGCGCTGGTCAGCTGGCTGAAGTGCGCGCGTACGCCGGTCTGCTCGACCAGCAGCAGGTCACGGGCCAGGGCCACGGTCTCGGCGGTTTCCGGGATGCCCGGCAGGCCGAGGAAGCTGGCGGTCGCGCCTTCGTGGGCCAGGCCGCCTTCGGCCAGATCGTGGTCCTGGGAATGGAACACCACCGTCAGGTCGAACGTGGCCGCGTATTCCAGGGCCCGGCACAGGGTGCGGGTGTTGCGGAAGCTGTTCAGGCCGTTGCCGAACGCCACGCAGCCGGCATCACGCAGGGCCACCAGTTCCGCCAGTTGCTCGCCTTCCAGGCCCTTGCTCAGGGCACCGATCGGGAACACCTTGGTATTGCCGGCCTCACGGGCACGGTCGAGGATCAGTTCGGCGACTGCCGAAGTGTCGAGTACCGGCTTGGTCCGTGGCGGGCAGCACAGGCTGGTGACACCGCCGGCGGCGGCGGCGCGGGTTTCGCTGGCGATGCTGCCCTTGCGGCTGTAGCCCGGCTCGCGCAGGGCGACGTTCAGGTCGACCAGCCCGGGGGCGGCGACCAGGCCCTTGGCGTCAAGGCTTTCGCTTGGCTCGAAACCGGCCGGTGCGGTGCCGATGGCGACGATCCGGCCGGCTTCCAGGTGCAGGTCGCTGACCTGGTCCAGGCCGCTGCTCGGGTCAATGACGCGGGCGCCGATAATGCTGAGCTTCACTGGGCGTTCTCCTGCTCGAATTGGCGCTGGGCAGTCTGCCCGCTCATGGCCATGGACAATACGGCCATGCGTACGGCGATGCCGTAGGTAACCTGGTTGAGGATGACCGAACGCGGACCGTCGGCCACCGCCGATTCGATCTCCACGCCGCGGTTGATCGGGCCCGGATGCATGACGATGGCATCCGGCTTGGCGCCGGCCAGGCGCGTGGTGGTCAGGCCGAACAGGCGGTAGAACTCGCCCTCGCTGGGCAGCAGGCCGCCGGTCATGCGCTCGCGCTGCAGGCGCAGCATGATCACCACGTCGACATCCTTGAGACCTTCGGTCATGTCGGTGTAGACCTTCACGCCGTACTGCTCGATACCGATCGGCACCAGCGTCTTGGGTGCGATCACGCGGATATCCGGGCAGCCCAGGGTCTTGAGCGCGAGCATGTTCGAGCGGGCGACCCGCGAGTGCAGGATGTCGCCGACGATCGCCACCGAGAGGTTCTCGAAGCCGCCCTTGTGCCGACGGATGGTCAGCATGTCGAGCATGCCCTGGGTCGGGTGGGCGTGGCGGCCGTCGCCGCCGTTGATGATCGCCACCTGCGGGCAGACGTGTTCGGCGATGAAGTGCGCGGCACCGGAGTCGGAATGGCGCACCACGAACATGTCGGCGGCCATGGCTTCGAGATTGCGCAGGGTATCGAGCAGGGTTTCGCCCTTGCTCGCCGACGAGGTCGACACGTTCAGCGAGATCACGTCGGCCGACAGCCGCTGGGCCGCCAGTTCGAAGGTGGTGCGGGTGCGGGTGGAGTTCTCGAAGAACACGTTGCACACGGTCTTGCCACGCAGCAGCGGGACTTTCTTCACCGCCCGGGCACCGACCTCGAGGAACGAGTCGGCGGTGTCGAGGATTTCGGTCAGCAGCTCGCGGGGCAGGCCATCGAGTGACAGGAAGTGGCGCAGCTGGCCCTGATCATTGAGCTGCAGGGGGCGCTTGGCGTCTGGAGGCGTCATCGCAGAGGACTCTTTTTAAGGTGCTTGAAGGGCCAGATCTTGAAGTTCGAGCTGGAGCGGCGCGGGGCCGGACAATTTTACCCGTTCCGTGGGGGCCAGGGACAGGGTTGCCCCCACCACATTCGGCCGGATCGGCAACTCGGCGGCGTCCAAGTCCAGCAGGCAGACCAGGGTCACGCTGGCCGGGCGGCCATAGTCGAACAGTTCATTGAGGGCGGCGCGAATGGTCCGGCCGCTCATCAGCACGTCGTCGATCAGCACCAGGTGCTGGCCTTCGATCTCGAACGGCAGCTCCGACGGACGTACCTGCGGATGCAGGCCGTTCTGGCTGAAGTCGTCGCGGTAGAAGGAAACGTCCAGGGTGCCCAGTGGCGAATCGCTGTCCAGGGCCTTGAGCAGCGCCTGGGCGACCCACACGCCGCCGGTGCGGATGCCGATGTAGCGTGGGCTGTCGATGGCTCGCTGCTGCAGATGGGCCTTGAGGCGGACGGCCATCTGGTCGATCAGTTCGGCGGGATTGGGCAGGCTCATGATGGCTCCTTCAAGGGCCCCGCCCGACAGGCGCGGCGAGGGCTGAGACGGTACGACGCGCGGCGCCGTCAGGATTCGGGGGATACGGGGTTTTCTTCGATCCAGCTTTGCAGCAGCAGTTTGGCGGCGATGGCGTCCACCGGGTTGTCGCGGTAGCTGCCTTTGTGCCCACCCTTGGCCATGCGTTCGCCCTTGGCCTCGAAGGTGGTCAGGCGTTCGTCCTGGGTGAAGAACGGCACGTTGTAGCGGCCGTTGAGGCGGCGGGCGAATTTTTCCGCGCGGGCGCACATCTCGCTGGGCGTGCCGTCCATGTTCAGGGGCAGGCCGACCACCACCGCATCGGGTTTCCACTCCTTGATCAGGGCTTCGACCTGGTTCCAGTCGGGCACGCCGTTCTGCGCCTTGAGGGTGCACAGTTCGCGGGCCTGGCCGGTGACCATCTGGCCGACGGCAACGCCGATCTGCCGGGTGCCGTAGTCGAAACCCAGCAACAGACGGATATTGGCCATCAGGCGTGGCCCGCCTGGCTGGTCAGCAGGTTGAGGTTGACGCCCAGGTGCGCGGCAGCGGCGGCCAGGCGGTCTTCGCTATCGGTGTTGAAGAGGATTTCCGGGGAGAACGGGCAGGTCAGCCAGGCGTTATCGGCCAGCTCGGCCTCCAGTTGTCCGGCTTCCCAGCCGGCGTAGCCAAGGGTGATCAGGCTGCGCTCGGGGCCGACGCCATCGGCGATGGCGAACAGCACGTCCTGGGAAGTCGACAGCGCCAGGCCCTCGAGTTCGACGGTGGCCTGGTAGGTCTTGCCGATCGGGTGCAGGACGAAGCCGCGATCGGTCTGCACCGGGCCGCCGGAATAGATCGGAATATGCTGGCACAGCGCTGGCGGGTCGATATCAGGGCGCAACTGTTCGAGGATATCGGCCAGGTTCAGCGATTGCGGCCGGTTGATCACCAGTCCCATGGCGCCGTTTGCGCTGTGCTCGACGATATAGGTCACCGTCTGCGCAAAGTTCGGGTCGGCCATATGCGGCATGGCGATCAGGAAGTGATGCTTGAGGTACGTCGGGGTGAGGTTTTTCATGAACCCTAGTGTGGCGTTGGGCAGCCGAACTGACAAGCACGATGGCGCTCAATTGCTGGACAGCCGGTCCCCCCGGGCGAAACGCCAGGTACGGATGATTTCCAGGCGGTCGATGTCCGACAGGTCGCCGGTGAACGGCGCGAACGGCGCCGCCAGGCGGACGATGCGCTGCGCCGCCTGGTCCAGCAGCGGCTGGCCGGACGATTCGAGCACCAGCACCTCGTACAGCGAACCGTCGCGGTTGATCGACACCATCAGCCGCAGGCTGCCGTAGATCTGTTGGCGACGGGCTTCCTCGGGGTAGTTGAGGTTGCCGATCCGTTCGACCTTCTTGCGCCACTCGTCCTTGTACCAGGCGCCCTTGTCGCGCATGGTCGAAGCCGCGCTCAGGCGATGGATGCGGGGCCGCTTGGCATAGAGCTGGCGTTCCTTGGCCAGTTCCGCCTCCAGGCTGGCAATGTCGCTGGACAACTGCGAGCTGTCGAAGGTCGGCGTCTCGGCCCTGGGCGTGGCTTCGGGCTTGGGTTCTTCGTGGCGGGTGACGGTTTTCTTCGGTTTCGGCGCGACGGTGGCGACCGCCGCCTTGGGCGTCGCTTCGCTGACCTGCGGCTTGGCCGGCGGTGGCGTGGCGACCTTGTTCACCGCGTTGTCCTGGAACGGCGCGACCTCGGTGGTGGTCGGGATCGCCTTTTTATCCAGGGTACCGCTGCCTTGCTGGTTTTCCTGGGCGAGGAAGTCGGCCTTGGCCGGCCTGGTCTCGCTCTTGAAGGTGGCCAGGGTGATTTCCAGGGTTCTGCTGACCTGCTTGGGCTCGACGAAACTGAACCCCACCCCGAGCAGCAGCGCCAGGTGGATCAACGCGGCGAGAAACAGGGTAAAGCCGAGCCTGTCGGCCGGGCGCACGCCGGTGCGGTAGAGTTCGGGAGGCAGATCGGCGGGGAGAGTCATGACCAGAAAACCAACATCACGCGTTTCGGAGGCGGTGCATCATAGCGCAATGTTGGTTCCATCTCGGCTGTTCTACATCAACGGCTCTTGAGCTTCTGCTCAATGGCATCCATCAGCAGGCTGCCGATCCGGGTGCCGAAGGCGTTGTCGATCTCGCGGATGCAGGTCGGGCTGGTGACGTTGATTTCCGTCAGGTGCTCGCCGATGACATCCAGGCCTACGAACAGCAGGCCCTTTTCCCGCAGGGTCGGTCCGACCTGGGCGGCGATCCAGCGGTCGCGTTCGGTCAGCGGGCGGGCTTCGCCGCGACCGCCGGCGGCCAGGTTGCCGCGGGTTTCGCCGCTGGCCGGGATGCGTGCCAGGCAATAGGGTACCGGCTCGCCATCGACCATCAGGATGCGCTTGTCGCCGTCCTTGATCGCCGGCAGGTAGGCCTGGGCCATGATCTGCTGGCTGCCCAGGGCGGTGAGGGTTTCGAGGATCACCGACAGGTTCGGGTCGCCGACCCGGTGACGGAAGATCGAGGTGCCGCCCATGCCGTCCAGCGGCTTGAGGATCACATCGCCGTGCCTGGCGGCGAATTCACGCAGCACGTCGGCGCGGCGGCTGACCACGGTGGGCGGCGTGCACTGGGGGAACTGGGTGGCGAACAGTTTCTCGTTGCAGTCGCGCAGGCTCTGGGGCTTGTTCACCACCAGCACGCCGGCCCGTTCGGCCTGCTCCAGCAGGTAGGTGGAGTAGACGAACTCCATGTCGAACGGCGGGTCCTTGCGCATCAGGATCACGTCCAGTTCGCTCAGGGCCGCGTCGGTTTCCGCTTCCAGCTCGAACCAGTGCTCGGGGTTGGCGAACACCTTCAACGGTTTCATCCGCGCGCGGGCTACCCCGGCGTCCTGGTAAAGATCCTGCTGCTCCATGTAGAACAGCGTCCAGCCGCGCTCCTGGGCGGCCAGCAACATGGCCAGCGAGCTGTCCTTCTTGTAGGAAATGCTCGCGATGGGGTCCATGACAATCCCGAGACGAACGCTCATGGGCTATATCCTCTGTAGGCCGTGAAGGCCGCAATGACTTGATAAAGTGGCGTCAGAGTGGCGCTGTGGAGGTTCGCGGTCAAGGAAAAAGCTGGGGCGGGGGCCGCGCATGGATTGCGTAGGGAGACTGTGCTAAAAAGGTTCGCATCCTGTACGAAATCCTTCCGCATCAAGGGTTTCGCGCCCGGAAACCGGGCATCCCTGGAAAATGCGTCGCTGTGGCGATGGTAGAGCAGATATGGAACAGCATTCCACAGCCTTGAAAGTCATGGTCATCGATGACTCCAAGACGATTCGCCGTACCGCCGAAACGCTGTTGAAGCATGTCGGTTGCGAAGTCATCACCGCTGTCGACGGCTTCGAGGCGTTGGCCAAGATCGCCGACCACCATCCGGGCATCATCTTCGTCGACATCATGATGCCGCGCCTGGATGGCTACCAGACCTGCGCCCTGATCAAGAACAACAGTGCGTTCAAGTCGACGCCGGTGATCATGCTGTCCTCCAAGGACAGCCTGTTCGACAAGGCCAAGGGACGTATCGTCGGTTCTGATCAGTTCTTGACCAAACCCTTCAGCAAGGAAGAACTGCTGGAGGCGATCAAGGCGCATGTCCCGGGATTTGCTGCAGTAGAACAAGCACTTTGACGGGGGGCCGCCGGGCCGCCTGCTTTATAAGAAATGGGGAGCACCATGGCACGCATCCTGATCGTCGATGATTCGCCGACTGAAATGTACAAACTGACCGGCATGCTGGAAAGGCACGGTCATGAAGTCCTCAAGGCCGAGAACGGCGCCGACGGCGTGGCCCTGGCCCGTCAGGAAAAGCCCGATGCGGTGCTGATGGATATCGTCATGCCCGGCCTCAACGGCTTCCAGGCGACCCGGCAACTGACCAAGGATCCGGAAACCTCGGCGATCCCGGTGATCATCATCACCACCAAGGACCAGGAGACCGACAAGGTCTGGGGCACGCGCCAGGGCGCCAGGGACTACCTGACCAAGCCGGTCGAAGAGGAAACCCTGCTCAAGACCCTGAACAACGTCCTGGCCGGTTGACGGCCGGCAGCCATGGCCGAATCGCAGACCGCCTTTGCGCTCCTGCTGGAGATAGACCAGCGCTGTCGGGCGCTGGCGGCGGACCTGCCGTCCCAGGAAGCCCGCCAGGATACCTGGAGCGGCATCGGTTTCCGGCTCGGCGAGCAGTGGTACGTGGCGCCCATGGGCGAAGTGGCCGAAGTGCTGCATGAGCCGCGCTACACCCTGCTGCCGGGGGTGAAGCCCTGGGTCAGGGGCGTTGCCAACCTGCGCGGGCGGCTGTTGCCGCTGATGGACCTGTGCGGGTTCTTCGGTCATGAGTTGTCGACCGTGCGCAAGCAGCGTCGGGTACTGGTGCTGGAGTACAAGGACGTGTTCGCCGGCCTGCTGGTGGACGAGGTGGCGGGCATGCAGCACTTTCCCCGGGACAGCCGGCAGTTGCATTCGGTCGAGCGCCCGGAACAGGTCGTCGCGCCCTTCGTGCAGGGCTGTTTCGAACGTGGGCGCAACTGGTGGGTCTTCAGCCCGTTCAGCCTGGCGCAGGCTCCGGGGTTTCTTGATGTTGCAGTCTAATCGTGTGTCCGGCTTGCGCGGGGCCCGCTTCCATGGCAGTACAGGCAGAGGCCTGAGATGATCAAAGGCAAAACCGGCAATCCCGAGCAGGCCTCGCGCAGTCGTTCACAGATCATCGTGCTGTTCATCGCACTGATCGTGTTCATCATGTTGCTGTTCGCCAACTTCGCCTACCTGAACACCCAGGCCTCCTACGACAAGCAGTACATCAGCCACGCCGGCGAATTGCGCGTGCTGTCCCAGCGTATCGCCAAGAACGCCACCGAGGCGGCTTCCGGCAAGGCCGCGGCGTTCAAGCTGCTCAGCGATGCGCGCAACGACTTCGCCCAGCGCTGGGGCTACCTGAAGAAGGGCGACCCGTCCACCGGCCTGCCCGCCGCGCCGCCGACCGTGCGCAATGAAATGCACGCGGTGCAGCAGGACTGGGAAAGCCTGCTGAAAAACACCGATGCGATCCTCGCCAGTGAACAGACCGTGCTGTCCCTGCACCAGGTGGCGGCTACCCTGGCCGAAACCGTGCCGCAGTTGCAGGTCGAGTACGAGAAGGTCGTGGAAATCCTCCTGCAGCGGGGAGCGCCGGCGGCCCAGGTGGCCATGGCCCAGCGCCAGTCGTTGCTCGCCGAGCGTATTCTCGGTGCGGTGAACACCGTGCTGGCCGGCGACGAAACCTCGTCCCAGGCGGCCGATGCCTTCGGTCGTGATGCGGCGCGCTTCGGCCAGGTGCTCAATGGCATGTTGCAGGGCAATGCCGCGCTGAAGATTTCCCAGGTCGAGGACAAGGATGCCCGGGCCCGGCTCGGCGAGATTGCCGAACTGTTCGAATTCGTCTCCGGCTCGGTCGACGAGATTCTCGAAACCTCGCCGGAGCTGTTCCAGGTCCGTGAGTCCGCCAGCAGCATCTTCAGCCTGTCGCAGACCCTGCTGGACGAGGCCTCGCACCTGGCCAACGGTTTCGAGAACCTGGCGGGCGGGCGTTCCCTCGACACCATCGGCGGTTATGTCCTCGGCCTGCTGGCGCTGGCCTCGATCATCCTGATCGGCCTGGTGATGGTTCGCGAGACCAACCGCCAGTTGCGCGAGACCGCGGAAAAGAATGAGCGCAATCAGCACGCGATCATGCGCCTGCTGGATGAAATCGAGGACCTGGCCGATGGCGACCTGACCGTGACCGCCTCGGTGACCGAGGACTTCACCGGGACCATTGCCGACTCGATCAACTATTCGGTGGACCAGTTGCGCGACCTGGTCGCGACCATCAACCTCACCGCCGGCAAGGTCGCCGCCGCCGTGCAGGAAACCCAGGCCACCGCGATGCAACTGGCCGAGGCCTCGGAGCACCAGGCCCAGCAGATCAGCGAGGCGTCCGCGGCGATCAGCGACATGGCCCAGTCCATCGACCAGGTGTCGGCCAACGCCGCCGAATCCTCGGCGGTGGCCGAGCGCTCGGTGGAAATCGCCAACAAGGGCAACGAGGTGGTGCACAACACCATCCACGGCATGGACAACATCCGCGAGCAGATCCAGGACACCGCCAAGCGCATCAAGCGCCTGGGCGAGTCTTCCCAGGAGATCGGCGATATCGTCAGCCTGATCGACGACATTGCCGAGCAGACCAACATCCTCGCGCTCAATGCGGCGATCCAGGCCTCCATGGCCGGCGACGCCGGGCGCGGTTTCGCGGTGGTCGCCGACGAGGTCCAGCGCCTGGCGGAGCGCTCGTCCGCCGCGACCCGGCAGATCGAGACCCTGGTGCGGGCGATCCAGGCCGACACCAACGAGGCGGTGATCTCCATGGAACAGACCACCACCGAAGTGGTCAGGGGAGCGCGTCTGGCGCAGGATGCCGGGGTGGCGCTGGAGGAAATCGAGGGGGTATCGAAAACCCTGGCCGCGCTGATCCAGAGCATCTTCAACGCCGCCCAGCAGCAAACTTCGTCGGCGGGGCAGATTTCGCTGACCATGAACGTGATCCAGCAGATCACCACCCAGACCTCATCCGGTTCGACCGCTACCGCCGAGAGCATTGGCAACCTGGCGAAAATGGCCAGCCAACTGCGGCGCTCGGTCTCCGGCTTTACCTTGCCCCAAGCGCAAGATGCGCGTGAAACCCGGTAGTACGAGCATGAGCGAGCAGCAGCATGACTACGTGGCCCTGGAGTGGGTCAAGGGCGAGATCGCCGACACCCTGAAGCAGGCCCGGCAGGCCCTGGACGGCCTCGACGGGCCGGAGCATGGGGCCGAGGAAATCGCCGAGTGCCTGGCCTGTATCCACCAGGTGCACGGCAGTCTGCAGATGGTCGAGTTCTATGGGGCGGCGCTGTTGGCCGAGGAAATGGAACAACTGGTGCTGGCCCTGCAGCAGGGCCGGGTCAGCGAACCTGGCGAGGCCGTCAGCCTGCTGCACCAGGCGTTTACCCAGTTGCCGCTGTACCTGGACCGCGTGCACAGCGCCCGGCGCGATCTGCCGCTGGTGGTGCTGCCGCTGCTCAACGACCTGCGCAGCGCCCGTGGCGAAAGCCTGCTTTCGGAAACCAGCCTGTTCAGCCCGCTGCTGCCGGACCTGCCGCCGCTCGACGCCGAGGCCCTGGCCCGGCTGGCCCCGCCGGATCTGCCCGGGTTGCTGCGCAAGTGGCGACAGATGTTGCAGACCGCCCTGGTCGGGCTGCTGCGCGAGCAGGACGACGCCACCAACCTGGGCTACATGGCCAAGGTGTTCGGTCGCCTCGAAAGCCTCTGCCAGGGCGCACCGCTGGCGCCGCTGTGGGAGGTCGGTTCGGCGCTGGTCGAAGGCATGCTCGCCGGTGCGATCGGCAACAGCCCGGCACTGCGCAGCCTGCTCAAGGATGCCGACCGGGAACTCAAGCGTCTGCTGGAACAGGGTATCGAGGGCATCAACCAGGCGGCGCCGGACGAACTGCTCAAGAGCCTGCTGTTCTACCTGGCCAAGGCCGAGCAGCCTACCGCGCAGATGCGCGTGCTCAAGGAACGCTACGGCCTCGACGAGGCGTTGCCGGATACCCGCGTGGTCGACGAGGAGCGCGCGCGCCTGGCCGGCCCCGACCGCGACGCCATGCGCTCGGTGGTCTCGGCCCTCTGTGAGGAGCTGGTGCGGGTCAAGGAGCGGCTGGACCTGTTCGTGCGCAGCGATCGCCAGCACGCCGACGACCTGGCCGGTCTGCTGGCGCCGTTGCGGCAGATCGCCGATACCCTGGCGGTGCTCGGTTTCGGCCAGCCGCGCAAGGTGATCATCGACCAGTTGGCGGTGGTCCAGGGCCTGGCCCAGGGCCAGCGCGAACCGAATGACGCGGTGCTGATGGATGTCGCCGGGGCCCTGCTCTATGTCGAGGCGACGCTGGCCGGAATGGTTGGCACGGTCGAGCAGCAAGGGCGGGAAGAGAGCGGCCTGCCGACCACCGACCTGACCCTGATCCACCAGATCGTGATCCGCGAGGCGCTGCTCTGCCTGCAGCAGGCCAAGGACCTGATCGTCGACTACATCGATGCCAACTGGGACCGCGAGCGCCTGGCGCCACTGCCCGACCTGCTGACCCAGGTGCGGGGTGCGCTGTCGATGATTCCCCTGGGCCGCGCGGCGAGCCTGCTGGAAACCTGCAACCACTACATCCGCGAGCACCTGATCGACGAGCCGGCCTCGCCGCCCTGGCAGCAGCTCGATCGTCTCGCCGATGCCCTGAGCGGCATCGAGTACTACCTCGAACGCCTGGCGGAAGACCACGAGGCCCTGGGCGAGCAGGTGCTGGACAAGGTCGAGCAGAGCCTGGACGCCCTGGGCTATGCGCCGGTGGAGCTGGAGGTGCCGCTGCTCGAAGAGGCGCTGAGCCCTACCGAAGCCCTGGTGATGCAGGATCTGCAGGAACTGGACGACCCCCATGTGGTGCAGTCCCTGGCCGATATGCTGGCCACCCCGGTCTCGGAACTCAATCCGCCGGCCCGACAGGTGCCCCGTAGCCTGCTGCCGCCGCCGTCCGACGAGCCGCCGGTGGATGATGAATTGCGTGAGGTGTTTCTCGAGGAAGCCGCTGAGGTCCTCGATGCCCTGCGTGACTACCTGCCACGCTGGGTCGCCGATCTCGACGGCCAGTCGGCCCTGGGCGAATTGCGCCGGGCCTTCCACACCCTCAAGGGCAGCGGCCGGATGGTCCGCGCGCTGGTGCTGGCCGAGCTGGCCTGGGCCATGGAGAACCTGCTCAACCGGGTACTGGAGCGCAGCCTGGAGCCCGCGCCCGAGGTGCCGCAACTGATCGACGAAGTACTGCACCTGCTGCCTGAACTGGTCGATGAGTTCGCCGCCGGCGCCCAGCGCCAGCGTGACGATGTCGACCAGTTGGCAGCCCGCGCCCATGCCCTGGCGAGCACCGATGATGGGGCTGACGCCGGGGCTGCGGATGACGTGGAGGCGCTTGACCGGCAGTTGCTGGAAATCTTCCGCGCCGAGGCCGAGGCCCACCTCGACAGTCTCAACCACTTTCTCGAACAGGCTGCCGAGCACCTGCCGTTGCAGGTCAGCGACGAACTGCAACGGGCCTTGCATACCCTCAAGGGCAGCGCCTACATGGCCGGCGTCCTGCCGATGGCCGAGCTGGCCGCGCCGCTCTACTACCTGGTGCGCGAGTTCAAGGCCCATCTGCTGGCGCTGGACCTGGACGAAGTCGAGCTGCTGTTCGAGGCCGAAGGCCTGTTTCGCCAGGGCCTGCAGCAACTGGCGGACGATCCGCTGGTCGCCATCGACGGTGCGCCGCAACTGATCCGCCGGGCCGAGGCATTGCTGGCGGCGCGGCTCGAAGCCCTGCTCAGCGTACCCAGCAGCGCCCAGCGCACCCGCCGCGACCCGCAACTGATCAACAGCTTCCTGGCCCAGGGCATGGATATCCTGCTGGATGCCGAAAGCCTGCTGCAGCGGTGGCAGCAGCATCCTGGCGAACGCCAGGAGCTCAACGACCTGCTGGACGAACTGACCACCCTCGGCCAGGGCGCGCATCTGGCCGACCTGGAACCGGTGGACGAGCTGTGCGAAGCCCTGCTGGATATCTACGGGGCTGTCGAGGAAAGCAGCCTGGCGGTCAGCGAGCGGTTTTTCCATGAGGCGCAGCAGGCTCACGAAGCGCTGATCAACATGCTCGACGAACTGGCCGCCGGCCAGGCGATCAACCCGCAGCCGGTGCGGATCCGCGCCTTGCGCGAGCTGCTCGACGAGGCACTCGACCCGTCCGCCACCGGGCTGATCAGGAACGACGGTGGCGCTGCTCCACGCATCAGCGAACTGGGCGCGGCCACCGCTGCGGCACAGCTCGAGGAGCGTGTGGACCTGGACGACGAGATCGTGGCGATCTTCCTCGAAGAGGCGGCGGATATCCTCGACAGTGCCGGGCTGGCGTTGCAGCGCTGGCTCGACGAGCCGGACAACGGCGCCTCGCTGCTGGCCCTGCAGCGTGACCTGCATACCCTCAAGGGGGGCGCGCGGATGGCCGAGGTCGGTCCGGTCGGCGACCTGGCCCATGAGCTGGAGAACCTCTACGAGGGGCTGCTGGACCGGCGCTTCAGCCATTCGCCGCCACTGGCGTTGCTGTTGCAGAAGAGCCATGACCAACTGGCCGTCATGCTCGAGCAGTTGCAGGAGCAGCAGCCGCTGAGCGATCCGGCGCGGTTGATCGACAGCCTCCAGGCGTTCCGCCAGCAGGGTGCCGAGCCGCTGGCGCCGGTATCGGTCGAGCCGCCCGCGACCGGTGGAGATCCGGAACTGCTCGAGGTTTTTCTCGAGGAAGGTTTCGACATCATCGAGAGCTCCGGCGCGGCGTTGCAACGCTGGCGCGCCGAGCCGTCGAGCCGCCAGGAAGTGGAAAACCTGCTGCGCGACCTGCACACCCTCAAGGGCGGTGCGCGAATGGTCGAGATCGCCCCCATTGGCGACCTGGCCCACGAGCTGGAGTTTCTCTACGAAGGCGTGTCGACCCTGCTGCTGCAGCCTGGTGACAGGCTGTTCGACCTGTTGCAGAGCGCTCATGACCGTCTGGCACAGATGCTCGATGCGGTGCGGGCCGAGCAGCCGGTGTCACCGGCCGATGCCCTGATCGCCGAGATCCAGGCGTTTGGCCGGCAGCCTCCGCTCGAACCGCCAGCGGTGGCGGAGCCGCCGGCGCCGCTCAAGAGCGAGCCGGAGGCTGAGCGCCCGCCCCAGGACATGGTCAAGGTGTCCGCCGATCTGCTGGAGGATTTGGTCAACCTGGCGGGCGAGACGTCGATTTTCCGTGGGCGCATCGAGCAGCAGGTGAATGACGCCAAGATCGCGCTCAACGAAATGGAAACCACCATCGAGCGGATGCGCGACCAGTTGCGTCGGCTCGACACCGAGACCCAGGGGCGGATTCTCAGCCGCCAGCAGGTGGAGGCCGAGCGCCTGGGTTACGAGGAATTCGACCCGCTGGAGATGGACCGCCACTCGCAGTTGCAGCAGCTGTCCCGCGCCCTGTTCGAATCGGCGTCCGATTTGCTGGATCTCAAGGAGACCCTGGCCGGTCGCAACCAGGACGCCGAGAACCTGCTGTTGCAGCAGGCCCGGGTCAACACCCAATTGCAGGAAGGCCTGATGCGCACGCGCATGGTGCCGTTCGAGCGCATGGTGCCGCGGCTGAAGCGGGTGGTACGGCAGGTCGCGGCGGAACTGGGCAAGGACGTCGATTTCATCGTCGGCAATGCCGAGGGCGAGGTCGACCGCAATGTGCTCGAACGCATGGTCGCGCCGCTGGAACACATGCTGCGTAACGCCGTCGACCACGGCCTGGAAAGCACCGAAGTACGGCGTGCGGCCGGCAAGCCGGAGCAGGGGCGGATCACCCTCGACCTGTCCCATGAAGGCGGTGATATCGTTTTCGATATCCATGACGACGGCGCCGGGGTCCCGCTCGACGCGGTGCGGCGCAAGGCGATCAAGCGCGGAATGATCGAGGAGGACACGCCGATCAGCGACCGCGACGTGTTGCAGTTCATCCTTCAGCCGGGCTTCTCCACCGCCGAACGCATCACCCAGATTTCCGGGCGTGGTGTCGGCATGGACGTGGTCCATGAGGAAGTGCGGCAGTTGGGCGGGACCATGACCATCGACTCGATCAAGGGCCAGGGCGTGCACTTCCAGATTCGCCTGCCGTTCAGCGTCTCGGTGAACCGGGCGCTGATGGTGCAGTGTGGTGATGAGCAGTACGCGGTGCCGTTGAACACCGTCGAGGGCCTGGTGCGGGTGCTCCCCAGCGAACTGGAAGGCTATTACCAGCTCAATCCGCCGCGCTACGAGTACGCCGGGCAGACCTACGAATTGCGTTACCTGGGCGAACTGCTGAAAACCGTCAGCAAGCCCAGGCTGTTGGGGCTGAGCCAACCGCTGCCGCTGCTGCTGGTGCATTGCAACGAGCAGCGGGTGGCGTTGCAGGTCGACAGCCTGGCCGGCACCCGCGAGATCGTGGTGAAAAGCCTGGGGCCGCAGTTCGCCGCGGTGTCGGGGCTCTCGGGGGCGACCATTCTCGGTGATGGCCGGGTGGTGCTGATTCTCGACCTGCTGGCCCATGTCCGCACGTCCCAGGCCTGGGTGCCGGTACCGCGGGCGCTGAGCGACCTGGCGGGCGACTTCACACCGCTGCGGCCACGGCTGGTGCTGGTGGTGGACGACTCGGTCACGGTGCGCAAGGTCACCAGCCGCCTGCTGGAGCGCAACGGCATGAACGTGCTGACCGCGAAGGACGGTGTCGACGCAATGGCCCTGTTGCAGGAGCACACCCCGGACCTGATGCTGCTGGACATCGAGATGCCGCGCATGGACGGCTTCGAGGTCGCGACCCGGGTGCGCAACGACCCACGCCTGAAGGACCTGCCGATCATCATGATCACTTCCCGTACCGGCCAGAAACACCGCGACCGGGCCATGGCGATCGGCGTCAACGACTACCTGGGCAAGCCGTACCAGGAATCGGTGCTGCTGGAGAGCATCGCCCATTGGAGCCATGCCCATGCATGAACACCGTGCCAGCAGCCTGACCGGGTTGATGCTGCCCCTGGCCGATCGCTACCTGTTGTTGCCGAACGTGGCGGTGGCCGAACTGATCGACTTCCAGCGCGGCGAGCCGGCCAGCGATGCGCCGCCGTGGTACCTGCGCCAGGTGACCTGGCGCGACCGCCAGTTGCCGCTGATCAGCTTCGAGGCGGCTTGTGGCGGCGCGATCGCCGTGGGCGAGCGTGCCCGGATCGTGGTCCTCAACACCCTCGGCGGGCGCCCGGAGCTGCGTTTCATCGCCCTGGTGATCCAGGGCATCCCGCGTTCGTACAAGCTCGACAGCCAATTGAGTTTCGTCGACGTGCCACTGTGCCGCCTGGAGAAGGCCGCGGTACAGGTCGGCGAGCTGGTGGCGAAGATCCCGGACCTGCCGGGGCTGGAACGCCTGGTACTGGAGTCGGGGCTGGCCTGAGATCGTTTCGTGCGGCTGATGGCCCCTTCGCGGGCCAGCCACGCGCCTACAGGAGGGTGGCTGGCATCGGTATCCCGACGACGCTCGGTAGGAGCCGGGCTTGCCCGCGAAAGCGTCGGACCTGCTACTCCAGTAACACTCGCCCATTCACCACGACGACACTGCCACCCACCCCCGCGTCAAATCATTAACCTTGGCGTAACAATCAGTCGCCGGGCTTGATTGATGCCCTGTCCGATCGCTCCTACTGTCTAGCCACGACAGCGAACCCCTGGAGTGAGCATGACAGCCCCCAATTCCCCCGACTCGCGCTGGACGCGGCGCCGCGCCGAGAAGCAGCGTCGTCTCGAACAGGTGCGGGCCCTCGCCGATGGCGTGGTGTTGCCGACCGAGCAGATCGTCGCCGCCCTGCAAGCCCTGATCATGCCCGGCGACCGGGTGGTGCTGGAGGGCAACAACCAGAAGCAGGCGGATTTTCTCTCGCGTTCCCTGGCCAAGGCCGATCCGGCCCGGCTTCACGACTTGCACATGATCATGCCCAGCGTCGGACGTGCCGAGCACCTGGACCTGTTCGAGCGCGGTATCGCCCGCAAGCTGGACTTCTCCTTCGCCGGCACCCAGAGCCTGCGTATCAGCCAGTTGCTGGAGGACGGCCTGCTGGAAATCGGTGCGATCCACACCTATATCGAACTCTACGCGCGGCTGGTGGTGGACCTGATTCCCAACGTGGTGCTCAGCGCCGGCTTCATGGCCGACCGCGCCGGCAACATCTACACCGGCCCCAGCACCGAAGACACCCCGGCGCTGATCGAGCCGGCGGCGTTCAGCGACGGCATCGTGATCGTCCAGGTCAACCAACTGGTCGACGATGTCAGCGAGTTGCCGCGGGTGGACATTCCCGCGTCATGGGTCGATTTCGTGGTGGTGGCCGACCGGCCGTTCTATATCGAACCGCTGTTCACCCGCGACCCGCGGCATATCAAGCCGGTGCATGTGCTGATGGCGATGATGGCGATCCGCGGGATCTACGAAAAACACAACGTGCAGTCGCTCAACCACGGGATCGGCTTCAACACCGCCGCCATCGAACTGATCCTGCCGACCTACGGCGAGTCCCTGGGCCTGAAGGGCAAGATCTGCCGCAACTGGACGCTCAACCCGCACCCGACGCTGATTCCGGCGATCGAAAGCGGCTGGGTCGACAGCGTGCATTGCTTCGGTACCGAACTGGGCATGGAGAACTACATCGCCGCCCGGCCGGACGTGTTCTTCACCGGGCGCGACGGCTCGTTGCGCTCGAACCGGATGGTCTGCCAACTGGCCGGGCAGTACGCGGTGGATCTGTTCATCGGCGCGACCCTGCAGGTCGACGGCGACGGTCATTCCTCCACCGTCACCCGCGGGCGCCTGGCCGGTTTCGGCGGGGCACCGAACATGGGCCACGATCCGCGCGGTCGGCGGCATGGCACCCCGGCCTGGCTCGATATGCGCCTGGACCGCGGCGATGCGCCCCAGGCGCTGCTCGAACGCGGCAGGAAACTGGTGGTGCAGATGGTCGAGACCTTCCAGGAGGGCGGCAAGCCGACGTTCGTCGAAACCCTCGATGCCGTCGAGGTGGCGAGGAAAAGCGGCATGCCGCTGGCACCGATCATGATTTACGGCGACGACGTCACCCACCTGCTGACCGAGGAGGGGATCGCCTACCTGTACAAGGCCCGCTCCCTGGAGGAGCGCCAGGCGATGATCGCCGCCGTGGCGGGGGTCACTGCCATCGGCCTGCGGCACAAGCCGCAGGATACGGCACGGCTGCGGCGCGAAGGGCTGATCGCCTTGCCCGAGGACCTGGGCATCCGCCGCACCGACGCCAGCCGTGAACTGCTCGCGGCCAAAAGTGTGGCCGACCTGGTGGAGTGGTCCGGTGGCCTCTACAACCCGCCCGCACGCTTCAGGAGCTGGTAAATGCACGCCTTCAATCTGCAGCCCCAACCCCTGTCACTGGCCGAGCGCCTGGCGGATTTCGCCGTCGAAGCGCTGATCGACGAAGCCGACCTGTCGCCCAAGCCCGCCCTGGTGGACCGGCGTGGCAGCGGTGCACACAACGACCTGCACCTGGGCCTGATGCATGCCTCGGCGCTGGCGTTGTGGCCGATGTTCAAGGAGATGGCCGATGCCGCCATTGCCAGCCATTCCCCGGCATTCAGCGGCCTGGTATTGCGTGAAGCCCTGGGTCGTATCGGCCGCGAGGGAGAACAGGCGATGCTCAGGACCACCGGCGGAGTGAATACCCACCGTGGCGCGATCTGGGCCCTGGGCCTGCTGGTGGCCGCGGCGGCACAGGAGTCCGGCAGCGTTTCTGCCCAAGCGCTGACCCTGCGGGCCGCGCGCCTGGCACTGCTGGAAGACCGCCATGCACCCGGCGGCAACAGCCACGGCCAGCAGGTGGCCCGCCGTTACGGGGCCCGCGGTGCCCGGGAGCAGGCGCAACTCGGCTTCCCGGCCGTCACCCGGCTCGGCCTGCCTCAACTGCGGCGCAGCCGCCTGGCGGGTCACGGCGAGCAGAATGCCCGGCTGGATGCGCTGCTGGCGATCATGACCGGCCTGGCCGACACCTGCGTGCTCTACCGCGCCGGCCTGCCGGGCCTGCAGGCCATGCAGCAGGGCGCCCGCGCGGTGCTGGAGGCCGGCGGCAGCGCCAGCCTGGCCGGCCGGCGCTGCCTGCATGAATTGGATCAACAGCTTTTGGCGATGAACGCTTCACCCGGCGGCGCGGCGGACCTGCTCGCCGCCTGCCTGCTGATCGACCGTCTCGAACAGGAAGCCTTGTGATGGAAAAACTGTCCTTCGAATTCCCCGCCGGACAACCGCCCCGGGGCCGTGCCCTGGTGGGCTGTGTCGGTTCCGGCGACCTGGAAGTGCTGCTCGAACCCGGTCACCCCGGCACCCTGTCGATCCAGGTGACCACCTCGGTCAATGGCAGCTCGGCGCGTTGGCAGCACCTGTTCGAGCGCTTGTTCGACGGGCGTCTGCCGCCGGCGCTGGCGATCGATATCCACGATTTCGGCGCCACGCCCGGGGTGGTCCGGTTGCGTCTGGAACAAGGTTTCGAGGAGGTCGGCCATGACTGACAGCGAGGCTCTGTTGCACAAGCACAGTTTTGTCGAACTCGGCGCCCGGCAGCGGGCCAGGGCTTTGCTCGACAGCGGCAGTTTCCGCGAACTGCTCGATCCCTTCGCCCGGGTCATGTCGCCCTGGCTCGAACGCCAGGGCGTGGTACCCCAGGCCGATGATGGGGTGGTGATCGCCAAGGGCAGCATCGACGGCCTGCCGGTGGTCATCGCCGCCATAGAGGGCGCTTTCCAGGGCGGCAGCCTCGGCGAGGTGGGCGGCGCGAAGATCGCCGGTGCCCTGGAGCTGGCTGCCGAAGACAACCGCCAGGGCATCCCGACCCGCGCCGTGCTGCTGCTGGAAACCGGTGGCGTGCGCCTGCAGGAGGCCAACCTGGGCCTGGCGGCCATCGCCGATATCCACGCGGCGATTGTCGATCTGCGGCGCTATCAGCCGGTGATCGGTGTGGTGGCCGGCAGTGTCGGCTGTTTTGGCGGCATGTCCATCGCCGCCGCGCTGTGCAGTTACCTGGTGGTGACCCGCGAGGCCCGCCTGGGCCTGAATGGGCCGCAGGTGATCGAACAGGAGGCGGGGCTGGAGGAATACGATTCCCGTGACCGGCCCTTCATCTGGAGCCTGACCGGCGGCGAGCAGCGTTTCGCCAGCGGCCTGGTGGATCGTTATGCAAGCGATGACGTGGCCGCGATCCGGCAGCAGGTCGCGCACTTGCTGGAGGCTGGCCTGCCCGAGACACAGCGTAGTCGGCAGGCGGGCTGGTACCTGCAGCGGCTGGCTGAACTGGATGCCGCGCCACAGATCGACCCGGCCACGGTACGCCGGCTTTTCCAAGGAGATCGCCCATGAGCACCCGTTCCCTGCGCGGTTTGCACTGGTTCCAGAGCCTGGCTGGCGATGCCGTCGAGGCGACCGGCTTGCCGGCTTCGCTGAAGGTCGCCGATACCCGGCTGGGCGACCAGCCGGTACGCCTGCTGGCGGTGGTACCCGATGCGGACAACCGGTTTGTCCGCGCCCGTCATGGCGAAGTCGGCCTGTTGGAAGGCTGGAGTCTGGCGAGGGCGGTGGACGAGGTGATCGAGGCCGACAGCGCGAGTGGGCACAAGCGCGCGCTGATTGCCATTGTCGATGTGCCGAGCCAGGCCTACGGGCGTCGTGAGGAAGCCCTGGGGATCCATCTGGCCCTGGCCGCGGCCGCCGACAGTTACGCCCGTGCCCGCCTGGCGGGGCATGCGGTGATTGCCCTGCTGGTGGGCAAGGCGATGTCCGGGGCGTTCCTCGCCCACGGCTACCAGGCCAACCGCCTGATCGCCCTGCGTGATCCGGGGGTGATGGTCCATGCCATGGGCAAGGCCTCGGCGGCGCGCGTGACCCTGCGCAGTGTCGAGGACCTGGAGGCCCTGGCCGCCAGCGTGCCACCCATGGCCTATGACATCGACAGTTATGCCAGCCTGGGGCTGCTGTGGAAGGTGCTCGACGTGCAGCGGATCGAGCAGCCCACGGCGCAGGATCTGGCCTGTGTGCAGGATTGCCTCGGCGCCGCGATCGTCGATGCGATGCAACGTGGCACCGATCTGGGCGGACGGCTGGGGGCGCCCAATCGGGCTGCGTCGAGCCGGGTCCGGCAACTGTTGCGTGAACAGTGGTGAGTCGCGATGTGTAGCGACGGCCACTATCTCCCTCACGACCTGCTCTGGGGGCTGACCCCGGCGCAATTGCCGCCGGATGCGCCGGCCTGGGTGGCTGAGGCGCTGGGCCTGGGGCAGCCGGTGGTGGTGCGGCGGGCACTGGTCGCAGCGGATCAATTGCCGGTGGGCGTGCGCGGGTTGTCGCGCGAGCAGCGTTTCGCCACGCTGATGCCGCGGCGGCTGGTCGAACGTCGGGTGCGCCCGGAGGCGCTGGTCGACAGCCGACTGGCCAGGCGGGACTGGCCGGCCTTGCAGGCCTTGCGGCATGTACGCCCGGCGCTCGATGCCCGGGGCCTGGCCTGGGGCGTCAGCGGCAGCGCCGGTTTTGAACTGGCCACCGGCTTGCCGACCCTGCACCCGGAGAGCGACCTGGACCTGATCCTGCGTGCACCGCAGGCGTTGTCGCGAGCCCGGGCCGCCGAGCTGTTGCGGCAACTCGACAATCCGTTCTGCCGTGTCGACCTGCAGTTGCAGACCCCGCTGGGCGCGGTGGCGCTGGCGGAGTGGGCGGGCCCGGCGCAACGGGTGCTGCTCAAGAGCGACGCGGGTGCACGGTTGGTGGCCGATCCGTGGAGTGCCGGGGAGTTGGCGGCGTGAGCAGCCTGCTGGCGTTTCCCGGCCAGGGTGCGCAGCAGCCCGGCATGTTGCGGCGCCTGCCCGATGCGGCGGTGGTTCGCCAGTGCCTGGGTGAAGCCGCAGAGGTGCTTGGCGAGGATCTGGCGTTGCTGGACAGCGCGCAGGCGCTGGCCTCGACCCGCGCGGTCCAGCTCTGCCTGCTGGTTGCCGGGGTGGCCGGGGCCCGGCTGTTGCTGGACAACAGTCCACCGCCGGCCTACGTGGCCGGCCTGTCGATCGGCGCCTATCCGGCGGCGGTGATGGCCGGGGTGCTGGATTTCAGCGATGCCCTGCGCCTGGTCAGCCTGCGCGGGCAACTCATGCAACAGGCTTATCCACAGGGCTATGGCATGACCGCATTGATCGGTCTGGAACGGGCGGCTGTGGATAAGTTGCTGGCCCAGGTCCATGGCCCGCGCACGCCGGTTTACCTGGCGAACATCAATGCCGACAACCAGTGCGTGATCGCTGGTAGCGATGAGGCCATGGCCGCGGTCGCTGCCGCGCTGAAGCAGGGCGGAGTGGCCCGGCGCCTGGCGGTCAGCGTGCCGTCCCACTGCCCGTTGCTGGAGGCGCCGGCGCAGGCCTTGGCGGCCGCATTCGCCGAGGTACCGATGCGGGCGCCGTGCCTGGGTTATCTCAGCGGCAGCAGTGCCCGGTTGCTGCGCACTGCCGAACAGATTCGCGATGACCTGGCCTTCAACATGTGCCGGCTCATCGATTGGCGCGGTACTGTGCAAAGCGCCTACGAGCGCGGCGTGCGGCTGCAGATCGAACTGCCTCCGGGGGCGGTGTTGACCGGCCTGGCGCGGCGGGTATTCGAACAGGGCAGCGTGGTCGCCTTCGACGGTGCCCGGCTGGACAGTCTCAAGGCACTGCTGCAAGAGGAGGGATGCCGCCACCGATAGAGACCGGCTGTTGCTTCGAAGGACAAAAACAACAACTTCGACACTGCGATGCGAGGATAACAACAATGATTATTTACGGTGTGGCACTGCTGGCGGCCTGTACCTTGGCCGGTGTGGTTCTGGGAGACATGCTCGGCGTGTTGCTGGGGGTCAAGTCCAATGTCGGCGGGGTCGGGATCGCCATGATCCTGCTGATCTGCGCCCGCCTGTGGATGCACAGGCACGGCGGCATGAGCAAGGAGTGCGAGATGGGCGTCGGCTTCTGGGGCGCCCTGTATATCCCGGTGGTGGTCGCCATGGCCGCCAACCAGAACGTGGTCACCGCCTTGCATGGCGGTCCGGTGGCGTTGCTGGCGGCCGTCGGTTCGGTGCTGCTGTGCGGTTGCACCATCGCCCTGATCAGCCGGACCAACAAGGGCGAGCCGTTGCCGGCCGAGCCTGCGGCGGCGTTGTCGGATGCCCATGTCGCGGGAGGTCGCTGACATGTGGGCTATCGTCGAGAAAGCATTGGAGCACAATGGGCTGATCACCGCGTTCGCGCTGGTCGGGGTGGTGATGTGGCTGTCGGTGCTGCTCTCCAGGCACCTGACCCTGGGTCGCATCCACGGTTCGGCGATCGCCATCGTGATCGGCCTGGTCCTGGCCTGGATCGGTGGCACGTTGACCGGTGGGCAGAAGGGCCTGGCCGACATGGCGCTGTTCTCCGGCATCGGCCTGATGGGCGGCGCCATGTTGCGCGACTTCGCGATCGTCGCCACCGCCTTCGAGGTGCAGGCCACCGAGGCGAGGAAGGCCGGCCTGATCGGCGCGGTGTCGCTGTTGCTGGGCACCGTGCTGCCGTTCATGGTCGGCGCGAGCATGGCCTGGGCCTTCGGTTATCGCGATGCGGTGAGCATGACCACCATCGGTGCCGGGGCGGTGACCTATATCGTCGGGCCGGTGACCGGTGCGGCGATCGGGGCCAGTTCCGATGTGATCGCCCTGTCGATCGCCACGGGCCTGATCAAGGCGATCATCGTGATGGTCGGCACGCCAGTGGCGGCGCGCTGGATGGGCCTGGACAATCCGCGTTCGGCGATGGTGTTCGGCGGCCTGGCCGGGACGGTCAGTGGCGTGACGGCCGGGCTCGCGGCGACGGATCGGCGGCTGGTGCCCTATGGCGCGCTGACAGCGACCTTCCATACCGGGCTGGGCTGCCTGCTCGGGCCGTCGGTGCTGTTTTTCATCGTGCGAGGCCTGGTGGGCTGATTCAGGCGCGATGGTTGGCATACATCCGGCACTCCGCCAGGAGTGCCAGCAGGTTGGGGTCGCGCTCCTTGGCCTTGAGGAATACCACGCCGATATGCTGCTGCAGGTGGTAGCGCGGCTGCAGCGGAATCAGTTTCACCCGGTTTTCATACACCGCGGCGATCCGCCCGGGCAGCAGCGCATAGCCGACGCCGGAGCTGACCATGCTCAGCAGGGTGAAGATATCGTTGACCTGCATCGCCACCTTGGGCTCGAAGCCCGCCTGTTCGAACACCCGATTGCCGTCGCGGTGGGTGGCGAAGCCCTGGGTCAGGGTGATGAAGGTCATGTCGCGCAGGTCCGCCAGGTCGACCTGGGCCTGTTGGGCGAAAGGCGAGTCGGCGGGCGTGGCGAGAAAGATATCGTCGGAGAACAGCGGCAGGTGTTCGCAGTCCGGATCTTGGGTGGTTTCGTCCAGCGACACCAGGATCGCGTCCACTTCCATGTTCCTGAGCTTGTACAGCAGGTCGATGTTCGAGCCGAGGATGAGGTCGATGTTCAGCTCGCTGCGACGGATCTTCAGGCCCATGATCAACTGCGGCACGGTCTTCACCGTCAGTGAGTAGAGCGAGCCGAGCTTGAAGCGTTCGGCGCAGAAGCCGGCGGCCTCACGGGTCAGGCGCACGCTTTCGACCACGTCCTGGATCAGTTTCTGCGCCCGCTCTTCCAGCACATAGGCGCTTTCCAGCGGTGTCAGGTTGCGCCCCTCGTGCTTGAACAGCGGGCAACGCAGGGCATTTTCCAGGGAGTGGATGGCGCGGTGCACGCTGACGTTGCTGGTCTGCAGTTCGGCCGCCGCCCGGGCCAGGTTGCCGGTGCGCATGAAGGCCAGGAACACTTCGAGCTTTTTCAGGGTCAGTTCTTCATCGATCAACATGGGACGGACTCTTTTTCGAATGCTCCGATTGTGCCCAAGTCCCGGAGAGTTGGCTGAGGCTTTTTCAGTGGCCCCCGCTCAACCGATCAGGCCGTTGCTGGCCGCCAGTCGCTGTTGGAAGGCCCGCAGCGTCTCATCGACCGGACAACCCTGATAGCCGCCGCGCAAGGCCTGGGCCCTGACGTTGCCATAGGCCGGCAGGAAGCTCTCGGGCAGTGGACGACTGCAGGCGGTGGCATGCCACTGGCGCAGCAGGTGGCGCTGGCGGCCGGGCTGCGCGCTGTCGGTAAAGCTGGTGCGGGCATGGCAGACCAGGTGGTTGTTGAGAAACTGCAGGTCGCCGGGCAACAGCTCCAGTTCCAGGCACATGTCCGGCAGGCAGGCGGTGTCATGCACCGCGTTCAGTGCGGCGCGGGCGATGTTGCCCAGGCGCGGTGCCCCCGGCAGGCGCTCGCAGTCGAGGTTGCGCTGACGATAGAAGCGGCTGGCGAAGACGCCGTGTTCCAGGGCGAATACCGGGCAGAGAAAAAAGCGCCTGTCGCTGGCGCTGTCGCGTGTCGGGTCGTAGAACGCCAGGGGTTGATAGAGCGCCTGGCACAACGCCGGATTCTCGCGCATCAGCCGGTCGTGCACGGCCCGCAGGCTGGCCAGGCGGAACAGCCCGCCACGGGCCGCCTGGCGCAGGCAGAGCAGGGTGGTCAGGTCGCAGGCATCGGTGTGGAACTCCATGGAGCGGCTGGTGATGTGGCTGCGATGGGTCGGGTGATGGGGTTGCTGGCGGTCACGGACATCAACCAGTAACTCGCCTGCGTGATTCTGTACCAGCGGCACGCCCAGGTGCAGGCCGATACCCCAGGCGAGCAGGCGTGCCTGCTCGGGCGTCTTGTCGGCCACGGGAAATCCGGTGATCAGGAATACCCCGAGGCCCCGCTCGGTTTCCAGGACGGCCCGTTGCAGCAATTCATGTACCGTGGGCAGCGGGAAGTCCCGCGGGGTCATGTCCAGGGGCGATCTGCCCCGGCGTCTTGCATACTCCAGGGCACAATCGACTTCGATGACCTGGGAGCGATCGAGGCGGTGTATCCAGGACAGCGAATGCTCGATCAGCTTTTCGCGGTTCCAGGCCTGGAGTGTTCGGGTCATGGCGGGCTCCCGTGGGGTGATGATGCGGGGCCTTCCATTTTCTGTATCGGCCGGCGATTTTTTTTTAATCTATGGAGCGAAATCCGGAAGCTTGTTTCCTCTTTGAAGGTAGGAAGCGGCTGTACAGGGCATCGGGCGACTGGGCCAGGCATGGCGTAGCGGGCCTGATGAAGTGTCCTGAGCAATGGAGGTGGGCGGTACATGTATCACGGGGAACGACTCAACGCCTGGACCCATCTGGTGGGGGCGATACTGGCGAGCATCGGCGCGATCTGGCTGCTGGTGATGGCAAGCCTGGATGGCAGCCCGTGGAAGATCGTCAGCGTGGCGATCTACGGGGTCACGCTGATGGCACTCTATAGCGTCTCGACCGTGTACCACAGCGTCCGCGGGCGGGCGAAGGTGATCATGCAGAAGGTCGATCACCTGTCGATCTACCTGCTGATCGCCGGCAGCTACACGCCGTTCTGCCTGGTCACTCTGCGCGGACCATGGGGTTGGACGTTGTTCGGCATCGTCTGGGGGCTGGCGGTGATCGGCATGTTGCAGGAGATCAAGCCGCGCTCGGAGGCGCGGATCCTGTCGATCGTGATCTATGCGGTGATGGGCTGGATCGTGCTGGTGGCGATCAGGCCGCTGCTGGCGGCCCTGGGCATGGCCGGGTTCATCTGGCTGGCCACGGGCGGGGCGCTATACACCCTGGGCATCATCTTCTTCGCCCTGGATCACCGGCTACGGCATTCCCACGGGATCTGGCACCTGTTCGTGATCGCCGGCAGTGCCCTGCATTTCGTGGCGATCTTCTGGTACGTGATCTGATGCGTCAGAAATCGCCCCACAGCTGCTGGGCCACCGCCAGGGCCACCACCGGTGCGGTCTCGGTGCGCAGCACCCGCGGACCGAGGCGTGCGGGCAGGTAGCCGGCCTTGGCCGCCTGCTCGACTTCGGCGTCGGACAAACCGCCTTCAGGGCCGATCAGAAAGGCCAGGCTGGCCGGCCTGGGATGGCTGGTCAGCGGTTCGGCCACCGGGTGCAGCACCAGTTTCAGTTCGGCCTGGGCCTGTTTCAGCCATTCACCCAGCGGCAGCGGCGGGTGGATCACCGGCAGGGTGGAGCGGCCGCACTGTTCACAGGCACTGATCGCGATCTGCCGCCAGTGGGCCAGGCGCTTGTCGGCGCGCTCGTCCTTGAGGCGGACTTCACAGCGCTCGCTGACGATCGGGGTGATTTCGCTGACGCCCAGCTCGGTGGCTTTCTGGATCGCCCAATCCATCCGTTCGCCCCGGGACAGGCCCTGGCCGAGGTGGATGTGCAGCGGCGAGTCCGGTTGGCCGGCGAAGCTTTCGGTCAGTTGCACACGCACGTGCTTCTTGCCGACTTCCAGCAGGGTACCGAGGAATTCGTGGCCGGAGCCGTCGAATACCTGCAGCGCGTCCCCTTCGGCCATGCGCAGTACGCGGCCGATGTAGTGGGCCTGGGCCTCAGGCAGTTCGTGTTCGCCGAGGCTCAGAGGGGCGTCGATAAAGAAGCGGGACAGTCTCATGGTGTATCTCTGGATATCGGAATGATGGGTTGCCGGGGCGCCGCACTGCCGCGAATGGGTCGCGCGCGCCCGCTTGGCTTCTGTGGGGTTAGCCCGGATCACGGAAGTCCGGATGGAAGTTTTCCGGCACCGTCACGCTGACCGCGCTGCGGGTGGCAATGTCGATCCCCTCGCTGGCCACTTCGGCGAGGAAGTCGATCTGTTCCGGCGTGATCACGTAGGGTGGCAGGAAGTACACCACGTTGCCCAGCGGCCGCAGCAGGGCGCCGCGCTCCAGGGCATGCTGGAACACCTTGAGGCCACGGCGCTCCTGCCACGGGTAGGCGGCCTTGCTGGCCTTGTCCTGGACCATCTCGATCGCCAGGGCCATGCCGGTCTGGCGCACTTCGGCAACGTGCGGGTGATCCGCCAGGTGCGCGGTGGAACTGGCCATCCGTTGGGCCAGGGTCCGGTTGTTCTCGATGACGTTGTCCTGCTCGAAGATATCCAGGGTCGCCAGCGCCGCCGCACAGGCCAGCGGGTTGCCGGTGTAGCTGTGGGAGTGGAGGAACGCGCGCAGGGTCGGATAGTCGTCGTAGAAGGCGCCGTAGACGTCCTCGGTGGTCAGGCACGCCGCCAGGGGCAGGTAGCCGCCGGTGAGCGCCTTGGACAGGCAGAGGAAGTCCGGACGGATACCGGCCTGTTCGCAGGCGAACATCGTGCCGGTGCGGCCGAAGCCCACGGCGATTTCATCGTGGATCAGGTGTACGCCGTAGCGGTCGCAGGCCTCGCGCAGCAGCTTGAGGTACACCGGATGGTACATGCGCATGCCGCCGGCTCCCTGGATCAGCGGTTCGACGATCACTGCGGCGACGCTCTGGTGATTCTCCGCCAGGGTCTGTTCCATGACCTGGAACAGGTTGCGCGAATGCTCTTCCCAGCTCATGCCCTGCGCACGCATGTAGCAGTCCGGGCTCGGCACCTTGATGGTGTCCAGCAGCAGGGCCTTGTAGGTCTCGGTGAACAGCGGCACGTCGCCTACCGACATCGCCGCCACGGTCTCGCCGTGGTAGCTGTTGGTCAGGGTGATGTAGCGTTTCTTCTGCGGCTGGCCGCGGTTGAGCCAGTAATGAAAGCTCATCTTCAGCGCGACTTCGATGCAGGACGAACCGTTATCGGCATAGAAGCAGCGGGTCAGGCCTTCGGGGGTCATCTTCACCAGGCGCTCGGACAGCTCGATCACCGGCTGGTGGCTGAAACCGGCGAGGATCACGTGCTCCAGCTGGTCGACCTGGTCCTTGATGCGCTGGTTGATGCGCGGGTTGCAGTGGCCGAACACGTTGACCCACCAGGAGCTGACGGCATCGAGGTAGCGCTTGCCGTCGAAATCCTCCAGCCACACGCCTTCGCCGCGCTTGATGGGGATCATCGGCAGTTGCTCGTGATCTTTCATCTGGGTGCAGGGATGCCACAGCACCGCGAGATCGCGTTGCATCCACTGGTTGTTCAGGCTCATTTCCACTCTCCCACGGGCACCTTGCGACAGGCGCGGGCCAACAATCGCGCAAGCCTATGCAATGCCGGGCTACGGGACAACCCGTGCCGGTCATTCAACGGCCTCGCCACCGGCGAAGTGTCCGGGCGACGAGGCCTGCAGCGGTTGCAACGATTATCCTCCGGTGCCTCGAATAAAGTCGCCCGCCGGGGTGTTCCGGATAGGCGGCGACCTTAATATTTTCTTAACCCGCTCGTTCCAGACTTATGATCGTATTTCTCGATATTTCAAAGCAAAATTTTTCGCTTTAATTCGATAGGTAAACCATTAGTCTTGGGCGCAGTACTTACAGGATCTCTCGGCCATGCAGCTACGTAATTCATCTTCCCGCTACGGCGCAGTCAGCATGCTCCTGCATTGGGGCGTGGCTCTGGTGGTCTTCGGCCTTTTCGCGCTGGGCTTGTGGATGGTCGGTCTCGACTACTACAGCGAGTACCGCAAGGCCGCTCCGGACCTGCATAAAAGTATCGGCTTGACCCTGTTCGCGGTGATGGTCGTACGGCTGGCCTGGCGTTTCATCAGCCCGCCGCCGCCGGCACCGTCCAATCATGGCCGCCTGACCCGCCTGGGCGCCAAGTTCGGCCATGCGTTCCTCTATCTGGGCCTTTTCGCCCTGATGTTCTCCGGGTACCTGATTTCCACCGCAGAAGGTGTCGGGATTCCGGTGTTCAATCTGTTCGACGTGCCGGCCTGGATTTCCAGCATCCCCGACCAGGCGGATGTGGCTGGCACGGTGCACCTGTACCTGGCCTGGACCGTGGTGATCTTTGCCGTTCTCCATGGCCTGGCTGCGCTGAAACACCACTTTATCGATCGTGATGCGACGCTGACCCGCATGCTGGGTCGCAAAGCCTGATGTTCAACCTCGACTCAAAAGGAATAGAAGCATGTTGAAAAAGACTCTCGCCGCCCTGGCAATCGGTACCGCACTGTTCACTGCCGGTCAGGCGATGGCCGCTGACTACGTGATCGACAAGGAAGGCCAGCACGCCTTCATCGACTGGAAGATCAGCCACCTGGGCTACAGCTTCGTACACGGCACCTTCAAGGACTGGAGCGGCAAGTTCAGCTTCGACGCCAAGGCGCCTGAAGCGAGCAAGATCGAGGTCGAGCTGAAGACCGCCAGCCTGTTCTCCAACCACGCCGAGCGTGACAAGCACATCGCCAGCAAGGACTTCCTGGACGTTGCCAAGTATCCGGAAGCCAAGTTCGTCTCCACCAGCGTCAAATCCACTGGCGAGAAAACCGCTGACGTGACCGGTGACCTGACCCTGCACGGCGTGACCAAGCCGGTGACCTTCAAGGCCACCTTCAACGGTGAAGGCAAGGACCCATGGGGCGGCTACCGTGCCGGCTTCAACGGTACCACCACCCTCAACCTGAACGATTTCGGCATCAAGGGCCCAGGCCCATCCTCCCAGACTCTGGACCTGGACATCTCGTTCGAAGGCGTAAAGGCCAAGTAATACTTTTCCTGTAGGAGCAGCGCTTGTTCGCGAAGGGGCCCGATGGGCATGGCTTGGCGGGCAAACCCTACTCCTGCAGGGGAAGCCGGCCACAATGAAAAACGCCCCCGGTTCTCACGAACCGGGGGCGTTTTTCATTGCCGAGGGAATACTCAGCGATTGCGGGTCAGCAACGCCGGTTTCTCGCCGCGTGGGCGGTTCGGCAACTGGTCCAGTTGCTCAGGCGTCAGGGAGCGATCGATCTTCGACTCCTTGTGCATGATCTTCGGCTGGTTCTCACGAGGGCTTTTCACCGCCGGCTCCTGGCGGAACGACTGGTCGTCCCGGGCCGGACGACGGTTGCGCGAGTCGTCGCGACGTGGCTGGCCATCCCGCGCTGCGCCATTACGGCCAGTACGCTTCTGGGCGCCCGCGCCTGCACCGGTGCCGTTGCTGCCGCGCTGGCCATTCTGCCGACCCTGGCCCTGGGCTGCACCGCCACGGGCTGCGCCTTGTCCGGCACCGCCGGGACGGCGACCATGACCCTGGGGCTTGGCGGCCTGTGGCACGTAGTCGACACGGTTGCCGAAGTTGTCCACGTCGTCATCGAGAAACTCTTCCGGGTCGCGGTCCGGTGCCGGACGCGGGATCTGGCGCTGTTGCTGCTGCTCGCGAGGCTTCTGCTCACGGGCCGGACGCTCGCCGCGACCGCTGTTCGCCGGCTTCTCCTTGCCGCCCTTGTCCTTGCCCTTGTCCTTGCGACCGCTACCGCTGCCACCGCCGTTGGCGCCGTCGCCACGGGGAGCACGCGCGTTGCGCGGGTTGCGGCCTTCCGGACGCTCGCGTACTTCCGGTTTTTCCGCTTCCACGGCGCTGGCGTCGAAGCCCATCAGGTCGCCGTCGGCGATTTTCTGCCGGGTCATGCGCTCGATGCTTTTCAGCAGTTTCTCTTCGTCCGGGGCGACCAGGGAAATCGCCTCGCCCGAGCGACCGGCACGGCCGGTACGACCGATGCGGTGGACGTAGTCTTCATCGACGTTCGGCAGCTCGAAGTTGACCACGTGCGGCAACTGGTCGATATCCAGGCCGCGGGCGGCGATATCGGTGGCGACCAGGATGCGGATCTCGCCCGCCTTGAAGTCTGCCAGGGCCTTGGTGCGGGCGTTCTGGCTCTTGTTGCCGTGGATCGCCGCGGCGGTCAGGCCGTGCTTGTCCAGGTACTCGGCCAGGCGGTTGGCACCGTGCTTGGTGCGGGTGAACACCAGCACCTGTTCCCAGGCGCCGGTGGTGATCAGGTGGGCCAGCAGGGCGCGCTTGTGGCTGGCGGCCAGGCGGAACACACGCTGCTCGATACGCTCGACCGTGGTGTTCGGTGGCGTCACCTCGATGCGCTCCGGGTTGTGCAGCAGCTTGCTCGCCAGGTCGGTGATGTCCTTGGAGAAGGTCGCCGAGAACAGCAGGTTCTGCCGCTTGGCCGGCAGCCGTGCGAGAACTTTCTTCACGTCATGGACGAAGCCCATGTCGAGCATGCGGTCGGCTTCGTCCAGCACGAGGATTTCCACGTGAGACAGGTCGACGCTGCCTTGCCCGGCCAGGTCCAGCAGGCGCCCCGGGCAAGCGACGAGCACGTCGACGCCACGGGCCATGGCCTGGATCTGCGGGTTCATGCCGACACCGCCGAAAATGCAGGCGCTGACGAATTTCAGGTCGCGGGCATAGAGCTTGAAGCTGTCGTGCACCTGGGCGGCCAGTTCGCGGGTCGGGGTCAGGACCAGTACGCGCGGTTGGCGCGGGCCGTGACGCTGGGATTTGTCCGGGTGACCGTTGGGGAACAACCGCTCCAGAATCGGGAGGGCGAAACCGCCGGTTTTACCAGTACCTGTCTGTGCCGCGACCATCAGGTCGCGACCTTGCAACACGGCGGGAATGGCCCGCTGTTGCACCGGAGTAGGCTCGGTATAGCCGGCGGCCTCGATGGCGCCGACCAAAGCCTCGGAGAGACCGAGGGAAGCAAAGGACATGAGTAATCCTGTTCAGTTAGGGCAAAGCCCGATGGGAATCTTGCCTGGCGCGAATGGCATCTGGGAGCTGAACGAAAGCGGCCGGCAGCGTGTGCGGCGTTTTCCTGTCCGGTCCTGGAGGACGCAATCCCGTCCGGTAATGCTGGATCTTGAGGCTCTACGCACGGCGCGCGCTGGCTCTTTGGCGGCGCAGGTCACTGTGTCGGAATACCTGATGCAAGGTCGAGCGTCCGGGCGTAAGCCTGGCGGGAACGCCGGAGTATAACAGAGCAATCGGCCTGTGCCGCGTTCCTGCTGCTCAACGGTTCACTGCTTTTTCCCGGCGCCGGGCGCGCCGGCATAGCGGGCGTTGAGTTCGGCATAGGCCGGTTCGCGCTTGAACCGCTTGAGTTCGGCGTTGAAGCGCTGCATCAGCAGGTCCATGCCGGCGTTGCGACGCAGGGCCAGGTATTGCCGATTGCGGCTGATCACGCTCGGGTACTGGGCGATCTGCTCCTGCAGGTTCAATTCGTTGAGCACATGCTGACCGACGCGGCGGTCGGTGATCACCAGGTCGATGCGCCCCAGGGCCAGCTTGCCGAAGTTGGACTCATGGCTGGGGGCCGGTTCGTGTCGGAACAGGCGCGATTCGTTGAATTGCGGACTGTACTGATAGCCCGGCGAGACGCCTACGGTCAGCCCGCGCAGATCATCCAGGCTGCTGAACGGATGGGGATGGGCCTTGGCGTAGAAGAGCACGAACTCCACTTCGGAAAGTGCCTCGTCGGGATACAGCAGTTTGTCGTCGCGCTGGCTGCTGTGAAAGATATCCAGGGCGCCGTCGGCCTGGCCCTGTTCGAGCATCGCCAGGCAACGTTTCCAGGGCAGGAACTGCCACTCCACCTCGATCCCCAGGCGCTGGAAGACAATCGCCGTGGTCTCGTAGTCCAGGCCCTTGGCCTGGCCATTCTCCTCGTAGACATAGGGGGCCCAGGGTTCGGTGACAATGCGCAGTCGCTCGCCCCGGGCCGTCAGGCTCAGGCAAGTCAGGACAATGGCTGTCAGCAGTTGGGCAATGACGGGCATTGCCAGAGAGTACGATGGGCGCGCAGTAAATAGCCAGAGCCGCGTGAGGGCTCTGTCCCGGGCTATTCCGGTTGCAATAAAAAAGGCCCTGGCTTGCGCGAGGACCTTTTGTTCACGGCCTTTGCTGTCGGATCAGCGCGGCAGCTTGAGATTGTTCCATACCGCCAGGCTCGGTTCGGCCAGGTTCAGGGTATAGAAATGCAGACCCGGCGCGCCGCCTTGCAGCAGGCGTTCGCACATCTGGGTGACCACCTGCTCGCCGAAGGCCTGGATGCTCTGGCTGTCATCGCCGTAGGCTTCCAGCTGCTTGCGGACCCAGCGTGGGATTTCCGCGCCGCAGGCGTCGGAGAAGCGTGCCAGCTTGCTGTAGTTGGTGATCGGCATGATGCCCGGCACGATCGGGATGTTCACCCCCAGTGCCCGTACGCGGTCGACGAAGTAGAAGTAGCTGTCGGCGTTGAAGAAGTACTGGGTGATCGCACTGTCGGCACCGGCGTTGGCCTTGCGCACGAAATGCTGGATGTCGTCTTCGAAATTGCGCGCCTGCGGGTGCATTTCCGGGTAGGCGGCGACTTCGATGTGGAAATGGCTGCCGGTTTCTTCACGGATGAAGCTGACCAGGTCGTTGGCGTGGCGCAGTTCGCCGCTGGCCATGCCCATGCCGGAGGGCAGGTCGCCGCGCAGGGCGACGATGCGCTTGATGCCGGCGTCCTTGTACTGGGTCAGCAGGCCGCGCAGGTCGTTCTTGCTGTCGCCCACGCAGGACAGGTGCGGAGCGGAAGGAATCTTTACTTCGCTCTCGAGCTGCAGCACGGTGTTGAGTGTGCGGTCGCGGGTCGAGCCGCCGGCACCGTAGGTGCAGGAGAAGAAGTCGGGATTGTGGCTGGCCAGCTGGCGGGCAGTGGCGAGCAGCTTTTCATGCCCAGCATCGGTCTTGGTCGGGAAGAACTCGAAGCTGTAGCGACGATCTTGGGACATGGTAATACCTGTGGAAGCTCAGAATACCAGTGTGGGAGCTGCCTGCCCGCAATGCAGTGGCCTCGATTCTGCAACAGTACCGAGGCGCTGCCATCGCCGGCAAGCCAGCTCCCACAACAGCCTGCTCTCGCCGGGAGAGCAGGCAACCAGGCCGATCAGTAGCGGTAGGCGTGCGGCTTGAACGGACCTTCGACGCTCACGCCGATGTAGTCGGCCTGGGTCTTGGTCAGTTGGGTGACCACGCCGCCGAAGCCGCGGACCATTTCCAGGGCCACTTCCTCGTCGAGTTTCTTCGGCAGTACTTCAACGGTCAGGCGCTCGGCTTTCTGGGCAGGCGACAGGTCGGCGTACTTCTGGCCGAACAGGAAGATCTGCGCCAGTACCTGGTTGGCGAACGAACCGTCCATGATGCGGCTTGGGTGACCGGTGGCGTTGCCCAGGTTCACCAGGCGGCCTTCGGCCAGCAGGATCAGGTAGTCGTCGTTCTGCGGGTCGAAATCGCCGTGGCCGGTGCGGTGGATCTTGTGCACCTGCGGCTTCACTTCTTCCCATGCCCAGTTCTTGCGCATGAAGGCGGTGTCGATTTCGTTGTCGAAGTGACCGATGTTGCAGACCACGGCGCGCTTCTTCAGGGCCTTGAGCATGTTCGCATCGCAGACGTTGACGTTACCGGTGGTGGTGACGATCAGGTCGATCTTGCCCAGCAGGGCCTTGTCGATGCTGGCTTCGGTGCCGTTGTTGATCCCGTCGATGAACGGCGAAACCACTTCGAAACCGTCCATGCAGGCCTGCATGGCGCAGATCGGGTCGACTTCGGTGACCTTGACGATCATGCCTTCCTGACGCAGGGACTGGGCCGAGCCCTTGCCCACGTCGCCGTAGCCGATCACCAGGGCCTGCTTGCCGGACAGCAGGTGGTCGGTACCGCGCTTGATGGCATCGTTCAGGCTGTGACGGCAGCCGTACTTGTTGTCGTTCTTGCTCTTGGTGACCGAGTCGTTGACGTTGATCGCCGGGATCTTCAGCTCGCCCTTGGCCAGCATGTCCAGCAGGCGGTGGACGCCGGTGGTGGTTTCCTCGGTGACGCCGTGGACCTTGTCCAGGACCTGCGGGTACTTCTTGTGCAGCAGTTCGGTCAGGTCGCCGCCGTCGTCGAGGACCATGTTGGTGTCCCAAGGCGCGCCATCCTTGAGGATGGTCTGCTCCAGGCACCACTCGTATTCCTGCTCGGTTTCACCTTTCCAGGCGAAGACCGGGATGCCGGCAGCGGCGATGGCGGCAGCGGCCTGGTCCTGGGTCGAGAAGATGTTGCAGGACGACCAGCGAACCTCGGCACCCAGGGCAACCAGGGTTTCGATCAGCACGGCGGTCTGGATGGTCATGTGGATGCAGCCCAGGATCTTGGCACCCTTGAGCGGTTGCTCGGCCATATACTTGCGGCGCAGACCCATCAGGGCAGGCATTTCCGATTCGGCGATGATGATTTCGCGACGGCCCCAGGCAGCCAGGGACAGGTCGGCGACTTTGTAATCGGTAAAATCTGCAGGCGTGTTGACAGCGCTCATAGAGAGCCTCCATTCGTAGTGTGCGAATGGGCGCCGTTGTGCGTTTAGTATCCGGGCGCATCATCACGACCGGAGAACGCCCCATCCGAGCCTGACAGGTCGAGCCTGCTGCAGCGCCCCTCGGACAGGTGGCGGGTAAACGGTATCAGGGGAAGATGACCGTTTTGATCGGCGCTGAGTATAGCGGCCTGTCGAGGACTTCCCAAGGGTTTCTGTCGGTTCGATGAAGAATGCTCATGGCGACCATAGTCGAGTGTTCATAGAGCTTGACCGTACGGTCTGCCATGATAGCTGGCATCAATGGCAAGACGGTCAGGTACGCGCATGAATTTCCACACCCGCAAATGGGTCAAACCCGAAGACCTCAACCCCAACGGCACCCTGTTCGGCGGTAGCCTGTTGCGCTGGATCGACGAAGAGGCGGCGATCTATGCCATCGTCCAGCTGGGCAACCAGCGGGTGGTGACCAAGTACATCTCCGAGATCAACTTCGTCAGTGCCTCGCGCCAGGGGGACATCATCGAGCTGGGTATCACGGCCACCGAGTTCGGGCGTACTTCGATCACCCTGACCTGTGAAGTGCGCAACAAGATCACCCGCAAGAGCATCCTGACCGTGGAGAAGATGGTCTTCGTCAACCTGGGCGAAGACGGCCTGCCGGCGCCTCATGGTCGGACCGAGATCAAGTACGTGAAGGACCAGTTCAAGGAGGACGGGATCAGTCCGATCTGATCGCGCCAGTCACTGAACAGCCGCGAACCCGTGGTGTCCCACTTTTCAGGCACACCTTGGGTTCAGGCACTCGATGGATACGCAAAAAGACGGCAAGACCCCGGACCTGTCGCCCGAAGAGCGGCAGGACGTCACACGCAACCAGCCGCCAAGGGCGGCGGTGCTGCATGAAATCATCCGCCTGCAGGGCGACCAGGAACTGGAGCGCAGTGTCGCCGCGCTCGGCTGGTCGGCGCTGGCGGCCGGCCTGACCATGGGCCTGTCGCTGATGGCGATGGGACTGCTCAACTCCCGGTTGCCGGAGGGCGAGGCGTTCAAGGTGATCGCCAGCTTCGGCTACTGCGCGGGCTTTCTCGCGGTGATCCTCGCGCGCCAGCAACTGTTCACCGAAAACACCCTGACGGCGGTGCTGCCGCTGATGAGCCAGCCGACCCTGGGCAACCTCGGTCGCCTGCTGCGCTTATGGGGCGTGGTGCTGGTGGGCAATCTTTGCGGCACGCTGCTGGTGGCCTACGTGATGCTGCATCTGCCGATCTTCGACAACAAGACCGACCTGGCCTTTCTCGAAATCGGTCGCAAGGTCATGGAGCACGAGCCACAACAGATGTTTGCCAAGGGCATCGTGTCCGGCTGGATGATCGCCACCATGGTCTGGATGATCCCGTCCATGGAGAGCGCGAAGATGTGGATCATCATCCTGATCACCTACCTCATGGCGCTGGGCGATTTCACGCATATTGTGGCCGGTTCGGCCGAGGTCTCTTACCTGGTATTCGCCGGGGAACTGTCATGGCGTGAGTTCTGGCTGCACTTCGCCGGCCCTACGCTGGCCGGCAACATCATTGGCGGCAGTTGCATCTTCGCCCTGATCAGTCATGCGCAGATCCGCAGTGAAAGCGGGGCGCCGAGGGATTCGCATGATGCTTGAAAGGTGACCGAGCGGTTCTGGTGAGTACCCAACGCATTCGTATGGCGGCAGGCTTGTCAAAGTGTGAACGTATTTGCCCCGCGGGCCATCAGATGCGCTAGTGTTGTGTGCGCCTTTGCCGACTAGACCGGCTTGCGCGAAACCGGCGTGCCTGCATGCTGGTCGACATGTTCATCCAACTCCAAGAACAAGGACTTTGTCATGACTCCAGCACTCTGGTGTGTATTGATCGCGATCTTCCTGCCCTACTTGTGCACCGGTATCGCCAAGTTCAGTGGTGGCCAGTTCGGGCCGCGGCAGAACCATGACCCGCGGGCGTTCCTGGAAACCCTCGAAGGTTTCGCCAGGCGCGCGCATGCGGCGCAGTTGAACAGTTTCGAGGTGACCCCGGCCTTTGCCGCCGCAGTGATCATCGCGCATCTGGTCGGTCATGCCTCGCTGGTGACGATCAACGTGCTGGCGGTGCTGTTCATCACCAGCCGTCTGCTGTACATCATCTGCTACCTGGCTGACTGGGCAGTACTGCGCTCGGTGGTATGGGCAGTGGGGATGGCCTTGATCGCGAGTTTCTTCTTCGTGTCCATCTGAGGCCTGGCGAAGGCTTCTTCGCGGGCAAGCCCGGCTCCTGCAGTGCGGTGTCGGAAACAGGTTTTCCGACTACGACACCAGCCTGTAGGAGCCGGGCTTGCCCGCGAATAGGCCCCTACGGCCTGCACCGCAATCAGCTACCGATATCCGGCACCTGGGGCAACGCCATGCCCTTGGGCCACAGCATCCAGATATTGCCCTTCTGCTTCATGTCTCCCGCCAGTTGCCCGGCGGCGTCGCCGGTGCCCCAGAACAGGTCGGCGCGGACCTCGCCGGCAATCGCTCCACCGGTGTCCTGCGCCGCCACCGGCCGTACCAGCGGCGTGCCGTCCGGACGGGTGGTCGACAGCCACAGCAGGCTGCCCAGCGGAATGACCTTGCGATCCACCGCGACGCTGTAGCCGGCGGTCAGCGGTACGTTCAGCGAGCCACGCGGGCCTTCGTTGCTGTCCGGGTTGCGGGCAAAGAACACATAGCTCGGGTTGCTGGCCAGCAGCTCCGGGATGCGCGTCGGATGGGCCTTGGCCCAGGCGCTGATGGTGCCCATGGTCACGTCTTCCTTCTTCAGCTCGCCCTGTTCCACCAGCCAGCGGCCGATGGCCCGGTACGGGTGGCCGTTCTGGTCGGCGTAGCCGATCCGCAGTTGCCGGCCGTCATCCAGGCGAATTCGGCCCGAGCCCTGGATCTGCAGGAACTGCAGGTCCATCGGGTCGGTCAGCCAGGCCAGCACCGGAGCCTTGACGCCCTGGGTGGCGATCAGTGCGGCGTCGTCATAGGGTTTGACCACACGGCCTTCCAGTCGTCCACGCAGGCGCTTGCCCTTGAGTTCCGGATAGAGGCTGTCCAACTGGACGATGATCAGGTCGTCCGGTACTCCATAGACCGGCACCGTGGCCTTGTCCGTGCGGGTCAGGCTGCCGGGGTAGACGGGTTCGTAGTAACCGGTGATCAGCCCGTCGGCACTGTTTTGCGCCGAGCGCAGTCCGTAGACCTCGAGGTTCTGCTGAAGAAAGCTGCGAATGGCCACGGGGTTGGCGGGCACATTGCTCGCGGCGGCACAGGTGGCCGCCCAGGTGGCGTCGCTCTTCAGCCGGGTGCAGGCGCTGCGCCACGAGGCGAAGCCGGCCTGCAGGTCGGCGTCGGAAACGTTCGGCAGGGCTTTCCAGTCGGCCTTGACGTAAGTGGTGACCGGCACGGGTGGCTGGTTGTCCTTGCCATTGCAGCCGGCGAGCAGGGCCAGGGCGAACAGGCTCCAGCCCAGGCGTTTGTAAGTGGTGTTCATGAAGCGGTGTATTCCTTGAGTGATCACCTGTTCAGTCGTTGTTCAGGTAATCCATTCATTGAGTGAGGGTATTGGCGGCCTGGCCTATTGGTGTTTGATCTTCAGGCGAGGATACTGGCCGCCGTCTCCCGTGACCTGATGCCATCATGACTATCAAGAAATTTTTCGTTGTATTGCTGGCCGGCCTGAGCCTCGCCGCCTGTGGCGGTATCGACCCGAACTCGCCACTGGGCCAGCGCAAGGCCATTTTCAAGCAGATGCTCAAGACCAGCGAAGACCTGGGCGGCATGCTCCGAGGTCGGATCCCTTTCGACGGCCCGGCGTTTGCCGAGGGAGCGATCAAGCTGGATAGCCTGTCCCATGAGCCGTGGAAACATTTCCCGCAGGTCAAGGAAACGGAGCATACCAGCGCCAAGGCCGATGTCTGGCAAAAGCAGGCGCGTTTTCAGGAACTGGCCCGCTCGCTGGAGAGCGCCACCGGCGAGCTGGTGGTGGCGAGCAAGGTCCAGCCCTACCAGGCCAGCCTGCTCAGGCCGGCGGTGGAAAGGGTCGAGGATGCCTGCGATGCCTGCCACAAGGAGTTTCGCGATCACTGAGTGAACGGGGGCGGGCCGGGCTACTTGTCCAGCTCGTCCAGGGCGTCCTGCAGCTCCTTGCGGGACTCGGCGAGTTTGTCCTTGCGCTTGTTGATCTTCTCCGGGTCACCCTTTTTCATCGCCTTGTCGAGGTCGGCCTGACGGCGGCTGACCTCGTGCCGGGCATCGAGCACCTTGTTCTCCCGCTCCTTTTTCAGCGAGGTGTCGGTGCAGTGGGTGGTGACTTCGTCCAGGGCCTTCTCCAGGCCGGCCTGTTGTTCGCTGTTGCCCTGGGCCCTGGCGGCCTCGAGCTGGTTGCTGATGGCCTGGCGCTTGGCCGCGCAACCGGTCAGTTCGGGTTGTTCCTCGGCGGCCAGGAGCGGGGCGGCCATGACCGTGCACAGGGTGAAAAGCACCAGTGAAGAGGGAAGTTTCATGAAAGGCTCCGTGCTGAAAAATACTGAAAAGTGACAATGAACAAATAAAAGCCGACTCGGTTGTATGAGTGTTCCGATTCGGTTTGCAGCTTTTTCCTCAGAACCCATCGACCCCGGCGACACGTAATGATTCAGCCAGGGCCATTACCTGTGGGTCCCGAAAGAAGGCACCCAGGCGCGCGGCCCGTTCGGGGCCGATCCCGGGTTCGGCCTGCCAGGCCCCGACGGTTCGGCTGGCCAGTGCCTGCCAGTTGCCGTCCAGCCTGATACCGGCACCGGCGGGTACGCCCAGGGCCCTCAGCCAGCACTCGAACGGCCGTTGTCGGGCCAACCGGGCGTTATCGAGCAACTGCCGGCTGCCGACCGGGCCCAGGCCGGCAATGTTAGCAAGCTCGTGGGCATCGAGGGTCAGCCAATCGAGCAGTTGTGCAAGGCGGCCCGCGCGAGCCAGCTTTTCCCAGGTTCCGGGGCCCAGTCCTGGCAGCTCCAGCCCCTGCTTGCCGCTCAGCCAGGCCAGTCGGGCGAGAAACTGGCTTTCGCAACCCGGGCCGTAGCGCCAGCAACTCGACTCATGGAAATCGTCCGGGTTGGGGACGTCGAGCGGTTCGCGTTCGACACTGCGCCAGACCACCGCGTCCAGGCGCGGAATGGTCAGGCCGGCGAGGCTGATGGCCACCTGATCGCCGGGACGAATGTCCAGCTCCCGCCAGCGTTGCAGCGAGCCGGTACTGACCCGCCTGATCTGACGGTCATCCAGGCGTACCGGGATCAGCTCGAGCATCGGCGTGATCCGGCCGGTGCGACCGATCTTGAAGCTGACCTGGCGTACATGGGCCAGGGCCTGGCTGTAGGGGTATTTCCAGGCGACGCTCCAGGAGGGTGCCCGGGCCTGCCAGAGGTGCGCGGCGGGCCGCTGACCCTGACGCAGAACCACGCCATCGCTGACGAAGGGCAACGGCTCTCGGAACCAGCGCTCGCGCCAGTGCCGGGCTTCGGCAAATCCCCTGATCGGCCGGCTGTAGGTCGCGCTGTCGGGGAAGCCCAGGGCGTTCAGGCCTTGCAGGCGCTCAGGCTGGGTCGCCGGGCCATCGGGCCAGTCCCAGACGAACAGGCCAATGCCTTCGCCCTCATCGGGTTGCAAGCGGTGCCGGGCCATCAGGCCAGCGACCTTGCTGCGGGCGTTCAGCCCGCCGTGTTCGGCCTGCACATGGCCGCTCTGGCGCCAGTACAACTCGCCTTGCAGCACCAGGTCGAGGGGTTGCGGCAATTGGCCAGGAATGGCCACGATCCGGCGGGCCTGGTCGGTCCAGTTCTGGCCCTTGAGGCCGTCGCCACGGCTGATCACCTGCTGCAAGCGACCTTGCCGGTAGCTGAGGGTCACGGCCACGCCATCGACCTTGGGCTGGATCCACAGGTCCTGGCGGGTGCTGATCCAGTCCCGGGCCGCCTGTTCGTCCGGCAGCTTGTCCAGCCCGGTATGGGCAATCGGATGGGGAGTCGGCCCGCGCGCCTTGAGCAGCGGGTTGTCCGGCGGACTCCCGCTGGCGGCAAAACAGTCGCGCCAGCCCTGCAGGGTCTGGCGGGACTGGTCGTAGAGCTCGTCGGCGACCGGCGAAATGCCCTGGCGGTGGTAACGCTCGTCCCACTGGGCGATTTGTTGCTCCAGGGCCTCGATTTCGCGCAGGGCACGCTCCTGCGGCCACTGCGGGCACGGCGCGGCCTGGGCTGCGAAACAGCAGATGAAAAAGGCGATACCCAGGACGAAGCCCATGCCGCAGCCTCCTTGCTCGACCGAAAGGCAAAGCCTAGTGTCTAGTCCTGAAATAGGTTTACACCTGTTCAGGTAGGCCCACAGGCCTCAAAACGCCCGATGCACCGCATCGGGCGTTTTGTTTTTCAGGGCCATATGAGGCCGTTCTGTGTTGTAGATCTGCACTGCCTCATCGACCATCTTCCTCGCCTGCTCCAGATTTTCTGGGTTGCTCAACAGCAACTCTGTTTTGAGGATTCCGTTGATGCGCTCAGCAAGTGCGTTTTGGTAGCAGTCATATCCGTCAGTCATCGAGCACTGAACTCCGTGCCGTTGATGAAGTGACTGGTACAGCGCCGAACAGTACTGGATGCCTCGGTCCGAGTGATGAACTAAGGGCTGACGACGACGCCGCTTGCGTAGGGCCTGTCTAAAGGCCTGGGCAACAGACTCCGCATGCAAACCTTCATGCACATGGTGCCCGACAATCTTTCTGGAATACGCATCCGTCACCAGACTTAGGTACAGTGGACCGCTACTAGCGGGCAGGTAAGTAATGTCCGCCACCCAGACGTGCTCCGGCCCTCCAGGGACCACCTGATTCGGGCCTGGCTTGAGTAGATTGGGATGCCGGTAGAAGCGGTGAAAGCTTTGCGTTGTCTTGTGGTACGCCCGCTTGGGCAACACCAGCAAGCGGTGCTCTCCCAAGACCTGAAATAGTCGGTCTCGGCCAATTCGGACCCGCCTATCCGGCTGGCAATGCAGCAGATAGTGCAGCTTCCTTGTACCCAGTCGTGGCTGACGCATCCGGACCTTTTGAACAAACTCAACGACCCGATCTGCCTGGTGTGCTTTGCTGTCAGCCGCTCGATTTCGCTTGTAGTAAGCCTGCCGGCTAATCCCCAGAAACCGACAAGTCCTGGCAATGCTCAGTCCTGCGACCTGACCTTGCGAGAGGACTTGCCGGATCGCTTTTTTACGACCGACACACCGTAGTCATTCTTCAGGACATCAACGACTTTCTCAAAGAACTGAGCCTTCTGGCTCATCAGCTCAAGCTGCTGCTCAAGCTCTTTGATCCGCTGCTCTGGAGTAAGCGTCTTGGGATCGGACATCACGCAGCTCCTCTCGGCTCGGATTGAGGCCCCCTGGCTCCAATCCTGCCGACCATGCTTACGCAACCATACCAGAACCGTCGACCGCCCCTGGATGCCATACCGCGCTTGGGCCTGCTTGTAGGTCAGCTCGCCTTTTTCGATCTGATCGACAACCGCCAATTTAAAAGACAGCGAGTAATCTCGCTGTGTGCGCTTTACACCTTGCTCCATCTGATTCTCCGGGATTTCGGGATGGAAGGTGTAAACCTTATTCAGGACGGGACATAGGGCATTAAAAAGCCCCGCGGGGGCGGGGCTTTCTTACCGCATATGTCGGCTTACTTGAACAGGCCGCCCAGTGCCTTGATGCCGGCATCGATCGCCTGCGCCTTGGGATCCTGGGGCGCCGCGGTGTTGTTGATGGGCTGCTGGGAGCTTGCCACGCCGCTGCAACTGGCGGTGATATGGTCCACGGCCATTTGCAGGCCGTTGGCCTTGACGGTGTCACCCTTGACCTTGGCGGCATAGATCTGTTTCTGCAGATCCTGCACCTGTTTGGGGTTGCAGCTGCCGGCGTCGGCGGTATTGCCGGTCGTCTGTGTCGTCGAGCCACCGCCCAGCTGTGTCGCCAGGTTGGTGAGTGCGCTCAGGTCGGCGGCCTGGGCTGGAAGGGTGAACAGGCCGAGCAGGATCGCGGCGGGGGCGAAAGCGGAAGTACGCATGGCAAACCTCAATGTTCGATTGCCGACGCATCAGAAAGGTTCTCGAACAGGCGCCGTGCAATATCCAGGGGAGAAACAGGGTCCGAGATGGCGAAATATAGGGAAACAGGTTTGTACAGGGAATGACCGGCTGTCATGAAAAAGCCCTTCATGGCGAACCATGAAGGGCTTTTGTGACGCAACCGACAAATTACAGGCCGGCAGCGGCTCGCAGGGCGTCGATGCGGTCGGTCTTTTCCCAGGTGAAGGTGGTGAAGGTGTCGTCGCCGACGGTCTTCAGCTCCGGGGTACGACCGAAATGGCCATAGGCCGCAGTGTCCTGGTACATCGGGTGCAGCAGGTCGAGCATGGTGGTGATGGCATACGGGCGCAGGTCGAAGATCTCGCGGACCAGCTTGATGATCTTGTCATCGCTGATCTTGCCGGTGCCGAAGGTGTTCAGCGAGATCGAGGTCGGCTGGGCTACGCCGATGGCGTAGGAAACCTGGATTTCGCAGCGGTCGGCCAGGCCGGCGGCGACGATGTTCTTGGCCACGTAGCGACCGGCGTAGGCGGCGGAACGGTCAACCTTGGACGGGTCCTTGCCGGAGAAGGCGCCGCCGCCGTGACGGGCCATGCCGCCGTAGCTGTCGACGATGATCTTGCGGCCGGTCAGGCCGCAGTCGCCCACCGGGCCGCCGATAATGAAGTTGCCGGTCGGGTTGATGTGGAACTGGGTGTCCTTGGTCAGCAGATTGGCCGGGATGACGTGCTTGACGATCAGTTCCATCACGCCTTCGCGCAGGTCGCTGTAGGACACGTCAGGGTTGTGCTGGGTCGACAGGACGATGGCGTCGACACCGACCACCTTGCCGCCTTCGTAGCGGCAGGTCACCTGCGACTTGGCGTCCGGGCGCAGCCATGGCAGCAGGCCGGACTTGCGGGCTTCGGCCTGGCGCTGGACCAGTTGGTGCGAGTAGGCGATCGGGGCGGGCATCAGCTCCGGGGTTTCGTTGCTGGCGTAGCCGAACATCAGGCCCTGGTCGCCGGCGCCCTGGTCTTCCGGCTTGCTGCGGTCAACGCCCTGGGCGATGTCCACCGACTGCTTGCCGATGATGTTCATCACACCGCAGGTGGCGCCATCGAAACCGACGTCGGAACTGTTGTAGCCGATGTCGAGGATCACGTTGCGGACGATGTCTTCCAGGTCGACCCAGGCCGAAGTGGTGACTTCGCCAGCGATGATCGCCACGCCGGTTTTCACCAGGGTTTCGCACGCGACGCGGGCAAATTTGTCCTGGGCAATGATGGCGTCCAGCACCGCATCGGAAATCTGGTCGGCAATTTTGTCCGGATGCCCTTCAGACACGGACTCGGAGGTGAAAACGGAATATTCGCTCATATCGATGGTTTTCCTGAGTTTACCGATGTTGAGTGGCGCCAGTCGGTCCCTGAAAGTGGCGAACCTGAATCTGGAAACCATTACGTAAGCCTACATAGAGGCTGTCCCCGGGGACGAGCCCCGCAGCGATGGCCCAACGGGCCAGGTCTTCCTGTTCGAACCCCAGCCAGAGATCACCGCAGGCCTCCCTGGCCCAGCTCTGGTTGTGGCTGCATAACTCGGTTATCAGCAGACTGCCGCCGGGTCGCAGCAACCCGGTCATCTGCTTCAAGGCTTCGGCCGGCGCGGCGAAATGGTGCAGGACCATGTTCAGGACCACACAGTCGGCCTGGATGCTGTTGTTCTGCAATGCATCGGCCAGTTGCAGGCTGACATTAGTCAACGCCTCGCGGTCGCACAGTTGGCGGGCCAATTCGAGCATGGCCGGGCTGTTGTCCAGCGCCGTGACCTGCTGGAAACGCCGCGCCAGCTCGGGCAGGAAGCCACCGTCGCCGGGGCCGATTTCCAGGGCCGTGGCGGTCGGCGCGAAGTTGAGCTTGTCGAGCAGCGCCAGGACGCTTTCGCGGTATTGCGCCAGGCCGGCGATCAGGTCCTGCTGGGCGCGGAACTTTTCCGCGACCTTGGCGAAGAAATCCTGGCTGGCGGCGGCCCGTTGCCCGTGTACCTGGGTAATGCGGGCCTGCACCTCGACCGGCAGTTGCAGGGCGTCGACCTCGTCGAGCAGGGCGGCGTGCAGCCGGCCGCCCGGCAATTCGGTGTGGGGCAGGGCGCGACGATAGAAGATCGCGTTGCCTTCCCGGCGGGTCGCTACCAGGTTGGCCTGGGCCAGTACCTTGAGGTGGTGGCTCATGCCCGACTGACCGATGGCGAAGATCTGCGCCAGCTCCAGCACGCCGAACGAGTCGTTGGCCAGCGCCCGCAATACGTTCAGCCGCAACGGATCGCCGCCGGCCTTGCACAGGGCGGACAGCTCGTCGCAGCGATCGTGAAGCAGGGCGGGCGCAGGTAGATTCATAAGGCCAGCAGTCTAGTCAGCGTCGCGACGCCCCGCAAGGTCAATATCAAAAACTTTTGATATTGCAGGATAAATGGCACTTTCCCGTTTTCCCGTGGCTCTACAGACCAGGAGCGGAAAGGATTCATCAGCACGATGCGCAACTATCGGCGGGAAAAACGCGGTGGAACGACTATCTGTCATTGCCCCGAGGGCTCTCCCTGAGGGAAAATGCACGCCTTTTTTCCGTTTCGTTTCAACTCAAAACCCAGGAGATCAGCGATGCCCAGCCGTCGTGAGCGTGCCAACGCCATTCGTGCCCTCAGCATGGATGCCGTGCAAAAAGCCAACAGCGGCCATCCCGGTGCCCCCATGGGTATGGCGGATATTGCCGAAGTACTGTGGCGTGATTACCTGAAACACAACCCGAGCAACCCGTCCTTCGCCGACCGTGACCGTTTCGTCCTGTCCAACGGCCATGGCTCGATGCTGATCTACTCGTTGCTGCACCTGACCGGCTACGACCTGTCGATCGACGACCTGAAGAATTTCCGTCAACTGCACAGCCGTACCCCGGGTCACCCCGAATTCGGTTACACCCCGGGCGTGGAAACCACCACCGGTCCACTCGGCCAGGGCCTGGCGAACGCCGTCGGTTTCGCCCTGGCGGAAAAGGTCCTGGGGGCGCAGTTCAACCGTCCCGGCCACAACATCGTCGACCACCACACCTATGTGTTCCTGGGTGACGGCTGCATGATGGAAGGCATTTCCCATGAAGTCGCGTCCCTGGCCGGCACCCTGGGCCTGGGCAAGCTGATCGCCTTCTACGACGACAACGGCATCTCCATCGACGGCGAAGTCGAAGGCTGGTTCACCGACGACACGCCGAAGCGTTTCGAATCCTACAACTGGCAGGTGATCCGCAATGTCGACGGTCACGATCCGGAAGAGATCAAGACCGCCATCGAGACCGCCCGCAAGAGCGAGCAGCCGACCCTGATCTGCTGCAAGACCACCATCGGTTTCGGTTCGCCGAACAAGCAGGGCAAGGAAGATTGCCACGGTGCCCCGCTGGGTGACGCGGAAATCGCCCTGACCCGCGCCGCGCTGAAGTGGAACCACGGTCCATTCGAAATCCCGGCCGACATCTACGCCGAATGGGACGCCAAGGAAGCCGGCCGTGCCGTCGAGGCCGAGTGGGAAGAGCGTTTCGCCGCCTACTCCGCGGCCTTCCCGACCGAAGCCAACGAGCTGGTGCGTCGCCTGAGCGGCGAACTGCCGGCCGACTTCTCGGAAAAGGCCTCGGCCTACATCGCCGAAGTCGCGGCCAAGGGTGAAACCATCGCCAGCCGCAAGGCCAGCCAGAACGCCCTGAACGCCTTCGGTCCGCTGCTGCCCGAGTTCCTCGGCGGCTCGGCTGACCTGGCCGGCTCCAACCTGACCCTGTGGAAAGGTTGCAAGGGCGTCAGCGCCGAGGATGCCAGCGGCAACTACATGTACTACGGCGTGCGCGAGTTCGGCATGACCGCGATCATGAACGGCGTGGCACTGCACGGCGGCCTGGTGCCTTACGGCGCGACCTTCCTGATGTTCATGGAATACGCCCGCAACGCGGTGCGCATGTCGGCCCTGATGAAGCAGCGCGTGATCCATGTCTACACCCACGACTCCATCGGTCTGGGCGAAGACGGCCCGACCCACCAGCCGATCGAGCAACTGGCGAGCCTGCGCACCACGCCGAACCTCGATACCTGGCGTCCAGCCGACGCGGTGGAATCCGCCGTGGCCTGGAAGCATGCGATCGAGCGCAAGGCCGGTCCTTCGGCGCTGATCTTCTCCCGGCAGAACCTGCAGCACCAGGTGCGTGATGCCGCGCAGATCGACAACATCAGCCGTGGTGGCTACGTGCTCAAGGATTGCGCGGGCGAGCCCGAGCTGATCCTGATCGCCACCGGTTCCGAAGTCGGCCTGGCGGTACAGGCCTTCGACAAGCTGACCGAGCAGGGCCGCAAGGTCCGCGTGGTGTCCATGCCTTGCACCAGCCTGTTCGATGCCCAGGATGCCAGCTACAAGCAGGCGGTCCTGCCGCTGGAAGTCGGTGCACGGATCGCCATCGAGGCGGCGCACGCCGACTACTGGTACAAGTACGTGGGCCTGGAAGGCCGCGTCATCGGCATGACCACCTACGGTGAGTCGGCGCCGGCGGCAGCCCTGTTCGAAGAGTTCGGCTTCACCCTGGAGAACATCCTGGGTCAGGCCGAGGAACTGCTGGAAGACTGAGTACGGCGATAGGCCGGTTGTCCGGGCCGGCCTCTTCGCGGGCAAGCCCTGCTCCTACAAGGTGTGTGTCGTACGCAACATTTGGGCACGGCACCCTCCTGTAGGAGCGGGGCTTGCCCGCGAAGGCGGTAGCCCGCACACCGCCTGCTTCCCTGGCTCACAGACAGTCCCGTTTTCACAGAACCCATGCCCCGGCATGGGTTCTTGATGTTCAAGCTCCGGCGAGATCCCCATGCCTCAACCGCGTCCCTACAGAGTTGCCCTCAACGGCTACGGCCGTATCGGTCGTTGTGTCCTGCGTGCGCTGTTCGAGCGGGGAGACCGGGCCGGGCTGGAAATCGTTGCCCTCAACGATCTGGCCGACATGGCCAGCCTTGAATACCTGACACGCTTCGACTCCACCCACGGCCGCTTTCCTGGCGAAGTACGGGTCGAGGACGATTGCCTGCACATCAATGGCCGCTGCGTGAAGGTCCTGCGCAGCGCCAACCCCGAAGACATCGACTGGGCCGGCCTGGGCGTCGACCTGGTGCTCGAATGCTCCGGCGCCTACCACACCCGCGAAGACGGCCAGCGCTTCCTGGCGGCCGGTGCGCCACGGGTGCTGTTCTCCCAGCCGATGGCCAGCGAGGCGGCGGTCGATGCAACCATCGTCTATGGGGTCAACCAGGATTGCCTGACCGGCGACGAACTGCTGGTATCCAACGCTTCCTGCACCACCAACTGCAGCGTGCCGCTGTTGCGCCTGCTGGATCAGGCGATCGGTCTGGAGCATGTGTCGATCACCACCATCCACTCGGCGATGAACGACCAGCCGGTGATCGACGCCTACCACGCCGAGGACCTGCGCCGCACGCGCTCGGCCTTCCAGTCGATCATCCCGGTGTCCACCGGCCTGGCCCGCGGTATCGAACGGCTGCTACCGGAACTTGCCGGCCGAATCCAGGCCAAAGCGGTACGGGTGCCGACGGTGAACGTGTCCTGCCTCGACATCACGATGCAGACCGTCAGCGACACCGATGCCGTGGAGGTCAACCGGATCCTGCGCGAAGCCGCCACCAGCGGCCCGCTCAAGGGGTTGCTGGCGTATACCGAGTTGCCCCACGCCAGCTGTGATTTCAACCATGACCCCCATTCGGCGATTGTCGATGCGAGTCAGACCCGCGTTTCCGGCCCGAGGCTGGTCAACGTGCTGGCCTGGTTCGACAACGAATGGGGTTTTGCCAACCGAATGATCGACGTTGCAGGGCACTACCTGAACGTTGTCCACCCAAAACCGTAAACCAGAGATTGCGACCCATGACCGTGTTGAAGATGACCGACCTCGATCTGCAAGGTAAGCGCGTACTGATCCGCGAAGACCTCAACGTCCCCGTCAAGGACGGTGTTGTCACCAGCGATGCGCGTATCCTGGCTTCGCTGCCGACCATCAAGCTGGCCCTGGAAAAAGGCGCGGCAGTCATGATCTGCTCGCACCTGGGCCGTCCGACCGAGGGCGAGTTCTCGGCCGAGAACAGCCTCGCGCCCGTGGCCGACTACCTGAGCCGCGCCCTGGGTCGCGAAGTGCCGCTGGTGGCCGACTACCTGGATGGCGTTGAAGTCAAGGCCGGCGACATCGTGCTGTTCGAGAACGTGCGTTTCAACAAGGGCGAGAAGAAAAACGCCGACGAGCTGGCCCGCAAATACGCCGCCCTGTGCGACGTGTTCGTGATGGATGCCTTCGGTACCGCCCACCGCGCCGAGGGTTCGACCCATGGCGTGGCCAAGTTCGCCAAGGTCGCTGCCGCCGGTCCCCTGCTGGCCGCCGAACTGGAAGCACTGGGCAAGGCCCTGGGCGCTCCGGCCAAGCCGATGGCGGCGATCGTCGCCGGCTCCAAGGTGTCGACCAAGCTCGACGTGCTCAACAGCCTGAGCCAGATCTGCGACCAGCTGATCGTCGGCGGCGGCATCGCCAACACCTTCCTGGCCGCTGCTGGCCACCCGGTGGGCAAGTCGCTGTACGAGCCTGACCTGCTGGACACCGCCCGTGCCATCGCCGCCAAGGTCAGCGTACCGCTGCCCGTGGACGTGGTGGTGGCCAAGGAGTTCGCCGAAAGTGCTGCCGCCACCGTCAAGCTGATCGCCGACGTGGCCGCCGACGACATGATCCTCGACATCGGCCCGCAGACCGCCGCCCGGTTCGCCGAGCTGCTGAAGTCGTCGCAGACCATCCTCTGGAACGGCCCGGTCGGCGTGTTCGAGTTCGATCAGTTCGGCAATGGCACCAAGGTGCTGGCCCAGGCTATCGCCGAAAGCGCCGCATTCTCCATCGCCGGTGGTGGTGACACCCTGGCCGCCATCGACAAGTACGGCGTGGCTGCGGATATCTCCTACATTTCTACCGGTGGTGGTGCTTTCCTCGAGTTCGTCGAAGGCAAGGTACTGCCAGCCGTGGAAGTGCTGGAAAGCCGCGCCAAGGCCTGAGCCGGTACCGACCGTTGAAAGGGAGTGTTCATAGGGTCAAGCCGCTTGCGCTGTGGCTCGCCGTCGCCGCGCTGGCCGGATGTGCCGGCCAGGCCGCGGTCGAACCGGCGCGGCCAGCGCCCGATCCGGCCGGCAAGGGCTGCTACCAGGCCGACTGGCAGGCGGAAACCGCGCCGTTGTTGAACAAGCGCCTGGGCCCGGATGGCCTGGAGAAATACGACACCCCGTCGCCGGCTCGGGAACAGGGTTGCCCCTGACGGGTCTGATTCATCACATGCAGTACTGGCGGCCTGGGTCGCCAGTCGAGGAACCGGCATGAAAGGCTTTATCGCCCTCGCTTCACTGGCACTGCTCGGCGGTTGCGCCGCCTTCAACCTGCCGTCGTCGAAACCGGCGGACAACTGGACCCGCTGGGTTTGCGACAGTCAGGCCGAAGTGCTCTGGCGTTACGCCGACAGCAGCCAGCAGGCGGTCGACGTACGCCTCGGTGGCGGCGACCAGGTCTATCGCCTCAAGCCGGAAGTCGGCGCCGTCGACAGCGGCGTGCTGTACAGCGACAACATGTTGGCGTTTCACAAAAAAGGTGAGGAAGGCCTGGTCTACTGGGTTGCCACCAACGATTTGATCGGTCGGGCCTGCAAGGCGCCCTGACCGGTAGTAGCTTGATCTAACTTGAATAGCAGCCGCCGCTACGGCAGGCTTGCACGATTAACGACCCTCGTCCGGGAGAGAGATACACAATGGCACTTATCAGCATGCGCCAGATGCTGGACCACGCAGCCGAATACGGCTACGGCGTTCCGGCTTTCAACGTCAACAACCTTGAGCAGATGCGCGCCATCATGGAAGCCGCTGACAAGACTGACTCCCCGGTGATCGTCCAGGCTTCGGCCGGTGCCCGCAAATACGCCGGTGCGCCGTTCCTGCGCCACCTGATCCTGGCTGCCATCGAAGAGTTCCCGCATATCCCGGTGTGCATGCACCAGGACCACGGCACCAGCCCTGACGTCTGCCAACGCTCGATCCAGCTGGGCTTCAGCTCGGTGATGATGGACGGCTCCCTCGGCGAAGACGGCAAGACCCCGACCGACTACGAGTACAACGTCCGCGTGACCCAGCAGACCGTGGCCATGGCCCACGCCTGCGGCGTTTCCGTGGAAGGCGAGCTGGGCTGCCTGGGTTCGCTGGAAACCGGCATGGCCGGTGAAGAAGACGGTATCGGCGCCGAGGGCGTGCTGGATCACAGCCAGATGCTGACCGATCCGGAAGAAGCCGCCGACTTCGTCAAGAAGACCCAGGTCGACGCCCTGGCCATCGCCATCGGCACCAGCCACGGCGCCTACAAGTTCACCAAGCCGCCTACCGGCGACGTGCTGGCGATCGACCGCATCAAGGAAATCCACAAGCGCATCCCCAACACCCACCTGGTGATGCACGGTTCCTCCTCGGTGCCGCAGGAGTGGCTGGCGATCATCAACCAGTACGGTGGCGACATCAAGGAAACCTACGGCGTACCGGTCGAGGAAATCGTCGAGGGCATCAAGCACGGCGTACGCAAGGTCAACATCGACACCGACCTGCGCCTGGCGTCCACCGGTGCGATGCGTCGCCTGATGGCGACCAACCCGAGCGAGTTCGACCCACGCAAGTTCCTCGGTGCCACCGTGGTTGCGATGCGTGACGTGTGCATCGCCCGTTACGAAGCCTTCGGCACCGCCGGCAATGCCTCGAAGATCAAGCCGATCTCCCTGGAAGGCATGTTCCAGCGCTACCTGAAAGGTGAGCTGAACGCCAAGGTCAACTAAGACCCTGTGCGCTGAAGAAACCCGTCGCAAGGCGGGTTTTTTCATGGTCGTCGATCGCTAGACGCGAATGCGCTTGAGGCTATGAGGAAACGATATAGCGGACTGTCAATTATGACAGTGGTGTGCCAGGACGCCGATACGCCACGCTGACGGTTCATTCAGCCAGTGAGGCCAATGACCATGAGCGAAGAGGAAGAAAGCGATCCAAACCGTCTGAGATATTTCAAGACCCGCCAGAAGATCACCGTGACCCGGCGTATCCCGGGCGTGCAACCGGCCTGTGAGCGCGGCGAACTGTGCAGTATCGACTGGAGTGCGCGGCTACTCGCCTACTGTGCCGAAAGCGGCGTGTACCGAACCGTGAAGTTCGATGAGATCGAGCAGATCGATCCCATCGCCAGCTACCGCAAGTCGTCCCTGTTCCACCCCTGATCGAGCGGTATCTCTCTCTAGCCCCGCCCTGTATTCGGGGCCGTCAGCCTTGCTCGTGATCGATATCGAGCTTGTAGAAGGTCACCATCCCGCCCTCGCTGGTATACCCGGTGTTGTCCTGCACATAGACCCCTGCCTTGAAGTACAGCGGCTTGTCGCGCCAACTGCTGCTGACCTGGGTGTACCACGCCGCGTCGGCGGCGCGCACGCTGAGGTAGCCGCCCCGGCTGAGGTGGATCACGTAGGTGAAGCTCTTGTCCAGCGGCACGTCGTCGGCGATCTGGATGACCCGGCTCTCCTTGTCGTCCGGGTGGTTGCGGACCTTCACCACGATGATCCCGGTCTTGCGGCTGTCCTTGTACTGGTACTCGACCTTGAGCATCGGCTGGGTGCTGTTGAAGGCATGGATCTGGCCGATGACGATCTTGCCCGAGGACGGTACCTGGTTCACCGCCAGGGTTGCACGCAGGTAATTGTTGGCCTCGCTGTACAGCCAGTTGCGCAGGCGACCGTCGGGGTAGGTTTCGCGCAGTTCACTGCGCGGGTAGATGGCATTCTCGGTCTTGGAGCCGGTCACCGGTGACCAGAAGAACAGGGTGCCGGTATCGGAATGAAAATACTGGTCCTTGAAGCCTTGTACCAGTTTGGGGGTATCGATGGTTGCCGGCGGGGTGCCGACAGGGACGCTGAGGTTCCAGGTCGTCAGGTCGATCATGATCATCTGTTCCGTGAAAAACATGGGACTCGCGCAGCCGCAGGCCTGCCCGGAAATTTCGGACAAACCGCTTTGGCCCGCGCTTTTGCGCGCTCTTTATAAGGCTTGAAAGATAGTTTGTTAACGCCGAAGCGGCGAACGGTTGACGTCAAATCGCCGACGAAATGCGCGAGCCCCGATTGGCGGCGGCTTGGCCGAACGACCGCTAGTCGGATTGGCAGGGTGCTAGCACGAAAGATGGCCTATTGCTTCTATCAACCGTTAGTCGGGAGAGACGGGCCCGGGTTAAATGATGGCGTAGTGATTACTACGCTTTGTGCAAACTCGGACTAGAGTTGTTTCTGTAATTACGTCCGGTTCCGTCTGACATGGGTGGAGTCCCCTGAACTATAGAGATGCAGCATGGATTGCGCTCAACTTAAGGCTGGTGATAGCAGTTCTGTCCTTTTGGTGGTCGACGACTATCCTGAAAACCTGATCAGCATGCGAGCCCTGCTGGAACGGCAGGACTGGCAGGTGGTCACGGCGGCGTCCGGTATCGAAGCGCTGACACTACTGCTCGAACACGAAATCGACCTGGTACTGCTGGATGTGCAGATGCCCGGCATGGACGGCTTCGAAGTCGCCCGACTGATGCGTGGCAGCCAGCGTACCCGGCTGACCCCGATCATTTTCCTGACGGCCAACGAACAGTCCCAGGATGCCGTGATCAAGGGCTATGCCAGCGGCGCGGTGGACTATCTGTTCAAGCCGTTCAACCCGGACATCCTCAAGCCCAAGATCCAGGCCTTGCTTGAGCAGCAACGCAATCGGCGCACCTTGCAGCGCCTGACCCGCGATCTGGAGGCCGCCCGGGCCTTCAATGCCTCGGTGCTGGACAACGCCGCGGAAGGCATCCTGGTGGTCAACGACGACGGCAGCATCCGCTTCGCCAACCCGGCGATTTCGCGCCTGCTGGCGGCGCCGCTGGAAATGCTGATCGGCATGCCGTTCCTGAACTTCATGCACACGCCGCACTTTGCCCAATGGCTGACGTCGCCTTTCTACGAAGGTTACTGCAAGGGCGAGACCTATCGCCTGCATGATGCGCTGCTGTGCACCAGCACCGGCGATTCGCTGCCGGTGGCGATGTCCTTTGCGCCATTGCCCAGCGACCAGAAGGCCATGGTGGTGACCGTGCTCGACATGTCGGTGGTGCGCCACCTGCATCAGCAGCTGGAGTTCCAGGCGGTGACCGACCCGCTGACCGGCCTGCTCAACCGTCGGGGCTTCTACCAGACCGCGGAAAACACCCTGCTGCGCAGCGATCCCGGCCACAAGTCGATGGTGCTGATGTACCTGGACCTCGACGGCTTCAAGCGGGTCAACGACTCCCTTGGGCACGATGCCGGCGACCGGGTGCTGCGTTGGGTCTCCGAGCAGTTGAAGGCCTGCCTGAAACCCTTCGATATCCTGGCGCGCATGGGCGGCGACGAGTTCACCGCGCTGCTGGAACTGGAGCGTCCGGAGCAGGCGGCGAAAGTCGCGGAGAAGCTGATCGAGCGCGTGTCGATCCGCCAGCAGATCGATGGCATGGACATGACCCTGGGGGTCAGCATCGGTATCGCCATCTACCCCGATTGCGGTGCCGACCTGGAAGGCCTGTTGCGGGCGGCGGACATTGCCATGTACGAGGCCAAGCGCGCCGGACGCCAGCAGTACCGCTACTACGACCATGAAATGAACGGCCGCGCCCGCTCGCGGCTGATGCTCGAGGAAAGCGTCCGTTCGGCCATCGAGAGTCGTGAGTTCAAGATGGTCTATCAGCCCCAGGTGTCCCTGGAAGACGGCCATCTGCGCGGTTTCGAGGCGCTGTTGCGCTGGCATCATCCCAGCGTCGGCGATGTCCCGCCGGGGCTGTTCCTGCCGCTGCTGGAAGAAGTGCGGCTGATCAGTCGCCTGGGCAGCTGGATCTATCGCCAGGCGGCCAGCCAGCGTCATGACTGGAATGGCGTATTCGCCGATGAGCTGGTGCTGAGCGTGAGCCTCAGCGCCACGCAGTTCTGCATGCCGAACCTGATCGACGAGTTGCAGGAAGTGATCGAGCGGTATGACCTGCGCCCCAGCCAGCTGGAGGTCGAAGTCACCGAGTCGGCGCTGATGCAGGATTTCGAGGCTTCGCGCAAGCAACTGCGGCGGATCCGCGGGCAGGGCGTGCGGGTGGCCCTGGATGATTTCGGTTCCGGTCACTGTTCGCTGAATCACCTGCGCGATCTCGAACTGGACACCCTCAAGCTCGACCGCCATCTGATCGCCCGGATTCTCGATTCGCCCCGGGATGCCGCCCTGGCGCGCAGCGTGATCGAGTTGTGCCAGCAGTTCGGCCTGCTGGTGATTGCCGAAGGCGTCGAGACCCTGGAACAGGCCCACTGGCTGCGGGCCAATGGCTGCCCGTTCGTACAGGGCTTCCTGGTCGCCCGTCCGCTGATCGCCAGGGATGCCACCGGTTTTGCCACGACCTTCGACTGGAGCGCACTGTCGAGCTGATTTCGCTAAACTGGCTGCCTTTCCCGATGCAGGCGACGGCCTCCCATGACTGTGCTGAAATACCTCCAGGCCTATCCGCTGTCCCTGCAGGAGCAGGTGCGCCAGATGATCGCCCAGGATCGGCTGGGCGCCTACCTGAGCCAGCGTTATCCCGGCCGGCATGCGGTGCAGAGCGACAAGGCGCTGTATGGCTATGTCCTGGACCTGAAACAGGAACACCTGCGCAACGCGCCGGCCATCGACAAGGTGCTGTTCGATAACCGCCTGGACCTGACCCATCGCGCCCTCGGCCTGCACACCGCGATCTCGCGGGTCCAGGGGGGCAAGCTCAAGGCCAAGAAGGAGATCCGCATCGCTTCACTGTTTCGGGAGGCGGCGCCGGAATTTCTCCGTATGATCGTGGTGCATGAACTGGCGCATCTCAAGGAAAGCGAGCACAACAAGGCGTTCTACCAGTTGTGCGAGTATATGCAGCCGGGCTATCACCAACTGGAGTTCGACCTGCGGGTCTACCTGACCTGGCGGGATCTGCAAGGCAAGGCCGCCGTGGCCGACTGATCGATCGACAAGGACTTTCCGATGGACATCAGCAAGACCAAGAGCAGTTTCTATCGCCGCCTGTACGTGGCCTGGCTGATCGACAGCGGAGCGGCCAACAGCGTCCCGGCGCTGACCGAAGTGACCGGCATGCCGCGGCGCACGGCCCAGGACACCATCGTCGCGTTGGCCGACCTGGATATTCACTGCGCATTCGAACAGCAGGAAGGCGCCCGCAATCATGCCGGCAGCTACCGGATTCATGACTGGGGCGCGATCGACAAGCGCTGGATCGAGGGCAACCTGGCGTCGATCAAGCAGGTGCTGGGTTATCCCTGAACCGTCTCAGGCCTTGCGCATGCCGACGTGCGGGATGCCGTCCTCCAGGTAGGTGTTGCCCACGGCGACGAAACCATAGCGGCCATAGTAATCCTGCAGGTGCGCCTGGGCCGACAGGTAGATCTCCAGCCCCGACCACATCTTCTCGGTCTGCCTCAGGGCTTCTTGCATCAGCTCATGGCCCAGCCCGGTTCCGCGTGCTTCGGGGGCGACGACCACCCGCCCGATCGCCACGTTGCCGCCCTGGGACAGAGGGTCGAGCAGGCGCAGATAGGCCACCAGCCGGTCATCGCGCCAGCCCATCAGGTGATGGGTGTCGTCCCGCAGGTCGCGGCCATCGACTTCCTGATAGGGGCATTTCTGCTCGACCACGAAAACTTCGGTGCGCAGTCGCAGAATGGCGTACAGCTGTTCCTTGCCCAGGTCGCTGTGGTGCTTGCAGATCCAGTCGATGCTCATTTCATTCACTCTGATTCGATATCCGCTGTCGATACTAAGCGGCCTGGCCCATGCCGCCAACCGGGTGAACACTGTTGCGGCCCCGGGCGCGTTGCCCGTTTTCGGCATCTTTGTGTAATCTGCCCGGCAGGGCGTCTGCCCTGATGCTAATGAGCTACTGTTAGGAACAGGGAGCGCTCAATTGCTTTCTTCCGGCCCCTCTGCTTCGCCTCATTCTGCTGGGCCGTCCAGCCCGCTAAGGATCTTTGGCATGTCGCGACTGCATCGAGCTTTTGCCTTGCTTGGATTGTTGTTGCTCGCACAGGGTGCGGTTGCGCAAAAGCTGCGTCTGGTCGCCGATGCCTGGCCGCCCTTCACCGATGTGGGCCTGGTCAATGGTGGCCTGGCGACCGATATCGTCAGTACGGCCCTGGCCCGTGCCGGTTATGCCAGTCAATTCGAACAGGTGCCCTGGGCGCGGGCACTCAAGGGCGTCGGCGAAGGTCGTTACGATGTCCTGATTAACGCCTGGTACAGCAAGGACAGGACCCTGCTGGGGCAATTCTCGGGCGAGTACCTGATGAACCGGGTGATGTTCCTCCGGCACAAGGGCTCGTCGATCAGCTATGACAACCTGCAGCAGTTGCACGGCTACCCGATCGCGGTGGTGCGTGATTATGCCTATTCCAGCGAGTTCGAAGCCGATACCCGCTTACAGAAGGTGCCGGTGCACAACTTCGCCCTGGCCGTACGCATGTTGGCGGCGGAGCGGGTGAAGCTGACGCTGGAGGATGAGTATGTGGCGCGTTACTACCTTGGCCAGGAGTCGCCCGAGGTGCGCGATGCGGTGGAGTTCCTGCCCAAGCCGCTTACGGAGAATGGGTTGCATATCCTGGTCAGCCTGCAGAATCCCCAGCATGAGCAGATTGTCGCCGGCTTCGACCGTGAGATCGCCGCAATGAAGGCGGATGGAAGTTATCAGCGCCTGCTCGAATTGCACGGCATGTGATTGTCGGATCGAAAGCTTCGCGGGCAAGCCCCGCGAAGCGGTTGGCGGCTTTACACCGGCGCCTGTTCTTCCGCCCCCTTGATCAGGTGCGCCGCCAGCGTGCGCAATGGCCCCAACTGCCGGCAGATCAGCGCCAGCTGGGTCTGGACCAGACGCTGGATTTCGTCGATTTCTTCCGGCATCTGTTCCAGTTCGTTGGCCAGGGCTTCTTCAGCGTCGCTCTGGACTTCGATGGGCGTCTTGTTCGCCAGGCCGATGGCGATCTGCTCGATGCTGTTGGCCAGCGTGGCGCCGGCGCCATTGATCAGGTGTTCGCGGGCCTCCGCCGGCAACGGGTTCTCGCGGTGCGCGCCGAGCCCCGAGAGGTAGCTGAGCAGGGTGTGCGACAGCACCAGGAAGCGGAAGCCGACGTCGGCCTCCTTGCGGAAGTGCCCCGGCTCCATCAGCATGTTCGCCAGCGTGGTCGACAGCGCCGCATCGGCGTTGTGGGCGTTGCGACGTGCCAGGCGGTAGGCCAGGTCATCGCTCTTGCCCTGGCCGTACTGCTGCATCACCTGGCGCAGGTACAGACTGTTGCAGGTCAGGGTATTGGCCAGCACCTTGTTCAGGCGTCGCCCCTGCCAGTCCGGCAGGAACAGGAACACCGCCAGGCCGGCGATCAGGCTGCCCAGCAGGGTATCGAACAGGCGTGGCAGGAACAGCCCGTAGCCGTCACCCACCTGGTTGAAGCAGAACAGCACCATCAGGGTCATGGCGGCCGTCGCCAGGGTGTAGCGGGTGGTGCGGTTGATGAAGAACACCAGGCCGGCGGCGATGGTGAAGAACGCCTGGATCAGCGGGCTGGGGAACAGGTCGAACAGGGCCCAGGCCGCGGTCAGGCCGAAGGCGGTACCGATGATCCGCTGGCCGAGCTTGCGCCGCGTGGCGCCGTAGTTCGGCTGGCAGACGAACAGGGTGGTGAGAATGATCCAGTAGCCCTGGGACGGGTGCACCAGGTGCACCATGCCGTAGCCGACGCTCAAGGCCAGCGGCAGGCGCAAGGCATGGCGGAACAGCAGCGAGGTCGGCGTCAGTTGGGTACGCAGGCGCGTCAGCACGTCCTTGAAGTTGCGGGGCGAGCGGTCCAGCAGGCTGCTGTCGCTGGCGTCGGCCAGGCTGTCGGGATTGCTCGCGGCGCTGAGCAGGCGGTCGAGGGTGCTGAGGTTGGCGGCCAGTGCCCGCAGCGAGCGCAGCAGCCCGCGCCAGGCCGGATTGCTCTGGATGCGCAGATGCTCCATCGAGGCATGCAGGTCCGCCAGGGCCTCGGCGAAGCTGGCGTCATAGACGAACGGCTGGCGCAACTGGATCGAGGCCGCCAGCTCCCGGCAGGCCTTGCCCTGCTGGCGCAGCAGGCGCTGGCAGCGGAACAGCACGTCGCTGTGGAAAAAGGCTTCGGCCAGGGCGTTGTACGGGTAGTGCGAGGAACTGGCGCGTTCGTGGATATCCTGGGCGAGGAAATACAGCTTCAGGTAGCGGCTGACCTTCGAGCCCGGCCGGCCGTTGCCGACCCGATGCAGGATGATTTCCTTGGCGGTGTTCAGCGCCGCGACCACCCGGCCGTTCTGCTGGGCCAGTTCCAGGCGCCGGGCTTCCACGTCCAGCTGGCGGATCGGTTCGAACAGCGATGACTTGAGCTTGAGGTAGTAGCCCAGCTCGCGAAACAGCTTGGCCAGGCTCTGCTGTACCGGCTGGTTGGAGAACATCGCCTGCCACAGCACCGAAAGCACGCCGTACCAGGCGGCGCCGGCCACCAGCAGCAGAGGCTCGTGCCAGAGGTTGGTGACTTCACCGCCGCGCTGGTCCACGCCGATCATGGTGTAGACCGAGAGAATCAGGGTGGCCGAAGCGATCGCGCCATAACGTTCACCCAGCGCCCCGAGCATGGTCAGGGCAAAGGCCGCCAGGGCCATGGCCACCACGAATACCCAGGGGTAGGGGAACAGCAGCTCGACCGAGAAGGCCGCCACGCTGAAACAGACCAGGGTCACCGCCAGGGCATTGAGGCGCCCCTGCCAGCTGTCATCGGTCTCGGCCAGGGCGCAGGCGATGACCCCGAGGAACAGTGGGATCAGCAGCTTCATTTCGTTCTGGAACCAGCACAGCGCCATGATGCCGCTCAGTGCGATGAATACCCGAACGCTATAACTGAATTTGTCCAGCGCCCAGAGGCGGCGCAGGGACTGGTTGAACGAGGTCGATGCCATGAAGGTGTGAGAGCCTGCCAAGCGGTTGATCTGTATTAGCTTATAGACGGGTGGCGGTGCAATGGCGCCACATGCAAACAAAGCAAAATCTGTTCCGGTGGGTGGCGCTCCGCTGGCTGGCGATCGGTGTCAGCGCCATCTGCCGCAACGCCTCAGACGAACTGTGCCGCTGCATACCCCGAAGCCCACGCCCACTGGAAGTTGAACCCACCCAGGTGGCCGCTGACGTCCAGTACCTCACCGACGAAATACAGCCCCGGGCTCTTCAGCGATTCCATGGTCTTGGACGACACCTCGCGGGTGTCGACCCCGCCCAGGGTGACCTCGGCCGTACGATAACCCTCGGTTCCCGCCGGAATCACCTGCCAGTCGCCGAGCTTGCCGGCCACCTCGGCCAGCTCGGCCGGGGTGTACTGCTTCATCGGCCTGGACACGAACCAGTGTTCGGCCAGCAGGTTGGCCATTTTCCTGGTGAAGATTTCGCCCAGCAGAGTCTTGAGTTCACTGTTGGGCCGCTCGGCCTGCTGCTGTTGCAGCCACTGCAGGGCATCGTGGTCCGGCAGCAGGTTGATATGCACCGTGTCGCCTGGCTGCCAGAACGAGGACACCTGCAGGATCGCCGGGCCGCTGAGGCCGCGGTGGGTGAACAGGATGTTTTCCCGGAAACCCTGGTCGTTGCAGCTCACCAGGCAATCGACCGAGGTCCCCGACAGTTCCGTGCACAGCGCCTTGAGTTGATCGGTAATGGTGAACGGCACCAGCCCTGCGCGGGTCGGTAACACCTGGTGGCCGAACTGCCGGGCGACCTGGTAGCCGAAACCGGTGGCGCCGAGGGTCGGGATCGACAGCCCGCCGGTGGCGATCACCAGCGACTGGCAGGTGACCGGGCCAAGGGTGGTTTGCAGCAGGTAACCGCTGTCCAGCTTTTCGATGTGTTCGATGGAAGTGTCCAGGTGCAGTTCGACGCCGGCCTGGTCGCATTCGTCCAGCAGTATGCCGAGGATGTCGCTGGACTTGTTGTCGCAGAACAGCTGGCCGAGCTTCTTCTCGTGGTAGGGAACGCCGTGCTTGGCGACCATTGCGATGAAGTCCCACTGGGTGTAGCGGGCCAGCGCCGACTTGCAGAAATGCGGGTTCTGCGAAAGGAAGTTGCCCGGTTCGGTGTACAGGTTGGTGAAGTTGCAGCGCCCGCCACCGGACATGAGGATCTTCTTCCCGGCCTTGTTGGCATGGTCGAGCAGCAGCACCTGGCGCCCACGGGCAGCGGCGGTAAAGGCACACATCAGGCCGGCGGCACCGGCGCCGATGATCACAACTTCAGTAGAGCGCACAGCGCTGTCCTCACTCGGTTTCTGTTGGGGTGGAGCCGGTCCCTGGCCTTAGTGGGCGCGGGCTTGCCCGCGAATGGGCCAGTCAGCCTGGCCGGGGTCGTCGGCCCCCACAGATGGACCTGGCGGCTATCAGAGAATCCGCACGCGCAGCGAACGGCCCTTGATCTTGCCGCTGTTCAGGCGCTGCAGGGCCTGCTTGGCGATACCGCGTTCCACCGCCACATAGGCCTGGAAATCGAAAATCGCGATCTTGCCGACCTGGGCCCCGGGAATCCCGGCGTCGCCGGTCAGGGCGCCGAGGATGTCGCCCGGACGTACCTTGTCCTTGCGCCCGGCGGCGATGCACAGGGTGCTCATGGCCGGCAGCAGAGGGCCGCCGCCCTTGGCCTTGAGACTGTCGAGCTGTTCCCAGAGCAGCGGGGCCTTCTGCAATTCCTCGATCGCCCGCGCCCGATGGGCATCGGCCGGGGCCACCAGGCTCACCGCGATGCCCTTCTCGCCGGCACGGCCGGTGCGGCCGACGCGGTGGATGTGAATCTCCGGGTCACGGGCCAGCTCGACGTTGATCACCATGTCCAGGGCATCGATATCCAGGCCGCGGGCAGCGACGTCGGTGGCCACCAGCACCGAGGTACTGCGGTTGGCGAACATCGCCAGGACCTGGTCTCGGTCGCGCTGCTCCAGGTCGCCGTGCAGGCCGACGGCGCAGATGCCCTTGGCACTGAGCAGGTCGACGGTTTCCTGCACCTGTTGCTTGGTGAAGCAGAACGCCACGCACGATTGCGGACGATAGTGGTGGAGCACCTTCACCACCGCCTCCAGGCGTTCCTGCGGCGCCACTTCGAAGAAGCGCTGCTCGATCTGGCTGTCGGTGTGGAGGGTCTCGACCTTGACCTGCTGCGGGTCGCGCATGAACTTGGCTGCCAACTGCTTGATGCCGGCCGGGTAGGTGGCCGAGAACAGCAGGGTCTGCCGGCGCTCCGGGGTCTGGGCGATGATCGCCTCGATGGCGTCGTGAAAGCCCATGTCGAGCATGCGGTCGGCTTCGTCGAGCACCAGGGTGTTGAGCCCGCGCAAGACCAGCGTGCCCTTGTCCAGGTGCTGCTGGATGCGCCCCGGAGTGCCGACGATGATGTGCGCGCCGTGCTCCAGCGAGGCGATCTGCGGGCCGAAAGGCACGCCGCCGCACAGGGTCAGCACCTTTATGTTGTCTTCGGCACGGGCCAGGCGGCGGATTTCCTTGGCGACCTGGTCGGCCAACTCGCGGGTCGGGCAGATCACCAGCGCCTGGCAGCCGAAGAACCGCGGGTTGATCGGGTTCAGCAGGCCGATGCCGAAGGCGGCGGTCTTGCCGCTGCCGGTCTTGGCCTGGGCGATCAGGTCCATGCCCTTGAGCATCACCGGCAGGCTCTGTGCCTGGATCGGCGTCATCTGGGCATAACCGAGGGATTCCAGGTTAGCCAGCATGGCGGCGGACAGGGGCAGCGAGTTGAAAGCGGTGGCGATGGTGGTCACGGGACGGGCCTGCAAGAAAAAATGCCGCGTAGTGTATCAGTCTCGCCCCGGCAATCCGTAATTTCTGGACGAAAAGTAGTCAGATATCCTCATCCTTATCTGCGGGCCTGCGCCATAATCGGCGGGATGCAAGTCGTGGGCATCGGATTCACCCGCGAACAGGTCCTCAAGATCGCCCCCTGGACCGCCCTGGGGAGGTGTGCGCTCCCCTAGGCAGCGAGCTCCTGGCTCAGTGCTCGATATGCTGCTCCCGCACCACCCGCGCCCGGCGTCCGTCCTGGGGCGAGAGTTGCAGGAAGATCGCCGCCGCCAGCATCGCCATGATGCCCACGGTGAGGAAGGTCAGCTGGAAGGCGCCGAGCACCGTTTCCACGCCATCGTTGCCGATCGCCGCGGTAAAGCCGCCGAGCAGCGCACCGGCGCAGGCCACGCCGAGGCTCAGCGACAGTTGCGCCACCACCGACAGCAGGCTGTTGCCGCTGCTGGCCGCCTTGTCGTCAAGGTCGATCAGGGTCACGGTGTTCATCGCGGTGAACTGCAGCGAGTTGATCGCCCCGGCCACCGCCAGCATGCCCAGCAGCAGTGGATAGGGCGTGTGTTCGGTGACCAGCCCCAGGGCGGCGAGCATGATGCCCAGGGCCAGGGTGTTGCCGGTGAGGACGATGCGATAACCCAGGCGCTCGATCAGCGGACGGGCGATCGACTTGGCGAACATCGCCGCCGCGGCCAGCGGCAGCATGCTCATCCCGGCCTGGGACGGCGAGTAGCCCAGCGCCACCTGCAGCAGCAACGGCACCAGGAACGGCAGGGCGCCGCTGCCCAGACGGGCGAACAGGTTGCCGAGGATGCCCACGGCGAAGGTCCGGGTCTTGAACAGCGACGGCGCGAACAACGGATTGTCGACATGCCCGGCGCGCAGCCAGTAGGCCGCCAGGCAGGCCAGGCCGGCGAACAGCAGCAACATCACCCGCAGATGCGGCAGTTGCAGTTCGCCCAGGCCTTCCATGGCGATGGTGATCAGCAGCATCGCCGCGCCGAACAGCAGGAAACCGAGGCTGTCGAAACGGGTGCGTTCGCTGCCGCGCAGGTCGGGAATGAACTTCCACACCGCATAGCAGCCGATCAGCCCCACCGGCAGGTTGATCAGGAAGATCCAGTGCCAGGTCAGGAACTGCACCATCCAGCCGCCCATGGTCGGGCCGATCAACGGGCCGAGCAGACCGGGAATGGTGATGAAGCCCATGATCCGCACCAGCTCCGAGCGCGGGTAGGCGCGCAGCACCACCAGCCGGCCCACCGGCAGCATCAGCGAGCCGCCCAGGCCCTGGATCACCCGGGCGCCGACCAGCATGTTCAGCGAGCTCGACAGCGCGCACAGCAGCGAACCGATGCTGAACAGCAGGATGGCGCTGAAGAACACCCGCCGGGTGCCGAAGCGATCGGAAATCCAGCCCGAGGCCGGGATCAGCAACGCCACGGTGAGCATGTAGGCGATCACCACGCCCTGCATGCGCAGCGGGTTCTCCGCCAGGTCGCGGGCCATGGCGGGCAGGGCGGTGTTGAGGATCGTCCCGTCGAGGGACTGCATGAAGAAGGCAATGGCTACCACCCAGGGCAGCCAGCGAGCGGTCGTTGCGTCCAGCGGGGCACGGTCGGGCATGGAACGGCTCTTCGTTGGCAGGCGATGGACCGGATTATGCCTGATCGGTTTGCACTTGAGCGCTGTGCCGAAGCCCTATTTGCTCCTTCTTCAACAGGAAACCGAGCAGTGCCCGGTGCACGTTGTCGGCGGCCACCCGTGACTCCAGGTCGAGCAGGTGGCCGGTGTCCTCGGCCACCGAAAAACTGCAATGGGGAATATGCCGCTGGAACTGTCGGGCGCCTTCGGCAGGGGTGTAGATGTCCTTGGCACCGTTGAGAAAGTGCACCGGCGTGCGGATATCGGAGAGCGTCTTCAGGTAGTTGCCGTCACCCAGTTGCAGCACCTGGTCGATATGGAAGCGCGCCTGGCGGTATTCGGTGCTGGCCATGTTGGCGAGGTGCTGGTGGTTGGTGGTCTTGAGGCGAGGCGGGAGGAAGTGGCCGACGGTGTCATTGAGCAGGTGGCCGATGGCGGACTTGTCGTCGACCTGGATCAGCTCGTGCACTCGCTGCACATAGGCCAGCATCGGCGGGTTGAGGTCGGGGGCCAGGGCCATGATCACCGAGCTCTCGATGGTCGGCGGATTCCTGGCCAGGGCCAGCAGGCTGGATATCCCGCCCCAGGACGCCGACACCAGGTGGTTGACCGCGAAGCGCTCGATCAGCGCCAGGAGTATCTGCACCTCGTCGTCCTTGGTCACCAGGCCAGGGTCGGGGTTGTGGGCCTGCGAGCGGCCGGCGAAGGGCAGGTCGAACAGCAGCACGTTGAAATGTTCGGCCAGGCACTTGCTGGTGCGGGTGAAGGAGGAGGTGGTGGACAGGGCGCCGTTGACCATCAGCACGGTGTTGCGGCACGGGTCATCGCCGATGCGTTCGACGTGGATGTTGAAATGTCTGAACAGATTGTTGATGACGAAGCTTCCGTGATTCATATCAAACTCCAGCAAAACACTTTCGAGAGAGGAAAGAGGCGTGGCATTGAGTAACGAAATCGGGGGTGAAGCCTGATGGATCCATGATCGGGAGACGAGCGAGGTGCTGGCTTTTTAATGCCGTGTCGGATGAAGGGGTATGTATAGCGCGCCCGTGCTGGCGGGACAACAGTCTGAATGGATAGGTGTGCGGGTGTTTCCGCCAGGGATGCCAGGGGGCTTGCAGGGGCATTGTGGGAGCGGGCTTGCCCGCGAAGCTTTTTGCAGCTTGCGGGCACCCCGCCCCCATGGCTTCTTAGAGTGTGAGGGTCAGCTTGCCGATCAGTGCACCGGGCAGCAGGTTGGAAGAGGTCTGCCGCTGTTCATAGGTGCTGGCCGACAGCAGCAGTTCGCGCTCGGTGGTCAGGGCCAGCAGCTCGCTGCCCAGCAGGCTGTAGACACTGTCATCGAAGCGCATGGTGCTGATCGGTGCCTGGATCTCGCCGTTCTCCACCCAGAAGGTGGCGAAGCGGGTCATGCCGGTCATGCGCGCCGCCGACTGGTCCGAATAGTTCAGGTACCACAGGTTGCCGATATACAGGCCGGTGTCCAGCGCCTTGAGAATATCCGCCTGCGCCAGCTGGCCGCCGCGCATCTCCAGCGCGCTGGGGTACTCGCCGCCGCCCGCGCCGTTGGCGGTCAGGCCATACTCGGCGGCGCTGCGCGAACTGACCATGCGCTCGTTGGCCGAACCGCTGGCCACCAGCGACAGGTCGCTGCGTGGATAACCTTCGCTGGAGAAGGCCGGGCTCAGCGAGCCGCTGACCTGCTCGTCCAGCCAGACCTGTGGATGGAACGACGCCTCGCCGGCATACAGCTTCTGCAACGGACTGTACTTGCTGGCGATGGCCTGGGCCGAGAAGCCGCCCCAGCAGAGCATGCCCATGATCTCTTCCAGCGCCGCTGGTGCCAGGTAGGCGCGGTACTGGCCGGGAGCGAGGGTGCGTAGCGGTCGGCCGAGGAACGCCAGTTGTTCGCGGGCCTGCTGGAAGCGCCGGGCGAAGCTTTCGCTGTCCCAGCGTTCGCCGGCGTAGCTGGCCTTCACCGCCTGGCCGTTGTCGTGGAACAGGCTCCAGTCGAAGTTGAAGCTGTTGGCCTGGTGCCAGCCGAACGCTCCGTCCGAACTGGCGAAGCCACGGCTGATCGGGCCGGCGGCATAGAAACCGACCAGGTCCAGGCCGGCCGCGGCGGTGCTGATCTCTTCCAGTACCTGCGTACTGTCGGGCAACGGCTGCTGCTGCACGCTGCGGCTTTGCCAGGCGGTGTGATTGAGCAGCAGATAGGGATCGGCCGGTAGCAACGGCAGGGTCTCGCGCAATTGCTGCAGGCCGTCGGCGAGACGCTGGCGATCCTGTTGCGCCTCACCGCAGAGGGTGATCTGCAGGTCCGCGTGGCGCCCCGCATCGATCAGCTTGAGGCTCAGACTGGCCTGCTGGACCTGGCCGGCCTGACGCACCCGGCCGTGGTTGAAGCGAATGAACTCGGACGACTCGGCGGCATAGCCGAGGGTGAATTGTTCCGTGGTCCGCAGGTTCGCCTGCAACCCGTCCAGCAGCGCCTGGAAATGAGTGGAGTCCATCATCAGGCATCTCCTCCGAAGACATCGACTTGGCTGAATACGCAGGCCGGCGAGGCGTGGCCGACGCGGATCACCTGGTTGGGCTCGCCCTTGCCGCAGTTCGGCGTACCGAGGACCTTGAAGGTGCCGGCATCGCCGACCGCGCTGAGGTTGCGCCAGAACTGTGCGGAAATCCCCCGGTAGTTGGGGTTCTTGACCACGCCCTTGAGTTCACCGTTCTCGATCAACTGGCCCCATTCGCAGCCGAACTGGAACTTGTTGCGGGCATCGTCGATGGACCACGAACGGTTGGTCGACATCAGGATGCCGTGCTCGATACCGCCGACCAGTTGCTCGAACGAGCGGTCGCCCGGCTCGATGTTGAGGTTCGCCATGCGATCGATCGGTGGCCGGTTCCAGCTGCAGGCGCGGCTGTTGGCGACGCCATCGAGGTTGGCGCGGAACTGCGACAGTGCGCCACCCAGCGGCCGCAGCAGCAGGCCTTCGCGGATCAGGAACTGCTTGCGGGCGGCGCTGCCGTCGTCGTCATGGGCATAGCTGGCCAACTGCTCGGGAATCTCCGGGTCGAAGGTCACGTTGAGCAGGCTGGAACCGTATTGCAGGTGGCCGAAGTCGCTGGCCCGGACGAAGCTGGTGCCGGCGTAGTTGCGCTCGTCGCCGAGGATGCGGTCCAGTTCCAGCGGGTGGCCGATGGACTCGTGGATCTGCAGGATCATCTGGTCCGGGGTCAGCAGCAGGTCACGCGGGCCGGATGGCGTGTTGGGGGCCAGCAGCAGTTGCAGGGCCTGGTCGGCGACCCGTGCGCCGGCGCCGATCAGCCCCGAACGGCCGAGCACCTCGGCGCCACCCTGCTGGCCGAAGTTCTCGCGGCCGAGGGTGCGGGTCTGGCTGTCCATGCCGTCGAAGGCGGTGACGCTCAGACCCGGAAAGACGAAACGCTGGGCCTGGCGCAGTTCGGCGCCGGCGCTGTTGAGGTAGATCTGCTCGACGTGGTTCACGCCGAGGCTGACTTCCCAGTTCACCAGGCGCTCGTCCCGGGGCACGGCCGCGGACTCGGCGGCGAGCAGGTCGTAGCAGTCGCTCAGCGACGGGAACGCCTGGTCGAGCTGCGGCGAACGGTAGTCGCCACGCTCGCTGGATACGGCCTGCTGGCGCAGGTCGAGCAGGGCACGGGCGCCGATCAGCCGCGCCTGGTCCTCGGCCCGTTGCAGCGCGGCCTGCAGGCCCTGGCGGGAGAGATCGTTGGTGGCGGCATAAGCTTCGACACCATTGACCCGTACGGTCAGCATCGCGCCTTCGTCACGGCTCAGGCTGGGGGGCTCCGGAACGTTCTTGCGCACCGACAGGTATTGGCCGGTCTGGCGCACGTAGCGCAGCGAAAAGAATTCGGCCCCGGTGCGCAAGGCGGCGAAGTGCTGCTTGAGCTGGGGGTGGAAATCGAACATGAGGACACCTCCCTGGAAATGTCGGTGAGGGGCGCTTGGCGCCAGTACCGTCATAGTGCGGCGTCAGGCGCGCGCAATCCAGTCGGAGAAACAAAATGTCGGGGAGAGATCTGATGGCAGAGGGCATGATGGTTCCCACGCTCTGGCGTGGGAACCCAGCCCGTGACGCTCTGCGTCACAAGAGCGGATGCCGGGCGTCCAGGGAGGCATTCCCACGCAGAGCGTGGGAATGATCAAGGCGCCACTTACTTCGCGGGATGGCTCACTTCACGCAGCGGCTTGCCACGCACCGGTGCCTCGCCCGCGACGTAATAGGGAGCCGTGCTGCGCGGCAGTGGCTGGCGGCCACGGATCTTGTCGGCGATTTTTTCGGCGATCATGATCGTCGGCGCGTTCAGGTTGCCGGTGGTGATGATCGGCATGATCGACGCGTCGACCACCCGCAGGCCCTGCATGCCATGCACGCGGCCCTGGCCGTCGACCACCGCCATCTCGTCGGTGCCCATCTTGCACGAGCAGGACGGGTGGAACGCGGTCTCGGCGTGTTCGCGGATGAACTTGTCGAGTTCCTCGTCGGTCTGCACCTCGATCCCCGGGCTCAGCTCGCGGCCACGGTAGGCGTCCAGTGCCGGCTGCGCCATGATCTCGCGCGTCAGGCGGATGCCGTCGCGGAATTCCTGCCAGTCCTGCTCGGTGGCCATGTAGTTGAACAGGATGCTCGGGTGCTGGCGCGGGTCCTTGGACTTGAGCTGCACGCGGCCACGGCTCGGCGAACGCATCGAGCCCATGTGCGCCTGGAAGCCGTGTTCCTTCACGCCGTTGCTGCCGTTGTAGTTAATGGCGACCGGCAGGAAGTGGTACTGGATGTTCGGCCATTCGAATTCCGGACGGGTGCGAATGAAACCGCCGGCCTCGAACTGGTTGCTGGCGCCGATGCCGGTGCCATTGAACAGCCACTCGGCACCGATGGCCGGCTGGTTCCACCACAGCAGCGAGGGGTACAGCGACACCGGCTGCGTGCAGGCGTACTGCAGGTACAGCTCGAGATGGTCCTGCAGGTTCTCGCCGACGCCCGGCAGGTCATGCACCACCGGGATGTCCAGGCTTTCGAGCAGCTTGCGCGGGCCGACGCCGGAACGCTGCAGCAGTTGGGGCGAGGCGATCGCGCCGCTGCAGACAATGACTTCCTTGCGCGCACGGGCTTCGACGCGCTCTTCGGCCGAACCCACCAGGTAACGCACACCGATGGCACGCTTGCCTTCGAACAGCACCTTGTCGGTCAGGGCGTGGGTGACGATGGTCAGGGTCGAACGCTTCTTGGCGATATCCAGGTAGCCGCGGGCGGTGCTGGAGCGACGGCCGTTCGGCGTCACGGTACGGTCCATCGGACCGAAGCCTTCCTGCTGGTAGCCGTTGAGGTCTTCAGTGCGCGGGTAGCCGGCCTGCACGCCGGCCTCGACCATGGCGTGGAACAGCGGATTGTTGCCGGCCTTGGGCGTGGTCACCCGCACCGGGCCTTCGCCGCCGTGGTAGTCGTTGGGGCCGATGTCACGGGTTTCCGCCTTGCGGAAGTACGGCAGGCAGTCCAGGTAGCTCCAGTCTTCCAGGCCTGGCAGCTTGGCCCAGCCGTCGTAGTCCATGGCGTTGCCGCGGATGTAGCACATGCCGTTGATCAGCGAGGAACCGCCCAGACCCTTGCCGCGGCCACATTCCATGCGGCGGCCGTCCATGTGCGGCTCCGGGTCGGTCTCGTAGGCCCAGTTGTAGCGCCGGCCCTGCAGCGGGAAGGCCAGGGCGGCGGGCATCTGGGTGCGGAAGTCGAAGCGGTAGTCGGGGCCGCCGGCTTCGAGCAGCAGCACGGTGACGCCTGCGTCTTCGGTCAGGCGGGTGGCCAGGGTGTTACCGGCCGAGCCGGCACCGACGATGATGTAATCGTATTCTTGGGACATGAAATGCACTCCCTCTCTTGAAGTGGGTCGGGGCAGGCCATGGCGAGTGCGTTGCACTCGTTCGCGGGCGAGCCACGCTCCTGCAGGGGGCGTACACATGACAGCAGTACGCCGGGACCCTGTAGGAGCAGGGCTTGCCCGCGAAAACGGCCTCGCGGGCAATACAGGGCTCGGGGTCAGAACACCGAGACGTAGTCGCCCAGTTCGACCTGTACCGATTTGATGCGAGTGAAGTTGTTCAGCGAGCTGATACCGTTCTCACGGCCGACACCCGACTGCTTGTAGCCGCCGACCGGCATCTTCGCGTCGGACTCGCCCCAGGCGTTGATCCAGCAGATGCCGGCTTCGAGCTGGTGGATCACGCGGTGGGCGCGGTTCAGGTCACGGGTCACGAGGCCGGCGGCCAGGCCGAAGTCGGTGTCGTTGGCGCGACGGATCACTTCTTCCTCGGTCTCGTAGGTGAGGATGCTCATCACCGGGCCGAAGATTTCCTCACGGACGATGGTCATGTCGTCGGTGCAGTCGGTGAACACGGTCGGTGCGACATAGGCGCCGTTGGCGAATTCGCCACCCAGGCGCTCGCCGCCGCACAGCAGGCGGGCACCTTCTTCCTTGCCCTTGGCGATGTAGCCCAGCACGCTTTCCATGTGGGCGAAGCTGACCAGCGGACCGAAGTTGGTGTTCTCGTCTTCCGGGTTGCCGACGCGGATGCGCGCCACGCGCTCGACGATCTTGGCTTCGAAGGCGGCTTTCAGGTGGCTCGGCACGAATACGCGGGTGCCGTTGGTGCAGACCTGGCCGGAGCTGTAGAAGTTGGCCATCATCGCGGTGTCGGCGGCGCGATCCAGGTCGGCGTCGTCGAAGATGATCAGTGGCGACTTGCCGCCCAGTTCCATGGTCACGTCCTTGAGCGACGAGCTCGAGGCGCTGGCCATGACCTTCTTGCCGGTGTCGGTGCCGCCGGTAAAGGAGACCTTCTCGATGCGCGGGTGTTCGGTCAGCCAAGTGCCGACTTCACGGCCGCTGCCGGTCAGGACGTTGAACACGCCAGCCGGCAGGCCGGCCTCGGTGTAGATCTCGGCCAGCTTCAGGGTGGTCAGCGAAGTGACTTCGCTCGGCTTGAAGATCATCGCGTTGCCGGCGGCCAGGGCCGGGGCGGATTTCCACAGGGCGATCTGGATCGGGTAGTTCCACGCGCCGATACCGGCGACCACGCCCAGCGGCTCGCGGCGGGTGTAGACGAACGAGGTGGTGCGCAGCGGAATCTGCTCGCCTTCGATCGCCGGCACCAGGCCCGCGTAGTATTCGAGCACGTCGGCACCGGTGACGATGTCGACATAGCGGGTTTCGGAGTAGGCCTTGCCGGTGTCGAGGGTTTCCAGCACGGCCAGTTCGTCGTTGCGCTCACGGAGGATTTCCACGGCGCGACGCAGGATGCGCGAACGCTCCATGGCGGTCATGGCGGCCCAGATCTTCTGGCCCTTCTCGGCGCTGACCACGGCGCGTTCGACGTCGTCCTTGGTCGCACGCTGCACTTTGGCGAGAACTTCACCGTTAGCCGGGTTGATGGCATCGAACGTGGCATCGCTGCCCGCGTCGGTGTAGCCGCCGTCAATGTAGAGTTTTTGCAGTTCGAAACGGGCCATAGTGTCCTCGCAAGTGCATGAGTGGTTGACGTTGACCGTCGTGCGCGCCACAAGATCGTGACAACGCCGGGCGACAGCCGTTCAGGGGCCGAGCGGTTCTCTGTGCTCTAGCGCTCCTGCTTCGCCAGTTGCAAATCCATGTATTCGTAAGCGATCCGTTGCGCCTGCGCGGTGTCGAAAGCGTCTCCCGACAACGCGCCGCGCAACCACAAACCGTCGATCAACGCTGCCAGCCCCCTTGCCGCGCTGCGTGCCGTGGCAACCGGCAGGACGCGGCGGAACTGGTAACACAGGTTGGAGTACAGGCGCAGATCGTTGATCCGCTGCAACCTGTGCAACGACGGGTGGTGCATGCTGGCGGCCCAGAAGGCCAGCCAGGTTTTCATTGCAGGGCCATTGACCTGGCTGGCGTCGAAGTTGCCTTCGATGATCACCTGCAGATGCGCCCGCGGGCTGCCATCTGCCAGCGCCTGGCGGCGCGTGGCGACACTCTCGCTCAGGACATTCATCAGGTACTGCATCGTGGCAGCGATCAGGCCGTTCTTGTCCTGAAAGTAATGACTGATGATGCCATTCGAGACACCGGCCAGACGGGCAATCAGCGCAATGCTGGCGTCCCCCATTCCGACCTGATCGACCGCCAGCAGGGTGGCTTCGATCAATTGCTGGCGGCGTATGGGTTGCATACCGACCTTGGGCATCGTGCAGCTCTCCTTAGGCCCTCCGGCAGACGTGTCACGGCTACCGGCATGGGGCCAGTCTATTTTGTTTTGATTGAACGTTCAATCAACAAAGAATAAGATCTGCGACAAATCGTCGCTGCCTACAGGTCTTTCCTACGTGCGGTTGACGGAAAAACGACCTCCGAAAAAACGCCGAACCTGCGGGGTAGACACTCTGCGCAGGCCAGGACGGACATTGCGAACAGGCACGAAAGGCACCCGGCAGCACGGTAACGTCTTGCATAAGGTCCTGGCGCACCGGTTCAGGCGCAATCCACGCAAGTTCGAATTTTTTCGGGGTGTCTTTATATCACCCGCCGGTCGGCTGCCACCAAACCGATTGGCCGGGTGCCGTGTTGCCTTGTGTCTTTCTCTCGCACTGCCTGGAGCATCTGTGCAATGAGTTCTGCCTCTCTTATAAAAACTCCCGCCGAAAAGGTGCGGGTCAACGGTTGGGTGTTCTACACCTCTACCGCGTTGATACTGCTGCTGACCGCCATCCTGATCATCGCCCCGCAAGAGGCCGGCAAAATGCTCGGCGTCGCCCAGGCCTGGCTGTCGCGCAGCTTCGGCTGGTACTACATGCTGGTGATCGCCGCCTACCTGGTGTTCGTCATCGGGCTGGCGTTCTCCTCCTACGGCAAGCTGAAACTGGGCTCCAGACAGGACACCCCGGACTTCAGCTACGGCGCCTGGGCAGGCATGCTGTTCTCCTCGGGGATCGGTATCTCGCTGCTGTACTTCGGTGCTTCCGAGCCGCTGGACCACTTCTTCAACCCGCCCGAGGGCACGCCCGGCAGCAACGAGGTCGCACGCCAGGCGCTGCAACTGACGTTCCTGCACTGGGGCCTGCACGGCTGGGCGATCTATGCCCTGGTCGGCCTGGCGGTGGCGTACTTCGCCTACCGGCACAACCAGCCGCTGGCCCTGCGTTCGGCGCTGTACCCGCTGGCGGGCGAGCGCTGGGTCAAGGGCGCGGCCGGGCACGCGGTGGACGGCTTCGGCATGTTCGTCACCCTGCTGGGGCTGGTGACCAACCTGGGCATCGGCGCGATGCAGGTGTCTTCCGGCCTGGAAAACCTCTTCGGCATGCAGCACAGCAACACCAACCTGCTGATCGTGATCATCGTCATGAGCACCGTGGCGACCATCGCCGCCGTGTCGGGTGTGGAAAACGGCATTCGCCGCCTGTCCAACCTGAACATCGTGCTGTTCAGCGGCCTGCTGATCTTCGTGCTGCTGTTCGGCCCGACCCTGCATCTGCTCAACGGCTTCGTGCAGAACATCGGTGACTACCTCAACGGCGTGGTGCTCAAGACCTTCGACCTCTACGTCTACGAAAACAACGCCGAGAAGTCCGACCGCTGGCTGGGCCTGTGGACCCTGTTCTACTGGGCCTGGTGGATCTCCTGGGCACCCTTCGTCGGCATGTTCATCGCGCGTATTTCCCGTGGTCGTACCGTGCGTGAACTGGTGGCGGGCGTGCTGCTGATCCCGCTGGGCTTCACCCTGGCCTGGCTGTCGATCTTCGGCAACTCGGCGCTGGATCTGGTGATGAACCACGGCGCTGCGGAACTGGGCAAGACCGCCCTGGAACAGCCATCGATGGCGATCTACCAGTTGCTGGACTTCTACCCGGCGGCCAAGGTGGTGATCGGTGTGTCGATCTTCGTCGGTTTTGTGCTGTTCCTGACCCCGGCGGACTCCGGTGCGGTGATGATGGCCAACCTGTCGTGCAAGGGCGGCCAGGTCGACGAGGACGCGCCGCACTGGCTGCGGATCTTCTGGTCGGTGGTGATCACCCTGGTGACCGTCGGGCTGTTGTTCGCCGGCAACTTCGAAGCCATGCAGACCATGGTGGTGCTGGCCGGCCTGCCGTTCTCGGTGGTGCTGGTGTTCTTCATGTTCGGCCTGCACAAGGCGATGCGCCAGGACGTGCAGATCGAAGACGAGCAGGCCGAGCTGGCGGCCCGCGGCCGTCGCGGTTTCAGCGAGCGCCTGAGTCAGCTGGACCTGCAGCCGACCCAGGCGATCGTCCAGCGCTACATGGACAAGCAGGTTACACCGGCCCTGGAAGAGGCGGCGGCGCAACTGCGTAACCTGGGCCTGACGGTGCAGACGCAACTGGGCAAGTCCAAGAGCCTGATCGGCCTGCGGGTGGAAATGGAGGAGGGCAATCCCTTCGTCTATGAAGTGAGCCTGGACGGCTACCTGGCGGCACCGAGCGAATCGGCCCAGGCCGAGGGCGGTGAGAGCGAAGTGCGGACCCGTTACTACCGCGCCGAGGTGTACCTGCACAACGGCAGCCAGGAATACGACCTGATGGGCTTCACCCAGGAGCAGATCACCCGTGATGTGCTCGATCAGTTTGAAAGCCATCGGCAGCTCCTGGGCCGGGTCTACAGCTGAAGGTTGGTTGGGCGGTACAGTCGTTGCACCGCCCAACACCGCTCATCATCGGCAGATCACGGCCCTCAGGCCTGATGCCCACGCGCCCCACGGCCTGGCGCCCAACATCTCTGGGCCTGGTGCCAGCCCCCTCCCAGCTGACACCAGCCCCCTCTGCCTGGTATCACGTACTGCAGGAGCCGGGCTTGCCCGCGAATGGGTCCTTGAGTCCTGCGTTGCCCTGAAGGTCGCTTTCGCGGGCAAGCCCGGCTCCTACAGTATGTGGGGGATTACAGCAGTACGGTGTGGGATCATTTGGGTGCTTCACAAACAGGAACGCCGCGAGAGTCTCGCGGCGTTCCTGCATCTGGCTTAGCCCAGGTTCTTGCCCAGCAACGCGTGATACAGCTCGCTGTCGCCAAGAATCCCCACCACCCTGTTGTTGTCGTGCAGCACCAGCTTGTTGCCGGTCTGGTAACGGATCTGCAGGGCATCGCGCATGCCGATGTTGGAGTCCACCAGGGTCGGGCTGCGACCCAGGGTTTCCACCGCCTGGCCCTGGACCCAGCTCTGCAGGTTCAGGCTGGAACCGTTCTGGCGGGCGCCCTTGACCGTGTTGCCTTCGGCCAGGTCGATCCACGAGTCGCCGCCCGGATCGATGCACACCGAGCCGTTGACGCGCTTGCAGTTGTCCAGGCTGCGCATGAGGCTTCGGCCGCAGAGTACGTTGAGCGGGTTGGTATGGGCGACGAAGGTGCGCACATAGTCGTCCGCCGGATTGAGCACGATGTCCTCAGGCTTGCTGTACTGGATGATCCGGCCGTCCTTCATGATCGCGATACGGCTACCGAGCTTCAGCGCTTCGTCGAGGTCGTGGCTGACGAACACGATGGTTTTCGCCAGCTTGTTCTGCAGGGTCAGCAGTTCGTCCTGCAGGCCCTGGCGAATCAGCGGGTCGAGGGCCGAGAACGGTTCGTCCATCAACAGGATATCGGCGTCCATCGCCAGCGCGCGGGCCAGGCCGACCCGCTGCTGCATGCCGCCGGAGAGTTCGTCGGGCTTCTTGTTGCGCCATTGCGCCAGGCCCACCAGTTCGAGCTTCTCGTCCACCAGCTTGCGTCGTTCCTTTTCCGGACGACCCTGCATCTCCAGGCCGAAGCTGATGTTTTCGCGCACCGTCAGCCAGGGCATCAGGGCGAATTTCTGGAACACCATGGCGATGCGCTTGGTGCGCATCATCTTCAGTTCGGCGGGCGTGCAGGAGGCGATATCGATCTGCCGACCTTCATGCTCGACGAACAACTGGCCGCGGCTGACGGTGTTCAGACCGTTGATGCAGCGCAGCAGGCTGGATTTGCCGGAACCGGAGAGGCCCATCAGCACACAGATCTCGCCCTTCTCGATTTCCAGGCTGGCATTCTCGACGCCGACGATCTGACCGGTCTTCTTGAGGATTTCTTCCCGCTTGAGGCCCTTGTCCAGCAACGCGAGCGCCTCGCGCGGGTTCTTGGAGAAGATAACGTCTACCTTGTCGAAGCGAATGATGCTCATGCGTCCCCCTTGACCTGTGCGTCGGGTTGTTTGCAGATACGGTCGAGCATGATTGCCAGCAATACGATCGCCAGGCCGGCTTCGAAGCCCAGGGCGATATCAGCGGTGTTCAGTGCGTTGACCACGGGTTTGCCCAGACCATCGGCACCTACCAGCGCGGCGATCACCACCATCGACAGCGACAGCATGATGCACTGGGTGATGCCGGCGGCGATGCTCGGCATGGCATGGGGCAGTTCAATTCGGGCGAGCAACTGGCGGCGCGAGCAGCCGAAGGCCTTGCCGGCGTCCATCAGTTCCTGCGGTACGTCCTGGATGCCCAGGTAGGTGAGGCGGATCGGCGCGGCGATCGCGAACACCACGGTGGAAATCAGCCCGGGAACCACGCCCAGGCCGAACAGGGTCAGGGTAGGGATCAGGTACACGAAGGTCGGTACCGTCTGCATCAGATCCAGGACCGGACGCATCAAAGTATAGAACACCGGCTTGTGTGCGGCGACGATGCCCAGCGGCACACCGATGACCACGCAGACCAGGGTGGCGAACATCACCTGTGCGAGGGTTTCCATGGTTTCCTGCCAGTACCCCAGGTTGAGGATCAGCAGAAAGGAAGCAACGACGAAGGCGGTCAGGCCCCATTTGCGCTGGATCAGGTGGGCGATCAGCGCGATCAGCGCGATCAGTGCCAGTGGGTTGAACCAGGCCAGCGCGAACGTGACGCCATGGATCATCGTTTCCAGTGTCGAAGCGATCGCATCGAAATAGTTGGCACCGTGTTTGGTCAACCATTCCACGAAGGCGGCGATGTACTGGCCCAGGGGGATTTTCTGTTCAGTCAGCATGGTATCGAACGTCCACATGCAGGGAAATAAATGCCGGTCCGGGCGGGCGACCCCGCCCGGTGTCGGCGGTTATTGCGCGAGCTTGGCTTTCACGGCTTCCAGGCCGGGTTTTCCGTCAATGGTGGTCACGCCAGCCAGCCAGGTATCGAGTACCTGTGGGTTCTTCTGCAGCCAGGCCTTGGCCGCGGCTTCGGGTTTCATCTTGTCGTCGAGGATGTTGCCCATCAGCGAGCTTTCCATGTCGACGGTGAACTCCAGGTTCTTCAGCAACTGGCCGACGTTGCTGCATTCCTGTACGTAGCCCTTGCGGGTGTTGGTCAGGACGGTGGCGGCACCGAAGTCCGGGCCGAAATAGTCGTCGCCGCCAGTCAGGTACTGGATCTTGAAGCGCTTGTTCATCGGATGCGGCGCCCAGCCGAGGAAGACCACGGCGGTGTCGCGCTTCTGCGCGCGATCGACCTGCGAGAGCATGCCGGCCTCGCTGGACTCGACCACCTTGAAGCCGGCGTCCTTCAGGCCGAAGGCGTTCTTGTCGATCATGCTCTGGATCAGGCGGTTGCCGTCGTTGCCCGGCTCGATGCCGTAGATCTTGCCGTCCAGTTCCTTCTTGAACTTGGCGATGTCGGCGAAGTCGTGCAGGCCCTTGTCATACAGGGCCTGGGGCACGGCGAGGGTGTACTTGGCGCCCTTGAGGTTGGTGCGCACGGTGTCGACGGTGCCGGCGTCGCGGTAGGCCTTGATGTCGTTTTCCATGGTCGGCATCCAGTTGCCGAGGAACACGTCCATGTTCTTGCCGTCGGCCAGGGACTTGTAGGTCACCGGCACCGAGATCATGGTGGTCTTGGTCTTGTAGCCGAGGGCTTCGAGCACGACGCTGGTGGTGGCGGTGGTGGCGGTGATGTCGGTCCAACCGACATCCGAGAAGTTCACGGTGCTGCATTGTGCCGGTTCTGCGGCCTGGGCCAGCAGGGGGAGACTCAGCATGGCGGCCAACAACAACGAGGGGGAACCTTTCATCGGGGTAGACTCCTATCAGTTTTTTTCTTGGCAGTGTCCAAAGGGACGATTGCGCTTAATTGTTCTGTTGCGGTTGGAGGCGTCGAGGACAGCTCTACCCCCGGTGCCTTGCAATCGAGTCGGGATTGATCATGTACCAGCCTGAAAATGTCGCCTACGGGGTGCGTCGTATCCAGTACAGGGGGGGTCGCATCCAGTGTCGATGAGGTCGCTTACAGACTTTTCGTCGAATTTTTCCGTCTCCTGGACGCAAAAAAACCGCGAAAAAAGCCTGTCGGCGGCGTCTGGCGTTGATGGACAAGATTGCGTCGGTACGAGACGACGAGCACCGATCCAAAAGGCTGATGATGTTTTCATCCCGGCGGATCGCGACTTCAGCGTAGCAGCCCCGCCACCGGGCGCCTGGCCGCCCGGCTCCCGTATCCAGAGGACTTCGCAGTCATGGCAATCAGTGTGTTTGACCTGTTCAAGATCGGCATCGGGCCTTCCAGTTCCCACACCGTGGGGCCCATGCGGGCGGCGGCGTTGTTCGTGCAGGCATTGCGCGGGCGCGACCTGCTGGAGCAGGTCCGGCGGGTCGAGGTGCAGCTCTATGGTTCGCTGTCGGCCACCGGCATCGGTCACGGCAGCGACACCGCGGTGATCATGGGACTGATGGGCGAATGGCCGGACGCGATCGATCCGTCGCAGATCGGCTTGCGCATCGCCACCTTGCGTGAAACCGACACGTTGCTGCTCGACAACCGCCTGCCGGTACCTTTTATCTGGTCGCGGGACATGCGCCTGCTCGACGAGAACCTGCCGTTCCACCCCAACGCCATGACCCTGGTGGTTTTCGGCGAGGATGGCGAGCTGCACCGCGACACCTACTATTCGGTCGGCGGCGGTTTCGTCGTCGACGAGGCGCAGGCCTCCAGCGGCGTGGCGGACATGGACAGCACCGTGCTGCCCTATGACTTCTCCAGTGCGGTGGAACTGCTCGAACTGTGCCGCAAGCACAACCTGCGCGTGGCCGAACTGATGATGGCCAACGAGCGGGTCTGGCGCTCGGAAGACGAGATCCGCAGCGGCCTGATGAAACTCTGGCGGGCGATGCAGGAGTGCGTCGAGCACGGCCTGCAGCACGAGGGCATCCTGCCGGGCGGGCTGAACGTGCGGCGGCGGGCGGCCAAGCTGCACCGCAGCCTGCAGGAGTTGAACAAGCCGAACGTGATCGGCTCGACCCTGAGTGCGATGGAGTGGGTCAACCTGTTCGCCCTGGCCGTCAACGAAGAGAACGCCGCCGGCGGGCGCATGGTCACGGCGCCGACCAACGGCGCGGCGGGGATCATCCCGGCGGTGTTGCACTACTTCATGAAATTCAGCGAGGCGGTGACCGACGCCAATGTCGTCGACTTCTTCCTGGGGGCGGCGGCGGTCGGCATCCTGTGCAAGAAGAATGCTTCGATCTCCGGTGCCGAAGTCGGCTGCCAGGGCGAGGTCGGTTCGGCCTGCGCGATGGCGGCGGCGGGTCTGGCCGAGGTGCTCGGCGCGACCCCGGAGCAATTGTGCAACGCCGCGGAAATCGGCTTGGAGCACAACCTCGGGCTGACGTGCGATCCGGTCGGCGGCCTGGTGCAGGTGCCCTGTATCGAGCGCAACGCGATTGCCGCGGTGAAGGCGATCAACGCCGCGCAGATGGCCCTGCGTGGCGACGGCCAGCATTTCATTTCCCTCGACCGGGTGATCCGCACCATGCGTGATACCGGGGCCGACATGCATGACAAGTACAAGGAGACTTCGCGCGGCGGGTTGGCGGTCAGTGCGGTGGAGTGCTGATCCTTTGGCGCTGTGCCGGTTCGCGGATGAATCCGGCTCCCACAGGTTTGTGGCGTTCATAATGTCTGTGCTCGCCGCCCTCTTGTGGGAGCCGGATTCATCCGCGAAAGCGCCAGTCGACTCTCCAAAGACTGAAACTGTGCACTAATCGCCCACTCCTCGCCGCCCGCGCCACCTTTTGGCGCGTCGCAAACAGATAACTGGGCCGTTGCCGCCCGCCTTGTCGGCAACGCTTCTCAGATACCCTCCAGCGTGCTTGCGGTGACACTCGCGCGCAGCGCTCACTTCGCCCGAAACACAAGTGCTACCGATCTGCTCAAATCCCCGGGGCACGCCGTCTACGCCAGTTTCCAAGGCCATAACCCGTACGTGCGGCAAGGGCTCTACAGACAGGCCGCCATGTCGTTTTCAGGAGTTATTGAATACGCATTCAAGTTTCGGCATGGCAATTGCTCTGTCATCACAAAGCGCCTTTTCCCACAGGGAACAAGAGCCATACAACAAGAGCCTCCGCCTGAGGCCATAACCCGCTTTGTGTGAGGAGATATCGCGATGACGTCGTTCAACTCCGGGGCCCAGCCTCAGAACCGTGCGCCTCAGTCCATCGGCTTCCTGCTGCTGGATAATTTCACGCTCATTTCCCTGGCCTCCGCGGTCGAGCCGCTACGCATGGCCAACCAGTTGTCCGGTCGCGAGCTGTATCGCTGGACTACCCTGAGCGTCGACGGTGGGCAGGTCTGGGCCAGCGACGGCTTGCAGATCACGCCTGACGCGGCCATGCACAAAGCCCCGGCGATGGACACCGTGATCGTCTGCGGCGGCATCGGCATCCAGCGCACGGTGACCCGCGAACACGTCTCCTGGCTGCAGGGTCAGGCGCGCCAGTCCCGCCGCCTGGGTGCGGTGTGCACCGGCAGTTGGGCGCTGGCCTGTGCCGGCCTGCTCGACGGCTTCGATTGCAGCGTGCACTGGGAATGTCTGGCGGCGATGCAGGAGGCCTTCCCGCGGGTGGCCATGAGCACCCGTCTGTTCACCCTCGACCGCAATCGCTTCACCAGCTCCGGTGGCACCGCGCCACTGGACATGATGCTGCACCTGATCAGCCGTGATCACGGTCGCGAACTGTCGGCGGCGATCTCCGAGATGTTCGTCTACGAGCGCATCCGCAACGAGCAGGACCACCAGCGCGTGCCACTCAAGCACATGCTCGGCACCAACCAGCCGAAGCTGCAGGAAATCGTCGCGCTGATGGAAGCCAACCTGGAGGAGCCGATCGACCTCGACGAGCTGGCGGTCTACGTCTCCGTGTCGCGTCGACAACTGGAGCGGCTGTTCCAGAAATACCTGCACTGCTCACCGTCGCGCTACTACCTCAAGCTGCGGCTGATCCGTGCGCGGCAGTTGCTCAAGCAGACGCCGATGTCGATCATCGAGGTGGCTTCGGTCTGCGGCTTCGTTTCCACGCCGCACTTCTCCAAGTGCTACCGCGAGTACTTCGGCATTCCGCCGCGCGATGAGCGCGTCGGCTCCAACACCGCCCAGCAGGTGGCGATGATGCCGATTCCGCAGGCCATGGTCCTGGCGCCGCTGTCCGGGCCGATGTCGGCCCTGAGCCAGGCCCGCAACGAGTCGACCTTCGCCAGTGTGCGTCTCTAGTGGCCTGTGTGGCTAATTCGCACACTCAAGTCCAGGGCCAGGGGTTTGAGTATTCGAATTAACCGTACAGGCCACTAGGCGCGTGATAAGGGACGCTTGCTGAAAGACACCACGCCCCCGGTTTTCCCGAAACCGGGGGCGCTGTCGTCTGGGGCCGCCGTTCCTGCCTGCGCCCACCGACGGTGGGCGGCCATTGCTCTGGGCAACGGCTGGGGATCAGGCGCGTTTTTGCTGCTGGTATTCGGCCAGGGCCGGCAGCAACTGCTTGTCGATGGCCTGGCGCACGGCCGGCAGGATCGTCGCGCTGCTGGTGTACATTTCCTTGACCATCTTGCGTAGCGCGTAGGCGCGGGCATCGTCCAGGCCGCGTACCGCATGTTCGCATGCCTGTTCGGCGGTGGCGCCGGTGGGTACTTGCAGGCCGAGGGACTTGAGCTGGCCCAACAGGTCTTCCTGGTCAATCAGATCTGCGTACATCATGGCGCTTTTCCTATTCAGGGCTGTTCGTGACTCGATTCTGGTAGGGCATGGGAGTGTCGGCAAGGACAGATTGTCGCGATGTCATAGATGCCTATGAACATGTCGTTTTCGGCAAAGTCGGGGCCCGGGTGAAGGCGCAAACTGATTTCCAGCTAGGCCAGTCGACGGTTTGGTCACCTTCTCGACGCCACTGCTGAAGACACTCTCTCACCCCGATCCTGTCACGGCTTGATCGGGGTTTTTTTTGCCTGTCCTGTCATTACGCCGCGTTATCGTTCTTCGCGGGCAAGCCCAGCTCCTACAAGGCCTGTGTCGTACATGAATGCTGTGCACGACACCGCCCCGTAGGAGCCGGGCTTGCCCGCGAATGCGCCAGGCCGGTCAGCGCTGCAGCACCAGGATGCGCGACAGCAGTTCATCCCGGTCGATGTAGCAGCCCTGGAAATGCCGCGCCCCGCTGGCCGGGTCGAAGGCATGGCGTGCGTGCAGCGTGCGGCGGTTGTCGAAGCACCACAGCTCGCCCGGGTTGAGCCGGCGCTGTACCTGGAAGCGTGCTTCGCGGGTCATGGCGATAAAGCGCCGATAGGCCCGGTACAACACCGGCATTTGCGCCATCGGCGCATCGAACGGCCCGCGCAGGAAGTTCGCCATGCGCACCTCGCTGACCTGGCCGAGACCGTCCAGCGCGATCACCGGTGCCAGGCAGCGATAGTCGCTGTGACGGTCCTTGTTGCGAAACTCCACGGGTATCCCGCTCAGTGCCTGGAACGCCGCCGGATCTTCGCGGCGCAACGCTTCGGCAATGGCGAAACCGTCGACGAAGAGGCTCTCGCCGCCCTTGGCCTCGTTGACCAGGCAATGCAGGAACTGCAGCCCCGGTTGCAGCTCGCGGGTCGGCAGGTCGGTGTGCAGCGGCAGGTTGAAGGCGGTGTAGGCGTTGCTGTCGGCATCGGCCTTGGACTGCACGTTGAACAGCACGCCGAAGTTGGTCTGGCGGATGAACGCGATCAGTTTCGCCACCTCCGCCAGCGAGCCGGGTTCGGTGGGCACGCCACGGACCTGGGTCAGGCCGATGTCGCGCAGCGCCAGCAGCCATTGCAGCAGTGCCTGCGGGTCGGCCTTGAGCTCGGCGTAGTCGAATACCGGCAGTTCCAGGCTGCTGTCCCACAGGCGGCTTTTCGGCTTGCCGGCCTGGCGCTCGGCACGTGAGGCGTCATCGTAGGCGTGGGCCCGCAGCCAGCCCGGATCGAAGCGGCTGGCATGGCCGTCCTGCCAGTCGATACACAGGCAGCCGGTGTCGTCGATGCGCGCTGCGGCGGGGGCCAGATCCTCGGGCACGTCGACGATCTCCAGCACCTGCTCGCGGGTCACCGTGTACACGCACTGCGGGCACGGGCAGTTGTCCCGCAGCCATGGGTGATGGAAGGGGCTGACCCGGCCATCGGCCCAGCTCACCCGAACCTGGTCCGCCACTGTTTGCACGGCGGTCAGGGCACTGATCAGCGGATAACGGCGGTAGTCGGCAAAAGCGGCGGCGGTGTTCACGGCGAGCTCCTTTTCGTTGTGTGGTTATCTCTTGCCTGGCAGTGCGATCACCCGGCCGATGTACTCGGGCATTGGCAGTTCGCTCTGTTCGTCGAGCAGGGCTTGCAGGCGTTCCAGCACGGCTTCGCTGAACGGCGCCGAGCGCGGGCCGGCGAGGTCGACGTGGAGCAGCATCTGCTCGTTGCCGGCCAGCTCCTTGTCGCCGCCCACCAGGTGCAGGCTGTGGTAGAGGTGCAGGCGCTTGGCGTCGTGGGCGATGATCCGGGTGTGCACCTCGACCTGGGCACCGAGTTTCACCTCGTGCAGGTAGTTCAGGTGCAGTTCCAGGGTGAACAGCGAACTGCCGGTGGCTTCGCGGTTGTCGCTGTCCAGGCCCAGGCGGTCCATCAGGGCATCGGTGGCGTAGCTGAAGATCAGCAGGTAGAAGGCGTCACGCAGGTGGCCGTTGTAGTCGACCCAGTCGGGAATGACGGTGGTGGTGTAGGTGGTGAGGTGGGGCATGTGCAGGCTCCCGAATGTGAATGGATCGCAGTGGGTGTCGTCAGGGCGGGCGCTTTCGCGGGCTCGCCCGCGAAAGCGCCCCCGGCCCCGCTGAACTTACTCGCTGAAGCTCATGCCATGTTTGGCCTTGGTGCTCTTTACCGCATCCAGCACCGCCAGCAGGCAGTCATCGCGATAGCGCTCCAGCGCCGAAATGCTGTGGCGGCCCAACTGCTCGCTGGTGCCCTCGACCACGTCGTCGATCAGCTTGTCGGTCAGTTCCGGCGCCGGCAGGTAGGTCCACGGCAGTTGCAGGGCAGGGCCGAACTGGGCCATGAAGTGGCGCATGCCGGCATCGCCACCGGCCAGGGTGTAGGTCAGGAAGGTGCCCATGAACGACCAGCGCAGCCCGGCGCCGAAGCGGATCGCGTCGTCGATTTCGCCGGTGCTGGCAACGCCGTCGTTGACCAGGTGCAGCGCCTCGCGCCACAGCGCTTCGAGCAGGCGGTCGGCGATGAACCCTGGGACTTCCTTGCGCACGTGCAGCGGGCGCATGCCGAGGGATTCATAGACCTTGATCGCCGCCTGCACGGCTTGCGGCGCGGTCTGCCTGCCGCCGACCACTTCCACCAGCGGCAGCAGGTACACCGGGTTGAACGGGTGGCCGACCACGCAGCGTTCCGGGTGGGTGGCGCCTTCGTAGAACTCGCTGGGCAGCAGACCTGAGGTGCTGGAGCCGATCAGCGCGTTGGGCTTGGCCGCGGCGCTGATCTTGGCGTGCAGCTCGAGTTTCAATTCCAGGCGTTCCGGGGCGCTTTCCTGGATGAAGTCGGCGTCTTTCACGCATTCCTCGATGGTGGCGACGAAGCGCAGGCGGTCCTGGGAGGCACCGGGCGCCAGGCCCTGTTTCTCCAGGGCGCCCCAGGCGTTGGCGATGCGCTTGCGCAGGGCCGCCTCGGCGCCGGGCGCCGGGTCCCAGGCGATCACGTCGAGGCCGTGGGCGAGGGCGCGGGCGACCCAGCCGCTGCCGATGACACCGCTGCCGAGGGCAGCGAAGGTTTTGATCTCAGTGATAAAGCTCATGACGAATTCCTGCATGGTCGGAGGTGGGTAATGCGGTCCCTTGTAGGAGCGTCGGCCGGCCACTCCTACAGGATTTGTGGTGTTCTTTCGGGGGGCGGCTCAGCCGCGCTTGGCCAACCCCATCTTCGCGCGGCCCTCGGCCGGGGTCAGGACGCGGGCGCCCAGGCGGCTGAGGATTTCCGTGGCCCGCTCGACCAGTTGGCCGTTGGTCGCCAGCACGCCCTTGTCCAGCCACAGGTTGTCTTCCAGGCCGACCCGCACGTTGCCGCCCAGCAGCACTGCCTGCGCGGCCATCGGCATCTGCATGCGGCCGATGCCGAAGCCGGCCCAGACCACGTCCGGCGGCAGGTTGTCGACCATGGCCTTCATGGTGGTGGTATCGGCCGGTGCGCCCCATGGGATGCCCAGGCACAGCTGGAACAGCGGGTTGTCCAGCAGGCCTTCCTTCATCATCTGCTTGGCGAACCACAGGTGGCCGGTATCGAAGATCTCCAGCTCGGCCTTCACCCCCAGTTCCTGGATACGCTTGGCGCCGGCGCGCAGTTGCGCCGGGGTGGAGACGTAGATGGTGTCGCCGTCGCCGAAGTTGAGAGTGCCGCAGTCCAGGGTGCAGATTTCCGGCAGTAGGGCCTCGACATGCGCCAGGCGGGTCAGCGGGCCGACCAGGTCGGTATTCGGGCCGAACGCCATGGGGTTCTCGCCGGCGCCGATTTCCAGGTCGCCGCCCATGCCGGCGGTGAGGTTGACGATGATGTCGACGTCCGCCTCGCGGATGCGCTCCATCACTTCGCGGTACAGCGCCACGTCGCGGCTGAACTTGCCGGTTTCGGGGTTGCGGACGTGGCAGTGCACCACCGTGGCGCCGGCCTTGGCCGCCTCGACGGCCGCTGCGGCGATCTGCTTGGGCGTGACCGGCACGTGTGGGCTCTTGGCGGTGGTGTCGCCAGCACCGGTGAGTGCGCAGGTGATGATGACGTCGTGGTTCATGGTGCGGGTTCCTTACAGGCGTGGTGGTTCACACCGCAGCCGACAGGGCTGCGGGGGATGATGGGCATCGGGTTACTGGCTGGTCAGCTGCAGGTTCCCGGCGGCCGGGCGGCCATCGAAAGTGGTCACCCCCTGCAGCCAGCGGGCCTGGTCCTGCGGGTGGTCCTTGAGCCACTGGCGGGCCGATTCGAGGGCGTCCTTGTGGTCGAGCAGCGGTTGCATCATCCGGCTCTCGTCCTCGGCGCTGAAGGTCAGGTTGGTCAGCAGCCGGTTGATGTTCGGGCACTGCTCGGCGTAGGTCGGCGAGGTCACGGTCCACACCGTCGCCATGCCTTCGTTCGGGCCCAGGGCATCCTCGCTGCCGGTGAGGTAGGTCATCTGCACGTTGACGTTCATCGGGTGCGGCGCCCAGCCGAAGAACACCACGGCCTCCTTGCGCCGCACGGCGCGGTCGACGGCGGCGAGCATGCCGGCCTCGCTGGACTCCACCAGCTGGAACTTGCCGAGGCCGAACTGGTTCTTGGCGATCATTGCCTTGATCTGGGTATTGGCGCCCGAACCGGGTTCGATGCCGTAGATCTTGCCGCCCAGCTCCTTCTCGAATTTGGCGATGTCGGCGAAGGTCTTCAGGCCCTTGTCGGCCAGGTAGGTGGGCACCGCCAGGGTCGCGCGGGCGTCCTTGAGGCTCGGCTCGGCCAGCACCTTGACCTGCCTGGCGTCGACGAACGGGGTGATGGTCTGGGTCATCAGCGGGTTCCAGTAGCCGAGGAACAGGTCCAGGCGCTGGTCGCGGATGCCGGCGAAGATGATCTGCTGGGAGGCGCTGGTCTGCTTGACCTGGTAGCCGAGGCCTTCGAGCAGCACCTGGCTCATGGCGCTGGTGGCGATCACGTCGGTCCAGTTGACCACGCCGAGGCGGACGTTCTGACAGGAGGCCTGGTCGGCGGCCATCACGCTGGCGTTCAGGAGCGCGGCGCCGGTGAGTGCGAGTGCACAGCGGCTGATCAGTCGTTTCATGCGGGTATCCTCGGCAGGTCGTTATTGTCGGTTCCGGCGTCTGATGCGCCGGTGATGCTCAAGTTACGCAGCCTGGGTGATCTGAAAACGCCCTACGGCGACCGACTCTTGCACTGCGGCGACCAGCGCTATTGCTCCTGCCTGCGAACTGGCGTATCACAGCGACAACGCTACCCGTCTTGCGAGTGCGCTCCATGTCCCAGGATCTCTATTTCTTGTTGATGCCAGGTTTTTCGGCGATGGGCTTCATCTCGGCGATCGAACCGCTGCGCGTGGCCAATCGCTTTCGCGGCGAGCTGTATCGCTGGCACGTGCTGAGCGCGGATGGCGGCGCGGTGCTGGCGAGCAACGGCATGTCGGTCAACGCCGACGCGGCACTGGAACCCCTGAAGAAAGGTGCGACCCTGCTGGTGGTCGCCGGCTTCGAGCCGCTGAAATTCGTCACCCCGGCCCTGGAACACTGGTTGCGCCGCCTGGACGGCGAGGGTGTCACCCTGGGCGGCATCGACACCGGCAGCGTGGTGCTGGCCGAGGCCGGCCTGCTTGAGGGCCATCGGGTGACGTTGCACTGGGAGGCACTGGAGGCGTTCAAGGAGTCCTATCCACAGTTGGAAGTGACCCAGGAACTGTTCGAGATCGACCGTCGGCGGATCACCTGTGCCGGCGGTACGGCGTCGATCGACATGATGCTCGACCTGATCGGCCAGGCCCATGGCCCGGAACTGGCGATCCAGGTGTCGGAGCAGTTCGTGCTCGGGCGCATTCGCCCGCGCAAGGACCACCAGCGCATGCAGATCGCCACGCGTTACGGCATCAGCAACAAGAAGCTGGTGCAGGTGGTCGGCGAGATGGAGCAGCACATGGAACCGCCCCTGAGCACGCTGGAGCTGGCGCAGTCGATCAAGGTGACACGACGCCAGCTGGAGCGGCTGTTCCGCCTCCACCTCAAGGACACCCCGAGCAACTTCTACCTGGGCCTGCGCCTGGAAAAGGCCCGGCAGTTGTTGCGCCAGACCGACATGAGCGTGCTGGAGGTGAGCATCGCCAGTGGCTTCGAGTCGCCGTCGTACTTCACCCGCAGCTACCGGGCCCGGTTTGCCCAGTGCCCGCGCGAGGACCGGCGGGCGCTCAAGGTCTAGCGGCGTGCTGTGGAGCCGGCGGTGCGCCGGTGCCCGGCGCTACTTCTTCAGCAGCGCCGCACAGGCCGCCTTGTAGGCTTCGTGCTGGTACTTGTTCAGCGTGCCCGGCAGATCGAAACCGTGCTTCTTGTGCTGGGCATTGAGGGTCTGCGGCGACAGCAGCGTCACTTCGCAGTGGTCCAGCAGTTGCACGATGCCCTCGATCTTGAAGGTGGTCGGCCCGCCGGCGAACTCGCCTTTCTTGCTGCGTTTCCTGATGGCGATGCGAGTGATGCCATTGGTCTCGACGAACGCCCGCAACTGGCTGGCGAAGGCCCTGACGTTGGCAGCTTCGTCATCATCGTCCAGGGCGATCTTCCTGACGCGGGTGGCAACATGTTCGGGGCTCGTACCCTGCAGGGTGGCGAGGGCGAAGATGGCTTCGCTGCCCTTGATTTCGATACCGCAGATAGTCATTTGAATCCTTAGTAGCCCGTTTGGGGCCTTCCAGGGGGAGGTCAATGCATGCTTCTACGCAAATCCAGCATGATCTTGTCGAAGTCGTCGACCCGGATGATACCCAACCGCGGGAACTCGAAGTCGAGAATCACGTAGAGCACGCAGACCATCACCAGCGCATAGCCGAAGATGTGCAACCAGTTGTGCCGGGCGCTGCCGGCCATGCCGTAGCCGATGAACAGGGCGCTGACCTGGGTCAGGGCGATCAGCATCAGGTAGATGATCAGTGGCGGGTGGGTTTCCAGGGCCACGCTGCGGGTGGTGGTGATGTCGATCATCGCGTTGAGTGCCTGCAGCAGGCTGACGCCCAGGGTCGGCGTCGGCATCTGTTGCAGGCCGGCGATCGCCTGCTTCCAGATCTCCTGTTGCAAGGCACTGGCCCGGGCATTCTCGCGGCTGGCCAGGTCGATATCGGTGAGGTCGCGATAGTAGGCGATGCGCGCATCCACATAGTCGCGAAAGGCCTGGCGCAGGGCGGGCTGGCTGGCCGGCGGCAGCAGGTCCAGGCGCAGCCAGGCGGTGCCCATGGCGTTGGTTTCCTCGACGATCAGCGTGCGCCGGGTGTCCATGCGCGTGGCCGCACCGGAGAAGGTGAAGGCGATCAGCAACGCCAGCAGGCCGAACACCGCGCCCTCGATGGCACCGATGCCGGTGCGCGCGCCCTCGGGGTCGGCGGCCAGGTGTCGGGCGCCGACCCGCCGGCCGACCTCGATGAACAGCACGATGGCAACGAAAATGAGCAGGGCATACAGCGGAATGGCTGAGAGTGAGCGCATACGAAAATCCTCTGATTATCGTGGTCGACTCGCCTGTACAGCCGGTTCAGGGCTTGAGTGGTTGCCTATCAGTTAAGTTTCGTCGTGGGGCTTGTCAAGGCGCCGGCCGCAAACGGCCAGCCCGGGCCGGGCACCGACCTGTCGATGCCCATGCGCGTCATTCCTGCAGCAGCGATTCGAGAAACTCCGAGCGTTCGTCGCTCTTGCTCGCCAGGCAGTCGTTCAGGTCGATGTTGTACTGCTTGCTGCCGACCTTGGCCGGCAGCGGCGCAATGGCGCAGTCGGCGTCGCGCGACTGGGTCCAGAGCTGCTGGGCCTTTTGCAGCCTGGCGGTGATGTCGGTCTGCTCGGCCTTCTTGCTGGCGTATTGCGACGTCACCCGATCCAGCAGCGCCTGGAAGTTGTCCTTGAGCAACTGATCGGCGGTGTTCTTGTTGTAGGTGGCGCATTCCAGGGTCTGCTGGTCGTCCGCAACCGCATCGCACGGCGAGTTGTCGGTGTCTTCAGCCGCATGCACACCCACGCTGACAAGGGCCAAGGCCAGGAAAATCGATTTCATTACGGCGTCCTGAAGCTGATGGGAGAACGGTAAACGGCAATTCTGTCTCATGCCGAATGCAAAGAATAGTCGTACAACGATAAGTGCTGGAGCCTACTGTCTTGACGCCCTTTGTCGCGGATTGACGCTTTCGGCAATTCCCCTGTCGTTTTTGCACCCGGCTCCGACAGGCCCTGGGCATATGCTGGGTCCAAAGCGCCGGCAGACGATTCGGCGCATGAATTGCCAATAAAGGGGACAGCCTGATGAGCCCAGCCGAGTTACACGCCGACAGCATCGTTATCGACGGGCTGATCATTGCCAAATGGAACCGCGAACTGTTCGAGGACATGCGCAAGGGCGGGCTGACCGCCGCCAACTGCACCGTGTCGGTCTGGGAGGGCTTCCAGGCTACCGTCAACAGCATCGCCGCCAGCCAGAAGCTGATCCGCGAGAACAGCGACCTGGTGATGCCGGTACGGACCACCGCCGACATCCGCAAGGCCAAGGAACTGGGCAAGACCGGCATCCTCTTCGGCTTCCAGAACGCCCATGCGTTCGAAGACCAGATCGGCTACGTGGAGATCTTCAAGCAACTGGGCGTGGGCATCGTGCAGATGTGCTACAACACCCAGAACCTGGTCGGCACCGGCTGCTACGAGCGTGACGGCGGCCTGTCGGGCTTCGGTCGCGAGATCGTCGCCGAGATGAACCGTGTCGGCATCATGTGTGACCTGTCCCACGTCGGTTCCAAGACCAGCGAGGAAGTCATCCTCGAATCGAAGAAGCCGGTGACCTACTCCCACTGCCTGCCTTCGGGCCTGAAAGAGCACCCGCGCAACAAGTCCGATGCGGAACTGAAGTTCATCGCCGACCATGGCGGCTTCGTCGGTGTGACCATGTTCGCGCCGTTCCTGGCCAAGGGCATCGATTCGACCATCGACGACTACGCCGAAGCGATCGAGTACGTGATGAACATCGTCGGCGAAGACGCCATCGGCATCGGTACCGACTTCACCCAGGGCCATGGCCAGGACTTCTTCGAATACCTGACCCACGACAAGGGCTACGCCCGCCGCCTGACCAGCTTCGGCAAGATCATCAACCCGCTGGGCATCCGTACCGTGGGCGAGTTCCCCAACCTCACCGAGACCCTGCTCAAGCGCGGTCACAGCGAGCGCGTGGTGCGCAAGATCATGGGCGAGAACTGGGTCAACGTCCTCAAGGAGGTCTGGGGCGAATAACCCCCCGACGACGTCCTTTTTTGCTGATTTCCCCTGCGCGCCGGTCGCGCAGGGCGTACGCGGCCAGCCGCAAACAATGAATTCTGGAGTGTTTCCCATGGCTAAAATCGCCCCGCAACTGCCCATTGAAGTCGACAGCGAGACCGGTGTCTGGACCTCTGACGCATTGCCGATGCTCTACGTGCCACGCCATTTCTTCGTCAACAACCACATGGGTATCGAAGAAGTGCTGGGCGCCGAAGCCTATGCCGAAATTCTCTACAAGGCCGGCTACAAGTCCGCCTGGCACTGGTGCGAAAAGGAAGCCGAATGCCACGGCCTGGAAGGCGTCGCGGTATTCGAACACTACATGAAGCGCCTGTCGCAGCGCGGCTGGGGCCTGTTCAAGATCCAGGACATCGACCTCGACAAGGGCACCGCCAGCGTCAAGCTCGAGCACTCGGCGTTCGTCTACGTCTACGGCAAGGTCGGGCGCAAGGTCGACTACATGTTCACCGGCTGGTTCGCCGGCGCCATGGACCAGATCCTGGCCGCCCGTGGCAGCAAGATCCGCACCGTGGCCGAGCAGGTCTATGGCGGTTCCGAAGAGGGCCACGATGATGGCCTGTTCACCGTCAAGCCGCTGTAAGTCGAGGATCGCATCATGGCTTTCGAAGCAATGTTCCAGCCGATCCAGATCGGCAAGCTGACCATCCGCAACCGCGTGCTCAGTACCGCCCACGCCGAGGTGTATGCCACCGACGGCGGGATGACCACCGACCGCTATGTGAAGTACTACGAGGAAAAGGCCAAGGGCGGCATCGGCCTGGCGATCTGCGGCGGATCGTCGGTGGTCGCCATCGACAGCCCGCAGCAGTGGTGGAGCTCGGTGAACCTGTCCACCGACCGCATCATCCCGCACTTCCAGAACCTGGCCGACGCCATGCACAAGCATGGCGCCAAGATCATGATCCAGATTACCCACATGGGTCGTCGCTCGCGTTGGGACGGCTACCACTGGCCGACCCTGATGTCGCCCTCGGGCGTACGGGAGCCGGTGCACCGCGCCACCTGCAAGACCATCGAGCCGGAAGAGATCTGGCGGGTGATCGGCAACTATGCGCAGGCGGCCCGCCGTGCGAAGGAAGGCGGCCTGGACGGCGTCGAACTGTCCGCCGTGCACCAGCACATGATCGACCAGTTCTGGAGCCCGCGGGTCAACAAGCGGACCGACGAATGGGGCGGCAGCTTCGAGGGCCGGATGAAGTTCGGCCTGGAAGTGCTCAAGGCCGTGCGCAAGGAAGTCGGTGACGATTTCTGCGTCGGCATGCGTATCTGCGGTGACGAGTTCCACCCGGACGGCCTGTCCCACGAGGACATGAAGCAGATCGCCAAGTACTACGACGACACCGGCATGCTCGATTTCATCGGCGTGGTCGGCTCGGGGTGCGACACCCACAACACCCTGGCCAACGTCATCCCGAACATGAGCTTCCCGCCGGAGCCGTTCCTGCACCTGGCTGCCGGTATCAAGGAAGTGGTCAAGGTTCCGGTGCTGCACGCGCAGAACATCAAGGACCCGAACCAGGCCACCCGTATCCTCGAAGGCGGCTACGTGGACATGGTCGGCATGACTCGCGCGCACATCGCCGACCCGCACCTGATCGCCAAGATCAAGATGGGCCAGGTCGACCAGATCAAGCAGTGCGTCGGTGCCAACTATTGCATCGACCGCCAGTACCAGGGCCTGGATGTCCTGTGCATCCAGAACGCCGCCACCTCCCGTGAATACATGGGCGTGCCGCACATCATCGAGAAATCCACCGGGCCCAAGCGCAAGGTGGTGATCGTCGGTGCCGGCCCGGCCGGCATGGAAGCCGCCCGCGTGGCGGCCGAACGGGGCCACGACGTGACCCTGTTCGAGAAGAAGGACAGCATCGGTGGCCAGATCACCACGGCGGCCAAGGCGCCGCAGCGTGACCAGATCGCCGGTATCACCCGCTGGTTCCAGCTGGAGCTGGCCCGGCTGAAGGTCGACCTGCGCCTGGGTACCGCCGCCGACATCGCGACCATCCTCGACCTGCGTCCGGACATCGTCGTGCTGGCCGTCGGCGGGCATCCGAACCTGGAGCAGAACGAACACTGGGGTGCCGCCGAAGGGCTGGTGGTCAGCAGTTGGGACGTGCTCGACGGCAAGGTCGCGCCGGGCAAGAACGTGCTGGTCTACGACACCATCTGCGAATTCACCGGCATGTCGGTGGCCGACTTCCTCGCCGACAAGGGCAGCCAGGTCGAGATCGTCACCGATGACATCAAGCCGGGCGTGGCGATCGGCGGTACGTCGTTCCCGACCTACTACCGCAGCATGTACCCCAAGGAAGTGATCATGACCGGCGACATGATGCTGGAAAAGGTCTACCGCGAGGGCGACAAGCTGGTGGCGGTGCTGGAGAACGAATACACCGGTGCCAAGGAGGAACGGGTGGTCGACCAGGTGGTGGTGGAGAACGGCGTCCGTCCGGACGAAGCGCTCTACTACGGGCTCAAGGACGGTTCGCGCAACAAGGGCCAGATCGACGTCGAGGCGCTCTTCGCGATCCAGCCGCAGCCTTGCCTGAGCCAGTCCGGCGACGGCTACCTGCTGTTCCGTATCGGCGACTGCGTGGCCCAGCGCAACACGCATGCGGCGATCTATGACGCGCTGCGTCTGTGCAAGGATTTTTGACGGCATCACACCATCACCTGTGGTGCGGGGCGGGCTTGATACCGAAAACGCCGCGTAACCTGTAGGAGCAGGGCTTGCCCGCGAATGCGTCCTTGAGGTCGCCAAAAGCTTCGCGGGCAAGCCCTGCTCCTACAGGGATGGTGTTCGGTCCTGACTGAATGGCACCGGGCCCTCCTCGCCACCAGTAGGTGCATGGCTTCACTGGCATGCAATTAACCCTTGCAAGGCCTTAGGTCTTTGGGAGCTTCACCATGTTGAACACCCTTCTTCCCATCCTGTTGTTCGCCGCCCTGGGCCTCGCCGTCCTCGGCGCGCTGCGGCGGGTCGCCATGTGGCGCCGCGGCCGACCGTCGAAGGTCGATCTGATCGGCGGCCTGTTCGCCATGCCCAAGCGCTACATGGTCGATCTGCACCATGTGGTAGCGCGGGACAAATACATCGCCAATACCCACGTCGCCACCGCCGGTGGCGCGGTGGCGTCGATCGTCCTGGCGCTGCTGGTGCACGGTTTCGGCCTGCACAACCGCATTCTCGGCTACGCCTTGCTGCTGATGTCGGCGGTGATGTTCGTCGGGGCGATCTTCGTCTACCGGCGCCGGCGCAACCCGCCGTCGCGGCTGTCGAAAGGCCCGTGGATGCGCCTGCCGAAAAGCCTGCTGGCGTTTTCGGGCTCGTTCTTCCTGGTCACCCTGCCGGTGGCCGGCATCCTGCCGGAAGACTTCGGCGGCTGGGTGCTGGCGCTGATCCTCGGTGTCGGTGTGCTGTGGGGCGTGTCGGAGCTGTTCTTCGGCATGACCTGGGGCGGGCCGATGAAGCACGCTTTCGCCGGTGCCCTGCACCTGGCCTGGCACCGCCGCGCCGAACGCTTCGGCGGCGGCCGCTCCACCGGCCTCAAGCCGCTGGACCTGAATGATCCACAGGCGCCCCTGGGTGTGGAAAAGCCCAAGGACTTCACCTGGAACCAACTGCTGGGCTTCGATGCCTGCGTGCAGTGCGGTAAATGTGAGGCCGCCTGCCCGGCGTTCGCCGCCGGCCAGCCGCTGAACCCGAAAAAACTGATTCAGGACATGGTGGTCGGCCTCGCCGGCGGCACCGATGCCCAGTTCGCCGGCAGCCCGTATCCGGGCAAGCCGATCGGTGAACATGCGGGCAACCCGCACCAGCCGATCGTCAACGGCCTGGTGGATGCCGAGACCCTGTGGTCCTGCACCACCTGCCGTGCCTGTGTCGAGGAATGCCCGATGATGATCGAGCACGTCGATGCCATCGTCGACATGCGCCGGCACCTGACCCTGGAAAAGGGCGCGACGCCGAACAAGGGCGCCGAGGTCCTGGAAAACCTGATCGCCACCGACAACCCTGGCGGTTTCGCCCCCGGCGGTCGCCTGAACTGGGCGGCCGACCTGAACCTCGCCGTGCTCGGCGAGAAGAAGAGCACCGACGTGCTGTTCTGGGTCGGCGACGGTGCCTTCGACATGCGCAACCAGCGCACCCTGCGTGCCTTCGTCAAGGTGCTGAAGGCGGCCAAGGTCGACTTCGCGGTCCTCGGCCTGGAAGAGCGCGACAGCGGCGACGTGGCCCGTCGCCTGGGCGACGAGGCGACCTTCCAGCTGCTCGCCAAGCGCAATATCCAGACCCTGGCCCAGTACAGCTTCAAGCGCATCGTCACCTGCGACCCGCACAGCTTCCACGTGCTGAAGAACGAGTACGGTGCCTTTGGCGGCAACTACCGGGTGCAGCACCACAGCACCTACATGGCCGAGCTGATCGGGGCCGGTGCCCTGAACATCGGCCAGCACAAGGGCAACAGCGTGACCTATCACGACCCGTGCTACCTGGGCCGCTACAACGGCGAATACGAGGCGCCGCGCGAGGTGCTGCGGGCCCTCGGGATCGAGGTCAGGGAGATGCAGCGTTCCGGTTTCCGTTCCCGCTGCTGCGGCGGCGGTGGCGGTGCGCCGATCACCGACATTCCGGGCAAGCAGCGGATTCCCGACATGCGCATGGAAGATATCCGCGAGACCGGCGCCGAGCTGGTGGCCGTGGGGTGCCCACAATGCACGGCGATGCTCGAAGGGGTGGTCGAACCGCGCCCGATGATCAAGGACCTGGCCGAGCTGGTGGCTGATGCCCTGCTCGAAGAGGCACAGCCGAGCAAGCCGGCGCCCAAGCGTGAACCCGCGGAGGTGCACTGATGAGCGATATTATCCGTCGCGACCCGCGCGCCGAGCGCATCGCCCGCAACCGCCTGCATCCGCTGCATGCGGCGATGCAGCCGGTGCAACACAGCTGGATGGGCCCCAACGGGGTCATCCGCAAGAACCCCCATGGCGTCGGTTTCATCGGCCCCAACGGCATCAAGCGCATCGACCGCAGTGGCGCCCAGCAGGGCGGCACCACCAAGCGTTCGGCCAGCGTCGAGGTGCAACTGCCGCTGCACCAGGTGGCCCAGCCGGCGTTCCACATCTGCGTGGTGCCGGACATGGTCGGCGGCCGCCTGAGCAGCCACGACCGCGACCTGCTCGGCCTGGCCCATCAATTGGCCGGCAAGGACGGCGCGGTGTTGGCCGTGGTCTTCGGCGAACACAAGGAAAGCACCTTCGCGACCGCCGGTGTCGATCGCCTGCTGGTGCTCGAGGGTGACGAGTTCAACGGTTATTCACCGGAGCAACGGGTCCAGGGCCTGCGGGCTGTGGATAACCAGTTCGATCCTCGCCACTGGCTGCTGCCGGACAGCCGCAGCGGTGGTGGCGAACTGGGCCGGCGTTTCGCCGCCAGTCTGGGCGAACGCCCGGCCACACGGGTCTGGCAGGTCAAGGACGGCGAGTGCATCGGCCGCGCCGGTGCCGGCCTGCAGGACCTGGCACGACCGCTGGCCCGGGTGATCCTGGCCGCGGCCGAGTGTGCCGAACCGGTCAGCGAAACCCGTCATGAAGCCTTGCCCGTGGAGTTGTCCACAGGCATCGCCCGCAGCCTGCCGCGCATCGAGGATCTCGGCGCAGTGGCCGTGGACCCGGCGGCGATTCCCATGGCCGAGGCCGAGTTCATTTTCTCCGGCGGCAACGGCGTCCAGGACTGGCCGCTGTTCCACGAGACGGCGGCGGCGCTGGGCGCCACCGAAGGCGCTTCGCGGGTGGCGGTGGACGATGGTTTCATGACCCGCGATCGGCAGGTCGGGGCCAGTGGTACCTGGGTGACCGCGCGGGTCTATGTCGCCGTGGGCATTTCCGGGGCAATCCAGCACCTGCAGGGCATCGGTGCCTGCGACAAGGTGGTGGCTATCAACCTCGATCCGGGCTGCGACATGATCAAGCGCGCCGACCTGTCGGTGATCGGCGACAGCAACGAGATCTGCCGCGCGCTGATCGCCGCGGTGACGGCATATCGCAATGGCGCCAAGCGCGATGCGGCCTAAGGTGGGGGTAAGTTCATGAACACGAATGTCATCAGCCTGGTATCGATTGGCGCCCACCCGACCTCCGGCCGCGCCCGTCGCGCCGAGCAGGATGCCCGGGCGGTGGAGTTGGGCCTGCAACTGGCTGGGGATAACTTGCAGGTGGTGCATGCCGGCGATGTCGCCGAGCCGGCCCTGCGTGCCTACCTGGGCATGGGCCTGTCGGAGATGCGGGTGCTCGAGCAGCCGGCCGGCGCCGATGCGCTGCCGGTACTGACCGATTACCTGCGCGACGTCGGTGCCCAGCTGGTGCTCACCGGCAGCCAGGCGGAAACCGGCGAGGGCTCGGGGATGTTGCCGTTCCTGCTGGCGGAAAACCTCGGTTGGCCGCTGGTAGTGGGTTTGGCCGAGGTCGAGTCGATCACGGCTGGCGTGGCCCAGGTACTGCAGGCCTTGCCCCGCGGTCAGCGGCGGCGGCTGAAGGTGCGTTTGCCGTTTCTCGCCACGGTGGATAACGCCGCGCCCAAGCCACGGCAGAGCGCCTATGGCCCGGCGCAGCGCGGGGTGCTGCAGGCCGAGGAAGTGGAGGTGCTGGAGGACGAGTTGTTCACCAGTGCCCAACTGCAGCCGGCCAAGCCACGGCCCAAGCGGTTGAAGGTGATCAAGGCGAAGAGCGGTGCCGACCGGATGAAGGCGGCCACGGCCAAGGCCAGTGGCGGCGGCGGGCAGGTGCTCAAGGGCGTCAGTGCCGAAGCGGGAGCCGAGGCGATCCTCAAGTTGCTGATCGAGGAAGGCGTAGTGCGCTGACCGCACTCGAGGTCGGCCGCCTGCAGCCGCAGGTGGCGCAACTGGCCATGGCTGAGGACCCGCGCATCGGACTGTCTCATGGCCGGGTTCCGCTGCGCAGGGCGCCGGCCCGACGCCGCTCCAGCAGCTTGGCGTAGTACGCCCACACCTGTTGCGCATACCGTTCGCGGCGGGCATCGCGTTCGCTGGCGGTGCCGGCGTTGTAGGCGCCCACCGCCTGCCAGCCGTAGCCCAGTCGCTGGACGAAGCGGGCGAGAATCCAGGCTCCGGCCATCACGCTGGTACAGGGCTCTTCCTGCAGGTTGCGCTCGGCGATGCCGAAGGCGGCGAGGGCCGGCAGGTGGCGGCTGTTGATCTGCATCAGGCCGATGTCCCGGCTGCCATCCCGGTTGTCGTGGCGCGCCCGGGGATTTAGCCCCGACTCGACCTGGGCGATGGCGTAGAGCAGCAGCGGATCGATGCGATAGCGCTCACCGGCGTCCTGGAAGCAGTTGGCCAAGCCACTGCTCACGTTGAACAGGGCCGCCAGGGCGAGCAGAGCGGCGAGTGGCGGGTGCATGCTCAGGCCCTGCGCACGGCTTCGGACGCCATACACGAGGTCCCCACCGGCCCTGCGATCGCGGCCCAGCGCAGAGGTCACCGTCGCCAGGGTTGCCAGCAGCTCGATCAGGGTCAAACCGGCGCCAGGCAGGCGACAGGGCGCTACGGAAAATAGCGCAAGCGGCCACATGGGGATCGCACCATGCCGGATATCCTCGAGTCAATGCATCAGGCCAAGACACCTTTACTGCAAGAACAAGGCGCGCTGTGCCAAGGAGTGTAGCTCAAGGTCCGGTAGCGCCATTCAGACCTCCTTGCAGGAAGATTTGCACAAGTGTCCACAGAGGCTGTTGGCCGATCTGTGGATAACGTGTTCGCGCATCGCTGCAGCCAGCTGAAATCAACGTCTGCAGCCGGTCGTACGAAAAATGACCAGCATAACCAGCGGTTTTCCTTGGCTTTTTCATGTGGATAAGGGGCGCTGGGGGTTGGCGTGAACTTGGGTTTTTTCAACAAAGTCTGTTGGCGCTTTTGTGGATAAGTTGTTCGCTATCTGATGTAGCCCTTGTTTTACAAGGCGTTCACGGGTTTGTTCAAAAAATGATCGATATGGCGATTTTCTTCGGCCCAGACCGCTGGACGCTTTGTTTTTCGTGGTTTTCAGCGGTTTTCCACAATCGCTTGACGCTCTTCGTGAGTTGCGCACAAAGTCTGTTGGCCTTTCTGTGGATAAGATGTTTGCGATCGGCTACAGCCACCGGAATATGAGGCTTACAGGGGTTTGGTCAAAAAACGATCAATGCTCCGTGAAGTCGCCCTTTCCGGATAAGTCACGGATTTCATTCACATTCACCCGCGAGCGGGGCGATGGAAATCGGCAGTTTCCCACATTTGCTGTGGGTCGCTCTGTGGATAAGTTGTTCGCCAAGCGCCGCAGGCCCCGGTTTTCATAGCATTCAACGCTATAGATCAAATTTCATACAGTTCTAAGGGGGGTCGTTGACACCCCTCCGGTGAAAGTCTTCACTAATGGCACAAGGACACAGCCTTACTCGTATCCATTCCAGGTTCAGGGAGAACGCTCGATGGGTCGCCAATCTCACTCCCGCCCGTCGCCGCTCTCCGCCAGCAGCGCCGCGGCCCGCACCAGCGCCCTGATTCCCCGACGTATCCATCGCCACGCGATCAATCAGCGCGCGCGCCTATAGCGTCGCCCCGGCCTGCCGTCATCAGCCGTTCACACGCCGAGCCCGTGTGCGCGTTTGTTCGTTGCATCACCGTCTGTCCCGGTTGCGACCACCGCAGAGTGGCCCGGCCCGGACCCTGAGAGGAAACGACCATGACCCGGATTTCCACACCCATCAGTGCCATCAAGGAGCGTTACGACGTCATTGTGATCGGCTCCGGCTACGGCGGCGGCATCGCCGCGTCGCGCCTGTCCCGCGCCGGCCAGCGCGTGTGCCTGCTTGAGCGGGGGCGGGAAATCCGCCCGGGCGAGTACCCCAACACCATGATCGCGGCGACCGAGGAATTGCAGGTACATGACCCGGACGGGCATATCGGTTCGCGCACCGGGCTGTACGACCTGCATGTCAACGCCCAGCAGAACGTGGTGGTCGGCTGTGGCCTGGGCGGCACGTCGCTGATCAACGCCAACGTGTCCCTGGAACCGGAGCCGGGGGTCTTCGAGGATCCGCGCTGGCCCCAGGCGGTGCGCGAGCACCGCGACACGCTGCTCGCCAAAGGCTATGAGCTGGCGCGCGAGATGCTCAAGCCCAACCCCTACCCGGCCTCCGCCCCGTCCCTGGACAAGCTGGAAGCCAATCGCAAGTCGGCGGACTACCTGCAGGAGAAAACGCATTTCTATACGCCGCCGATCAACGTGACCTTCGACCCGTTGCCCGGCAACCTCAACCACGTCGGTGTCGAGCAACTGCCGTGCAACCACTGTGGCGACTGCGTCTCGGGCTGTAACAACAAGGCCAAGAACACCACCCTGATGAATTACCTGCCGGACGCCTGGAACCATGGCGCGGAGATTTTCTGCCAGGCCGAGGTACGTCACCTGGAGCGCGACGGCGATGGCTGGATCGTGCACTTCCAGTACCTGGACAGCGGTCGCGAGAAATTCTCTGCACCGACCCTGTTCGTCAAGGCCGATATCGTCGTGCTGTCCGCCGGCACCCTGGGCTCCACGGAGATCCTGCTGCGTTCGCGCAACAAGGGCCTGTCGTTGTCCAACCAGCTCGGCGAGAACATGAGCGGCAACGGCGACATCCTCGGGTTCGGCCACAACTGCGGGCAGACCATCAACGGCATCGGCTTCGGCAGCCATTCGGCCAAGGACCTGCAGCCGGTCGGCCCCTGCATCACCTCGATCATCGACATGCGCAACGAGGGCGACTGGCGCAGCCACATGGTGATCGAGGAAGGCTCGATCCCGGGGGCGCTGGGGCGGCCGATGGTGCCGGCGATGGCCGGTTTCGCCGAGCTGATCGGCGAGGCGACCGAGAAGGGTGTCAGCGCCGAACTGCACTACAAGGCCCGCGAGGCCGAGAGTTTCCTGCGTGGCCCGTACCATGGCGCGCTGCACAACATGCAGACCTACCTGATCATGAGCCATGACGACGGCAAGGGGCGCATGGTGCTCGATGACAAGGACCAGTTGCGCATCGACTGGCCGGGTGTCGGCGAGCAGGAGAACTTCAAGCTGGGTAACGAACGCCTGCACCAGTCGACCAAGGCCCTGGGCGGGGTCTGGGTGCCGAACCCGATCTGGACCAAGCTGCTGCGGCACAGCATCGTCTCGGTGCACCCCCTGGGCGGTTGCGTGATGGGCGAGGATGCCGGGCAGGGGGTGGTCAACCACAAGGGCCAGGTGTTCAGCGGCGTCAGTGGCAGCGAGGTGTACCCGGGGTTGTACGTGGCCGACGGCGCGGTGATCCCGACCTCCCTGGCGGTCAATCCGCTGTTGACCATTTCCGCGGTCAGCGAACGCAACATGAGCCTGCTGGCGGCCGACCGCGGCTGGGTCATCGACTACAGCCTGCCCTCGGCTCCGCGCAAGCCGGTGGCGCCGCCGACCCTCGGTGTGCAGTTCACCGAGACCATGAAGGGCTACTTCTCCAGGGATTTCACCCAGCCCCAGGGCACCGACCTCAAGGTTTACGAAGCGGCGGCGAAACGCGGCGAGGCGCAGAACTCGCCCATCGAGTTCACCCTGACCATCACCGCGAACGACCTCGACCGGATGATCAGGGAGCCCCAGCACGCCGCCACCCTGGTCGGTACCCTCGATGCCCCGGCGCTGTCACCGTACCCGCTGACCGCCAGCAACGGTGTGTTCAACCTGTTCGAGCAATATGAGCAGCAGGTCGGCGTACGGCACATGAACTACGACATGAAGCTGACCGCCGAGGACGGCCGCGACTACTACTTCAGTGCCTTCAAGACCGTCCCCGAGGACCATGGCCTGCTCAATATCTGGCCGGACACCAGCACCCTCTACGTCACCCTCTACCAGGGCCCGGACAAGACCGGCGCGGTGATCGGCTCCGGGGTCATGCACATCAAGCCGGCTGACTTCGCCAAGCAGATGACCACCATGAAGGTGCTCAACGCGCGCAACGAGCGCGAGCGCATCGAGGCCCTGGCGCGCTTCGGCAAGTTCTTCGCCGGGATTCTCTGGGAAAGCTACGGCGGGGTCTTCGCCGGCGATATCTACTTCAACCCGGATGCGCCACCGCGGCACAAGCGGCCGCTGGATGCGCCGGTGCCCACGGTGCATTTCTTCGAGACCGAGGATCGCGTGCAACTGCGCCTGACCCGCTACCAGGCCGGCAGCAAGGGCCCGGTGATGCTGGTGCACGGCCTCGGCGTGGGTTCGAACATCTTCTCCACCGACACCATCCAGACCAACCTGCTGGAGTACCTGTGCAAGCACGACTATGACGTCTGGCTGCTGGACTTTCGCGTCAGCATCCTGCTGCCGGCGAGCAAGCAGGAATGCAACGGCGACCAGATCGCCCAGTACGACTTCAAGGCCGCCATCGCGCAGATCCGCCAGGCCACCGGCGCGGCGGACGTGCAGTGCGTGGTGCACTGCTACGGCGCCACGACGTTCTTCATGGCGCTGCTGGCGGGGCTGGAACATGTACGTTCGGTGGTCTGCTCGCAGATCGCCGCCGACACGGTGGTGGCCACGGCCACCGGGATCAAGGCCGGCCTGCACCTGCCGGGGGTACTGGATACGGTGGGCATCAAGTCGCTGACCGCCTATGCCGACAGCAAGGAAAGCTGGTTCAACAAGCTCTACGACAAGGCCCTCAACGTCTATGCGCGGATCGAGGCCCAGGGCTACTGCACCAACCCGGTCTGTCACCGGATCACCTTCATGTATGCCTCGCTGTACCGGCACGACACCCTCAACGAGACCCTGCACGACAACCTGCATGAGCTGTTCGGCGAGTCGAACATCGAGACCTTCGAGCACCTGGCGCTGATCTGCCGCAAGGGCCACCTGGTGGACTTCAAGGGCCACGACGTCTACATGCCGCATTTCGACCGCCTGGATCTGCCGATCTGCTTCATCAGCGGTGCGGACAACCAGTGCTACCTGCCGCAAAGCACCGAGAAGACCTACGAGCGGCTGGTGCAGATGCATGGTCCGGAGCTGTACAGCCGGCATGTGGTGCCCGGTTACGGCCATATCGACTGCATCTTCGGCAAGAACGCGGTGGTCGATGTGTATCCGCTGATCCTGGCGCACCTGGAGAAGACCGCGCTGGGCTGATCTGCCCGTTCTGAATATGCCATCGAACCTGTAGGAGCAGGGCTTGCCCGCGAAATGGCCCTTGAGATCGTTAAAAGCTTCGCGGGCAAGCCCGGCTCCTACAGGGGGGCAGCGGTGGCCCGATAGGCATGGATTTGCAGATAGAGGGTGACATGGATAACTACATCCGCTGGTATCAACGCTTCATCTGGCTCGGCATTGTGATGAACATGGTGTTCGCACTGCCGGCCCTTTTCGCTCCGGCGCTGCTGACCTCGGTGGTCGGCCTGCCACCGGTGCTGTCGGACCCCTGGCTGGAAAACGCCGGCATGCTGCTGGTGGGCATCAGCCTGTTCTACATGCCTTCGGGTTTCAACGCCCGGCGCTTTCCGATCAACTCCTGGCTCTGCGTACTGAGCCGGCTGATCGCCGTGGCGTTCTGGATCTACCTGATCCAGACCAGCACCACGCCGTCGGTGTTCGTGCCGATGCTCTATGGCGACCTGAGCATGTTCCTGCTGCTGGGCATCACCCTTTACCTGGGCAGCCCGCCGGCCACCCGGCCCTGGGCCCTGCTGGTCGATGGCTGGCATGCCTGGTGCCACGGCTGGGCGGTGCGCTGGCAACGCCACAGCTTCCGGGTCGGCCTGCTGGTCACCCTGCTGGTGCTGGGCTTCATTGGCTACCAGACCTGGTACAACATGCTGCGGGTGGTGCCCGAGGAGAAGTTCGCCGCCGACGAGGACCATTTCAAGTACGCCGCTATTGGCCTGGGGATCGAGGCACGGATTCCCTACTATCTGTTCTCCGTGCTGCCACAGATGTGCCCGGAGAAAATGCCCAGGCCGGGTGGGGGTTGGGAGTCGTTCGGCTTTCTCTACGAGAACGGCCGCGACCTGCCGATCGGCATGGCCAAGCGGCAGATCGGCTACCCGACCGTGGAGCCCAACTGCGCCCTGTGCCACACCGGTTCCTATCGCGCCGCGGCCGACGACGTCGCCCGGCCACTGGCCACGGCACCGGCCAATACCCTGCAACTGCAGGCCTTCCAGTGGTTCGCCTACGACTGCGCCAGCGATCCGAAATTCACCGCCGACGCGGTGATGACGGCGATCAACGCAAAGTTCCAGCTGGGCTTCTTCGAGAAGCTGTACAACCGCTATCTGATCATCCCGATGGCCAAGAGCGCGCTGCTCAAGCAGAAGCAGGGCTATGCCTGGCAGAAACTGCGGCCGGCCCAGGGCCCTGGGCGAACCGACACGTTCAACCCGACCAAGATGGTGGTGTTCGGCTTCCCGGACGACTCGACCATCGGCACCGTCGACCTGCCGCAGATCTGGAACCAGAAACCGCGCGAGTCGCTGTACCTGCATTGGGACGGCAATAACAACAATATCCACGAACGCAACTACGCGGCGGCCATGGCCGTGGGCGCGACGCCGCAGTCGGTGCTGCCGGAGAGTTTCAATCGGGTCACCAACTGGCTGCTCGGCACCCGGCCGCCGGCCTGGCCGTTCGCCCTGGATCAGGCGCGGGTCGCCCAGGGCAAGCCGCTGTGGGCCAGCAACTGTGCCGGTTGCCATGAGTTCGGCAAGGCCGACACCGGCCAGGTCACCGTTCCCATCGACACCCTGGGCACCGACCCGCATCGCCTGAACTCCTTCACCACCGGCCTGGTGCAGGCGTTCCACGGCTTCAAGAAGCCGCCGTTCGACTTCGGCGCCTACCGCAAGACCCAGAGCTACAGCAACACCCCCACCGATGGCATCTGGATGCGTGCGCCGTACCTGCACAACGGCTCGGTACCGAGCCTGTGGGACCTGCTGCAGACCCCGGACAAGCGTCCGGTGACCTTCAGCACCGGCTCGGATGTGTACGACCCGGTCAAGGTCGGCTTCGTCACCAGCGGGCCGCAGGTACAGGCACCGACCTACTTCAAGTACGACACCCGCCTGGAAGGCAACCACAACGGTGGTCACCTGTATGGCACCCAACTGACCGACGCCGAGAAATGGGCGCTGATCGAGTTCATGAAAACCTTGTAGGGAGAGCGCCATGAACCTGCACCATCTGGAACATGAGCTGGCGAAGATCCAGATCCGGCTCAGCGGTTTGAAGGCCCGGCTGGAGTTGTCGTGGAAGAAACTGATCAGCGATATCGAGCCGGAGGAATTCCAGGCGATCCAGCAACTGCTGCAACGCGGGCATGACCAGGCCCATTACGTGCTGGCGCACGGCGACCTGCCGAGCGACGAGCCGGCGGTACCCTGGGAACTGGCCCATGGCCTGTCGATCCTGCACCTGGGCCATGCCCAGGCGCTGCCGACCTCGGAGGCGGAGTTGCCGACCCGGGTACTCAAGGACGGCACGCTGCTCGGTTGTCGCAAGTGGGAACTGCTGGACCTGCTGTGGAGCGAGGCGCTGATCAAGTGGATCGAGAACCTGCGCCATCACGCCACGTTCGCCACCACGCCGATGGTGATGATGATCGACAACGAGGTCAGCCTGGCGATTGCCGGCGACTGGGGCACGGGGCCGTTCGACAGCCATGCGCCGGCGGTCAGCGTGGCCAACCAGATGAGTCGGGTCCAGGCCGATTTCACCATTCACCTGGGCGACGTCTACTACGCCGGTACCGGCTCCGAGGAGGATGTCGACATGGCCGGCTGGCCGATGGGCAAGCACGGCGCCTTCACGCTCAACTCCAACCACGAAATGTACAGCGGTGCCCACGGCTATTTCGCCGAGCTCAATGCGCGCTTCCCGGTGCAGCAGGGCACCAGCTATTTCGCCCTGTACAACGATGACTGGCTGATCGTCGGGCTGGATTCGGCCTATGCCTCCAAGCCGCTGAACCTGTACATGGACGGCACCCTGAACCCGCAGCAGATCGACTGGATGAAGACCTTGCCCAAGCGCGACCGGTTGCTGGTGCTCAGTCACCACCAGGGCTTCGATATCACCGGGCACAACCCGAACGGCCTGTACAAACAGGTTTGCGATGCCCTGGGGCGGGTGCCGGACTACTGGTATTGGGGCCACCTGCACAACGGCATCGTCTATGCCGAATTGAACGGGTTGAAGGCGCGTTGCGCCGGGCACGGGGCCATCCCCTATGGCGTGACCAGCGAGCTGGATGGCAACAAGCGGGTGTTGTTCTCCGAGACGCGCAATGCCGGTGACCCGGATTATCCGGAGCGGGTGCTCAATGGGTTTGCGCGGGTGCGGCTGAGTGGCGCGAACATCATCGAGGAGTTCATCGGCGAGGATGGTTCGGTGCGCTGGACGTCGAACGGGTAGGGTTTGGCAGGAGCGGGGGTTATTGATCGTTCCCACGCTCTGCGTGGGAGCGCCGCCCGTGACGCTCTGCGTCACAAGAGCGGACGCCGAGCGTCCAGAGAGGCATTCCCACGCAGAGCGTGGGAACGATCATCACTAGGGCCAGCAAGTCCTGTGGTGTTGTCGTGGGCGGGGTAGGCCGGTCTGGCGCTTTCGCGGGCAAGCCCGGCTCCTACAGTCTGGTGTCGTACACCAATGAGGTGAACGATGGAGTACTGTAGGAGCCGGGCTTGCCCGCGAAGCTTTTGCCCTTAGCCGTTAACCGGCACGCCCTTGAGGTATGGTGCAGGCTCTGCCCCCAGGTTGCTCAGCATGCGCTCGCTGTACCAGTCGATGAAGTTGACCACGCCGAACTCGTAGGTCTTCGAGTACGGGCCGGGCTGGTAGGCCACGGAGTTGATGCCGCGCTGGTTTTCCTCGGCCAGGCGACGGTCCTGGTCGTTGGTGGCATCCCAGACCTGACGCATGCGCGCCACGTCATAGTCGACACCCTCGACCGCGTCCTTGTGCACCAGCCACTTGGTGGTGACCATGGTTTCCTGGGCGCTGATCGGCCACACGGTGAACACGATGATGTGGTCGCCCATGCAGTGGTTCCACGAGTGCGGCAGGTGCAGGATGCGCATCGAGCCCAGGTCCGGGTTCTTGATCCGGCCCATCAGTTTCTTGCAGCCCTGCTGGCCGTCCATGGTCATCGATACGGTGCCCTTGAGCAGCGGCATGCGCACGATACGGTTGCGCAGGCCGAAGCTGGCGTGGGCATAGGGGATCTTCTCGGCTTCCCAGGCGGCGGCGGAGGCGGCCACGTGGTCCTTGAACGCCTGGTCGGCACGCGGGTCGGTGACGTCGTCCCATTCCAGCAGGGTTTTCAGCAGTTCCGGGTGGGAGCCGTTGCAGTGGTAGCACTCACGGTTGTTTTCGATCACCAGCTTCCAGTTGGCCTTTTCCATCAAGGTGGTCTGCACCGCCACCTTGGTGTTCTCCATGTCGTAGGGTTCCATGTAGTGGCTCAGGGTGCTGAGGAACTCGTCGATCGGTGGCGGGTTCTCGGCCAGGCTGATGAAGATGTAGCCGCCGGCGGTCTTCACGTTGACCGGCTTGAGGCCGTACTGCTTCATGTCGAAGTCGGCACCCATCTCGGTGCCGGCGAACAGCAGGCGGCCATCGAGTTCGTAGGTCCACTGGTGGTAGGGGCAGACCAGCTTGGCGACCTTGCCCTTTTCGCCGGTGCACAGGCGCGAGCCGCGGTGCCGGCAGACGTTGTGGAAGGCGTGGACCACGCCGTCGGCGCCGCGGATGACGATGATCGGGTTCTTGCCGATCTGCAGCGTCAGGTAGTTGCCCTTGGTCGGGATCTCGCTGGTCATGCCGGCGATCAGCCATTCCTTGTGGAAGATCTCCTGCATGTCGATTTCGAACAGGCGGTCATCCGAATAGAACGGTTGTGGCAGGGAGAAGGTCCGCTCACGTTCCTGCAGCATCTGTGCGGTGGCCTTGCGTGCGGGCTCCAGTGGGTCGCCCAGGCTCAGGGTGGTGGTGTTGTCCATCGTTCAGGTCCTCATGGCCATGCGGTGTGGCCGACGAATATTGGCTAAGTGGTCGATGCAGCAGGTTCGGACCACACGGTTGCGACGCAAGACAGAAATACAGCGGATCATTTGCGACGGAGTGTGGGGCTGGCAGCGACCAGGACCTTATCCATGGGCGACACGGCCGAATCCGTTCCCGACGCGCAAGCACCCGTCGTTAGGGGCTGGTCGCGATAAGCATGCCAATGTCGCGAATAGGTAAACGGGGCGCTTGGGCCTTGCGCAGAATCGCCACCATAAGAGCTGACAGTCAGCGGTGGAGAACAACATGTCGAACAACTTCCTGAATCCGGTAACGACCCAGACCTGGGCCAATGGTCGGCATATCGTGCGCTGTGTGAAGGTCATCCAGGAAACCTGGGATGTGCGCACCTTCTGCTTCATGGCCGATCAGCCGATCATGTTCTTTTTCAAGCCGGGGCAGTTCGTCACCCTGGAACTGGAAATCGAGGGGCAGCAGATCATGCGCTCCTACACCATTTCCAGTTCGCCGTCGGTGCCCTACAGCTTCTCGGTGACCATCAAGCGGGTGCCGGGCGGCAAGGTGTCCAACTGGTTGCACGACACCCTGCACGAGGGCCAGGAGCTGGCGGTGCACGGTCCGGTGGGCCTGTTCAACGCCATCGACTTCCCCAGCCCCAAGGTGCTGTACCTCAGCGGTGGCGTCGGCATCACGCCGGTGATGTCCATGGCCCGCTGGTTCTACGATACCAACGGCAACGTCGACATGGTGTTCATCCATAGCGCCCGGTCGCCCAAGGACATCATCTATCACCGCGAGCTGGAACACATGGCGTCGCGGATCGACAACTTCAGCCTGCACCTGATCTGTGAAAAACACGGCCTGGGCGAGCCGTGGGCCGGCTATCGCGGCTACCTGAACCACAAGATGCTGGAACTGATGGCGCCGGACTTCCTCGAGCGCGAAGTGTTCTGCTGCGGCCCGACACCGTACATGAACGCGGTGAAGCGTCTGCTGGAGGCGGCGGGCTTCGACATGAGCCGCTACCATGAGGAATCCTTTGGCGCGACGCCACCGGAAGCCCGGGCCGATGCGGTGGAGCAGGCCGAACAGGCCGCCGACGCACCGCCGGTGGATGCGGCCGACCTGCACCAGGTGGAGTTCACCGCCACCGGCAAGAGCATTCGCGTGGCACCGGGCGAAACCGTGCACGCGGCGGCGGCCAAGCTGGGCCTGATGATTCCCAAGGCCTGCGGCATGGGCATCTGCGGGACCTGCAAGGTGCTCAAGCTGGGCGGCGAGGTGGACATGGAGCACAACGGCGGGATCACCGACGAGGACGTGGCCGAGGGCTACATCCTGTCGTGCTGCAGCGTGCCGAAGGGCGATGTGCGGATCGAGTACTGATTGAGGGCGGCGTGAGTCTCTTCGCGGGCAAGCCACGCTCCTACAGGGTTGCGTCGTTCATTGCATTTTTGAACGACTCGATCCTGTAGGAGCGAGGCTTGCCCGCGAAGGGCGCCCCACGGTTTACAGGCTGAACCGCGCCACCAACCCGTTGAGATCCACCGCCAGGCGCGCCAGCTCGTTGCTCGCCGCGCTGGTCTGGCCGGCACCGGTGGCCGACTGTACCGACAGGTCGCGGATGTTCACCAGGTTGTGATCCACCTCGCGGGCCACCTGGGCCTGCTCCTCGGCCGCGCTGGCGATCACCAGGTTGCGTTCGTTGATCTCGACGATCGCGCTGTTGATGGTGTCCAGTGCCAGGCCTGCGCCCTTGGCAATGTTCAGGGTCGATTCGGCGCGCTCGGTGCTGTTGCGCATCGAGTCCACCGCCTGTTCGGTACCGCCCTGGATGCTGCCGATCATCCGTTCGATCTCGCTGGTCGACTGCTGGGTGCGGTGGGCCAGTGCGCGTACTTCATCGGCGACCACGGCAAAACCACGACCGGCTTCCCCGGCGCGGGCCGCCTCGATCGCGGCGTTCAGCGCGAGCAGGTTGGTCTGGTCGGCCAGGCCGCGGATCACGTCCAGCACCTTGCCGATATCCCGGGACTCGTCGGCGAGGTTGCCGATCAGCGTCGCGGTGCTCTGCACGTCGCTGCTCATGCGTTCGATGGCGCTGACGGTTTCCTGTACCAGGTCGCGACCGTCGCTGGCCGAGGCGGTGGCGTTTTTCGAGGCTTCGGAAGTGCTCACGGCATTGCGCGCGACTTCTTCCACCGCGCTGGTCATCTCGTTGACCGCGGTGGCCGCCTGTTCGATTTCATTGTTCTGCTGCTGCAGCCCGCGGGCGCTTTCGTCGGTGACGCTGTTCAGCTCCTCGGCGGCGGAGGCCAGCTGGGTCGCCGAGCCGGAGATGCGCTGCAGGGTGTCGCGCAGTTTCTGCTGCATCTTGAGCATGGCCTGCAGCAGGCGGCCGGCCTCGTCGGTGCCGTCGACCACGATCGGATGGGTCAGGTCGCCCTCGGCGATATGCTCGGCGGCGTTCAGGGCCTGGGCGATCGGCTGGGTGATGCTGCGGGTCAGCAGCCAGGCGAACAGGCAGGTCAGGGTGGTGGCGAGCAGCAGCAGGATCACCACCAGGTTGAAGGCTGCATCGTATTGTTCGCGCGCCTGCTGGTTGTTGTCGTTGGTCTGCTGGTTGAGGATCTCCAGCAGGCGGTTGAGTACGGCGTTGATCTGCTCGGAGTTGGTGAGCAATTCGCTGTTGAGCAGGGCTGTCAGCTCGGCCATCTGATTGTTGCGCGACAGGTTCTTCATGCGCTCTTCGATCTGCCGGTACTGCCCGAGCAGTTGCCCGTACTGCTCGTAGGCCGCCCGCTCTTCGGGGCTGACGATCAGTTTTTCGTAAACCGCACGGGCACTGTCGATCTGTTGGTTGCGCTGGGCGAACAGCTCCAGGGTCTTGGCCTGGATATCCGGCTCGCGGTTGGTCAGCAGGCGATAGGAGAGCACCCGCAGGCGCAGGGTCAGTTGGGTGAACTCGTCCAGGGTCTTGATACTGGGCACGCTGTTGCTGGTGAGTTGCTCGGCGGCTGCACGGATCTTGCTCATCTGGATCAGCGAACACACGCCCAGAATCAGCATGAGTGTGCCAATGATGGCAAAACCGAGGAACGCTCTCGGAGCGATGTTCATTGTGCGTAGGGACATGATGTTTCCTGAGAGAAGCGCGTTCCGTGCGGCCTTTTGGATGAAGCTCTACCTGACTTATCGGTCCTGCGACTAAAGTCTAAAGGGCGCTGCGCGGATTTGTCGCAGTCGCGGCTTTGCGACGGAAGGTTCGGAACATGTTTCGCCAATCGCAGTCCCTATGGGGCGAAGAGAAGTCCCGTGCCAGTAAAATCAAGGCTTTGCGAGCGTTTTTCCCTGGCAAACCGGGGGGCTTTTCTTTATCGTACGCGCCCTTTGAAACTGCCCGAGAGATCAAGAAAATGCTGGAGACTTCCCTCAACCAACTGGAGCAACTGGTCAGCGAGCTGGTGCAGCAGAAGCAGGAGCTGTTGGCCGCCAATGCTCAACTCAATACCGAACTGGCCCGGGCCAAGGATGAAAACGAAAGCCTGCAGTTGAGCCTGATGGAGCAGGAAGAGAAACAGGGCGCCACCGCCGCCCGTATCCAGGCGCTGGTCGAGCGTGTCAGCGCAGGTCCCGTGAGCGCATGAGAGCCAGCAACGACGGCGTGACCGTCATCTCGATCCTCGGCGAGGACTACTCGATCAAGGCCCCCGCGGGGCATGAGCAGACGCTGCTGGAAGCGACCCAGATGCTCAAGACCGCCCTGGTCGATACCAAGAAGAAGTTTCCCACGTTGATCGGTGAGCAACTGCTGGTGCTCACCGCGCTGAACCTGTGCTCCCAGCGGATCGAGGAACAGCGTGAACACCGTGAGGTGCTCGATCGTTGCCAGGAGCAGGTCAGTGCCACGGTGGATGTGATTTCCAGGACGATCGGGCAGAACTGAGTCACTGTGTGGCTCGCTGCGCCGCGGCGGGTCGCGCGCGGCAGCGTCCGTTGCGCTATTGGCGCTCCCGTCTTGCACGGGAGCGCCACGTTCAAGCGGTTGTTCAGGCGGACATGACCTCGCGGATATCCGCCGCCAGCTCCCTTACCCGCGCTTCCTCGGTGTCCCACGAGCACATGAAGCGCGCGCCGCCCTTGCCGATGAAGGTGTAGAAGCGCCAGCCCCGGGCGGTCAGTGCGACGATCGCCGGTTCCGACAGTTGCAGGAACACGCCGTTGGCCTCCACCGGGAACATCAGTTCCACGCCGGGAATGTCCTTGACCAGGCTGCTCAGCAATTGCGCGCAATGGTTGGCGTGGCGGGCGTGCTTGAGCCAGGCGTCGTTTTCCAGCAGGCCGACCCAGGGCGCGGAGAGGAAGCGCATCTTCGACGCCAGTTGCCCGGCCTGCTTGCAGCGGTAGTCGAAGTCCTCCGCCAGGTCGTGGTTGAAGAACAGGATCGCCTCGCCCACGGCCATGCCGTTTTTCGTCCCGCCGAAGCACAGCACGTCGACGCCGGCCTTCCAGGTCAGCTCGGCCGGCGTGCAGCCGAGGAAGGCGCAGGCGTTGGAGAAGCGTGCGCCGTCCATGTGCAGGTGCAGGCCCAGTTCCTTGCAGGTGGCGCTGATGGCGCGGACTTCGTCCGGGGTGTAGACGCTGCCGACCTCGGTGGCCTGGGTCAGGCTCACCACCCGGGGTTTGGGGTAGTGGATGTCCTGGCGCTTGAGGGCGATTTCGCGGATGGAATCGGGGGTCAGCTTGCCGCTTTCGGTGCGCGCGATGAGCAGCTTGGAACCGTTGGAGAAGAACTCCGGTGCGCCGCATTCGTCGGTCTCGACGTGGGCGGTCTCCGAGCAGATCACGCTATGGTAACTCTGGCACAGCGACGACAGGGCGAGGGAGTTGGCGGCGGTGCCGTTGAAGGCGAAGAACACCTCGCAGTCGGTGTCGAACAACTTGCGGAAACCGTCGGCGGCGCGCTGGGTCCACTCGTCGTCGCCATAGGCGCGCTGGTGGCCATGGTTGGCCTGTTCCATGGCGGTCCAGGCTTCGGGGCAGATACCGGAATAGTTGTCGCTGGCGAATTGTTGGCTCTTGTCGGTCATGGCCCGGTCCTTATGGTCGTTTACGACCTGCACTGTAACCAGAATCGACGTCAGCGCACAGGCACAGTTTCCGTAGGAAAAAACCATTCAATCAAAAGCCTGGAGCGGCCATTGTGGAAGCCGCCCTGTCCCTGTGGAAGTCGGATTTATCCGCGAAGCGTTTAGCGATCTCCAGGACCGGTTCGCGGATAAATCCGGCCCCTGCGGGGGTTGAGGTTTCCCACAGGGGTATAGGTTCCTGCAGGGACCGGGTGGCACCCGTGGTTTGCGGGGGGCCGGCCCTCCTTTATTCGATCGCGCCACGACCATGTCGTAAACGCACCCTTGCAAGGCGTGCGTAGGCATTTGACGCGTCTGCGCCGGTCATACCATCGCTATCAAAGGGCACCACCGAATAGCTGTGCCCCACCAAAAAGAAATGGCGCACTGCCGCTGGGAGAGACGCGATGTTCAGCAAGCAAGACCAGATCCAGGGTTACGATGACGCACTGTTGGCCGCCATGAATGCCGAAGAGCAGCGCCAGGAAGATCACATCGAACTGATCGCGTCGGAAAACTACACCAGCAAGCGTGTGATGCAGGCCCAGGGCAGTGGCCTCACCAACAAGTACGCCGAAGGCTACCCGGGCAAGCGCTACTACGGTGGCTGCGAGCACGTGGACAAGGTCGAGGCCCTGGCCATCGAACGCGCCAAGCAACTGTTCGGTGCCGACTACGCCAACGTCCAGCCGCACTCCGGCTCCTCGGCCAACGGTGCCGTGTACCTGGCGCTGCTGCAGGCCGGCGATACCATCCTGGGCATGAGCCTGGCCCACGGCGGTCACCTGACCCACGGCGCCAAGGTGTCGTCCTCGGGCAAGCTCTACAACGCCGTTCAGTACGGAATCGACACCAATACCGGCCTGATCGACTACGATGAAGTCGAGCGCCTGGCGGTCGAGCACAAGCCGAAGATGATCGTCGCCGGTTTCTCCGCCTACTCGAAAACCCTCGATTTCCCACGTTTCCGCGCAATTGCCGACAAGGTCGGTGCGCTGCTGTTCGTCGACATGGCCCACGTCGCCGGCCTGGTCGCCGCCGGCCTGTACCCCAACCCGATCCCCTTCGCCGACGTGGTCACCACCACCACCCACAAGACCCTGCGTGGTCCGCGTGGCGGCCTGATCCTGGCCAAGGCCAACGAAGAGATCGAGAAAAAACTCAACGCCGCGGTATTCCCTGGCGCCCAGGGCGGCCCGCTGATGCACGTGATCGCCGCCAAGGCCGTGTGCTTCAAGGAAGCGCTGGAGCCTGGCTTCAAGGCCTACCAGCAGCAGGTGATCGACAACGCCCAGGCCATGGCCGGCGTGTTTGTAAAACGTGGCTACGATGTAGTGTCCGGCGGCACCGATAACCACCTGTTCCTGGTCAGCCTGATTCGCCAGGGCCTGACCGGCAAGGACGCCGATGCCGCCCTGGGCCGTGCCCACATCACTGTGAACAAGAACGCCGTGCCGAACGACCCGCAGTCGCCGTTCGTCACCTCCGGCCTGCGTATCGGCACCCCGGCGGTCACCACCCGTGGTTTCAAGGTGGCCCAGTGCGTCGAGCTGGCTGGCTGGATCTGCGACATCCTCGACAACCTCGGCGATGCCGACGTCGAGGCGAATGTCGCCAAGCATGTGGCGGCCCTGTGCGCGGACTTCCCGGTTTATCGCTGAGAGCGGTTTTGGAGTAAATGACTATGCAACGCTATTCGGGCTTCGGCCTCTTCAAGCATTCTCTCAGCCACCATGAGAACTGGCAGCGCATGTGGCGCACGCCAACCCCGAAAAAGGTCTACGACGTGGTCATCGTCGGCGGTGGCGGCCACGGCCTGGCCACGGCCTACTACCTGGCCAAGGAACACGGCATCACCAACGTCGCGGTGGTCGAGAAAGGCTGGCTGGGCGGCGGCAACACCGCCCGCAACACCACCATCGTGCGTTCCAACTACCTGTGGGACGAGTCGGCGCACCTGTACGAACACGCGATGAAACTGTGGGAAGGCCTGTCCCAGGACCTGAACTACAACGTGATGTTCTCCCAGCGTGGCGTCTACAACCTCTGCCACACCCTGCAGGACATCCGTGACTCCGAGCGTCGGGTCAGCGCCAACCGCCTCAACGGCGTCGATGGCGAGCTGCTCAACGCCCAGCAGGTGGCGGACGAGATTCCGTACCTGGACTGCTCGAAGAACACCCGCTACCCGATCATGGGCGCCACCGTCCAGCGTCGCGGCGGCGTGGCCCGCCACGATGCCGTGGCCTGGGGCTTCGCCCGCGGTGCCGACGCCCTGGGCGTCGACCTGATCCAGCAGACCGAAGTGATCGGCTTCCGCAAGGAAAACGGCGTGTGCATCGGCGTGGAAACCAACAAGGGCTTCATCGGCGCCAAGCGCGTCGGCGTGGTCACCGCCGGTAACTCCGGGCACATGGCGAAACTGGCCGGCTTCCGCCTGCCGCTCGAGTCCCATCCGCTGCAGGCGCTGGTGTCCGAGCCGATCAAGCCGATCATCGACAGCGTGATCATGTCCAACGCCGTGCACGGCTACATCAGCCAGTCCGACAAGGGCGACCTGGTGATCGGTGCCGGTATCGACGGCTACAACGGCTACGGCCAGCGTGGTTCGTACCCGGTGATCGAGCACACCATCCAGGCCATCGTCGAGATGTTCCCGATCCTGTCGCGGGTGCGCATGAACCGCCAGTGGGGCGGCATCGTCGACACCACCCCGGACGCCTGCCCGATCATCTCGAAGACGCCGGTACCGAACATGTTCTTCAACTGCGGCTGGGGCACCGGCGGCTTCAAGGCCACCCCGGGTTCGGGCAACGTCTTCGCCGCGAGCCTGGCCAAGGGTGAAATGCACCCGCTGGCCGCACCTTTCTCCATCGACCGTTTCCACAACGGTGCGTTGATCGACGAACACGGCGCTGCAGCGGTCGCCCACTAACAGGAGAAACTCCCATGTTGCATATCTTCTGTCCTCATTGCGGCGAACTGCGCTCCGAAGAGGAATTCCACGCTTCCGGTCAGGCGCACATCCCGCGTCCGCTGGACCCCAACAACTGCACCGACGAGCAGTGGGGCGACTACATGTTCTTCCGCGACAACCCGCGCGGCCTGCACCACGAACTCTGGGACCACGTCGCCGGTTGCCGCCAGTATTTCAACGTGACCCGTGACACGGTCACCTACGAGATCCTGGAAACCTACAAGATCGGCGAGAAGCCCCAATTCACCGCTGCCAAGGCGGAAAGTTCGAAAGCGCCCGGCGTGGCTGTGGGAGAAAAGGTATGAGCCAGGTCAATCGCCTGTCCAACGGTGGTCGTATCGACCGCAACAAAGTCTTGAGCTTCACCTTCAACGGCGAGACCTACAAGGGCTATGAAGGTGACACCCTGGCCGCCGCGCTGCTGGCCAACGGCGTCGACATCGTCGGCCGCAGCTTCAAGTACTCCCGGCCGCGGGGCATCTTCGCCGCCGGTGCCGAAGAGCCGAACGCGGTGCTGCAGATCGGCGCCACCGAGGCCACCCAGATCCCCAACGTGCGAGCCACCCAGCAGGCGCTGTACCAGGGCCTGGTCGCCACCAGCACCAACGGCTGGCCGAGCGTCAACAACGACGTGATGGGCATTCTTGGCAAGGTCGGCGGCAAGCTGATGCCGCCAGGTTTCTACTACAAGACCTTCATGTACCCGCAGTCGTTCTGGATGACCTACGAGAAGTACATCCGCAAGGCGGCCGGCCTGGGCCGTTCGCCGACCGAGAACGACCCTGACACCTACGACAACATGAACCAGCACTGCGACGTGCTGATCGTCGGTGCCGGGCCTGCGGGCCTGGCCGCCGCGCTGGCCGCTGCCCGCAGCGGTGCGCGGGTGATCCTCGCCGACGAACAGGAAGAGTTCGGCGGCAGCCTGCTCGACTCCCGCGAAAGCCTCGATGGCAAGCCGGCGGCAGAGTGGGTCGCCAGCGTCATCGCCGAGCTGAAGGCGCTGCCGGACGTATTGCTGCTGCCACGGGCGACCGTCAACGGCTATCACGACCACAACTTCCTGACCATCCACGAACGCCTCACCGACCATCTCGGTGACCGCGCGCCGATCGGCCAGGTTCGCCAGCGTATCCACCGGGTCCGTGCCAAGCGCGTGGTCCTGGCCACCGGCGCCCACGAGCGTCCGCTGGTCTACGGCAACAACGACGTGCCGGGCAACATGCTCGCCGGCGCCGTTTCGGTGTACGTTCGCCGCTACGGTGTGGCACCGGGCAAGAAACTGGTGCTGAGCACCAACAACGACCACGCCTACCGCGTTGCGCTGGACTGGCTCGATGCCAGCCTGCAGGTGGTGGCGATCGCCGACGCCCGCAGCAACCCACGGGGTGCGCTGGTGGAAGAGGCGCGTGCCAAGGGCATTCGCATCCTGACCGGCAGCGCCGTGATCGAGGCCCGTGGCAGCAAGCGCGTCACCGCGGCCCGCGTCGCCGCGATCGACGTGCGTGCCCACAAGGTGACCAGCCCCGGCGAATGGCTGGACTGCGACCTGATCGCCAGCTCCGGCGGCTACAGCCCGGTGGTGCACCTGGCTTCGCACCTGGGCGGCAAGCCGGTCTGGCGCGAAGACATCCTCGGCTTCGTCGCCGGTGAAGCACCGCAGAAACGCGTGTGCGTCGGTGGCCTGAACGGCGTCTACAGCCTGGCCGATACCCTCGCCGACGGTTTCGAAGGTGGCGTGCGCGCCGCCAGCGAAGCCGGCTTCAAGGCGGTCGAAGGCGTACTGCCCAAAGCCCTGTCCCGTCAGGAAGAACCGACTCTGGCGCTGTTCCAGGTGCCTCATGAAAAAGGCACCGCACGGGCACCGAAGCAGTTCGTCGACCTGCAGAATGACGTCACCGCCGCCGCCATCGAGCTGGCGACCCGCGAGGGCTTCGAGTCGGTCGAACACGTCAAGCGCTACACCGCGCTGGGCTTCGGTACCGACCAGGGCAAGCTGGGCAACGTCAACGGCCTGGCAATCGCCGCCCGTTCGCTTAACGTGACCATCCCGCAGATGGGCACCACCATGTTCCGCCCGAACTACACGCCGATCACCTTCGGTGCGGTGGCCGGTCGTCACTGCGGGCATATCTTCGAGCCGGTGCGCTACACCGCCTTGCACGCCTGGCACGTGAAACAGGGCGCCAAGTTCGAGGACGTCGGCCAGTGGAAGCGTCCCTGGTACTTCCCGCGCGCCGGCGAAGACATGCACGCCGCGATCAAGCGTGAGTGCAAGGCCGTGCGCGACAGCGTCGGCCTGCTCGACGCCTCGACCCTGGGCAAGATCGACATCCAGGGCCCGGATGCCCGTGAGTTCCTCAACCGCGTGTACACCAACGCCTGGACCAAGCTCGACGTGGGCAAGGCCCGTTATGGCCTGATGTGCAAGGAAGACGGCATGGTCTTCGACGACGGCGTGACCGCCTGCCTGGCCGACAACCACTTCCTGATGACCACCACCACCGGCGGCGCGGCGCGCGTCCTGCAGTGGCTGGAGCTGTACCACCAGACCGAATGGCCGGACATGAAGGTGTACTTCACCTCCGTGACCGACCACTGGGCGACCCTGACCCTGTCCGGCCCCAACAGCCGCAAGCTGCTCAGCGAAGTCACCGACATCGACCTGGACAAGGATGCGTTCCCGTTCATGACCTGGAAGGAAGGCCTGGTCGGTGGCGTACCGGCGCGGGTATTCCGGATTTCGTTTACCGGTGAGCTGTCCTACGAGGTCAACATCCAGGCCGACTACGCCATGGGCGTGCTGGAGCAGATCGTCGAGGCGGGCAAGCAGTACAACCTGACCCCGTACGGCACCGAAACCATGCACGTGCTGCGGGCCGAGAAGGGCTTCATCATCGTCGGCCAGGACACCGACGCCTCGATGACCCCGGACGACCTCAACATGGGCTGGTGCGTCGGCCGCACCAAGCCGTTCTCCTGGATCGGCTGGCGCGGGATGAACCGCGAGGACTGCGTGCGTGAAGACCGCAAGCAACTGGTCGGCCTCAAGCCGATCGATCCGACCCAGTGGCTGCCGGAAGGTGCGCAACTGGTGTTCGATCCGAAGCAGTCGATCCCGATGAAGATGGTCGGTCACGTGACCTCCAGCTACGCCCACAACTCCCTTGGCTATTCGTTCGCCATGGCGGTGGTGAAGGGCGGTCTCAAGCGCATGGGTGAGCGGGTGTTCGCACCGCTGGCCGATGGCACCGTGATCGAGGCGGAGATCGTGTCGTCGGTGTTCTTCGATCCGAAGGGCGATCGCCAGAACATCTAAGTCGATGGTTCCCACGTTCCGCGTGGGAACCATCAGAGACAGAATTCAATACAGGTGTTTCACATGAGCACAGCCAACGTTTACCAGCAACGCCCGACTTCCGGGGCCAAGGCCGAGTCGTCGTTGCACCATGCCGATCTCGCCAGCCTGGTGGGCAAGGGCCGCAAGAACGCCGGCGTGACCGTGCGGGAAAAGAAACTGCTCGGCCACCTGACCCTCCGTGGCGACGGCCATGACCCGGCGTTCGCCGCCGGCGTGAAGAAGGCCCTGGGGCTGGACCTGCCCGTGGCCCTGACCGTCGTCGCCAAGGGCGAGACCAGCCTGCAATGGCTCGGCCCGGACGAGTGGCTGCTGGTGGTTCCCACCGGTGAGGAATACGCCACCGAGAAGGCCCTGCGCGAGGCGCTGGGCGACCTGCATATCGCCATCGTCAACGTCAGTGGCGGCCAGCAACTGCTGGAGCTGAGCGGCCCGAACGTGCGCCAGGTGCTGATGAAGTCCACCAGCTACGACGTGCACCCGAACAACTTCCCGGTAGGCAAGGCCGTCGGCACGGTGTTCGCCAAGTCGCAGCTGATCATCCGCCATACCGCCGAAGACACCTGGGAACTGGTGATCCGTCGCAGCTTCTCGGACTACTGGTGGCTGTGGCTGCAGGATGCGGCGGCCGAGTATGGCCTGAACGTCCAGGCCTGATCCTGCTCGCGATGGCATCACCGCGGGGTACCTGATGCACCGCGTTGCCTGGATCCCTGTAGGAGCGTGGCTTGTCGGGGCGCCGAACCGCCGCGAATGCGTCCTCAAGGGCGCTAAAAGCTTCGCGGGCAAGCCTCGCTCCTACAGGATTTGGTGTGTACACAAGGGCGAGGATTGCCCGCAGGCCGATCATGATACGGCTGATCGATCACCTGGCGCTTGCCCCACAAAAACAGGAGTCACCCAATGAGCCGCGCCCCCGATACATGGATTCTGACCGCCGACTGCCCCAGCGTGCTCGGCACGGTGGATGCGGTGACCCGCTTCCTGTTCGAGCAGGGCTGTTACGTGACCGAACACCATTCGTTCGATGACCGCCTCTCGGGGCGTTTCTTCATCCGGGTGGAGTTCCGCCAGTCCGAAGGTTTCGACGAGCAGGCGTTCCGCGCCGGCCTGGCCGAGCGTGGCAAGGCCTTCGGCATGACCTTCGAACTGACTGCGCCGAACTACCGGCCGAAAGTGGTGATCATGGTCTCCAAGGCCGATCACTGCCTCAATGACCTGCTCTACCGCCAGCGGATCGGCCAACTGTCGATGGACGTGGTCGCGGTGGTGTCCAACCATCCCGACCTCAAGCCCCTGGCCGACTGGCACCAGATTCCCTACTACCATTTCCCCCTCGACCCCAACGACAAACCGGCCCAGGAGCGGCAGGTGTGGCAGGTGATCGAGGAGTCCGGCGCCGAGCTGGTGATTCTCGCCCGCTACATGCAGGTGCTGTCGCCGGAGCTGTGCCGCAAGCTCGATGGTCGCGCCATCAACATCCACCACTCGTTGCTGCCCGGCTTCAAGGGTGCCAAGCCCTATCACCAGGCCTACAACAAGGGCGTCAAGCTGGTGGGGGCGACCGCGCACTACATCAACAACGACCTGGACGAAGGCCCGATCATCGCCCAGGGCGTGGAGGTGGTGGATCACAGCCACTATCCCGAGGACCTGATCGCCAAGGGCCGGGATATCGAGGGCCTGACCCTGGCGCGGGCGGTGGGCTATCACATCGAGCGGCGGGTGTTCCTCAATGCCAACCGGACGGTGGTCCTCTGAGTTCCCAGGGCGCTTTCGAGCGCCCGCTCGCGGATTCATCCGCGAAAGCGATCCAAATAACAACGCAGTAGAAAAAGACACACGCACAACCCCGAGCAATCAACGCTTTGCCGCGTGGCAACGCGTCAGCTACATAAAAACAACAGCGAGGTGAAAGCATGTCTGGCAATCGTGGAGTGGTATACCTTGGCGCTGGCAAGGTAGAAGTACAGAAGATCGACTATCCGAAAATGCAGGACCCCCGTGGCAAGAAGATCGAGCACGGCGTGATCCTGCGTGTGGTGTCCACCAATATCTGCGGCTCCGACCAGCACATGGTCCGCGGTCGTACCACCGCCCAGGTCGGCCTGGTGCTGGGCCACGAGATCACCGGTGAAGTGGTCGAGAAGGGCAGCGACGTCGAGAACCTGAAGATCGGCGACCTGGTCTCCGTGCCGTTCAACGTCGCCTGCGGTCGCTGCCGTTCCTGCAAGGAAATGCACACCGGCGTCTGCCTGACCGTCAACCCGGCGCGTGCCGGCGGTGCCTACGGCTACGTCGACATGGGCGACTGGACCGGCGGCCAGGCCGAGTACGTGCTGGTGCCATACGCCGATTTCAACCTGTTGAAACTGCCGGATCGCGACAAGGCCATGGAGAAGATCCGTGACCTGACCTGCCTGTCCGATATCCTGCCAACCGGTTTCCACGGCGCTGTCACCGCGGGCGTCGGCCCGGGCAGCACCGTGTATGTCGCCGGTGCCGGCCCGGTCGGCCTGGCGGCTGCCGCCTCGGCGCGCCTGCTGGGGGCTGCCGTGGTCATCGTCGGTGACCTGAACCCGGCCCGCCTGGCACACGCCAAGGCCCAGGGCTTCGAGATCGCCGACCTGTCCCTGGACACGCCGCTGCACGAGCAGATCGCCGCGCTGCTGGGCGAGCCGGAAGTGGACTGCGCCGTCGACGCGGTGGGCTTCGAAGCCCGTGGCCACGGCCATGAAGGGGCCAAGCACGAGGCGCCGGCCACCGTGCTCAACTCGCTGATGCAGGTCACCCGCGTGGCCGGCAAGATCGGTATCCCCGGCCTGTACGTGACCGAAGACCCGGGTGCGGTGGACGCCGCCGCCAAGATCGGTGCGCTGAGCATCCGCTTCGGCCTGGGTTGGGCCAAGTCCCACAGCTTCCACACCGGCCAGACCCCGGTGATGAAGTACAACCGCCAACTGATGCAGGCGATCATGTGGGACCGCATCAACATCGCCGAAGTGGTGGGCGTGCAGGTGATCAGCCTGGACGACGCGCCGAAGGGTTATGGCGAGTTCGATGCCGGTGTGCCGAAGAAATTCGTGATTGATCCGCATAAGTTGTTCAGTGCGGCGTAAGTGGTAAAAGGGCAAGGCGGAAAAGGGCGATGGTGATGTCGCCCTTTTTTATTGAACTTGTCCCGTCCTGAATAAGGTTTACACCTCCCATCCCAATTCTCGGGTGCACATGGAAAAATGTGTAAAGCGTACGCGGCGTGATTAGTGCTTTTGTAAATTCTTGCTCATGGGGAAGGGGTGAGTAAATATCAGAAAGTTTTAGGTAGCCCAGGGTAATCATAATTTTTTATAGCTAGATTTGGGCTATCGCTCTGTCGTATCTGATGTGTGTCGACTTTTCCACGATTCTGATATTCCTGTTTTTTAGCATATTTTCATGAGGGTCAAAGTATCTTGGCTTTAGGTTGGAAATAATTCCAAGGGTATGCTCGGATTTTGATAACTGCTGCTCGAAATCGCGTACTCGCGTTGTATTAAATCCTGGATACCCGTTGCCCAACAAATAATGCCCCGTCACCGGGGCCGGTTGTTCGCCATTGAAGCCCAGCAGGCTGAGCAAACCGTTTTCCGGATAAGGAACCCGTCACGGCATGAAACCCGTGCGGCGGATGTTCACTCGACTTGCACCGCGCCCGCCTGGCGGCCTTTGGGGCCAGCCTCGGCGATGAAGGAAACCTTTTGTTCTTCCTTCAGGTTGTGTGTGAAAGCGCTGCCTCTTCTTAACGAAAGCCCCGTTACCCGCATGTTCTTATCCGCAACACCTCTGACCCCAGCTGCCGCAAAATTCAGAAAGGCTCCGGCGAAATGAGTTCCAGTCGGTTCGTTAAAGAATTTTTCTGCCCATAATCCTGCCTCTCTCAGATGTGCTGTTGTATTGCTTATTTTTCCAGCGTTCACTTGTTGAACTATTGATTCGAGTGCCTTGGCTTGAGGCATGGTCAAGGCCTTGTTGCCATGACTAGCCAGGTTATCGTTAACGTTTGCCAGAGTATAAACGTATGGTGCAGGATGTGGGTCCGCTGCGGTTATAGTCTTCAGGTATCGCCTTTCAATAGGAATTGACTCAGCGGGAACCATGCCCCTTGTTACCGCCTGGCCAGTAGCTGTGATCATGTCATCGAAAAAATTTAGAGAGTTCTGGATGATTGCCCGTATAGCTGCCAGCGCACGGCCCGTGGGGTCTGAGAAATTCACCGGATCGCCCTCGCAATACGCATACGCATTCAACCCACCCTCTCCAAACGGACTCAAACTGTCCGGACTGTTAAACCGCATCAACACCGGATTGAACGCCCGATACCCGTTGCCCAACAAATAATGCCCCGTCACCGGGTCCGGTCGTTCGCCGTTGAAGCCCAGCAGGCTGAGCAAACCGTTTTCCGTGGGACGATGGCCGTACGGCGTGTAGGCGATGGGGTGAGGTTGCGTGGCATCAAGGGCGTGCAGAACTGAACGTTGCTGATCGGTGGCGAGCAAAGTGGTTTCGACCGCGCCGCCCTGACGCTGCTGTTGAGCCAGGAGTTGATCCTCCTGCTGGAAAATCGAGCGCTGTATCGCACCTTGGATCTCGGTGGAGAGACGGTCCTTCAGGTAAAAGCGCTGGGTATTGGCTTGTACCGATGGGGTGTAGTCGGTCAGGCGATCCAGTGGGTCATAACGATAGCGACAAAGCAGGCTTCTATCTGTGTGTCAACGCCAACCCAAAACTGACCCCTCTACCTCATTTTTCGCCAACTGAAATTTGACCCCCTTGGCCTGTTTCTAAACGGTTTTCTCTGCCCTGGTCGGGCTGGTACCCGCCTTGCGTTTGTCCTTGAGGCGATAGCTGTCGCCCGAGATCTGCACGATGTGTGCGTGGTGTAGCAACCGATCCAGCATCGCGGCCGTCAGCGTCTGGTCATCCGCAAAGGTGCCAGCCCACTGGGTAAACGGCAGGTTGCTGGTCAGAATCATGCTGCCGCGCTCGTAGCGCCTGGCGACCACGTTGAAGAACAGGTTGGCTTCGTCGCGACCGAAAGGCAGGTAGCCAATTTCGTCGATGACCAACAACCGAGGCCCCATCACCGCACGGTTGAAATACTCTTTCAGGCGATCCTGTCGATGGGCCGCTGCCAGTTGCAGCATCAGGTCAGCGGCGGTGATGAAACGGGTTTTGATACCCGCCTGGGTCGCGCGATAGGCCAGGGCGCAAGCCAGGTGCGTTTTGCCTACGCCACTGGGGCCGAGCAGGACGATGTTCTCGGCACGTTCGACGAAGCTCAGCCCGGCCAACTCCTGCAGTTGCGCTCGCGGCGCACCGCTGGCAAACGCGAAATCGTACTGCTCCAACGTCTTGAGCGCAGGCAGTGTCGCCATCTTCAGCAATGTCTGGCGCGAGCGCTCAAGGCGTGCCTCAGCTTCAGCGCGCAGCAACTGCTCCAGGAAATCGGCGAAGCTCTGTTCCTGAGTCGCGGCTTGTTGTGCCAGGCCCGCCCAGTCCACCGCCATCCGTTCAAGCTTGAGCTGTTGGCACAGTTCGATGATGCGGGCATGCTGCAGGTTCATCGGCTCAACTCCAGTAACTCATCATAGACCGAAAGCGGGTGCTGCAAGCTCTCATGCGGTAGAACCCGTCCCAGGCGCAACGAGGTGATCGTCGGTGCGCTCGTCACCCGGCAGGCTGGTAGGGGCAGCAAGACATCACGTTCTTCAGCCAGGCGAGTTGCCGGTTTTACACCGGTGGTGCCATGTATCCGCTGGTGCGCGATTTCCTCGAGCCAACGACCAATATGCGCATTGGCGGTGGCCACATCCAACGGTAATCCCGCGCTCTTGAGCGTGGCCGCCAATGGTGTAATGAAACTGCCCTTGAGGTAGCCGTTGAAGCGCTCGACCTTGCCTTTGGTCTTGGCCCGATAGGGCCTACAAACACGAGGACGAAAGCCATATTCGTCGGCCAGCGCCAATAACCGGGGATGCCAGCGATGCAGACCTTCGCCATAGGCATCGCGCTCCAGGATGATCGCTCCGGCGTTGTCGAACAGCGCCTCCTCGGGTACCCCGCCGAAATAAACAAAAGCCTCACGCAAGCCGTCCAGCCATGCATCACTGTCTTCGCGGGCACCGAAGCGGACGAAAGTGACGCGGCTGTAGCCCAGCGTGGCGACGAATGCCTTGAGCGGGTTACTGCCCCTGCGGATGGTGGTGAAATCGACTTGCACCTGCTGACCGGGCGCCGTCTCGAAGCGCACCACAGGGTCATGACGCGGACATTTGAACGGTGCCAGGTAGGATTTGAGCCGGCTGATGCCGCCTGTGTAGCCTTGTGCCTGGACTTCACGCAATAGCACCGTCGCAGGAATCCAATGTGGCCGGGCCGCTTCCACGCGTTCTTGCAGATAAGCCTTGAACGGGTCGAGCTTCTCTGGACGCGCTGCTCGGCCTGTATAGCGCGGCGACTCGGCTTCGCCACGCAGGTACTTGCGCACGGTGTTGCGCGACAAGCCCAGCGTGCGCGCGATGGTTTTGATGCCCATGCCCTGACGGGCCAATACCCTGATTTCCACTGACTGCTCCTGGGTCAACATCTCGGCAGCTCAAAGCCGCCATGATGGCCCAGGGGGTCAAATTTGCGTTGGCGTTAGGGGGTCAGTTTTACATTGGCGGTGACATCTGTGGAGGGCATTGGCTTTGCTCCTTGAAAACCAGAAAGAAATATATTGCTCAGGCAGGATGCCGGTTATCTGTCTGACAGAAGTAATAGGTACTGCCAGACCCCGCTCATGAAGTACAACCGCCAACTGATGCAGGCGATCATGTGGGACCGCATCAACATCGCCGAAGTGGTGGGCGTGCAGGTGATCAGCCTGGACGACGCGCCGAAGGGTTATGGCGAGTTCGATGCCGGCGTGCCGAAGAAATTCGTGATCGATCCGCACAAGCTGTTCAGTGCGGCGTAAGGTGCAATCACGATAGAAAAAGGGCGACCACGGTCGCCCTTTTCTGTGTTTCGCCGTTCACTGCGTGGTGATCAGCGCGCTGTATGAGAATCCACAACGGCTGGTTTCCCCGCTTTTGCAGAAGCCATCCTTCCAGTCGGTGTCCGGGGAGGGTTTCCAGTCCTGGACGGCCTTGAGCGTCAGGCGGATTCCCGCGTCACCGTCCCCTTCGTAGTCACAGATCACCGCCTGGGTGCTGGCCTTGTAGCTGGCGCTGACGAACGCGACCTTGTACTCAATCCCGGTTTCCGGGTTTTCACCGGTCCATTGACTGCCCCCCGGGCCCTTGGCGTCGTAGGTGTAGCCTTCGCTGCCCGGGTGCTGGTTGATGTCGCCTGCCCGTGGGCAGGTTGCGGTCAGCACCGGGGTTTCGGCCCAGGCCTGGCCTGCCAGTGCCAGGGTGAGTACTGCCAGACTGGTTGCAAGTCGGTTTTGCATGAGTCGGTACTCCCTTCCGTTGTCTTGGGCCTTCATGTTGAGTGGCCGGGGAGGGGGCGGCTACTGTCAGAAATGACAGTTCTCAAGGTCGTTTCGAAATAACCGGGAGGGTGGATCGACGGCGGGGCTATTAGCGGGTGTCAGGCTGGGTGAATGGCGGGTCAGGGGTGTTGGGCCATTCGCGGGCAAGCCCGGCTCCTACAGGGAGCGGGCCTTCGCACAGCACCGGCACACCGACAAACCGTAGGAGCCGGGCTTGCCCGCGAAAGGGCCAGTGGTCTCACCCGTCATCTTCCGGAGGTGACCGCAGACTCAAGCTTCCCTTCAGCGTTGGACTGACTTCGCCGCACTCACCCGCTGACAGAACTCCGGATAGAAACCCCAGCCACTCGGATCGCGACAATAGTCGCTGGCCTGGGCCAGCGCCTCGGTGCCGAACTTCAGTTCCCGGGGCATGCTGGCGAAGTTGATGTAGCCGCCCTGTTGGGTCTTGATCGCGTCGAAGCCGTCCATCTGGTAGACCAGCTCGACGTCATCGGCGGCGACGATCCGCGCCTTGATCGTCACCTGGGCATACTGCTTGCCACCCGGCGCATTGTTCACCGCCGCCAGGCCCTGGCCGACCGTGCGCAGCAGGCGTGGAACCCAGGCTTCTTCGCTGTCGGCGACCTTCTCGGGCTGATAGCGGATAGTCAGCGTCTGCTGCTCGTGGCTGACGTCGGTCAGTGCGGGGTCGATGCGCCTGATGCGGTGTTCGAGGGTCAGCCAGGCGGTCTGCTCGTCGCCGAGGTTGTCGGGCAGTTCGGGGTTGAGCGGGCCTCGCTGACACTCGTGCACGCCGAAAGCGATGGCCAGGCCGGCCAGGATGATTGCCAGGGCGGTTCCGCCGATTTTCACGTCCATACGCGCACACTCCCTCAGGGACTCCCATTTTACGCCAAGTGCCCAGCCGCCCGCACAAGCCGCGATCATCGATTCCCAGTCCCTGCCCGCGGTTTTCCATCGGGGCCGGTCGTGTTTTCCGCTGCCGGCTGTCGCCGCCGGGTAATGGTCGCCACGTCGCTCGCCTTCCAACATGAGCCCCCCATTACATCACTCGATAACGAGGTGCCTTCATGGCCAAAAAGGAAATCCGACTCTCCCTGGAAGACATCGACAACAATGGCAGCCCGGAGGTGCTGGTAGAGTTCTACGAAGGTAATGAGCTCGTCTTTGCTTCGGCCGTTTCCTCGTCTGGCGAGGACAAGACCTACGACACCGTCAACGTCCGGGTGGACATGGATGAAGATGGCGACCTGGATGCCGACGACGAGCGTCATCTGCTCTCCCTGTGCCAGGCATTCGCCGGATTCGCCCGCTAACCCTTCGGATGGCCGCCTGCCTTCGCCACGCCGCGGGTAGGTGGCTTGCCTCTGGCCCTCACGCCCCTGGCGGGAAGGGTCAGGGCTTTTACAGGTCAATAGGGCAAAAATGGCCAAAATGGCCGGCGGTTGTTATAGTGCAGGGGACTTCCCTGTCTGCGAGCACACGTCATGATTGCCCTGCCTGACCTCCTCGATCTGCCGCGCCAGAATGCCTCCCAGGTGAAGAACAAGTGGGCCGATGTGGTCCGCCTGGTCCATCAGTCCGGCAGTGTCGCGGTCACCAACCATTCCACCGTGGAAATGGTCCTGCTGGACGCCGAGACCTACCAGCAACTGACCGCCCAGGTGCAGGCCTACCAGGATCGCGAACAGTCGGCCCTGGATGAGTTGACCCAACGTTTCGATGCGCGTCTGCGGAGCCTGCAGGAACCCCGGGCGGCCCAGGGTGTACGCTCGCTGCTGGCGTCCAGGGGCAAGCTGGGCAAGCGGCCTGAAGCCGGCTCCACGTTCTGATGAGTGCGCCGCCGGCCAGCGAGCGCCCGTTCATTTTCGTGCTGGCCGGGGTCAACGGCGCCGGCAAGAGTTCGGTGGGGGGCGCGTTGCTCGCCGAGAACGGCCTGGACTGGTTCAACCCCGACAGCTTTGCCCGAGAACTGACCGCCAGCCTCGGCATCGACCCGCAACGGGCCAACGGCCTGGCCTGGGAGCATGGTCGCCAGCAGCTGGAAAACGCCCTGCGCGAGGGGCGCAACCATGCCTTCGAAACCACCCTGGGCGGCAACACCATCGCCCTGATGCTCGCCCAGGCGGCGCGGACCCACGATGTGGTGATGCTGTTCTGCGGCCTGTCCTCGCCGGAACAGCACCTGCGCCGGGTGCGCCTGCGGGTGGCGCGTGGCGGTCACGATATTCCACAAGCGAAGATCCGCGAGCGCTGGGTCAAGTCGCGGCTCAACCTGGTCGCCCTCATGCCGTATCTGGCGCACCTGCAGGTGTTCGACAACAGCACCGACGTCGAGCCGGGCGAGGAGATTCCCGATCCGTTGCTGGTGCTGGAAATGGCCGACGGCCACCTGCTCAGCCCCGATCCGCAGGACGCCCAGGCCCTGCAAGCCACGCCCGAGTGGGCTCGGCCACTGGTCCAGGCGGCGATCGAACGGCTGCCCGGCTGACGAAAAGGTCACCCCCGCCAGGCGGAACAAGCCCGGCTTTTTCCACTCCAATGGCCAGCGCCGACCGCTGGCCAGCGGCGGCCTTCGATGATTTGTGAGGTAGCTGCAATGAAAATTCCACGCGGTGTCGTACTGGCTTCGCTCCTGACCTTCGCCGCTACGCCGGTGTTCGCGGCGTTCAGCCTGAATGACGCGGCCAATGCGTTGTCGGCTTTGCAGGGTGGTCAGAACGGCAATGCCACGGCGCCGGAGGGTGGCCTGCTCAGCGCCCTGGGATCGCAACTGAACGTCACCCCGGAACAGGCCATCGGCGGCGCCGCCGCCATGCTCGGCCTGGCGAAGAACCAGCTCAGCGGCAACGACTATTCGCAGTTGAGCCAGAGCGTACCGGGCCTCGACCAGTTGTCCGGCGCGGGTGCCCTGGCCGGGCTTGGCGGCCTGCTCGGCCAGTCGGTCGGCGACTCGGCGGTGGGCAACGCCCTGGGGAATGTGAAGAACACCCACGACCTGAACAACGCCTTCGACGCCCTGGGCATGGACAGCGGCATGGTCGGCCAGTTTGCGCCGATCCTCCTCAGCTACCTGGGCGAACAGGGTGTCGGCGGCTCGCTGTTGCAGAGCCTCGGCGGTATCTGGGGCGCGGGTGGCTGAACCCCGCTACGGCTGACGACGCACCGGACTCCGCGAGGAACCGGTGCGTTTTTGTTTGTGCGGCCACGACGCGGGTTCAGTTATCGTGTGCGGTGTGCTATTTGTCGCCGCCTGTTCATGGAGAGAGTGGCACAAGCATGTTGGTCGATGCGGTGAAGATGTCGTTGCACCTGGATGCGGTGATGGGATTCGTCCTGTACCTGCTGGTGGCACTGCTGGTTTTCGGGCTGTATGCCTGCCTCTACACCCGGATGACGCCGCACAGGGAGTGGACGCTGATCCGCGAGGGCAATATTGCCGCCGCGATCGCGCTGGGCGGCGCGTTGATCGGTTTCGCGATTCCGGCGGCCAGTGCCATCGCCCATTCGGTATCGCTGGTGGATTTCCTGATCTGGGCGCTGATCGCCCTGGTCGCCCAGTTGCTGGCGTTCGGCCTGGTCAGTCTGTCGATTCGTGGCCTGTCGGTACGGATCGCCAGGGGTGAGTCGGCGGCGGCGATTCTCTCGGCGGCGATTTCCATCAGTGTCGGCCTGCTCAATGCGGCCTGCATGACCCCTCCGGTCTGAGGGGGCTGGCGATGAAACGTAGTCAACGTGTTGGCCTGGTCCTGCTGGGCAGCGTGCCCTTCGTGCTGGTGGCCTGTGACGGTGAACAGGTGCGTACGCGGGACGTCATCAAAACCACGTCGTACACCAGCGAGCCGGCCTGTGTCGCGGCCGGCGTGGCGGCCGATGTCTGTGCCGACGCGGCGGCCGAGGCTCGGGAACAGCATCTGGAAATCGTTCCGGAATATGCCAGCCAGGATGCCTGCGCCAGTGATTTCGCCCGCAGCGATTGCGTGGCTGACCTGGGCAACAGCCGTTTCCACCCGCTGATGTCCGGCTTCAACCTGACCACCGTGCAGGCGGTGCCGGCACCTCTTGAGCAGGAGCAGGAACAGGAGGCCCAGGCTGCCGTCCAGAGCGCCCCGCCCGTTTCATCCTCGGGCGGCGGCAGCTATGGCGGTTCGTTCGGCGGTTCCGGTTACTCCAGCCATTCCAACGATTGGGGCAGCCGCTTCTGGCGCTGGATCGGCCTGGGCAGCGACCCCTATGCGCCGCGCTACTTCAGCGAGCCGCTGTACAACGAGCGCGACGGCCGTGGCGGTTATCAGGCCAGCAGCCTCAACCAGCAGGCCCGGGCCGGCAAGACCTTCGCCCAGTCGACCAACGCGCGCTTTCGCCTGAACAGCCCGGAGCAGTTCACCCCGGCCTCCTACCGTGGCTCGGCACCGCGGATGGTCAGCCGTGGCGGTTTCGGCTCGTCCCACGGCAGCAGCAGGGGCGGCTGATGAAACGCATCTCCAGCGTACCCCGCCCGGACTGGCAGGCCACCGCCGAACGGCTGGGCTTCCACTTCCACACCTTCGATGGCGAACCCTATTGGGACGAGTCGGCGTACTACCAGTTCAGCCTGCGCCAGATCGAGGACGACCTCGAAGAGCCGACCCGCCAGTTGCATGAGCTGTGCATGGACCTGGTCGAGCGGGTGGTGGACAGCGAGCACCTGCTCGACCGCCTGGCGATTCCCGAGGGCTATCGCGACCTGATCCGCCATTCCTGGCGCCAGGGCCACCCGCACCTCTACGGGCGGATGGACCTGTGCTACGACGGCCGCGGCCCGGCCAAGCTGCTGGAGACCAACTACGACACGCCGACTTCGTTGTACGAGGCGAGTTTCTTCCAGTACGTCTGGCTCGAGGAGCAGATGCGCCGCGGGCAACTGCCGGCCCGTGCCGACCAGTTCAACAGCATCGAGGACAAGCTGCTGCAGGCCTTCGTCGAGATCGGCTTCCCGTCGCCATTGCACTTCGCCTCGGTCCGCGACTCGCTGGAGGATCGCGGCACGGTCGAGTACCTGAGCGACATCGCCCGCCAGGCCGGGCTGACGACGCAACTGCTCGACATCGAGGCGATCGGCCTGGATCGGGCCGGGCGTTTCGTCGATGAGCAGGACCTGCCGATCAGCACCCTGTTCAAGCTCTATCCGTGGGAAAACCTGTTCAGCGAAGCCTTCGGCCCGGCCATCGCCCACAGCCAGACGCTGTTCGTCGAGCCGCCGTGGAAGGCGATCCTGTCGAACAAGGGCGCCCTGGCGCTGCTCTGGGAAATGCATGAGGGCCACCCGAACCTGCTGCCGACCTTCATCGACCCGCAGCCGAACGGCCGCCCGGAACGGGGCTGGGTGCGCAAGCCGTTCTTTTCGCGGGAGGGCGCCAATGTCGAGATTCACTCGCCGACCGGCGAACGGGTCAGCGAGCCGGGCCCCTATGACCAGGGGCCGTTCGTGCTGCAGCAGTTCCAGCCGCTGCCTTCATTTGCCGGCAGCCACACGGTGCTCGGCAGCTGGATGATCGGTGATCAGCCGGCCGGCATCGGCATTCGCGAGGACAACTCGCTGATCACCAAGGACACCAGCCGCTTCCTGCCGCACATCATCCTCGACTGAGGTTCAGTCGCGCTCGCTGCGCAGGGCGGCGATGCGCTGGTCCTTCTCGCTCCAGAGCTGGTTGACCCAGTCCTGGACCCGCTTGCGCAGCACCGGGTCGTTCTCGTAGTCGCCCTGCCACAGGCTCGGGTCCATGGCGCGGGTGTGGAAGTCGATGATCACCTTGGGCACGTTGCCGCTGATCAGGTCCCAGAAACCGGGGATCTTCTCCTGCGGATAAACCACCGTGACATCGAGCACCGCGTCCAGCTGTGCGCCCATCGCGGCGAGGACGAAGGCCACGCCGCCGGCCTTGGGCTTGAGCAGATGCTGGAACGGCGAGGCCTGCTGCTGGCGCTTGGCCTCGCTGAAGCGGGTGCCTTCGAGGTAGTTGACCACGGTCACCGGCTGGCGCTTGAACAGCTCGCAGGCGGCCTTGGTGATTTCCAGGTCCTGGCCCTTGAGTTCCGGGTGCCTGTCGAGGAAGGCCTTGGAGTAGCGCTTCATGAACGGGTAGTCCAGCGCCCACCAGGCCAGGCCCAGGAATGGCACCCAGATCAGTTCCTTCTTGAGGAAGAACTTGAAGAACGGCGTGCGCCGGTTGAGCGACTGGATCAGCGCCGGAATGTCGACCCACGACTGGTGGTTGCACACCACCAGGTACGAAGTGTCGCGGCGCAGGCCATCGGCGCCGCGAATGTCCCAGCGGGTGGGGATGCACAGGGAGAAGATCAGCTTGTCGATCTCGGCCCAGGTCTCGGCGATCCACATCACTGCCCAACTGGCGTAGTCGCGCAAACGGCCGGGCAGCACCAGCTTGAGCAGGGCGAACACCATCAGCGGGCCGAACAGCACCAGGGTGTTGAGCAGGAGCAGCAGCGTAACGAGGCTGCCGGTGAGCAGGCGGCGCATAAGGGAACTCTTTCAAGGGCGTGAGGGCGCGCCATCATAAAGCGGGGGCGGACAGACGCCAAATCCGCTGATCGACGAATGTTTCACGCACGATGTGCCAGGATGGCGGTCATTTAGCCGATTGTTCATGAACCAATGACGACGGCGCGGTCTAAACTGCTCGCCTCTGCGCGTCCACACAAAGGTACAGCCCAAGTGAAATCCGTTCTTGCCCTGTTGTCCCTCCTGGCCCTGCCGGTCATGGCCGCCGAGCCGACCCTCTACGGGCGCTACGAATACATCCGTCTGCCGGAGATCGGCCAGACCTTCAAGGCCAAGATGGACACCGGCGCGCTCACCGCGTCGCTGTCGGCCAAGGACATCGAGCTGTTCAAGCGTGACGGCGAGGACTGGGTGCGCTTCCGCCTCGGCACCGCTGACGCCGACAACAAGGTCTACGAGCACAAGGTCTCGCGCATCAGCAAGATCAAGACCCGTGCCGAGGAAGACGAGGACGGTGAAGCCGCCGACCCGAGCAAGCGCCCGGTGGTCGACCTGGAAATGTGCCTGGGCAACGTCAGGCGCACGGTGGAGGTCAACCTGACCAACCGCAGCAGCTTCAACTACCCGTTGCTGATCGGCGCCAAGGCCCTGCGCGAGTTCGGTGCGGCGGTGAATCCGGCGCGGCGGTATACGGCGGACAACCCGGACTGTTGAGCCTGGTTCGAGTCAGCCAGCCGATCCAGCGGGTCGTAGTGATAGCGACACAGGAGGGTTTCGCGAGCAGAGGTCGGCATGGCGTAGTCTCCGTTCAGGGGCGAAATACTCTGCCGAGTGTTGGCTGTTTTCAGGCTCTTGCCTACTAGCAGAACCATCAGGTTCGTGGTGCAGTGAGTACGCAGATCTATAGATACGCCAGCACGACATATTTTCGGCGATGCTCCCGGCCGTGCCGAATATTTTCCAGTCTTCTGCTGACTCGCTGAAAGAGTTCTTGACCGTAGTCAGGATCGGTCGGACGGAGCGGGGTTGTGTCTGTTGCTTCTCTATAGGTGGGCGGCGCTATCTGAGGGTTGGATTGTGTCCTGCCGTAGTCGTAGTTTGAATGGGATTGATTGGGCCTGGTCGAGGAAGATGCCTGAGTCCTTTGGGAAGGTTGACTGTGGAGCATAGGTGCTGGTTGTGCTGATGGGTGGGAACGCCACCGTTCTGCGCTTATGCTGTAAGTCGCGACACGTTCAGAGTCGATGGGGACGGTCAAAGTATCGAGACCGGTTTGAGGTGCTCCCGGAGGCCGGTCCAGGTTCACTGGTACGGGCGTGGATGGTTCTGCTGTCCCAACTGGTTGTGAAACTTGAGCTCTACCCGGCCGAGTCGTAAGGTGAGATCTTGAACGCGGTAGGCTTGATAGAATCTCGCCGAATCCTGGAACATGCCCGGTCGGATCCTGCCTGTTGACCGGATCTCCCAAGCAGTACGCATAGGCATTCAACCCACCTTGCCCAAACGGACTCAAGTTGTCCGGACTGTTGAAACGCATCAACACCGGGTTGAATGCCCGGTAGCCATTGCCCAGCAGATAGTGCCCGGTCAGCGGATCTGGCCGTTCGCCGTTAAATCCGAGCAAGCTGAGCAATCCATTCTGCGGTGTCCGCTGTCCGTAGGCGGAATAGGCGCTGGGTTGTCGCTGCTGGGGGCTGAGGCAATGCAGGACCGAACCCTGGGTATCGGTGGCGAGCAGATGGCTTTCGCTGGCGTTTGCGTCCTGCCGGTGTTGTGCCAGCAGATGGTCGTCGTACTGGAACACACCGGTGCGAACCGTGCCCTGGATCTCGCTGGCCAGGCGGCTCTTGCAGTAGAAGCGCTGGACGCTGGCCTGGTCGACCGGTGAGCAGTCGGCCAGCCGATCCAGTGGGTCGTAGTGATAGCGGCACAGGAGGGTTTCGCGAGCAGAGGTCGGCATGGTGTGGACTCCGTTCAAGGGCGAAAATACTCTGCCGAGTGTTGGCTGTTTCCGGGCTCTTGCCTACTAGCAGAACTATCAGGCTCGCGCCCCTGCTCACAAAGCCAGCCCCTGCCGATTGACGGCGCGACACGCCTGCGGCACCGTTGCGCGATCACTCCCAGCGCTCGGACGCCATGCCCCATATCCTGATTGTCGAAGACGAAGCGGCGATTGCCGATACCCTGATCTATGCCCTGCAGGGCGAGGGGTTCACCACCACCTGGCTGAACCTCGGCGCCGCCGCGGTGGAGTACCAGCGCACCACGCCGGCCGACCTGCTGATTCTCGATATCGGCCTGCCGGACATCAGCGGCTTCGAAGTCTGCAAGCAACTGCGGCGCTTCACCGAAGTGCCGGTGATCTTCCTCAGCGCCCGTGACGGTGAGATCGACCGGGTGGTGGGCCTGGAGATCGGCGCCGACGACTACGTGGTCAAGCCCTTCAGCCCGCGGGAAGTGGCGGCGCGGGTGCGGGCGATACTCAAGCGTGTGGTGCCCCAGGCGCCGGCGGCGGTGGTCGACGAGCGTTTCGTGGTCGATCACGAACGGGTGCAGATCAGTTACCGCGGCCAGGTCCTGAGCCTGACCCGCCATGAATTCCGCCTGCTTGCCTGCCTGCTGGAACAGCCCGAGCGGGTATTCAGCCGCGAGCAACTGCTCGATGCCGTCGGGGTCGCGGCGGATGCCGGCTACGAGCGCAGCATCGACAGTCACATCAAGAGCCTGCGGGCCAAGCTGCGGCTGGTGGCCAGCGCGGCCGAACCGATCCAGACCCACCGCGGCCTGGGCTACAGCTACAGCCCGAGTCACAGCTGATGCCGCTGGGGCTGCGGATTTTCCTCGTCTACTTCCTGTTCGTCGGCCTGACCGGCTATTTCGTGCTGAGCACGGTGATGAAGGAAATCCGCCCCGGGGTGCGCCAGTCCACCGAGGAGACCCTGGTGGACACCGCCAACCTGCTGGCGGAAATCCTCCATGATGACGTCAAGTCCGGCACCCTCGGCCAGAGCCGCCTGCCCGAGGTGCTCAAGGCCTACGGCCAGCGCAAGCCGGCGGCGAACATCTGGGGCCTGCCGAAGAACCAGGTCAACCACCGCATCTATGTGACCGATGCCAAGGGCATCGTCCTGCTCGACTCCGCCGGGTTGGCCCTCGGCCAGGATTATTCGCGCTGGAACGACGTGTACCTGACCCTGCGTGGCGAGTACGGTGCGCGCTCGACCCGCTCCGATCCCGACGACCCGAATTCGTCGGTGATGCATGTCGGCGCGCCAATCACCGACCACGGCCAGATCATCGGCGTGGTCACCGTGGCCAAGCCCAACAGTTCGCTGCAGCCCTATGTCGATCGCACCGAGCATCGGCTGATTCTGTGGGGCGCCGGGCTGATCGCCCTGGGCCTGCTGTTCGGTGCACTGCTGTCCTGGTGGCTGAGCGCGGCCCTGCGCCGGCTGACCGCCTATGCCCAGGCGGTCAGCGAAGGCCGACGTGCCGAGCTGCCGCATTATCGCGGCGGAGAAATGGAGCAGTTGGCCAATGCCGTGGAACACATGCGCACACAACTGGAAGGCAAGGCCTACGTCGAGCGTTATGTGCATACCCTGACCCACGAACTGAAAAGCCCGTTGGCGGCGATCCGTGGGGCTGCGGAGCTGTTGCACGGCGAGATGCCGGACGCCCAGCGCGAGCGTTTCGTCGGCAATATCGAGAACGAGAGTGCGCGGATGCAGCAGTTGATCGAACGGCTGCTGAACCTGGCGCTGGTGGAACAGCGCCAGGTGCTGGAAGAGCAGGTCGAGGTGCCGCTGGCGGCATTGGTCGACGACGTGCTGCAGGCCCAGGCCGCCCGTATCGAGCGGGCCGGCTTGCAGATCGAGCGCCGGATCGCTGCGCACGTCAGCGTGTTCGGCGAGCGTTTCCTGCTGCGCCAGGCCATCGGCAACCTGCTGGAGAACGCCCTGGACTTCACCCCGGCTGGCGGGACGATCCGCTTCGCCGCCGAGCGCGAGGGACAGCTGTTGCGGTTCAGCCTGTTCAACCAGGCCGAGGCGATTCCCGACTACGCCCTGCCACGCCTGAGCGAACGTTTCTACTCGTTGCCGCGCCCGCAGAGCGGCCGCAAGAGCACCGGGCTGGGGCTGAACTTCGTCGAGGAAGTGGTGAAGCTGCACGGTGGCGAACTGCGGATCGGCAACGTCGAGGGTGGGGTCGAGGTGACGTTGCGTCTGCCCTGAATCTCCACACAGTCTCCACATGGGCTCCATCAACGCCCCATAAGGAGGCTCCAGACTCTCTCCCATTCCAATCAGGGAGAGAGACCCATGAACCGCAGTCTGGCAATAAAATTCGGGGCGATTGCCCTGCTGATGCTGTTGTTGCTGATCCCGTTGATGATGATCGACGGCTTGATCAGCGAGCGGCAGTACCTGCGTGACGGTGTCCTGGAAGATATCGCCCGCAGTTCCAGCAACAGCCAGTTGATCAGCGGTCCGGTGCTGGTGGTGCCCTATCGCCAGACGGTGCGCGAGTGGAAGACCGACGCCAAGGGCAAGCGTACCCAGGAGAGCAAGGAAGTCAGCGGGCGGCTGTACCTGCTGCCGGAGCGTTTCGTCCTCGATGGCAAGGTCCAGACCGAGCGCCGTGCGCGCGGGATCTATGAGGCGCGGCTGTTTCACGCCAATAACCATATCAGCGGCACCTTCGTCGTGCCGCCACAGTTGGGCATCGACGAGGGTTTCGCCGATTACCGCTTCGACGAGCCCTATCTCGCGGTCGGTATCAGCGATATCCGGGGTATCGAGAACGCCCTGACGCTGCAGTTGGGCGACCGGCAACTGGAGTTCATGCCGGGAACCCAGGTGAGCTGGCTAGGCGATGGTGTGCATGTGAACCTGCCGCGGGTCGACGGTCGGCTGCAGCAGCGCCTGGACTTCGAGTTCGACCTGGCGCTGCAGGGCACCGGCCAGTTGCAGGTGATTCCGGTGGGCAAGACCAGCAACGTGCACCTGGCCGCCGACTGGCCGCACCCGAGCTTCATCGGCAACTACCTGCCGACCCAGCGTGAAGTGGGCGAACAGGGCTTCACGGCCAACTGGCAGACCTCGTTCTTCTCCACCAACCTGCATGAAGCGATGGGCAATTGTGTGGACACCAACGATTGCGAGGCTTTCAAGTCCCGCAGTTTCGGGGTGAGCCTGATCGATCCGGTGGATCAGTACCTGAAGTCCGATCGGGCGATCAAATATGCATTGCTGTTCATCGCCCTGACGTTCGCCGGTTTCTTCCTGTTCGAAGTGCTCAAGCGTTTGGCGGTGCACCCGATCCAGTACGCCCTGGTGGGCGTGGCGCTGGCACTGTTCTACCTGCTGTTGCTGTCGTTGTCGGAGCACCTGGGGTTCGGCCTGGCGTATCTGGTGTCGGCGGGGGCCTGTGTCGGTCTGATCGGTTTCTATGCCTGCCACGTGTTGCGCAGCCTGGGGCATGGGCTGGGTTTCGCGCTGGCGCTGGCCGCGCTCTACGGCCTGCTGTACGGATTGCTGAGCGCCGAGGACTATGCATTGCTGATGGGCTCGCTGCTGCTGTTCGGCCTGCTCGGCGTGTTCATGGTACTGACCCGCAAGCTGGACTGGTACGGGGTTGGTTTGGCGAAGGGGGGCGATGACCTGCCGGTCGCCGGCGAGGTGGCCCATGAGTAGGTCACTGGGGTTGCGCGAGGACCAGCAGTGGGGGATGGAGTTGGCACGGCTTATCCGCGAAGGCGCCCTTGAAATGGCCAAGAGCTCCGCGGCGGTTCGGCGCCCCGAACCGCCGCGAACAGGCCCTTGAGCCTCACATGAGGGCTACGCCGTGGCGGGAGTGCCGCTCAGCGTCGGTTCATTCGGCGCGGGCTTGAGCGGCCGGGCCACGTTCCACACCAGCAGCGCGGCGACGATGTCGAAGATTGCCAGCACCACGAACAGTGGGCTGTAGCCGACCTTGGTGACCATGATGCCCAGCAGCATGGTGAACAGTGCCGCGCCGAAGTAGCCGAACATGCCGCCGACCCCGGTGGCGGTGGCCACTTCGTTCTTGCCGAAGGAGTCGGAGGTGATCGCGTATAACGCGCCCGACAGGGTCTGGTGGGCAAAGCCGCCGACACAGAGCAGGGCGATGGCGGTGTAGGGGCTCTCCACCAGGCCGATGCAGGCCGGGCCGATCATGCAGCTGCAGCCGAGGAACATCACCATCTTGCGCGAGGTGAACAGGCTGACCTTCAGGTGCTTGTGGAAGAACGGGCTCAGGTAGCCGCCGAGGATACAGCCGAGGTCGGCAGCGAGGAACGGCAACCAGGCGAACATCGCGATTTCCTTGATGTTCATGTGCCGTTCGGTCATCAGGTACAGCGGAATCCAGGCGTTGAAGGTCTGCCAGGCCGGTTCGGAGAGAAAACGCGCGCTGGCGATGGCGAAGAAGTTGCGGCTGATGACGACTTTCTTCCAACTGCCCTTTTTCGTGCCGGTGTCCTTGAAGTGTTCTTCCTGGCCACTGAGGATGTAGTCGCGCTCGGTGTCGCTCAGGCGCTTCTGGTCCCGCGGGTGCTTGTACAGCCACAGCCAGGTCAGGCTCCAGACGATGCCCAGGGCGCCGACGATGATGAACGCCAGTTGCCAGCCGCTTTGCAGGATCGCCCAGACCACCAGCGGCGGTGCCAGCAGTGCACCGAAGGACGAGCCGATGTTGAACCAGCCGATGGCGACGGAGCGCTCCTTGGCCGGGAACCACTCGGTGGTGGTCTTGACCGCCGCCGGCAGGCCGGCGGCCTCGGTAACGCCGAGCAGCCCGCGCACGAACGCCAGGCCCTGCCAGCCGCTGGCCAGGGCCGCCGCCGCGCAGGCTAGGGACCAGGCGATAGCGAAAATCGCGAAGCCCAGCTTGGTACCGATGGCGTCGACGATGTAGCCGGCGATCGGCTGCATCAGCGCATAGCCGATCTGCCAGGCGACGACGATATGCGAGTACTGCTCGGTGGAAACGCTCATCTCGCTCATCAGCGTCGGTGCGGCCACCGACAGCGTGTTGCGAGCCAGGTAGTTGACCATCAGGCCACAGGTGACCAGGCCGATCATCCACCAGCGGATGCCTTTGATTTTCATCACTTCACCCTTGTTGTTTTTGGAGTCGAGGGAGTGCGCAGCGCCCCGCGTTCGAACGGCAAGCCGGTTCACGGGGTACATCAGGAGGGCGGCGAAGGGGCCGGGTGTGCAAGGCGCAGGGGCCTGCCGAGGAAGCAATGAGTCCGATCATTTGCGTTGACACTCTTTGAATTATTTTTATTGGAGCGAATTTGTTTCGTTGTATGTCGTCGTATGACTTGTGCCTTTATAAGGACTGTCGAGAGCGGATGTCAATTGGGATTTCGATAAAAAAGCGCCTCTTGGGGTTTTTGACCCGTGGGCGCTTCTGATGTTGTCGTATGACTCGGCGGTCAGCGGCGTCGCAGCAGAGCCTGGATGCCGATGAGGGTTGGCACGCCCAGGCCCAGCCAGCTCAGCGTGTCCCACAGGCCGTCGCCGAGCAGGGCGGTGAACAGCCCGGCGGCCGTGAGCACGGCGATCAGCAGCGGGATGGCGAAGACCTTCCAGAAACTCGACGCTCGCGGTTTCATCGGCTGGTCTCCGTCGTCACGGTGGCCCTGGCGTGGCGGCGGACCCACCACAGGTACAGGCCGCTGCCGAGCACGATGATGGTCAGCACGTCGAGCAGGGCCCAGAGGATCTTCATCGGCAGGCCGCCGTAGTCGCCGAAGTGCAGCGGCTGCGACATGCCCATCGCGTCCATGTACCAGGGCCTTTCGGCCACTGCGGTGACCTGCAGGTTGCTGGCGTCGATCAGCACCGGCGTCAGCAGGTGCGAGGTCAGGTGGCTGGCGCCCTTCATGAACACCGCGTAGTGGTGTTCGCTGGAGAAGCGTGTGCCGGGGAAGGCGATGAAGTCCGGTTGCATGCCGGGCGCGGCCTGTTCGGCAATCTTCAGCAGCTCGCTGGCCGGTGCGCGGAGGGTCAGTGGCGGGGCGTTGCGGTAGGGCTCGACCATGGCGGCGAGGCTTTCGTTGCGCCAGGCGTCGATGATCAGGTCGGCGCAGGCGCTGATCACACCGGTGATGCCGACCACCAGGCACCAGGTCAGCGTGACGATGCCGATCAGGTTGTGCAGGTCGAGCCAGCGCAGGCGCGTGGACTTGTCCTGGCGCACGCTGGCGAACTTCAGGCGGCGCATGAACGGCAGGTACAGCACCGTGCCGGAGACCAGTGCCAGTACGAACAGCACGCCCATGAACGCCAGCAGCAGCTTGCCGGGCAGGCCGGCGAACATGTCGACGTGCAGGCGCAGCAGGAACAGCGTCAGCCCGCCGTTCGCCGCCGGTGTTTCCAGCGCCTCGCCGGTGCGGGCGTCGAGCAGGAAGGAATGGGACGAGTTGGGTTCGGTGCCGGCGGTGGCGGCCATGATCGCGATCACCCCGTTCGGGTCATCGTCGTCCCAGGCCAGGTACTGCAGGGCTTCGCCTGCGCGATGGGCCTGGGCGGCCTGGACCAGTTGCTCCAGGTTCAGTCGTGGAGTGTCGGCGGGCATCTGCCGCAGCTCGGGTTCGTTGCCCAGCAGATGATCGATTTCATGGTGGAAGACCAGCGGCAGCCCGGTCAGCGCCAGCATCAGCAGGAACAGGGTGCAGATCAGGCTGGTCCAGGTGTGGATGAAGGACCAGCGGCGGATGGTTTGGCTTTTCATGGCTTTCCCAAATGCGAAAGGGTCACGGTTGCCCGTGACCCTTGTTTCAACGCCTGGCGGTTTACCACTTGTAATTCACGCTGGCGACCACACTGCGCTGGTCGCCGTAGTAGCAGTAGTAGCTGTCGCAGGTGGACAGGTATTCCTTGTCGAACAGGTTGGTGGCCTTGACCGCCACGGTGGCGCCCTTGAGGGCGTTGTCCACGCGGCCCAGGTCGTAATGGACCGAGGCGTCGAACACCGTGTAGGCGTCGGCCTTGCCCAGCCAGGTGTTGGCCTGGTCGCCATAGGTGTTGCCGGTGTAGCGGGCGCCGGCGCCAATGCCGAAGCCGTCGAGCAGGCCGCTGTGCCAGGTGTAGTCGGTCCACAACGAGGCCTGCTGCTCGGGCATCCGTTGCAGGCGGTTGCCCTTGTAGAGGCCTTTCTGTACTTCGGACTTGGACAGGGTGTAGCTGGCGATCAGCTTGAGGTTCTCGGTCACGTCGGAGGTCGCTTCCAGTTCCAGACCCTTGACCTTCACTTCGCCGGTCTGGCTGGTGACCGAGACATTCCCGACCATGTCGGTGACCTGGACGTTTTTCTGGGTCAGGTCGTAGACTGCGGCGGTGAGCAGGGTGTTGCTGCCTGGCGGCTGGTATTTCACGCCCAGTTCCCATTGCTTGCCTTCGGTCGGCTTGAAGGTTTCGGTGGGCGAAGCGCTGGCGTTGCTGGCCGGCTGGAACGACTCGGCGTACGACAGGTAGGGCACCACGCCCGAGTCGAACACGTAGCTGATTGCCGCGTTGCCGGTGAACGCCTTGTCACGCTGGGTGTTGGTGACGTCGTTCTTGTTGAAGTAGGTGGTGCCGCTGTGGACCCAGTCCTCACGACCGCCGAGGGTCAGGCGCCATTGGTCCAGGGCCATCTGGTCCTGGATGTACAGGCCGGTCTGGTTGGTTTTCTGGTTGTAGTCGTAGTAGGCGGTGGAACGTGCCGGACGGGTGATCGCCAACCCGTAGGTCGGGTTGTTCACGTTGATACCGGGCGCGCTGCCGAAGATCGAGGTGTAGGTGGTATCGCTGCGCTGGTGGTCCAGGCCGAGCAGCAGGGTGTGGGCGATGTCGCCGGTGTTGAAATTGCCCTGCAGGTTGTTGTCGACGGCGATCTGGCCGATGTTTTCGTCGGTGCTGGTGGTGGTGCGCGAAGACAGGTTGCCCTGGTCATCCACCAGCCCATAGGGATAGGAAGTGGGTGTGATGGCCTGGAAGTGCAGCTCGGACTTGGTATAACGCAGGTTCTGGCGGAACTGCCAGGTGTCGTTGAAGCGGTGCTCGAAGGCGTAGCCCAGCGAGTAGTACGTGCGGTCGTAGTATTCCCAGTTCGGGTCGCCGAGGTTCTTGTCGCGGGAGATGTCGCCAAATGGCATCTTGATCTTGGTGCCCTGGATCGGCCGGAACTGGCTGGTCATCCCGGTATCGTCGCGGGTGAACTGCGACAGCAGGGTCAGCTGGGTGTCGGGGTCGATGTTCCAGGTCAGGCTGGGGGCGATGTTGTAGCGCTTGTCGTCGATCTTTTCGATCTGGGTACCGCCGTCGCGCACCACGCCGCTGAGGTTGTAGAGGAACTGGCCGTCGTCATCGATCTTGCCGGTGCTGGCGAAGTTGATCTGGCGATGGTTATCGGTGCCGTACTGCACTTCGATTTCATGGCTGGCTTCGGCGCTGGGGCGACGGCTGACCATGTCGATCAGGCCGCCTGGCGGGGTCTGGCCGTAGACCGAGGAGGCCGGGCCGCGCAGCAGGGCGACGCGATCGAGGTTCCAGGTTTCCATCTTCGGGTTGGCATACACGCCCTTGGGCAGGGGCAGACCATCGAGGAACTGGGTCGGTTCGAAACCGCGCACCAGCAGCCAGTCGGCGCGGCTGTCGCTGCCGAAGCTGCTGGCGACGATGCCCGGCATGTAGCGTACGGCGTCGTCGAGGTTCTGCACGTTGCGCTGTTTCATCTGCTCGCGGGTCGCCACGGAGATCGAGCGTGGCGCCTCGACCAGCGCGGTGTCGGTCTTGGTGCCGACTGCGGTGCGGGTGGCCACGTAGCCTTCGACCGGGCCCCAGGCGCTTTCTCCAGTGCCCTGGCCGGTGATATTGGTTTCCGGCAGGGCCAGCGCGCCAGTGGTAACAGGGACCAGGGTATAGGTCCCGGCACCGCTCTGCACCAGTTGCAGGCCGGTGCCGTTCAATGCGGCATGCAGGGCGCCGAGGGTGTCGAATTGGCCCTGGACCGGTGCCGAGGTCTTGCCGGCGGCCAGGGCCGGGTCAAGGCTCAGCACCACGCCCGCCTGGCTGGCGATCTGGCTCAGCACGGCGCCCAATGGGCCGGCCGGCAGGTTGTAGGCGCGCACGCTGGAGGCCTGTTCGGCGGCGATCAGCGTCGGGCTGAGCAGCGGCGTGCCGAGAGCGATGGCGGCGGCCAGGAGACTGGGGCGGAGCAGGGTATCGAGCGTGCGGGACATGGGCGGATTCCTGAATGGAAATGTTTCTCACTGCCTATGGGCCGGACGAGATTCGGAAAGTGATAGGGCTGATTGAAAATAATTTAGATTCACGTCGGTGCTCAGGATGAACACTGTCCTCCCGTGGGAGGCATTCCGTGGCCGGTCAGGGGGATGATCGTTCCCGGATGGGAACGATCAGGTGTCTGCATTCAGGGCTTGGTATCGGCCTTGGCCTGCACCGTCACCCACCACTGCGTGTGTCGCTCGATCTGCACCGGCAGGGTCGGCAGCAGCGCGGTCAGCGCCAGGTCGGTGTCGTGCAGCGGGAAGCTGCCGGTAATCCGCAGGTCGGCGACTTTCGGGTCGACGCCGAGGTGGCCGCGGCGGTAGCGGCCCAGTTCGTCGAGCATGTCCGCCAGGCGCACGTTGTCCACCACCAGCATGCCGCGGGTCCAGGCGTCGGCGCCGGGGGCCAGGGTTTGCAGCGGGCCCAGGCGGTCGTGCTGCATCAGCACCTGCTGGCCTTCACGGAGGATCTGCTCGTCAGGCTGCGACTCGGGACGGGCGGCCACTGCCGATTGCAGGACGCTCAGGCGCGTGCCCCGGTCTTCGCGCTTGACCAGGAAGCGCGTGCCCAGAGCGCGCATGCGCCCGTCGCCGGTCTCGACGATGAACGGACGGGCATCGCCATGGCCGGTCTCGATGAGGATTTCGCCGTCACGCAGCACGACCCGGCGGGTCTTCTCGTCGAAACGCACATCCAGCGCACTGTGGGTGTTGAGCTGGATGACAGTGCCATCGGCCAGGTGCAGGGTGCGCTGCTCGCCGGTGGCGGTGCGCTGGTCGGCCAGCCAGTAGTCGATCGGCAGGAAGCGGTTGCCCAGCAGCAGGGCCAGGCCGCAGGCCAGCGCCACGCTGGCCAGGCCGCTGCCGAGCTTGCGCATCCGCCGGTGCGCACCGTCACGGGATTTCAGCAGGGCGCTGCGGGCCGGCGCGCTGGTGCCGCTGAAACGCTGGTCGAGCATGCCCAACTGGCTCCAGGCCCGGGCGTGTTCCTCGTCGGCCGCGTGCCATTTCTCGAACTCGGCCTGTTCCACGGCACTGTGGCCGCTGCCCTCCAGGCACAGTTGCCAGGCAATGGCGGCATCGAGAACGCGGGCCGATACCGGTTTGTGACTGAACGGGTTCATGTCGGCTCGCCATACAGTGCGATGTAGCACTGACGAATGCCCTGGGCCAGGTACTGGCGTACGCGGGGCACCGATACGCCGAGTTTTTCTGCAATTTCGGCGTGGCCCAGGCCGTCGAGGCGGTTGTAGAGGAAGGCTGTGCGGGCCTTGCTCGACAGCTTGCCGAGCATCTGGTCGATGGCCTTGAGGTCCTCGAGGATCGACTGCTGTTCTTCCAGGGACGGCTGTTCGTGCTCCGGCAGCAGCATCAGTTCGTTGAGGTAGGCCTGTTCCAGGGCCGCCCGGCGGAAATGGTCGAACAGCAGGCCCTTGGCAATCGCCACCAGGAACGCCTTGGGTTCGCGGGGAGCCCTGAGTTCGTCCCGTCCGAGCAGGCGCACGAAAGTGTCCTGGCTCAGGTCCTCGGCGCGTTGCGGGCAGGCAATGTTGCGCCGCAGCCATGCCAGCAGCCAGCTGCGATGGTCGCGATACAAGGCGCCAACAAGCTCATGGTGCGGGCTTCGGACTGACGACACGGGATTACCGACAGGAAGTTTAAATTAACGAGAATTATTCGCGATTGTGTCAGGGTGTCGGGAAAGGTGCAATGGCTGCTGGTCGGATTGCCATCATCCGGGTGTGGTCGTCAGAGCCGGCCTCTTCGCCGATGGAGCCGGCTCCCACAGTGCCACCGTCGCTCGCAGGGTTAATGCACGGCGTGAGAAGAAGAATACGCCGCGTCGCGTCAGAAGGACGGTGCCTGCTGCCGTCGCTTCCACTGGCCCAGCCGCTGTTGCAGGGCCAGCGGACTGTCCAGTTGCTGCCGCCGTGCCCGGCTGAACAGGATCAGCGCCAGCTCGGCGGTGGCCAGGGCATCGGCACTGGCGTGGTGGCGCTCCTCGACCTGCAACTGGAAGTGGCCGATCCAGTCGTCCAGCCCGGCCTCCCGGAAGTGCGCCTGGGGGCACAGCAGCGGGGCCAGGTCGGCGATATCAAGGAACGGGTGCTGCAGGCGATAGCCCAGGCTTTCCTTCAGTGCGCGGCAAAGCATGTGCTGGTCGAAGGGGGCATGGAACGCCAGCAGCGGACTGTCACCCACGAACGCCATGAAATCCAGCAGTGCCTCGACCGGGTCGCTGCCGGCCGCCAGTGCGCTGGGTCCCAGGCCGTGGATCAGCACACTGGGGCTGACGGTCCGCTCGGTGCGTTGCAAGGTCCGTTCGAACGACTGGCCCAGGTCGATGGCGCCATCCTCGATCGCCACCGCGCCAATCGAGATCACCTGGTCGCGGTTAAGGTTGAGCCCGGTGGTTTCCAGGTCGACCACGACCCAGCGTTGTTCACGCAGCGAGCATTCGCCCAGCGGTGCCGCCGCCGAGAGCCGTTGCAGGCGCTCCTGTTGCCCGGCATCGAGCTGTGGCGCGTTGGCCCTGAACCAGGAGAACAGGCTCATAGCTGATACCGCAGGGTCAGGCTGGCTTGCAGGCGCTGGGCCTGGCGCAGCGATTCGCGCAGGATGCGCCGGTCCAGGTGATTGAGGCTCTCCGGATCGACCCGGTTGGAGTAGGGCAGGTTGCTGCGGGTCTGCAATTGATGCTGCTGCATGCGGGTCTGCTGGATGAAGTGATAGGCCTCTTCATAGGCGGCGCCGTCGAGCGGGTCGATCACTTCGCGGTCCACCAGCTGTTGCAGGCGTTCCAGGGTATTGTTGGCCTCGATGCCGTTGGCCAGCGCCAGCAGGCGGGCGCCGTCGACGAAGGGCGTCAGGCCCTGGATCTTCAGGTCGAGGGTGGCCTTGTCGTTGCCCTTGCGGCTGAGCACGAACTCGCGGAAACGCCCCACCGGTGGGCGGTTGCGCAAGGCGTTCTCGGCCATCATGCGCTGGAACAGGCGATTGTCGGCGACCTGGGCCAGAATGCCCTGGCGCAGTTGCTGGCAGGCCTGCTCTGCGCCCCAGACCACCCGCAGGTCGAAGTAGATGCTCGAACCCAGCAGGTTTTCCGGGGTGGCCTCGCGAATGAAGGCGGCGAAGCGCCGGGCCCATTCGGCGCGGGAAAGGCACAGCTCGGGGTTGCCGGCCATGATGTTGCCCTTGCACAGGGTGAAGCCGCACAGCGCCAGGCTCTGGTTGATCTGTTGGGCCAGCGGCAGCAGCTTGCCGCGGATCTCGGCGGCATGCGCGGCGTCGCGGGCCTCGAAGAGGATGCCGTTGTCCTGATCGGTGTGCAGGGTCTGTTCGCGGCGGCCCTCGCTGCCGAAGCACAGCCAACTGAACGGTACGCCCGGGTCGCCGCGCTCGGCCAGGGTCAGTTCGATCACCCGGCACACCGTGTGGTCGTTGAGCAGGGTGATGATGTGGGTGATCTGGGTCGAGGAGGCGCCGTGGGCGAGCATGCGTTCGACCAGTTGGCCGATCTCGCCGCGTATCGCCACCAGGTTTTCCACCCGGGCGGCCGTGCGGATGGTACGGGCCAGGTGCACCAGGTCGACCCGTTGCAGGGAAAACAGGTCGCGCTCGGACACCACGCCGCATAGCCGCTGGTCCTTCACCAGGCAGACATGGGCGATATGCCGCTGGGTCATGGCGATCGCCGCGTCGAACGCGCTGTGCTCCGGGCTCAGGGCGAAGGGGGCCTGGGTCATGTGCCGCTCGATGACCTGGTTGAAGTCGCTGACGCCATCGGCGACCACCTGGCGCAGGTCGCGCAGGGTGAAGATACCCAGCGGAGTCTTGTTTTCATCGACCACCACGATGCTGCCGACCTGCTGCTCGTGCATCAGGCTGACCGCTTCGCGCAATGGCGTGAGCGGGCCGCAGGTGACCGGATGGCGCATGGCCAACTCGCCCAGCCGGCTATTGAGCGAGTACTGGGTGCCGAGGGTTTCCACGGCCTTCTGCTGCACCTGCTGGTTGACCTGGTCGAGCAGGCTGCTGACGCAGCGCAGGGCGAAGTTGCGGAAACAGTCGGAGAGCGAGAACAGCTTGATGAACGCCGGCTTGTTCAGTTGCAGGCAGAAGGTGTCTTCGCCCGCCAGGTGCTCGGTGCGGGTCGCGCGTTCGCCCAGCAGCGCGGCGAGGGGGAAGCATTCGCCGGTTGCGATTTCGAAGACGGTCTGGGTGCCACCCTTGGCCGTGTGCGGGCGTTCGCCGACGATGCGCCCCTGCTTGACGATATAGAAGTGCTCCACCGGGCCGTCGGCGGGCTTGATGATGCTCTCGCCCTGGCTGTAGAAGCGCAGCTGGCACTGCTCGACCAGGTAGGCCAGGTGGGCGTGTTCCATCTGGTTGAAGGGGGGGAAACGTTGCAGGAACTGCATGGTGCCGTGGATGTTTTGCAACACCGCGGTCTTCCCTGCCTGGGTGAAGGCATCCGCTTTGCTCATAACCGCTATCGCTGTTGTCCGTTGTTGTTATCGGTTTCTGTCGCGAGCTGTCGCTGTGTTCACCCATGGTCGGACGCTTGTTGGCGGGTGCCCATTGGACGTAAGTCTAGGGTCCGTAGGAAATATTCCTGATCTCCGCAGGGCCAGCACCAGGGGTGGCCCCGTCAATTTGGGAAATAACCTACAGTTAACTCGTTGGGTTCTTGATGCTGAACCTCTTGGAAAACTTTCCGACGAAGTGCACATTGAGCAGCCGTAGAGCGATGTCTGAGCACAGTGCCAGGGTATTTGGATGGCCAAGGGAAGCCAGAGAAGCGTATGACCGACCACGATATTTTGAGCGATGCCGAGCGTGAGGCGTTACTTCAGGTGATGCATGCTCCCCAGTTGCCCGCGCAGCGTGTGCTGATCGTCGATGACGACCAGGACGCCCGCGAGCTGTTGTCGGAGATTTTTGCCATCAATGGGATCAATTGCCTGACCGCCGCCAGTGGCAGGGCGGCGTTCGAGGTGCTGGAAGCCAACCGCTCCATCGGCTTGATGATTACCGACCTGCGCATGGCCGACGATGGCCTGGACCTGATCCGCAAGGTGCGCGGTTCGGAGCGCGCGACATTGCCGATCATCATTGTCTCCGGCAATGCCCAGGTGCGCGATGCCATCGATGCCATGCACCTGAGCGTGGTGGACTTCCTGCTCAAGCCGATCAATGCCGACCATCTGCTGAAGCTGGCCCGGCGCGAGCTGGGCATGGTGGCCTGATCGGCACTGGGGCCGCCCGCGAATGGGCCGGTAACCGGGGTAGGTTGGTGAGCCCGGAAATGAAAAAGCCCTGACCGTTCCGGCCAGGGCTTTTTCGTTGCGCTAGCGCGTGATTACAGGCCGTTGCGGGCCTTGAACTCGCGGCGGCGGCGGTGTAGCACCGGCTCGGTGTAGCCGTTCGGCTGCTTGGTCCCTTCGATCACCAGCTCGACTGCCGCCTGGAAGGCGATGTTGCTGTCGAAGTCCGGTGCCAGCGGACGGTACAGTGGGTCGCCGGCGTTCTGCCGGTCAACCACCGGTGCCATGCGCTTGAGGCTTTCCAGCACCTGGGCTTCGCTGACGATGCCGTGGCGCAGCCAGTTGGCGATGTGCTGGCTGGAGATGCGCAGGGTTGCGCGGTCTTCCATCAGCCCGACGTCGTTGATGTCCGGCACTTTCGAGCAGCCGACGCCCTGGTCGATCCAGCGCACCACGTAGCCGAGGATGCCCTGGGCGTTGTTGTCCAGCTCGTTGCGGATCTCCTCGGCCGACCAGTGGGTGTCGCTCGCCAGCGGGATGCTCAGGATGTCGTCCACCGACGCGCGCGCGCGTTTGGCCAGTTCGGCCTGGCGGGCGAACACGTCGACCTTGTGGTAGTGCAGCGCATGCAGCGCGGCCGCGGTCGGCGACGGAACCCAGGCGGTGTTGGCACCGGCCAGCGGGTGGGCGATCTTCTGTTCGAGCATCGCCGCCATCAGGTCGGGCATGGCCCACATGCCCTTGCCGATCTGCGCGCGGCCTTGCAGACCGGTGCTCAGGCCGATGTCGACGTTCCAGTTCTCGTAGGCGCCGATCCACTTCTCGGCCTTCATGGCAGCCTTGCGCACCATCGCGCCGGCTTCCATGGAGGTGTGGATTTCGTCGCCGGTACGGTCGAGGAAGCCGGTGTTGATGAACACCACGCGCTCGCTGGCGGCCTTGATGCAGGCCTTGAGGTTGACCGTGGTGCGGCGCTCCTCGTCCATGATGCCGACCTTGAGGGTGTTGCGCGGCAGGTTCAGCACTTCCTCGATGCGCCCGAACAGCTCGTTGGTGAACGCCACTTCCTCGGGGCCGTGCATTTTCGGCTTGACGATGTAGATCGAGCCGGTGCGGCTGTTGCGGCGCACGGTGTTGCCGTTGAGGTTGTGGATCGCCGCGAGGCTGGTGACCAGGCCGTCGAGAATGCCTTCGGGCACTTCGTTGCCCTGGCTGTCGAGGATCGCGTCGATGGTCATCAGGTGACCGACGTTGCGCACGAACAGCAGCGAGCGGCCGTGCAGGCTCAGTTCGCTGCCGTCGACCGCGGTGTAGCGGCGATCGGCGTTCATGGTACGGGTGAAGGTGGTGCCGCCCTTGGCGACTTCTTCCGCCAGGTCGCCCTTCATCAGGCCGAGCCAGTTGCGGTAGATCACCACCTTGTCATCGGCATCGACGGCGGCGACCGAGTCTTCGCAGTCCATGATGGTGGTCAGCGCGGCCTCCATCAGCACGTCCTTCACGCCGGCGGCGTCGGTCTGGCCGATGGGGCTGGTGGCGTCGATCTGGATTTCGAAGTGCAGGCCGTTGTTCTTCAGCAGGATGGCGCTCGGCTTCTCGGCAGCGCCCTGGAAGCCGATCAACTGGGCATCGTTGCGCAGGCCGCTGTTGCTGCCGCCCTTGAGGGCGACCACCAGCTTGCCGGCAACGATGCTGTAGCCGGTGGCATCGACATGGGAACCTGCGGCCAGGGGGGCGGCTTCATCGAGGAAGGCGCGGGCGAAGGCGATGACCTTGTCGCCGCGGACCTTGTTGTAGCCTTTGCCCTTTTCCGCGCCACCGGCCTCGCTGATGGCGTCGGTGCCGTAGAGGGCGTCATACAGCGAACCCCAGCGGGCGTTCGAGGCGTTGAGGGCGAAACGGGCGTTCATCACCGGGACGACCAACTGCGGGCCGGCGGTACGGGCGATCTCGTCGTCGACATTCTGGGTAGTGGCCTGGAAATCCGCCGCTTCTGGCAGCAGGTAGCCAATGTCTTGCAGGAAGGCTTTGTAAGCCACGGCGTCGTGGGCCTGGCCGGCTCTCGACTGGTGCCAGGCGTCGATGCGGGCCTGGAAATCATCGCGTTTGGCGAGTAGGGCTTTGTTCTTCGGCGCCAGGTCGTGGATGACCTTGTCGGCACCGGCCCAGAACTGGTCCGCAGTCAGACCGGTGCCGGGAATGGCTTCGTTGTTCACGAAGTCGAACAGGACTCTGGCGACCCGAAGGCCACCGACTTGAACGTGTTCAGTCATTGCTTGCCTCACTCTGCTCAGCTATTCAGCTCTTCTATTTAAAGCCTTGCGTGCTTCTCTAAACACAGTACCAGAACATGCCCTCGCGGACGGCTGGGCTGGCCCCGCCAACCTTGGCCGGTGGGGCTTTCCGTGATTTCACAGGCACTCGGGCGAACATCCATCCAAGGTTATGTAGTGCGCGCTGGGGCATACTACATGATGCATTGCGGTTGTGAAAATCAGACTAAATACGTCGTTCTGCGACCAATCGGTTCTGTCTGGTCACGCAGCAGGTCTTGATGTTCTCAAGAAATGCATGGGTTGTTCCATAAAAATCTGAAAATGGTACACAATTTGTTGTCTGCGATTGGATATGCCCGGTGGAGCGCTGCCTGAATGTGAAAGCGCCAGCCCGGTCATCGCCTGGCTCATTGCCTATACTGGATCGATGAACCGCCAGAGGGCTGCCCCGTGGACCATCTCGTACTGACTGTATTCGCCCCGGACAAGGCCGGCCAGGTCGAACGGATCGCCCAATGCATCGCCGCCCACGGCGGCAACTGGCTGGAAAGCCGCCTGTCGCGACTGGCCGGGCAGTTCGCCGGGATCCTGCGCATCGGCGTGCCGGCCGAAGCCCACGATGAACTGATCGAAGCCCTGCAGGCACTCTCCAGCCAGGGTATCCGCGTGCTGATCGCCGAAAGCGGCATCGAGCAGTCCTGCACCTGGAAACCCATCGCCATGGAACTGGTGGGCAACGATCGCCCCGGCATCGTCCGTGATATCACCCGCCTGCTCAGCGAGCAGGGCGTCAATCTCGAACGGTTGGTGACCGATGTCCGCCCGGCGCCGATGAGCAGTGAGCCGCTGTTTCACGCCGAAGCGATTCTGGCGGTGCCGTTGACCCTGTCCCTGGAGGGCCTGCAGGCGAGCCTGGAAGCCCTGGCCGACGACCTGATGGTGGAGCTGGTGCTGCGCAGTGAAGGCTGAACCGGTTTATCCAAGTTAACCGGGGACGGGCCTGTGGATAAGCTGGGGAGACACGGCGCCCGGCCAGGTGGGCCGTGGCTTACCGAGAGTTGAGCAAAAAACGAGCAGTTTCAAGGGCTTGTGCACAAACGGCGTGGACCGGCTTGTGGATAACCTTGGGATGGAAGCCTGCAGCCCTTGCGGATCGGGGCTTGCAGGCTTCTGTACGTTTTCTGATCAGCCGCGTTTGCGCAGGCTGAGCCAGATATCCACGCTGTAGACCACCAGGCCCGCCCAGATGAACATGAAGGCGGTCAGGGTGCTGGATGACAGATGCTCGTCGAACATCAGCACGGCCTCCATCAATACCAGCGTTGGCGCCAGGTATTGGAGGAAGCCCAGGGTGGTGTAGGGCAGGTGGCGGGCGGCGGCGTTGAAGCTGACCAGCGGCACCAGCGTGACCGGGCCGGCGGCCACCAGCCACCAGGACTGGGGGTTGCTCCAGAATTCCAGATGGGCACTGCTCGCTTGCGGATGCAACAGCAGCCAGCCCACGGCCAGCGGCACCAGCATCCAGGTTTCCACCACCAGGCCGGGTAGCGCCTGGACCGGTGCCTGCTTGCGGATCAGGCCGTAGAAGCCGAAGGTCAGCGCCAGTGCCAGCGAGACCCAGGGCAGGCTGCCGACCTGCCAGACCTGCTGGGCCACGCCGATGGCCGCCAGGCCCACTGCGATCCACTGCAGGCGGCGCAGGCGCTCACCCAGCAGCAACATCCCCAGCAGCACGTTGACCAGCGGGTTGATGTAGTAGCCGAGGCTGGCTTCGAGCATGCGCCCGTTGTTCACCGACCAGACGTAGGTCAGCCAGTTGGCCGCGATCAGCGTGCCGCTCAGCGCCAGGATCGCCAGGCGGCGCGGATTCTCGCGCAGTTCGCGCCACCAGCCCGGATGTTTCCAGGCGGCCAGCAGCAGGCTGCCGAACAGGGCCGACCAGAGCACGCGGTGGATGATGATCTCCACCGCAGGCACGGCGGCGATGATCTTGAAGTAGATCGGGAACAGGCCCCAGATGATGTAGGCGGTAAGGCCGAGGATGTACCCGCGGCGCGGGTTGGCGGCTTGCATGCAAAGTCCTTGCTTGGGCTGCTGACAGAAGAGCGATTGTAAGGAGATTTATGGCGTTGTGGTGCTGGCACCACGGATCCATTGTGGGAGCGGGCTGGCTCGCGATTGCGTCGCGGCATTCAGCGATGGTGCCGGCTGATGCGCCGCGTTCGCGAGCACACCCGCTGCCACACGGGTCGCGGGTTGCTTGTCGGTATGTCGATCAGAAGAGCTTCAGCGGTTCTTCATTCAACGCTGCCAGTTGCTCGCGCAACGCCAGGACCTGGTCGCCCCAGTAGCGTTCGCTGCCGAACCACGGAAAGCTGCGTGGAAACGCCGGGTCGTCCCAGCGCCGAGCCAGCCAGGCGCTGTAGTGCATCAGGCGCAGGGCACGCAGCGGTTCGATCAGCGCCAGTTCGCGGGGATCGAAGTCGTGGAACTCGCTGTAGCCCTCGACCAGTTCCGAGAGTTGGCCGAGACATTCCTGGCGGTCGCCGGCGAGCATCATCCACAGGTCCTGGACCGCCGGGCCCATGCGGCAGTCGTCGAGGTCGACGATGTGGAACACCTCGTCGCGACACATCATGTTGCCGGGGTGGCAGTCGCCATGCAGGCGGATGTTGCGGTGCGGGGTTTCGCGGTAGAGCTGTTCCACCCGCTTGAGCAGGTCACGGGCCACCGACTCGTAGGCCGGCAACAGGCTGCCGGGGATGAAGCCGCCTTCGAGCAGGGTGGCCAGCGCATCATGGCCGAAGTTCTGCACGCCGAGGGCTTCTCGGTGCTCGAACGGGCGGGTGGCGCCGACCGCGTGCAGGCGGCCCAGCAGTTGGCCGAGGCGGTAGAGCTGGTCGAGATTGCCCGGCTCCGGGGCCCGCCCGCCGCGCCGTGGGAACAGGGCGAAGCGGAAGCCCTGGTGTTCGAACAGGCTTTCGCCGTTGTGTTGCAGCGGCGCGACCACCGGCACTTCGCAGTCGGCCAGTTCGAAGGTGAAGCGGTGTTCCTCGAGGATCGCGGCGTCGGTCCAGCGCTGTGGACGATAGAACTTGGCGATCAGCGGTTCGCTGTCTTCGATGCCGACCTGATAGACGCGGTTTTCATAGCTGTTGAGCGCCAGTACCCGGGCATCGCTGAGAAAGCCGAGGCTTTCCACGGCGTCGAGGACCAGGTCGGGGGTGAGGGTATCAAACGGATGGGACATGTTGGCTCCTGCGCGCAGCAGGTTGCCGCGTCCGGCCAGGCATCTTAGCGCACTGGGGAGCGCAATGGTGTGGGCGGTCAGGGCATCTTCGCGGGCAGGCCCGCTTCCACAGGTGCAACTGCGCTTGACGCCGTCGCTGGGGGAGCGCGCTTGCCCGCGAAAGCCGGGTGTCAGGCGCCGATGATCCCGCCATCCTCCCGCCGAATCGCCATCACCGACGAGCGTGGCTTGCCATTGGGCAGGTGCTCGGGAAAGGTCGAGCCGCCGTTCTCGCCCGGATGCTGGATGCCGACGAACAGGGTCTTCTGGTCTGGCGCGAAGCTGATGCCGGTCACCTCGCAGCCGACCGGGCCGACCATGAACCGGCGGATCTCGCCACTCGCCGGGTCGGCACAGAGCATCTGGTTGTTGCCCATGCCGGCGAAGTCACCGGCGTTGCTGTAGTCGCCATCGGTGAGGATCCACAACCGCCCGGCCTTGTCGAAGCCCAGGCCATCGGGGCTGTTGAACATGTTCTGCGGGGTGATGTTCGACGAGCCACCCTTGGGCGTCCCGGCATGCACGCCGGGGTTGCCGGCGACCACGAACAGGTCCCATTCGAAGGTTGGGGCGCCGTGATCGTTGCCGGCGGCGTGCCAGCGCAGGATCTGGCCGTAGACGTTCTTCTCCCGCGGGTTCGGCCCGCCCACCGGCTGGCCGTCCTCGCCGCGCCTGGCGTTGTTGGTCAGGGTGCAATACACCTGGCCATCGATGGGACTGACGACGATCCACTCCGGGCGGTCCATGCGGGTGGCCTTGACCACGCTGGCGGCGAGGCGGGCATGGATCAGCACCTCGGCCTGGCTGGCAAAGCCGCTGTCGGCATCGATGCCGTTCCTGCCGAAGCTCAGTTCGACCCACTCACCCTTGCCCCTGGGCCGATCCGGGTTGCCGTCGCCGTTGTCGAAGCGCGCCACATACAGGGTGCCGTGGTCGAGCAGGTCGCGGTTGGCCTTGGGGTTCTTGTGGTTGATGCGGTCGCGGCTGATGAACTTGTAGATGAACTCGCCGCGCTCGTCGTCGCCCATGTAGACCACCGCGCGCCCGTCGCGGGTTTCGGCGAGGGCGGCGTTCTCGTGCTTGAAGCGGCCGAGGGCGGTGCGCTTGACCGGCGTGGACTGCGGATCGAACGGGTCGATCTCCACCACCCAGCCATGACGGTTCAACTCGTTGGGGTTCAGGGCCAGGTCGAAGCGCGGGTCGTGGACGTGCCAGCCGATCTCCTTGCTCGCGGCCACCACACCGTAGCGTTTCTGCGCGGCATCGAACTTCTGCTCGGCATTGCTGCTGCCGAAGCAGTCGGTGAAGTTTTCCTCGCAGGTCAGGTAGGTGCCCCACGGCGTCTTGCCGTTGGCGCAGTTCTGGAAGGTGCCGAGCACCTTGCGCCCCTGCTTGTCGGCGCGGGTCTGCAGCCAGGGATGACCGGCCGCCGGGCCGCCGATGCGGATCGGCGTGTTGCCGTGGATGCGCCGGTTGTAGGGCGAGCCCTGGACGAAGTGCCACTGGTCGTCCTTGCGCTGGATCTCGATCACCGACACGCCTTCGCTGGCCTGGGCCTTGTGCACATCTTCCAGCGACTGCGGCTGGCCACCGTGAGCGTAGAGGTAGCGGTAGTTGGTGTATTCGTTGTTGATCGCCATCAGCGCGCGATGGTCGTCGCCGGGGAAGGGGAACAGGCTCATGCCGTCGTTGTTGTCGCCGAACTGGACTTCCTGGGCCTTGGCGGTGCCGTTGCCGCTCGGGTCGAAGGCCGGACCGTTCTTCTCCAGTGGCTGGCCCCAACTGATCAGTACCGAACTGGTGTAGCCGGGCGGCAGGCTCAGTTGGTCGCCGGTGGCGGCGGCAATGCTGTCGAAACCCAGCAGCTTGCCGGTGGCGGCGCTGACACTGGCAGCCATCACGCTGCGGGTCAGCAGGTTGCCGCCGAGGAACAGTGCGGCGCCGCACAGGGCACCGGCACTGATGAAGCCACGGCGGCTGAGGCCGACCATCTGCTCGAGGTCGGTGGATTGGTTGTCTTCTAATAGGCTCATCGTCAGGCTCCCTGCGGTTAGGCAGTCACCTTAATCAGCGCGGATGACGGATTTGTTGCAGGAAAAAGTCGGAATGTTTCGCCCACCCACCGCCGGCTGCAGAATGCCGTCCGTACCTTGTAGGAGCATGGCTTGCCCACGAAAGCGTCAAAGTGGCGTACCCAGCAACACGAAGGCGGGCGCAAACTGCGCCCGTACCGCGCTCCCGCTGGTCAAACCCAGGGCCGCGAGCTTTTGCGCGGTGGCCAGGGCGCACAGCGTCTGTCCGTTAGGCAAGGTGATTCTGACCTCGGCAGGGCCGTTTTCGTCTTCCAGAATGTCCTCGACGATACCGTCCAGACAATTGTTTCCAGGTGTTGCCGAGGCCTGCGGAGCGAGCAGTTCCAGCCAGCCGGCCTTGATCAGGGCGACCACCTGGGTGCCGGTTTCCAGTTCCAGCCGCAGGGTGCTGTCGTGGGTGATCTGCGCCTGCAGGGTCAGGCCCGCGGCCAGTTCCAGACGTACCAGGTCGTTGCGTCCATGGCTGTCGATGCCGACCACGGTGCCGTGCAACTGGTTGCGGGCGCTGGTGCGCAACATCAGGCGTCCGAGCAGGTCGAGGTCGCTGGCGTCCTCGGCGGCTTCCAGCACCTGCGCCTGGATCGTCTGCAGGCGTTGATAGAGACGCAACACCCGCTCGCCCTCGGTCGACAGTTTCGCCCCGCCGCCGCCCTTGCCGCCGACACTGCGTTCCACCAACGGCTTGTGCGCCAGGTTGTTCAGCTCGTCGATGGCATCCCAGGCGGCCTTGTAGCTCAGGCCCGCGCTTTTCGCCGCGCGGGTGATCGAGCCCTGCTCGGCGATGTGTTGCAACAGGGCGATGCGCTGTGGGCGGCGGGCGATGTATTGGGTCAGCAGGACGGGCAGGGACATGGGCGGTGGTGGCAGTGTTTTCAAGGAGGTGCCTTCGAAAGTGCCCGCTGGCGTGGCGGGCGTCAAGCCGGGGCTCCCGGCTTGGGCGTGCGGGCCAGGCAGTAGACATCGACCCGTCGGGCGCCGGCCCGCAGCAGCAGGCGCGCCAGGCTTTCGGCGGTGGCGCCGGTGGTCAGCACGTCGTCGACCAGCGCCAGGTGCAGGCCTGCGACCGAAACGCCGGGGGCCAGGGCGAAGGCGTTCAGCAGGTTGCGCCGGCGCGCCCTGGCGTCCAGTTCCTGCTGGGCGACGGTGTCCTGAATACGCAGTAAACGGTGCTCATCTGCCGGAATCTGCAGGCTTCTGCCCAGCCAGTTCATCAACATCGCGGCCTGGTTGTAGCCGCGCTGGCGTTGCCGTTTCACGGCCATGGGCACCGGCAGCAGCAGGTCCGGTCGCGGCAGGCCGTGGTCGAAGCGTTCGCGCAGGGCCAGGGCCAGCAGTTCGGCCAGCAGGCGTCCCAGCGGCCACTGGCTCTGGTGCTTGAAGCGGGTGATCAGGCTGTCGACCGGGAACTGGTAGGTCCAGGGGGCGATGACCTGCTCGAAGCTGGGCGGCTGTTTCAGGCAATGGCCGCAGGTCAGGCCGGCCATCGGCAAGGGCAGGGCGCAGGTCTGGCAGTATTCCAGCAGCCAGGGCAGTTCGCTTTCGCAGGGGCTGCACAATGGATGGAGGTTGTCGCTGGGCTCGTCGCAGAGTAGACAGGTCTGGTTGTTTTTTAGCCAGATGTAAACCTGTCGTTTGCGATGTGGTTGACAGTCCATGTCGCTTCCTTAAATATGCCGGCATCCGTGTCGTGGTCGTGGCTGTCGCCCCGGCCGCTTGCCCAGCATAAAACAAGGAACTCCAGCGATGAGTGCCAGCACTACTGCCACTTTGCGTCATGATTGGTCCCTGGCCGAGGTCAAGGCACTGTTCGAGCAGCCGTTCAACGACCTGCTGTTCCAGGCCCAGACCGTGCACCGCGCGCACTTCGACGCCAACCGCGTGCAAGTGTCGACCCTGCTGTCGATCAAGACCGGCGCCTGCCCGGAAGACTGCAAGTACTGCCCGCAGTCCGGTCACTACAACACCGGGCTGGAAAAGGAAAAGCTGCTGGAAGTGCAGAAGGTCCTGGAGGAGGCTGCCCGGGCCAAGGCCATCGGTTCGACCCGCTTCTGCATGGGCGCGGCGTGGAAGCACCCGTCGGCCAAGGACATGCCGTACGTGCTGGAGATGGTCAAGGGCGTGAAGGCCATGGGCCTGGAAACCTGCATGACGCTGGGGCGGCTGGATCAGGAGCAGACCGCCGCGCTGGCCGAAGCCGGCCTGGACTACTACAACCACAACCTCGACACCTCGCCGGAGTTCTACGGCAGCATCATCACCACCCGCACCTACAGCGAGCGTCTGCAGACCCTCGCCTACGTGCGCGATGCCGGGATGAAGATCTGTTCCGGCGGCATCCTCGGCATGGGCGAGTCCCTCGACGACCGGGCCGGCCTGCTGATCCAGTTGGCCAACCTGCCGGAGCACCCGGAGTCGGTGCCGATCAACATGCTGGTGAAGGTCGCCGGTACGCCGCTGGAGAATGCCGAGGATGTCGATCCGTTCGACTTCATCCGCATGCTGGCGGTGGCGCGGATTCTGATGCCCAAGTCCCACGTGCGCCTGTCGGCGGGCCGCGAGGCGATGAACGAACAGATGCAGGCCCTGGCGTTCTTCGCCGGTGCCAACTCGATCTTCTATGGCGAGAAGCTGCTGACCACCGCCAACCCGCAGGCCGACAAGGACATGCGCCTGTTCGCCCGCCTGGGTATCCAGCCCGAAGCCCGCGAGGAACATGCCGACGAAGTGCACCAGGCGGCTATCGAGCAGGCGCTGGTGGAGCAGAAGAGCAGCGAGCAGTTCTACAACGCCGCAGTCTGATTCACACCGCTTTTCCAACGGAACACCGCCCGGCCCTTGGCTGCGCCGATCTCTGTAGGAGTCGGGCTTGCCCGCGAAGCTTTTAGCGATCGAGAGGACGCATTCGCGGGCAAGCCCGGCTCCTACAGGGGGCGGCGCAGCCGGGACCAGGCGGTGTTCTTCAGATTGCATCTGCGAGGCGCCCATGTCCTTCGATCTGTCCGCACGCCTGGCCGCCCGTCGTGCGCAAAACCTCTATCGCCAGCGGCCGCTGCTCGAAAGCCCGCAGGGCCCGGAAGTGCTGGTCGATGGCCAGCCCCTGCTGGCTTTCTGCAATAACGATTACCTGGGCCTGGCCAATCACCCGCAAGTCATCGAGGCCTGGCAGGCCGGTGCCGCGCGCTGGGGCGTGGGCGGTGGGGCGGCGCATCTGGTGATCGGCCACAGCGGTCCGCACCAGGCGCTGGAAGAAGCGTTGGCCGAGTTCACCGGGCGGCCTCGCGCGTTGTTGTTCAGCGCCGGCTACATGGCCAACCTGGGCGCGGTCACGGCGCTGGTCGGGCAGGGCGATACGGTGCTGGAAGATCGTCTCAATCACGCATCATTGCTGGATGCCGGGCTGCTCTCGGGTGCACGGTTCAATCGCTACCTGCACAACGATCCGGCCAGCCTCGCCAAGCGCCTGGAAAAAGCCACCGGCAATACGCTGGTGGTCACCGACGGGGTGTTCAGCATGGATGGCGATATCGCCGACCTGCCGGCCCTGGCCCGTGAAACCCGTGCCCGCGGCGCCTGGCTGATGGTCGACGACGCCCACGGTTTCGGCCCTCTGGGCGCCCAGGGCGGCGGTATCGTCGAGCACTTCGGCCTGAGCCAGGAAGACGTACCGGTGCTGGTCGGCACCCTGGGCAAGGCATTCGGCACGGCGGGTGCGTTCGTCGCCGGCAGCGAAGAACTGATCGAAAGCCTGGTGCAGTTCGCCCGGCCCTACATCTACACCACCAGCCAGCCGCCGGCGCTGGCCTGCGCCACGCTGAAAAACCTGGAACTGCTGCGCAGCGAACATTGGCGTCGGCAGCATCTGGACGCGCTGATCCGCCAGTTCCGCGAGGGGGCGCAGCAGATCGGCCTGGAGTTGATGGACAGTTTCACGCCGATCCAGCCGATCCTGATCGGTGATGCCGGCCGGGCGCTGCGCTTCTCGCAACTGCTGCGCGAACGCGGGCTGATGGTGACGGCGATTCGGCCGCCGACCGTACCGGCCGGCAGTGCGCGCCTGCGGGTCACGCTGACCGCCGCCCACAGCGAGGCGCAGGTGCGGCTATTGTTAGAAGCATTGGCAGAGTGTTCCAGATTGCTGGGGCCCCATGAGCCGTTGGAGCCACCTCATGCGTGACCGTCTGATTCTGTTGCCCGGCTGGGGCCTTGGCATTTCGCCGCTGGAACCCTTGGCGGCGGCCTTGCGCGGTCTGGACGAGCACCTGCGGGTGGAGATCGAGCCGCTGCCGGCGCTTGCCGGCGGCGAACTGACGGAGTGGATCGAGGCGCTCGATGCCAGCCTGCCGGAGAACACCTGGCTGGGTGGCTGGTCGCTCGGCGGCATGCTGGCAGCGGAACTGGCGGCCCGCCGTGGCGATCGTTGCTGCGGCCTGCTGACGCTGGCGAGCAATCCGCGTTTCGTGGCCGGTGACGGCTGGTCCGGCGCCATGGCCGAGGACACCTTCGAGCAGTTCCTGAGCGGCTGTCGCGCGCAGCCTCAGGCCACCCTCAAGCGCTTCAGCCTGCTGTGCGCCCAGGGCTCGTCGGACCCGCGCGGGCAATCGCGGGTGCTCCTGGGCGGGGCACCGCACAGCAGCCCCGAGGTTCTGCTCAGTGGGCTTGAGGTGTTGGCACAGTTGGACACCCGCGAGGCCCTGCAAACCTATGGCGGCCCGCAGTTGCACCTGTTTGCCGGGCTCGACGGCCTGGTGCCGGCCGAGGCGGCGGGCGAGTTGCTGGCGTTGTTGCCGGATGTCGAAGTCGGCCTGATCGAACAGGCCGGCCATGCGTTTCTTCTGGAAGACCCCCATGGAGTGGCCGGGGCTATCCAGGCCTTTTTGCATGAGTGCGCCGATGACTGATCTTTCACGTCCGCCGTTGCCGGGCGGCCTGCCCGACAAGCGCCAGGTCGCCGCCTCGTTTTCCCGTGCGGCCGCCAGTTACGACAGCGTGGCCCAGTTGCAGCGCGATGTCGGTGACGAGTTGTTGCGGCGCCTGCCGGAGCAGTTCAGCCCTTCGCGCTGGCTCGATGTCGGCTGCGGTACCGGCTACTTCACCCGGGCCCTGGGCGGCCGTTTTGGTGAAGGGCAGGGCCTGGCCCTGGATATCGCCGAGGGCATGCTCGAACACGCCCGGCCCCTGGGCGGCGCGCGACATTTCATCGCCGGTGATGCCGAGCGGCTGCCGCTGCAGGCGCAGTGTTGCGACCTGGTGTTCTCCAGCCTGGCCGTACAGTGGTGTGCCGACTTTGCCGCCGTGCTCGACGAGGCGCGGCGAGTGTTGCGCCCGGGCGGCGTGATGGCGTTTGCCAGCCTGTGTGTCGGCACCCTGCATGAGCTGCGTGAGAGTTGGCGGGCCGTGGATGGTCTGGTTCACGTCAATCGCTTTCGCGAGTTCGCCGAGTACCAGCGCCTGTGCGCGGCCAGCGGCTTGCGCGTGGTGAGCCTGGAAAGCCGGCCACAGGTGCTGTTTTACCCGGACGTGCGCAGCCTGACCCACGAGCTCAAGGCGCTCGGTGCGCACAACCTCAACCCCGGACGGCCGGGCGGGCTGACCGGACGCGCGCGGGTGCTCGGCCTGATCGACGCCTATGAACAATTTCGCCAGGCGCAGGGGCTGCCGGCGACCTACCAGGTGGTCTACGCCGTGTTGGAGAAGCCGCTATGAGCGCAGCCTATTTCATTGCCGGGACCGACACCGATGTCGGCAAGACCACCATCGCCGCCGGCCTGCTGCATGCGGCCCGGGCCGCCGGCCTGAGCACCGCGGCGGGCAAGCCGGTGGCGTCCGGTTGCGAGGTGACCCCCCAGGGCCTGCGTAACGCCGATGCCCTGGCGTTGCTGGCCGAGTGCTCGTTGCCGTTGTCCTACGCGCAGGTCAACCCGGTGGCGCTCGAACCGGCCATCGCCCCGCACCTGGCGGCGCGCGAAGCCGGCGTGGCGCTGACGGTGCAATCACTGCTGGAGCCGATGCGCGAGATTCTCGCGCTGCAGGCCGATTTCACCCTGATCGAAGGGGCCGGCGGTTGGCGGGTACCCCTGGCCGACCAGGCCAATCTGTCGGACCTGGCCTGTGGCCTGGGGTTGCCGGTGATCCTGGTGGTGGGCGTACGCCTGGGGTGCATCAGTCACGCCCTGCTGACCGCCGAGGCGATTGCCCGCGATGGCCTGCAGTTGGCCGGTTGGGTGGCCAACATCATCGATCCGAAGACCTCTCGTCTGGAAGAAAACCTCGCGACGCTGGCCGAGCGCCTGCCGGCGCCGTGCCTGGGACGCGTGCCGCGCCTCAAGGCAACGACCGCACAGGCCGTGGCAGAGCGCTTGCAGCTGGATCTGCTGGACTGATGCCCGAGGCCAGGCGCTAGCTTTTGCCTATTGCCAGGCATTGTGCCATTAGTGTTTTTGACGGGCGTTTTTGCCCGGGTTCTGCTTCAATGCAGCCTGTAATGGTTTCGTACAGTCGAGTTCGCCCATGGAAATCTCAGGTAGCACCGCTTTTTATGCCGGTCTGAGCACTATTCAGTCCGGGCAGAACCGTGTCGACCAGGCCGCCGGCCAGATCGCCAACACCACTGTCGAGCGTTCGCTGAAGAGCCAGTCCTCCGACTCCCAGGTCGAACGGCTGCTGTCGCTGGACCGTAGCCAGCAGGACCTGTCGAACAGTCTGGTCGACCTGTCCCAGGGCAAGCTCCAGGTCGAACTGGGGACCAAGGTCGAGAAGGCCGCGGACAAGGCTCTCGGCACGCTGATCGACACCTACGCCTGATCGCTCCGGCGTAATCCCCCATCCGGGCGCGACAGCGCCCGTTTTGCCATGCGCATACCCCTTGTCGTGCCTCGATACCCGGCGTCAGTGGCGCTTGGCGTTCGATGCGTCCGCTCGCCAGACCATCCTCTCGACTATTCTTTCCTTGTTGCCAGCCGCTGCCTGCGGCGCTGCCGGCGATTTCCCGCGCCTATTGTCGGCCTGTATGACCAATGGCTCATGAACGACGCTTGACAAGGCTTTGGCGCAAACGTATGTTTCAAACAACTGTTTGACCGGCGTGGCAAATCGACGCGGTCGCTTATTCCAGGTTTCATCAGCAGAGGTTTATCGCTATGCCTGACTACAAGGCCCCCTTGCGTGATATTCGCTTCGTTCGTGACGAACTGCTTGGCTACGAAGCGCACTATCAGAGCCTGCCGGCTTGCCAGGACGCTACTCCGGATATGGTCAACGCCATCCTCGAGGAAGGCGCCAAGTTCTGCGAACAGGTCCTGGCTCCGCTGAACCGTGTTGGTGATACCGAAGGCTGCACCTGGAGCGAATCGGGCGTGAAGACCCCGAGCGGCTTCAAGGAAGCCTACAAGCAGTTCGTCGAAGGTGGCTGGCCGAGCCTGGCTCACGACGTCGAGCACGGCGGCCAGGGTCTGCCGGAGTCTCTGGGCCTGGCGATCAGCGAGATGGTCGGTGAGGCGAACTGGTCGTGGGGCATGTACCCGGGCCTGTCCCATGGTGCGATGAACACCATTTCCGAACACGGTACCCCTGAACAGCAGGAGGCCTACCTGACCAAGCTGGTGTCCGGCGAGTGGACCGGCACCATGTGCCTGACCGAACCGCACTGCGGCACCGACCTGGGCATGCTGCGCACCAAGGCCGAACCTCAGGCCGACGGTTCCTACAAGGTCAGCGGGACCAAGATCTTCATCTCGGCCGGTGAGCACGACATGGCCGACAACATCGTCCATATCGTCCTGGCCCGCCTGCCGGACGCACCGGCCGGCACCAAGGGCATTTCGCTGTTCATCGTGCCCAAGTTCCTGCCCAACGCCGACGGTTCGGTCGGCCAGCGCAACGCCGTGTCCTGCGGTTCCATCGAACACAAGATGGGCATCCACGGCAATGCCACCTGCGTGATGAACTTCGACGGCGCCACCGGCTTCCTGATCGGCCCGCCGAACAAGGGCCTGAACTGCATGTTCACCTTCATGAACACCGCTCGCCTGGGGACCGCGCTGCAAGGCCTGGCCCACGCCGAAATCGGTTTCCAGGGTGGCCTGAAGTACGCACGCGAACGCCTGCAGATGCGCTCCCTGACCGGTCCGAAAGCGCCGGACAAGGCCGCTGACCCGATCATCGTGCACCCTGACGTGCGTCGCATGCTGCTGACCATGAAGGCCTTCGCCGAGGGTAACCGGGCGATGGTGTACTTCACCGCCAAGCAGGTGGATATCGTCAAGTACAGCCAGGACGAGGAAGAGAAGAAGAAGGCCGACGCGCTGCTGGCGTTCATGACGCCGATCGCCAAGGCGTTCATGACCGAGGTCGGTTTCGAAGCCGCCAACCATGGCCTGCAGATCTACGGTGGCCACGGCTTCATCGCCGAGTGGGGCATGGAGCAGAACGTTCGCGACAGCCGTATCTCGATGCTGTACGAAGGCACCACCGGCATCCAGGCCCTCGACCTGCTGGGTCGCAAGGTGCTGATGACCCAGGGCGAGGCCCTCAAGGGTTTCACCAAGATCGTCCACAAGTTCTGCCAGGCCAACGAAGGCAACGAGGCGGTCAGCGAGTTCGTTGCGCCACTGGCCGCGTTGAACAAGGAGTGGGGCGAGCTGACCATGAAAGTGGGCATGGCCGCGATGAAGGACCGCGAGGAAGTCGGTGCCGCTTCGGTGGATTACCTGATGTACTCCGGCTACGCCTGCCTGGCCTACTTCTGGGCCGACATGGCCCGCCTGGCCGCCGAGAAACTGGCCGCGGGTACCAGCGACGAGGCGTTCTACACCGCCAAGCTGCAGACCGCGCGCTTCTACTTCCAGCGCATTCTGCCGCGCACCCGTACCCACGTGGCCACCATGCTGTCGGGCGCCAACAACCTGATGGACATGCAGGAAGAGCACTTCAGCCTGGGCTACTGAGCCCTGCCGGAGTGACCTCGAAAAGCCGCTTCTCCTTCGGGGGAAGCGGCTTTTTTGTGGGCGCTTTTCGGCATTGCCGATTTATTGGCGTCAATAGCGAAAATTCCTGACTAAAACGCTAAGAAGAAGCCGAGACCTGCCGTTAAAGAGAGAGGATTCGTGATCTCTGTCACATTCTTTGTGCTTTACTCGCGCAAATAAAGGCACAATGCCATCTATTGAATCTGCCGGTCGGAGCTTTACCCTTGCCGCGTTCTCCTGCTGTACATGCCAGTCATTTTCTACCCTCCGTCATGTTGTTGCTTGCGGGGCTCGCGGCGGCCTACGTCAAGGATCTCAACGTCTTCTTCACTTCGCTGTTCAACGTTCTGCCGACCCTGGTGCTGTTGCTCGGCGGTTCCTATTGCGCGGTCTATCGGCGCCAGCGCGAACTGTTCCTGATGATCACGGTGTACATCGCCTACTTCCTGCTTTCCACCCAGGCCGATTACTACCGCGACCATGGCAGGGTCCGACAGGATGCCGCGGTGGTTTTCCACCTGGTCTGCCTGCTGTTGCCACTGCTGTTCGGCGTGTTCGCCGCCTGGCAGGAGCGCACGCACCTGTTCCAGGACATGATCGCGCGGTTTGCCGTGCTGCTGGCGGTGGGCAGCGTGGCCCTGGGCCTGGAGCAGAGTTACCCGGAAGCCCTGCTCGGCTGGCTGGCGGAAATCCGCTGGCCCGCATTGCATGGGGCGTGGATGAGCCTGATCCAGTTGTCCTACCCGGTGTTCCTCGCGGCGTTCCTGCTGCTGACCGTGCAGTACTGGCGCAACCCGCGGCCGCTGCATGCGGCCCAACTGATCGGCCTGCTGGGCCTGTTCTGGATGCTGCCGATGACCTTCATCCTGCCGTTCACCCTGAACATCATGTGCAGCCAGGTGATGCTGATGATCGCCGCGGCGGTGGCCCACGAGGCCTATCAGATGGCGTTCCGCGATGAACTGACCGGGCTGCCCGGCCGTCGCGCGCTCAACGAGCGGATGCAGCGCCTGGGGCGCAACTATGTGCTGGCGATGACCGACGTCGACCACTTCAAGAAATTCAACGACACCCATGGCCACGACGTCGGTGACCAGGTCTTGCGGCTGGTCGCGAGCAAGCTGGCGAAGGTCAGCGGCGGCGGCCGGGCCTACCGCTACGGTGGCGAGGAATTCGCGGTGGTGTTCGCCGGCAAGAGCCTTGAAGAATGCCTGCCGCACCTGGAGGTGATCCGTGAGGTGATCGCCAACTACAGCATTCAACTGCGCAACCCGGACAGCCGCCCGCAGGACGACCAGCAAGGCCGCCAGCGCCGTTCGGGCGGTGGTGCGTCGAGTGTGTCGGTGACGATCAGTATCGGCGTCGCCGAGCGCCAGCTGGATCAGCGCACCCCGGACGAAGTGCTCAAGTCCGCCGACCAGGCGCTCTATGCCGCCAAGGGGGCCGGGCGCAACTGCGTCATGGCCGCCGGGCAGACCGCCAAGCGCGGCGCGGTGCGGACCAAGGAAGCCGTGGGCTGAGTGATGGTGGAGCATTCAGCGGCTGGACTGTGATTGCCCGGGGGCGGGCGCCGACAGTAGGTTGAATCATCTGCTGCCGGAGAAACGACCATGCCTGACTACAAAGCCCCGCTACGCGACATGCGCTTTCTGCTCGACCATGTTTTCGATTTCCACGCCCATTACGAACGCCTCGGCGCCAGCGATGCCAGCCCGGACATGGTCGGGGCGATCCTGGAGGAAGGCGCGAAATTCTGTGAACAGGTGCTGGCACCGCTGAACCGCTCCGGCGATGAAGAGGGCTGCCATTTCGACAATGGCGTGGTGACCACGCCCAAGGGTTTCAAGCAGGCCTTTGCCCAGTACGTCGAGGCCGGCTGGCATGGCCTGGCGGCCGATCGGCAGTATGGCGGGCAGGGCCTGCCGCAGTCGCTGGGGCTGGTGATCAGCGAAATGATCGGTTCCAGCAACACTTCCTGGGGCATGTACCCGGGGCTGACCCACGGCGCCATGTCGGCGATCCATGCCCACGGTACCGAGCAACAGAAACAGACCTACCTGAGCAGGCTGACCGCCGGCGAATGGACCGGCACCATGTGCCTGACCGAAGCCCACTGCGGCACCGACCTGGGGCTGATCAAGACCCGCGCCGTGCCCCAGGCCGATGGCAGCTATGCGGTGTCCGGGAGCAAGATCTTCATTTCCGCCGGCGAGCACGACATGAGCCGCAACATCGTGCACCTGGTACTGGCCAAGTTGCCGGACGCGCCGGCCGGTACCAAGGGTATCTCGCTGTTCATCGTGCCCAAGTTCCTGCCCGATGCGACCGGCGAGGCGGGCGAGCGCAACGGGGTGAGCTGCGGCTCCATCGAGCACAAGATGGGCATCAAGGCCTCGGCCACCTGCGTGCTGAACTTCGATGCTGCCAAGGGCTTTCTGATCGGTGAGGCGAACAAGGGCCTCAACTGCATGTTCACCATGATGAACCATGCCCGCCTCGGTACCGGCATGCAGGGCCTGTGCCTGGGCGAAACCAGCTTCCAGGGCGCGGTCCGCTACGCCAGCGAGCGTTTGCAGATGCGTTCGCTGACCGGCCCCAAGGCGCCGGACAAGGCCGCCGACCCGATCATCGTGCACCCGGACGTACGGCGCATGCTGCTGACCATGAAGGCGTTCAACGAAGGCAACCGGGCACTGACCTATTTCACCGCACAGTGGCTGGATATCGCCCATCGCGCCGCCCAGCCCGAGCAGCGCCAGGAGGCCGAGGACCTGCTGGCATTCCTGACCCCGATCTGCAAGGCGTTCATGACCGAGACCGGGCTGGAGGTGACCAACCACGGCATGCAGGTGTTCGGCGGTCACGGCTTTATCCGTGAGTGGGGCATGGAACAACTGGTGCGCGATTGCCGCATCGCGCCGATCTACGAAGGCACCAATGGCATCCAGGCCCTGGACCTGCTGGGGCGCAAGGTGCTCGGCAGCCAGGGCAAGCTGCTGCGCGGCTTTACCCGGATCGTGCACAAGTTCTGCGAGGCCAATGCCGGGCACGGGCAGCTTGGCGCTCATGTGACGCGGCTCGATCAGTTGAACCGGGAGTGGGGCGAGCTGACGCTGCTGGTCGGCAAGGCGGCCATGCAGAATCCGGATGAGGTCGGCGCGGCGGCGGTGGATTACCTGATGTACAGCGGTTACATCGTCCTGGCCTACCTGTGGCTGCGCATGGCGCTGGTGGCCCAGGCGCAGTTGGAAGAGGGCAGTGGCGACGCGGATTATTGCCGGGGCAAGCTGGCGACGTGCGAGTTCTACTTCAAGCGGTTGCTGCCGCGCACCGCCGCTCATCGGGCGGCGGTGGAAGCGGGGAGCGAGAGCCTGATGCGGTTGCCGGCGGATCTGTTTGCCCTGTAGTCGATGGATGAGGCTTGAAGGACCTTCGCGGGCAAGTCGGGTCGCCGCACCGCCTTGCCCGCGAAGAGGCCAGGACATTCACCCAACAGGCCTGCATAGCGTTGTGACTAAAAATAACAAAAACGTCACGTGATGACCCTATGTGTCTGAAAAGTTGTTAAGGTACACTCAAGCCTTCGGAAATCGGCCCCGCGCGGGCCCTATCGTTCTAGATCTTGCGAGGTTTGCCATGGCTGACTACAAAGCGCCCCTGCGCGATATGCGCTTCGTCCTCAATGAAGTCTTCGAGGTCGGCAATCTCTGGGCCCAACTGCCTGCCCTGGCCGAGACCGTCGATGAGGAAACCGTCGAGGCGATTCTCGAGGAAGCCGGCAAGGTCACCGCCAAGAGCATCGCGCCCCTGAGCCGTGGCGGCGACGAGGAAGGCTGCCGCTGGGACAATGGCGTGGTCCGTACGCCCAGCGGTTTCCCACAGGCCTATCAGACCTACGCCGAAGGCGGCTGGGTCGGTGTCGGCGGTGATCCGCAGTTTGGCGGCATGGGCATGCCCAAGGCCGTTTCGGCGCAGGTCGAGGAAATGATCAACTCGTCCAGCCTCGCCTTCGGCCTATACCCGATGCTGACCTCCGGCGCCTGCGTGTCGATCAACACCCATGCCAGCGAAGAGCTCAAGGCCACCTACCTGCCGAACATGTACGCCGGTCTGTGGGCCGGTTCCATGTGCCTGACCGAACCCCACGCCGGCACCGACCTGGGGATCATCCGCACCAAGGCCGAGCCGCAGGCGGACGGCTCGTACAAGATCAGCGGGACCAAGATCTTCATCACCGGTGGCGAGCATGACCTGACCGAAAACATCATCCACCTGGTACTGGCCAAGCTGCCCGACGCGCCGGCCGGTCCGAAAGGCATCTCGCTGTTCCTGGTGCCGAAGTTCCTGGTCAATGCCGATGGCAGCCTGGGCGCGCGCAACCCGGCGACCTGCGGTTCGATCGAACACAAGATGGGGATCCAGGCTTCGGCGACCTGCGTGATGAACTTCGACGAGGCCACCGGTTACCTGGTGGGCGAGCCGAACAAGGGCCTGGCGGCGATGTTCACCATGATGAACTACGAGCGCCTGGGTGTCGGCATCCAGGGCCTGGCTTCCGGCGAGCGTTCCTACCAGAACGCGATCGAATACGCCCGCGACCGCCTGCAGAGCCGTTCGCCGACCGGGCCGAAGGCCAAGGACAAGGCGGCCGACCCGATCATCGTGCATCCGGACGTGCGCCGCATGCTGTTGACCATGAAGGCGGCGAACGAGGGCGGCCGTGCCTTCTCCACCTACGTGGCGATGCAACTGGACACTGCCAAGTTCAGCGAGGACGCGGCGGCCCGCAAGCGTGCCGATGAACTGGTGGCCTTGCTGACGCCGGTGGCCAAGGCATTCCTGACCGACCTGGGGCTGGAGGTCACGGTGCACGGCCAGCAGGTTTTCGGTGGTCATGGTTACGTGCGCGAGTGGGGCCAGGAGCAACTGGTGCGTGACGTGCGCATCACCCAGATCTACGAGGGCACCAACGGCATCCAGGCGCTGGACCTGGTAGGCCGCAAGATCGTCGGCAGCGGCGGTGCCTACTACCGCCTGTTCGCCGAGGAAGTGCGGCACTTCATCGATACCGCGAGCGCCAATCTGGCCGAGTTCACCAAGCCCCTGGCGGCGGCGCTGGACAACCTCGACGAGCTGACCGACTGGGTGCTCGACCGTTCCGGAACCAACCCGAACGAGATCGGTGCGGCATCGGTCGAATACCTGCACACCTTCGGCTATACCGCCTATGCCTACATGTGGGCCCTGATGGCCCGGGCCGCCTTGGGCAAGGACAGGGAAGATGCGTTCTACGCGAGCAAGCTGGGCACCGCGAGGTTCTATTTCGCCCGCCTGCTGCCGCGCATCCACTCGCTGACGGCGTCGGTGAAGGCGGGTAGCGAATCGCTGTTCCTGCTCGATGCCGAGCAGTTCTGAGGCGGGGTTGGCATGTAAGCCTTTGCTTACATAACGCGCTGCTGTTTGCCCATATCGCCATATTGGATCCAGCGGTAATCTACTTATGAAGGACGTCGAGCAGGAAGCTCAAAGCAAAACACGGACACGTAGGATTCCGCCAGGATGGTGGAGCGAAATGGATGTCAGGGAAACAGTCTGCAAAGCCCCGCTTCGGCGGGGTTTTCTTTTGTCCGCGAAAAAGTTTTTCAGCCCAGGCCTTCAAGCCCCGTCGCCCCGTGCAGGTGCTTGACCGGGCTGTTCATCACGTCCTCCAGCAGCACCCGCAGCAGCTCCAGCGAAGCCTGCTGGCGTTGCATGTCGCGACACACCAGGCCGACCCGCAGCGAGACCCGCGGTTCGGTCAGCGGTTTCCACAGCAGATCATGGTCATCGTGTTCGTCCCGTGAGCGACCCGGCAGTACGGTGGCCAGGCGGGTATGCGGCAGGCTGTCGAGAATCCCCGCCATGTTGTTCAATTCGGCCTGGACCTGCGGGCGTCGCCCCAGGTTGGCCAGTTGCGCCTGCCAGATCTGCCGGATCTGGAATTCTTCGCCGAGCAGCAGCATCGGCAGCTCCGCGGCCTGGCCGACCGAGACCTTCTTGAATTCACGCAGCGGGTGCTCGGCGGGGATCACCAGTTGCAGCTCGTCTTCGTACAGCGGCAGGCCGTGCAAGCCCGGCTGGCGGGGTGGCAGATAACTGATGCCGATATCCAGCGAGCCGTTGAGCAGGCGCCGTTCGATCTCCATGCCGGTCAATTCGTAGATCTGCACCACCAGGTGCGGATGGGCCTTGCGCACCCGTTCGAGCAACTGCGGCACCAGGCTGGTGTGCACGGTCTGCAGCACGCCGATGGCGAGGGTGCGCAACGCCTGCCCCTGGAAGTTGCGCAGGGCTTCGCGGGCCCGTTGCAGGCCATCGAGCAGCGGCAATGCATGGTTGTACAGGGTGTGGGCGGCCAGGGTCGGCAGCAGGCGCTTGCTGCTGCGTTCGAACAGGCTGACGTCGAGGTGGTGTTCCAGGTGGCGTATCTGTTGCGACAGGGCCGGCTGGGAGATCGACAGCCGTTCGGCGGCGCGGCCGACATGGCCTTCTTCATACACCGCGACGAAATAACGCAGTTGCTTGAAATCCATAAGCAGTACTTATCGAAAATGCTCGAAAAACGAAATGGCCGTGAACGCCTCGCAAGCCTAGTCTAACCGCAATTAAAAGGGCTTACAGGGCCAGAGCGTGCGATGAATACCGTTTGCGTCGATGGTGTTTACATAGGCAAGGCAAAAAATCTCGGACAGGGTCTGATCAGCGATACGGATAAACACCGGGTTGCCAGTCGGCTCTGGTTATGGCCACAGGGCCTGGGCAGCGACGAGCAGGGCGATCCGCGTTTCCACAGCGGACCGGAGCGGGCGCTGCATCATTACCCCGCCGAGCACTATGACTACTGGCGCAAACGGCATCCGCAACTCGACTGGTCGGCACCGGCCTTTGGCGAAAATCTCTCGACCCGTGGTCTGACCGAAGAGCAGGTCTGCCTGGGCGACCTGTTCCGCTGGGGCGGTGCGCTGCTGCAGGTCAGCCAGCCACGTTCGCCCTGCTATCGCCTGAGCCATCGCTGGGGCTTGTCCGAGCTGCCGCAGCAGGCCCAGGACACGGGGCGCTGCGGCTGGTTCTATCGGGTGCTCAAGCCCGGTTTCGTCAGCGCCGACCAGCCCTTCGAACTGCTGCAGCGCAGTTATCCCGGCCTCAGCGTGGCCTGGGCCCTGCACGCGTTCTACGCCGAACCGCTGGAGCATTCCGGCCTGAAGAAACTGGTGGACTGCCCGGCGCTGTCCTCGCGCTGGCGCGACATCGCCATTCGTCGCCTGCGCAGCGGCCGGGTCGAGGACTGGTCGGCCCGGCTGCTCGGGCTGCCGCTGGAAGGGCTGCGCGCATGAATCTGTTCAAGCTGCGCCGGCCGCAACCGAGCCTCGATGACCTGACCGCCGACTTCCAGCCCCGCGCCCGCCACGAGCACGCGGCCAGCGAGTACCTGATGCCCGCCGCCGAGCGCCCCAGCCCGGTGTTCGTCCGTGGTCAGGGCTCCTGGCTGTGGGACAGCGAGGAACGGGCCTATCTGGATTTCAGCCAGGGCGGTGGCAGCAACAGCCTCGGTCATAGCCCCGGTGTGCTGGCCCATGCCCTGGCGGACCAGGCCCATGGCCTGATCAATGTCGGCGCGGGTTTTCATAACCCGGTCCAATCGCACCTGGCGGACCGCCTGTGTCGTGCCACCGACAGTGACCAGGTGTATTTTCTCAACAGTGGTTCGGAAGCCTGCGAGGCGGCGATCAAATTGGCGCGCAAGTGGGGCCAGCTGCATCGTGGCGGCGCCTACCGGATCATCAGCGCAAGCAACGCCTGCCATGGGCGCAGTTTCGGTGCCATGTCGGCGTCCGGCCAGGATTGCTTCGGCAACCGCTTCGAGCCGCAATTGCCCGGCTTCAGCCAGGTGCCGTTCAACGATCTGGAGGCCTTGCATGCCGCGGTGGATGCCAAGACCGTGGCCATCATGCTCGAACCGATCCAGCGTGCGGCGGGCGTTACCCCGGCGACCCGGGAATACCTCCAGGGCGTCGAGCGGTTGTGCCGGGCGCTGGGCATCCTGCTGATCTTCGACGAGGTGCAGACCGGTATCGGCCGCTGCGGCAGCCTGCTGGCCGAGCAACGGTACGCGGTGCGTGCCGACATCATCGCCCTCGGCAAGGGCCTGGGTGGTGGCGCGCCGTTGTCGGCGCTGCTGGCGCGGGGCACGGCCTGCTGTTTCGAGCCCGGCGAAATCGGTGGCAGCCACCACGGTAACGCCTTGATGAGTGCGGCCGGCCTGGCGGTGCTCGATACGCTGCTCAAGCATGGCTTCCTCGACGAGGTGGCTGAGCGCGGGCACTACCTGCAACAGGGCCTGGATCGGCTGGCACGGCGTTATGAGCACGGCCAACTGCGCGGCGCCGGGCTGCTCTGGGGGCTGACCCTGAGCGACGCCTCGGCGGATGCGGTGGTCAAGGCCGCGTTGCAGGAAGGCCTGCTGCTCGATGCGCCGACCGCCGACAGTCTGCGCTTTACCCCGGCCCTGACCGTCAGCCAGAGCACCATCGACGAAATGCTGCTGCGCCTGGCCCGGGCCTTCTCCCGAGTCCGTACCGCCCAGGTGCAATGCCGCAGGGGAATCGCCGTCTGACTTGGCGCGTCGTTTTCTCCCAAATCTGATTCCGAACCGTCTTGCGGTATAACGCGTCGCCCTGTGCCTGACTCTTTTGGCACGGGGTGTTTTTTTGTGGGCGGTATTTCGGCTCGCATTGAGGTGCGGGGCGAGCGTTGCTGCCATCGGGCGGAAAGAACCTCAATGGATTTGAATTTATATACCACCTAGTGGTACGTTTTATGGGGAAGGATTTCCATGCGATACAGGGTTTTCAAGACCAGGGGATTCGCCGCCAGCGCCAGGAAGGCAAGGATCGACGACGCCGAACTGGTGTTGGCAATGGGGGCGGTGGTCAGGGGGCAGGCCGACAACCTGGGGGGTGGCGTGTGGAAAAAGCGCCTGAACGAAAACCGTTATCGTTCCATCGTCCTGGCCCGGGGCGGCTGTTACTGGATCTTCCAGTTCCTGTTCGCCAAGAGTGACCAGGGCAATATCAGCCAGCAGGAGCTCAAGGCCTTCAGGGCGCTGGCAAAGGCCTATGAAAACCTGAGCAGCCGGCAGATCGGGCAGTTGCTGGAGATGAGAGAGTTTGTGGAGATAGCTTATGAGCAAGCGGTATAAATCCGAGGCATTGGAATCGGTCCATGAATCGGCCAGCGCCCTGCATGCAATCGGTGCGATCGGCAAGGCGACCATGCGCGAGTTCGACGCCTCGTGCCTGGCGCCGGTACCGGACGAGATCGCCCCCGAGCAGATCAAGTCGCTGCGCGAGCGCAACCAGGTCAGCCAGCCGGTGTTCGCCCGTTACCTGAACACCAGCGTATCGACCGTCAAGCAATGGGAGGCTGGCGACAAGCAGCCCAGCGGCATGGCACTCAAGCTGCTGAGCATCGTGCAGAAGCACGGCTTGCAGATACTCGCCTGAATGACGTGACGTGGCACTCGGCGCTGGGCTCAGCCCTTGGCGATGAGGCGCGAGTTGCGCTCGTTGCGAAACACCAGTTGTTCGATGGCCGGCCCCTCCAGGCTGGCTTCTTCGCGGGCCTGCAGGATCACATCATGGTGGTGGGACTTGGCGCAGACCGGGTCGGCGTTGCTGGCGTCGCCGGTGAGCATGAAGGCCTGGCAACGGCAACCGCCGAAGTCCTTTTCCTTCTCGTCACAGGAACGGCACGGTTCGGGCATCCACTCGTAACCGCGAAAGCGGTTGAAACCGAACGAGTCGTACCAGATATGTTGCAGGCTGTGGTCGCGCACGTTGGGGAACTGTACTGGCAACTGCCGGGCGCCATGGCAGGGTAACGCGGTGCCATCCGGAGTGACGGTGAGGAACAGGCTGCCCCAGCCGTTCATGCAGGCTTTCGGGCGCTCCTCGTAGTAGTCCGGTGTAACGAAGATCAGCTTGCACGGGTTGCCCTCGGCCTGCAGCCGGGCGCGGTACTCATTGGTGATGCGTTCGGCGCGCTGCAGTTGCTCGCGGGTAGGCAGCAGGCCCTGGCGATTGAGCTGCGCCCAGCCATAGAACTGGCAGGTGGCGAGCTCGACGAAGTCCGCCTCCAGGGCCAGGCACAGCTCGATGATGCGGTCGATGCGGTCGATGTTGTGCCGATGGGTGACGAAGTTCAGCACCATCGGATAACCGTGGGCCTTCACCGCCCGGGCCATTTCCAGTTTCTGCGCGAAGGCCTTCTTCGAGCCGGCCAGCAGGTTGTTCACCTGTTCGTCGCTGGCCTGGAAGCTGATCTGGATATGGTCGAGGCCGGCCTGCCTGAAATCGCTGATCTTCTGTTCGGTCAGGCCGATGCCGGAGGTGATCAGGTTGGTGTAGAAGCCCAGCCGGCGAGCCTCGGCGATCAGTTCGACAAGGTCCTGGCGCACCAGCGGTTCACCGCCGGAAAAGCCCAACTGGGCGGCACCCATTTCCCGAGCCTCGCGCAGGACCTTGAACCATTGTTCGGTGCTCAGTTCCTGGCCCTGCCCGGCGAAGTCCAGCGGATTCGAGCAGTATGGGCACTGCAGCGGGCAGCGGTAGGTCAGCTCGGCCAGTAGCCACAGCGGCAGGCCGACCTGCGGCGTGGGTGGCAGGCCGGGGTCAGGCAAGTTCGATCCAGTGCTCTGCACGGGCGACCTCCATGAACTGCTCGATATCCTCGCCGAGCTCGGCTACGTCGGGGAACTGTTTCTGCAGCTCGGCGATGATCGCCGCGACATCGCGCTGGCCATCGATCAGGCCACCGATCAGTGCGGCACTCTCGTTGAGCTTGATCATCCCTTCCGGGTACAGCAGTACGTGGCCCTTCTGCGCCGGTTCGTACTGGAAGCGGTAGCCGGGGCGCCATTTCGGGGTCAGGCCGCGATCGAAACTCATAGGGGGATTCCTCGGTGCCAGACCCGCTGGTCGGTCACGCTGTGGTAGGGCGGGCGATTCAGTTCATAGGCCATGCTCATGGCATCGAGCATGCTCCAGAGAATATCCAGTTTGAACTGGAGAATCTCCAGCATACGCTGCTGGCCTTCGTACGTGGTGTAGTGCTGCAGGGTGATCTCCAGCCCGTGCTCGACATCGCGCCGGGCCTGGCCGAGGCGGGTACGGAAGTATTCGTAGCCGGCGGGATCGATCCAGGGGTAGTGCTGTGGCCAGCTGTCGAGCCGCGACTGGTGGATCTGCGGCGCGAACAGTTCGGTCAGCGAGCTGCTGGCGGCTTCCTGCCAACTGGCCCGGCGGGCGAAGTTGACGTAGGCGTCCACGGCGAACCGAACGCCGGGCAGCACCAGTTCCTGGGAGCGCAACTGATCGGGGTCCAGGCCGACCGCCTGGCCCAGGCGCAGCCAGGCTTCGATGCCGCCATCCTCGCCGGGTGCCCCGTCGTGGTCGAGCAGGCGCTGGATCCACTCGCGGCGGATTTCCCGGTCCGGGCAATTGGCGAGGATCGCCGCATCCTTGAGGGGAATGTTGACCTGGTAATAGAACCGGTTGGCGACCCAGCCCTGGATCTGTTCGCGGGTGGCGCGACCTTCATACATCGCCACGTGGTAGGGGTGATGGATGTGGTAGTAGGCGCCCTTGGCACGCAGTGCCTGCTCGAACTCGGCGCGGGACAGCGGGGTTTGGCTCATTCGGTGGTGCTCCTACAGCTCGATGCTCATGCCGTCGTATGCGACTTCGACATTGCGTCGCTGCAGTTCGGCACGTTGCGGCGAGTCTTCGTCGAGGATCGGGTTGGTGTTGTTGATATGGATCAGGACCTTGCGCTGTGCCGGTAGTTGCTCCAGCACCTCGAGCATGCCGCCGGGGCCGCTTTGCGCCAGGTGGCCCATTTCCCGGCCGGTGCGGGTACCGACGCCGCGACGCTGCATTTCATCGTCGTCCCACAGGGTGCCGTCCACCAGCAGGCAGTCGCTTTCGGCCATGATCCGCAGCAACGGCTCGTCGACCTTGCCCAGGCCCGGGGCATAGAACAGCTTGCCGCCGGTGCGCAGGTCCTCGACGATCAGACCGATGTTGTCGCCCGGATGCGGGTCGAAGCGGTGCGGCGAGTAGGGTGGGGCGGCGCTGCGCAGCGGCAGTGGGGTGAAGCGCAGGTTGGGGCAGGCGGCGATGGTGAAGCGGCCTTCGAGCTCGATGCGCTGCCAGTCGAGGCCACCATTCCAATGGGTGAGCATCTTGAACAGTGGGAAACCGGTGCTCAGGTCCTCCTTGACCATGTCGGTGCACCAGACCTGGTGCGGGCAACCCTCGCGCAGGCTGAGCAGGCCGGTGGTGTGGTCGATCTGGCTGTCCATCAGGATGATCGCGCTGATGCCGGTATCGCGCAGGGCCCGGCCTGGCTGCATGGGGGCGAAGCTCTGGAGCTGGGCGCGGATGTCCGGCGAGGCATTGCACAGGATCCAGTTCACGCCGTCGTCGGAAAGGGCGATGGAGGATTGGGTGCGTGCCGTGGCCCGCAGGCTGCCGACGCGGAACCCCGCGCAGTTGGCGCAGTTGCAGTTCCATTGGGGAAAGCCGCCGCCGGCGGCGGAGCCGAGAATCTGGACGTACATGAACCTGTCACTCACTCAGGGACTGAAAACGAAAACGCCCCGGCGAACCGAGGCGTTGCACTGCAGGTCGACCGATCAACGGTTGGCGAAGTACATGGTGACTTCGAAGCCGATGCGCAGGTCGGTGTAGGCGGGTTTGGTCCAGGCCATGAATGACTCCTTCGGTTGGGTGGATGGGTGTCTATACATATAGTCCACCTCCGGCGGGAGATGTTCAAATGCTTAGCAAGCTAATGTTACTGAATCTTACCGGCTAAGTAGACCGTTTTCTTGGAGAAAGCTCATTGCAGCCCGGGTAATGATCCCGTTGGGGGCTGCCAGGCCGACTCCGGTTCGGCGCCATTGGCCAGGCACAGCCAGCCTCCTGCTGCCTGGACGAGTTGTCTGGCGGCCGCTTGCAGGGGCGTGCGTTCCAGGCCGCGAATGGCGGCGGCCAGTTGTGCCAGGTAATCCGACGAGTGGTCGGCCAGATGCCCCTGCCAGAGCAGTTCGGCGGCCTGGGCCAAGGGCAGGTCCGCCAGGTTGAACTGTGCGGCCAGAGCCTCGCGCTGGGCATGCCAGGTGCTGTCGTCCAGGCTGGCGATCCGTTCGGGCAGGCTCGCCAGGAAGCTTTCGAAGTGCCCCAGCAACGCCGCGAGCGATGCGCCGGGAGATTGTACGCCGAGCAGCAGACCGCTGCGGCCATGGATCTGGCGGACGCTGCTGAACACCGCATAGCCCAGTTGCAACTCGACCCGCAGGCGCTGGTAGAAGGGGGCCTGGATCAGTTGGCCGAGTGCCCGCCAGCAGGCCTCATCGACGATGCTGGCGCTGGCGGCCGGGCAGAACAGCAGCAGGGCCTGCTCGCCGGTGTCGCAGGGCACGCTTTGCCAACGCCTCTGACCGGGTACCACGGGCAGGCGGGGCGGTTGTCGTGTCGGGCTGCCAGGCGTGCGGTTCAACGCGTTGTTGAGGGCCGGTTGTGTGGCGGCTGGAAAACCCAGGGCCAGGCCTTGCCATTTGGCCTCGGCCCAGAGCTTGCCCAGTTGCTCGGTATCCCAGGCCGCTGTGGGTTCATCGGCCGGCTGCGTCTGTTCGGACAACTGGCGGAGCAGTTCGCGAATGGGGATCAGTGGCTTGGGCTGTTCGGTGGGCGCTTGCCAGAATCCATCGGCCGGACTCGTCAGACAGCGCAGGGCCTGTTCGAGAATCGCCGGGATCGGTTCACGCCAGCCGATGAGCTGGAGTTGCCAGGCACCGGCCTGAACCGTGAAGGACAGTTCCACACCGGCCTGCCGCGCCTGGGCTCGCAGGTTGTGCAGGCTGTGGCTCAGTCGCGCATGCAGGACAGAGGTGCCGTGCGGGTTGTCCAGTTGCCAGCGCAGATAGACGGCGGCTTCACCGCTGTCATCCGCCGGCAGCTCGATATGAGTGATGGCGGATGAGTCGCGGCGTTTGTGCAGGCGGTCCTGGGCAAAAGTGCGCAGGCCGCGGTGGGCACTGGTCTGCCCACGGATCAGCCCAGGGTGCTCGGCAGGTGCGGTGGAGCGCAGGAACGGGTTGGCCGGTGGTAGCCGCCAGGACGCCGCCTGGTTATCCACAGGTGCGGCGTGGGGCCGGTGCAGCAGGGCCTTGAGGGCCGACAGGGCAGCCTCCGAGAGTTCTGCCGGGGTATCGGCGGCATCCCGGCGCGCTTGTTCCAGGGCGGTGCCGCTACGGATCCTGCGGTTCTGCAGCAGTCGGTATTCCCGGCGCAGCCCTGGCCAGTCGGCGTGGCTGGCGAAGAAGGCCAGCCAGCTCTCGAGCAGTGCCTGGATCGCGGCGCCTTGGCCGACGCCCTGGGGCGTCAGTGCGAATTCGAGTCGCACCAGCGCTTGTCCGGCGAACTGATAGAGTACGGTGGCGGTCAGCGAATTTATCCACAGGCGCTCGCGCAACGCGGCCGAGAATCCGCCGGGCTGGCTGTCGTTGAGCCAGGTGCAGAGGAAATCCACCGCCTGCCGGGCTCCATCGGGCAGATCGTCCCAGGCCAGCAGCAGGTCGAGCTGCTGAGCATCAGCCTGTTGATAACCTTGCCTGCCGTGAGCGAACAAGGCCGGTGGCGACTTCTGTTCGACCGCCTGGCCCGGACGCAGCTCGGCAGTCAGGGTCTGTGCCAGTGACTTCAACTCGTCCAGCGGCTGTGGGCCGACCAGGCTCAGGGTCATCTGCCCGGTCTGGTAGAAACCCTGGTAAAAATCCCGCAGCGCCTGTTGGAAGGCCGGCGCCTCGACTTGCAGGCTGGCGCGATTGCCGGCATGTACGCCGCGCAACGGGTGGTGTTCGGCCAACCCGGCGTAAAGCCGGAACTGCCGTTGCGCCACGACATCCCGCGACCAGGCGATGAATTCCGCCTCCAGCACCTCGCGTTCGCGCAATTGTTCGTCGGGGTCCAGACGGGCCCGGCCGAGCATGTCGCACAGGCGTTCGAGGCCGCCGGCAAAGGCCTGGGGTGGCAGTTCGAAGAAGAATTCGGTACTGCGTTCGGCGGTACGGGCATTCACCTGGCCACCGTGGCGTTGGACGTAGGCCATCAGCCCGTCGGCGGTGGCAAAGCGCTCGGTTCCGAGAAACAGCAGGTGTTCCAGGAAGTGTGCCAGCCCTGGCCAGGCCGCGGGCGCATCATGACTGCCTGCCGCTACCCGCAAGGCCGCCGCGCAACGCTTCAGTTGTGGCGCATGGCGCAGCGAGACCCGCAGGCCGTTGGCCAGGGTCAGGTATTCGGGGGCGTGGGCGATGGGCGCAGACATGGGCACTTCCGTTTCAGAGAAGTGCCCATGCTAGCGGATAACGTCGGGTCAGTCCCGGCTGAGCTGGCCGTAGAGCGCGGGGCGCCGGTCCAGCAGATAGCGGTTGCTGGCCCGGGATTGCTGCATCGCGGCCCGATCCAGCGTGCCGATGATCAGTGCCTCGTCCAGGCCGGCATGGGCGATACGGCTACCGTCCGGCGCGGCGATGCTGCTCTGGCCGCAGTACTGGATATCCTCCTCGTGGCCGCAATAGTTGGCGTAGGCCACGTAGCACTGGTTTTCGAAGGCGCGGGCGCGGATGGTCACGTCGGCGACGAAGTCGAACGGCACCATGTTGGCGGTGGGCACCAGGATCAATTCGGCGCCGGCCAGGGCCAGGCGCCGGGTGTTTTCCGGGAATTCCACGTCGTAGCAGATCAGCAGGCCGAGTTTCCAGCCATTGAGTTCGACCACCGGGAACTCGTCCGGCCCGGCACTGAACATCGCGTGATCAAGGTCGCCGAACAGGTGGGTCTTGCGATAGTTGCACAGGCTGTTGCCCCGGGCATCGATCAACTGCACGGCGTTGTAGAGGTTGCCGTCCTCGGCACGTTCCGGATAACCGTAGGCGATCGCCAGGTTCGCCGCCCGGGCCAGCGCGGCGATGTGTTGCGCCGCCGCGCCGTCGCGCGCTTGCGCCAGTGCCGCGACCGCCTCGGCGCCGATGTTGTAGCCGGTCAGGAACATCTCCGGCAACACCAGGACATCGGCGCCATGGGCTTCGGTCACCAGTTGCTGCAGTCGCTGCAGGTTGCCCGCCACGTCCAGTGGCAGGGGCGGGCATTGGTAAAGCGCTACGCGCATGGGGGCGACTCCGTTCAGTCGGCCAGGGCGATCGGACCGATCTCGGCGAACACATCGCCCGGGCCCGGGTTCTCGGCATGGGTGCGGCCACCGAAGTGGTTCATGATGCCCCATACCGCGTTGAGCGAGGTCTGTACCGCACCCTCGACCCAGGCCGGTGTCCACGACACGTCGTCACCGGCGATGAAGATGCCGCGTTGTTCGGCGGGCATGTCGGCCTGCATGAAGTGCGCGTACATCCGCTGGTTGTAGCGGTAATGGCCGGGCAGCGCACCCTTGAAGGCGCCGAGGAAATGCGGGTCGGCCTCCCAGGACACGGTGATCGGGTCGCCGATGATGCGTGCGGCGATGTCCACTTTCGGGTAGATCTTCTTCAGGGCGTCCAGGGCCAGCTTGACCCGCTTGTCGATGGGCTGCGGCAGCATCTTCAGCGCGTCGCTCATCCACGAGTAGGACAGGCAGATCACCCCCGGCTTGTCGTCGCCGTTATCGAACAGGTAGGTGCCGCGGGTCAGGCGGTCGGTGAGGGTCATGCTCATCAGGTCGCGGCCGGTTTCCGGGTCCTTGTCCTTCCAGAACGGCCGGTCGACCATGACGAAGGTCTTCGACGACTGCATGTAGCGCGTGCGGTCCAAGGCCATCCACATCTTCTGCGAGAACAGCGATTCCTCACACTCGATCTGGGTGGTCAGCAGCCAGCTCTGGCAGGTGGTGAGCACGGCGGCGTAATGGCGGGTGTCGCCCCAGTTGTCGGTCACCGCGAAGCGGCCATCGGCGGCGCGGGCAATGCGTTTCACCCCGGTGCGCGGCGCGCCGTGGTGCAGGGAACTCAAGCTGGTGCCGGCCGGCCAGTGCGCGCAGCGCTCCGGGACATGGCGCCAGATGCCCAGCGGCACCTGCTCGACGCCGCCGACCACCAAGTGCTGGTGGTCATCGCAGTTGGTCATGACCACGCGGAAGATTTCCAGCATCGAGTTGGGGAAGTCCGAGTCCCAGCCGCCGGTGCCGAAACCGACCTGGCCGAACACCTCGCGGTGGTGGAAAGACAGCTTGGCGAAGGCTTTCGAGGTGGCGACGAAGTCATAGAAAGTGCGGTCGTCCCACAGGGGCACCAGGGTGTTCCACAGCTCCTTCAGGCGTGGCACATCGCGGTCGCGGATGGCCTGCTGGATATCGCCGAAGCGCGCACCGTCCTCCAGGGCATCGGCCCAGGCGTCGGCGACTTCCTGGAACAGCGCCGGCAGGTCGGCGAGTTTTTCCGCGTAGTGGGTCTGCCCTTCGAGGTCGATCACCGTGCTGCCGGAGGCCGGGGTCAGCGGGTTGGGGAAGGGTTTGGTTTCCAGGCCGAGCTTGTCGACATAGTGATAGAACGCGGTGGACGACACCGGGAAACGCATGCCGCCCAACTCGGCGATGATGCCCTTGGCGCCTTCGAACTCCTGGGAGCGCAGGCGGCCGCCCATCTTCGAGGCTTCGTACACCACCGGCTTGAGGCCGAGCTTCATCAGTTCATAGGCGGCCACCAGGCCGGCGATACCGGCACCGACGATGGCCACTTCGGCGCCATGGTTCTCCACCGGAATCGTGCCCAGCCCGGCCGGATGCTCGATCCAGTCATCGAAGGCGAAAGGAAAGTCCGGGCCGAAAATGGTGACCGGTTTTTTACCGTCGGCTGGGTGGCGATTCTTCTTGTTCATGGCGGACCTTGCTGGCGACTCCTGCCGGAAACGTTACCCGGTAGAAGTGTAGTTAGGAAAAGACTGGCGCCATTGTAGGGAGCGGGGAGTACGTAAATAAGACGCAGAGTGTCGTCGTTTTGTTGATCGGTGATGCTTTATGACGAAGGTGGTGGGCATTTTGCAGCAATGCATTGATCTTTTCGCGGGCAAGCCCGCTTCTACGGGTTTGGCGGCGTACTCAAGGCTTTGGTCCTTTGTGGGAAGGGGCTTGCCCGCGAAAGCGCTCTTGTGGAAACGCCTGGTCAGACCGGCTGTCCCCGATCCACCTTGCTGCTGAGGATGATCGAAGTCGTGGTTTTCTCCACTCCCTCGACGCTGCCGATCTGGTCGAGCAACTGGTCCAGTTGCTCTGGCGAATCACTGCGCAGCCAGGCCACGTAGTCGAACTCCCCACTCACCGCGCAGAGTTGCTGGATCTGCGCCATGGCACTGAGCCTGCGCACCACATCCTTGCCGGAACGCGGCTGTACCGTGATCCCGACATAGGCCTGCAGCCCGCCATCCACTACCCGCTGACCGAGACGCACACCATAACCGGTGATCACCTTGGCCTTCTCCAGGCGCGCCAGCCTCGAGGTCACGGTTGTGCGGGCGATGCCCAATTGCCGGGCGAGCATGGCCACGCTTTCGCGCGCGTTGATCTGCAAGGCGGCGATCAGTTGGCGGTCGATTTCGTCGAGGGGGATGCGGCTGTCAGGCAAGGTGCTACTCCGTCGGAGAGGTGTGCTCACATTATTGATTCACTTGATCCACCCAGTGCAGGCCGGGGATCTGATAGCGGGTACTGCGGCCACCGCCCGGAAGGCGGATCAGGCAGCCTTTTTCCAGCAAGTCGGCCAGATGGCGAGTCGCCGTGGCCTTACTGACCTTGGCGACCGCCTGATATTGCGCAGCGCTGATTCCGTGCACGAACCCGTTCTCGCCGCCATCGAGCAAGCGATTCAGCACCTTCAACTGTTCGGTCGAGAGCTGATACTGACGATGCTGTTGCCAATACCTGGCCTTGATCAGTACCCGATCGATCCGCTGCTGGGCATGTTCCAGGCTACGCAGCAAGGTTTGTAGAAACCACTGCAACCAGGCGGTGATATCCAGCAAGCCTTTCTGGCTGCTTTCAAGTATCTGGTAATAACCCTTGCGATCTTCGAGGATGCTGGCGGACATCGCATAAAAACGGATAGCTTGCTGCTCAGCCTGCGCCAGGGCCAGGTCGGTGAGGCTACGGGTCAAGCGACCGTTGCCATCATTGAACGGATGCAGTGTTACGAACCAGAAGTGGGCAATGGCGGCACGCAGGAGTGGGTGCAGTGTGTTATCCGTTTGGCTGGTATTGAACCAGTGGATAAAGGTCGCCAACTCCTGATCGAGTCCGCTACGGGGGGGCGCCTCGAAGTGCACGACTGGCCGATCAAGGCGTCCGGAGACAACCTGCATGGGCTCCTCCCCCCGCAACTTGCCAGCACTGATACGCGCTGCCAGAGGGCCTTCGTCAACAGGAAAAAGCAAGGTATGCCAATGCAGCAGGCGCTCCAGGCTCAATGGCTGTGTATGATGCTGGGTCGCATCCAGAAGCAACTCGGCCAGGCCTTCGCTGCGCGGGCTGACCTGATGATCAGCAGCCAACCCCAGGCGCCTCGCCAGCGAGGAGCGCACCGAGCCGACATTCAATTGCTCACCTTCGATGGCCGAGGAGGTGATGATGTTTTGCTGCAGGGCATCCAGTTCGTTCTGTGCGTTGCTGTCTGCGTCGATAGCGCGAGCCATGCCGAGCAGGCGTCCTTGGGCCTCACTGCATCTCAGCAGGCAGGGAGCCAGAGTGTCGGCCTGCCAGGTGAAGTTGGGCCAGTCTGGCTGCTGCCAGATCCAGTAGGGAAGGTCGGTCATTGGCGCCTCGGCAAACGCGTGAGCCGAATAAGAGGGCTATTCGGCTCATTTCGTGAGCCGATTGTGCGAGTTATTCGGCTCAGCGTCCAGTTCTGCAAGAGGGCCTGTCTCTACTGAACTACCAGCACAGACGGACTGGTCATGGCCGTTTCGAGATGGGGATATTAGCCGACAACATAAAGGCCAGAAACGCAAAAGCCGCGCAACGCGCGGCTTTGAAGGTGGTGGGCCCACACGGACTCGAACCGTGGACCAAAGGATTATGAGTTCGCCAATGACACCGTTGCGCTAGGTTTCATTGGGTTACACGAGGAAACGGTACAGGACGCGAAAGTACAGGGTAATCAGTACGTTAGCGAACGGTAGGTTACAGATGAGGACCTTCGTACTGTACCGCTAGTGTACCTGGCCGAGTAGCTTGTTTTGTACCGTCGATCCGGCGTCCCTGCCGGCGCTGGTGTCCAGGCCCCGGGCAAAAAGCCGCCCGGGGCCTGGCTCGGCATCCATGCCTCACCAGCTCTTCCACCGTTCCCCCTTCACTGTATTAGACAGAAGTGGTATTGCGAACTGAGTGGTGGCAGAGTGCTATAGTCTAATTTTTGAGCCAAGGAGGGGCCATGGCTAAGTTTCCGCAGCATCCGCGTTACGTTCCCATCATCAAGTGGCAGTCGTGGGAGCAGCGTGCTCTCGAAAAGGTCGAAGCAGCACACGTACACCGCATGCAGCCATGCATTGAGGTGCGTACTTCCAAGCAGCATCTGAACCTTCTTGGAAAGCTCCAGGCCGTATGGCCTCATGACGTCTTGGTAGATTATGCAAATCCTAGCGGGCAATTGACCCATGTCCGCCAGAATGAGCTTTTAGATTTCATGCAGCATGCGGTTCAGCAAAAAATTCCAGCCTCGCCGGTCTTAGGACCTGCGTACGTTGCGAGCATGGGCGCCAAATTTATGAAATTGGCTACCTCCCTTCCTTCAGTAGTCATCCGGCTGCGTTTGGATGCCCTTGCCGTTCCCAACGATAAGCTGCAATTGGTGCAAGGGGCTTACACCTATCTGAAGTCTGCAGGGATTGACTCGGCATTGATTGTCGACCTAGGGGTCAGTCCGAAGGAGTGGTTGCCAGTCCAGATCGCCAGTTTCAGTCAAGATCTGCGGTCGCTTAGCGCCATTGGTTATAAGTCGGTGCATGTCGTTTCGGGCGCATACCCTGCTAGTTTGGCATCTGTCAAAACCGGTTCGGCTACATTCAAGCGTTCGGATTGGGCGTTTTGGAGCGACGTAAACGCTAGTGTGCCGGACTTGAAAGTCGGGTTTGGCGACTATGGAACCCTTTCTCCAGGCTGGACGGAGGACATCCTTGAGCTTCGTAGCAATCGTATCGCGATCCGCTACACCCGAGGCAGCGATTGGTTGATCCTACGAGCGGATGGAAAAACCACCAATGACTCCATTGCGATTTCCGAAATCTTGGTGAGCACCTATCCACAGGATTTCAAAGGTGCAGGATATTCATTCGGGGACGAGATCTTGGCTGAGCGAGCTGATCCCAATTTTCCAGTGAAGAAGAAGCGCTGTGGGCACTATCACATCACCGAAGGGTGGAGTCACCACATCGCATACGTGCTCAAGGAGCAGTACTGATAGCGCTTCTGGCTCGCTCTATCAGCCTTAGACGGACTTTCGCTTTGAGGTCCTCCAAAGGAAGCATCTCAGCGACCTTGGCTTGAATAACGTAGAGGCTCTTGCTCTTGAAGCCGCGGGTGACGCCAAGCTCTTCGAGTATCTGCAGGGCCTCTTCACGTTTCAGTAGGGTGACCAACACATCGGGTTCATGTCTTTTGTTAGGTTTGGCCTTTCGTACCTGCTTGAAGGTTTTGCCGGCCTCGTCTGGCACAACCATAACGCCCCACCAAGGAGGCAGCATTGGCATTGCTTTCTTGAGGTGGCATTCCGCAGTGACAAGCGTTACCTGGTCGAATGCGCGAGCATAGCGTGAGCCCTGGCCAACAAGGCGTGTTAGAGAGTCCGCTGCACTTTTGATCTCATAGCAGTGCATGTCTAAAACCTGCACCAGATCCGCACGGATCTCTCCGCCATTCAGCTCAACCTCCTCTAGGAAGTGAGACGAAACGTTGGGCATACCAGCTGCTAGGTGATGTGTTAAGGCAATTTTGATATCAGTTTCGCGCATGGAGAAATCTCAGGTAGGCGCCAATGATGCCGCAAATGGAGCTTTTTTGCGTGACTTTCCGACCTGACGGATAAGCTTAGCTGGTAGAGAACGCTATGCAAATATGCTAATATACTTGCATGAACCAGCCAAAGCCTTTGTCCCAAATTGTTGCCGAAATATTGGAGCATTTTGCTGCAAGGGGAATGGTCACTAGCTCAGCCATCGCAAGGGATACAGGGGTAAATCAGTCACAGATCTACCGAAACCTTTTCGCAGCTCCCAGGCGGTTCACTAAGACTCATCTCAGGTTATGCGAATATGCAAATATTGATGTGGCTCGTGATGTGTCTGACCCCCGTTCCAGCGAGATTTTGATGAATGCTCTCGCCTCCGTTTGGGACGGATCTGAGGAGCACGCTCGTCGGCTAGCTGAGCTGCTTTTTGCGCACAGTCGAGCGGGCATGAGAACATGAGAACTGGAAGAGCGTTAGAGGAGGTTGCATATGCATGACGCAAAGACTCCTATAACCGTTAAATCTGCTTTCGAGAGCCTTCAGGCTGCAGGTTATCCGCGTACGTATGTCACGAAGCTCCTTCCTGACTGGTGGGACAACAGCTTGTTGAAAACCAGCGCGGGGGCGTTCCAATTTGCTCTGATCCTGAAGCAGCGATTGGGCCTAGACGTGAGCTTTGGGCAAGACGGCGATCTGGCGATCGAGCCGCGTGCCGCGCGTGCCAATTTCAAACACAGGGCAGATACTCGTGTTGACGAGCTCAATGTCGCGGCAGGCCTCGGCATCGCTTTGGCCCGTCTGGCGGTATTTGCTAGTCGAGCGCCCTATCGTGAGTTGCCTGCTAATCCCCTTGAAATTTATGAGCTAGTACGCCACTCCACTGGTCGGGCATGCGTTGACTTTCAGGGGTTATTGGATCTCTGTTGGATGAATGGAATTCCGGTTCTATTTCTCAAAGAGATGCCCAGGAACACAAAGCGCATGACCGGTATGGCCGTCATTGTCGACGGTCGGCCAGCAATCCTTCTGGGGTTCAACCATACACATCAATCTAAGCAATTGTTCGTTTTGGCCCATGAGCTTGCCCACATATTGTGTGGGCACGTCCAGGACAACGGTGCTTTGATTGATGAAGACATCGCTGACGTGAGTGAAGGGCTTGAAGGCCGGGTGCAGGTCCGAAGGGATGAGCAGGAACGGGAGGCAGATACTTTCGCCCTCAGCCTCATACGGCGCGGGCAAATGGACATTGTTCGACGGATACCTCGCCAGACATCGGCTACCACTTTGGCTGCTGCCGCGCTTAGGGCTAGTCGGGAGAATGCTGTAGATCAGGGGCACCTTATCCTGTCTTATGCCAAAGAGCATGATGACTGGATTTGGGCTAATCAGGCATTGAGGTTCGTTCCGCAAGAGGTCGGAGCGATCGAGTTACTGCGGGATCGATTCTTAAGGAATACTGATCTGTCAGCGATCTCCGAAGAGAGTGCCGAGCATCTTCTTTCCATGCAAGGATTTGCGAGGTAGCTCAGTCTTGTATTTGCTCGATAGCGATGTCGCAAAAAAAATATGCCAATACAACCTTCTCCATGAGTTGGCCGGCGCGTTGGGCTGTGGTTTGGGCGATTTTGCGGTGCTCCCGCAGCTGAAGTTTCAGCTGAAGCTGACCAAGGACGATAAGGCTCTCGCCAAACTCGGTTCTTTGGAGGCGGTTGACCTTGCGCGACAGCTCGTGGCGTCAGCCTCTGAAGTAGAGGTTGTGGCTGAATCTGCGAACCCGCTGCTCCAGCTCAATCGACCTGATATTGATAGCGGTGAGGCAACTCTATTCGCTGCACTCTATGGTAACGAGGATACAGAGCTTCTGAGTGGCGACAAGCGGGCTTACGTGGCGCTTTCCAAGGTTGAGGGCATGCCAGTGATCGATGCTCTATGGGCTCGACTGATCTGTCTAGAAGAAGCCCTATATCTGATCCTGGGAAGCTCGGAGTTCCAATTGGTCTCGGCAAAGGTTCGTGCTCGACCGGACGTCGATACTTCTGTGAGCATCGCTTTCGGTCGAACGGCGGAAAACCCCTCAGAGTCTGTAGTCGAGGCGCTTCTCAGCTATATGCGCTCCCTTGAGTCGGATACCAGTGGGAAGTATCTGCTTCCTTGCTGATTGCCTGGAGGCATAAGCATCTATGTTTTACCAAGCGCTATGATTGTGCGTGTGTATTCGTCCCGGAGTGGGGCTTCGTGTTTGTAGGACGGTGCGTGCAGCCTTTATGTCGGAGGGGCATAACTGTAGTGGTCAACTAATCTCGGACACCTCGATAGGTAATTTCGGCACCATCGTCTGCTCGTAAGCAGTCGGTGGCAAATATCCCAGTTTCGAGTGCAGCCGTTCGTTGTTGTAAAACCCAACGATGTATTCGGTGATGTCGCGTATGGCCTCGCCATGGTTGGCGTAATCACGCCGCCACACCCGTTCCATTTTCAAGCTCAGGAAGAAGCGTTCCATCACCGAGTTGTCCCAGCAATTACCTTTACGACTCATGCTCTGTTGCATGCCATTTCGTTCCAGCAACGCTCTGTAGCTCGCGCTTGCGTATTGGCTACCTCTATCGTAAGCGTCCGGCAAACTCACCTTCCGAACTCCAGCTTTAAGGGCGATGGTGTCCGCGTATTTTTAAGCGGACGCGATCACCCTTATCGCCAGGATTTCCATGCGCCAACGAAGCTCTTATCCGAAGCCTTTCAAAGCCCAGGTCGTTCAGGAATGCCTGCAACCTGGCGCAACCGTGTCCAGTGTCGCCATCAGCCACGGCATCAACGCCAACGTCATCCGCAAATGGCTGCCGCTCTATCGAGACCAATCCGCGACAACTTCGCTACCGGCCTTTGTGCCACTGAAGGCTGCCCCTAAACGGCCAGTTGAAGCGTCAGTGATCATTGAGTTAGCCATGGCCGGGCAAGTGATCACGGTGAGATGGCCGACCTCAGATCCCGAGGGCTGTGCGCAATTTATCCGGGCTGTCGCCCAATGATCCGCATCGATGCGATCTGGCTGGCCACCGAGCCGATGGACATGCGCGCCGGCACCGAAACCGCATTAGCCCGTGTGATCGCGGTATTCGGTGCGGCGAAGCCGCACTGCGCTTACCTGTTCGCCAATCGCCGGGCTAACCGAATAAAAGTCCTGGTGCACGACGGCGTAGGCGTCTGGCTTGCAGCGCGACGACTGAATCAAGGCAAGTTTCACTGGCCCGGCATTCGCCATGGCAGCGAGGTTGAACTCGACAGCGAACAACTCCAGGCCTTGGTGCTGGGCCTGCCGTGGCAGCGCGTTGGTGCAGGCGGTGTGATCAGCATGCTGTAACCGCCGTGCATTTGGCCGGTCTACGTGTCGTCGTCACGTGCCTGCTCTGGCACAATCGGCGGCATGACTTCCTCGCCCAACCTCGACCAGATGACCCCGGAACAGCTTCGTGCCTTGGCGGCACAGGCGTTGCAGTTGCAGTCCCAGGTCGAGGCGATGAGCAAGAAGATCCAGAACGATCAAACCGTCATTGAGCAGCTCACTTACGAAATTGCCCTGCTCAAACGGCACAAGTTTGCCAAGCGCAGCGAGCAAATCAGCCCGGCGCAAAGCAGCTTGCTGGATGACTTGCTCGACACAGACCTTGAGGCTATCGAGGCCGAGCTAAAACAGCTCCTTCCAGCTGCGCCACAGGCCGAACCACGGCAATCCCCGAAACGTGCGCCATTGCCGCCGCAGTTTCCACGCACGGTGATTCGTCACGAACCCGAAAACACCCAGTGCGCCTGTGGCTGCCAACTTCAACGCATCGGCGAAGACGTCAGTGAGAAGCTGGATTACACACCGGGTGTATTTACCGTCGAGCAACATGTGCGTGGCAAATGGGCCTGCCGTCAGTGCGAAACACTGATCCAGGCGCCGGTGCCAGCGCAGGTTATCGACAAAGGTATCCCGACCGCAGGCTTGCTGGCCCACGTCATGGTGGCCAAGTTTGCCGATCACTTGCCGCTGTACCGGCAGGAAAAGATCTTTGGTCGCGCCGGGCTGGCCATTGCTCGCTCGACCTTGGCCCAGTGGGTCGGACAAACCGGATTGCGGCTCCAGCCGCTGGTTGACGCACTGCGTGAGGCGGTGCTGAACCAAGGCGTGATTCACGCCGATGAAACACCAGTGCAAATGCTTGCGCCAGGCGAGAAGAAAACTCACCGAGCTTATGTTTGGGCCTACAGCACGACGCCGTTTTCGGCGCTCAACGCGGTGGTTTACGACTTCAGCCCAAGCCGTGCCGGCGAACATGCACGCAACTTCCTGGGCGTCTGGAACGGCAAGCTGGTTTGCGATGACTTCGCTGGCTACAAAGCTGGTTTTGAGCAAGGCATCACTGAAATCGGCTGCATGGCTCACGCCCGCCGCAAGTTTTTCGATCTGCATGTCGCGAACAAAAGCCAGTTGGCCGAACAGGCGCTGCACTCGATTGGCGGTTTGTACGAGGTTGAACGCCAGGCTCGGGATATGAGCAACGAAGACCGCTGGCGAATACGTCAGGAAATGGCGGTACCGATCAGCAAAACACTGCATGACTGGATGTTGGCCCAGCGCGACTTGGTGCCCAACGGATCAGCCACGGCCAAAGCCCTCGATTACAGCCTGAAACGCTGGGTAGCGCTGACGCGCTACCTAGATGATGGGGCTGTGCCCATCGACAACAACCAAGTTGAAAACCAGATACGGCCATGGGCGCTTGGCCGCTCGAACTGGCTGTTTGCCGGGTCGCTGCGCAGTGGCAAACGGGCGGCTGCCATCATGAGTCTGATCCAGTCGGCACGCATGAATGGGCATGATCCGTATGCCTATCTCAAGGATGTGCTGATGCGGCTGCCGACGCAGCGGGCCAGTGAGATCGGGCAATTGCTACCGCATCAGTGGGTGCCGGCCTGACTTACGCAAGGTGAGTTCGCCGGACGCTTACCCTCTATCCGAATGGGCGATCAGGCCTGAGGCTGGCTGGCGATGAGCAATCGCCAGTTGCATGGCGTTGCACACCAACTCGGCAGGCATGTTCGGTGCCATCGACCAACCCACGACCTTGCGCGAGAACAAATCCAGCACCACAGCCAGGTACAGCCAGCCACTGCGAGTGCGGATGTAGGTCATATCCGCCACCCACGCCTTGTTCATCGCGTCGGGCTCGAACTGGCGATTGAGCACATTCTCGGCGATCGGCAGATCGTGATGGCTGTCCGTCGTGTGCACAAACTTGCGCTTCCAGGCCGAGCGCCGGCCATTGGCTTGCATCAAGCGGCGGATCTTATAAAGGCCTATTTCTATTCCCTTGGCGTGCAGGGCTTTACGCAGCGGTCGGCTGCCATAGCAACCGCCGCTTTCGCTGAACGGGGCCTTGAGCTGCACCGTGATCTGGCAAATGGCTGTCGGCGCTTGGGCACGCTTGTTGGCCTCGTAAAAGCCAGAGCGGCTGATGCCCAACAGCCGACAGGCGTGGGCCACCGAGTAAGCCTTCTGTTGCAGTTGTCGAACCAGGCGGTAGGTCACTTCTGATGTGGACCCGCCAAAAACACGAAAGCCGCGCATTGCGCGGCTTTGAGTATGGTGGGCCCACACGGACTCGAACCGTGGACCAAAGGATTATGAGTCCTCTGCTCTAACCGACTGAGCTATAGGCCCTCAGTTGGCCGCGAATTATAACGACGGTTTCTCTCCTGTGCCATCCGAAAACTCCGAAAGCGTCATGTGAAGAAAGGTCGCGGCAAATTCGTCGGCGGACAGCGGCAGGCTGACGATGTAGCCCTGGATCTGTTCGCACCCTTCGGCCGCGAGGAATGCCTGCTGCGCCAGGTTTTCCACGCCCTCGGCGATGATCGTGAACTGCATGCTGCGGCCCAGGGCGATGATGGCACGGACGATCGCGGCGTCGTGGGGGTCGTCCGGCAGGCCGCGGACGAATGACTGGTCGATCTTGAGGATGTCCAGCGGCAGGCGCTTGAGGTAGCTCAGCGAGGAGTAGCCGGTGCCGAAGTCGTCGATGGCCAGTTGCACGCCCAGGCGCTTGAGCTGGTGCAGGACATCCAGGGCCTCTTCGGTCTGGCTCATGATGAAGTTTTCGGTGATTTCCAGTTGCAGGCAGCCGGGGCGCAGATGGTGGCTCTTGAGCAGTTGTTCGATGCGTGCCAGCAGGTTCGGCTGGCGCAATTGTGCGCCGGCGAGGTTGACCGACAGTGGGCCGAACTCGCCGTAGCGCAAGGTCCAGCGTTGCATCTGGTGGCAGGCGCGCTCCAGGACCCAGTCACCGATCTGCAGAATCATGCCGTTGTCTTCCGCCAGCGGAATGAAGTGCTCGGGTGGCACGTCGCCGTAGGTCGGGTTGTGCCAGCGGATCAGCGCTTCGGCACCGACCAGTGCACCATCGTCGAGGCTGATCTTGGGCTGGTAGTAGAGCACCAGTTCCTGGCGTTCGATGGCGCGGCGCAACTCGTGTTCCAGGGCGACCCGTTCGCTGGCCTGGGCGGTGAGGTCGCGGGTGTAGCTTTCGACCCGGTTGCGGCCCTTGGCCTTGGAGCGGTACATCGCCGCGTCGGCGTTCTTGATCAGGGTGGCGACATCGGTGCCGTCGCCGGGGTAGAGGCTGGTGCCGATACTGGCGCTGATGAAGAACTCGTGTTCGCCGGCCTGGAACGGCGCGCTGAAGCAGCCCAGCAGCTTGTTGGCCAGGTGCTCGGCGTCGCTGGGCTGGTGCAGGCCGGGCAGCAGGATGATGAACTCGTCACCACCCAGGCGGGCCACGGTGTCGATATCCCTCAGTTGCTCCTTCAGGCGCTGGGCGATGCCCTTGAGCAGCAGGTCGCCGACCGGGTGGCCGAGGCTGTCGTTGATATGCTTGAAACGATCCAGGTCGAGGAACAGCACCGCGCCCTGGCCGCCATTTTCCTGCTGGCTGTTCAGCGCCGCCTGCAAGCGGCTTTCGAACAGGGTGCGGTTGGGCAGGCCGGTCAGCGGGTCGTGGTGGGCCTGGTAGTCGAGCCGCGCCTGGGCGTGCTTGAGGCTGGAGATGTCGGCGAACACGGCGACGAAGTGGGTGATGACCTGGTCGCGGTTGCGCACGGCGCTGATGGTCAGCCAACTGGGATAGAGTTCGCCATTCTTGCGCCGGTTGTAGATCTCGCCCTGCCAGTGGCCGTCGGCGCTCAACTGGTGCCACATGGCGGCGTAGAAGGCGCTGTCGTGCTGGCCCGAGGCGAGCAGGCGCGGGGTGTTGCCCAGGGCCTCGGTTTCGCTGTAGCCGGTGATTTCGCTGAAGGCGCGATTGACCGCGCTGATGTGCTGCCGGGTGTCGGTGATCAGGACGCCTTCGGCGGTGCTTTCGAAGACCGTGGCGGCCTGTTGCAGCTTCTCCTGCATCAGGTGGCGTTCGGTGATGTCCCGGGCGATGGTCAGCATGCAGTCTTCGCCGCCGATTGGCAGGGGGCGGCTGGAGACTTCGCAGAGGCGGATCTGCCCGTCGCTGCGGCGGATATGGCAATTGAAGTCGCGGACGAAGCCATCGCGTTGCAGCAGTTCGAGCATGTGCTTGCGCTCGTTGAGGTTGACCCACAGGCCCAGATCCATGGCCGAGTGGTCCAGCGAGCTGGCGCTGTTGTAGCCGGTGAGGCGGGTGAAGCCTTCGTTGATTTCCAGCAGCATGCCGTCGCGCTGGCGGCTCAGCAGCATGCCGTCCGGAGAGGCGTGGAAGGCCTTGGCGAATTTTTCCTCGGAGGTCTGCAGTTGCTCCCGGGTTTCCTTGAGCTGGCTGATGTCGCGCACCACGACCACCAGCGCGGGGGTGGTGTCGAGTTCGAAAACCTCGGCGGAAATCAGCCCGGTGAACAGCTGGCCGTTGCTGCGGCGAAAGGGCATTTCCAGGTTGCGGAGGCTGCCACCCTGCAGGCGCTGGAGGAGGCCGGGACCGACCCCCTCGATGCCCCAGATGTTGAGTTCGGTGGCGCTCCGCCCCAGGACCTGCGCGGCGCGCAGGCCAATCTGTTCCTCGAAGGCTTCGTTGACCTCCAGCAGGCAGCCGTCCGATAGCCGGGCGATCACCAGAATGTCGGGGCACTGCTGGAATACCGAGGCGAATTTCTGCTCCGACAGGCGCAGCGCCTCCTCGGTGTGCTTGGTTTCGCTGATGTCGATCATCAAGCCACGGATGACCAGATCATCACCCTCTCCGATCAGGCTGACGATGTCGCGCACCCACAGGGTCCGGCCGTCGGCGGTGATCACCCGATAATCGAGGCTGTGGTCGAGGCCGGCCAGGACCTGGTGATCGAAGAAGGCGTGGGCGCGGGTGAGGTCGGCAGGGTGGGTGATGCTGCGCCAGAAGCCCGGTACCAGCCAGTGGGCCAGCGGGTAGCCGAGCAGGGCTTCGGCGTGCGGCGAGACATAGGTATAGGTGTAATCCTCCATCCGTGCTTCCCAGGCAATCGCCGACAGGCTCTCCACCAGGCCGCGGTAGTGGTACTCGCTGCTGCGCAGTTCCTGTTCGAGGGCCACCCGCCGGGAGATCTCCGAGCTCAGGCGCCGGTTGACGCGGATCACCACGGCGAGCACGGTGACCAGCAGTAGGACGCCCGGCAAGCCGTAGCTGAGGATATCGACCCAGTACGAGGGGCTGCTCATGACGTTGCCGACCCAGTGTTTCTGGATGGCGTCGACTTCGGCGGGGCTCATGTCGGCCATGACCTTGTCGAGAATGCCCACCAGGATCTTCTGCTCCTGCGGCACACCCATGGCCAGTTGGTAGCGGTAGGGCGTTTCGCCGCTGACATACAGGCCGTCGAGCTTGAGTTGGCGCAGGCTCCAGACGGTGGAGGCGAGATCGCCGACCACGGCATCGACCTCGTCGGTGGCCAGGGCCTGGAGGGTCGAGCTGACGTTGGGCAGGGCGACCAGGTTCAGGTCCGGATGATGGGTGCGCAACAGCTCGTGGGGGGCGTAGCTTTCGACCACGGCGATCTTCAGGCCATACAGTTCCTGCAGGTTGCGCGGCTTGGCACCGCCCTCATGGGCGAGGATGACGATCGGAAAGTCCAGGTATGGGCGGGTGAAGGCCAGGTAGGCCCGACGTTCCGGCGTGGACATCACGCCGGGCAGCAGGTCGAGCTTGCCATCGCGTGCCTGTTGCAGCACCGCTGCCCAGCTCATTGGCTCGGCGGGTGTGAGCCTGATGCCCAGGCGTTTTTCCACCAGTGCCATGTAGTCGGCGGACAGTCCCTGATGGCGCCCGTCCTCATCGCGAAACTCGAACGGCGGCCAGGCGCTATCGATGCCCAGGCGAAGCTCCGGATGGGCCGCGAGCCAGCTACGTTCCTCATCGGTGAGACTCAACGCGCCAGCCGTTGCGGTCCAGGCGAGCAGCGACAGCAGTAGCAGGGCTGGCAGTCTGGGCATAACGGTCTCGTTATGGCACGGGGATTGTTTCGAGTGTAGACGGGCTGTGGGGGAGGAGAGGCTTTTGTACCCTGCTGAAAAGCAAAACCCCCGGCGGGCCGGGGGTTTTGTCCATCACTCGTCGAGGAAGGAGCGCAGATGCTCGCTTCGCGTCGGGTGACGCAGCTTGCGCAGCGCCTTGGCTTCGATCTGACGAATCCGCTCGCGGGTCACGTCGAACTGCTTACCGACTTCCTCGAGGGTGTGGTCGGTATTCATGTCGATGCCGAAACGCATCCGCAGTACCTTGGCTTCACGGGCGGTGAGGCCGGACAGCACTTCGCGGGTGGCTTCCTTGAGGCTTTCAACGGTGGCGACATCGATTGGCGACTGCATGGTCGAGTCTTCGATGAAGTCACCCAGATGAGAGTCTTCGTCATCACCGATCGGGGTTTCCATGGAGATCGGTTCCTTGGCGATCTTCAATACCTTGCGGATCTTGTCCTCAGGCATTTCCATGCGTTCGCCCAGCTCTTCCGGCGTCGGCTCGCGACCCATTTCCTGCAGCATCTGCCGGGAAATACGGTTGAGCTTGTTGATCGTCTCGATCATGTGCACCGGAATACGGATGGTGCGGGCCTGGTCGGCGATCGAGCGAGTGATCGCCTGACGAATCCACCAGGTGGCATAGGTCGAGAACTTGTAGCCACGACGGTATTCGAACTTGTCCACCGCCTTCATCAGGCCGATGTTGCCTTCCTGGATCAGGTCGAGGAATTGCAGGCCGCGGTTGGTGTACTTCTTGGCGATGGAGATCACCAGACGCAGGTTGGCTTCAACCATCTCTTTCTTCGCGCGGCGGGCCTTGGCCTCACCGATCGACATGCGACGGTTGATTTCCTTGATCTCGGCGATCGTCAGGCCGGTTTCGGCCTCGAGTGCGGTCAGCTTCTGCTGGCAACGGATGATGTCCGGCTGCAGGCGGCCGATGGCTTCGGCGTACTTGGCCTTGCCCTTGGCCAGGGCATCGCTCCAGCTCTCGTCGATTTCGTTGCCAGGGAACTGGCGCAGGAAATCGGCGCGCGGCATGCGGGCATCACGCACGCACAGCTGCATGATGGCGCGTTCCTGCTGACGCAGGCGATCCAGGGCGCTGCGAACGCGCTCGACCAGGATCTCGAACTGCTTGGGCACCAGCTTGATCGGCATGAACAGGTCGGCCAGGATCAACAGTTCGGCGATGGCCGCCTTGTTGTGGCGGCCGTGCTTCTTCAGCGCCTTGCGGGTGATTTCCATCTGCTCGGCGACGGCGCCGAAACGCTGTGCCGCAACGACCGGGTCCGGACCGCTTTCGGCCTCTTCCTCGTCGTCACCGCTTTCGGATTCTTCGTCTTCGTCGTCGTCGCCGTCGTCCTTGCCGGACTTGGCATCGACCGGTGGCGGAACTTCGGCGGCAGGCGGCGCGGTGCCGTCGTCCGGGTCGATGTAGCCGCTGAGAACGTCGGACAGGCGGCCACCTTCGCTGGTGACGCGATTGTACTCGTCGAGGATGTATTCAACCGTGCCAGGGAAGTGCGCGATGGCACTCATGACTTCACGGATGCCCTCTTCGATACGCTTGGCGATTTCGATTTCGCCTTCACGTGTGAGCAGCTCCACCGTGCCCATTTCGCGCATGTACATGCGCACCGGGTCGGTAGTGCGACCGATGTCGGTTTCCACAGCCGCGAGCGCCGCAGCTGCTTCTTCGGCAGCGGCTTCGTCGGTATCGGCTTCGGCCAACAAAAGGGCATCCGCATCCGGAGCACTCTCGAATACGTTGATCCCCATGTCGTTGATCATGCGGATGATGTCTTCCACCTGTTCCGGATCTGAAATATCCTCCGGCAGGTGGTCGTTGACCTCCGCGTAAGTCAGGTAACCCTGCTCACGACCACGGCTGATCAACTCTTTGAGGCGAGACTGCTGTTGCGCTTTTCCGGACATAACACCCTATCCACTGAAGGTCTTGGCGGGCAAAAAACAAGCCGAGGATTATACCTGAGCTATGACCTCACGCGCCAGTTGAGGTCGGGTTTGATGCAGGAACATCGCGTTTGAGCAATTCGAGCAGCAGGGATTTCTCCTCGGCGCTCAACTCGCTCTGTCGCGATTTCCTGAGAAGTTGTTCCAGCTTTCGCTCGCGCTGGCGGGCTGACAAGCTAGTTATGGTGTCGAAAAACTGTTGTTCAAGGTTTTCTCCGTCGATCAGCCACTCCTTTTCCGCCAGACGGGTCAGCAATCGGCCCTGTTCGGTGCCGTGCCAGCGCGAAAGCATCTGAATGGAGCTTAGCTGAGGATTCTTCTGCAAGGCCTCGAGCAGGGCCACCAGCAACTGGGTCGTGCTGTTGTCTTCATCGGCGAAGTGACCGGCGGTCTCGACCTTGCCGGCCAGTTGCGGGTAGTGAATGAGCGTGCGCACCGCGGCCTGGATCGGCGGCTCCACCGGTGCCGGGACCCTGGGTGGGTGTGGCTGGTCGCGATCGCCGCCACGCTTGCCGTTCTTGTCCCAGGGTTTCTTTTCCCACTTCTTGCCACCGCCAGCGGATTTCTTCGGCGTCCACTCCTGCTGCTGGGGCACGTAGGCCTCCTGCGGCTGGTGGTAATCCGAATAGTCCGGGTGGTCCGAGTAGTCCGGAGTGAAGCCGTAGTCGATGCCCGGGTCGTAGGCACCCGGCATCGGTGCTGGCGCGCTTTGCGCCAGTTGGCTGACCGTTTCGCTGCTCAGGCCGGTGATTTCCGTCAGCCGCTGGCGCATCAGGATGCGCAGGTTGGCGCCTGGCACCTTGTCGATCAGCGGGGCGGCGAGGGTGGCCATGTGGGCCTTGCCCTCCAGCGAGCGTGGGTCTGCCTCTTCCGTCAATTGCTGGAAGAAGTAGTCGGCCAGGGGCTGCGCATGCTGGTTGATCCGGGCACGGAAGGCGTCGGTGCCTTCGGCGCGGATCAGGGTATCCGGGTCTTCGCCTTCCGGCAGGAACAGAAAGCGCGCGCGCCGGCCGTCCTGCAGGCTGCTCAGGGTGGCCTCGAGCGCGCGCCAGGCGGCATTGCGGCCGGCCTGGTCGCCGTCGAAGCAGAACAGCACGCTGGGCACCACCCGGAACAGGCGTTTCATGTGCTCTTCGCTGGTCGCGGTGCCCAGGGTGGCCACGGCGTTGCGCAGGCCCTGCTGGGCCAGGGCGATGACGTCCATGTAGCCCTCGACGACGATGATCTCGTCGAGGTTGCGGTTGTTCTTGCGCGCTTCGTACAGGCCGTAGAGTTCCTGGCCCTTGTGGAACACCGGGGTTTCCGGCGAGTTCAGGTACTTGGGCTTGTCGTCGCCGAGCACCCGGCCGCCGAAGGCGATGATGCGGCCGCGGGTGTCGCGGATAGGGAACATCACGCGGTCGCGGAAGCGGTCGTAGCGCTTGCCGGTTTCGGCGTTCTCGATCAGCAGGCCGGCGTCGATCATGGCCTTCTGCTGCAGCGTGTCGCTGGACAGGTGCTTGAACAGGTTGTCCCAGCCCGGCGGGGCGAAACCCAGGCCGAAGTCGCGGGCAATTTCGCCGGTCAGGCCGCGGCCCTTGAGGTAATCGACGGCAGCCTTGCGCGCCGGATGGCTCTTGAGCGCCTGGCGGTAGAATTCGGCGGCCGCGGTCAGCAGCGGATAGAGCGGCGAGTCGGTCGGTTGGCGTGGCTTGCGCCCGCGGCCGTTGTCCCTTTCCTCGCGGGGGACTTCCATGCCGGCAGCTTTCGCCAGCTCCTCGACAGCCTGGGGGAAGTCCAGGTTGTCGTGGTCCATGATGAAGCCGAGGGCATTGCCCCCCGCGCCGCAGCCGAAGCAATAGTAGAACTGCTTGTCCGGGCTGACGCTGAAGGACGGAGTCTTTTCCTTGTGGAAAGGACAGCAGGCGGTGTAGTTCTTGCCGGCCTTTTTCAGTTGCACGCGCGAGCTGACCACATCGACGATGTCGGTACGGTTCAGAAGGTCGTCAATGAAGCTCTGGGGTATCAGCCCGGCCATGGCGTTCTCGTTGTCACTGCGCTGCTGGGAGATCCCGAAAGGGCCTGTCGACGTGAGGCATGCAGGCCTGTTGGCTGCGCGACCGTTCGTCGTCTGCTCAAGCATCGTCGGGAAATGTATCTGTCGAAACCGGCTGATCTTGAATCGGGCGGCCTGTCGAATTTCGATTTGTACAATGTCGCTGTCGGGCCCGCTGGAGGTCAAGGTGACCACGGATTTGCCGCAAGCTGGAAAGGGTGTGCTCGCCGGTAGCCTTGTTAGGCTCGTCAGTAAAGACGTGCACCGCTGGCTATAAGCCAGTTCTGACGTGGTGAAGCGGGTTCGTCTGGGCCGCATCGGCGGCTTTGACGGTGAAGCATCAAGCGATATCCGCAAATGCCATTAGCCCGGCTGAGGGCCGGGCTTGGCAGAAGCTTGCAGCGAACGTCTGTGTATTAGTACAGACGAACGGCGCGGCGCTGTTCGCGCTGAACTTTCTTGGCGTGACGCTTGACAGCAGCAGCTGCCTTGCGCTTACGCTCGGAAGTTGGCTTCTCGTAAAATTCGCGGCTACGAACTTCAGCCAGAACACCGGCTTTTTCGCAGGAGCGCTTGAAACGACGCAGAGCTACGTCGAAGGGTTCGTTCTCTTTAACTTTGACGGCTGGCATCCAGAGCTACCTTCATTCATTACCGGGGTCGACGTCCTCAGGCAAAAGCGCACTGGAGATCATCGGTTTTTAAGGGTTGCGGATGTTAACCCCTCGGGACGCGGAATGCAAAGCCTCTGATCGAAAACCGCTGGTCGGAGCTGGGGGGGGACGACTATCATGCGCGCCTTCGAATTCAGCCTCAGGGCGCAAACCCATGCTAGTACTGGGATTAGAAACCTCCTGCGACGAGACCGGCGTCGCGCTGTACGACAGTGAGCGCGGCCTTCTGGCCGACGCGCTGTTCAGCCAGATCGACCTGCACCGGGCCTATGGTGGCGTGGTGCCGGAACTGGCTTCCCGCGATCACGTCAAGCGCATGCTGCCGCTGATCCGCCAGGTGCTGGCCGAGGCCGACTGTGCACCGACCGAGATCGATGCGATCGCCTATACCGCCGGCCCAGGGTTGGTCGGCGCCTTGCTGGTCGGCGCCTCGTGCGCCCAGGCCCTGGCTTTCGCCTGGGATATCCCGGCGTTGGGCGTGCACCATATGGAAGGTCATCTGCTGGCGCCCATGCTCGAGGAGCAGCCACCGGAGTTTCCTTTCGTCGCCCTGCTGGTCTCTGGCGGGCACACGCAGTTGGTGCAGGTCGAGGGTATTGGCCAGTACAGCGTGCTGGGCGAAAGCCTGGACGATGCCGCCGGCGAAGCCTTCGACAAGACCGCCAAGCTGATCGGCCTGAATTATCCGGGCGGCCCGGAAATCGCCCGGTTGGCCGAACAGGGTGTGCCCGGGCGCTTCGTGTTCCCGCGGCCGATGTGCGACCGTCCGGGCCTGGAGTTCAGCTTCAGCGGCCTGAAGACCTTTGCCCTCAATACCTGGCAGCAGTGCGTCAGCGCTGGAGACGACGGTGAGCAAACCCGTTGCGACATCTCGCTGGCCTTCCAGCAGGCAGTGGTGGAGACTCTGACCTTCAAGTGCAAGCGGGCGTTGAAGCAGACCGGCATGAAGCGTCTGGTGATCGCCGGTGGCGTCAGTGCCAACAAGGCCTTGCGCGAGTCCCTGGAAAAAATGCTCGGCGACCTGAAGGGCGAGGTGTTCTATGCACGCCCGAGGTTCTGCACCGATAACGGCGCGATGATTGCCTTTGCCGGCTGCCAGCGTCTGCAGGCCGGGCAGCATGAAAGCCTGGCGATCAGCGTACAGGCGCGTTGGCCGATGGAGCAGTTGCCGCCACTTTGAGGCGCTGTGGCTCGGCTTTCACGGGCAATATCTAGAAATGCCGTTCGCGGCCGGCGAAAAGGTCGCGTAGATTGCCACGGTGGCGCCATACGATCAGCCCGGTCAGTACGCTCATCGGCAACAGCGCCGCCGGCTCCTGCCAGGCCAGCAGCGGCAGGGTCAGCGGTGTGGCGATCAAGGCGGCCAGCGAGCTGGTGCGGGTGAGGTAGAAGGTCAGGATCCAGGTGGCGATGGCCAGCAGGGCCGCTGGAGGGTAGAGCCCCAGCAGCATGCCGGCCGCTGTCGCCACCCCCTTGCCGCCGCGAAAGCGGAAATAGAGGGGAAACAGGTGGCCAAGAACGGCGCAGACGCCGATCCAGGCCTGTTGTTGCAGCGTCATGCCGGCTAGCCCGGCGATCAGTACCGGCAGCAGGCCTTTGAGCAGGTCGCCGAGTAGCGTCAGGATCGCCAGTTTCTTGCCGGCCAGGCGCAGCATGTTGGTGGCGCCGGCATTGCCCGAACCACTCATTCGCGGATCGGGCGTACCGGTCAGGCGGCTGAGCAAAATGGCGAAGGACAGAGAGCCGAGCAGGTAGGCGAGGATCGCCAGTAACCAAAACATGCTAACTATTCCGGGCGAGGACGCCCTGATTCTAACGGCGCATTGCGCCCTTGTCGTGCTGCGGAGAAGAGTGCTTGGACAGAGTGTTTATCGAGGGCCTGGAAGTCGACACGGTGATCGGGGCCTACGACTGGGAGCGCGGCATCAGGCAATGCCTGCGTCTTGACCTCAGTTTCGCCTGGGACAACCGCCCAGCTGCGGCAGGGGATGACCTGACCCTGGCGCTCGACTACGCCAGCGTGTCGACGCGGATCCAGGCGTTTGCCGAGCAGTCGCAGTTCCAGTTGGTGGAAACCTTTGCCGAGCGCCTGGCCGAAGTGCTCATGAGCGAGTTCCAGATTCCCTGGCTGCACCTCAAGTTGACCAAGCCGGGGGCGGTTGCGGCCGCCAGGGGCGTGGGCGTGGAGATCGAGCGCGGATGTCGCTAACTCAGGTTTATCTCGGGCTCGGCAGCAACATCGAGCGCGAAACCCATTTGTGCGCCGGTCTGGATGCCCTTGCCGGGTTTCTGCAGGATATCCGCTGCTCGGCGGTGTTCGAGAGCCAGCCGGTGGGGATCAGGAGCGGACCGTTCTTCAACCTGGTGGTGTCGGCCCTGACCGATCTGCCGTTGATGGAGCTGGATCGTCGACTGAAGTTCATCGAGGCCGACAACGGCCGTTATGCGCCGGATCGCAAAGGCTTGCCGCTGGATATCGATGTCCTGCTGTATGGCGAGCAGGTAGGGAATTTCGACGGGCTGATCCTGCCGCGTGCCGAAATCCTGAAAAATGCATTCGTATTGTGGCCATTGTCGCTGATTGCGCCGCAAAAGCTGCATCCCGAAGCCGGGAAGAGTTTTGCGACGTTGTGGCGCGAGGCGCGGATCGATCAGGTGCTGGCTCCCGTTGCGTTCGAATGGCGCGGCGAGCAACTGACACCGGCCGCGTTGCTGGCGGCATCGGCCTGAGCCCAAGGCTCGTCAGCCTGTGGGAGCTGGCTTGCCGGTGCGACGTCCTTGATATAGCGCAGAGCTTCGCGGGCAAGCCCGCTCCCACATCGGACCATGTTCCTCAACGGGCGGTCGTGTTTTTCTCCTTGTAGGCCTTGAGGGCGGTCAGGCGCTCGCGGCGCAGCGCCTCGCCGAGTGCCGGTCCCTTGTAGCCCTTTTCGATCAGCGGCTGAACCGCGACGGCCTTGGCCGCCTGCGCCGCGCCGCGCAGGTAGGCGGCCTGCGGATAATCCCGCTGTTCCAGCCCCTGGCGCCCGCGGGCATCCATTTCACAGGCGGCGATGAATTCCTCGAAGCGTTGCGGCCGACGATAGACATCGAAACTCTGCAGTAGCTCCAGCAGGGTCGAGGCTTTCAGTTCGAGAGCGCGATGGCCGTGGGTGTGATACTCACCCACCAGCAAGGCCAGCTCCTGGCAATCGCGGGGCACCTTGTAGCGCTCGTTGATGGCCTTGATCAGAGCAAGCCCCCTGGCTTCGTGGGCAATGTGCCTCGGCCATTCCTCCTCGGGGGTGAGACCCTTGCCCAGGTCATGCAGCAGGCAGGCCCAGCGTACGGTCAGGGGTTGCTGGTGGCGGGCGGCCTGTTCCAGCACGCTCAGGGTGTGCCGACCCGTATCGATCTCCGGATGGTGGGCGGCTGGCTGCGGGACACCAAAGAGGGCCTCTATCTCGGGAAACAGCACTGCCAGGGCGCCACATTCGCGCAGTACCTGGATGAATACCTGAGGCTGTTCCTCCATCAGGGCCCGGGAGATTTCCTTCCAGCTGCGCTCCGGTGTCAGCGCCTCCAGTTCGCCCGACTCCGCCAACTGACGCATCAGTGCGAGCGTCTGTGGCGCCACCGTGAACCCGAGGCCGGCATAACGGGCGGCAAAGCGGGCAACGCGCAATACGCGCAGGGGGTCTTCGGCGAATGCCGGGGAAACGTGCCGCAATACGCGATTTTCGAGATCCTGCTGGCCGTGGTAGGGGTCGGTCAGGTTGCCGTGGTCGTCTTCGGCCATGGCGTTGATCGTCAGGTCGCGACGGATCAGGTCCTCTTCGAGGGTGACCTCGGGACTGGCATGGAAGGTGAAACCGCCGTAGCCGCGCCCGCTCTTGCGTTCGGTGCGGGCCAGGGCGTATTCCTCGCCGCTTTTGGGGTGGAGAAACACCGGGAAGTCCGCTCCGACCGGGCGAAAGCCCCTGGCGAGCATCTCTTCACTGGTGGCACCGACCACGACCCAGTCGATATCGGTGACCGCGCGGCCCAGCAGGCGATCACGTACCGCACCGCCGACTTTATAGATCTGCATGAAAAACCTCCGTTAGCCGGACAGGATAACCTGTGTTGTCCGCCAACGGAGGTGTCTGCAACTCAGAGGTGAATCACGGCCAGGTCGAGTCGACCGTACTCGCTTTCGCCGTGTTCGCCTTTGGGGGGAACGTGATGGGTCTTCATGATCTGGTCGCCCTGCAGGGTTTCCAGGTGGATGTCGAAGCCCCACAGGCGATGCAGATGCTTGAGTACCTCCTCGGTCGAGTCGCCCAGGGGTTTGCGGTTGTGTTGCTGGTGGCGCAGGGTGAGCGAACGGTCGCCGCGGCGGTCGATGCTCCAGATCTGCACGTTGGGCTCGCGGTTGCCCAGGTTGTACTGGGCGGCCAGGGTTTCGCGGATGGTCCGGTAGCCGCTTTCGTCGTGGATGGCCGGTACCAGCAGGTCGTCGCGTTGATCGTCGTCGAGAATGCTGAACAGCTTCAGGTCGCGGATCACCTTGGGCGACAGGTACTGCAGGATGAAACTCTCGTCCTTGAAGCTGCTCATGGCGAACTTGATGCTCGACAACCAGTCGCTGCCCGCCAGCTCGGGGAACCAGCGGCGGTCTTCTTCGGTGGGTTCCTCGCACATCCGGCGGATGTCGCGGTACATCGCGAAGCCCAGGGCATAAGGGTTGATCCCGCTGTAGTAGGGGCTGTCGAAGCCGGGCTGGAACACCACGCTGGTATGGGAGGCGAGGAATTCCATCATGAAGCCGTCGGTGACCAGGCCTTCGTCGTAGAGATCGTTCATCAGGGTGTAGTGCCAGAACGTCGCCCAGCCTTCGTTCATCACCTGGGTCTGGCGCTGCGGATAGAAGTACTGGGCGATCTTGCGCACGATCCGCACGATTTCCCGCTGCCAGGGTTCCAGCAGCGGCGCGTGTTTCTCGATGAAATAGAGAATGTTCTCCTGGGGTTCGGAGGGGAAGCGGGCGGTGTCCTTCTCGCTGAGCTTGTCCGCGCCCTTGGGAATGGTTCGCCACAGGTCGTTGATCTGTTTCTGCAGGTGTTCTTCACGCTCCTTCTGCCGACGCCGTTCCTCCTCCGCGGAGATCGGGTAGGGGCGCTTGTAGCGGTCGACGCCGTAGTTCATCAGGGCGTGGCAGGAGTCGAGCAGGTCCTCGACGGCGTCGATACCGTGGCGTTCCTCGCACTGGGTGATGTACTGCTTGGCGAAAACCAGATAGTCGATGATCGAGCTGGCATCGGTCCAGGTACGGAACAGGTAGTTGCCCTTGAAGAAGCTGTTGTGGCCGTAGCAGGCGTGCGCGACCACCAGCGCCTGCATGCAGATGGTGTTTTCCTCCATCAGGTAGGCGATGCAGGGGTCGGAATTGATCACGATCTCGTAGGCCAGGCCCATCTGGCCGCGGCTGTAGGACTTCTCGGTGCTGAGGAAGTGCTTGCCGTAGGACCAGTGGTGATAGCCCAGGGGCATCCCCACCGAGGCATAGGCATCCATCATCTGCTCGGCGGTGATCACCTCGATCTGGTTGGGGTAGGTGTCCAGGGCGTAGCGCTCGGCGATACGGCTGATTTCGCGGTCGTAGGCCTGGATCAGTTCGAAGGTCCATTCCGAGCCGGTGGAAATGGGTTGGCGCTTGGGCTGTTTCTGCTCTCTGGAGGTCATGTCACTAACCTGCGCTGGAAGAGTTCACGGAAGACCGGATAGATATCGGCGGCCGATACCAGCTGCTGCTGGGCAAACGTATCGCTGAACGCTTCGCTGATGCGTTCGTACTCGTACCACAGGGCCTGGTGTTCGCGCGGGGTGATCTCTACATAAGTGTAGTACTGCACGAACGGCATGATCTGGTTGATCAGGATGTCGCGGCAGATCGGCGAATCATCGTTCCAGTTGTCGCCGTCGGAGGCCTGGGCGGCATAGATGTTCCATTCGTTGGTTGGATAGCGTTCGGCCATGATCTCCTGCATCAGCTTCAGGGCGCTGGAGACGATGGTGCCGCCGGTTTCCCGCGAGTAGAAGAACTCCTCCTCGTCGACCTCCCGGGCGCTGGTGTGATGGCGGATGAACACCACTTCGATCTTGTCGTAGTTACGCTTGAGGAACAGGTACAGCAGGATGAAGAAGCGCTTGGCGATGTCCTTGGTCGCCTGGGTCATCGAGCCGGACACGTCCATCAGGCAGAACATCACGGCCTTGGAGCTGGGGTTGGGTTGCTTGACCAGCAGGTTGTACTTGAGGTCGAACGTGTCGAGGAACGGCACACGGTGAATGCGCGCGCTGAGTCGTTCGATTTCCGCCTCGATTTCCTGGATATCGCCGAAGTTGTCCGGTTCTTCGCGTTTCAGTCGCTCCAGTTCGGCCTTGGCCTCCTTGAGTTTCGCCCGGCTGCTGCCGGACAGGGCGATGCGTCGGGCATGGGCCGAGCGCAGGGTGCGGATGATGTTGATGCGCGAGGGGTTGCCCTCGTTGCTGATCCCGGCGCGGACGGTCTTGTAGGTGTCGGTGCCGGTGAGGTTGCGCTTGACCAGGTTCGGCAGTTCCAGGTCCTCGAACATGAATTCGAGGAATTCCTCCTGGGTGATCTGGAAGACGAACTCATCCATCCCTTCGCCGGAGTTGCCGGCCTTGCCGGGACCGCGTCCGCCGCCTCCGCCCTGTGGCCTGGGAATGTGTTCGCCGGTGGTGAATTCCTTGTTGCCGGGATGGACCACGGTCTGCTTGCCGCCGCGCCCATGGTGGAGCACCGGCTCGTCGATGTCGCGACCGGGAATGCTGATCTGTTCGCCGTGTTCCATGTCGGTGATGGAACGGCGGCTCACGGCCTCCTCGACCGCTTTCTTGATGTGGTCACGGTAACGCCGCAGGAAGCGCTGGCGGTTCACCGTGCTCTTGTTCTTGCCATTGAGGCGTCGGTCGATCACATAGCTCATGGTGGAGCCCTCCGGGCAGCTTCAAGTTACAGGCTTCCAGCACCGGGCTGGAAACTCGGGGACAAGCGGTTGGCTGCGCGGACCGCGGACACGCCGGTGGACGTGTCGACGACCTGCAGCCTGGCGCTTGCAGCTGCCGTTACTGCGACTTGCGAACCCGCAGGTACCACTCGGAGAGCAGGCGTACCTGTTTGTCGGTGTAGCCGCGTTCGACCATGCGTGTGACGAAGTCGTTGTGTTTCTGTTGATCCTCCTTGCTGGCCTTGGCGTTGAAGCTGATGACCGGCAGCAGATCCTCGGTGTTGGAGAACATTTTCTTCTCGATCACCACCCGCAGCTTCTCGTAGCTGAGCCAGGTCGGATTCTTGCCGTTGTTGTTGGCCCGGGCGCGCAGTACGAAGTTGACGATTTCGTTGCGGAAATCCTTCGGATTGCTGATGCCGGCCGGTTTCTCGATCTTTTCCAGTTCCTCGTTGAGCGCGACGCGATTGAGGATCTCGCCGGTTTCCGGATCGCGGTATTCCTGGTCCTGGATCCAGAAGTCGGCGTACAGCACGTAGCGATCGAAAATGTTCTGGCCGTATTCGCTGTAGGATTCCAGGTAGGCAGTCTGGATTTCCTTGCCGATGAACTCGATGTAGCGCGGCGCCAGGTATTCCTTGAGGTAGCGCAGGTAGCGTTCGCGGGTTTCGGCCTGGAACTGTTCCTGTTCGATCTGCTGTTCGAGCACATACAGCAGGTGTACCGGGTTGGCGGCGATCTCATGGGGGTCGAAGTTGAAGACCTTGGACAGGATCTTGAACGCGAAGCGGGTCGACAGGCCGTTCATGCCTTCATCGACGCCAGCCGCGTCGCGGTATTCCTGGATCGACTTGGCCTTGGGATCGGTGTCCTTGAGGTTTTCCCCGTCGTAGACGCGCATTTTCGAGTAGATGTTCGAGTTTTCCGGCTCCTTGAGGCGCGAGAGCACGGTGAACTGGGCGAGCATCCGCAGGGTGTCGGGCGCGCAGTGCGCCTTGGACAGCGAACTGTTGTGCAGCAGCTTGTCGTAGATCTTCACTTCGTCGCTGACCCGCAGGCAGTACGGGACCTTGACGATGTAGATCCGGTCGATGAACGCCTCGTTGTTCTTGTTGTTGCGGAAGGTGTGCCATTCCGATTCGTTGGAGTGCGCCAGCAGTACGCCGGTGAAGGGAATCGCCCCCAGGCCTTCGGTGCTGTTGTAGTTGCCTTCCTGGGTGGCGGTCAGCAATGGGTGCAGCACCTTGATCGGTGCCTTGAACATCTCGACGAACTCCATCAGGCCCTGGTTGGCCCGGCACAGGGCGCCTGAGTAGCTGTAGGCGTCGGCGTCGTTCTGCGGGAATTCCTCCAGCTTGCGGATATCGACCTTGCCCACCAGCGCGGAAATGTCCTGGTTGTTCTCGTCACCGGGCTCGGTCTTGGCCACGGCGATCTGGTTGAGGATCGAAGGGTAGAGCTTGACCACGCGGAACTGGCTGATGTCGCCGCCGAACTCGGCCAGGCGCTTGGTCGCCCAGGGCGACATGATGGTGTTCAGGTAGCGCCGCGGAATGCCGAAGTCTTCCTCGAGGATCGCGCCGTCCTCCGTGGCGTTGAACAGGCCCAGTGGCGACTCGAACACCGGCGAGCCCTTGATGGCGTAGAAGGGCACCTTCTCGATCAGTTGTTTCAGCTTTTCCGCCAGGGAGGATTTACCACCCCCCACCGGACCGAGCAGATAGAGGATCTGTTTCTTCTCTTCCAGGCCCTGGGCGGCGTGGCGGAAATACGAAACGATCTGGTCGATGCATTCCTCCATCCCATGGAAGTCTTCAAAGGCCGGATAGCGACGGATCACCTTGTTGGAGAAGATGCGCGACAACCGTGAGTTGGTGGACGTATCCAGCAGTTCGGGTTCGCCGATTGCCAGTAGCATCCTCTCGGCTGCCGAGGCGTAGGCGCTGCGATCCTTTTTGCACAGCTCAAGATACTCCTGCAGCGTGAGTTCTTCCTGCCGTGTGGATTCGAAGCGTTGTTGGAAATGGCTGAATATGCTCATGACGTCACCTCGCTCGATACTTGGAGCCGGTGCCGGATCAGTCAGTCAAGTGCTGGCATGCAACGGTGAAGCCGTTGCCGTTTACCCCCCAGAACACCTTCAAGGCGGCGGTGGCCTTGAAAATTACTACCGATGACCCGTACGCCGGTGTACCGGCTCTCCCCTGATTTGGATGGCCTCGCGCTTAAGGATAGTTCGGAATCGGGGAGGTCAAGGCGGGATGCGCAATTAGTTGCGCTTTACCGTTCGTCAGGAAATGCTCTAGCCCGCGGTTCGTGCGGGCTTGAGCGGAAGAAAAAAATTATTCGGAAATATCTTGAGCGATTTCCGAAGGATAGGTCGTACGCCACAGTTCGAAGCCGCCATCCAGGCTGTAGACCTCGGAGAAACCCTGGCCCGCCAGGTAGGCTGCCGCACTCTGGCTGGAATTGCCGTGGTAGCAGCACACCACCAGCGGCTTATCCAGATCGGCGTTGGTGATGAAGTCGTGCAGTGAGTGATTGTCCAGGTGTTTCGCGCCCGCGATGTGCTGCAGGGCGAATGCCTGCGGATCGCGGATGTCGACGACCACGGCACCTTGCTCGCGCAGGGCCTGGGCTTGTTCGGGAGGGATGCGTTTGAATTCGCTCATGGTTGGCTCCGGTCGGGGGCTTGTAGGTCGTAGAGTCAGCGATAGAGCCAGGCGCGGAATCGCTCGGCCAGGGTCGGCGGTGGTGCGACGCCGCCCTGGCTGTCGCACTTGCAGCTCAGGCGCTCGCCGGTGTCGACGTTCATCAGGGTCATGGCACTGCCCCAGACACAACCGGTGTCGAGGGCGAAGATGTCCGGCACGTCGCATTGGCCTTCGAGTGCGGCCCAATGACCGAAGATGATCTTCAGCCCCTGGGTCCTGCGCTCCCTGAAGCTGAACCAGGGCGCGTAGCCGGCCGGCGCGGTGTCGGCGCCTTCCTTGCCCTTGAGGTCGAGTTTGCCTTCGGCGGTGCAGAAGCGCATGCGGGTGAAATAGTTGGTGATCACCCGCAGGCGGGTGATGCCTTCCAGGTCGCCGTCCCACTTGTTCGGTTCGTTGCCGTACATGCCAGCCAGGAAGGGCCTGAACTGCTGGTCGTCACGCAGGGCCGCTTCGACTTCCGCGGCGAGTTTGAGCGCCTTTTTCAGCGACCACTGTGGCGGAATACCGGCATGGACCAGTGCCACGTTGCGTTCCGGGTCATGATGCAGCAGCTTCTGCTGGCGCAACCAGCCGAGCAGTTCCGGTGCATCCGGGGCTTCGAGTACTTCGCGCAGGGTGTCGCTTTTCTTCAGGCGTTCAACGTTCTGCGCGGCAGCCAGCAGGTGCAGGTCATGATTACCGAGCACGCAGACCAGCGAGTCGCGCATGCGATAGAGGTAGCGCAGGGTCTCCAGGGACTGCGGGCCGCGGTTGACCAGGTCGCCGACCAGCCACAGGCGATCGCAGGCAGGGTCGAAGCGCACCCGTTCGAGCAGGCACTTGAGCGGTTCCAGGCAGCCTTGCAGGTCGCCGACGGCGTACACCGCCATCAGTGCAGGGCTCCGGGTACGGCAAGACGGAACGGCGCGATGATGGCGTCGAAGTGCTGACCATCCTCGGCCAGCATCTGGTAGCTGCCGTGCATGTTGCCGACCTGGGTGGTCATGACCGTGCCACTGCTGTAGGTGTGGCTTTCTCCGACTTCGATCAGCGGTTGCTGGCCGACCACGCCGGCCCCGCGAACCTCCTCCACGTGGCCGTCACCGTCGGTGATCACCCAGTGTCGGGACAGCAGGCGCGCAGGCAACTGCCCGTTGTTCTGCACGGTAATGGTGTAGGCAAAGGCGAAGCGGTTCTGTTCGGGCTGGGATTGTTCAGCGAGGAACCGGGTGACGACGCTGACGTCGACCTGATAGCGAGGATCGGACATGCAAGAGGCCTTGGAAGCAAAAGCGAAAGATGCGACTGATGGCACTCAGTCTAGGCCAAGTGCCGGGTAGTAGGCCAGATATGCTGTCTGGCGCCGTACCCGGTCACGGTGGGGTGTACTGTCAGTCGGTGACAGGCGACTTGTCGGACTGTTCGCTGAGCTTGTCGGCCAGGCGGACGAAGGCGGCCAGGTCCAGTTGCTCCGGGCGCAGGCTGCCATCGACGCCGGCGGCCTCGATGTCGGCGCTGCTGAGCAGGGCCTTGAGCGTGTTGCGCAGGGTCTTGCGGCGCTGGTTGAAGGCTTCGCGAACGATGCGTTCCAGCAGGCGGTGATCCTTGGCCGGGTGCGGTAGCACCTGGTGAGGTACCAGGCGGACGATCGCCGAGTCGACCTTGGGTGGCGGATTGAAAGCGCCAGGGCCGACGTTGAACAGGTGTTCGACGCGGCAGTGATACTGGACCATGATCGACAGGCGACCCCAGTCGCCTCCACCGGGGCCGGCGGCCAGACGCTCGACGACTTCCTTCTGCAGCATGAAGTGCATGTCGCGGATCAGGCTGGCATTGTCCAGCAGGTGGAAAATCAGTGGTGTCGAGATGTTGTAGGGCAGGTTGCCGACTACTCGCAGGCTGTTGGGGGCGGCGTTCAGCGTGGTGAAGTCGAACTTCAGTGCATCGCCCTGATGCAGTTGGAAGTTCGGCTTGCCGGCGAACTGCTGGTTGAGGATCGGGACCAGGTCCTTGTCCAGTTCAACCACGTCCAGTTGTGCGCCGCTGCTCAGCAGGCCTTCGGTCAGGGCGCCCTGGCCCGGGCCGATTTCCAGCATGCGGTCTTCGGCCTTGGCTCGGATGGCCCGCAGGATGCGATCGATCACGCCGGCATCATGCAGGAAGTTCTGGCCGAAGCGCTTGCGCGCCCGGTGTTGGTATTGCTCGCTCATAAACGGGTCTCGGCCATCTGGTAGGCGGTTTCCAGGGCGACTTGCAGGCTGCCGGTGTCGATTTTGCCGCTGCCGGCCAGGTCCAGGGCAGTGCCGTGGTCGACCGAGGTGCGGATGATCGGCAAGCCGAGGGTCACGTTGACTGCCGCGCCGAAACCTTTGTATTTCAGCACGGGCAGGCCCTGATCATGGTACATCGCCAGCACCGCGTCGCAGTGCTCCAGATATTTGGGGGTAAACAGAGTGTCGGCGGGCAGCGGGCCGCGCAAGTCCATGCCCTCACTGCGCAGACGCTCCAGGGTCGGTTCGATGACGTCGATCTCTTCGTGGCCCAGGTGACCACCTTCACCGGCATGGGGGTTGAGCCCGCATACCAGGATTCGTGGCTGGGCGATGCCGAACTTTTCCTTGAGATCGGTGTGCAGGATGCGCGTGACGCGCTCCAGGCGCTCGTCGGTAATCGCGTCGGCCACCTGGCGCAGCGGCAGGTGCGTGGTGACCAGCGCCACGCGCAGTCCGCGGGTGGCGAGCATCATCACCACCTGGCGGGTATGGGTCAGGTCGGCGAGGAACTCCGTGTGCCCGGAAAAGGCGATCCCGGAGTCGTTGATCACGCCCTTGTGCACCGGAGCGGTGATCATGCCGGCGAAATCGCCGTTGAGGCAGCCTTCGCCGGCGCGAGTCAGGGTTTCCAGGACGAAGGCCGCGTTGGCCTGCTCCAGTTGCCCGGGCACGACCGGGGCGGCCAGTGGCGTATCCCAGACGTAGAGGCTGCCAGCGGGGGCCGGCTGCTCTGGCCAGTGGTCCGGCCCTACCGCCAGCAGGTCGACGGCCACCGCCAGTTGCGTGGCCCGCTCGGCGAGCAGGTCACGACTGGTAATGGCAATCAGGGGGTAGGGCTGGGGCTGCGAGGCCAGCAGCAGACAAAGGTCTGGACCGATGCCTGCCGGCTCGCCGGGGGTCAGCGCAAAACGCCTGGGTTTCACTTGGCTGCCTGGTCTGCGCCAGGGAGCTTGATTTCAACGTAGGCCTCGTCGCGGATCTGACGCAGCCAGGTCTGCAGCTCTTCGTCGTACTTGCGGTTACGCAGTACGGTCATGGCCTGTTGCTCGCGAGCCTGATTGGTGCTGTCGGTGGCGCGACGGCCGAGGACTTCCAGCACGTGCCAGCCGTATTGGGTCTTGAATGGCTTGGACAGCACGCCTTGCGGGGTCTTGGCCATCACTTCCTGGAACTCGGGAACGAGTACCTTCGGGTCGATCCAGTTCAGGTCGCCACCGTTGAGAGCCGAACCCGGGTCTTCCGAAAAGCTCTTGGCCAGGGTGGCGAAGTCTTCACCATTCTGGATGCGCTCGTAGAGTTTCTGGGCCAGTGCCTGGGTCTCGGCTTCGCTGCGGATGGCGTTCGGCTTGATCAGGATGTGACGAACATGCACTTCGTCGCGCATCTGGGTCTCGCCACCACGCTTGTCCAGTACCTTGAGGATGATGAAACCACCGGGTGCACGGGCTGGCTCGGTGATCCCGCCTACCGGCAGGTTGCTCAACATCTGGTCGAACGGTGGTGGCAGTTGTGCCGGCTTGCGCCAGCCCATGTCACCGCCTTCGAGGGCGTTGTCGCTGCCGGACTTGGCAATCGCCAACTGGGCGAAGTCGGCACCCTGCTTCAGCTGCCGGTAGATGTCCTGGGCCTGGGCCGCCGCGGCCTGGATGGCTTGCGAACTGGCGCTGTCCGGGGTGGCGATCAGGATGTTGGCCAGGTGCAGTTCTTCAGAAAGCTGCATCTTGCCCAGGTCCGAGGCGAGGAAGTTCTTCACTTCCTGTTCGGACACCTGCACCCGCTCGGCAACCCGGCGCTGGCGCACGCGGCTGATGATCATTTCACGGCGAACCTGGTCGCGGGCGTCCTCGTAGGAGAGGCCGTCGTGGGCCAGGGCGGCCTTGAACTGGTCGATCGACATGTTGTTGCGCTGGGCGATGCTGCCGATGGCCTGGTTCAGTTCCTCATCGGAAATGCGAATGCCGGAACGTTCGCCGATCTGCAGCTGCAGGTTCTCGACGATCAGGCGGTCGAGGACCTGCTGGTCCAGGACGCTGGTCGGTGGTACGCCGCCGCCGCGCTTGGCAATGCTCTGCTGGACTTCGTGGACGCGCTGGTCCAGTTGGCTCTGCATGATCACGTCGTTGTCGACGATCGCCACGACGTTGTCCAGGGGTTGTACCGCGGCGTGAACCGCGGCACTCAGGGCCAGTGCGCCCAGCATCAGCGGGCGCAGACAATCAGAAAGCTTGATCTTCACGTTCACGATAACCTTGGATGCCTTTGTCGAGGAAGGTTTCTACTTTCTGGCCGAGAACGCCGCCCAGACCCTTCAGGACAATTTGGAGGAAGATGCCGTGGTCGCCTTTCTCGTTCTGTGGGGCTTCCTGACTGAATTCGTCATACTTGACCCAGTAACGGTTGATCAGGCGCAGTTTCCAGCAGCAGTTGTCATACTCGAAACCACCAAAGGCTTCCAGCGTGCGGTTGCGGTTGTAGTCGTACTGCCAGCGGCTGATGACGTTCCACTGCGGCACCACCGGCCAGATGACCGAGAAATCGTGCTGCTGGATCTTGTAGTAGTCCTTCACGTAGCCAGGCGTGCCTGGAGTGCCGTAGTCACCACCGAACTGCCACTGACCGGTGTTCTGGTTGTAGATGACCTGGTCGTTGCGATAGCGATAGCCGGCGTTGAAGACCTTGTTCGGGTTGTCTTCAGGCTGGTAGTGGAACATCGCACTGCCCGAGCGTGGGCTGTGGCTGTCCGGGTCCCAGTTGTAGTCGGCGGTCGCGCGCCAGTCGCGGTTGAAACGGTAGGCGTATTCCAGGGCGTAGGGCGATACGTTGGCCTTGGCGTCGGCGCGGGTATGGTAGTCGACACCTGGCAATTGAACGGCGCGGTCCTTGAAGTACAGGGCCTGGCCGACGCTGATGCGCTGGCGCTCGAAGCCGTTGTCCTCGATCCAGCGGCTGGTCACGCCCAGGGACAGCTTGTTCTCGTCGCCGACACGGTCCGAACCGGAGAAACGGTTCTCGCGGAACAGCGAGGCGTAGTTGAAGCTGTACTCACCCGTATCGAAAACCGGAATGTCCTTCTGGTCCTTCTCTGGAACGTAGAGATAGAACAGGCGTGGTTCCAGGGTCTGGCGATAGTTGGTGCCGAACATGCTGGTGTTGCGGTCGAAGTACAGGCCGCTGTCGATGCTGGCGATAGGCACGCCACGGCTTTGCGAGCTGCTGTAGCTCTCACCCAAGGCAGAAGCGTTGCCACGGTTGGTGAGCAGATCCTCTCTGCCCTGGGCGCCAAGGTCCAGATCGTACTTGGTGTACTGGTACTTGAGCGATGGCTTTACGTAGCCATAGGTCCAGTTAAGTGGCAGGCTGACACCTGGCTTGAGATTCAGGCGGTCACCGTTGGCGCGGGCCAGACCGGTGACGTTGGTGTCCAGGCGTGGTGTGCCCACGGTACCGTCCGCGTTGAACGGCCCGCCATCCTTGTCAAAAAAGTTGCCGGTCTCCAGGCTACGTTCAAAACGCACCGCTTCAGTCTCGTAGGTGAAATCGAGACCTTCGGGATGGTAAGGCAGTTCACCGTTGAAGGTGATCTGCGGCAGGCGGTTGTAAGGCGTGATGTTGGACACGCTGGCCATCTGATACGCCTGCAGGTTCAGCTTGGCGGTATAGCTGTCGCCGCGGTAGCTGACGGCAGCCTGCTGGTTGACGTAGTTGCTGCTGTCCTTGACGCCGATCTGGTCGCTGGTCAGGTCCTGGAAGTAGTAGGGGTCGCTGATCTTGGTGTAGTCGACTTCGGTCAGGATACGCGAGTCCAGGCCGCCCTTGTGCTGCCAGTTGAGCATGTAGCGGGTTTTTTCGGAGTCGGTCTGCTTCGAGCGATCGTTGCTGTCGTCGTTCAGGTACGCGCCGCCGAACTGGCCTTCGCTGGACTTGGTCAGGTAGCGGAATTCCCCTTCCATCAGCAAGCCGCGCTTGGTCATGTAGCGTGGGTACAACGTGGCATCGTAGTTCGGTGCCAGGTTGAAGTAGTACGGTGTGACCAGGGTGAAGCCGTTGTCGCTATCCGAACTGAAGCTCGGCGGCAGGAAGCCGGACTGGCGACGGTTGTCGATCGGGAAGTAGATATACGGCGTGTACAGGACCGGAATGTCCTTGACCCGCAGTGTCACGTTGGTCGCGGTACCGAAGCCGGTCGCCGGGTTCAGGGTGATGTTGTTGCCCTTGAGTTGCCAGGCGTTGCTGCTCGGTTCGCAGGTGGTGTACGTACCGTCCTTGAGACGGATGATCGCGTTCTCGGCCCGCTTGGCGTAGAGCGCGCTGCCCCGCACGCGTGACTTGTGTAGCACGTATTCGGCGTTGTCGACCTTGGCTTCGCCGGTGTCCAGCTGGACGTCCGCGTGATCGCCCACCATCAGGGCGCCGTTGTCGCGAACACGCACGTTGCCGCTCAGCTCGCCACGGTTTTCCGCCTGGTACAGGTTCGCCTCGTCGGCCTCGACCTGCATGCTGCCCTGGCGCATGACCACGTCACCGGCCAGGCTGGCGACCTGTTGCTCCTGCTCGTAACGCGAAGCCTTGGCACCGATGAAGGTCGGCGCATCACTTTTATTCGTCTTGTCATTCATGCCAGGACGAATCGGTTCGATATAGGCACCAGAGCAGTATGGTCCGGTCTCGGCCAACTGGGCCGGCGTCAGCTTCTCGCGGGGAACCCAGTCGAGGTGGCTGTAGTCGGCGCTGCGGGATTTCAGACCACGGCCCTTGGCTTCGGTGACCAGCTTGGTCGCCGGCGCGCTGTCGCTGCCGGAGCTGCTGTCCGCGGTGGCCTGGGAGGTGCCGCCGACCGAGCCGGCGTCGTGCACGGGACGCGGTGGCAACTGGGCGGTGGTCGCTTTCGGCGCACAACTCCAGGCGCCCGAAGCCGAGGCCGAGCAGTCATACTGTTCAGCAGCAACAACGAACGAAGTGGCCAGAGGTTGCAGGGCCAGCAAACCGCCGGTGACCAGCAACGGAAACTTTCTACGAAACGCGGGGGATTTCAATGCCATCTTATTAGTCCGGGCTTCCTGCGTGCCATCTGCCCGCGGTAAGGGCCGCACGCCTATCGATGGTCTGAAAAAGATGCTGGATAATAAAGCATGACCCGCTTGACGGCTAGCGCCGTCGGAGACCCTTAGTAATGCCCGACCAAGATCTACGCTTGCAACACCTGAAAGTTTGGCTGGATGAGCAACTGGCATCCCTGTTCCTGGCCAGGGGCTGGGGTGCCGTACCGGACGCCACCCTGACCGCAGCCAGCAGTGACGCGAGTTTCCGCCGGTATTTCCGCTGGCAGGGCGAGGACCGCAGCTTCATCGTGATGGATGCTCCGCCGCCGCGCGAGAACTGCAAACCCTTCGTGGATATTGCCCATTTGCTGGCGAAATCCGGCATCAACGTGCCGGAAATTTATGCTCAGGATCTGGAAAACGGCTTTCTGCTGCTCAACGACCTGGGCAACCGGACCTATCTGGATGTGATCGACGACGAGAACGCCGATGCCCTGTTCGCCGATGCCATCGATGCCTTGCTGGCTTTCCAGCAACTGCCGCTGGAGGCCGATCTGCCGAGCTATGACGTCGCCCTGCTGCGGCGCGAGCTGGAGCTGTTCCCCGAATGGTATGTGGGGCGCGAGTTGGGTGCCGTCTTCAGCCCACGGCAACTGGAGCTGTGGCAGCGGGTCAGTACGTTGTTGATCGACAGTGCCCTGGCACAGCCGAAGGTGCTGGTGCACCGTGACTACATGCCGCGCAACCTGATGCTGAGCGAGCCCAACCCGGGGGTGCTGGACTTTCAGGATGCAGTCTACGGCCCGGTGACCTACGATATTACCTGCCTGTTCAAGGATGCGTTTCTCAGTTGGCCCGAGGCCCGGGTCGTCGATTGGCTGCATGGCTACTGGGAGCGGGCTCGCCAGCAGGGCATTGCGGTCCAGGCGGATTTCGAGGCGTTCCACCGGGCCAGCGACCTGATGGGGGTGCAGCGCCACCTGAAGGTGATCGGTATCTTTGCCCGTATCTGCCATCGCGATGGCAAGCCGCGCTACCTGGCGGACGTGCCGCGCTTCTTCGCCTATATCGAAGCGGTGCTGGCACGCCGGCCGGAGTTGGCCGAGCTGGGTGAACTGCTTGACAGCCTGCGCCTGCCGTCCGGGGCCACGCTATGAGGGCGATGATCCTGGCGGCGGGGAAGGGCGAGCGCATGCGCCCGCTGACCCTGCACACACCCAAGCCGCTGATCCGGGCCAACGGCGTGCCGCTGATCGACTATCACCTGCGGGCCCTGGCGGCGGCCGGCTTCAGGGAGATCGTCATCAATCATGCCTGGCTCGGCCAGCAGATCGAGGATTACCTCGGCGACGGTTCGCGTCATGGCCTGAGCATCGCCTATTCGCCGGAAGGCGAGCCGCTGGAGACCGGTGGCGGGATCTTCCGGGCGCTGCCGTTGCTGGGCGACGAGCCCTTCCTGGTGGTCAATGGCGATATCTGGACCGATTATGATTTCTCGGCATTGCGCCGTCCGCTGGCTGGCCTGGTTCACCTGGTGATGGTCGACAACCCGCCGCATCATCCGTCCGGAGGCGACTTTGCGCTGCTTGACGGTCGGCTGTTCGACGATCGTCCGGATCTGCCCAGGCTGACCTTCAGCGGCATCTCGGTGCTGCATCCGCGACTGTTTGCCGGTTGCCATGCCGGGGCGTTCAAGCTGGCCCCACTGTTGCGCGAGGCCATGGCCCGAGGGCAGGTGAGCGGCGAGCACCTTCAGGGACAGTGGGTGGATGTCGGCACCGTGGAGCGCCTGGCCCAAGTCGAGCAACTGCTGCAAGAGAGGCACTGATATGTTGTGGCCAGGGACTCTGATTGGAGCCGGGGCGGGCTTTGCCATCGCCAGCATTCCGGGGGCCATGTTGGGCGGGTTGTTGGGGCAGGCGCTGGATCGGCGCCTGCAGTTGCACAGTTGGGCACACTTGCGCGAACGCCTGGGCGGCAAACCGGCACTGCGCAACGACGAACTGCTGTTCGTCCTGCTCGGGCGCCTGGCCAAGAGTGATGGACGGGTGGTCGACGGGCACATCCAGCAGGCGCGTCAGGAAATGCGCCAACTGGACATGGGCGAACCGGCGCAGCGGCGGGCGATTGCCGCGTTCAACCGGGGCAAGTCGGGAGAGGATCGCCTGCGTGGCTACCTGCGTCACCTCAAGGCCCAGCCCCACGCCGCCGAGGGTGTGCTGCGGGCCTGCTGGCGAATGGTCTGGGCCGACGGTCGGGCCGGGCGGGAGGAGCGCGAGCTGATTCTGCTCTGGGGCAAGTGGCTGGGCTGGACGACGCAGCAGGTCCAGGCCCTGGCCAGTGACTACGAGCCCAGCCGCAAGCCGCTGATGAGCAGCGCCGGCAGCTATCAGGATGCCTTGCGGGTACTCGGGGTGACCGCGACCAGCGAGCCGGCACAGATCAAGCGGGCTTATCGGCGCCTGCTCAGTCGTCACCATCCGGACAAGGTGGCCGGGATGGGCGCGACCCCGGCCCAGGTGCAGGAAGCCACCGAGAAAACCCGGGAGTTGCATCAGGCCTATGCGCTGATCCGCGAGCGCCGGGACTTCCGCTGAGGTGCAGGCGGGTTACTGGCTGTCCTGATCCTGCGGGTTCAGGTAGCCACGAACCCGCCGGACCAACTGTTGCTGGCCCGGGTTGCCCGGGATCGCCTTCAGTCCCACCTGGGTGTAGCTGGAAGTCTTCTGGCGTTTGCTGGCTTGCAGGCGCAGCAGGGCGGCTTTGCGATCCAGCGCCTTGTCCTGATAGAAGAAGTCGGCGGTCGCCACTTTCAGGCCGGGCGTCAGTTGCGCCAGGTCTGCCTTGGCGCTGGCCGGCGTCTGCGCAGCCACCAGCACCAGCTTCTGCACTTGTGGCGAGGCTTTCTCGATCAGATAGCGGGTTGCCCAGTAGGCGCCGGTGCCATGCCCCAGCAACACGATGCTGCGGGCATTCTGCTGTTGAGCGTAGGCAATGGCGGCATCGAAACGGGCAAAGATCCGCTCGGCATCGCCCTTGAGCGGGTCCTCGGCGGTGGCGGCGGGGGCCTGGTCGGGGATGTCGGCTTCGGCGCTGGCCGCCTGTTCGATCGGCTTGCTGGTGGTACTGGCGTCCTTGCTGTTGCTCGCTGCCGGCTCCGCCGGTTTTGGCGCTTCGACCACCCGTGGCAGGGAGGCGTCGCTTTGCAGGTCCGGGAGTGTCAGACTCAGGCTGCTCCACTGGGCGTCCGGCAATTGGTTGCGCAAGGGCGCGACGGCTTGGGGCCAGTCAGCGGTTTCACCGGCCCCGGGGATTATGATCACCGCACCGCTGGGCGTCGGGGTGTTGGCCGGTTTCCACAGGGCCAGGAAGGTGTCACCGGCCGCCTGCAGCTGTTGTTGCTCCTGTAGCGGCAGTTGCCGCTCCAGGGCGGTGGCGTCTTCCTGGCTGCGTTCGGGCAAGGACTGGCGTTCAACCGGTTTCTCGGCGGGCGTGTCTTTCGCCGGTGCGGGTGCCGGATCTGCCGCCAGGACCGGCGCGGCAAGCGGTAGGATCATCGACAGGCACAGCGCAGGCAGTGCCGAGCGGTAGACAGGGGGCATCGGATTTTCCAGGCCAGAGGTAATCCTGGCAGCCTAATGGGTTGGTCAGTATTTGTCAGTGTGGATGAGTCGAATCATGCGTTTTTGCTGTCTTTGGGTTATCGGCTGGCTGTGTCTTCCCTTGATCGCCTGGGCTGCGTCGGCCCCTGCGGGCAATGGCCTGCCCTTGTCCGCCGAGCAGCGCCGCTGGCTCGACGAGCATCGGGAACTGCGGGTCGGACTGGTACTGCAGGCGCCTTACGCGCAGTACGACCGACGCCTGCAGCGCCTGTCGGGGGCCAATGTCGAGTTGATGCAGTGGCTGGCCAAGGCGATGAATGTCGAGCTGACCTGGCGTAACTTTCCCGACCAGGCCCAGTTGGAAAAGGCTCTGGAGGAGGACGAGGTCGATCTCGCCCCGGGCCTGACCCAGACGCCGGCCGGCCTGCGCCTCTGGCTGTTCTCCGATCCGTACATGCGGGTGCCGCAGTTGGTCGTTGGCGAGCGCAACGGCGCCGGGGCCGTGGAGCTGGAAAAGCTCGACAGCCAGACCCGGGTCGCCGTGCGCATGCCCAGTGCGATTGCCGATTACCTGCGCGGTACCTACAGCAATCTCAACCTGCAGGGCGTTCCGGCGGAGCGCCAGGCCCTGCAACTGCTGTTGAGCCAGCAGGCCCGTTATGCCGTGGTCGATGAGGCGCAACTCAGTCGCCTGTCCGGCGAGGAAGAGTTCGCCGGGCTGGCGGTGGTCGGCGATATCGGCCTGCCGCAACTGTTGCGGGTGGCCAGCCGGCGTGACTGGCCAGAACTGGCGGGCATCGTCGAGAAGGCGTTGCATGCGATACCGGCTCGGGACCTCGATCAACTCCACCTGCGCTGGTTGCAACCCAAGTACCCGCGCCTGTCGGCATCGCCGGGCTTCTGGCAGAACCTTTGCCTGCTGCTGGCGGTGATGTTCATGGCGGGCCTGGCGATCGTGTTCTGGTTGCGCCGCCAGCAACGCAGCCTCGAGCAGGCCCTGCTCGCCGCCCGCGAGGACCTGGCCCGACGCGAGGCCAGCGAGGAGGCCTTGCGCCTGACCCAGTTTTCCATCGACCAGAGCACCGTGGGCATTCTCTGGGTCAACTGGGACAGCCACGTGCGTTATGCCAACCGGGCGGCCGAGGAGATGCTCGGCTACCCCCCGGGCGCGTTGTTCGATCGGCCGCTGATCGACTTTGAGCCGAACCTGCACATGGACCGCTGGCTGAACCTGTGGAAGCGCGCCCGGGCCAGCGACGAGGCGCCACAAAGCTTCGAGACCCAATGCCTGCGGGCCGACGGCAGCATCCTGCCGGCCGACGTGTCCCTCAGCTTCCTGCGCTTTCGTGATGGCGAATACCTGGTGGTCTATCTCAACGATGTCACCGAGCGCCGCCGTGCCCTGGCCGCGCTGCAGGAGAGCGAGGCCCGGCTCAAGGGGATCGCGGCCAACGTTCCGGGGCTGGTATTTCGCCTGGAGCGGGTGCCGCAGACCGGCGAGCTGTACTTCCCGTATATCAGCGAGGGCAGCGAGAGCCTGGTGGGCCATGCGCCCGCCACCCTGCGTCGGCAGGAGGTCGGCCTGCGCAGCGTGGTCCATCCGGACGACCGCGCCGACTATCATCGTGTCCAGGACCTGGCGATCGATTCCGGCAGCGACTGGTCCTGGCAGGGCCGGATCATGACCCGCGAAGGCCGGCAGCGCTGGGCCGAGATCAAGGCCATCACCCGCCGTCTGGCGGATGGCACGATGGTCTGGGACGGTATCGTCTGGGACATCAGTGAAAGCAAGCGGATCGAGTTGGAACTGGCCAGTTCGCGCGAGCAACTGCGCGAGCTGTCGGCGCACCTGGAGAGTGTCCGGGAGGAGGAGAAGGCCCGTATCGCCCGGGAGGTTCACGATGAGCTGGGGCAGATGCTGACGGTGCTCAAGCTGGAAACCTCCATGTGCGAGCTGGCCTATGCCGAGCTGGACCCCGGGTTGAACGAGCGCCTGAACAGCATGAAGAAGCTGATCGCGCAATTGTTCCAACTGGTGCGCGATGTCGCGACCGCCTTGCGCCCGCCGATTCTCGATGCCGGTATCGCCTCGGCGATCGAATGGCAGGCGCGGCGTTTCGAGGCGCGGACGCAGATCCCGTGCCTGGTGCAGGTTCCGGAAAACCTGCCGGCGCTCAGCGATGCCAAGGCCACCGGGCTGTTCCGGATTCTCCAGGAGGCGCTGACCAATGTCATGCGCCATGCCCAGGCGCATACTGTGGAACTGACGCTGGCGATCGACGGGCAGGACCTGTGCCTGAGCATCAGCGATGACGGTGTCGGGTTTGTCGCCCCGAGTGGCCGGCCGACTTCGTTCGGCGTGGTCGGCATGCGCGAGCGCGTACTGATGCTGGGCGGCAGCCTGTCGCTGGAAAGCGCTGTCGGCGAAGGCACGACGCTGAGCGTTCGTGTACCGTTGGACCCGCCGCAGGCCATGCAAGCCCTTTGACCGAGCAGGAGTAAGACGTGATCCGCGTACTGGTAGCCGAAGACCACACCATCGTCCGCGAGGGCATCAAGCAGTTGATCGGCCTGGCCAGGGACCTGCAGGTGGCGGGGGAGGCGAGCAATGGCGAGCAACTGATGGAAGCCTTGCGGCATACGCCCTGCGAGGTGGTGCTGCTGGATATCTCGATGCCCGGGGTCAACGGCCTGGAGGCCATTCCGCGGATTCGCGCGCTGAGCGATCCGCCGGCGATCCTGGTGCTGTCGATGCATGACGAGGCGCAGATGGCCGCCCGGGCGCTGAAGATCGGCGCCGCCGGCTATGCCACCAAGGACAGCGATCCGTCGCTGTTGCTGACCGCCATTCGCAAGGTGGCGGCGGGCGGGCGCTACATCGACCCCGAACTGGCCGACCGGATGGTCTTCGAGGTCGGCCTGACCGATTCCCGGCCACTGCACGCTTTGCTGTCGGAGCGGGAATTCTCGGTATTCGAGCGCCTGGCCCAGGGCGCCAACGTGAACGACATCGCCCAGCAACTGGCGTTGAGCAGCAAGACCATCAGTACCCACAAGGCCAGGCTGATGCAGAAACTCAACGTCACCTCCCTGGCTGAACTGGTGAAATACGCCATGGAGCACAAGTTGCTCTGACGCTTGCGCCGATGGAAAAAAGAGTGGGCGTATCCATTTGCGACAACTGTCGGTCGGGGCTGGATGATGTCATAAGGCCTGCCGTGGCGATCCGTTTGTCGGCTTATCCAATAGCGCCATCCCTGTAGGGCAATCCCTACAACAACTCTTCCAGACTGCTGAGGACAATCTCTCCCGGCCCCCGATTTGCGCTGTGTGCAGCCTTCACTAGGCTTAGACCACGGCAGTCAAAACAAAAAGGTGTGGGTATGAGCGAGGTTGATTCAAGCGCTGGGGCCAAGGACATCCTGGTCAGCTTTCGTGGCGTGCAGAAGAGCTACGATGGGGAAAACCTGATCGTCAAGGACCTCAACCTGGACATTCGCAAGGGCGAATTCCTTACCTTGCTCGGGCCCTCCGGTTCCGGCAAGACCACCAGCCTGATGATGCTGGCCGGGTTCGAAACACCGACCGCCGGCGAGATCCAACTGGCCGGGCGCTCCATCAACAACGTGCCGCCGCACAAGCGCGATATCGGCATGGTGTTCCAGAACTATGCGCTGTTCCCGCACATGACCGTGGCCGAGAACCTGGCGTTCCCGCTGACCGTGCGCGGCCTGAGCAAGACCGACATCAGCGAGCGGGTCAAGCGTGTGCTGGGCATGGTCCAGCTCGACAAGTTCGCCCAGCGTTACCCGGCGCAGTTGTCCGGCGGCCAGCAGCAGCGGGTGGCGTTGGCCCGGGCACTGGTGTTCGAGCCGCAACTGGTGCTGATGGACGAGCCGCTCGGCGCGCTGGACAAGCAACTGCGCGAACACATGCAGATGGAAATCAAGCACCTGCACCAGCGTCTCGGCGTGACCGTGGTCTACGTGACCCACGACCAGGGCGAAGCCCTGACCATGTCCGATCGGGTGGCGGTGTTCCATCAGGGCGAGATCCAGCAGATCGCGCCACCGCGCACGCTTTATGAAGAGCCGCGCAACACTTTCGTCGCCAACTTCATCGGCGAGAACAACCGCCTCAGCGGGCGCCTGCACAGCCACAACGGCGATCGCTGCGTGGTCGAGCTGGGGCGCGGCGAGAAGGTCGAGGCCCTGGCGGTGAATGTCGGCAAGGCCGGCGAGCCGGTGACCCTGTCGATCCGCCCCGAGCGCATCAGCCTCAATGGTTCCAGCGAATCCTGCGTCAACCGCTTCTCCGGGCGCGTGGCCGAATTCATCTATCTGGGCGACCACGTTCGCGTGCGTCTGGAAGTCTGCGGCAAAACCGACTTCTTCGTGAAACAGCCCATCGCCGAGCTCGACCCGGCGCTGGCGGTCGGTGATGTCGTACCCCTTGGCTGGCAGGTCGAGCACGTTCGCGCGCTGGACCCGGTGCTCGACGCCAGCTGAAGCGCTGTACCCCAAGAGGCGAATCCATCGCCCCGTGCTTCACCAACCTGCACTCGTGGAGAGAAGAATAAATGCTCAAATCCCTGAAATTCAGTGCCCTCGCAGTAGGGCTGATGTGCGCGGCAAATGCCATGGCGGCGACCGACCTGACCGTGGTGTCCTTTGGTGGCGCGAACAAGGCGGCCCAGGTCAAGGCGTTCTATGCCCCTTGGGAGGCTCAGGCGGGCAACGGCAAGATCGTCGCCGGCGAGTACAACGGCGAGATGGCCAAGGTCAAGGCCATGGTCGACACCAAGAGCGTGTCCTGGGACCTGGTCGAAGTCGAGTCGCCGGAACTGTCCCGCGGCTGTGACGAAGACATGTTCGAGCAACTGGACCCGGCGCTGTTCGGCAAGACCGAAGACTACGTCAAGGGTGCCATCCAGCCATGCGGCGTAGGCTTCTTCGTCTGGTCGACCGTACTGGCCTACAACGCCGACAAGCTCGCTTCCGCGCCAACCAGCTGGGCCGATTTCTGGGACACCAAGAAATTCCCGGGCAAGCGCGGCCTGCGCAAGGGTGCCAAGTACACCCTGGAATTCGCCCTGATGGCTGACGGCGTTGCGCCGAAGGACGTCTACAAGGTGCTGGCCGGCAAGGATGGCCAGGATCGCGCCTTCAAGAAGCTCGATGAACTCAAGCCCTACATCCAGTGGTGGGAAGCCGGTGCCCAGCCACCGCAGTACCTCGCTTCGGGCGACGTGGTGATGAGCTCGGCCTACAACGGCCGGATCGCCGCGGTGCAGAAGGAAAGCAACCTGAAGGTGGTGTGGAACGGCGGTATCTACGACTTCGATGCCTGGGCCATTCCGAAGGGCCTGGACAAGGCACGTGCCGACGTGGCGAAGAAGTTCATCGCCTTCTCGGTGATGCCGCAGCAGCAGAAGACCTACTCGGAGAACATCGCCTACGGCCCGGCCAACACCCAGGCGGTACCGTTGCTGGCCAAGGACATCCTCAAGGATATGCCGACGACGCCGGAAAACATCGCCAACCAGGTGCAGATCGACGTCAGCTTCTGGGCTGACAACGGCGAGCAACTGGAGCAGCGCTTCAACGCCTGGGCGGCCAAGTAATACACCACAGCCCTTTGTGGGAGCCGGCTTGCTGGCGGCGGCGTCCGTTCAAGCGCCGCCAATGCTGCTGGCCTTGACCTGTAGGAGCGTGGCTTGCCCGCGAAGCTTTTAGCGGCCTCAAGGGCCTATTCGCGGGCAAGCCGCGCTCCTACAGGCGCCACATCGGGTGTCGGTATGCGTCAGTAACAATAAAAATTTTCCGGAGTTCGTCATGGCCATCACCGTTCCTCTGAACGAGGGGACCAGTCCCACCCTGAAGCAGCGCCTGGCACGCGCCGAGCGGGTCAACCGCTGGAAGGCCCAGGCCTTGATCGCGCCGCTGGTGCTGTTCCTGCTGCTGGTGTTCCTGGTGCCTATCGTCGCGCTGCTCTACAAGAGCGTCGGCAACCCCGAGGTGATCAGCGCCCTGCCGCGTACCGTGGCAGCCGTGTCGGCCTGGGATGGCAAGGGCCTGCCTGGAGAGGCAGCCTACAAGGCCCTTGGCGAAGAGCTGGGTGAGGCCCGCAAGAATCAGAACCTGGGCGACTTGTCCAAGCGCCTGAACATGGAGCTGGCCGGCTACCGCAGCCTGCTGACCAAGACTGCCCGCTCCCTGCCGTTCAAGACTGAACCGGCCTCCTACAAGGAAGCCCTGGAAGCCCTCGATGAACGTTGGGGCGATCCGGCTTACTGGCAGGCGATCCGGCGCAATACCAGTAGTGTCACCCCCTATTACCTGCTGGCGGCCGTCGATCATCGCATCGACGACCTCGACGAACTGGCCGCGGCCACCCCTGACCAGGCCATCTATCTCGATATCTTTGCCCGCACGTTCTGGATGGGCCTGGTGATCACCGCGGTCTGTCTGGTCCTGGCCTATCCGCTGGCCTACCTGCTGGCGAACCTGCCGGCACGCAAGAGCAACCTGCTGATGATTCTCGTGCTGCTGCCGTTCTGGACCTCCATCCTGGTGCGGGTGGCGGCGTGGATCGTGCTGCTGCAGTCGGGCGGCCTGATCAACAGCGCGCTGATGGCCATGGGGGTGATCGACAAGCCGCTGGAACTGGTGTTCAACCGTACCGGGGTCTACATCTCCATGGTCCACATCCTGCTGCCGTTCATGATTCTGCCGATCTACAGCGTGATGAAAGGTATCTCGCCGACCTACATGCGGGCGGCGATCTCCCTGGGCTGCCACCCGTTCGCCAGCTTCTGGCGGGTGTACTTCCCGCAGACCTATGCCGGTGTCGGCGCCGGTTGCCTGCTGGTGTTCATCCTGGCGATCGGCTACTACATCACCCCCGCGCTGTTGGGCAGCCCGAACGATCAGATGGTCAGCTATTTCGTCGCCTTCTACACCAACACCAGCATCAACTGGGGCATGGCGACGGCGTTGGGCGGCCTGCTGCTGCTGGCGACCGTGCTGCTGTACCTGATCTACAGCCGGCTGGTGGGCGCCAGCCGCCTGAGCCTGGGTTAAGGAGAGAATCGAAATGCTCAGTCCATACATGTCGCCCGTCGAGCGGGTCTGGTTCTATAGCTTGCGCATCCTGTGCGGGTTGATCCTGTTGTTCCTGGTCCTGCCGGTACTGGTGATCGTTCCGCTGTCGTTCAATGCCGGCAGTTTCCTGGTGTATCCGCTGCAAGGTTTCTCGCTGCACTGGTACCAGGATTTCTTCGCCTCCGCCGAGTGGATGCGCGCCCTGAAGAACAGCATCATCGTCGCTCCGGCGGCGACGGTGCTGGCGATGGTCTTCGGTACCCTGGCGGCCATCGGCCTGACCCGTGGCAACTTCCCCGGCAAGCCGCTGGTGATGGCCCTGGTGATTTCGCCGATGGTGGTGCCGGTGGTGATCATCGGCGTCGCCAGCTACCTGTTCTTTGCGCCACTGGGGCTGGGCAACAGCTTTTCCTCGCTGATCGTGGTGCATGCGGTGCTGGGTGTGCCGTTCGTGATCATCACCGTCTCGGCGACCCTGCAGGGCTTCAACCACAACCTGGTACGTGCTGCGGCCAGCCTGGGGGCATCGCCGCTGACGACGTTCCGCCGGGTGACCCTGCCGCTGATTGCACCGGGGGTGATTTCCGGGGCGCTGTTCGCCTTTGCCACCTCCTTCGACGAGGTGGTGGTGACGCTGTTTCTCGCCGGCCCCGAACAGGCGACGCTGCCACGGCAGATGTTCAGCGGTATCCGCGAAAACCTCAGCCCGACCATCGCCGCAGCCGCGACCTTGCTGATCGCCTTCTCGGTGATCCTGCTGCTGACCCTGGAATGGTTGCGCGGGCGCAGCGAGAAGCTGCGTACGACCCAGGCCTGAAACCGGCTGGCTGGCGATCCGCCGAAGGCGGCCATCCAGTGATATCTCGGGCGATGGCAAGGGCGCTATCGCCAGAGCCGGCTCCTAAGGAGGGTGTCCGTAAATACGGGGGAAACCGCTGCGAGGGCGACTAAAGTCGTAGGAAAAGAGCCTGCTGCATGTGCGGCCAATTATCGCGGTCACGGTGCGTTTGGCGAAACATGAGGTATACAATGCGCGCCACCGTGATTCCGCTCAAAAAGGTGCGTCATGCAGCCCTTCGCAATTGCTCCGTCGATTCTTTCCGCCGACTTCGCCCGTCTGGGTGAGGAAGTGGACAACGTTCTCGCCGCCGGCGCCGACATCGTGCACTTCGATGTCATGGACAACCACTACGTCCCCAACCTGACCATCGGCCCGATGGTCTGCGCGGCGCTGCGCAAGTACGGCATTACCGCGCCGATCGACGCGCACCTGATGGTCAGCCCGGTGGATCGCATCATCGGCGACTTCATCGAGGCCGGTGCGACCTATATCACCTTCCATCCCGAAGCCACCCTGCATGTCGACCGCTCCCTGCAACTGATCCGCGATGGTGGTTGCAAGGCTGGCCTGGTGTTCAACCCGGCCACGCCGCTGGATGTGCTCAAGTACGTGATGGACAAGGTCGACATGGTCCTGCTGATGAGCGTCAACCCGGGCTTCGGTGGGCAGAAGTTCATTCCCGGGACCCTCGACAAGCTGCGCGAGGCACGGGCGCTGATCGATGCCTGCGGCCGTGATATCCGCCTGGAGATCGACGGTGGGGTGAACGTGAACAACATCCGCGAAATCGCCGAGGCCGGAGCTGACACCTTCGTCGCCGGCTCGGCGATCTTCAACGCTCCGGATTACCGCGACGTCATCCAGAAGATGCGCGCCGAGCTGGCGCTGGCCCGATCATGAGTGCCTTCGAGCAGCTCTTTGCGGGTGGGCTGCCCAAGCTGGTGATGTTCGATCTGGATGGTACGCTGATCGATTCGGTACCGGACCTGGCGGCCGCCGTCGACAAGATGCTGCTCGCCCTGGGCCGGCCCGCTGCCGGCCTGGAAGCGGTGCGCGAATGGGTCGGCAACGGCGCCCCGGTGCTGGTGCGTCGGGCCCTGGCCGGTGGCCTCGATCACTCGGCTGTGAGCGAAAGCGACGCCGAGCAGGGCCTGGAGCTGTTCATGGCGGCCTATGATGGCGGCCATGACCGGACCACGGTCTACCCCGGTGTCCGGGAAACCCTGCGCTGGATGCAGAAGCAGGGTGTGGAAATGGCCCTGATCACCAACAAGCCCGAACGTTTCGTCGCGCCCCTGCTCGACGAGATGCAGTTGGGGCGCTTCTTCCGCTGGATCATTGGCGGCGACACCCTGCCACAGCGCAAGCCCGATCCGGCGGCGCTCTTCCATGTCATGAAAATGGCCGGCATCCCGGCATCGCAGAGCCTGTTCGTCGGCGATTCGCGCAGCGATGTGCAGGCCGCCAGGGCCGCCGGAGTCGCCTGCGTGGCCCTCAGCTATGGCTACAACCATGGCCGGCCGATCGCCGAAGAGCAGCCGGCGCTGGTCATCGATGATCTGCGCGCACTGATTCCCGGTTGCCTGGAGGGCGGCGCTGAGCTAATGTCGGCGGACTGTAATCAATCCCCTCCTGGAAACGCCATCGTGGTGGTCACTCGCAAACTCTGGATGAAAGTCATCAAGGCCTTGGCCCGTTGGCGTTGGCGCGCCTGACATTTATCTGGCCGCTCCGTGCGGCGCGTTTGCATACCTGACCGTTTGAACCTCAAGCCACGAGGCACATGATGACCCGCGAAGAATTCCTGCGTTTGGCCGCTGCCGGCTACAACCGCATCCCGCTTGCCTGCGAAACCCTGGCCGACTTCGATACGCCGTTGTCGATCTACCTGAAACTGGCCGACCAGCCCAACTCCTACCTGCTCGAATCGGTGCAGGGCGGCGAGAAGTGGGGCCGCTACTCGATCATCGGCCTGCCATGCCGCACCGTGCTGCGGGTGCATGATCACCAGATCCGCGTGACCCACGACGGCGTCGAGATCGAAGCCTGCGAGGCCGATGATCCGCTGGCCTTCGTCGAGGCGTTCAAGGCGCGCTACAACGTTCCGACCATCCCTGGACTGCCGCGTTTCAACGGCGGCCTGGTGGGCTACTTCGGCTATGACTGCGTACGCTACGTGGAGAAGCGCCTGGGCCAGTGCCCGAACCCCGATCCATTGGGTGTGCCGGACATCCTGCTGATGGTCTCCGATGCGGTGGTGGTGTTCGACAACCTGGCCGGCAAGATGCACGCCATCGTCCTCGCCGACCCGGCGCAGGACAACGCCTACGAACAGGGCCAGGCGCGCCTGCAGCAGTTGCTCGAGCAACTGCGCCAGCCGATCACGCCGCGGCGCGGGCTGGCACTCGATCGTCCACCGGCGGCCGATCCGCTGTTCCGCTCCAGTTTTACCCAGGGTGACTACGAGCGTGCGGTCGATACCATCAAGGAATACATCCTGGCCGGCGACTGCATGCAGGTGGTGCCGTCGCAGCGCATGTCGATCGACTTCAAGGCTGCGCCCATCGACCTGTACCGGGCGCTGCGCTGCTTCAACCCGACGCCGTACATGTACTTCTTCAACTTCGGCGATTTCCATGTGGTCGGCAGTTCGCCGGAAGTGCTGGTGCGGGTCGAGGACAACCTGATCACCGTGCGGCCGATCGCCGGCACCCGCCCGCGCGGTGCCACCGAGGACGCCGACCGGGCACTGGAAGACGACCTGCTGTCGGATGAAAAGGAGATCGCCGAGCACCTGATGCTGATCGACCTGGGGCGCAACGATACCGGCCGGGTTTCCGAGATCGGTTCGGTGAAACTCACCGAGAAGATGGTAATCGAGCGTTACTCCAACGTGATGCACATCGTTTCCAACGTCACCGGCCAGCTCAAGAGCGGCCTGACGTCCATGGACGCGCTGCGGGCGATCCTGCCGGCAGGGACCTTGTCCGGCGCACCGAAGATCCGCGCCATGGAAATCATCGACGAACTGGAGCCGGTCAAGCGCGGCGTGTATGGCGGCGCGGTCGGCTACTACGCCTGGAACGGCAACATGGACACCGCGATTGCCATTCGTACCGCGGTGATCAAGGACGGCGAACTGCATGTGCAGGCCGGTGGCGGCATCGTCGCCGACTCGGTGCCGGCGCTGGAATGGGAAGAAACGCTGAACAAGCGTCGCGCGATGTTCCGCGCGGTCGCCCTTGCTGAACAAACCCCCGCGTCCGACGCCTGAGGAACCCTTTGTCATGTTGCTGATGATCGATAACTACGACTCGTTTACCTACAACGTCGTGCAATACCTCGGTGAGCTGGGCGCGGACGTCAAGGTCGTACGTAACGACGAACTGACCGTGGCTGAAATCGAAGACCTCAAGCCCGAGCGCATCGTGGTCTCGCCTGGCCCTTGCACGCCGACCGAGGCGGGCATTTCCCTGGAGGCCATCCGGCATTTCGCCGGCAAACTGCCGATTCTCGGCGTCTGCCTCGGCCACCAGTCCATCGGCCAGGCCTTTGGCGGCGATGTGGTGCGTGCCCGTCAGGTGATGCACGGCAAGACCAGTCCGCTGTACCACGAAGGCAAGGGGGTATTCGAGGGCCTGAACCTGCCGTTGACCGTTACCCGCTACCACTCGTTGATCGTCAAGCGCGAGACCCTGCCCGAGTGCCTGGAGCTGACCGCCTGGACCCGGCTGGAAGACGGCTCGGTCGACGAGATCATGGGCCTGCGTCACAAGACGCTGAACATCGAGGGGGTACAGTTCCACCCCGAGTCGATTCTCTCCGAGCAGGGACACCAGCTGTTCGCCAACTTCCTCAAACAGACCGGCGGCGTGCGCTAAGGAGTTTTCATGGATATCAAGACAGCCCTGAGCCGTATCGTCGGCCACTTGGACCTGAGCACCGAAGAAATGCGCGATGTCATGCGTGAGATCATGACCGGGCAGTGCACCGAGGCGCAGATTGGCGCCTTCATGATGGCCATGCGCATGAAGAGCGAAAGCATCGACGAGATCGTCGGTGCGGTTTCGGTCATGCGCGAGCTGGCGGACAAGGTCGAACTGCAGAGCCTCGACGGTGTGGTCGACGTGGTCGGTACCGGCGGTGATGGTGCCAACATCTTCAACGTTTCCACCGCGTCGGCCTTCGTCGTCGCAGCGGCTGGCGGTACTGTCGCCAAGCATGGCAACCGGGCGGTGTCGGGCAAGAGCGGCAGTGCCGACCTGCTGGAGTCGGCCGGTGTCTATCTGAACCTGACGCCGGTCCAGGTGGCGCGTTGCATCGATAACGTCGGTATCGGTTTCATGTTCGCCCAGACCCACCACAGTGCGATGAAGTACGCCGCAGGCCCGCGTCGCGACCTGGGCCTGCGCACCCTGTTCAACATGCTTGGCCCGCTTACGAATCCGGCTGGCGTGAAGCACCAGGTGGTGGGCGTGTTCACCCAGGCGCTCTGCCGGCCACTGGCGGAAGTCCTGCATCGGCTGGGCAGCAAGCACGTGCTGGTGGTGCATTCCCAGGACGGCCTGGATGAATTCAGCCTGGCGGCACCGACCTACGTTGCCGAACTGAAAAATGGTGCAATAACCGAGTATTGGGTTCAGCCCGAAGACTTGGGTATAAAGAGTCAGAGTCTGTTTGGCCTGGTGGTGGACAGCCCGGCGGCGTCGTTGGCGTTGATCCGCGATGCACTGGGGCGCCGCAAGACCGAGAACGGCCAGAAAGCTGCGGAAATGATCGTGCTCAACGCCGGTGCCGCGCTGTATGCCGCCGATCTGGCCAGCAGCCTCAAGGAAGGCGTAGCCCTGGCCCATGATGCGCTGCATACCGGCCTTGCCCGGGAAAAACTCGAGGAGCTGGGCGCGTTCACCGCGGTATTCAAGCAGGAGAATGAAGCATGAGTGTGCCAACCGTTCTGGAGAAGATCCTCGCCCGCAAGGCCGAGGAGGTTGCCGAGCGCAGTGCGCGCCTGAGTCTGGCTGAGCTTGAGAACCTGGCTCGAGCCGCCGATGCTCCTCGCGGTTTTGCCCAGGCGCTGCTTGACCAGGCCAAGCGCAAGCATCCGGCGGTCATTGCCGAAATCAAGAAGGCTTCGCCGAGCAAGGGAGTGATTCGCGAGCATTTCATCCCGGCGGAAATAGCCAGCAGCTACGAGAAGGGTGGGGCGACCTGCCTGTCGGTGCTGACCGACGTGGATTATTTCCAGGGCTCGGACCTGTACCTGCAACAGGCCCGTGCGGCCTGCAAGCTGCCGGTCATCCGCAAGGACTTCATGGTCGATCCGTACCAGATCGTCGAGGCCCGGGCCATGGGCGCCGATTGCATCCTGCTGATCGTCGCCGCACTGGAAGACGGGCAGATGGCCGAACTGGCCTCGGTGGCCAAGGCTGTCGGGCTCGACGTGCTGGTGGAGTCCCATGACGCCGCCGAGCTGGAGCGGGCACTGAAGCATCTGGACACACCGCTGATCGGTATCAACAACCGCAACCTGCACACCTTCGACGTCAGCCTGGAAACCACCCTCGACCTGTTGCCGATGGTGCCGCGTGACCGTCTGGTGGTCACCGAGAGTGGAATTCTCAACCGGGCCGATGTCGAGCTGATGGAAATCAGCCAGGTGTACTCGTTCCTGGTCGGCGAAGCGTTCATGCGTGCGCAGAACCCGGGTGATGAACTGCAGCGGCTGTTCTTCCCGGAGCGCGGGACGCCGGTGATCACCGGTTCCACCCTCGATTGAAACCTGTTGTTCGAACAAGCCGGCATTGCCGGCTTTTTCATGGCCTGACTAAACGGATCTTTTTGCCATGACCCTGCCTGTAGCCCTTACCGTCGAAGCCGGCCTGCGTGCCGAACAGGATCTGCTGGCCGAAGTCTGTGCCGGCGAGCGGGACTGGGGGCTGTTGTTGTGGCAGCCCAGTGATCGTGCCCTGGTCATGCCGCGGCGGCTGAATCGGTTGCCGGGTTTTGACGCGGCCTGTGAGGCGCTGGCGGCCAGCGGTTGGCCGGTCCTGTTGCGAGAGACCGGTGGTGAACCGGTGCCGCAGTCCTCGTCGACGGTGAACATTGCCCTGGTCTATGCGCCACCGCGCAGCGAGGGTGACCAGAACCGCATCGAAACCGGTTACCTGCGCCTGTGTCAGCCCATTTGCGAGGCGCTGGACGAACTGGGGGGTGTCGCTTCCTTGGGGGAGATCGAGGGAGCGTTCTGCGATGGTCGGTACAACGTCAACCTCAATGGGCGCAAGCTGGTCGGCACTGCTCAGCGTTGGCGGCAGAGCCGGGGCGGAACGCGTCCGGTGGGATTGGTGCATGGTGCGATGCTGATCGACGACGAACGTGAGTCGATGGTGGCGGCGGTCAATCTGTTCTATCAGGCGTGCAGCCTGGAGCAGCGGGTGCGTGCTGCGAGCCATGTCGCCCTGCATGAGGTCTATCCGGCCCCGCTGTTCCTTGAGCGGCTGGCCGGTTCGTACCAGCAACTGCTGGCAGGTCTGCTCGACGCCTAGCGGGTACCGAAGACCACCATGGTCTTGCCCTTGACGTGTACGAGGTTCTGCTCTTCGAGATCCTTGAGCACTCGGCCGACCATTTCCCGCGAGCAGCCGACGATCCGGCCGATTTCCTGGCGGGTGATCTTGATCTGCATGCCGTCCGGGTGGGTCATGGCATCCGGCTGCTTGCACAGGTCCAGCAGGCAGCGGGCGACGCGCCCGGTCACGTCGAAAAAGGCCAGGTCGCCGACCTTGCGGGTGGTGTTGCGCAGGCGCTGTGCCATCTGTCCGCTGAGGGCATAGAGGATGTCCGGGTCCTGCTGGGCCAGTTCGCGGAACTTGGCATAGCTGATTTCCGCCACCTCGCACTCGACCTTGGCGCGTACCCAGGCGCTGCGCTCCTGTTCGACCCCCGCCTGCTCGAACAGCCCCAGCTCACCGAAGAAATCCCCGGCATTGAGATAGGCGATGATCATTTCCCGGCCGTCATCGTCTTCGATGAGGATGGTGACCGAGCCCTTGACGATGAAGAACAGGGTCTGCGAACGATCACCGGCGCAGATGATGTTGCTCTTGGCCTGGTAGCGACGACGCTGGCAGTGCATCAGCAGTTTGTCGAGGTTCTTGATCTTGGAGGGGGAAGCGGAAGCCAGAGCAACCATGTTTGTATCCTGGAAAAGACTGCACGGTTTGGTTTGGTTTTTTTAGGCGTAGCCAAAAAGCTGGCATAACGCCAGCGATTTGGCGTCAGCTTACCAGACACGCGGTGTCGAGATGGTGGAATTTAATGGACCGACCAACCGGTCGTCGCCTGAGTCCACAGGGTGCTGTGCTAAGCTGGCGACCTTTTTAATCAGTGGAGTCTTGGCGATGAAGGCACGCATCCAATGGGCTGGCGAAGCCATGTTCCTCGGAGAGTCGGGTAGCGGACACGTGGTGGTGATGGATGGCCCGCCGGAAAGTGGTGGCCGCAACCTGGGTGTACGTCCCATGGAAATGGTGCTGCTGGGCCTGGGTGGCTGCAGCAACTTCGACGTGGTCAGCATCCTGAAGAAGGCGCGCCAGCCGGTCGAGAGCTGCGAAGCGTTCCTTGAAGCCGAGCGTGCGACCGAAGATCCGAAGGTGTTCACCAGGATCCACCTGCATTTCGTGGTCAAGGGGCGGGGCCTGAAGGAATCGCAGGTCAAGCGGGCGATCGAGCTGTCGGCCGAGAAGTACTGCTCGGCTTCGATCATGCTCGGTGCCGCAGGTGTGGCCATCAGCCATGACTACGAGATCGTCGAGCTCGGCTGATGCCCTGGGCAGGCTTGCGCTGTTTGTAGGAGCGGATCCGTTCTGATAAGCGGTCGCAGCCCCGCCTATGACCCGCCGGTTCAGATGCGGTAGGTGCTCTTGGTCATCACCTTGGCCAGCAGGCTCATGCCGAACTTCACCGGCGCCGGGAAGCGGAAACCGCCGGCATCGAGCGCCGACTCGGCATGGTGTTCCTCGTCGATGCGCATCTGTTCGAGAATCGCCCGGGATTTTTCGTCTTCGGCGGGCAGTTGTTCCAGATGTTCGTTCAGGTGCTTGCAGACCTGGTCTTCGGTCGCCGCGACGAACCCGAGGCTGACCTTGTCGCTGATCAGCCCGGCCACCGCGCCAATTCCGAAGGACAGGCCATAGAACAACGGATTCAGCACGCTCGGGCTGCTGCCCAGCTGGCGGATACGTTGCTCGCACCAGGCCAGGTGGTCGATTTCTTCCTCGGCCGCATGCTCCATGGCTTCGCGTACGTGGGGCAGCTTGGCGGTCAGGGCCTGGCCCTGGTACAGCGCCTGGGCACAGACTTCACCGGTGTGGTTGATCCGCATCAGTCCGGCGACATGGCGGGTATCCTCCTCGCTCATCTGCGCTTCGGGCTGGACGATGGCCGGCGATGGGCGATACGGCTGGCCGCTGAACGGGAGCAGGGTGCGCATGGCGGCGTCGGCCTGCAGCAGCAGGCGGTCAATCGGCGAGTAGTGACGTTGGGTAGTCATGCTGACCTCCGGAGGAATCTCGGTCTGCAGTTTACCGCAATCCGGGGCGGAAGGTTTGAGCTGGGTCATCGGCTGGATGGCCGGGCAGCGGAAGGGTTTGTGTGGACTGGCGATCCCTGTCGCCAGCAAGCCGGCTCCCGCCATGATCGAGCCGCTCACGCATTCCCGGCAGGAGCAGGGCTTGCCCGCGAACAGGCCGGCAAGCCTTGTACCGATCTTGCGATCATCTTTGCCGGCAAACCTGCTCCAACAAGGAGGCGTATCAGCCCGGAGGCCAGTTCATCTGGCGCTGACCCAGCACATGCATGTGGATGTGGTAGACCGTCTGGCCACCTTTCTCGTTGCAGTTCATCACCACGCGGAAGCCTTCCTCGCAGCCCAGCTCCAGCGCCAGACGCTGGGCGGTGAACAGGATATGCCCGGCCAGTGCCTTGTCGTCCTCGGTCAGGTCATTGAGGGTGCGAATCGGCTTCTTCGGGATCACCAGGAAATGCACCGGTGCCTGCGGGGCAATATCGTGGAACGCCAGGACCTGGTCGTCTTCGTAGATGATCTTCGCGGGTATCTCCCGGTTGATGATCTTGGTGAACAGAGTATCCACAACTGTTTCTCCATTTGCGTAGGGATGGGCCGGAGTCTGTCTGCTGCGGCCCGCGAGTTCAAGTGTCAGCGTGGGCAGTATGCCCGGGTAATCAGGCCGGCCAGTTTGCGCACCATCCAGCGGCTGCCCAGGCGCGGCAGGCGGGTGAGCCAGCGATTGCGCCAGCCGGGGATGATGATCGCGCGATTCTTGTCCAGGGCGCGTACCGTGTAGAGCGCGACTTCCTCGGGGCTCATCATCAGCTTGCTCTGCTTGAGCTTGTCGGCTTGCAACTGGGCGGTATCGAAGAAGGCGGTGCGGGTCAGGCCGGGGCAGAGCACCGAGACCTTGATCCCGGTTTTTTTCAACTCTTCGCGCAGGCCTTCGCTGAAGTGCAGGACGTAAGCCTTGCTGGCGTAGTAGCTGCTCATCCATGGCGCCGGGTGGAAGGCGGCGATCGAGGCGACGTTGAGGATCTGCCCGCCGCCCTGGATCGCCATCAGGTTGCCGAGGGAATGGCACAGGCGGGTGAGGGCGAGGATGTTCACTTCGATCAGGTCCTGCTCGGTACCCCAGTCCTGGGCCAGGAACGGGCCGCTGGTGCCGATACCGGCGCAATTGACCAGCAGATCGATCTGGTGCGCGCCTTCCTCCAGCTCCAGCAGGAAGCCGGACAGACGCAGCGGTTCGCCCAGGTCGCAGGCGCGGAACAGCACCTCGACGCCGAAGCGTTGGGTCAGTTCGATGGCAATGCTTTCCAGCCGATCACGTTGACGGGCAACCAGGATCAGGTTGCGACCGCGGCGCGCCAGGGCTTCGGCCAGGGCCAGGCCGATACCGCTGGAAGCGCCGGTGATCAGGGCGTAACGGGTCATGCAATTCTCCATGGCAACGGCGCCGGGCCTCGGGACAGGGAGGTCGCAAGGTCAGCGCTGTTTATTTTGCCGATAGTCTACAGGGGCCACGGTTGCTTGGCGCTGCTCTTGGCCTGGCTGGCCTAGATGTTCCTGATGCTGGCGGCTCCCAGTACGACGGTCAGGCTGATCAGGAAGACGAAGATACTTGCCAGAATCGAGAGCACCTTGACCGATGTGCTGTTGGGCGGCGGCGGAGCGCCGTACCGGTTGGCCGAGGCGTTGCCTGGGCAGAACAGCAGGATGAAGGGAAACACGTAGCCGATGAGGGGCACCAGCATGAGCAGCCAGAGCCAGCCGGACCAGCCGATATCGTGCAGGCGTTGTACGGCGATCTGGATGGTCAGGAGCAGGTAAAAAGCGGCGGCAACCACCACGACCAGGCCGCCAACGATCGCCGAGCCTCTGAGGATGGTGGTCAGCAGCATCAGCAGAACGAAGGTCACGAGTGCTGCCGTCATGCTCCACGCCAGATACCGCAATCGTCCGATCCGGCCATTGAGGCTGAACACCTTCAGCGGCCCGAAGGTGGGCAGCGTATCTCCAACCTGGGCGGCAGGTGGCGCGTAGGGTGAGTGCGACGGGTTGTTCTCTGGAGGTGGAACGTACCGTGACTGCGGTTCGCCGGCTGCGGGAGGCGGCACGCTGGCGGGCAGCTCGTTGACATCCGCCAGGCTCAGTTCGACGCTCGGTGTTTCCTCGACGATCCGTGCGTCGATCCCGGTGTTGCGCAGGGCTTGGAGATAGCTTTGCGCCTCGGTGGCCGAAAGGTCGCGCTTGAGCGCAATGGGGTGACCGTTGAAGAGCTTTTCCACGGAAGTCATGTCGCTCTTGAACAGTTCGGCAAGGTTGAATTGTGCGGTGGTCTGTTCCACGCCGGGCAGCAAGGTGCCATCGAATACGATCTTGAAGCGGGTGTTGCTCATTGGGCGTCCCTGTCTCGATACTGATGGATGGCGCCTAGTGTAGGCCCGCAAGATACTTGCAGGCCACAGCGGGCTCACGGGCGGGGCCAGTGTCCTGACAGTTGCGCCGCCCGGGATTGCGCCTGGCGGTACTCGTCGTCGAGTCGTGCGATCAGTTGGTCGATGCTCGGCAGGTCGTTGATCTCGCCAACGCCCTGACCGGCGGACCAGACGGTTTTCCAGGCCTTGGCTTCGTCATTGAGCGGCTTGAGCTTGCTGCCGAAGTCGACTTCGCCCTTGCCCTGCAGGGCGGCAAGGTCGAAACCGGCGTTTTCCAGGCTCTGGCGCATGAAGCTGGCCGGGACGCCCGAAACGGCGGCGGTGTGCACGATGTCGGCGGCATGCGACTTCAGCAGCATCTGCTTGTAGGCCTCGGGCGCATGGCTTTCCGTGGTGCCGATGAAGCGGGTGCCGAGATAGGCCAGGTCCGCGCCCAGCAACTGCGCGGCGAGAATCTCGTGGCCATGGTTCAGGCAGCCGGACAGCAGCAGGGTCTTGTCGAAGAACTGGCGGATTTCGGCGATCAGCGCGAACGGGCTCCAGGTGCCGGCATGCCCGCCGGCGCCGGCGGCGACCGCAATCAGGCCGTCGACACCGGCCTCGGCGGCCTTCTCGGCGTGACGACGGGTCGTCACGTCATGGAAAACCAGGCCACCGTAGCTGTGCACCGCGTCGACCACTTCCTTGACCGCACCCAGGCTGGTGATGACGATCGGCACCTGGTGTTCGATGCAGATCTGCAGGTCGGCCTGCAGGCGCGGGTTGCTGTGGTGCACGATCAGGTTGACGGCGTAGGGCGCCGGATTGTCCAGTTCCGCCAGGCCGCTTTCGATTTCCTCCAGCCAGGCCTTGAAACCGCTGCTTTCACGCTGGTTGAGGGCCGGGAAGCTGCCGACCACGCCGTTGCGGCAGCAGGCCAGGACCAGTTGCGGGTTGGAAATCAGGAACATCGGCGCCGCCACGACGGGCAGGCGCAGGCGTTGTTCGAGCAGGACGGGCAGCGACATGGGCGGTACTCCGGGAGTGACGGCTTATTGGCTTAGAACGGTCTGACCACGACCAGAATTACGATAGCCAGCAATATCACAACCGGTACTTCATTGAACCAGCGATAAAAGACATGACTGCGGGTGTTCTCGCCACGGGCAAAGCGCTTCACCTGGGCGCCGCACATGTGGTGATAACCGATCAGCAGCACCACCAGCGTCAGCTTGGCGTGCATCCAGCCACCCTGGGTGAAGTAGGCAGCGGGGTTGAGGCTGATCAGCGCGCCGCCGAAGATCAGCGTGGCGATCATCGCCGGGCCCATGATGCCGCGGTACAGCTTGCGCTCCATGACGCTGAAGCGTTCCTTGCTGATACTGTCCTCGCTCTGGGCGTGGTAGACGAACAGGCGCGGGAGGTAGAACAGGCCGGCAAACCAGCAGACGACGCTGACGATGTGCAAGGCTTTGAGCCAGAGATAGAGCATTTTTTTGATTTCCAGGTTCACGGTGGAACAAATAGTAGAGTCTCGAGCCTCCGCACGTCACCTTGACGGTTGTCGCAGGCCTGCGCGGGCCCTATTATCGAGGGCTTTCCAGTGGGTTCGTTGAGGGGCAGGTCATGGTGAAGGTCGGTATCGTCGGCGGCACGGGTTACACCGGTGTCGAATTGCTGCGTCTGTTGGCACAGCATCCGCAGGCAGAGGTGGTGGTCATCACTTCCCGATCCGAGGCCGGAGTGGCCGTGGCCGACATGTATCCGAACCTGCGCGGTCACTACGATGGCCTCAAGTTCAGCGTGCCGGACGTCAAGACCCTGGGCGCCTGCGATGTGGTGTTCTTCGCCACGCCTCACGGCGTCGCCCATGCCCTGGCCGGCGAACTGCTGTCCGCCGGGACCAGGGTCATCGACCTGTCCGCCGACTTCCGTCTGCAGGACGCCGATGAATGGGCCAAGTGGTATGGCCAACCGCACGGTGCGCCGGCGCTGCTGGACGAGGCGGTCTATGGCCTGCCGGAAGTGAACCGCGAGAAGATCCGCCAGGCTCGGCTGATCGCTGTACCGGGTTGCTACCCCACCGCCACGCAACTGGGCTTCCTGCCATTGCTGGAAGCCGGCCTGGCCGACGCTTCGCGGCTGATCGCCGACTGCAAGTCCGGTGTCAGCGGTGCCGGTCGTGGTGCCAGCGTCGGTTCGCTGTATTCCGAAACCTCGGAAAGCCTCAAGGCCTACGCGGTCAAGGGGCACCGCCACCTGCCGGAAATCCGTCAGGGCCTGCGTCGTGCCGCCGGCAAGGACGTCGGCCTGACCTTCGTGCCGCACCTGACACCGATGATTCGCGGCATTCACTCCACTCTGTACGCGACTGTGGCGGACCGCTCCGTCGACCTGCAGGCGCTGTTCGAGAAGCGTTATGCCAACGAGCCGTTCGTTGACGTGATGCCGGCTGGCAGCCATCCGGAAACCCGTAGCGTGCGTGGTGCGAACGTGTGCCGGATTGCCGTGCACCGTCCGCAGGACGGCGACCTGGTGGTCGTGCTGTCGGTGATCGACAACCTGGTCAAGGGCGCTTCGGGCCAGGCGGTACAGAACCTGAACATCCTGTTCGGCCTGGATGAGCGCCTGGGCCTGTCCCATGCCGGCATGCTGCCATAACCGCATCTTGCGATTCACCGGAAAGGCCCGCCATGCGGGCCTTTTTGCATGGTGCCTCGTGTAATGGGTTTATTGATATACCATAACAATAGTTGACCGCTTTTCTAGGAGAAGCGGATAATGCACGTCATCACGCATTATGGCGGCGTAACGCCGGGAGATAGTCAACATGAGCGTCGAATCCTTCACCCCCACGGCTTTGCTATTCACCCAGGGTGCCGCGCACAAGGTGAAGAGCCTGGTCGATGAAGAGGGTAATGATCGCTTGAAGCTGCGCGTATTCGTGACGGGCGGCGGTTGTTCAGGGTTTCAGTACGGCTTCACCTTCGACGAGGATGTGGCCGAGGACGACACCATCGTCGAGCGCGAAGGCGTCAGCCTGGTGGTCGATCCGATGAGCTTCCAGTACCTGGCCGGTGCGGAAGTGGATTACCAGGAGGGTCTGGAAGGTTCGCGGTTCGTGATCAAGAACCCGAACGCCACCACCACCTGTGGTTGCGGTTCGTCGTTCTCGATCTGACGGGTCTTCAAGCGCCTGATCTCAACGCCGCGAATCTTCGCGGCGTTTTGCCTTGTGGGGCTCAGGCCGGGTAGATCGCGCCCAGCACCCGCAAGCCGCGCGCGCCGGTCACACTGGGGCGGTTGGTCGGGATGCCCTCCAGGCAGCAGTGGGCGAGCCAGGCGAAGGCCATGGCCTCGACCCAGTCGGGATCTACGCCGTGGGTTGCGGTGCTGGCGACTTTGGCTTCGGGCAGCAGTTGGCCCAGCCGTGCCATCAGTGCCGCGTTATGGGCGCCGCCACCACAGACCAGCAACTGCTCGGTGCCTGTCTGGGCATGGGTCAGCGACTCGATGATGCTCTGTGCGGTGAGTTCGAGCAGTGTGGCTTGCACGTTCTCGGCGTTGTAGGTCGGCAGGCGCCCCAGGTGTTGCTTCAGCCAGTTCAGATTGAAGACTTCCCGTCCGGTGCTCTTGGGGCCGGTGGTCTGGAAGAAGGGGTCGCCCAGCAGCGCCTGCAGCAACTGCGGTTCGACCTGGCCGCTGGCGGCCCACTGGCCGTTGCGATCGTAGGTCTCGCCGCGCTGGTCTTGAATCCAGGCATCCAGCAGCACGTTCCCAGGGCCGCAGTCGAAGCCTGACACCGGCTTGTTCGGTTCGATCAGGCTCAGGTTGCTGAAGCCGCCAATATTCAGTACCGCGCAATTTGCACTGCGCTCCTCGAACAGAGCCTCATGGAAGGCGGGTACCAGCGGTGCGCCCTGGCCGCCGGCTGCCACGTCACGCCGGCGGAAATCACTGACGACGCTGATCCCGGTCAGTTCGGCCAGCAGCGCCGGGTTGCCGATCTGTACCGTGAAGCCGCGGGCCGGTTCATGGCGGATGGTTTGGCCATGGCTGCCGATGGCACGAATCGATTCGGGGGTGAGCGACTGGTGGGCGAGGAGGGCGTTGACGCCACGGGCGGCGAGGGTCGCCCACTCATGTTCGGCTATCGCGGCCCGGGCGATTTCATCCGGGCCGCTGGCGCACAGGCCGAGCAGTTCGGCTCGCAGTGCGTCAGGCATGGGAGTGTAGTGGGTGGCCAGCAATTGGATGCCGCTGCCCAGCTCGATCAGCGCGATATCCAGCCCATCCAGGCTGGTGCCGGACATCACGCCGATATAGAGCGCCATGGTTCAGCGCTTGGCCGAAGCGAGCTTGGTGGCCTTTTCCTGGTCCATGCGCGCCATCAGCGGCTGGCTCTGTTGCAGGAAGCGGGCGCGCTCGGATTTGGCGATCGGGTCGGCCATCGGCAGTTTCTGGCTCAGCGGGTCGACGTGCACACCGTTGACCTGGAACTCGTAGTGCAGATGCGGGCCGGTCGACAGACCGGTGGTGCCGATATAACCGATCACCTGGCCCTGCTTGACGTTGCTGCCGGTCTGGACGCCCTTGGCAAAGCCCTGCATGTGGCCATAGAGGGTACGGTAGCTATTGCCGTGCTGGATGATCACGGTGTTGCCGTAGCCGCCGCGACGCCCCGCCAGGATCACCTTGCCGTCGCCCGCTGCCTTGATTGGCGTACCACGTGGGGCGGCGTAGTCGACGCCCTTGTGGGCGCGGATCTTGTTCAGGATCGGGTGCTTGCGGCCCATGGAGAAGCGCGAGCTGATGCGGGCGAAGTCCACTGGAGTACGGATGAAAGCCTTGCGCATGCTGTTGCCGTCGGCGGTGTAGTAGCTGCTGTTGCCCTGCTTGTTGGTGTAACGCACGGCGGTGTAGGTCTTGCCGCGGTTGGTGAAGCGGGCGGACAGAATGTTGCCGGTGCCGACGGTCTTGCCGTTGACCACTTTCTGTTCGTAGATCACCTCGAACTCGTCGCCTGGGCGAATATCCTGGGCGAAGTCGATGTCGTAGCCGAAGACGCTGGCCATCTCGCGGGTCAGGCTGTGGGGCATGCCGGCGCGTTGGGCCGAGAGGGACAGGGAGCTGTTGATCACGCCATGTACATAGGCCGACTGGACGGTTGGCTTGGTGACCACGCGATTGAAGGTGAAGCCTTTCGGGCCCTTGGTCAGGGTGATGGTTTCCAGGTCGCTGACCTTGCTGTGCAGGTTGTTCAACTGGCCGTCGGGGCTCAGTTCGAACTCCAGTTTCTGGCCGTGCTTGAGCTGGGAAAACTGCTTGGCCTGCTTGTCGCTGGCCAGCACTTCATGCACGGCTGCAGCAGGCAGGCCGACCTTTTCGAACAGGGTGGAGAGCGTGTCGCCACGGGCAACGGTCACTTCGCGGTGACCGGGTGCCTTCTTCTCTTCCACGGCAGGTGCAGGCTCGCTTTTGGCGGTGTTCTTGCTGTCATCGTCGCTGTTTTCGATCTGGGCGAAAGGCGATTCATTGCCTTCATTTGTGGCCTGGTCGAGTTCTACAGCGTCTTTGTCTTGTGTCAGTTGAGCAGCGGGACTTTCCAGTTCAAGGCTCAGGGTCGTTTTCTTGGCTTCGACATCGCTGGATGGAAACACCAGCAGTGCCAGGCTGAGGAGGGCGGCGATACCACTTGCGGCCAGCAGGTGGGTCTTCGGATAAAGCGGCGGCGCTTTAGGCGGTTCTGTGCTCATGAGTGATTTGACTTTGAAAAAGATGAATTGGAAAAGATGAATGACATGATGAAGATGAAATAACTGTATAAAATATAACCAAAACATCTCTGAAGCAAGTCTGTCATGTGCAGGCAGGCCCTGGCTTGGCCGTACGCCGGGCAAAACTTGTAATTGGGCTGCGATCTTGTATGGTTGGTTCCCTTTGAATCTGAGCCTTGCAGGTTGGTTATGAAGTCGGTTGAAGAGCAGCTAGCGCTGATCAAGCGTGGTGCGGAAGAGTTGTTGGTCGAGTCGGAACTGGTCGAGAAGCTCAAGCGCGGCCAGCCGCTGCGTATCAAGGCTGGCTTTGACCCGACGGCGCCGGATCTGCATCTGGGTCATACGGTGCTTATCAACAAGCTGCGCCAGTTCCAGGATCTGGGTCACCAGGTCATTTTCCTGATCGGCGATTTCACCGGCATGATCGGTGACCCGAGTGGCAAGAGTGCTACGCGTCCGCCGCTGACTCGCGAGCAGGTGCTCGAGAACGCCGAGACCTATAAGTCCCAGGTATTCAAGATTCTCGACCCGGCCAAGACCGAGGTGGCGTTCAACTCCACCTGGATGGACAAGATGGGGCCGGCGGACTTCATTCGCCTGACTTCGCAGTACACCGTGGCGCGTATGCTCGAGCGTGACGATTTCGACAAGCGCTACAGCTCCAAGCAGCCGATCGCGATCCATGAGTTCCTCTATCCGCTGGTGCAGGGCTATGACTCGGTGGCGTTGCGGGCCGATGTCGAGTTGGGCGGTACCGACCAGAAGTTCAACCTGCTGATGGGGCGTGAGTTGCAGCGTTCCTATGGGCAGGAGGCGCAATGCATCCTCACCATGCCGCTGCTCGAAGGTCTGGACGGTGTGAAGAAGATGTCCAAGTCCCTGGGTAACTATGTGGGTATCCAGGAAGCGCCGGGTGTGATGTACGGCAAGCTGGTATCGATCCCTGATGCGCTGATGTGGCGCTATTTCGAACTGTTGAGTTTCCGTTCGATGGATGAGATCAATCAGTTGCGCAAGGATGTCGAGGGCGGTGCCAACCCGCGGGATATCAAGATCTTGCTGGCCGAAGAGATCGTTGCCCGTTTCCATGGCGAGGAGGCGGCGGCCAATGCCCATCGTGGCGCGGGCAATCGTATGAAGGATGGCGAACTGCCGGACGATCTGCCGGAGATCGAGTTGGCAGCGGCCGAAGATATGCCGATCGCTGCGATCCTCAACAAGGCGGGCCTAGTCAAGAACTCGGCAGTCGCTCGTGATCTGTTGGGTTCCGGTGGTGTGCGGGTGGATGGCGAAGTGGTCGATCGTGCGTTCGTCTTCAAGCTGGGGGCTACCCATGTCTGCCAGGCCGGCAAGAAGGCATTTGCCCGGATCACCCTGAAGTCCGAGTAATTCGCGTTTCCGTGTCAGGCTCAAAGAAGGCCGGCCCCTTGGGGCCGGCCTTCTGCTTTTTGCTTTTATAGGAGTCAGACAGCAGTTCAGGTTCCTGCTCCGGTATCTGTGGGCGTTTTGACCTTTATGACAGAAATCCGAAAATAACGGTTGACGCTCATTCCCAGGGGCCTATAATGCGCCCCACTTCCGGCGCAGTCCGAACGGAAAACTCCTTGAGATTCAACGAGTTATCTTGTTTCAGGCGGCGCAGCTTCAAATCATCGAAGCACGGAAGAAGCTGTAAAAGAGGTGTTGACAGCAGCGTGTAACGCTGTAGAATTCGCCTCCCGCTAACGAGAGATCGGAAGCGCAAGTGGTTGAAGTTGAAGAAGAAATTCTGAAAGCTTCTGAAAATAATCACTTGACAGCAAATGAGGCTGCTGTAGAATGCGCGCCTCGGTTGAGCGAACAGCTCGCCAAACGCTCTTTAACAACTGAATCAAGCAATTCGTGTGGGTGCTTGTGGTGTCAGACTGAATAGTCACTAGATTATCAGCAACACAAGTGACCATGCGAGAAATCAAATGAGTCATTTGAGTATGCTGAGCCAAGTTTAGGGTTTTCTCAAAACCCAAGCAGTATTGAACTGAAGAGTTTGATCATGGCTCAGATTGAACGCTGGCGGCAGGCCTAACACATGCAAGTCGAGCGGATGAGAGGAG
>NZ_CP182250.1:6262500-6500000 GCF_048069595.1 Pseudomonas sp. RHF3.3-3 | reverse complement strand
ACTGCGTACCTTTTGTATAATGGGTCAGCGACTTATATTCAGTGGCGAGCTTAACCGAATAGGGGAGGCGTAGCGAAAGCGAGTCTTAATAGGGCGTTTAGTCGCTGGGTATAGACCCGAAACCGGGCGATCTATCCATGGGCAGGTTGAAGGTTAGGTAACACTGACTGGAGGACCGAACCGACTACCGTTGAAAAGTTAGCGGATGACCTGTGGATCGGAGTGAAAGGCTAATCAAGCTCGGAGATAGCTGGTTCTCCTCGAAAGCTATTTAGGTAGCGCCTCACGTATCACTCCAGGGGGTAGAGCACTGTTTCGGCTAGGGGGTCATCCCGACTTACCAAACCGATGCAAACTCCGAATACCTGGAAGTGCCGAGCGTGGGAGACACACGGCGGGTGCTAACGTCCGTCGTGAAAAGGGAAACAACCCAGACCGTCAGCTAAGGTCCCAAAGTCATGGTTAAGTGGGAAACGATGTGGGAAGGCTTAGACAGCTAGGAGGTTGGCTTAGAAGCAGCCATCCTTTAAAGAAAGCGTAATAGCTCACTAGTCGAGTCGGCCTGCGCGGAAGATGTAACGGGGCTCAAACCATGCACCGAAGCTACGGGTGTCACGCAAGTGACGCGGTAGAGGAGCGTTCTGTAAGCCTGTGAAGGTGAGTTGAGAAGCTTGCTGGAGGTATCAGAAGTGCGAATGCTGACATGAGTAACGACAATGGGTGTGAAAAACACCCACGCCGAAAGACCAAGGTTTCCTGCGCAACGTTAATCGACGCAGGGTTAGTCGGTCCCTAAGGCGAGGCTGAAAAGCGTAGTCGATGGAAAACAGGTTAATATTCCTGTACTTCTGGTTATTGCGATGGAGGGACGGAGAAGGCTAGGCCAGCTTGGCGTTGGTTGTCCAAGTTTAAGGTGGTAGGCTGAGATCTTAGGTAAATCCGGGATCTTAAGGCCGAGAGCTGATGACGAGTGTCCTTTAGGACGCGAAGTGGTTGATGCCATGCTTCCAAGAAAAGCTTCTAAGCTTCAGATAACCAGGAACCGTACCCCAAACCGACACAGGTGGTTAGGTAGAGAATACCAAGGCGCTTGAGAGAACTCGGGTGAAGGAACTAGGCAAAATGGCACCGTAACTTCGGGAGAAGGTGCGCCGGTGAGGGTGAAGGACTTGCTCCGTAAGCCCATGCCGGTCGAAGATACCAGGCCGCTGCGACTGTTTATTAAAAACACAGCACTCTGCAAACACGAAAGTGGACGTATAGGGTGTGACGCCTGCCCGGTGCCGGAAGGTTAATTGATGGGGTTAGCGAAAGCGAAGCTCTTGATCGAAGCCCCGGTAAACGGCGGCCGTAACTATAACGGTCCTAAGGTAGCGAAATTCCTTGTCGGGTAAGTTCCGACCTGCACGAATGGCGTAACGATGGCGGCGCTGTCTCCACCCGAGACTCAGTGAAATTGAAATCGCTGTGAAGATGCAGTGTATCCGCGGCTAGACGGAAAGACCCCGTGAACCTTTACTATAGCTTTGCACTGGACTTTGAATTTGCTTGTGTAGGATAGGTGGGAGGCTTTGAAGCGTGAACGCCAGTTTGCGTGGAGCCATTCTTGAAATACCACCCTGGCAACTTTGAGGTTCTAACTCAGGTCCGTTATCCGGATCGAGGACAGTGTATGGTGGGTAGTTTGACTGGGGCGGTCTCCTCCTAAAGAGTAACGGAGGAGTACGAAGGTGCGCTCAGACCGGTCGGAAATCGGTCGCAGAGTATAAAGGCAAAAGCGCGCTTGACTGCGAGACAGACACGTCGAGCAGGTACGAAAGTAGGTCTTAGTGATCCGGTGGTTCTGTATGGAAGGGCCATCGCTCAACGGATAAAAGGTACTCCGGGGATAACAGGCTGATACCGCCCAAGAGTTCATATCGACGGCGGTGTTTGGCACCTCGATGTCGGCTCATCACATCCTGGGGCTGAAGCCGGTCCCAAGGGTATGGCTGTTCGCCATTTAAAGTGGTACGCGAGCTGGGTTTAGAACGTCGTGAGACAGTTCGGTCCCTATCTGCCGTGGACGTTTGAGATTTGAGAGGGGCTGCTCCTAGTACGAGAGGACCGGAGTGGACGAACCTCTGGTGTTCCGGTTGTCACGCCAGTGGCATTGCCGGGTAGCTATGTTCGGAAAAGATAACCGCTGAAAGCATCTAAGCGGGAAACTTGCCTCAAGATGAGATCTCACTGGAACCTTGAGTTCCCTGAAGGGCCGTCGAAGACTACGACGTTGATAGGTGGGGTGTGTAAGCGCTGTGAGGCGTTGAGCTAACCCATACTAATTGCCCGTGAGGCTTGACCATATAACACCCAAGCAATTTGCGTCGAATGAGCAGATTGCGGTGTATGAAGACGAAGTGAACCGAAAGTTTGCCACGCACAAAACACCAAAGACTGTCACGTACCCGATTCGCTGGAGCGTTGCCCAGGCAACGAGCCGGCTACCGAATTTCTTGACGACCATAGAGCATTGGAACCACCTGATCCCATCCCGAACTCAGAAGTGAAACGATGCATCGCCGATGGTAGTGTGGGGTTTCCCCATGTGAGAGTAGGTCATCGTCAAGATTAAATTCCAAAACCCCTATCTGCGCAGGCAGGTAGGGGTTTTGTCTTTTCTGCGCCCTGAATCGCTTCGCCAGCCTGCCCCTATTTTCCTCTTTCTCTTGTTGTCGTATCTGCCCTGATGCCCATGTTTTCTATGCAATGAACCAGCTCATGGCTATCATGCGTGCCTCATTGTGAGGCGAGATCTGCATGCTGACCTTGTTAAAACTCCTGAAAGACGGCCGGTTTCATTCCGGGGAGGCACTTGGGGCCGCGTTGGGCGTCAGTCGCAGTGCCGTCTGGAAGCAGCTTCAGCAACTGGAGGCCGAGCTCGGGCTGTCGATCCACAAGGTTCGTGGCCGCGGCTACCAGTTGGCTTCTCCCCTGATCCTGCTCGATGAGCAGGCGATCGTCGCCGCCGGGTCTTCTTCCCTCTGGCCTGTACGCCTCTACGATTCCATTGATTCGACCAATGCCGAGGCGCTACGGCTGGTCGAGCAGGGTGTTCCTGCGCCGTTCATCGTTGTCGCCGAGCGGCAGACCTCCGGTCGCGGTCGCCGCGGGCGCCAATGGGTCAGTCCATTCGCGGAGAACATCTATTACAGCCTGCTGCTCCGGATCGATGGCGGCATGCGCCAGCTGGAAGGCCTGAGTCTTGTGGTGGGGCTGGCAGTCCTGCACGCCCTGCGTGAGCACGGGCTTGCGGAAGTAGGGCTGAAGTGGCCAAACGACGTCCTGGTTGGGCGCAAGAAGATTGCCGGTATCCTGTTGGAGTTGGTCGGTGATCCGGCGGATGTCTGCCACGTGGTGCTGGGTATCGGTATCAACGTCAATATGCAGGTCGCCGAGTCGATCGATCAGCCATGGACGTCCGTGCGTGCTGAGATGGGGCGCACGTTGGATCGCAATCAACTGGTGTCTTCCCTGAGTAAAAAGCTCCAGGAATACCTGGAGCTGCATCGTGAGGCGGGTTTTGCCGCCATACAGGCGGAGTGGGAGCGCAATCACCTCTGGCAGGGGCGGGAGGTCTCCCTGGTCGCCGGCGTCAACAGCATCAATGGCATCGTGCTGGGGATTGACCAGCAGGGGGCGCTACGCCTGAGGGTTGACGGGGTCGAGAAGGTCTTCAGTGGTGGCGAGCTCAGCCTGAGGTTGCGTGATGATTCTTGAGCTCGATTGCGGTAACAGCTTCATCAAGTGGCGCATTATCCGGACGAGTTGCCGGGACGTAGTGGCCGGCGGTGTTGTCGACTCCGACCTGGCGTTGCTGCAGCGCCTGCGCGAAGAGCCCGGGTTGACCCTGGCCTGGTGTCGCCTGGTCAGCGTGCGTACCGAAGAGGAGACCTGGCGCCTGGTTGCGGCGCTTGCCAATGCCTTCGATGTCGAAGTGGCGTGTGCACGACCTGCCGAAGAGATGGCGGGGGTGCGCAATGGTTACAGAGAGCACGAGCGGCTGGGCCTTGATCGCTGGCTTGCGATGCTGGGTGCCTTCCGGCTGGCCGGCGGGCCGTGCCTGGTGCTGGATCTCGGTACTGCGGTCACGGCCGATTTCATTGCCGCGGATGGTTCGCATCTCGGAGGCTTCATTTGTCCGGGAATGCAGTTGATGCGTAACCAGCTGCGTACTCATACTCGACGGATTCGCTACGATGATGTAGCGGCCGAACGTGCGCTGACCAGTCTGGTTCCCGGGCGGGAGACCGTCGAGGCGGTCGAGCGTGGCTGTCTGCTGATGTTGCGCGGATTTATCCTGACTCAGTTGCAGCAGGCTCGGGAGTACTGGGGGGAGGAATTCAAGGTGTTCCTCACGGGCGGTGACGCGGCCCTGATTCACGAGATGGTGCCTGGCGCCCGTTGGGTTCCGGACCTGGTATTTGTCGGCCTGGCGATAGCCTGCCCGTTGAGTTGAGGTCTCTATGCGTTGGTTGTTTCTGCTGTTGTTGGTGCTCAATGGTGTCTATTACGTCTGGCACCAGCAGGAGGCTCCCCTGAAGGCGAAGGAGGTAGCCCCTCTGTCGCTCTACCGCAGTGCCCACCAGGACATCCAGCTGCTGAGCGAGTCGGATAACGCGGGCGCTCGTAAAACAGCGGCAAGGGATCAGGAAAACGAGTCCGAATGTCTGTACCTGGGTGGCGTGCAGCGCCAGGAGGTCGCCCAGTCGATTCTGCAGCGTCTGCAAGGCATGGATATCAAGGCGCGCGTGCAGCGCGTGAATGTTCCCGATTCCTCTGGATACTGGGTCCGTGTCGCGCCCGAGAGCCGGCGTTTGCTGGATGATGCGCAGCTGCAGAATCTTGCTAAGGAATTCAATGAGTTAAAACATAAAATAATGTTGTGCGAGGGTATTGCAGGTGTCGAATAGTTTGCATAGAATGGCGCCCGCTCCGCAGCGAAGACCTCTTGAGGGATTAGCTACGGAGCAGCGTCAATGCAACTAACCTCATAATTTTAAATGAGAAATTGCTTGACAGAGGTTCAGCATGATGTAGAATGCGCCTCACATTGGAGGGGTTCCCGAGCGGCCAAAGGGATCAGACTGTAAATCTGACGTCTCAGACTTCGAAGGTTCGAATCCTTCTCCCTCCACCATAATTTCAGCGGAAGCAGCAGGCTCCGCGGGTATAGTTTAGTGGTAGAACCTCAGCCTTCCAAGCTGATGATGCGGGTTCGATTCCCGCTACCCGCTCCAAGTTTTGCTGGTTTTGCAAAGTGTTTCGCTCTTGTAGCTCAGTTGGTAGAGCACACCCTTGGTAAGGGTGAGGTCAGCGGTTCAAGTCCGCTCAAGAGCTCCATACAGACAAGGCGGATATGCAAATATCCGCCTTTGTTTTAAGTGGTTGTAGTTGTTGCAATGTCTCTGTCTGGTCGGCATAATGGTCGGCCTGATTCAAGTTTTAGGTCAGTAGCTCAATTGGCAGAGCGACGGTCTCCAAAACCGTAGGTTGGGGGTTCGATTCCCTCCTGACCTGCCAGATTCACTCGATGTGTCTGGCTTTCTTTTCACAGGATCCTGTAGATGACCTCCAACACTGAAGCCCAAGGCTCTCGCTTAGATCTTCTCAAGTGGCTCGTCGTAGTCGCTCTGGTGGTGGTTGGGGTTGTCGGCAATCAGTACTATGCTGGTTCGCCGGTCCTGTACCGTGTACTCGCTCTGCTTGTCATTGCTGCTGTTGCTGCCTATGTGGGCCTGCAGACCGCCAAGGGCAAGTCGTTCTTCGTACTGGTCAAGGAAGCCCGCACCGAGATCCGTAAAGTCGTATGGCCGACTCGCCAGGAAACCACTCAGACCACTCTGATTGTAGTGGCTGTTGTTCTGGTTATGGCGCTGTTGCTGTGGGGTCTCGACTCCCTGCTCGGCTGGATTGTTTCCTTGATTGTTGGCTAAGGGTGTCCCGTGGCTAAGCGTTGGTACGTTGTGCATGCTTACTCCGGTTACGAGAAGCATGTCATGCGCTCGTTGATCGAGCGAGTAAAGCTGGCAGGCATGGAAGATGGCTTCGGCGAAATTCTGGTCCCTACTGAAGAAGTAGTGGAAATGCGTAATGGCCAGAAGCGCAAGAGCGAGCGCAAGTTCTTCCCTGGCTACGTCCTGGTACAGATGGACATGAACGAGGGTACTTGGCACTTGGTCAAGGATACTCCTCGGGTAATGGGTTTCATCGGCGGTACCGCCGATAAGCCTGCGCCGATCACCGACAAAGAGGCCGAGGCCATTCTGCGTCGTGTCGCTGACGGCAGCGACAAGCCGAAGCCGAAGACTCTGTTCGAGCCGGGCGAGGTGGTACGTGTTACCGACGGTCCGTTCGCAGATTTCAACGGTACGGTCGAAGAGGTCAACTACGAAAAGAGCCGGATCCAGGTCGCAGTGCTCATTTTCGGTCGCTCTACTCCGGTGGAGCTGGAGTTCAGCCAGGTCGAGAAGGTCTAGCTGGGCAAGCATCCCAACCCCACAGTCTTAGGCTGTGGGGTTTTGTCGTCACTGGGATAAAACGCAAGTCATCCGGGGAGCCAACTGGCGTTCGTACCCGATTTTGGAGTAGCTCATGGCTAAGAAGATTCAGGCTTACATCAAGCTGCAAGTTAAGGCCGGCCAGGCCAACCCAAGCCCACCCGTTGGTCCAGCACTGGGTCAACACGGTGTGAACATCATGGAATTCTGCAAGGCTTTCAACGCCCGTACCCAGGGTCAGGAAGCGGGTCTGCCGACTCCAGTGATCATCACTGTCTACAGTGACCGCAGCTTCACTTTCGAAACCAAGTCCACCCCGGCTTCGGTTCTGCTGAAAAAGGCCGCCGGCCTGACCAGCGGTTCCGCTCGTCCGAACACCGTTAAGGTTGGCACCGTTACCCGTGCTCAGCTGGAAGAGATCGCGAAAACCAAAAACGCTGATCTGACTGCAGCTGACCTGGATGCAGCCGTGCGTACCATCGCCGGTTCTGCTCGTAGCATGGGCCTTAACGTGGAGGGTGTGTAATGGCTAAGCTGACCAAGCGCCAAAAGGCTATTGCCGGCAAAATCGAAGCAGGCAAGGCCTACAGCTTTGTAGACGCCGCTGCTCTGCTGACCGAGCTGTCGACTGTCAAGTTCAGCGAGTCCTTTGACGTTGCTGTAAACCTGGGCGTTGACCCACGTAAATCCGACCAGGTCGTACGTAGCGCTACCGTGCTGCCACACGGCACTGGCAAAACCGTTCGCGTTGCCGTGTTCACCCAGGGCCCAGCTGCTGAAGCTGCTCTGGCTGCCGGCGCCGACCGCGTTGGTATGGACGACCTGGCTGCCGAAATGAAAGGCGGCGACCTGAACTACGACGTAGTCATTGCTTCCCCGGATGCAATGCGCGTTGTAGGTCAGCTGGGTCAGGTTCTGGGTCCACGTGGCCTGATGCCTAACCCGAAAGTCGGTACCGTAACTCCTGACGTCGCTTCCGCCGTCAAGAACGCCAAGGCCGGTCAGGTTCGCTACCGCACCGACAAGAACGGTATCATTCACACTTCCGTTGGCAAGATCGGCTTCGACGCCGTCAAGCTGAAGGAAAACGTTGAAGCCCTGATCGCTGACCTGAAGCGTATCAAGCCGGCTTCCGCGAAAGGTATCTACGTCAAGCGCGTTACCCTGAGCACCACCATGGGCCCAGGTCTGGTCATCGACCAAAGCTCGCTCGACGCGTAAGACACGCGTGGGTGCAAGCGATTGCACCCATTGAAAAATTGGGGTCCCTGCCTGGCGGGGGCTATCCAAGACCGTAGGCGGCGCAAGCCTTAAACCTCAAGCCTACGCAGATGGTGCTCCCGGTTCCTTACCGAATCAGACACCAAAACGACATCAGGCTCTGGCCTGGTGAAACGGTAACAAGCAGGAGTTAAACCCGTGGCAATTAATCTCGAAGACAAGAAGGCCATCGTCGCTGAAGTCAACGAGGCTGCCAAAGTCGCTCTGTCCGCTGTCGTGGCTGATGCCCGTGGCGTAACAGTAGGCGCAATGACCGGACTCCGTAAAGAGGCTCGTGAAGCTGGCGTATACGTACGTGTCGTACGTAACACCCTGCTCAAGCGCGCCGTTGCCGACACTCAATACAGTGTCCTCAACGACGTGTTCACCGGCCCGACCCTGATCGCGTTCTCCAACGAACATCCGGGCGCTGCTGCCCGTATCTTCAAAGAGTTCGCCAAGGGTCAGGACAAGTTCGAGATCAAGGCAGCTGCGTTCGAGGGCAAGTTCCTCGCAGCCAATCAGATCGACGTACTGGCAACTCTGCCGACCCGCGACGAAGCAATCGCACAGCTGATGAGCGTGATCCAAGGCGCTACCAGCAAGCTGGCTCGTACTCTGGCGGCAATTCGCGACCAGAAGGAAGCTGCTGCAGCCTGAGGCTGAGCGTTTCATCTCTCGCGTATTTTTGTTTATTTCGATGGCCTTGCAGGCTGTCCCCCAATTCAGGAATTGAGTCATGTCTCTGACTAACGAACAAATCATCGAAGCGATCGGCCAGAAATCCGTAGTGGAAATCGTTGAGCTGATCAAAGCGATGGAAGAAACCTTCGGCGTTACCGCTGCTGCCGCTGTTGCCGCTGGCCCAGCTGTTGCTGCCGCTGCTGCTGAAGAGCAAACCGAGTTCAACGTTGTCCTGGTTGAAGCTGGCGACAAGAAAGTCAACGTCATCAAGGCTGTTCGTGAACTGACCGGTCTGGGCCTGAAAGAAGCCAAAGAGAAAGTTGACGGCGCTCCTCAGGTCGTTGCTGAAGGCGTTTCGAAAGAAGCTGCTGAAGACGCCAAGAAGAAGCTGGAAGAAGCAGGCGCCAAAGTCGAGCTCAAGTAAGCTCAGACCTTGCGTCTCCGGCCCAAGCGTTAAGCGAAAGGCTGATGGCTGGTGGCTTTTGCCACCGGCCTTTTTCCGTTATTGGCGGCCGGCTCGGCCGGCGCCTCTAACGTGCTTCACCCACCCGAGGCGGTGGCGCAGACCAAGGGGTCTGCAAGATTTTCTGGCTGCTCCCGTCGGGAGAGGCCAAACAAGCAGGTGACCAAGCTGGGGAACGCTGATGGCTTACTCATATACTGAGAAAAAACGTATCCGCAAGGACTTTAGCAAGTTGCCGGACGTCATGGACGTACCGTACCTCCTGGCTATCCAGCTGGATTCGTATCGCGAATTCTTGCAGGCGGGCGCGACCAAGGACCAGTTCCGTGACGTCGGTCTGCATGCGGCCTTCAAATCCGTTTTCCCGATCATCAGCTACTCCGGCAACGCTGCTCTGGAGTACGTTGGCTATCGTTTGGGCGAACCGGCCTTTGACGTCAAGGAATGCGTATTGCGCGGTGTGACCTACGCGGTTCCGCTGCGGGTGAAAGTGCGCCTGATCATTTTCGACAAAGAATCGTCGAACAAAGCGATCAAGGACATCAAAGAGCAAGAAGTCTACATGGGTGAAATCCCCCTGATGACTGAGAACGGTACCTTCGTTATCAACGGTACCGAGCGCGTAATCGTTTCCCAGCTGCACCGTTCCCCGGGCGTGTTCTTCGACCACGACCGCGGCAAGACGCACAGCTCCGGCAAACTGCTGTACTCGGCTCGTATCATTCCTTACCGCGGTTCGTGGCTGGACTTCGAGTTCGACCCGAAAGACTGCGTGTTCGTCCGTATCGACCGTCGTCGCAAGCTGCCAGCTTCCGTGCTGCTGCGCGCGCTGGGCTACAGCACCGAAGAAGTCCTCGACGCCTTCTACACCACCAACGTATTCCACGTTAAGGGCGAGAGCCTGAGCCTGGAACTGGTGCCTCAGCGCCTGCGTGGTGAGATCGCTGTCCTCGACATCCAGGATGGCAACGGCAAGGTTATTGTCGAGCAGGGTCGTCGTATCACCGCTCGTCACATCAACCAGCTGGAAAAAGCCGGTGTCAAAGAGTTGGAAGTACCGCTGGACTACGTCATCGGCCGTACTACCGCCAAGGCTATCGTGCACCCGGCCACCGGTGAAATCCTGGCTGAATGCAACACCGAGCTGAGCACCGAGCTGCTGGCCAAGATGGCCAAGGCCCAGGTCGTTCGCATCGAAACGTTGTACACCAACGATATCGACTGCGGTCCGTTCATCTCCGATACCCTGAAGATCGACTCCACCAGCAACCAACTGGAAGCGCTGGTCGAGATCTATCGCATGATGCGTCCTGGCGAGCCGCCAACCAAGGATGCCGCCGAGACCCTGTTCAACAACCTGTTCTTCAGCGCCGAGCGTTACGACCTGTCCGCCGTCGGCCGCATGAAGTTCAACCGTCGTATCGGTCGTACCGAGATCGAAGGTTCGGGCGTGCTGTGCAAGGAAGATATCGTCGAGGTTCTCAAGACCCTGGTCGACATCCGTAACGGCAAGGGCATCGTCGACGACATCGACCACCTGGGTAACCGTCGCGTCCGCTGCGTCGGCGAGATGGCCGAGAACCAGTTCCGCGTTGGCCTGGTGCGTGTAGAGCGCGCGGTCAAGGAACGCCTGTCGATGGCCGAAAGCGAAGGCTTGATGCCGCAGGACCTGATCAACGCTAAGCCAGTGGCAGCGGCGGTGAAAGAGTTCTTCGGTTCCAGCCAGCTGTCGCAGTTCATGGACCAGAACAACCCGCTCTCCGAGATCACCCACAAGCGCCGTGTTTCCGCACTCGGCCCAGGTGGTCTGACCCGTGAGCGCGCGGGCTTCGAAGTTCGTGACGTACACCCGACCCACTACGGTCGCGTATGCCCGATCGAAACCCCTGAAGGTCCGAACATCGGTCTGATCAACTCCCTGGCGGCCTATGCCCGCACCAACCAGTACGGCTTCCTGGAAAGCCCGTACCGTGTGGTGAAAGAGGGTGTGGTCACCGACGACATCGTGTTCCTGTCCGCCATCGAGGAAGCCGATCACGTGATCGCGCAGGCTTCGGCGACCATGAACGAGCAGAAAGTGCTGGTCGATGAGCTGGTAGCCGTTCGTCACCTGAACGAATTCACCGTCAAGGCGCCGGAAGACGTCACCCTGATGGACGTTTCGCCGAAGCAGGTCGTTTCGGTCGCTGCGTCGCTGATTCCGTTCCTCGAGCACGACGACGCCAACCGTGCGTTGATGGGGTCGAACATGCAGCGTCAGGCCGTACCTACCCTGCGTGCCGACAAGCCGCTGGTCGGTACCGGCATGGAGCGCAACGTGGCCCGTGACTCCGGCGTGTGCGTCGTGGCTCGTCGTGGCGGCGTGATCGACTCCGTCGATGCCAGCCGTATCGTGGTTCGTGTTGCCGATGACGAAGTCGAACCAGGCGAAGCCGGTGTCGACATCTACAACCTGACCAAATACACCCGCTCGAACCAGAACACCTGCATCAACCAGCGTCCGCTGGTGAGCAAGGGTGATCGCGTTCAGCGCAGCGACATCATGGCCGACGGTCCGTCCACCGACATGGGTGAACTGGCCCTGGGCCAGAACATGCGCATCGCCTTCATGGCGTGGAACGGCTTCAACTTCGAAGACTCCATCTGCCTGTCGGAACGCGTTGTTCAGGAAGACCGCTTCACCACGATCCACATCCAGGAACTGACCTGTGTGGCCCGTGACACCAAGCTCGGCCCAGAAGAAATCACCGCGGACATCCCGAACGTGGGTGAGGCTGCGCTGAACAAGCTGGACGAGGCCGGTATCGTCTACGTCGGCGCCGAAGTCGGCCCGGGCGACATCCTGGTGGGCAAGGTCACTCCGAAAGGCGAGACCCAGCTGACTCCGGAAGAAAAACTGCTGCGCGCGATCTTCGGTGAGAAGGCCAGCGACGTTAAGGACACCTCCCTGCGCGTGCCGACCGGCACCAAGGGTACCGTCATCGACGTACAGGTCTTCACCCGTGATGGCGTCGAGCGTGACAGCCGTGCCCTGTCCATCGAGAAGAGCCAGCTCGACGAGATCCGCAAGGACCTCAACGAGGAGTTCCGTATCGTTGAAGGCGCGACCTTCGAACGTCTGCGTTCCGCTCTGGTCGGTCACACCGTCGAAGGCGGCGCTGGCCTGAAGAAAGGCCAGGAGATCACCAACGAGGTTCTCGACGGTCTCGAGCACGGCCAGTGGTTCAAGCTGCGCATGACCGAAGACGCTCTGAACGAGCAGCTCGAGAAGGCCCAGGCCTACATCGTCGATCGCCGCCGTCTGCTGGACGACAAGTTCGAAGACAAGAAGCGCAAGCTGCAGCAGGGCGATGACCTGGCTCCGGGCGTACTGAAGATCGTCAAGGTCTACCTGGCAATCCGTCGTCGCATCCAGCCGGGCGACAAGATGGCCGGTCGTCACGGTAACAAGGGTGTGGTCTCCGTGATCATGCCGGTCGAAGACATGCCGCACGACGCCAACGGTACTCCGGTCGACGTGGTTCTCAACCCGCTGGGCGTACCTTCGCGTATGAACGTCGGTCAGATCCTCGAAACCCACCTGGGCCTCGCGGCCAAGGGCCTGGGCGAGAAGATCAACCGCATGCTCGAAGAGCAGCGCAAGGTCGCTGACCTGCGCAAGTTCCTGCACGAGATCTACAACGAGATCGGCGGTCGCAACGAAGAGCTGGACAGCTTCTCCGACCAGGAAATCCTGGACCTGGCGAAGAACCTCAAGGGCGGCGTACCTATGGCCACCCCGGTGTTCGACGGTGCCAAGGAAGTTGAAATCAAGGCCATGCTGAAACTGGCTGACCTGCCAGAAAGCGGCCAGATGCAGCTGTTCGACGGCCGTACCGGCAACAAGTTCGAGCGTCCGGTTACCGTTGGCTACATGTACATGCTCAAACTGAACCACTTGGTAGACGACAAGATGCACGCTCGTTCTACCGGTTCGTACAGCCTGGTTACCCAGCAGCCGCTGGGTGGTAAGGCGCAGTTCGGTGGTCAGCGTTTCGGGGAGATGGAGGTCTGGGCACTGGAAGCATACGGTGCTGCCTACACTCTGCAGGAAATGCTCACAGTGAAGTCGGACGATGTGAACGGTCGGACCAAGATGTACAAGAACATCGTGGACGGCGATCACCGTATGGAGCCGGGCATGCCCGAGTCCTTCAACGTGTTGATCAAGGAAATTCGTTCCCTCGGCATCGATATCGATCTGGAAACCGAATAACACGTGACGCGATCGAGAGCGGGGCTGTATCAGCCCGCTCTCTGCTCCGCCAGGAGGAAAGGCCTTGAAAGACCTACTGAATTTGCTGAAAAACCAGGGTCAAGTCGAAGAGTTCGACGCCATCCGTATCGGATTGGCCTCGCCTGAGATGATCCGTTCGTGGTCGTTCGGTGAAGTTAAAAAGCCGGAAACCATCAACTACCGTACGTTCAAACCTGAGCGTGACGGCCTGTTCTGCGCCAAGATCTTTGGCCCGGTCAAGGATTACGAGTGTCTGTGCGGTAAGTACAAGCGCTTGAAACATCGTGGAGTGATCTGCGAGAAGTGCGGCGTGGAAGTCGCTCTGGCCAAGGTTCGTCGTGAGCGCATGGCGCACATCGAACTGGCTTCGCCGGTTGCCCACATCTGGTTCCTGAAGTCCCTGCCGTCCCGTATCGGCCTGCTGATGGACATGACCCTGCGTGATATCGAGCGCGTTCTCTATTTCGAGAGCTATGTCGTTATCGACCCGGGCATGACCACCCTGGAAAAAGGCCAACTGCTGAACGACGAGCAGTACTTCGAAGCCCTCGAAGAGTTCGGTGACGACTTCGACGCCCGCATGGGTGCCGAGGCTGTCCGCGAGCTGCTGCACGCGATCGACCTGGAGCACGAGATTGGCCGTCTGCGCGAAGAGATTCCGCAAACCAACTCGGAAACCAAGATCAAGAAGCTGTCCAAGCGTCTGAAGTTGATGGAGGCCTTCCAGGGCTCCGGCAACCTGCCAGAGTGGATGGTGTTGACCGTTCTGCCGGTTCTGCCGCCAGACCTGCGTCCACTGGTGCCACTGGATGGCGGTCGCTTCGCGACTTCCGACCTCAACGATCTGTATCGTCGGGTGATCAACCGTAACAACCGTCTCAAGCGCCTGCTGGATCTGTCCGCGCCTGACATCATCGTGCGCAACGAAAAGCGCATGCTGCAGGAAGCCGTTGACGCCCTGCTGGACAACGGTCGTCGCGGTCGCGCTATCACCGGTTCGAACAAGCGTCCTCTGAAATCCCTGGCCGACATGATCAAGGGTAAACAGGGTCGTTTCCGTCAGAACCTGCTCGGCAAGCGCGTTGACTACTCCGGCCGTTCGGTAATTACCGTAGGTCCGACCCTGCGTCTGCACCAGTGCGGTCTGCCGAAGAAGATGGCCCTCGAACTGTTCAAGCCGTTCATTTTCGGCAAGCTGGAAATGCGTGGTCTGGCGACCACCATCAAGGCTGCCAAGAAGATGGTCGAGCGCGAACTGCCAGAGGTCTGGGACGTTCTCGCCGAAGTGATTCGCGAACACCCCGTACTGCTCAACCGTGCACCGACCCTTCACCGTCTGGGTATCCAGGCCTTTGAACCGGTACTGATCGAAGGTAAGGCTATCCAGCTGCACCCTCTGGTCTGTGCTGCGTACAACGCCGACTTCGACGGTGACCAGATGGCCGTGCACGTGCCGCTGACGCTGGAAGCCCAGCTGGAAGCGCGCGCGCTGATGATGTCGACCAACAACATTCTGTCGCCAGCCAACGGTGAGCCGATCATCGTTCCGTCGCAGGACGTGGTACTGGGTCTGTACTACATGACCCGTGAAGCGATCAACGCCAAGGGTGAAGGTCGCGTGTTCGCCGACCTGCAGGAAGTCGACCGCGTATTCCGCGCCGGCGAAGCCGCGCTGCACGCCAAGATCAAGGTCCGTATCACCGAAACCGTGAACGACCGTGACGGCAACAGCGTCCAGAACACCCGTATCGTCGACACCACTGTCGGCCGTGCGCTGCTGTTCCAGGTGGTTCCGAAAGGCCTGTCGTTCGACGTCGTCAACCTGCCGATGAAGAAAAAGGCGATCTCCAAGCTGATCAACCAGTGCTATCGCGTGGTGGGTCTGAAAGAGACCGTGATCTTCGCTGACCAGCTGATGTACACCGGTTTTGCCTACTCGACCATCTCCGGCGTTTCCATCGGTGTTAACGACTTCGTTATCCCGGATGAGAAAGCCCGCATCATCGGTGCTGCCACCGACGAAGTGAAGGAGATCGAGAGCCAGTACGCCTCCGGCCTGGTAACCCAGGGCGAGAAGTACAACAAGGTCATCGACTTGTGGTCCAAGGCGAACGACGAAGTTTCCAAGGCGATGATGGCCAACCTCTCGAAAGAAAAGGTTGTCGACCGTCACGGTGAAACCGTCGACCAGGAATCCTTCAACTCGATGTACATGATGGCTGACTCGGGTGCGCGGGGTTCCGCAGCACAGATCCGTCAGCTGGCCGGTATGCGTGGCCTGATGGCCAAGCCGGACGGTTCCATCATCGAAACGCCGATCACGGCGAACTTCCGTGAAGGTCTGAGCGTACTCCAGTACTTCATCTCGACTCACGGTGCTCGTAAGGGTCTGGCGGATACCGCGTTGAAAACCGCGAACTCCGGTTACCTGACTCGTCGTCTGGTTGACGTTGCACAGGACCTGGTCGTGACCGAGGTTGACTGTGGCACCGAGCAGGGCCTGGTCATGACGCCGCACATTGAAGGCGGTGACGTGGTCGAGCCGTTGGGTGAACGCGTTCTGGGTCGAGTGATCGCCCGTGACGTCTTCAAGCCGGGCACCGAGGACGTTATCGTCCCAGCCGGCACCCTGGTTGACGAGAAGTGGGTCGAGTTCATCGAGCTGAACAGCATCGACGAAGTGGTCGTGCGTTCGCCGATCAGTTGCGAAACCCGCTACGGCATCTGCGCCAAGTGCTACGGTCGCGACCTGGCTCGTGGCCACCTGGTGAACATCGGTGAAGCGGTCGGCGTTATCGCTGCCCAGTCCATCGGTGAGCCGGGTACCCAGCTGACCATGCGTACGTTCCACATCGGTGGTGCGGCGAGCCGGACCTCGGCTGCCGACAGCGTCCAGGTGAAGAACGGCGGTACCGTTCGTCTGCACAACCTGAAGCACGTGGAGCGTGTCGACGGTCACCTGGTGGCGGTATCCCGTTCCGGTGAGCTGGCGATTGCCGACGACTTCGGTCGTGAGCGCGAGCGCTACAAGCTGCCGTACGGTGCGGTGATTTCGGTGAAGGAAGGCGACAAGGTCGACGCTGGTGCCATCGTGGCCAAGTGGGACCCGCACACTCACCCGATCGTTACCGAAATGAAAGGTACCGTGACCTACGTGGGCATGGAAGAAGGCATCACGATCAAGCGTCAGACCGACGAATTGACCGGTATGACCAACATTGAAGTACTCGACGTCAAGGATCGTCCTGCAGCCGGTAAGGACATGCGTCCTGCGGTGAAGATGGTCGACGACAACGGCAAGGACCTGTTGCTGCCAGGCACTGACGTTATCGCTCAGTACTTCCTGCCAGCCAACGCCCTGGTCGGTGTGGCGGACGGTGCGCGGATCGCGATCGGTGACGTTATCGCTCGTATTCCGCAGGAAACTTCGAAGACCCGTGACATCACCGGTGGTCTGCCGCGTGTTGCCGACCTGTTCGAAGCCCGTCGTCCGAAAGAGGCGTCGATCCTGGCCGAAGTCAGCGGTACCATCGCGTTCGGTAAAGAGACCAAGGGCAAGCGTCGTCTGGTCATCACTCCGAACGACGGTAGCGATCCGTACGAAGAGCTGATTCCGAAGTGGCGCCACCTGAACGTCTTCGAAGGTGAACAGGTCAACCGCGGCGAAGTTATCTCCGACGGTCCTAGCGATCCGCACGACATCCTGCGTCTGCTGGGTGTGAGCGCGCTGGCCAAGTACATCGTCAACGAGATCCAGGACGTTTACCGCCTGCAAGGCGTGAAGATCAACGACAAGCACATCGAGACGATTCTGCGTCAGATGCTGCGCAAGGTTGAGATCACCGAATCGGGCGACTCCAGCTTCATCAAGGGTGACCAGATGGAACTGACCCAGGTACTCGTGGAAAACGAGCGCCTGGCCACGGAAGACAAGTTCATTTCCAAGTTCACTCGTGTGTTGCTGGGTATCACCAAGGCGTCGTTGTCGACCGAGTCGTTCATCTCCGCGGCCTCCTTCCAGGAGACTACCCGCGTACTGACCGAAGCGGCCGTTACCGGCAAGCGCGACTACCTGCGCGGCCTGAAGGAAAACGTGGTCGTGGGTCGTCTGATCCCGGCCGGTACCGGTCTGGCCTACCACAGCGAGCGCAAGCGTCGCCGTGATCTGGACAAACCGCTGCGCGTAAGCGCCAGTGAAGTGGAAGCTGCACTGACCGAAGCGCTGAACTCGAGCGGTAACTGAGTTCTGCGGTAGTAACAGAGTGAGGCCCTGGTAGCCTCTTCCCGCCTGGCGTGACGTTTTTCGTCACGATGAGCGGGGAGAGGAGGCCGGGGCCTCGTCTTGACTGGGGACAAGATCCTCTTTAGACTCTTGTACCCCTAAATTTGGCGGGGATCCGTTCCTGTCATTTTGCTTTCTTGTCGACAATAGCGTCGCAAGACAACAGTGGAGCTAGTAGATGGCAACTATCAACCAGCTGGTACGTCAGCCGCGTAAGCGTATCGTCGAGAAATCCGACGTTCCTGCGCTGCAGAACTGCCCGCAACGTCGTGGCGTGTGCACCCGTGTGTACACCACTACGCCGAAAAAACCTAACTCGGCACTGCGTAAAGTATGCCGTGTGCGTCTGACCAACGGTTTCGAGGTTTCCTCGTACATCGGTGGTGAAGGCCACAACCTGCAAGAGCACAGCGTGGTTCTGATCCGTGGCGGTCGTGTAAAAGACTTGCCAGGTGTTCGTTACCACACCGTTCGCGGCTCTCTGGATACCTCCGGCGTTAAAGGCCGTAACCAGGGTCGTTCGAAGTACGGTACCAAGCGTCCGAAGTAATTGGTCGTTTGCAGTTTCTAATTTTATTGAGTCGATAAGAGTAAGGTCGGGCATGAGCACCCTTGGGTGTGTTGTCCCGAGCTAACCTGAAGACCGTTTGAGGGCTTATCATGCCAAGACGTCGCGTAGCAGCCAAACGTGAGATTCTCGACGATCCTAAGTACGGATCGCAGATTCTCGCCAAGTTCATGAACCACGTAATGGAAAGCGGCAAGAAGGCCGTTGCCGAGCGTATCGTTTACGGTGCTCTGGATACCGTGAAGGCACGCAAGGCCGGTACCGATCCCCTGGAACTCTTCGAAAAAGCACTCGACGCCATCGCTCCGCTGGTCGAAGTGAAGTCGCGCCGCGTTGGTGGTGCTACTTACCAGGTTCCGGTAGAAGTTCGTCCTTCGCGCCGTAATGCTCTGGCAATGCGTTGGTTGGTAGACTTCGCCCGCAAGCGCGGCGAGAAGTCCATGGCTCTGCGTTTGGCTGGCGAACTGCTGGACGCTGCCGAAGGTAAAGGTGCTGCAGTTAAGAAGCGTGAAGACGTGCACCGTATGGCTGAAGCCAACAAGGCTTTCTCGCACTACCGCTTCTAATTTTAGCGTCACTAATTTTGCGAGGGCTTTATGGCTCGTACTACTGCAATCAACCGCTACCGTAACATTGGTATCTGTGCCCACGTTGACGCGGGCAAGACCACCACTACCGAGCGGATCCTGTTCTACACAGGCCTCAGCCACAAGATGGGTGAGGTTCATGACGGCGCTGCGACCACCGACTGGATGGTGCAGGAGCAGGAGCGGGGTATTACCATTACCTCCGCTGCCGTAACCACTTTCTGGAAAGGCTCGCGCGGTCAGTACGATAACTATCGTGTGAACGTGATCGACACCCCCGGCCACGTAGACTTCACCATCGAAGTAGAGCGTTCGCTGCGCGTACTCGACGGCGCTGTCGTTGTGTTCTGCGGTACTTCCGGTGTTGAGCCTCAGTCCGAAACCGTATGGCGTCAGGCCAACAAGTACGGTGTTCCACGTGTTGTCTACGTGAACAAGATGGACCGTGCCGGTGCCAACTTCCTGCGCGTTGTCGGTCAGATCAAGAACCGCCTGGGTCACACCCCGGTTCCTGTTCAGCTGGCGATCGGTTCTGAAGATAACTTCCAGGGTCAGGTCGACCTGATCAAGATGAAAGCCATCTACTGGAACGACGACGACAAGGGCACCACCTATCGCGAGGAAGAGATTCCTGCCGATATGGTCGAGCTGGCCAACGAGTGGCGCAACAACATGGTCGAGGCAGCTGCCGAGGCCAACGAAGAGCTGATGAACAAGTACCTTGAAGAAGGTGACTTGACCGTCGAAGAGATCAAGGCTGGTCTGCGCGCCCGTACCCTGGCGAGCGAGATCGTTCCTGCGGTCTGCGGTTCCTCGTTCAAGAACAAGGGCGTTCCGCTGGTTCTCGACGCCGTTATCGACTATCTGCCGGCTCCGACCGAGATCCCTGCGATCAAGGGCGTTCATCCGGACAGCACTGACGACAACGAAATCGTCGACGAGCGTCATGCGGACGACAACGAGCCGTTCTCGGCTCTGGCGTTCAAGATCGCTACCGACCCATTCGTGGGTACTCTGACCTTCGTTCGCGTCTACTCCGGCTTCCTGAGCTCCGGTGACTCCGTCATCAACTCGGTAAAAGGCAAGAAAGAGCGCGTTGGTCGTATGGTGCAGATGCACGCCAACCAGCGTGACGAAATCAAGGAAGTACGTGCGGGCGACATCGCTGCTCTGATCGGTATGAAGGACGTCACCACCGGTGACACCCTGTGCGATATCGACAAGCCGATCATCCTCGAGCGTATGGACTTCCCTGAGCCGGTAATTTCGGTTGCTGTAGAGCCGAAAACCAAGGCTGACCAGGAGAAGATGGGTATCGCACTGGGCAAGCTGGCCCAGGAAGACCCGTCGTTCCGCGTCAAGACCGACGAAGAAACCGGCCAGACCATTATCTCCGGTATGGGTGAGCTGCACCTGGACATCCTCGTTGACCGCATGAAGCGCGAGTTCAACGTCGAGGCCAACATCGGCAAGCCGCAGGTTTCGTACCGCGAGAAGATCACCGTTGGCTGCGAGATCGAAGGCAAGTTCGTTCGTCAGTCCGGTGGCCGTGGCCAGTTCGGCCATTGCTGGATTCGCTTCGCTCCGGCTGAAGTGGATGAAAAAGGCAATATCACTGAAGGTCTGGTGTTTGCCAACGAGGTCGTCGGTGGTGTGGTTCCTAAGGAATACATCCCGGCTATCCAGAAGGGTATCGAAGAGCAGATGAAGAACGGCGTTGTTGCCGGCTATCCGCTGATCGGCCTGAAGGCTACCGTGTTCGATGGTTCCTACCATGACGTCGACTCTAACGAGATGGCGTTCAAGGTGGCTGCCTCCATGGCGACCAAGCAGCTGCGTGAGAAGGGCAAGGGCGTCGTGCTTGAGCCGATCATGAAGGTTGAAGTAGTAACCCCTGAAGACTACATGGGTGACGTGATGGGTGACCTGAACCGTCGTCGTGGTCTGATCCAGGGTATGGAAGACTCGGTCTCCGGCAAGGTCATCCGCGCTGAAGTGCCGCTGGGTGAAATGTTCGGTTATGCGACCGATGTTCGCTCCATGTCCCAGGGTCGCGCGAGCTACTCCATGGAGTTTTCCAAGTACGCCGAAGCTCCGTCGAACATCGTCGAAGCTCTCGTTAAAAAACAAGGCTAATCCAGCCCTTTAGGCAAGGAGTTAATTGTCGTGGCTAAAGAAAAATTTGATCGTTCCCTACCTCACGTCAACGTTGGCACCATCGGTCACGTTGACCACGGTAAAACCACTCTGACCGCTGCTCTGACTCGCGTTTGCTCCGAAGTTTTCGGTTCCGCAGTCGTTGAATTCGACAAGATCGACAGCGCTCCAGAAGAGAAAGCTCGCGGTATCACCATCAACACCGCGCACGTTGAGTACAACTCGAACATTCGTCACTACGCTCACGTTGACTGCCCAGGTCACGCTGACTACGTGAAGAACATGATCACCGGTGCTGCCCAAATGGACGGCGCGATCTTGGTTTGCTCGGCTGCCGATGGTCCGATGCCACAAACTCGTGAGCACATCCTGCTGTCCCGTCAGGTAGGCGTTCCGTACATCGTGGTCTTCCTGAACAAGGCTGACCTGGTTGACGACGCTGAGCTGCTGGAACTGGTCGAGATGGAAGTTCGCGACCTGCTGAGCACCTACGACTTCCCAGGTGATGACACTCCGATCATCATCGGTTCGGCTCGTATGGCGCTGGAAGGCAAAGACGACAACGAAATGGGTACTACCGCTGTCAAGAAGCTGGTAGAAACTCTGGATGCCTACATCCCTGAGCCAGTTCGTGCTATCGACCAGCCATTCCTGATGCCAATCGAAGACGTGTTCTCGATCTCCGGTCGCGGTACCGTAGTTACCGGTCGTATCGAGCGTGGTATCGTCAAGGTCCAGGACCCACTGGAAATCGTTGGTCTGCGTGACACCACCACCACCACCTGCACCGGTGTTGAAATGTTCCGCAAACTGCTCGACGAAGGTCGTGCTGGCGAGAACTGCGGCGTTCTGCTGCGTGGTACCAAGCGTGACGACGTTGAGCGTGGCCAGGTTCTGGTCAAGCCAGGTTCGGTCAAGCCGCACACCAAGTTCACCGCAGAAGTTTACGTTCTGAGCAAGGAAGAAGGCGGTCGTCACACTCCGTTCTTCAAAGGCTACCGTCCACAGTTCTACTTCCGTACTACTGACGTGACCGGTAACTGCGAACTGCCAGAAGGCGTTGAAATGGTAATGCCAGGTGACAACATCCAGATGACTGTCACTCTGATCAAAACCATCGCAATGGAAGACGGTCTGCGTTTCGCAATCCGCGAAGGCGGCCGTACCGTTGGTGCTGGCGTTGTAGCCAAAATCATCGAGTAAGCTTCTCTTTTGAGATAGCTTCGATGCTTTGAAAAAGCCCCCGCTCAGCGGGGGCTTTTTTATTGGGTTGACACCTTATGGGGGCGTCTATAGAATTGCGCCTCCTTTTAACGGGCGTATTGCGCCCGGTGGGAATAGCAGCCGGAGTCTGAAATCCAATGCAAAATCAGCAAATCCGTATCAGGTTGAAGGCTTTTGACCATCGCCTGATCGACCAATCCACCCAGGAAATCGTGGAAACCGCGAAACGTACTGGTGCTCAAGTGCGTGGTCCAATTCCACTGCCTACTCGTAAAGAGCGGTTCACCGTTCTGGTCTCCCCGCACGTCAACAAAGACGCGCGTGACCAGTACGAGATCCGTACTCACAAGCGCGTCCTGGACATCGTCCAGCCAACGGATAAAACCGTTGACGCTCTTATGAAGCTCGATCTTGCGGCAGGCGTGGAAGTGCAGATCAGCCTCGGCTAAGACTCAGGTCTTGGTCGTGTAACGCTCTGAAATGGGCGGCCATAGCGGGTGAAAGCCCCGTACACTCATGAGGTTTACAACATGACTATTGGTGTAGTCGGTCGTAAATGCGGTATGACCCGTATTTTCACCGAAGAAGGTGTCTCCATTCCGGTCACGGTCATCGAGATCGAGCCGAATCGCGTCACCCAGTTCAAAACTGAAGAAACCGATGGCTACCGTGCAGTGCAAGTCACTGTCGGCGAGCGTCGCGCTTCGCGTGTTACAGCAGCTCAAGCGGGCCACTTCGCCAAGGCGAACGTAGCCGCTGGTCGCACCGTCCTGGAATTCCGTCTTGAAGAAGGCGAATACAAGGCTGGCGATCTGATCAATGCTGAAATCTTCGCCGCTGGCCAACTGGTTGATGTAACCGGTCAGTCCAAGGGTAAAGGCTTCGCCGGTACGATCAAGCGTTGGAATTTCCGCGGGCAAGATAACACCCACGGTAACTCCGTATCCCACCGCGTTCCAGGCTCTATCGGCCAGTGCCAGACTCCTGGTCGTGTATTCAAGGGCAAGAAAATGTCCGGTCACATGGGCGCTGAGCGCGTGACCGTGCAGTCCCTGGAAGTAGTGCGCGTGGACGCTGAACGCAATCTGTTGTTGGTCAAGGGCGCTGTTCCTGGCGCTACTGGCGGCAACGTGGTTGTACGTCCAGCAGCCAAGGCTCGCGGTTAAGGGGAAGCTGACATGCAATTAAATGTAAATGGCGCTCAAGCGATCGAAGTTTCCGAACTGACATTTGGCGGCGAATTCAACGAGACGCTGGTTCACCAAGCAGTCGTGGCCTACATGGCTGGCGGCCGTCAAGGTAGCAAGCAGCAGAAGACCCGTTCCGACGTTTCCGGTGGCGGCAAGCGCCCATGGCGTCAGAAAGGTACTGGCCGTGCTCGTGCCGGTACTATCCGTAGCCCAATCTGGCGTGGCGGTGGTACCACTTTCGCAGCTCGTCCTCAGGATCACTCCCAGAAGCTGAACAAGAAGATGTATCGCGCAGCCCTGCGCTCCATCCTTGCTGAGCTGGTGCGTACTGATCGTCTGGTCGTTGTTCAGGATTTCGCTGTTGAAACCCCGAAAACCAAAGACCTGCTGAGCAAACTGACTGGCCTGAGCCTGACCGACGTTCTGATCGTGTCTGACGCTGTTGACCAGAACCTGTACCTGGCTGCTCGCAACCTGCCACACGTCGACGTTCGTGACGTGCAGGGTTCCGATCCGGTCAGTCTGATCGCATACGACAAGGTGTTGATCACCGTGTCGGCCGTGAAGAAATTCGAGGAGCTGCTGGGATGAACCAGGAACGCGTATTTAAAGTTCTGCTTGGCCCGCACGTTTCCGAGAAGGCTACGGTTCTGGCAGACAAGAAAGGCCAGTTCGTTTTCAAGGTTGCGACCGACGCAACCAAGCTGGAAATCAAGAAGGCCGTCGAAAGCCTGTTCAGCGTGAAAGTAGAGCGCGTGACTACCCTGAACGTTCTGGGTAAGAGCAAGCGTACCGCTCGCGGTCTGGGCAAGCGTAATGACTGGAAGAAGGCAGTTATCTCCCTTCAGCCAGGCCAAGATCTCGATTTCAGCAGCAGTGCTGAGTAAGGAAGGGGTGCATCATGGCAATCGTTAAATGCAAACCGACTTCCCCTGGCCGCCGTTTTGTGGTCAAGGTGGTCAACCAGGAGCTGCACAAAGGCGCTCCTCACGCACCGCTGCTCGAGAAAAAATCGAAGTCTGGTGGTCGTAACAACAATGGCCGCATCACTACTCGTCACGTAGGTGGTGGTCATAAGCAGCATTACCGTCTGGTCGACTTCCGTCGCAACGATAAAGATGGCATCGCTGCCACTGTCGAGCGTATCGAATACGATCCAAACCGTACTGCTCACATCGCTCTGCTGCTGTACGCAGACGGCGAGCGTCGCTACATCATCGCCCCTAAAGGCGTGAGTGCTGGCGACCAGCTGATCGCAGGTGCTCTGGCTCCAATCAAGCCAGGCAACACCCTGCAGCTGCGCAACATCCCAGTGGGTTCGACCGTACACGGTATCGAACTGAAACCAGGCAAGGGTGCACAGATCGCTCGTTCCGCTGGTGCTTCGGCTCAGCTGATCGCTCGTGAAGGCGTGTACGTTACCCTGCGTCTGCGTTCCGGCGAAATGCGTAAAGTGCTGTCGGAATGCCGTGCAACGCTGGGCGAAGTCTCGAACTCCGAGCACAGCCTGCGTTCCCTGGGTAAAGCCGGTGCCAAACGCTGGCGTGGCGTTCGCCCAACCGTTCGTGGTGTTGCCATGAACCCGGTTGACCACCCACATGGTGGTGGTGAAGGTCGTACCTCCGGTGGTCGTCATCCGGTATCGCCATGGGGCTTCCCGACTAAGGGCGCGAAGACTCGTGGTAATAAGCGTACCGACAACATGATCGTCCGTCGTCGCAAGTAAATAGAGGGATACGACAGTGCCACGTTCTCTGAAAAAAGGTCCTTTTATCGATCTTCACCTACTGAAGAAGATCGAAGTGGCGGCGGAGAAGAACGATCGCAAACCAGTTAAGACCTGGTCGCGCCGTTCCATGATCCTGCCACAAATGGTCGGTCTGACCATCGCTGTGCATAACGGTCGTCAGCATGTCCCAGTTCTGGTGAACGAAGACATGGTCGGTCACAAACTGGGCGAATTTGCCGGCACCCGTACCTATCGTGGTCACGTGGCCGACAAGAAAGCCAAGCGTTAAGGGGTTAGGAAATGGAAGTAGCCGCTAAGTTGTCGGGCGCTCGAATCTCCGCCCAGAAAGCCCGCTTGGTCGCCGACCAGATCCGCGGGAAGAAGGTGGGCGATGCGCTCAACCTGCTGGCTTTCAGCAGTAAGAAAGCCGCCGAGATCATGAAAAAAGTGCTGGAGTCGGCCGTAGCCAACGCCGAGCATAACGAAGGCGCTGACGTTGATGACCTGAAGGTCAGCACCGTTTTCGTCAACGAAGGGCGTTCGCTGAAGCGCATCATGCCACGTGCCAAGGGCCGTGCTGATCGCATCGTCAAGCGGTCTTGCCATATCACTGTCAAGGTTGCTGACAAGTAACGGAGTCGAAGAGATGGGTCAGAAAGTACATCCCATTGGCATTCGCCTGGGAATCGTCAAGGAGCACACCTCCGTCTGGTACGCAGACGGTCGCACTTACGCGGACTATCTGCTTGCAGATCTGAACGTGCGTGAGTACCTCCAGGACAAACTAAAAAGCGCGTCCGTAAGCCGTATCGATATCCATCGTCCGGCCCAAACCGCACGCATCACCATCCACACCGCTCGTCCAGGTATCGTTATCGGGAAGAAAGGTGAAGATGTTGAAAAACTGCGTCAGGACCTGACCAAGCAAATGGGTGTGCCTGTGCACATCAATATCGAAGAGATCCGCAAGCCGGAGCTCGACGGTATGCTGGTTGCGCAGAGCGTAGCTCAGCAGCTGGAGCGTCGCGTCATGTTCCGTCGTGCCATGAAGCGCGCCGTACAGAACGCCATGCGCATTGGTGCCAAGGGCATCAAGATCCAGGTGAGCGGTCGTCTCGGCGGTGCTGAGATCGCACGTACTGAATGGTATCGCGAAGGTCGTGTGCCACTGCACACCCTGCGTGCCGATATCGACTATGCCACCTACGAAGCTCACACCACCTACGGTGTGATCGGTGTCAAGGTTTGGATCTTCAAGGGCGAAGTAATTGGTGGTCGCCAGGAAGAGCTGAAGCCGCAAGCACCAGCGCCTCGTAAAAAAGCTGCCAAGTAAGGGGTACGCCAAATGTTGCAACCAAAGCGTACGAAGTTCCGCAAGCAGATGACCGGCCACAACCGTGGTCTGGCACTGCGCGGTAGCAAAGTCAGCTTCGGCGAGTTCGCGCTGAAGTCTGTTGCTCGCGGTCGTCTCACCGCCCGTCAGATCGAGTCGGCACGTCGTGCCCTGACCCGTCACGTAAAACGTGGCGGCAAGATCTGGATCCGTGTATTCCCGGACAAGCCTATCTCCAAGAAGCCCCTCGAAGTTCGTATGGGTAAAGGTAAGGGTAACGTCGAGTACTGGGTTGCCCAGATTCAGCCAGGCAAGGTCCTGTATGAAATCGAGGGTGTTTCTGAAGAGCTGGCGCGTGAGGCTTTCGCCCTGGCTGCTGCAAAGCTGCCTCTCGCCACCTCCTTTGTTAAACGGACGGTGATGTGATGAAAGCGAATGAACTTCGTGAAAAATCCGCACAGCAGCTGAACGAGCAACTGCTCGGCCTGCTGCGCGACCAGTTCAATCTGCGCATGCAGAAAGCAACTGGCCAGTTGGGGCAGTCTCACCTGCTCTCGCAAGTTAAGCGCGATATCGCTCGTGTGAAAACTGTGCTCAACCAGCAGGCAGGTAAGTGATCATGGCTGAAGCCGAAAAGACCGTCCGTACGCTGACTGGCCGTGTTGTCAGCGACAAAATGGACAAGACCATCACCGTTCTGATCGAGCGTCGCGTCAAGCACCCGATCTACGGTAAATACGTTAAGCGTTCGACTAAGCTGCACGCGCACGACGAAACCAACCAGTGCCACATCGGCGACAAGGTCTCCATCCGTGAGACCCGTCCGCTGGCCAAGACCAAGTCTTGGGCGCTGGTCGAGGTTATCGAACGCGCTGTGGAAGTCTAAGGGCTAGGGGTCGGAGAAATTATATGATTCAGACTCAATCCATGCTCGATGTGGCCGATAACAGCGGCGCTCGTCGCGTTATGTGCATCAAGGTGCTTGGTGGCTCCCATCGTCGTTACGCAGCTATCGGTGACATCATCAAAGTTACCGTGAAGGAAGCAATTCCTCGCGGTAAGGTGAAAAAAGGCCAGGTGATGACTGCTGTTGTAGTCCGCACCCGTCACGGCGTTCGCCGTGCTGATGGCTCGATTATCCGCTTTGATGGCAACGCTGCTGTTCTGCTGAACAACAAGCAAGAGCCGATCGGCACCCGTATCTTTGGGCCAGTGACCCGTGAACTTCGCTCTGAGAAGTTCATGAAGATCGTCTCGCTCGCCCCAGAAGTGCTGTAAGGAGATCCGACATGCAAAAGATTCGTCGTGACGACGAGATCATCGTGATCGCCGGCAAAGACAAAGGCAAGCGCGGTAAGGTGCTTAAGGTTCTGGCTGACGACCGTCTGGTCGTCGGTGGCCTGAACCTGGTCAAGCGTCATACCAAGCCTAACCCGATGTCGGGCGTACAGGGCGGTATCGTCGAGAAAGAAGCGCCACTGCACGCTTCCAACGTCGCCATTTTCAACAGCGAAACCAACAAGGCTGACCGCGTTGGTTTCAAAGTAGAAGACGGCAAAAAAATTCGTGTCTTCAAGTCGACCCAAAAAGCGGTTGATGCTTGAACACTGCTAGGTAGAAGACCATGGCACGACTGAAAGAGATTTACCGGAACGAAATCGCTCCCAAGCTTAAGGAAGAACTTAAGCTGGTGAACGTGATGGAAGTCCCGCGCATTACCAAAATCACCCTGAACATGGGTCTGGGCGAAGCGATCGGCGACAAGAAAGTCATCGAGCACGCTGTTGCTGACCTGGAAAAGATCACCGGCCAGAAGGTCGTCGTGACTCACGCTCGCAAATCCATCGCAGGCTTCAAAGTCCGCGAAGGTTGGCCGATCGGTGTCAAGGTGACCCTGCGTCGCGATCGTATGTATGAGTTCCTGGATCGTCTGCTGTCGATCTCCCTGCCTCGGGTTCGCGACTTCCGCGGCCTGAATGCCAAGTCCTTCGACGGTCGTGGCAACTACAGCATGGGCGTGAAAGAGCAGATCATCTTCCCGGAAATCGACTACGACAAGATCGATGCTCTCCGCGGTCTGGACATTACCCTGACCACCACTGCCAAGACGGATGAAGAAGGTCGCGCCCTGCTGCGTGCTTTCAAATTCCCGTTCCGCAACTGATTGGAGTAGGAAAATGGCCAAGAAGAGCATGAAGAACCGTGAGCTGAAGCGTCAGCTCACCGTTGCCAAGTACGCCACCAAGCGTGCAGCGCTCAAAGCTATCATCGTCGACCTGAACGCAAGTCCAGAAGCACGTTGGGAAGCTTCGATCGCTCTGCAGAAGCAGCCACGTGACGCCAGCGCCTCGCGCCTGCGTAACCGCTGCCGCCTGACTGGTCGTCCGCACGGCGTTTACCGCAAGTTCGGCCTGGGCCGTAACAAGCTGCGTGAAGCCGCCATGCGGGGTGACGTACCAGGTCTGGTCAAAGCCAGCTGGTAAGCCGCACTTCCTCAGTCGCCCTGGTCGGGCTCGCAAGATCCTGACCGGTGGTGACCTGGAGTCTGAATCAAGCCCCTTTTGGGGCTTGATTCATTTCTGGCGTATGTCTAGAATGACCGGCTCGCCTGAGCCTGCACTTTTTACGTGTGAAGCAGCTCGGCGACAGTTGCAGCCGCAAGGCTCATTTTTTTTGTATCAGGAGCATCTAGCCCATGAGTATGCAGGACCCGTTAGCGGACATGCTAACTCGAATCCGTAATGCCCAGATGGCTGAAAAGTCCGTCGTAAGCATGCCGTCTTCCACGCTGAAGGTGGCTGTAGCAAAAGTCCTGAAGGACGAAGGTTACATTGCGGGTTTTCAGGTAACCACCGACGCCAAGCCGTCGCTGTCCATCGAGCTGAAGTACTTCGAAGGCCGTCCGGTCATCGAGGAAGTGAAGCGCGTTAGCCGTCCAGGCCTGCGTCAGTACAAGTCCGTCGAAGAACTGCCGAAAGTACGTGGCGGTCTGGGCGTGTCTATCGTCTCCACCAACAAGGGTGTGATGACTGATCGTGCTGCGCGCGCTGCCGGTGTCGGCGGCGAAGTTCTTTGCACAGTGTTCTAAGGGGGGATAAGCATGTCTCGCGTCGCTAAGAACCCCGTTAAGCTGCCAGCTGGTGTCGAAGTCAAATTCGCCGGCCAACAGCTTTCGGTGAAGGGTGCCAAGGGCACTCTCGAACTGAATGTCCATTCGTCCGTCGAGATCGTCCAGGAAGCTGGTGAGCTGCGTTTCGCCGCTCGCAACGGCGACCAGCAGACTCGCGCAATGGCTGGTACCACGCGTGCGTTGGTCAACAACATGGTCCAGGGCGTTAGCCAAGGCTTCGAGCGCAAGCTCCAGCTGGTCGGTGTTGGTTACAAGGCACAAGCAAAAGGTTCGGTCCTGAACCTGGCCCTTGGCTTCTCGCACCCAGTGGATTACGAACTGCCGGAAGGCATCACCGCTGAAACGCCTAGCCAGACCGACATCCTGATCAAGGGTATCGACAAGCAGCTGGTAGGTCAGGTGGCCGCCGAGATCCGCGACTTCCGTCCACCAGAGCCTTACAAAGGTAAAGGTGTGCGCTACGCGGACGAAGTCGTCCGTCGTAAAGAAGCCAAGAAGAAGTAGGGCATAGCAAATGACCGACAAAAAAGTTACTCGACTGCGTCGCGCTCGCAAAGCACGCCTGAAAATGCACGAACTCGAAGTCGTGCGTCTCTGCGTGTTCCGCTCTTCGCAGCACATCTACGCCCAGGTCATTTCGGCCGACGGCAACAAGGTCCTGGCCAGCGCCTCGACTTTGGATAAAGAACTGCGTGATGGTGCCACCGGCAACATCGACGCGGCCACTAAGGTTGGCCAGCTGGTCGCTTCGCGTGCTAAAGCCGCAGGCGTCTCGCAGGTGGCTTTCGACCGCTCTGGCTTCAAGTACCACGGCCGCGTCAAGGCGCTGGCTGAGGCTGCTCGTGAAGCTGGGCTGGAGTTCTAAGTTATGTCCAATAACGACCAAAAGCGCGACGAAGGCTACATCGAGAAGCTGGTTCAAGTTAACCGCGTAGCCAAAACCGTAAAAGGTGGCCGTATCTTCACTTTCACCGCGTTGACCGTGGTAGGTGATGGTAAGGGCCGTGTAGGCTTCGGCCGTGGCAAGTCCCGTGAAGTGCCTGCTGCGATCCAGAAGGCCATGGAAGCGGCTCGCCGCAACATGATCCAGGTGGACCTGAACGGCACCACTCTGCAGTACGCCACGAAGTCCGCCCACGGCGCTTCGAAGGTCTACATGCAGCCTGCATCTGAAGGTACCGGTATCATCGCTGGCGGCGCTATGCGTGCTGTCCTCGAAGTTGCTGGCGTTCAGAACGTTCTGGCCAAGTGCTACGGCTCGACCAACCCGGTAAACGTGGTTCACGCCACTTTCAAAGGTCTGAAAGCCATGCAGTCCCCTGAGTCCATTGCTGCCAAGCGCGGCAAAACTGCAGCGGAGATCCTGTGATCATGGCAACCGTAAAAGTAACGCTGATCAAAAGCACCAACGGCCGCATCCCTAGCCACAAACTGTGCGTGAAGGGTCTGGGTCTGCGTCGCATCGGTCACACTGTAGAAGTCCAGGATACTCCCGAGAACCGCGGGATGATCAACAAGGCTTACTACATGCTGCGTGTCGAGGGTTAATCGATGAAACTCAATGATCTGAGTCCAGCGCCGGGTTCCCGTCGCGAAAAGCATCGTCCGGGCCGTGGTATCGGTAGCGGTTTGGGTAAGACTGGTGGCCGTGGCCACAAAGGTCAGACCTCCCGTTCCGGTGGCACCATCGCTCCAGGCTTTGAAGGCGGTCAACAGCCGCTGCATCGTCGCCTGCCGAAGTTCGGCTTCGTTTCCCTGAAAGCCATGGACCGCGCAGAAGTGCGTCTGTCCGAGCTGGCCAAGGTGGAAGGCGACGTCGTAACCGTGCAGTCCCTGAAAGATGCCAACGTGATCAACCAGAACGTACAGCGTGTGAAAATCATGCTGTCGGGCGAAGTGACTCGCGCTGTAACTATCAAGGGCATCGCCGCCACCAAGGGTGCGCGTGCGGCTATCGAAGCAGCTGGCGGCAAGTTCGAGGAATAAATGGCTAAGCAAGGTGCTCTCTCAGCGCTCAGCAAAGGCGGGTTATCCGAGCTCTGGGCTCGTCTGCGTTTCCTGTTCCTGGCGATTATCGTCTACCGGATAGGTGCGCACATCCCAGTTCCAGGTATCAACCCGGACCGGCTGGCGGACCTGTTTCGACAGAATGAGGGGACCATTCTTAGCTTGTTCAACATGTTTTCCGGCGGCGCGCTGGAGCGGATGAGTATCTTTGCACTGGGGATCATGCCGTACATTTCGGCATCGATCATCATGCAACTGATGACCGCTATCAGCCCGCAGCTGGAGCAGTTGAAGAAGGAAGGTGAGGCTGGTCGTCGCAAGATCAGCCAGTACACCCGCTATGGCACCGTCGTCCTGGCCCTTGTTCAAGCCATTGGCATGTCCATTGGCCTGGCTGGTCAGGGCGTAGCTTTTTCTGCTGATTTCGGCTTCCATTTCGTCGCGGTGTCCACGTTCGTGGCTGGCGCGATGTTCATGATGTGGCTGGGTGAGCAGATTACGGAGCGCGGTGTTGGCAACGGTATCTCGATGCTGATTTTTTCGGGTATCGTCGCCGGTCTTCCGAGAGCGATCGGGCAGTCTTTCGAGTCTGCGCGTCAGGGTGATATCAACATTTTCGCCCTGGTTGCCATCGGTTTGCTGGCAGTAGCGATTATCGGTTTCGTGGTGTTCATTGAGCGTGGCCAGCGTCGTATTGCTGTTCACTACGCCAAGCGTCAGCAGGGCCGCAAGGTCTTCGCTGCGCAGACCAGCCACTTGCCGCTGAAAGTGAATATGGCCGGTGTGATTCCAGCTATCTTCGCGAGCAGCATCTTGCTGTTTCCGGCTTCGTTGGGTGCCTGGTTCGGTCAGTCTGAAGGTATGGGCTGGTTGCAGGACATCTCGCAGTCGATCGCTCCTGGTCAGCCGTTGAATATTCTGCTGTTTAGTGCAGGGATTATTTTCTTCTGCTTCTTCTATACGGCGTTGATGTTCAATCCGAAAGACGTAGCGGAAAACCTGAAGAAGTCCGGTGCCTTTATTCCGGGTATCCGTCCAGGCGAGCAGTCGGCACGCTACATTGATGGCGTTCTGACCCGTTTGACCATGTTCGGTGCTCTATATATGACGGCCGTGTGCCTGTTGCCCCAGTTTCTGGTGGTTGCAGCAAACGTTCCGTTCTACCTTGGCGGGACCTCGTTGCTGATCGTGGTCGTGGTTGTGATGGACTTCATGTCCCAAGTGCAATCTCACCTCGTTTCGCACCAGTACGAATCCCTGATGAAGAAAGCCAACCTGAAGGGCTACGGCAGCGGCATGCTGCGCTGAAGCACCCATAAGGTTCGAGGAGTTGGTGATGAAAGTTCGTGCATCGGTGAAAAAGCTGTGCCGTAACTGCAAGATTATTCGCCGCGAAGGTGTGGTTCGAGTAATTTGCAGCGCGGAACCGCGTCACAAACAGCGCCAAGGCTGAGTGTGATCTGCTTGAAGCCCAGCAGCTAGTGCGCTGCTGGGTTGATTATTTGTTATTACAGCGATATTATCTCGCGCCCTATTTCTTGGCTTCCGGGGCGTAGGTAGCTGTCAATTGGAGTCCCACTGAATGGCCCGTATTGCAGGCGTTAACATTCCAGATAACAAGCACACTGTTATCTCGCTGACCTACATCTATGGTGTTGGTCGCACTACTGCACAGCAGATCTGTGCAGTGACTGGGGTCAACCCAGCCGCGAAGATCAAGGATCTGAGCGACGAGCAGATTGAACAGCTGCGTGGCGAAGTGGCGAAGTTCACCACTGAAGGTGACCTGCGTCGCGAAATCAACATGAAAATCAAGCGCTTGATGGACCTGGGCTGCTACCGCGGTCTGCGTCATCGTAAAGGTCTGCCAGTGCGCGGTCAGCGTACCAAGACCAACGCGCGTACTCGCAAAGGTCCGCGTAAGCCGATCCGCAAGTAATCGCACCAGCGAATCGACAGGAATTTAGTCATGGCAAAACCTGCTGCTCGTCCTCGTAAGAAAATTAAAAAGACAGTGGTTGATGGCATCGCCCACATCCACGCGTCTTTCAACAACACCATCGTGACCATCACCGATCGTCAAGGTAATGCTCTGTCCTGGGCTACCTCCGGCGGTTCGGGTTTCCGCGGTTCCCGTAAGTCCACCCCGTTCGCTGCCCAGGTTGCCGCTGAACGTGCTGGCCAAGCTGCGCTGGAATATGGCCTGAAGAACCTCGACGTCAACGTCAAGGGCCCAGGTCCAGGTCGTGAGTCCGCTGTCCGTGCTCTGAACGGCTGTGGCTATAAGATCGCCAGCATCACCGACGTGACGCCAATCCCGCACAACGGGTGCCGTCCGCCGAAGAAGCGCCGCGTGTAATCCAGGAGATTGTAAAGAATGGCTCGTTACATTGGTCCAAAATGCAAATTGGCTCGTCGCGAAGGCACCGACCTCTTCCTGAAGAGCGGCGTGCGCGCTATCGAATCCAAGTGCAACATCGAAGCAGCTCCTGGTATCCACGGCCAGCGTCGCGGTCGTCAGTCCGACTACGGCACCCAGCTGCGTGAGAAGCAAAAAGTTCGTCGTATCTACGGCGTACTCGAGCGTCAGTTCAGCGGCTACTATAAGCAAGCTGCTGGCAAGAAAGGTGCAACCGGTGAAAACCTGCTGCAACTGCTCGAGTGCCGTCTGGACAACGTCGTATACCGCATGGGCTTCGGCTCGACTCGTGCCGAATCGCGTCAGCTGGTATCGCACAAGTCCATCAGCGTTAACGGCAAGACCGTAAACGTTCCGTCCTACCAGGTTCGTGCTGGTGACGTGGTTGCTGTTCGCGAAAAGGCGAAGAACCAACTGCGTATCGTCCAGGCCCTGGAACTGTGTGCTCAGCGTGGCCGCGTAGAATGGGTAGATGTGGACACTGACAAGAAGTCGGGCGTTTTCAAAAGCGTTCCTGCTCGCAGTGACCTCTCCGCCGACATCAACGAAAGCCTGATTGTCGAGCTCTACTCCAAGTAAGGGCTAGAAAATAGGTGCATCCATGCAGATTTCGGTAAATGAGTTCCTGACACCCCGTCACATCGACGTGCAGGTTGTCAGTCCAACCCGCGCTAAGATCACTCTCGAGCCTCTCGAGCGTGGTTTTGGCCACACCCTGGGCAACGCGCTGCGCCGCATCCTGTTGTCCTCAATGCCAGGCTGTGCAGTAGTCGAGGCCGAGATTGACGGTGTGCTCCACGAGTACAGCGCCATCGAAGGTGTACAGGAAGATGTCATTGAAATCCTGTTGAACCTTAAAGGTCTGGCTATCAAGCTGCACGGCCGTGACGAAGTTACGCTGACCTTGTCGAAGAAGGGTTCGGGGGTGGTTACCGCTGCCGATATTCAGCTGGATCATGATGTCGAGATCGTTAACCCCGATCACGTAATCGCCAACCTGGCGTCCAATGGCGCCTTGAACATGAAGCTCACCGTAGCTCGTGGCCGTGGCTATGAACCAGCAGACTCGCGTCAGAGCGATGAAGACGAAAGCCGCAGCATCGGTCGCTTGCAGCTCGACTCTTCGTTCAGCCCGGTTCGCCGTATCGCCTACGTGGTGGAAAACGCCCGTGTCGAACAGCGTACCAACCTGGACAAACTGGTTATTGATCTGGAAACCAACGGTACCCTGGATCCTGAAGAGGCTATCCGTCGTGCTGCAACCATCCTGCAACAGCAGTTGGCTGCGTTCGTCGACCTCAAGGGTGACAGTGAGCCAGTGGTTGTCGAGCAGGAAGACGAGATCGATCCGATCCTGCTTCGCCCGGTTGACGATCTGGAACTGACTGTACGTTCGGCTAACTGCCTTAAGGCGGAAAACATCTACTACATCGGCGACCTGATTCAGCGTACCGAAGTAGAGCTGTTGAAGACTCCGAACCTGGGCAAGAAATCCTTGACCGAAATCAAGGATGTTCTGGCCTCCCGCGGTCTGTCCCTCGGCATGCGCCTCGATAACTGGCCGCCTGCAAGTCTTAAGAAGGACGACAAGGCGACTGCCTGATCGTCGTAATCACCGAACGTAGTGTTTGGTAAGGAATGAACCATGCGTCATCGTAAAAGTGGACGTCACCTGAGCCGCACCAGCTCGCACCGCAAAGCCATGTTCCAAAACATGGCTGTGTCGCTGTTCGAGCACGAGCTGATCAAAACCACTCTGCCAAAAGCCAAGGAACTGCGCCGCGTTGCCGAGCCGCTGATCACCCTGGCTAAAGTAGACAGCGTTGCTAACCGCCGTCTGGCTTTCGACCGTACTCGTTCGAAAGCTATCGTTGGTAAGCTCTTCAACGACCTGGGCAAGCGTTACGCTACCCGTCAGGGTGGCTACCTGCGCATCCTGAAGTGCGGTTTCCGCGCTGGCGACAACGCTCCTATGGCGTACGTCGAGTTGGTTGATCGTGCTACTGCTGGCGATGCTGTATCTGCCGAGTAAGACGTCAGTCTGAAACAGAAAACCGGGCCCAGTGCCCGGTTTTTTGTGCCTGCTATAAAGGCACAGGTTGTTAATAGTTGTTAACTATTGCCTTTGATGGATTAATGCATTTGTTCCTGTAACCTTCATGGTCAATACTTCCCCTCAGCCGATTAGCCGGCAGCACCAAGACCCAGAGAGGAAGGATGAGTATGAGCCAGAACAAAACGCTGACGACCGCCAGCGGCGCTCCCGTCGCAGATAACCAGAATTCCCGTTCCGCCGGCCCGCGTGGCCCGCTGCTGCTCGACGACTTTCACCTGATCGAGAAGCTTGCCCACTTCAACCGTGAGAACATCCCTGAGCGTCGCGTACACGCCAAGGGTTCGGGTGCCTACGGTACCTTCACCGTTACCAGGGACATCACCCAGTACACCAGCGCCAAGCTGTTCGAGGCGATCGGCAAGAAGACCGAGACCTTCCTGCGTTTCTCCACCGTCGGTGGCGAGCGTGGCTCGGCCGATACCGAGCGCGATCCACGGGGTTTCGCCCTGAAGTTCTACACCGAGGAAGGTAACTGGGACATCGTCGGCAACAACACGCCGGTGTTCTTCATTCGCGACCCGCTGAAGTTTCCAGATTTCATCCACACCCAGAAACGCCTGCCGCAAAGCAACCTGAAAAGCGCGCAGATGATGTGGGACTTCTGGTCGCACTCGCCTGAGGCATTGCACCAGATCACCATCCTGTTCTCCGATCGCGGGATTCCGGATGGCTACCGCCACATGCACGGTTTTGGCAGCCACACCTACAGCCTGATCAACGCCAAGGGCGAGCGTCACTGGGTGAAATGGCACTACAAGACCAAGCAGGGCATCAAGAACCTGGCGCCGGCCGAGGCGGCACGCCTGGCAGGTACCGATCCGGATTATGCCCAGCGTGACCTGTTCAACGCCATCGAGCGTGGCGATTTCCCGAAATGGCGCGTGTGCATCCAGGTCATGACCGAGGCCCAGGCGGCGGCACACTACGAGAACCCGTTCGACGTGACCAAGACCTGGTCGCAGAAGGAGTTCCCGTTGATCGAAGTCGGTGAGCTGGAACTGAACCGCAACCCGCTGAACTACTTCGCTGAAGTCGAGCAGGCGGCCTTCGGTCCAAGCAATATGGTCCCGGGTGTCGGCCTGTCGCCAGACCGCATGCTGCAAGGCCGCGTATTCGCCTACGCCGATGCCCACCGCTATCGCGTCGGTACCAACCACCAGCAACTGCCGGTGAACGCGCCACGCAGTCCGGTCAACAGCTACCAGCGCGACGGTGCCATGGCCTTTGGCAGCAACGGCGGTGCCGCGCCGAACTACGAGCCCAACAGCTACGCCGATGCGCCGAAACAGGCTCCTCGCTACGCTGAGCCGGCACTGGCCCTGAGTGGTGCCGCAGATCGCTACGATCATCGCGAAGATACCGACTACTTCAGCCATGCCGGTGCGCTGTTCCGGTTGATGAACGACGAACAGAAGGCGCTGTTGATCAGCAACATCGCCGGTGCGATGGCCGGTGTGTCCGATGACGTGGTGCAGCGCCAACTGCAGTATTTCTTCAAGGCCGACCCGGCTTATGGTGAAGGTGTCGCGAAAGCGTTGGGAGTAGTGCTGAAGTAAGTCTAAACGAGAAGCAGAACCGCCCTCAATTGGGCGGTTTTTCGCTTCAAATCGATGGTTTTTCTCTGCTATTTCTCACTTTTCTGCTGTTTTTGCCGTGACCTTCCGGTCAGCTTGGTTCAAAATACAGACTTTCAGGCAGGGAGATGTAGGGCGATGCAAGGTCACCCGGACGTAATCGATTACCTCAACACGTTGCTGACCGGCGAACTGGCAGCCCGTGACCAATATCTGATCCATTCGCGGATGTATGAGGACTGGGGCTTCAGCAAGCTCTACGAGCGCATGAATCACGAAAGTGAGGAAGAGGCTCAGCACGCCGATGCACTGATCCGCCGGATCCTGATGCTCGAAGGCACACCGCGCATGCGGCCGGATGATCTCGACATTGGTACCACTGTGCCCGAGATGTTCGAGGCCGACCTGCGCCTGGAGTACAAGGTGCGTGCCGCGCTGTGCAAGGGCATCGAGCTCTGCGAGCAGCACAAGGACTACGTCTCCCGCGATATCCTGCGTCAGCAACTGGCCGATACCGAGGAAGATCACACCTACTGGCTGGAGAAACAGCTGGGGTTGATCAAGTCCATTGGCCTGGAGAATTACCTGCAGTCGCAGTGCTGAGGTGAATGGCCGGTGCCATGCACCGGTTCGCCGGCCAGCCAGGCTCCTGCAGGATCGCGTCGTGCCGCGATATCGGATACACCGCCCCCTGTAGGAGCCAGGCTTGCCGGCGAAAGCGTCCTCAACGCTCACCAAAAAGCCCCTGCCATCACACGATGACAGGGGCTTTTCATTCCCGTTGATTACGCCCGATCGCGAATCAGCAACGGCTTCAGGTAATGCCCGGTATGCGACTGCGGCATCTCGGCTACCTGCTCCGGCGTACCCACCGCGATGATCTGGCCGCCCTTGGAGCCGCCCTCGGGTCCCAGGTCCACCAGCCAGTCGGCGGTCTTGATCACATCCAGGTTGTGCTCGATCACCACCACGGTGTTGCCGTGGTCACGCAGGCGGTGCAGTACGTCCAGCAACTGCTGGATATCCGCGAAGTGCAGGCCGGTAGTCGGCTCGTCGAGGATATACAGGGTCTTGCCGGTATCGCGCTTGGACAGCTCGCGGGACAACTTGACCCGTTGCGCCTCGCCACCGGACAGGGTGGTCGCCGACTGCCCCAGCTTGATGTAGGAAAGCCCCACATCCATCAGTGTCTGCAGCTTGCGCGCCAGTGCCGGTACGGCATCGAAGAACTCCCGCGCTTCCTCGATGGTCATCTCCAGCACTTCGTGGATGCTCTTGCCCTTGTACTTGATCTCCAGGGTTTCGCGGTTGTAGCGCTTGCTCTTGCACACGTCGCACGGCACATAGATATCCGGCAGGAAGTGCATCTCCACCTTGATCAGGCCATCGCCCTGGCAGGCTTCGCAACGGCCGCCCTTCACGTTGAACGAGAAGCGCCCCGGACCATAGCCCCGGGAACGGGCCTCCGGCACACCGGAGAACAGTTCACGGATCGGCGTGAACAGGCCGGTATAGGTCGCCGGGTTCGAACGCGGGGTACGGCCGATCGGGCTCTGGTCGATATCCACCACCTTGTCCAGGTGCTGCAGGCCGTTGATGCTGTCGTGGGCCGCCGCTTCCAGGGTCGTGGCGCCGTTGAGTGCGGTCGCACTGAGGGGGAACAGGGTGTTGTTGATCAGGGTCGACTTGCCCGAGCCGGACACACCGGTCACGCAGGTCAGCAGGCCGATCGGGATTTCAAGGTCGACATTGCGCAGGTTGTTGCCGCGGGCGCCCTTGAGGGTCAGCGACAGCTTCTTGTTGCGCGGCGTGCGCTTGGCCGGCACCTCGATCTTCACCCGCCCCGACAGGTACTTGCCAGTCAGCGAGTCCGGGTGCGCCATGACCTCGGCCGCGGTGCCCTGGGCGACAATGCTGCCGCCATGCACGCCGGCACCGGGGCCGATATCCACCACATAGTCGGCCAGGCGGATCGCGTCCTCGTCGTGCTCGACCACGATCACCGTGTTGCCGATGTCCCGCAGGTGCTTGAGGGTGCCGAGCAGGCGGTCGTTGTCGCGCTGGTGCAGGCCGATGGACGGTTCGTCGAGGATGTACATCACGCCCACCAGGCCGGCGCCGATCTGGCTGGCCAGGCGAATGCGCTGGGCTTCACCGCCGGACAGGGTGTCGGCGCTGCGGTCCAGGGTCAGGTAGTCGAGGCCGACGTTGACCAGGAACTGCAGGCGCTCGCAGATCTCCTTGAGGATCTTGTCGGCGATCTCGCCGCGGCGCCCGGTCAGCTTCAGCCCCGAGAAGTAACCGGCTGCATCGCCGATCGGCAGGTTGGTGACCGCCGGCAGGGTTTTCTCGCCGACCCACACATGCCGGGCCTCGCGACGCAGGCGTGTCCCGCGGCAATCCGGGCAGGGTTGGGTACTGAGGAACTTGGCCAGCTCCTCGCGCACGGTAGCCGACTCGGTCTCGCGGTAGCGCCGCTCCAGGTTGGGCACGATGCCTTCGAACGGGTGCGAGCGCTTGACGATATCGCCGCGGTCGTTGAGGTACCTGAAGTCGACGTTCTGGTTGCCGCTGCCGTTGAGGATGACCTTCTGCTGGTCCGCCGGCAGGCTGTTGAACGGCACTTCCAGGCTGAAGCCATAGTGCGCGGCCAGCGAGCCGAGCATCTGGAAGTAGTAGACGTTGCGCCGGTCCCAGCCGCGTATCGCACCCTCGGCCAAGGTCAGTTCGCCATTGACCAGGCGCTTGACGTCGAAGAACTGCTTCACCCCCAGGCCGTCACAGGTCGGGCAGGCACCGGCCGGGTTGTTGAAGGAGAACAGCTTGGGTTCCAGTTCGCTGATGGCGTGGCCGCAGACCGGGCAGGCGAAACGCGCGGAGAAGATCATTTCCTCGCCCGGCTCGTCGTCCATCGGTGCGACCAGGGCAATGCCGTCGGCCAGCTTCAAGGCGGTCTCGAAGGATTCGGCCAGGCGCTGCTGAAGGTCGGCGCGGACCTTGAAGCGGTCGACCACCACATCGATCGTGTGTTTCTTCTGCTTGTCGAGTTTGGGCACTTCGTCCAGCTCGTACAGCTTGCCGTCGACCCGCGCGCGGACGAAGCCTTGAGCCCGCAGTTCCTCGAACACCGACAGGTGCTCGCCCTTGCGCTCGCGGATCACCGGTGCCAGCAGCATCAGCTTGGCGCCTTCGGGCTGGGCCAGCACCAGGTCGACCATCTGGCTGACGGTCTGCGCTTCCAGCGGGATGTCGTGGTCCGGGCAGCGCGGCGTCCCCACGCGGGCATACAGCAGGCGCAGGTAGTCGTAGATCTCGGTAATGGTGCCGACCGTCGAGCGCGGGTTGTGCGAGGTCGATTTCTGTTCGATGGAGATCGCCGGCGACAGGCCTTCGATGGTGTCGACATCGGGCTTTTCCATCATCGACAGGAACTGCCGGGCGTAGGCCGACAGCGACTCGACATAGCGGCGCTGGCCTTCGGCATACAGCGTGTCGAACGCCAGGGACGACTTGCCGGACCCGGACAGGCCGGTGATGACGATCAGCTTGTCCCGGGGCAGGGTCAGGTCGATGTTCTTCAGGTTGTGGGTTCGAGCCCCACGAATCAGGATCTTGTCCAAAGTGGCCTCGCACGGCGGGCGGTAAAGGCAGGAGTATAAGGCTAAATACTGGATGGATGCACACTATCGCGACACAGCATTGCAGCCTTGCATGACAGGATGCTGAACGAGTGAGCGACAAAGCGTCACCCTATACCCGCTCAAACGATGGGACTGATAGAATCGCCGCCGGTTCACACGAGGTTTTTCCATGCACGATCCCCACAGCGAACGCATGAGTGGCGGCGAGACCCGCGCGGCAAGCGGCCTGGCCCTGGTGTTCGCGTTCCGTATGCTTGGCATGTTCATGGTGTTGCCGGTCCTGGCGACCTACGGGATGGATCTGGCGGGCGCGACACCGGCGCTGATCGGCCTGGCCATCGGTGCCTACGGCCTGACCCAGGCCCTGTTCCAGATCCCCTTCGGGATCATTTCCGACCGTATCGGCCGCCGCCCGGTGATCTACCTGGGCCTGGTGGTCTTCGCCCTCGGCAGCCTGCTGGCGGCCAACGCCGACTCGATCTGGGGCGTGATCGCCGGGCGCATCCTGCAGGGCGCCGGGGCGATTTCCGCGGCGGTCATGGCGCTGCTCTCGGACCTGACCCGCGAACAGCACCGTACCAAGGCCATGGCCATGATCGGCATGACCATCGGCCTGTCGTTCGCCGTGGCGATGGTGGTCGGGCCGCTGCTGACCCGGGCCTTCGGCCTGTCCGGGCTGTTCCTGGCGACGGGCGGCATGGCGCTGGTCGGCATCCTGATCATCGCCCTGATGGTGCCCAGGGCCACCAGCCCGCTGCAGCACCGCGAGTCCGGCGTGGCGCGCCAGGCCCTGTTGCCGACGCTCAGGCACCCGGACCTGCTGCGCCTGGACCTGGGCATCTTCGTGTTGCACGCGATGCTGATGTCGAGCTTCGTCGCCCTGCCGCTGGCCTTCGTGGAAAAGGCCCACCTGCCCAAGGAGCAGCACTGGTGGGTGTACCTGACCGCCTTGCTGATCTCCTTCTTCGCCATGATCCCGTTCATCATCTACGGCGAGAAGAAACGCAAAATGAAACGAGTTTTGCTCGGCGCGGTGACGACGTTGATGCTCACTGAGCTATTCTTCTGGGAGTTCGGTGATGGTTTGCGGGCCCTGGTGATCGGTACGGTGGTGTTCTTCACCGCCTTCAACCTGCTGGAGGCCTCGCTGCCGTCGCTGATCAGCAAGGTTTCACCGGCCGGAGGCAAGGGCACGGCGATGGGGGTGTATTCCACCAGTCAGTTCCTCGGCTCGGCTCTCGGCGGTATTCTGGGCGGCTGGATGTTTCAGCATGGCGGTCTGTCGGCAGTCTTCCTCGGATGCGCCGCACTGGCTGCCCTCTGGCTGGCCTTTGCTGTTACCATGCGTGAACCTCCCTATGTGACGAGCCTGCGCTTGCCGTTATCGCCTGAGGCGATCCGCGAAGCGGGTCTGGTCGAGCGCCTGAAAGCCGTCGTAGGGGTAACCGATGCAGTCGTCGTCGCCGAAGAGGCCGCCATCTACATCAAACTGGACACCGAATTGTTGGATCGCACCACCCTTGAGCGCCTGGTCAATGAACCGGCCTCGCAAGCGTGCGAAGCCTAGGAGAACGTTATGGCCCGTGGGGTTAACAAAGTCATATTGGTCGGCACTTGCGGCCAGGATCCCGAAGTTCGCTACCTGCCCAACGGCAACGCCGTGACCAACCTGAGTCTGGCGACCAGCGAGCAGTGGACCGACAAGCAGACCGGCCAGAAGGTCGAGAAGACCGAGTGGCACCGTGTGGCGATGTTCGGCAAGGTCGCCGAGATCGCCGGCGAATACCTGCGCAAGGGTTCGCAGGTCTACATCGAGGGCAAGCTGCAGACCCGCGAGTGGGAAAAGGACGGGATCAAGCGCTACACCACCGAGATCATCGTCGACATGCAGGGCACCATGCAGTTGCTGGGCGGCCGTCCACAACAGGGCGACCAGGGTGGCTACGATCAGTCCGCGCCACGCCAGCAGGCCCCTCGCCAGCAGGCACCGCGTCCACAGCAGGCACCCCAGCGTCCAGCCCCTCAGCAGGCCGCTCCGCAGCCGGCTCCGGACTTCGACAGCTTTGATGACGATATTCCGTTCTAAGCCGCTGCTTATCCAGCACTGAGAACCTGAAAAGCGAAGCCAGCAACCTGGCTTCGCTTTTTTATTGCCGGCTGCAAAGCCATTGATCGGCCCACATGCCCGTCCTGAACTTTCGCACAAGCCCAGGCCCGGGCTTGCAGGACATCTACAGCAGCGATTCGTGGCGCGTCGGCGTCTTCTCTTCGTGGTAGTGCGGGCGGCCCGTATCGGAATCCATCAGTGCCGGGGTGGCGAGGATGGTTTCGGTCGGCAGGCAATCCTCGTTGCCCTGGAACCAGCAGGCCAAGGCCGAGTTGCGGTTGCCGTGCATGTCGACGACGCTCAGGTACGTGTTCGTCCCGGGCGGCGGCGGGGCAGGAAACGTCTTGGGCGGCAGCACCAGCGCGTCGCCCGGCTTGACCCACAGGTCGGCCAGTTCGATCTGGTTCACGTAGGGCCGCCAGCGCGCCACGCTGATGACCAGCGGCAGCCGGGTATAGCGGGCCAGGAACACGTGGGCGAAGTTGTGGTACTCGAGGTCGGTCGGGTTGTAGTTGAGCAACTCGCGCTGGCGCTCCGGCCCGAGATAGGGCGATTGATGACCTGCCCACTTGCCGTAGGTGTACTGCGCGATCATCAGTTGCTCGTATTCGAAGCGGATGCATTCGCCACTGCGCAGTAGGGTCATGCCAAAGGCCTGGGCCGTTTCCTCCGTGGCCCATAGCGGTTTGTAGCAGACCTCCCTGGCATGGAAGTCGAACTCGGTGATTTCATAGGAACCGCAGGCCGTAGGCACCCGGCGTGGCTTGCTGCCGATGCCTGTGTATTTATGGCCAAGCTCCAGCTCGGGTCTGGTCGGCGCCAGCTCGATCAGGTGACCACGAGGTTCGCTGCAGGGGACTGCCAGGCCCTGATCGTTGTACAGGAACGGGAACTTGTTGGTATCGAGCGGCTGCTGGGCGCCGTCCTCGATGAAGGAAATGCTGTTGAAGAACTGCATCATGACAGGGACCATCCAGGTCGGGGGCTGGGGACAGGCCGGTTGATCGAGGGACCGATCCGGCGGTCGTGCCGGATCGGTGAGCTTACCTCTTTAACGTTGCGGCTGTTGCTGCACGCGGAACCAGTCCATGCCATGGGGTTCGCGCCAGCGGCGAACGGCTGCGCGTTTTTCAACCTGGGTCAGGCACAGGCCGGCCCCATGGTGGTAGACCATCAGCAGGTGGAAGATGTCGTCGCCACGCCGGTCCCAGATCACGTCGTCCTCCTGGCGCCCCGGTTTTATCGGGTGCAGGCGGCAATCGCTCTGGTCCTGCATGCCTTGCAGGAGGCTGCCGGTCTCGTAGTTGATCAGCAGGATCGGATGGTTGATCTCCGGGTAGGGCTTCTCCAGTTCCCTCATGTACCAGAGCTGCCCTGGATTGCTGGCATCCGTTTTCTGCATGGCGATCCGGCTCTTGTTCTGCGGGTCGGCGACCAGTACCGGATGGTCACCGGTGTTGTTGTGCAACCGGTAGAGGACGGTTTGCGTGTCTTCGAGCACCTTGGCGGTCTGTACCAGTTTCACCCGGCCGAAGGAATCGTGGGACAGCCGTGCGCTGATCTTCACTCGTGGCCTGAGGTCTTTTCCCACGTCGCCGAAGCCGGCAATCACGCCGTCCACACCGGCATCTTCCAGGTTGTTGCCGGCCAGCGCGTAGGTCAGGCCAGCCAGGAAGTTGGGCTGCATGCTCCTGACCAGGATCTCCCAGCGCGTCAGGGTGGCTTGCGTGGCGCCGTGGACCAGCAGCGCTTCACGCATGGCGGCGTTCGGGTAGTAGCGGCTGTCGCGCGGCCAGCGTTCGGTGGTCAGCAGCAATTTGTGCTCGGATTTCCCGTTCAGCAGCAGTGCCATGGCGTCCCAGAACTTCTCGAAGGCTTGTGGCGCGGCATCGGCCGCCGGTGGGTAGTGCACGGCTTCGCTGGTCTGCTTGCTCTTGTTGTCGATGAACACCGCACGCAATGCCGGGCCGTTGGCAGCCGCATTGGGCGAACTGCGACGACTGTCGCGGCCGATGACAATCACCGACTCGGACCAGGTCGCATCGATCTCGGCCTTGTAGCTGGTATACCACTGGTAGGCATCTTCCAGGGCCGTGCGGCGCGGGCCATCCTTGACGAAGAGATAGATCGGGGAGAGCTTGAGCTCCACCACCCGTGGACTATCGATCAGGGAATGGCGCCACTTGATGAATTCCGGCTGATAGTTCTGGGGGTTGATCGAACTGAAGTCGATGGAGTGTGTGCCCCCACAGGTGGTCAGCCGGCTTTGACGGTTGGCGATGCGGCTTTTGACCTCCTCTGTGGTTGCGGTCGAGGCTGTGGCGCTGACAAACGCCCCGTATTCGGCTTCGAGCATCGCCTTGAGGCTGGTCTTGTTGCTCAGGTATTTCTTGGAGGCGGTCATGGCGTAGTTCAGCGACCCGCCGACCACGACTTCCTTGACGATGTCGACGCCGAAGTCGACGAAGAAATTGAAGAATTTCCGGGCGTCAGCCGGATCGAAGACCTCGGGCAGTTCCGTGACCCGGCTCTTGAACACCTCGGTGGCATTGTCGGGGTTGACCGCCAGGCTCAGCCTCCACAAACGTACCGTGTGGCTGTAGAGCGCGGCCTCGTGTTCCTGGAGTTGTGAAATATCGCTGCCGAAGGTGGCCTTGAAGCCGGCCGAGAAGGCGCCATAGCTGCCCTTGGCCTCGACGCTCGATTGACTGTGCCGCTCATATTCCTCATGGGAGGAAAAGCTCTCGGTGAAATAGTCTTCCTGGGTCACCAGGTCGAGGGTGACGTGCTTGCCGATGTTGTAGGTGCGCTCCAGGCATTTGATCGGCTGCTTGCCGAACTCGGTATCGCCAACCTTCTGGCATTCCTTGCTGTCGCCGGCCCAGTCCAGTTTGTTCAGGCCCAGTCCCAACAGCTGCGAACCACTGATGTCTGTCAACTCGCTGCTCATTGCAGGCTCCTTTCGTCCAGGTTGTATCAATTGGGGCCAATTGATGGGGCCCAGTATCGGGAGAGGGGCCAATGCCAGACAGTCCAGAGCGGTCTCAGTGCAGTATCAGTTTGGTATCAGCGAGCTGACCAAACTGCCGCACCAGTGGGTTAACGTGGTCGCGGTGCTGGAGTACACTCCCGCGACAGCCGGCTGATAGCAACTTGGTATTGCCCTACACCGATATCCCCGGCGCTTTCATTGGCGAGCCCGCCCAGGGTGAGGGGCGCTCGGGGCTATCGACATGGACTCCAGAGATCTTCCGCTTTCCGTCGTGCCGAGGGTCGAGCCGATGCTTTCCGATGGTCGGGTCCTGCTCGACAGCGGCCTGCTCAAGGCCCTGCGCAAGCAGCATGGCCTGAGCCAGGAAACCCTCGCCGAAGCCTGCCTCAATCGTCATCTGTGCGTCTCCATCGCCTCCATCAAGCGGGCCGAAACCGGCAAGCCGGTGCTGTATCGAACGGCCCGCCACCTGGCGACAGCCTTCGATGTCGACGTCAGCACCCTGCTGGGGCAATCGGCCACCGAGGCCTTGGCCGAAGTCGAAAGCACCATGGCCGAACTGCACGAGCGTCTGTTCCAGGCACCGGAATACGCGATGACGCGCTACGTCCTGGAGTTGTGCTTTGTCACCGATGAAGGCGCGCGTTCGGCGCCGTTGACCGAAGGCATCGAGCGGTTGATCCAGCAGTTTGGTGGCGTCTGCATCGGCAATGCCCAGGGCCTGGTCATTGCCCGGTTCGGTTCGCCCCAGGCCTACCGCAGTGACAGCGAACGGGGCCTGCTGTGTGCCCTGGCGTTGAGCCGCGAGCAGTTTGTCCGGGGCGGGCACGGGATCGTGCTGCGGCTGGTGCGCGAGCACGAGGCGATGCCGCTCGAGGTCCTGGCCCAGGTCCACCATGTGTTTCCCTCCCTGTATGGCAACGCGCCGGTGCATGTCGCGCAGGACCTGATCGAACAACTGGCCTTGCGCTTCGAATTCGCCGCGGCCGACCCGGTATTGCCCAGCTATCGCAAATGCCTGCGCCTGCGCAGCCTCGACGACAATGCGCCGCGGCCTTTGGTAGGCCGGGCGATCGAGCTGTTGCAGTTCAAGGGCGTGATCGAGGCCGCCGAGGAATGCCAGGACGGTCATGTGGTTTACCTGCGTGGCATGGCCGGTATTGGCAAGACCCGGCTGGTCAGCGAGTTCTGCGAAATGGCCCGGCAGGGCGGGTTCGTCTGTCATCGTGGCGATGTGCTGGATTTCGGCATGGACCATGGCCTCTGGCCCCTCGGCCAACTGGTCCTCAGCCTGCTGGGCCTGGGGACTGCGGAGCCGGTTCAGGCACAGGCCCTGGAGGTGGCGGTGAGCCGGTTGAAACTGGCCGAGCCGTCGCTGATGTTTCTGCAGATGCTCACGGGTGTTCAGTACGTCGATCGCGCGTTCAAGGCACAGCAGGCGCTGTACGCGGCGATGGGCGGCGAGGCGCGCTCGCAGGGATTGTTCAACGCGCTGTTGCAACTGCTGTTGCGTGTCGCCGTGCAGCAGCCTTTGCTGATCATCGTCGAAGACCTGCATTGGGGCGACAGCGGCCTGTTGGCGATGCTCGGTCGGCTGCTCGATGCCAGCCGCGAAGCGCCGATTGTCTGGCTGCTCACCTCGCGCCCCGAAGGCGACCCGCTGGAAAGCGAACTGCGCCCGCGTTGCGCCAGCCCCATGAGCCTTCTGGAACTCGCGCCGATCCGCCCGCGTGAGGCGACGGTACTGGCCGAGCAGTTCGTCGACGTCGACCCGGCCTATCGCGCCGACTGCGTGGTGCGGGCCCAGGGCAACCCGCTGTACCTGACGCAGTTGTTGTCGAGCCAGGAGCGGATTGTTCCCGACAGCCTGCGGCACCTGATCCAGACGCGGGTGGAACGTTTCACGCCGTCGCAACGCCGGGCCCTGCATTACGCCGCGGTGTTCGGCAACCGTTTCGAGCTGGCGCTGTGGCGCGAGGCGCTGGCCCAGCCCGACTACGTGCCCGAGGCGCAATGGCGCCAGAGCCTGCTGCGGGAGGTCGAGCCGGGCAGCTACAGGTTCGTCCACGATCTGGTCATGCACTGCCTCTACGATGCGATGCCGCAGGTATTGCGCGACCAATTGCACCGCGAGGTGGCCTCGCTCTACCGCCAGCGCGACCAGGCGCTGTGTGCCCAGCACCTGCTGCGGGCCAACGCACCGGAGGCGTTCGACGCGCTGCTGCTGGCCATGGCGGAAAAACTGCAGAACTGCCAGTACGAGTCGGTCCTCGCCCTCGGCCAGCAGGCGGTGGGCCTGGGCAAGCGCGGCGAGGCCAGCTTCGACCTGGCGCACCGTTGCGCCCAGGCGTGTTCGGGGCTGGGGCGGACGTTGCAGGCCCGCACGCACTTTCAACAGGCGCTGATGCTGGCGGCCCGGGGGGAGGAGCGCATCGAGGCGGCACTGGGGCTGGCCTCGGTATTGAACACCCTCGACTGCCTGGAGGAAGAAGAGCGCCTGATCGAACAGATCCTGCCGGTGGCACACAGCCTGCGGGCGCACACGGCGCTCGCCCGGCTGTATCACCTGCGCGGCAATATCTACTTCCCCCGTGGCGACTATGCCGAGTGTCGGCGCCTGCACGAAGAGTCGCTGTCCTTTGCGCGGATCGGCAAGCACCTGGAAACCCAGGCCAAGGCCCTCAGCGGCATTGGCGATTCCTACTATGCCCAGGGCAGCATGCAGACGGCCTGCGAAGTGTTCGACCAATGCGTGCGCCTGTGCGAGCGCCATGAGCTGGTGCAGGTGGAAGCGGCCAATCGCAGTGCCCGTGGTTCGGCGCGTTTTTATCTGGGACAGCCGGAGCTGGCCCTGCAGGACGCCATGCAGGCTGTCGCCGGCAGCCGCCGGATCGGCAACCACCGCGCCGAAGTGTTCTGCCGGCTGACGGCGGCCTGGGTCCTGCTGGCGTCGGGTGAGGAGGTGAGGGCGCAGCAGGAACTGTCCGAAGCCCTGGAGTTGGCGCGCAACCTGGGCGCCAGCCGTTTCGAGGTGCTTGTGCTGGAGGGGCTGGCGCGGGTGGCGCTGTGCCAGGGCGAGCGCGAACAGGCCCAGGCACTGATCCTGGCAGCGGTGGAGCGGGTCGAGCGCTTCGACCTGCAGCGCTACATCGGCCCCTGGGTCTATGGCAGCCAGGCCCTGATGCTGGATGATGCAGCCCTCAAGCGCCAGGCCCTGCAGCGGGGAGAGGCGTTACTGGACCAGGCGTGCCTGGCCCATAACACCCTGCGCTTTCGGGTGAGCGCGGCCGAGGTCTGCCTGCTGGCGGGCGATTTCGAGCAGGCCGTCGGGCACGGGCAGCAGATGGCGCTGCTGCCCGAGTCCGCGTCCTGTGCCTGGGTGCGTCACCATGTGCGGCTGATCGGTGCGGCGGCACAGTGGCTGCAACACACCGATCAGGTCAGTGCCCAGGCGTTGCGGGCAATCCGCCGCGACGCCGAAGCACTCGGTTTCGTGGCGACCATGCCTCTTCTGATCAGTAGTTTGAATGCTTCATCCCGACAGTCAGACTTGTCCGCTGAGTAAATTCAAGGACGATTCAGATATTCGCGTAGAGAATTTTCAAAAACAACAGCCTGGCCGCACAGTGTTTTTACTTGTGCCCAGTTCGTGCGGACACTATCGGCGTTCTCCCTATAGGCTCGAACGCTTTTCCTGATGCGGTTCGCTTTCGGCAGTCGCTCCAGCGCATCCTCCAACGCAGGGTTGCATTCTGCGTCAGCGCAAAGCGGATGCTCCTCGGGAAGTATGGCGGTTGCCAGCCAACTTCCTGTCGATTGTGCCGGTAGGCACCAGAGGGTTTTGGCGTCTGGTGTCGTTGGCGACAACCAACTCCTCATCATTGCTTCGAGTTGTGCACAGGTATCCGCGACCGGTGGGCAAGGCTGGTTGCAGGGTAACGGCCGCCAGTTTTTCTGACGTGCCATCTCTTCTATCGCCGGGCCACAGTCGGCATAGCGTTTGAGCGCCACGTCGGTATCCAGATGAATGATGAACAGGTCGTAACCTTCCAGCGTCGGGTCCGAACTCAGGGGGCCGCAATGCCTTTCACCAGCGTCCTTGCACCATTTAAGTACACCCGGCCAACCATTTCCTCGCAAGCCCGGTTTCGGCTCGGGCTGAAGCAGTGTCATTTGGAATGGATCCGGAAGAATGGCCCGCAATGCTGCGCTGATCAGCTCATAGTCCGTTGGCCCTTCGGCAATCAGAGCGATGTGCAGCTCAGACATTCGGCACACCTCCCAGGTGCCCCATCAACCAAAGGCGCGATAACGGGTACTCCTCATTCATTGCCCGAAGTTTGTCTGACAGCTCCAGCCTGCGTACCCGGGTCAGTCCTTCGCTATTACGTTCCACGACAAACAGCCGAACATCAGGATCCGACAAGTCCAGCCCATCAAGCACCGCTGGGTTATGTGCGGTAAAGAGCATTTGCCGTTCTGGCCCGTTGTGCTTCAGCCAGCCGGCCAGGCGTGCTGTCAGGCGTGCGACCAGTCTTGGGTTGAGCGCCTGATCCAGGTTGTCGATGGCAAAAAGTCTGGGGGCAGACGGCAATAGACAAAGAAGTGCGCAGAATATGACATAGAGGGCACCCTCACTGGCGTCATAGGCTGTCAACTCGTTGCGGCTTTTGTGCATATGGCGATCGGTGAATTTCAGCATCCATTTGGTTCGCGGAACCTTGGGGGAGAGTAATGCTGAACCCCGTGTCGTGGCCTGGACGTCTGAAACCCAGTCGATCAACTCAAGAACTTCATCCAGTACCTCGCTGTCATCAAGCAGCTTGCTCAGCTCTGAAAAACCCTCAGCCAACTGACCACCACTAAGGCCTACCGGTGCCCGTGGCTGCATGTCCGGTACCGTCCCGCGCAGAGTCGGAGTATTCGGGCAGTAGATCGCATATTCCTGCAGGCACTTCATCAACTGCGCTGCCGGGTTTGCCTGTTCTATCTCGACCAGTCGCAACGCCGCCAGGCCAGCTTGCGGATTGAGGTTCTTCTTGTTGCGTACACCGTCGGAAACAATGTCCTGAACCCCATCTTTCAGGACTTCGGTCTTGTAGGTCCACGCCGGCTCCGGCGATTCCAGAGGATTGAGCAGAGAGACACGGTAAAGTTGTTCGCAGCAGCCTTCTGCACTGATACCGATATGCGCCGGGGTCCGTTTGGTGGTAAACGAACTTTTGAACAGCCGTGGTACCCCTGCCCGTACGCCACGACGCAACAATGCCTCATCATCGACAACCCCGTTGGCAGCGGAGCCCAGCACTCCTATCGCTTCCAGGATATTGCTTTTGCCCACGCCGTTGGCGCCAATGAAACAGTTGACACGACCTAGTTCAACCGTTTCCGAATGGATGGACTTGAAACCATCAACATGAATGGTTTTGACGATCATGGCGTACCTGTCATTGAAGTTGGCGGAGATACTGGGCTCAGGCACTGTGCCCTCCTATCAGGACGCGTGCATATCCAGTCGGGTACTGTACAACGTTCTGAGCTGGCTCTCAGCTAGCAGTGAGCTGACACCTTCGTTCCGGTGTTGCCTCAGCCAAACCGCTGCTCCAGCAGAAAATCGACGAACGCCCTGAGCCGCAGCGGCACGTGCCGGCCATGGGGATAGAGCAGGGTGAAAGGGCGCGAGCGGCCGGCGAAAGGCTGCAGCACCTCCACCAGCGAACCCTCGGCCAGTTCCTTCTCGACGATGAAGCGGTAGGTCTGGAACAGGCCGGCACCATGTCGGGCCAGCGTCACACCGCCCAGCACGTCTTCCGAACAGCAGTAGCCGCTGTCGGCCAGCACCTCGCGGTCCTTGCCATCTTCCCTGAACAGCCAGGTGATGCGCCGCCCGTTGCTGGGCAGTTCGAACTGGATGCACTCATGGTCCTGCAAGTCCTCCAGCTGTCGCGGCGTCCCGGCCCGGCGCAGATAGTCGGGGCTGGCGACCACCACCAGTGCCGCATCCTCCAGATGCCGGGCGATCAGCCCGGAGTCGGGCAGCACCCGTACCCGGATCGCCAGGTCGTAGCCTTCCTCGACGAAATCGATGTTGCGGTTGCTGATATGCGTCTCGACCTGTACTGCCGGGTAGCGCGCGCGAAAGGCCGGCAGCAGGGGCAGCAGGCGATGGTGGGCGTAGGTGGTGGGAATGCTGATGCGCAGGGTGCCGGCCGGCTCCTGCTGTTTGCCCATGACCTCGCGCTGGGCCTCGGACAGTTGCGTCAGCGCCTGTCGACACTGCTCGAAGTAGGCCCGACCGCCTTCGGTCAGGCGAATGCTGCGGGTGGTGCGGGTAAACAGGCGCACGCCCAGGCGCTGCTCCATGCGCGAGATCGACCGGCTCACGGCCGCCGGCGTGACGCCGGCCACCGCGGCCGCACCGGTGAAACTGCCGGCTTCGGCGGCCAGGCAGAACAGCTCGATACTGCCGAGCAGGATGTCGTCGAATTGTCTTCGCATGCTGGATGGCACCCGGGACCCAAGGGGGAATGGCTAGTGAAATACCGCGACTGGCCCGCTGGCGCAATCTTTCGTCTCCCACAGGGGCCGCGCCGAACGCAAAACGAGGGTATCCCCCTACCTGTAGGAGGGTGGCTTGCCCGCGAACACGCCCTCAAGCCTTGCGCAAAACCATGGAGTCCGCGCAGGTGGAACGCTCGGGTGAACCCCAAGCGAACTTTGCCGGTCTTGCGGGACTCAGTTCCTTACAGTGACCGCCGAAGAGGAATTGCGCCGTGCCCGGATTCAAGCTGGCCATCGTCTTGTCGACCTTCCTGCTAGCCGTCAGTTGCGGGGTTGGCGCCGCTCCCGCCGCCACGCCCCAGGCTCCGCCCGAGCCGCTGGTGCAGGGTGGCCTGCTGGGCGCCCTCAGTTCCAGTATCGAGGAGGTCCAGGACAAGCTCGACCTCAACGACAACCTGCTGGACGCCTGGCGCCTGCGAGCCGACCGGGCGGCTGATGAAATGGATCGGCTGGTCAGCCAGACCGTCGAGCGTTCGCCCTGGAGCGTGGCCGCCGACTTCCTGCTGCTGTCGCTGGTGTGGATCGGCAGTTTCGCCGGGCTGAGTCTGCTCGGCCGGTTCGCCGCCCGCCGGTTTAACCGCCAGCCACTGTTGCTCAATCGCGAACGCGGACGCTCGCTGGTGGGCTACCTCCTGCCCTACATGTTGCCAGCCCTGGCCAGCCTGCCGCTGACCCTCTATGCCAGTCATCTGCTGCCGGTCTCGGTGGGCCGCGCCCTGGCGCTGTGCCTGGCCTATGCTACCAGCAGCGGGGTGTTCTCCACCGGGCTGCTGCTGTGCCTGAGCGTGCTGTTCGATCTTGGCCACAAGCGCCAGGCGGTGCGGGTCATCCGCAGCTACAGCCCGCGCCCGCTGTTCCTGATCGGTTTCCTGGCGGCCCTCAGCGATGCGCTCACCAGCCCGCAGATCGCCCGGCAACTGGGCGGCAATATCACCAGCAGCGTCGCCGTGTTCACCGGGCTGTTCGCCTCGCTGTGTTTCGGTGTGCTGGTGTTCCGCCTGCGTCGCCCGGTGGCCCACCTGATCCGCAATCGGCCCCTGGCCCAGCGCCTGCGCCAGCCGGCACTGCAGGAGTCGCTGCGGATCTTCTCCGGCCTGTGGTACTGGCCGATCCTGCTGATGGTGCTGGTCTCGGTGGTGAACCTGATCGGTGCCGGCGAAGACAGCCAGAAGGCCTTGCGCTGTGCCTTGCTGACCACCGTGCTGCTGATCGGCACGGTGTTTCTCAGCACCATCATCCAGCACCTGTTCAAGGGCCGCAGCGCCGAGGCGATCCAGCGCAGCAGCGTGTACAAGGAGCGTCTGCTGAGCCTGTTGCATGCGCTGTTGCGGATTGCCCTGGCGGTGACCTTCATCGAATTGCTCGGGCGGATCTGGGGGCTGTCGCTCTACGAGTTCGCCGCCCAGAACTCCGTGGGGCGGGCGATCAGCGATGCTCTGAGTCGCATCGGCCTGATCCTGCTGGCCACCTGGTTGCTGTGGGTGGTGCTCGACACGGCGATCCAGGAAGCGCTGAAGCCGCCGATCAACCCGCGCTCCTCGCGCCAGCCGAGCATGCGGGTGAAAACCATCCTGCCGTTGCTGCGCAATGCGGTGAAGATCATCCTCGTGGTGATCTGCACCATCACCACCATGGCCAACCTGGGGATCAACGTTGCGCCACTGCTGGCGGGGGCCGGGGTGGTCGGGCTGGCGATCGGCTTCGGTTCCCAGCAACTGGTGCAGGATGTGATCACCGGCCTGTTCATCATCATCGAGGACACCCTGTCGATCGGCGACTGGGTGGTGCTCGACTCCGGCCACGCCGGCACGGTGGAGGGGTTGACCATCCGCACCCTGCGCCTGCGTGACGGCAAGGGTTTCGTCCATTCGGTGCCGTTCGGCCAGATCAAGGCGGTCACCAACCAGTCGCGGCAATTCGCCTTTGCCTTCTTCTCGGTGCAGTTCACCTACGACACCGATGTCGACAAGGCCACCGCGCTGATTCGCGAGGCCGGGCGGATGATCAGCGAGGACAGCTTCCTCAAGTTCAACCTGCAGGGGCCGCTGGAGGTATTCGGGGTGGACCGGATGGATTTGAATGGCGTGGTGCTGACGGCACAGTTCCGCACGGTATCCGGTGGGCAGTACGCGGTGAGCCGGGCATTCAACGAGCGCTTGAAGAAGCTGGTGGATCAGAGCCCCTGGGTGCACTTCGCGCAGACTTATCCACAGACGGTGATGTTGCCGAACCGCACACCGCCGCAGGAAGAGGTGGCGCCAAAACCGGAAGGCGGGGCGGTGCTGCTGCCTGGGGAACGGGTGCAGACTCAGTGATTCGGGGTGCCTGTCCTGGCCCTTTGGCAGATGAATCCGGCCCCACAAGTGCTCGCTCGTGCATGAATCCTGCGAACCACGCTGACACTGTGGGAGCCGGATTCATCCGCGAAGAGGCCCTTCAGTCTTTTCTAATGCCGGATCAGCTTTTGTTTGACCTCATCCGCTGCCGGCTGCTCGAGTTCCAGCCAGAACAGCTGTTTGCCGGCGATTTCGGCGGCTGCGGGTATCCCATCGCGATACACCAGCCGATTACCTGCCAACGCCGGCACCTTGCTGCCCGGCAACAAGGTGCCGGCCAGGTTCAGCGGGTCGGCGCCACATACCGCGACCAGGCTGCCATCCAGGGGTCGACGACGAACCTCGCGCAACAAGGGAATGGCCTCGGGCAAGGCGAACTGTTCTCCGGCCAGGCCACTGACGAAGCGCCCGCCCCGAATCTCGCCACGGGCTTCCAGGCGATGGAGGGTGCGCAGCAGCTCGCGCCAGCTCGGCAGCCATTCCGCTTCCCGTTCCAGCAGCCGCCAGAACACCACGCCATAGCGGCGCAGCAGGGTCCTGGCGATATGCTCGAGGGTTTCTTCCGGCAAGCGATCAGTTGCCTCGGCCGGGGAGCGGCGCAACAAGGCCCAGCGTCCGGCGTCCTCCATCCCGCCGACCAGCGGCCCACGCCCGCGCCGCGCGCCCCGAGCCTGGCGTTTGCTGGCCGGTGTGATCAGCGCCCGCAGCCCGGCGAAGCTGTCGGCGTTCACCAGCCCGGCGCCGACCAGTTCCTGCAGCGCGGCCTCCAGTTCGGTCGGCAGCAGATGGGCCTCGTGCAGCAGTTCGTCGAAGAATAACGCGCCGTGCTGGCTCAGTGCGGCATGGACCTTGAGGGTGCGCGGTGACAGCTCCTCGATCGCGGTCTGTTGCGCCAGGCTGCTCCACCGCGTCACCTGGGGCCGCGGCAGCAACACGACCGGGGTGCTGCGCAGCGTCATCGCCGCACCCTTGCCGCGGGCGTTGAGCCGCATCCACACCAGCTTGCCCGAGCGGCACAACTCATCCAGCCAGCTCGATGAATAATCCTTCAGGCGGGCATTGAGCAGTTCGCTGTCCCAGGCGCCGGCGGCTGCGGCATAACCTTCGAGCTGGCTGACGATCGCTGGCAGGGCGGCATTGCCGCGGGCCTGGCTGGCGCTGGAGAGGTGCTGCCAGTCGAACAGGAAACGCATGAAGTCCTGCAGGCTGACCGGTTCGATTTCCCGCCGCAGGCGCTTGACCGTATAGCGATGAATGCGCGCCAGCAGATGCCGTTCGCACCACTGTTCGGTGCTGGCGCCAGGGCTGAAACGGCCGCGCAACACATAACCCTCGCCCTCCAGTTTCGCCAGGGCATGGGCCACCGTGGTGTCGTCCAGGGCCAGCGGCCGGGCGATCTGCGCCAGCGACAACGGGCCAAAGCCACTGAGGCGGGCGCGGACCACCTCGACGGCGGCCTCGTCGCGGTCCCGGTTGCGCTCGAAGTCCGCCAGCGGTTGCAACGCCGGTTGCAGTGCGGCCTGTGGATAAAGGGCCCGCAGGCAGCCCAGGCGCTCCAGGGCCACCCAGCCGCCCTGGCCGTCGAGTTGCAGGTGGGTGGCGCGCCCACTGTCAGCCAGGGCCTGGAGCCAGTCCGCCCAGTGCGTGTTGTCCGCCACCTCGGCATCGCTGACCAGCGCCAGGCTCATCAGCGCTTCGTGCATTTCGTCGACACTGGCCGGTTGCGGCCAGGCTTCTGCCCGCACCGCGTTGATCGCGTCGCCGTCCAGTGCGCCCAGATCGTCGGTACTCTGCGGGTCGCTCCAGCGGCGGTTGAGCACGGCCTGGGTCCGGCGCTCCTCCAGTGGCGCGTCGTCGAGAAAGGTGTAGGGCTTGGCGTTGAGGATCTCCGCCGCCAGGGGCGAGGGCGCTGGCAGGTCGCGGGCGATCAGGCGGATGTCACCGGCCTCCATGCGCCGTAGCAGGGCCAGCCAACCCTCGCTGTCCATGGCTTCGTGCAGGCAGTCGTCGAGGGTTTGCCGTACCAGCGGGTGATCGGGAATCTCCCGTTCGCCGGCGAGGTTTTCCAGGCAGGCGATCTGGTCGGGGAAGACGCAGGCGGTCAGGTCCTCGCCTTTCATCCGCTGGATCTGCGGTGGCACCTTGCGCCCGCCGACGAAGCGCGGCAAGGCCAGCGCGACCCCGGCATTCCAGCGCCAGCGCACGCCGAACAGCGGTGCGTCGAGCAGAGCCTGGACGAGGATCTGCTCGGCGCTCTGGCTACGCAGGTAACGCCAGACTTCCTCCAGGGCGAAGCTGTGGCTGGTGGACAGCGACAGCACGATGGCGTCCTCGCTGGCCGCTGCCTGCAATTCGAAGTTGAACGTGCGGCAGAAACGCTTGCGCAGGGCCAGGCCCCAGGCGCGGTTGACCCGGCTGCCGAAGGGGCTGTGGATAACCAGCTGGGTGCCGCCGGATTCGTCGAAGAACCGCTCCATCAGCAGGGTATCCTGCGACGGCAGCGCGCCGAGGGCCTGGCGGGCGCGGGCCAGGTATTCGACGATCTGCTCGGCGCTGGCCAGGTCCAGGCCGAGCTCATGGCACAACCAGTCCAGGCTCGGCCGCAGATTACCCGGCGTGGCCCCCAGCAACTCGTCCAGCTGGCTGCGCAGGCGCGCCACGGCAAACGACAGTTCGTTGCTGCGTCCGGGCGCTTCGCCGAGCCAGAACGGAATGCTCGGCGGCTGGCCTTGGGCATCCTCGACCCGCACCCGGCCGGTCTCCACCCGTAAAATCCGATAGGAATGGTTGCCCAACTGGAAGACATCGCCGGCGATGCTCTCCACGGCGAAATCCTCATTGACGGTGCCGATGTTCAGCCCCTGGGGCTCGAGCAGCACGGCGTAGTCGGCGTTGTCCGGAATGGTCCCGCCGCTGGTCAGCGCCGTCAGCTGGGCGCCGCGCCTTCCGCGCAGGGTGCGGGCCACGCTATCGCGGTGCAGGTAGGCGCTGCGCAGACCCTGGCGACTGTTGAAGCCCTCGGCGAGCATCTGCAGCAGTGCCTGGTAGGTCTGTTCGTCGAGTTCGGCGTAGGGGCTGGCGCGGCGGATCATCGCCAGCAGCGCCGCTTCCTGCCATTGCTGGCAACTGACTTCGGCGACGATCTGCTGTGCCAGCACATCCAGCGGCGCGCGGGGAATCAGCAGGACATCGAGCTCGCCGCGGCGTACGCAGTCGAGCAGGGCGGCACATTCGAGCAGGTCGTCGCGGCTGGTCGGGAACAGCCGGCCCTTGGGCGTGCCGCCGACCTGATGGCCGGAGCGGCCGACCCGTTGCACAAACGCCGAGATCGAGCCCGGCGAGCCGATCTGGCAGACCAGTTCGACTTCGCCGATGTCGATGCCCAGTTCCAGCGACGCGGTGGCGACCAGTACTTGCAACTCGCCGCGCTTGAGACGCTGCTCGGCCTCCAGCCGGTGCTCCTTGGCCAGGCTGCCGTGGTGGGCGGCGACGGCCTGCTGGCCCAGGCGCTCGCTCAGGTGGCGGGTCAGGCGTTCGGCCAGGCGCCGGGTATTGACGAACACCAGGGTGGTGCGATGTTCGCGGGCCAGTTCGGCGAGCCGGTCGTAGACCTGTTCCCAGACGTCGTTGGCCATCACCGCGCTCAACGGCACCCTGGGTACTTCGAGGGCCAGGTCGCGCGGGCGGGCGTGGCCGATATCGATGATTTCGCAGGGGCGCCGGTTGCCGACCAGGAAGCGTGACACCGCGTCGATCGGCTTCTGCGTGGCGGACAGGCCGATCCGCAGCAGCGGTTCGCCGCATAATGCCTGCAGGCGCTCCAGGCTCAGTGCCAGGTGGCTGCCGCGCTTGCTGGCGGCGATGGCATGGATTTCGTCGACGATCACTGTGCGGGTGCTGGCGAGCATGCGTCGCCCGGACTCGGAGCCGAGCAGCACATACAGCGATTCCGGGGTGGTGACCAGGATGTGCGGCGCGCTCTTGCGCATCTGCACACGCTCCCGGTCCGGGGTATCGCCGGTGCGCACCGCGGTATCGATCCGCAAGGGCGGCAGGCCCTGGCGCTCGAGTTCGGCGGTGATCCCGGCCAGCGGCTCCTGCAGGTTGATGCGGATATCGTTGGAGAGCGCCTTGAGCGGCGAGACGTAGACCACCCGGGTTTCGGCTGGCAGCTTGCCACCTTGGGCGAGGCCCTGGCGCACCAGCTCGTCGATCACCGCGAGAAAGGCCGTGAGGGTCTTGCCGGAGCCGGTGGGCGCGGCGATCAGGGTCGACCGGCGCTGACCGATGAGCGGCCAGGCACGGGCCTGGGCGGCGGTGACGTCCGGGAAGGTGTGGCGAAACCAGGCGCTGACGGCCGGGTGAAAACCCGCCAGGGCGCCGGGGACCGATTCGGGAAGGTTCATACTGTCCTTTATGCGGCCGCCGGCCGCAGGTTGCAAGCGGGACCGGCCGACCGTGCCTCCCGGCACTTTCTCCGTGACGATTGCCTCCAAAACCCGCAAAATGCAACGATTGTGGTTATCGCCAGTGGGAAACCCCCGGTTTTCCGTACACCTTCATCGTTCTGAACTGATTCTGGGCCAGCTGACTCTATGCGAATGCGCCTTATGTTATTGGGCGGCGGGAATGCCCTCGGGCAGGCGCTGATTCGCCTGGGTGCGGAGGAAGACATCAGTTTCCTCGCCCCCCGCCCGCCGCAGGACGGCTGGGACGCCGCGAGCCTGACGCAACTGCTGGACGACACCCGTCCGGATGCGTTGATCAACCTCGCCTACTATTTCGACTGGTTCCAGGCCGAAACGGTCAGCGAAACCCGCCTGGCCGGCCAGGAGAGTGCGGTCGAGCGTCTGGCCGAACTTTGCCAGCATCACAACATCATCCTCGTCCAACCCTCCAGCTATCGGGTTTTCGATGGCTCGCGGGCGACCGCCTACAGCGAAAAGGACGAGCCGGTCCCCCTCGGCCTGCGTGGCCAGGCCCTGTGGCGCATTGAGCAGAGCGTGCGGGCGACCTGTCCGCAGCACGTGCTGTTGCGTTTCGGCTGGCTGCTGGATGACAGCACCGACGGTTCCCTGGGGCGCTTCCTGGCCCGGGCCGAGCAGCCCGAGGAACTGCTGCTCGCCGACGACCGGCGTGGCAACCCGACGCCGGTGGACGATGCCGCGCGGGTGATCATCTCGGTGCTCAAGCAACTCGATTGCGCCGCGCCGCTGTGGGGCACCTATCACTACGCCGGCCATGAGGCGACCACGCCGCTGGCGCTGGGCCAGGCGATCCTCGGCGAAGCGCGCAACTACCGTTCGCTGGCGATCGAGGCACCGACGGCCCAGGCCCACGCGGCCCGTCCGGACGCCGCCGAAGAGCCGCAGCACGCGGTGCTGGCCTGCAAGAAAATCCTTCACACCTTCGGTATCAAGCCCCGCGCCTGGCGCGCCGGGCTGCCGGCTTTACTGGACAGGTTCTATCGTCATGGCTGATGCCCCCATTCTGATCACCGGTGGCGCCGGTTTCATTGGTTCCAACCTGGCCGAGCGGCTGCTGGCAAAGGGTTATTCGATTCGCGTGCTGGACGACCTGTCGACCGGCAAGCGCAGCAACCTGGCCCTGGACGATCCGCGGGTCGAACTGATCGTGGGCGACGTGGCCGATGCCGCGCTCGTCGCCCGGACCATGGTCGGCTGCCAGGCGGTGGTGCACCTGGCGGCGGTGGCTTCGGTGCAGGCCTCGGTGGACGATCCGGTGCGCACTCATCAGAGCAACTTCATCGGCACGCTGAATGTCTGCGAGGCCATGCGCCAGGCGGGCGTCAAGCGGGTGCTGTTCGCGTCGAGCGCGGCGGTGTACGGCAACAACGGCGAAGGCGAGTCGATCGTCGAGGACACGGCCAAGGCGCCGCTGACGCCCTACGCGTCGGACAAGCTGGCCAGCGAATACTACTTCGACTTCTACCGTCGCCAGCATGGCCTGGAACCGGTGATCTTCCGCTTCTTCAACGTTTTCGGACCACGCCAGGACCCTTCCTCGCCGTACTCCGGGGTGATCAGCATTTTCAGCGAACGGGCGGAGAAGGGCCTGCCGATCACCGTGTTCGGCGATGGCGAGCAGACCCGCGATTTCATCTACGTCGGCGACCTGGTGGATGTGCTGGTGCAGGCGCTCGAAGCGCCACGGGTGGAAGAAGGCGCGATCAATGTCGGCCTGAACCGCTCCACCACCCTCAACCAGATGCTGCAGGCGCTGGCCGAAGTGGTCGGGCCGCTGCCACCGGTGAGCTACGCGCCGGCCCGTTCCGGCGATATCCGCCATTCGCGGGCGAACAACCAGCGTCTGCTGGAGCGTTTCGCGTTCCGCGAGCCGACACCGATGAGCGTCGGGCTGGCCCGCCTGCTGGGCCGCTGAGGTCAGTCGGCAGAAACGAAAAAGGCGCCTTTCGAGGCGCCTTTTCGTTGGGCTGGATCAGAACTTGTAGCCCAGGCCGACCATGTAGACCATCGGGTCGACATCGACGTTGACCTTGGCACGGGTGCCGCCGGCCACGGCGTTGTTGTCGACGTAGGCGGTGGTATCGATATCGATGTAGCGGACCTGGGCGTTGATCATCAGCTTGTCGGTGAGCATGTAGTCGGCACCGACCTGCCAGGCCACGCCCCAGGAGTTCTTCGCACGGAAGTTGTCGAAGCCGGCGGCGTTCGCCTCGCTGCCGACGTGCTCGTCGTAGATCCAGGTGTAGTTGATACCCGCGCCCAGGTAAGGCTGGAAGGCCGACTTGGCGTCGAGTGGGTAGTACACCAGGCTCAGGGTCGGCGGCAGGTGCTTGAGGGTACCGAGCTTGCCGTTGGCAGCGCCCAGGGCGGTGTTCTTGATCTTCACGTCATGCTCGAACGGGGTCGCCGCCAGCAGTTCGATACCGAGGTGATCGGTGACCATGTAGGCGAAGTTCAGACCCAACTGGGTGTCGCTGCTCATGGTCGCCTTGCCGCCCAGGTCGGCGCCGGCCAGCGGACCGCGATCGACCTTGACGCTGGAACTGTCGGCTTTCGGGTTGACCGTGATCGCACCGGCGCGAACGATGATGTCGCCGGCGTCGTGCGCATGGGCAAGTGGAGAGGCGAGGGCGAGCGCAACGAGAGAGGCGCTGAGCAGGGACTTGTGCATGGGGGCTCCAGAGGACGTTTCGAATTCACTGGGGCCAATGGTAAGGAGCGGACCGAACGGGTCCTTGACTCAGCTCAATGAAAGGCCAATGGAGGGGCCTTCCAGGGATTTTTGTGTAGCTATTCGCGGATAAATCCGGCTCCCACAGTTTGTGGTGCACACGGGATTTGCGTTCAACACGATCCCTGTGGGAGCCGGATTCATCCGCGATGAGGTTGCCACCTACCGCAAGACTACCCCCTCAATTCGGCAGCTCGTACACGTAGATCTTCTGCGCCTCCATGCTGTACCCGGCATCCGCCAGCTCACTGGTGCTCGGTTTCACCTGCAACACCCCCTCGATCCAATACGGCTGGTACAGCTCATCGAGCTTGACCCCCAGTTCGCTGGTCACGTGCACGATCTGGTTCGATGGCGGTGGTGGCACATGGATGCAGGCGCCGAAATACGGCACCAGCAGGAACTCGGTGGTGCGTCCTTCCTCGCTCACTTCCAACGGCACGATGTAACCCGGCAGGCGCACGTGCTGGCCATCGAGGGCCTTGACCACCGGCGCATTGGGCAGGGCCTGCCTGGCCGCCGGCGCGGCCTCGGGGTCCATGTTGCCCAGTTGCGACAGGTCGTGCAGCGGGCGCATGTCGGGTTTTTCCTCGGGCGCATCCGGCGGGATCATCTCCTGCCAGACCAGCTCGCGGATGGCGTCCTTGGCCCAGGTGGGCAGAGCCACCAGCAACAGCAGCGCCAGCAGGGCGCGGGGCAATACGGCTTTCTTCATTGCACAGGGGCTCACAAACGAATGGACAGGCCATCGGCCAGGGACTGTCGATAGGCGCGCCAGGCCGGCACGCTGCCCATCAACAGGGCGGCGACGAGAATACCGCCGAGCAGCGTCCATTCATATTCGCTTGGCCAGGACAGCGGCAGGTAAAGCCCGTAGTTGGACTGCACGTAACCCTGGGCCAGGGCGATGCCCAGGTACAACAGACCAAGCCCGGCCGTCACTCCGGCCAGCGCCAGGGCGAAGGCTTCCAGCACCAGCAGGCTGGCGATATGCCAGGGGCGCGCGCCCACCGAGCGCAGGATCGCCATTTCCCGCCGGCGTTCGTTGAGGCTGGTGAGGATCGCCGTGAGCATGCCGATCAGGCCGGTCAGCACCACGAACAGCGAGACCACGAACAGGGCCTTTTCCGCCGTACCCATCAGGCTCCAGAGTTCCTGCAGGGCCACGCCCGGCAGGATCGCCAGCATCGGCTCGCCACGGAACTCGTTGATCTCCCGTTGCAGGGCGAAGGTCGCGATCTTGCTCTTGAGGCCGAGCATGAAGGCGGTGATCGCCTGGGGCGTGAGGTCCATGTTGCGCGCCTGGTCGGCGCTGATCCGCCCGGCGCCGTGGGCCGGGACACCGTTGTGCCAGTCGATGTGGATCGCCTCCATGCCGCCGAGGCTGATGTGCAGCGTGCGGTCCACCGGCGTGCCGGTGCGCTTGAGGATGCCGACCACGGTGAACGGCTTGTCATCGTGCTTGACCAGGCTGATCGCGGCGACCCCATGGGCCAGCACCAGCTTGTCGCCGAGCTTGTAGTGCAGGGCCTCGGCGACTTCGGCACCGAGCACCACCTCGAACGGATCGGTGGCGAAGGCGCGGCCGCTGGCCAGTTCGAGGTTCTGCTGGTGGCCGTACTGGTAGTGCTCGAAGTACGCCTCGCTGGTGCCCAGCACCCGGTAGCCGCGGTGCGAGTCGCCGAGGGACATCGGGATCGCCCACTTCACCCGCGGGTCGTTGGCGAAGTGCTCGAAGCTGTCCCAGCGGATATTGTTGGTGGCGTTGCCGATACGGAACACCGAGTACAGCAGCAGGTTCACCGAGCCGGAGCGGGCACCGACGATCAGGTCGGTGCCGCTGATGGTGCTGGCGAAGCTGGCGCGGGCTTCGGTGCGCACCCGTTCCACCGCCAGCAGCAGGCAGACCGAGAGAGCGATGGCGAAGGCCGTGAGCAGGGCGGTGAAACGGCGGTTGGCCAGGCTGGCCAGGGCCAGTCGTAACAGGTACATCTCAAACCTCCGCGGGCGCGGCCGCGCGATTGAGTTCGGCCAGGGACAGGTGGCGGTCGAACAGCGCTGCCAGGCTCTGGTCATGGCTGACGAACAGCAGGCTGGAGCCGGCCTCGCGGCATTCGGCGAACAGCAGTTGGAGGAAGGCTTCGCGGGCATCGTAGTCGAGGGCCGAGGTCGGCTCGTCGGCGATCACCAGTTCCGGTTGGCCGATCAGTGCGCGGGCGGCGGCGACCCGTTGCTGCTGGCCGATCGACAGCGAGTCGGCACGGCGTTCCAGCAGCGCCGGATCCTTGAGGCCCAGGTGGGCGAGCAGGGTCGCGGCGGCCAGGTCGACACTGCCGTGGCGCTGCGCGGCGCGGCTGGCGCGCAACCTGGAGAAGTGACAGGGCAGCTCGACGTTCTCGCGCACCGAGAGAAACGGCAGCAGGTTGAACTGCTGGAAGATGTAGCCGGTGTGATCGACGCGAAAACGGTCGCGGGCACCGGCGCCCAGTTCGGTCAGTTCCTGGCCGAGCAGGCGGATGCTGCCGCGGCTGGGTTTCTGCACACCGCCGAGCAGGCCGAGCAGGGTGGTCTTGCCACTGCCGCTGGGGCCCTTGAGAAACAGGGTTTCGCCGCGTTCCAGGCGGAACGTCGGGATATCCAGCAACTGCGGATGCCCGGGCCAGTTGAAGCCCAGGTCGGACAGTTCGATAAGTGCTTGGGTCATGGAAACCGCTTCACAGGTGATAGGCCTTGTAGGAGCCGGCGTGCTGCCGGCGGCTCTCCGACGATCCACCCCAGGCGGCCATCCGAGAATGAGTCGGTGGCGCCAGTGGCATCGCTATGGCCAGCAAGCCGGCTCCTACCATGGGCATTGGATCAGAATTTCAGGGTAGCGGCCTTCGGCGTCGCATCGACACCCTGCTGGCCGCTTGGCGAGATCAGTTGTACCTGGATTTTCTGGGTGGCGGGGAACGTCTTGAAGACCTGGCTCAGGTCGAGCTGCTTGAGCGCAGTCGGCGTGCTGCAGGTGAACTGGTAGTGCGCGTGGATTTCGCTGTGGTCGTGATGGTGCTCGTGCTCGCCGCCCGCCTGGGCGTGGTCGTCGTCATCATCGTCGTCGTGGTCGGCATCTTCCGGCGCCGGGTCACCGAACAGCGGGCTCTCCAGCTCCTGGTTGGCGACCACGCAACCGGCACCCTTGGGCAGGTTGAACAGTTCCAGCGGCTTGTCCAGCAGCGCACGCACGGCGGCGACCTTGGCCTTGTCGGCATCGCTGGTGGCCGCGTGCTCGAAGCCCACCAGGTTCATCGCCGGGCTTTGCAGTTCCAGTTCCAGGGTCTGCGCATCCAGCACCGCATTCAGGCGGCCTACGCCATGTTCATGGGCACCGAGGCTGCCATGTTCTTTTTCATGGGCCTGGGCGGCGACCAGGGGCAACAGGGCGAAAGGCAGGGCGAGAAGCAGGCGGCGCATGGCGTTTCTCCGGAAACGGCGAAGGGGATTTTGTTATGTGATCTTATAACGTTTCTGGCTGTTTCGGCCACCCGCTTGGCTATCCTGCTGACGCATGGGAGCATGCAGCCCTGCCTGTGGCACAAAGATGAACGAGGACCGATGCATGGTGAGGATTCGTGGGACCGTCGGCCAGTGGCCGGTGGATTTGACGCTGGAGCTGGACGACAACGAGTGGGCCCGTCTGGGCGCGCAGTTGCAGGGCGTGACGCCGCAGCAGGCGCCCGCCGCCGCAGTGGTGAGCAAACCGGCGAGCCAGGACGACACCCAATGGCAACTGGCCCGGGAGCTGTTGCGCCAGGCCGGACAGCTGAGCGGGCCGGAACTGCGGGAGCAGTTGGAGGCGCTGACCGGCAGCACGGCAGCGGGCAAGCGTCTGCTGGTGCGGTTGCGCCATAGCAGCGAGGTCCGGGTCGAGAGTGGCGCGGATTCGCCGCTCTTCAGTTGGATCGGTGGTTGATTGCCAACGTCCGGTTGCCGGACACGCGACTTCGGCAAATCTTCCTCATTACCCCGCGTCAACTGTCGGCGTCTTGACCCATGTCATCGCACGTTCAGGAATCTTGGCTAGAGTTACCTATTGGCAGGCAGTATTTGCCTCCACCGTGATTGCCAAGAGGCGCCGGCCATGTCCCGTGCGCCCCCACCTGATCAGGAGTGCACGATGGACCTCAACCGTCGGCAGTTCTTCAAGGTCGCCGCTGTCGGCCTTGGAGGCTCGAGCCTTGCAGCGTTGGGCATGGCCCCGACGCCGGCGTTCGCCGAGCAGGTGCGCCATTTCAAGCTGGCGCATACCAAGGAAACCCGCAACACCTGTCCCTACTGCTCGGTCGGCTGCGGCCTGATCCTGTACAGCCAGGGCGACGCGGGCAAGAACGTCAAGCAGAACATCATCCATATCGAGGGCGATGCGGACCATCCGGTCAATCGCGGCACCCTCTGCCCGAAAGGCGCCGGCCTGCTGGACTTCATCCACAGCCCGAGCCGGCTGCTGTACCCCGAGGTACGCAAGCCCGGCAGCAAGGAGTGGACCCGCATCAGTTGGGACGAGGCGCTCGATCGCGTCGCCGAACTGATGAAGCAGGACCGCGACGCCAACTTCATCGAAAAGAATGCCCAGGGCCAGACGGTCAACCGCTGGCTCACCACGGGGTTCCTTGCCGCGTCCGCCGCTTCCAGCGAAGCCGGCTACCTGACGCACAAGGTGATCCGTTCGCTCGGCATGCTGGGGTTCGATAACCAGGCGCGTGTCTGACACGGTCCGACGGTGGCAAGTCTTGCCCCGACGTACGGCCGTGGCGCCATGACCAATCACTGGTCTGACATCGCCAACGCGAACCTGGTCCTGGTGATGGGCGGCAACGCCGCTGAAGCGCATCCGTGCGGCTTCAAGTGGGTGACCGAAGCCAAGGCGCACAACCAGGCGCGGCTGATCGTGGTCGACCCGCGGTTCACCCGTACCGCCTCGGTGGCGGACTACTATGCGCCGATCCGCACCGGTAGCGACATCGCCTTCATGGGCGGGCTGATCAACTATCTGCTGAGCAACGACAGGATCCAGCACGAATACGTGCGCAACTACACCGACGTGTCGTTCATCGTCAAGGCCGGCTATGGCTTCGAGGATGGCCTGTTCAGCGGCTATGACGCGGCCAAGCGCACCTATGTCGACAAGTCCGGCTGGGGCTACGAGCTCGGCGAGGACGGTTTCGCCAAGGTCGACCCGACCCTGCAGCACCCGCGTTGCGTCTACCAGTTGATGAAGCAGCACTACAGCCGCTACACGCCGGAAGTGGCGAGCATGACCTGTGGCATGCCCCAGGACCGGATGATGACGATCTGGGAAGAGATCGCCACCTGCTCGGCACCGGGCAAAACCATGACCATCCTCTATGCCCTGGGCTGGACCCAGCACTCGATCGGCGCGCAGATCATCCGCAGCGCGGCGATGGTGCAACTGCTGCTGGGCAACGTCGGCATGCCGGGTGGCGGGGTCAACGCCCTGCGCGGTCACTCCAACATCCAGGGCCTGACCGACCTGGGCCTTTTGTCCAACTCGCTGCCGGGCTACCTGACCCTGGCCGGCGATGCCGAGCAGGACTACGCCGCCTTCATCGACAAGCGTGCGCCCAAGCCGCTGCGGCCGGGGCAGTTGTCCTACTGGCAGAACTACGGCAAGTTCCACGTCAGCCTGATGAAGGCCTGGTATGGCGCCAACGCCACCGCAGCCAACAACTGGGGCTACGACTGGTTGCCCAAGCTCGATGTGCCGGCCTACGACGTGCTGCGCATGTTCGAGATGATGGGCCAGGGCAAGGTCAACGGCTACATGTGCCAGGGCTTCAACCCGATCGCCGCGCTGCCGGACAAGAACCGCGTCACCGCCGCGCTCGGCAAGCTCAAGTGGCTGGTGATCATGGACCCGCTGGCCACCGAGACCTCGGAGTTCTGGCGCAACGCCGGGCCGTTCAACGACGTCGACACGGCCAACATCCAGACCGAGGTGATCCGCCTGCCCACCACCTGCTTCGCCGAGGAGGATGGCTCGCTGGTCAACAGCAGCCGCTGGCTGCAGTGGCACTGGAAGGGCGCCGACGGCCCGGGCGAAACCCGTACCGACGTGCAGATCATGAGCGAGCTGTTCCTGCGCCTGCGCCATCGCTACCAGGCCGAGGGCGGTGCCTACCCGGCCCCGATGCTCAATATCAGTTGGCCGTACAAGATCCCCGAGGAGCCTTCGCCCGAAGAGCTGGCCAAGGAGATGAACGGCTGGGCGGTCAGCGACCTGAGCGACCCGAGCGGGGTCACGCTCAAGGCCGGCCAGCAGCTCTCGGCCTTCGCCCAGTTGAAGGACGACGGCAGCACCGCGTCCGGCTGCTGGATCTTCGCCGGTTGCTGGACCGAACAGGGCAACCAGATGGCCCGGCGCGACAACAGCGACCCGTACGGTATGCACCAGGTGCAGAACTGGGCCTGGGCCTGGCCGGCCAACCGCCGCATCCTCTACAACCGCGCCTCCAGCGACCCGCAGGGCAAGCCCTGGGATCCAGAGAAGAAACGCCTGGTGTGGTGGAACGGCAAGGCCTGGGGCGGTACCGACGTGCCGGACTTCAAGGCCGACTCGCCGCCGGAAGCGGGGATGAATCCGTTCATCATGAACCCCGAAGGCGTGGCGCGCTTCTTTGCCGTCGACAAGATGGCCGAGGGGCCGTTCCCCGAGCACTACGAGCCGTTCGAGACACCGATCGGCATCAACCCGCTGCACCCGCAGAACAAGAAGGCCATCAGTAACCCGGCCGGGCGGATCTTCGATTCGGTGTGGGACACCCTCGGCAAGCACGAGGAGTATCCCTACGCGGCGACCACCTACCGGCTGACCGAGCACTTCCACTTCTGGAGCAAGCATTGCCGCCTCAACGCGATTGCCCAGCCCGAGCAGTTCGTCGAGATCGGCGAGGTGCTGGCCAACGAGAAGGGCATCAAGGCCGGCGATCGGGTGCGGGTGTCGAGCAAGCGCGGACACATCGACGCGGTGGCGGTGGTGACCAAGCGGATCCGTCCGCTGCAGGTCAACAACCAGACCGTGCACCAGATCGGTATCCCGTTGCACTGGGGCTTCACCGGTACCACCCGGCATGGCTACCTGACCAACACCCTGGTGCCGTTCCTCGGTGATGGCAACACCCAGACGCCGGAGTCCAAGTCGTTCCTCGTCAAAGTGGAGAAACTCTGATGGCCAGCCAAGACATCATCGCCCGCTCGGCCACGACCACCGTGCCGCCTTCGGTACGCCAGCAGCAGGAAGTCGCCAAGCTGATCGACACCACCAAGTGCATCGGCTGCAAGGCCTGCCAGGTGGCGTGCTCGGAGTGGAACGAACTGCGTGACGAGGTCGGCCATAACCACGGCACCTACGACAACCCCCAGGACCTCTCCGCCGAGACCTGGACCCTGATGCGCTTCACCGAGCACGAGCGCGACGACGGCAACCTGGAGTGGCTGATCCGCAAGGACGGCTGCATGCACTGCGCCGAGCCCGGTTGCCTGAAGGCCTGCCCGAGCCCGGGAGCGATCATCAAGCACGCCAACGGCATCGTCGACTTCAACCAGGACCACTGCATCGGCTGCGGCTACTGCATCACCGGCTGCCCGTTCAACATCCCGCGGATCTCACAGAAGGACCACAAGGCCTACAAGTGCACCCTGTGCTCCGACCGCGTGACCGTCGGCCTGGAGCCGGCCTGCGTGAAGACCTGCCCGACCGGGGCGATCGTCTTCGGCAGCAAGGACGAGATGAAGGAGCATGCCGCCGAGCGCATCGTCGACCTCAAGTCCCGCGGCTACGACAAGGCCGGGCTGTACGACCCGGATGGCGTTGGCGGCACCCACGTGATGTACGTGCTGCACCATGCCGATACGCCGAAGCTGTACGCCGGCTTGCCGGAGCAGCCGGTGATCAGCCCGCTGGTGGGGTTGTGGAAGGGCGTGACCAAGCCGCTGGCGCTGCTGGCGATGGGCGCGGCGGTGCTGGCCGGGTTCTTCCACTATGTGCGGGTCGGGCCGCAGCGGGTCGAGGAAGATGAACATCCGACGCCACCCGACGGCAGCGTTCATCAGGTGGACCCGTCGGTGCATGTCTATGATCCGAACCGTCCCGGTGGGCAAGGGGAGCAGCGGCCATGAAGGACAACAAGCCTATCCTGCGCTACAACGCCAACGAGCGCAGCAATCACTGGATCGTCGCGATCCTGTTCGTGCTGGCCGGGTTGTCGGGGCTGGCGCTGTTCCATCCGGCGCTGTTCTGGCTGAGCAACCTGTTCGGTGGCGGCCCGTGGACGCGGATCCTGCACCCGTTCATCGGCGTGGCGATGTTCGTGTTCTTCCTCGGCCTGGTGCTGCGTTTCTGGCGCGCCAACTTCATCACCGCCAACGACCGCCTGTGGTTGCGCCGGGTCGACCGGGTGATGCGCAACCAGGAAGAGGGCGTACCGCCGATCGGCAAGTACAACGCCGGGCAGAAGCTGTTGTTCTGGACCCTGCTGGCGTGCATGCTGGTGCTGCTGGTCAGCGGCGTGGTGATCTGGCGGGCGTACTTCAGTCACTACTTCGACATCGGCGCGATCCGCTTGAGCGCCTTGCTCCATGCCCTGGCGGCGTTCGTGCTGATCCTCAGCATCATCGTGCACATCTACGCCGGCATCTGGATCAAGGGCTCCATCGGCGCCATGCTGCATGGCTGGGTCAGCCGGGCCTGGGCACGCAAGCACCATGAACTGTGGTATCGCGAGGTGACCGGCGACAAGAACCCTCACGACCACGGCGGAAAACAAGGATGAACGTTTGAGCACCCTTCTCGAACCCGGGCAGATCGAAGCGTCGGCGGTGGCGCCGCCGTTCCTGCATCTGCCGCCGGCCAACCTATTCGAACTGCGTGCCGCGCGCCTGGAACAACTCGCCGAGGGGCATGCCCTGGGTGACTACCTGCACCTGGTCGCCCAGTTGTGCCGGGTCCAGCAGCAACTGATCGACAATCCACCTGGCGGTTTGCCGGTGGCCGAGGAACGCCAGCGGCTGTGCATCAGCCATGGTCTCCCCCCTCTGGCGGCGGACAGTCTGGTGCGTGAAGGCCCCTGGCTGGCCTGGTTGCAGGCGTTGCTCGATGGCCTCGATTCACCGGTGACGGGGGCCTTGGCCGAGGCGTTGGACAGTTTGCGTGGCAGTGACGACAACCAGCGCAAGGGCTGGGGCATCGCCCTGCTCGGCGGTCAATACGACGCGGTGCCGGCGGCCCTGGTGCCATTCCTCGGCGCCGCGTTGCAGGCGGCCTGGGCCAGTTGGTTGCTGGCCTTGCCCAGCCAGGAGCTCAAGCCCGCCGGCAGCCTGGCCCAGTGCCCGGCCTGCGGTTCGCCGGCCATGGCCGGGGTGGTGCGCAACCGTGGCAAGCACAATGGCCTGCGTTACCTGGCCTGCTCGCTGTGCGCCTGCGAATGGCATGTGGTGCGGGTCAAGTGCGTGTACTGCGAGTCGAGCAAGGACCTGCGCTACACCAACCTCGAAGACGATCGGCATGCGCCTGGCAAGGCGCCGTTGCGGGCGGAATGTTGTCCGGGCTGCCAGGGCTATCTCAAGCAGAACTACCTGGAGAACGACGCCGCCGCCGAGCCGCTGGCGGATGACCTGGCAAGCCTGGCCCTGGACATTCGGCTGGACGAGGAGGGTTTCCACCGGTTGGCCCCGAACCTGATGCTGGCGCCTGGGGGAGGGTGAGTGGCTACACTGGAAAATCGAGTCGTCTTCATTCGCGGGCAAGCCACGCTCCTACAGAAGCCTGCACTGCGCCGAATATGTGAACGACTCAACCCTTGCAGGAGCGCGGCTTGCCCGCGAATGGTCCCGCCCCGACACCGAATGAACCGAAGGTTGCCCGAATGCCTGCGAGCCTCGCCAACGAAACCCCACGCCTGCCTTCTATCGACACCCTGTTGCGCCACCCCGCCTGCCAGCCGCTGCTCGACCGTCATGGTCGCGACGCGGTCCTGGCCACCCTGCGCCAGTTGCTCGACGATCTGCGCGAGCCGACCCGTCAGGGCCAGTTGAGTGCAGCGGAGCTGGCCGCCGAAGTCCTGCTCGGCCGCGCCGGCGAGCGCCTGGCGATCCGGCAGAGCAGCCAGGTCCGCCGGGTGTTCAACCTAACCGGCACGGTGCTGCACACCAACCTCGGGCGGGCGCTGCTGCCCGAAGAAGCCGTCGAGGCCATGCAGACCGCCGCCCGCTACCCGCTCAACCTCGAGTTCGACCTGAGTACCGGCAAGCGTGGCGACCGCGACGACCTGATCGAAGGGCTGATCCGCGAGCTGACCGGCGCCGAGGCGGTCACCGTGGTCAACAACAACGCCGCCGCGGTACTGCTGGCGCTCAACAGCCTGGGGGCGCGCAAGGAAGGGATCATTTCCCGCGGCGAACTGATCGAGATCGGTGGTGCGTTCCGCATCCCCGACATCATGGCCCGCGCCGGCGTACGCCTGCACGAGATCGGCACCACCAACCGTACCCACGCCCGCGACTACGAAGGCGCGATCAACCCGCGCACCGGCCTGTTGATGCGTGTGCATTGCAGCAACTACAGCATCCAGGGGTTCACCACCCAGGTGCCCACCGCCGAGCTGGCCCGCATCGCCCATCAGCATGAGTTGCCGTTGCTCGAGGACCTCGGCAGCGGCAGCCTGCTCGACCTGACCCGTTGGGGGCTGCCCGCCGAGCCGACCGTGCGCCAGGCGTTGGCCGACGGCGCCGATATCGTCACCTTCAGTGGCGACAAGCTGCTCGGCGGCCCCCAGGCCGGGATCATCGTCGGCCGCAAGGACTTGATCGCGAAGATCAAGAAGAACCCGCTCAAGCGCGCCCTGCGGGTGGACAAGATCACCCTGGCGGCGCTGGAGGCGGTGCTGGCGCTGTACCGCAATCCCGACCGTCTGGCCGAGCGCCTGCCCAGCCTGCGCCTGCTGACCCGGCCTCAGGCCGAGATCGCCGCCCAGGCCGGGCGGCTGGCGCCGGAACTGGCGGCCCGTCTTGGCGCGCAGTGGACGGTCAGCGTCGAAGCCGCCCTGGGCATGATCGGCAGTGGCAGCCAACCGGTGGCACGCCTGCCCAGTGCCGCACTGTGCCTGCGTCCGCAGGTGTCGAAGAAGTTGCGCGGGCGCAGCCTGCATGTGCTGGAGCGGGCCCTGCGCGACCTGCCGGTTCCGGTGCTCGGTCGTATCGACGACGACGCGCTGTGGCTCGACCTGCGCCAACTGGACGATGAAGCCCAGTGGCTGGCGCAACTGCCGGCGCTGCAACTGGGGCCGGTGCAGTGATCGTCGGCACCGCCGGGCATATCGATCACGGCAAGACCGCGTTGCTCCAGGCCCTGACCGGCCAGGCCGGCGACCAGCGCCAGGAAGAGCGTGCCCGTGGCATGACCATCGACCTCGGCTACCGCTACGCCACCCTCGCTGAGGGGGAAGGGCTGACCGGTTTTATCGACGTGCCGGGGCACGAACGGTTTATCCACAACATGCTCGCCGGCGCCCACGGTATCGACCTGGTGTTGCTGGTGGTGGCCGCCGACGATGGGGTCATGCCGCAGACCCGCGAGCACCTGGCGATCATCGAGTTGCTGGGCATTCCCCAGGCGCTGGTGGCGATCAGCAAGTGCGACCGGGTCGAGCCGGCGCGGTTGGCTGAAGTCGACACGCAAGTGGCCGAGCTGCTGGCGCCGGGGCCTTATGCCGGGGCGTTGCGCTTTGCGCTGTCGAGTGTTACCGGCGAAGGTATCGAGGCGTTGCGCCTGGCCTTGCGCGAAGCCCAGTCGCGTGTGCGCCGGCGCAGTGTCGCGGGCGGTTTTCGCCTGGCGGTCGACCGGGCGTTCTCGGTGTCTGGCGCCGGTATCGTCGTGACCGGCACGGCCTTGTCCGGGCAGGTCACCGTCGCAGACAACCTGCTGTTGGGCGCGGCCGGCAAGGCGGTGCGGGTGCGCGGCCTGCACGCGCAGAACCAGGCGGCGCCGCAGGCCGTGGCCGGGCAACGGGTGGCGCTGAACATCAGTGCCGAGCGCCTGGCGGTGGAGCAGGTGCATCGCGGCGACTGGCTGCTGCCGGCCTGGCTGCATGCGCCGAGTTCGCGAGTCGACATCGAGCTGCAGCTGTTGCCCGGTGAAACCCGTACTTTCGAACACTTCAGTGCCGTGCACGTGCACCTCGGGACCCAGGATGTCACCGCCCGGGTGGCCTTGCTCGAAGGCGAGAAGCTGCTGGGCGGCCAGCGCATGTTCGCCCAGTTGCTGCTCAACGCGCCGTTGCAGGCGGTGCATGGCGATCGTCTGGTCGTGCGCGACCAGCGTGCCCAGCGCACGCTGGGAGGTGGCCGGGTGCTCGATCCGTTTGCGCCGAGCCGGCAGCGTCGCAGCGAGGTGCGTCTGCGCCAGTTGCAGGTGCTGCGCGATGCCGGCGATCTGGAGCAGGCCCTGCCCGCGTTGCTCGAAACCGCTCCGGGCGGGCTCGACCCGCAGCGGCTGGAGCGGCAGTTCAATCGCCTGCGCGAGACCTGGCAACTGCCGGAGGGGGTACAGGTGATCGCCACTCGCCAGGGCCCGTTGCTGTTTGCCCGAACGCAGTGGCAGGCACTCCGGGAGCAGTTGCTGGAGCGGCTGACAGCCTTCCATCAACAGGAGCCCGACCAGTTGGGGCCGGACCGCGATCGACTGCGCCGTTTCAGCGCCTTGCCCCTGGAGCGGCCGGCGTTTGTCAGCCTGCTGGAGGAACTGCTGGGCGAGGGCGGCATCAGCAGCAGTGGTCCGTGGTTGCACCGGCCGGATCACACGGTGCAGTTGAGCGAGGCCGATGAGCTGTTGTGGCAGCGCCTGCAACCGCGCCTGCTGGCGGGCGAGTTCGATCCGCCCTGGGTCAGGACCCTGGCCGGCGAAGAGCAACGGGAGGAAGGCGAAGTGCGCCTGCTTCTGCGCAAGCTGGCGCGGCTGGGGATGTTGCACCAGGTGGTGCGGGACCTGTTCTATCCACAGGCGACGTTGCAACGCATGGCCGAGCTGCTGTTGCGGCAGGCTGCGGCATCGCCGATAGTGCAGGTGGCGGCGTTTCGCGATATGTTGGGCATCGGTCGCAAACGCAGTGTGCAGATACTGGAATATTTCGACCGTATCGGCCTGACCCGCAGGGTCGCCGACCAGCGTCATATCCGTGTTGACAGTGCCCTGGCCCGGCAGCAGGCCAGGGACTGAAGCTTCAGGGAAGGCAATCGCGCCCGGTGGCGCGGCCGGGCTTCAAACCCGGTTGGGGACGGCAACCGTTCCCGGGCAGGTTCGACTCCCGCTGCCTTCCGCCAATTTCACCAGAGCCTTGTGCAGGGCTTACCGGTTGGTTGCCCGCGAATAGGCCCGCAAGAGCGGCGCTTACGCGCGCTCCCCGCACAGGTCCAGAGCAAACCACTGCTGCGCCGCCTGCACATCCAGCCCCGCACCGAGCAATGCGAACAACTTGCCCAGCGCGGCTTCGCGGGTCATGCCGCCGCCGCTGACCAGGCCGGTATCGCGCAGGCGGCTGCCAGCGGCGTAGGTGTCGAACACCACCGAACCTTCCGGGCATTGGCTGATGGCAACGATCATCACGCCACGCTGGCGGGCCTCATGCAGCACGTCGAGCAGTGCCTGGTCATCGGACGGGCCGGTACCGCTGCCGTAGCATTCCAGCACCAGGCCCTGGATGCCGCTGTCGAACAGACCGCGCAGATGGGCGGCCTGCAGGCCGGGGTACACCGGCAGCACGGCCAGGTTGACCGGGACCCGTGGCTGGCGGTAGTCCAGCCGATCCGGGACTGCCGCCGCCCGCTCGCCTTCGCGATGACGGGATGGCGCGGTGAAAGCGTCGAACGCCTCGCTGCGCAGTTTCGAGGCACGGCAGCCGTGCAGCAACTGGCCGTGGAAGAACAGTTGCACACCGTTCGCCAGGCCGTGCTCGAAGTGCTTCAGGGCACCGAGCAGGTTGTCCCAGGCATCGCTGTCCGGCGCACCGGCCGGCAGCATGGAGCCGGTCAGCACTACCGGTACCGGCAGGCCGAGCAGCAGGAACGACAGGGCCGCGGCGCTGTAGGCCAGGGTGTCGGTGCCGTGCAGCACCAGCACGCCGTCATGGCCACGCTGTTCGACGGCGTCGACGATGGCATCGCGCATCGCCAGCCAGTTGGCCTGTTGCATGTTGGCGCTGTCGATCAGCGGGTTGAGCTCATGCAGCGACCAGTGCACCTGCGGCGCGTCGGCGCAGCCGGCGAGGTATTCGCGCATGCGCGCCTCGAAGCCGCCAGCCGGAGCCAGGCCTTCGGCGGTCTGCAGCATGCCGATGGTGCCCCCGGTATAGAGGACGAGGAGATTCTTGACTGCACCCATGGGAGCATTCCGTAGAGATTTGGCGAGAGAAAGACACAGCCGCCCACGAACGGGGCGGCTGAGGCAAGGAGAATATCAGCGTTGCGGCTGCGCTTGGGCGGCTGCTTTGTCAGTGGCTGTTTCTACTTGCGGGTTGGCGGGCCAGGCGGCGCGGTCCAGGTCCAGGTCGTTGAACTTGCTGGAATCGAACACGGGCTGGTCGACGCCGGCACGACGTTGCTCGTCGTAGTCGCGCATCACCCGCAGACCGACCTTGAACAGCAGGGCCAGGGCGATCAGGTTGACGAAGGCCAGGCAGGTCATGGTGATGTCGGCGAAGGCGAACACGGTCGACAGGTTCTGCATCGAGCCCCAGACGATCAGGGCCAGTACCAGGGCGCGGTAGGTCATCAGCACGGCGCGGTTGCGGCTGAGGAACTGCAGGCTGTTCTCGCCCAGGTAGTAGTTGTAGAGGATGCAGGTGAAGACGAACAGCGACAGCGCGACGCTGACGAAGATCCGGCCCCAGTCACCGACCACGGCGGCCAGGGAGTTCTGGGTCAGGACGATGCCGTCCCCTTCGAAGCCCGGGGTGTAGAAGCCCGACAGCAGGATCAGCAGCGCGGTGCAGGTGCAGATCACGAAGGTGTCGAGGAACACGCTGAATGCCTGGACCACGCCCTGGGCGCCCGGGTGTTTCACGGCCGCCACGGCGGCCACGTTCGGGGCACTGCCCAGGCCGGCTTCGTTGGCGAACACGCCACGCTTCACTCCCATGACGATGGCGCTGCCGAGCAGGCCGGCGAAGGCCGGGTCGAGGCCGAAGGCGCTCTTGAAGATGGTTTCCAGCATGGCCGGCACGTGTTCGATCTGGGTGCCGATCACGTACAGGGTCACGCCGATGTAGGCCAGGGTCTTGACCGGCACCAGCAGGTCGGAAACCGCGGCGATACGCTTGATGCCACCGAGGAACACGATCGCCAGCAGGACGGCGAGGACGATACCGGTGTGGTTGGGCGAGAAGCCGAAGGCGTTCTGCAGCGAATGGGTCACGGTGTACGACTGCAGGCCGTTGAAGGCGAAGCCGTAGGTGACCAGCAGCAGTACGGAGAACACCACCGCCATGCCTTTCAGCTTCAGGCCGTGCTGGATGTAGTAGGCCGGACCGCCACGGTACAGGCCATCGCCATCGGCGCGCTTGTAGACCTGGGCCAGGGTACATTCGAAGAAGCTGCTGGACATGCCGACCAGTGCGGTGACCCACATCCAGAACACGGCGCCCGGACCACCGAGGGTCACGGCGATACCGACACCGGCGATGTTACCGGCACCGACGCGGCCGGCCAGGCTCAGCATCAGGGCCTGGAACGAGCTCAGTTGGCCTGCCTGGCCGCGGAGGGACTCCTTGAAAACACCGAACATGTGGCCGAAGTGGCGGAATTGGACGAACCGCGAGCGGATCGTGAAGTAGCTGCCGAGTCCGACGATCAGCACGATGAGCAGTTTCCCCGAGAGGAAATCATTGAGTGCTTCTAGCATTGGAGAATGACCTCGATTCTTATTCTTTGCGTGAAAAGAGCAACAGGCGGCAGGCGCGCTGCTATCCGTTGGGGCGCATGGTTGGTCATGGCAGGGGTGGTGACAATTTCGCGGGTTGCTCTGCTTTGGTGCGAGTTGATGCTAGAATGGCGTCACTCGCACCATCCGGGTTCATCGTCATGAGCGACAATTTCGCCGTCAATCTCAAGCTGGCCTGCAGTCATTACCGCTCTATTTCAGAGGTTTGCCGCCAGCTGTCGATCAATCGTGCACAGTTCAACAAGTACTTGAGCGGGCAAAGCCATCCGACGAACTACAACCTCAAGCGCATCGGCGACTTCTTCGGGGTGGAGGATTACGAGCTGGGCCTGCCGCCGGAGCAGTTCGCCCGTCTGATCGGTGCGCGCAATCCGGCGCAGCGCACCGAGCAGCGCAACGATCCGATCAGCGAGCTGTTCAAGCCGTTGCATCAGGAGGCGGGCAACCTGTCGCGTTATTGCGGTTACTACTTCGAGTATTCCAATTGCATGTCGGTTCCCGGCTCGATCCTGGTGTCGCTGGTGCACCTGCGCGAGGAACGAGGGCATTTCCTCTTCGAGCGCCAGGAGCGCCAGGAGCGCAGCACCGCCAACGACGGGCATGCCGAGGTGCGTTGCCGTTATCTCGGTGCGGCCTTCCAGTTGCAGGATCGGCTGTTTCTGATCGATTACGAATCGCTGACCCTCAACGAGATGAGCCAGACGATCCTCATCCCCAGTTTCAAGAGCCGCATTACCCGCCTCAATGGCCTGAAGACCGGGGTTTCCAGCGGCGACCGGCGTAACCCGGCGTGCACCCGCGTGGTCTGGGAGTTCCTGGGGGAAGAAATCAACCGCATCAACGCCTACCGCCAGGTCAAGCTCTACCGCCCGGATGACCCGCGGATCGATGATGACGTGCGCGAACGGCTGAGTGCCGGCTCGGTGGGCAATGGCCTGTTCGAGATCGAGTGATGCGTTGCAATGCCTGTGAGCCACTCAATCCTGTAGGAGCAGGGCTTGCCCGCGAAGAGGCCAGCAAACCCTGTCCAACGCCTCAGTAGAGCGCCGCGAACAGCTTGCGCCGGTAGGTGGTCACCAGCGGATGGTCGTTGCCCAGCAGGTCGAACACCTGCAGCAGGGTCTTGTGTGGCAACCCCTCGCTGTAGCCGCGATTGCGGGTGAACAGCTTGAGCAAGGCATCCAGTGCGGCTTCGTACTGCTGGCGGGCCAGTTGCTGGATCGCCAGTTGGAAGGTCGCCTCGTCATCCTGCGGGTTCTGGGCCAGGCGGGCCTTCAGGTCGGCAGCATCGGGCAGATCGGCGGCCTGGCGCAGGAAGGTCAGTTGCGCCTTGGCGCCGGCCAGCGCCGCCTTGTGCTCGTCGCCCTTGACCGCATCGAGTACGGTCTGGGCCTCACCCAGCTCACCGCGTTCGGCGAGGCAGCGGGCGTACAGGATCAACGCCTTGGCGTTGCTGTTGTCTTCATTCAGCAGGGCGACGAGGGTGGCCTCGGCTTCGGCGACGCGGCCTTCGCCGAACAGCGCCTGGGCCTGTTCGAGCGGGTCGGCGGCGGCCGGCGGCGGCATCTGCACATGGGGTTCGAGCATGGCGCGTACCGCCGATTCCGGCTGGGCACCGGCGAAACCGTCGACCGGCTGGCCGTCCTTGAACAGCACCACGGTCGGCAGGCTGCGGATACCGAAACGGGCGACGATGTCCTGCTCGGCATCGCAGTCGACCTTGGCCAGCAGCAGCTCGCCCTGATAGCTCTCGGCGATCTGTTGCAGCATCGGCATCAGCGCCTTGCAGGGCGCACACCACTCCGCCCAGAAGTCCACCAGCACCGGCTTGTGGAAAGAGTTCTGGATCACCGACTGGTCGAAGTTCAGGGCGGTGGCGTCGAAGATGTAGGGCGTGTCCTGGGTCATCGGGAGTCTCGAAGAACGGGGTATCGCGCAACTATAAGGCCTGGGCCGGTTGGCCGAAAGCGGGTGTTCACAGGAGTTTGCCAATCAGGCCACTGTGGGAGCGGGCTTGCCCGCGAATGGACCTGCATGTCCACGGCAAGAGTGTGTCAGGCCAGATGCCCTCGTGGCCGGCTGGCGTGATAGAGGCTGACCTGGCGGAATTCCTCCGGTTCCATCAGGTCCGGCAGGGTCAGGGCCTGGAGGATCTCCAGTCGCCGGTATAACGGATGACGGAAATCCCGCACCCGCGAGTCGGCCACCAGCGCCTCCCGGCCGCGGCTGAGGAACTGGTCCAGCAGCGGCAGGTTTTCCCGGTCGTACAGCACATCGGCGACCAGAATCAGGTCGAAGCGATCGCTCTCGGCGAAGAAATCCTCGCTGTAGTGGAGCGTCACCTCATTGAGTGCGGCATTCGCCCGGCAGGCGGCCAGTGCCAGTGGGTCGAGGTCGCAGGCCACCACTTCCCGCGCCCCGGCGCGGGCCGCGGCAATGGCCGCGATGCCGGAGCCGGCGCCGAAATCCAGCACGCGCTTGCCGGCCACCCACTCCGGCCGTTCGGCCAGGTAGCGGGCCATGGCCAGGCCGCTGGCCCAGCAGAAGCACCAGTAGGGTGGTTCGTGCAGGATGCGCCGGGTCTCTTGCGGGGTGAACTCGCGATCCATGTTCCCGGCGTCGATCAGCCACAGTTTGAGGTCGGTCCCAGGCAGCGCGCTGGCGGTCAGCCGCGCATCGCCGAGCAGCGCGGCCAGCGCCCGCTGCAGGTCGAGCGGGGCGTTCATGGGGCGCTGACGAATTGCAACGGGCCCATGGCCTGAGTGGTCGGCTGGGTCACGGCCACGGAGGGCAGGTGCAGGATCAACTGCCCGGATTGGCTGGCCCGCCCGCGCAGTTCGACGCGCGCACCGACCGGGAACACGTCCGGGTTGAAGCGCAGACGGAACGGCAGCACCTGGCCGGTGCCATTGATCCTGCTGCTGGCGAGCAGCTGCTGCGGCCGGCCGCGCTCGTCGATCACCAGCAGCGCCAGCTCGACCTCGGCATTGGCCGGTACCCCCAGCAGGGTGCCGCTCAACTCGCGCTGGTACGCGGGCAACGGGCCGAGTGCTTCGTATTCATTCACCGGCTTCTTCACCTGCTGCTGGGGCGGTGGCGTCGGCACGGGCTTGGGTGCACTGCTGCAGGCGAGCAGCAGGCCGGTGAGGCTGAGCAAAACAAGCGGTCGTACTGACATCTACAGCTCCAACTGAGGCGAAAATCGACGGTTCTGATGGGATAACGTTAGCCCGCCGACTGTATACCGCAAACCCTATGGCTTGTCTTGCCACGGAGATGCGCTACCATGGCCCTCCCATTTTTTGTTGCCTGCCACCATGCACTGTCCCTTCTGCGGTGCCAACGACACCAAAGTCATCGACTCGCGTCTGGTCGCCGAGGGCGAACAGGTGCGCCGCCGGCGCGAATGCGTGGCCTGCGGTGAGCGTTTCACCACCTTCGAAACCGCCGAACTGGTTCTGCCACGCCTGATCAAGCAGGACGGCAGCCGCCAGCCCTTCGACGAAGAAAAACTGCGTGCCGGCATGCAGCGGGCCCTGGAAAAGCGCCCGGTGAGTGTCGAGCGCCTGGAAGCCGCACTGGCCCATATCAAGCACAAGCTGCGCGCCACCGGCGAGCGCGAGGTCAAGTCGCTGGTCGTCGGCGAAATGGTGATGACCGAGCTGCAGAAACTCGATGAGGTCGCCTACATCCGTTTCGCCTCGGTCTATCGCCGCTTCCAGGACCTCGACGAGTTCCGCGAGGAAATCGATCGTCTTGCCCGGGAGCCCGCCAAGGAATGAGCCTTGCAGCCGAACAGGCGGTTCTCGACGCCCACTACATGGCCCGTGCCCTGGAGTTGGCGCGCAAGGGGCGCTATTCCACCCATCCGAACCCTCGGGTCGGCTGCGTCATCGTGCGTGACGGCGTGGTGGTCGGCGAAGGTTGGCACGTGCGCGCCGGCGAGCCCCATGCCGAGGTCCATGCCTTGCGCGAGGCGGGCGAGTTGGCCCGTGGCGCGACCGCCTACGTGACCCTGGAGCCGTGCAGTCACTTCGGGCGTACGCCGCCCTGTGCCGAAGCGCTGGTCAAGGCCGGCGTGGGGCGGGTGGTGGCGGCCATGCAGGACCCCAATCCGCAGGTTGCCGGCAATGGCCTCAAGCGTCTGGCCGATGCCGGGATCGCCGTACACAGCGGCGTGCTCGAAGGCGAGGCGCGGGCGATCAACCGCGGCTTCCTCAAACGTATGGAGCACGGCCTGCCGTTCGTGCGGGTCAAGTTGGCGATGAGTCTCGACGGGCGCACCGCGATGGCCAGCGGCGAGAGCCAGTGGATCACCGGTCCTGCCGCGCGTTCCGCCGTGCAGCGTCTGCGCGCCGAGTCCAGCGTGGTGCTTACCGGCGCCGATACGGTGCTGGCCGACAGCGCCCGGCTGACCGTGCGCCCTGCCGAGCTGGGCCTGGACCCCGAGCTGACGGCCCTGGCCGAGAGCCGGCCGCCGCTGCGGGTGCTGATCGACGGGCGCCTGCGGGTGCCCCTGGAGGCGGCATTCTTCCAGGCCGGCCCGGCACTGGTGGTGACCTGCGCGACCGCGGTCGGCGCCGCCTACCAGGCCGCCGGCCACGAAGTCCTGAGCCTGCCCGGCCAGGACGGCCAGGTCGACCTGGCGAAATTGCTCGGGCAACTGGCTGCCCGTGGCGTCAACGATCTGCTGGTCGAGGCCGGTCCGCGCCTGGCCGGCGCCTTTGCCCGCCAGGAACTGGTGGACGAGTACCAGATCTTCGTCGCCGGCAAGTTTCTCGGCTCCAGCGCACGGCCCCTGCTGGACTGGCCGCTGGAACGGATGAGCGAGGCGCCACGGCTGAAAATCACTGAAATGCGCGCGGTCGGCGATGACTGGCGAGTCACCGCAATACCTGACCCGGCACCCGGCGTATAATTCGCGGCCAGCGCCAGGCGCTGGCTCGTTTTCGAGGAGTACTTCATGTTTACCGGCATCATCGAATCCATCGGCAGCATCCGCGCGCTGAGCCCGAAAGGCGGCGACGTGCGTGTCTATGTAGAAACCGGCAAGCTCGACCTGGGTGACGTCAAGCTCGGCGACAGCATTGCGGTCAACGGCGTCTGCCTGACCGCCGTCGAGCTCCCGGGCGACGGGTTCTGGGCCGACGTCAGCCGCGAAACCCTGGACTGCACCGCCTTCAACGACCTCAAGGCCGGCAGCCGGGTCAACCTGGAAAAGGCCCTGACGCCGACCACCCGCCTGGGCGGTCACCTGGTCAGCGGCCACGTCGACGGCGTCGGCGAGATCGTCGCCCGCGAGGAAAACGCCCGGGCCATCCAGTTCCGCGTGCGTGCACCCAAGGAGCTGGCCAAGTACATCGCCCACAAGGGCTCGATCACCGTCGACGGCACCAGCCTGACGGTCAACGCGGTGCACGGCGCCGAGTTCGAACTGACCATCGTCCCGCATACACTGGTCGAGACCATCATGGCCGACTACCGCCCCGGTCGTCGGGTCAACCTCGAGGTCGACCTGCTGGCCCGCTACCTGGAGCGCCTGCTGTTGGGCGAGAAGGCCGCGGAGCCGACCAGCGGCGGCATCACCGAAAGTTTCCTGGCCGCCAACGGCTACCTCAAATCCTGACGCAAGGGGGTGCCGCGTGGCGCTCAACACGATTGAAGAACTGGTCGAAGACATTCGCCAGGGCAAGATGGTCATCCTCATGGATGACGAAGACCGCGAGAACGAAGGCGACCTGATCATGGCCGCCGAGTGCTGCAAGGCCGAGCACATCAACTTCATGGCCAAGCACGCCCGTGGCCTGATCTGCATGCCGATGAGCCGCGAGCGCTGCGAACTGCTCAAGCTGCCGCTGATGGCGCCGCGCAACGGTTCCGGTTTCGGCACCAAGTTCACCGTGTCCATCGAGGCCACCGAAGGGGTGACCACCGGCATCTCCGCCGCCGATCGAGCGCGCACCGTGCAGGCGGCAGCGGCCAGGGACGCCAAGGCCGAAGACATCGTCAGCCCCGGTCACATCTTCCCGCTGATGGCCCAGCCCGGCGGTACCCTGGCCCGCGCCGGCCACACCGAGGCCGCCTGCGACCTGGCGCGCATGGCCGGTTTCGAGCCGAGCGGGGTGATCTGCGAGGTGATGAACGATGACGGCACCATGTCCCGGCGCGCCGAGCTGGAAGCCTTCGCCGCCGAGCACAACATCAAGATCGGCACCATCGCCGACCTGATCCACTACCGGATGATCCACGAGAGTACCGTTCAGCGGATTGCCGAGCAGCCGCTGGACAGCGAACTGGGCCAGTTCACCCTGGTGACCTATCGTGATTCGGTGGAAGGCGACGTGCACATGGCCCTGACCCTGGGCAAGGTCTGCGCCGAAGAGCCGACCCTGGTGCGGGTGCACAACATGGACCCGCTGCGCGACCTGCTGATGGTCAAGCAACCCGGGCGCTGGAGCCTGCGCGCGGCGATGGCGGCGGTGGCCGAGGCCGGTAGCGGCGTGGTGCTGCTGCTCGGCCATCCGCTGGATGGCGACGTGCTGCTGGCGCATATCCGCGAGACGGTCGAACATACGCCAGTGAAAAAGCCGACCACCTACAGCATCGTCGGTGCCGGTTCGCAGATCCTGCGCGACCTGGGCGTACGCAAGATGCGCCTGATGAGTGCGCCGATGAAGTTCAACGCGATATCCGGTTTCGACCTGGAAGTAGTAGAATACGTGCCCTCCGAATAAAAGGCCGGCTGGTTTCGACCTTGATTCGCGGTACACATATCCCTGAGGGGCGCGTATCAGACGCGTCCCGGCTCTTTAAGAGAATTGTCGAATGACCCTGAAGACCATCGAAGGTACCTTCATCGCCCCCAAAGGCCGCTATGCCCTGGTGGTCGGCCGTTTCAACAGCTTCGTCGTCGAAAGCCTGGTCAGCGGCGCGGTTGACGCCCTGGTTCGTCACGGCGTGAGCGAAAGCGATATCACCATCATCCGTGCACCTGGCGCGTTCGAGATCCCGCTGGTGGTGCAGAAAGTCGCCCAGCGTAGCGAATACGCGGCGATCATCGCCCTGGGCGCGGTCATTCGTGGCGGTACTCCGCACTTCGAATACGTGGCGGGTGAGTGCACCAAGGGCCTGGCCCAGGTGTCCATGGAGTTCGGCGTACCGGTCGCCTTTGGCGTGCTGACCGTCGATTCCATCGAACAGGCCATCGAGCGTTCCGGCACCAAGGCCGGCAACAAAGGTGCCGAAGCCGCCCTGTCCGCCCTGGAAATGGTCAGCCTGCTGGCGCAGTTGGAGGCCAAGTGATTAACGACGACAGCGATCGTTTCAACCCGCGCGAGCCTCGCCCCGAAGGCGCCGGCAAGCCGTCCAAGAGCGCCAAGCGTCGCGAAGCCCGTCAGCTCGCGACCCAGGCCCTCTATCAATGGCACATGGCCAAGCAGTCGCTGAATGAAATCGAAGCGCAGTTCCGTGTCGACAACGATTTCAGCGATGTCGACGGTGCGTACTTCCGTGAAATCCTTCACGGGGTTCCGCAGTTCAAGAACGAGATCGACAACGCGCTCAAGCCCTGCCTGGATATCGAGATCGAAGAGCTCGACCCGGTCGAGCTGTCGGTGCTGCGCCTGTCCACCTGGGAACTGCTCAAGCGTGTCGACGTGCCGTACCGCGTGGTGATCAACGAAGGCATCGAACTGGCGAAGATCTACGGTTCCACCGACGGTCACAAGTTCGTCAACGGTGTGCTCGACAAGCTGGCACCGAATCTGCGCGAAGCCGAAGTGAAGGCGTTCAAGCGCTGACCGGCGCTTGCTCCTCCCATGGGTGAGTTCGAGCTGATCCGCAATTTCTTTGCCGCCGCGCCCTGTGCGCAGGCCGGCGAAGGTGTTGCGTTGGGCATCGGCGACGACTGCGCCCTGCTCGATGTCCCCGTCGGGGAGCAATGGGCGATTTCCACCGACACCCTGGTGGCCGGTGTGCACTTCGCCGATCCCTGCGATGCTTTCCTGCTCGGGCAGCGTGCCCTGGCCGTGGCCGCCAGCGACCTGGCCGCCATGGGCGCGACGCCGGTGGCCTTCACCCTGGCCCTGACCCTGCCGCACAACGATGTCGACTGGCTGCAGGCGTTCGCCCGCGGGCTGGACCGGATGGCCCGCCAGTGCGGGTTGCGCCTGGTCGGCGGCGATACCACCCGTGGTCCCCTGAGCCTGACGCTGACGGTGTTCGGCCGGGTGCCCATCGGTCAGGCGCTGACCCGCAGTGGCGCGCAAGTCGGCGACCTGCTCTGCGTGGGGGGCGACCTGGGCAATGCTGCCGGCGCCTTGCCGCTGGTGCTCGGCCAGCGGAGTGCCGAGCCGGCGTTGGCCGAGCCATTGCTGGCCCACTACTGGTCGCCCCGGCCGCAGTTCGAACTGGGGCTGGCCTTGCGCGGCAAGGCCAGCGCGGCGCTGGATATTTCCGACGGCCTTTTGGCCGATTGCGGACATATCGCGGCGGCATCCGGCGTGCGTTTGCTGGTCGAACGTGAAAAGCTGCCGTTGTCCCCGTCACTGCTGGGCTTTCTCGGCCAGGCGGCGGCCTGGGAGGCGGCGCTCAGTGGCGGTGACGACTATGTCCTGGCATTCACCCTGCCTCCCGCCGAGCTGCCCGCGCTGTTGCTCGGCCATGACTCGGTCCGGGTGGTCGGGCGCGTGGTCGCCGGGCAGGGCGTTGCCCTGCTGGCGGCCGATGGCCAGGACATCACCCCGCGAGTCCGCGGTTATCAACATTTTCCGGAGACGCCGTGACAGATCATCCCAAACAGGTTCCCGCCGAGTTCGTGCCACCGTCGGTGTGGCGCAACCCCTGGCATTTCCTGGCGTTCGGCTTCGGCTCCGGAACCTTGCCCAAGGCCCCGGGTACCTGGGGTTCGCTGGTTGCGCTACCCTTTATACCGTTGTGGCAGATGCTGCCGGACTGGGGCTACTGGCTGATGCTCGGCATCACCATGCTGTTCGGCTTCTGGCTGTGCGGCAAGGTCGCCGACGACCTGCGGGTGCATGACCACGAAGGCATCGTCTGGGACGAGATGGTCGGCATGTGGATCACCCTGTGGCTGGTGCCGCAGGGCTGGTACTGGTTGCTGGCGGGCTTCCTGATGTTCCGCTTCTTCGACATCCTCAAGCCCTGGCCGATCCGCTGGATCGACCGGCATGTGCACGGCGGGGTCGGGATCATGCTCGATGACGTTCTGGCCGGGGTGTTCGCCTGGCTGGCCATGCAGGGACTGGTGCATCTCTTCACCTGAGGAATTGACTATGTCCGGCTTGCGTTTGTGGGGCCTGCTTGCGCTGGTGCTGCTCAGCCCGTTGCTCAGGGCGCAGGAGGTCGCTGGCTTGCCGGCGCAGATCCGCCTGGTCAGCGAGGAGTGGGCCGACTACACCAATGCCGATGGCAGCGGGCTGGCCTGGGACGTGCTGCGCGAGGTGTTCGAGCCGCAAGGGATCAAGGTCGAGATTCGCAGTGAGCCGTACGTGCGTTCGGTGGGGCTGGTGGAGCGCGGCGAGGCGGATGCCTGGGTGGGCTCCTACAGCCAGGAAATCAGTGGGGCCCTGTACCCGCGCTGGAACTACGATACCGATCACATCTATGCCGTGGGCCTGGCCATCAAGCCGGTGCCCACCCTGGAGAACCTCGGCAGCTATCGCCTAGCCTGGGTGCGTGGCTACAAGTACCAGAAGTACCTGCCCAACGTGCGCGACTTCAACGAGATCCAGCGGCGTGACGGGATCCTGTCGATGCTGCAGCACGATCGGGTCGATTTCTATATCGATGCGTTGACCGAGGTCGAATCTGTACTCGGGCAGGCCGAGGACCCCAAACTGTTCCGTAATACCCACCTGGCGGAACTGCCGCTCTACCTCGGCTTCGCCGACAACGAGCGGGGGCGGGCGCTGCTGGCATTGTATGATCAGCGCATGACCGAGCTGGTCAAGGCGGGTGGCCTGCGCAGGATATTCGAGCACTGGAAGCAACCCTACCCGTTCGAAAGCGGAAAGTTTCCGGCTGTGACCGATCAAACTTATTGATAGTTATCATGGACAAATCGGCCTAAGCGTCTGTAGGAACCTCCTGTTACAATGTCGCAACCGCGAATTTCCAGCCTTCATACTGATCAGGAGCACAGGGTGCCTGTCGTTTTTGTCGCTGCCTCCAAACTGCCTACCCCCTTCGCGACTTTCACCATGAACGGTTTTCTCGAGGAAGCCACCGGTCGTGAACATGTCGTGCTGACGCTCGGGGATGTGGCCGATGGCGCACCGGTGCTTGGCCGCGTGCATTCCGAATGCCTGACCGGCGATGCCTTGTTCAGCCAGCGTTGCGACTGTGGTTCGCAACTGGAAGCCGCCCTGCAGGCGATTGCCCGTGAAGGTCGTGGCGTGTTGCTCTACCTGCGCCAGGAAGGTCGGGGTATCGGCCTGATGAACAAGATCCGCGCCTACGAGTTGCAGGACGGTGGCGCCGACACGGTCGAGGCCAACGAGCGCCTGGGTTTTGCCGCTGACCAGCGTGACTATGCGATCTGCCGGCCGATGCTCGAACACCTGGGCATCCAGTCCCTGCGGCTGATGACCAACAACCCGCGCAAGGTCAAGGCGTTGACCGACATGGGTATCACCGTGGCCGAGCGGGTGCCGCTGCACACCGGGCACAACCCGCACAACCGGCTCTACCTGGCCACCAAGGCCGGCAAGCTCGGCCACATGATGGGCAACGAGCACCAGAGCGAGGCCGACCCGGCGTGACTCGCGGGCAGGTGAAACGGCGGCTCGCCTTCGGCTGGTACAAGCAATTGCTGCTGACGGTCCTGCCGCTGTTCGTCGCCAACTGGACCTTTGGCCAGACGGAACCGGTGCTGCCGGTGCTGGCGATGCCGTTGTTCATTGCCGGTATCGCTTCGATGTTCATCAGCCTGCGGTTTTTCGGCGGCTACAAGCATGCGTTGATCGCCACCGAGAAGGCGCTGGACACCCCTGAGGAACCGGCGGCCTGGATCACGCTGGCCAACGTCCGGCGCAAGGCACTGGTGATCGCGGCCCTGCCGACCTGGATCGGCACCCTGGCGGTGTTCGTCGGCCTGGAGGCGGTGCCGCTGATTCTGCTGGTGCTGTCCACCGTGCTGCTGTTCTACCTCTACCGCATTCCGCGCCAACTCGGCTGATGGGACGCTGGCTGGCGGTGTTGCTGCTGGCCGTTGTGACGTCGGCTGTCGCTGCGCCACGGGTCAGCTTGAGGCGGTCTTGCAGCGTGATCCGCAGGTGATCCTGGCGAGCAACCAGGCTCAGCTCGATGCCTGGAAGGCCTGGCCGCTGCGGGAAGGACGGTTGGTACAGGTGCCGGACAAGGAGTTGGAGCGGCCCAGTGGGCAGATGATCGAGGCGGTGGCTCGCCTGTGGGCGGTGATGGTACCGGGGCGGTAGCTGCATTCGCGGGCAAGCCCACTCCCGCAAGGGCGGGGCTTTCGATGGCGTGAGGGCTTTCCGTGGGAGCGGGCTTGCCCGCGAAGGGGCCGCCCACCATTCCACTTGGCTTAGAGGCCGAGCAGCTTCATCCGCTCGGTGACCGAAGCCTCGATCCCCGCCACATCCAGCCCGCACTCGGCCAGCATCTGCGCCGGCTTCGCATGCTCGACGTAGGCGTCCGGCAAGCCCAGGTGCAGGATCGGCTTGAGCAGGTTGTCCTGTGCCAGGAACTCGCTGACCGCCGCACCGGCGCCACCCATGATGGCGTTTTCCTCGATGGTCACCAGCAACTCGTGGCTGCCGGCGACCTCGCGGACCAGTGCCTCGTCCAGCGGTTTGACGAAACGCATGTCGACCACGGTCGCATCCAGCTTCTCGGCCACCACCAGCGCTTGCGCCAGCTGCACGCCGAACACCAGCAGGGCGACCTTGCTGCCGCGGCGGCGCACCACGCCCTTGCCGATCTCGATCGGTTCGAGGTTCTTCTCGATGGTCGCGTTCGGACCGCTGCCACGCGGGTAGCGCACGGCCGCCGGGCCGTTGTACAGGTGGCCGGTGCTGAGCATCTTGCGCAGTTCGTTCTCGTCGCTCGGCGTCATCACCAGCATGCCGGGGATGCAGCGCAGGTACGACAGGTCGAAGCTGCCGGCGTGGGTCGGCCCGTCTTCGCCGACCAGGCCGGCGCGGTCGATGGCGAACAGCACGTCGAGGTTCTGCACCGCCACGTCATGCACCAGTTGGTCATAACCGCGCTGCAGGAAGGTCGAATAGATCGCCACCACCGGCTTGGCGCCTTCGCAGGCCATGCCGGCGGCGAAGGTCACCGCATGCTGTTCGGCGATCGCCACGTCGAAGTAGCGCAGCGGGAAACGTTCGCTGAAGGCCACCAGGTCGGAGCCTTCCTTCATCGCCGGCGTAATGCCGACCAGGCGGGGGTCGGCGGCGGCCATGTCGCACAGCCATTCGCCGAACACCGCGGAGTACTTCGGCCCGCTGGGCTTCTTCGGCGCGGCGGCGGGGGCGTCGAGCGGCTCGAGCTTGGTGATCGCGTGGTAGCCGATCGGGTCGATTTCGGCCGGGGCGAAGCCCTTGCCCTTCTTGGTCACCACGTGCAGGAACTGCGGGCCCTTGAGGTCGCGCATGTTGCGCAGGGTGGCGATCAGGGTCGGCAGGTCGTGGCCGTCGATCGGGCCGATGTAGTTCCAGCCCAGCTCTTCGAACAGGGTGCCGGGTACCAGCATGCCCTTGGCGTATTCTTCGGTGCGGCGGGCGATTTCCCAGGCGCCGGGCAGGCGCGACAGCACTTTCTTGCTGCCTTCGCGCATGCTGGCGTAGGTGCGGCTGGAGAGAATCTTGGCCAGGTAGTTCGACAGCCCGCCGACGTTGCGCGAGATCGACATGTCGTTGTCGTTGAGGATCACCAGCATGTTGGCGTCGACTTCCGGCGCGTGGTTCAACGCCTCGAAGGCCATGCCCGCGGTCAACGCACCGTCGCCGATCACCGCGATGGCCTTGCGCTCGCTGTTCTGCAGGCGGGCGGCGATGGCCATGCCCAGCGCGGCGCTGATGGAGGTGCTGGAGTGGCCGACGCCGAAGGTGTCGTACTCGCTCTCCGAGCGGCGCGGGAAGGCGGCCAGGCCGTCCTTCTGACGCAGGGTGTGCATCTGCGCGCGGCGACCGGTGAGGATCTTGTGGGGATACGCCTGGTGACCCACGTCCCATACCAGCCGGTCGTCCGGGGTATCGAAGACGTAGTGCAACGCGATGGTCAGCTCGATGACGCCAAGCCCGGCACCGAAGTGCCCGCCGGTCTGGCCGACCGAATAGAGCAGCTCCTGGCGCAGTTCATCGGCCAGGGTTTCCAGCTCGGCTTCACCTAACCGGCGCAGGCCGGCCGGCGTGTCGGCACGGTCCAGCAGGGGCGTGGTCGGGCGCTGGCGGGGAATCTCATGGAACGTCGTGGGCATCAGGCGAATCGTTATAGGTATGAAGACGCGGCAGTTTACCTTATGGAGCGCACGCTGCCCACGCGATGTCGCATCAGCGGGTCGGATGCTGGCGTTTCGATTGTGCGAAAGGCCAGCATGACCGTCCGGTCAGCTGCGCCGTTCGACGATGTAGCGGGCCAGCTCGCGCAGTGGCTCGGCGGCCGCGTCAAACGGTCGCAGGGCGTGCAGCGCCTGGTCGCGCAGCTCCAGGGCGTAGGCCTTGGCCGCCTCCAGGCCGAGCAGGGCCGGGTAGGTCGGCTTGTCGCGGGCGATGTCGGCACCCTGGCGTTTGCCGAGGGTGGCGGTATCGCTTTCGACGTCGAGGATGTCGTCCTGCACCTGGAAGGCCAGGCCGATGGCCTGGGCGTAGGTCTGCAGCGACTTGAGTTCGTCCTTCTGCACGTTGACGCTGGCCAGGGCGCCGAGGGTGACGCTGGCCTCGATCAGCGCACCGGTCTTGTGCCGGTGCATGGTTTCCAGGGCCTTCTGGTCGAGCTTGAGGCCCACCGAGCCGAGGTCGATGGCCTGGCCGCCGACCATCCCGGCCGGGCCTGCGGCGTGGGCCAGGGTGTTGACCATCGACAGACGGATCTCGGCGTTCAGGTCGCTCAGGCGCGGGTCGAGCAGGGCGCTGAAGGCCAGGCTCTGCAGGCCGTCGCCGGCGAGGATCGCACAGGCCTCGTCGAAGGCCTTGTGGGTGGTCGGCTGGCCGCGACGCAGATCGTCGTCGTCCATGGCCGGCAGGTCGTCGTGGACCAGCGAATAGGCGTGAATCAGTTCAACGGCGCAGGCGGCGCCGTTGGCCTGTTCCGGCTTGCCGCCGAGGGCTTCGCAGGCGGCATAGACCAGCAGCGGGCGTACCCGCTTGCCGCCGTTCATCACGCTGTAGCGCATGGCCTCGTAGAGACGGGCGAGCCCGGCGCCGGGCGGCACGAACAGGGTGTCCAGGGCGGCGTTGACCCGTTCCTGGCAGGCGGCCTGATAGCTTTTGATCATTCTGGCTGTTCCGCATCGAAGGGCTCTTCGGCCAGTTCGCCGTCGCGCTCCAGCAGGATCTGTACCTTCTGCTCGGCCTGGGCCAGGGCGTTCTGGCAGTCGCGGGTCAGGCGGATGCCCTGTTCGAAAGCGGTCAACGAATCTTCCAACGACAGCTCGCCGTTCTCCAGGCGCTCGACCAGTGTCTGCAGATCGGCGAGGGATTGTTCGAAATCCAGGGAAACTTTTTTGCGGGCCATGGCGGCGATCTCGGTAGGCGTTCAACGGGCGCGACACTAGCAGACAGCGGGTTGCGGGGCAAATGCGAGGGGTTGCCAATCATGAGGGCATCAGGCGTGTCCGCAGCCTTTTGGCGGGCACCATCATACCTCCTGAATCATGGGGTGATTTGGGGCACGCATGACAGTCTGTGATAGTGGCCTTTTGCCTTGTTCTGCGGGGCTTCCAGGCCATTGAGTGTGCACGATCTCTCATTTGCCGATTGCCCCTGTAAATACCGGTTTTCCGCCATTGTGTAACAAGATCTGAATCGCTAACCTCTGCGACTTCCCGACCTGCCTCGCCAGGTTCTTTCTGATTTTTCGTGTTTCAGGGGTGCGCCGGTCTGGATCGGGCGCAGGGTTTCGTGATGCATGGCAAGGAGGCTGTTGATGCGCCGGTTATTTCCAATGCTGATAGCTCTCTGGGCCGCGACCGCCTGGGCCGAGCCCTCGGCCGAGCTGCAGGAGCCGACCGGCGGCTGGCGTTACTCGGGCCTGCTCGATCGCAGCGATGCGCCGCAGGTGGCCTATCCGACGCCGCCCATCGACCGTGGCATCCAGCGCAGTCGCACGCCGATCGAAGGGCGGATCAACCCGCCCTCCGGCCCGCGTGAACCGCATACCCTGGCGGTCAACGGCAACCCCCTGAATCTCTACACCGATGACAACGGCCGGTTCGTGCGCCCCTATGCCTTCGGTTCCGGCTCCAACAGCGTCGAGGTGCGCAGCGCCCAGGGCAAGTCCCTCAAACGCGTACAGTTCTACGAAGCCAACCAGCAGATAACGCCGGCGCGCATCCGCGTGGTGCTCGGCTGGGATGACCCCAAGGCCGAGCTGGACCTGCACATCATCACCCCCGACGGCCAGCACGCCTTCTACGCCAACCCGCGCCTGACCAACGGCGGCGGCCTCGACCCCGACGGCGTCGACGGCCCCGGCCCGGAGATGTTCACCATGACCGCGCCGATGCACGGCACCTACCTGGTCTACGTGAACTACTGGGGCAACTACAGCGCCAGCGACGGCTATAACTTTACCGAGCGAGCCAACCAGAACGAGGTCATCACCTCGCAGATCAACCTGGTGCTCAACGAGAACACCGTCGATGAAAAGCGCGAGAGCTTCACCGTACCGCTGCGCGCCATCGGCGATCTGCTGCTGGTCAAGACCTTCAACTATTGAACATCCCGCTCCACGGATGAATGGGCTTTGCGAACATGAGCGATAACACTGCTTCCCCGGCCGCCGCCGCGCCGGCCACTCCTCCAACTGCCGGTTCGCGCCGCTGGCTGGGCCTGGTGCTCGGGCTGTGCGTGACCGGTGCGGTGGTCGGCGGCCTGGGCTGGTTTTTCCAGCACAAGTCGGTTGCCCCGGTGCCGGAACTGGCCCTGGAAAAACTCGGCGTCAGCCGCCCGGACGCGTTGCTGGAAACCGCGTCGCTGAGCCAGTTGCCCAAGGACCTGCTCAGCGTGCCGTTCCTGCGCGACACCCTCACCGAGGACTTCGTCTTCTACTACGAGAGCCATGGCGATCGCCTGGGCCTGATCGGCAGCCTGCGGCGGATCATCTACGAGCACGACCTCAAGCTGCAGGACAACCTGATCGAGCAACTGTTCGACCAGCCGGCCGACATCGCCCTGTGGCGTGGCACCGATGGCCGTCTCAAGGACTTCCTGCTGGTGATGGACCGTGGTGGCCTGGCCAAGCTGCTCGAACCGCTGGCCCATGTCGCCCTCGACGACACCCAGTTGAGCAAGGTCGGCGAGTTGAAGGTCGCCGGCGACAACGTGGCGCTCTACCGCCTGGCCTACAACGCCAGCAAGGCGCTGCTGTTCGCCTCCCGTGGCGACAAGCTGGTGGTGCTGTCCAACCCGGATCGCCTCTACGAGCAGACCAGCGATGACAGCGAAGTGGCGCCCGGCGAGGTGTCGAGCCAGGCCCTGGCCGCGCTGCTGGGGGGCGACAAGCTGTTCCCCGAGGCGTTCGGCCTCAAACCCCGTGAAGCGACCGTCAAGCAGCGTATCTCGGTGGCCTCCAGCGTCCTGGCCATGGGTTATCAGCGCTTTATCCCCAGCTTCGCCGGCCTGCGCCTGGACATGGACGACAAGGGCTGGCACAGCTTCCTCGCGCTCGACGAACAGGACAAGTCCGCCGACTTCGACTTCAAACCGATCTGGCAGGCCATGCCGGTCGGTGCCAGCGCCTGCGTCGCCCTGCCGCTGGCGGCCGAGCAGCAACAGCCGCTGCTGGTCAAGCTCGGCGCCGATGCGGCCACCGCGCAGAAACTCACCGAACACATGAGCGGTGCCGCCGGCCTGTGCTGGTATGCCGATTCACGCCTGTACACGCCGCTGCTGGTGGCGAACCTGAACAAGGACAACGACAGCCTCGATGCCGACCTCGGCAAGCTGTTCGGCTCCATGGTCGGCACCCGGGAAAGCAACGTCGAAGGGGGACTGTTCCCGATCGACGAACAGAACAAGGACAGCCTGCACCAGTGGAAGCGCGTGGTCAGCTCGACCTTTGGCCAGTACGCCGCCCAGGAAGCCGAGAACCCCGACGCCATCACCGGCCGCGCCTTCTTCCGCGTGAGCCTGGCACGGCACGGCTCGACCCTGTTGTTCTCCCTGGACGACAAGCTGGTGGACAAGGCCCTCGGCACCCTCGACAAGCACTTCCCGCCATTGGCGGACGTGGTGCCCCAGGATGCGCTGACGCCGGTCTACCTGGGCCCGGACTCCCTGGCGCAACTGATGAAGCAGGAGACCCTCGACAGCCTGCCCCAGGACATGGAACCGGTATTTCGCAACGCCGCGCAGACTCACCTGCTGCCCAAACTGCAGAAGCTCGCCGGCTTCGGCAAATACGCCCTGACCCTGCCCGAAGGCACCGAGCCTGACGGTCACTGGCAGTGGCTGCCGCTGCAATGGCGGGCGATGTGATTCGTCTGTCCAAGGCCCTGGGCGTGCTGGCGCTGCTGAACCTGGTGTTCGGCACGTCGGCGTTCGCCGTCGAAACGCCGGCCCTGGATGTCGAGCAGTCCCAGGTGTTCCGCGCCTGGTTCGTGCGCATCGCCCAGGAGCAACTGACCCAGGGGCCGAGCCCGCGCTGGTACCAGCAGGACTGCGCCGGCCTGGTGCGCTTCGCCGCCAACGAAGCGTTGAAGAAACACGATGACAAGTGGCTGCGGGCCAATGGCCTGTCCAACCGCTACCTGCCGCCCGAGCTGAGCCTCAGTGACAGCCAGCGCAAGCTGGCCCAGCAGTGGCAGCAGGGCGGCGGCAAGGTCGGTCCGTACGTCAATGCGATCAAGCTGATCCAGTTCAACAGCCAGCTGGTCAGCCGCGACCTCAACCAGGCGCGGCCCGGCGACCTGCTGTTCTTCGACCAGGGCGACGATCAGCATCTGATGATCTGGATGGGCCGCAACATCGCCTATCACACCGGCACCACCACCCCCACCGACAACGGCATGCGCTCCGCCAGCGTGCAGCAACTCATGACATGGAAGGACACCCGATGGATACCCGATGCAACGAACCCCAACTTCATCGGCGTCTACCGGCTGAACTTCCTCTCTCGATGAACGGGTCTTCCATGATGCGTCTGTTATCCCGAATGGTTTTCGCCCTGGCCGTGCTGTTGCCGGTCACCGCTGGTGCCGCCGATGACTCGGTGCCGCCGAGCAACTACACGCCGATTGCCGGCGAAAGCTTCTTCCTGCTCGCCGACAGCAGCTTCGCCAGCGACGAGCAGGCGCTGGTCCGCCTGGAAGCACCGGGCCGCGACTACCGGCGTTTCCGCATGGAACCGTACGGTGGAGCGGACATCCGCGTGTACCGCATCGACCAGCCGCTGGAGTTTCTCAAGCGCCAGAAAAACCTGCACCGGGTGGTCAGCGATGGCCAGTTCAAGGGCGAGGGGCTGTCCAATACCCTGGCCTACCTGTGGGACAACTGGTACCGCAAGTCCCGTCGGGTGATGCAGCGGGCGTTCTCCTACGAGTCGCGCAAGCAGGTGACCGAGGAGGTGCCGGAACTGAAGATGGGCGACGTCATCAACCGGCCGACCCAATATGACAACCCGCCGCAATACGCGCCGTTGCCGGGCCTGCCACTGGTCAGCCAGTTCCGCTACCCGCTGTGGGACGCCAAGCCGATCCAACCACCCAAGGGCGTCGACCTGGCCGGGTCCTCCAGCCAGTTCATCAGCGTCGCACCGGGTAACGTCTATATCCCGCTGGGCAAGCTCAAGCCGGGCCTGTACCTGGTCGAGGCGCTGGTCGGCAAATACCGCGCGACCACCGTGGTGTTCGTCTCCAACACCGTGGCGGTGAGCAAGATCGCCGGCGACGAACTGCTGGTGTGGGCCGCACGCAAGCACGAAGGCAGCTCGGTGCCCAAGGTCAAGGTGCTGTGGACCGATGGCCTGGGCGTGATGAGCAGCGGCGAGACCGATGCCGAGGGCCTGTTGCGCCTCAAGCACGTCAGCCCCGAGCGCTCGTTCATGATCGGCGAGGATGACGAGGGCGGGGTGTTCGTCTCCGAGAACTTCTACTACGACAGCGAAATCTACGACACCAAGCTCTACGCCTTCACTGACCGGCCGCTGTACCGGCCGGGGGACTGGGTGTCGCTGAAGATCGTCGGTCGCGAATTCAAGAACGCCCGCGACTCGGTCAACCCGACCGGTGCGCCGGTGCGGGTCAGCGTGCTCGATGCCACCGGCACCATGCTGCAGACCCTGGACCTGAACCTGGACGGCAAGGCCGGTACCCAGGGCCGTTTCCAACTGCCCGACAACGCCGTGGCCGGCGGTTACGAGCTGCGTTTCAGCTACCGTGACCAGACCTACAGCAGCGCCTTCCGCGTCGCCGAGTACATCAAGCCGCACTTCGAAATCTCCCTGGACCTGGCCAAGCAGGACTTCCGTACCGGCGAGCCGGTCAAGGGCAAGCTGCAACTGCTGTACCCGGACGGCAAGCCGGTGGTCGATGCCCGTGTGCAACTGACCCTGCGTGCCCAGCAACTGTCGATGGTCGACAACGAGCTGCAATACCTCGGGCAATTCCCGGTGGAACTGAGCAGCGCCGAGCTGACCACTGACGACAAGGGCCAGGCCGTGCTCGACCTGCCGGCGGCGGAGAAGCCCAGCCGCTACATGCTCACCGTGTTCGCCAGCGATGGTGCGGCGTATCGGGTCAAGACCACCAAGGAAATCCTCATCGAGCGTGGCGCGTCGCGCTACAGCCTGTCGGCCCCGCAGCGCTTCAGTGCCAGCGGCGAGAAGGTCGCGTTCAGCTACGCCAACGAGTCCGCCGTGGAGCCGGCCAACGCCAGCAAGCCGAGCAGCTACAGCTGGGTACGCCTGGAAGACCAGTCCACCGGTGGCGGCAAGCTCGCGGCCGGCGACAAGGGTTTCAGCCTCACGTTCGACCGTCCCGGCACCTACAACCTGTCGCTCAAGGACGAACACGAACGCATCCTTGGCGCCACCGGCCACTCGGTGACCGGCGATGGCGTCAAGGCCGTGCCCGGCACCGTGGAGATCCTGCTCGACAAGCCCGAGTACCACGCCGGTGACGAAGCCCTGGCGCTTATCACCTTCCCGGAGCCGGTCAACGACGCGCTGCTGTCTCTTGAGCGCGACAAGGTCGAGGCCACCGCGCTGCTGTCCAAGGGGGCCGACTGGCTGCGCCTGGAGAAGATCAGCGCCAACCAGTACCGCGCGCGGATTCCGGTGAAGGACAACTTCGCCCCCAACCTGACTTTCTCGGTGCTCTACACCAAGGGCGGCGAGTACAGCTTCCAGAACGCCGGCCTCAAGGTCGCCACGCCGCAGATCGACGTGGCCATCGCCACCGACAAGGACAGCTACCAGCCGGGCGACACCGTCTCGGTGGACCTGACCACCCAGTTCGCCGGCAAGCCGATCCCGGCGCACCTGACCGTCAGCGTGGTGGATGAAATGATCTATGCCCTGCAGCCGGAAGTGGCGCCGAGCATCGACCAGTTCTTCTACCACCCACGGCGCAACAACGTGCGCACCAGCGCCAGCCTGTCGTTCATCAGCTACGACGTGGCCCTGCCGGGCAGCCCCGGTGCGCCGGGCAAGGCCAACCGCAGCGAACGCGGCGTGAAGGTGCTGGAGCGGCCGCGTCGTGAAGACGTCGACACCGCCGCCTGGCAGCCGGAACTGGTCACCGACGCCAACGGCAAGGTGCGCTTCACCTTCCGCATGCCGGACTCCCTGACCCGCTGGCGCATCACCGCCCGGGCCATTTCCGATGCCGGGCAGGTAGGCCAGCGCAACCAGTTCATCCGTTCCGACAAGCCGCTGTACCTGAAATGGAGCGGCCCGACCCACTTCCGCAACGGCGACCAGCCCAAGCTCGGCCTGTTCGCCTTCAGCCAGGACGACAAGCCGGCCAAGGCCGAACTGCTGATCCGCTACGCCGGCCAGGAACAACGCCTGCCGCTGTCGCTGAACAAGGGCATCAACTACATCCCGCTGCCGGCGATCGCCCTCGGCAGTGGCGACTGGACCGCCGAACTGCAACAGAACGGCAAGGCCCAGGACACCCTGGCCGTACGTCTCACCGCGGTCGCCGACGGCTGGCAGGTGACCCAGAGCCAGAGCCTCAGCGTGGCCAGCGGCGATACCCCGCTGAGCCTGCCGGCCGATGCCAGCGACATTCGCCTGCGCCTCGACGACAGCCCGCAGGCGCTGTTCCGCGCCAGCCTCGACGACCTGCTCGGCTACCCCTACGGTGGTGTCGAGCAGACCGCCAGCCAGTTGCTGCCGCTGAGCATCGCCTACCCGGCGCTGTCGGGTAACGCGCAGATCCGCGATCGCCTGCGCCTGATCCTGCAGAACAGCCGCCTGCGCCTGGTCTCGATGGCCGGTCCCGATGCCTGGTTCACCTGGTGGGGCGAGGACGTCACGCCGGATGCCTTCCTCACCGGCTACGCCTATTACGCCGACTGGTACGCCAGCAAGGCCCTGGGCGTGAGCCTGCCGCCGGAGCATTGGCAGCGGGTGCTGGACGTCTACGCCAAGCAGGCTTCCGCTACGCCGTTGCTGCAACGGGCGCTGGTGCTGTCGTTTGCCAGGGACATGCAACTGCCGGTCAACACCCTGCTCAGCGGCCTGATGGACGAACTGGCGAAAGCCGGCGAGGGTGCCGACGCCAACCTGCTGGATGATGGTGAAGACAGCGTGGTGATGGGCGCACCGGACTCGGCCCTGGGCCTGGCCAGCGCGCGGGTACTGACCGCGGCACTGGCGCGCCAGAGCAAGGTCGCCTTGCCGGACGCGTTCAGCCGGCAACTGCCGGCCGCCGAACAGCGCCTGGGCGCCAGCTCGCAGCCGTTCGCCACCGCCCTGAACCTGTCGCTCAAGCCGTTCAATGCCGAGCAGGCCCAGGAATTGTTGCAGCGTCTGCTGCCGCAGCAATCCACCCTGGAGCGTGCGCTGGCCCTGACCTGGCTGCAACGCAGCGTCGAGCAGACCCCGAAAATGGTCAGCCTGACTCCGGGCGAAGGCTGGCAGGTCCGCCAGGGCAGCACCGGCGAGGCCTACTGGCAGTGGCAAGGCCAGGGCGTGCCGAGCGTGCTGACCCTGAGCGGTGCCCAGGAGCGTCCGTTGCGCGCCAGCCTGAGCTACCTCAGCCAGGGCAAGGCCGCCGCCGACCTGCCGGTGCAGATCAGGCGCCGCCTGCTGGAACTGGTGCCGGACGATGAGCCCAATACCTTCAGCCTCAAGGCCGTGGGCGACAAGCCGCTGTCCAGCGACAGCCTGTACCTGGACGAAGTGATCCTCACCAGCAAGGCAGCCAAGCCGGTGCGTTACGGCATGCTCGAACTGCCGCTGCCGCCGGGGGCGGATGTCGAGCGCACCACCTGGGGCGTCAACCTGGCCGGGCTGGCCGGCGAGGAAGCCACGCCGCTGGAGAAGGCGCATTTCGAACCGGGGCAGATGGCCTACGGGGTGCCGGTCAACAGCCTCAACGGCGAGGTGCGCGTGCGTCATCTGCTGCGCTTCTCGCAGAAGGGCCAGTTCAAGCTGCCGCCGGCGCGCTTCAGTCAGATCTATGCGCCGGAGCACCAGGCCCAGGAGCAGAAGGCGGCCCTTGGACAAGTCACGGTTCAATGACATGAGCCGTCCGCTGACCTGGCTGGTGCTGTGCCTTCTTCCTCTGCTGGCGACGGCAGAGGAGGCGCCGTTGCGCCTGGCCTGGAAAACCGCTGGCGGTTATGAGCTGGTGCAGTTGAACACCACGCAGGTGCTCAGCCGCGAACCGTTGCCGGCGGACCTGCAAACCCCGCTGGGCAGCCTGTGGAAGCTGTTCGTCTATGCCTGGCTGGTCGATACCGACCAGCAGGAGCCGGCCTACGATTGCCACGGCCAGGATCACGAGGAAGTCTATTGCTGCACGCCGGGCGGCAACATCGCCCGCGATGCGGCGCTGGTCCGTTCCTGTGGGTTGTACTTCGACCCCAAGCGGCTGAGCCTCGATGCCGGCCGGTGGCGCGACTACTGGCAGGCCCGCCAGGCTCCCGCCTGGCTGCAGAGCCTCGACCACCTGCAGCCGCAGACCCGCGTCCCCGTGGCACAACTGCTGGAGGCGCTGCGTACGCTGCCGGCCCAGGACGCGGCGCGTCGGCTGCTGCTCGACGTGGTGCTCAACGCCGCCGACGGCCAGGCCGTGGCGGTGTTGGGTGGGCGGCTGCGGGTCAAGACCTGGAGCTGGCTCGGCGACCAGGACCCGCAGTCGCGCCAGGGCGGTTTCGCCGGCTGGCTGGCGGACGGCACGCCGCTCTGGGCCGGTGGCCGCGGCACCAGCCAGATGGTGTTGCGACACTACTCGGACGTGCTCGGCGGTTTCCTGCCGGCACCGCAGGCGGAAGACGCCGGGCGTTGCGTGCAGGTCGAGCTGTTCTCGCGCTACCCGCTCAAGGGCGTCAGCCGTGTGGATGGGCAGGCGGCCGCGGAGGGGGGCCTGCAAGGCCGCTACCGGGTCGACTTCGCCAACGGCAACCAGCTGGACATCGAAAGCACGGGCGAACTGTTCCTGTTGAAGAACGCCGGCCAGCCACAACTGGTGGCCCGGCTCGATCGTGAGGAGTACGTCGCCCGGGTGTTGCAGCGCGAGGCCAGGAGCGAACCGGCCGAGGCGGCCAAGGCCCTGGCCGTGGCGATCCGCAGTTACCTGTTGCAGAACGCCGGGCGCAGCGGCGACTGCCTGAGCATCGACGACAGCAGCAGCCGCCAGCGCGTGGCGCCGCGACCGGCCACGGCCGAAACACGTGCCATCGCCGCCTGGACCAGCGACCTGGTGCTGGCCGGCAGCCCGGTGACCTACCACTCCGACCAGCCCGGCCCGGACAAGCTGTCCTGGCAGCAGGCGGTGGAGCAGGCCAACAACGGCGCGCGCTACGACCAGATCCTCCAGCACGCCTATCCACGGGCGAGCCTGAGCCGCTGGGACAACCCGGTGGCGTCCTGCGAGCCCCTGCCGGCGGCCCAGGAGTGGCTGCTCAAGCAGCGTCGCGTCTGGCGCCAGCGGCTGGACCGGGAGGTCGGCTATAACGAACTGAGCCGCTTCGCCGTCTGCCGCGTGGCGTTCGGCCGGCCCTATGTCGATCGCGAGCGCCAGCGCATCTACGTGCGCGGCGTGCTGACCCAGCAGGACCGCCTCGACCTGACCCATGAATACCTGCACCTGGCGTTCGAGGCCCACCCGAACGGCCAGGACGAAGACTACATCGAAGGGCTTGCCCGCCACCTGTTACTGGAATAGGCCATGACATTGCGTATCCCCACCCTAGCCCTGTTCCTCGCCACCTTGGCGGTGCTGGGCACGGCCCATGCCGACATCAAGCTCGACACCCCGCGGGGTGGCTGGCGCCAGGGTTCGTCGGACGGCGAAAACTACAGCCAGACCGTCAACTACCCGGCCTCGTCGGTCAACACGCCACTGGGCCAGGCCGACACGGCGCGAATCATGGGCCAGATCAAGGGCACGCCGAAGAATGCCCGCGAGCCGGGCAACCTGATCGTCAATGGCGTGAGCATGCCGCTCAAGCTCGATGCCTCGGGCAACTTCGACCGGCCGTTCGCGTTCCCCAACGGCACCAACAGCGTTGAAGTGCGCAGCCCTGACGGCCAGCAGCGCAAGCGCGTGCAGTTTCTCAACGCCGGTGGCGCGACCAAGGCCAAGCTGCGCATCCTGCTGTCCTGGGACAGCGACCACACCGACCTCGACCTGCACGTGGTCACGCCAGACGGCGCGCACATCTGGTACGGCGACCGCACGGCGCCCAACGGCGGCTCGCTGGACGTCGACGTCACCACCGGCTACGGCCCGGAAATCTTCTCCATGCCGGCGCCGATCAAGGGCCAGTACCTGATTTACGTGAACTACTACGGCGGCGGCTATCGCAGCGATGACGACGGGGACGGTGGCCAGGAAAACGCCGTGCAGGCCCTGACCACGGCGAAGATCACGCTGATCACGGAAGAGGGTACGGTGAACGAGAAGATGGAATCGTTCATCGTCCCGATGCGTGCGCCGGGCGAGCTGACGCTGGTGCGCAAGTTCAGCTATCCCTGAGAGCGTGGCGTTTCCAGGCTGGCGAACAAGTCTTGAGGGCCCATTCGCGGGCAAGTCGGATCGCCGCACCGCCGGCTCCTACAGAGACCGCGCCAGACACCTGTCCGATGTGCGCTCCGGGGGCGCAGCATTTATCCGCGAAAGAGCCCGAGAGGGCAGACCAGGACTGATCCGTGATCAGCTAACTCGCGTCATTCCCTGCCAGCTCACGCTCGATCTGTTCGATACTGGGTAGGCTGGTTTGCAGCTCGGCTGGCAGGGACTCCACCAGCTGATACTCGGCCACTCCGATGGGGAGGGCACTATCTCGCAGAGCGTATTCAGCCACGACCTTATTCTTGCTTTTGCATAGCAGTAGGCCGATGGTTGGTGCGTCCTGGGGATGTTTGAGTTGGGCATCTACTGCTGTCAGGTAAAAGCTCAATTGACCCAAATGCCCAGGTTTGAATTTGCCAGCCTTGAGCTCGATCACCACGTAGCAACGCAGCTTCAGGTGATAGAACAGCAGATCAATGAAGAACTCGTCTCCGCCGACATCCAGCAACACTTGTTTGCCGACGAAGGCGAATCCCGCACCCAGTTCCAGCAGGAATTCGGTGACGTGTTTGATGAGGGCACTTTCAATCTCGCGCTCTTGGGCATCGGCGGTCAGGCCGAGGAAGTCGAAGCGGTAAGGATCTTTCAGCGATTCGCGGGCCAGATCGGAGTGGGGCTTGGGTAGATGGTTTTCGAAATTGCTGGCAGCGTTGCCGCTACGCTCCAGCAGGCGGGATTCGATCTGCATCACCAGAATGTTGCGCGACCAGTTGTGCTCGATGGCTTTGGCTGCGTACCAGCGACGAGTCTCTGGGCCGGGCAACTTGTCCAGCAGCGCTAACTGGTGATACCAGGGTAATTGTGCAAGCACCTCTTGCACAAATTCCGTGTCCGGCCACGCTTCGGCAAATGCGCGCATGTATTTGAGGTTGCGGGGCGAAAACCCTTTCATGTCGGGAAAGGCAGTGCGCAGATCCTGCGCCAGGCGCTCTATGACCTTGGCCCCCCAACCCTCCTGGACCTGCCGGGTCAGGATCTCGTGGCCGATCTGCCAGTAGAGCAGCACCAGTTCACGATTGACTGCCAGCGTGGCGCGCTGTTGAGCGGTATGGATGCGACCTTTGAGATCAGCCAGCCAGTCGCCATATCCTTCGGGAGGTGAGCTCAGACCAGCAGGTTGGTTGCTCATGCCTTTTCCTCGTGACGTTCCTTGTGCTGCATTTGCGGGTATCCGGGAGCGCAGGTCAAACGGTTTCCTGAACGATCAGATTTCGAAATCTTACGCAGGCCGTTGGCCTTGGGGTTCAGGAGGATGTGTTTGAAGAGGGGAGCACCTTGCTCACCCGAAGTCGAAATCGAAGATAGTCACCCGAATGGTCAGGCACAAGCGCACTGGAATTTCTAGAAAACTTCAGGCGAAGGAAAGGGAGTCGTCCCGCCAGCGCCGGCAAATCATGCTCAAAAACGCTCAATCCGGTCACTGAACCGATCAGTCTGCGGCGCTGCTCATGGCGACTTCCACGCGGTTACGCCCCTTGCCCTTGGCGCCATACAGCGCCTCGTCCGCCAGTGACAGCAACCGTGACAGTTCGTAGCCGTTTTCCCGTGTCGTCACCACCCCGATGCTTACGCTGAGCAGGCCCGGCTCCAGCAAGGTCAACGCGGCAAACTCGCGACGGATGCGTTCCGCCACGTCGACGGCCGCCGCCTCGTCGCTTTCCAGCAGACAGGCGAATTCTTCCCCGCCAATGCGTCCGAACACGTCCTTCTCGTGCAACGCGCGGCCCATGACCCGGCTGAAGGCGATCAGCGCCTGGTCTCCCACGGCATGGCCGAAGGTGTCGTTCAGTCGCTTGAAATGGTCGAGGTCGCAAAGCAGCAGCGCCATTACCGTACCGCGCCGCTGGCAGGCCTCCAGCCGGCGAGCTCCACGGTCCATGAACGCCCGGCGGTTGCCGACACCGGTCAGGGCATCGCTGTAGGCGGCCGCCTTGAAGCGCAGTTCGGCGCGTTCCTTGACCATCGCCAGGGTCATGTAGGCGATGCCGATCACGTAGACCATGGCCTCGAACAGCAGGAACGAGAAAAACGAGGTGCCCTTGCCGACACCGGTCAGCGCCTGTTCGAGCCCCATGCCGGTGTCGTAGAAGGCCCGGATGTAATAGAACACCGTGTGCAGCAGGGTCAGGAAAAAGGCTGGCAGGTAGGAGACTTCGAGACTTTTCTGGCTGCGCCAGAACTCCAGCACCGTAACCGATCCGTAGACGGCGGTCAGCAGCGAGTAGGCGGTGACCCGTATGCTCAGCGACTCCATGAAGGCGGGTATCAGGCACAGGGCCAGCCAGGCCCCCGCACCGGCCAGCATGCCTGGCAGCGACGGCGCCCGTCCGGCCAGTATCCGCATCGCCGTCCAGTTCATCGCGGCGCTCAGCAACAGCACGACATTGCCCAGCACCAGGGGCACGAAGTCGATGCCCATGCCCCGCAGGCTCACCAGCACCATGCCCAGCGACGCCAGCAGCATCGTGCCGGCCAGGTAGGCGAGCGGTCGTTCGCGGGTTTCACGGCTCCAGGCGTGCAGGGTCAACAGGCCCATCACGCAGAAAATGAGCACCGACACGATGAGCAGGGTCGGGATGTGAAGCGTCATGCGCTGAAGCTCCTTTACCTGGCGCCCAGAGGGTCTCACGGCAGGCGCAAGGGTATGGCTAAAGGACGGCAACTGTACCTCAGTTGCTGCGTGGTTGACCGCACTCCCTTGCGGCGCCTGCTGGAGACTGGCGCAGCTTCAGATGCCAGGTCCGATGACGCGCGCCGGCAGCCTGGCCAGACGATCCCAACCGTCGGCATCGATCCCGGAGCAGTTCTGCAACGACAATTTTTGCAGCGGCAATTGCTCCAGCGTAGGTACCACGGCCGAGGTGATCCGCGACTCCCCCGGGCTTGCCGTGAGCGTCAGGCTGCGTAACGGCAGGCGGGCAAGATGGGCGACGCCGGCATCCGTGAGCCAGGGGCTGTCATACAGGTCGAGGTGCTTCAAGGGCAGGTCGCGCAGGCAGGCGAGGTCGGCGTCGCGCAGGTCCAGACCGCCGATCTCCAGTGCTTCCAGCGGCAGGCCCAGTTCGGCCAGCGTCCGCAGCGCCTTGCCGTCCACGCCATTGCAGAAGTTGAGCTTCAGCCTTTTCAGCGGCAGGCCCGCCAGTTGTTTCAGTTCCTTGTGGGTGACTTCGTTCAGGGAAAGGTCCAGCGACTCCAACGCCAGGCCACGCAAGTCGCCCAGGGCGTCCGCACCGATGCCCTGCACATCGCAGAGCCCCAGCCGCTTGAGCGGGAAGGCGTGCAGTGTGTCCAGCCGCTCGATCATCACTTGGGACGCCTTCAGATCCAGATCGGCGAGCGGCATGCCTTCCAGTTCGGCCAGGTCCTCATCGCTGATATAAGCGCACTGCAGTGACAGCCGCTCGATCGGCAGATCGCGAATCGCCTGCAGGGTGGCCTCGTTCGCATAGCAGTAGTCGAGGCTCAACGAACGCAAGGCCGTCAGGCTGCGCAGCCAACTGGCGTCCTCCAGTATGGCGAGACGGCCCCAGCCGAGGGACAGATGTTCGAGTGGGTGTCTGGACAGATGGGCCATGCCGCGGGAAGTGAGTTGTTCGATGCGCTCCAGTTCCAGGGAGCGCAACGGCAGGCGCGATAGCGCGAGCAGACCGTCGTCGGTGATCTCATCGCAACGGTTCAGCGACAGTTCCTGCAGCGCACTGTCGCCGAGTTGCCGGAGGAACGCGTCGTCGAAGTCATCACCGTAGGTTTGCAGTTTCAGCCGGCGCAACCGCTCGACTGGCGGTAGGCAGGTCTCGTTGTCCGAGCGGGAAAAGCCGCTGATCTCCAGCGTCTCCAGGGCCAGGGCGGGCAGGCGGCGCCAGAGCTCCTGGTCGCAGCTGAAGTTCGGGCCGTCGAGCACCAGCGTGCGCAGTGGCAGTCCGGCCAGGGCATCCAGCCAGTCCGGTTCGGCATCGCCCAGTTCCAGGCGGTCGACCGGCAGCCCGCGCAACTGCGGCAGCCAGGCCCTGGGCCGGTTGGCATGCGGTTTGGCGTGCAACCCGGCAATCACCGTCAGGGCGGCCGGATCGCCCAGGCCGGCGGCGAGCCGCAAACCATCCAGGGCCACATCGGCGGTGTCGAGCAGGTCGCGATAGAGCGCGGCGCGCACCGCAACATCGTCGGGGGCGGCGGCAAGCCGGTCGATCAGGGTCCTGCGGTCGGGATTCAGCACTGTGCACGTTCCGTCGTATTTTCCTGGTCGAGCCAGGCCTCGACCGATGCCGGCGACATCGGTCTGGAATAGTAGTAACCCTGTACCAGCGAGCAGCCCAGGCTGGCCAGGGCATCCAGTTCAGGCTGGGTTTCCACGCCTTCGACAATGCAATCGAGCTGCATGTCCAGGCTCAGCGCCACCAGCGATTTGACGATCTTGTAGCTGGCCGGCTTTTCATGCAAGCCGGTGACGAAGCTGCGATCGATCTTGATCTTGGTGAAGGCCAGCGAGTGCAACTGGCTGAGGCTGGAGTAGCCGGTGCCGAAGTCGTCGAGGGAAATGCCGCAACCCAGCCGGCGGAAGCCGTCGATGGTGCGCTGCACCTGGACGATGTCCTGCATGGTCGCCGTCTCGGTGATTTCCAGGTCCAGTCGCCGGGGATCGAAACCGCTCGCCACGATCACTTCGACGATCTGCTGCGCCACTTCGTCCGACGCGCAGTCGTGGGCCGAGAGGTTGAACGACAGGCGAATGTCGGCCGGCCAGCCGTTGGCGGTTGCCAGCGCCTTGCGCAGCAGGGGCGGGGTCAGGCGGTTGATCAGGCCGATCCGCTCGGCCACCGGGATGAACCGGTAGGGCGAGACATCGCCCAGCTTGGGGCTCTGCCAGCGCGCCAGGGCCTCGAAGGACACGGTGCGTTGAGTGCGCAGGTCGATCACCGGCTGGAACACCAGGTGGAATTCCTGCTCGATGTCCGCCCGGCGCAGGGCCTGCTCCGTCACGCCTTCGTGCAACAGTTGCTGGTGGTGGCAGGCGGTGAACATCGACAGCGCACCGCGGTTGGTGCGTTTGCTGTGATAGAGCGCGTAGTCGGCGTACTCGAACGCCTCGATGGCATTGGTCGCCATGTCCGGGAAGGTCGCCATGCCCAGGGAGCCGCCGATCTGCACCGGCAGGTCGGTGAGCAGGAACGGCGTGGCCAGGGCCTCGCAGACCCGCTGGCCGAAGGCGGCCAGGGCCTGGTCATTGGCGTCGTTGGCCAGGATCAGCGCGAACTCGTCACCGCCCAGGCGCGCCAGGTGCATGCCGTCTTCCAGCAGGCCGTTCAGGCGCTGGCCGACCTGGGCCAGCAGGCGGTCGCCGACGCTGTGGCCGAACTGGTCGTTGACCGGCTTGAAGCCGTCGAGGTCGATGATACCCACCGCCAGCCGTGAACCATTGGCCTCGGCGTTGGCCATCTCGCGGTCCAGGGTGCTGAAGAACTGCCGGCGGTTGGGCAGCCCGGTCAGGCTGTCCTCGTTCGCCAGCTTGAGGTTTTCGTCACTCAACTGCTCGGCCTTGGCCTGGGCGTCGACCAGCCGGGTAAAGGCGCGGTAGTGGTTGTTGAGGATCACCAGCATGGTCATGGACACCAGCAGCACGTTCAGCGCGGTGGCCGTGAAGGCGGTGTTGCCCATGCTGGAGAAGAACACCACGAACACCACGTTGACGATCAGCGCCGTGCTCTGCGCGGCCGGGCGCAGGTGCATCATGCTGAAGATCACGCCGATGACGGTGATCGCCATGTAGAAGGCGACGTGGGATTGCGCATAGATATCGCCATAGGGGAACAGGGCCAGTGACCAGAAGGTAAAGGCCGTGGCAATCGGTGGCGCCAGCAGATTGGTCCGCACCAGCGCGCGGGCGATCAGCTCCGGTGCCGGCGGATGATGGCGCATGCGCCACCACATGCCGCCGCGGATGCCGCAGATCAGGGTCATGGCCACCGGGATGTAGAAGGCCAGCCAGTCTGGCGCATTGTCCAGGTGGGTCATGACCAGCGCCCAGGTGTTCACGATCAGGATGAAATACATCAGCGGCAACTGACGAGCCAGCGCGATGTACTGTGCCTTGAGCAGCCTTGGGTTATCCAGGGGCGGGGTGACGAGTTTTCGAAGCTTCTTGAATAGGCCAGTCATTATCACGAGAGCCTCTGTGGCCGTGGTCGATACAGCTCCCTCTGCTTGAAGGCGGCCTCGCGCATGCATTATCGCGAGGGTCAGGTGCCCGCAGGCCGATCTGTGCCGGCTGTAGCCTTTATTTCGGCTGGGTGGGCGAGTTCTGGAGGGAGGGGGCCGGCTTTTGAGGGGTTAAGAGAATGAGAGGCGATCAACGGTGCTGTCGGGCAGCGCACCTCAAGGAGGCCGGGTGAATGGCAGGCATTAAAAAGCCGGCTTGTGGCCGGCTTCTCGGGGACGGGTTTGGCTTATTTTTGGTAAGCCTCGCCCGCCTTCAAAAGGTACATGCGCAAAGGCAATGTCTGGTCGGGAGACCCTGCGCGGTAGTCTCGCACAGGGTGGGTGGCAGGCTGACCCGCTTTCGGGGGACGCTGCCAGAATGTGCGGCGCAGGATACCCACATTTGCGACATATGCCCAGCGAAAACCGCCATGCAGAGCGATCGTTTTCAGATAAATCCACATTTCGACGCTATTTACAGGGCACTGGCGGGCGGCGCTTGTTCAAGGTCGACCACCAGAACACCCAACCGAGGATCCGAATGCCCTGGCGCTCGATCTCTTCGGCGCTGAAGATCTCGTCGGGATATTCGTCGCTGTTGTGGCTGCGCAGCCGCAACGCGCCTGCCGGCAGGCGGTAGACGTACTTCACCCGGAGCATGCCGTCGTGTTCCAGGGCATAGATTTCGCCGTCCACCACCTGGGTCAGGCTGCGGTCGATGGCGATGGTGGAGCCGTCCTCGATCTTCTCGGCCATGGCATTACCGATCATCGGTGCGCAGATGGCCTTGTCCGGGTCGACGCCCATGGCCTGCAGGATCCGGTACGGCAGGCGTACCTTGCGCCCGGGGATGGCGCTGACCTGAGTCTGCTTGGAGCCGGGGGCCGTAGGCGTTTCCTTGTAGAGCGGAACCTGTACGTCGTTGCGCTCGCTGGCGGCCAGGTCGTCACGGGCCGAGTAGGGCTCCTGTTCGCCGGCCCGTGGCCGCAGGGCGTCGGCCTCTGCCTCGGCGGCAGAAGCACCCGGATGCTTCGGACCCTCGCCCGTTCGTAGCCAACGGCTGTTGACGCACAACAACTCCGCTATCTCATCCATGCGGGCCATGGGGATGCCACGCTTGAACCAGTTATTGACGTGCTGCGGCGTCACCTGCCGGTTGGCAGCGAAGTCCGAAGCGGAAAGATGGCACTCCCGCAGGAGCGCTCTTAAGCGATCGCCTGATGTATTCATGAACACAGAGTTTACTGGCGTGCTACACCCGTTTAAATAAACGAGATGTTCAAAAATAGCCGGCAAAAGCACACAACGTGATTGATTTCGTTGACTATTCCTACTCTTGCGTGTGGACGCCCGTTTCGCGCTGTTTATTCATTAAACGCCTTGTTTGTCCCGGGGTAAACGGGCATAAAAAAACCCCGGCGGACCGGGGTTCTTCATCAGCGTGCGCTGTCGGTGCGAATCAGCCCTTGTAGGCGGCAACCGACTTGCTGATTTCGGCGCGGGCGGCGTCAGCGTTGCCCCAGCCTTCGATCTTGACCCACTTGCCTTTCTCGAGATCCTTGTAGTTCTCGAAGAAGTGCTTGATCTGCTCCAGCAGCAGGGCTGGCAGGTCGGTGTATTCCTTCACGTCGACGTACAGCTGGGACAGCTTGTCGTGAGGAACCGCGATCACCTTGGCATCGCCACCGCCGTCGTCGGTCATGTGCAGGATGCCGACCGGACGGGCACGGATCACCGAGCCTGGAGCGACCGGGTAAGGGGTCACGACCAGCACGTCGAGCGGATCACCGTCGTCGGCCAGGGTGTTGGGGATGAAACCGTAGTTGGCCGGGTAGAACATCGGGGTGGCCATGAAACGGTCAACGAACAGGCAGTCGCTGTCTTTGTCGATTTCGTATTTGATCGGCGCGTGGTTGGCCGGGATTTCGATCGCGACGTAGATGTCGTTCGGCAGGTCTTTGCCAGCCGGGATCTTGCTGTAGCTCATTGGGCGATGCCCCCGTTAGTTGACCAGAAACCTGGTTGGATTGACCAAAAAGTGGCGGCGATTATAGGCACATTCCGGGGTGGATGCCACGTGTTGCAGGACGTGTGGGCGCGGCCGGTGCATGAGTTGTCCGGGACTTCTGGGGCTGTTGGCGAACCCCATCGCCCCCGGATCAGGGGGCAGGCTGGTAGCGCGGGTCGTGCGCCTGCAGGTGCCGCAGCCGCGCCAGCGGGTCCTGGCGGTAGAACGCGCGCAGTTGCTCGTAGACCCGTGGGTAGGCCGCGTCCAGCAGATCCGGGGCGCTGAAGAAGTATTCGCTGGTCACCGCGAAGAATTCCGCCGGGTTCTCGGCGGCATAGGGGTCGATGGCGGTCTCGGCGTCGGGGTCGCGGTCCAGCTGGCGGTTGAGGTCGTCGTAGGCGTGTTGCATGGCCTGGGCCCAGTCGCCGACCCGCATGTCGCTGTGCAAGGGCGGCAGGCCGTTGGCGTCGCCGTTGAGCATGTCGAGCTTGTGCGCGAGTTCGTGGATCACCAGGTTGTAGCCTTCCCAGGCACCACTGGCGAGCACGCCGGGCCAGGCGAGGATGACCGGGCCACGGTGCCAGGCCTCGCCGCTGTGTTCGGCATCCCACTCGTGTTCGACCCCACTGGCATCGCGATGACGTTGCGGGCTCAGGAAATCGTCCGGGTACAACACGATTTCATGGAAACCCGAATACCACGCCAGATCGCCCAGATGCAGCAGCGGCAACTGTGCCTGGGCCGCCAGCAGCAGCCGACTGTACTGATCCAGCTCGACCCCCGGCAGGGCGCTCAGGTGCTTGTCGGCGAGGAACAGCACGCTGTGCTCCAGCAGCCAGCGGTCCTCGGCCTCGCTCAGGCCGTCGAGAAAACTCAGGTGCTCGCGGACCCGCTGCCAGGTTTCACGGGCAACGGGATGGCGGGCGAGGGTTCGGCGGCGGCGCCAGGCACTCAGCGACCACACGGTTTCAGTGGGTCTCGGCCTTGGAAGCACCGCCAAAACGGCTGCGCAGCACGCCGATGATCATCGGCACCAGCGACAGCAGGATGATGAAGACCACCAGCAGCGACAGGTTCTTCTTGATGAACGGTACGTTGCCGAAGAAGTAGCCGAGGGTCACCAGGCCGCCGACCCAGAGCACGGTGCCCAGCACGCTGAAGGCGAAGAACCGCGCATAGGGCATCTTGCCGACGCCGGCGACGAAGGGGGCGAAGGTCCGCAGGATCGGCAGGAAGCGCGCCAGGGTCACGGTCTTGCCGCCGTGGCGATCGTAGAAGTCGTGGGTCTTGTGCAGGTAGTCGCGGCGGAAGATCTTCGAGTTCGGGTTGCTGAAAAGCTTTTCGCCCGCCGTGCGGCCAATGATGTAGTTGGTGCTGTCACCGAGGATTGCCGCCAGCATCAGCAGCCCGCCCAGCAACACCGGGTCCATGCCGCCGCCGGCCGCGACGGCACCGGCGATGAACAGCAGCGAGTCGCCCGGCAGGAAGGGCATCACCACCAGGCCGGTTTCGCAGAAGATCACCAGAAACAGGATGGCGTAGATCCATGGCCCGTAATTGTTCACCAGCATGTCGAGGTACACATCGAGATGCAGGATTAGGTCCAGCGGGTTGAAATCCATGGGTGGCACCTGTGTTGACGGTCTGAATCGGCAGACCTGCGCAAAAAATGGACACGTAGTTAACTACATCGAATGTAGTTTTTTCGTACATTGATTTGAAATCGGGATTATAAGAGTTGGAGAGGATTCTGCTTGCAGAGTTTGTAGCGAGGGATGTCTTGCGCCGGCCCTGCGAATGAGCCGGTGCTGGGCTTGGTGCCCTCTTCGCGGATAAACCGGGACGCCGGCGTTCCGGTTTATCCGCGAAGAGGGCGCCGCAGGATTTTGAGAGGACGGCCGGTCAGTCGTCGCTGATCGGCAGCACGTAGTTCTTGAACTCGGTGTCTTCGCGAAAACCGATGGACTCGTAGGTCTTCTGTGCCACCTTGTTGTCGCTGCTGGTGGACACCCGCAACCGCACGGCATGGGTCTCGCGGGCCATCTTCTTCGCCGTGCGCATCAGGTTGTCGGCCACCAGTTGGCGCCGGGCGTCCTCGGCCACGTAAATGTCGTTGAGAATCCACACGCGCTTGAGCGACAGCGAGGAAAAGCTCGGGTAGAGCTGGCAGAAACCCAGCAGCTTCTTGTCGTCATCATCCGCCAACGCCAGGTAGATCACCGACTCCTTGCGGCGCAGGCGCTTTTCCAGAAAGCTGCGCGATGAATCGGGAAGGGGCAGTGAACCGTAGAATTCACGGTATTTGACGAACAGGGGCGTCAACAGGTCCAGATGTTCCAGGGTCGCTTGAGTAATCCGCATAGATCAGGCCTCAACTTCGTGGATATGACGGCAAACGGTTCACTCTCTCGGGCAGCCGCTACGCCGATGCTGCCCAAAGCCTGGGAAAAGAGCAATCCGGATGACCTTCAATCCCGGGGGGAGCCCAGTAGGAAGTTGCCGCTTGAGTGGACATCCGATTCGCTTTCCAGTGTTTGCACTTGGGCCTCGTCCTTGAGATTGACCCCCGACAGCTGTCGGCGGCAGGCTTCTTTCAGCAGGTACAGCAGTTTATGGGCGGCCAGGCCGTAACTCATGCCCTCCAGCCGGACATTGGAGATGCAGTTGCGGTAGGCGTCAGTCAGGCCGACCTTTGGATTATAGGTGAAATACAGCCCCAGGCTGTCCGGAGAGCTCAAGCCCGGGCGTTCGCCGATCAGGATCACCACCATTTTCGCGCCCAGCAGCTCGCCGATCTCGTCGGCGACGGCGACGCGGCCCTGTTCCACCAGGATCACCGGCGACTGTGACCAGCCTTCGGCTGCCAGCTGTTCTTCCAGGCGGGTGAGGAACGGCACGGTATGCCGATGCACGGCCAGCGCCGACAGCCCGTCGGCGACGACGATCGCCAGGTCGACCCCGCCCGTATGGGCCTGGGCATAGTCGCGCAGTTGCCGGGCCGAGGCGTCGTTGAGCCTGCGGCCCAGGTCCGGGCGTTGCAGGTAGCTGTGGCGGTCATCGGCGGCGCTGTGCAGCAGCAGGGTTTCCCGCCCGCGCTCGGCCAGTTGGCTGGCGAGCCCGGCGTGGTCGAAGGGCAGGTGCACGGCATCGCGGGCCTGCGCGTGGGCGAACTGGAAGTCCAGTTGCGCGCGGGTCGGCAGGCTGGTGCCGGTGCGGCCCAGGGCGATCCGCGCCGGGGTCAGGCGGCGCAGTTGCAGCCAGGGGTTGTCGCTGTCGATCTCGTTGCCCATGTCGTTCATCCTAGCTGCTCCAGGGCCTGGCGGAAGGCCGGGGGCAGGTTGCTGCCGAAGCGTACCTTGCCGTCGGCCTGGGTGAAGATGCCCATCTTCGCCAGCCACTGCTCGAACTCCGGCGCAGGCTTCAGGCCCAGGGTCTGCCGGGCGTAGAGGGCGTCGTGGAACGAGGTGGTCTGGTAGTTGAGCATGATGTCGTCGGAGCCGGGAATGCCCATGATGAAGTTGATCCCGGCCACGCCGAGCAGGGTCAGCAGGGTGTCCATGTCGTCCTGGTCGGCTTCGGCATGGTTGGTGTAGCAGATATCGCAGCCCATCGGGACGCCCAGCAGCTTGCCGCAGAAGTGGTCCTCCAGGCCGGCGCGGATGATCTGCTTGCCGTTGTACAGGTATTCCGGGCCGATGAAGCCGACCACGGTGTTGACCAGAAACGGCTTGAAGTGCCGGGCCACGGCGTAGGCGCGGGTCTCGCAGGTCTGCTGGTCGACGCCGAAGTGGGCGTTGGCCGACAGCGCGCTGCCCTGGCCGGTCTCGAAATACATCAGGTTCTGCCCGAGGGTGCCGCGATTGAGGCTCAGCCCGGCGTCGTAGCCTTCCTGGAGGATTTTCAGGCTGATGCCGAAGCTGGCGTTGGCCGCCTCGGTGCCGGCGATGGACTGGAACACCAGGTCCAGCGGCACTCCACGGTTGATCGCCTCGATGGAGGTGGTGACGTGGGTCAGCACGCAGGCCTGGGTGGGGATTTCGTAGCGTTTGATCACCGCGTCGAGCATGTTCAGCAGGTCGCAGATCGAACTCAGGCTGTCGGTGGCCGGGTTGATGCCGATCATGGCGTCGCCGTTGCCGTAGAGCAGGCCGTCGAGCACGCTGGCGGCGATGCCGGCCGGGTCGTCGGTGGGGTGGTTGGGCTGCAGGCGGGTCGACAGTCGGCCGCGCAGGCCCAGGGTGCCGCGGAATTTCGTCACCACGCGGATCTTCTGGGCCACCAGCACCAGGTCCTGCACGCGCATGATCTTCGAGACCGCGGCGGCCATTTCCGGGGTCAGCCCCGGAGCCAGGGCGCGCAGGCTCTGTTCGTCGGCGGCATCGCTGAGCAGCCAGTCGCGCAGGCCGCCGACGGTCAGGTGGCTGACGGCGGCGAAGGCCTGCTTGTCATGGGTGTCGACGATCAGCCGGGTGACTTCGTCGGACTCATAGGGGATCAGCATTTCCTCGAGGAAATGCTTGAGGGGAATGTTGGCCAGAGCCATCTGGGCCGCGACGCGTTCGCCGTCGTTCTGCGCGGCGACACCGGCGAGAAAGTCCCCGGAACGGGCGGGACTGGCCTTGGCCATGACCTCCCTGAGGCTGTCGAAGCGATAGGTCTGGGCGCCGACGGAATGGGCGAATGTGGCCATGGGGCGGTGTCCTCCTGAACCCTGGTTATCGATGACTCTACCCTGTCTTGCCCAAAACTGGCGTACGACAGCGGCTCCTGCGGGGCGTGGTGTTTTTTGTTCCGTGGCGGGGCTTGGCATGCCCCGCCCTGGTGCAACTCAGTTACCGGTGAGCATAGCGTCCGTTGGCGCTTGCGAGCGCTGGCTGGCGGTCAACTGGAAGTAGATGAACCCCGCCACCATGAAACCCAGGAAAATCAGGCCGATCAGGGTGTTGAACCAGGCCATCGCCACCAGGCAGACCAGGGCCAATGCAAGGGCGATGCCGGGGACCAGCGGGTAGCCCGGCGCGCGGAAGGTCCGTTCTAGGTTCGGCTCGCTGCGGCGCAGCTTGAACAGGCTGAGCATACTGATGATGTACATGACGATGGCGCCGAATACCGACATGGTGATCATCGCCGCCGTCAGGCTCAGGCCCTGCAGGTTGACCAGCCCGTCGCTGTAGATCGCCGCGATGCCGACCACTCCGCCGGCGAGGATCGCCCGGTGGGGCGTCTGGAAGCGCGACAGCTTGGCCAGCGACTGCGGCAGGTAGCCGGCCCGGGCCAGGGCGAAGAACTGGCGCGAGTAGCCGAGGATGATCCCGTGGAAGCTCGCCACCAGGCCGAACAGGCCGATCCACACCAGCATGTGCATCCAGGTCGAGTTGTTGCCGACCACCGCCTTCATCGCCTGGGGCAGCGGGTCGTTGATGTTCGACAGCTGGCGCCAGTCGCCGACGCCGCCGGCCATCACCATCACGCCGATGGCCAGGAACACCAGGGTCAGGATGCCGCTGACATAGGCTTTGGGAATGGTCCGTTTCGGGTCCTTGGCTTCCTCGGCGGCCATGGCCGCGCCCTCGATGGCGAGGAAGAACCAGATGGCGAAGGGGATCGCCGCGAAGATGCCGGGAACCGCGTCAAGGCTGAAGGTGCTCGACCCCGACCAGCCATTGAGGACGAAGTTGCTGAAGCTGAAGCCCGGCGCGACCACGCCCATGAACACCAGCAGTTCGGCCACGGCCAGCACGGTGACCACCAGTTCGAAGGTGGCGGCGATGCTGACGCCGAGGATGTTCAGGGTCATGAAGACGAGATAGGCGCCCACGGCGGCGATCTTCGGATCGAGGCCGGGATACTGCACGTTGAGGTAGGCTCCGATGGCCATGGCGATCGCCGGTGGAGCGAAGACGAATTCGATCAGGGTGGCGATGCCGGCGATCAGCCCGCCTTTTTCGCCGAAAGCCCGGCGGCTGTAGGCAAAGGGGCCGCCGGCGTGGGGAATGGCGGTGGTGAGTTCGGTGAAACTGAAGATGAAGCAGGTGTACATGGTCGCCACCAGCAGGGCGGTGACGAGGAAACCCAGGGTTCCGGCGGTACCCCAGCCATAACTCCAGCCGAAGTATTCACCGGAAATCACCAGGCCGACCGCGATACCCCACAGGTGTAGGGTGCCGAGGGTCGGTTTGAGTTCGGTTTGGGTTGTCATAAGTCCTCGCTTGTCTTTCTTATTGTTTGGTTGTTGGACTTTCGGGTGTCGATTTGCTGTACAGCGCGCACGCAGGGCCCGTAGCGGGGCAGCCAGAGGTTATGGGGTGTCAGGGGGCCTGTTCGCGGGCAAGCCCGGCTCCTACAGTGGGGTGTCGTCCCCGGGATGGTGTTTCACATGAACCTGTAGGAGCGTGGCTTGCCCACGAAGGCGGTTTCAGGGTTTAGAAGAACCCGAGCGGATTGATGTCATAGCTCACCAGCAGGTTCTTGGTCTGCTGGTAGTGGTCGAGCATCATCTTGTGGGTTTCACGGCCGACGCCGGACTTCTTGTAGCCACCGAAGGCGGCGTGTGCCGGGTACAGGTGATAGCAGTTGGTCCACACGCGACCGGCCTTGATCCCGCGGCCGACGCGGTAGGCGCGGTTGATGTCGCGGGTCCACAGGCCGGCACCGAGGCCGAACTCGGTGTCGTTGGCGATCGCCAGGGCTTCGGCCTCGTCCTTGAAGGTGGTGATGCTCACCACCGGGCCGAAGATTTCCTCCTGGAACACGCGCATCTTGTTGTTGCCCTTGAGCAGCGTCGGCTGGATGTAGTAGCCGCTGGCCAGGTCGCCGTCGAGTTTCTGCACCTGGCCGCCGGTCAGCAGTTGGGCGCCTTCCTTCTTGGCGATTTCCAGGTACGAGAGGATCTTGTCGAACTGCTGCTCGGAGGCCTGGGCGCCGACCATGGTGTCGGTGTCCAGCGGGTCGCCGCGCTTGATCTGCTCGACCTTCTTCATCACCGCCTGCATGAATTCGTCGTAGATCGACTCCTGCACCAGCGCCCGGGATGGGCAGGTGCACACTTCACCCTGGTTGAAGAATGCCAGTACCAGGCCTTCGGCGGCTTTCTCGATGAAGCTCGGCTCGGCCTGCATGATGTCTTCGAAGAAGATGTTCGGCGACTTGCCGCCCAGCTCCACGGTGGACGGAATGATGTTCTCGGCGGCGCACTTCATGATGTGCGAACCGACCGGGGTCGAGCCGGTGAAGGCGATCTTGGCGATGCGCTTGCTGGTGGCCAGGGCTTCGCCGGCCTCCTTGCCGAAACCGTGCACCACGTTCAGTACGCCGGGAGGCAGCAGGTCGCCGATCAGTTCCAGCAGCACGCAGATGCCCAGCGGGGTCTGCTCGGCGGGCTTGAGCACCACGCAGTTGCCGGCGGCCAGGGCCGGGGCGAGTTTCCAGGCGGCCATCAGCAGCGGGAAGTTCCACGGGATGATCTGGCCGACCACGCCCAGTGGCTCATGGATGTGATAGGCCACGGTGTTGCCGTCGATCTCGGCGGCGCTGCCTTCCTGGGCGCGCAGGCAGCCGGCGAAGTAGCGGAAGTGGTCGGCGGCCAGCGGGATGTCGGCGTTGAGGGTTTCGCGCACGGCCTTGCCGTTGTCCCAGGTTTCGGTGATCGCCAGGGTTTCCAGGTTCTGTTCGATGCGGTCGGCGATTTTCAGCAGGATCAGCGAACGGGCCTGCACCGAGGTGCTGCCCCAGGCATCGGCGGCGGCATGGGCGGCGTCGAGGGCCTTGTCGATATCCTTGGCGTTGGAGCGGGGGAACTCGGCGATGGGCTTGCCGTTCACCGGCGAGGTGTTGGTGAAGTACTGGCCGTCGACGGGCGCGACGAATTCGCCATTGATGTAGTTGCCATACTTGGCCTTGAACGAAACGATGGCGCCGGCAGTACCAGGGTGGGCATAACGCATGGTGAGTGTCTCCTTGGCTTTTGTGCTTATTAGGGAGTACGCGGTTTAGCGTCTGACAAGCGTAGAGCAAAGGTCGGGCCAGTGCGTTGAAAGCGCTCTATGTCGGGGCCCGGTCTGGTTGGAATGACACGTGGGCCGCCGGGTTGTGACACGGCTGGTACAGTCGGGGGTGACACTTTGTAACGCCTGTGGCACAGCCCATGACTCATCGGTCGCGGGGCGATTGCAATGCTCGCCGTGCAGGAGGATGCTGGGCGTTGAAGTCGAACGTGCTGCGGGGCCTGGCGCCCTGGGCCACGCTTGATGGCCTATTCGCGGGCAAGCCCGCTCCCGCACAATCCGGCTCCCGGAGTGGTTGTGGGGGAGAGGCCATCCCTGGACGGGGGGAGAACAATAAGAAATGCAGAACAACCATCTGAGTCGTCACGCCCGGCAGGTGCTCACCGTGACCCAGGGCAAGGCCCTGAGCGGCGGCCCGGGCAGTGATCCATCGATCGCCCGTTCCTGGCTGCGTTGCCTGGAGGATTACCACCTCGACCCTTCGTTGAGCATCGCCCCCACCGTGCTCGAACACGGTCGCCTGCTGGAAAGCCGCGAGCGCCTGCGCCAGGTACTGCAGATTGCCGGCAACGAGATGACCAGCCTGCACCAGCAGTTGTCCGGCGCCGGTCACGCAGTGCTGCTGACCGATGCCCGCGGGGTGATCCTCAACTGTGTCACCGCGCCGTCCGAGCGCAAGATCTTCGAGCGCGCCGGGCTCTGGCTCGGCGCCGACTGGAGCGAAGCCTGCGAAGGCACCAACGGCATCGGCACCTGCGTGGTGGAGCGCCAGGCGCTGACCATTCACCAGGACGAACACTTTCGCGGCCGTCATACCGGGCTGACCTGCTCGGCCAGCCCGGTGTTCGATCCCCAGGGCGAGCTGCTGGCGGTGCTGGATGTTTCCTCGGCCCGCCCGGATGTGTCCCGGCAGAGCCAGTTCCATACCATGGCGCTGGTGAACCTGTCGGCAAAGATGATCGAGAGCTGCTATTTCCTGCGGCATTACGACCAGCACTGGTTGCTGCGTTTTCATCTGCAGGCCGAATCCGTCGGCCTGTTCAGCGAGGGGCTGCTGGCGTTCGACGGTGAAGGGCGGATCTGCGCGGTCAACCAGAGTGCGCTGAACCTGCTCGGGTTTGGCCGCGGCGGTTTGCTCGGGCAGCCGGTTGAGGCGTTTTTCGATTGTTCGCTGGATGAGCTGCTCGGCCGCGCCAGTACCCAGGCCAGCGCCAGTTGGCCCTTGCGGACCCGCGATGGCCGCAGCCTGTTCGCGGTGCTGCGTGGCCAGCCGCGCAGCGTGCCCAGGCCGTTGGTGCCGGCGGCGGTGGCGGTCGGGCGGGTCGCTGCGGCGGACATCTGCCTGGACGACGAGACCCTGCAGAGCGATTTTCGCAAGGCCTTGCGGGTGTTCGAGCGTGATGTGCCGCTGTTGATCAACGGCGAAACCGGCTCGGGCAAGGAGGCGTTCGCCAAGGCGGTGCACCAGTCCAGCCAGCGCGCCGACAAGCCGTTTGTCGCGCTCAACTGCGCGGCGATTCCGGAAAGCCTGATCGAGAGCGAACTGTTCGGCTATCGCGGCGGCAGCTTTACCGGCGCGCGCAAGGAAGGCATGCGCGGCAAGTTGCAACAGGCCGATGGCGGCACGCTGTTCCTCGACGAGATCGGCGACATGCCGCTGGCATTGCAGACCCGCCTGCTGAGGGTGCTGGAGGACCGGCAGGTGGTGCCGATCGGCGGTGAGCCGGAGGCGGTCAACGTGCGGATCATCAGCGCGACCCATCGCCATCTGTTGGAGCGGGTGCAGAACGGTGGTTTCCGCGAGGACCTGTATTACCGGCTCAACGGCCTGGAAATCGCTCTGCCGGCCTTGCGCGAGCGCAGCGACAAGTCCCGGTTGCTGGATTTCCTGCTGGCGCAGGAGGCGGCGGGGCAGGGGGTATCGATCGATGCGGCGGCGCGTCAGGCCCTGCTGGGGTTTGCCTGGCCGGGGAACGTTCGGCAGTTGCGCACGGTACTGCGTACCCTGGTGGCGCTGTGCGAGGACGGTCGGATCGGCGTGGCGGATCTGCCGACGATGATTCGCCAGGCGCGGCCGCTGGTCGAGGATGTGCCGGCTGAACCGGCTGGCGCGCATCCGCTGGAAGACGCCGAGCGGTTGGCGCTGCTCAATGCGCTGGAGCAGCAGCGTTGGCATATGACCAACACGGCCGGGCAGCTCGGAGTCAGTCGCAACACCCTGTACAGAAAGCTGCGCAAGCACGGGATCGCCCGCCAGGGGCGGAGCCTGTGAGCAACCCCTCTCACCGTCTTGAGAGGGATTTCAGGGGTGGGCAAGGCTGACAGGCCTTTTCGCGGGCCTGGCCCAGAACCCGGGTGTCACCCACAGGCCTGGTCCAGGTACCGTTCCGATCCGCTCAGACCCGGAAGTGGCTGACCATCGTCTGCAACTGGCTGCCCAGGCGTGCCAGCTCGACGCTGGAGGCGGCCGTCTCGTCGCTTGCGGCCGCCGTCTGCTCGCAGACATCGCGAACGTTGATGATGCTGCGGCTGATCTCTTCGGCCACCGCGCTCTGCTCCTCGGCCGCCGCGGCGATCTGCTGGTTCATCGACTGGATGTTCGACACCGTGCGGGTGATGTTTTCCAGCGAAACCCCGGCCTTGCGGGTCAGCTCGACGCTGCTGTCGGTCAGCGAGCGGCTGTTGTTCATCACGGTTGCCACCTGCTGCGTGCCGCTCTGCAGGGCCGCCACCAGGCCTTCGATTTCCTCGGTGGACTTCTGGGTGCGCTGGGCCAGGCCGCGAACCTCGTCGGCGACCACGGCAAAACCACGACCGGCTTCACCGGCACGGGCGGCTTCGATGGCAGCGTTGAGCGCCAGCAGGTTGGTCTGTTCGGCCACGGCCTTGATCACGTCCATCACGCTGCCGATCTTGTCGCTTTCCTGCTGCAGCACGGTCATGGCTTCGGTCGAGCGCACCACTTCAGTCGCCAGGCGTTCGATCTGGGCGATGGCTTCGCCGACCACCCGGTCACCGGCACGGGCTTCGCCGTCCGCGGCGGAGGCTGCCGTCGAAGCCTGTTCGGCGTTACGCGCCACTTCCTGCACGGTGGCGGTCATTTCGTGCATGGCGGTGGCCACCTGGTCGGTCTCGACCTTCTGGCTATTGGCCCCGGCGCTGGTCTGGCTGGTGACTGCCGACAATTGTTCGGCGGCGCTGGCGATCTGGGTCACGCCATCGCGAATGCCGCTGATCAGGTCACGCAGGGTCGCGCCCATGCGCTGGATGCCCTGTTGCAGCACGCCCAGTTCGTCCCGGCGGGTGACCACCAGGTTGTGGGTCAGGTCGCCGGAGGCGATGCGTTCCACCACGCCCAGGGTTTGCTGGATCGGGCGGGTGATCTGGCGGGTGATGACCACGGCGGCGAGGATGCCGAACAGCAGCGCGAGCAGGGTGCTGCCCAATTGCAGGCTGCGGGCCTGGGCGCTTTCGCTGTCACGACGGTCCAGTTGGATCTGGTACAGCTGCTCGCTGAGGGCGACGATGCTGTTGCCCTGGTCGGTCATTTCCTTGCGGGCCTGCACGACATCGTTGTTGGCCTGCTTGTACGCCAGCACGGCCGTACGGTAGTTGGCCAGGCCGGTTTCCAGCTGTTGCAGTTCGCTCTGCTGGCTGCTGCTGAAATGCTCGGCCAGTTGTTTGAGGCCGGCAATCGTTTCGTTCAGCTGATTGGCAGCCTTCTGTTCGGTTTCCGGGTTACTGTTGCCGGTGTAGCCACGCACTTCGTAGCGGGTCAGCAGGAATTGTTCCTTGGCGCGGATGATGGCCTGGAAGCGCTCGAAGCGGTTGTCCTCGCCTGGAGCCATCTGCAGCACGTTGTCGTGGATCGTGGCGATCAGTTTCTGCACGACTTCGGCCGTCTCGCTCATGCTCTGGCGGGCGCCGTTACCGGTGCGGTAGGCCTCGCGCATCTTGTTCAGCGACTGTTGGTAGGCGGTGATGGTCGCCGCCTGCTCCTTGAGCAGCTTGACGTTTTCCGGGCTCTTGAAGCTGTTGAGCAGTTTCTGCTGCTGGACGATGAACGCGTCGAGGTTGACCTGCACGTTCTGCGCGGCGGTTTCGTCGCCGTTGGTCAGCATGTATTGCAGCCGGGCCACACGCAGTTTGGTCAGCGAGGCGTTGAGCTGGGTGATGTCGCTCATCCAGTTGCTGCGGTCGATCAGACCGCCCAGGCTGGTCCAGCCGGTCAGCGCCAGGATCGTGGTCAGCGCCAGGACCAGGCCGAAGCCCAGGCCCAGTTTCAGATTGACGCTGATATTGCCAAACCAGCTATTCATTGAATTCCTCCAGTAACTTGGTGTTGCTTGCTCATCGGGTGGCTGGAAGGTGTTGTTATTGGTGCCAGCTGAATTTGTTCGTAAGGGCTGTATCGGCGGGAAAGCCGATAGCTGAAAGGTTTTTCTCGGGGAAGGTGTTTCACCAATTGTAACTTCTTGCAGGAGATTCGGATGTTTCGAGGGTGTTTACGTTTCGTCAGGGGCGTTCAGCCAGGCCGGATCGAGGTCGGCGATTGAGGAATTTTTCACATTCCTTTCACCGCGACGCGACCTTCACGAACCTAGGCTCTGTGTTCGAATGAGTTTGCAGCAGGCAGGGAAGCGGTTTCTCCAGCGGCAGTCAAGCCCGAGGCTCAGTTGTCATTTTTGTGCTGTAGCGTCGCCGACATTGCCTACTCAACCGGCCTTTTTCGCAGAGGCAGCCGAACGTGGAATCAAGACTGCCGTATAGCTGGTTGAAGCGCTCGTTCGAACTGAACCGCCTCGTCCGGTACCGGAACGCCCTGCTGGTATCGCTGGCAGCGCTGCTCGTCATTCCGCTGACGCTGGTGATGTTGCGGCCCGCTGCCGTTGTCGATCTGGCCCAGGCTGGCAATGATAGCGCGATGGCGCTGACTGCGGGGTGGGCCAGGGGCGAAATGGTGGTGCTGGTGCGCCATGTCGAGCGTTGCGACCGCTCCAGGGCGCCCTGCCTGGCGGAGCCGGACGGCATCACCGATCGCGCTCGCGACGTGGCGGTGGCGTTGGGCGCGCGCTTCGAAAGGCTCGGCCTGTCCCGAACGGATATCTATAACAGCCCGTTGACCCGTGCCGTGCAGACCTCCGCCTACATGTTCAACCACGCCAGCAGCACCCAGGACTGGCTGTTCAATTGCCGCAAGACCCTGCTGCGCGACATTCGCCGCTACAAGGTGCCGGGGCGCAACCTGGTGCTGGTCACCCACAGCGAATGCATGGGGGCACTGGAAGACGCCATGAATTTCTCCATGCCGTCGCCAGGCTACGGGCTGGCGCTGTTCCTGACCGAGCATTCGGCCAGCCAGGCGCCGAAGGTGATGGGTTATATCGAAGCCCCGGACTGGCCGCAGGTGTTCAAGCCCTAGGGCAACGCCGAGAATCGCCAGGCCCAGACCACATGGCACTCGATGAAGCATTTGAGTTTGCCGCTATCCCCTTTACAGTACGCGTCCCCGGGAAATGACTCCCGGGGTTTTTCCCATGGAGTTATCCCTTGAAATACGCGAGCAAAATCGCCGCTTCCCTGCTGGTTACCCTGGCGCTGGGCGGTTGCACCGGCACGGCGATGAAAACCCGGCAGCTGGACAGCAACCAGTACACCGTGGTCGGTCACAGCGAAGCGACCGCTACCGGCATGCTGCTGTTCGGATTCATCCCGATCCGCCAGAACGACCGTTTCGTCCGTGCCCAGACTGCTGCCATCCAGGCCAAGGGCGGTGACGCACTGATCAACACCCAGGTCCAGGAAAACTGGTTCTGGGCCTGGGTCCTGACCGGCTACACCACCAAGGTGTCCGGCGACGTGGTCAAGCTGAAGAACGTTCAGTAAGTACCCGCCCCATGAAAAACGGCGCTCAAGGAGCGCCGTTTTTTTATGCCCATGAGTGTTCAGCGGGTGTAGAAGTAGTAAGTGCGCTTGCCGCCGATGGTGACGGTGGCCAGTACCTTGTGCGAGGCATCGGGTTGCTGGTTCTGGGCCACGGCGACGTTGTCCGGCGAGGCCTGCAGGAACGCGTCCAACTGCTCCTGGGTTTGTACCACCGCTTGTTGGCGCTGGGTGTAGAACACGGTCGAGGCCAGGCGTTCGTCCGGCTGGTATAGCGCGACCTGCTTGCCGCTGGCCTGCAGGGCGATGACCTGGTCGGTCACCGGCTTGAACGAGGTGTTGCGGTCGGCCAGCGGCGCCCGCCAGGCGGCCACCAGATAACCGCAGACGACCACGGCCAGCAGCGCCGCAGCCAGCGGGCGGCGCTTGTCGACCAGTTGGCGGCTGAGCGTGGAGGTGGCGGAGCGCCGACGCAGCCAGGCGAGAACCACCGCGCTGTATTCGGCGGCGATGATAGCGGCGGCGGGCGCCATGGACACCATGTACACCATGCGCTTGCTCGAGGCCAGGGTCAGCAGGGTGAACTGGGCCAGGAACCAGACGCTGGCGAACAGCAGGTGGCGTTTGCGCACCAGCTCCTTGCGCAGGTGCCAGAGCCCCAGGTACACCAGCAGATTCCAGGGCAGGAACGCCTCCGGCAACTTGGTGAAGTAATAGTAGAAGGGCTCGTAGTGGCCGGCCGCAGTGAACGAGCCGCTGAAGCGGCCGACACTGTTGGCCCAGAGCACTTCACGGACAGCATCCGCGCCGCCCTGCCCGTATAGCAGTTTCAGCCAGATCAGCAGCGGGATCAGCCCCACCAGGGTGAACAGTGCCGGGCGCAGCCAGTTGCCGAGGCTGAAGCGCCGGTCGAGCAGGCTCTCGCTGACCAGATAGAAGAAAATCACCACACCCGGCAGGGCCAGCCCCAGTACGCCCTTGGTCAGGGTCGCGATCGCGATGCCGAGCATGAACACCAGCCAGCTCCCCAGGGTGGCGGCCTGGCGCTTGCGCTGCTCATTGGCCTGGAAAAAGGCGAACAGCGCCAGCGATACGCCGAGGCTGAGAATGGCGTCCTCACCGACCTGGCGGGCATTGCCCAGGTAGCTGGCCATGGTCATCAGCATTGCGGCGGCGGCCCAGGCCAACAGGGTGGGGCGGCCGATCCTGCGCATGAAACCGTAGAGCGCCAGCACCGTGAACAGCCCGGCGAACGCCGAGGCCAGGCGCACCGCCAGGGGCGTGCCGCCCAGCAGTTTGATCGCCGTGGCATCGAGCCAGAGGCTCAGCGGGGGTTTTTCCAGGAACGGGTCGCCCAGCAGGCGCGGGGTGATCCAGTCGTTGTTCAGGTGCATTTCCATGGCGATCCCGGCCACCCGGGATTCGGTGGAACCCTGCAACTCATGGTTGCCCAGGGCAAAGAAGAACAGCAGGCAGCCAAGCAGGAACAGCAGGATAACGGGACGTGTCGTGCGCATGGGGATACCGGGGAAAGGAAAGTCGGCCCTGAGGCCTCCAGATGACCCGGCACTATACGGAGGAATATCTTAATAAATTGTGAATGACTGTGTAGCGGGCCCGGCAACGGTGGCGAGCGGGCCCGCCACCGTCCTTGCGCGTCAGTCGCCCAGCGCCTCGCCTTCGCGCCGCGGGTCGGCGCCACCGGCCCAGGACGTACGGCCCTGGGCATCACGCACGCGCATGATCGCCTGGGTGCCGCTGGTCATTTCCAGTTCGTTGACCTCATGCCCCTGCTGCTTCAGCGTGTCGATCAGTTGTGGCGAGAACAGGCCGGGCTCCAGCTCGGTCGGGCCGTTGCGGCTGCCGAAGTTGGGCAGGTTGATCGCGGCCTGCGGGTCGAGCTGCCAGTCCAGCAGGCCGACCAGGGTCTTGGCCACGTACTCGATGATCTGCGAGCCACCGGGCGAGCCGACGGTACCGAGGAATTCGCCATTCTGGCGATCGAACACCAGGGTCGGCGCCATCGACGAGCGCGGGCGCTTGCCCGGTTCGACGCGGTTGGCCACCGGCTTGCCGTTTTCGCTGGGGATGAAGGAGAAGTCGGTCAGCTGGTTGTTGAGGATGAAGCCCTCGACCATCAGGTGCGAACCGAACGAGCTTTCCACCGTGGTGGTCATGGACACCGCGCTGCCCTGGTCATCCACGGCGACGATCTGCGAGGTGGAGATGCGCAGGGGCGAGCGGTCGGGGGCCAGGGCCACCTGCACGCCGTTCGGTACGCCGGGTTCGGCCTTGCCCAGGCTGCGTTCGCTGATCAGCCGGGCGCGCTGGGCCTGGTACGCCGGGTCGATCAGGCCGGCCACCGGTACCGGGACGAAATCGCTGTCGGCCACGTACAGGCCGCGGTCGGCATAGGCCAGCCGTTCGGCCTCGGCGATCAGGTGCACGGCCTCCGGGCGGGGTTCCAGGCCGGCGGCGGTCGACGTTTTCAGGGGCGGTAGTGCCGGCAGCGCCCAGCGCTTGTCGCGGGCCTCCAACGCCTGCAGCGTGCCGAAGATCTGCGCGATGGCGATCGCCCCGGAGGAGGGCGGTGGCATGCCGCAGAGTTTCCATTGCTTGTAGTCGGAGCAGATCGGCGTGCGCTCCTTGGCCTGGTAGCCCTGCAGGTCGGCCAGCGACAGGCTGCCGGGGTTGGCGCTGCCATTGACCGCGGCGACGATCTCCTCGGCGATGCGGCCTTTGTACAACGCGTCGCTGCCTTCGTTGGCGATACGCTTGAGCACCGCGGCCAACGCCGGGTTCTTCAGTACCGTGCCGACCGCTTTCGGGCGGCCATCCGCGTCCAGGAAGTAGGCGGCCATGGCCGGCGATTTCGGCAGGAACGGGCTGGCGGCGATCTGCTTGTGCAGGCGTGGCGAAATCGGGAAACCCTGCTCGGCCAGGCGGATCGCCGGCTCGAACAGCTTGGCCCAGGGCAGCCGACCGTTGCTGCGGTGGGCCAGTTCCAGGGCACGCATCACGCCGGGTGTGCCGACCGAGCGGCCGCCGATCTGTGCCTGGGTGAAGGCCATCGGGGTGCCGTCGGCGTTCAGGAACAGTTTTTCGTTGGCCCCGGCCGGAGCAGTTTCGCGGCCGTCGTAGGCGTGTACCTGCCGGCCGTCCCAGACCATGATGAAGGCGCCGCCACCGATCCCGGTGGCCTGCGGCTCGACCAAGGTCAGCACGGCCTGCATCGCGATGGCCGCGTCCACGGCGGAGCCGCCCTGGCGCAGGATCTCGCGCCCGGCTTCGGCGGCCAGCGGGTTGGCGGCGGCGGCCATGTGCTTGCTCGCCTGCCGGGTGAGCAGGCCGCTGCGATAGCCGGTGCCAATCTCCGGGGCGTCGGGCAGGGCCTTGGCCTGGCTCGGGGCGCTGAACAGGGCCAGCGAAAGGGCGAAAGTCAGGGTACGAAGGGACTGGTGGCGGAGAGTGATTCTGGAGTGCACTGCGTAGGCTCCTACCTTGGACTGACTGGGGACTATAGAGGGTGCCAAGGGCCGGGGGTAGCACAACCTGCCGAGAAGGATTCCCAGTCACGCGGGTTCTGGCCTTCGTTCAGGCAGCATTCAGTGCCCCCCACGGCACCATTAGGGTTTGCCCGTCCACCCTGTTGTTGCGGATGAGTCGTATGCCGATGGCCCACGAAAAACGCCTTAGCCTCGAATCGTTGTCGATCTTCCTGGTCGCCCTGCTGCTCTTCACCCTTGGCATCTGGGACCAGACGGCCCAGGGGTTCGACGGCCGCTGGTGGCTGTTCCTCGAGGAAATGTTCCGTCATGGTCCGGGCTTTTTCGCCACGACCTATGGCGAGCCCTATCCCGATTACCCGGGCACCGCGACTTTCCTGAGCTACCTGTTCGCCCGGCTGTTCGGCGCGCCGAACCACCTGGCCAACGTCATGCCGACGGCGCTGGCCTCGGCGGGCGTGCTGGCGATGATCTACCGGCTGCTGGCGCCATCGGGGCGCACCTGGGCGCTGCTGACGGTGCTGCTGACCGCGCTGACGACGCAACTGCTGGAGAAGTCGCGCTCGGTGTGCCTGGACCAGATGACCTCGCTGTTGTGCCTGGCCTGCTTCTACCTGCTGCACACCGGCGAACGCCTCGGTTCGCGGCTGCGGCAATACGCGGTGTTCCCGCTGTTCGTGCTGGGCTTCGTCATTCGCGGGCCGCTGGGGCTGATCGAGGTCTGTGGCGTGGCCTGTGTCTACTGGGCCATGGGCGTTTGCCGGTCGCGGGCCGAGACGCTGCGGGTCGTGCGCAGGGTGTTGGGCTACGGCGTGGTCGGCCTGCTGTTGCTGGCGGCCTGCTGGTGGGCGCTGATGAGCCTGGCCCGGCTGAGCGGTGGCGAGGACTTCGCCAGGCAGGTCTACACCATGCAGATCGGCGGGCGCCTGGGGGACAGTGGCGAGCCGTTCTTCTTCTACTTCCAGCTCAGCCTGTACCGCTACTTCCCGGTGGTACCGCTGGCGCTGGCAACGCTGATCGCGCTGCGCCACACATGGGCGCAGCGTGACCACGATGATGAGGTGCAACTGGCCCTGCGACTAGGGGCCTGTGGCCTGATGATTCTGCTGGGCTTGTCGGTGCCGCACTTCAAGCGAGCCTATTACATCCTGCCGATGGTGCCGATGTTCGCGGCGGTGGCGGCCTATGGGTTGCTGAACGCGCACGGTTGGCTGGTGGGTGTGCGGCGTTTTTATACCGGGTTGGTGGCGTTGCTGCCGGGGCTGGGGATTGTCGTGGTGTTCGTCCTGCACCATTCCTGGCTCAAGCATGGGTTCTGGCCGCAGGTGTCGGTGCCGTTGCTGGGGGGCGTGCTGGTGGTGCTGCAGGTGCTCGCCGCCAGGCTCTGGCTGAAGCCATCCGCCGAACCGGGGCGGCGCCTGGTACTGCTCAGCCTGATCGCCCTGGCGGCCCAGTGGCTGCTGCTGGTGAAGGTGGTCGAGCCGGCCAAGGACCTGGAATTCGACACCCGGGGCTTCGTTGGCCCGGTGGAGCACCTGCGTGCGACGAATCCGGGGCCGCTGGTGTTCCTCAATCTGGGCCAGGACACCTGGGCGGTGCGCTACATGATGAACCTGGGCCACGACGAGAAGCCGCTGTTCATCGCGGCCAGGAATGCGCCCAGCCTGGATTCGCTGCCGCGCCCGGCCTGGGTGATCCTGTCGCGCAAGGAGCAGAACCTGCTGGCGGGCACCTCGCTGGAGAAGGCGGAGCCGGCGTTCGAAGGGCGCTTCAACGGCAATCCCTGCCTGGTGTTCGAGCTGAAGTAAGGGACAGCCTTCGTTCAAATAGTGCTCGCCAAGGCCGGGACATGGGGCTTTAATCGGGTCCGATTCCATTCAACCCGATTCGAGGTGACGAGCCATGTCCCAAGCAAACAACCCGGTCAGCTTCAAACGCCCGGACGGCCGCGAAGTCAGCGGCTACCTGGCCCGCCCGGCCAAGCTGGAAGGTGCCCCGGCCATCGTGGTCATCCAGGAGTGGTGGGGCCTGAACGACCAGATCCGCGGTGTCGCCGATCGCCTGGCGGCCAGCGGTTACCTGGCGCTGGTGCCGGACCTGTACCGTGGCGAGTCCACGGTGGAAGAGGAAGAAGCCCACCACCTGATGAGCAAGCTCGACTTCGCCGAAGCGGTGAGCCAGGACATCCGTGGCGCGGTGCAGTACCTGGGCGGCTACACGAAGAACATCGGCGTGACCGGCTTCTGCATGGGGGGCGCGCTGACCCTGCTGTCGCTGAATGCGATCCCCGAGCTGACCGCTGGCGTGGTCTGGTACGGCTTCCCGCCGCTGGAATACCTCGACGCCTCGGCAATCAAGGCGCCGCTGCTTGGCCACTGGGCGACCCAGGACCTGTTCTTCGCAATCGAGACCGTCGATGCCCTGGAAGCCAAGCTGCATGAGGCCGGCGTCGATGCCACCTTCCACCGCTACCTGGCCCACCATGCCTTCGCCAACGAAACCGCCGTGGGCCCTGGTCGTATCGCCGGCACCCAGTTCGACCCGGTGTGGTCGCAACTGGCCTGGGACCGCACCCTGACGTTCTTCGGCAAGACCCTTTGGCAGAATTGATCCCTTGGCACTGATCGTTCCCACGCTCCGCGTGGGAGCGATCGGAGCTCCGTGTGGGGAGGCGCTCGGGGTTTGTCAGTACGCCCGCACCCACCGCACCCGAGTCGTCGCCTGGGTCGAGGTGCCGCCGCTGCCCGTGCTCGGCGTCGACGGGTTGGTGATGGTCTGGTCGCTGGTCACCGAGGAGACGTCGATGGCGATACCGCCCTGGGAAATGGTGGTCGGGCTGGGGCTGTTGTTGCCGGTGGTAAGCGAGCCCTTGATGTTGGTGGTGGCGCCCGAGGTGCTGACCAGGCCACCGAGAATCACGTTGCCGTAGAGCGTCCAGCCACTGGTGGACAGCCCGCCGTTGGCCTCGATCGCGATGTTGCCGATGGGCAGGCCGCTGTGGGTGACGTTGGCGGAGTCGGTCCAGGTGGCCAGGCCCGGTGGCGAGGCATTCTTGTTGCACAGGTTGGTCGGGTAGAACGAGCCGGTGCACAGGTTCGAATAGCCGGAGAAGTTCGGCGAGTACAGCGGCACCATGCCGCTGCTGGTCAGGGTCACGTCACCGGTGGTCAGCACGGTGTTGGTCAGGCGGCTCATGCTCTGCACGCCGTTGAAGGTGACGTTGCCGTCGAACCACAGCACGCCCGGTGGGAACGCGGTGATGCCGGTCAGGTTCCAGCCGTTGCCCGGCGTGGCACCGTTGCCGCAGGTGCTGTTGCCGTAGTTGCAGATCATGAAGTTGTTGCCCAGCAGGGTGCGCAGGTCGGTGGTCGCCAGGTTGTAGGGCCCGGCGGAAACCGTGGTGCCGGCTGCGGTCTTGACGTTCTGGATGGTTAGCATCGGCGTGTTCCCGGAGAACGAGAACACGTAGTTGGCCTGGCTTTTCAGCGGCGTGACATCCACCGGCGTGGCGGTGATGTTGCAGTACGGCACGCCGGGCAGGCCGGGCGAGGCGCCGGCGACGTTCGCGGTCAGGTTGGCGATGGTGTTGCCGGTGTAGGGCGTGCCGTTCTGGTTGAGGATCTGTCCGGCGATCTGGCTGGCGGTGCTGAAGGTCGGCGTGTTCCATTGCGTCACGCTGAGGTTGCCGCCGCCCTGGAACTTGCCGACGTTGGCGGTGAGGATCGACACGTCGCTGTTGGCCTTGAGCGTGTTGTAGGTGGCGCTGTAGCCGGTCAGCGCCAGGGTGTTGCCCCAGAACGTGCCGACGGTGCCGGTGAGGAAGTTGACGTCGCCGCCATAGACCGCGTTGTAGGTCAGCGAGATGCTGGCGGGCAGGGTACCGGTGCCGGAGATCAGTTGCGCGTTGCTGGTGCTGATGGCCCCGGCCGACTGCGTGGCCTTGCTCAGGTCCAGGGTGTAGACCGCCCCGGAACTCAGGGTGATCAGCGCGGTGCCGCTGCTGGCGGCAGTGATCGAGTTGTCGCTGTTGCGGATACCGCCGACCAGCGCGGTACCGACGGTCGAACCGCCCGACAGCACGTTGGCGCGGAACGCGCCGGCCTGGATCGCCACGTAGCTGCCGCCGGACTGGGTGATATTGATCGACTTGGCACCCACCGTCAGGTTGACCGGCGCGCTGCTGGAACTCATGGAGAAGGTGCCCTCGGTGTTGAGCGTCGCGTTGTCCGCGATGCCGCCGCCACTGAGGTTGATGCCGCCCTTGGCGCAACCGGAGACATAGGCCTTGGCGCCGTTGGAGATGCTCAGTACGCCGTTGACGACGATGTTCGCCAAAGTCGTGCCGTTGGTGATCGACAGGCTGCCGCCGGTGTAGTTGAAGTTGCCGTTGAACTGCAGAGCCGGCGGCAGGCTGCCACCGGCCGGCGTTGCAGGCGTGCTGCTGGCCGGGGTCAACACATACACCACCTGTAGCGTATTGGTGGCCAGGTTGTTGGTGGCGGTGATGGTGGCCGTGACCAGGGTGCTGCTGCCGCTGGCGACCTTGGAGACGATCTGCGCACTGAGCCCGGTGGCGCTGATCGGCAGGTTGCCGACGGTGACGTTGGCCAGGGTACTGTCCTGGGTCAGTTGGCCCTGCAGGTACAGGCGCACCCATTCCACGCCGCTCCACACCCGCGACTCCGCCGGCGACGTGGCATGGGCCGCCATCTGCTGCTGTTGGGCACCGCCGATGCCGTACATCATGCTCAGCGCGGTGACGCTCAGGGCCATGCCGACGAACAGGATCATCAGGGTGGCGGCCATGCCGCGCTGGGAAGCGCGCGTCGATCGGAAAAACGCGGGTGCAGGCATCGGGCGCTCGGTCAGGAAGTGGGTTTTTCGAAATTGATCAGACAGGCCGTCGCCTTGCTTTTGACGTAGGCGGGCTGGGGATCGGTGCTGTTGGGATCGAGCGTGCTGTTGTTGGCACTCAGGCTGACCTGCAGCCGATAGGCGCTATTGGTGGTGTCGGTGGTTCGGCCATAGGGCCAGCAGGTGGCGAAACCGACCGACAGCGAGGCCGTGCCCTGACCGCTTTCGATCAGCGGGGTACTGGTCCAGGTGGTGCTGCTCCACTGCGTCGATGCCTGGGTGCAACTCGCCGCGGCCTTCAGGCTGAGCAGCGCGCCGTTGCTGATCAGCAACCCGGCGCAACTGGCGGTGGCGGTGGCACTGGTCTGGTAGGACCAGACGATCGCATTGCCGCTGATGCCGTTCGGTGCCGTGCTGGTCAGGGTCGGGAAGCTGGTCTGGGCGGTGGCGGTGCCGGTCAGGGTGCCGTTGTTCAGCAGGGCGCCGGACAGCAGGATGAAGTTGTTGTCGATATCGGAGGTGGCCCGCGCCGTGGCGCTGCCGCTCCAGAAGCCGGCATTCATCAGCTCGCGCTGGGCGGTGATCAGCGCCGAGGCCACCTGGCCGTCCTGGCGCGAACTCTGTGATGAAGCCAGGGCGTTGTAGACCACGTTCTTGTACAGCGCGAGCATGGCCAGGATGCTGATCAGGGAAATGGTCGTGCCGATCAGCAGGCTGATCAGCGTGAAGCCACGCTGCGCGCGGTTCAAGACTCGTCTCCGACCCGGATGATGCCACCGAACAGGCTGCTGTCCTGGGCGCGGGTGGTAAGCACCACCGAGCTTTGCGGCGTGCCGCCGGTGATCGTGCTGGTGCCGACGGTGACGCTCGGTGCGTTGGTGCAGGTCGCGGTGATCGGCACGGTGTCGGTCTGGCTGGGAATGGACACCACCAGCAGCGAGGCCTTGCTCGAGCACAGCAGCGCGCCGTTCTGTTCCAGCAGGCTGCGCATCTGGTTGACCACGATGTTCTGCAGCTTCATGTCGCGCTGGCTGATGGCCGCCCGTGATGAGGCATAGGTGATGCCCAGGCCGATGGTCGCCATCAACAGGATGCCGATCAGCGATTCGAGCAGGACATCGCCGCGCTGGAGCCGGCGCAGCTTAAATGAGCGGGACATCGACCGAACTCTCGCTGCCCGCCGTGACCTGCAGCGTACCGGTGCTGCAGCTGTTGCCGCTGACCGCCAGGCCGCGGTTGCTGAAGGCGACGCAGGCCATGTCGACCCCGGCGACCTTGATTCCCGCCGCGGCCGGGATCGTGCTGCTCCAGACCGGTTGGCTGGTGGCGTTGCAATCGATCGATTGCCCGGCGTTGAGCCGGAACAGCTTGAGATTCTGCCCGGAGCGGCACAGCACGGCGGCGGGTGCGCTGTCCTGCACGGCGCCCTGGTTGCGCAGCGCGGTCGCCTTGGCGCGGCTGATGCCCTGCTTGAGCAGGCCGGCGGCATCGCGCTGGTAGCTGCTGTTGGTCCAGGACTGGGTGAGTGGTACGCCCACCATCAGGATAAGGCCGAGCAGGGCGACGGTGATCATCAGTTCGACCAGGGTGAAGCCGCGGCAGCGCATTACAGCCAGCTACCGTTGTACGAACTGCACGAGCTGATGCTGCGGCTGTTGCTCTGGTCCAGGGTGATGGTGCACCCGTTGAGCGCACCGCCGTTGCCGGTCGCGGTCACGGTGTAGGTGGTCGAGGTGGAACTGATCGAATAGTTGAACTTGCCCGACTGGCTCGGCTGCCAGCCCGACGACGGGCTGGTGCAGGGCGACGGGTTACCGATCAGCGCGCACTGGATCTGGGTGACACCGCTGGCGGTGGAGGTCGGATACACCAGCTGTTTCTGGTAGCTGTTTTCCAGGTTCAGGCTCAGGGCAACCAGGTCGGCCTGGGCGGCCTTGATCGTGCTCTTGTTGACGTAGCTGCTGTAGGCCGGAACGGCGATGGCGGCCAGGATGGCGACCACGACGACGCTGACCATCAGTTCCACCAGGGTGAAACCCGACTGTGCTGGATTGTGCTTCATGGATGTTTGACCGATGTGTTCCGGAGAGCCCGTGGGCGGGTCGCATTATGCCACTATTGCGTAACGTTTCGGTGACTGTCCCCACTACCGTTGGGTAATCTTTCTTGCTCCGGCTGTCCGCTGGATTTCGCTGTTGGATTTCGCGTCCTCCGCGGTTTTGTACTTCACTGCTTGGCATCCTCAGGCAAGGCCTCCCCGCCAGGACGGCACACAAGTACAAGATCGAGGGGACATCATGACTTCACCCAGCTACACCCGCGGCCGACAGGACAAGCCGCTACTGGCCATGACCATCGGCGCCGCATTCGACCAGACCGTGGCGCGCTTTGCCGAGCGCGAGGCATTGGTGGTGCGCCACCAGCAGGTGCGCTACAGCTGGGCGCAACTGGCCGAACAGGTCGAGCGCTGCGCCCGCGCGCTGCTGGCGATCGGCATGCAACCGGGCGAGCGCCTCGGCATCTGGGCACCGAACTGCGCCGAGTGGTGCATCGCCCAGTTCGCCAGCGCCAAGGTCGGCGTGATCCTGGTCAACATCAACCCGGCCTACCGCGTCAGCGAACTGGAATACGCGCTCAGGCACTCCGGCTGCCGCTGGCTGATCTGCGCCGACGCCTTCAAGACCAGCGACTACCACGCCATGCTCGGCGAACTGCTGCCGGAACTGGCCGGCAGCGCCCTGGGCGCCTTGCACAGCCGCCTGCTGCCGGAACTGCGCGGCGTGATCAGCCTGGGCCGCCGTCCGGCCGCCGGCATGCTCGGCTGGGCGGCGCTGCAGGAGCGCGCCGAGTGTGTCGCCGCCGAAGACCTGCGCGCCTGCAGCACCCAGTTGCAGTTCGACGAACCGATCAACATCCAGTACACCTCCGGCACCACCGGTTTCCCCAAGGGCGCGACCCTCAGCCACTACAACATCCTCAACAACGGCTACCTGGTCGGCGAAAGCCTGGGCCTGACCGAGCACGATCGCCTGGTCATCCCGGTGCCGCTGTACCACTGCTTCGGCATGGTCATGGGCAACCTCGGCTGCCTGACCCACGGCAGCACCCTGATCTACCCGGGCGACGCCTTCGACCCGCTGACCGCCCTGCAGGCGGTGGCCGAGGAACGCGGCACGGTGCTGTACGGTGTACCGACCATGTTCATCGCCGAACTGGACCACCCGCGCCGGGCCGAATTCGACCTGTCCAGCCTGCGCAGCGGCATCATGGCCGGCGCCACCTGCCCGATCGAAGTGATGAAACGGGTGATCGGCGAAATGCACATGGTCGAAGTGCAGATTGCCTACGGCATGACCGAAACCAGCCCGGTGTCGACCCAGACCGCAGCCGATGACGACCTGGAGCGCCGCGTCGCCAGCGTCGGCCGCACCCAGCCGCACCTGGAGAGCAAGATCATCGACGAAGCCGGGCGCATCGTGCCGCGCGGGCAGATCGGCGAACTGTGCACCCGCGGCTACAGCGTGATGCTCGGCTACTGGAACGACGCCGAGGCCACCGCCCAGGCCATCGACGGTGCGCGCTGGATGCACACCGGCGATTTGGCGGTGATGGACGAGGCGGGGTACGTGAGCATCGTCGGGCGCAACAAGGACATGATCATTCGCGGGGGCGAGAACGTGTACCCGCGGGAGATCGAGGAGTTTCTGTTCAAGCACCCGGCGGTGGCGGATGTGCAGGTGATCGGGATACCGGATGAGCGGTATGGGGAGGAGATTGTGGCTTGGGTGAAGTGTCATCCAGGGCATAGCGCGTGTGATGAGGAGTTGAAGGCGTTCTGCAAGGGGAAGATTGCGCACTTCAAGGTGCCGCGGCATTTCCTGTTCGTGGAGGCGTTTCCGATGACGGTGACGGGGAAGGTGCAGAAGTTTCGGATGCGGGAGATGAGTTTGGAGAGGTTGGTGGGGGAGAGGGTGGGGTGATGTGAGGAACATGACGTGTCGCTATTTCCAGGTTTTAGCGACACGTTTTTGGCTTATGTCGTTGGCAGCGACATAAGCGATTCTCCTTTCTCTGTGGTGGCTTGCCGATGTTTCGTAATGAGTAGAAATAGCTTTCAAAATGAACTTACTTTTCCTACGTGATTTAGGCGTGGGAGAATATTGTGTGCGCCAATGACCGTGCCTACATTTCCGGTGTCGCTGCAAATTCAGCGATATGGGTTTCGCAGCCCGTTTAGTTAGGCGCACAGCGCCGCGCAAGCGGCTTTTTCATGTCTGCGTTATGGCGGGCTGTGCGCAGGAGGCTTATGCCTGCCGGGATCCTAACTAACCGGTCTGCGAACCTGCGTACAGTTCGCCACCCTTGTGTCGCAGCAAGCGTGGCGGTCTCTCCCTCGGTATGAGTGTTAGGAGATTTGCCATGGTTAAGAAGATCACCCCTGATCCACCGCCCGTTTCCGATGATCCTGTGAAGTCCGCGCGGCCAGATGTTGCCCGATTGCTTGATACCCTCGCTTTGACCCTCTCCAAAACCGTCAATCACGCTGATCCGCTTTGTCCCTCGATTTTTGCTATTCAGCCGGGAGTCACGGCTCATGATGCGTTGAGCTATGTGTCGAAACTGCTGGAGGTTGCTGAGCTGAACGGTGATGAGATCAGCTTGCATGAGAACCCGGTGGAACGGACGTTGTTTTGGGGAATGTTGCATTCGGTGGAGGTGGCGAAGGCTGTGGTGGATGCGTTGCTGGAAGGATCGCCGCCGCCCTTAGGCTGTTGAACATCTGCTTGTTGATTTAAAGGGACCAGAAATGACAAAGCCCGCATTCGGCGGGTTTTGTTTTTTTCATTTGCCGGGGTAATCTGAAATGATTTGATAGGCCTATGAAAATTATTGGTTTTTCAGTTTCTTATTTCTCGTGGAATACCGTTTGGAATGCGCTGTACGGGATTGAGGAGGAGTGTTGAATAGTGATCTTTCTCAGTCAACTATCAGGAGTCGTTTCGCAGCGGCCAATCGCGAGGTCGTCAGCCCTTTTTCTTCCCTGTGTTGGAGGAAGAGGGGACAGGTATCGCTCGTTTAGCCTGAGATGCAAATGCGCAAGAGCCAAAGACTCCTTACATATGTAGTGACGGCTTGGTTACCGAGACCTGAGTCGAGAGTCACTTAGCGTATTCGATTCGACATGGCAGGGGTGATCACTGCCGGAGAGGAGGGGCATTTCGCTCAAGGTTCGTGGGACAGCGGTACCTGTGGCAAATTTTATGAGGTATTTTCGAGACAATACCCCATTTGCACCCTATGATTTGTACTTTTGTGTGCCTCTGCTTACGTTACCATGCAACCGCTCACTCCCGAGTACCTCCCCACGCTTCCTCGAACCACTCAAATAACGACATCACGTCGCGGCAGCACTTGCGGCCGGCCGCGCATTTGACGTCATCGAAAATGCCTGTCCAGGCGTGAGCCGGGATATGGCGCGGCTTGTGCTTCGGGTCATCAAGTCAGAAGGGTTGATTGAGTCGACCGGCAAAGGGCGCGGAGCAAAATGGAAGCGCATCACGGCAGGCATCTACGTTAGTACGGCGTTTCTGGCGACTAGCAGCAAGACGGATCAGCGAGGACTCACCATGGATAACGTTTTTCAATTCCGCGACCAGCTCATTGAACGCTATGGCAATTTTTCCCGCAGCTTCGTTCGCATCGCAGCACCCGATATCCAAGCAGAGGTAGAGCATCAATACACCCAAGGTCGCTACTGGCCTGAGCCACTGGTGCAGATCAATCCGAACTACCAACGTCAAGGTACGGCGCAGCAATTAGTGGACCAGGGCATTTTGCACGCGGCCTGTGCGGAGATATTTCAGGTCGGGAAAACCGAAGGTTCGCCACAGCCCCTGCATCTTTACAAGCACCAGTTGGAAGCCCTGGCCAAAGGTCAAGAGCGTCAAAGCTATGTAGTCACGACCGGTACGGGATCGGGAAAGTCCCTGTCCTTCTTCATCCCGATCATTGATCGCATTCTCAAAGCGAAGCAAGCCGACAGCAAAGCACGCACTAGGGCTATCGTTATTTATCCGATGAACGCTCTGGCCAACAGTCAACTGGAAGAGCTCGACAAATTTCTGCATGGCTATCCGCCAGATCTTCAGCCCTTTACCGTGAGGCGCTACACGGGCCAGGAAAGCAAGGCTGAGCGCAGCGCCATTGCGGATAACCCGCCTGATATTCTGCTGACCAACTTTATGATGCTGGAGTACATCCTCACGCGCTTTGACAAAGTGGACCGTCGCGTGGTGGAGCACTGTGAAGGACTTGAGTTTCTGGTGCTGGATGAACTTCACACCTATCGTGGTCGTCAGGGTGCGGACGTTGCCTTGCTTGTGCGCCGCCTGCGCGAGCGACTGAAGGCTGACCAATTGGTCTGCATCGGCACCTCGGCCACCATGTCCACTTCCGGTAGCCAGGCTGACCGCAACCGGGTGGTTGCTAACGTGGCCAGCAAGCTTTTTGGTACCCAGATCAGCGAGCATGATGTCATCGGCGAGACCTTGGAACGGGTCACTAACCCGCTCAAAGATGTCAACGCTATCCGCGCTGAGCTATCAGCGGCTATTGCGCGTGAGCAGGATATCTGGGTCGACTTCGAAGCCTTTCGCAACGATCCGCTATCCATCTGGGTTGAGCTGAACCTGGGTATCGAACTACCCGCTGACGAGCCGCCTCGCCGCGCTCGGCCCATGATGCTGGAAGAAGCCAGCCGCCACCTTGCCAAAGATGGAGGTTGCCAGCCTGACGCTGCGCGAGCCGCTCTACAGCGCTTTCTCGTGGCTGCCCATGACGTGAAAACGCCTCAGGGTAGGCCGCCATTTGCATTCAAACTGCACCAGTTTATAAGTGGTCCTGGCAAGGTGCTCACCACTCTGGAGGCTCGCGGCAAACGCCATATCACGCTGGATGCCCAGCGTTTCGCCCCAGGACGCCAGCACGAGAATGTGCTCCTTTATCCCACCCACTTCTGCCGCGACTGTGGTCAAGAATACCTGCCTGTCTGGCACTCTCAGCACTCATTCAGCTTTAGTTCGCGTGAAATCGACGACATCGCGGCAGAGGATGATGCCAGCTATGGCTTTCTGTGTCCTCTGGTGCCTGGACAGCAATATGGTGGTATGCAGGAGGATCTGCCGGAAACCTGGATCGACCTCAGCCGTAGCGTGCCCAAGGTCAAACGCGACTACGAGGGAGCAATTCCCTACATGGTCACTGTAGATGCCAAAGGGCAAAAAGGCGCTGGAGCGGAGTTCTGGTTCATCCCAGGCAAGTTCCGCTTCTGCCTGAACTGCGGCATAACACACGAAGCCCATGGTAAGGATGCTAACCGTCTCTCCAGCCTATCCGGCGAAGGCCGCTCCTCTGCTACTACCATGATTGCCTTAGCGGCATTGCAACAGCTGTTTGCGTTTCCCGAACCGTCGCCAGGTCAACCCGACCCGCGCAAGCTGCTCGGTTTCACCGACAACCGTCAGGATGCCGCCCTGCAGGCGGGGCATTTTAACGACTTCATTTTCCTGTTGACACTACGTGCAGGTTTGATCGGTGCACTCCAGGTTAGCGCCGGCCAGCTCGACGAAGAGCACCTGGCCGAAAGCGTTTTTAAAGCTCTGGGCTTTCACCGAATCGATGAAGCGGCCCTGATGGAGTATCTGCGTACTCCCAAGCTTATGGGGCTGGCCCGGCAGGAAGCGCAACGCACCTTGCGCTTCATCATCGCCTATCGGCTATTGCGTGATTTGCGTCGAGGCTGGCGTTTCAACAACCCAAATCTGGATCAGATCGGTCTTTTGACGATTCGCTATCGTGACCTGGATGCCTTCTGTGCTGACGCCAGTATCTTTACCGGCAACAGCATTCTGGCCAAATTGACGACCGCGCAACGGAGAAGTCTGTACGAGCTGCTATTCGACACCCTCCGCCGTAATCTGTGCCTAGAAAGTCGTTATCTTGACCCGGTCGAGCAGGACAAGGCACGCACCAGCGCCCACACTTACCTGAATGAGCGCTGGGCTTTCGCTCCCGACGAGAAACTCGATACCGGCCGCTATCTCATTCTTAGTAAACGACCTGAATACAAAGGCCGGCCCCGTACCGACCTGGTGACGGGTGGCCCGCGCTCCCGCCTGCTGCGGCAAATCAAGACCGCCGCCTTCTGGCGTGACAGCACCTGCGCCAGCGAAGTCGCACACTGGAAGGATGCCGAATGGGCCGAGTTGATCGAAGCCCTGCTGGAGTCCGCCAAGGACTACGGCTATGTGCAGCGCCAGCCCATCGACGCCCAGCTCGCCGGCTGGCGCCTGAACGCGGCAGCCCTGGACTGGTGCCTGATTGCCGATCAGCCGCAAGCTGACAGCAGTCGTATCAATCAGTATTTCCGCGCTCTTTATCTCGGCATTGCCGACCTGCTGCAACGGCCCTCGCATCCACTGTTCGACTTCGAGGCTCAGGAACACACGGCCCAAGTGGATGCGCCACGCCGACAACTGCTGGAGCAGCGTTTCCGCTACACGGAAAAAGATAGGCAGGACTGGGCACAGAACCCCGCTCACGAAGCGCCCCTGGAGCGTCTGCCGGTGATGTTCTGTTCGCCCACCATGGAGCTGGGCGTGGACATCTCCGCGCTCAACACGGTGTACCTGCGTAACGTACCGCCGACCCCCGCCAACTATGCCCAGCGCAGTGGCCGAGCCGGTCGCTCGGGCCAACAGGCCCTGGTCATTACCTACTGTGCGGCGCTCAGTCCGCATGATCAGTGGTTCTTCCACAATGCCGAGCAGATGGTGCACGGTGTAGTGCGCGCACCAACCCTTGACCTGACCAACCGAGACCTCATCGACAGTCATCTGCAAGCGGTCTGGCTGGCCAGTACCCAGGTGCCACTAGATGACAGCATCGCGCCCATGCTGGATCTCGATCAGTCCGGCAAACCACTGAAACAGCCCCTGCACGAAGCGTTGGGTTCACCTGCTGTCCAACAGCGGGCATTGGTAAGTGCGGGGCGGGTCATCGACCAACTCACGGGGGAGCTCGAAAGCAGCTCCTGGTTTACCCAAGATTATGTGCGCCAGGTCATCGACAACGCGGCGCAGGCGTTCTCTGGGGCACTGGAGCGCTGGCGCGTGCTGTTCGATGCCACCCGTCAGCAGATGGACATGGCCGACCGCATCGTCAAAAGCCATAGCGCCTCGCACACGGAACGCCAGAATGCCCAGCGGCGCTATGGTGACGCTGCTCGGCAGTACGCCGTGCTGCTCAAGTCCGGCAACGGCCAGAACAACGACTTCTACACCTATCGTTACTTGGCTAGCCAAGGTTTCCTGCCCGGCTACAACTTCCCGCGCCTGCCTCTGATGGCCTGGATTCCCGCACGTGGCGGCCAGACTGCCAATGGCAAGGACGACGAAGGTAGCATGGTCAGCCGGCCGCGCTTTCTGGCCCTATCCGAGTTCGGCCCACGCAGCCTCATCTACCACCAGGGCCGCATGTACCGCGTGGTGCGCGCCAAGCTCAACGTCGGCAATACGGATCACATTTCCGGTAACAGTCAATTGTCTACCATTGCCTCGCTGGTATGCAGCCGGTGTGGCTACGGTCATCTCGGTGAACCTGGCGGCGAACAGCCGCTGGTCAACTGCTGCGAAAACTGCGAAGCCTTGCTCACCGAGCACGATTGGGTACGCGAGCTCTACCGCATCGAAACTGTGGAAACCGTTGCCACCGAGCGCATCTCCATCAACGACGAGGAACGTCAGCGCCAGGGCTTCGAGCTGCAAACCACTTACCGCTTCCTGCCTGGCCCCGATGGCCGTATCCAGCAGCAGAAGGCCGTTATCCAACAAGGCGAGGACGTGTTGGGCGAGCTCACCTACGCCCCTGCCGCACAAATTTGGCGCATCAACCGTGGTTGGCGCAGGCGCAAGGACAAGGAGCAACTGGGCTTCTACATCAACCCCATCACCGGTACCTGGAGTAAGCAGGATGCACCGGGCGCCGAAGACGACAAGGGCGAAGGTGATGCCCTGATGGAGAAAGTGCCCAACCAGCGCATTGTTCCCTTCGTTGAGGATCACCGCAATTTGTTGATTCTCGCGCCTCTGCAAGAGTTATCGCTGGAGGCCATGGCTACGCTGCAGGCTGTGCTCAAGCGCGGCATAGAAATGACCTTCCAGATCGAGGAATCCGAACTGGTGGCCGAGCCTCTGCCGAAATCCGACGAGCGTCGCGCCCTGCTGTTCTATGAAGCGGCCGAAGGCGGTGCTGGCGTCCTCACCCGCCTGGCAAACAGCTCCGCCGATCTGGCGCTAGTGGCAGACAAGGCGTTGCAACTAATCCACTATCGCGCCCCGCAGAACGGCGTCTGGGCCCTGGACGACCTGCCGTCACTGGAGCGCAGCAATGAGCTTGGCAATCATCAGTGCGAAGCTGGCTGTTACCAGTGCCTGTTGTCCTACTTCAACCAGCCCGACCACGAGCACATCAACCGCCGCAACGCCGATGTGCTCAAGTTGCTGGTGGCGCTGGCCAACGCCCAGGTACAGCCCCCGATGGACAGCCCGACCGCTGCGGCCCCCAGTAAGTCAGCCGACGAGCCACTCGATGCTTGGCTGATCTCCCTCAAGCAGGCTGGCACATTGCAACCCGATGCGCTCAACGTGCCCGTCAACAACGGCGCAGCTATCGCAGCCGCCCAATTCAAGGCATCCCGTGCCCTGGTGTTCCTGTACACAGTGGATGAGCAGACCACCAGCGTATTGCAGGACAAAGGCTGGCAGGTGCTCGATTTTTCGGACGCTTCACGCTGGTCACAACAATTCGCCACACACGCCGATGTGTTCGGTTCCAAGGAATAAAGGCGCATGACAACCCTCGAACACGACTTTCTGCCCGGCAATCTAGTGCGCGCCCGTAGCCGTGAATGGGTGGTGCAAAGTGACTCCCGCCGCGACTGGTTGCGCCTGCGCCCATTGAGCGGTGCCGATGACGAAAGCATCACCCTGATCCCCGAACTGGAACTGCATCCCGTCGAACCCGCCACCTTTTCCTGGCCCGATCCCGCGTATGCTGGCAACCACGCCGCCTCACTGTTGCTGCGCGACGCCCTACGTCTGACCCTACGCGCTGGAGCCGGCCCGTTCCGCTCCTTCGGTAACATTGCCGTTGAACCGCGCGGCTACCAGCTCGTGCCGCTGTTGATGGCGCTGCGCCTATCTACCGTGCGCCTTTTGATTGCCGACGACGTGGGTATTGGCAAAACCATCGAAGCCGGCCTGATCGCCCGCGAACTGATGGACCGCGGCGAAATCAGCCGTTTGGCCATCCTCTGCCCACCGCATCTGGTCGAGCAATGGCAAAGCGAACTGGAAACCCGTTTCAACCTCCAGACCACTGCACTGACCTCATCCTCCGCCGCTCGCATCGAGCGCGAACTACCGCATGGCGTGCGCTTGTTCGACCATCATCCGGTGGTAGTGGTCAGCCTGGATTACATCAAGAGCGAACGCAATCGCGAGCAATTCCTCGCCACGGCCCCAGAGTGCATCATCGTGGACGAAGCGCACACCTGTGCCAGCAGCGGTGCAGGCAAGCAACTGCGTTTTGAACTGCTACAACGCCTGGCGAGGGACGAACAGCGTCACTTGATTTTGCTCACCGCCACGCCGCACTCAGGCGACGAAGCCGCTTTCTACAACCTGCTGTCGCTGCTCGCCCCACGCTTTGCCGCCCTGCAAGGCCGAATGACCTCCACCGACCCGCTGCGCCAAGAGCTGTCCCGCCACTTTGTTCAGCGCCGCCGCAAGGACATCGCCGAATGGCAGGCCGAAACCGACGACGGACGTGGCTTCCCCCGTCGCATGAAAACCGAACTCACCTATCAACTCAGCGGCGAATGGGGCGCGTTCTTCGACGCCGTGCAGGACTACTGTCGCGAGCTTGCCGAAACTATTGAACAGCAGGATGAACAGGGCGGTGCCGGTCTCATCTGGTACGCCACACTGGCATTGCTACGCTGCGTAGCCTCATCGCCCGCCGCCGCTGTCAAGGCACTGACCACCCGGCTTGAAGGTGCCCTGCTGGATGACTCCCTCCTCAGCGACGAACGCCTGCACGATGGCGAAGCCGACGACCTCTCCAGCAACGACCTAGAGCCGCCTGCCCAAGTACAAAACCAGGTGCGGGATGCCAGTCGCCTCCAAACCCTTATCACCGATGCACGGCGCCTCAGCGGTAAAAGGGGCGACCCCAAACTGGCCGCGCTCATCCAACATATCGAGCTGCTAGTGAAGGATGGCTACCATCCCGTGGTGTTCTGCCGCTACATCGCCACCGCCCATTACGTGGCCGAACACCTCAAAGCCGCGTTTCCCAAGACCACGATCGAAGCCATCACCGGCGAGCTCACGCCGGAACAACGCCGAGAGCGTGTGGACGACATGGCGGATGCCGACCAGCGTATCCTGGTCGCCACCGACTGCCTCTCCGAAGGCATTAACCTACAGCACCTGTTCACCGCCGTCGTCCACTACGACTTGGCCTGGAACCCCACCCGCCACGAACAGCGCGAAGGCCGGGTCGACCGCTTCGGTCAACAGGCCGAAGAAGTGCGCTGCACCATGCTCTACGGCCAGGACAACCCGGTGGATGGCTTCGTGCTCAATGTCATCCTCAAGAAGGGTGAAGCCATCCAGAAGGAGCTGGGCGTGCTGGTTCCGCTACCCGAAGACGAAGCCCGCATCAACCAAGCGCTAGTCAAGGCCGCCCTGATGGGCCGTGAGCGAATGGCAGCACCCTACACGCCTGATCTATTTGCCGAAGCCAACGTCGAATTACAACCACTGCAAGCGCAATGGCAGGATGCCCTGGAAAAAGCCAAGGCCAACCGCACCGTGTTCGCCCAGCGCCGCATCAAACCCGACGAAGTGTTGCCCGAGTGGCACAAACAGCAACAAGCACTGGGCACCCAGGCCGACGTGCAGCGCTTCCTGCAAAGCGCCTGCGTGCGTCTGGGTGCGCCGCTTGAAGCTGGCCGCAAGCAGACCGCACGCTTCCTGCCGCAGCACCTGCCCGAAGCCCTGCGCCAACGCCTGGCCGATGAAGGCATTACCACGCCCCAGCCCATCGACTTTAGTGAACTGCACCGCAGCCACCCATTGGTGGGCCTGCTGGCCCAGCACCTGCTGGAAGGTGCGCTCGGGGGCGAAAACCCGCTGGCCGCCCGCTGCGCCGCCACCCTGACCGAAGACGTCGAAGTCGTCACCACCCTCTATCTGCTGCGCCTGCGCCACCAGCTCAACTACGTGCGTCGCCGCGAACCCTTCCAGATGATGGCCGAGGAAACCGTGGCCCTGGCTGTGCAGGGCCGCAACGCTCCGCAGTGGTTGGCAGACGACAGCGTGAGCCGTCTGCTCGAATGCACGCCCAGCGGCAACTTGCCTACGGAAACCGTGCAACGCGAAGTACGCATCGCACTCGACTACCTCGCTGCGCACCCACAGCAACTGCAAGCGCTCGCCCAGCAGCGGGCCGATGCCCTGCTGGCCGACCACCAACGTGTGCGTGAGGCCACCCGCGACGTTGGCCAGTACAGCGTCAGCCCCTGCCTGCCCGTCGATGTGATGGGTGTGTACGTGCTGCTGCCTGACTCGCTATAAGCCTGGGCCTAGAGAAGAACAACCATGAAACGCATCCGAAAAACCCAGGCCACGCTGAACCTGCCTACCCTCAAGCTCGAAGGCGGACTGTTCCTGCCCGACCAACTTGAGAAGGCCGCCCATGGCCGTGCCAGCGCACAGCTTGAGTCCGACTACCGCACCCCCAAAGGCGTCAAGCTCAAGGACGAATACAGCCGTGCCTTCCAGATCGCCTGCGCCCAATGGCAGCACTTTGCCGCGCAGATGGAACGCGCCGACGTCGATGCCACGCAGTTCACCACCGCTTTCATTGACGAACTGCTGCGTCACGCCTTCGGCTACACCGCTCTGCAACCTGCGCAAGCACAGCAGGTAGGCGAACTGCGCTACCCCGTCAGCCTTATGACCGGCCACGTCCCCGTGCTGGTCGCCCCGCACACCCTTGGGCTGGACGATGCTGACGCGCAGTTTGCCGTGCAGGGCAGCGGCAACCGCAAGAAAGCCCCATTCCAGGCCATGCAGGAATTGCTCAACGCCAGCGAGCCGTTGCAATGGGGCATCGTCAGCAACGGCAAACAACTGCGTCTGCTGCGTGACGCCGCCTCGCTCACCCGCCCCAGCTTTCTGGAGGTCGATCTCGCCGATTTGCTCGGCGGCCAGCGTTATGCCGAATTCGCCAACGTTTGGCGCCTGCTGCACGCCAGCCGAGCCCCGCAAACCACCACCATGTGCATCTGGGAACAATGGCGTGACGAAGGCCAGCAGGAAGGCACCCGCGTGCGCGAAGGCCTGCGCAATGGCGTCGAACAGGCCCTGCTTACCATAGGCGCCGGCTTCCTGCAACACCCTGCCAACCACGCCCTGCGCGCCGCCCTGGACAATGGCGCGCTAAGCAAGGACGCCTACTTCCAGCAATTGCTGCGCCTGATCTACCGGCTAATCTTCGTCTTCACCGTCGAAGAACGTGGCGTGCTGCACCCGCAGGATGACAGTACTGAATCCCTGGCTGCCCGCCGCGCCTATGCCGAAGGCTACGCCCTGGTCCGCCTGCGCGAGCTGTGTCTCAAGCGTCGAGCCCGCACCCGGTACGACGATCAATGGCAGGCCATCCGCATCGTCTTTCGCGGCCTGGCGCAGGGAGAGCCACGCCTGGCACTACCTGCGCTCGGCGGCCTGTTCGTCTCCGAACAATGCCCTGATCTGGATACCGCCAGCTTGGACAACGCCCACCTGCTCGCCGCCCTGCAACACCTGCGTTGGGCCGTCGTCGCACAAGGAAAAGGCAGCAGCCTGACACCGGTTGACTACCGCAACATGGGGCCGGAGGAGCTGGGCAGTGTCTACGAAAGCCTGCTGGAACTAGTGCCCACCATCGACCTGCCAGCCCGCACGTTTGGCTTTGTCGGCCGTACCGAGGAGGGCAGCACCGCCGGCAACGCCCGCAAGCTCACCGGCAGCTACTACACCCCCGACAGTCTGGTGCAGGAGCTGATCAAGAGCGCGCTGGAGCCTGTTATCGAACAGCGCCTGGCCTGCAACCCGGCCAACCCCAGCGAGGCGCTGCTGGCCATCCGCGTTATCGACCCCGCCTGCGGAAGCGGCCACTTCCTGCTTGCCGCCGCCCGCCGTCTGGCGGAAAAACTGGCCCAGTTGCGCAGCCTCGAAGGCGAGCAGGAAGGAGCCATCAAGCCGCAGGACTATCGCCATGCCCTGCGCGAAGTCGTGGCCCACTGCATCTACGGCGTGGACCGCAACCCCATGGCCATCGAACTGGCGCGCATGGCGCTGTGGCTGGAGGGCTACGAGGAAGGACGCCCGTTGGGCTTTCTTGACCACCATCTTCAGGTCGGCGACGCCCTGCTCGGCCTGACCAACCTACAAGTACTGGAGCAAGGCATCGCCAAGGATGCCTTCAAGCCCCTCAGCGGAGACGACAGGGACGTGTGCAAGGCATTGGCTAAAACCAATGCCGCCGCGCTCAAAGACCTGGAGAAAAAGCGCACCGCACACGCTTTTGGCCAGACTGAACTTGTGCAGCGCCACGACAACGGCCTCGCCGCATTGCGTGCGCTGGAAGCCCTGCCCGAAGACAGCACCGGGCAGATCGCCGCCAAGGCGCAAGCCTACGAACACTACCTGCACAGCTCCCGCACCGGCTTACTGGCCCAGGCCGCCGACCTGTTGCTGGGCGCCTATCTGCTGCCCAAGACCGAAAGCAACGCCCTGGCCATCCCCACCACGGCCACCCTCTACCTCACGTTGCTGGGCAGCGCACTGCCTGCCGAACAGCAGGCCGCGCAGGTAGCCGCCCGGCAAGCCTGTGAAGAGGCTCGCGTGTTCCATTGGCCGCTGGTCTTTCCGCAGGTGTTTGCGCAGGGCGGTTTCGATTGCGTGCTGGGTAATCCGCCGTGGGAACGTGTCAAGTTGCAAGAGGAAGAGTTCTTTGCTACCCGTCACCGCGACGTGGCGGAGGCCCGCAACAAGGCCGAGCGCGCCCAGCGTATCCAGTGGCTCAGTGAAGGCATGTTGGCGCGGCACCTCCATCCCGAATTGGCCCATGAAGCGCACGAGGACGAAGCCGAGCAACGCCTGTATCGGGAATTCATCAGCGCCCGCCGCACTGCGGAAGCCGCCAGCCTATTCGCTCACGTCAGAGGCGAAGACGGTGGCCGCTATCCACTAACCGGCGTGGGCGATGTGAACACCTATGCACTGTTTGCCGAAACCATCCTGCAAATCCATGCAGATACTGGCCGCGCTGGCTTTATCGTGCCCACTGGTATTGCCACCGATGACAGTACCAAAGCGTATTTTGGTTATCTGGCCCAGAGTAAAAGACTGGCTGAACTCTGCTCTTTCGAGAATGAAGAGCTCATCTTTCCTTCTGTTCATCATGCCTTTAAGTTCTGCATCGTCACGCTTGGACAAGTTGATCGTGCGAGTTTTGTATTCTTTGCTCGCCAGCCGATTCAAATACATGATCCGCGCCGCCGCTTCACTCTCACTCCTGATGAATTCCGCCTTATCAACCCCAACACGCTTACCTGCCCGGTATTCCGCAGCGAACGCGATGCGGAAATGACCAAGAAGCTCTACCGAGAAGCGCCGGTGCTGATGCGCGATGCCGCCATCGTCGGCGAAGGCAAGAGGGCCAGGATCGTGGAGCCCGCGCAAAACCCTTGGGGCATTTCGTTCATGCGCATGTTGGACATGGCGAACGACAGCCATCTGTTCATCGACAAACCCGCCGCCGACTGCTTGCCGCTGTACGAGGCCAAGATGATCAATTTCTACGATCATCGGGCTGGAACTTATGGATCAAGAGGAAGCGAAAGAGGCTATCGAGTTTTGCCTAATCCTACTCTGGACGAGTACCAAGACCCCAGCTACCTATCTGTCCCTTTTTACTGGATTTCAGAGCACGTGGTTGATGAAAGACTCGACGACTGGAGTCATTCTTGGCTGCTGGCTTTCAAAGATGTTACGGCTGCCACAAATGAACGCACTGTGATTTCAACAATAATCCCGAGATCTGGCGCGGGCCATACAGCGCCACTAATCTTCTCCTCTGAAACTCCAAGGTTGGTGTCTGTACTACTTGCGAACCTTAACTGCATGGTTCTGGACTATGTAGCACGACAAAAGGTAGGCGGACTTCACTTGACATATTCTTATGTCCGTCAATTTCCATGCCTCCCACCTTCAAGGTACACAGATAAAGACCTCGCCTTCATCGTCCCACGTGTGCTGGAACTGACCTACACCGCCCAAGATCTAGCCGGCTGGGCGCAGGATTTGGGCTACAACGGTCCACCCTTCGCCTTCGACCCCGGCCGCCGCGCTATCCTGCGCGCCGAACTCGACGCCTACTACGCCAAACTCTACGGTCTAACTCGCGATGAACTCCGCTACATCTTCGACCCAGCCGACATCATGGGGGAAGACTACCCCAGCGAAACCTTCCGGGTGCTCAAGAACAAAGAGCTAAAGGAGTTCGGTGAATATCGCACACAAAGGTTGGTGCTGGAGGCCTGGGATGCGTTGGAAGTACAGCAGCCCATACCAGCACTCAAACCGACGCGACGTACCGCGCCGCTTCCAATCTATGCCGATGGCGGCACACCAGCCTCCGAGGCGGAGGATTGGCTGGCTGGTCTGATATGCGATGTGCTAGTACACGCCGGAGAGTGTGATGACAATCGCTTGCGACGTATTCTTGAAGTACGGCTGCCAGAAGGCACTCCGCATGCAGAGTGGCTGCATGAATGGTTGGCGCCTGTGAGCACGGCGCGCTGGACAAATATTTGCGGTTGGCTTCGTGATCTATTTGGCGTAGCCGTGACTGCATCGCTGTCCATTCGCAACTTGGAAGCACTGCACGGCATCATTGGCGACCATCGCACGGAATCTCTGGCTCACGCCTTGATCGAAGCACGCCGCCAGAAAGAAGTTGCTTTGACGGAAGCGCTGGCAGGCTCGACATCGACTGCACAGACGGACAATCTACGCAAACGGGGATAAATGGATATGGTCGATGCTGCAACTTTGCCTACAAGCCCTGCCAAACCGCGCCTATGGGTGGAAAGGCTGTGGTTTCTGGACTCCCTGACAGCCCTGCAGCCGTTGCGCGAAGTTTCATTGCAGCGCGGGCTGAACCTGATCGTATCGCCACCAGGGTCAGGCAGTTCAGGGCATGGTGTAGGTAAAACAGCATTCTGCCAATTTGTGCGTTTTGTATTGGATGACCCGCTCTGGTCGAATGGTTCGACCTTGCGCGATGAGTTGTTGAGCAGTCGTGAATTGAAGGAAGGCGCAGTAGCCGCCCGCGTTCATATAGGCGGTGAAGTCTGGAATGTTCTGAAACCATGGCTGTATCAGAAGCATTACCGAGCATCACGCACCGCCGATTGGCGGCAGTTGGCCACAGGTGATGCCGAAAATGAATTCAACGCCTACCAAGCTGCTCTACGCCAGCATCTGGTAGAAATCCTGCCCGTTAAAGAACTGCCAATGTCGAAACAAAAAATCGAGTGGCATCAGATTCTGGCTTGGTGTTCCCGCGACCAGAATGCTCGCTATCACAACTATTACCAATGGCGCGCGGATGGGGTTGGATTCAGCCTGCCAGCGAAGTCCCCTGCGGCACTCATGCAAATCGTGCTGGGTCTGCTGCACAACGCCACAATACTGCGCGATCTGGATAGCGCAGCCAAGGAGATAGAGGAGCAAAAATCACAGCTGCAAGCGTTGCGCGAGGAGCCCGCGCGCTTGCTGAGACATGTGCGCCGTCAATTGACTCGACGCCTCAGTGCCCCTGCCGCTACTCCGTTCCGGCAGGATGGTCTCCTTGAGCATCCAAACCTGATCGGCTTCGCCAAGCAAAGGTATGAGGCCTATCAGCAGGAACTGCGGTCAATCGAGACTGAACGACAAAGTCTTGCAACTGATCATCAGGAATGGGTGGAAAGGCGAGCGCCACTAAAAAGCCTCATGGATCTTCTCGCCAACGAGATTCAGCAAGTGGAGGCATTGATTGCTGGCGATATCCAGCGAGTAGAAGAGTTGCAAAACGAGGCTTCGTCATTGCAACAACGGCTGCCAACACGCTGCGATGCAGGAAATCGCTTGCTCAAGGATTGCAGTTATGTGATCGAGCGCATCGAACAGACGCAAATCGATCGAAAGCAGCGTATCGCGGGGCATCAACGATCTAAGGAGTCTCTTGAAAGAGAGCTACCGCCCCTGCGCGACCGGCTAAATGAATTGAAGGACGAGACAGCGCCTATCGGTGCACAACTAGCAGCAATCGAGCAGCAGCATACTGAACTGGATGCAAAATACGCACAATCCCTCTCTGCACATCAGCTTCTCGACGAGGCCATCGAAGACTACGAATATTACGAAAGCATCGCATCAGGCAGATCACAGTCGACCAACACCGAAGCAGTAGAGCGCAAACTAGAATCGACCCAGCGTCGCCATGAGCAGCTTCAAATACAACTTGAGAGAGAACGTGAGGCGGTGAAGGGGCGTCGCCGTATCATCAGTGAAGCCATGCAGGCTGTTGCCAAATCTCTACCCTCGTTCCGGTGGGGCATTTTCAACGATGAGGAGAAGCACCGCAATCATCCCTTTCAAATGGGGCCAATGCATTCAACGACATTCAAGGTTCTAGAAATCCTGGCTGGAGATGTGGCCTGCTTGCTAGACAGCACGAAAGAGGAAAGCTTTCACCCTGGGTTCCTTCTGCATGACTCACCTCGCGAGGCGGAAATGAGCGAGGCCATACTATGGTCTTTGCTTAGGCACGTAGCATCGAGTGGAAGTGATTCGTTCCAGTACATTGTCACCACTTCAACTGAGCCCACTGAGGCTTTCAAGTCTTTTGAGCGTCTCAGACTTTCATCCGATAACGAGAATGGCCTTCTTCTTCGTAGACGCCTGGGTGCAGATCCTGAGCCGTTGACATGAGTGTCGCAGTGAATCCTTTACAGCGTGCCTTGATCGAGAAAGCAGGCCATGACAACGGCTTTGAGTATGTACTGCCCGCCCTTGATAATACCGTGATACTGGCTTCGGCGCGTCACCGAAGCAGTGCAGCAATAGTGCCTATGGCCGGCGGCTTTGAGGTGCGCTTGCAGCCCGCTTCACCTGCGCTGGTACCGGAGTTATTGCGCAGCTTTAAGCTATGGGCGGGGGTAGATGGCGCATTCTGCGTGCCTACCCTAGCCGATCTGTCGACATTGCTCCGCCGCGGAGCCAGCCTGTCACAGGCGCTACCGAATCAGGCTGTACGCGATTTCCATACGGCAGTTGCGCAGGCATTAGCAGACTTACCGAGCGAAAGCGGAGGTACAGAAGCCAAACGCTTGGTACGCCAGCGCGTAGGGCAAGATCGTTTTCGAGATGCTCTATTGATCTACTGGGGCGGTGCCTGTGCGGTGACCGGCGTCACCGTAACTGAAACACTTCGGGCCAGTCACGCCAAGCCTTGGGCGCAATGCGCCGACGATGTCGAACGGCTAGATTCCTTCAATGGCTTCCTGCTTGTGGCTCACCTTGATGCACTTTTTGATCGCTTTCTGATCAGCTTTGATGATGACGGAAATCTGCTAATCGCTGGTCGCATATCCCAAAATGATCTGCACCGCCTTGGTATCCACTCAGGCATGACATTGCGCTGGCTGGCCAACGAGCATCGGCCATATTTACGGTGGCATCGCGAACGTTTCCTGCTCGGTGCCTGATCTAGAAATAGATCAATGCCTTGAATTCTTGAGTCAAACCCCGGTACAGATTCACCCGCAAGTCAGCTTACTGAAAGCCGTCGTCTTGGTAGTGGCTAGCGCTCGCTATGGAGTACCCATGATTTCCCTAATCGACGAACAAGTAACCGCACAGTTAGCAAATAGTAATATCGCGTCGCGTTACTTCGCTGGCTCATGCGATTTTCTAGATACCAAGCCAAATGCTTCCTCTGCCAACGCAGAGGCGTTTCTCGCTGCCAGCGCTCTGCAATTTCAGCTTGGATGATTTTCGCCTGGCGTACATGGCGTTGCCGGGTTGCGTGGGAACCGGTCAGCACGCCAGCCAAGAACAGCTCCATATCAAATGGCTTACTCATGGCCTTCCCCCGATGTAGGCAGCCACCACATCGATCCGGCCGTGCCCCAGCTCATAGCTGATTTGACTCCGGGCCTCACGATCAAGGTGCCTATCGACCTGGCAACATTGGCCGCCGTTGATAGGCGCGCGGTGTTGGGTAATTTGCTCATAGCGCTCACATGCGTAAGCCGCTCGCAGCTCATGGAACCCTTTAAGGTTGTGTGCATGCAGGATGTCCCGTGCAGGGCGGATGATTTCTTGCAGAAACGTCAGATAGCTTTCGTGTCGCGCAATCAGATTGCGGCTACTCGCAGGCGATACCTGCCGTGCAAACCCAAGTGCGTCTTGAACATGGTGGTCCACCTCAATCCATCGTGGCGCCGAGGCGCCGGCGCGGCCGCCTTTAGTGCCGTCTTGGATGTTGATCTTGCCAATGTCTCGAGCCTCACGACTTAACCGTGGCAAGTCGGCCAAAATAGCCTCACGCAGGCGCATGCCGGTGGCTCGCGCCAACAATACAATCGCGGCGGCCCGTTGCTGATGATTGCGGCAAAGCGTATTGACGATCTCTTTTACCTGATCGCGATCTTGGCCCTGCGGCATCGAGTGTCGAACTCCGCTGCGCTGCATACCCAACGCCTTGCTCGGACTGGGCAACTTCACGTACTGATCACCTCGAAGCGCCGTCATGGTCCTGTTAACGCTGGATAGGCGGTTTTGTGCGGTACTGACGGCGAGGTCACCGCGCTCAACCAGGTCGCGCAAGTACGTCGCATAGTCGCCCAGCACCTTCCGATCAATCTGCCGGGCATCATTGATACCCGGCCCCTGTTCGGAGCGGCACCACTTCACGAATGCCTGCCACCGATCACAGTGCGCCTTCACCGTGCCGTAATGACCGCCACCGAACATGTCTTTCAGCGCTTGCGGCCCTGCGTAGCTCAATTGTCTGCCGTAACCGAAATTGCGGCCATCGCGTCTACCCACCAATGCCATGTCAGTCACCTCATCATCCGCTCTCCGATCCTCGCCCCACGTCATCCCGCCAAGAATGTTGAGTGTTATCAGGGATCAAGGCCCCTGCGACCTGTGGGGTGTCCTCTAACGCGGGACTAGCGGCTCCTTACGACCGGGAGCAAGGGCATCTCATGATCTGGCCTCCTGAGCACCGTTGCCGGTGGGCGGGTGGAGGCAGTGCTGGCTGACGAGACCAGCGCCTGAAGATCCTGAGCCATGTGCAAGCAGCAATGCGATGACCGGGGCATGCCTGACTGTCAGTCAGGTGCAGTCCATTCCTTGGTCTGCGGCACCATCATCTACAGCGCTGTTGCTGGTGACATCGGCGTTTGTCACGCCGATTGTCACGAGGGGGATTGCCGCAAGCCCTTGTGCGATCAGGGCTGCAGCAGTGGTAGAAGTGCCCGTCTCTTTCCAGAAGAAAGAGACGGGCACAGGTTGGCGCAAAATTCGGCCAAGCGGATGGGTTGCTGCAGTGCAGGACAATACGGTGTAGCTGGCGCATGAGGGCCATGAGATTAGAGAGCATCCATCACCGGGGGAGGTGACCGGGCGAGCTGCCGGATGCGAATCACCCTTTGGGAGAACCACCGCGGGAGCGGCGTGACCTTCAAGGCTCGGGTCACCTGGGGTGCTGTCAACGACAGCGCTAGCATGGCCAGTTCTACGCCTGTGGATAAACCCGGTCAAGGGCCGAAACTCAGCGCTCTTAGAGACGTGAAAAGCGGTTATCCATCGGTGGAATTCCGTGGTAATTCCCGGACAACGTCGTGGCTTTTAGCTTTTCAAAGTGAGGTCCATCCAAACAGGGCGGCTTTGCAGCCCTGTTTGGATGGACCCGCGCTGAGAAGCGGATAAGCGAGGCTGCTCGCCCTGAAGCTTTAACGCTCAGTTGTTGCTGCCTTCACTGCGCCTGCAGAGCGCTAGCGTATCGGCACCACGTTCTTGTCTCTGACTTGGCCGTACGCTGAGGCGAGCAGGCTGCCGGTGGCGGCTTTCTGGATGTACTCACTCCACCACGCCATCATCGGGCGACGGCGCTCGATGTAGTCGGCTCGGTTATATGCGCTCCGCACCTCATCCTTGTCGACATGCGCCAGGGCTACTTCGATGAGTTCAGGATCCCAGCCATGTTCATTCAAGATGGTGCTGGCCATTGAGCGCATGCCGTGGCTGACCAACCGATCCTGGAACCCCATGCGCTTCAACGCCATGTTTGCCGTCTGGCTATTGGCGTGGGTGCGTGGATTTCTATCGGCCGGGAAGACGTATTCGCGGTGGCCGCTGTGAGTCTTCAGTGACTCCAACAGTGCGACAGCGTGATCACTCAACGGGATGCTATGCGGACGGCGCTTCTTCATCCGCTCCGGTGGGATAGTCCAGACACGCCTTTCAAAGTCGATGTCTGCCCAGCGAGTAGTCGCCGCCTCGGCGGGGCGAGTCATCGTGTGTAACTGCCATTCGATCAGGCAGCGTGTGGTGCGTTTGATGCTGGCGTTCGCGATCTCCATCATGAGTTCGGGCAGATCCTCAGGCGGAAGCGCAGCCATGTTTTCTTTCTTGGGCTTCTTGAAGACTGCCCGAATGCCGGTGAGCGGGTTGGCGAAGATCAGGCCGGAGTTTACGCCGTAGGTCATGATCTCGTTTAGCCGCTGGCTGAGACGTTTGACCGTCTCCAGGCTGCCTTTGGCTTCGATTGGGCGAAGCAATGCGATCACCATCGGCGCGGTGATTTTCGTCAGTGGTGTCGTCTTCAAATCGGGGAACACGTGCAGCGTGAGCGACCGCCAAATGTCCTCGGCGTAGGCCGAGGTCACCGAGTCTTTCTTGAGCTCGAACCAGGCGGTGGCCACGTTCTCGAAGGTGTGTTCCGTTTCTGCGCGCTTGGCTTCATTCAGAGTGTTGCGTTGCACCTTGGGATCGATGCCCTGTGCAAGCAGCTCGCGGGCATCGACTGCCATCTTTCGTGCGTTCGCCAGTGACAGTTCGGGGTAGGTCCCGAAGCCGATGTTGATGCGCTTCTTGGTCACCGGTTCGCGGTAGTTGAAATTCCACAGCAACGAGCCGTTGCTGCGTACCCGGAGCTGCAAACCGTCACCGTCAGTAAGGACGTAATCCTTGGACGCGGGTTTGACTCCCTTGAGCTGTCGATCGGAGAGGCGGAGCGTTTGAGCAGGCATGAGATTGTCCTCAGGCACTGATTCGGTATTCCAAAGATTAGCACTGGGTGAGCTGGAATACCGTCTGGAATACCCCAACGGCTGGAACTCAAAAACTCTCAAAAGACCGCAAAAGCACTGGAAGCCGCGGATTTACTGGGTTCCAGGCACAAAAAAAGACGTCCGTGGACGTCTTTGATTGAACATTTGGTGGAGCCGGGGGGATTTGAACCCCCGTCCGCCAGTACTCCGCTGTCGGTCCTACATGCTTAGCCGTGTCTATTGAGTTAACCCTCAGCGACCCGACGGGCAGGGTGCTTTGGGCGAGTTGTGTAAGTTTTAGCCACTTCGTCCACAACGTACTACGCGGCGATTCTGTTCTGTATGACAATCATTTCGGGTTTACAGACATCCCCTGATGATTGCTGGGCCCGAAGGCACCAGAAGTGCATGTCAGCTGCAATTAAGCAGCGAGAGCAGCACCGTATTGGTCGTCGTTGGCAACTATAGAAGTTGCAACAGTGGATTAACGAGTTCTGTTACCAACTCGGCATGCACCTAGAGTTTCGCAACCAGCGTCGAATCCAAAACGGCCCCGAACCGGCTTACTTCTCAGTAGGCAGGATCAGTGTACGCCACTGTGGCTCGAAAGGCCATCCCAAAGCGTGGCGTGCGGTTTTGACTAGCCGCCTTTCTGGCTGTTCTGGATCTGCTGGATCGCGCGCTGGGTGATGGCGATGCAGTCCTTGGTGCCTTCGGCGGTGTTTTTCGCCTGGGCGGCCTGGGCCTGCTGCACGCTGTTGGCGATTTCGCCCTGCAGGTCGGCGGCGAGGATGGTGGTCTTGGCGTTGTTGATGGTTTGCAGGTTGGTGGTGCACAGGTCTTTCTCGCCATCGGCGAAGGCCGGGGCGGCAAGGAGTGCGGTGACAACGAACAGGCCGGGCAGTACGGAACGTTTCATGTGGATCTCCTTGAACCTGGGGTTCAGGCTGCGAGGTTGCCGAAGTGGCAGGGAGGCCCCGATTGGTGGCGGCTTGCTCGGTAGACTGCGCGGGGTGTTCAAGGTTCTATTTTTGTTGAGCGCGGTGGGGCCTGCAGGAGCGTGGCTTGTCGGGGCCCTAACCGCCGCGCAGCTTTTTAGCGGTTTCGAGGGCGCATTCGCGGGCAAGCCACGCTCCTACAGTTGTATGGTCGCGTTTAGTCGATGGTGGTGGTCAGTGGGGGGAGGGTTTTCAGGGGCCGGGTGACGCGATCGACCAGGTAGACCAGGCCGTGGTAGTCGATGCCGCCGTGCTGGCTCAGGCCGATTTCGCAGGTGCGGCTGGTGGAAATGCCTTCTTCGCAGTACTGCACCGCATCCTTGAGGGTGCGCAGCGAGTGGGCGTTCAGTTCCGGGGTGGTGAAGCCCTTGTCGCCGGCGAATCCGCAGCAGTGGATGCCTTCGGGGATCACCACGTTGTGGCTGCAGCGCCGCGCCAGGTCGATCAGCGCCTGGCTTTCGCCCAGGTGCTGGGTGCTGCAGGTCACGTGGACGGCAATCGGGGCGTCCTGCGGGGTGAAGGTCAACTTATCCACAAGGTGCGTGCGAATGAAGCGCACCGGGTCGTAGAGGTCGAGGCGGCTGTCGCCCAGGTCCTGGACCAGCCGCAGGGTGCACGGGCTGGTGTCGCAGTAGATCGGGTCGAGGCCGCCGCGGCTGGCGTGCAGCAGGGCGCCGATCAGTTCCTGGCGCTTGTGTTCGGCCTGTTCGACGTAGCCCTTGGAGGCGAACGGCTGGCCGCAGCACAACTGGTCGGTGTTGTCCGGGAACACCACCTGGTAGCCGGCCTTTTCCAGTAGCGAGCGGGTTTTGTCGAGCAGCGAGACCTGTTCCTTGTCGCCCGCCGCCGGGCCCATCACCCGTGAGACACAGGCGGCCAGGTAGACCACCCGTGGGCGTTCATCGTTGACCGCCGGGCTGAAGCGCACCGCGCGCTCGGGTTGCGGCATGGCATTGGTCCACAGGGGCACGCGCCCCTTGGACAGGCGGGTCAGCCCGGCCGACAGCCGTGCCAGGCGCGGGGCGCCGAGCAGCATGCGGGCGCCGTTGGCGACGTGCAGGGTGAAGCGCGCGCCTTGCAGCGTGGTGGCGAAGTTCGTCGCCAGCCAGTCGGCGCGCTTCACCTGGGTGGCTTCGCGGCCGCGCAGTTTCTTCACCAGCTCGCCGGTGTTGATGCCCACCGGGCAGCGCTGGGCGCACAGGCCGGTGGCGGCGCAGGTGTCGATGCCCTGGTAGTGGTAGGCGGCTTCCAGTTCGGTGGTGTCGATGCCGGCGCGCTTTTTCGCCTGGATATCGCGCCAGATGACGATGCGCTGGCGCGGGCTGAGGGTCAGGCCCTTGGATGGGCACACCGGTTCGCAGAAGCCGCACTCGATGCACTTGTCGACGATCTCGTCGGCGGCCGGCAGCGGCTTGAGATTTTTCAGGTGGATCTGCGGGTCGTCGCTGAGCACCACGTCCGGGTTGAGGATGCCCTGGGGATCGAGCAGGCGCTTGATCGCCCACATCAGTTGGTAGGCGTCGCTGCCCCATTCCTGTTCGACGAAGGGCGCCATGTTGCGCCCGGTGCCGTGCTCGGCCTTGAGCGAACCGCCGAACTCCACGGCCACCAGTTGCGCCACGTCGTCCATGAACGCCTGGTAGCGGGCGACTTCCGCGGCGCTGTTGAAGCCCTGGGTGAAGACGAAGTGCAGGTTGCCTTCCAGTGCGTGGCCGAACAGGATCGCCTCGTCGTAGTGGTGCTTGTCGAACAGCTCGATCAGGCGGTTGACGCCGATGGCCAGTTGTTCGACCGGGAAGGTCACGTCCTCGATGATCACCGTGGTGCCGGTCTGGCGTACGGCGCCGACCGCCGGGAAGGTGTCCTTGCGGATCGCCCAGAGCCTGGCGTTTTCCGCCGGGTCTTCGCTGAAGTCGACCTGTTTCTCTACCGGGAAGCTCGCCAGCGAGGCCATGATCTGCGCCAGTTGTTCGTGCAGCAGCGACGAGCTGGCGGCGCGGGATTCGATCAGCAGGGCGCAGGCGTTGTTCGACAGCTCGCGCACGAACGCCGGCATGCCGGGCTTGTCCTGCACCGAGCGCAGGCTGCGGCGGTCGAGCAGTTCGACGGCGGACACCGGCTGGCGCTTGAGCACGGTGACGGCGGTGCAGCAGGTTTCCACGTCGGGGAAGACGATCAGCGCCGAGGCCTTGTGCGGGTGGTCGACCACGGTGTCGTAGGTCACCGCGCTGATGAAGCCGAGGGTGCCTTCGGAGCCGACCAGCAGGTGGCTGAGGATGTCCAGCGGCTCGTCGAAATCCACCAGGGCGTTGAGGGACAGGCCGGTGGTGTTCTTCAGCCGGTACTTGTGGCGGATCTTCGTGGCCAGTTCGGTGTTGGCGCGGGTTTCGCGGGCCAGGGTCGCCAATTGGTCGAGCAAGGCACCGTGGCTCTGGCGGAAGGCCGCGACGCTGGCCGGGTCCTCGGTGTCCAGGCGGCTGCCGTCGGCCAGCACCAGGCGCAGGCCGGCCAGGGTGTGGTAGGTGTTCTGCGCGGTGCCGCAGCACATGCCGCTGGCGTTGTTGGCGACGATGCCGCCGATCTTGCAGGCATTGATCGAGGCCGGGTCCGGGCCGATCTTGCGCCCGAACGGTGCCAGCCAGGCGTTGGCCTGGGCGCCGATCACCCCGGGTTGCAGGCGGATCTGCCGGCCCTCTTGGCGAATCTCGCGGCCGTTCCAGTTGTCACCGAGGACGATCAGCACCGAGTCGCTGATGGCCTGGCCGGACAGGCTGGTGCCGGCGGCGCGGAAGGTCACCGGCACCTGGTCGCGGGCGGCCAGCTTGAGCAGGGCGACCACTTCGTCTTCGGATTCGACGCGGATCACCAGTTGCGGAATCAGCCGGTAGAAGCTGGCGTCGGTGCCGAAGGCCAGGGTCGAGAGCGCGTCGTCGAAGCGGCGCTCGCGGGGAATCAGCTGTTCGACCGAGCGGAGGAACGGGGTGGGCAGGCTCATGCAAACTCCTAACGAGGCCGTTGGCATCTGGCGTGCCCTGGCCGGCCCCGTTCAATCAGGCGGTAATTCGTGCGGACGCGACGGTTCAGGCGCCCAGTTCACGGACCAGCGAATCACGGGTGATCTCGCTGATCGACTTGGCGCCGGTAAGCACCATGGCAACGCGCATTTCCTTCTCGAACAGCTCCAGCAGGTTTTTCACGCCCGCTTCGCCGGCGGTGGCGAGGGCGTAGAGGAAGGCGCGGCCGATCAGCACGGTGTCGGCGCCGAGGGCGATCATGCGCACCACGTCCAGGCCACTGCGGATGCCGGAGTCGGCGAGGATCTTCAGCTCGCCCTTCACCGCATCGGCGATGGCCGGCAGCGCTCGGGCACTGGACAGCACGCCGTCGAGCTGGCGCCCGCCATGGTTGGAGACGACGATGCCGTCGGCACCGAATTTCACCGCGTCCCTGGCATCCTGCGGGTCGAGGATGCCCTTGATGACCATCGGGCCGTCCCAGAATTCGCGGATCCACTCCAGGTCCTTCCAGGAGATCGACGGGTCGAAGTTGGCGCCGAGCCAGCCGATGTAGTCGGCCAGGCCGGTCGGGTTGCCGCGATAGCGCGAGATGTTGCCCAGGTCATGGGGCTTGCCCAGCAGGCCGACGTCGAGGGCCCAGCGCGGGTGGGTCATGGCCTGCCAGACGCGGCGCAGCGGCGCGTTCGGGCCGCTCATGCCGGAGTGGGCGTCGCGGTAGCGGGCGCCGGGGACCGGCATGTCGACGGTGAACACCAGGGTGGTCACGCCGGCGGCCTTGGCCCGTTCCAGGGCGTTGCGCATGAAGCCGCGGTCTTTCAGCACGTAGAGCTGGAACCACATCGGCCGGTCGATGGCCGGGGCGACTTCCTCGATCGGGCACACCGAGACCGTCGACATCGTGAAAGGGATACCGTGGGCGGCGGCCGCGCGGGCGGCCTGCACTTCGCCACGGCGGGCGTACATGCCGGTCAGGCCGACCGGGGCCAGGGCCACCGGCATGCTCAGGGTTTCGTTGAATAGCCGGGTTTCCAGGCTCAGTTCGGACATGTTCTTCAGCACGCGCTGGCGCAGGGCGATGCCGGCCAGATCCTCGACGTTGTGGCGCAGGGTGTGCTCGGCGTAGGCGCCGCCGTCGGCATAGTGGAACAGGAACGGTGGCAGCTTGCGTTGGGCGGCTGCGCGATAGTCGGTAGAGGCGGAAATGATCATGGGAACTCGCAGCGTGGGTTGACGGGTAACGGCTGCCGGGACCGTCGATGGGCCCCGGCACCTATCACGTTAGTGCACCAGCATGCCGGTGAACACGTAGGCCTGGGCCAGGGTGATCAGGCCGACGAGGGTGGCGAAGAACAGACTGTGCTTGAGCGTGAAGCGGAACAGGTCGGATTCCTTGCCCACCAGGCCGGTGGCGGCGCAGGCCACGGCGATCGACTGCGGCGAGATCATCTTGCCGGTGACGCCACCGCTGGTGTTGGCCGCAACCAGCAGGGTGTCGTTGACGCCGATCTGGTGTGCGGTGGTGGCCTGCAGCGAGCTGAACAGCGCGTTCGACGAGGTGTCCGAACCGGTCAGGAACACGCCCAGCCAGCCGAGGAACGGCGAGAAGAACGGGAACGCCGCGCCGGTCGCTGCCAGTACCAGGGCCAGGGTCGAGGACATGCCCGAGTAGTTGGTGACGAAGGCGAAGGCCAGCACCATGCCGATGGAGAGGATCGGCCAGCGCAGCTCGTAGAAGGTCTCCTTGAAAGTGGTCAGACCAGTTTTGAGGTCGATCTTGAGCACCAGCATCGACACCAGGGCGGAGAAGAAAATCGCCGTGCCGGTGGCGGAGATCGGGTCGAGCTTGAACACCGCCGGAATCGGCGTCGGGTTGGCGACGATCGGTGCGGTCTTGATCACCAGCTGGTCCAGGTGCGGTACGGCGAAGCTGAAGACGCTGCTGTACATCGCGCCGCCGGTGGCGAACATCGCCTTGAACGACTTCAGGGTCCAGATCGTCACCAGCACGGTGAGGATCAGGAACGGCGACCAGGCCTTGAAGATCTGGCCCAGGCTGTAGGGCGAGGCCAGGGTGCGGCGTGGCTGGCCGAAGCCGCCGGCGCTGGCCGTGACGGCGGCGCCCGCGGTGGCACCGGCGATCTGTGCGCCGGCGGTGCGGCGTGGCTGCCAGACTTTCAGGAACAGGGTCAGGCTGATCAGGCTGGCCAGGGCCGAGGTGATGTCCGGCAGTTCCGGGCCGATGAAGTTCGAGGTGAAGTACTGGGTGATGGCGAAGCTCAGGCCGGCGACCAGCGCGGCCGGCCAGGTTTCCCGCACGCCGCGCAGGCCGTCCATCATGAACACCAGCCAGAACGGCACGAACAGCGACAGCAGCGGCAGTTGGCGGCCGGTCATGGCGCCGATCTTGAACGCATCGATGCCGGTGACCTGGCCGGCGACGATGATCGGGATGCCCAGGGCGCCGAAGGCCACTGGCGCGGTGTTGGCGATCAGGCACAGGCCGGCGGCGTACAGCGGGTTGAAACCCAGGCCCACCAGCAGCGCGGCGGTGATCGCCACGGGCGCGCCGAAGCCGGCCGCACCTTCGAGGAAGGCGCCGAAGCAGAAGCCGATCAGCAGGACTTGCAGGCGCTGGTCGTCGGTGATCGACAGCACCGAGCTGCGGATGATTTCGAACTGACCGCTCTTGACCGTCAGTTTGTAGAGGAACACCGCGGCGACGATGATCCAGGCAATTGGCCAGAGGCCGTAGGCGAATCCATAGCCGGCAGCGGCCAGGGCCATGTCCACCGGCATCTTGAAGGCGAAGATCGCCACCAGGATCGCCAGCGCCAGGGTGATGCTGCCCGCCACGTGCCCCTTGAGGCGGAACACCGCCAGGGCGAGGAAGAAGAACACGATGGGAATGACGGCCGCGAGAGCGGACAGGCCGAGGCTGCCGAGCGGGCTGTAGAGCTGTTGCCAGGTTTGCATATGGGGTGGCCCCTAATTGTTGTTGGTAGGCGCAGATAAGTCGATTTGGATAATTGGTAATACCAATTTACAATCGCTGAGCGCTAGGTTAAAAGCCTTGCAGGGCATGTGTCAATTTGCCGCCCTGAAACTTTCGTCGCACAGCGGTCGGGAAAAGGAACTGATCGGGTGATTCAGGCGCTCTCTGGTGGGTGCTGGCGCGGCGCCAATAGGCCAGAATAGACAGCCCCGGCAAGGGTTCGGGAGCGTGAGGAGTGAGTGATGGGGTTTGATCAGATTCGTCAGCGCCGTTTGTCTGACGATATTGTCGAGCGGCTCGAGGGGATGATTCTCGAGGGGACGCTCAAGCCCGGTGAGCGCCTGCCGGCCGAACGGGCGTTGGCCGAGCAGTTCGGCGTGTCGCGGCCGTCGTTGCGCGAGGCGATCCAGAAGCTGGTGGCCAAGGGGCTGCTGGCCAGTCGACAGGGCGGCGGCAATTACGTGGTGGAGACGCTGGGTTCGACGTTCAGCGATCCGCTGCTGCACCTGCTGGAAAACAATCCCGAGGCCCAGCGTGACCTGCTCGAGTTTCGTCATACGCTGGAGGCGTCCTGTGCCTATTACGCGGCGATGCGTGCCACCGAAGTGGATCGGGAACGGCTGAGGGTGGCGTTCGAGCGATTGCAAAGCTGTTATTCGCGGGCGGACGAGGTGAGTCGCGCGGAAGAGGGCGAGGCCGATGCGAGCTTTCACCTGGCGATTGCCGAGGCCAGTCATAACGCGGTGTTGCTGCACACCATTCGTGGATTGTTCGATCTGCTCAAGCGTAATGTGGTGACCAACATCGGTGGGATGTACAAGCAGCGCACAGAGACGCGCGACATGCTGATCGCGCAGCATCGGGAGTTGTACCTGGCGATCATCGAGGGGCGGGCTGAGCAGGCGCGGGAGGTGTCGAGCCGGCATATCCTGTATGTGCAGGAGGTGCTGGAGGAGGTCAGGCAGGAGGCACAGCGGGTGGCGCGGGCGGAGCGGCGCAAGGGGATTTGAGCAGGCGGTTGCGTTTGTTCGGGTGGGGGCGGTTGCCTTTGGATCGCAATCGCCAGCAAGCCGGCTCCCGCAGTGGACGGGTCGTACTCGGAATTGGTGTACGGTACGGACCTGTAGGAGCAGGGCTTGCCCGCGAAGAAGGCCTCGAGGCCGCCAAAAACTTCGCGGGCAAGCCCGGCTCCTACATACAGGGCGGTTGCCCGGGGCGTCAGTCTTCCTTGCCCTTGTTGCGCACCGCACGCTGCAGCTCGCGACCGGCGTCGCGTTCGCGTTCGGTATCGCGCTTGTCGTATTCCTTCTTGCCCTTGCCCAGGGCAATCTCGCACTTGACCAGGTGCTTGCTCCAGTACAGCGAGAGGCAGACGCAGGTGTAGCCCTTCTGCTGCACGCCGGCGAAGATCTTCTCCAGCTCGCGCTGGTTGAGCAGCAGCTTGCGCGTGCGCGTCGGGTCGGCGATGACGTGGGTGCTGGCGGTGGTCAACGGCGTGAAGTGGCTGCCGAACAGCCAGGCTTCGCCATCCTTGAGCAGCACATAACTGTCGACCAGTTGTGCCTTGCCCGCCCGCAAGCTCTTTACTTCCCAACCGGCCAGGACCAGGCCAGCCTCGAACCGTTGTTCGACGAAGTAATCGTGGCGCGCCTTTTTGTTTTGCGCGATGGTCCCTGTAGGGTGTTTCTTCTGTTTAGCCATAGGGGCGGCATTATAGGGGGTTGCGCGTCCGTCGGCTACGGTGAAGCTGCGTGCTTGAGCGCGTAGGATGAATCCCGGACAATGCGCCCTCTTTTGTATGCTGCCCAGCCGTGGAATTGACGCTGACATGACGACCCATATTCAACGTTCGGCCTTGCTGCCCTATCCGGCGCAGGCGCTTTATGACCTGGTGAACGACGTCGCACGTTATCCGGAATTCCTGCCGTGGTGCTCGGCCTCCCAGGTGCTGGAAAGCTCGGACGTGCACATGCGCGCCACGCTGTCGGTAGCCAAGGGGGGCCTGAGCCAGCAGTTCGTGACGCGCAATACCCTGGTGCCGGGGCAGTCGATCGAGATGAATCTCGAAGAGGGGCCGTTCACTCAACTGCATGGTGTGTGGGTGTTCAAGGCACTGGGCGAGAAGGCCTGCAAGATCAGCCTCGACCTGACCTTCGATTACGCCGGGCCCATCGTGCGTGCGACGCTGGGGCCGTTGTTCAACCAGGCGGCGAATACCTTGGTGGATGCGTTCTGCCAGCGGGCGAAGCAACTTAATGGCTGAGTCGTTGGTGGCCATCGAGGTGGTGTACGCCGAGGTCGGGCGCCAGTGCCTGCTGGAGGTGTCGGTGCCGGCGGGGACGACAGTGCGGGCGGCGGTTGGCTTGTCGGGGATGGCCCAGCAGTTTCCCGGGGTCGATCTGTCGGGCTGCCCGTTGGGAATCTTCGGCAAGGTGGTGAGTGATCCCGAGGCCAGGGTAGTGGCTGAAGGGGATCGCATCGAGATTTATCGGCCGTTGCTGGCGGACCCGAAAGAGGTTCGGCGGTTGCGGGCGGAAAAGGCGGCCAGGGCGCGGGCGCAGAATTTGTAGAAGGATTGATTGTTCCCGCGCTCCTGCGTGGGAACGATCAACAAGGAGTCTTGCGCCGATTGGCAGGCAATAAAAAGCCCGGACATGCCGGGCTTTTTTGCGTCGCAATATTACTGCGGCGAGGTATCCAGCGGCTCCGGGGTCGGAACCGGCACGGTCTTCACGCCATCGACGTCTTTCTGGATCTGGTCGAGCAGCGAGCCTGGCTTGGCCGGCTTTTCCTTCTTCTTCGGCGTTTCGGTGTTCTGCGCCGGGGCTTCGACCGTGGTGCCGCTGTCCTTGCCGAGAATGGCTTCGTCACGGCTCACGCCGGGCATGAAGTCACCCGCGAGGTTCACCAGCTTGTCGTCGTCACTGAAGATCAGGCTGACGCGCTCCTGCTGGCGCTCACCGCCACCTGGTTGCAGGCTGTACAGATAATCCCAGCGATTGGCGTGGAATGTGTCGGTCAGCAAGGGGTTGCCCATGATAAACCGTACTTGCCGCCGGGTCATTCCGGGGCGCAACTGGTCTATCATGTCCTGCGTGACGACATTGCCCTGTTGGATGTCGATTTTGTAAACCCCGGGGAATGAACAACCGGCGAGTGCGAGCAGTCCCACTAAGGTGAAACTGGTTAGCAAGAGCTTGGTGTTTTGCATCGGTGGGCGACTTCCACTATCTTGGCTGGGACAACGTAAACCCCGATCATACCCGTATTAAGAGAAGCTGCGAAGCAGCATCGGCGAGAAAGCTGACCATGGTTGAAAATAGCGAACTACGCAAAGCTGGCTTAAAAGTGACTCTGCCACGGGTCAAGATTCTACAGATGCTCGATTCCACCGAGCAGCGTCACATGAGTGCCGAGGATGTCTACAAGGCGCTGATGGAAGCTGGCGAGGACGTCGGCCTGGCGACGGTCTACCGTGTACTGACCCAATTCGAAGCGGCCGGGCTGGTGGTCCGCCACAACTTCGATGGCGGCCATGCGGTGTTCGAGCTGGCGGACGGCGGCCACCACGACCACATGGTCAACGTGGATTCCGGCGAGGTCATCGAGTTCATCAACCCGGAAATCGAGAAGCTCCAGCACGCCATTGCCGAGCAGCATGGCTACGAGCTGGTGGATCACAACCTGGTGCTGTACGTACGCAAGAAGAAGTAATCCTGCCGTGCGGATTCAGCTCCGGTGAAGCGAGCGAAGGCGACCCCAGGGTCGCCTTCGTGTTTTTTGTTACCTGAAATGTTGTGGCTCAGCTCTTGGCGGTGACCACCATCTTTTTCGCGTGGGCGATGGACTCCTTGGTGAGGTCGATGCCGCCGAGCATCCGCGCGACTTCCTCGACCCGTTCGGTCTTGCCCAGCTTGGACACGGCCGTGTGGGTCGCATCGCTGCCGCGCACCTTGTGCACGAATAGATGATGGTGACCCTGGGCGGCCACCTGCGGCAGGTGGGTGACGGTCAGGACCTGGCCGCGGTCGCCGAGGCGGCGCAGCAATTGGCCGACGATTTCCGCAGTCGGCCCGCCGATGCCCACGTCCACTTCGTCAAAGACCAGGGTCGGGATGCGTGAGGTCTGCGCGGTAATCACCTGGATCGCCAGGCTGATACGCGACAGCTCGCCACCCGAGGCGACCTTGGCCAGGGCCTTGAGGGGCTGGCCGGGGTTGGCGCTGACCAGCAGCTCGACCTGTTCCAGGCCATAGGGCAGCGGTTCGTCGCTGGTATTGGCGTGCAGCTCGATGCTGAAGCGCCCGCCGGGCATGCCCAGGCGCTGGATTTCCTGCTCGACCGCACTGGCCAGGCCGGTGGCGGCCTCGCGACGCAGTTCGCTGAGTTCGCGGGCGCGCTCCTGGTAGTGCCGGGCGTAGGCGGCCAGTTCTTCGCCGAGGCGTTCGATGGCCTCGTCGTTGGCGTTCATGGTTTCGATTTCGTCCAGCAGCTTCTGCTGCAGGGTCGCCACCTCGGTGGGCTGGATGCGGTGCTTGCGTGCCAGGGTGTAGATGGCGTCCAGGCGCTCTTCGAGATACTGCAGGCGGCCCGGGTCGGCGTCGAAGTGGTCGACGAAGCGGTTCAGCTCGCCGACGGCTTCCTCGACCTGGATCTGTGCGCTGGCCAGCAGGTTGGCGGCTTCGCCCAGGGCGCCGGAGCCGTTGCTGACGCTGGTCAGGCGGTTCAGGCAGGTGGTGAGGGCGTGGAGCACGTTGCCCGAGTCGCTTTCGCTGCACTGCTCGACCACCTGCCGGCAGACGCCGAGCAGGGTCTCGGCGTTGGTCAGGTTCTTGTGTTCCTGTTCCAGTTCATCCAGCTCGTTTTCGCCGAGTGCGAGGTTTTCCAGCTCTTCGAGCTGATAGCTGAGCAACTGGTGGCGCGCCCGCTGCTCGTCGCCGGAGTTGGACAGGCGCTCCAGCTCCTGGCGGGTCTGGCGCCAGCGCTGGGCCGCGAGCTGCACCTGGCGGGCGAGGTCGGTGGCGCCGGCGTACTCGTCGAGCAGGCGGCGGTGGGTGTCGGTCTTGAGCAGGGACTGGTGTTCGTGCTGGCTGTGGATATCGATCAGCAGTTCGCCCAGGGCCTTGAGGTCGCCGAGGGGGCAGGTCGAGCCGTTGATGTAGCCGCGGGAGCGCCCTTCGGCGGTAATGACCCGGCGCAGGATGCACGGCCCGTCGCTGTCCAGGTCGCGTTCGGCGAGCCAGTGGCGCGCCTCCGGGATGTCCTGCAGGTCGAAGGTGGCGAGAATGTCGGCCTTGTCCGCGCCGGGCCGCACCACGCCGCTGTCGGCGCGATCGCCGAGGGTCAGGCCTAGGGCGTCGAGCATGATCGACTTGCCGGCACCGGTTTCGCCGGTGATGACGCTCATCCCGCGGTCGAGTTCCAGGTCGAGATGCTCGACGATTGCGTAGTTGTGTACGGACAGGTGCACCAGCATGAAGGCCGCTCCCAGGTTCAGGTCTGGTTATTTATACAGTGTTTTGATTTTGCCTGACAATGCCTGCCTTTAGTTCGATTCGCTTGAATGGCCGGATTTTTTAGCGCGATCGGCGATGCATGACCTCCATCGATCGGGTGAAGAGCATGTTTTGGGCACTTGAACCTGGAAAATGCGGCCCCATATACGGGGGCAGAAGCGCGGGCCGAGCCCGCGGACGATATTGAAAGGAGGTTTTTATGGCTGACGAACAGAATCTGGATGCGCAAAATCAGGAAGCCAATCAGGCTGCCGAGGCTTCGAGCGATGACCTGGCAACCCGCGTGCAGGTGCTCGAAGAGCAACTGGCCGCTGCACAGGACCAGGGGTTGCGCGTAGCCGCCGACCTGCAGAACGTTCGCCGCCGTGCCGAGCAGGATGTCGAGAAGGCGCACAAGTTCGCCCTGGAAAAATTCGCCGGTGACCTGCTGCCGATCCTCGACAGCCTGGAGCGCGGCCTGGAGCTGTCCAATCCCGATGACGAAAGCATTCGCCCGATGCGCGAAGGTATCGAGCTGACCCTGAAGATGTTCCAGGACACCTTCAAGCGTCACCAGCTGGAAGCCATCGATCCCCATGGCGAACCCTTCAATGCTTCGCTGCACCAGGCCATGGCCATGCAGGAAAGCGCCGACGTCGAGCCGAACAGCGTCTTGAAGGTGTTCCAGAAGGGCTACCAGCTCAACGGTCGCCTGCTGCGTCCGGCCATGGTGGTGGTGAGCAAGGCGGTTGCACCGGTTTCGCCGACTATCGACGAGCAGGCTTGAAATCGGTCGTAGCGACCCCATCTATAAGTCAAGCGTTTAAGTGCTACCGCAGTTGGCAATAACCGCTGCGGCAAAAAATCCAAGTTTCGGGAGAGTGAAATGGGCAAAATTATCGGTATCGACCTGGGGACTACCAACTCCTGCGTCTCCATTCTGGAAAACGGCAACGTCAAGGTGATCGAGAACGCCGAAGGCGCTCGCACCACGCCGTCGATCATTGCATACGCCAACGATGGCGAAACCCTGGTTGGCCAGTCGGCCAAGCGTCAGGCTGTAACCAACCCGCACAACACCCTGTACGCGGTGAAGCGTCTGATCGGTCGCAAGTTCGACGAAGAAGTCGTACAGAAAGACATCAAGATGGTTCCGTACAAGATCGCCAAGGCCGACAACGGTGACGCCTGGGTTGAAGTGAACGGCCAGAAGATGGCTCCGCCACAGATTTCGGCTGAAATCCTGAAGAAGATGAAGAAGACCGCCGAAGACTACCTCGGCGAGGCCGTGACCGAAGCGGTGATCACCGTTCCGGCCTACTTCAACGACAGCCAGCGTCAGGCTACCAAAGACGCCGGCCGTATCGCCGGTCTGGACGTCAAGCGCATCATCAACGAACCTACTGCGGCTGCACTGGCCTACGGCATGGACAAGGCCAAGGGCGACCACACCGTCATCGTTTATGACCTGGGTGGTGGTACCTTCGACGTTTCCGTGATCGAGATCGCCGAAGTCGATGGCGAGCACCAGTTCGAAGTGCTGGCCACCAACGGTGACACCTTCCTCGGTGGTGAAGACTTCGACATCCGTCTGATCGACTACCTCGTCGACGAATTCAAGAAAGAAAGCGGCATGAACCTCAAGGGTGACCCGCTGGCGATGCAGCGCCTGAAGGAAGCTGCAGAAAAGGCCAAGATCGAGCTGTCGTCCTCGCAGTCGACCGACGTCAACCTGCCGTACATCACGGCTGACGCCACCGGTCCGAAGCACCTGAACGTGAAGATCTCCCGCGCCAAGCTGGAAGCGCTGGTGGAAGACCTGGTTCAGCGCACCATCGAGCCTTGCCGCATCGCTCTGAAAGACGCCGGTATCGACGTCGGTTCGATCAACGACGTGATCCTGGTCGGCGGTCAGACCCGTATGCCGCTGGTGCAGAAGGCCGTGACCGATTTCTTCGGCAAGGAACCACGCAAGGACGTCAACCCTGACGAAGCCGTTGCCATGGGTGCTGCGATCCAGGGCGCCGTACTGGCCGGTGACGTGAAGGACGTGCTGCTGCTGGACGTCAGCCCGCTGACCCTGGGTATCGAAACCATGGGTGGCGTGATGACCGCGCTGATCGAGAAGAACACCACTATTCCGACCAAGAAGTCGCAAGTGTTCTCGACTGCCGACGACAACCAGAGCGCCGTGACCATCCACGTGCTGCAGGGTGAGCGCAAGCAGGCCGCGCAGAACAAGTCGCTGGGCAAGTTCGACCTGTCCGAGATCCCGCCAGCGCCACGTGGCGTGCCGCAGATCGAAGTGACCTTCGACATCGACGCCAACGGCATCCTGCACGTCGGCGCGAAGGACAAGGCTACCGGCAAGGAGCAGAAGATCACCATCAAGGCCAACTCCGGCCTGTCGGATGAAGAAATCCAGCAAATGGTGCGCGACGCCGAGCTGAACGCCGAGGAAGACCGCAAGTTCGAAGAGCTGGCCGCTGCCCGTAACCAGGGTGATGCGCTGGTTCACTCGACTCGCAAGATGGTCGCTGACGCCGGTGACAAGGTGACCGCGGAAGAGAAGACCGCGATCGAAGCCGCCGTGGTTGCCCTGGAAGCCGCCGTGAAGGGCGACGACAAGGCAGCCATCGACGCCAAGGTCGAGGAGCTGTCCAAGGTCTCCGCACCTGTGGCGCAGAAGATGTACGCCGAGCAGGGCGCCAAGCCTGAAGCCGGTGCGCAGCCTGCCCAGGAAGAAGCGCACAAGGACGACGTCGTCGACGCCGAGTTCGAAGAAGTCAAAGACCACAAGTAATTCTGCTTGTTGGTCGGCCGGTTGACTGCGTTTGCGCGGTGACTGGTAGGATGTCGCCGCGCGGGAGCTTGCTCCCGCGTTGGCGTGTCTGGAGTACGCAAATTTTTACAGCATGCGACTACGCTCGGGTGCTGGCCTCAGGGGCAATTTATGGCAAAGCGTGACTATTACGAGGTATTGGGGGTCGAGCGTGGCTCCAGCGAGGCGGAGCTGAAAAAGGCTTATCGTCGTCTTGCGATGAAATATCACCCGGACCGCAACCCGGATGACAAGGCCGCGGAAGAGAAATTCAAGGAGGCCAACGAGGCCTACGAGGTTCTGTCCGATTCCAGCAAGCGGGCCGCTTACGATCAGTACGGCCATGCCGGCGTCGACCCGAGCATGGGTGGCGGCGGTGCCGGTTTCGGTGGGCAGAACTTCTCCGACATCTTCGGCGATGTGTTCAGCGATTTCTTTGGTGGCGGTCGCGGCGGTTCCCGTGGTGGCGCCCAGCGCGGCAGTGACCTGCGCTACACCCTGGAACTGAACCTGGAAGAAGCGGTGCGCGGGACCACCGTGAATATCCGTGTGCCGACACTGGTCAACTGCAAGCCGTGCGACGGTTCCGGCGCGAAGAAGGGTTCTTCGCCGGTGACCTGTCCGACCTGTGGCGGTATCGGCCAGGTGCGCATGCAGCAGGGCTTCTTCTCGGTGCAGCAGACCTGCCCGCGTTGCCATGGCCAGGGCAAGATCATTTCCGATCCGTGCGACTCCTGCCATGGCCAGGGCCGTGTCGAAGAGTACAAGACGCTGTCGGTCAAGGTGCCGTCGGGCGTCGATACCGGCGATCGTATTCGCCTGTCCGGCGAGGGCGAGGCGGGCACCCAGGGTGGTCCGACCGGCGACCTGTATGTGGTGATCAACGTGCGTGAGCACGATATCTTCCAGCGCGACGGCAAGCATCTGTACTGCGAAGTGCCGATCAGCTTCGTCGATGCGGCCCTGGGGGGCGAGCTGGAAGTGCCGACCCTCGATGGCCGGGTCAAGCTGAAGATTCCGGAAGGCACCCAGACCGGCAAGCAGTTCCGTCTGCGCGGCAAGGGTGTGGCGCCGGTGCGTGGCGGTGGGGCGGGCGACCTGATGTGCCGCGTGGCCGTCGAGACGCCCGTGAACCTGAGCCGTCGTCAGCGCGAGCTGCTGGAAGAATTCCGCGCTTCGCTGGATGTCGACAGCTCCCATTCGCCCAAGGCCAGCGGTTGGTTCGAGGGCATGAAGCGCTTCTTCGGCGACCTGTAAGGAGCGTTTATGCGACGTATAGCTGTGATGGGTGCCGCAGGGCGCATGGGCAAGATCCTGGTCGAGGCGGTACAGCAGCAGGTGCCGGTTGCCGGCCTGACGGCGGCCGTGGTGCGTCCGGGCAGTTCGCTGGTCGGCGCCGATGCTGGTGAGCTGGCTTCCCTGGGGCGTATCGGCGTGCCGTTGTCCGATACCCTGGAAAAGGTGGCGCAAGAGTTCGATGTATTGATCGACTTCACCCTGCCGGAAGTGATGCTGAAGAACCTGGCGTTCTGCCGCAAGGCCGGCAAGGCCATGGTCATCGGTACCACTGGCCTGACGGGCGAGCAGAAACAGTTGCTGGTGGAGGCGGGCAAGGACATTCCGATCGTCTTCGCCGCCAACTTCAGCGTGGGCGTCAACCTGTCGCTGAAACTGCTGGAACTGACCGCCCGGGTGCTGGGCGAGGATGCGGACATCGAGATCATCGAGACCCATCACCGGCACAAGGTCGACTCGCCTTCCGGGACGGCCATGCGCATGGGCGAGGTGATTGCCGATACGCTGGAGCGTGACCTGCAAAAGGTCGCGGTCTATGGGCGTGAAGGTCATGTCGGTGCGCGGGCGCGTGACACCATCGGCTTTGCCACCGTGCGCGGTGGTGACGTGGTGGGCGATCACACCGTCTTGTTTGCGACCGAGGGTGAGCGCCTGGAAATCACCCACAAGGCCTCGAGCCGCATGACGTTCGCCAAGGGAGCCGTGCGTGCGGCGCTGTGGCTGGATGGCAAGGCGGCCGGGCTGTACGACATGCAGGATGTGCTCGACCTGCATTGATGTCAGGGCGGACACCTGTTTCTGGTGCGCCTCGTTCTTGTAGGAGCAGGGCTTGCCCGCGAAGCTTTTAGCGGCCTCGGGGTCGCTTTCGCGGGCAAGCCGCGCTCCGGCAGGGGTGCGACAGGAGCGGGCGCATGCCCCTCAAACCGCTTGGCGACGTCCTGTCGCATTTCCTGGCCTTCAAGGCTCATTAGCGGTGGATTAAAAAAGCATTTTTCTGTAAGCTACAGCTTTAGTGTGTCCACTAAAAGCGCGCAGAATAATTCAGTGAAAGAAGCGGGGTGACGTGTCCATACGTCACTCCGCTTTTTTACAACCTGCGATCGCCCTTTCAGGCTTTATTTACGGGAGGTCTTCTTGACTAAGCCAGCCATACTTGCCCTTGCTGATGGCAGCATTTTTCGCGGCGAAGCCATTGGAGCCGACGGCCAGACCGTTGGTGAGGTGGTGTTCAACACCGCAATGACCGGCTATCAGGAAATCCTTACCGATCCTTCCTACGCCCAACAGATCGTTACCCTGACCTATCCGCACATCGGCAACACCGGCACTACGCCGCAAGACGCCGAGTCCAACCGTGTATGGTCGGCCGGCCTGGTCATCCGCGACTTGCCGCTGGTGGCGAGCAACTGGCGTAACACCCTGTCCCTGTCTGACTACCTGAAGGCCAACAATGTCGTGGCCATCGCCGGTATCGACACCCGTCGCCTGACCCGCATCCTGCGTGAAAAAGGCTCGCAGAACGGCTGCATCCTGGCCGGTGACAACATCACCGAGGAAGCGGCCATCGCCGCAGCGCGCGGCTTCCCGGGCCTGAAGGGCATGGACCTGGCGAAAGTCGTCAGCACCAGGGAAGCCTACGAGTGGCGTTCGACCGTCTGGGAACTGAAGACCGACAGTCACGCGACCATCGATGCCGCCGACCTGCCTTACCACGTCGTGGCCTACGACTACGGCATCAAGTCGAACATCCTGCGCATGCTGGTCGAGCGCGGCTGCCGCGTCACCGTGCTGCCGGCCCAGGCGCCTGCCAGCGAAGCCCTGGCCCTCAACCCGGATGGCGTGTTCCTGTCCAACGGCCCTGGCGATCCGGAGCCTTGCGACTATGCGATCCAGGCCATCAAGGAAATCCTGGAAACCGACATTCCGGTGTTCGGCATCTGCCTGGGTCACCAACTGCTGGCCCTGGCCTCCGGTGCCAAGACCATCAAGATGGGGCACGGCCACCACGGTGCCAACCACCCGGTACAGGACCTGGACACCGGTGTCGTCATGATCACCAGCCAGAACCACGGTTTCGCCGTGGACGAAGCGACCCTGCCAGGCAATGTCCGGGCTATCCACAAGTCGCTGTTCGACGGCTCGCTGCAAGGCATCGAGCGCACCGACAAGAGCGCGTTCAGCTTCCAGGGCCACCCTGAAGCCAGCCCGGGCCCGAACGACGTGGCACCGCTGTTCGATCGCTTCATCAATGAGATGGCCAAGCGTCGTTGATTGCCTGAACGCCCAGGGCGGCCCCGCCACGCGGAGGCCCCCTCGGCAACTTCAAGGATTGTTCAACGGCTTGCCGACTGACCCGCGGATTTGAGTGACAAACCCATGCCAAAACGTACAGACATTAAAAGCATCCTGATTCTCGGTGCCGGCCCGATCGTCATCGGCCAGGCCTGCGAATTCGACTACTCCGGCGCCCAGGCCTGTAAAGCCCTGCGCGAAGAGGGCTACCGCGTCATCCTGGTGAACTCCAACCCGGCGACCATCATGACCGACCCGGCCATGGCGGATGCGACCTACATCGAGCCGATCAAGTGGCGCACCGTGGCCAAGATCATCGAGAAGGAGCGTCCGGACGCCCTGCTGCCAACCATGGGTGGCCAGACCGCCCTGAACTGCGCCCTGGACCTGGAGCGCGAAGGCGTGCTGGAGAAGTTCGGCGTGGAGATGATCGGCGCCAACGCCGACACCATCGACAAGGCCGAAGACCGTTCGCGTTTCGACAAGGCGATGAAATCCATCGGCCTGGAATGCCCGCGTTCCGGTATCGCCCACAGCATGGAAGAGGCCAATGCGGTCCTCGAGAAGCTCGGCTTCCCGTGCATCATCCGTCCGTCCTTCACCATGGGCGGCACCGGTGGCGGCATCGCCTACAACCGTGAAGAGTTCGAAGAAATCTGTGCCCGTGGCCTGGACCTGTCGCCGACCAAGGAACTGCTGATCGACGAATCGCTGATCGGCTGGAAAGAATACGAAATGGAAGTTGTCCGCGACAAAAAGGACAACTGCATCATCGTCTGCTCCATCGAGAACTTCGACCCGATGGGCGTGCACACCGGTGACTCGATCACCGTGGCGCCGGCCCAGACCCTGACCGACAAGGAATACCAGATCCTGCGTAACGCCTCCCTGGCGGTACTGCGCGAGATCGGCGTGGAAACCGGTGGTTCCAACGTGCAGTTCGGTATCTGCCCAAACACCGGCCGCATGGTCGTCATCGAGATGAACCCGCGGGTTTCGCGTTCCTCGGCGCTGGCTTCGAAGGCCACCGGCTTCCCGATCGCCAAGGTCGCCGCCAAGCTGGCTGTGGGCTACACCCTGGACGAACTGTCGAACGACATCACCGGCGGCAAGACCCCGGCGTCCTTCGAGCCGTCGATCGACTACGTCGTCACCAAGCTGCCACGCTTCGCCTTCGAAAAATTCGGCCAGGCCGATGCGCGCCTGACCACCCAGATGAAGTCGGTGGGTGAAGTCATGGCCATCGGCCGGACCTTCCAGGAGTCCCTGCAGAAAGCCCTGCGCGGCCTGGAAGTGGGCGTCTGCGGCCTGGACGAGAAAGTCGACCTGAGCAATCCGGAAAGCATGAGCGTGCTCAAGCGCGAACTGACCGTGCCGGGCGCCGAGCGTATCTGGTACGTGGCGGACGCCTTCCGCGCCGGTCTGAGCGTCGAAGAAATCTTCGGCATGAACATGATCGACCCCTGGTTCCTGGTGCAGATCGAGGACCTGGTCAAGGAAGAAGAGCGCGTCAAGACCCTGGGCATGGCCGCCATCGACCGTGACCTGATGTTCCGCCTCAAGCGCAAGGGCTTCTCCGACCAGCGTCTGGCCAAGCTGCTGGGCGTGACCGAGAAGAACCTGCGTACCCACCGCCAGAAGCTGGAAGTGTTCCCGGTCTACAAGCGCGTCGACACCTGCGCGGCCGAGTTCGCCACCGACACCGCCTACCTGTACTCGACCTATGAGGAAGAGTGCGAGGCCAACCCATCGACCCGCGACAAGATCATCATCCTGGGTGGCGGCCCGAACCGTATCGGTCAGGGCATCGAGTTCGACTACTGCTGCGTGCACGCGGCACTGGCGCTGCGCGATGACGGCTACGAGACCATCATGGTCAACTGCAACCCGGAAACCGTTTCCACCGACTACGACACCTCCGATCGCCTGTACTTCGAGCCGGTGACCCTGGAAGACGTGCTGGAAATCGTCCGCGTCGAGAAGCCCAAAGGCGTGATCGTCCAGTACGGCGGCCAGACTCCGCTGAAACTGGCGCGTGCCCTGGAAGCGGCCGGCGTACCGATCATCGGCACCAGCCCCGACGCCATCGACCGTGCCGAAGACCGTGAGCGCTTCCAGCAGATGGTCGAGCGCCTGAACCTGCGTCAGCCGCCGAATGCCACCGTGCGTAGCGAAGACGAAGCCGTGCGTGCGGCCAGCAGGATCGGCTATCCGCTGGTGGTGCGTCCGTCCTACGTGCTGGGCGGCCGGGCGATGGAAATCGTCTACAAAGAGGAAGAGCTCAAGCGCTACCTGCGTGAAGCGGTCCAGGTGTCGAACGACAGCCCGGTCCTGCTCGACCACTTCCTCAACTGCGCCATCGAGATGGATGTGGACGCGGTCAGCGACGGCACCGACGTGGTGATCGGCGCGATCATGCAGCACATCGAGCAGGCCGGCGTTCACTCCGGTGACTCCGCGTGCTCGCTGCCACCGTACTCGCTGCCGGCGCACATCCAGGACGAGATGCGCGAACAGGTCAAGAAAATGGCCCTGGAACTGGGCGTGGTCGGTCTGATGAACGTGCAACTGGCCCTGCAGGGCGAGGACATCTACGTCATCGAAGTGAACCCGCGTGCCTCGCGTACCGTGCCGTTCGTGTCGAAGTGCATCGGTGTGTCCCTGGCCATGATCGCCGCCCGCGTGATGGCTGGTAAGACCCTGAAGGAACTGGGCTTCACCAAGGAAATCATCCCGAACTTCTACAGTGTGAAAGAGGCGGTGTTCCCATTCGCCAAATTCCCAGGCGTCGACCCGATCCTCGGCCCTGAGATGAAGTCCACCGGTGAGGTGATGGGTGTCGGCGATACCTTCGGCGAAGCTTTCGCCAAGGCGCAGATGGGGGCCAGCGAAGTGCTGCCGACCGGCGGTACCGCGTTCATCAGCGTGCGTGACGACGACAAGCCACTGGTTGCAGGCGTGGCCCGTGATCTGATCAACTTGGGCTTCGAAGTGGTGGCGACCGCCGGTACTGCCAAGGTGATCGAGGCGGCAGGCCTGAAAGTGCGCCGGGTCAACAAGGTGACCGAAGGCCGTCCGCACGTCGTGGACATGATCAAGAATGACGAAGTCACCCTGATCATCAACACGACCGAAGGTCGCCAGTCGATTGCCGACTCGTACTCCATTCGTCGTAACGCGCTGCAGCACAAGATCTACTGCACAACCACCATTGCTGCTGGCGAAGCCATCTGCGAAGCGCTCAAGTTCGGTCCCGAGAAGACCGTGCGTCGCTTGCAGGATCTACACGCAGGATTGAAGGCATGAGCATAACCAAGTACCCCATGACTGTTCAGGGTGCCAAAGCCCTGGAAGATGAGCACGCTCACCTGACCAAGGTCGTCCGTCCCAAGCTGAGCCAGGACATCGGCACGGCCCGCGAGTTGGGTGACCTGAAGGAAAACGCCGAATACCATGCTGCCCGCGAGCAGCAGGGTATGGTCGAGGCGCGGATCCGCGATATCGAAGGTCGTCTGCAGAACGCGGTGATCATCGATGTCACGACTATTCCGCACACCGGCAAGGTGATTTTCGGCACCACGGTGGAGATCGCCAACGTCGAGACCGACGAGAGCGTGACCTATCACATCGTGGGTGAGGATGAAGCTGACATCAAACAGGGCAAGATCTCGGTGGTTTCCCCCATCGCCCGTGCCCTGATCGCCAAGGAAGAAGGCGATGTCGTGACCGTCAAGACGCCTGGTGGCGTGATCGAGTACGAGATTGTCGCAGTCCGTCACATCTGAGCGCAGACGCCCGCTACGCGCGGGCGCCATGCTCTGGCAGCTGGCCCAGATGCTCTGGGTCGGCGGCTTGTGGTTATTGCATGTGGGACTGTTGCCGGTCCTTGCGCAAATCGGCCTGGCTCCGTTGCTGATCGAGGAGATCGGTGCTCAGTTGGGCGTCCTGTTGGTGGGATTTGCAGTGGTCTGCGTGACCGTGCAGGTCCTGGTGCTGGTTTTTGCCGAAGGTCGGTCGAGCCTGTGGCGCGATACCCGTGGGCAATTGCTGTTGATGGGCTGGTATGCGTGCGCGATGTATTTCGCGGTGCGTTACTGGCAGCCGCAAGCCTTGCGCTGGCAGTTGTTCAGTTACCTGGTGCTCGGCCTGTCCGGCCTGGTGCTGGTGCTGCAGCCCGTGCCGGGCGAGGGTGGCAGGGCACGCGAAGCGTACCCTTGACCCTGCCGGGTATCACTTGTAGCGGTGAACGTTCGACAGTTGCTTGTTGACGTCGAAGTTGCGGCGATAAATCAGTGCCATCTTGCCGATGACCTGAACCAGGTCCGCCTTGCCGACCTTGCACAGTTCCGCGATGTGCGCCTGGCGTTGCTCGCGATCGAGGATGTTGAGCTTGACCTTGATCAGCTCGTGGTCGTTCAGGGCGCGCTCGAGTTCGGCTAGCACACCTTCAGTCAAACCGTTGTCAGCCACAGTCAATACTGGTTTCAGATGGTGGCCAATGGATTTGTACTGTTTCTTCTGCTCTTGAGTGAGCGGCATAATCTGACCCCTGCGTCTGATCTGGTAAAAAAATGGCGGCTAGTTTACCCGAGCGAGTCCGGGACCGCCCAGTTAATCTATTTTTCGAGGTGGCCCGTGGCCCGTTCCAAGACCAGCCATAACTGGCTGAAAGAGCATTTCAACGACCCATTCGTCAAAATGGCGCAAAAGGACGGCTATCGTTCCCGTGCCAGCTACAAGCTGCTGGAGATCCAGGAGAAGGACCGGCTGATCCGTCCGGGCATGAGCGTGATCGACCTCGGCGCGGCGCCGGGTGGCTGGTCGCAGGTGACCAGTCGTCTGATTGGTGGCCAGGGTCGCCTGATCGCCTCCGATATCCTGGATATGGACGCCATTCCCGACGTGACCTTCATCAAGGGCGACTTCACCGAGGACGCCGTGCTGGCGCAAATCCTCGAGGCGGTCGGAAATTCCGAGGTGGACCTTGTGATTTCCGATATGGCCCCCAATATGAGTGGTACGCCCGCTGTGGATATGCCGCGCTCGATGTTCCTTTGCGAGCTGGCGCTGGACCTGGCGGGGCGTGTGTTGCGCCCTGGTGGTGATTTTCTGATCAAGATCTTCCAGGGCGAAGGCTTCGACGAGTACCACAAGAACGTGCGCAAGATGTTCGAGAAGGTGCAGATGCGCAAGCCGAGTTCGTCCCGCGATCGTTCCCGCGAGCAGTACCTGCTGGGGCGTGGTTTCCGCGGACGCGATACCGAGTAATAGGTTTTTTGGGCTGGGCAATAGGAAATTCGCATTTCGCCTCGTGAACATAAGCGAATATTGTGTAGTCAATGTTTCACAAAGGGTTACAGACGGCTCCTGCGCAGCTGTAGGTAATGTAGTAAGTTACGCCGGTGAATTTCATGCGAAGCGCGCGCCACAAGCGGAGCTGGCTTCAGAGGGCACTTAATTGAACGATATGGCAAAGAATCTGATCCTGTGGTTGATCATCGCAGCCGTCCTGGTGACGGTGATGAACAACTTCTCCAGCCCTAACGAGCCACAGACCCTCAACTATTCCGACTTCATCCAGCAGGTCAAGGACGGCAAGGTCGAGCGTGTCGCCGTGGATGGCTATGTGATCACCGGCAAGCGCAACGATGGCGACAGCTTCAAGACCATTCGTCCGGCGATCCAGGACAACGGCCTGATCGGCGACCTGGTCGACAACCACGTCGTGATCGAAGGCAAGCAGCCTGAGCAGCAGAGCATCTGGACCCAGTTGCTGGTGGCCAGTTTCCCGATCCTGGTGATCATCGCGGTGTTCATGTTCTTCATGCGCCAGATGCAGGGCGGTGCGGGCGGCAAGGGCGGGCCGATGAGTTTCGGCAAGAGCAAGGCGCGCCTGCTGTCCGAAGACCAGGTGAAAACCACCCTGGCCGACGTCGCCGGTTGCGACGAGGCCAAGGAAGAGGTTGGCGAGCTGGTCGAGTTCCTGCGTGATCCGGGCAAGTTCCAGCGTCTGGGCGGTCGTATTCCCCGCGGCGTGCTGATGGTCGGCCCTCCGGGTACCGGTAAGACCCTGCTGGCCAAGGCCATCGCCGGTGAGGCGAAAGTACCGTTCTTCACCATTTCCGGTTCCGACTTCGTCGAAATGTTCGTCGGTGTGGGTGCCAGCCGCGTGCGCGACATGTTCGAGCAGGCAAAGAAACACGCACCGTGCATCATTTTCATCGACGAGATCGACGCCGTGGGTCGCCATCGTGGCGCCGGCATGGGTGGCGGTCACGACGAGCGCGAACAGACCCTCAACCAGTTGCTGGTGGAGATGGATGGTTTCGAAATGAATGACGGCATCATCGTCATCGCCGCGACCAACCGTCCCGACGTGCTCGACCCGGCGCTGCTGCGTCCCGGCCGTTTCGACCGCCAGGTGGTGGTCGGCCTGCCGGATATCCGCGGTCGCGAGCAGATTCTCAAGGTGCATATCCGCAAGGTGCCGGTCGGTGACGACGTCGCGCCTGCCGTGATTGCCCGTGGTACCCCGGGTTTCTCCGGTGCCGACCTGGCCAACCTGGTCAACGAGGCCTCCCTGTTCGCCGCCCGCGCCAGCAAGCGCATCGTCGAAATGAAGGAGTTCGAGCTGGCCAAGGACAAGATCATGATGGGCGCCGAGCGCAAGACCATGGTCATGTCCGAGAAGGAAAAGCAGAACACCGCGTATCACGAAGCCGGTCACGCCATCGTCGGCCGTCTGGTGCCCGAGCATGACCCGGTGTACAAGGTCTCGATCATTCCGCGCGGTCGCGCGCTGGGTGTGACCATGTTCCTGCCGGAAGAGGATCGCTACAGCCTGTCCAAGCGCGCGCTGATCAGCCAGATCTGCTCGCTGTACGGCGGTCGTATCGCCGAGGAGATGACCCTGGGCTTCGACGGTGTGACCACCGGTGCCTCCAACGACATCATGCGCGCCAGCCAGATTGCCCGGAACATGGTCACCAAGTGGGGCCTGTCCGAGAAGCTTGGCCCGCTGATGTATGCCGAGGAAGATCAGGAAGTGTTCCTGGGTCGTGGCGGTGGTGGCCAGAACGCCAGCTTCTCCGGCGAGACGGCCAAGCTGATCGACTCCGAGGTGCGCAGCATCATTGACCAGTGCTATGGCACGGCCAAGCAGATCCTCACCGACAACCGCGACAAGCTTGACGCCATGGCCGATGCGCTGATGAAGTACGAGACCATCGATGCCGACCAGATCGACGACATCATGGCCGGTCGTACTCCACGCGAGCCGCGTGACTGGGGTGGTTCGGGCTCTTCGGGCACCACGCCTCCGGTGGTGAAGAACGAGCGTCCTGAAGCTCCGATTGGCGGCCCTGCGGCTGATCACTAAGGTTTGAAATGACTTCTGTTCAGTCCTCGACCCGGTTGCCTTGCGGCAACCGGGTTCTTGATTTGGCCCGGACGCATGTCATGGGCATTCTCAACGTTACCCCCGATTCCTTTTCCGATGGCGGGCGCTTCAGTCAGCTGGACGCAGCGTTACGGCATGCCGAAGGCATGGTCCAGGCCGGTGCTACGCTGATCGATGTCGGTGGTGAATCGACCCGGCCGGGTGCGCGGGTCGTTTCGCCGCTGGAAGAACTGGAGCGGGTGGCGCCGATCGTCGAGCGCATCCACCGTGAGCTGGATGTGATCATCTCGGTCGACACCTCGACGCCGGCGGTGATGCGTGAAACCGCGCGTCTCGGTGCCGGCCTGATCAACGACGTACGCTCGCTGCAGCGCGACGGTGCCCTGGACGCGGCGGCGGCTACCGGTTTGCCGGTGTGCCTGATGCACATGCTCGGCGAACCTGGCGACATGCAGGACAACCCGCACTACGACAACGTCACGCAGCAAGTGCAGGCGTTTCTCGTCGAGCGTATGCGTGATTGTGAAGCCGCGGGAATTCCTGCCGAGCGGATTGTCCTGGACCCAGGATTCGGCTTTGCGAAAACCCTGGAGCACAACCTGAGCCTGTTCAAGCATATGGAGCAGTTGCACGTGCTGGGTCGGCCGCTGTTGGTGGGTGTTTCGCGAAAGAGCATGATAGGCCTGACACTGGGGCGACCGGTGGGTGAGCGCCTGTATGGCAGCCTGGCCCTGGCGGCGTTGGCGATGAGCAAGGGCGCGCGGATCCTGCGCGTCCACGATGTGGCCGAAACGGCCGACGTGGTCAAGATGCTCGCTGCGGTCGAAGCTGCCGAATAAGAACGATGGAGCACGTATGAAGAAGAAATATTTCGGCACCGACGGTATTCGGGGCCGCGTCGGACAGTATCCGATCACCCCTGATTTCATGCTCAAGCTGGGCTGGGCCGCCGGTATGGCGTTCCGCAAGCAGGGCACCTGTCGCGTCCTGGTTGGCAAGGACACCCGGATCTCCGGCTACATGTTCGAATCCGCCCTGGAGGCCGGTCTCTCCGCGGCGGGCGCCGACGTGATGCTGCTGGGGCCGATGCCGACCCCGGCCATCGCCTACCTGACCCGTACGTTCCACGCCGAGGCGGGGATCGTCATCAGTGCTTCGCACAACCCCCATGACGACAACGGCATCAAGTTCTTCTCCGGCGAAGGCACCAAGCTGCCGGATGAAGTCGAGCTGATGATCGAGGAACTGCTCGATGCGCCGATGACCGTGGTCGAATCGGAAAAGCTCGGCAAGGTTTCGCGGATCAACGACGCGGCCGGTCGCTACATCGAATTCTGCAAGGGCAGCGTGCCGACCGGCACCAAGCTGTCCAACCTGAAGATTGTGCTCGATTGCGCCCACGGTGCGACCTACAAGGTGGCGCCCAGCGTTTTCCGCGAGCTGGGCGCGCAGGTCACCGCGCTGTCGGTGCAGCCCAACGGGCTGAACATCAACGACAACTGCGGCTCGACCCACATCAAGCCGTTGCAGGCCGCGGTGCTGGCCGAGCAGGCTGACCTCGGCATCGCCTTCGACGGTGATGGCGACCGGGTGCTGATGGTCGATCACACCGGTACGGTGGTCGATGGCGATGAACTGGTGTTCATCATTGCCCGTGACCTGGCCGAGCGCGGCAAGCTCAACGGTGGCGTGGTTGGCACTCTGATGAGCAACCTCGGAATGGAACTGGCGCTGAAGGAGCTGGATATTCCGTTCGTGCGCGCCAATGTCGGCGACCGTTATGTGATCGCCGAACTGCTCGAGCGCGACTGGCTGGTCGGTGGCGAGAACTCGGGGCATATCCTGTGCCTGAATCACAACACCACGGGTGACGCGATCATTGCGGCGCTGCAGGTGCTGCTGGCGTTGCGTCGTCGTGGCGAGACCCTGGCCGAGGCGCGCCAGGTCGTGCGCAAATGCCCACAGGTGCTGGTCAACGTGCGTTTCGGCGGCGGTGTCGACCCGGTCAAGCACCCGCAGGTGGTTGCCGAATGCGAGCGTGTCACCGAGGCCATGAACGGTCGTGGTCGGGTACTGCTGCGCAAGTCGGGGACCGAGCCGCTGGTGCGTGTGATGGTCGAAGGCGAGGACGAAGCGTCCGTTCGTGGGCATGCCGAAGGGCTGGCAAAACTGGTTGCTGAAGTTTGTGCCTGAATTTGGCTTGCCAGTGATGATCTGGTTGGGTAATATCTGCGCCCACTTTAACCCGCGAGGTAGAGCATGCGTCGCCCCCTGGTAGCTGGTAACTGGAAAATGCACGGTACCCGCGCCAGCGTCGCTGAGCTGATCAAGGGGCTGCGGAATCTGGCCCTGCCGAGCGGTGTTGATGTTGCGGTATTCCCGCCTTGCTTGCATATCACCCAAGTGGTCGATGGTTTGAAGGGCAAGTCGATTTCGGTCGGCGCGCAGAACTCTGCAGTGGAATCCATGCAAGGCGCCTTGACAGGTGAGATCGCACCGAGCCAGTTGGTCGATGCAGGTTGTTCCCTGGTGCTGGTTGGGCACTCTGAGCGTCGCCAGATAATGGGCGAGACCGATCGGATGCTCAATCGCAAGTTTGCGGCAGCGCAGGCTTGCGGGCTGATTCCGGTGCTGTGTGTAGGGGAAACCCAGGCGCAGCGTGAAGCCGGCAAGACGCTGGAAGTGGTTTCGCGTCAGTTGGGCAGCATCATCGAAGAGTTGGGTGTCGGTGCTTTTGCCAAGGCTGTCATCGCTTACGAGCCGGTCTGGGCCATTGGTACCGGGCTGACAGCTTCGCCGCAACAGGCGCAGGATGTGCATGCAGCCATTCGCGCGCAGTTGGCGGCAGAGAATTCCGAAGTCGCTCAAGGTGTGCGGCTTCTGTACGGCGGCAGCGTGAAGGCGGCCAATGCGGTCGAACTGTTCGGCATGCCGGATATCGATGGGGGGCTCATTGGTGGGGCTTCCCTGAATGCAGATGAATTCGGTGCGATTTGTCGCGCTGCGGGAAACTGAGAAATGCTGGAAACGATCGTAGTCGTTCTTCATCTGTTGGCTGCACTGGGGGTTGTTGCTCTCGTACTGCTGCAACAGGGTAAAGGTGCGGAAGCTGGTGCATCTTTCGGCGCAGGTGCTTCAAATACTGTGTTCGGAAGCCAAGGTTCCTCTACCTTTCTTAGTAAGTTTACTGCTATACTTGCCGCAGGTTTCTTCATAACCAGCTTAGGGTTAGGATACTTTGCTAAAGAGAAAGCTCACCAGCTGACTCAAGCAGGTCTGCCAAGCCCGGCAGTGTTGGAAGCACCAAAGCAAAAGCCGGCATCTGATGATGTACCGGTGCTCCAGGAGCAGAAGTCGGCCACTCCGGCAGGCGATGTACCTCAGGCTCCAGAGCAGAAGTAAAACGGGTTTCATGCTGTAAACGTTGTATTGCCGAGGTGGTGGAATTGGTAGACACGCAACCTTGAGGTGGTTGTGCCCATAGGGTGTAGGGGTTCGAGTCCCCTTCTCGGTACCAATTATCAGGAGAGCCCGCTGTTGCGGGCTTTCTTGTAGGTGGAAGGTTACATTGACCCAAAAAGGGATCAGTCGTATACTTTTGCCCCAGCTTTGTCGCGGGGTGGAGCAGCCTGGTAGCTCGTCGGGCTCATAACCCGAAGGTCGTCGGTTCAAATCCGGCCCCCGCAACCAGTTTTAGCGGAGCCCCTTTTCAGGGGCTTTTTGTTAGCTGGACACAATCGATGCCGCATTTCGACGGCATTTCAGGGATGGGCGATTCGCCCATTTTTTGTTTTCTTAAATCGCATGCACATCATGCACGAGGGGGTTCAGGTGTCGAGCAAGCTAGAACAGTTGCAGGCCTTGCTGGCCCCGGTGGTCGTGGCCCTGGGCTATGAATGCTGGGGTATCGAGTTTTCCGCTCAAGGCCGCCATTCCGTGTTGCGCGTTTATATCGATAAAGAGGGTGGTGTTCTGGTGGATGACTGCGCCATCGTCAGTCGCCAGATCAGTGGCGTGCTGGATGTCGAAGATCCGATTTCCACTGAATACACCCTTGAAGTTTCCTCTCCTGGCATGGAACGCCCGCTGTTCACCCTTGAACAGTTTGCCTCGCATGCCGGCGAACAAGTGAAAATAAGGCTGCGCTCGCCTTTCGAGGGACGACGCAACTTTCAGGGCCTTCTGCGTGGAGTGGAAGAGCAGGACGTCGTGGTGCAGGTAGATGACCACGAGTTCCTGTTGCCGATCGATTTGATCGACAAGGCCAACATTATTCCCAGTTTTGACTGAGACGCGGATCCCGCGGATCCAATGGCTTGCGAAAGGCGAGGCGTACGATGAGCAAAGAAGTATTGCTGGTTGTTGAGTCGGTATCCAATGAAAAGGGTGTACCGGCAGGCGTGATTTTTGAGGCGCTGGAGATTGCTCTGGCGACTGCTACCAAGAAACGCTTTGAAGACGAAGTTGACCTGCGTGTGGAAATCAACCGCCACACCGGTTCCTATGAGACTTTCCGTCGTTGGACTGTGGTCGAGGAAGCCGATCTTGACGATCCGGCGATCGAGACCTGGCCAAGCAAGGTGGCTCTGACCCATCCGGGTGCCAAGGTTGGCGATGTCGTCGAGGAGAAGATCGAGTCCATCGAGTTCGGTCGCATCGCTGCCCAGACCGCCAAGCAAGTCATTGTGCAGAAGGTTCGCGAAGCCGAGCGTGCGCAGGTGGTCGATGCCTACCGCGAGCGCCTGGGCGAAATCATCTCCGGTACCGTGAAGAAGGTCACCCGCGACAACGTCATCGTTGACCTGGGCAACAACGCCGAGGCGCTGCTGGCGCGTGAAGACATCATTTCCCGCGAGACTTTCCGCGTCGGTGTACGGGTTCGTGCACTGCTCAAGGAAATCCGCACCGAGAACCGCGGTCCTCAGCTGATCCTGTCGCGTACCGCGCCGGAAATGCTGATCGAGCTGTTCCGTATCGAAGTGCCCGAGATCGCCGAAGGGCTGATCGAGGTGATGGCGGCGTCCCGTGACCCGGGTTCGCGTGCCAAGATCGCTGTCCGCTCCAAGGACAAGCGTATCGACCCGCAGGGCGCGTGCATCGGCATGCGTGGTTCGCGCGTCCAGGCCGTCTCCGGCGAGCTGGGTGGCGAGCGTGTGGATATCGTGCTGTGGGACGACAACCCGGCGCAGTTCGTCATCAACGCCATGTCGCCGGCTGAAGTCGCGGCGATCATCGTTGACGAAGACGCCCATGCGATGGACATCGCCGTGGGTGCCGACAACCTGGCCCAGGCCATCGGCCGCGGCGGTCAGAACGTGCGTCTGGCCAGCCAGCTGACCGGCTGGACCCTGAACGTGATGACCGAGTCGGACATCCAGGCTAAGCAACAGGCAGAAACCGGTGACATCCTGCGCAACTTCATCGACGAGCTGGAAGTCGACGAAGAGCTGGCACAGGTGCTGGTCGATGAAGGTTTCACCAGCCTGGAAGAAATTGCCTACGTACCGTTGGAAGAGATGCTCAACATCGACGGCTTTGACGAGGAAATCGTCAACGAGCTTCGCGCTCGTGCCAAGGATCGCCTGTTGACCAAAGCCATCGCTACAGAGGAAAAGCTGGCAGACGCCCATCCGGCCGAAGACCTGCTCTCGCTTGAGGGTATGGACAAGGATTTGGCGATGGAACTGGCGGTGCGCGGCGTCATTACCCGCGAAGACCTGGCCGAGCAGTCGATTGACGACCTGCTCGACATCGACGGCATCGACGATGATCGTGCCGGCAAGTTGATCATGGCCGCCCGAGCCCACTGGTTCGAGTAATTAGGCGCGGCCTGAGGAGAGAAGTGCATGACGCAAGTCACGGTGAAACAACTGGCCGATGAGGTCAAAACACCGGTAGAGCGCCTGTTGCAGCAGATGCGTGAGGCAGGTCTGCCGCACACCGCCGCCGAGGAACATGTGAGCGACAGCGAGAAGCAGTCGCTGCTGACTCACCTGAAGAGCAGCCACAAGGCGAAAGTGGAAGAACCGCGCAAGATCACCTTGCAGCGCAAAACCACCAGTACCCTGCGTGTTGCCGGCAGCAAGAGCATCAGTGTTGAAGTACGCAAGAAGAAAGTCTTCGTACAGCGCAGCCCGGAAGAAATCGAAGCCGAGCGCAAGCGCGAGCAGGAAGAACGTCGCGCCGTAGAAAATGCGGCCCGTCAGAAGGCGGAAGAAGAAGCCAAGCGTCGCGCCGAAGAAGAAGCGCGTCGCCAGCCTGCGCCTGCCCCTGTGGTCGAGCCTGTGGTCGAAGCGGTTGCCGCTCCGGTCGAGCTCGACGAGCCTGTGCGTGAAGCGCCGGTTGCCGCGCCTGCGCCGGCTGCCGAGCGCAAGCGCGAAGAGCCGCGTCGCTCCGACAAGTCCCGTGGCGACGAGAATCGTCGTGGCGACGGCGAGCGCAAGAACGCTCCGCACCGCGCTTCGGTCAAGGAAAAGGCTCCGGCCGTTCGTGTTGCCCCACGTACCACCGACGAGGAAAGCGATGGCTTCCGTCGTGGCGGTCGCGGCGGTGGCAAGGCCAAGCCGAAGAAACGCAACGTTCACGGTTTCCAGAACCCTACCGGTCCTGTGGTCCGTGACGTGAAGATCGGCGAGACCATCACTGTGGCCGACCTGGCCCAGCAGATGTCGGTCAAGGCTGCCGAAATCATCAAGTTCATGTTCAAGCTGGGTACTCCGGCGACGATCAACCAGGTTCTGGACCAGGAAACTGCCCAGCTGGTTGCCGAGGAACTGGGCCACAAGGTGACCCTGGTCAGCGACACCGCCCTGGAAGATTCCCTGGCCGAGTCGCTGAAGTTCGAAGGTGAGGAATTCTCCCGCGCGCCAGTCGTGACCGTCATGGGTCACGTTGACCACGGCAAGACCTCGCTGCTCGACTACATCCGTCGTGCCAAGGTGGCCGCTGGCGAAGCCGGTGGTATTACCCAGCACATCGGTGCGTACCACGTGGAAACCGACCGCGGCATGGTCACCTTCCTCGACACCCCGGGCCACGCCGCGTTTACCGCGATGCGTGCCCGTGGTGCCAAGGCGACCGACATCGTGATCCTGGTGGTCGCGGCCGACGACGGCGTGATGCCACAGACCATCGAAGCGGTCCAGCACGCCCAGGCCGCCGGCGTACCGCTGGTGGTGGCGGTGAACAAGATCGACAAGCCGGGTGCCGACCTCGATCGCATCCGCAGCGAGCTGGCGACCCACGGCGTGACCCCGGAAGACTGGGGTGGCGATACGCCGTTCGTTCCGGTGTCGGCGAAAGTCGGTACTGGCGTCGACGAACTGCTCGAAGCGGTGCTGCTGCAGGCCGAGGTTCTGGAACTCAAGGCGACCCCTTCGGCTCCTGGCCGTGGCGTGGTGGTCGAGTCGCGCCTGGACAAGGGTCGTGGTCCGGTGGCGACCGTTCTGGTTCAGGACGGTACCCTGCGTCAGGGCGACATGGTCCTGGTCGGTTCGAACTATGGCCGCGTGCGTGCCATGCTCGACGAGAACGGCAAGCCGATCAAGGAAGCCGGCCCGGCGATTCCGGTCGAGATCCTCGGCCTGGACGGTACCCCGGATGCGGGCGACGAGATGAGCGTGGTGGCTGACGAGAAGAAAGCCCGTGAAGTCGCGCTGTTCCGCCAAGGCAAGTTCCGTGAAGTCAAACTGGCTCGCGCTCATGCCGGCAAGCTGGAAAACATCTTCGAAAGCATGGGCCAGGAAGAGAAGAAGACGCTCAACATCGTCCTCAAGTCCGACGTCCGTGGTTCGCTGGAGGCGCTGCAAGGCGCGCTCAACGGTTTGGGTAACGATGAAGTGCAAGTGCGCGTCGTCGGTGGCGGTGTCGGTGGTATCACCGAGTCCGACGCCAACCTGGCACTGGCCTCCAACGCCGTGCTGTTCGGCTTCAACGTGCGTGCCGATGCCGGCGCACGGAAGATCGTCGAGCAGGAAGGTCTGGATATGCGTTACTACAACGTGATCTACGACATCATCGAAGACGTGAAGAAAGCCCTGACCGGTATGCTGGGCAGCGACGTACGGGAGAACATCCTGGGCGTGGCCGAAGTCCGCGACGTGTTCCGTTCGCCCAAGTTCGGCGCCATCGCCGGCTGCATGGTGATCGAGGGTAGCGTGCACCGTAACCGTCCGATCCGCGTACTGCGTGAAGACATCGTGATCTTCGAAGGCGAGCTGGAATCCCTGCGCCGCTTCAAGGATGACGCGTCCGAAGTGCGTGCCGGCATGGAGTGCGGTATCGGCGTGAAGAGCTACAACGACGTCAAGGTCGGCGACAAGATCGAAGTCTTCGAGAAGGTCCAGGTTGCTCGCAGCCTCTGACTCGCATGCTTCAAGAGCCGCGATGGCCTGCCGCAGCCGTGCTGCGCAGGCCGCGAGCGGACTCTAAACGCAACGCCCGGTCCGGCTTCTGCCAGGCCGGGCGTTTGCCGCTTTCAGACCTCGAGGGTTTCGCCCCGAGGCAGTAACAGGTAACAAGACATGGCAAAAGAATACAGCCGTACCCAACGTATCGGCGATCAGATGCAGCGCGAGCTGGCACAGTTGATCCGTCGTGAAGTCAAGGATCCGCGCGTCGGCCTGGTCACCATCACCGCGGTCGACGTCAGCCGTGACGTCGGCCACGCGAAGGTCTATATCACCGTGATGGGCCAGGACAACCTGGAAGAGATCGCCCAGAGCATCAAGGTGCTCAACTCGGCGGCCGGTTTCCTGCGTATGCAACTGGCCCGTGAAATGAAGCTGCGCAGCGTGCCGCAGTTGCACTTCCACTACGATGAGAGCGTCGCCCGCGGTGCCCATCTGTCGGCCCTGATCGAGCGCGCCGTGGCCGAAGACAGCCTGCATGGCGAGGGTAGCGACCCTCAGGCCGCCCAACCAGAAGACGGTCGGGAGTAAGCGGTGGCCCAGGTCAAACGTATCCGCCGCAACGTCAGCGGTATCATCCTGCTGGACAAGCCGCTGGGGTTCACCTCCAATGCGGCGCTGCAGAAGGTTCGCTGGCTGCTCAACGCCGAGAAGGCCGGCCACACCGGCAGCCTCGATCCGCTGGCGACCGGCGTGCTGCCGCTGTGCTTCGGCGAGGCCACCAAGTTCTCGCAATACCTGCTCGATTCCGACAAGGGTTATGAGACCCTGATGCAACTGGGCAAGACCACCAGCACCGCGGACGCCGAAGGCGAGGTTCTGCAGACCCGCCCGGTGACCGTTGGTCGTGCCGATATCGAAGCGGTCCTGCCGGATTTTCGGGGCGAAATCAGTCAGATACCGCCCATGTACTCGGCGCTCAAGCGTGATGGACAGCCTTTGTACAAGTTGGCTCGTGCAGGGGAAGTAGTGGAGCGCGAACCGCGTTCTGTTACTATTGCGCGCTTGGAATTACTCGCCTGCGAAGGCGATACTGCCCGACTGGCAGTGGAGTGCAGCAAGGGCACCTATATTCGTACCCTGGTGGAGGATATCGGTGAGCGGCTCGGTTGCGGTGCTTATGTCGCCGAACTGCGCCGGACCCAGGCCGGACCGTTCAGCCTGGCCCAGACGGTGACGCTCGAAGAGCTGGAAGCCGTTCATGCCGAAGGTGGCAACGAGGCGGTCGACCGCTTCCTGATGCCCTCGGACAGTGGCCTGCAGGATTGGCCTTTGCTCAAGTTCTCCGAGCACAGTGCGTTCTACTGGCTCAACGGCCAGCCAGTACGTGCCCCGGACGCGCCGAAGTACGGCATGGTTCGGGTACAGGATCATAACGGCCGCTTCATCGGTATCGGTGAAGTGAGCGAAGACGGGCGCATCGCGCCGCGTCGACTGATTCGGTCAGAATGACCGGACGAGGGTGGCTGTCAACAGGCACGGTCACTACTCTTTTATAAATGCGGGGATTTGTCTCCGGCCTGTTGAAACCGTCCCTGGATGGTTTCCTGATAGAAGGATTGCCACATGGCACTCAGCGTTGAAGAAAAAGCTCAAATCGTTGCCGACTACCAGCAAGCCGTTGGTGACACTGGTTCGCCAGAAGTGCAAGTTGCACTGCTGACCGCCAACATCAACAAGCTGCAAGGTCACTTCAAGGCCAACGGCAAGGACCACCACTCCCGTCGTGGTCTGATCCGCATGGTAAACCAGCGTCGCAAGCTGCTGGACTACCTGAAAGGCAAGGACGTGACTCGCTACAGCACCCTGATCGGTCGTCTGGGCCTGCGTCGCTGATCCAGCGATCATGCTAGAGGTTGGTTGTCTGTCCTGTGTCGGTGGGTTTCCCACCGGCATGGGGCAGGCTCCCAGCCTCAAGTTTTATCTGGAGTGCCGGATCATTACGAAAGCTGCCCCGCAGGCGGTTTTCGTAATGATCCAGAACCGGGCCGATGCCCGGTGCTGACCAAGGATTTCGCAAGAAGCCAGTTCCCCCAAGAGCCACAAAGAAGGTAGGACACCGTGAACCCGGTAATCAAAAAATTCCAGTTCGGTCAGTCGACCGTTACCCTCGAGACTGGTCGCATCGCTCGCCAGGCCTCCGGCGCAGTGCTGGTCACCGTTGACGACGACGTCAGCGTGCTGGTGACCGTTGTTGGCGCCAAGCAAGCCGATCCGGGCAAGGGCTTCTTCCCTCTGTCCGTGCACTACCAGGAAAAGACCTACGCTGCCGGCAAGATCCCTGGCGGCTTCTTCAAGCGTGAAGGCCGTCCTTCCGAGAAAGAGACCCTGACCTCGCGCCTGATCGACCGTCCGATCCGCCCGCTGTTCCCTGAAGGTTTCATGAACGAAGTGCAGGTCGTCTGCACCGTCGTCTCCACCAGCAAGAAGACCGATCCGGACATCGCGGCGATGATCGGTACCTCGGCTGCCCTGGCCATCTCCGGTATTCCGTTCGACGGCCCGATCGGCGCCGCTCGCGTGGCTTTCCACGAAAGCACCGGCTACCTGCTGAACCCGACCTACGAACAACTGAAAGCCTCGAGCCTGGACATGGTCGTGGCCGGTACCGCCGAAGCGGTACTGATGGTTGAGTCGGAAGCCAAGGAACTGACCGAAGACCAGATGCTGGGCGCGGTTCTGTTCGCCCACGACGAATTCCAGGCCGTGATCCAGGCCGTCAAGGAGCTGGCTGCCGAAGCCGCCAAGCCGGCCTGGAGCTGGGCTCCGCAAGCCGAAGCCAGCGACCTGCTGGGCGCTATCCGCGCCGAGTTCGGCGAAGCGATCTCCCAGGCCTACACCATCACCGTCAAGGCCGAGCGTTATGCGCGCCTGGACGAGCTGCGCGAGCAGGTCGTGGCCAAGCTGTCGGGCGAGGAAGGCCAGCCTTCGGCCGGTGAAGTCAAGGCCGCTTTCGGCGAGATCGAATACCGCACCGTTCGCGAAAACATCGTCAACGGCAAGCCACGTATCGACGGTCGCGACAACCGCACCGTACGTCCGCTGAACATCGAAGTCGGCGTTCTGTCCAAGACCCACGGTTCGGCCCTGTTCACCCGTGGCGAAACCCAGGCCCTGGTCGTGGCCACGCTGGGTACCGCCCGTGACGCGCAACTGCTGGACACCCTGGAAGGCGAAAAGAAAGACGCCTTCATGCTGCACTACAACTTCCCACCGTTCTCGGTCGGTGAATGTGGTCGCATGGGCGGCGCTGGCCGTCGTGAAATCGGCCACGGCCGTCTGGCCCGTCGTTCGGTACAGGCCATGCTGCCAAGCGACAGCGAATTCCCGTATACCATCCGCGTGGTATCGGAAATCACCGAGTCCAACGGTTCCAGCTCGATGGCTTCGGTCTGCGGTGCTTCCCTGGCCCTGATGGACGCCGGTGTACCGATGAAGGCACCCGTGGCCGGTATCGCCATGGGCCTGGTGAAGGAAGGTGACAAGTTCGCCGTCCTGACCGACATCCTGGGTGACGAAGACCACCTGGGCGACATGGACTTCAAGGTAGCCGGTACCGCCAAGGGCGTCACCGCGCTGCAGATGGACATCAAGATCAAGGGCATCACCGAAGAAATCATGGAAATCGCCCTGGGCCAGGCCCTGGAAGCGCGCCTGAACATCCTCGGCCAGATGAACCAGGTGATCGGCCAGTCCCGTAGCGAACTGTCCGCCAACGCTCCGACCATGATCTCGATGAAGATCGACACCGACAAGATCCGTGACGTGATCGGTAAAGGTGGTGCGACCATCCGTGCGATCTGTGAAGAAACCAAGGCTTCGATCGATATCGAAGACGATGGCTCGATCAAGATCTTCGGTGAAACCAAGGAAGCGGCCGAGGCTGCTCGCCAGCGCGTCCTGAGCATCACCGCGGAAGCCGAGATCGGCAAGATCTACCTGGGCAAGGTAGAGCGTATCGTCGACTTTGGCGCGTTCGTCAACATCCTGCCGGGCAAGGACGGTCTGGTGCACATCTCGATGCTGAGCGACGCTCGCGTGGAGAAGGTCACCGACATCCTGAAGGAAGGCCAGGAAGTTGAAGTGCTGGTACTGGACGTGGACAACCGCGGCCGTATCAAGCTGTCCATCAAGGACGTCGCCGCAGCCAAGGCATCGGGCGTCTGATCGACCCCGCCATCTTGTGCTGAAAAAAGGACCCCTCGGGGTCCTTTTTTCATGGGCGAGGAAAAAGGTGGCCGGGTGACGGGCTGCTGGCAGAAAGAAGCTGCAACTTGCATGCATTCACGCGGGTCGGTCATGCAATCTGCACGATCGATGTTTTAAGCCTTTGTTTTAACTAATTGATTTTAAAGGATTTTATTTTTATTCGCGGTTGGCACAGCGCCTGCAATATCCCTGGTAACCCTGCTGCCAGGACACGGCGCAGATTTTCCAGAAGAACAGGAGTGACTCATATGAAAAAGTTCGCTATCGCTACCGCAGCTGCCACCGCTCTGACTCTGACCCTGGCCAACGCTGCCTTCGCGGCTGAACAGACTCAGGCCTCCAAGCCGATGATGCTCGCCGCCGGTGAAGTCACCAAGGCCAAGGAAGAGACCTCCGACACCTGGATCACCACCAAGGTCAAAGCCGACCTGCTGACCGAAAAAGGTATTCCAGGCAGCGACATCAAGGTTGAAACCGAGAAGGGCGTCGTTTCGCTGTCCTCGGAAACCAAGGTGACCGCCGCCCAGAAGGAAACCGCGGTGCACATCGCCAAGAACATCAAGGGCGTTAAAGGCGTTACCGCTGAAGCCCTGAAAACCGAGTAAGTACCCAGGGTTTCGCCAGAACCGGCAGTAGGGCGAAACGGATGAGTCTGTGGTCCATCCGTTGAGCCTTGAGGTTCATGCGACAGGCAACAGGGACGTAGCCATTACAGGCCCCGGCGTATTGCGTCGGGGCCTGTTCTATCTGGATTTTCAAAAGCTTCGCGGGCAAGCTCCGCAGGCGTCGCACAGCATTGCGGGCATACCCCAAACCTGTAGGAGCGGGGCTCGCCCGCGAATAGGCCCTGAAGCTCAGCCCCGGCTCAAGGGCTGCGGCTGCTGCGGATATCCACCAATTGGCCACCCTCGAAGCGCAACGACTGTTTCATGCCACCACTGGGCGTGTAGATCCATTCCTCGACCTTGACCCCGTCCCGGCGGTTGCCATGGCGTATTTCGATGTAGCCCTTGTCGATCACCGCCACTGGCGTGCCGCACTTGGTGGTGACGTCGTAGGTGCTGTCGCCGTAGCTGATCAGGCCCTTCTCGCAGCGCAGGGTGGTGGCCTGGGCCTGGCCGGCCATCGACAGGATGAGCGCCAGGCTGAAGAGGAGGGGTTTTCCCATGGTCATTCGCTATCCAGGTGCATGGGGGTGACGACGCGCCCATCGCTCTCGGCCTGGCCGATGGCGGCGTCGATGAAGTACACACGATCGTCTGCCAGCTGCCCCTTGTCCACCAGGAAGTCCTTGATGCTGCTGGCACGATCCTGGCCGAGCTTGCGCAACAGCACGGTGTTGCCGCTCCAGTTCTTGAGCACGCCGTCGCGCAGCTTGGCGGTACGCTCGTCGCGGCTCAGTTGCGCCCATTCGGCCGGTGGCTGCTGCTTGATCAGGTTGCGGTAGATGCCCTCCAGCATCGGTGCCTTCTCGTCTTCGGGCACCTGCAGTTGCGCCGCCTGGGCCGGCACCTTGTCACCGCGGCGCTGGAGCATCTTGTAGTAGGTCGCCTGGTATTCGCGCTCCAGGCGCTGTTGGGCGATCAGCATGCCGTCGCTGCTCTGGGCGCTGGTGCCTTCGATTTCCAGGCGCAGGTTGGGGCGTTCTTTCAGAGCCTCGGCCAGTTTGGTCAGCGACGACTCGGCGTCCTTGCTCAGGTCGCTGGAGCCCGGTTCGAACGATACGTTGCTCAGGTCCTGGGCATCGCCACCGGCAATCAGCCCACCGATGAATTTGAAGGGCGCCGTCGCCGCGCGCAGGATCAGGTTGCGCAGGGTCTGCCAGACGATCGGCATCACGCTGAACTGCGGGTTGTTCAAGTCGCCGGAAACCGGCAGCTCGATGGAGATCTTGCCGTCGGTGTCCTTGAGCAGGGCGATGGCCAGCTTGATCGGCAGGTCGACGGCATCCGGGCTGTCGACTTTCTCACCCAATTGCAACTGTTCGACCACCAGCTTGTTCTCGGCCTTGAGCTGACCCTTGGTGATCAGGTAGTGCAGGTCGAGGTTGAGCCGCCCCTTGCGGATGCGATAGCCGGCGAATTTGCCGGAGTAGGGGGTCAGCGTGGTCAGCTCGACACGCTTGAAGCTGGTGGCGATATCCAGGCTGGCCATCGGGTCGAAGGGGTTCAGCGCGCCCTTGATGGTCACCGGTGCGTAACGGTCGACCTTGCCCTTGACGTCGACATCCGCCGGTTTCGCCTGGCGGCTGTCGATGGTGCCGATCTGGCCGTTGAGCTGCTGGATGGCGGTGGCGAAGTTCGGCGTCAGGCTGAAGTCGGCGAAGTTGGCCGAGCCGTCATTGATGGCAATGCCGCCGATATGGATACCCAGCGGCTTGCTGTTCGACGGGGCGGCTTTGCTCGCCGATTTCTTGTCGCCGCCAGCGGGCTGAGGAATCAGCAGGTCATCGACGTTGGTGGTGCGGTCGTCGTTGATCATGAAGCGTGCGTAGGGCTGGTACAGGCTGACCTTGTCGATCGACAGGCTGTCACCGTGCTGGTAGTTCAGGCCATCGACCTGCAGTTTCTGCCATTTGACGAAGTCGCGGCTCTTGAGGGTATCGAGCGTATGCATCTGGTCGACCTGGGCCCGGCCGGTGACGCTGAAGGCCAGCGGTTCGACGCTTTTCAGGTTGACGTCGAGGTCGCTGCCGAGCATCCCGCTGCGCACCTCCAGGCGGATGAACGGCTCGACGTAGGCCTGTGCCACCCGCAGGTCGATGTCTTTGGTGTTGACCTTCAATTTTGCCCTGATGGGGCTCAGGTTGACCTCGCCGCTGGCCAGGACCTTGCCCTGCTTGCCCAGCCCGCTGTCGAGCTTGAGGGTGAAGGGCGACTGGTTGAGGCTGTCGAAGTTCTGCAGGTCCAGGTTCAGCGGGCCGACCTCGAGCGCGACCGGGGTCTTGTTCGCGCGGTCGGCCAGGTGCACGCGGTAGTCGCGCAGTTGCACGTCCTTGAGCAGCACCTGCCAAGGCTTGCTCGGCGCGGCCGGCGCCGGCGGTGGCGCATCGGCGGTGGCCGGCGGCGGTTTCTTCGCCTCGGGCTTGGCCGGCTGGCTGGCGAACAGTTTCTGCCAGTCGAGCTGGCCATCGGCTTCGCGGGCGGCCCAGGTTTCCAGCTTGGTGCTGTGGATCTTGCCCACCACCACCTGCTGCTTGGCCAGGTCGACGCTGGTTTCGCTCACGTCCAGGCGTTCCAGGCGTGCCAGCGGACGGCCGTCGGGGGCCTTGATGGCGAAGGGGGCGACGCTGACCGAGGCGTTGCTCAGCAACATCTCGGTTTCCTTGGCGAGGCTGAGCTTGTAGTCGGTGCTGAGATTCAGCAGGCCATCTTCCAGCACCAGCGGCAGGGCGTCGCGAACATAGGGCCACCAGAGTTTCATCTTGCCATCGGTGACTTTCAGCGAGCCTTCGGAGGTGATCGGCGTCAGGCTGAAGTTGCCTTTCCAGTCGATCCGCCCGCCCTCGGGGCCGGCGGCCACCAGCACCATGTCGGCGCTGTCGTCGGGCAGGGTGCTGAGGTTTTTCAGTTGCAGGTCGAGCTTGTCGTAGACGAACTCGATGGGCTCGCTGGGGCGCAGGTCCTGGAAGTGCAGGTAACCGTCATCCAGGGCGATCTTGTCGATGCGCACCGGGAACGGCTTGGCATTCGGGTCGGCCGGCGTCGGTTCGCTGGCCGGCAACTTGAACAGTTGGGCCAGGTTCAGCGTGCCGTCCTTGTTGAAGGCCACTTCGGTGTGGGGCTTGTCGAGCCGGACCTCCGCCAGGTGCAGGGCGTGGGTCCAGAGGCTGTCGATCTGCAGGTTGACGTACAGGCGCTCGAACGCCACCTGTTCCTTGCCCGGCTCACCGATGTTCAGCCCCCACAGCGTGACTTCCAGGCTGAACGGGTTGAGTTCCAGGCGTTGGAGCTTGGCAGGCACCGTGGCGTAGTTTGCCAGTTGCTGGTTGGCGATGCGCAGCACCACGCCCGGCAGGATGAAAAAGCCCAGCACGGTGTACAGCGCGAGGACGGTCAGCAAGGCGCCCAGGGCGCGTTTCAATCCTTTGGACATGTGATGCGTCGTCTTTCTCAGTCGGAGGTGCCTTGGAGTATGGCACGCGTTTATGGTTGCGAAGCAATCCCCTTTTTTCTTCGCAACCCCCGGTTTTCTGGCGTCATTTCTAGAGCTGCAGGACCAGTGTCTTCAGCGGTGGCTGACCGTCCATGGAAGGAAAGTCCTCGGCGGGCTTGAGCACCTGCCAGTCGCGGACCGGGCGGCCGGCCTTTTGCGCACAGCGCAGCACCTGTTCGCGCCAGTCGTCCAGGCCGACCTTCGCCAGATTGTTGCAGCAGATCAGCACGCCATCGTCGGCGGTGGCCAGCAGTGCGGGCTTGAGCAGGCTCTGGTAGTCGCGCAGCAGATCGACGGTGCCGAAGGCACTCTTGGCCCAGGCGGGTGGGTCGAGCAGCACCAGGTCGTACTGGCGTTGTTCCAGACGCGGATAGCTGGGCAACTTCTGACCCCGGCGCTGGGCAATCGGCAGCCCGGCCAGTTGGCGGATGGCCGGGAAATAGTCGGATTGCACGAACTGCATGGCCGGCAGTTCGGGATTGAGCTGGCCGTTCTCGCGGCCCACCGCCAGGTTGCCCTCGGCGAAATCGAGGTTGCAGATTTCCCGCGCCCCACCGGCCGCCGCACTCAGGCCGACGCCGCAGGTGTAGGCGAACAGGTTGAGCACGCTTTTGCCGCGGCTGTGCCGCTTGACCCAGCCCCGGGCATTGCGCAGGTCGAGGAACAGTAGCGGGTCTTGCCCGGCGTGGCGGCCACGGACCCGGTAGTTGAGGCCCCACTCGTGGCCGACCAGGTCGGCCAGGGCACTGTCCTCGGCGCGGTAGACCGGGTCTTCCCGGTCGATCCGCGAATGGCCACGGGAGCGGTCGTTGTAGACCAGCAGGGTCTCCAGTCCCAGGGCCCGGTTGACGGCCTCGTGCGCGGTCAGCAGCGACTCGCGGTCCAGCGTCTGGTGGAAACTCTGCACCATCAGTTGCGGGCCGTAACGGTCGATGGTCAGGCCGCCGGCGCCTTCCTGGCTGCCATGGAACAGCCGGTAGCAGTCGGTGCCCTGGGCATGCAGTTCGGCCAGCAGGTCCTGGCGTTGGTCGAGGGCGGCGCGCAGCGCCTGGTTCAAGGAAGACATGGAGCGCGCCTTGGGTCGGAATTGGCGGGCGATTCTACCAGCCTTTTGCTGGGCGATCCTTCCCGTCGCCCCCGTCATACGGGGGCTGGGAGTGGTTCTTGTTACGAGGCTCAGCGGTTCAGGCGTTGAGCGGTCAGGTTCTCGACCACACTCGGATCGGCCAGGGTCGAGGTATCGCCCAGGCTGTCCAGTTCGTTGCCGGCGATCTTGCGCAGAATGCGCCGCATGATCTTGCCCGAGCGGGTCTTCGGTAACGCTGGCGCCCACTGGATCAGGTCCGGCTTGGCAAAGCTGCCGATTTCCTGGCTGACATGGGCCAGCAGGGCCTTCTTCAGGGCGTCGTCCGCCTCGACACCCTTCATGGGCGTGACGAAGGCATAGATGCCCTGCCCCTTGAGGTCATGGGGATAACCGACCACGGCGGCCTCGGCGATGCTTTCATGCAGGACCAGGGCGCTCTCCACTTCGGCGGTGCCGATGCGGTGCCCGGAGACGTTGATCACGTCGTCGATCCGCCCGGTGATCCAGTAATGACCGTCCTCGTCGCGGCGCGCGCCGTCGCCGGTGAAGTAGTAGCCGGGGTAGGGCTTGAAGTAGGTGTCGACCATGCGCTGCGGATCGCCGTAGACGCTGCGGATCTGCCCGGGCCAACTGGACTTGATGGCCAGCACGCCGCTGCCGGCACCGCAGATCTCCTGACCCTGTTCATCCAGCAGCACCGGCTGCACGCCGAACATCGGCTGGGTGGCGCAGCCGGGCTTGAGCTGCCGGGAGCCGATCAGCGGGGTGAGCATGATGCCGCCGGTCTCGGTCTGCCACCAGGTATCGACGATGGGGCAGCGTTGCTCGCCCACCACATTGAAGTACCACTCCCAGGCCTCGGGGTTGATCGGTTCGCCGACGCTGCCGAGCAGCCGCAGGCTGGCCCGCGAGGTCCGTTTCAGCGGCTCGGCGCCCTCGCGCATCAGCGCCCGGATGGCGGTCGGGGCGGTATAGAAGATGTTCACCTGGTGCTTGTCGACCACCTGCCAGAAGCGTGAGCTGTCGGGGTAGTTCGGCACGCCTTCGTAGATCAGGCTGGTGGCGCCGTTCGCCAGCGGGCCATAGACGATGTAGCTATGGCCGGTGACCCAGCCGACATCGGCGGTGCACCAGAAAACCTCGCCCTGGCGGTAGTCGAAGACATGCTTGAAAGTCATCGCCGCCTGCAGCAGGTAGCCGCCGGTGGTGTGCAGCACGCCCTTGGGTTTGCCGGTGCTGCCGGAGGTGTAGAGGATGAACAGCGGGTCTTCGGCGTCCATCGGCTCGGGCGGGCAGTCGTCGCTGGCCCCGTGCACGGCCTCGTGGTACCAGAGGTCGCGGCCTTCGAGCCAGGGCACGGGGCTCTGGGTGCGCTGCACCACCAGCACGCTGCCGACTTCGGGACAACTGCGCAACGCCTTGTCGACGTTCTCCTTGAGCGGGATGTACTTGCCGCCGCGCACGCCTTCGTCGGCGGTGATCACGGTCTGGCAGCCGGCATCGAGGATGCGGTCACGCAGGGCGTCGGGCGAGAAGCCGCCGAACACTACCGAATGGATTGCGCCGATCCGCGTGCAGGCGAGCATCGCATAGACCGCCTCGGGAATCATCGGCATGTAGATGCACACCCGATCGCCTTTCTTCACGCCACGCTGTTTCAGCACGTTGGCCAGCCGGCAGACGTGATGATGCAGCTTGCGATAGGTGATCTGTGCCGACTCGGCCGGATTGTCGCCTTCCCAGAGCAGCGCGGTGCTGTCGCCGTGCGCGGCGAGGTGGCGATCGATGCAGTTGTAGCTGACGTTCAGTTGGGCGCCACCGAACCATTGCGCCTGGCCGGTGCGCAGGTCGTATTGGCGGACCGTGTCCCAGGGCCTGGACCAGTCGAGAAAGCGCCTGGCCTGCTCGGCCCAGAAGGTGTCGGGGTGGTCGATGGATTGCCGGTAGAGCCGCTGGTAGTCGTCCTGGCTCAGTTGTGCGGCCTGGCGGGTGGCTTCGGCCTGGGGGTATGTGCTGATATCGAACATGGCGATTCCTTGTTCTTGTCTGCGACAAGCCTAAGGGTGCGCCCAGTTGGCGAAAAAAGACAGGCCCGTGGTGGGCCTGTCTTCTGTAGGGGCCTCTCTCGGCCCCCTTTAGGAGCCGGGCTTGCCCGCGAATGGGCCGGCAAACCCTACCCCAGACCCCGGGACCTTTCCCGCCGGGAGAGAGCGCCCGGAATCAACCGCGATGACGACCGCGGAAGTAGTTGATCAACCCCTGGGTCGAGGCGTCTTCGGCAGCGGACTCTTCGGTGCCGGTCAGGCGGTTGTAGACGCCCTTGCCCAGCTCCTTGCCCAGCTCCACGCCCCACTGGTCGAAGGCGTTGATACCCCAGATCACGCTCTGCACGAAAACCTTGTGCTCGTACATTGCGACCAGGGCGCCCAGGCGGCGCGGGCTGATGCGTTCGACCACCAGGGTGTTGCTCGGACGGTTGCCCGGAATCACCTTGTGCGGCGCCAGTTTCTGCACGTCGGCCTCGCTCAGGCCTTTCTCACGCAGCTCGGCTTCGGCCTCGGCGCGGGTCTTGCCGAGCATCAGCGCCTGGCTCTGCGACAGGCAGTTGGCGTACAGCCACTGGTGGTGGTCGGCGACCGGGTTGAAGCTGACGATCGGCACGATGAAGTCGGCCGGGATCAGTTGGGTGCCCTGGTGCAGCAACTGGTGGTAGGCGTGCTGGCCGTTGCAGCCGACGCCGCCCCAGATCACCGGGCCGGTGTCGGTCGAAACCGGCGTACCGTCCTGGCGTACGCTCTTGCCGTTGGATTCCATGTCCAACTGCTGCAGGTGCTTGGTGATGTTTCGCAGGTAGTGGTCGTACGGCAGGATCGCATGGCTCTGCGCACCCCAGAAGTTGCCGTACCAGACGCCCAGCAGGGCCAGCAGCACCGGCATGTTCTGTTCGAACGGCGCGTTCTGGAAGTGCTGGTCCATGGTGTAGGCACCGGACAGCAGTTCCTTGAAGTTCGACATGCCGATGGCCAGGGCGATCGGCAGACCGATGGCCGACCACAGCGAGTAGCGGCCGCCGACCCAGTCCCACATCGGGAAGATGTTCTCTTCGCGGATACCGAAGGCCACGGCGGCGGCATTGTTGCTCGACACCGCGATGAAGTGCTTGTACAGCTCGGCCTCGGAACCGCCCTGGGCCAGGTACCATGAACGGGCGGCCTGGGCGTTCTTCAGGGTTTCGAGGGTGTTGAAGGATTTCGACGAGACGATGAACAGGGTGGTCTCGGCGCGAATCTTCGCCGACAGTTCGTGGAACTCGCTGCCGTCGATGTTCGCCAGGTAGTGGCAGCGCACGCCCTTGTGGGTGTAGGACAGCAGGGCTTCGGAAACCAGCTCCGGGCCGAGGAACGAGCCACCGATACCGATGTTCACCACGTCGGTGATCGGCTTCTCGCTGTAGCCGCGCCACAGGCCGTCGTGAATGCGCCCGACCAGTTCGGTGATCTGGTTCAGCACCTTGTGCACGTCGGGCATCACGTTGACGCCGTTGACCAGCAGCTTGTCGCCGACCGGCCGGCGCAGGGCGGTGTGCAGTGCCGGGCGGGCCTCGGAGGAGTTGACCGGCTCGCCGGCGAACAGTGCCTTGATCGCGCCTTGCAGGTCGACTTCGTTGGCCAGGCCGACCAGCAGGTTGCGGGTCTCGCTGGTGATCAGGTTCTTGGAGTAGTCGAGAAACAACCCGCAGCTGCTGAGCGTGAATTGGTTGAAGCGCTGCGGATCGGCATTAAAGGCTTCGCGCATGCTGAAGTTGTGCATGTTTTCGCGGTGTTGATTCAGCGCCTGCCAGGCGGGCAGAGCGGTCACGTCGTGAGGAGTGCGGTAGTACGCCATCGCTGCGGATTTCCTTTTACGAGAACTGCCTTTTGGACATGTGGCTTTTTTGGACACCAGAAACGCCGGAACGTCCTGCTTTTATCGGTGGCAGTGTCCGGCAACCTGCGTCGGCACGGTTGGGGAGACGCAGCGCGATTACAGTAAACCTCGCGCTGGCGTCTGTCTTGGCTTTGTCTGACCTTTTCCCGGTACTTTTTCGCACTCCCCGGGTTTTCCGGTGGGTGGGCGAACAGTTCCGAGGTCGTATGGAAGTCCAGGTGCGGCGGCAGTTTGCCCGAAGCCTGGGGCTCGGGCAATCGCTGCTCAGGCCGGGGTGTCGAGGTTCAGGTGCAGGTTGTCGATCAGGCGGGTGGTACCGAGGAACGCCGCAACCAGAATCACCAGGTCGCGATCCTGTGCGGTGGCGGTGCGCAGGTTCAGGGCGTGGCGGATTTCCAGGTAGTCCACCCGAAAACCGGCGGCCTCGATCAGCCGGGTCTGCTCGGCGAGCAGCTTCGGATAATCGCGCTCGCCCTGCTCGATGGCCGTGGCGATCTGGCTCAGGCTGCGATACAGGGCCGGGGCGGTGGCACGCTCCGTTTCACTGAGGAAACCGTTGCGCGAGGACAGCGCCAGGCCATCGGCGGCACGCACCGTCGGCTCGCCGATGATCTGGATCGGCATGTTCAGGTCGTGGACCAGCGCGCGAATCACCGCCAGTTGCTGGAAGTCCTTCTGGCCGAACACGGCCAGATCCGGCTGGACCATGTTGAACAGCTTGCTGACCACGGTCGCCACGCCTTCGAAGTGCCCGGGGCGGCTGGCGCCGCACAGGCCTTGGGACAATTGCGGGACGCTGACCCGGGTCTGGCCGGCCATGCCGTCGGGGTACATCTCTTCCACCGTTGGCGCGAACAGCAGGTGGCAGCCGGCCTCCAGCAGTTTTTCCTGGTCGGCGGCGAGGGTGCGCGGGTACTTGTCGAGGTCTTCGTTGGCGCCGAACTGCAGCGGGTTGACGAAGATGCTCGCCACCACGAAGTCCACCCGTTGTGCGGCCTTGGTCACCAGCGCGGCGTGGCCGGCGTGCAGGTTGCCCATGGTCGGCACGAAGCCGATGCGTTTGCCTTCGCTGCGGGCGCGCGCGACGGCGGCCCGCAGTTCACGGACGGTCTTTACTGTGTTCATGCCGAAAACCCGTGTTCGGTTCCAGGGAAGGTGACTGCCTTGACTTCGCTCACGTAGGCGCCGATGGCGGCCTGGATGCTGGTCTGGCCGGCCATGAAGTTCTTGACGAACTTGGGCACGCGGCCGCTGATGGAAAGGCCGAGCATATCGTGCAGCACCAGCACCTGGCCGTCGGTCGCACTGCCGGCACCGATGCCGATGACCGGTACCTTGACCGCCTGGGTGATTTCCGCGGCGAGGTCGCTCGGTACGCATTCGAGCAGGATCATCGCGGCGCCGGCCTGTTCCAGGGCAATGGCGTCGGCGCGCATCTGTCGCGCCTGGGCTTCGCCGCGGCCCTGGACCTTGTAGCCGCCGAAGATGTTCACCGACTGCGGGGTCAGCCCCATGTGCGCACACACCGGCACTCCGCGCTCGGCCAGCAGGCGAATGGACTCGGCCAGCCAGGCGGCGCCCTCGACCTTGACCATGTTGGCGCCGGCCTGCATCAGTTGGGCACTGTTGTGCAGGGTCTGTTCGACGGTGGCGTAGGCCATGAACGGCAGGTCGGCGACGATGAAGGCGCCCTGGTTGCCGCGCTTGACGCTGGCGGTGTGGTAGGCGACTTCGGCCACCGTCACTGGCAGTGTGCTGTCATGCCCTTGGGAAACCATGCCCAGCGAATCGCCAATCAGCAGCACCTCGACACCGGCTTCACAGCTGGCATGGGCGAAGGTGGCGTCATAGCAGGTCAGCATGGTGATTTTCTCACCTTTCTGCTTGAGGCCTTGCAAGGTGGTCAGGGTAATGTCTGGCATGAAAAAGTCCTCTTCAGGCGCCGTGCAAATTACTGCGAGTAACGCGCGTGATTCGTCATTTATACAGGCGCACGTTCTTCTGTCGTGCTTATAAAGCCTGGATTGCGCCCTTTAACGCCGCAGGGGCGGCAATGGGACGCCTATAGTCGTGAGGAGGACTGGGGAAGTCAATCGTGTGTGTTACCGCGATGTTACGGCACAAGTGTTACCGCTCTGACTGATGCGATTCAGCAGTGTTGCCGAAAAAAAACGCAACCCTGTGTTGATGAAATTCGGGGTGCTGGTTGAAACGCGGCCTGTAGGAGCCGGGCTTGCCCGCGAAGGCCCCTCGCTGGCGCCGCCTATGCCTGGGCAGGCTGCGAACATCTCGGCGGATGGCCGCCCTTGGCGGTTCGCGGGCAAGCCCGGCTACTACAGGGAGGGGGATTACTGGGCCAGGCGCTCCAGGCCGACGAACGGGCATTCGGCGAGCAGGTTCTGCAGGCTGCGGCCATCGGCCAGTTGCAGGTCGGCCGGAGCCAGTTCCGCCAACGGATACAGCACGAACGGGCGCGCCTGCATGTGGTAGTGCGGGACTTTCAGCCGCGGTTCGTCGATCAGGCGGTCACCGAACAGCAGGATGTCCAGGTCCAGCGTGCGCGGGCCCCAGCGCTCGTGGCGCTCGCGCCCCTGGTCGAGTTCGATGCGCTGCAGGGCGTCGAGCAGGTCCAGGGGCGCCAGGCGGCTGTCGAGGGCCGCGACCGCGTTGGTGTAGCGCGGTTGGCCGGGAAGCAGCGAGTCGCTCTGGTAGAACGCGGAAACGCCGGCCAGTTCGCTGTCCGGCAGTTGGGCCAGGGCCTGTACCGCGTTGCGCAATTGCTCCGCCGGGTCCGCCAGGTTGCTGCCCAGGCCGATGTAGATGCGTTCCATCACGTCACTCTTCCGAACCGGCGGTGCGCTTGCGTTTGCCGGCGCTGCTGCGCCGCCGCTTGCGGGGCGCACCGCTGCTCTCTTCCTTGCCGCTGAGGTCGCGGATCATGTCGCGGCGGCCGGCATCGGTGGCGTCCTGATAGTCGGTCCACCAGTCGCCCAGGCCATCGGTCTGCTCGCCGGCGGTTTCGCGCAGGAGCAGGAAGTCGTAGCCGGCGCGGAAGCGCGGGTTGTCCAGCAACTGGTCGGCGCGCTTGCCGCTGCGACGTGGCAGGCGTTCCTGCATGTCCCAGATCTCGCGGATCGGCAGGGTGAACCGCTTGGGGATCGCAATGCGCTGGCACTGTTCGCTGATCAGTTCGTGGGCGGCTTCCTGCATCGCCGGAATCGGCGGCATGCCGCGTGATTGCAGGCGCAGCACCCGCGCCGGCAGGGCCGGCCACAGCAGCGCGGCGAACAGGAACGCCGGGGTCACCGGCTTGTTCTGCTTGATGCGCAGGTCGGTGTTGATCAGCGCCTGGCTGATCAGTGTGTGGGTGTAGGTCGGATTGTTTTCCAGCGCCTCGAAACTGGCCGGGAACAGGGGCTCGAAAAGGTTCAGGTCGACCAGCATCTCGAAGGTGTCGGCGGCATGGCCGGAGAGGAACAGCTTGAGTACCTCCTCGAACAGCCGCGCCGACGGGATCTCGCGCAGCAGCGGCGCCAGGTCGCGGATCGGGGTGACGGTATGGCGTTCGATGCCGAAGTCGAGCTTGGCGGCGAAACGTACGGCCCGCAGCATCCGTACCGGGTCTTCCTGGTAGCGGCGGATCGGGTCGCCGATCAGGCGGATCAGTCGGTTGCGGATATCGTGCACGCCATTGGCGTAGTCGAGGATGCGCTCGCTGACCGGGTCGTAGTACAGGGCATTGATCGTGAAGTCACGGCGCTGGGCGTCGTCTTCGAGGGTGCCGTAGACGTTGTCGCGCAGGATGCGCCCGTTTTCGTTGCGGGAGGACTGGTTGCTGTCTTCCTCGTCTTCATCCTGCGGATGGTTGGCGCGGAAGGTCGCGACCTCGATGATTTCCCGGCCGAAATGAATGTGCACCAGCTTGAACCGGCGTCCGATGATACGGGCGTTGCGGAACTCGGCACGGATCTGTTCCGGCGTGGCGCTGGTGGCGACGTCGAAGTCCTTGGGCGTGATACCCAGCAGCATGTCGCGCACGCATCCGCCGACCAGGTAGGCCTGGTAGCCGGCGTTCTGCAGGCGTTCGACGATATTCACCGCATACCGGCTGAATTGGGCCTTTTGCAGCGAATGCTGGCTGCTGTTGAGCACTTCAGGGGTACTGCGCTTGTGTTGCGTTCGACGCAAGGGAGAACGGAATGACTGGAACAGCTTCTTCAGCATGGGATGCACTGTTTGAAGGAATATTCGGCGAGCACGGATAATGGCCGCATGATGGGCGGGGATTCTAGCATTTAGTCGAGGGATGGTGTAGGACGCTGCGGGACGAGAGCCCAAGGTGGCTTGAGGCCTTGTGGCGCGGGGCTGAAACAGGGGCGGGAAGGATGTTGCGGAAACTACAAGGGGAGCTCGAGGCTCCCCCAGAAGTAGTTGTGTGCTCTTTTTATTATGGTCGCGGGCTTCTTGTTTTTGTGATTGCCCTGTGTCGCAGGTCTTCTTGCCTGTGACATCTCCCAATCGGGAGATAAGAGCAAACGGATTGTTTTGGTCGCTGTGTTGTGGTGATCCGTGGATCCAACCAGTTCAGGCTCTGCGTCAAGTGCAGTTTTTGTTGTTCTCGGCCTGGTCGTGGGGCAAGCCCCAAATACAACGCCTCTCCAAAAGAATCAGTTAGCTGCGCCTCCGCCGTGTTGTTTTTGTTATGCGTGAGTCGATTCGTCTTATTTTTATTGTCTTGTACGTTGCTTGTTATTGTTCTTGTGCCAGATATATAGCAGGTGCCGTGCCAACTTTTGTAAACCCCAGCAAAACCGGGGGTTTCGAGGGTTTTCCAGTTTTTCATGGCCGAAAAAAAGCCGGGCTTTCGTTACCGATAGACCCGGCTTTTGTTACGTGAAAAATCTGAGGTAACAGTTTTTTCACAGAGGAGGGTGTTACCTGTGGGGCTGGCTCCCCACTCAGCTTTCGCTGGTCGCTCCGGTTTTACGCCGTGGAATGCCCAGGCGCTGGCGGCGCTCCCACAGGCACTTGCGGCTGACCCCGAGCTTGCGCGCCAACTCGGTCTCGGTCATGTGGTCCTGGTGCTCGAGGACGAAGTGCTGGAAGTAGTCTTCCAGCGACAGGTCCTCGGTCGGCTCATGACTGGTATTGGCCGGGTTGCTCGGCGCCGGCGTGAGACCGATGAATTCCTCTTCCTCCAGGTCGCCCAGCTCGATGTCGATGCCCAGCAGGTCGGCGGAGATTTCCGGGTTCTCGCAGAGGATCACCGCGCGCTCGACCGCGTTCTCCAGTTCCCGGACGTTACCCGGCCAGGAATAGTGGCGGATGGCCTGTTCGGCGTCCGCGGCGAACTTGAGGTCGTTGCGGCCGATCCGCGCGCTCTGGCGGGCGAGGAAGGCGTTGGCGATCTCGTTGACGTCTGCACCGCGTTCGCGCAGGGCCGGCAACTTCAGTGCAATCACGTGCAGGCGGTAATACAGGTCTTCGCGGAACTGGCCGATCTTGGCCAGGCTCTTGAGGTCGCGGTGGGTCGCGGCGATCAGGCGCACATCGACCTTCTGCGACTGCACCGAGCCGACCCGGCGGATCTCGCCTTCCTGCAGTACGCGCAACAGGCGGGCCTGGGCCTCCAGTGGCAATTCGCCGATCTCGTCGAGGAACAGCGTGCCGCCGTCGGCAGCCTCCACCAGGCCGGCGCGACCGGCGCTGGCACCGGTGAATGCGCCTTTCTCGTGGCCGAACAGCTCGGACTCGATCAGGGTTTCCGGAATGGCCGCGCAGTTGACCGAGATCATCGGCGCCTTGGCCCGCTTGGACAGGTTGTGCAGGGCGCGGGCCACCAGCTCCTTGCCGGTGCCCGACTCGCCCTGGATCAGCACGTTGGAGTCGGTGGGCGCGACCTTGCGGATCTTGCCGTAGAGGTCCTGCATCGGCGGGCAGGAGCCGATGATGCCGATCTCGCCGTTGCTGTTGCCGCCCAGGGATTTCTCCGCCGCGCCGCCACTCTTGGGCGCACTGCGCTCGGCGGGGGCGGCCTGGCCGTTCTGGCGATCACGCAGGATGCGCGCGACGGCCTGCAGCATTTCGTCGTGGTCGAACGGCTTGGCGATGTAGTCCACCGCGCCCATCTTCATCGAATCGACGGCCGAGCGCAGGCTTGCGTAGCTGGTCATGATCAGTACCGGGGTGCCCTGGCCGAGCTTGATCAGTTCGGTGCCCGGTGCGCCGGGCAGGCGCAGGTCGCTGACGATCAGGTCGAACGAGGGGATGCTGAAGCGTTCCTGGGCTTCCTGTACCGAGCCGGCCTCGCTGACCTGGTACTGATTGCGCTCCAGCAGGCGGCGCAGCGCGGAGCGGATGATGGTTTCGTCTTCGACGATCAAAATGTGCGGCATTGATTCGGTTCTCTCGACGGTCTCAGTTCACAGCGGACGTCGCTTCGACATGACGGGGCAGGGTTATCCGGATACGGGTGCCACGTTGGCTTTCGGTGTCAGCCGGGCTGTCGATGGTGATTTGTCCATAATGCTCTTCAACGATGGAATAGACCAGTGCAAGGCCCAGTCCGGTACCTTCGCCAGGATCCTTGGTGGTGAAGAAGGGTTCGAACAATCGGTCCATGATGTTCTTCGGAATACCACTGCCTTCATCTTCGACGATCAGATCGACGGTATGTTCGAAGGCCTCGCTCTTGACCCGTACCGCGCTGCCGGCGGGCGACGCGTCACGGGCGTTGGACAGCAGGTTGATCAGCACTTGCGCCAGGCGCTGCGGGTCGCCCTCGACGTAATGGTCCGGGTCGCAGAGGTTGAAGAACTGTACTTCGAAATTGCGCCGGTTCAGGGCCAGCAGACCAATGGCATCCTGCGCGACCTCGGCCAGGCACACCGCTTCGTCGTTGTGCTGGTGGCTGCCGGCATGGGCGAAGCTCATCAGCGACTGGACGATGCGCGATACGCGCTTGGTCTGTTCGAGGATCTGCCCGCTGATTTCGGTGATCTCGCCATCTTCCTCGCGCTCCTCGCGCAGGTTCTGCGCCAGGCAGGCGATACCGGTGATCGGGTTGCCGATTTCATGGGCGACCCCGGCCGCCAGGCGGCCGATGCTCGCCAGGCGCTCGGAGTGCACCAGCTTGTCCTCGAGCATCTGCGTTTCGGTCAGGTCCTCGACCAGCAGCACCAGCCCGCTGTTGCCGGGGGCCAGCGGTTCGTCGATCGCCGCCTTGTGCAGGTTCAGCCAGCGGGTCTGGCCGTCGAGGGCCAGGCGCTGCTTGTGCAGGTGTTCGTCCGGCAGGTCGATAAAACCTTGTAATAATTCTCGCCACGGTTCACCCAGGGTCGGCAGACGCGAGCCGACCACCCGTTGCGCGGCGACGCCGGTCAGTTCTTCCATGGCCCTGTTCCACATGAGGATTTCCTGGTCCTTGGCCAGCGAGCAGACGCCCATCGGCAGTTCCTGCAGGGTCTGGCGGTGGTAGCGGCGCAGGGCATCGAGTTCGGCGGCGAGGCCGGTCAGGCGCGAGTGGTAATCCTCGAGGCGGCTCTCGATGAAGTGGATATCCTCGGTCACGTAGCTTTCGCCGCCGGCCTTGTAGGGCAGGAAGGTCTCGACCATGTCCTGGGCCACGCTCGGCCCCATCAGGCCGGAGAGGTTGGCCTCGATACGGTCGCGCAGGCGGCGCAGGGCGTAGGGGCGGCGTTCGTCGAAGGGCAGGTAGAGATCACGCAGGGCCTGCTCGACTTCCTTCTGCGCAGCCTTGGCCCCCAGCGGCTTGGCCAGTTGCGTGGCGAACTCCTGGGGCGAGGCGGCATGCAGTTCGCGGCGTTGCGGGCGGCGGACGTTGTCGACCGCGCAGGCCTCGGCGGCACTGGCTTCCTCGGCGCTGGCGTTGCTGAACAGGGAGACCAGGGTGAACATCAGCACGTTGGCCGCCAGCGAGGCAATGGCCGCCATATGCCAACTGGTGTCGTCCAGCACGTAGATCATGTTCAGCAATGGAATATAGAAACCCTGCAGATTGCCGATCAACGGCAACATCATGGTCACCACCCACACCAGCACCCCGGCCAGCAGGCCGGCGATGAAGCCGCGGCGATTGGCGGTCGGCCAGTACAGCACCGAGAGCACGCCGGGCAGGAACTGCAGGGTGGCGACGAAGGCGACGATGCCCAGGTTGGCCAGGTCCTGCTCGGCGCCCAGCAGCAGGTAGAAGCCGTAGCCGGCCATGATGATCGCGACGATCAGGGCACGGCGGGTCCACTTCAGCCAGCGGTAGATATTGCCTTCGGCCGGTGGCTGGTAGAGCGGCAGCACCAGGTGGTTGAGGGCCATGCCGGAGAGGGCCAGGGTGGTGACGATGATCAGCCCGGTGGCCGCCGAGAGTCCGCCGACATAGGCCAGCAGGGCCAGGGCCGGGTTGTTGGCGGCGATGCCGATGCCGAGGGTGAAGTATTCCGGGTTGGTGGTGGCGCCGAGCTTCAGGCCGGCCCAGAGAATCAGCGGCACCGCCAGGCTCATCAGCAGCAGGAACAGCGGCAGGCCCCAACTGGCGCTGACCAGCGAGCGCGGGTTGAGGTTCTCGGTGAAGGCCATGTGATACATGTGCGGCATGACGATGGCTGAGGCGAAGAACACCAGCAGCAGGGTGCGCCAGGGGCCTTCCTGCAGCGGCGTGTGCAGGGCGGCGAGGGCGGTCTGGTTCTGCAGCAGCCACAGCTCCAGTTGCTGCGGGCCGTCGAATACGCCATAGAGGGCGTAGAGGCCGACCCCGCCGATGGCCACCAGCTTGATCACCGACTCGAAGGCGATCGCGAACACCAGGCCCTGGTGTTTTTCCCGGGTGGCGATGTGCCGCGAGCCGAAGAAGATGGTGAACAGCGTGACCAGTGCGCAGAAGCTCAGGGCCACGCGGTGCTGCACCGGCTCGCGGGTGAGGATGCCGATGGAGTCGGCCACCGCCTGGATCTGCAGGGCCAGCAGCGGCAAGACGCCGACCAGCATGAACACTGTGGTCAGCGCCCCGGCCCAGGTGCTGCGAAAGCGAAAGGCAAACAGGTCGGCCAGCGAGGACAACTGGTAGGTGCGGGTAATCTTCAGGATCGGGTAGAGCAGCACCGGCGCCAGCAGGAACGCGCCGGAGACGCCGAGGTAGCTGGAGAGGAAGCCGTAGCCGTACTGGTAGGCCAGGCCCACCGTGCCATAGAACGCCCAGGCACTGGCGTAGACGCCCAGCGACAGGGTGTAGGTCAGCGGGTGGCGAATGATCGAGCGCGGGATCACGCCCCGTTCACTGATCCAGGCCACGCCGAACAGCGCCAGCAGGTACGCGGCGCTGACCAGCAACATCTGGGTCAGGCTAAAGCTCATCGGCATCTTTTTGGCTCTGCAGGATGAAGGTCACGACGATCAGGATCAGCCAGAGCAGGTAAGGCCGATACCAGGCGCCTGTCGCGTCGATCCACCAATCCATGATCGCTGGCGAGAACAGGTAGATCCCGACGACCAGGAGCAGGACCAAACGATAGATGTACATCCTGGCCTCTCTTTTTTGTGACGTGCCCGAAAACGTGCGGCGATGGTAACGGATGGGCGCCAACCTGCAAGGGGCGTCAGTGCAATTGCGCCTCGGCCAGGGTCGCGACCCTGGGAATCAGTGTGGCATCCCAATGGCCAATTCCCCAGTCGAGCACTTCCCGCGGGGTGGCCTGTTGCAGTTCGGCCGGTGGTTGCTGGCCCAGGGTGCGCAGGGCACGCAGCAGCAAGGGGGTGGCCTGGTCGCCGGTCAGCGGCGGTGAACGGTAGGACTTGCCGAGCTTGTTGCCATTGGGCTGGATGATCAGCGGCACATGCAGGTAGCGCGGTTGCGGCAACCCGAGCAGTTCCTGCAGGTAGAGCTGGCGCGGCGTCGAGTCGAGCAGGTCGGCACCGCGCACGATATCGGTGACACCCTGCCAGGCGTCGTCGAGGACCACCGCCAGTTGGTAGGCGTAGAGGCCGTCGCGGCGGCGGATCACGAAGTCGCCGGCCTCGCGGCCCAGGTGCTGGCGGAACTCGCCCTGGACCCGGTCCTGGAAGCTGTAGCCGAGTTCCGGGACCCGCAGGCGGATGGCGGCGTTCTCGCGGGCATGGCCGAGGTTGCGGCACAGGCCCGGGTAGATGCCGTGGTAGGCCTCCAGTTCCCTGCGCGAGCAGGTGCAGGCGTAGGCCAGGCCCTGGCTGAACAGGCGTTCGAGCACCTGGGCGTAGGCGTCATGGCGCTCGCTCTGGCGGATCAGTTCGCCGTCCCACTCGAAACCGTAGCGCTCCAGGGCTTCGAGAATCGCCGCCTGGGCACCGGGCTCTTCCCGCGGAGGGTCGAGGTCTTCCATGCGCAGCAGCCAGCGGCCGCCGACCGCGCGGGCGTCCAGGTAGGAGGCCAGCGCCGCGACCAGCGAGCCGAAGTGCAGGTGCCCACTGGGCGTCGGGGCGAAGCGCCCGATGTAGGCGGGAGAAGCGGTAAGGGCAGTCATGACGGGCAGGGTACTGGAGAGTCCGCGGGTGGTGCCAGTAGACGCAGAAACGAAAACGGAGCGTTCGCACGCTCCGTTCGTTCAGTCCGGCGACGTTTACTTGCCGACCTGTTTTTCCTTGATTTCTGCAAGGGTCTTGCAGTCGACGCACATGTCGGCGGTCGGACGGGCTTCCAGACGGCGGATACCGATCTCGACGCCACAGGATTCGCACCAGCCGTACTCTTCGTCCTCGATGAGCTGCAGGGTCTTGTCGATCTTCTTGATCAGTTTGCGTTCGCGGTCGCGGGCGCGCAGTTCGAGGCTGAATTCCTCTTCCTGGCTGGCTCGGTCGGCGGGATCAGGAAAGTTGGCTGCTTCATCTTTCATGTGATCAACGGTGCGGTCGACTTCCTGCATCAGGTCCTGCTTCCACTTCTGCAGGATCTTGGTGAAGTGCTTGCGCATGGGCTCACCCATGTACTCCTCGCCCTGGCTTTCAACGTAGGGTTCGAAGCCGCTGATCGACTGGATGTTTTGCTGCTTTGCTTGGGTGGGCATGTAATGGACCGCCTCTACTCTTCTAATCCATTGCGCAGGATTGAAACGTTACCGACACCTGCCGGCCCTGCGGCTGCAAGCGGGCGAACTTACCAGATCAAATCGGGGCGCGCTACTCCCGGTTGTCGAGCCTGGCGGGAAGGGATCACTGATCATTCATTTTAGTCAATCCTGGCCATGATGTCGGAATGCTTCGTTACCGGTATTCATGGACTTCGGCGATCTTTTAAAGGTTCCCGGCGGGCTGCGCTCGGGTAAGATCAGGCTTTGCCCAAAGCGATTTTGCCCACCCGAATGCAAGGAAGGCCAATGGCTCAGCTCTACAGTGCGCGCAGTCGCGCGATCGAACCGTTCCACGTGATGGCCCTGCTGGCGCGCGCCAACGAGCTGCAGGCCGCCGGGCACGACGTGATCCATCTGGAAATCGGTGAGCCGGATTTCACCACCGCCGAGCCGATCATCCGGGCCGGCCAGGCGGCCCTGGCGGCGGGCAAGACCAGCTACACCGCCGCCCGCGGCCTGCCGCAACTGCGCGAGGCGATCGCCGGGTTCTACCGGCAGCGCTACGGCCTGGACATCGATCCGCAGCGCATCCTGGTCACTCCCGGCGGCTCCGGGGCGCTGCTGCTGGCCAGCAGCCTGCTGGTCGACCCGGGCAAGCACTGGCTGCTGGCCGATCCGGGTTACCCGTGCAATCGCCACTTCCTGCGCCTGGTGGAAGGTGCCGCCCAGTTGGTGCCGGTGGGGCCGGATGTCCGCTACCAGCTGACCGCCGAACTGGTGGACCGGCACTGGAACCCTGACAGCGTCGGCGCCCTGGTCGCTTCCCCGGCGAACCCGACCGGAACCCTGCTGAGCCGTGACGAGTTGGCGGGGCTGTCGAAAGCGGTCACGGCCCATGGCGGTCACCTGGTGGTCGACGAGATCTACCATGGGCTGACCTATGGCTGCGACGCCGCCAGCGTGCTGGAAGTCGACGACGGTGCCTTTGTCCTGAATAGCTTTTCCAAATATTTCGGCATGACCGGTTGGCGCCTGGGTTGGCTGGTGGCGCCGCCGCAAGCCGTGGCCGAGTTGGAGAAACTGGCCCAGAACCTCTACATCAGCGCTCCGAGCATGGCCCAGCATGCTGCCCTGGCGTGTTTCGAACCGCAGACCCTGAGCATTCTCGAGGAGCGTCGGGCCGAGTTCGCCCGTCGCCGGGACTTCCTCCTGCCGGCGTTGCGCGAGTTGGGTTTCGGCATCGCGGTGGAGCCTGAAGGGGCGTTCTACCTCTACGCGGATGTCAGCGCGTTCGGCGGTGATGCCTTCGCGTTCTGCAAACATTTCCTGGAGACCGAGCACGTGGCGTTCACCCCGGGCCTGGATTTCGGTCATCACCTGGCCAGCCGGCATGTGCGGTTCGCCTACACCCAGAGCCTGCCGCGCCTGCAGGAAGCGGTGGAGCGGATTGCCCGTGGCCTGCGGAGCTGGCAAGGCTGATGCGTTTTTCTCCTGCACTCGAAGAGGGGCGGCTGATCAGGCGCTACAAGCGCTTCCTGGCGGACATCGAGACCGTCAGCGGTGAATTGCTGACCATCCACTGCCCGAACACCGGCTCAATGCTCAATTGCATGGTCGAAGGTGGGCTGGTCTGGTTCAGCCGCTCCAACGATCCGAGGCGCAAGCTGCCCGGCACCTGGGAAATCGGCGAGACGCCCCAGGGCCGGCTGGCGTGCATCAACACCGCGCGGGCCAATCCGTTGATCGAGGAGGCCCTGCGTGCCGGGCTGATCAGCGAGCTTGCCGGCTTCACCGGGTTGAAGCGCGAGGTCGCCTACGGCCAGGAAAACAGCCGGATCGATTTTCGCCTGGACTATCCGGCGGGGCCGGCGTTCGTCGAGGTGAAAAGCGTCACCCTCGGGTTTGACGACAGCGCGGTGGCGGCGTTTCCGGATGCGGTGACCCAGCGCGGGGCCAAGCACCTGCGTGAATTGGCCACCCTGGCGCGCGAGGGCGTGCGGGCGGTGCAACTGTACTGCGTGAACCTGACGGGGATCGAGGCGGTGCGTCCGGCCCGGGAAATCGACCCGGCCTACGCCCAGGCACTGCGGGAGGCGGTGGCGGCGGGCGTCGAGGTGCTTGCCTATGGGGTCAGCCTCAGTGCTGAGGAAATCCGCGTGGATCGGCGCCTGCCGGTGCTGTTCTAGGCGCGGACCCAGACGCCCTCGGCGTCTTCCCGGCAGTCCAGCGCCGTCAGCGATTGCCCGGTGCAGGGCCCGGCCACGCATTCGCCGCTTTCGATCAGGAACAGGGCGCCGTGGGTGGCGCACTGGATCAGGCTGGCGCTGGCATCCAGAAACTGGTCGGGCTGCCACTCCAGGGCAATGCCGCGATGCGGGCAGCGATTGCGATAGACATACACCCGACCGTCACGACGCACGGCCAGCAATGCGCTGCCGTCCAGCTCGAAGCCGCGGCTGCTATTGTTGGCGAGGGTGTCTGAAGCGCAGAGAAATTTCATCCCGATCCTTTCATCGATCTTTTGCAAGCCGGTCTTGCCTTCATGGGAGAAGGATAAGGCAATCGGTGGTATGGGGAGAAACCTGTGACAAGAGATGTTCCGGGTTGACGGTCAAATGCAAATAATTATCAAATAGATGTTTGCCTGAGGGGCGTCTGCTGCCTTTCTTCCTTTGGGCCTGTCGCTCGATCACCTTTCCAAGGATGTCTGTCCATGCGCCTGAGTTCACGTCTGATTGCACTGGGAGCCGCGCTATCGCTCAGCCATGCGGCGCTGGCGGATGAGGTGCCGCAACGCTGGGTCAGCGCCGGCGGCGCGTTGTCGGAGTGGGTCAGTGCGCTGGGCGGGCAGGCGCGGCTGGTTGGCGTCGACACCACCAGCCAGCACCCCGAAACCCTCAAGGCGTTGCCGAGCATCGGTTATCAGCGGCAGTTGTCGGCCGAAGGCATCCTGAGCCTGCGCCCGCAGATTCTGATCGGCACCGAGGAGATGGGGCCGCCACCCGTGCTGGCGCAGGTCCGCGGAGCCGGGGTACAGGTGGAACTGTTCTCTGCCGAGCCGGACTTGCCGACCCTGCAAGGCAATCTGCAACACCTGGGCCGGTTGCTGGGCGATGAGGATCGGGCCGCAGAGCTGTTTCAGGGCTTCCGACAACAGCTCGACCGGCAGCAGGCCCGGCTCAGGGAGGTCCAGGCCCGGCAGCCGGCGCCAGGAGTGTTGCTGCTGATCGGCAACGCCGGTGGCAAGCCGCTGGTCGCCGGCAAGGGCACCGCCGCCGAGTGGCTGTTGACCCAGGCGGGTGGGCATAACCTGGCGAGCCACACTGGCTACAAGCCGTTTTCGGTCGAAGCCCTGGCCGGATTGAATCCCGAGGTGCTGGTATTCGCCGATCGCAGCCTGACCGGTGAGGCTGCCCGCCAGGCGCTGCTGAAGGAAAACCCGATTCTGGCCTCGACCCGGGCGGCCAGGTCCGGCCGGCTCTTTGAGCTCGACCCGACCCTGCTGGTGGGTGGTCTCGGTCCGCGGTTGCCCGAGTCGCTGAAAAAACTGACCACTGAGCTCTACGCAAAGGCCCCGGCCACGCCATGACCGCGCCGGTCAAACCCCGCGCCCTGTTCATCGGCCTGGGCCTGCTGTGTCTGCTGGCAACCTGGTTGTCGCTGGCATTGGGGCCGGTCAGTCTGCCGCTGGCCGATATCCTGCGTGCGGCATTGCGCCTGCTGGGCCTGCCGTTGCCGGCCGAGGGGCTGGAGCAGGCGGAACTGATCCTCGGGCAGATCCGCCTGCCGCGGACCTTGCTGGGGCTGGCGGTGGGTGGGGTGCTGGCGCTGTCCGGTGTCGCCATGCAGGGCTTGTTCCGCAACCCGTTGGCTGACCCGGGGCTGGTGGGCGTTTCCAGCGGTGCGGCGCTCGGTGCGGCGATTGCGATTGTCGGCGGGGCGGCATTCGGTGGAGTGCCGGAGGTGATGGGGCCCTATCTGTTGTCGCTCTGCGCTTTCCTCGGCGGGCTCGCGGTGACGGCGCTGGTCTATCGGCTGGGACGGCGCAACGGCCAGACCAGCGTGGCGATCATGTTGCTGGCGGGGATTGCCCTGACCGCCCTGGCCAGCTCGGCGGTCGGGCTCTTTACCTACCTGGCCGACGATGCGACCTTGCGTACCCTGACCTTCTGGAACCTGGGCAGCCTCAATGGCGCCAGCTACGCACGCTTGTGGCCGCTGCTGCTGGTCACCGCAGGCGTGGCGCTGTGGTTGCCGCGTCGGGCCAGGGCGCTGAATGCGCTGCTGCTCGGCGAGTCGGAGGCCGGCCACTTGGGCATCGATGTCGAAGGGCTCAAGCGCGAATTGGTACTGTGCACGGCCCTGGGCGTTGGGGCGGCGGTGGCGGCTGCCGGCATGATCGGCTTCATCGGCCTGGTGGTGCCGCACCTGGTCCGGCTGCTGGCGGGCCCGGATCACCGGGTGCTGTTGCCGGCATCGATGCTGGCGGGAGGCTGCCTGCTGTTGTTCGCCGATCTGGTGGCACGTCTGGCGCTGGCGCCGGCGGAACTGCCGATCGGCATCGTCACGGCATTCCTGGGCGCGCCATTCTTTCTGTATCTGCTGTTGCGGGGGCGGGCCTGATGCTGCGCGCGCAGAAGCTGACGGTCTGTCGCGGCGTGAAGACCGTGCTGGCCGACATCGATCTTGAGCTCAAGCCCGGTGAGCTGCTGGGCGTGCTCGGCCCGAACGGCGCCGGCAAGAGCACCTTGCTCGGCGCCTTCTGCGGCGAACTGGCACCAAGCCAGGGGCGTGTCTGGCTCGGTGGGCAGCCCCTGGCCCACTGGCAGGGCACGCAGCGGGCACAGCGTCTGGCGGTGCTGCCGCAGACCTCGACCCTCGATTTCGCCTTTCGCGTCGAAGAGGTGGTCGGCATGGGGCGCCTGCCACACCAGACCGGGCAGGTACGCGATCGGGAAATCGTCAGCGAGGCCCTGCAAGCCGCCGACGCCACTCACCTGGCCGGGCGCAGCTACCTGGCGTTGTCCGGCGGCGAACGTCAGCGGGTGCACCTGGCCCGTGTGCTGGCGCAACTCTGGCCGGGGCACAGCGGCCAGACGCTGCTGCTTGACGAGCCCACCTCGATGCTCGATCCACTGCACCAGCACACCACCCTGCAGGCGATTCGCGAGTTCGCCGACCGCGGTGCCGCAGTGCTGATCATCCTGCACGATCTCAACCTGGCGGCACGCTACTGCGATCGCCTGCTATTGCTGGAACAGGGCTGCCCCCGCGCCTTGGCAAGCCCGGCAGAGGTGCTGCAGGCCGACATGCTCAAGACGGTGTTCGGCCTGGAGGTGCTGGTGTTGCCTCATCCCGAGCGCGGGCACCCATTGATCGTCGCCCGTTGAGCGGCGCGCATCGCCGCGTCATGTAGGTCGCTTCGCAAATGCTGTCGACATGAGTCGACAGGCTTATTTTTGTGGGACCGACACCTGGGTGGGCAAAGATTTTTCCTGTTCTTGTGTAGTCAGGGTCCTTGTCTTTGGCTCTCCATGATTTCCGCCGAATGAGTCCTTTATTGTGTCCGGGAGGTGTGATCGGATGTGGGAGCAAACATGAAGCAGATTAATCAGACGGATCGGCAGTTGGCGCACCAGGCCCTGGGTCTGCTCGACCTGACCTCGTTGAGCAATGACGACGATGCCGAGCGAATCGTTTCGCTGTGTCAGCGGGCCATGACGCCGTTCGGGCCGGTGGCCGCGGTGTGTGTCTTTCCACGCTTCGTCGCCCTGGCGCGCAAGACGCTCGATGGCCTGGGCGCGCCGGGAATTCGGGTGGCCACGGTGGTCAATTTCCCCTATGGCGGGCCGAACGTGGCCTCGGCCGTCTCGGAGACGGAAGCGGTGCTCAGAGCCGGCGCGAACGAGGTGGACCTGGTCTATCCCTATCGTTCGCTGCTGATGGGCGACACGCAGACGGGGCTGACCATGGTGTCGGCCTGCCGTGACCTGTGCACTGGCCGGGCCAGGCTCAAGGTGATCCTGGAAACCGGTGAGTTGCGCGACCCGCAGATGATTCGTCAGGCCAGCCAGGATGCGATTGCCGCCGGTGCCGATTTTCTCAAGACCAGTACCGGCAAGGTGCTGGTCAACGCGACCGAACAGGCGGTGCGGATCATGCTCGAGGCGATTGCCGAGCGTGGTGGGCTGGTGGGCCTGAAAGCGGCGGGCGGTATTCGCACGCTGGCCGATGCCCGTACCTACATCGAACTGGCCAGGAGCCGCTTCGGCGCGGGCTGGGTCGACGCCGATCATCTGCGTCTGGGGGCTTCGGGGCTGCTGGACGAACTGCTGGCGCACCTGGAGTGGTCGACGCAGCCTTCGGGCAGCGACTGAGCAGGGGCTTGTTCCGGGCAAAAAAAGACCCGGCAAAAAGCCGGGTCAATAACCGTGATTAGCCTGATGAGGAGATAATCTGAAGAGTCCGAACCAAGGGCCTTTCAGAAAATCCAACCGATCTCGCGATCAGTTGTGATAATCATAACGATTCTCATTTCTAAGTCAACAGCTTTTTTTCGACCGCCCGTCGCCGTGCCCTGGGCGGGCTCAACCGGACAGCCTGGCCGTGTTCAGGCGGGTGACTTCCCGGTTCAGCAGGTCGATGCGGCGCGCCATGCTCTGGATCAGGCTGTGGGCGATGCGCGGGTTGCTCTGGGTCAGGCTGAGGAACTGGTCCTTGGGAATCAGCATGACCGAGCAGGCCTGGCTGGCGATCACCGTGGCGCTGCGTTTCTCGCCGGTGAACACCGCCATGGCGCCGAAAATCTCATCCTTGGGCACATCGCCGACCTTGTGGCCGTCGACAAAGGCCTCGGCGTGCCCCTCGATAATAATGAAGACGTGATCGGCATCATCGCCCTGGCGGATCAGCACCTCGCCGGCCGCTACCTGCTGGAAGCCGTTGCTGCTGCGAAATTCCGGCTGCTTGAGGCGGGTGACGGCATCCGACAGCAGGGCGGTGTGCCCCACCAGGTAGCGCAGCAGCATTTCGCTGCGGGTTTCGTCGGCATGGATATGCTGGAACACCTCGCGTCGCCGGTAGGGCAGCAGGCGCAGCGGACCATCGCTGCTCAGCAGGCAGCGTGGCCAGTCGATGCCCTGGCGCAAGCCCACCAGGTCGCCTTCATGCAGGTAGAACAGGGGGCGTTCGTCGACCCTGGCATGCACCAGGCCGCTTTCGATCAGGTAGAGCCGGTCGTCGGCCAACTGCGCGGAGAGGTCGGCAGTCTCCTCCAGTTCGACGGCCTCGTCACAGGGAGACAAGCCCTCCAGTAGCCGAGCGGGAATGCTCTGCAGCCGATTGATCAATTCATCGGCGTACGCCGGTTGCTCCCCGAGTAGATACATGACAAACCTGCACAATCAATTTTTATGGCGTGACGATATCGCTTCCAGTTGTTTATTCAAGGCCTCTTTGCGTTCCAGCGGGATGTCGTTCCAGTGAATGTCCATCAAGGCGCCCTCGATGGCGTACAACAGCACTTTCGATGCTCTGAATCCCCGGGTTCTGACTGCGCGATAGGCGTCCACTGCCCCTAGCCGCCGCAAGTCCGATGCGCTGTGGATGCCCACCGCGTGCAGCCATTGCGCCGACGTCTTGCCCAGGTTTTTCAGATGTTGCAGTTCATCGTTCATCAAGCCTCCTTGCGATGGCCGAACGCTGCGTTGACGAGAGTAGGCAAGCCTGAAAAGAGTGTAGCGGTCAGTAGGAAAAGCGTGGTTCGTTGGTCGGTTTGGGCGCAAAAGCTTCTAAGAGCCAGTGCGAAACCGCCCTGGTCCGGCGGGGCCGGGAAGGGATAAGCGATACCTGCCGCTGTCCGGGGCATCGACTGGCGCCGGACTCGACGAGTGTGATGTTGCCGGACGGATTATTCCGGTTCGTAGCGCATCCGCGTGCCGAACTGGACCGACATCAGGATTTCCGCAGCCTTCAGTTGGGGAGGGAAGTAGGCGCCGGAGATCTGTGCGTGGGCCACGCTGGCACCTTCGAGCCGGGAGTTCTGGAAGTCCACCCCGCGCAGGTCGGCAGAACGGAAGTAGGCGTTGGTGAAGTCGATCCCGTCGGCATTCAGTTCGCGCAGGTCGAGACCGCGGAAATCACCACCGCGCATGTCGATCGGGCCGTCCTTGGGACGGGCCTTGTTGAAGCCGGCAATATCGTCTTTGTGCAGCAGGGCATACAAGGCAGAGTCGAGAAGCTTGGGCTGGCTCATGGGGCGTCTCCCGTTGGATTTATGACGCCAGTATAATGCCACTATGTTTCAGCCGTGAAGCGAATGCGGCTTCACGGCTGAATATAGTTTCTACAGATTAGGCAAACGCAGGCGAATTTGCGCGATCAGGGTGTCGAGACTACCACTTTCATTGGTCTGGACACGCTTGGTGTGGAGAATTTCATCGGCACCCAGTGCTTCGCGGGAAGCCTGTTGCGCGGCGATGACTTCCAGGGTCGCATCGGATGGGTCGACGGCGTCGGCCTGGCGTTGTGCCAGCCAGCTTTCGATGACGGCCTGGGGGGCGTCGCAATCGATGATCAGGCACGGCGCCCCGGTGGCCTCGGCCACCTTGGCGGCGGCGTCGCGCTGGTTGCGCTTGAGGTAGGTGGCGTCGATCACCACCGGGAAGCCGGCACGCAGGATGATGTCGGCGATCTCGTGCAGGCGCTGGTAGGTCTGCGCGCTGGCGTCCTGGCTGTAAATGCCGGCGCCGACGTCCTGGCTGCCCTGCTGGAGGCCGAACAGGCGCTTGCGTTCGACGTCCGAGCGCAGGCGTACCGCGCCCAACGCCTCGACCAGGCGCATGGCGACGTGGCTCTTGCCGACTGCCGAGACGCCGTGGGTGATCGCCAGGAAGCGCGATGGAATGGTGCTGTAGCTTTCCGCCAGGTTGGCGTAGTTGCGGTACTGGCGCAGGGTGGTCGCGCGCTGCACGGCGGTGGCTTCGGGCGACAGGCTGAACAGCGCGACCTTGGCCCGCACCAGGGCCCGATAGGCCTTGTAGAAGTTCAGCACTTCCAGGCCCTGGTAATCGCCGGTCAGTTCCAGGTACTGGCTGATGAAGCGTCGGGCCAGACTCTTGAGGCCGCGGTCTTCCAGGTCCATGGCCAGGAACGCGGTGTCGGCATAGACGTCGGTGAAGCGGAACGGCTCGTTGAACTCGATGCAGTCGAAGATCACCACCTTGCCGTCGATCACGGTGGCGTTGCCCAGGTGGATATCGCCGTGGCACTCGCGGATGAAGCCTTCGGCCTTGCGCTGGGTGAACAGCGGCTTGAGGCGCTCGAAGCTGGATTCGGCCCAGGCTTGCAGCGCATCGAGCTGCTGCAGGTCGGCCTTGTCCTGGAGGAAGGGGCGAATCTGCTCGAAGTTCTGGCGGACAGGGTCCATGACCGCTTCCGGCGTGCCCTGGTAGTGCTCCTGGGGAACGTGCGGGGCGTTCAGGTGGAACTGCGCGATCTGCTGGGCCATCTCGTCGATATGCCGGGTGGTCAGCTCACCGTTGGCCTGCAGGGTGCTGAGCAACTGGCTCTGGGGGAACTGACGCATTTTCAGCACGTATTCGATAGCCGGGCCGTCGCCGCCCAGTTGTGGCGCCTCGGCGCTGCCGGTGATCGGCAGGACTTCCAGGTACAGGTCGTCGGTCAGGCGCTGGTTCAGGCGCAGTTCTTCATTGCAGAAGTGGCCGCGGGCGGACAGTTCGGTGAAGTCGAGGAAGCCGAAGTTCATCGGCTTCTTGATCTTGTAGGCGTAGGACCCGGTGAGCAGCACCCAGGAAATATGGGTTTCGATGAGCTGGAACCCTTCTACCGGATGCGGGTAGAGGGCCGGGTTTTGCAGGGCGGCGATCAGGGACTGGCTCACGAGCGATCCTTCAGAGGTCAGAAATTCAAGGGCGTCATTATGGCCGCTAAGGTGGGGAGTGCAAACCGCCGGGTGTACATGTTGATCATGAATAAAGTGCGTATAATCCGCGCCCATGACTCGTACCCGATCCCCTCGTTCCAAACCCAAACCTCCGTCCGGTGGCCTTCGTCCCTGGCTCGGCTGGGCGCTCAAGCTCAGCCTGGTCGGTCTCGTGGTGCTGGCCGGCTTTGCCGTCTACCTCGATGCCGTGGTGCAGGAGAAGTTCTCCGGCAAGCGCTGGACCATTCCGGCCAAGGTCTATGCCCGGCCGCTGGAGTTGTTCGTCGGCCAGAAGCTGAGCAAGGAAGACTTCCTGACCGAGCTCGATGCCCTGGGCTACCGCCGTGAGTCGGTGGTCAATGGCCCCGGCGCGGCGTCCGTCAATGGCAACACGGTCGACCTCAACACCCGTGGCTTCCAGTTCTACGAAGGAATGGAGGCTGCCCAGCCTGTACGGGTGCGCTTCTCCGGCGACTATGTGGCGGAGCTGGCCGGGCTCAACGGCGCGAAACTCTCGGTGGTGCGCCTGGAGCCGCTGCTGATCGGCGGCCTGTACCCGAAAAACCTCGAAGACCGGATTCTGATCAAGCTCGACCAGGTGCCGCCCTACCTGCTCGATACCCTGGTCACCGTGGAAGACCGCGATTTCTATCACCACTTCGGGGTTTCGCCGAAGTCGATCGCCCGGGCGGTCTGGGTCAACACTTCCTCCGGGCAGATGCGCCAGGGCGGCAGTACCCTGACCCAGCAGTTGGTGAAGAACTTCTTCCTGACCAACGAACGCAGCCTGAGCCGCAAGCTCACCGAGGCCATGATGTCCCTGCTGCTGGAGATGCACTACAGCAAGCAGGAAATTCTCGAGGCCTACCTCAACGAGGTCTTCATCGGCCAGGACGGCCAGCGCGCGGTGCACGGTTTCGGCCTGGCCAGCCAGTTCTTCTTCAGCCAGCCGCTGGCCGAGCTGAAACTGCACCAGGTGGCATTGCTGGTGGGGATGGTCAAGGGCCCTTCCTATTACAACCCGCGGCGTTATCCGGACCGGGCACTGGAGCGGCGTAACCTGGTGCTCGACCTGCTGGCCCAGCAGGGCGTGGTGACCACCGAGCAGGCCGAGGCGGCGAAGAAGATGCCGCTGGGTGTGACCAAGCGCGGCAGCCTGGCCGACAGCTCGTTCCCCGGCTTCCTTGACCTGGTCAAGCGCCAGTTGCGCGAAGACTACCGTGACGAAGACTTGACCGAGGAAGGGCTGCGGATCTTCACCAGCTTCGACCCGATCCTGCAGATGAAGGCCGAGGCGTCGGTCAATGACACCTTCAAGCGCCTGGGGGCCCGCAAGGGCGCCGAGGATGTGGAAGCGGCCATGGTGGTGACCAACCCGGAAACCGGTGAGGTCCAGGCCATGATCGGCAGCCGCCAGCCCGGTTTCGCCGGTTTCAACCGTGCCCTGGATGCCGTGCGCAACATCGGCTCGCTGATCAAGCCGGCGGTCTACCTGACGGCGCTGGAGAAACCGAGCCAGTACACCCTGACCAGTTGGCTGTCGGACGAGGCGTTCTCGGTGAAAGGCGCGGACGGGCAGGTCTGGAAACCGCAGAACTTCGATCGCCGCTCCCATGGCACGATTTTCCTGTACCAGGGGCTGGCGCACTCCTACAACCTGTCGACGGCGCGCCTCGGCCTGGAAGTCGGGGTGCCGAACGTGCTCAAGACGGTTGCCCGACTCGGCATTACCCGCGAATTCCCGGCCTATCCGTCGATTCTGCTGGGGGCCGGCGGCATGACGCCTATGGAAGTGGCGACCATGTACCAGACCCTCGCCAACGGCGGTTTCAATACGCCGATGCGCGGTATCCGCAGCGTCCTGACGGCTGAGGGCGAACCGCTCAAGCGTTATCCGTTCCAGGTCCAGCAGCGTTTCGACCCGGGCTCGATCTACCTGATCCAGGCGGCGATGCAGCGGGTGATGCGCGAGGGGACCGGGGCCAGTGCCTATAACGTCCTGCCCCGGACCCTGACCCTGGCGGGCAAGTCCGGTACCAGTAACGACTCCCGGGACAGCTGGTTCGCCGGGTTCAGCCAGGACCTGCTGGCCGTGGTCTGGCTGGGGCGCGACGACAACGGCAAGACGCCGTTCACCGGTGCCACCGGCGCGCTGCAGGTGTGGACCAGTTTCATGAAGAAATCCGATCCGCTGCCGCTGGACATGCCGCAACCGGATAACATTGTTCAGGCCTGGATCGATCCACATACCGGGCAGGGCTCCGATGCCAATTGCCCCGGTGCGGTACAGATGCCGTATATTCGCGGCAGCGAGCCGGCACCCGGTGCGGCTTGCGGTGGCTCGGCGCCCGCGCCGGCCAGCGAAGTGATGGATTGGGTCAAGGGCTGGTTGAATTAAGCGAAGAGGGTTTGCAGTGAACAAATGGTGGTTTCCAGCTTTTACAGCTCTGGCTTTGCTTGGCGGTTGCTCGAGCGTGCCCCATGGTTCGATCCCGGTCGTCGACTCCGGGACAGCCGTCTCCAACAATGACCGGATTTCGGCCAACGGCGGCTTCCGCCAGACCACCATCCGCCGTGCCGCGCCGAACCAGGCCCAGGCCGTTCCGCAGGATTCCGGCGTGGTGGTGATGGTTCCCGGGGGTGGGGCGACGACGTCCGCGCCGATCAGCAGTGAGCCGTGGACGCCCGGTCCTTCCACCACCGGTCCGATCACGCCGGGCCCGGTGGACAGCACGCCGATCCAGACGTCGTCGATCAACCAGGGCGGCTACGGCCTGTCGCAACCGACCGGCATTCCATCCGGCAACAGCGGTGGCCTGTCGGCGGACGAACAACTGGATGGTCCGGTGCTGGCACTGCTGACCACGGCCCAACAGCAGCAGTCCGGCGGCGACCTGAACGGTGCGTCGTCGAGCCTGGAGCGCGCCCAGCGTGTGGCGCCGCGTGAGCCGCAAGTGCTGTATCGCCTGGCCCAGGTGCGCATGGCCCAGGGCGATGCGCCGCAGGCCGAGCAACTGGCACGGCGTGGCCTGGGGTTTGCCAACGGTCGTCCGGACCTGCAGGCCAGCCTCTGGGAACTGATCGCCCAGGCCCGGGAAAAGCAGGGTGACGCCGCCGGTGCCGCCCAGGCTCGCCAGAAGGCCAGGGTCAATCTCTGATGGATAGCCGCTTTCCGTTGATCGCCGACCAGTTGCTGCTGATCGAGCGTGAGCTGCGTGCCCAGGGGTGGTGGGACGAGGAGGCGCCGAGCGAGGAGGCGTTGTCCAGTGTCGAGCCGTTCAGTGTCGATACGCTGGAGTTCGAGCAGTGGCTGCAATGGATCTTCCTGCCGAGGATGAAGATCATCCTCGAAGAGGATCTGCCGCTGCCCAGCGCTTCGGGCATCCTGGCCATGGCCGAGATGGTCTACGGCCAGCGTCCGGGAGAGGGCGTGGAGTTGCAGGCATTGCTGGCGCAGTTCGATCGATTGATCGGCGAGTCCAGCTAGTTCGACCAGCGAGCACCTTCACGGATGAGTCCGGCTACCACAGGTGCTCGCGCCATGCATGAATCCTGCGAACGGCGCTGACACTGCGGGAGCAGGATCTATCCGCGAAGAGGGCGCCACGAACCTTCAGGAGCAGTGATCCTCGATCACCTTGCGCGTCTCGATCAGGCGTGTCTGCCGTTCCTCATCGGTCAGCCGATGCAATTCCCCGTTCACTTCCTCCCGAACCCGCGGGTCGTTCAGTAGTTGCGCCAGGTTGGTCCTGGCCTTTTCGCAGAACACCTTGCGCGCCGCTTCCTGCTCGGCCACCTGCTTCCTGACCTTGGCATCCACGGCATTCTGGTCGCCCACCGGCCTGCTGGCCGGGACGTCGCCTCTGGTCGGCGAGGTCGGGTTGGGGCTGATCGCCGGGGTCACCACGGTCGCGGACTGCCCGGGAGGAGGGGTTGCGTCGAAATGGGTCACGCCCTGGGCGTCCACCCATTTGTAGATCGGAGCGGCCAGGCACAGCGGGCTCAGGGCAAACAGCAGGCTGGCCGTGAGAATGCTCGTACGCATCGGGTTTCCTTGTCAGGCAGTTCAATCAGCAAGCTAGCATATACCTTGTGTCAGGGTTTTCTGCTGCATTCTCATGCACTTGGTTCGAAGAAAGCGCATAGATGACTTGACTTGAGCGAGGCGAATCAGAACAATCCAAAGTCCGCTGTAGAGGGACTGCCAGAAGCAGACCCACTCGGCAGATCATGAGGCGCACATCCGCGCCGACCTGTTACACCCGCAACGCGTTACCTCGCGCTGGGTGGGAAACCCCCGCAACACTTGGGGCACTCCCAATACTTGCTCAGTCAGTGCTGACGTAGTCGGCGACCACCGTCGCTCATGCTCTGTCGAGAAGTAAACCTATTAAGACCCGTCTCCAGTGTCTGTGGACGGTATTCTGGCGTTTTAGAGGTGAACAACGTGGAGCTTTTATCTGGCGGTGAGATGCTCGTCCGCTTCTTGCGTGACGAAGGCGTCAAATATATCTACGGGTACCCGGGTGGTGCTCTTCTTCATGTCTACGATGCCCTGTTCAAGGAACCGGAAGTAACCCACATCCTGGTTCGTCACGAGCAGGCCGCTACCCATATGGCTGACGGCTACGCCCGTGCCACCGGCAAGGCCGGCGTGGTACTGGTGACTTCCGGTCCTGGCGCGACCAACGCCATCACCGGTATCGCCACGGCCTACATGGACTCCATTCCGATGGTGATCATCTCCGGTCAGGTGCCGAGCACCCTGGTCGGTACCGACGCGTTCCAGGAAACCGACATGATCGGTATCTCCCGGCCGATCGTGAAGCACAGTTTCATGGTCAAGCACGCCTCGGAAATCCCGGAGGTCATGAAGAAGGCGTTCTACCTGGCGCAATCCGGCCGTCCTGGTCCTGTCGTTGTCGATGTCCCGAAAGACATGACCAACCCGGCCGAGAAGTTCGAATACGTTTTTCCGAAGAAAGCCAAGCTGCGTTCCTACAGCCCGGCGGTCCGTGGTCATTCCGGCCAGATCCGCAAGGCTGCCGAAATGCTCCTGGCCGCCAAGCGTCCGGTGCTCTACTCCGGCGGTGGCGTGATCCTCGGCGGCGGTTCCGCACCGCTGACCGAACTGGCAAAGATGCTCAATCTGCCGGTGACCAACACGCTGATGGGCCTGGGTGGCTACCCTGGCACCGACCGTCAGTTCGTCGGCATGCTCGGCATGCACGGCAGCTACACCGCCAACCTGACCATGCACCACGCCGACGTGATCCTGGCCGTCGGTGCGCGTTTCGATGACCGTGTCATCAACGGCGCGCCGAAGTTCTGCCCGAACGCCAAGATCATCCACGTCGATATCGACCCGGCATCGATCTCCAAGACCATCAAGGCAGACGTGCCTATCGTGGGTCCTGTGGAGAGCGTGCTGACCGAAATGGTTGCAGCCCTCAAGGAAATCGGCGAGACCCCGAACAAGGAGTCGGTTGCCAGCTGGTGGAAGCAGATCGACGAGTGGCGCGGTGATCGCGGCCTGTTCCCTTACGACAAGGGCGACGGCAGTATCATCAAGCCACAGACCGTGATCGAGACCCTGTGCGAAGTGACCAAGGGCGATGCCTTCGTCACCTCCGACGTGGGCCAGCACCAGATGTTCGCGGCGCAGTACTACAAGTTCAACAAGCCCAACCGCTGGATCAACTCCGGTGGCCTGGGCACCATGGGCTTCGGCTTCCCGGCGGCCATGGGCGTCAAGTTGAACTTCCCGGATTCTGACGTCGCCTGTGTCACCGGCGAGGGCAGTATCCAGATGAACATCCAGGAACTGTCCACCTGCATGCAGTACGGCCTGCCGGTGAAGATCGTCAACCTGAACAACGGTGTGCTCGGCATGGTCCGCCAGTGGCAGGACATGAGCTACGGCAGCCGCCACTCGCACTCGTACATGGAATCGCTGCCTGACTTCGTCAAGCTGGTCGAGGCCTACGGTCACGTCGGTATCCGTATCACGGATCTGAAAGACCTGAAGCCGAAGATGGAAGAAGCGTTCGCCATGAAGGATCGCCTGGTGTTCCTCGACATCCAGGTCGATACCAGCGAGCACGTCTACCCGATGCAGATCAAAGACGGCTCCATGCGCGATATGTGGCTGAGCAAGACGGAGCGTACCTAACATGCGGCACATCATTTCCCTGCTTCTGGAAAACGAACCGGGTGCTCTGTCCCGTGTAGTCGGCCTGTTCTCGCAGCGCAACTACAACATCGAAAGCCTGACCGTGGCACCGACCGAAGACCCGACCCTGTCGCGTCTGACGCTGACCACCGTCGGGCATGACGAGATCATCGAGCAGATCACCAAGAACCTGAACAAGCTGGTCGAAGTGGTCAAACTGGTCGATCTGTCGGAAAGTGCTCATATCGAGCGCGAGCTGATGCTGGTCAAGGTCAAGGCCACCGGCGCCCAGCGCGCCGAGATCAAGCGCACCACCGATATCTATCGTGGGCAGATCGTCGATGTCAGCGCCAGCGTCTATACCGTGCAACTGACCGGTACGAGCGACAAGCTGGACAGCTTCATCCAGGCGATCGGGACGGCCTCGATTCTGGAAACCGTACGCAGTGGCGTCACCGGGATTGCCCGTGGCGACAAAGTACTGAGCATCTGATTTCAATCAATTTAGCGAATGGCCTGATGGCCTGGATATATAGGGGTATTTCATGAAAGTTTTCTACGATAAAGACTGCGACCTGTCGATCATCCAGGGCAAGAAAGTCGCCATCATCGGTTACGGTTCCCAGGGCCACGCGCAAGCCTGCAACCTGAAAGACTCCGGCGTCGACGTGACCGTCGGCCTGCGTAAAGGCTCGGCCACCGTTGCCAAGGCCGAGGCCCATGGCCTGAAAGTGGCTGACGTTGCCACCGCCGTTGCCGCGGCCGACCTGGTCATGATCCTGACCCCGGACGAGTTCCAGGGCCAGCTGTACAAGAACGAGATCGAGCCGAACATCAAGAAGGGCGCTACCCTGGCCTTCTCCCACGGCTTCTCGATCCACTACAACCAGGTCGTTCCACGTGCCGACCTGGACGTGATCATGATCGCGCCGAAGGCTCCAGGCCACACCGTACGTTCCGAGTTCGTCAAGGGCGGCGGTATCCCTGACCTGATCGCTATCTACCAGGACGCCTCGGGCAACGCCAAGAACGTCGCGCTGTCCTACGCTGCTGGCGTCGGTGGCGGCCGTACCGGCATCATCGAAACCACCTTCAAGGACGAGACCGAAACCGACCTGTTCGGTGAGCAGGCCGTTCTGTGCGGCGGTACCGTTGAGCTGGTCAAGGCCGGTTTCGAAACCCTGGTTGAAGCAGGCTACGCGCCGGAAATGGCTTACTTCGAGTGCCTGCACGAACTGAAGCTGATCGTTGACCTCATGTACGAAGGCGGTATCGCCAACATGAACTACTCGATCTCCAACAACGCCGAGTACGGCGAGTACGTGACCGGTCCGGAAGTCATCAACGCCGAATCCCGTCAGGCCATGCGCAACGCTCTGAAGCGCATCCAGGACGGCGAATACGCGAAGATGTTCATTGCCGAAGGTGCCACCGGCTACCCATCGATGACCGCCAAGCGTCGTAACAACGCCGCTCACGGCATCGAGATCATCGGCGAGCAACTGCGTTCGATGATGCCTTGGATCAGCGCCAACAAGATCGTCGACAAGACCAAGAACTAAGTTCGAGTCTGTCTGGAAAAACGCGGCCTAGGCCGCGTTTTTTCGTTTAGGGGGCGGCTTCTGGTATAAAGCTGCATCGTTTTGCCGCCGAACGCCGGTTGCGAACCCCTGTCGAATCACTTTTCACCGTTGCAAGGTACTGTCCATGAGCGAACGTCCCGAAGAGCCGAACCAGGCTCCTGACGCCGAAAGCCTGCTGCCGATCGATGAACATGTCGAAGAAGGGCATGACGCCGAAGGCCGTAAGGTCCGGCATCGTGGTATCTATCTGCTGCCTAACCTCTTTACCACCGCGAACCTGTTCGCCGGTTTCTACGCCATCATCAGTGCGATGAGTGCGCAAAGCGCCGCCAGTGCCGGCGATCCGGCCGGAGCGAGCAAGTATTTCGCGTTTTCCGCCATCGCGATCTTCGTTGCCATGGTGCTCGATGGCCTGGACGGGCGTGTGGCCCGGATGACCAATACCCAGAGCGCCTTCGGTGCCGAATATGACTCGCTGTCCGACATGGTCGCCTTTGGCGTCGCCCCGGCCCTGCTGGCCTTCGGCTGGGCGCTGGGGGACATGGGCAAGGTCGGCTGGATGGTAGCCTTCATTTATGTGGCGGGCGCGGCGTTGCGTCTGGCGCGCTTCAACACCCAGGTCGGCACGGCCGACAAGCGTTACTTCATCGGCCTGGCCAGCCCGGCGGCAGCCGGTGTGGTGGCCGGCACGGTCTGGGCGTTCAGCGACTACGGTATCCAGGGGTCGAAGATGTCGTTCCTGGTGGCGTTGCTGGTGGCGGCGGCTGGAATGCTGATGGTCAGCAACATCAAGTACAACAGTTTCAAGGAGCTGGATCTCAAGGGCCGCGTACCGTTCGTGGCGATCCTGGCCGTGGTGCTGGTGTTTGCCGTGGTCTTCAGCGACCCGCCACGCATCCTGTTGCTGATTTTCCTCGCCTATGCGGCGTCGGGGCCGATCCAGTACCTGCTGCATTTACGTCGGAACAACAACGGCAAGTGATGTAATTTCCTCCAGACTCCGTAGTCTATTGATGCATCTGTCATCCAATACTGCGGAGTCGCCATGCTGATCAAGCTTTCCAGAACCTCCGACTCCAGGGAGTCGGAGGTCACGCCTGAAGCACTCTATCTTTCCCGTCGCAGCCTGTTGGGTGGCTCCGTGGCTGCCTTGGCGCTCGCTGGCATGCCGGGTTGGGCCGGCGCCGAACAGATGGCGCCCTATGCCGATGTCGAGGCAGGCCATGCGCCGTCCTGGTTTGCCGGCAAGCTGCCGGATACCCGCTGGGGTGCGGTAACGGTCAAGGACGAAGCTATCACGCCGTACAAGGACGCGACGCACTACAACAACTTCTACGAGTTCGGCACCGACAAGGGCGACCCCGCGCAGAATGCCGGTTCGCTGAAGACCGAGCCGTGGTCGGTGGTGATCGATGGCGAGGTTGGCAAGCCTGGCCGCTATGCCCTCGAAGACTTCATGAAGCCCTATCAGTTGGAGGAGCGGATCTATCGGCTGCGCTGTGTCGAGGCCTGGTCGATGGTAATCCCGTGGATCGGTTTCCCGATCTCGGCCTTGCTCAGGCAGGTCGAGCCGACTTCGAAGGCCAGATACATCCGTTTTGAGACTCTGCAGGATCCGAAGAGCATGCCGGGGCAGCGCTCCGGGTTTGCCCTGATCGACTGGCCCTATGTGGAGGGGCTGCGCCTGGATGAGGCGATGAATCCGCTGGCGATCCTCGCGGTGGGCATGTATGGACGGGAACTGCCGAATCAGAACGGTGCGCCGTTGCGTCTGGTGGTGCCATGGAAATATGGCTTCAAGAGCGTCAAGTCCATCGTGCGCATCAGTCTGGTGGAGGAACAGCCGAAGACCACCTGGCAGAGTATCGCGGCGAAT
>NZ_CP182250.1:5720000-6257500 GCF_048069595.1 Pseudomonas sp. RHF3.3-3 | reverse complement strand
GAAGTGGTTGATGCCATGCTTCCAAGAAAAGCTTCTAAGCTTCAGATAACCAGGAACCGTACCCCAAACCGACACAGGTGGTTAGGTAGAGAATACCAAGGCGCTTGAGAGAACTCGGGTGAAGGAACTAGGCAAAATGGCACCGTAACTTCGGGAGAAGGTGCGCCGGTGAGGGTGAAGGACTTGCTCCGTAAGCCCATGCCGGTCGAAGATACCAGGCCGCTGCGACTGTTTATTAAAAACACAGCACTCTGCAAACACGAAAGTGGACGTATAGGGTGTGACGCCTGCCCGGTGCCGGAAGGTTAATTGATGGGGTTAGCGAAAGCGAAGCTCTTGATCGAAGCCCCGGTAAACGGCGGCCGTAACTATAACGGTCCTAAGGTAGCGAAATTCCTTGTCGGGTAAGTTCCGACCTGCACGAATGGCGTAACGATGGCGGCGCTGTCTCCACCCGAGACTCAGTGAAATTGAAATCGCTGTGAAGATGCAGTGTATCCGCGGCTAGACGGAAAGACCCCGTGAACCTTTACTATAGCTTTGCACTGGACTTTGAATTTGCTTGTGTAGGATAGGTGGGAGGCTTTGAAGCGTGAACGCCAGTTTGCGTGGAGCCATTCTTGAAATACCACCCTGGCAACTTTGAGGTTCTAACTCAGGTCCGTTATCCGGATCGAGGACAGTGTATGGTGGGTAGTTTGACTGGGGCGGTCTCCTCCTAAAGAGTAACGGAGGAGTACGAAGGTGCGCTCAGACCGGTCGGAAATCGGTCGCAGAGTATAAAGGCAAAAGCGCGCTTGACTGCGAGACAGACACGTCGAGCAGGTACGAAAGTAGGTCTTAGTGATCCGGTGGTTCTGTATGGAAGGGCCATCGCTCAACGGATAAAAGGTACTCCGGGGATAACAGGCTGATACCGCCCAAGAGTTCATATCGACGGCGGTGTTTGGCACCTCGATGTCGGCTCATCACATCCTGGGGCTGAAGCCGGTCCCAAGGGTATGGCTGTTCGCCATTTAAAGTGGTACGCGAGCTGGGTTTAGAACGTCGTGAGACAGTTCGGTCCCTATCTGCCGTGGACGTTTGAGATTTGAGAGGGGCTGCTCCTAGTACGAGAGGACCGGAGTGGACGAACCTCTGGTGTTCCGGTTGTCACGCCAGTGGCATTGCCGGGTAGCTATGTTCGGAAAAGATAACCGCTGAAAGCATCTAAGCGGGAAACTTGCCTCAAGATGAGATCTCACTGGAACCTTGAGTTCCCTGAAGGGCCGTCGAAGACTACGACGTTGATAGGTGGGGTGTGTAAGCGCTGTGAGGCGTTGAGCTAACCCATACTAATTGCCCGTGAGGCTTGACCATATAACACCCAAGCAATTTGCGTCGAATGAGCAGATTGCGGTGTATGAAGACGAAGTGAACCGAAAGTTTGCCACGCACAAAGCACCGAAAACTGTCACGTACCCGATTCGCTGGAGCGTTGCCCAGGCAACGAGCCGGCTACCGAATTTCTTGACGACCATAGAGCATTGGAACCACCTGATCCCATCCCGAACTCAGAAGTGAAACGATGCATCGCCGATGGTAGTGTGGGGTTTCCCCATGTGAGAGTAGGTCATCGTCAAGATTAAATTCCAAAACCCCTATCTGCGCAGGCAGGTAGGGGTTTTGTCTTTTCTGGGCTCCGACGCGGCGCACCCCGACAAATTTGCACAGTTATTTTCGAGCCAGCCCACTAGAATAGGCTCAATTTCCTACAGAGTCAGAGCCTCTATCTATGCCGGATCCGGTTGACACCCCTCAGGTGTCGGAACTGCCCCTGGACGAGCTGGTGGCTTGCCACGAGTGCGATCTGCTGATGCGCAAGCCCCAGCTCGGCCTGGGTGAAAAGGCCCAGTGCCCACGCTGTGGGTACGAACTCTATGCCCACCGCCACAATGTCGTCGAACGCAGCCTGGCGCTGGTGATCGCGGCCCTGCTGCTGTACGTCCCGGCGAACTTTTTGCCCATCATGCAACTCAATCTTCTGGGGCGTACTTCCGACGACACGGTGTGGAGCGGCGTCCTGGGCCTGCACCACACCGGCATGACCGGCATCGCCGTCGTGGTGTTTCTGTGCAGCATGGGCATTCCCCTGCTCAAGCTGCTGTGCCAGCTGGCGGTGCTGCTGAGCATCCGCTGGGATATCGGCCGCAGCTATGGCCTGCTGCTCTATCGCATTTACCATCACCTGCGTGATTGGGGCATGCTCGAGGTCTACCTGATGGGCGTGCTGGTCGCCATCGTCAAGTTGGCGGACCTCGCGGAGTTGAGCCTGGGTCTTGGCCTGGCCTGTTTTGTCGGTCTGTTGTTGCTGCAGATCCTGCTGGAGGTGGTGATGTCTCCCCATCAGATCTGGCAGGCGTTGTCGGGAGAGGATGAACATGCGGGCGATTGATGCAGGTATCCTGATCTGCACGGAATGCCATGAGCTGAACCGGCACGAGCCGGATACCGACGGGCAGCTTTGCACCCGCTGCGGTGCCCAGGTGCATCCGCGCCGTCCCAACAGCCTGATGCGCACCTGGGCCCTGCTGCTGACCTCGGCGATTCTCTATATCCCGGCCAACATGCTGCCGATCATGACCGTCAGCTCCCTGGGCAAGGGCGACCCGGACACCATCATGTCCGGCGTCATCACCCTGGTGCAACATGGCATGTTTCCGATTGCCGCCGTGGTTTTTGTCGCCAGTATTCTGGTACCCACGTTCAAACTGGTGGGCATCGGCCTGCTACTGTTCTCGGTACAGCGTCACCAGCCGCTGTCGGCCCGGCAGCGAATCATCATGTACCGTTTCATCGAATTCATTGGCCGCTGGTCAATGTTGGATATTTTCGTGATCGCCATCCTGGTGGCGATCGTCAACTTCGGCAGAATCGCCAGCGTCGAGGCCAACCTCGGCGCGGTGGCCTTCGCCAGTGTGGTGATATTGACGATGCTTGCTGCAATAACCTTTGACCCCCGACTGATTTGGGACAACACGGAGTCGGACGACGACAATGAGTGATCTGCCAAAAGCCAAAACCCGCCCGGCATCGAACTGGTCGGCCATCTGGGTTCTGCCACTGATCGCCCTGATCATCGGCGGCTGGCTCGGCTGGCGGGCCTACAACCAGACCGGTATCGAGATCCAGGTACGTTTCGAGAGCGGCCAGGGCATCCAGGCCAACAAGACCGAAGTCGTCTACAAGGGCATGCCGATCGGCAAGGTTAAGGCCTTGACCCTGGACACCGAGGGCTCTACCAAGGGGGTGAACGTCACCATCGAGATGAACAAGGACGTCGAGTCGTCCCTGCGCACCAACACCCGCTTCTGGCTGGTCAAGCCGAATGTCTCCCTGGCCGGTATCACCGGCCTGGAAACCCTGGTCTCGGGCAACTACATTGCCGTCAGCCCGGGTGATGGCGAACCGGCGCGCAAGTTCAAGGCACTGTCCGAGGAGCCGCCGCTCTCGGACCTCAAGCCCGGCCTGCATATCACCATCAAGGCTGACCGGCTGGGTTCGCTCAATCGCGGCAGCCCGGTGTTCTACAAGCAGATCCAGGTCGGCCAGATCAAGAGCTATGCACTGTCGCCGGACCAGAACATGGTTGAGCTGAAGGTTTTCATCGAGCCGGCCTATGCCAGCCTGGTGCGCAAGCACACGCGTTTCTGGAACGCCAGCGGCATCAGTATCGACGCCAACCTGTCGGGGGTGAAGTTGCGCAGCGAGTCCCTGGCCAGCATCGTCGCCGGTGGCATCGCCTTCGCCACGCCGGAAAACCGCAAGGACAGCCCGCCCACCGACCCGAGCCTGCCGTTCCGCCTCTACGAGGACTTCGATGCGGCCCAGGCGGGGATCCGGGTGAAGGTGAAGCTCAGCGATTTCGAAGGCTTGCAGGCCGGCCGTACGCCGGTGATGTACAAGGGTATCCAGGTCGGCAGCCTGAAGACCCTGAAGATCGATCCCGACCTGACCAGCGCCAATGCCGAACTGACCCTCGACCCCCTCGCCGAGGATTACCTGGTGGAGGGCACGCAGTTCTGGGTGGTCAAGCCGTCGATTTCCCTGGCCGGGATCACCGGCCTGGAAGCGCTGGTCAAGGGTAACTACATTGCTGTGCGGCCTGGCGACAAGGGCGGCCGTCCCCAGCGCGAGTTCGAGGCACGGGCCAAGGCGCCACCGCTCGACCTGCGTTCACCCGGCCTGCACCTGGTGCTGTTCACCGACAACCTCGGTTCGCTGGAAGTCGGCAGCCCGATTCTCTACAAGCAGGTCAAGGTCGGTTCGGTGCAGAGCTACCAGTTCTCCCGCGACCGCAAGCAGGTGGTGATCGGCGTCCATATCGAGAAAGAGTACGAGGGCCTGGTCAACGCCTCGACCCGCTTCTGGAATGTCAGCGGCATCACCCTGACCGGCGGCCTCACCGGCGGCATCCAGGTCAAGAGCGAGTCGTTGCAGACCCTGATCGCCGGCGGGATCGCCTTCGAGACCCTGCGCGAGAAGGCTCCGCTGAAACGGCGTATTCCACGTTTCCGTCTGTTCCCCAACCACGAGGCGGCCGAGCAGCAGGGTACCCTGATCACCATCCGGGTCGACCGTGCCGACGGCTTGCGCCCTGGTACGCCGATCCGTTTCAAGGGGCTGGATGTCGGCAAGATCGAAAGCGTCGACCTCAGCGATGACCTGCAGTCGGTACTGCTGTCGGCACGCATTACCGAGGTGCCGGAGAAGATCGCCCGGGTCGGCAGCCAGTTCTGGGTGGTCAAGCCGGAGCTGGGCCTGATCAAGACCGCCAACCTGGAAACCCTGGTCACCGGCCAGTACATCGAGGTGCAGCCGGCGACGAAGAAGCAGGGCGCACAGACGAGCTTCGTTGCGCTCAAGCAACCACCGGAGGCACAGGTGGCCGAGGCCGGCCTGAGCCTGACCCTGAGTGCCCCGCGCCGTGGTTCGCTGAAGGAGGGTGTTCCGGTGACCTATCGCGAGGTGGCGGTGGGCAAGGTCACCGGCTACGAACTGGGCGCGACTGGCGACCGGGTACTGATCCATATCCTGATCGAGCCGCGTTATGCGCCGCTGGTGCGCACTGGCAGCCGCTTCTGGAACAGCAGCGGGTTCGGTTTCGATGTCAGCCTGTTCAAGGGCGCGACGGTGCGTACCGAGTCGCTGGAGACCCTGATCCAGGGCGGTATCGCCTTCGCCACGCCGGATGGCGAACGGATGGGCGCGGCGGCACGGCCGCAGCAGACCTTCGCGTTGTTCGACAAGTCAGAGGATGAATGGCTGACCTGGGCGCCGAAGATCCCGCTGGGCAAGTAGCCACGAATCCGGGACAAACAAAAACGCCGCGATCCAATGATCGCGGCGTTCTTGTTTACAGCCCGTGGAATCAGGCCTCGTCCAGCTCCGGCTCCGCAGCCTCGCTGTTGAGCGTGGCCCGAACCTGGTCCAGGCGACGAATGTACTTCCAGTCCGCTTCGTCGATATAGATTCCGTTCGGGCCGCTGCCGCCTTCCAGGTCGATGGCCACATGGGCCGAGACCTGCGGCTTCACGCTCGCCAGGATCGGCACGAAGCCCAGTTGCAGGCTGGTCTCCAGCAGCGCCGCCTGGTTGCGCTCGTCGATGTCCGCCGCCTCGTCGAGGTAGTACGGCAGGCGCACGCGACCGGCCAGGTCACGGTCCATCAGGTGCAGCAACAGGTACATGTTGGTCAGCGCCTTGATGGTCATGGTGGTGCCGTTGGACGCCGCGCCATCGATGTCGGTGTGGATCACCGGCTGGCCATGGACCTTGGTGATTTCGAACGCCAGTTCGAACAGGTCCTTCAGGCCCAGCTGGTTGTGGTTGGCCGCCACCAGCCGCGCCAGGTATTCCTTGGCCTCTTCGTTCTTGTTGTCCTGCTCGGCGCTCTGGGTCAGGTCGAACACCGACAGCGTCTCGCCTTCCTCGTACTGGCCGGCGCTGTGGATGATCTGGTCGATGTGCTTGAGCGCTTCCTTGTTCGGCGCCAGAACGATGCGGAAGCTCTGCAGGTTGGACACCTGGCGCTTGTTGATCTCGCGGTTGAACAGCGCCAGTTGGTGCTCGAGGCTGTCGTAGTCGCTGCGGATGTTGCGCAGGGTCCGGGCGATGTCGGTGACCGCGGCGCGACGGGCCTTGCCCAGGGTCAGGGCTTCGTCGGTGCGATGGTCATAGGCGTTGATCAGCAGTTGCAGGCGGCGCTCGACGTCGTCTTCGCTGTCGAACTTGGCCACGCCCTTGAGGCGGACCTGGGCATACAGCGCCTCGATCTGCCCATCGACCCGCTGCAGGCCCTGCCAGCTGTCCTGGTAGTCGTTGAGCAACGGCAGCAGGTTGTCCATGGAGTCATCGACCGGCTCCATGAACGGCGTACCGAACGGCAGGTCCGCCGGCAGCAACTGCCGACGACGCAGGGCATCGTCGAGGGTGCGTTGCTTGGCTTCCATGTCGCCGATCTGCCGGCCGACCAGTTGCAGCTTGGCCGACAGTTGCTGGACGCGTTCGGTGAAGGCATCGCTGGAACGCTTGAGTTCGTCCTGGGCGGCTTCCATCTGCGCCAATTGTTCCAGCTTCTCGGGCTCTTCGGCGGACAACGTCTCGGCCCGGCGGAAGTCTTCCAGCGCCTTCTGCGCATCCAGCACCTGCTGGTACAGCGCTTCGGTCTGCGACTTGCTCGCTGCCCGGTCGGCGGCCACGGCCTGCTGGGTCTTGAGCTGCTTGAGTTCCTTTTCCAGGCGCTCCTTCTGGTCACGCAGGGCCGCGCGGTCGGCCAGGGCCTGCAAGGCCGGCGGTTCGATGTGCGACAGGTCGATGGCAAGGCCGGGAGCGACGAACCGTTCACCCTTGAAGCCGTCGAGGATCAGTTCCAGCGACTTGACCCACTCGCCCTCGTCATCCAGGGCGATGCCATGTTCACCCAGCGGCAGGCTGAACAGCGAACTGTTGAACAGGCGCATCAGGCGCTCGACGTCCTGCTGCGAGAACTCTTCGCGCAGGCGGGCATAGCTGTTGTTGTCGGCGTGATCGAGTTGCTGCTTGACCGACTTGAGGCGTTTTTCCAGATCGCGCAGGCGCTCTTCCAGGTCCTCGGCACTGAACTGCCGGGACTGGGCCAGGGCGCCGGCGAGTTCGTCGTGGGCATCCTTGGCGGCCAGCAGTTGCTGTTCCAGCACCTTGACGTCGTCGACCAGGGCGAAGCGATGCTTGAGCACCGACAACTCGCCGAGCCAGCGCTGGATACCGCTGATCTCCCGCTCCAGGCGCATCAGTTCCTGGGTACTGCCGCGCTGGTCGTTCTGCAGGGCGTCCTGTTCCCGGCGGTAGTGCTCGGACTGGATCACCAGCTCTTCCTTGCGCGCTGTGGCGTAGTCCGACCAGGTGCCCAGCAGCGAGTCCAGCAGCGGCGAGATGCGGTGCAGCTTGCCGCGCAGCACGTCGCGCTGGCGTACCCCGGCGGCCAGCGCCTCCACCAGCGGACCGGCGGCGACCAGCGAGTTGTAGTCCTGCTCCATGCGCCGCACATCGCGGAACGCTTCCTCGCAGGCGGCGATATAGTCGACGCTGCCGGAACGCAGGCTGTGCTCGAAGGCATCGAGGAACAGTTGCTTGAGCTTGGCCGCGGTGATCTCGCGCATGTGCAGCAGGTTGATGAACAGCGCGCGGAAGGTCTTCAGGCTCTGCTCGCTGGTGGAGCGCAGCGGGATCAGGGTCAGGTCCAGCGGGATCGAGGTGTGCCCGCCGACCAGCAGCCGCCGCAGCTCATCGGGCTTGAGCTCATAGGCCTTCAGGCCGTTGCGCTCGAGGTTGTTGAACAGCTCCTTCTGGCGCAGGCAGGTGTCGTCCTTCTGGTAGTGCGCCAGGTCCAGTTGTCCGGCATAGGCGAAGAACTGGTGGCCGAAACCGCCGCCCGGGCCGCGCCCGACCACGCCGATCACATGCGGGCCGTGGGGCAGCGAAACTTCCACGAGGATGTAGCTGGTGTCGCTGGCGAAGTAGAAGCGGCGCGACTGCTCCAGGCTGTACTTGCCGAAACTCATGTCCGACATGCGCGCCAGGATCGGGAACTGCAGGGCGTTGATCGACGCCGACTTGCCGAGGTTGTTCGCCCCGTACACCGACAGCGGGTTTTCCAGCGGGAACAGCCCGAGGCTGTAGCCGGCGGTGTTCAACAGGGCGAAGCGGCGAATGCCGTAGCGTTCCTGGCTCATGCATCCATCTCCTGCTGCTCGTCGGCGATGGCCCGGGCCAGCGCGTCTTCTTCACTTTCTTCCCGGGTTTCGTCGAATTCGCTGAGGTCCAGCGGGTCGTCGGTCTCCAGGAGTTTTTCGTCGCTGTCCTCGTCGACGATCACCGGCGTCGGCAACGGCAGCACGCTGTGCAGGCTGGCCGCCATGTCGCGGTCCTGCTGGACCGACAGGCAGACATCGAGGAAGCGGTGCATCGGCGGCAGGAAGCGGAACAGGCCGGGTTCCTCCAGGGCAAAGCCGAGTTGCGTCATGCGGCGCATGATCTTCTCTTCCAGCTCGTCCTGGCTGGTGACTTCGGCCTGGACGAACAGGTCGCGGTACTTCTCCAGCAGCGAGGGCAGTTCGTCACGGCCGAGACTGCCGCCGTCGAGCACGGCGATCGGGTCGCGGCCCTGGTCGGCCAGGTGCTCGACCAGGATGAAGGTGAACAGCGCCAGGCGCTGGGCGGTCTTGTTCACCTGCGCCGTGGCATTGTCCGGGACGAAGTAGTAGAAGCCGCGGGTATCGCAGACCAGTTCGAAGCCGAGCGCCTTGAACAGCGTGCGGTACTGGTCCTGGCAGTTCGACAGTTGGGCGTACAGCTCCGGATCGCGGCGGCTGATGTGATAACCCTTGAACAGCTCGCGAAAGATCGGCGCCAGCTGGGACAGTTCGGAAAGATCAAGATGCATGAGGTGTGCTCGCGGAATTCTCGGCGCTGTCTTCGACACGCGAGAGCAGGGCGAAGGAGCGTAGGCTGACCAGGTGCTCCTGTGTGTAGTAGTCGCGGCGTTCGAGACGCTCGCGCTGGAAACGTTTCTCCCGCGACAGGCGCGAGAACCAGTAGAGCAATTCGTCGGTGGCGCCGTCCGGCTCCTGTTCCAGCAGCCAGCTCATCAGGTCCGGCATCGGCAGGGCGTCGGTGCAGCGTTCGAGCATTTCCTTGACCGTGCGCGGGGCTCGTGGCGAATCGCCGCCGCGGGTTGCCTTGTGCGCCTTGGGGAAGCGCGACGGCTTGGCCTCGAAGCGGGCCAGCGCATAGACATAGGCTTCGACCTGGCCGGAACTGCCGAGGAAGGTGCTCTGCGGTCGGGTGAACATCGGCATCGCCGCCTGCGGCACGGCGTCGAGGCCCTTGCGGCGGATCACCGACAGTGCCAGCGCCGCGCCACGGGTCACGGCGTTGTGCCGGCGGGCTTCTTCACGCAGTGGCAGCAGCAGTTCGCGGGCATGACGCAGGGTCAGCTGGGCGCTGGTCTGCATTTCCAGGATGCGCGCGTGGGTGCGCAGCAGCATGTCGTCATCGACCAGGTGACCCAGGCGCTGCTGCTCGCCGAGCATGCGCAGCAGGACGTTCTCGACCTTGCGCACGCCCTGTTCGAAGGCCCCGTCGGCGTTCACCAGCTGGATCATCGGCTCGACGTATTCGTCCCAGGTCGCCAGGACCTCGGCATAGCGCTGGCGCAGCGGGATCTGCCGGTCGCTGGTCTTGGCCCGTTCGGCCACGGCGACCAGGGCCTGTTCGTCGTTGGCGAGTTTTTTCAGCACGTCGCGCACGCGCATGTCGAGCAGGCGCAACTGGCGCGCCAGGTCGTTGCCATCGCGGATCTCGAAGGCATCCTGGATGTAGCCGGCCAGGCGTTCGAGGTGACGCAGGTAGGCTTCGATCTCCAGGCACAGGCCCAGGCGATGCTCGCGGCGCAGGTAGGCCAGGAAATCATGGATCTGCGCGTTCAGCTCGAAGCGGTTCGGGCTTTTCGCCACCGGCACCAGGATGTCGAGGCGGATCCACACGTCCAGCAGGCTGGTGATGTCCTGGGGCGTGCTTTCCAGTTGCTGGGCGGCCAACTGCTGACGCAGCTCGCCAAGGCTCATGGTGCCTTGGTCGAAGTGTTCGCACAGAGGCTCCAGGAGTGCCCAGTGTTCGGCGAGGGCGCGCAGGACGCGCTTGGGTTCGATCATGGGAATGGCCGACTGATTGGCAAATTAAAAGGGGAGATTGTACTGCATGAAACGGCTTGTTGACCCGCGGGCGATCAGAGGTACGCGGTTATTGCGATCAACTGCGGGCGATCTTGGCCGAAGGGCGGTAGAATCAGCGCCCTGAACTTATCCACAGATGGCCGCCCCTTGTTGATCGAGTCCCGCCGCCGCGCCTATCTGACCGCCATGCAGGTGGTCCACTGGCTGCCCCGCACCGAACTGCCGTTCGCCGCGCCGTCGCGCCCGGAACTGTTTGTCGAGCCCGAACCGCTGGTCGAGATACCGGCCGAAATCACCGCGCCGGCCCCTGAAGTGCGCAAGGTCGCGGAACCGTCGGCCAGGCCCGCCGAGCGGCCGAAAATCGAAGTGCCGCGGCCGTCCGCGAGTGCCCGTGCCGAAAGCAAGCCAAAGGTCGAGACAGAGGAAACTCCCGCACCGGTCAAGGCGCCCGTGGTGCCGCCGCCGCGTTTCTCCCTGCAATTGCTGCGGGCCGGGCGTTGCCTGCTGCTGGTCGAGCTGGTGACCGGCCAGCCGTTCCAGAGCCGCGATCCGTCCTACCTGCTGCTCAAGGACATGTTGCGTGCCGCCGGCCTGCCGGATGCGCCGCAGATCATCGGCGAGCCGGTACGTTGGCCGCTGCTGGCCCGCGGCAACCTGGACCAGGGCCCGGACGCGGCCCGCGAGTTCGTCCAGGGCTTTGTCCAGGCACGGCTGGAAGAGGCCGAGTGCGCCTGTCTGTGGCTGATCGGCCTGCCGGCGGTGCGTTTCGCCGGTGAGGTCGATGCCCAATCCTACAACCGCGAGCTGCAGGTCGAAGGCCTGGGCTCGGCCTGGGCGCTGCCTGGCCTGGAATTACTGATGGACGAGCCGCAGCGCAAGGCGGATGTCTGGCAAGCCATGCGTCGGCTGATGGCGCGTTGGAAACACAACGATGAGTGATGCGGTAAGTTTTCGCCTGGCCACCGAGGCGGACCTGGATGCAATCCTGAAGATCGAATACGCGGCGTTCAGCCATCCCTGGACCCGCGGCATCTTCACCGATGCCCTGAAGTCCTACCAGGTGTGGCTGATGTTCGAGGGCAACCAGCAGGTGGGGCATGGGGTGATCCAGGTGATCATCGATGAGGCGCACCTGTTGAACATCACCGTCAAGCCGGAAAACCAGGGACGTGGCCTTGGCCTGCGGCTGCTCGAAGAGCTGATGAAACGGGCCTACGACCTCGGCGCCCGCGAGTGTTTCCTGGAGGTTCGCGACAGCAACCAGACCGCGTACCGGCTGTACGAGCGCTATGGTTTCAACGAGGTCGGCCGTCGTCGTGACTACTACCCGGCGGTCGGTGGGCGCGAGGATGCGCTGGTGATGGCCGCGACGCTGGTCGACTGATCCGGCCCGATTCGAGAGCGCTGCAAACGACGGCGTGACCCCGAGCGCGGGTCGGTTGTCAGAGAACAGTGCATCAATCTCGAGGCTTTACAGCATGAACGAACTACAAGACCTGATTGATAACAACGAGCGCTGGGCCGCTGCGATCAAGGAAGAGGACCCGGAGTTCTTCGCCAAGCTGGCACGCCAACAGACGCCGGAGTTCCTCTGGATCGGCTGTTCCGACGCCCGTGTACCGGCCAACGAGATCGTCGGCATGTTGCCGGGTGATCTGTTCGTCCACCGCAACGTGGCCAACGTGGTGCTGCACACCGACCTCAACTGCCTGTCGGTGATCCAGTACGCGGTGGACGTGCTCAAGGTCAAGCATATCCTGGTCACCGGCCACTACGGTTGCGGCGGCGTGCGTGCGTCGATGCAGGACCGCCAGTTCGGCCTGATCGATGGCTGGCTGCGCTCCATTCGCGATCTCTACTACGAGAACCGCGAAGCGCTGGCGAAGCTGCCGACCGAGGAAGAGCAGGTCGACCGCCTGTGCGAGTTGAACGTGATCCAGCAGGTGGCCAACGTCGCCCACACCAGCATCGTCCAGAACGCCTGGCATCGCGGGCAGAGCCTGTCGGTGCATGGCTGCATCTACGGGATCAAGGATGGTCGCTGGAAGAGCCTGGACACTACCATCAGCGGCTTCGAGCAACTGCCACCGCAGTATCGCCTGCGGCCGGTCGGCGCGCCCTGAGTCAAGGCTGCCGGGTTCCGGCAGGAGAGAAAGACGGGGGGAGCCGGCAAGCTGGCTCCCCCCGTCTGCTTTTCAGGGTCAGATATGGGGTGCTTCGGTGGTCGGTTTCGGCGCCGGCTCACGCAGTTGCTTGAGCTGGGTCTTGACTGAAGTCGTGGTGCATTTCTTCTGCGCATCGGCCTTGCTCAGGTTGCGCACCGAGACATAGAACAGCTCACAGGTCTGTTCCTTGTTGGTCACCTGCCAGTTCTGCGTGCAACTGGTGAGCAGGGTCTTCGGATCGCTACCCGGCTTCTGCCCCATGCCCGCCTGCCAGCAGGCCGCGCTCAGGTCCTGGCCCATCACTTTCAGGCCGGCCGCATCGGCCTTGGCCTGGTCGCCGTTGTAGTTCGACGGATCGGCCGCATACCAGATATAGCTCGGATGGTTGGAGCCCAGTACCGGTACCGTCACCCCGGTCGTCGGGCTGATCTCGGCCAGGCCGAGCACCGCCACCGTGGCGCCATACTGCTGCTTGATCCAGTTACGCACCGGCGCACCGAACGCCACCATCGGCAGGGCCGTGCCCTTGGCGGTCACGCTGACTTGCTTGACCATGGTGGTCTGGTAGTCGGTGAAGTAGCCGTACACGCCTTCCAGGGTGCTGCCGGCGCTGGCGGGTGCGGCGATCGGGGCGATGTCGATGATGGTCTGGTAACCCGGCGTCTGCTCCTTGGGAATGCCGTTGTCAGTCAGCAGTTCGGCCCAGCGGTCGGTGGTCTTCGACTCCAGATAGTCCTGGGCCTGGGTCAGCGAGTAATCCGGCGGGAAGTGCAGCAGTTCGACGCTCTTGCGGTTGTCCAGGGCCATGCCCAGCGGCAGGAACAGGTACCAGCTGTACTCCCACTTGCCGTCGGCATTGAGTTTCGACGCCCCCTTGTAGGCCAGGTCGCCAGCGTCCAGCAGGGCCGCCAGCGGCTTTTCGTAGCCATCCGGAACACCGCTGAAGTGGGCGTAGAGCTGGCCGTTGTCGGTTTTCACCGTCACCTTGGCACTGCTGTAGCCGTCGCGTTGCACGCTCTGGTTCAGGTAGTGCTCGGCGGTCTGTTCCAGTGTCCAGTTGCGGTAGCAGATCACGTTGCAGTTGTTGGGGTAGGCGAACAGTTGGGTGACCCGTTCGGTGCTGCCCAGTTTCAGGTCGGCGTCGGCGTGGGCAGTGGCCATGCCCAGGGTCATGGCGGCGAGGGTGAACGTCAGTCCTGCGAGTTTCGACATGCTCATATCCTTTTCAGCGTAGGGCCCCCGTGTGGGGGAAGTACATAAAGGTACAGCCGGAACAGCGTGGAGCGGTTTTTCAGAAATCTTTTCTGATAATTTGCGGTGGCCAGGGACTAGTGCGACTTGGAGCTGGTCAACGGAAAACCGGGAAAGAAGTGCACGCAAAGGCTGCTGACGACCAGCATCAGTGCGGCGAAACACCACTGCCGCGTGCTCCACTGGGTCCAGTAGCAGACTGTCTGCCAGGGGCTGCGCCAGAAGGAGCCCGCCGGTTCGATGGGCTTGCGCTGGCTGTCGGTCAGGCCGACCAGGCCAATGCCCAGCACCGAGACCATTCCCAGCAGCCCCAGGGCCGCCCAGAACACGCCGGTGATGATCAGTTGCAGCACACCGTGGCGGATCAGCAGGACACGACCGTTGGCAGAAAGACGCTTGGGCAGCAGGTGTTCAGTCAGCCAGACGTCGAGGGGGGAGAGGTTCCAGGCCAGCACCACCCACCAACTGGCCACGGTCCGCCCCAGCAGCGCCAGTGCGCCGGCGATGATCAGCGAGCCGAACACGGCCCCCTCCATGGTTTGGCCCTTGCCCAGATGCCCGGCCATGCCCGGAACCAGCGCCAGCAGGTAGGCCAGCGTCAGCAGTAGCCCGAACAGAATCCAGCCATGGTCCGGCACGTTGCGGGGCAGGTACTTGTGCCAGAAGAATACATCCGGTTCGGGCAGGCGCTCGATCAATCGCGGGTGGCGGTGGGTCAGTTGTTCGCTCAGTTGCTGGCAGGCCTGCCAGTCGGCACCGGAGAACTTGCGGATCTTGCGGAATTTCTGCCAGCGACTGCCCGAACCGAGCAGCAGGTGCGCCGCCATGTGTTCCGACGACGGTGAAGGTTGCACCTGGGCGCGGGCCAGCAGGTTCTGATAGAAGCCTTCTTCATGGCAGCGGCCCAGCAGCGCCTGCCACAGCCACTCGGGCTCCGGTGTCACACCGGTACGCTCGTCCCAGCCGAACAACTGGCAGACCCGCTCGAACAGCGGCAGGCTCCACTGGTTTTCGTGAAGCATCTGCAGCAGCAGGTGTTGCCATTGCAGGCGACGGTCGAAGATTCTCAGCCAGGGCTGCCCGCTGTAGTGCTGCAACTGGTTGATGAACTCGCGTTCCTGGCCGGCCTCCAGCTGTGCCTGGAGTTCCTGCCGGTACCCTTGCAGCAGGTCGGCGGACAAGGTCTGCTCCTGCTCCGGCGCCATCCGTACGGTCTGCCAGGGCGTCAGCCATTCCCGTTGCTGCACGGCCCAACCGAGAATGGCGCCGCGCAGGCCCGGCTGCTCGAAGCACAGGCGCAGCAACGCCTGCTCGAAGGCGCTGGCGCAGTCCTGCTGGACAGCCTGTTCCCAGCGTTCGGGCAGATGTTCGGGGCTCAGGCCGGACATCAGCGCTTGGGCCCGGTCCTCGGCCTGCTGCGCTGCGGATGGCCCGTTCGGCGGCTGCAGTGGCGGCAGCCTTGACCCGTCCGGCTGTTCGGGCGCCTCGACGACCACTGCGGGCTCGGGAGGACGTCTTTCGACCACGACCTCGTCGTCATCGCGCCAGCGGGCAATGTCCAGAGCCTCTTCATAGGCTTCGCGCAGGCGCTGGAAGGCCTCGGCATTCTCGTCCGGGCGGGTGACCTTCAGCAGTCGCGCATAGCTGCGCTTGATACTGCGCTCATCGGCGTCTTCGGTCAGTTGCAGGATCGACCAACAGTCCATGTCGCAACTCCCTTAGTGCCAGATGCCGTTGTCGAGCCTGTTCAGCTGTTCGGTCAGTTCACTGCGTGCCTCGCGAATCCGCCGTTCGTCCTGGCTGTCCAGCACCTGCTGGAACTGGCCGGCCAGGTAGCCGATGCGTTCGCGCAGCTCGCCCAGGCTTTCCTGGTAGAGACGCTCCAGGCGGGCGGTCAGCACGGTATTGACCTGCTGGTCGCGTGGGTGGATCTTGAGCTGGCTCAAGGCCTGCAGGCGTTGCCGGATTTCCTCTGGAGTGAGCACGCCAGGGTTGTTCTCGATCACCAGCGAGTGCTGTTCACCGGTCAGCGGCACGGTGACCTGGGCTTCGAGCAGGCCGTTGTTGTCATAGGTGAAGCGCACATCCAGCTCGACCTCGCCGGCCTTGCGCTTGGGCACCGGCATTTCCAGTTCGCCGAGGAAGACGTTGTCGCGCACCAGGCGGCTTTCGCCCTGGTAGATCTTCAGTTTCACCACTTCCTGGTTGTCGTGCAGGGTGTACACGTTCTTGACCCGGCTGACCGGGACAATGCTGTTGCGCTCGATGATCGGCAGGTAGTGCCCGCTTTCGATCTGCTGGCCGTACTGCTGGGAGGTCTCGATACCCAGGGTGTAGGAGCAGACATCGGTCAGCACCACTTCCTCGAGGGCCGCCGAGCGGGCCTTGAGCGCGGCCTGGACGGCCGCACCGTGGGCCACCACCTCATCGGGGTTGAGGCTGATGGACGGGAAGCGGCCGAACAGCCCGGCCGCGAGCTTGCGCACCAGCGGCATGCGGGTGGTGCCGCCGACCAGGAGGATCTCATCGAGATCGCTGACGCGAATCCGCGCATCGCGCAGGGCGCGTTCGATCGGGCCGCGCAGGCGTTCCAGCAGCGGCGCGTAGAGATCGGCCAACTGCTGCTGGGTGAAGGTCTGGCTCCACTGGCGGCCATCGACCCGCAGGGTGAATTCGGCGCTCGGTTCCTGGCCGAGGGCCTTGCGTACCCGCTCGGCCTCACGGCGCAGGGGCTGGATCACGCTGGCCTGGTCCGGGAAGTCCGGTGCGTTGCGCTGGCTGTCGACAAAGCATTCGAGCAGCGCGGCATCGAAATCCTCGCCGCCGAGGAAGTTGTCGCCGGCGCTGGCGCGAACTTCCATCACGCCATCGAACAGTTCGAGGATCGACACGTCGAAGGTGCCGCCGCCGAGGTCGAAGACCAGGAACGAGGTTTCCTTGTCGCGCTGGTGCAGGCCGTAGGCGAGGGCCGCCGCAGTGGGCTCGTTGATCAGTTTGTCGACCTTGAGCCCGGCCAGTTCACCGGCGATTCGCGTGGCCTTGCGCTGGGCATCGCTGAAGTAGGCCGGGACGCTGATCACCGCTTCGTGCACGGTTTCGCCGTAGGCGCGTTCGACGTCTTCCTTGAGGCTCTTGAGCACCAGTGCGGAAAGCTCTTCTGGGCGGAACAGGCGATCGCCCAGGCGCACTTCCTGGGCACTGCCCATGTGGCGCTTGAACAGCGCGGTGGTGCTGCGCGGGTGGGTGTGCAGACGCTCCTTGGCGGCTTGGCCAACGAGGATCCGGCCTTCGTCGTCGAGTCCGACCACGCTCGGCGTGAGGAACTGGCCGAGTGCATTGGGCACCAACTCGCTGGCCTCACCGCGCCAGACGGCGACAAGACTGTTGGTGGTTCCCAGGTCGATCCCTACGATCATTGCGCTGAACTCCCTTTGCGATCTGCAAAAAACTGAAACAGAAATAATCCGCTCAGGATATTACCTGAGGATGGAGGGGGTAAAGAGGGTGGTAGCACTTGGCCATTATTGGTTTGGGGAGGGGGAAGTCCTGGTGGGCTTTGAGGGTCCTGTTCGCGGATGAACCGGGGCGCCGGCGGTCCGGCGCTCCGGTTTATGCGCGAACGGGGCCCCGAATCAGGCGGTAAAGCGCAGGGCGTTGGTCAGGTCGCCCATCGGCTTCTGCCCGCGGGCGGTCATCGCCTCATCGCGCTCCCTGATGCCGTCGAGTTTCTCCAGCTGGAACACGCGAGTGATCAGGCGCAGGATCGACGCGGTGTCGTACACCGTGTGGTCCACCGTGCCCTTGCGCGCGAAGGGCGAGACCACCAACGCCGGAATCCGCGTGCCCGGGCCCCAGCGGTCGCCCTTGGGCGGTGCCACGTGGTCCCACCAGCCGCCGTTCTCGTCGACCGTGACCACCACCACCATGTTCTGCCACTGCGGGCTTTCGCGCAGTACCTTCAGGGCCCGCACGATATGCCGGTCGCCGGCGGCCACGTCGGCGTAGCCGGCGTGCATGTTGAGGTTGCCCTGGGGCTTGTAGAAGGTCACAGCCGGCAGTTTGCCGGCTGCGGCGTCGGCGAGGAACCTGTTGGTGGCGGTCTCGTCGCCCAGCCCGCCATCACGCAGGCGCTTGGCACGTTCTGCAGGATTTTCCGGGCCCTGGCGGGTGAAGTAGTTGAACGGCTGGTGGTGATACTGGAAGTTCGGGATCTTCGGAATGCCGCCCGAGTCCTTGAACTGCTCCAGGGTCACCTGCCAGGCACCGGCATACCAGGCCCAGTCGATGTTCTTCTTCGACAGCTTGTCGCCGATGTGCTCGTGGGTCTGCGGCACCAGCACGGTCGGCAGGTCCGGCTTGGCGTAGTCCGGACGCTCGGGGTCGCGGATCCAGGTCGGCCAGTACGGCGGCGCCATGGTGTTCACCGCGTAGCCGTCGGGGGTCAGCGCGCTCGGGCCGAACTGCGGCGGGCCGCTCATGGCGCTGGCCGGGGATTTCTCCAGCGGCATCAGGCGCGGGTCGGTCGGATCATCGCTTTGCACCTTGGCGATCTGCGACTTGGCCACCGAGTTGACGGCATCCGGGTAGAACGGCACCTTGGCGCTGATCAGGTACTGGTGGTTGAGGAACGAGCCGCCGAAGGCGCCCTGGAAGAAGTTGTCGCAGAGCACGAACTCCTTCGCCACGTCCCACAGACGCAGGGAGTAGCGGGTCTGGGCGTAGTAGCCCATGGTCAGGCCGCCAGAGTCGGCCCAGGCGACGAAACGGTCGTTCTTGCCGCCGTTGATCTGCATCTGGTTCTGGTAGAACACGTGCCACAGGTCGCGGGTGACCAGGCCCAGGGGCAGGTCTTCGCCGTTCGGGCCCTTGAGGGCGTAGGGGGCGTTGGGCAGGTTTTCCTGGAACTGGGTTTCCACCGGGTAAGTCACGCCGTCGAGGCTTTGCGGGCCGACCTGGAGCACGCCGCCCCAGGTCGGAGGCAGGGTCTGCAGCAGGCTGCCATCGCGGTCGTATTGCTGGTAGTCGGCCGGCTTGAGCGAGGACAGCGGTTTCTCCACGCCCGGGAAGTCGCCGAACAGGTTGTTGAAGCTGCGGTTCTCGGCGTAGATCACCACCACGGTCTTGACCTGTTCCTGCAACGCCTTGTCCAGCGCGGCACCGGACAGCTCCTTGACCTCGGGCTGCTTGCCCGGCTCGCCTGGCGAGCCACAGGCACTCAGGGTCGCGCCAGCCCCCAGCACGGCGACACCACCGAGAAAACGGCGGCGGCTGGTATTGGTCGGGGTGTCGGCATCGGCGGCCGGCGACTGCTCGGGGGCTTTCTCGTCACTCATCCTGGGTTCCTGCTGGCTGGGTTAGACGTAACAAAATATTTCGCATCGCACGCTAGCAACGCAATATGACAGAACGGCGACGACCGCTCTGCGTCGGGCCATGCAGTATGCCTGTTGGGGACGGGGAGGAAAGTGCTGGCGTTAGGCCGACGAACGCTGGCCTGGCTGGCGCGTGTCTTGGCCAGCCAGGCTGAATGCCCCGCTACGGCATCACCGGCCCGCTATAGGCCAGGGTCGTCCCCAGCGCCCACAGCAGCACCAGCACCAGCGGCGCATGCACCAGCAACTGCACGAAGGAGAAACCGATCAGGTCGCGCGCCTTCAGGCCCAGCACGCCGAGCAGCGGCAGCATGTAGAACGGGTTGATCAGGTTCGGCAGGGCCTCGGCTGCGTTGTAGATCTGTACCGCCCAGCCCAGGTGGTACTTGAGTTCGTTGGCGACCTGCATCACGTACGGCGCCTCGATGATCCACTTGCCGCCACCGGACGGAATGAAGAAGCCCAGCACCGCCGAGTACACGCCCATCAGCAGCGCATAGGTGTCATGGGAGGCGATCCGGGTGAAGAAGGTCGAGATGTGATGCGCCAGGGTCTGGGCGTCGCTGCCCTTGACCGTGGTCATCAGCGCCGCGATCGAGCCGTACAGCGGGAACTGGATCAGCACCCCGGTGGTGGTCGGCACGGCCCGCGATACCGCGTCGAGGAAACTGCGCGGGCGCCAGTGCAGCAGGGCGCCCACCATCAGGAACAGGAAGTTGTAGGTGTTCAGCCCGGAGATGGCGCTGATCGCCGGCTTGCTCGAGAACTCGTGGAACAGCCAACCGGCGGCCAGCAGGGCCAACAGCAGGGTCAGCAGCGGGCTGTGTTCCAGCCATTCGCCAGGCCGGGTGCGCGGGCTCAGCGGTGGCAGGTTGAAGCTCGGGTCGACGCCGCAGGCCCTGGCATCGCGAGCCGTGTTGGGCCCGGGCGCGGTGGCGTAGGCCACCACCAGCGAGACCACGATCAGCGCCAGCAGCAGTGCCCCGGATTGCCAGAGGAAAATGGTCTGGGTGAAGGGAATGACCCCGGTGATCGACAGGATCGACGGCGGCAGGCTGGCCGGATTGGCCTGCAACTGTGCGGCGGACGACGACAGGCCCAGTGCCCACACCGCGCCAAGACCGAGGTAGGCGGCGGCCCCGGCGGCGCGGTAGTCCATGTGCAGGTCGGTACGTCGGGCCAGGGCCCGCACCAGCAGGCCGCCGAACACCAGCGACAGGCCCCAGTTGAGCAGTGACGCGACCATCGAAATCAGCGCCACCCAGGCCACGGCCGAGCGGCCGTTGCCGGGAATGCGTGCCAGGCGGTCGATCAGCCTCACCGCGGGCGGTGAGCTGGCGACCACATAACCGCCAATGACCACGAAGGCCATCTGCATGGTGAAGGGAATCAGGCTCCAGAAGCCATCGCCGAACGCCATGGCGGCATCGGTCGGTTTGGCGCCCATGGCCAGGGTACCCAGGGCGACGACGATCACCGCCAGTGCGGCGAACACCCAGGAGTCGGGAAACCAGCGCTCGGCCCAGTTCGAGCAGCGCAGGGCAAAGCGGGCATAGCGGCTTTCATCAATGTCGGCAGCCACGGAAGTACCTCGGTTTTCTTATGATTGTAGGGAGGACAGCCGCCCCGATGGAGGCGACCGGAACCGCTCAAGAATGCGGTATTCACCGCTCGCTGCAAAGGGCTGGCGAATGAGTACGGACGGGTACTGATTGTCGAAAAATGGAACCGGCTACGCATATTTCTGCTAAAAAGTGACCCGATGACAGGTTTGAGGTTGTGGTCGCCGCCGAGTGCACTAACCTTTGCCCCTTGCCGGCCGAGTGCTGATTCGGCTCACTTGTCTGTTTCCGTTACAGGTTGGCCCGCCCCTGCGGCTGTCCCCGAATACGCTATTCCGAGTTCTTTATGACCGTTGATGCCTATCCACGAAACCGCCGTTTCTCCCGGTCCGACTACAAGACCCTGGGCCTCGCTGCATTGGGCGGTGCGCTGGAAATCTACGATTTCATCATCTTCGTGTTTTTCGCCCTGACCCTCAGCCAGTTGTTCTTCCCGCCGGAAATGCCCGAATGGCTGCGGCTGCTGCAGAGCTTCGGGATTTTCGTCACCGGTTACCTGGCGCGGCCGCTGGGCGGCATCCTGATGGCGCATTTCGCCGATCGGCTGGGGCGCAAGCGGGTGTTCAGCCTGAGCATCCTGATGATGGCCTTGCCCTGCCTGCTGATCGGGGTGATGCCGACCTACGCCCAGATCGGCTACTGGGCGCCGCTGCTGCTGTTGCTGCTGCGGGTGCTGCAGGGCGCGGCAGTGGGGGGCGAGGTGCCCAGTGCCTGGGTGTTCGTGGCCGAGCATGCACCGCCCGCGCATCGGGGGTATGCCCTGGGTGTGCTGCAGGCCGGGTTGACCTTCGGGTACCTGCTGGGCGCGCTGACGGCGACCTTGCTGGCGCGGGTCTACAGCCCGGCGGAGATTCTCGATTTCGCCTGGCGCTTGCCGTTCCTGCTCGGTGGGGTGTTCGGCGTAATCGGGGTCTGGCTGCGCCGCTGGCTCAGTGAAACCCCGGTGTTCATGGCCTTGCAGGCCCAGCGCGAAGCGGGCGGCGAGTTGCCGCTGCGCACGGTGCTGCGCGAGCACCGGCGCTCGATCGTGCCGGCGATGCTGCTGACCTGCGTGCTGACTTCAGCGGTGGTGGTGCTGGTGGTGATCACCCCGACCGTCATGCAGAAGACTTTCGGCATGAGTGCCAGTCATACCTTTGCCCTGAGCAGCCTGGGTATCGTGTTCCTGAATATCGGCTGTGTACTGGCCGGCCTGCTCGCCGACCGCATCGGCGCCTGGCGCGCCGTGTCGTTCTACAGTCTGTTGCTGCCGGTGGGTATCGGCCTGCTGTATGCCTGTCTGATCCAGGGGGGAGCCTGGATCAACCTGGCCTATGCCGTGGCCGGGCTGGCCTGTGGCGTGGTCGGCGCGGTGCCGTCGGTGATGGTCGGGCTGTTCCCCAGTCGCATCCGCGTGTCCGGTATCTCGTTCACCTACAATATTGCCTACGCTCTCTGGGCCAGTACCACGCCGCTGCTGCTGATCGGCCTGATGCCCTGGAGCCCGTGGGTCTGCGTGGGCTACTGCCTGGTCATGGGGGCGGTCGGGTTGCTCACGGCCTTGTATTTCGGCGGTCGGATCGCAATGAGTGTCGATTCGCGGCCTTGTATCGGGCATTGACCGGCAATGGAGGGGCATCCGCCGGAAAGCGGTTTTTCGAGGAGATAAAGGTTCTGACATCCTGAACAGGACAATGCACGGAGTGGCGGCGTCGGTTCAGGCATTTTCCCGCAAGAGGCATTTCGAAATGGATTTTCGTGTACTTCTGGCCGTGGGCATCACCTTCGGCATTTCCCTGGCAGCCCCGCTGGCGGGATCCGCCGACGGGCCGTGGCCCCGCAACGCGTCGTCCGGGGCCAGCGCCTCACCTGTCCCGGCCTGGCCGGCTTGTCCGCAAACGCCAGTGCCGCATGGCGTCGGTTACCCTGTCCGAACGAACTTCATCCAGCATTCCTCGTCCCTGACGAGAGCGGTGTTTCGTTCGGCTCTCCATCGGCGGCAGGCCGAAGGCGCGCGATTGAGCGGCCATCTCGATGAGCTGCCACTCAAGGAGCATTTGCCGGTGTGGGTGTTCTGAGCCGACTCAGCGGGTCTGCGTGACTTTTTTCAGGAAGCGCGGTTGATCCGGATTGCGCCCGCGCAACTCGGCCAGTTTCGCCGCCATCAGGTAGAAACCCTGGATCATGGTGAATGGCTCCAGCAGCGGATGGGCAGTGGCAACGCTGGGCAACTCCGCGCCGGGTGTGCCGCTGGGTGCGACCACCATGACCTGGGCCCCACGCAGACGCATATCGTCGGCGAAGGCCAGGGTGCCGGCCTGCTCCGGTCCGGAGGGTGCGAATATCAGCACCGGATAACCGGCCTCGATGATTTCCATCGGTCCGTGGCGCACTTCGGCGCTGGAAAAGGCTTCGGCCTGGATACCCGAGGTTTCCTTGAGTTTCAGCGCGGCCTCCTGGGCGATCGGCAGCGCCGGGCCGCGGCCGATGACGATCATCTTATCGGCATGCCGCAGCACCTTCAGGGCCAGTGTCCATTCCTCGTTTGCCGCCTCGGCCAGGGCCCCGGGCAGGCTTTGCAGGGCTTCTTGCAACGCGCTGTCGTGGCCTCGCCGGGCGCCCAGGGCCGCGACGGTCTGCACGCCGGCCATCAGCATCGCCACGTAGCTCTTGGTCGCCGCCACGCTCTGCTCCAGCCCGGCCGGCAACAGCACCTCGGCATCACTGGCGGCGGCCAGCGGCGAGTCGGCGGTGTTGACGAAGGCCGCGACGCTGGCGCCCAGGCGCTTGAGATAGTCGACGCTGGCGATCAGGTCCGGGCTCCTGCCCGATTGGGACAGCGCCGCCACCCAGCATTTCTTCAGGCGCAGCGGTGGTTGTTGCAGGCTGACCAGCGACAGCGGGATCGACAGCCAGGGAATTCCCAACTGGCTCATCATGGCGTAGCCGAAGAAGGCGGCGGCGTGATCGGAGCTGCCGCGGGCGACACTGATGACCAGCTCCGGCAGGTCGCTGGCCAGTTGCTCCGCCAGTGAATGGATCGCGCGGTCCTCATCGAGCATGTGTTGCACGACGGCGGGGATCGACAGGGTTTCCTGGTGCATCAGCGACATGACAGTGTTACCTGGGTGCTTCAGCCACGCGGGCTGTCGGGTAGGGAGAGAAGGTCGCCGGGAATGAAACTCAACCCGGCGGCGTCCATGGCCATGCTCAGCGCGCCCCACAGCGGCGCGTCATGGGTGAAATGGGCGGCGACGATCTCTGGCGGAAACGGCACCACCTGGCGGATCAGTTGTTCGAGCACCGGGGCCAGGGTCGACGCCTGGTGGAACAGGCCGCCGCCAATCGCGATGCGGCTGACATCCAGCGCCACCGCAAGGTTGGCAACCTGCACCGCCATACCGGCGATCCGTTGTTCCAGGGCCTGGCGTACGGCGCGGTCGTCACTGTCGAACAGGTCCAGGACACGGTGGCCTTGGCCGAGCATCTCGTTCGCCAACTGGGTGAGGGCGCTGCCCGAGAAGAACTCCTCCAGCGGCGCCGCGCCTTTTTCGTGAGTTCGCCACAGATCCGTGCGCGACGGGTCGAGAAAGGGTTCCAGCATATAGCCGATCTCCATGGCCGCGCCGTTACGACCACGAATCAGGCGGCCGTTGGCGATGGCCGCGGCGGCGAGGCCGGTGCCGAGGTTGAGGTAGATCGCATCCTCGATCCCCGCCAGCGACCCCCAGCGTGCTTCCGCCAGGGCCCCGGCCTTGACATCGTTGTCGAGCATCACGGCAGCGGTGCCCAGGCTGCCGCCGAGCAGCGCCGGCAGGTCGAGTGCCTCGAACCCAGGCGTATTCGGTGCCATCAGCAGCCGGCTGCCGCGCACCACGCCGGGAAACACCGCCGCCACGCTGGCTACCGGCACCTCCCCAAAGTCGGCAATACAGCCACGGGCGGCCTGGAGGATACGCTCCAGCGCGGGCTCGCCCCGCAGGCCATCGGCATGGGTCGCCAGCCTGCGGGTACTCAGGTGCCGGCTCGACGGGTCATAACAGGCGACCTGGGTCTTGGTGCCGCCGACATCAATCGCCAGCAGCACGCCTGGGCTGGGCACCTGGGCGCCCGGGGTATTCAACGGCTCGAACATCGTCGCGATCACTTCTTGTCGAAAGGCCAGAGCCGGTGTGCCCGTGCCCAGAGCAGATAAGCCACGCAGCCTGCGGCGACCCACACCAGCGACCATTGGATCGGGTAGGCGCCGGGGGCGTTGTGGTTGGAGGCGAAGTAGATATAGACCCAGCCCACCAGCGCGACGAGCGCCGGGATCGGGTACAGCCACATCTTGTAGGGGCGCTCCAGGTGCGGCTTGGTCTGGCGCAGCACGAACAGCGAAATGATCTGGGCCACCGACTGCACCAGAATCATCACCGTGGTCAGCAGCTGGATCAGCGTGGTCAGGTCGGTGAGGCGGCCGATCATGAACCCGACCGAGGTCAGCACGCCCATGCTCAGGATGCCGTAGACGGGGAAATCATGCCTGGCGTGAGTGACGCTGAAGGCATTGAAGAACACCTTGTCCTTCGCCGCCTCGAACGGCACCCGCGAACCGCCCAGCAAGCCGGCGAATACCGAGGCGACGGCGGTGATCAGGATCAGCACGGTGACCACGCCCGCGGCGGTGCTGCCCCAGGTTTCGCTCAACACCACCGAGGCCACGGACTTGTAGGCTGCGGAGTCCGGGTCGAGCATGCGGTGCCAGTCCACCACACCCAGCACGCCGACCTGCATCAACAGGTAGACCGCGAGGATGCCGAGGATCGACAGCACGATCGACCTGGGAATCACCCGGCCCGGCTGTTCCACTTCACCGGCCAGATAGGCCGAGGTGTTGTAGCCCAGGTAGTCGTAGATGCCGATGGTCAGGCCGCCGGCCACGCCTAGCCAGAAACTGCTATCGCCGAGGTTGAACGCGCCTTCCGGGAAGCTGAAGGCCAGGTCGGCATGGAAGTGGCTGAGGGCGGCGACAATCAGCGCGCCGATGCTGATCAGCATGATCACCCAGAGCCCGATGCTCAAGCGGGCGATCGACTCGATCCTGCGCCAGAGCAGGAAGATGATGCCCCAGATCAGGACCAGGCCGATCAGGTTACCGGCGGTCTGGCTCATGTCCGGCCAGAACCAGGTCAGGTATTGCACGAAGCCGATGATACCGGTGGACATGATCAACGGGATGAACAGCATCGCGGTCCACACGAACAGGAAGGGCAACAGCTGGCCCGTACGTCTGCCGAAGGCTTCGCGCAGGTAGACGTAGGTCCCGCCGGCGCCGGGCAGGCATGCCCCGAGTTCGGCCCAGACCAGGCCGTCGCATAGCGCCAGCAAGGCACCGAGGATCCAGCCGAGGTAAGCCTGCGGACCGCCCATGATGACGATCATGGTGGGAATGGTAATGAAGGGACCCACGCCGCACATCTGGCTCATGTTCAGGGCCGTGGCGGGAAACAGACCGATCTTGCGCTTGATGCCGGACGAACCCTGCCCGGTGGGAGTGGTTGTGCTCATGCGTGACGACCTCTTGTGCGAGTGACGGAAGGTGGAGGGCAGGTGGCAAGGGTGTTGCGCGCCGGCGGCGGCTTCCATCGACTCGGTATCATTATTGTTATGGGGTGCGCTGGCCCCTGAAGCGGCTGCGACCGATGCGTAGAAAAACACGCCAATAAAATTAATTCAACTTGATTTAATTAATTGGCGGCAACGATCATCCGCCCATGAAAAATCCACAGCACACCCGTACGGTCACCACCGGCACCAACGCCGAACACGCCCGCCTGCACAACCGCCGGGTGATTCTCGAAGCGATTCGCCTGGGCGGACGCCTGACCCGCGCCGACCTCACGCGCCTGACGTCGCTGACCGCGCAGACGGTTTCGAACATCGTCACCGAACTGCAGGAAGAGGGCGTGCTGCTGGTGCATGCGGCCGAGAAGATCGGTCGCGGCCAGCCGCCGGTGCCGTTGTCGATCAACCCGCAGGGTGGGTATTCCATCGGCTTTCATGTCGAGCAGCACTCGATCATCGGTGTGCTGCTCGACCTGCTTGGCGACGCTCAGGCCCAGGTCACCCACGCGGTCAGCTATCCGAGTTTCGACGACGCGCTGCCGCTGCTGCTCGATACCGTGGGGCAGTTCCGGGCGCTACGTCCTGATGGGCGTTTTCTCGGAGTAGGGGTGGCGTTGCCTGGGCCGTTCAGCGTCGAAGGCATGACCTCGGTGGGGCCGACGGCGATGTCCGGTTGGGATGATCCGCAGATTCCGACACGCCTGCACCAGGCCGTCGGCTTGCCGGTACTGATCGAGAACGATGCCACGGCCGCGAGCATGGGCGAACGGCTGTACGGGATTGCCAGCGACCTGCACCACTTCGTCCACCTGTTTATCGGCAGCGGCCTTGGGGCCGGCTTGTACCTGGGCAATCGCCTGTATTCCGGGCACTGGCACAACGCCGGGGAAATCGGTCACATGACGGTGGTGCCCGGCGGCAAGGCCTGTCATTGCGGCAACCAGGGCTGTCTGGAGCGCTATATCTCGATTGCCGCGCTGCTGGAACATCTGGGGCAATCCGGCGACCAGGACCTGGCGGCCTGGAATTTCGACGATCCACGTTTCAAGGCCGGTGTCGACTCCTGGCTGGACGAGGCCGCGCCGGCGCTGCGCCAGGCGATCAACATCCTTGAATCGTTGCTCGATCCACAGACCATCCTGATCAGCGGTTTCCTTCCGCAGGCGATCCTCGCCCGGCTGGTGGCCCGGCTGGAACCCTTGCATCGCTCCATCAGCTGCCGCCCGGATCGTGAATACCCGCGCATCCAGCTGGGCACCGCCGGGCACGATGCGGTGGCGTTGGGGGCGGCGGCGTTGATGATCCTCGCGGAGATCAGCCCGGGCTATGAAGCCTTGCTCAAACCGGAGTGAGCCGGCTTATAGTGACTTCATTCAAGAGATGATGCCGCGAAGTCTCCACTGATTTCGGCGTTGTGGCACTGGCACAGGAACGGGTCATGGCTCGGTTTGCTCACTATTCCCTCAACACCCGTGGCCGGGATTTCGCCGTGGGCGACATTCATGGTCATTTCAGCCGCTTGCAGGCCGCGCTGGACCAGATCGGGTTCAACCCCGAATGTGATCGGCTGTTCAGCGTCGGCGATCTGGTCGACCGCGGGCCCCAGAGCGAGTTGGCCCTGCAATGGCTGGAGCGCCCCTGGTTCGCCGCGGTCCAGGGCAACCACGAGGCGCTGGCGATCCAGCATGCCCAGGGCCTTTCGCTGGACCAGGCGATGTACCGTGCCAGCGGTGGCGGCTGGTTTATCGACAGCAGCGCGCAAAGCCAGCGCCGGTTCGCCGCCGGTTTCGCCCGGCTGCCGATTGCACTGGAGGTCGAGACCCGACTCGGGCCGGTGGGGATCGTGCACGCCGACTGCCCCTTTGCGAGCTGGGGTGAACTGCGGGACTACCTGTCGGGTGATACTCAGGCGCAGATCGCGGTAGAGGAGGTCTGCCAGTGGTCGCGCAGCCGTGTGAGGAACCATGACACCACTGGTATCCGGGAGGTCAGGGCCGTGCTGGTCGGGCACACCACGCAGCGCCAGCCCACCGTGCTGGGCAATGTCTATCACATCGACACGGGCGGCTGGAGCAACGGGTGTTTCACGCTGGTGGAACTCGACGGGCTGGGCTTCGTCAGGCCTGACGCCAACTGACCGCTTCGATGCCGAACTTCTCGGCCACCGGCTTGCTGGTCTTTTTCACCCGTTCTCGGCCGAACCTGCCGATTCGGCCGACGCCGGCGTCGCAACTGGCCCAGTGCCAGGCCTCGGCGTTGTCCATGCGTTCGCAGCGGATGATGAAGGACTTGGGGGTACCGTGAAGGGTGTAATCGATAACGTACAGCTTTGCCGTGCTCATGGATGTGGAACTCCTCCCTGTTGTCTTGGGAGTGATCCCCCTGTACCGGAAAAATTCCGTCGATCAGCCCGGCGGTCCGTTGTGGCAAATAACTCGGAACAGTCCTTCAGAAAAAATCCCGATAGCCGATGGCAAGGACAGATAGCCGTATTTCCCTTTTGCCATCGGTGCGCACCATGTTCAACAAACGCTTGAAGCAGGAGCTGTCGGCTCTTCGCGAGGAATTGTCCAGTCTCCATCAGGTCAGGGAAAGTCTTGAACAGGAAATGCTCGTGCTCACACTGGACGCCGATGGCCGCATCCAGTCCGTCAACAGCAACTTCATCACGGAAATGCTTTACCAGAGCAGCGCCCTGGTCGGTCGTCATATTGAGGACTTCGTGCCGACGTACCTGAAAAGCTCGGATTTTCACCAGCGCTTCAAAAACGCGCTGACCCGCGCCGAACATTTCAGCGGGGCAATACGCCTGCTGCGCGGCAATGGCCAGGAAGCCTGGCTGCGCTCGATCATGCAGCCGATCCGTGGCTCCGATGGCCGAGTGCGGAGTTTCTCGATCTTTTCCAACGACCTGACCCGCACCATCGAAGGTTCTCGTGAGCACGAGAACCTGATCGGCGCCTTGCTGCGTTCCACGGCGGTGATCGAATTCAACCTGGCCGGTGAGGTCCTGACCGCCAATGATCGGTTCCTCAATGGCATGGGCTATAGCCTGGCGCAGATCAAGGGCAAGCATCATGGCATCTTCTGCGAACCGGGGGAGGTCAACAGCCCCGAGTACCAGGCGTTCTGGCAGCGCCTGAATGCCGGTGAGTTCATCGCTGGCCGTTTCAAGCGCGTGGACAGTCATGGCCGGGTGGTCTGGCTGGAGGCGTCCTACAACCCGGTGCTCGACTCCAACGAGCGGCTGTACAAGGTGGTGAAGTTCGCCACCATCATCACTGACCAGGTGAACCAGGAGCAGGCGGTGGCCGAGGCGGCGAATATCGCCTACAGCACTTCGTTGCAGACCGACGCCAGTGCCCAGCGCGGCACCACCGTGGTGACCCAGGCGGTCGACGTGATGCGTGATCTGGCGCAGCACATGCAACATGCCGGCGAGGGGATCGAGGCGCTCAACGCCCAGTCCCAGGTGATCGGCACCATCGTCAAGACCATCAGCGGCATTGCCGAACAGACCAACCTGCTGGCGCTGAACGCCGCCATCGAGGCCGCGCGGGCGGGTGAACAGGGGCGCGGGTTCGCGGTGGTGGCCGATGAGGTTCGCCAGTTGGCTTCGCGAACCAGCCAGGCGACCGACGAGATCGTCACCGTGGTGCGCCAGAACCAGGACATGGCCCGTGATGCGGTGTCGCTGATGAACAGCGGCAAGACCCAGGCCGAGGAGGGCCTGGCGTTGGCGGCCGAGGCCGGCACGGTGATCGTCGAGATCCAGGACGGCGCCCAGCGGGTGGTCAGCGCGGTCGGGCAGTTCGCCAACCAGCTGGGTACCTGATGCGGGGCCCGGTCAACGGCGATGGGCGGACGGTCGATTCCCGTCCGCCGCCTGCGACTTCTAGGGCTTGAGTGCCACGACCATATCGATCTCGACCGAGGCATTCTTCGGCAATTGGAACACCCCGACCGAGGTCCGGGTGTGCACGCCAGCTTCGCCGAAGACGGTATAGAGCACTTCCGAAGCGCCGTCGGCGACTTCGCTCTGCTGGGTGAAGTCCTCGGCGCTCTGGACGAAGACGCTGATCCGCAGGATCTTGCGGATCCGTTCCAGGTCGCCGTCGAGCATCTGCCGCAGAATCGCCAGGGCCCGCATGGTGCTGATCCGGGCACCGTGCCGGGCCTGCTCCAGGGTGGTCTGCGCGCCGACACGACCGGTCACCATCACCGTGTTGTCGACCCGCGGAATCTGCCCGCTGACATAAATCTCGAGATCGTTCTGCACCGCCGGCACGTAATTGCCGCCAATCTTCATTTCACCTTCGAAGCTGTAGCCGAGCTGATCGGCGACCTGGGCGAAGCGTTCGTTTCTGGATTGCGGCATCGTTATCTTCCTGATGATGGTGAGTGTCGTGGGGGGTGCCCAGCCTGGCTCGGCCGGGTCCGACATGCAGCAGATCATACGGCTCTCAGGCGCAACAATCACGATCAAGTCAGCGCTTGCACGCAAGCGCGGCCGCTGCAACACAGGTAAACTTGCGCCTTTCACAAAGGAGTTCCCATGAGCCACTACCAGCCCGGCATCCTCGCCAAGCCTGTACCCCCGCAGGCACGCCATCTGTTTTTCGCCCTGGAGTCCGCCGAGGCCTTGCCGGCTGCGCTCGACAACTTGGCCCGGCTGGTGGATGGGAAAAACGCCGTGGTCGGTTTTGGCGAGTCGCTGGTGCAGGTGCTGGGGGCTCGGATCGAGGGGTTGCGCACGTTCCCGGTGATCAGTGGCCCGGGTGTGGACAACCCTTCGACCCAGCAGGCGCTGTGGTGCTGGCTGCATGGCGAGGACCGCGGCGAACTGTTGCACCGCAGCCGCGAGCTGGAGCTGGCACTGGCGCCGGCATTGAAGCAGGTACAGATGACCGAGGCCTTCCGCCACAAGACCGGCCACGACCTGACCGGCTATGAGGACGGTACCGAGAACCCGGTGGACGAAGCCGCCGTCGAGGCGGGGATCGCCGCGGGCGATGTGCCCGGCCTGCACGGTGGCAGTTTTGTCGCGATCCAGCAGTGGCAGCATGACCTGGAGCGGTTTGCCGCCATGCCGTCCCATGAGCAGGACAACATCATGGGCCGCCGCAAGAGCGACAACGAGGAGCTGGAGGACGCGCCGGAGTCGGCCCACGTCAAGCGAACCGCCCAGGAAAGCTTCGCCCCCGAAGCGTTCATCGTGCGCCGTTCCATGCCCTGGGCGAACGAGCAGGGCGCCGGCCTGATGTTCGTCGCCTTCGGACGTACCCTGGATGCCTTCGAGGCTCAACTGCGGCGCATGAGCGGGCTGGATGACGGGATCACCGACGGCCTCTACCGCTTCAGTCGGCCGATCACGGGCGGCTACTACTGGTGCCCGCCGCTGAAGGATGGCCACCTTGACCTGAGCGTACTACTGGCCGTTTAAGCCGAGTCGTTCGCATTTGTGTAAAAAAACGCCGGGTGCCGCGCACCTGGCGTTTTTTTTCGGCCTGGGAACTAGACTTGCAGTGTAGCTTGCTCGCAGTTGAGCCCGGTCGGCGATGCCTTCGCACTCTTGGCCCGCCCGCCGGCTGCGAGCCTGGCCCCTGGCGGAGGCGGCGGTGTTTGCTGGCGTCATCCGCCAGCGTGCAAGGGTGCGACTCAGGCCCTGTCAGGGCTGGGAGTTTTTCTCATGTTACCCCTACGTTCCCCCTTGTTCGTGGCGCTGGCCGTTGGGCTGCTGACCACGGGCGTCCTCCGGCTGCAGGCTGCACCTGCCGACAGTGAACCGATCAACATGGCAGTGGTGCAACTGGCGCCACAGCAACAGAATGGCGTGGAGTACCTCAGCGGCGGTATCGGCGAGGATGAGCTGAAGGCACTGGCCCAGACCCGCGGCTACAACCTGCACATCGTTTCTTCCTCGGGGCCGCAGGACAAGTACCTGGCCGATGTGAACATCTCGATCAACAAGGCCGGTGGCGAGTCGGTGCTGAGCCTGATGCAGGTCGGTCCGCTGGTCTACGTGAAGCTACCGGTGGGGCACTATCAGGTCGTCGCCAGCCACGACGGGCATCAAAGCCGGCAGGATGTCGTCATCGATGGCAAGGGCACCCAGACGCTGAACGTACACTGGAAGGACGCCTATTGAGTGGGCGCCGCTCGCCGGCCGACTCAGGTTCGACTGATCCAGGCGTGCTGGAAGGTCTTCCTCGGGTCGGCTGTTCGTCGCAGGAAAACTCCGCTGACGAGCAATAGCCCGGAACATACCCGGATTGTCGATTTTGGGGATGCACAATCGACGTCTTGCGCATAGGCTGCGTACACCGGGGCCAGGGGTCCCGCAACCTATTCTGGAAACGAGGCGGGATGATGGGCAAGTTGCGAGTCGGGATCATTTTCGGTGGGCTGGGCGCGGAGCACGAGGTGTCGTTGCAATCGGCCAAAAACGTGGTCGATGCGTTGGACCGCGAGCGCTTCGAGCCGGTGCTGATCGGTATCGACAAGCAGGGACGCTGGCACCTCAATGACAGCTCCAACTTCCTGCTCAACGCCGAGAATCCGGCACTGATCGCGCTGAACCAGTCCAATCGCGAACTGGCCGTGGTGCCGGGCAAGGTCGGCCGGCAACTGGTCGAGGCCGGCAGCCAGGCCCTGCTGGACCAGGTCGACGTGATTTTCCCGATCGTCCACGGCACCCTCGGCGAAGACGGCTGCCTGCAGGGGTTGCTGCGCATGGCCGACCTGCCGTTCGTCGGCTCCGATGTGCTCGGCTCGGCGGTGTGCATGGACAAGGACATCAGCAAGCGCCTGCTGCGCGATGCCGGCCTGGCCGTGACCCCGTTCATCACCGTCAACCGCGCCACGGCTGCGCGGCTGGACTTCGATCAGGCCCGGGCCAAGCTCGGCCTGCCGCTGTTCATCAAGCCGGCGAACCAGGGCTCGTCGGTGGGGGTGAGCAAGGTCGAGGACGCCGGGCAATTCCAGGCGGCCATGGCGCTGGCCCTGGGGTTCGACGAGAAGGTACTGGTGGAGTCGGCGGTCAGCGGCCGGGAAATCGAATGCGCGATCCTCGGCAACGACCAGCCGATTGCCAGTGGCTGTGGTGAGATCGTCGTGCGCAGCGGTTTCTATTCCTACGACAGCAAGTACATCGATGCCCAGGCCGCCGAGGTGGTGGTACCGGCGGCCATCAGCGAGCAGGCCAGCGAGCGCATCCGCAGCGTGGCGCTCGAAGCGTTCCAGGTGCTCGGTTGCTCGGGGCTTGCCCGTGTCGATGTGTTCCTGACCGACAGCGGTGAAGTGCTGATCAACGAGATCAATTCGCTGCCGGGCTTCACCCGCATCAGCATGTACCCCAAGCTGTGGCAGGCGGCGGGGATGACCTACAGCGAGCTGGTCAGTCGCCTGATCGAACTGGCGCTGGAGCGGCACGAAGCACGGCGTGGATTGAAGAACAGCCGTTGAGGTCGGGGCACGACGTTACCTGGGTACGGGGTGCCGCTAGCGTACGGGGGCAACCCGGTTGCCATAGCCATTGTCAGGAGGACAGCATGTCGTTGAGTCACCGTCCGGTCGAGGCGCGGGATCTGCCCGTGATCTGTGGTTTTGCCCAAGGCGAGGAGGAACTGTTTTTCTTCTTTCCCAAGGCCCGTTACCCGCTGACCGTCGAGCAACTGCAGGGCTCGGTCGACCAGCGTTCGGACTCGACCGTGGTCGAGCTGGACGGCGAGGTGGTGGGCTTCGCCAACTTCTATCAGTGGGAGCAGGGCGGCACCTGCTCCATCGGCAACGTGGTCATTGCCCCGCATGTCCGTGGGCGTGGGGTGGGCGAGTACCTGGTCCGGCTGATGATCCGGATTGCCCGGGAGCGTCACCAGGCCAGCGAAGTGCGCCTGTCCTGCTTCAACCGGAACCTGGCGGGCTTGTTGTTCTATCCGAAGCTGGGCTTCGTGCCCTATGGCATCGAGGAACGACAGGACTTCAAGGGGCGGAGGGTGGCGCTGATCCAGTTACGTTGGGCTGGTGAGCAATCAACTGGCGCCATTCAGACCAGGTGAAGCAGGTAATCTCGCCATTCCCGGCTGTTCGAGCATTTCTGTGCAGTTTTTCAGGCAGGTGTGGGTATCTTGGCAATCGCCTGTCTTCGCCTTGGGATAGCATGGGTTCTATCGAATGGGCCTGGAAGGCATGGGCGAGAGGCGAGGCATGCAGACCCTGATCAGCGATTACCAGCACGGTGAGGTGGTGGGCAGCCACTGTCACAACGAGGCGCAACTGGTCTATGCGACCCGGGGCGTGATGTATGTGTGCACCGAGCAGGGCAGTTGGGCCATTCCCACCGGTCATGCGCTGTGGGTGCCGGGCGGCGTTGCCCATGAGATTCGCATGAGTGGCGAGGTGCGCATGCGCACCTTGTTGATCGACCCGGCGCTGCACCCAGTGGCGGTGCTCCAGTGCCAGGTGATCCAGGTGTCGCACCTGCTGCGTGAATTGATCCTCGCTTCGGCGCAGGGCGGCAGCGAGGAACGACGCTATCATCTCGGGGCACTGATCCTGCTGGAGCTGCAGGCTGCCCGACAGGTCGACCTGTACATTCCGGCGCCCCGCGATGCCCGTCTGCGTACCTTGTGTACCCGCTTCATCGACCAGCCCGCGCAGGAGTGGACGCTGGAGCAGTGCGGTGCACAGTTGAACATGAGCTCGCGAACCTTCGCCCGGCTGTTCCAGCGCGAACTGGCGATGTCCTTCGGCGAGTGGCGCACCCGTGCGCGGCTGGTGCTCAGCCAGCAGAGCCTGGCCCAGGGCACGTCGATCCTCGACGTGGCGCTCGAGTACGGTTATCAGAGCGCCAGCGCCTTTGCCGCGGTTTTCAAGCGCGAACTGGGACACACGCCGCGGCAGTACCGCATGAACGAGCCGACAGGTTGTCCCGTTTGATGCTGCGGTTGTCCCGATCACGGGAGAACCGTCCCTAGGCCGCCACCTACTCTGGGATTCACGATCCTGACTGTGAATTCCGTCGATGCACTCACTCCCTTCCCGACGCGCCAGGCCCATCGCCCTGGGCGCCTTGCTCGCCTTGTTGACCGCCTGCGGCGGTACCTCGGCACCCTCACCACTGACTCAGCCGATTGCCAGCCAGGACAGCAATCCGCTGGCGACACTGCCGGCCGGTGCCAGCGATCAGCCACTGCCCGAGCGCTGGTGGCAGTTGTATCAGGATCCGGTTCTCGACCAGTTGGTACAACAGGCGCTGCGCCACAACCAGGACCTGGCCCGGGCTGATGCCAACGTCCAGGCGATGCTGGCGGGGATTGGCGAGCTGGATGCACAGCGCTGGCCTTCGACGCAAACCCGTTTTGCGGCGCAGTATGGCAAGACCGCCAACGACCAGACCCTGGCCCAGGCCACGGACAGTCATGCGCCGGCGCAGTGGACCTTCGAACCGGGCATCGAGCTGGCCTACCAGGTGGACATCTGGGGTCAGGTGCGTCGTGCCATCGAGCGTGCGCGGGTGCAGGCGGGCGCGGCGAGCGATGCCCGTGACCTGCTGCGGATCAACGTGGCGGCACAGACCAGCCGGGCCTATCTGGATCACTGCACTTACGGCGCGCAGTTGGGCGTGACGAACCATTCGTTGCAGACCGTCGAGCACAGCCTTGAACTGACCGAAACCCAGCGCAGGGCCGGGATCGCCACCGAGCTGGATACCCTGCGGCTGCGTAGCCTGCGTGATCGCCTGCGGGCCGAATTGCCGCTGCTCGACGCCCGTCGGCGGGTGGCCGTGTATGAGCTGAACATGCTCACCGGCCAGGCTTCCGGCAGTGACCCGCAGTGTGCGGTCATCCCCAGGTTGACGGTGGCGTTGCCTGTCGGCGATGGCTGGCATCTGCTGGAGCGTCGTCCGGACATCCGCCAGGCCCGGCGCAACCTCGAAGCGGCCGTATTGGCCAGCGATATCGCCAGGGCGGATCTCTATCCCAAGGTGAGCTTCGGCGCGTCGCTGACTTCATCGGCCCAGTCACTGCACGAACTGGGCGACAGCCGCTCGGTGATGTTCGGCATCGGTCCGCTGATCAGTTGGGAGTTCCCCAATATCAAGGCCAACCGCATGCGAATCGACAGGGCCCGGGCACTGGAGCAGGCACAACTGGCCGGCTTCCGCGGTGCGGTCCTCGCGGCTCTTGCCGATGTGCGCCAGACCCTCGCCCTGTTCGATGGCCAGCGCCAGCGTGCGGCGGCGCTCCAGGCAGCCCTGCAGGACAGTGAACGCAGCTATGCCCTGGCGCAAACCCACTACCGCGCCGGTACGGTCGACGCCCTGCAACTGCTCGACAGCGAGCGCGAGCTGATGAATGTGCGCCGCCGTGAAGTCCAGGCGCGAGGCGAGCTGGCGCGCAGCGAGGTCAATCTTTTCCGGGCCCTGGGCGGCGGCTGGCAGCCGCTCGCCGTCGGTCACGCCAACACGCAATCAACGAGTCCCGAAGCTGGAGTAGAACCATGAACCTTGCCGTCGATGAACAGACCCTCGCCCAGGGCGAGCAATTGCGCAAGAAGGCCCGGCGGCGGCGCCTGATGCTGCTCGGGGGCGCAATCGCGGTGCTCGGGGCGCTGGGGTTCGGCAGTTGGTGGGCGACGACCGGGCGCTACCTGGAAAGCACCGATGATGCCTACGTGCGCGCCGATTGGGTGGCGCTCAGTGCGCGGGTGCCGGGTTACGTCGCCGAGGTGCTGGTGCAGGACGACCAGCCGGTAAAGGCCGGTGACGTGGTGGTGCGCCTACAGGACCGTGATTACCAGGCCCGGCTGGCCCAGGCCCAGGCTGCAGTCGCCGAGGCGCAGGCGGCGCTGGTTGCCGGGCGGGCGAGCCGCCAGGTTGCCGCCGAGCGCGTCGGCTTGCAGCAGCAGGCCATCGCCGTGGCCCAGGCGCAGGTGCGCAGTGCGGCTGCGGAGAACCAGCGGGCCGAGCTGGATCGACGGCGTTACCAGGGGCTGGCGCGGGACGATGCCGCGACCGTGCAGCGCCTGGAAAGCGCCAATGCCAGCGCGCAGCAGGCCATGGCGGCGTTGCAGGGCGCCCAGGCCGGCCTGCGCCGGCAGCAGGCCCAATTGGGGGAGTCCCGGGCTCGCCTGCAACTGGCCGAAGCCGAGATCCAGCAGCAGATCGCCGCGCACGCCAGTACCGTGGCTCGTGCCAGGCTGGCCGAACAGGACGTCGAGGACACCCTGATCCGTGCGCCGATCGATGGCGTGGTCGGCCAGCGGCGGGTCAGGGCCGGGCAGTACCTGGTGGCCGGCCAGCCGATGCTGGCGGTGGTGCCGGTACGCCAGGCCTACGTGGTGGCCAACTACAAGGAAACCCAACTGGCGGACATGCGTCCCGGCCAGCCGGTGGAGATCCATGTCGACAGCTTCTTCCATCGGCCGCTGCACGGCCGGGTGGTCAGCTTCTCGCCGGGATCGGGCAATGTGTTCGCCTTGCTGCCTTCGGACAATGCGACGGGCAACTTCACCAAGATCGTCCAGCGTTTCCCGGTGCGGATCCAGCTCGACCCCGATAATGAGGTGCTGCCGATACTGCCCGGCATGTCGGTCACCACCGTCGTCGACACCCATCGTCAGGAGGCGCGCAATGAGCGCTGAGGCACCGGTTTCGCCGCGCGCCTGGGTGGCGGTGATGGGCGGGTTGCTCGGCTGTTTCATGGCCGGCATGAACGTCCATGTCACCAGCGCCGCGCTGCCGGAAATCGAAGGCGCGCTGGGGGCGACTTTCGAGGAGGGCTCATGGATTTCCACCGCGTATCTGGTGGCGGAAATCATCATGATCCCGCTGACCGCCTGGCTGGTCGAAGTGTTCTCTCTGAGACGGGTGATGTGGACCGGCTCGCTGATCTTCCTGCTGGCTTCGATCGCCTGTTCCTGGGCGCCGAACCTGCCGGTGATGATTGCCATACGTGTGGTTCAGGGCGCGGCGGGGGCAGTGCTGATTCCGCTGTCGTTCCAACTGATCATCACCGAGTTGCCGGCCAGCCGGATGGCCATGGGCATGGCGCTGTTCAGCCTGGCCAACAGTGTCGCCCAGGCGGCCGGGCCGTCGATCGGTGGCTGGCTGACCGACGCCTACTCGTGGCGCTGGATCTTCTATCTGCAACTGTTTCCCGGCATCGCGCTGCTGCTGGCGGTGGCCTGGGCGATCGAGGCCAGGCCGATGAACCTGGCGCTGTTGCGCCGGGGCGACTGGCTGGGCATCGGCGCCATGGTGGTGGGGCTGGGCGGGCTGCAGATCGTCCTGGAGGAGGGCGGGCGCAAGGACTGGTTCGGCTCCGGCGAGATTCGCTGGCTGTCGCTGGCGGCAGGCGTGGCCTTGCTGGTCTTCGTGCTGTCGCAACTGTTTGGCCGGCGCGCGTTCATCAACCTGCGTTTACTGGGACACTACAACTTCGGCGTGGCCAGCGTGGCGATGTTCATCTTCGGTGGCGCGACATTCGGGCTGGTGTTCCTGGTGCCCAACTACCTTTCCCAGGTGCAGGGCTACAACGCCCATGAGATCGGTGTCAGCCTGATTGCCTACGGCGTGGTGCAATTGGTGCTGGCGCCGGTGATGCCGCGGCTGATGGGCTGGTCGAGTCCGAAGATCATGGTGGCGACCGGGTTCCTGATCATGGCCCTGGGCTGCTGGCTCGGGGCGTTTCTCGACGCCGATAGTGCGGCGAACGTGATCATTCCTTCCACCGTGGTCCGTGGTATCGGCCAGCCCTTCATCATGGTGGCCTTGTCGGTGCTGGCGGTGGCCGGGCTGGACAAGCGCCAGGCGGGTTCGGCCTCGGCGCTGTTCTCGATGTTGCGCAACCTCGGCGGGGCGGTGGGCACGGCGGCGCTCACGCAAATCGTGGCAATGCGCGAACGCTTTCATTCCGAGCGCATTGGCGAGGGAATGAATGTCTTTGTCCCTGCCGTCCAGGAGCGCCTGGGACCGACGGTGGGCGACTGGCTGCCGGACCAGCAGCAGGCATTGGCGATGCTGGGCAAGACGGTGCAGCATCAGTCCTGGCTGATGGCTTATGGCGATGCGTTTTTTGTCGCCTGTGTGGCGCTGCTCGGTTGTGCCTGTGCGGCGCTGTTGATGCGGCGTCAGGGCGGTGGCTGATGCGTTGAGGCTCGCGGATAAATCCCCCACAAGTGCTCGCGCCGTGCATGAATCCTGCGAACGACGCTGTCACTGTGGGGCCAGGCGGTCCGGCGTCCCGGTTTATCCGCGAAGGGGGCGAAGCCCTCACCACCTGACTCTCAGGTGACCAGCATTCCGGTGGGTGCTGGCAGCAGGCTTCAGGAGGGAGCCAGCACTTTTTCGGCGGGCATAAAAAAACGGCTTACCTTGCGGTAAGCCGTTTTTAGTACTTGGTGGCTACACAGGGACTTGAACCCCGGACCCCAGCATTATGAATGCTATGCTCTAACCAACTGAGCTATGTAGCCAAGTGGCGCGCATTATTCGCTCTGAACGATGATGTGTCAAGCAAATATCTGAAAATTTTCTCTACGCTATCAAAAACTTAACGCCCAACGGCGAAATCCGTGGGCGTTGCCCGTCTCAATTCAGGCGGAAGCGCCCGGTATTGTCACTCAGGGCCTTGCTGCCTTCGCTCAGGGTGTCCGCCGCGCGGTTCACCGCCCGCGCCCCTTCGAGCAGCCGGACCGCCGCCTGATCGACCTGCTGGATATTGCCGCTGACCTCGTCCGCGGTGCTGGCCTGCTCGTCCACCGCCGTGGCGATCTGGGCGAGGGTGTCGGTCACGCTCTGCACGGCGCTGGCGATTTCCACCAGGCGCTGGCCCAACCCGGTGACCGATTCGGCATCGGTCTGCGCCTGGACGCAAGCCGCTTCCATCAGGGCCACGGCCTGGCTCACGGTGGCCCGCAGGCTGTCGACGGTGCTGGCGATCTGTGCGGTGGAGCTCTGGGTGCGTTGCGACAGGCTGCGCACTTCGTCCGCGACTACGGCGAAGCCACGGCCCTGTTCACCGGCCCGGGCCGCCTCGATGGCGGCGTTGAGGGCGAGCAGGTTGGTCTGTTCGGCCACGCCGCGGATGGTGTCGACCACCAGTTGGATCTGCTGGCCCTGTTCGCTGACCCGGCCCAGCGCCGTGGCGGTTTCGTTCAGGCGCTGGTTGAGCTGCTGGATGCTGGCGGTGGTGCGCTGGCTGTCGCGGCTGCTGTCCGAGGCGATGCGCCGGGTATTCTGGGCGCTGCCGGAGGCCTGCTCGCAGCTCTGGGCGACGCCCTGGGAGGTGGCCGCCAACTGCGTGGCCGCCGCGGCGATCTGGCTGATCTGCTGCTGCTGCGCCTCGACCTCGTTGAGCGCACCGCTGGAATGGCTGTTGAGGGTACGCACGGCGTCGCTCAGTTGAAGGGTTTCATGGTCGACGCCCTGCAGGCTGGTACGCAGTTGCACCACCGCCACGTTCAGCGCGGTACTGATGGCCGCCAGTTCGTCACGGCCTTCGACCGGCACTTGCAGGCACAGGTTGCCGTCACGCAGGGATTCGGCCAGCAGGGTGATACCGCTGGCGCTGCGGCGGATCGAGGCCTGCAGGCAGATGAACAGGTACAGCGCAGCCAGCAGCAGGCAGCCGAAGATCGCCGCCACCAGGCTGAACTGGCCGGTGGCCGAGTCGTGGTAGTGGTCCAGGCGGCTGTCGAGGGTGTTCAGCGAGTCCTGGCGCAGGTCGGCCAACTGGCCGAGCAGGGTGTCGAGGGTTTTCTCGAAACCCTCGGGCTTGAGGGTGATGCTGCCGCCGAACATGCCGTCATCCAGCGCCTTGAGGCCTTCGTCCAGGTGCTTGAGGTTTTCCTGGTAGCGTCCGGCCCAGTCCTGCAGGGCCGGTGGCAGGCGGGTTTGCAGCTGGGTGCCGGTCTTGGCCAACTGGTCGCGGGCGTCACCGATACGGCTGCGCAGGTCCTTGAGTTGCAGGCGGCTCTGCAGGCTGAACTGGCCGGAGACCACCGAGGCCTGGCCGACGCTGGCCAGGCGGCCGACCCGCTCGATCAGGTCGGGCGCGTATTGGGTGGAAATCTGGGTCAGCAGGTAGGTTTCCATCCAGGAGGCGAGGATCAGCCGGCTGTCCATGGCGATCTGTTCGCGCAGGCCTTGCAGGGCGCTCAGGGCGGAGGTGAAACGGTCATAACCGTCCGGCCACCAGCCGACCTTGCTCAGGCTGGCCGAGTCGAGGCCGGAGACGGTGGCTTGCAGCACCTGGTAACGCTTGAGGGTGTCGGCATCGGCGCCTTCGCTCTGCAGCGCCTGGCCCAGTTGTTCAAGGGCCTGGTTGATCTCGGGCTGGGCCTTGTCCAGCAGGGCCATGGCGGCGAGGGTGGCAGGCGTCGGCTGGCGATTGGTCTCCGTGGCCTTCCAGCGAGCCGCACGGTCGCGCTGGGCGGTGAGCAGGTTGTCCAGGCTGTCCAGCGCCAGCAACTGGCGGACGCCGGCACGTTCTTCGCCGATCAGTGCCAGTTTGCTGCGGTAATCCTGGCCGATCATGTACAGGCTGCCCATCAGCGGGACGATGAACAGCAGGAACAGCACCTGAAATTTGCGGGCAAAACCGAATCGTCCGAGCAGTCGCATTCCCGGTGATAAAAAAGCGTGCATTGCCGACCACTCCTCAAGGCATCCGCACCGTTGGAGTGCGCTCATGACGGGTTGGTCATGACGGATGCCGTCGTTAAAGACCTCGGAAGTTTCGCCAGTGAGGGCGTTATCGGCCGGCCGCTGTAGCGAATCTTCCCATTCTCGTGGCCCTTTGTAAGGAACCGCGCTGTAGGAATCAGGGCACGCAAGATTCAGACCAGTAGCAAAGAGCTATCAATGGTTTTTCGTCGGATTAAATTGATCGTTAGCTCAACAAGTATCTGGTCTTGATGCACTAAAAAATGGCACATTGACGCACCTGCACCTGTGCATCCATCCGCGTCACGGACTACCTCATGGCTCTCACTGAAACCTCTTCCGGCCCGATGCCGACGTCGGCGCCCGCGCAATCCAGCCCGCTGGTGATGCGCATCATCGGCGCCGTGGCGCTGGCCCACCTGATCAACGACCTGATCCAGTCGGTCCTGCCGTCGATCTATCCGATGCTCAAGGACAGCTACGGGCTGACCTTCACCCAGGTCGGGCTGATCACCCTGACCTTCCAGGTGACCGCATCGCTGCTGCAACCCTGGGTCGGCTTCTATACCGATCGGCATCCGAAGCCGTTGCTGTTACCGGCGGGAATGATCTGTACGCTGATCGGGATTCTGATGCTGTCCCAGGTCGGCAGTTTCCCACTGATTCTGTTGGCTTCGGCACTGATCGGCGTGGGCTCCTCGACCTTTCACCCGGAAGCCTCGCGTGTGGCGCGCCTGGCTTCGGGAGGGCGCTACGGGCTGGCGCAGTCGACCTTCCAGGTTGGCGGTAACGCCGGTTCGGCCTTCGGCCCGCTGCTGGCCGCGGCGATCATCATTCCGTTCGGTCAGGGCCATGTCGCCTGGTTCGGGCTGTTCGCCCTGTTTGCCCTCGGCGTGCTCTACGGCATCAGTCGCTGGTATCGCGCGCACCTGAACCTGTTCAGGCTCAAGCAGGGCCAGAAGGCCACTCACGGCCTATCGAAAGGGCGGGTGCTGGGGGCGCTGGTGGTGCTCGGCCTGCTGGTGTTTTCCAAGTACTTCTACATGGCCAGTTTCACCAGCTACTTCACCTTCTACATGATCGAGAAATTCCAGCTGTCGGTCGCCAGTTCGCAACTGCACCTGTTCCTGTTCCTTGGCGCGGTGGCGGCGGGGACCTTTGCCGGCGGCCCCATCGGCGACAGGATCGGACGCAAGGCGGTGATCTGGTTCTCGATCCTCGGTGTCGCGCCGTTCACCCTGGCATTGCCGTATGTCGACCTGTTCTGGACCACCGTGCTCAGCGTGGTGATCGGTTTCATCCTGGCCTCGGCGTTCTCGGCGATCGTGGTGTTCGCCCAGGAACTGGTGCCGGGTAACGTCGGCATGATCGCCGGGGTGTTCTTCGGCCTGATGTTCGGCTTCGGCGGGATCGGCGCGGCGCTGCTGGGGCATCTGGCGGATATCCACGGCATCGAGTACGTCTACACGATGTGTTCGTTCCTGCCATTGTTCGGAGTGTTGGCAGTGTTGCTGCCAAGGACGAAAAAGGCCTGAGCCGGGCAGCGGGCCGGCTTGCCCCGGTCAAGGGCAGCCGGTTTGAACCTGCGGAAACGGACCGGGCGATCAGCTATCCGGGACAATTTATGATGTTTTTGTGCACGATAGCGCGATAAAGATTTTGATTCGCCAGCCGAAACAGGCTTAATAGCAAAGGGCCATAAACCTGTCTGGTCCGGCTGTTTGCCTCTCACTTCCCCGGATGGTGGTCGTCGCAATGAAAATAAAAAACAAACTCGTCCTGGCCTTTGTGCTGGTCGCCTTCATCCCCGTGAGCCTGGTGGCGGTCATCTCGGTGGTGAATATCCGGACTGAGGCGGTCGATCAGTTCATTGATGGCAGCACCCGGGAAATACGCCAGATCGACGGCAATATCCGGCAATTCTTCGACGGCACGCAGCAGAACGTCGATCAGATGGCGACCGATCCTGTATACACCTCCGTTGACAGCCTCAAGCACTACGAGACCGCCGATGCGGCCAGCCGGCCCCTGCCTCCGGCGGCCAGGCAGGTCATCGATGCGTTTGCCCGTTATGGCGCGACGCACCCGGCGGCCGCGATTCTTTCCATTGGCCTGGAGGACGGCACCTACGCCAAATGGCCGGACGATCCGCAGCTGGCCAACTACGATCCGCGCGTACGTCCCTGGTACAAGGCGGCCATGGCCAGCCCCGGAAAGACCGTTCGTACCCCCGCCTATTACTATGACAAGGACGCCGTGGCACTGGTGGGCAGCGCCCGGGCGATGCTCGATGCTTCCGGCAAGCCCAAGGGGGTATTCGTCGTCAGTGTTTCGCTGAAGAACCTCACCGAACTGGTCAAGAGCATCAAGCTCGGCCAGAGCGGCTACGTGATGCTGATCGAGGACGGCACCGTACTGGTCGACCCGCGCGATGCTGCCCACGGCTTCAAGAAGCTCAAGGACCTCGGCGAGCCTTACGCCAAGCTGGCGGCTACCGGAGAGGGCTCCACCGAAGTGCAGATCGATGGGGTCAACTATATGGCCAACATCTGGACTTCGCCGGGCCTCGGCTGGCGCTATGTCGGCCTGATCCAATACGACGAAGTGATGGCGGGGGCGACCCGCATGACCTATGTCACGGCGCTGATCGTGGTGGTGCTGGCAGTGATTTTCGCCTTGCTGGCCGCAGCGTTCTCCAAGGTGATCGTCAAGCCGATCGGCCAGGTCAGTACCGGCTTGCAGTCGATTGCCGAGGGCGAGGGCGACCTGCGTCGTGATCTCGATGTTCAGGGCAAGGACGAAACCGCGGAGTTGGCCGGCTGGTTCAACAAGTTCCTGGCCGCCATTCGCCAGTTGATCCAGCGCATCGGCGCGGCCTCGACCAATCTGCAGGATGCCTCGCGGGTCAACAGTGAGGTGGCCAGCAACATGAACGAGGCTGCCGGTCGCCAGCGTGAGGCGGTGGAACTGGTGTCCACGGCCTTCAACGAGATGGTCGCCACCGCCAACGAAGTGGCCCGCTCGTGCAGCACCGCGGCCACCTCCGCCGAGAGCGGACATCAGCGTGTGGCGGAAGGCAAGCAGCAGATCGAGCAGACCACCGAGAACGTCAATCGCCTGGGGCGCCGCCTGACCGAGTCGTCCCAGGCCATGGTCGAACTGGAGGAGGGCAGCCGCAGCATCAACCAGATTCTGGGCACCATCCGCGCGATTGCCGAGCAGACCAACCTGCTGGCGCTGAACGCCGCGATCGAGGCTGCGCGGGCCGGTGACCAGGGGCGGGGTTTTGCGGTGGTGGCCGATGAAGTGCGGGCGCTGGCCAAGCGTACGTCGGATTCCACCGGCGAAATCGACCAGTTGCTCAACGCCCTGGGCAGCAAGACCCAGGAGGTTTCGCAGAAGATGGAAAGCTGCCTGGACCTGTCGCGAGCCAGCGTCTCTTCCATCGAGAGCGCGCGGGGCAGCTTCGAGGGTATCGAGCTGTCGGTCAACGAAATCCGCGACCAGAACCTGCAGATCTCGGCGGCGGCGGAGGAGCAGCACAGTGTCGCCGAGGAGATCAACCGGCATATCCAGCAGATCTACGATGAGGCACGGCTGGTCGAAAGCCTGGCCAATTCGGCGCAGGAAGACTCCGGTCGGCTGTCGCATCTGTCGGAGGAGTTGAATGGGTTGGTCGGGCGGTTCAAGTCGTAGAGGACATCGCCGGGGAGGGGGCAGCCTGATTCCCTCCCGGGTTCTGAACTTGAGGTAAGTCCAATCCCTGGTGTGACGCTATCCCGGATATACGGTTGTGAGCGTCGATGCTTTAAGGGGTGATGGTCTTCAGGCGAAAAGTCTTAAGGCAGTATCGCTCTCGTGGAATTTTGTCGAGAGGAATCATGTGGTTACAGTTGTTGTAAGCGATCTTTCCACACTCCCCGCGTTTATTCTGTAATCGCTCTTCTAAACAATAGTGAATGACCTGCCGTCTGTTTGAGAGTTTCAGTTTGAGGCTGTATGGGAACTATCAGGGATAACAACTAGCCGGCCTCTTTGGCTCTCCCTTGAGTCCCGGGGCAACTACGCCAATTGTCGCACAGCAACTGCGTAATATATGGGAGCTGCTTTTGCACTCTCTTGGGGCGGGATGCCGCATTTTGAGTCATGGTGACTTGAATCGATCAGTGATGCGAAGGGAGCGGCCTTCTTGTGTCCCTGGTTGGCTGTCCAAGGCAATGCGGGAAGATAGCGGGGGTTATTCGTGGCGAGGCTGCGAAGCGTCTCTGTGCAGCCATTTCCTACTTTTTGTATCAGCTTTAGACACATTCGGGCATCTTTCGTTAGTGTCTGAGTGCCAGTATTTATGCGGTGCAGGAGTAGTAAATTTTTTCCAGTGCTATTGCAGGGTATTTCAATAACCTTATCCTGGTCAAGGACTTAATAGTGTAAGAAAAGGGCGTTAGACTTCTTCGGAAATTGTGCTTTAATCGAGTGCTTTCATGCCGCTGGCATATGAGTCTCCCTGTGTTGCAATACTTGTGGGCGTCAGTTTGTTTTTCATGGCTTGGAGCCTTGGGCAGCAAGAAACGGAAGAAAAGCACCTATGGATGCACTATTTGTAACACCTGATTCTTCGGCAAAGGCCTATCAGGGGCTGGCAAGCGTATATTCCGCGATAGAGCCGCCGACGTGGTCGTTGCTGCTGGCCGAGTCCTGTCGCAGCAAGGGCTTCGAGGTCGGTATCCTGGACTGCGATGCCGAGAAGCTGAGCCTTGAACAGGCGGTTCTGCGTGTCGAGTCCCACCGGCCGAGGCTGGTGGTGTTCGTCGTCTACGGACAGAACCCCAACTCCGGCACGACCAGCATGATTGGCGCCCTCGAACTGGCCGCCGCGCTCAAGGAACAGTCGCCCCTGTTCAAGATCTGCTTCGTCGGCTCGCACATCAGCGCCTTGCCCAGAGAGGTTCTGTCACATTCCTGTGTCGATCTGGTGCTGCTCAACGAAGGCGTCTATGCCCTGCATTCGCTATTGGCGAGCAATCTGGGCGATGACCTGTCTTCGATCCGGGGAATCGGTTACAAGCAACGTGGTCCGGCGAACTTCCCCATGCCGGTGCTCAATCCGCCCGAGCGATTGGTTCCCCAGGAGCGCATGGACATCGACATGCCAGGGTATGCCTGGGACCTGTTGCCCTACAAGGAACGTCCCCTGGACCTCTACCGGGCGCATTTCTGGCACGCCGGTTTCGACCATGCCCAGCGTACGCCTTTCGCGGCGATCTATACGTCGCTGGGCTGCAACTTCGGTTGCAACTTCTGCATGATCAACATCGTCAACCGGACGGACAACTCGGAGTCCGCCGATGCCGCCAGCTTCCGTGGCATGCGCTTCTGGAGCCCGGCCTGGGTGATGCGCGAGATGGAAAAGCTGGCCAGGCTTGGCGTGCACACGTTGCGTATCAGCGACGAGATGTTCTTCCTCAACCGCAAATTCTACGAGCCGGTCCTGCGCCAGGTGATCGAACGCGAGTTCGATTTCAACATGTGGACCTACTCGCGCGTGGACACGGTACGTCGTGACGCCCTGGAGCTGTTCAAGCAGGCAGGGGTCAACTGGTTGGCGCTGGGGGTCGAGGCGGGCAACCAGATGGTTCGCCAGGAGGTGTCCAAGGGCTCCTTCAAGGAAGTCAACATTCGTGACGTCTGCGACGTGATCCGGCAGACCGACATCAATGTGATCAGCAATTTCATTTTCGGCTTTCCGGACGATACGTTGGAGACGATGCAGGAAACCCTGGATCTGGCCATCGAGTTGAACTGCGAAATGGCCAACATGTATCCCTGCCAGGCATTGCCGGGCAGCCCGATGAACCGGATCGCACGAGAGGAAGGCTGGAAGCTGCCCTCGAGTTATGAAGGGTATGCGTTTCTGTCCTATGAATGCGAGCCCTTGCCCACCAAGCACCTGTCGGCGGCACAGGTACTGAAGTTCAGGGATGAGGCCTGGCAGCGTTATTTCACCAATCCGACCTACCTGAATCTTGTCGAGCAGAAATTCGGGCCCACGCAGCGCCTGAATATCGAAGACATGACTCGGATCAAGTTGCGGCGGAAACTGCTGGGGGACTAGCCTGTGATCATAACGCGTACACCCTATCGTATTTCGTTCTTCGGCGGTGGCACCGATTATCCAGGCTGGTTTCGTGAGCAAGGGGGCTCGGTCATCTCCACCTCCATCGACAAGTATTGCTACATCAGCTGTCGTCACCTGCCACCGTTCTTCGACCACAAGTACCGGATCGTCTACTCGACGATCGAAAACGTGATGGAGCCGGAAGAAATCAAGCACCCCGCAGTACGTGCCGTATTGCGGCACATGGAGTGCGACCGTGGCCTGGAGATACACCATGATGGCGACCTGCCAGCGCGTTCCGGGCTAGGTTCAAGCTCATCGTTCACCGTGGGCCTGCTGCATGCGTTGAAGGCGCTCGATGGGAAACAGGTGTGCCAGGACTCCCTGGCGAAACTGGCCATTCATGTCGAGCAGGATGTCATCAAGGAAAGTGTCGGCTCGCAGGATCAGATCGCAGCAGCCTATGGTGGTTTCAATCGCATCGATTTTCTGCGTGATGGCAACTTCAAGGTATCTCCTGTCATCCTGCCCGAGTCGCGGCTGCGCCACCTGCAAAATCACCTCATGCTGTTCTTCACCGGATTTTCCCGGATTGCTGCGGAAATCGCACAATCGAAAATCCAGAACATATCCGTACGTCATAGCGAACTGACGCAAATCATGCAGATGGTCGACGAGTCCTTGTCGATCCTTCAGTCCAACAGTTCGCTGGACGAGTTCGGTGAGCTGCTGCATGAGGGCTGGAAGCTGAAGAAGGGCCTGTCTGACCGGGTCAGCAACCCCGACCTGGATGCGATCTATGAAGCCGCCCGATCAGCCGGCGCGACCGGTGGGAAGTTGCTGGGTGCGGGTGGGGGCGGTTTCATGCTGTTTTTTGTCAAGCCAGAGCTGCAGTGGCGGGTTCGCGAACGCTTGAAGGCTCTGATTCATGTGCCTTTCCAGTTCGAGAGTTCCGGTAGCCGGGTCGTTCTTTATCAGCCTAACGGACTTTAAGCATGTCACAGCGTCTCTCAAGGCACTCGCGAATCTACATCGCGGGGCACCGTGGAATGATTGGCTCGGCATTTGTCCGGCATTTCACCGCAGCCGGTTTCACCGATCTGCTCCTGCGTGGGCACGACCAGTTGGAACTCACCGACAAGTCGGCAGTCGATGCGTTTTTCGCCGAGCAGCGTCCCGAGATCGTCATTCTCGCGGCGGGCAAGGTGGGAGGTATTGTCGATAACGTCAATTATCCGGCCGACTTCATTACCCGTAACCTGGAAATCCAGGCCAATGTCATCCAGAGCGCCCACCGCCATGGTGTGCGGCGACTCGTGTTCTTCGGCTCGTCCTGCATGTACCCGCGTGAGTGTCCGCAGCCCATGGCTGAGGACGCGCTGTTGAGTGGAAAGCCGGAAATGACCAGCATCGCCTATGCGATGGCCAAGCTGGCCGGGGTTCATATGTGCCTGGCGTACAACCGGCAGTATGGCGAGCAGCGTTTCATTCCCGTGATTCCGAACAGCGTATACGGCGAGAACGACAACTTCGATCCCCAGTCCGGGCATGTGCTTTCGGCGTTGATCAGCCGCTTTCATGCCGCTCACAAGGCGCAGCAACCGCTGACCACGTTGTGGGGTACCGGCACGCCGCGGCGCGAATTCCTGTGTGCCGATGACCTGGCCGCCGCCTGTCATGTGCTGCTGGAAGCGGATCTTTCGACCGTCGAGCTGCCGATCAATATCGGCTCGGGGCATGACCTGTCCATCCGGGAGTTGGCCCAACTGATCGCGACTGTCGTCGGCTACCGCGGCGAGATCGCCTGGGACACCCAGCGACCGGATGGCACTCTGCGCAAGTTGCTGGACAGCTCGCGCATCCTTGAACTGGGTTGGCAGCCGTCGATCTCCCTGGAGGCGGGCATCCGCCGAACCTATGCATCTTTTCTGGAGAGCAGCCATGCATGAACCTGAACCTGTGCTCGCCACTTACCTGGAAGAGAAGGCGCATTGGGTCTGGCGGGAGACCTTGAAGATCCACCGGCATACGCCGGAGACCCGGGTCGCCTCGTCGTTATCGCCCATCGAGATTTTCGTGGTGCTCTACTACGGTGGTTTCCTGCGGCAGAATCCGGCCGATCCCCTCTGGCCAGGGCGTGACCGTTGCATCATCAGCAAGGGCCATGGTTCGTTGTGCATGTACCCGATTCTTGCCGACCTCGGCTATTTCCCCGCCGATGAGCTGGAGCGTGTGTGCCAGGAGGGCAGTTTCCTCGGCGGAATCCCCGACCCGGTGATTCCCGGCTATGAAACGGTCAATGGTTCTCTGGGGCACGGCGTCGGTGTCGGTGCCGGCATGGCCCTGGGCCTGAAACGGCGTGGCCGTGACCAGCAGGTCCATGTGGTCACCGGCGATGGTGAATTGCATGAGGGCTCGAACTGGGAGGCCTTCATGTTTGCTGCGCAGCATCAGCTGGATAACCTCACGGTGATTGTCGACAACAACCAGATCAGCATGCTCGGCCCCACCGACAGCATCGTTTCCCATCGTGACCTGCATGCCAAGTTCACCGCATTCGGCTGGCAGGTTCAGGTCGTGGAGGATGGCCATTCTCCGCAGGCCATTGCCGCTGCGCTGAGTGCCAGCCGAGCCTCCGGCGAGCCGCAACCCCGGGCGATCATCGTCAATACCCGCAAGGGGCATCGGGTGCCGGGCCTGGAAAACGCGCCGTTGTCGCACATCACCCCGATTGCGCCGCAGTTGATTGATGAGTTGCTGGGAGTCGAATCATGAGTGACACGCTGCAGTCGATAAAGCCACGGGCGATGCGTGACACGCTGCTGGCGTCCATCGTCGAGGCCATGGAGGCCGATGACGACATTTTCTTTGCCACCGCCGACTTCGGTTCGCCGGTGCTCGACCAGATCCGCGAGCGTTATCCACAACGGTTCGTCAATGTCGGGATCGCCGAGCAGAACCTGATCAATGTCTCGGCGGGGCTGGCTCTCGAAGGGTTCAAGGTGTTCGCGTATGCGATTGCACCCTTCATCACCATGCGCTGCTTCGAGCAGATTCGCGTGAACCTGGCGCTGCTTTCCACCGTGCGGCCCATGAACGTGAACCTGATCGGGGTGGGGGCCGGCTACAGCTATGTGGTCTCCGGTCCGACTCATCAGTGTTACGAGGACCTCACACTGATGCGCAGTCTGCCGAACATGCAGGTGCTTTCGCCGGCCGACCAGGTGACGTCGGCCGCACTGGCCTCCCGCTGCCTGGAGCGTCCGGGGATCAAGTACCTGCGTCTGGATGCCCAGGTCCTGCCGGTGGTCTACACACAGGGCGCGCCGGATCTCGCACGTGGTTTCCAGGTTCATGGTGACGGTGACGCGCTTTGTCTGGTCTCCACCGGATACATGACACAGACCGCTCTCAAGGCCGCCGAGCGCCTGGCGAGCGATGGGCTGCGCGTCACCGTGGTCGACCTGTTCGACCTCAGCGGTTTTGATGAGCAGGCGCTGATTACCCTGTTCGCCAGATTTCGTGGTGTCGTTTCACTGGAAGAGGGGTTCGAGGGGCGTGGTGGCCTGGACGCCCTGCTCTTCAATCTGCTGGCTCGGCGCCTGCCCGAAACTCGCCTGTTCAACGTGGGCGTGGCTCCCCAGTACCGGTTCGAGCTGGGTGAGCGGACCGCGCTGCACGAGCAGGTCGGTATCGGGGTCGATGCAGTGACCCACAAGGTCCGCGATTTTCACGCTTCACTCTCTCTTTGATTCCATGCCCAGTAGCAAGACGGAGCAATCTTCGATCATGAAATACCCCTTGATGCGCAACAACATCCTGCGTGAAGACCTGGACGCGGTCATCGAACATCTGCGCCAGGATGATCCCAAGCTCACCCATGGCGAGCATGTGAAAGCCTTCGAAGCGGAGTGGTCGCAGTGGCTTGGGGTCAAGTACAGTGTTTTCGTCAACTCGGGGGCCTCGTCGAACCTGTTGACCATGGCCTTGCTGAAATTGCGCTATCCACAGGGCGGCGAGGTGATCGTGCCATCCCTGACCTGGGTATCGGATATCGCCAGCGTCCTGCAGAACGGTTTTACCCCGGTTTTCACCGATATCGATCCGCGTACCCTGTCCATGGACCCCAGGCAGATCCTCGACAAGCTGAGCGAGCATACCCGGGCGGTGTTCCTGACCCATGTCCAGGGCTTCGATGGCATCGATGACGAGGTGCTGGCGGAACTGGATCGCCGGGGTATTCCGCTGATCGAGGACGTGTGCGAGTCGCACGGTGCCGAACACGCCGGACGGCGCTTGGGCAGCATCGGCTGGGTGTCGAACTTCTCTTTCTACTATGCCCACCACATGAGCACTATCGAGGGCGGGATGATCTGCACCAATGACCCGCTCGTCTATCAGCAGGCCCGCATGCTGCGTTCCCATGGCATGGTGCGCGAGGCCAATGATCCGCAGACCCAGGCCGAGTACCGGGCTGCCAACCCCGAGCTCAATCCCGACTTCATCTTCGCGTTTCCCGCCTTCAACACCCGTAACACCGAGATCGGCGGAATTCTCGGGCGCAAGCAACTCAAGCGCCTGTCGGCCAACGTCGAGCGCCGCACGCAGAACCTGCATCGCTTCCTCAGCCAGATCGATCCGCGCAAGTACCGTACCGATTTCAAGTTGGAAGGTTCGAGCAACTACGCGTTCAACCTGGTCCTGCGCGAGCCCGATGACGAGTTGGTCGAGCGGCTCATGGTCCACATGCGCGAGGGCGGCATCGAGTTTCGCCGTGGCAGTGCCGGTGGCGGTAACCAGCTGCGCCAGCCATACCTGAAAGGGATCGTGCCGGACGGCTACTATCGCGAGTTCCCCGAGACCGAACACATCCATTTCTACGGCTTCTACATCGGCAACTTCCCGGATCTGCGTGATGAGGAAATCGATGAGTTGTGCCGCTATCTCAATGATGTCTAAGCCATGACGGTCCGTACCGCGATTATCCTCGCCGGGGGACTGGGTACCCGGCTGCGCAGCGTCGTCTCCAGCGTTCCCAAACCGATGGCACCGATCAATGGCCGGCCGTTTCTGGAGTACCTGCTCGATTACTGGATCGAGCAGGGCATCTCGCGCTTCATTCTGTCGGTGGGGTACCAGTGCACGGTCATCACCGAGCACTTTGGCGGGCGCTATCGTTCTGCCGAAGTAGAGTATGCGATCGAGCACGAGCGCCTGGGGACCGGCGGTGGCCTGTTGTTGGCGGCGGCGATGCTCAAGGATGAAGACGCGTTCGTGCTGCTCAACGGCGATACGTTCTTTGCCGTCGAGCTCGCGGCACTCGACCGTTTTGCCCGCAAGGCCGGTTCGGACTGGGCGCTGTCGCTGTTCCGGGCCGAGGAGGCGAACCGCTACATGGGCCTGGAACTGACCGATGAGCAGCGGATTCTCTCGCTGGCATCGCAGCGCGGGTTGCCGGGTTGTCTCGCCAACGGTGGCGTCTACTGGGTACGCCGGGACAGCCTGGCCAGTTCGCCGTTCGTGGCCGGCAACAGCGTGTCGCTGGAGGATGAGCTCTTGCCGACATTGTTGGCGCGCGGGGCCTGCCTGTCCGGGTTCGCCGCCGAGGGTTCGTTCATCGATATCGGCATTCCCCATGATTACCAGCGTGCCGGGCAGGTGCTGAACACGTCGGAGCTGCGCGGTTGATGCTCCCGGGGATGATGGCCGCCCAGGGTTGCCACGGCATTTACATTTCTTACTCACTCGAAAAAGGAAGCAGACGATGAGTCTCAATATTCTCGTGACCGGCGGAGCCGGCTATCTGGGGTCCACGCTGGTCCCCGCGCTGTTGGCGGCTGGGCACAAGGTCACGGTACTGGATAACTTTCTGTTCAAGCAGGCCAGCCTGAACCATGTATGCCACGACCCCAACTTCACGGTGGTGAGGGGCGATATTCGACTGGAGAGCGTCATGGCCCCCCTGTTGAGCAAGGCCGATGTGGTCATCCCCCTGGCCGCTCTGGTGGGGGCGCCGATCTGCAATGCGGACCCGGTGGGAGCCTCGAGTATCAACCACGACGCGATCAAGTTGATGCTGCGCCTGATGTCGCCGCAACAGCTCGTGCTCATGCCGACCACCAACAGCGCGTATGGCACCGGCGATGCCGACAACTTCTGCAACGAGGACTCCCCGTTGCGGCCGATTTCCCAGTACGCCAAGGAAAAGGTCGAGGTCGAAAAGCACCTGATGCAACGTGAGAACGCCATCAGCTTCCGCCTGGCAACCGTCTTCGGCATGTCGCCACGCATGCGCACGGACCTTCTGGTCAACGACTTCACCTATCGTGCGGTGTATGACCGATTCGTCGTGTTGTTCGAGAGTTCGTTCAAGCGTAACTACATCCATGTGCGGGATGTCGCGCGAGTCTTTCTGCATGGCCTGGAGAACTTCTCGTCGATGAAGGGCGAGGTCTATAACGTCGGCCTGTCGGACGCGAACATCTCCAAGCGCGAGCTGTGCGAGCGGATTCAGGCACATATTCCTGATTTCGTGTTTCTCGAAGCGCCCGTCGGCAAGGATCAGGACCAGCGCAACTACGTGGTTTCCAATGCCAAGGTGGAGGCAACCGGCTTTTGTCCCATCATGTCGCTGGATGACGGCATCCGTGACCTGATCAAGGGCTTCACCATGATCAAGAACTCTGTCTACGGTAACGTCTGACCCTGTCGCTCTCCCTGGTTGAATGAAAGGATCGTCATTTGCTCAAGAACCCTTCGCGGCAACACCTGGTACGCAATGTGATTCGCCATCGTTCCATGATCCAGGCGCTGGCGGTCCGCGATCTGCAGAACCGTTATGCGGGAACCCTGGGCGGGATGGTGTGGACCTTCATGCATCCGCTCGCTGTCGTGGTGGTGTTCTATTTCGTCTTCGCGGTGGGCTTTCGTGCCCAGGGGCCGGTAGGGACTCCCTTCGTCCTCTGGTTCGTCTGTGGTCTGGTGCCGTGGTTCTTCTTCAGTGAAGCGCTGCAGGCCATTACCCACTCGATCACCCGTAACGATCACCTGGTGAAGAAGACCGTCTTTCCGACGGAGGTCCTGCCGGTGGTACACCTGGTGTCCGGGCTGGTCCCCCATGGGGTGTTCCTGCTGGTGTTGGCGGGCATGATGCTGTTCTATGACGTGACGTTCCTTTGGCAGCGCCTGCTGTTCGTCTATTTCCTGCTCTGCATGAGTGTCCTGCTGTTGGGGCTGGGCTGGTTGCTGGCGGCCTTGCAGGTGTTCTATCGGGATATCGGCCAGGCGCTGACGATCCTGCTCAACCTGTGGTTCTGGAGTACCCCGATCGTCTGGTCGCTGGAGATCATGCCTCCCGCCATCCGCGAGTGGGCGGTCTATAACCCGATCTACTACATCATCCAGGGCTATCGTGGGCTGTTGATCTTTCCAACGGTTTCCTGGCCGCCGATGAGCCAGACACTGGTTTTCTGGGGTGTGAGCCTCAGCCTGTTTTTCCTTGGCTCAGCCATTTTTCGCCGGCTGAAGCCGGAATTCGCGGATGTTCTCTAAACGCCATGCCGAACGATATCGCCCTCTCCGTGACGGATGTCTCGAAGAAATTCAGGTTGTTCGCTTCACCCCGCGAGCGTCTTGTCGAGGCGCTGCATCCGTTGCGCAAGCAGTATCATCGGGAGTTCTGGGCACTGCGCGGGGTTTCCTTCGACGTGATGAAGGGGGAGATCATCGGCGTGCTCGGGCGCAACGGCTCGGGCAAGTCGACGCTGTTGCAGATCATTTGCGAGGTGATGCAGGCGACCACCGGCAGTGTCCAGGTCAATGGCAAGATCTCTGCCCTGCTGGAGCTGGGGGCGGGGTTCAACCCGGAGTTCAGTGGACGCGAGAACGTGATTCTCAATGGCGCCATCATGGGGTTTTCCCGGAGCGAGATGATCGCAAGGATGCCCGCCATCGAGGCTTTCGCCGAGATTGGCGAACACTTCGACCAGTCGGTGAAAACCTACTCGTCCGGGATGTTCGTCAGGGTCGCCTTTGCGGCGGCGATTCATGTCGAGCCGGAGATTCTGGTGGTTGACGAGGCCCTGAGTGTCGGCGATGCGAAGTTTCAGCATCGCTGTTTCCAGCGCATTCGCGAGTTTGTCGAGCAGGGCAAGACCATTCTGTTCGTGTCCCACAGTGTCGACACGATGCTGCGCTTGTGCAGGCGCGGGCTGGTGATCGACCACGGGAACCTGTGTTACGACGGTCCGATTGCGAGTGCGGTGAACGTGTACCAGAACCTGTTGTTCGGGACACAGGCAGTAGAACCGCCGACTGCCGGTGAGCAGGAATCGTCCCATGCCGAGCAGGCCCGGCTGCTGGGCAGCGGGCGTGCGGATGTCGTCGCTGGCCGGCCTTTCTACAACGACCATGAGACGCGTCTGGGCAGTGGCCAGGTGCAGGTCATCGATATCGAGATTCTCGCCGATGGGCGTTGCGATCCGCCCCGGATTCCGGCGAATCAGCCTGTGCAATTGCTGGTCAAGTTGCTGTTCCATGAAGCGCTGGAAGGGGTTTCGGTCGGCTTTGGCATCGTTTCGCTCGACGGTACCTATGTTTTTGGAACCAACCTGCACATGCAGGGCGCGCCGTTGCTGTCGGCGGGTGCCGGTGAGTGCCTGGTGATCAGGTTCGATTGGCAGGCCCGCCTGGTCGGCGGCGAGTATTTCCTGAATGTCGGCTGCTCGCAGATCACCGCCGAGTCCGACCGTTTCCTGGACGTGCGGCGTTCGGTGAGCCGGCTCACCTTTGCCGACACACCGGGCATTACCGGTTTTGTCGATTTGCAGGTCAAGCACGAAGTCTTGTCGTCGTCCGGCATGGAGGAGGCCCGCTCATGAGTTTGAAGCGACCTCTTGTTCTCGGTTATCCGAGAAGCGGTTTCACATTGTTGCTCAGTGTCATCGCGGAAATACGCCGCGTGACCGGGCTCAGCGATCCCGCACCGGGTGGCGCGTTCCTCCAGGCATTCTGTCAAACGGTGGGGGAGCAGGTCGCGCTGCGCATACAGGACGTTTTCGAGCGGCGGGGATTGGCCCAGGCGCTGATCTACAACAACAACTTCAGGTACCTGCCAGGAGGGCCGAAGTGGGTGAAGGGCGATGCCCCGCGGACCGCCTGTTTTCGCAAGTACATCGGCGTCAGGGGGGCGGGGGATTTCACCCTGATCACTTCGCACCCGGTGGAGATCCTGTCCGTCTATGGAACGGCCCACTCCCATGTGGGGCCGGATATCTGGCCGACCCACCCGGCCTTCAGCGAGCACCAGCGCTTTGCATCCATGCGGCACCCTGCCGGAACTGTGTCGTCGGCCTGCTTTTCGTTCAATGCCCTGGCCAGCGAGTACATTCAGCGCTTCATTCCCCCCGAACAGGATAACGACGAGCTGCGCCAGCGCATCGCCCTGTACAAACTCTCCGACCTGAATTTCTTCGAAGCCCTGGCTGGCCCGCTGCAAGCCTATCTGCGGGTTTTCGAGGACTACGCCAGCGCGTATCACATCATGCGCTGGGAGGATCTCATCCAGGCGCCGGTGCCGACCATCCTGGGGCTGGCCGAAGCCCAAGGGGTTTTCCTGGATGCGCAGCAGGCGGCCGAGATCTGGCAACGTATCGACCATGTCAACCTGACCGGTGCGCATCGGCACAACCTGCGGCGAGGGCAGGGAATCGTCGGTGGTTGGCGGAACTGGCTGACCAATACCCACCTGGATATCCTGCGTGACCACGGTCTGGAGCGCATGGGGCAACGTTACGGCTACGGCGTTTTCGAGGCGCTCGACGAGAGCGCCTACACACCGTTCCAGCGCGAGCTGGCAGGGTTGCTGGAGCGGCGCGAGATCTTTCGTGACTATGGCGACGAGGACCTGTTCGGCTTTGCGTTCAACAAGTCGAACCTGGATCTCGAGCGTTTTGCATTCAAGCGTTATGCGTGGAAAAGACATACCCAGATCGAGCGCTCGACCTGTTCGGACGATGAGCTGGTGGCGCAGGTCTCCGCTTGTGCCGAGGAGACTTGCGAGGTCATCAACGCCGCGCTGGCCTGCTGGCTCGACAACGGCCTGCCGCAGGCCGGTGTCAGCGAGCGGGTGGAACGGGTGATCCGTGCGCTCGAGCCGCTGCATCTCGAGACGCAGGTGCTCGATGGCTATCGTGAGCAACTGTTGGCGGCGGGAGACGCTCAGTGCGCGGCCGGGCCCTCGGCCGCCGCGGGCACGCCGGTGTTGCTCGAAAGTTTCGGAACCACAAACATCGTCGCCTATGCCGGTCGCTACTACGGTGTACCGCAGGCATTGGGCGCACTGGATTTCAGCAGCGATATCGGGCATTTGCCGGGTATCCAGGTCGACGAGCGACTGGCGGACCTGCTTGTACGGATTAGACATTCATGAACAACCTGCAATTTTGCGCGCCGCGGCTTGATGCGTTCCTGGAGCTGCTGGAACCGTCATGGTCGAACCAGGACCTGGTCGTCCGGCTGATCGGAGACAATACCCTGGCCCGGGACCTGGCGGAGGCCGCGCAGGCCCGAGGGGTCGGGCTGTTGCGCGAGTTGCCCCGGGAGGATGAGGTAGCCGCTGGTGCGCAGTGGATCATCTTCACGGAAGAGGACGGTGCGCGCCTGGCAGACCAATTGCTGGCCTGTGTCGGTTTGAGCGACGTTTCACTGCTGGCCCCGATCACCGATCATCATTTCAGCCGCCGGCCGCTGTTCCTGGTTTCCATTCCCAAGTCGGGGACTCACCTGCTCTATGAGCTGGCACGGGCCCTGGGTTATCAGGAAGGCGTGGTGCTGCCGGAGTTTCCCAAGCCGCAAACCTGGTACTGCGTCGAATACAGCAACTCGCATACGGTAGCGGCCGATTTCTTTGTCGACAGCGTGCGGCGTTCCAGTTTCGGAAATCGCCATCATGCGTTCCTGTCTTCGCCGGCATTGTTCATGTACCGCCACCCGCTGGATATCCTGGTGTCCGAGGCCAACTACTATGAGCGTGAAGGCAAGACCACCTTTGCGGGCTGGCTGAGTGGTCTCGATGTGGCTGGGCGGATCAGCCGCCTGCTGGACGACAACTGGCTGCTGGGTTCCTTGCGGCAGCGCATTGGCGGTTTCCTGCCCTGGCTGGACTTTCCCAATGTCGCTTCGCTGTCCTTCGAGGAACTGATTGGTGCGGCCGGTGGCGGGCGGGAGGCGGATCAACTGCGCCTGATCTGGTCCATCCTGCTCAAGCTCCAGGCTCCGGGCTCGCCGGTGGCCATTGCCGCGAAGCTGTTCAACCGTGACTCCGCCACATTCCGTTCGGGGCAGATCGGTGGCTTCCGGCAGGCAATGGCTGCGGCGGATATCGCCCGTTTCGTCGAGCATAACCAGGACTTGCTGAGCACCCTGGGATACCCCCTCGACGGCAGCATCGATTTGCCGGCCAACCGGCGCGGACGCCAGGCTTCGCCACTGCGTTATGCGACCGAGACATTCGATGAGACACCCATCCTGCTGGAGGGCGATTTTTTCAGCTGCAATCTGGTGCGTTTCAGGAGGCGCCTGTACGCACTGCCTCTGCAGGTCGGGGCTGTTGACCTGCGTGCCTGCTCCGAAGCGCAACTGGCAGCCTTGCCTTCGGCAACGTCGATCGGCGAACTCAAGGCCCTGCTGCTGCTGGGGAGGAGTGCGGTCGAGGAGCGCCAGGTCGTCCTCCAGGAGGTATCCCGTCTCCTGGTTGGGCGCTCTGCCGAACCGGAGGAGGGGCCTTCGCTGGTGACGACATATAACGGCTTCAATGTGTTCAGGATCCAGCAACGTTTCATAGGGCTACGCCAGGCGGCCGGTCCCATGGATCTTTCCGGCAGCTTGCAAACCCTGCTCAAGCGTTATCCGACCAGCGACCTGCTGATCGCCAGAACACTGGATGAGCTGGCCGAGCATATCGATGGCTTGTCCATGGTGATGCGTGGGTATGACACCCGGAATGAGGGCGAATCTGACCTGCACGGACAATTACAGGATGCCAATCGCGAACTGGCGTACCAGTTGGAGCGGGCCAACGCACGTATAGACAGCATGGAACAGATGTTGCACCACTTGAGCCAGCCCTGGTGGCAGCGCCTGTGGAGTCGGATCACCAGCAAGCCAGGAGGGCAATCATGAATCAATTGGCAGTGGCCGTTCCCTGGAATCAGAGCCACTACATTCCCTGGCGTGGGTGCCACCCGTTGTATCGGGCGCTGTTCGAGTCGATGCCTGAGGGAGTGAGCATCAACGCCTGGGATAACGTTGCCTTGCGGCATCTGCTGGAGCGATCCGAGCCTTTGCGTCAGCGGCTGCTGGCGGCGCTGGCGAGTCAGTCCGGCAATCAGTGGCCGGAACCCTGCTCGAGTTGTTTCGGACCTGAAAACCGCCTGCTGACGCAGGCGTTGCCGGGCGCTATCGAATTCTTTCACTCCATTGCGTTTCCCAGCCTGACCCGGCCCTTTGTGCTGCATTGCGAGTCCTTGCGTGGCCTGTTTGCACCGTGGGCAACAGCGCAAGCCAGCATCGGCGAGCAGTTGCCGCGCATTCGCGAGCATTACCGTGCATTGCTGGGAGGCCCCTGGTGTCTGGGGGTTTTCTCGGCACAGGCGGATACCCTCGTGGCGCTGAACGATTTCCTTGGGTTGCCGCAGTTGCAGTCCCGGTTGTTCACGTCCCGCCTCGGTTTACCGGTCTCCGCGGTTCAGGCTCGTGGGCGGCTTCCCGATAAGCCGTCGCTTGCCCGTCCACGGTTCCTGTTCGTATCGGTCCCGGACCATGAGAGCGACTTTTTCAGCTGTGGTGGGCATCGTGTCCTGCGCTTCTGGAAGGCATTCTGCGCCGCTGGCCACAATGGCCTGCTCAGCATGGCCTGTGAGCGCCCTGACGCCCAGGCCCTGGTCGCCGCAGGCGTGGACCTGGCCTTTGTCGAGCAGCAGACCGGTCGCAGCATTCTGTGGGCCAGCCCTGCCCAGGCCGATGTCGAAGCCTTGATGGCGGGGTCGCATGTGCTGCTGCAACCGGCCGATGTGTTGTGTCCGTTCGAAATTCTCCAGGCCATGAGCCTGGGCTGCGTGCCCGTGGTTTCGGCGCTTCGCGGGGTTGGCACGTACTTGCAGGATGGCCAGGGCGGTCTGATCGTCGGTACCGAGCCCGAGATAACCGATCCCTGGCTGCTTCCGGTGCGCCAGGAGCATGAGCAAGCCTTGCTTGTCGATGAATTGCTGGCGCGTATTCCTGGCTTGCTGCAGCCGCAGACTTACCTGGCGTTGCAGGAGCAGGGCCATCGGAGAGCGGTGACGGAGTTCTCCGGGCAGGCGTTTGCCGGGACGTTCTGGGCACAGGTCCGTCAGCTTCACGTGGACAGTTCCACGCCTGCTCCCTCAGCGAACGGCCCGGGTGTGCCGCTCGTGGACGGGGGGCTGCTGGACATGACCGGTTTACGGCGGGCGTTCAGCCAGGATGCCCGCCCGCGGATGCGGATCAATACCGGAGAGCGCAGTGTCTGGTCCGTGGGTGGCTGTTTCGTGCTCGTGGAGGGCAACTCTTCCCTGCATGCCCACGATTGCTCGGTATTGGCTCAATACACCCGCACTCAGGCGCGGCCCGCGATATGGGCCAACAGCCTGCTCGAACTGGCGGGAGCCTATCTGCCGCAGGAAGGAAGGGTGGATCAGCCCGAACCGTCGGCGCTGGTGAAACTGTTGTCGAGATGGCTGATGCCTTTCCCCTGGCTGCACAGCCAATGCTCGCAATGGCTGCGTCGCTATCGTCGTGCGCGGCAGCCGCAAGCGAGCCGCACCCCGAGCCCGCCAGTGGGGGCGGCAGAGCAGCCACACCTGGTCGTGGAAGGTTTCCATGGCTACAACATCATCCGCTATGGAAAGCGTTTTTACGCCATCCTGCAAAGCGATGGGGCATTCGAGCCCAAGCATCTGGAGACTTCGCACTCCGGCCGCTACCACAGTGACGTGGATTTGCAGGCTGTCGAGCAACTGGTCATTGCGAGCCTGGCGGGCGGCGTGGACAACGACACGCTTGCGAATCAATCGTCCGTGGCGCACAGGAGGTGAACATGACGCTATCTCATGCAAGGCCAGCGGTTCATCTCTGGGTCTATAACCATTCGTTCTACGGTATCAGCGACCAGGTCGATTTCCTGGTGATGGCGCTGCAGCAGCAGGGTTACCCGGTCAGTGTGGGCAAGCGTCCGAGCGACAGTCGCTTGAATATCGTCATCGAAAACTTCTCCGAGAGCACCCGGGACACGCTCATCGATTTCTGCGAGTCCCGTGGCAAGCGGGTGGCGGTCATCATGACCGAGCACCTCGACTTCGTGGACGACCAGATACTGATCCACGGCGACCCGCTCTGGAACAACAACGACTACATGCACCCGGCGGTGCAGGTGGCGCGCATCCAGCACCTGTTCGAGTGCCTGCCTCATATCTGCGCGTTCCTGATGCTGGGAGACTTGCCGGAATTGATCAACATGGACAAGTTGCTGCCCGGCGTCCCCGTGCGGGCCATCGGTTTCCCCTCGCTGCCGAAAGTCGCTCCCGATCCCGGCGACTCTACGCAAAGCGATCTGTTGTTCACGGGGGCCGTCACCGAATACCGCGGGCGCATGCTCGACAGATTGCGTGGTGAGGGTTTCTCGATCGCGTGCCCGGAGCGTTTCGTTTCCCGTGGGCAACGCGATGCCCTGAACCGTTCGGCACGGCTGGTGCTCAATATCCCCCAGCGCCTGGATTGGCGCTGGTTGTCGCTGATGCGCATCATTGCCGCCCTCCGGGTGGGGAAGGTGACCGTTTCGCTGGGCACGGCCGACACCTCGCAGATCGCCGCCTGCTGCCCTCAGATCAACCTGGAACACACCGATTGGCTCGACGTATTGCGTGGCCATGTCGAAGGCAAGGATGCCCTGTATGTGCGCATGCATGCGGAGTATGAAGCCATGGCGGCAAGGTTCATGCTGAAACACCCGTTTCCGCATGATCTTTTCGATTACTGGCAAATGATCGATCGCGTGCCTTATTCCGGAAATGGAGGTGAAAGATGGACGCAGAGTTATCCACAATGAGGCGTACCGTCATGCCTGCCAGCGCTAGGTCCTGCGTACCCGACACACAGGAGCAGGAGCCGCTGATTTCCCTGCTGCTGCCGACTCGTGGACGCCCGGAACTGGTCGAACGTTTTTTCGCCAGCGTGGTTGCCACGGCAGAATGCCTGTCCGCCGTGGAGGTGATCCTGTATGTGGACGACGATGACCCCGGTAGCCATGACCTGCATTGCGACGCGGTGCATACGGTGCGGCTCATCGGGCCCAACCAGTCCATGGGGGCCTATAACACCGCCTGCCTGCGCGCCTCGCGGGGGCAGATCATCGTGTTGGTCAACGATGACATGGTCATGCGTACGCCCGGTTGGGACCGCGAGCTCAGGGCCCTGGATCGGCGTTTCGCCGACCGGGTGTATCTCGGCTACTGCAACGACCTGCTGAAGAAGGGCGGCCTGGCCACGTTCCCCATCCTGTCACGCAGCACCTGCGAATTGCTGGTCGACCCTTACCCGGCCGCCTATGCCGGCGCGTTCATCGATTTCCATCTGTTCGACATTTTCAAGCGTATCCAGCATGAGGGGTTCGATCGCATCGTCTATCTGGACGACGTGGTCTTCGAGCACCTGCACTATCGGACGGGCAAGGCTGACTTTGACGAAACCTACAGCAAGCGTGGGCGTTTCAAGGATGACCCCATTTTCATCACCCTGGGTGACAATCGTCGTGATGCCGCCAGGCGTGTCGTCCGGGCGTTGCGCGGCGAGTCCGTGGGCGAGGCGGTACTCAGTGGCGCCTCGGGTGATGGGCCGGCGAAGGAGCGGGGTGCCTTGTTCTTTTACTTCAGGCGGATCTTTCTTGACCGGCAGCTACCCTTGCGTTGGCGCACCTATCTGTGGATCTGGTTCACCCTGCGCCACTCGGCAGCCCATGGCCTGTTGAAACCCTTTGTCAAAGGGTGAGTCTTTGGAATCCGCCACGAACAGGTGCTGTGTAAACCTGTCGTTTTCAACGCTGGAGAAGCAACTGATGAGCAGTGATGAAACCAGGCACCTGCCCGAGCCGGTGGAGCGCGATCTGCACTGGCAGTCGATCGAGATCGACAAGAGCGCACATGCCGCCCTCATGGGGCAGAAACCCGTTGTCCTGTGGTTTACCGGGCTGTCGGCCGCCGGCAAGACCACCGTCGCCAATCTGGTGGAAAAGCGTCTTCACGCGTTGGGGCGCCACAGTTATCTGCTCGATGGCGACAACGTACGGCAGGGGCTGAATGCCGACCTGGGGTTCAGTGATGAGGACCGTGCGGAGAATATCCGCCGTGTTGCGCATGTCGCGAAGCTGATGGTGGATGCCGGGTTGATCACCCTGGTGTCGTTCATCTCGCCTTTTCGGGCCGAGCGGGCGATGGCACGGGGCTTGTTCGAGGAGCACGAGTTCTACGAGATATTCATCGACACACCGTTGGCGGTCGCCGAAGAGCGCGATCCCAAGGGGCTGTACAAGAAGGCGCGCAGTGGCCAGCTCAAGAACTTCACCGGCATCGACTCGGTCTACGAGGTCCCGCAAGCCCCGGACATTCATATTGAAACGGTGCGCATGAGCGCCCAGCAAGCCGCTACTCATGTGGTGGATCATCTGATCCGCCAGGGATGCCTTGCTTCCAGCCACGCTGTTGCCTAGCTGTTGTCTCATACGCCGAATACGAAAACGCCGCGATCAACGCGGCGTTTTCGTTCTGCATGACGTGTGGCGGGTCCCACGTATCGGAGAAGGTCTGATATCAGCTCAAATCGATTGATCCAGGTTGTAGTTATTTTTTCCCAATATATGGGATGTAAATTTATATATTGAGATTATTGGCATCTCGGGTTTATAGTCGCCTCCATCAGCTCCACGCCCTCACTGTCCAAAAACAACTTTCAGGTGAAGCGATGCAGGCGCAATTGATCGCGCTCGATTGGGGGACGACCTCACTTCGGGCCTACAAACTCGCCGCGGGCGGCCAGGTGCTCGAACAGCGTTCGCTGTCGTCGGGTATCATGCAGTTGCCCAGTGTGCCGCGGATGATCGCCGGCCAACGGTGCGCCGATGGTTTTGAACTGGCTTTCGACGAGGCCTGTGGCGACTGGCTCGATGCCCAACCCGGGCTGGCGGTGATCGCCTGCGGCATGGTCGGCAGCGCCCAGGGCTGGTCCGAGGCTACCTATCGCGACACTCCGGCGAATGTCGCCAGCCTGGGCACCGCTCTCAACGCCGTGCGCAGCCTGCGTGGCGTCGATGTGCATATCGTGCCCGGCGTGATCGAGCGTTCCCGCCTGCCGAACGTGATGCGCGGCGAAGAGACACAGGTCCTCGGCGCGCTGCAAGGCCTGCCGGCGGACGCTGGCGGCCGTCTGCTGATCGGCTTGCCGGGCAGCCATTCGAAATGGGTCGAGGTGGCTGACGGCTGCATCGTCCATTTCGACACCTTCATGACCGGCGAGCTGTTCGCCGTACTCAGTGAACACAGCATCCTGGGGCGTACCCAGCAGCGCGGTGCGCCCTTCGACAGCGAGGCGTTCGATCGCGGCGTCCGGGTGGCGCTCTCCTGCGAGGGTGAAAACGGCCCTCTCTCGACCTTGTTCAGCGCACGCACGCTGGGGCTGACGGGCGAACTGAGCCCGGCCGGACAGACCGACTACCTGTCGGGCCTGTTGATTGGTCATGAGCTTGTCGCCCTTGCCAATGCCCAGCGCCGTCGACGCGACAGCGCCGACCTACCGTCGATCATGCTGATCGGCAATGCCCAACTTTGTGCCCGCTACAGCCGGGCGCTCGAGCGTTGCGGTTTTGCCCGGGCAAGCCTGGCCGAACACGCCACCGAGCGTGGTCTGTGGCACCTGGCCGAAGCCGCCGGGCTGCTGGGCCGGACGCCTGCGTTCAATTAGACAAGAGGTCTGACATGCTCAAGCAAGCACTGGCGAAAAACGGCCTGATCGCAATTCTTCGCGGTCTGCGTCCGCAAGAGGCGGCGGCCATCGGCGAGGTGTTGTACCAGGCCGGTTTCCGTGTCATCGAGGTGCCGCTCAACTCTCCCGAACCGTACGAAAGTATCCGCATTCTGCGCAGCCTGTTGCCCGCCGATTGCCTGATCGGTGCCGGCACGGTGCTGACCCCGGAACAGGTCGGGCAGGTGAAGGCCGCAGGGGGGCAGGTGATCGTCATGCCCCACAGTGATCCCCGGGTCCTGCGGGCGGCCAGGACGGCAGGGCTGTACCTGTCGCCAGGTGTCGCCACGCCGACCGAGGCCTTCGCCGCGCTGGCCGAAGGCGCCGATGTGCTGAAGATGTTCCCCGCCGAGCAGATGGGCCCGGCAGTGGTCAAGGCCTGGCTGGCGGTGCTGCCGGCGGGAACGTTGCTGATCCCGGTCGGCGGAATCACTCCGGACAACATGCCAGCGTTCGTCGAGGCGGGCGTCAGTGGTTTCGGCCTGGGCTCCGGGCTGTTCAAGCCGGGGCTGAGTGCCGACGAAACGGCGCTGCGGGCCAAGGCTTACGTGCAGGCCTGGAACGCATTGCGTTAAGACTTCCCGGCGCCGTGTGCGCTGCATCCCGACAAGAGAGACGACACGATGAAAATCACCAAGCTGACGACCTTTATCGTTCCGCCACGCTGGCTGTTCCTCAAGGTCGAAACCGATGAAGGCGTGACCGGTTGGGGCGAGCCGGTGGTCGAAGGCCGGGCCCATACGGTCGCGGCGGCGGTCGATGAGTTGTCGGATTACCTGGTCGGCAAGGACCCGCGCAATATCGAGGACATCTGGACCGTGCTCTATCGCGGCGGCTTCTATCGTGGCGGCGCCGTGCACATGAGCGCCCTGGCCGGGATCGACCAGGCGCTGTGGGACATCAAGGGCAAGGCCCTGGGGGTGTCGGTCAGCGATCTGCTGGGTGGTCAGGTGCGCGAGCGTATCCGCGTGTACTCGTGGATCGGCGGCGACCGTCCGGCCGACACCGCCCGGGCTGCCAGGGAAGCCGTCGGCCGGGGGTTCACCGCGGTGAAGATGAATGGCACCGAAGAGCTGCAATTCGTCGACAGTTTCGAAAAGGTCGACCTGGCCCTGGCCAACGTCGCCGCTGTGCGCGACGCGGTGGGGCCGAGCGTCGGCATCGGCGTGGACTTCCATGGCCGGGTGCACAAGCCCATGGCCAAGGTGTTGATGAAGGAACTCGACGCCTACAAGCTGATGTTCATCGAGGAGCCGGTGCTCAGCGAAAACTACGAGGCCCTGAAGGAGCTGGCACCGCTGACCAGCACGCCGATCGCGCTGGGGGAGCGTCTGTTTTCGCGCTGGGATTTCAAGCGGGTGCTCAGCGAAGGTTACGTCGACATCATCCAGCCGGATGCCTCCCATGCCGGCGGCATCACCGAAACCCGCAAGATCGCCAACATGGCCGAAGCCTATGACGTGGCGCTGGCGTTGCATTGTCCGTTGGGCCCGATTGCCCTGGCGGCCTGCCTGCAACTGGATGCGGCTTGCTACAACGCCTTCATCCAGGAGCAGAGCCTGGGCATCCATTACAACGAAAGCAATGACCTGCTGGATTACGTCAGGGACCCTCGGGTGTTCGACTATGACCAGGGGTTCGTGAAGATCCCGAATGGCCCGGGGCTGGGCATCGAGATCAACGAGGCCTACGTGACGGAACGCGCCGCCATCGGTCATCGCTGGCGCAACCCGATCTGGCGCCATGCCGACGGCAGTTTTGCCGAGTGGTGATGGCGGGCTGATCCATCAGGGAGGGGCCATGAGCGGACCCCGACATCGTTGTGAATGAACGCCCTCAATAACCATAAGAAGAGGCACACCCATGCAACCGGAAGTCCTGACCGGGCAGGCGTCGTTGCTGACGCCGAGCCGCAAGCGCTTTTTCATCATGGTCCTGCTGTTCATCACCGTGGTGATCAACTACCTGGACCGCAGCAACCTGTCGATCGCCGCCCCCGCGTTGACCAGTGAACTGGGGATCGACCCGATTCATGTCGGGCTGATTTTCTCGGCGTTCGGCTGGACCTACGCGGCGATGCAGATCCCCGGTGGCTGGCTGGTGGACCGGGTGCCACCACGCCTGCTCTACAGTCTGGCGCTGTTGTTGTGGTCGGCGGCCACGCTGCTGCTCGGTTTCGCTGCCAGCTTCATCGCGCTGTTCGTCCTGCGCATGGCCGTGGGGGCGCTGGAAGCTCCCGCCTATCCGATCAACAGCCGTGTGGTGACCACCTGGTTTCCCGAGCGCGAGCGCGCGACCGCCATCGGTTTCTACACCTCCGGGCAGTTCGTCGGGCTGGCCTTTCTGACGCCGCTGCTGGCCTGGCTGCAGCATCGATACGGTTGGCACATGGTGTTCATCAGCACTGGTGTGGTGGGCATTCTCTGGGCGTTCGTCTGGTACGCGGTGTATCGCGAGCCGCGGGAGTTCAAGGGGGTCAACCCGGCGGAAATCGACCTGATCCGCGAGGGCGGCGGGCTGGTGGATATCCAGGCCGAGACCGCCCGGCGCAAGGCGCCGTTCAGCTGGACCGACCTGGGTATCGTGTTGAGCCAGCGCAAGTTGTGGGGCATCTACCTCGGGCAGTTCTGCCTCAATTCGACGTTGTGGTTTTTCCTGACCTGGTTTCCGACCTATCTGGTGAAATACCGCGGCATGGATTTCATCAAGTCCGGCCTGCTGGCCTCGGTGCCGTTTCTCGCGGCTTTCGTCGGCGTGCTGTGCTCGGGGCTGTTCTCCGACTGGCTGATCCGCCGTGGCGCGACGCTCGGTCTGGCCCGCAAGTTGCCGATCATCGGCGGCCTGCTGATTTCCACCGTGATCATCGGGGCCAACTTCGTCGAATCGACACCCTGGGTGATCGCCTGCCTGGCGCTGGCGTTTTTCGGCAACGGGATGGCCTCGATCAGTTGGTCGCTGGTCTCGACCCTGGCGCCGGCGCGCCTGTTGGGGCTGACGGGCGGAGTATTCAACTGCATCGGCAACCTGGCGGCGATCGCCACGCCGATCGTGATCGGCTTTCTCGTCAGCGGCGACTCCTTCGCCCCCGGGATCACCTACATCGCCGCGCTGGCATTGATCGGCGCGCTGTCCTATGTGGTGCTGGTGGGCAAGGTGGCGCGGATCGAACTCTAGGCAAGGGCAAGAGCGGGCGACCATAATGCCGCCCGTTCTCTCGCTCATTGTTGAAGGCCGGATATGCAGGAAGACGCCGCGAAAAACGCCAAGGACGCCGCACCGACGGGGACCCAGACGCTGCTGCGCGGTCTTGCGGTGGTCCAGGCCGTGGCCAGTGGGGCCCGCGATCTCAAGGAGATTGCCCGGCTGATCGGCACCACCCGCAGCACCACCCATCGCCTGGCCAGTTGCCTGGTGGAGGAGCGCTATCTGCGGGTCGTGCCGCAAATCGGTTACCTGCTCGGCCCCAGGCTGATCGAGCTGGGGTTCCAGGCGCGCGAGGCCGTACCGCTGGTGACCCTGGCCGGGCCGTACCTGGATGAGTTGTCGGCGCTGACCGGCGATACCATCCACCTGGCGATCCGTGAAGACGATGACGTGCTGTACCTGCACAAGAATCCCGGCCGTAATGGCCCGGAAATGCGTTCGCGGGTCGGGCACCGCATGCCGTTGGCGCGCACCGGGATCGGCAAGGCGTTGCTGCTCGATGACTCGCCAGAAGAGTGGCAGCGCCTGTATCGGATCAGTTTGCCGGTGGGCGGCAGGACCCCGTCATGGCCGTTGCAGCCGGTCTCATCCTGGGAGCAGTTCGAGCAGCGCATGCTGGAATACGTGGCGGGGGGCTACGCCTTCGATCTGGAGGACAACGAGCCGTCGATCCGCTGTGTCGCGGCGCCGATACGCGATGCCAGCCAGCAGATCGTCGCCGGGATCAGCATCGCCAGTACCGTGCCCTATATGCCGTTGGAGAAAATGGCCGAGCTGGTGCCGTTGATCAAACAGGTCGCCGCCCGGCTCTCCGCGGAGTTGGGGGCGAGGGCCTGAGTGCTATAGCGGGGTGAGGATGTTCATCACGGTATCCAGGGCGACCCGGGTATCGTCGAGCTGCACCAGCGAGGCATGTCGCGCACCGAGGGCGTCGCGATTCTGGATGGCGGTGAGGATCGCCTTGTGCCGGGGTAGGCTGAGCCCTTGAATATCGGGGCGGCGGTTGGTGATGCTGATGGATTCGCGCAGGGGCAACGACAACATGTTGCACATGTAGGCGAGCAGATCGTTGCGGGTGGCGTCGGCGATCGCCCGGTGGAAATCCAGGTCCGCCTGCAGCAGCTGCTCGTGGGTCTGCGCCTTCTCCATGGCCAGGTAGGCTTTTTCGATCACCGCGATGTCTTCGTCGGTGGCCGTGGTGGCGGCCATCGCGGCGATTTCCGGTTCCAGGATCCGGCGCACGCCGGCCAGGGTGTTGAAAAACTCGCTGTGGGGCGTCGACTGCATCAGCCAGGTCAGCACGTCGGGATCGAGCAGGTGCCACTTCGGGCGCGGGCGCACCACTGCACCGACCCGCGGCTTGGAGTACACCAGGCCCTTGGCGCTGAGCACCCGGGTGGCTTCGCGCAGCACCGAGCGACTGACCTGGTACTCCTCGCACAGCGTCGACTCCATGGGCAGGCGCTCTTCCGGCTTGAAGCGTCCGGAGACAATCTGCATGCCCAGTTCCTGAACGATCCGGTTATGCATGCTCTTGCGCGGAGTGTTCTTGCGTGGCTTGGAGGGCTGCTGATCCATGGACGGGACGGTGCTCTGGTGAAAAGGGTTGCATCATAACATCGCTCCCGGCTTCATCAGGTGCTCTCGCGTGCCTGAGCCGCCGGGTGACGACGCCATGGCCTGCCGGTCAGTGGGAATGCCGCGGGATCTCGGCGCCACGGCAACCTACCAGGAAGTCGAAGTCGCAGCCCTGGTCGGCTTGCAGCACATGGTCGATGTACAACTGGCGATAGCCGCCCGCGATCGGTGGCTTCGGTGCCTGCAGGTCGGCCATGCGCGCCGCCAGTTCGGCGTCTGGAATGTCCAGGTGCAGGCGGCCATTGGCACAGTCGAGTTCGATCCAGTCGCCCTCCTGCACACAGGCCAGCGGGCCGCCGGCCGCCGCTTCCGGCGCGACGTGCAGCACCACCGTGCCGTAGGCCGTGCCACTCATGCGTGCGTCGGAGATGCGCACCATGTCGGTGACACCCTGGGCCAGCAGCTTGGCCGGCAGCCCCATGTTGCCCACTTCCGCCATGCCGGGATAACCCTTGGGCCCACAGTTTTTCATCACCAGCACCGAGCTGGCGTCGACCTCCAGTTCCGGGTCGTTGATCCGTGCCTTGTACTGGTCGAAGTTCTCGAACACCACCGCCCGACCGCGATGCTGCATCAGTTCGGGGGTCGCGGCCGAGGGCTTGAGCACGGCCCCCAGAGGAGCCAGGTTGCCACGCAGGACGCAGATGCCGCCGTCCGCCCGCAACGGGTTGGAGAGCGGCCGAATCACTTCGTCCTTACCGTAGATCGGTGCGTCCCGGGTGTTCTCGCCGATCGACCTGCCATTCACGGTGAGGGCGTCGGGGTGGGGAATCAGGTTGGCTTCGCCGAGGCGGCGCAATACCGCCGGCAGGCCACCGGCATAGTAGAACTCTTCCATCAGGAAGCGCCCGGACGGTTGCAGGTCGACGATGGTCGGCATGCCGCGGCCGATGCGGGTCCAGTCGTCCAGATCGAGTTCGACGCCGATGCGCCCGGCGATCGCCTTCAGGTGAATCACCGCATTGGTCGAGCCGCCGATGGCGGCGTTGACGCGGATGGCGTTTTCGAAAGCCTGCCGGGTGAGGATCTTCGACAGTTTCAAGCCTTCCCGGACCATCTCCACCGCCCGCATGCCGGACATGTGCGCCAGCACGTAGCGCCGCGCGTCGACCGCCGGAATCGCCGCGTTGTGGGGCAGGGATGTGCCCAGTGCCTCGGCCATGCAGGCCATCGTCGAGGCGGTGCCCATGGTGTTGCAGGTGCCGGCCGAACGCGACATGCCGCCCTCGGCCGCGAGGAAGTCGTCGAGGCTGATGGTGCCCGCCTTGACCTGTTCGCTGAGCTGCCAGACCACCGTGCCCGAGCCGATGTCCTGGCCCTTGTGCTTGCCGTTGAGCATCGGCCCGCCAGTGACGACGATGGCCGGCACGTCGCAACTGGCGGCGCCCATCAGCAGCGCCGGGGTGGTCTTGTCGCAACCGGTGAGCAGCACCACGCCGTCGATCGGGTTGCCGCGAATGGCTTCCTCGACGTCCATGCTGGCCAGGTTGCGGGTGAGCATGGCGGTCGGACGCAGGTTCGATTCACCGTTGGAGAACACCGGGAACTCCACGGGAAAACCGCCGGCCTCGATCACCCCGCGTTTGACATGCTCGGCGATCTGGCGGAAGTGCGCGTTGCACGGGGTCAGCTCCGACCAGGTGTTGCAGATGCCGATGATGGGCTTGCCATGGAACTGATGGTCGGCGATGCCCTGGTTCTTCATCCAGCTGCGGTACATGAAGCCGTTCTTGTCGGCGGTACCGAACCAGTGGGCGGAACGCAGGTCGAGTTTTTTATCAGACATGGTCAGCTCTCTTATCGTAAGACTATATTGTGCTTCCTGCGGGCTAAAATAAGCTCAAAATCTCATGTTTGGAAGTGTTGTTGAGTAAATAGTAATACTATATAGTCGGTTTCAACTGAGGTAGGGCGTTGCGCTCTGGCGCCGTTGCCCGCGTTACCACTCGTGCTTGGCAGGCAATCAGGAGAAGCTTCATGCGTTTGGTCCAGTTCGAATTGAGCAACGGCGAGCGTCGGGTGGGAGTGGTCGAGGAGGGCCAGGTACGCGAGGTGCGTCTGGCGCGCACGGTGCGCGAGCTGGCACTGGCCGCCATCGAGGCGGGCGTCGATCTGCGGTGTCAGGTGGAGAGCCTCGGCCTGGGTGCCGGCCACGACTACGCCACGTTGCTGGCCGAGCTGAGAGTGCTGCCGCCGCTGGATCACCCGGACCCGGCCCACATGCTGGTCAGCGGCACCGGCCTGACCCATCTGGGCAGTGCGGCGGCGCGGGACAAGATGCACCAGCAGGCCGGTGACGACAGCGCGATGACCGACAGCCTGCGGATCTTCAAATGGGGTGTGGAGGGCGGCAAACCCGCCTCCGGTCAGGCCGGCGTGCAACCGGAATGGTTCTACAAGGGCGACGGCAGCATCGTCGTGCGCCCGGGCCAGCCCTTTGCGTTGCCACCCTTTGCCGAAGACGCCGGCGAAGAGCCGGAAATCGGCGGCCTGTATGTCATCGGCCACGATGGCAAGCCTTATCGCCTGGGCTTCGCCGTGGGCAACGAATTCTCCGATCATGTGATGGAGCGCAAGAACTACCTGTACCTGGCCCACTCCAAGTTGCGCAATTGCAGCTATGGTCCAGAGTTGCGGGTGGGCGAACTGCCCCGGCACCTGGTGGGCAGCAGCCGCATTTTGCGCAATGGCGAGGTCGTGTGGCAGAGCGAGTTCCTCAGTGGCGAAGCCAACATGTGCCACAGCCTGGAGAATCTCGAGTACCACCACTTCAAGTACAGCCAGTTCCTGCGTCCGGGTGACGTGCACATTCACTTCTTCGGCACCGCGACCCTGTCGTTCGCCGACGGTGTACGTACGCAGCCGGGCGATGTGTTCGAGATCAGTCAGGCGGAGTTCGGTGCGCCGTTGATCAATGGTGTGGGCGTCGTCGACGCGGTGCTGGTGCCCGGAGCCATAGGGATGCTTTAGGGAAAGCGACACAAGCCCGGCTCCTACAGGGATCGTGTTGCGCCAATGCCCTTGTGCCAGGGCCCACAACCTCATCGGCGTCTGAAAACAAAAGCAAGCCAGGAGGCCTCATGTCGTGGACCGCTGTGACTGAACACCGTGCGCAACTGGGCGAAGGCCCGTTCTGGGACGCGCCCGGTCAGGCCCTGTATTGGGTCGATATCGCCGGCCGGCAGGCGCTGCGCCTGAGCGGCGCCGGCCTGCAGGCCTGGCAGTTGCCGGAGCCGGTGTCGGCCTTTATTCCCTGTGAGAGCGGCGATGCTCTGGTGACCCTGAGCAGTGGCGTGTATCGATTGGATCTCGCCAGTGCGCCACAGGCGCCGCGCCTGACGCTGCTGTGTATCGCCGATCCGCAACCGGGCAACCGCGCCAACGAGGCCCGCTGCGATGCCCAGGGTCGACTCTGGCTGGGCACCATGCAGAACAATATCGGCGAGCGGGGCGAGGATCTTCCCGTACGGCATCGCCGCGGTGGTCTGTTCCGGATCGATGCCGATGCACGTGCGACGCCTCTTTTACGCGGCCTGGGGATCCCCAATACCTTGCTGTGGAGCGAGGACGGCACCCAGCTGTATTTTGGCGACAGCCTGGACGGCACGTTGTATCAGTATCCGATTGCCGGCGACGGCCAGCTCGGGCCGGCGCAGGAGTGGTTCGGCCCACATCCGCGTGGCGTGCCCGACGGTTCGGCGATGGACGCCGAAGGCTATTGCTGGAACGCCCGTTGGGACGGAGGCTGCCTGCTCAGGCTGGCCCCCGATGGCGAAGTCGACCGGCTGATCGAATTGCCCGTCAGCCGGCCCACCAGCTGCGTATTCGGTGGCCCGGACCTGCGCACCTTGTACATCACCAGCGCCGCCAGCCCGTTCGAGCACCCCCTGGATGGTGCGGTGCTGGCCATCGAGCTGGACATCCCGGGGACACGCTGTCATCGATTCGCTGGATAGCTTTACCCGCATCAGGTTGCACCGCTTCACAACTCGTTCTCATGAAAGACACAACAAAAACAAGGAGTCACCTCATGAATCGTCATCGCGGTATCCGTTCCCTGTGCTGTGCCGCCCTGGCGGTATCGGCGTTCGGCCTGGGCAGTCTGTTGCAGGCTGCCGAACCGGTGAAGATCGGCTTTCTGGTCAAGCAGGCGGAGGAGCCCTGGTTCCAGACCGAATGGGCTTTCGCCGAAAAGGCCAGCAAGGACAAGGGCTTTACCCTGATCAAGATCGCCGTGCCGGACGGCGAGAAAACCCTCTCGGCCATCGACAGCCTCGCCGCCAACGGCGCCAAGGGCTTCGTGATCTGCCCGCCGGATGTGTCCCTGGGCCCGGCGATCATGGCGAAGGCCAAGGCCAACGACCTGAAAGTGATCGCCGTGGATGACCGCTTCGTCGACGCCAGCGGCAAGTTCATGGAAGACGTCCCCTACCTGGGCATGGCCGCGTACGAAGTGGGCCAGAAACAGGGCGCCGCGATGGCCGCCGAAGCGAAGAAGCGCGGTTGGGACTGGAAGGACACCTACGCGGTGATCAATACCTACAACGAGCTCGACACCGGCAAGAAGCGCACCGACGGTTCGGTCAAATCCCTGGAGGCCGCCGGCCTGCCGAAAGACCACATCCTGTTTACGCCGCTCAAGACCCTCGACGTGCCGGGCAGCATGGATTCCACCAGCTCGGCACTGGTGAAACTGCCGGCTTCGGCGAAAAACCTGATCATCGGAGGCATGAACGACAACACCGTGCTGGGTGGCGTGCGTGCCACCGAGAGCGCGGGTTTTGCCGCCGCCAATGTCATTGGTGTCGGGATCAATGGCACCGACGCCATCGGCGAACTGAAGAAACCCAGCAGCGGCTTTTTCGGCTCGATGCTGCCCAGCCCGCACCTGGAGGGCTACAACACCGCGAGCATGATGTTCGAATGGGTCACCACCGGCAAGGAACCACCGAAGTACACCGCGATGGATGAGGTGACGCTGATCACACGCGACAACTTCAAGCAGGAACTGGAAAAGATCGGCCTGTGGAAGTGACGGTCGGTTTTGCTCGGCGGCCTTGGCGACGGGGCCGCCTGGTCGGGGTGACGAGGTGGTTATGCATGCGCAATTGAACAGACAGCAGCACAGTGTTGGCGCCAGTTTGTGTTTCAACGGGATCGGCAAGACCTTCCCCGGGGTCAAGGCGCTGGACGGTATCAGTTTCACTGCCCACCCGGGGCAGGTCCATGCCCTGATGGGGGAGAACGGCGCCGGCAAGTCGACCTTGCTCAAGGTTCTCGGCGGTGCCTACAGCCCCAGCAGCGGCCATCTGCAGATCGGCGGGCAGACGATGGCCTTCAAGTGCGCCGCCGACAGCATCGCCTGCGGCGTGGCTGTCATCCACCAGGAGTTGCACCTGGTGCCGGAAATGACCGTGGCGGAGAACCTGTTCCTCGGGCATTTGCCGAGCCGTTTCGGGGTGATCAACCGCAGCGCATTGCGCCAGCATGCGCTGGACTGTCTCAAGGGCCTGGCCGACGAGATCGACCCGCAGCAGAAGGTGGGCCGCCTGTCCCTGGGCCAGCGGCAGTTGGTGGAGATCGCCAAGGCCCTGTCCCGTGGCGCCCATGTGATTGCCTTCGACGAACCCACCAGCAGCCTGTCGGCCCGGGAGATCGAACGCCTGATGGCGATCATCGGACGCCTGCGGGACGAGGGCAAGGTGGTGCTCTACGTGTCCCATCGCATGGAGGAAGTGTTCCGTATCTGCGATGCGGTGACCGTATTCAAGGACGGGCGCTACGTGCGTACCTTCGAGGACATGAGCACGCTGACCCACGATCAGCTGGTCACCTGCATGGTCGGTCGCGACATTCAGGACATCTACGATTACCGCCCTCGTCCACGCGGCGCGGTGGCGCTCAAGGTCGATGGCCTGCTGGGGCCGGGGTTGCGCGAGCCGGTGAGTTTCGAGGCGCACAAGGGCGAGATTCTTGGCCTGTTCGGCCTGGTCGGGGCGGGCCGTACCGAGCTGCTGCGCCTGCTGGGTGGCCTTGAGCGGATGACCGCCGGCAGCCTGCAACTGTGCGATGAGGCTCTGCAGTTGCGCTCGCCGCGCGACGCCATTGCCGCCGGTGTCCTGCTGTGCCCCGAGGACCGCAAGAAGGAGGGCATCATGCCGCTCTCCAGTGTTGCCGAGAACATCAACATCAGCGCCCGCCGCGCCCATTCCACCTTTGGCTGGCTGTTGCGTGACGGTTGGGAGAAGGGCAACGCCGACAAGCAGATCAAGGCGCTGAAAGTGAAAACGCCCAATCCGGCGCAGAAAATCCTGTATCTGTCCGGGGGCAATCAGCAGAAGGCCATTCTGGGTCGCTGGCTGTCGATGCCGATGAAAGTCCTGCTGCTCGACGAGCCGACGCGCGGCATCGATGTCGGCGCGAAGGCCGAGATCTACCAGATCATCCATGACCTGGCGGCCAGCGGGATTGCGGTCATCGTCGTGTCCAGCGACCTGATGGAAGTGATGGGCATTTCCGACCGCATCCTGGTGCTGTGCGAAGGCGCGATGCGGGGCGAAAAGAGCCGTGAACAGGCCAATGAATCCAACCTGCTGCAACTGGCCTTGCCGCGCCAACGCGCCGATGGCCTGGAGAACTGAGAGGTGACCATGACAAGCCAAAACAATACGTTGCCAGTCGCGCGCAAACCCCTGGACCTGCGCAGCCTGCTGGACAACTGGGCGATGCTGCTGGCCGCGCTGGGGATCTTCGTCCTCTGCACCCTGCTGATCGACAACTTCCTGTCGCCGCTGAACATGCGGGGCCTGGGCCTGGCGATCTCCACCACCGGCATCGCCGCCTGCACCATGTTGTATTGCCTGGCGTCCGGGCATTTCGACCTGTCGGTGGGCTCGGTGATCGCCTGTGCCGGGGTGGTGGCCGCCGTGGTGATGCGGGACACCGACAGCGTGTTTCTCGGTATCGCCGCAGCGCTGCTGATGGGGCTGCTGGTCGGGCTGATCAATGGGATCGTGATTGCCAAGCTGCGGGTCAACGCCCTGATCACCACGCTGGCGACCATGCAGATCGTGCGGGGCCTGGCCTATATCTTTGCCAACGGCAAGGCGGTGGGCGTGTCCCAGGACTCGTTTTTCGTCTACGGCAATGGCCAGTTGTTCGGTGTGCCGGTGCCGATCCTGATCACCATCGCCTGCTTCCTGTTCTTTGGCTGGTTGCTCAACTACACCACCTACGGGCGCAATACCATGGCCATTGGCGGTAACCAGGAGGCGGCGTTGCTGGCCGGGGTCAATGTCGATCGGACCAAGATCGTCATCTTTGCCGTGCACGGAGTCGTGGGTGCCCTGGCCGGGGTGATCCTGGCATCGCGCATGACCTCGGGCCAGCCGATGATCGGCCAGGGCTTCGAGCTGACGGTGATTTCCGCCTGCGTGCTGGGCGGGGTGTCGTTGAGCGGTGGGGTGGGCATGATTCGGCACGTGATTGCCGGGGTGCTGATTCTGGCGATCATCGAGAACGCGATGAACCTGAAGAACATCGACACGTTCTACCAGTACGTGATTCGCGGTTCCATCCTGCTGCTGGCGGTGGTGATCGATCGCCTGAAGCAGCGCTGATCCTTCGGCGCAAGCTATCGCCGTACCTCCAACCTGCTGGAGCTGCAGAGCCTCGACAAGGCCCGGCAGCTCCAGCAGGTTTTCAGTTGGCCGAGAACTTGAGGATGGTGTTCTGGGTATAGGTCTGGCCCGGATCCAGCCGCGTGGTCGGGAAGCCCGGCTGGTTCGGCGAGTCGGGGTAGTGCTGGGTTTCCAGGGTGAACGCCCCCCAATGGGCATAGACCTTGCCTGCCTTGCCCTTGACCGAGCCGTCGAGGAAGTTGCTGGTGTAGAACTGTACCCCGGGCTCGCTGGTGTAGAGCTGCAGGCGGCGACCGGACTGCGGGTCGTGCACCTCGGCGGCCAGTCGGCTGACGTCGCCCTTGGCATCCAGGACCCAGTTGAAGTCGAAGCCACCCTGCTTCGGCTCGGCGAACTTGAGCTGCGGATGATCATCCCTGATGTGCTGGCCAATGGCGGTCGGCTGACGAAAATCCATCGGCGTACCGGCCACCGGAGCCAGTTCACCGGTGGGAATCAGGCTGCTGGTGACGGGGGTGTAATGGCTGGCGTACAAGGTGGCGAGTTGCTTGAGCACATCACCGTTGCCGGCCCCGGCGAGATTGAAGTAGCTGTGGTTGGTGAGGTTCAATACCGTTGGTTGGTCCGTGGTTGCCTTGTAGTCGATGCGCAGCTCGTTATGGTCGTTGAGGCTGTAAGTGACCTCGACATTCAGGTTGCCGGGAAAGCCCATTTCCCCCGCCTTCGACAGGTAGCTCAACTTCACCCCGACCGAGTCCTTGCCGCTGACCGGCTGGGCTTTCCAGACCCGCTTGTCAAAACCCTGCGGGCCGCCGTGCAGGGAATTGGGGCCATCGTTGAGCGGCACCTGATAACGCTTGCCGTCCAGCTCGAACGCACCGTTGGCCAGGCGATTGCCGTAGCGGCCGATGGTGGCGCCGAAGAACGCGGTACCGCTCTGGTAGCCCTGGACATCGTCGAAGCCCAGTACCACGTCGTCGACCTTGCCGTTCCTGTCCGGCACCTTCAATGACTGCAGGATGCCGCCGTAGGTGATGACCGTGGCCTGCAGGCCATGGCTGTTGCGCAACACATACTGCTCGATCGCGGCTCCATCATGGGTCTTGCCAAAGGCCTTGTGTTCGCTGGACAGGCCACTGGCCTGGAGGCCCTGGCTGGCAATCATCAGGGACAGTCCAAGGCCGCAAAGCGGGTGTCGGGAGTGCAACATGGTCGAACCTCCATTTATTGTTTTAAGTTGAATAGTTCTACTAATTTGCGATATTTTGTCGTTAAAGCAGTAGATTTATAGCCTTATCTGTCGATTTTTCAATATAAAATAAGACTAATTGGATTGGCAGGTGAAAGTGGGGACTCCAGCACACCCGGGGTCCAGCGGCCTGCATTCAAGTGCCTACCGTGGAGTAACCGTCATATGAGTCATGAAGCAGGCGCCGTGTACACGGATCTGAAAGGCAAGACCGTGCTGATTTCCGGTGGGGCTTCCGGGATCGGCGAGGCCATGGTCTGCGCTTTTGCGCGGCAGGGGGCCAAGGTCGCCTTCGTGGATATGGCCAAGACCCAGGGGGAGCGGCTGGTGGCCCGACTGTCGGCCGAAGGTCACAGGGTCGAGTTCGCTCACTGCGATATCACCGACGAGATCGCCTATAAGGTGGCGATCGAAGGCTTTGCGCAAACCCTGGGGCCGGTGACTGTCCTGGTGAACAATGCCGCCAACGATGTCCGTCACACCCTGGATGAAGTGGACTCGGAGACTTTCGAGAAGCTGATCTCGGTCAACTTGAAGCATGCCTTTTTCGCCAGCCGGGCGGTGGTGCCGATGATGAAGGCCGCCGGGGAGGGCGCGATCATCAATCTGGGCTCCATCGGCTGGATGATGGCCTCCAGCGGGTACCCGGTTTACGCCGCCAGCAAGGCGGCGACCCATGGCATGACCCGGGCCCTGGCACGGGAGCTGGGGCCGTGGCGTATCAGGGTCAACACCCTGGTGCCAGGCTGGGTGATGACTGAAAAGCAGCTGGCGCTGTGGGTGGACGATGCCGCCAGGGAACTGATCAGCCGCAGCCAGTGCCTGCCCGGGAGCGTCGAGCCTGTCCATATCGCGAACATGGCGCTGTTCCTCGCTTCCGAGGTGTCGTCCATGTGCTCGGCGCAGAACTTTATTGTCGATGGTGGTTGGGTGTAGGGCTGGTCCCGTTGAAGGCAACGATTGTGGCCTGTGTCACCCTGGAATAAAAAATCCCCGTGTCAGCGAGTGAACACGGGGATTTTTTTGACTATCGAGGTCCGTGTAGACCCACGGTCACACTTACACGTTGAAGCGGAAGTGCATCACGTCACCGTCCTTGACGATGTAGTCCTTGCCTTCCAGGCGCCATTTGCCGGCTTCCTTGGTGCCCGCTTCGCCCTTGTACTGGATGAAGTCGTTGTAGGCGATCACTTCGGCGCGGATGAAGCCTTTTTCGAAGTCGGTGTGGATCACGCCGGCAGCCTGGGGGGCGGTGGCGCCGACACGCACGGTCCAGGCGCGGACTTCCTCGACACCGGCGGTGAAGTAGGTCTGCAGGTTGAGCATTTCGTAACCGGCGCGGATCACTCGGTTCAGGCCAGGCTCTTCGAGGCCCAGGGCTTCGAGGAACATGTCCTTCTCTTCACCGTCTTCCAGTTCGGCGATTTCCGCCTCGATCTTGTTGCACACCGGCACCACCACTGCGCCTTCCTCGTCGGCGATGGCCTTGACCACGTCCAGCAGCGGGTTGTTCTCGAAGCCGTCTTCGGCGACGTTGGCGATGTACATCACCGGCTTGGTGGTCAGCAGGTGGAAGCCGCGGATCACCGCCTTTTCTTCCGCGCTCATGTTCTTCATCAGGCTGCGTGCCGGCTTGCCTTCGGTGAAGTGGGCGATCAGTTGTTCCAGCAGGCCTTTCTGGACCATGGCATCCTTGTCACCGCCCTTGGCGTTGCGCGCGACCTTCTGCAGTTGCTTCTCGCAGCTTTCGAGGTCGGCGAAGATCAGTTCCAGGTCGATGATCTCGATGTCGCGTTTCGGGTCGACGCTGTTGGCGACGTGAATCACGTTGTCGTCTTCGAAGCAGCGGACCACGTGGGCGATGGCGTCGGTTTCACGGATGTTGGCCAGGAACTTGTTGCCCAAGCCTTCGCCTTTCGACGCACCGGCTACCAGGCCTGCGATGTCGACGAATTCCATGGTGGTCGGCAGGATGCGCTTGGGATTGACGATCTCGGCCAGGGCCGCCAGGCGCGAATCGGGCATCGGCACGATGCCGCTGTTCGGCTCGATGGTGCAGAAGGGGAAGTTCTCTGCCGCGATACCGGATTTGGTCAGGGCGTTGAACAGGGTGGATTTGCCGACGTTGGGCAAGCCGACGATGCCGCAGTTGAATCCCATGGTGTTTCCCCTCGGGTAAAGAGTCAGGCCTTCTGGGTGTGCAGGTTTTTCATCGCACGGTTCCATTCACCGGCGAGAATATCCGGCAGCACGCCGAGGGCAAAATCGATGCTGGCATCGAGTTTTTCCTGTTCGGCGCGTGGCGCACGACCCAGGACAAAGTTTGAAACCATGCTTGCAACGCCGGGGTGGCCAATGCCGAGCCGCAGGCGGTGAAAGGTGTTCTGGTTGCCGAGCTGCGCGATGATGTCGCGCAGGCCGTTGTGACCGCCATGCCCGCCGCCCTGCTTGAGCTTGGCAACGCCGGGCGGCAGGTCGAGTTCGTCGTGCGCCACGAGGATTTCTTCAGGCTTGATGCGGAAGAATCCAGCCAGTGCCGAAACGGCCTGGCCACTACGGTTCATGTAGGTGGTGGGAATCAGCAGGCGAACATCCTGACCCTGGTGACTGAAGCGCCCGGTCAGGCCGAAATACTTGCGATCGGCCACGAGGCTGATGCCTTGTGCCGAAGCGATGCGTTCAACAAAAAGGGCCCCCGCGTTATGCCGGGTCTGTTCGTATTCGGTGCCTGGATTACCCAGGCCAACGATCAGTTTGATGGCAGTCACGACAGGGGCCCTTCTATGGAATGGTGGATAACAACGCCGTTGGAAACGGCGGCGAAAGTGGACGAAAAGTGCTCATTTACCATGATGTAAACTCCGCATTCTCGCCCGCTTTCTCGCTACGTTCCAGTCCGCGATGTTTCCAATCACTCCGGCGTCAGAGTGAAATTACTCTGCAGCGCCTTCTGCTTCTGGAGCAACACGTGGAGCGTGAACGTTGGCTACTGCCTTGTCGTCGCCGTGTGCCAGAGCTACGAACTCAACGCCTTTTGGCGCCTTCAGGTCGGACAGGTGAATGATCGAACCGACTTCGGCGTTGGCCAGGTCGACTTCGATGAATTCAGGCAGGTCCTTGGCTTCGCAGGAAACTTCGATCTCGTTCACGACGTGGGAGATCTCGCCGCCTTTCTTCACTGGAGCCGCTTCGTTGATGAAGTGCACAGGAACGGTAGCGGTCAGTTTCTTGCCAGCGACAACGCGAACGAAGTCGGCGTGCAGGATGAACTGCTTGGCTGGGTGACGCTGCAGGGCCTTAACGATCACGTTCTGCTTGGTGCCACCCACGTTCAGCTCGATCACGTGGCTGAAGGCAGCCTCGTCTTCGAACAGCTTGGCAATTTCTTTTGCCAGGATGGTGATGGACTCAGGAGCCTTGTCGCCACCGTAGACAACGGCAGGAACCTGGCTGGCGAGACGACGCAGGCGGCGGCTCGCACCTTTCCCCAGGTCGTTACGCGCTTCGGCGTTCAGGATGAAATCAGTCATTTTGTATCTCCAAAATAGCCATCTTCCGAGCACGTCTGCGACCGACGTGAGCGGTATGGGCAAAAAAGCCCCGCCCCAACAGGGGTGTTGGGGCGGGGCGCTTTACGTCAACGGGTGGTCTGCCAGGGCCGGGCCCTTAGCGGAACATCGCGCTGATCGATTCTTCGTTGCTGATGCGGCGAACCGCTTCGGCGACTACCGGTGCGATATCCAGTTGACGGATACGTGCACAGGCTTGTGCTGCGGCGGACAGCGGGATGGTGTTGGTCACCACCAGCTCGTCCAGCACGGAATTTTCAATGTTCTCGATCGCCCGGCCCGACAGCACAGGGTGTGTGCAGTAGGCAAAGACCTTGGCAGCGCCATGTTCCTTGAGGGCTTTCGCCGCGTGGCACAGGGTGCCGGCGGTGTCGACCATGTCGTCGACGAGAATGCAGGTGCGGCCTTCGACGTCACCGATGATGTGCATCACTTCGGAGTGGTTGGCCTTCTCACGACGTTTGTCGATGATGCCCAGATCCACGCCCAGCGACTTGGCAACGGCACGTGCACGCACGACGCCGCCAATGTCCGGAGACACGATCATCAGGTTTTCGAAACGCTGGTCTTCGATGTCATCCACCAGAACGGGGGAGCCGTAGATGTTATCTACCGGGATATCGAAGAAGCCCTGGATCTGGTCAGCGTGCAGGTCAACCGTGAGGACACGGTCGATGCCTACCACGGTGAGCATGTCAGCCACGACTTTCGCGCTGATAGCCACACGTGCGGAGCGCGGACGGCGATCCTGACGGGCGTAACCAAAGTAGGGGATCACCGCAGTGATTCGGGTGGCTGAGGAACGGCGGAAGGCATCAGCCATCACGACGAGTTCCATCAGGTTATCGTTGGTCGGAGCACAAGTCGGCTGAATGATGAAGACGTCTTTACCGCGGACGTTTTCATTGATCTCAGCGGTAATCTCGCCGTCGGAGAACTTTCCGACAGAGATGTCACCGAGAGGGATATGCAGCTGACGTACGACACGCCGAGCCAGATCGGGGTTGGCATTCCCCGTAAAGACCATCATCTTGGACACGCGCAGTACCTGAAGGCTGAGGGTAACCTGGATGAGTATTAGAAAATGGCAGGGGCGGCTGGATTCGAACCAACGCATGGCAGGATCAAAACCTGCTGCCTTACCGCTTGGCGACGCCCCTGTATCTGTTGCTACGAGTAGCTGCTACTCGCATTCCTGGAGCAGACTTTGCAACTTTCGGTGCAACATCGAGATGTTGCTGCCTTTGGCTACAAACCCTGTATGGGTCTCTGCAAGAAGGGCCGAGACTTTATCAGCTTCAGCTTTGTTTGGGAAGGCCCCAAACACACAACTTCCAGTTCCGGTCAGTTTCGCTTCGGTAAATTTACCCAGCGAACTCAAGGCATTACGTACTTCCGGATAACGCCTTGAAACAACCGGCAAGCAGTCATTTCGACTGTTTCCCTCGGGAACGGGGCGCACTTTAATGGGCGCGGAGTCACGTGTCAACAGCGGATCCGAAAAAATTTCTGCTGTACTTACAGAGACTTGCGGGACAAGCACGACATACCACGGTTCCTCGGGGTCCACCGGTGTGAGCTTTTCCCCGACACCTTCGGCGAAAGCCGCATGGCCGCGGACGAAAACCGGCACGTCGGCACCCAGGCTCAGGCCCAGGGCCGCCAGGCGGTCCTCGTCCCACTTCAGTTGCCACAGATGGTTCAGGCCGAGCAGGGTGGTCGCGGCATTCGAGCTGCCGCCGCCGATGCCGCCACCCATGGGCAGGATCTTGTCGATCCAGATGTCCGCGCCGAGCGTCGATCCGGATTGTTCCTGGAGTTTTTTCGCCGCGCGCACGATCAGGTTACTGTCGTGGGGTACGCCGTCGAACTCGGTGTGCAGGTGGATCACCCCGTCGTCACGCAGGGCAAAGCGCAGCTCGTCACCGTGGTCGAGGAACTGGAACAGCGTCTGCAGCTCGTGATAACCATCGGCCCGGCGGCCGATGATATGCAGCATCAGGTTCAGCTTGGCCGGCGAGGGCAGGGTCAGTTGGCGGGCGCTCATGTCATTGCCCCAGCCGGCGTGGCTGCCAGTCCTTTACGACGAGCGTGACGTCGAGATCCTGGCCGTGCAGCTTCAGGCGCTCGGGCAGCCAGTAGCCGTTCTGTTCGGCATAGCTCTGGTATTCGACCTGCCAGCCGTCCTGCTCCAGGGTGGCGAGCCGGCTGTCGTTGTCCAGGCTCAGGCGGCTCTTGCTGTCGGGTGCGGGCAGGCCGCGGACCCACCAGACCAGATGGGAAACCGGCAGTTTCCAGCCCAGTTGCTCCTCCAGCAGGGCTTCGGGGCTTTGCGCCTCGTAGCGGCCCTGGTTGGCCACTTCCAGCGAGACCTGGCCGGGACGCCCGGTCAGGCGCGCGGCACCGCGGCCCAGCGGGCCGGACAGGCGAATGTCGTAGTAGTCCTGGCGCTGCAGCCAGAACAGTGTACCGCTGCCGGAGTCCTTCGGCGCACGGATGCCGACCTTGCCGTTGATCTGCCAGCCATCGAGGCTGCTCAACTGCTGCTTGTGGCTGGCCCAGCGGGCCGGGTCGCCGTGGCCCTCGACGGACTCACGGGCGCCGAAGCCCGCACAACCGGCGAGCAGGGCGATCAGGCTGAAGACAACGAGGTGGCGCAGGAACATAAGCTTAAAGAGTCTCGGAACCGGTCAGGCGTTTGATGGTGCCACGCAGGATGGGGCTGTCGGGCTGGTCCTTGAGGAACCTGCCCCAGATTTTTCTGGCTTCGCCCTGCTTGCCATTGGCCCACAGGACTTCGCCCAGGTGCGCCGCGACCTCCTGGTCGGGGAAGCGCTCCAGGGCCTGACGCAGCAGGCGCTCGGCCTCGTCAAGGTTGCCCAGGCGGAAATTGACCCAGCCGAGGCTGTCGAGCACGGCGGGATCTTCCGGGTTCAACTGGTGCGCCTTTTCGATCAGTTCCTTGGCTTCGGCATAGCGGGTGGTGCGATCGGACAGGGTGTAGCCGAGGGCATTGAGGGCCATGGCGTTGTCCGGTTCGCGCTTGAGAATCGCCCGCAGGTCCTTTTCCATCTGGGCCAGATCGTTGCGTTTCTCCGCCTGCATGGCGCGGGTGTAAAGCAGGTTGAGGTCGTCCGGATACTGCAGCAGCGCCTGTTGCAGGACTTTCCAGGCCTGCTCGCCCTGATTGTTGGCGGAGAAGATCTCGGCTTCGATCAGGTACAGCTGGATCGCGTAGTCCGGCTGCTCGTCACGGGCCGCGGCGAGCCGCTTCGAGGCCTCGGCGCCACGGCCGCTGGTGACCAGGATGTCGGCCTGGCGCAGTTGGGCCGGCAGGTAGTCGTTGCCCGCACCGACCTGCTCGTATTCTTCCAGGGCGCCCTGCGGGTCGTTTTTCTCCTCGGCGATGCGGCCGAGGTTCAAATGGGCGGAGTCGACGTGGCTGTCACGGGCGATCAGTTCCTCGAGATAGCCCTTGGCCTCGTCCCAGGCCTTGGCTTCCAGGCAGACCAGTGCCAGGGAGAAGCGCAGTTCGTCGTCTTCCGGATACTGCTGGACCAGGTTGGAGAACTGCACCTTGGCGTCGGCCATGCGGTCCTGTTCGACCAGCATGCGCGCATAGGTCAGGCGCAGGCGCTTGTCTTCCGGATACTTCCTGATGCTTTTTTCCAGCAGCGGAATCGCTTCCTTGCCGCGATTGAGGTTCTGCAGCAGGCGCGCGCGCAGCAGCAGCGGCGCGATCTCGCCATCTTCCGGCGGGTTGTTCTCCAGCAGCGTCAGGGCGCCCTGGTTGTCGCCGTCCTGTTGCAGCAGCAGGGCCTTGCCGAAAATCAGCTGGCCGTTCTTCGGATGCCTGACCAGCAGGCGGTCGAAGCTCTTCATCAGGCCGTTGCGGGTGTCCTGGTCGGTGTCGGCGGCCGACAGGGCGAGGAAGTCGAAGTGGGTATCGCCCTTGCCCTGCAGGACCTTCTCCATATAGACCATGGAATCGTCATAACGCCCGCCGCGGGCCAGCTGGATGGCGGCCGCACGCTGTGCTTCGAGATCGTCCGGGGCGTTTTTCGCCCAGATCAGCGAGGTATCGAGGGCGGCCTGGTCGGCACCCAGGTACTCGGCGATGCGGAAGGCGCGCTCGGAGATGCCCGGGTCCTGGGTGTTAATCGCCTGGGTGACGTAGTTGTCCAGGGCAATATCGAAACGATTTCGCTGTCCGGCCAGTTCCGCGCTCAGCAGGCTGAAGACCGTGTCTTCACTGAAGGAGCCGTAGACCTTGGGCTTTTCCGGGGCCGCCGTGGTTTCCTCGGCCGGCGGTGTATGGACCGGCGACACGGGTGCCAGGGCCTGGCAGCCGCTGAGGAAGGCAAAAGCGAGAAGCAACGCGGACGATCTATTCATATAGGAGAAGGGCAACTAACCTGCGGTCGGGCCATCATGACACAAGCGGTGGGCAGAACCATACCCGAGACCGCTCACCGGGGGCATTAATAGCAACGTTCGATTATGACAATAGTCGGCGGTGGTTGTTCTGAACCGGGTGAAGTAGGACAATTGTCGGCTTCTCGACATCATCAGCGACCTTGAATGGCCTTCCTCGCACTCGGCATCAACCACAAGACGGCCTCCGTAGACGTGCGCGAGCGCGTGGCGTTCACTCCCGAGCAGTTGGTGGAGGCGCTGCAGCAGCTCTGCCGTCTGACCGACAGCCGGGAAGCCGCTATCCTCTCCACCTGCAATCGCAGCGAACTGTATGTGGAACAGGATCACCTGGCGGCGGAGACGGTACTGCGCTGGCTGGCCGATTATCACCACCTGAGCCTGGAAGAGCTGCGTGCCAGCGCCTATGTGCACGAGGACGATGCGGCCGTTCGTCACATGATGCGTGTCGCCTCCGGGCTGGATTCGCTGGTGCTCGGCGAGCCGCAGATTCTCGGCCAGATGAAGTCGGCCTATGCCGTGGCACGCGAAGCCGGGACCGTCGGTCCGCTGCTCGGGCGGCTGTTCCAGGCCACCTTCAGTGCCGCCAAGCAGGTGCGCACCGATACCGCCATCGGCGAGAACCCGGTGTCGGTGGCGTTTGCCGCCGTCAGCCTGGCGAAACAGATTTTCAGCGACCTGCAGCGCAGCACCGCGCTGCTGATCGGTGCCGGCGAGACCATCACCCTGGTCGCCCGCCACCTGCACGAGCAGGGCGTCAAGCGTATCGTGGTGGCCAACCGGACCCTGGAGCGGGCCAAGACCCTTGCCGAGGAGTTCGGTGCCCATGCGGTGCTGCTGGCCGACATTCCCCAGGAGCTGGTGCACAGCGACATCGTCATCAGTTCCACCGCCAGCCAGTTGCCGATTCTCGGCAAGGGCGCCGTGGAAAGCGCACTGAAGCTGCGCAAGCACAAGCCGATCTTCATGGTGGACATCGCCGTCCCCCGGGATATCGAGCCGGAAGTCGGCGAGTTGGACGACGTTTACCTCTATACCGTCGACGATCTCCACGAAGTGGTCGCCGAGAACCTCAAGAGCCGCCAGGGCGCCGCGCAGGCGGCCGAGGAACTGGTGAGCAACGGCGTCGACGACTTCATGGCGCGCCTGCGCGAGCTGGCCGCGGTGGATGTGCTGCGTGCCTACCGCCAGCAGAGCGAGCGCCTGCGTGACGAAGAATTGCAAAAGGCCCAGCGTCTGCTGGCCAATGGCAACAGCGCCGAGGACGTGCTGATGCAACTGGCCCGCGGCCTGACCAACAAGTTGATGCATGCGCCCAGTGTGCAACTGAAGAAGTTGTCCGCCGAAGGCCGTCTCGATGCGCTGGCCATGGCGCAGGAACTCTTTGCCCTCCGTGAGGGCTCATCGGATAGCTTTTCGGATAAGAAACCGCAATGAAAGCGTCACTGCTCAAAAAGTTGGACGTCCTCCAGGACCGTTTCGAGGAACTGACCGCCTTGCTTGGCGATGGCGAGGTCATTTCCGACCAGGCCAGGTTCCGCACCTACTCCAAGGAGTACGCCGAGGTCGAGCCGATCGTCGCCGCCTACCAGCAGGTGCTGAAGGTGCAGGCGGACCTCGAGGGCGCCCAGGCGCTGCTCAAGGACAGCGACCCGGACCTGCGCGAAATGGCGGTCGAGGAAGTCCGCGAGGCCAAGGAGCAACTGGTCGAGCTGGAATCCACCCTGCAACGCATGCTGCTGCCCAAGGACCCCAACGACGGACGCAACGTGTTCCTCGAGATTCGTGCCGGTACCGGCGGCGACGAGGCGGCGATCTTCTCGGGCGATCTGTTCCGCATGTACTCGCGTTACGCCGAAAAACGCGGCTGGCGGGTGGAGATTCTCTCGGAAAGCGAGGGCGAGCATGGCGGCTATAAAGAGGTCATCGCCCGGGTCGAGGGCGAGAATGTCTACGGCAAGCTGAAATTCGAATCGGGCGCCCATCGTGTGCAGCGCGTACCGGCCACCGAGTCCCAGGGGCGTATCCATACCTCGGCCTGCACCGTGGCCGTGTTGCCCGAGCCGGACGAACAGGAAGCCATCGAGATCAACCCGGCCGACCTGCGCATCGACACCTACCGCTCCTCGGGGGCGGGCGGCCAGCACGTGAACAAGACCGATTCGGCGATCCGCATCACCCACATTCCGTCCGGGATCGTGGTGGAGTGCCAGGAAGAGCGTTCCCAGCACAAGAACCGGGCACGGGCCATGGCCTGGCTGTCGGCCAAGCTCAATGACCAGCAGGCCAGCGCCGCCGCCAACGCGATTGCCAGCGAGCGCAAGTTGCTGGTGGGCTCCGGCGACCGCTCCGAGCGTATCCGTACCTACAACTTCCCCCAGGGCCGGGTCACCGATCACCGTGTCAACCTGACCCTGTACTCCCTGGACGAAATCATGGCCGGTGGAGTCGAGGCGGTGATCGAACCGCTGCTGGCCGAATACCAGGCCGACCAACTGGCGGCGCTGGGTGACTGAATGACTATTATTGCCAGCCTGCTGCGCGCCGCTGAACTGCCCGACTCGCCAACCGCGCGCCTGGACGCCGAGTTGCTGCTGGCGGCGGCCCTGGGCAAATCCCGCAGTTACCTGCACACCTGGCCGGAAAAGATCGTCAGCAGCGAGGACGCGCAGACCTTCGGCGATTTCCTCCAGCGCCGCCGCGAAGGTGAGCCGGTGGCCTACATCCTGGGCCAGCAGGGCTTCTGGAAGCTCGACCTGGAGGTCGCGCCGCACACCCTGATTCCGCGCCCGGATACCGAGTTGCTGGTGGAAGCCGCCCTGGAACTGCTGCCGGCCACCCCGGCCAGGGTGCTCGACCTCGGCACCGGCACCGGCGCGATTGCCCTGGCCCTGGCCAGCGAGCGCCCGGCCTGGCAGGTCACGGCGGTGGACCGCGTGCCGGAAGCGGTGGCCCTGGCCGAACGCAATCGCCAGCGTCTGGGCCTGGATAACGCCACGGTGCTGCACAGTCACTGGTTCAGTGCCCTGCAAGGCCTGCGTTTTCAATTGATCATCAGCAACCCCCCCTACATCGCCGCGGCCGATCCGCACCTGGCCGAGGGTGACGTGCGCTTCGAGCCGGCCAGTGCCCTGGTGGCCGGTGCCGATGGCCTGGAGGACCTGCGCACGATCATCGCCCAGGCACCCGCGCACCTGGAGGCCGGTGGCTGGTTGCTGCTCGAGCACGGTTACGACCAGGCCGACGCGGTGCGCGGGCTGCTGGCGGCGCAAGGTTTCAGCGAGGTGCACAGCCGCACCGACCTGGGCGGTCATCAGCGCATCAGCCTGGGACGGCTGCCGTGCTGAACGATCAGGAGCTGTTGCGCTATAGCCGGCAGATCCTGTTGCGACAGGTCGATATCGACGGCCAGTTGCGCCTGAAACACAGCCGGGTGCTGATCGTCGGTCTTGGCGGCCTCGGTGCGCCGGTGGCCCTGTACCTGGCTGCCGCCGGCGTGGGCGAGTTGCACCTGGCGGATTTCGACAGCGTCGACCTGACCAACCTGCAACGCCAGATCATCCACGACACCGACAGCGTCGGTTCGAGCAAGGTCGACTCGGCCGTGCGCCGGCTGACCGCGCTCAACCCCGAGGTGCGCCTGGTCGCCCATCGCCAGGCCCTGGATGAGGACAGTCTGGGCGTGGCCATCGCCGCTGTCGACCTGGTGCTCGACTGCTGTGACAACTTTGCCACCCGCGAGGCGGTCAACGCCGCGTGCGTGGCGGCCGGCAAGCCGCTGGTCAGCGGAGCGGCGATCCGTCTCGAAGGCCAGTTGTCGGTGTTCGACCCGCGTCGCGCCGACAGCCCGTGCTACCACTGCCTGTACGGCCACGGCAGCGAGGCCGAGTTGACCTGCAGCGAGGCCGGAGTAGTTGGCCCGCTGGTGGGATTGGTCGGCAGCCTGCAAGCCCTGGAGGCGCTGAAGCTGCTCGCCGGCTTTGGCGACCCGCTGGTTGGCCGGTTGTTGCTGGTCGATGCCTTGAGTACGAAGTTCCGTGAGCTACGGGTCAAGCGCGACCCGCAGTGCAGCGTCTGCGGTAGCCGCCATGCGTGAGGCGCCGATCGGGGTGTTCGACTCGGGTGTCGGCGGCCTGTCGGTACTCAATGAAATCCACCGTCTGCTGCCCAACGAATCGCTGCTGTATATCGCCGACTGTGGGCACATTCCCTACGGTGAAAAAAGCCCGGAATACATTCGCCAGCGTTGCGAGGTGATTGCCGGCTTCCTGCGCGAGCAGGGGGCCAAGGCATTGGTGATCGCCTGCAATACCGCCACTGTCGCCGGGGTCGCCGACCTGCGCCAGCGTTACCCGGACTGGCCGCTGGTGGGCATGGAGCCGGCAGTCAAGCCGGCCGCCGCCGCCACCCGCAGTGGCGTGGTCGGCGTGCTGGCGACCACCGGTACCTTGCAGAGCGCCAAGTTCGCCGCCTTGCTCGACCGCTTCGCCAACGATGTGCGGGTGGTCACCCAGCCCTGTCCCGGGCTGGTCGAGATGATCGAGGGCGGCGACCTGCACAGCCAGGCCCTGCGCCAGCTGTTGTCCAGCTATGTCGAGCCATTGCTGGCGGCCGGTTGCGACACCATCATTCTCGGCTGCACCCACTATCCGTTCCTCAAGCCGCTGCTGCTGGAGATGGTTCCCGCCTCCATCAGCCTGATCGACACCGGCGCCGCAGTAGCCCGGCAGCTCCAGCGCCTGTTGCAGGCCCGCGACCTGTTGTCCACGGGGCCAGCCCGCGAGGCGCGGTTCTGGACCAGTGCTGATCCGCATCACCTCGGAAAGATCCTGCCCATGCTATGGAATAAACCAGGCAGCGTGGAAAGCTTCGAACGTTAGGAAAATTCTTGAAAAAGCCCTGGAATTTGCTGAACTTCTGCCTCGCGTCACGCTTCTATTGAAGGTCTTCCTCGCTGTAAAACATCCCTTTGAAATAGGATATTTCTGATGAAGAGATTGTTCTGTCTGGCTGCGTTGACGGCCGCGACCCTGATGTATGGCGTGACGGCACAAGCGGCCGGTGTCGAGTTTTCCCTTGGCCAGACCAGCGATTCGACCCAGACCTACCGCTTGGGCCTGCAATGGGATTGGGATAAAAGCTGGTTGCAAAGCGACGTCGGTCGCCTGACCGGCTACTGGAACGGCGCTTACACCTACTGGGACGGCGATAAGGTTTCCAGCAACCACAGCCTGTCGTTCTCGCCGGTGTTCGTGTACGAGTTCTCCGGGGCTTCGGTCAAACCCTATATCGAGGCGGGGATCGGCGTGGCGCTTTTCGCCCACACGGAAATCGAGGACAACAAGCTCGGCTCGGCCTTCCAGTTCGAGGACCGTCTCGGTTTCGGCCTGCGCTTTGCCGGTGGGCATGAAGTGGGGATTCGCGCCACCCACTATTCCAATGCCGGTATCCGCACGCCGAACGACGGTATCGAAAGCTACGCCCTGCATTACACGATGCCGCTGTAGCGTCCCGTCGTTCAGCCCTCGAAGCGCCCGAGCAACGGCTGCGGCCGTGCCGCCGGTTTGGCCAGCAGCAGTTGCGCGGTGCCCAGGGCGCGTTCGAGGAAACCGCCTTCGCAGTAACACAGGTAGAACTCCCACAGGCGCAGGAAATACACGTCATAGCCCAGCTCGGCCAGGCGCGGATGGGCCTGCTGGAAATTCTCGTGCCACAGGCGCAGGGTGCGCGCGTAGTGCAGGCCGAAGTCCTCCATGTGCAGCAGGTTCATGTCGGTGTGTTGACCGGCCACCTCAAGCAGCTTCTGCACACTGGGCAGCGCCCCGCCAGGGAAGATGTAGCGCTGGATGAAGTCGACGCTGTTCTTCGCCTGTTCATAACGTTGCTCGCGGATGGTGATGCTCTGCAGCAGCATCAGGCCGTCGCTCTTGAGCAGGCGGGCGCACTGGCGGAAGTAGTCGGGCAGGAAACGATGGCCGACGGCTTCGATCATTTCGATGGAGACCAGCTTGTCGTATTGGCCGGTGAGGTCCCGGTAGTCTTCCAGCAGCAGGGTGATCCGGTCCTGCAGGCCCAGGGCCTCGACGCGTTGGCGGGCATAGGCCAGCTGTTCGCGGGACAGCGTGGTGGTGGTGACCTTGCAGCCGTAGTGCTGGGCGGCATGGATCGCCATGCTGCCCCAGCCGGTACCGATTTCCAGCAGGTGATCGCCCGGCTTCAGTTCCAGCTTCTGGCAGATGCGTTCCAGCTTATTCAACTGGGCCTGTTCCAGGCTGTCTTCGGGGCTGAGGAACTGCGCCGCCGAGTACATCATGGTCGGATCGAGAAACTGCTCGAACAGGTCGTTGCCCAGGTCGTAGTGAGCCGCGATGTTCTTGCGCGAGCCCTGGCGGGTGTTGCGATTGAGCCAGTGCAATCCCTGGATGAAGGGCCTTCCCAGTCGGGCCAGGCCGCCTTCCATGGCATCGAGCACGTCGAGGTTGCTGACGAACACGCGGATCACCGCGGTCAGGTCCGGGCTGGTCCAGTAGCCATGGATGAAGGCCTCGCCGGCGCCGATCGAGCCGTTGCCGGCGACCAGGCCCCAGGCCGCCGGGTCCTGGACATGGATCTCGCCCAGCAGGCCGCTGCCGGGCTGGCCGAACAGCTGGCGCTCGCCGTCCTCGACCACCAGCAACTGGCCGTGACGCAGCGCTCTCAACTGGCGCAGCACGCCACGGCGCAGCAGACCGGTGCTGAAGCGGTTGGCGCTCCACAGGTTGTTCCTGGTCACCAGGCTAGGACTTTTCATGACGTTGTTCCTCGGGTTGCGCGGTGGCAATGCTGAAGGCGCCATCGGCGGCCTGGTGGGAGAAGAGGGGTGTCCGTTTGAGCAGCAGGCGCAGGGCCTGCCAGTAGATCGACAGGCAGGTCTTGGCGCTCATCCAGGGAAAGCGCCACAGGTGGCGATGCAGGCTGGCCCGGTCCAGGTCCTGGCGTTGCAGGTCGAGGGTGGCATCGAACAGCTTCAGTTCGCCCTGCCAGTCGGCCATGTGCACGCCGAGGCGTTCGCCGGGCTGGCTGAAACTCATACGGTATTGCAGGTCGCGGGGCAGGAATGGCGAGACATGGAACGACTTCGCCGCCGTGACATGCTGATGGCCCGCGCCGTTGGCGGCGAGCACGTAGTGGTAGCGCTCGCCCCAGGGCGTGTTGGTCACCTCGCAGAGAATCGCCGCCAGGCGCTCGTCGCTGTCGAAGCAGTAGAAGAAACTCACCGGGTTGAACGACAACCCCCAACTGCGTGGTTGCGTCAAAAGGCGCACGGCGCCTTGCGGCGCCTGGCCGAGGGCCAGGGCAACCTGCTGGCGTACCGCGTCGATCAACGGCATGCCCTGGCGGGTGAAGGCGCACAGGTGGTCGGTCTCGCGCCAGGCAAAGGGGGCGAAGCGGTGGCGGCCGGCCAGGGGGGAGAGGCCGAGGACGTTGTCCTGCTCGGCGAGGTCCAGGTACAGCAGGCCGATCCGGTAGCGGAAGGCGTGGCGCCGGGGCGCAAAGCGCCGGTGGCTGATCCAGCCGCTGTACAGGGCGCTGTTCACAGCTGCTCCCCGAAGGCACCGGCCACCCGCAGGGCGCTGTTCACGCCATCTTCGTGGAAACCGTTGGCCCAGTAGGCGCCACAGTAGTAGGTATGGCGATCACCATACAATTCCTCCCAGCGCTGCTGCGCGGCGATGGCGGCCAGGTTGTATTGCGGGTGGGCGTAGGTGTAGCGGGCCAGAACCTTGCGCGGGTCTATGTCGGCTGTCTGGTTGAGGCTGACGCAGAAGGTGGTGTCGCTGACGAGACCCTGGAGGATGTTCATGTTGTAGGTCACAGCCGCCTGGCGCTGGCCGCCGAGGCGATAGTTCCAGCTGGCCCAGGCCAGTGGACGCTGCGGCAGCAGTCGGGTGTCGGTGTGCAGCACCACCTCGTTGTCAGCGTAAGGCAGGGCGCCGAGGATCTGCCGCTCGGCCTCGCTCGGTTCGGCCAGCAACCGGAGGGCCTGGTCGCTGTGACAGGCGAACACCACCTTGTCGAAGCGTTCGCTGCCGGCGGCGCTGTGGATAACCACGCCCTGTTCGTCGCGTTCGACCCGGGTCACCGGGCAGTTGAGGCGGATGTTCTGGCGAAAACCGGCGGTCAAGGGGGCCACGTAGCTGCTTGAACCGCCCTCGATGACCCGCCACTGCGGACGGTCGTTGACCGACAGCAGGCCATGGTTGCTGAAGAAACGGACGAAGAACTGCAACGGGAAACCGAGCATGTCCGCCAGTGACATCGACCAGATCGCCGCCCCCATCGGCACGATGTAGTGCTGGATGAAGCGTTCGCCGTAGCGGCCATCGCGCAGATAGGCGCCGAGGGTGGTGTCGGCGGCGATGCGCTGTTGCTCGAGGTCGGCGAGGGCCTGGCGGTTGAAGCGCAGGATGTCGCGCAACATGCCCCAGAAGCCGGGCGACAACAGGTTGCTGCGCTGGGCGAACAGGCTGTTGAGGTTGTTGCCGTTGTACTCCAGGCCGCTGGCCGGGTCATGCACCGAAAAACTCATTTCGGTGGGCTTGTGGCCGACCCCGAGCTGGCCGAGCAGGCGGATGAAGTTCGGGTAGGTCCAGTCGTTGAAGACAATGAAGCCGGTGTCGATGGCATGGCGTTGGCCGTTGACCGTGACTTCGACCGTATGGGTGTGGCCGCCGATCCATTCGGCGGCTTCGAACAGCGTGATCGAGTGCTGCCGGTTGAGCAGGTAGGCGCAGGTCAGGCCGGAGATACCGCTGCCGATCAGGGCGATCTTCATGAGCGGTCCTCGGTCTGTTGGCCGTTGCGCGCCATGCGCTTGCCGATCGCCAGTTGCAGGCGCCTGGGCAGGCGTGACAGCGGCCAGAGCCCGGCCATGAACAGGGCCGGAAAGGCGATTTCCAGCGGCCGTCGAGGCAATCTCTCGCAGATGTGCTCGGCGGCCTTGTCGGCAGGCCAGCTCAGCGGCATCGGGAAGTCGTTCTTGCGGGTCAGCGGCGTGTCGACGAAGCCGGGGCTGACGATGGTGACGTCGATTCCCTCGTAGGCCAGGTCGATGCGCAGCGATTCGAACAGGTAGCGCATGCCGGCTTTCGAGGCGCCATAGGCCTCGGCGCGCGGCAGCGGCAGGAAGGTCACGGCGCTGGCGATGCCGACCAGGTGCGGTGTGGTGCCGGCCCGCAGCAGCGGCAGGGCGGTCTCGATGCAATAGCTGCTGGCGAGCAGGTTGGTGCGTACCACCCGTTCGACGACCGAGGCATCGAACTCCCGGGCGTCGACATATTCACAGGTGCCGGCATTGAGAATCACCGTGTCGAGGGCGCCCCAGGCCTGGCTGATGCGTTCACCGATCTCGCGCACCTGCTGGCTGTCGGTCAGGTCGCCGGGAACCACCAGCACCTGGCCCGGATAACGCTCGCCGAGCTCCTCCAGGGCCTGTTCATTGCGTGCGCTGACCGCCAGTCGGGCGCCACCCTTGAGCAACACTTCGGCCACGGCGGCACCGATGCCACTGCTGGCGCCGGTCAGCCAGATGCGGCGTGGGGGTTTGGGACTCATGCCATTCTCCTTTTCAGCCATGCGGTGGCCCAGCCGAGCAACGGCAGGTGGTCGTAGAGCAGGGCGCCGGCATCGAAGTAATCGCGATGGCGATAGACCTTTTCGTGCCAGAGCAGATGGGAACAGCCCTCGACATGGATCGGCTTGCCACCGGCCAGCCTGGGGTGGCGGTAGCTCATGTGCCAGCGCAGGTAGCCTTCGCCGTCGCGAACCGGGTCGAAGCCGTGGAAGTCGAACGCCAGTTCGCTGACGTTGCTGTACAGGTCGGCGAAATAACGGCGCACCGCCGGCAGGCCGTGAACCTCGTGCAGCGGGTCGGTGAAGTGCACGTCCTCGCTGTACAGTTCGTCGAGCAGCCCCAGGTTGTGCCTGTCCACGGCGCAAAAGCGCCGGGCGAAGTCGCGCAGGAACTCACTCATGCAGACCTCCGTCATCCTGGCGCGGCGCCAGGCTCTTGAACGCGGCCAGGGCCCGGTCGCGACTGCTGGCCAGATCGACGATCGGCTGCGGATAACCGGGCACGCCGAACAGCCCGCCGAGGGCGGCCGGGTTGTGCACGTCCTTTTTGTTCAGCGCCGCCAGTTCCGGCAGCCAGTGCTTGATGAACAGGCCTTCGCTGTCGAATTTCTGCGACTGGCTGATCGGGTTGAAGATGCGGAAGTACGGCGCCGCATCGGTGCCGGTGGAGGAACTCCACTGCCAGCCGCCGTTGTTGGCCGCCAGGTCGCCGTCGATCAGATGGCGCATGAAGAAGCGCTCGCCCTCGCGCCAGTCGATCAGCAGGTTCTTGGTCAGGAACATCGCCACCACCATGCGCAGGCGGTTGTGCATCCAGCCGGTGTCGAGCAACTGGCGCATGGCGGCGTCGATGATCGGCAGGCCGGTGCGGCCCTGCTGCCAGGCCTCCAGGTCCCGGGGCGCATGGCGCCAGGCCACGGCTTCGGTCTCCGGGCGGAACGCGCGATGCCGCGAGACCCGCGGATAACCGACCAGGATATGTTTGTAGAACTCGCGCCAGAGCAGTTCATTGATCCAGGTGATGGCGCCGGCGTTGCCGCTGTCGAACTCGCCTTGGTTGCTTTGCAGGGCCGCGTGCAGGCATTGGCGCGGGGACACCACCCCAGCGGCCAGGTAGGCGGAGAGTTGGCTGGTGCCGGGCTTGGCCGGGAAGTCGCGTTCGCTCTGGTAGGCGTCGATCTGCTGGTCGGCGAAGTGCTCCAGACGTCGCCGGGCTTCGCTTTCACCGGCGGGCCAGAGGTCGCGCAAGGCTTGGGAGGGGCTGTCGAAACCGTCGATCGCGGCTGGAACCGGGTCGCTCCCGATCGGCAGGGGCGCCTGGGTCGCAGGGGCCGGCACCAACGCCGGTAAGGCGCCATGCAGGCGGCTGTAGCAGACCTTGCGGAACTGGCTGAAGACCTGGAAGTAGCCGCCGGTACGGGTCAGGACACTGCCCGGGCGGAAGAACAGTTGGTCGAGATGGCTGTGGAAGGCGATGCCGTGGGCCTCGACGGTCTTGCTCACGGCGCGGTCGCGGCGGGTTTCGTGTACGCCATATTCCTCGTTGACGTGCACGGCATCAATGCCCAGCGACTGGCACAGTTCGAGCAGGACGGCGGGGGCCTGGTCCCAGGTATCCGCGTGGCGGATCAGCAGCGGGATGTTCAGCCCGGCCAGCGCCTGGCCCAGTTCGTGCAGGTTACGCAGCCAGAAGTCGACCTTGCACGGTGCATCGTCATGGGCCCGCCATTGCCCGGGAGTGAGCAGGTACACCGCCACCGTTGGCCCGCTGCGGGCCGCGGCGCTGAGCGCGGTGTTGTCATGCAGGCGCAGGTCGGTGCGCAGCCAGAACAATTGCATAGTCATTCCTTGGGGCCGGGGAGCATCAGAGCAGGCCGAGCCGGGTGAGGCTCTGGCAGGCCGCCAACGGATCCTGGGCGAGGCTCAGTCCGGGGTGGTCGTCAGTACAGGCGGACAGTTCGGTGGCGTGGATGCACACCGAGGCACCGGCGATCAGTACGGGTTGTTCGATCCCGCCGATCAGCCTGGGCAGCGCCGCCATATTCAGGGTCTTGCTGGAATACAGCAGCAACGCGCGGGCCTTGAGCTGTTCGACGGCCAGCGCCAGTTCGCCGGGTGGCACCGGCCAGTCGAAGACTTCCACCGGGCAGTCGGCGCTGCTCGCCAGCCAGGCGGTCAGCCACAGGTGGGGTTCGAGCGGCAGGTCCGACTGGTTGACCAGCAGCAGCGGCTGGCCCCTGAGCTGGCGGTTGTTGTGGTAGATCCGTGCGCCCAGCTTGCTGCGCAGCCAGGAATGGAAGAACACCCGCTCCATCTGTCCGCCGAACTGGCCCTGCCAGCGCTGTTCGAGTTCGGCCAGCAGCGGGATCAGCAACTGTTCGCAGACGGTGCGCGGCGGGTACAGCGACATCGCCTGGTTGAAACGGTCGTCGACCTGGCGCTCGTCCAGGCGGCCGATGGCCTGGACCAGGTCCTGGTGCAACCGGTGCCAGTCGTTTTCCGGCGCCTCGGCGGGCGGTTGCGGGGCGTCGAGCAACTGCTTGACCTGGCGCACCGCCACGCCGCGATTCAGCCAGGTCAGGATCGCCTGGATGCGTTGCACGTGGTCGGCGGAGAACAACCGATGACCCTTGGCCGTGCGATGGGGCACGATCAGGCCATAGCGACGTTCCCAGGCACGCAGGGTGACGGCATTGACCCCGGTCTGCCGGGCGACTTCGCGAATCGGCAGCCAGCCGGCGGCCAGGGCGCTGACATAGTCGGGATGGGACTCATCGTCTTCGGGGAGAGGCTTGGACATGATCAGATCGAGTTTCGCAGGCTGAGGTTTTCCGGGTGGGGTTGCAGATAGACCTGCAGGCCCACGTAGGGATCGGGGTATTGGCGGAAGTGGTGCTTGAGCAGGGTCAGCGGCACCACCAGCGGGACGATGCCGAGGCGGTACTGGCCGATGACCTGCTGCATTTCCTGCTTGTCCTCGGCGCTGATGGAATGCTTCAGGTAGCCGCTCAGGTGCTGCAGGACGTTGGTGTGGGTGCGGCGGGTGGCGCATTTCTTCAGGGCGCTCATCAACTGGCTGAAGTAGTGCGGGCCGATCTCGTTCGGATCGGCCCTGCCCATGCTGCCCAGCAGGTTGCCCAGTACCTTGTACTGCTCCGGGTTGTGGGCCATCAGCAGGTATTTGTGGCGCGAGTGAAATTCGGTCAGGGCGCGGCGGCTCAGGCCAGCGGCGAGCAGTTGCTGCCAGTCGGCGTAGGCGAACACCCGGGTCAGGAAGTTCTCGCGCAGCACCGGGTCGTTCAGGCGGCCCTCTTCCTCCACCGGAAGGTCGGGATGCAGGGCGCAGAAGGCGGCGGCGAACAGGCCACGACCGGCGTGCTCGGCGGGCCGTCCGCGATCCTGGTAGACCTTGACCCGCGCCAGTCCGCAGGACGGGGATTTCTGCATGAAGATGTAGCCGCAGATATCCGTCAGCTCATTCGCCATGCGCGTGCCGTAGTCGGTCAGCGCCTGGCTGACGTCCCGCTCCCCATGGACCGTGCCCACGGCCCTGGGCTGCTGCGGGTCACCGACCAGACGGATCGGCTCGCGCGGTGTGCCCAGGCCGATCGCCACTTCCGGGCAGACCGGGAGGAAATCGAAATGCTCGCTGAGGCTCTGGCTGCACAGCCGCGATTCCTTGTGCCCGCCGTTGTAGCGCACTTCGGCGCCCATCAGGCAGGCGCTGATGGCGATCTTCGGTTTGGTGCGGGAGACGCTGGACGTGGGCATTGCAGAACCTCGACGAATTACTTGTACAAGCGTGAATTCTTGTACAACTAGGTTTCATCATAGGTTCTATCTTGTACAAGTCAAATTCTTTGTACAGGATTGCCCTGGTCCGCTTATCGCCAGCCCATGCGCCAGCGTTCGGCGTTCTGCAACTGTTGCCAGGGGATGCGCTGGTTGCGGCGGGTCAGTACCGCCTGCAGTTCCAGCTCCAGCAATAGCGTGCCGGTTTCATCGTGGAACAGCTCGGTGACCAGGAAATGTCTTTCCCGGTTCTCCGGCCGGGCTGCTGTCCACTTCGACAGCAGCAGTTTGCGTGGGTTGATGCGATTCATGCCTGGTGTTCCAGCAGCCGGCGGGCGGCTTCCTGGCCGCTGAGCCAGGCGCCTTCGACCCGGCCGGACATGCACCAGTCGCCGCACACGTACAGGCCCAGGTCGGCGTCGGCCAGCGCCCCCCATTCGCGGGCACCGGCCGGCCGTGCATAGAGCCAGCGGTGGGCAAGGGTGAAGGCCGGGGCGGGCATGGTGATGTGCAGCAGTTCGGCGAACGCGCCGTGCAGGTGCTCGATCACCGCTTCCCTGGACAGGTCCAGGTGCTGCTTGCTCCAACTGCTGGTGGCATGCAGGACCCAGGTGTCGAGACGGTTGTCGCGCCCCGGCTTGCTGCGGTTGCGGGCCAGCCAGTCGAGCGGGCTGTCCTGTACGAAGCAGCCTTCCATGGGCGTCTCCAGCGCGCTCTCGAAGGCCAGGGCGACCGCCCAGGTCGGCTCCATCTGGACCCCCGCGGCGGCACCGGCGAGCTTCGGCGCGGCAGCGAGCAGCGCGGTGGCCTGGGGCGCCGGTGTGGCGATGACGACGTGACTGAACGGGCCGTGGGTGACCCCTTCGGCATCCTGCAGGTGCCAGTGCTGTTCACCCCGGAAGACTTCGGTGATCCGACAGCTGAAGTGGCTGTGCAGATCGCCGAGCAGGCCGCGGGTGATGGCGCTCATGCGCGGGGTGCCGACCCAGCGGGTCTGTTCGTCCGGCGATAGATTGAGCTGGCCGTTCTGCCAGGTGTAGAGCTTTGGCGCCCATTCGGCGACCCAGCCCTGGCCTTGCCAGCGCTGCACTTCGTTGACGAAGCGGCGGTCGCGGGCCGTGAAATATTGGGCGCCCATGTCCAGCGACCCGGCGTCGCTGCGTTTGCTCGACATGCGCCCGCCGCTGCCGCGGCTTTTGTCGAACAGCTCGATGGCGTGCCCGGCATCGTGTAACGCGCGAGCGGCTGACAGTCCGGCGATACCGGCACCGATTATTGCGATAGGTACAGTCATAGGGACCTCGTTACCTGTTTGCACAGACTACGCCGTCGGTAAAACCTGTACAATCTTATTTTTAGGTATAAGTCGCGACCATCCTGTCGTCTGAAGCTGTCCTATTGTTAAAACAGTCGAAAAGAAAAGAGCCTTGCCTATAAAAGTAGACTAACGCTCTTGGCAAAACGTTACGCGAGGACGCTCTCATGCACATATTGCTGACAGGCGGTACTGGTTTGATCGGGCGTCGGTTGTGCGAGCACTGGTTGGCGCAAGGTCATCACCTGACGGTGTGGAGTCGCCGGCCCGAGGAGGTTGCCCGCCTGTGCGGAGCCCAGGTGCGTGGCGTGCGGCATCTGGAGGAGTTGGCCGGCGAGCCGCTGGATGCGGTGGTCAATCTGGCCGGTGCGCCGATCGCCGAGCGTCCCTGGACCCATCGGCGCAAGGCGCTGCTGTGGAGCAGTCGGATCCAGCTGACCGAAACCCTGCTGACCTGGCTCGAAGGCCTGGAGCAACGCCCGGCGGTGTTGCTTTCCGGCTCGGCGGTGGGTTGGTATGGCGATGGTGGCGAGCGTGAGCTGAGCGAGGATTCACCACCGGTCAGCGAGGATTTCGCCAGCCAGTTGTGCATTGCCTGGGAGGAGACCGCGCAACGTGCGCAGGCCCTCGGCATGCGCGTGGTGCTGGTGCGAACCGGCCTCGTGCTGGCGGCCGAGGGCGGCTTTTTGTCGCGCCTGCTGCCGCCGTTCAAATGGTGCCTGGGCGGCCCGATCGGCAATGGCCGGCAGTGGATGCCGTGGATTCACCTGCGGGATCAAATCGCCCTGATTGATTTTCTTCTGCACCGCAGCGATGCCAGCGGTCCTTATAATGCCTGCGCGCCCAGGCCGGTGCGCAATCGCGACTTCGCCAGGGCGCTGGGACGGGTGTTGCACCGTCCGGCGCTGATCCCGCTGCCGGCTCCGCTGCTGCGGGTCGGCCTCGGCGAGTTGTCGCAGTTGTTGCTGGGCGGCCAGCGTGCCGTGCCCAAGCGCCTGCTGGCGGCAGGGTTCGAGTTTCAGTTCACCGATCTGCCCGCGGCCCTCGACGATCTGTCGGGTCGCCTCTGATATAGGACATTGCATGACCGATCACGCGTTGCTACTGGTCAACCTGGGCTCGCCGGCCTCTACTTCGGTGGCGGACGTGCGCAGCTACCTCAATCAGTTTCTGATGGATCCGTACGTGATCGATCTGCCCTGGCCGATCCGGCGCCTGCTGGTGTCGCTGATCCTGATCAAGCGGCCCGAGCAGTCGGCCCATGCCTATGCCTCGATCTGGTGGGAGGAAGGGTCGCCGCTGGTGGTGCTGAGCCGACGTCTGCAGCAGCGCATGACCGAGCAATGGCAGCATGGGCCGGTGGAACTGGCGATGCGTTATGGCGAACCGTCGATCGAGTCGACGCTGACCCGGTTGGCGGCACAGGGCATCCGCCAGGTGACGCTGGCGCCGTTGTATCCGCAGTTTGCCGACAGCACGGTGACCACGGTGATCGAAGAGGCGCGGCGGGTGGTCAGGGAGCGGAGGCTGGATGTGCAGTTTTCCATCCTGCAGCCGTTCTACGACCAGCCGGAATACATCGAGGCGCTGGTCGCCAGCACCCGGCCGCACCTGGAACAGAGCTTCGATCATTTGCTGCTCAGCTTCCACGGTTTGCCGGAGCGCCACCTGACCAAGCTCGATCCCACCGGCAGCCATTGCCTCAAGGATGCGGACTGCTGCCGGAATGCCTCGCCAGCGGTGCTTGCCACCTGTTACCGCGCCCAATGTCTGCGTACGGCGGCGGCGTTTGCCGAGCACATGGGCTTGGCGGACGGGCAGTGGTCGGTCTCGTTCCAGTCCCGGCTGGGGCGGGCGAAGTGGATCGAGCCCTACACCGAGGCACGCCTGGATGAACTGGCCAAGGCCGGAGTGAAGAAGCTTCTGGTGATGTGCCCGGCGTTCGTCGCCGACTGCATCGAGACCCTGGAGGAGATCGGTGACCGTGGGCGCGAGCAGTTCATCGAGGCGGGCGGCGAGGAGTTGGTGCTGGTACCGTGCCTGAACGATGACCCGCAGTGGGCGATGGCGCTGAACACGCTCTGTGAGCGGGCTCCGCGTTCCCTGTAGGAGCCGGGCTTGCCCTTGAAGCCGCCAAGCGCTTCGCGGGCAAGCCCGTCTCCTGCAGGGGGGCGTGGTGAGGTTATGCCAGCGGCTCGTCGGCCCTGTTCTTCTTCCAGCCGTCGTTGCCCGGCAGGATCAGGTTCAGCGCGATCGCGACGACGGCGCACAGGGCGATGCCCTTCAGGCCGAAATCGTCGGGGCCGGTACCACTGCCGACCAGCACACCACCAATGCCGAACACCAGTGTGACCGAGACGATCACCAGGTTGCGCGCTTCGCCCAGGTCGATCCTGTGGCGGATCAGGGTGTTCATGCCCACCGCTGCGATCGAGCCGAACAGCAGGCAGAGGATCCCGCCCATCACCGGTACCGGGATGCTCTGCAGCAGCGCGCCGAACTTGCCGATGAACGCCAGGGCGATGGCGAAGAGCGCCGCCCAGGTCATGATCTTCGGGTTGTAGTTCTTGGTCAGCATCACCGCGCCGGTCACTTCGGCATAGGTGGTGTTGGGCGGGCCACCGAACAGGCCGGCCGCGGTGGTGGCCAGACCGTCACCCAGCAGGGTGCGATGCAGGCCCGGCTTCTTCAGGTAGTCGCGACCGGTCACGCTGCCGACCGCGATCACCCCGCCGATATGCTCGATGGCCGGGGCCAGGGCCACCGGTACGATGAACAGGATCGCCTGCCAGTTGAATTCCGGTGCGGTGAAGTTCGGCAGCGCCAGCCAGGGCGCCGCGGCGATCTTCGCGGTGTCGACCACGCCGAAGTAGAACGACAGGGCGAAGCCCACCAGCACGCCGGAGATGATCGGCACCAGGCGGAAAATCCCCTTGCCGAACACCGCGACGATCAGGGTGGTCAGCAGCGCCGGCATGGAGATCAGCATCGCCGTGCGGTAGGGGATCAGCTCGCTGCCATCGCCGGCCTTGCCCATCGCCATGTTGGCGGCGATCGGCGCCATGGCCAGGCCGATGGAAATCACCACCGGGCCGATCACCACCGGCGGCAGCAGCCGGTCGATGAAGCCGGTGCCCTTGATCTTCACCGCCAGGCCCAGGAAGGTGTAGACGAAGCCCGCCGCCATCACGCCGCCCATGGTCGCAGCGAGGCCGAACTGGCCCTTGGCGAGAATGATCGGGGTGATGAAGGCGAAGCTCGACGCCAGGAACACCGGCACCTGACGGCCGGTGACCAGCTGGAACAGCAGAGTCCCCAGGCCCGCCGTGAACAGCGCGACGTTCGGGTCCAGGCCGGTGATCAGCGGCATCAGCACCAGTGCGCCGAACGCTACGAAGAGCATCTGCGCACCGGACAGCACCGTGCGCCAGAGCGGGTCGTTGAACTCATCCCGCATGTTCAGGCGTCCTTCTGCTTGGTGCCGAAAATCTTGTCGCCGGCATCGCCCAGGCCTGGAATGATGTAGCCGTGTTCGTTGAGTTTCTGGTCGACGGATGCGGTGTAGAGGGTCACGTCGGGGTGGGCCTTCTCGACCGCGGCGATACCTTCCGGCGCGGCGACCAGCACCATGGCGCAGATCTCCTTGCAGCCGGCCTTCTTCAGCAGGTCGATGGTGGCGACCATCGAGCCGCCGGTGGCGAGCATCGGGTCGATGATCATCGCCAGGCGCTCGTCGATTTCCGGCACCAGTTTTTCCAGGTAGGTATGGGCTTCGAGGGTTTCCTCGTTGCGGGCCACGCCCACGGCGCTGACCTTGGCGCCCGGGATCAGGCTGAGTACGCCTTCGAGCATGCCGATACCGGCACGCAGGATCGGTACCACGGTAATTTTCTTACCGGCGATTTTCTCGACTTGTACGGTGCCGCACCAGCCTTCGATGTCATAGGCTTCGAGGGGCAGGTCCTTGGTCGCCTCATAGGTCAGCAACGCTCCGACTTCCTGGGCAAGCTCACGGAAGTTCTTCGTGCTAATGTCTGCGCGGCGCATGAGGCCGAGCTTGTGACGGATCAGCGGGTGGCGGATCTCACGGATGGGCATAGGGAAAGGCTCCGAGGGCGGGCAAAAAAACCGGCCTAGATTAATCTATCCGGGGTTTATGTCCTATAGACCCGTAGTACGTTAGTCCAGAAACGCTTGATCTGACCTGCGCGGGTGCGTACCTTTGCCCGCTTTTCTTGCGCAGCCCCCTGTGCAAGTCCCCTTTGAGCACCCTTTGGAGAGCGCCATGTCCGCTGATCTCGAGCATATCCGTCAAGTCATGCGCGAAGCCGACTGCCTGTACACCAACGCTGAAGTCGAGGCGGCCATCGCCCGTGTCGGCGCCCAGATCAACGCCGACCTGGCCGAGCGCAACCCGGTGGTATTCTGCGTGATGAACGGCGGCCTGATCTTCTCCGGCAAATTGCTGCCCCACCTGGATTTCCCGCTGGAAGCGTCCTACCTGCACGCCACCCGCTACCGTAACGAAACCAGCGGCGGCGAGCTGTTCTGGAAGGCCAAGCCGGAAGTCTCGTTCATCGATCGTGACGTACTGATCATCGACGACATTCTCGACGAGGGTCATACCCTCGGCGCGATCATCGATTTCTGCAAGCACGCCGGTGCCCGCCAGGTGCACACCGCCGTCCTGATCGACAAGGAACACGACCGCAAGGCCCGGCCGGACCTCAAGGCCGACTACGTCGGGCTGCCGTGCATCGACCGCTACATTTTCGGTTATGGCATGGACTACAAGGGCTACTGGCGTAACGCTGCCGGCATCTTTGCCGTCAAGGGCCTGTAACCCATGGCCGGCCCCAGCTTTCTCGACGCTGCGTTGTTCGCCGACCTGGCCGCGAAGGCGGCGGCCAGTCCCCGTGGGCGCACGCACCACAACTTCCATGAGATGGACGAGCCGTGCCACCGCATGGCGGTCGGCCTGCAGCCGGGCACTTATGTGCCGCCCCATCGGCACCTGAGCGCGGACAAGGCGGAAACCCTGCTGGTGCTGCGTGGCAGCCTGGGCCTGCTGGTGTTCGACGAGGACGGTCAGGTCGTTACCCGGCGCGTCCTGCAGGCCGGTGGCGAATGCCCGGCGGTGGACTTGCCGGCCGGCGTGTTCCACGGCCTGGTGGTGCTTGAGCCCGATACCGTGATGTTCGAGTGCAAGGCGGGCCCGTATCGTCCGGTGGGCGAGGGCGAGATGGCCGCCTGGGCCCCGCGTGAGGGCGAGGCCGGAGTCGCTCAGTACCAGGCCTGGATGCGCGCGCAGTTCAACTGAGCCGCTCGGGCAGGATGGCCCGCTTTGCCGTATCATTAGCCTCCTAACGACGGGCAACGGATTCTCAGGGCAATGCTGGCCATCTTTCTCGATACACTGACCATCACCGCTCCGGTCTTCGCCATGTTGTTCCTCGGCGTGGCGCTCAAGCGCGTGGGCTGGATCAACGACAACTTCATCCACACCGCCTCGGCACTGGTATTCAACGTCAACATGCCGGCGCTGCTGTTCCTCGGCATCCTTCACGCCGACCTGCATTCGGCCCTCAAGCCCGGTGTGCTGGGCTACTTCGTCGTCGCCACCCTGGTGACCTTCGCCGGGGCCTGGGGCTGGGCGATCTGGCGCTGCCCCCGGGAAGACCGCGGGATCTACACCCAGGGCGCCTTTCGTGGCAACAACGGGGTGATTGGCCTGGCACTGGCGGCCAGCCTGTATGGCGACTACGGCATTTCCCTCGGGGCGATCCTCGCCGCGTTGGTGATCCTGTTCTACAACACCCTGTCGACCATCGTCCTGGCGGTCTACAGCCCGGTGATCAAGTCCGACCCGTGGAGCATCAGCAAGAGTGTGCTGAGCAACCCACTGATCATCAGCGTGATCGCGGCGGCGCCCTTTGCCTACTTCCAGATCGGCCTGCCCGGTTGGCTGGAAACGTCCGGCAACTATCTGGCGCAGATGACCCTGCCGCTGGCGCTGATCTGCATCGGCGGCACCCTGTCGCTGGCGGCGTTGCGCAAGAGTGGCGACATGGCGTTGAGCGCCAGCCTGGTGAAGATGGTCGGCATGCCGCTGTTCTCGACCCTGGGTGCCTGGCTCTGCGGCTTCCGTGGGGCGGAACTGGGCATCCTGTTTCTCTACTTCGGCAGCCCGACCGCGGCGGCCAGTTTTGTCATGGCCCGTGCCGCCAATGGCAACCACGAACTGGCGGCCGCGATCATCGTGATCACCACGCTGATGGCGGCGGTCACGACGAACATCGGCATTTTCGTCCTGCAGTGGGGGGGCTGGATCTGAGTCGGCCCTGTCGCGCTCAGTCGGCTTTCTGGTAGGCGTCGATCACTTCCTGCGCGGCGCGGAACGCATCGATCGCCGCCGGTACGCCGGCGTACACCGCGCAGTGCAGCAGTGCCTCGCGAATCTCTTCCACCGTGCAGCCGTTGTTCAGGGCGCCGCGCACGTGGCCCTTGAGCTCCTGCGGGCACTTGAGCGCGGTCAGCGCGGCGAGGGTGATCAGGCTGCGGGTCTTGAGCGGCAGGCCGTCACGGTTCCAGACGCCGCCCCAGGCGTGTTCGTTGACGAAGTCCTGCAGGGGCTGGCTGAACTCGGTGGCATTCCCCAGGGCGCGGTCGACGAAGGCATCGCCCATGACCTGACGACGCATTTCGACACCGGTTTTTTTCTGATCGCTCATTGCAGTGGCTCCTAGGAATGTTGGCGACGCCAGGCTCGCAGCGTACTGAACAGCAGATACACCAGCAGCGCCGGCAGGATGAAGAACAGCATCAGGTGTTCCAGCCGCACCGCCATCGGCATGCCGGTGGTGAACCACACCACGTGCAGCCCGTAGGCCAGGTACAGGCCGAGAAACAGCAGGCCCTCGGCACGGGTGATGCGATAGCCGGAGTAGAATACCGGCCAGCACAAGGCCGCGACGGCGAGCATTACCGGCAGGTCGAACGACAACGCGTTGGGCGAGACCGACAGCGGTTGCGGGGCGATCAGCGCGGTCACGCCGAGCACGCCCAGCAGATTGAACAGGTTGCCGCCGATCACGTTGCCGACGGCGATATCGCGCTGGCCGCGGATGGCGGCGATCAGCGACGTGGCCAATTGCGGCAGGGAGGTGCCGACCGCGACCACGGTCAGGCCGATGATCCTTTCCGACAGGCCCAGTTCCGTGGCCACTTCGACGGCGGCATCGAGCAGCAGGTGGCCGGCGAGGGTCAGCAGGGCCAGGCCGAGCAGCATCCAGAACGCACTGCTGAGCCAGGGCGCAGGCCGGCGCTGTGTTTGCAGCACGGGGGCGGGGTGCGGCAGGCCGTGTTGCGAGGTGCGCAGCAGCAACCCCAGGTACAGTGCAAACACCAGCAGCATCAGCACACCGTCGAAGCGGCTCAGCTCTTCGTTGAGGGCCAGGCCGAAGACCATGAGGCTGGCGACGATCATCAGCGGTATGTCCAGGCGCACCAGTTGGCGCGAGACCCGCAGCGGGATGATCAGCGCCGAGAGACCGAGGGTCACCAGGGTGTTGAAGATATTCCCGCCGATCACGCTGCCGACCGCGATGTCGGCGTTTTCCTGGAGGGCGGCCTGCAGGCTGACGGCCATCTGCGGGGCGCTGCTGCCGAAGGCGACGACGGTCAGGCCGATCAGCAGCGGCCGCACTCGCAGGCGGGCGGCCAGGCGCACGGCTGCGCGCACCAGCAGTTCGGCGCCGATGACCAGCAGGAACAGGCCGCCGAGCAGCTGGATCAGGCTCAGGATCGGCAGGTGGGTCAATCCGAAAATGGCGGGGCTCCCCGGGGTCAGTCGCTGAGGCTCTGGACGCGCACGCGCGCGGTACCGCTTTGTAGCATGCCCAGCTCTTCGGCGGCTTGTCGGGAAACATCGATCAGGCGTCCGCGGGTATGCGGGCCGCGATCATTGATACGGACCACGACGCTGCGGTCGTTGGCAAGATTGGTGACTTTTACCCGCGTACCGAACGGCAGTTGGCGATGGGCGGCGGTCAGGCCGTTCTGGTTGAAGGGTTCACCGCTAGCGGTGCGCTTGCCGTGGTGCTGGCGACCGTAATAGGAGGCCGTGCCGGTTTCGTCGTAGCCGCGCGGGTCGATATCGTGAGTGGCACAACCGGCCAGCAGGCTGAGGAAGGCAAGGGCGGCGAACAGGCGTTTCATCTGGGGGCGCTCCCTACAGAGATCGCATGGGGCGATCGATAGGTGGGAGCGGGCTGGCCCGCGAATGCAATGTGTCGGATACATCGTCTTCGCGGGTGAGCCCGCTCCCACAGTGGGCTGGTGTCAGGGCCTGTTTGGCCCGACTCAGCCTTCGAGCTTGCTTTTCAGCAGTTCGTTCACCTGTTGCGGGTTGGCCTTGCCCTTGGAGGCCTTCATCGCCTGGCCGACGAAGAAGCCGAACATCTTGCCGCGCTTGGCTTCGTCCGCCGCACGGTACTGCTCGACCTGCTCGGCGTTGGCCGCCAGCACTTCGTCCAGCACCTTCTCGATCGCACCGCTGTCGGTGACCTGTTTCAGGCCGCGGGCCTCGATCACCTGGTCGGCATTGCCTTCGCCGTTGGCCATGGCTTCGAACACGGTCTTGGCGATCTTGCCCGAGATAGTGTTGTCCTTGATCCGCAGCAGCATGCCGCCCAGTTGTTCGGCAGTGACCGGCGCCTGGTCGATTTCCACGCCCAGCTTGTTCAGCAGGCTGCCCAGCTCGACCATGACCCAGTTGGCCGCCAGCTTGGCGTCGGCGCTGATGGCGACCACCTGTTCGAAGTACTCCGCCTGCTCGCGGCTCGAAGCCAGGACGCTGGCATCGTACAGCGACAGGCCGTACTGCGACTGGAAGCGCTCGCGTTTCTGCGGTGGCAGTTCCGGCAGCTTGGCGCGCACTTCATCCAGGAACGAGTCCTCGATGATCACCGGCAGCAGGTCCGGGTCGGGGAAGTAACGGTAGTCGTTGGCTTCCTCCTTGCTGCGCATCGCCTTGGTCGTATCGGTGTTCGGGTTGTACAGGCGAGTCTGCTGGACGACCTTGCCGCCATCCTCGATCAGCTCGATCTGGCGTTGTACTTCGTAGTTGATCGCCTTCTCGATGAAGCGGAACGAGTTGACGTTCTTGATCTCGCAGCGTGTGCCGAACTCGGCCTGGCCCTTGGGGCGTACCGAGACGTTGCAGTCGCAACGCAGCGAGCCTTCGGCCATGTTGCCGTCGCAGATGCCCAGGTAGCGTACCAGTGCGTGGATCGCCTTGACGTAGGCCACGGCTTCCTTGGCACTGCGCATGTCCGGCTCGGAAACGATTTCCAGCAGCGGGGTACCGGCGCGGTTCAGGTCGATCCCGGTGGAACCGCTGAAGTCTTCGTGCAGGCTCTTGCCGGCGTCTTCTTCCAGGTGCGCACGGGTGATGCCGATACGCTTGACCGTACCGTCTTCCAGAGTGATATCCAGGTGGCCCTTGCCGACGATCGGCAGTTCCATCTGGCTGATCTGGTAGCCCTTGGGCAGGTCCGGGTAGAAGTAGTTCTTGCGGGCGAACACGTTGTGCTGGCCGATCTCGGCGTCGATCGCCAGGCCGAACTGCACCGCCATGTGCACCGCTTCCTGGTTCAGCACCGGCAGCACGCCAGGCATGCCCAGGTCGACCAGGCTGGCCTGGGTGTTGGGTTCGGAGCCGAAGGTGGTCGAACTGCCGGAGAAAATCTTCGATTGGGTGGCGAGCTGGGTGTGAATCTCCAGCCCGATCACGACTTCCCATTGCATGGTGTTTTTCCTCAAATCTTGCCAGGGGACTTTTGAAGCGTCGCGAGCGAAGGTAAGGCAAGGCGAAGGCTGGCGAGTAAGCGCAGTTGACTGTAGTCAATGAGCATTACGAGCCAGCTTTCAACGCAGCATTACCGAGCGCAGCAGCTTCAAAACCCCTGGGGGGTGCGGGTGTGCCAGTCAGTGTTCAACTGATACTGGTGCGCAACATTGAGCAAGCGGCCTTCCTGGAAATACGGGGCAAGCAATTGCACGCCGACCGGCAAGCCGTCGACGAAGCCCGCAGGCATGGACAAGCCCGGCAGACCCGCGAGGTTGGCGGTGATGGTGTAGAAGTCTTCCAGATACTCGGCGACCGGATCGTTGTTCTTGGCACCGATCTTCCAGGCCGGATTCGGCGTGGTCGGGCCGAGGATCACGTCGACTTCCTTGAAGGCGTTCATGAAGTCGTTCTTGATCAGGCGGCGGATCTTCTGGGCCTTGAGGTAGTAGGCGTCGTAGTAGCCGGCCGACAGGGCGTAGGTACCGACCATGATCCGGCGTTGCACTTCGGCACCGAAGCCTTCGCCACGGGAACGCTTGTACAGGTCGGTGAGGTCGGCCGGGTTCTCGCAGCGATAGCCGAAGCGTACGCCGTCGAAACGCGACAGGTTGGAGGAGGCCTCGGCCGGCGCGATCACATAGTAGGCGGGGATCGCGTGCTGGTTGTTCGGCAGGCTGATCTCCTTGATCACCGCACCGAGCTTTTCCAGCGCCTTGACGCTGTCGTGCACCCGTTCGGCGATGCGCGGGTCGAGACCGGCGCTGAAGTATTCCTTCGGCACGCCGATGCGCAGGCCTTGCAGCGAGTCGTTCAGGCTGGCGCTGTAGTCCGGCACCGGCTCATCGATGCTGGTGGAGTCCTGCGGGTCGAAACCGGCCATGCCCTGCAGCAGCAGTGCGCAGTCTTCGGCGGTACGGGCCAGCGGGCCACCCTGGTCGAGGCTGGAGGCGTAGGCGATCATGCCCCAGCGCGAAACGCGACCGTAGGTCGGCTTCAGGCCGGTGAGGTTGGTGAACGCCGCCGGCTGGCGGATCGAGCCGCCGGTGTCGGTCGCCGTGGCGGCCGGCAGCAGGCGCGCGGCAACTGCCGCGGCGGAACCGCCCGACGAACCGCCCGGCACGTGCTCCAGGTTCCACGGGTTCTTCACCTTGCCGTAGTAGCTCGACTCGTTGGCCGAACCCATGGCGAACTCGTCCATGTTGGTCTTGCCCAGGGTCACCGCGCCGGCGGCGGCGAGCTTGGCCACCACGGTGGCATCGTAGGGTGCCTTGAAGTTGTCGAGCATCTTCGAGCCGCAACTGGTGCGCACGCCCTGGGTGCAGAACAGGTCCTTGTGGCCGATCGGCGCGCCGAGCAGGGCACCGTTTTCGCCATTGGCGCGACGCACGTCGGCAGCCTTGGCCTGCTGCAGGGCCAGTTCCTCGGTAAGGCTGATGAAGCTGTTGACCTGCGGGTCGAGCTGGGCGATGCGCGCCAGCAGGGTGCGGGTCAGTTCTTCGGCGGAAAACTTCTTGTCGGCGAGTCCGCGGGCGATCTCGGCCAGAGTCATTTGATGCATTGCAGGCTCTTTCCCTTTAGTCGATGACTTTCGGAACCAGGTACAGGCCGTTTTCGACCGCTGGTGCGATGGACTGATAGGCCTCGCGGTTATTGCGTTCGGTCACGGCGTCGGCGCGCAGGCGCTGGCTCGCTTCCAGAGGGTGGGCAAGGGGTTCGATACCGTCGGTATCGACAGCCTGCATCTGGTCGACCAGACCCAGAATGCTGTTCAGGGCTTCGGTGGTGCGTGGAATATCGTCTGCGACCAGGTCCAGGCGGGCCAGGTGAGCGATTTTTTCCACGTCGGAGCGGTCAAGCGCCATGGGAATCTCCAGTGGAAAACAAAATGGAAGCTGTCCGGATGTTGGATTGGTGGAACACTACCGCATTTGCACGGTCACATGGCCGCGATTGTATGGGATGGTGCTCGGAAAAACGCCTAATTTAACATATTGGCGCCTTGCCCAAAATCCCCGTCGTTGTTAGAGTTTGCCGCACTTTTTTACCCACGCGTTGCCCAGGGTCCCTTTCCAATGTTCAAGAAACTGCGTGGCATGTTTTCCAGCGATCTTTCCATCGACCTGGGTACAGCCAACACCCTTATTTACGTGCGCGAGCGCGGTATCGTCCTGAATGAGCCATCGGTTGTTGCGATTCGCACCCATGGCAACCAGAAAAGTGTCGTCGCCGTCGGTACCGAAGCCAAGCGCATGCTCGGTCGTACGCCGGGCAACATTGCCGCCATTCGTCCGATGAAGGACGGTGTGATTGCCGATTTCAGCGTCTGCGAGAAGATGCTGCAGTACTTCATCAACAAGGTTCACGAAAACAGCTTCCTGCAGCCCAGCCCACGTGTGCTGATCTGCGTGCCCTGCAAGTCGACCCAGGTCGAGCGTCGCGCCATCCGTGAATCGGCGCTGGGCGCCGGTGCCCGTGAAGTGTTCCTGATCGAGGAGCCGATGGCGGCCGCGATCGGTGCCGGCCTGCCGGTCGAGGAAGCCCGTGGCTCGATGGTCGTCGATATCGGCGGCGGTACCACCGAAATCGCGCTGATCTCCCTGAACGGTGTGGTCTATGCCGAATCCGTACGTGTGGGCGGCGACCGCTTCGACGAAGCGATCATCACCTACGTGCGTCGCAACTACGGCAGCCTGATCGGTGAATCCACCGCCGAGCGCATCAAGCAGGAAATCGGTACCGCCTATCCGGGCGGCGAAGTCCGTGAAGTCGACGTCCGCGGTCGTAACCTGGCCGAAGGCGTACCCCGTGCCTTCACCCTCAACTCCAACGAAGTGCTCGAGGCGCTGCAGGAGTCCCTGGCGACCATCGTCCAGGCGGTCAAGAGCGCTCTGGAGCAGTCGCCTCCGGAACTGGCTTCGGACATCGCCGAGCGCGGTCTGGTACTGACCGGTGGTGGCGCACTGCTGCGTGACCTCGACAAGCTGCTGGCCCAGGAAACCGGCCTGCCGGTGATCGTTGCCGAAGACCCGCTGACCTGCGTGGCCCGCGGCGGTGGCCGTGCCCTGGAAATGATGGACAAGCACACCATGGACCTGCTCTCCAGCGAGTGAGTTCGCTGGCAGACGCTACGACGGTCCGTTCACAGGCAGCACTTTGCAGTGCTGCCTGTTGCGTTTATCTTCTGTCAATCTGCATCCAGGCCGGTTTGATGCCGTATGAATAAAATGTCTATTTGCCTGGGAGGAGCGGCTCATTAAACCGCTTTTCGCCAAAGGCCCCTCATTGGGCGTGCGCCTGCTGGTGCTGGTCGTGCTGTCGGTTGCGCTGATGGTGGTCGATGCCCGCTTCACGGTGCTCAAGCCGATCCGCAGCCAGGCCTCGCTGGTGCTGATGCAATCGTACTGGATCACCGACCTGCCGCAGCGGCTGTGGCAAGGCGTGGCCAGCCAGTTCGGCAGCCGTACCGAACTGGTCGCCGAGAATGAGAAACTCCAGACCGAGAACCTGCTGTTGCAGGGGCGCCTGCAGAAACTGGCCGCCCTGACCGAGCAGAACGTGCGCCTGCGCGAACTGCTGAACTCCTCGGCACTGGTCAACGAGAAGGTCGAGGTCGCCGAACTGATCGGCATGGACCCCAACCCCTTCACCCATCGCATCATCATCAACAAGGGCGAGCGCGATGGCGTGGTGCTTGGGCAACCGGTGCTCGATGCCCGTGGCCTGATGGGCCAGGTGGTCGAGTTGATGCCGTACACCTCCCGTGTGCTGCTGCTGACCGACACCACCCACAGCATTCCGGTACAGGTCAACCGCAACGGCCTGCGGGCGATCGCCAGCGGTACCGGCAACCCCGAGCGCCTGGAGTTGCGTCATGTCGCCGATACCGCGGACATCAAGGAAGGCGACCTGTTGGTCAGTTCCGGCCTGGGCCAGCGGTTCCCGGCCGGCTACCCGGTGGCGACGGTCAAGGAAGTCATCCATGACTCGGGCCAGCCGTTCGCCATTGTTCGCGCCGTGCCGACCGCCGCGTTGAACCGCAGCCGCTACCTGCTGCTGGTGTTCAGCGACAGCCGTACACCGGAAGAGCGGGCCAACGATGCGGCCCAGGCCCAGGAAGCCGACAAGCAGGGTGAGGGCGCGGCTGCGGTTCCGGCGACCGTGCCCAAGCCTGCGGCACCACCGGCCACGCCCGCCGCCACGGCCCCGGTACCCAAGCCGACCGCCCATGGCGCGGCGGCTGCCGCTGCCGCTGCCGCTGCCGCGCAGGGTGCGGCCAACAGCACTCCGGCGCCAAAACCGACCACCGCCAAACCCGCGGCCAAGCCGGCCAGCAGGCCGTCGGCGGCCACTCAACGGCAGGAGGAATGATGGCGGGCGCCACTCTTTCGCGTAACGGCTGGATCGTCTGGCTGACCTTTCTGATCGGCCTGCTGCTCAGTGTCTCGCCGTTGCCGCAGTTCATGGAAATCCTGCGTCCGCTGTGGCTGGCGCTGCTGCTGGCATTCTGGTCGCTGTACCTGCCGCACAAGATCGGCATGGTCACCGCGTTCCTGCTCGGCCTGGCCGAAGATGTGCTCTATGGCACCCTGCTCGGGCAGAGCGCGCTGATCCTGACGCTGATCACCTTCCTGGTGCTGTCGCTGCAGCAACGGCTGCGCATGTTCCCGATGTGGCAGCAGAGCCTGGTGATCCTGGTGATCTTCGGCCTGGCGCAGTTGGTCCAGCTGTGGCTGAGCGCCCTGACCGGCAACCGTCAGCCCACTCTCGCGCTGGTGCTGCCGGCCCTGGTCAGCGCGCTGCTGTGGCCCTGGGTCAGCTTCGGGCTGCGCGGATTGCGCCGGCGCTACAAGATCAACTGATTGAATCATCGGCCATTTCCCGGTGCCTGATGATCCGCGTGACGAGCCCCGACAAGGAGATGTCCTGATGAACCCGCTCTACCTGGCCTCCGGCTCGCCGCGTCGGCGTGAACTGCTGACCCAGATCGGTGTGCCGTTCACGGCCATCAGTGCCGATATCGATGAAACGCCCCTGAGCGACGAATCTCCCATGGCCTATGTCGAGCGCCTGGCGCGTGGCAAGGCTGCGGCCGGGCGTGCCGCCCTCGGTGCGGATGTCGTGGCCTGTGTGCTGGGCGCCGATACCGCCGTGGTGCTCGATGGGCGAATTCTCGGCAAGCCGCTGGACGAGGCGGATGCGGTCGCCACGCTGCTCGCCCTGTCGGGGCGCGAACATGAAGTGCTGACAGCCATCGCGTTGCTCGACGGCGAGCGCTGCGAGTCGCGGGTGGTTCGCAGTCTCGTGAAATTTCGTACTATCAAAACAGAAGAGGCACACACCTACTGGGCCAGCGGCGAACCCCGCGACAAGGCCGGGAGCTATGCCATTCAAGGTCTGGCGGCGGTTTTCGTGGAGAGCCTGAACGGCAGCTATTCGGGCGTTGTCGGCCTGCCTGTGTGCGAAACCGCAGAACTGCTTGGCCGTTTCGACATACCCTGTTGGCAAAACCTTATCGTGCGCTGATTGCCGCACCCCAGTGAACGGCAATAATTGTGAACACGCCTGAACGAGACGCAGCCATGAGTGAAGAGATCCTGATCAACATCACGCCGATGGAATCGCGCGTGGCGGTGGTAGAGAACGGTGTGTTGCAAGAGGTCCATGTCGAGCGGACGCAGAAGCGCGGTATCGTCGGCAATATCTACAAGGGCAAGGTGGTCCGGGTGCTGCCGGGCATGCAGGCGGCGTTCGTCGATATCGGCCTGGACCGGGCTGCGTTCATCCACGCCTCGGAAATCTCCATGCGCGAAGGCCCGGCGGTGGAAAGCATCAGCGCGCTGGTTCACGAAGGGCAGAGCCTGGTGGTGCAGGTCACCAAGGACCCGATCGGCACCAAGGGCGCCCGCCTGACCACGCAGCTGTCGATTCCGTCACGCTACCTGGTGTACATGCCACGCACCGCACATGTCGGCATTTCGCTGAAGATCGAAGACGAAGCCGAGCGCGAGCGGCTGAAGAAGGTGGTCAGCGACTGCGTGGCCCAGGAAGGCATCAAGGAGGCCGGCGGCTTCATCCTGCGTACCGCCGCCGAGGGCGCCGGGGCCGACGAGATCATGATGGACATCCGTTACCTGCGGCGCCTCTGGGACCAGATCGGTACGCAGATCAAGACCATCGGTGCGCCCAATGTGATCTACGAGGACCTCGGTCTGGCGCTGCGCACCCTGCGCGACCTGGTCAGCCCGAAGATCGAGAAGATCCGTATCGACTCCCGGGAAACCTTTCAGAAAACCACGCAGTTCGTCGCCGAGCTGATGCCGGAAATCGCCGATCGCCTGGAACACTACCCCGGCGAACGACCGATCTTCGATCTGTACGGTGTCGAGGATGAGATCCAGAAGGCCCTGGAGCGCAAGGTCCCGCTCAAGTCCGGCGGCTACCTGGTGGTCGACCCGGCGGAAGCCATGACCACCATCGACGTCAATACCGGGGCTTTCGTCGGTCATCGCAACCTCGAGGAAACCATCTTCAAGACCAACCTCGAGGCGGCCACCGCGATCGCCCGCCAACTGCGCCTGCGCAACCTGGGCGGGATCATCATCATCGACTTCATCGACATGGAGGACGAGGAGCATCAGCGCCAGGTGCTGCGTACCCTGGAAAAGCAGCTGGAACGCGACCACGCCAAGACCAACATCATCGGTATCACCGAACTGGGCCTGGTGCAGATGACCCGCAAGCGCACCCGCGAAAGCCTGGAGCAGGTGTTGTGCGAGCCGTGCAGCAGTTGCCAGGGGCGCGGCAAGCTGAAGACCCCGGAGACGGTTTGTTACGAGATTTTCCGCGAAATCCTCCGCGAGGCCCGTGCCTATCAGGCCGAAGGCTATAGAGTATTGGCCAACCAGAAAGTCGTCGACCGGCTGCTGGATGAAGAGTCGGGCAATGTCGCGGAACTGGAGGCCTTTATCGGGCGCACCATCCGTTTCCAGGTCGAAACCATGTACTCCCAGGAACAATACGACGTGGTGCTGCTCTGATTCCCTGTTCCGTATACATATTGCCCGCACTGCCTGAAGCCGGCCTTTTCATCGAATTCTGCCTGAGGGGCCACTGACATGGAGCGTTTGTCGCGCTTTGTTGCCGCGTTGACCCGCTGGAGCCTGGGCATCTGTGCGTTGCTGCTGGTATTGCTGGCGTTGTACGTCAGCCTGGGGCGGCAACTCGTGCCGCTGGTGGCCGAATACCGGGCCGATGTCGAAACCAGGGCGCAGGCGGCATTGGGCATGCCATTGGCCATCGGCAGCCTGGAAGGGCACTGGAGCGGGTTGGCACCGGTGCTGTCGGCCCACGATGTAATGATCGGTACGGGGGCCTCGGCCCTGCGCCTGGACCATGTGCAGGTGATCCCGGATATCCGCGCCAGCCTGCTGGCCCGCGAGCTGCGTATCGCCCGCCTCGAACTGCATGGGCTGCAGCTCAACCTCAGGCAGGGCGAGGATGGGCAATGGGCCCTCGAAGGCCTGCCGCGCCCGGCTGATGACCAGCCGCTGGACCCTGAACAGGTGCTCAAGCGCCTGCAGGTGATCGAGCAGTTGTCGGTGCTGGACAGTCAACTGACGCTGGAACCTTATGGCGAGTCGCCGCTGACCCTGACCTATGTCGGCCTGAACCTGCGCGTCGGCCCCGGTCGCCAGCGCCTCGATCTGCGCCTGAACCTGCCCGACGGCCAGCCACTGGCGCTCAACCTGACGACCCGCATGCGCCCCAGCGACTGGCGCCATGCGTCCGCCGAAGCCTACCTGAGCCTGCCGCAGAGCGACTGGGCGCGCTGGCTGCCGGCGAGCCTGGCCGGGAAATGGAAGATCGCCGAACTCAAGGCCGGCGGTGAATTCTGGTTGAAGTGGGCCGATGGCACGGTGCAGAGCGCCGTGGCGCGGCTCAATGCCCCGCAGTTTCGCGGTGGGTACGCCGATCGCCAGCCGGCGAAAATCGACAACCTCGCCCTCAATGCCTATCTGCAACGCAACGACCAGGGCTTTAGCCTGCTGCTCGACTCGCTGGCGATGAACCTGGGGGAGACCCGCTGGGAGTCCCACCTGCAATTGCAGCAGAGTGCCGCGACCGACAAGAGCGGTGAAGTGTGGCACGTGCAGGCCGATCGCCTGGACCTGACGCCGATCACTGCGCTGCTCGACAGCCTGGCGCCGCTGCCGCAAGGGCTGGCCACGGTGATCGACCACCTGAAAGTCACCGGGGCCTTGCGCAATGTGTTGCTCGATTACCGGCCACAGGAAACCGGTGACCGTCGCCTGAGCTTCGAGGCCAACCTCGAGCGGGTCGGTTTCGACGCCTATCACGGTGCGCCGGCGGCGCGCAATGTCACCGGCAGCATCAGCGGCGACCTGGGGCACGGCGAGTTGCGCATGGACAGCAAGGACTTCTCGCTGTTCCTCTATCCGATCTTCAACAAGCCCTGGCAGTACCTGCAGGCTAACGCCCGGCTGACCTGGAAGCTCGATCAGGAGGGCTTTACCCTGATCGCGCCCTATATCAAGGTGCTCGGCGAGGAGGGGCGGATCGCCGCCGACTTCCTGATCCGCCTGCATTTCGCCCCGGAGCAGGAAGACTACATGGACCTGCGGGTCGGCCTGGTCGACGGTGACGGACGTTTCACACCCAAGTACCTGCCGGCGGTGTTGAGCCCCTCCCTCGACGAATGGTTGCGTACCGCGATTCTCCACGGTGCCGTGGACCAGGGTTTCTTCCAGTACCAGGGTTCGCTGAACCACGATGCCGCCGCCGCCGCACGCAGCATCAGCCTGTTCTTCAAGGTCCATGACGCCGAACTGGCCTTCCAGCCGGGTTGGCCCCATGTCGGCAAGGTCAACGGCGATGTGTTCATCGAGGACAGCGGGGTGCGGATCAAGGCCAGCAAGGGCCAGTTGCTCGATACCCAGGTCAGCGATGTGATGGTCAACATCCCGCACTCGACCGCGGGCAAGGCGCCGCACATGTTCCTCGACGGCAACTTTGCCGGCGGTCTCGGCGATGGCCTGAAGATTCTCCAGGAGGCGCCGATCGGTACCGGCCCGACCTTTGCCGGTTGGCAGGGCGAGGGCAGCCTGCAGGGCAAGGTCAGGCTGGATGTTCCGCTGGAGAAGGGCGACGAGCCCAAGGTGCTGGTGGACTTCGCCACCGACCAGGCGCGGCTGAAGCTGGCTGACCCGAGTCTCGAACTGACCCAGCTCAAGGGCAATTTCCGTTTCGACAGCGACAAGGGCCTCAGTGGCGATGGCATCAGCGCCCAGGCGTTCGACCGGCCGATCACCGCGCAGATCAGTGCCGACGGCAAGCCTGGCAGCCTCAGCACCCGGGTCACCGCCAAGGGCCAGGTGGCCCTCAGGAAACTCACCGATTGGCTGGGCGTCAGCCAGCCGCTGCCGGTATCCGGCGACCTGCCTTACCAGCTGCAGTTGAACCTCGACGGTGCCGACAGCCAACTGATGATCAGTTCCAACCTCAAGGGCGTGGCCGTCGATCTGCCCGCTCCTTTTGGCATGCCGGCCAGCCAGGGGCGCGACAGCGTGTTCCGCATGACCCTGCAAGGTGCCGAACGGCGCTACTGGTTCGACTATGGCGAGCTGGCGAACTTCACCTTTGCCGCCCCGGGCGGCAGGTTCGCCGACGGCCGGGGGGAGTTGTTCCTCGGCGATGGCGATGCACAACTGCCGACGGTCAAGGGCCTGCGGGTACGTGGCGTACTCTCGGAACTGGACATGGAACCGTGGAAGGCGGTGATCGACCGCTATGCCGGCCAGGATCCGGGCGGCAATGCCAAACAGTTGCTCAGCAGCGCGGATTTCAAGGTCGACAAGCTCAGCGGTTTCGGCACCCGGTTCGACCAGGTCAGCCTGCAGATGGCCCGCAGTGGCTCGACCTGGGGATTGTTGATCGACAGCCAGCAGGCCAAGGGTAGTGTGACGCTGCCGGATGCCAAGGGGGCCCCGATCGGCGTCAAGCTGGCCTATGTGCGGTTGCCGGCCCCGGACCCGAGCGTGGTCGCCGATGAAAATGCACCGGACCCGCTGGCCTCGGTGGACCCACAGCAGATCCCGGCGCTGGATATCGCCATCGACCAGTTGTTCCAGGGCCAGGACCTGGTGGGCGCCTGGTCGCTGAAGGTGCGGCCGACGCCCAAGGGAATCCAGCTCAACGACCTCAATCTCGGCCTCAAGGGCATGCAGTTGCAGGGCAATGGCGGCTGGGAAGGCGCGCCGGGCAGCAGTGGCAGCTGGATCAATGGGCGCCTTGAGGGCAAGAACCTCGCTGATGTGCTCAAGGCCTGGAGCTTCGCGCCAACCGTGACCAGCGACGAGTTCCACCTCGATGTCGATGGCCGTTGGCCCGGCTCGCCGGCCTGGGTCGGGCTCAAGCGTTTCTCCGGCAGCCTGGATGCGACCCTGCGCAAGGGCCAGTTCGTCGAAGTCGAGGGCGGTGCCCAGGCCTTGCGGGTGTTCGGTCTGCTGAACTTCAACTCCATCGGTCGCCGCCTGCGCCTGGATTTCTCCGACCTGCTCGGCAAGGGCCTGAGCTATGACCGGGTCAAGGGACTGCTGGTAGCCAGCGATGGCGTATATGTCACCCGCGAACCGATCACGTTGACCGGGCCGTCGAGCAACCTGGAACTCAACGGTACGCTGGACATGGTCAGCGACCGGGTCGATGCCAAGCTGCTGGTGACCTTGCCGGTGACCAACAACCTGCCGATCGCCGCGCTGATCGTCGGGGCGCCGGCCATCGGTGGTGCGCTGTTCCTGATCGACAAGCTGATCGGCGACCGGGTCGCGCGGTTCGCCAGTGTGAAGTACAGCGTCACCGGTCCCTGGAAAGAACCGAAAATCACGTTCGACAAACCTTTTGAAAAGTCCAAGTAGCGCCCCATGGAGTAGCATGGTGGCCAGTCTTCCAAGGAGTGTGCCATGACTTTCTCCGTCATCCAGATGGTCAGCCAGGACGATGTGCTGGCCAACCTGACCCAGGCCCGTCGCCTGCTCGAGCAGGCCGCCGAAGGCGGTGCGCGACTGGCGGTGTTGCCGGAAAACTTCGCTGCCATGGGCCGTCGTGACGTCGCCGCGATCGGCCGGGCCGAGGCGCTGGGCGAGGGGCCGATCCTGCCGTGGTTGAAACAGGTCGCCCGCGACCTCAGGTTATGGATTGTCGCGGGTACCCTGCCGTTGCCGCCGGTCGGCCAGCCGGATGCCAAGTCCAATGCCTGCTCGTTGCTGGTCGACGACCAGGGCGAAACGGTGGCCCGCTACGACAAGCTGCACCTGTTCGATGTGGACGTGGCGGACAATCGGGGTCGTTATCGTGAATCCGATGACTATGCTCATGGTAGCCGGGTAGTGGTGGCCGATACGCCGGTGGGGCGTCTGGGCCTGAGCGTGTGCTATGACCTGCGCTTCCCCGAGCTGTACAGCGAACTGCGGCTGGCCGGTGCGGAACTGATCACCGCGCCCTCGGCCTTCACCGCAGTGACCGGTGCGGCGCATTGGGACGTGCTGATTCGTGCCCGTGCCATCGAGACCCAGTGCTATCTGCTGGCGGCTGCCCAGGGCGGCGTGCATCCGGGGCCGCGCGAGACCTTCGGGCATGCGGCGATCGTCGATCCGTGGGGGCGTGTCCTCGCCCGGCAGGATCAGGGCGAAGCGGTGTTGCTGGCCGAGCGTGACAGTAATGAACAGGCGTCCATCCGGGCGCGGATGCCGGTGGCGAGTCACCGGCGCTTTTTCTCGCAGGGCGCGCAGCGACCTGCATCGCAATGACGAAATAAGGCGCAAAACCTATGAGCGAGTTGTTGTCCTCAGTCAGCGAACACCTGTTGGCGCCGGGTGGCGTGACCATCGAAAACCTTCAATCGGTCCTGGGTGACCTGGCCGGGCCCGGCATCGACGCCGCTGACCTGTATTTCCAGGGGCAGATTTCCGAGTCCTGGGCGCTCGAAGACGGTATCGTCAAGGAAGGCAGCTTCAACCTGGACCAGGGTGTCGGCGTACGCGCGCAATCCGGGGAAAAGACCGGCTTCGCCTATAGCAATGCCATCACCCTCGACGCCCTGGGCGCAGCCGCGCGTGCGGCCCGTTCGATCTCCCGTGCCGGGCAGAACGGCCGGGTGCAAGCGTTCTCCGCCCAGGACGTGGCACAACTCTATGCACCGGACAATCCGCTGGACGTCCTGACCCGCGCCGAGAAAGTCGAGCTGCTCAAGCGCATCGACGTCGCCACTCGCGCCCTCGACCCGCGTATCCAGCAGGTTTCGGTGAGCATGGCCGGTGTCTGGGAGCGCATTCTGGTGGCCTCTACCGACGGTGGCCTGGCGGCGGACGTACGACCGCTGGTGCGTTTCAACGTCAGCGTGATCGTCGAGCACAATGGCCGGCGCGAGCGGGGTGGCCACGGTGGTGGCGGGCGTACCGACTACCGTTATTTCCTCAGTGAAGACCGTGCCATGGGGTATGCCCGCGAGGCCTTGCGCCAGGCGCTGGTCAACCTGGAAGCGGTCCCCGCTCCGGCCGGTACACTGCCGGTGGTGCTCGGTTCCGGCTGGTCTGGCGTCCTGCTGCACGAGGCGGTCGGCCACGGCCTGGAAGGCGATTTCAATCGCAAGGGCAGTTCGGCCTACAGCGGACGGATGGGCGAAAGGGTCGCTTCGAGCCTGTGCACCATCGTCGATGACGGCACCCTGGCCGGCCGTCGCGGCTCGCTGAGCGTCGACGACGAGGGCACTGCGACCGAATGCACCACGCTGATCGAGAACGGCGTGCTCAAGGGCTACATGCAGGACAAGCTCAATGCCCGCCTGATGGGCGTCGCCCGTACCGGCAACGGCCGCCGCGAATCCTATGCGCACCTGCCGATGCCACGCATGACCAACACCTACATGCTCGGCGGCGAAAGCGACCCGGCGGAAATCATCGCCTCGGTGAAGAAGGGGATCTACTGCGCCAACCTCGGCGGCGGCCAGGTCGATATCACCAGCGGCAAGTTCGTGTTCTCCACCAGCGAGGCCTACCTGATCGAGGACGGCAGGATCACTGCGCCGGTCAAGGGGGCGACGCTGATCGGCAATGGGCCGGAAGCCATGAGTCGGGTGTCGATGGTTGGCAACGACCTGGCACTGGACAGTGGTGTGGGCACGTGTGGCAAGGATGGGCAGTCGGTGCCGGTGGGTGTTGGCCAGCCGACCCTGAAGATCGACGCGATCACCGTGGGCGGCACGGGCGCGTAGGGGCCGGAGCGCTTGGGTGGGCCGCTTGCCGGCCCACCCAGGTCGACACTCAGCGCAGGCCGCGTTGGGTGTCGTCCAGCTCCCGGATGTACTTGAAGACTTTACGGCTGGAAGCCGGTGGCTTGTTGTGTGCCAGTTCGTGCTGGGCCTGGCGGATCAGCGAGCGCAGTTGCTGGCGGTCCGCCTCGGGGTACTCGCTGACGAACTTTTCCAGGACGTCGTCGTTGCCCGTGATCAGGCGATCGCGCCAGCGTTCGAGGTTATGGAAGCGTTCATTGTACTGCTTGGTGGAGGCATCGACCTGGTCGAGCACCACCCGGATGGCGTCGATGTCCTGGTCGCGCATCAGCTTGCCGATGAACAGGATGTGCCGTTTGCGCGCGATATGCGCGGTGTGCTTCGGCGCATCGGCCAGGGCACGGCGCAAGCCGTCGGTCAGTGGCAGTTTTGCCAGCAGGTCAGGCTTGAGTGTGGTCAGTCGCTCACCGAGATCAACCAGAGCATGCAGCTCGCGTTTGACCTGGGATTTGCTTTTCTCCCCATCGAGGGAGTCGTCGTAAGAATCAACCATGGTGGCAGTCCGCAAAGAAACGCCGCCATGATAACCAGTCGGGGGCCGCTTGTCCGGCCCGCTCGTTCGATGAGCGTGACTGAAAGCTGCATTTGAGTGGAGAAAGCTGAGTGGAGAAGACCATGAGCGCAGCACAAAGCGTTGGCCCGCAGGCCTTGCCGGCCCTGCAGGAGCAGGTCGAGCAGATTCTTGCCGAGGCCAGGCGCCAGGGGGCCAGTGCCTGTGAGGTGGCGGTGTCCGTGGAGCAGGGGCTGTCGACGTCGGTGCGCCAGCGGGAAGTGGAAACGGTCGAGTTCAACCGTGACCAGGGCTTCGGTATCACCTTGTACGTGGGGCAGCGCAAGGGCTCGGCCAGCACTTCGGCCAGTGGCGCCGAGTCCATTCGCGAAACCGTCGCGGCGGCGTTGGCCATCGCCAGGCACACCTCCGAGGACGAGTGCTCCGGGCTGGCCGATGCGGCCCTGATGGCCAAGCAAATCAAGGATTTCGACCTGTTCCACGAATGGAACATCACCCCGGAGCAGGCGATCGAGCGGGCGCTGATCTGTGAAGCGGCGGCCTTCGACGCCGACAGTCGGATCCGTAACGCCGACGGCACCACGCTGAGCACGTCCCAGGGTTGCCGGGTGTACGGTAACAGCCACGGTTTCATCGCCGGCTCGGCGTCGACGCGCCATAGCCTCAGCTGCGTGATGATCGCCGAAGGCGATGGGCAGATGCAGCGTGACTACTGGTACGACGTCAATCGCCAGGGCGAGCTGCTGGCCGACGCTGTCAGCATTGGCCGCAAGGCCGCGCAGCGGGCGGCCAGCCGCCTGGGCGCGCGTCCGGTGCCGACCTGCGAAGTGCCGGTGCTGTTTTCGGCGGAACTGGCCGGTGGGTTGTTCGGCAGTTTCCTGTCGGCGATTTCCGGCGGCAACCTGTATCGCAAGTCGTCGTTCCTCGAGGGCGCGCTGGGGCAACGGCTGTTCCCGCAGTGGCTGACCATCGATGAGCGTCCACACCTGATGCGGGCCATGAGCAGTTCGGCCTTCGACAGCGATGGCCTGGCGACCTATGCCAAGCCGTTCGTCGAGAATGGCACGTTGGTGTCCTATGTGCTGGGCACCTACTCGGGACGCAAGCTCGGCCTGCCGAGCACCGCCAACGCCGGCGGCGTGCACAACCTGTTCGTCACCCATGGGATCGAGGACCAGGATGCCCTGATTCGCCGAATGGGGCGCGGCCTGTTGGTGACCGAGCTGATGGGGCATGGGCTGAACATGGTCACCGGGGACTATTCCCGTGGAGCGGCCGGTTTCTGGGTGGAGAATGGCGAGATCCAGTTCCCGGTTCAGGAAGTGACCATTGCCGGCAACCTGCGCGACATGTTCAAGCAGATCGTCGCCGTGGGCAGCGATCTCGAGCTGCGCAGCAACATCCGTACCGGCTCGGTGCTGATCGAGCGGATGACTGTCGCCGGTAGCTGATCCACCGCCGCAACCCGAACGAAAAGGCGCGTCGCTCAAGCGACGCGCCTTTTTTTGTGCCGACGCCACCCTGAGCGAGCCTGTCCCTCAAGGAGGGGGACAGGCTCGCTTCGTCAGCGTTGTTTTGATTATCAATATCGTATAATAATAAATCTCATTATCGAATGAGCCTGGGTCATGAGTTCTGCCTTGCATGAGCAACCCTATCTGGACAGCTGGCGCTGGATGAGCCGCCAGATCCGCTGCGCACTGCTGCCGGACGAGCCCCGGCTGATCGACCATTACCTCGCCGAGGGCCGCTACCTGGCCTGTTGCACACCCACTTCACCCTGGACCATCGCTGCAACGTCCTTTCGCCTGCTGCTCGACACGGCCACCGATACCGCGTTGCCCTGGCACTGGCGGTCGTTATGCCTGGACCAGGCCTGGCGGCCGTTGCGCGATCTGGAGCGCCAGGCGCTATGCAATTGCCGGCTGCGCCGCTGGCAAAGCTTTGCCTGGCAGTTGGCGAACTGCTCGCTGCTGCCTTCCATTCCCCTGACTGAACTGGTGCAAGGATTTCCCGATGAGTAATACCCGTATCGAACGCGACAGCATGGGCGAACTGCAGGTGCCGGCCGAGGCCCTGTATGGCGCCCAGACCCAGCGTGCCGTGGACAACTTCCCCATCAGCCACCAGCGCATGCCGACGCAGTTCATTCGTGCCCTGATCCTGGCCAAGGCGGCTGCGGCACAGGCCAACGTCGAGCTCAGGCAACTGAGCGCAGCCCAGGGCAAGGCCATCGTCGATGCCTGCCAGGGCCTGCTCGAAGGCGATTTCATGCTGCACTTCCCGGTGGATATCTATCAGACCGGCTCCGGCACCAGCTCCAACATGAACGCCAACGAGGTGATCGCGACCCTCGCCAGCCGTCTGCTGGGTGAGCCGGTCAACCCCAATGACCATGTCAACTGCGGCCAAAGCAGCAACGACATCATCCCCACCACCATCCATGTCAGCGCCGCACTGGCCCTGCACGAGCAACTGTTGCCGGCCCTGGCGCACCTGGTGCGGGTCACCGAGGCCAAGGCGGAGCAGGTTCATCCGTTCATCAAGACCGGTCGCACCCACCTGATGGACGCCATGCCGGTGCGTCTGAGCCAGGTGCTCGATGGCTGGGCGGCACAGCTCAAGGCCAACGTCCTGCATCTGCAGAACCTGCTGCCCAGCCTGCAATCCCTGGCCCAGGGCGGTACCGCGGTGGGTACCGGGATCAACGCGCACCCACAGTTCGCCGAACTGTTCAGTCGCCAACTGAGCGCCTTGACCCGTGTACCGTTCACGCCAGGTGGCAACCTGTTCGCCCTGATCGGCTCCCAGGATACCGCGGTCGCCGTTTCCGGCCAGTTGAAGACCACCGCGGTGTCGCTGATGAAGATCGCCAACGACCTGCGCTGGATGAACTCCGGCCCGCTGGCCGGCCTGGCCGAGATCGAGCTGGAGGCCCTGCAGCCCGGTTCGTCGATCATGCCGGGCAAGGTCAATCCGGTGATTCCGGAAGCGACCGCGATGGTCGCCGCCCAGGTGATCGGCAACGACGCGACGATTGCCGTGGCCGGCCAGTCGGGCAACTTCGAACTGAACGTGATGCTGCCGATCATTGCCCACAACCTGCTGGGCAGCATCGAGCTGCTGGCCAATGCCAGTCGTCTGCTGGCCGACAAGGCCATCGCCAGCTTCAAGGTCAACGAGGCCAAGCTCAAGGAGGCGCTGTCGCGCAACCCGATCCTGGTCACCGCGCTGAACCCGATCATCGGTTACCAGAAAGCCGCCGAGATTGCCAAGAAGGCCTATCAGCAAGGTCGGCCGATCATCGAGGTGGCGCTCGAACATACCGATCTGCCCCGTAGCCAACTGGAAACCCTGCTGGATCCGGAAAAGCTCACGGCCGGTGGCGTGTAATCCACTGCATTGTCTGGAGGTTCGTCATGGAACACTGGAGACGCACGATCGAAAGGGCCAATCGCTATTTCAACCTTGGCGAGCTGGTCGATGCCCGCGAGCACTACCTGCAGGCCCTGGCCCTGGCGCAGGTGTTGTTCGAGCGCTGGCCGGATGCGGAGGAGGCGGTGGCCGCCTGCGTGATTTCCCACCACAACCTGGCGGACCTGCACCTGCGCCTCAATCAGCCGGAAGAGAGCGTCGAGTACCTGTGCGCCATTCACCAGCGCCTGTTGCAGGCGATGCAGGACACTCGGCTTCCCGTCGCGCTGCGTGAGGCCGCGCTGCACCAGAGCAGCAAAACCTACGTCGAACTGCTGGCCTTCATTAGCGAGTACGGCGAGTACCCCCGCACCAGCCGCCTGCTGCACAGCCGGACGGCCTCCTCGGGCGCTGTCCCGTCGAGTCATCAACATGGAGTTCATTGAAATGCCCTACGCCTTGCCTGCGCTGCCCTACAGCTACGACGCCCTGGAACCGCATATCGATGCCAAGACCATGGAGATCCACTACACCAGGCACCACCAGACCTACGTCACCAACCTCAATGCGGCTGTCGAGGGATCGCAGTGGGCCGACTGGCCTGTCGAGGCGCTGGTGGCCGCGGTTGGCCAGTTGCCGGAGAACATGCGTCCGGCCGTGATCAACCATGGCGGCGGCCATGCCAACCACTCGCTGTTCTGGGCGGTGATGAGCCCGCTGGGGGGCGGCGAGCCGGAGGCGGCGCTAGGACGAGCCATCGACGAGCAACTGGGCGGCTTCGAGGCGTTCAAGGAAGCCTTCACCAAGGCCGCGCTGACGCGTTTTGGCAGCGGCTGGGCGTGGCTGAGCGTGACGCCGGAGAAAAAACTGGTGGTCGAGAGCAGTGGCAACCAGGACAGCCCGCTGATGAACGGCAATACGCCGATCCTCGGCCTGGACGTCTGGGAGCATGCCTATTACCTGCTGTACCAGAACCGTCGCCCGGAATACATCAATGCTTTCTACAACGTGATCAACTGGCCGGAAGTCGAACGGCGTTATCTCGCGGCCCTGGCGTAAGACAGACTACCCACAAGATCCAGAGCCGATGATGGAGACAGATGCCGTGGCAATGAGCAGAGGGCGGCGATTTCGCCAGGGAGTTGGCTGGCTGTTGTTGCTGGCTGGAGTGGTGCTGCTCGTTGCCCGGTTGTTCGGCTGGCTGGCGGGTGCCTGATCAGCGGCAGGTTATCCGCTGCAGGCAGGCCTGCTGCCCACCGCTGATGGGGGAGCGGGCTTGCCCGCTCCGCAGGGGGGGTTATTCGCCTTCGTCGAAGTAGTTGTTGATCAACGCCACCAACGCCGCCATGGCCTCGTCTTCCTGTTCGCCTTCGGTCTTTATGTGGATCCGGGTGCCCTTGCCCGCAGCCAGCATCATCATGGCCATGATGCTCTTGCCGTCGACCATGCTTTCGGGCGTGCGCCCGACCCGGATCTGGCAGGGATACTGGCCGGCAACGCCGACGAACTTCGCTGAAGCGCGGGCATGCAGGCCCAGCTTGTTGATGATTTCGATTTCCAGAGCGGGCATCGCGATGGTGATCCTTTCAGCTAAGGTCGCGGTGGCGGACCTGGACGTTCTTCAGGGACTGCTGCAACAACTGACCCAGGCGCTCGGTCAGGTAGACGGAGCGGTGGTGCCCGCCGGTGCAGCCAATGGCAATGGTGACGTAAGCACGGTTGCTGGCGGCGAAGCGTGGCAACCATTTGAGCAGGTAGCTGGAAATGTCCTGGAACATCTCCTCGACGTCCGGCTGTGCGGCGAGGTATTCGGCTACCGGCTGGTCGAGCCCGGACTGCTCGCGCAGTTCCGGTTTCCAATACGGGTTGGGCAGGCAGCGCACGTCGAACACCAGGTCGGCGTCCACCGGCATGCCGCGCTTGAAGCCGAACGATTCTACCAGAAATGCGGTGCCCGGTTCCGGCTGGTTCAGCAGCCGCAGCTTGATGGTATCGCGCAACTGGTAGAGGTTGAGATTGGTGGTGTTGACCTTGAGGTCCGCCAGGTCGGCAATCGGCCCCAGCAGGTTGCTCTCGTCGCGGATGGCTTCGGCCAACGAGCGGTTGGCGCTGCTCAGGGGGTGGCGTCGACGGGTCTCGGAGAAACGCTTGAGCAGGGTTTCCTCATCGGCATCCAGGTACAGCACGTCGCACTGGATATGTCGGCCGCGGACTTCGTCCAGCAGTTCGGGGAAACGTGACAGGTGGCTGGGCAGGTTGCGCGCGTCGATGGACACGGCGACCAGCGGTTGCGCCAGCTCGGTATGGATCAACGCCCGTTCGGCCAGTTCCGGCAGCAACCCGGCCGGCAGGTTGTCGATGCAGTAATAGCCGCTGTCCTCGAGTACGTCGAGGGCGGTGCTTTTACCTGAGCCGGAGCGGCCGCTGACGATGATCAAGCGCATGGTTACTGACCGTTCTGCACGTCCAGGACAACCTGATACAGGGCTTCATTGCTTGGTGCGCTACGCAGGCGGTCGCGCACCTCCTTGCGGTCCAGCATGCTGGCAATCTGCCGCAGCAGTTCCAGGTGCGCATCGGTGGCAGCCTGCGGGACCAGCAGCACGAACAGCAGGTCGACCGGGGCGCCGTCGATGGCGTCGAAATCGATAGGGGCGTCCAGGTGCATCAGGGCACTGATGGGCGCTTCGCAGCCCTTGAGCCGGCAGTGGGGGATGGCGATGCCATTGCCAAAGCCGGTGGAGCCGAGTTTTTCCCGGGCGATCAGGCTCTCGTAGACATCCTGCATCTCCAGATCGGGCACTTCGCGGCTGATCAGGTTGGCAATTTGTTCGAGTGCACGCTTTTTACTGCCGCCCGGCACGTTCACCAGGGAACGGCCGGGGGTCAGGATATTTTCAAGTCGAATCATGGGAGGGTGTTAACGACCCGTACCTTGGAGCAGGTGCAGGTTCTTTTCCTTGTGCTTTTTCAGTTGGCGGTCGAGCTTGTCGGTCAGCAGGTCGATTGCTGCATACATGTCGTCATGTTCTGCATTGGCAACCACCTCGCCGCCGTGGATATGCAAAGTGGCCTCGATTTTCTGCTTCAGTTTCTCGACGGCCATTGTCACCTGTACGTTGGTGATCTTGTCGAAGTGGCGTTCCAATCGGTCGAGTTTTTCACCGATATAGACACGCAGTGGTTCGGTCACTTCCAGTTGGTGTCCACTGATGTTGACTTGCATACAGCTTCTCCTTCGTTGCCAGTGCATAAAGCGGCAAGCCTGATGGCTTGCCACTGGAACGCTGTGGCACGCCCGGCGGTTACATCAACCGCTTCCGTTCGCTGGAAGGCGCGATTCCGAGGGACTCGCGGTACTTGGCGACGGTACGACGGGCGACCTGAATGCCTTGTGCCTCCAGTAAACCAGCGATCTTGCTGTCACTCAACGGCTTTTTCTGATTTTCCGCCGCCACCAGTTTCTTGATGATCGCGCGGATCGCCGTGGACGAGCATTCGCCGCCTTCGGAAGTGCTGACGTGGCTGGAGAAAAAGTATTTCAGTTCGTAGATACCGCGGGGGGTATGCATGAATTTCTGGGTGGTGACCCGGGAAATGGTCGACTCGTGCATGCCCACCGCTTCGGCGATGTCGTGCAGCACCAGCGGCTTCATCGCCTCGTCGCCGTACTCCAGGAAACCGCGCTGATGCTCGACGATCTGGGTGGCGACCTTCATCAGCGTCTCGTTGCGGCTCTGCAGGCTCTTGATGAACCAGCGCGCCTCCTGCAACTGGTTGCGCATGAAGGTGTTGTCGGCACTGGTGTCGGCACGGCGGACGAAGCCGGCGTACTGCGGGTTGACCCGCAGGCGTGGCACCGATTCCTGGTTCAGTTCCACCAGCCAGCGTTCGTTGTCCTTGCGCACGATCACGTCGGGGACCACGTACTCGGCTTCGGTCGACTCGATCTGCGAGCCGGGGCGCGGGTTGAGGCTCTGTACCAGTTCGATGACCTGGCGCAGTTCGTCTTCCTTGAGTTTCATGCGCCGCATCAACTGACTGTAGTCGCGGCTGCCCAGCAGGTCGATGAAATCGGTGACCAGGCGCTTGGCCTCGTTCAGCCAGGGGGTCTTGGCCGGCAGCTGGCGCAGTTGCAGCAGCAGGCATTCGCCGAGGTTGCGCGCGCCGATGCCGGCGGGCTCGAACTGCTGGATGCGATGCAGGACGGCCTCGATCTCGTCGAGTTCGATGTCCAGCTCCGGGTCGAACGCTTCGAGAATCTCTTCGAGGGTCTCGTCCAGGTAGCCCTGGTTGTTGATGCAGTCGATCAGGGTCACGGCGATCAGGCGATCGGTGTCGGACATCGGAGCCAGGTTCAGTTGCCACAGCAGGTGGCTTTGCAGGCTTTCGCCGGCCGAAGTGCGGGTGGTGAAGTCCCACTCGTCGTCATCGTTGCCGGGCAGGCTGCTGGCGCTGGTCTGGTAGACGTCTTCCCAGGCGGTGTCGACCGGGAGTTCGTTCGGAATGCGTTCGCTCCACTCGCCTTCGTCGATGTTGTCGACGGTGGGGGCGGTTTCCTGCTGGTAGGAGGTTTCCGGGATTTCGGGCGTGGTGTTCTGCTCGGCCTTGTCGGCCATTGGATCGCTGTTATCGAAGTCGTCGCCTTCTTCCTGGCGTTCGAGCATCGGATTGGATTCCAGGGCTTCCTGGATTTCCTGCTGAAGATCCAGGGTCGACAATTGGAGCAGGCGGATGGCCTGTTGCAGCTGCGGCGTCATCGTCAGCTGCTGGCCCATTTTAAGGACTAGCGATGGTTTCATGGCAGGGGCTTAACACCTTATTTGCCGGCGCGCATGCGCCATCCACTACAGGGCGCCGGAGCGCCAAACATAAGCAAATTATATGCCCGAAACCGGAGTGTTTGCCTAGAGCGCTGTAACAATAAAAAGCCGGAAAAAGCGGTGGTTTTTATCGAAAACTCATGCGCTCAGGCGGGTATTGGGTTCCCCGATGCTTACAGGCGGAACTCGTGGCCCAGATAGACTTCCTTGACCAGTTCGTTGGCCAGGATGGTTTGCGAATCGCCTTCGGCGATCAGTTGTCCATCGTTGACGATATAGGCGGTCTCACAGATATCCAGGGTCTCGCGGACGTTGTGGTCGGTGATCAGTACACCGATGCCCTTGGCCTTGAGGTGATGGATGATCTGCTTGATGTCGCCCACGGAAATCGGGTCGACACCGGCGAACGGTTCGTCCAGCAGGATGAACTTCGGCGCGGTGGCCAGGGCACGGGCGATTTCCACGCGGCGTCGTTCACCACCGGACAGGCTCATGCCGAGGTTGTCACGGATGTGGCTGATATGGAATTCCTGCAGCAGGCTTTCCAGCTCCTTGCGACGGGCGGCCTTGTCGAGGTCCTTGCGGGTCTCGAGGATCGCCATGATGTTGTCGGCCACCGACAGCTTGCGGAAAATCGAGGCTTCCTGGGGCAGGTAGCCGATCCCGGCGCGGGCGCGGCCGTGCATCGGCTGGTGGCTGACGTCCTGGTCGTCGATCAGCACGCGACCCTGGTCGGCCTGGACCAGGCCGACGATCATGTAGAAACAGGTGGTCTTGCCAGCACCGTTGGGGCCGAGCAGGCCGACGATCTGTCCGCTTTCGATCGACAGGCTGACGTCACGCACGACCTGGCGACTTTTATAGGCCTTGGCCAGATGCTGGGCTTTCAGAATTGCCATTACTGGGCCTTGTGCTCGTCAGTTTTCTTTTTCGGCTGGATAACCATGTCGATGCGCTGGCGCGGCGTGGTGATCGGGCTGCCGTTGGCGCGACCGGCGGTTGCCACCTGTTTCACCGTGTCGTAGACGATCTTCTCGCCTTCGGTGGTGTTGCCTTCGTTGACCACCTTGGCCTGGTCGATCAGGACGATGCGGTTCTGCTGGGCATGGTACTGGATGGTCTTGCCGTAGCCGCGGACCGGCTGCGGGTCGGTGGCTTTCTGCTTCTGCTCGAAGTAGGCCAGGTTGCCCACGGAGGTCACCACGTCGATGGCGCCGTCCTTGGTCCGGGTGAGCGTCACGGTGTTGCCCTTAACGATCATCGAACCCTGAGTGATGATGACGTCGCCCTTGTAGGTGGCGATGCCCTGCTTGTCATCCAGTTGAGCGTCGTCAGCTTGAATGCGGATGGGCTGCTCGCTGTCGTTCGGCAGAGCCCAGGCGCTCACGCTTCCCAGTGCTGCGCCCAGGCTGAGCAAAATAGGGAGGGTTTTAACGAGACTCATACTGTCCTCTTACGTTCGATAGCAGGTGCATCCTGCTTTCTTCCAGATAGGCTTTCATGCCCTTGCCCGTGGTCACGCCGTTGGGGCCGTCGATTCTAACGGCTTGCTCGGTCTGCGCATATTGCTTCTGTGGGAATACTGTCATCCGGGTCGTGGTAATGATGACATGGCGCTGTTTTTCGTCGGTGCGCGCGACCCGCACCGAGTCGATCAGCTCGACCTCGGTGCCGTCCGGGTTGACCTCGGCGCGTTCGCTCTGGACGTGCCAGGGGAACGCGGTGCCGCGGTAGACCTGCAGGTCCGGCTTGGTCACCAGGGTGACGTCGGAAACCTTGAGATGCTCGACCTTGTCACCGGTCATGTCGTACTGCACCTTGCCGTCGGGCATGTACTGGACGCTATGGGCATTGATCGCATAGTAGTCGATGGCATTGTTGTCCACCGGTGCGGCCGTCTGTTCCAGGAAGCGTTCCGGGCTGATGTTCCAGTAGCCAACGGCCGCGAACAGGGCGGCAATGACTCCGAACAGCAGAATGTTGCGAATCTTCTTGTTCAGCATAAAAGGCTCTACAGGTAGGCGGCGTGGGCCGCTTCAAGGCTGTCCTGGGCGCGCAGGATCAGCTCGCAGAATTCGCGCGCGGCGCCCTCGCCGCCACGTGCCTGGGTCACGCCGTGGGCGTGTTCGCGCACGAAGCTCGCGGCATTGGCCACGGCCATGCCCAGGCCGACGCGGCGGATCACCGGCAGGTCAGGCAGGTCGTCGCCCAGATAGGCGACCTGTTCATAGTCTAGGCCGAGTTGGGCGAGCAGGGCGTCAAGCACCACCAGCTTGTCTTCGCGGCCCTGGAACACATGGGGGATGCCCAGGTTCCTGGCGCGTCGCTCGACCAGCACGGTCTTGCGGCCGCTGATGATAGCGGTTTGCACGCCAGCCGCCATCAGCATCTTGATACCCTGGCCGTCCAGGGTGCTGAACGACTTGAACTCGCTGCCATCCTCGAGGAAGTACAGGCGACCGTCGGTAAGGACGCCGTCGACGTCGAATACCGCCAGCTTGATGTTCTTGCCGCGTTGCAGCAGATCAGTGCTCATTTACATTACTCCGGCGCGCAGCAGGTCGTGCATGTTCAAGGCGCCGACCGGGCGATCCTCGTCATCGACCACCACCAGGGCGCTGATTTTATGGTCTTCCATGATCTTCAGGGCCTCGGCGGCGAGCATCTCGGCCCGGGCGGTCTTGCCGTGAGGGGTCATGACCTCTTCGATCAGGGCGCTGTGGATGTCGATGGTGCGATCCAGGGTGCGACGCAGGTCGCCATCGGTGAAGATCCCGGCGAGGCGACCGTCGGCTTCGACGATCACGGTCATGCCCAGGCCCTTGCGAGTCATTTCCATCAGCGCGTTTTTCAGCAGGGTACCGCGCAGCACCTGTGGCAACTCGTCGCCGGCGTGCATGACGTTTTCCACTTTCAGCAGCAGGCGCCGCCCCAGGGCACCGCCCGGATGGGAGAACGCGAAGTCTTCGGCGGTGAAACCACGGGCTTCGAGCAGGGCGACGGCCAGGGCATCGCCCATCACCAGGGCTGCGGTGGTCGACGAGGTGGGTGCCAGGTTCAGCGGGCAGGCCTCGTGTTCGATGCGGGCGTTGAGGTTGACTTCGGCGGCCTTGGCCAGCGGCGAGTCCGGGTTGCCGGTCAGGCTGATCAGCTGGATGCCCAGGCGCTTGATCAGCGGCAGCAGGGTGACTATTTCCGAGGTCGAGCCGGAGTTCGACAGGGCCAGGATGACGTCATCGCGGGTGATCATGCCCATGTCGCCGTGGCTGGCTTCGGCCGGGTGGACGAAGAAGGCCGGGGTGCCGGTGCTCGCCAGGGTCGCGGCGATCTTGTTGCCGATGTGCCCGGACTTGCCCATGCCGAGCACGACCACGCGGCCCTTGCTGGCCAGAATCATCTCGCAAGCGCGTACGAAATCTGCGTCGATGTGGGCCAACAAGCCTTCCACGGCTTCTACTTCGAGGCGGATGGTGCGTTGTGCCGATTGAATCAGGTCGCTGGATTGGCTCATGTCAGAAATCGTATAGCCCGATGAAAAGGCGCGATTATAGCGGTAATGAGCAATTCCCTCACGCTTGATCGTTGCTCTTTACGCCGTGGGTGTAGGAGGCGGCTGTCAGTTTTCGCTCGGGTGTGTGTCAAAACCGACTGTCCCTCGCCTGAACAAGCGCGGCTTCGGCCTTGGGCGGCTCGTATCAGCAGTGATATAGTTCGCGACCAGTTCGGCCCGCTCAGGATGTGCGCACCTCTTTTTACAGGGGCCTGGTGTCCGAGACAGAGGCTGCATCGCAAGGAGTCTAGATGAGCGTCGATAACGCCTACGCGGTCGAGCTGAAGGGGGTTACCTTCAAGCGCGGCGCGCGCAGCATCTTCAATAATGTCGATATTCGCATTCCGCGGGGCAAGGTCACCGGCATCATGGGGCCCTCCGGATGTGGCAAGACCACCCTGTTGCGGTTGATGGGCGCGCAGTTGCGCCCCAACAGCGGCGAGGTCTGGGTCAACGGCCGGAACCTGCCGGCGCTGTCGCGCAGCGACCTGTTCGACTCGCGCAAGCACATGGGCGTGCTGTTCCAGAGCGGGGCGCTGTTCACCGATCTGGATGTCTTCGAGAACGTCGCCTTTCCGCTGCGGGTGCACACCGAGCTGCCGGAGGAGATGATTCGCGACATCGTCCTGCTGAAACTGCAGGCCGTTGGCCTGCGCGGCGCGGTCGACCTGATGCCCGACGAGCTTTCCGGCGGCATGAAGCGGCGCGTGGCCCTGGCACGGGCGATCGCGCTGGATCCGCAGATCCTCATGTACGACGAGCCGTTCGTCGGCCAGGACCCGATCGCCATGGGCGTGCTGGTGCGGCTGATCCGCCTGCTCAACGATGCCCTGGGCATCACCAGCATCGTCGTCTCCCATGACCTGGCGGAAACCGCGAGCATCGCCGACTACCTGTATGTGGTGGGGGACGGGCAGGTGCTGGGCCAGGGCACGCCCGAAGAACTGATGAATGCCGATAACCCGCGCATTCGCCAGTTCATGACCGGCAATCCGGATGGTCCCGTGCCGTTCCATTACCCGGCGCCGGATTACCGCGCAGATCTGTTGGGGAAGCGCTGATGCGCAAGCATTCATTGATCGAGAGAATTCGTCTGTTCGGGCGTTCGGGCATCGACGTGCTCGCGGTGCTCGGGCGTTCGACGCTGTTTCTGTTTCACGTGCTGTTCGGCCGTGGCGGCATCGGCGGCGGTTTCGGCCTGCTGGTCAGGCAGTTGCACGCCGTGGGTGTCATGTCGCTGGTGATCATCGTCGTATCCGGGATCTTCATTGGCATGGTGCTGGCGCTGCAGGGCTTCAATATCCTGTCCAGCTACGGTTCCGAGCAGGCGGTGGGGCAGATGGTCGCCCTGACGCTGCTGCGCGAGCTGGGGCCGGTGGTCACCGCCTTGCTGTTCGCCGGCCGTGCCGGCTCGGCCCTGACCGCAGAAATCGGCAACATGAAATCCACCGAGCAGCTTTCCAGCCTGGAAATGATCGGTGTCGATCCGCTCAAGTACATCGTCGCGCCCCGGTTGTGGGCCGGCTTCATTTCCCTGCCGCTGCTGGCGATGATCTTCAGCGTGGTCGGCATCTGGGGCGGTTCGTGGGTGGCGGTGGACTGGCTGGGCGTCTACGACGGCTCCTACTGGGCCAACATGCAGAACAGCGTGACCTTCAACGGCGACGTGCTGAAGGGGATTGTCAAGAGCATCGTGTTCGCCTTCGTGGTGACCTGGATTGCCGTGTTTCAAGGCTACGACTGCGAGCCCACTTCGGAAGGGATCAGCCGTGCCACTACCAAGACCGTGGTCTATGCCTCCCTGGCAGTACTCGGCCTGGACTTTATTCTGACCGCCTTGATGTTTGGAGATTTCTGATGCAAAACCGCACCCTGGAAATCGGTGTCGGCCTTTTCCTGCTGGCCGGCATCCTGGCTTTGCTGTTGCTGGCATTGCGGGTCAGTGGGCTATCCCCTACGGCAAATACTGAAACATATAAACTTTACGCGTACTTCGACAATATCGCCGGTTTGACTGTCAGAGCCAAGGTGACCATGGCCGGTGTGACCATCGGCAAGGTCACGGCGATCGATCTGGACCGCGACAACTTCACGGGGCGGGTGACCATGCAAGTCGACAAGAGCGTGAACAACCTGCCGACTGACTCGACCGCGTCCATCCTCACCGCGGGTTTGCTCGGTGAGAAGTACATCGGTATCAGCGTGGGCGGGGAAGACACCCTGCTCAAGGATGGCGGAACCATCCATGACACCCAGTCGGCGCTGGTACTGGAAGATCTGATCGGTAAATTCCTGCTCAATACCGTTAATAAAGACGCCAAATGAGGAGTTTTTCCATGATCTCTATCTTGCGCCGTAGCCTGCTGGTATTGCTTGCGGCGTTGCCGCTGATGGGCAATGCCGTGGCGGCTCCTTCTGCCCACGACCTGGTGCAGGACACCACCAACAAGATGCTCGCCGATCTCGCGGCGAACCGGGAGAAGTACAAGCAGAACCCGGGTGACTTCTACAACTCGCTGAACGCCATTGTCGGCCCGGTGGTGGACGCCGAAGGCATTTCCAAGAGCATCATGACCGTCAAGTACTCGCGCAAGGCAACGCCCGAGCAGATGGCCCGCTTCCAGGAAAACTTCAAGCGTGGCCTGTTCCAGTTCTATGGAAACGCGCTGCTCGAGTACAACAACCAGGGCATCACCGTCGATGCGCCCAAGGACGAGTCGGGTGACCGCACCAGCGTCGGCATGACTGTCAAGGGCAACAACGGCGCGATCTATCCGGTTTCCTACACCCTTGAGAAGATCAACGGCGAATGGAAACTGCGCAACGTGATCATCAACGGCATCAACATCGGCAAGCTGTTCCGTGACCAGTTCGCTGACGCGATGCAGCGCAACGGCAACAACCTGGACAAGACCATCGACGGCTGGGCGGGTGAGGTGGAGAAGGCCAAGGCCGAATCCGAGAAGAACCCGCAGAAGGATAGCGGCGGTGAGTGAGGCCAGCATTCGCCTGGGTGAGGCGGGTGAACTGCACCTGGCCGGCGTGCTCGACTACAGTACCGGCGCGGCCTTGCGCAAGCAGGGGCAGGTGCTGATCGAGTCGAGCGACGCCGCGGCGCTGGTGGTCGATTGTTCGGCGGTGGAGAAGTCCAGCAGCGTCGGCCTGGCCCTGCTGCTGGCCTTCATGCGCGATGCGGCCAGGCTTGGCAAGTCCTTCAGCATCCGGGGCATGTCCCGGGAAATGCGCGAAATCGCCGAGGTTTCCGAACTGACGGAACTGCTGGGCGTTCAATAATTGGCGCAAGGCTCGAAGCCCCCCGTCAGAGTCCTGCTCATGCGGGGTTCGCAGGCGCGGGGCTTTTTTGTATCATGACCGACCCGCGCGCGTTGGGCGCCGATCGAGGTTGAGCATGCAGGCCACCGAAGTAAAAAGCTTCCTTGAAGAAAAGCTGCCAGGAACCCAGGTTGAAGTTGAGGGCCAGGGCTGCAACTTCCAGTTGAATGTGATCAGTGACGAACTGGCGGCCTTGAGCCCGGTAAAGCGTCAGCAGAGCATCTATGCGCATTTGAACCCATGGATCGCCGATGGCAGCATCCATGCGGTCACCATGAAATTTTTCAGCAGCGCGGCCTGGGCCGAGCGCACCTGAGCCTGAATTGGCGTCGAGATTCCTATGGATAAACTGATTATTACCGGCGGCGTTCGTCTTGATGGCGAAATCCGCATCTCCGGGGCAAAGAACTCCGCCCTGCCGATTCTGGCTGCCACCTTGCTGTGCGATGGCCCGGTCACCGTGGCCAACCTGCCGCACCTGCACGACATCACCACCATGATCGAGCTGTTCGGGCGCATGGGCATCGAGCCTGTGATCGACGAAAAGCTTGCCGTGGAAATCGATCCGCGCACCATCAAGACCCTGGTGGCGCCGTACGAGCTGGTGAAGACAATGCGTGCGTCGATCCTGGTACTGGGCCCGATGGTTGCCCGTTTCGGTCAGGCCGAAGTGGCCCTGCCGGGCGGCTGCGCCATCGGCTCGCGTCCGGTCGACCTGCACATCCGCGGCCTGGAAGCCATGGGCGCGGTGATCGACGTCGAGGGCGGCTACATCAAGGCCAAGGCGCCGGAAGGCGGCCTGCGTGGCGCGAACTTCTTCTTCGATACCGTCTCCGTGACCGGTACCGAGAACATCATGATGGCCGCGGCCCTGGCCCGCGGTCGCAGCGTGCTGCAGAACGCCGCGCGCGAACCGGAAGTGGTCGACCTGGCGAACTTCCTCAATGCCATGGGCGCGAAGATTTCCGGCGCCGGCTCCGACACCATCACCATCGACGGTGTCGAGCGCCTGCATTCGGCGAACTACAAGGTCATGCCTGACCGCATCGAGACCGGCACCTACCTGGTGGCGGCCGCTGTCACCGGTGGCCGGGTCAAGGTCAAGGATACCGATCCGACCATCCTCGAAGCGGTCCTGGAAAAGCTCAAGGAATCCGGCGCGGTCATCACCACCGGCGAGGACTGGATCGAGCTGAACATGCATGGCAAGCGGCCGAAGGCGGTCAACGTGCGCACCGCGCCGTATCCGGCGTTCCCGACCGACATGCAGGCCCAGTTCATCTCCCTCAACGCGATTGCCGAAGGCACTGGCGCGGTGATCGAGACCATCTTCGAAAACCGCTTCATGCACGTGTACGAACTGCACCGCATGGGTGCCAGGATCCAGGTCGAGGGTAACACCGCGATCGTCACCGGCACTGAAGTCCTCAAGGGTGCTCCGGTCATGGCCACCGACCTGCGGGCGTCGGCCAGCCTGGTGATTTCGGCGCTGGCCGCCGAAGGCGACACCCTGATCGACCGGATCTACCACATCGACCGTGGCTACGAGTGCATCGAAGAGAAGCTGCAGATGCTGGGTGCCAAGATCCGTCGCGTTCCGGGCTAGCCATTGCGGGTGACGGTCCGGCTCCGCCCTGGCTGGAGCCGGCTTGCTGGCGATCGCGGTGTGTCACTGACCCATCGCGATCGCCAGCGAGCCGGCTCCTACAGGGAATGCGCTTCGGTCTGTTAGAGTGTTGCAATATCCTGAATTGAAGGACCTAGGTTTCCCCATGCTGACCATTGCACTGTCCAAGGGCCGTATCCTCGACGATACCCTGCCGTTGCTCGCCGAGGCGGGTATCGTGCCCACCGAGAATCCGGACAAGAGCCGCAAGCTGATCATTCCGACGACCCAGGAGGATGTCCGCCTGCTGATCGTTCGTGCCACCGACGTGCCGACCTATGTCGAGCATGGTGCAGCCGACCTCGGCGTCGCCGGCAAGGATGTGCTGATGGAGTACGGCGGCCAGGGACTGTACGAGCCGCTGGACCTGCAGATCGCCCGCTGCAAGCTGATGACCGCTGGCGCCGTCGGTGCGGTCGAGCCCAAGGGCCGGCTGCGGGTGGCGACCAAGTTCGTCAATGTCGCCAAGCGCTACTACGCCGAGCAGGGCCGTCAGGTCGATATCATCAAGCTGTATGGCTCGATGGAGCTGGCGCCGCTGATCGGCCTGGCCGACAAGATCATCGACGTCGTCGACACCGGCAACACCCTGCGGGCCAACGGCCTGGAACCCCAGGAACTGATTGCGACCATCAGCTCCCGCCTGGTGGTGAACAAGGCCTCGATGAAGATGCAGCACGCCCGTATCCAGTCCCTGATCGACACCCTGCGCAAGGCAGTGGAGTCGCGACACCGTAGCTGACACACATGCGCGGCCCTGAGCCGCGCCCATCTATCCGTGTCATAGCCGGAATTCTCAGGTGCCCACGCGGATGGCTTGGTAGTCTGGGGCGCGTGATCGCTATTGAGCGTCAGCGCCCACCGGGCGCCTGAGACTTGCTGTTCCCAAGCATTCGCCAATTATTGAGGCCCTCGCTATGACTACGTCCACCGCCATTCGCCGACTCAACGCTGCCGATCCCGATTTCGCCCATCATCTGGATCATCTGCTGAGCTGGGAAAGCGTGTCCGATGACTCGGTCAACCAGCGGGTGCTGGATATCATCAAGGCGGTGCGCGAGCGCGGCGATGCCGCCGTGGTCGAGTTCACCCAGCGCTTCGATGGCCTGGAGGCGGCCTCGATGGCCGACCTGATCCTGCCGCGCGAGCGCCTGGAACTGGCCCTGACCCGCATCACCCAGGCCCAGCGCGAAGCCCTGGAAAAGGCCGCCGCCCGTGTGCGCAGCTATCACGAACGGCAGAAACAGGACTCCTGGAGCTACACCGAGGCCGATGGCACGGTGCTGGGCCAGAAGGTCACGCCGCTGGATCGCGCCGGCCTGTACGTGCCCGGCGGCAAGGCATCCTACCCATCCTCGGTGTTGATGAACGCGATTCCGGCCAAGGTCGCCGGCGTCGGTGAGGTGGTGATGGTGGTGCCGACCCCGCGTGGCGAGGTCAACGAACTGGTCCTGGCGGCGGCCTGCGTCGCCGGTGTCGACCGGGTGTTCACCATCGGTGGCGCCCAGGCGGTCGCGGCGCTGGCCTACGGTACCGAGAGCGTGCCGCAGGTCGACAAGGTGGTTGGCCCCGGCAACATCTATGTGGCCACCGCCAAGCGCCATGTCTTCGGCCAGGTCGGCATCGACATGATCGCCGGTCCTTCGGAGATCCTGGTGGTCTGTGACGGCCAGACCGATCCGGACTGGATCGCCATGGACCTGTTCTCCCAGGCCGAGCACGATGAAGATGCCCAAGCCATTCTGGTCAGCCCCGATGCGGCGTTCCTCGACCGTGTCGCGGCGAGCATTGACAAGCTGCTGCCGACCATGGACCGTGCACCGATCATCGAGACCTCGATCAATGGTCGCGGCGCGTTGATCCAGGTACGCGACATGCAACAGGCGATCGAGGTCGCCAACCGTATCGCGCCGGAACACCTGGAGCTGTCGGTTGCCGACCCGCAGGCCTGGCTGCCGCAGATCCGCCACGCCGGCGCGATCTTCATGGGCCGTCATACCTCAGAGGCCCTGGGGGACTACTGCGCCGGTCCCAACCACGTGCTGCCGACCTCCGGCACCGCGCGCTTCTCGTCGCCGCTGGGGGTCTACGACTTCCAGAAACGTTCGTCGATCATCTTCTGTTCCGAACAGGGTGCGTCCGAATTGGGCAAGACCGCTTCAGTACTAGCCCGCGGCGAGTCGTTGAGCGCCCATGCCCGCAGCGCGGAATACCGGATCGTCGCCGAAGACCAGGAATAAGGGGAAACAAGCATGAGCAAGTTCTGGAGCAAATTCGTCAAGGACCTGGTGCCCTACGTGCCGGGTGAGCAGCCCAAGCTGACCAAGCTGGTCAAGCTCAATACCAACGAAAACCCCTACGGCCCGTCGCCCAAGGCCCTGGCGGCGATGCAGGCCGAGGTCAACGACAACCTGCGCCTGTATCCCGACCCCAACGGCGACCGACTCAAGCAGGCCGTGGCCGAGTACTACGGCGTGCAGACCAGCCAGGTGTTCCTCGGCAACGGTTCCGACGAAGTCCTGGCCCATATCTTCCACGGCCTGTTCCAGCAGGATCGGCCGCTGCTGTTCCCGGATATCAGCTACAGCTTCTATCCGGTCTACTGCGGCCTGTACGGGATCGACTTCGAGGCGCTGGCGCTGGACGAGCAGTTCCAGATCCGCGTGGCCGACTATGCCCGGCCCAACGGCGGGATCATCTTCCCCAACCCGAACGCGCCAACCGGCTGCCTGCTGGCGCTGGACGCGGTGGAGCAGATTCTCCAGAGCAGCCCGGATTCGGTGGTGGTGGTCGATGAGGCCTACATCGACTTCGGTGGCGAGACGGCCATCCGCCTGATCGATCGTTATCCGAACCTGCTGGTGACCCAGACCCTGTCCAAGTCGCGCTCCCTGGCGGGGCTGCGGGTCGGCCTGGCGGTCGGGCATCCGGACCTGATCGAGGCGCTGGAGCGGGTCAAGAACAGCTTCAACTCCTATCCGCTCGATCGCATGGCGATTGCCGGCGCGGCGGCGGCGTTCGAGGACCGGGCGTATTTCGAGCAGACCTGTCGCCAGGTCATCGAAAGCCGTGAGCGGCTGGTGGCGCAACTGCAGGCCAAGGGGTTCGAGGTGCTACCGTCGGCGGCGAACTTCATCTTCGCCCGGCACCCGCAGCACGACGCCGCGGCACTGGCAGCGAAGGTACGGGAACAGGGGGTGATCGTGCGTCACTTCAAGCAGGAGCGTATCGCTCAGTTCCTGCGGATCACCATCGGTACACCGGAGCAGAACCAGGCGCTGATCGAGGCTCTGGGCGAGCTTTGATCGCCTGATCCTTTGTAGCCGTATAGAGGGAGCGGCGGCATGATTTATGGGGGCGTCGGATTTATCCGCGAAAGGGTCCTTGAGGAACGCTAAAAGGCTTCGCGGATAAATCCGGCTCCCACAGAATGGACTGCCATGGAACGCCGCTCCCTCAGGTGGCAGGCGTCTTTGCCTATTCCTCTTCTTGTGGCGCCGTCTGCTGTGGCGGACGCAAGCCGATCTCTGCCGTCAGCTTGAGCTCCTTGCCATTGCGCAGCACCTGGATCGCCACCTTGTCGGTCGGTTTGATCCGCGCTACCTGGTTCATCGACTTGCGCCCGTCATTGGCCGGTTCGCCGTCGATACTGAGGATCACGTCACCCAGCTGCAGGCCGGCCCGCTGCGCCGGCCCGTCACGGAAAATACCCGCCACGACGATGCCCGGACGTCCACTGAGGCCGAACGACTCCGCCAGTTCCTGGGTCAGCGGCTGCACTTCGATACCCAGCCAGCCACGGATCACCTGGCCGTGCTCGATGATCGCCTTCATCACCTCGACCGCCAGATTGATCGGGATCGCGAAGCCGATGCCCTGGGAGCCGCCGGATTTAGAGAAGATCGCCGTGTTGATTCCGGTCAGGTTGCCATTGGCATCGATCAGCGCGCCGCCGGAGTTGCCGGGGTTGATCGCCGCGTCGGTCTGTATGAAGTCTTCGTAGTTGTTCAGGCCCAGCTGGTTGCGCCCGGTGGCGCTGATGATGCCCATGGTGGTGGTCTGGCCGACACCGAAGGGGTTGCCGATGGCCAGCGCGATGTCGCCGATGCGGATCTTGTCCGAGCTGCCGATGGTGATCGATGGCAGGTCCGGCAGGTCGATCTTGAGTACCGCCAGGTCGGTTTCCGGATCGCTGCCGATCACCCGTGCCAGGGTCTCGCGACCGTCCTTGAGCGCCACGACGATCTGGTCGGCGCCGGCGGTCACGTGGTTGTTGGTCAGCAGGTAACCGCTCTTGCTCATGATCACCGCCGAACCCAGGCTGGACTCCATGCGCTTCTGCTTGGGCAGGTTGTCGCCGAAGAAACGCCGGAACTGCGGGTCTTCGAACAGCGGATGGCTGTTCTTGTTGACCATCTTGGTGGTGTACAGGTTGGCCACCGCCGGCGCAGCAAGGTTCACCGCATCGGCATAGGACACCGGACCCTGCTGGATGGTCGCGGTCTGCGGGGCCTGTTGCAGGTTCACATCCAGGTCAGGCAGGCCGACCCACTGGGGGTAACGCTGGATAATCAGCAAAGCGGCCAGCACGCCGACCACCAGCGGCCAGCCGAAAAAACGCAGAGCCTTGAGCATTGAACACGTCCTGGGAGGTTGCAGGCCATCCGGGACGGCCCATAATGTCGCGCATTATACGAGGCTGCGAGCGCCTCTGGATGGGATATTGAGGAGTTTTTATGGCCGTTGCCCTGAGTACCCTGGTCGAGGAGGCGAACCGCTTTCTCGGTATTTCGCGAATCGCCGATTACTGCCCCAACGGCCTGCAGGTGGAGGGTCGGCCGCAGGTCTGTCGGATCGTCAGCGGCGTCACCGCCAGCCAGGCGCTGCTCGATGCGGCGGTGGAGGCCGAGGCCGATCTGGTGCTGGTGCATCATGGCTACTTCTGGAAGGGCGAGGACCCTTGTGTCGTGGGGATGAAGCAGCGCCGGCTGAAAACCCTGCTCAAGCACGATACCAGTCTGCTGGCCTACCACCTGCCGCTGGATCTGCACCCGGAAGTCGGCAACAACGTGCAGCTTGCCCGCCAGCTGGATATCACCGTCGAGGGTCCGCTGGACCCAGAGAATCCCAAAGTGGTCGGCCTGGTCGGCTCCCTCGGCGAGCCGATGACCCCGCGCGACTTCGCCCACAAGGTCCAGGGCGTGCTGGGGCGTGAGCCGCTGCTGATCGAGGGCAACGAGATGATCCGCCGGGTCGGCTGGTGCACCGGTGGTGGCCAGGGCTATATCGACCAGGCGGTGCTGGCCGGGGTCGACCTGTACCTGAGCGGCGAGGCGTCCGAGCAGACCTTCCACAGCGCCCGGGAGAACGGCATCAGCTTCATCGCCGCCGGCCATCATGCGACCGAGCGTTATGGCGTCCAGGCCCTGGGCGATTACCTGGCACGGCGCTTCGCCCTGGAACACCTGTTCATCGACTGCCCGAACCCGATATGAGCCCGCCGGGCGGGCCTGCGGAAAAGGGACGGCAGCCAAACGAGGCGATATATTCTTATATCGTTTCGATCTATCCGGCCTAATCAATAGAATAGGTCGCTGTGCTAGCATGCCTGGCTCGAACACGGCCCGCAGGCCGTCCACAAGAACGCTTTTCGTGAGTAGCCATGGTCGACAAACTGACGCATCTGAAACAGCTGGAGGCGGAAAGCATCCACATCATCCGCGAGGTGGCCGCCGAGTTCGACAACCCGGTGATGCTGTACTCCATCGGCAAAGATTCCGCCGTAATGCTGCACCTGGCCCGCAAGGCGTTTTTCCCCGGCAAGTTGCCGTTTCCGGTGATGCATGTCGACACCCAGTGGAAATTCCAGGAGATGTACAAGTTCCGTGATCGCATGGTCGCGGAAATGGGCCTGGACCTGATCACCCACGTCAACCCGGAAGGGGTGGCGCAGGGCATCAACCCGTTTACCCACGGCAGCTCCAAGCACACCGACATCATGAAGACCCAGGGCCTCAAGCAGGCGCTGGACAAGCATGGCTTCGACGCGGCCTTCGGCGGCGCCCGTCGTGACGAAGAGAAGTCCCGCGCCAAGGAGCGCGTGTATTCCTTCCGCGACAGCAAGCACCGCTGGGATCCGAAGAACCAGCGTCCGGAGCTGTGGAACGTCTACAACGGCAAGGTCAACAAGGGCGAGTCGATCCGTGTCTTCCCGTTGTCGAACTGGACCGAGCTGGACATCTGGCAATACATCTACCTCGAAGGCATCCCGATCGTGCCGCTGTACTTCGCCGCCGAGCGTGAAGTCATCGAGAAGAACGGCACCCTGATCATGATCGACGACGAGCGTATCCTCGAGCACCTCAGCGACGAGGAAAAGGCCCGTATCGTCAAGAAGAAGGTGCGTTTCCGTACCCTTGGCTGCTACCCGTTGACGGGCGCGGTGGAGTCCGAGGCCGAAACCCTCACGGACATCATTCAGGAAATGCTCCTGACGCGTACTTCCGAGCGCCAGGGCCGGGTCATCGACCACGATGGCGCCGGTTCCATGGAAGACAAGAAACGTCAGGGCTATTTCTAATTAGGGTCTAAGCATGTCGCACCAATCCGATCTGATCAGCGAGGACATCCTCGCCTACCTGGGCCAGCACGAACGTAAAGAACTGCTGCGCTTCCTGACCTGCGGCAATGTCGATGACGGCAAGAGCACCCTGATCGGGCGCCTGCTGCACGACTCCAAGATGATCTACGAAGACCATCTGGAAGCCATCACCCGCGATTCGAAGAAAGTCGGCACCACCGGTGAGGACGTCGACCTGGCGCTGCTGGTCGACGGCCTGCAGGCCGAGCGCGAACAGGGCATCACCATCGATGTGGCCTACCGCTATTTCTCCACCGCCAAGCGCAAGTTCATCATCGCCGACACCCCCGGCCATGAGCAGTACACCCGCAACATGGCCACCGGTGCCTCCACCTGTGACCTGGCGATCATCCTGGTCGATGCCCGCTACGGCGTGCAGACCCAGACCCGTCGCCACAGCTTCATCGCCTCCCTGCTGGGCATCAAGCACATCGTCGTCGCCATCAACAAGATGGACCTCAAGGACTTCGACCAGGGCGTGTTCGAGTCGATCAAGGCCGACTACCTGAAGTTCGCCGAAGGCCTGAAGATGAAGCCGTCGAGCATGCACTTCGTGCCGATGTCGGCGCTCAAGGGCGACAACGTGGTGAACCGCAGCGAGCGTTCGCCGTGGTACACCGGCCAGTCGCTGATGGAAATCCTCGAGACCGTGGAAGTGGCGGGCGACCGCAACCTCACCGACCTGCGTTTCCCGGTGCAGTACGTCAACCGGCCGAACCTGAACTTCCGTGGTTTCGCCGGCACCCTGGCCAGCGGCATCGTGAAGAAGGGCGACGAGGTCGTGGTCCTGCCGTCGGGCAAGAGCAGCCGCGTGAAGTCCATCGTCACCTACGAGGGCGAACTGGAGCATGCGGGTCCCGGCCAGGCCATCACCCTGACCATGGAAGACGAGATCGACATCTCCCGTGGCGACCTGCTGGTGCATGCCGACAACGTGCCGCCAGTGACCGACAGCTTCGAGGCCATGCTGGTCTGGATGGCCGAGGAGCCGATGCTGCCGGGCAAGAAATACGACATCAAGCGCGCCACCAGCTACGTGCCGGGCTCGATTGCCAGCATCGTCCACCGGGTCGATGTGAACACCCTGGAAGAAGGCTCGGCCAGTGCCCTGCAACTGAACGAGATCGGCAAGGTCAAGATCGCCCTGGATGCACCGATCGCTCTGGATGGTTACGACAGCAACCGCACCACCGGGGCGTTCATCGTCATCGACCGCCTGACCAACGGCACCGTCGGCGCCGGCATGATCGTCGCCCAGCCGCTGGCCCATGGCAGTGCCACCCACCATGGCAAGCTGGCCCATGTCGCGACCGAAGAGCGTGCCCAGCGTTTCGGCCAGCAACCGGCGACCGTGCTGTTCACCGGCCTTTCCGGCGCGGGCAAGAGCACCCTGGCCTATGCCGTGGAGCGCAAGCTGTTCGACATGGGCCGTGCGGTGTTCGTCCTGGATGGCCAGAACCTGCGCCACGACCTGAACAAGGGACTGCCGCAGGACCGTGCCGGCCGTACCGAAAATTGGCGCCGTGCCGCCCACGTGGCGCGCCAGTTCAACGAAGCCGGCCTGCTGACCCTGGCCGCCTTCGTCGCGCCGGATGCCGAAGGCCGTGAACAGGCCAAGGCTCTGATCGGCGGCGAGCGCCTGGTCACCGTCTACGTCCAGGCTTCGCCGCTGGTCTGCCGCGAGCGTGATCCACAAGGCCTGTACGCGGCCGGTGGCGACAACATCCCCGGCGAGTCCTTCCCGTACGATGTGCCGCTCAATGCCGACCTGGTGATCGACACCCAGGCCCTGTCGCTGGAAGACAGCGTCAAGCAGGTGCTGGATCTGCTGCGTCAGCGCGGCGCGATCTAAGCCTCGCCGGCAACTGAAAAGCCCGCGACCGAGCGATTGGTCGCGGGCTTTTTCATGGGCCTTCAGATCGCTTTCGCGGGCAAGCCACGCTCCTACAGTGCTTCGTCGTTCACAGGACGGGTGCATGGCACAACCCTGTATGGTCGTTCACAGGGCGGGTGCACGGCACAACCCTGTATGGTCGTTCACAGGACGGGGCACGACACAATCCTGTAGCAGCCGGGCTTGCCCGCGAATGCGTCCTCAAATCCACTACAAGATTAAAGCCAGACGGCATCCCAAAGCGGATAATCCCCAATCCGCTCCACCAACCCCGCCCGCAACGGATTAGCCACGATATAGCGTGCCGCCGCTCGCAAATCTTCCTCCCGACGCAACGCCCGGTCATGAAAACCTTTCTGCCAGAGCGCTCCGGCTCTCTGCATTCGCCGGTTTACCGCCAACGCCGTGCGGGATTTGGTCTTGCCCATCAGCTCACCGAGACTGGCCTTCTGCAGTTCGACCAGCCAGTGAAAATGGTCCGGCATCACCACCCAGGCCAGGGAAAGGGACGCGTGTTCTTCCTGCGCGGTCCTGAAGCTCCGTACCAGCAGGCGGCCCAGGTGGAACTTGCTGAACAGAGGTTCGCGGTCGGACAGTACGGCAGTCAGCAGGTAGATCCGACCGGGTTCGGAATAGCGGCCGGTGCGCAGGTTCTTGGCTTTGTAGCGGTGCGTCATCCTCGCGGCTTCCGAGATATTGAGAAGATCTCAAGCTACAGCAGCGGGGACTGGGGATTGGAGGTGCGCAAGGGAACGGGAGGTGTCGGAGAGTTCTGAGGCGTTTTGGGGGATCTTGCGGGCCCATTCGCGGGCAAGTCCGGCTCCTACAGGGTTGTGCCGTACATCTGTTCGATAAACGGCGCGCCCGTGTAGGAGCGTGGCTTGCCCGCGAAGATGATCTCCCAGATACCTCAGGCCTTGGCGGGGTACTCACTGTGCAGGCGCGCGAGCAAGGCATCCTTGTCCGCCCACAGCTGGTTGATCCAGGCCTGGAACGCCTGGCGGTACTCGGCATCCTGTTCGTAGTTGCGGCCGATGAATGCCGCCGGGATCTGTAGTTCCTCGAAATGCACCACCACCTCACGCACCTTGCCGCACAGCAGGTCCCAGAACCCCGGCCGTCCCGCCGGATAGTGAATGGTCACATTGACGACGGACTCCAGCTGCTCACCCATCGCGTCCAGCACGAAGGCAATACCGCCGGCCTTGGGCCTGAGCAGGTAGCGGAATGGCGATTGCTGTTGCGCATGCTTGCCGGCAGTGAAGCGCGTGCCTTCGGCGAAGTTGAAGATACCCACAGGGTTGTTGCGAAATTTCGCGCAGGTCTTGCGGGTGGTTTCCAGGTCCTTGCCCTTCTTTTCCGGATGCTTTTCCAGGTAGGCCTTCGAGTAGCGCTTCATGAAGGGAAAGCCCAGGGCCCACCAGGCCAGGCCGATCACCGGGACCCAGATCAGCTCCTGCTTGAGGAAGAACTTCAGCGGGCGGATCCGCCGGTTGAGCACGTACTGCAACACCAGGATGTCGACCCAGCTCTGGTGATTGCTGGTGACCAGGTAGGAGTGCTGGTAGTCCAGCCCGTCCAGACCGCTGAGGTGCCAGCGGGTCCTGCTGACCAGTTGCATCCAGGCCTTGTTGTTGCTGATCCAGGCCTCATGGGTGTGGTTCATCAGCCAGTGGCTCAAGCGCTGGGTCAGGGCAAAGGGCAGGGCCTTGAACAGTGCCACGCCGAACAGGAACGAGCACAGCAGCAGGGTGTTGAGGGCCAGCAGCAGCGAGGCGAGCAGGCCGCGCAGGGGCGCCGGGAGGAAGTCGAGCATGGTGTCTTTCTCAGGGATACGTTCTTGTTTGAGCGAGCGGCCGCAGCCCTCACGCCTTATGGCATGAGGGTAGCGGACGTCGATGCGATCGTGCAGCCGGTTCAGATATCCACAGGTCGGTTGGCGGCCTGAATGGCCGTCAGGGCGATGGTGTAGACGATGTCATCGACCTGGGCGCCGCGCGGCAGGTCGTTGACCGGCTTGCGCAGGCCTTGCAGCATCGGCCCCAGGCTGACGCAGTCGGCACTGCGTTGCACGGCCTTGTGGGTGGTGTTGCCGGTGTTCAGGTCGGGGAACACGAACACCGTGGCGCGGCCGGCGACCTGACTGTTGGGCGCCAGTTGCCGGGCGACGTTTTCGTTGGCGGCGGCGTCATATTGCAGCGGGCCGTCGATCAGCAGGTCGCGCTGGGCTTCGTGGGCCAGCAGCGTGGCCTCGCGGACCTTCTCCACTTCCTCGCCGCTGGCCGATTCGCCACTGGAATAGCTGATCATCGCCACCCGCGGGGCGATGCCGAACGCCTGGGCCGAGTCGGCGCTCTGCAGGGCGATTTCCGCAAGCTCCGTGGCGGAGGGGTGCGGGTTCATCACGCAGTCGCCGTAGACCAGCACCTGCTCGGGGAACAGCATGAAGAACACCGACGACACCAGGCTGCAGCCCGGCGCGGTCTTGATCAGTTGCAGGGCCGGGCGGATGGTGTTGGCGGTGGAGTGGATCACCCCGGAAACCAGGCCATCGACCTCGTCCAGCGCCAGCATCATGGTGCCGATCACCACCGGGTCTTCCAGTTGCTGCTCGGCCATCGGCGTGTTGAGGCTCTTGTTCTTGCGCAGGGCCACCATCGGCTCGGCATAACGTCCGCGAATCTCGTCCGGGTCGAGAATCTCCAGCCCCGGCGGCAGCTCGAAACCGTGGGCCTTGGCCACCGCCTCGACATCCGCCGGCCTGGCCAGCAGCACGCAACGGGCGATGCCCCGCGCCTGGCAGATCGCCGCGGCCTGGACGGTCAGCGGCTCGCTGCCTTCGGGCAGGACGATGCGCTTGTTGGCCTGCTGGGCGCGCTGGATCAGTTGATAGCGGAACACCGCCGGCGTCAGGCGCATTTCCCGCGGGGTGCCGCAGCGCTGGTGCAGCCACTGGGCATCGAGGTGGCTGGCGACGAAATCGGTGATGATTTCCGCCCGCTCGCGGTCATCGACCGGGATTTCCTTGTTCAGGCTGTTGAGCTGGTTGGCGGTGTCGTAGGAGCCGGTGCTCACCGACAGCACCGGCAGGCCGGCCTGCAGGGCGCCGCGGCAGAGTTCCATCAGCCGCGGGTCGGGCTTGGTGTCGCTGGTCAGCAGCAGGCCGGCCAGCGGCACGCCGTTGAGTGCCGCCAGGCTGACGGCGAGGATGATGTCGTCGCGGTCGCCGGGGGTCACCACCAGCACGCCCGGCTTGAGCAGTTGCAGGGTGTTGAGGACGGTACGGGCACAGAGGATGATCTTCGACATGCGCCGGGTTTCGTAGTCGCCGGCATTGAGCACCTGGGCGCCCAGCAGTTCGGCGACGTCGCGGGTCCGCGGTGCGTTGAGTTCCGGCTGGTACGGAATGCAGCCGAGCAGGCGGAAGTCGCCGCTGCGCAACAGCGGCGAGTGTTCCTTGAGACGGGCGGCAAAGGCTTCCATGCTCTCGTCGGTGCGCACCTTGTTGAGGATCACGCCGAGAACCTTGGGGTCCTTCGGGCCGCCAAACAGTTGCGCCTGCAACTCGACCCGGCCGGACAGTTCGGTCAGCACTTCGTTTTCCGGTGCCGAGACCAGGATCACCTCGGCGTCCAGGCTTTTCGCCAGGTGCAGGTTGACCCGCGCGGCATAGCTGGCGCTGCGGGTCGGGACCATGCCCTCGACCACCAGCACGTCCTTGCCGATTGCGGCCTGCTGGTAGAGGGTGATGATTTCTTCCAGCAGTTCGTCGAGCTGGCCGTCACCGAGCATCCGCTCGACATGGGCCAGGCCCAGTGGCTGGGGGGGCTTGAGCCCATGGGTACGGGCCACCAGTTCGGTCGAGCGTTCCGGCCCGGTATCACCCGGATGCGGCTGGGCGATGGGCTTGAAGAAGCCGACCTTCAGGCCGGCGCGTTCCAGCGTGCGGACCAGCCCGAGGCTGATCGAGGTCAGGCCCACGCCGAAATCGGTGGGCGCGATAAAGAAAGTTTGCATGCGTAGTCTCTTGTGGAGCGCAACTGCGGGGACCGATGGTTGATCCCCTGCGATGTTCAGACGCCAAGGTTAGCGCTAACCGAGCCCTGTGCGCACCAACCACATTCAAAGGGCTGGCCGATTCGCGCCGAACGCTGCGTCGGGTCCTGCACCCAGGCACGCGACTGCCACGGCGGCTGGTGGCGCAGGTGCTGGGTGTGGCCGCAGGACAGTTCGGCGACCCAGTGGCCGTCCTCGTCCTGATGGAAACCGAGGATGAAAGATGGGGTTGGTTCAACCCGTCCGTCCGGGTTCCGTTCGCTTTCGGACGAATCCTTGTTTAGACTTGTCCGTTCTTCATTCTTCTGCAAAAGGTCTCGCCCCATGCTGATCGCCGCCAATAAGGCTGTGTCCATCGACTATACCCTGACCAACGACGCTGGTGAGGTCATCGACAGCTCTGCCGGCGGCGCGCCGCTGGTGTACCTGCAAGGTGCAGGCAACATCATTCCAGGCCTGGAAAAGGCCCTGGAAGGCAAGGCCGTGGGTGACGAACTGAACGTCACCGTCGAGCCTGAAGATGCCTACGGCGAATACTCCGCTGAACTGGTCAGCACCCTGAGCCGCAGCATGTTCGAAGGCGTCGACGAGCTGGAAGTGGGCATGCAGTTCCACGCTTCCGCTCCGGATGGCCAGATGCAGATCGTCACCATCCGTGACCTGGACGGCGACGACGTCACCGTCGACGGCAACCACCCGCTGGCTGGCCAGCGCCTGAACTTCAAGGTCAAGGTCGTCAACATCCGTGACGCGAGCCAGGAAGAAGTCGCCCATGGTCACATCCATGGCGAAGGCGGCCATCACCACTGAGTTCTGCTGCTAAGCTCTGGTTGTAGGAAGGCGCCCACGGGCGCCTTTTTAGTCCGCCGCGGTTTCGTCGCTGGAAACCGGTCGTGGTGTCGGGCAACAATGTCGGGACGTAACAGGGGATTATCGGGAGTTCGCCATGAGTGCTTTTCACGACCTTACGCTGGTGGCGCTGGACGGCCAGGACCTGCCTCTCGCTCCCTTCAAGGGGCATGTCGTGCTGGTGGTCAATGTCGCCTCCAAATGTGGCCTGACGCCGCAGTACGCGGCACTGGAAAACCTCTACCAGCAGTACAAGGGCCAGGGATTCACGGTGCTGGGCGTGCCGTGCAACCAGTTCGCCGGCCAGGAGCCGGGTTCCGAAGACGAGATTCGCGAGTTCTGCAGCCTCAACTACGGGGTGACCTTTCCGTTGAGCCGCAAGCTGGAAGTCAACGGCCATGATCGTCATCAGCTCTATCGGCTGCTGGCGGGCGAGGGGGCCGAGTTTCCCGGTGACATCACCTGGAACTTCGAGAAGTTCCTGATGGGCAAGGACGGGCGCGTGCTGGCGCGTTTCTCGCCGCGTACGGCGCCGGATGATCCGGCGGTGATCCAGGCCATCGAGAAGGCGTTGGCCTGATACCGGTCCGTGACAGCCGGACTGCCTGGGTCGGACCAGTGGGAGCGGGCTTTGGCTTGACCGTGAAGCTTTTGGCGGCCTTGCGCTCCCCTTCGCGGGCAAGCCCGCTCCTGCAGGGTTCAGCGTTTTTCGGGTGCGGCCGGTTTCCTCACACTTTTCGAGCTTGATCACTCAGATCAATAGTGCTGGGCGTGGCGCTGACGGCGGAATATTATCCTGATCATAAATTCCCCTTCAGCCGTGGAGTGCCACCCATGTCGGTCCAAGCCTTGTTCAAACCTTTCCACCTTGGTGCCCTGGAACTGCCGACCCGGGTGGTGATGGCACCGATGACCCGTTCGTTTTCCCCAGGCGGCGTGCCCAATTCGAAAGTCATCGAGTACTACCGCAAGCGGGCGGCGGCGGGTGTCGGCCTGATCGTCACCGAGGGCACCACCGTCGGCCACCCGGCGGCCAACGGGTACCCGAACGTGCCGCATTTCTATGGCGAGGCGGCCCTGGCCGGCTGGAAGAAAGTGGTGGAGGCGGTACACGCCGAAGGCGGCAGGATCGTTCCGCAGCTCTGGCACGTGGGTAACGTGCGGCGCCTGGGTACCGAGCCGGATGCCAGCGTTCCCGGCTACGGCCCGAGCGAAAAACTCAAGGACGGCCAGGTGGTGGTCCACGGCATGACCCACCAGGACATTCAGGACGTGATCGCCGCGTTCGCCCAGGCGGCGAAGGATGCCAAGGCCATCGGCATGGACGGTGTCGAGATCCACGGCGCCCACGGCTACCTGATCGACCAGTTCTTCTGGGAAGGCAGCAACCAGCGCAGCGACGAATACGGCGGCAGCCTGGCCAACCGTTCGCGCTTGGCCATCGAGCTGATCCAGGCCGTACGCGCCGCCGTCGGCCCGGGCTTTCCGATCATCTTCCGCTTCTCCCAGTGGAAGCAGCAGGACTACACCGCGCGTCTGGTGCAGACACCGGAGGCGCTGGGTGAGTTCCTCAAGCCGTTGGCCGATGCCGGCGTGGATATCTTCCACTGCTCCACCCGACGTTTCTGGGAGCCGGAGTTCGAGGGTTCGACACTCAACCTGGCCGGCTGGACCCGCAAGCTGACCGGCAAGCCGACCATCACCGTGGGCAGCGTCGGCCTGGATGGCGAATTCCTGCAGTTCATGGTCAATACCGACAAGGTGGCCCAGCCGGCCAGCCTGGAAAAGCTGCTGGAGCGCCTGAACAACGATGAGTTCGACCTGGTGGCGGTGGGCCGTGCGTTGCTGGTCGATCCGGACTGGGCGGTGAAAGTGCGCGACGGGCGCGAGCAGGACATCCTGCCGTTCAGCCGCGAGGCCCTGGCCAGCCTGGTCTGAGGGCTATCGCGGAACCGGGGGCGCATGGGGCGTCCCCTGTTCCGCTTCGCAGGCGCCGCGCAACTGCATCTCGAACTGTTCGACGATCGCCCCCCAGCTCTGCCGGCTGGCATGCTGGCGCGCGTTCAGGCGCACGTTACGCAGGGTTTCCCCGCCTTCGAGCAGCCAGCAGGCGGCGTCACGAAAGGCCTCCTCATCGCCGGGCATCGCCAGCACGCCGTTGTAGCCATGGCGGATATGCTGGGCCGCCGCCGCCTGGTCATAGGCGACCACCGCCAAACCCGAGGCCAGCGCTTCGAGCACCACATTGCCGAAGGTTTCGGTCAGGCTGGGAAACACGAACAGGTCGCCGCTGGCATAGTGCGCCGCCAGGGTCTCGCCACGCTGGGTGCCGCAGAAAATCGCCCCGGGCAGTTCCTTCTCCAGCGTGGCGCGCAGTGGACCGTCGCCAACCACGATCAGCTTCAGCGTCCGTTGTGGATAAGTCGTCTGCAGGGCCTGGAAGGTACGGCCCAGCAGGCCGAGGTTCTTCTCGGTCGCCAGCCGTCCGACATACATCACGGCGATATCGTCCTGCGCCAACCCCCAACTTTCCCGCAGTGCATGCTGCCGCTTGGCCGGGTGGAACAGTTGGCTGTCGACGCCCCGCGACAGCAGTTCCAGGCGTTCGAAGTGCCGCCGCTCCAGTTCCAGGCGCTGGCTGACACTGGGCACCAGGGTCAGCTTGGAGCGGTTGTGGAACCAGCGCAGGTAATGGGTCAGCAAGCGCGTCAGCATCCCCAGGCCGTACTGGTGGGAGTATTGCTGGAAATTGGTGTGGAAACCGCTGACCACGGAGATTCCCAGGCGGCGTGCCGCGCGCAACGCGGAGAGGCCCAGGGGCCCTTCGGTGGCGATGTACAGCACGTCCGGGCGCTGGCGTTTCCAGCGGCGCAACAGCTTGTGCATCGACGACTGACCCCATTGCAGGCCCGGATAGCCCGGCAGTGGCCAGCCGCGACACAGCAACAGTTCGGTGTCACTGGGACGGGTCTGGTCGCAGCTCTGGCGCGGGCGCACCAGCTCGATCTGGTGACCCCGGGCGCGCAAACCCTCGCACAGGCGGCCAAGGGTATTGGCCACGCCGTTGATTTCGGGTGGGAAGGTTTCGGTGATCAGGGTGATATGCAGAGCTGTCGTCATGGTTGCAGTATTCACCCGGGCCCGTTGCGGGGTTGTGGCATTTGGGTGATGGATTTGTGACGGAGGCTCCAGACTGCCCTTCGCGTCCTCGATATCCGGGTCACTGGCTCGTTATCATCAGGCGTCCACCACGTTCAAGGAGATCCCGTGACCGACAATATCTATGCGCCGCCCCAGGCGGACCTGAATGCACCGCGCAGCGAGGCCATCGGCCGCTTCTACGTGGTTTCGAAAACCAAGTTCTTCCTGCTGTTCATCTTCAGCCTGGGGATTTACCAGATCTACTGGTCCTACAAGAACTGGAGCCAGTACAAGGCATCGACCCAACTGGATATCTGGCCGGCTGCCCGCGGGCTGTTCGCGATCTTTTTTGTCCACGCGCTGTATCGCCATGTCGAAAAGAGCATCCTGGCCAGCGGCCGCGGCTATCGCTGGGATGCCTCGCTCTGGGCGACCCTGTTCGTGGTCTTCGCGGTACTCGGCAACGTGCTGGAGATGCTGGTCAGGAAGAATATCGGCGGCTCGCTCCTGGTGGTGCTCAGCACCTTCTGGGTGTTTGCCCAGGTCTTCGTCACCTGGCAGGGCCAGCAGGCGATCAATTTTGCCAGCGGTGATGTCGAGGGTGACAGCAACGCCAGCTTCAGCCCGCTCAATTACCTGGTTATCGTGCTCGGCGGTATCGTCTGGGTGCTCGCCCTGATCGGCATCTTTGCACTCCCGAGCTGAAATGAGCACCGGGCCGATGACTGGCCCGGTGCCATGTGACTGGCCTGGCGTCAGCGTGCAACCGGCGCCAGTGCCTCATCCCCGCGTTCCCGTACCCAGAACAGCGTTGCCCCGGCAATCGCCGCCGGCATCATCAGCAGGTTGACCACCGGAATCAGCAGCGCCAGGTAGACGCTGCCACCGAAGCTCATGCTCTGCCAGCGCTTGCTGCGCAGCCAGGCGAGCATGTCCTGCCAGCTCATCTTGTGGTTGTCCGCCGGATAATCGATGTACTGGATCGCCATCATCCAGACCCCGAACAGCAGCCACAGCGGGGCGGCGACGATATTCACCACCGGGATGAACGACAGGATGAACAGCCCGATGGCCCGTGGCAGGAAATAGCCCAGCTTGCGCATTTCCCGGGCCAGGGTCCGTGGCACCATCGCCAGCAGTTCGCCCCAGCTGAAGGCTGGGAAGTTGTCATTGCCGCGCACCACCACCTCGACCTTTTCCGCAAGAAAACCGTTGAACGGCGAGGCGATGATGTTGGCCAGCATCGTGAAGGTGAAGAACACCATCAGGATCACCAGCACCACGAACAGCGGCCAGAGGATGTAGTTGAGAAAGCTCAGCCAGCCGGGCAGGGTCGGCATCAGGTGATCGACCCAGAGGCTGAACTCATGGCCGGCGAAATAGATCAGCCCGACGAACAGCACCAGGTTGACCAGCAGCGGCAGCAGGACAAACAGGCGCAGCCCCGGGCTCAGGACCAGTTTGAGGCCCTCGCGCAGGTAGTGTGGGCCGGACATCACGGGTGCGGGCATAACGGGCTCCGAAGCAGGTGAAAACGCGCCGACCTTACCGGCTTTGCACAGGCGGTGAAAGCGTCGACATTTAAGGTAACAAAGGGATCGGGCAGAACGTCCCTATGGATAGAGACCTGCTATGAGCTGGATTGTTATTGCGTATTTCCTTAATCTTTGCCCCCTCGTTACGCTGCACAACATTATTTTTCAGGACTGTGTGCTACAAGCCTTCCCCAAGCGCTTTCGCAGTCCTTTTTTATTCCAGCCGGTTCGCCGGCGTTCCGTCCCGGTGCCATACGGGCGGTCGACAGGAGTGAGTCATGTCTGAAGTACGTCATTCGCGAGTGATTATTCTCGGTTCCGGCCCTGCCGGTTACAGTGCTGCGGTCTATGCGGCTCGGGCCAACCTCAAGCCGCTGCTGATCACCGGCATGCAGGCCGGCGGCCAACTGACCACCACCACCGAAGTCGACAACTGGCCCGGTGACGTGCACGGCCTGACCGGCCCGGCGCTGATGGAGCGCATGCGCGAACACGCCGAGCGTTTCGAAACCGAAATCGTCTTCGACCACATCAACGCGGTGGACTTCGCCAAGAAGCCCTACACCCTGGTCGGCGATAGCGGCACCTTCACCTGCGACGCCCTGATCATCGCCACCGGCGCCAGCGCCCGCTACCTGGGCCTGCCTTCGGAAGAGGCCTTCATGGGCAAGGGCGTTTCGGCCTGCGCGACCTGCGACGGTTTCTTCTACCGCAACAAGCCGGTCGCCGTGGTCGGTGGTGGCAACACCGCCGTGGAAGAGGCGCTGTACCTGGCCAACATCGCCAGCACCGTGACCCTGATCCACCGTCGCGACACCTTCCGCGCCGAGAAGATCCTGATCGACAAGCTGCACGCCCGTGTCGCCGAAGGCAAGATCATCCTCAAGCTGAACGCCACCCTGGACGAAGTGCTTGGCGACAACATGGGCGTGACCGGTGCCCGCCTGAAGAACAACGATGGCAGCTTCGACGAGATCAAGGTCGACGGCGTGTTCATCGCGATCGGCCACACCCCGAACACTTCGCTGTTCGAAGGCCAGCTGGAACTGAAGGATGGCTACCTGGTGGTGCAGGGCGGCCGTGAAGGCAATGCGACCGCCACCAGCGTCGAGGGTATCTTCGCGGCGGGCGACGTGGCTGACCATGTCTACCGCCAGGCGATCACCTCGGCCGGCGCCGGCTGCATGGCGGCACTGGACACCGAGCGTTACCTGGACGGTCTGCAGAACGCATCGTTCTGAGTGAACCTGAAATGAAAAAACCGGCCCTTGGCCGGTTTTTTTGTATCTGTGCCAGGCAATGCTGTTCTGTGGCACTTGTTCGCGGATAAATCCGGCTCCCACAAGAGCCATCTGCCGCACACCACATAGGTGCCTGACGGGACCATTGTGGGATTTATCCGCGAAAGCCTCAGCGCCGGGTCAGCGGCTGCGCGGTGAACTTCACGCCGGCCAGGCCGTGCTTGATCAGCGCACGGATGTTGCCGTGATCGCTGCCTTCAGGGGTCGCCAGCACCGAACGGTAATGCTCGCCAAACGCCAGCAGCGCCTGCTGGTCACTCAGGCCTTCGAGCAGGGCCAGGCCCAGGGTCTTGCACGAGCCCTCGTTCTGCCCGGCGGCATTTTCCACGCCACCATTGTTGAAGGCCTGTGGCTGGTAGTCGTAGCCGGCGGCGATGAAGGCCAGGGTGTCGGCAAAGACGTGCTCGCCGCTCTCTAGGCTGGCGCGCAGGGTGTTTAGATCAGTCATGGGGTTTTCCTTTGGCGAATGCCGCCTGTTGTTCGGCACTGGCTTCTTTCTGGTATTGGGCTTTCCACTCGGCGTAAGGCATGCCGTAGACCACTTCACGGGCCTCGTCGAGGCTCAGCTCGATCCGGCGCTCGTCGGCTTCGGCCTTGTACCACTTGGACAGGCAGTTGCGGCAGAACCCGGCGAGGTTCATCAGGTCGATGTTCTGCACGTCCTTGCGGTTGTCCAGGTGGGCGACCAGCCGGCGAAAGGCGGCGGCTTCGAGTTCGAGGCGTTCTTGCTCGGTCATGATGGGCTCTGTGCTTGGGGGAACGTAGGGCGCGATGATATGAGCCTGGCGCCGCTAGCGCCAGGCAGCTCAGGTTTTCAGCGGTTTGCCGCCAGGGTGATCGATACCGACTCGGCGAACCGCAGGGCGTGCGGCTTGTCGACTTCGACCTCGGCGTAGAGCACCGCCTGGTTGCTCATCACCAGGTCCAGCAGTTCCTGGGTCATGCGTTCGAGCAGGGCAAAGCGGTTGCCCTCCACGTGCTGGATGATCGACTTGGTGATGGTGCGGTAATTCAGCGCATGATCGATATCGTTGTCACGCACCGCCTCCTGGGCGGCGTACAGGATGGTCAGGTTGATCAGCACATCCTGCTTGTTGAGGATCTCTTCCTCATTGATCCCGATGAAGGTGCGCAGGCGCAGGTCCTTGACCCGGATCCGGGCCATTCCCGGTTGAAGTTGTGGCATTTACTTGCTCCGTCCGATCAGTTGCAGGAACTCCATGCGGGTGGTGTTCGAGTCGCGGAAGGCGCCGAGCATCACCGAGGTGTTCATGGTCGAATTCTGTTTTTCCACGCCGCGCATCATCATGCACATGTGCTGCGCCTCGATCACCACCGCGACCCCGGCAGCGCTGGTTACCTGCCGGATCGCCTCGGCGATTTCCCGGGTCAGGTTCTCCTGGATCTGCAGGCGCCGGGCGAACATGTCGACGATCCGGGCGATCTTCGACAACCCCAGCACCTTGCCGGTCGGTATGTAGGCGACGTGGGCCTTGCCGATGAACGGCAGCAGGTGATGTTCGCACAACGAGTACAGCTCGATGTCCTTGACGATCACCATCTCGTCGTTGTCCGAGGCGAACAGCGCCCCGTTGACCACCTCGTCGAGGGTTTCGGCATAGCCGTGACACAGGTACTGCATGGCCTTGGCCGCCCGTTTCGGGGTATCCAGCAGACCCTCGCGATCCGGGTCTTCACCCAGGCCGAGGAGGATCTCGCGGTAATGCTCGGGCAGTGATGCGCTCATTGCGTGGTTTCCTCGCGGGCGGCCTACTTGAGGTGCCGGCCGCCATTGACGGTCAAGGTTGTGCCGGTGACATAGGGATTGTCCAGCAGATAGCGCAGGCTCTGGTAGATCACCTCGGCACCGGGCTCGATGCCCATGGCCGACTTGGCCAGGGTCTTGGCGCGGTACGCCGCGTCGTCGTCGGGGTTGAACATCAGCAGGGCCGGGGCGATGCCGTTGACCTTGATCCGCGGGGCGTATTTGGCCGCGAAGGACAGCGTCAGGCTGTCGAGCCCGGCCTTGCTGGCGCAGTAGGCGATGTGCTTGCTGCTGCCCTTGCGGGTCACGTCATCGCTGATATGAATGATGTCGGCCTGTGGCGAACGGCGCAGCAGCTCAGCGCAATGCAGGTTGATCAGGTACGGCGCGAGCATGTGGATGCCGAACATCCGGGTGAAGGCTTCGCTTTCGTCTCCCGGGGTCTCGGCCAGCCACGCCGAAGCATTGTGGACGATCGCCCGCAGGCTGTCGGCGTGCTGCTTGAGGCTGTCGATGAAGGCCAGGATGCCGGCTTCGCTGGCGAAGTCGGCGAACAGCGTGATCGCGCCCTGTTCCCGCAGGCTCTGCAGGCCCGGGCGCTCGCTGCGGTAGCTGACGATCACCGGGCAGCCGTCGGCCAACAGCCGCTCTGCGCAATGCAGGCCGACGCGCTGGCTGGCGCCAGTGATCAGGATCGGGGCGGAGGACGATGGCATCGAAGGCTCGCGGCAGGCTGTGAAGGGGTGACTGGAGTCAAACTATACCAGCCACACGCCTTCCACAACCATGCCGCGAGCCCGCGCCAGCCTCAGCGGCTGCGGGTGGGCGCCGTGCCCGGCAGCGTCCGCGGCGGGGTGCCGTGCAGCCAGCCGGCGAGCAGTCGGGTCGACAGGGGAATGAAGCAGTACACCATCATCGGTGTCAGCATCAGGGTGCTGACGAGAATCCGCGGCACCAGTTCCAGCTCGGCCAGCAGGGGCCCCAGCACGAAGTTGAACAGCAGCGACACCGGAAAGAATGCCAGCCAGATCGCCACGCTCTGCTTCCAGCGTGGCGGGCGCTGGTCGGTGTTGCCGAACCAGCCTTCCAGGCCGCTGACACGATGTTCGGAAGGCCGTGCGAACAGGTCGCCGCCGCGTTCCAGCCAGGCCTTGCGCGAGGCGGAGTGCTCCCAGGCGTGCAGGGTGTCGGCGTCGCTGAAGCGGAAAATCATCTGGAATTCGTTGTCGCCGGGAGGTGGCGCGAGTACACCGGAACCCAGGTAGCCGGGAAAGTCGGTAGCCAATTGTTCGCCTTCCTGGAGCCAGGCGAGCATGTCGTGATAACGGCCGTCGGCGACGCGACGGGCCACCATCATGGTGACGGGTGAGGTAGACATCATGTATCTCCACAAGACGGGCAGGCTGTCCGGGTAGGACCACTGCGAAATGCAGCGCCGGGGTGTTGGGCTGCACCTGGAGGTAGTGCAAGAATCATTCCCTGTTGCGGGAAAAGCACAAGTTGTATTAAACGTAGTGTTTCATGTTTGAAGAAACGGGTGCGGTATAGGCTAGAATATCTGGAAAATTTTACACATTGATGTGAAAAACATGTCTATCATCAGCGAACGTGACGCGATCGAGCTGCCGTTGCCGGCTCTGAAGCAGGAAGAGCTGTTTCCCATCCGCGAGGTTTCGCGCCTGACCGGTGTGAACCCGGTGACCCTGCGTGCCTGGGAGCGGCGCTATGGCCTGATCCAGCCGACACGCACCGAAAGTGGGCATCGTCTCTATGCCATGAGCGATATCGAGACGGTGCGCAGCATTCTCGGCTGGATCGAGCGTGGGGTGGCCGTCAGCAAGGTGGGCAAGCTGCTGGCGAAGCAGGCGGCGGTGCGGGTGCCCGAGACTGAACGGTTGTTGCCGTTGCCGCTCGAGGACTGGCAAAACTGCCAACTGCAACTGGGCGGCGCCATCAGCCGCTTCGACGAACTGGCGTTGGAGCGCCTGTACGGGCAGATTTTTTCCAGCTATCCGCTGACGGTGGTCTTCCAGAATATCCTGATGCCGCTCTGGCAGGAGTTGCGTGCCCAGTGCGACGCCTACGGCCAGACCAGCGAATGGCTGTTTCTCGACAGCTTCCTGCGTGGCCGGGTGTTGCAGCGGTTGCAATCGGTCAGGGGAGGCGCCGGCGAACGGATCGTTCTCGCCGCCTTGCCGGGCGATTGCCGCGAACTGGAACTGCTGGTCGCTGGCCTGCTGCTGGGCAATGGCGAATGGCCGATCAGCGTACTGGCCATCGGGCAGCCGTTCGACGAGTTGCCGCTGATCTGTGAAAAGGCCCGGCCTCGGGCGCTGGTGTTGTACTCCAACCGCTCACCGGCCTCGGACATGCCCCGGCGGTTGAACCGCCTGGCGCTGGCGGTGGAGTGCCCGGTGATGCTGGCCGGCGATGCCTCGGATCTGCTGCAGGATACGCTGGAAGGCACCAGCATCGGTTGCCTGGGGCACGACGGCCAGTCGATGCGCCAGCGCCTTCAGCAGTTGCTGGCCGGCAAGCTCGATACCTGATGATCGGCCGTGCAGGCCTTCAGGCGTGAAATTCCGGGTGCGCCAGGCGGTGCTGTTGCAGGATGTACTGGCGCAATCGCTGGATTTCGTCCGGGTTGCTCTGGTTGAGTCGGTAGGCGTACAGGCCCTGTTCGGTTTCGCGCTCGAAACGTCCCTGCAGGGCGATACGTTCATAGCCTGACGGGCTGAACCACTGGTTGAACTGCCGGGGCGGCTTGAGACCATTGCGCAATTCCAGCAATACCCCCTTGAACGAAATCTCGCGGACCGCCAGTGCTCCAGGCTCGCCGCGGACGTTCTCCAGGTACACCGGGGTTGCCAGGGCCAGGCGCCACGGCCGGACCCGCGGACCGTCCTCGAAGATGCTCGGCACGCCCAGGCGCAGGTGCTGGGCATGGAACTCGTCCTCGACCAGGTGCAGCGGAAAACTCATCTTCTGGTTTTCGAAATTGGCCTGGAGGGTGACCTGCTCATGGGCCGCCAGCCTCGTCAGCAGGTCGCGGATCTGCGACACGCCGTTGACCAGCAGGCTCGACGAATTGTCGCGCTTGTTGAGCTGCGGGTTGTGCTGCATGTTCCGGATGAAATCCAACTCGTCCTGAGTCAGAAGGGCAGTGCGGGGCATGATCGGGCTCGAGAAAACAAGGCGGTCTGGTTGAGGCGGCTGACGCTGCATAAGACAACGGATTGCATCATTGGTTGACGCCACTGGTCGCCCGGAGGGCTTCGAGTTGGGCCTTGACCTCGGCCAGTTGCGCCTCCAGTTGGGCAGCCCGTTGCTGGGCCTTCACCTGGGCCGTGACATCCTTCTGCACACCGACGAAATAGGTCAGTTGGTCGCTTTCGTTGAACACCGGCGAAATCGACAGTTCGTTCCAGAAATGCGTTCCATCCTTGCGATAGTTGCGAATGATATGGCGGCACGGCTGGCGTGTGCGCAACGCTTCGCGAATCAGCGCCAGGGCCGGCTGGTCGCGATCGCCGGACTGCAGGAAACGGCAGTCCTGGTAGAGAATTTCCTCCTTGCTGTATCCGGTAAGGCGTTCGAAGGCGGGGTTGGCGTAGATCAGGATGTTGTCTTCGCCTTCCTGCTCCGCAACCACGATACCTTCGTTGGAGGCATCGATGACAAGTTGCAGCAATTTCGAATTGATCATTGTCGGAGAAATCCACAGTCCATTGGCACGCCATTCAAGTTTAAGAGAATGTCCCGGCGGGTCAATGCCGGCCGGGACGTGTGGAGGGAATTTCAGTGGGAATATTTCTCATCTGGTAATATCCCCGGCTTTACACAGCTCCAGGATGAGATTGATGAAAGTCGCCATTCTTTCCGGCTCGGTCTACGGCACCGCCGAAGAAGTAGCCCGTCACGCCCAGCGGATCCTCGACAAGGCCGGCCTCGAGGCCTGGCATGACCCGCGTGCGAGCCTGGCCGACGTCCAGGCGTTCGCCCCCGAGGCCTTTCTGGCGGTGACCGCCACGACCGGCATGGGCGAGCTGCCGGACAATATCCAGCCGCTCTACTACGCCATTCGCGATCAGTTGCCAGCGGCCTGGCGCGGCCTGCCGGGTGCGGTGATCGCCCTCGGCGATTCGAGTTATGGCGACACCTTCTGCGGTGGCGGCGAACAATTTCGCGAACTGTTCGCCGAACTCGGCCTGCGTGAGGTCCAGCCGATGCTGCGCCTGGACTCCAGCGAAACGGTCACCCCTGAAACCGACGCCGAGCCCTGGCTGGCCGAGTTCATCAGCGCACTGAAAGGTTGACCGGCCGCTCGCGCAGCAGCGCCAGCCAGGCCTGCGCGGCTTGTGACAGATAGGCGCCACGGCGCCAGATGAAGGCGATATCCCAGCGCAGGTCGGTGGGCGAACTGAGGCTCAGGCGGACCACGCCGGGCCGCACCAGCGAGCGTGCGACCACGCTGGGCATCAGCGCCACGCCTTGCCCGGCGGCCACCAGTGCCGCGAGGAAGTCCGCCTGGCCGCTGCGCCCGCTTTCCCTGGGGGTGAACCCCAGCCGCTCGCAGGCCTGGATCAGCCGGTGGTTGAGCACGAAACTGCGCTGATACAGCAGAAAGGGCGTGTCGGCCAGTTGCTCCAGGCGAATCGAGCCTTCCTCGGCCAGTGGATGGTCGATTGCCAGCAGCACATCCAGGGGCTCGTCGCAGAACGCCTGGCAGTCGAACGCCGGATTGCTCGGCGTGAGACCGGCACCCAGCTCAAGCTCGCCACTCAGCACCGCCGGTTCGATGTTCAGGCTGCCGCCCTCGAGCAGTTGGATGGCGATATTCGGATAGCGTCGCCGATACTCGGCGAACAATCCGGCGAACAAGGTATCGCCGCCCAGTTGCGGCAGCCCCAGGCGCAACTCGCCCCGGGCCAACTGGCTCAGGTCATCGAGTTCGTGCAGCAGCCCGTTGCGCAGGCGCAACATCTCCTCGGCTCGTTGCAATACCACCCGGCCTGCAGCGGTCGGCAGCACCTGCGGGCCCTGGCGGTCCAGCAGCATGACCCCGAGGCTGTGTTCCAACTGGGCGACCTGCTTGCTCACCGCCGACTGGCTGATGTGCAGGGTCTTGGCGGCCTGCGTGAAGCCGCCCTGGTGAACCACTTCGACAAAACTGCGCAGTTGCTTGAATTCCATGGGCCAATTCCAATTTGGAATGGATGTCAGTCTAACAATTCGCTTTTGGGATGGGAGGCCCGGCTCTAGAATTTTCGCCATGGGAGGGCCTGAATCCGATGAACAGATCACTGCTGAAAAAAACCGCGCGCCTGCTTGCCGAACTGTCGGTGTTGTGCGGCCTCTATCTGCTCGGCGGTCAGGTGGCGGCCTGGACCGGCTGGCCGATTCCCGGCGGGGTGATCGGGCTGGCGCTGCTGTTGCTGCTGTTCGCTTCGGGGCGGGTCAAGCCGGCCGCGCTGCAACTGGGCGCCGGCTGGCTGATGGCGGAGATGCTGCTGTTCTTCATCCCGGCGCTGATGAGCCTGCTGGACTATGGCGCCATGCTGCGCCAGGACGGTTGGCGGATCCTGCTGGTGATCATGTGCAGCACCCTGCTGGTGATGCTTTCGACCGCATTCACTGTCGAATGGGTCTGCCGCTGGAGCAGCCGCCGTGAAGCTTGAGTGGATGTCGCTGTTCTGGCTGGCGTTGACCCTGGGCGCCTATGCCTTCAGCCGCTGGAGCTACCGACGCACGGGGCGTTACCTGTTGTCGCCGCTGATCCTGGTGCCGATCATCCTGCTGGCGGTCGCCGTTCCGTTGCACACCGCCTATGCCGAATACTCGCGCGACACCCATTGGCTGGTCCTGGTACTGGGGCCTGCCACCGTCGCCTTCGCGGTGCCGATCTGGCAGCAGCGTGGCCTGCTCGTTCGCCATTGGCCGGCGCTGTTGCTGGGCATGCTGGCCGGCAGCGTGGCCTCCATCGGCAGTTCCTACGGGCTGGCCCGTGCCCTGTCGCTGGACAGTGCCTTGGCCCTGTCGCTGGTGCCGCGCTCGATCACCACGCCCTTCGCCATGCCGCTGGCCCGTGATCTGGGCGGTGTACCCGACCTGACGGCGGTGTTCGTGCTGGTCACCGGGGTGTTCGGCGCGATGGTCGGTGGCGTCCTGCTCAAGTGGCTGCCATTGCGCAGCAGCCTGGCGCGTGGTGCGCTGTTCGGCGTCGGCGCGCACGGTGCCGGGGTCAGCCGGGCCCGTGAAGCCGGAGGCGAGGAGGGTACGGTCGCCGGCCTGGTGATGGTCCTGACCGGCCTGCTCAACCTGTTTTGCGCGCCACTGCTGGCTATGCTGATCTGAATCGGCCGGGCTGATGCCAGCGGGGAGGCGCGGACTATCCCTCTGCCTTATCGCGCACCATTCACCCCCAGCCGTATTTATTGTGACCGGATGCCACGTGTCCGACACTCAGGCTCTATATCCCATTGCCCCTGGCTGGAGAGCTGTCATGAGTGAGTCTGTGCGCTTCGAAGATAAAGTGGTGATCGTCACCGGTGCCGGCGGTGGCCTGGGGCGGGCCCACGCGTTGCTGTTCGCCCGCCACGGTGCGCGGGTGGTGGTCAACGATCTGGGTGGCTCGACTCACGGCGAGGGCGCCAGCGCCTCGGCAGCGGACCGGGTAGTAGCGGAAATCCGCGAGGCTGGCGGCACCGCCGTGGCCAATCACGATTCGGTAACCGACGGCGACAAGATCGTGCAGAACGCCCTGGATGCCTTCGGTCGGGTCGACGTGGTGGTGAACAACGCCGGCATCCTGCGCGACAAGACCTTCCTCAAGATGGAGGACGCCGACTGGGACCTGGTCTACCGGGTGCATGTCGAGGGTGCCTACAAGGTCACCCGCGCCGCCTGGCCGCATCTGCGCGAGCAGAACTACGGCCGGGTGATCTTCACGGCCTCCACCTCCGGCATCTACGGCAACTTCGGCCAGTCCAACTATGGCATGGCCAAACTCGGGCTGTATGGCCTGACCCGCACCCTGGCGATCGAGGGGCGCAAGAACAACATCCTGGTCAATGCCATCGCGCCCACCGGCGGTACCCGCATGACCGAGGGGCTGATTCCGCCGCAGGTGTTCGAACTGCTCAAGCCGGAACTGATCAGCCCGCTGGTGGTGTTCCTCGGCAGCGAGCAGTGCGAGGAAACCGCCGGCCTGTTCGAGGTCGGTGGCGGCTGGATCGGCAAGACCCGCTGGGAGCGCAGCCTGGGCGTCGGTTTCGATCCGCACAACGGTTTCGGCGTGGACGAGGTCGCGGCCAACTGGCAGAAGATCTGCGACTTCGACAATGCTGTGCACCCCGCGGATACCCCCGAGTCCCTGCAACAGATGATGGCGAACCTGCAAAAATACAGCGGCTGACAGGCGTCGCCGGTGAGCGAACGCCGGCCATAAAAAAGGCCGCTGTAATCACAGCGGCCAAGGAAAGACGTTTGATCAAGGAGCGATAAATCAACGTCAGTGAAGCAGGTGACCATCGGTTCGCCGGCGAGCCGATGTCGAAACCGGGGCGGCCGCACTGGCCGCAACCGCCTTCAGCGCAGAGTCGATGACTCGATGCCCGAACCTCTCCCGAAGCTTTGACCCTCCGAGCGATTCCCCTGAAAGCCAGGCCAGGATAGGGAATTGTCGCGCCCTGAAACAGTGCGCTTCATGACAATCACTGTTGCAGCGGGCGTAACAGTCGCGAATGACTGCGCCGAGGTCGCACCTTGTGTCGGCGAGCCTCATCCATTCCCCCTATGGCGTGCCATCCAGCCCTTCGATGGGGCCGTGCAAGCCCGTGCCGGTGCGGCCATTCATCCTTTGGAGGTACAACGAAAATACCTCCTTGGTGCGCTTATCGCTCCCGCTGGCGCTGGGTAGGGTGAAGCCTTCTGTCACTCACCGGGGAAGACGCATGACAAAAACAACAATGCGCGCCATCTTCACGCCGCAGGCGCTGGCGGTAGCCGTGGCTCTGGGGGCGAGCGCCCAGGCCAATGCGGTTTCGTTCAATATCGGGGAGATCGAGGGCAAGTTCGACTCGTCCCTGTCGGTCGGTGCGAGCTGGGGGATGCGCGATGCCGACAAGTCGCTGGTCGGGGTCTCCAACGGCGGTACCGGCCAGGCGTCCACCGGTGATGACGGACGGCTGAATTTCAAGAAGGGCGAGACCTTCTCGAAGATCTTCAAGGGCATCCACGATCTGGAACTGAAGTACGGCGATACCGGTGTATTCGTCCGTGGCAAGTACTGGTACGACTTCGAACTGGCGGACGACGACCGTGAGTTCAAGGACATCAGCGACCATCATCGCGACGAGGGCGCCCGCTCTTCCGGCATCGAACTGCTCGATGCCTTCGTCTACCACAACTATTCGATCGCCGACCTGCCGGGCACCGTGCGCCTGGGCAAGCAGGTGGTCAGCTGGGGCGAAAGCACCTTCATCGGCAACTCGATCAACAGCATCAACCCCATCGACGTTTCGGCCTTCCGCCGGCCCGGCGCCGAAATCAAGGAGGGGCTGATTCCGGTCAACATGTTCTTCGCCTCCCAGAGCCTGACCGATTCGCTGACCGTCGAGGGCTTCTACCAACTGAACTGGCAGAACACGGTTGTCGATAACTGCGGCACCTTCTTCGGCAACGACGTGGTGGCCCATGGTTGCAACAACAACTACACCGTCGGCAGCCCGGCCATCGCGCCGCTGCAGCCGGTAGCCGCGGCCTTTGGCCAGGGCTTCGAGGTCACCTCCGAAGGCGTGGTGGTGCAACGCAGCAAGGATCGTGAAGCCCGTGATGGCGGCCAGTTCGGCGTAGCCCTGCGCTGGCTGGGCAATGACACCGAGTACGGCCTCTATTTCATGAATTACCACAGCCGGACCCCGACCGTCGGTACCACCACGGCGGGCCAGGCCACCATCAACTCCCTGGGCAGCATTCTGCCGCTGGTGCCTGCCGCCTTCCGCACCGGCCTGGCCCAGAGCATCATGCTGGGGCGCGGCCAGTACTACCTGGAGTACCCGGAGGATATCCGTCTCTACGGCGCAAGTTTCTCCACCACCTTGCCCACCGGCACCGCCTGGAGCGGCGAGATCAGCTACCGGCCCAATGCGCCGGTGCAACTCAACACCACCGACCTGACCCTGGCCCTGGTCAACCCGATTGCCGGTGGTGCCGCCTCGCCGATCCGCACCACGGCCGGCTCCGACAACACCGGCTATCGCCGCAAGGAAATCACCCAGGCGCAAACCACCCTCACGCAGTTCTTCGACCAGGTGCTGGGCGCCGATCGCCTGACCCTGGTGGGCGAGGCCGGGATCACCTACGTCGGCGGCCTGGAGTCCAAGGACAAGCTGCGCTACGGGCGTGACTCGGTCTATGGCGCCTACGGCTTCCAGGGTGATACCGGCGGTTACGTCACCGCCACTTCCTGGGGCTACCGTGCCCGGGCGATCCTCGACTACAGCAACGTGATTGCCGGGATCAACCTCAAGCCCAACCTGTCCTGGTCCCACGACGTCAAGGGCTACGGCCCCAACGGCCTGTTCAACGAGGGCGCCAAGGCGGTCAGCATCGGCGTGGATGCCGACTACCGCAACACCTACACCGCGAGCCTGAGCTACACCGACTTTTTCGGTGGCCGCTACAACACCCTGATTGACCGCGATTTCCTGGCGCTCAGCGTCGGCGCGAACTTCTGATCAAGGCTGAATAAGGACTACTTCATGCGCAAGATGATTCTGCAATGCGGCGCCCTGGCCCTGAGCCTGCTGGCGGCCAACGTGATGGCGGCGGTTTCCCCGGAGGAAGCGGCCAAGCTCGGCACCACCCTGACCCCGATCGGCGCGGAAAAGGCCGGCAACGCCGATGGTTCGATTCCGGCCTACACCGGCGGCATTCCGAAAAACGCTGGCGCGGTGGACAGCAAGGGCTTCCTCGCCGATCCGTTCGCCAATGAAAAACCGCTGTTCGTGATCACGGCGGCCAATGCCGAGCAGTACAAGGCCAAGCTCTCCGATGGCCAGTTGGCGATGTTCAAGCGTTATCCACAGACCTACAAGATTCCGGTCTACCCCAGTCATCGCACCGTGGCCCTGCCACCGGCGGTGCTCGAGTCGGCCAAGCGCAGTGCCCTCAACGTCACCGCGATCAACGACGGCAACGGCCTGGCCAACTTCACCGGCAACCGCTACTACGCCTTCCCGATTCCGAAGAACGGCGTGGAGGTCCTGTGGAACCACATAACCCGCTACCACGGTGGCAACCTGCGCCGCACCATCACCCAGGCGACGCCGCAGACCGACGGTTCCTTCACCCCGATCACTTTCGAGGAAGAGGCTGCGGTGCCCTCTGAGATTCCTGATCTGGCGCCGGACAAGGGTGCCAACGTGCTGACCTTCTTCAAGCAGGAAGTCACCGCGCCGGCGCGTCTGGCGGGTAACGTGCTGCTGGTGCACGAAACCCTCGACCAGGTGAAGGAGCCGCGCCTGGCCTGGGTCTACAACGCCGGCCAACGCCGTGTGCGCCGGGCCCCGCAGGTCGCCTATGACGGGCCGGGTACCGCAGCCGATGGCCTGCGTACCTCGGACAACTTCGACATGTTCTCCGGCGCGCCGGATCGTTACGACTGGAAACTGATCGGCAAGAAGGAGATGTACATTCCCTACAACAGTTACAAGCTGGACTCGCCCAGCCTCAAGTACACCGATGTGATCAAGGCCGGGCATATCAACCAGGACCTGACCCGCTACGAGCTGCATCGGGTCTGGGAAATCGAGGGCACGGTCAAGCCGAGCGAGCGGCACATCTACGCCAAGCGTCACATGTACATCGACGAGGACAGCTGGCAGGTCGCGCTGGTGGACCACTACGACGGTCGTGGCCAGCTGTGGCGGGTGGCCGAAGGGCATGCGCAGTTCTACTACGATCACCAGGTGCCGGCCTACACCGTCGAAACCCTGTATGACCTGATTGCCGGTCGCTACATCGCCCTGGGCATGAAGAACGAAGAGAAGCACAGCTTCCAGTTCGGCTTCGTCGGTAAGGCCGCGGACTACACCCCGGCGGCGCTGCGGGCCAGCGGCGTGCGCTGATAACAGTCGCCACGGAACTCGTGGCCGCTGTGGAGTCCATGGGAGCACACGTGCCGGTGGGAGCTGGATGTACCCGCGAAGAACGATCACGCACTTATCCTGGATAAACGCGTGGTTGGGTTCGCGGATAAATCCTGCTCCCACTGAGGCCGGCTCCCACAACCTTTCTCTCCTGAAGCTTTTTTATGAGGTCCGATCAGCCTCCTGAATACTTGTTCATGCCGGTGCCCGAACAGGAATAGGGTAAGCGGATAAAACCAAGAAAGGCTGCCGCCATGACCGCCATGACCCCGCGTCTGGATCGTCCCGGGTTCCTGCCTCGCCTGTCCTCCCGCCATCTGTCGCGCCCACGCCTGAGTATTCCCCTGATCGAGTCCCAGGCCCGGGTCCGTCTGCTTTGCGCCCCCGCCGGCAGCGGCAAGAGCGCGCTGCTTGCCGAATGCCTGCTGCAGGCGCCCGCCGAGTGCGGGGTGTGCTGGCTGCCTCTGGCCGGGGCGAACCTGGCGACCGAGGCCTTCTGCAGCGCCCTGGCCGAAGCCCTGGGCCTGGACGGCCCATGTGACGAGTCGAGCCTATTGGCCCGGCTGGCCCGCTGGAGCACACCGACCTGGATTTTCCTCGACGACTATTGCCGCCTGCCCGACCCGGCACTGGATCAGTTGCTCGACCGCCTGCTGGCGGTCAGCAGCCCGATGTTGAGCTGGTGGCTGGGTGGACGGCGCCGGCCCCACTGCAACTGGCCACGACTGTTGCTGGAAGGCGAACTCCATGAGGTCGGGGCCGCGCAACTGGCTTTCGAGCGCAGCGAGATCGAACGCCTGGTGGTCAACCCGACGAGCCAGGTGTCCCCCCCGTGCATCGAGCGGATCAGCCAGTACACCGGCGGCTGGTGTGCCGGCGTGCGGGTGGCGTTGCTGGAGGCGCCGGCCTGGATCGCCAACGACCCGGATGCCGGTTCGCGGCGCTCGGCGACCCTGCTCGATTACCTGCAACACGAACTGTTCGACGTGCTGGCGCCCGAACTGGCCGAGGCCTGGCGGGTACTGGCCCATTTGCCGCGGTTCAACGCCGACCTGTGCGAGCACCTGTTCGGTGTGGGCGAGGGGGCCCAGTGGATGCGCACCCTGCAGGAGCTGGGGTGCTTCGTCGAACCCTGGGAGGAATCCGGCGAATGGCTGCGGATATTCGCCCCGCTGACCCTGCTGCTGCGTGACGAGCCGTGGCCGGCCGCACGCTCCTGGCATCGGCGGGCCTGCCAGTGGTTCAGCGCCCGGGGTGACTGGCAGGCGGCGGTGGAGCAGGCCCTGGCGGCCGAAGAGCTGGAAGTCGCGGCGAGCCTGCTGCACAACTTCAGTTTCGACTACCTGTTCGAGGGCCAGAACGTCCCGTTGCTGTTGCGCCTGCACGAGCAGCGCCCGGACGAGCTGTTGTTCGGTACCCCGCATCTGCTTGGCCTGATCACCACCGCGCTGCTGTTCGCCGGACGTTTCGACGAGGCGGCGCGGAGCATCGAGCAGATGGCCCGCTTCGCTCCACAACCGTCGGCGGCGGCCCAACGGCAGTTGGTTGCGCGTTGGCAGGCGCAGCAGGGTTGGCTGTTGCACCTGCAGGGACGGGCGGCAGCGGCCCGCGAGCATTTTCTCGACGCACTCCAGGACCTGCCGCCGGCGGCCTGGCCGGCGCGGCTGTTCTGCCTGTCGGGCTTGACCCAGCAGGCCCTGCTCAATGGTGAACTGGAGCAGGCCCATGCCTTGAGCCGGGAGGCCCTGTGCCTGGCCCGGGCGCAAGGCTCGCTGCTGTTCGAGGCGTTGCTGGAACTCGACCACGCGCAATTGCTGGAGCAGCGCGGGGCCTTGCAGCGCAGCGAGGCGCTGTTGGAGAACATCCAGGCGCTGCTGCTGGCCAAGCATTACGTGACCGGTCCGTTGCGCGGGCGTGTGGCCCTGCGCCAGGGGCGTCTGGCCTTGCGCCAGGGCCATGACCAGCAGGCCGCCGAATACTTCCGGGCCGGGCTCGATGAATGCCTGCGTTGCCACGATAAACGGGGGCTCTACGGCTTCCTCGGGCTGGCGTTGCTGGACGCCAACCAGGGTAATTATCCCCAGGCCTTCGTGCGCTTGCGCGATGCCGAGCGGCTGATGCAGCAGCGGCATATTCCCGACACGGTGTACCGCGCGGTGCTGCTGATGATCAGCAGCCATTTCTGGTTACAGCAGGGACGTCCCGAACTGGCGGATGAAGCGCTGACCCGGGTGCTGCGCCACTATCGCGGGCCGAACGCGGTACAGGCGCCGCCGGCCACCCTGGAGCTGATTCCACGGCTCGAGTATCTGCTGGTGCTGGCCCAGGTCTACCAGCACAAGCCTTGTGCGGCGCTGGAGTCGCTGGCCCGGCAACTGGAGCAGGCCCAGCACCGGGGCATGCAGGGCATCGAGACGGAGATTCGCCTGGCCCTTGCGGAGGTGGCGTTCCTGCAGGGGCAGGTAAGCCTGGCCCGGACTCATCTCGGCGAGGGCCTGGCACTGGTCGGTCGCTGCAATCTGCAACAGGCGCTGCGCGAACTGCGCCTGCGTCAACCGGGCCTGCTGGCGGCGCTGGGGGTCGAGGAGGAACTGGTGGCCAGCGGCGACAACCCGTTGAGCCAGCGCGAACTGGAAGTGCTCAGGCTGATCGCCCAGGGCAGTTCCAACCTGCAGATTGCCGACCAGTTGTTCATCTCGCTGCACACGGTGAAGACCCATGCCCGCAGGATCCACAGCAAGCTCGGTGTCGAGCGCCGCACCCAAGCGGTGGCCAAGGCCAAGGCGCTGGGCCTGATGGGCTAGGACAAGGCTGATGTCGTGGGCGTTGGGCTCAGCTGCGCAAGCGCTAGCCTGTGGGAGCCGGATTTATCCGCGAAGCCTTTGGCAGTCCCAAGGGCCTATTCGCGGATAAATCCGGCTCCCACAGTCACTGCATTCCCACAGTCACTGCATTCCCACAGTCACTGCATTCCCACAGTCACTGCATTCCCACAGTCACTGCATTCCCACAGTCACTGACTTTTCTGGTAGCCCATCCGCCAACTGATCGCCTCGCTGGCCGCCAGCAGGCGCTTGGCCGCCGGGCCGTTTTCATCGGCATGGAACAGCGACGTCGGGCCCACCACCGTCAGCACCGCCACCACCTGGCCCAGGGCATTGAACACCGGTGCCGACAACGCATCGACCCCCGGCATCAGCAGGCCATGGACGAAGTGCAGCCCACGCTGGCGGATCTGTTCGCAGGTCGCGGCGTAGGTGGCGGCATCGGCCAGGGGATGCGGGTGGCCGGCCTTGAGCTCGGCCTCGCGCAGGTCGACGGTCTCGCGATCCGGCAGGAAGGCGTTGAACACCAGGCCGGTGGATGAACTGAGCAGCGGCAACACCGAGCCCAACTGCGTGACCACGGTCACCGCACGCACCGCCGGCTCGATATGCACCACGGTCGCCCCGTGATTGCCCCAGACCGCCAGGAAGCAGCTTTCATTCAGGTCATCGCGCAGCTCCGCCAGGGGCATCGCCGCCACCTGCAGCACATCCATGCCGTTCAGCGCCGCGAGACCGACCCGCAACGCCTCGCGACCGAGGCCATAGTGATTGGTGGCGACGTTCTGTTCGGCGAAACCGCTGGCGATCAGCGCCTGCAGGTAGCGGTGCACCTTGCTCGCCGGCATCTGCACATGCTCGGCCAGGCGCGACAGCGAGGTGCTGGGCGACAGCTCGGCGAGGGCCTTGAGGATATCGGTACCGACCTCGGCCGAGCGGACTTTCTGTTTGGCGTTGCTGTCGCTGCTGCGCGGCTTTTCCATGGAGGCGATGTGATCCCGGGACGAATGGGCGTCTTTATAGCTTGACGAGCACAGGCAATCAAATTACGTTTTGCATAATCGAATTACGCAATTCATAAATTTCGATCCAATAAAAACAACCGACCTTGCTGCCTGTCCGTGATTGGGGGAGCCGGCACGGGTCCACTCCACCAGGAGGCTCCATGAACCTCGACTCCACGACGCTGGCCTACCAGTCCGGCTTCGGTAACGAATTCAGCAGCGAGGCGCTGCCCGGCGCGCTGCCGGTCGGCCAGAACTCGCCGCAGAAAGCCCCCTACGGGCTCTACACCGAGCTGCTGTCCGGCACCGCGTTCACCATGGCCCGCAGCGAAGCCCGGCGCACCTGGCTGTATCGCATCCAGCCCTCGGCCAACCATCCGGCGTTCGCCAAGCTGGAGCGACAACTGGCCGGCGGCCCTCTGGGCGAGGTCACGCCCAATCGCCTGCGCTGGAACCCGTTGCCGATTCCGGAGCAACCCACGGATTTCATCGATGGCCTGGTGAGCATGGTCGCCAACTCGGCAGCGGATAAACCGGCCGGCATCAGCGTCTACGGCTATCGCGCCAACCGCTCGATGGAGCGGGTGTTCTTCAACGCCGACGGCGAACTGCTGCTGGTACCCGAACAGGGGCGCCTGCGCATCGCCACCGAGCTGGGGGTGCTGGAACTCGAACCGCTGGAAATCGCCGTGCTGCCCCGTGGCCTGAAATTCCGCATCGAACTGCTCGATGCAACGGCTCGTGGTTATGTCGCCGAGAACCACGGCGCGCCGTTGCGCCTGCCGGACTTGGGACCCATCGGCAGCAACGGCCTGGCCAACCCACGCGATTTCCTCGCGCCCGTGGCCCATTACGAGGACCGCCGGCAGCCGACCACCCTGGTGCAGAAATTCCTCGGCGAGCTGTGGGGCTGCGAGCTGGATCATTCGCCACTGAACGTGGTCGCCTGGCATGGCAACAACGTGCCGTACAAATACGACCTGCGGCGCTTCAACACCATCGGCACGGTCAGCTTCGATCACCCGGACCCGTCGATCTTCACCGTGCTGACCTCGCCGACCAGCGTGCCGGGCATGGCCAACCTCGACTTCGTGATCTTCCCGCCGCGCTGGATGGTGGCGGAGAACACCTTCCGTCCGCCGTGGTTCCACCGTAACCTGATGAACGAATTCATGGGGCTGATCCAGGGCGCCTACGATGCCAAGGCCGAAGGTTTCCTGCCCGGCGGCGCGTCCCTGCACAGTTGCATGAGCGCCCATGGGCCGGACGGCGAGACCTGCAGCAAGGCGATCGCCGCCGAGCTGGCGCCGAGCAAGATCGACAACACCATGGCCTTCATGTTCGAGACCAGCCAGGTACTGCGTCCGAGCCGCTTCGCCCTCGACTGCCCACAGTTGCAGAACAATTACGACGCCTGCTGGGCAAGCCTGCCCAACACCTTCACCCCGGATCGGAGATAACCCATGACTCAACCCAACCTTGCGCGCAGCTGGGTCGCATCCGCCAACGGGCATGCCGACTTCCCGTTGCAGAACCTGCCGCTGGGCATCTTCAGCCATAAGGGCTCGGTCCCACGCAGCGGCGTGGCGATCGGCGAGCATATCTTCGATCTGCAGGCGGCGCTGGAAGCCGGCCTGTTCGACGGTGCGGCCAAGGCCGCGGTCGAAGCCACCCGTGGCGGTCAACTGAACGCCTTCTTCGAACTCGGCCGCAGTGCCCGCCAGGCCCTGCGCCAGCGCCTGCTGGAACTGCTCGGGGAAAACAGCAGCCTGCGGGGCCGGATCGAAGCCGAAGGGGCGAAGCTGCTGCCGCTGGCGGCGGACTGTGTCATGCACGTGCCGGCGAAGATCGGCGATTACACCGATTTCTACGTCGGTATCCAGCACGCGCAGAATGTCGGCAAGCTGTTCCGCCCCGACAACCCGCTGCTGCCCAACTACAAGCATGTGCCGATCGGCTACCACGGCCGGGCCTCGACCGTACGTCCATCCGGTACCGAGGTACGTCGGCCCAAGGGTCAGACCCTTCCTGCCGGGCAGAGCGAACCGGTGTTCGGACCTTGCGCCCGGCTGGACTACGAGCTGGAGCTGGGGATCTGGATCGGCCAGGGCAATGCCATGGGCGACTCGATCGCCATCGCCGACGCCGCGGAGCATATTGCCGGCTTCTGTCTGCTCAACGACTGGTCGGCGCGTGACGTGCAGGCCTGGGAGTACCAGCCGCTGGGGCCGTTCCTGTCCAAGAGTTTCGTCACCAGCATCTCGCCCTGGGTCGTCACCGCCGAGGCCCTGGAGCCGTTTCGCAAGGCCCAGCCGGCGCGTCCCGAGGGTGATCCGCAGCCGCTGCCGTACCTGCTCGACCCGCGGGACCAGGAAACCGGTGCCCTCGATATCGAGTTGGAAGTGCTGCTGCAAACCGAGGCGATGCGCGAGCAGCAGTTGCCACCCTTGCGCCTGGCCTTGAGCAACACCCTGCACATGTACTGGACCGTGGCGCAGATGGTTGCGCATCACAGTGTCAACGGCTGCCAGTTGCAGCCCGGTGACCTGTTCGGCTCCGGCACCCTGTCCGGCCCCGAGGCCGGCCAGTTCGGCAGCCTGCTGGAAATCACCGAGGGCGGCAAGAAAGTGGTGGAGCTGCCGTCGGGCGAAGTGCGCCGGTTCCTCGAGGATGGCGACGAAGTCATCCTGCGTGCTCGCTGCCACCGCGAAGGCTTTGCGTCGATCGGCTTCGGCGAATGCCGTGGCAGGATCCTGCCGGCGCGTTGAGAGGAGCGAGCCATGGAGCTTTACACGTACTACCGCTCGACCTCGTCCTACCGGGTGCGGATCGCCCTGGCGCTCAAGGGCCTGGACTATCACGCGCAACCGGTCAACCTGATCGCGCCGGGGGGCGGTGAACACCGCCAGCCGGCGTACCTGGCACTCAACCCGCAGGGGCGGGTGCCGGCATTGCGCACCGATGCCGGGCACCTGCTGACCCAGTCGTCGGCGATCATCGAGTTTCTGGAGGAGCGTTATCCACAGGTGCCGCTGTTATCCCGCGACCTGGCGACCCGGGCCCAGGAGCGGGCGGTGGCGGCGTTGATCGGCTGCGACATCCATCCGCTGCACAACGTCAGCGTGCTCAACCTGCTGCGCCAGTGGGGGCATGATGAGCAGAAAGTTCAGGAGTGGATCGGGCACTGGATCACCCAGGGGCTGGCCGCCGTCGAGCAGTTGATTGGCGAGACGGGCTACTGCTTTGGCAATGAGCCGGGATTGGCGGACGTCTACCTGATTGCGCAACTGTACGCAGCCGAGCGCTTCAAGGTGCCGCTGGAGGCCTATCCGCGTATCCGCCGGGTCGCGGCGCTGGCACAGCAGCATCCGGCGTTCATCCAGGCTCACCCGGCCAATCAGCCGGATACTCCGGCCTGAGGAACGCCATGAGTGGGCCTCGATGTTCCTGATCGGGGCCTGCTTCATGCCTTCCAGTTTTTCTGGATGGCTGTCGCCTCGATCATTTCATAGATCCATTCATTGCCCACCTTGCGCTTCCTGAACAGATTCAGCTCGACGAGACCGTTCAATACCGCCGCCGCCGTGTTGTAGGCGCAACCGAGATTGTCTTTCACGCCAGTGACGGTGAATTGTTGCGCCACACCGGATTTTGCGACATTGAACACGACCCGCTGTTTTTCCGAAAGCTTCGCGTAGAGGCCGGATTCGTACAGGAATGTACTGAATCGGTTCATCGACTCGAGAGTGGCGTCGTAGGTTTTCTTGAACTCTCCTATGGCACGGGTGATGACACGGCACTGATAGTCAACGAAGTAAGTCAGGTCCATGTCATCCGTTTCCGTGTACAGGTAGCTCTTTCCATATTGTATGGGCGCCGATTTCAGCAAGGTGCTGATGGCGATGTAACGGAACGCGCCAAACCCCCTTTTGAACAGATACCAGTAGAACAGCGAGCGGGCGACGCGGCCGTTACCATCATGGAACGGGTGCTCGAACCCTATCGCGAAGTGAAGAATGATCGCCTTCATGAGCGGGTGGATGTAGCTGAGGTTGCTCATGTCCGAATGGCTGGTATTGATCCATTCGCAGATCTGACGAAGGCGTGCGACGAGATTTTCTGCGGGAGGCGGTTGGTGGACCACATCGCCCCTGCCATCCTCGATGACGATACTGTCGTCATCCCTCAGGGCACCGGGGTGATAGTGTTGGTCGTCGATGCCTTCGACCCCCACCTGATGCAGCTCGGTGATCAGTTCCAGCGAGAGTTCACGGTCCCTGCATTCCCAAGCCAGTTTCATCATCTTGAAGTTGCCGATGATCATTTTTTCATCAGGTGTTCTCGGGCCCCGAGCCCGCTTCAACAGTTCCTTGGCCGCCCTTGTGGTGGTGGCTGCACCTTCCAGCTGGCTGCTGCTGATCGCTTCGTCTTCAACCAGATCCTTGAGCAGGTATTGCAGGTGTTTTTCCTCGCCAATTTTCGAACACATCCATTCCAGGGCAGCAGTAGTCGTGTGCTGGTCACAGGCGGAAATGGCGATATGCATCGCTGGTGTATAGAACAGGGGGCAAGGAAGTAACGGATCGCCTAGCGAGAGCACGGCCCTTTGTTGTTTCTTGCGTTCTACCTTGACGACAGCCCAGGCCAGTTGCGGGTCCACCGTCTTGGGCCAGCGATAACGCAGTTCGTCGAAATGCCGGTAGCGCCCCCTGGCATCGACTGCCTGTGCGAGTTCCAGATACACCTCGAGCATCCCCATATGCTTTTCGATGATGGTTGCATAGGGACTGAGAAGAGTCGGTGGTGGAGCCTTGATCAGATTCATTTCAAGAAAACTCTCATTTGAAATGAGCATAGCGATGAGAGGAGTGCATTTCAATAAAGCCAAAAAATGAAATGCTGAATCTGATGGTTGTCCGCGAATGCTCGATGACCGCGATTGATCCGTACCCGGTGTCCTGCTAATGCACGACGGTATCGGGCGGCATGCGCCCGAGGCGTTCGGTCAGGCGCAGGCGCTGGATCGGGTCGTCGCTGAGCAGCAGGGCGCGTTCCAGGTCATAGCGTTCGGCCCGCGGACAGTCGAGTTTCTGGTACAGGCTGGCACGGGCCAGGTAGTCGCTGGCGTTGCCCTGGCCCAGTTCCAGGACCCGTTCGGCATCGCGCAGGCCGGCGAGGAAGTCATCGTTGGCCAGGTGCAGTTGCCGCAGGTTGCGCGACAGGCGCTGGAGCATGTCCACCGGTGTCGCCGTCTGCATGTGTTCGGCACTCAGGAGCAGGGTCGGGCCGTACTGGCGGCTGAGCAACTCACGGCAATCGTTGGGGTAGAGACGGCGGCCGCCGCAGGGATCGAGCAGGTGGTCCGCGCCCGGTACCCGCAGCAGGAAGTGCCCGGGAAAGTTGACCCCCACCAGCGGAATCTCCAGGCCTCGCGCCAGCTCCAGGGCAATCAGTGCCAGCACCAGCGGTTGTCCGCGACGACGTTGCAGGACCTTGTCGAGCAGGGCGGCATGGGGGCGTAGCGGGGTGAACTCGTCCTGCTGGAAACCCAGCTCGTTCATGCGCCGCAGCAGCGGTTGCGCCAGCTCGCTGACCGGCAGCAGTGGCAGCCCCGCGCTGACCCGCTGTTGCAGATCCTTGAAATCGCGCAGCAGGCTTTCGGGCTGCACCTTGGAATCATGCTCGGCGGCGATCCACAACGCCGCTTCGAACACCGCGGGCGGCGTACGCTCCAGACAGGCAAAAAAAGCTTGGCGGGGGTTCATCGAAATCTCCGGCAGATGCTCTGTTTTAGCGCTGCGGCGGGGTTTCGTCCAGTGGTTTGGGCACCCCGGCGGGTTATGTCATAAAGCCTGCAATGCTGGCCGGCTTATTCCCCGGTACTTCGGCATTCTTTGCGGGCAGGCCTATACTCGCTGTGTACAAGAAGTGATCAGGGGGGCTATTCGATGTTTGCTCTCATGCAAAGCACTCGCCTTGAATCGCTGCACCTCAGCGTCGACCCGGTGACCGGGTTGAAGGCGGTGATCGCCATCCATAACCGTCGCCTGGGGCCTGCCCTGGGTGGTTGTCGTTACCTGGCCTACCCTGACGACGAATCCGCCATGACCGACGCCATCCGCCTGGCCCAGGGCATGAGCTACAAGGCGGCTCTCGCCGGCCTCCCGGTGGGCGGTGGCAAGGCGGTGATCGTCCGGCCTGCCCATGTCGAGAGCCGGGCCGCGCTGTTCGAGGCCTTCGGCCGCTGTATCGAACAGCTCGATGGCCGCTACATCACGGCGATTGACAGCGGCACTTCAACGGCCGACATGGATTGCATCGCCCAGTACACCCGGCATGTCACCAGCACCACCAGCGCGGGCGACCCTTCGCCCTACGCGGCCCTGGGGGTATTCGCCGGCATCCGTGCCACGGCCATGGCGCGCCTGGGCAGCGACAATCTCGAAGGCCTGCGCGTGGCGGTCCAGGGGCTGGGCAATGTCGGTTATGCCCTGGCCGAACAACTGCACGCGGTGGGGGCGGAGTTGCTGGTCAGTGACAACGACCCGGGCAAGGTGCAGTTGGCGATGGAGCAGTTGGGCGCCCACCCGGTCGCGACCGAGGCGTTGATCAGCACACCCTGCGATATCTTCGCGCCTTGCGGCCTGGGCAACGTCCTGACCAGCCAGAGCGTGATGCAGTTGCGTTGTGCGGCTGTCGCCGGTTCCGCCAACACGCAATTGACCAACCTGAGCGTCGCCGACCAGTTGGAAAAGCGCGGGATCCTCTATGCGCCGGACTACGTGATCAACTCCGGAGGGTTGATCTATGTGGCGCTCAGGCACCACGGGGGGGAACTGTCGGACATCACCGCGCACCTGTCACGAATCGGTGCGCGGCTGACCGAGGTCTTTGCCCATGCCCAGGCGGAAAAACGCTCGCCAGCGCGGGTCGCGGACGAGCTGGCGGAACGCCTTCTGTACCGCTGAGGTCCCGGGTTACTCGGCGTCTGCCGGGGCCGAGAGCAGTTCGGACAGGGCGTCCGGCTGGCTCTTGAAGGCCTTGGCGAATACATCGCGGTTCTTCGCCATGTAGATGCCGACTTCTTCCACCTGTTGCTCGTTCAGCGAAGGCACGGCCTTCTGCAGGACTTCAGCCAGCAATTCGGCCAGTTCGAGCATCTTGTCATGACGGTCAGCTTCGGCTTTATCCATGAACAAACGCTCCAGATCTCGGCTGCTGCGGTATACCACTTCGACGGCCATTTACCACCTCACATGCCTTCTCGATAGGTTGTCTTGTGCGATTACTGTATTTATATACAGTTGAGAGGATATGCGAATCCTCGAGGTTTGGATAGTGGCTTTTTAATGTAGACCTGTTTCGGGTTTTGTCAGGGGGTGCGGCTTCCGGTCGCGGGCAAAGCCGCCGTCATAGGCCGGGGGCACGTGCCTCGAAGGCCGCGGTCACCATCTCACTCCAGCCCCTGGCCTTTTTTCTGCATGGCTTTTACGTGCAGTGAAACAGTCACCTTCAACCCGCATCATCCGATCGAGCCGATCTAAGGACGTGCACCGTGAAAATCAATTGGGCCGAGAAACTGCGGCAAAACGTGCATCAGGTGGCCGAGTCCCTGGGCAATCTGTTCGTCGAGTCCTTCCATTACCTGGCACTGTTCGCCATCGGTGGGGTCACGGCCTGGGCGGCCGTGATGGAGTTCCTGCTGATGATCGAGGAGGGGCACATCAAGATCGATGACATCCTCCTGTTGTTCATCTACCTCGAGCTGGGCGCGATGGTCGGGATCTACTTCAAGACCAACCACATGCCGGTGCGCTTCCTGATCTACGTGGCGATCACCGCGCTGACCCGCCTGCTGATCTCCAATGTGTCGCACCACAACCCACCGGACATGGGCGTGGTCTACGTGTCCGGGGCGATCCTGCTGCTGGCGTTCGCGATCCTGGTGGTGCGTTACGCCTCGTCGCAGTTCCCCTCGGTGAAGATCGAGCACCCGCAGCGCAAGGTCGGCGAGGGTTCGGCCGAACATCCTGAAGTGGAAAAAGGCGAGCTCTGAGCCCGCCTTCCAGGAACGCTCCCGTGGGTCAGTTGATCCACATCCCGGCCCGCAGGTGCCAGCCATCCCCACGCTGCTCCCAGTGCGGGTGCACGTAGCGGTAGCCGGGTCGCACCGGCTCCCAGTGGCCGTGCACCGCCACATAGCGGCGACCATCCCAATGCCAGTAGCCGCGGGCCCAGATGAAGCCCGGACGGTAGGCCGGCTCGACTTCGATGACTTCCTGCGGTGGCGGTTGTGGCGCCACCACCTCGACGTACCTGACCGGCGCAGGACGCTCGACGATCACCGGGCGTTCACGTACCACCCGTTCCTGCACACAGCCCGCTGCGGCGACCACAGCGATGGCCAACACGGCATAACGAAAAAACATCAGACCTCCTCGGACTCTTCCTGGCATGGCGTGTCTGTAGTGAACGACGGAATTTTCAGGTTCGGCCGTTGAATAGGTTGTAACAGTGTGTGTCTGTCCGTTGGCTGAACCCGAAGGCGCTTTGTTCCATGTCGGTTGCCGTTGGTCGGGTGGGCGTCAGTCAGGCGCTGCAGGCGGTCCTGGGGATGAAGGGTGTCAGCCTCCGGACAGGCGCACGGATAGACACTGGTGCTGTGGTAGACAACATTTTCCCAGCAAGGAAGTTTCCGCATGTCGCTTGCCCGTGCTGTTTTTCGACCGCTGTGTTGCTGGTTGCTGGTCTCGCTTTTCGCCCCCGTCGCGGCCATGGCGGCGGCCGCGCCCCTGAGCCCGGCTGATGCGGCCTGGCTGCGGCGTGACGGTTTCGACCTGGATGCAGCCAATGTCGCCCGCTTCCGGGCCATGGGCCGTACCGGGCTGTTGCAGGCGCAACTGATCGATCGTCTCCACGATTCGTTGCCGCCCGCCATCGAGGCCCAGTTGCAGGCCTATCCGATCCTGGCGACCCCGTTGCAGGCGACCCTGCTGGCCTTCCGGCAGGCCCAGGAGCAGGTCAAGGCGATGCCCACGGGCGATCCCCAGGCCGAGGCGAAGAAGTCCTTGCAGCGACAGGCCAACGACGCCGCCGACCAGGCCCGGCAGATCGTCCTGCTGCGGGCGGTCTACGGCAGCAACCCGCTCAAGGAGCAGTTGGTGTGGTTCTGGCTCAACCACTTCAGCGTTTTCGCCGGCAAGGGGTCGGTGCGGCTGATGGTGGCCGACTACGAGGAACGGGTGATCCGCCCCCACGCGCTGGGCAAGTTCAAGGACCTGGTATTGGCGACGCTGAAGAGTCCGGCCATGCTGGAATACCTGGACAATGCGCAGAACGCCCGGGGCAAGGTCAACGAGAACTACGCCCGTGAACTGATGGAGCTGCACACCCTGGGTGTCGGCTCCGGCTATACCCAGCAGGATGTCCAGCAATTGGCGCTGATCCTCACCGGTGCCGGGGTGCTGCCGCTGGATGACCGGGTGCAGAAGTTCGGCCCGCGGGTCGCGCCGCTGGTGGTGCGCGACGGCCTGTTCCAGTTCAACCCCAACCGGCATGACTTCAGCGACAAGGTGCTGCTGGGCCAGCCGATAGCCGGCAGCGGCTTCGACGAGATCACCCGCGCGGTGGAGTTGATCACCCGGCAGCCGGCCTGCGCCCCCTTCATCTCGCGCAAGCTGGCCGAATACTTCGTCGCCGATCAGCCACCGCAGGCCCTGGTCGCTCGCATGAGCGCCACCTTTCAGCGCACCGACGGCGATATCGCCCAGGTCATGGGCACGCTGTTCGAGTCGCCGGAGCTGCAGCACAGCGCCGGCAGGAAATTCAAGGATCCGATGCAGTTCCTGGTCTCGGCCGTACGCCTGGCCTACGACGGCAAACCGATCGCCAACCCGCGTCCGCTGCTCAACTGGCTGAACCAGCTGGGCGAGCCGTTGTTCGGCCGTCTGACGCCCGATGGCTGGCCGCTCGATGCGGCCGGCTGGGCCAGTTCCGGGCAGATGTCCAAGCGCTTTGAAATCGCCCGAGCCATTGGCGCGGGCAGCAATCGGCTGTTCACGCCCGAGGGCAGCCAGAGCATCGGTGCCGGATTCCCGCTGATCACCACGCCGCTGTACTACGACGCCATTGAGCCGCATCTGTCGGCGGCCACCCTCGGGGCGCTGAATCAGGCCCGGTCGCCGCAGGAGTGGAACACCTTTCTGCTGTCCTCCCCCGACTTCAACCATCGCTAGGTGCCCTGATGAATCGTCGAGACTTTCTGCTGGCCTGTGCGGCAAGCGCGGTGACGCTGCCGGGCCTGTCGTTTTCCACACGGCTGTTCGCCGCTCCTGCGTCGGCCCCGCGTTTTCTGCTGGTGTTCCTGCGCGGTGGCTACGATTGCAACAACCTGCTGGTGCCCTACGCCAGCGACTTCTACTACGAGTCGCGTCCGAGTCTGGCGATTGCCCGCCCGGATGCCCACAACGCCGACAGCGCCATCGCCCTGGATGGCCACTGGGGCCTGAACCCGGTGCTGCGGGATTCGATCTACCCGCTGTGGCAGCGCAAGCAGATCGCCTTTGTGCCGTTCGCCGGGACCGACGATCTGTCCCGCAGCCATTTCGAGACCCAGGACAATATCGAGGCCGGGCAGCCGGCCGGGCAGCAGGCCCATTACCGGTCGGGTTTCCTCGCCCGCCTGGCGGGCGCCGTCCCCGGCAGCGCGCCGATCGCCTTCACCGACGCCCTGCCGGCGAGCTTCCAGGGCGGCCGGGATATCCCCAACCTGTCGCTGCGTGGGCTGTCCAGGCCGGTGTTCGATGAGCGCCAGTCGAACATTCTCGCCTCGATGTACCGGGGCACGCCGCTGGCGGCGTCGGTCACTGACGGCCTGGAACTGCGCCAGCAGGTTTCCCGAGAGTTGCAGGAGGAAATGCAGAAGGCCGGGCGCGGCGCACCGACGGCCCGCAACTTCGCCGCCGAAACCCGGCGCATCGCCACCCTGTTGCGCGATCAGTACCGCCTGGGTTTCGTCGATGTCGGCGGCTGGGATACCCATGTCAATCAGGGGGGCGTCCAGGGGCAACTGTCGAACAACCTGGCCAACCTCGGCCAGGGCCTGGCCGCGTTTGCCGAGGCCATGGGCGAGCAGTGGAAAGACACCACGGTGGTGGTGGTTTCGGAGTTTGGCCGAACCTTTCGCGAGAACGGCAACCGCGGCACCGACCACGGGCACGGCACGGTGTATTGGGTGCTGGGCGGCAGCTTGCGGGGCGGGCGGATCGCCGGTGAGCAGGTGGCGGTGAACGCGGCCGGCCTGCTGCAGAACCGCGACTATCCGGTGCTCAACAACTACCGTGACCTGCTGGGTGGGCTGCTGGGGCGGACCTGGGGAATGTCCGCTGCGCAGTTGCAGGTCGTTTTCCCCGGCGCGCGCCCCAATGGGCTGCAATTGGTCTAGATCGCCAGGTAGCCGAGCTCCGGCCGGGGAAGCCTGGCAGGGCGGGCCAGCAGCTTGAGATTGTCGTCATCGGTCATGGCCGTGAGAATCTCCAGGGCGCTGTGGCCCTGCTCGATGGCGATGCCGAACTGCACGCTCTGTATCAGGCGTTTCAGGCGCTGCGGGTCGTTGCGTTGCGCCGGGCTGATCATCCGCTTGGCGACCACGCCGTCGGCATTGGACAGAGTCAGCAGGATGCTGCCATCCAGGCCCTGCAGGCTCAGGTTGACCCGGTACTCGGGCTGGAAGGCGTCGTTGATCAACTGGAAGGGATTGTCCATGGTTTTCACCGTTCTGATCGGAACATGCAGGCATTGACTACGTGGAAACCGGATTGGTTCGTTATTCCGGACCACTGGCCATCCGTGGTCCTGGCTTCATGCCGGAACCGTCGAACTGGAGAATGACAAAGCAAGCCCTGTGCCGGATCGCGGGCGGGGCGTTCGCCATGAGCGGGGAGGTCGATTCGGTGGGGATTTTCAGCTGACGTTGTGTCGGGAAATTTCAGATGCTAAGGCCTGACCCAATTCCCGACCATACCAGTGCTTTTGCGGCTTGTCCGGCTTTTTTTGTCGAAAAATATTTATCTTTTCAAAGGGCTTGAATTGTTTTTCCAGCTGCCCAACTCTGTAGACAAGAGGCTATGTTTCGCACTGCCTCCAGCGGTGCGGCGAACCTCTTGCGAGCTAGCTGAAATAAGGGAAGAACTATGCAAATCCAAGTCAATAGTGATAACCATATTCAAAGCAGCAAACGACTGGAGGAGTGGGTCCGTACGACCGTTGAGAGCACGCTCGAACGCTACGAAGACGACCTGACCCGGGTCGAAGTCCACCTCGGGGATGAGAACGGCGACAAGCCCGGCCCCCACGATATTCGTTGCCAGATCGAAGCCCGGCCAAAAGGCCGCCAACCGATTTCCGTCACCCATAAGGCCGATACGCTGGAACAGGCGATCGACGGCGCGTCCAGCAAGCTGGAGCATGCACTGGAACACCTGTTCGGCAAACTGGCGGCCAAGCGCGCCACCATCGTCAGGGGCGAGCGCCGCGACCTGGGTGATGCCCTTCTGGAAGAGGAGTTCGAAGAGAAAGAGCGCGTACGCCTGGCCGCCAATGGCTGATCGTCAGCGCTGAAGAAAAGGGCCTGCATTTGCAGGCCCCTTTTTTTTTGCCTGGCGTAATCCCCATCGCGGTGTCGTTGATGATCAATGAAATATTCGTTTGGTACCTTTGCGTATGAGAATATTTATCATTAGTATTGCCTGACCATTTGTCGCGACTCATCGGAGACTTCCCCGTTGTCGTCTCTCGCTTCTTCCTCTTTTCCCAGGTTGGTCCATGAATAGCAGCGCTGATGGGCTGTCGGTTTCCTATGGTCTGCTTGCCTCTTCGCAGGTGAACGCGGCGCCGCAGGGCCTGGTGTCCAGCCTGGCGGCTGCGCGGGTGCTGTCTTGAACCTGATGCTGACGCCACCCGAATCGCCACAAGGCAATGACCTGGAAAGCAGTGCCGGGCGCGCGCATTTCCTGCGGGTATTCCTCTCCCAGCGTTCGCAGATGGAAGCGCTGGTCAGCCGCCGCGTCGGCTGTCGGGCGACGGCGGCCGACCTGGTGCAGGACCTGTTCCTGCGCTTCTGGCGCCGGCCGCTGGTGCAGGTGGAGGAGTTGAGCACCTACCTGCTGCGCTGTGCCGGCAACATTGCCATCGATCATCTGCGCAGCGAGGGGGCCCGGGTGCGAGTCAATGAAGGCTGGTTGCCCGAGCAGCCCACCGAGAGCCACGAGCCCGAGGCGGCCTTGGAAGCCGGCAATGACCTGCGGCATGTCGAAGCGGCGTTGCGGGCGCTGCCGGAGCGCACGCGGCAGATTTTCCTGCTGAACCGCATCCATGGGCGCAAGTACGCCGAGATCGCCCGGGCCATGGGGTTGTCCCAAAGTGCCGTGGAAAAACATATGATGCGCGCCCTCGAAGCCTGCAAGGCCAGCCTTCGTGATCCCCAGATACCGCGCACGCCAGGGAATGCCTCGAAATGAACCGCTCCAGCGTCCAGGTGACGCCCGCTCAGGAACAGGCCGCGCTGGTCTGGTTGAGCCGCTTGCACGACCAGCCCGGCAGCGCCGAGCAGGCGATGTTCAGCCGTTGGTTACAGGCTGATCCGGCCCATGCCGAGGCCTATGCCCAGGCCCAGGTGCTCTGGGAGTTGAGTGAGGTGCCGGCGAGCCGCCTGGCGCAGGAAGAGGCCTTCGCCCTGCAGGGGTTGCTCAGGGAAATGGACCGTCCGCGTCGTAGCGTCTTGCGCCGCTGGTCCGGGCCGTTGGCAATGGCCGCCTGCCTGTTGTTGATGATCGCCATCGGCGCCGGTTGGCAGCCGCAGCGCTTGCTCGACGATCTGGGCGCGGATTATGTGTCGGCGCCGGGGCAGGTGCGTACGGTGACCCTGGCCGATCGCTCCGAGGTGACCCTGGACACCGACAGTGCCATCGCCGTGGATTTGCGCGGCGGCGAGCGGCATGTTCGGCTGCGTCGTGGTTCGGCGTTCTTCAGTGTCAGCCACACCGGCGAGCCGTTCGTGGTCGAGGCCAGGGGCGGCGAGGTGCGGGTACTGGGGACTCAGTTCGAGGTCCGTCTGCAGGGCGAGGGCGCGCGGGTCACCGTGTTGTCCGGGCGGGTCGGGGTTACGCCCGCTCAGGGCGCGGCGCAACAGGTGCTGACCGCCAACCAGCAGCAGGCCTATGCCGACGGCGCGGCGCAACCGCTGCAGACGGTGGACAGCGATCTGCAACTGGCCTGGCGCCAGGGCTGGCTGAACTACTCGAAGGCGCCGCTGGCCGAGGTGGTGGACGACCTGCGACGCTACTACCCGGGGCGCATCCTGCTGTTCAACGACGCCCTGGCGGCGCGGCGGATCAGCGGCAGTTTCCCCAATCGGGACCCGCAGGCGGTGCTGGATTCGCTGCAGGGCGTGCTGGGGTTCGAACAGCACAGTCTGCTGGGGCGGGTCATCGTGTTGCGCTGAGTGTCCTGGCCTGGACCTGAGCATCAGCCGCGGCTCCGGATAATCACGCCATCACCCCGTGGGCCCTGAAAATATTTTCAAAAAAGAGGTGAGGTAAACCCGGACGTCATTCGTGTAGTGGGTGAAAGTGCGATGCATTCGCATCAACGGCTTATCTACACACGGGTCTCCAGCATGAAGTCCAAGGCAAAATCGGTGGCAGGCAATTCGCTCAAACAGTGGCTCGGCGCTTCGGCGCTGGCGGTTTCAGGGCTGGCCCTGTTGCCGTCGAGCGTGGCCCGGGCGGTTGAAGCGAGCACGCAGCAAAGTGCAGTCTTCAACTTTTCCATCGCCGCCAAGCCGCTGCCCCAGGCCCTGAACGATTTCAGCCGGGTCACCGGCCTGAGCGTGGTCTACACCGATGAGGCGCCCTACAACCTGCAGGCCCCGGCGGTCAGCGGTCAGTTGAGTGCCGAGCAGGCCATGCAGCGCCTGCTCGGCAACTCCGGTTTCACCTTCCGTCGTACCGACGAACACACCCTGGCCCTGGAGCCGCTGCCGACCGAAGGTGCGCTGAACCTCGGCGCCACCACCATCAACGGCAACCGCCCGAACGATGGGGGCGGCACCAGCTACCAGCCGCCGCAGGTCACCTCGATTGCCCGCTCCAGCGCCTCGCTGCAGGAGATCCCGCAGACCATCAACATCGTCCCGGCCCAGGTCATCCGCGACCAGACGCCGCGCAATCTGGACGATGCGTTGAGGAACATCAGCGGCATCACCCAGGCCAACACCCTCGGCAGCACCCAGGACGCGGTGATGATCCGTGGTTTCGGCGACAATCGTAATGGCTCGATCATGCGCGACAGCATGCCGGTGGTGCAGGGCCGTGCCCTGAACGCCACCACCGAGCGGGTCGAAGTGCTCAAGGGCCCGGCGTCGCTGCTCTACGGCATCCAGGACCCGGGCGGGGTGGTCAACCTGGTCAGCAAGAAGCCTCAACTGGAGCAGTACAATGCGGTGACGATCCGCGGCTCGACCTATGGCTCGGGCAAGAACGGCAGTGGCGGCAGCCTCGACAGCACCGGGGCGATCGGCGACAGCAACCTGGCCTACCGGATGATCGTCGATCATGAAGACGAGGATTACTGGCGCAACTTCGGCACCCACCGCGAGACCCTGATCGCACCGTCCCTGGCCTGGTTCGGCGACAACACCAAAGTCCTGTTCGCCTATGAACACCGCGAGTTCCTGACCCCGTTCGACCGTGGCACCGCCATCGACCCGAAGACCAACCATCCGCTGAATATTCCGGCCGACCGCCGCCTGGACGAGCCGTTCAACGACATGGAAGGCCGTTCCGATCTCTACCACTTCGAGGTCGACCACGACCTGAACGACAACTGGAAAGCCCACTTCGGCTACAGCTGGAACCGCGAGACCTATGACGCCAGTCAGGTGCGTACCACTTCGGTGAATGCCAACGGCACCCTGACCCGCAGCATGGACGGCACCCAGGGCGCACTGACCACCGACCGCTTCACCACCGCCAGCCTCGAAGGCAAGGTACAACTCGTCGGCCTGCAGCATGACCTGGTGTTCGGCGTGGATGACGAGTACCGCAAGGTCTACCGGGCCGAGCTGATCCGCCAGAACCAGCGCCGCGCGTTCAACTACCTCAATCCGGTGTATGGGCGTGAAGTGGAGGGAACCACCGTCAGCGCCAAGGACAGTGCCCAGACCGATCTGCTGCGCAGCGATGCCGTGTTCCTGCAGGACTCGATCCACCTCGATGACCAGTGGATCCTGGTCGCTGGCGGGCGTTTCGAGACCTTCGACGAATATGCCGGCAAGGGCCAGTCGTTCCAGGTCAACACCAATACCAACGGGCAGAAGTTCTCGCCACGTTACGGCCTGGTCTACCGCTACACCGACGAGCTGTCGTTCTATGGCAGTTACACCGAGTCGTTCAAGCCCAACTCGACCATTGCCCCGCTGTTCACCACCGGCACCCAGCGCCTGGTTCTCGACGGCTCGATCGATCCGGAAGAGTCCAAGTCCTGGGAACTGGGCGCCAAGCTCGACATGCCGGGCCGGGTGACCGCCACCGCGGCACTGTTCGATATCCACAAGCGCAACGTGCTGGTCACCGTCGCCGAAGGCGCGACCAACGTCTACAGCGTGGCCGGGGAAGTGCGTTCCCGTGGCCTGGAAATGGATGTCAGCGGCCAGTTGAGCGACCGCTGGAGCGTGATCGGCAGCTATGCCTACACCGATGCCCAGGTCACCCGGGATGCCAACTTCCAGGGCAACGACCTGCAGAACGTGGCGAAGAACAGCGGCTCGTTGTCGGCGGTGTACGACTTCGGCACGATCATCGGTGGCGACCAGCTGCGCGTCGGCGCCGGGGCCCGTTATGTCGGCGAGCGTGCCGGTGATGCGGCCAACACCTTCGAACTGCCGGGCTACACCGTGGCCGATGCCTTCGCGACCTATGACACCAAGGTCGAAGGGCAGAAGGTCAAGTTCCAGCTCAACGTGAAGAACCTGTTCGACAAGACCTACTACACCTCGGCGGCCAGCCGGGTCTTCGTCTCCATGGGGGATTCGCGGCAGGTCTCGCTGTCCAGCACCCTGGAGTTCTGAGCAGGTATACGGTTCGCCTGCCGGGTATCGCCGGCAGGCTGAGCCTTGCTTCACCCTCTGGCACCTTAACCGCAGCTGTCCGAGCGCTTCATGTCCCGGGAAAGCCGGCTATCCTGCATGGATTCCCGGGGCCCTGTTACCGCATAATTCCTTCTGTTGACTCGATAAGTACCTTCTCCTATGTGCCTCGTTGAGTGATGGGCCGCGCTTTGCCGCGCGGCTCTTCTGTGTCTGTGTCAATTGAAGTTGGGGCATTGGATGAATTGGCTACAAGGTTTCACCGGCAGGGGCGTCGTGGTCGTCTGCTGCGCATTGCTCGGGGCCTGTTCCAGCAAGGCGCCGCCAGCACCCGAGCCGGTGCGTACGGTTATCCTGCAGGCGGCGCAGTTGCCGTTGCCGCTGCCACGTTCGAATTTCTGCGCCGGGCTCGACAACACCCTGCGCAGCCCGGTCATGCAGGGGGCGGTGACCTCGCTGGTGGTGCGTGAGGCGGGCAGCGGCAGGCTGGTTTGCGAATACAACGCCCAAAGCCGGCTGGTGCCGGCTTCGAGCATGAAGCTGGTGACCACGGCGGCGGCCATGGACGTGCTGGGCGCCGACTTCCGTTTTTCCACCACCGTGCTGAGCACCGGCGTGCAGCAGGGTGGGCTGCTGGTCGGCGACCTGTACCTGCGCGGCAGCGGCGACCCGAGCATGCGTCAGGAGGATTACCAGGCCCTGGCGGCGGATCTCGCCCGCAAGGGCATCACCCGGGTGCGGGGCCGGCTGATCCTCGACGACACCGCTTTCGACCGCCAGCGCCTCGGGCTCGACTGGGACCCGGCGGATGAGCAGCAGTACTTCGCCGCGCAGATTTCCGCCTTGAGCGTGTCGCCGAATGCCGACTTCGATGCCGGCTCGATCCTGGTCAATGTGCGGGCTGCGGGTGTACGCCAGCCTCCACGGGTCAGTTTCACTCCAGAGAACCGCTACATGACCCTGGCCAATCGCGCGATCACCGGGCGTGGTGGTCCGCTGGTGGTCAGCCGGGCCTCCGGCAGCAACCTGCTGCAGATCAGCGGGGCCTTGCCCAAGGGCGCCGAGCGTGTGGTGCAGCTGAGTGTCTGGGAGCCGACCGGGCTGGTGGCCGACGTGTTCCGTAGCGCGCTGCTCCAGCGCGGTATCGTCGTCGAAGGTGGCAGCGTGCTGGGACTGGCCACGCCAGCCCAGGCCCGGCCGCTGGCGGAGCACCAGTCACCGGTGCTGGCGGAGCTGATGCCGCCGTTGCTCAAACTGTCGAACAACAACATGGCGGAAATCCTGCTCAAGGCCATGGGCCGCAAGACCGCCAACAGCGGCACGGCGGTGGCGGGCGCGGCGGCGGTGAGCGGTTTCCTGCAGCGCCAGGGCGTCTCGCCGGCCGGTTTGCAGCAGTTCGACGGTTCCGGCCTGTCCCGGCGTAACCAGGTGTCGGCGCGGACCCTCAGCGATCTGCTGCTGGCGGTGCGCAACCGGCCCTGGTTCAACGCCTGGTACGCGGCGCTGCCGGTGGCCGGCAACCCCGAGCGGATGGTCGGCGGCACCTTGCGCAAGCGTCTGCGCGGCACGGCGGCGGCGAACAATGTGCACGCCAAGACCGGCAGCATGCGTGGCGTGTCGTCGCTGGCCGGATACGTCACCAGCGGCAACGGACAACCGCTGGTGTTCGCCATGTTGACCAACAACTACCGGGTGGGCGGCTGGGCGATCAAGGACATCGAGAACCAGGTGGTGACGGCGCTGGCCAACAAGACCGATTGAGCCCTGGCCTGTGGGGGCAGTCCAGGGAGCAGTGTTCGACCTTCAGTACAGAAATGCCTGCCGGTACTGGCCGGGCGTGGCCCCCAGTACCTGGCGGAAGCGGTTGGTGAAGTGGCTGGCACTGGCGAAACCACAGGCCAGGGCGATCTCTCCGAGTGGCCGGGCACTGCCGCGCAACAGCACCCGCGCCCGTGCCAGGCGGCGCGCCAGGACATACTGGTGGGGCGGCAGGCCGAAGCTGTGGCGGAACATCCGCGCGAAGTGATATTCGGACAATGTACATAACCCGGCCAGCTCGCCAAGGCTCAACGGCTGTTCCAGCCGGTGGTCGATGTAGTCCACCAGCAGGCGCCGCTGATGCGCGGCCAGCCCGCCCTTGAGCCGCAATCCCTGGCGCAGGCCGACCTGGTTGAGCAGCGCATGATCGAGCAGGTCATGGGCCAGGCTGCTGCCGAGCAGGCGTTCCGCCGGTTCGTTCCAGTCCAGCCCGATCAGTTGGCGAAAGCGGCGGGCCTGCTGCGGGTCTTCGAGAAAGGTGTGCTCCTGCAACTGCAGTTCACGCGGCTCGCGGTCCAGCAGGGTGACGCAACCGAGGGCGAACTGCTCCGGGCTGAAGTACAGGTGCGCCAGCCGGATGCTGCCGTTGATCACCCAGCCGGACTGGTGTTCGGCCGGCAGGATGCACAGCTTGTCCGGGCCGCCCTTGGTCTCGGGCCGGCCACGGCGGAAGGTGCCGGTGCCACCGGCGAGGTAGCAGGACAGGGTGTGATGGCCGGGCGCCTCGTAATCCTGGGCATCGTGGTGGTTGCTCCAGATGGCGGCCGCCAGCCCGTCGCCCAGCTCGGCGCTGTGTTCCAGGCGCGAATGGGGCGAGCGGTTGAGGGCTTGAAAGACTTGCAGGGTATCCAGTGCGGACATGGTCTGTTCTCCAACGTCTCGCATGCTACTCCCTCGCGGGCCGGCTGCCAGCCCCAGGCGATGACCGTCGCGACAAAAGCGCAAGTTTATGCAAGCGCGAGCCTGCGCCATGGCCGCAGACTGGGCCGGACTTTCAGGAGCCCGCACCATGAACCTCTTTCTCTATCTGCTCACCGTACTGATCTGGGGTACCACCTGGATCGCCTTGAAACTGCAACTGGGCGTGGTGGCGATTCCGGTGTCGATCGTCTATCGCTTCGGCCTGGCGGCGCTGGTGCTGTTCGTCATGTTGCTGCTCAGCCGGCGCCTGCAGCCGATGAACCGGCGGGGTCACCTGATCTGCCTGGCCCAGGGCCTGTGCCTGTTCTGCCTGAATTTCATGTGTTTCCTCACCGCCAGCCAGTGGGTTCCCAGTGGCCTGGTGGCGGTGGTGTTTTCCACCGCGACCTTGTGGAATGCCCTGAACGCCCGGGTATTCCTCAGGCAGCGGATCGCCCGTAACGTGCTGCTGGGCGGCGCCCTGGGCCTGCTGGGGCTGGGCCTGCTGTTCTGGCCCGAACTGTCCGGGCACAGCGCCGGCCCGCATACCGCGCTGGGCCTCGGCCTGGCGTTGCTCGGTACCCTGTGCTTCTCGGCCGGCAACCTGCTTTCCAGCCTGCAGCAGAAGGCCGGGCTCAAGCCACTGACCACCAACGCCTGGGGCATGCTCTACGGCGCGGCGATGCTCGGCACCTACTGCCTGCTCAGCGGCATTCCCTTCGCCATGGAGTGGAACACCCGCTATATCGGCTCGTTGCTGTACCTGGTGATTCCGGGCTCGGTGATCGGTTTCACCGCCTACCTGACCCTGGTCGGTCGCATGGGGCCGGAACGGGCCGCGTACTGTACGGTGCTGTTCCCGCTGGTGGCGCTGAACGTCTCGGCCTATGCCGAGGGTTACCACTGGAGTGCCCCGGCACTGCTCGGGCTGCTGACGGTGATGGCCGGCAACGTGCTGGTGTTCCGCAAGCCCGCTGCCCCACGGCCTGCGGTGGCGGTGAAGACAGCATGAGCCCGGTCGGCGTGATACCCGGCTAACGCCCGGCGACCGTCGCGGTTTTCTAGGCTGGCGTTTTCAACGCTTGCCAGGGAGGCCGAATGAGCCCGCCGGAACCACCATCGCCAACCACCGCGTTACTCCCAGCCGATATCGCTGCGGGCGTCGACCCGCAGCTCGACGCCTTCGTCGCCCGCCAGAACCCGGGCCTGCATTCCCGTGACAGTTGGGCCCGGCAGCAGGTCCTCGACCATATCACCCAGACGTTCCAGGCTTCCATGGGCCCGCTGAACGAGAGGGAGCAGCGCACCTGGCTCGGTCTTTTCCATTCATTGAACGCGACCGGAAATGCCCTGGATACCGAGAGCCGGCGTCTGCTCGACGAGTTCGAACAGAACGGTCTGCGCGAGTTGCGCAAGTGGCTCAAGCAGATCAGCCGCCTGGACCTCGACCCGCAAACCACCTATCTGCACACCGCCTATGCCCTGGATCCGCAGACGCCTGGCAGCTTGCCATCGATCTTCAAGCGGGCACTCGATACCAGTAGCGTGACGGTCGTGGAGGTGGCGACGCTGTCGCTGTGGGACGCCGCACGCCTGAACTTCGCCTTCTTCGACTTCCCTGAAGTGAAAGGCCGCTGGATCAGCCATGACCAGGGGGCAGAGAGTGTCAGCAAGTACGGTCTGCTCGAGGTGGATGATTTCATCCGCATCGTCCGGGAACTGAACCTGGGCGCCGACCTGCGCCAGCGGGTCGAGAAGGCCCTGGCTCCCGATGCCGGGCTGAGCCGGGCGATCAGCGCGCACATGCACGACCTGTTCCGCTTCAACCTCTATGACGCGCCACGCAATGCCAACAACAGCGGCCTGAGCCGGGAACTGTTCGACGCCTTGCGCGATGCGCTGGAGCTCGGCCTGCCCTGGCTGAAGGTCGAGCATGTGTCGCTCAAGCTGCCGGACTCGCTGCCGGGCCGTATCGCCGAGGTGGAATTCACCATCGAGGAGGCGATCCTGCAGCTGTTTTCGTCGAGTCCTTCGGACCACGGGCGTTTCCATTTGCCGCTGCTGATCATCCGGGTCCCCGGGGTGGTCGGGCTGTACAGCTATTGTGCCGAGCGGCCGGGCGGGGTGTTGCGTCACCACGTGTCGCAGGCGGCCTTCGAACATGAGTTCAAGGCCCTGCTCCAGGTCGACAACGCCCGCGGACAACTGGGCTGGCTGATCTCCTCGCTGTCCTTCGAGCAGCAGGGCCGGCTCTGGCCACTGCTCGATCCCGAGCACAAGCCAGAGGGCCTGAACTGGGCCGCCGGGAAACTCTACGACGCCTTTCACTGGGTGTTTCCGGTCCGGACCCTGGATGACCTGGAGTTTGCCTACCAGCCCACCGGGCAGGATCCACAGCAGGCGTTGAGCACGTTCTACAGTTGGCGTTTTCGCGTCAATGTCGAGGCGATGGCGGTGTCCAAGGGGCAACAGGATTGGCGGGCGGTCAAGGAGGGGGTGATCACCTTCATGCACCATTTGCTCGACCTGTTGCTGACGCCGGTGCCGGGAGGGCTGGGCAGTATCGGCCGGATCGTCACGGCTGCCCTGGGCATGAATCTGGTGATGGAGCTGTACGAAGGGATCGAGCAGGCCGGGCAGGGTCATCCGGAAAGCCTGCTGCAGGCTGGGCTGGAAATCGGCAGCCTGTTGCTGATGGGCGGCTTGCATGGCTATGCCGGGCGCCTGGCTTCGCGACACATTGCCAGCGAGTTCGCCCAACTGGACCGGTACCGCATGGTGCCGGGTGGGAGCACGGTCACCCGCCTGTGGAAAGACAGCCTGATTCCTTATGCGCGCAAGCGTCTCGAACTGGCCTCGGTGTTCGATGGCGACGGGCTGGGCCGCCAGGGTGGCAAGCTGTATGGCCAGGCCAGGGAGAACGATCAGGAACTGACGGTCGAGCTGCAGTACGACAAAATCCTGCCGGGTTATCGGGCGGTCCCGGCCGACCCTGCGGCATTTCACCCGCCGATGGCCTACGATCCCGAGTCCCGGCGCTGGTCGGTGTCCCTCGACGACAGTCGAACGCTTTCGGATACCCGCCTGCTCGAGCGCATGGTCGCTCTGAAAGGGGGGACCCCGGAGCAGTTGCGGCGGGTTCTGGAGACCAGTGGCGTTTCCCGCGAGCATCTGGACCAGGTCTGGTCGGGGCAACTGCCGCAACCGGCGCTGGTTGAAGCGCTGGAGCGTTTCGAGGTCGAGCAGGGGATCGCCGGGATCGTGGCCGCCGACGAAGAGCAGGGCCTGCTGTCGCCCATGTCCCAGCGCGTGCTGTTCTGCCTCTTGCCTCACTTGTCACTCTGGCCCGAGGACCTTTGCCTGCGGGTTCATGACAGCAACGGCGAACTGCAGCAGGTTTATGGCCGGCGCCAGCGCCTGGGCATGTTCAGTCGCTCGGTAAACATCAGGCAACTGGCGCAGGGCGGTTTCGTCGAGCATTCCGGGGTGGCCGGCGCGGCGATGACCACCCTGGCCCATGAAGCCGGCGTGCTCGACCTGATCCTCGGCCTGTTGCCTGGCGAGACACTGATCGGCGGCATGGAGCCGGTGGTACGACGTGTGCTGGTGGGCGAGGTGCGTCTTCAACTCGGCGTGATGGCGCGTGAGCGTTCGGCAGAACTGTTCGACGCTCTGGGCATGTATTCGGGCTGGTTGAAGATCGATGCTGGCACCAGTACCCATGCCTCGAGCAGCGGCGCCATCGGCTACCTGCCGGTGTTCCTCGGCGGCATACCGCATTCGGTGGTGACCCTGCGCCTGTTGTATCCACACCTGTCGTTGCCCAGGCTGGCGCAGTTCCTGCGGGACAATCCGCTGTCGTCGACGCAGGTCGGGGAGTTGCTGGACGCTCGACGTGTGCCTTATCGGCTGCGCTACAGCCTGGATCGCGAGCAGCAGTTCAGCGTCCTGGGACGTGTGCTGGATGGCATTCGCCAGGTGCGTTCGTTCCATGAGTCAACGGATGCCTGGTTGCAATGCATCGCCGACGACTTTCTCCATGATCGCCTGGGCAGCGGCCTGAGGTGGGTCGAGGGTGACAGTGCGGCCTTGCCCGTGGCGGACCGGTTGTCGCTGCGTCGATACGGGCAAGGCGCCTACTCCACGTTGCAGGCACGCCACCAGCCGAACGTCGACCTGTCGGTGCCGAGCCAGAGTTTCTATCTGGCACTGGCCGCGTCGCTCTCGACGCGGGAGCAGGGACTGCTGGGGATGTCTTCGCCGCAGGACATCCAGTCGCTGCGCGACGGCATCTTTGCCTATCTGCTGACGTTGCGTCGGGAGGACGGCAGCCTGGGCCTGCGGCTGGAACAGTATGCGCGCCCGCTTCCGGTCAGCCCCCTTGCGGTGGCGGCTGTGCCAGGGCTGTACACGCTGGATCGGCGTTGGCTGGTACGCCTTGGCGAAGACTTTCATGAAGTCGAATGGGATGGTTTGTTCGGTGAGTGGCGGGGGCGGCACCCGACGGCCATGGGCGCCTATGGGCCCTTGCTGGAACACAATGGGCGCGGCGGCTGGTGGCATGAGTTCGAGCAGCCGTTGGCCTGGAGCGCGGAGCGGGCGCTGCGGCGCCTGCTGGGGGACGGCCCGGAGCTTTCCGAGAGTCTGGTCCGCCAGGTGCTGGGCACCAGTGGGGTGCCGGACAGCCTGCCCGGTCGGCTGCTGTTCGAGAACCAGGTGCCGGTGCCGCTGCTGGACGAGGTCAGCCGGCACTTCGGCCTGGCCCGCCCGCCGGCCCGTGCTGAGGCCTCCAGTGAACTCGCGCCCTTGGTGAGCGTTGTCCGGGAGCAGTTTCCGTCACTGAGTGAGGAACTGGCGCAGGCCATGCTGGAGCAGGCGGAGTCGTCCGAATGCCGGCTGATTCGCGAGTCCCGGCGGCTGCCGCTGGGGTTGGCCGAGGAGGCCCGCTACCTGAGTGGCGAGATCGACGTCTGCCGGCTGTACGAGAGCCTGTGCCTGCCCACCGAGAGAACCGACGTCAACGATACGTTGCTGTTGCAGTTGCTCGAACATTTGCCCGGTTGGGAGCCGAGCCTGCGGATCGAGTTGCGCCGCGATACGGCGGCCGGTCCGTTGATCGCCCGTGTCGGGGTCGATACGGCCATGACTCGCCGGATACTGGTCAAGAGCGATGCGGGTTATGAATCGTTCGCCATGGAGCGCGATGGTGCCCGCAGCCTGGCGACGGTTCATGAGGATCCGTTTTCCGCCGTGCTGCTGGCCTTGCCGCAATTGCGGCGTACCACTCTGGGGATCGCTCATCTCGGCGAGACGGTCGAGCAGGATCTGAAAAGGGTGATGTTCCAGAGGGCGGCAAGTGATCGCAATCAGCTCAGGCGCCTGCTCGGACAATCTCCGGTCATGCCCTGGGCCCACCTGCCGCAACGCCTGGTGCGCCTGGTCGGTGGCACGCTGGGCTATCCGCTGACCGGACGGGCAAGAGCGAGCGGCTATCCGCCCGGCCTGCTCAGAAAGCTCAGGGGGCTCTATCGCGGTTGTAGCGATGCGCAGTTGTTCAGCATTCTGGCGGACCTGGGCCGCACGACCGAGGAACGCACCCGGGCTGTCGAGGGGCTGCAGGCCGAGTATCGCCGGCTCAGGAAGGAACTGGCTGCCTGGGTGGCTGCACCGCTGCTCTATGAGCCCGAGTCTTTCTCTGTCGATAGCCGGGTCGTCCCGCGTCGGGAGATTGCCCGGCGTATCCGGCGCTGCTGGCGTCGCCAGAGCACCGGGGCGCAATCGCCGTTGTCCTACGTGTTGGTGCTCGACGGCCTGGAAGTCGAGGATCTGCCGGAGCTGAATGCCGATTTCAGCCATGTCACGCTGCTGTCGATGAACAACATGGGACTGGAAGGCGTTCGCTACCTGAGCCGGTTCCTGAGAAGCTTCACCGGGCTGACCACCTTGCGCATGGAGCGTAGCGGCTTGAGCAGCCTGCCCAACGGTATCTCCCAGTTGCAGAAGCTGCAGGTGCTGTCGCTGGAGAACAACCGCGTGCGCCTGATCCGGGGTACTGCACGGGAGCTGGAGGGATTGACGCAACTGCTCGAACTCAATCTCAATGGCAACCCGCTGGCCGTGCTCCCCGATTTTGCCAGCCTGCAGCGTTTGCGGGTGCTGCGGCTCAGTCACACCGGTATTCACGAATGGCCCCCCGGATTGCTTGGGCTCAGGGATCTGGTGAGGGTTGAGCTGCGGATGAACACCATCAGCGATCTGCCGGTGCAGTTGTTCAATGGGAACGATCAGCTCTGTCATGGGACCGATCTGTCGGGTAATCCACTGTCCTCCCAGGCACTCAGTGCGATTCTCAACTACCGGCAACGGCATGAGCAGCAGGTGAACTTCGGCATTGAGGACCTGCCGGTATCGTCCACGTTCGGGATCGACCGTTGGGCGGTGGGTGGCGAAAAGACCCCGCACAGGATCGCACTGTGGCGTCAGCTCAGGGATCTGCCGGGGGCGGACGTGTTCTTCCTGCTGTTCGAGCGCATGAGCTCCCCGCCGACCTTCTTCAGTGTGCACTATCAGGGGGCGCGCAACGATCTGAGTGCGCGGGTCTGGCGAGTGCTCGAGGTGGCCTCGCAGAGCCTGAGCCTGTGCAACCGGTTGTTTCAGATCGAGGGGCACTGGCGTTATTCGGGGTCCACCAGTTACCAGATTTTCAACCGCCTGGAGTTTGCCGTGAATTGCCACGAGGCCTTGAAGCTGGAGCCGCAGGCCGCCGAGTCCCGCTTGCTGACACTGTTGAGAGGGCAGTTCCGCCTGGAGGCCATGCGCCTGGCAAGCACTGTCCGGCATACGTCGCCGCTTTTCTGGTATCGGGCCTACTATGATGCACTGGCGCGGGACCTGGCCTTGCCCGACCAGTTCAATGGCCTGTTCAGCACCAGCCCGGTACGGCTCAGCCCACGACAGATCGAAGAGATGAAGGCGCAGGTGCTGAGCCAGGAGCTTGCCGTGCAGTCTCCCCAGTCACCGGTCACCGATCCGTCACGGATGTTGCTGAGTGAGGTACTCGAAGAGTTGCCCGAGGAGGTTGCGCCGGAGCCGCCCGAGGTGTTGCCCGAGTACCTGCCCCAGGAGGATGCCATGCCGGTCGAGGATGGCAGTTCTGCGCTGGTGCGGTTCCTGGTGAGCAACGATGTCTGGAGCAATTTCCTGATTCATGCCCATGACGCCGATTTTCAACGGGTCTTCGGCAAGCTGCTGGCGTACGACAGCCATCCGGAAGACAACGAGTATCGCCTGCTCTGGCGTACCCGGATGAGCCAGTTCCAGTACAACACGCGGCGTTCGGTCTGGGTCAGGTACTGGACCATCCGGGCACTGCTCAAGGAGGGGGTATCGGCCTTGGGCAGTGCCTGAGGCCGATCGGTCGCAAACGCCTCAGCCTTTCCAGACCTGCGGGTTGACCAGGTCCTGCGGGCGCTCGCCGAGCAGGGCGCTGCGCAGGTTGGCCAGCGCCCGGTTGGCCATGGCTTCGCGGGTTTCATGGGTGGCCGAGCCGATATGCGGCAGGGTCACGGCATTCTTCAACTGGAACAGGGGCGATTCGGCCAGCGGCTCCTTCTCGTAGACATCCAGCCCGGCACCGCGCAGGGTGCCGGCCTGCAGCGCCTGGATCAGTGCCGGCTCGTCCACCACCGGGCCGCGGGAGATGTTCACCAGGATCGCCCCCGGTTTCATCAGGCCCAGCTCACGCTCGCCAATCAGATGGCGGGTCTTCTCGCTGAGCGGCACCACCAGCACCACGAAGTCGGCTTCGGCCAGCAAGGCGTCGAGGCTGCGGTACTGGGCCCCCAGTTGCTGCTCCAGCTCGGTCTTGCGGCTGTTGCCGCTGTAGAGAATCGGCATGTTGAAACCGAAGTGGCCGCGGCGGGCGACGGCGGCGCCGATATTGCCCAGGCCGACGATACCCAGTGTCTTGCCATAGACGTCGGTGCCGAACAGGTCCGGGCCGATGGTGGCTTTCCACTGGCCGGCCTTGGTCCAGGCATCCAGCTCGGCCACCCGGCGAGCGGTGCTCATCAGCAGCGCGAAACCGACGTCGGCGGTGCTTTCGGTGAGCACGTCGGGGGTATTGGTGAGCATGATCCCGCGTTCGCTGAGGTAGGCCACGTCATAGTTGTCGTAGCCGACCGAGACACTGGAAACCACTTCGAGCCTGCCGGCGTTTTCCAGCTGGGCGCGGCCCAGCTTGCGCCCGACACCGATCAGGCCGTGGGCATGGGGCAGGGCTTCGTCGAACTGGGCACTGAGATCGCCAAGCTTGGGATCCGGGACTATCACCTCGAAATCCTGGCGCAGTTGCTCGACCATGGCAGGGGTGATGCGGCTGAAGGCAAGTACGGTTTTTTTCATCGCGAAGCTCATCGAACGGCGGGGATAGCAAGCACGCTATCATTTTTCGCCGGGGGGCTGTAGGGGCGAGTAAGGCTTGAGGGCTCCTTCGCGGGCAAGTCGGATCGCCGCACCGCCGGCTCCTACAGGTCATCAGTCGCTTGCGGATTTGTGGTTCGACACGGACCTTGTAGGAGCGTGGCTTGCCCGCGAAGGGGCCCTCAAGCCTGCACACAATCCTGGGCTCTTCCACCGTCTCAGGTCGCCAGGCGTACGCTGCTCAGTTCATAGGCGGCCAGCTCGGCCTGGTGGGCGGCGAGGATTTCCGGCAGCGAGCCGCGCAGGTACTCGACCCAGGTCTTGATCTTGGCATCCAGGTACTGCCGCGATGGATAGATCGCGTACAGGTTCAGTTCCTGGGAACGGTACTCGGGCATCATGCGCACCAGGCTGCCGTTGCGCAGGCCTTCGATGGCCGCGTACACCGGCAGTACGCCGACGCCCATGCCGCTGGTGATCGCGGTTTTCATCGCGTCGGCCGAGTTCACCAGGAACGGCGAGCTGGACAGGGTCACCGCCTCCTGGCCATCCGGGCCGTTGAAGGTCCAGTTGTCCAGGGCCGTTACCGGACTGACCAGGCGCAGGCAGGCGTGGTTGAGCAGTTCGCTGGGCTTGCGCGCGCAGCCGTTGGCTTTCACGTACTCGGGCGAAGCGCAGACGATGCTGTAGGTGATGCCCAGCCGTTGCGAGACGAAACCGGAGTCGGGCAGCTCCTTGGCGAGCACGATGGACACGTCGTAGCCCTCGTCCAGCAGGTCCGGCACGCGGTTGGCCAGGGTCAGGTCGAAGGTCACGTCCGGGTGGGTCTTGCGGTAGCGGGCAATCGCATCGATCACGAAATGCTGGCCGACCCCGGTCATGGTGTGCACTTTCAGCAGCCCGGCCGGCCGCGCATGGGCGTCGCTGGCTTCGGCCTCGGCTTCCTCGACGTAGGCCAGGATCTGTTCGCAGCGCAGCAGGTAGCGCTTGCCGGCTTCGGTCAGGGCGATACGGCGGGTGGTACGGTTGAGCAGGCGGGTTTGCAGGTGGGCTTCCAGGTTGGAGACCGCGCGCGAGACGTTGGCCGTCGTGGTGTCCAGTTGTACGGCGGCGGCGGTGAAGCTCCCGGCTTCGGCCACGCAACTGAAGGCGCGCATGTTTTGCAAAGTGTCCATGGGGCTCTCTCTGGGGCGATGGTAAATTGTGACACGAAGTAACAGGGCGATGTGCAGCTTGTCTCCGCCCGAATGTGGCGCTTTTGCGCCATCGGCTTCATTCGACCCGCCAGGCCCCCTTCACCTTGGCGTCATAGTAGTCGTCGATGTAGGCGAAAAACACCTCCTTCAGGGCTTCCCGGGCCAGTTGCAGGTGGTGCTCGTCCAGGTTGTCGCGGGCGGCCTTGGCGGCCTCGAACAGGCTATCGACGACGTGGCTTCCAGCCGGTGAGATGCGCCTCCTGATTTCTTCGAGCTCCTGAACGATCAGCGTCTTTTCGCTGCCATTGGCAATATTGTTCAGCAGCTTGTCGAAGGCGTTCGCATGCTTGTGAACATAGCCGTCCCACCAGTCGATGTCGGCCTGCGTGCGCTTGCTCAGTTTGCCCAGGGCGAGCGGTAACAACAGGTCCAGCGACTGGCTGCCCAGCTGTTCCCCGAGCAGGCTGTGCAGAAGGCCGCCGAGGCCGACCTCGACCGTCAGCGGGGTGGGGGTATCGATGGTCCGATTGACATTGTCGGTTTGCGTGAGGAGTTTCTGGCTCAACAGCAACACCGGTTTCCCCTCCTTGATCTTCAGCGAGAACGTCGCCGAGACGCCATGTTGCTGATACACCACCGTGCCGGCGATCATCGCCACGATAGGCGCCGGGTCGAAGCCGTTGACGCCGAGCCGGGACAGGCCGCTCGAGACCAGGTTCTGCAGGCTTTCCAGGCTGTTGAACTGGCCGTTGAGCGTAAGGTCCAGGTAGGTCCCGCTCAGGTGCGGGTCATCGTCCTTGACCGACGACAGGCTGAGTTTCACCGAGGTTTGCGCACTGGCACCGGCGGCGACCTTGAGTTTTGCTTCGGTGCTGATGCTCCGGGTTTCGGTGTCGGCCTTGGCCGTATGGATCTTCAGGCTGTCCGGGCGCAGCAGCAGTGCATGCTCCGTGAACCGCTGGCTGATGGCCCGGTCCTCTTTCGAGTCTTCAGCGATATCGTTGCTGATCTTGAGATGGATGTATTGGTTGGCCAACTCCCGGGAGCGGCTGTCGACTGCCTCTGTGAGCTCTTTTCGCTTGCGGGAGTCCAGATTGCGCAGTACCGCGCTGGTCAGTTGCTCGCTGCTGTTGTCGACATGTTCGTCTATGGCGCTGATTAATTGCTGCGCTGTGGTGTTGTCGCGGTGTGTTCTATCAAGGCGCGTTCTGGCGAGCTCCGGGTAGCTGTCATGCAACCCGATGATATCCATCGCCTGGTTTTTCGTGGTGTGCAGGATGTCCGCCTTTACCGTCGCCCCCAGCGTGACGACGCCCAGGCCATCGAATTCGGCGCTACCGGTCAGGGCAACCCGCGTGCCGCGTTCGATCTGGAACGGCTGGGCCTTGGGGCTGTGTCGCTCGAACCCCGGCGAGGCGAGGCCGTTTTCCCGCAGCTTTTTTTCCAGGTAGAGCTGGCTCTGGGCGGCAAGCCGGATGTTGCGCTTGTAGTGGTTGCAACTGGCGAACAGGTTGCGGCTCTGGGTGAGCATGTCGCGCTTGGAGCCGTTCCACCAGGTCCATTTGGAGCGGCTGCGGGCATTGGCATAGGCGTCGATATCGCCGTACTTGCGGACGGTGGACTTCTCGACCGACACACCTGCCTGTGCCGAGGCCACTCTGGCTGACAACTTTGCCGTCACCCCCGCGCTGACGCTGGTGGTATCCCTGATGATGCGGCCCTGGGTGGTGCTCAGTCCCGTGGACAGCTCCATGCCTGGCACGATACTGGCCATGCCCGGTACCCCCATGCCCACTCCCAGCCGGGTCTGGTTACCCAGTGAGCCACCCTCGGCCACCGTGGCCCGGCTTTTGGCCAGGGCCTGGTCCAGCACGGTTTTGCTGCGCTGGTCGCGGCTGGCACGAAACTGCCATTTGAGCATCCGGCACAGGTCGCGTTGCTCCTCGTGCTCCTGGCGTTGTGGTTCGGCGCCGGTGCGGGCGAGTTCGTCAAATGATTGCTGGGCCGCCTTGAAGTACTCGTAGCAGGCCTGTGCCTCCTTTTTGCCGAGGCTGGCCGGGTCGGGGGCGCCGCTGGTGCGCGACAGCAACTGTCGGTAGAGCTTTTGCTGGGTGGCACGCCGGGCAGGCGGGCTGTCTGCCAGCTTTTCCAGGAAGTGATGGGAAAGCGTGCCAACGGTTGTCGGGGGGCGGTCCTGGCTGGCAGGGGCCGCTTGGACGCCTTGCAGGTGTTGCGTGAGGTCCTGCGGGGACGGGTTCAGCGACGGGGCTTCGTCGTGGTACGAGTCCATGCGGGTGAAGCTGAGCAACCTGGGGGCTGCAGGATCGCTGGGAAACAGGGCCTGCTTGTTTTGCACCGCGCTGGAGAGCTTCATGGTTCGTCACTCCGGCGCCTGGCAGCGTCGCAGGAAAAAATCGCAGGCGTCGAGGATGCCGGTCCTTTCGCCCAGGCAGGGTTCGACGAACAGGGCCTTGACCGCCTGGTCGCGGAACCAGGTATCGAACAGCAGCATCACGGGGGCATCGGGGCCCTGGACGATAAAGTCGGGCGAGCCACTACCGGCCGGTGCATCGGGGCGGGCGAGCATGAGCAGCAGTCTTGGCCGGTCGTACTCCAGCCAGAGCCGGTGCTGATCCCAATCGGTGGCGAGTTGGAAGTAGTCGGCCGGCGGATCCGGCAGTTGGCGGCTCAGAAGGCGGATGAAGTCATCACGGATGGCTTCGGACATGGTGAGCGTCCTGTTTCAGTCGGCGGAGTGTTTGGCGGCACTGGAGAGGTTGAAGAAGGTGGTCAGTTCTCTCAGTACCTGTTCCGGGGAGTGGGCCGGGCGGATCAGCCCCCTGACGACGGGTGTCGTCTCCTGGCAGTCGATGCTCATGTGGCTGCGGCACAGGCTCAGGTTGAGCTGTTGCCAGTGCCGTACCGCGATGTGCCCGACGCCCTGCAATGCCCGGCTGACCCGGTAGCCGTCGGCGTACTCGAGGGTGCAGGGATCGCCATCCAGAGTCAGCAGGTGCAAGCGGTCTTCGCGCCGTTCGACCGCGATTCGCAAGTCGTCGAGCAGGCAGTGTTGCAATGCATCCAGGGGATCGGGAGGGGCGAGGGAGCGGTAAAGACCACAGCGCTTGCGTAGTTCGAGAGACAGATTCATGGAATGCCTCTGACTTGTGTTTTTTATTGTCAGTCCGGTGACAACGTCGATATGGATTCAGACTGGCATGGCGGTTGGGTCGCCAATATCACAATGCGCTCATGGACCGGGTCGCTCCGGCACGTCATTTCGCCATCGCCTGCGACGGATTATCGCGGGAACGGTAACAAATATTCGCAGGAATCCACGCTTATCGCCGTGCCGGGCGCCCCCTAGAATTGCCGCTCCAAAGCTTCTCCATCCATGTCGGGAATTCGCAGCAGTGCCGCGTCGCATCAGCAGAGAGTTGAAGACTCTCAGTGTTTGGGCTTTATCCTTGGCTATCAGCGGCTGCATCGGAACCGGAGGAATTGCCCCACAAGGCAAGAGCCTCGCCGCCAACACCCTTTCCACCGACGAAGCGATCCGCAGCGCCGCGCGCGATGCCCACTGGCCGACAGCCCGTTGGTGGCAGGCCTATGGCGATCCGCAACTCGACCAATGGCTCGACCTGGCCCTGCAAGGCAGCCCGAGCCTGGCCATGGCCGCCGCCCGGGTGCGCCAGGCGCGGGCCCTGGCCGGTCTGGCCGAATCGGCCGAGGCGCTGCAGGTCAACGGCCAGTCGACCCTCAAGCGCCACAAGTGGGCCACCGATCCGTTCTACGGGCCCGGTGATTTGGCTGGCTCCAACACCTGGGACAACAATGCGGCCCTTGGCCTGAGCTATTCCCTCGACCTCTGGGGCCGCGAGAGCAACGCGACCGAACGCGCCGTGGACCTGGCACACATGAGTGCCGCCGAGGAGCGCCAGGCCCGCCTGGAGTTGCAGGGCAACATCGTGCGGGCCTACATCCGGTTGTCGCTGCATTACGCCCAGCGCGATATCGTCGAGGCGACCCTGACCCAGCAGACGCAGATTCTCGACCTGGCACAACGCCGCCTGGCAGGCGGCATCGGTACCCAGTTCGAAGTCAGCCAGGCCCAGGCGCCGTTGCCGGAAACCCACCGCCAGCTCGATGCGCTGGACGAGGAAATCGCCCTGAGCCGCAACCAGCTGGCGGCCCTGGCCGGTTTCGGTCCGGGCGAGGGCGCGCGCCTCAAGCGTCCATCGCTGTCTCTGCGCACCGCACTGAAACTGCCGTCGGCCCTGCCGGTCGACCTGCTCGGCCAGCGCCCCGACGTGGTCGCCAGCCGCTGGCAGGTCGCGGCCCAGGCCCGCGGCATCGACGTGGCCCATGCCGGTTTCTACCCCAACGTCGACCTGGTCGGCAGCCTCGGCTACATGGCCACCGGCGGCGGCATGCTGGAGTTCCTGGCCGGGAAGAAATTCAACTACAGCGTCGGCCCGGCGATCTCGTTGCCGATCTTCGATGGCGGCCGCCTGCGTGCCGAACTGGGCGAAGCCACGGCCGGCTACGACATCGCCGTGGCTCATTACAACCAGACGCTGGTCAATGCCCTCAAGGGTATTTCCGATCGATTGATCCGCCGCGAGTCGCTGGACAAGCAGCAGGCCTTTGCCGCCGAGTCGGTGGCGGCGGCGCAGAAAACCTACGACCTGGCGATGATCGCCTACCAGCGCGGCCTCACCGACTACCTCAATGTGCTCAATGCGCAGACCCTGCTGTTTCACCAGCAGCAGGTCGAGCAGCAGGTCCAGGCCGCGCGCCTGAGTGCCCACGCCGAGCTGGTCACCGCCCTGGGCGGTGGCCTCGGTGCAGGCAACGATGTACCGGCGCCGGAGCGCAGCATGCCGTCCAGACCACCCGCCGTAATGGCCGCCTTCGATCACTGAGAATCGCCCCATGACTCCCTTGCCCGCCCCGGTGCGCTGGCTGTACTCCCTCGAATGGCGTCGCGGTTTCTTTGACTGGGCGCGTAGCGATGGCGTGACCTGGGTCTATATCTTCAAGGTCCTGGCCGCCGCCTTCCTGACCCTCTGGCTGGCCATGCGCCTGGAGTTGCCGCAGCCGCGCACGGCGATGATCACCGTGTTCATCGTCATGCAGCCGCAGAGCGGCCACGTGTTCGCCAAGAGTTTCTATCGCCTGCTCGGCACCCTGGCCGGCTCGGCGATGATGGTGTTGCTGATCGCCCTGTTCGCGCAGAACACCGAGCTGTTTCTTGGCGCCCTGGCGATCTGGGTCGGGGTCTGCTCGGCCGGTGCGGCGCGCAACCGCAACTTCCGCGCCTACGGTTTCGTCCTCGCCGGCTACACCGCGGCGATGGTCGGCCTGCCGGCCCTGGCACACCCGGAAGGGGCGTTCATGGCGGCGGTGTGGCGGGTGCTGGAGATCGCCCTGGGGCTGGTCTGCTCGACCTTCGTCAGCGCCGCGATCCTGCCGCAGAGCGCCAGTGCGGCGATGCGCAACGCGCTCTACCAGCGCTTCGGCGCCTTTGCCGGGTTCGTCAGCAGCGGCCTGCGTGGCCCCCATGCCAGCGCGGCGTTCGAAACCGCCAACATCGGTTTCATCGCCCAGGCCGTGGGCATAGAGGGCCTGCGCAGCGTCACCGTCTTTGAAGATCCGCACATGCGTCGGCGCAACGGTCGCCTGAACCGGCTGAACAGCGAGTTCATGGCCCTGACCACCCGCTTCAATGCCCTGCACCAACTGCTGGAGCGCTTGCGCGCTGACCAGGCCCCGACGGTGTTCGCCTTGATCGAGCCGGGCTTCCGGGGCCTGGCCGAACTGCTCGACGGTTTTGCCGGGCGCGGCCTGACCGACGCCGATGCCGCACGCCTGGCGCAGCAACTGGCCGACTACAAGGCGAGCCTGCCGGAGCAGGTGCGCAGCCTGCGTTCGGCGTTCCTGGAGCGCGAGCCGGACGAAGCCGACCTGCTGGATTTCCACACTGCCTTCGAACTGCTCTACCGCTTCGTCGAGGAACTGCACAGCTATGCGTTGACCCACGCGTCCCTGGCCGACCACCGCCACGAACGCGAGCAGTGGGACGAATCCTTCGTGCCCAAGACCAACTGGCTGGCGGCCTCGGCGTCGGGCCTCCGGGCCGCGTTCATCCTGCTGGTGCTCGGCAGTTACTGGGTCGCCACCGCCTGGCCGAGCGGGGCGACCATGACCCTGATCGCCGCCGCCACGGTCGGCCTGTCGGCCGCGACCCCGAATCCCAAGCGCATGTCGTTCCAGATGGCCTGCGGGACCTTTCTCGGCGCGCTGATCGGCTTTGGCGAGATGTTCTTCGTGTTCCCCTGGATCGACGGCTTCGCGCTGCTGTGCCTGGTGCTTGCCCCGGTGTTCGTGCTGGGCGCCTTCCTCGCCTCGCGCCCGGCCTACATGGGAGTGGGGGTCGGCCTGCTGATTTTCTTCAGCACCGGCTCGGTCCCGGACAACCTGACGGTCTACAACCCCTACACCTTCATCAACGACTACATCGGCATGGTCATGGGCATGCTGGTCTGCGCGGCGGCGGGCGCGATCATCCTGCCGCCCAACAGCCGCTGGCTCTGGCAGCGGCTGGAGCAGGACCTGCGCGAGCAGGTGGTGTTCGCCATCAGCGGCAGGCTCAAGGGCCTCGGTTCGGCCTTCGAAAGCGGTACCCGCGACCTGCTGCACCAGGCCTACGGTTTCGCCGCGGGCCAGCCGCAGGTGCAGAGTTCGCTGTTGCGCTGGATGTTCGTGGTGCTGGAGGTCGGCCACGCGATCATCGAGCTGCGCAAGGAACAGGCGATCCTGCCGGTGCATCCGGCCTATGCCGAATCGCAGCCGTGGCGCCAGTCGATCCGGGTCATGGGCCGCTCGCTGATGCGCCTGTTCATCCAGCCGGGCGCCAGCAACCTGGAGCGCGCACTGGTGGCGGTGGACCACGCCATCAGCCGGGTCCAGGCCACCGACGAACCCTTTGCCCGCCACTTCGACACCTCGGTGCTGCGCCGGGTGCAAAGCTACCTGCACTTCATCCGCACCTCGCTGCTGGACCCGCGTTCGCCGCTGGCGGCCCTGGGCCACCCACAAGGAACTGCCCATGCTTCGTGAAATCGCCTTCCACGGCCTCTACCTGCCGACCGTGACCCTGGTGTTCCTGGTGGCCGCCGGGGTGGGTTGGGCGCTCGACCGCTTCATCGCCAGCCATGACCTGTACCGCTTCTTCTGGCATCCGGCGCTGCTGCGCCTGAGCCTGTTCAGTTGCATCTTCGGCGCCCTGGCGCTCACTGTTTACCGTTGAGAACGACCCGATGAAAAAGCTCTTCAGCCTGCTCGCCACCTTGCTGGTCCTGGCCCTCGCGATCTGGATCGGCCGGCTGCTGTGGGTGCAGTACATGGAAACCCCCTGGACCCGCGACGGCCGGGTACGCGCCGACATCATCAACGTCGCGGCGGACGTCACCGGCGAGGTGGTGGACGTGCCGGTGCGTGACAACCAGGTGGTGAAGAAGGGCGACCTGCTGATGCAGATCGACCCCGAGCACTATCGCATCGCGGTCAAGCAGGCGCAGTCGCTGGTGGACTCGCGCAAGGCCACCTGGGAGATGCGCAAGGTCAATGCCCATCGTCGCGCCGACCTGGACAACATGGTGATTTCCAAGGAAAGCCGCGACGATGCCGGCAACCTCGCCGACGCGGCCCTGGCCGACTACCAGCAGGCCCAGGCGCAACTGGAGGCGGCACAACTGAACCTGGCACGGACCCAGGTGCGCGCGGCGGTGGACGGCTACGTCACCAACCTCAACGTGCACCGCGGCGACTATGCGCGCATGGGCGAGGCGAAGATGGCGGTGGTCGACATGAACTCGTTCTGGGTCTACGGCTTCTTCGAGGAGACCAAACTGCCCCATGTGAAGGTCGGCGACCCGGCGGACCTGCAACTGATGAGCGGCCAGGTGCTCAAGGGGCACGTGGAAAGCATTTCGCGGGGTATCTACGACCGTGACAACCCCGAGAGCCGCGAACTGATCGCCGACGTCAACCCGACCTTCAACTGGGTACGCCTGGCCCAGCGGGTGCCGGTGCGGATTCACATCGACGAGGTGCCGGACGGTGTCTTGCTGGCGGCGGGGATCACCTGCACGGTGGTGGTCAAGCCGACCGCGCAGTGACCTGGGGCAGCGGCAGGCTGCAAGGGCCCCGAAGATCACCGCCAACGCCTGGCTTCACTCGGTCGTTGTGGGGCCATCACGGCGGATGGTGCCTAGAGCCGGCCTCCCAAGCCGAACTTCTTCATCAGCACCTTCTCCAGCAGGCCCTTGGGCAGCAGGTTCGCCATCAATGGCAAGGCCCGGCTGCCGTTGCCCAGGCGCAACAGACGTGGCGGATTGGGCTGGCTGGCGGCCCTGAGCAGGCCGGCGGCAAATTCGCTGGCCGGCGTCGGCCGGTTCTGCGAGGCGTTGGCCCGCGCGCGGATGCCCTCACGCAACGGCCACCAGGGCGATTCCTCGGCAATCAGTTGCTCGGCCTCATGGCTGGCATTCCGGGCGAAATGGGTGTCGATCGCCCCGGGCTGCACTTCCATCACCCGCACACCAAAGGGGGCCAGTTCCATGCGCAGCGCATCGCTCAGGGCATGCACCGCCGCCTTGGACGCGCAGTAGGCGCCGGCGAACGGAGTGACCAGCACGCCCGAGACACTGCCGACATTCACCACCAGCCCACGGCTGCGGCGCAGCGCCGGGAGCAGGGCGCGGGTTACGCCGACGACGGAAAACACATTGGTTTCGAACTGCCGCTGCATGGCCTCGACACCGCCATCGAGCAGCGGACCCATGGCGCCGTAGCCGGCGTTGTTGATCAGGATGTCCAGGCCCGCCGGCTGCTGCCCGATACGTTCGGCCAGCTGTTGCAGGGCCTTGCCATCGTTGACGTCCAACTGCACGGCGGTGAACCCGGCGGCGGCCAGGGCAGCGACATCCTCGGCCTTGCGTGCGGTGGCCCAGACCTCATGGCCGGCCTGTCTGAAACTGTCGGCCAAGGCGCGGCCGATACCGCTGGAGCATCCGGTGATCAAGGTGACGGGCATGGGCACATCCTTATGAGGCCTGGGAGTCGAAGACCTCCGAGAATACCTTGTCCGTGACAAAAAGGAGTGAATCGAGCCCCTGTTTGATCTTTTCCCGGTTGGTGCCGTGCATGCGGCTCTGGCCACCGTGACCATCGAGAAAGAACAGGGTGGGTACGAACTCGATCTCGATAGCCGGTTGCATCAGCTTGAAGATCGGATAGCTGAGCTGGAAAAACGCCACCTTGTCCCGATAGGGCCCGGCGGCCAGTGCCGCGATTTGCGGCTTGAGTTGTTCGCAGGGCGGGCAGCCGCGACCGTAGATCAGCACGACCGAGGGCTTGGGGCGGATGAGCGGCACTTCCAGACTGCCCAGCTCGCTGCGGAACGCGCGCCGGGTCTTTATCTCGGTCACTGAGGTGTGGCTCTTCATTCTGACTCCCTGCCTGGGTTGCACCGCCAAAGGGTTATTCAACGCCAAAATCAGAGGGTTGTAACCTGTCAAAAATGACAGGTGGCCAAGTGCCATCATTGTCGGTTTCAGCCGGAAAAACTGCCCTGCAGACGCTCTGCGCGAAACTCCAGAGTCTGTGGACGGTAGCCGGGACGCAGGGGCGGCATTGGCAGGCAATCTTCCCAGACTCCTGCGGCCTGCAACTGGCCAGGACCGCGATAGCGGGGGGCGCTGTAGCTGTTTTCGGCGAGGTTGACGGTGTCGCCCGGAGCGTAGGCGGCGATGCGCCAGCGCAGTTCCACCAGGGGCACGCTGTTGTCGTTTTTCATCTTCAGTTGCAGCGGTCGGTCGGCCGGGCAGTGCTCGGGGGCGTAGCTGATACGCATCTCCAGGCGCGCCAGTTGCCGGGCTTCGCGGGTATCCATCCAGGCCACCCAGGCGGCCACCATGCCCAGTCCGGCCAGCGCGGCCAGGGAGACCGGCAAGGCCTTGGCCGGGTAGCGCAACAACAGGATCAGCCAGGTGATGATCAGCAGGACGCCGATGAACATGAACGGATGCCTCGATAATGCGGGAAGCCTCATCCTGACAGTGTAGGTGGCGCGGGTCCATCCTGGAGATTTGCCCACCTGTCAGGGAGCGTGGCTCTTACAATTCGGGGGCAGTGTTGTGAGCGCAATGGGGGCACCCGCGCCCTGCCCGCCGCGGATAGGGGACGCGGCGGGCAGGGCTCAGGTGGTGGAACGCGGGAGTCACTGGGCGATGGTTTTCACCGAGACGCCCCGCTCGACCGGAGTCGAACGGCCGTAGATATCTTCGAAACGCTCGATATCGTCTTCGCCCAGGTAGCTGCCCGATTGCACTTCGATGATCTCCAGCGGGATCTTGCCCGGGTTGCGCAGGCGGTGCACCGAGGCGATCGGGATGTAGGTGGACTGGTTCTCGCAGAGCAGGAACACGTTTTCGTCACAGGTCACTTCGGCGGTGCCGCTGACCACGATCCAGTGTTCGGCGCGGTGGTGATGCATCTGCAGCGACAGGCACGCTCCCGGCTTGACCGAGATGTGCTTGACCTGGAAGCGTCCGCCCATGTCCACCGAGTCATAGGAGCCCCATGGCCGGTAGACTTCGCAGTGGTTCTGGGTTTCGCTGCGGCCCTGTGCGTTGAGGGTGTTGACCAGTTGCTTGACGCCCTGGACCTTGTCCTTGTGGGCGATCATCATCGCGTCCTTGGTCTCGACCACCACGATGTTCTCCAGGCCGATCACCGACACCAGTTTGCCGTTGCCGTGGATCATGCAGTTGCGGCTGTCCTGGATCACCACGTCGCCCTTGCTGACGTTGCCGTTCTCGTCCTTCTCGTGCACATCCCACAGCGACGACCAGCAACCGACGTCGCTCCAGCCGGCGGTGAGCGGCACCACGCAGGCGCGCTGGGTCTTTTCCATCACCGCGTAGTCGATCGAGTTGTCCGGGCACTGGGCGAAGGTGGCTTCGTCGAGGGTCACGCTGTCGGCATCCTGCTGGCTGCGTTCGAGGGTCAGCAGGCAGGTGTCGTAGATGTCCGGATCGTGCTTTTTCAGCTCTTCGAGGAAGCGGCTGGCGCGGAACAGGAACATGCCGCTGTTCCAGTAGTAGCCGCCGGCCTCGACGAACTCGTTGGCGCGTTTTTCATCGGGCTTCTCGACGAATTGCGAGACCCGGCTGACGCCTTCCGGCAGCAGCGCGTCGTTGCTCGACTTGATGTAGCCATAGCCGGTTTCCGGCTTGGTCGCCGGCACGCCGAACAGCACCATCTCGCCACGTTCGGCGGCCACGGTGGCCAGGGCCAGGGCGCGCTGCAGGCCCTTCTGGTCCTCCAGCACATGGTCGGCGGGCAGCACCAGCATCAGCTCGTCGCGGCCTTCGTTGACCAGCAGCATGGCGGTCAGGGCCACGGCGGGTGCGGTATTGCGGCCGAAGGGCTCCATCAGGATGCGCTGGGCTTCGAGCTGGCGTGCCTGCAGCTGTTCGCTGACGATGAAGCGGTGGTCCTTGTTGCAGACCACGATCGGGGTGTCCATGCCTTCGAACACCAGGCGTTCGATGGTCTGCTGGAACAGGGTCTGCTCGCCGGTCAGGGCGAGGAACTGCTTGGGAAACTGCTTGCGCGACAGTGGCCAGAGACGGGAGCCGCTACCACCAGAGAGGATTACCGGGATCATGCTGTTACTCCTTTAAACGATATTGGGTTCAGAGCTACTGTGTGCTGTCTTGTTGTTGTCCAGTGCCGGACGATGCGCGTTGGCGGGAGCAGCACCTGTCGAGCCCGCACGCTCAGGTCGCGTTCGTCCGGCGAATTCATCAGCGGGTCGACACCGGGCGCTTGACCCAGACCGGCGACAGGCTGCTGCCGCTGCCGGTGACGTAGAGCACCGCCGCTTCGCCGCGTTCCAGCGCGACCGGCTTGAGGTCACTGACCTTCTGGTTGCCGTCGTACAGGGCGAAGCTGACCTTCACCGGGTTGATCTCGCGTTCGCCACGACCCTTGGCGGCCACCGACTGGACCACGTCGGTCTTGCCATCGGCGGTCTTGAGGGTCAGCGCCTTGTCGCTGAGGTTCTGCACGCGTACCAGGGACTTCTGCTTGTTCTTGAACGGTGGTTCCTCGATCAGCTGTGGCTGGCCGCTGGCGTTGTTGACCAGGGTGTAATAGTGATCGGGGGCGAGTTTCACCGGCAGGCTCTGGCTGCCGACCTTGGCGCTGTAGTCACCGCCGGGCATGAAGCTGAAGTCGCTGCTGGCCAGTGGGGCGACGTCGTTGAGCGCGGTGGCCCCGACGGTGGCGCTGACTTCCTGGTTGCTGGCGTTGTACAGGCGTACGAAGCTCGAGCCTTTCGGTGCGGTCGGGCCGTACAGGGCGGCGTCGCCGGCGGCCCAGACCTGCAGCGAGAGCAGGCTCAGGCCGGCGGCCATGACCAGGGTCTTGAGGGTACGGCCGTGGGTGTTACCAGTAGTAGTAAAAGTCATGGTGCATACCTCTTTTTCAGTTTTGCGCCTGTGCAGGCGACTCGGATCGGGTTGTGTTCAGAACCAGGTTCTGTTGGCGGATACCCGCGGCTTTCAATTGCGCGACCCACTGCGGGTCGGCATCGCCGATTTCGTTGTTGACCGGCAGGTAGCGCTCCGGGAATTCCCAGATCAGCACCTGTGGCGGGTTGTTCTTGAAGGCGTCGCTTTTCAGGTAGGCGAGCATCGGCAGGATGGGTCCATGGCCGTCCTCGGCGTAATTGACCACGTCGCTGTGCAGTGCCTGCTTCAGGGCGCCGACGAAGTTCCATTTCGGGTTGGCGCTGTAGCTGGTGCCGATCAGTGCCACCGGCACTTCGTTGTCGGCGAACAGGGCGTCGCCGCCGGCCGACTCGCTGTCGACGGCACGGGTGACACGTTTTTCCAGCGGCTCCTCGGCCGGCATCAGGTTCTCGAACAATGGGTCCAGCGGCAGGAACTGACGCAGGTCGCCCTTGTGTTCCTCGGTCTTCCCGGCCTCGGTGACGAAGCGCTGCGGCTGGCCGCTGAGCGGCATGGCCTGGGCTATCGCGTTGGCCAGTTGGTTCGCGGCGACCTGGGCACCGTCCGGGGTCCAGTGGGTGTCGGTGCGCAGGAATACCTGCTGGCCGTTCTGCTTGGCCTGCTGCAGCGGGCCGAGCAGGTCGGGGGCGAGGATGTGCCCGGCGGCGACGCGGGCGTGGAAGTCACGGTACAGGTCGGCATGGATGCTGGCCGGACGCTCGTCGCCGAGGTGTTCCGGATACAGCCGGACCTTGGCCGGAACGATCGCCATCACCAGGTTCACGCCCTTGGCCTTGAGGGTCTGGCGCACGCCTTCGACCAGTGCGTAGTTGTCTTGCAGGTTCTGCTGCTGGCCGGCGGTCGGCTTGAATTCCTCGTCGCTGTAGAGCCATTGGTCACGGCCCAGTACCACGCCGGGACGGCCTTCGTTGAACAGCTTGAAGTCCAGCGCGGCCCAGAGGTTGGTGCCCAGGCGCTTGATCGGGAACTCGTCGTCGTAGCGGGTCTCGACGGCCTTGGCCCAGCGCCCGTTGAGGAACGTGGCGTCGGGGTTGGTGCTGAAGCCGATGAGGCCGCGCAGGGACCACAGGCCCAGCGCCAGCAGCAGGGCGAGGAACAGCGCGATATAGAGGATGCGTAATGAGCGGGTCATGGTCGGCTCCCTCAGAACTGGAAGTAGAGGAACGGCGAGAAGCTCTGCGCCGAGAGTTTGAGAATCGAGGCGATGAACAGCAGCAGCACCAGGGCGCGCATCAGGTAGCGCGGCCAGTCGGCGACCCAGTAGGCCGGTTGCACCTGGGCTTCGACGCCGACGGTGTAGCCGGGCTCATGGATGCTGCCGGCCGCCTCGCCGGGCGCGGCCTTGATCAGGCCGGGTTGGGCGCTGGCCGGGCCATCGGCCGGCTTGCCTTTCGCCTTGGCGGCGGGCGGGTCGCGGTACAGGTCGCGCAGGCCGAAGAACGCCAGGGTCGCGTAGGCCACCACCAGGGTCGCCACCTGCAGGCCGGTGAGGCTGGCGCGGTTGAGTTCCGACAGCGACCAGTCGCCGAAGCTGAACATGGCACCGTACATGCGGCCGGCCACGTGCAGGTTCTCGGCACGGAAGATCACCCAGCCCATGATCACCAGCAGGAAGGTCAGGGCCCAGCGGATCGGGTTGAGGCTGCGCGGGGTGGTGTTGATGCCCAGGGCCTTTTCGATCGCCAGCCACATGCCGTGCCAGGCGCCCCAGACGATGTAGGTGATGTTCGCCCCGTGCCACAGGCCGCCCAGCAGCATGGTCAGGAACAGGTTGCGGTAGGTGATCAGGGTGCCGCGGCGGTTACCGCCGAGGGTGATGTACAGGTAGTCGCGCAGCCAGGTCGACAGGCTGATGTGCCAGCGCCGCCAGAACTCGGTGATCGACTGGCTGATGTAGGGCTGCTTGAAGTTCTCCATGAAGCGGAAGCCCATCATCAGGCCCAGGCCGATGGCCATGTCGCTGTAGCCGGAGAAGTCGAAGTACAACTGCGCGGTATAGGCCAGCGCGCCGAGCCAGGCATCGCCGGTGGTCGGATGTTGCAGGGCGAAGCAGTGGTCGGCGACCACCGCCAGGGTGTCGGCGATGAACACCTTCTTGATGAAGCCCTGCATGAACCGCGTGGCACCTTCGGAGAACTTGTCGAGGGTGTGGGTGCGGTGGTTGAACTGGTCGGCCAGGTCACGAAAGCGCAGCACGGGACCGGCGATCAGGTGCGGGAAGATCGCCACGAAGGCCGCGAAGTCGATCAGGTTGCGGGTCGCCGGGGTGTCGCCGCGGTACACGTCGATGATGTAGCTGATGGACTCGAAGATGTAGAACGAGATTCCGATCGGCAGCAGCACGTGGGTCAGGATGAACGGTTCCAGACCGAACGAGGTCATGATCGCGTTCAGGCTGTCGACGCCGAAGTTGGCGTACTTGAAGTAGCCGAGGATGCCCAGGTCGACGGCCACGCCCAGCAGCAGCCAGCGCTGGGCCGGTTTGCTGCGTACGCCGGCGGCACCGACTTTCAGGCCGATCCAGTAGTTCCACAGGGTCACGCCGGCGAACAGCGCCAGGAAGTCGACCCGCCACCACGCGTAGAACACGTAGCTGGCGACCAGCAACAGCAGGTTGCGATAGCGTTGCCCGCTCAGGTAGTACAAGCCGAGAAAGATCGGCAGGAACAGGAACAGGAACACGTTGGATGAGAAGACCATCCCGATCTCTCCTTGTCTGATCAACAGTCCGGGGCCAAGGCCCCCCCAAACCCCCCATGCAATCCGGGGGGCGTCGATCGTTCCCACGCTTTGCGTGGGAACGCCTCTCAGGACGCTTGGCGTCCGCTTTGTGACGCAGGGCGTCACGGGCTGCGTGCCCACGCGGAGCGTGGGCACCATCGGGTTCGTTAGCGGTTACCCTTCTCGTGCGCCGGGTCGTAGACCCGGGTCAGGTCGCCGCCGAGGCGGAAGGCCTTGAACGGCTGCATCCCGTGCTTGCGCTGCAGCACATCGTCCGGGCAGGTGTAGAGCGTGCAGTAGGGCTCCAGCCAGGCGAATTTGCTGTCGACCTTGAGATCGGTCATGTCCTGCTCGCGGCCGTTGCGGGCCTGGAACTGGCTGGGGTCCTGGACGCCGGCCAGCACCCGGTCGCCGAGGCGCTTGAGGGCAGCGTTGTTTTCCTGGCGCAGGTCGACGCCGTTGGCCAGGGCGAAGCTGGCGATCATCGCCAGCGGCGGCAGCGCATAGTTGTGGTAGGCCAGGGCGCGTTGCTGGCGCTTGAGTTCGTTGGGCAGGAAACCCTGCGGGTCGACCTGGTTGGCACCGACCTTGTATTCCTTCACCGCCCAGTCGAACAGGTCGCGGCGGTCGGTGGCGATGGCGGTTGCCATCACCGCCCAGGCGGCCCAGTACGAGTGGTTGTTGGTCTTGTCCAGCGGCAGGTTGTCCCAGTCGCTGACCACCTGGTCGGCCAGCTTGCCGAACCAGGCCTCGATCTGCTGCGCCTCCTTCTGGTGGGTCGCCAGCGGACGGGAGTCGGAGAACTTCAGGCGCAGGTAGGACGAGGCCATGCTGCCCAGCGCCCATTTGCGCATGGACTTGCCGGTGTGGTTGAAGTCCCTGGAGGTCAGCGCATCGGCCTGGGCCCAGGCGGTCAGCCAGTTCAGCGTACAGCTCAACTCCTGCGGGCGGCCGTCACGCATGAACTGCATCACCTGTTTGCTGGTGCCGCGCTCCATGCTGGTGATGTCGGCGGTGCTGTCGCGAAAGGCCTTTTCCGACTGCACGTTGAGGGTCGCCCGGGCCTTGTCGGAACCCTCGTACTTGCTGCGGAACTGCAGTTGGCCGGTGTAGGGCTGGGGCATGGCCTCGCAGCCCTCGCTGCTGTCGCCGCTCTTGACCTTGTCGACGGCGGCGAAGTAACCCTGCGGCGGACGCAGTGGCGCCGCCGCCTGGGCGGAGCCGGCGACGATCGCCAGGCCCAGCAGGGAAGGAACGAGCAGTGTGCGGATAGTCATCTTCAGGCACCTCATAACCCGGCCTGGGCCCGGTGGGGCTCGGCGCTGGGGAATACGTTGCGTTTGCAGATCTTCGCCTCGACCTTCTGGGGCGCGGTGCCCGGTTCCGGGCCCTGGACTTCCACGGCCAGCAGGTTCTGGTTGGCCCAGTCCTCGTCGGTGCGCAGTTCGAAGGCGAAACGTCCGTCCGTGTCCGATGTTTCCGGTTTCTCGATCTTGATGTCCTCGTGGCGACCGTTCATGTACCAGAGGGTGGCTTGCAGGGTTTTCACCGAGGTGTCGGCGAAACGGATGTCGACCTGGTGGCCGCTGTTGCGCAGGTCGCGGTTGTTGCTGTTGACCAGCAGCTCGTTCTTGCCCGGCTTGACCGTGGTGCTGGCACTCATGTCGGCGTTCTTGCCTTCGCAGCCGTTGTCGAGCAGGGACATCATCTGCCGGTAGATGGTTTCCTGGTCCAGGCGGTAGAGCGGCGAGAACTCCCAGATGAGAATCTTCGGTGGTTTCTTCTGGAACTCTTCGCTGCCCAGGTATTGCAGCATCGAGCCTTCCAGGCCGCCGCCGGGGAAGGCGACGTTGAGAATGTCGGCACCGATGTACTGCTGCAGGAAACCGGCGAAATTGTAGTTCTTGCCACTGTGGCTGGTGCCGACCAGGGTGATCTGCGGGTCGCCGGCGTCACCGAACAGGTCGCCGTCTGCTGCCTCACCCTTGGGCTCGGTGGCGAACTGTTCCATGTACTGGATCGCGTAGCTGGTGCCGCACAGCTGGCCGGCCATGTTGTGCAGGGTGCCGGTCTTGCCCATGCGGCCGGAAACGTGGGTCTCGAATTCGCGATGGGGGATGTCGGCGAAGCCTGGGACCTTTTTCACCGTCTCGGCGACGATCTTCGCCGTGCGTTCGGCACCGTACGGGGTCCAGTGCTGGTCGCCACGGAAGTAGAAGTCGTGGGCCTGCTGCTCGTTGGTCAGTGGCGACAGGTCGGGCACGTGGTAGCCCATTTTCGCGAAGCGGCCGAGCATCGCCTGGTAGTTGTGCAGGGCCTTCTGGTAGTCGAACTTGTCGCGCTCGGCGGGGAACAGCTTGTTGCGGTTCACCAGGCCACGGGTCGGTTGGTAGACCACCACCAGTTCGACGCCCTTGCTCTTGAAGGCATCGTGCAGTTGCTGCAGGCGCTTGTAGCCGGCCGGCGTGGTGTCGAACTCGGTGCGCAGGTCTTCCTGGGTACGGAACAGCCAGTCGCCCTGGGCCTGGACCAGGGTGGTGAAGTTCTGCTGGTAGCGGGTCACGTAGTTCTTCGCGTCATGGGCCGCGGGGCACAGGCTGCAGCAAGGCTCGGCGGTGAATTTCGGCGCTTGCACTTCCTCGGCCCGCAGGTTGCCGCTGGCGGCGAGGATCGCGGTGGCAAGGGCAGAGAGGCCGAGCAGTTTGATCAGGTGTGGGTTCATTAAGGTCGTCCTCAATCGCGCATTTCGGTCTGGCGTTCGACGGGGTCGATCAGCACGGCTTTCTGCTGGCGCACCAGCAGGTCGAGAATTTCATCCTGGCGATCACCCAGCACGCCGGTGAAGGTGATGCCGCTGCTCTTGGCCGGGGCGAGCATCGACACCCGGTACAGTTCCAGGCTCAGCGGCGAGTCGATGGACAGCGGGCCGCTGCCGTTGCCGGCCAGTTCGCCGCCGACCACGATCAGCGAGACTTCGGCGTCGAACGGGTCGAGCTTGATGTCGCGGTCGGTGTCGCTCAGGTCCTTGATGTGGCCGTAGATGCCGGTCAGGCCGTTGGCCATCGACAGGTTCTCGTACAGGCGCACGTTGACGCTGTTGCGGATGCGGATGCCGTGGCGCTTGTTGCCGATCAGCCGGTTGGCGTAGATCAGGTTGTCGGCACTCTCGTAGAGGGTGATGCCGTCGGTATGGTTCTTGTAGATCTCGTTGTAGGCGATCAGGTTGTTGACGCTGTTGCGGTCGATCACCAGTCCCGAGAGGTGGTTGTCGTAGCTGCGGTTGTTGAAGATGAAGCTGTCGTTCACTTCCCGGGAAATGATGATGCCGTGCTTCTTCTTCGTGCCGTACACGGTGTTGTCGGCGATGATCAGCCGGTGCGAGCGGTCGTGGGGGTCGATGCCGTAGACGATGTTGTCGCGATAGGTATTGCCCTTGAGCACGAAGTCACGGGTTTCATAGCAGTAGAAGCCGTACCACATGTCGCTGAATTGCGAACCGATGATCCAGCCGGTCGGTTCGGGACGCTTGAGCACCTTGGCCATGTTCGGCGTGTACTGGGAAATACTCACACCGTAGGACTTGCTGTTGGAGTAGCCGAAGCTGGCCATCGTGCTGTTGACGATATAGGTCTCGGTGCCGCCCCAGGCCAGCAGGAACGGACGGAATTCCTTCGGCGAACGGAAGGTCGCCGGGCCGTTGTCGGCCTCGCGCCAGCCGGTGACCTTGGTGTCGCGCACGAACAGTTGCCCGTCGTTGACCAGGAACGCGCCGCCTTCCTGGGACAGCCGCAGTTCCTGGGTCTGACCGTCGATTTCGAGGATGCCCTTGCGCCCGACCACGATCGGAATCCTGGCCAGGAATACGCCCGGCGAGGTTTCGCTGATGTACTTGGCCGGCAGCTTCTTCACCAGGTCCTTGAGGTTCAGGTAGCCGTCGTCGATGAAGATCGCCTGGGGGATGCCGTGCTGGCGCACCACCCATTCGGCCATCTTGTTGTCACCGCCGATGAAGTCCTTGAGGGCGTCCTCCTGCATCATCCGGCGCACGCTGATCTTGCCCGGCTGGCCGCGCACGATCTTCGCCGCGACGGCCTCGGCGGTGTAGCCGCCGAGGTCCGGCAGCTTGGGCTTTTCCAGGTGCAGCGGTTCGCTCGGCGCGGTGCTGACGGTATAGGTCTTGGCCTGTTGCAGTTCCTTGGCAATGATCGGCGCCTGGCCGCTGGCGGTGGCCGGCTTCTCGACGTTGGCGAACGCCGTGCTGCCGGCCAGCAACAGGGCGGCAGCGAGAGCGCTGAGCGAACCTTGCATGGCGATCTGATTCATCTTGGAAACTCCCTTGGCGGCCGGCATCAGAAGCGCCAGATCACGTCGATGAATGCGCGGTGCATGTAGGAATCGACGTCGTGGCCGTAGGCGCTGCCCGGCTTGAACACGCCGCCGCGAAAGCGCACCAGCGCCGAGGGTTCGTCGATCGACTGGCTCAGGGCTGCCGGCAGCAGGCCCTGCTTGAAGTACTTGGTGACCACCAGATCCATCTCCTGGCCCATGTCCTTCTTGCCGTCCTGCAGCGGCAGCGAGGTGCTGGAGAGCAGGGCGCCGGTGCTGTCGTCATAGGTGTTCTGCGCGGCGTTGATGCCGTTGCTGCCGACGTCCTTGTTGCCATCGACACGCCAGAACTTGTGGTAGACCAGGCTGGCGTCGTAGTCCTCGCGCAGCTGCCAGGAGCCGAACAGGGTGGCGGTCTGCAGGTTGTTCAGTTCGCCACGGAAGGCTTCGCCGAAGCGGTGCATGCGTGAGCGGGTGCCGGTGAAGTTCGAGCGGTTGCTTTCCAGGCCGTTCTGTTCGTAGTCGCCGCTGGCACGGGCGTAGGCGGCACCGACCTGCCAGTTCGGATCCAGGCGCAGGCGCACGCCGAGGTCGGTGGCCCAGCCGTTGACGCTGTCGCCACGCTTGGCTTCGGCCGGACGGGTACCGTCGGCGTTGAGCGGGTTGACGCTATCGCGGTGGCCGCTCATGCCGGTCAGGCTGGCCCAGTAGTTGATCGTGTTGGTGTTGCGGAAGTTGTAGGCGTCGCTGTTGGCTTCCAGGCCGAGCCAGGTCAGGTTGCCGTTTTCCTTCTTGTCCAGCGGGTCGCTGGCGACACCCGGGGTCGGGTAGTCGAGCTTGCCGTCGTCGTGGCTGTGGTGGGCGCGCAGGCCGACCCACTGGCCCGGGGTCCACTGGTAGGCGACGTCGCCGTAGACGTGCAGGCGGTCCTTGTCCTTGGGCGCGAGTTCGGTGAGGTCGGTGCGGTATTCGCTGAAGCGTTCGGCGGTCCCCAGGTTGGCGCGCAGCAGGGTGGTGTCGAAGGTCCAGTTCAGCGCTTCGATATTGGTGTCGCGCCACTGTCCGTCGTCGTTGCGCAGGCGCTGGCGACCGAACTTGAGGATCTCGCCGGGGTAGGGCGTGAAGCCCTTGTAGCCGACCCAGAACTCACGCAGGGCCAGGTAGCTCTTGTCCGGCTTGCGGGCGTCGTTGCTCGAGCTTTCCTGGTCGCCATTGGCCTGTTGCAGGGTGTCGGTCTCGATGATGTCGGTGGCGGTCACCGCCTGGCCCATGGCGTAGGCGCTCCAGTTGCCGCTTTCGCCGTAGACCCAGGGGCGCAGGTCGAGGCCGATGCCGTTGGCGTCGCCACCCTTGAGGGTGCCGAGGTCGCGATCGTCTTCCGACTGCGCGGTGATCTTCGCTTCCAGGCCGAAATTCTGGGTTTCGGTGAGGGCGGCCAGGGTCGGCGTGGACCAGGCCAGGGCAAAGCTCAGGCCGATGCCGGCCTTCACGAAAGGATTGAAAGTCATAGGGTCTTTTCCTCGCTGTCGCCTTCCTGCAGGACTTGTTGCAGGTCCAGCGCGTTGCGGCTCAGGGTGCCGCGCAGGCGCTGCTCCTGCTGCAACAGGCGCTGGGCGTCGGCGCGCTGGGCAGGCGGCAGTTGTTCGTCGAGTTGCTGGGCCAGCTCATTGGCTTGCGGCGTGTCCTGGGTTTTTGCCAGTTGGCCGAAGACATAGGCGTTGAGCGGGTCGGGCTTGGTCCCGCGACCCTGGGAAAACAGTTGGGCAATGGCGTAGTCGGCGCTGTTCTGGCCGTTGCGGGCGGCCTTGAGCAGGTGGTCGAGGGCTTTCTGCGGGTAGACCTGGCCGAGGTAGCCGCGGCGATAGATCTGCCCCAGGTAGTAGTCGGCGGCGACTTCGCGGCCGACGGCTTTCTGGAAATGCGCCTCGGCCTGTTTCGCGTCCGCCGGCACCCACTTGCCTTCGTAGTAGAGCTTGCCCAGCAGCAGTTCGGCCCGCGGCTGGTCGGCGGCGCGACCGTTGTTCAGGTACTCCATCATCTGGTCGACGTTGCCCAGGTCGGGGTAGTCGTAGAGCAGTTGCGCCAGGCTGACCCAGGATGCCGGGTATCCGGGGGCGATCTTCTCGAGCAGTGCCTGCGCGGTTTTCGTATCCGGCTGGCCGAGGCTCGAGTCGGCCAGTACCCGGGCGACGCTGTCGACCCGCTGGGCACCGACTGCACCGCGGCTGTAGGCGGCCTGCAACTGCTTGAGCAGTTCGGCCTGCTGGTCCGGCTGGGCGCGTTTCTGGTAGACGGTGGCCAGCTCGACGTAGCAGATGTCGGTGCTGTTGAGCGCGGCCTTGCAGATTTTCTCCACCTCGTCCAGGTGCTGGTCGTAGGTACCCTGGGTGCGATAGAGCAGGACCTGGGCCAGCCCCGCTTCCGGGTAGCCGGCGCTGCGCCACTGGTCGATCTGGCGCTGGGCGTTGACCTCGGGGAAGCTCTGCGGGAATTGCAGGTAGAGCATCGCCAGGGCGATCAGGGTGTTGCCTTCACCATTGGCGAAGGCCTTTTTCAGCAGGGTCTCGGCCTCGTGGTGCTCGGCTTCGGTCGCGCCGGGCTTGGCCACCAGCAGGCGCCCCAGGCGGGCCTGGGCACGGGGCGAGGTGTCGGCGGCGGCGCGGTAGGTCGCCTCGGCCTGACGGATCTGTGCCGGGTCGCGGCTTTCCACCTGGATATCGGCCAGGCCGACCTGTGCGTCGCTGTAGCCCAGGTCCGCCAGTTGGCGGTAGTTCTGCTCGGCCAGGGCGGTGTCGCCGCGCTTGAGCGCCTCGTTGGCCAGGCGCTGGTCGGGCAGACCGGCGCAACCGGCCAGGCCGATCGCCATGGCCAGTGTCAGGGGCAGGGGTCTGAAGGTCGTCACAGGCATGTCCTCCGCTTACAGTCCGGCGGCCATGGCTTTGTCGATCAGCCAGTTGAGGTTCGGGCCACGGTCGCTGTGCACTTCCACCGGACGGCCGGCGAGGCTGCTGTCGAGGCTTTCATCCGGCTTGATCAGCACGCGGATGTCGGAGGACAGGTCGTCGCTCTTCAGGCTGGAGCTGCTGACGATCCGGCCCTGGCGTACCTGCTCTTCGCCGGCGACCTGGAAGTTCACGCGGGTGCCGGGACGTACTTCGCCGAACTGGCGATAGGAGAAACGTGCCTCGACGTTGGCCACGCTGTTGCGTGGCACCAACTGGAAGATCACGTCGCCCTTGCTGGCGTACTGACCGTTGGCGACCAGTTGCTGGGCGACCACGCAGTCGCACGGCGAGGTCAGGGTACCGGTCATCTGCTTGCCGAACAGTTCCTCGACCTTGGCCGGTTGCAGCTGGTCTTCGTCCAGGTGGCCCTTGAGCACGTCGAGCATGCTGGTGCTGAAGCTCGCCAGTGGCGCGCCCTTGGCGGCGATGCCGTCGTCCTTGAGCAGGCTCTGCACGGTACCGTCGCGCGGCATGGTGACGTTCACCCCCGGCACGCTGACCAGGCCGGCCTGAGCGTGGCTGACGAAGTACATGCCGTAGATCGACTTGAGCACGAAGCCGAACGCCGCCAGGCCGACGACGAACACGCCGACGCTGAAGGTCACCGCACGCAGGCGGCCAAGCGGGCTCAGGCCGGTGCCGTCGTCCTTCTTGCGCCGGGCCTTGGTGAAGTTGTCGCGCTGCAGGGTGGCGAGCACGTCGCCCATGCTGACGATATCACCGGCCAGGTGCGAGGTGATCAGGTGGCGCAGGGTGGCGATGTCCTGGGGTTCCAGGTTCTGGAACTGGCAGCCGACGCGACCGTGCTGGCGGTCGTAGGCGCGGATCTGCAGTTCGACATCCATGCCCAGGCCGAGGTTGTCGATGACGAACATCAGACGGCCCTTGTACACCTCGCCGAGGGTCAGTTCCTGTTGCTGCTGCGGCGGCAGGTTGAAGCTCAGGCCGCCGGCGGACAGGTCGTGCACAGGCACTTCCATGGGCTTGCCCGCGCTACCGAAGAAACGCAGCTTGGCCGGGATCTTCACCCGGGCGTGCTGGCGCTGGGCTTCGGATTCGTGGACGACGTTGGCGTTGACTTTAGAGTTCATGAGTTAAAGCTCCATTGGCTAATTCAGGCGAGTCGGGTCAGACCATCGTCATCAGCACGGCGATGAAAATGCTGCCGGCGGAGAAGGTCATGGTCCGGGACGACCAGGTGTTGAACCAACCTTGAAAGCTGGCGAGGTCGCGGCTCAGTTTGGTGTCCTGGCGGGTCCAGGACTGGCGGTCGAGGCGGAAGAACACGTAGATCTTCATCAGTGCGCCGACGATCTGGTTGTAATAGAGGATCGCCGGGTAGGCCGGGCCGATGCTGTGGCCCGAGCAGGCCAGCAGGATCGTCAGGATCAGGCGGGTGATGCCGATCCACAGCAGGTAGGCGAGGATGAATTCGATGCCGTACTTGAAGCTGGCGATCAGCGCCACGGTCAGGCCCAGCAGCGAGGTCCACATCGACACGCGCTGGTCGAACAGCACCACGCTGGTGAACAGGCCGAGGCGGCGGATACCCAGGCCCAGGGCGCGGGAGTTCTGGCGCAGGTTGTTGCCGTACCAGCGGTACATCAGCTTGCGGCTGGACTTGATGAAGCTCTTCTCCGGCGGGTGCTCCACGGTATGGATCGCCGCGTCGGGCACGTAGAAGGTGTCGTAGCCCAGGCGCATCAGGCTGTACCAGCTGGACTTGTCGTCACCGGTGAGGAAGCGGAAGCGGCCCAGGCGCCAGTGTTCCAGCGAGTCGCTCTCGACGTCGGCGATGAAGCCGGCATCGGTGACCACGCTGGCGCGGAATACCGACATGCGCCCGGTCATGGTCAGTACGCGCTTGGACAGGGCCATGGAGCACATGTTGATGTGGCGCTGGGCGAAGCGCAGCTTGTGCCATTCGCTCATGACGTAGCCGCCGCGCACTTCGCAGAATTCGTTGGTGGTCAGGCCGCCGACGTTGTCGAACAGCTGGAACCAGGGCACGGTGCGGCGCACCACGCCTTCGCTGAGGACGGTATCGCCGTCGATCACCGCGACCACGGCACGCTCGTCCGGCAGGTGACGGGAGATCGCCCGGAATCCGTAGGCCAGGCCGTCGCGCTTGCCGGTGCCGGCGATGCGGACGAAGTCGAGGGTGACGCGCTCCGGCGGGTTCATCCGCGCCCAGAGGCTCTTGACCAGCAACTCATCGGACATTTCCACCAGCGAGCAGACCACGGTGGTGGGGAAGCCGCAGTCGATGGCTTCGCGGATCACCGATTGGTAGACTTGGGCGGTGGTGTGGGCGTCGATGCGAAAGCTGGTGACCATCAGGAACACGTGGGACGGGTCCGTGGCCTTGCCCAGCTTGCGCAGTTTGCGCCGCAGGTGCGGGTAGACGATGTAGAGGAAGATCATCCCGCGCACGAAATGGGTGGCGCCCATGGAGTAGCGCCAGATACCCACGGCACCGATCAGGAAGATGAAGTCCTTGGATTCGGCATCGAAGGTCGAGGTGGGCAGCAGTGAGGCCAGGCCCATCAGCAACGTCAGGTAGAACAGCCAACCGGCGGCCTGGAGGAGGCCATGTTTCAGCCTGTACATAATCTGCATCCATCTGTGTCTCGGGCGAGGCCCGATGGGGTCGTTAGCAATCCTGGGGGCGAGGCGCCCGGTGGGGCGCCATCGTCAGCAAGCCGGCTCCCGCGGGGAGGGGAGGGACCCGAGGGGCCGGCCTGCTGGCGATCAACCGCGTTGCGGTTGCCGCGGGTTTACCAGCAGATCCCTTCGGCGCGGCCGCCGGCGCTGGTCGGCTTGGACATGAAGCCGACCAGGTCGATGACCTGCTTGCCGTGTGGCGCGTTCTCGGCCAGGTCGCGGAACTTCTCGTCGCGGTTGCCGAGGATGATCACGTCGCTGTTGTCGATCACGGCGTCGAAGTCGGCGTTGAGCAGGGACGACACGTGGGGAATCTTCGATTCGATGTAGTCCTTGTTCGCCCCGTGGACGCGGGCGTACTCGACGTTCTTGTCGTAGATGCTCAGGTCGAAGCCCTTGCCGATCAGCATTTCCGCCAGTTCCACCAGCGGGCTCTCGCGCAGGTCGTCGGTACCGGCCTTGAAGCTCAGGCCGAGCAGGGCGACCTTGCGCTTGTCATGGCTGGCGACGATGTCGAAGGCGTTCTGTACCTGAGTCTCGTTACTGCGCATCAGCGAGTTGAGCAGTGGCGACTCGACGTCCAGGGAGCCGGCGCGGTAGGTCAGGGCGCGCACGTCCTTGGGCAGGCAGGAGCCGCCGAAGGCGAAGCCGGGGCGCATGTAGTACTGGGACAGGTTGAGAGTCTTGTCCTGGCAGACCACGTCCATCACTTCGCGGCCATCGACGCCGACGGCCTTGGCGATGTTGCCGATCTCGTTGGCGAAGGTCACCTTGGTGGCGTGCCAGACGTTGCAGGTGTACTTGATCATCTCGGCCACTTCGATGTCCTTGCGGATGATCGGCGCGTCGAGTTCTTCGTAGAGGGCCTGCAGGACATCGCCGGAAGCACTGTCGAGTTCGCCGATGACGGTCATCGGTGGGTAGTCGTAGTCCTTGATCGCGGTACTTTCGCGCAGGAACTCGGGGTTGACCGCGACGCCGAAGTCGACGCCGGCCTTCTTGCCCGAGCAGTCCTCGAGAATCGGGATCACCACGTTCTTCACGGTGCCCGGCAGCACGGTGCTGCGTACGACGATGGTGTGGCGGGTGGTCTTGTCGCGCAGGACGAAACCGATTTCACGGCACACCGATTCGATGTAGTTCAGCTCCAGGTCGCCGTTCTTCTTGCTTGGCGTACCGACACACAGCATCGACAGATCAGTGGCCCGAATCGCCTCGGCGAAGTCGGTGGTGCCGCGCAGTCGACCACTGGCAATACCTTGGGCCAGCAGCGGCTCCAGACCCGGTTCGACAATCGGCGACTTGCCGTTGTTGATCAGGTCGATCTTGTCCTTGGAGATATCAACGCCAACGACATCATGGCCTCGTGCAGACAGGCAACCGGCACAGACTGCACCGACGTAACCCAAACCGAATATGCTAATGCGCATTGCATTTACCTCTATCTTAATTACGCCATCAAATGGCGGAAGTTAATGTAGCCAGTAGTCGTAATGCACTCGAAAGTCTCACCGGAAGAGGTTGCTCTACCGAGTGCAGGCATATAAATATCGAGTGGCTAAATAATTGCACTCAAGCTGTGCGCAACTTGGCCTTGTTATGAGGGACATGCCCTTTAATGTGGCCGACCTTCTTCAGGACGGTCCTTGTCAGCGGGCTTGCCGTCCGCTTATGCCCGTGGCAGAGCCTTTGGGGTATAAGCCGGCAAGTGTCTGACTGGTGCATTGTCTGGGTGGCCGCCCTGGCCTTCGTAGGGGATATTAATGATGCGTATCTCCTGTCCTTTGATGGATTGCAATTGGCTGGGCTCTTTCGTAAGTCCTAGGTTCAAACTTAAACAAGTTATCCAGCCTGCCTGTAAGTCATCTCTTACAAAATCGTTGAGACTCGTCACGGGTGGTATGAGCAATGGAGGGGAACATAAGTTCCGATCCGCTCATCCTGTTTTCGGAAAATTCTTGAAATATTGTTGGAGATGGCACTGCTTTCATATTGATAGCACTTCTCGTTTCGCCCTTTGATTACGGGGACGAAAAACGCTGCGATGGTTCTATGCCATCATGGGAAAAATTTTTTGGTGCCACTACGAAAAAAAATGAAAAAAGTCGAGTGAAAGAATTTTCATTGTTGTTACGGTCAATTTTATGGCGTCAGAAAAATGGATTTCCGGGGTGGCGCACGAAGGGGAGGAGAGGAAATCGTGGGTTCTACACATTGCGTGCAGTGCACCAGGTCGGGGCAGGGTAACAGAAAAATCGCCTTGGGCCGGCAATCATTTTCCTCAAGGGGAGAATCGCCTGCGAGAGCCAATGGGCTTTGACTCCCCGGCGACGAGCGTTCAAGCCGGCACCCGAGAGTAAACCGGCGCCCGTTGTTCGCGGAGCTGCTGCCATGATTATTGTGGGAGTGGGGCTTGCCCGCGAAGCTTTTGCCGCTCTCGAAGACGCCTTCGCGGGCAAGTCCGCTCCCACCGTGCAGGGGGCTGTGCCTTGAAACGGTTACTCCTGCGCGTGGTCGCGGAGGAACACCAGGTTGTCCGGCTTGGAGAGTTCTGCGCTGAAACGGTAGCCTTGTTCGTCGAACGTCTTCAGATTTTCAGGGTTGGTGATGCGTTCGCGAATCACGAAGCGGGCCATCATGCCGCGGGCCTTTTTGGCGTAGAAGCTGATGATCTTGTACTGGCCGTTCTTCTGGTCACGAAACTCGGTATTGATGATGCGGGCGTTGAGCGCCGAGCGTTTGACCGCCGAGAAGTATTCATTCGAGGCCAGGTTCAGCAGTACGTCGTCACCTTGTGCGGCCAGGGCTTCATTGAGCCATTCGCTGATGCGCGTGCCCCAGAAGGCGTAGAGGTCCTTGCCGCGGCCGTTGGCGAACTTGGTACCCATTTCCAGGCGGTACGCCTGCATCAGGTCCAGGGGGCGCAGCAGGCCGTAGAGCCCGGAGAGCATGCGCAGGTGGGTCTGGGCGAAGTCGAAGTCGGCGTCGCTGAAATCCTCGGCGTTCAGGCCGGTGTAGACGTCGCCCTTGAAGGCCAGCAGGGCCTGCTTGGCGTTGTCCGGGGTGAAGGCCGGGGTCCAACTGCCGAAGCGCGCGGCGTTGAGGCCGCCGATCTTGTCGGAGACATGCATCAGCTCGCTGATCTGTGCCGGGCTCAGCAGGCGCAGTTGTTCGATCAGCTCCTGGGAGTGGTCGAGGTATTGTGGCTGGGTATAGCGTTTCGTCACCGGTGGTGTTTCGAAATCGAGGGTCTTGGCGGGGGAAATCACCATCAGCATGAAGTCGTCTCCTGTAATCGTCGGGGGATTCTAGGGGGTTGGGCGGTTTGGCTCCACCTATGATGCCGATAGCGGCCGGGTGCTTGTCTTTGGGGCTTGGCGATTTTTACGCAGGATTGTCATGCGACCCGGGACTGCAGGAGCCGGGCTTGCCCGCGAATGGGCCGGAACACGCGCAGCAGGAGGGGCGGACGTTGAGATCGGCTATAGTGCGCAGGTTCCTGTCACGGAGACATCCTTCTTGCGTTTTCTTCTTTTATGCTCGGCCCTGCTGGCCTGCCTGGGCGCCGCGGCCGCGCCGAACGACGTCGCGACCCTGGATCGCAGCACCTGGCCCGAGGCGCTGAGCAGCCCGGCGCTGTTCGATGTCGCCTCGCGGGCGGAAATCCTCACCTTCGCCCATGCCCTGCTGGTCAGCGAGATGACCGACGAGCCGGCCCTCAGGCAGCGCCTGGGGCTCAGGCAGATCAACATGGCGTCGATCAACCGGGTGCGTGCCCGTCTCTGGTCGCGCCTGCTGCAGAACTACAACTTCGCCCAGCAGAGCTGCGAGCAGGACGCTTCGTTCTGCTATTACGTCGAAGACATGGACAGCCTGCGCGAACAGGCCGGCAAGTTCCGCGTGCCGGAAGACTCCTTCTATATCCGCTGGGCCGAGCCGAGCCGGGCGTTTCACGAGCGCTACCTGGATGAACTGCTGCGCATGGCCGCGCTGTTTCCCCAGACCAGCAGCGAAATCGCCCTGTTCGGCGAGCCCGAGCGCAATGGCGAGGATTTCCATGATCGACTGTTCCTGCTGAGCTTCGACGGCGGTCCCGGTCCGGTCGCGGGCAATACCGACAAACTGACCGGGTACCTGCGCCGGCAGAAGATGAATGGCCTGTTCCTTGTCCTGGGCGGCGCCCTGCAGGCGCGGGTGGACAAGAGCTCGATCATGGCCGTACGGGAGCTCTATAAACAGCAGTGCGTAGGTATCGAGGGCTGGCAGTATCGCTCCCACAGTCACTGGCAGGACTGGCAGGATTCGGTGCAGCGCAGTGCCGCGCTGGCACAGAGCGTGTTGCCGGAGAACTACCTGCCGTTGTTCCGCCCGCCTTATGGCCAGCGCCAGGCGGACAGCGGGGCGTTCTTCAGGAAGCAGGGCTTGCAGGTGGTGTTGTGGGACATCGATTCGGCCGATGGGAGTGGCAAGCTCAGCGCCGAGCAGTCCGCCCAGCGGGTGATGACCCTGATGCTGTTGTGGCGGCGTGGTGTGATCGTGTTCCACGATGCCCAGGACAAGGCGCTTGGTGCATTGCCCTGGCTGTTACGGCAGACGGCGGAAAGTGGCCTGGGTTGGCGTGATTGCAACGACGCGTTTCGCTAGTGCGTTGTGGGAACGTCCGCCGTGCTCGCCAACCGTGCCATAAGCTGGGTTCTCGTGGCTTGAAGGCTCGGGATGTAGGAAATTTCGAAGGAATTCGGGGCAGGTGGACTTCCGACTTTAACGGGGTCCGGCCTGCTCGCCAAGGGCTATTCGTCACTCTGAAAAATAAACTTCAAAAAGTCGTCAAAGTGCTTTTTCCTGTCACGGGTTTTGCGGTATTACGGAGTCAGACCGCCGAAACCTGCAACACAGGTGGCGTCTGCCAAGACCCCACCTTGTGCACAGAGCGCCTGCCCCTTCCAGGCGAGTTCGGCGGTCACTTCGAGGCGCGATGCCGTCCAGGCGTCGCGTCGACTGGCTCCCACAAAGGTGACCGAGTATGGATGATCACGGACGCACGCCTTCTTCCAACCAGCCAATCCTTTACGTGCTCGATACCAACGTACTGATCCACGATCCAAACGCGTTACTGAACTTCGAGGAGCATCACGTCGCCATCCCGATGACGGTCCTGGAGGAACTCGACAAACTCAAGAGCGGCCACCACAGCGTGGCTTCCGAATGCCGTCAGGCGATCCGCCTGATCGACAAGACCCTGGGCGATGCCAGCCCCGAGGACGTCGAGCGGGGAGTGCCTATCCAGCGGGGCAAGAGTGGTCCCAAGGGGGCGCTGTCGATCCTGATGAGCAAGCGCAACGAGCCCAATCTGTTGCTGCCGGAAAACCTCAACGACAACATCATCATCAACCAGTTGGTCGACCTGCATGCGCGTGACAAGGGGCTGCGCCTGGTACTGGTGACCAAGGACATCAACATGCGCCTCAAGGCGCGTGCCTGTGGCATCGCGGCCGAGGACTACAGCACCGACCAGTTGGTCGATGACGTGGACCTGTTGCCCAAGGGCTTCCACAACGTGCCCGGCTCGTTCTGGGACCGGGTCAGCAAGGTCGAGACCCGTCAGGGGCATGGGCGCACCTGGCACCAGGTGCAGATGACCGACAACCTGCCGGCTGTGCACGTCAATGAGTTCATCATCGATGAGCAGGGTTTCGTCGGTTGGGTGAAGGAGATCGATGCCGATGTGCTGCTGATCCTCGACCTGCATCAGGAACCGCTGCTGCACCAGGAGGCCTGGGGCCTGAAACCCCGCGACATCTACCAGAGCCTGGCGCTGTACGCCTTGCTCGACCCGGACATCCACCTGGTCAACCTGACCGGTGCCGCCGGTTCCGGCAAGACCATCCTGGCCCTGGCGGCCGCCATCGAGCAGACCATGGTCAGCAAGCGCTACCGGCGTATCATCGCCACCCGCAGCGTGCAGGGCCTGGACCAGGAAATCGGCTTCCTGCCCGGTACCGAGGCGGAGAAGATGGAGCCCTGGCTGGGAGCGATCACCGACAACCTCGAAGCCCTGCACATGGATGACGAAAGCACCCATGGCAGCGTCGACTACATCCTCAGCAAGGTGCCGTTGCAGTTCAAATCCCTCAACTACATCCGGGGCCGCAGCTTCCAGCAGAGCCTGATCCTGATCGACGAATGCCAGAACCTCACGCCGCACCAGATGAAGACCATCATCACCCGTGCCGGCGCCGGTTCCAAAGTGGTGTGCCTGGGTAACCTGGCACAGATCGATACTCCCTACCTGTCCGCGACCAGTTCCGGGCTGACCTACCTGACCGAACGCTTCAAGGACTTCCCGAACGGCGTGCACATCACCCTGCAGGGCGTGCCGCGTTCGATCCTGGCCGAATACGCCGAATCCCACCTGTAACCGCAACCCGGGCGGCCGCGCGCCGCCCGGTCCGGTGCCCATCTCGGGCGTGCGGAAAACTGACCCGCGGGTTTACAATCGACACTCCTGATCAGGAGTATCGCCGTGCTGACTCATCTCGATTCCCAAGGTCGCGCCAATATGGTCGACGTCACCGACAAGGCCGTGACCTTTCGCGAGGCGCTGGCCGAAGCGCGGGTGCGCATGTTGCCGCAAACCCTGCAAATGATCGTCAGTGGCGGTCACCCCAAGGGTGACGTGTTCGCCGTGGCGCGTATCGCCGGGATCCAGGCGGCGAAGAAGACTTCCGAACTGATTCCGCTCTGCCACCCGCTGATGCTCACCAGCGTCAAGGTCGAGCTGAGCGCCGAGGGCGAGGATGCCGTGCGCATCGTGGCGCGCTGCAAGCTGTCCGGCCAGACAGGGGTGGAGATGGAGGCGCTGACGGCGGCCAGTGTCGCGGCGTTGACGATCTATGACATGTGCAAGGCGGTCGACCGTGGCATGACCATCGAGAACGTGCGCCTGCTGGAGAAGCTCGGCGGCAAGAGCGGTCACTATCAGGCGGATGCGTCATGAAGCTCGATGTGCAGTTCTTTGCCCGCTACCGGGAAGTACTCGGGGTGGATGCCGAACAGGTCGAGGGCGAGTTCGCCACGCTCGGGCACTTGCGCGACCACCTGCTGCAGCGCGGTGGCAACTGGCAGGTGCTGGCCGAGCAGGGCCTGATGTGCGCGCGTAACCAGGAACTGTGCGGGGTGGGCGAGCCGCTGGTCGACGGGGACGAGGTGGCGTTCTTTCCTACCGTGACCGGAGGCTGAGATGGCGGTTCGTATCCAGGCCGGAGCCTTCGATCCGGGCGCCGAAGTCAATGCGTTGCACGCGGCGAATGTGGGTATCGGCGCGGTGGTCAGCTTTGTCGGCTATGTGCGTGACTTCAATGACGGGCGCGAAGTGGCCGGGATGTTTCTCGAACATTATCCGGGTATGACCGAGAAGGCGCTGGGCAAGATCATCAGCGAGGCCGAACAGCGCTGGCCGCTGCTGCGGCTGGAGGTTCTGCATCGGATCGGGGCGCTGGAGCCGGGGGAGCCGATCGTGTTCGTCGGTGTGGCCAGTGCCCACCGCCAGGCGGCGTTCGACGCCTGCAACTTCGTCATGGACTATCTCAAGACCCGGGCGCCGTTCTGGAAGAAGGAAAATACCGCCGAGGGGCCGCGTTGGGTCGAGGGGCGGGCCAGCGACCAGGCGGCGGCGCAACGCTGGAAGTAGCGGTCTGCTTGAGGGCCTCTTTGCGGGCAGGTCCGGCTCCTGCAGTCAGTCGTCGTTCACCCGCTCTGTGTACGCCAAAGGCCTGCTGGAACTGGGGCGTGTCGGTTGCCGCATCCCCGCGAAGACCGCGGTGAAATCACGGTAAATCTCCCTTCACGGCCACCTCGGGCCGGCTGCATTTGCTCGTTGACGGATTGTACATATAAGTCCAGTATGGATTTATAAGTACAAAATCAAGTTGTTTTCTTCTGTCTACTGCCGTGTCACAACACCTCCAATAACCAGCGGGAGCCCCAGCATGAAGAAGTTCACCCGGATCTGTGCCGTTACCCTGAGCCTGCTCACCAGCGCCAGCCCGTTCGCCGCCGAGAAGACCTTGCGCATCGGCATCGAGGCGGCCTATCCGCCGTTTGCGTTCAAGACCGCCGAAGGCAGGATCGGCGGCTTCGACTACGACATCGGCAATGCCTTGTGCGCGCAGATGCAGGTCAAGTGCGAATGGGTCGAGGGCGAGTTCGACGGGCTGATTCCGTCGCTCAAGGTCAAGAAGATCGATGCGGCGCTGTCGTCGATGACCATTACCGACGAGCGCAAGAAGTCGGTGGATTTCACCCACAAGTACTACTTCACCTCCTCGCGGCTGGTGATGAAGCAGGGTGCGGTGGTGGATGATCAGTACACCAGCCTCAAGGGCAAGACCATTGGCGTACAGCGTGCGACCACCACTGACCGCTACGCCACCGAGGTCCTGGAACCGCGGGGTATCAAGGTGGTGCGCTATGGCAACAACGAAGAGATCTATATGGACCTGGCGTCCGGGCGTCTGGATGGCATCTTCGCCGACACCATTCCGTTGAGCGATTTCCTGGCGATGCCGCGGGGCGCGGGCTATGCCTTTGCAGGGCCTGAACTGAAGGACCCGAAATATGTCGGCGAAGGCGCGGGGATCGCCGTGCGCAAGGGCAACAGCGAGTTGCTGGGTCAGTTGAACAAGGCCATCGACGGTATCCGTGCCAGTGGCGAATACCAGAAGATCGAAGGGAAGTACTTCAAGTCGGATATCTACGGCGACTGAGTGCCGGAGCCCGCTCGCCACAATGGGGGGCTGTCTGATAGCTCCGGCTGCTTCAGACCTCTGCCTTCAATTCCTTCAGGTGCTTGTAAACGGTCGCCCGGCCCATGTTCAGCACGTTCGCCACATAGTTGGCCGCGCTCTTGCCCTTGAACGCGCCCTCGGCATGGAGGGCCAGCACCAGCTCGCGCTTGTGGTCGCGGGTCAGCAGGTTGAGCCCCAGTTGCCGCTGGCGCAGCCAGTTGTGCAGGAAAGTGTTGATCCGTTCCTGCCAGTCATCACGAAACAGTGCATCCGGTTGCGGCACCAGCTTGCTGGAGGAGAGGAACAGGTCCAGCGCAGCCTTGACGCTTTCAAACAGGGAAATATTCAGATTGATGCACAGCACCGCCAGCGGAGTGCCCTGGCTGTCACGCAGGACGGTGCTGACACTGCGAATCTTCTGGCCATCCCAGTTGAGCTTCTCATAGGGGCCGATATTGCGCTCGCTGACTTGCCCGTCAAGCATGTCCTCCAGGGCTGCATCGTCGCCAATCTCGCGTTTGGAGATATTGTTGGCGATGTAGTCGACCTTTTGTGTGCGCAGGTCGTGCAGCACCACTTCCGCATGGGGAAAGAACAGCGTGGCAATGGCGTCGGCAATGGCTCGGAAATTATCCAGGGCGGGATCCTGTCGGGGTGTCATGGTCTTCTCCAGGCGGCGTCAGCGCCCCGGTAAGGGCGCTGGCAGTGTGCCGTAATCGCCGGCGGTCGTCATCCCAGGCGGGCAGGCGAGAGCATCGCGGCGGTCAGGCCGAAATGTTCGAGGTGGGCCGGCAAGGCCTGGCCACGCACCAGGGCAGCGCTGGCCTGGCCCATGGCGGGAGAGGTCTGGATGCCGTAACCGCCCTGCGCCGCCACCCAGAACAGACCTGTGACCGAAGGGTCGAAACCGGCCACCAGGTTACCGTCGCTGACAAAACTGCGCAGGCCGGCCCAGGTGCGGGTCGGGCGGCGGATGCTCAGGGTGGTGGCTTCCTCGATCTGGTAGATGCCCATGGCAATGTCCAGTTCCTCGGGTTGTACGTCGTGGGGTTCGACCGGGTCGGCGTTGGCCGGCGAGCCCAGGAACATGCCGGCATCCGGTTTCATGTAGAACGATTCGTCCAGGCTCACCAGCATGGGCCAGTGATGGGTTTCCAGGCCTTCGGGCGGTGCGAAGATAAACGCGGTCCGGCGCTTGGGCTGCAGGCCCAGCGCGGCGGCACCGGCCAGATGACCGATATGATCGGCCCAGGCACCGGCAGCGTTGATGATCACCGGGGCGCTGAAGGTCTGTCCGTTGGTCAGAACTTGCCAGCGGCCGTCGGCATCGCGCTCCAGGCCGAGGACTTCGCAGTCGGTGTGGATTTCCCCGCCTTGGCGACGGATGCCGCGCAGGTAGCCCTGGTGCAGGGCATCGGTGTCGATATCGCTGGCGCTGGGGTCATAGAAGGCGCCGTGGACCTTGTCCCGGCGCAGGATCGGCAGGCGTGCGCAGGCCTCGTCGGCGCTGAGCTTCTGTACCTCGGGGACGCTGGCCTTGGCGCTCAGGTACTGCGACTGCAGTTCGTCCGGGTCGCCGTTGAAGTCTACTGTCATCTCGCCACGGGCGGTGAGCAGCGAGTGTTCGGCGAAGCCGGCGGGTGGATGATCGAAAAAGTCCCGGCTGGCGAGGGTGAGCGCGCGGACCTGTGCGGTGCCGTAGGCGGCACTGTAAAGGGCAGCCGAACGGCCGGTGGAATGGTAGGCCGGATGCGACTCGCGCTCGAGCACGATGACCCGGCCGTGTGCGGCGAGCCAGAAACCGGTGGACGCGCCGGCAATGCCGCCGCCGATGATGATGAAATCTGCCTGGCTCATTCAAGGTCTCCTGAAAGGTGAGGTTGGGGGGGCGGGCCTGCCGAAAAAGGGCTGGGCAGTCTTTGCGGCGGGCCGCGTTATCGTTCTTCCCGGGCAGGCCCGCCCCACAGTGCGGGGGACAAGGTGCGATCAGCGGGCGTTGTGCAGATGATAGAGCGCATTGGCCAGCGCGATATCTTCCAGGCCCAGGCCGATGGAGCGGAAAAAGACATGCCGTGCGTACTCCGGGCGCGGGACCTGTCCACTCAGCAATTCGGCCAGGTCGCCACGAATGCTGTCGGCCTCCCAGTCGTGCTTGCAACTGGCAATCAGCATCTCTCCCGCCGAGTCCGGGGTGGTCTTGCGGTAGTCGCAGTAGACCTCCATCGCTTCCAGGGCTTGCGGCGGGATTTCATGGGCGCGCGGCGCATTGGTGCTGATGGAGGTGATCAGGGCCGGTTTGCCCAGTGTGCGCGGATCAATGACCGGGGTCGCGGAGGAGGTGCAAAGCATGATCACATCGGCCTCCTCCAGGGCTGCGTCGAGGTGCGCGACGAGTTCCAGGTGGGGTTCGATCTCCAACAGGCGCCCGCGGGTTTCGGCACCGAGGTTGGGCGAATACAAGCGTATGCTCCGCCATTCACGCAGGTTCCTGGCATAACGCAGGTGTGCCTGGGCCACCGGGCCACTGCCGACGATCGCCAGGCGGCTGGCGCTCGGCGCAGCCAGGGCGTCCACGGCCACTGCGGTGGTCGCCGCGGTACGGGCAGTCGTCAGCTCGCCGGCGTCGCAAAGCAACAGCGGCTGGCCGCTGTCCATGGACATCAGCAGGGTCCAGGCGGTGACCAGCGGACCCTGCTCGCGCACGATATAGGGCGAGGTCTTGATGCCGTAGACACGCTCCTCGGCCAGCACTCCCAGGTAGTTGATGAAATCACCGTCCCCTTGTGGAAAACCGACCTGTTGCTGGGCCGGTTGCACCGCCTTTGCGGCTGCGAGATCACGGAACAGTCTGCGCATGATCTGCGGTACGTCGAGTTGCTGCAGTAACTGATGCGCCTGCGGCTGTGCAATCACGTAAGGGGTGGGGCTGGGCATGCGTGGGGTTCCCTTGGATTTTATTGAACTGTTTTGTCTATTATGGACTTTTAGTTCAATTCAGCAATCCGCAGGCGAAAAAAAACGCCGACTGCGAACAGGCGGCGTTCTTGCGTGGCGCTTGGGGTGTGCGTCAAGGACGCTGACGCACCACCGGTCGCAGCAAGTGCGTCGGCGGCATCTCGCAACTGATCTTGCGCCCCAGCAGTTCCTCGATCGACGGCAACTGGTAGGAGTCGTCCTCGCCGGCGAAGCTGATGGACACGCCATCGGCCCCGGCACGACCGGTACGCCCGATACGGTGTACATAGTCATCCGGCACTTCCGGCAGGGTGAAGTTGATCACGTGGCTGATGCCGTCGATATGGATCCCGCGCCCGGCGACATCGGTGGCCACCAGTACGCGGATCTTGCCTTCGCGGAAACCTTCCAGGGTCTTGATGCGCTTGTGCTGCGGCACGTCGCCGGACAGTTGGGCGGCGTTCACGCCGTCACGCACCAGGCGTTCCTCGATACGCCGCACCTCGTCCTTGCGGTTGGCGAAGACCATCACCCGTTCCCAGCCGTTGTCGTTGACCAGGTTGTACAGCAGCTTGTACTTGTCGGCCGAGGCCACCGCATAGATGTGCTGCTCGACGTTCTGGTTGGCGACGTTCTGCGATTCGATCTCGACGATCGCCGGGTCGGTGGTCCATTGCCGGGCAAGGTTCATCACGTCGTCGGTGAAGGTCGCGGAGAACAGCAGGGTCTGGCGTTCGCTTTTCGGCGGGGTCTGGCGAATGATCTGGCGAACCTGCGGGATGAAGCCCATGTCGAGCATGCGGTCGGCTTCGTCCAGCACCATCACCTCGACCATGTCCAGGTGCACCTCGCCGCGCTGGTTGAAGTCCAGCAGGCGGCCCGGGGTGGCGACGAGAATGTCGCAATGACGGGCTTCGAGCTGCTTGAGCTGCTTGTCGAAATCCATGCCGCCGACGAACTGCATGACGTTCAGGCCGGTGTACTTGGTCAGGTCGGCGGCGTCCTTGGCGATCTGCACCACCAGTTCACGGGTCGGCGCGATGATCAGTGCCCGCGGCTCGCCCATGTAGCGCTCGGCCGGAGGTGGTGTCTGCAGCAACTGGGTGATGGTCGAGATCAGGAAGGCGGCGGTCTTGCCGGTGCCGGTCTGGGCGCGGCCGATCGCATCCTTGCCGGCCAGGGTGTAGCCCAGCACCTGCGCCTGGATAGGCGTGCAGTAGGGGAAGCCCAGGTCGTGGATGGCGTGCATCAGTTCCGGTGCCAGCCTGAAGTCGTGGAAGCGGGTCTTGCCTTCCTGGGGTTCGACGACGAAGTCCTCCAGCTTCCACGGTGCCGGTTTTGGCTTCGGCGCCCGCTCGCGGCGTGGCTGGGCGGCCTTGGGCTTCCCGGCGCTGGGCTGGCCGGAGGGCTGTGGGGCGGCGGTCGGCTGGGCTTTCGGTTTGGCCGCGGGCTCGGCACGTTCCGACGACTGGCCGGTCAGGCGGCTTTCTGGTGGGGGAGTCGGAGTGCCGGTACCTGGTGCGAGCTGCTCAGTCTCGCCTTTACCGAATATTTTTTTGAGTGCTTTGAGCACGGTCGTCTCATCAATTGGTTAAGGAATGTACGCCGGCCAGTGTAATGCAAGAATCGGGCGCGGCGTAGTGCGTTACGGCGATCAGCGCAAACGAGCGGCCAGCCAGGTGCCGATGTCGTTGATTTCCTCCGGTAACACTTCGTGGCCCATTGGGTATTCCTGCCATGTCGCGGTGACATCATTGCGCTTCAGGTGCTCGTAGGCGGTGCGACCCATGGCGTTCTGCACCACTTCGTCGTAATGGCCATGCAGGCAATACACCGGAATCCGTTGCTGGCTGGCCGAAAGCTGCAATTCGTCACTGAAGGTCGGGGCGTAGGTCGACAGGGCCAGCACGCCACCGAGGGCGCCCTGCCACCTCAGGAAAGCGGTGTGCAGCACCACCGCGCCGCCCTGGGAGAAGCCGGCGAGGAAGATTCGCGTCGGGTCGATACCTTCGGCCCGCTGGGCCTCGATCAGTGCGATCACGCTGTCTGCCGAGGCCTCGAGCTCTTCGTGGCTGATGGAGCGCGCCGGGCTCATGGCCAGGATGTCATACCAGCTGGGCATGGCGTAGCCGCCGTTGATCGTGACGGCGCGGGTTGGAGCCTGGGGTAGCACGAACCGGGTGCTCGGCAGGCGCTCCTGCAGGGCCTCGGCCACGGGCAGGAAGTCGTAGCGATCGGCGCCCAGGCCGTGAAGCCAGATGACACAGGCATCGGCGGGTTTGGCCGGGTGGATGATCAGGGGATCGGTCATATCTGCTCCATTTGCTCCATTAATGTGCGTGCGCTCCGATTGGGTGCGTGATTGCAGTGCACAGCTGGCGTATCTGTTAAGAAGATGTCGCAACTTTGAAAGTTTTCTTGTTGACCTCTGGCTGAATCGCTTTACCCATCACTGTGGTACGGGCTTTGCTATGGGAGATTCGAGTGTGTGCTTTCCCCCGCTGGCGGTAACACTAACAGGCTAGCGTCAGCAGTGGGATAGCACGAATCCGGCTAACGGATTCGGATTGATGTTCGCCACCGGCCGGGAAGGCTCCGCGAACACAGGGCGCAAGCCGTTCGGCCGATTGGCGGGCAATGAGTGCACCCCGGGGATGTCCCCCAACTAGACTCATGGCTCAAAGTCTTTGTCGCTGACCCAAAAATAAGCCAACCCGGGTCAACTAACGCCTCATAAGGGTGCGACAAGGCTCTAGCTCCGACACAACAAGAGCAACTGGAGGTTTGAATGAAGATGTTGAAATCCACCCTGGCAGTCGTGACTGCTGCTGTCGTCCTGGGTGTCAGCGGTTTTGCACAAGCGGGTGCCACCCTCGATGCCGTTCAGAAGAAGGGTTTTATCCAGTGCGGTGTGAGTGATGGTCTGCCAGGTTTCTCGGTACCTGACGCCAGCGGCAAGATCATCGGTATCGACGCCGACGTCTGCCGCGCCGTTGCCGCTGCCGTGTTCGGCGATGCGACCAAGGTCAAGTTCAGCCAGTTGAATGCCAAGGAGCGTTTCACCGCCCTGCAGTCCGGCGAGATCGACATCCTTTCGCGTAACACCACCATGACCAGTTCCCGTGACGCGGGCATGGGCCTGAAATTCCCCGGCTTCATCACCTACTACGACGGCGTGGGCTTCCTGGCCAACAACAAGCTGGGCGTGAAGAGTGCCAAGGAACTGGATGGCGCGACCATCTGCATTCAAGCCGGTACCACCACCGAACTGAACGTGTCCGACTACTTCCGTGCCAATGGCCTGAAGTACACCCCGATCACCTTTGACACCTCCGACGAAAGCGCCAAGTCGCTGGAATCCGGTCGTTGCGACGTACTGACTTCGGACAAGTCCCAACTGTTCGCCCAGCGCAGCAAGCTGGCTTCGCCGAAGGACTACGTGGTTCTGCCGGAAACCATTTCCAAGGAGCCTCTGGGCCCGGTCGTGCGTAACGGCGACGACGAGTGGCTGGCCATCGTGCGCTGGGTCGGCTACGCGCTGCTCAACTCCGAGGAAGCCGGTATCACCTCGAAAAACGTCGAGGCTGAAGCCAAGTCGACCAAGAACCCTGACGTAGCCCGCCTGCTGGGCGCCGACGGTGAATATGGCAAGGACCTCAAGCTGCGCAAGGACTGGGTTGTGCAGATCGTCAAGCAGGTCGGTAACTACGGCGAGATCTTCGAGAAGAACCTCGGCAAGAGCACTCCGCTGGAAATCGATCGTGGCCTGAACGCCCTGTGGAACAACGGCGGTATTCAATACGCACCTCCTGTGCGCTGATTGATCTGTCGCCCGGCGGGCCAACCGCCGGGCGATCTTCCCTGTTCCGTTTTTTCTGGGGCACTTCATGCAAAATCAAGTCGGCGCACCAAAGCAGAGGCTCAGCCTCAGCGATCCGCGAGTGCGTGCGTGGTTATTCCAGATCATCACGGTTGTCGCGGTGATCGCCTTGGGCTGGTACCTGTTCCACAACACCCAGACCAACCTGCAACACCGGGGCATCACCTCGGGCTTCGGTTTCCTCGAGCGCAGTGCCGGTTTCGGTATCGCTCAGCACCTGATCGACTACACCGAATCCGACAGCTATGCGCGTGTATTCGTCATCGGTCTGCTCAACACCCTGCTGGTGACCTTTATCGGTGTGATCCTGGCGACGATCCTGGGCTTCATCATCGGCGTCGCGCGGCTGTCGTCGAACTGGATCATCAACAAGCTGGCGACCATCTATGTCGAGGTGTTCCGCAACATCCCGCCATTGCTGCAGATCCTGTTCTGGTACTTCGCGGTGTTCCTGACCATGCCGGGGCCGCGCAACAGCCATAACATCGCCGATACGTTCTTCGTCAGCAGCCGGGGCCTGAACATGCCGGCGGCCATCGCCGCGCCAGGCTTCTGGCCGTTCGTGGTCAGCCTGGTACTGGCCATCGTCGCGATCGTCTTCATGACCCGCTGGGCCAACCGGCGCTTTGAAGAAACCGGCGAGCCGTTCCACAAGTTCTGGGCCGGGCTGGGGTTGTTCATCGTTATCCCGCTGCTCTGCACGCTGGTCTTCGGCGCGCCGGTGCACTGGGAAATGCCCAAGCTGCAAGGCTTCAACTTCGTTGGCGGCTGGGTATTGATCCCTGAACTGCTGGCGCTGACCCTGGCCCTGACGGTGTACACCGCGGCGTTCATCGCCGAAATCGTCCGTTCGGGTATCCGTTCGGTCAGCCATGGCCAGACCGAGGCGGCGCGCTCCCTGGGGCTGCGCAACGGTCCGACCCTGCGCAAGGTGATCATCCCCCAGGCCCTGCGCGTGATCATTCCACCGCTGACCAGCCAATACCTGAACCTGGCGAAGAACTCGTCCCTGGCGGCCGGTATCGGTTATCCGGAAATGGTTTCGCTGTTTGCCGGTACGGTGCTCAACCAGACCGGGCAGGCCATCGAAGTCATTGCCATCACCATGAGCGTGTACCTGGCGATCAGTATCAGCATTTCCCTGCTGATGAACTGGTACAACAAGCGCATCGCGCTGATCGAGCGGTGAGGAAAGGCCCATGAGTTCCCATACCTTCAAACCTGACATGCCCCCACCGAGCAGCAGCATCGGCGTGGTCGCATGGATTCGGGCCAACATGTTCTCCAGCTGGATCAACACGCTGCTGACCCTGTTCGCCTTCTATCTGATCTATCTGGTGGTGCCGCCGATCCTGCATTGGGCGATCCTGGATGCCAACTGGGTCGGCACCACCCGTGCCGACTGCACCAAGAGCGGTGCCTGCTGGGTGTTCATCCAGCAGCGTTTTGGCCAGTTCATGTACGGCTACTACCCGCAGGAACTGCGCTGGCGCATCGATTCGACGGTGTGGCTGGCGATCATCGGTGCGGCGCCGCTGTTCATCTCGCGCTTCCCGCGCAAGGCGATCTACGGCCTGTGCTTCCTGGTGGTGTTCCCGATCGTCGCCTTCATCCTGCTGCACGGCGGCTTCGGCCTGGAAACCGTGGCGACCAGCCAGTGGGGCGGCCTGATGCTGACTCTGGTGATCGCTACCGTCGGTATCGCCGGCGCCCTGCCGCTGGGCATCCTGCTGGCGCTGGGACGACGTTCCAATCTGCCGGCGATCCGTGTGGTCTGCGTGACCTTCATCGAGTTCTGGCGCGGCGTGCCGCTGATCACCGTGCTGTTCATGTCCTCGGTGATGCTGCCGTTGTTCCTGCCCGAGGGCATGAACTTCGACAAGCTGTTGCGGGCACTGATCGGGGTGATCATGTTCCAGTCGGCGTATGTCGCCGAAGTGGTGCGTGGCGGCCTGCAGGCCATTCCGAAAGGGCAGTACGAAGCCGCGGCCGCGATGGGCCTGGGCTACTGGCGCGCCATGGGCCTGGTGATTCTGCCGCAGGCCCTGAAGCTGGTGATCCCCGGCATCGTCAACACGCTGATCGCATTGTTCAAGGATACGAGCCTGGTGATCATCATCGGTCTGTTCGACCTGCTCAACAGCGTCAAGCAGGCCGCCGCCGACCCGAAATGGCTCGGCATGGCTACCGAGGGCTACGTGTTCGCCGCCCTGGTGTTCTGGATTTTCTGTTTTGGTATGTCCCGCTACTCCATGCATCTGGAGCGCAAGCTGGACACAGGCCACAAGCGTTAGGAGTCAAGTGATGAGCGAAGCGATCAAACAGCCTGTGGGTCCTGAAGGCATTATTCAGATGCAGGGCGTGAACAAGTGGTACGGGCAGTTCCACGTACTGAAGGACATCAACCTGAACGTGCGGCAGGGCGAGCGTATCGTGCTCTGCGGTCCGTCCGGCTCGGGCAAGTCCACCACCATCCGCTGCCTCAACCGCCTGGAAGAGCACCAGCAGGGCCGCATCGTGGTCGATGGCGTGGAACTGACCAACGACCTCAAGCAGATCGAGGCGATCCGCCGTGAAGTCGGCATGGTGTTCCAGCACTTCAACCTGTTCCCGCACCTGACCATTCTGCAGAACTGCACCCTGGCGCCGATGTGGGTTCGCAAGATGCCCAAGCGCAAGGCGGAAGAAATCGCCATGCACTACCTGGAGCGCGTGCGTATCCCGGACCAGGCGCACAAGTTCCCCGGGCAGCTCTCCGGCGGCCAGCAACAGCGTGTGGCGATTGCCCGTGCACTGTGCATGAAACCGAAGATCATGCTGTTCGACGAGCCGACCTCGGCCCTCGACCCGGAAATGGTGAAGGAGGTTCTGGACACCATGATCGGCTTGGCCGAAGACGGCATGACCATGCTCTGCGTGACCCACGAAATGGGCTTTGCCCGTACCGTGGCCAACCGCGTGATCTTCATGGACAAGGGCGAGATCGTCGAACAGGCGGCCCCGAACGACTTCTTCGACAACCCGCAGAACGATCGGACCAAGACGTTCCTCAGCCAGATCCTGCATTGATCGACTGGCGTTGAATGAAGAACCCGGACCTGGTCCGGGTTTTTTTATGGGGCGGCATCGACTGTCGCCTGCGGCTTGAGCGCCCGCCGGTTTCTGGGATAGGCTAGTGAAAATTCATCCTATGATTGGATGTCAAGGCGAGACCATGTCCCCAAGCATTCCCCTGATCAGGCGCTCCCTGGTCGACCAGGCCCTGGAGCAATTGCGCGAACGCATCACCCGCGGCACCTGGGTGGTGGGCGAACGCCTGCCGACCGAGCCGGAGTTGGCGGCCGAGCTGGGCATCAGCCGCAACACCATGCGCGAGGCCATGCGTGTGCTGGCGTTTTCCGGGTTGATCGAGATTCGCCAGGGCGACGGCAGTTATGTGCGGGCCACCACCGATCCGCTGGCGACCATGCAGGCGTTGTCGCGCTGTTCCCTGGACCAGGCGCGCGAGACGCGGCACAGTTTTGAAGTCGAGGCCATTGGTCTGGCGGCCCTGCGTCGTACCGATGAGGACCTCAAGGGGTTGCGTGAAGCCCTGGATGCCAGCAGCCACCACTACCATGGTGATCTCGACTGCTTCATCTCCTGCGACCTGGTCTTTCACCAGCGGCTGATCGACGCCGCGCACAACCCCATGCTCAGCGAGCTGTATCGCTACTTCTCCAGCGTGATCGCCAGCGCCTTGCGCCAGACCCTCGACATCACGCCCCGCCGCCAGTCGGTGTTCGATCTGCATGTCGCGCTGCTCGAGGCAGTCGAGCAGCGCGATCCCGAACGCGCCAAGGCCCTGTGCAGGACCCTGATCAATGAACCTTGAATCCGAGACCATCATGCCCCGTTCCATTTCCGAGGCCGGCGCCTCGACGCAGCCGCGCCGAGGCGAACTCGATCCGCTGCTGATCGATGCCGAAGCCGATGACGCCATCGTCCAGCAGGCTCACCCGGTACTGCGCCGTCCCTGGCTGTTGCTGCTGGGGCTGGTGCTGGTGGCGCTGAACCTGCGCCCGGCGCTGTCGAGCATGGCACCGATGCTCAGCGAAGTGTCCCGCAGCCTCGGCTTGTCGGCGGCCAAGGCCGGCCTGCTGACGACCCTGCCGGTACTCTGCCTGGGCCTGTTCGCGCCCCTGGCGCCGGTGCTGGCCCGGCGTTTCGGCAGCGAGCGGGTGGTTCTGGGGATTCTCCTGACCCTGGCCGGCGGCATGCTCCTGCGCAGTTCCCTGGGCGAGTTCGGCCTGTTTGCCGGCAGTATCCTGGCTGGCGCGAGCATTGGTGTGATCGGCGTCCTGCTGCCGGGGATCGTCAAGCGTGACTTTGCCAGGCATGCCGGGACCATGACCGGGGTCTACACCATGGCCCTGTGCCTGGGGGCGGCCATGGCGGCGGGCTCGACCGTGCCACTGAGTCAGCACTTCGGTAACAGCTGGTCGCTGGGGTTGGGCTTCTGGGTGGTGCCGGCCCTGGTGGCGGCCGTGGTATGGCTGCCGCAGGTCGGCAGCCGGCAGGGGGCGCACCAGGCGGCCTATCGTGTGCGTGGCCTGTTGCGTGATCCGCTGGCCTGGCAGGTGACCCTGTACATGGGCCTGCAATCGTCGCTGGCCTACATCGTGTTCGGTTGGCTGCCTTCGGTGCTGATCGGCCGTGGCCTGACGCCAACCCAGGCGGGGATCGTGCTCTCCGGTTCGATCCTGGTCCAGCTGGCCAGTTCCCTGGCGGCGCCCTGGCTGGCGACCCGTGGCAAGGACCAGCGACTGGCGATCCTGGTGGTCATGCTGCTGACCCTGGGTGGCCTGTTCGGTTGCCTGTACGCGCCCCTCGACGGCCTGTGGGGTTGGGCGATCGTGCTGGGGCTTGGGCAGGGGGGGACCTTCAGCCTGGCACTGACCCTGATCGTCCTGCGTTCGCGCGATGCCCATGTGGCGGCGAACCTGTCGAGCATGGCCCAGGGCATCGGCTACACCCTGGCGTCGATGGGCCCGTTCGCGGTGGGCCTGGTGCATGACCTCACCGGCGGCTGGCAGGCGCTGGGCTGGATTTTCGCGGTGGTCGGCCTGGGTGCGATCGCTGCCGGGCTCGGGGCCGGGCGGGCGCTGTACGTGCAGGTCAACAGCGAAAAACTCTGAATGGCCCCGTACTCCCGGTATTCGAATGGCGAATGCCGATAGTCAGCGGCGCATTTGCGGACTATCGTGCAGGCGATCCTTTTACCTGCACGGAGCCCGTACATGAGTGATACCCACAGCGCGTTGATTACCGAGTTCTACAAGGCCTTCCAGCGGCTGGATGCCGAGGCGATGAGCGCCTGCTACACCGAGGATGTGCTGTTCAGCGACCCGGCCTTCGGTGAGTTGCGCGGTCGTGATGCCGGCGACATGTGGCGCATGCTCACCACCCGGGCCAAGGACTTTTCCCTGACCTTCGACAATGTCCGTGCCGACGAGCGCAGCGGTGGTGCCCATTGGGTGGCGACCTACCTGTTCAGCCAGACCGGCAACGTCGTGGTCAACGATATCCAGGCCCGCTTCGTGTTCCGCGACGGCAAGATCTGCGAGCATCACGACAGTTTTGACCTGTGGCGCTGGGCCCGCCAGGCATTGGGGGCCAAGGGCTTGATCCTGGGCTGGACGCCGCTGGTGAAAAATGCCGTGCGTGGCCAGGCGCTCAAGGGACTCAAGGCATTCCAGGCAGGCCGCTGAGGTCTGTTAAGATCGTTTCCCCGTTTCCGCTCAAGCCGCCTGCCACGTGAACACCAGCCCGGAACCCGTAGTCATCGCCGAGACCGTCGTGCCGGCGACCAAATCCTGGTTCGTCTATCTGGTGCGGGCGGCCAACGGTTCGTTGTACTGCGGTATCAGCGACGACCCGCAGCGGCGTTTCGCCTCGCACCAGAGCGGCAAGGGCGCGCGCTTCTTTCACTCGAGCCCCGCGGTGGCGCTGGTCTACGTCGAAGCGTGCCGTGACAAGGGCGATGCCCTGCGTCAGGAGCGCCTGATCAAGAAACTGCGCAAGAGCGCCAAGGAGGCGTTGGCGGCGAGCTTTTGCCTGGAAGCCTTTTCGGTCGGGCGAAAATGACCCGCGCTCCCTGGCCGTACCGTCGGCCATTAGTGCCTTCGATAGGGCGATATCAGCCAGGTCGGGTAGGCTGGCGCCGATTTGCAGGCTAAGCTGCGGACTCCTACTCGTACGGCGGATCCCGGCATGTCTGAGCTGATTCTTCACCACTATCCAACGTCCCCCTTTGCCGAAAAGGCTCGGCTGCTGCTGGGTTTCAAGGGGCTGTCCTGGCGCTCGGTGAACATCCCGCCGATGATGCCCAAGCCTGACCTGACGGCCCTGACCGGTGGCTATCGCAAGACTCCGGTGCTGCAGGTGGGCGCGGATATCTACTGCGATACCGCGCTGATCGCCCGTCGCCTGGAGCAGGAAAAGGCTTCGCCGGCATTGTTCCCCGAAGGCCGGGAGATGGTGGCCACGACGTTTGCCGCCTGGGCCGATTCGGTGGCCTTCCGGCATGCCGTGGCTCTGGTGTTCCAGCCGGAATCGGCGGCGGTGCGTTTCGCCCGGTTCTCCCCGGAACAGGCCAAGGCCTTCATGGCTGACCGTGCCGGGTTGTTCAGCGGTGGGTCGGCCACCCGGGTTCCGCTGGAGGAAGCCAGGCATTCATGGCCGGCCTTCATGGCCCGACTGGAACAGCAACTGCAGCGTGAGGAAGGTGACTTCCTGTTCGGCGAGCCATCCATCGCCGATTTCTCGATGGCGCATATCCTGTGGTTCCTCAAGGCTACGCCGGTCACTTCGCCGCTGGTGGATGAGTACCCTGCAGTGCTGGCCTGGTTCGAGCGGGTGATGGGCTTCGGGCACGGTGCCTCGAACGTGATGACGGCCGAGGAGGCGGTACAGGTGGCACGGGAAGCTGTGCCGGCAGAGCTGCCCGAGGAACCTTTCGTCGATCCGAACGGCTTCACCGCGGGGCAGCAGGTGGTGATTGCCGCCACGGACTACGGCGTCGACCCGGTGGCCGGCGAGCTGCTGTTTGCCGGCAGCGAGGAACTGATCCTGCGGCGTGAGGATGAGCGGGCGGGGGTGGTGCATGTGCACTTCCCGCGGCTGGGGTTCCGTATCGAGCCGCGTTGAGCGGCGTGGGCCCCGCGTGCAGCAGCATTCTGTAGGAGCCGGCGGTGCGGCGTCCGACTTGCCCGCGAACAGGCCCGTGCGGCCGCTGAAAGCTTCGCGGGCAAGCCCGCTCCTACAGGGCGGAGTCACTTGAGGGCAGCGAGGATGTCGTCTGGTCGATAACCGCGAATCAGCGTGCCGTTGACGTCGAGTATCGGAATCCCGCCGCCGCCCAGGGCCTGGTAGGCCTTGCGCGCCTGCGCGTCCTTTTCGATATCGAATTCCTTGAACGGAATGTCCTTCTGGTCAAGAAAGCGCCGGGTCGCCTGGCAGTAGCCACACCATTCGGTGGCGTAGAGCACCACCCGGGCCTGGCTGCGGGTCTGCTCGGACACCACCGATTCGGGGTGGAACACCCGCTCGATCCTGCCCCAGTTCTGGTAGACCACGACCACCAGCAGGATCAGCAGGAACTTCTTCAGCACGCCAGCGAGCATCGATCAGTCCTTGCGGCGCTTGAGCTGATCGGTGAGCTGGGTCGGCAGGCCCTTGATGATCAGTGTGCCGGCTTCCTCGTCATACTCGATCTTCGAGCCCAGCAGGTGTGCCTCGAAGCTGATGGACAGCCCTTCGGCCCGACCGGTGAAGCGGCGGAACTGGTTCAGGGTGCGTTTGTCTGCCGGGATTTCCGGGGACAGGCCGTAGTCCTTGTTGCGAATGTGTTCGTAGAACGCCCGGGGGCGATCCTCGTCGATCAGCCCCGAGAGTTCCTCCAGGGCCACCGGCTCGCCGAGTTTCGCCTGGCTGCTGGCATAGTCGACCAGGGCCTTGGTTTTCTCGCGGGCGTCGTCTTCGGGCAGGTCCTCGCTCTCGACGAAGTCGCTGAAGGCCTTGAGCAGGGTACGGGTTTCGCCCGGGCCGTCGACGCCTTCCTGGCAGCCGATGAAGTCGCGGAAGTACTCCGAGACCTTCTTGCCGTTCTTGCCCTTGATGAAGGAAATGTACTGCTTGGACTGCTTGTTGTTCTGCCACTCGGAAATATTGATCCGCGCGGCCAGGTGCAACTGGCCCAGGTCCAGGTGCCGGGACGGCAGGACGTCCAGTTCGGCGTTCACCGCCACGCCTTCGCTGTGGTGCAGCAGGGCGATGGCCAGGTAGTCGGTCATGCCTTGCTGGTAGTGGGCGAACAGCACGTGGCCGCCGGTGGAAAGGTTGGACTCCTCCATCAGCTTCTGCAGGTGTTCGACCGCCACCCGGCTGAAGGCGGTGAAGTCCTTGCCGCCATCGAGGTACTCCTTCAGCCAGCCGCTGAACGGGTAGGCGCCCGATTCGCCGTGGAAAAGACCCCAGGCCTTGCCTTGCTTGGCGTTGTAGCTTTCATTGAGATCGGCCAGCAGGTGCTCGATGGCCTGGGACTCGCTCAGTTCGGAGTCACGGGCATGGAGCACGGCGGGTGTGCCATCGGGTTTCTTGTCGATCAGGTGGACGATGCAATGACGGATCGGCATGGGCTTCTCGGCTGGTGGTCGGGGGGAGAGGCGCGGCTCCCCGGGTAAAGCCGTCAGTGTACCGTACCGTGGCGCTGAAGCAGCGTTTGGCGGAACAAACTTGACCAATCAGCGGTTTCTGGCAGTTTTTTTTCGAAAACGAGCGCAAAAGCTGACCAAATGGCTAGGTAGAGGCGGATATTTCCCCGTCTCTGTGCTAGCTTTGCCCCGTCTTGCGCCAAGGTATGCGCGCAAAGCGTGTTTTCAGCAGGTGTCAGGTCGAACCAAACCCCGTTTTTGTTATCTACATCCGCGATCCGTCGCGGTTTATCAGCGGGGTGTCAGGTCCAAAAGGCTTGGCTCGATGGCTGGCACTGCACTCTGCAATCCAAATGAATTTGATAGGGAAGGAACATCTCAATGGCTATTACCAAAGACCAACTGATCGCCGATATCGCCGAAGCTACCGCTCTGCAGAAGACTGAAGTGCGCAAGGTTCTCGAGCAACTGACCGATATCGTTGCTGATCAGCTGGAAAACGGCGGCGAAATCACTCTGCCAGGCGTTGGCAAACTGAAAGTGACCGAGCGTCCTGCCCGTACTGGCCGTAACCCTTCGACTGGCGCTGCCATCGAAATCGCTGCCAAGAAAGTGATCAAGCTGGTTGTAGCCAAGGCCCTGACCGACGCTGTCAACAAGTAAGATGCCGTGAAACCGTGCCTTGGAGCGATCCGGGCACGGTTTTTTTTCGCCTGCGAAATGGCGTTGTTCGATTTATCCCCGGCTTGGCCCGCCGGCAGGCATCCAGCGTTCCTGGCGCCAGGCCTGTTGCCGGGCCTTGTCCTGGAAGGTCCAGGCGACGAAGCGGCTCTGCTTCTGGCCCTGGGACATCTCCACGACCCGGCTTTCCAGGACACCGGCCTTCTTCAGGGCCGCCTCGATGGCAGGCAGGTTCGAGGCCTTCGATACCAGCGTACTGAACCACAGCACCTGGTTCGCCAGCGGCGAGCTTTCGCTGATCAGTTGCGTCACGAAGCGCGCCTCGCCACCTTCGCACCACAACTCCGCCGCCTGGCCGCCAAAGTTCAGCACCGGCAGCTTGCGCTTGGGGTCGGCCTTGCCGAGGGCCTTCCATTTACGTCGACTGCCACTCCGGGCCTCATCGAGGGAGGCGTGAAACGGCGGATTGCACAGGGTCAGGTCAAAATGCTCGTCACTGCCCAGCAGGCCGCTGAGGATGTGTTTCGGGTTGTCCTGCTGGCGCAGGCTGATGGCCCTGTTCAGGCCGTTGGACTGGACGATCGCCTTGGCGGCGGCAAGGGCCGTGGGGTTGATGTCGGAGCCGAGGAACTGCCAGCGATAGTCGCCATGGCCGATCAGCGGGTAGATGCAGTTGGCCCCGACGCCGATATCCAGCACCCGCACGGCAGCACCACGGGGAATCACGCCGTCGTTGTGTTCGGCCAGCAGGTCGGCGAGGAAGTGCACGTAGTCGGCCCGGCCCGGTACTGGCGGGCAGAGGAAGTCCGCCGGGATGTCCCAGTGGGCGATGCCGTAGAAGGCCTTGAGCAGGGCCCGGTTGAACACGCGCACGGCCGCCGGGTCGGCGAAGTCGATGCTTTCCTTGCCGTAGGGGTTGATGATCACGAACTGGCCCAGCTCCGGGCAGCCCTTGATCAGTTGCGGGAAGTCATAACGCCCCTGGTGACGGTTGCGCGGATGCAGTGCGGCTTTTTCGCGTGGCTGTGCCGCCTTGGCCGGGGCGGCCTTGGCGGGTTTTTTACGGGGGGGCTTGGGTTTGCTTGGGGCGTTCATGGGCAGGGTCGGTTCAGGTAAGGCTCGATTGACCGGCATTGTCCCACATTCGCCCGCTCAGGGCTGGAATGCGCCGATGAAGATCGCCGGGTCGACCCGGGCGTCGTTCAGGCTGATGTTCCAGTGCATGTGCGGCCCGGTGGCGCGTCCGGTGGCGCCGACCTTGCCGACTACGGCACCGCGGGCCAGGGTCTGGCCGACCTGCACGTCGATCTTCGACATGTGGCAGAACATGCTGATGAAACCCTGGCCGTGATCGACGAACACGGTGTTGCCGTTGAAGAAGTAGTTGCCGGTGAGGATCACCTTGCCGGCGGCCGGTGTCTTGATCGGCGTACCGGCCGGCACCGCGAAGTCCAGCCCGGCGTGGGGGTTGCGTTCCTCGCCGTTGAAGAACCGGCGTACGCCGAAGCGGCTCGACAATGGGCCGTTCACCGGTTTGTCCAGCAGCAGGTTGCTCGGCGTGCCCGGACTGAAGCTGCGATAGGCGCGCAGTTGCACCGCCAGTTCCTCATCGATGCGCTTGAGGTCGGCCGGGTTGGGATTGACCTGGCGGGTGTTCTTCAGCGTGATGTGCTGTTCCGGGTATTGCTTGCTGCCGACGCTGAAACCGAGATTACGGCTGCCCGAGCTGATCTGCTGGTTGCCGGGCTTGACGCTCAGCGGGATGCCGACGATCGCCAGCCAGTTGTTCTGCTCTTTGACCACCAACACCGGTTTGCCCTGGTAACTGGCCTTGGGCGCCTGGGCCGCCGTGCCGAGGTCGACCACGGCGACGCCGCCGGGTACCGGTTTGTTCAGCAGGCGGGTGATGTAGCTGTCGGCGTGGGCATTGCAGGCCAGGCCCAGGAGCAGCAGGGCGGCAAGAAAACGCGGCATGTTCAGATCCCTTGAAAGTCAGTCCAGTAGCGAGAGGGTCACGGGTGTCAGGTGGTTGTCCTCGACCCGCACCTGCAATTCGCCCTCGGCCAGTTTCGCCTTCAGCCGTTGGCCGGGGCGGGTCTGCCCGGCATTGCGGATGGCCTGGCCGCGTTCGTCCAGCAGGATGCTGTAGCCGCGTCCGAGGGTCGCCAGCGGGCTGACCACATGCAGGGTTTGCATCTGGCTCTGCAACTGCAGGCGCCGCGCCTTCAGGCCCTCGCGCATGGCTCGGGGCAGGCGTTCGGCAAGGCTGTCCAGGCGTTGGCGCAGCAGCGCCAACTGACGGCCCGGATGCTGGCCGGCGAGGCGGGTTTCCAGGCGCAGGAGCTTTTGTCGGCGGTTATCGAGCTGGCGTTCAAAGGCCCGGCGCAAGCGCATGTCCAGGTCATCCAGGCGCTGGGCCTGCTGACGCAGGCGTTCGCCCGGATGCCGCAGGCGCCGGGCCAGGCCGTCCAGGCGCAGGCGCTCACGCGCCAGTCGGTCCTGCATGCGCATCACCAGGCGACGATGCAGGTTCTCGACCCGGCGTTGCAGGTCGCTGGAATCGGGGGCCAGCAGTTCGGCCGCGGCCGAGGGCGTCGGGGCACGCACGTCGGCGACGAAGTCGCTGATGGACACATCGGTTTCGTGGCCGATGGCGCTGACGATCGGCGTCACGCAGGCATCCACGGCGCGGGCGACCGCTTCTTCGTTGAAGCACCAGAGGTCTTCCAGCGAGCCGCCGCCGCGGGCCAGGATCAGCGCGTCGAAACCCTTGGCGTCGGCGATTTTCAGGGCGCGAACGATCTGCGCGGTGGCCTCGCGGCCCTGGACCGCAGTGGGGATCAGGGTCAGTTCCACCTGCGGTGCGCGCCGACGGAAGACGCTGATGATGTCGCGGATCACTGCGCCGGTCGGCGAACTGACGATACCGATCCGTTGGGGGTGGGCCGGCAACGGGACCTTGCGTTGCGCGCTGAACAGGCCTTCGGCACCGAGCTTTTCCTTCAAGGCTTCGAACGCCAGGCGCAGCGCGCCATCACCGGCCGGTTCGACGGTGTCGAGAATCAACTGGTAATCGCCGCGGCCCTCGAACAGCGAGACCTTGCCGCGCACCTTGACCGCCAGGCCATCCTTCAGGGCCTGGCGTACGCGGGCGGCGTTCTGCCGGAACAGCGCGCAGCGCACCTGGGCGCCGCTGTCCTTGAGGGTGAAATACACGTGGCCGGAGGCCGGGCGGGCGAGGTTGGAGATTTCGCCTTCGACCCAGACATTGCTGAACACGTCTTCCAGCAACACCCGCGCGCGGCCGTTGAGCTGACTGACAGTAAGGACTTCGCGGTCGAGGCCCAGACGGGAAAAGGGGTCTTTGATCATGGCGGGCATGATAAAGGCATTTGCTGGCCGATCACCATGCTCAGTGAATGGAGGCCACTATTCTTGTGGGTTTATCAGGATGGCTTTTTTGCGGCCACCCAACAGGAACTTCCGTGTCTGGAAGGGCGCAATCGCCAGCCAGCCTGGCCCCACAAGGGGCAATCAGTGTTGCAGGTGCTGCCGGAAGCACTCGACGAACTGTGCCACCAGCGGTGTCGGTTCCTGGCGGCAGGCCAGGGCCAGGGTGCTCTGGCAGTCCGGGTCACTGAGTGGCAGGAAGTGGATGTTGGCCGGGGCGATGTCCCGCATCGACTCCGGCAGCAGGGCGATGCCGAACCCGGCCTGGATCAGTTGCAACTGAGTGGTCTTGCGCGATACCACTCGGGCCGCCTTGGGAAAGAACCCCTGGCGCATGCACAGCTCGGCCGACAGGTAACTCAAGCCACCCCGCTGGGGATGGGGGATGGAGATGAAGGCTTCGTCCCTGAGCAGTGCCAGGTCAATGCCTTCGGTCGACCCCGCCAGCGCATGGTCCGGTGGCACGGCCAGCAACAGGCGCTCGCTGAACAGCGGCAGGATCTGTACGCCTTCGCGCTGGCGCAGCACCGGCAGGCGCAACAGGCCGACATCCAGCCGACCCTCGGCCAACTCTTCAAGTTGCGCCTCGGAAGACAACTTGGCGATATCCATCGAAGCGCCCGGGCTCTGCTCCAGGTAATGACCGATTGCCCGCAGCAGGCGTCCGCTCATCGGCACGGTGCTGGAATGGCTCAGGCGCAACGTGCCCAGTTGGCCATTGCCGACCTGGGTCGCCAGCTCGCTGGCCTTGTTCAATTCGTTCAGCAGGTTTCTCGCCCTTGGATAGAAGGCCTCGCCAGCCGCTGTCAGCCGCGGCTGGCGTGCGGTGCGCTCGAAAAGGGGCGTTTGCAGGTGATGTTCCAGTTCCTTGATCTGCCGGCTCAAGGCGGACTGGGCAATGAACAGGCGCTCGGCGGCCGCACTGAAACTGCCGGAGTCGGCGATTTCGACGAAGTAACGCAACTGGCGGGTGGAAATCACAAGTCATGCCTTTTCGAGATGAGTGAAGGGCTTTGAACATATTAGTCGCAAGGCTCGCCAATGGCTAAAGTCAAGCGAACCCATTGTGGAAGTCGTTTCTCATGAGTGTCGTCGCGTTGTTGAGCCAGTGGCCGTTCAGTGCCACCGACTGGCTGGTGGTGGAACTGGGTGTCGCCCTGGCCTATATCGTCTTTGGCGTGGCCGGTTTCGGTACGGCGCTGGTGGCCGGTCCGATCCTGCTCCTGTTCATGCCGTTGTCGAAGATCGTGCCGTTGCTGGTGTTGCTGGATTTCGTCGCGGCGTTCGGCAACCTGCTGCCGTCGCGCAAGGATGTCGCCCGCTCGGAACTGTTGCGCCTGTTGCCCTGCATGGCGGTGGGTTGCACCCTGGGCGTGGTGTTCCTGCTCAACCTCAAGTCCGACATCCTGCTGTTGCTGATGGGCCTGTTCATCAGCGCCTATGCCCTCTACAGCCTGCTGATCAAGGTTCGGCCCACACAGTTGAAGGCTGGCTGGGCAGTGCCCATGGGGACGATGGGCGGGATGTTCGGCGCGTTGTTCGGCAGTGGCGGCTTTCTCTATGCGATCTACCTCAACAGCCGGCTGCCCAAGGATGCGGCCCGGGCCACGCAGAGCGCGCTGATCAGTTGCAGCACGGTGGTGCGTCTGTCGCTGTTCGTGATCGCCGGGGTCTACGCCGAACTACCTTTATTACTGTTGGCGCTGTGCCTGCTGCCGGCAATGGCGTTGGGGCTGTGGATCGGCCGGCGGGTGACGGCGAGATTGTCCCGTGAAGCCTTCGTGCGTCTGGTGACCTGGCTGGTGCTGGCCAGTGGCATTGCGCTGATCAGCCGCTACTTCAGTGCTTGACCTGGGGGGGCAGGGGATTAAGCTGCTGCGCCGGGTTGCCGAAAAGCTGTTCTCTCCCGACGCACCCGCCCGTAGCCATGAAGTCCCTGAGCATGAACACCCAAAGCATCATCGTCCCGAAAATCTCCACCCTGCCGGTTCACGAACCTCGTGCCCGGGCGATCCTGCGTTGGCTGGTACGCAAGAACATCGTCGAGGAGCAACTGAGTACCTGCGGCCGCACCGGCAATCGCATGGCCTACGCCATCGCCCCCGGTGCGGCCAATGTGGTCCTGCGTCCCGAGGCGCTGCCGTTCGGCGAGCCGATCAACGGCCTGGAGATCGTCACCAAGCGCTGCATCTATACTCCGTCCAGGGGCTTTCTCGAAGAGGCCGGCTGTGCCGAATGCCGCCGGGAAGTCGGCGAGGCGCTGTTCGACAGCCTGGAAGACTGGATGCCGGGGCGCACCGAGAACTTCATCTGCCCATTGTGCGGGCATGAGGACGACATCAACGGTTTCCTGTTCCTTCAGCCCTGCGCCTTCTCCAACCTGGGATTCATCTTCAATAACTGGCTGGAAGCCGGTTTTAGGCAGGCGTTTCTCGACGAGTTCGCCGACTGGCTGGATCAGCCCGTCGCCTGGGTGCAGGTCGAGCTGTAAATAGGCCAAGGTTTACATTGAGCCGGGGCCCTGGTGTGAGTATAATGGCGCGCTTCCATTTTCCCGCCCGGGAGCCCCCGCGATGCTGCGTATCAGCCAAGAAGCCCTGACTTTCGACGACATTCTCCTTGTGCCCGGTTATTCCGAGGTGCTTCCCAACGAAGTCAGTCTCAAAACCCGTCTCACCCGTGGCATCGAGCTGAATATTCCGCTGGTTTCCGCTGCCATGGACACCGTCACCGAAGCTCGTCTGGCCATTGCCATGGCCCAGGAAGGCGGTATCGGTATCATCCACAAGAACATGACCATCGAGCAGCAGGCTGCCGAAGTGCGCAAGGTCAAGAAGTTCGAGGCCGGTGTCGTCAAGGACCCGATCACCATCGAGGCCGACGCCTCGGTCCGTGACCTGCTCGAACTGACCCGCATGCACAACATCTCCGGCGTGCCAGTGCTGCACGATGGCGACCTGGTGGGTATCGTCACTTCCCGTGACGTGCGTTTCGAAACCCGCCTGGATGTCCCTGTCCGCGAAGTGATGACGCCGAAAGAGCGTCTGGTCACCGTTCGTGAAGGTGCCGACAAGGCCGAAGTCCGTGCGCTGCTGCACAAGCACCGCCTGGAAAAGGTCCTGATCGTCGACGACAAGTTCGCCCTCAAGGGCATGATGACCGTCAAGGACATCGAGAAATCCAAGGCCTACCCGCTGGCCAGCAAGGACGACCAGGGTCGTCTGCGCGTCGGTGCCGCGGTCGGCACCGGCAAGGACACTGGCGACCGCGTGACCGCGCTGGTCAATGCCGGCGTTGACGTGGTGGTGGTCGACACCGCCCACGGTCACTCCAAGGGTGTGATCGACCGCGTTCGCTGGGTCAAGGAAAACTTCCCGCAGGTGCAGGTGATCGGCGGCAACATCGCCACCGGCGCTGCGGCCAAGGCCCTGGCCGAGGCGGGCGCGGATGCGGTCAAGGTCGGTATCGGCCCGGGCTCGATCTGCACCACCCGTATCGTCGCCGGTGTCGGCGTCCCGCAGATCAGCGCCATCGCCAACGTCGCCGCTGCCCTTGAAGGCACCGGTGTTCCGCTGATCGCCGACGGTGGCATCCGTTTCTCCGGCGACCTGTCCAAGGCCATCGTGGCCGGCGCCTCCTGCGTGATGATGGGTTCGATGTTCGCCGGTACCGAAGAAGCGCCAGGCGAGATCGAACTGTTCCAGGGCCGTTCCTACAAGGCCTACCGCGGCATGGGTTCGCTGGGTGCGATGGCGCAGTCCCAGGGTTCCTCCGACCGCTACTTCCAGGACTCCTCCGCAGGTGCCGAGAAGCTGGTGCCGGAAGGTATCGAAGGTCGCGTACCCTACAAGGGCACCCTGACCGCCATCGTTCACCAACTGATGGGCGGCCTGCGTTCCTCGATGGGCTACACCGGCAGCGCCAACATCGAGGAGATGCGCACCAAGCCCGAGTTCGTGCGTATCACCGGTGCCGGCATGGCCGAATCTCACGTCCACGACGTGCAGATCACCAAGGAAGCTCCAAACTATCGCGTAGGCTGATAGTGATCGCCTCCTGGCGCTGGTCGGGAGGCGATTGACGAATTTGAACCGGGGCTGTTGATGACAGCCCCGTGTTGTTTCTGATTTCACAGACGAGAATGAGCCATGGCCCTCGACATTCACGCCCACCGCATCCTGATCCTCGACTTCGGTTCCCAGTACACCCAACTGATCGCCCGCCGCGTGCGTGAGATCGGGGTGTACTGCGAGCTGCATCCGTTCGACATGGACGACGAGGCGATTCGCGAATTCGCTCCCAAAGGCGTCATCCTCGCCGGCGGCCCCGAGTCGGTACACGAAGCCAACAGCCCACGCTGCCCGCAGGCGGTGTTCGAACTGGGCGTACCGGTCTTCGGTATCTGCTACGGCATGCAGACCATGGCCGAACAGATGGGCGGCAAGGTCGAAGGTTCCGAGCTGCGTGAATTCGGTTACGCCCGCGTTGACGTGGTCGGCAAGAGCCGTCTGCTGGACGGTATCGAGGACCACATCGACGCCGACGGCCTGTACGGCCTCGACGTGTGGATGAGCCATGGTGACAAGGTCACCCGGATGCCGGAGAACTTCCACATCCTGGCCAGCACCCCGAGCTGCCCGATCGCCGGCATGTTCAACGACGACCTGCGCTACTACGGCGTGCAGTTCCATCCAGAGGTGACCCACACCAAGCAGGGCGGCCGCATCCTGTCGCGTTTCGTCCTCGACATCTGTGGTTGCGAAGCGCTGTGGACCCCGTCGCACATCGCCGACGACGCCATTGCCCAGATCCGCGCCCAGGTTGGCAGCGACAACGTCCTGCTGGGCCTGTCCGGCGGTGTCGACTCCTCGGTGGTCGCGGCGCTGCTGCACAAGGCTATCGGCGACCAGTTGACCTGCGTATTTGTCGACAACGGCCTGCTGCGCCTGCACGAAGGTGACCAGGTGATGGCCATGTTCGCCGAGAACATGGGCGTCAAGGTGATCCGCGCCAACGCCGAGGAGCAGTTCCTCAACAACCTGGCCGGCGAAGCCGACCCGGAGAAGAAGCGCAAGATCATCGGTCGCACCTTCATCGACGTGTTCGATGCCGAATCCTGCAAGCTGAACAACATCAAGTTCCTGGCCCAGGGCACCATCTACCCGGACGTGATCGAATCGGCTGGCGCGAAGAGCGGCAAGGCCCACGTGATCAAGTCCCACCACAACGTCGGTGGCCTGCCGGAAGAGATGAACCTCAAGCTGGTCGAGCCGTTGCGCGAGCTGTTCAAGGACGAGGTTCGTCGCCTCGGCCTGGAACTCGGTCTGCCGTATGACATGGTCTACCGTCACCCATTCCCGGGCCCGGGCCTGGGCGTGCGGATCCTTGGCGAAGTGAAGAAGGAATACGCCGACCTGCTGCGTCGCGCCGACCACATCTTCATCGAGGAACTGCGCAAGGCCGATTGGTACCACAAGGTCAGCCAGGCTTTCGTGGTGTTCCAGCCGGTGAAATCGGTAGGTGTGGTCGGTGACGGCCGTCGCTACGCCTGGGTCGTGGCCCTGCGTGCGGTGGAAACCATCGACTTCATGACTGCGCGCTGGGCGCACCTGCCTTACGAACTGCTGGAGACGGTCAGCGGCCGGATCATCAACGAGATCGAAGGCATTTCCCGCGTGACCTACGATGTGTCGAGCAAGCCGCCGGCAACTATCGAGTGGGAGTGATCCCTGCCTGATGTAGGCTCAAGGCGTTAAAACAATGGCGGTCGATACCTCGGTATCGACCGCCATTGTCGTTTCTGGCTATAGGAAAATTCGCTGCTCTTAACCGTCGCAATATCCTGAAAACACACTGGTCTTCTTGCGTTTTCTATCTCTGTACACTCAAGAAACTCTCGCGCGGAGCCCCGACCATGGTGATCAAGAGCGGACTGCGTTTCATGCAGAAAGCTGGACCGGCCAATCGCGGTTGACAAAATGTCAACTTTTTATCATTCTATATCCGTGGGCATGAAACGACATGCACGTCATATCCAGAAAGCCGTTCAGCGATGCGGCAAGAGCCTACCCAAACGATGTTGAAGCTATCGACCGCACCTATCGGGTCTTGCGATCCGGCGAGTTCGATACACCGCAGGCGCTTAGGAAGGTTTTTCCATCACTGGACAACTTCAAATACAAGGATAAGTGGTGGGTACTCGACATTGGTGGCAACAATCTTCGCCTGATTGCCTTCATCGAGTTTCGCGACAACCGCCTGTACGTCAAGCACATCGTGACTCATGCCGAGTACGACAAGCTTTGCAAACGTTACCGGAAGGAGGCTGATTGATATGGGGTTTGCCGCCATCAAGGAAAAAGCCCATGCCTTGTTCAGCGAGGCGGGCTTCATTAGCCGCATAGCCAATGATGACGACTACGCCAAGGCGCTGGCGTTGATGGATGATCTGCTTGAGGACTATGAGGTCAACCGTCCGCTGATCGAAATCCTGGCTCGCTCCATTGAGAGTTGGGAAAACGAGTCTGAGGAGTTTGTGGCGTTCAACGCACGGGTGGCAAAGTTGGGAGGCGTTGACGTGCTTCGGTTGCTGATGGAGCAACATGGTCTAGGAGTGGCTGATCTGCCAGAGATTGGTAGCAAGTCACTGGTGTCCAAGATTCTTAATGGCCGTGGCCGCAACTTGACCCGCGACCACATTGCGGCATTGAGTAAGCGGTTTGCGGTCAGTCCTGCACTTTTCTTTTGATCGCGCCACTTTTCCATCCATACCGGCAGCTTCAGGTGCGTTAAGTGTTGCTCATCTCCCTGTTGACCTTGCCGAGAGACTTCGATTGGCATCTGACTTGATCACGTCATTGAAGTGGTGCCGGACCTGGTCGGGCTCACCAAGGCCACCGGCAAACTCGGTGCGGTGAGCCCCGAGTTGCTGGCACTGGTGCTGTGAATCATCGGCTGGCAGCGCCTCAGCGGCGCGCCACATCCGAAAAGTAGAACTTGTCCAGCGTATGCCGCGACTCGGTGTACTCGAACTGCCGGCCGTCCTGCAGGAAGGTCTGGTTCTTCACCACGATCACGTGGCTGGCGCCGTCCAGGTCCAGGTGCTGCAGGTCGTCCTTGCTGCAGCGCATCGCCTCGATGGTGCGCTGGGCGAAGCTGATGTTCAGTTGCAGGGTTTGCTCGATGTAGGCGTAGATCGAGTGTTCGGCGATCTCCCGGGTGAGGCCGGGAATCAGCTCGGCGAGGAAGTGGTTGATGTCGAGAATGATCCGCTTGCCGTCGATGCGCCTGACCCGCTTGATCCGGATCACCGGGCTGCCCGGTTCGCCCTGCAGGCGTTCCTGCAGGAAACCCTCCAGCGGTACTTCACTGAACTCCACGACTTCCGTACCGATGTTGTTGCCCAGGCTCGAATGGGCTTCCTGGAAGGTGACGATGCCGCCGAGCTGGAACTCGATCGGGCTGCGTGACAGCACGAAGGTGCCCTTGCCGTGGATCTTCTGGGCAAAACCCCGTTCCTGCAACTGCTCGATGGCCTTGCGCACGGTGCCGCGGCTGGCCTGGTAGCTGTCCATCAGCTCGGTTTCCGAAGGGAGCCGGGCGCCTTTTTCCAATTGTTCGGTGGTGATGCTGGCAAGCAGATCGCTGTAGATCTGGTTGTATTTGCTCATGGTGTTCGCTCTGGATCGGAAATCGCCCGGTAACAGCGTAGCGGACGGGATGTCCCAAGGAATGGAACCTTAAGGGCAGGTCGAGGCTTTGTCCATTTGTCGGGCTTTTTGCCAATAAACGCTCAACTCGTCTGTACGAGTTGTTGCTTTAACTCGTACAGACGAGTAACGTCTACTCATGTGCTGCGACAACCTCCAATAACAATCAGCGCGGAAGAAAAATCATGAGCCACGACTATCCGAATATAGCCCGCCAGTTGCTGAGCAGCCTCGGCGGTGCCGACAACCTCGAGCAGGCCGCTCACTGCGTCACCCGCCTGCGGCTGGCGCTCAAGGACCCGAACAAGGTCGACCGGGCCGCGTTGTCCGCGATCGATCTGGTCAAGGGCTCGTTCTTCACCGGCGGGCTGTTCCAGATCGTCATCGGTCCCGGCGAGGTGGAGCGGGTTTACGCCGCGCTGCGCGAGGCCACCGGCCTCGCCGCATCGACCATCGCCGACGTCAAGAAGGCCGGCGCCGACAAGAGCAACGCCATGCAACGCCTGGTGCGGGTGTTCTCCGATGTGTTCATGCCGATCCTGCCGGCGCTGATCATTGCCGGCCTGCTGATGGGGGTGAACAACCTCATGGGCGCCAAGGGCATGTTCGTCGATGGCAAGACGCTCCTCGAAGCCTATCCGTCGCTGGAGGGGCTGTGGAGCCTGATCAATCTCATGGCCAACACCTCGTTCGTGTTCCTGCCGGCGCTGGTCGGCTGGTCGGCGGCCAAGCGTTTCGGCGGTAGCGAAATCCTCGGTATCGTCCTTGGCCTGATGCTGGTCCATCCCGACCTGCTCAACGCCTGGAACTACGGCAAGGCGGTGGCCGGCCTCGACGGTCAGAGCCTGCCGTACTTCGATATCTTCGGCTGGTTCCGGATCGAGAAGGTCGGCTACCAGGGGCAGATCCTGCCGATCCTGCTGGCCGCCTACGTCATGAGTGTGATCGAGAAATGGCTGCGCGCGCGGGTACCGAATGCCGTCCAGTTGCTCGTGGTGCCGATTACCACCATCGTCGTCACCGGTGTTCTGGCCCTGGCGATCATCGGCCCGGTGACCCGTCACCTGGGCATCCTGATCACCGAGGGGATGGTCTGGCTGTTCGACGTGGCACCGGCGGTCGGCGGTGCGGTGTTCGGTCTGTTGTATGCGCCGCTGGTGATCACCGGCATGCACCACATGTTCCTCGCAGTGGACCTGCAACTGATCTCCGGCCATGGCGGTACCTTCATCTGGCCGATGATCGTGATGTCCAACCTGGCCCAGGGCAGTGCAGCGCTCGCGGTGTTCTACATGAGCCGCAACGCCCGGGATCGCAGCATGGCCTCGACTTCGGCGATTTCCGCCTACTTCGGCATCACGGAACCTGCGATGTTCGGCGTCAACCTGCGCTACAAGTTCCCGTTCTACGCCGCCCTGATCGGCTCGGCCCTGGCCAGCGTGTTCCTGTCGCTGAACAAGGTGCTGGCCTCGGCCATCGGTGTGGGCGGCCTGCCGGGTTTCATCTCGATCGTCCCGCAGTCGATTCCGGTGTTCATCATCGGCATGGCCGTCGCGATGCTCGTGCCCTTTGCCCTGACCTGTGCGCTGAGCCTGAAGATCGTGCGCCCCGGCTATCGCGTCGCCTGATATCGACTCCACCGACTACAAGGGAATCTCCATGCAAGACTGGCAACGCTCGGTGATCTACCAGATCTATCCGAAGAGCTTCCATAGCCATGCAGGCCTGCCCACCGGCGACCTGCTGGGGGTGGTCGACAAGCTCGACTACCTGAAGTGGCTGGGGGTCGACTACCTGTGGATCACGCCGTTCCTGCGCTCGCCGCAACGCGATAACGGCTATGACATCAGTGACTACTACGCCATCGACCCGAGCTACGGGACCATGGCCGATTGCGAGTTGCTGATTGCCGAGGCCGGCCGACGCGGGATTCGGCTGATGCTCGATATCGTGGTCAATCACACGTCCATCGAACATGCCTGGTTCCAGCAGGCCCGCAGCAGCCTGGACAACCCCTACCGCGACTTCTACATCTGGCGTGACCAGCCGAACAACTGGCAGTCGAAATTTGGCGGCAACGCCTGGGAGTACGAGGCGCAGACCGGCCAGTACTACCTGCACCTGTTCGATCACACCCAGGCCGACCTGAACTGGGACAACCCCCGGGTACGTGAGGAAGTGTTCCGCATGATGCGCTTCTGGCGCGACAAGGGTGTCGGTGGTTTCCGCCTGGACGTGATCAACCTGATCTCCAAGCCGAAGGACTTTCCCGAGGATGCCTCCGATGGCCGGCGTTTCTATACCGACGGTCCGAACGTTCACCAGTACCTGCAGGAAATGCACCGTGAGGTGTTTGCCGGCCATGATCTGATCAACGTCGGCGAAATGTCCTCCACCAGCCTGGAGCACTGCATCCGCTATTCGCGGCCGGAGTCGCGGGAGCTGTCGATGACTTTCAACTTCCATCACCTGAAGGTCGATTACCCGAACATGGAAAAGTGGGTGTGTGCCGATTTCGACTTCCTCGAACTCAAGCGCATCCTCTCCGACTGGCAGCTTGGCATGCAGGCCGGCGGTGGCTGGAACGCGTTGTTCTGGTGCAACCACGACCAGCCGCGGGTGGTCTCGCGCTTTGGCGACGACGGCGAGTATCGCGTGCACTCGGCCAAGATGCTCGCCACGGCGCTGCACTTTCTCCAGGGCACGCCCTACATCTACCAGGGCGAGGAGCTGGGCATGACCAACCCGGGGTTCGAGCACATCGACGACTACCGCGATGTCGAGACCCTCAACATCTATCGCATCCAGCGCGATGCCGGCCAGTCGCCGGAACAGAGCATGGCGGCGATCATGCAGAAGTCCCGCGACAACGGGCGCACGCCGATGCAATGGACTGCCGGTCCGAATGCCGGTTTCACCTCGGCGCAGCCCTGGATCGGCGTGCCGCCGAATTCCGCCTGGATCAACGTCGAACAGCAGTTCGAGGACCCGGATTCGGTGCTTCATCACTACCGCCGGCTGGTGGCACTGCGGCGCAGCGAAGCACTGATGGTCGAAGGCAGCTATCGGCAACTGCTGCCCGAGCATCCGCAGGTCTGGGCCTATGTGCGTGAAGGCCGTGGTGAACGCCTGCTGGTGATCAACAACTTCTATGCCGACAGCTGCGAGATAGCCTTGCCCCACGGGATTTTCGAGCCGGGGCAGCAGCAGCGCCTGCTGATCAGCAACTACCCGGACTGTCCGATCCGGGAGCGGGAACTTTTCCTGCGTCCCTATGAGTCCTTTGTACTTAGTCTTTCAGAAAAATAGGAAAAGTCGTTCATCAAACGCAGCTCGTAGTAGGTCGTGTGCTGGAGGGCCACGTCTGAAAATCGAATCTCGACAATAAAAACAATGAGAACAGCGGAGTGGTTAATGAAGACAATAAGTAGAGGTCTGCTGGTGTCCTGTGTCTGCCTCGGCCTGCCGTTTCCGGCCGAAGCACTGGAGTTCGCCGGCTACCTGCGCAGCGGCATCGGTGGCTCGACCAACGGCGGCAAGCAGAGCTGCTTCCAGTTGCCGGGGGCACCGTCCAAGTATCGCCTGGGCAACGAGTGTGAACAGTATGCCGAACTGGAACTGCGCCAGGACCTGGCGACCCTTGACGACGGTTCGGTGCTGAGCGTCGATGCCATGGCCTCGTTGTACAACCGATATGGCCGCAACCTCAGCTTCGACGGCGAGAACGGCGCGGCGCGGATGCCGCAGATGTATGCCCAGTGGTCGAAAATGCCATCGCTCAACGGTGGTTCGCTGTGGGCCGGGCGACGCTACTACAAACGTAACGACATCCATATCTCCGACTTCTACTACTGGAACCAGAGCGCTACCGGCGGCGGTATCGAGGACGTGCTGATCGGCGACCTCAAGTACAGCTACGCCTTCTCGCGCAAGGACAACCTGTACCAGAAGGACTACATCAACCGGCATGATTTCAACGTCGCCGGCTTCAAGGTCAACCCCGATGGCGAGCTGGAGTTCGGTGTCAGCTATATCGATGCACCGCGGCGCAACGATACCCACCAGGGCTGGGCGATCACCGCGCAGCATGTTCAGAAGAACTTCCTCGGCGGCAAGAACAAGTTCGCCCTGCAATACGGTGAAGGGCCGGGCACCGGCCTTGGCTACACCGGTGACCCGCGCCTGGATACCAGCAGCAGGAGCTACCGGGCGGTGGAGTTCTTCGACTGGCAAGTGACCCCGCGCTTCGGCGGCCAGTTCGAAGCGGTCTACCAGAAGGATATTCGCCCCGACGGCCAGGACCAGAACTGGATCTCCCTGGGCGTGCGTCCGGCCTATGCGCTCACCGAACAGTTCAAGCTGGTGACCGAACTGGGTCATGACCAGATCGAGGCCCCGGGCGGTACCCGCAAGCTCAGCAAGTTCACCTTCGCGCCGACCTGGTCGCCGAAAGGGCCGGACTTCTGGGCGCGTCCCGAAGTTCGTCTGTACTACACCTACGCCAGTTGGAACGCGGCGGCACAACGGGCGGCCAACGAGTTGGCGGCCGGCTCCGCGCTGTCCGACAGCGGCGCGTTCGGCAATGCGCTGCATGGTTCCAACTTCGGCGTACAGGTCGAGTACTGGTGGAAGTAGCTTCATGCCGGGGGCAGGGGCCCGTCGGCGCGTCACGGAACAACAATCAGAAGGTGATCTCATGAGCGCAATTCCTTCCCTGGAACTGCTGGCTCCGCTGTCCGGGGTGCTGATGCCGCTGGACCAGGTGCCCGACCCGGTATTCTCCGGTCGCCTGATCGGCGACGGTGTGTGTATCGATCCGACTTCCGGCGTGCTCTGCGCCCCCCTGGCCGGAGTGGTCAGCAACATCCAGGACAGCGGACATGCCATCAGCATCACCGATGAGCGTGGCGTGCAGGTGCTGATGCATATCGGCCTGGATACCGTGAACCTGGCGGGCAAGGGCTTCACCGCATGGGTCGTCGAGGGTGAGCGGGTGGAGGCGGGCCAGCCGCTGATCGAGTTCGACGCCGATTACCTGGCACTGCATGCCCGCAGCCTGCTGACGCTGGTGCTGGTGGTCAGTGGCGAGCCCTTCAGCGTGCTGGCGGACACGCTGGTCGACAGCGGCCAGCCGCTGCTGCGCCTGGGCTTGCAGGCCCCGTCGAATGGCGTGCCGCTGCCTGAGCATGAAGAGCAGGAGGGCGAGGCGCTGTTCTCCAGGCCGCTGACCCTGCCCAATGCCAACGGCCTGCATGCCCGCCCGGCAGCCGTCCTGGCCCAGGCGGCGAAAGGCTTTGCCGCCAGCATCCAGTTGCACAAGCGCCAGAGCAGTGCCAATGCCAAGTCGCTGGTGGCGATCATGGGCTTGCAGACGGTCCAGGGCGATGTACTGCAACTGAGCGCCATCGGTGAGGACGCCCAGGCGGCCCTCGACAGCCTGATCGCGTTGATTGCCGATGGCTGCGGTGAAACGGGAGTCGCCCAGGCACCGCAGGAAACCTTCGAGGCCCCGGAGCAATCCACCATGACTCTGCTGCGCGGCGTTTGCGCCTCGCCGGGTGCGGCCCTGGGACGGGTGGTGCAACTGGCCGAGCAGGTGCTGAATGTCCAGGAGGTCGGCACTGGCGAGGCACAGGAGCGTGCGCGCCTGGACGCCGCCCTGCTGCAGGCGACCCGGGAGTTGCAGGCCTTGCAGGACAGCGCCGCCGGCAGCGCCCAGGTGGAGATCTTCCGCGCCCATCAGGAGCTGCTGGAAGACCCGGATCTGCTGCAGCAGGCGCAGGCGCTGCTGGCTCGGGGCAAGAGTGCGGCCTTTGCCTGGCGGGCGGCCACCGAGGACACCGCCGCCCTGTTCCGGCGTCTTGGCAGCGAATTGCTCGCCGAGCGTGCCCTGGACCTGACGGATGTCGGCCAGCGCGTGCTCCGGCTGATCCTGGGCGTTGAAGAGCGTGCAGCGCCACTGCCGGACGAGGCGATCCTGATTGCCGACCAGCTCACGCCATCGCAGACGGCCAGCCTGGATACCCGGCGGGTCATGGGTTTCGCCACGGTCGGTGGCGGTGCCACCAGCCATGTCGCGATCCTCGCCCGGGCTCTTGGCCTGCCGGCGTTGTGTGGCCTGCCGGTGCAGGTACTGGAGGTCGCCAACGGCACTCCGGTGCTGCTCGATGCCGACCTCGGACAGTTGCATCTCGAGCCCGCAGATGCGGATGTCCGGCAATTGCTGGTCAAGCGCGAGCAGCAGCGCGAACGCCGCGAGCGGGACAGCGAGCTCTCCCACCATGCCGCGTTGACCCGCGACGGCCAGCCTATCGAGGTGACGGCCAACGTCGCCTCGCTGGAGGAGGTGAAGCAGTCCCTGGCCCTGGGCGGGGAAGGGGTCGGTCTGTTGCGTTCGGAGTTCCTCTACCTGGAGCGCAGCAGCGCGCCGAGCGTCGAGGAGCAGGGCGCGACCTACCTGGCGATTGCCCGGGCCCTGGGCCCTGAACGCAACCTGGTGGTTCGCACGCTCGATGTGGGTGGGGACAAGCCGCTGGCCTATGTACCGATGGACAGTGAGGCCAATCCGTTCCTGGGTATACGCGGCATCCGCCTGTGTCTGCAGCGTCCGGAACTGCTGCGTCAGCAACTGCGGGCGATCCTCGCCTGCGCCGGGCAGACGCGGCTGCATATCATGCTGCCGATGGTCGCCCGCCTGTCCGAGCTGCGGGAAGCCCGGCAATGGCTGGTCGAGGAGGCGCGGACGCTGGGGATTGCCGAGCTGCCCAAGCTGGGGATCATGATCGAGGTGCCTTCGGCGGCGTTGATGGCCGACCAGTTCGCGCCAGAGGTGGACTTCTTCTCCATCGGCACCAACGACCTGACCCAGTACACCCTGGCGATGGACCGCGACCATCCGCAACTGGCGAGCCAGGCCGACAGCCTGCACCCGGCGGTGCTGCGCCTGATCGCCAGTACCGTCAAGGCCGCCCATGCCCATGGCAAGTGGGTCGGTGTGTGTGGCGCGCTGGCTTCCGAGGCGCTGGCGGTACCGGTGTTGCTGGGGTTGGGGGTGGATGAACTGTCGGTCAGCGTGCCGTTGATCCCGTCGATCAAGGCGGCGGTGCGGGAAGTCAGCCTGGCTGAATGCCAGGTTCTGGCGCAGCGGATTCTTGGGCAGGAAAGCGCCGAGCAGGTGCGCGGCATCCTGCGTGATCATCAACAGGCGACGGCGGCTGCGCCGGTACTGGAGCACTGAACATGTTCGAGAAATTCAGGCAAGCGTTCTGGAAGGCGCTGACACCGGATCTGGTGCCGGAAACCACGGCCTCAGCGAGCGGTGGCGGACCATTACCGCCGACGGATGAGCTTGCCGAGTCGCTACTGGCGGCGCTGGGCGGGCCGGCCAATCTCAAATCCCGACAGCGGGTGGCGCTGACGCGCTTGCGGGTCGAGCTGCACGATGCCGGCCGGCTCGACCCGTCGGCGTTGCGTAGTGCCGGGGTCCAGGGGCTGATGAGCTTGCCCGGTGGTGTGTTTCATCTGTTGGTGGGGCTGGACTGACGGCTCATTGCCACCCCGGCCTTACTGTTTCCCAACTGCGGGTGTATCGTATTCGCCTTTTGCGAGCCGTGGGCTTGCGGCTGATTCGGTGAGGTGGTTGGGGTCATGTCTTTTTCCCGTCGACAAGTACTCGGTGGCCTGGTCGGCCTGGCGGTCGTAGGTGTGGGAGCCGGTGGTGCGTCGCGCTACTGGCTGGGGAAGATGGCGGACGCCGAGGCCGGGCATGACTACGAACTGATCGCCGCGCCGCTGGACGTCGAGCTGGTGGCGGGACACAAGACTCCGGCCTGGGCCTTCGGCCCCTCGGCGCCGGGCACCGAACTGCGGGTGCGCCAGGGCGAATGGCTGCGGGTGCGTTTCATCAACCACCTGCCGGTGGCGACCACCATCCACTGGCACGGCATCCGCCTGCCGCTGGAGATGGATGGCGTTCCCTACGTTTCGCAACTGCCGGTGCTGCCCGGCGAGTACTTCGACTACAAGTTCCGCGTACCGGATGCCGGCAGCTACTGGTATCACCCCCACGTCAGCAGCAGCGAGGAGTTGGGGCGCGGGCTGGTCGGGCCGCTGATCGTCGAGGAGCGCGAGCCCACCGGGTTCCGCTACGAACGCACCCTCAGCCTGAAGAGCTGGCATGTCGATGAAGAGGGCGCCTTCCTGCCGTTCAGCATTCCCCGTGAGGCCGCCCGGGGTGGCACGGCGGGGCGGCTGTCGACGATCAATGGCGTGTCGCAGGCGGTGGTCGAGCTGCCGGCCGGGCAGATCACCCGGGTGCGCCTGCTCAATCTCGACAACACCCTGACCTACCGCATCAACATCCCCGATGCCGAGGCGCAGATCTATGCCCTGGACGGCAACCCCGTCGAGCCACGGCCGCTGGGCAAGGAATACTGGCTTGGCCCGGGCATGCGTATCTGCCTGGCGATCAAGGCGCCAGCGGCCGGTGAGGAGCTGGCCCTGCGCAACGGCCCGATCCGGCTCGGCACCTTCCGTTCGGTGGCCAACAGCGATGCACCGAGCCAATGGCCACCGGCGCTGCCTGCCAACCCGATTGCCGAGCCGGACCTGGCCAATGCCGAGAAGCTCAACTTCAATTTCGAGTGGGTTGGCTCGGTCTCGGTGAACGTCGATAATGGCAAGCCGCCCAGCCTCTGGCAGATCAACGGCAAGGCCTGGGACATCACCGACAAGACCTGCGCCGACCGGCCCATCGCCAGGCTGGAGAAGGGCAAGAGCTACATTTTCGAATTGAAGAACATGACCCAGTACCAGCACCCGATCCACTTGCACGGCATGAGCTTCAAGGTGCTTGCCTCGAACCGCAAGACCATCGTTCCGTACTTCACCGACACCTACCTGCTGGGCAAGAACGAGCGCGCGCGGGTGGCGCTTGTGGCGGATAACCCGGGGGTGTGGATGTTCCACTGCCATGTGATCGACCACATGGAAACCGGCCTGATGGCCGCCATCGAGGTGGCGTGATGCGGCAGATTCGCCCGGCTGCGATCATCGATCGCAGCCGCGACCAGGATTTCATGCGTGAAGCGTTGGCGCTGGCGGCCGAGGGCGCGGCCCTGGGCGAGGTGCCGGTGGGGGCGGTGCTGGTCCAGAACGGCGAGATCATCGGGCGGGGCTTCAACTGCCCGATCAGCGGCAGCGATCCGAGTGCCCATGCCGAGATGGTCGCCATCCGCGCGGCGGCCCAGGCGGTGAGCAACTACCGGCTGCCGGGCAGCACCCTCTACGTGACCCTGGAACCGTGCAGCATGTGCGCCGGGCTGATCGTCCATTCGCGGATCGCGCGGGTGGTCTACGGTGCCCTGGAGCCCAAGGCCGGTGTGGTGCAGAGCCAGGGGCAGTTCTTCACCCAGGGCTTTCTCAACCACCGGGTGCTGTTCGAAGGTGGGGTGCTCGCCGAGGAGTGCGGCACGATCCTCAGCGAGTTCTTCAAGGCCCGCCGCAGCAAGGCCTGATGGCGGTTACTTGCGCGCGACGATCACCGCGCGCATCGGCGCCGGCAAGCCTTCGATGGTTCTGCTGTGGTCGCTCGGGTCGAGGAAGTCGCTCAGGGACTGGTACTTCATCCATTCGGTTGCGCGCTGTTCCTCGACGCTGGTGGTGCTGACATCCACGCAGCGCACGTCGCTGAAGCCGGCCCGCCGCAACCAGCGTTCCAGCGCTGGCACCGACGGCAGGAACCAGACGTTGCGCATCTGGGCGTAGCGGTCCTCGGGCACCAGTACCTGGTTCACGTCACCGTCGACCACCAGCGTCTCCAGCACCAGTTCACCACCCTTGACCAGGCAGTCCTTCAGCGCCAGCAGATGCTCGATGGGCGAACGCCGGTGGTAGAACACGCCCATGGAAAATACCGTGTCGAAGCCTTCCAGGTTCGCCGGCAGGTCCTCGAACGGGAACGGCAGGTGCCAGGCCGCATCCTGCGCCAGGTAACGTTGCACGGCCTGGAACTGGCAGAAGAACAGCCAGTTCGGGTCGACGCCGATCACCGTGTCGGCGCCGGCACCGAGCATGCGCCACATGTAGTAGCCGTTGCCGCAACCGACATCGAGGATGCGTTTGCCCTTGAGGTCCAGGTGCGGGGCGACTCGCGACCATTTCCAGTCCGAACGCCATTCGGTATCGACATGCACGCCGAACAGCTCGAATGGTCCCTTGCGCCACGGACTCAGGCCCATCAGTGCGCTGCGCACCTGGGCGCGGGTCGCGTCGTCGCAGTCGCTGTCCAGGGTCAGGCCGCCGAGCAGGTCGATCGTCGTCGGTTCCAGTGCTGGCAAGGCGTCGAGCGCCCCCTGCCAGCGCTCAAGGTCGCCATGACCTTTCTCCAGCCGGGTATCGAGCTGGGCCTGCAGGCTGTTGGCCCATTCGGCCAGGGGAGTACGCGCCAGGCGGCGGGCGAGGGGTGACAGATCGATCATGGCAGGGCAATCAACGAGGCAAAGTTAAGGCATTGGAACCAGGGCACGACTTTCGAGAAACCCGCCGCCAGCAGGCGTTCGCGGTGTTCCTCGAGGCTGTCGGGTTTCATCACGTTTTCGATGGCGCTGCGTTTCTGGGCGATTTCCAGTTCGCTGTAGCCATTGGCGCGCTTGAAGGCGATATGCAGGTCGGTGAGCAGCGCATGCTCCTCGGGGTCGTTGAAACGCAATTTCTCCGACAGGATCAGCGCTCCGCCGGGCAACAGGGCCTGGCGAATGCGTCCGAGCAGGGCCAGGCGCTGATCCGGGGCGATGAATTGCAGGGTGAAGTTCAGCGCCACCACCGAGGCCGGGCGGAAGTCCAGGGCGAGGATATCGCCTTCGATCACCTCCACCGGCAGCAACTCCTGGAACATCGAGTCCTGGGCGTTGAGGTATTCGCGGCAACGTTCGACCATCGCCGTGGAGTTGTCCACCGCGATCACCCGGCAGCCGTCGCTGCGCACGTGCCGGCGCAACGCCTGGGTTACCGCCCCGAGGGAACTGCCCAGGTCGTAGAGCACGCTGCCCGGCTGGGCGAACTGGGCGGCGAGCACGCCGAGGTTCTCGACGATGGTCGGGTAACCGGGAACCGAGCGCTTGATCATGTCCGGGAACACCCGTACCACATCTTCGTTGAAGGCGAAGTCCGGCACCTGGGCCAGGGGCTGGGCGAAAAGGCGATCAGGTTCTTTGCTCACGGCGGTTCCGGCGACAATCGAAAAAGGGTCGGCATTTTAGCCAAGTTGGCGCCGGGATGCGCGGTTTGTCGGATAAAGCGCCTGAGGCGTTGGCGCGGGCTTCAGGCGAAGCCCGGCTCCTGCCTGTTGGCCTTTTGCGAGAACGCCGAGGCGGCAATACCCCATTGGCCGATCCAGTAGGCAATGATGATCAGGTAAGGCGCGGCGGCGAACTTGACCACGAAGCGGTCGATGCCGATCAGGCTGTCGGAGAAGGCGAACACCAGCGCGCCACCGGCAGCCAGTCGCGCCGAGCGTTGCGGCACGTCGCTACCCAGCCGTGCGAGGGCTCGCCAGAGCATGCAACTGATGGCCAGGGCATACACACTCACCGGCACCAGCAGGTTGCCCAGCCCCTTGGACATCAGCACGCCCAACAGCGCGGTGCCGATGAGCAGGGCCACGATCAGCTGGACCGGCGCCAGGCGCCGGCAGTCGCCGAGGTAGGCCTTGAGATAGCACAGGTGGGCGACCAGGAAGGCGCCCAGGCCGAACACGAACAGATCGCCCGGCCAGGCCAGCAGGATGTCGCCGAGCAGCGAGAACACCAGGCCCAGGGCCAGCCAGCGGCGATATTCGCCCCCCGGTGCGTCATGCAGCCAGCCGAGCAGGGCCAGCACCGGCAGGGGTTTGGTCAGCAGGCAGATCAATGGCGAGTCGATACTCAGCCCATACAGGAACGCGACGGCGCCCATCAGGGCGAGAATCAGCCAGGGCATGTCAGTTCACCACGATCGGGCAGTCGAAGCTCTGTACCGGCGGGACTTCCGGTTCCCAGGGCTGCTGGTAGGTCAGGCGCAGGCGGCCGGTGCCGGTGGCGAAGGCCTGGAAGCGCCAGGTCGACTGGCCGGCGGCGCCGATCACATCGCTGTTTTCCGGGTTGTGGTAGACCTCCGGGCCAAGGCTTTTCAGCACGCCGCCGGCGGAATCCTGGATGGCCCAGCGATAGCCCGTGGTGGGGTTGCTCGGCAGGCTGAGGATCATGTTCTGCCCGTTCTTGAGCTGCATCGGACAGTCACGCTGGTTTTCCACGGTCACGTTCTGGCGCGGTTGCTGCGCACAGGCAGCGAGTAGCACAAGGCTTAACGGAAGCAACAGACGAGTCGGGGTCATAGTGTCTCCAATCATTACAGCGATGCTGGAGCATAACCCAAGATGCGGCCGATGCGCTGGGCGGGATCGAAGCTGTCCTGGCGGGTCGGGGCGCATGGGGGGACGAGGAGCGTCAAGGGAGGCATTCCCACGCGGAGTGTGGGAACGATCAGGGAGCGCTGAGGTATTGGCATTTTTGAGTGCTCCCACGCTCCAGCGTGGGGGCGCTCAGCGACCGCTCCCGTGACGCAATGGTCAGAAAAGCACTTTCGCCACATCGGCAAAACGCTTGGCGAAGTGCACGGTCATGCCTTCCTTGAGGTAGTCCGGCAGTTCCTCGAAGTGGCCGCGGTTGGCGTCCGGCAGGATCAGTTCATGGATCTTCTGCCGGCGTGCCGCGATCACCTTCTCGCGGACCCCACCAATGGGCAGCACATGCCCGGTCAGGGTCAGCTCGCCGGTCATGGCCACGCCCTTCTTCGGCGGCTGGTTGCGGGCCAGTGACAGCAGGGCGCTGGCCATGGTCACCCCGGCACTCGGACCGTCCTTGGGGGTGGCGCCTTCCGGTACGTGCAGGTGGACGAAGGCCTCGTCGAAGAATCGCGGGTCGCCGCCGAACTGCTTGAGGTGCGAACCGACATAGCTGTAGGCGATTTCCGCCGACTCCTTCATGACGTCACCCAACTGCCCGGTCAGCTTGAAGCCGCGGTTGAGGGTGTGGATGCGTGTGGCCTCGATCGGCAGGGTGGCGCCGCCCATGCTGGTCCAGGCCAGCCCGGTGATCACGCCGACGCCGCTGAGCACCTGCTCGTTGCGGAATACCGGCATGCCCAGCGAGGCTTCGAGGTCCTTGGGGCCGATCTTGATAACGCTGTCCGGTGCATCCAGCAGCTTGACCACCGCCTTGCGCACCAGCTTGCCCAACTGCTTCTCCAGCTGGCGCACGCCGGACTCGCGGGCATACCCGTCGATCACGGTGCGCAGGGCGCTGTCGCTGATCGACAGGCTGGTTTTCGCCACACCGGCCTTTTCCAACTGCTTGGGCCACAGGTGACGCTTGGCGATCGCCAGTTTTTCCTCGGTGATGTAGCCCGACAGGCGAATCACTTCCATGCGGTCCAGCAGCGGTCCGGGGATCGAGTCCAGGGTGTTGGCGGTGCAGACGAACAGCACTTTCGACAGGTCCAGGCGCAGGTCCAGGTAATGGTCGAGGAAGTCGACGTTCTGCTCGGGGTCGAGGGTCTCCAGCAGCGCCGAAGCCGGGTCGCCCTGGTAGCTCTGGCCCATCTTGTCGATCTCGTCGAGCATGATCACCGGGTTCATCACCTCGACGTCTTTCAGCGCCTGCACCAGCTTGCCCGGCTGGGCGCCGATGTAGGTGCGCCGATGCCCCTTGATTTCGGCCTCGTCGCGCATGCCGCCGACGCTGAAACGGTAGAACGGCCGGCCGAGGGATTCGGCGATGGACTTGCCGATGCTGGTTTTGCCCACGCCTGGCGGGCCCACCAGCAGCACGATCGAGCCGCTGATCTCGCCCTTGTAGGCGCCGACGGCGAGGAATTCGAGAATCCGCGCCTTGATGTCATCGAGGCCGGCGTGGTGCTGGTCCAGCACCTTGCGCGCGTGCTTGAGGTCGAGCTTGTCCTCGCCGTACACGCCCCAGGGTACCGCGGTGGCCCATTCCAGGTAGTTGCGGGTGACGGCGTATTCCGGCGAACCGGTCTCGAGGATCGCCAGCTTGCCCATTTCCTCGGTGATGCGCTTTTGCGCATGGGCCGGCAGGACCTTGCCTTCCAGGCGCTGCTCGAACTGCTCGATATCGGCGCTGCGGTCGTCCTTGGTCAGGCCCAGCTCCTGCTGGATGACCTTGAGCTGTTCCTTGAGGAAGAACTCGCGCTGGTGTTCGCCGATCTTGCGGTTCACCTCGGCGGAGATCTCTTTCTGCAGGCGGGCGACCTCGACTTCCTTGCGCAGCATCGGCAGCACTTTTTCCATGCGCTTGAGCATCGGCACGCAATCGAGCACTTCCTGCAGCTCATTGCCGGTGGCCGAGGTCAGGGCGGCGGCGAAGTCGGTCAGCGGCGATGGATCGTTGGGGCTGAAGCGGTTGAGGTAGTTCTTCAGCTCTTCGCTGTACAGCGGGTTGAGCGGCAGCAGTTCCTTGATCGCATTGATCAGGGCCATGCCGTAGGCCTTCACTTCGTCGGTCGGCTCGCTCGGCTGGTGCGGGTATTCGAGTTCCACCAGGTAGGGTGGACGGTGGTGCTTGAGCCAGGTGCGGATGCGCACGCGGGTCAGGCCCTGGGCCACGAACTGCAGCTTGCCGCTCTCGCGACTGGCGTGGTGGACCTTCACCAGGGTGCCGTACTCCGGCAGGCTCTTGGTGTCGAAGTGGCGGGTATCTTCGGTCGGGGTATCGACGAAGAACAGGGCCAGGGAATGGTGATCGGACTTGCTCACCAGTTCCAGGGTCTCGGCCCAGGGTTCTTCATTGACGATGACCGGCAGGACCTGTGCCGGGAAGAACGGGCGATTGTGGATCGGGATGATGTAGACCGTGTCCGGCAGGTTCTGCCCGGGCAGCGCCAGGCTGGTGCCGGATGATTCGCGATTGTCCTGGCCGGCGTCGTGACGATCTTCGGCGTTGGTCTGTTGGGTCGGGTGATCGGGGAATTCTTGCTGGTTGCTCATTGGGGCACCTGCACAGTTGAGTATGCAGGTTAGATGGGGCGAGCCGGTGGCGGTTTCAATGGTCCGCTGCTATAGCTTTGGTCAAACCGGCCGATAGCCCGGGCATGAACCTGTACATCTTTCATCTTCGTGTAGAGGTTTTAAGGGGCATGAGTCGTTCGTCGGCTGGCTCAAGATAGTGGCAAAACGCCTCATTTCTTGCGTGATCTTCTGCCCGAGCCTCGGTAATCTGCACTTGCTGATCCCTTTGCGCCAGGGCAGGCCATCTTTTTAATGAACCAGTGAGTAGTTGTTGTATGGCCCGCCCCATTTCATTGCCTGGATTGTTTCTGTGTGTTGCTGGATTGCTCGCCAGTGGCCCGAGCCATGCCGCCGGCCTGCAGGCCGATCTGGTCGACCAACAGGGCAAGCCGCTGGTGGGGGCGGTGCTGACCCTGCAGGGTGGCGCCGCACCTGCCGCCATCAGCCTGAAGGCCGACATGGACCAGCGTAACAAAGAGTACGTACCCCACGTGCTGGCGGTGCATACCGGGACCCAGGTCAAGTTTCCCAACAGCGACAATATCCGCCATCAGGTCTATTCCTTTTCGCAACCCAAGCGCTTTGAACTGCGCCTCTACGAGGGTACACCGTCGGATCCGGTGTTGTTCGACAAGCCGGGTGTGGTCGTGCTGGGCTGCAATATCCACGACTGGATGCTCGGCTACATCTACGTCACCGACGATCCCTGGTTCGCGACCAGCAACGACAACGGCCGGATCGCTTTCGACAAGCTGCCCGCCGGCCATTATCGCGTCACGCTCTGGCACCCGCAGGTCGCGGACATGCAGCCGCAGGCGGGCGGCGAAATCGATGTGCCGGCCACGGGGTTGAAGCAACGCTTCAGCCTGACGATTCAACCGCTGTCGTCGGATGCTCCGTCGGCGCCAGCATCGAGTGCCTTTGGTGATGCCTTCAATAAAGCTCTCAGTGAACCTGCGCAGTAGTTTTCAGGCGCGGATCGCCGTTGTACTGACCCTGCTGTTGCTGGTGGTGATCGGTGCCTTGTACTTCAGCGTCAAGGTGGCGACCAACGAAGCGGTGCAGCGCCAGGCGCGTGCGCAGCTGGAGGTCGGTACGCGGGTTTTCGAGCGTCTGCTGGACGTGCAGAGCCGGCGCCTGGGTGATGGCGTGCAACTGCTGGCGGCGGATTTCGGCTTTCGCGATGCGGTCTCCAGCGGCGACTCGGCGACCATCCGTTCGGTGCTGATCAACCACGGCAAGCGTATCAATGCCAACGACATGATCCTGTTGAGCATGGATGGCACGGTCATGGCCAGCACCCTGGCCGATACGCCCGACGGTACGCCATTCCGTTTCGACCAGGCACTGCGCGAGGCCCGGCGCAACCGGCAATCGGCCCTGATCGTGCCGCTGCAGGGCAAGCCGCACCTGCTGGTCGAGGCGCAGGTGCTGGCGCCGCTGCCGATCGCCCGGGTGGTGATGGGCTTTTCCATGGACAACGCCTTTGCCTCGCAACTGCGTTCGCTGACCAACCTCGAGGTGTCGTTCCTCAGCGTCGATCGGCAGCAGGTCGGCGAACTGGTCAGCACCCAGCCGGCAGCACTGGCACCGAGCATCACCCGGTTGATGCTCGAAGCGTCCGGTGGGCATGACACGCAGATGACCGAGCACCTCAGCCAGAACTTCCTCAGCCAGTCGCTGAGACTGGCCAGCACCAGCGACAACAATGACAGCCAGGTCATCGCCCTGTTGCAGAGCCCCCTGGATGTGGCGATGCAGGCCTTCGCGCCGCTGGACGAAAAGATCCTGCTGATCGCGCTGGTCGCGCTGCTGGCTTCGCTGGTCGGGGCCCTGCTGCTGGCGCGTAGCGTCTCGCAGCCGGTGCGTTCTCTGGCCCAGGCCGCCGAGCGCATCGGCAAGGGCGACTACGAGACGCCGGTCAGGTTGCGGCGCAGTGATGAACTGGGTCTGCTCGCCAGGATGTTCAATACCATGCAGGGTGCCATCGCCGAGCGCGAACAGCAGTTGGCACACAATGCCCTGCACGACCTGCTCACCGGCCTGCCCAACCGCGCACTGGCGATGGAGCGGCTGAGCAGCACGATAGACGCCGCCCGCCCGGTGGCGCTGGTCTACCTGGGTATCGACAACCTGCGTACCGTCAACGAGACCGGAGGACCCGGCGCGGTCGACCAGGTGTTGCAGAGCGTTGGCAAGCGCCTGAAGTCGGCCCTGCGCGCGGGCGACACGGTTGCCCACCTGATTGCCGGGGAATTTCTCCTGCTGCTGCAGGGCACCGGCAGCGAGGGCGCGGTGGCGGTTGCCGACCAGATCCAGCAATTGCTGCTCAAGCCCCAGCGGATCAACGATCACGACGTGGCGCTGGATTGCCGGATGGGGATTGCGGCGTTCCCGAACGATGGCCAGGAGGCGGAGGAACTGCTCGAGCGTGCCGCCATCGCCATGCAGGACGCCGCGCAGATGCCCGGCCGCCTGCAGATCTACGAAGAGGGCCGCGACCTGGCCCATCGCCGGCAGATCGCCCTGATCCGCGACTTGCGCCATGCCGCCGCCAACGGTGAACTGCTGCTGCACTACCAGCCCAAGCTGGATATCCGCCAGGGCCAGGTGCGCCAGGCCGAAGCCCTGCTGCGCTGGCAGCATCCGCAGTTCGGCATGGTGTCGCCGGGAGAATTCATCACCCTCGCCGAACGTACTGGCAGCATCCAGATCCTCACCCGCTGGGTGATCGAGGAGGGCATGCGCCAGCTCTCCGAGTGGAACCAGCGGGGCCTGCACCTGCAACTGTCCCTGAACATCTCCGCCGATGACTTGTTGATCGGCGACCTGCCCGACCGGGTTTCGGCGCTGCTCGAGGTGCATCGCCTGCCCGCCGAACAACTGATCTTCGAGATCACCGAAAGTGCGGTGATGCGCGAGCCGGAACAGGCCCTGCAGGTCCTGCAACGCCTGCGTGCCTGTGGCATCAGCCTGTCGGTGGACGATTTCGGTACCGGCTACTCTTCGCTGGCACACCTCAAGCGCCTGCCGGTGCAGGAGTTGAAGATCGACCAGTCCTTCGTCCGCAACCTGGACGAAACCAGCGAGGACGCGGTGATCGTGCGTTCGACCATTGAAATGAGCCACAACCTGGGCTTGAAGGTGGTGGCCGAAGGGGTGGAGTACGAACACAGCCTGCGCCTACTGGAGCGTTGGCATTGCGATACCGCCCAGGGTTACCTGATCAGTCGTCCGCTGAGTGCGGCGGCGTTCGAGGCCTGGGTCGCAAAACCCTTGAATTCACCCTCTGCCATGGTCCACTGACTGCTATGAAACGTCGTTATTCCCTGTTGTGCCTGCTGGGCCTGCTGGGCCTGGGAATCAATGCCGCCGAGGCCGATAACGGCCGCCTGATCGCCACAGGCGGTGCCAGCAGCCTGGAGGGCGCGGCGGGCGGAGGCATCACGCCGTGGGCGGTGCTGACCGGCTATGGCGAAAAGAACGAATGGGGCGCCACCGCGTTCGCCACCACCGTCAACGTCCCGGACTATCGGCTCGACGTAGTCGGGCTGGCAGCCTCCTATGACAACCGCGTGGAGCTGTCCCTGGCCCGTCAGCGCTTCGACCTGGGCTCGCTGGTGCACAAGCTCAACCTGCCGGAAGATCATCTCGGCCAGGATATCGTCGGGCTCAAGGTCCGGCTGTTCGGCGACCTGATCTACGACACCCTGCCGCAGGTGTCCCTGGGCCTGGAGTACAAGCACCAGACCAACTTCGACATTCCCGAACTGGTCGGCGCCAAGCGTGACCAGGACGTCGAGGGCTACCTGGCCGCCAGCCGGCTGTTCATCGGCGCGGCCTTCGGCTACAACCTGCTGGTCAACGGCGGTGTACGCTACAGCCGGGCCAATGAGCTGGGGCTGATGGGCTTCGGCGGCGATCGTCGCGATACCCGCAGCGTGCTCAAGGAAGGCTCCGTGGCGGTACTGTTCAACCCGCGCTGGGCCGTGGGCGTGGAGTACCGGGAAAAGCCGGACAACCTGTCCTTCGCTGGTGAAAGCGACTGGGCCGACGTATTCATCGGCTATTTCCCCAACAAACACCTGTCCTTCGTCCTGGCCTACGCCCGGCTGGGAGAAATCGCCACACTGGATAACCAGAACGGCACTTATCTGTCCGTACAGGGGAGTTTCTGATGCGGGGTTTGAAACTGCTGCTGGTTGCTGTCCTGCTGGCCGGTTGTGCCCAGCAGCCGCCCAGGGATGACAGCCTCTACCGCGACCTCGGCGAGCGTGCCGGGATCACCCGGATCGTCGAGGGCATGCTGCTGAAGATCGCCCACGACCCGCGGATTGCCGAGCGCTTCCGCAAGATCGACATCGTGCGCCTGCGCAACAAGCTGGTCGAACAGTTCTGCGTCGAGGCGGGCGGGCCCTGTGTCTACACCGGCGATACCATGGCCGAGAGCCACAAGGGCCAGAATGTCAGCCGCAGCGATTTCAATGCGCTGGTCGAGGACCTGATCGCGGCGATGGATGAGCAGGGGATACCGGTGCGGGTACAGAACCGCCTGATCGCCCGGCTGGCGCCGATGCGCGGCGAGGTGATCGAACACTAGGTGTCACGGAAGAAAGGCGGCCCTTGAGAGGCCGCCTTTTTCATGTCTGCCGCACGTTACTCGGACAGCTTGTACGCTAGCACGTAATCACCCTGGCGGGTGCCCAGCGAGCCATGCCCGCCGGCCATCACCAGTACGTACTGCTTGCCGTCCTTGCCGGTGTAGGTCATCGGCGTGGTCTGGGCGCCCGCTGGCAGGCGGCCTTCCCACAGTTGCTTGCCGTTCTTCACATCGTAGGCGCGCAGGTACTGGTCCAGGGTACCGCTGAGGAAGGCCACGCCACCGGCGGTGGTGAAGGTCCCGCCCAGGCTCGGCACGCCCATGCTCAGGGGGATCGGCACCGGCGAGCTGTCACGCACGGTACCGTTCTTGTGCATCCAGAGCGTCTTGTGGGTGGTCAGGTCGACCGCTGCCACATAACCCCAGGCCGGTGCCTGGCAGGGCAGGCCCATTGGCGACAGCAGGGCTTCGAGGATCACCCCGTATGGCGCGCCCTTGTTCGGCTGCACGCCTTCGGTTTCGCTCTTGCGGGGGCCCTGGGAGGCGATCTCCGCCGCCGGAATCAGCTTGGAGCGGAAGGCCATGTAGCTCGGGTTGACGAAGGCGATCTGGCGCACCGGGTCGACCGAAATGCCGCCCCAGTCGAACACGCCGAAGTTGCCCGGGTAGACGATCGAGCCCTGCAGCGATGGCGGGGTGAACGGGCCCTCGTAGCGCAGCGACTTGAAGTCGATCCGGCAGAGCATCTGGTCGAACGGTGTCACGCCCCACATGTCGCGCTCTTTCAGGGGCGGCGGCATGAAGTTGAGGTCGGACTTGGGCTGGGTCGGCGAGGTGTGGTCGCCGGCGACTGCGCCCTGTGGTACCGGGATCTCGTTGATCGGCACGATCGGCTGGCCGTTGCTGCGGTCGAGCACGTAGATGCTGCCCTGCTTGGTCGAAGCCAGCACGGCCTGCTTGACGCCGTCGGCGGTCTTGAGGTCCATCAGGGTCGGCTGGCCGCCGACGTCCATGTCCCACAGGTCGTGGTGGGTGAACTGGTAGGTCCAGCGCACATGTCCGGTGTCGATATCCAGTGCGGTCAGGCCGGCGGCGTATTTCTCCGAATCGGGGGTGCGGGCGCCACCGAACTGATCCGGTGTCTGGTTGCCCATCGGCAGGTAGAGCATGCCGAGTTTTTCATCGACGGCGAACATCGACCACATGTTCGGCGAGTTGCGGGTGTAGGTCTTGCCCGGGGCGATCGGGGTGGTGTCGTCCGGGTTGCCGCTGTCCCAGTTCCACACCAGCTTGCCGGTGCGCACGTCGAAGGCGCGGATCACGCCGCTGGGTTCGTCGGTGGAGACGTTGTCGGTGACGTGGCCGCCGATCACCACCAGGTTGCGGGTGACCGCCGGCGGCGAGGTGGAGTAGTAGCCACCGGGGGCGAAGGTGCCGATGTTGGCGCCGAGGTCGATCTGGCCCTTGTCGCCGAAGTCTTCGCACATCTTGCCGGTGTCGGCGTTCAGGGCGATCAGGCGGGTATCGGCGGTGGGCAGGAAGATCCGCCGTGGGCACTGGTTTTCCTGGCCGGTGGCGACCAGGCGGCCGCTTGGCGCGTTGTCGGCCGCCAGCGACGCGGTGGCGGACGCGTCGGTTGTGGACGGCGCGGTATTGGCGATGTAGGCGTTTTCATCGTGATAGGCCACGCCACGGCAGGTCATGTGGGCCCAGCCCTTGAAGTTCGCCGCCTTCTGCGTGGAAAGTTTCGGATCGAAGCGCCAGATTTCCTTGCCGGTATCCGGGTCGAGGGCGATCACCTGGCTGTGGGGCGTGCACACGTAGAGCATGCCGTTGACCTTCAGCGGGGTGTTTTCCGCCGTGGTTTCGCCGGGATCGTTCGGCCCTGGAATGTCGCCGGTGCGGAAGGTCCAGGCCGGTACCAGCTTGTGCGCGTTCTGCGGGGTGATCTGCGCCAGCGGCGAGTAGCGATCGCCATGGGCGCTGCGGCCATAGGAATCCCAGTCGCCATCGGCCGTGGCCGGTGCGGTGTTGCTCATGCCAGGGACGCTGTCGCGATCGAGCTGGCCCTTGATTTCACCCGGGTTGGTGAATTGGCTGGCGACGGCGGTGGCGCCGGCCAGCACCACGGCCACGCCCAGCGCGCCGGTACCCATCGGTGCGGCACCGCTGTGCAGCAATGGCCGGCGGAACCACGGCAGCAGCATGACAATACCCAGGGCGAACAGCAGGGCCAGGCGCGGCACCAGTTGCCACCAGTCCAGGCCGACTTCCCACAGGGCCCACAGGGTACTGGCGAACAGCACCAGGGCGTAGAGGCCCAGGGCTGCCCGGCGGGCGGCCAGCAACAGGCCGCCGGTCAACAACAGGCCGATGCCGGCCAGCAGGTAGTACAGCGAGCCACCCAGCAGGCTCAGCCTGATCCCGCCGGCCAGCAGGGCGAGGCCCATCAACAGCAGCACGATACCGAGCAGGCTCGGTAGCAGGCGGCCTCGATTCGAAGCACGGTCAGTGCTCATGGTTTGGTTTCTCCGTGACGTTGAAGGTATCCCGCGCTGTAATCACTGTAGATGACGATTCGGCGGGGACTTCGTTCAGATAAATTGCCCGAGGGACTTCCACGCGGGAGCCGCAACAGGCAGGCGCTGCTTGCGGGGCGGGAAGTCGAGGGGGGAACCGGAGCGTTTTCAGCCGCGAACTTTGCTGATTAAACGATTCAGTTGTTAGCGCACAAAGGATAAACCCATGTCTATCGCGGAAACAGGGGGTTCCCTGACATGGATCATTTCAGATTCGGTAACAGTCTTCGGGTGGGTGGTGGTGAGCAGGCCGGCCTGCTCACCACGGTCTTGCCTGGGTGAATGTCAGAAGGTGGTACGCAGGCCGACCTCGATGCTGCGGCCCGGCGCCGGCGCGATATCACGCAGGATCGAGCTGGCATAACGCACGGTCTGGTTGGTCAGGTTTTCGCCCTTGACGAACGCCAGCCACTGGCTGCTGCCGATATCGAAGTGGTAGCCGGCACTGGCGCCGAAGGTGGTGTAGGCCGAACTGCCGGACTCGTTGGACGGCACCCGTCCCTGGCCCGCCGCATGCTCCACATCGATCCGCGCCTGCCAGCGATCCAGCTCCCACAGCAGGCCGCTGTTCAGGCGTAGCGGCGCGATCCGCGGCAGGGCCTCGCCGGTATCGAGGTTGGTGGCGCGGGTGTAGTCGCCGGACAGTTCGAGGGCGAACTTGCCGTAGGCGCCTTCACCCAGTTTCCAGTGATCCTGGGCCTCGAACCCGGCGAAGCGGGCCCGTACGCCGGAATAGCGGTATTCGGGGATGCCAGCGGCGTCTTCCTCGCCGTCGTCGTTGAGGGTACGACCACTGCCGAGCAGGCCGATGTAGTTGGAGAAGTGGCTGTAGAACACACCGAAGCTGCCCTTGTGGGTGCCGTTGTCGAAACGCAGGGCCAGGTCGCTGGATACGGCCTTTTCCTTCGACAGGTCGGGGTTGCCGACTTCATAGGTGCCGGTGGCGACGTGGGCACCGTTGGCATACAGCTCGTAGAAGGTTGGCGCGCGCTCGGTGTAGCCCAGGGTCGCGGCCAGCGCCCAGACCGGCGTCAACTGGTAGACCGCGCCGGAGGACAGGCTGCCGGCGGTGAAGCTGTTGCTCCGCTCGGCATTGGCAAAACGCTCGTTGCCCTTGGCATCCGGGTCGATACGCGTGTGTTCCAGGCGGCCGCCGAGGCTGAAGGTCAGACGCTCGCTGGCCTTGAGCTCTTCCAGCAGGAACAGCGCGCCGGCGTCGGTGTCGGTTTGCGGAACGAAGGCTTCCTCGCCCAGTGCGGAAAATTCGTTGCGACTGACCTGGGCCCCGACCACTCCGTTGAACGGGCCGACCGGCAGGTGGCGGGCCTCGACCCGGGCCTCGTAGCCCTTGTTCCTGAAAATCGTGCCGGTTTCGCCCCCCTCGATTTCCCGATGCTCGTAGTCGGTGTAGCCGGCATCGAGTTTCACCGAACTGAACGGCCCCTCGAGGTTGCGGATTTCCGAGGCGAAGGCGTAGTGGTCCTGCTTCATGCGGATGCGCACATCCTGCTCGGCCGGTGAGCCGTAGTTGCTGTCGTAATTGCTGTAGGACAGCCCGGCGTAACCATTATCCCAGTGGTAGGAGCCGCCCACGGCACCGCCATCCTGGCGACCGTCGCTATTGCCCAGGCGGCCCTTGCGTCCGTCGCCGTCCTCGCTGGCCGGTGCATTGCGGCTACGGGCGTAGCCGGGAATCCGCAGGTCGTTGAACTCGCGGGCGTTGGCGTCCAGGTGCAGGGCGAAGGTGCCGTCGCCGGCTTCCAGCTTGCCGGCGCTGCTGCGGGTGGTGTCGGCGCCGCCGTAGCGCAGTTCGCCGGCACCGTGGATGCCGTCGATGGGGCTGGTGGGAATGCGGTTGTCGAAGGTGTTGACCACCCCGCCGATGGCACTGCCGCCATAGAGCAGCGCCGCCGGGCCACGGACGATCTCGATCCGTTCGACGTTGACCGGATCCAGCGGTACCGCGTGGTCATAGGACAGCGCCGAGGCATCCAGCGCGCCGACGCCGTTGCGCAGCAGGCGGATGCGATCGCCGTCCTGGCCACGAATGATCGGTCGGCTGGCGCCCGGGCCGAAGTAGGACGACGACACCCCGGGTTGCCTGTTCAGGGTTTCACCGAGGCTGCCCTGTTGCTGCAGGGTCAGGTCGTCGCCTTCGAGCACGGTGCTGGGGGCGGCGGGCTGTTCGCTGCCCAGGGGGTTGGCGGTGATGACCTGGGGTTGCAGCTCCAGGGCGTGGGCCGGGCCCGCGATCAGCAAGGCGGCGGCCAGCGGAGTCAGTCGGGTACGCAGGGGGGAGGAGAGGGACATCGATGTTTCCTTGGCAAGCGCGATGCGAAGCGCATCGGTGAGTCGAAAGAGCAGGCGGATGACGGAGGGGGTGTCCGACGAATGGTTATGATTTGTTATAACGTAACACAGTTTTTCGATTTTAAAACACTGCCCCTGCAACGTATCTCGACGCGGCTAGACTCAAGTAAGGGCCATTGCGCCATCTGCTATCGGTGGCTCTTCCCCCTGGCGAAGGGCTCGGCTAAGGTGCGCGCCTTGTTCCATTTCCTCATCGAAGGTTCGGCATGACCGAAACATCCAACAATCCGCTGCATGGGGTGACCCTGGAGCAGATCCTCAATGCCCTGGTGGCCCATTACGAGTGGCAGGGCCTGGCCGAGCGCATCGATATCCGTTGCTTCAAGAGCGACCCGAGCATCAAGTCGAGCCTGACTTTTCTGCGCAGGACGCCGTGGGCGCGGGAGAAGGTCGAGCGGCTGTACGTGAAGTTGATGCGCACCCGACGCTGAGGTCCTGCCGTGGAGTCGAAGCGCGTGTCCGGCCAGCCGCCGCTGCGCCGCATCCGCTCGCGCGCCGTGCTGCTGGCCGCGGCGGTGCTGGGCTGGAGCGGCCTGGGCATCCAGATGTACCTGATCCTGATCTCGCGCTGGCAGGCCGGGGCGAGCCTGCTCGGCGGGTTGATCACCTTCTTCAGTTTCTTCACCGTGCTGACCAACACCCTGGTGGCGGTGGTGCTGACCTGTGAAGTGACGTCCCGCGATTCGTGGGGCCGGCGCTTTTTCCTCAAACCGTCGGTGCGCACGGCGATCGTCGCCAATATCGTCGTGGTGGGGCTGGCCTACAGCCTGTTGCTGCGCTCGTTGTGGCATCCCCAGGGCTTTCAGTGGCTGGCGGATGAACTGCTGCACGACGTGATGCCGGCGCTGTTCGTGGTCTATTGGTGGGTGTGTGTGCCCAAGGGCCGCTTGCGCTTCCCGCAGGTGTTGTCGTGGCTGGCCTATCCGCTGGTGTATTTCGCTTATGTGCTGCTGCGCGGGCACCTGATCGGCGCGTATCCGTATCCCTTCGTCGATGTTGACCGGCTGGGTTATCCCCAGGTGTTCGTCAACGCCGGGCAGATACTGTTGGGCTTCGTGCTGGTCTCGCTGCTGCTGATCGGCATGGATCGTTGGGGTGGCAGGCGGCGGACTTGAGGCTTGCAGTGAGTGGGGCGGCCCACCCACTGCCGAGGCCGGAGATTACTCTTCGGCGCTACCGTCCAGGCGCCAGTAGCCAGCGGCCTTGACGAACGCCTCATCCAGGCCGTGGATGTCGAGCAATACCCGGCGCACCTTGCGCGACAGCCCGGCCTCGGTGGCGACCCAGGCGTAGAGGCTGCCGCTTGGCGGGGTCAGTTGCTCGACGGTTTGCAGCAGACCCTGTCCTGGCGCGTCGCGTCGCACCCAGATCACTTCGACCTGTGCCTGGCTGTGCAGGGGCTGCTGTTCAGCCGCGTTCTCCACCTCGACCACCACCAGCGCGCGGCGGTTGGCCGCCAGGCCCTCCAGGCGCCGGGCGATGGCCGGCAGGGCGGTTTCGTCGCCGATCAACAGGTAGCTGTCGAAGATATCCGGAACCACCAGCGAACCCCGTGGCCCGCCGATATGCAGGAACTGGCCGGGTGTGGCCTGTTCCGCCCAGGTCGAGGCGGGGCCGTCGCCATGCAGGACGAAGTCGATATCCAGTTCACCCCGCTCCAGGTCATAGCGACGCGGCGTGTAGTCACGCATGGCCGGCAGCGGGCCGTTGTCCTTGGCGCCAATCACCAGGGTTTCCAGCGCAGCCTGTTCGGCGGCGGTCTGCGGGAAGAACAGTTTGACGTGGTCGTCCGTGCCCAGGCTGATGAAACCCGCCAGTTCCGGGCCGCCGAGGGTGATGCGGCGCATGCGCGGCGTCAGGTCCCGCACCCGCAACACTTGCAGGCGGCGGCGCCTGATCTCGTGCATGACCCGATGAATGCCTTGGCGATTGACTTCGTTCATTGCGCTTGCTCCGAATGGGACTGGGCGGACACGGGACCATCGACGATGGCCTTGGCGGTGTTGTTCAGCAGGTCGCGGACCCGCAGGATTTCCTCCGGGCTCCAGCGTCCGTGATGCAGTTGCAGTGCGTGGCGCAGGTTATGCACCGCCTCGTGGATTTCCGGCGGCCGGTGGTGACCGCGCAGGGAGCGCTTGCTGACATCGATGCGGGTGCGCACGCCGTCCAGGGCCACAGCCTGTTCGCGCAGGAACTGGCGACCGTTGTCGGTCACGCTGTAGCGCTTTTTCCCAGCCTCGGCGTCGCCGCTGATCAGATCGCTTTCCTCAAGGAAGGTCAGGGTCGGGTAGATGACCCCCGGGCTCGGGCTGTAGGCACCGTCGAACATGCCTTCGATCTGGCGGATCAGGTCGTAGCCATGGCAGGGCTGTTCGGCGACCAGGGCCAGCAACAGCAGTTTCAGGTCGCCCGGGGCGAACACCCGCGGGCCGCGGCCGCCGCGTTCACGGCCGGGGCGGCGTTCGAAGCCGTCGTGGCCATCGCCGAATTCGCGGTGGTGGGGAGGGTGGTGATGCTCTCTCATTTTCTCTTTCTCCTCTGTTCTTAAGATATACCGTAAGATATATCTTATTCCTAAGGCAAGAAAAACCGACGAACGTGCTGATGGGCGAGAGGGGCGTTGGGAACGGAGAGACAGGCACTGGAGGTTTCGCGGCGCGGAGGGATGTGGTGTTTTCGCTGGTTTGCCTGGGATGCTTCCTACGTGAAACTGCGAAAAGCACTCTGAGCAAGCCCGGGACCGCTCCGTACCATGCCGCCAGGTTTCGAAAAGGCGGTGTTTATCATGTCCAGGTTAGTGTCAGGGGTGCTGTCGCTGGGGGTCCTGCTGGGCTCCTGGTCAGCCCATGCGAACCTCAAGTCGACACAGAACGCCCCGGCCAGGGTTGCCGAGGTGAAGGCGCAATCTTCCATCGACAATGTCATCGATCGTGCCCATCAGTTGATCGGCACGCCCTACCGTTGGGGCGGCATGTCGGTGAAGGGCTTCGATTGCAGCGGGCTGCTGGTCTATCTGTTCCAGAACGAGGCCGACATCAAGCTGCCGCGGACCACGGTGGGCATGCGCCGTTCCAGCGCCAGGACTATCCAGCGTGGCAGCCTGAAGCCGGGTGATGCGGTGTTCTTCAACCGCAATGGCCAGGGCAATGTGAGCCATGTCGGGCTGTATGTGGGCGAGGGCAAATTCATTCACTCCCCGCGCAGCGGCAAGAGCGTGCGCATCGACTCGCTGAACAATGCCTACTGGAAGAAGAGTTATACCCTGGCCAAGCGCTTTCACAGCAGCCCCTGATGGGGGGCTGACGTAAATTCCCCACCCTACAGGTGCGCCACAGCCTGCGGCTTGCACAGGGTGCTGCTGTCCGGCTGCAGGTAGTCGGTCAGAATCGGCGCCATCCCCTTGAGCACCTGCACCGGCAACGCCGAGGTGAACTTGAAGTTCTCCGCCGAGCGTCCGGGCACGAAGGCGGTCAAGGTGCCGAAGTGGTGGGCACCGATGTAGAAGACGAACGTCGCGGTGCGGTTGATCGACTTCGAACTCAGCACCCGCCCACCCGCGCCGATGCTTTCTATCCGGTTGTCCCCGGTGCCGGTCTTGCCTCCCATGGCCAGCGGCGTGCCGTCGGGCAGTTTGAAGCTGCCCGACACCCGCCGCGCTGTCCCTGCGTCCACCACCTGCGACAAGGCTTCGCGCAACGCCGTAGCGACCTCGGAGGGCATGATTCGCTTGCCCTTGCCCGGGTCGTTGGTCACTCGGGTTTCATACGGCGTATGGGCGGCGAAGTGCAGGCTGTCGATGCGCAAGGTGGGCAGGCGTACGCCGTCGTTGAGGATGATGCCGATCAGTTCGGCCAGCGCCGCCGGCCGGTCGCCGGAACTGCCGATGGCCGTGGCCAGTGACGGCACCAGGTGGTCGAACGGATAACCCACCTGCTGCCAGCGCCGATGGATATCGAGGAACGCCTCGATCTCGACCATGACCCGGATACGACTGTCGCGGGCACTCTTGTGCCTGCTCTTGAACAGCCAGCCATAGACTTCCTGGCGTTCGAACTCACTGGCGGCCACCGCCTGGCTGAACCTGGCCTGCGGGTTCTTCAGCAGGTAACCGAGCAGCCACAGATCGAGCGGGTGGACCTTGGCGATATAGCCCTGGTCCGGCAGGTCGTAGGCGCCGGGGCCGTAGCTCTTGTAGAGCTTGGCGAGGCGTTCGTCGCTGACCTTCTCGGTCTTCAGGTGGGCCCGCACGAAGGTATCGAAGGTTTTCTGCGGCGCCTCCGGCAGCAGGTAGCGGTGCACCGCCGCCAGGCGGATCGGCGTCGGGTGCATGCTGTCGAGAAAGGTTTCCAGGCGTTCCTGGGAGTCCTTGTTCCGATACTTTTTCCAGAATCGCAGCATGAACGCCGTGCCTTCGCGGTCGGCGAAGCGGGCCAGGTATTCCTGGCGGCGCGGGTTGTCATCGTCCTTGAGCAGTTCGGCGCTGTTGTTCGGGCCCTGATAGGTGCTGTAGCGCACCAGGTCGCGCATGAGGCGGATGAACGGCAGGTTGATCGACTCGCGCAGGGCTTCGAGCAGGGTCGGGTTGCGGCCGTTGTCCTCGTTGCGGAAGTTGTGGAAGCGATGCAGGCCGCCGCCGGTGAAGAAGCTTTCGCCGGGGCTTGCCGAGTACTGTCGGTTCAGCGCCGCATCGAGCATGGCGGGCAGGTTGCGGTCGCTGTTCTGGGCCAGGTAGTCCAGGGCCCAGCGGGTGATCCGGTCCTGGTCGTCGACTTCGACCTTTTTCAGTTGCGCCGGCGATTGATCGCCATAGCGATCATGCAGCTCGGCAATGATCTGCAGGTAGGTGGTCAGCACCCGCAGCTTGGCGGTGGAGCCCAGTTCCAGCTTGCTGCCTTCGTTGATGTCGAAGGGCTGGTCGGTGCTGTCGGTCTGCACCCGCACCCGATAGCTGTCCGGCGTCAGTTCGAACAGGGTGAAGCTGTAGCGCACCTGCTGGGTACTGGTGGCGGTGAGCAGCCGATCGCCGAGCAGGCCGATGGACTGGGCGAACTGCGGATTCGCCAGCTTGCGGAGGTAATCGCTGACCTGGCCCTGCAACTGCGCCTGCAGGGTGCTGGTGGCCGACAGGTCGAGGCGGTCAAGGTCGTAGAGCGGGCGGTCGAGCATCGCCGCCAGGCGGCTGCGGGCGACGCTGATACCCTTGTTCGATTCGATCGGCTGTATCGTCGGTTCCTGCACCCAGTCGCGGTAGCTGACCTTGCTCGCCAGGGCCGCGGCGGCCAGCGGTGCATCGATGACGCCGTTCTGGGCCAGCAGGCGCAGGTGGCTGTCGGTCAGCTCGGCCAGCTCATCGCGGCCCCGGGCCAGGTAGTGCGAGGGGCGACGCTGGGCGATCATCAGCGAGAGCACTTCGCGCAGCGCCAGACCGCGTCTGGCCAGGCTCTGCGGGTCGCTGGCGGTACTGCTCAACCGGGCGTTGACGTCGTTGAAGTCGGCGCCGTACCAGACCCGCAGGCCCTCGGCCAGGCCATGCACCTCGCCGTGCCCCGGCACGGCCGACAAGGGCACGCTGTTGAGGTAGTCGCGGACCACGTTCTGCCGCACTTCCAGGGTCTGCGGGCCGCCCTGGTAGGCGCGCACGCTGGCGGAAATCATCTGGCGGATCTTCTCGCCGCCGGACAGGGTCAGGCCATCGGGCGAGTGTCGATACTTCTCCAGTTGCGTCGCCAGGGTACTGCCGCCGGCGCTTTGCCCGCCGAGATGCAGAACCTTGCCGATCTGCGACAGCACCGCCTTGCCGAAACGCGGCCAGTCGACGGCGGGGTTGGCCTGGGGCTGGCCGGGGTCGAGCAGGTCGCGGTTCTCGATGAACAGCAGGCTGTTGACCACCAGTGGCGGAATCGCCGCGAAACTCCCGTACAACTGCTGCGGGTAGTTGTACTGGTAGAGCCCGGCGCCGCGGCAGTCGGTGATCGACAGGCCGGCCTGGATCTTTTCCGCATAGGGTACGAAGAAGCCGGCCTTGCCGTAGTCGAGCAGGGCGGGGGAGAAGCGCGCCTGTGCCTCGATCAGGTAGCCGCGTTTGGCCAGCCGGCCGAGAAACGTGCCCAGGTCGCTGTAGCCCAGGCGTTTGTCGAAGGGGCCCTCGCCGGGATAGAGCATCGAGTCGCTGGGGCCGTTGGCCATGGCGTAGTCGAGATTGCCGGCAAAGCGGCTGATTTCCCGGGCCTGGATCCTGGAGGTGCGCATTTCCCTGGAGGCGGCGACGCCGAGCAGGATCATCGCGAGCAGCACCACCAGCCAGAACAGGCGCCACCAGAGGCGCCGCTTGTGGGGTTTTTTCGGTACGGGCGCTTCATCCGGACTGTCGGTTGCTGGCACAGTCCTGGTCGAATCGGAATCCCACAGAGCGCCCATAGTCGATTCATCCATACGCAGATTGATCGCACTTGCCTGAAGCTTAGACGCTGGTAAAGGGCTGCGAAAATTTTGTTAATGCAGTCAGTTATTTCCTGCATACGCTGACTTTTCGTGACAATCATGCCGGGAAGACGACGCCTGCCATGGTTTTTGTCGAGGCCCTGCAAGCCTTGGAATAGAGCTGTCCATTGGCGCAAGGTCGAAAAGGGCCGGGACATGACGCGATCTGCCCGGCGTGCCATACTCCCACGGGTTTTTCGTCCGGCCGGGCCGGCTTCTGCCAGCGAATGCACCTCTGTTTTCAGCGCTTCTGCCGAGATTTCCAGCTGAATTTTCTGATTTATAGAGTGAAAAGCCCTGCCATTGGATTCCTATACTGCATCGCCCGCTGATCCCGTCGGTTTTCCCTGCGGGACGGGCCCGCTCACGAAGCGGGTCCGCTGTCGGGAGCCCGGGCCCACTCGCCTGCCGCTCCCTTGTTCGGTGGTTCATACCCAATAACAAGATGAGGTTGTACCCATGCCAGTTGGCACCCACCTGCCCCACGGCGAGACCGCTCAAGGCGGCCCGCTCAAACGCGAACTCGGTGAACGGCACATACGGCTGATGGCGCTCGGCGCCTGTATCGGCGTCGGCCTGTTCCTCGGTTCGGCCAAGGCCATCGAAATGGCCGGTCCGGCGATCATGCTCTCCTACATCATCGGCGGCCTGGCGATCCTGGTGATCATGCGCGCCCTCGGTGAAATGGCCGTGCACAACCCGGTGGCCGGCTCCTTCAGTCGTTATGCCCAGGACTATCTCGGCCCGCTGGCGGGCTTTCTCACCGGCTGGAACTACTGGTTCCTGTGGCTGGTGACCTGCGTCGCGGAGATCACCGCGGTGGCGGTGTACATGGGGGTCTGGTTCCCCGACGTGCCACGCTGGATCTGGGCCCTGGCGGCGCTGTTGAGCATGGGCACCATCAACCTGATCGCGGTGAAGGCCTTTGGCGAGTTCGAATTCTGGTTCGCCCTGATCAAGATCGTCACCATCATCGCCATGGTGATCGGCGGTGTCGGCGTGATCGCCTTCGGCTTCGGCAACGATGGCGTGGCCCTGGGCATTTCCAACCTGTGGAGCAACGGTGGCTTCATGCCCAATGGTGTCAGCGGCGTGCTGATGTCGCTGCAGATGGTGATGTTCGCCTACCTGGGCGTGGAAATGATCGGCCTGACCGCCGGTGAGGCGCGCAACCCGCAGAAAACCATTCCCGACGCCATCGGCTCGGTGTTCTGGCGCATCCTGCTGTTCTATGTCGGCGCGTTGTTCGTGATCCTCTCGATCTACCCGTGGAACGCCATCGGCACCCAGGGCAGCCCATTCGTGATGACCTTCGAACGCCTGGGCATCAAGACCGCCGCCGGCATCATCAACTTCGTGGTGATCACCGCCGCGCTGTCGTCCTGCAACGGCGGCATCTTCAGCACCGGGCGCATGCTCTACAGCCTGGCGCAGAACGGCCAGGCACCGGCGACCTTCGCCAGGACCTCGAGCAATGGCGTGCCGCGTCGTGCGCTGCTGCTGTCGATCGCGGCCTTGCTGCTGGGCGTGCTGCTCAACTACCTGGTGCCGGAAAAGGTCTTCGTCTGGGTGACGTCCATTGCCACCTTCGGCGCGATCTGGACCTGGGCGATGATCCTGTTGGCGCAACTGAAATTCCGCAAGGGCTTGAGCCGTGCGCAGGTCGCAGGCCTGCAGTACCGCATGTGGCTGTACCCGGTCAGTTCGTACCTGGCGCTGGCGTTCCTGGTGCTGGTGGTCGGGCTGATGGCGTACTTCCCCGACACGCGCGTCGCGCTGTATGTCGGCCCGGCGTTCCTGGTGCTGCTGACGCTGTTGTTCCACGTGTTCAGGCTGCAGCCGGGCAATGCCTCGCCGGCTGCGAACCCGGCGGCGTAGACCTCCGTTGAAAAGACAAGGCCCCGGTCGCATGACCGGGGCTTTTTTGTGCGCTACGAAATGTTGGGGAGCCTGATGTTTCTGCGTTGTGGTTACGGACGTCTTCGCGGGCAAGCCCTGCTCCTACAAGGTAGCGTCGTATACAAGGTCTGCGAACGCCGTAAAACTGTAGGAGCAGGGCTTGCCCGCGAAGACGTCATCCGCCACACCGCCAAACCCGGCGCGCAGCCGGATCAGGCAGGAACGGCGCGCATCGGCTGGCCCAGGCGCTTGTTGAAGTCCAGCCAGGCACCGAGCAGGGCCAGCAGGCCGGCACCGACCAGCGCGGTGAAAACCTGCATGGCGACGGCATCGTCGGCCAGGGCGTTGACCATGTCCGCCAGCGGCGCCAGCAGTACGCCCAGGCAGAACACTTCCAGCGAGTAGCGACCCATGCGGCACGTCTGTTGCGCCAGCCAGTGGCGGGTCCAGTTGCCCGTGGGCAGCAGCTTGGCGGTGACATAGGCCAGTGCCAGGAAATGCAGCAGACGTACCGGCGACAGGTCGGTCTTGCTGATCGGGTACAGCCAGTTGCTCAGTGCGGCCGGCATGATGGCGTCATGAATCTGCGGCCAACGCCAGGAGAGGGTGATCACCCCGGCAATCAGTGAATAACCCGCCGCCGCGACGAACAGTGGCCGGCGCAGCAATGGGCGCCGGTCCGGCAGGCGTGGCCGCTGGCCGTGGATGGCCGTCGCACCGCCGAGGATGAACAGCAACTGCCAGGTGACGGGGTTGAAGTACCAGACGCCATCGCCGATTGCCGCCAGGTTCCAGCCCAGTACGGGCGCCAGCAGGTACACCGTCAGCGACACCGCGACCACCGCCAGGGGCTGGCGCAACAGCAACGGCAGCACCAGCGGCAGGCCGAGCAACAGCACGATGTACAGGGGCAGCGGGTCCATCAGGTTCGGTTTGAAGCGCAGCAGCAACTCGTCCGTCAGCGCCTGTTCGGGATGGCTGACGAAATGCTGCAGGCCCATTTCCTGGATCAGGTCGCGGGTTTCCACATGGCTGTTGGCGAAGAACACGATGCCCATCAGCATCGCCAGCAGGAAGATGTGCACCACGTAGAGCACCCAGGCGCGACGCAGGATCTTCACGCAGGCGATCAGGTAGCCGTCGCGTTGCAGGATCTTGCCGTAGGCGAGGACCGCCGCGTAACCGGCGAGGAACACGAAGACCTCCGCCGCATCGCTGAAACCGATATTACGCAGGGTGATCTGGCCGAGTGGGTTGTGGGGCACGTGATCCCAGAAAATGAAGATCAGCGCCAGTCCCCGAAAGAAGTCGATGCGTGGGTCGCGTCCGTTCAGCATGGCAGCGGGCTCTGTGGGCGAATGTTGAATATGACTGCCGCGGCTGTCGGAAATTGCACTGCTTGGGCGGCGGCGCGCAGGGTGGCGCGAATCGCCGCGAATTGCAAAGGTGGGGTATTACTGAATGTCACAATTATTTGCCAGGGCGGCTGGCTTGGCCGACGACGGATGGACGGCCCGGCCCGGGGTCGCCAGGCCGGCCGATCCAGGGGTTACTGGCCGTCGAGGAAATTCAGCAGGGCGGCGTTGAAGAAGGCCGGGTCCTGCAGGAACGCGAAGTGGCTGGCATTGGGCAGGATCAGCAGCCCGGCGCCGGGAATGGTCGCCGCCATGTACTCGGTGTTCTCACGCTTGATCGCCTCGTCGCGGTCGCCATCGACGATCAGCACCGGGGTCTTGATCTTCGCCAGGTCGGCATCGCTCCAGTTCGGCTGGCTGGCCCACATATGGCTGATCTGCTCGACGAAGGCGTCGTACTCCTTCGGTGTTGGCGACAGCTTCACGTATTCCTTGCCGGCCCGTTCGATGTAGGCGGCGAAGGTCGGGTTCTTCTCGACGTTCTCCTTCACCCCGGCGGTGGTGCTGTTGGCGGCGAAGGCGAAGATCCTGCCGACGCGGCTCGGGTGACGGATCGCCAGGTCCAGGCCGAGGATCGCGCCGTCGCTCCAGCCGACGATGTCGGCCTTGGCGATTTTCAGGTGGTCGAGCACGGCGACCACGTCGTCGGCCATCAGGTCGTAGCCGTAGGGGCGGCTGTCGCGCGAGCTGCGGCCATGGCCGCGACTGTCGAGGGCGATCACCGTGTGTTTCGCCGCCAGGGCCTTGACCTGGTTGCCCCAGTAGTCGGAGTTGGCGAGGCCGCCGTGCAGCAGCACCACGGGTGAGCCATGACCGGTGCGGGTGTAGTAGAGCTTGATGCCGTTGACGTTGGCATAGCCGCTTTGCACGCCAACGACCGGGGCCGGGGTGGGCGGCAGGGTTTCCCAGCGTTCGGCGGCGTGGGCCAGGCTGAACGACAGCATCAGGCAAGCGACGGCGATGAAGCGATTTCCCATGTTGATCTCCTGTTGGTGAAAGCCAAAACTCGTCTGTACCTGTTATTTCTGACAGTAGACAGACCCACCGGGCAATCCTAGTCTTGAGGAATCGCCACGCTGGTATCGCGTAGTACGTGGACGCCCATCCCGGTCGTTATCGGACGGGGTTTGTTCGGCTGCGGAATGGATGACATAGCCTTGCGTGCGCTGCCCAAGAATTTTTCGACCTATGTTTATATCGGGGTGCTCAATACCCTGATCCACGGGTGCGTCTTCCTCGCGCTGCACGGCGGCATGGCGTTCAGCCAGGCCACCAGCAACCTCTGCGCGTTCGCGGTGGCCGCTACGTTTTCCTTCCATGCCAACGCGCGCTACACCTTCAGGCAGGCGGCCTCATTGCCCCGTTACCTGGCCTTCGTCGGTTTCATGGCCGTGCTCAGTTTTACCACCGGTTGGCTGGGTGACTGGCTGACCATGCCGGGGCTGGTGACGCTGGTGGTGTTTTCGGGGGTGAGCCTGGTGCTCGGTTACTGCTATTCAAGCCAGGTGGTCTTTCGGGACAAGGCCAAATGAAGATTTCCCTGGTGGTGCCCGTGTACAACGAGGAGCAGGCCATCCCGGTGTTCTACGAGGCGGTGCGACGGGAACTGCTCGCCGAGCCGTATGAGGTCGAAATCGTTTTCGTCAACGATGGCAGTACTGATCGTACCGAGGCGTTGTGCAAGCGCCTCGCGTTGGCGGAAGGCAATATACTGGCCGTGAATTTTTCGCGGAACTTTGGCAAGGAGGCTGCGCTATTCGCAGGACTTGAGTATGCCAATGGCGATGCGGTCATCCCCATCGATGTCGACCTGCAGGACCCTGTCCAGGTCGTTCCGCAACTGGTGCGCAAGTGGATGGAAGGGGCGAAAGTGGTCCTTGCCAAGCGCCGTAGTCGGGCAACGGACAGTTTCTTCAAGCGAGAGACCGCGCGAGGTTTCTACCGCCTGCACAACTGGATCGCTTCGACAAAGATTGAGAAGGATGTCGGTGACTTTCGCCTGATGGATCGCGAAGTGGTCGAGGTGATTAAGACCTTGCCGGAGCATCAGATCTTCATGAAGGGCATTCTTTCCTGGGCAGGGTTCGATACCGAGATCGTCGAGTATGATCGTGCCCTGCGTTCTGTAGGCGATAGCAAGTTCAACGGCTGGAAACTCTGGAACCTGGCGTTGGAGGGCATTACCTCATTCAGCACTGTGCCACTGCGGCTGTGGACTTATATTGGCGGTTGTCTGTCGATGTTCTCGATTTTTTATGCCGTGTTCATTGCGGCAGAAAAACTGCTGTTTGGCAATCCGGTTGCCGGCTATCCCTCGTTGATTTTTGCCGTGCTGTTTCTGGGCGGTGTGCAATTGATCGGTATTGGCGTGTTGGGTGAGTATGTAGGGCGCATCTACATGGAGGCCAAGCACAGGCCCAGATATGTCGTGAAAGGTGTGGTCAGGCGTGGCGAGCAGTTGAAAAGTCCACGGACAATCGTGTGGAGAAAACCTTGATCTGGAATGTTCCGCTCACACCCAGGCGGCGTCTTGGCTTCTTTCTGGTGATGTCGTACCTGTTCATTTCTCCGTTGATTTTGGCGGACTACAGCTACATTGACGATAATTGGCGCCTTTTTGAGGCGGGGACCGGTTGGCTGAGAGAGGGCCGGTTCATGATGGTGTACCTCTATAAAGGACTGAGTTTCACGTCTGCTGCCCCGAATATCTTTCCCCTGCCACTGATTCTTTCAACGTTCTGCATGGCGTTGGCCCTGGACAGGTTCAGCGTTGATTATTTTGGCCAGCCGGTCATCACCGAGTGCCTGGTGGTGCTGCCACTGCTCTGTACGCCATTTCTGCTGCAAGGCTTTTCATATCAGTATGATGGTGCAGGCATCATGTTCGGAATTGTCCTGGTGGTTTACTCGATCATCTTTCGGCATCGACTGTTGTCCCTGCGACTTTTATTGCCGAGTCTGCTGTTAACGCTTGCACTTGGTTTCTATCAACTGACGATCAATGTTTTCATCGGTCTCTGTTGTGTCGAGGTTCTGCGCGCGATGCTCGATAAAACCGCATTGAAGGACATCCTGCTGGTGCTCGCCATGAGAGTCCTGCACATGCTTTTTGCGGGGGGCTTCTACTTCCTTTGTGTTTTCACGTCCATGAGCGACGACCGCACAAGAATGGTTCCGGCGAATGCGCAGGGCCTTGCAGCAGTGATTGATAACTTTTACCGCATCAATCAGACCGTGGCAGGAGTAATGGATCCTGCCGCCGGTTGGATGACATTGGTGTTATCCGTTCTTGCCGCTTTATGTGTCCTCAAGGCTGCTGTGCAAATTGCAAGCAGTGACGAGGCTTTTGCTTTCAAGTTGTTGCGCTTGTGCCTGACCGCGAGTTCGGCATTCCTGTTGCTGTTTGTGCTTTCCGGTGCCGGGCTTTTTTTCAAGGATTTCAACGATGGCGCAAGGACTTTGTTGGGGGCCTCAGCGTTGCTGATGGGGTTGTTTTACCTCAGCCTTCGCTTTTTGAAGGGGATTCATCCGGGATTGACCTGCCTGCTGATCCTACCGTTGGTTTACATGCTAACTTTTTCCTTCGCCTATGGCCGCCTGTTGGTTGTTCGAAAAGAGTTTGAAAACAGCATGAATCTGGAAATCGCTCACGATATCGACAGGAGCGCAGTGTTGCGGAACCTGAAGGTGATCTACGTGAAAACCAATGATTTAGCTCTCGGGCTTCCGGCTGGCGAGAGGAGTATGGCATTGATCCCGGCGCTCAGGTATGTACTCAATGCCGCTGATTATCTTGTACTTCCCGAAAGTCTACGACGCTTCGGCATTACCAGCGAGTGGCTTGATGATGATGAGCGTGAAATGGCCGCGCTGGCCGAGTTGCAGGGTTCCGAGCCGCTGGTCGAGCGGCGTTTTTATGCGATCTATTCAGTTGGAGACCGTGGCTATATCGTCGTCAAGCATCTGAAAGCTTCTGAATGATGGCCACACTCGCCTGAAAAGTGGCCCTGCCTGGAACAGGGCCTGTTTCGGCTCACACCGCATTCGGTTCGAAACTGTCGGCCCGGGCCATCTCCCACATGCGCGAGTAGAACTTGCCGTTGACCTCGCCGGTCAGCAGTTCGCCGGGCTTGAGGAACACGTGCAACTGCGAGAACAGCTTGATCTCGGTGGCCGACATGCGCCGTACCAGATGCTTGGCTTCCAGTTGCGAAGGATGCTGCAGCCCTGCGGCGGCGAGCATTTCGGCCAGGGCCCTGAGGGTGTTGCGGTGGAAGCTGAACACCCGCTGGGCCTTGTCCGGTACCACCAGGGCACGCTGGCGCAGCTTGTCCTGGGTGGCGACGCCGGTCGGGCACTTGTTGGTGTGGCAGCTCTGCGACTGGATGCAGCCGATGGCGAACATGAAGCCGCGCGCCGAGTTGGCCCAGTCGGCGCCGATGGCCAGCACGCTGGCGATATCGAAGGCGCTGACGATCTTGCCGCTGGCACCGAGCTTGATCTTGTCCCGCAGGTTCAGGCCGACCAGCGTGTTGTGCACGAACAGCAGGCCCTCGCGCATTGGCGAACCCATGTGATCGGTGAATTCCACCGGCGCGGCGCCAGTGCCGCCTTCCTTGCCGTCGACGACGATGAAGTCCGGGAGAATGCCGGTTTCCAGCATCGCCTTGGCGATGCCCATGAATTCCCACGGGTGACCCAGGCAGAACTTGAAGCCCACCGGCTTGCCGCCGGACAGCTCACGCAGTTGCGCGATGAAGTGCATCATCTCGATCGGCGTCGAGAAGGCGCTGTGGCTCGACGGCGATACACAATCCTCGCCCATCGGTACGCCACGGGTCTCGGCGATCTCCCGGGTGACCTTGTGCTTGGGCAGGATGCCGCCGTGGCCGGGTTTGGCGCCCTGGCTCATCTTGATTTCGATCATGCGCACCTGCGGGCTCTGCGCCTGGGCGGCGAACTTCTCCGGGTCGAAGCGCCCGTCGCTGGTGCGGCAACCGAAATAGCCGCTGCCAAGTTCCCAGGTCAGGTCGCCGCCATGTTCGCGGTGATAGGGGCTGATGCTGCCTTCACCGGTGTCGTGGGCGAAATTGCCGAGCTTGGCGCCCTTGTTCAGGGCGCGGATGGCGTTGGCGCTGAGGGAGCCGAAGCTCATCGCCGAGATGTTGAACACCGAGGCCGAGTACGGCTGCTTGCACTGCGGCCCGCCGACGGTCACGCGAAAACTGGCGGGGTCGCTCAACGGCGCCGGGCGCATCGAGTGGCCGATGAACTCGAAGCCTGACTCATAGACATCGATCAGCGTGCCGAAGGGCTTGTCGCCGCCTTCGTTCTTGGCCCGTGCGTACACCAGCGAACGCTGGGAGCGGGAGAAGGGCAGGGCATCGCTGTCGGATTCGAGCAGGTACTGACGGATTTCCGGGCGAATGCCTTCGACCAGGTAGCGGATATTGCCGAGGATCGGATAGTTGCGGCGCACCGCGTGAGGGCTCTGCAACAGGTCGAACACCCCCAGCAGGCTCAACAGGCCGGTGGTCAGGGTGAATGGCCAGAGCCAGTCATGTTCCAGGAACGGCAGGCTGGCGAGGGTGAAGATCACGCAGCCGGCAAAGAAGGCGTAGCGGCTCAGCAGGGACAGGCTCATACGGTTTCCTTGGGTTCGGACTCATCAGGTCGGTCAGGCATTCTGCGCTTGCAGAAATATCGAGAACAGCTCGGACTGGGACTTGATGCCCAGCTTGCTGTACATGTGTTTCTTGTGGACTTTCACGGTTTCGATGGAGATTTCCAGCTTGCGGGCGATTTCCTTGCTCGAGCAGCCGCTGAGCATCAGGCGCCCGACGTCCAGTTCGCGGGCGGTCAGTTGCGCGCCCTTGAGCTGCTGCACCGAGGCTTCCAGCTGGATGCGCCAGTCGCCCTGCGGCGCAGTGGGCGGCGTGACGTTTTCCGGCAGTTGTTCGTGGGGCAGGCGTTGGCGCAACAGGCCCAGCACCCAGGGCTGGATCAGCGACAGCAGGGCGATCTGCTCGTCGCTGAAGCGGCGGGTGGAGCCCAGCGACAGGCAGAGGGTGCGGTCGTCGTCGAGCTGGCAGTTGAACTGGATCTCGTCGGCCACCACGTTCAGGCGGAAGTAGCGCTGGTAGTACTCGGTCAGTTCGAAGTGTTCCGGGGCGACCTCGGCCAGGCGGTACAGGCCGGTGCGCGACTGCTCGCGGCTGGCGATGTAGAACGGGTCCAGCAGGTACAGGCCCTTGAGGTAGTCCTGGAACAACGGGTCGGGACTGCCGTCCTCGCCCGGGCATTCGGCGAAGACTTCCGGGCGGCCCTGGGCGCTGAACAGCAGGGCGACCCAACTGTCGAACGGCACGTACCGGTTGAGCAGGCGCACCAGTTGCGTCCAGAAATTGGGCCGGTCCAGGGCCTCGATCATTTGCCCCACCGAACGGTGCCAGGCGATGTCATCCAGCGACAGTGTCATTCATCTACCCCTATCGAGTTACCCCGGCGGCGTGATTCCCATGGCCCGGCGCGGGTGCGCATACTGCGGCCACAGGTCATGACCGCGGACTCATTCTGCCAGTTCGGCGGGTCGCGGCGGTTGAACAGAACAAGGAATACCCATGAAAATCGAACTTGCCCAGCTCGCCGGCCGGGACAACGATACAGCTTACAACCTCGAGCGCGCCCTTGCCGCTATCGCCGCCTGCGCCGCCGATACCCGGATGATCGTGTTTCCGGAAACCCACCTGATGGGCTTCCCGTCCGCCGAGACCGTGGCCCGGGTCGCCGAGCCGCTGGACGGGCCGACCGTGCAGGCGGTGCAGCAGGCCGCCCGCGAGCGCGACCTGACGGTGGTGATCGGCATGGCCGAGAACGACAACGGCCGGTTCTACAACACCACCCTGATGATCACCCCCGAGGGCATTGCCCTGCGTTATCGCAAGACCCACCTGTGGGCCTCGGACCGTGGCGTGTTCAACCCCGGCGATGGTTATGCGACCTGCGAATGGAACGGGGTGCGGGTCGGCCTGCTGATCTGCTACGACATCGAGTTCCCGGAAACCGCCCGGGCCCTGGCGCAACTGGGTGCCGAGCTGCTGATCGTCACCAACGGCAACATGGACCCGTACGGGCCGACCCACCGCACCGCGATCATGGCCCGCGCCCAGGAAAACCAGGCCTTTGCGCTGATGGTCAACCGCGTCGGCGAGGGCGATGGCGGCCTGCTGTTCGCTGGCGGCAGTGCCCTGGTGGACCCGTTCGGGACGCTGCTCAAGGAGGCCGGGCGCGAGGAGAGCCATTTCAGCGTCGAGCTGGACCTGAGTCAGTTGGCGGCGGCCCGGCGTGACTACAGCTACCTGAACGACCAGCGCCTGCGCTTGCCGGGCGAGGTGGTCGAGCGGGCCGACGGGGTACGGGAGTTGCTGATTCCCCAGGCCTGATCCCTGCGTTGTTGCGGCCGGCCCTTTCGCGGGTTACTGCGTGATCCGGCCCACGCACTCATAAGAATTTTGTGACACCGCTGCACTTTCGCCGAACTCGGCTCTGCCATAAATCCAATAACATTCGGAGTAGTCGCCTCATGGCTCGTTTGCAACGCACCCTTTCGCTGGGGTCGGTGGTGCTGTTCGGCATCGCCTACATGACGCCGATCATCGTGCTCGGCACCTTCGGTATCCTCGCCCAATCCACCGCGGGCATGGTCCCGGCCGCCTACCTTGCGGCATTGGTGGCGATGTTCTTCACCGCCATGAGCTACGGGCGCATGGCCGCCGCCTTCCCGGTGGCCGGTTCGGCCTACAGCTATGTGCGCAAGGCCATCAGCCCGAAACTCGGCTTCATCGCCGGCTGGGCGGTGTTGCTCGACTATCTGTTCCTGCCCATGGCGATCTGGCTGATCGGCGCGGCGTACTTGGGTTCGGCCTTTCCCGCCGTCCCGCAGCCGGTCTGGGTGCTGGCCTTCATCGTCATCACCAGCCTGATCAACATCGTCGGCCTGCGCCTGGCCAACGGCGTCAACTCGCTGTTGATGCTGGTGCAGTTCCTGGTGCTGGTGGCCTTCGTCGCCCTGGCGATCCACTATATCGGCGGCGACGCGAGCAAGCCGTTGTGGACCCTGGCCCCGTTCTTCAACGGTGACATGCAGATGCCGCTGGTGATGAGCGGCGCGGCCATCGCCTGCTACTCGTTCCTCGGTTTCGACGCGGTCAGCACCCTGACCGAGGAAACCCGCGATCCGCGGCGTACCATCCCGCGGGCGATCATGCTGATCACCCTGATCGGCGGGCTGATCTTCGTTGCGGTGTCGTACTTCGTGCAGCTGGCCCACCCGGCATTCGTCTTCGACAACGTCGACTCGGCGGCGTACGAGATCGCCCGCAACATCGGCGGCGACCTGTTCGTCAGCCTCTTCCTGATCGGCCTGATCGTCGGCCAGTTCGCCTCGGGCTTGTCGGCCCAGGCCAGCGGTTCGCGCCTGCTCTATGCCATGGGCCGCGACGGTGTGCTGCCGAAATCGTTCTTCGGCAGCCTGAGCGAACGCTTCGGCACACCGATCAACAGCATCCTGCTCTGCGCCGTGGTGGCCTTGCTGGCGTTGAAGCTGGACGTCACCACCTCCACATCGTTCATCAACTTCGGCGCCTTCCTGGCCTTCAGCCTGGTGAACCTGTCGGTGATCTTCCATTACTGGATCGGTGCGCAGCAGCGCGGTCTGCGCGAGCTGCTGCTGTTTCTGGTCTGCCCATCGATCGGCCTGCTGGCGGACCTGTGGCTGATGATCAGCCTCGATCACCTGGCGATCTACCTGGGCGTGAGCTGGCTGGCGATCGGCGTGGTGTACCTGGCTTTCCTCACGGGCGGCTTCCGCCAGCAGCCACCGGAGATGGATTTCCAGGAAGCCAACTGACGCGTATGGCGAACCGCCTCGATCAGGAGGCGGTTTTGTTCTGGCGGATCGGCAGCTCGATCCTGAAGGTCGTGCCCACGCCCAGCTCGCTGCTGACCGTGATCTGCCCGGCATGCTTCTGCACGATGCCGTAGGACAGCGACAGCCCCAGCCCCGTGCCCTTACCGATCGGCTTGGTGGTGAAGAACGGATCGAAGATCTTCTGCAGGGTCTGCGGGGCCATGCCCGAGCCGTTGTCGGCCACTTCCAGCCAGACCTTCTCCCCCGCGCTGCCGCCGCGCAGGCTGATGGTGCCGCGCTCGGGGCCCATGGCCTGGGCGGCATTGACCACCAGATTCATGATCACCTGGTTGATCTGCGAGGGCAGGCATTCGATTTCCGGCAGGTCGGCGTAGTCCCTGACCACATCGGCCTTGTACTTGAGTTCGTTGGCGACGATGTTCAGGGTCGAGTCGATTCCCTGCTGCAGGTTGCTCCACTGCCATTCCTGGCTCGAGTCGACCCGGGAGAAGTTCTTCAGGTCCTTGACGATCTGCCCGACCCGGGCGATGCCGTCCTTGGATTCCCTGATCAGCAGCGGAATGTCCTCCTTGAGGAAGTCCAGTTCGATCTTCTCGCGCAAGGCCTGCAGGCGGCCGAGCAGTTCGGGTGAGGCGATGCCTTCCTCGGCGCTGTGGTAGGCGTCGAGCATTTCCCACAACTGGGTGAAGTAGCCGTCGAGGGTGCCCAGGTTGGAGCCGATGAACCCGATGGGGTTGTTGATCTCATGGGCCACACCGGCCGCCAGCTGGCCCAGGGAGGCGAGCTTTTCCGACTGCACCAGTTGACCCTCGAGTTGCTTGCGCTCGTCGATCTCGTGCTGCAAGGCCAGGCTCGCCTGGGTGAGTGCCTGGGTGCGCTGTTCGACCAGTTCCTCAAGGTGATGCATCTGCAGGCTGGCCTGGCGGGTCATGTCCCATTTGTTGGTCAGGGTATTGGCCAGTTGCTGGACCTCGATATTGTCGAAGGGCTTCTTCAGGATCAGCAACCGGTCATGGCCGTGCAGGCGATCCAGCAGGTCCTCCCAGGAATAGTCGGTATAGGCGGTGCAGACCACGATCTGCAGTTGCGGATCGGCCTGCCACAGGTGCTCGATGGTTTCGACACCGTCCCAGCCCTGGGGCATGCGCATGTCGACGAAGGCCAGGGCATAGGGGCGTTCTTCGGCCAGGGAGCGTTCGACCAGCGCCAGGCCTTCCTGTCCACCATAGGCGGAGTCGAGTTCGAACGGCTGGCTGCCGACGGCCTTGGCCTCATGGCCGAACAGTTGGGCCTCGATCAGGTCCAGGTCCGGGCTCTCGTCCTGCTCCGGCATCAGGATCTTGCGAAAGTCATCATGGATCGATGGCGTGTCGTCCACCAGCAGGATGCGGCGGTTCGGCTGTGTTGTCATGGGACCCCCACGGCGGTTTTCAAGGGCAGTTCGAGAGTGAAGACGGCACCCTTGCCGGGGCCGTCGCTATGGGCGCTCAGGTGTCCGTTCATTTCCATCGCCGCCAGGGCGCAACTGTGCAGGCCGAAGCCGTGGCCATCCTTGCGGGTGGTGAAGCCATGGGCGAATATCCGCGTCATGTTTTCCGGCAGGATGCCTTCGCCGTCGTCCTTGACACTGATGCGCAGGGTCGTGTCGTCGACCACCCGCACCTGCAGGGTGATCTGCCGGGCACGGTCGGACAGGTTGGACATCGCCTGCTTGGCGTTGCTGATGAGGTTGATCAGGATCAGCAGCATGCGGTGCTTGTCGCCCATGATCCGCGGGACATCGCCGTAGTCGCGGATCACGACGACGTTGTGTCGGGTCAGGGCGCCGGAATTCATGCGCAGGGCGTCCTCGAGCAGGTCGCCGACGTGCAGCGCCTCCTCCAGGCTGGAAACCCCGGCATAGGATTGCTGGGTCGAGACGATTTCCTTGATGTGGTCGACGCTCTTGCTCAGTTGGCCCAGCTCCTCGGTCATGCCCTGCTGCTCGACGGCGATGGCCTCGACGAGCTGGTTCAGGTAGCCCGGCAACAGCTTGCCCTTGGCATCATGGGTGAGGAACTCAGCGAGGTCATCGGGGTGCTCGTTCATCAGCCCGACCGCCTTGGCCAGGCCCTGTGCCTTGCTGTTGCGCAATTTGCGGGCGACCAGGTCGGCGGAGATGTTCACGCTGTTGAGCACGTTGCCGACGTTGTGCAGCACGTTGGTGGCGATCTCGGCCATGCCGGCGTGGCGGGCGGTCTCCACCAGCTCGCTCTGGGCGTCGCGCAGTTCGCGGGTGCGCTCCTCGACCCGCTGCTCCAGATGCTCGTTGGCGGTCTGCAGGGCCCGGTTGATCTGGTTGATCTGCGCATAGCTGCGGGCCAGGCGACTGGCCAGGTACAACAGCAGCACGGCCATCAGCGCCGAGAAAATCAGCAGGTACAGGTGATACTGCTGGTCGATCCGTTCGGCGCTCTGCTGGTCCTGGTTCAACTGGTCGGTGATGGCGTCGAGGCTTTCTGAAACCGGTACGGCGGCAATCTCGTCCAGCAGGGTATTGACGTTGGGTTGTTCGCGCAGGATCAGTTGTACGTGGTTGAGCAGGATATCGATCGGCGCCTTGAAGGCCGGCGGCAGGCGTTGCTGATCGACCGTCAACTGGTTGATGCCCAGCAGGATTTCGTTAGCCCTGTCGTCGGTGGTGATCTGGGAGAATTCGAGGGTACTGAGCAACAGGTCGTAGATATCGTTGGAGGTCGATTGCAGCATCAGTTTGTCGACATCCTCCAGCGTGCTCAACTGGCGCTGGATGTCGTCCTCGGCGGTGGGCAGGAAGGCCAGCGAGTTGCGCAGCACCGCGTTGCGTGACTTGAACTGTTCGACCAGCCGTTCTTTCTCCTTGAGTGCCTGGTTCAGCGTCGCGCGACGGTCCTTCCAGGCCCCGGAGGTATCGGTCGGCTGGCTCACCTGCAGCGCCTGGAAGGCCTGCCAGTGCGTGTGTATGCCGACCTGGGGTCTGATCAGCGGATCGTAGTTGCGGGCCACGGCGATCCTGGCCTTGAGGATCTCCGTATCCCACTGGGCGTCCAGTTGCTTGATCTGGCCGATCAGGTCGCGGCCTTCGGCGTACTCCTGGGTCAGGTCGCTGCGCGACATGACGTAGAGAAACACCAGCACCGCCGCCAGCACCGAGGTCAACAGTGGCAGGAGGATCCGGTTCAGCAGGCGCCTGGTCGGGTTCATTGCGGCTTGCCTCCCTGTTCACCGGTCAGTGTCTTGAGAAACAGCACGATCAGGCGTTTGTCCTCGGCCGAGGGGATGCGCCCCAACTGATAGGTGAACATCACGTCGACCGCCTCCTCAAGGGTCTTGGCCGAGCTGTCATGGAAGTAGGGGGCGGTGAGGGCCACGTTGCGCAGGCTGGGCACCTTGAAGACATGCCGGTCGTCCTCGTCCCCGGTGACCAGGAAGCGCCCGTCGTCGGCTGCGGTCGGGTTGCCGCGGGCCTTGAAGTAGTCGCCCATCACGCCGAACTTCTGGAACATGTTGCCGCCGATGTTCACGCCCTGGTGGCAGGCGATGCAGCCATAGTCCTTGAAGCGCTGGTAGCCGTACTTCTCGTCGAGGCTGAGGATGTCGGTGTTGCCCTTGAGGTACTGGTCGAAGCGCGAGTTGGGCGTCAGCAGGGTGCGTTCGTAGGTGGCCAGGGCGTTGCGCACGTTGGCCTCGGTCACGCCATCGCGGTAGGCGGCGGCGAAGGCGGCCTTGTAGGCCGGGTCCTTGACCAGGGTATCGATGATGTTCGGCCAGTTGTTGCCCATCTCGATGGGGCTTTGCAGCACCTGGCCGACCTGGTCCTCCAGGCTGTCGGCCCGGCCATTCCAGAACTGCTTGAAGTTCAGTGCCGCGTTGAACACGGTGGGGGTATTGACCGCGACGGTCTCGCCATGGAAACCGATGGACAGCGGTTTGTCGTCGACTCCGCCCTTGTCCAGTTGGTGGCAGGTGGCGCAGGACAGGCTGTCGTTGATCGACAGGCGTTTTTCGTTGAACAGCTGGCGGCCCAGTTCGACCTGGCGCGGGTCCTGCTGGGGGATGTCCGGCAGGGGCTTGAGCGGTTCGTCCAGTGGCAACGCCAGGACGGGTTGGCCCCAGGCGCCGGCGAGCAGTAGCAGCACGAGCAATCGACGAAGTGACATTGCAGGCTTCCCTGGCTGTAAGGGTCGTGGGGGCGTTCAGTCCTGTCCCGGCGCTTTTTCCCGCCAGTCCTGTAACAAGCTGGCGAACGCGTTGGCTTCGACGGCTTTGCTGAAGTAGTAGCCCTGCACCTCTTCACAGGCATGGGCCTTGAGAAAGTCCAGTTGCTCGCGGGTCTCGACGCCTTCGGCAATGGTGTTCAGGTTCAGGCTCTTGCCCAGGCTGATGATCGCGCTGACCAGCGCCGCATCATTCCGGTCGCCGGCGAGATTGCGCACGAACGACTGGTCGATCTTCAGCACATCGACGGGAAAGCGCCGCAGGTAGCTGAGGCTGGAATAACCGGTGCCGAAGTCGTCGATCGCCAGGCGAATGCCCAGGGCCTTGAGCGCGTGCAGCACCTCGAGCGTGGCGTCGATGTTCTGCATCAGGATGCTTTCGGTGATTTCCAGTTCCAGGCAGCGCGGGTCCAACCCGGTTTCCTCCAGCACCTGGCGGATTCCGTCGAGGTAGTCCCGTTGGCGGAAGTCGATGGGCGAGACATTCACCGACATGACCAGCCGGCCCAGACCCTGCTCCTGCCAGGCCTTGGCCTGGCGGCAGGCCTGCCCGACCACCCAGCGGCTCAGTGGAACGATCAGTCCGCTGTCCTCGGCCACGGGAATGAAATCGCCGGGGAAGATCCAGCCGCGCTCCGGGTGCAGCCAGCGAATCAGCGCTTCCGCACCGACCACCTGGCCGCGCCTGAGGTCCAGCTTGGGCTGGTAGTGCAGGACGAACTCATCGCGCTCCAGGGCCAGGCGAATGCCCGACTCGATGGACTGCTGCCGACGCGCACGCAGGTTCATGTCCTCGATGAAGAAGCCGAAGTTGCCCGGCCCTTCCTCCTTGGTGTTGCGCATGGCCGTTTCGGCCTTCTTGACCAGGCCCAGCGCCTCTTCGCCATCGCCCGGGTACAGGCTGATGCCCATGCTCGCGGTGACCCGCAGGGCATGCCCGGCCACTTCCAGTGGGGTGTTCACGGCATTGAGGATCTTTTGCGCGATGCCGTTGGTCTGGTGCGGGTGGGCGATATCGGGCAGTACCAGGACGAATTCGTCGGAGCCATAGCGAAACACCGAGTCCGACTGACGCAAGGCGCCGATCAGGCAGCGAGCCACATGCTTGAGCATTTCGTCGCCGACGGGGTGGCCCAGGGCATTGTTGATGCGCTTGAAGCGATCCAGGCCGATGAACATGACCGCGGTCTGTTCGTCGTGCCGCTTGGCCAGGGCAATCGCCTGGCTGAGCCGGTCGACCAGCAGGGTGCTGTTGGGCAGTTCGGTGAGCACGTCGAACTGCAGCAGGCGCGAGACATGCAGCAGTTCCTGGACGCGCTCCTCGACGGTCCGCTCCAGTTCGCTCATGCGCGTGGCCATGTCCCGGGCCAGTTGCCATTTCCAGGTCAGGGCGCTGGCCATCTGGCGGATTTCCAGGCTGTCGAAGGGTTTCTTCAGGATCAGCAACTGGTCGCCGAAGGCCAGGCGGTCGGCCATCGATTCCCAGGAGTAGTCCGAGTAGGCGGTGCACAGGGCGACCTGCAGGTGGGGGTCGACTTTCCACAGCTGTTCGATGGTTTCCAGACCGTCCCAGCCCGGCGGCATGCGCATATCGATGAAGGCCATGGCGTAGGGCCGGTTGGCGGCCTGGGCCAGCCGGACCAGTTCCAGGGCCTCCTGGCCCTGGTAGGCCGAGTCCAGCTCGAAGACCTGGCGTTGCGGTTGGTCGACGCCGAACAGCAGGGTTTCGGTCGACTCCAGGCTCAAGTCTTCCTCTTCTTCCGGGCCGAGGATCTTGCGGTAGTCCTGATGAATCGAAGCGGTGTCGTCGATGATCAGAATGCGCCGGTTGGCGGCGCCGGTCAGCGCGGTCATCACGAACTCTCCAGGTTGGGCAGTGCCTGCGGAGCGATGCTGCCCCGCTGCAGCAGCCGGGCGGCCTCCTGAGTGTCGACAGGCTTGCTGAAGTAGTAGCCCTGGGCGGCCATCGGCGAGCCGGTGGAGATCAGCGAGCTGCGCTGTTCCAGGGTCTCCACGCCTTCGGCAATGATGCCCACGCCGATTTCACGGGCGAAATTGATGATGGCCTTGAGGGTGGTGGCGCTGTCGGCATCCTGGGTGGCATGGTTGATGAACGACTGTGCCAGCTTCAGGTGATTGACCCGGTAGGTCTTGAGGTAGTCGAAGGAGGAGTAGTCGGTACCGAAATCGTCGATGGCGATCTTCACTCCGAGTTCGCGCAGGCGCGGCAATACGTCGTTCTGCGTCCACTTGGTCTGGGCCAGGGTCGCCTCGGTGACATCGAACTCCAGGTCCGATGGCGACAGCCCCCAGCGGGCGGTGGTCTCGACGACATCGTTCAACAGTTCGCCACCGCTCTTGAGCTGGGCCAGCGACAGGTTGATCGCGATCACCGGCGGTGCCACGCCCTCGTCGCGCCACTGGCGCATCTGCTGGCAGGCGTGGTCCAGCACCCAGTGGCCGAGGGCGACGATGGTGCCGGTCTTTTCCGCAGCCGGTATGAACACGTCGGCCCCGAGCAGGCCGCGCTGGGGATGGTTCCAGCGCACCAGCGCCTCCATGCCGAGGATTTTGCCGGTGGTGAGGTCCACTTCCGGCAGGTAGTGCAGTTCCAGCTGATCCTGAGTGATGGCTTCCCTCAGGTCGTTGGCGATGGAGACCCGTTCGCTGACCTCCTGGTTGATCTCCTCGGAGTGGAAGTGGTACTGGTTGCGGCCCTTTTCCTTGGAACGGTACAGCGCCATGTCGGCCTGCACCAGCAGGGTGTCGGCGCTTTCGCTGTCGGCGGCGTAGGTGCTGATGCCGATGCTCACGGAAATCCGCACCTCGTTGCCATCGAGGCTGTAGGGTTCGACCAGGGCATTGCGGATTCTCGCCGCCAGGGCGCCGGAAATGGACGGATCGTTCATTTCCGTCTGCAGGATCGCGAACTCGTCGCCCCCCAGTCGGGCGACCACATCGCCTTCGCGGGTGCAACGCCTGATACGCTGGGACACTTCCTGCAGCAGCAGGTCACCGACCGGATGGCCCAGGGTGTCGTTGATCCGCTTGAAGTGGTCGAGGTCGAGGTAGAACACCGCGAACGGCGAGGCGCCGCGCTGGGCGGCGGCAAAGCTCTGGTGCAGCCGCTCGATCATGGTCGAGCGGTTGGCCAGCCCGGTGAGCCCGTCGGTACGGGCGAGCTGGGCGATCTTTTCCTCGGCGGCCTTGCGCTCGGTGATGTCGATGATGATGCCTTCGACCTCCAGCAATCGGCCTTCGGCATCGCGTACCGGTACGTAGCGGTTCTCCACCCAGCGCCACTGGTCGTCGCCGGTATGCAGGCGAAACTCGATGGAGGCGCCCTGGGCATCCCTGTCCAGCACCCGGGCCATGGCGGCGTCGACCTTGGGCTGGTCCTCCTCGTGGATCAGTTCCCGTGTCCAGTCGCTGGAGGCCACCAGGTCCTTGGCCACGTGGCCGAACTTGGTGATGTTGTGGGAGATGTACATCAGCGGGAACGAAGGTTCGCCGCGCAGGCGATAGAGGATGGTCGGGCTGTTCTGCACGATGATGTTGGCGTCGGACAGCTCGCGGGTGCGTTCCTCGACGGCCTGTTCGAGCTGGTCCATCTTCAGCTCGGCGTCCTCGGTCATCTGCCATTTGACGGTCAGGGCACTGGCCATCTGGCGGATCTCGATCGCATCGAAGGGTTTTTTCAGGATCAGCAGGCGATCACCCATCTCGACGCGGGCGTTCATGTCCTCCAGCGAGTAGTCGGAGAAGGCGGTGCACAGCGCGACCTGCAGCTTGGGATCGACCTGCCAGAGCCGTTCGATGGTCTCCAGGCCATCCCAGCCCGGCGGCATGCGCATGTCGATGAAGGCCATGGCGTACGGCCGGCCCTGCTCCAGCGCCTGCTCGACCCTGGCCAGGCCTTCGCGGCCCTGGAAGGCCGAGTCCAGCTCGAAGACGTGCTCCAGGCGGCTGACGCTATCGCCGAACAGCGCCTGCTCGGCCGCTTGCAGGTCGTCTACGCCCCCTCCAGGGCAGAGGATCTTGCGGAAGTCCTCGTGAATGGACACGGTGTCGTCGATGATCAGGATACGACGGTTGATCGTGCTCATCGCGACGTCCCTGCCAGCCGGTTGAAATGCACTGAACGCATACAAAGAGGTCCTTTTCCCAGGCTACACAGCGAATGCGCGCTCGACTGCTTGCAGCATAGATGCAGTTTTGTCGCGGTGCTGGCGAAGTTGGGTCGATCCCCGATCACATGGCGCAAAAGCATCTACCCTTAGGGCGAGGACAGGGATCGCCAGCCATTCGGGGGTCCCGCAATCTGCAGCCCACGACGACATGAGGTGCGCCATGGATGAATCCGCCGTCAGACCCCGTATCCTGCTGGTCGATGACGAGGAGTCGATTCTCAACAGCCTGCGGCGCCTGCTGCGCAGTCAACCCTATGAACTGGTCCTGGCCGACAGCGGGGCGCGGGCGCTGGAGATCCTGGCCGAGCAGCCCGTCGACCTGGTCATCAGCGATGCGCGCATGCCGAACATGGATGGTGCGACCCTGCTGGCACGCATTCATGACCTGTATCCGTCGACCCTGCGGATCCTGCTGACCGGCTATGCCGACCTGGACATGATCACCAAGGCGATCAACGAAGGGCGGATCTACCGCTATCTCAGCAAACCCTGGAATGACGAGGAACTGACGCTGACGGTGCGCCAGGCCCTGGCCTTCCAGCACTCCGAGCGCGAGCGCCAGCGCCTGCAGGCGCTGGCCCGGGAGCAGAACAAGCAGTTGCAACAGCTCAACGCCACCCTGGAAAAACGCGTGCTGGCGCGTACCAGCGAAGTCCAGCAGACCGCCGACATGCTCGACCTGGCCTATGAAGAGCTCAAGCGCAGCTACGCGGTGACCGCCGAGGTGTTTTCGCGGATGGTCGAGTGGCGCCTGCCCAAGGACAAGCAGACCAACCGGGCGGTGATCGACCTGGTGCGGGCCTGGTGCAAGGCCACCGGCCAGGACGAGACCGACAGCCGCAACCTGGCCATGGCCGCGGCCCTGCACAATATCGGCAAGATGGGTTGGACGGACGGCATGATGGGCGCACCGGCCGACCAGTTGCACCATACCGAGCGTGAGCGTTATCGCGGTTATCCCAAGCAGAGCGAATCGCTGCTGATGACGCTGGAGCCGATGCAGGACGCGGCCCGGCTGATCCTGCACCATCAGGAACGCTGGGATGGCACCGGTTTTCCCGATCATCTCAAGGGCGAGGCGATTCCCCTGGGCTCCCGGGTGCTGAAGCTGGCGGTCGATTTCGTCGAGCTGCAGCACGGGCTGATTCTCGAGCGGCGGCTGAACAGCGACGAAGCCCTGCTGTTCATCCGCAAGTATGCCGGGCGACTCTACGATCCCGGGCTGGTGGAGGAATTCGTCCGGGTCTGTGCCGAGCACCTGAGCGATGTCACCACCGGCGATCCGACGGTCAAGGTGCTGGGCACACGCGAGTTGGAGGCGGGCATGGTCCTGGCCCGCAACCTCAATGCCGACAACGGCATGCTGTTGCTCAATGCCGGCAAGGTCCTGAGTGCGCCACTGGTGGAGAAACTGATCGGTTTCGAGGCCATGGAGGGCGCCAAGTACAGCGTGTTCGTCAAGGTGCCCGAGGAGGTCTCGCCACTGGAGCAGGCCACCTGAACCCGGCCTGGCAAGCCTGCTTTCGGTGGGCTTGCCAGTTTCCCGCACGGGTGTGATCCTGCCGGCTTTTGCCAGGATCGCGTTGACGCCATGACTGTTTCTGCTGCCTCCAAGACTATCCGTATCGCCGCGGCCCTGCTGATCGGCCCCGATGGCCGTACCCTGCTGGTGCGCAAGCGTGGCACCCAGGCCTTCATGCAGCCGGGTGGCAAGATCGAACCCCATGAGCAGCCGGCGCACGCCCTGGCCCGCGAACTCGAGGAGGAACTGGGGTTGCGGGTCGATCCCGCTGACGCCCGCTACCTCGGCCGGTTTTCCGCTCCCGCGGCCAACGAGCCGGGCTTCGAGGTGCAGGCCGAGCTGTTCCAGTTGCACGTCGCCGAAACCGTGGAACCTGCGGCCGAGATCGAGGAAGTGGTGTGGATCGATCCGGCGGGCGACGGCAACCTGTGCCTGGCGCCATTGACACGGGACCTGATCCTGCCGTTCTATCGGGCTTCGCTGGAACCCACCGCCTGATCGACACCGCACAGGGACTGCCCATGATTGCGCTTCAAGACCTGCTGATCTTCGCTGCCGCTTCGCTGTTGATGGTCCTGACCCCGGGACCGAACATGATCTACCTGATCTCCCGCTCGATCTGCCAGGGGCCCAAGGCCGGGGTGGTGTCGCTGTTGGGCGTGGTGGGCGGCTTCTTCGTTCACCTGTTTGCCGCGGCACTGGGTTTGACCGCAGTGTTCATGGCCGTGCCGCTGGCCTATGAGGTGCTCAAGTGGGCCGGTGCGCTGTACCTGCTGTGGCTGGCCTGGCAGGCGCTCAGGCCCGGCGCGCGCTCGCCGTTCGAGCCGCGCCAGTTGCCGCCGGACTCCCCGTTGCGGTTGATGACCATGGGGTTTCTCACCAGTGCCCTGAACCCGAAGATCGCGGTGTTCTACCTCTCGGTGTTTCCGCAGTTCATCAGCCCGGAGCACGGCTCGGTGTTCGCCCAGAGCCTGATTCTCGGCACCACCCAGATCAGCGTGAGCTTCACGGTCAACCTGCTGATCGCGCTGTTTGCCGGCGGCCTGGCCAGCTGGTTCAAGCACAACCCGCGCTGGCTGGCGCTGCAACGTTATGTCATGGGCTTCGTGCTGGGCGGCCTGGCCGTGCGGCTGATGTTCGAGCAGCGCCGTTCGGCCTGAGCCGGGAAAGCCCGTGGTGGAAAGCGACGGGGTGAGCGCAAGGCTCGCCCCGTTGTCGTTTCAGCGTACCGCGCTGACGCCGTCGAGGGTCGAGAACGAGGTGTCCTTGGCTGTCAGCAGGAAGTCGCGCATGTAGGGCACCTCCAGCATGTCCGTACGAATCGCCGCGTAGAGTGTGGCGAACAGGCCCTTTTCGCCCAGGCGCTTGGCCCTCACGTAGCCGCGCGAGCTGTACTCGTGCAGCGCCCAGTGGGGCATGCCGCAGACGCCTCGGCCACTGGCCACCAACTGCATCATCATCACCGACAGTTCCGAGGTGCGCACCTGCGCCGGCTCGACGTCGGCCGGTTCCAGGAAGCGGGTGAATATGTCCAGCCGATCGCGTTCCACCGGGTAGGTGATCAGGGTTTCCCGGGCCAGGTCCTCGGGGACGATATAGGGCCTGCTCGCCAGGGGGTGCTGGTTGGCGACCGCGAGCATCGCCTCGTAGGTGAACAGCGGCACGTAGGTCAGGCCTGGCAGGTCCAGCGGGTCTGAGGTGACCACCAGGTCCAGGTCGCCGCGGGCCAGGGCGGGCAGCGGGGCGAAGGCGAAGCCGGAGGCCAGGTCCAGCTCGACTTCCGGCCAGGCGTCGCGGAACTGGTCGATGGTCGGCATCAGCCACTGGAAGCAACTGTGGCACTCGATCGCCATGTGCAGGCGCCCCGCGGTGCCGCCGGCCAGCCGGGAAATGTCCCGCTCCGCCGCGCGCAGCAGCGGCAGGGTGGCATCCGCCAGTTGCAGCAGGCGCAGGCCGGCGCTGGTGAAGCGTACCGGCTTGGTCTTGCGCACGAACAACGCCATGCCCAGGCGTTCCTCCAGTTCCTTGAACTGATGGGACAGGGCCGACTGCGTCAGGTGCAGGCGTTCGGCGGCCTCCACCAGGCTGTCGGCCTCACGCAGGGCATGCAGGGTTTTCAAGTGACGGATTTCCAGCACCTGGGGCTCCATGAGAAAACTTTGGTAAGAAGTGCAATGTGAGTGAGTTTGTCTCATGTTGAGCCGGCTGTCGACCGGCGCGCCGAGCAGAAATGCCTTCACCTGCCTGATGGGACGAAGCCGCTGGAGCAATCTTCATCAAACTGTCACCGAACTGTGGCAGCGCGCTTGCACAAATATCATCAGACTCGCGCTCCACTGGGGTTCTGCGTTTCGGTATTTTTTCATGCGTGTACGTTTTCTTTCAGCGGCAGTCCTGCTGGCCGCCTTGCTGTTCGGCTTGCCGGCGTTTGCCGCGGGTCGCTGCGATGTCAATGTTCCCACCGAGCATGTCGACCTGGATCAGGTCAGCCTGGCCTACCAGAGCATCGGTCGTGCCTCGGATCCGGCGCTGCTGCTGATCATGGGCCTGGGTGGCCAGTTGATCCACTGGCCGGACGAGGTGGTGGTTGCCCTGTGCCAGCAGGGCTTCCGGGTGATCCGTTATGACAACCGCGACGTCGGCCTGTCGATCTGGCGCCAGGCGCCGGCGAGCGCCAACCTGACGTTCGAGGTGTTGCGCTACAAGCTCGGCCTGCCGGTGGCGGCGCCCTACAGCCTGAGCGACATGGCCGGCGATGCGCTGGGATTGATGGATGCGCTGCAGGTCGAGCGGTTCCACGTGCTGGGCGCCAGCATGGGCGGGATGATCGCCCAACGGCTGGCGGCCATGGCGCCGCAGCGGGTCGAGAGCCTGACGCTGGTGATGACCAGCTCCGGTGCCGAGGGTTTGCCGGCGCCGAGTGCGGCGCTGGTGCAGTTGCTGTCGCGGCGCAGTGCGCCGAACCGTCAGGTGGCGATCGAGCAGCAGGCCGACCTGCTGGCGGCGCTGGGCAGCCCCGAGGTGAAGGATGATCGGCACAAGCTGCTGCAACAGGCGGCGACGGCCTATGACCGGGCGTTCAATCCGGAAGGGGTAAAGCGCCAGATCATGGCGATCCTGGCCGAACCGAGCCGGGTGCCGCTGCTCAATCAGCTGCGGGTGCCGACCCTGGTGGTGCATGGCACGGCCGATCCGTTGTTGCCGGTGATGCATGGGGTGCACCTGGCGGCGCATATCCAGGGTAGCCAGCTGGTGCTGATTCCGGGGTTGGCCCATCGGTTCCAGGAGGCGTTCAAGGCGCCGTTGCTGGCGGCGGTGTTGCCGTACCTGCGGGCGCAGCAGCAGGATGTCGGCCATGTGGCGCAGCTCTGAGGCGAGCAGGACTGCCCCCCGCTGTAGGAGCGTGACTTGCCCGCAAAGTTTCTATGGCCCTTGAGGTCGCTAAAAGCTTCGCGGGCCAGCCACGCTCCTACAGTTGATGGGGCGCTTCTGAAAACTCCCTGGTGCTCAGCGAATGATTTTTTCCACCTGGATCGCCAGTTTCTTCAGGCGGTACCAGAAGCTGCGCTCGGAAATCCCGATCATCTGCGCGGCGGCGGCCTGGACACCGTTGGCCTCGTGCAGTGCCGCCAGGATGTAGCCCTTTTCCACTTCCGCCAGGGCCGCGTCGAGGTCCTTGGGGATCGCCGGGCCGGCGTGCAGCGCCACGGTCGGGTTGCCCGGCTCCGATGGCTGCGGGGTGAACAGGTAGGCCGGCAGGTCGCTTTCCTCGATCACCGGGCTGGTGGCGACGATGGTCGCCCGTTCCACGCAGTTCTGCAGTTCGCGTATGTTGCCCGGCCAACTGTAGTTGGCCATCGCCTGCAGGGCCTGCGGGCTGAAGCCGGTGATGCGCTTGCCGGCACTGGCGCCCAGGGCGTGGGCGAAATGCCGGGCCAGCGGGGCGATATCCTCGACCCGCTCGCGCAGGGCGGGCAGGGGAATCGGGAAGACGTTCAGGCGGTAGTACAGGTCTTCGCGAAACTCCTTGTTCGCCACCGCTTCGAGCAGGTTCTTGTTGGTCGCGGCAATCACCCGCACATCGACCTTGCGTTCGCGCGGATCGCCCACCGGCTCGATCACCCGCTCCTGCAGCGCGCGCAGGATCTTCGCCTGCAATGCCAGCGGCATGTCGCCGACCTCGTCGAGGAACAGCGTGCCTTTGTCCGCCTGCATGAAGCGCCCGACCCGGTCCGAGACGGCACCGGTGAAGGCACCCTTGCGGTGGCCGAACATTTCGCTTTCCAGCAGGCCCTCGGGAATCGCCGCGCAGTTGACCGCGACGAAGGGTTTGTCGGCGCGGCTGCCGTGCTGGTGGATCGCCCGCGCGACCATCTCCTTGCCGGTGCCGCTTTCGCCGGTCAGCAGGATGGTGGCGCTGCTCTCGCGTACCGAATCGATGGCTTGCAGTACCCGGCGAAACGTCGGGCTGTCGCCCACCAGGCTGTCGATCTGCCGGTGTTCGTCGAGTTCGGCGCGCATCCGCGCGTTGTCGCGCAGGATGTCGCGGAACTGCAGGGCCTTGCTGACGGTGATGTCCAGCTCGTCGATGTCGAACGGCTTGGCGATGTAGTCGAAGGCACCGTTGCGCATGGACTGCACGGCGTTCTTCACCGTGCTGTAGGCGGTCATCACGATCACCGGCAACTGCGGGAAGCGCGACTTGATCTCGGCCAGCAGTTGCGGGCCGTCCATGCCGGGCATGCGCCAGTCGCTGATGACCAGGTCGATCTCTTCCTGGTCCAGCACCACCAGGGCCTGCAGGCCGTTGCCGGCGGTGAACACCTGGATATCGTTCTGGCTCAGGGCCGAGCTGAGCAGGTCGCAGAGCTTGGGTTCGTCATCGACCACCAGGACCTTATGCGTCATCGTCGTGTTCCTCGTCATCCCCGGCGTCCAGGTCTTCGCCATGGGCCGGAATGTACAGCTTGAAGCACGCGCCTGCATCTTTCTCGCTGGTGCATTCGATCCGCCCGTCGTGGTTTTCCATGATCGAGAAGACCTTGGCCAGGCCCAGGCCGGTACCCGAGGCCTTGGTGGTGACGAACGGGGTGAAGATCCGCTCGATCATGTCCGGTTCGATGCCCTGGCCGGTGTCGCTGACGCTGATGATGGTGTAGTCCTGGTCCTTGCCGATGCCCAGGGTCAGGCGCCCGCCGTTGGGCATGGCGTCGATGGCGTTGAGGATCAGGTTCAGACAGGCCTGTTTCAACTGGCCGGCATCGGCGTACAGGGTGACGCCGGGGGCCTGGTCGTCGATCCGCGCGTCGATGTTGTGGGTCGCCAGTTCCGGGGCGCAGAAACCGAGAATCTCCTCGGCCAGGGCCCGGGCCGGCTGAATGGCGCGGATCGGTGCGCTGGGCTTGGCGAAGTCGAGGAACTCGGTGATCAGGTCATTGATCCGCGACACTTCGCTGATCACGTATTCCAGGTGCCGCTTGTCGTTGTCCGGCAGGCTGGCCCGGCGGTGCAACAGTTGGGTGGCGGTCTTGATGATGCCCAGCGGGTTGCGGATTTCGTGGGCCAGGCCCATGGCGACTTCGCCCAGGGCGTGCAGGCGGTCGCGGCGGCGCAACTGGGCTTCCAGGTGATGCAGTTCGCCCAGGCGCTCGGTCATGTGGTTGAAGGTGTGGCTGAGCTCGGCCAGCTCGTCGCTGCCGATCACCGGAATGCGCTTGTTGTAGTTGCCGGAAATGACCGCCCCGACGCCCTCGGCCAGGCCACGCAGTGGCAGGGTCAGGCGTTGCGAGACCAGCCAGCCGACACTCAGGGACAGCGCCGAGCCGACCAGGAAGATCAGGATGAACAGGTTGCTCTGGTTGACCAGCCCGACCAGGCTGGTGTGGCGCAGCAGGCCACTGAAGATCACCCCCTGCAGGTCGCCGGTATCGTTGAAGATCGGCCAGTACAGGCCGCTGTAGCGGCTGGTGAACAGCTCGCTGGGCAGGCGGGTCTCGCGCAGGTTCTTCTCGATTTTCGCCGGTACTTGCAGCGGGTGGTCCTCGAAGCGCTGGGTCGAGAAGATTTCGGCGAAACCCTTGGCGTTCGCCAGGTACAGACGCAGGTCGAGGGAGTGCACGTCGGCCACGCTGTTGAGGAAGCTGCTGTCCAGGTAGGTGGCGATCAGCAACTGATAATCGACCCCCTCCTGGGTGCTCTGGAACGTCGAGACCACCACCCCGGTCGGTACCTCGGCGACCTTGATGGTCTGCAGCACGGCATTGGGCGCGGTGTTGATCTGTTCGACGATGTCTTGCGAAGCGGTGCTGAACACCACCTTGTGATCCTGGGTGCGGATTAGTGCGACGACGTCGATGCCCATCGCGTCGGCGATATCGGCGGTCAGCTTGTCATGCTTGGCCGCCTGGCGTGAGGTCGGTGGGCGGGTGTAGAGCAGGAACAACTGCGCGACCCGCGCGTTGTCGCGCTGGATCTCGCTGATCTCGTCCTTGACGATCTTGGTCGATTCCTGCAGCCAGATGCGCACGTTGCTGTCGAAGATCTGCGACAGGGTGGTCGCCGCCAGCTCGGCGGCGATCATGGTCGGCACGACGCTGACCAGCCAGAACGCCAGCAACAGTTTGCGTTGCACGCTCCAGCGCGAGATCGAGAAGGGGCGGCGTTTACGGCGGCGTTCTGGATTGGAGTTCATCAGGTTTCGTTTATCGCTGCAGCCATGGCGGGGTCGAATCGATCCGGTCGGACAACCCATTTGACCAGTTTCAGGACATTGTTGACCAGCCGGTTTCGATGGTGAAAGAACAGGTTGTTGCCCTGGAAGGTGCAGCCCAGGCGAATCTTGCTCGCATAGCCGGCCTGACCGCATTCGTACAGGGCGATACCCTGCTCGATACAGTGCTCGACATTGGCCAGCCAACTGCGGAAATAGAGGTTGTGTTGACGGGTTTCGTTCAGGTCGTGGCCGAAAAATTTATCGATCAGCCGTTCCTTGTCCAGCAGGATCAGGTTGAACGCCACCAGCCGCTCGTCGATCCAGTACAGGACGCAGGCGGCGCGTTCTTCCAGTTGTTCGAGCACACCGGTGAAGTAGTCCGCCGGCAGGCGTTCGAACTGGGTTTCGCTGCGAGACAGGGTCGACTCGTACAGGCGCATGACCTGTGGCAGCACATCGTCGATGTTGCGTCGCCACTCGATCCGCGGACCGGGAGCGCGCAGCTTGCGCCGCAGGTCCTTGCGGGTGGACTTGCCCAGGGTGCCCAGGTAGGCGTCGATCGAGCCGAAGGCCACCGGCAGTGTCGAGCCGGGCAGGCTCGGCAACTGCTGGAAACCGGCCATTTTGCAGGCGCTGTTCCAGTCGTTGTCGGCACTGGGCGCGTCCTTGACCGCCGTGAGGCTGATGTTCAGGCGGGCGGCGTCTTCCCGAGCGAGCAACAGCAGGCGCTCCAGCAGGGCCTGGCGGCGTTGCGCCGGCACCTGGCTGGCGATGCCGGCATGGCACTGTTCCGCCACCGGCGAGCCAATGGCGTAGAGCCCCAGTTCCAGAAGCCCCGGTAGCGCCCGGTTGACCCAGCCAGTGATGCGCTTGGCCACGCCTTGCACCGTGGTGTCGAGCTTGTAGCGGGTGGTGAAGGCGGGGGCGACGGCCAGCAGGCAGCCGTCTTCGAACAGCGCCAGGTAGCGCCATTCGAAGTCGTCGATGCCGGCCTTTTCCACCGCCAGGTAATACTCCCAATTCTCCAGCGCACCCGGGAAACAGTCGTTCCAGGCTGCGCGTTCAATGGCCTCGATGCTGGAGAAGGCTTGGGCGTCAATCACGTGGTCTGTCCTTAGGCCCGTTGCCGATAGTCTTCGCGTACGCTCAGGCGCTCGATGAAACCGGCACTCAACTCGATCACCTCGCGGTACTGCAGGTCGACGGTGATCATGTGATAGCAGTTGTCGAGCATGACCTTGGTCACCGGGCCACCCAGGTGCTTCTCGACATAGTTGGCGTTCCACGGGCTGGTGATATCGTCCTCGACGGAGTGAATCACCAGCGCCGGGGTCCGGATCGACGGCATGCGGCGCATCACCACGGCGTTCATCCGGTGCAGTTCGCGCACCGTGATGCCCTCCATGGTCAGCAGCCCGGCATCGCTGCTCTGGCCGGCCTTCATCTGGCGCTCGACGATCGCCCGCAGGCGCTCGTTCTTGATGCCGTACGGCGGCTTCTCCTCGAACCGACAGATATGCACGCCGAACGGGATCTTCATCAGCAGCGGCGTCAGGAACGCCAGCTTGTTGATGCTCCAGCCGTCGTAGCGCAGGGTGGTCGAATACATCAACAGCCCTGTGACCTGGCCGGGGAACTCGGAGGCCAGGTACATGGACATGACCGCGCCCATGGACAGGCCGCCGACGAACACCTGTTCGTGGCGCTGCCTGATGCCGACGAAGGTCTTGCGCACGCCCTCGTACCAGTCCTGCCAGCCGGTGGCCTGCAGGTCGGCATTGCCGCCGCAATGACCGGGCAGGGTCGGTACGTACACCGTGCACGTACCGTCCTTGACCAGGCCCTGGGCAACCTTGCGCAGTTCCGTCGGGGTGCCGGTCAGGCCGTGGATCAGCAGGACCCCGACCGGACCGTCGCCGAGGACGAAGCCGGCATCGCCTTCGCCCAGATCGATCGCTGCGCTGTTCACCGCTTCATGGCCCGGTTCAGCAACTGCTCGAGCAGTTTCAGGCCCAGATCGATTTCTTCGTAGGTGATTTCCAGCGAAGGCGCCAGGGTGATCACGTTCTTGTAGTAACCGCCCACGTCCAGCACCAGGCCCAGCTTGCGGCCGTCGACGATCATGTCGCCCTTCATGCCTTCCTCGACCATGAAGTCCAGGGTCGCCTTGTCCGGGGTGAAACCGTCCGGGCCGCAGATTTCGCAGCGCAGGGCCAGGCCCAGGCCATCGACGTCGCCGATGATCGGGAAGCGTTTCTGCAGGTCCTGTAGGCCTTCGAGGAAGTACTTGCCCTTGGCCATGACCATCGCACCGTAGTCGATTTCGCTGGTCATCTTGAACATTTCCAGGCCTACCGCCGTACCCAGCGGGTTGGAGGCGAAGGTGGAGTGGGTCGATCCTGGCGGGAACACGGTCGGGTTGATCAGTTCCTCACGGGCCCAGATGCCGCCCAGCGGGTTCAGGCCGTTGGTCAGCGCCTTGCCGAAGACGATCACGTCCGGCTGCACGTCGAAGTGCTCGATCGACCACAGCTTGCCGGTCCGGTAGAAGCCCATCTGGATTTCGTCGACCACCAGAAGGATGCCGTGCTGGTCGAGGACCTGCTTGAGTTCGCGATAGAAGTTCATCGGCGGGATCACGTAGCCACCGGTGCCCTGGATCGGCTCGGCGTAGAACGCGGCGTATTCGCTGGCGCCGACCTTGGGGTCCCACACGCCGTTGTATTCGGTTTCGAACAGCCGGGCGAACTGTTTCACGCACTCGCTGCCGTATTCTTCCTTGGTCATGCCTTTCGGGCCGCGGAAGTGATACGGGAACGGGATGAACTGCGCGCGCTCGCCGAAGTGGCCGTAGCGGCGACGGTAGCGGTAGCTCGAAGTGATCGACGAAGCGCCCAGGGTACGGCCGTGGTAGCCGCCCTCGAAGGCGAACATCAGGCTCTTGCCGTTGCTGGCGTTACGCACGACCTTCAGGGAGTCTTCGACCGACTGCGAACCGCCGACGTTGAAGTGTACGCGACCGTCGAGGCCGAATTTCTTCTTGGCGTCGACCGCGATCATTTCCGACAGCTCGATCTTGCCCTTGTGCAGGTACTGGCTGGCGATCTGCGGCAGGGTATCGATCTGCTGCTTCAGGGCGTTGTTCAGGCGTGGGTTGGCATAGCCGAAGTTCACGGCCGAATACCACATCTGCAGGTCGAGGTAGGCCTGGTCTTCGGTGTCCCACACGTAGGAACCTTCACAGCGGCTGAAAATGCGCGGTGGCTCGATGTAGTGGACGGTATCGCCGTAGGAGCAGTACTTGGCTTCTTTATCCAGAAGCACGCGGTCTTCGGCGCTAGCGATGCGAATCTCAGACATGGTGGAAGAGTTCCTGAGTTTGGGAAGGGTTTTCGGCGCCGTCGAGCGCGAAAGTGGTGGCGTTGGCGGCTTCGCTGCTGGGCAGCAGGGCCAGCAATGCCGGAAGTTCGCCGAACGATTCGAAACGCGCATGCGCGATGCCGTTGCGTTCGCAGTGATCGGCCAGGCGGCCCTTGGCGAATACGAAGTCGGCGGTGCCGGCCACGCACATGTCCGATTGACCGTCACCGATCACCAGCACACGCTTGCCCTTGGGCGTGGATTTGCACTTGCAGTTGCCGGAGGCCGCACGGCAGGCGTCGCTCGCATGTGGGAAGTCGATGCGCCAGCTGTTCTGGTCGACCTGGCGCAGGCGGTTGGCCAGGATCGGCAGCAGGGTCACGTAGTTGCGCGACAGAATCCGCGCGATGCCTTGCTCGATGCCGTCGCTGACCACTTCGATGGTCGCGCCCAGGCTCATCACGTGGTCGACGAAGTCGGGGAAGTCCGGGTCGATATCGATGGTGTCGAAGTAGGCCAGCAATTCGGCCGGCGTTGCCTTGACCAGGGCCAGTTGGCGGCTGAGGCATTCACGCGAACCGATGTGACCGTCCAGCCATTCCTGCTCGATCGCTTCCCAGCTCGGGTCGGCGAAACGTTCCAGGATGTTGTCGATCGCGTCGGTGCGGGAAATGGTCCCGTCGAAATCACACACGATATGCCAGTGCATCATCTGCAGTTACCTGTTGAATAAGAGCGCACCTTGCGCATGTCAGGGCTAGAGCACGGAGCGTGCCAAAGCGCTGAAGGCCCTGTATTCACGGGGTTTGCCGGATGTTTGTATGAAATTGGCTACAAGGAGCTACAATTTTTGTAGCTTGCTACAAACAAGATCAGTGCTTGCCTAAGGCAGGCGCTCTGGTGATTGATGCGCGCATGTTCAGAACAAGGAAACGTCTCATGGCCAGGTTTACCCCCACATTGCTGCTTGCCGGTCTGCTGGCCCTGGGCGGCTGGAGTGCTGCTGCGCTGGCCGAGGAAGGGCTCGGCGGGCAGATCGGTCTCGGTATCGGCTATCAGCCCCATGACCCTTCGGGCAGCAGTTACGACACTGTGCCGTTGCCCTATCTGGACCTGGATTGGGGAGACGTCAGCCTCAGTGGCGACGATGGCCTGACCTGGGATGCCTTCAAGGGCAGCGGCTTCACGGCCGGGCCGTTCATCAACTACCTGCCGGGGCGCAACGCCGACGGCGACCTGCGCGGCTTGCGCAATGTCCCGGACATGGCCCAGGTCGGCGGTTACGTGCAGTACGCGCCGGCCGACTTCTGGCGGGTATTCGTGCAGGTCGGCAGTGCGGTCGGTGGAGGCAATGCCCAGGGTGGCCTGCTCGGCAAGGTCGGCGGCGAACTCGGCTATCCGCTGGGCCTGGGCATCATCGGCAGCAGCAACCTGAGCGCCCATTTCGCCGATGCCCGGCAGACCCGGACCTTTTTCGGCGTGACCGCCGAAGAGGCCCAGGCTTCGGGGATCGAGCAGTACAAGCCGGGTGGCGGGCTGCAGAACTTCACCCTGACCCAGAACTTCGCGGTTCCGCTGGGGGGCAACTGGTCGCTGATGACCAGCGCGAGCTGGATTCGCCTGGTGGGCAACGCGGCTGACAGCAGCATCGTCAGGGAACGTGGCAACAGCAACCAGGGCCAGGTGCAGACCGCGATCAGCTACAAGTTCTGACAGGAAGGGGGCGATCGGCTGGCTGAGGGTCCCCGGCGGGTTTTGCCCGGGCGGGCAAAACTGGTCTGCCGTTTGCAATGGACCTCCCGGTAATCACTGTCCGGGAAACTTTCAGATGGCTCGTCCTGCTTATCGCCTGTTGGCCTATTCGCTCTGGGACCTGGTGCCCATTGTCATGGCGCTGGCCCATTTCGCCTTCGTACTCTGGCTGGTACTGGGTTTTCACGACCACTCCTGGTGGCTGATCATCCCGACGGCACTGCTCTATGCGGTCAGCCTGTCGTGGAGCATCAACAGCATCTCCCACAACCAGATCCACAATCCCTATTTCACCCCGCACTGGATGAACCGCGGCTTCGACCTGCTGCTGTCGCTGACCATCGGTTTTTCCCAGACGATGTATCGCGATATCCACAACCGCCACCATCGCGGCAACTCCGACCTGCCGCGGGAGGACGGGACCACCATCGACCCGCTGTCGATCTACCTGCATGGCAAGGACGGCCAGCCGGACAACGTCTGGGCCTACACCTTCCTGAGTTTCTTCCGCGATGATCCGAAGGCCTACTACGAGGAAATGCAGCGCAAGCATCCGGCGGATGCGCGCTGGGTCAAGGTCGAGATCTGTGCGACGGTGGCGTTCTACCTGGCACTGGCGGCCTATGACTGGCACGCGGTGCTGGTGCTGCTGCCGTTCTGGTACCTGGGGCAGTCGCTGTCCTCGCTCAACGGCTACTACGAGCATCTGGGTGGCAACCCGGACCTGCCGATCGCCTGGGGCGTGAGTTCCTACAGCCGGCTCTACAACCTGATCTGGATGAACAACGGTTATCACGCCGAGCACCACTACCGGCCGAAGATGCACTGGACCAAGGTCAAGGCGTTTCATGCGCAGATCAGGCAGCAGCAGCGCGAGGCGGGGGTGAAGGTGATTCCACTGGCCCATGGCCTGGGCTTTCTGCTCAGGCACCGCTGAAGGGTGGAGCCGCGGGCCTGGAGTTGTCTCAGTTCTCCTCGCCCTCGGCAAGCAGGGCGATCCCGCCGATGATCACCAGCACGCCGATCCAGTGCAGTGGGCTGATCTGTTCGCCCAGCCCCAGCCACGAGCCGAGCAGCACGGCGATGAACACCAGCGAGCTCAAGGGGAAGGCCAGGGACAGGCTGCTGCGCCGCAGGATCAGCATCCACACGAAGAACGCGCCGATGTAGCAGGCGATCGCTACCCAGACGCCCGGGTTGACCAGCACCGCAGTGAGCCACTGCAGGTTGAAATCCACCTGGCCCAACTGGTCGCCGCCGACCTTGGTGGCGATCTGGCCAGCACTTTCGAAGAGGATCAGCAGGGCCCAGAGGACGATGGTGCCCAGGCGGCCGTGAAGCCAGTCGATGTGTTTGACATTACTCATAATCAGGTTCCTTCAACTCTCAACTGCCAGCGATGGCAACCAGCATGACGCCCAGGGTGATCACCAGGGTGCCCATCCAGCGACGGCGGCTGACGGTTTCCCCCAGCACCACCTTGCCGGCCAGCACCACCCCGCAGTAGCCCAGCGCGGCGGCTGGGAACAGCAGGCTCAATGGCGCCCGGGACAGGGCCTCGAGCCAGACCAGGAATTCCACGGCATAGGCACCGATCCCGCACCACAGCAGCGGTGCGTTGAATACCTGGCCCCAGAAGGCGTTCAGGCGAAAGCCGCCTTCCAGCTCCGGCAGGCGGTCCAGGCCGATCTTGAAGCAGAGTTGGCCGACCACGTCGAGGACAATGGAGAAGGCCACCAGTAGAACAACGGTCAGGGTCACGGAAACAGCTCCTCGAACAGCGAGATCAATGCCTGGTTGGTGGTCGCGTTGCGTTGCAGGTCGGCCGCGCTCCAGCGTTCGGCCGGCGGCTGGTCGGACCTGGCTTCCCAGCGCTTGAAGGCGTTGCTGAAGGCCGGCTGGGCGAACTCGCCGCAGATATCGATGCCCAGCACGCGTTTGCGCGCCGCCAGGGCGCGGAGGGCGTCGAGCAGGTGGGTCAGGCGCATGCCGCCCTGGTCCCAGTTGGTGGCGGCATCCTCGCTGGCCAGCACGTCCTTGTCGATGGTGATCCAGATCGCTTCGGTGGGCAGGCTCTGGATCAGTTGTTCGAGGAAGTCCGGCCAGTGCTCGTCGGCCAGGTTGCGCCAGTGCAACTGGTTCTCCTGCTGCTGGTGGCCGGCACCGTCGCCGATCCGCCCCCAGACCTTGGACGGCGCGTGCTGCCAGGGGAACAGCTGCAGGACGCCGCGGCGCAGGGCGCCGAGGTTGCCACCGCGCAGTTGCGGGGTATCGAGGTCCTCGCTGCAGGGGCCGAGGGTGACGATGCGCTGGATGTTCGGCAGCTTGAGTGCGCGGTTGACCCACGAGCCGCAGTGCCGGCGCGGGGCCAGGTGGACCCAGTCGGGGTGGTTGTCGAAGTGGATCAGGCTGACCGGTTCCGGCAGGTTGTCGAGGAAGGCCGGGGTCAGGTGATGGTAGTCGCCGGAGCCGACGAAGATGATCTGTGGCTTGCCTGCCGCTGGCGCGACGAGCTGGCGCAGGCGTTCGGTGAAGCGCCGGTACTGGCGTTCGGTGGTCCACAGACGCAGTTTCGGGCCGAGGTCGAGCAGGTCCAGGCGCCGCGCGCGACCACTGTCGAGCAGGTTGCGGATCGGCGCCTGGACCGTGAGGCTGTGGTCGAGATCTAAGATGTTCAAAACGTCGTTTTTCCCGTGGCAGCGCCCGTGCATCGGATGCCCTGCCCAGGCTGGAGGGCAGGTGTTTCGGGCTTTGGCGGGGAAATGCAAAGGGCGGGCCAGACAGCTGTGCCGCCGTCATGGGAGCGCCGCCTTGATCAGCAGGCGGCTGTCAGTGACTCAAACCGTACTTCTTCACCTTGTCGAACAGGGTGGTCTTGGCCATGCCCAGTTCCTGGCTGGCCTGGGTCAGGTTGCCGCCACTGCGTTGCAGGGCTTCGTTGAGCAGGTTGCGCTCGAAGGCTTCCACCGCTTCGGCGAAACCCAGGCCGCCAGCGCTCTGTGCGCCGGGCTTCTTGAAGGCCGGCAGGCCGAGGGCGAAGCGCTCGGCGACGTTGCGCAGTTCGCGTACGTTGCCCGGCCAGTCGTGGCTCATCAGGCTCGACAGGGTCTGGTTGTCCAGCTCCGGCGCGGTACGATCGAAACGCAGCGACGACTGCTGCAGGAAGTGTTCGAACAGTTGCAGGATGTCCTCGCGCCGTTCGCGCAGTGGCGGCAGTTCCAGGGTCACCACGTTCAGGCGGTAGTAGAGGTCGCTGCGGAACTCGCCGGCCTTGCCCAGTTCGTCGAGGTCGGATTTGGTCGCGGCGATCACCCGGCAGTCCACCGCGACGCTCTGGTTCGAGCCCAGGCGCTCCAGGGTGCGTTCCTGCAGGACCCGCAGCAGCTTGATCTGCAGCGGGATCGGCATGCTTTCCACTTCATCGAGAAACAGCGTGCCGCCGTGGGCGTGCTCGATCTTGCCGATCCGCCGCTTGCCGGCGCCGGTGAAGGCGTTGGCCTCGTGACCGAAGATCTCGCTCTCGAAGAGGTTTTCCGGCAGGCCACCGCAGTTGAGGGCGACGAACTGTTGCGACTGGCGCCGGCTGAAGTCATGCAGGCAGCGGGCGACCAGTTCCTTGCCGGTACCGGTTTCACCTTCGATCAGCACGTTGGCCGATGTGTCGGCGACGTTGGCGATCAGCTCCCGCAGGTTCTGCATCGCCGGCGAGCGACCGATGATCCGCCCTTCCAGGCTGTCGCGCTCGGCCAGTTGCCGGCGCAGCGACCAGACTTCCCGCGACAGGCCACGTTGTTCCAGGGCGCGGCGGGCGACCTCGACCAGGCGTTCGGGCGAGAAGGGTTTTTCCATGAAGTCGTAGGCACCGTTGCGCATCGCCCCGACCGCCATGGAGATATCGCCGTGGCCGGTGATCAGCACCACCGGCAGGCTGCGGTCGCGGGCCTTGAGGCGGGTCAGCAGTTCCAGGCCGTCGATGCCCGGCAAGCGGATATCGCTGATGACGATACCGGGAAAGTTGTCGCCGACCCGTTCCAGGGCCGCTTCGGCGCTGGAGACACCTTCGCAGGGAATGTCTTCGAGGGACAGCGCCTGCTGGCAGCCGAGCAGTACATGGGGATCGTCTTCGACGATCAGGACGGTCAGGTCGTTGTTCATATCGGCTCGGCCTTGGCAGGGATGACCCGCGGTAGATGGAGGACGAAGGCGGTGCCGCCGCTGGCCGGGTGCTCCACGCCCAGGTTGCCGCCGGCCGCCGCCGCCAGGCTCGCCGAGAGCGTCAGGCCCAGGCCGAGGCCTTGTGCGCCGGGCTTGGTGGTGAAAAAGGGTTCGAACAGGTGCTTGCGCGCTTCCAGGCCAATGCCGTGGCCGTTATCGCGCACTTGCAGGCGGTACTTGCCTTCGGCGAAGTCGCCCTCCAGCCACAGTTCCGGCAACGGCTGCGCCTGCATGGCGTCGAGGGCGTTGCCGAACAGGTTGACCAGGATCTGCTCCAGGCGGGTCGGATCGATCGCCAGCTGGACGTCGTCATGGTCGCGGTGGATTTCCAGGTGCATGGCCTCGATGCGGCCGCTCAACAACTGCAGGGCGGCATCGATGGATTTGCCCAGGTTGGCCTCGCCCTTGTCATCGCCCCGGCGGGCAAAGGCGCGCAGGCTGGCGGTGATGCGGCCCATGCGGTCGATCAGGTCGTTGATGGTGCGCAGGTTGGTGCTGGCCACCTCCAGCTCGCCGCGTTCGAGAAACCGAATGGTGTTGCCGGACAGGGTACGCAAGGCCGCCAGGGGCTGGTTCAGCTCGTGGGCGATGCTGGTGGACATCTGGCCGATGGCGGCCAGCTTGCCGGCCTGCACCAGTTCATCCTGGGCCCGGCGCAGGGTTTCCTCGGCCTGGCGCCGCTCGCGGATCTGGTCCTTGAGCCGGTCGTTGCTGGCGCGCAGGTCGGCGGTGCGTTCGGTGATGCGTCGTTCCAGCTGGTTGTTGGCCTCCTGCAGGGCTTCCCGTGCGGCCAGGCGGGTGGCGAGCACCTTGCGCCGCTCGTTCCAGGCGATCAGCAGGAACGCCACCAGGGCAAAGGCCACCGCGACCAGGATGCCCTGGTTGGCCGCTTCCCGCCGCAGGTCCTGCAAGGGCGTGAGCAGGGTGAAGTTCCAGGGGGTGTCGGCCAACTGGCGGGTCTGGGCCAGGTAACTGACATTGTCGCCGTCCTTGACCAGGTCGGGGTTGGCGGGGAAGGTCAGGGTCTCGACGCCATCGCCGAGGCGTTCGCGGGCCAGCGGCTGCAGCTCGTTGAGCGGCCACCAGTAGTATTGCAGGCTGCGCGCCAGGCGATCCTTGGTCTCCGAGCTGAGCGGGCGGACCGACTTGAGGCGTCGGCTCGGGTCGCTGGAGAGAATGATGATGCCGTTCTCGTCGCTGACGAAGGCTTCCAGCCGGGCACGCTGCCAGCGTTCCTCAAGGGCTTCGAGGCGCACCTTGATCACGGCCACGCCGATGATCTTGCCTTGTTCCTCAAGGCCGTGGGCCAGGTAGTAGCCGGGTTCGCCGAGGGTGCTGCCGATGCCGTAGAAGCGTCCCGGCTGGCCGCGTACGGCGTCCTGGAAATAGGCGCGGAACGACAGGTCTTCGCCGAGGTAACTGTCGCTGTCGCGCCAGTTGCTGGTGGCCAGCACCCGGCCGGAGGTGTCCAGCACATAGATCGCCCGGCTGCGGCTGCGGCGGTTGAGGCCTTCGAGGTATTCGTTGACGGTCTGGCGATGGTCGGCGTCGGGCTCGCGCAGCAGGTCCGAGACGCTGGACTCAAGTTCCAGCAGGCTGGGCAGGTAGGTGTACTTGCTCAGTTCGCTTTCGACGGTGCGCGCATGCAGTTCCAGTGCGCGCTGGCCATTTTCGCTGAGGGTGCGGATGCCGTAGTGCTCGCTGATGCGATAGCCGGCATAGCCGAGGCCGATCATCAGCAGGATGATCAGCGGCGGCAGGAACAGGTGACGGATCAGGCGGGGTTTCACGGCGAGTGATGGCGGCGTCGCACGATAGAGATTGGGGTCGCATTTCATCACAGATGCCTTGGGTCAACCAGATCGTCTTGGCGGGAGCGGCGCTGCTGCCCGCGAGGGCAGCGAGTGCGCTGAAGGCTTCGCGGGCAAGCCCGCTCCCACAAGACTGCGCAGTCCGCGGATACTGCGGTCCGGCCCTGTCAGTGCTGCAGGATTTTCTCGAGGAAGTGCTGCGCACGGTCGGAGCGGGCGCTGATGTCGCCGAAGAACTCTTCCTTGTTGCAGTCTTCGATGATCTTGCCCTGGTCCATGAAGATCACACGGCTGGCGACCTTGCGGGCGAAGCCCATCTCGTGGGTCACGCACATCATGGTCATGCCTTCCTGGGCCAGCTGGACCATCACGTCGAGCACTTCGTTGACCATTTCCGGGTCGAGGGCCGAGGTCGGTTCGTCGAACAGCATGACGATCGGGTCCATCGCCAGCGCCCGGGCGATCGCCACGCGCTGCTGCTGGCCGCCGGAGAGCTGGCCGGGATGCTTGTGCGCATGGGCCGACAGGCCGACGCGATCGAGCAGTTGCAGGCCTTTTTTGGTGGCTTCTTCCTTGCTGCGGCCCAGCACCTTGATCTGCGCGATGGTCAGGTTCTCGGTGATGGTCAAGTGCGGGAACAGCTCGAAGTGCTGGAACACCATGCCCACTCGCGAGCGCAGTTTCGGCAGATCGGTCTTCGGGTCGGCGATGGAGGTGCCGTCGACCACGATGTCGCCTTTCTGGAACGGTTCCAGGGCGTTGACGCACTTGATCAGGGTCGACTTGCCCGAGCCCGACGGGCCGCAGACCACCACCACTTCACCCTTTTTGACTTCGGTGCTGCAATCGGTCAGCACTTGGAAGTCGCCATACCACTTGTTGACGTTCTTGATAGAGATCATACGGCAAACCTTTTTTGCAGACGCTTGACCAGCAGCGAGGCGGCGAAGCTGATTGTGAAGTAGACCAGGCCGGCGAAAATCAGGAACTCGTTGGAACGGCCGACGATATCGCCGCTCGAGCGTGCCGAGTTGAGGAAGTCCACCAGGCCCACGGTGTAGACCAGCGAGGTGTCCTGGAACAGGATGATACTTTGCTGCAGCAGCAGCGGGGTCATCTTGCGGAAGGCCTGGGGCAGGATGATCAGGCGCATGGTCTGGCCATAGCCCATGCCCAGTGCCTGGGCGGCGCCCATCTGGCCCTTGGGAATCGACTGTACGCCGGCCCGGACGATTTCACAGAAGTACGCCGCCTCGAACATCATGAAGGCGACGATACAGGAGGTGAATGCACCGATCGGCGTGTCTTCGCCGGTGATCCAGCGCAGCACGAACGGTACCGCCAGGTAGAACCAGGTGATCACCAGCAGCAGCGGGATCGAGCGGAAATAGTTGACGTAGGCACCGGCGATCGCCGACAGCAGCTTGTTGTGGGACAGGCGCATGAGTGCCAGCAGGGTGCCGATGATGATCCCGCCGACGACGCCCAGGGCCATCAGTTGCAGAGTCATCAGCATGCCGTTCCACAGGCCGGGGATGGCCGGGACGATGTCGCTGAAATCGAATTCCATTATTTACCCCCCACGGAGATCAGGCCGGGCACCGAGACTTTCTTCTCGACCAGGCGCATGAGCAGCATCAGGCTCATGTTCAGGGTGAAGTAGATCAGCGTCGCCAGGGTGAAGGCTTCGAACAGGTTGGCGGAGAACTCGGCGGTCTGCTTGGTCTGCGCGAGCAGTTCCATCAGGCCGATCAGCGAGGCGACGGACGAGTTCTTGAAGATGTTGAGGAATTCCGAGGTCAGCGGCGGAATGATGATCCGGTAGGCCTGGGGCAGCAGCACGTGCCAGTAGATCTGCGGCAGCTTGAAGCCCATGGCGCGGGCTGCCGATTCCTGGCCGCGGGGCAGCGCCTGGATACCGGTGCGCACCTGTTCGCAGACCCGTGCGGCGGTGAACAGGCCGAGGCAGATCACCACGCTGATGTAGGCCGAGGTGGTCGGGTTCAGGTCCTGCTTGAACCATTCCTGCAGGTTCGGCGGCAGCAGGTCGGGTACCAGGAAGTACCAGATGAACAGTTGCACCAGCAGTGGCACGTTGCGGAACAATTCCACGTAGCAGGTCGCGATACCGGCTACCAGACGGTTGGGTACGGTGCGCATCACGCCGAGTATGGAACCCAGGACCAATGCAATGATCCAGCCCACGATGGCGATCGCGATGGTCCAGCCCAGCCCGGAGATGAACCAGTCGAGATAGGTCTCGCTGCCCACGCCGGTGGTCTTGAAGAACACGCCCCAATCCCAGTTGTAATTCATTCGGGTCTCCCCTCAGGTCGATCGATGTACGAGCACGTGCTTCCCGGGACTCCGCCCCGCCCGCCAGTGTCTGTCGGGCACACCGGTACCGCTCGCGGTCCGAGTGTTGTTCCAGTTCGATTCAGAAGAAGCCAGTACAGCAGGTGTTCAACAGACTTCCCGGGCCGTGCTGGCGGCCCCGGGAAGTCAGGTTAGCCGTGACTCAGATCTTTGCATCCGGCGCTGGCTTGTCGTTCGGATTCTCGATCAGGGCCTTGAGCTCCTTGCTCATCGGGAACTGCAGGTTCAGGCCTTTTGGCGGAATCGGCTGGGTGAACCACTTGTCGTAGATCTTGTTGATCTCGCCGGACTTGTAGAGGCCCACGATGGCGTCATCCACGGCTTTCTTGAACGCCGGGTCGTCCTTGCGGACCATGCAGCCATAGATTTCGTAGGACTGTGGAGTACCGGTCACTTCCCAGTCGGTCGGCTTCTTGGCCTTGGCCATTTCGCCGGCCAGCAGTGCGTCGTCCATCATGAAGGCCACGGCACGGCCGCCTTCGAGCATCTGGAAGGACTCGCCGTGGTCCTTGGCGGAGATGACGTTCATGCCCATCTGCTTGTCGGCGTTCATCGCCTTGAGGATGCGCTCGGAAGTGGTACCGGCGGTGGTCACCACGTTCTTGCCCTTGAGGTCGGCGAAGTCCTTGTAGGTGGAGTCCTTCTTCGACAGCAGGCGGGTACCGATCTCGAAGATACCGACCGAGAAATCGACCTGCTGGGCGCGTTCGGCGTTGTTGGTGGTGGAGCCGCACTCGACGTCGACGGTGCCGTTCTGCACCAGCGGGATACGGGTCTGGGAGGTGACCAGGTTGTACTTGACCTTCAGGTCAGGCAGGTTCAGGTCTTTCTTGATACCTTCGACGATGGCCAGCTGGATATCGTGGGAGTAGCCGACCGGCTTGCCGGAAGCATCAGCGATGTAGGAAAACGGAATGGAACTGTCGCGATGGCCTAGGGTGATGGTCCCGGACTCTTTGATCTTCTTCAGGGTGCCGGTCAGTTCGGCAGCGGAAACTGGAGTGCTGATCAGAGCGGCAGCGATTGCGGCGCCCAGGATGTGGGGAACGATGCGCATCGGTTACTTTCCTCGAGATTGTTTTTCTTATGGAGCCTTTCAGTCGGCTCGGGTACTGCGAACGGCCCGCAGGGCCCAAGGGGCTGAGTGAGCATTCGGTAATGGAAGTATAGAGCACGACTCGTGCCACACCCGGCGATGTGGGCTTATCTATTGATTTGTAAGGGTTTTTTGTGGTTTTCGAGCGAAGGGGGAAGGGACTGGCGTCCGGTTCGCCGAATGCTGGCCGAACGGGCGTTCGGAAAACCGAATGGTAGAGGGGGGAGCGGGGGCGCTATTCGCGGCGGTGCGCCGCTCCTACCGATCCCGACCCCGGTTTCTGGAGCCCCATGAACCGCAGGAGCGGCCGGCCGACGCTCGGTTGCCCGCGAATAGGCCGGCCGCCCTGCCCGGAATCCTGAAGCAGCCCAGGCAGGAAAGTCAGGCCGCCTCGATCTTGCTGCGCGCCTGCTCGACCTTGTCCAGGTAGTCCTGCAGTTTCTGCTGCTGCTCAGGGCTGGTGAACAGCCCCAGCTTGCTGCGCCGCCAGAGAATGTCCTGGGCGGCGGTCGCCCATTCTTCACTGCACAGGTAATCGACTTCACGGCTGTAGAGGCCAGCGCCAAGGTGTTCGCCGAGGTCGCCGAGCGTCTGTACGCCTTCCAGCAGGCGCCAGGCACGGCTGCCGTAGGTGCTGGCCCAGCGCCGGGCGATTTCGCTCGGCACCCAGTCGAAGCGTTTGCGGATCGCCTCGGCCAGGGCCTGTGGCGTGGTTATGTCTTCGCCACCGGGCAGGGTCGAGGCAGCGGTCCAACTCGGCCGCATCTGGGTGAAGAACGGGGCCAACTGGCTCATCGCCGACTCGGCCAGCTTGCGGTAGGTGGTCAGCTTGCCACCGAACACCGACAGCAGTGGGGCTTCCTCGGTATTGCCCGACAGCGCCAGGGTGTAGTCGCGGGTCACTGCCGACGGGTTGTCGGATTCGTCGTTGCACAGCGGGCGCACGCCGGAATAGCTGTGCAGGATATCGCCACGGGCCAGTTGTTTCTTGAAGTGCGCATTGACCACCTTCAACAGGTAGTCGGTTTCCGCCTCGGTGATCGCCACCTTGGCCGGGTCGCCCTGGTATTCGCGGTCGGTGGTGCCGATCAGCGTGAAACGGTCCAGGTAGGGGATGGTGAACACGATGCGCTGGTCCTCGTTCTGCAGGATATGCGCGTGTTCGCCTTCATACAGCCGAGGCACGATCAGGTGGCTGCCCTGGATCAGGCGGATGCCGTAGGGCGAGTCGAGCTTCAGGTCATCCTTGATGAACTTGGCGACCCAGGGGCCGGCCGCGTTCACCAGGGCCTTGGCCTGGATCGAGAAGCGTGCGCCATCGGCGCGCTCCATCTCCAGGTGCCACAGGCCCTTGGCACGGCGGGCGCTGGTGCAACGGGTGCGGGTGTGGATATGCGCACCCTTCTCCCGGGCAGCCATGGCGTTGAGCACCACCAGGCGAGCGTCGTCGACCCAGCAGTCGGAGTATTCGAAGCCCCTGCCGATTTCCGCCTTGAGCGGGTTGTCGGCGCCGAACTTGAGGCTGCGCGAACCGGCAAGCTTTTCGCGTTTGCCCAGGTGGTCATAGAGGAACAGGCCGGCGCGAATCATCCAGGCCGGACGCAGGTGCGGGCGATGCGGCAGGACGAAACGCATCGGCTTGACGATGTGCGGGGCCTTGGCCAGCAGGACTTCCCGTTCGGCCAGGGCTTCGCGCACCAGGCGGAACTCATAGTGTTCCAGGTAGCGCAGGCCGCCATGGATCAGCTTGCTGCTGGCCGACGAGGTGTGGCTGGCCAGGTCGTCCTTTTCGCAAAGGAACACCGAAAGACCGCGACCGGCTGCGTCCGCGGCAATCCCGACACCATTGATGCCACCGCCAATCACGGCGATGTCATAGATCTCGGCAAGGGGTGGTGCAGGCAAGGTGGTGGAAGTCATCGGCGAGCCTCGCATGGCGGTTGCTATATTTGAATTCGAACATTTATGTTCATTTTCGAAAATATTAGCTGATATGTACGCACGCAGCTACCCGCTTCCGATTGAAAAAATTCATCAGAAAGGTCTGAAAGGAAAATTATCGAACATCGAGGCGGCGTGGGGAGGGTAGTGCGGTAGCGGGCTTGCGCGCGCAGCTCTGAGGGGCTGCGCTGGCCCTTCGCGGGCAAGCCAGCTCCCGCAGCGGTTGTCAGTGTCCCGGGCTCTGCCGGGGCAGGGATGTGGCAGCCGATCAGACTACGTCGAGGCGGATCTTGTGCTGGTTGAGCAGTTGCGCCAGGGCCGGAACCGGGGCCTGGTCGGTGACCAGGCAGTCGATCAGGGTGATCGGGCCCAGGCGCACCATGGCATTGCGGCCGAACTTGCTGGAGTCGGCGGCCAGGATGACCTGGCGGGCGTTGGCGATGATCGCCTGGGACACCCGCACTTCCTGATAGTCGAAATCCAGCAGGCTGCCGTCCTCGTCGATGCCGCTGATGCCCACAAGGGCGAAGTCGACCTTGAACTGATTGATGAAGTCGACACTGGCCTGACCCACCACGCCACCGTCGCGACGGACGTTGCCGCCGGCCAGTTGCACTTCGAAGTCGTCCTTGGCGCTGAGGATCGACGCCACGTGCAGATTGTTGGTGATGATCTTCAGGTGATTGTGATTGAGCAGGGCGCGGGCAATCGACTCGGTGGTGGTACCGATATTGATGAACAGCGAGGCATGATCGGGAATCTGCCGGGCGATGGACTCGGCGATCCGCTGCTTTTCGTCGCGCATCTGGTCGGCGCGCATGGCGTAGGCGGTGTTTTCCACGCTGGAGTCATAGGCGGCTCCGCCGTGGTAGCGGCGCAACAGGTTGGAGTCCGCCAACTGATTGATATCGCGGCGGATGGTTTGCGGGGTCACGACGAACAGCTGGGCCATTTCCTCGATGCTGACATAGCCGCGTTCGCGGACCAGCTCGAGGATTTGCTGCTGGCGGGGAGGCAGATTCATGGGGCGTCCTTTGGGCTGCCATACAAATTCCACCATGATGCCGCAGGAAGAACCGGTCTGCCACTTGCAGGGCCGCTGAAACGATTCTCAGGTCGCAAACCGGGCGAGTGCCGGTCGCTCGGCGTGGGCAGTCGGATACGACTGGATTGTTGCGGGGGGATTGCGTGATTGTGGTCAAGCGTGGAGCCGTATTCGCGGGCAAGCCACGCTCCTACAGAAAACGGTGTCGTACACGACACGAGTCCTGCAGGAGCGGGGCTTGCCCTCGAATGGGCCCTTAAACCCGGCTCATCCGACTCAGTGGCTCTCTTCGTGCGGTTCCCAGTCGCGGGTACGGCTCACGGCCTTTTTCCAGCCACCGTAGAGTTTTTCCTTCTCGGCTTCGGCCAGTTGCGGTTCGAACTCGCGCTCGATGACCGCCTTGCCGCGCAACTCTTCCAGGCTGCCCCAGAAGCCGCAGGCCAGGCCGGCCAGGTAGGCGGCACCGAGGGCAGTGGTTTCACGCATTTGCGGGCGTTCGACCTGGGTGCCGAGGATGTCGGCCTGGAACTGCATCAGGAAGTTGTTGGCAACCGCGCCGCCGTCTACGCGCAGGGCCTTGAGGCGTTCGCCGGCATCCTGCTGCATGGCGTCGAGCACGTCGCGGGTCTGGTAGGCGATCGACTCCAGGGCAGCACGGATGATGTGGTCGACCTTCACGCCACGGGTCAGGCCGAACAGCGCGCCACGGGCATAGGGGTCCCAGTACGGGGCTCCCAGGCCGGTGAAGGCCGGGACCAGGTAGACGCCGTTGCTGTCCTTGACCTTGTTGGCGAAGTATTCGGTGTCGTAGGCGTCGTTGACGATCTTCAGCTCGTCACGCAGCCACTGCACGGTGGAACCGCCGTTGAACACCGCGCCTTCCAGGGCATAGGCCACTTCGCCGCGGGGGCCGCAGGCGATGGTGGTGAGCATGCCGTGGTTGGATTTCACCGCCTTGGTGCCGGTGTTCATCAGCAGGAAGCAACCGGTGCCGTAGGTGTTCTTGGCCTGGCCCGGCTCCACGCACATCTGGCCGAACAGTGCGGCCTGCTGGTCGCCGGCGATACCGCCGATGGCGATGCCGCTCTTGGTGCGACCGTAGATTTCCGAGGAGGACTTCACTTGCGGCAGCATTTCCCGCGGAATGTCGAGGATTTCCAGCATCTTCGAATCCCACTCCAGGGTGTGGATATTGAAGAGCAGGGTGCGCGAGGCGTTGGTGTAGTCGGTGACGTGGGTCTTGCCGCCGGTGAATTTCCAGATCAGCCAGCTGTCGATGGTGCCGAACAGCAGCTCGCCATTGCGCGCACGCTCGCGGCTGCCTTCGACGTTGTCGAGGATCCACTTGAGCTTGGTGCCGGAGAAGTAGGGGTCGGTGACCAGGCCGGTGGTTTCGCGGATGTAGTCTTCATGCCCGTCGCGCTTGAGCTGCTGGCAGATCTCGGTGCTGCGGCGGCATTGCCAGACGATGGCGTTGTAGATCGGCCGGCCGGTGGTCTTGTCCCAGACCACGGTGGTTTCGCGCTGGTTGGTGATACCGATGGCGGCGACCTGGTCATGGTGCAGGCCGGCTTGTGCCAGGGCCTCGACCATCACTGCGCTCTGGGTGGCGAAGATTTCCATCGGGTCGTGCTCGACCCAGCCGGCTTGCGGGTAGTGTTGCTGGAATTCGCGTTGGGCGGTGCAGACCACGTTGGCGTCGCGGTCGAAGATGATCGCCCGGGAGCTGGTCGTACCCTGATCGAGGGCAATGATGTAGTTCTTATTCTGAATGTCGGTCATTTTCGATTGCCTTGGACTGGTATAGGGAAAAATGTTCAGGCGGGTCCCATCAAGGGAAGACGATACCCGCCGGGTCTGGCGTGACGCGGTGGATCAGGAAGCGCGAACCTTCTTGGCAGCGGTCGCAGGCTCTTCCTCTACGGCGGTGGTGCTGGGCAGGTGGCGGGCGATCATCCCGCGATAAAGGGCGGCCCCGAGGCTGGCACCGAGAATCGGCGCGAAGATCGGAACCAGGAAGTACGGAATGTCGCGCCCGCCAGTGAAGGCTATTTCACCCCAGCCGGCAACGAAGGTCATCAGCTTGGGCCCGAAATCCCGTGCCGGGTTCATCGCGAAGCCGGTCAGTGGGCCCATGGCGCTACCGATCACCGCGATCAGCAGACCGATCAGCAGGGGCGCCAGCGGGCCGTTGGGCAGGCCGTTGTTGTCGTCGGTCAGGGACATGATCACGCCCATCAGGATGGCGGTGATCACCACTTCGACCAGGAAGGCCTGGGCCGTGGTCAGGGCGGCATTCGGGTAGGTGGAGAACACCGAGGCCAGCTCCAGGCTGGCTTGCGAACCGCGAACCATGTGGTGAGCCTGTTCGAAATCGAAGAACAGGTTGCTGTAAAGCGTGTAAACCAACGCAGCCGCGCAGAAGGCGCCGGCGATCTGGGCGATGATGTAGAACGGCAGTTTGCGTTTTTCGAAGTCGGCGAACAGGCACAGCGCAATGCTGACGGCCGGGTTGAGATGCGCACCGGAAACGCCGGCGGTCAGGTAGATCGCCATGCTCACGCCGACCCCCCAGATGATGCTGATTTCCCACAGGCCAAAACTGGCACCCGCGACCTTGAGCGCGGCGACGCAGCCGGTGCCGAAGAAAATCAGCAGGGCAGTCCCGAGGAATTCGGCAATGCATTGTCCCGATAGCGATGGTTGTTTCAGAGCGGTAGTCATTGGATACCTCGATTTTTGTTGTTGTGTGACGCCAGACCCGGTGGTTGGCGTGGTCTTCACATCGACTGTCGGGGATCCCCATCCCTGAAGTCGACTTACCGCTGGGTATTGCTGGATTAGGACTATGATCTTCAGATTCGAAAAAATATAGACAAGAAACACTGCTGTCAAAGGTCGAAAGTGAACGGTTATCCACATTGTGACTATTGATTGAGTGAATGAGGTTGTTTGGCTTGTAGGAATATGGCGAGCTTGCAGGTGCCTCCTGAGATTTCTGACCCTTGAACTAGAGGGTTTCGTGCCGCCAATAGAGCCTTTTGCGCAGGGATGACCTAAAATCCGCGCTTACCTACCCGTCTGCCAGGATTGATCATGACGCCTGCCTTGGATCTGCGAAAAAAGTTCGTGCCGAACATCGTGTGCACAGTTACGAACATGATCCGAAAGCCGCCTCCTATGGCCTGGAGGCCGCGGAAAAGCTCGCGCTCGCGCCGGCCCAGGTGTTCAAGACGTTGCTGGCGAGCAGCGAAAAAGCCGAATTGCTGGTGGCGGTGGTACCGGTCGTCGGAAGTCTGGATCTGAAGGCTCTGGCCCACGCCGCCGGGGTGAAGAAAGTCGAGATGGCCGACCCGGCTGCCGCCCAGCGGGCGACGGGCTATCTACTCGGTGGCATCAGCCCGTTGGGGCAGAAGAAGCGCTTGCGCACGTTCATCGACCAGAGCGCCCAGGGTTTCGCGACCATCTTCGTCAGTGCCGGACGCCGTGGTCTGGAGGTCGAGCTGGCCCCGGCGCTGCTGGCCGAGCATACCCAGGCGAAGTTCGCGGACATCGGCCGCGCCTGAGCGGTCTGTATGGCGTAAATTCAGCGGTTCTGTCACTGGGCGACGATGGGGGGAACGAGCACACTGACGCTCTTGGACAAGGAGAGAGAGGACGTCATGCAGCTTGAATTTCACCAGGTCGATGCTTTCAGCGAACGGCCCTTCAGCGGCAATCCGGCGATGGTCTATCGGCTCGACACCTGGCTGGCCGATGAGTTGATGCAGAAAATCGCCGCCGAGCATAATCTGGCGGAAACCGCCTTTCTGGTCCGCGAGGGCGCTGCCTGGCGTATCCGCTGGTTCACCCCGACCACCGAAGTGCCGCTCTGCGGCCATGCCACCCTGGCCAGCGCATTCGTATTGTTCGAGGTCTACGGCGAACGGCAGGAGACCCTCGAGTTCGTCTGCAAGGCCGGTGCACTGAGTGTCAGTCGTGAGGCTGATCGGCTGTGGCTGGATTTCCCGGTGAGGGTGCCAGGTGGAGTCGGTGTCACCGTCGAGGTCGAACGGGCACTCGGTACGCCGGTGATCGATGTACTGGGGGCCAATGAGTTGTTCGTGGTGCTGCCCTCCGAACAGGCCGTGCGCGACTGCACGCCTGACTGGGCGGCGGTGGCCAGGCTGCCCTGGCCGGGCGTGATCGTCACCGCGCCGGGCGAGCGGCATGATTTCGTCTCGCGCTATTTCGCCCCGGCCATCGGTATCAACGAGGATCCGGTTACCGGCTCGACCCATTGCGCGCTGATTCCCTACTGGGCGCAGCGCCTGGACAAGACTGCGCTGACGGCCTATCAGTGTTCGCCGCGGGGCGGGGAGCTGTTCTGCCGGCTGGAAGGCGAGCGGGTGAAGATCGGCGGCCAGGCCACCCTGGTGGCCAGTGGGCGGCTGACACTGGTCTGAGTCGGCAGAGCGGCGTTGTGGCCGCTTGCTCGCGAAAAACGCGCAAGTCCCTGTGGGAGCGGGCTTGCCCGCGAAGAACGATGACGCGACCTAGGCCTGAAACAGCACCAGGTGCTCGGCGGCCACGCGGATCCCGACTTCCTCGCCCGGCTGGTGATCGGCATGGCTGGGGAAGATCGACTCCAGTTGGCTGCCGCTGGGCAATTGCAGGCGATAGAGGGTCGCGGCACCGAGGAACGTCCTGCTGGTGACCCGTGCCTTCAGCGAACTTTTCGGCGCCGGGACGATGTCGTCCGGGCGCAGCAGTACATCCACCGCCGTGCCCGCCGGCCAGGCATAGGCGCGGTTGCCACGCAGCACACCCAGTTCGGTCTGCACCGATTCGTGCGTCTGCAACTGCCCGCGGATGAAGTAGCCCTGGCCGATAAAGCTGGCGACGAATGGCGACGCCGGCTCGTGATAGAGGTTATAGGGCGTATCCCACTGCTCCAGCCGACCTTCCTTGAAGACCCCGACATGATCGCTGACGGCGAAGGCCTCTTCCTGATCATGGGTGACCAGGATCGCACTGGTGCCGCGCAGCTTGAGAATGTCGCGGACTTCGTGACTGAGCTTGCGGCGCAATTCGCCATCGAGGTTGGAGAAGGGTTCGTCGAGCAGCAGCAACTGCGGCTCCGGTGCCAGCGCCCGGGCCAGGGCCACCCGTTGCTGCTGGCCACCGGAAAGCTCATGGGGATAACGCTGGCCCAGGCCCTTGAGGTTCACCAGCTCCAGCAACTCGGCGGTGATCCGCTCCAGGTCCGGGTGCCTGCGAATGCCGAAGGCGATGTTCTGCGCGACGCTCAGGTGCGGAAACAGCGCGTAGTCCTGGAATACCATGCCGATTCGGCGTTTCTCCGGGGCCAGGGTGAAACCGGCCCTGGAGATGACCTCGCCGGCCAGCTGGATCTCGCCCTGGTGGACCGGCTCGAAACCGGCAATGGCGCGCAGCGTGGTGGTCTTGCCGCAACCCGAAGGGCCCAGCAGGCAACCGATGTCGCCGGCATTGAGATGCAGGTTGAGGTTCTGCACGACTCGCTGGTCCTGGTAACCGCAAACCAGGTCGTGCAGATTCAGCAGTAGCGAATGGCTCATGCAGGGCGGTACGCCGGCTTGACCAGGAACTCGAGCAGGGCCTTTTGCGCATGCAGGCGGTTCTCGGCCTGGTCCCAGGCGACCGAGCGCTTGTCGTCGAGCAGGTCGACGCTGATTTCCTCGCCGCGGTGGGCGGGCAGGCAATGCATGAACACGACGTCCGGGGCTGCCAGGTCGAGCAGTTCACGGGTGACCTGCAGGGGTGCGAACAGCTCCAGGCGCTTGGCGGTTTCCTCTTCCTGGCCCATGGAGGTCCAGACGTCGGTACTGACCAGATGTGCACCGCGCACCGCTTCCCGTGGGTCGCGGACCAGGCGTACCCGCTCGCCGGCCTGGGCCAGCAACGCCGGGCTCGGGTCGTAGCCTTCGGGGCAACTGATACGCAGTTGGAAGTCGAACTGGATCGCCGCTTCGATGTAGCTGTTGCACATGTTGTTGCCGTCGCCGATCCAGGTCACGGTCTTGCCCTGGATCGAGCCGCGATGTTCGAGGAAGGTCTGCATGTCGGCGAGCAACTGGCACGGGTGCAGTTCGTCGGACAGGCCGTTGATCACCGGTACGCGGGAGTTGGCGGCGAACTCGGTCAGGGTGCTGTGCTTGAACGTGCGCAGCATGACCACGTCGAGCATGCTCGACAGCACGATGGCGCTGTCGCCGATGGGCTCGCCACGGCCCAGTTGGGTGTCGCGCGGCGACAGGAAGATCGCCTGGCCGCCCAGCTGGATCATGCCGGCTTCGAACGAGACCCGGGTACGTGTCGAGGATTTCTCGAAGATCATCCCGAGAATACGGCCCTTGAGCGGCTCGAACAGGACACTTCGATCACGCAGGTCCTTCAGCTCGATGCCTCGACGAATCAGCCCGGCCAGTTCAGCGGGCGTGCAATCCATCAGGGAGAGAAAGTTCCTAGCGCTCATCATTGACTACCTTTTTGCAACAGACCGCAGATGCTCAAAACCGGGTTTTTCGGAAAAACGGGTGAGACCTGCGGCGTAAGCCGCACGGGGCGACGAAATAGGGGGAGACGCGATCGTATAAGAAAATGTCGCGTGATACCAATAGGAGGCTTCGTTTTGGAATGATGAAACGAGGGCGCGAGGGTTATTTCCGCGCTTTTTGCTACAGTTTTCCAAGCCGGTACCGATAATCGCAATGTGCCATTTGTACACGGCTGCCACCGCCTTTGGCAATTGACGCGGCGGCGGCAGGCGGCTGCGGGTCGTTTTCTGAACCGGTGGTCGAATCTTTTGCGGTCATGCTCGCGTGGCCAGGCAAAAGCGGAAACATTTCCTAAACTATGTGGCTAGGTTATAAATGTGTCATTGCAGACACACAGAGGCTTTGGAATGGAATCGAAAGAGCAACAGCTCATGGAATTGCTAAGGCTGACTGCACAGGCGCTGACGCATATGACTGCCTCTGTGACCGCAATGTCTTTCGAATTGTTGCGCAGTGACGACGAAGTCACGCGTGCGTCCGGACGACGAATGATCGATCGCATGGCCACCATCAGCTCCGGCCTCGACGAACATTGGCGCTTGATCGGCGAGCTGACCGGCGTGCAGGTGGCCCACGAGCAGGTCCAGACCGTCCAGGAAATCCAGATGCAGTCCACCCCCAGGTTGCCCCTGTCCTGATCCCCGCAGGCGCCATCGGCTCGCCTGATACTCCCCGATTCACAAGACGAACGTCGCTGGCAGGCCTGTCCGCCACGGGCCATAGTTCTGTTTCCGCAGCCTGTCGGGCTGCCCAGAACAAGACAGAGACTGGCCATGACCAAGACTCTTCACCACCGTGCCTGCCATCTGTGCGAAGCCATTTGCGGCCTGACCATCGAAACCACCACCACTGCCGATCAGGTTCAAATCACCTCGATCAAGGGGGATGCCCTGGACACGTTCAGTCGTGGCCATATCTGCCCCAAGGCGGTGGCGTTGCAGGATATCCAGAACGACCCTGATCGCCTTCGCCAGCCGATGCTGAGGGTGGGTGAGCAATGGCAGCCGATCGGCTGGGAGCAGGCCTTCGATCTGGTGGCGGAGCGCCTGGCCGCGATCCAGCAACAGCATGGGCCGAATGCCGTGGCGACCTACCAGGGCAACCCGAGTGTGCATAACTACGGGCTGATGACCCACAGCAACTACTTCCTCGGGCTGCTCAAGACCCGCAACCGCTTCTCCGCGACTTCGGTCGACCAGTTGCCGCAGCACCTGAGCAGTTACCTGATGTACGGCCACGGACTGCTGCTGCCGATTCCCGACATCGATCACACCGACTTCATGCTGATTCTCGGTGGCAATCCATTGGCCTCCAACGGCAGCATCATGACCGTGCCCGATGTGGAGAAGCGCCTGAAGGCGATCCAGGCGCGTGGCGGCAGGCTGGTGGTGGTCGATCCGCGGCGCAGTGAAACCGCAGCCATCGCCGACCAGCACCTGTTCGTGCGTCCGGGAGGCGATGCGGCCTTGCTTTTCGGTCTGCTCAACACGTTGTTCGAGGAAGGTCTGACCCGTGGCAGCCATCTGCCGGTGGACGGCCTGGATGAGGTGCGGGCCGCAGTGGCGCCGTTCACGGCGCAGGCGATGAGCCCGCTGTGCGCCATCCCCGCCGAGCAGATCCGGCAGTTGGCGCGGGATTTCGCCGCGGCGGACAAGGCGGTCTGCTATGGGCGGATGGGCGTTTCCACCCAGGCCTTCGGCACTCTCTGTCATTGGCTGGTGCAACTGCTCAACCTGGTGACCGGCAATCTTGACCGGGTGGGTGGTGCCTTGTGCACCGAGCCGGCGCTGGATCTGGTGGCCTCCACCGGCGGCGGGCATTTCAATCGTTGGCAGAGCCGGGTTTCCGGCTTGCCGGAGTATGGCGGTGAGTTGCCGGTATCGGCGCTGGCCGAGGAAATGCTCACGCCCGGCGAAGGGCAGGTGCGGGCACTGGTGACGGTGGCCGGCAACCCGGTGCTGTCGACGCCCAATGGCCGACAGTTGGAACAGGCGCTCGCCGGTCTGGAGTTCATGGTCAGCATCGACCTGTACATCAACGAGACCACCCGGTACGCCGATCTGATCCTGCCGTCGACCTCGGCGTTGGAGAACGATCACTACGACACCACGTTCAACCTGTTCGCCGTACGTAACGTCACGCGCTTCAATCGGGCGATCCTGGCCAAGCCCGAAGGGGCCCTGCATGACTGGGAGATCTTCGTTGGCCTGGCCAGGGCGTTTGCCGCCCGTACCGGCAAGGAACTGAAGCCGACGCTGCCACCGGCGCAGATGATCGATATGGGCCTGCGCCTGGGGCGCTATGGCGACGGCTCCGAGTACAAACTGTCGGTACAGCGGCTCGCCGAGCACCCCCACGGGCTCGACCTTGGCGCGCTCAGGCCCAACCTCGGCAAGCGCTTGAAGACACCCGAACAGCGTGTTCGGGCCGCGCCACCGGAAATTCTCGCCGACCTGGAGCGTTTTGCCGCGCAACAGCTGCCGCAGGCGGGGGAGTTGTTGATGATCGGGCGCCGCCATGTGCGCAGCAACAACTCCTGGATGCACAATTACCATCGCCTGGTGAAGGGCAAGCCGCGGCACCAGTTACTGATGCACCCGGATGACCTGGCCAGCCGCAGGCTCGAAGACGGGCAGCGGGTGCGGGTCAGTTCACGGGTCGGGACGATCGAGGTCGAGGTGGTTGCCAGCGTCGAGATGATGCCGGGGGTGGTGAGCCTGCCCCATGGCTGGGGGCATGCGCGCCCGGGCGTGCAGATGGCGATCGCCAGCGGCCAGCCGGGCTCCAGCGCCAATGACCTGACCGATGAGCGGCAGGTGGACCGGGTATCGGGCAATGCGGCGTTGAATGGCGTACCGGTACGGGTGGTCGCGGCTTGAGGGCCGTGCTGTCTGGCCACAGGCGGCCAGGCTCATGCGATTATCATCGGGGAGACCGAGCAGCGCGCTCGGCTTTCCGATACAATGCCTCACCGTGCCGACAACCGAGTCGGAAAGTTTTTGCCGAGGTGTTCCATGGATATCATCGAAACGATTAAAGAGCAGATTGCCAACAACACCATTCTGCTTTACATGAAAGGCTCGCCGAATGCCCCTCAGTGTGGCTTCTCCGCGAAAGCCGCGCAGGCGGTCATGGGTTGTGGCGAGAAGTTCGCCTACGTGGACATCCTGCAGAACCCGGAAATCCGCGCCAACCTGCCCAAGTACGCCAACTGGCCGACCTTCCCGCAGCTGTGGGTAGCCGGTGAACTGGTCGGCGGCAGCGACATCATGGCCGAGATGTTCGCCAACGGCGAACTGCAGACCCTGATCAAGGACGCTGCCCAGAAAGCCGCGGCCAAGACCGAGGCCTGATCGGCGGTGGCGGCGTCGGGCTTGCCGAAGCCAGCCGCTTGGCGCGCAAGCCCTGACCGCACCGTTTCTGACGCCCAATAAAAAGCCCCGCCTCTCGACAAGAGGGCGGGGCTTTTTATTGGGTGACGTTTTTACTCGTCGCCCATCTGCGATTGCAGGTAGTTTTCAAGCCCGATCTTGTCGATCAGGCCCAGCTGGGTTTCCAGCCAGTCGATATGCTCTTCTTCGGATTCGAGGATATCTTCCAGCAGTTCGCGGCTGCCGAAGTCATTGTGTTTCTCGCAGCAGGCAATCGCTTCCTTCAGATCCTTGTGGCCTTGTCGTTCGAGCCTCAGGTCGCACTCAAGCATTTCCCGGGTGTGCTCGCCGATGAGCAGCTTGCCCAGATCCTGTACGTTGGGGATGCCTTCCAGGAACAGGATGCGCTTGATCAGCTTGTCCGCGTGTTTCATCTCGTCGATGGACTCGTGGTACTCGTGCTTGCCCAGCTTGTTCAGGCCCCAGTCCTCATACATCCGCGCGTGCAGGAAGTACTGGTTGATCGCGATCAGCTCATTGGCAAGGATCTTGTTGAGCTGCTGGATGACTACTTTATCGCCTTGCATGATGGGGTCCTGCCCTGTAATCGCTGTCTATAGGGCGGAGTTTGATCCCGGCAACTTCGAGTGTCAAACCTAAGTTATTGAATAATATATGAAAATTAATCGGAATAAGAATGTTTTTATTCTGCGTTATGCCGCTAAGCAATTGAATTGCGGACATAAAAAAACCGGACACCAAGTCCGGTTCCTTAAAATTCGCTGTTTTATGCGGCAGAAAATTCTACGGCATAGGGCAGGGCGGCCTGGCTGCTTTGCAGTTCGGTCAGCGTTTCACGCACCACCTGCTTGGCCAGGCAGGCACACTTGCCGCATTGGCTGGCAACGCCGGTCGCCTGGCGTACTTCACGGTAGCTGCAGCAGCCTTCGAAGATCGCATCGCGGATTTGTCCGTCGGTAACGCCATTGCAGAGGCAAACGTACATAGGGTGGGAACCGTCGCTGGTTGGAACTCGATTGCCGTTGATCTTAATGTTAACGAGAATGATTGTCAAAGTGGTTTGGGCGGGCATTTCGGCGATTCGAATACCGTCTGACGAATGGCGTGCGGGCCATAGGGGGACGGCTTTGCAAAAACCGTTTAGGAGCGTCAAAAAACGCGGTGTATGATGGTGGGTTCCAAGGACACGAGGTCGTCGCGTCATGGGCTTGTCGCTTAAAGGGGGCATCCTTGCACCGACCTCGTTCTGAACGTGACTATCACCAGGAGATATCCAATGAGCGTACTCGTAGGCAAACCAGCCCCCGACTTCACCGTGCCGGCCGTACTGGGCAATGGCGAAATCGTCGACAGCTTCACCCTGTCCTCGGCCATCAAGGGCAAATACGGCCTGGTGTTCTTCTACCCGCTGGACTTCACCTTCGTCTGCCCATCCGAGCTGATCGCCCTGGACCACCGCATGGCGGACTTCCAGGCGCGTAACGTCGAAGTGGTTGCCGTGTCCATCGACTCGCACTTCACCCACAACGCCTGGCGCAACACCGCCATCAACGACGGCGGCATCGGCAAGGTCAAGTACACCATGGCTGCCGACCTGAAGCACGAAATCGCCCAGGCCTACGACGTCGAGTCCGAAGGCGGCGTGGCTTTCCGTGGCGCCTTCCTGATCGACGACAAGGGCATCGTCCGCTCGCAGATCGTCAACGACCTGCCACTGGGCCGTAACATGGAAGAGCTGATCCGTCTGGTCGACGCCCTGCAGTTCCACGAAGAGCACGGCGAAGTCTGCCCAGCCAACTGGAAAAAAGGCGACAAGGGCATGAACGCCTCGCCAGAAGGCGTTGCCGCCTACCTGACCGAGAACGCCGGCAAGCTGTAAGCCGCCGCTTCACGGACAAAAAAACCGGCCTCAGGGCCGGTTTTTTCATGGGCGCGATTCGTTCGGGCGGGATCAGTCGTTGAAGTCTTCCCAGCCGCCCATTTCCTTCCAGCGGTTGACGATGCCGCAGAACAGCTCGGCGGTCTTCTCGGTGTCGTAGCGCGCCGAGTGGGCCTCGCGACCATCGAAATCGATACCGGCGGCCTGGCAGGCCTTGGCCAGTACGGTCTGGCCGTAGGCGAGGCCGGCCAGGCTGGCGGTGTCGAAGCTGGAGAACGGGTGAAACGGGTTGCGCTTCATGTCCAGGCGCGCCACGGCGGCGTTGAGGAAGCCGAGGTCGAAGCTGCTGTTGTGGCCGACCAGGATCGCCCGCTTGCAACCGTTGGCCTTGAGTGCCTTGCGTACGCCGCGGAAGATGTCGGTCAGCGCGGTTTCCTCGCTGACTGCCATGCGCAGCGGGTGATCGAGCTTGATCCCGGTGAACTCCAGGGCCGCTGCCTCGATGTTGGCACCTTCGAACGGCTCGACCCGGAAGAAGTAGGTGTGCTCGGGGAACACGAAGCCATCTTCGTCCATGCCGATGGTGGTCGCGGCGATTTCCAGCAGGGCGTCGGTGGCGGCGTTGAAGCCACCGGTCTCTACGTCGACGACCACTGGCAGGTAGCCGCGAAAGCGTGCGGCCATCGGGTGGCGGGGGCCACCTGAAGCACCGTTGCCTTCCAGTTCGTCGTCGAAATGATCATCACTCACAGGGTTTCCTCCAGCAGGCGCCAGCGCAGTTTTTCACCGGCGCGCAGCGGGATCACGGACAACTCGCCAAACGGCAGGCTGGCGGGGGCGGTCCACTCTTCGCGAACCAGGGTGATGCGCTCGCTGTTCGGCGCCAGGCCGTAGAAGCGCGGGCCGTGCAGGCTGGCGAACCCTTCGAGCTTGTCCAGGGCATTACGCTGCTCGAACGCCTCGGCATACAGCTCGATGGCCGCATAGGCGGTGTAGCAACCGGCGCAGCCGCAGGCGGCTTCCTTGGCGTGCTGGGCGTGGGGCGCCGAGTCGGTGCCGAGGAAGAACTTCTCGCTGCCGCTGGTGGCGGCGTCGAGCAGGGCCGACTGGTGCGTATTGCGCTTGAGGATCGGCAGGCAGTAGTAATGCGGCCGAATGCCACCCACCAGCATGTGGTTGCGGTTGTACAGCAGGTGGTGGGCGGTGATGGTCGCGCCGACGTTGCCCGACGCCGCGTTGACGAACTGGACCGCGTCGGCCGTGGTGATGTGCTCGAACACCACCTTCAGCGTCGGGAAGCGCTCGACCACACGACTCATGTGCTCGTCGATGAATTGTTTCTCGCGGTCGAACACGTCGACCTCGCTACGGGTCACTTCACCGTGCACCAGCAGCGGCATGCCGACTTCGGCCATGGCCTCCAGGACGGGGAAGATCTTGTCCACGCTGGTCACGCCGGAGTCCGAGTTGGTGGTCGCGCCAGCCGGGTACAGCTTGGCCGCGTAGACGAAACCACTGGCCTTGGCGGCGCGGATCTGCTCGGGTTGGGTGCGGTCGGTGAGGTAGAGCACCATCAGCGGCTCGAAACGGCTGCCGGCTGGCCGCGCCGCGAGAATGCGCTGGCGATAGGCGTCGGCTTCGTCGGCATCGCGCACCGGTGGCACCAGGTTTGGCATGATGATGGCGCGACCAAAGGTGCGCGCAACATCCGCAACAGTGTGGGGTAACGCAGCACCATCGCGAAGATGGATATGCCAGTCGTCGGGACGCAGCAGGGTCAGGCGGTCGGACATTGGGGATTCCAGGCGGGTCGAACTCAGGGGAATGCTACCGGAAAAGACTCTCTCAGGCACTCGCTATCAAGTTTTGCCGGATGCAACCGATATCCCGAAGGTATGGCGTAGAACCGGTACGTCAGTCTCACAGCCGTAGAACCATTGGAGCCTCCCGTGCGCCAGCGTTATTTAGCCCTGCTCAGTATGTTTGCCAGCCTGCCGGCCATGGCGTTGACTTTCCAGACCCGTCTGGAAAGCATCGAATGGAAGGTGGAAGGGGACAAATTCGAGTGTCGGCTGACTCAGCCGATCACCGACTTCGGTGCCGGCGAGTTCGTGCGACGTGCGGGCGAGCAGGCGATTTTCCGGCTCAAGTCCAATAACCACATGTTCGGCGGCGGTTCGGCGACCCTGCTGGCCGCGGCGGTGCCCTGGCAGCCCGGGCGCGGCGACATCAACCTGGGCTCGGTGAAAATCGGCAATGGCGATGTGCTGTTCAACAGTTCCCAGGGCCAGGCCGGCGGCCTGTTCCATGGGCTGCTCGAAGGCCGTAGCCCGTTGGTCCGTCACTATTCCCGTGAGGGCGGGGTTTCCGAGGTGCGCCTGTTGCCGGTGAAGTTCAACCAGGCCTACAGCGACTTCCAGAGCTGTACCGCCAAGCTGCTGCCGAAGAATTTCGAGCAGATCAAGCAGGCCGAGGTCGGTTTTCCGGATGGCGGCATCGAGCTCAACGCCCAGGCCAAGGCCCAATTGCAGGTGATGCTGGACTTCATGAAGGCCGATCCGACCGTCAATCACATCGAGCTCGACGGCCATTCGGACAACAGCGGCAACCGCCTGACCAACCGCGACCTGTCACGTCGACGTGCGCTGGCGGTGATGGATTTCTTCAAGGCGGCCGGTATTCCGGAGTCGCAGATCGTCATGCGTTTCCATGGCGAGCGTTACCCGCTGGTGCCCAACACCAATCCCGCCAACCGGGCGAAGAACCGTCGGGTCAACATCCACCTTGAACGTGCCCCGGAGGCTCCCGCCGCACCCGCTCCCGCCGCGGCAGCGCCCGCTGCGCCGACGCCCGAGAAGCCAGCCGAAAAGCCGGCACCGACCGCAGCGGCTGGCAGCGCGGCGAAAACTTCCTGAAACGGCTGTTCTCGTCGCGCTCCCGACAGTATCTGTCGCATTGACATCCTTGGCTGTCGCGCCTCTGTAAAACCACGAACCGGGTCGGTAGAATCGGGCCTTTCCGTACAACCCCCGTGGAGTGATGGCATGGCCGACGTAAAAAAGGTCGTTCTCGCGTATTCCGGCGGCCTGGACACTTCGGTGATCCTCAAGTGGCTGCAAGATACTTATAACTGTGAAGTGGTGACCTTCACCGCTGACCTGGGTCAGGGCGAAGAGGTCGAGCCGGCTCGTGCCAAGGCGCAGGCCATGGGCGTCAAAGAGATCTATATCGACGACCTGCGCGAAGAGTTCGTACGCGATTTCGTCTTCCCGATGTTCCGTGCCAACACCGTCTACGAAGGCGAGTACCTGCTGGGTACTTCCATCGCGCGTCCGCTGATCGCCAAGCGCCTGATCGAAATCGCCAACGAAACCGGCGCCGACGCCATTTCCCACGGAGCCACCGGCAAGGGTAACGACCAGGTGCGTTTCGAGCTGGGCGCCTACGCGCTCAAGCCGGGTGTGAAAGTGATCGCTCCGTGGCGCGAATGGGACCTGCTGTCCCGTGAGAAACTGATGGATTACGCTGAAAAGCACGCCATCCCGATCGAACGTCATGGCAAGAAGAAATCGCCGTACTCGATGGATGCCAACCTGCTGCACATCTCCTATGAAGGCGGCGTGCTGGAAGACACCTGGACCGAGCACGAAGAAGACATGTGGCGTTGGACCGTCTCCCCGGAGAACGCTCCCGACAAGCCGCAGTATCTGGAACTGACCTACCGCAACGGCGACATCGTTGCGCTGGATGGCGTCGAAATGACCCCGGCCACCGTGCTGGCGACCCTGAACCGTATCGGTGGCGCACACGGTATCGGTCGTCTCGACATCGTCGAGAACCGCTACGTGGGCATGAAGTCCCGCGGCTGCTACGAAACCCCTGGCGGTACCATCATGCTGCGCGCGCACCGGGCGATCGAGTCGATCACCCTGGACCGCGAAGTCGCTCACCTCAAGGATGAGCTGATGGCCAAGTACGCCAGCCTGATCTACACCGGCTACTGGTGGAGCCCTGAGCGTCTGATGCTGCAACAGATGATCGACGCTTCGCAGGTTCACGTGAACGGCGTGGTTCGCCTGAAGCTGTACAAGGGCAACGTGATCGTGACCGGCCGCAAGTCCGACGAGTCGTTGTTCGATGCCAACATCGCAACCTTCGAGGAAGATGGCGGCGCCTACAACCAGGCCGATGCTGCCGGCTTCATCAAGCTCAACGCGTTGCGCATGCGCATTGCCGCGAACAAGGGCCGCAAGCTGTTCTGATCCAGTGCCTGCCTGAAAAGAACCCGGCCATGCAGGCCGGGTTTTTTTGCGTCGTGAACAGTAGGCGGAGTGCGCCTCGGGGGCATCTTCTCGTTCGGCCTGCTGGTTGAGGTATGCGGCGGGAGAGATAAGGCTGATCTGGCGCGAACAGGCGGTACCAGGGGTCAATCCGGGTGCTCCTCCCGTTGATGGTGGAGCCCGAAGCGGTAGTTCTTCGCCAGTTCCCACACCTGGCGCACACTCAACTCCAGCGTCTGGGCAATCTCCTGGGCGGTGTATCCCAATGCCGCGTAGTGCATGGCATGGCCGGCGATCACGTCATCATCCTGCAGGCCGCCAACGTCCGGCTGGGGATGGCGGTACCTCCTGGCAGCCGCCAACGGGCGTCGCTGGGCGATTTTCAGCCCCTGATCCCGGGCCATTCTTTTTATTTCTTCCTTGTTCATCTTCAACGAATATTGCAAGGCATAAATGCCTGCGCCCTTCGTTATCAGGTCTTTCAGAAGTTCAACTTTCCTTGTGTAGTCCTCCTCTGTTTCAGTGGTTTTTTCCGAACAGCCTGCTGCTGTTCGATTGTTGGCGGGTGACTCTTTTTTTGCGCTGGTATCTATCGTTCCACCGCTTTTGATGAACTCGCTGATGGCCAGTTCCAGTTCGTGAGGTTTACAAGGAGTATTCTCTTTGTTTATTTTTGCGTTTTTCATGATATATAGCCTGCTCGTGGAAGTGGATAGGCTGTAATGGATTTTCCTGCGAGGGGACCGGGTCGAGGCGGTTCCTGTTTTCAAAGAAGCTAGCGGGAGAAATTTTTGCCTGCAAGGGAAAAGCATGTTGCTCAGTTGTCGGTAATTTTTTCGGTTGGCAAGTTTTAATGTTTTGGTAAGCGTTCTTTTGGTGATGTAGTCCGTTTCTTTAAGTTGAGGTTGGTGTGGATGTAAATTGTCTTGGTGCTGTTTTGTTATGATTTTTTTTGAATGTTTTTAATTATCCTTTTGCAAAGATTTATCTGGTGCCGGAGCACAGTCTTTTCTGTCGGGCCTCGCCGAGGCTCGTCCAGCCGGGTTCCTGATTGACAGATAAACGCTTTTTGGCCGGGCTTGTGTCATCAAATGATAAACATGTTTATTGCGTGGCCCAGGCCCTGGCGCGACATCGATTCAGGTGTGACGGTCGACTGTGGTGCCCGAGGCAAGGCCGGTTGGCACTGGAAACGGTCTTGTGAGAGGGCGCGTGGGGGGGGGGGGCCGCAGGTGAGTGGGTTATTTCTTGTTGCAGAAAACCAATAGACATTCAATGCCTGGTATCTCTAAGGTTGATGTGTAATAAGCAAGGTGTCGTGAGTCGTATGTTTGTTCATTTTGTTTATTGGTTTCTTTTTCCGCTTCATGAGGCGATATCCATGCAGCGAGCCAGGGGCTTGTAGCGCAGAATCTCCGAATGGGGGTGTCATCACCTCGTTCCTGAAAACGGTACTTTTCTTGTGGTGCTTTTTTTGTAGGGCAATTCCTTGTTGTTTGTAGGGAAGGTCTTTGGCTGATACTGCCTGGGGTAGGTGCTATGCCCAGGAGGTTGTGACTAGGCTATTGTGCTGATTCTGAAAATTCGAACAGCGAAATTTGGACTTGCCCATGAATAAAGTGCTGATCGTGGATGATCATCCCGTCATTCGTCTTGCCGTACGTATGCTGATGGAACGGCATGGATACGAAGTCATCGCGGAGACGGATAACGGCGTGGACGCCTTGCAACTGGCGCGAGAGCATACGCCGGACATAGTTATACTCGATATAGGAATTCCCAAGCTGGATGGGCTTGAAGTGATTGCCCGTCTAACTTCCATGGGGCTCTCTTTCAAGGTGCTGGTGTTGACTTCGCAGGCTCCCGGTCATTTCTCCATGCGTTGCATGCAGGCGGGAGCTGCCGGTTACGTGTGCAAGCAGCAGGACCTGACCGAGATGCTCAGCGCCATCAAGGCCGTTCTATCCGGCTACAGTTATTTCCCCAACCAGGCATTGCATACCGTGCGTTCCAGCATGGGCAATGCCAGTGAGGCGGATATGGTCAACCGGTTGTCCGGCCGCGAGATGATGGTGCTGCAACAACTGGCCAGGGGAAAGAGCAACAAGGAAATCGCCGATGGCATGTTCCTGAGCAACAAGACCGTGAGTACCTACAAGACACGTCTGCTGTTGAAGCTCAATGCCCGTTCCCTGGTCGACCTGATCGAACTCGCCCAGCGTAATGGTCTGGTTTGAGCGCCGTTCCGGCAGTGTGGGGGAGGCGTTGGCAAGGTCGGAGTGATGAGGGCGGAACGGCACGCCTGTCGTCATAGCCAAAAGCCTCCGAACAGGAGGCTTTTGATGGGAGGGGCACGTTACTACAGGTCGAAATCGTAATCAGCCAGCTGCTTTTGCAGGCGGCGTTCTTCCAGCAGGTTGTCGATGGTACGACGCTTGCTCAGATTGGTCTTCGCCACCTCTACTTGAGGCTCCGTTTCGTCCGGATCGACCTGCATCAGGTCGTCCTCTATATCCAGCGCTTCTTTATCGGTACTCATAAAGTCAACTCCGGGCTAAGACTGCCGTTGGCGCTCCTTATATCGATAATTAACGATCGGGTAAAAAAGATTTTTTCAATCGACTTATCAATAATAGTAATGGAGGCTCAATCGTCGGATGTCTTGTGCTTGTATTCGCACAGATCCTCGATTCGGCAACTGCCACAGCGCGGCTTTCGGGCCTGGCAAACGTAGCGGCCGAGCAGGATCAGCCAATGATGGGAGTCGAGCAGGTACTGTTTAGGCACGAATTTCATCAATTGTTTTTCCACTTCCAGCACGTTCTTCCCGGGTGCCAGCCCCGTGCGGTTGCTGACCCGGAAAATATGCGTGTCGACCGCCATGGTCGGCTGCCGGAAGGCGGTATTGAGCACCACGTTGGCGGTCTTGCGGCCAACCCCGGGTAATGCCTCCAGGGCTTCACGGGTTTGCGGCACCTCGCTGCCATGCAGCTCGATCAGCAGTCGGCAGGTTTCGACGACGTTTTTTGCCTTGCTGTTATACAGGCCGATGGTCTTGATGTACTCGGACAGCCCTTCGACCCCCAGCGCGTAGATCGCTTCGGGGGTGTTGGCGACCGGGTACAGCCGTGCCGTCGCCTTGTTCACGCCGACGTCGGTGGCCTGGGCGGAAAGAATCACGGCAATCAGCAACTCGAACGGTGACGAGTACGCCAGTTCGGTCTTGGGTTCCGGATTGTCTTCGTGGAGCCGACGGAAAATTTCCAGGCGTTTGGCGGCATTCATGGGGCAGTCATTTCCTTGGAAGCACTCGGTGTGAGGTTGAACGCAGGGTCCAGGCTTGTTTCAGGGCCAGCAGCAGACCGAGCAGGAGAAACGCCCCTGGCATCAGCCCGGCCAGGCGCAAGCCGCTCGCTGCGGCGAATACCCTGACAGGCTCTGGGGGCGCCGAGCCGATCCACCATTGCAGGTGGGCGAACAGCGTGCCGTCCGCCAGCAGTTCGCGCAGCAGCCCCAGGCAGATCGACAGGGCGCCGAAGCCGGCGAACAGATGAACATTCTCTCTCAACCCGCCTGCGCGGAAAAAGCCCAGATGTTCCAGCGCCAGGCATTGCACGCCAAGCAGGGCCAGGTAGAAGCCAAGGGCCTGCTGCAATTCCCAGGACCAGACCTGCAGTCCCAGCGAGACCAGGCTGGCGCTGGCAGCGGCGAGCAGGGTCTGCGCCGGCCACGCCAGGGCTGGATTGAGCCAGGGTTTCAGGGCGCGGCTCGATGCGCCATAGAGTACGGCCACCAGCAGACTTGCCAGCCACAGGGACGCGGCCTTGATCAGCGAGTCGCTGGCTCCGAGCAGGGGGGCGAGCATCAATGAGCCGGGCAGCAGTGTGCTTCTATTCATTGGTCCGGCTCTCCCAGCAGTTGCCCGCGGTGCTCGTCGAAGTAGCGCAGGGCGTCATGGGTCGCATCGACCGCCGCCCGCGAGGTGATCGTGGCACCGGCCATCTGGTCGAACTGGCCACCGTCCCTTTTCAGCTTCCACGCCGTGTCGGGAGTATCCGTGCGTGACTTGCCGAGAAAGGTGCCCAGCCAGGCGCCGCCGTCCTCGGCGATCCTGGCACCCAGCCCGGGAGTTTCCCGCTGCGACAGGGTTTTCACGCCCAGCAGTCTGCCGTTCGTGTCGATACCGACCAGCAATTCGAGCGGCCCGCCGTAACCCCGGGTTCTGCTCTGGAGCACGATGGCCACCGGCTTTCCGTGCAGCCGCATCCGATAGCCTTGAGTCAGGCTGCTATGGGCCAGCTCACTGGCGTCCAATGCCAGCGACTGGCGCTCGTATTCACCGGGCGGGAGCACCTGGGACAGCGCTCGCGTCTGGACTGCCAGTTGCTGCGCCTGGATGCGCGGTGTCACCTGTCGCTGCAGATCCCAGACCAGGCCCGCAAGCAGCGCTGCCAGGGCGACCACCATCACCAGCGAGCCGGTTCTGTTCATGGCGTGCTGCGCTCGTCACGAGGGACCGACCAGCGCTCCACAGCCGGCACCGCCAGGTTCATCAACAGCACGGCGAAGGCCACGCCATCGGGGTATGCACCCCAGGTGCGGATAAGGTAGGTGAGCAGCCCGACCCCGGCACCAAACAGCAGGCGGGCCCTGGCACCAGAAGGGCCTGAGACCGGTTCGGTGACGATGAAGAAGGCTGCGAGCATGGTCGCGCCGCTCAACAGGTGAAACAGCGGCGAGCCGTTGGAATCCGAACCGCTGCCGTTCCAGCCGATCAGGCTGGCGAGGAACAGACCCGCCAGCATCCCGACCGGGGCATGCCAACTGAAAACCTTCTGTTTCAACAGCAACAGGCCGCCGGCGAGAAAGGCCAGGTTGACCCACTCGGTGCCCTTGCCGCCCCAACGGCCGAAAGCGGCATGGCTGGCGAACAGTTCTTCCATGGTCAGGCTTTTATTGAGCCGCAGGCTGTCGAGGGCGGTCGCCTGGGCCCAGGCGTCGGGCTGGCCGGGCAGATGCAGGCCGAATACCTGCTGCAGGCCGCCGAGCAGGTCCAGGCCATGGGGCGCCGGCCAGTGTGTCATCGGCTGCGGGAAACTCACCAGCGCCAGTGCATAACCGAGCATCGCCGGGTTGAAGGGATTCCTGCCGATGCCACCGTACAGGTGCTTGCCCGCCAGCAGGGCGCCAGCGCTGGCGAACACCGCCAGCCACCACGGCGCGTAGGGTGGCAGCGCCAGGCCGAGAAGGGTGGCGCTGACCAACGCGCTGCCGTCCTGCAACGCGGGCCGCAGCGGACGTGCGCGCAGCCGCAGCACAGCGGCTTCGGTCAGCAGTGCGGTGCTCGCACACAGCAGCAGATTGATCGGCACGCCCCAGCCATACAGCCCGAGCAGCACCAGCGCGCCGGGCAACGTGGCGAGCAGCACCCACTGCATGGCCTGTCGGATGCGCCTGTCCGGCTGGTCAGGGCGCAACATGGGCATTGACCTGGCGCTGGGCCTCCTCGAGCCTGCGTTGGGCGTCGCTCAGCGCCTGTGCCGAGGTATCAGGGCGGCGCTGCAGTTTGCCAAGTTCGGCACGGGCATAGGCCAGTTCAGTTTTAAGGGCCCTGAGCTGCTGATCGATCGGCCTTTTTTCGATACGAACCAGATCGGGGGCGGGCTTCCCGGAGGCATCCTCGGCGGCATGCAGGTCGCGCTCGGCCTGTGCGAGCGCGGCGCTGAGGAGGGCGACCTGCTCGGCTGGCGCCGCATTCGCCTCGGCCTTCTTCAGCTCGGCGCGGCGCATGGCCAACTGGATCTTCGCGCGCTTGAGTTCGGCATCCTGGGGCATCGCGGGCGCCGGGGTGGCGGGAGCGGCGCTTTCCAGGCGGGCAAGGGCCAGCTCCGCGGCTTCGAACTGTTGCTGCAGCACCACCAGTTGTGCGGCCTGCTCGGCAGTCGGTGGATGGCCGAAGGCCTTCAGGGATTTGTTCAATTGCGCACGGCTCATGGCCACGTCGATCCTGGCCTTTTTCAGCGCGGCATCGGAGTCCAGGGCCTTTTGCGCCTTGACCCGTTCCAGGGCGGCCTTGACCGGATCGTTCGCCGTGTGGTCGGTTTGCGCCGGGCGCGCCGCCCTGGCCTGGCGCTCGGCATTGCGTCGTTGTTCCTCGCCCTGCAGCCGGGCGTTGTGCCGGTCGAAGCGGCGCCGGGCGCGGGCGCGTTTTTCGCTGCGAGCCTGCTGTTGCCCGGCGTCATGGGCCAACCCGCCGATAATGGGGACGACATTGGCCGGCAGCGGGCGCATTTCGATGCAGTCCACCGGACAGGGCGCCACGCACAGATCGCAACCGGTGCATTCGTCGAGGATGACCGTGTGCATCAGCTTGGCGGCACCGACGATGGCGTCCACCGGGCAGGCCTGGATGCACTTGGTGCAGCCGATGCACTCGGCTTCGCGGATGAACGCGACCTGGGCCGGTGCGGTGCCGCGTTCCGTATCCAGTTCCAGGACCGGTACGCGCAACAGGCTGGCCAGGGCGGCGATGGTTTCACTGCCGCCCGGCGGGCACTTGTTGATCGCTTCACCGTTGGCGATGCCTTCGGCGTAGGGTTTGCAGCCCTGGTGGCCGCATTTGCCGCATTGGGTCTGCGGCAGCAGCGCGTCGATGTGTTGAATCAGACTCATGACTTGAACAGTCCGTTGAAACCGAGAAAGGCCAGGGCCATGAGGCCGGCGCTGATCAGTTCGATCGGCAGCCCGCGAAACGGCAGGGGCACTTCTTCATGATAGGTACGCCGGCGCAGGTCGTGGAACAGGGCCAGGACCAGCCAGAAACCCAGGCCGCCACCCAGGCTCGACAGCGCCGCCTGCCCTGGGCCGTGGTCGTCCTGCGTGGCGATCAGGGCCACGCCGAGAATGCCGGCGTTGGTCAGCAGCAGCGGCCACAGCCGTTCGAACGGCAGGCCGGGCAGCCAGCGCGCCAGCAGCTTCAGGCTCGGGCCGATCAGGGCGAAGCTGACGGGCAGGAACACCAATACTTGCAAGGCGCCCAACTGCAGCGGCAGCAATACCAGGTGATAGAGGCCATGGTTCAGCAGGGTGGCGACCAGCATCACCCAGGTGGTGGCGATGCCCAGGGCATGCAGCCGGCGGCGCTCGCCCCGGGTGTCCTGCAGCAACGGATCGACGCCCAGCGGCCAGTGCAACACGACGTTGTTGATCAGGGCGGCGCTGACGAGGGTGAGAAGGAGGTCGGTCATTGATCGTGCCGGGCAAGCGTATGGCGTGAATTATCCGGCAAGCGAACGGGCCGTACTAGCTATGAAACGTCGCGGGCCACGAAGATCGTGGCCCGCGAGGTCAGGCAGGACAGCGTTACTTGATCCGCTGGCCAGGCTTGGCACCGCTGTCCGGGCTCAGCAGGTAGATTTCCTCGCCGCCGGGGCCTGCGGCCATGACCATGCCCTCGGAGATGCCGAAACGCATTTTGCGCGGCTTGAGGTTGGCGATCATCATGGTCAGGCGACCTTCCAGCTCGGCCGGGTTCGGATAGGCGCTCTTGATTCCGGAGAACACGTTGCGCTGTTCGTCACCGATGTCCAGGGTCAGGCGCAGCAGCTTGTCCGCACCCTCGACCGCCTCGGCCTTGACGATCAGCGCGACGCGCAGGTCGACTGCGGCGAACGTGTCGAATTCGATCTCCGGCGACAGCGGGTCCTTGGCCAGTTCGCCGTTGCCCTTCGGCGCGGCGCTGCCGGTGTCGGTCTGGCTGGCGGCGAGATCTTCCTTCGAAGCGTCGGTCATCGCCTGCACTTTTGCCGGGTCGATACGGGTCATCAGCGGCTTGAACGCGTTCAGTTGATGGTTGGCTAGCAGGTTGGCGTGATCGTTCCAGGTCAGCGGCGGGACGTTGAGGAACGCCTCGGCATCGGCGGCCAGCAGCGGCAGCACCGGCTTGAGGAAGATGATCAACTGGCGGAACAGGTTGATACCCGCGGCGCAGACGGCCTGGACTTCATCCTGCTTGCCTTCCTGCTTGGCCAGGGCCCATGGCGCCTTGTCGGCGATCCAGGCGTTGGCGCGGTCGGCCAGGACCATGATCTCGCGCATGGCGCGAGCGAAGTCGCGGCTCTCGTAGGCATCGGCGATGCTCGGGGCCGCAGCACGGAAGGCCTCGGTCAGCTCGGGAGCGGCATCGCCCGCGACCAGCACACCGGCGTTGCCCTTGTGGATGAAACCGGCGCAACGGCTGGCGATGTTCACCACCTTGCCGACCAGGTCCGAGTTGACCTTCTGCACGAAGTCGTCGAGGTTCAGGTCGAGGTCGTCGACGCCCTTGCCCAGCTTGGACGCGTAGTAGTAGCGCAGGTACTCCGGCGACAGGTGGTCGAGGTAGGTCCGGGCCTTGATGAAGGTGCCGCGGGACTTGGACATCTTCTGGCCGTTGACGGTCAGGTAGCCGTGCACGTTGATCCCGGTAGGCTTGCGGTAGCCCGCGCCTTCGAGCATAGCCGGCCAGAACAGGGCGTGGAAGTTGACGATGTCCTTGCCGATGAAGTGGTACAGCTCGGCCTTGGAGTCCTTGCCCCAGAACGCGTCGAAGTCCAGTTCCGGACGGCGGGCGCAGAGATTCTTGAAGCTGGCCATGTAGCCGATCGGTGCGTCCAGCCACACGTAGAAGTACTTGCCCGGCTCATCCGGGATCTCGAAGCCGAAGTATGGCGCGTCGCGGGAGATGTCCCACTCCTGCAGGCCGCTGTCCAGCCATTCGGCGATCTTGTTCGCCACGGCATCCTGCAGCGTGCCGCTGCGGGTCCAGCCTTGCAGCATGGCCTGGAAGTCCGGCAGCTTGAAGAAGAAGTGCTGGGATTCCTTCAGTACCGGCGTGGCACCGGAAATCGCCGACTTCGGATCCTTCAGGTCGGTCGGGGCGTAGGTGGCGCCGCATTTTTCGCAGTTGTCGCCATACTGGTCCTCGGTGCCGCATTTAGGGCAGGTGCCCTTGATGAAGCGGTCGGCCAGGAACATCTGCTTTTCCGGGTCGAAATACTGGGTGATCGCCCGGTTGGCGATGTGCCCCGCGTCGCGCAGGCGCAGGTAGATCTGCGTCGACAGCTCGCGGTTCTCCTCGGCGTGGGTCGAGTGGAAGTTGTCGAAGTCGACCAGGAAGTCGGCGAAGTCGCTGCTGTGTTCGAGCTGGACGTTGGCGATCAGCTGTTCCGGCGTGATGCCTTCCTTCTCGGCACGCAGCATGATGGCCGAGCCATGGGCGTCGTCAGCGCAGACGTAGATGCATTGGTTGCCGCGGTGCTTCTGGAAACGCACCCACATGTCGGTCTGGACATACTCGACCATGTGGCCGAGGTGGATGGAACCATTGGCATAGGGCAGGGCGCTGGTGACGAGAATCTGGCGTGGCTCGGACATGGGGCTCGGCTACTTGAAGTGAAACGGAGACCGGACACTATAAAGCGCCGGGAAATATATTTCACCTGTGGCGGTTTCCCCCTCTTAGTCGCGACAAATCAATGTCTGGCATGTCGCATCGGCCCAGAACGGTTACGATAGCCGTCTGTTTCACTCAGCCTTTTTCGGGAGTTGCCCATGAGCGCAGTCAATCGCGCAGCGGTGGAGGCCGTCCTTCGCCAGTACACCGATCCTTATCTGAACCAGGACCCGCTCAGCGCCGGGTGCGTGAAGGCCATCGACATCCAGGCCGACCGCGTCAGCGTCCGCCTCGAACTGGGTTATGCCGCCGGGCTGTTCAAGAACGGCTGGGCGCAGATGCTGCAACTGGCTATCGAAGGCCTGGACGGCGTGGCCTCGGCCAGGGTCGAGATCGACTGTGTGATTGCCGCCCACAAGGCCCAGGCGCAGATTCCGGGGCTGGCCAACGTAAAAAACGTGGTGGCGGTGGCGTCCGGCAAGGGCGGGGTGGGCAAGTCGACCACCGCCGCCAACCTGGCCCTGGCGCTGGCCCGCGAAGGGGCCCGGGTGGGAATTCTCGATGCGGATATCTACGGCCCGAGCCAGGGCGTGATGTTCGGGATCGCCGAAGGCACCCGGCCGAAAATCAAGGAGCAGAAGTGGTTCGTGCCGATCGAATCGCTGGGCGTGGAAGTCATGTCCATGGCCTTCCTGACCGATGACAACACGCCGATGGTCTGGCGTGGGCCGATGGTCTCCGGCGCCCTGCTGCAACTGGTGACCCAGACCGACTGGGGCAACCTGGACTACCTGGTGATCGACATGCCGCCGGGCACCGGCGATATCCAGCTGACCCTGGCGCAGAAGGTCCCGGTGGCCGGCTCGGTGATCGTCACCACTCCGCAGGACCTGGCTCTGCTCGATGCGAAGAAGGGCGTGGAGATGTTCCGCAAGGTGAACATTCCGGTGCTGGGTGTGGTGGAAAACATGGCGGTGCACATCTGCTCGAACTGTGGCCATGCCGAGCACCTGTTCGGCGAGGGCGGTGGCGAGAAGCTGGCTTCGCAGTACGGCGTCGAGTTGCTGGCCTCGCTGCCGTTGTCGATGGTCATCCGCGAGCAGGCCGACGGCGGCAAGCCGACCGTGGCGGCCGAGCCGGATGGGCAGATCGCCATGGTCTATCAGGAACTGGCGCGCCATGTGGGCGCGCGGATCGTGCTGCAGGAAGCGGCAAGCCAGGCGTTGCCGAACATCACCATCAGCGACGACTGACCGGTAGGGTTGCTTGTGCTGGGCTGTCCGCCCAGCACAAGCAACCTTCGGCGCGGCCCGGGAAAACATCCGGGCACAAAAAAGCCCCGCATCTCGTCAGAGAGCGGGGCTTTCTACTGAATCAACAGAAGTTAAATAACTTCTACTTCTTCAGCTTGCATGCCTTTCTGGCCGCGGGTAGCGACGAAAGAAACCTGCTGGCCTTCTTTCAGGGTCTTGAAACCGTCAGCCTTGATAGCTTTGAAGTGTACGAACAGGTCGTCACCGGATTGTGGGGTGATGAAGCCGAAGCCTTTTTCATCGTTGAACCACTTGACGGTACCGGTTTGGCGGTTAGACATTTGATGTCTCCTTGGACAAAGTTAACTGCGGCTCAGGAAACGCCCTGGCCGAGACTGAGTGCAAAGAGCAGGAAAAATTCTTGGAGATGGTTGGATCGAAATTCAACATCGTGGAGAGATTCTCAGTGACACAAGCAGCACAGTGATGCCACCTTAACCCTTTTTCCAGAACGTGCCAATGGTCTTTGCCAAGGTTTCGCCTATTTCGTGACTGACGGTGTCCCGGCCGGCCAGCAGGCGCCCGCCACAAAGGTTTTTGCGGGGTTTGGCGGGGTGATCCGGGTTAGCTATTTTGTGGCAAATCGAGCCCCGGACTTTGAACCGGGCGATGCGCCCCGGTAAGATGCCGGGCAGAATTTCTCCACCTCGCTATTCAGGACACCCGCCATGAGCATCAAATCGGACAAGTGGATTCGCCGCATGGCGCAAGAGCACGGCATGATCGAACCCTTCGTCGAGCGCCAGATGCGTGGTGAAGGCGCCGATCGGCTGATTTCCTTCGGCGTGTCGAGCTATGGCTACGACGTGCGTTGCGCCGACGAGTTCAAGGTGTTCACCAACATCAACTCGGCGACCGTCGATCCGAAGAACTTCGATGCCGGCAGCTTCGTCGATATCAAGAGCGATGTCTGCATCATTCCGCCGAACTCCTTCGCCCTGGCCCGTACCGTCGAGTACTTCCGCATTCCACGCAACGTGCTGACCATCTGCCTGGGCAAGAGCACCTACGCGCGCTGCGGGATCATCGTCAACGTGACCCCGCTGGAACCGGAGTGGGAAGGCCACGTGACCCTCGAGTTCTCCAACACCACCACCCTGCCGGCGAAGATCTACGCCAATGAAGGCGTGGCGCAGATGCTGTTCCTGGAGTCCGACGAGGAGTGCGAAGTCTCCTACAAGGACCGCGGCGGCAAGTATCAGGGCCAGCGTGGCGTGACCCTGCCGCGCACCTGACGAAGGGCGGCAAGTCCGAGGGAATTCCTGGGCGCCGGTGCACTCTACAGAGTGTACCGCCCTGGTTGGCGCAAGGCTGGCCGGGTCATTTCGCCCAGGAGTCACCCATGAAGATCGATCCAAGCATCAGTGCCGAACTGGCAAGACTGGAACCCAATCAAGTGGGCCTGCTGGCCTGGTCATTGCTCGCCCATCCACAGAGCCTTTCCGGTGGTATTCCCGGCCAGCCGGATCCCGATACCCCCAACGAACAGCCCACCGAACCGGGTGAACCGGTGCTGCCCGACGAGCCACCACCGGCGCCGGTGGCCTGATCCGTGCCCGACTGGACGGCCGCGTGCCGTCCAGGGGTCGCCTGTTTCAGTCCTTGCAGGTAGTCTGCGCCAGTGCCATCAACGCGCACTCACGGATATCAGACAATAAGAAGGGCTGCCCATGACGTTTTCCATTCCCCTGGGATTTTCCCGGCTCCTGCTGTCGGCGCTCCTGGTCGCCACCCCGTTGGCCGAGGCTGCCGAGCTGGCGCAGGGTGCTGCGCCGGTGCAGGTGGTCGGTCGGCTCGACCGGATCATCCAGCAGGGTGTACTGCGAGTCGGCACCACGGGTGACTACAAGCCCTTCAGCTACAAGAGTGGCGAGCATTTCATCGGCCTGGACATCGAGCTGGCACAGGAGCTGGCGCAATCGATGGGGGCGAAGCTGCAGTTGGTGCCGACGACCTGGCCGACGCTGATGAACGATTTGCAGGCGGACCACTTCGACCTGGCGATCAGTGGCATCTCGGTGAACATGGAGCGCCAGAGAAAGGCATTTTTTTCACAGCCTTACCAGCGTGATGGCAAGACACCGATCACCCTGTGCTCCCGCCAGCAGGCCTTCCAGACCCTGGAACAGATCGACCAGCCGCAGGTGACGGCCATCGTCAATCCGGGAGGCACCAACGAGAAATTCGCCCGGGCCAACCTGAAACAGGCGCGGATCGTCGTGCATGACGACAACGTCACCATCTTCCAGCAGATCGTCGACGGCAAGGCGGACCTGATGATGACCGACGCGGTGGAGACACGCCTGCAGGAGAAGCTGCACCCGCAGTTATGCGCGGTGCATCCGGACCAGCCGTTCGATTTTTCCGAGAAGGCGGTGCTGTTGCCACGGGACATCGTGCTTAAACAGTACGTTGACCAGTGGTTGCACCAGGACATGGAAAGCGGGCGGTTCGCCAAGCGCATGCAGAAGTGGCTGGCCTACCCATGGCAGGCCGCCCATAACTGAGGCAGAGCGTGATGGCCTCTTCGCGGGCAAGCCACGCTCCTACAGTATTGCGCCGTACACGTATTCCGGGCATGGCAGCAACCCCTGTAGGAGCGTGGCTTGCCCGCGAACAGGCCCTCAGGCCTTGCGCAATTACTTGAGGTTACCGCTGAGGAACTGCCGCAGCCGCTCGCTCTGCGGGTTGCCCAGCACGTCCTCGGGGGCTCCCTGCTCCTCCACCAGCCCCTGGTGCAGGAACAGCACCTGGCTCGATACCTTGCGGGCAAAGCTCATTTCGTGGGTGACCATGATCATCGTCCGGCCTTCCTCGGCCAGCCCCTGGATCACCTTCAGCACTTCGCCCACCAGTTCCGGGTCGAGCGCCGAGGTCGGCTCGTCGAACAGCATCACTTCCGGTTCCATCGCCAGCGCCCGGGCGATTGCCACCCGCTGTTGCTGGCCACCGGAGAGAAACGCCGGGTACTGCTCGGCGACCCGCGCCGGCAGGCCGACCTTGTCCAGGTAGCGGCGGGCCCGCTCCTCGGCCTCCTTGCGATCGACGCCCAGCACCCGGCGCGGCGCCATGGTGATGTTTTCCAGCACGCTCATGTGGCTCCACAGGTTGAAGTGCTGGAACACCATCGCCAGGCGGGTACGGATGCGTTGCAACTCGGCTTCGTCGGCGACGCGCATGCCGTTTCGGTCGCTGACCATGCGGATCGCCTGGCCGTCCAGGGTCATGGCACCGTCGTTGGGCGTTTCCAGGAAGTTGATGCAGCGCAGGAAGGTGCTCTTGCCCGAACCGCTGGCGCCGATCAGGCTGATCACATCGCCCGTCCTGGCCTTGAGCGAGACGCCCTTGAGCACCTCGTGGTTGCCATAGCTCTTGTGCAGGCCTTCAATGGTCAGTTTGTACATGGGTACCTCAAGGAGAAAGTAGATAGCCGCTGCGATAGGCTTCGTGGCCGGCGACATGGGCGATGACCATGCCGGCGGTCGCCATGCGGCGCAGCGAACGGGCATAGAGCAGGCCCGCGGTGGCGCTGTGAACAGGGGTGACCCGGTCGCTGATCGGGTCGATGACTTCGGCGATCAGTTGCCCGGCTGCCAGGTACTGGCCCGGCAGGGCATGGAATACCAGCAGGCCGCCGAATGGCGTGGCTACCGGTTCGACCCCGGCCAGCGGCGTCGCCGGATAACGCAGTGCCGGCAGTGGCGCGATCTCGCCTTCGATCACCCCGAAGTGGCTCAGGTAGTCGAGGATCGCCTGGCAGTCCTGGCTCGCCAGCGGGTGGGTGACATCACCCTGGCCGCGCAATTCGACGGTCACCGAAAAGCTGCCCATGGGCATCGCGAAGCGCTCGCCGAAGCGTTGCTGCAGGTCCCACCAGAGCAGGGTGAAACACTCGTCGAAGGACTGGCCGCCGGAGTCGGTCGCCAGCAGGCTGGCCTCGGAACCGATATAGCGGGCCAGCGGCTCGACCTGCGGCCAGGCCTCGGGCGTGGTGTACAGGTGGGTGACGGCCTCGAAGTCGCAATGCAGGTCGAGCACCATGTCGGCATCGCAGGCGATCCCTTGCAGTGCCAGTCGCTGGGATTGCAGTTGGGTGGCCGGGACCTCCGCCGCCAGCGCCGTCTTCAGTTCGCGCCGGATCAGCCACAGGTTGTGTCGCGGATCATCGTTGAGCAGGGGCTCGACGCGGTTGCCGATCTCCTCGCTGAGGTCGACGAACCAGCGGTTGAAGTTCTGCCCGCTTTCCAGCTCGTAGCGTCCCAGGGGCACGTCCATCAGCACCTGTTCCAGGCCGATCGGGTTGGCCACCGGTACCAGCACGATCTCGCCCCGCAGGCGGCCGGCCTGCTCCAGCTCGGCCAAGCGCTGCTTGAGGTGCCAGGCGACCAGCATGCCGGGCAGTTCGTCGGCGTGCAGCGAAGACTGGATATAGACCTTGCGTTCGGCCTGTTCCGGGCCGAAGTGGAAACTGTGGATCTGACGTGCGGTGCCCGGTACGGGCGCCAGCAGGTCATGAGTGACATGACGCATGGGCAAGTCCTAGTGGGCCGGGCCGAGGAAGGCCAGCCAGCGGCGTTCGGCCAGCCGGAACAGGCCGACCAGGGTGAAGGTGATCGCCAGGTAGATCACCGCGGCGATGCCGAACGACTGGAAGGTCATGTAGGTCGCCGAGTTGGCGTCCCGGGCGATCTTCAGGATATCGGGAATGGTCGCGGTGAAGGCCACCGTGGTCGAGTGCAGCATCAGGATCACTTCGTTGCTGTAGTACGGCAGCGAGCGGCGCAGGGCCGACGGCATGATCACGTAGGCGTAGAGCTTCCAGCCGGTGAGGCCATAGGCCTTGGCCGCCTCGACCTCGCCATGGTTCATGCTGCGGATCGCCCCGGCGAAGATCTCCGTGGTGTAGGCGCAGGTGTTCAGGGCGAAGGCGAGGATGGTGCAGTTCATCGCATCGCGGAAGAACGAGTTGAGCAACGGCTGGTTGCGTACGGCCTCCAGGCTGTAGATCCCGGTGTAGCAGATCAGCAACTGGATATACAGCGGCGTACCGCGGAACAGGTAGGTGTAGAACTCCACCGGCCAGCGGATGCGGCGCTTGGGCGAGACCCGGGCGATCGACAGCGGGATCGACAGCAGGAAACCGATGAAGATCGAGGCGCTGAGCAACCACAGGGTCATGGCCAGGCCGGTGATGTGCTGGCCGTCGCTGTAGAGGAACGGGCGCCAGTATTGTTCGAGCAGTTCGATCATCGCACGGCCTCCCGGGCACCGGCGGCATAACGCCGTTCAAGCCAGCGCAGGACATAGTTCGAGGCACTGGTGATCAGCAGGTAGATCAGGGCGGCGAGCACCAGGAAGTAGAACAGTTGATAGGTGCTCTTGCCCGCATCCTGGGCGGCCTTGACCAGGTCGGCCAGGCCGATGATCGAAACCAGCGCGGTGGCCTTGAGGATCACCATCCAGTTGTTGCCGATTCCCGGCAGGGCGAAGCGCATCATCTGCGGGAAGGTCACGAAGCGAAAGCGCTGGGCCCGGGTGAGGCCGTAGGCGGTGGCGGCTTCGAGCTGTCCGCGCGGCACGGCGAGAATCGCGCCACGGAAGGTTTCGGTGAAATAGGCGCCGTAGATGAAACCCAGGGTAATGACCCCGGCGGCGAACGGGTCGATCTCGATGTATTCCCAGTCCATCGCATCGGTCAGGCTGGAGAGCCAGGTTTGCAGGCTGTAGAAGATCAGCAGCATCAGTACCAGGTCGGGTACCCCGCGGATCAGCGTGGTGTAGATCTGCGCCGGCAGGCGCAGCAGGCCGATGCTGGAAAGCTTGGCACTGGCGCCGAGCAGGCCGAGCAGCACGCTCACCAGCAGCGACAGTATCGATAATTTGATGGTCATCCAGGTGCCTTGCAGCAGGATCGGGCCGAAGCCCTTCAAGCTGAAGGCGGAGAGCCCCAGGGTGTGCAGGAGGTTGTCGAACATGAACGTGTGCCTTTGGCCGTCAAGAAAGCGCCCCCTTTTGCAGGGGGCGCCCAGGGGATCACTTCCCGCTATACAGATTCAGGTCGCCAAAGTGCTTCTTCTGGATTTCGGCGTATTTGCCGTCCTTGTGTAACGCTTCGATACCTTTGTCCAGCAGAGCCTTGAGGTCCTTGTTACCTTTTTTGATACCGATCGCGGTTTTCGATGGCAGCAGCGGATCGTCGATCGCCTTGCTGACTTCGTAGCCGGCGCCGGCTGGCGACTTCAGGAAGCCCAGTTCGGCCTGGAGCATGTCCTGTACCGAGGCGTCGAGACGACCGGAGGTCAGGTCGGCGTAGACCTGGTCCTGGTTGGCGTAGGCCTTGGTGGTTACCCCGGCCTTGTCCAGCACGGCCTTGGCGTAGGCTTCCTGGATGGTGCCTTGCTCGTAGCCCACGGTCTTGCCCTTGAGGGATTCGGGGGTGGAGTAGTTCGCCCCTTTCTTGAACACCAGGGAGGTCGGGCCGGAGAACAGCTCGCTGGAGAAGTCGATGGCTTTCTGGCGGGTTTCGGTCACGGTCATCGACGAGATCACACCGTCGAACTTGTTGGCATTGAGGCCTGGAATCATGCCGTCGAAGTCGCTTTCGACCCATTTGCATTTGACTTTCAGCTCGGCGCAGATGGCGTTGCCCAGGTCGATGTCGAAGCCGACCAGGCTGCCGTCAGCGGCCTTGGATTCGAAGGGCGCGTAGGACGGGTCCACGCCGAAGCGCAGTTCCTTGTATTCCTTGGCCATGGCGACGCCTGCGCCCATGCAGAGAGCCAGTGCGGAAAGGGTCAGCAATGCTTTTTTCATTATTTAATCCCTGAAGACCAGAATGAGCGCTTGTGGCGCACTAAGTACTGTTACTGGAACGCGTATGACCGGATAAAAGTAGCAATTTCCGAACCATAGTCCCGAACAAGCGTTTCAAAAGGTAGGAATATGGCTACAAGCCAGCTCATCATGCCCGAAATCGGGCAGCAAAAAACTGGCGCACACTATTGGTGCGAAAAATCCTGCAAGTGAGAACGTCCCCGGTCCTGGGGTGAGTGGCTTTGGGAGCCGGGTAGCCCGAGGGGGCCCTGCGGACGTACTCGTGGATGAGCTGGGGGGCCGGCGATCCGGCACCCCGATATCATCCGCGAAGGGCTGACGCTACTTGCCCGGTGTCAGGGTCAGGCGACTGCTGCCGTAGGCCTTGTCGAGGTTCTGCGGCTGCATCGGGAAACTGACGTACTGGGCCTTCAGCCAGGCATCGAGGCCATTGGCGTAGTACGGGCTGGCCGGGTTGCCGGACTGGCCCGGGCTCTGCTGGCCGGTCATCGGTTCGAGCTGGCCGAAGTCGACGATCATCCGCACGGCCGGCGCCAGGATGGTCTCGAAGTCGCTACCGCCCCACAGGTAGGCCGTGGTGTTCAGGGTGGTGTGATCGCCACCGACCTGAACCGGGCCACGCAGGCTCTGGCCGCTGGCGTTCTTCCATTCGAGACGGTGCAGCTTGCCCCATTGCCAGGCCTTGCGGTCGCCGCCCAACTGGCTGTCGCCGGCGCTGATCGCCGCCGCCAGGCTACGGGCGAGAATTGCCGGCTTGTCTTCCTTCTGCGGGGTGCGGCTGTCATCCCAGAACGGGCTGTCCTCGCGCCCCAGCAGGTGATCGGCCTGGGCCGAGTAGGACAGCCGGCCGTTGGCGATGAAGGCCTGCCATGCCGGGCCGTTCTCCGGGCCGAGCTTGTCGAGGAAGATCTGCTTCATGCTTTCCTGCAGGAACAGCTCGTACAGCGCGGCGTCGGCCGAAACCGGGCTGAGTCTGCCATCGAACGCCATCAGCCGGCTGAGGGCTTCCCGCGCCTTGGCGCGTTCGGCCTCGGGCAGGGCGTCGATGGCCTGCTTGAGGGGCTGGGCCATGCCCGGAGCCTCGAACATCCGCTTCAGCTTGTCGGCGAAGGTGGTGCTCTGGTCGTACTGCATGGCGATGGTGCTGCGGCTGTCCTGCTTGCTGGCGCTGGCCAGTTGCGCCAGGCGTTCGCCACGCTCCGGGTAGTACCAGGAGTTGGACAACTGCATGCCGTAGCCCTTGGCCGCCGTGCGCTGGTTGGCGGTGCCGAGCCAGCCTTGCGGCGGGGTCTGGTCGTAGGGGTGGAGCATCGCGTCGGCATAACCGTCCCAGTCGAAGCGGCTGTCCCAGCCCGGCGACGGCAACAGGCCTTCGCCTTCGCGACGGTTCGGGTAGCGGCCGGTGACCTGCCAGCCGATGTTGCTGGCGTCGGCGAAGATCATGTTCAGGGCGATGGCGCGGATTTCCCGGCTGGCGTCGGAGGCTTTCTCGGCGTTCTGGGCGCGGGACAGGTCGAAGAACGCGTCGAGGCTCCTGTCGTCCTTGAGCGGCGCGGTCTGCAGGGCCAGGCCATAACCGCCGGCCAGCGGTGCATCGCCCAGGGCGCTGTTGAGCAGCGGGCCGTGGCGGGTTTCGTAGACGGTCTCGCGGATCGAGCGCTGGCCCTTGATGAAGTAGGTTTCGTTGCGCACGAGCGCCGGCAGCCATTTGCCGTCGGCTTCGTAGTACAGGGCGTTGCCCTGGCGCTTGAGCTTCTCGAGGAACAGGTCCTGGCTGTCGCCCGGTACCGCCGCGAGGCTCCAGGCGACCTTGCCGTTGAAACCGCTGAGGATGGCCGGCAGGCCGGCGACCGAGAGGCCGGCGGCCTGGTACTTGGGCGCGCGGATCTGCACGTAGTTCCAGGCGGCGCTGGCGTTGGTCGGTTGCTGCAGATCGGCGGCCAGCAGGCTCTTGCCGCTGCGGCTGCGCTGCGGGGCGATGGCCCAGTTGGTCGAGGTGCCGGCGCCGAAACCGTTCAGCGCGCTGACTTGCGCCGAAGCCTTGTCGACCGCAGCCAGCCCGGCGATCTGGCTCAGGGCCACGCCCTTGAGCTTGTCCGCCTCGGCCTGTGGCAGCGGTTCGTCGGGAGCGGTCGGGGTCAGCCAGGCGAGTTTGTCGATTCCGACTTTCTGGGCGATGACCAGCGAGGAGATCTCTTCCGGCAGGTTGGCCGACAGCTGGAAGTTCAGCAGGCAGAAAATCAGTGCGGAATCTTCCGGCTTCCAGTATTCGGGCAGGTAGCCGGTGCTGGCCAGGTCCGGCGGCAGCTTGTCGCGGTAGCGGAACAGGTAGGCGTTGACGCCCCGCGCGTAGACCTCGAAGAAACGCTTGAGGCGTGGCGAGGCGGCGTTGTACAGCTCGCCGGCGCTTTTCTTCAGGTTGACCGCGCGCATGAACCGGTCGGTATCCAGGGCCTGGGCGCCGTTCATCTCGGCCAGGCGGCCCTGGGCCAGCAGGCGCAGGGTGACCATCTGGGTGATACGGTCGCTGGCGTGGACATAACCCAGGGTGAACAGGGCGTCATGGAAGCTGCTGCTTTCGATCAGCGGCATGCCCAGGCTGTTGCGGCGCACCGAAACGTTCTGTGCCAGGCCCTTGATCGGCTGCACGCCGGAGGTCGGCGGCAGGCTGTCCCGGGCGTTCCAGGATTGGCAGCCGGCCAGGCCGAGCAGGCCCGCCACGGCGGCGGCGACGCCACATTTTTTGAAGAAGAGAGGGTAGGCTGGCGAGGCCATGGCAAGGCTCCTGCGGGGGTAGCGTCAGTAAAGGCGCTACGTTAGTGAGCGGGACCAGGCCGCGCAAGACGGGGGCTGCGGTTATTTTGCGGTTTTGTGCGATCCTGGCGGTTCCTGGCGCAAGGGGAGTGAACAAGACGATGGACAGGGCGGCATTGATCGTGATCGACCAGCAGCAGGGCATCCTTGAGCCGCGGCTCGGGCCACGCAACAATCCCGCGGCCGAGGAGCGGATCGCCGAACTGCTGCAGCACTGGCGCGAGCGGGGCTGGCCGGTGGTGCATGTGCAGCATCTTTCCCGTTCGTCGGAATCGGTGTTCTGGCCCGGCCAGTCGGGCGTCGAGTTCCAGGAGCGGTTTCGGCCGTGGCCGGGGGAGTGGTTGATCCAGAAGGATGTACCGGATGCTTTCTGCGCCACCGGGCTGCAAGCCCGTTTGCAGGCCGCGGGAATCCGTGAGCTTGTGATCGTCGGCGTGGCGACCCACAACTCGGTGGAAGCGACGGCACGTACGGCGGGCAATCTTGGCTTCGCCACCCGGGTGGTCGAGGATGCGTGCTACACCTTCGACAAGGCGGATTTTTTCGGCCAGATGCGCACTGCCCAGGAGGTGCATGCCATGTCCCTGGGCAACCTGCATGGCGAGTACGCGACGGTGGTGTCCGCGGCCGAGGTGATGGAGCGCTAGGCCCCGACAGGAGGGATCAGCCCATCGCTTCATCCACCAGTATCTGCAGGGTCTGTCGCGAACAGCGCTCGATTCGTGCCTCGACGCCATAGACCTCGGCGAACAGGCGCGCATCGAGGATCGCCTGCGGCTCGCCGCTGGCGAACAGTTGCCCCTGGCGCAGGACCGCGAGGTTGTCGGCATACCGCGCGGCGAGGTTGATGTCGTGCAGCACCACCACGGCGATCAAGCGGTGTTCACGCACCAGCGACTGCACGCAGGCCATCACCTTCAACTGGTAGTTGAGGTCCAGGGCACTGGTGGGCTCGTCCAGCAGCATCACCTGCGGCCGGCGGGCGATCAGTTGCGCCAGGCTGACCAGTTGCCGCTGGCCCCCGGACAGGCTGCTCAGCCACTGGTCGGCCAGATGGGTGATACCGATGCGCCGCAAGGCGTCGAAGGCTTCATCCAGGCATTGCTGGTGCGACAGCCGGCCGACGCGCAAGGCCGCGACCACGCTTTCCATCACGCTCAGGCTCAGGCCCGGTGGCAGGTTCTGCGGCATGTAGGTGACCCGCCGGGCGCGTTCCGCCACCGACAGGCGTGCCAGGTCCTCGCCGTTCAGGCGCACCGCGCCGCTCATGCTTTCCAGGCCGGCGATGCCGCGCAGCAGGGTCGACTTGCCGGCCCCGTTGGGGCCGATCAGTGCGGTCAGCGTGCCCGGCTGCAAAGCCGGCAGGCTAAGGCCGCGGACCACCTGGCGGCGGCCGTAGCCGATCACCGCATGTTCGACCGTCAGGCCTTGTGTTTGCTCGCTCATGGTTGCCTCCCACGCTTGAATACCAGCACGACGAAGATCGGCACGCCGACCAGGGCGGTGACGATCCCCACCGGCACCACCACACCGGGCATGATCAGCTTGCTGGCGATCGACGACAGCGACAGCAGCAGGGCGCCGACCAGGGCGCTGGCCGGCAGCAGGAAACGCTGGTCCTCGCCGACCAGGATGCGGGCGATGTGCGGGCCGACCAGGCCGATGAAGCCGATGGTGCCGACAAAGGCCACCGCCGTCGCCGACAGCAGGCTGATGCGCAGCAGCGAGGCGAAGCGCAGGCGTTTCACATCGACACCGAAGCTCATCGCACGGTCCTCGCCCATGCGCAGCAGGGTCAGGCGCGGGGCGGCGGCAAAGGAGAAGGGCATGACCAGGGCGATCACCAGCGCCAGGATACCCAGCTTGTCCCAGTTGGCCCGGGTCACGCTGCCCAGGGTCCAGAAGATCAGCTGTTGCAATACGTCCTCGGTGGCGACCAGTTGCAGCAGCGCCACCACCGCGTTGCAACTGAAGACCAGGGCGATGCCGAACAGCACCAGGCTCTCCACCCCGGCGCCGCGCAGCCGCGACATGGCCTGCAGCAGGAACACCGAGGCGGCGGCGAAGACGAAGGCCGAGAGGGAGATCGCCGTGTTGTTCGACAGCCAGGCGGTGGTCACCGGAAACACGATCACCAGCGAGGCGCCCAGGGCTGCCGCCGACGACACGCCGAGGGTGAACGGACTGGCCAGCGGATTGTTGAGGATCGCCTGCATTTCCGCCCCGGCCAGCGACAGTGCGCAGCCGACCAGCACGGCCATCAGGGTGTAGGGCAGGCGCACGTTCCAGACGATCACCTGGTCGGTCAGGCTCAGGTGGCCGGGGTGCAGCAGGCCGTCGAGCAGCGCGGCCAGGCCCAGGCCGGAAGGACCGCTGGCCAGGTCGACGAGCATCGCGCACAGCAGGGCGCCGCCCAGCAGCACCAATAACCACAGGCGGCGCAACAGCAGGCGGCGATAACCCTGGCTGGCCGTGGCCAGGTCCAGGGGCGAAGCGTTCAGGGATGTGGTCATCACGATCAGTTGGGCCCAGGCATCGTCTCACCGCCTTGTAGGAGCGGGCTTGCTCGCGAAGCGGCCAGTGAGGCCTTCAAAAGCTTCGCGGGCAAACCCGCTCCTCCAGGGCGGTGTGGGGCCGGGAGGCCCTTTTCCTCAGGGGGCAAGGCGGTTATTTGGCTTGCGCGTCGATCCAGTACGCACCCTTGAGCGGGGTGTCGAGGAACTGTTTGTTCATCGCATCCAGGGTGTCCTGCGGGTTCAACCGGGCGAACAGCTCCGGGTGAATCCACTTGGCCAGAGCTTCGATCGCCAGCAGGTTGTACGGCGAGTTGTAGAAGTCATGCCACAGGCCGTGGGCATTGCCAGTGCGGATCGCCCGCAGGTTCTTGAACTCGGGCCGCGCCAGCACCGTGTCGAAGGCCGCGCGGGCTTCGTCCTGGCCGACCTCGGCACCGAGGACCAGGCCCGGCTTGTGGTTGCCAGTGGCGACATACAGGTCCGGATCGGCCTTGAGCGCGTACTCGACGCTGATGTCGCCGAGCGCACCCGGCACCACGCCTTCGGCGATGTTCACGCCGCCGACGGTACGGATTACTTCACCCATGCCGCTTTTGCCGGTGGTATGCCCCGGCGCCTGCCAGGCACCGGCCAGCAGTTCGAGGAAAACTTTAGGCCGCTGGCTGTCCGGCAGGTTGCCGACCTGGTCGGTGATGGCTTTCAGGTGCTGGTCGTAGAAGTCCAGGTAGGCCTTGGCTTGCGCCTGGCGACCGAGGGCCAGGCCGAGGGCGTCGAGGCTGGCGTGGGTGCCCTTGATCGGGTTGATCCGGAAGTCGACGAACAGCACCGCGACACCGGCCTTGGCCAGCACATCGGCGACCGGGCTGTGTTCGGTCGGGCCGTGGCCGGAGATGCTGAACACTGCCAGGTCGGGCTTGAGGCTGAGGATTTCCTCGGCGCTGACGCTCTGCTCCGAGGCCTGGCCGATCAACGGGATGTCCTTGACCTTCGGGAACCTGGCGGCATAGGCCGCATAGGTGTGCGGGTCGAGCAGGCGCAGGTCGTTCTGCCAGCCGACGATGCGCTGGAACGGCGCCTCGCGGTCGAGCAGGGCGAAGGCGGAAATCAGCCGGCCCTCACCGAGCACCACGCGCTGGACGTGGTCCGGTACATCCACCTTGCGGCCCAGCACGTCGGTGACTTCATGGGCCGAGGCCGCCGTCGCGGGGCCAAGCAGCAGAACGGTGAACAGGGCACTCAGGCGCAACAGCGCACGGGGTTTGATCATCGCGATTTCTCCAGGGGCAGGCGGCGCATCAGACGTCACTCCAGCGCCGCAACGGGGTGTGGTAAGCGCCGCTCGGTTGTCGCAGCGGCAGTTCATCGGCGTGTTGCGCACCCAGGCGCCGGATCGCCACATCCATGCCTGGCGGCAGGGGTTTCCTTCTCCCGGGCCATGGCGGGGTGCAGCGCGCCCATGGCCACCAGACCGAACACCGGTGCCAGGGTGCCGGGCAGGGACAGGGGTTGCAGACGGGAGGCGGAGGGTTGGGGCGACGATGGCATGCGGGACAACCTGTGCTAAATTAAAATCAATCTTATTTAGATTCGGTAGTCTAAAGAGCCCGCCTCGGCGGACGGGGCGCTCTTTGTATTGGAACCGCATACAAACGCTTCTCAACATATTCCATTACATTTCATTTCTACAGGCCGAGAACTTTCGGCTATCTCGTAGCTTTTTTCGGATACTACCTTTCCTCATGAGCAAGCCAGATCACCTGTTGATCGTCGATGACGATCCGGAAATCCGTCAGTTGCTGTCCGAGTACCTGACCAACGCCGGCTATCAGACCTCTACCGCCTGCGATGGCAAGGAGATGCGCCGGCGCCTGGAGTTGAATGTCATCGACCTGATCGTCCTCGACCTGATGCTGCCGGGGGAGGATGGGCTGAGCCTGTGCCGCGAACTGCGGGTGACCTCCAACATCCCGGTGATCATGCTGACCGCCCGTGGCACTCTGGTGGACCGGATCCTCGGCCTTGAACTGGGTGCCGACGATTACCTGCCCAAGCCGTTCGACCCCCGGGAGCTGCTGGTGCGGATAAAGGTGGTGTTGCGCAGGGCCCAGAGCTTTCCCGAGCGGGCGCGGATCGACGATGTGCCGACCATTCGCTTCGCCGGCTGGCAACTGGATACCCGGGCCCGCCAACTGCTGTCTCCGCAGGGACTGGTGATCAGCCTGGGCAATACCGATTTCCGTGTGCTGCGCCTGCTGTTGCAGCATCCCAACCGGCCGTTGAGCCGGGATTTTCTGCTCAACCACGTGTTTGAAAAAGACAGCACGCCGTTCGACCGTTCGATCGACGTGTGCATCAGCCGCCTGCGTCAGCAACTGGAGCCGAGCCTGATCAAGACGGTGCGCAACGAGGGCTACATGCTGACCGCCACCGATGTGGAACCCCAGTCGTGAGATGGTGGCCGGGTTCGCTGTTCGGTCGGCTGGTGCTGATCCTGGTGACCGGCATGCTGGCGGCGCAGATCCTCACCAGCAGCATCTGGTACGACGTGCGCCACAGTCAGGTGCTGGAGATTCCCACCCGCCTGATCGCCACCCGGCTGGCCAATATCGTCCGTCTATCGCATCTTGATCCGCAGCGTGCGGACAGCCTGATCGAGCTGATCGACTCGCCGAACTTCCACCTGACCTTGAGCGAGCAGGCCAGTGGTATCCCCAGCCGCCTGAGCGAAAAGGACCTGGATACCGAGCGGCTGCTGAACAAGGTGCTGTCGGAGAAGACCGGTTACTCGCAGACCCTGCGTCTGCTGCAACTGTCGGTGGTGGATCAGCAGGGGCAGATCGCCGGCCTGTCCACGCTGTTCGGTGCCCGTCCGGCGATCGGCCGCTTCCTGATCGACCTGCGCCTGCCGGATGGCCGCTGGCTGCTGGTGGAGGCCAGGGAGGAACAGGGCTGGACCAGCACTTCGCCGCTGGACCTGCTGTTCGACTACGTGATGCGCATCTATCTGCTGCGGATCGTCGTGGTGGTGATCATTGCGCTGCTGGCGGTGCGCCTGGCGATCCGTCCGCTGAACGCCCTGGCCAAGGCCGCCGAGGCGCTGGGCCGGGACATCCGCCGACCGCCGCTGCCATTGGACGGGCCGACCGAGGTGCGACGCGCGGCCCAGGCCTTCAACGTCATGCAACAGCAACTGATCGCCAGCATCGCCGAGCGCACCCGCTTCCTCGCGGCGATTTCCCATGACCTGCGCTCGCCGATCACCCGGCTGCGCCTGCGCACCGAACTGCTTGAGGACAACCAGGTCAAGGAGCGCTTTCGCACGGACCTGGAGGACATGGAACACATGGTTTCCAGCACCCTGGACTTCGTCAGCAGCGGGGAAGTGAACGAGGAACGCCAGAACATCGATATCAATGCTCTGCTGCGCAGCCTGCAGGCCGACCTGGAAGATATCGGCGAGCCGATTCGTGTCGAGGGCTGGGCGCAACGGCCCTTGCCCGGCTATGCCCGCAGCCTCAAGCGCTGCGTGCAGAACCTGCTGGAGAATGCGGTGCGGTATGGTCGCGAGGTGGTGGTGCGGATCGAGGACGAGTCGCAACAACTGCGGATCGTCATCAGTGATCGCGGCCCGGGTGTTCCCGAGGCGCTGCTGGAGCAGGTGGTGGAGCCTTTCTATCGGGTCGAGGGCTCGCGCAATGCGAAAACTGGCGGCTATGGCCTGGGGCTGAGTATCGCCCATACCATCGCGGCGGCCCATGGTGGCCGGATGATCTTGCGCAATCGCGAGGGCGGCGGGCTGGAGGTCACGCTGGCGTTCGAGCGGCGCGATGACTAGGTGCAAACCGCTTGGCCGTGGCACTGATCCGTGCCTGAGGGGCGAGCTGCATCACCTGTGGGGCCGGCCTGCTGGCTATCCGCCAAAGGCGGCCATTGCGCGCCTTGATGCAGCGTTCGCGAGGATGCTATCGCCAGCCAGCGGTATGCCGCCCGGCCGCCACCCACAACAGCGATGCCCGGGGTCTCAGGCGCCGTGGCACTTCTTGAATTTCTTGCCGTTACCGCATGGGCACGGGTCATTGCGGCCCACGTCCTTCAGGGCGTTGCGGACCGGCTCCTGGTGCGCGTGGTTGCAGTGCGGGCCGTGAACGTGGCCGTGATCGTGGTGCGCGTGATCATGATCGTGGTTGCAATCAGGGCCATGGACGTGAGGTTGCTGGGTCATGCTGGAATTACTCCGAAATAAGATCGCCGGGAATTATCTCGCCTTTGTGCTCCAGGTGCACGTCATAGCCGATGAATAATCCGGTTTCAAGGGTGCCTTCCAATCGATAGGGGATTGGCGTGCCGAGTTTTTCCAGGCGCTTGGCCAGCGGTTTCATGTACTGCCAGAGGTTGGTTCGCACCGGCACCACGAAAAACGCCCGGCTGTTGGGCTCCACGGTCATCCAGCGGTCGTAGTCGCCTTCGGCCAGCAGCCACTGGTCCAGATAGATCCGATAATGCAGGGCACGCACGGTCAGGGTGTTGTCATTGGGGTTGTCGAGGCGAAAGTGCAGCTTGAACTTCTGTTGCAGCAGCGTGGCCTTGACCAGTTCCACCCGGACCACGCTCAGCTCGGGGTCCCGCGGCCCGGCATCGAGCCAGGAGGTGCAGCCGGACAGCGCCAGGGCGGCCAGCAGGGCGAACGCAGCGAGTGTCCTTGGGTGCATGGCTTCCTCCTCTCGAAGCCCAGTCTAGCCGGCTACCCGCCGGTTGTGGCGGTAAAACTTCCTGGTCCATACTCAAGACCGGCCGGCAACGGATCGAGCCGGTGGACAGGAGCAGGGTCATGAGCCTTTACGAGATTGTCTTCAGTGGCGAGCTGCTTCCCGGTGCCCCCGCCGAGCAGGTGCGCAGCAACCTGGCGCGCTTGTTCCAGGCCGATGCCCAGCGCATCGAACGGCTGTTCTCCGGGCGCCGGCTGGTATTGAAGAACAACCTCGATGCGGCGGCTGCCGAAAAGTACCGTTCGACCATCGAGCGGGCCGGGGCGCGGGTCGAGGTACAGGCGATGCAGGTGGATGCGGTCGAGCCGGGCGCTGTGCCCGAGCCGGCCGGCCGTGCCCGGGTGGTGCCACGTGATGCCTACATGGCTGCGTTCAGCGAGGTCGATGCACCGGACTATGCGCTGGCCGAGGTCGGCAGCGATATGCAGGACCCGAGGCCCGTGCCGGCTGCGCCGGTGTTCGACCTGTCGGCGTTCAGCGTGGCGCCGGTGGGCAGCGACATGGGCCAGATCCCGGCACCCGCCGCACCTGCGGTGCCGGACACCTCCCGCCTGAAACTGTGTTGAGCGGCCTCAGCCGGCCAGGTAGCTCGAACAGCACTTCTTGTATTTCTGCCCGCTGCCGCAGGGGCAGGCGTCGTTGCGCCCGGCCTTGAGCGCCACGGTCGGGTCGATGAAGTACCAGCGTCCGCTGTTCTGCACGAAGGCGGAACGTTCGCGATGGCTGTGTTCGCCGCCGTTGTCATGCCAGCGGGCGGTAAAGGTCACGAAGGCGTGCTCGGGCTGGCCGCCGAACACCTCCGAACCTTCCACCTCCAGGCCCAGCCAGGTGCTTTGCGCGCTCCACTCGGCGATGGACTGGCGGTCCAGGCCGCCCTGCTGGATCGGCAGGGTGGTCGCCACCAGGTAATCGACCAGTCCCAGCACGTAGGCGCTGTAGCGCGAGCGCATCAGCGCTTCGGCGCAGGGCGCCGGATGACCGGCGTGATAATGGCCGCAGCAGGTGTCCAGCAGGTTGCCGCTGCCGCAGGGGCAAATGGATACGCTCACGGGAGTCACCACCAGTATTTGCCGAAGTTTTCCGGGTTGGCCCAGAACTTGGCGTTGAGCCAGTCCGGGACCTGTTTGTATTCGCGCAGGTCGTAGGTGAACAGGGTCAGTACCTGCTGGTCGCGCTGGAAGCGCTCGCTGCTCTGCAGGGCCAGGGCGAAGAAGTCGCTGTCCTGCCAGTCGGCGGCCGGCATGTCCACCAGCACCGCCATGCGGCTGGCATTGAGGTTGCGGATACCGCCGAGCAGTTCCCGGCCGGCACGTTTGGGCAGGTGTTCGAGGCAGTCGAGCACCAGGGCCAGGTCGAAGCGTCGTGCCGCCAGTTCCGCCGGCAGGGCACCCGGCCCGGCGAAGGCGACCTGGGTCTGGGGGTGCGCCGCCTGGAAGGCCTCGAGCGCCGGAAAGCTGCTCGCGCCTACCAGCAGCAGGGTCTGCGGGGCATAGCGGTCCAGGAGTGCGGCCAGGGCTTGCTGGGGCGTGCGGGAAGAAATGCTCTCGGTCATCGAAAATCCTCAATCAGGACTGTAAAGACTAGTGGATAGGCCGCTCTGAATCGATGAATTTCGTCGAACCGGCGGGCAAAGCTACCGTTGGAGAATAATTTCTCCAGGCCACTGGCAAATTGCCTGTGCAAGCCGTTACTGTGCGCCCAAAGAATAAATTCACGAGAGGGGCGTATGAAGGTGCTTTGGGGGTTGGGGAAAGTCCTGACGCTGCTGTTCTGGCTGGTGGTGCTGGTCAACCTGGTGAACCCGCTGATCAGTCCGTTCCGCCTGTTGGTGAATCTGGCCGGGAGCCTGCTGTTGTTGACTCATTTGCTGGAAGTGGCGCTGTTCGACGGCAGCCTGCGCGAGCGTGCCCATCCCTGGCGTGATCGGGCGCAGATCCTGATATTCGGCATGTTCCACGTGCAGGTTCTGCCACTGCCATCCCGTGAGGAGGCAAGCCATGCGTAGTCTTTGCCTGCTGGCAGCGCTGTGCAGTCCCCTGGCGTTCGCCCAGGTCGTCAGTGTCGAGTCCCACTCCGTGTTGCGTCTGCCGGGCAATACCAGTTCCCTGCAGTTGGAACGCCTGGAGGTGGCCGACAACGGCACCCTGCTGGTTCCTGCGGGCATCACCCGTCTGGAAGTGGGTCAGTTGCACCTCGGACGCGAGGCGCGTATCGCCATCGTGCCCAGTGAGCAGGCTTTCGAGCTCAAGGCCGTACGCGCCGAACTCGACAGTGGCAGCCAGATCACCGCTCGCGGTGCTCCGGGTACCTATCAGAAGGCGCCCTTGCCTGGGCGGAACCTGAATGTACGGATCGACGCGCTGAAAGGGCCGCTGTTGTCGGTGGATGCCCGTGGCGGGACCGGCGTTCCGGGTTATGTCGGGCTCGATGGGGCCAACGGCGCGGAGCCGGGCTGCACCTGGGGCAGTGCCGGACGCGGCTCGGACGGTGACAATGGCGGAGATGGCCGCCAGGGTGCGCCGGGGGCGCAGGTCCACCTGCAGTTGCCGCGAGACTACCCGGCCGAACAGATCAAGGTTCAGGTCGATGGCGGAGCCGGTGGCCCGGCGGGAGCGGCGGGACGCCCGGGGGCGGGTGGCAAGTCCAAGGGCTGCTTCATTTATGACACGGCGGCTGGCAAGCCTGGCCGACCTGGCCTGGCCGGGCAGCCAGGGCCCCAGGGCGAGGCGGGCAGTGTCACCATCCAGCGGCTTTAGGACGCCTGAGGGGCGCCGGTCGGGCGCCCCTGCAAGCCCGTCTAGAACATCGGCCGCGCCGCGACGATCGCCACCAGCGCCAGGCCGATCAGCAGATTGACGCCCACCAGCCGCCGAATCCTGCCCAGTACCGCCGCTCCCTCGGCCCATTGCCCGGCTTCGACCGCCTTGCGCAGTTCCGGCAACTGCAACGACTGGATACGAAGAAACAGTGCCAACATCACGATGTATAGCCCCATCATGATCTGCACGTAACGTGGCGCCGTCTCGAACCCGCTGAAGCGCAGTTGCAGCAGGCCCACCCCGCTGATCGGCAGAACCACCACCGCGATCCAGACCCAGACGAAGAACCGCTGAAACACCTGGACCCACAATTTCAGGCGGGCCGGCCCCTCCAGTGCGGCCATGGCCGCCGGGCGCAGGACCATCCAGGCGAAGAACATGCCGCCGACCCAGATCAGGGCCGCCAGCAGATGCAAGGTGTAGGCGAGAGCAAAAACGGTCATTCGGGCACTCCGTTCGGCGCGGGATGAATTAGCGGGGTATGATAGCGGCCATTCGAACCACTGAAAATTTATCCAGCGTTTTTCGCGCCCGAAGAATCATGATCAGCACCGAACTCAAAACCACGATCCAGGGCGCCTACTCGCGTTTCCTCGAAGCCAAGAGCCTCAAGCCGCGTTATGGCCAGCGGCTGATGATCGCCGAAGTGGCGAAGGTTCTCGGCGATATCGACACCGACGCCGAAGGCCGTCGCGACGGCGAGCCGGCGGTGGTGGCGGTCGAGGCCGGCACCGGTACCGGCAAGACCGTCGCCTACAGCCTGGCCGCGATCCCCACCGCCAAGGCCGCCGGCAAGCGCCTGGTGATCGCCACCGCGACCGTCGCGCTGCAGGAACAGATCGTCTACAAGGACCTGCCGGACCTGATGCGCAGCAGCGGGCTGAATTTCAGCTTCGCCCTGGCCAAGGGCCGTGGGCGCTACATGTGCCTGTCCAAGCTCGACATGCTGCTGCAGGAGGGCCATGCGCAAACCGCCACGGCCCAGTTGTTCGAGGAGGAAGGCTTCAAGATCGAGGTCGATGAGGCCAGTCAGAAGCTGTTCACCAGCATGATCGAGAAACTGGCCGGCAACAAATGGGACGGCGACCGCGACAGCTGGCCCACCGCCCTGGAGGACGCCGACTGGGCGCGGCTGACCACCGACCACAGCCAGTGCACCACCCGCCACTGCCCGAACTTCGGCCAGTGCGCCTTCTACAAGGCCCGCGAGGGCATGGGCAAGGTCGACGTGATCGTCACCAACCACGACATGGTGCTGGCCGACCTCGCCCTTGGCGGCGGCGCGGTGCTGCCGGACCCGCGTGACACCCTGTACGTGTTCGACGAAGGCCATCACCTGCCGGACAAGGCCATCGGCCATTTCGCCCACTACACCCGCCTGCGTTCGACCGCCGACTGGCTGGAACAGACTGCCAAGAACCTGACCAAGCTGCTGGCCCAGCACCCGCTGCCGGGTGACCTGGGCAAGTGGATCGAACAGGTCCCGGAGCTGGCGCGGGAGATCAAGACCCAGCAGCAGTTCATGTTCAGCGCCTGCGAGCAGTTGGCCGACTTCCGCAGCGGCGAGGACATGGAGGGCCGCGAACGGCCGCGCCATCGCTTTGTCGGTGGGGTGATCCCCGAGCACCTTCGGGAAATCGGCATCGAGCTGAAGAAGGGCTTCGCCCGTCTCAACGACCTGTTCACCCGCCTGACCGACCTGCTCAAGGAAGGCATGGACGGCGAGGTCAGCATCGGCATCACCAGCAGCCAGGCCGAGGAATGGTATCCGCTGTTCGGCAGCCTGCTGTCCCGCGCCCAGGGCAACTGGGAACTGTGGACCGCGTTCACCACCGAGGACCCCGAGGACAATCCGCCGATGGCGCGTTGGCTGACCCTGGCCGAAAGCGGTGCGCTGTTCGACATCGAGGTCAATGCCAGCCCGATCCTGGCTGCGGACATGCTGCGCCGTAACCTGTGGAACGTGGCCTACGGCGCCCTGGTGACCTCGGCGACCCTGACCGCCCTGGGCACCTTCGATCGTTTCCGCATGCGTGCAGGCCTGCCGAAGACCGCGGTGACGGCAGTGGTACCGAGCCCGTTCCATCATGCCGATGCCGGCGTGCTGCGGGTGCCGGATCTCAAGGCCGACCCCCGTGATGCCGCCGCCCATACCGCGGCGATCATCCGCGACCTGCCGGAACTGGTCGAAGGCTCCCGTGGTTCGCTGGTGCTGTTTTCCTCGCGCAAGCAGATGCAGGACGTGTTCGACGGCCTGGATCGCGACTGGCGCCGCCAGGTGTTCATCCAGGGCAACCTGTCCAAGCAGGAAACCCTCAACAAGCACAAGGCGCGGGTCGACGCTGGCGATTCCAGCGTGCTGTTCGGCCTGGCGAGCTTCGCCGAGGGGGTCGACCTGCCCGGTGCCTATTGCGAACACGTGGTGATCGCCAAGATTCCGTTCGCCGTACCGGACGATCCGGTCGAGGCGGCGCTGGCCGAGTGGATCGAGGCCCGTGGCGGCAATCCGTTCATGGAGATCGCCGTGCCGGACGCCTCGCTCAAGCTGGTGCAGGCCTGTGGCCGGCTGCTGCGCACCGAGGCGGACCGGGGGACCATCACCTTGCTCGACCGGCGCCTGGTCACTCAGCGCTACGGGAAGGCTATCCTCAATGCCTTGCCACCATTCCGACGTGAAATATCTTGATGTGACGTAGGTTAAATCGCCTATTTCGTTGTCTATGGAGGGCGCTTTCGAGGGCCGCACGAAACTGCCCAGCCGCTTTCGTGCAGAGCCCGGCGCCACGCAGGCCGTTGACTGGCCGATAGGGAGAACTGGATTCAAATGATTCGCCGTACGCTGCCCACCGTTTTTGCTCTGCTGTTCGCTGCGCCATTGCTGGCCGCGCCTGCGGGCCAGCAGACCCTGTTCAACTTCGTTCGCCCCGCCGATGTGGTGCAGGTGGTGACCAATGGTACGGATCTGCCGCAATCCAACGCCGAACAGACAGCCGAGGGCGAGGTGCTGCGTCGCGTCACCTTCACCCCGACGGCACAACCGAGTCTGCGTCTGACGCCCCAGAGCGGTGCGTGGGACTGGTCGCAGTCCGGGGTGATGAGCCTGCGCATCCAGAGTGCGATGGACTGGGCGCTGACGCTCAACGTGACGATCCAGAGCAACGACGGCAAGACCCTCACCAGTCGCGTCGACCTGCCGGCCGGCCCGGCACAGACCCTGCTGGTGCCGTTGCAGGCCTTTTCGCCGCTGAGCCAGGGCATGCGCGCCGGCCCACCGATGCCCCTGAGCGTGGATGGCCAGCGGGTGCTGCTGGCCAGCAGCGTGGGTGAGCTGGACCGCAAGCAGGTGGTGTCGGTGACCTTGTCGATGGACAAGCCGAAAGTGGCGCAGAACATCCTGCTGGAGCGCTTTGGCGTGCAGAACGGCGATGATGTGATCAAGGCCGCCTACAGCTCGCTGGTCGATGGCTACGGCCAGTCGAACCGCGCCAGGTGGCCGGAGAAGGTCACGTCCGATGAGCAACTCAGGAGTGCGGCCAACCGCGAGGGTCAACAGCTCAAGGGCTGGCTGGCCGAGCGTGAACGCAACGGCCTGGACAAGTTCGGTGGCTGGACCAAGGGCCCGGGCTTCGACGCCACGGGCTTTTTCCGTACCGAGAAGCATGACGGGCGCTGGTATCTGGTGACGCCGGAAGGCCATCCGTTCTATTCCCTCGGGGTCAATACGGTCAGCGCCAGCGACCAGCAGACCTATGTCGAGGGGCGTGAATGGATGTTCGGTGACCTGCCCAGGGACGGCGAGCCCCTGGCCGCCTACTACGGCCAGGGCGATAACAGCGTCGCCCTGGCCTCCAACGCCGGACGTGGATTCAACCGTGGACGCTGGTTCGACTTCTATGGTGCCAACCTGCAACGTACCTATGGCAAGCCTTGCGTCCAGCCCAAAGAGGGTGAGCCGGAGCCGCCGTGCGCCGAAGGTTTCGATGCCAAACGCTGGCAGACGCACACTCTGGACCGACTGCAGGCCTGGGGTTTCAACACCATCGGCAACTGGAGCGATCCGGCCCTGGGCCTGAACGATCGCGTGCCTTACACCCTGCCGCTATCGATCGTCGGTGACTACGCCAGCATCAGCACCGGCAACGACTGGTGGGGCGGTATGCCCGACCCGTTCGACCCGCGCTTTGCCATGGCGACCGAGCGTGCAGTCGCCATCGCTGCCCGCGATCATCGCGACGACCCGTGGCTGGTGGGCTATTTCGCCGACAACGAGCTGGCCTGGGCCGGTCCTGGCGACGATCCGAAATCCCGCTATGCGCTGGCCTATGGCACCTTGCGCCTGACCACCGACGTGGCCGCCAAACGTGCGTTCCTCAAGCAGTTGCGCGACAAGTATCGCAACCAGCAGGGGCTGTCGAAGGCCTGGGGTGTGGATATCCCGACCTGGGAGCAGATGGAGGACCCGGGCTTCGAGGCGCCGCTGCCGAACCCGGAGCACCCGGAAATCGAGGCTGACCTCAAGTATTTCCAGAAGGTCTTTGCCGATACCTACTTCAAGACCATCTCCGATTCGCTGAAGTGGCACGCCCCCAATCACCTGCTGCTGGGCGGACGCTTTGCCGTCAGTACACCGGAGGCGGTGGCCTCCTGTGCCCAGTACTGCGATGTGCTGAGCTTCAACTTCTATACCCTGCAACCCCGCGACGGCTACGACTTCGACCAGTTGAAGGCGCTGGACAAGCCGGTGCTGATCACCGAATTCAACTTCGGCTCACGCGATCGTGGCCCGTTCTGGGGCGGGGTGACCGAGGTGGCGAAGGAAGAGGATCGTGGTCCGGCCTACGCCAACTTCATCAGGCAGGCGGTGAACGAGCCGTCCATCGTCGGTGTGCACTGGTTCCAGTATCTCGATCAGCCGGTGACCGGTCGCCTGCTCGATGGTGAAAACGGTCACTTCGGGTTGGTGGGTATCACCGACGTGCCGTTCCAGGGCTTCGTCGAGAGCGTGCGCAAGAGCAACCTGCAGGCCATCGAGCTGCTGGGCAAGGCCGCGGAGAAAGCCAAGGTCGACGCCCAGCAGAAGGCGGCCAAGGGCATCGACCACGACGACAGTGGCGGCAAGGGCCGCTCCGGCAGCGCCGGCTCGGGTGCCGCCGGGCATGCCGGCGGACACTCGGGCAACGGCCACTGATCGAAAAGACGCCCTGGGCCGACTCAGTGGCGTCTTTTCCTACAGGGCGGGTGTAAGAACCGTTCGACCCGTGTCTGTTCCCAAACCCGACAATCGCTGGAACAATGCACGCACTTTGTCAGGCGTTTGCCCGGGGGAATTCAAGGGTGCAGATTCAGGGTCATTTCGAGCTTCAATTCGAGGCGGTTCGCGAGGCGTTCGCGGCCCTCTTCGACGATCCCCAGGAGCGCGGCGCCGCGCTCTGCATCCGGATCGGCGGGGAAACCGTGGTCGATCTCTGGGCCGGCACCGCCGACAAGGACGGTGCCGAGGCTTGGCACAGTGACACCATTGCCAACCTGTTCTCCTGCACCAAGACCTTTACCGCCGTCGCTGCGTTGCAACTGGTGGCCGAGGGCAAGTTGCAGCTGGACGTGCCGGTTGCCCGTTACTGGCCCGAGTTCGCCGCCGCCGGGAAAGAGCACATCACCTTGCGCCAGCTGCTTTGCCATCAGGCCGGCCTGCCGGCCCTGCGCGAGCTGCTGGCACCGGAAGCCCTCTACGACTGGCAGGTGATGGTCGATGCGCTGGCCGCCGAGGCGCCCTGGTGGACGCCCGGTGACGGCCACGGCTATGCGGCGATCACCTATGGCTGGCTGATCGGCGAGCTGTTGCGCCGGGCTGACGGCCGCGGGCCGGGCGAGTCCATCGCCGCGCGGATCGCGCGTCCGTTGGGGCTGGATTTCCATGTCGGCCTGCCGGATGAGGAATTCCACCGGGTGGCGCACATCGCCCGGGGCAAGGGCAATGTCGGTGATGCGGCGGCCCAGCGGCTGCTGCAGGTGACCATGCGCGAGCCGACGGCGATGACCACTCGTGCATTCACCAATCCGCCGTCTATCATGACCAGCACCAACAAACCGGAATGGCGGCGCATGCAGCAGCCGGCAGCCAATGGACACGGCAATGCGCGCAGCCTGGCCGGCTTCTACAGCGGCCTGCTCGATGGCAGCCTGCTAGAAGGCGAAATGCTCGACGAATTGACGCGCGAACACAGCCTGGGCATGGACCGGACCCTGCTGACCCAGACCCGTTTCGGCCTGGGCTGCATGCTGGACCAGCCGGATGTCGCCAACGCCACGTTCGGCCTCGGTGCCAGGGCTTTCGGACATCCGGGGGCAGGAGGCTCGGTCGGCTTTGCCGATCCGGAGCATGATGTCGCCTTCGGTTTCGTCACCAACACCCTGGGCCCGTACGTTCTGATGGACCCGCGGGCCCAGAAGCTGGTACGGATTCTGGCCGGCTGTCTGTAGAATGCGTGCGCAAAGCCCCAGGTCGGAACCCTGTGGCTTTTCTGCTTTCGAAACGTCTGTTTATACGGCCCTAGGGCCCTTGTAACTACTACTTCATTTTGTGGATCTCCAATGTCATCTAACAAGTCCCTCGCCCTGGCCCTTTGCCTGACCATCACCGGTTGCGCACAAACTCCACAAGATGCAGATGGCGGCCACTGGTGGTCGTTCGGTTCTTCGGACAAGGTGGCCGAGAAGGACGCTGCCCAGGCTTCGACCGGCGCGCCCGCTCCCGCGGCGGCCAAGGACGCCAAGGCCGCAGCACCTGCCGCTGCCAAGGCTGACGAGAAGCCGGTGCCCCTGGCGACTGCCGTCGCTGCCGCGACCAACCCGACGCCTCCTGCGGAAACCCACTGGTGGTGGCCGTTTGGCGGCTCGAACAAGGCCAAGGATGCCGACCAGCCGCCGGTCAAGGCCGTGCCGATGCCTGATCCGAAAATCACCCAGGCCTGGCTCGACGACCATGAGCCGCGTCTGCGCGCCGCTATCCAGGACACTTCGCTGAAGCTGGAACGCCGCGAGAACGTGCTGGTGGTGGTGGCCCCGATCGATGGTTTCTACAATCCCAAGCGTCCGGAAATGCTGCTGCCCATCACCCTTGGCCCGTTCTCCAAGGTTGCCAAGGCAGTCGAGTCCGACCCGCAAACCGCAGTACTGGTGTTGGGCCATGGTGACAACGTCCTGGGTACCGAAGCTGCCCAGTCCCTGAGCCAGCAACGTGCCCAGTCCATCGCGGCGATCTTCCGCCTCAGCGGCCTGCAGCGTGATCGCCTGATCCTGCGCGGCATGGGTTCGGTGATGCCACGTGCGGCCAACGACAGCAATGAAGGGCGTGCGCTGAACCGTCGCATGGAAATCATCCTGACTCCGCAGAACACTATGGTGGCCTTGCTGAGCAAGTACAGCATCCCGGCTCCGGCTCCAGTGCCGGCGACCATGGTCGCCGCCCAGGACGTCAAGCCTGCGGCAGCGGCTCCGGCAGCCAAGAAACCGGCTTCAGCCGCCAAGGGCAAGGCCGCCGCGGCCAAGAAAGCTCCGGCCAAGGCTCCGGCGAAAAAGGCTCCGGCCAAGAAAGCTGCGCCAGCCAAGGCGACTGTGGCGAAGAAAGACGCGGCAGCCGACAGCTCGGCCAAGAACTGATTCGCGACCGACCGATCCTGGATTGAAAAGGAAAGCGCCATGACCCAAGCCCTGGCCGATATGCGCCGCGACTACACCCGCGATGGCCTCACCGAGGCCCAGGCCCCGGCCGAGCCGTTCGCGCTGTTCCACCAGTGGTTCGCCGAGGCGGTGAAGACCGAACAGGCACCGGTGGAGGCCAACGCCATGACCCTGGCGACCGTCGACGAGGACGGTCGGCCACATTGCCGCATCCTGTTGCTCAAGGGCCTGGACGAACAAGGTTTTACCTTCTTCACCAACTACGAGAGCGACAAGGGCCGGCACCTGGCGGCGCGGCCGTTCGCGGCCATGACGTTCTTCTGGCCGACCCTGGAGCGCCAGGTGCGGATCGAGGGGCGGGTGGTCAAGGTCTCGCCAGAGGAATCGGATGCCTACTTCCAGGTGCGCCCGCTGGGTAGCCGCCTGGGGGCCTGGGCGTCACCGCAAAGCCGGGTGATCGCCGACCGTGCGGAACTGGAAGGCCTGCTTCAGGCCACCCAGGCCCGGTTCAGCGATACCCAGCCGCATTGTCCGGAGCACTGGGGCGGCTATCGCCTGCTGCCGGAACGCATCGAGTTCTGGCAGGGCCGTGCCAGCCGCCTGCATGACCGCCTCGACTATCGCCTGGCGGGCAATGGCTGGACGCGTTCGCGCCTGGCTCCCTAACCCGGAAACTCTGCAGCGGCGGCTTCCAGCCAACGCTGCAGATCCCGCCGCTTGACCTTCTGCTTCCTGGCATCCTCGAGACGCTGCAGCATGAACTTTTTTCGTGCCTCGTTGTCTCCCGCAAGAGATAATGCGAGGTCACGATCCATCCAACGTCTGGTTTTCACATACAGCCACCCGTGGAAATACAAACCGGCGGCAGTGGTGATGGCGATGATGAAGTAATCCATGACGGTCCTTGTGGCAGGCGGGGCGGGCGTTTTGAAAGCGCGCTACCCTGTGCCCGTTTCTGATGTGCGCCGAGTCTGTACTGGCGCTGAATGAAAGCCATTTTATCCGCAGGCTGTCGTGACAGAGGTCAAGCCGCGGAGTTTAATTGAACAATGTCCTTTTGGAGCTGCCTCCCATGCGTAAGTCTGTTCTGCTGATTGCTTCCTTCTCCACAATGGCCATGCTGCTCGGTGGTTGCACCAACAGCCTGACCGGCGATACCTATTCCCGTGATGAGGCCCGTCGCGTACAGACCATCCGCCTGGGTACCATCGAATCCCTGCGTCCGGTCCAGATCGAAGGCACCAACTCGCCAATCGGTGCCGGTGCCGGTGCGATCGTCGGTGGTGTTGGCGGCAGCGCCATCGGTGGCGGCCGCGGCAGTATCGTCACCGCGGTGATCGGTGCGGTGGCCGGTGGCGTTCTGGGCAACATGGCTGAAAAGGGCCTGACCAAGACCCAGGGCGTGGAAATCACCGTACGTGAAGATGACGGCAGCCTGCGTGCCTACGTGCAGGAAGTGGCGCCGAACGAGATCTTCCGTGTCGGCGAGCGTGTGCGTATCTCCACCGTCGGTGGTACCAGCCGCGTTTCCCACTGATCCCTGCGATCAGGCTGTAACAGAAAACCCCGGCCAGTTTCCTGGCCGGGGTTTTCTTTTGTCCGGAGCGTACCGGTCCGCTCCCTCACGGCGCCTGCCGCTGTAGGAGCAAATCTGCTCCGGCGATGGCAAGTCAGGTTCCCACAGGGTAAGTCTGCTCTTGCAATGGCAAGCCATGTTCCTATGGAAGGGCGCTGCGCCGGCTGGCCATGGCCGTGACCACGTAGCCGATCACTGCCGCGAGAATCGAACCGGTGAGGATACCCATGCGATCCATGCCGGCGTAGTCGCTGCTGCCCGGGATGAAAGCCAGGGAACCGACGAACAGGCTCATGGTGAAGCCGATCCCGCAGAGGACCGCCACACCGAGCAGTTGGCCCCAGTTGGCGCCCTGGGGCAGTGCCGCCATGCCGGCCTTGATCGCCAGCCAGGTCAGGCCGAATACCCCGATGGTCTTGCCGACCAGCAGGCCGGCGGCAATTCCCATCGGTACGTGATGGGTGAAGCTCTCCAGGCTGATGCCCACCAGCGATACACCGGCGTTGGCGAAGGCGAACAGTGGCAGGATGCCGAAGGCCACCCAGGGATGCAGGGCATGTTCCAGGTTCAGCAGGGGTGACGGCTCGGCGTTCTTCGTACGCAGCGGGATGCAGAACGCCAGGGTCACGCCTGCCAGGGTCGCATGGACGCCGCTCTTGAGCACGCAGACCCAGAGAATCAGGCCGATGATCAGATAGGGGCCGAGATTGATCACCCTCAGGCGATTCATCGCGATCAGGGCCAGCAGGCAGGTACCCGCCAGCAGCAGAGAAAGCTCCGACAACTGGCCGGAGTAGAACATCGCGATGACAATGATCGCCCCGAGGTCATCGATGATCGCCAGGGTCATCAGGAACAGCTTCAGCGACACCGGCACACGCTTGCCCAGCAGGGCCAGTACACCGAGGGCGAAGGCAATATCGGTGGCCATGGGAATCGCCCAGCCATCGAGTGCCGCCGGGTTCTCCCGGTTCATCAGCCAGTAGATCAGCGCTGGCACCACCATGCCGCCGATCGCCGCCGCGCCCGGCAGGACCACTTGCGAAGGCTTGGACAGATGGCCTTCCAGCACCTCGCGCTTGACCTCCAGGCCGATCAGCAGGAAAAACAGTGCCATCAGGCCATCGTTGATCCACAGCAGCAGCGGCTTGGCGATCTTCAGGGCGCCGACCTGGGCGACCACCGGAACCTCCAGGAAGCCGTTGTACAGGTGCGACAGCGGTGAGTTGTTGATAATCAGGGCCAGGACTGCAGCGGCAATCAATAACAGGCCGCTGGCGGCTTCCAACTGAAAGAACCGTGTGAAAGTGCTACGCAGGGGCAAGGTTCGCCCTCCATCGATGAAGTCAAAAGGTGGGACACCCAAACCCGTACCCTGAGTTGTTAAAGCAGAACCTGTATTTCTATTTGCGATAACCAGAAAGCTGGGGGATCAACTCATGGCAGCCTAGCAGTTACCTGTCCAAATGCGTCCTCACTGTATCTGTGCCGGTTGTAGGAAAATTCCTATAGTTGCTGCTGGGTGAATCTTTCACCTTGTTCTTTTCGTGGTTTGGCCTTCAGCTATGCGACGCCAGCCCGTCAGCGCCTTCGGGCGTGTCCGTGACAACGAGTAATCCATCATGAGCGATAACCGACAGTGGTCCCGGGAAGCGATCCGGATCATCGAGGCCGATTTCCAGCGCAGTGCCGATACCCACCTGATTCCCCTGCCATTGCCCGGGCTGCCGGGTATCGAATTGTATTTCAAGGATGAGTCCAGCCATCCCACCGGCAGCCTGAAGCATCGTCTGGCGCGCTCGCTGTTCCTCTATGCGCTGTGTAACGGCTGGCTGAAACCGGGAGCGCCGGTGATCGAGGCGTCCAGCGGTTCGACGGCGATCTCCGAGGCCTACTTCGCCCGGCTGCTGGGGCTGCCGTTCATTGCGGTGATGCCGGCAACCACGTCCCAGGAAAAAATCGCGCAGATCGCCTTCTACGGGGGCAAGAGCCATCTGGTACAGGACCCGACGCAGATCTACGCCGAGTCCGAACGCCTGGCCCGCGAGAGTGGCGGTCATTTCATGGACCAGTTCACCTATGCCGAGCGGGCCACCGATTGGCGGGCGAACAACAACATTGCCGAATCGATCTTCCAGCAGTTGCGCTTCGAGCGGCATCCTGAGCCGAGCTGGCTGATCTCCAGCCCTGGCACCGGCGGCACCACCGCGACCCTGGGCCGTTACGTGCGCTACCGCCAGCACTGCACCCGGGTACTGTGTGCCGATGCCGAGCGTTCGGTGTTCTTCGAGTATTACCAGAGCGGCGATGCCAGCCTGCGTCTGGACTGCGGTTCGCGGATCGAGGGTATTGGCCGGCCACGGGTCGAGGCGTCGTTCCTGCCCAAGGTCATCGATGCGATGGTCAAGGTGCCGGATGCCCTGTCGCTGGCGGCCATGCACTACCTGGCACGGCGCCTGGGGCGGCGGGTCGGCGGTTCCAGCGGGACCAACCTGATCGGTGCGCTGATGGCGGCACGGCAGATGGTCGAGGCCGGGGAGAGCGGTTCGATCGTGGCGATTCTCTGCGATGGTGGCGAGCGTTATGCCACGACCTATTACGACGAGGCCTGGCTCAAGGCCCAGGGGTATGCCCTGGGTGAGCTGATCGAGCAGGTGGCGGCCACGGTCGAGCGGGGCGAGGCGTTGCCCGGGAGCGTTCTGCGCGCGGGGATCTGAGGGTGGCTGGCGGTTGCCAGCCGCGAACCATCAGCTACAGGCTGAACCCGCCATCCAACGGGATGATATTGCCGGTCATATAGGCTCCGGCGGTGCTCGCCAGGCTGATGGCCAGCGCCGCCATCTCTTCCTCGCGGCCCCAGCGTTTCATCGGGATCAGCGCGCAATCCTGCGCCAGGGCCTGTTCGTCCTCGACGATATGCCGGGTCATCCTGCTCGGGAAGCGCCCGGGGGCGATCACGTTGACGTTGATATGCTGGCTCACCAGTTCCCGCGCCAGTATCCGCGACATCTGGTGCAGCGCCGCCTTGCTCGGGCCATAGGCGTAGGCCTGTTCCCCAAAGGAGGCGATCCCCGCCACCGAGCCGATGTTGATGATGCGTGCCGGATTCTCTGCCGACCCGGCCCGGCGCAGCAGTGGCAGCAACTGCTGGATGCAGCCGAACACCGCCGTGACGTTCAGTTGCATGACCTTCTCCCAGCCCTTGGCCGGGTAGCTGTCCAGCGGCGCTCCCCAGGTGGTGCCGGCGTTGTTCACCAGAATGTCCAGGTGGTCGACGAGCCCCGCCAACTGCGTGGCCAGTTCCATGACGCCCGCCTCGCTGGCCAGGTTGGCAGCCAGGGCATGGCAGCGGCCGAGGGCGCCAAGCTCCGCGGCGGTCTGCCGGCAGGCCTCGGCATCGCGAGCGCAGACATAGACCGTGGCACCGGCCTCGACATAGGCCTTGGCGATCATCCTGCCGATACCACGGGTGCCGCCGGTCACCAGAGCGGTGCGGCCTTGCAGGGAAAAGTAGGGGTGCATGGCGAGTCCTGAGCGGGAAAGGGTCGTCATACCCTAGCCGCCGGACTCGGCCAGTGGAGCCATTATTGCCCCGGGGAATGTCGCGTCATGCCCGTGGAACCGGCCGGCCCGCGCCGGCCTGGGTCACTGGCGTACACGCAGGGTCAGGCCCTTGAGGAAGTTGCGCAGCAACTGGTCGCCACAAGGACGGTAGTTGTTGTGGCCGACCTTGCGGAACAGCGCACTCAGTTCCGGCTTGGAAATCGGGAAGTCGACCGACTTGAGGATCGCGTGCAGGTCGTCTTCCTTGAGTTCGAACGCCACCCGCAGTTTCTTCAGGATGATGTTGTTGGTCACCGGCAGTTCGATCGGCAGCGGCGGGCGGCTGTCGTCCTTGCCGCGCTTGAAGATCACCAGACCGTCGAGGAAGTGGGCCATGACTTCGTCGGGGCAGTGCACGAAGCCTTCTTCGTCATCCTTTTTCAGGTAGCTGACGATATCGGTCCGGGAGGTTTCGAAACCGGTCAGCCTGATGATATCGGCGAGCTTGGCGTCGCTGATATCGAGCATGTAGCGCACGCTGCGCAGCACATCGTTGTGAATCATGGGGACAGTCCTGGGGGGGGGGGGTAGACGCCGCGTATCCGCAGCGGCGTTGAAATTAAAACTTTTCCTTGGGCGACAGGTAGCGCCACTGGCCGACCGGCACCTTGCCGATGGAGACACCGCCGAGACGAATCCGGCGGATGGCCACGACCTGGAGGCCGACGGCTTCGCAAAGCTGGGCGATCAGGCCCGGCTGCGGGTTCTTCAGGGCGAAGCGCAGGCGGTTTTCGTTCTGCCAACTGGCCTTGGCCGCCGGCAGTTCGCGACCCTTGACGGTGATACCGCGGCCAATTCGTTCCAGCCCGTTCTCGCTCATCTGGCCGCTGACTTCGACCACGTACTCCTGCTCGACCTTGGCGATATCCTCGGTCAGCTTGCGCAGGACCTTCCAGTCCTGGGTGAACACCAGCAGGCCGCTGGCATTGGCCTGCAGTTCGGCTGCACTGCTCAGGCGCAGGAAGTGCCCGCGCAACGGGCGCTTGCCGTAGCGGTGCTCCTCGGACAGGCTGGCGGCGCCCAGCAATTGGCGGGCGCTGTCGGTATCGAGGCCGGCGGGCTGGTTCAGCAGCAGGGTCACCGGCTCTGGCGCGGTGGCCTTGGCATTCGGGTCCAGCTCGACCTTCTGGCTGTCGACCTTGAACTGTGGCTCGTCGATGACGTCGCCGTCGACCGTGACCCAGCCACCCTCGATGAACAGCTCGGCCTCCCGGCGGGAGCAGCCGACCAGCTCGATGAGGCGTTTGGAAAGGCGAATGGGTTCAGACATGACAGCGGCCGTAACGAAAAAGGGCTGTCATTGTACCTGCCCGGCCCTCACAGCAGGCGAGTTTGTTTCCCGCTCAGCGTTTCAGTTGCAGGTGCAGCAGTGGATACGGCTGCCCCATACCGTCGTGCTCCGAACGCCCGACCACCTCGAAACCCTGTTTGAAGTAGAAGCCGATGGCCTGTGGATTCTGTTCGTTGACGTCTAGCCGGTCGGCGTTCAGATGGTCGATCGCATACCACAGCAGCAGCTTGCCCAGGCCCTGCCCGCGGTGTGGCGGGGCGATGAAGAGCATCTCCACCTTGCCTGCCGCGACGCCGGCGAAGCCGCTGATCCGCTGGCGTGAATCGCGGGTGCAGATCAGCATCACCGCGTCCAGGTAGCGCGTCAGCACCAGGTTCTTCAGCAGCTCGATGTAGCTGTCCGGGAGAAAATCGTGGGTGGCACGTACGGAGGCTTCCCAGACCTCGGTCAATTCCAGGTAGTCGTTCGGCCTGGGGGTGTAGATGGCTGAGTGCTGGCGCATGTCGCCGTTTCCTTGTCTGACGCGAGGCGGGTCGTTCAGCCAAACGATAGTCGTAAAAAAGCCCCGCATCTCGTGGAAAGAGCGGGGCTTTTCGACTTTTTTACGGCTTACAGGCGCTCGGCCCAGAGATCGTACTCGTCGGCGTCGGTCACCCGGCACCAGATCTTGTCGCCCGGCTTGAGGTCGCCGGCACCGTCGATGAACACGTTGCCGTCGATTTCCGGTGCGTCGAAGAAGCAGCGGCCAACGGCGCCGTTTTCGTCGACTTCGTCGATCAGCACTTCGATTTCCTTGCCGATGCGCTGTTGCAGGCGAGCCGAGCTGATGGCCTGCTGGTGCGCCATGAAACGCTCCCAACGGTCCTGCTTGACCTCGTCCGGGACCACGTCCAGGCCCAGGTCATTGGCCGGGGCGCCTTCGACCGGCGAGTACTGGAAGCAGCCGACGCGATCGAGCTGGGCCTCGGTCAGCCAGTCGAGCAGATACTGGAAGTCTTCCTCGGTTTCGCCGGGAAAGCCCACGATAAAGGTCGAACGGATGATCAGTTCCGGGCAGATCTCGCGCCAGTTCTTGATCCGCGCCAGGGTCTTGTCCTCGAACGCCGGGCGTTTCATGGCCTTGAGCACTTTGGGGCTGGCGTGCTGGAACGGGATGTCCAGGTACGGCAGGATCTTGCCGGCGGCCATCAGCGGGATCAGTTCGTCGACGTGCGGGTACGGGTAGACGTAGTGCAGGCGCACCCAGACGCCCAGGCTGCTCAGGGCTTCGCACAGCTCGGTCATGCGGGTCTTGACCGGGGCGCCGTTCCAGAAGCCGGTGCGGTACTTCACGTCGACGCCGTAGGCACTGGTGTCCTGGGAGATCACCAGCAGTTCCTTGACGCCGGCCTTGACCAGGCGCTGGGCTTCGTCGAGGACGTCACCGACCGGGCGGCTGACCAGCTTGCCGCGCATCGACGGGATGATGCAGAAGCTGCAGCTGTGGTTGCAGCCTTCGGAAATCTTCAGGTAGGCGTAATGGCGTGGGGTCAGCTTGACGCCCTGTGGCGGCACCAGGTCGATCAGCGGGTTGTGGTCCTGGCGTGGCGGCACCACCTCGTGCACCGCGCCGACCACCTGCTCGTACTGCTGCGGGCCGGTCACCGCCAGCACGCTGGGGTGTACCTCGCGGATGTTGCCTTCTTCCACGCCCATGCAGCCGGTGACGATGACCTTGCCGTTTTCCTTGATCGCTTCACCGATCACTTCCAGGGACTCGGCCTTGGCACTGTCGATGAAACCGCAGGTGTTGACCACCACGACATCGGCGTCCTGGTAGGTGGAGACGACGTCATAGCCTTCCATGCGCAGTTGCGTGAGGATGCGCTCGGAGTCCACGAGGGCCTTCGGGCAACCAAGACTTACGAATCCGACCTTGGGATTGGCCGGCGCGGTGGGGGTGGACATGTCTAACCTCGGTTGGGGTGTCAGGTCGTTCGGCGACGCGCAGGGTCGGCGGCGACGGGCGCTTGCCGCGCCTCTGATCAAAAAGTGCGCAATTCTAGCGGCGGACGCGGCACTTGAACAGCTTTATGGAGGGAAATGCGACGAGTGCTGCGCTATGCTTCGCCGCGTTGCGCTTCGCTGTTATTTTTTGTTTCAAATTACCGGCAAAAGATTGAGCATCGGCAACGGTAGCAAAAGCAGCGCATGCTGCACTGACATGCTGAACTGAAAAAAGAATAGTGCTTCTTTGAAGAAGCCCCGGTCCGGGTTGTGGGGGAGTAGTTGATGGGTCAGGCAGTGAGTCAGGCGCAAGCCGGGCACCCGGCGGCGAAGCCGCTGGGCATGCTGGTTGCCGCGGTGGGGGTGGTGTACGGCGATATCGGCACCAGCCCGTTGTATACCCTCAAGGAGGTGTTCGCCGGCGGCTACGGGGTTCAGGTCAATCACGATGGCGTCTTCGGGATTCTGGCACTGATTTTCTGGTCGTTGATCTGGGTGGTCTCGATCAAGTACGTGTTGTTCATCCTGCGCGCGGACAACCAGGGTGAGGGCGGGATCATGGCCCTGACCGCGCTGGCGCGAAGCGCGTCGGCGTCCTACCCGCGGTTGCGGGCGATACTGATCATTCTCGGTCTGATCGGCGCGGCGCTGTTTTACGGTGACAGCATGATCACGCCGGCGATCTCGGTGCTGTCGGCGGTGGAGGGCCTGGAGCTGGCTTTCGATGGCCTGGAGCACTGGGTGGTGCCCCTGGCGCTGATTGTGCTGGTGGGGTTGTTCCTGATCCAGAAACACGGCACGGCGAGCATCGGCAAGCTTTTCGGCCCGGTGATGGTCGCCTGGTTCCTGGTGCTGGCGTTCCTGGGGGTGCATGGTATCGCTCAGCATCCGGAGGTGCTCAGCGCGCTGAACCCGATGTGGGGTGTGCGCTTCTTCATCGTGCATCCCGGCATGGGCGTGGCGATCCTTGGCGCCGTGGTGCTGGCGCTGACCGGTGCCGAGGCGCTGTATGCCGACATGGGGCACTTCGGTCGCAAGCCCATCGCCCGTGCCTGGTTCGCCCTGGTGCTGCCGGCGCTGGTGCTGAACTATTTCGGCCAGGGTGCCCTGCTGCTGGAGAACCCGGAGGCGGCGCGCAACCCGTTCTACCTGCTGGCACCGTCCTGGGCACTGATCCCGCTGGTGGGACTGTCGACCCTGGCCACGGTGATCGCCTCCCAGGCGGTGATTTCCGGAGCCTTCTCGCTGACCCGCCAGGCGATCCAGCTCGGCTATATCCCGCGCATGTACATCCAGCACACCTCGAGCGCCGAGCAGGGGCAGATCTACATCGGAGCGGTGAACTGGACCCTGATGGTTGGCGTGATCCTGCTGGTGCTCGGTTTCGAATCGTCCAACGCACTGGCTTCGGCCTACGGCGTGGCGGTGACCGGCACCATGCTGATCACCAGTATCCTGGTGTCGGCGGTGATGCTGCTGTTGTGGAAATGGCCACCGATTCTCACCGTGCCGATCCTGGTCGGGTTCCTGCTGGTGGATGGCTTGTTCTTCGCCGCCAACGTGCCGAAGATCGTCCAGGGCGGGGCTTTCCCGGTGCTGGCGGGGATCGTGCTGTTCCTGTTGATGACCACCTGGAAGCGCGGCAAGGAGCTGCTGGTCGATCGCCTCGACGAAGGTGGCCTGCCACTGCCGATCTTCATCGGCAGTATCCGCGTGCAGCCGCCGCACCGTGTGCAGGGTACGGCGGTGTTCCTCACCGCGCGCCCGGATGCGGTGCCCCATGCCTTGCTGCATAACCTGTTGCACAACCAGGTGCTGCACGAGCAGGTGGTGCTGCTCACGGTGGTCTACGAGGATATTCCGAGGGTGCCGGCCCAGCGTCGCTTCGAGGTCGACGCCTATGGCGAGGGCTTCTTCCGGGTCATTCTGCACTTCGGTTTCACCGACGAGCCCGACGTGCCGGAAGCGTTGAAGCTGTGCCATCTCGACGAGCTGGATTTCAGCCCGATGCGTACCACCTACTTCCTCAGCCGCGAGACCGTGATTGCCTCGAAACTGGTCGGCATGGCCCGCTGGCGCGAGTCGCTGTTCGCCTTCATGCTGAAGAATGCCAACGGCAACCTGCGGTTCTTCAAGCTGCCGGTCAACCGGGTGATCGAGCTGGGGACCCAGGTCGAGATGTAATCCCGGAGCATGAAAAAGCCCCCGTTACCTGGCGGTAGCGGGGGCTTTTTTATCGGTCTGGCTTGAGCCTACTCAGCCTTGTCCTTGTTCTGGCGCTTGTCGATCGCCGCGATCAGGCGCTTGGCCAGTGCCGGATAGTTCTCGTCGAAGTGGTGCCCGCCTGGCAGTTCCATCGGCTCGCCCACGGCGGTCTTGGTGGTGCAGCCGCTTTCGTCGACCTCTTCCTTGCCGTAGATGCACAGCACCTTGGCTGCTGGCAGCCTGGCCATGTCGGGGCCGGTGTCCAGCTCCATGCCGGCCTTGCCCAGCCAGCCGTCGACGTGGATCTCGAAGCTGCCGCTGCGGGCGAAGGCCAGCAGGATAATCGCGTCCACCCGCTGTTGTTCGGCTTCCGGCAGGTGGTTGTAGATCGCCGGCAGTACGTCCGCGCCAAACGAGTAACCGGTCAGCACGAAGCGCTTGGTGCCCCATTTCTGCCGGTAGTGCTGCATCAGTTCGGTCAGGTCGACGGCGCTCTGTTCCGGGCTCTTGTGTTGCCAGTAGTAGCGCAGGGTGTCGATGCCGACCACCGGGTAGCCCATCTTCGCCATTTCGCCGGCGACGTCACGGTCCAGGTCGCGCCAGCCACCGTCGCCGGAAAGGAACAGGGTCACTGTGTCGGTGGTCTGGCCGGCCGGCACCTCGACCACCGGGATCGCCAGGCCGCCGTTCTCGTTGCCCACCAGCATCTTGCGCAGTTCGTTGTTCAGGACCTGCGGCAGATGGATGTCGTAGTCGCTGATGCTGGTCTCGGCGTTGGGTTGATCGCGCACGAAGGCCGCGCTCGGATCGTCCGGACCGTCGTTCCAGGCCACCAGCCAGTGGCCATGGGCCGCGGTTTTCGGTACTGGCGTGCTGCAGCCCGGCTGCTCGAGGGTGAAACCGACCGAGATGGCCTGGGCCTTGTCGTTGCTCTGGCTGGCCAGCCAGTTCCAGGCCAGGGAGGCGCCGGGGCCGATGCCGGTGACCACGGTGGCCGGACCGTTCAACTGCTTCATCGCCGCGTCGAGCGCAGCCTGCTGCAGCTTGCAGTCGTCCTTGGGCAGGATCACCTGGACAATCTGCGCCGAGCCACCGCGGCTCAGGGCCGCCAGTTGCTTGTCGCTCAGGGCGTCTTCGGCGAGCGTGGCAACGATGACCTGGGCCTTGGGCTTGGTGCCGGGAATCAGGCGGGTCAGGGGCGAGCCATCGGGCTGGGCCAGGTGTTCGATGGCCGGTTCCGGCGCGGGACGCTTCGAGAACCAGTAGCCGACGCCGAGAAGCGCGGCCAGGACTACCACTATTACCAGTACAAACCGCCAGGAGCGTCGAATCATCAGCGTTTCACCAATCCAGTCAAGCCACCCGCGATCAGGGCAGCGGTATCGGCCAGGGCGACCAGCGGATCGAGTCCGGCTGGTACGGCCATGTAACGGGGTTCCCAGTCAGGCTGGAACTTGTCCTTGAAGCGGCGCAGCCCCTGGAAGTTGTAGAGCTGCTCGCCGCGCTGGAACACCATCGAGCCCAGGCGCTGGGTCAGTGGTGCACCCCGCCGCGGTTGCAGGCCGGAGAGCGGCACCATGCCAAGGCTGAAGCGGGCATAGCCCTGCTGCTTGTAGTGCTGGATCAGGCCGACCATCAGGAACTCCATGGTCAGCTTCGGTGCATCGGGGTGCGAGCGCATCAGGTCGAGGCTGGCCAGCTCGTGGCTGTGGGTCTCGAGCAGGTTGGCGAACGCCACCGGGCGACCTTCGAAGTGGATGATCGCCACCCGGAAGTGATTGATGTAGTCCGTGCTGAAGCGGCCCAGGGAGAAGCCTTTCTCGCGGACGTTCTTGCCGGTCAGCCAGGCGTCGGAGATCACCTTGAGCTCGTCCATCGGTGCCTGTCCCGGCTCGTAGATCTCCAGGGACAGGCCGTCGCGGCTGCCACGGTTCCAGGTGTAGCGCAGGTCCTTCATCTCCTTGCCCTTGGACTCGAGGTCGAAGCGCTTGAGATCGACCCGGGCCTCTTCGCCGAGCTTGATGGCGGTCAGGCCGATGTCCATGTAGTACGGCAGGTTTTCGGCGCGAACCTGATAGAACACCGGACGGGCGTGATGGGTGTCGCACAGGTCGCGGAACTGCCAGATCAGTTCGGCACGCTGGCGCGCCGGGCCGATCGGGTCGTATAGCGCCACCAGGCTGCGGCCGCGGCGGGCATACATGAGGAAGGCGGTATCGCTGGGGTGGAACAGGAACGCCTTGTCGCCGGTCAGCGCCAGGCCGCCGTCGGGCTGGTCGGAGGCCAGCAGGATCTTGTGGGCGCGCTCCAGTTCTTCGGCGTTGGGCTGGTGGATCACCGGGCGTTCGGTGCGCAGCAACCACGTCAGCGAGACCACCACCAGCAGCACGGCGGCGCCCAGCAACGAGCGCAGGCCACGGGGGGCGTCACCATCCAGTGCGAACTGCCACCACAGTTCATGGCTGTAGGGCACGTCCTGGTAGGCGAACAGCAGCAGCCATACCGACGCGCCGAGTACACACAGGCTGGCCACCAGGTACAGCGGCGAGAACGGCAGTTCGGTCAGGCGGCTGGGGCGGTAGAAGGAGCGGCGGAACATGCCCAGCAGGCAGGCGGTGGCCGTCAGCATGCTGGCTTCTTCCCAGTCGAAGCCCTTGAGCAGCGAAAGCAGGGCGCCGACCAGCAGCAGGATCATGGTCAGCATCCAGGCGGCCGACAGGCGCCGGCGCAGGCCCTGGGCCAGCAGCAGGCAGAGTACGCCGACCAGGCTGGCACCGAAGTGCGAGGCGTCGATCAGGCGGTCCGGCACCAGGAAGTCGATACCTTCCAGGCGGGTGTCGATTTCCGGGGTGGCGCCGGAGAACAGCAGGGCCACACCGGAGAGGAAGACCAGTACCGCGAGGATCGGCGCGGCCAGGCCGGAGGCCACGCGCATGCTCTGGCGCGAGGCGATCAGGCGCTGGGCTTCGGTGCTCAGCAGCGCCAGGCAGGCCAGCAGCAGCGGCAGCAGTACGTAGATCAGACGATACAGCAGCAGCGCCGCAGCCAGTGGTGCCGCGCCCAGTTCATTGGTGAAGGCGGCCAGCAGGATCGCTTCGAACACCCCGACACCGCCGGGCACGTGGCTCAGTACCCCGGCCGCCAGCGCCAGCAGGTAGACCAGCAGGAAGGCACCGAACGGCGGCGCCTCCGGCAGCAGCAGATAGAGCACGGTGGCCGCCGCCGCCACGTCCAGGGCGGTGATGACCAGTTGCAGCAGGGTCAGGCGCGCACTGGGCAGGCGCAGGGTCCGGCGGCCGACCTTGACCAGCAGATTGTTCGGAATCGGTTGTTCCGGCAGGCGACGGCGATAGATGCCCAGCGCCAGCAGTGCGGACAGACCGAGGATGGCAACGGCGATGCCGCCCAGCAGATAGGGCGGCAGGTGCAGGGCCTGGGAGGCCGCCGGCAGGTTGCTCAGGGTCGCCAGGGCAGCCAGCGGTGGCAGGGCGCAGCCCAGCGACAGGCTGGCGAACAGGGTCATCCGTGCGACTTCGGCGGCGCCCAGGCCATTGCGGGCGTAGAGACGGTAGCGGACCGAACCGCCGGAGAGCAGCGACAGGCCGATGGCATTGCCGATGGCGAAGGCAGTGAAGCCGCCGAGCATCAGTGTCTTGCCGGGCAGTTGGACATCCGCGTAGCGGCTGGCGGACCACTCATAGCCGAGCAGGATGAGGAAGCCGATGGCGGTGGCCGCCACCGCTCCGCCCAGGGCCGGCTTGGGCACGCTCATGATCGAGTCGTGCAGTGCATCCAGGTCCAGCTCCATCAGCAGATGGCGACAGGCGACCAGGGCAATGGCGAACAGCAGCAGGGTGACGGCCAGGCCGACGGATTGGCGATATTTGCTCAACAGATCCAGCCAGCGCAAACGGGTGGCTGCAATCGGGTGTGTCGCTGTGACGGAGTCTTGTGGTTCAGACGAGTTGGCGCGCATCAATCACCTCTAGGATTGTGCGCGACAGGATGGAGGTATCCAGCCAAGTTACCAATCCCTATGGACAAAATAATTACAAATATTAACGCGTCTCGCCGCTTTGCGGCGACCCACGCCCCGGGGCTTTTGTAGAGGAAGTTTGTTGCGAATTCAGCATAGCCTGTGCAGCGATTGACTCCGATTTCCGTCGAGGGTTCGTGCGGTTGGCTGGAAGGACTTTTTCGACGGATACAAAAAAGGCCACTCTTTCGAGTAGCCTTTTCTGATATTTGGTTGCGGGAGCCGGATTTGAACCGACGACCTTCGGGTTATGAGCCCGACGAGCTACCAGGCTGCTCCATCCCGCGTCAGTGAGGCGGCATTCTACAGTCGAACGGCGCGCTGTCAACCATTAATGGTCCGAAAGGTCAAAAAAATGCAGAAATGCCGGGAATGACTCCATGGCTTCCATAAGCCTCAGGCAGCCAAGGCTTTTTTGAATCGAAGGGGAGTGGTGCTGGGTAGAAATAGCCAGAAACAAAAAAGGCCATATCTTTCGATATGGCCTTTCCTGATGTTTGGTTGCGGGAGCCGGATTTGAACCGACGACCTTCGGGTTATGAGCCCGACGAGCTACCAGGCTGCTCCATCCCGCGTCTGATGTGGCGGCATTCTACAGATCTGTGCGGGTCTGTCAAACCCTAATTTCAAAAAACCTCTTTATTGTTCAACTGCTTAGCCTCTCCCGACAGGCTTTGAGGTAGCTCGGGGCCATGCCAGGCAAGGGTTTCAGCTCTATTGTGGTCGAAGCGTCGATTGAAAAAATAAATTCATTGGGGCTGATCCGCCCAATCTGCGAAGGAGGTGCAAACTACTGGTGCTATATACAGTTACTGGTGCGATACTGGCGCTCTATGGCATCCGTTTCCAGGACTGTCCTACATGACGCAACGCAAAATCATTCACGTCGACTGTGATTGCTTCTACGCCGCCATCGAGATGCGTGACGATCCGAGCCTGGCAGGCAGGCCAATGGCGGTGGGCGGTTCAGCGGAACGCCGGGGGGTGATCGCCACCTGCAATTACGAGGCACGGGCATTCGGTGTGCGTTCGGCGATGTCCTCGCGGCACGCCCTGGGGCTGTGCCCGGACCTGCTGATCGTGAAGCCGCGGATGGAGGTGTACAGGGAGGTTTCCAAGGAAATCCAGGGGATCTTCCGCGACTATACCGACCTGATCGAGCCGTTGTCGCTCGACGAGGCCTATCTCGATGTTTCCGACAGCCCGCACTTTTCCGGCAGTGCGACGCGCATCGCCCAGGATATCCGGCGACGGGTCTCCCGGCAGTTGCACATCACGGTCTCGGCAGGTGTTGCACCGAACAAGTTCCTGGCGAAAATCGCCAGCGACTGGAGAAAACCCGATGGGCTGTTCGTGATCACGCCCGACCAGGTGGAGGACTTTGTCGCCGAGCTGCCGGTGAGCAAGCTGCATGGCGTCGGCAAGGTCACGGCACAGAAGCTGGAGCGGCTGGGGATCGTCGACTGCCTGCAGTTACGCGAATGGGGCAAGTTGGCCCTGGTGCGCGAGTTCGGCAGTTTTGGCGAGCGTCTCTGGGGGCTGGCGCGGGGCATCGACGAGCGTCTGGTGCATAACGACAGTCGGCGGCAGTCGATCAGCGTGGAAAACACCTATGACACCGATCTGCCCGATCTTGAGCATTGCCTGGAAAAACTGCCGGAATTGATGGAGACCCTGGCCGGACGCATGGCGCGGCTGGACAGCAGCTATCGACCGGGCAAGCCGTTCGTCAAGGTGAAGTTCCACGACTTCACCCAGACCACCCTGGAGCAGGCCGGGGCCGCTCGGGATCTGGAGAGTTACCGGCAGTTGCTCAGCCAGGCGTTCGCCCGGGGTGGCAAGCCTGTTCGCCTGTTGGGAATTGGCGTGCGCCTGCAGGATCTGCGCAGCGGGCATGAGCAACTGGAGCTGTTCAGTCGTTGAAGGGCCCGCCTCGCAGAAGCTGGGCCCCCGATCGACTCAAATAGCCCCGGGATCGGCCACCAGGCGTCCGGCGTTCCTGGTCAGCGACTTGAGGAACTCCCGCTGCAACTCGGGATCGTTGCGGGTCAGTTCGATCAGGCTCTGTTCCAGCTCGCTGGCTTCCTCTTCCAGGCCCAACTCCGACAGGCGCTTGACCCGATGCACCCACTGGCTGACATCGTCGCCCTCGAGGTCGTCGTAGATCAGCGCGTGAGCCTCGACCAGCTTGCCGCGCAGCTTGCTACTGATGGACAGGCTGGAGTCGGAATGGATCTGGTCCTGGGTGTCCTCGACCCGAATCGTCAGGCTGCCGATTCGGTTCAGGTCCTGCTCGGCAAACGGACTGTCGAGCAGGTTCAGGCGCAGGACGCCGTGGCGGTCGGTGGTCAGTTCGTAGGTCTGGCGACCGGCTATCACCTCGACCGGACGCTCGGCCCAGGGCAGGCTCGAGTATTCCATGCGCTTGTCGCGCTGGACTTCCTCGATGGCGGCCAGGTTCTGCTGCGCCCGGCCATGGGACTGCATGTTCATGAACGGGTTGAGGCCGTCGACACCGTAGCTCAGCCAGTCGTGGGTCACGCTGGTGGGCAGGGAGCCGAGGGCGAACACGTTGACCACGTTGGCGCCGATGCCACCGACCAGCGCCACGGCGCCCAGCGGTATCTCGTAGGCCTTGCGCCAGGGCTGGTAGGGTGTATAGCGGTCGTAGCGACGGGTGACATCGAACTCGGTGACCTCGAAGGTCTTCTGTTCGTGGATGCGTACGCGACGCTGTGGCAATTCGAGGATCTTCGGCTCGCCGACATCGATCTGCAGGCTGTGTTCGAGCAGTTTGCGCTCGACGCGTTCCTCGTGCTCGCTGCGCTGTGACATCGGGTTGGCACAGCCGGCCAGCAGCAGGGCGCCGCACAAGGCGGCGCCCCCTAGGGTCAAGGTACTTCGACTGGACATGAGGGCTCTATCCGGGTTCAGCGACGGATACGGGCCTGGAGGAACGACAGGACGTCGGCAACCGGCAGCACCTGCGCCTCGCTCTCGGTACGGCTCTTGTATTCCAGGTTGCCTTCGGCCAGGCCACGGTCGCTGACCACGATCCGGTGAGGGATACCGATCAGCTCCATGTCGGCGAACTTGATGCCCGGGCTGGTCTTCTTGTCGCGGTCGTCCAGCAGCACCTCGAAACCGGCAGCAGTCAGCTCGGCGTAGAGCTTGTCGGTGGCTTCGCGAACCTGCTCGGTCTCGTAGCGCAGCGGTACCAGGGCGATCTGGAAGGGCGCGAGGCTGTCGCTCCAGATGATGCCGTTGTCATCGTTGTTCTGCTCGATGGCCGCTGCCACCACGCGGGATACGCCGATGCCGTAGCAGCCCATGGTCAGGGTGACCGGCTTGCCGTTCTCGCCCAGCACCTGGCACTTCATCGCTTCGCTGTACTTGGTGCCCAACTGGAAGATGTGCCCGACTTCGATGCCGCGCTTGATTTCCAGGGTGCCCTTGCCGTCGGGGCTCGGATCGCCGGCGACGACGTTACGCAGGTCGGCGACGGTCGGTACGGGCAGGTCACGCTCCCAGTTCACGCCGAAGTAGTGCTTGTCGTCGATGTTCGCGCCGATCCCGAAGTCGCTCATCAGGGCGACCGAACGGTCGATGATGATCGGCAGTGGCAGGTTCAGCGGGCCGAGGGAGCCGGCGCCGGCGCCGATGGCGTCACGCAGTTCGGCGTCGGAGGCCATGACCAGCGGGCTGGCGACGCCAGGCTGGTTGGCGGCCTTGATTTCGTTCAGTTCGTGGTCGCCACGGACGATCAGGGCAATCAGCTTGCCTTCTTCCTCGGCGTGGACGATCAGGGTCTTGACGGTCTTTTCGATCGGCAGGTTGTAGCCTTCCACCAGTTGCGCGATGGTTTTCGCGTCCGGGGTGTCGACCAGGCGCAGCTCCTCGGTCGGTGCGGGGCGCGAGGTTTCGCGAGGTACTGCCTCGGCCTTCTCGATGTTCGCCGCGTAGTCGGAGCCGTTGCTGAAGACGATATCGTCTTCGCCGGACTCGGCCAGTACGTGGAACTCGTGGGAACCGGCACCGCCGATCGAGCCGTTGTCGGCTTCCACCGGACGGAAGCGCAGGCCCAGGCGGGTGAAGATGTTGCAGTACGCCTGGTGCATGCGGTCGTAGGTGACCTGTAACGACGCCTGGTCGGCGTGGAAGGAGTACGCGTCCTTCATGATGAATTCACGGCCGCGCATCAGGCCGAAGCGTGGACGGATTTCGTCCCGGAACTTGGTCTGGATCTGGTACAGGTTGATCGGCAACTGCTTGTAGCTGCTCAACTCGTTGCGGCACAGATCGGTGATCACTTCCTCATGGGTCGGGCCGGCGCAGAAATCGCGGTCATGGCGGTCCTTCAGGCGCAGCAGCTCGGGGCCGTACTGTTCCCAGCGGCCGGATTCCTGCCACAGTTCGGCTGGCTGGATACCCGGCATCAACACTTCCAGGGCGCCGGCCGCGTCCATTTCCTCGCGCACGATGGCCTCGACCTTGCGCATCACGCGCAGGCCCATGGGCAGCCAGGTGTACAGGCCGGAGGCGAGTTTACGGATCATCCCGGCGCGCAGCATCAGCTGGTGGCTGATCACGACCGCATCGGAAGGCGTTTCTTTCAGTGTGGCGAGCAAATATTGACTGGTGCGCATGAATTGGCCGTTGTCGGTGCTTATGACTGGAAATGACGGAGCATTGTACGGGCGGGATACGGCGGCGTACAGGCATGAGGCGGGGGAGCCTGGCTCCCCCTGTATTTATGGGGTTTCCTGGCTTTCTTCCTGGGGAGATGGCGCGGGGCCGCCATGGCGAATCTCCTGATACCAGTGCAAGGCGATCAGGATCAGGGTCGGAATGCCCATTATCGCGGTCACGATGAAGAACTTGTGGTAGCCGAGTTTTTCCACCATCACTCCCGAGTAGCCACCGATCAGGCGCGGCAACAGCAGCATGATCGAGCTGAGCAGGGCGTACTGGGTGGCGGAGAACTTCAGGTTGGTCAGGCTCGACAGGTAGGCGACGAAGGCCGAGGTGGCCATGCCCGAGCTGAAGTTGTCGAGGGAGATGGTGACGATCAGCATGTTCAGGTTCGGCCCCATGTCGGCCAGCAGCATGAACAGCAGGTTGGTCGCGGCCGAGGCGGCGCCGCCGATGAACAGGATCGGCAGTATGCCGAAGCGCACGATCAGCAGGCCGCCCATGCCGGCGCCCACCAGGGTCATGATCAGGCCGAAAATCTTGCTGACCCCGGCGATCTGGTCCTTGGTGAAGCCCTGGTCGATGTAGAAGACGTTGGCCATCACCCCCATCACCGTGTCCGACATCCGGTAGGTGGCGATCAGCCCGAGCAGCAGCAGGGCCTGCCAGCGGTAGCGCACGATGAAGTCGTTGACCGGCGTCAGTACCGGCGCCAGGCCGCGGCGCCCCAGGCGCGACAGGCAGAGGGCAGTCAGGGTGGTGTAAAGGATCGCGCGCAGGAAGGCGCGGTCCTCGAGCAGCAGGTCGAGCAGGGTGACACCGTGGAACAGCACGCTGGCGAAGTCGGTGTTGTAGAGCTGGGTGAACATCGCCGGTACCGAGACCAGCAGGATGATCAACACGAATACCGAGGCCAACTGATGGATGAAGCTGTAGCGTCCGGCCGACAGCTGCGTGCGCAATGGCACCGGCGGCTCGCGCATCAGCAGGGTGGTAAGCAGCGCCGGGATCATCAACACGCCGAACAGCACGTAGGTGCCGGTCCAGGCCGAATGCTTGTAGCTGAAGCCGGTGGAGCCGAAACCTTCGGCGAAGAACAGTGCACCGGCCGTCGCCAGCAGTGCCGCGACCCGATAACCGGACATGTAGCTGGCGGCGAGAGCGGCCTGCTGGCTGTCGTTGGCGATTTCCAGGCGATAGGCGTCGACCGCGATATCCTGGGTGGCGGAGGCGAAGGCGACGAGCACGGCGATCGCGATCAGCCAGGACAGGTGCTTCTGCGGGTCGCAGAAACCCATGCCGATCAGGCCCAGGACAATCAGTGTCTGCGCCAGCACCAGCCAGGAGCGGCGGCGTCCCAGTTTGCCCAGCAGCGGCAGGCGCCATTGGTCGAGCAGGGGCGACCAGACCCATTTGAACGCGTACGCCAGGCCGATCAGGCTGGCATAACCGATGGTTTCACGGGCGACGCCAGCCTCGCGCAGCCAGACCGAAAGCGTCGAAAACACCAACATGTAAGGCAGACCGGCAGCGAAACCGAGCAGCAGCAACACTAATGTCGAGGGGCTGGCATAGGCAGCAAGCGCGGCGCGCCAGGTTTTACGGGGCATGGGCTGGAATCTGCCTCAGGGTTGACGGAAACAAAGCGCGCACTCTAACCGCTGTGCTCTATCGGGCGCCAGCCATGGCGCCTGATATCGACACGATTGTTCAGGACGCTGATGCCCTCGGTGCGCAGCCGGGCGCGCTGCTCGTCGCCGGACGGGCTGCCGGCCGGCAGGCTGATCCGACCGCCGGCACCGAGGACCCGGTGCCAGGGCAGGCGGGTATCGGCCGGCAGTTGGCTCAGGGTGCGTCCGACCCAGCGGGCGGCGCGGCCGAGTCCCGCCAGCTCGGCGAGCTGGCCGTAGGTGACCACCTTGCCCTCCGGCACCTGGTCCAGGGTCAGGTAAAGGGCGGTACGGCGCATCTGCGCGGGGGTTTCGCTGGCGGCTTCTTCGCTCACGCGTTCATTCCTGTAGCAATTCTTACCTTTTATGTAGGTATTTTCTGAATTATTGAGAGTGATTACTGAACTCGCTAGTTGATGCCCGGTCAGTCCTTGTTCAGGCGGCATCCAACGCGATAATGCCGGTTTTTTCTTGCAAACCCGAGTCCAGTGTTACCCATGTTGTCCAGAACCCTGTTTTGCCTTGCTGTTTTCAGCGCCTCCACGCCCTTGCTGGCCGATACCGTCTGGTTGAAGAACGGTGATCGCCTGAGCGGCAAGATCAAGCTGTTCGACGGCGGCAAGCTGGTGGTCCAGACCACCTATGCCGGCACCGTGTCGCTGGACTGGTCCCAGGTCAAGACCCTGGAAAGCGACCAGGAACTGCTGGTCAAGCAGGATGCCTACAGCGGCGAGAAGGCCAAGTCACTGCAGGCGGCCGATGCCGGCAAGGTGACCCTGGCCAATGGCGAGGCGCCGAAAACCGTCGAGCTGGCGAGCATCCAGCAGATCGTCAAGCCCAAGCCGCTGATCGAGGACATGGTCTGGAAAGGCAATGTCGACGTGGCCATGGACTACAAGCGTGCGGAAAAGGACACCGACGACTACGACATCGACTTCAAGACCACCGCCCGCCATGGGGCCTGGCGCCATCATGCCGAAGGCGAGTACAACCGCGAGTTCCAGGACCGTGTGGTGACCACCGACAACTGGGGCGTCGAGTACGCACTCGACCGCTTCCTCACCGATAAGTGGTTCTGGCAGGGGCGGCTGACCTACAAGCGCGACCGGGTCGAGGACCTGTCGCGCCAGCGCACCATCGGTACTGGTCCCGGCTATCAGTTCTGGGATGACGAACTGGGGGCCTTTTCCCTCGGTTCGCTGCTCAACAACACCAACTATGAATACTCCGATGGCGAAAAGAACTTCTATTCGTTGGGTGTGAAGTGGGATTACAACCGCTACCTGGTTGGCAAGACCATCGAACTGTTCACCAATGGCGAGTTCGGCCGGCCGCTGAGTGGCCCCGCCAAGTATTCCCTCGATGCCCAGCTTGGCCTGCGCTACAAGGTCACCGAGTGGGCTTCGCTGAACCTCAAGGCCGAACGCGACATTATTGATGGTAACGAAGAAACCAGCCTGAACAAGACCCGCTACACCGTCGGTTTCGGCGTGGCCTGGTAGGTTCGTCGCTCGCACCGGCGGTCGGTCGACCGCCCCTGGCAACCGCCGCGGATAATGATTACCTTGTCATTGAGTTGCATTTGCGTGCGCCGGCAGGCGCGCGGTGTTTGCAGTTCGTCAGTCAGCCAGAGCAGGCCCCGGGTGAGTCGGGATGCTCGTCCGTCGGTGACGGATTTTCGATGAGGAGTCATTAGGTGAGCGTTGAAGCAGCCAAGAGTGCGCGCGAATTGTTGCTCAAGGAGTACCGGGGCGTGCTGTCGACGCATTCCAAGGCCATGCCCGGCTTCCCGTTCGGCTCCGTGGTGCCCTATTGCCTGGATGACCAGGGGCGCCCACTGATTCTCATCAGCCGTATCGCCCAGCACACCCACAATTTGCAGAAGGACCCGAAGTGTTCGCTGCTGGTGGGCGAGCGTGAGGCCGAGGATGTCCAGGCGGTCGGTCGCCTGACCTGCCTGGCCCAGGCGCAGAAGCTGACCGAGGCGGACGCCATCGACGCCGCCGCCGAGCGCTACTACCGCTACTTCCCGGACTCGCGGAACTACCACAAGGCCCATGATTTCGATTTCTGGGTGCTCGAGCCGGTCCGTCATCGCTATATCGGCGGTTTCGGCGCGATCCACTGGCTGGATCAGGTGACCCTGGCCAACCCGTTCGCCGGCAAGGCCGAAGCGAGCATGGTCGAACACATGAACAGCGATCACGCCAAGGCCATCGCCCACTATGTGGCGTTGGCCGGGCTGCCCAGTCGCGAGCCGGCGCAACTGGTGGGAATCGACACCGAGGGCATGCACCTGCGCATTGGCCAGGGGCTGTACTGGCTGGGCTTTGAAACACCTTGCAATACGCCCACCGAGGTCCGCGAAGCCCTGGTTTCCCTGGCCCGCGCCGAGCACTGGCCGAAAAAGCAGGCCGTCGAGGGTTGAATTCACGGGTTATCGACGGCATCTGAGAGTAACTGGAAGGACTTCTTCCGAAGAGGACTTATTCGATGCGCGCTTTTCTTTTGCTCTTTCTACTGTTTCCAGTGTTGGAGCTGTACGTATTTTTCCAGGTCAGCACGGCGATCGGGTTCTTCCCGGCGCTGGCGCTGATTATCCTCGGCTCGGCGATCGGCGTGCTGGTATTGCGGGTGGCTGGCCTGACCACCGCCTTGCGCGCCCGTGAGAGCCTGAACCGTGGCGAGTTGCCGGCGCAGACCATGCTCGAGGGGTTGATGCTGGCCCTGGGCGGCGGCCTGCTGCTTTTGCCAGGTTTCATCAGTGACGTGTTCGGCCTGCTGTTGCTGCTGCCGATGACCCGCCGCCTGGCGGCCGAGCGGATGCGTCGGCGGGCCGAGGAGCAGGCCCAGCGCCAGCGCGCCTTCGCCGATGACCTGTATGCCCGTGGCCAGCCGGGTGGTGCGCTGGCCAACGGTCGCCAGCCGCAGGTGATCGAGGGCGAGTTCGAGCACCGTGACTCCTGAATGCTGCGCTGTACCCGCACACGGCACCTTCGGGTGCCGTGTGCATTTTGGTCGTTCAGCGACCGTGTAAAAAAAATCGTCAGTCACCCTTGTAATCGATTTTGGTGCCCCTATGTAACGGTCACCGCAAGGTTTTGGCGAAAATCGCCAGACAGTCTTCCACGGTTCGCTCGTCGAGCCGTAACCGGCAACGCCGGATTCGTTAACCGGCCGGTACAGATTCCGGTCGCTGAAAATCATAATTAGGAGAGATCGACAATGAAGCTTCGTCCTCTGCATGACCGCGTCGTCATTCGTCGCAGCGAAGAAGAAAAGAAAACCGCCGGCGGTATCGTGCTGCCAGGTTCGGCTGCCGAGAAAGCCAACCACGGTGAAGTTCTCGCTGTAGGTGCTGGCCGTGTGCTGGACAACGGTGAAGTGCGTGCGCTGTCTGTGAAGGTGGGTGACAAGGTCGTATTCGGCCCGTACTCCGGTAGCAACACTGTGAAAGTAGACGGCGAAGACCTGCTGGTAATGAGCGAGAACGAAATCCTCGCCGTTATCGAAGGCTGATTCCCCGCTCATTCTTCCCGTTACTACAAAGTATTTAAGGAAAAACGATCATGGCTGCTAAAGAAGTTAAATTCGGCGACTCCGCCCGCAAGAAGATGCTGACTGGCGTTAACGTTCTGGCTGACGCGGTAAAAGCGACCCTGGGCCCGAAAGGCCGTAACGTGATCATCGAGAAGAGCTTCGGCGCTCCGACCATCACCAAGGACGGCGTTTCCGTCGCCAAGGAAATCGAGCTGGAAGACCGCTTCGAGAACATGGGCGCGCAACTGGTCAAGGACGTTGCTTCCCGTGCCAACGATGACGCTGGCGACGGTACCACCACCGCCACCGTTCTGGCTCAGTCGATCGTCAACGAAGGCCTGAAGGCCGTTGCCGCCGGCATGAACCCGATGGACCTCAAGCGCGGTATCGACAAGGCCACCGTGGCCATCGTCAAGGAACTGAAGGCGATGTCCAAGCCATGCGCCGACACCAAGGCGATCGCCCAGGTCGGTACCATCTCCGCCAACTCCGACAGCTCCATCGGTGACATCATCGCCGAAGCCATGGAAAAAGTCGGCAAGGAAGGCGTGATCACCGTTGAAGAAGGCTCTGGCCTGGAAAACGAACTGTCGGTCGTAGAAGGCATGCAGTTCGATCGTGGCTACCTGTCCCCTTACTTCGTCAACAAGCCGGACACCATGACTGCCGAGCTGGACAGCCCGCTGATCCTGCTGGTCGACAAGAAGATCTCCAACATCCGCGAAATGCTGCCCGTGCTGGAAGCCGTTGCCAAAGCCGGCCGCCCACTGCTGATCGTGGCTGAGGACGTCGAAGGCGAAGCCCTGGCGACCCTGGTCGTGAACAACATGCGCGGTATCGTCAAGGTGGCGGCCGTCAAGGCGCCTGGCTTCGGCGACCGTCGCAAGGCCATGCTGCAGGACATCGCCGTTCTGACCGGCGGTACCGTCATCTCCGAAGAGATCGGCCTGAGCCTGGAAAGCACCACCCTGGAGCACCTGGGCAGCGCCAAGCGCGTGACCCTGTCCAAGGAAAACACCATCATCGTCGACGGTGTCGGCGGGCAGGGCGATATCGAAGCGCGCATCGCCCAGATCCGTGCCCAGGTTGCCGAAACTTCCTCCGACTACGATCGTGAAAAACTGCAGGAGCGTCTGGCCAAGCTGTCCGGCGGCGTTGCAGTGATCAAGGTTGGCGCCGGCTCCGAAGTCGAAATGAAAGAGAAGAAGGCCCGCGTTGAAGATGCCCTGCACGCTACCCGTGCAGCCGTCGAGGAAGGCGTGGTTCCTGGCGGTGGCGTGGCACTGATCCGTGCCCTGCAGGCCATCAGCGAGCTGAAGGGCGACAACGCCGATCAGGACGTGGGTATCGCTGTACTGCGTCGTGCCGTTGAAGCACCGCTGCGTCAGATCTCCGCCAACAGCGGTGACGAGCCAAGCGTCGTGGTCAACGAAGTCAAGAACGGCAAGGGTAACTTCGGTTACAACGCTGCCAGCGGCCAATACGGCGACATGATCGAAATGGGTATCCTGGACCCAACCAAGGTCACCCGTTCGGCTCTGCAGGCTGCATCCTCCATCGGCGGTCTGATCCTGACCACCGAAGCTGCGATCGCCGAAGCACCGAAGAAAGACGCTCCAGCCGCTGGCGGCATGCCAGATATGGGCGGCATGGGCGGTATGGGCGGCATGATGTAAGCCACCCGGCTCCCGTATAAAAAAGCCCCGCCTGGTGCGGGGCTTTTTCATGCCTGCGATTTGCCTGCCGAACCGACGGCAAGGCATCGGCGGTGATCGATTTTGCCCGTGGTGTCGTGCCTGTCTCGTGAACCACGGGTGAAAAAACCATTAAATCTTCCTGCCCTAGCCGTGGGCGGAGCTACACCGTAAGCTGCGCGAGCCAAGACGCTCGTTACCGCGCACGGAGAGAGTACCCATGCGAATTCTACTGGTTGAAGACAACCGCGATATCCTCGCCAACCTGGCCGACTACCTGGGGCTTAAAGGCTACACCGTCGACTGCGCGCAGGACGGCTTGTCGGGCCTGCACCTGGCCGCCACCGAGCACTATGACCTGATCGTGCTCGACATCATGCTGCCGGGGATCGACGGCTTTACCCTCTGCAAGCGGTTGCGCGAGGATGCCCGGCGCGACACGCCGGTGATCATGCTGACCGCCCGTGACCAGCTCGATGACCGCCTGCAGGGTTTCAAATCCGGTGCCGACGACTACCTGCTCAAGCCTTTCGCGCTGTCCGAACTGGCCGCGCGGATCGAGGCCGTCCTGCGCCGTGCCCAGGGTGGTGGGCGGCGGGCCCTGCAGGTCAGCGACCTGAGCTATGACCTCGATACCCTCGAGGTGACGCGCCAGGGCCGTCTGCTCAAGCTCAACCCGGTAGGGTTGAAGCTGCTGGCGGTATTGATGCAGAAGAGCCCGCATGTATTGCGCCGGGAGGTGCTGGAGGAGGCGCTGTGGGGCGATGACTGCCCGGACAGCGACAGCCTGCGCAGCCATGTCCACCAGTTGCGCCAGGTGATCGACAAGCCATTCGACAAGCCGCTGCTGCACACCGTGCACGGTGTCGGCTACCGCCTGGCCGAGGGCCGCGATGGAGTTTAAGCAGAGTCTGGCTCAGCGCATCATCATCGCCTTCGCCCTGATGAGCGCGCTGGTGGCAGGCACTTTCGCCATGGGGATCGTGGCCACGGTCCACCTGGTCGAGGAGAAACTGATCTCCGCCGGATTGGGCGGCGATCTGCAGCGCCTGCTGCTGATGGACAACGTCAGCGACTGGAGCCACCGGCCCGAACCCGACCAGTTGTTCTATTACAGCGGTGGCAAGGGCGATTTCGAACTGCCCAAGGATCTGCGACACCTCGAACCGGGCTTCCATGAAGTGTTTCGCGAACAACTGTCCTATCACGCGATGGTCGAGGTGGTCGACGGTCGCCGCTACGTGCTCCTGCAGGACCAGAGTGATTTCGAGGAGCGCGAGCGGGTGCTGTTCGCCGTGGTACTGGTGGGCTTTGTCCTGGCGCTGGTGCTGGCGGTCTTCCTCGGCTGGATCCTGGCGCGGCGGGTAATGGCGCCGGTGGTACGGCTGGCCCGCCAGGTACGCCATCGCGACCAGTTGCTCGGTTTTGCACCGCCTCTGGCGCCGGACTACGCGGCCGACGAAGTCGGCGAGCTGGCGGTGGCCTTCGATGCGACCCTGGGCCGCCTGCGCGATGCGCTGACTCGCGAGCGCCTGTTCACCAGTGATGTCAGTCATGAGCTGCGTACGCCGCTGATGGTGCTGGCCACCTCCTGCGAGCTGCTCCTGGAAAATCCGGCGCTCGACCCGCGTGGACGCAACCAGGTCGAGCGGATCGCCCGCGCCAGCGAGGAGATGCGCGAGCTGGTCCAGACCTTCCTGATGCTCGCCCGGGCGCAGCGGGAAGATGCCAGCATGTCTCCGCAGGTTTCACTGAGTCTGGTGGCCGAGGACCTGATCGGCCTGTGGCGCACCCCGATCGAGGAGAAGGGGCTGACGTTGATCTTCGAGCCGGGCTCGCCGTTGAGTACGCGCTATAACGCCACATTCCTGCATGCGGTGATGGGCAATCTGTTACGTAATGCCCTGCACTATACGGAGCAGGGTTTCATTCGGCTGACGCTGGAACCCGAGGGGTTCGTGGTCGAAGACACGGGCGTCGGGATTCCCGAGGAGAAGCGCGAAGCCATGTTCCAGCCGTTCGTGCGGGGCGATGAAAAGCGTGGCGAAGGATTGGGGCTGGGTCTGTCGCTGGTGCAGCGGATCTGCGAGAACCAGGGGTGGCATGTCAGCCTGACGACCATGGAGCCCAATGGTTGCCGCTTCCAGGTCGACCTGGCGCGCTCCAGCACCTGAAGCCGTCCCTCCGTGCCCCGCGCCGCTGGGGCACAAACTGCCACGGGGTTTACGACTGTGGCCCCCTGCTATTATTGTTGACCTGTAAAAATTTGTAATGGTTTGCCCTGGACGGTACGAATTTTTCACGAGGGAACGACCTGTAGCTGACGCGTGCCTGCCTAACCTCTGGCCGTCACTTACAGGAGACGGTTATGAGTTCCCCGGTAAAACTTGAATTTTCCGACAAGTACGACGAGCAGCACGCTCAGGAATATTTGCACAAGCATCAGAACGGCTTGTGGCGACGGTTGTCCCACCTGCGTGACGAGCAATTGGCTTGTCATGCCCTGGCGCTGGCGGGTGAGCCGGGCCTGGTGCTCGACCTGCCCTGCGGTGCCGGGCGTTTCTGGCCCTTGCTGGCACGGAAGCCGAACCGCGTGATCATCGGCGCGGACAATTCCGCGCCGATGCTGGAAACCGCGCTCAAGGCGCAACCGGCGAATGTGGTCAGTCGGATACGCCCGCTGCAGACCTCGGCATTCGATATCGACCTGCCGGAGAACTCGGTGGACAGCATTTTCTGCATGCGTCTGCTACACCATATCGGTGAGTCGGCCCATCGGCTGGCGTTGCTCAAAGAGTTTTATCGGGTAACCCGTGACAGCGTGATCGTTTCATTGTGGGTGGACGGCAATTTCAAGGCCTGGCGCCGCAAGCGCCTGGAGCGCAGGCGGCAGGCCGCGGCGCAGCCGTCCAGCTACCGGAATCGTTTTGTATTGCCGGCCGCGCAGGTCGAAGAAGAGTTCAGGCGCGTGGGTTTTCGCGTCCAGCAACACCTGGATTTTTTCCCTTTTTACGCCATGTGGCGGGTCTATATCTTACGCAAGAGGTAGCAGGATGACCGTTGAGTACGCTTCGTATACCGCACAGACCACCACGGATCGTTTCGAGCACTTCTGGACGCGCAAGGGCGAGTGGGTCGAAGAACCCAACCGGCGTCGCGGAGGCGAAAGTGGGGTCCAGCGCGTGACGGGCAGCAGCGGTCGGCTGTTGTACGTGAAGCGTCAGGTGGGGCATATCTATCGCAGCCTGCTGCACCCCTTCGGTCGTCCGACCGTCCTGCGTGAGCAGGCGGCGCTGAACAACCTGCGCATGCTCGACGTCGGTGTCCCCGAACTGGTGTTCTGTGGGGCGCGCCGCGGTCCCGAAGGCCAATGGCAGGCCCTGCTGGTGACCGCCGCCCTGGATGGGTTCATCGAAATCGAGCAATGGTATGCCCAGGGTGGGCGTGAACGGCATGGCGAGGTGTTGCACGATCGCCTGCTCCAGGAACTGGCCGGTACGCTGGCGCGCATGCACCGTGGCCGCTGGCAGCATGGCTGCCTGTATATCAAGCACGTGTTTGTCCGGGTCGTGGGCGAGGGCGAGTCGGCCAGTGTCGAGGTGGCCCTGCTGGACTTCGAGAAAGCCCGCCAGCGCTTGAGCCGTCGCCGGGCGGCGCAGCACGACATGAAGCAACTGCGGCGCCATTCGTCGTGGAATGAAGCGGACTGGGAGCGGCTGAACTACTTTTACAGTATGGCGTTCGGCAGCACCATCAAAGGCTTACGGTGATGAAGTTAGAATTGGCTAGAGGTTTGTTTCTGATCGGGGCATTGGCTATCGCTTCCCTGGCGCTGGTGGTCTGGGAGCAGCCGCGGCCGCAGGTCCTCAGCATGACCCAGAGCGCTGAGCGTTGTCCCCTGCCACGAGTGGCCAAGGCCAGTGTGAGTGTCAAGCCCGATCATGACCTGTTGCTGCTCATGTTCGGTCTTTCACAGGGCTTGAAACCGCAAAGTTGAAACCCCGCCCTCCCCGAAAGCCTCGCGATTGACGAGGCTTTTTCTTCTGGCCGACTAAACCGGCTGTGCTGTCATTCCGCGTTGCACAGCGCCAGGCAGTTATCCAGCATGCGGTTGGAGAAGCCCCACTCATTGTCATACCAGGCCAGGACCTTGAGCAGCTTGCCACTGGCCTTGGTGTGGTTGGCGTCGAAAATCGACGATAGCGGATTGTGGTTGAAGTCGCTGGAGACCAGCGGCAGGGCGTTGTAGCCGAGAATCTTCGAATGCCGGCTGGCTTCCTTGAACAGCGCGTTGATCTCGTCGGCGCTGGCTTCGCGCTTGAGTTGCACAGTCAGGTCGACCAGCGACACGTTGATCACCGGCACGCGTACGGCCATGCCGGTCAACTTGCCGGCCAGGGTCGGCAGCACCAGACCGACGGCTTCGGCCGCGCCGGTCTTGCTCGGGATCATGTTCTGGGTCGCCGAGCGGGCGCGGTACGGGTCGGTATGGTAGACGTCGGTCAGGTTCTGGTCATTGGTGTAGGCATGGATGGTGGTCATCAGGCCACTTTCGATGCCCAGTTCGCGATGCAGCACCTGGGCCACCGGGGCCAGGCAGTTGGTGGTGCACGAGGCGTTGGAGATGATCTCGTGGGACTGACGCAGGATATCGTGGTTGACGCCATACACCACGGTGGCGTCGGCACCCTTGGCCGGAGCGGAGATGATCACCTTGCGGGCGCCGGCGCTGATGTGCGCGGCAGCCTTGGCGCGGTCGGTGAACAGGCCGGTGCATTCGAACACCACGTCGATCCTTTCGGCGGCCCAGGGCAGTTCGGCCGGGTTGCGGATCGCGCTGACCGCGATGCGGTCGCCGTTGACTGTCAGGCTTTCGTTGTCATGTTCCACGCTGGCATCGAAAGTGCCGTGGACGGTGTCGTACTTGAGCAGGTGGGCATTGATCGAGCTGTCGCCCAGGTCATTGATGGCGACGACCTGCAGGTCCTGACGGTAACCTTGGGTATAGAGTGCGCGCAGGACGTTGCGGCCGATACGGCCAAATCCGTTGATTGCGATTCTTAGCGTCATGGGAAAAGCGCCTGTCGTAATTTTGTTGTTGGAATTACAAGATTATTCGCATAGAAATAGAAAACAAGCCTTTTTAGTGGCAATATTTTGTTTTATCTACAACGGGTGACCTGAATCAACGGGTCCGGATGAACGAAAAGCCCCGCCAGCCGAGGCCTTCGCTCACCTCAGGACGCACAGGTCGCCCTATCCGTTAGCCTGGAGTTCTACACATGCATCCCCGCGTTCTTGAGGTCACCGAACGGCTTATCGCCCGCAGCCGCGCCACCCGCGAGGCGTACCTGGCTCTGATTCGTGGTGCCGCCAGCGACGGTCCCGTGCGCGGCAAGCTGCAGTGCGCGAACTTCGCCCACGGCGTCGCCGGCTGCGGCAGCCAGGACAAGGAAACCCTGCGGATGATGAACGCTGCCAACGTGGCAATTGTTTCGTCATATAACGACATGCTTTCCGCGCACCAACCCTATGAGACCTACCCGCAACAGCTCAAGCAGGCCCTGCGCGAGATCGGCTCGGTCGGCCAGTTCGCCGGCGGCGTGCCCGCCATGTGCGATGGCGTGACCCAGGGCGAGCCGGGCATGGAACTGGGGATCGCCAGCCGCGAAGTGATCGCGATGTCCACGGCGGTCGCGCTGTCGCACAACATGTTCGATGCGGCGCTGATGCTCGGTATCTGCGACAAGATCGTGCCGGGCCTGATGATGGGCTCGCTACGCTTCGGCCATCTGCCGACCATCTTCGTGCCGGGCGGGCCGATGGTCTCGGGCATTTCCAACAAGCAGAAGGCCGATGTCCGCCAGCGCTACGCCGAAGGCAAGGCCAGCCGCGAGGAGTTGCTGGAGTCGGAGATGAAGTCCTACCACAGCCCCGGCACCTGCACCTTCTACGGCACCGCCAACACCAACCAGTTGCTGATGGAGGTCATGGGCCTGCACCTGCCGGGGGCGTCCTTCGTCAACCCGAACACGCCGCTGCGTGACGCGCTGACCCGCGAGGCGGCGTTCCAGGTCACGCGCATGACCAAACAGAGCGGCAACTTCATGCCGATCGGCGAGATCGTCGACGAGCGGGCGCTGGTCAACTCCATCGTCGCCCTGCACGCCACCGGCGGCTCGACCAACCACACCCTGCACATGCCGGCCATCGCCCGCGCCGCGGGAATCCACCTGACCTGGCAGGACATGGCCGACCTTTCCGAGGTGGTGCCGACCCTGGCCCACGTCTATCCGAACGGCAAGGCCGACATCAACCACTTCCAGGCTGCGGGCGGCATGTCGTTCCTGATCCGTGAACTGCTCGAGGCCGGCCTGCTGCACGAGGACGTCAATACCGTGGCCGGTCGTGGCCTGAGCCTCTACACCCGCGAGCCATTCCTGCAGGACGGCGAACTGGTCTGGCGCGAAGGGCCGATCGAGAGCCTCGATGAAAATATCCTGCGTCCGGTGGCCCGTGCGTTCTCGCCCGAAGGTGGCCTGCGGGTGATGGAAGGCAACCTCGGCCGTGGCGTGATGAAGGTCTCCGCGGTGGCGCCGGAGCACCAGGTCGTCGAAGCGCCGGCGCTGGTGTTCCAGGACCAGCAGGACCTGGCCGATGCGTTCAAGGCCGGCCAGCTGGAGAAGGACTTCGTGGCGGTCATGCGCTTCCAGGGCCCGCGTTCCAACGGTATGCCGGAACTGCACAAGATGACCCCGTTCCTCGGTGTGCTGCAGGACCGTGGCTTCAAGGTCGCGCTGGTGACCGATGGCCGCATGTCCGGCGCCTCGGGCAAGATTCCGGCAGCGATCCATGTCTGCCCCGAGGCCCATGTCGGCGGCGCGCTGGCACGGGTGCGCGACGGTGATGTGATCCGCGTCGACGGGGTGACGGGCACGCTCAAGGTGCTGGTCGATGACGCCGAATTCGCCGCGCGCGAGCCGGCAGTCGGTCTGCTGGGTAATAATGTCGGCTGTGGCCGCGAACTGTTCGGCTTCATGCGTATGGCCTTCAGCTCGGCGGAGCAGGGGGCCAGTGCCTTCACTTCGGCCCTGGAGAGCCTTGAATGAAATTGGCCCTGGTTGGCGATATCGGCGGTACCAACGCCCGTTTCGCCCTGTGGAAAGATAACGGCCTGGACTCGGTCAAGGTGCTGGCAACTGCCGACCACGCCTGCCCCGAGGACGCCATCAGGGTCTACCTGAGTGGCCTGGGGCTGCAACCTGGCGCCATTGGCGCGGTGTGCCTGTCGGTGGCGGGGCCGGTGAGCGGCGATGAATTCCGCTTCACCAACAATCACTGGCGCCTGAGCCGCGAGGCGTTCTGCGCGACCCTTCAGGTCGACCAGTTGCTGCTGGTCAACGACTTCTCGGCCATGGCCCTGGGCATGACCCGTCTCGAACCCGGTGACTTCCGTGTGGTCTGCGAAGGGACTGCGGAACCGCGGCGGCCGGCGGTGGTGATCGGTCCGGGCACCGGTCTCGGGGTCGGCACCCTGCTGGATCTTGGCAACGGCGGTTTCATGGCCTTGCCGGGGGAAGGCGGGCATGTCGACCTGCCCCTGAGCAGCCCGCGGGAAACCCAGCTGTGGCGGCACATTCATGACGAAATCGGCCACGTCAGTGCCGAGACCGCCCTCAGTGGTGGTGGCCTGCCGCGCGTCTACCGGGCGATCTGCGCGGTGGATGGACATGAGCCGGTGCTGGAGACACCGGAGGCGATCACCGCTGCCGGCCTGGCCGGGGACCCGGTGGCCCAGGAAGTGCTGGAGCAATTCAGCTGCTGGCTCGGGCGGGTGGCGGGCAACAACGTGCTGACCACGGGGGGGCGCGGTGGTGTCTATATCGTTGGTGGGGTGATTCCGCGGTTTGCCGATTTCTTCATCAAGAGTGGCTTCGCCAAAAGCTTTGCCGACAAGGGCTGCATGAGCGACTACTTCAAGGGTATTCCGGTGTGGCTGGTGACGGCGCCGTATTCCGGCTTGATCGGGGCGGGGGTGGCCCTGCAGCAGGCGCTTTGCGGCTGATTCGGCGTGGATCTCTTCGCGGGCAAGCCCGGCTCCTACAGGCACTGCGGTGATTTCAAACTCACCGCAATCCTGTAGGAGCTGGGCTTGCCCGCGAATGGGTCCTCAAGGACAACACATCTTCACGGCTTAATCGATTGAGGCATAATCCGCGTTTCGGTCCTAACCACAACAACAGGGACATCCACCGTGAGCGCAGTCAGTAAGTCCATTCTCCTGGTCGACGACGACCAGGAAATCCGTGAACTGCTGGACACCTACCTCAGTCGTGCCGGTTTCCAGGTGCGTACGGTCGGTGATGGCGCCGGTTTTCGCCAGGCGTTCAACGAAGCTCCCGGCGACCTGGTCATTCTCGACGTGATGCTGCCCGACGAGGACGGTTTCAGTCTCTGCCGCTGGATCCGGCAGCACCCGCGTCAGGCCCATGTGCCGATCATCATGCTGACCGCCAGTTCCGACGAGGCCGACCGGGTGATCGGGCTGGAACTGGGCGCCGACGATTACCTGGGCAAGCCCTTCAGCCCCCGTGAACTGCAGGCGCGGATCAAGGCCCTGCTGCGCCGTGCCCAGTTCGGCCAGGAGCGCGCTGGCAGCGAGGTGCTGGCTTTCGACGAGTGGCGGCTGGACACGGTCAGCCACCGGCTGTTTCACATCGATGGCGAAGAGGTTATTCTCTCCGGCGCCGATTTCGCCCTGCTCAAGCTGTTTCTCGACCATCCCCAGGAAATCCTCGACCGTGACACCATCGGCAACGCCACCCGCGGGCGTGACCTGATGCCCCTCGACCGTATCGTCGACATGGCCGTCAGCCGCTTGCGCCAGCGCCTGCGCGACACCGGGAAACCACCGCGACTGATCCGCACCGTGCGCGGCAGCGGCTACCAACTGGCCGCCCACGTCACGGCCGCCAATGTTCTCTGAGCTGCGCCAGCGCCTGCCGGTGCCACGTTCGCTGCTCGGAAGGATGCTGCTGCTGACATTGCTCGCGGTGTTGCTGGCCCAGGCGCTCTCCAGCGTCATCTGGCTTTCGCAACTGCGTGCCACCCAACTCGAAGGGCTGGTCACCAGTGCCCGCAGCCTGGCCCACTCGATGACTGCCAGCGTCAGCTACCTGCGCTCGTTGCCCCTGGCCTATCGGCCGCTGGTGCTCGACCAGTTGCGCAGCATGGGGGGGACGCGCTTCGTCGTGACCCTCAACGACAAGCCGCTGGACATGCAACTGCTCGGCCCGACCCCGCGCAAGACCGCGGTGCTCGAGGCGGTCCATGAGGTGCTGCGCCAGTCCCTGGGCAACGACGTGGATATCACGGTGAATTTCGTCAGCCCCGACAATCTGCGGATCTTCAACGGCGGCCTGAAGCTCGATGAACTGCCTCGTTCGTGGGCCCACTACGCCCTGACCCTGGAGCCGGTGAACCCGCCGGTGCTGGTGACGCAGATCCAGATGTCGCCCGGCGAATGGCTGTATATCGCCTCGCTGTTGCCCGAACCCTACACCAGCCTGGAGGAGGAGGGGCTGCCGGCCCAGCAGGTCTGGTTCATCCTGCTCACCAGCGGGTTCCTGCTGCTGTTCATCGGCCTGCTGGTGCACTGGCAGAGCCGGCCGCTCAAGCGCCTGGCCCGTGCCGCGCGGGACATGTCGCTGGGAGCCGAAGAGGTGCGGCCGGTGCTTGCCGGCGGTGGCAGCGAGGTGATGGAGGTCGGGCGTGCGCTCAATACCATGCGTGAGCGCATCAGCCGCTACCTGACCGAGCGCAGCCAGCTGTTCAGCGCGATTTCCCACGACCTGCGCACGCCCATCACCCGTCTGCGGCTGCGGGTCGAGTTGCTCGAGGATGAGCAGATGCAGTTGAAGTTCGGGCGCGATCTCGATGAGCTGGAGATGCTGGTCAAGGGGGCGCTGCAATGCGTGAAGGACACCGACATCCACGAGAATATCGAGGCGGTGGACCTCAACCAGGCGCTCGATACCCTGGTCGAATGCTACCTCTCGCCTACCGGCAATGGTCTGGTCAGCCTCGAAGGCCGTGCGCTTGCCACCTACCCGGGCAAGCCGCTGGCCTTGCGCCGCTGCATGGGCAACCTGATCGACAATGCCCTCAAGTATGGCGAGCGGGCGCACCTGCACATCGAGGACGATGACAGTGCGTTCATCCTGCATGTCGACGACGAAGGTCCCGGGGTTCCCGAGCAGCGCCTGGAACAGGTGTTCGAGCCGCATTTCCGCCTGTCCGGCCAGCAGCCGGGTTATGGCCTGGGCCTGGGTATCGCCCGCAACATCGCCCACAGCCATGGCGGCGAAGTGAGCCTGCAGAACCTGCGCGAAGGCGGCCTGCGGGTTACTTTGTTCCTGCCGCGAAATGCCGACTGATCGACAGCGAGGCCTGCTCCGGGGTGATGACCAGTTGTGCCGGGTCGCCCGACAATTGGCTGTCGGCTGAGGTGCGGCGCCCCCGGGCCTGGCCGATGGCCGCCTGGATCCGGTGTTCGCGCACGCGGGCGTTGGTCTGGCTGAAATGCTGCTGCAGGATCTTCATGGCCTGTTCGTAGGGCTCTTCGCAAAGCGCCAGTTGCCGTTGCCGCTCGTTCAGCGCCAGGCGCTTGGCCTGTTCCTCGCCATAGCGTTCGACGCTGAAGCTGCGGTTCAGGTTGTAGCCATGGATCCGCGTGCTGGCCCGCCAGTAGCCGATGTTGTTGGTCTCGATCCGCATCACCCCCGGATGACCGCTGGTGTTGTTCGGCAGCAGGCGCTGGCGGCTCTCGTAGGTCAGCGCGGCCGGCATCTTCAGCACCAGTGCGTTGCGGCACGACTCGGCGGCCAGCCGCGCCGGCTCTTCGCCACCGTACTCCTCGAACGTGAATATTTCGCTCAGCAGCTTGCCGCCCCGCCGCACTTCCACCTTCCAGGCGTACTGCCGGTTGCCCTGGCGCAATGGAAAGATGCAGCACTGGCGTGCCAGGCGTGGATTGTCGTTGACCATGGGGAGTGCCTCCTTAACGGGTGTCGGCTTTTCATGGGGCATGTCAGGGATGACGGATGGCGAGATTCGCTCAGGCAAAGTCGAGCTTCAATGTGGGAAAAGGCTTTAGGGATAGCTCCTACAGAGAAAAGGGAAGCGGCCTAATCGGCATTTTTCCTACTTTGCGTCATGAAAGAACCTTACAGGCATCGCGTTGCAGAGCCCGGGAATTGTCACCGGTTGGTGACATTCTCGTCAGCCTTCGTTACCTGTCGTCACCAGGCCGCTGGTTAGAATCCTCGGCACGACAGGCGCGCGACCTGCCCCTGAACAAGCTCCTGAATAACAAGAACGGTGAAGCGCATGACAGGCGACAGCCTTGAATTTTCGTTCGGCAGCTGGCTGAACGCACCTGCCCACAGTGCCTGGTTGATGGACGAAGGACGGCGCCTGCTGGCGTTCGCCAGGGCCGCCAGGCTCGATGAAGGATTTGGCAATCTCGACGGCCAGGGGCGCCTGCCGGCCCACGCCATGGCCGAGACCATGAATACCGCCCGCATGACCCACTGTTTTGCCATGGCCCATGTCCAGGGCATTCCCGGCTCCCTGCCGCTGGTCGAGCACGGTGTCGCCGCGCTCTGGGGGCCGCTGCGCGATGCGACCTTCGGTGGCTGGTACGCGGTACCGGAACATCGCGATGGCAACAGTGGCAAGGCCGCCTACCTGCATGCCTTCGTCGCGCTCGCCGCCAGTTCGGCGGTGGTCGCCGGCAGCCCGCAGGCCCCGGCCCTGCTGGCCGAGGCGATCCGGGTGATCGACACGCATTTCTGGAGTGAGGAGGAGGGCGCACTGCGCGAGTCCTTCGCCCGCGACTGGAGCAACGAGGAAGCCTATCGCGGCGCCAACAGCAACATGCACGGCACCGAGGCCTTCCTCGCCCTGGCCGACGTGACGGGCGACAGTCGCTGGCTGGACCGCGCCCTGCGGATCGTCGAGCGACTGATCCACCGGCAGGCGGCGGACAACGGTTTTGCGGTCATCGAACACTTCGACCGGCATTGGCAGCCGTTGCGCGAGTACAACCTGGACAATCCGGCGGACGGTTTCCGCCCCTACGGCACCACCCCGGGACACGCCTTCGAGTGGTCGCGGCTGCTGCTGCATCTTGAAGCGGCCCGCCGCGCAGCCGGGCTGGCAACCCCGGCCTGGCTGCTGGAGGACGCCCGTGGACTGTTCGCCGCCGCCTGTCGCCATGCCTGGGCGGCGGATGGCCGGCCGGGGGTGGTCTATACCCTGGACTGGGACAACCGCCCGGTGGTCAGCGAGCGCCTGCACTGGGTGCACTGCGAGGCCAGCGCGACCGCGGCGGCCCTGCTGCGGCGTACGGGAGAGCAGCAGTACGAAACCTGGTACCGACGTTTCTGGGACTTCAACGAGCTGCATTTCATCGACCGGCAGTATGGCAGCTGGCATCACGAACTGGACGATCACAACCGGCCCAGCGCGCGGATCTGGGGTGGCAAGCCCGATCTCTATCACGCCTACCAGGCACTCCTGTTACCCTGCCTGCCGTTGGCGCCAAGCCTGGCAAGCGCTCTGGCCCGGCACTTTGCGTCGAAAACCGCGGTCTGAGTCATGTAACCAGACGGTGACATTTGCGCGTCCCTTCGTTACCTGCGAGGGCACTCGCCTTTACTAGAATCCGATGCAGCGCAAGCACCAGACTTGCATGCATAACAACAAGAAAGGTACTTCAGATGAATTCGATTTCTCGCCTCGCCGCAATGATTTCCCTCGCCTCGTTGTTCCCCCTCAGTGCACTGGCTGCCGACTCCAAAGGGAGTGTGGAAGTGGTTCACTGGTGGACGTCCGGTGGGGAAAAAGCGGCTGTCGATGTGCTCAAGGCCCAGGTCGAAAAAGACGGCTTCACCTGGAAGGACGGGGCTGTCGCCGGCGGTGGCGGTGCCACGGCCATGACCGTGCTGAAAAGCCGTGCCGTAGCCGGCAACCCGCCTGGCGTCGCGCAGATCAAGGGGCCCGACATCCAGGAGTGGGCCTCCACCGGGCTGCTCGACACCGACGTCCTCAAGGACGTGGCCAAGGAAGAGAAGTGGGACAGCCTGCTCGACAAGAAAGTCTCCGATACCGTGAAGTACGACGGTGACTACGTCGCCGTGCCGGTGAACATCCACCGCGTCAACTGGCTGTGGATCAACCCCGAGGTCTTCAAGAAGGCCGGCATCGCCAAGGCGCCGACCACGCTCCAGGAGTTCTACGCAGCCGGCGACAAGCTCAAGGCGGCGGGTTTCATCCCATTGGCCCACGGTGGCCAGCCTTGGCAGGACAGCACCGTGTTCGAAGCGGTGGTGCTCTCGGTGATGGGGGTCGATGGCTACAAGAAAGCCCTGGTCGACCTGGACAACGCTGCCCTGACCGGTCCTGAAATGGTCAAGGCCCTGACCGAGCTGAAGAAAGTCGCGACCTACATGGACGTCGACGGCAAGGGCCAGGACTGGAACCTGGAAGCGGCCAAGGTCATCAACGGCAAGGCCGGCATGCAGATCATGGGTGACTGGGCCAAGAGCGAATGGACCGCGGCCAAGAAAGTCGCCGGCAAGGACTACGAGTGCGTAGCCTTCCCGGGTACCGACAAGGCCTTCACCTACAACATCGATTCCCTGGCGGTGTTCAAGCAGAAGGACAAGGGCACCGCGGCCGGCCAGCAGGACATCGCCAAGGTGGTGCTGGGCGAAAACTTCCAGAAGGTCTTCAGCATCAACAAGGGTTCGATCCCGGTGCGCAACGACATGCTGGGCGACATGGCCAAGTATGGCTTCGACTCCTGCGCGCAGACCGCTGCCAAGGACTTCCTGGCCGATGCCAAGACCGGCGGCCTGCAGCCGAGCATGGCGCACAACATGGCGACCACGCTGGCTGTTCAGGGCGCGTTCTTTGATGTGGTGACCAACTACATCAACGACCCGAAAGCCGACCCGGCCGACGCGGCGAAGAAGCTCGGCGCGGCGGTCAAGTCCGCCAAGTAACCCGTAGGCAAGCCCTCCCCGTAGGAGCGCGGCTTGCCCGCGAAAGCGGTCTGTCAGCCTGTTCATCCGTTGACTGATACACCGCTTTCGCGGGCAAGCCACGCTCCTACAGGGGGCGCTGAAGCAGTTCCTTTTTTCCTGTAGTGGATTTTCCCATGAGCTCTGTTGCTGTGTTCAGCAAGGCCTCGCCGTTCGATTTCCTGCAGCGCTGGCTACCCAAACTGGTGCTGGCGCCGAGCATGTTCATCGTGCTGGTGGGCTTCTACGGCTACATCCTGTGGACGTTCGTGCTGTCGTTCACCAACTCGACTTTCCTGCCGACCTACAAGTGGGTCGGCCTGGCGCAATACGCGCGGTTGTTCGACAACGACCGCTGGTGGGTGGCGAGCAAGAACCTGGCGCTGTTCGGCGGCCTGTTCATCGCCATCACCCTGGCGATCGGCGTGATGCTGGCGGTGTTCCTCGACCAGCGGATCCGTCGCGAAGGCTTCATCCGTACCATCTACCTGTACCCGATGGCGTTGTCGATGATCGTCACCGGTACCGCCTGGAAATGGCTGCTCAACCCGGGCATGGGCCTGGACAAGCTGCTGCGTGACTGGGGCTGGGAAGGCTTCCGCCTGGACTGGCTGATCGACCCCGATCGCGTCGTCTACTGCCTGGTGATCGCCGCGGTCTGGCAGGCCTCGGGCTTCATCATGGCGATGTTCCTCGCCGGCCTGCGTGGCGTCGACCAGTCGATCATCCGTGCCGCCCAGATCGATGGCGCGAGCATGCCGAAGATCTACTGGAAGGTGGTGCTGCCCAGCCTGCGTCCGGTGTTCTTCAGTGCGGTGATGATCCTGGCGCATATCGCGATCAAGAGCTTCGACCTGGTGGCGGCGATGACCGCGGGCGGTCCCGGCTACTCGTCCGACCTGCCGGCGATGTTCATGTACTCCTTCACCTTCAGTCGCGGCCAGATGGGCATGGGTTCGGCCAGTGCGATTCTGATGCTCGGTGCGATTCTCGCGATCATCGTGCCTTACCTGTACTCCGAGCTTAGGACCAAGCGTCATGACTAGTCTCACCGACAAACCTTCCATCAGCCTGAGCCGCATCGCCATCCACGCGGTCCTGATCATCGCCGTGCTGCTGTACCTGGTGCCGCTGGTGGTGATGCTGCTGACCAGCTTCAAGTCGCCGGACGACATCAGCACCGGCAACCTGCTGAGCTGGCCGACGGTGTTTACCGACATCGGCTGGATCAAGGCCTGGGCCACGGTCAACGGCTACTTCTGGAACTCGATCAAGATCACCGTTCCGGCGGTGCTGATCTCCACCGCCATCGGTGCGCTGAACGGCTACGTGCTGTCGATGTGGCGCTTTCGCGGTTCGCAGCTGTTCTTCGGGCTGCTGCTGTTCGGCTGCTTCCTGCCGTTCCAGACCGTGCTGCTGCCGGCCTCTTTCACCCTCGGCAAGATGGGCCTGGCCAGCACCACCACCGGCCTGGTGTTCGTGCACGTGGTCTATGGCCTGGCCTTCACCACGCTGTTCTTCCGCAACTACTACGTGAGCATCCCCGATGCGCTGGTCAAGGCGGCACGCCTGGATGGCGCGGGGTTCTTCACCATCTTCCGGCGGATCATCCTGCCGATGTCGACCCCGATCATCATGGTCTGCCTGATCTGGCAGTTCACCCAGATCTGGAACGACTTCCTGTTCGGCGTGGTGTTCTCCAGCGGTGATTCGCAACCGATCACCGTGGCGCTGAACAACCTGGTCAACACCAGCACCGGGGTCAAGGAATACAACGTGGACATGGCGGCGGCGATGATCGCCGGGCTGCCGACGCTGCTGGTCTATGTGGTCGCAGGCAAGTATTTCGTGCGCGGGCTGACGGCCGGCGCAGTCAAGGGGTAATCATGGCAACGCTCGAACTTCGCAACGTAAACAAGACCTATGGCGCCGGCCTGCCGGACACCCTGAAGAACATCGAACTGTCGATCAAGGACGGTGAGTTCCTGATCCTCGTCGGCCCTTCGGGTTGCGGCAAGTCGACCCTGATGAACTGCATCGCCGGCCTGGAGAACATCACCGGCGGCGCGATCATGATCGGCGACCAGGACGTCAGTGGCATGAGCCCCAAGGATCGCGACATCGCCATGGTGTTCCAGTCCTATGCGCTGTACCCGACCATGAGCGTGCGGGAAAACATCGAATTCGGCCTGAAGATCCGCAAGATGAGCCAGTCGGCCATCGACGAGGAAGTCGCCCGGGTCGCCAAGCTGCTGCAGATCGAACACCTGCTCAACCGCAAGCCGGGCCAGCTCTCCGGTGGACAGCAGCAGCGCGTGGCGATGGGCCGGGCGCTGGCGCGGCGGCCGAAGATCTACCTGTTCGACGAACCGCTGTCGAACCTCGATGCCAAGCTGCGGGTCGAGATGCGCACCGAAATGAAACTGATGCACCAGCGCCTGAAGACCACCACGGTCTACGTCACCCACGACCAGATCGAGGCGATGACCCTGGGCGACAAGGTGGCGGTGATGAAGGACGGCATCATCCAGCAGTTCGGTACGCCGAAAGAGATCTACAACGACCCGGCCAATCAGTTCGTCGCCAGCTTCATCGGTTCGCCGCCGATGAACTTCATTCCGCTGCGCCTGCAGCGCAAGGACGGTCGCCTGGTGGCGCTGCTCGACAGTGGCCAGGCGCGCTGCGAACTGCCGCTGAACACCAGCCAGGCCGGCCTTGAGGATCGTGAAGTGGTACTGGGCCTGCGCCCCGAGCAGATCCTGCTGGCCAATGGCGATGCCGATCTGCCGAACATCCGCGCCGAGGTACAGGTCACCGAGCCGACCGGCCCGGACACCCTGGTGTTCGTCACCCTCAACGACAGCAAGGTCTGCTGCCGCCTGGCGCCGGATGTGGCGCCGCAGGTGGGCGAGACCCTGACCCTGCAGTTCGACCCGGCCAAGGTGTTGCTGTTCGACGCCGCGACCGGCGAGCGCCTGGGCCAGGTGGTGCAGTCCCGGCCCCAGGCCAGTGGCGACAATGTGGCGCAATTCAAGGGCCGCTGAATTCAGGGCGGGCGGCTCGCCGCTCGTCGCGTTCGATGTAAACCACGTTCAATAAAGACTGTTAATAACAATAAAGACGAGGATGTAGGGATGAAAAAGAGGAACACCAACACCCGCTTGATCTGCCAGTTGTCAGCGGCGGCGGCCTTGGTCATGGCTGGCCATGCGGTGGCGGACGAGGCGTTCAGCGCCGACTCCAAGTGGATGACCGGCGACTGGGGGGGCGAACGTACCCGGCTCATCGAGCAGGGCATCGATATCAAGGCCGACTACGTCGGTGAAGTCGGTGGCAACCTGCATGGCGGCTACAACGACGACAAGACCGCACGTTACGCCGACCAGTTCGGCCTCGGCGTGGCGCTGGACCTGCAGAAACTGTGGGGCTGGGACAACACCCAGGCAAAGATCCAACTGACCAACCGCAACGGCTACAACATTTCCAATGACCGGGTCGGTGACCCGCGTGCCGGCACCCTCAGTTCCTCCCAGGAAGTCTACGGCCGTGGCCACATGGTCCGCCTGACCCAACTGTGGATCCAGCACCAGTTCCTCGACGGCAAGCTCGACGTCAAGGCCGGTTACTTCGGCGAAGGCGAAGACTTCAACACCTTCCCCTGCGACTTCCAGAACCTGACGTTCTGTGGCTCCCAGGTGGGCAACTGGGCAACCGGCATCTGGTACAACTGGCCGGTCAGCCAGGCGGCGCTGCGGGTCAAGTACCACATCACGCCTGAGCTGTATGCGCAGGTCGGCGCCTACAACCAGAACCCATCGCAGCTGGAGCATGGCAACGGCTTCAAGCTCAGCGGCAGCGGCACCAAGGGTACCGTGCTGCCGGTCGAACTGGTCTGGTCGCCGAAGCTGAACAGCCTGCCGGGCGAATACCGGGTCGGCTACTACAAGAGCACCGCGCCGGCCAATGACGTGCGCGAGGACGTCAATGGTGCCGATGCCGCAACCACCGGCAACGCCTATCGCGTTCACGACAGCAAGCACGGCTACTGGTTCGTTGCGCAGCAGCAGCTGACCAGCCACAACGGCGACGCCTCCCGTGGCCTGAACATCGCCGCCAACGCGACCTTCCACGACAAGGACACCAACGTCGTCGACAACTATCAGTCGCTGATGCTGGTGTACAAGGGGCCGTTCGATGCACGTCCCAAGGATGACATCGGCTTCGGCGTCGCCCGTATCCATGTCAACGACGACGTGAAGAAAAACGCCGAGCTGGCCAACGCCGCCATCGGTGTCAGCGACTATGACAACCCGCTGTACTCGCCACTGCGCGAAACCGAGTACAACTACGAGCTCAACTACGGCATCCATGTCACCAACTGGCTGACCGTACGGCCCAACCTGCAGTACATCACCCATCCGGGTGGTGTGGATCAAGTCGACAACGCCCTGGTGGCCGGCCTGAAAATTCAGTCGGTTTTCTGAGGCGTCGGCTGATAAGCTCTCTCTCTATGTGCGCATCTTGCGGATGGTCACCCGACCGTCCGCTTTTTTTTGCGCATCAGGACGCGTTGGCTTCACGACGATAGAGATTCCAGGATTCGCGGCACATGCACGAGCAACCGCTACAACGTTTCTTCAAATCCCGGCGCGAACAGCCGGTGTTCCAGTGGGAGCGCTTCCAACAGCGTGAAGTGCTGGTGATCGACCATCCGCTGTGCCAGGCGGTGTTCAGTCGCCAGGGGGCGCAGTTGCTGCACTTCCAGCCGCGCGGGCAGAAGCCCTGGTTGTGGTGTGCGGCGAAGTGGCCGCAGGTCGGGGCGATTCGCGGCGGGGTGCCGGTGTGCTGGCCGTGGTATGGCCGCCATCCGAGCGAAAATGCCTGGCCGTCCCATGGCTGGGCGCGGCTGATCGACTGGAAGTTGCTGGAGAGCAGTTCCGACGAACAGGGGGTCAGCCTGCACTGGCGCCTGCAACTGTGCGACTGGCAGGTGGATCTGCAGGCGCGCCTTGGCGAAAGCATGGAGCTGCGCCTGAGCACCGAGCACCAGGACAGCGAACCTTGCCAGTTGAGTCATGCCTTGCACGCCTATTGGCGTATTGGCGACGTGGGTGAGGTAGCGCTGTCTGGGCTCGATGGCGCCGAGGGATACGACCATCTGAGTCGCCAGGTCTGCCGGCAGCGCGGCGAGTTGCGGGTCGAGGGTGGCTGTCAGCGGGTGTTCCAGCACGAGGGCGAATTGCACCTCAAGGACCATGCCTGGCAGCGTGAGTTGTGCATCGATACCGGGGAGAGCGGCGATACCGTGGTCTGGCACCCGGGGCCGCGGCCGTTGCTCGGGGTGAGCTGGAACGAGGTGATGGGCTTCGTCTGTGTCGAAGCCGCCGGTGGCGGCACCGACAGCCTGTGCCTGGCCCCGGGGGAGCAGGCGCACCTGAGCCTGCAGGCACGCGCGCAGGCTGTCGGTTCACATCGTCAGTCGTACTCGTCGCCCACCGGGTAACGGCTGGCGTTGAGGCTTTCCTTGATCTTGCGCAGGTGTGGCTGGAAGTCCACGCCGCGGCGCAGGGTCATGCCGGTGGCCAGCACGTCGAGCACGGTCAACTGGACGATCCGCGAAGTCATCGGCATGTAGATGTCGGTGTCCTCCGGCAATGGGATGTTCAGGCTCAGGGTGCTGGCCTTGGCCAGGGGCGAGCCGGCAGCGGTCAGCCCCAGGACCGAGGCGCCGTTGGCCCGGGCGATGCGCGCCACTTCCACCAGTTCCCGGGTGCGGCCGGTGTAGGAGATGATCACGAACAGTTCGCCGGTATGGGCCACCGAAGCGATCATGCGTTGCATCAGTACGTCGGCGTGGGCCGTGACCGCAATGTTGAAACGGAAGAACTTGTGCAGGGCGTCCATGGCCACCGGTGCCGAAGCGCCGAGGCCGAAGAAGTGGATCTGCCGGGCCTGGGTCAACAGGTCGACGGCCCGGTTGACCTGCTCGGGGTCGAGCACCTTGCTGACGCTGTCGAGGGAGGCGATGGCGCTGGCGAAGATCTTCTGCGTGTAGGCCTCGGAATTGTCGTCGGCTTCCACCGCCCGGCTGACATAGGCCGCGCCGCTGGCCAGGCTCTGCGCCAGTTGCAGCTTGAGTTCCGGGTAGCCGCTGACGTCGAACGAACGACAGAAACGGTTGACCGTCGGTTCGCTGACCGATGCCGCCTGGGCAAGGGCGGCGATGCTGTAGCGGGTCGCCTGCTGCGGGTTGAGCAGGATGACTTCGGCGACCTTGCGCTCGGCCTTGTTCAGGTCTTCGAGGCGATTCTGGATCTGTTCCAGCAGATTTCGCACGCGGTCCATGTTGGTGTTCCTTGGTTCTGCAATGCATGGGAGAACGCGTTTTGGCAGTTCTCGGCGGTGGCCTATCCTACTGATGGCGCTTGTGGACCACCACTCGCAATCGTGATTTTGAAGAAATGTTGTGGTTATTACTACATTTTTTCCTTGAGTGATGCCTCGAAAAAAGGTATTTATCGTTTAACTTGATAAAAGAACAAACATCATGCCTTCGATAACGGTTGAACCGTGCACCTTTGCCTTGTTCGGCGCCCTGGGCGACCTCGCGCTGCGCAAGCTGTTTCCTGCCTTGTACCACCTGGATGGCGCCGGCCTGCTGCATGAGGACACGCGCATTCTCGCCCTGGCCCGTGAGCCGGGCAGCGTCGACGAGCACCTGGCGACCATCGCCAGCGAGCTGCGCGAGTTCGTCGAGGCGAAGGAGATCGATGAGGCGGTTGTCGAGCGTTTCCTCGGCCGCCTGAGCTACCTGCATGTGGACTTCCTCAAGCCCGACGACTATGTGGCCCTGGCCGATACCGTCGGGCGCAACGAACAGCTGATCGCCTATTTCGCCACGCCGGCCGCGGTGTATGGCGCGATCTGCGAGAACCTGGCGAAGGTCGGCCTGGCCGACAACACCCGGGTGGTGCTGGAGAAGCCGATCGGCTCGGACCTGGAGTCGTCGCGCAAGGTCAACGACGCGGTGGCGCAGTTCTTCCCGGAGAACCGCACCTATCGCATCGACCACTACCTGGGCAAGGAGACGGTGCAGAACCTGATCGCCCTGCGTTTCGCCAACAGCCTGTTCGAGACCCAGTGGAACCAGAACTACATTTCCCACGTGGAAATCACCGTGGCCGAGAAGGTCGGGATCGAAGGCCGCTGGGGCTACTTCGACAAGGCCGGGCAACTGCGCGACATGATCCAGAACCACCTGCTGCAGCTGCTGTGCCTGATCGCCATGGACCCGCCGGCCGACCTGTCCGCCGACAGTATCCGCGACGAGAAGGTCAAGGTGCTCAAGGCCCTGGCGCCGATCAGCCCGGAAGGGCTGACCACCCAGGTGGTGCGTGGCCAGTACATCGCCGGGCACAGCGAAGGCCGCTCCGTGCCGGGCTACCTGGAAGAAGAGAATTCCAACACCCAGAGCGACACCGAAACCTTCGTCGCCCTGCGCGCCGACATCCGCAACTGGCGCTGGGCCGGCGTGCCGTTCTACCTGCGGACCGGCAAGCGCATGCCGCAGAAGCTGTCGCAGATCGTCATCCACTTCAAGGAACCGTCGCACTACATCTTCGCACCCGAGCAGCGCCTGCAGATCAGCAACAAGCTGATCATCCGCCTGCAGCCGGACGAAGGCATTTCCCTGCGGGTGATGACCAAGGACCAGGGCCTGGACAAGGGCATGCAACTGCGCAGCGGGCCGCTGCAACTGAATTTCTCCGACACCTATCACAGTGCGCGGATTCCGGATGCCTACGAACGTCTGCTGCTGGAAGTGATGCACGGCAACCAGAACCTGTTTGTCCGCAAGGATGAAATCGAGGCCGCGTGGAAGTGGTGCGACCAGTTGATCGCCGGCTGGAAAAAATCCGGCGATGCGCCCAAGCCCTACGCCGCCGGGTCCTGGGGACCGATGAGCTCCATTGCACTGATCACGCGGGATGGGAGGTCGTGGTATGGCGATATCTGAACTGAAACTGCCCAAGGGCGTGGTCGGGCACGAGTTCCGCACGCCGGTGCTGTTGGCCGAAGGCCAGGCCCTGGCCGTGGCGCAACAATTGCGTACGGCGATTGCCGCCCGTGGCGTGGCAACCCTGGTGGTTTCCGGCGGGCGCAGCCCGGTGGCGTTTTTCCAGCACCTGGTCAAACAGGATCTGGACTGGAGCAAGGTGGTGATCAGCCTGGCGGACGAGCGCTGGGTACCGGTCGAGCACGCCGACAGCAATGCCGGGTTGCTCAAGCGTTATCTGCTGCAGGGTGCGGCGGCCAAGGCGCGCTTCATCGGCCTGTACAACGCCGCGGCCAACCTCGACGAAGCGGCGCAGCAGGCCGACCAGTTCCTCGCCGAACTGCCGGACATCGACGTGCTGGTGCTCGGCATGGGCGATGACGGCCACACCGCGTCGCTGTTCCCGGACAGCCCGAACCTGCAGGCCGCCTTGCAGGTGGACGGCAGCCGGCGGGTCTGGCCGATGCTGGCACCGACCGTGCCGCATCAGCGGCTGAGCATGAGCCGGGCCTTGCTGGCTTCGGCGACCTTTACCGTATTGGCGATTTCCGGTCAGTCGAAACTGACCACCCTGAATGCCGCCCTGGCCGGCGATGACCTCGCCGCCATGCCGGTTCGTGCGTTTCTGCAACCCCCCCTAGAGATTTACTGGTGCCCATGAGCCAAGGATCAGCCGCTATGACAAAAAATGCCCCGACCGTCTCCATGGCAGACAAGGTCGCCCTGATCGATCAGTTGTGCACCCGTGCGCGGATCCTGCCGGTCATCACCATCAACCGCGTGGCGGACGTGCTGCCACTGGCCGATGCCCTGGCCGCTGGTGGCCTGACCGCCCTGGAAGTGACCCTGCGCTCGCAGTTCGGCCTCAAGGCCATCGAGATCCTGCGTGAGCAGCGTCCGGAACTGGTGACCGGTGCCGGTACCGTGCTCGATCGCCAGATGCTGGCGGCAGCCGAGGCGGCGGGTTCGCAGTTCATCGTCACGCCGGGCATTACCCGTGATCTGCTGGAGGCTGGCGTCGACAGCCCGATCCCGCTGTTGCCGGGCATCAGCAGCGCCTCGGGGATCATGGAGGGCTACGCCCTGGGCTATCGCCGCTTCAAGCTGTTCCCGGCGGAAGTCAGCGGTGGCGTGGCAGCGATCAAGGCCCTGGGCGGGCCGTTTGGCGAAGTGAAATTCTGCCCGACCGGCGGTGTCGGTCCGGGCAACATCAAGAGCTACATGGCGCTGAAAAACGTCATGTGCGTCGGCGGCAGCTGGATGCTCGATCCGGAGTGGATCAAGAACGGTGACTGGGGCCGCATCCAGGAATGCACGGCCCAGGCCCTGGCGCTGCTGGACTGATTCACCCCTTACCGAATTCGTTGTGTGTTCTACGGCTTTACGGTGCGCTTGGTCGGCGCACCGTTTTTTTTTGCCTTGGGAAAGTGGCGGGGCTGTTCGCGGATGAGTCCGGCTCCCAGTGGCCAACCCGGTGTCGGGTGTACGCCGGTGGGCGCTGGACTCATCCGCGAACGGGCTTCACACCGACCCCAGGTCAGCCACTCAGTTCGGCCAGCGCCCTGATCAACTGACCCATCTCCTGCGGCGAAGTGGTAAAGCCCGGAGTAATCCGGATACAGGGCCCGCAAGCCGACCCGCTGCGCATCACGGTGAACAGGTTGTATTCCTTGAGCAACCGCTCGACCATCACCTGCTGGTTCGCCTGGCGGGTGAAGCGCAGCGAGGTGATCGCGCCATACAGTCGCGGATCGTCCGGGGTCAGCACCTCGATGCCGGGCAGCTGGCGTGCCTCGCTCACCCACAGGTCGCGCAGGTAGGCCAGGCGCGCACCCTTGGCCGCGGCGCCGCCGATTTCCCGATGCTCGGCGAGCACCGTCGGCAGGGTCATCAGTGCCGGAATGTTCGCTGTGCTGTGGGGCGTGCGCGAGCGTACGTCGGTGATGGGGAAGTGCGTTTCGCCCATGTCCGGGTCGATGTCGCCCAGGCGCTCGGGGGCGATGTAGAGCACCCCCAGGCTCAGTGGCGCGCCGATCCATTTCTGCAGGTTGAAGCCGGCGAACGCCACACCCAGTTCCTGCAGGTCGAAGTCGAGCTGCCCCAGGGCATGGGCGCCGTCGAGAATCACATCGACCCCATGCTCGGTGGCCGCTTCGACGATGGCCTTGACCGGCATCACCAGCCCGGTGCGGTGGGTGACATGGGTCAGCGCCATCAGCTTCAGGCGCGGGTAGCGGGCGAACGCCTCGCGATAGCTCGCGAGCAGGCTGTCGTAGCTGGCCGGATGCGTGTGCCCGATACGGACCACCTGCACGCCACGATGGCGCTCCAGCCAGTTCAGCGCGCCCTTGACCGTCTCGTATTCCAGGTCGCTGTACAGCACCTGGTCGCCTGGCTGCAGGCGGTTGTAGTTACGGATCAGCACCTGCAGGGAATCGGTGGCGTTCTGGCTGAAGGTGATCGCCTGTTCGCTGACGCCCATGAGCTCGGCCAGCTCGGCGCGAATCGCCGCGCCCCCGGTCCTGTCGAAATGCTGGCGGACATGCACCGAGTTGCTGCGGTTGATGAAGTCGATATTGCGCTGGTACTCCTCGACCACCCGGCGGGTCATGCGGCCGAAGTAGCCGTTCTCCAGGTTGATCGGGCCCGGCTCGACGTCGTAGCGCCGGGCCACTGCCTGCCAGAAGTGTTCGTCGCGGGCGTTGTCTTGATTCCTTGGCATGCGTGCACTTTCCTTCGGGGGCGGGTTTCAGTGACGGGGCTTGGGCTTGCCGTGTTTGGCGCGCAGCGGGTCGAGCAGGTCGCCGAGGCCGTTGTGGTCGATCTCGTGCATCAGCGCCAGCAGGCCCCCGAGTTCGCCGTGGGGAAAGCCTTCACGGGCGAACCAGTTCAGATAGGGGCCGGGCAGGTCGGCGAGGATGCGTCCCTTGTACTTGCCGAAGGGCATCTCGCGCGTGACCAGCAGTTCGAGTTTTTCAGGGTTCATGCGGGCTTGCCTCAGGTGTTCAAGCAATGGGAAAAATACCGGCATTCTGCATGCAGGCCAATTGACAGATCATGCAAATAGCAGTGATACAGATTTTTCGGATATTCGTAAGTTATTGAAAATAAAAGGTAAAAATCCAGCTTCAAGGCTGGCATGCGCTCTGCAATATACGACTCAACTTCCACCACCAGAAGGAATTGAGTCATGACCGACGTGAACAAAGAAGCCATTTCGATCCTCAACCACCTGATCGAGGTCAGCAAAGATGGCCAGGAAGGCTTCAAGACCTGTGCCGAGGATATCAAGCACCCTGAACTGAAGGCGCTGTTCGTCAAACGCTCCAGCGAATGTGCCGCCGCGGCGGCAGAGTTGCAGGCTGAAGTGCGCAAGCTGGGCGGCGACCCGGAAACCACCACCAGCCTTTCCGGTGACCTGCACCGGCGCTGGGTCGATGTGAAGGCGCTGTTCACCGGCAAGGGTGAGGAAGCGGTGCTCAACGAGGCCGAGCGCGGTGAGGACCATGCCAAGAAGGCCTATCGCGAGGCGCTGGAGAAGCTGGTCAAGCACAACATGCTGGGGCTGCGTGATCTGGTCGATCGCCAGTACCAGGGCGTGTTGCGTAACCATGACCAGGTCAAGGCGCTGCGCAACATCGCTCGCGCGAGCTGAGTGTCTGCCTGAATGAAAAACGCCGGCTCAGCCGGCGTTTTTTCATGGGTTCCCGGTAACGTTGAAGCGCTGTGGGCCGACCCTGGTATTCGCGGGCGGCCCGCGAAGGGGCCGGTCAGACGCCGCCGATGGTGATCGGTGGCGGGCTGGTCAGGGTTACGGTCTGCTGTTTACGCGGCGCCAGGATCTCCGCCTCCCCGTCCACCACCAGCTCATCGCGCTGGTTGAACACGCGGGTGGCGATACGCACGCGGAACTTCGGCAGCTTCTCGAGGATTTCCAGGCGTACGGTCAGGGTGTCGCCGATTTTCACCGGCTTCTGGAAGCTCATCTGCTGTCCCAGGTAGATGGTGCCCGGCCCGGGCAGTTCGCAGGCGACCGCCGCGCTGATCAGCGCGCCGCTGAACATGCCGTGGGCGATGCGCTCCTTGAACATGCTGGCGGCGGCGAACTCGGCGTCCAGATGCACCGGGTTGTGGTCGCCGGACATCGCGGCGAACAGCTGGATATCACGTTCTTCCACGGTCTTGCTGTAGCTGGCGGTCTGGCCGACTTCGAGTGCCTCGTAAGGCGTGTTGGTCACCTGGGTCATCTGATACCTGTCCTGTGAAGAGATTCTTAAAATCAAACCATTGATTTTAAACGTTGGAAATTATTCGGCATGCCCCGGCCGACGATGCGCCAGGGTCTGTTCCAGCCACTGCAGCACGTCGGCGGTCACTTCGTCGCGGTTGGTTTCATTGAACAGTTCATGCCGCGCCTGTGGGTAGACGCTCAATTGCAGGTTCTGGCTACCTGCACTGCGCAATGCATCGGCAAGATCCTTCAGGCGCCTGCCTTCGCTCACCGGGTCATGTTCGCCGCCGATCACCAGCAAGGGCAGGCCGGGATCGATCTGCGCCAGGTTGCTGGCCTTGCTGATCTGCTGCAGGCCACCCAGCATGTCGATCCACATCTGGTTGGTGCAACGGAAGCCACAGAGCGGGTCGGCGACGTACTTGTCGACCTCCTCCGGGTCGCGGCTGAGCCAGTCGAAGGCCGTGCGATTGGGCTTGAAGGCCTTGTTGAAGGAGCCGAACGACAGCCAGTCGATCAATGCGCTGCGGCCGGTCGGTCCCTGGCGCCAGCGTTCGAAACGGGCGATGGCGCGGGCGGCGCGATAGAGCGCCACGGGCTGGAAGTTCGAGCCGCTGAGGATCGCCCCCTGCAGGCTGGCGCTGTGGTGCAGCAGGTAGGCCTGGGCAATATAGCTGCCCATGCTGTGGCCGAGCAGGATGATCGGCTTGCCCGGATACTCTTCGCCGATGCGCTGGTTGAGGCTGGCCAGGTCACTGACCACGGTACTCCAGCCATCCCGGTCGGCGTAGTGTCCGAGCACGCCCTGTTCGGCGGTTTTGCCATGCCCGCGCTGGTCGGGGGCATACAGGCCATACCCGGCCTCGCACAGCGCTTGGGCCAGGCGTGCATAACGCCCGCTGTGCTCGGCCATGCCATGGGACAGCATCACCAGCGCCACGGGCTCGCCCTGGGGCAGCCAACGATTGACGTAGAGGCGGCTGTGGTCACTCACGCTCAGCCAGAAAGTGTCATGGATCATGGCGGTTCCTTTGCACGGGACGAAACGGGGCAGGTGATGGAATACACAGTCGCCCCATTGTATAGCGCATCCTCGGTCAGGAAGCAGACCAAGCTGCACATTGGCGGCAAGATTCATGATGTTAATGAGTGTGTCCGGCATATTTGCCTGATTCCCCATTGCTGCTACCGTCCGCTAAGCAGCGCTTTTTCGCTTTGGCGAAGCGACTCCGGATAGGCTCAGGCAAGAGGACAAGAACAATGCAACCTGATTTCTGGAATGACAAACGCCCGGCCGGCGTACCCCTGGACATTGACGTGGGGGCCTTCAGGTCGGTGGTCGAGGTTTTCGAGCGTTCCTGCAAGAAATTCGCCGATCGCCCGGCCTTCAGCAGCATGGGCGTGACCCTCACCTACGCCGAGCTGGAGCGCTACAGCGCGGCCTTTGCCGGTTACCTGCAAGCCAACACCGACTTGCGTCCGGGCGACCGCATCGCGGTCCAGTTGCCCAACGTCCTGCATTACCCGATCGCCGTGTTCGGCGCCATGCGCGCCGGGCTGATCGTGGTCAATACCAATCCGCTGTACACCGTGCGCGAGATGCGCCACCAGTTCAAGGACTCCGGTGCCCGTGCACTGGTCTACCTGAACCTGTTCGGTGCGCGGGTCCAGGAAGTGCTGCCCGATACCGGCATCGAGTTCCTCATCGAGGCGAAGATGGGCGACCTGATGTCGCCGGCCAAGGGCTGGCTGACCAACCTGGTGGTCGACAAGGTCAAGAAGCTGGTGCCGCCCTACCAGTTGCCCCAGGCCATCTCGTTCAAGAGCGCCTTGCACATGGGCCGCGGCCAGAGCATCCGGCCGCTTCAGGTCGGCCTCGACGATATCGCGGTGTTGCAGTACACCGGCGGCACCACGGGCCTGGCCAAGGGCGCGATGCTCACCCACGGCAACCTGGTGGCGAACATGCAGCAGGCGCGGGCCTGCATGTCCCAGACGGGCACCGACGGCCATCCGCTGCTCAAGGAAGGCCAGGAGGTGATCATTGCGCCGCTGCCGCTGTACCACATCTATGCCTTCACCGCGAACTGCATGTGCATGATGGTCACCGGCAACCACAACGTGCTGATCGGCAATCCGCGGGACATCGGCGGCTTCGTCAAGGAGCTGAAGAAGTGGCGATTTTCCGCATTGCTGGGGCTCAACACGCTGTTCGTCGCGCTGATGGAGCATCCGGAGTTCAAGAACCTGGATTTCTCCGCACTCAAGCTCACCAATTCCGGCGGCACCGCACTGGTCAAGGCCACTGCCGAGCGTTGGCAGAAGGCCACGGGCTGCCGCATCACCGAGGGCTACGGGCTCACCGAAACCTCACCAGTGGCCTGCACCAACCCCTATGGCGAGCTTGGCCGCCTGGGCACGGTCGGCCTGCCGCTGCCGGGCACGGCGCTGAAGGTCATCGATGACAACGGTGTCGAGCAACCGCTGGGGCAGCCTGGCGAGCTGTGCATCAAGGGCCCGCAGGTGATGAAGGGTTACTGGCAGCAGCCACAGGCGACGGCCGAGGTGCTCGATGACGAGGGCTGGTTCAAGACCGGCGATATTGCGGTGATCGACCCGGATGGGTTTGTCCGCATCGTCGACCGCAAGAAGGACATGATCATCGTCTCCGGTTTCAACGTGTACCCCAATGAAATCGAGGACGTGGTGATGGCTCACCCGAAAGTCGCCAACTGCGCGGTGATCGGCGTACCGGACGAGCGTTCCGGCGAGGCGGTGAAGCTGTTCGTGGTGGCGCGGGAGGCCGGGGTCAGCGTCGAGGAGCTCAAGGCATACTGCAAGGAGAACTTCACCGGCTACAAGGTACCCAAGCACATCGTGCTGCGTGATTCGTTGCCGATGACGCCGGTGGGCAAGATTCTGCGGCGGGAGTTGCGCGATATCGCCTAGCGGGAAACAGCGGCGGTCTTGCGGGCCCATTCGCGGGCAAGCCACGCTCCTACAGTTCAGGGTCATCCATCAATGGAACGTACGACATTGAACTGTAGGAGCGCGGCTTGCCCGCGAAGCTTTTTTGCTCCTGAAAACCCCGCTCTAGAGCGGAAAATCAGAAGAATAGAATTTTTGCTCTAAAATGACTGATTGGTATTCTTGAGTCATGTTTATGACTGTAGGGGCCATGTTTGGCTCTAGTCGACCCTCGGCAAAGCTGCTACTCTCGGCGCGCTTTGTGACTTCTCGGCGTAGGTTAGGCTGTGTACGAAATTGCTTGAAACGCAGGTTAGGCAAGGCAAAAAGCGGCGAGGAACGCCCGGGGTCGCGCCCGACTTGACTGGTTGTCAATGAGCATTCCGAGCCGGTTTCTAACGCAGCATAACCAAGTTTCAAACGATTTCGTACATAGCCTAAAGCCAGATCACTCAATAACAAACATAGACAAATAATAATCGCATCAAATGCGGTGCTGAATTCGCGTTGCTGAGGAGTGGGCTTCCATGATCGAAGACTTTTGGAAGGATAAGTACCCAGCGGGGATTGCTGCCGAAATCAATCCCGATGAGTACCCGAATGTTCAGACGGTATTGAAACAGTCTTGCCAACGATTCGCCAGCAAGCCGGCCTTTAGCAACCTCGGCAAGACGCTCACCTATGGCGAGCTGTACGAGCTGTCCGGGGCTTTTGCCGCCTACCTGCAACAGCACACGGACCTGCAGCCGGGCGACCGCATCGCCCTGCAGTTGCCGAACCTGCTGCAATATCCGATCGCCGTATTCGGTGCCATTCGCGCCGGCCTGATCGTGGTCAACACCAACCCGCTGTACACCGCGCGGGAAATGGAACACCAGTTCAACGACTCCGGCGCCAAGGCCCTGGTGTGCCTGGCAAACATGGCGCACCTGGCCGAGGCGGTGGTGCCCAAGACCGGCGTACGGCATGTGATCATTACCGAAGTGGCCGACATGCTGTCACCGCTCAAGCGTCTGCTGATCAACAGCGTCGTCAAGTACGTGAAGAAGATGGTGCCGGCCTATCACCTGCCCAAGGCTGTCAGGTTCAACGACGTGCTGAGCAAGGGCCTGGGCCAGCCGGTCAAGGAAGCTAACCCGGCGAGCAGCGACGTGGCCGTGTTGCAGTACACCGGTGGTACCACCGGCGTGGCCAAGGGAGCGATGCTGACCCACCGCAACCTGGTCTCGAACATGCTGCAGTGCAGGGCACTGATGGGTTCGGAGCTCAAGGAAGGCTGCGAGATCGTCATCACGCCGTTGCCGCTGTATCACATCTACGCCTTCACCTTTCACTGCATGGCGGTGATGCTGCTGGGCAACCACAACATCCTGATCACCAACCCGCGCGACCTGCCGGCGATGGTCAAGGAACTGTCGAAGTGGAAGTTCAGCGCCTTTGTCGGCCTCAACACCCTGTTCGTTTCGCTGTGCAACAACGAGGCGTTCCGCAAGCTGGACTTCTCCGCGCTCAAGGTCACCCTGTCCGGTGGCATGGCGTTGCAACTGGCGGCGTCCGAGCGTTGGAAGGCGGTGACCGGCTGCTCCATCTGCGAAGGCTACGGCATGACCGAGACCAGCCCGGTGGCCTCGGTGAACCCGAGCCAGAAGATCCAGCAGGGCACCATCGGCATCCCGATGCCGTCGACCCTGTGCAAGGTGGTCGACGACGCCGGCGTCGAGCTGCCGCTGGGTGAGGTCGGGGAGCTGTGCATCAAGGGCCCGCAGGTGATGAAGGGCTACTGGCAGCGCCAGGATGCCACCGACGAGATCCTCGACAGCGAAGGCTGGCTGAAGACCGGCGACATCGCGATCATCCAGCCGGATGGCTACATGCGGATCGTCGACCGCAAGAAGGACATGATCCTGGTGTCGGGCTTCAACGTCTATCCGAACGAGCTGGAAGACGTGCTGGCGACCCTGCCGGGCGTGCTGCAATGCGCGGCCATCGGCGTGCCGGACGAGAAATCGGGCGAAGTGATCAAGATCTTCATCGTCGCCAAGCCGGGCGTGACCCTGACCAAGGACCAGGTGATGGAGCACATGCGCGCCAATGTCACCGGCTACAAGGTGCCCAGGTTCGTCGAGTTCCGCGATGCCCTGCCGACCACCAACGTCGGCAAGATACTGCGCCGCGAACTGCGTGACGAGGAACTGAAGAAGCTCGGTCTGAAGAAGACCGCCTGAGGCCCAGGCCAAAAAAATACAAAGCCCCGCATTGCGGGGCTTTGTCGTTTGCAGCGGTCGGTTTACTGCTGGAACTGCGCAAAACTCACGCCGGTACCGTTCGGTCGCACGTCCTGGAGGAAGGCGTCCTTGTCCGCGCTCAGTTCCAGGCTCACGGTTGGCTTGCGCTTGCCGGCATTGCGCACCACCAGGCCTTCAAGCTTCTCGCGCAGGAACACTGTCGGTACCTTCAGGTGCAGCAACTGGTCGGTGCTGGGCGTGTGCAGCAGCAGATGCACCCATTCGTACTGGCCGATAGCCAGGCGCCCCAGCGGGATGTCGAACCACCAGATGTTCCGGTTGCGGCTCAGTTCGGTGAAGTGGCAATTGTTCGTGCCCAACACCGCACCGCCCAGTTCCTGGTTCCTGCGGGCAATAGCCTGCTTTTTATCGAGTTTCATCACTTTCCTACCGTTATCGATCTTCAGCGCCGGAGCCTGAATCTGCCGCCTATTCTCGGGGGTTGGCGGACAAACATAAAGGTAAACCTGACTGCTCTGATGAAAGAACCGACGAAAAAAATGAAACTCCTGGCGAAAGCCTCGGGTCAACCTTGTGTAGCGACACTGATACCCCGCATTTCCCCATGGAGAAATATCATGAGCAGCACTGGCGATAAGATCAAAGGCACAGCGAACGAAGCGGTTGGTAACGTCAAGCAAGGCATCGGCAAGGCCACCGACAATGATCGGCTGCGGGCCGAAGGCAAGGCCCAGGAGTTGAAGGGCCAGGCCCAGAAGGCCAAGGGCAACGTCAAGGAAACGATCAAGAAGGGCATCGACCGGGCCTGAAGTCCTGACCGATGAGTGACCGAGCGGCCATCCCAGGATGGCCGTTCTGCTGTTCCGGCAGGCTGGTGTCAAATCCGGAAATTGTTTACCGCTTGCCAACTGCGCTACCGTGAGTGAAAAACCGCCCTTGAGTCGCCTGCTGACTGACTCCGTGATTGCGGCGAAAGGAGACGCTATGATTTTTCCGGACTTGCGTGGTCTGCCCCTGCATCGCGTGCTGATACGCACGGTCCAGGAGTTCGTCGACGACGAGATGTCGACCTATGCTTCGGCACTGGCCTATCAGATGCTGTTTTCGCTGTTCCCCTTCCTGCTGTTCCTGATCGCCCTGATCGGTTTCCTGCACCTGCCGGACTTCTTCAGCTGGTTGCGCATGCAATCGGAACTGGTGTTGCCGCCCCAGGCGCTGGACCAGGTCAACCCGGTGATCGACCAGTTGCAGCAATCCAAGGGGGGCCTGTTGTCGGTGGGTATCGTCATCGCCCTGTGGACCGCCTCGGCAGGTGTACGGTTGATGATGAGCGCGATGAATGCCGCCTACGACGTGAACGAAGGCCGGCCTATCTGGAAGCGCCTGCCGTTGTCGGTCTTCTATACCGTGGGCATCGCCGGCATGTTGCTGGCGGCCGCCGCGCTGATGGTCCTCGGGCCGCAGGTGATGAGCTGGCTGGCCGGGCAGATCGGCATGGAGGAGTTCGTCGTGACCCTCTGGACCGTCCTGCGCTGGCCGGTGATCGTGCTGCTGCTGATGTTCGCCGTGGCGTTGATGTACTACGTGATGCCGGACGTGAAGCAGAAGTTCGTGTTCATCACCCCCGGCTCGGTACTGGCGGTGGTGGTATGGATCATCGCCTCGCTGGGCTTCGGCTACTACGTGAAAACCTTTGCCGACTACAACGCGATGTATGGCAGTATCGGTGCGATCATCGTGTTGCTGCTGTACTTCTACATCTCGGCGGCAGTGTTGCTGTTGGGGGCGGAAATGAATGCGGTGATCGAGCACATGTCGGCCGAAGGCAAGAATCCCGGCGAGAAGGATTTTCATGAACAGGCCGATCGGACGACGGTGCTCGGCCACGTGCATGAGCACTCCCCCAAACCGACTACTGACGAAAGCTGATCATGATCCGTGAAATCCTGAAAATGGGCGATCCGCGCCTGTTGCGTGTAGCGCCGCCGGTTCCCCCGGAAATGTTCGACAGCGCCGAGCTGTGGCAACTGATCGACGACATGTTCCAGACCATGGAGCACGTCGGCGGAGTCGGCTTGGCCGCGCCGCAGATCGGGGTCGACCTGCAACTGGTGATCTTCGGTTTCGAGCACAGCGAGCGTTACCCGGACGCCGAGGCGGTGCCGCAGACGATCCTGATCAATCCGCTGATCACCCCGCTGGGGCCGGAAGTGGAAGAAGGCTGGGAAGGCTGCCTGTCGGTGCCGGGCCTGCGCGGCGCGGTGGACCGTTACCGGCGTATCCGCTACGAAGGCTTCACCCCCAAGGGCGAGCCGCTGGTGCGGGTCGCCGAGGGCTTTCATGCGCGGGTGGTGCAGCACGAGTGCGATCACCTGATCGGCCGCCTGTATCCGTCGCGGATCACCGACTTCAGCAAGTTCGGGTTTACCCAGGTGCTGTTCCCCGAGCTCGACCCGGCTGCCGACGACTGAGTGGCTGACCGGCCACTAGCGGGCCGCCACCTTGTCCGGTTTGACGAAGCGCAGGGTCAGGCGGTCCGATTCACCGATGGCCTGGTATCTGGCCTTGTCCTGTTCACCCAGGCGTAGGGTAGGAGGCAGGGTCCAGACACCGTCGGGATAATCCTTGGTGTCCCTGGGGTTGGCGTTGATCTCGCTTTGCCCATCCAGCACGAACCCGGCATCGCTCGCCAGTTTCACCACGTAGGCGGTAGGCAGGTAGCCGCTGCGCTTGATGCTTTCCAGATCCGCGCCATCCTTCGCGCGATGGTCCACCACCCCCAGCACGCCACCCGGCTTGAGCACCTGGAAGAAGGCCGAGAACATCGCCGGCGCGTCATCGGCCATGACCCAGTTGTGCACGTTGCGGAAGGTCAGTACCCGGTCGGCCGAGTTCGGCTTGCCGAGCACCGGCGCCTGGGGATCGAACTCGACGAGGCTGGCCCGCACGTATTGGCTCGGATCCCTGGCGAACTTCTGCTTCAGGCTGTCGGCCGAGCGTCTGGCGTATTCGCTGCTCGACGGCGCCTGCACGGCGGCGATGTACTGGCCCTGGCCGCGCAGCAGCGGCGCGAGCACTTCGCTGTACCAGCCGCCGCCGGGGGTGATTTCGATCACCGTCTGGTTGGCCTGCAGACCAAAGAACTGCAAGGTCTGGCGGGGATGGCGATAGACATCGCGCACGCTGTTTTCCGGCGCACGCCAGCTGCCCGCCAGGACCTTGGCATATTGGGCATCGGTGATGGTCGTGTCGGTGCTTGCCGCCTGGCCGAGAGCGGGAGCGAGCAGGGCGGTGAGGGATAAGGCCACGAGGGTACGGTTCATGATCATCCTGTCAGGAACGGGTGGAAACCGAGGCTATCACGGGGTTACCGGCGGCTGATCACACATTTTCCGCAGTCGAGCTAACCGATGGTTCTATACCCAGGGCAATCAGCGGCTTGCTGCGCGAGTAGCGGGCCAGTCGGTCGGCGAGGGCCTGGGGCAGTTGGCGGGTGGGGCTGAAACCGAGTTTCCCGTAGAAGTCGCGCAGGTCCGGATGGCAGAACAGCCAGGTGCGGCCGGTGAGTGTGGCCAGGGCATGGGCGACCAGTTGCCCGGCGATGCCCTGGCCGCGCCGTTGTGGGTCGACGAACAGGCCGGTCAGCCAGAAACCGTCGGCGACTGCGGTCAGCGAAAGCCCGGCGATGATTCCACCGTCGCGGGCCACCCACAGTTGCCCTTCGCCGTTGGCGCGCATGGAGGAACCATGGGCCCGGTAGAACTTGTCGAGCAGAGGGCGCAGCGAGGGGGATAGTAGGGCGTAGTCGAGGTTTGGCATGGGGCTTGTCGGTTGAGGCGGAAAGCCGATTATAGGGGCAGGGGCGGACATCTCCCGGTCACTTCGGGTTCTAAGCTGATAACCAATCGATCTGCAAGATTTTGCCGGCTCGTCGCACACCAGCAGATGAAGCCGAAGTGTGTCCTTCGGCCTGTCTCATGCGAAGCCGATCGATGCCCAACTACCTCGACCCCGTTCACCGCGAAGAAATTCTCTCTCTGTCGCGCTCCTTCACCGGCCGTAGCGAATGGCCGACCTGGTTGCTGCTGGCGCTTGTCTACGGCGGCTGGTTCGCCGTCGTACTCGGCAGTGCCCGGTTGGGCCTGTGGCCGAGCACTGCCTTGCTGATTGTCCTGGTTACGCTCTGGCTGTCGCTGCAGCATGAATTGCTGCACGGCCATCCGACCCGTCGGGACTGGTTGAACAAGCTGCTGGGCTACGCACCGTTTGCCGTCTGGTATCCCTACACCCTCTACCGCGACAGCCACCTGCTCCACCATCGCGATGAAGACCTGACCCTGCCGGGTATCGACCCGGAGAGCCGTTACCTGCGCCAGCAGGACTGGCAACGCTGCTCGCTGTTCGAGCGGAGCCTGTTCCGGCTGAACAAGACGGTCCTTGGTCGGCTGCTGATCGGCGCCCCGCTGGCCCTGTTCGACCTGCTGCGCGAAGAGGGCCGGCGCTTGCGCCAGGGCGAGCGCAAGGCCTGGCTGATGTGGTCGACCCATGGCCTGCTGACGCTGCTGATGCTGGCCTTCGTCGTCCGCTACAGCATCATTGCGGCCTGGCACTACCTGCTGCTGATCAGCATCCCGGCATTGTCGCTGGCGATGGTGCGTTCCTACCATGAACATCGGCCCCATGCCGCTCCCGAGCAGCGCACGGTGATCAACGAGGCCGGCTGGCCCTGGAGCTGGCTGTTCCTGCACAACAACCTGCACCTGCTGCACCATGATCTACCCGGGCTGCCCTGGTATTTCCTGCCGCGGGTCTACCGGGCCCGGCGCGAACAGTGGCTGGCGCGCAGCGGTGGCTTTCTGGTGAAAGGCTATGGCGAACTGCTGCGCCAGCATGGGCTGAAAGCCATCGACAGCCCGCAACATCCGTTCGCCTGAGGAGGCCCCATGACCGCTGGTTACGCCGAACTGCTGATGTACGTGGCTCCGGAGGCCGTGCAACAGGCCAACGAACAATGGCTCGGGCGCATTCTCGACAAGCTCGGGGCGAGTCGCCGCCCGGTTGGCGGTTTGGACCTCATGGCGCTGTGGCTGGCACCGGACCTGCTGCTGACCCAGACCTGCGGTTACCCGCTGATGACCCGGCTACGCGGCCAGGTGAGTGTCGTCGGTCGCCCGCATTACCGGTTGCCGGATGCGGCCGACGGTCAGCATTGCAGCCTCCTGCTGGCTCGTGCGGACAATCCGCGCTCGGCGTTGGCGGAGTTTTTCGGCAGCCGTGGGGTGATCAATGACGATGGCTCCAACAGCGGCATGAACCTGTTGCGCCATAGCCTGGCGGCGCTGCACAGGGATGGGCGCTTCTTCGCCAGTGTCGGGCGCAGCGGCGCCCACCGCGAAAGCCTGCGCTGGCTGCGGGAAGACCTGGCTGACCTGGCCGCGGTGGACAGCGTGACCTTCGCCTATCTGGCCCGCTTCGCCCCGCAGGAGGTCTCCGGCTTGCGGGTGGTGGCGCGCAGTGCGTTGAGTCCCTGCCTGCCGTACATCGGCGTGGCGGGGTTGGCAGAGGAGGAGGTGGTGCGGATTCGCGAAGCGATGAACCAGGCGTTGCGGGAACTGCCCGAGGTTGGCGAGGTGCTGGGGTTGCGCGAAGTGTTGCCGGCCTGCGAGGCGGACTACCAGGTGTTGCTCGACTATCGCGATGAGGCTGAGCGTTCGGGGTTTCGCCTGGACCTTCCCGAGCAGGGCGGTGTGAGCGTTCGCGGATGAACCGGAGCGCCTGCTTCCATCAGGGGGCGTTTGTTAGTTTTGTTATATAAAAATATTTTTTAAGTATTATTAAAGAATAAGCAGGGTTGGTAGCATCCCGCCACCGGACCACCGGACATATAGCGCAACTCTTTTTCCAGGAGCCACTATGTCCGGCGCCGACACACCTCACAGCGACTACGTGGGCGGATTGTTCCGCAGCCATTACGACTGGCTCTGCGGCCGCCTGCGCCGTCATCTCGACTCCAGCGCCAGTGCCGAAGACATCGCCGCCGACACCTTTGTCCAGTTGCTGACGGCCGCAGACGGCTTGTCGATCCGCCAGCCCCGCGCCCTGTTGACCACCCTCGCGCAGCGACTGATGTACCAGCTCTGGCGCCGCCGGGATCTGGAGCGGGCCTATCTTGATGCCCTGCAACAGGACGCCGAAGTACCGGTGCCATCGCCCGAGGACCTGGCGCAAATGCTTGAAGCGTTGGAACGCGTCGAGCGCTTGCTCGGCGGGTTGCCGGACAAGGTCAAGGCGAGCTTCCTGCTGTCCCGGGTCAATGGCCTGACCTATCCCGAGATCGCCGCCGAGCTGGGTATCTCCCAACGCTCGGTCAGCGACTACATGACCCGGGCGTTCAGCCGTTGCCTGCGGGCGAGACTCGATGGCGGTGAGTCGGGAGTCGGAAACGCCGCAACCACGGGGGCGGGCTAACGGTAATCGCCTGTTGGTCCGTGAGCACAATGCCATGCCTAAAGGTTGGTGTCGGGCACAGCCCATCACTCCCTGAAGCGCCGCCGAGGGCGCGGCGGGGCTCAATGCGCATTCACATTGCCAACGGTCGCAGCAGCCCCTGTTTTGTTTCGCCCAACCCTGAAAACCAGACCACCACGAGGTGACCATGACATCCATCAAGACCCTGCTCGGCAGCTCGCTGCTGGCACTGAGCCTGCTGGCCCAACAGGCCCCCGCCGCCGACCAGCCGCCCCCCATCCATTTCGGTGACATCACCTGGGAAAGCGGCAGCCTGATCACCGAGGTGCTGCGGCTGATCGTCGAGAAAGGCTACGGCTATCCGACCGACACCCTGCCCGGCAGTACCGTGAGCCTGGAGGCCGCCCTGGCGAAGAACGATATCCAGGTGATCGGTGAGGAATGGGCCGGTCGCAGCCCGGCCTGGGTCAAGGCCGAAAGCGAAGGCAAGGTGTTCGGCCTCGGCGATACCGTCAAGGGGGCCACCGAAGGCTGGTGGGTACCGGAATACGTGATCAAGGGTGACCCGGCGCGGGGTATCAGGCCGCTGGCGCCGGATCTCAGGTCGGTGGCCGACCTGCCACGCTACAAGGACGTGTTCGCCGACCCGGAAGACCCGTCCCGCGGCCGTTTCCTCAACAGCCCCACCGGCTGGACTTCGGAAATCGTCAACAGCCAGAAGATCAAGGCCTACGGCCTGAGCGACAGCTTCGTCAACTTCCGCACCGGTTCCGGCGCGGCGCTGGACGCCGAGGTCAGCTCCGCGGTCAAGCGCGGCAAGCCGGTGCTGTTCTACTACTGGTCGCCCACCCCGCTGCTGGGGCGCTTCAATCTGGTCAAGCTGGAGGAGCCACCCTTCGACGCCGAGGCCTGGAAGACCCTGGCCGATGCCAGCAACCCGCATCCACGTGGCACCCGCTCGCTGCCGGCGCATTTGGCGATTGGTGTTTCCGCCGCTTTCAAACAGCAGTACCCGGAGTTGGTCGAGGTGTTCGAGAAGGTCGACCTGCCCATCGACCTGCTCAACCGCACCCTGGCGCAGATGAGCGAGAAGCGCCTGGCGCCGCGGGCGGTAGCGACCACCTTCCTGCGTGAACAGCCGCAGGTCTGGAGCCAGTGGGTACCCGCTGCCGTTGCCGAACGCGTCAAGGGGGCCCTGTGATGCTCAAGCGAATCTGGCTGGCCTTGTCCCTGGTCCTGCTGAGCCAACTGGCCCAGGCTGCCGAGCCCGCTACCCTGCGGATCGGTTACCAGAAGAGTTCGGTGAGCATGGTCCTGGCCCGCGAGCACAAGCTGCTGGAAAAGGCCCTGCCCGGCACCCAGGTGCAATGGGTCGAATTCCCGGGCGGTCCGCAACTGATCGAAGCGCTCAACGGCGGTAGCCTGGATGTAGGCAACATTGGCGATATCCCGCCGATCTTCGCCCAGGTCGCCGGTATCGATTTCGTCTACATCGGCATCGAACCCACCGATGGCCAGACCGAGGCGATCATCGTGCCCAAGGCCAGCGACGTGCAGGACGTGGCGGGTCTCAAGGGCAAGCGTGTCGCGCTGCTCAAGGGCTCCAGCGCGCACAACCTGTTCCTCAAGAGCCTGGGCAAGGCCGGCCTCAAGCTCAGCGACGTGAACCTGGTCTACCTGTCGCCGGCCGATGCCCGGGCGGCCTTCGAACAGGGCAAGCTGGATGCCTGGGTGATCTGGGACCCATACTACTCCGCGGCCCTGCTCGATGGCAGCGCGCGCCTGCTCAGCGACGGCCAGGGGCTCAACTCCGGCGGTTCGCTGTACATCGCCAGTGGCGCGTTCGCCCGCCATTACCCGCAAAGCATCGCGCCCATCCTCAAGGCCATCGGCCAGGGCCAGCAGGTGTCCTTCGACCAGCCTGATGCGAGCATCGACCTGATGACCCAGGCCCTCGGCCTGCAACGGCCGGTGGTCCAGCGTTACTTCGAGCATCGCTCGCGGGTACCGCTGCGCGCCATCGACCAGGCCACCGTCGATAACCAGCAGCGTACCGCCGACCTGTTTTTCGCCAATCACCTGGTGCCCAAGTCGATCAAGGTGCAGCAGAACGTGTTCAAGGCCGAATGAGCCCAGCAGAGGAAAACACCTTCCATGCAACCTGTTTACATCGACTTTCTCAACGGTCCGGACATCGACGCCCTGGACCTGGGCAATGACGAAATTCTCGACGCCATCGACGCCAGCCTGGCGATCCAGGGCCGCGGCGAAGCGGTGATCGAACCGCGTACCCACCTGATTCCCGGTGACGCGATCAAGGGGCACTTCAATATCCTGCGTGGTGTGCTGGGTGGCGATATCGGCTATGCCGGGGTCAAGGTGGTCGGCGATTTCGTCGACAACTATCGTCAGGGCCTGCCGTCGGAACTGGCGATCCTCAACCTGATGGACCCGGCCACCGGGGTGCCGAAGGCGATTCTCGATGCCTCGGCGATCACCGACATGCGCACCGGCGCGGTGACGGCCATCGGTGCCAAGTACCTGGCCCGTCCCGACAGCAAGGTGCTCGGGCACATCGGCGCACGGGGCACCGCCTACTGGAACGTGCGACTGCTCGATCACCTGTTCGACTTCGACGAGATCCGTGTGCATTCGCGTCGCGAGGAAAGCCGCGAGGCTTTCGCCGAACGCCTGCGTCGCGATCTTGGCAAGCCGGTGACGGTCACCCACGACTGGGAAAGCACGGTGCGCGGAGCCGATATCGTGGTCGAGGCCTCGCGCCTGGACCAGCCGCAACCGCTGTTGCGCACCGAGTGGATCAAGCCCGGCGCCTTCGTCGTGCCCTACGGCACCATGAGCGCGGTGGAGCTGTCGCTGACCGATATCATGGACAAGCTGGTGGTCGACGACTGGGGCCAGTGCAAAGGCGGTCTGTTCGGTGCGCTGCGAGCCCATGTCGAGGCGGGCAAGCTCAGTGAACAGACCCTGCATGCGGAGTTGGGGCAGATCGTCGCCGGCTTGAAGAACGGTCGACAGAGCCCCGGGGAACGTATTCTGTTCTGGCATCGCGGGCTGAGCCTGAGCGATATCGCCCTGGGCCATGCGCTGTTGCGCAAGGCGGCCAGGCTGGGGATCGGCCAGCGGTTGCGTTTCGCATGACGGCCATCGAACTGGGTGAGCGACCGTTGTCTGTGCAGGACCTGCTACGGGTTGCCCGGGGTACCGCCGCACTGCGCCTGGGCGAGCCGGCGCGCCAGCGGATCGACCAGTCCCACCGCTTGTTGCTGGCCCGGGCCGAGGCGGGTGCGGCGATCTATGGCGTCACCACCGGCCTTGGCGCGGCGGTGGATCTGCGCCTGCCGACGGATGACCCGCGGCGGCAGCCACGCATTGCCTTGGGGCGTGCGGTCGGGGTCGGACGCCTGGCCAGTCGCGAGGAGGTTCGGGCTATCGCCGCGGCTCGCCTGGCCGGGTTGGCCGAGGGGCGTTCGGGCATTTCCCTGGCGACGGCAGAGGCACTGCTGGCGTTGCTCGACGCCGATATCTGCCCGGAGATTCCGTTGACCGGTTCGCTCGGCGAAAGCGACCTGGCACCGCTGGCGCACCTGAGTCTCGGGCTGCTCGGCGAAGGCTGGGTGCAGTGGCGCGGGCAGCGCGTGCCGGCGGCGCAGGCACTGGCCGAATGCGGCCTGGCGGTGCCGGCGTTGTCCGGCAAGGATGGCCTGGCGCTGGTCTCGGCCAATGCGGCGAGCCTCGGACTCGGCAGCTTGCTGCTGGACGAGGCGGACCGGGCGCTGGACTCGTTGCTGGCGGCACTGGCTTTGTCCTGTGAGGGCTACCGGGCCAATCTCGGCCCGTTCCGGCCGCGGGCCGCGCAACTGCATCCGGTCAGTGGGCACGCCGCACAGGCGGCGTTGTTGCTGGCGCTGTTCGAAGGTGGTGAGCTGACGCAGCCACAGGCCGCGCGACGCTTGCAGGACCCACTGAGTTTTCGCTGTGCCGCGCAGGTTCAGGGCGCTGCCCGGCAGGCCTGGCAACAGTTGCGCGACACACTGGCGACGGAGCTGGCGAGCGGTGCCGACAATCCGGCGTTGGTGGTCGAGGATGGACAGGTACTGGCCAATGGCAATTTCGACAGTACCCATCTGGCACTGGCAAGTGAGGGTCTGGGCCTGGCTTTCAGTCGCCTGGCGGCGTGCTCGGCGGAGCGCCTGGCGAAGTTGTTGTCGCCGGCCTCCAGCGAGCTGCCGCGCTTTCTGATCGAGACGCCGGGGCATGTCGGGCTGGCGGCGTTGCAGCGGACTTCGGCGGCGCTGCTGGCGCAGATCGGGCACCTGGCCAATCCGTTGCCGGCCGTGTGTATCGCGGTGGCGGATCGGGTGGAGGATTATGCCGGGCAGGCGTTGGCGGTGATCGACAAGACCCGCGAACTGGTGCGCCTGGTGCAAACCCAGGCGGCCATCGAACTGATCGCCGCCGCCCAGGCGGTGGACCTGCGTGGCGATGTGCGCCTGGGGCAGGGGACCGCCGGGATCCATCGGGCGGTGCGCAGCCAGGTGGCCCGGCTGGAGACGGACCGGCCGGGCGCCTGGGATGTGCAGGCATTGCTGGCGTTGATCGAGAGCCGGGGGTGGCCGGAGCTGCGCAGGTCGTGAGTCTTGTGTCGGTCGAATCGGCGCTATCGCCCGCAAGCGGAGCGCCGCCCGGCCCTCTCCCGCAAGGGGAATATCACGGCGCCGACTCGACCTCCAGCGCCAGCTTGACGTTAGGCCGTTCGCCAATCCGTGTCATGAAGCGCACCAGGGCCGGCCAGGGCGCCAGGTCGACGGCGAAGAAACGGTTCCAGCGCATCACCGTGAACAGATAGGCATCCGCCACGCTGAAATCGCCTTCGAGCAGATAGTCCTGCTTCGCCAGGGTGTTTTCCAGCAAGTCGAAGCGCTGGAACAGCCGTGTGCGGAAGATCGCCTTGACCTCCTCGGGGATCGTCACGTTGAACAACGGCCCCATGGTCCCGTGGATCTCGCTGCCGAGAAAGTTCAGCCACTCCTGCAGGCGCACCCGTTGCCAACTGCCATGGGGTGGCGCCAGCCCGGCCTCGGGCCTGAGGTCGGCGAGAAACTGCAGGATGGCCGCCCCCTCGGTCAGCACCTCGCCGTTGTCCAGTTGCAGCGCCGCCACATAGCCCTTGGGGTTGATGCGGCGGAAATCGTCACCGTGCTCGGTGAGCTTGCTGCGGTTGTCGACCCGCACCCGTTCGAACGGCAAGCCGAGTTCGCGGAGCACGATATGAGGGGCCAGGGAGCAGGTTTCAGGAGCGTAGTACAACTTCATGGGCGATGGACTCCAGGGGGAAAACACAGTGGCGACAGTCTCGTCTGCGTCTGCAGTCCGGGTAAAATCGATCCTTCAGAAACGTGCCATAAGGACAGCTACTGGAATGATGAATCTGGTGCACTGGCGTCTGCTGGTGGCGGTGCTCGACAGCGGCACCATCAGCCGCGCCGCCGAGCAGGTCGGCATGACCCAGTCGGCGGCCAGCCAGGCCCTGGCCGGGATGGAGGAAACGCTCGGCGTACAACTGTTCGTGCGTGAGGCGCGCCAGGCGGTGCCGACGGCGATCGGGTTGCAGGTGCTGGAGCAGGCGCGGCTGATGCTGGGGGCCCTGCAGAACATTCGCCAGCGGGTCGACAGTGCCCGCGGATTGACCGGAGGCACCATCCGCCTGGCGAGTTTTCCCATGGTCCTGAGCAGCTTGCTGCCACCCTTGCTGCAGCGTTTCCGCCAGCGCCATCCGGGCATTGAGGTGGTCGCGCTGGAGGTCAGCGACCATGAGGTCGAGGCCATGCTCGCCGCTGATCTGGTGGATGTCGGCGTGGTCCTCAACCCGGAGCCGGGGCGCGTGGCCCATGAGCTGGGGCGCGATCGCTGGGTCGCGGTGGTGCCCCTGGGGCACCGCCTGGCGGCCCGTGGCCCCGAGGGCCGGGTCAGCCTCGCGGAACTGGTGGCCGAACCCTTTGTGCTGGCGACCGGGGGTTGCACGGTCAACGCCCGCAGCCTCGCGGCCGAGGCCGGCCTGCCGCTCGCGGATGTACGGGTCGAAGTGCGGGAGTGGAGCAGCGCCTTCGCGCTGGTGCGCGAGGGGCTTGGCGTGAGCCTGGTGCCGGAACTGACGCTACCGAAGGAGCGCCGGGGGCTGCGGGTGCTGCCGCTGGCAGTACCGGTAGAGCGCCGGTTCGCCCTGGTGGCGTGCCCGACGATAAGCCAGTGCGCGGCCGTGACGGCGTTGTTCGAGATGCTGGAATGACTCCGCCGGGTTCATCAATCAGCGGCCCTGGCGGGTGAGCGAAAGCGGGCGTAAGCCCCATCTGCACCAGGCACCGCCACTGCAGGAGCCGGACTGGCCCGCGAAGCTGTTGGCGGCCTCTGGGCCCCTTCGCGGACAAGCCGGCCACTGCGGCCCGATCAGCTATTGCTGGTGAGGAACGCGCTGGCCACCTGCTTCTCGACCGGGTTGGGGCTGTTCTTCTCGGTCTGGGCGTTGAACTGTTCCTTGATGCGCTCGGCGATCTTGTTGTTGATCGCCTGCTGCTGCTCGGGCGGCAACTGCTTGAAGCTTTCCTCGGTCAGCCCCTGGTCCTTGAGCATCTGCTCGCGCAGGCGTTCGGCCGGCGATTTGCTCATGTAGTCCTTGAATTCCTTCATCGCGTCGCTGTCGGTACTGGTGGCAGACGGCGCGGTGCGAGTGGTCGGCGGCGTGGCGCTGAGGGTCGCGGCGGCGGCCACGTCGGGGATCTTGGCCTGCAGGTGCACGCGGGTCTTGGCGAACGCGGCATTGACGTTGTCGGCGACCTTGTCGGCGGCGTTCTGGCTGGTCGGGTTCGAGCTGAGGCCGGCGGCGGCCTGTGCGGTTGGCACGTAGCCGCTGGCCAGCACGTTGTTGGCGGCGGTGGTGGGGTCCAGATCCGAACGGTTGGTGGGTTGGATCACCGGATTGTTACGGGCATTGACCAACATGGGATAAATACCTGAGTGTTAAGAGACCCCAGGCACCGAGCAATTTGTATGCCGGCTGGTACAAAGCCCGGTTTTCCACGCCTTGGGCGATACACGCCTGCAGGCGCTGGCCGGAAAGCGGAGAATCCTTGCCGCCGGGTTTGCCGCTCTGGCATGTTGAACATTCACTTGCAGCCCTGGGCGATAGCGCGTTCAGTAGCCTGCATCCGACGCCGTGAACGATTATTTGGGAGATAACCGATGACCGAAGCGAACTATGTGAACACGCAGTTGCTGATCGATGGCCAGTGGTGCGATGCGCAAGACGGCAAGACGCTCGACGTGCTGAACCCGGCCACCGGCCTGGTGATCGGCCAGGTCGCCCGTGCCGACATCGCCGATCTGGATCGGGCCCTGGCGGCGCTGCAGCGCGGTTTCGACGTATGGCGCTGGGTGCCGGCCAACGAGCGGGCGGTGATCATGCGCAAGGCGGCGCAACTGGTTCGCGAGCGTGCCGAGGGCATCGCGCAACTGCTGACCCAGGAGCAGGGCAAGCCGCTTTCGGAGTCGCGGATCGAGGTCAATTCCGCTGCGGATATCATCGAGTGGTTCGCCGACGAGGGCCGACGTGTGTACGGTCGTGTCGTGCCCTCGCGTAACGTCGCGGTGCAGCAGACCGTGGTACGCGAACCGGTCGGCCCGGTCGCGGCCTTCACCCCGTGGAACTTCCCGGTCAACCAGGTGGTGCGCAAGCTGTGTGCCGCGCTGGCCACCGGCTGCTCCTTCCTGGTCAAGGCCCCCGAGGAGACGCCGGCGTCGCCGGCGGCCCTGCTGCGCGCGTTCGTCGATGCCGGCGTGCCGCCTGGCGTGGTCGGGCTGGTGTTCGGCGACCCGGCACAGATTTCCTCCTACCTGATCGCCCACCCGGTGGTGCGCAAGGTCACCTTCACCGGCTCGACGCCGGTGGGCAAGCACCTGGCGGCGCTGGCCGGGCAGCACATGAAGCGGGCGACGATGGAACTGGGCGGGCATGCCCCGGTGATCATCGCCGAGGATGCCGACGTGGAAGCGGCGGTCAAGGCCATGGCCGGGGCCAAGTTCCGCAACGCCGGGCAGGTGTGCATTTCGCCGACGCGGTTCCTGGTGCATAACAGCATCCGCGAGGAGTTCACCCGGGAGATGGTCCGTTATGCCCAGTCGCTCAAGGTCGGTAACGGCCTGGAGGCCGACACCACCCTCGGTGCGCTGGCCAACGGCCGTCGCCTGAGTGCCATGACCCAGGTGGTCGAGAGTGCGCTGGCCAGCGGTGCGCGCCTGGAGACCGGTGGCGAGCGGATCGGCAACACCGGTAACTTCTTCGCGCCGACCATCCTGTCCGGTGTGCCGCTGGAGGCGGACGTGTTCAACAATGAACCGTTCGGCCCGGTGGCCGCGGTGCGGGGCTTCGACTCGCTCGACGAGGCCATCGCCGAAGCGAACCGGCTGCCCTACGGTCTGGCCGCCTACGCCTTCACCCGTTCGTTCGCCAATGTGCACCGGCTGACCCAGCGGGTCGAGGCCGGCATGCTGTGGATCAACCAGGCGATGACTCCCTGGGCGGAGATGCCGTTCGGCGGGGTGAAGGATTCGGGCTACGGCTCCGAAGGTGGACCCGAGGCGCTGGAACCCTACCTGGTGGCGAAGTCGGTCTACGTCAACTCGCTATGAATGGATGGCCATCCAGCTGGGTGGCCGCTCTCCACTGCCAGGGTTTCTCATCACCGGCTTCGGGTTGTTTGGGTGGGAACCCCGGGAACTGCCATCCAGCGGCTGGTAGCCCAGCACCCGACGGGTTTCGGCCAGGTCGAGGCGTTTGCCGTGATTGTCGGATATCCCGTGGGCAACCAGGTGCTGCACTCCTTGCACTTCGATGGCCCGTTGCAGCAATTGCACGGCGTCGCGCGGGCTGAGCCAGGTGCCCAGCTCGCGGGTATGCTGCCAGTCGTGATCGTCGGGGAGCCCGAAGACACCGAGGCGCAGGACGATGGTCGATAGGCCGTGCTGGCTGGCATACAGCGCGCATAGCGCTTCGCCATAGCATTTGCTGGCGCCGTACAGGCTCGCCGGCATTACCGGCATGTCCGGGGTGATCGGTCGATCCGGCGCATGGCCTTCGACGACCTGGGTGTTGCTGGCGAACACCAGCCGCTGGCAGCCGGCCTTCGCCGTGGCCTCCAGCAGGTAGGTGGTGGCGAGGATGTTGTTGGGCAGCAGCTCTTCGAAGGAGGCGTCCAGATGGGGGGAGCAGGCCAGGTGCACGACCACGTCGATGCCTTCGAGCAGCGACGGCAACGAGTCCTTTTCATCCAGGTCCAGCCGCACGAACCGGTGCTCTGCGATGGGGAAGTCCGGCAGGTGGCGATCGACGAGCAGGAACTCGTAACGGTCTTTGCTGGCGAGAAAAAACGTCTTGCCGATACGGCCGCAGGCGCCGGTGAGCAGGACTCTGGGCAGGTTCATGCGGGCTTCCTCGTCGGCGCTCCGGCCGGAATATGACCCATTGATGAACACTCACGTTAGCCCATCGCCCGTAACTTGCATGCCGCTCATCGGCTTTGTGCGAATGGGCCACCGAGATCCTAGCTGCTTTCGCGCACCATCAGTTCGAAGCCCATGTCCACCACCGGCTGGGGCACCGCATTGCCGGCCATCAGATGCAGCAACTGCTCCGCCGCCCGTTGGCCGATGGCTTCGCGTGGGGTGCGGATGCTGCTCAGGCGCGGGACCATGAAGGCCGACACCGGCAGGTCGTTGAAGCCCAGCACCGCCACCTGTTCCGGCACCTTGATGCCGCAGCGCATGGCTTCGAGCAGGGCGCCCTGGGCCAGGTCGTCGTTGCCGAAGAAGATCGCGTCGACCTGTGGATGGCTGTTCATCATTTGCAGGAACAGCTCGCCGCCCAGGCCGACCGAGGATGGGCGTGGGGTCAGCAGTTCCAGGTCCGGGTCATAGAGCCCGGCCCGTTGCAGGGCCTGGCGGAAACCTTCGCCGCGCAGCAGGGTACGCTGGTCCAGCTGGGCGCCGATGTAGGCCAGGTGCCGGCGGCCCCGGGAGATCAGGTGCTCGGCGGCGGTGGCACCGGCGCTCTGTTGCGAGAAGCCGACGCAGTTCACGCCGGCGCCGGGATCGAGGTCCATCATGTAGACACATGGCACATTGCTGGCCTCGACCATCCGTCGGGCGCTTTCCGAGCGGTCGAAGCCGGTCAGCAGCAGCCCGCGGGGCTGATAGGCCAGATAGTTGCGCAGCAGGTTCTCTTCTTCGTCACGGGAATAGTGGCAGTTGCCGATCAGCACTTCGAAACCGCGCGGACGCAGTACCTTGTGTATCGCTTCGAGGGTGTCGATGAACAGCAGGTTGGACAGCGACGGCACCAGCACCACCACCGAATGGCTTTGTGCCGAGGCCAGGGCGCGGGCCGCCGGGTTGACCACGTAATTCAGCTCGTCAGCCGCCCGTTGGACCTTTTCCACCAGTTCCGTGGCCACTGTGCTGATACCGCGCAGCGCGCGGGACGCGGTGATCGGACTGACGCCGGCCAGGCGTGCGACTTCGTTGAGGGTGGGGCGTCCCGTGGTGCGGGCATTCTTGTCGTTCTTGGTGGAGGTCATCGGACGGCTTGCCAAACAAAATTCGAGGCACTAAGGTAGCGCTGTCTCGATGGGCCTGCAATTGGCTGGGCGTGGTTGGCCTGAACCCGCTCGGTAACACCTGCAAGCTGTAGCGCGGCAATCGATAAAAACGACAAGAAGACGTCGGCAACGAATGTTTTGTGCTTTGCTTTTGCAGTATCAAGAGCTCTGGCAAAGACAGCGCTGTCTTCGTGCTGAGGTGTTAGATGAGTCAACCCATCACTGCCCTGGTTATCATGGGTGTTTCCGGTTGTGGCAAGTCCAGCGTGGGTGAGGCTATCTGCCGGCTCGGCGCTGCCACCCTGATCGAAGGCGACAGCTTTCACCCTGCGGCGAACATCGCCAAGATGAGCGCCGGTATCCCCCTTACCGATGAAGACCGTGCCGGTTGGCTCGATACGCTGAGCGACGAGCTGCGTCGTGCCGTAGCGGCCGGCCAGCACCCGGTGCTGACCTGTTCGGCGCTGAAGCTGCGCTACCGCGACCGCCTGCGTAGCGCCGTGCCGGGCCTGGGCTTCGTGTTTCTCGAACTGACTCCGACGGTCGCCGCCGAGCGGGTCAACCATCGCCCTGGCCATTTCATGCCCGGCACCCTGATCGACAGCCAGTTCGCCGCCCTCGAATCGCCGGTGGGCGAACCCTTGACCCTGGCGCTCGATGCGACGCGGGAGGTCGAGCAACTGGCCCAGTCGGCCAATCGCTGGTGGCGGGACAACGGCCTGGAACGGATTGCCTGATGCCGGGAGCGAAAATCCCGGCCGGAAAAGATAGCGCTGTCCCCAGGGCTGTCGAACATTCACGAACACCATAAGAACAACAACCAGGAGACACCTCATGTTTGGACTGTCCCACGAGACCTACCTGCTGCTCGATGCAGTGGTCACGATTATCGGGCTGATCGTGCTGATCACCCGCTTCAAGATACATCCCTTCATTGCCCTGATCATCGCCTCGGCCTTCCTCGGGCTGACCTCGGGCATGCCGGTGGACAAGATCATCAAGGCCTTCCAGGACGGCTTCGGCGGGGTGCTGGGCTTCGTCGGCATTATCCTCGCGCTGGGGACCATGCTCGGCAAGATGATGTCGGATTCGGGCGGTGCCGATCAGATCGCCCAGACCCTCATTCGTGCCTTCGGCAAGGAGCGGGTGCAATGGGCGATGATGTTCGCGGCGTTCCTGGTGGGCATTCCGCTGTTCTTCGAGATCGGCTTCGTGCTGCTGATTCCGCTGGTGTTCATCGTTGCCCGGCGCACCGGTGTGTCGCTGATCAAGATCGGTATCCCGTTGCTGGCCGGCCTGTCCGCGGTACATGGCCTGGTGCCACCGCACCCGGGGCCGCTGCTGGCGATCGGGGTGTTCAACGCCGACATCGGCAAGACCATTCTCTACGGGCTGATCGTCGCCCTGCCGACCGCCATCGTTGCCGGTCCGATCTTCGGCACCTTCATTGCCCGGCACATTCCCGGCAATCCATCGCAGGAACTGGTGGACCAACTGGCCCGCGAGCCGGTGTCCAGCACCTTGCCCAGCTTCAGCGTGACCCTGTTGACCGTGCTGTTGCCGGTGTTCCTGATGCTGCTCAAGACCTTCGCCGACATTGTCCTGCCGGACGGACATTTCTTCCGCCTCTGGATGGACATGATCGGCCACCCGATCAGCGCCTTGCTGCTGGCCCTGCTGCTGGCGCTGTATACCTTCGGCAAACGCCAGGGCATGGATTCCAAACGGATCCTCAAGCTGCTGGATGCGAGCCTGGCGCCGACCGCGGCGATCATCCTGATCATCGGTGCCGGTGGTGGCTTCAAGCAGATGCTGGTGACCAGCGGCGTGGGCGATGTGATCGGCCATATCGCGGTGAATGCACAGATCTCGCCGATCCTGCTGGCCTGGCTGGTGGCGGCGGTGATCCGTGTGGCAACGGGCTCGGCCACGGTGGCGACGATCACCGGTGCCGGGATCGTGATGCCGGTGGTCGACCTGATTCCCGGTGTGAACCGTGAGCTGCTGGTGCTGGCGACGGGAGCGGGCTCGCTGATCCTGTCTCACGTCAACGATGCGGGGTTCTGGCTGGTCAAGCAGTACTTCAACATGACCGTGACCGAGACCTTCAAGACCTGGACGGCGATGGAAACCATCCTGTCGGTGGTGGGGCTGGTGTTCATCCTGCTGCTGTCGCTGGTGGTCTGATCGACTGATCACGCTCGTTCCCACGCGGAGCGTGGGAACGAGCGGCAAGTAGGGCATCAGCCTTCGGCTTTCTTCACCAGGCCATCGGCGCGGAACATTGTGCGAATCCCGCGTACCGCCTGACGGATACGGTCCTGGTTCTCGATCAGGGCGAAGCGCACGTGGTCGTCGCCGTATTCACCGAAACCCACGCCCGGCGAGACACAGACCTTGGCCTCGGCCAGCAGCTTCTTGGCGAATTCCAGCGACCCCAGGTGCGCATAGGCTTCGGGGATCTTCGCCCAGACATACATCGAGGCCTTGGGGTTCTCGACCATCCAGCCCAGTTCATGCAGGCCCTTGACCAGTACGTTGCGACGTTGCCGGTACTGCTCGGCGATATCCCGCACGCACTGCTGGTCGCCTTCCAGCGCGGCAATGGCCGCCACCTGCAACGGGGTGAAGGTACCGTAGTCGTGGTAGCTCTTGATCCGCGCCAGGGCGCTGACCAGCTCGGGATTGCCGACCATGAAGCCGATCCGCCAGCCGGCCATGTTGTAACTCTTGGACAGGGTGAAGAATTCCACCGCGATATCCTTGGCGCCCGGCACCTGCATGATCGACGGCGCCTTCCAGCCGTCGTAGACGATATCGGCGTAGGCCAGGTCGTGGATCACCAGCACGTCATACTGCTTGGCCAGGGCGATCACCCGCTCGAAGAAGTCCAGCTCGACGCACTGGGCGGTGGGGTTCGACGGGAAACCGAGAATCATCATCTTCGGCTTGGGGATCGAGCCGCGAATGGCCTGTTCCAGTTCGGCGAAGAAATCGACACCCGGCACCAGCGGCACCGACCGTACCTGGGCACCGGCGATCACTGCGCCGTAGATATGGATCGGATAGCTCGGGTTGGGCACCAGCACGGTGTCGCCATGGTCGAGGGTGGCGAGCATCAGGTGGGCCAGGCCCTCTTTCGAGCCGATGGTGACGATGGCTTCGCTTTCCGGGTCGATCTCGACGTCGTAGCGGTCCTTGTACCAGTGGGAAATCGCCCGGCGCAGCCGTGGGATGCCCTTGGACGTGGAGTAGCCGTGGGTGTCTTCGCGCTGGGCGACGGTCACCAGTTTTTCGACGATATGCGGCGGAGTCGCGCCGTCGGGGTTACCCATGCTCAGGTCGATGATGTCCTCGCCACGGCGGCGGGCGGCCATCTTCAGCTCGGCAGTGATATTGAATACGTAAGGGGGGAGTCGATCGATGCGCGCAAAGCGGCGCGGCGAACCTTGGTCTGCCATGTTGGCCTCTGAGACGTAAGCGCCCGGAACCGTCCGAGCGACGTTGGCCACTGCGGTGGCCTGCGCGGCAGAAGATAATGGCGCTGATGGCACTCTGTCCAGAGTCTTTTTTACTTCTATACTGCGACGCGGCTTCCTTTCTCTGACGGAGATCTGTACCCATGGATGATACCTCGCGCCATGTATTGGCACCGCCACGCTTCGAGCATGGCCACTTTCAATTGATCGCAGGACTGGGCGGGCGCTTCAACGCCGATACCTCGGCAGCCATCCCGGATCTTTGGGATGCCTTCGTACCGCATATCGGAAATGTGCCGGGCCAGTTGGGCGACGAGACCTACGGTATCTGCTGCAATCCCGATGGCAAGGGCGGCTTCGAGTACATTGCCGGCGTCGCGATCAGCAGGCTCGACGATCTGCCCGAACTCTATCGTTGGGTCGAACTGCAGCCCCAGTATTACGCGGTGTTCGAACACCATGGCCCGCTTGCGACCCTGAAACAGACCTTCGAGGCCATCTGGCAGCAGTGGTTGCCCACCTCCGGGCATACCGCAGCCGATGCGCCGGAATTCGAGCGCTACAGCGCCGACTTCGATCCGCAGGCCGGTACCGGCAAGGTGGAGGTCTGGCTGCCGATCCGCCACTGACCTGCGCCTTCGCCCGGTTGATCTGCGCGGCGCTATTCCCGCTCCTTCTGCGTTCTGGTTTCGCGCCAGAAGTCGAGGTAGAAGGTGACGACGCCAAAGACACTGATGCCGATCAGCACCGTCAGACCAATCTGGAAATTGCTCATGGCTGGACTCCGCAAAACACCGCATCAGGCGGCGACCTGCAGAGAAATAGTGGAAAACCGGCGCGAATGATATCGATTATACGGAAGCTTTACGGGGCGCTCGCGCAATAATACGGCGCGGATATGAAACGCCCCGAAAGTGCTGCCCGCGACCGTCTGCCCCGATCGAGACCGCCGGTGCCGAGCCTCCGGGCATCCGTTGGAAGACCGTAGGCGGTGCCGGTTCAGCGTCCGTGACAGCGAATGACCGCCGAGTGGGTCGCATAACGCCCGGATATCAGGATCTTGCCGTCGGGTTGCAGTTCCAGATGGGAGAAGTAGCTGGTGTCCCCCGGAATGCGGTTGACGTGGCTGATGCCCCGGTCGCCAAAGCCACCATCCACTTCACCATTGCCCTGGTGACGCATCAGCCAGGTCTGGCCGCCATTGTCGACATGACCGACACTGAGGATCATGCCGTCTTCCTGGATGAGGGTTGCCAGACACGACCCGATGCCGGGGAAGGCGAGCGGGCTGCCGGCGTTGAATCCGGGGTCCAGCGTGCCCTCCGTGGTGCTGCGTACCAGCAGGGCGACATCCTCCGAGCGGTTGGCCGAGCCGGCTGCGACGATTTTCTGGTCTGGCTGTACGGCCACGGCGAAGAACGTCGCGTTGCCTTCGCTGATGGATTCGAATTCCAGATAGCCCGCCTCGCCGAAGCGGGTGTCCGGCAGGCCGGTGCTGCCGTAACGCATCAGTACGGCCCGGCGGCCGCGGCGACCGGCGATCACCAGCCCGCCATCCGCCTGGAGCGCCAGTGCCTCGAAGGCGATGCCGGCTTCCCGCGCGGTGACCACGCCACAGGTTCCGAAACCGGGATCGTAGTTGCCGCTGCAGTCCAGGCGCACGATGACGTCTCTTTCCCCTTCGCCCGCGGCCTGACTCTTCAGCAGCAGGAGGATATGGCCGTCCGCCTGCAGGACAAGCCGCTGCCCACGGCCGGTCCACGGCGCCCGGTAGGGCAGCCGGACTTCGCCGTTGTCGCCAAAGGCCAGGTCCCGTTCGCCGGTCGGCGCAAGGCGTGTGCAAAAGGCCTGCTCACCATCGCGGAAGTTGCCGAGTATTACGAAGTTTTCCTGGTCGTCCTGCACCGCATGGATCAGTGCACGGCCCGCTCCGGGTAAAGGTGTAGCAAAATGACGATAATAAAAACCTTCGGGTTCGAAGTCGGCCAGCATTACATCGGTGGGCTCATCGTCATGAACGCCGATAAACAGATGTCGGCCATCGCGTTGTAATAGCGAAGTGCCGACGAAGCCGGGTCCCGCCTCCGAGAAGATCACGATGCCGTCCCGGTGTTCGCTGAACTCCAGATCCAGCGTGCCAGGCCTCTTCGGCAGCTGTGGGCCGCCGGTTGGCGAGGTGAATGGGGTGTCGTTCGAAGTCCGGTTTCTGATGTCCATTTATCATTGAGTCCTTTCAATTCATTAATTGATCGCCCCGCTGTTCTTTTAAAACAGCAGGTGCGGATTCATTTAATGGCTGAACGGGAAGTTTGCCCAGTGCTCAAGTTTTACAGTTGATGAGTAACTGATCTCATATATATGGCCATGCTGATATTCAGGTAGGAAACAGCCTGAATGTGGCGGTGAGAAGATTCTCCGGCAATGGCTGGCGTGCGGTTTTTTCAGGCCTTTGTCGATCTGCTCGTCTTTCGTTCGACTAACAGGTGTCCGTACCAGGTGCAGGGCATTTCGCCAAACCTGGAAAAACAGCCATAGTTGTTCGACCGTCCGTGGAGACTTCCCATGAAATACCTGTGCCTGATCTACAGCAACGAAGAGGTGCTGCACACCCATCCCGACAGCCCCCGGGACCCGGAGTGCCTGGCCTACGCGCAGTCGATCCGCGACAGCGGACGCATGCTCGCGGCCGAGCCGCTGGAGCCGGTGCATACCGCGACCACCGTGCGCATGCGTGGCGGCAAGCTGTCGATCACCGACGGGCCGTTCGCCGAAACCAAGGAGCAATTGGCCGGTTTCTACCTGGTCGAGGCCCGTGACCTGAACGAGGCGTTACAAATTGCCGGGAATATTCCGGCGGCCCGTGTCGGCAGTGTTGAAGTCCGCCCGGTTCGGGAGTTGAATCTCTGAAACGCCGCCGGGATGCCGAGCCCTATGCGGCGATCCATAACAATAAGGAAACAGGAGCCCCGTCATGAGCAGCCTGCCGCTTCAACCGATGCGCGCGGATTACGAGCTATCCATCAGCCGCTTGCTGGAGGCGCCACGCAACGAGGTGTTCCGGGCCTGGACCGAACCCGATCTGCTGGCCCGCTGGTGGGGGCCGCACGGCATGACCACGCCGATCTGCGAGATGCAGTTGTGGGTCGGCGGCCTGTTCCGCACCGTCATGCGGGCACCGGATGGCAGCGAGTATCCCTACCAGGGCGTGTTCCTGGAAATCGCCGCGCCCGAGCGGATCGTCTTCACCGATGCCTTCGCCCCCGGCTGGACGCCGACCGGCAAGCCGTTCATGACGGCGCGGATCACGCTGCAGGAAGCCCCGGGCGGCACCCTTTATACCGCCAGTGCGATGCACTGGAGCGCGGCCGAACGCGACAGCCACGAGCAGATGGGTTTCCATCAGGGCTGGGGCGAAAGCCTCGACCGGCTGGCCTTGCTGCTCGCGCAGGGGCTGCCGGATTGAGCGAAATCACCCAGGGCATCAGGCAGCGGGTCGAGTCGGTCTATCGGCTGGAGTCGCGGCGGATTCTGGCGACGCTGATTCGTCTGCTCGGTGATTTCGACCTGGCGGAAGAGGCTTTGCACGAAGCGTTCTTCGTCGCTGTCGAGCGTTGGCAACGCGACGGCGTACCGGCCAATCCGCGAGCCTGGCTGGTTTCCACCGGGCGCTTCAAGGCCATCGATACCCTGCGTCGGCGGGCGCGTTTTGCCGCCTCCCAGGAGCGTCTGATCGCCCAGGCCGAACAGCTCGAACAGGCCGAATGGGAGGGCGAGGACCTGCAGGATGACCGGCTGCGCCTGATCTTCACCTGCTGCCACCCGGCGCTCTCGGCCGATGCCCAGGTGCCGCTGACATTGCGCGAAGTCTGCGACCTGACCACCGAGGAAATCGCCCGGGCGTTTCTCTCGACGCCCTCGACCATCGCCCAGCGGATCGTCAGGGCCAAGGCGAAGATCCGCGATGCGCAGATTCCCTACCAGGTACCGACCCTGGGCGAACTGCCCGAACGCCTGGATAGCGTGCTGCGGGTGATTTACCTGGTGTTCAATGAAGGTTATTCGGCCTCCCGGGGCGCCAGCGCGACTCGGGACGAACTGACCGGCGAGGCGATCCGCCTGGCGCGGCTGTTGCTGGAGCTGCTGCCGGACCCGGAAGTCATGGGATTGCTGGGGCTGATGCTGTTGCACGAATCACGGCGTCAGGCACGGGTATCGGCCAGTGGCGAACTGGTTCTGCTCGATGTCCAGGATCGCACGCTGTGGAATGCCGAACTGATCGCCGAGGGTTGCAACCTGGTCGAGAGGGCGCTGGCCTCCGGCCGATTCGGCCCTTATGGGCTGCAGGCGGCGATCGCGGCGGTACATGCCGAGGCGGCCAGCGCGGCGGACACCGACTGGGCGCAGATCGTCGGGCTTTATGACCTGCTGCTACGGGCCGTGCCGTCGCCGGTGATCGAGCTGAACCGCGCGGTGGCGGTGGCCATGCGCGATGGGCCGCAGGCAGGGTTGCTGCTGCTGGAGCGGATACTCGGGCGCGGCGAGTTGCAGGATTATCACCTGGCGCATTCGGCGCGGGCGGAGTTCTACCGGCGGCTGGGGCGCCTGGAGGAGGCGCGCGAGGCCTATGGGCGGGCGCTGGAACTGACGCAGCAGGAGCCCGAGCAGCGCTTTATCCGCGGGCGCCTGGCGGCATTGGGGAAGTAGGGTTGCCGGGGCTGTTCGCGGCCGATCACTCCAGCATCTTTTCCAGCAACCAGGTGCCGGCCGGCCCCGGCGGATGCAGGCGCGACCAGAGGGCATCGACCGCCACCGGCCTCGGCCAACCGCGTACCTGCAGTTGCACCAGTGAGCCTGCGGCGAAACGCTCCACCAGCCAGCGCGGCAACGCTGCCCAGCCGACGCCGCGCTGGGCCATCTCCAACAGCATCAGGTAGCTGGATGACGACCAGACCCGCCCCAGGGCACGGTCTTCGTAAGGATTGACGATGCTGGTCAGGCGCAACTCACGGTGCTGGCGCAAGGCGCTCTGATCAACCTTGGCCAGGCTGGCCAGGGGATGGCCGCGATGGACGAACACGGCGAACTCGGTGCGCTCATCCACTGTGGCGCTGCTCAGGTCCGGCGGATAGCTGTCCAGCTTTTCGGCGAAGCCCACCTGGGCCCGGCCCTGTTGCACCAGTTCCACCACGTCGGCGCATTCGGCGATCAGGCACTCCAGCTCCAGGTCCGGATAACGTGCAGCGAACCCGCTGAGGGCGGCTTCGAAGCGATCGGACTGGTAGGTGTCGGAAATCACCACGGTCAGCTTCGGCTCCAGCCCCTGGGCCAACTGGCTGGCGGCCATTTCCAGTCGATTGCTGGCGGCGAGGATGTCCTCGGCCTTGCGCAGCATCACATGACCGGCCGCTGTCAGGCCGGGTTTGCGGGTGCTGCGGTCGAACAGCTCCAGGCCGAGGTCGATCTCCAGGCCGGCTACCGCCGCGCTGATGGTCGACTGGCTTTTGCCCAGCTTGCGCGCGGCGGCGGAAAAGGAGCCAAGGGTGGCGGCCTGGACAAAGGCCTGGAGCACTTCATTGGAGGCCATAAACTATCGTCTTGCTCGATGGTAATTGACTTTTAGTATCTGTGTTGGTGGCGATAATCACAAGCCTCGACATTCCGGGGGAGCCCGCCATGAGTACCAGCAAGTCCCTTACCGAACGCGTTTTCCAGGCCATTGGCTTCGAATTGTTCGCGGTGCTGCTATGCACGCCACTGTTTGCCTGGGTGATGGGCAAGCCGTTGCTGGACATGGGCGTGGTGACGGTTGCCAACTGCCTGCTCGCCCTGGGTTGGAACGTGCTGTTCAATGGCCTGTTCGACCGGCTGCTCGAGCGCCTGGCCCTGGTGCAGAATGGCTGGACCCGGCTGTTGCACGCGGTGTTGTTCGAGGGTGGGCTGATCGTGGTGAGCGTACCGCTGATCGCCTGGTGGCTGGAGTTGAGCCTGCTGTCGGCGCTGTTGCTGGATATCGGCGTGATGCTGTTTTTCCTGCCGTACACCTACGTCTACCACTGGGTCTACGACCTGCTGCGCGAGCGGCTGTTGCAGCGGCGCCTGGCCTGAGCGGTTCAGCGCGAGCTGATCTCGATGATGAAGTCGAGAAAGGCCCGGACCTTGGCCGGTGGCAGGTGCCGCGACGGGTACAGCGCATACAGCGGGAAGCGTTCGTCGGGCCAGTCGGGGAACAGTTCCACCAGCCGGCCCGACGCGAGCATCGGTTGCACGCCGAGGTCGAGCACCTGGGCGATCGCGTAGCCGGCCTCGCAGATGCTGTGCAGGGTGCCGACATCGTTGAGCACCAGCCGTGCGTTGTTGCGTACATCGAGCCGCTGACCGCCACGGTGGAATTCCCAGGGAAACGGCCGGCCGGTTTCCGGGTCGCGGAACGATACGCAGACATGCCGCTCATCCTCCATCTCCAGCGGTGTCAGCGGCCGGCCATGGCGCTTGAGATAGGCCGGCGCGGCACAGGTCAGCACCCGCACGTCGAGCAGCTTGCGCGCCACCAGCGACGAGGATGCCGGGTGGCCGAACCGCACCGCCAGGTCGAAGCCGTCGGCGACCACATCACCCAACTGGTCCCGGGTGTAGAGCTCCAGTTGCAACTGCCGATGGCGGCTCATGAATTCGCCCAGTGCCGGACCGAGTATCAGCCGGGAGAAATAGGGATCGATATTCACCCGCAGGCGCCCGCGTACGCTGCTGGCACTGCCGCTGGCGTTGTGCGCGGCTTCTTCCAGACCGGCCAGCAGCGGTGCGATTTCCTCATAGAGGCGACGGCCTTCGTCGGTCAGTTTGACCGAACGGGTGGTGCGGTCGAACAGACGGATGCCCAGGCGCTTCTCCAGTCGCGCGATCGCCCGGCTGACGCCGGAGGGGGTCATGTCGAGGCTGTCGGCGGCCTTGGCGAAGCTGCCGCTGTCGACCACGGCACTGAGGACGCCCATGCCGCTGGCCAGGCTGGAATCGAAGCTCATTGATGATTTCCTGTCACTGATCCAATGACATCCATGCTATCGGAGAATGACTGTGCGCTGCGGATAATTCTTTCCACCGCGACAGACGTCGCTTCTCGCTGGAGGAAATTCTATGTATGCAGTCATGGGCACTACCGGTCAGGTCGGCGGCGCCATCGCCCGTCATTTGCTGGCGGCCGGGCAGCCGGTGCGGGCGCTGGTACGCAACGCGGCCAAGGGGCAGCCGTGGGCCGCGCAGGGTTGCCAGGTGGCAGTGGCCGAGGTCGATGATGTGCGGGCGATGGCCCAGGCGTTCAGTGCCGCTGAAGGTGTGTTCGTGATGCTGCCGCCGACTTTTGACCCGACCCCTGGCTTTCCGGAAGCCCGGCAATGGGTGGAAAACCTGCGTTCGGCGTTGGAGCGGGCGCGCCCGGCGAAGGTGGTGTGCCTGTCGACCGTCGGTGCACAGGCGAGCCGGCCGAATCTGCTCACTCAGTTGCAGATCCTCGAACAGGGCCTTGCCGGCCTGGATCTGCCGGTGACGTTCCTGCGTCCGGGCTGGTTCATGGAGAACGCGCTGTGGGACGTGCCGGCGGCCTTGGAAAGTGGGGTGATCCCCAGCTTCCTGCAACCGCTGGACAAGCCTGTGCCGATGGTCGCCACCGAGGATGTCGGTCGGCTGGCGGCGCAACTGCTGCTGGAGAACTGGAGCGGCCAGCGCATCGTCGAGCTGGAGGCGGCACAGCGGGTGACGCCGAATCAGATCGCCGCCGGCTTTGCCGAACTGCTGGGCAGGCCGGTGCGCATGGAGGTGGTCCCCCGGGAGAGCTGGCAGGCGCTGTTCAGCGCCCAGGGCATGAACAACCCGTTGCCGCGGATGCAGATGCTCGATGGTTTCAACGAGGGGTGGATCGAGTTTGCCGGGGCGTCGCGCAAGGGGCGGGTGGAGTTGCTGACGGTGCTCCGGGAGTTGCTGCAGCGCAGTGGTGTGGTTGGCTGACAGGAGTCGTTCCGAAGGCCCCTTCGCGGGCTTGCCCGCGAAGGGGCCTGCCGGCCCCATGCAGAACCTACAGGAACATCCCGCCCGAAGCCTCGATCCGCTGCCCATTGATCCACTGCCCACCGTCCCCCAGCAGCAGCGCGATCGCCCCGCCGATATCCTCCGGCAGGCCGGCCCGGCCGAGTGCGGTGACGCTGGCGACGAAGGCATTCAGTTGCGGGTTGTCACGCACCGAACCACCGCCGAAATCGGTCTCGATGGCGCCGGGGGCCAGCGAGTTCACGCTGATGCCCCGGGCACCGAGTTCCTTGGCCTGGTAGCGGGTCAGCACCTCCATCGCGCCCTTCATCGCCGCGTAGGTGCCATAACCCGGCAGGCTGAAGCGGGCCAGGCCGCTGGAGATGTTGATGATGCGCCCACCATCGGCCATCAGCGGCAGCAGTCGCTGGGTCAGGAAGAACGGGCCCTTGAAGTGGACATTCAACAACTGGTCGAACTGCTCTTCCTGGACGTCGACGAACAGTCCGTGCAGGCCGACGCCGGCATTGTTCACCAGGAAGTCGAAACGCGGCTGGGCGAAGGTGTCTTCGAGTACCGCGGCCACGCGTTCGGCGAAGGTCCTGAAGCCGGCGACGACACCGACATCCAGCTGCAGCATGGCGGCGCGTGCGCCGAGCCGTTCGACCTCGGCCGCCACGGCCTGGGCCTCGTCCGCCCGGCTGTGGTAGGTGCCGATGATGTCCACGCCGCGGGCGGCGAGTTGCAGCGCGGTATTCCTGCCAAGGCCGCGGCTGGCGCCGGTGATCAGTGCGATCTTGCGAGTCATGTCGTATTCCTTGGGTGATGGGTGAGTGTTGGGGAAAGTTTATTTGTCCGTCTGGCAGGCGATAAACTGAGGGAAAACGGAAACACTGATCGCTCTGTCCGAACAATCGGAGTCGCCCTGCCATGAACAAGCTGGAGTTGCTGCGCACCTTCATCCGCGTCACCGAGCTGTCGAGCTTTACCCAGGCCAGCGAGAGCCTGGGGTTGCCCAGGTCGAGTGTTTCCGAGCACGTCCAAACCCTCGAGGACCTGCTGGGCACGCGCCTGTTGCAGCGCACCACGCGCAAGGTCCAGGCGACCCAGGACGGCCTGGTGCTGTACGAACGCAGCAAGGAACTGCTGTCCCAGGTGGATGAGCTGGAGGGGCTGTTCCGCCAGGATGCGAGCCTGCTCGGCGGGCGTATCCGCTTCGACATGCCCAGTGCCATGGCGCGACGGGTGGTGATGCCGCGTCTGCCGGAGTTCATGGCCCGGCATCCGCGGATCGAAATGGAGATCAGCAGCACCGATCGCCGGGTCGATCTGCTCAGCGAAGGCTTCGACTGCGTGCTGCGGGTCGGTGCGCAACCGGATCAGACGGTGGTGGCGCGGCCTGTGAGTTCGCTGCCGGTGGTCAATTGCGCCAGCCCCGCCTATCTGCAACGGCATGGCATGCCGTCGAGCCCGGAAGATCTCGTCGGCCATCGGCTGATCCACTATGTCGGCGTGCTGGGCTCGCGGTCTTCGGGCTTCGAGTACCTGCACGATGGCAAGCTGATCCAGGTCCCCATGCCCGGCAGCGTCACGGTCAACGGTATCGACTGTTACGAAGGCGCCTGCCTCGGCGGCCTGGGGCTGATCCAGGCGCCGTTGCTGGGGATGGCCCGGCACCTGGAACGCGGCGACCTGATCGAGGTATTGCCCGGGTTTCGGCCGGCGCCGCTGGACGTGTCGCTGCTGTATGCCGGGCAACGGCACCTGCCACGGCGGGTGCGGGTGTTCATGGACTGGTTGGTGCAGGTACTGCATGACGCCTGTGAGGGCGTGAAACGACAAACCCCACCTTGAGGGTGGGGTCTGCGGGTGGAGCCTGAAGGCGGGTTCAGAACAGCTGGGTGAACAGCCAGTACAGGCTGCCCGACAGCAGGATCGCCGCCGGCAGGGTCAGCACCCAGGCCATCGCCAGGTTGCGGATGGTCTTCATCTGCAGGCCGCCGCCATTGGCGACCATGGTCCCGGCCACCCCCGAGGACAGCACATGGGTGGTCGATACCGGCAGGCCGTACATGTCCGCCGCGCCGATGGTCAGCATCGCGACCATTTCCGCCGAGGCGCCCTGGGCGTAGGTCAGGTGGCTCTTGCCGATCTTCTCGCCGACGGTGACCACGATCCGCTTCCAGCCGACCAGGGTGCCGAGGCCCAGGGCGATGGCCACGGCGATCTTCACCCACAACGGGATGAAGCGGGTGGCGCCGTCGATCTGTTGCTTGAACAGTTGCAGCTTGCCCTGGGTGTCGGCGTCGAAGTTGCCGACCTTGTTCTTGTCCATCAGGCGAATGGCTTCGGAACTCAGGTACATGTCGTTGCGCACGTTGCCCATGGCCTCGGCGGGTACCTTGGCCAGTGAGCCATAGCCTTTCACCTCCTCACCGATCCGGCCGGTCAGGGCGGCCAGGGCCGGCACCAGGTCCGGCTTTACCTGTTGGGTGCGGATGTATTCGGTGAGCACCGGACGCGGATCGGCCGGGGCGGGTTGCGGGACGGCCTTGACCAGGGCGGCCTGGGTCACTTCGGCCACGGCGGCGAACTGCAGGGCCTGTTCGGCCGGCATGGTGCGGTTCAGCGCGTAGGCCATCGGCAGGGTACCGACCAGGATCAGCATGATCAGGCCCATGCCTTTCTGCCCGTCGTTGGAACCATGGGCAAAGGACACGCCGGTGCAGGTCAGGATCAGCAGGCCACGGATCCACCACGGTGGTGGCTCGTTGCCCTTGGGCGCCTTGTACAGCGCGCGGTTTTTCACGAACAGGCGCAGCGCCACCAGCAGCAGGGCGGCCAGGGCGAAACCGATGAGCGGGGAGAACAGCAGTGCGTAGCCGATCTTGGTCACCTGGCTCCAGTCCACGCCGCTGGTGCCGTCGCGGCCGTGCATCAGGGCGTTGGCCACGCCGACGCCGATGATCGAGCCGATCAAGGTATGGGACGACGAGGCCGGCAGGCCCAGCCACCAGGTACCGAGGTTCCACAGGATGGCGGCGATCAGCAGGGCGAAGATCATCGCGAAGCCGGAGGACGAACCCACTTGCAGGATCAGTTCCACCGGCAGCAGGGCAATGATGCCGAAGGCCACCGCACCGCTGGACAGCAGCACGCCGAGGAAGTTGAAGCAGCCGGACCAGACCACGGCGAAGTGCGGCGGCAGCGAGTGGGTGTAGATCACGGTGGCCACGGCGTTGGCGGTGTCGTGGAACCCGTTGACGAATTCGAAGCCCAGGGCGATCAGCAGGGCGACGCCGAGCAGCAGGAAGGGCGTCCAGGTGGTCACCACCGTGCCGAGTTCGTGCATGTCATGCACGAGGCTGTAGGCGGTGAACAACAGGCCGACGGCCAGCAGCGCGAAGAAGAGGACGGCGGTGAAGACGTGGGGTTTGCTTTCCAGCTGCGGCCTGCCGTCGCTGGCGGAGGCAGCAGTCAATGAAGGGGTAGCCATGCCTGAAATCCTGTTTGGGAACGGGTATCAGTCATGATCATTGCTAAATGTTACAGAGAGGCTGCCACAGATCAGTATCTGTGGATTTTACCGGGCCGATGGTCTGACAGGCTGCCGCCAGGATGAGCGGGTACACACTGAACCCGGGGGCTCAGTAATCCTGGCGCTTGCGAAACGCCCAGCGTCCGGCCAGCAGGGTGAAGGTCGCCACCAGCGCCACCAGAATCCAGAACCCTTCCGGGTCGCCGGCCAGCGGGATGCCACCGACGTTCATGCCGAAGAAACCGGCGATGATGTTGATCGGCAGCGCCAGCACCGTGACCACCGTCAGAGTGAACAGGCTGCGGTTGGTCTGTTCGTTGACGGTGGCGGCGATCTCTTCCTGCAGCAACTTGATCCGCTCGCCCAGGGCCTCGAGGTCGCTGAGGATCAGCGAGAACTCCTCGGTGGACTTGCGCAGTTCCTTGACGTCCTCCTTCTGCAGCCACTGTGGCGGGCGGTTGAGCAGCCGCAGCAGCGAGCCCGGCTCAAGGGCCAGCAGCCGTTGCAGGCGCACCAGCACCCGGCGCATGGCACCCAGCTCCGCGCGATTGATGGTCAGGCGCTGGGCGAGCAACTGGTCCTCGATCTGGTCGACGCTGAGGGTGGTCTTGCGCACGATCTGGGTCAGCACTTCACCCTGGTCGCGCAGCAGGTGCACCAGCAATTCCAGCGGCGAACGGAAGTGTTCGCCGGCCTTGACCGAGGAGCGCAGCTTGTCGACCGAGTGCAGGGGCTGCAGGCGGGCGCTGATCAGCAGCTTGCTGCGTGCGCAGACCCAGAGTGTCGAGACATCCGAGGAGGTCATGCTGCCAAGGTTGAACACCACGTCGTTGACCACCGCCAGCAGGGCGTTGTCGACATGTTCGATGCGGGTCGAGCGTGAGCCTTCGTGCAGGGCTTCGAAGAACTCGTCGGGCAGCGACAGATGGGTGGTCATCCAGCGTTCGCAGGCCGCGTGGGCGAGGTTCAGGTGCAGCCAGAGAAACGCTTCGTCGTCCTCGGGATTCTGCAGGTAGCGCAGGGCGGTGGCGGAGTCGATTTCCTCGCCGCGCTCGCCGGCGCGAAAGCGAAAACCGTAAAGCAGGCCGAACAGGTCCGGATCGCGGTGACTTTGGTCAAGGCTGTGGTTCATGGAGGCTCGCTGAAATGAAGCGCCCGAAACATTTTTTTACAGGTTCGCTTGAGCCGCATCATCTCAGGGCGTTTTGACATTTTTGTTACGGATTGACGTGCACAATCGCGGCCCATGACCGGTGGTCGGCTCGACTCAAGCGCCGTGCCGGTGCGCCGATGGCGAAGGTGTAGGCTGCGGCGTTTTGGGCCACAAGCCACGATGTCGCTGACAGGGATGTTTTGACTGTTCGCACTCCTGATCGGAGTGCCCAATCCCTGTCCAGAGATACCCACGATGTTGCAGAAATCCTTGAGAGCCCAGATTCTCGCGCTACTGAGCGGCAGCCTGTTGGCGATGCTGTTGATCGCACTGACCTGCTTCCACTTCCTGTCCAACGGCATACGCGACTATCGGGAGCTGATCGGGGGGCCGTTGCTCGCGTCGCAACTGGTGGACGAGGCCAACCTGCGGTTCAAGGAGCAGGTGCAGGAATGGAAGAACGTCCTCTTGCGTGGCAAGCAGCCTCAGGACCTCAACCAGTACTGGCGCCAGTTCGAGGATCGCCAGCGTGACGTGCAGGATATTCTCGGCCGCCTGGCGGCGCAGCCGGCTATCGACAGCAGCCTGAAGGCCCAGGTCGAAAGGCTGCGCGAGGAGCACCGCCAGCTCGGTGTCGCCTACCAGAAGGGCCGTGATGCCTACGTTGCCAGTGGCGCCGAGCCGAGTGCCGGCGATCAGGCGGTCAAGGGCGTGGACCGTGCCACCAGCGAGCAGATGAGCGTGCTGGTCAGCCAGTTGCGCAAGGCCGGCGATGCACAGTCGGCCGCCATCAGCGAGGCCGCCGGGCGCACGGTCTGGAGCGGTATCGTGGTGATGCTGGTGTCGGGTCTGCTGATCGCGCTGCTGAGCCTGTGGCTGGTCAATCGCAACCTGGTCGAACCGATTCGCCGCCTGATCGACTATGTGGCGCAACTGAGCCATGGCCAGTTCGCCGAGCGCGTGGCCGCCGACCGCCAGGATGAGCTGGGGCGTCTGGCCGTTGCCGCCAATACCCTGCGGGACTTTCTCGCCGATACGTTCAATCGCCTCAAGCTCAGCACCGCCAACCTGGACAGTGCCAGTGGCGAACTGAACGCGATTGCCGGCCTGATGGCTACGGGTACCCATGAGCAGTTCGAACGGACCGACCAGGTGGCGACGGCGATGACCGAGATGTCCGCCACGGCCCAGGAAGTCGCCCGGCACGCCGCCGCTGCGGCCGGCGCCGCCGACGAAGCCGACCGTTCGGCCCAGCAGGGCGAACTGGTGATGCAGTCGACCATCCAGACCATCACTCGCATGCGCACGGAAATCTCCACGACCGCCACGGTCATTCGCCAGCTGGAAAGCGACAGCGGGCGGATCGGCAAGGTGCTTGAAGTGATCCGCGGGATCGCCGAGCAGACCAACCTGCTGGCGCTCAACGCGGCCATCGAAGCGGCACGGGCCGGCGAGGCCGGACGTGGTTTCGCGGTGGTGGCCGATGAAGTTCGCAGCCTGGCCCAACGCACGGCCGCGTCGATCCTGGAAATCAACCAGATCATCCAGTCGGTGCAGACCGGGGCGGTGGACGCGGCCCAGGCCATCGAGGGCGGCCAGGCCCGCAGCGACGAAAGCGTGGAGCAGGTGACCGAGGCCGGCGCGATGCTCGAGCGCATCACCGCGGCCGTCGAGGCCATCCGTGACATGAACCGGCAGATTGCCACGGCCGCCGAGGAACAGACGTCGGTGGCCGAGGATATTTCCCGCAACCTCACCGAGATCACCGCGATTGCCAGCACCAACCTGGACAACGTCAAGCGTACCGAGGCAGCCAGCAGCAATCTGCACGGCCTGTCGGGGCAATTGAACGAAGTCACCGCCAGGCTGGAGGCCTGATTCGCCAGTGAGCGGGGGGGACTGTGTATCGAGACGCTGACCAACGGGATACAGGATAGGTCTCAAGCCGGCCGGCGTTATGTCGATCATGGGGGTATCACCACCTGAATAGGGCGTTTCCCATGGTTAGCATCACCTCGGTCACTATCACCCCAAGCCTGTCCACCAGCACGTCCACCAAGGCGGCGAGCAGCGACGACACCACGACGACCGGTACTGTCGCGGCCAGCACCACGGACACCACCAAGACCGGTGGTACCCAGGCGGCCGCTGGCGGCGGCGCGGCGGGCAGCGGCGACAGCTCCAGTTCGGAGTCCGATACCGTCAAGGCGCTGCGCAAGCAACTGGCCGAGTTGCAGAAGCAGTTGCAGGAACAGGAGCAGCAATTGCAGAAGGCCCAGGCCAGCAACGACAGCGACGAAGCCAAGGCGACTGCCGTGGCCACCGCTTCGGCTCAGGTCGCGACAATTTCCGCCTCGATCCAGACCGTCACCGCGGCCTTGACCCAGGCGCTGCAGGAGTCCGGCAGCAGTACGTCGGGCGGTACCGTCAACACGACCGCCTGAGTGCTTGGACAGCATCTCCCGGGGTTATGGGAGGATGAAAACGAACAAGCCGCACGTTCCGGGTGGAACGCGCGGCTTGTGATTCACGGGGCGGACGATCAGCTGTCGCGCTTCTCCTGCAGGACGGCGGCGCTCTTGGCGTCGAGTTTGACTTCCCACTTCACGCCGTCGGCGGCCTTGAGTTCGACTTCATAGACATAGCCACCACTGGTGACATGGTCCAGTTCGGTGTCGGTGATGGTCGCGCCTGGGTACTTGGCCAGGGCGGCCTGGTTGAGCTTGTCGAAGTCGGCGATCGCACCGGATTTCAGCAGCCCGGGAATGTGGTCCGGACGGACATCGGCCGAAGCGAAGCCGGCAACGAGAGTCAGGGCGGAGGCGGTCAGCAGGGTCGAGAGGGCTTTCATCGGGGGATTCCTTGTCTGGATGATTTCAGTGGGGTCAGCCTAAGTGTTGCAACTTAATTCACCCTTAAATTGACCCCTGTTCTTGCTGACTGACGATTGCGTCGTTTGTTCAATCGCGCGTAGAGCGCGCCTTTCAAGCGCCAGGCGCAGGCGGCGCCACAGTACCAGGCGGTGACCGGCGCCTCGGGCGTCAGGATCACCTGATGGGCGGAGTGGGCATGGGGCGCGGTGGCCCCAGCTCACCGTGGATCAGTGCGTAGTCACGCCCCAGCCAGAGGACGCCGTTCCACTCGCGCTCCTTCATTCAGTAACCGTTGGCCTCGAGGATTTGCGGCACGGTTTTCGGCGAGGCGCGCTTGAAGTACTTGAGCAGTTCGGAGGCGCGGTTGGTGAAGATGCCATCGACACCGGCGTCCATGACCTTCTTGAAGTCCACCGGTTCGTCGACGGTATAGACGTGAACCAGCAGGCCTTTATCGTGGGTCAGCTGGTTCATCCACGGTTTGACCAGGTCGGAGTAGCTCTGGTCGCCGCCATGGGTCAGTTCGGCCGACGGGCCGGTGCCGATGGCGCCGTTGGCCTTGGCGAAGTCCACCCACTTGATGAACTCGGCCTTGTCCTTCGGTTCCTGCTTGGCGTAGTAGGCGGCCTTGGTCTTCTCGCCGGAGTCGGCGAAGCTGACGTTCGACTTGGGTTCGATGCTGCCTTCGCCGACCCACAGCAGGAGAATCTTCGGCGTGTTCGGCATTTCCTTCTGCAGCAACTCCAGGCTGCTCTTCTCGAAGGTCTGCAGGATCACCCGGCCGGCGCCCTGGCCGACCTGTGGCTGCTCCTTGGAGTGGACCTTGTCCGGGCCGAGCAGGCCACGTTCCTGCAGCTTGTTCTTGAGGTCATGCTCGATACCGGGGAACTGCTTGGGTTCCTTGGTCTCGATGTACAGGCCGGGGCGATGCCTGGGGTTGGCCTGGGCGATGTCGATGATCTGGTCGAGGCTGAGAATCTTCAGGCCGACATAGGACGGCCGCGCGCGCTCGGGGTAGGCCTTGTTGAACCAGCTGCCGGCGTCCAGGGTTTGCAGCTCGGCCCAGGTGAACTCGTTGGCCGGGCTGTCCTTGCGTTCGGGGAACTTGCTGGCGACGTCGGTGGTGCGCGACAGGTTGTTGTCATGCAGGGCGAAGATCACTCCGTCCTTGCTGCGCTGCAGGTCCATTTCCAGGTAGTCGGCGCCGAGGTCGCGGGCCAGGGTGTAGGAGGCCGCGGTGGATTCGGGGGCATCGAAGGACGCGCCACGGTGGGCGATCACCGCCGGATGGGGAATCCCGGCCTTGGCCGCGAGCTCGGCCGGGGTGGTGCCGGCTTGTGCCGTGTCCAGCCCCATGGCCAGCAGCAGGCTCATGAGCAGAGCGCTTTTCTTGAAGGTGGCGGCGCTGAAGGTGACAGGCATTGCGAATTCCTTTCGTACGGAGTGAAGGCCCTCTTTTAACAACTGAATGCTTCAAGTGCTATCGCGAAATGGCTGCAAGAGCCGGTTGTGTCGTTTTTTCGACACAATCAGGACGGATTTTGCAGTAGGCTTGAGCGACAGTTTCCCCTGTAGAAGGAAACGCGCTGCCCACCTTGTGTGTAAACCATCGACCCATGGGCCTTCGGGCTCGCCAGTGAGGTTTACCATGCGCATCACTTCCGAACTCATCTGTCAGGCCGCCGACCAGCTCAAGGGTTTCGTCGGCCTGAATCGCAAGACCGGCCAGTACATCGTGCGTTTCAGCGAGGACTCCTTCGGCATGGACGTGGCCGACGACGGGATCATTCCGGCCAGCGAATTCGTCTGGCTACCGGCAGGGCAGGAGGCCATGCGTCTGGCCCGGGAGCGGATCCAGTTGCTGTTGGATCAGAACATCGACCAGCGGATCAACATCACCGAGCCGTTGCGGGTGTACATGCAGCGGGTGGACATGCCCCAGATCGCCGCATTGCGCCGGGTCGTGCCGGGCTGACACGAGCGGGCGGCCGGCTCAGCGATCGAAGCGATAGGCGCGTTCGACCTTGCAGACGCGGGTCTGGCACGTCTCGTACCAGGTCGAGCGGCCGCGCTCGCGGATTTCGCTGTGCTCGGCATGCTGCTTCCAGGCCAGGATCGCCGTCTCATCGCGCCAGTAGGAAACGGTGATGCCCAGGCCGTCATCCCCCCGCGCCGACTCGACACCGAGAAACCCCGGCTGCTCGCGAGCCAGGTCGAGCATGCGCCGGGCCGCTTCGGCATAGCCCTGGTCGCCTGCGGTACGCAGGGAGGTGAAGATCACCGCGTAGTAGGGAGGCTGGGGCGTGCTGGCAATCATGCGTGTTCTCCGGCACAGGCGCTCAGGAAGGCACTGACCAGGGGTGGCGCGATACCTTGCAGGGCGGCCCGCTCCGGCTGGAACAGCGTCGCGACGAAAAACGGATGGTTTGCCAATTCGACGGCCCGCAGTTCCCCCTTGTCGTCGTGGCCGGTGGCTTGCAGGTCGGTGTCGAGCAGCGCCGCTTCGAAGGCCGGGTTGATGCCGTAGCGGCAGTGATAACCCTCGTGGGTTCGCTGGCTGGCATAGGCCCTGGCTATACGCGAGCCTTCGACCAGGCGGATGCCGTCGGTGGCTTCCACCAGGGAGCAGCTCAGCGCCGAGATCACCGCGCGCGGCGAATCCGGCGCTTCCTCACCGTGCTGCGCGTCGTCCCAGCCGAGCACGTGACGGGCATATTCGAGAATCGCGTACTGGAAGCCGGCACAGGTGCCGAGGTAGGGGAGTCGTTGTTCACGAGCATGGCCAATGGCAAGCAAGGCGCCATCGAGGCTGCGATACGGGCTGGCGGGAACGCACCAGATGCCGTCGAAGCCTGCCAGATCGTCCGCGGTCTCGATGCTGTCGGTCGCCACCCAGTGGGCCTGCACCTGCAGACCGGTGGCCTGGGCGGCCAGCTGCAGGGCCACGGGGATGGCCTTGTGGGCCGTCACTTGCGGGTCGTGATCGCCGACCAGGGCAATCTTCAGGGCAGGGCGCAGTTCCATGGGCTTCTCCGGCTTGTCGGTCTCTGCGCCGGACTATAGGTCTGCCTGTTCGCCAGCAAAATAGGCATTCGCTCAAGTGAACAATGCCGTTGTGCAATCAAGTCGCGGGACGACGCGACAGGCACGCCAGGGCATCTGCCGATGTCCTGGCGTGTCGGGTGCTCAGTGCACCCTGTCGTTGGCGAACATGCTGACCGCCTGTACGGCATTGCTCGCCCCGTCGCGGATCTGCAGGATCACCGTACCGGCCTCGTCTGCCAGGCCGACGCCCTTGGATGCCCGGTCGCGGGTGCCGTTCATGCTCTGGATGGCCTGCTGGGTTTCGCTCTGGATCATGCCGATCATGCTGGATATCTCGGCGGTGGAGCCGCTGGTACGTGCCGCGAGCAGACGGACTTCATCGGCCACCACGGCGAAGCCGCGACCCTGCTCGCCGGCCCGGGCCGCTTCGATCGCGGCATTGAGGGCTAGCAGGTTGGTCTGCTCGGCGATCCCGCGAATGGTGTTGACGATGGCGGTAATCTGTTCCGAGCGCTCGCCCAGCTTGGCGATCAGATTGGACGAACCTTCGATGTTCGAGGCAATCTCGCGCATTTCGCTGGCGGCCTGCTGGATCACTTCGGTGCCTTGCTCGGCGACCCTGCGGGTCTCCACCGAGATGTGATAGGCCTGGCTCGCGCTCATGGCGTCCTGGGCATGTTTCTCTTCCCGCCGGGTCACGTCCGAGGCGAACTTGACCACCTTGCACAGTTTGCCGCTGGCGTCGTAGACCGGGTTGTAGGTGGCTTCGAGCCAGACGCTCTGGCCACGCCTGGTCACGCGTTCGAACTGGCCGCTGAAGAATTCGCCCTGGTTCAGGCGGCGCCAGAAGTCCTGGTAGTCGCTGCCGCCGACAGTGGCCGGGGTGCAGAAGATCCGGTGATGCTTGCCCTGGATTTCGGCCAGGCTGTAGCCCATCAGGTCGAGGAAGTTCTGGTTGGCGCAGATCACCGTTCCGTCGGGCTTGAACTCGATGGCGGCCATGGCCCGGTCGATCGCCTGCAGCTTGCCGTTGGCTTCGCTTTCCTGCTGGATCTTGGCGGTGACGTCCATGGCGTACTTGACGATTTTCACCGCCTTGCCGTTCTCGTCACGGATCGGGTTGTAGCTGGCTTCGAGCCAGACGCTCCGGCCATCGGCGGCGACCCGCTCGAAAGTGCCGGACTCGAATTGGCCGGCCTTGAGGCGTGACCACAACTGGCTGTATTCGGCACTGCGAGCATAGGCTGGCGAGCAGAACATGCGATGGGGCTGGCCGAGCACCTGCTCCTGGCGATAGCCCATGGTCTTGAGGAAGTTGTCGTTGGCGCGCAGGACGATGCCGTCGAGATCGAATTCGATGACGGCCATGGAGCGGTCGATGGCCGCGAGCAGGTGGGCCTGTTGGTCGATGGTTTGTTGCAGGTCTTGCAGGGCTTTCTTATGGGCTGCAAAAAACATGGCATGAGAACTCGGAGAGAGGGGAGATCTATCCCTTTCCAGGCCCGGCAGACCCTTGGGGGAAGGGCGCCGGTGGCCAGCGTTCCATGGATGGCACTTTGCCTTATATTCTTATACAAAATAGATTGGTCTTGTACAAGAATCCGCCGTGTGGTTCTTTGCAGTAGCCGAATGGCGCTCAGGCGGAGCTTGCCAGGTACTCGTCCGAGGATTCGGTATTTTCACCGTCGGTGCTGTTGACCTTGTTGCGCCCGGTATTCTTGGCGATGTACAGGGCCTTGTCGGCCTCGTTGAGCCAGGCACCGGCGTCCTTGAAACTAGCCCGGAAGGGCGCCAGGCCGATGCTCAGGGTGACCCGCAGCTCCGGTATTTCCTCGCTGCGCAAGTTGCTGAAGACCTGGCGCAGCCGCTCCATGATCTCGCTGGCCTGTTCCAGCGACAGGCCCGGCAGGATCACGCAGAACTCGTCACCGCCATAACGCCCGGCCAGGTCGTGTTCACGCAGGTTGGCCTTCAGGTCGCGGCTCAACTGGCGCAGTACGCTGTCGCCGATCAGATGGCCGTAACTGTCGTTGATGGTCTTGAAGTGGTCGATGTCGATCAATGCGATCGCCGCCTGGCAGTGCGTTTGCCGGCACTTGTGGAACTTGATCTGCAGCAGGTCCTTCCAACTGCCGTGATTGAGCAGCCCGGTCAGGCTGTCGGTACGGCTCAGGGCGCTCAGTGCACGCTTGTGGTCGGCGAGCTTGATCGCCACCTGGAAGCTGCCCATGCCGATGACCACCGGGTACAGGATCAACACCGGCAGGCAGGCATAGATCTGGATCTGGGTGGTCACCCCGTTGAACGCCGGAGTAAAGATCAGCCAGGAGACGAGGATCCCCAGCAACTGCGCGAGCAAGCCCCTGAGCATCAGCCGCGGGCCGCCAGCGGCGACGTTGTGCATGGTCATCAGCGCGAGCATGTTGACCGTGACGAGGGGATTGAACTGGATGGTCGCCGCCCAGAAACCACCCATCAACGAGTCGATCAGGATGTTGCGTCGTTCCGCCCGGTACGGATAGTGGGCGTGTCGGGCGATACGATAGGCCACATGCGGCCAGATCACGGCGTTGAATGCCAGCAGGGCCCAGATCCAGATTGGCATCGACAAGGGGGCGAGTGCGGCGATGATGCTGAAGCAGCCGACGCCTACGCCTATCATGCGGGGCAAGTAGATGCGTCTGGCAAATGATTGCCCTTTGCCTCGATGGATTTCCATAGGTCTCTGCGTCACTTATTTCTTTGTCGGAACACAGGCAATGTGTTCGGCACGGAAGCGCTATTCGTCTGATAAGCAGGATGAATATTGTCGGGGATTCCGTAAAGAATAATCAGTGTCCTTCCAAGCCATTTCTAGGGTTTGGCAGGTGATTTGGCGGGGCGTGTCGGCTATTTGACGATTTCGTAGCCGGAAAGGAACAAATCCAGCGCCGATTCTATGACGCGTGTCTGTGTCGCGGTATCCAGCGGTGGCTGGCCGAGGGAAATCTGCGGCCAGAAGGCGAAGGCCTTGAGCAGGCCGTAGATCTGGTGAGTGGCGAATTCGGGGTCGACCGCCTTGAGTTTGCCGTCGGCCTGGGCGTCGCGGATCCACTGCTTGAAACCTTCCTCCTGGCTGGCCAGTCGCGAGACCATGTCCTGCGCGCGCTCGGGCGCATGAATGGTGGCTGCGATCGCCACCCGTGCCAGATCGAGAAAGTTGCTATCGTTGAACAGCCGCATCTTGCGCATCAGCATGTCGCGCAGTTGCTCGCGCAGGGGGCGCTGCGAGTGATAGGTCATGTCCATCTGCGCGGCACTGCTGGCCCATAGGCGATGGAGAATTTCGGCGAACAGGTCTTCCTTGCTCTGGAAGTGGTTGTATACCGTACGCTTGGAGACCTCGGCCTTGGCCGCGATCCGGTCCATGCTGGTCACTTCGAAACCGTCGGCGCGAAAGGCCGCGATGGCCGCCTGGATGATGGCTTCGCGTTTACGGTCGGTGAGGCGCAGGGGGACGGTCATGGGCAGGCTTCGGCAGGTCAATAAAAGTTACACTCGGCAGTTTACTTGGCGAGTACTTTGGCGCAAGCTAGAAACTACACTGTGTAGTGTAGTTCTTTTCTGCAACTTCGTCCGATCAAGGTTTGCCTGCGGCGGCCCCTGATCTTTCAGCACCTGAGCGTGGGAACTCCTTCGGGTTCCCGGGAGTCACCCTGTCATGACCATTCGTTCGCGTATTGTCGCTGGATCCTCATCCCGGAAAGAGCAGGGCGCTTTTCGCAACCTGGCGCCGACACCCCACGGCGGCCTGGGCAAGACCTTGGGTATCTTCTGGAAAATGATCTTCCAGAAACCGCGCAATACCCGGCCGGCGGGCAGCGTACCGGTCCAGGCGCTGAGCCGTGAGCAGTTGCTTGCGGCTGCCGACTTCAGCGTATTCCGTCTCGGCCACTCGACCCTGCTGCTCAAGTTGCACGGCAAGTTCTGGCTGACCGATCCGGTGTTCTCCGAACGGGCCTCACCCGTTCAGTGGGCCGGACCGAAGCGTTTCCATCAGCCGCCCATCAGCCTGGAAGAACTGCCGCCGATCGAGGCGGTGATTCTTTCCCACAATCACTACGACCACCTGGACCACAAGGCGGTGTTGGCACTGGCGGCCAAGACCAAACACTTCCTGGCCCCGCTGGGCGTTGGCGACCTGCTGGTCAAATGGGGCATCGCCGCGCAGAAGGTGCAGCAACTGGACTGGTGGGAAGAGACGGTCGTCGAGGGCATCCGCTTTGCCGCTACACCGTCGCAGCACTTCTCCGGAAGGACGCTGTTCGACAACAACCAGACCTTGTGGGCCTCCTGGGTGATGATCGCCGATGACGTGCGGATCTTCTTCAGCGGCGATAGCGGTTACTTCGACGGCTTCAAGCAGATTGGCGAACACTATGGGCCGTTCGACCTGACGCTGATGGAAACCGGTGCCTACAACGTCGACTGGCCTCATGTGCACATGCAGCCGGAGCAGAGCCTGCAGGCGCACCTGGACCTGCGGGGGCGCTGGCTGCTGCCGATCCACAATGGCACCTTCGACCTGTCGTTCCATGCCTGGTACGAACCCTTCGAGCGGATCCTGGCGCTGGCCTGGGACAATAACGTGTCCATCACCACCCCCGCCATTGGCGAAGCCTTCAACCTGATGCAGCCCCATCGCGGGCGCGCCTGGTGGCTGGAGGTGGAACAGGCCCTGGAGAATGAATCCGCCCTGAGTACTCGCTAGGCGATCCAGGAAACGCCCCTGCGTTCACCCGTTTGCGTCGAAAGCCGGCGGGCCCGACCCGGTGCCCGGCTTGCAGGGCAGGCCGGCAGTGCCGACCTGAATCGATTACTCGATCAGTTCGTAGTCCTGTCGTTCGATCGGGTCCGGTGTAGTGCCGCGAATGTTCATTCCACGGCCGGGTGCAAAGCCTGGGAAGAATACCAGGCCTTCGGCCTCGAAGCGAAAGGCCAGGGCCAATCGGGTGACATCCCTGAGGGAATCGCCCTTCTCGAAACGCTGTACGGCGGCCACCGAGACGCCAGACTCCTGGCTCAACTGCTCGCGACTCCAACCCAGCATCGCGCGGGCCTGCCGGCAGTGCAGCGGGGTGAATTGATGCAGGACCATGCGTTCAACGGTAGTACTCATCACATGATTGGCAGCTTGGCTGGACATGGCGCTCTCCAGGATCGATGGGTTGACTTGAAAATACTGTTTTTTTGTACAGTTGTTTTCGAGCTGGAGCAAAGGATTTTTCGGCAATCCGACTATCGGTCGCCGGTCGGCACCGAGTAGGCCTGGGTGTCTGATCGGGAGGCTTTTCGATGATGTTGAGGGCTCATTGGCGGGCAAGCCCGCCAATGGCCCACCTATGAAAAAGCCCTGAACAGGTCAGGGCTTTTGGCATCGCGATCCATGCGTGCGGGACGAATCAATCCCAGCTCAGTGCACCGCCGGTCTGGTACTCGATCACGCGGGTCTCGAAGAAGTTCTTTTCCTTCTTCAGGTCCATGATCTCGCTCATCCACGGGAACGGGTTGGTGGTGCCCGGGTACTCTTCCTTCAGGCCGATCTGCGACAGGCGACGGTTGGCAATGAACTTGAGGTAGTCCTCCATCATCGCCGCGTTCATGCCCAGCACGCCGCGCGGCATGGTGTCACGGGCGTATTCGATTTCCAGCTGGGTGCCCTGCAGGATCATCTGGGTCGCTTCTTCCTTCATCTCGGCATCCCACAGGTGCGGGTTCTCGATCTTGATCTGGTTGATCACGTCGATGCCGAAGTTCAGGTGCATGGACTCGTCGCGCAGGATGTACTGGAACTGCTCGGCGACGCCGGTCATCTTGTTGCGCCGGCCCATGGAGAGGATCTGGGTGAAGCCGCAGTAGAAGAAGATGCCTTCGAGCACGCAGTAGTAGGCGATCAGGTTGCGCAGCAGTTCCTTGTCGGTCTCGACGGTGCCGGTGTTGAACTGCGGGTCGGAGATCGAGCGGGTGTACTTCAGGCCCCAGGTGGCCTTTTTCGCCACCGAGGGGATCTCGTGGTACATGTTGAAGATCTCGCCTTCATCCATGGCCAGCGATTCGATGCAGTACTGGTAGGCGTGGGTATGGATCGCCTCCTCGAAGGCCTGGCGCAGGATGTACTGGCGGCACTCGGGGTTGGTGATCAGGCGGTAGACGGCCAGGACCAGGTTGTTCGCCACCAGGGAGTCGGCGGTGGAGAAGAAGCCCAGGTTGCGCATGACGATACGACGCTCGTCGTCGGTCAGGCCTTCGGGGTTTTTCCAGAGGGCGATGTCGGCGGTCATGTTGACCTCTTGCGGCATCCAGTGGTTGGCGCAGCCGTCGAGGTACTTCTGCCAGGCCCAGTCGTACTTGAAGGGCACGAGCTGGTTGAGGTCGGCACGGCAGTTGATCATGCGCTTCTCGTCGACGGCGACACGGGCCGAGGCGCCTTCGAGTTCGGCCAGGCCTTCGGCGACATCGAGGGCGTCGAGGGCGGCCTTGGCGCGGATGATCGCGGCGGAGTCGCTGGCGGTCACGGCACGGGCTTCGAGGGCGGCGGCACCGCCGGCGCTGTCCAGGCGATCGAGGGTGGCTTCGCTGGCCTGGCCGGTCTTGCTCTCTTTTTCTGCTACTTCGCCGTCTTCTTTGTCGAATTCGTCCCAGCTCAGCATGACGTGTCGTCTCCTGCGTGAGGGCCTGACGCCGGTGTGAAAACACGGATGGGCGGTTTATCACACGGCACGATGGCCACATTGGATATAAGGAATCGTTGCTTGCACCGGCTGTGCAGGCAAACAACGGGAAATTTGTACGGGGCCCCGAGGGGCGGATGGCGCGGGGATGACGCCGGTTCCTGCAGCGATGCCAGCGTGAGAACGCTACCCTGCAAGGGAATATTGCAAGCCCGTTTTACCGGGACATTATAAGGGCTTTTTGCGGTCAGTGGTGTGACGGATTCCGCCCTTGCGTGTGCTTGGGCGGGCACGGCTCGGGTTTGCAGGGCTTTGGCGGCAAAAGAATTTTTTGCCTGGCGGGGGTGTTGGCGACGAGTGGTTCGCTGCGAGAGGCGGCCGGATGATGACCGTTGTGCAAGGACACCCTTGCCGCAGCCGCAAGAATCGCTTCCTGCGGCAAGCGGCTTTCAAAGCGGGCGATCAGCCGTTGGAACAACCATTACCCATTACACGATATTCCATGACATGCCGAACACCCTGGGAGTCTTCATAAACCATGCGTGCCGGTACAACTTCGCAAACTTCCGGAATTTCACTCATGGAGATAACTTTGTGAATATCCGGGTGCATGGAGTAAGTGTATTCCTCTACCGGCAGGTTCCGGCTGGCTACATCGGTCGCCGCCTCGTCGGCCATGGCTGTTGCACAGAGGCTGCTGAGGACTAAAGCGGCAAAAAGTTTCATCGGTTCACCTATTGATGGTCGTGTAGGGGCACGCGGCCCTTGTGGGACCACGTGTGAAGCTCTGGAAGTTTGAATTCGAATTAACGGCCTTCGTGGGGGCTGTCGTCTGGTTAATTCGTTGCCTTAGTTGGCGAAGTTGATTTTAAGAGTGCGCCAGTCGTTCATACAGGTGGGCTTTTGATAAAGACTATTGACAAAACCTGTAACAATCGTCGAAAAAACGTCCTGCCCGAAGATATTTTCCCTGGGCCGAATATCGCCACAGGCCACGTGCTTGAGCCCTGTTGGCGGTATTCACGACGTTTTGTAGGGTTTTGTTACTACCATCGTCGAATGGTCCGGCAGCGTCAGCCCGGCTACAACAGGGCCATAAAACAACAACTATGTCACCGAGGTAAGAAAGATGAGTGCGGCTTCCCTGTACCCCGTTCGCCCTGAGGTTCTGGCCAATACGCTGACCGACGAGGCGACCTACAAGGCGATGTACCAGCAGTCGGTCGTCAACCCTGATGGCTTCTGGCGCGAGCAGGCCAAGCGTCTCGACTGGATCAAGCCTTTCACCACGGTAAAACGGACTTCCTTTGACGATCACCACGTCGATATCAAATGGTTCGCCGACGGCACCCTGAACGTTTCCTATAACTGCCTGGACCGCCATCTGGCCGAGCGCGGCGACCAGGTCGCGATCATCTGGGAAGGCGACGATCCTGCCGACTCGCGCAACATCACCTATCGCGAGCTGCACGAGCAGGTCTGCAAGTTCGCCAACGCCCTGCGTGGCCAGGACGTTCATCGCGGCGACGTGGTGACCATCTACATGCCGATGATTCCCGAAGCCGTGGTGGCCATGCTGGCCTGTGCGCGGATCGGCGCGATCCACTCGGTGGTGTTCGGTGGTTTCTCCCCGGAGGCTCTGGCCGGTCGGATCATCGACTGCCGCTCGAAGGTGGTGATCACCGCCGACGAAGGCGTACGCGCCGGCAAGAAGATCCCGCTCAAGGCCAACGTCGACGATGCCCTGACCAACCCGGAAACCAACAGCATCCAGAAGGTCATCGTGTGCAAGCGCACCGGTGGCGACATCAAGTGGAACCAGCATCGCGACATCTGGTTCGAGGACCTGATGAAAGTGGCGGGCAGCGTCTGCGCGCCCAAGGAGATGGGCGCCGAAGAGGCCCTGTTCATCCTTTATACCTCCGGTTCCACCGGCAAGCCCAAGGGGGTGCAGCACACCAGCGGCGGTTACCTGCTGTATGCGGCCCTGACCCACGAGCGTGTGTTCGACTACCGTCCGGGCGAGATCTACTGGTGCACCGCCGACGTCGGCTGGGTCACCGGCCACAGCTACATTGTCTACGGCCCGCTGGCCAACGGCGCGACCACCGTGCTGTTCGAGGGCGTGCCGAACTATCCGGATATCACCCGGGTGGCGAAGATCGTCGACAAGCACAAGGTCAATATCCTCTACACCGCACCGACGGCGATCCGCGCCATGATGGCCCAGGGTTCGGCCGCAGTCGAAGGCGCCGACGGCAGCAGCCTGCGCCTGCTCGGCTCGGTGGGCGAGCCGATCAACCCGGAAGCCTGGGACTGGTACTACAGGAATGTCGGCAAGTCGCGCTGCCCGATCGTCGATACCTGGTGGCAGACCGAGACCGGCGGCAACATGATGAGCCCGCTGCCGGGGGCCCATGCACTCAAGCCAGGTTCCGCGGCCCGTCCGTTCTTCGGCGTGGTACCGGCGTTGGTGGACAACCTGGGCAACATCATCGAAGGGGCGGCCGAAGGCAACCTGGTGATCCTCGACTCGTGGCCGGGCCAGGCGCGTACCCTGTACGGCGACCATGACCGCTTCGTCGACACCTACTTCAAGACCTTCCGCGGCATGTATTTCACCGGTGACGGTGCGCGCCGCGACGAGGATGGCTACTACTGGATCACCGGCCGTGTCGACGATGTGCTCAACGTCTCCGGCCACCGTATGGGCACCGCCGAAATCGAAAGCGCCATGGTCGCCCATCCGAAAGTCGCCGAAGCGGCCGTGGTGGGGGTGCCGCACGATATCAAGGGGCAGGGCATCTACGTCTATGTCACCCTCAACAGTGGCGAGGAGCCGAGCGAAGCGCTGCGCCTGGAACTGAAGAACTGGGTACGCCGCGAGATCGGACCGATCGCTTCGCCGGATGTCATCCAATGGGCGCCGGGCCTGCCCAAGACCCGTTCGGGGAAAATCATGCGCCGTATCCTGCGCAAGATCGCCACGGCGGAATACGATGGCCTGGGTGATATCTCGACCCTGGCAGACCCGAGCGTGGTGCAGCACCTGATCGACACCCACAAGACCATGAACGTCGCCTAAGGCTGCCCAGGCACAGAAGGCCCCGTCCGGCGATGAGCCGGGCGGGGCTTTTTCATTCTGGAGGAGGGCTATCGGATGGGTGATTGAAAAGAGATAAATATCGGTTTTTGTCGTGGGACGTTTCTTCTTGTTACCCATGCACTGCGAAGTAACCAAATATGTCACCTGTCGCCCGCATTCGGGGCATAGGGAAACGCTTTTGCCCGATTTCGGCTGACGATATCGGTCGAAAAGAGCCTCGTCGCACACCGCGCTTGCCGTAATAGAAGGCTTTGCGAATAATAGGCCCGCAATTTGCAGCGTAGATCGGTTGCCTTTCTTTTGCCCTTGCATGAATTTCAAGGGCTGTCAATGTGCCGGGTCGGCATTCTCGATGCTTCTGTAATTACTTGTCGCATTGAGGAAATATCGACTTCGGGCCTGTCGTTAGAATGCCGATCACTCGCTGGTCGTTGTGCATGGACCGCCGCCCAATCGGCCCTCGCAGGACGCGGCGCCGTAATCCCTGTTCACCCTTCGCATATTGGGCTCGCGCTCACTCTGCCGTTTTTGCCCTTTACCGATGGAGTCCTAAGATGAAGAAACTCGTGCTTCTTGGCGCCCTGGCACTGTCCGTGCTGTCGCTGCCTACATTCGCCGATGAAAAGCCTCTGAAAATTGGTATCGAAGCGGCCTACCCTCCATTCGCCTCGAAGGCCCCGGACGGCAGCATCGTCGGTTTCGACTACGACATCGGCAACGCCCTGTGCGAAGAGATGAAGGTCAAATGTGTCTGGGTCGAGCAGGAGTTCGATGGCCTGATCCCGGCGCTGAAGGTCCGCAAGATCGACGCGATCCTGTCGTCCATGTCGATCACCGACGATCGCAAGAAGTCCGTCGACTTCACCAACAAGTACTACAACACCCCGGCCCGCCTGGTCATGAAGGAAGGCACCGTGGTCAGCGACAGCCTGGTCGAGCTCAAGGGCAAGAAGATCGGCGTGCAGCGTGGCTCGATCCACAATCGTTTCGCCGAGGAAGTGCTCAAGCCGCTGGGTGCCGAAGTCAAGCCGTACGGTTCGCAGAACGAGATCTACCTGGACGTGGAAGCCGGTCGCCTGGACGGCACCGTGGCTGATGCCACCCTGCTGCAGGACGGTTTCCTGAAGACCGACGCCGGCAAGGGTTTCGCTTTCGTGGGGCCGCAGTTCACCGACGTCAAATACTTCGGTGACGGCGTAGGTATCGCCGTGCGCAAGGGTGACAAGGCCGATCTGGACAAGATCAACGCCGCCATCGCCGCGATCCGTGCCAACGGCAAGTACAAGCAGATCCAGGACAAGTACTTCGACTTCGATATTTACGGCAAGTAAATCTCGCCAGCTCGTCCGAAATGGCGCAAGCAACAGGATCCCTGCGGTTTGCGCCATTTTTTCATCCCAATTTTCGAGGACCTGAATCATGTTGAAAGGCTACGGGGCTGTCATCCTCGATGGCGCTTGGCTGACGCTTCAGCTCGCCTTGTCGTCCATGGCCCTGGCCATTGTTCTGGGTTTGATCGGGGTGGCGCTGCGCCTGTCGCCGGTACGCTGGCTGGCCCGGCTCGGTGACCTGTACGCCACCGTGATCCGTGGTATCCCCGACCTGGTGCTGATCCTGCTGATCTTCTACGGCGGCCAGGATCTGATCAACCGAGTCGCGCCGCTGCTCGGTTATGACGACTATATCGATCTCAATCCGCTGGTCGCCGGTATCGGTACGCTGGGTTTCATTTTCGGCGCCTACCTGTCGGAAACCTTCCGCGGTGCCTTCATGGCGATCCCCAAGGGGCAGGCCGAAGCCGGCATGGCCTACGGGATGAGTAGCCTGCAGGTGTTCTTCCGGGTGCTGGTGCCGCAGATGATCCGCCTGGCGATCCCCGGCTTCACCAACAACTGGCTGGTGTTGACCAAGGCGACCGCGCTGATTTCCGTGGTCGGCCTGCAGGACATGATGTTCAAGGCCAAGCAGGCGGCGGATGCCACCCGTGAGCCTTTCACCTTCTTTCTTGCAGTGGCGGCGATGTACCTGGTGATCACCAGTGTCTCGTTGCTGGCACTGCGTCACCTCGAGAAGCGCTACTCGGTAGGCGTAAGGGCGGCTGATCTATGATCTTCGACTACAACGTCGTCTGGGAAGCCATGCCGCTGTACCTCGGCGGCCTGCTGACCACTCTGAAACTGCTGGCCCTGTCGCTGTTTTTCGGCCTGCTGGTGGCGGTACCGCTGGGGCTGATGCGGGTCTCCAAACAGCCGCTGGTCAACGGTGCGGCCTGGCTCTACACCTACGTGATTCGTGGTACGCCGATGCTGGTGCAACTGTTCCTGATCTACTACGGTCTGGCCCAGTTCGAAGTGGTGCGCGAAAGCTTCCTCTGGCCATGGCTGTCGAGCGCGACCTTCTGCGCCTGCCTGGCCTTTGCCATCAACACCAGCGCCTACACCGCCGAAATCATCGCCGGCAGCCTCAAGGCTACGCCCAATGGCGAGATCGAGGCGGCCAAGGCGGTCGGCATGTCCCGCTACAAGATGTATCGGCGCATTCTGCTGCCGTCGGCCCTGCGTCGGGCGCTGCCGCAGTACAGCAACGAAGTGATCATGATGCTGCAGACCACCAGCCTGGCCTCCATCGTGACGCTGATCGACATCACCGGTGCCGCCCGTACCGTCAACGCCCAGTATTACCTGCCGTTCGAGGCCTACATCACCGCGGGTGTGTTCTACCTGTGCCTGACCTTCATCCTGGTGCGCCTGTTCAAGCTGGCCGAGCGCCGCTGGCTGAGCTACCTGGCTCCACGGAAGCATTGAGATGGAACGTATCGATCATTCGCTGCCCTGGGGCAGCCTGGGTACCGAGCGTCGGTTGTCGGTGTTCCGTTTCGGCAGCGGTGAACGCAAGGCCTATATCCAGGCCAGCCTGCATGCCGACGAACTGCCGGGCATGCGTACCGCCTGGGAGTTGAAGAAGCGCCTCGCCGAGCTGGAGGCCCGCGGGGCCCTGAAGGGCGTCGTCGAGCTGGTCCCGGTCGCCAACCCGATTGGGCTTGGCCAGTTGCTGCAAGGCAATCACCAGGGGCGCTTCGAGTACTCCAGCGGCAAGAATTTCAACCGCGATTTCGTCGAGCTGAGCGAGCCGGTCGCGGCGCTGGTCGATGGTCGACTGGGTGACGACCCCCACGCCAACGTGCAGGTGATTCGCCAGGCCATGCGCGATGTGCTGGCCGCGTTGCCGCCGGCTGACAGCCCGTTGCAGGGCATGCAGCGGATTCTGCTCGGCCACGCCTGTGATGCCGACATCGTGCTGGACCTGCATTGCGACTGCGAGGCGGCACTGCACCTGTATGCGCTGCCGCAGCACTGGCCGCAATGGCGCTCGCTGGCCGCGCACCTGAATGTGCGGGTGGCGCTGGTGGCGGAGGACTCCGGCGGCACCTCGTTCGACGAGGCCTGTTCGCTGCCCTGGCTGCGCCTGTCGCGGCGCTTCCCGCAGGCCGCGATTCCCCTGGCGGGGATGTCCACCACCATCGAACTGGGCGGCCAGGCCGATACCGGGCCGGACGCGGCGGTGGCCCATGCCGAAGGCATCCTGGCATTCCTGGCCGAGCAGGGGCTGATCGACGGCGAGTGGCCGGCGGCGCAGCACCAAGCCTGCGAGGCCATGCCGTTCGAAGGCACCGAGTTGCTCTACGCGCCCCATCCCGGTGTCGTCAGCTACCTGTGCCCGGTGGGCAGTTGGGTGGAGCCCGGCGAACCCTTGTTCGAAGTGATCGATCCCTTGTCCGACCGGGTCAGCACCGTCCGTGCCGGCACGGCCGGTGTGCTGTTTGCCGTTGAACGGCTGCGTTACGCCCAACCCTCGATCTGGCTGGCCAAGGTGGCGGGGCGCGAGCCCCTGCGCCACGGGCGCCTGCTCAGCGACTGACCTGACTGTTTTCGTGAGAACCGACCGCATGTACAAGCTTGAAGTCCAAGACCTGCATAAACGCTATGGCAGTCACGAAGTGCTCAAGGGCGTGTCCCTGGCGGCCCAGGCTGGCGATGTGATCAGCATCATCGGCTCCAGTGGCTCCGGCAAGAGTACCTTCCTGCGCTGCATCAACCTGCTGGAGCAGCCGCACGCCGGACGTATCCTGCTCAACAACGAAGAGCTCAAGCTCGTCGCGAACAAGGACGGCGCCATGAAGGCCGCCGATCCCAAGCAGTTGCAGCGCATGCGCTCGCGGCTGTCGATGGTGTTCCAGCACTTCAACCTGTGGTCGCACATGACCGCGCTGGAAAACATCATCGAAGCGCCCGTGCACGTGCTGGGCGTGTCGAAGAAGGAAGCGCTGGAGAAGGCCGAGCACTACCTGAACAAGGTGGGCGTGGCACACCGCAAGGACGCCTATCCGGGGCACATGTCCGGCGGCGAGCAGCAGCGCGTGGCGATTGCCCGGGCGCTGGCGATGGAACCGGAAGTGATGCTGTTCGACGAGCCGACCTCGGCTCTCGACCCGGAACTGGTCGGTGACGTGCTGAAGGTCATGCAGTCCCTGGCCCAGGAAGGCCGGACCATGGTTGTGGTGACCCACGAAATGGGCTTTGCCCGTGAAGTCTCCAACCAGTTGGTGTTCCTGCACAAGGGGCTGGTGGAGGAGCGCGGCGATCCTCGCGAGGTGCTGGTCAATCCGCAATCCGAGCGTCTGCAGCAATTTTTGTCGGGCAGCCTGAAATAGTCGTCGCTTTTTCTGCTGCCACTGTGCACCAAAATAGGTCATTCTGCGCGCCGTGTGCGGCCTGGTCTACTTTGATGAGGTCGTTCCCGGCCTTTAACCCTGTTCTGCTTTCGGATTGCACGCCATGACTGCCCATCGAATTGGTTTCCTGATTTGGCCCGGCACTAAAGCCTTGACGCTGGCGCTGGCCGAGGAGGCCTTGCGTGTCGCCCAGCGCGTGCATCCGGAAGTGATCTACGAGCTGTCGTTCCTGCAGGCCGAGACACCGGCGCAAGGTGCTGCCGCGGCGGCCTGGCAATTGCCGGGGGAGCCCTGGGCTGGACAGCTCGAGGGCTGCCAGAAACTGTTCCTGCTGGCTGACGAACCACCGGCCGCGCTGGCGCCAGCCCTGGCCAGTGCCCTCAAGCAACTGGTGCGTTCCGGTTGCATGATCGGCGGATTGTCCGCCGGGGTCTATCCACTGGCCCAACTGGGACTGCTCGATGGATACCGCGCCGCGGTGCACTGGCGTTGGCAGGACGACTTCGCCGAGCGCTTCCCCAAGGTGATCGCCACCAGCCATCTGTTCGACTGGGATCGTGACCGTCTGACGGCCTGTGGTGGCATGTCGGTGCTGGACCTGCTGTTGGCGGTGCTGGCCCGGGATCACGGTGCCGAGCTGGCCGGTGCGGTGTCCGAGGAGCTGGTGGTCGAGCGCATTCGCGAGGGCGGCGAGCGCCAGCGTATTCCCTTGCAGAATCGCCTGGGTTCCAGCCATCCGAAGCTGACCCAGGCGGTATTGCTGATGGAAGCCAATATCGAAGAGCCGCTGACCACCGACGAAATCGCCCAGCATGTCTGCGTGTCCCGCCGGCAACTGGAGCGGATCTTCAAGCAGTACCTCAATCGCGTCCCCAGCCAGTACTACCTGGAGCTGCGTCTGAACAAGGCCCGGCAGATGCTGATGCAGACCAGCAAGTCGATCATCCAGATCGGCCTGTCCTGCGGTTTCTCCTCGGGGCCGCATTTCTCCAGTGCCTACCGCAACTTCTTCGGCGCCACGCCGCGGGAGGATCGCAATCAGCGGCGCAGCAGCAGCCCGTTCGAGCTGTCCTCCGTCCCCGCCGAGCGCGGCTGAGCCCCGCTATCGGCATCGCTGTGCTGGCGATTGCCCTCCCGCTGACCGGATGGGCCGTCCATCCGGATTCCCGGCATTTTTCTAAAAATCACGTCGCAGGGTTCGTCAGTCGAAAATCTCCTCGTCGCGACTCTGCATGAAAAGCCTCTCACCGTTTAAACTGCGCCTTTGCGAAGCTATTTGTCGCATTGCCGAAAACCCCGGCAAAACCCGGTTTGGCGCTATAAGAAGTTGTCGCTTGGCGGCAAGGCCGGACCGAAATCTGTCCTTACAATCCCCCCATCGCTCGCCAGTTTCAGGCAGGCGTTCCTCTTCAGGAGACTCCGATGTCCGTTGAGCAAGCTCCGGTGCAACGCGCCGATTTCGACCAGGTAATGGTTCCCAACTACGCACCTGCGGCTTTCATTCCCGTGCGTGGTGCCGGTTCCCGAGTGTGGGACCAGTCCGGTCGTGAGCTGATCGATTTTGCCGGTGGGATTGCGGTGAACGTCCTGGGCCACGCGCATCCGGCGCTGGTCGGGGCCCTGACCGAGCAGGCCAACAACCTGTGGCACGTCTCCAACGTGTTCACCAACGAGCCGGCCCTGCGCCTGGCCAGGAAGCTGGTGGACGCGACCTTTGCCGAACGCGTGTTCTTCTGCAACTCCGGCGCCGAAGCCAACGAGGCCGCCTTCAAGCTGGCCCGTCGCGTGGCGTTCGACCGTTTCGGCGAGGAAAAGTACGAGATCATCGCGGCGCTCAACAGCTTCCACGGCCGTACCCTGTTCACCGTGAACGTCGGTGGTCAGTCGAAGTACTCCGATGGCTTCGGCCCGAAGATCACCGGTATCACCCATGTACCGTACAACGACCTGGCGGCACTGAAGGCCGCGGTTTCGGACAAGACCTGTGCCGTGGTCCTGGAACCGATCCAGGGCGAGGGCGGCGTGCTGCCGGCCGAGCTGTCCTATCTGCAGGGTGCCCGCGAGCTGTGCGACCAGCACAACGCGCTGCTGGTGTTCGATGAAGTGCAGAGCGGCATGGGCCGGACCGGCAAGCTGTTCGCCTACATGCAGTACGGCGTGACCCCGGACATCCTCACCAGCGCCAAGAGCCTGGGCGGTGGTTTCCCGATTGCCGCCATGCTCACCACCGAGGCGCTGGCCAAGCACCTGGTGGTCGGCACCCACGGCACCACCTACGGTGGCAACCCGCTGGCATGTGCCGTCGGCAACGCGGTGGTCGATGTGATCAACACACCTGAAGTGCTCAATGGCGTTGCTGCCAAGCACGACGCGTTCAAGACCCGCCTGGAGCAGATCGGCGCCAAGTACGGCCTGTTCACCCAGGTCCGTGGCATGGGCCTGCTGCTCGGCTGCGTACTGGCCGATGCCTGGAAAGGCAAGGCCAAGGATGTGTTCAACGCTGCCGAACAGGAGAATCTGATGATCCTGCAGGCCGGCCCGGACGTGGTGCGCTTTGCGCCAAGCCTGGTAGTCGAGGACGCCGATATCCGCGAAGGCCTGGACCGTTTCGAGCGTGCTGTCGCCAAGCTGACCCAGGCCTGATCGGCCGAGTGCTGGCAATTGCGTCGTCGTGCCGGTCGGCCGGCGACGGACAGATTATTCCTGTGCCGGGCATGCCCGGCATTTTTTTCCCTGCGCCGGCGCTGTCGCCGGCCTGTTCTTCAAGTTAAGGAGTGACACCATGCTGGTGATGCGCCCCGCGCAAATGGCTGACCTGGACGAGGTACGGCGTCTGGCCGCCGACAGCCCCATTGGTGTCACTTCCCTGCCGGATGACGAGGATCGACTGCGCGACAAGATCGCCGCCAGCGAAGCGTCGTTCGCCGCCGAGGTCAGCTTCAACGGCGAGGAAAGCTATTTCTTCGTGCTCGAGGACACCGATACCGGCAAGCTCGCCGGCTGCTCGGCGATCGTTGCCTCGGCCGGCTACTCGGAGCCTTTCTACAGTTTCCGCAACGAGACCTTCGTGCACGCCTCCCGCGAGCTGAAGATCCACAACAAGATCCACGTGCTCTCGCAGTGCCACGACCTGACCGGCAACAGCCTGCTGACCAGCTTCTACGTGGTACCGGAACTGGTGGGCTCGGCCTGGTCCGAACTCAACTCCCGCGGGCGCCTGTTGTTCGTGGCCAGCCATCCGGAGCGTTTTGCCGACTCGGTGGTGACCGAGATCGTCGGCTACAGCGATGAAAATGGCGACTCGCCGTTCTGGGACGCCATCGGTCGCAACTTCTTCGACCTGAACTACGCCGAGGCCGAGCGCCTTTGCGGGCTCAAGAGCCGGACCTTTCTCGCCGAGCTGATGCCGCATTATCCGATCTATGTGCCGCTGCTGCCGGACGCCGCCCAGGAAGCCATGGGCCAGGTGCATCCGCGGGCACAGATCACCTTCGACATCCTGATGCGCGAAGGTTTCGAGACCGATCACTACATCGATATCTTCGACGGCGGTCCGACCCTGCATGCGCGGGTCAGCGGCATCCGTTCGATCGCCCAGAGCCGCGTGGTGCCGGTGAAGGTCGGTGATACCGGCAATCCCGGTCGCCAATACCTGGTCTCCAATGGCCAGCTCCAGGATTACCGTGCGGTGCTGCTGGAGCTCGACTATGCCCCTGGCAAGCCGGTGACCCTGGATCAGGAAGCGGCCGAGGCCCTGGGTGTCGGCGAAGGTGGCAGCGTGCGCCTGGTGGCGGTCTGACGCCGGTATCGAAAGCAGCCTTACAGCGAGTTTCGCGGGAGCCGCCAGGCGGTGCCCGTTTGAGGAGATAGCATGATCGTTCGTCCCGTACGCAGCAGCGATTTACCCGCTCTGATCGACCTGGCCCGCAGCACCGGTACCGGCCTGACCACCTTGCCAGCCAACGAGGCGCGGCTGGCCCACCGTGTCGGCTGGGCGGAGAAAACCTTCCGTGGCGAAGCCGGGCGTGGCGATGCGGACTACCTGTTCGTGCTCGAAGACGACAACGGCCGGGTCGTCGGTATCTCGGCGATCGCCGGGGCCGTCGGCCTGCGCGAGCCCTGGTACAACTTCCGCGTCGGCCTGACCGTCAGCGCCTCCCAGGAGCTGAACATCTACCGCGAGATTCCGACGCTGTTCCTGGCCAATGACCTGACCGGCAACTCCGAGCTGTGTTCGCTGTTCCTGCATGCCGATTATCGCAGCGGCCTCAACGGGCGCATGCTGGCCAAGGCGCGGATGCTGTTCATCGCCGAGTTCCCGCAACTGTTCGGGCAGAAGATCATTGCCGAGATGCGTGGCATGTCCGACGAGGACGGGCGTTCGCCATTCTGGGAAAGCCTGGGGCGGCACTTCTTCAAGATGGAGTTCAGCCAGGCCGACTACCTGACCGGCGTCGGCAACAAGGCGTTCATTGCCGAACTGATGCCGAAATTCCCGCTGTACACCTGCTTCCTTTCCGAAGGCGCGCGGGCGGTGATCGGCAAGGTGCACACCGATACCGAACCGGCCCTGTCGATGCTCAGGAGCGAAGGCTTCAGCTACCAGGGCTACGTCGACATTTTCGACGCCGGCCCGGCGGTGGAGTGCGAGACCGGCAAGATCCGTGCGGTACGCGACAGCCAGGCGCTGGTGCTGGCCATCGGTACGCCAGGTGACGACGCCACGCCGTTCCTGATTCACAACCGCAAGTGCGAAGACTGCCGCATCACGGCCGCTCCCGCCCGGTTGGCGGCGGGCACCCTGGTGGTCGATCCGCTGACCGCCAAACGTCTTCAATTGAGTGCGGGCGATTCGGTCCGCGCCGTAGCGCTATCCGCTTCCCGGGAGTCGAAATAATGAGCACGCTTTACATCGCAGGCCAATGGCACGCTGGCCAGGGCGAGGCCTTCGAATCGCTGAACCCGGTGACCCAGCAGGTGTTGTGGAGCGGCAACGGCGCCAGCGCGGCGCAGGTCGAGCAGGCCGTGCAGGTTGCCCGTGAGGCTTTCCCGGCCTGGGCGCAACGCAGCCTGGATGAACGCATCGTCGTGCTCGAAGCCTTTGCCGCCAGCCTGAAAGGGCATGCTGACGAACTGGCCCGCTGCATCGGCGAGGAAACCGGCAAGCCACTGTGGGAAGCGGCCACCGAAGTGACCAGCATGGTCAACAAGATCGCCATTTCGATCCAGAGCTATCGTGAGCGCACGGGCGAGAAAAGCGGCCCGCTGGGCGATGCCAGCGCGGTGTTGCGCCACAAACCCCACGGCGTGGTGGCGGTGTTCGGCCCGTACAACTTCCCTGGGCATCTGCCCAACGGGCATATCGTCCCGGCGTTGCTGGCCGGTAACAGCGTGTTGTTCAAACCGAGCGAGCTGACCCCGAAGGTGGCCGAGCTGACGGTCAAGTGCTGGATCGAGGCCGGGCTGCCGGCGGGTGTGTTGAACCTGCTGCAGGGGGCCCGCGAGACCGGTATCGCCTTGGCGGGCAACCCGGGGATCGACGGCCTGTTCTTCACCGGTTCCAGCCGTACCGGCAATCACCTGCACCAGCAGTTCGCCGGGCGCCCGGACAAGATCCTCGCCCTGGAAATGGGCGGTAACAACCCGCTGGTGGTGGATCAGGTCGAAGACCTGGATGCGGCGGTCTACACCATCATCCAGTCGGCGTTCATCTCCGCCGGCCAGCGCTGCACCTGTGCCCGTCGCCTGCTGGTACCGGCAGGGGCCTGGGGCGACCAGTTGCTGGCGCGACTGGTCGAGGTCAGCGGCAACATCGAGGTCGGCGCGTTCGACCGGCAGCCGGCGCCTTTCATGGGCTCGGTGATCTCCCTGGCGGCGGCGCGGGCGTTGATGGAGGCCCAGGCGAACCTGTTGGCCAACGGTGCCGTGGCGCTGCTGGCGATGACCCAGCCACAAGCCGGTGCCGCACTGCTGACGCCCGGCATTCTCGATGTGACGGCGGTGAGCGGGCGTCCGGACGAAGAGTTCTTCGGGCCGTTGCTGCAGGTGATTCGCTACAGCGGGTTCGATGCAGCGATCGCCGAAGCGAACAACACCCAGTTCGGCCTGGCGGCGGGCCTGCTGTCCGATTCCGAGGAGCGTTACCGGCAGTTCTGGCTGCAGAGCCGGGCCGGGATCGTCAACTGGAACAAACAGCTGACCGGCGCCGCGAGCAGCGCGCCGTTCGGCGGAGTAGGGGCCTCGGGCAACCATCGCGCCAGTGCCTACTACGCGGCGGACTATTGCGCGTACCCGGTGGCTTCGCTGGAGACGCCGAGCCTGGTGGTGCCGGCGAGCCTGACGCCGGGTGTGAAACTTTGAATCGCGTGGGGCCTGCGGGCCCCGTTCGCGGGCAAGCCCGCTCCCACAGGCCGGGTGTCCGGCCTCGCCCTCGCGAGTGGCCTGGGCTTGCTGGCGATCACCAGACCGCGTTCGCCATCCACCGCATTACCTGATGTCTATAACAACAGATTTTCCTGGAGCCTCGCCGATGAAATCCTTTGAAGTCAATTTTGACGGTCTTGTAGGCCCTACCCACAACTACGGCGGCCTGTCCTATGGCAACGTCGCCTCCCAGAGTAACAGCCAGCAGGCTTCCAACCCGAAGGAAGCGGCCCTGCAAGGCCTGGCGAAGATGAAGGCGTTGATGGAGATGGGCTTCGTCCAGGGCGTGCTTGCACCCCAGGAGCGTCCGGACGTTGCCGCCCTGCGCCGACTCGGTTTCGCCGGCAGCGATGCCCAGGTGATCGAACAGGCCGCGAAGCAGGCCATGCCGCTGCTGGTCGCCAGTTGCTCGGCGTCGAGCATGTGGGTGGCCAACGCCGGTACTGTCAGCCCGAGCGCCGACACGGCCGATGGGCGTGTGCATTTCACCGCGGCCAACCTCAACTGCAAGTACCATCGCAGCATCGAACACCCGACCACCAGCCGTGTGCTGGGGGCGATGTTCGCCGACGACAGATACTTTGCCCATCACGCCGCCTTGCCGGCCGTTGCCCAGTTCGGTGACGAGGGGGCGGCCAACCATACGCGCTTCTGCCGTGAGTACGGCGAAGCCGGCGTCGAGTTCTTCGTGTTCGGCCGCAGTGCGTTCGACACCCGCTACCCGACGCCACAGAAATACCCGGCCCGCCAGACCCTCGAAGCGTCGCAGGCGGTCGCCCGCCTGCACGGCCTGAGCGATGACGGCGTGGTCTATGCCCAGCAGAACCCGGCGGTGATCGACCAGGGGGTATTCCACAACGATGTGATTGCGGTGGGCAACGGCGAGGTGCTGTTCTACCACGAGGACGCGTTCCTCGACACCGACCGGGTGCTCGCCGAGCTGCGGGACAAATTGGCCCGGCGCGGCGGCAACTTCCAGGCGATCTGCGTGCCGCGTGCCCAGGTGACGGTGGAAGATGCGGTGCGCTCCTACCTGTTCAACAGCCAACTGCTCAGCCGCGCCGATGGCAGCATGATGCTGATCGTGCCGGAGGAGTGCCGCAAGAACGAGCGCGTCTGGCAATACTTGCAGGGCCTGACTGCTGCCGGTGGGCGGGTGCGCGAGGTGAAGGTCTTCGACCTCAAGCAGAGCATGCAGAACGGCGGCGGGCCGGCGTGCCTGCGTTTGCGGGTCGCGCTGAAGGAATCCGAGCTGGCGGCGGTCAACCCAGGGGTTATCATGACCGCGCCGTTGTACGACACGCTGACCCAATGGGTCGAAAGGCACTACCGCGACGCCCTGCGCGAAAGCGATCTGGCCGATCCGCAGTTGTTGCTCGAGTGCCGGACGGCGCTGGATGAACTGACGCAAATCCTTAAACTGGGCGCGGTTTATCCATTCCAGATCAATTGAAAGCGTGAGCCTGGCCTTCAGTGCAAGGCCAGGTGCGCGACTTTTCTCCAGATGAGAGCACGAACATGAGCGATACCCCCCTGCAGTTGATTCTCGAAGACACCGATGGCGCTCAACTACAAACTTCCTGCACGCGTTTTGCCGTGATCTGGCAGGGCAAGGAAGTGTGGATCCAGCAGGACGGTCGTGGTCAGTTGCTGATCGGTGTCGATGTCGAAGAAGGCGATACCGAGTATGCCAACCTGCTGCTGCGGCCATTGGCGACTAATCTTGTAAGCCTGCAACTGGAGATGGAACCGGCCGACGTTGGCGACGACGATCACGTGCACGGTCCCGACTGCAATCACGATCACTGATCAAGGAACACCGCGCTATGCTCGCCCTCGGCAAACTGCTTGAACTGACCCTCGCCGGTCGTGAACCGGCGGAGAAGACTCAACTGACGGTCGAAGGCGTGCGGATGCGCTGGCTGAGTGAGGGCGCGCTGGAGGTGCGGCCTCCCCAGGGGCGGGACAACGGGCTGGATCTGCTGCTGTCCGCCGGTATCCACGGTAACGAGACCGCGCCGATCGAACTGCTCGATCGCCTGTTGCACGATATTGCCCGCGGCGACCTCAAGCCTCGGGCACGCATTCTGTTCCTGTTCGGCAACCCGGAGGCGATGCGCCGCGGCGAGCGTTATATCGAGCAGGACATCAACCGGCTGTTCAATGGTCGCCATGAACAGAGCAGCGGCAACGAGGCGTTGCGGGCCTGCGAGCTGGAGCGGTTGGCGGCGAGCTTTTTCAGCGTGGCCGATCGCAGCCGCCTGCACTACGACCTGCATACCGCGATTCGCGGCTCGAAGATCGAGCAGTTCGCGCTCTATCCCTACAAGGAAGGGCGTGCGCACTCGCGTCAGGAGCTGGCGCGACTGCAGGCCAGCGGGATCAGCGCAGTGCTGCTGCAGAACAAGCCTTCTATCGTCTTCAGCAGCTACACCTACGACAAGCTCGGGGCCGAGGCCTTCACCCTGGAGCTGGGCAAGGCCCGGCCGTTCGGGCAGAACCAGGGCGTCGATGTGTCGCGCCTGGAGCTGCGCCTCAAGCAGCTCATCGAGGGCAGCGAGCCGGACACCGAGCAGCGGCTCGACGGCCTGCAACTGTTCAGCGTGGCGCGGGAGGTCATCAAGCACAGCGATGCCTTCCTGCTGCACCTGCCGGCGGATATCGAGAACTTCTCGCCACTGCCCAAGGGTTACCTGCTGGCCGAGGACCTGGCGGGCAGCCGGTGGGTGGTGGAGGAGGACGAGGCGCGGATCATTTTCCCCAACCCGAAGGTGAAGAACGGCCTGCGCGCGGGGATCCTGGTGGTCCCGTCCGGTAGCGAACAGTTGGCCTGACGCCTGCTCAGTCCTCCCGGTACTGTTTACGTGGCGGGATGCCGAATTCCCTACGCAAGCCGTTTTCGCTGAAGGCCTCGGGATTGCTGCTCAGGGGATCGGGGTGGCCGGCGAACGGGAACGAGGCCCCCTGGATGTTCAGCCCGACGGCCTGCAACTCGAGGTTGGGGATTGCATGGCGGGGTCTGTCGCCATCGATGCCATCCGCACTCATCCCGGGAAACATCGTGCCGGTCACGTAGTTATAGGCATGGCACAGCTCGTGATACAGGTGCACGATACTGGTGACCTCGCCCTTGAGAAACGACGGGTCGTAGTAGACCTGGCAACCGTCGCTCGGTGGTGCGGCCTGGCCGTTTTCGATGAACGGGTAGTCCTGCCCCGGGTGATTCGGAACGCACATGCCGTTTTCCTCTTCACTCAGTTCCCTGACCACGACGGGAATTCCGCTTCTTTCCCGGGCCTGGCCCAGGGCGTCGAGCAGTTGGCGGCCATTTTCCGAGCCCAGCAGCAACCTGAGATCGTCGTTGACCCGCTCCTGGAACTGCGCCGAGCCTTCGACGACCACGCCGCAGCTGTCCAGGTCCTTGGCGGCGATGATGACGCCGGGATCTTCAAGACGGCTGGGTGGTGCTGTTTCAGCGGCGGAGTAGGCATTGAACAACCGAACATCCGGCCTGAGGTCGTCGACGATGTCGGTTCCCGTTCCGGTGTAGGCGGTGGTGCGGGCGGCTCCGGAAACGAGGTGGTCGTCACCATCGGAGCCGCTGAGCACGCTGTGGCCGGTGCCGCCCTGTAACAGGTCGTCGCCCTGGCCGCCGTCGAGGAAGCAGGAGCCTTTGCCCCCGATCAAGGTATCCCGCCCCTGGCCGCCGTAGGCGGTGATGGCGCCGCTACCCAGGGCCCTGACCAGATCGTCGCCGACGCCGGCCTCGACATAGCTGGCGCCGCTGCGGGTGAAAACCCGGTCGTTGCCGGCGCCTGCGTTGACCTTGGTGAAGCCGCCGCCAGCCACGACCAGGTCGTTTCCCTCTGCCGAATCGATGAAGACCGTGGTCTTGACCGCGTCGTCCACCCTGATGCGGTCATCGCCTGCCTGCGTGCGCAGGACGATCACCTGGGTGTCCGACGCCAGGTCGAGGTGATAGCGCCGCTCGTTGATGTCGATGATCAGGTGATCGGTCCGGTAGAGATGGATGTGGTCGTCGTCGTTGCCGCTGGTGAAGACCAGATGGTCGGTCGGGCCGCGATAGCTGGGCGGCGCCTGCAATCTGTGGCGTTCGATCAGGACGTTGGTGTCCTGGTGAACCGAGTGCACCTGCAGGCTCCTCTCATCGTCCGGGTATTGCCGCAGAGGGGTGATGGTGGGCGTGTCGGTTTCAGTATTGCCGTCGATCCGGTACTCATGCTCGGGCGCGACGGCCGGGGTCGGGTTCAGGCTGGACAAATCATTCATGGGGCCTCCGTGGGCGTTGGGTCTCGATAGCGCTGAACAAGGCGCAAGGGTCGAGCCCACTTAACCCTGAAAGGGAGGCGGGGAGAGCGTAGATAGTTATGGAGGCATGACCTGCCGGCACCGGCCGGCAGGTCGAGGCGGCTTCAGACCGCCAGTTTCTGTACGGCCGGACGCGGCAGCGCGCGCAGCTTGCTCAGGGTGTCGGCGCAGGTTCTTGCGGCTTCCTGGCCCTTGTGCACGAAGTGATCGAAGAAGAATTTCTGGTGTTCTTCGCCCGCGTGGAAGTGGTGAGGCGTGAGGACCACGGAGAACACTGGAATCTCGGTATCCAGCTGGACCTGCATCAGGCCGTCGATCACCGCCGTGGCGACGAAGTCGTGGCGGTAGATCCCGCCGTCGACCACCAGGCCGGCAGCCACGACGCCGGCATAACGGCCGGACTTGGCCAGCAGCTTGGCATGCAGGGGGATTTCGAAGGCGCCGCCGACCTCGAAGAAGTCGATATCGCTTTCCTGATAACCGAGCTTGGCGATTTCGCTGACGAAGCCGTGGCGGGCCTGATCGACAATGTCCTTGTGCCAGCAAGCCTGGATGAAGGCGATGCGCTGGTTCTGGTGGATAGTGGTGGTTTGCATCTGTTCTGACTCCTGTTTGTATGAAAAACAGGGCGTTATGAATCGAATGGGATTCAAGGGTACGTTCAGGTCGGCCGTACGCTGCGGTCGGGCAGGCGTGCGGCGCTCCCGAGGAACGGCCCTTGGGTGCCAATCCCGTTCTCTCTTCATCCGGACTATGACCGTCGGCCCCGGAATCACACCGGGTCTGCTGACCTTGGAGGCGGACGGCCGTGACCGTCCAACTCGTCAAGCGCTCGCGGGCTAGGCGTGTTGCGCGCCATTACCGCCGGTGGGGAATTGCACCCCGCCCTGAGAACGTTGCCACCAGTCTTTCTGTTGGCGGCGATTTTTTACCATATATTTCCAGGGTGCGCATGGGCGACGTTACGATGATGATCATCGAATGCTTCCCGCACGCCTGAGCATTTGGCACGGTAGTGCTTGATTATCGCGGGCCATGACCGCAGTAATGGCTTTCGAACGGGACGTTCCCGATTTCACCCTTCATGACGAGGCCTGTTTCATGACTGTCATCGATCTTCGCAGTGACACGGTTACCCAACCCAGCGCCGGCATGCGCGCCGCCATGGCGAATGCGCCCCTGGGGGACGATGTGTATGGCGAGGATCCGACGGTCAATCGGCTCGAGAGCGAGCTGGCCGCCCGGCTGGGGTTCGCCCGGGGGCTGTTCGTGCCTTCCGGGACCATGAGCAACCTGCTCGGGCTGATGGCTCACTGCGGCCGGGGCGACGAGTACATCGTCGGTCAGCAATGCCATACCTACAAGTACGAAGGCGGTGGTGCCGCGGTGCTCGGTTCGATCCAGCCGCAGCCGCTGGAGGTGCAGGCCGATGGCTCGCTGGACCTCGAGCAGGTGCGGGCGGCGATCAAGCCCGATGACTTCCACTTTGCCCGCACCCGCCTGCTGGCCCTGGAAAACACCATGCAGGGCAAGGTGCTGCCATTGGCATACCTGGCGGCGGCCCGCAGCCTGACCCGTGAGCAGGGGTTGGCCCTGCACCTGGACGGTGCCCGTCTGTACAACGCGGCGGTCAGGCTGGGGGTCGATGCGCGGGAGATCACCCGGCATTTCGATTCGGTGTCGGTCTGCCTGTCCAAGGGGCTGGGGGCGCCGGTCGGCTCGGTGCTGTGCGGCAGCGAGGAACTGATCGGCAAGGCGCGGCGGCTGCGCAAGATGGTCGGTGGCGGCATGCGTCAGGCCGGCCTGCTGGCGGCGGCGGGGCTGTACGCCCTGGAGCATCAGGTCGAACGCCTGGTCGACGATCACGCCAATGCGCGGCACCTGGCCGACGGGCTGCGTGACGCCGGCTATCGCGTCGAGGCGGTGCAGACCAACATGGTTTACGCTGACCTGGGTACCCGGGCCGAGGCGCTCAAGGCGTTTGCCGCCGAGCGCGGGGTACGCCTGAGCGCCGCGCCGCGCTTGCGGATGGTCACGCACATGGACGTCAATCGTACACAAATCGAGCAGGTGGTCGCGGTATTGGCCGAATTTAACCGCCAATGAGCCTGCAGGCCGTCCAATTGAGGGTTTCTATCGTATAAACACACTGTACCCAGGGCGCAGGGCCGATATAATGCGGCCCTTTGCAAGTCGCAAATCCATTCAGACGTGATGCACTTGCCTCCGGCTGCAGACTCCGTGGAAGAACCTATGAAAAGCGCAGAAATCCGTGAAGCCTTCCTTCGCTTCTTCGAAGAGCAGGGCCACACCCGTGTCGCCTCGAGCTCTTTGATCCCGGGCAACGACCCGACCCTGTTGTTCACCAACGCGGGGATGAACCAGTTCAAGGATTGTTTCCTGGGGCAGGAAAAACGCGCCTACACCCGCGCGGTCAGCAGCCAGAAGTGCGTTCGCGCCGGCGGCAAGCACAACGACCTGGAAAACGTCGGTTATACCGCTCGTCACCACACTTTCTTCGAAATGCTGGGCAACTTCAGCTTCGGCGACTACTTCAAGCGCGACGCCATCACCTTCGCCTGGACCTTCCTGACCTCCGAAAAGTGGCTGAACCTGCCCAAGGAAAAGCTCTGGGTCACGGTCTACGCCAGCGATGATGAAGCCTACGATATCTGGACCCGGGAAGTCGGCGTACCGGCCGAGCGCATGGTCCGTATCGGCGACAACAAGGGCGCGCCCTACGCCTCCGACAACTTCTGGACCATGGGCGACACCGGCCCGTGCGGTCCTTGCACCGAGATCTTCTACGATCACGGCGCCGACATCTGGGGCGGCCCACCCGGCTCGCCGGAAGAGGACGGCGACCGCTACATCGAGATCTGGAACAACGTGTTCATGCAGTTCAACCGCACCGCCGACGGCGTATTGCACCCGTTGCCGGCACCGTCGGTGGACACCGGCATGGGTCTGGAGCGGATCAGCGCGGTGCTGCAGCACGTGCACTCCAACTACGAGATCGACCTGTTCCAGAGCCTGCTGAGCGCTTCGGCGCAGGCCATCGGTTGCGCCAACGACAACCAGGCTTCGCTGAAAGTGGTCGCCGACCACATCCGTTCCTGCGGCTTCCTGATCGCCGATGGCGTGCTGCCGTCCAACGAAGGTCGCGGTTATGTGCTGCGCCGGATCATTCGTCGTGCCTGCCGTCACGGCAACAAGCTGGGCGCCAAGGGCAGCTTCTTCTATCTGATCGTTGCCGCGCTGGTGGCCGAGATGGGCGAGGCCTTCCCCGAGCTGAAATCCCAGCAGGCGCACATCGAGCGTGTGCTCAAGGCTGAAGAGGAACAGTTCGCCAAGACCCTGGAGCAGGGCCTGAAGATCCTCGAACAGGACCTGGCCGAGCTCAAGGGCAACATCGTTCCTGGCGACGTGGTGTTCAAGCTCTACGATACCTACGGTTTCCCGATGGACCTGACCGGTGACATCGCCCGCGAACGCAACCTGACCCTCGACGAGGCCGGTTTCGAGCGCGAGATGGAAGCCCAGCGCGAGCGTGCCCGTTCCGCCAGCTCCTTCGGCATGGACTACAACAGCCTGGTCAAGGTCGACGTGGCCACCGAGTTCACCGGCTACAGCGCCACCAGCGGTGCGGCGAAAGTGGTCGCGCTCTATAAAGAAGGGCAGTCGGTGGACGTCTTGAATGAAGGTGAAGAGGGGGTCGTGGTCCTGGACCGGACGCCGTTCTATGCCGAATCGGGCGGTCAGGTTGGCGATTGCGGCTACCTCAAGGCGGCTGCCGGTCGTTTCGACGTGCGCGATACCACCAAGACCGGTGGCGCTTTCCTGCACCATGGCGTTCTGGCCCAGGGCAGCCTGCTGGTCGGTGCCGAGGTCGAGACCCAGGTCGCCGCCGAGGTGCGTCACGCCACCTCACTGAACCACTCGGCTACCCACCTGCTGCACGCCGCGCTGCGCCAGGTCCTGGGTGAGCACGTACAACAGAAAGGCTCGCTGGTTGACAGCCAGCGCCTGCGCTTCGACTTCAGCCATTTCGAAGCGATCAAGCCGGAACAGATCAAGGCTCTGGAAGATATCGTCAACGCCGAGATCCGCAAGAACTCGGTGGTGGAAACCGAAGAAACCGACATCGACACCGCGAAGAAGAAAGGCGCGATGGCGCTGTTCGGCGAGAAATACGGGGATACCGTTCGCGTGCTGAGCATGGGCGGTGACTTCTCCGTCGAGCTGTGTGGCGGTATCCACGCCAACCGGACCGGCGACATCAGCCTGCTGAAGATCATCAGCGAAGGTGGTGTGGCGTCGGGTGTGCGGCGTATCGAGGCGGTGACCGGTGCTGCGGCGCTGGCCTACCTGAATGCCGCTGAAGAGCAACTCAAGGAAGCCGCGAACCTGATCAAGGGCAATCGCGACAACCTGATCGACAAGCTGTCGGCTGTGCTGGAGCGCAACCGCCTGCTGGAAAAACAACTCGAGCAATTGCAGGCCAAGGCCGCGAGCGCTGCGGGTGACGACCTGTCGGCCCAGGCCCGGGACGTCAAGGGTGTGAAAGTACTGGCCGCACGCCTGGACGGCCAGGATGGCAAGGCCCTGCTGGCACTGGTCGATCAGTTGAAAAACAAACTCGGCCGCGCAGTGATCCTGCTCGGCAGTGTCCATGAGGAAAAGGTCGTGCTGGTTGCTGGCGTGACCAAGGACCTGACCGGCCAACTCAAAGCCGGTGATCTGATGAAACAGGCCGCTGCGGCGGTGGGTGGCAAGGGCGGTGGTCGTCCGGATATGGCGCAGGGCGGCGGTACCTACGCCTCGGCGCTGGACGCCGCACTGGCCCTGACCGTGCCATTTGTCGAGCAGGGCGTTTAAGGCTTCGCGCAAATGCCTATCGTCCAAGGGCTGTACGAAATGTTTTTGGGCGAAAGCCAGGCCAGGCGAAAACCGGCGAGCAAGCGCAGTTGACTGGAGTCAATGAGCATGGCGAACCGGTTTTCAACGCAGCCTGGGCGAGCGCAGATACATTTTCTACAGCGCCTGGTGATAGGCAGCGAGGCTGTGGTTTGAATGATTAATGGGCGCCCCTTTACGGGCTGAGGCGGCTTAGAAATGGCTTTGATCGTACAGAAATTTGGAGGCACCTCAGTCGGCACTGTCGAGAGAATCGAGCAGGTCGCCGACAAGGTTAAGAAATTCCGCGAAGCCGGCGATGACCTGGTGGTTGTGCTGTCTGCGATGAGCGGCGAAACCAATCGCCTGATCGATCTGGCCAAACAAATCAGTGGCGAGAACCAGCCGGTTCCACGCGAACTGGATGTGATCGTTTCCACTGGTGAGCAGGTGACCATCGCGTTGCTGGCCATGGCGCTGATGAAGCGCGGCGTGCCAGCGGTGTCGTATACCGGTAACCAGGTGCGGATCCTGACCGACAGTGCTCACACTAAAGCACGCATCCTGCAGATTGACGATCAGAAGATTCGTGCTGATCTGAAGGAAGGTCGTGTGGTTGTCGTCGCCGGCTTCCAGGGTGTTGACGAGAACGGCAATATCACCACGCTCGGTCGTGGGGGGTCCGACACCACCGGCGTGGCACTGGCCGCGGCCCTGAAGGCTGACGAATGCCAGATCTACACCGACGTCGATGGCGTCTACACCACCGACCCGCGGGTCGTCGCGTCGGCTCAGCGCCTGGACAAGATCACCTTCGAGGAAATGCTGGAAATGGCCAGCCTCGGCTCCAAGGTCCTGCAGATCCGCGCAGTCGAGTTCGCCGGCAAGTACAACGTTCCGCTGCGCGTTCTGCACAGCTTTAAGGAGGGTCCGGGTACCCTCATTACTATTGATGAAGAGGAATCCATGGAACAGCCGATCATTTCCGGCATCGCCTTCAACCGCGATGAAGCCAAGCTGACCATCCGTGGCGTGCCCGATACTCCGGGCGTGGCCTTCAAGATTCTCGGCCCGATCAGTGCCGCCAACATCGAAGTCGACATGATCGTGCAGAATGTCTCGCACGATAACACCACCGACTTCACCTTCACCGTACACCGCAACGACTACCAGTCGGCGCAGAATGTACTGGAGAACACCGCGCGTGAAATCGGCGCCCGGGAAGTGATTGGCGACACCAGGATTGCCAAGGTCTCGATCGTCGGTGTCGGCATGCGCTCCCACGCGGGCGTTGCCAGCCGCATGTTCGAGGCACTGGCCAAGGAAAGCATCAATATCCAGATGATCTCCACTTCCGAAATCAAGGTTTCGGTGGTGATCGAGGAGAAGTACCTGGAGCTGGCCGTACGTGCACTGCACACGGCGTTCGAGCTGGACGCTCCGGCCCGACAGGGCGAGTGATTGCGTTACTCCAAAGGGCGCGGTTGAACCGCGCCCTTTGTATTTTTTGATAAGTGTGGGCAAGCGCTGTTCTTTTGCCCGCTCTCGTCAATACTTAGGGGCGTAGGGCTATGGCTATCTTGGGTGTAGGCCGAAGCCCTTTTTTTTGCAGACTGTGTTGTCCCTGAACTGAAATGCGTGAGGAGATAGGTATGTTGATTCTGACTCGTCGGTGCGCAGAAAGCCTGATCATTGGTGATGGCGAAATCACTGTGACCGTGCTCGGCGTCAAAGGAAATCAAGTGCGTATTGGTGTCAGCGCCCCCAAGGAAGTGGCCGTCCACCGTGAGGAAATCTACCTGCGGATCAAGAAAGAGAAGGACGAAGAACCAAGCCATTAATTTTTCTCGTTTTTTTTGTTTGCAAACGGGGAAAAAGCTGGTTAATATACGCCCCGTGTTGCGGAGAGCTGGCCGAGTGGCCGAAGGCGCTCCCCTGCTAAGGGAGTACACCTCAAAAGGGTGTCGGGGGTTCGAATCCCCCGTTCTCCGCCATTATTTGCTTAGTGCGTTACGATCTGGCTTCTTCTGTAAGTTGTTGAAATTACTAGAAAAAGTGCTTTACAAAAAGATTTGACGACCTATAATGCGCGGCAACAAATGCACTCGTAGCTCAGCTGGATAGAGTACTCGGCTACGAACCGAGCGGTCACAGGTTCGAATCCTGTCGAGTGCACCATTTAAGCGTCATCGGTAGCAATACGGATTACGTGGCTTCAACCAGTTGTGGTCTGGTCTAAAAACACAAAATGCACTCGTAGCTCAGCTGGATAGAGTACTCGGCTACGAACCGAGCGGTCACAGGTTCGAATCCTGTCGAGTGCACCATACACCAAGAAGCCCGCACATGTTGCGGGCTTCTTGCTTTCTAGCGTTTGACGCATCCTCTTTCATCGAACTGCACCAGGCTGCTGCGACCTTTTTTCAGGTTGTAGTAATAGCGCGTGGTGCTGTTATTTGTACTTATCTTGTCCGGCTTGCCCAGGGCGCTTTCCACTTCCTGGCGATTCATGCCGGGGCGCACCTGTTGCTGGATGACAGCCTGGCGTCGTGAGCGTGCATCCAGCAGGTTGCCACATCCATCGTCATGTTCGCCCACTACGATCAGCTCCCGGGGCGTTGGAGAGATTTCCCGGGATGCCGGTTGCTGTCTGGTGGGCAGGGGCTTGCTGCCGGGTGCGTGATTGTCTGCGCGTTGCGTTCGCGGGTGGGTGTCGTGCGGGCAGCCCAATGTGGTGAAGGTGATGTGGCCGCTGGCGTCTTCGCAACGCTGCACCATCGCGGCGCTCGCGCCGGGAGGCTGGTACAGCGCCAGGGGGATCAGCAGGCAGCAGGTTCTTGGTGGCATCGAGGGTCCTCCATGACGGTCGTTGCTAAAGCCTAGTTGCGGGCTTTTACAGCGGGCGTGTGTTTTCTTTTCGGGATGCGTCGTCGAATTCAAAAGCAGCTGAAGAATGTCCGGCTTTTCTCGCAAGCGCTTGTTCTTGCCAAGATTTTTGCCGTTAAAGCGTCTAAGGCAGTGTATGATTGCGCCCGTCAGCCCCGCCGGGGCTTGTGGAAAACCTCCATGGACTTACCCAGTAGTTACTCAGTATTTCGCTTTACCAATCAAGAATTGACTGATTGATCCTTCCGGCGTGTTCCACTGCTGGGAGTGGAGTTCGCCTATGACCGAAATCGAAGTAAAAAAATCTCAAGAAAGCTTGCAGGACCGCCTGGCTCAAGTCGTCGAGCTGCTGCATCGTCAGCGGGTGGTTGAGGACCTGACCCATCGTCAGGAAGGTCATCATCAGGATCGGGTGGAGAACCTGGTCCACCGGCAGAATCTCGTCGAGCTGCAGCGCAAGCTCGATGATCTGCACTCCGCTGACGTCGCTCATATTCTTGAAGCCTTGCCCCTGGATGATCGCCTGACGGTCTGGCAACTGGTCAAGGCCGAGCGCGACGGCGACATTCTGCTCGAAGTATCCGACGCTGTTCGTGAAACGCTGATCGCCGACATGGACGATCACGAACTCCTGGCCGCGGCCAAGGAGATGGATGCCGACGAACTCGCCGACCTGGCGCCCGAACTGCCACGGGACGTCGTGCATGAGCTGATGGAAGCTCTCGACGGTCAGCAGCGTGAGCGCGTTCGCTCCGCGTTGTCCTATGACGAGGAGCAGGTCGGCGCGCTGATGGACTTCGAGATGGTCACCATCCGTGAAGACGTCAGCCTGGAAGTCGTATTGCGTTACCTGCGCCGGCTCAAGGAGCTGCCGGGGCACACCGACAAGCTGTTTGTCGTGGACTATGACGGCGTGCTCAAGGGCGTGCTGCCGATCAAGCGGTTGCTGGTCAATGATCCCGAAAAGCAGGTGGCCGATGTCATGGCCAGTGATCCGGTCAGTTTTCACCCGGATGAGGATGCCTATGACGCGGCGCAGGCCTTCGAGCGTTATGACCTGATTTCGGCACCGGTGGTCGACAAGAACGGCAAGCTGATCGGCCGTTTGACCATTGACGAGATGGTCGACCTGATTCGTGAGGAGAGTGAGAGCGAAGTCCTCAGCATGGCGGGTCTGCGGGAAGAGGAAGACATCTTCGCCTCGGTCTGGAAGTCCTTGCGTAACCGCTGGGCGTGGTTGGCGATCAACCTGATCACCGCCTTCATCGCCTCGCGGGTGATCGGTCTTTTCGAGGGTTCTATCGAGAAGCTGGTGGCGCTGGCTGCGTTGATGCCTATCGTTGCGGGGATTGGTGGCAACTCCGGTAACCAGACCATCACCATGATTGTGCGTGCGATGGCCCTGGACCAGGTCAGTACCGGCAATACCTCGCGGCTGATGCGCAAGGAGTTGGCGGTGGCGCTGCTCAACGGTCTGATCTGGGGGGGCGTGATCGGCGTCGTGGCCTATGTGCTGTATGGCAGTTGGTCGCTGGGGGTGGTCATGACGGCCGCAATGACGCTCAACCTGTTGCTGGCGGCCTTGATGGGGGTGCTTATTCCCATGACGCTGGCGCGTCTGGGGCGCGATCCGGCGATGGGCTCCAGCGTCATGATCACTGCCATGACCGACAGTGGCGGCTTCTTCATCTTCCTCGGGTTGGCCACACTTTTCCTGCTCTGAGTCTCCGGGCGCGGCCTTCTGGTTGCGCCACCTCTCCAGGTTCCCGGGCTTTTCCCGGGATCTTCCCGAATTTGACGCAAAAAAAAGCCAGCACGAGGCTGGCTTGAGCTTTCAGGGATGAATCAGCTGGCGTCTGCGGCCATTTCGGCGTCGTGTGCAATCAGCGACACCAGGGCATTCTGCTGGCGATGGGACAATTGACGGAAGCGTTGCAGCAGCTCGCGCTCATGCAGGGACAGCTCCGGGCTGTCCAGACGCATGCTGAGCTCGTCGCCCAAGGCACCTTCCTGAATAAGACTCTGCTCCAGGCGTGCAATGATCTCGGAATTCATGCTGCGGTGGTGGTTACGAGCCACGTCGGCGATGCGTTCCCGCATTCCATCGGGCAGACGCACGACGAATTTGTCAGCTGTACGGCTGGAATAAATTGCCTGTTTCAATGGGCGCATAGTTTTAAACCGGTTAGTTCAGGGGAGCGGTTCTCGGAATTGGCCGCAGGATGTCAGTAGGACAGCATGCTTTGCCAAATGTTCAACCTGAATTGAGATGAGGCCCGCATCATGCCTCAAATTTGCCAGATCATTGGCGTCAATTCTGTGACAAATATTGAACTGGATAAAGGCGATATGCCAGCACCAATTATCAGAAATGCGCACTGGTTTGAAAGTTTTTGCCGGTGCGGTGCTCTGATCGGCCATCCCAAGCCAGTCTGAAGGCTACGAGCCTTCCTGCCGCATATGCTACGCGGTGATCTGGCCTTTTGCCTCTATTGTTGAAGGATAGTGGCAAATGGCTGATTTTCTAGTGGACGAACGGTCCGAAGCGGGGCAGCCAGGGCCTTTTCCGACCGACGAGCGTGAGAGGGAAGGTGATGTCCCTGCTATCAGTGGCGACAGTGTCTTGTGGCACCCACAGAGGCGACTTACCGTTAAAAAGCCCATGGATGACATGACAAACGCCGGCGTGCCCGTTAACATGCACGCCGTCCGTCGCGTCGCCTGTTCGGGTAGACGCTCGTTGTCTCAGTAGCTCAATTGGATAGAGCATCCCCCTCCTAAGGGGAAGGTTGGCAGTTCGAACCTGCCCTGGGACACCATCAACACAGTCTCGCAGCCTGCACGCCAAGCCTGAATTGCCTGCACGGCGCCTCCCGGTGCGCGCTAGGCAAAGTTTCCCCCTCTCCTGCGCAGATAAATCATTTGTGCGCTCAGTCCCACAACCAGCACTACAGCGATGGCACCCTGGGCTCCCAGCAGTATCGGCGATTTCAGATCGGTGACGAACGGATGTCCGTCTGGCACTCGGCGCAGCGTTTCGGAGACGGTGGGTAGCATCAGGAAAAACGCGGTCAGGCTCAGGAAAATGGTTTCCAGATAATTGCGGGCCCGTCCCAGCCAGTTGATGCTGCCAACGCCATAGCCGGCCAGCAGCAATGCAATCGTGATGACGCCCACGATTTTACTGACGGGTTGATGAGCGACCAGGAAGACAGTGACGCCGCCGATCAGCATCGACGCCAAATAGAGCAGCCCGGGCGTGGAACGAGGGACGATACGGCCGTGGCGGATGAACATGTGGATTGCCAGTGGGATGGCAGGCAGGCTGCCAAGCGTGTGTATCCAGCCGAGGGGGGAGATTCCAGACATTTGATTTTTCCACGTGATTGGACGATGTGCATAAACGGCCAGCGTTGGAGGACTTCGTTTCAGTTGCGTCAGCGCGTTATGATTCCGGGGCAGCTTAATAAAGGCGCGGCCGGCCAGACATGATGAATCCCCGCGAAAACTTGATCATTCATCCGGAAATGCAACTGGAGGGCCTGGCCACGGGCGATCTGCTGTCCCAGGTGCTTGCGCAGATTCGTCTGACCGGGGACCGGGTCTATTCCTGCGTCTTGGCGAGTGGGCAATGCCTCGACCTTGATGAGAAGAGTGCGCACATTTGCGTGCTGCAGAGCGGAGAGTTACAGCTCGAGGAAGGGGGGCAGGCGATCGCGACGCTGGAGCAGGGCGATCTCATTCTGCTTCCTCATGATTCCTCCGGGGTAAGGATCATGGCCAGCAAGGGGCCTGTGGCCGTGGTGATCTGCCGATTCTGGTTCGATGCGAGCAGTTTCCAGGCCATGCTGTTTGCCCTGCCCCGATTGATCCATATCCGCAAAGCCGAAGCTGTGCCCTGGGCTGAAGGCATCCTGCATTTCATGTTGCTCGAAGCCAATGACACTCAACCTGGCGGTGCGCTGATGGTTTCGCGCCTTATCGACCTTACCGTTATCCGCATGTTGCGAACATGGGTCCAACAGAACGCCGCTTCAGGCTGGCTGGGTGGCCTATCGGATGCGCGTATAGCCCGTGCGCTCAGGGCTATTCACGGAAGTCCCGGGCAACAATGGCGCATTGACGCGCTGGCGGAGGTTGCTGGCATGTCGCGCTCCAATTTCTGTGATCGGTTCAGCGCATTGGTTGGGCGCTCGCCGCTGCGTTACCAGAATGAATGGCGGCTCACGTTGGCGAAAACGATGTTGTCGAAACATGACAGCCGAATCGGCGAGATCGGCTTCGCGATTGGCTATGAGTCGGAGGCGGCGTTCAGTCGCGCCTACAAGGCTTTTTTTGGCCGTTCGCCCCGAGAGGATAGCGGCCGGCCGGGTTAGGGGCCAGTGTGTGCTTGTTCGCCGGTTTTCGCCTTGCCTGGCCTTCGCTCGAAAACATTTCTTACAGTCCCTGGTCGCTATGACTGACATCCGTGGGAGCGATACTCTGATCGTTCTGCTTGTGATGTGTAGCGGCTACCTCTTATATAGAAGGAGTTTTCTGTTCTCGACTGCCAGGAAGGAAGCAGGCTATGAGTGAAGCGTGGAACGACGGTTATTTCACCGATGAGGGGTACACCTACAGCTATAGCCGGGAGATCAACCCCGTCTTCCAGCGCTACTGCTTGTTGTTGCGTGGTTTCGCAACCCTGGAGAGCGCAAGTGCCTATCATTGTGAGCTGGGCTTTGGTCAGGGTGTGTCGATCAATATTCATGCGGCGGCCAACCCGGGATGTTATGTCGGTAACGATTTTCATCCGGCACAGGCTGCGCATGCCAATACCTTGGCAGTGGCCAGCGGTAGCAATGCCCGGCTGTATGACGACAGCTTCGAGCAGTTGCTGGCACGCGATGACCTGCCGCAGTTCGACAGTATCAGCCTGCATGGCATCTGGACCTGGGTCAGTCGCGATAATCAGAAGTTGATTGTCGAGTTCGCCCGGCGGTATCTCAAGCCAGGTGGGCTGCTGTATGTCAGCTACAACTGTTTTCCGGGGTGGTCGCCGTCGGCGCCGTTGCGCCAGTTGTTCCGTCTCCACGACCGATTTGCCTCCAATGCCTCGATGCTGCCGGCCGAACGTATAGATGCAGCGCTGCAATTCTCTGAGGCGTTGTTGGCGGCAAATCCCCTGTACGCCGAGGCGGCTCCGAACGTCGTTGCCAAGTTGCAGGGCGT
>NZ_CP182250.1:4982500-5715000 GCF_048069595.1 Pseudomonas sp. RHF3.3-3 | reverse complement strand
GAGAAGGCTAGGCCAGCTTGGCGTTGGTTGTCCAAGTTTAAGGTGGTAGGCTGAGATCTTAGGTAAATCCGGGATCTTAAGGCCGAGAGCTGATGACGAGTGTCCTTTAGGACGCGAAGTGGTTGATGCCATGCTTCCAAGAAAAGCTTCTAAGCTTCAGATAACCAGGAACCGTACCCCAAACCGACACAGGTGGTTAGGTAGAGAATACCAAGGCGCTTGAGAGAACTCGGGTGAAGGAACTAGGCAAAATGGCACCGTAACTTCGGGAGAAGGTGCGCCGGTGAGGGTGAAGGACTTGCTCCGTAAGCCCATGCCGGTCGAAGATACCAGGCCGCTGCGACTGTTTATTAAAAACACAGCACTCTGCAAACACGAAAGTGGACGTATAGGGTGTGACGCCTGCCCGGTGCCGGAAGGTTAATTGATGGGGTTAGCGAAAGCGAAGCTCTTGATCGAAGCCCCGGTAAACGGCGGCCGTAACTATAACGGTCCTAAGGTAGCGAAATTCCTTGTCGGGTAAGTTCCGACCTGCACGAATGGCGTAACGATGGCGGCGCTGTCTCCACCCGAGACTCAGTGAAATTGAAATCGCTGTGAAGATGCAGTGTATCCGCGGCTAGACGGAAAGACCCCGTGAACCTTTACTATAGCTTTGCACTGGACTTTGAATTTGCTTGTGTAGGATAGGTGGGAGGCTTTGAAGCGTGAACGCCAGTTTGCGTGGAGCCATTCTTGAAATACCACCCTGGCAACTTTGAGGTTCTAACTCAGGTCCGTTATCCGGATCGAGGACAGTGTATGGTGGGTAGTTTGACTGGGGCGGTCTCCTCCTAAAGAGTAACGGAGGAGTACGAAGGTGCGCTCAGACCGGTCGGAAATCGGTCGCAGAGTATAAAGGCAAAAGCGCGCTTGACTGCGAGACAGACACGTCGAGCAGGTACGAAAGTAGGTCTTAGTGATCCGGTGGTTCTGTATGGAAGGGCCATCGCTCAACGGATAAAAGGTACTCCGGGGATAACAGGCTGATACCGCCCAAGAGTTCATATCGACGGCGGTGTTTGGCACCTCGATGTCGGCTCATCACATCCTGGGGCTGAAGCCGGTCCCAAGGGTATGGCTGTTCGCCATTTAAAGTGGTACGCGAGCTGGGTTTAGAACGTCGTGAGACAGTTCGGTCCCTATCTGCCGTGGACGTTTGAGATTTGAGAGGGGCTGCTCCTAGTACGAGAGGACCGGAGTGGACGAACCTCTGGTGTTCCGGTTGTCACGCCAGTGGCATTGCCGGGTAGCTATGTTCGGAAAAGATAACCGCTGAAAGCATCTAAGCGGGAAACTTGCCTCAAGATGAGATCTCACTGGAACCTTGAGTTCCCTGAAGGGCCGTCGAAGACTACGACGTTGATAGGTGGGGTGTGTAAGCGCTGTGAGGCGTTGAGCTAACCCATACTAATTGCCCGTGAGGCTTGACCATATAACACCCAAGCAATTTGCGTCGAATGAGCAGATTGCGGTGTATGAAGACGAAGTGAACCGAAAGTTTGCCACGCACAAAGCACCAAAGACTGTCACATACCCGATTCGCTGGAGCGTTGCCCAGGCAACGAGCCGGCTACCGAATTTCTTGACGACCATAGAGCATTGGAACCACCTGATCCCATCCCGAACTCAGAAGTGAAACGATGCATCGCCGATGGTAGTGTGGGGTTTCCCCATGTGAGAGTAGGTCATCGTCAAGATTAAATTCCAAAACCCCTATCTGCGCAGGCAGGTAGGGGTTTTGTCTTTTCAGCGGTTGAGAATCTCCCAAGGCTGCCAGCCAGCCCTGCGTTTGCTCTGGCCACCAGTCGGCATCGGGTCCGCCGCCGCCTGAGAGAGCCGTGTGTCGGATGAAGCTCAGCAGCCCTGCATGCTTTTTTTTTCTTCGATACCGGGCAACCCTCAGGTTTGGCCAACTGCGGGCGATATCCTGACTAGCGATGGCTATGAGTTGCGCAAGGGGCCTTGTGTCTTGCGTCACTTGATGGAAAGCACCACCTGTACATCGGCTACCCTTGGATTGAATATCAGGCCGGGGCCACTCAATGCGATGACAGGTTGGTGTAAAATCGATTAGTGGCAGTTTGCCTTTAGTTATTATCTGCTCGCGAAAGCGACAGTGAAGTTGGGGCCGTGCTTGCAATAGCCTTCGGGCCCCTCTTCTATTTCCCATGACAGGAATCTCGATGCTGGCGTATCACCAAAAAAGCTTTCTGATCGTCGACGATTTCTCCGATTTTCGCAGTTCAGTCAGGTCCATGCTGCGGGAGTTGGGCGTCAAGGAAGTGGACACCGCCGACACCGGAGAACAGGCGTTGCGCATGTGCGCGCAGAAGCGCTACGACTTCATCCTGCACGATTACCACCTTGGCGATGGCCGCAAGAATGGTCAGCAGGTTCTCGAAGACCTGATGGTCGACAAGCTGATCAGCCATGAAAGCATCTTTGTCATGGTCACCGCCGAAAGCAGCCAGGCCATGGTCCTCAGTGCCCTGGAGCACGAGCCTGACGCCTATCTGACCAAACCGTTCAACCGCGCCAGCCTGGCCCAGCGCCTGGAAAAGCTGGTCCAGCGCAAGAACCTGCTCAAGCCGATCATGCAGGCGCTCGACCGTGACAAACCGGCCGAAGTGTTGGCCGCCTGTACCCGGCTCACCCAGCAGGACACCCGTTTCGCCCCGCTGTGTCTGCGTTATCGTGCCGATGCAATGCGTGCCCTCGGCCAGAATGAGCCGCTGGAGCGCTTCCTCAATGGCATCCTCAATGATCGCCCGCTGCCATGGGCTTATGCCATGCTGGGGCAACTGCTCTACAAGCGTGGTCAGATGACTCAGGCCAAGGAATTGTACGAAACCGCACTCAAGGCATTCCCGATGATGCCAGCCCTCTACGACGGGCTCGCCGACGTGCTGGTCCAGCAGGGGGAAACCCGACGTGCCCAGAGCGTGCTGGAAGAGGCCGTGCGCCTGTCTCCATTGGCCGTACGTCGGCAGTCATTGCTGGGCAAGCTGGCCTTGGCCAACGAGGATTTCGAGGGGGCTTCCCGGGCCTATCGCCAGGCTGTCGCCCAGGGCGAGCAATCGCGTTACAAGGATCCGGAAAGCAATCTGGGCCTGGCTCACGCGTTGATCAGCAAGGGCAGCGAACGTGGGCTGGACACACGTACGCGGCTGGAGATCAACCAGACACTCAGCACAGTCGCCAAGGAAAACGCCAACGATCCGGGGTTGCAGGTGCGTGCCCGGCTGATGAAGGCCACCAGCCTGCTACTCAACGATGCCGAAACCGCCGACAAGCTCACCGAGCAGGCGATGGCACGCCTGGAGGGTATGGAGAACTTCCTGAGTGCCGACGCCGCCTTGCTGGTGGCCAAGCAACTGCAGCAACTGGGGCAGGCCGAGGCCGGTGCCTCGATGCTCAAGAACTGCGTGGAGATCTATGGTGACGACCCGGCGGTGATGAAAGGCATCGCCAAGCTGACCGATGACCCGGAGATCCTCGGCAGCGGCAAGGCCGCCATCGACCTCAACGTCCAAGGCGTGCGCAGCTACAAGAGCGGCAACCTGGAGGAAGCGCAGGCACTGTTCCGCAAGGCGCTGGCCCTGCAGCCGAAAAATATCAGTATCGCCCTCAATGCTGCGCAGGCCCTGCTGGTGACCGCCCAGAAGACTTCCGATGCGGCAATCCTCGAAGAGTGCCGGGCCTGCCTGAAAATGGTCGGCAAGATGCCGGACAGCGATCCACGTTATGAGAGGTATCAGAAATTGCGCAGCCGGGCGTTTGGCGAATGAGCGACAAGGACCAGGGGCTGGATTTCTCCACGGTGATCGCCTCGACCGTGCATGACATGAAAAACTCGCTGGCGATGCTGATCCAGGCCCACGGCCAGTGGCAGAGCCACCTGCCCGCGGCGCAGCGGGAGAACCCCGAGCGTGCGGTGATCGAGTATGAGTTCGCGCACCTCAACAGCATGCTGGTGCAGTTGCTGGGGTTGTACAAGCTGGGCGTCAACCAGTTGCCGTTGCGTCCCGATTATCACGACATGGATGACTTCATTGGCGCGCAACTGGCGTGCCGTCAGGAGGTCCTGAACAGTCGTGGCATCGTTGCCAGTTATGAAGTCGACGACTTCAGCCCGCTGGGCTTTTTCGATCGCGAGCTGATCGGTTCGGTGGTGGGCAATATCGTCACCAATGCCATTCGTTTCGCTTGCCATGCCTTGCTGATCAATGTCCGCGAGGAAAACGAGCAACTGGTGCTGAGCATCAATGACGATGGCCCCGGTTTCCCGGCGCAGATGCTCGAACGCCAGATGGACTATGTACAGGGCATCAATCCGACCACGGGCAGCACTGGCCTGGGCCTGTATTTCGCCGCAAGGATCGCTGCGTTGCACGAGCGCAACGGCGTACGCGGGCGTATCGAACTCAGCAACGGCGGTACCCTGGGTGGTGCGCTGTTCAGTCTCTATCTTCCCTGAGTCAGGCTTTTTCCTCGTCCCTGCTTGAAATCCCGAACAGCTGGTGCGTATTTTGTACGGGGCGCCGTTCGCGGCTTCTATAAAAACAAGGATTGAGTCATGACTAGCGAAGGCCAGAACTCGCTCGCGCAGCGATTGACCGGCATTGATGAGATTGAATGTGTCACGCCTGACCTCAATGGCGTGCCGCGGGGCAAGGTGATGACCGCCGAGGGTTTCCTGGAGGGGCGACGTTTGCAACTGGCGCGCGGGGTGCTGCTGCAGTGCATCATGGGCGGCTATCCACCGGCGCGTTTCTACGGCAGCGATGATGGCGACCTGGCCCTGACGGCCGACCCGCGGCAGATCCACCGCCTGCCGTGGAGTCAGCAACCCCGTGCATTGGCGATCTGTGACGCGGACGAATTGACCGGGGAAAGCTCCTGCCTGTCGACCCGTGGCCAGCTCAAGGCGATCATCGCCCGCTATGCGGCACGTGGCCTGGCACCAGTGGTGGCGACCGAACTGGAGTTCTTCGTCTTCGCGCCCAATACCGATCCGACTCAGCCGTTCCAGCCGCCTGTCGGCCTCGACGGGCGGCGCGAGGAGGGGCATTCGGCCTTCAGCGTCAGTTCCAACAATGGTTTGCGGCCGTTCTTCAGCGAGGTCTATGCAAGCATGGCGGCGCTGGGCCTGCCGCGCGATACCTTCATGCACGAGATGGGCGTCAGCCAGTTCGAGATCAACCTGTTGCACGGTGATCCGCTGTTGTTGGCCGACCAGACCTTCCTGTTCAAGCATCTGCTCAAGGAAGTGGCGCTCAAGCATGGCTTGAGCGTGGTGTGCATGGCCAAGCCGTTGGCGAAGACCCCGGGCAGTTCGATGCATATCCACCAGAGCCTGGTGGACATCGGCAGCGGGAAAAATGTCTTCAATGATGCCGCCGGCGAGCCTACCGCGATGTTTCATCATTTCATTGGCGGGCAGCAGGCGTGCATGGCGGATTTCACCGCGCTGTTCGCGCCGAACGTCAACTCCTACCAGCGCCTGTGCCATCCGTATGCGTCGCCCAACAACGCCTGCTGGTCCCATGACAACCGCGCGGCCGGCCTGCGGATTCCGGCCAGTTCGCCCGTGGCACGGCGTGTGGAAAACCGCCTGCCGGGAGCGGATGCCAACCCGTACCTGGCGATTGCGGCCAGCCTGGCCGCGGGGCTTTACGGTATCGAGCATGAGCTGGAGCCGACGCCGGCCATCCAGGGCGAGTTCGAGGTGCCGGACGCCCTGTCGCTGCCATGCACCCTGCACGCGGCACTGGAGCGCCTCAAGCGCAGCCAGCTGGCCAGGGAGCTGTTCGGCAGCGAGTTCATCGAAGGCTATATCGCGTCGAAAACCATGGAGCTGACCAGCTTCCTCGATGAAATCAGCCCCTGGGAACGCCGTGTTCTGGCGGCCCAGGCTTAGACGTAACTCCCGCTTCGGGCTATCTTCCGGGTAGCCCGAAACCTCATTCAAAGAGCCGTCAGGAACGTCAATGCGCCAAATCTGGAAATCCTTTAGAGCGCTTTATTTTGCCTCGCTGATGATGCTGATCGGTTCGGGCCTTCTGAGTACCTACCTTGCCCTGCGTCTGGCGGCCGACCATGTCGACGGCCTGTGGGTGGGGGCCCTGATGGCGGCCAACTACTTCGGCCTGGTGCTGGGCGGCAAGATCGGCCACCGGCTGATCGCCCGTGTCGGGCACATCCGCGCCTATGCCACATGTGCCGGGATCGTCGGTGCGGCGGTGCTGGGCCATGGACTGGTCAACTGGTTGCCGGCCTGGCTGTTGCTGCGGATGATCGTCGGCCTCGGAATGATGTGCCAGTACATGGTCATCGAGAGTTGGCTCAACGAACAGGCCGAGGCCAGGCAGCGTGGCGTGGTCTTCAGTGGCTACATGATCGCGTCCTATCTCGGACTGGTGCTTGGGCAACTGATCCTGGTCATGCATCCTGCCCTCGGTCCCGAGTTGCTGATGCTGGTCGCACTGTGCTTCGCATTGTGCCTGGTGCCGGTGGCCATGACCCGGCGGATTCACCCGGCCCCCTTGCATCCGGCGCCGCTGGAGCCGCGTTTCTTCATGAAGCGTGTGCCGCAGTCGCTGACCACGGTGCTGGGCGCGGGGATCATCGTCGGCTCGTTCTACGGTCTGGCGCCGCTCTACGCTTCCCAGCAGGGGCTTTCTACCGAGCAGGTCGGTCTGTTCATGGGGAGCTGCATCTTTGCCGGCTTTCTCGTGCAGTGGCCCCTGGGCTGGCTTTCCGACCGCTATGACCGGGCGGTGCTGATCCGCAGTGTCGCCATGCTGTTGATGCTGACGTCCCTGCCGCTGGCGATATTCTCCACGGCTCCATTGGAGGTGCTGTTCGTCGTTGGGTTCGTGGTGTCGTTGCTGCAGTTCTGTCTGTATCCGTTGGCGGTGGCGTTCTCCAACGACCATATCGAGGGGGATCGGCGGGTCTCGCTGACCGCCATGCTGCTGGTGACCTATGGCGTCGGCGCGAGCATCGGGCCGCTGGCGGCGGGCGTGCTGATGAAGCTGTTCGGCAGCCAGATGCTCTATGCGTTCTTCAGCTTTTTCGCGCTCATCCTGGTGCTGCGCATCCGACCCAAGGCGGTGACCAATCTGCATCAGGTCGAGGATGCGCCGTTGCAGCACGTGGTCATGCCGGAGGCCATGTCGCCCCTCGGCGCGGCGCTCGACCCGCGGGTCGACGAACAGGTGGTGCTGGACCAGATGTGCGACAACCCGGCGGCAGCGCCATCGGTCGCGGATGTCGCGTCCACCGAGCCGGCGGCAGAGGCTGTTGCCGAAGTGGACGAGTCCGACCCTGAGCCGGCGCATAAGTCGAGCAACTGACAGTGTCGATAAAAAAACGGGCCACCCTCATCAGGTGGCCCGTTTTTTGTGGGTGAAGGCAGCGTCAGACTCAGTAGTCGTCGTCCTTGTCGAAACGCCGTGCTTCACGTTGCAGTTGGTAGACGAAGCGCTCGACCTGGCGTTGTACCAGGCCGCTCATGTTGTGGAAGCGTACGCCGGCGAAGGTGGTGTTGATCCTTTCCTCGAAGTGCAGATGGCGCAGTTCCACCGGAGCGGTCATGGGGCCGAAGGGCAGGGCGGCGATAAAACGCTCGTAGACCTGGCCCAGTTGCAGGCGATCGGAAATATCGCCGTCGAAGCGCAGCTTGCAGCCGCTGGCGGAGATATCCAGCAGTTTGCCGTTGATCGGTGCCTTGAGCTTGTCGCCACCCAGTTCGATGTTGACCAGTGCGGTGAGTTTCAGGGCGGCGCGGAAGGCGTTGCGACGCTGATGGTACACCACCTCGGCCGGCATCGAGCCACGGTAGCAACCGTTGGTCTCGTCGACGGTCATTGGCTGGGGTTGTTCCCAGGTGATGCGTACACCGTCGTGGAAGCCTTCGACGCGGAACGGTTCACCCGCTGCCAGGAAGCGTTCACCGTCGCGTGGCATCATTTCGTCCAGGGCCAGAGTGCCCGCATCCCGGTCGACATCGATCACGAAACTCTGGAAACGCTGGCTGCGTTCATGGAACGTGATGATCAACGGGTCATGGCTATCCTGCAGCATCCGCAGGTTGGCGGAAATTTCCAGAGGCGTGGTTAGCACCTTCGGTGGCTGCGGAGCATCATCCGCGCTTGGGGCATTGGACACGGTTCATCAATCTCCAGACAAAATACGACTACACGCAAAAGCCAGCATTTTGCCAGCATGTTACGCGCCTTGAACAGAGCGCGCAGCAGTTTGGGTTCAAGCCTGACTCAGCGGGCGTTGCTTCGCAAGCCTCGCCGTCGAGCCGCGGGCATCATAAAGTGCGGGAGGCTCGCCGCCGGTCAGGATCTTCAACTGGTTTGCGGTCGTCGCTTGCTGAACCTGGATGTTGCGCCCATTGAGTTCATTGGCGGCCTGGCAATCGGCCAGGATGCGGGTGAGTTCTTCGCTCTGGCTCAGCAGTTCGCCGCCCACGCTCGACTGTGCCGCCAGTTGTTCCAGGCCGGAGCGGTTGGCGGGCAGGTTGAGACTGGCGAGAATCTGGCTGCGCTTGCGGCCATGCTGTTCCAGCAGAATGATCAGCGCCTGCTTGCGCGCCAGAATATCTTCCAGCTCGACCATGTTGCGACCATGGAGCGCCAGGGACTCGGCGCGCAACAGCTCGAGCAGATCTTGAGCTGGAGCAAAATCTTCGGTGATCAGTTGCAGTAGAGTGGTGTCTTGCATGGCTGGCCTTGGGTTTTAAGCGTCCAAAAGCCTCGCGCCGGCAGGTGCCTAGCGCTGGGCTTCGAAGTTGAGCAGTTTGCTGGCGACGCGGTTGCTGTCGACCTTGTAGCTGCCATCCGCGATCGCCTGTTTCAACTCGGCCACACGGGCGCTGTTGACTACGGGCTGCTGCTGCAGCTTGTCAGTGATCTTTTGCAACTGCTGAGCCTCATTGCTGAGGTGTACCGATTCCCCGCTCTGGCCGACCGCTTCGGTCTGGCTGTTCACCGCCGAGGATTTGCCGCTGCTGTCGGCTTCCTTGTTGGCGCTGGTGCGCGTGCTGCCTGTCAATGACGGGGCGTTATTCAAACGACTGAAATCGATGACCATGATAAAAAAACCTCTGGGTATTTGGACGCTTGCCTTGTTTTCGGCCATACCCGGAAAAACTTTAGCCTCATCTGAAAATGAGTCTGCATCTAGGCTGTAGCCCTGTCTGGGCCACAGTTTAGGAAAAGTGGCGGCCTGGCGCCAGTGATTGCGAGGTGGCCTTATCGATCTATAAAGCCACCTCTACCTGGCCAGGGGCGGTGACGCGAGCCTTGATGACCCGCTGCGAATTGAGGTTCTTGATCCGGATCTGCTCGTTCAGGCCGCCGTTGGAGAGGGCTTCGCCCGGCATCTTGACCACCAGGCCGCCGCTCGTTGCGCTGATGACCACCTGATCGCCCTTGCGCACCACTTCCGCCTGTTCCAGGTGGACCAGGGTGACGACCTGGTCCATGACCATTGGTCGGACAAGTTTCTGCCCGATGGCCTGGTCCGGTGACGTCAGGAAGCCCTGGTTGATCAGGCTGATATCCCGCTCGCGCAACGCCACGTCGCCTGGCTCGATGATCCCGGCGCGCTTGAGCGGACGGGTGGTCACCACCACATCGCGATACAACTTGACCTGGGCCGGCACGAACACGGTCCATGGCGAGCTGCCTTCGCAGCGGATTTTCACCGTGACCCGGCCGATCGGTGTCGCCGGGCTTTCCAGGCTGGCTGTCAATTCCTTGTCGCAGGCGGCCATGCGCAGGCGCGGGTCCAGCTGGTTGACCTGGATCTCGTAGCGCCCTTCGGTTTGACTGGTGGCCAGATAGTCTTCTACCGTGAACTCAAGAAAGCCTTGGGTCACGCCGATAAGCTGATCAGGCAGGGTCGCCGATTCCGCAAGAGCAGGGTTGCTCGGGTTCAGGCAGCATAAAACGGACACCACCGCGAGCAATCTGCGGTACTGTGATGTCAGGCGTCGAAAAAATGTCGTTTGTGCTTTCATAACGGTATAAAAAGCAAGGCTCGTGCCGTTTGTTCCTGAGTGGGCGTCGGATGATGAGGCTTTGATCAGAGAGGGCAGTCATGGCTGGTGTGATGGATTCGGTGAACCAGCGTACGCAACTGGTGGGGCAGAATCGCCTTGAGCTGCTGTTGTTCCGTCTCGACGGCCAGCAGCTCTACGGGATCAACGTATTCAAGGTGCGCGAGGTGCTGCAATGCCCCAAGCTGACCTTGATGCCCAAGTCCAATCCGGTGGTGTGCGGTGTGGCGAACATTCGTGGGGCTACCATCCCGATCCTCGATCTGGCGATGGCCACGGGGGCCGGTGCACTCAAGGATCAGAGTAATCCGTTCGTGATCATTACGGAGTACAACACCAAGACCCAGGGGTTTTTGGTGAAGTCGGTGGAGCGCATCGTCAACATGAACTGGGAAGAGATCCATCCGCCACCCAAGGGGACCGGGCGCGATCACTACCTGACGGCGGTGACGCGCATCGACAACCAGTTGGTGGAAATCATCGATGTGGAGAAGATCCTCGCCGAGGTTTCGCCCATGTCCGAATCGGTTTCCCTGGGCGTGGTGGATGTCGAGACACAGACCAAGGCGGTGTCCTTGCGGGTGCTCACGGTCGACGACTCGTCGGTGGCGCGCAAGCAGGTCACGCGTTGCCTGCAGACGGTCGGCGTCGAGGTGGTGGCGCTGAACGACGGCCGGCAGGCGCTGGACTATCTGCGCAAGCTGGTCGAGGAGGGTAAGAAGCCGGAGGAGGAATTCCTGATGATGATCTCCGACATTGAAATGCCGGAAATGGACGGCTATACCCTCACTGCTGAGATTCGCAGCGATCCGCGGATGCAAAAGCTGCACATCACTCTGCATACTTCCCTGTCAGGGGTATTCAACCAGGCGATGGTGAAGAAGGTCGGTGCCGATGACTTCCTTGCCAAGTTCCGACCTGATGACCTGGCGGCCCGGGTGGTTGACCGGATCAAGGCTGCAGGATAACAGCCGGGGACCCGTGTCCCCGGCGGTACAGACGATTTAAGAGGCGGCATCATTGTCTACGGGTAATTTGGATTTCGAACAGTTCCGGGTCTTCCTGGAAAAGGCCTGTGGCATTCTGCTCGGTGAAAACAAGCAATATCTGGTTTCCAGCCGTCTCAACAAGCTGATGGAGCAGAATGGCATCAAATCCCTGGGCGAACTGGTCCAGAGGATTCAGAGCCAGCCACGCAGCGGCTTGCGTGAGCAGGTGGTGGATGCCATGACGACCAACGAAACCCTGTGGTTTCGTGACACCTATCCGTTTGAGGTGCTCAAGAACAAGGTCTTGCCGGAAGCGATCAAGGCCAGCCCTGGCCAGCGCCTGCGGATCTGGTCGGCTGCTTGTTCATCGGGGCAGGAGCCCTACTCGATCTCGATGTCGATCGACGAGTTCGAACGGACCAACATGGGCCAGTTGAAGGCCGGGGCGCAGATTGTCGCCACCGACCTGTCGAGCCTGATGCTGACCAACTGCAAGACCGGCGAGTACGACAGCCTGGCGATTGGCCGCGGCCTGTCGCCCGAGCGCCTGCAGCGCTACTTCGATGCCAAGGGGCCGGGTCGCTGGGCGGTCAAGGCACCGATCCGCAACCGGGTCGAGTTCCGCTCGTTCAACCTGCTGGACAGCTATGCCAGCCTGGGCAAGTTCGACATCGTGTTTTGCCGCAACGTGCTGATCTACTTCTCCGCCGAGGTGAAGAAGGACATCCTGATGCGCATCCACGGCAGCCTCAAGCCGGGCGGTTACCTGTTCCTGGGGGCGTCCGAAGCCCTCAACGGCCTGCCGGACCACTACCAGATGGTGCAATGCAGTCCGGGCATCATCTACAAGGCCAAGTAGCCAATCGTTCAATACCCCCGGCGGGAGCTCAAAAGGCTCCCGCTTTTTTTTGCCGCCAGTCTTGCCGCTTTGCTGGCGCTCGGCGGAAATGCCTTGCCGCTTTTCTGGCATTGCCGGCGGCAGTTATCCGGCAAGGCCTTGATTTACGGGCTTTGAGAAAATTGGCATGGGGCTTGCTACAGCTCTGTCAACGAAAAACCTGTTCCGACGATCAGGTCAACTCTCGAAGGTTTCCCGACATGAGCATCAGTTTCGACAAAGCGCTCGGCATCCACGAACAGGCCCTGAGCTTCCGTGCCCAGCGTGCCGAAGTCCTGGCCAACAACATCGCCAACGCCGATACCCCGAACTACAAGGCCCGGGACATGGACTTTTCCTCCGTGCTCGCCGAGCAGAGCGAAAAGGCCAGGAATGGCACCTTCGCGCTCAACACCACCAACAGCCGCCATATCGAAGCCCAGGGGCTGAGCAATGGCGACGCGGCATTGCAGTACCGCACCCCGATGCAGCCGTCGATCGACCAGAACACCGTGGATGCGCAGATCGAGCAATCGAACTACGCCCAGAACGCAGTCGACTTCCAGGCCAGCTTCACCCTGCTCAACAGTAAATTCAAAGGGCTGGTATCGGCCCTGCGTGGAGAGTAAGCCATGTCCCTTGCCAGCGTTTTCAATATTGCCGGTAGCGGCATGAGTGCCCAGACCACTCGGCTGAACACCGTCGCCAGTAACATCGCCAACGCCGAGACCGTCTCGTCGAGCATCGACAAGACCTACCGGGCGCGCCACCCGGTGTTCGCCACCATGTTCCAGAACAGCCAGGCCGGCGGCAGCAATTCGCTGTTCGAGGACCAGAACGCCGCGGGCCAGGGCGTGCAGGTGCTGGGTGTGGTCGAGGACCAGAGCAACCTGGAAGCGCGCTACGAGCCGAACCATCCGGCGGCCGACGCCAAGGGGTATGTCTACTACCCGAACGTCAACGTCGTCGAGGAAATGGCCGACATGATCTCCGCCAGCCGTTCGTTCCAGACCAACGCGGAAATGATGAACACCGCCAAGACCATGATGCAGAAGGTCCTGACCCTCGGTCAGTGATAAGGGGCGACAGACATGAGCGTTACCGACTCCACCAGCACCTCTTCGACTCTGAACGACATTCTTGCGGCGTCCAACGCCAAACTGACGAACAAGACCAGTACCGACTCGCTGGGCAATGCCATCAGCAGCGCATCCGGGGGCCAGACCCTGGGCAAGGACGCGTTCCTGAAGCTGCTGGTGACCCAGCTGAAGAACCAGAACCCGCTGGACCCGCAGGACAACAGCGCCTTCGTTGCGCAGTTGGCCCAGTTCAGCAGCCTGGAAGGCATCACCACGCTCAACAGCAGCGTCAACAACATCGCCAGCGCGTTCCAGTCGTCCCAGGCGCTGCAGGCGTCGTCGCTGGTCGGTCGTTCGGTCATCGTGCCGACCGGCAAGGCGGTGGTCGATACCAGCAAGAGCTTTACCGGCACCGCGGTCGTTACCGGTGCCACCGACAAAACCACGCTCAAGATCAGCGACTCCACCGGGAAAGTGGTCCGTACCATCGACCTGGGGGCCCAGACCGCGGCCGGTAACGTGCCCTTCGTCTGGGATGGCAAGGATGACTCCGGGACCCTGTTGTCCAGTGGCACCTACAGCTTCAGTGCGACCGCCAACCTCAAGGGCTCTGCGGACTCGACGGCGCTGGTCACCAACCTGCCGGCCACTGTCAGCAGCGTGAGCCTGTCGCAGAACGGCGGTGAAATGATGCTCAACCTGGCGGGCGTGGGCAGTATCGCTCTGTCCAAAGTCCAGACCATTGGCCTGTAAGAGCCGACCAACGCGAAACAAAGGAGAGAAGCATGTCTTTTAATATCGGTTTGAGCGGTCTCAACGCGGCCCAGAAACAGCTCGACGTCACCGGCAACAACATCGCCAACGTCAACACCACCGGCTTCAAGTCGTCCCGTGCGGAATTCGAAGACGTCTATTCGGCGACCAAGCTCGGTGTATCGTCCAAGACCATCGGCAACGGTGTGCGCCTGGCCAACGTTTCGCAGAACTTCGGCAACGGTGGCATGAACGTCACCGGCAACGCGTTGGACCTCGGTATCCAGGGCAACGGCTTTTTCACCCTGAGCGACAACGGCTCGCTGATGTACACCCGCGCCGGTACCTTCAAGACCGACAAGGACGGCTACGTCACCAACTCCGATGGTACTGCGCGCCTGCAGGGCTTCGCTGCCGACTCCAATGGCAACATCATTCCGGGCGTGCTGACCGACCTGCGTATCGACGTGTCGAACCTGCCGCCACAGACCACCACCAAGATTGGTGCAACGATCAACCTGGACTCCAAGTCGGCGGTGATCGATCAGTCCGTCACGCCGTTCGATCCATCGAATACGGCCAGCTATACCAAGCCGTTCAGCTCCGACATCTACGACTCCCAAGGCAACAAGCACTCGCTGGACCAGTATGTGGTCAAGACTGGTGCCAACACCTGGAACGTCTATACGCTGATTGACGGTCGCAATCCGAACGGTACGCTGCCCACTGTGGGGACCGTACCTCCGACCGTTCCGCCTGCGGCAACCGACCCTGTTCCCGTGGCAATGGTCTTTGACTCCTCCGGCAAGCTGACTTCCATCGGTGGCACCGCCGGCAAGACCAATATCACCATTACCGGTTGGGTTCCAGGTACGGTGACCAATGGTGTGTGGGCGGCCAACGGCGCAGGTGCCAACCCTACCGGTATCCTTACCGACTGGACAAAAACCACCCAGTTCAACGCCGACACCTCCCGTGCAGCCATCATTGGTGACGGTTATGCCACTGGCCAGATCACCGACATCAGCATTGATGGTACCGGCATCATTTTCGCCAACTTCAGCAACAACCAGCACAAGGCCATCGGCCAGGTGGCGATCGCCAGCTTCACCAACGAGCAGGGCCTGCAGCCTTCGGGCGGGACCAACTGGAAGCAGACCTTCGCTTCCGGCCAGCCAGCCTATGACGGCGGTGAAGTCGGCACCAACGGCTCGATCGTTTCCGGCTCCCTGGAGGGTTCCAACGTCGAACTGACCAATGAACTGGTGGACCTGATCAAGGGCCAGAGCTACTACCAGGCCAACGCCAAGACCATCTCCACCCAGAGCACCATCATGCAGACCATCATCCAGATGACCTGACGGCTTTTTCGGTGTCTCGCAAATCCGGCGCTCTTGGGCGCCGGATTTTTTTTGCCTGATTGTTGCGTTGACTCAGTTTGCAACTCTTTTCCTGCGCGCACCCCGACAAGCTGGTGCAGAACTTGCTCGCACTGCCTGCGCTAACGAACGACGTCAAGTTTTCGTTATATCAGCATCATCAGGGCAGAGCTTTCGTTCTGACTGCATGGACGCTATGCAAGCTCACAGGGACGGAAGAAGAATTGAAGAGAAGTCACGCCCTCAATACGCCTGTCGTTTCGGCGTCGTTGAAAACCCTCCTGCGTAAAAGCCTGATCGGCGCCGCGCTGTTTTCCGGTGTCATCAATATCCTGGCCTTGGCCGGCCCGTTGTTCATGTTGGAAGTGTACGACCGGGTCATTCCCAGCCGGAGCATTCCGACGTTGGTGGCGCTGGCGTTGTTGGTGTTGGGGGTGTACGGATTTTCAGGCCTGCTGGATATTGTCCGCTCCCGCCTGATGGTGCGGATTGCCTCCGCCTTCGATCTGGCCCTGTCTCCCCGGGTGTTCAAGGTGATTGCGGGGGTATCGCTGAAAACGGCGATTACCGGCGACGCCCTCAAGCCCGCTCAGGAAATGGATCAGATTCGCGGGTTCATTGGCGGCCCGGGGCTGGTGACATTTTTTGATTTGCCCTGGATGCCGGTGTACCTGGCCGTCTGCTTCTACATTCACCCACTGTTCGGCCTGCTGACCAGCGGGCTGGTCATCGTGCTGGTGGCGCTGACCTTCATCACCGATCGGCAGTCCCGACAATTGGCGCAAGCCTGCGCCGAGGCGCAGAACAAACGCAATTACCTGGGGCAGCAGGCGCACCAGAATGCCGAGGCGCTGGCGGCCATGGGCATGGCGCAACGTACCTCGGCGCTCTGGCAGGCACATCACTCGACCTACAGTACGCTGCAACGCCAGACTGTCGACATCGGCTCTTTTTTCGGTGGAATCTCCAAGTCTCTGCGTCATCTGGTCCAGTCCGGCTCCCTGGCGCTGGGCGCCTACCTGGTGATCCAGGGTGACCTAAGCGGCGGCACCATCGTGGCGGCCTCGATCATCGTGTCGCGCACCCTGGCACCGGCCGAGCAGGTGATTGCCACCTGGCGCAGCCTGCTGGCCGCCCATCTGGCCTGGAAGCGGCTGCTCGAAGTGTTTGCCCTGTTTCCCGAGGAGCCGAGCAAGACCGAATTGCCGGCGGCACATCGCACACTTCAGGTCGACAGCCTCTTTACCGCACCACCGGGCAGCCAGCGCCTGACTTTGCAGAACGTCAGTTTCGCGATCGCGGCGGGGAGCGCGATGGGGGTCGTGGGGCCGAGTGCTTCCGGTAAGTCGTCGCTGGCCCGCGCCCTGGTTGGCGCCTGGCCAGCGGCTCGTGGCCAGGTCAAGTTGGACGGTGCACCCCTGGAGCTGCTGAGCGAGCAGTCCAGGGGCAAGCTCATCGGCTACCTGCCGCAAAGCGTCGGGCTGTTCAGCGGCACCGTCGCCGAGAACATCGCGCGGCTGGATCCGCAGGCCGATGACCGGTCCATTGTCTCGGCAGCGCAACTGGCGGGCGTGCATGAGCTGATCCTGCAATTACCCGAAGGCTATCAAACCCAGGTCGGCGAGGGCGGGCTCAACCTGTCGGCGGGGCAGCGCCAGCGGATCGCGCTGGCCCGGGCGTTGTTCGGCGATCCGTTTCTGGTGGTGCTCGACGAGCCTAACTCCAATCTCGATGCCGAGGGGGAGCAGGCCCTGTCGCGGGCCATCCTGTCGATCAAGGCTCGCGGCGGTATTGTCGTGGTGATTGCCCATCGCACCAGCATTCTGTCGGTCATCGACCAGGTCCTGATTCTGGAGCATGGCGTTCAGGTGGCATTTGGCGCCAGAGACGCGGTTCTCAGAAAACCGTCGGCACCGGTACCTCGGCCGACGGCCAGCGTCGTGGAAATGGGAGTTGCCCAATGACCGTTCATGATCAGGAAAACAGCCTGGCCGGTTCGTTGAACCGACATCTTCGTCTCGGCGCTGTCAGCCTGCTGGTCCTCCTGGGCGGCGGGTTGGGGTGGGCAATCAGTACCGACCTGTCCGGTGCGGTGATCGCTGCCGGCAGCGTGGCGGTGGAAAGCAACGTCAAGAAAATCCAGCACCCCACGGGCGGTATCGTCGCTGAACTGCTGGTCAGCGAAGGCCAGCAGGTCCGCGCGGGGGACGTGCTGATCAGGCTCGATGCGACGCTGCCGAAAGTTGGCGAGGCCATCGTCTCCAAGTCGCTGAGCCAGGCCCAGGCGCGCCAGGCGCGCCTGGAGGCCGAGCGTGATGGCGCGGCTGATCTGGTGACGCCGGCGTCACTGATCAACCGTCTGGGGGCCGACGCCGCGCAGGCATTGATGAGCAGTGAGCAGCGTCTGTTCGAGGACCGGCGTTCGTCCCGCGAAGGGCAGAAAAAGCAGTTGCGTGAGCGAATCCGGCAACTCAACGAGACGATTGCCGGCCATGACCTTCAGCAGAAAACCAAGACCGAAGAAATCGAGTTGATCGACAAGGAGTACCAGGCTGTCCGCAAACTCTTCGAGAAAGGGATGATGACCATCGACCGCGTCAACGCCCTGGCCCGTGGCATCGCCCGTTTGCGCGGAGAGCGTGGGCAACTGATTGCGTCCATTGCCGAAGCCCGCGGCAAGATTGCCGAGACCGAGCTGCAGCGCCTGCAGATCGACCAGAGTTTCCGTAGCGAGGTGTCCCTGGAACTGCGCGAGCTCGAAGCCCGACAGGGTGAATTGGTCGAGCGCGATATCGCCGCCAATGACCAGCTCAAGCGCATCGATATCACCGCCCCGGTTTCCGGGCGGGTCCAGCAATTGGCCGTGCATACCCTGGGTGGGGTGATTTCGCCGGCGGAAAACCTGATGCAGATCGTGCCGGCCGACGATGAGCTGCTGGTCGAGGCGCGCATCAGTGCCCAAGACATCGACCAGGTATCGCTGGGGCAGGATGCGGTGCTGCGGCTCAGCGCCTTCAATCGCAGCACGACGCCGGAGTTGAAGGGGCAGGTGGTCCGGCTATCGGCGGATCTGGTCCAGGACGAACGCACTGGCATGGGCTTCTATCGAGCCGGGATCAAAATACCGCACAGCGAACTGACGCAACTGCAAGGGCTGACCCTCGTACCCGGAATGCCGGTGGAATCGATGATCCAGACCGGCACACGCAGCGTCATTTCCTATCTGCTCAAACCTATCAGTGATCATGCCCAGCGCGCCTTCCGCGAAGGATGAAGAACAAACGAGTTCACCGTGGTACCCATGACTCAACAAGGAGCAAGGAAGAAATATGGCAGTGATCAACGGAACATCAGGAGCGGATACGCTGGTAGGAACGACAGGAGCCGATGAGTTGTATGGCTTCGCCGGGAACGACTCGCTGGATGGCGGGGCGGGCAATGATCTGCTTGATGGAGGGGCTGGGGCGGATGTTCTGAATGGTGGGGCGGGAACCGATACTGCTTCGTATGCCAATTCGACTGCTGGGGTGACGGTCAACCTGGTTACAGGGACGGGGGTTGGTGGTGATGCGCAGGGCGATACCTTGATGGGTATCGAGAGCGTTGTTGGATCCGTGTTCAATGACACACTGACTGCACAAACCTCCGGGCACAGCCTGGTGGGGGGCAAGGGCAACGACACCTACTTCGTCAACGGCACGGGCGTGTCGGTGGTCGAAGCGGCTGGCGAAGGTGACGATGAAATCAGAACCACAGTCAACAGCCTGAGCCTGGCAGCCAACGTCGAGCGCCTGACCTACGTTGGCAGCGGCAGCTTCACCGGGTACGGCAATGGCTTGGACAACATCATTACTGGCGGTGCGGGCAACGACCTGCTGTACGGTGGCGCCGGCGCCGACCAGTTCATTGGTGGTGCGGGCACGGATACCGCCAGCTACGGCGACAGCAACACTGCCGTGGTGATCAACACCAAGACCGGGATCAACACCGGTATCGCCGAAGGCGATACTTATGTGGGGATCGAGACGATCCAGGGTTCCAGCTACAACGATACCTTTATCAGTGGTTCGGCGGCGGACCAGTTCGATGGGGCTGGCGGTACCGACACCATCGACTATTCGGCTTCTTCGGCAGCGGTGAGTGTCAGCCTGGTCAACGGTTCGGTCGGTGCGGGCGGTGACGCCCAGGGCGACCGCCTGAGCAACTTCGAACGGGTGATCGGCTCGGCCTTCGATGACTCCCTCACGGCCCAGACCTCCGGGCACAGCCTGGTAGGCGGGCAGGGCAACGACACCTACTTCGTCAACGGCACGGGCGTGTCGGTGGTCGAAGCGGCTGGCGAAGGTGACGATGAAATCAGAACCACAGTCAACAGCCTGAGCCTGGCGGCCAACGTCGAGCGCCTGACCTATGTCGGCAGCGGCAGCTTCACCGGGTACGGCAATGGCTTGGACAACATCATTACCGGCGGTGCGGGCAACGACCTGCTGTACGGCGGTGCCGGCGCCGACCAGTTCATTGGTGGTGCGGGCACGGATACCGCCAGCTACGGCGACAGCAACACTGCCGTGGTGATCAACACCAAGACCGGGATCAACACCGGTATCGCCGAAGGCGATACTTATGTGGGGATCGAGACGATCCAGGGTTCCAGCTACAACGATACCTTTATCAGTGGTTCGGCGGCGGACCAGTTCGATGGGGCTGGCGGTACCGACACCATCGACTATTCGGCTTCTTCGGCAGCGGTGAGTGTCAGCCTGGTCAACGGTTCGGTCGGTGCGGGCGGTGACGCCCAGGGCGACCGCCTGAGCAACTTCGAACGGGTGATCGGCTCGGCCTTCGATGACTCCCTCACGGCCCAGACCTCCGGGCACAGCCTGGTAGGCGGGCAGGGCAACGACACCTACTTCGTCAACGGCACGGGCGTGTCGGTGGTCGAAGCGGCTGGCGAAGGTGACGATGAAATCAGAACCACAGTCAACAGCCTGAGCCTGGCGGCCAACGTCGAGCGCCTGACCTATGTCGGCAGCGGCAGCTTCACCGGGTACGGCAATGGCTTGGACAACATCATTACCGGCGGTGCGGGCAACGACCTGCTGTACGGCGGTGCCGGCGCCGACCAGTTCATTGGTGGTGCGGGCACGGATACCGCCAGCTACGGCGACAGCAACACTGCCGTGGTGATCAACACCAAGACCGGGATCAACACCGGTATCGCCGAAGGCGATACCTATGTGGGGATCGAGACGATCCAGGGTTCCAGCTACAACGATACCTTTATCAGTGGTTCGGCGGCAGACCAGTTCGATGGGGCTGGCGGTACCGACACCATCGACTATTCGGCTTCTTCGGCAGCGGTGAGTGTCAGCCTGGTCAACGGCTCGGTCGGTGCGGGCGGTGACGCGCAGGGCGACCGCCTGAGCAACTTCGAGCGGGTGATCGGTTCGGCGTTTGACGATGCGCTGACCGCGCAGACTTCCGGGCACAGCCTGGTGGGTGGCGTGGGGAACGACACCTACTTCGTCAACGGCACGGGCGTGTCGGTGGTCGAAGCGGCTGGCGAAGGTGACGATGAAATCAGAACCACAGTCAACAGCCTGAGCCTGGCGGCCAACGTCGAGCGCCTGACCTATGTCGGCAGCGGCAGCTTCACCGGGTACGGCAATGGCTTGGACAACATCATTACCGGCGGTGCGGGCAACGACCTGCTGTACGGTGGCGCCGGCGCCGACCAGTTCATTGGTGGTGCGGGCACGGATACCGCCAGCTACGGCGACAGCAACACTGCCGTGGTGATCAACACCAAGACCGGGATCAACACCGGTATCGCCGAAGGCGATACTTATGTGGGGATCGAGACGATCCAGGGTTCCAGCTACAACGATACCTTTATCAGTGGTTCTGCGGCAGACCAGTTCGATGGGGCTGGCGGTACCGACACCATCGACTATTCGGCTTCTTCGGCAGCGGTGAGCGTCAGCCTGGTCAACGGCTCGGTCGGTGCGGGCGGTGACGCCCAGGGCGACCGCCTGAGCAACTTCGAACGGGTGATCGGTTCGGCGTTTGACGATGCGCTGACCGCGCAGACTTCCGGGCACAGCCTGGTGGGTGGCGTGGGGCACGACACCTACTTCGTCAACGGCACGGGCGTGTCGGTGGTCGAAGCGGCTGGCGAAGGTGACGATGAAATCAGAACCACAGTCAACAGCCTGAGCCTGGCGGCCAACGTCGAGCGCCTGACCTATGTCGGCAGCGGCAGCTTCACCGGGTACGGCAATGGCTTGGACAACATCATTACCGGCGGTGCGGGCAACGACCTGCTGTACGGCGGTGCCGGCGCCGACCAGTTCATTGGTGGTGCGGGCACGGATACCGCCAGCTACGGCGACAGCAACACTGCCGTGGTGATCAACACCAAGACCGGGATCAACACGGGTATCGCCGAAGGCGATACCTATGTGGGGATCGAGACGATCCAGGGCTCCAGCTATGGCGACACCTTCATCAGTGGCGCAGCGGCGGATCAGTTCGACGGTGCCGGTGGCGTCGATATCATCGACTACTCGGGCTCCTCGGAGGCGGTGACGGTCAGCCTGGTCAACGGTTCGGTCGGTGCGGGCGGTGATGCCCAGGGCGACCGCCTGAGCAACTTCGAGCGGGTGATCGGCTCGGCCTTCGATGACTCCCTCACGGCCCAGACCTCCGGGCACAGCCTGGTGGGCGGGCAGGGCAACGACACCTACTTCGTCAACGGCACGGGTGTGTCGGTGGTCGAAGCGGCTGGTGAAGGTGACGATGAAGTCAAGACTACCCTGAGCAGCCTGAGCCTGGCGGCCAACGTTGAACGGCTGACCTATGTGGGCGGTGGTAGCTTCACCGGTTATGGTAACGCGTCGGACAACATCATCACCGGTGGCACCGGCAACGACCTGCTGTACGGCGGTGCCGGCGCCGACCAGTTCATCGGTGGTGCGGGCGCGGATACCGCCAGTTACGGCGACAGCAACACTGCCGTGGTGATCAACACCAAGACCGGGATCAACACGGGTATCGCCGAAGGCGATACCTATGTGGGGATCGAGACGATCCAGGGCTCCAGCTATGGCGACACCTTCATCAGTGGCGCAGCGGCGGACCAGTTCGACGGTGCCGGTGGCGTCGATACCATCGACTACTCAGGTTCCTCGGAGGCGGTGACGGTCAGCCTGGTCAACGGCTCGGTCAGTGCTGGCGGTGATGCCCAGGGCGACCGCCTGAGCAACTTCGAGCGGGTGATCGGCTCGGCCTTCGATGACTCCCTCACGGCCCAGACCTCCGGGCACAGCCTGGTGGGCGGGCAGGGCAACGACACCTACTTCGTCAACGGCACGGGCGTGTCGGTGGTCGAGTTGGCAGATGGTGGCGACGACGAGGTCAAGACTGCGCTGAGCAGCCTGAGCCTGGCAGCCAACGTCGAGCGCCTGACCTACATCGGTACAGGCAACTTCACTGGCCGCGGCAATGCTTCGGACAACATCATCACTGGCGGCACCGGTAACGATGTACTGTACGGCGGTGCCGGTGCCGACCATTTCATCGGTGGTATCGGTACCGACACGGTCAGCTACGGTGACAGCAGCCAGGGTGTGACGATCAATACCAAGACGGGGATCCATACCGGGATTGCGGCTGGCGACACCTATGAGAGCATCGAGGTGATCCAGGGTTCCAGTTATGGCGACGTCTTCATCGGCGGCGCTGGTGCTGATCGTTTCGATGGAGGCGCCGGCATGGACATGCTTAGCTTCGCCAGCGAGACTTCCGGCATTGTGCTCGACCTGAGCACACCCGTGCTGACTGGAATCGCCGCAGGCGACACCTACACTTCCATCGAGATTTTCCAGGGTACTGACCAGGCCGATACCTTCACTGGCAGCCTGGCCAATGCCGAAAACTTCATTGGCGGAGTGGGTGCCGATACCTTCAACGGTATGGGACGTGGGGACGGAGCCTGGTACCTGACCAGCAGCGATGCAGTCCAGATCGACCTGCAAAACGGCACCGCTTCCGGTGGCGATGCCCAGGGCGATGTGCTCAACAACATCGACAACCTGATGGGCTCGGACTTCGATGACACGCTGACTGGCAACGCCTATTCCAACAGGCTGGAAGGCGGCGCGGGTAACGACACCATCTACGGCGGGGACGGCAACGACTTCATCTATGGTGGCACCAGTACCGATACCTCGGCTGTGAAACCGGCATCGGGCCTGAATACTGCCCAAGCCGACATGCTCTACGGCGGCAATGGCAACGACACCATGGTCAGCAGCACCAACGATGCCGGAAGCATCCTGTATGGCGAGGCCGGCAGCGACAACATCACTGTGTATTCCGGTGTCGCTATCGGAGGTGATGGCAACGATACCCTGAGTGGTCTCGGTTATGGCTATGAGCTTCACGGGGGAGAAGGCTTCGACACGCTCAACCTGCACAACTCCGGAGACGCTTACGGTGGTGAAGGCGGCGATGCCTATATCGTCTACTCGAAAACCATGGTGGCCATCCTCGACACCGGTACCTCGGGTGTCGATACGGTGACACTGAAGAACATCCAGAGTGTCAGTGATGTCCAGGTCGTCAGGACGGACCTGGGGGCCTATATCTTCTCGGCGACCGACGTGAAGAATGGCAACCTGGACTCGGGGGTTTTCCTGAAGGACTGGTACAGCGGCAGTAACACGATCGAGCTGTTCTACACCAATAATGGAGAGTCGTTCACCCTTCCGGTTTGACAGGCAATAAGCGAAGTCCGCAGTCAGGGGCTTTTCTGAGGTAAAAAACGGCACTCCCGGCTTATCACCGGGGGGGCCGTTTTTCATGGCTTGTGAAAATTCCCAATGGGCAAAAGAAAACCCCCGCCAGATCCAGGACCTGGCGGGGGTTTCTCAGGCTCGCGCCGTTAGGCGCTCACCGGCTTTGCTTACTTATTGGCAAGCTTCGCAATCCGGCTCGTCGATGGCGCAAGCCTTCGGTACTGGAGCCGGGCCGGCTGGCGCAGCCGCCGCAGCGGGAGCTGCCAGGACCGAGTCGTCGCCGTGGTTGCCGCCGCTGGAAACAGCGTTCAGCTTGCCGGTGTTGATGGTCGACTTCTCGGTGCTGGTCGCGGCCAGGGCACGGAGGTAGTAGGTGGTCTTCAGGCCACGGTACCAGGCCATGCGGTAGGTCACGTCCAGCTTCTTGCCCGAGGCGCCGGCGATGTACAGGTTCAGCGACTGAGCCTGGTCGATCCACTTCTGGCGACGGCTGGCGGCGTCGACGATCCACTTGGTTTCCACTTCGAACGCGGTCGCATAGAGCGCCTTGAGCTCCTGTGGAATACGCTCGATCTGTTGTACCGAACCGTCGTAGTACTTCAGGTCGTTGATCATCACCGAGTCCCACAGGCCGCGGGCCTTCAGGTCGCGAACCAGGTACGGGTTGATCACGGTGAATTCGCCCGACAGGTTCGATTTAACGTACAGGTTCTGGTAGGTCGGTTCGATCGACTGCGATACGCCGGTGATGTTGGCGATAGTCGCGGTCGGTGCGATGGCCATGATGTTCGAGTTGCGGATACCTTTCTGCACGCGGGCACGTACCGGCGCCCAGTCCAGGGTTTCGTTCAGGTCGACATCGATGTACTTCTGGCCACGGGCCTCGATCAGGATCTGTTGCGAATCCAGCGGCAGGATGCCCTTGGACCACAGCGAGCCCTGGAAGGTCTCGTAGGCGCCACGCTCGTCGGCCAGGTCGCAGGAAGCCTGGATCGCGTAGTAGCTCACCGCTTCCATCGACTGGTCGGCGAACTGCACGGCCGCATCGGAACCGTAAGGGATGTGCTGCAGGTACAGCGCGTCCTGGAAGCCCATGATGCCCAGGCCGACCGGACGGTGCTTGAGGTTGGAGTTCTTCGCCTGTGGCACCGAGTAGTAGTTGATGTCGATGACGTTATCGAGCATGCGTACGGCGGTGTTCACGGTGCGCTGCAGCTTGGCGGTGTCCAACTTGCCGTTGACGATGTGGTTCGGCAGGTTGATCGAGCCCAGGTTGCAGACGGCGATTTCGTCCTTGTTGGTGTTCAGGGTGATCTCGGTGCACAGGTTCGAGCTGTGGACCACGCCTACGTGCTGCTGCGGGCTGCGCAGGTTGCACGGGTCCTTGAAGGTCAGCCATGGGTGGCCGGTCTCGAACAGCATCGAGAGCATCTTGCGCCACAGATCCTTGGCCTGGACCACCTTGAACAGCTTGATCTTGTTGTACTCGGTCAGGGCTTCATAGTACTCGTAGCGCTCTTCGAAGGCCTTGCCGGTCAGGTCGTGCAGGTCCGGCACTTCCGATGGCGAGAACAGGGTCCACTTGCCGTCGTCGAAGACACGCTTCATGAACAGGTCGGGGATCCAGTTGGCGGTGTTCATGTCGTGGGTACGACGACGATCGTCACCGGTGTTCTTGCGCAGCTCGATGAACTCTTCGATGTCCATGTGCCAGGTTTCCAGGTAGGCACAGACCGCGCCCTTGCGCTTGCCGCCCTGGTTGACCGCCACGGCGGTGTCGTTGACCACTTTCAGGAACGGCACGACGCCCTGGGACTTGCCGTTGGTGCCCTTGATGTACGAACCCAGCGCGCGGACCGGTGTCCAGTCGTTGCCCAGGCCGCCGGCGAATTTCGACAGCATGGCGTTGTCGTGGATCGCGCCGTAGATGCCCGACAAGTCGTCCGGCACGGTGGTCAGGTAGCAGCTCGACAGCTGTGGACGCAGGGTACCGGCGTTGAACAGGGTCGGGGTGGAAGCCATGTAGTCGAAGGACGACAGCAGGTTGTAGAACTCGATGGCGCGCTCTTCACGCTGCTTCTCTTCGATCGCCAGGCCCATGGCCACGCGCATGAAGAAGATCTGCGGCAGTTCGAAGCGGATACCGTCCTTGTGGATGAAGTAACGGTCGTACAGGGTCTGCAGGCCCAGGTAGGTGAACTGCTGGTCGCGCTCGTGGTTGATCGCCTTGCCCAGCTTCTCCAGGTCGAACTCGGCCAGTACCGGGTTCAGCAGTTCGAACTCGATGCCCTTGGCGACGTAAGCCGGCAGGGCCTTGGCGTACAGGTCGGCCATCTCGTGGTGGGTGGCGCTTTCGGCCACGCCGAGGAAGCCCAGGGCTTCGGCGCGCAGGGTGTCCATCAGCAGGCGGGCGGTCACGAACGAGTAGTTCGGCTCGCGCTCCACCAGGGTGCGGGCGGTCATCACCAGGGCGGTGTTGACGTCTTTGAGGGCCACGCCGTCGTAGAGGTTCTTCAGGGTTTCGCGCTGGATCAGGTCGCCGTCGACCTCTTCCAGGCTTTCGCAGGCTTCGCTGACGATGGTGCTCAGGCGGCCCATGTCCAGTGGGGCGAGGCTGCCGTCGGCGCGGGTGATGCGAATCGACGGGTGAGCGTTGACCGGCTCTTCGGCCGGCGCGCGGGTGGCGCGTTCCTTGGCACGCGAGTCACGGTAGATCACGTAGTCGCGGGCGACTTTCTGCTCGCCGGCACGCATCAGGGCCAGTTCGACCTGGTCCTGGATTTCCTCGATGTGGATGGTGCCGCCCGAAGGCATGCGGCGCTTGAAGGTGGCGGTGACCTGTTCGGTCAGGCGCGCCACGGTGTCGTGAATGCGCGACGAGGCAGCGGCGGTGCCGCCTTCAACTGCAAGGAACGCTTTGGTGATGGCGACGGTGATCTTGTCATCGGTGTAAGGAACGACAGTGCCGTTACGCTTGATCACGCGCAGTTGGCCTGGCGCGGTGGCGGACAGATCCAGATTCGAATCGGAAGCCTGCGGCACAGTGCCCTGCGGGTTCTCGCGAGTTGTGTCGGTTTGCATGGGTGTCTCCACGTTCTTTATGTTTGTTTGGGCACCATGACGGTGCCCACCGTTCCGTCCTGAAGCACTACAACCGACGAGTGTCGTCGGGCATAACCACTTCGGGACAGTAGGAAGGGGGCTTTTGGCTCCGCTTCCTTGCCGAAGTTTCGCTGGCGGCGGGTCAGCGACCCGCTGCCGAATTCCTGGTGGTTGACAGCTTGCTACTGCAACACCCGTACCGTTTTCCCGCGCAACAGGGGGAAAAGGCTGCCATCCGCAGGCGCGGTTTGGTCTTCGAAAAATCTGTTTAGTTCAACCCCTCGGGAGCAAGAAAAAAGCTTGAGTTTTTCGTCCGAAATATGTTGGGGCTTGAGGTGGAGAAACCCTAGATGTAGGGTTTTTTTTCCACGGGGGTACAAGATAATGCGTTTTTGGGGGGGATTGCAACGGACTACCTGTGGATAAGACTGTGCGTAATTTGTGTATGAAAGGCTGAAGTCGCGCGTAGGCCGCAGCAGCACTGCATCGGACCGTTTGTCACTGTTTTTTACCGCCTGCAAACGTCCGTGACGGATTTTTGCGGGCGCGAACCCTATCACAGAAAAAGCCTGTTACCGAGTGCTGATTCAAGCCTGTGTGCTATTGCCGCACCGTTGCTACAATCGGCCGGTCACATGCTTTGATCATCCGCCCGAATCATTACAAAAAGACGGGCGGAGCCTTTCCCAACCGATATGCGTACGTAGAGGTAGCCCGTGGAGCAAGAGGCCTGGCAGGTATTGATAGTCGAGGATGACGAGCGTCTGGCCGAACTGACCCGCGAGTACCTCGAGGGCAATGGCTTGCGGGTTTCCATCGAGGGCAACGGCGCCCTGGCGGTCGAGCGGATCGTGCGCGAGCAGCCGGACCTGGTGATCCTCGACCTGATGCTGCCCGGCGAGGACGGCCTGAGCATCTGCCGCAGGGTCCGTGATACGTATGACGGGGTGATCCTCATGCTCACCGCGCGTACCGACGACCTCGACCAGATCCAGGGCCTGGACCTGGGCGCCGACGACTACGTCTGCAAGCCCGTACGCCCGCGCCTGCTGCTGGCGCGGATCCAGGCGTTGCTGCGGCGCAGCGAGCCGTCCGAGAGCGCCACGCCGCCGGTCCGCCGCCTCCAGTTCGGCCCGCTGGTGATCGATGAGGCCCTGCGCGAGGCCTGGTTGGACCAGGCCGGCATCGAACTGACCAGTGCCGAATTCGACCTGCTGTGGCTGCTGGTGGCCAACGCCGGGCGGATTCTGTCCCGGGAAGAGATCTTCACCGCGCTGAGGGGGATCGGCTACGACGGCCAGGACCGCTCCATCGATGTGCGCATTTCGCGCATCCGCCCGAAGATCGGTGATGACCCCGAACACCCGCGGCTGATCAAGACCATTCGCAGCAAGGGCTATCTGTTCGTGCCGGAAGCGGCGGCAGAACGGGTCCTGTGAACTCGATCTTCCTGCGCATCTATGGCGGCATGTGTGCCGCCCTGGTGCTGGTGGCGCTGCTTGGCGTGCTGGCCTTTCACCTGCTCAACGAGGTACGTGGCGAGCAGTACCGCGAGCGGCTGGCCCACGGGACCTTTTCACTGATGGCCGACAACCTGCAGCCGATGGCCGACATCGAGCGTCGTCGGGCCCTGGTGGTGTGGGAGCGCCTGCTGGGTATCCCGCTGTCGCTGCAGTCGATCAGTGCCGCCGGCCTCGATCTCGGGCAGCGCACCCGTGTGCTGCGCGGCCAGGCCCTGGTGGTACAGAGCGGCCCGCATGCCGCGCGGGTCTACCGCCTGATCAGTGAGCAGGAGCAGTTGCTGCTGGCCGGGGACGTCCAGCAGATCAGCGAGCAACTGGCGCGGGCCACCATTTATCTGCTGGCCGATGAGCTGGTGCGCTACCCGGTCGCCGAGCAGCCGGCCCGCCTGGCCGCCTTGCAGACGGACAAGGGCTTCGGCTTCGACATGCGCCTGGTGGGGCTCGACCGGGCGGACATGGATGAGGACCAGCGCCGGCGCATCACCGAGGGTGATACGGTCATGGCCCTGGGCAAGGGCGGTGATTCGATCCGGGTATTTGCCGGGGTGGCGGGAACGCCCTGGGTCCTGGAGATCGGCCCGCTGTACCAGATGAACCCTTATCCGCCGCAGTGGCTGGTGCTGATCGCGGTGCTGGGGCTGAGCCTGATCGGCCTGATCGTCTACCTGCTGGTCCGCCAGTTGGAGCGGCGCTTGCGTGGCCTGGCCTCGGCCGCCACGCGAATCGCCCAGGGCAGCCTGGAAACCCGCGTCCCGGCCGGCGGTGCGGATTCCATCGGGCGCCTGGCCGGGGCCTTCAATGACATGGCCGAACACCTGCAACGTTCGCTGATGATCCAGCGCGAGCTGGTGCGGGCGGTCTCCCATGAGCTGCGTACGCCGGTGGCGCGCCTGCGTTTCGGCCTGGAAATGGTCGGGGACGCGGCCACCGAGCAGGCCCGCGTCAAATACCTGGAAGGGATGGACAACGATATCCAGGACCTGGATCGCCTGGTGGATGAGATGCTCACCTATGCGCGGCTGGAGCAGGGCTCGCCGGCGCTGAACTTTCAGCGTATCGATCTCGATGCCATGGTCAACCAGGTGATCGGCGAACTGGCGCCGTTGCGCGCCGAGGTCCGGGTTTCACGGGGCATCTGCCTGTCGGCGGCAGACTGTGACGACGCCTGGGTCGAGGCCGAGCCGCGCTACCTGCACCGGGCGCTGCAGAACCTGGTCACGAATGCCATGCGCCATGCGCAGTCCCAGGTCAGCATCAGTTACCAGGTGGGGCAACTGCGTTGCCGGATCGATGTCGAGGATGACGGTCCCGGCGTACCGGAGAGTGCCTGGGAACGGATCTTCACCCCGTTCATGCGCCTGGACAACAGCCGTACGCGGGCTTCGGGCGGGCATGGGCTGGGGTTGTCGATCGTCCGGCGGATCATTCACTGGCACGATGGGCGGGCGCTGATCGGCAAGAGCAAGAACCTGGGCGGGGCCTGTTTCAGCCTGAGCTGGCCGCGGCATCAGGAGAAAGTCTGAGGAGCACCGCCGGATTCAGGCCGCAATGCTGACCAGGCTCAGCAGATGTTCCCCTTGCACCACGTACTGGGCATCCAGCTCGGTACCCTGGCGCCATTCGCCGGAGAGGTCGGTCAGCAGGCGCATCCGCACCTGCCCCCGTGTGTCCCACTCCAGCACTTCGGCATGCTCGAAATAGAAACGCTGCAGTACCAGCGGGTACAGCGCCTTGAACAGGCTTTCCTTGACCGAGAAGGTCAGGGTCACCGCCAGGGAGACCCGTTCGGCGGGGCCGGCCGCCAGGCGTTGCAACTCGTCCGGCGTGAGGATTTCGCCGGCCAGGCGTTCGGCCCGTTCGTGGGGCAACAGGTTTTCCAGGTCCATCCCCAGGCCGCGCCAGTGCTGTTTGTCGGCGACGATGGCGGCGGCCCGCCCGGTGCCATGGGTGATCGAGCCACAGGTATGGCCTGGCCAGACGGGCGCGCGGTCTTCCCCGATGGCCGGTACGCAGTCGGTGCCGTCCAGCTTCAACAGCGCGGCGCGGGCGCAGATGCGACCGGCGAGGAATTCGGCCTGGCGCTTGGCAACTGAGCGCTGGATACTCGCCGGCGCCGCGATCCGGCTGCGCTGGAAGTCGTCCGGCGCCAGTCGTGTCGGGTCGAAGTGGGTGCCCAGCAGCACGCTGTGGGGCACGGCCACGGGCAGCGGCCAATGGTCGTCGAGTGGTGTGCAGCAGGCGGGGAGGATATGGGGTGGATTCATGCCGGACATTCTGCCGGCTCGGGCCGGGGCTGGATAGTGGCGAATTCGATTCGGGCTGTGTTCAGGGGGAGTTCAGGGCCACTTGGGTACCCTGTAACGGTGATGATGCGCCGGGTTTGCAAGTGCTGGTTGGCCGTATCTTTTACGAAACACTTTGGCAGAACTGAGTTACCGTTAGTGGTGATGCAATGCCCGTATCGTTGGAGAGCGTTATGAAGTTGCTGGTGGTAGAAGATGAGGCGTTGCTGCGCCATCACTTGCAGACCCGGCTGACCGACAGCGGCCATGTGGTCGAGGCGGTGGGCAATGCCGATGAGGCGCTGTACCAGACCGAACAGTTCAATCATGACCTGGCGGTGATCGATCTTGGCCTGCCCGGCATGGGCGGGCTGGACCTGATCCGCCAGTTGCGCACCCGTGGCAAGGCCTTCCCGATCCTGATCCTGACCGCTCGCGGCAATTGGCAGGACAAGGTCGAGGGGCTGGCCGCCGGGGCCGATGACTATGTGGTCAAGCCTTTCCAGTTCGAGGAGCTGGAGGCGCGGATGAACGCCTTGCTGCGGCGCTCCAGCGGCTTTACCCAGTCGACCATTACCGCCGGTCCCCTGTTGCTCGACCTCAACCGCAAGCAGGCCTCGCTCGATGAGCAGCCGCTGGCCCTGACGGCCTATGAGTACCGGATCCTCGAGTACCTGATGCGCCACCATCAGCAGGTGGTCGCCAAGGACCGTCTGATGGAACAGTTGTACCCGGATGACGATGAGCGTGATCCGAACGTGATCGAGGTGCTGGTCGGTCGCCTGCGGCGCAAGCTGGAGGGGCCGGTCGGCTTCAAGCCGATCGATACCGTGCGTGGCCTGGGCTACATGTTCAACGAGCGCTGCCGATGATTCGTTCGCTACGGGTGCGGCTGATGCTGGCCGCCACGACCCTGGCGATTCTGTTCATGCTGGCGCTGCTGCCCGCGATGCAGGGGGCCTTCAGTCTGGCCTTGCAGGACGCTATCGAGCAGCGGCTGGCCTCGGATGTCACCACGCTGATTTCCGCGGCGCGGGTGGACAACAAGAAGCAACTGCAGATGCCCACCCTGCTGCCCGACGAGCAGTTCAACCTGCCGGACAGTCGCCTGCTCGGTTATATCTACGACCGCGACGGTCGCCTGGTCTGGCGCTCGCGGGCGACCCAGGAAGAGAACATCAACTACAAACCGCGTTATGACGGCCGGGGCAACGAATTCGCGAAGATCCGCGAAGACAACGGCAACGAGTTCTTCGTCTATGACGTCGAGGTCAAGCTGCTGGGCGGCAAGAGCGCGGCCTACAGCTTCGTCGCCCTGCAGCCGATGCGTGAATACAAGATGACCCTCGCCGGCCTGCGCGAGAAGCTCTACCTGGGCTTCGGCGCGGCGCTGTCGGTGCTGTTGGCGTTGCTGTGGATCGGTCTGACCTGGGGCCTGCGGGCGTTGCGGCGGCTGAGCCAGGAACTGGACGAGATCGAAAGCGGTGAACTGCAGAGCCTCAGCGAGGAGCATCCGCGCGAGCTGTTGCGCCTGACCGGCTCCCTCAACCGCCTGCTGCGTAGCGAGCGCGAGCAGCGCAGCCGCTATCGCGATTCCCTGGACGACCTGGCCCACAGCCTGAAAACGCCGCTGGCGGTGCTGCAAGGTGTCAGTGAGGGGATGGCGCAGCGTCCGCAGGACCGCGACCAGGCGTGGATCCTGCAAAGCCAGATCGAGCGCATGAACCAGCAGATCAGCTACCAGTTGCAGCGCGCCAGCCTGCGCAAGAGCGGCCTGGTGCGACATCAGGTCGAGCTGCGGCCGGTGCTCGACAGCCTCTGCAGCACCCTGGACAAGGTCTACCGTGACAAGCGGGTGCGGGTCGACATCGATGTGCCCGAGTTCAGCCATGTGCCGATCGAGCAGGGCGCCCTGCTGGAACTGCTCGGCAACCTGCTGGAAAACGCCTACCGGCTATGCCTGAGCCAGGTGCGCATCAGCCTGCGCCGTGGTTTGCAGGGGATCGAGGTGTATGTCGAGGACGATGGCCCCGGGGTGCCGCCGGACCAGCGGGCGCGGATTCTCCAGCGCGGCGAACGTCTGGATCGCCAGCATCCGGGGCAGGGGATCGGCCTGGCAGTGGTCAAGGACATCATCGAAAGCTACGACGCCGAGCTGACCCTGGGTGACTCACCCCTGGGCGGGGCATCTTTCCGCATCCACTTCCCGACGCCCTGATGGCCTACAACTCCTGGGCGCGGTAGGCGCCCGGGGTCAGGCCGGTCCACTTCTTGAATGCCCGGTGAAACGCCGAGGGCTCGGAGAACCCCAGTTGCTCGGCAATCTGTTGCAACGACAGGTCGTTACGGCCCAGATGGTAGATGGCGATATCCCGCCGCAGTTGATCCTTGAGCTCCTGGAAGCGGGTGCCTTCCTCGCGCAGATGCCGTCGCAGGGTCTGGGCACTGATGTGCAGATGCTGGGCGACGGCCTCCAGGTCCGGCCAGCGGCTGGCGTCGCGGCTGAGCAGGCGGCGCAATTGACTGCTCAGGCTGTCGCCGTCATCGGGGCGGGCCAGCAGGTCGGCCGGGGCCCGCCGCAGAAACTGCTTGAGGGTCCGTTCGTCCTGCAACAACGGCATGCCCAGGTAACGGCTGCTGAAGAGCAGGCTGCTGGTGGGGGCGCAGAATTCCAGCGGGCAGGGGAACAGCAGGTCGTACTCGCTGGCATGGGCGGGACGCGGGTAGTGGAAAGTGGCCTGTTCCAGGCGGATGCGCTGGCCGACCAGCCAACTGCCGAGGCGATGCCAGATCACCAGCAGGCATTCGCAGAGGAAATGTTCCGGGTCCCAGAGATTCGAGGCATCCAGGCTCAGCCGGACCTTGTCGCCCTCGCGCGCAAGACTCAGCAGCGGCCCTTCGGGAAACAGCCGGTAGAACAGCAACCCGCGGTTGAGGGCCTTTTCCAGGTTGCTGCAATGGATCAGCGCGTGGCACATCATGGCGAAGGTGCCGCGCTGGCTGCGACTCTGGCCGAACCCCAGGTATTCGTCATCCAGTTCCAGCCACAGGCCTTGCAGCAACTGGGTGAACTGCTCCGGGGCCAGGCGTGCCTTGGGTTCGCTCAACAGCTCCGGGGCGATGCCCAGTCGTTGCAGCAAGCCCGAGTAGGCGTAGCCCCGGCGACGTGCGCCATCCAGGGCGGCATTGGCAAAGTGGCTGGCGATGCTGCGTTCACGCATGGGGCGGTCCATGTCCGTTGAATGGCGGATCTTAGTCAGGGATGTTGACGCGGAACAAGGCGGATATCCGCCAAAATCCATGGCTGCTGACAGTGGAAGGGCGGAAATCCGCCATCTATTCTGTAAGGGCTGGCTGACAGAAAACGACTGAAAGCCTGATGGCTAAAGGCTTTGACGGAATTTTCCGAAAGTGGCACGCGCTTTGCGATAGGGGAATGGTCTGCCCACGCAGTTCGACAAACAACAAATCCCTCCGGTGCAGGAGGGTTCGTGCTTCAGGTTGCGCATCTGTCAGATGGATGACAGCTGGGTGATCTCTTGAGGAACTTTGCAATGACGACTCGTCAGCCACTGTACAAATCGCTGTATTTCCAGGTCATCGTAGCGATCGCTATCGGTATCCTGCTCGGCCATTTCTACCCACAGACCGGCGTGGCCCTCAAGCCACTGGGTGACGGCTTTATCAAGCTGATCAAAATGGTCATCGCCCCCATCATCTTCTGCACCGTGGTCAGCGGTATCGCTGGCATGCAAAGCATGAAATCGGTCGGCAAGACCGGTGGTTATGCACTGCTCTACTTTGAAATCGTCTCGACCCTCGCTTTGCTGATCGGCCTGATCGTGGTCAACGTTGTCCAGCCGGGCAACGGCATGCACATCGACGTCGCCACCCTGGACGCCAAGAAAGTCGCTGCCTACGTCACTGCCGGTGCGGACCAGAGCGTGGTCGGCTTCATCCTGAACGTGATCCCGAACACCATCGTCGGTGCCTTCGCCAACGGCGACATCCTGCAGGTGCTGATGTTCTCGGTGATCTTCGGCTTCGCCCTGCATCGCCTGGGCGACTACGGCCGTCCGCTGCTGGACCTGATCGATCGCTTCGCCCACGCGATGTTCAACATCATCAACATGATCATGAAACTGGCGCCACTGGGCGCGCTGGGTGCCATGGCCTTCACCATCGGCGCCTACGGCGTGGGCTCGCTGGTGCAACTCGGCCAGCTGATGATCTGCTTCTACATCACCTGCGTGCTGTTCGTGCTGCTGGTACTGGGCGCCATCTGCCGTGCCCACGGTTTCAGCGTGCTGAAGCTGGTTCGCTACATCCGTGAGGAACTGCTGATCGTACTGGGGACTTCCTCCTCGGAATCGGCTCTGCCACGCATGCTGGTGAAGATGGAGCGCCTGGGCGCGAAGAAATCGGTCGTGGGCCTGGTGATTCCAACCGGCTACTCGTTCAACCTCGACGGTACCTCGATCTACCTGACCATGGCGGCCGTGTTCATCGCCCAGGCGACCGACACCCACATGGATATCACTCACCAGATCACCCTGCTGCTGGTGCTGCTGCTGTCCTCCAAGGGCGCTGCTGGCGTGACCGGCAGTGGTTTCATCGTACTGGCCGCCACCCTGTCCGCCGTCGGCCACCTGCCGGTTGCCGGCCTGGCGCTGATCCTGGGTATCGACCGCTTCATGTCCGAAGCCCGTGCCCTGACCAACCTGGTGGGCAACGCGGTGGCGACCGTGGTCGTGGCCAAGTGGGTCAAGGAACTGGACGAAGACAAGCTGCACGCGGAACTGGCTTCCGGTGGTCGCGCGATCGAAGACGAGCGCACCCTGGACGACCTGGGCGTGGCCGAAGGCCAGGCGCCAAACGTCAAGTAAGCCTCTGCGCAAGTTGAAAGAACCCATCCTCGGATGGGTTTTTTCATGCCTGTCGATGAGCGTTTGCGTCAGTCTTCCCGAGCGTTGTGGTAATTGCCGTCGAGCCATCGGCTGCCTAGTCTTTGAGGCATCGCGCTGATCAGGTAGGTGGCTATGCGGGAATCCGTGCAAGAGACCGTGCAAGTGCCGGCAGCGGGCCCGCTGGCCTCGCTGAAGATTCTCGATTTCTCGACGCTGCTGCCGGGGCCGTTCGCCTCGTTGTTGCTGGCGGACATGGGCGCCGAGGTCCTGCGCATCGAATCGCCCACGCGCCAGGATCTGTTGCGGGTGCTGCCCCCTCACGACCAGGGTGTTGCCGCCAGCCATGCCTATCTCAATCGCAACAAACGCAGCCTGGCCCTGGATCTCAAGCAGGCCCAAGCGCGGGCGATCGTTCATCGACTGGTGCTCGAGTACGACATCCTGCTGGAGCAATTCCGTCCCGGTGTGATGGATCGCCTGGGCCTGGGCTATGAAGCGCTCAAGCGCCTCAATCCGCGGCTGATCTACGTGGCGATCACCGGCTACGGTCAGACCGGGCCCTATCGTGATCGCGCCGGGCATGACATCAACTACCTGGCATTGTCGGGGCTGGCCAGCTACACCGGGCGGGCGCAGGGCGGGCCCTTGCCGTTGGCAATGCAGGTGGCGGATGTGGCGGGGGGCTCCCTGCACGGGGTGGTCGGCTTGCTGGCGGCGGTGATCGCCCGGCAGCAGACGGGGCAGGGGCAGTACGTCGACGTGAGCATGACCGATTGCGCGTTCAGTCTGAATGCCTTGGCTGGCGCCGGTTTTCTGGCCTGTGGCGTCGAGCCGGGACGGGAGACGCAAGTGCTCAATGGTGGCAGTTTCTATGACTATTACCGCAGTCGTGACGGGCGCTGGTTTTCTGTCGGCAGTCTGGAACCGAACTTCATGAATGCGTTCTGTGGCGTGCTGGGGCGTCCGGAACTGGCCCGCCATGGGCTGTCGCCCGACCCTGCGCGACAACAGTGGCTCAAGCAGCAGTTGCAAGAGGAGTTCGAGAAGCATGACTACCAGGCGTTGTGCGGGTTGTTTGCCGGCATCGATGCCTGCGTCGAACCGGTGCTGGATCTGGCCGAGGCGGTCGAGCACCCGCAACTGAAGGCCCGGGGCGCCGTGGTGCAGGTGCCACGTGGAGAGGGCGGCAGCCAGGCGCAGATGGCGTGTCCGCTGAAGTTTTCCCAGGGGTTGCCGCAGCCCAGGCATATCGGGGCCGGCGTGGGCGAACATGGGGATGAAGTATTGCGTGGGCTGGGCTACAGCGACGAGGGGATCGTGGCGTTGCGCAGGGCGGGTGTGCTGGGCTGAGCCAGGGGAGGGGCCGTGCCGGCTTTTTCGCGGGCAAGCCCGCTTCCACAAGGGCCGGTGTTGGTCCTGCCGATTACTCGACGCGGACCTCGCCACTGAACACCAGCGTCTGCCGGCAGCGCCGACACAGATAACGGCGCCCCTGGCCTACCAGCCGATGGCGTTGGGCCGAGAAGGGGAAATCACTGTCGGCACAGGGGCAGCGATAGATGTAGCGGGTCACGCTGCGCCGTTGCACTTCATAGGTGTGGCAGCGGTTGGGCGGCAGTTCATAGACGCCGCGCATGATCAGTTGCCATTCCTCGCCATGGGGCTGGATACGGTCGCCGAACAGTTGGTGGGCAATCAGGTGGGCGACCTCGTGGGGTACGGTCTGGCGCAGGAAGTCCTCGCTGTTCTCCCGGTACAACTGTGGGTTGAAGCGCAGCAGGTTCTCGTGCAGGTGGGCGACACCGGCTTTCTGGCCCCGCAGCTTGAGACTGATGGTGGGGCGTTTGAAGGATCGTTTGAAAAAGGATTCGGCTTGCAGGAAACAGTCTTCGACGCGGGTATTGAGTTGCTCGGGCATGCTGTACATCTCTCCAGAGACGTGGAGTATGCCGCAAACCCCGGCGATTCCGAATCCGTCAGGCGCCGAATGGTCGTGCCGACATGAAGAGGCCGCCTTGCGGCGGCCCGTGTCGGCAGTTTTCTGGTTATTCAGTTGGTATAGACCGGGCCCACTCCCAGGCCCCAGACGACCACGGTGAAGGCCATGATCGCCACCAGCACGACCAGCCCGACGGCCAGTACCGAGCTGGAGAACAGGAAACCTTCGTCCGAAGGTATGTTCATGAACGTCGGCAGGCCGACGTACAGCAGATAGACGGTGTAGCAGATCGCCGCCGTGCCGACGATCATGCCCAGCCACATGTGCGGGTAGAGCGCTGCCAGGCCGCCGATGAACAGCGGGGTGGCGGTGTAAGTGGCAAAGGCGACGCAACGCGACAGAGTGGGGTTGGCGTCGTAGGTGCGGGCCATCCAGTGGATGAACGCGCCCATCACCGCCACCCCGGCAAGCATGGCCAGGTAGGACATGATGGTCATCCAGATCGCGCTTTCCTGGGTCAGCATGACCGGCGCCCGGTTGCCGATGACCCAGCCGACCCGGGTGGTGCCGATAAAGGCGGAGACCGCAGGGATCGCGGCAAGAATCAGGGTGTGGGTGAGGTACATGTGGCCGATGCTTTCCTCGGCGTCGCCACGAATCTCCCGCCATTCCTGATCAGGATGGGTGAACAGTCCCACAACGTGATGGATCATCTCAGTCACTCCTTTCGTTATTACCATCGCCCCCCAAACGGAGCGCCGGGACAGACGGCCAGAGTAATCGGAGGTCTGGATATGTCTGCGACCTTATGTCGCAGTATAGAAAGGGCTGGGGCCAATAAAACCGGGGTTTTAGAGCAAATCGCACTGTCGGTCGTGGCTGTAATCGCGTTGTAGCATTTGGTGAAGTACCCCAGAGGGCTTCGCGGGCAAGCCCGTACCCACGGGATCAGCGTTTCAGGGACTGCCAAGGCCTTGTGGGAGCGGGCTTGCCCGCTTGAGTGCAGCAAAAGCCCCGCCGGCAAGCCCGCATCCGTCCGCTCCACTCCCACCCCGCTCGGTTTGTGCGTAAAATAGCCGCCTTTTTCGACACACCGCGCGGATTTCAAGGGCTATGGGCACTCTTTCGGTCAATCAGAACAAACTGCAGAAACGCCTTCGCCGGCAGGCGGGCGAGGCAGTCGCCGACTTCAACATGATCGAGGACGGTGACAAGGTGATGGTCTGCCTGTCGGGTGGCAAGGACAGCTACACCATGCTCGACGTTCTGATGCACCTGCAGAAAGTGGCGCCGATCAAGTTCGACATCGTGGCCGTGAACATGGACCAGAAGCAGCCCGGCTTCCCCGAGCACGTATTGCCCGCCTACCTGAAAGAGCTGGGTGTGGAGTATCACATCGTCGAGAAGGATACCTACTCGGTGGTCAAGGAGCTGGTACCGGAAGGCAAGACCACCTGCTCGCTGTGCTCGCGCCTGCGCCGTGGCACGCTGTATACCTTCGCCGACGAGATCGGTGCGACCAAGATGGCCCTGGGGCACCACCGCGACGATATCGTCGAGACCTTCTTCCTCAACATGTTCTACAACGGTTCGCTCAAGGCCATGCCGCCCAAGCTGCTGGCCGACGATGGCCGCAACGTGGTGATCCGGCCGCTGGCGTACTGCAGCGAGAAGGACATCCAGGCCTACTCGGACTTCAAGCAATTCCCGATCATTCCATGCAACCTCTGCGGTTCCCAGGAAAACCTGCAGCGCCAGGTGGTCAAGGAAATGCTGCAGGAGTGGGAGCGCAAGAACCCCGGCCGTACCGAGAACATCTTCCGCGGCCTGCAGAATGTCAGCCCGTCGCAACTGGCCGACCGCAACCTGTTCGATTTCGCCAGCCTGCGTATCGACGAGACCGCCGCCTCGCGTTTCGTCAATGTCGTGAACCTGTAAGGGAAGCGGCATGCGCGACTACAAGTGGCTGCACGAGTACTGCCTGAACCGTTTCGGTTCGGCAGCGGCGCTGGAGGCGCAACTGCCGGTGCCCCGGACCCCGGAGCAACTGCGTGCGCTAGGCGATGATCGCTACCTGTCGCTGATCGCCCTGCGGGTGTTCCGTGCCGGGCTCAAGCACAGCCTGGTGGACGCCAAGTGGCCGGCCTTCGAGCAGGTGTTCTTCGGCTTCGATCCGGAAAAGGTGGTGCTGATGGGCGCCGAGCACCTGGAACGGCTGATGCAGGACACGCGGATCATCCGTCACCTGGGCAAGCTCAAGAGCGTGCCGCGCAATGCGCAGATGGTGTTGGACGTGGCGAAGGAGAAGGGCAGCTTCGGCAACCTGATCGCCGACTGGCCGGTGACCGAGATCACCGGTCTGTGGAAGTACCTGGCCAGGCACGGGCATCAGCTCGGCGGCCTGTCGGCACCGCGGCTGCTGCGGATGGTCGGCAAGGACACCTTCGTGCCGAGCAATGACGTGGTGGCGGCGCTCAACGCCCAGGACATCATCGACAAGGTGCCGACCAGCCTGCGCGACCTGGCGATCGTCCAGGACGCCTTCAACCAGTGGCATGCCGAGAGTGGCCGACCGATGTGCCAGTTGTCGATGATGCTGGCGTTCACCGTCAACCACTGATCCTGCTCCCACAGCGTTTCACTAAGCCGTTTGTGGCAGGCCTTCCCCGGCCAGGCGCCGGTTCAACTGGTGGCGCCAGCGCACATACAGCATCGCGCTGCAGAACACTGCCAGGCTCGCGGCCATTTCCAGTACACCGAACACCTGCCGGTTCGGGTCGAAGGCCGCCAGCGCACCCTTGATGAAGTACAGGTTCACCACATAGCAGGTGAACGAGTGACCGCGGGCACTGCCGGTCAGCATCCCCGGTACCAGGGGCAGCAGCGGGACCAGTTCGATCAGCAGGATCACCCAGGGGCGGGCGCCGTGCAGGTCGGCGAATACCAGGTAATACAGGCACAGCAGACCGATCAAACCGAAGAAGCACGCCAGGGCCAGCCAGCGGCCGAACCTGACGCGCGGTTCCAGCCACTCCTGGCTGGGCAGTACCTTGGGCTTCCTAGCCACGACCTTTCTCCAGTTGCAACGCCGTCTTCGCCAGGCGCTGGCCGAGAGCGCGGCACAGGGCGATTTCATGTTCGTCCAGCGGGCGCTTGCCATCGCTGCCGGTGTGGTGGCTGGCACCGTAGGGCGTACCGCCGCCACGGGTATCGAGCAGTGCCGATTCGCTGTAGGGCAGGCCGGTGATCAGCATGCCGTGGTGCAGCAAGGGCAGCAGCATCGACAGCAGGGTGCTTTCCTGGCCGCCGTGCAGGCTGGAGGTCGAGGTGAACACCGCACCCGGCTTGCCCACCAGGGCGCCGGTCAGCCACAGGTTGCTGGTGCCGTCGATGAAGTACTTCAGCGGCGCCGCCATGTTGCCAAAGCGGGTCGGGCTGCCCAGCGCCAGGGCCGAACAGTGCTTCAGGTCGTCGAGGCTGGCATACAGCGCGCCTTCCTCGGGGATGGCCGGCGCCACCGCCTCGCATTCGCTGGAGATCGCCGGAACGGTGCGCAGGCGTGCCTCCAGGCCGGCCTGCTCGACGCCACGGGCAATCTGCCGGGCCATTTCGCGGGTGGAGCCGTTGCGGCTGTAGAACAGCACCAGAACGTACGGCTCGCTCACGGCAGGATCTCCAGTACCTTCTCCGGCGGCCGGCCAATGATGGCCTTGTCGCCAGCGACCAGGATCGGCCGTTCCATCAGCTTCGGATGGGCGGCAATGGCGGCGATCAATTGCTCCTCGCCGAGCTGGCTGTCGGCCAGGTTCAGGCTCTGGTACTCGTCTTCGCCGCTGCGCAGCAGTTGTCGGGCGCTGATGCCGAGCTTGCCCAGCAGGCTGCGCAACTGGGGCGCGTCGAGCGGGGTTTCCAGGTAGCGCACCACGGTCGGGGCCAGGCCACGGGCTTCGAGCAGTTCCAGCGCACCACGGGATTTCGAGCAGCGCGGGTTGTGATAGAGCGTCAGATCGGTCATGTGCGGGTCGCATCTTGCCTAAGGTGGCGGGTATTCTACCTGCCTGGCGAGCGCTCCTGAACCGTACGAGGTAAATGGTCGCAGTCGATGACTCATTTGACGGGGGATTGCACACATGGCAAGGCGATTGGCAGCCGTACTGGCGATGATGGGCGCGCTGCTGCTCAGCGGTTGCGGTAATGACTACGGGGTTGACCAGCACGGCCAGAAGGTGGCGGCCGAGCGCCTGGACAAGCACTGGAAGGTGGTCAACTACTGGGCGGAATGGTGCGGCCCGTGCCGCACCGAGATTCCCGAGCTCAACGCCCTCTCCGAACAGCTCAAGGAGCAATCGGTGGGTGTGTTCGGGGTCAACTTCGACGGTTTGCAGGGCGATGACCTGGCCAAGGCGGCCGAAGCGTTGGGGATCAGGTTCACGGTGCTGGCGCAGGACCCGGCGGATTTTTTCGAGCTGCCTCGCAGCGAGGCGTTGCCGGTGACCTACATCATCGACGACAAGGGCAAGGTGCGCGAGCAACTGATGGGCGAGCAGACCGCGGCCGGTGTGCTGGCGAAACTCAAGGCGCTCAAGGGCTGAGCGCTAACCCGGCAGACGTCACGGCGCCTTGGGTGAAGGCGCCGCGCAACGGCCGGGCCGTCAGCCTTCTTCAGACCACAGGCGCAGTGGTTGGCCCTGGGCTGGCCAGAAGCGTACCTGTTCGACGGGGGAGATGTCCCAGCGCTGAACGTTTTCCAGCGCCTGCAGGAAGCGTTTCTCCTGCTCCATCAGGGCAGGGGCGCAGAGTTTGCGGGTGCTGCCGACCTTGCCGAAGCTCAGGTTGTCGCCGTCCAGGGTGTAGGGGGCGAACCAGTGGTTGCAACCGCCGCTGCCATAGGCCCGGCCGTCATCGCCAAGGGTGACGGTCAGGTGGCTGTTGTCGATCAGTGGACGTTCCCCGATCCACTCCAGCACATAGCTGTGATCCTGTTGCAGGTGCACACGGTCGCCGGCACAGCCCAACAGGCTGGTGGCCAGCATCCCCAGAATCACCGCTTGTTTCATCATATTGCCTCCTGGCATTTCGGGCAGAGGTGCTTCTCGCCCTGGGTGGTCCAGCCCAGCTCGGCGATACGGGCCGTGGCTGCGGGTTTCTGTGCCGGGGTGCCGAGCTTGGCGTCCACGGCGAATTCGAAGTCCAACTGTTTGGCGCAGCTGTCGCAATTGACCTGCCACTGGTGGATGGCCAACTCGCCGAACACCGGCCCACGGGCCATGGCGGTCCACTGCCCGGGCGGGTTGATCAGGTGCCTTACGGTTTCGACGGTCAGGCGCATGGACAGGTCACGGCTGCCCTTGAGGGTGACCAGCAGCACGTCGTCGATGCGGATCGAGCCACCGTTGCCGGTGACCTGGTAGCGACCCGGCACCAGGGCGCGGCATTCGGTCAGGGTGTGTTGCGGGTTCATCAGGCTGTAGCGGAAATCGTGTTCGACCATGGGTCCTCCAAATATGGCCGATATGCTAGCACGCAGAGGCCCGACCGATGGCAGCCGCTTGCGACCTTCGATCCGGTTGGCCGGGCTTTCCCGCCGATCAGCCCTCCACCAGGTTCTGCGGCCGGCCGGCTTGCCAGGCGGCGATGTTGTCCAGGGTGGTGGCGGCGATCGCCGCCAGGGCTTCCTGGGTCAGGAAGGCCTGGTGCGCGGTGACGATCACATTGGGAAAGGTCAGCAGCCGCGCCAGCACGTCGTCCTGCAGCGGCAGGTCGGAGCGGTCCTCGAAGAACAGTTGGGCCTCCTCCTCGTAGACGTCCAGCCCGAGGTAGCCGAGCTGGCCATCCTTGAGCGCGTCGATCAGGGCCGGCGTGTCCACCAGGCCGCCGCGCCCGGTATTGATCAGCATGGCCCCGGGCTGCAGGTGGGCGAGGCTGTCGCGGTTGATCAGGTAGCGGGTGTCGGCGGTCAGCGGGCAATGCAGGCTGATGATCCGCGACTGGGCGAGCAGTTCCGGCAGTTCCAGGTAGCGGGCGCCGAGGGCCAGGACCTCCGGGTTCGGGTAGGGGTCGTAGGCCAGCAACTGGCAGCCGAAGCCGGCCATGATCCGTGCGAAGGTCGCGCCGATCTGGCCGGTACCGACGATGCCGACGGTCTTGCCGGCGAGGTCGAAGCCGGTCAGTCCGTGCAGGCTGAAGTCGCCCTCGCGGGTACGGTTGTAGGCCCGGTGCAGGCGACGGTTGAGCGCGAGGATCAGCGCCACCGCATGTTCGGCCACGGCGTGGGGCGAGTAGGCGGGTACGCGGACCACGCTCAGGCCCAGGCGCCGGGCGGCGGTCAGGTCGACGTGGTTGTAGCCGGCCGAACGCAGCGCGATCAGGCGGGTGCCGCCGGCGGCCAGTTGTTCCAGTACCGGGGCGCTCAGGTCATCGTTGATGAAGGCGCAGACCACCTCGTGCCGCTCGGCCAGAGGCGCGGTATCCACGCTCAGGCGCGCGGCCTGGAAGTGCAGTTCGAGGCCGGCGGGCGGGGCGCTGGCCTGGAAACTGTCGCGGTCGTAGGTCTGGCTGCTGAAGAGTATTCCACGCATGACGATTTTCCTTTCGAAAGTGACCGGCAGCCTAGCGCCGCTCACCTGGGCGTGTATTGCCGTGGATCAGGCGCTGACCCGGGCCTCGATGGCCAGGCGGGCGATCGCCATGTCCAGCTCGTCCAGGGCCTGGTGGGCGTTGGCATCGTCCTGCTTGAGCAGGGTCTCGCTGCGCTGGCAGGCCGCGCGCAACTGCGGTACGCCGCAGTAGCGGGTGGCGCCATGCAGGCGATGGACGCGCTCGATCAGGCCATTGTTGTCCTGGGCCTCGCGGGCTGAACGGATCGCCTCGCGGTCGGCATCCAGCGAGGCCAGCAGCATCGCCAGCATGTCGGCGGCCAGGTCGGCCTTGCCGGCAGCCAGGCGCAGGCCTTCTTCCGGGTCGAGCACCAGCAGCTCGGCAGCGTTGCTGCCGGCGTCGCCGCCACGTTCCTGGCTCTGGTTGCGCAGGGCCAGACCGGTCCATTTCAGCACCACCTGGGCCAGTTGGCGTTCGCTGATGGGCTTGGTCAGGTAGTCGTCCATGCCGCTTTGCAACAACGCCCGCTTTTCGTTGGCCATGGCGTGGGCGGTCAGGGCGACGATGGGCAGCGCGGCGCTTTGCCGTTCGTTTTCCCACTGGCGAATCGCCTCGGTCGCTTGCCGACCGTCCATGCCGGGCATCTGCACGTCCATCAGGATCAGGTCGAAACTGGCCTGCTGTACCGCATCGATCGCCGCGTAGCCGCTATCGACCGCCAGCACCTCGGCGCCCATGTCTTCGAGCAGGGTCTGCACCAGCAGCAGGTTGGCCGGGTTGTCGTCCACGCACAGCACCCGTGGCGCCCGGCTGCCAAGCGGTTCGCTGGGCTCCAGGCGTGCCGGGCGCGGGGCGATCAGGTCCGACAGAGCCCGACGCAGCTTGCGGGTGCAGGCCGGTTTGGCCTGGAGCTGGTTGTGCGGGTTGGGCACCGAGAGATGGAACAGGGTCTGTTCGGTGGTCGGGCACAACACCAGCACCCGGCAGCCGAGGTGTTCCAGGTCCCAGATGTGCTGGTTCAGCCGCTCTGGCGGCATGTCCTGGGCCGTGACGCCGAGGACTGCGAGGTCGATGGCCTGTTCGGTCTGGTGGGTGCCGGTGACGCCGTTGGCCAGGCCCGGCAGGCTGTTGAACGGAATCACTTCCAGGCCGCAGTCCTCCAGTTGGTGCTGCAAGGCCTGGCGCGCCAGTTCGTGGTGTTCCAGCACGGCGACGCGTCGACCGAGCAGCGGCGCGGCGGGCAGGTCCTCGATATCGTCGCGGGTCTTGGGCAGGCTCAGGCTGATCCAGAACTCGGAGCCTTCGCCCGGCGTGCTGTCGACGCCGATCTCGCCGCCCATCTGCTCGATCAGGCGCTTGGAGATCACCAGGCCAAGGCCGGTGCCGCCGGGTTGCCGGGACAGCGAGTTGTCGGCCTGGCTGAAGGCCTGGAACAGCGCCCGCACATCCTGGCTCGACAGGCCGATGCCGGTGTCCTGCACGCTGATGCGCAGTTGCACGCTGTCCTCGTGTTCCTCTTCGAGCATGGCCCGGGCGACGATGGTGCCTTCGCGGGTGAACTTGATGGCGTTGCTCACCAGGTTGGTGAGGATCTGCTTGAGTCGCAGCGGGTCGCCGATCAATGACAACGGGGTGTCGCGATAGACCAGGCTGACCAGTTCCAGCTGTTTGGCATGGGCCGCCGGGGCGAGGATGGTCAGGGTATCCTGCAGCAGGTCGCGCAGGTTGAACGGAATGCTGTCGAGCACCAGCTTGCCGGCTTCGATTTTCGAGAAGTCGAGGATCTCGTTGATGATGCCCAGCAGGCTGTCGGCGGACTTTTCGATGGTGCTCAGGTAATCCAGCTGGCGCGGCGTCAGCTCGCTTTTCTGCAGCAGGTGGGTGAAGCCGAGGATGCCGTTGAGCGGGGTGCGGATCTCGTGGCTCATGTTGGCGAGGAATTCGGACTTTATCCGGCTGGCTTCCAGGGCTTCCTTGCGTGCCAGGTCGAGTTCGATGTTCTGGATCTCGATGGTTTCCAGGTTCTGGCGCACGTCCTCGGTGGCCTGGTCGATGCTGTGCTGCAACTCTTCCTGGGCGTTCTGCAGGGTCTCGGCCATGCGGTTGATACCCGAGGCCAACTGGTCCAGTTCCTGGCTGCCGAGCGCCGGCAGGCGGGTTTCCAGGTTGCCATCCTTGAGTTGCGCGACGGCCTGCCGGATTTTGCTGATCGGGGCATTGATGGTGCGGCTCATGCGCAGGGCCAGCAGCGCGGTACCGAGCAGGCCGGTGGCGATCAGCAGCAGGCTGGCGAACAGGCTGCGGTAGCCGCGCAGCAGCATGCCGTTGTGCGACAGCTCCAGCTCGACCCAGCCCAGCAGCCGGTCGGCCTCGTCGGGGACCGGTTCGCCGGCCATGCTGCGATGCCGTCCGAACACCGGCAGCAGGTAGCGGGTGGCATCGTTGCCGCTGCGTTGCAGCATGTGGCTGCTGTTGCCGGTGGGCGGCTGGTTGAGCATGCTCGGGCCGGCATGGGCCAGTTGCTCGCGATTGGCGCCGAGGAATGACACCGCGCGTACATCGGTCTGCTCCAGGGCCTGGGCGGCGACCCGCTCCAACTGTTCGCTGTCGTTGCGGCTCAGAGCCGGGGCCACCAGCGGGGCCAACTGTTCGGCGATCATTTCGCCACGCTGCAGCAGCTGGCTTTGCAGTTCCGATTGCTGCAACCAGGTGAAATACCCGCCCAGCACCAGCGCCATCAGCGTGGTCGGCAGCAGGGTGAGCAGGAGGACTCGGCCTTTGATGCCCAGGTTCTTAAGCACGCAATACTCTCCATCAGATACGGCGTTTGGCAGACACGGCGATCTTCTATTTCCGGCGAGCGCTTCCTGCGCCCGCTCCACCTGCGCAGTGTAGCCATATGAGGTGGCGGAAATCTCGCAAAGTTCGCCGGGCCGTCCATGCCTGCGGGAGCGGCATCTGACGGCCGGGCGCCGTCGCCGGCTTGTCGCGGCGGCGGCAATCTTGAATAATTGGTTATTGAGAATTGTTTGCAGACACTAATGAATCCCGTACCTGTTGGCCAGCCGAGTATTCTGGCGATCGAAGATGACACCGTGCTCGGGGCCTACGTGCACGAGCAACTGGGCCGCTGCGGCTTCGAGGTGACCTGGTGCCGCAACGGCCAGGACGGCCTGGAGCTGGCGCGCAATCAGGTCTTCGACGTGGTGTTGATGGACATCCTGCTGCCAGGCATGGATGGCCTCGAAGTACTGACGCATCTGCGTCGCAGTCATTCGCTGCCGGTGATCCTGATGTCCGCCCTCGGTGCCGAGGCGGACCGCATCAGCGGTTTTCGCCTGGGCGCCGACGACTACCTGCCCAAGCCGTTCAGCATGGCGGAGTTGCGGGTGCGGATCGAGGCCATCCTGCGCCGGGTCGCCCTGGAGCGGCGCCCCATGCCCCTGCCGGTGGCGCTACCGCGTGAGGCCGGGCATGCCCTGCGTTTCGACGATGAACTCTGCGATGTGCACTTCGGCGCGCAATGGGCGGGCCTCACCCGCAGCGAGTACCGTCTGCTGGAGACCCTGCACCGTCATGGCGACGAGGTACTGAGCAAGGCCTTCCTTTATCAACATGTCCTGCAGCGTGGCTATGCGACCCACGACCGCAGCCTGGACATGCATGTCAGCCAGATTCGCCGCAAGCTCAAGGCGGTCGGCTACACCGAGCGCGAGCTGCGCACGGTCTGGGGCAAGGGCTACGTGTTGAGCGCCGGCGATGAGGTGTAGGCTGCCCGGGCGACATTCGCTGTTCTGGAAGCTGGCCCTGCTGCTGGTCGCGTTCTGTCTGCTGATGATCTGGCTGAGCTGGTACTGGGGCCGCTACATGGAGCAGCAGAACGCCTACCTGTCCGAGGAGGCACGCACCACGCTCAAGGGTTATGCCTTCGCCGCCGGGCAGGCCTGGGAGGCCGACGGGCAGGCGGGGGTCGACCGCTGGCTGCAGGAACTGCGCGAGCATGAGTCGACCTGGAGCGGGGTCATCGGCGGCGACCTGCAGTCGTTGTCCTCGCAGCCCCTGCTCTGGAGCGAAAGCCAGCGCCTGACCTTCCTGCGTGGGCTGGACTGGCCGGTGAGCCGTCATGTGGTCGGGTTGCCCTGGCTGAAGGTTCCCTTCCCGCAGAATCCGGAGGCCGGCAGCCTGGTGATGGAGTTGCCACAGCGCTTCATGCCCGGGCGCTACCAGTGGTTCTGGCGCCTGGTCACCAATGGGCTGATTCCGGGGCTGTTCACGCTGTTGTTGTGTGTCGGCCTGTACCGCCTGCTGATCCAGCCGTTGAACCACCTGCGGGCCCAGGCCAATGCCTGGCGTGCCGATCAGTTGGGCACCCGCTTGTCGTCGCGTACCACCAGCCGCCAGGACGAGCTGGGCGAACTGGGGCGGGCATTCGACCAGATGTCCGAGCGCCTGCAAACCACCGTGGGCCTGCAGCAGCAACTGTTGCGCGACCTCTCCCATGAAATGCGCACCCCCCTCAGTCGCCTGCGTGTCTGCTGTGATGGCGAGGAGAGCCTGGATGAGCTGCGCAGGCGCCTGGCCCGTGAAGTCGACGGCATGCAGCGGCTGGTGGAGGACACCCTGCAACTGGCCTGGCTCGATACCGAGCGGGCGCCCCTGCACAAGGAGGACATCCAGCTCCAGGCCCTCTGGGAAATGCTCGTGGAGGATGCCTGTTATGAAAGCGGTTGGCCCTCGACGCGTCTGCACTGCGCGCTGGATGCCTCGTGCTGGGTGCGTGGCCACCTCAACAGCCTGGCCCAGGCCCTGGAGAACATTCTGCGCAATGCGATCCGCCATTCGCCGCCGGGCGGTATCATCCGTCTCGACGGGCGCCGCGAAGGTCCGTACTGGGTCGTGTGGCTGGAGGACCAGGGCGGTGGCGTGGCCGAGCAGGACCTGGAGCGGATCTTCGCACCGTTCACCCGCCTTGACGGTTCGCGCCCCGGAGACGGCGGCTTCGGCCTCGGCCTGAGTATCGCGCGCAATGCCGTGCAGCGTCAGGGCGGCTCGGTCTGGGCACAGAACACTGCGCAGGGGCTGCGCCTGAATGTACGGCTGCTGGCCTGCATGCCTGCGGATGCGGGCAGCGCCCTCGGCATTCTCGAAGCGGCTTATAGCCAGAAGCCATAAGCATCGCACTTTGCGTGATATGGGCCGCAGGCGTTTGCCGGTATGATAGGCGCCCCCCGCAGTCTGGATTGCGAATACGCCATGACCTTGCAGTATCCAACTATCGCCGATTGCATCGGCAACACGCCCCTGGTTCGTCTGCAACGCCTGCCTGGAAATACCAGCAATACCCTCCTGCTCAAGCTTGAAGGGAACAATCCAGCAGGCTCCGTGAAGGACCGTCCGGCCCTGTCGATGATCACCCGCGCCGAATTGCGTGGGCAGATCCAGCCCGGCGACACACTGATCGAGGCGACCTCGGGCAACACCGGGATCGCCCTGGCCATGGCCGCGGCGATCAAGGGCTACAGGATGATCCTGATCATGCCCGACAACTCCACGGCCGAGCGCAAGGCGGCGATGACCGCCTATGGCGCCGAGCTGATCCTGGTCAGCCGAGAGGAGGGCATGGAAGGTGCCCGCGACCTCGCCGAGCGGATGCAGGCCGAAGGCCGCGGCAAGGTGCTCGACCAGTTCGCCAACGGCGACAACCCCGAGGCTCACTACACCGGCACCGGTCCGGAAATCTGGCGGCAGACCCAGGGCACCATCACCCACTTCGTCAGTTCCATGGGCACCACCGGCACCATCATGGGCGTATCGCGCTACCTGAAGGAGCAGAATCCCGGCGTGCAGATCGTCGGCCTGCAGCCGATGGAAGGTGCCACGATCCCGGGCATCCGTCGTTGGCCCCATGAGTACCTGCCCCGGATTTTCCAATCCGAGCGGGTCGACCGCATCGTCGACATGGGCCAGGAGGAAGCGGAAGACGTCATGCGTCGTCTGGCCCGTGAGGAAGGCGTATTCTGTGGCGTGTCCTCGGGCGGTGCGGTGGCGGCCATGCTGCGCCTGTCGCGCGAGGTCGAGAACGCGGTGATGGTCGCGATCATCTGTGACCGCGGCGACCGCTACCTGTCGACCGGCATCTACGATTCTCCCAACTGATGGCCAGACAGCACAAAGGCCTGCGCTTCCAGCCGACTGGCGGCAGCCGGGCCCCGCAAGTGCCCGTGGGCAAGAAACAGCGGCTGACGATCGAGCGGCTGGCCAATGACGGCCGCGGCATCGCCTTTATCGAGGGGCGTACCTGGTTCGTCGCCGGCGCCCTGGCCGGCGAGGAAGTCGAGGCGCGGGTATTGGGCGCCCATGGCAGGGTCGTCGAGGCGCGCAGCGAGCGCCTGCTGCTCGCCAGCGACCAGCGCCGCACGGCGCCCTGCGCCCATGCCGGGCGCTGCGGTGGTTGCAGTATTCAGCACATGCCCCATGCAGACCAGTTGGCGCTCAAGCAGCGCCTGCTCGCCGAGCAGCTGTCGCGGGTAGCTGGTGTCGAGCCGGAGGAATGGGCGGCGCCGCTGAGCGGTCCCGAGTTCGGCTATCGCCGGCGGGCCCGGGTGGCGGTGCGCTGGGATGCCCGGGCCAGGCAACTGGAGGTCGGCTTTCGTGCGGCGTCCAGCCAGGACATCGTCGCCATCGACGACTGCCCGGTGCTGGTCGCGGCCCTGCAGCCGCTCATGAACGGTCTGCCGGCGATGCTCCGGCGCCTGGGCAAACCCCAGTCGCTGGGGCATGTCGAACTGTTCAGCGGTTCGGCGGTGGCGCTGTTGCTGCGGCACATGTCGCCGCTGTCGGCCGATGACCTGCAGATCCTGCGCGACTTCTGCGAACGGCATGGCGCACAGCTCTGGCTGCAGGGCGAAGACGCTCCGCAGCCGGTGGACGCCTCGCTGCCGCTGGGCTATCGCCTGGAACGGTGGAACCTGGAACTGGCCTATCGGCCGGGGGATTTCGTCCAGGTCAACGCCGGGGTCAACGAGGCGATGGTGGCCCAGGCGCTCGACTGGCTGCAGCCGGCGCCCGATGAGCGGGTGCTGGACCTGTTTTGCGGCCTGGGCAACTTCGCCCTGCCACTGGCCCGCCAGGTGCGCGAGGTGGTGGCGGTGGAGGGCGTGCAGACCATGGTCGAGCGGGCTGCCGCCAATGCCGCTGCGAACAATCTGCATAACGCGAGCTTTTTTCAGGCCGATTTATCCCAGCCTCTGAATGATGCCGGTTGGGCCAAAGCAGGCTTTTCTGCGGTACTCTTGGACCCACCACGCGACGGTGCCTTCGAGATGGTCGGCAAGCTTGCCGGATTGGGTGCCAGGCGTCTGGTGTATGTGTCGTGCAACCCCGCGACTCTGGCGCGCGACACGGTCGAATTGATCAAGCAGGGCTACCGGTTAAAACGTGCCGGGATCCTCGATATGTTTCCGCAGACAGCGCATGTCGAGGCCATGGCGTTATTTGAAACGAGCCAGGATGCTCGTCTAGTCTGACTGGCCGTCCCCGCACTCCGACCAGCCCTGCCGGAGTGCAGGGGACAATGTACGGCCAGCGATTCTGACGCATTGAATCTGCGTCGTAGGGAAGGTAAGCAAGATGGTACAGGTGAGAGCACACCAGCCGATCAACACCGACGGCAGTATCAATCTCGAGGCATGGCTCGACCATACGGTGAGCGTCGATCCGGCGCTGGACCGCGAAGCATTGAAGGAGGCCTGCGAGTACGCACGGCTTGCCGAACAGCAGACCCTGCCGACCCAGGATGCATGGGCCGAAGGGGGCAGTTTCAGTACCGGGCTCGAGATCGCCGATATCCTCGCCGACCTCAAGCTCGACCAGGATTCGCTGGTCGCCGCCGTTCTGTACCGTGGCGTGCGCCAGGGGCAGATCCTGTTGCCGGCGGTCAGCCAGAAATTCGGCCCGGTGGTGGCCAAGCTGATCGATGGCGTGCTGCGCATGGCGGCCATCAGTGCCAGCCTCAGCCCGCGCCAGTCCCAGGTCATGGGTACCCAGGTGCAGGTGGAGAACCTGCGCAAGATGCTCGTGGCGATGGTCGACGACGTGCGTGTCGCGCTGATCAAGCTGGCCGAGCGGACCTGCGCCATCCGGGCGGTGAAGACCGCCGACGAGGAGAAGCGCAACCGCGTGGCCCGCGAGGTGTTCGACATCTACGCGCCGCTGGCCCATCGTCTGGGTATCGGGCATATCAAGTGGGAGCTGGAGGACCTGTCCTTCCGTTACCTGGAGCCCGACCAGTACAAGCAGATCGCCAAGCTGCTGCACGAGCGGCGGCTCGATCGCGAGCGTTTCATCAGCGAGGTGATGTGCCAGCTGGAAAACGAACTGCTGGCGACCGGCGTCAAGGCCGACATCAGCGGCCGGGCCAAGCACATCTATTCGATCTGGCGCAAAATGCAGCGCAAGGGTCTGGAGTTCAGCCAGATCTACGACGTGCGCGCGGTTCGTGTGCTGGTGCCGGAAATGCGCGACTGCTACACCGCGCTGGGGATCGTCCACACCCTGTGGCGGCATATCCCCAAGGAATTCGACGACTACATCGCCAACCCCAAGGAAAACGGCTATCGCTCGCTGCACACCGCGGTGATCGGGCCGGAAGGCAAGGTGCTGGAAGTGCAGATCCGCACCCACGCCATGCACGAGGAGGCGGAACTCGGCGTCTGCGCCCACTGGAAATACAAGGGCACCGACGTCAAGTCCGGCTCCAACCACTATGAAGAGAAGATCTCCTGGTTGCGCCAGGTGCTGGAATGGCACGAGGAACTGGGGGACATCGGTGGCCTGGCGGAGCAGTTGCGGGTCGATATCGAGCCGGACCGGGTCTATGTCTTCACCCCGGACGGGCATGCGATCGACCTGCCCAAGGGCGCCACGCCGCTGGACTTCGCCTACCGCGTGCACACCGAGATCGGCCACAACTGCCGGGGCGCGAAGATCAACGGGCGCATCGTGCCGCTCAACTACAGCCTGCAGACCGGCGAGCAGGTGGAGATCATCACCAGCAAGCACGGCACGCCGAGCCGCGACTGGCTGAACTCGAACCTGGGCTACGTGACCACCTCGCGGGCGCGGGCGAAGATCGTCCACTGGTTCAAGCTGCAGGCGCGTGACCAGAACGTCGCGGCCGGCAAGACCTTGCTCGAACGCGAGCTGACGCGCCTGGACCTGCCCCAGGTGGACTTCGACAAGCTGGCCGACAAGGCCAACATGAAGACCGCCGAGGACATGTTCGCCGCCCTCGGCGCCGGCGACCTGCGCCTGGCGCAACTGGTCAACACCGCGCAGCAACTGGTCGAGCCCGAGCGTGGCAACGAGCAGTTGGAACTGATCCCGCGCAAGTCCGCCGGGTACAAGCCGGGCAAGCGCGGCGACATTCAGATCCAGGGCGTCGGCAACCTGATGACCCAGATGGCCGGCTGCTGCCAGCCGCTGCCGGGCGATGCCATCGTCGGCTACATCACCCAGGGCCGCGGGGTGAGCATTCACCGCCAGGACTGCGCCTCGGTGCTGCAACTGAGCTCGCGCGAGCCGGAGCGGATCATCCAGGTCAGCTGGGGGCCGGTGCCGGTATCGACCTATCCGGTGGATATCATGATCCGCGCCTACGACCGTTCCGGTCTGCTGCGTGACGTGTCCCAGGTGTTGCTCAACGAGCGGATCAACGTGCTGGCGGTCAACACCCGCTCGAACAAGGAGGACAACACCGCGTTGATGTCCCTGACCATCGAGATCCCGGGGCTGGACGCGTTGGGGCGGTTGCTGGGGCGGATTTCCCAACTACCCAACATCATCGAAACCCGGCGCAACCGCACGACTTGAGCTGCTGCGCTCGGTCCGGCTTCGTTGGAACCTGGACGAAAATGCTTATTGACTACAGTCAACTCCGCTTTTTCGTCCAGGCTCCGCCTCGCCATACCCTCGCTCGCGACGCTCAATTCAATCGTACAGAGAACGACTGATGTACAGCCTCCAAGACCTGCTGCACCTGATGGCCCGGCTGCGCGACCCGCAATACGGTTGCCCCTGGGACATCCAGCAAAGCTATGCCACCATCGTTCCCCACACGCTTGAGGAAGCCTACGAGGTGGCCGACGCCATCGAGCGCGGGGATTTCGAGCATCTGCTGGGGGAACTGGGCGACCTGCTGTTCCAGGTGGTCTACTACAGCCAACTGGCCCGTGAAGAAGGGCGTTTCGAGTTCGACGGCGTGGTCGATGGCATCGTCCGCAAGTTGATCCGTCGCCACCCCCATGTATTCCCCACCGGCGACCTGTATGCCCCGGTGGACTTGCCGCGTCTGAGCGAAGAGCAGGTCAAGCGGCGCTGGGAAGAGATCAAGGCCGAGGAGCGCGCCGAGAACCACCGCGCTCCCGAGCAGTTGTCGCTGCTTGATGACGTGCCTGCCGCCTTGCCGGCACTGTCCCGGGCGGCAAAACTGCAGAAGCGTGCCGCCCAGGTCGGTTTCGACTGGCCGGCGGCGCTACCGGTGGTGGACAAGATCCGTGAAGAACTCGACGAAGTGCTTGAAGCGATGGCGGACAACGACTCGGCGGCCATGGCCGACGAGGTCGGCGACCTGCTGTTCAGCGTGGTCAACCTGGCCCGGCACCTCAAGGTCGACCCGGAAAACGCCCTGCGTGGTGCCAATGGCAAGTTCGACCGACGTTTCCGATTTGTCGAACAGGCATTGCGCGATACCCATCGTCCCATGGAAGATTGCACCCTCGAAGAATTGGACGCCTTGTGGGGCGAAGCCAAGCGTCAGGAAAAGAATGCACCCAGCTGCGGCTGAGTCGTTGACCCCAAGTGAGTAAGCATCATGAGCCTTTCCCTTCGCGACCAGCTGCTCAAGGCAGGCCTGGTCAATCAAAAGCAGGCCAAGCAGGTCAGCAAGGACAAACAGAAACACCAGCGGCTGGTCCACAAGGGCCAGGCCGAGGCTGACGATACCCAGGCGCGCCTGGCCCAGCAAGCGCAGGCCGAGAAGGTCAAGCGCGATCAGGAGCTGAACCGCCAGCAGCAGGAAAAGGCTGAAGCCAAGGCCCGTGCGGCCCAGGTCAAGCAGTTGATCGAAACCTCGCGCCTGCCCAAGCTGACCACCGAGGACTACTACAACTTCGTTGATGACAAGAAGGTCAAGCGCCTGTCGGTCAACAACCTGATGCGCAACAAGCTCAGCAACGGCTCGCTGGCGATCGTCCATCACGGTGGTGGTTACGAAGTGATCCCGCGCGAGGCGGCACTGAAGATCCAGGAGCGTGCTCCGGAGCGCATCGTCCAGCTCAACGCCCTGAGCGAGACCCAGGTGCCGGACGAGGATGATCCGTACGCCGCCTACCAGATCCCTGACGATCTGATGTGGTAACCCAAACAAACCCCGCTCCAAAGGCGGGGTTTGTTTTGGCCGGCGCCACCGGCTGCGTGGGCCGGCGATGCCATTGGAGCCAGGGCTTCAGGAGTTTTGTGCCTGACGCTTCAGTTCGAGGCTTTCCAGTTCGCTCTTGTATTGTTGAGCATCGGCCTCGTTGTGAAACATGCCTACCAGCAGGTCCTGTTGATGGACGTCCCAGATCCGGATACCGGCGGCCAGGCCTTCATGGGACATGTGTGCATCATCGCGTTCGGTCACTTTTACGGTCATCTGCAAGCTCCTGTTACTGTTGAGCTGCGGCAATGCGTCGCAGGACTTCGTTATATGATTCATTAGCTTCCTACGTAAATCGTTGGGAAATGAAATTCACTTTTGCAAAATCTGTATCAATCCGCTGAGGCCCGGATTTACTGGGTTTCACGGTTTCACTCGGTGCTTTGCTGACAAAAGTTTCATGTTTGCGCAGTGGAAAGTCGCGTGCCAGAGCGTTGCAATCGCTGGCGCCGGAGGGGCTGTTCCAGCCGGTGGCGATATGTTCCGGCAGTTATCAGAGCTTTCCTGCTTGGAACTTTTTGTGCTAAATACATTTGCCCCAGGAATAATGGGGCACCCTGAAGTTTCGCGGTATCTCCGGCCAGGCGGCCGGATCGAGGGAGAGAAAACGTTCGGCATGGAAGCCACAGTCAACGCCTGCATCTATCTGGCAGCCTCACGCTGCCGCCTGCATCGTCCACCCCTGGCGCTCGGCGAGACGGTCGCTTCTAACTGAAGCTTCTGTCCGGACCGTAAGCGGGGTTCTGTGTTTTCCATGATTTTCGACGTTCTGCTATCGACCTGGCTGTACCCGGGGCGGATGTCTCCGGGGAGTCGGAAAGACCGTGGATAGGGAATCCAACCAACACAGGAGTAGAAGCATGAAGCTGTTCAAGTCGGTGTTTTCGGTAGCGGCCCTGGCCACCCTGGCGGCCGGATCGGCGTTCGCCGGGCCGCCGGTGTCCGTGACCTTCAAGAACCTCGGTACCGCCGATGCCACCTACAAGATCATCACCAGCAACGAAGCCACCACCAGCGTCAATGCGGTGCCCAAGCCGGTGACCACGGTCAAGGCTGGCGGGGCTGACACCTACGTCGTCCAGAGCAACATCTCTCCGCTCGCCAACTATGCCAACCTGCGCTACACCATCGGCAACAAGACCTGCACCTTCCTGGCCACCTATGTCGCAATGGCCGGCCCGCTGGGGTCGACCACGCCGAAATGGAACAACACCGCGACTCCAAGCGGTGGTGCGGTGTGCACGGCGAAAGTGACTTCGACCAACATCTCCACCTATGCCTGGTCCGTTGAATTCACCATGAAGTAAGTCGGTGGCGGAGCCTGCGGGCTCCGCTTTCCTGCCGTCCATCGTGTCTGGTCAAGTTTCCTGAAACAACGCCGATACAATCTGACAGGCCAGGGTTTGAGGAGTGGCCATCAACAGGGAGGGTCCCATCTTGGTAGGTTCAATCAATTCCAGTTCGCTGTCCGGCGCCCAGCTCACCACGGTTTCGTCCGCCCAGGGCGACTCGGCCAAGGCTGCAACGGCGGTTCCCGCAACCACCGGGCAGAAGGACACCAGTCGTCTTTCCCCGCTTTCTCGACAACTGAGCGAGAGCGCCGCCCGTGCCGCCGCCAGGGATGCAAGCCTGAGTCGAAAGGAGTTGGGGGCCAAGGCCAGCGAACTGCTGGGCCAGATCAGCGGCGATGGCTACTTCGCCAACAAGGCGGCCAACGATGCCGAGGTACCGGCGACCGATGATCCCGAGTTGCTGGCGCGGGCACGCAATGCTACCGACTTCGTCAATGGCAATGGCCGCAACCCCTTTGCCGGCATGTCGCAGGACCAGCTCTCGCTGATCATCTACGACGACAGTGGCAACTTTACCGCCAACGAGCGACGCGCGGCCTGGAGCGAGTCCTCCGATCAGGAATATGCCTGGCGGCAGAAGGCCGTGGCCAGTGCGATGGCCGAATACAATGAGACCGGCAAGCTGACCAAGTTCTTCACCGCGGCACTGGAGCATTACAAGGAGCTGCCGGCGATCGAGCAGGCTCAGTATCCGAACAGTTATGAGGCCAAGCTGCAGGCCTGGATCGCCCTCGACTTCAACTACAAGACCCACACCGTCGAAGGTCAGGGCAGTCCGCAGGCAATATTGGACAAGGTGCTCGCGCTGGACAGCGAGACCTTCGACGAGAGCCGTTCAGGCCCCGCGGTCTGAAGGGCCAATAAAAAGCCCCGCATCCGGCGGGGCTTTTTATTGGCGTTGTGGCGACTCAGTTGCCCTTGACGGGCTTGCCGTCGACGGTACCGTCCTGGAGCATGATGTTGTACTCCTTGCCGTCGGTCTCGACCTGGCGCAGGGCGACCAGGATGTAGCCCCAGTCCTTGGCGAACCACATCTGGGTGATGCGCTTGCTCTGCGTTGGATCACGTACCCGCTCGACCTTGATCGCATCGATCGTGCCGGCCTTGGTCTGGACCTTTTCCGGGCCGATCACGCGGAAGTCGTAGGTGTCGGTATCGGTGCCTTCGGCAACCCGGTAGCTCATGCTCTTCTTGCCGGCGGCCACGTCACGCTGCAGGGCCAACTGGTAGGTGGACTTGTCCAGCATGCCGCTTTCCAGGGGCAGGTTGACCGAGTCCTTGCCTTCGAAACCGGTGACCTTGTTGCTCGCCCAGTCGAAGTCCAGGTTGATCTTCTTGGCCTTGCCCAGGCCGCCGCGCTCGAAGGTGTAGGTCTGTGGCAGCAGCTTGTCCTTCTCGAGGCGCAGGGTACTTTCCTCGGTCAGGCTGGCGATCATCATGGAAGCCTTGAAGTTCAGGGTCCAGGTGCCGTTGTCGTTTTTCTTCAGGCTGCGTTCGGCCGAACCGCTCATGGGCAGTTGTTTCCAGTCTGCGGTGTAGCTGGCGGAGAACGGCTGAAGATCCGCCGCCTGCACCACGGGCAGGGCGAGCAGGGTAAGAGCGAAGAGCAAAGCACGACGCATAAAATCTCCTAGGTTCGAATCGAATGACCGCTGGCCGCGAGTAGCTGGCCGTCCAGCAAGGCACCCTGTTCGCCAAGGCGCAAGCGCCCTTCGGCGAACCAGCGTACCGCCAGGGGGTAAATCCTGTGTTCCTGGGTATGCACCCGTTGCGCCAGACTCTGCGCCGAATCACCAGACTCTACCGTAACCACAGCCTGTACGACCAGAGGCCCGCCATCGAGTTCCTCGGTGACGAAGTGTACGCTGCAGCCATGCTCGGCATCGCCGGCGTCCAGGGCGCGCTGGTGCGTGTGCAGGCCCTTGTACTTGGGCAACAGCGAAGGGTGGATATTGAGCAGGCGCCCCTGATAGTGACGGACGAAATCGGCGCTGAGGATGCGCATGAAGCCGGCCAGGACCACCAGTTGCGGATTGAAGGCGTCGATCAGTTCGATCAGGGCGGCATCGAAGGCTTCGCGGCCTTCGAAGGCCTTGTGATCCAGGGCGCGGGTTTCGATACCCGCGTCCCTGGCGCGTTGCAGGCCGTAGGCGTCGGCACGGTTGGAGATCACCGCGGCGATATGGGCCGGGTTGCCTCCGGTCCGCACGTCGTCGATCAGGGCCTGCAAGTTGCTGCCGGAGCCCGACAGCAACACCACGACGCTGCAGGTCGGGCTTATCGGCTCGGACATCAGTGAGCCTTGAGGTTCTTCAGCTCGACCTGGGCGGCGCCTTCGGCGGCCACGGCGATCTGGCCGATGACCCAAGGCTGTTCGCCGGCTTCGCGCAGCACGTTCAGGGCGCTTTCAACGTGTTCCTGGGCCACGCAGATGACCATGCCGACGCCGCAGTTCAGCACGCGGTGCATCTCGGTTTCGTTGACGTTGCCTTTTTCCTGCAGCCAGTCGAACACCGCCGGACGCTGCCAGCTGGCCACGTCGATCACGGCCTGGGCGCCTGCCGGCAGGACGCGCGGGATGTTGTCCAGCAGGCCGCCCCCGGTGATGTGGGCCATGGCCTTGACTGCGCCGGTTTCCTTGATCAGCTTGAGCAGCGGCTTGACGTAGATGCGGGTTGGCGCCATCAGCAGGTCGGTCAGTGGCTTGCCGTCGAGCTGGGTGTTCTCGATGTCGGCGCCGGAGACTTCGATGATCTTGCGGATCAGCGAGTAGCCGTTGGAGTGCGGGCCGGAAGAAGGCAGGGCAATCAGGGCGTCGCCGGTGGCCACTTTCGAGCCATCGATGATTTCCGATTTTTCCACCACGCCGACGCAGAAGCCGGCCAGGTCGTAGTCCTCGCCTTCGTACATGCCCGGCATTTCAGCGGTTTCGCCGCCGACCAGGGAGCAGCCGGACAGCTCGCAGCCGGCGCCGATGCCGGTGACCACCTGGGCGGCGGTGTCGACGTTGAGCTTGCCGGTGGCGTAGTAGTCGAGGAAGAACAGCGGCTCGGCGCCGCAGACCACCAGGTCGTTCACGCACATGGCCACCAGGTCGATGCCGATGCTGTCGTGCTTGTTCAGGTTCAGCGCCAGGCGCAGCTTGGTGCCGACGCCGTCGGTGCCGGAGACCAGAACCGGCTGCTTGTAACCGGCCGGGATCTCGCAGAGGGCGCCGAAACCGCCCAGGCCGCCCATGACTTCCGGACGCGCAGTACGCTTGGCCACGCCTTTGATGCGTTCGACCAATGCTTCACCGGCGTCGATGTCTACACCGGCGTCCTTGTAGCTCAGGGAGGGTTGCTTGCTCATGATCCAGGCCTATAGGGGGGATTCTTGGGGTATCGACCGGGAACGACGGGACCACCGCAAGGCCGACTGCAAGTCGGCTTTTCAGTTGTCCGGCCATTGCCGGTCTGCGAAGGCGCGCGATTTTATCAGGCTTGAGCAGCAGCGGCCATCCTCGGGCCGACGGGCAGGGCGATATCGGCGAAAAAATCCGTGGCTGTCGGCGCTGGCTGCATCGGGCGCTGCTGTATAAGGTATAGCCTCATCAACCGCTGTCTTTGATGACAGCGGAAAAACTTTCGTGATGGTATGAATGATGGCACTGCGCTGTGGTCACACGCCTGTCCCTTTGTATTCATGCGGTCGTTCCAAGCCGTTTTCTGCCTGTCGGGAATTGTCCATGCGTCTGTTCAAGTTACTGAGTGCCGGTTGCCTGTCGTTGTTGAGCCTGGCGATCCATGCCGAAACCTTCAATGGGCTGTACCAGGTGCGCGAGCCGGTCAGCAGCCAGTCCCCCGATGAGCGCAACCAGGCCACCCAGCGGGCGCTGGAAACCCTGGTGCTGCGCCTCACCGGTGACCCCAAGGCGCTGCAGAGCGCGGGGTTGGCCGAGGTGCGCAAGGACCCGCAGCAGATCATCAGCCAGTATGGCTACGACGCCGGGCCACCGGAGAGCCTGCAGGTGGATTTCGACCCGGTGAGCACCGACCGCGCCTTGCGCGGCGCCGGGTTGTCGTTGTGGGGCAGCAATCGCCCCGCGATTCTCGGCTGGTGGCTGAACGATTCCACCGAGGGTTCGAGCCTGGTAGGTGATGGCCAGTCGGCGGCGGAGCCATTGCGTCGCGCGGCGCAGCATCGCGGCCTGCCACTGCGCCTGCCGCTGGCTGACCTGGAAGAGCAGATCGTCGCCACCGCGAAGAATCTCGAGGGGTCGGATGCCACGCCGTTGCAGGCGGCGTCCGAGCGATATGGCGCCGATGCCCTGCTGGCGGTGCATGCCCGCCAGAACGGCGCGCAGTGGGAGGCCAAGTGGCGCCTGTGGCTGGGCGGCCAGAAGGAGCAGGGTACGGTGCAGGGCGCGGACACCGCGGCGCTGGCCGATGCCGTGCTGCTGGCGGTGAGCGAGCGCCTGGCGCCACGTTTCGCCGTCAAGCCGGGAGTGGCCACGGAGCAGTTGCTGGAGGTGCAGGGCATGACCCTGGAGCATTATGGCGCGCTGGAGCGCCTGCTCGAGCCGTTCGGTGGTCGGCCGGTGAGCGTGGACGGCGACCGCATCGTCTATCAGGTCAGTGGCAGCGCGGAGCAGTTGCGCGCGCAACTGGGGTTGGCGAAGTTGCAGGAAGTGCCTGCGGGCGAGGCGCCTGCGCCGGCCCCGGCGGCGAGCGATCCGGCGGCGGCCAATGCGGCTCCGGTTGCAACGCCGCAACTGCGCTTTCGTTGGTAATTCATTTTTCTTCTATATATAGGGCTGGAATCGTCCATGACTGACATTCGCCGATGGATCTGGCTGGGCGCGGCATTTGGGCTGTGTTTGCTGGTGTATCTGCTGCACCCGATCCTGTCGCCGTTCCTGGTGGGTATCCTGCTGGCCTACCTGTTCGACCCGGTGGTCGACCGGCTGGAGAAGTTCGGCCTGTCGCGGACCTGGGGCGTGGTCACGGTGTTTGCCCTGTTCACCCTGATCCTGATGACCTTGCTGCTGGTGCTGGTGCCGATGCTGGCCAAGCAGTTGGTGCGGCTCTATGAGCTGGCGCCGCAGGTGCTCGACTGGCTGCAGCACACCGCGATGCCCTGGGCGCAGCAAAAGTTCGGCCTGGCGGACGGCTTCTGGAAGTTCGACAAGGTCAAGGCCGCCATCAGCGAGCACATGGGGCAGACCACCGATATCGTCGGTGTGGTGCTGTCCCAGGCCACCGCGTCGGGCCTGGCACTGATGGGCTGGCTGGCCAACCTGGTGTTGATCCCGGTGGTGAGCTTCTACCTGCTGCGGGACTGGGACCTGATGATGGCGAAGATCCGCAGCCTGCTGCCGCGCCAGCAGGAAGGTCGCATCGTCGCCCTGGCCGGTGAATGCCACGACGTGCTCGGCGCCTTCGTGCGCGGGCAGTTGCTGGTGATGCTGGCGCTCGGCGGCATCTATGCCGGTGGCCTGATGCTGGTCGGCCTGGAGCTGGGGTTGTTGATCGGCCTGTTGGCGGGGCTGGCGGCCATCGTGCCCTATATGGGCTTCGTCATCGGGATTGGCGCGGCGATCACCGCCGGGTTGTTTCAGTTCGGCGGCGAGTTGTACCCGATGATCGGCATCGTCGCGGTGTTCATGGTCGGCCAGGCCCTTGAGGGTATGGTGCTGACGCCGCTGCTGGTGGGGGATCGCATCGGCCTGCATCCGGTGGCGGTGATCTTTGCGATTCTCGCCGGCGGCGAACTGTTCGGTTTCACCGGGGTGCTGCTGGCGTTGCCGGTGGCGGCGGTGATCATGGTGCTGGTGCGGCATGTCCATGATCTGTACAAGGAATCGGACATGTATGGCGGTCAGGAGGATCCTGATCTCTGATGCCGCCTTCTGTAGGAATGGTCGGCCGGCGGGCGGCGTTTTGAGTGTGCTGTCCGCAAGTCGGTTCCTGCAGGGGCTGTGCAAGTTTTGACGATGCTTTCCTTTGGTTAACGCAAACCTTTGATTTTGCTTGTGGTCTGTTGCATTGTGCGCCCGGCGTCACGGGTATAAACTTTGCAGACTTTACACAGAGGCCACTAACGGTTCCCGGGAACTGTTCAGTCAGCATGAAACCGATTCAGCTGCCCCTAGGTGTGCGTCTACGGGATGACGCTACCTTCATCAACTACTACCCAGGCGCCAATGCCGCTGCACTCGGCTATGTCGAGCGGCTATGCGAAGCCGATGCCGGGTGGACGGAAAGCCTGATCTATCTGTGGGGCAAGCACGGCGTGGGGCGTACCCACCTGTTACAGGCCGCGTGCCTGCGTTTCGAGCAGTTGGGTGAGCCGGCGGTGTACCTGCCGCTGGCCGAGTTGATGGACCGTGGGGTCGAGCTGCTGGATAACCTCGAACAGTACGAGCTGGTCTGCCTGGATGACCTGCAGGTGATCGCCGGCCGGGCCGACTGGGAAGAGGCGCTGTTTCACCTGTTCAACCGTTTGCGTGACAGTGGTCGGCGCCTGCTGATCGCCGCCTCGACCTCGCCCCGTGAGCTGCCGGTGAAGCTGGCCGACCTCAAGTCGCGGCTGACCCTGGCGCTGATTTTCCAGATGCGCCCGCTTTCCGACGAAGACAAACTGCGTGCTTTGCAACTGCGTGCTTCAAGACGTGGGCTGCACCTGACCGATGAAGTAGGACATTTCATCCTGACTCGTGGTACTCGCAGCATGAGTGCGTTGTTCGAGTTGCTCGAGCGTCTCGATCAGGCTTCCCTGCAGGCCCAGCGCAAGCTGACCATCCCGTTCCTGAAGGAAACCCTGGGCTGGTAACGCACCGGCAAAGTCCCCGATTATCGGGGGTTTAAGGGCTTTTCGTCAAATTACAGACACGAAAAAAACCGCGCTGAAGTCAATTTTCAGGCGCTTGAAAGACGTTCGGGTATTAAGCCCTTAGATGTTTTCAAGATACAACCGAGTCACATTTTGCCTGATAAAATTTGCAAATGAGGGTGATAGAAGGCATAGTCACACCTTCTAACAAACTCAGCCACGGTCGTGCCCATGCTAAATCGCTTCGCACCCCTCGTGCCTCTCGCACTCGTTACCTTGCTTTTTGGTTGCGCGGCGCATACGCCAGTTTCGCAACAGCAGGTAGATAATTCGGCCAGGGCCGCTTCGGTTTCTGGCGTCAAATCCTCCACAGTGCTGGATGATGAACTGGCTACTGAAAAGGAACTCGCCGAGTTCTCCGACAGCAAGCCTTACCAGTTGCCTGTACTGGCCGACAGCATTCTCGAGCGCGGCATGTCGCTGATCGGTACCCGCTATCGTTTCGGCGGTACCAGCGAGACTTCCGGCTTTGATTGCAGCGGCTTCATCGGTTATCTGTTCCGTGAGGAAGCAGGCCTGGACCTGCCGCGCTCCACGCGCGAGATGATCAACGTGAAGGCGCCGCTGGTGGCCCGCAACAAGCTCAAGCCGGGTGACCTGCTGTTCTTTGCCACCAACGGTCGCCGCGGTCGTGTCAGCCACGCCGGCATTTACCTGGGCGATGACCAGTTCATCCACTCCAGCAGCCGTCGCAGTGGTGGCGTGCGGGTGGACAGCCTGGGCGACAGCTACTGGAGCAAGACCTTCATTGAAGCCAAGCGCGCCCTGGCGATGGCTCCAACCACGGTCACAGCCAGCAACAAGTAAAGCGTCGGACGTTTCAGTGCCGCCAGCCACGGCTGGCGTGCAAGCTGCTAAGCTTCACTGGCAGCTGCGCTGTACAAAAAACGTCCGAAGTTAAAGTGATACTTGAAGTTTGGCGCGTAACCGCTAGAATCCTGACTTATTGTTGAGTACCTGACCGCGCAAGCTATGCCTGCGCGGTTTTGATTTCTCTACGCCACGGCAGAGCAAGCCACATTCAGTCAGGATTTCTGCATATGTCGATCTCGGCCCGCATCGCCCTCGTTGCCCTCACCGCATTGCTCGGTGCCTGTGCCAGTCATCCGCCACCCCCTCCGGCCCCGGTGGCCCGTCCCGTGGTGTTCGCCTCGCCCCAGCCTACCTCGCCGGAAGCCGAAGACGTGCTGTTCCGGGCGCTGGGTCTGGTCGGGACGCCCTATCGCTGGGGCGGCAATACCCCGGACTCCGGTTTTGATTGCAGCGGGCTGATCAGCTATGTCTACCGCGATATGGCAGGTATCAACCTGCCGCGTTCGACCCGCGAAATGATCGTGATGCGTGCGCCGAACGTGCCACAGGATGCCTTGCAGACCGGCGACCTGATCTTTTTCGCCACCAACGGCGGCTCCCAGGTCAGCCATGCGGGGATCTACGTGGGTGAGGGGCGTTTCGTCCACGCCCCGGCCACCGGCGGAACGGTCAAGCTGGACAGCCTGTCCAAGGCCTATTGGCAGCGTGCCTACCTCAATGCCAAGCGGGTCCTGCCGGCCGAGCATCTGGCGCGGATTCCGTAACCATCCACCGGCTGGCGTGAGGTTGTCATGACCGCCCGCACCCTGCAGCTCGACGATGCGCTCTACCGCTACCTGCTAGAGGTCTCCCTGCGCGAGACGCCGCTGCTGCGCCGTCTGCGCGAGGAAACCCAGGCGCTGCCCATGGCGCGCTGGCAGGTGGCGCCCGAGCAGGGCCAGTTCCTCGCCTTGCTGGTCAGCCTGACCGGCGCCCGACGCCTGCTCGAAGTCGGTACCTTCACCGGCTACAGCGCCTTGTGCATGGCCTCGGCGTTGCCGCAAGACGGTTCGCTGCTGTGTTGCGACATTCCCGGCGACTACAACGCCACGGCACGGCGTTACTGGAGCGAGGCAGGCCTGGCCTCGCGCATCGAACTGCGTCTGGCGCCGGCCCTCGACACCCTGGCCGAACTGGAGCGCCAGGGGCAGGGCGAATCCTTCGACCTGATCTTCATCGACGCCGACAAGGCCAATTATCCGCATTACCTGGAGAGCGCCCTGCGTCTGCTGCGGGTCGGTGGTCTGGCGATTTTCGACAACACCCTGTGGAGCGGACGGGTCCTGGAGGCGCAGGCCCAGAGCGAGGACACCCGGGCCATCCAGGCCCTTAACCGGGCCTTGAAGGATGACGCGCGGGTCGACCTGTCACTGCTGCCCCTGGGCGATGGCCTGACGCTCTGTCGCAAGCGTTAGCGCGGGCTGTTACTGCCTGGCCGGTGAAACACGCCAGACCTTGTTGCCGACGTCGTCTGCCACCAGCAGGTCGCCCTGGCGATCGATCGCCACGCCCACGGGCCGGCCCATGGCGTTTTCCTCCTTGTCGAGAAAACCGCTCAGCACGTCCACCGGCTGACCATTCGGCTTGCCGTCGGCGAAGGGGATGAAGATCACCTTGTAGCCGCTGTGGGGTTTGCGGTTCCACGAACCATGCTGGCCGATGAACGCACCCTGGGTGAAAGGCGCTGGCAGCCTGCTGCCCTGGGCAAATGTCAGCCCGAGGGCGGCGGTGTGGGGGCCGACGGCATAGTCGGGGGCGATGGCCTTGGCAACCATGGCCGGATCCGAAGGCGACACCCGGACATCCACGTGCTGCCCGTAATAGCTGTAGGGCCAGCCGTAGAAGGCGCCATCCTTCACCGAAGTGATGTAGTCCGGCACCAGGTCGCTGCCAATCGCGTCCCGTTCGTTGACCGCCGTCCACAGCGCGCCACTCTGGGGTTCCCAGGCCAGGCCATTGGGGTTGCGCAGGCCGGAGGCGAAGATCCGGTGGTTGCCGTTCGCCGGGTCGACCTCCCAGATCGCCGCACGGCCCTGTTCCTTGTCCAGGCCGTTTTCGCCGACGTTGCTGTTGGAACCGACCGTGACGTAGAGCTTGCTGCCATCCCGGCTGGCGATGACGTTCTTGGTCCAGTGGTGATTGAGTGTGCCGCCGGGCAGGTCGACGACCTTCTGAGGCTTGGCCTTGAGCGTGATGTCACCTTCCTCGTAGTGGAAGCGCAACAGGGCGTCGGTGTCGGCCACGTACAGGTCCTTGCCCACCAGCGTCATGCCGAACGGCGAGTTGAGGCCTTCGATGAAGGTCGTGCGCGTTTCCGCGACCCCATCGTGATTGGCGTCGCGCAACAGCGTGATGCGATTGGCGCTGGGCACGCCGGCTCCGGCGCGGTCCATGACCTTGCCGGCCACCCAGCCGCGGATGCCCTGGTTGTCATCGGGCCTGTCGGGGGCATTGGTCTCGGCGACCAGTACATCGCCGTTGGGCAGTACATACAGCCAGCGTGGATGGTCGAGGTTTTCGGCAAATGCATTGACCTGGGTGCCCGCCGCCGTCAGGGGCCGCGCGCCTTCGGGCCAGCCGATGGCCGGGGCGATGTTGACGGTGGGAATCAGGGTCTTGTTCGGTTCCGGAAGCTTGGGCGAAGGGCCGGTGCCGTCGGCTACCGACAGGCTGGAGCTTTCGCCACAAGCAGCCAATCCGCTGGCGAGCAGAATGATCAGCGCGTGTTTCTGCTGGAACATGTTGAATCTCCATTGATGCTTGTGTTTGCCCAGCAATAGAGAGGTCGGATCGATACAGGTTCAATCCTTCCTCCTGCAGCCTGCGCTGGATGGTTCGGGGCATTGACCGCCGTTATCGGGGGTATTGCTGGAACTCGTTGGGCAGGGCTGGGCATTGCGTCCATAAAAAGCACTCCAGTGCAGGCAAGGGAGTATTCCATGAAAACGACAGTCATTGACCCAACGCTATTCCGGGTGGTGGGTTGCAGGGTTGCAGAAGCAAGTTTGTGCCATGACGCTGAAGCGACGCTGGATCGGCGCAGTTGGCGGATGATGGCCGAACTGGGAATGTGGAAAGTACCGGTCGGGGTCGGACAGGGTGGGTTGGGGGGGAGCTGGATCGAATGTGCCGAGTGCCTGGACCAGGTTGCCAGGGAGTGTGAGGACCTGGGGTTCCTCATCACTGTGCTCGGGCACATGGGGTCGTTGCGCCTGCTGTGCCGCTACGGTAGCCCGCAGCAGGTGCAGCGTTGGGTCCCCAGGCTACTGAAAGGCGAGATATCGGTGACAGCGATGACTGAGTCCTCGGGTGGCTCGGACCTGTCGAAAATGCAGTTGTCGGCTGTCGAGCAGAGCGGCGGTTATCGTCTGACAGGACAGAAGAAACACATTACCAACGCACCTGTTGCCACCATGGGCATGCTGGCGGGGCGTGTGCCAGCGCTGGGTAACAGGCGCGACATCACCCTGTTCTTCATGGATCTGGATATACCCGGCATCACGCAGGGGGAGGAGGAGCGCAATCTTGGGATTCGTACCAGTCCGACCGCCGACCTGAATTTTGATGATGTGCTCCTGCAGCCTGACAACATTGTCGGTGTGCCCGGTGGTGGTTTGAGCGTGCTCTACGACATCATTGCCTTCGAGCGGGCGTTGTACGGGATCATCGCCGCCGGACTGATCGACAGTATGATCCGCCTGGCAATGAGCCGAAGCCAGCAGCGCCAGGCATTCGGCCAGATGATTGGTTCATTCCAGTACATTCAGGGGCGCCTTACGGATATGAAAATGTCGTCCATCATCTGTCGCGGGTTGGCCTACGAGGCGTTGGGGCTGTTGGAGCGTAATCATGCCGAGGCTTCCATAGCCTGTTCCACGGCGAAGTACCAGGCGGCCGAGAGTCTGATGAGAACTGCCGAAAGCCTGATGCAGATCCATGGTCACCAAGGCTACTGCGATCCCAGGATCGGCAAGTACCTGCGTGATGCTGCAGGTTTGAAGATCGCAGGTGGCACCAACGACATACAGAGGGTCAATATCTTCAATCAGATGTTGAAACTGTCGCTGCGCTGATGGTGTTGAGGACCTCCATCATCTGGATGGCCAGACTATTGACTGCCGGGCTGGCCTGGGAGGAGATCTTGGCGGACAGGTGCAATTGGGGAAGGGGTGGCAGTTCGTCGGTGTCGATGATGTGCAGGCCGACGGGAACTCCACGTGTCGGCAGTACGCCGATGGCTTTGTCGGCGGCAATCGCTGCTTCAAGGGGGATGAGGTCGCTGGCGCTACAAAGAATACTGAAACTTCTACCGTGATCTTCCAGGGCCTTCTGTGCTATCTGGCGAATGGTACTGCCCGGCGCCGGTAGTGCCAGGGCAATGGGTGTGTCCTGGTGCAGTCGGGAGCCGTGGGCTGATACCCAGCTCAAGGAAATATTGCTGAGAGTTGGTCCATCAGTTGGGGCGGCTTGCAACAGGAAGGCAATATCCAGGAGGTGGCAGTCGACCATTTTCGAAAGGTTTGCGCTGCGGTCGCTCAGGAATGAACAGTGGACATCGAAGGGGCCAGTGCTGTCGAGTATTTTCCCGATGACCTGCGGGTCGTGCAGTTCGGGCAGGCCGATCCTGATGCATGACGGCATGTGCTCGTTGACCACCGAACTGATCAGTTCGTCATTGAGCCGCAGTATCTTCAAGGCATACTCATGGACTTTCAGCCCGGCGGGTGTCAGGCGTACTTCCTTTCCTCGCTCCAGCAGTTGCCTGTCAGTAAGCTGTTCCAGTTTCTTTATCTGCAGGCTGATGGCCGATTGCGTGCGGAAAAGCTTTTCGGCTGCCCGGGTGAACCCTCTGGTGTCGTTGACATAAACAAGAGCCCTGAGTAGATCCATATCGATGTTGATGAGTTTCATCGCGACAGGCTTTCAGTTGATAAGAGACTATCCTTCTCCTCCCTTTTTCGGCTGTCAGCGGAAGTTTGCTGGCATTCGTGTAGGGAGACTCCTGTTTAGGTTTGTGTAAATACTTGCTACTGCGTTTGTCCAGGCAACAGCGAACTGGCAGTAATAGCCAGCAGTATGATTGTCATGCCTGATAGCTGGATTGCTGTCAGCACTTCGCCGAGCAACGACCAGGACAGGATTGTCGCAATGACCGGCTGCAGGAGCAGCACTAATGAGCTGAATGAGGCCGAGAGCTTTTTCAGGGCAAGGGTCACCAGCAGTTGCCCGACCACCTGGCCACATAACACCAATGCCAGGAGCAGTAACCAGGTGGAACTGTCATGGGGGATTGGGGCGCCAGACAGAATAAACGTCGGAAACAGCAATAGGCTGCAACTTGCCGTGATGAGCAGCATGAGCAGGGCAGGTGTGCAGTCATACTCCCTGAGCTTCTTGATACTCACGATATAGCCCGCATAAAAGAACGCAGCGAGTAGGGCGATACCCTCTCCTGCGTAGTTGCGGGTAACCGGCTTACCCATGATACACAGCACGTACATGCCGCCGATCGCCAGCAACAGGAAAAGAATTTCGATCTTCCTGGGCTTGTCGATGATCCCGAGCAGTCCCATCAGTACCACGAAGAAAGGTGCGCAATTGGTCAGGAGAGTGGCGACCGCGACATCGGTGCGTCTGATCGCCAGATGCATCACCGCCAGGTCGGCGGTAAAGAACAATGTTGCCAGCAATGCCAGTCCGTAGAAGTTCCAGTTCCTGGGTAGGCGCAGTAGTTGCACGGGTTGGAGTGCACAGATCAGCAGCATGAACGGGATCGCCAACAGGACCCTGTAGAAGGCCGAGACTTCGGCATCGAAAGGCAGGGCCTTGACAATGACCGGCGCAACTCCTAACAGTGCGGAGCCGGTTACCAGTAACAGAATCCGGGAGTGACTGCGCTCGGCCCGCATGACTGGTCGATTCATGGTTGCAAGCCGGGATGCTTATTGGCGACCCGTGCCTTGAAGGCCTTGCGATCGACAACCGCTCGCGTGTGGAGGCCCGATAAAATGCGTTCCGAGCCATCGCTCGCCTCGACTGCGAACTCGATGCTTTTATCGGTTGCCTGGATGACAGTGGCACGCACGCTAAGGGTAAAGCCTGCCGGTGTCGGGGCCAGGTGCTGGCTGTCATGGGCGATGCCGACGGTCATGAGGGTATCGGGTAGCAAACCCTCGATGGCCATCATTGCCGCCAGCTCTGACAGCCAAAGCAGTATCGGTGTAGCGAGGGCGGGGATGTCATTGTTCCAGTGTGTGGCCAGGTCGATCGGTTGGACGGTATGTCTCAGCAGTCCGATTCGACCGATGAGGTCAGGCATGGTCAGCTTCCTTGTGCAGGTGGCCGGGAGCGCTCTGGAGGATTTGCTCAAGGAGTAAAAGCATTTCCTCAAGCATGGGCATAGGGGTGTTGAGGGGCGGGGCAAAAATCACTGCGTCACCATGCCGATGTGCAGCAAAACCGCTGGCGGGATAGAGATTCAGGCCTTTGGCCCAGGCGAGCCGTACCAGGCTTTCGGCGGCTTGGGCACCCGGTACGAAGGGTGTTTTGCGAGGTTTGTCCTGGACTATTTCCACTCCCCATAACATGCCTGCCCCGCGAATCTGGCCAATGATGGGTGAGCTGTCCGTGCACCGCTGCAGATATGATTCGATGATTGGCCCGCGGCTGGCGGATAGAGGTACCAGGCCCTCGGTTTCGAGCACGTCCAGGACGGCATGGCCAACTGCGGCCCCTATGGGATGATTGGAATGGGTGTGGCCGTAGGAAAACACCCCGCTACCCAGTTCGATTGCCTCTTTGATCGCCTCTGTCACCAGGATGCCGGACAACGGGAAATATCCCGCATTGAGACCCTTGCCCAGCACACTGATGTCGGCCTTGACTTGACCGTGGTCCATGGCCAGCCAGGTGCCGGTGCGACCGAGGCCAGTCAGTACCTCATCGGCGATCAGCAGTACATCGTTGCGTTTACAGATGTCGCTGATCGTTTCCAGGTAGCCTGCCGGTGGGAGGATGGCCGCTCCTGAAGCTCCGGTGATGGGCTCTATGAGCAGGGCCGCCACTGCGTCGGCCCCGATCTGGCCCAGCTCGATTTCCAGTGCCTGGGCACAGGCGAGTTGGCAGGTCTTGCGGCTCTTGCCGTAAGGGCAGCGGTAGCAGTAGGGGGTGGGAATTGTTGGCCGTTGGTCGGGACTGCAGACATTGCGACGCCTGGGCCAATGACCGGATAGGGACAGGCTGGCCTGGGTCGAGCCGTGATAGCTGATGGTCCTGCTCAAGATATGTCTCTTTTTTGACCGGCCGACCTCGTCCCAGTATTGAATTGCAGTGCGGCAGGCTGCCTCCACGGCTTCTGAACCGCTATTGACGAAAAATGCTCCGGCCTGCCCGAGCTTACTGCAGAGTCTTTGTGCCAATCGCTCGGCCGGGAGGTTCAGCGATTGTGTGCGATAGGCGGCGCTGAGCCTGTGGGCTTGCGTTCGCATCCGATCGATGATGTATGGGTGGCCGTGACCCAGGGAGCAGGCTATGGCTCCGGAGCAGCCATCGAGTATCGTCCTGTTGTCATCGGTCATGATCGTGCTGCCCTGGGCCGAGAAGGCCATCGGGTAGTACTGACGCAGGTTTGGCTTGATCAGGTGCACGCCGTTGCCTCACTGAGGTGTTATGTGGAGAAACGTTATTCCCACCTTTACCCTCAGGAGAAATGAGTTTTCCTCGTGAGGCTCATTTCTCCTGTTCATGCCACCGTTCGCCGGGGCTGGCGGTCGACTTCAATTGACGCTCCACCCCCAACCCTCTAACCTTCCCGGCTTGTTTCAGGTGCTCTGTGGCCCGGTGTCAACAGAGTGAAACAGGGAAGCCGGTGAGCCCTTCGAGAGGCGCGATCCCGGCGCTGCCCCCGCAACGGTAAATGAGTCAAGACTGCGCTTTTCGCCACTGTGCCGACGGCATGGGAAGGCGCGCGGTCCCGCGTTCGCGCGCTCATGAGCCCGGAGACCGGCCTGATCCATTCCACAGCATCACGGCGGGCGATGCTGGACGGCTTTGGCCGTGCCTGCGTCTGCCCGCCGTTTGCGTTATCCAGCCCAACGGAGAGCTGTCATGAACGAGTCCCCCGAGCGCGACGAACGCCACCTGGCGCGCATGCAGCGCAAGAAGGCGGTGATCGACGAGCGTATCGCCAATGCCCCCAACGAGTGTGGCCTGCTGCTGGTGCTGACCGGCAACGGCAAGGGCAAGAGCAGCTCGGCCTTCGGCATGCTCGCCCGGGCCATGGGCCACGGCATGCAGTGCGGCGTGGTGCAGTTCATCAAGGGCCGCAACAGCACCGGCGAGGAGCTGTTTTTCCGCCGCTTCCCCGAGCAGGTGCGCTTCCATGTGATGGGTGAGGGCTTTACCTGGGAAACCCAGGACCGCCAGCGTGACATCGCCGCGGCCGAGGCGGCCTGGGCGGTGTCGCGGGAAATGCTCGCCAACCCGGAGATCGGCCTGGTGGTGCTCGATGAGCTGAATATCGCCCTCAAGCATGGCTATCTGGATCTGGACCAGGTGCTGAGCGACCTGCAGGGCCGTCCACCGATGCAGCACGTGGTGGTGACCGGGCGCGGCGCCAAGCCGGAACTGATCGACCTGGCCGACACCGTCACCGAGATGGGCCTGCTCAAGCACGCGTTCCAGGCCGGGATCAAGGCGCAGAAAGGCATCGAACTATGACTCAGGCGCGTCATTGCCCGGCGGTGCTGATTGCCGCGCCGGCCTCCGGCCAGGGCAAGACCACGGTGACAGCGGCCCTGGCGCGTCTGCATCGCAACCAGGGGCGCAAGGTCCGGGTGTTCAAGTGTGGCCCGGACTTCCTCGACCCGATGATTCACGAGCGTGCCAGTGGCGCACCGGTGTACCAGCTCGACCTGTGGATGGTCGGTGCCGAGGAAAGCCGCCGGCTGCTCTGGGAGGCGGCGGGCGAGGCCGACCTGATCCTGATCGAGGGGGTCATGGGGCTGTTCGACGGCACGCCATCGAGCGCCGACCTGGCGCGGCACTTCGGTGTGCCGGTGCTGGCGGTGATCGACGGTACGGCCATGGCCCAGACCTTCGGCGCGCTGGCCCTGGGGTTGGCGCGCTACCAGCCGGACCTGCCGTTCGCCGGGGTGCTGGCCAACCGGGTCGGTACCCCGCGTCATGCGCAATTGCTCGAAGGCAGCCTGACCGAAGGCCTGCGTTGGTACGGTGCGCTCTCCCGCGAGACCGGGATCGAGCTGCCGAGCCGGCACCTCGGGCTGGTCCAGGCCAGCGAGCTGAACGACCTGGATCGTCGCCTGGATGTCGCCGCCGAGGCCCTGGGCGCCAGTTGCGAAGTCGCCTTGCCGCCGGCGGTCGAGTTCGCCGCACCGCCAGCAGCGGCCGTCGAGCCGCTATTGGCCGGTGTTCGAATCGCGGTGGCCCACGACGAAGCGTTTGCCTTCATCTATGGCGCCAACCTGGATCTGTTGCGCGCGCTGGGGGCCGAGCTGTGCTTCTTCTCGCCCATACATGATGCCGAACTGCCGCCGGCCGACAGTCTGTACCTGCCGGGCGGCTACCCGGAATTGCACCACCGGATGCTGGCGCAGAACCATTCGATGCTGGCGGCGATCCGTGGGCACCACGCGGCGGGCAAGCCGCTGCTCGCCGAGTGCGGTGGCATGCTTTACCTGCTCGAGGCGCTGACCGATGTCGACGGCCAGCGGGCCGAACTGCTCGGCTTGCTGGCGGGAGAGGCGGTGATGCAGAAACGCCTGGCCGCTCTGGCCCTGCAGGCCGTGGAACTGCCGGAAGGCTTGCTGCGCGGGCATACGTACCACCACTCGTTGACCACCACCGAGCTGGCGCCGATTGCCCGTGGGCAGAGCCCCAATGGTGGGCGCGGCGCAGAGGCGGTCTATCGTGAGGGGCGCACGACCGCCTCCTATGTGCATTTCTATTTTCCATCCAATCCCCGCGCGGTTGCCGCGCTGTTGGCGCCGCAGCCGCAGGATTGCATTTCTGAGCATGCCAGGGCCGGCGCAGTCGATGTGGGCGCAGGCACTGCGCAGAGGCCATGACAGACAAGGTTTTTTCCATAGAGGAACGCGAGGCCATCTACCGGGCCATCGCCGAGCGGCGCGACATGCGTCACTTCAGTGGCGGCACGGTGGCGCCGCAACTGCTGGCGCGGCTGTTGGAGGCGGCGCATCAGGCGCCGAGTGTCGGCCTGATGCAGCCCTGGCGGTTCATCCGCATCAGCGATCGCGCGTTGCGCGGGCGGATCCGGCAGTTGGTGGAAGACGAACGGGTGCGTACCGCCGAGGCCCTGGGCGAGCGCTCCGACGAGTTCATGAAGTTGAAGGTCGAGGGCATCAACGACTGCGCCGAGGTGTTGGTGGCCGCGCTGATGGATGGGCGTGAGCGACACATTTTCGGTCGCCGGACGTTGCCGGAGATGGACATGGCGTCGTTGTCCTGCGCGATCCAGAACCTCTGGCTGGCCTCGCGGGCCGAGGGGCTGGGCATGGGCTGGGTGTCGTTGTTCGAACCGCAGGCGCTGGCCGACCTGCTGGGCTTGCCTGAGGGCGCCAAACCGCTGGCGGTGCTGTGCCTGGGGCCGGTCGAGGCGTTCTACCCGGCGCCGATGCTGGCACTGGAAGGCTGGGCGCAACCGCGTCCGTTGAATGAGCTGTTGTATGAAAACTACTGGGGAGTGAGTCAATGAGTGTGGCGTTGTTGAGTGTCGCCGGGGTTGCGCTGGATGCGCTGCTGGGCGAACCCAGGCGCTGGCATCCGCTGGTGGCGTTCGGTCGTCTGGCCGATCGCATCGAACAACGCTTCAACTCCGGCGGCCGTGGCTGGCGCAGCCATGGCGTGACGGCCTGGGTGCTGGCGGTGGTGCCGCTGACGCTGCTGGCCACGGCCCTGTCGTGGGCGCCCTGTATCGGCTGGCTCATCGAGATCCTGTTTCTCTACTGTGCCCTCGGCATGCGCAGCCTGGGCGAGCATGTGGCGCCGGTGGCCCAGGCGCTGCGCAGTGGCGACCTGGAACTGGCGCGCCAGCGCGTGGGTTACCTGGTCAGCCGGCAGACCTCGGAACTGGACGAGGCCGCGGTGGCCCGCGCCGCGACCGAGTCGGTGCTGGAGAACGGCAGCGATGCGATCTTCGCCGCGCTGTTCTGGTTTGCCGTCGCCGGCGTGCCCGGGGTGGTGCTGTACCGACTGAGCAATACCCTTGACGCCATGTGGGGCTATCGTAACGAGCGCTTCGAGCGTTTCGGCTGGGCGGCGGCACGGATCGACGACCTGCTCAACTATATTCCTGCCCGGCTGGTGGCCTTGACCTACGCTCTGCTGGGCAAGACCCGCCTGGCGCTGAAGTGCTGGCGCACCCAGGGACCGACCTGGGACAGTCCGAACGCCGGGCCGGTGATGGCGGCCGGTGCCGGTGCCCTGGGGGTCGAACTGGGTGGCGCGGCGATCTACCACGGCGAGTTGCACCAGCGTCCGCAATTGGGGGAGGGCCCGGCTGCCGATGCCGACGCGATCGATCGCGGCTGGCAATTGGTGCAGCGCGGGGTATGGCTATGGTTGCTGGTTCTCTGTCTGGGAGCTGAGTTTTATGCTTGAGCACGGCGGGCGGTTGCGCAAGGCGGTGGAACAATACGGGATTGCCGAGGCGGATTGGCTCGACCTGTCCAGCGGCCTGGCGCCCTGGTCCTGGCCGATTCCGGCGATTCCCGAGCGCGCCTGGGCGCGTCTGCCGGAAACCGACGATGGCCTGGAACTGGCCGCCTGCGCCTACTACGGTGCGCCGCTGGCCCTGCCGGTACCCGGCTCCCAGGCCGCGATCCAGGCGTTGCCGCAATTGCGCCGCAGCGGCAAGGTCGGCGTGCTTTCACCGTGTTATGCCGAGCATGCCGAGGCCTGGCGTCGCAACGGTTACATCGTGCGCGAAGTACTGGAGCACGAGATCGACTTCTTTCTCGACAGCCTCGATGTGCTGGTGGTGGTCAACCCGAATAACCCGACCGGCCTGAAGCTGTCGGCCGAGCAGTTGCTGGACTGGCATGGCCGCCTGGCCCAGCGCGGCGGCTGGCTGGTGGTCGACGAGGCCTTCATGGACAACACCCCGCAGCATAGCCTGGCGGCGCATACCCATAAGGTCGGGCTGATCGTGCTGCGCTCGTTCGGCAAGTTCTTTGGCCTTGCCGGCGTGCGGCTGGGCTTCGTCCTCGCCGAGCGCAAGCTGCTCAAGCTGCTGGCCGAGCAGATCGGTCCCTGGGCCGTGGCGGGGCCGACGCGGGTATTGGGACAGGTGTGCCTGGCCGATAGCGATGGCCACACCCGGCAGCGGCAGCGGACCGAACAGGCCAGCCAGCGCCTGGTGGCCTTGCTGACAGACCATGGCTTCGCCCCCCAGGGCGGTTGTGCGCTGTTCCAGTGGCTGATCACCAGTCGCGCCGAACACCTACACGAATTCATGGCGCGACGCGCAATCCTGCTGCGTCTGTTTGTCCAGAACAGCAGCCTGCGTTTTGGCCTGCCACCCGACGAGGCCGGCTGGTCGCGTCTGGAGCAGGCGCTCAAGGCCTACAACGAGGAACACCCATGAGCACTCTGATGGTCCAGGGCACCACCTCGGATGCCGGCAAGAGCACGCTGGTGACAGCCCTGTGCCGCTGGCTGACCCGCCAGGGCGTCCGTGTGGCGCCGTTCAAGCCACAGAACATGGCGCTCAACAGTGCCGTGACCGCCGACGGCGGCGAGATCGGCCGGGCCCAGGCGGTCCAGGCCCAGGCCGCCGGTCTGCCGCCGCACACCGACATGAACCCGGTGCTGCTCAAGCCCAACAGTGACACCGGGGCCCAGGTGATCGTCCATGGTCGCGCCGTGACCACCATGAACGCGGTCGCCTATCACGACTACAAGGCCATCGCCATGCAGGCGGTGCTGGCGTCCCACCAGCGCCTGAGCCATGACTACCCGGTGGTGATGGTCGAGGGGGCCGGCTCCCCGGCGGAGATCAACCTGCGGGCCGGCGATATCGCCAACATGGGCTTTGCCGAAGCGGTGGACTGCCCGGTGCTGCTGATCGCCGACATCAACCGCGGCGGGGTGTTCGCCCACCTGGTCGGCACCCTGGAGCTGCTGTCGCCGAGCGAGCAGGCGCGGGTCAAGGGCTTCGTCATCAACCGTTTTCGCGGCGACATCGCCCTGCTGCAGCCTGGGCTGGACTGGCTGGAAGCGCGCACCGGCAAGCCGGTGATCGGCGTGTTGCCCTATGTCATGGACCTGCACCTGGAGGCGGAGGATGGCCTGGATCGGCGCCAGATCGACAAGCTCGACCAGGTGCTGAAAGTGGTGGTACCGGTGCTGCCGCGCATCAGCAACCACACCGATTTCGATCCATTGCGCCTGCATCCCCAGGTCGACCTGCGGTTCGTCGGTCCCGGCGAGACGATCCCGGCGGCGGATCTGATCATCCTGCCCGGCTCGAAAAGCGTGCGCAGCGACCTGGCCTATCTGCGCCAGAACGGCTGGGACATCGCGATCAACCGGCACCTGCGCTATGGCGGCAAGCTGCTCGGCATCTGCGGCGGCCTGCAGATGCTCGGCGAACAGGTGCACGATCCGTTGGGATTGGAGGGAGCGCCGGGCTCCAGTGCCGGTCTTGGCCTGTTGGCGTTCAGCACCGAACTCGAGCGGGAGAAGCAGTTGCGTAATGTGCGCGGGCACCTGACGCTGGAGAACGCCGAAATCAGTGGCTACGAGATTCATGCCGGGGTGACCACCGGGGCGGCGCTGGAGCGGCCGGCGGTACTGCTCGATGATGGGCGCTGCGACGGTGCCTGCAGCGCCGACGGACAGATTCTCGGTACCTACCTGCACGGCCTGTTCGAGTCGCCCCGCTCCTGCGCCGCGCTGTTGCGCTGGGCAGGGCTGGAAGCGGTGCAGGAGGTGGACTATCACGCCCTGCGCGAGCGGGATATCGAACGCCTGGCCGATCTGGTCGAGCGACACCTGGACACGGCTCGCCTGCGCGAGCTGTGCGGACTTGATTAAGCGGGTCGATCGAATATGCAGCAACTGATTCTGGGCGGTGCCCGTTCCGGCAAGAGTCGCCTGGCCGAGCGGCTGGCGGCGCAGAGCGGGCTATCGGTGATCTATGTCGCCACCAGCCAACCGCTGGATGGCGAATTGAACGAGCGGGTTGCCTTGCATCGCCAGCGACGGCCGGGCCATTGGGGGTTGATCGAAGAGCCGCTGCAACTGGCGCAGGTCCTGCGTGATAACGCGGCGGCCGATACCTGCCTGCTGGTGGACTGCCTGACCCTGTGGCTGACCAACCTGCTGATGCTGGACGATGCCGAGCGCCTGCGCGCCGAGCGCGATGCCCTGCTGGACTGCCTGGCGTCACTGCCGGGCGAAATCATTTTTGTCAGCAACGAGACCGGTCTCGGTGTCGTCCCGCTGGGCGAACTGACTCGCCGTTATGTCGATGAAGCCGGTTGGCTGCATCAAGCCCTGGCCGAGCGCTGTCAGCGTGTGGTACTGACCGTTGCCGGCCTGCCCCTGACTCTGAAAGGACCTGCGTTATGACTCAATCGTGGTGGCTGGACCCCTGCAAGGCAATCGACGGGCAAGCCCGGGAGGCGGCGTTCGAGCGCCAGCAGCAGTTGACCAAACCGACCGGCTCCCTGGGCCTGCTGGAGCAGGTGGCGGTACAACTGGCCGGTCTGCAGGGGCGGCTCAAGCCGCGGGTCGATCACCTGTGGATCGCGATTTTCGCCGGTGACCATGGTGTGGTCGCCGAGGGCGTGTCGGCCTATCCCCAGGAGGTCACCGGGCAGATGCTGGCCAACTTTGTCGGTGGCGGAGCGGCGATCAGCGTGCTGGCCCGGCAGTTGGGCGCGCAACTGGATGTGAATGACCTCGGCACCGTCACGCCGATGCTCAACCTGCCGGGCGTGCGTCACCTGCAGATCGGTGCCGGTACGGCGAATTTCACCCAGGGCCCGGCGATGACCGAGGCCCAGGGTCTGCAGGCGCTGGAAGCCGGGCGCGACAGTGTGCGCCGGGCGGTGGCGGCCGGCAGCGAGCTGTTCATTGGTGGCGAGATGGGCATCGGCAATACCGCCGCGGCGAGTGCCGTGGCCTGTGCCTTGCTGGGCTGCCCGGCGAGCCTGCTCGCCGGCCCGGGTACCGGCCTGGACCCGGCCGGGGTCAGCCGCAAGGCGCAGGTGATCGAACGGGCGCTGGCGTTGCACGCCGAACAGACCCGTGACCCGTTGCAGGCGCTGTTTCGCCTCGGCGGCTTTGAGATCGCGGCGTTGACCGGAGCCTACCTGGCCTGTGCCCAGGAAGGGGTAGCGGTGCTGGTCGATGGCTTCATCTGCAGCGTGGCGGCGATGGTAGCGGTGCGGCTGAACCCCGCTTGTCGTGACTGGCTGATCTTTGGCCATCGCGGCGCGGAGCTGGGTCATCGGCATGTCCTCGAAAGCCTGTTGGCCGAGCCGTTGCTGGAACTGGGCCTGCGCCTGGGTGAAGGCAGCGGTGCGGCCCTGGCGGTGCCCCTGGTGCGCCTGGCCTGTGACCTGCACGGCCAGATGGCGACCTTTGCCGAAGCGGCGGTGGCGGATCGTCCGGCATGACCACGTTGTACCTGGACCTGCTGCGCCATGGCGAGACCGAGCTGGGTGGCGGCTTGCGCGGCAGCCTGGATGACGCGCTGACCGACAAGGGCTGGGCGCAGATGCGCCAGGCGGTGCTGGAGGGGGGCCCCTGGAACCGGCTGGTGAGTTCGCCGTTGCGGCGCTGTGCGCGGTTCGCCGCGGAACTGGGCGAACGGCTGGGACTGCCCGTCGAGCTGGAAAAGGACCTGCAGGAACTGCATTTCGGCGCCTGGGAGGGGCAGAGCGCGGCGGCGTTGATGGAGACCGATGCCGAAGCGCTGGGGCGCTTCTGGGCTGACCCTTATGGCTTCACACCGCCCGACGGTGAACCGGTATCGCGATTTGCCGAGCGGGTGCTGGCGGCGGTCGAGGGCTTGCAGCGACGCTACGCCGGGGAGCGGGTGTTGCTGGTCAGCCATGGCGGGGTGATGAAGTTGCTGCTGGCACGGGCACGGGGATTGCCCCGCGAACAACTGCTGCAGGTCGAGGTGGCCCATGGTGCCCTGTTCACCTTGCAGGTGTCGGCCGATGGCCGCTTGGGAGAGGTGTCTTGAGCCCGCTGCCGTTCTGGATTGCCCTGCAGTTCCTCAGCAGCCTGCCGATCCGCCTGCCGGGCATGCCGCAGCCGCAGGAGCTGGGGCGTTCGCTGCTCTGGTACCCGCTGGTCGGGTTGCTGCTGGGGGCTGGGCTGTATGGCGTCGACTGTCTGTTGAGCGCGACGCCGGCGTTATTGCACGCCGCCTTGCTGCTGACGGCCTGGGTGCTGTTCAGTGGCGGTCTGCACCTGGACGGCCTGGCGGACAGTGCCGACGCCTGGCTGGGTGGTTTCGGCGATCGCGAGCGTACCCTGTCGATCATGAAGGACCCGCGCAGTGGGCCGATTGCGGTGGTGACGCTGGTCCTGGTGCTGCTGTTGAAGTTCTGCGCCTTGCTGGCGCTGATCGAGCAGCGCCAGACCGTCGCGCTGGTCCTGGCCCCCTTGATCGGCCGCAGTGCGTTGCTGGGCCTGTTTCTGGTGACGCCCTACGTGCGGGCGGGCGGATTGGGCCAGGCATTGGCCGACCATCTGCCACGGCGGGCCGGTTGGCAGGTGTTGCTGCTCAGCGCGGCGGCCTGCCTGGGGCTGGCGGGTTGGCACGGGGCATTGGCGCTGCTGCTGGCGGTGGTGTGTTTCGGCTGGTTGCGGCACTTGATGCTGCGGCGGCTGGGCGGGACGACCGGGGATACTGCCGGTGCCTTGCTGGAGTTGCTGGAGATGGCGGTGCTGGTGGGGCTGGCGCTGGCCTGAGGGGGGCTGTTCACCAACCCCTGAACATTGATTAAACTTGTATTTGGAACGTTACGGGTATATACACGCATCATGTTATCCACCGACTGCTTGTGCATCAGCCTGCGTCGCGCCGCTCGTGGCGTCAGCAGGCATTACGACGGCGCCCTCGACGGCTTCGGGATCAACGTTGCGCAGTATTCTCTGCTGTGCAATCTGCGACGCCTGGATAAGCCGAGCATTTCCGGCCTGGCCGAGGCGATGGGCCTGGATCGCAGCACCCTGGGGCGAAATCTTCGGGTACTGGAAGGCGAGGGCCTGGTGAAGATGAGTGAGGGCGCCGATCAGCGCAATCGTCTGGTGTGCCTGACCGAAACCGGAGCCCAGCGGCTGGAGGAAGCCTTTCCGGCCTGGGAGGCGGCGCAGCAGCGCCTGGCCGAGCGTCTGGGTGAGGAAAAGCGCGCTGCCTTGCTGGCATTGCTGGATGAACTGGCGGATGGCGAGTAATCGCCTTTTTATTCGAATTAAAGCGGGTATATACCCGTTAACGGAGAACAATAATGACATCGCTCTGGCGCAGCAGCGGCTGGATTCTTCTCGGGAGTGCGCTGATCCTGGCGCTGTCGTTGGGGGTGCGGCATGGTTTCGGCCTGTTCCTGCCGCCGATGAGTGCGCAGTTCGGCTGGGGACGTGAAGTCTTCGCCTTCGCCATTGCCCTGCAGAACCTGATCTGGGGGCTGGCACAGCCCTTCACCGGGGCCCTGGCCGATCGTTTTGGCGCTGCCCGGGTGGTGCTGATCGGCGGTGTGCTGTATGCCCTTGGCCTGGTCTTCATGGGGCTCTCCGAGTCGGCCGTGAGCCTGTCGCTGAGCGCCGGCTTGCTGATCGGTATTGGCCTGTCGGGGACTTCGTTCTCGGTGATTCTCGGCGTGGTCGGGCGGGCGGTGGCACCGGAAAAACGTAGCATGGCCATGGGCATTGCCAGTGCCGCCGGTTCGTTCGGCCAGTTCGCGATGTTGCCGGGGACCCTGGGGCTGATCGGCTGGCTGGGCTGGTCGAGTGCCTTGCTGGTGCTCGGTGTGCTGGTGGCGATGATCGTGCCGCTGGTGGCGATGCTCAAGGACAGGCCACTGCCGGTACTGGCCGGCGAGCAGACCCTGGGCGAGGCGTTGCGCGAAGCCTGTGCCCACCCGGGTTTCTGGCTGCTGGCGTTCGGCTTTTTCGTCTGCGGCTTCCAGGTGGTGTTCATCGGCGTCCATCTGCCGGCCTACCTCGTGGACCAGCATCTGCCGGCCAGCGTCGGCACCACGGTGCTGGCGTTGATCGGCCTGTTCAATATCTTCGGCACCTACACCGCCGGCTGGCTCGGCGGGCGGATGTCCAAGCCGCGTCTGCTGACGGCCCTGTACCTGGCCCGGGCGGTGGTGATCGGACTGTTCCTGTGGCTGCCCGTGACTGAAATCGGTGCCTATCTGTTCGGTATGGCCATGGGCTTTCTCTGGTTGTCGACGGTACCGCTGACCAACGGTACCGTGGCGACCCTCTTTGGGGTTCGAAACCTCTCCATGCTGGGTGGGATCGTTTTCCTGTTCCATCAGTTGGGTTCCTTCCTCGGTGGCTGGCTGGGTGGTGTGGTCTATGACCGCATGGGCAGTTACGACCTGATCTGGCAGGTGGCGATCCTCCTGAGCCTGCTGGCCGCGGCCTTGAACTGGCCGGTCCGTGAGCGGCCCGTGGCGCGCCTGCAGACGCAAATGGGGGCGGCATGAGTTCCCGCTGGTCCAGGCCGCTGGCGCTGGTGATTCTGGTGTTGCTGCTGGTGTTGGCCTGGTGGGGGTGGCATCGAGGTGGCCTGGCGCTGATGCAACTGGGCATGGGCGTTTGCTAGTGGCCGCTTGCTGGGGAGTGTACAGGCGCGTAACTTCCTCCTGAGAACTCTTTACCTGAGGAGACAGGATATGGCGATGCGCTGGTTGCTGGTGCCGATGGCTTTGCTGGCTTTTTCGGGGGCTGCGGCGGCGGCCGGCTGTCCCGAGTTGCTGCAGGGGCAACTGCCCAAGTTGCGGGCCAAGGAGTCCATCGACCTGTGCCAGAAGTTTGCCGGCAAGCCACTGGTGATCGTCAATACCGCCAGCTTCTGTGGCTTCGCGCCGCAGTTCAAGGGGCTGGAGGCGCTGTACCAGCGCTACAAGGGGCAGGGGCTGGAACTGATCGGCGTGCCGTCCGACGACTTCAGGCAGGAGTCCAAGGATGGCGCCGAGACGGCCAAGGTCTGTTACGTGAACTATGGCGTCACCTTCACCATGACCGAGCCGCAAGTGGTCAGGGGTGGGAATGCCGTGCACCTGTTCAAGGTATTGGGCGAGCAGGCTGGGGCGCCGAAGTGGAATTTCTACAAGTATGTGGTGGATCGCCAGGGCAAGGTGGTCGCCCATTTTTCCAGCCTGACCAAGCCGGATAGCCCGGAGTTGATCGAGGCGGTGGAGAAGGCGATTGCATCGAAACCCTGATGATAGTGCCCATTAAAAAACCCGCCGAGGCGGGTTTTTTTCTGTTCAGCCGTTGAGCCGTTCAGGCTCGCTGCGGATCAGAACTTGTACGTTGCGCCCAGGCCATAGCCCCATGCGCTGTTTTCGTACTTGGCGCTGTAGTTGCCCAGAGCGTTGGTTCTGTTGACGGTGACATCTTCTTCCTTCAGGTAGGAAACCGCTGCATCGATGGTCAGGTTATCGTTGATGGCATAACCCAGGCCAGCACTGATGATGGTGCGGTCACCAGTAGGAATACGTGGCGAACGATCGGTATTGTTGGCAGGCGACTGGTCGAAGGTCAGGCCGGTACGCACGACCCACTGCTTGTTCAACTGGTAGGAAGTACCCACGGCGTAGGCCCAGGTATCGTGCCAGTTCTGGTCTTCCTTGATGGTGCCGACCAGTGCAGGGGAAAGGGGGCCGCCAGAGGCTGCAGTCACACCTTCGTTATTGATGGTGATGTCTTTCAGGCGACTCCAGCGGGTCCAGGTAGTGCCAGCATACAGTTTCCAGGCGTCTGTCAGGTCCTGGGTAACGGACAGGTCATAGGATTCAGGTGTTTCAATCTTCAGGGACGCGTCGTAACGGTTGCTGCGGATCAGCGGTACAGGGCTATTACCTGCGGTTACGTCAGTGTGGCCTTCCAGTTTGTAGTTGACTTTCGAGTGGTAGGTCAGACCGACACGAGTGGTATCGGTTGCCTGGACCAGGACGCCAACGTTGAAGCCCAGGGCAGTATCGTCACCCTTGATTCGCACGTTGGTGTCGCTGGTGGCGAAGGGAGCCCGCACATCGGATTGCAGCTCACCGGAAATACGGTTGATGGTCGGACCGAAACCGATCGACACCCGGTCGTTGAAGGCGTAGCTGACAGTCGGTTGCAGAGTCACGACCTTGACTTCGCTCTTGCTGCCGAATCCGCGGCCCTGGAAGCCGTTTTCATAGTTGGTAACCAGGCCGAAAGGAGCGTAGGCACCAAAACCAACGGACCACTGGTCGTTGATCTGGTTGGTGTAGAACGCCATCGGCACTGTCGTGAAGGGCACCATGTCGCCCTTGTTGGTGCCGCTCGCGCTACCGCGAGCATCCTTGATGTCGGTGGTTGCGTCAATGGACGCAGCACCCACAGTGATTTGCTGGCCCGCGAGGCGGGACATGCCGGCAGGGTTGCCATAGACAGTGCTTGCATCATCGGCAGCGGAGGATCGACCCGCAAAACCAGTACCCATCCCGCTGATACTCTGTTCGTTGAGCGCGAAGCCGCTGGCGAACAGCTGGGTGGATGCGAGGGTAACGGCGAGGCTGAGTGTGGTCTTGAGCATTACTTTTTTCATTATTAGAACTCCGTGGTGATCACCGAGGCGAAAACTACCAACATTTTTGCTTGGGCGCTATAGGCTGTATCGCAGGAGATAGAGCGGTTTTGTAGGACAATCCAACCAAATTCGTAAGATTTTTCTGAATTCGAATCCTGTGACTAACAGGCGACAAAACTGACCGATGAGTCACAATTTTTCCAGGCGCGGGTGAAGTCCCGTAAACGCCCTTGTGGCTGGAAAGTCTGTCGCCAGATCCGCGCCATTCCGAGCAGGTCGTCCAGGGCTGGCAGTCGCAGTTGCTGTTGTTCGATCAGCAGCCAGGCAATGGCTGTGGCGTAGCGCAGGTTGACGGTCAGTTCGAGGTGCGGGCTGCTCAGGAAGGCATGTTGGCTGGCCAGGCCGCGAACCAGGCTGGCCAGGTCCGGGTCCTGGGCCAGGTAGTGGTCCCACAGTTCGGCGTGGCGCCGTTCGCCGATGCGATACAGGCCGTGGCCGCCACGGTTGTGCAGGGCCGAGCCGAGGTCCGACTGGCTGGCGGCGATACCCAGCAGCAGTGCTTCCGCAGATGGGCTGTGCCGGCCCAGATACCGTAATGTCGGGCGGATCACATAAAGGCGCAGTTCCCTCGCAGCAATACCCATGACACCCTCAAGACTGCTCGTAATGTCGTAATCGGCCGGCGAGACCTGGCGCTTGGCAGCAATGGATCGAGCAGGTCTGCCGGAAGCGACCCGAGTCGCTTGAGTTGAAGTGTAGTGTCATATCTTTGCTGTAAAGGACTGTTTTTAAAATATTTAAAACATGCACTTCGCGCTTGATATATTGATTGGCAATTAGGCTGGTCGGCAAAATTGCGAAACTTCAGGCAATAAAAAGCCCCGCTTGCAGGGCGGGGCTGGTGTATTGCCGTTCGTCCGAACTTCAGGCAATCAATGCCTGGCGGGTGCGGTCGATCACCGCTTGCAAGGGTTCGGCACTGGCGTATTGCTCGGGGTACAGGCGCTCGCTGTGGCGGGCGATCCCGTGCTCGTTGACCAGTGTGAAGCTGAAGCTGCCCTTGCGCGCAGCCATGATCAGGCAGTTCATGGGAGCAAAGGCGTTGGTCAGCGTACGAATGGCTTCCTGGGTGTGGATTTGAGTCGACATATTATTGGTGTTCCTACAAATGACACGGTATCTGAACCGTGCAGCGTTAAAACGTTCCAGTAATGCCGTGCCACCATTGGCCGGAAAAAGAACCTGACTGGAACAAGGCAGCCAGTTTGCAGCGCTTGAAATATGAGTGGCGCTCGGGCTGGCAGGTAGGTACTCAGGAGGGCAGGCAATCACGACAGGGGCAAAGGTTCTGTGCCCGGGGTGAAGATCCTGATCAATTTGCAGGTTGGTTCGGTCAGAGAAAAAATCTTGGCAACACCCTTTTCAAGGGTGTCGTGGCGCAATTTTTACCTGGAAACCATCGAGGGGTCGCTCCCTGTTTTCAGTGGCCGGCTTCTTCGAAGCGTGGCTACCAAGGGATGTTTTCGACCAGAATTGACTTTCAGCTTGGTACTAACGGCGCGGATACTAGCGTATTGGAAAGCGCAAGGGAAGGGTTTTTTGCAAAAAACTCGTGATGTCGATGGCGGCGAACCGCTGGTTTTCGAGCTGCCCGATAGCGAGGCACTCGAGGGCGGCACCGGCGAGGTCAGCGGGCCTGTCGCCAGGCCTTGTCTCATCTGCTTGTGCAAAAAAGGTGCGCCGATATAACCGCGCACGTATCACTTGTGCACATTATTGGCCCGGCTTGTCACCTCTTTGTCATCTACCTCTCCGGGCCCGCGAATGCCTGTATTGGAAATACAAGTCAATGAAAAATATCGTCTTTTTTTATTGGTGAAAAAATCGACAGTTTGACTGCGAGCCCCGTTCCATGGGGCTTTGCGGGGGTTAAAGGGGGGTTGTCCACTGAGTTATCCACAGCTTCTGTGGATTGTCCCAAGCGCTTGCTCTAGCTCGGGCATGTGGCGTTTTTTCGACTTTACCTTCGTGAAAAAAAGAGTAGAGTGGCGCGCCCTGCGATTTGCCCTACTGTCTGATATGAAGTTTCGTTCGACCTCATCATCTCCATCTTCGTCCAATACGATTTCAACCGAGCCGAAGCGTTTTTCGCTGCGCGTCGCGCTCTGGTTGCTGGACAGCCCGAGCCTGGGCCACAACCCCAACGTCAAGCACTTCGCCGGCCGCCTGTTGAAGCAGCCGGCGCGCCAGGGTGTGGTGCTTGCCCAGCGTCGCCTGGGGCAGTTGATGTGCCGCGATTGCGGCAGTTCCCGTGAGCGGCGTATCGGTCACGAGTTGCTGCGCCAGGCGGCCCGCGCTGGCGACCAGGTGGCCCGGCGCGAACTGGGACTGCTCGAAGACTGAGCTGTCCCTGGCGTGGCGTGTTCGCTACCCTTGACCCTTTGAGTCCGGTGTTGCGTGGGAGTGCTTATGGCGTTGGATCTGACCAGTCTGTTGCTGGGTTTGGCGGGGGCGGCGCTGCCATTGCTGGCGTTCGCCTGGCAACTGCAGCGTCGCGCCGGCGCGGCGCAGGCCGAGCTGGCCCTGCAGGATGAACGCCTGGCCAACGCGCAACTGGCCCAGGACGGGCTCAATGCCCAACTGGATGCCTGTCGAGACGAGGTCAGCGACCTCGGCCAGGCCAATGCCGCCAAGCAGGCGGAGTTGGCGGCATTGCGGCGCGAAGTCGACCTGTTGCAGATCGAGCGTGACATCGCCCGGGATGCGGCCCATGCCTGGAACCTCGAACGCAACGGCAAGGAAACCGAGTTGCGCCGCCTCGATGCGCAGGTGGCCTCGTTGAATGCGGCCCTGCGTGAACAGCAGGAGGGGCACCAGCAACGGCTCCAGGACCTGCAAGGCTCGCGGGACGAACTGCGGGCGCAGTTCGCCGAAATGGCCGGGAAGATCTTCGATGAGCGCGAAGCGCGTTTCGCGCAAAGTAGCCAGGAACGCCTCGGACAATTGCTCGACCCGTTGAAGGAGCGTATCCAGTCCTTTGAAAAACGTGTCGAGGAAAGTTACCAGGCCGAGGCCCGCGAGCGTTTTTCCCTGGGCAAGGAACTGGAGCGCCTGCAACAGCTGAACCTGCGCCTGAGCGATGAGGCGACCAACCTGACCCAGGCGCTCAAGGGCCAGAAGACCCAGGGCAACTGGGGCGAACTGATTCTTGAGCGGGTGCTCGAGCATGCCGGCCTGGAAAAGGGCCGCGAGTACCAGACCCAGGTCAGCCTCAAGGGCCCCGATGGCGAGCGTTTCCAGCCGGACGTGCTGATCCTGCTGCCGGGAGACAAGCAGGTGGTGGTGGACTCCAAGGTCAGCCTGACGGCCTATCAGCAGTATGTCGGCGCGGCTGACGAGGTGATCGGCCAGGCGGCACTCAAGCAGCATGTGCTGTCGTTGCGCAATCACGTCAAGGGCCTGTCCGGCAAGGACTACAAGCGTCTGGAAGGCTTGCACAGCCTGGATTTCGTCCTGCTGTTCGTGCCGATCGAGGCGGCGTTCTCGGCGGCCTTGCAGGCGGAACCGAACCTGTTCCAGGAGGCGTTCGACCGGCAGATCGTGATTGTCAGCCCGACCACGCTGCTGGCGACCCTGAGGGTGATCGACAGCCTCTGGAAACAGGAGCGCCAGAGCCAGAACGCTCGGGAAATCGCCGAGCGCGCCGGTTGGCTGTACGACAAGTTCGTGCTGTTCATCCAGGACCTGGACGAAGTAGGCAGCCGCCTGCAGCAGTTGGACAAGGCCTACGCGGCGGCGCGCAACAAGCTGACGGAAGGCCGGGGCAACCTCATCAGCCGCAGCGAGCAGCTCAAGCTGCTGGGGGCTCGCGCGAGCAAGAGCCTGCCTGCCGACCTGCTGGAGCGGGCGATGACCGATGCCGATGGCGTGGTCGAATTGCCGGAGTGATTCATCCGGTGGGGCTGGAGTCGTGGGTCTGGCTTGAGGGCCTGTTCGCGGGCAAGCCCGGCTCCAACCGTATTGCGGCGTTCATGCCTCTTGAACTCGACTCAAACCTGTAGGAGCCGGGCTTGCCCGCGAACAGGCCCCAAAGCCAGGCCCAGGTCATGAAAGCGCAGCTCAACGCGTCAGGTGCCGGCTCAGCAGGGCGCGCAATGCCGCGGGTTTCACCGGTTTGGCCAGGTAGTCCAGCCCGCTGCCATGCACCTGCGCAACGGTTTCCTGCCTGCCATCGGCGCTGATCACCACGCCGGGCAGCGGTTCGTTCAGGCGTGTACGCAGCCAGGCCATCAGGTCGGTGCCGGTTTCGCCGTCGTCCAGGTGATAGTCCACCAGTGCCAGTTGCGGACGAATGCCCCTTGCCAGCAGTCCCTCGCATTCCTCGCGGTTGCGTGCGGTCCATACCTGGCAACCCCAGCGGCTGAGCAGGCTGTGCATGCCGATCAGGATGCTGTCCTCGTTATCGATGCACAACACTTGCGCACCGCTCATGGGCTGTCCATTGACTGCCACGCTGGCATGGGTCACGGCCTGCGACGCGCGGGCCAGGGGCACGCTGACGCTGAACACGCTGCCACGCCCCGGCCAGGAGCGGACCTGCAGTTGATGCCCCAGCACCCGGCACAGGCCGTCGGCGATCGCCAGGCCCAGCCCCAGGCCCTTTTCCGCGCGGGTCTGGTGGCTGTCCAGGCGCTTGAACTCCTCGAAGATCACCTGGCGCTTGTCCTCGGGAATTCCCGGGCCGCGATCCCACACCTCCAGCAGCAACAGCTCGCCGCGCCGACGTACGCCGAGCAGCACCGGGCCCTTGGCGTAGCGAAAGGCATTGGTCAGGAAGTTCTGCAGGATCCGCCGCAGCAGCTTGATATCGCTGTCGATGCGCAACTGGCTGCCACGTACCCGGAACTTCAGACCCTGTTCCTGGGCCAGGAGCTTGAACTCGGCGCCCAGGGTGTCGAACAGTTCGTTGACGGCGAACGGCTTCGAGTCCGGAGTGATCTTGCCGTTTTCCAGGCGCGAGATATCCAGCAGGTCGCTGATCAGGTCCTCGGCCGAACGCAACGAACTGTCCAGGTGCTGTACCAGTTGTTGCGCCTCCGCCGACAGCCCTTCCTCCTGGTGTGACAGCGCGGCGGAGAACAGTCGGGCGGCGTTCAGCGGTTGCATCAGGTCGTGGCTGACCGCGGCGAGAAAACGGGTCTTGGACTGGTTCGCCGCCTCGGCGTTACCCTTGGCCTCGGTCAGCGCCAGGTTGAGTTGCGACAGTTCGTGGGTACGCTCGGCCACCCGTTGTTCCAGGCCCTCGTTGGCTTCGGTCAGGGCCTGCTCGGCCTCGCGGAACGCGGTGATATCGGTAAAGCTCATGACGAAGCCACCACCGGGCATCGGGTTGCCGATCAGTTCGATCACCCGACCGTTGGGAAACAGCCGTTCGGAGGTGTGCGCGCGGCCCTGGCGCATCCAGTGCAGGCGCCGGGCCACGTGGACTTCGGCCTCGCCCGGGCCGCAGAGACCACGCTCGGCGTTGTAGCGGATGATGTCGGCGATCGGCCGGCCGACGCTGATCAGCCCGTCCGGGTAGTTGAACAGTTCCAGGTAGCGGCGGTTCCAGGCCACCAGTTTCAGCGACTGGTCGACCACGCTGATGCCCTGGGTGATGTTCTCGATGGCGCCTTGCAGCAGGGCACGGTTGAACTGCAGCACCTCGGAGGCTTCGTCGGCGATACGCACCACGTCCTCAAGCTGCATGTCGCGACCCTCGATGGCCGCCTTGACCACCGCGCGGGTCGAGGAGGCGCCGAGTACACCGGCCAGCAGGCGTTCGGTGTGGGCGATCCAGTCGCTGTCGGCGTTCTGGTTCGGGTTGAAGCCCTTGCCCTGGCGGTAGGCGAAGCGAATGAAGCTCTGGCGCGCCCGCTCTTCACCGACGAAACGCGCGGCGAGGGTCAGCAGGTCCTCGATCTGTACCGCCAGCATCGAGCGGGCACCGGGACGGGCGCTGATTTCCTGGCCGATGAAGCGCCCGGCCTGCCAGTGTTCGGAGACGCGGCTGCGCGACAGCACCGAGACCCAGGCGAACAGCGTGAAGTTGCCGGCCAGCGACAGCACCACCCCCTGGGTCAGCGGGGAAATGGGCAGGCCCAACGGGTTGCCATGCAGCCAGGCAAGGCCGGGGAAGCTGTTCAGCGACCAGCCCAGGCTGTGGGCGGCAATCGGCAGGACCAGGGTGTAGAACCAGAGGAAGGTACCGCCGGCGATCCCGGCGAACACCCCGCGACGGTTGGCCTGTTTCCAGTACAGCGCACCGAGCATCGCCGGGGCCAGTTGGGTGACGGCGGCAAAGGCGATCTGGCCGATGGTCGCCAGGCTGGCGGTGGAACCCAGCAGGCGGTAGCTGACGTAGGCCAGCAGGAGGATGGCGACGATGCTGACCCGGCGCACCGACAGCATCCAGTGACGGAACACTTCGAACGGCCGCTCGGAATTGGTCCTGCGCAGCAGCCAGGGCAGCAGCATGTCGTTGGACACCATGGTCGACAGGGCGACGCTGGCGACGATCACCATGCCGGTGGCCGCCGAGGCACCCCCGATGAAGGCCAGCAGCGCCAGGGACGGGTGGGCCTGGGCCAGTGGCAGGCTGATCACGTAGGAGTCGCGCAGGACCTCGGCCGGCAGCATCATCCGCCCGGCCAGGGCGATCGGCACCACGAACAGCGCGGCGAGAATCAGGTAGGTGGGGAATACCCACTTGGCCAGCCGCAGGTCCTGGGGCTCGATGTTCTCCACCACGGTGACATGGAACTGCCGCGGCAGACAGATGATCGCCATCATCGCCACGCCGGTCTGCACCACCATCGAGGGCCAGTTGACCGTTTCCTTCCAGTACTCGGCCAGCAGCGCCGAGTTCCTCGCCTGGTCGAACAGGTCGTCGAAACCGTCGTAGACGCCATAGGTGATGTAGGCGCCGACCGCGAGAAAGGCCAGCAGCTTGACCAGCGATTCGAAGGCGATCGCCAGCACCATGCCGCGGTGGTGTTCGGTGGCGTCGAGGTTGCGGGTACCGAACAGGATGGTGAACAGCGCCAGCACCAGCGAGACGATCAGCGCGGTGTCCTGGGCACGCACGCCCATGGCGTCGGCCCCGGCACCGATCAGCAGGTTCACCCCGAGGACGATGGCCTTGAGTTGCAGGGCGATGTAGGGCAATACCCCGACCAGACAGATCAGCGCCACCACCACCGCCAGCGACTGTGACTTGCCGTAGCGGGCGGCGATGAAGTCGGCGATCGAGGTGATGTTTTCCTGCTTGCTGATCAGCACCATCTTCTGCAGGACCCAGGGCGCGAACACCAGCAGCAGTACCGGCCCGAGGTAGATCGGCAGGAACGCCCAGAGCTGGTCGGCAGCCTGGCCGACCGCGCCGAAGAAGGTCCAGCTGGTGCAGTAGACCGCCAGCGACAGGCTGTACACCCAGGCGCGTAGCCGCGGCGGCAAGGGCGCGCGGCGACGGTCGCCATAGAAGGCGATGGCGAACATGATGGCCATATAGGCCAGGGCGACGACGGCGATCAGCCCGCTGGACAGCGACATGGAAACTCCCGGCAAAAGACATCCCGAGGGCCGTCCGGCCCCGGGACCACAGTCTCGCACGATGGCCGGGCGGCGTCAGTGTCGACCAAGGTCGCAGCGTGGCCTGGTGTCGCAGCCGATGCTCAGGTGCGCAGGGCGATATCGATCAGGCGGTGCAATTCCTCGACGGTCAACGGGGCGCTGGAAAACAGCACGCGAAACACGATCGGGGCGACGATCAGGTTGAGCAGGTGATCGACGCTGGGCAATTGACCGGCCTGCGGATAGCGATCGAGGATGATCCGCAACTGGCCGCCGAGAATTTCCACGCAGTGGCCGGGAATGGAGGTGCTGTTCTGCACATCGCGCATCATGTTGCGCCCCGGCTCCGAACTGATTTCGTCCAGGTACTGTTCGGCCCAGGCACGCAGGTCGCCGGGCAGGCTGCCGGTGTCCAGCGGTGGGCGGTCCGGCTGCATGCGCGCCAGGGCGACATCGGCCAGCAGTTCAGAGAGGTCGCCCCAGCGCCGGTAGATGGTCGATGGGGTGACACCGGCGCGGCTGGCAATCTGCGGCACGGTGATGCTGGAGCGCTCCTGTTCTTCAAGGAGCGTACGGACGGCCGCGTGAATCGATTCCTGCACCCGGGCGCTGCGGCCACCGGGGCGGATACTTTCTTTTATCGCCATGGGTAAAACCTTAACACAAAGAATTTGCTTTAAGCGAAAGGCGGTAGCACACTGCGCAAAAGCAAAATTTTAGCTTTTGTGGAGTCCGTTCATGTCCAACCGTGCTGAAGTGACTGTTTCAAACCGTTCCGGCCTGGTCTTCCTGTCGATCACCCTGCTGACGTTTCTGGCCGCATCCAGTGCACCGACACCCTTGTACCACCTGTATCAGGAGGCGCTGGAATTTTCCGCCGCAACCCTGACGCTGATTTTCGGGGTGTATGCCCTGAGCCTGCTGGCGGCCTTGCTGACGGTGGGTTCGTTGTCCGACCACCTGGGCCGTCGACCGGTGCTTTTCAGCGCGTTGCTGCTGGAAATCATTGCCATGGGCCTGTTCATCGCTGCCGACAGCATACCGCTGTTGATCGCCGCCCGGGTGCTGCAGGGGTTTGCCACCGGCATGGCCACCAGTGCGCTCGGTGCGGCGCTGCTGGACCGCGACAACCGCAAGGGCCCGCTGGTCAACAGCCTGGCACCGCTGCTGGGCATGGCCTGCGGGGCCCTGGGGGCGAGCCTGCTGGCGGAGTACTGCCCGCGGCCGACGCAGTTGGTTTACGAACTGCTGCTGGCCCTGCTGGTGTTCCAGGCTCTGTATGTCTGGCGCCTGGCGGAGAGTGTCAGCGCGCAGCCGGGAGCGTTGGCTTCCCTGCGGCCGGCCCTGCACGTGCCGCCACAGGCAAGGCGGGCCTTGTGGCTGTCGTTGCCGGTCAACGTCGCGGTGTGGATGGTGGGCGGCTTCTACTCGTCGCTGGCACCCTCACTGGTCCGGGCGGTCACGGGGTCGACCTCGAACCTGATCGGCGGCGGCCTGGTGGCGATCCTGACCCTGAGTGGGGCTGCGGCGATTTTCAGCCTGCGCGAGCGGGCCGCCGGCAAGGTGTTGCAACTGGGCGCGGGCCTGCTGGCGATTGGCGTGGCGCTGGTGCTGGTCGCCGTGCACGAGGCGAGCCTGTGGTTGTTCTTCGTCGGCACACTGCTCACCGGCAGTGGTTTCGGTGCCGGTTTTCTCGGCGCGCTGCGCAGTGTCGTGCCACTGGCTCTGCCCCATGAGCGGGCGGGGCTGATGTCGACGTTCTATGTGCTCAGCTATCTGGGCTTCTGCATGCCGGCCTTCCTGGCCGGAAGTCTCAGCCGTAGCCTGGGCTTGATCGTCACCACCCAGGGCTACGGCGGCGTGCTGATCCTGCTGTCGCTGGGAGCCCTGCTGGCGCTGCGTCTGCAGCGGCCGGCCAGGACCTGTGCCGCCTGACAACGGGATGGGCTCGCCGCCACGGCGGGCGGCGAGCGTAAATTGAAAGCCGTGAAAGCGACGGGCGCTCAGTCTTTGGCCGGTCGCTGAGCCGCCTTTCAAGGACGATCATGCCTGCCCCCGTTCCTCGGACGTTCACCCTCAACGCCGATCACCTTGCGCGCCAGCTCGCTGGCGCGGATCTGTCGCAAACCTTCACCCTCGTTCTCGAGGTCGCCGCACAACCCTTGCCCCGTCAGGCCGTGTTGCTGTTGCGCGCGGGTGTGTTGCCGGCCATTGGGCGGCAGTTGCGGCATGTCCTGCCAGGAACGGCGATGCGCCCGCGCGGGGCTGTGCCGTTGGCCTATGCCTTTCATACCCTGCGCGAGGCGATGCTGCTGGAGCCGGACCCCAGGCGCCGGGTGTTGCTGGCCCATGAGTGCATCGACTGCCTGCTGGCGGGCCGGGGCGCCCGCTCGATCGGCAGGCGCATCGCCGTGCTCCATGGCCTGGAGTCGATGGACCTGGTGGTGCAGGGTTTCATCGCGCTGGTGGAAGTCTGCGCGTCGATCCTCAGGGATCACGCTTTCATCATGGCCCGCCTGGGAGTCGCCGCCGGCTGGTTCGGTGGCGACATTGGCGTCGCGGCCAGGCTGGGGCGGCCGGCCTTTTATGGTTCGGGCGGGCATATCAGCCGGGCACGCTTCGCGATCATGCGCAACCTGTTGCTGCGCAACGATGAAATCAGGCGACCGGCGCCGGGGATGGAACCGGTGCTGGACGTCTCCTGGCTGCGCCGGGAATACCGGCTGGATCTTCATCGAAGCCTGCCCGGCTCGCTGGAATCTGCGCCGCAAACGCCCGGTCCCTGGGTCAGCGCGCAATGAACTGTGCCCGGTAGGCCGACGGAGAAATATGCAGCGAGGCGTTGAAGTGCTGCCGCAACGACAGGGCGCTGCCGAACCCGGACTCCACGGCGATGGCCTCGATGCTCCGGGAGCTGCTTTCCAGCAGGCGCTGGGCATGGCTCAGCCGTTGGCCCAGCAGCCATTGGCCAATGGTGGTTCCGGTCATCTGCCGGAAGTGCCGGGTCAGTGAGCGGCGGCTCATGGCCGCGCGTTCCGCCAGGTCGTCCAGGGAGTGGTTGCGGGTGAAATGCTGCCCCAGCCACTGCAGCAACTGGCCCATGCGGTCCTGCTCGCCAGCGGTGGCGATCGGCCGTTCGATGAACTGCGCCTGTCCCCCCGAGCGATGGGGCGCGATCACCAGGCGGCGGGCCACCTTGTGGGTGGCTTCGGCGCCGCACAGTTGCTGCATCAGGTACAGGCAGCAATCGAGACCGGCGGCGGTGCCGGCGGAGGTCAGCAGGTGATCGGACTCGGCATACAGCACATCGGCATCGAGTTTTACCTGCGGATAGCGCCGGGCAAAGGCCGTGGCCCAATTCCAGTGGGTGGTGGCCGTGCGCCCGTCCAGCAGGCCGGCTTCGGCCAGGACGAAGGCCCCCAGGCACAGGCCGACAATCCGCGTGCCCCTGGCGTGCGCCTGGCGCAAGGCTTCGAGCAGGCGCTCGGGTGGCCGCTCCTCGGTGTCGCGCCACGACGGCATGATGATCACGTCGGCCTGTTCCAGCGCTTCCAGCCCGTGGTGCACCTGGATATCGAAACCGGCCGAGGTGCCGAGCCGTCCCGACTCGAACCCGCAGACCTTGAGGCAAAAGCGCGGCATATCGATGCCTTCACGCTGCTCGGCGAACACCAGGGCCGGCACGGACAGGTGGAACGGGCTGATGCCGTTGAAGGCGATCACGGCGATCTGGAGGGTGGTCATCGAGCGGGCCTTGGGCAAACGGATTTGGCCTGATCTTATCGAATATTGTCTTTCAGGCCACTTATGCGTTTTGCGCCGACCGGCAATCATGGTCTTCCGAACCCGCTACCAGGTACCGAACCATGTCCCAAGCCCCTCGTCGTGCGCTGATCGTGATCGATGTGCAGAATGAATACGTCAGCGGCAACCTGCTGATCGAATACCCACCCGTCAGCGAGTCGCTGGCCAACATCGGCAGGGCCATCGACGCGGCGAATGCCGCGGGTATCCCGGTGGTGCTGGTGCAGAACGATGCTCCGGCGACGTCGCCGCTGTTCGCCATCGGCTCGCCGGGTTGGGAACTGCATCCGGTGGTTGCCGCGCGCCGCCATGATCATCGGGTGAACAAGACCCTGCCCAGCGCCTTTGCCGGCACTGACCTGGCCCAATGGCTGGCGCAGCGCGAGGTCGACACCCTCAGCGTGGTCGGCTACATGACCCACAACTGCAACGCCTCGACCATTTTCGAAGCCACCCACCGTGGCCTGGCGGTCGAGTTTCTGGCCGATGCCACCGGCTCGTTGCCGTATGCCAACGAAGCGGGGCGGGCCAGTGCCGAGGAAATCCACCGGGTGTTCAGCGTGGTGTTCCATAGCCGTTTCGCCGCCGTGGCCAGCACCGCGCAATGGTTGTCGGCGGTGGAGCAGGGGGTGGCCTTGTCCCGCTCTTCGATCCCGGCCTCCAACCAGCTGGCGCTGCAACAGCCATGACCGTCATTCGCAGCCGCGACTTCACCGGTGCCCGTCCCTGGGCGGCGCTGGACATTGCCAGCATGAACGGCATCAGCACCCGCCTGCACTGGACCGACCAGCCCTACATCTGGCATGTCAACGACGGACAGGAAGTGTTCGTGGTGCTCGATGGTCAGGTGCGCATGCGCTATCGCCTGGATGGCATCGAGCAGGCCGTGATGCTGGAAAGCGGCGATATCTTCTACGCGGGTGTCGGTTGCGAGCACCTGGCCGAGCCGCAGGGGCCGGCGCGGGTACTGGTGATCGAGAGTGAGGGCAGCCTCTGACGTATATCTTTAAAATAGATAAGATATAGAGAAAATACCCGTTATATAGATATTCTATACGGTTCTATGATGGCTGCAACCTCACCAGGGGACAGGAGACAGCCATGCAAACCTGCACCAACAGCATCAAACCCGGACTGCGGCCTCTGAGCCACTTGCCGCACCCCCTCGAAGCCATTCGCCAGTTCACCCCCAACTGGTTCGCCGCGACCATGGGTACCGGTGTGCTGGCCCTGGCCCTGGCGCAACTGCCGGTCGCCATGCCGGGCCTGCGCACCGTGGCCGAAGGCCTGTGGCTGTTCAACATCCTGCTGTTCAGCGTGTTCAGCCTGCTCTACGGTGCACGCTGGGTGCTGTTCTTCCATGAGGCACGGCGGATCTTCGGGCACTCCACCGTCTCGATGTTCTTCGGCACCATTCCCATGGGGCTGGCGACCATCATCAACGGTTTCCTGCTGTTCGGTGTGCCGCACTGGGGCGAAACGGCCGTCGGCATCGCCGAGGCGCTGTGGTGGCTCGATGTGGTGTTGTCCCTGGCCTGCGGGGTGCTGATTCCGTTCATGATGTTCACCCGGCAGGAACACCGCATCGACCAGATGACCGCGGTCTGGCTGCTGCCGGTGGTCGCGGCGGAGGTGGCGGCGGCCAGTGGTGCGCTGCTGGTCCCGCACCTGGGGGACAGCGCGCAGCAGTTCAAGGTACTGGTCACCAGCTACGTGCTCTGGGCTTTCTCGGTCCCCGTGGCTTTCAGCATCCTTGCCATCCTGCTGTTGCGCATGGCACTGCATAAGTTGCCCCATGAGAACATGGCCGCGTCGAGTTGGCTGGCCCTTGGGCCCATCGGTACCGGCGCGCTGGGCATGCTGTTGCTGGGCGCGGACTCGCCGGCAGTGTTCGCCGCCAACGGGCTGGCGGGCATCGGCGAGATCGCCAGCGGCCTGGGAGTGGTCGCCGGGATGATTCTCTGGGGCTTCGGCCTGTGGTGGATGCTGATGGCGCTGCTGATCACCCTGCGTTACTTGCGCAGCGGCATTCCGTTCAATCTCGGCTGGTGGGGGTTCACCTTCCCCCTGGGGGTCTACTCCCTGGCCACGCTGAAACTGGGCAGTGTCCTGCATCTGGGCTTTTTCAACGGTTTTGGCCTGTTGCTGGTCGGGCTGTTGAGCGTGTTGTGGCTGATCATCGGTACCCGCACGCTGCGGGGTGCCTACAGGGGCGAGCTGTTCGTTTCGCCCTGTCTTGCAGGAATCGCGAAATAAATCTTCAGGATTAGGTAATGTTGTGGCCTGGAGCGGTGATCCGCACTCCAACAAGAAAGCCGCTCTCGGCGCCACTCAGGACCATGGAAGATGAGTCACCCCTCGCAGTTCAGTCTGTTGCGTACACGGCGTTTCCTGCCGTTCTTCGTAACCCAGTCGCTCGGCGCGTTCAACGACAACGTTTTCAAGCAGTCGCTGATCCTCGCCATCCTCTACAAACTGAGCATCGACGGTGACCGTGGCATCTGGGTCAACCTCTGCGCCCTGCTGTTCATCCTGCCGTTCTTCCTGTTCTCGGCCCTGGCCGGGCAGTTCGGCGAGAAGTTCGCCAAGGATGCGCTGATCCGGGTGATCAAGCTTGCAGAGATCGCGATCATGGCGATCGGTGCGGTGGGCTTCGTGTTCGATCACCTGTCGCTGATGTTGCTGACCTTGTTCGCCATGGGTACCCACTCGGCGCTGTTCGGGCCGGTTAAATACTCGATCCTGCCCCAGGCGTTGCGTGAGGAGGAACTGGTTGGCGGCAACGGCCTGGTGGAAATGGGCACGTTCCTGGCGATCCTGGCCGGGACCATCAGTGCCGGGGTCATGATGTCCTCGGCGCACTACGCGACCATTGTGTCCGCGGCGATCGTGCTGGTGGCGGTATTCGGCTACCTGGCCAGTCGCGGCATACCACGGGCGGCGGCATCCAGCCCGCAGCTGCGGCTGGACTGGAACATCTTCAGCCAGTCCTGGGCCACCCTGCGCCTGGGGTTGGGACAGACCCCGGCGGTCTCGCGTTCGATCGTCGGCAACTCCTGGTTCTGGTTCGTCGGAGCGATCTACCTGACGCAGATTCCCGCCTATGCCAAGGAGTGGATGTACGGCGACGAAAGCGTGGTGACGCTGATTCTCACCGTGTTCTCGGTCGGCATCGCCGCCGGCTCCATGCTCTGCGAGCGCCTGTCCGGGCGCAAGGTGGAGATCGGCCTGGTGCCCTTCGGTTCGTTCGGCCTGAGCCTGTTCGGTCTGTTGCTGTGGTGGCATTCGGGCAACCTGCCGCAGAACGTCCAGGCCTGGTGGGTGCTGCTGGATATCCTCGGGCTGGGTGTCTTCGGCGGTTTCTACATCGTGCCGCTGTATGCGCTGATCCAGTCGCGCACCGCGGAAAACGAGCGGGCCCGGGTGATTGCCGCGAACAACATTCTCAACGCGCTGTTCATGGTGGTGTCGGCGATCGTGTCGATCCTGCTGCTGAGCGTGGCGAAGCTGTCGATTCCGGAGCTGTTTCTGGTGGTGTCGCTGATGAACATCGCGGTCAACACCTACATCTTCAAGATCGTCCCCGAGTTCAGCATGCGTTTCATGATCTGGCTGCTCAGCCATTCCATGTACCGGGTCGAACACCGCAATCTTGAGCTGATACCCGACGAGGGGGCGGCGCTGCTGGTGTGCAACCACGTGTCGTTCGTCGATGCGCTGCTGATCGGTGGGGCGGTGCGGCGCCCGATCCGTTTCGTCATGTACTACAAGATCTACCGGTTGCCGGTGCTCAACTTCATCTTCCGCACGGCCGGCGCGATTCCGATTGCCGGGCGTGGCGAGGACCTGGAGATCTACGAGCAGGCGTTCAGGAAAATCGCCGAGTACCTCAAGGAGGGCGAGCTGGTGTGCATCTTCCCCGAGGGCAAGCTGACCAGTGATGGCGAGATCAACGAGTTCAAGGGCGGCATGACCCGCGTTCTGGAGGAAACCCCGGTGCCGGTGATCCCGCTGGCGCTGCAGGGGTTGTGGGGCAGTTTCTTCAGCCGTGATCCGCAGAAGGGCTTCTTCCGGCGTCTGTGGTCACGGGTGACGCTGGTGGCCGGGCCGGCGGTGGCCGCCGAGTCCGCAGTACCGTCACGGATGCGCGAGCAGGTGCTGCAGTTGCGCGGGATGGCCCGTCGCTAAGGGGACGATGCAAGACGGCTGGGGAGGGACGTCGTACGGATATCCCGCGTACGACGCTTGCCCTGCAGGAGCCCGGCTTGCCGGCGAAGAGGCCTGTCAGGCCACTGGAAGCTTCGCGGGCAAGCCCTGCTGTCAGGAAGCCGAGACCTTCAGGCCGATCAGGCCGGTGATGATCAGGGCCACGCTCGCCAGCCGTATCAGCGCCATGGACTCGCCGAACAGGATGATCCCGGCGATGACGGTTCCCACCGCGCCGACACCGGTCCACACCGCATAGGCGGTGCCCAGTGGCAAGTCCTTCACGGCAAGGCCGAGCAGGCCAAGGCTGATGGCCATGGCGCCAACGGTCAGTACGGTAGGGAGTGGACGGCTGAAGCCGTCGGTGTATTTGAGGCCAACGGCCCAGCCGACTTCAAACAGGCCGGCGAAAAACAGAATGATCCAGGACATGCGAACCTCCATCGAGTGATGGGGCCGTCCCCGGATTGATAGCTCGAGCGAGCCGCAGGGTCGTCCCTGTCTTGCGCACTATCGTGCACATTATCGATCCGGGGAGCAAGTTTTCCCTAGTCGGTCGCTTGCCGTTCCTGCCCGTCAGTCATTCGGCGGAACCAGGTCGAAAGCAGGGCGCCGGAAATGTTGTGCCACACACTGAACAACGCGCTCGGCACTGCCGCCAGCGGCGAGAAGTGTGCACTGGCCAGCGCCGCGCCCAACCCGGAGTTCTGCATGCCGACCTCCAGGGCCAGCGACTTGCGCTGGGCCAGCGGCAGCTTGAACAGACGGCCGGTGAAGTAGCCCAGCAGATAGCCGAAGCTGTTGTGCAGCATCACCACCGCCATGATCAGCAGCCCGGATTCGGCGATCTTCGCCTGGCTGGCGGCGACCACTGCCGCGACGATGATCACGATGCTGATCACCGACACCAGCGGCAGCACCTCGACCGCATGGCGCACCCGTTCGCCCAGCAGGCGCTGGGCGACCACGCCGAGCACGATCGGCAGCAGGACCACCTGCAGGATCGACCAGAACAGTTCCGCGAACGAGACCGGCAACCAGGCCGAAGCCAGCAGCCAGATCAGCGCCGGGGTCAGTAGCGGGGCGAGCAGGGTAGTGACGGCGGCGATGGCCACCGACAGTGCCAGGTCGCCGCGGGCCAGCCAGGTCATCACGTTGGACGCGGTGCCGCTCGGGCAGCAGCCCACCAGGATCACCCCGACGGCGATTTCCGCCGGCAGGTGAAAGGCCTGGCAGAGCAGCCAGGCCACGCCGGGCATGATGATGAAATGCGCCACCACGCCGAGGGCCACGCGCCAGGGATGGCGGGCGACTTCGGCGAAGTCTTCGAGCTTGAGGGTCAGGCCCATGCCGAACATCACCAGGCCGAGCAGCGGCACGATGGCGACTTTCAGGCTGAGGAACCAGCCGGGCTGGAGAAACGCCAGTACGGCGAAGATCAGTACCCAGTAGGCGAAGGTGTTACCGACAAAACGACTCAGTGCCGCCAGTGCACGCATGGTGTTTTCCTTGTCATGTGCGGGGCGGGGCAGGCAAGCGTCGACCCATAGGGGCCCGGCTTGCCGGCGAAGGGATCTCTGGATCGCCAAAGCCTTCGCTGGCAAGCCAGGCGCCTGCAGAACGGTGCCTGGCCCCTACGTACGGCCCATCAGATGCCCTGCGGGATTTCCTCGCCGCCCAGCGCCTCGAACAGCTCCGGCAGGAACTCGCCGAAGGTCAGCATCATCAGGGTGAAGCTGGCATCCAGCTGGCCCAGGGCTTCGTCGCCGCCGTCCTGTTCGGCCTGGTCCTGCAGCAGGTCTTCGAACTTCAGGCGCTTGACCACCATCTTGTCGTCGAGGACGAAGGACAGCTTGTCCTGCCAGGCCAGGGCCAGTTGGGTGACCATCTTGCCGGTGCTCAGGTGCAGCTGGATTTCGTCACCGGTCAGATCCTGGCGCTTGCAGCGGATGATGCCGCCGTCTTCCTGGACATCACGCAGTTCGCACTCGTCGAGGACGAAGAAGTTGTCGGCGGCCTTGAGGGTCTTGACCCAATCGGTCATCACCGCGGTCGGGGCGATCTTCACGGTCAGTGGCCGCACCGGCAGGGTGCCGAGCACTTCGCGCAGGGTCGACAGCAGGTCTTCGGCGCGTTTCGGGCTGGCCGAGTTGACCAGGATCAGGCCCTGTTTCGGCGCAATGGCGGCGAAGGTCGCCGAGCGACGGATAAAGGCGCGCGGCAGGAAGGCCTGGATGATTTCATCCTTGAGATGGTCGCGCTCCTTCTTGTAGACCTTGCGCATCTGTTCGGCTTCGATCTCTTCGACCTTTTCCTTCAGTGCGTCACGTACCACGCTGCCTGGCAGGATGCGTTCTTCCTTGCGGGCCGAGACCAGCAGGAAATCGCCGCTGACATGCACCAGCGGTGCGTCTTCGCCCTTGCCGAATGGAGCGATGAAGCCATAGGTGGTCAGCTCCTGGCTTGCGCAGGGGCGGGCCGGCTTGGTCGCCAGCGCGGCCTCCAGGGCCTCGGCGTCAAAAGGCAGATCCTGGGTCAGGCGGTAGATCAGCAGGTTCTTGAACCACATGGGGCGAATCTCTCCTTTATACAAAGGTGGGCATTATTCTCTTCGTGGCCCGATAGGCCAACCCTCTGCTAAGTCTTTGGAAGGCCTGAAAAAAATATTGAAGAAAGTGCTTGCCAGAGTGGGGAGCGCTCCGTAGAATGCGCGCCACACCGAAAGCGAAGGGTGATTAGCTCAGCCGGGAGAGCATCTGCCTTACAAGCAGAGGGTCGGCGGTTCGATCCCGTCATCACCCACCATTCGTTCAAGTGTTTAGCGCAGCGGTAGTTCAGTCGGTTAGAATACCGGCCTGTCACGCCGGGGGTCGCGGGTTCGAGTCCCGTCCGCTGCGCCATATTCGATGATCTGGACCACTGAACGCCAGGTCATCACGCAAAGCCCGCCTAACCGCGGGCTTTTTGCTGTCTGGTGTGTGGAAAAGTCCACGATTTAAATTTTTTTATTTAAATCAGTGCTTTATGGATTTTTTGTGGCATAATGCGCTCACACCGGAAGCGAAGGGTGATTAGCTCAGCCGGGAGAGCATCTGCCTTACAAGCAGAGGGTCGGCGGTTCGATCCCGTCATCACCCACCATTCGTTTCAAGTGTTTCGCGCAGCGGTAGTTCAGTCGGTTAGAATACCGGCCTGTCACGCCGGGGGTCGCGGGTTCGAGTCCCGTCCGCTGCGCCATATATCGATGTTCTGGACCACTGAACGCCAGAGCATCACGGAAAGCCCGCCCAGTGCGGGCTTTTTTTCGTCCGGGATTTTTGTGGTGCCTGTTCGCGGATGAATCCGCGAGCAGGCTCGTAAGGCCGCCAAAAGCCTTGCGGGCATGACAGGGGCTTAGCCGCCCTGAGGTTCTCTCCTATCGTTCGGCGTTCCGGCTGTGCCGGTAATCGCTGACCGCGTCATACACCGCCTTGCGCAGGCGGTTGATCCCCCCGATCGGCCGGTGCGCCTCAAGCCCGTGCCACGGACTGAACGACTGGTTGTCACAGGCGATGTTCTGCTCCAGCGTGTCGAAATCCTGCGCCGGAATGCGGATGTGCGCCACCGTCTCGAAGGGGGCATCGCTTTCCTTCCATTCGATGCTGGTGTCTTCGATCGGCATGTACCGGTTGGCGTTCTGGCGCTGGATCTGCAGCACGAAGCAGGCCGGAACCCGGTCCGTGGACAACTGCTGGACCAGGGCGCTGCGCAGGAAGTTCGGCAGGTCCTCGTTCTGCTTCGGCAACTCGTATTCCGGGCAGCTTTGCGGATCGGGGGCAACACGGAACTTGGCGTTGGCACTGCCGAACTTGTAGGGCGATACGGAAAAGTAGGTCGTCTGCAGCGGTGTTTTCGGCGCCGGTGCCAGGGTTGCCAAGGCAATGAACAGGTGGCGGATCTGCCAGCCGGTGGGGTTCCAACTGGGGAAGAAGGCCAGAACCTTCTTGCCGTCGGCCTGGGCGGCGATGTTCTGCTGGTATTCGGCGACATCGCTGACGAAGAAGTTCGGATGGTTGAACATCACGAAATCCTGCTCATGGCGCCCCTGCTGACCGGCCAGCAACTGCCTGCCGGGAACATCCAGCAGCTTGATCGCCATGCCGCGGGCATCGCGGATGCTGTCGAACTGCGGATAGGCATTGCCGTTGGACAGGCGGATCAGCGCCTGCCAGGTCTTGCCCGGCTCGGCGAACACGCCCTGGCGCAGTTCGCTGCCCAGGCCTTCGAGCACCTGCACTTCGGCATTCACACAGCCATGGGCCTTGGCGTGGGCATCGCGCAGGTAGCGGGTGCCCTCGCGGTGCTGGTCGACGATGCGCACGGCGGTCTGAATGATGTCCTGGGTCCTCGCGGTCTCATCGCTCGGCACCTGTTCCACCGTCGGCACCGGGCCGCTGTGGCGCCAGGCGTACCAACCGGTGGCCAGGGCCCAGCCGAGCAGGCCGAGGCCTACCAGGAGCAGCAGGCTCTTGCCGAGAAATGCGCCGAGGCGCAGCCACAGTCGCTTCAGCATGTGAACGTCCTTTCAGGCTTGTCGGGAGGGCATGGGTTCATGGCAACTGCTGCTCCAGCGGGCCACCCAGCACCTTCAGGTATTCGAGCAGGGCCCAGCGCTCCTCCGGTTGCAGCAGCCGGCCGATCACGCCGTTGCCGCGCTTGCCGGCACGGAATTCATGACCGCTGTTGTGGTTGCCGCTGATCCGGGTGTCGAACAGGAAGCCGTTCTCGAAGGCTTTCTGGCGATAGCCCAGGTGACGCGGATCGTATTCGAAAGTGCCCCGATAAAAAGTGGTGGAGCGCTCGTCCTGCGGCGACAGCAACTGATAGAGGCTCGGCACCGAGCCGTTGTGCAGGTAGGGCGGTGTGGCCCATACCCCCGCCAGCGGCCGCGCCTTGTAGGCCCGTTGTTCGAGTACGCCGATCGGCAGGCCGAAGCCGTCCAGTTGCGGGCGCTCGGCAGGTGTCACGTCGGCATCGCGATAGGCGCGCTCCTCGACGAACGCCGTGACATAGGCCAGGCCCTTGGCTACCGACAGCTGGCTCAGGTCCAGCGGCTGGTCGCTCCTGGGATGAAGTTGCACCGGCAGTTTGGCCAGTTCCGCCGGGTCCCATTGCAGCGCGCTCAGGTCATAGCGTTGGTCGGCGATGTTGTTCGCGGTGTTCGGGTCGGTACCGATCGCGGCCAGGGGAATGCTGGTGAGGTGTTGCACCGCACGACCGTTTTCCTCGGTCACCGAGGGCACGTGGCAGCCGGCACAGTTCTCGGCAAACAGCTTGCGGCCCTGGGCGGCCCGGGCCAGGTCGACCTTGCCGAACAGCTCCTCGGGCCAGGTCGGTGGCTTGAGGCGTTGCAGGGTTTCCTCGATCTTGTGCAGGTCACGCACCCGCACGCTGGACGGATAGCGGTCGTCGCCACGCAGTGGCTGGCCGTTGGCGTCGAAAAAGTTCAGCGTGGCACCGACGCCCAGGGCCTCACCGATATTGCGGGCCATCGGTTGCTGGGCCGAGGCGGTCCACTGGACCCAATCGAAGGTCCAGATATCCCACAGTTGCGGGTAGTCCACCGGCGCGTTGGCGACCCGGTAGTTCTTGTCGGAGATGGCATCGCCGAAGCTGGCGTTGGCGATCCGGCCGAAGGCGTCCGTGCGTCCCGGACCCTCCAGCGTCGGATAGAGTCCGCGGTGGGTATCGTTCCAGGCGACGTGGAGGAAGGTATCGAGGGACTGTTTCAGCGCCACCCGCAGTTCGGCACGCTTGGCCTCGTAGTCGTTGCCGAGGACCTTGCGGGCGAAGCGTTCGAACTTCCAGGGGTTGTAGTAGGTGGCCGCGAGGCTGGCGACCAGTGCCTGGCCGAAGCTGCCGCCACGCACCGTCGGTACGCTGGAGGGCAGGACATGCTGGGCCGAACCACCGTCGATCCTCAGCGCCTGGCCTTTGTAGCGCAGTTCGCCGGTGTGGCAGGCCGAGCAGGTGATGTCCAGGTACTGCTCGCTGCTTGCGGGGTTCTGGTGGCGGGTGAAGCCCACCGGCAGATTGCCGGGATTATCCGCCGTGGCCTGTTGCCGAGGATCGACCAGGAAGCCGAAGCGTGCCAGGTATTCCGGCGCGGCGAAGCGTTGTTCGGAGAAGGGCAGTTCCAGGGCGGTGAACCATTCGTAGCGCAGGCCCTTCACCTGGGTACCCTGGGGCGTGTAGTAGAAGGTCTGGCGATCGGCCGGGCTCCACTGTTCCAGGTAATGCACCTGCTCGGCCGGTATGTATGCCGGCAATTTCGGATTGGCGATGTAGTACAAGATCACCGCGAGGCCTAGGCCAATCAGCAGTATCAGAGCCAGTAACACACGGTAAAAAATGCGCAAGATAACGATCCTTGTCGAGGTGTGATGCTCTTATGCCTCAGCTGCTGCCTGGCATCAAGTGGCCGTGATGGCCGCCCGTACTGGCTCCCGCTGGCGGAGCGGCTGTTTCGTTGGACGTAAGCAGAATGTCAGCACTGTGTAAAATGCTTTGCGGACCTGAACTTATCGACTGTTTTCGGCTCTGATCCCGGTAGCCATTGGTCGCGGCCGCCTGATAAGCTCGCGACTTTATTCGAATGCCCCCTAGGCGCATGAACAAGGAAATAGCATGAAACAGCATCGGTTGGCGGCGGCGGTGGCCCTGGTTAGCCTGGTACTCGCGGGCTGCGATTCGCACTCCAGCGTAGAGCTGAAAACCCCGGCGCAAAAAGCCTCCTACGGTATTGGCCTGAACATGGGCAAGAGCCTGGCCCAGGAAGGCATGGATGATCTGGATTCCAAGGCCGTGGCCCAGGGCATCGAGGATGCCATCGGCAAGAAAGAGCAGAAGCTCAAGGACGAAGAACTGGTCGAGGCGTTCGCCGCGCTGCAGAAGCGTGCCGAAGAGCGCATGGCCAAGCTGAGCGAAGAGTCGGCAGCCGCCGGCAAGAAATTCCTCGAGGAAAACGGCAAGAAGCCTGGCATCGTGACCACCGCTTCCGGCCTGCAGTATGAAGTCGTCAAGAAAGCCGACGGTCCTCAGCCCAAGCCGACCGACGTCGTCACCGTCCACTACACCGGCAAGCTGATCAATGGCACCACCTTCGACAGTTCCGTGGATCGCGGCAGCCCGATCGACCTGCCGGTCAGCGGCGTGATTCCTGGTTGGGTCGAAGGCCTGCAACTGATGCACGTTGGCGAGAAGTACAAGCTGTACATTCCGGCTGATCTGGCTTACGGCGCGCAGAGCCCGAGCCCGGCGATTCCGGCCAACTCGGTTCTGGTGTTCGACCTGGAACTGCTGGCGATCAAGGATCCGACCAAGGCTGACGATGCGGAAGCTCCTGCCGCCAAGCCTGCCGGTAAGGCCGCCGAGAAAGCTGCGAAGTAATCCTCCGGCTTGCCCTGCCACAACGCCCCGTTCTACGGGGCGTTGTCGTTTCTGCGGCATGATGGGTTGCAATAAACCGAACATATACTGCCAACAGCAGTCTTAACATTGAGCTAATCGGCGTAGTCGTAGACTGCCCCCAAGTCAATGAAATATTGGGGTTTTTTTAGTGAGTAAAAAACGCCCGATCTGACTCGGACCCTTGTGCGACGGGGCTTTCAGCCATGAAATGCCGCTCTGTTCACAAGGTTATCCACAATTTGTGTGGATAACCTTGTGCGCCTGATCGCTGGAGTGATGATGAAAACACCGTGGAATTTCGCTCGCTTCCTGCCCCTGGCCCAACGCCTCCTGGCGCGTGGACGCCTGCCCACTTTACTGTTCGCAGTGGCGAGCAAGAGTGCCCGGGAAGGCGGGCGGCTGGGCAAGCTCAAGGAGGACCTGAAGCTGTTGCAGGTCTTGTGCCTGGCCTACTGGCGCGGTGAATATCGCGCGGTCAGTGCCAAGTCGATGGTCATCGTGGTGGCGGGCCTGATGTATTTTCTCAGCCCGATCGACGCGATTCCGGATTTCATCCCGTTATTCGGCATGCTCGACGATATCGCGGTGCTGGCCTGGGTGATGAATGCCCTGGACCAGGAGTTGAATGCCTTCCGGGCCTGGCGCGAGCGCCAGGTGCCGGAACACCTGGTGGCGGTCGAACGCCTGCCGGAGACCCCGAAGCAGTTGCAGCTCGAACGCAACGACAAAAATTGACCTGAATCCCCTCGTTTGAAGATCACACACACGAGCGACTCTGGTGGCTGTTAATATTAAGCTACTAGGAAAGCGCTGACTCGCTATGTGTAATCGTCCTACGGGGTGTAGTAATGGATCTTCAAATAATTACACGTGACGGTGAACCGGAATATGCGGTTCTCCCCTGGGCTCAGTACCAAAGTTTGCTCAAGGCTGCCGGCTTGCGCAGCCAACAACCCCCTCCGACCTCTTCTGACACGCCTGTGGCGCCGGCCGCCGCCATGCCGGCGTTCGACCAGTTGCGCACCCTGCGCGAAGCCAAGGGGCTGGCGATCGAGGTGCTGGCACGGACCGTGGGCATCAGCCCATCATACCTGGGGTTGATCGAGAGTGGTGAGCGGGAGCCGGATGCCGCGATTCGCCGCAGCCTGGCCTGGGAATTGGGTGTCGCCGGATGGAGGGATGCATCGTGAGCGTGCGAATCAGTCGTCAGCATTGGGAGGGCCTGCTGGGGGAACTCGATCAGGCCCGTCGGCAGCGGCATCTGTTGACCTATCGGGCATTGCTCGAGCGTCTGCAACTGCCCAGCCCTGCCATGCAGACCCTGACGGCGGCGCTGGAGCACCTGGCAGCCCTGGATGCCAGGGCCGAGCAGCCGTTGCGCAGTTCATTGGTGATCAGCCAGGGCGCGAGCCGTCTGCCGCGTACCGGTTTTTTCGAATGCGTGGAGCGCCTGGGGCGCTTTTCCGGTCCGTCGGACGGCGTGGCGGCGGCTTCCTGGCACGCATCGGAAGTGGTGCGGGTGTTCGAGTACGACTATCCCGAGTCGGCCGAAGCCTGATCTCGTGGGGCCTGTTCGCGGACTTGCAGCTCAGGTGCTGTCTTCGAGCGAAGTGATCTCGGTGCTGTCGATGACGTGGATGCTGTGGCCCGGCACGTTCTTGGCGTGGTGCTTGGCCTGTGAGGCCAGCTCGGCCAACTGGCTGGCATCGAGCAGCCCGCAGGACTGCGGCTTCAGGTGCACCGCACCGATGGACAGGGACAGCAGGGCAAACTCCTGGCGCAGGCCCTGGCGGTTCGACGCGATGAAACAGCCGGCCTCCAGATGCTCGGCACGGTAGAAGCGCCGGCACTGGTTCTGGAAGTCATCGACCAGGTGATCCAGGCGTTTCTGCCAATCATCCGAACCCAGCACCAGCAGGAAATCATCACCGCCGATGTGGCCGACGAAGTCGCGGCTCGGGTCGACCCGCTCGTTCAGGCACTGCGCCAGGCATAGCAATACTTCGTCACCCCGGCCGTAGCCGTAGATATCGTTGAAGGGCTTGAAGCTGTCGATGTCGACATAGCAGATCAACGCTTCGCGTTGCTGTTGCAGCAGACGGGCCAGGCACTGCTGGATCGGCACGTTGCCGGGCAGCAGGGTCAGCGGGTTGGCGTAGCGGGCCTGCTGGATCTTCAGTTCGGTGATCAGTTTCAGTACGTCGATCACCCGTCCAAGGCCCAGGTAGCGGCCATTGAGGGTGATGATGAAATCTTCCTCGATACGTTGCCGGGCACGGCTGGTCAGCAGTCGGCTGACCTGTTGCAGCGACTGGCTCGATTCCACGGCGAGGAAGTCATCGCTCATCAGCCGGCTGATGGGCTTGCGGGCGAACAGGTCGGTGGCGAACGGCTTGAGCAGCGCATCCGACAGCGAATGCCGATGGACGATGCCGCAGGGCCGGTTCTGTTCGTCCAGCACCGCCAGCGAATTGAGATTGGCCTGGCGCCGAAAGGCCTCCAGCACCGTCGCCGTGGCGGTGTCCTGGGTCACTGCCGGTTGTTCGATGAGCAGGGCGCTGAGGTCGCTGCCGTCCTCGCTCAGGACGATGGAGGTGTTTTCCACCTTGGGCAGCAGGGCGTGGGCATCCTGTGGCGGGTTTTCCTGGGGACGGCAGAGCAGGTAGCCCTGCACCAGGTCGACGCCCATTTCGGTCAGTACCGCCAGTTCTTCCGGCAATTCGATGCCTTCGGCGATCACCCGGGCCCGCGAGGCCTTGGCGATCTGCAGGATGGAGCCGACGAACTCGCGCTTGAGGCCGTCCTGGTGGATACCATCGATGAAGTGTCGGTCGATCTTGACGTAGTCCGGGCGCAATTCCGACCACAGGCGCAGGCTGGAATAGCCGGCCCCCAGATCATCCAGGGCGATCGAGAAACCCATGTCGCGGTAGTGGTGCAGCGCGTTCTGCAGCAGTTGGAAATCGTCGGTGGGGGTTTGCTCGGTCAGTTCGATGACCACGTTGCTGGGGTCGATGCCGAAGTCCTGCAGCCATTGCAGGGTTCGTCCCGGTGGGTGGCTTGGCTCCAGCAGGGATTCGGGGGATACGTTGAGAAACAGCTTGCCGGGCAGTTTCTGTTCGCTGAAACGGCGGCAGGCACTGAGCCGGCAGGCCATTTCCAGTTCGCTCAGGCGTCCGGCCTGACGGGCCACGGCGAACAGGCTGACGGGTGAGTGCAGCGGGCTGTTGGAGGGCCCGCGACTGAGCGCCTCATAGCCGACGATACGTCTCTCGGACAGTGAAATGATCGGTTGGAACAGGCTGTGCAGACCACTCTGAGCCAGGATTGAACTCAAGGCGTTCAGCTGTTCGGTCATGGTCATGGCAGTCTCTGTCGAAAGAAAAGGACCGGAGGCGGCTCCCGGCTCGGGAGACGTGTCCAGTCCTTTATTTCACGACAGAATGATGACTGTTTGATGACGCTCCGAAGAGCAATCACACTAAATTGCTATCACTCGTCAGTGCTTGGCCACCGCGGTATTCAGACGCAGGTAATCGAGCAGGATACGCCCGGTCTCGCTCAGGTAGGCGTCGTCTTCCGGCTTGGTTTTCTTGTCCGGGTCAGGCGGCAGGGCGTCGTCGTCCTCTTTCTTGAGTTCCTTGAGCGCGTCCTCGCCCTTGGCCTTGCGGCGGGCGTTTTCCATGGCCAGTTGCTTGGCATCGATATCGGCACGCTGGGCGCGACGCTCGGCCTCGTTCAGGCTCACGGTCTTTTCCTTCAGCAGCTTCTCGGCCAGGGCCAGCTTGTCGCGAATGAAGATGAACTCGGCATCCTTCGCCGCGCGGGCCTCGTGGTCGGCCTTGAGCTGGGCCAGGAATGGCTTGAACGGGTCCACCGCCGGCTTGATCGAAGGACGGATGGTGTCCCACGGCATGGCTTCCGGCAGCGCGCTTTCGCCGATTTCCTTGGTGTCGATGATCGACGGGAAATCCACGTCCGGCAGTACGCCCTGATGCTGGGTGCTCTGTCCGGAAACCCGGTAGAACTTGGCCAGGGTCAGTTTCAGCTCGCCATGGTTGAGCGGCTGGATGGTCTGCACGGTGCCCTTGCCGAAGGTCTGGCCACCGATAATCAGTGCACGATGGTAGTCCTGCATGGCGCCGGCGAAGATCTCCGAGGCCGAGGCCGACAGGCGGTTGACCAGCAGCGCCATCGGACCCTTGTAGAACGCACCGGGGTTTTCGTCCTCGAGCACGTCGACCTTGCCGTCGGCGTTGCGCACCAGCACGGTCGGGCCCTTGTCGATGAACAGGCTGGTCAGCTCGGTGGCTTCCTGCAGGGAGCCGCCGCCGTTGTTGCGCAGGTCGATGACCACGCCGTCGACGCCTTCCTTCTGCAGCTCGCCCAACAGTTTCTTCACGTCGCGGGTGGTGCTCTTGTAGTTCGGATCGCCAGCACGGAAGGCCTTGAAGTCCAGGTAGAAGGCCGGGATGTCGATCACCCCGAGCTTGTAGTCCTTGCCATCCTGCTTGAGGTGCAGGATCGACTTGCTTGCCGCCTGGTCTTCCAGTTTCACCGCCTCGCGGGTGATGGAGACGATCTTGCTGGTCTGGTCGTTCGGCGCGTTGCTCGCCGGGATGATTTCCAGGCGGACCACCGAGCCCTTCGGACCACGGATCAGCTTGACCACTTCGTCCAGGCGCCAGCCGACCACGTCGACCATTTCCTTGTCGCCCTGGGCGACACCGATGATCTTGTCGGACGGCGCGACCTGCTTGGTCTTGTCGGCCGGGCCCGACGGCACCAGGCGCACGACCTTGACCTGGTCGTTGTCGCTTTGCAGCACGGCGCCGATGCCCTCGAGGGACAGGCTCATGTTGATGTCGAAGTTTTCCGCGCTATCAGGAGACAGATAGTTGGTGTGCGGGTCGTAGGACATCGCGAAGGTGTTGATATAGGCCTGGAAGATATCCTCGGCCCGGGTCTGGTCCAGGCGGGCCAGCTGGTTCTTGTAGCGCTTGACCAGCAGTTCCTGGATCGCCTTGGGATCCTTGCCGGCGATCTTCAGGCGCAGCACCTCGTCCTTGACGCGCTTGCGCCACAGGTCGTCGAGTTCGGCGGTGCTCTTGAGCCACGGCGCGTCCTTGCGATCGATCAGCAGGGTCTCGTGGGTGGTGAAGTCGATCTTGTCGACGCCCTTGTTCAGCTCGGCGAGGGCGAAGTCCAGGCGGCCCTTGACCCGATCCAGGTAGCGCTTGTAGATGGTGAAGCCGGCATTGAGGTCGCCGCTCTTGAGGAAGTCGCCGAACTGGGTCTTCCACTTGTCGAATTCGGCGATGTCGCTGGCCAGGAAATAGCTGCGCGACGGGTCGAGCAACTTGATGTAGCTGTCGTAGATGATCACCGAGCGCGCGCTGTCCAGCGGCGGCTTGCTGTAGTGGTGGCGCTTGAGCAACTCGACGACGTTCAGGCTGGCGATCACCTCGTCACGGTCGGGCTGAAGATTGTCCCAGCTGTTGGCTGCGAACGTGTTGCCCGAGAACGCCGAAACGCCAAGGCCGATGAAAAGGGCAAGTGCAGTGCCGGGGAACAAATGCTTCATGCTGAGTCGACGCGGGGACAATTGATCACGCATATTAGGCCGTCTTTAAAGTCGCCGGTTCCGTGGGACTGAGTGCCAAAACCGCCATTGAGGGTTTCGCACGAGTCGCGGACCGGTCGCATAATGCAAGAAAGCCCGGTGCTACAGCTCCGGGCTCAGTCCAGACTCACTATGGAGGCACTGTGAAGGCATTGCAAGGCGTTGAAGGTCAAGTGGAGTGGCTGGAAGAGCCGAATCCGGGTTGTGATGTGGGGCAAGTGCGCATTCGCGTCGCTGCTGCGGGGCTCAACCGGGCCGATCTGTTGCAGAAGGCCGGGCTCTATCCGCCACCGCCGGGAGCCAGCCAGGCGCTGGGGCTGGAGTGCTCCGGAGTGATCGTCGAAGTGGGAGCCGGTTCCGCCTGGCAGGTCGGTGATCGGGTCTGTGCGCTGCTCGCCGGCGGCGGCATGGCCGAGGAAGTGGTGGTCGATGGCCGCCATGTGCTGCCAGTGCCGGAAGGCCTGAGCCTGGTCGAAGCGGCCGCGCTGCCTGAGGTCTACGCCACGGCATGGCTGAATCTGTTCCAGTTGGCGGGCCTCAAGCCCGGTGAAAAGGTGCTGTTGCATGCTGGTGCCAGTGGCGTCGGTTCGGCGGCGATCCAACTGTGCAAGGCCTTCGGCAACCCCTGCTGGGTCAGTGTCGGTTCGGCGGATCGACTGGCCTATTGCGAGTCGCTGGGTGCCCAGGGCGGGGCGATTCGTGGTGACGATATCGAAAGTCTGAACGACTTCGCCCCCTTCGACGTGATCCTCGACCCGGTGGGCGCGAACTACGCGGCGCTCAACGTGAAACTTTTGTCAGCTGACGGGCGGTGGGTGCTGATCGGCCTGATGGGCGGGCGGGAAACCCAGTTGGACCTGGCGAAGATCCTCGCCAAGCGTATCCAGTTGCTGGGTTCGACCCTGCGCAGTCGCGATGCGCAATTCAAGGCCGATCTGCTCGCGGACTTGAACCAGCACGTCTGGCCGCTGTTTGCCGACAAGCGCCTGAGCCCGCAACTGGCCAGGACGTTCCCGATCCGTGATGCCGAACTGGCGTTTGCCGAGCTGGCCGGCAACCAGGTGGCGGGCAAGCTGGTGCTGGTGATTGATGAAGCCCTGGTCTGATTGATTCTTCCGTGGGGGCGCAGCCTCTTCGCGGGCTTGGCCGCGAAGAGGCCGTCGCTGCGTGTCTCAGTGCCAGGCGTGAATCGGCCAGCCGGCCTTTTCCGCCTGTTCGCGCAACACCGGGTCCGGGTTCACCACGTGAGGGTGGTCGACCTTGAGTAGCAGCGGCAGGTCGTTGCGCGAATCGGAATAGAAACTCGCGCCTTCGAGGTTTTCCCCTTCGGCGTCGAGCCATTCCAGCAGGCGGGTGATCTTGCCCTCGCGATAGGTCAGGATGCCGGTGGTCTGGCCGCTGTAGACCCCATGCAACACTTCCAGCTCGATGCCCAGCACCTCGTCGATGCCCAGGCGTTCGGCGATCGGCCTGACCAGGTGGGTGCCCGAGGCGGAGATCACCAGGATCCGGTCACCGGCCGCACGGTGCTCGGCAATCGCCTTGCACGCATCGCTGTAGATCAGCGGCTCGATCACCTCCTCGACCCACGGTTCGACCAGGTGTTCGATTTCCTCCGGGGTCCGCCCGGCCATGGGCTCCAGGCTGAACAGCATGAACTCCTCCATGGCCAGTTCGCCCCGGCTGTAGGCGTCCATCAGTTCGTTGTTGCGGCGCATGAAGGACTCCGGGTCGACCCAGCCCAGGCGTCCCATCTGCTCGCTCCAGAGCGTCGCGCAGTCGCCGTGAATCAGGGTTTCATCCAGATCAAAAATTGCCAGGGCCATCAGTGCAGCTCTCTCTTCGGAAGGACATGCTTGAAACAGGGCATCAGGCTACCTCACAAAGGGCCGCCGGATCGATGGACAGGGCCAGGCGTCGACCATCGGGGTGCAGGTCGGCGGCCGAGCGGTTGAGCACGTCCACCAGCAGTTCGACACCGCGGGCCTCGACCCGGTAGCGGATGACGTTGCCCAGCAGACTGTGGCCACGGACCAGGGCATCCGGTTCGCCTTCGGTGTGCAGCTCGATGGCTTCCGGGCGGATCGCGATGCGGCTGCTGACCGGCCGTTGCAGCAGGCGGCTGGCGGCCTCGGCGTCGAGCAGGTTGTAGTTGCCGATGAAACCGGCGGCGAACACGTCCACCGGCGCGGTGTAGAGCGATTCGGCGTCGCCGCTCTGGACGATGCGGCCCTGGTTCATCAGGAAGATACGGTCACTCATGGTCAGGGCTTCTTCCTGGTCGTGGGTGACGAAAATGGTGGTCAGGCCCAATTCGCGCTGGATCGCCCGGATCTGTTCGCGCAGGTGCTTGCGAATGCGCGCATCGAGGGCCGACAGCGGTTCGTCGAGCAGCAGCAGGCGCGGGCGTGTCACCAGCGAACGGGCCAGGGCCACGCGCTGGCACTGGCCGCCGGACAACTGGTGCGGGTAGCGGGTGGCGAAATCGTGCAGCTCGACCAGCTTGAGGGCTTCCATGACCCGCTTGTGGCTGTCGTCGGCGTTGACCTTCTGCATCTTCAGGCCGAAGGCGACGTTCTGCTCCACGGTCATGTTGGGAAACAGCGCGTAGCTCTGGAACACCATGCCGATCGCGCGTTTCTGCGGGCTCAGCGGGACGATGTCCTGGCCGTCGAGCAGGATCCTGCCGCTGTCCACCGGCGTCAGGCCGGCGATGCAGCGCAGCAGGGTGGACTTGCCGCAGCCGGAGGGACCGAGCAGGGTGATGAACTCGCCCTTGGCGATTTCGCAGTTGATATCGCTGAACACCGTGGTGCCGGCGTAGGTCTTTTTCAGGTTCTGGACGCTGATGAAGCTCATTGGCTCTTGTCCTTATTGAGGCGATTGGCAACCCACGTGAGTACCAAGACGAAGAGGAAATAGGAGATCACCAGCGCACTGGTGAAGTGACCGCTGCTGTTGCGCATGTTGTTCAGGTACACCTGCAGGGTCTCGTAGCGGGTGCCGACCAGGATGTTGGCGAACACGAACTCGCCGAACAGGAACGAGAACGACAGCAGCAACGCCACCATCAGGCCCTTGCGCAGGTTCGGCAGCACCACCAGGAATGCTGCCTGCCAGGTGCTGGCGCCGAGCAGATGGGCGGCGTCCATCAGGTCGCGCAGGTTGATCGCCTGCAGGTTGTTGGTGATCGCCCGGTACATGAACGGCAGGGCCACGGTGAAGTAGCAGCCGATCAGGATCCACGGCGTGCCGACCATGGCGAACGGCCCGGAGCCGTAAAGTTGCAGCAGACCCACCGAGGACACCACCGGCGGCACCGCGAAGGGCAGCAGGATCAGGATGTTCATCAGCGCGTCGAGGCGCGGGAAGTGGTAGTGCACCACGAACAGCAGCGGCAGGATCAGCACCACCGACAGCAGCAGTGCGCCGACGCAGACGATCAGCGATTGGCCGAACGCGCCGAGAAAGCGCGGGTCGCTCCACAACTGCAGGTACCACTTGAAGGTGAAACCGCTGGGCAGCACGGTCGCCGACCAACTGCTGGCGATGGAGTAGACGAAGGTGCCGGCCAGCGGCAGCAGCAGGATCAGGAACAGCAGGTAGACCACCACGCGGTGGTAGAGGCTGGCGGAGCCGGGTTCAACGCGCGACATGGTGGCTCCTTTTCAACAGCCATTGATGGATGACGGTGACGAAGGTCATCAGGCCGACCAGGATCACCGCCAGCGCGCTGGCCATGTTCGGGTCGAGGCTGATGTCGCCGGAGACCATCGCGGCGATACGGATCGGCAGCACGTTGAAGTTGCCGGTGGTCAGGGCGTAGACCGTGGCGTAGGCGCCCAGGGCGTTGGCCAGCAGGATCACGAAGGTGCCCAGCAGCGCCGGAGTCAGCACCGGCAGGCCGATGTGCCGCCAGAACTGCCAGCCGTCGGCACCGAGCAGCGCGGCGGACTCGCGCCAGTCTTCGCGCAGGGCGTCGAAGGCCGGGTAGAGCAGCAGCACGCCCAGTGGGATCTGGAAGTAGGTGTAGAGGATGATCAGGCCGGTCTTGGAGTACAGGTTGAAGTCCTGGATGATCCCGGCCTGTTTCAGCAGGAGGGTGAGGGTGCCGTTGAAGCCCAGCAGGATGATGAAGGCGAAGGCCAGCGGCACGCCGGCGAAGTTGCTGGTCATGTTGGCGAAGGCGTTGACGAAGTCGCGCAGGCGCGAGTCGACCCGGCGCAGCGAATAGGCGCCGAGCAGGGCGATGAGCATGCCGAACACGCTCGACCAGAAACTGATCTCCAGGCTGTACTGGATGGCCTGCAGGTAGAACTTCGAACCGAAGATCTTGTTGAAGTTGGCCAGCCCCCAGCCGTCGTCTTCCGATTGCAGGCTGTTGATCAGCACCCAGGCCAGCGGGGCGATCTCGAAGACGATGAAGAACAGGGCGAAAGGCGCCAGGCAGAGCAGGGCGAGCCATTTGCCACGGGTGATTGAATTCACTTCAACAGCTCCCGGCATACAGGTTTGTCGTGGTGCACGCCCAGCAGTGTGCAGATCGTGCCGCAGAGCTCGGTCTGCCGGGGTGCGGCATCGGGATTGAAACTGAAGGCGTCGCCGAGGACGAACAGCGGTACCTCGCGCTCTTCGGCCAGCAGGCCGTTGTGCGAGCGGTCGTTGTTCATGCCGTGGTCGGCGGTCACCAGCACCTGATAGCCGGCGTCGAGCCAGCCTTGCAGGTAGTCGGCCAGGATAATGTCGGCCGAGCGTGCGCTATTGCGGTACTGGGCGCTGTCCAGGCCATGCTTGTGGCCGGCATCGTCGATATTCATCGGATGCACCAGCAGGAAGTTCGGCGCGTGTTGCAGGCGCAGGCTTTCGGCGTCGGCGAACAGGTGCGAGTCGGGGTAGTGATCCATCCAGTAGAAATGCCCGTGCTGGATCGGCAGGCTTTCGTTGTGGGTGTGGCGATCGCGGGCGGCGACGAAGGGCGAGCGGTTGTACAGCTCGCTGACCCAGTGATAGGCCGCTGCCGCAGTGCGCAGGCCACCGTCGCGGGCGTAGTGGAACACGCTGCGCTGGTTGGACAGGCGCGTGACCTGATTGTGCACGATGCCGCTTTCGATCGGGGCGACACCGGTGAGAATGCATTCGTAGAGCGGTCTGGAGAGCGACGGCAACTCGCATTCCAGTTTGTACAGCGCCGCGCGTCCTGCGCCTGCGTAAGCCTGGAGATGGCCCATGGCGTGCCGGGCGACCTCATGGTTCAGGCCATCGAGCACGACCAGGATGACGTTGTGCTGCATGAGTCGGGCCTCTAGTTTCAAGGAATCTGCAAACTTGTGGGAGCCTGGCTTGCCAGCGAAGGGGGCCTTGAGGGCGATAAAAGCTTCGCGGGCAAGCCCTGCTCCTACATAGTTCAGTGGTGCTTGCTCGACAGTCAGCTATCGAGCCTTACTGCATGTTGATGATGACTTCTTCCTGCCACTTCTGCGGCAGTGCCTTGGACGTCTTCTCCCAGGCGTCGGCATCCTTGATCGGGGTGACGTGCTTGTACTGCTCGTTGGGCAGCAGCTTGGCCTTCACGTCTTCCGGCAGGGTCAGGTGCTCGGCGCGGATCGGCCGGGCATTGCCGCGGGCCAGGTTGGTCTGGCCGGCATCGCTGAAGATGTACTCACGCGCCAGCTTGGCGGCGTTCGGGTGCTTGGCGTACTTGTTGATGATGGTGGTGTAGCCGGAAATCACCGAACCATCGGAGGGGATCAGCACGATGTAGTCATCGGGGTTGGCCATCTTGGCCTTGTAGCTCAGGCCGTTGAAGTCCCAGACCACGCCGACTTCCACTTCGCCCTTCTCCATGGTGGCGATGGTCGGGTTGGCCAGCGACAGGCGACCCTGCTTGGCGATCTCGGCAAACATCAGCAGCGCCGGCTGGATGTTCTTCTCGTCGCCGCCGTTGGCCAGTGCCGCAGCGAGGACGCCGTTGGCGGCCTGGGCGGCGGTGCTCACGTCACCGATGGAGACCTTGTACTTGCCGGTCTTCAGGTCAGCCCAGCTCTTGGGGACTTCGGAGCCGTGCAGCAGCTTCTTGTTGACGATGAAGGCGATGGTACCGGTGTAGGCCAGCGCCCAGTTGCCGTCCTTGTCCTTGGCCCAGGCCGGAACCTGTTCCCAGGTGCTCGGCTTGTACGGCTGGGTCACGCCCTGCTTGGTCGCGATCGGACCGAAAGCCGCGCCGACGTCGCCGATATCGGCGCTGGCGTTGTCTTTCTCGGCGGCGAACTTGGCGATTTCCTGGGCCGAGCTCATGTCTGTGTCGATGTGCTTGAGGCCGTACTTGTCGCTCAGGTCCTTCCAGGTACCGGCCCAGTTGGCCCAGTCATCGGGCATGCCGACGCTGTTGACGGCGCCTTCTTTCTTGGCCGCGGCCTCCAGGGCCTGCAAATCGGTATCAGCGGCCATGGCGCTGGTGCACAGGGCGATGGTCGAACCTAACAGTGATGCCAGGAAAAGCTGTTTCATCCGAAGCTCCTTTGGGCGTTTTTCAACGCGAAGATCTTGATCGACAGTTTTTATATGCGTAGTGCGGCGGTTGGACGTTTGGTCTAGGTCAGCAATACCTGAGCCAATTTAAGCCTGCTGCATGACACTTTAATGTCGGCATCAGTCCTGCAAGGATTTTTCCTCGTAGCACCCGTGACCGCCGAGTTAAGCGTAGACCATTGATAAACTGCTGATATTCAAGGGAATTGGTGTTGTGGGACGGGCGTTCCGCTGCACCGTTTCGTCGCTTTGTCACATATCAGTCATGTGCATTGCCTAGGCTGGGTGCTGCAACCGGAGACCGCACTGCTGCGCGGTTTTGCCCTGAAATAGTGCTGGACTAGTCCAAATAGGTAACGTTGATGCGCGAAGAGGCACCAAAGGCGGTGACAGCTATCGGTCTGGCGCTGCACGAGCAGATCGAGCATGGGCTGCTGCCCGGCGGAAGCAAACTGCCGGCCGAGCGCAAGCTCAGCGAATTGTTCAGCACCACCCGGATCACCGTGCGCGAGGCCTTGCTGCAACTGGAAGCCCAGGGGCTGATCTACCGCGAGGAGCGTCGGGGCTGGTTCGTCTCGCCGCCGCGGCTGGCCTACAACCTGATGCAGCGCAGCCACTTCCATGCAATGGTCAGTGCCCAGGGGCGGGTACCTTCCACCCAGGTGCTGTCGGCACGGCTGCAGCCGGCCTCGGCGGCGGTATGCGAGTGGTTGCAATTGCCGGCGCTGTCGAGCGTGATCCAGATCTGCCGGGTGCGACGGATCGACGAGCGGCAGGTGCTGTATGTCGAGCACTACCTCAACCCGCAGTACTTCCCGGGCATTCTCGAGTTCGATCTGAACCAGTCGATCACCGAACTCTATGCGCGGCACTACGACCTGCACTACGGGCGGGTGCGCTTCGAGATCGTGCCGACCTCATTGCCGCTGGAGGCTGCCGCGGCATTGCGGGTGTCGTCCGGCAGCCCGGGGCTGCGGATTGCGCGGGTCAACTATGACCAGCACCAGCGCCTGATCGACTGCGACCTGGAGTTCTGGCGGCACGATGCGATCCACGTCGGGGTGGATGTGTTGTAGGAGCCGGGCTTGCCCGCGAATGCGTCCGAAATATCGCTAAAAGCTTCGCGGGCAAGCCCGGTTCCTACAGGGGGGGAGAGACAGGACGGTGGTGCTCAGGACTTGACTGGTTGCTCGGTTTGCACACCGCCACCGGCCGTCACCACCTGCACGCTCAAGCGCGGAGTCGCCAGGTCCAGGCCGGATTCGTCCATGGTCCGTTTCAGCGCCAGGTTGAACGCCCGCGAAACCTCCCATTGCTTGATCGGCGCGGTCTTGAAGCGGGCCCGCAGGACCGCGCTGCCGGACTCGAAGCTCTCTACGCCCTGGATCTCCAGCGGTGACCAGATGTTGCGCCGCTGCAACGGATCCGTGCGCATCTTCTGGCCGACATCGCGCATCAGCTTGATCGCATCGTCGATCGCCATGTTGTAGGGGATCGCCACGCGGAAGATCGCGTAGCCGAACTCCCGCGAGTAGTTCTTGATGCTCTTGATCTCGCTGAACGGAATGGTGTGGACGATGCCGTCGATGTCCCGCAGGCGCACTGTGCGGATGGTCAGGCCCTCGACGGTGCCGAGGTGACCGCCGACGTCGACGTAGTCGTCGATGGCCAGGGAGTCCTCGATGATGATGAACAGGCCGGTGATCAGGTCCGCCACCAGCGACTGCGCACCGAAACCGATGGCCAGACCGATCACACCGGCACCGGCCAGCAGGGGCGTGACGTTCATGCCCATGTTCGCCAGGGCGACGATCAGCGCGATGATGAAGATCGCCACGAACAGCACGTTGCGGATCAGCGGCATCATGGTCTGCGCCCGGGCGTTGGCCAGGCCCTTGCGCGAGCGGGTGAGGGCGTGGTGCACGGCGGTATCGGCGAGAATCCACACCAGCCAGGCGAAGATCAGCGTGCCGCCGAGGCCGAACAGCCGAACACTGACCTCGCGGCCCTCACCCTCGGTGAAGCGGATCAGCGACATGCCCCAGACCCGCAGGCCGAGTTCGATGAAGAACAGCCAGACCGCCAGGTGCACCAGGGTGTAGCAGAAGCTCTTCAACCGTTCGGAGTACAGCGTATGGCGCCGGTGCCCGCGCTGGGGCTTGAGGGCATGGCGGCGCACCAGGCCGTTGATCACCATGCACAGCACCACCAGCACGGTACAGATCAGCGACTGGCGCAGGGCGGTACTGGTGTCGCCAGCGGAGAAGAAGGTCGCGAATAGCGAGATCGCCACCAGGATCAGCGCGGGAACGAACCAGAAGCTGCCGAGGATATCGATGGTGTCGCTCAGGGCGCGGCGGGTCAGCCGGCGGGACAGCGGCTGGTTGCGGATCAGGTGCGCGATGGGGCGACGGAAGCGCAGGATGAACAGGCCGGTGGACAGCGCGGCCATCACGTTGACGAAGGTCGCGGCGGTATGGGCCAGGTGGCTGCCGAGGCTGGCGATCAGGCGCGGGTCGCTCAGGGCTTCGCCGAATGCGGCGAAACTGCCGATCAGCCACAGCGGCCGGAAAGCCCGGCGGCGCAGGATATGCAGGGCCTGATGGCGATGCGGGCCGTCGAGCAGGGAGAAGGCGATCACGCAGATCGCCGAGAAACAGGTACCGACCACCAGTGCATAGGCCAGCGCCATCGCCAGATCCTTGCCCAGGGACGAGGGCAGGGCGTAGGTCAGGTAGACGGTGATCAGCAGCGCGATCATCCACGGCCCGAGCTTGCGCAGGGCAAAGCGCAGCAGGTCGACGGTGCGTGGGTGCTGGGGCAGTTCCTCGGTGAGGCCGAAGCGCAGGCGCACCCGATGGCCGAGCCAGATCATCGCCCAGGCCAGGCAACTCCAGAGCAGCAGGATCAGGGCAAAGGCGGAGATGATCGGCAGCCATTCGCTGGCCGGAAGCATCAGCGCCATCATCTCCTGCCTGGCCTGGTCGAACTCCAGCGACCAGCGAGTGAGCGGGCTGTCATTGCCGGTGAACTGCTTTTCGAAGTCGGCCAGGGTGCTGCCGATCAGCCCCAGTACCCCCACTTCGGCGGCCGGCTGGGCCTTTTTCGTGCTGTCCCGGAGCTTTTTCAGGTCGCTCAGCAGCTTGCTGCGCTGCTGGTCGTTCTCCAGGTTCTTGATGACTTCGTCGAGCGACTGGGCCAGGGGCTCGGTCGGTTGTGGCTGGGTTTTCTCGGCGCTGCCCAGCAGGCTCGGCAGGCCGACAGCCTGGGCGGGAACCAGGGGCAGTAACGCCAGCAGGCAGATGAACAGTAAGGTGGGCAGAGCGGAAAGGCGGGCGAACACTAGGCAGTCAACCATACAGGTGCGGATCGACCGAGTGTACGCCAGCCTCGGGCGCCGCGCATTTATTCAGCCAGTTTGGCGAGGATCTTGTAGACCACGGTCCCGAGGATCAACAGCATGCCAAGCCACATCAGCACCGGGCCGGCCCGGTTTTCACGAAAGTTGAAGCCCACGGCCAGCAACAGCATGCCTCCCAGGATCGGGATGAGCATCGAGTGGAACTCGAACGGTGTGATCATGACGACGGCCTTGTCGAAGGGGTACACCTTTAGTTTAGGTCGCTTTGGTGGAGATGCCTTGATGTGTATCAGGGGCGATCAGGTCAGGTGATGGTGCCTGATCCGGTAGGGACGGTGGGCATTGTCGGAGCCAACTGTCTTCAGCGTACTGCCGATAAGCGGCAGAACAGGCTTGCGCATGTGGGGCGCTGTTCATCGGGCTGGCGTGCGCCGGGAGCGGGCTTGTCAGCCAAGCCGGTCTGGAGTGCGCCAGAAGCTTCGCGGACAAGCCCTCCCACAGCCAGGTGTGTTCCCGCTGCTGCTCTTTCCTGCGAGAGCACAGGGCTCAGGGCAGTTCGGGGCTGGCGTAGAACGCGCTCAGGACCTTCACCAGGTGGGCCAGGTCATGGCTGCCCGCCAGTTCGCGGATCGAGTGCATGGCGAAGGTCGGCAGGCCGATATCCACGGTACGCACGCCCAGGTGGCTGGCGGTGATCGGGCCGATGGTCGAGCCGCAGCCCATGTCGCTGCGCACCACGAAGCTTTGTACCGGGACTTCCTCGGACATGCACAGGTGGCGGAAGAAACCGGCGGTTTCGCTGTTGGTGGCGTAGCGCTGGTTGTTGTTGACCTTGATCACCGGCCCGGCGTTAAGTTTCGGGCCATGGTTGGCGTCGTGCTTCTCGGCATAGTTGGGGTGTACGCCATGGGCGTTGTCCGCCGAGACCAGCAGCGATTTCTGGATCGTGCGCACATAGTCCTCGCCATCCGGCAGGAGGCGGCGCAGGGTCTGTTCGAGCATCGGGCCGTCGGCACCGCAGGCGGAGCAGGAGCCGACTTCCTCGTGGTCGTTGCAGACCAGGATGCAGGTTTCATCACTGTCGGCGCTGAGCAGCGCCTGCAAGCCAGCGTAGCAGGACAGCAGATTGTCCAGGCGGGCGCCGGCGATGAAGTCGCCGTTGAGACCGATCACGGCTGCGCTCTGGGTGTCGTAGAAGCTCAGCTCGTAATCGAGCACCACGTCGGCGCTGAGGTCGTGTTCACGGGCCAACTGGTCGGTGAGCACGGCGCGGAAGTCCACGCGCTCGTCGCCGGCGAACTGGGCCAGGATCGGAGGCAGCTCGTTCTGCGGGTTGATCGCCCAGCCCTGGTTGGCCTCACGGTTGAGGTGAATGGCCAGGTTGGGAATGGTCGCGATCGGCGCCTTGAAGTCGATCAGTTGGCTTTCGACCTTGCCGTCACGACGGAAGGTGACACGACCGGCCAGGGACAGGTCGCGGTCGAACCACGGCGCTAGCAGGGCGCCGCCGTAGACTTCGACACCCAGTTGCCAGAAGCCCTGGCGCTGCAGTTCGGGTTGCGGCTTGACCCGCAGGCACGGGCTGTCGGTATGGGCACCGACCATGCGGATACCCGATTGCAGCGGCGCGTTTTCGCCGAGCTTGATGGCGATGATGGAAGAGTCGTTGCGGATGACGTAATAGCGACCACCGGCCGCGGTGTGCCAGGTTTCACGCTCATCGAGACGCTGATAACCCGCTGCCTCCAGGCGCTTGACCAGGCTGGCGGTGGCATGAAAGGGGGTGGGGGAGGCCTTGAGGAAGTCGATCAGGCCTTGGTTCAACTCTTCGCGCATAAGTGGCTCCAGACAGCAGTGTCGGGAGTTTACCGTATCTTTGTAGGAGCGTGGCTTGCCCGCGAAGCCTTTGGCGGCCTCAAGGACGCATTCGCCGGCAAGCCGGGCTCCTACAAGAGCGAGCTACACTCAGGAATCGATGTCGAGCGCAGGAGCCTTGCACGACGCGATTCAGAACGGCGCCGGGCACTCGAAGCGCAGGCGCTCGCCGCTTTGCGGGTGGGTGAAGCTCAGCATGCTGGCATGCAGGCACAGCCGTGGCCAGGCCGCCAGGGCCTGCGGGTGGGCATACAGGCCGTCACCGAGCAGCGGATGACCGATGGACAGCATGTGTACCCGCAACTGATGCGAGCGCCCGGTGATCGGCGTCAGTTCCACCCGGCACCAGTCGGCATGGCGCTCCAGCACTTTCCAGAAGGTCAGGGCATGCTTGCCAAACTCGTGATCGACCACATGCCGGGGCTTGGTCGGCGGGTCGTAGCGCAACGGCAGGTCGATGCTGCCGCTGTCCAGTTCCGGCTGGCCCCAGCAGAGCGCGGTGTAGGCTTTCTCGGTTTCCCGGTCATGGAACTGGCGCGACAGTTCGCGATGGGTATCGGGGTCGCGGGCCAGCAGGATGATGCCCGAGGTTTCCCAGTCCAGCCGGTGAACGATCAGGGCTTCCGGATAACCGTTTTCCTGCAGGCGGGTGATCAGGCAATCCTTGTTGTCATCGGCGCGGCCCGGGACGGAGAGCAGCAGGGTCGGCTTGTCCACCACCAGCACGGCGGCGTCCTGATGGATGATGCGGATATTCGACAGCGGCATTGAAACAGTCTCGTAACAAACGCCAACGGCGGCCCGATGCTGCTCACACCGCGCGCCTTGCAGGAGCCGGCTCCCACAACAGCGTTATGTGTGAACATCACCGGGCCGCCGTGGCGCCGGCCGGATCGATCAGCGATCAGGCAGGGTGATATTGAGTTCCAGGATCGAGCAACTGCCCTGGTTCTCCAGGGCGACGTGCACGTCATCGGACCCGATATTGACGTACTTGCGGATCACTTCGACCAGCTCCTGCTGCAGGGCGGGCAAGTAGTCCGGGGTGCTGCGTTGGCCGCGTTCGTGCGCCACAATGATCTGCAGACGCTCTTTCGCGACCGACGCGGTGCTTACTTTTTTGCTGGCACGAAAGAAGTCAAAAAGGTTCATTGCTTAGTTGCCTCCAAACAGGCGCTCGAAGAATCCCTTCTTCTGTGCATCGAGGAAACGATGCTCGACGGTCTTGCCCAGCAGGCGGTCAACCGCATCGCTGTAGGCCTGGCCAGCATCGCTCTGGTCGTCGAGGATGACCGGTACGCCCTGGTTGGATGCCTTGAGCACCGCCTGGGATTCGGGGATGACGCCCAGCAGGGTCACGGCCAGGATTTCCTTGACGTCCTCGACGCCAAGCATTTCGCCCTTGCTCACGCGCTCCGGGTTGTAGCGGGTCAGCAGCAGGTGTTCCTTGATCGGCTCGCCGCCCTGTTCGGCACGACGCGACTTGCTGGCCAGCAGGCCGAGCATGCGGTCGGAGTCACGGACCGAGGAGACTTCCGGGTTGGTCACGACGATCGCCTCGTCGGCGAAGTACATGGCCAGGTGGGCGCCGGTCTCGATGCCGGCCGGGGAGTCGCAGACCACGAACTCGAAGCTTTCCTTGAGTTCCATCAGGACCTTTTCCACGCCTTCCTTGGTCAGCGCATCCTTGTCACGGGTCTGGCTGGCTGCCAGCACGTACAGGTTTTCCAGGCGCTTGTCCTTGATCAGGGCCTGCTGCAGGTTGGCTTCGCCGTTCACGACGTTGACGAAGTCGTACACCACGCGGCGCTCGCAGCCCATGATCAGGTCGAGGTTACGCAGGCCGACGTCGAAGTCGACGATCACTGTCTTGTGGCCGCGCAGCGCGAGGCCGGTACCGATGGCGGCGCTGGTGGTGGTCTTACCCACACCACCCTTGCCGGATGTAACCACGAGAATCTTGGCCAAGGTGTTTCACCCCTAAGGAAAAAGGACTCTGTTTTAGCCCCTGAAGAACGTCGCTGAAAAACAACTGTAGTCGTATGGCTTGGGCCGGGAAGCGGCGAAATGTTTAAAGTACCGGCGGTAATTTTTACATTTCGTGTTTTCCTAAGCCCTTTAAGCCATTTTCGCTACGAAGAAGGCGACATTTCGGAAATGGCGGCAAGTATCCGTTAAAGACGGATGATGTTCAACACATCGCCGGACAAGCTGATCTGAACGCCCGACCCCCACAGCGGATCACGACGCAGATCCTCGGAAACCTTGTAGTGGCCGGCAATCGACACCAGTTCGGCGCTCAGTTGCTGGCAGAAAATTCGTGCCTTGGTGTCGCCCTTGACACCCGCCATTGCACGACCACGCATAGGTCCGTAAACATGGATGTTGCCATCGGCCATAAGTTCCGCGCCGGGGCTGACGGAAGAGACCACCACCAGGTCGCCGCCCTTGGCGTAGACCTGCTGGCCACCGCGCACCGGGGTAGTGATGATCCGGGTTGGCTGGATGGTCGGCTCCGGTGGTTTTTCCGGTACTTTCTTCACTTCGCCTTCGGTCGGATCGACCGGCCGCTCGCGGGCACCGGACGGCGGCAGCACGGGCAGGTCAATGGCGATCGCGGCGGCGATGTCTTCGATACGGTTGGCGCGGATTGCCAGGGTCCGCAGGCCGTGCTGGCGGCAGACGCGCATCAGCCCGGGCAGGTCGATGGCACCCTGGTCGGCGGGAAGTTTGTCCAGGGCCAGCACCAGCGGGGTATTGCTGAAGAAGTTCGGCGCCTGGACGACCTTGGCCGCCAGTTGGCGGTCGAGGGCTTCGAGGTTGTTCTGCGCCAGTTCCAGCACCGTAATGGCGAGCATGCTGCCCTTCAGCTGGAACACGGGATCCTGGTCTAGCGGTTCGGTTTGGCTCATGGTCGGCATAACGTGGCTTGTCGCTAAAAGTGCCGAGACTTATAACGAGAACGCCCGCGCCCCGCAAGCCGCGCCGAACCGTTGTAGAATGCGCGACCCTGTGTCTGCCCGGAATCATTAATGGATCGCCCCCGTTTTCAAGCCGCTTTTCTTCATCCACGCTACTGGCTGCTCTGGTTGGGGCTGGGGCTGCTCTGGCTGATCGTCCAATTGCCCTACTGTGTCCTGTTGCGCATCGGCCGTGTGCTGGGGCTGGCCATGTACCGGGTGGCCGGCGAGCGCCGGCGCATCGCCGCGCGCAACCTGGAGCTGTGTTTCCCGGAAAAGGGCGCCGCCGAGCGCACCCGTCTGCTCAAGGAAAACTTCGCGTCCACCGGCATCGCCTTCTTTGAAATGGCCATGAGCTGGTGGTGGGCCAAGCCGCGCCTGGCGCGCCTGGCCCATGTCGAGGGCCTCGAGCATCTGCTGCAGGCCCAGCGCGAAGGCAAGGGCGTGATCCTCATGGCGCTGCATTTCACCACCCTGGAAATCGGTGCGGCTCTGCTCGGCCAGCAGCACACCATCGATGGCATGTATCGCGAGCACGGCAATGCGCTGTTCGACTTCATCCAGCGCCGTGGGCGCGAGCGGCACAACCTCGATTCCCTGGCGGTGGAACGTGACGACGTGCGCGGCATGCTCAAGCTGCTGCGTTCCGGTCGGGCGATCTGGTACGCCCCCGACCAGGACTACGGGATCAAGCAGAGCATCTTCGTGCCGCTGTTCGGCATTCAGGCGGCGACCGTCACCGCGACCAGCAAATTCGCCCGCCTGGGCAAGGCGCTGGTGGTGCCGTTCACCCAGGAGCGCCTGGCCGACGGCAGCGGTTACCGGCTGGTGATCCATCCGCCGCTGGAGGATTTCCCGGCTGAGTCCGAGGAGGCCGATTGCCTGCGGATCAACCGCTGGGTCGAGGTTTCGCTGCGGGCCTGCCCCGAGCAGTACCTGTGGACGCACCGCCGGTTCAAGAGCCGGCCGGCGGGAGAACCACGACTCTACGACAAAAAGCGACGATAAACCGGAGCAGCCCCTTGCTGTCGGGGAAGGGCCTGGTGTATCAGGTAGCTAGCTGACTGACGGAGTGTCGCGATGAGTCCAACTGAACCGGTTACCGGCCTTATTCTCTCGGGAGGGGGCGCACGAGCCGCGTATCAGGTGGGGGTATTGGCGGCCATTGCCGAACTGCTGCCGCCGGGGGCGAGCAACCCGTTTCCGGTGATCGTCGGTACTTCGGCCGGAGCGATCAATGCGGTCAGTCTCGCCAGTGGGGCGATGAACTTCACCGCGGCCATCGAGCGTCTCAGCGCGTTCTGGCAGAACTTTCGCAGCCATCGGGTACTGCGCAGCGACTGGCCGGGTGTTATTCACCAGGCTGCGCGGTTTTTCGGTCACAGCCTGCTTGGCCTGGGCTCACAGGTGCCGGTGGCCCTGCTCAACAGTTCGCCGCTGCGCGATCTGCTCAACGAGAAAATCCATCTGCCGGGTATCGAGCAGGCCATCGAGCATCACCAATTGCGTGCGGTGGCGGTGACGGCCTTCGGCTACGAGTCGGGGCAGGCAGTGACCTTCTACCAGGGCAAGGGCGCCATCGATTCCTGGCTGCGTCACCGGCGCATCGGCGTGCCGACCGAGTTGACGGTCGATCATCTGCTGGCCAGCTCGGCCATTCCCTTGCTGTTCGCCCCGGTCAAGCTGGACCACGAGTATTTCGGCGACGGTGCGGTGCGCCAGTCGGCGCCGATCAGTCCGGCGCTGCACCTGGGCGCCAGCCGGGTACTGGTAGTCGGGGTCAGCGGCAATTCCCGTGGTCTCGACACCCGGGCCGCGGTGGAGCGTACCTACACCGGCCAGCAGCCGAGCCTGGCGCAGATCAGTGGGCACATGCTCAACAGCACCTTCATCGACAGCCTGGAAAGCGACATCGAGCTGTTGCAGCGCCTGAACCAGTTCAGCCGGATGCTGCCGCCTCACCAGCCGCGCAGCCTGGGGTTGGCACCGGTGGATGTGCTGGTGATCGCGCCCAGCCGGCCTCTGGACGAGATCGCCGCCCGTCACCGACATGAACTGCCACCGGCGCTGCGCACCTTCCTGCGTGGCCCGGGCGCGACCCGCACCAGTGGCGCCGGAGTGCTCAGCTATCTGTTGTTCGAGGCGGGTTACTGCAGCGAGCTGATCGAACTGGGCCGCCGTGACGCGTTGGCCAAGCGCGATGAGCTGTGCCATTTCCTCGGTTTGCCCCATGCGGTGATGCTGCAGACAGCCTCGGCCAGTTGACCCGATCGATGGCGGTTGATCTTCTGTCGTCGGCTCAGCCCAGCAGGTTGATCGCCAGGTAGCGGGCCACCGCCTCCTCGGTGCAGGCACCGATGGTTTCGTGTCCGGGCAGCGCCTCTGTCACCTTGTGGTGCGCCGTGCCCATGACCAGGCCCTTGCCGGCGATCGTGAGCATTTCCACGTCGTTCATGCCGTCACCGAAGGCGATGCAGCGGCTCAGGGGGATGTCCAGGAACTCGGCGAGTCGTTTCAGTGCATTGCCCTTGGACACCGTGCTGGCCATGAACTCCAGGCAGAAGGGTGATGAAAAGGTGCTGTGCACGGTGTTGCCGAGCAGGGCCTTGAGTCGCGTGTCGAGCGCCACCAGGGCCTCGTGGTCACGCCCCGGGTGGATAAAGAAGAGCTTCTCGACACCCTGCAATGGAAATTCCCTGGCCGCGAGGATGGTCGGCGCAAAATTATCCTGCAGGGTGAAGGTGGCGAGCAGGGCGCGATCGGCGTTGGTGATCCAGCGGGAGTCGCAGTAGGCGTTGATCATCAGGCCCACAGTTCCCTGCGTGGCGTCGAGCAGGGTGCGCACCACGTCTTCGTCCAGGTACTCGCAGGCGACCAGGCTTTTGCAGGCGCTGGTGATGCAGGCACCGTTGGAGGTGATCAGGTGTACCGGCAGCGGGTAATCGTGCAGGATCGCTTCGACCTCGGGGCGGCTGCGTCCGGTGGCAATCACCACATGGCGACCGGACTCGACCAGTCGGTCGAGCACCGAGCGGGAATACTCACCGATCCGGTCGTTCGGAAGCAGCAGGGTACCGTCGAGGTCGGAGGCGATCAGGCTGTACATGCTCAATCCTTATGGTTTGCGCTGCTTTTTGTGGGGGCCGGCTCCCCCGCCATCCCCCATGGGTTCCCGGCCTACTCGGCGATCTGCAGCTTGCGCGCCTCGGTATAGACGTAGCGTACCTTCTCGTACTCGAACGGCGAGTTCAACTGGCCATAGCGGAAGCTGGTGGTATAGCGCTTGTCGATGGCGCGCAGGGCGTAGATCTCCGGATGGTTCTCGCTGGTCTCGGAGACGTTGAGGAAGTTGATCTGCGATTCCGCCGCGAAATCGAACACCAGGCCGCCGGTGTCACGCAGGTTCGAGGGACCGAAGAACGGCAGTACCAGGTAGGCGCCGCCCGGCACTCCGTAGAAGCCCAGTGTCTGGCCGAAGTCCTCGGCCTGGCGCGGCAGGCCCATTTTGGTCGCCGGGTCCCACAGGCCGGCGATGCCGATGGTGGTGTTGAGCAGCAGGCGCCCGGTGGTTTCCAGCGAGCGCTTGCCCTTGAGCTGGAGCAGGCTGTTGAGCAGGTTGGGCACGTCTCCCAGGTTGCTGAAGAAGTTGCTCACGCCACTGCGCACGAAGCCCGGGGTGATGTAGCGGTAGCCGTCGACCACCGGCAGGAACACCCACTGGTCGAAGCGGTAGTTGAAGTGATAGACGCGACGGTTCCACGACTCCAGCGGGTCGTAGACGTTCAGCGCGTTGAGCGTCGAACGTTCGAATTCACGCTGGTCCAGCCCCGGGTTGAACTTGAGTTTTTTCAGCGGCTCGGTGAAACCGTCCGCATCGGGTACGACCGGGTCGTGGGCCTTGCTGTTGTCGGCCTGGGCGTAGCCGGCGCAGAGCAGGGCGGCGATAAGCATCAGATGTTTAGCCACGGAAGAACTCCAGCATGGCGTCGGCGTTGACGCGGTAATTGAGGTTGCCGCAGTGGCCGCCATGGGGATAGACGGTCAGGCGATTGCCGAAGGTGCTGCGCAGGAAGCCCAGGTCGCCAGGGCCGAGGATGACGTCGTCGGCGTTGTGCATCACGGCGATTTTCGGGCTGTCGTGCAGGTAATCCTTGAGGGCGTAGAGGCTGACCTGGTCGATCAGTTGCAGCAGGCTGCCGCCGTCGGTACGGGCGCGCCACATCGGAATCACCTGGTCGGTCAGGTAGCAGTCGAAGTCGCACTGCAGGGCGCGCTTGAGCATCGGCGTCAGGCTGGTGCCCTCGGTGATCGGGTACTTGGGCGGCGTGATCAGGCCGCGGCGGTTGATCAGGTCGGAGGTGAAGGCGATATCGGCCGCCGAGAAGCGGAAGGAGGTGCCGATCAGCATCGCCATCTGCTCGTTGGTCAGGTGCTGTTTGGACTGCTGGAAGTCGTAGAGCAGGGCGTCGTTGAGGTCGATGTAGCCCTTCTGCTGGAAGTAGCGGGTCAGCTTGGCCAGCACCAGTTCATAGAAGGTGGTGCTGTTGTTGATGCCCTTGACCTCGGTCTGCACCAGCTTGTCGAGGTTGGTGATGGAGGTATAGAGGTTGACCGGCGGATTGAGCAGCAGCACCTTCTTGAAGTTGAAGCTGCGCCGGGTTTCATCCAGCTTGCTGACGAACGCCGCATCCAGCGCCCCCAGGCTGTAGCCGCTGAGGTAGTAGTCGGTGACCGGCAGTTTCGGGTTCTGCGCACGCACGGCCTGCATCACCCGGTACATGTCCTCGGCATCTTCCTTGGTGATGCCCGGGGTGGCGAAGCGCGAGGCGGCGCTCATGAAGTCGAAGCTGGTGGGCGACGACAGCTGCACCACGTGGTAACCGGCCTTGTAGTAGAGCTTCTTCAGGTATTCGTTGAGGCTGCTGTCATAACGTGCGCCGGTGCCGGCGATCAGGAAGATCAGCGGTGCCGCGTGGTCCTGGCGGGCGACTCGATAGGTGAGCTTCTTCACCGCCCAGAAGTTGTCCGGGAGGATGAACTCGCGTTCCGGGCGCAGTTGCACGCTGTAGTCGGACTGGTCGATGTCATCGTCGTCGGGCAGCTCCGGGCGCAGGTCCGGCGGGGTGGTGGCGATGGTCGCTTCGAACGGGTTGGTCAACGGGTAGCCATAGCTGGCGGCGTCGACATCGACCGCCAGCGCGGACGCACTCAGAATGAGACCGCCGACAAAAGTGGCGAGACGCAGGGAACGGAGCATGACTACATCCTTTAAAAGGCGATGCTGAATGGGAGTCGCAGGCTATGACCACTGGGGTACTGCCGAAGTGCCATGTCCGACGACGAAATAATGCAGTCGCGCGGCATTCATCCAGACAATAGCCCACAGACGATACACTTTGCCGCAGTTCGCTGACCAGTTAACCGTTGTTAAAGCTTGCAAGCAGCGCCTCGGCGATTATGCTGGGCGCCGTTTTCGCCTATCGGAGCCGTTCATGTCCCGTCGTTTGCCGCTGATTCTGCTGCTTCTCGTTCTGCCGCTGTGGCTGGCTGCCAGTTATGGCGTGCGTTACGGGTTGATGGAGGATGGCCAGTGGGTCGGCATCTGTGTCGATGAGGCGCTGCGCTGGGAATGCCAGGCGCGATCGAACCTGGGTTGGCTGATTCACTTCAAGGTACTGGGCTGGACTGCCCTGGGGGCGGCGGCGCTGGCATTCGTGCTGCCGCGCCGGGTCGGTTGGGGGCTGGCGGTGCTGGCGCTGCTGGTCGGGTTTCCGGCGCTGGCGCTGTACAACACCAGCCTGGCGGTGTTTGCGGTGGTGATCGCTGGCCTGAGGCTGGTGCGGGCGGCCTAGGGGCTGGCTGCAACGGGGAGCCCGCAAGCCGGCTCCCACCGCTCAGCAGCGACTCATATGAAAGTCAGCGGCGAACCCGCAGGCTGCGCCACAGCGCGGCGACCATCAGCACGCTGACCAGCGCCCAGCCCCAGGCCTGCGGGTTTTGCAGGCCTTCGCGATACAGCTGCGGCACGATACCGGCACCGATGATGAAGGCCAGCAGGGCGGTTTCTCCCCGGGGCGCGCGGACCGGGCGCATCAGGAACGCCAGTGCCGGTAGCAGCAGTGCCGCGCTCGGGAAGCTGCGATAGCGCGGGTCCAGCGCCAATTCCAGCATCATCACCGCCCCGGCGAAGCCGGTGCCGACCAGCAGCCAGCCGGCACGACGCTCCAACCAGGCAAAGACGCCCTGGCGCCAGCCCGAGCGCTCGCCCAGGGCCAAGGCCGCGTGGGCCAGTACCAGCAGGTTCAGGCCTACCAACAGGCCGGCCCAGAGCCATTCGCCAGTATCGCGGCTGGTCACTCGCGCCAGTTCGCCCCAGGCGCCGATGGAGCAGGCGGCCAGCGCGCCAAGCAGAGGCAGGAGCAGGGCATCACGACGACTGCGTACTCGCCCGCCGATCAGCAGGGTGGCGACGAACACCGCGGTACCGAATGCCAGCCATTGTGGCCAGTACGGCAGGTTCGACACCGGCCCTGCGAGTATGCCCTTGTCCTGGCGGTCGGCGTCGAACAGGCCCCAGTAGCCACCGACCGCGCCTTCGCTGCCGCGTTTCCACGGTTGGTCGAAGGCTTCGATCAGGTTGTAGTGCCAGCCGTTCTGTTCGGCCAGGTTGACGAAGCCGCGAATGAAGCGGGCTTCGTTGACCCGGCTCGGCAGGGCGGTCTCCCGCTGGCGGCCTTCACTCGGCCAGCCGGTTTCGCCGATCAGGATGTCCTTGGGCGCGAAACGGTTGCCGAAGGTCCGGCGGATCTGCGCCACATGGTCGATGGCCGCCTCGATCCCCGCCGGATCGTCCTCCCAGTACGGCAGCAGGTGGATGGTCAGGAAGTCCACCGCCGGTGCGACATCCGGATGGCTGAGCCAGAACTCCCAGACATCGGCATAGGTCACCGGCTGCTTCACATGGGCCTTGACCTTGTGGATCAGCCTCACCAGTTGCGCCGCGGTCACTTCCTTGCGCAGCAGGGTCTCGTTGCCGACGATCACCGCCGTGACCACGTCGGCATTGGCGTTGGCCGAGGCGATCAGCGCGTCGACTTCCTTCTCGGTGTCCACCGGGTTGCTGTTGACCCAGGCACCGATCATCATTTTCAGGCCATGCTTGCGCGCCAGTTCCGGCAGGGCTTCGAGGCCGGTCATGGAATAGGTGCGGATGCATTCGAAGCGGGTCGACAGCAGGGCCAGGTCGGCATCCATGCGCGCAAGGCGCGGCTTGAACGGCTGGTCGAACGGCGATTGGTCCTTGTCGAACGGCGTGTAGGAGGCGCATTGCAGCTTGTGCGTCGGCGTCGCGGCATCCGGCAGGATCACCGGTTGGCCAAGGCCATACCAGAATCCGCAGAGGGCCAGGAGGCCCAGCAGGCAGGCAAACAGATAGGGCAATAGCGGAAAGCGGGCGGTGGCGGGCATGGTCGGGCTGTCTGGGGGCAAAGCCGCGCATATTACCCGGAAATACTCTGGCCTTGGGCTCGCGCAGTATTTTGTCATGCAAAGTCCGCAGCAACTGGATGAGGTGTATTCCCAACTGGGTGATTACTGGCTTTCTGATGTCGCTTCTCGCTGCCTTGAGGTCGCTGTCGGATCAGGTTGGTCGCCTGAGTGGGTTGATGATCGGAGTATCAGTACTCCGCTGATGATCGGATGGGTTTGGCCGTGAGGCGTGAAGGGGGCGCCGTGCACCATAACTACACGTTGATGCCGCCCGGCATCCGTCGGGCGCAGCACTTTCGGGGAAGTAACGATGAAAATGCGACGACTCTTAGGCGCAGGTGCCGCTCTGGTACTTGCCATCAGCTCCAACCTGGCCAGTGCCGAAACCAAGACCGTGACCATCGGTTACGTCGACGGCTGGTCCGACAGTGTTGCCACCACCAACGTGGCTGCCGAGGTGATCAAACAGAAGCTGGGTTACGACGTGAAGCTGCAGGCTGTCGCCACCGGGATCATGTGGCAGGGGGTTGCCACCGGCAAGCTCGATGCGATGCTTTCCGCCTGGCTGCCGGTGACCCACGGTGAATACTGGGCCAAGAACAAGGACAAGGTGGTCGACTACGGTCCCAACTTCAAGGATGCCAAGATCGGTCTGATCGTGCCGGAGTACGTCAAGGCCAAGACCATCGGCGACCTGAAGACCGACGAGAGCTTCAAGAAGAAGATCGTCGGTATCGATGCCGGTTCCGGTGTGATGCTCAAGACCGAGCAGGCCATCAAGGACTACGCGCTCGATGGCTACAAGCTGCAGGCCAGTTCGGGTGCGGCGATGATTGCCGAACTGACCCGTGCCGAAGAGAAGAACGAATCGATTGCCGTCACCGGCTGGGTGCCGCACTGGATGTTCGCCAAGTGGAAACTGCGCTTCCTCGAAGACCCCAAGGGCGTGTATGGCGCGGCGGAGACCGTCAACAGCATCGGCAGCAAGGAACTGGAAAAGAAGGCGCCGGAAGTGGCGGCGTTCCTGAAGAACTTCCAGTGGGCCTCCAAGGACGAGATCGGCGAAGTCATGCTGGCGATCCAGGATGGCGCCAAGCCTGAAGCGGCGGCCAAGGATTGGGTGGCCAAGCACCCGGATCGCGTCAGCGAGTGGACCAAGTAATTCCCCGAAGGCTCTAAATCGCAGTATCCGAGGCCGCCTGGCGTTTTCGCCCGGCGGCCTTCGCGTTTCCGCTCGTTGAACATTTGCCGCGCACAGGCTGAAACCGCGCAACTGAACTAATGTCGTTCTAATACTAAGGTCGTCTGGTTTCGGCTCCAGAGCCGCCTAAAGTGAAAAATGTTTCATCTCATCTGTGCTGCGAGGATAAAAACAATGAACGACAGCATTTACCTCTCGATCCAGAACAGCCCGCGCTTCAAGGAGCTGGTCAGGAAAAGGGAGCGGTTCGCCTGGATTCTCTCGGCGATCATGCTTGGCCTGTATTCGGCTTTCATTCTTCTGATTGCGTATGGACCTCAGGTTCTGGGCGCCAAGCTCAGTCCGACGTCGTCGATCACCTGGGGCATACCCCTGGGTATCGGCCTGATCGTCTCGGCTTTCGTCCTGACCGCCATCTACGTGCGTCGCGCCAACGGCGAATTCGACGACCTGAACAATGAAGTCCTCAAGGAGGCCCAGCAATGATCCGGCGTCTATCCGCGGCCCTGGGCCTGATGGCCTTCGCCCCCGCCCTCTGGGCAGCCGATGCGCTGACGGGCGAAGTGCACAAGCAACCCCTCAATATCCCGGCGATCGTGATGTTCATCGCATTCGTCGGTGCCACCCTGTGTATCACCTACTGGGCGTCCAAGCGCAACAAGTCGGCGGCCGACTACTACGCGGCCGGCGGCAAGATCACCGGTTTCCAGAACGGCCTGGCGATCGCCGGCGACTACATGTCGGCAGCCTCGTTCCTGGGGATTTCCGCGCTGGTGTTCACCTCCGGCTACGATGGCCTGATCTACTCGATCGGCTTCCTGGTGGGCTGGCCGATCATTTTGTTCCTGATCGCCGAGCGTCTGCGCAACCTGGGCAAGTACACCTTTGCCGACGTGGCGTCCTACCGTCTCGGGCAAACCCAGATCCGCTCGCTGTCGGCCTGCGGTTCGCTGGTGGTGGTGGCGTTCTACCTGATCGCCCAGATGGTGGGTGCCGGCAAGCTGATCCAGCTCCTGTTCGGCCTGGACTACCATGTGGCGGTGATCCTGGTGGGCATCCTGATGTGCCTGTATGTGCTGTTCGGCGGCATGCTGGCGACCACCTGGGTACAGATCATCAAGGCCGTGCTGTTGCTGTCGGGCGCCTCGTTCATGGCGCTGATGGTGATGAAGCATGTCAATTTCGACTTCAACACGCTGTTCTCCGAGGCGGTCAAGGTTCACCCCAAGGGTGAGGCGATCATGAGCCCGGGCGGCCTGGTGAAAGACCCGATCTCGGCGTTCTCCCTGGGCCTGGCGCTGATGTTCGGTACCGCCGGCCTGCCGCACATCCTGATGCGCTTCTTCACCGTGAGCGATGCCAAGGAAGCGCGCAAGAGCGTGCTGTACGCCACCGGCTTCATCGGCTATTTCTACATCCTGACCTTCATCATCGGTTTTGGCGCGATCCTGCTGGTCAGCACCAATCCGGCGTTCAAGGATGCGGCAGGGGCCTTGCTGGGCGGCAACAACATGGCGGCGGTGCACCTGGCCAACGCCGTGGGAGGCAGCGTGTTCCTCGGCTTCATCTCGGCGGTGGCCTTCGCGACGATTCTCGCGGTGGTGGCTGGCCTGACCCTGGCTGGCGCCTCGGCGGTGTCCCATGACCTGTACGCCAGCGTTTTCCGCAAGGGCAAGGCCAACGAGAAGGACGAGATCCGCGTCTCGAAGATCACCACTGTCGCGCTTGGCGTGCTGGCGATCGGCCTGGGCATCCTGTTCGAGAATCAGAACATCGCGTTCATGGTCGGCCTGGCGTTCTCCATTGCCGCCAGTTGCAACTTCCCGGTGCTGCTGCTTTCGATGTACTGGAAGAAGCTGACCACCCGCGGGGCGATGATCGGTGGCTGGATGGGGCTGATCAGTGCGGTCGGGCTGATGGTTCTTGGCCCAACCATCTGGGTGCAGATCCTGCATCATGAAAAGGCGATTTTCCCCTACGAGTATCCGGCGCTGTTCTCGATGATCATTGCCTTCATCGGGATCTGGTTCTTCTCCATCACCGACAAGTCGACCGCGGCTGAAAACGAGCGGGCGTTGTTCCTCCCGCAGTTCGTGCGTTCGCAGACCGGCCTGGGAGCGAGCGGGGCGGTTTCCCACTGAGGGGTTGTATAGGCTTCTATATATAAGTAGCGAACAAGCCAGTGCCCCGGTCGAGAGACCGGGGCATTTTTATTTTATTGGAGAGGGGCCGCCGGGAGGGCGCATTCGCGGGCAAGCCCTGCTCCTACAGGTTTCAGTCGTCCATGGATACTCGGATCGACACGATCCTTGTAGGAGCAGGGCTTGCCCGCGAATACGCCAGTCCAGGCAACGTCGATCACGATGACACAAATGAAAACGGCCTCTGGGTAGAGGCCGTTTCCGGTGTGGCAAAGGTGTTACGCGAGGCAAACCTTACTTGCGGTCTTCCAGTTTGGTGATGTCACGCGACTCGTAGCCGGTGTACAGCTGGCGTGGACGGCCGATCTTGTAAGGGCTGGAGAGCATTTCCTTCCAGTGGGAGATCCAGCCGACGGTCCGCGCCAGGGCGAAGATCACGGTGAACATGCTGGTTGGAATGCCGATCGCCTTGAGGATGATCCCCGAGTAGAAGTCGACGTTCGGATACAGCGAGCGCTCGATGAAGTACGGATCGGTCAGGGCGATCTCTTCCAGGCGCATGGCCAGTTCCAGCTGCGGATCGTTGGTGATGCCCAGTTCCTTCAACACTTCGTCGCAGGTCTGCTTCATCACGGTGGCGCGCGGGTCGCGGTTCTTGTAGACGCGGTGACCGAAGCCCATCAGCTTGAACGGGTCGTTCTTGTCCTTGGCCTTGGCGATGAACTTGTCGATGTTCGAGACATCGCCGATTTCATCGAGCATGGTCAGTACCGCTTCGTTCGCACCGCCGTGGGCAGGGCCCCACAGTGCGGCGATACCGGCGGCGATACAGGCGAACGGGTTGGCGCCCGAGGAACCGGCCAGGCGCACGGTGGAGGTCGAGGCGTTCTGCTCGTGGTCGGCGTGGAGGATGAAGATCCGGTCCATGGCCTTGGCGAGTACCGGGCTGATCGGTTTGATCTCGCACGGGGTGTTGAACATCATGTGCAGGAAGTTTTCCGCGTACGACAGGTCGTTGCGCGGGTACATCATGGGTTGGCCCATGGAGTACTTGTAGACCATCGCTGCCAGGGTCGGCATCTTGGCCACCAGGCGGACCGCCGAGATCTCGCGGTGCTGGGGGTTATTGATGTCCAGGGAGTCGTGGTAGAAGGCCGACAGGGCGCCGACCACGCCGCACATGACGGCCATCGGGTGGGCGTCGCGACGGAAGCCGTTGAAGAAGCTCTTCAACTGCTCGTGAACCATGGTGTGGTTCTTCACATTGCTGACGAACTTGGCTTTCTGCTCCGCGGTCGGCAGTTCGCCGTTGAGCAGCAGATAGCAGGTTTCCAGGTAGTCGGATTTCTCGGCCAGTTGCTCGATCGGGTAGCCACGATGCAACAAAATGCCGTTATCGCCGTCGATATAGGTGATCTTCGACTCGCAGGACGCGGTCGACATGAAGCCAGGGTCGAATGTGAACCGGCCCGTGGCCGTCAGGCCCCGCACGTCGATTACATCGGGACCAACGGTGCCGGTTAAAATGGGCAGCTCGACGGGGGCTGCGCCCTCGATGATCAACTGCGCTTTTTTGTCAGCCATGTGGCCTCCTATTTATGCTTGAAATCATCTGACAGGCCCCCCACGCAGGGCCCGCACCACTATAGTGAGATAAATTCGAAAGTCAATTTGCCAAAAGTCTTACGGCATAGGGCTTTGAACGGCGCTTTTCCTCGAAATTGACGGCTATTTACGCCTTTTATCCGGTTAACGCAATGCACCCTTAGGGGTAGTCCTTTGCGTTGTCATTAGTAGCCTAACTGTCTATACTCGGCGTCCGACCGCCATGGGCTTTTGGGCCCGATTTATTGGGGGTCGTCACTCCCTGGGTGGTGGGTACCTGACCAGTGCACTTGCCCAACAACTTTGCCCTGATTGTTAGGGGCTCTTCAGTGTGAAAAAAGCCGTGAAAAGCCAACGACCTGTAAACCTAGACCTAAGGACCATCAAACTCCCAGTCACTGCTTACACGTCCATCCTTCACCGTATCTCCGGTGTCATCCTCTTTGTCAGCCTGGCCATCATGCTCTACGCATTGGACAAGTCGCTGAGCTCCGAGGAAGGCTTCGGTCAGGTGAAAGCGTGTCTGACCAGTCCGCTAGCCAAGCTAGTGATTTGGGGCATCCTGTCCGCCTTGCTGTATCACCTGGTCGCCGGTGTGCGCCATCTGATCATGGACATGGGCATCGGTGAGACGCTGGAAGGCGGCAAGCTGGGCTCGAAAATCGTTATCGCCGTTTCCGTGGTGGTAATCGTTCTGGCAGGAGTTTGGATATGGTAACCAACGTCACGAACCTCTCGCGTTCGGGCCTCTATGACTGGATGGCACAGCGTGTGTCGGCGGTCGTTCTCGCGGCTTATTTTCTGTTTCTGATCGGATACATCGTCGTCAACCCAGGCCTGGGCTACGCCCAATGGCATGAGCTGTTCTCTCACGGCTGGATGCGCATCTTCAGCTTGCTGGCCCTGGTGGCCCTGGGCGCTCACGCCTGGGTCGGCATGTGGACCATCGCGACCGACTACCTGACGCCGATGGCGTTCGGCAAGTCCGCGACTGTAGTGCGTTTCCTTTTCCAGGTGGTATGCGGCGTGGCAATGTTCGCGTACTTCGTCTGGGGTGTGCAGATTCTCTGGGGTATCTGATTCATGGCTAACATTCCAACGATTTCTTTCGACGCCATCATCATCGGCGGCGGCGGCGCAGGCATGCGTGCCGCGCTGCAGCTGGCTCAGGGCGGTCACAAGACGGCCGTGATCACCAAGGTGTTCCCGACCCGTTCGCACACCGTATCCGCCCAGGGCGGTATCACTTGCGCCATCGCTTCGGCCGACCCGAACGACGACTGGCGCTGGCACATGTACGATACCGTCAAGGGTTCCGACTACATCGGTGACCAGGACGCTATCGAGTACATGTGTCAGGAAGGCCCGGCTGCGGTATTCGAGCTGGACCACATGGGCCTGCCGTTCTCGCGTACCGAATCCGGCCGCATCTACCAGCGTCCGTTCGGTGGCCAGTCCAAGGACTTCGGCAAGGGCGGCCAGGCGGCACGTACCTGCGCGGCCTCCGACCGTACCGGTCACGCCCTGCTGCACACCCTGTACCAGGGTAACCTGAAAGCCGGTACCACCTTCCTGAACGAGTATTATGCCGTTGACCTGGTGAAGAACCAGGACGGCGCGTTCGTCGGTGTGATCGCCATCTGCATCGAGACCGGCGAAACCAGCTACATCCGTTCCAAGGCCACCGTTCTGGCCACCGGCGGTGCCGGTCGTATCTACGCCTCCACCACCAACGCCCTGATCAACACCGGTGACGGTGTCGGCATGGCCCTGCGTGCTGGCGTACCGGTGCAGGACATCGAAATGTGGCAGTTCCACCCGACCGGCATCGCCGGCGCCGGTGTGCTGGTCACCGAAGGTTGCCGCGGTGAAGGTGGTTACCTGATCAACAAGCACGGCGAGCGCTTCATGGAGCGTTATGCGCCGAACGCGAAGGACCTGGCTGGTCGCGACGTGGTTGCCCGCTCGATGGTGAAGGAAATCATCGCCGGCAACGGTTGCGGTCCGAACGGCGACCACGTGATGCTCAAGCTCGACCACCTCGGCGAGGAAGTGCTGCACAGCCGCCTGCCAGGCATCTGCGAGCTGTCCAAGACCTTCGCCCACGTCGACCCGGTCGTTGCCCCGGTGCCGGTCGTTCCAACCTGCCACTACATGATGGGCGGCGTTGCCACCAACATCCACGGTCAGGCCATCACCCAGAACGCCGACGGCGAAGACACCATCATCCCTGGCCTGTTCGCAGTGGGTGAAGTGGCTTGCGTATCGGTTCACGGTGCCAACCGCCTGGGCGGCAACTCGCTGCTCGACCTGGTGGTCTTCGGTCGCGCGGCCGGCCTGCACCTGGAGAAGGCGCTGACCGACGGCATCGAATACGACGACGCCACCGAAGCCGACATCAACGCGGCCCTGGCCCGTCTGTCCGCGCTGAACGCGCGTACCGAAGGCGAGGACGTGGCAACCCTGCGTCGCGAGCTGCAAAGCTGCATGCAGAACTACTTCGGTGTATTCCGTACCGGTGAATACATGCAGAAGGGTATCGCCCAGCTGGCCCAACTGCGCGAGCGTATCGCCAACGTCAAGATCAACGACAAGTCGCAGGCGTTCAACACCGCCCGTATCGAGGCGCTGGAACTGCAGAACCTGCTGGAAGTGGCCGAAGCCACCGCCATCGCTGCCGAAGTGCGCAAGGAGTCCCGCGGTGCCCACGCCCGTGAAGACTTCGAAGATCGCGATGACGAAAACTGGCTGTGCCACACCCTGTACTTCCCGGGTGAGAAACGCGTTGCCAAACGTGCTGTTAACTTCTCGCCAAAAACCGTACCGGCTTTCGAGCCTAAAGTCCGGACTTACTAAGGGTGGCCGCCATGTTGCAAGTCGAAGTTTATCGTTACAACCCTGACACCGACTCGGCTCCGAAAACCCAGGTATTCCAGGTCGATACCGGTGGCAAGGACCTGATGGTGCTGGACGTGCTGGCGCTGATCAAGGAACAGGACGAGGGCTTCTCCTACCGTCGTTCCTGCCGTGAAGGCGTTTGCGGTTCCGATGGCATGAACATCAACGGCAAGAACGGCCTGGCGTGCATCACGCCGCTGTCTTCCGTGGTGAAGGGTAACAAGCTGGTCATTCGTCCACTGCCAGGTTTGCCGGTTATCCGTGACCTGGTGGTCGATATGAGCATCTTCTACAAGCAATACGAGAAGGTGAAGCCATTCCTGCAGAACGATACGCCGGCTCCGGCCATCGAGCGTCTGCAGTCGCCGGAAGAGCGTGACAAGCTGGACGGTCTGTACGAGTGCATCCTGTGCGCCTGCTGCTCGACCTCCTGCCCATCCTTCTGGTGGAACCCGGACAAGTTCCTGGGCCCGGCCGCCCTGCTGCAAGCCTACCGCTTCCTGGCAGACAGCCGCGACACCAAGACTTCCGAGCGTCTGGCTTCGCTCGATGATCCGTTCAGCGTATTCCGCTGCCGCGGCATCATGAACTGCGTCAACGTATGTCCCAAGGGCCTGAACCCGACTAAGGCCATTGGTCACATCCGTAACATGCTGCTGCAAAGCGGCGTGTGACTCAGCTGTTGTAACCGTAGGACCGCAACACCCGTAGAGGCTGTGGCGCAGGCTTGAACCGGCGCCGCAGTTTAACCAGAGCAACGGCTTACAAGGCTGTTGCTCTTATTTTGAAGAAATGAAGACCAGCAGGGGCATCCGGGCTGGTACCCGGACTATCAGCGTGATTCTGAGTGGCTTGTTTTGGTCGCTGTATTCCGACTGCTTCAAGCTTGCTTGGTGTATTCGCCGGTGGTGTCCCCTAACCGAGGGTGACCAAGCATGCAAGAAAGCGTGATGCAGCGCATGTGGGAAAGCGGCTATCTTTCAGGTGGTAACGCAGCCTATGTGGAAGAGCTTTATGAGCTCTACCTGCACGACCCTAACGCTGTGCCAGAAGAATGGCGCACCAAATTTCAGACGTTGCCTTCCGACGGCAACTCTGCCACTGATGTATCGCACTCGACGATCCGCGATCATTTCGTGCTGCTGGCGAAGAACCAGCGCCGCGCTCAACCGGTTTCCGCCGGCAGCGTGAGCAGTGAGCACGAGAAGAAGCAGGTTGAAGTGCTGCGATTGATCCAGGCATTCCGGATGCGTGGCCACCAGGCGTCCCAGCTCGATCCGCTGGGACTCTGGCAGCGTCCTGCACCTGCTGACCTGTCGATCAATCATTACGGCTTGACCAATGCCGATCTTGATACGACCTTCCGTGCCGGCGACCTGTTCATCGGCAAAGAGGAAGCGAGCCTACGCGAAATTCACGAAGCTTTGCAGCAGACATATTGCCGCACCATCGGCGCCGAGTTCACGCACATCGTCGACTCCGAGCAGCGCCAGTGGTTCCAGCAGCGTCTGGAAAGCGTTCGTGGCCGTCCGACCATCTCCCCCGACGTCAAGAGCCACCTGCTCGAGCGCGTCACCGCGGCTGAGGGTCTGGAGAAATACCTGGGCACCAAATACCCGGGCACCAAGCGTTTCGGTCTGGAAGGTGGCGAAAGCCTGATCCCGATGCTGGACGAGATGATCCAGCGTTCCGGTTCCTACGGCGCCAAGGAAATCGTCATCGGCATGGCCCACCGTGGCCGTCTGAACGTACTGGTCAACACCTTCGGCAAGAACCCGCGCGAGCTGTTCGACGAGTTCGAAGGCAAGAAGAAGGTCGAGCTGGGCTCCGGTGACGTGAAGTACCACCAGGGCTTCTCCTCCAACGTGATGACCACCGGCGGCGAAGTCCACTTGGCCATGGCGTTCAACCCGTCCCACCTGGAAATCGTTTCCCCGGTGGTCGAAGGGTCGGTTCGCGCCCGCCAGGACCGTCGCAACGACGCCAGCGGTGACAAGGTACTGCCGATTTCCATCCACGGTGACGCGGCGTTCGCCGGTCAGGGCGTGGTCATGGAAACCTTCCAGATGTCGCAGACCCGTGGCTTCAAGACGGGCGGCACGATCCATATCGTGATCAACAACCAGGTCGGTTTCACCATCAGCAACCCGCTGGACTCGCGTTCCACCGAGTACGCCACCGACGTCGCGAAGATGATCCAGGCGCCGATCCTCCATGTGAATGGTGACGATCCGGAAGCCGTGCTGTTCGTGACCCAGCTGGCTGTCGACTACCGCATGCAGTACAAGCGCGATGTGGTGATCGACCTGGTCTGCTACCGCCGTCGCGGCCACAACGAGGCCGACGAGCCAAGTGGCACCCAGCCGCTGATGTACCAGCAGATCACCAAGCAGCGCACCACCCGCGAGCTGTACGCCGAGCGCCTGGTCCAGGCCAAGGTGCTGGACGACGCACGCGTCCAGGCCAAGGTCGACGAGTACCGCAACGCGCTGGACAACGGCCTGCACGTGGTCAAGAGCCTGGTCAAGGAGCCGAACAAGGAGCTGTTCGTCGACTGGCGTCCATACCTGGGCCATGCCTGGACCGCGCGTCACGACACCCGCTTCGACCTCAAGACCCTGCAGGAACTGTCCGCCAAGCTGCTGGAAACGCCTGAAGGTTTCGTGGTTCAGCGCCAGGTCGCGAAAATCTACGAAGACCGCCAGAAGATGCAAGCCGGCGGCCTGCCGATCAACTGGGGCTACGCCGAAACCATGGCGTACGCGACCCTGCTGTTCGAAGGTCACCCGATCCGCATGACCGGCCAGGACATCGGCCGTGGCACGTTCTCGCACCGTCATGCCGTACTGCACAACCAGAAGGATGCGACTACCTACATCCCTCTGCAGAAGCTGTACGACAACCAGCCGCGTTTCGACCTGTACGACTCGTTCCTGTCGGAAGAGGCGGTACTGGCCTTCGAATACGGCTACTCGACCACCACGCCGAACGCGCTGGTGATCTGGGAAGCCCAGTTCGGCGACTTCGCCAACGGCGCCCAGGTGGTTATCGACCAGTTCATCACCAGTGGCGAGCACAAGTGGGGCCGTCTGTGCGGCCTGACCATGCTGCTGCCGCACGGTTATGAAGGCCAGGGTCCGGAGCACTCCTCGGCCCGTCTGGAACGCTACCTGCAACTGTGTGCCGAGCACAACGTCCAGGTTTGCGTGCCGACCACCCCGGCCCAGATCTACCACCTGCTGCGTCGTCAAGTCATCCGTCCGCTGCGCAAGCCGCTGATCGTGCTGACGCCGAAGTCGCTGCTGCGTCACAAACTGGCCATCTCCACGCTGGAAGATCTGGCGGAAGGTTCGTTCCAGACCGTTATCCCGGAAGTCGACGCCCTGGACCCGAAAAAGGTCGAGCGCATCGTGCTTTGCAGCGGCAAGGTCTACTACGACCTGCTGGAGAAACGCCGTGCCGAAGAGCGTGACGATATCGCCATCGTGCGTATCGAGCAGCTGTATCCGTTCCCCGAGGACGATCTGGCCGAAATCCTGGCGCCGTACACCAACCTCAAGCATGCGGTCTGGTGCCAGGAAGAGCCGATGAACCAGGGCGCCTGGTACAGCAGCCAGCACCACTTCCGCCGTATTCTCAGCGCACACAACAAGGCGCTCGTACTCGAGTACGCCGGCCGTGACGCGTCTGCTGCACCGGCATGTGGTTATGCATCGATGCACGCCGAGCAGCAGGAAAAACTGCTGCAAGATGCCTTTACTGTTTAACGCCTCGCGCACCTGAAACCGAATTTAAGGAACCACAGATAATGGCTATCGAGATCAAAGCCCCCCAATTTCCGGAATCGGTTGCCGATGGCACCGTTGCCACCTGGCACAAGAAGCCGGGCGAAGCGGTCAAGCGCGACGACCTGATCGTCGACATCGAAACCGACAAGGTCGTACTGGAAGTCCTGGCTGAGGCCGACGGCGTTCTGGGCAGCATCATCGCCAACGAAGGCGACACCGTGCTGTCCGCGCAGGTACTGGGCACCATCGAGGAAGGTGGTGTAGCCGCCGCTCCTGCTGCTGCCGCTCCAGCCGCTGCCCAGGCCGCTGCGCCTGCCGCCGCTGACGGCGAAGACGACCCGATCGCTGCACCGGCTGCCCGCAAGCTGGCTGAAGAGAACGGCATCAACATCGCTTCCGTTGCCGGTACCGGCAAGGGTGGTCGCGTGACCAAGGAAGACGTGGTGGCTGCTGTCGCCGCGAAGAAGGCCGCTCCTGCCGCCGCTCCAGCCAAGGCTGCCGCTCCGGCTGCCACCGCGCCTGTATTCGCCGCCGGCGATCGTACCGAGAAGCGCGTACCGATGACTCGCGTACGTGCCACCGTGGCCAAGCGCCTGGTCGAAGCACAGTCGAACATGGCGATGCTGACCACCTTCAACGAAGTGAACATGAAGCCAATCATGGACCTGCGTTCGAAGTACAAGGAACTGTTCGAGAAGACCCACAACGGCGTGCGCCTGGGCTTCATGTCGTTCTTCGTCAAGGCTGCTACCGAAGCGCTGAAACGCTTCCCGGCGGTCAACGCCTCGATCGACGGTGGCGACATCGTCTACCACGGCTACTCCGATATCGGTGTGGCGGTGTCCAGCGACCGTGGCCTGGTGGTACCGGTACTGCGTAACGCCGAGCTGATGAGCCTGGCCGAAATCGAGAATGGCATCGCCACCTTCGGCAAGAAGGCACGTGACGGCAAGCTGTCCATCGACGAAATGACCGGCGGTACCTTCACCATCACCAACGGTGGTACATTCGGTTCCCTGCTGTCGACGCCGATCGTCAACCCGCCACAAGCGGCCATCCTGGGCATGCACAACATCAATGAGCGCCCGATGGCGGTCAAGGGTGAGGTCGTCATCCTGCCGATGATGTACCTGGCACTGTCCTACGATCACCGCCTGATCGATGGCAAGGAAGCCGTGTCCTTCCTGGTCACCATCAAGAACCTGCTGGAAGACCCGGCTCGCCTGCTGCTGGATATCTGATTTCAGCCGACGCGGGCGCAGGTATCGGCCCCGCCCGCGTGCGAATATCAGCTCCATCCCACGACGGTTCCCAAAAGGAACCGTCCGGTTTGATTCGATAAGGAATGACACATGACTCAGAAATTCGACGTGGTAGTGATCGGTGCGGGTCCTGGCGGCTACGTGGCTGCGATCAAGGCTGCGCAACTTGGCCTCAAGACTGCCTGCATCGAGAAGTACCAGGACAAAGAGGGCAAGCTGGCCCTCGGCGGTACTTGCCTGAACGTTGGCTGCATTCCTTCCAAGGCGCTGCTGGACAGCTCCTGGAAGTACCACGAAGCCAAGGACTACTTCGGCGTCCATGGCATCACCACCAGTGACGTGAAAATCGACGTCCCTGCGATGGTCGGTCGCAAGGCCAACATCGTCAAGAACCTGACCAGCGGTGTTGCCACCCTGTTCAAGGCCAATGGCGTGACTTCGATCCAGGGCCACGGCAAGCTGCTGGCTGGCAAGAAAGTCGAAGTGACCGGTCCCGATGGCGTCGTCCAGGTGCTGGAAGCCGAGAACGTGATCCTGGCTCCAGGCTCGCGTCCGATCGACATCCCGCCTGCTCCGGTTGACCAGAAGGTGATCGTCGATTCGACCGGCGCCCTGGAATTCCAGGCCGTGCCAAAGCGTCTGGGCGTGATCGGTGCTGGCGTGATCGGTCTGGAACTGGGTTCCGTGTGGTCCCGCCTGGGTGCCCAGGTGACCGTTCTGGAAGCCCTGGACACCTTCCTGGTGGCTGCTGACACCGCCGTTTCCAAGGAAGCCCTGAAAACCCTGACCAAACAGGGTCTGGACATCAAGCTGGGCGCTCGCGTCACCGGTTCGAAGGTCAACGGCGAAGAAGTCGAAGTGACCTACACCGACGCCAACGGCGAACAGAAGATCGTTTTCGACAAGCTGATCGTGGCTGTTGGTCGTCGTCCGGTGACCACCGACCTGCTGGCGGCCGACAGCGGCGTGACCATCGACGAGCGCGGTTTCATCTTCGTAGATGACCATTGCGCTACCAGCGTACCGGGCGTCTACGCCATCGGTGACGTGGTTCGCGGCATGATGCTGGCGCACAAGGCTTCGGAAGAGGGCATCATGGTGGTTGAGCGCATCAAGGGCCACAAGGCCCAGATGAACTACGACCTGATCCCGTCGGTCATCTACACCCACCCGGAAATCGCATGGGTCGGTAAAACCGAACAGGCCTTGAAAGCTGAAGGCGTTGAAGTTAACGTCGGCACCTTCCCGTTCGCCGCCAGTGGCCGTGCCATGGCAGCCAACGATACCGGCGGTTTCGTCAAGGTCATCGCCGATGCCAAGACCGACCGCGTACTGGGCGTCCACGTGATCGGCCCAAGCGCTGCCGAGCTGGTTCAGCAAGGTGCGATCGGTATGGAATTCGGTACCAGCGCCGAAGATCTGGGCATGATGGTCTTCTCCCATCCGACCCTGTCCGAAGCGTTGCACGAAGCGGCGTTGGCAGTGAATGGCGGTGCCATCCACATTGCCAACAAGAAAAAACGCTAAGGACATAATAAGAAACCACGGCGGATCGCCCGTCGCGAGCCTTGTGCGCAAGACTCACCGCGGAACATCCGCTGGACGCAGTCTTGCGTCGTTGCACCGGGCAACCGGAAGACGATGCAAGCAGCAGTCACAGGTGGTGCGGCCCTGGTCACCAGAGCAGCACCGAATGCGCAGTACCTAAACGAAGACGGTAAAAAGCATGAATCTTCACGAGTATCAGGGTAAGCAGCTGTTCGCTGAATACGGCCTGCCAGTATCCAAAGGCTACGCGGTAGACACCCCGGAAGAAGCAGCAGAAGCTTGCGACAAGATCGGTGGTTCCGAGTGGGTAGTCAAAGCCCAGGTCCACGCCGGTGGTCGCGGTAAAGCGGGCGGCGTCAAGCTGGTTCGCAGCAAAGAAGACGCCAAAGCCTTCGCACAGCAGTGGCTGGGCAAGCGTCTGGTGACCTATCAGACTGACGCCAATGGTCAGCCGGTTACCAAGATCCTGGTTGAATCGTGCACTGATATCGCTAAAGAGCTGTACCTGGGCGCTGTTGTTGACCGTTCGAGCCGTCGCATCGTGTTCATGGCTTCCACCGAAGGTGGCGTGGACATCGAGAAAATCGCTCACGACACCCCTGAGAAAATCCTCAAGGCCACTATCGATCCACTGGTTGGCGCCCAGCCATTCCAGGGTCGCGAGCTGGCATTCCAGCTGGGTCTGGAAGGCAAGCAGGTTGCTCAGTTCGCCAAGATCTTCGTTGGTCTGGCCAAACTGTTCCAGGACCACGACCTGGCCCTGCTGGAGGTCAACCCGCTGGTGATCAAGGCCGACGGCGACCTGCACTGCCTCGATGCCAAGATCAACATCGACGCCAACGCCATGTACCGTCAGCCTAAGCTGAAGACCTTCCACGATCCGTCCCAGGACGATCCGCGCGAAGCCCACGCTGGCAAGTTCGAACTGAACTACGTCGCGCTGGAAGGCAACATCGGCTGCATGGTCAACGGTGCCGGCCTGGCCATGGGTACCATGGACATCGTCAACCTGCACGGCGGCAAGCCAGCCAACTTCCTCGACGTGGGCGGTGGTGCTACCAAGGAGCGCGTAACCGAAGCGTTCAAGATCATCCTGTCCGACACCAACGTCGCTGCAGTACTGGTCAACATCTTCGGCGGCATCGTTCGCTGCGACATGATCGCCGAAGGCATCATCGGCGCCGTGAAAGAAGTCGGCGTGAAAATCCCGGTTGTTGTGCGCCTTGAAGGCAACAACGCTGAACTGGGCGCCAAAGTACTGGCAGAAAGCGGTCTGAACATCATCGCTGCTACCAGCCTGACCGACGCTGCTCAACAAGTTGTCAAAGCTGCGGAGGGCAAATAATGAGCGTCCTGATCAACAAAGACACCAAGGTTATCTGCCAGGGGATCACCGGTTCGCAGGGTAGCTTCCACACCCAGCAAGCCATCGAATACGGCACCCAGATGGTCGGTGGCGTAACTCCGGGCAAAGGCGGCACCGAGCACCTGGGCCTGCCAGTGTTCAACACCGTGAAAGACGCTGTAGCTGCCACTGGCGCCACCGCCAGCGTGATCTACGTTCCAGCACCTTTCTGCAAGGACTCGATCCTGGAAGCTGCCTTCGGCGGCATCAAGCTGATCGTCTGCATCACCGAAGGCATTCCTACCCTGGACATGCTGGATGCCAAGGTCAAGTGCGACGAGCTGGGTGTTACCCTGATCGGCCCTAACTGCCCAGGCGTCATCACTCCGGGCGAGTGCAAGATCGGCATCATGCCAGGTCACATCCACTTGCCAGGCAAGGTCGGTATCGTTTCCCGTTCCGGTACCCTGACCTATGAAGCCGTGAAGCAGACCACCGACGCCGGTTTCGGCCAGTCGACCTGCGTCGGTATCGGTGGTGACCCGATCCCTGGTTCGAACTTCATCGACATCCTGAAACTGTTCCAGGAAGACCCGAAGACCGAGGCGATCGTGATGATCGGCGAGATCGGCGGTTCGGCTGAAGAAGAAGCGGCTGCCTACATCAAGGCCAACGTGACCAAGCCGGTCGTTTCCTACATCGCTGGTGTGACTGCTCCTCCGGGCAAGCGCATGGGCCATGCGGGTGCAATCATCTCCGGCGGCAAAGGCACTGCAGACGAGAAATTCGCTGCTCTGCAAGACGCAGGCGTGAAAACCGTGCGTTCGCTGGCCGACATCGGCAAGGCCCTGGCCGAGCTGACCGGTTGGGAAGTGAAGAAGTAAGCTTCGGCTGACTTCCCGCTTCAGGCAAAGGCCACCTTCGGGTGGCCTTTGTGCTTTCTGTCCTCCAGCTTGCAGGCATGGCTTGAGGGCCATTCGCGGACAAGCCCGCTCCTGCAGGGCGGTGGAGAGGGGGGAGTTCTTGCGGTTTCATATGAAATCGCGACAGCGAAGTGTCGCTTATCGGACAAATTGCCCTCAAACAGTGCGTTTTTTGTGCGAATTCGGTACTCTGGCAGCCATTTTGCGTTTGCGCCCCAAAAGGGTAGCTGCGCGCTAAACGGGTCAACCCCATACGGGTCGACAGCATTTCCCTAACCTGACGGGAAATCCCTCTCTAAATTCCGATTCAGCAGTGTGGTATTTCCTTAAATGAAAGTGTTGAAAGGTCAGGACATCCTGGCACTTGGCTTTATGACGTTTGCGCTGTTCGTCGGCGCCGGCAACATCATCTTTCCGCCTATCGTCGGTTTGCAGTCCGGGCCCAATGTCTGGATGGCGGCGCTGGGTTTCCTGATCACCGCGGTCGGCCTGCCGGTCATCACCGTAGTCGCCCTGGCCAAGGTCGGCGGTGCCATGGACGACCTGAGCAGCCCGATCGGCAAGATCGCGGGCGGCCTGCTGGCAGCGGTCTGTTACCTGGCGGTCGGCCCGCTGTTCGCCACGCCACGTACCGCGACCGTGTCCTTCGAAGTGGGCCTGGCGCCGCTGACCGGCGAGAGCCCACTGGCGCTGTTCCTCTACAGCTCGGCCTACTTCCTGCTGGTGTTCTTCATCTCGCTGTATCCGGGACGTCTGCTGGACACCGTCGGACGCTTCCTCGCACCGCTGAAGATCATTGCCCTGGCAATCCTCGGTATCGCCGCGTTCGCCCTGCCGGCCGGTGACATCGGCAGCGCCACGCCCGAGTACGTCGCTGCGCCGTTCTCCCAGGGCTTCATCAATGGCTACCTGACCATGGATACGCTCGGGGCGCTGGTGTTCGGTATCGTCATCGTCAACGCGATCCGCTCGCGGGGCGTCGAGTCGCCACGGCTGATCACCCGCTATGCGGTGATCGCCGGCCTGATCGCCGGCGTGGGGCTGGCGCTGGTGTATGTCAGCCTGTTTCGCCTGGGGTCGGGCAGCCATGAAGTGGCGGCTGGCGCCACCAATGGTGCGGCGGTGCTGCATGCCTACGTTCAGCATACCTTCGGCTCGCTGGGCAGCGGTTTCCTCGCGGTGCTGATCTCTCTGGCGTGCCTGGTGACCGCTGTTGGCCTGACCTGCGCCTGCGCCGAGTACTTCAGCCGGGTCCTGCCGCTGTCCTACAAGGCCCTGGTGATCATCCTGGCGGCGTTTTCGCTGCTGGTGTCGAACCTCGGTCTGACCAAGCTGATCGCCTTCTCGATTCCGGTGCTGACGGCGATCTACCCGCCATGCATCGCGCTGGTGGCGTTGAGCTTCTGCAAGGAGTTCTGGCACTCGCAAGGTCGTATCGTGGGGCCGGTGATGCTGGTCTCGCTGCTGTTTGGCATGATAGACGCCCTCAAGGGCGCGGGTCTGGCCGATTGGTTGCCTTCGCAACTGTCCCACCTGCCGTTGAGCGAGCAGGGTCTGGCCTGGCTGGTGCCGTCGGTGGTCATGCTGGTGGTGGCTGTGGTCATCGACCGGATGCTGGGCAAGCCGAGCGAGGCGCTGGCCTGATATGAGGTTTTTTATCCGCCCGTCATGAGCGGGTTGTGGATGAAATGAAAGCCCCGTGTCGGATACGACATGGGGCTTTTGGTTTGGGCGTATTGGATATGTACAGCTACCCGGTTATCCGCAGGGGCAAATGATCCACCGGGCACCCAACTCACTCGTTCTGCATTTATCCACTGTTTCCCGGCAATTCCAAAACGGCCAGGTTATTGGCAGGGCAAAAAATAAAGCCCGCACAAGGCGGGCCTTACTTATGCAACTTGAGTTCTTTCGTGGAAAGAAGGAACTTCAGTCACTCAGGAGCCGGTGGCTTCCTTGGCGCTTTCCTCGGCTGCAGCCTTGTTCGATTCAGCCTGAGCTTTGGCAGCTTCGGCGTTTTCCTTGGCGGCCTCGTTCACTTTATCCTGAGCTTCGTTCATTTTTTGCTGAGCTTGCTCGGCGTGTTGGTTTGCGTCTTGAGCTTTGTCCTCGGATTTCTTATCGCAGGCAGCGAGACCCAGAGAAGCGGTCAGCATCAAGGCAATAGCTAAAGTCTTACGCATGGGGGTGTTGCTCCTTTGTGGAAATAGTGACTACTGGCCTTTTGAACGCCCGCCGATGGCTTAAGTTCCTTTATTTCCAAAGATATATAAGTGCTTGAGGCACGGAACTTTTTCCAATGCCCAGAGTTTGTCGCTGCAGGTACCCCGATGAGGATTGTCGTCCATGAGCCAAACCGCCGTTTTTGAGCGCGCCACACGCTTTCTCAGTGCCCTCCGGCATTGCCAGGTTCTCGGGCTGCGGCTGCACAGCGTCGACGATCGCGGGCTGACCCTGATCCTGCCCTACAGCGCGGGAATCGTCGGTGATCCGCAGACCGGCGTGATCCACGGCGGCGCCCTGAGTTCGCTGATGGATACCGCCTGTGGCATGGCCACACTGTGCGTGCTGCCGGAGTTCGAGGTCTGTCCGACTCTCGACCTGCGCATCGACTACATGCACCCGGCCGAGCCCGGCCAGGATGTCCATGGCTACGCCGAATGCTATCGGGTGACCCGTGACATCATCTTTGCCCGGGGGCATGCCTATCAGGGCGATCCGGCCAACCCCATTGCCCATGTGGTCGGTACCTTCATGCGCATGGGCAAGGGCCTCAAGGGCAGTCGCAGTTTCGGCAGTTCGATCAGTGGGGATTCGGCATGAGCCAGGATTTCAAGGAGCAACTCCAGCAGGCCCATCAGCAGGGTGACTACGGCCAACTGCTGCAACGGATTCCCTATGCCGGGCTGATCGGCATCGAGTGCTCGCGCCTGGGTGACGAGTTGCTGTTCCGCCTGCCGGCCAGCAAGGACAATATCGGCAACCCGCTGTTGCCGGCGATTCATGGCGGGGTCATTGCCGGGTTCATGGAGCTGGCGGCGGCGTTGCATCTGCTGGTGTTCACCGGCTCGCCGGGAGTGCCCAAGGTCATCGATTTCTCCGTCGACTACCTGCGGGCCGGGCAGTTTCGCGATACCTATGCCAAGTGCCAGGTCTGCCGCCAGGGGCGGCGGGTGGCGAACGTTGCCGTTACCGCCTGGCAGAGCACCGAGGCCGAACCGATCGCCACCGCCCGTGCTCACTTCAAGATCGAGGAAGCGTTACCGGGCTCTTGAAATCCCCGTGGCAGTCCCCAACTTTGATGACAACCCGCCGCCAACGCCTGCATGGGCGGCCATTGCCATCCAATTGGAGTTTGATGACCATGAGTGTGGAAACTCAAAAGGAAACCCTGGGCTTCCAGACCGAGGTGAAGCAACTGCTGCACCTCATGATCCATTCGTTGTATTCGAACAAGGAGATCTTCCTGCGCGAATTGATCTCCAACGCCTCCGACGCCGTCGACAAATTGCGTTTCGAAGCCCTGTCCAAGCCCGAGTTGCTGGAAGGTGGCGCCGAACTGAAAATCCGTGTGAGCTTCGACAAGGACGCCAAGACCGTCACCCTCGAAGACAACGGTATCGGCATGAGCCGTGACGATGTGATCACCCACCTGGGGACCATCGCCAAATCCGGCACTGCCGATTTCATGAAAAACCTCTCCGGCGACCAGAAGAAGGACTCGCACCTGATCGGTCAGTTCGGCGTGGGCTTCTACTCGGCCTTCATCGTCGCCGAGCAGGTCGAAGTCTTCAGCCGCCGTGCAGGCCTTGCGGCCAGTGAAGGTGTGCACTGGTCGTCGAAGGGCGAGGGCGAGTTCGAAGTCGCCACTATCGACAAGGCCGACCGTGGTACCCGTATCGTCCTGCACCTGAAGTCCGGTGAGGAAGAGTTCGCCGACGGCTGGCGCCTGCGCAACATCATCAAGAAGTACTCCGACCACATCGCCCTGCCGATCGAACTGCCGAAGGAAGTCGCGGCCGCCGAAGGCGAAGAGAAGCCGGCGCAGGAGTGGGAAACCGTCAACCGCGCCAGCGCCCTGTGGACCCGTCCGCGTACCGAGGTCAAGGACGAGGAGTACCAGGAGTTCTACAAGCACATCGCCCATGACTATGAGAACCCGCTGAGCTGGAGCCACAACAAGGTCGAAGGCAAGCTGGAATACAACTCGCTGCTCTACGTGCCGGCCCGTGCGCCGTTCGACCTGTACCAGCGTGAAGCGCCGAAGGGCCTCAAACTCTACGTGCAGCGCGTATTCGTCATGGACCAGGCCGAATCCTTCCTGCCGCTGTACCTGCGTTTCATCAAGGGTGTGGTCGATTCCAATGACCTGTCCCTGAACGTTTCGCGGGAAATCCTGCAGAAAGACCCGATCATCGATTCGATGAAGTCGGCACTGACCAAGCGTGTTCTCGACATGCTGGAAAAACTGGCGAAGAACGAGCCTGAGCAGTACAAGGGCTTCTGGAAGAACTTCGGCCAGGTCATGAAGGAAGGTCCGGCCGAAGACTTCGCCAACAAGGAAAAAATTGCCGGCCTGCTGCGTTTCGCCTCGACTCACGGCGACGATGGCGAGCAGGTGGTGTCGCTGGCCGAGTACCTGGCGCGTGCGAAGGAAGGTCAGGACAAGATCTACTACCTCACCGGCGAAACCTACGCTCAGGTCAAGAACAGCCCGCACCTGGAAGTCTTCCGCAAGAAAGGCATCGAAGTGCTGCTGCTGACCGACCGCATCGACGAGTGGCTGATGAGCTACCTCAACGAATTCGATGGCAAGAGCTTCGTCGACGTCGCCCGTGGCGACCTGGACCTGGGCAACCTGGACTCGGAAGAGGACAAGAAGGCTGCCGAGGAAGTTGCCAAGAGCAAGGAAGGCCTGGTGGAGCGCCTCAAGACCGCCTTGGGCGACGCCGTCAGCGAAGTGCGGGTTTCCCATCGCCTGACCGATTCGCCGGCTATCCTGGCGATCGGCGAGCAGGACCTGGGTCTGCAGATGCGCCAGATCCTCGAGGCCAGCGGGCAGAAGGTGCCGGATTCCAAGCCGATCTTCGAATTCAACCCGAGCCATCCGCTGATCGAGAAGCTCGACGCCGAGCCGGATGAAGACCGTTTTGGCGACCTCTCGCACATCCTGCTCGACCAGGCGGCCCTGGCGGCCGGCGACAGCCTGAAGGACCCGGCGGCCTACGTGCGCCGACTGAACAAGCTGCTGGTTGAGCTGTCGGTCTGATAACGCTGTAGAAAAACCCGCTTCGGCGGGTTTTTCATTTTTGGGATGTCCTTACGGAGTATGTAATGAGCCAAATCACTGTCAGTTCCGTGGTCTATCAGGTCGATGGCCAGTCCTATGAAGGTCGCCTGGCCTTCGATGCCAGCCACAAGGGCGCGCGTGCGGGCCTGCTGATGGCGCCGAACTGGATGGGCGTCAGCGCCGGCGCGGAAAAGATCGCCCAGTCGGTGGCGGCCAAGGGGTATGTGGTGTTGGTCGCCGACCTCTACGGCCAGTCGGTACGTCCGCAGAATGGCGATGAAGCCGGTGCGGCGATGATGCCGCTGAAGAACGATCGGGCCGAGCTGCGCAAGCGCATGCAGGCCGCGTTCGAAGCGCTGCAGGGGCAGGTGCTGGCGCCGGTCGACAGCTCGAAGCTGGCCACCTTCGGTTTCTGCTTCGGCGGCTGCTGCTCGCTGGAACTGGCCCGTACCGGTGCGCCGCTGAAGGCCGCCGTCTCCTTCCACGGTACGCTGGACACGCCCAACCCGGCGGATGCCCACAACATCAAGGGCTCGGTGCTGGTGCTGCATGGTGCGTCCGATCCGCTGGTGCCGCGCGAGCAACTGCCGGCCTTCGAAGAGGAAATGAATGCCGCCGGGGTCGACTGGCAACTGCTCAGCTACGGCGGCGCGGTGCATTCGTTCACCGATCCGCATGCCAATGTGCCGGGCAAGATGATGTATGACGCGAAGACCGCCAGCCGGTCCTTCACCGCTATGCACAATCTGCTTGAGGAAGTATTCGCCGGCTGAGGCCTGCGTCGCGTCTGAGGGCCCTATCGCCCGCCGGACGGTCCCACAGGCCTTTCGGCGCCCGCAAGGCACCTGCCTGGCGCGGCCATGGTGGGAGCCGGCTTGCTGGCGATAGCGGTCTTGAGAGCACCCGTGGCCTAAGCTCGTACGGGAAGCTCGATCCGCCCGATTTCCCCTGGCACTTTCGGCCAGTCGCCGGCCGCCCAGCGCGCACGGGCCTGGTCGATCAGCGCCGGGTCGCTGGCGACGAAGTTCCAATTCATCCTTCTCGGCCCATCCAGCGGTGCGCCACCGATCAGTACCAGATGCACCTCGCCCTCGGCTGCCAGCGTCGGGCTTGTGCCCCTGGGCAGCACTACCAGGCTGAGAGGCTCGAGGCATTCGCCATCGAGCTCCACGTCACCTTCGAGCACATACAGCGCCCGTTCCTCATGCTCATCGGGCACCAGCAGAGTGGTCGCCGACTCCATCTTTACCTCGGCATAGACCGTGGGCGACAAAACCGGTACCGGCGACGTCAGGCAGAAGCCGCTGCCGGCGATCAGTCGGATTTTCACCCCCAGATTCTCGCTGGTCGGCAGGCTGGCGGCCGGATGATGGCTGTAGTGGCCAGCTCCCTGTTCATGCTCCCTGGGCGAAGCCAGCCAGACCTGCAGGCCATGCAGCACAGAGCCACTGGCGGTCAGCTCGGCCGGGGTACGCTCGACATGGGCAATGGCGCTGCCCGCAGTCATCCAGCTCACTTCGCCGGGGCCGACCCGCTGGTCGGAACCCAGGCTGTCCTTGTGCTGCAACTGGCCTTCGAACAGATAGGTCAGGGTCGACAGACCGATATGCGGGTGCTGCCGGATGTCCATGCCGCTGCCCGGTGGGTAGCGGGTCTCCAGCATGTGATCGAAAAACACGAAGGGGCCGACGCTGCGGCACTGGGCCGAGGGCAGGGGGCGCAGGATCGGTTGACCTTCGACATCCTCGGCACGGGGACGAATCACCAACGGTGTACTCATGGGGGTTCCAGGCTGGGCGGGTAATGCGCAAAGCATAACCCGCTTTTGCGGTGTTGCCCCTACTGGCTGAAGGCCCCTTCGGCCAGCAGGGTCTCGATGCTGACGTCGGTGCTGGTCATCAGTTTGTGAATCGGGCAGCGGTCGGCGACCTTGTGCAACTCCTCGCGCTGGGCGTCGCTCAACACGCCCTTGAGGGTCAGCTTGACCTGCAGGCCATACTTGCCTTTCTGCTCCTGGCTGCTGTCACGCTTGACCTCGACGGTGACGCCGGTCAGCGGGATGCCTTTCTTCTGTGCATACAGCTTGAGCGTCAGTGCCTTGCAGGTACCCAGTGCCGTGTCGAAGTAGTCGTGGGGTTCCGGTGCGGAGCCTTCGCCGCCCACGCTTTTGGGCACATCGGTGAACAACTGGTGATCATCGATCTGCACACTATGGCGAAAACCTTCGCTGGATTCGGTGTTGATGGTGATGGTCATGATGAACCTCCTGGAGACAGTGGTGGGAAAACCCTTCGAACCTTAATAGAGCACGGCGTTGTGACGGTGTTCAGCTTATTTCGTGGCCGGAACCATCCTGGCACAGGCATCGGGCTTCTCAGGGGGGTTGATATCACTGTTTCGTCCAAGGCAAAACTGCTGATTGCCACCAGGGTTGAACGTCAGGCGGGCTGCATGGCGTGATCAGGGGCTGAAGACATGGACCACAGGGGTTGTGCCGGGCATCCGTGAGGAGGCTGCAACTGGCAAAAAAAACGCCCCGAACCAGTCGGGGCGTTTTTCAGATCGCGATCAGGCCGGGCTTACTTGCCCTGCCAGCGCTTCAGGACCAGGGTGGCGTTGGTGCCGCCGAAGCCGAAGCTGTTGCTCATCACGTTGTTCAGCTTGACGTCTTCGCGAGTCTTGGTCAGTACCGGCAGGTCGGCGACTTCCGGATCCAGCTCTTCGATGTTGGCGGAACCGGCAATGAAGTTGCCTTCCATCATCAGCAGGCAGTAGATCGCCTCGTGTACGCCGGCAGCGCCCAGGGAGTGGCCGGACAGGCTCTTGGTCGAGCTGATCAGCGGTGCCTTGTCGCCGAAGACTTCACGCACGCCCTTCATTTCCGCGACGTCGCCGACCGGAGTCGAGGTGCCGTGGGTGTTCAGGTAGTCGATCGGGCCGTCAACGGTGGACATCGCCATCTGCATGCAGCGCACAGCGCCTTCGCCGCTTGGTGCAACCATGTCGTAGCCGTCGGAGGTCGCGCCGTAGCCGACGATTTCGGCGTAGATCTTCGCGCCGCGGGCCAGAGCGTGTTCCAGTTCCTCGACCACCACCATGCCGCCACCGCCGGCGATGACGAAACCGTCACGCTTGGCATCGTAGGCACGGGAAGCTTTCTCCGGCGTGTCGTTGTACTGGGTGGACAGGGCGCCCATGGCGTCGAACAGGAACGACTGGCTCCAGTGCTCTTCTTCACCGCCACCGGCGAAGACGATGTCCTGCTTGCCCATCTGGATCTGCTCCATGGCGGTACCGATGCAGTGGGCACTGGTGGCGCAGGCGGAGGAGATCGAGTAGTTCAGGCCCTTGATCTTGAAGGGCGTGGCCAGGCACGCGGAAACGGTGCTGCCCATGGTGCGGGTCACGCGGTACGGACCGACACGCTTGACGCCTTTTTCACGCAGGGTATCCAGCGCTTCCATCTGGTTCAGGGTCGACGCGCCGCCGGAACCGGCGATCAGGCCGGTACGCGGGTTGGAGACCTGCTCTTCGCTCAGGCCGGAGTCGGCGATCGCGTCCTTCATGGCCAGGTAGGCGTAGGCCGCCGCATGGCCGACGAAGCGATAGATCTTGCGGTCGATCAGTTCTTCGAGGTTGAGGTCGATGGAGCCGGAAACCTGGCTACGCAGACCCATTTCGGCATATTCCGGGTTGTAGCGGATGCCAGGGCGGCTTGCACGCAGGTTAGCGGAGACGGTCTCTTTGTCATTGCCCAGGCAAGAAACGATGCCCAGACCAGTGATAACGACGCGGCGCATGCGGATAACCCTTAGAAATTGTCAGTGGAGGTGAACACGCCGACCCGTAGGCCTTCGGCAGTGTAGATTTCGCGTCCGTCGACACTGACCGAACCGTCGGCGATGGCCATGTTCAGCTTGCCTTTGAGGACGCGCTTGATATGAATGTTGTAGGTGATCTTCTTGGCGGTCGGCAGTACCTGGCCGAAGAATTTCACTTCGCCCGAACCCAGGGCGCGGCCACGGCCTGGCAGGCCCTGCCAGCCGAGGAAGAAACCGACCAGTTGCCACATGGCGTCGAGGCCCAGGCAGCCCGGCATCACCGGATCGCCTTCGAAGTGGCAGGCGAAGAACCACAGGTCCGGAGTGATATCCAGCTCGGCGACCAATTCACCCTTGCCGTACTTGCCACCCTCTTCGCCGATATGGGTGATGCGATCCACCATCAGCATGTTCGGGGCGGGCAGTTGCGCGTTACCTGGGCCGAACAGCTCACCGCGACTGCAGCGCAGCAGTTCTTCCCGGGTAAAGGCGTTTTGTTTGGTCATGCGAGCTCCTCAATAGTTCCATGCGGCAGGGTGGGGTGTAGCTTCCCGGCCGATCGAAGCCCTCATGCCTCGAATCGACAGCCTACTCATAGACTATTGCGTTGTAGTGAAAGTCACAGCACAGGGGACATGAATGTACACTTGTGCACTGAAATTTTAAATCAAGCCGCTCTCACGGCTCGTTCGGGTGCCTAAGACTGCCGCACTTTCGGCTTTCACGCCAGTCGCACGTCGTATTCAGGGCACCCAGCGCTGCAGAATCTGCTGCAGATCGGTGCGTTTGAAGGGCTTGGCCAGATAATCGTTCATCCCCGCCTGCAGGCACTGTTCGCGGTCGCCCTGCAGGGCATTCGCGGTCAGGGCGATGATCGGCAATCGGGCGGCGTCGTGGAGTTGGCGGATCTGCCGGGTGGCCTCGTAGCCGTCGACGAGCGGTAGCCGGCAGTCCATCAGAATGGCGGCGAAACTGCCGTTCCTGACCTTCTCGACCGCCTCGACACCGTCATGGGCCAGGCTGACCTCGAAGCCCAGGCTGCGCAGCATGGCTTCGATCACGGTCTGGTTCACCGGGTTGTCCTCGACCAGCATCACCTTGCGTCCTTCGCCGTGCCCGGCCAGCAACTGTGGCAGGTTTTCCGGTTCGGCCACGCGGTGCAGGGCCAGCGGGATTTCCAGGGTGAACACCGAGCCCTGGCCCTCTTCGCTGCGCGCGTGCAGGGTGCCACCCATGCGTTCGGCCAGGGTCCGGGCGATCGGCAGGCCCAGGCCGGTGCCGCCATAGCGCCGGGAAATCGAACTGTCGGCCTGCTGGAAGGCGTCGAACATCAGTTCCAGGCGTTCGGCGGAAATGCCGATGCCGCTGTCGCGTACCGTGCAACTGAACCAGATCACCTCGTCATCCAGGCTCTGCCAGGCCGGTTCGATGCTGACGCTGCCGTGCTCGGTGAATTTCAGCGCATTGCCCACCAGGTTGACCAGGATCTGCCGGATCCGTGTCGGGTCGCCCTTGACCTGCAGCCGCTCCAGGCCCGGCGGGAACTGCAGGTTCAACTGCAGGCCGCGTTGCACGGCGCTGTGCTGGAAGGCCTGGACGCAACTGCTGATCAGTTCGCCGAGGCCGAACGGGATGTGTTCCAGCTCCAGTGCCGAACGCTCGATCCGCGAGAAGTCGAGAATGTCGTTGATGACCTTGAGCAGGTGCTCGGTGGATTCCGAAGCCAGCGCCGCATATTCGGCCTGTTCCTCGCTCATGTCCGTGGTTTCGAGCAGTTGCAGCATGCCCAGCACGCCGTTCATCGGTGTGCGCAGTTCATGGCTCATCATCGCCAGGAAGTCGGACTTGGCGTTGTTCGCCCGTTCCGCTTCCTCGCGGGTCTGGATCAACTGGGCAATGGCCTGGTGCTGTTCGCGGCTGGCCTGTTCGAGGCCGCTGGCGAGGTTGTTGATATGGCGTGCCAGATCACCCAGTTCGGTGTCATCCGGCACTGGCAGCGGGGTCTTGTAGTCGCCCTGCTGGATGGCCTTGACCGCATGGCCCATGGCGCTGATCGGTTGCGACAGATTGGCCGCCAGGCGGCGGGCCAGCAGGAAGGTGAAGAGCAGGGCGAACAGCGCGAGGATCCCCGCCTTGAGCAGGATTTCCTGCTGGCGCTGGTTGAAGGCGCCGTTGGACATGCCGACGATCACGCGGCCGAGATAGTCCTCGCCGGTCACGGTCGGATTGGCGTAGGTACCCTGCAGGAAATCGCTGTCGAGCTTGATCCGCTGCAGGCGCACCGGTGCCTGGAAAATCTCGACCTGCTGGGAGCGGCTATGGCTTTCGGCCGGTTGCTCGACATACACCAGGATGTTGTTGCTGCGGTCCTGCACTTCGAGGAAACGCACGTGCGGGGTGGTCAGGCTGGCCTTCATCAGGGTTTCGAGGACGTCATTGTTACCGGATATGACGCCGTACTCGGTCGCCGGGGCCAGCTGGTTGGCGATCAGCTGACCTGTGTGGTTGAGTTCCTGGCGCAGGTCCTGAATCCGTACGAAGGTAAAGAAACTGATCAGCAGCAGGGTCAGCAACAGCGCCGGGCCGAGGCTGATCATCTGGGTACGGGCGTTGATGCCCCAGTGCCGGCGAAGATTCATGGGTGGGGTTCTCCTTCGGCCAGCCGGGTGGCGACGGACGCTTCGTCGATCACCTCGAGGCTCAGCGAGCGGGCAACCTGTGGATTGCTCAGTACCTTGAACCGTGGTGGATAGAGTGCACGCGGCCAACTGGAGGGCGGCTTGTCGAGCAGGCTGTCGAGGATCGCCAGCCAGTCGTTCTGGTCGCTGTAGCTGCTGGCCAGGCTGCCGGCCCTGACGAAGCCGGCGTTCGGCCCGATCAGCGCCAGTTGCCGAGCATAGCTGCTGAGCAGCAGGTTTTTCGCGGTCTTGGGGTTGTACAGTGTCGGATCGTCGATCCCCAGCAGCACATCGCTGTTGCGCAACAGGTTCTGCAGCGGGCGGCTGTCGGCGGTGTTGTCCCAGCGCTCGGCGACGATCTCCAGGTCCAGCGGCCGGGCAGCCTGGCGCAGTTCGCCGAGCAGGAACTCGCTGTCCGCGTCGTACAGCACGCCGACCCGGCGCGCCTGTGGCAGCACGGCGCGGATCAGGTGCAACTGCCGCCAGGGCGGCGGGTCGCTCCAGAGCAGGCTGAGCTGGCTCGGCTGTTGCTCGCCCAGGCGCTGGCGCGCTTGCAGGCGGCTGATGCGCAGCACCAGGGTCGGTGGGCCCTGGTGGTCGGCCAGGCGCCAGTCGAGGCTGGGCGGGTCGAGCAGGATCAGCCGCGTGCCGGCTGGCAGCTTGCTCGGGGGCGGCAGTTGGCCGAAAGGCACGAAGCGCACCTGGTCCTCGGGGCGCTGCTGCGCCAGGGCGCTGGCGAACCCCTGTACGCCGGGGCTGTCCTCGACGCCGGTGAGCAGCACATCGGCAGCCCGCGCCTGGGGCAGTGGGTGGCAAACCAGTAGGGCCAGCAGGCACGCGGCCAGCTTTGGCAGCCAACTCGTGCAGCCCCGTGTCATCCTTGACTCGCTCATGCTCAGAATTCCAGCTCGGCGCTGAAGTAGAGAACCTGGCGCTGGTCATAGTTGTTGTCGGGCCAGGTGAGGGGCTGGTTGTCCAGACGCTGCTGCATCACCCCGGCCAGTTCCAGGCTGGCCCTGTGCAAGGGAATGCGCTTGGCGACACGCAGGTCGACCCGCTCGAAACGATACCGGTTGATCGCATCGTCGCCATAGTAGAACAGCGAGCTTGACCAGCCCTTGCCCCAGTCGCGCATCCAGCCGGCCGAGCCGCTGTTGCGTGCGGTGAACTGGGCATCGGCAGGGTTGCTGGCCTGCACATCGACATAGGCGTAGGTCAGGCGCAGCCGGTCGGCGCTGCCCAGGCGCCAGTCGAGTTGGGTTTCGCTGCCGGTGAAGCGTGCGTTGTTGGCATTGCTGGCGATGAACTGGTTGTTGCGCAGGGGCGTACTGACCATCGAGGTGATTTCGTCGTAGAACAGCTTCACGTCGAGGTTCAGCCCGATATCCGCGAAGAAACCGTTGTAGCCCAGCTCCCGCGAGCGCATCAGCTCCTTGTCGAGGTTGCCCGGGCCGCGGGTCCTGACGAAATACTGGCCGCTGTTCTGGCCGTAGGTCGGTGAGTCCAGGTTGGTCACCCGGTAGCTCCAGTTGACGTTGTTCTCGAACATGTCCGGCGAGCGGATGGCTTCCGAATACACCGCGCGCAGGCCATGGCGCGGGTTGATCAGGTAGTTGACGGCAAAGCGCGGGGTCAGCGAGTCGCCAGTCAGTTGTGTGTATTCGTACATGGCGCCGCCCTGGAGCAGCCAGTGTTCGCTGGCCCGCCACTCGAGCTGGCCGAACAGGCGCCAGGTGTTGTCGTCGAGGGTGCCGTTGAAATAGGTTTCGGAATCTGCCCGGTCATAACGATAGTTCATGCCGCTGACCAGGCGCAGGCTGTCCGACAGGCTCAGGGTGTCCTGCAATTCGAGGTCGTAGCGGGTCTCGCGGGTGCTCTGGTCGATATCGCCGCAGACCGACTGATTGGCGCCCTGGTTGAACCACTGGTCCAGTACCTGGTTGGCCAGGGCCTGTTCACTGGCGCTGCCGGGCGGTGGGCTGCCGACCGAGTAGCTGGTCATGTGGCGCGCCAGGTTTTCCGCGTAGTTGGGGTTGAGCTGCCACAACTGGGTCAATTGCGGGCTGAACGACACCTTGGCATCACAGGCGCGCCAGATCTGCTGGCGGTCCCAGTGCTGGGCCGAACCCTGTACGTACAGGCTGTGCTGCGGGCTGAGGTCGAGGTTCCAGCGCAGGGAACCGGCGTAGTCCTTGGCCACCACGTCGGAGTTGTTGCCGGCCTCCTGGATATCGGGAAACACCGCCTTGTAGGTGTAGGGCCGCTGGTTGGTGCCTTCCTTCGCATTCAACTGCCAGTCGATGCTCTGGCTGTCGTTGAGCATTTGGCTGACCGACAGGTTGAAGCGGTTCAGGCGTCGGCTGTCGCGGTAGTCGGCACCGATGCGATCGCTGTCGAAACCGTCGTCCTGCTGGCCGGACATCGACAGGCGCAGGTCACCGGTGTCCCAGCCCACGCCCTGGCTGGCATACCAGTCATTGATGCCGCGCCCGCCACGGGTGACCTTGAGCCGCGAACCGTGGGTACTGCCGGGCGACTTGGTCAGGATGTTGACCACCGCCATCAGCGCATTGGCGCCATAGCTGACGGTGTTCGGCCCCCTGAAGACCTCGATGCGCTCGATATCCTCCATGGCCACCGGAATGTCGCTCCAGTCCACGGTCGCCAGGCCTGCGCGATACACCGAGCGGCCGTCGATCAGGACCTGCATGCGCCGGGCATTGCTGGCATCGGTGCCGTGGTAGTTGATCGCCGCCTGGTTGCCGTTGGTGTAGCCGACCATCATGCCCGGCACCAGGCGCAGCAGTTCGGCGATATCGCGGGCACCGCTGGCCTTGATCAGTTCGTTGTCGATCACCGTCATGCTGCCGGGGACCGACGCAGGGGATTGTTTCAGCCGCGTGGCGGTCAAAACCTCGGGCAGCGGCTGGTTTTCCAGGAACAGATCGTCGGCCAGCACGGGAGTGCTGAACAGCAGCGCCAGAAGGACGGAGGAACGGTGAAAGGGTGGGCCTGAAGACACGGATCAACCTTGATCGCAGGTAATAGCCGCCCATGTTAACCGAGCTGGACGGGTTTGCCATGGCACAGAGCCTGCATTCCGTCTGCGAAAGCGGAAAAATCCTCGCGTCAGAGCGTCGCGTGCCGAATGCGTTTGGGACTGGCTGCCGCCCGGTGGCTCCGTATAATGCGGCCATCGCCATTGGTAAAAACGGATTGCATATGACTGAACAGCACCCTATCGCGGTCCTGGGGGGAGGGAGCTTCGGAACCGCCGTGGCCAATCTGCTGGCCGAGAACGGTCACCGGGTGCGCCAATGGATGCGCGACCCGGAACAGGCCGAGGCCATTCGTGTCAATCGCGAGAATCCGCGCTACCTCAAGGGCATCAGGATCCACCCGGCGGTCGAACCGGTGACCGACCTGGCCGCGACGCTCGACGGTTGCGAGCTGTTCTTCGTCGCGTTGCCATCCAGTGCCCTGCGCAGCGTGCTGGCCGAGCATGCCGAGCGTCTGCGCGACAAGCTGCTGGTCAGCCTGACCAAGGGCATCGAGCCGCAGACCTTCAAGCTGATGAGCGAAATTCTTGCGGATATTGCCCCGCAGGCGCGGATCGGTGTGTTGTCCGGGCCGAACCTGGCCCGTGAAGTGGCCGAGCATGCCCTGACCGCCACCGTGGTCGCCAGCGAGGACGAAGCACTCTGCAGCCGGGTCCAGGCGGCCCTGCACGGCAGCACCTTCCGTGTCTACGCCAGTGCCGACCGCTTTGGTGTCGAGCTGGGCGGTGCGCTGAAGAACGTCTACGCGATCATCGCCGGCATGGCGGTGGCGCTGGGCATGGGCGAGAACACCAAGAGCATGCTGATCACCCGGGCCCTGGCGGAGATGACCCGGTTCGCCGTGAGTCAGGGGGCCAACCCGATGACCTTCCTCGGCCTGGCCGGCGTCGGCGACCTGATCGTGACCTGTTCCTCGCCCAAAAGTCGCAACTACCAGGTCGGTTTCGCCCTCGGCCAGGGCCTGAGCCTGGAGGAGGCGGTCAACCGCCTGGGCGAGGTGGCCGAAGGGGTCAACACCCTCAAGGTGCTCAAGGCCAAGGCCCAGGAACTGAACGTCTACATGCCGCTGGTGGCCGGCCTGCATGCCATCCTGTTCGAGGGCCGCACGCTTGAGCAGGTGATCGCCCTGCTGATGCGCGGCGAGCCGAAGACCGACGTCGATTTCATTTCCACCAGCGGTTTCAACTGAGTCCACGCAACAGGAGCAAGACATGAACGAAGCCAAATATGAATCCATCGTGCTGCGGATGCTGTGGATGCTGGTGTTCCTGCTGGTCTGGCAGGTCGCGCAGTTCCTCCTCGGCGCGGTGGTGCTGATCCAGCTGGCCTATCGGCTGTTCTACGGCGCGCCGAGTGGCAACCTGATGAACTTCGGCGACAGCCTCAGCCAGTTCCTCGCCCAGATCGGCCGTTTCGGCACCTTTCACAGCGACCAGAAACCCTGGCCGTTCGCCGATTGGCCGGCCCCACGCGCGCCGGAAGGCGAGGCCCCGCACAGCGTGCCGCCCGCAGCGCATCCGGTGCGTGACGAGGAACCCAGGCTGTGAAGCTCTGGGTGCTGCGCCATGGGCAGGCCGAGCCCCAGGTGAGCAGTGACGCCGAGCGCAACCTGACTGTCCACGGGCGCCAGGAGGTGTTGCGCAGTGCCGCGCACCTGATCGGCCAGCCGCTGGCGGCGATCTACGCCAGCCCCTATGTGCGCGCCCAGCAGACCGCGCAACTGGTGCGCGACGTGCTGGGTTTCGAGCCGCCGATCATCACCGTGCCCTGGCTGACCCCCGACACTCATCCGGCCCGCGTGCTGGAGCAGCTCGATACGGCGGACAACCTGTTGCTGGTCAGTCACCAGCCCCTGGTCGGCAGCCTGATCAGCCTGCTCGAGGCCGGCCACCTGCGCAGCCCGCAACCGATGAATACCGCCAGCCTGGCGGAACTGGAAGGGGACTGGCCGCTGGCCGGGGCCATGACGCTCAACGGCGTTCGTCACGTCTGAACGCCTTCACGGGGTCAGCACGGCCCCGTTCAGCTCGCTGCGGGTCTGTCTCAGGGTCACCGCGTTGACCTTCGCGCCCTTGAAGCTGCACTGCTCGAAATAGCCCGAGAGCATGGCGTGGCGCAGGTCGCAATGTTCGAAGTTGTTGCCCTTGAACCCGCTCGACAGCATGGCGCCCTTGAGGTTGGCCGCCATGAAGTTCGCCTCGTGGTACTGGCCGAAGAAGCGCACGCCGGCCAGGTCGCCGCCACTCAGGTCGGCACCGGTCATGTTGACGTTGGTCACCTGCAGGGTGCGCAATACCTGGCAGATCGCATGCTTGTTCCATTCCTTGAACGGCTGGCGAATGTCGATATCGTCGAGCAGCCGTCCCGTGGCGCTGCCGTCGAGGTTGGCCGCGATGTTCAGGGCGCAGTTCTTCAGGGCCTTGGTCAGCGGCGGAGACAGCGTGGTCGACACCCGCAGGTCGAACAGCTTCTTCTGCACGTGCAGCGACACCCGGCCGCCACCCTCCAGCGGGACACCGTCCCAACTGCTCAGGATGTTGGGAAAGCGCAGGCTGCTGACCACCATCAGCTCGAGCAAGCCGCCAAGGGGGTAGGCTCGCAGGGTCGGGCTGGCGCCGAGAAAGGCCCGCGCCGAGTCCAGCGAATCCTTGAGCCCCAACAGGGTCATGTCCCTTTCGATCCTTGACGGCTCCGACGCCGGGGATGGTCCGGGCCAGGGCTGCCTGTAGCGCTCCGTCCCGGTCGCGGGCGGGGGCTGGCCTGCTGGCGTGCGGCGGCCGCGCAAGGGAATGAAGCTTCGCAAGAGATTGCCTATCGTCGACATGAACGCCTCGTAAAGGGCTGGGAAACCGGGAATTCGACCCGAGCCCGAGCCACCCGGCTATCAGATTCCACCCCCGTTTCGCATCGTCCGGCCCCTGGCATGAAGGGCTGGGGTTGCAGCGGCGACTCGCCCGTGAAATAGTCTGCCAAGCAAGTGCTTGGTTGGTTTTCTCCGGAATAAAAACAAAAGGGAGGGAGTCTCATGTCTGCCGCTTTTCGTTTGCCGCTGGAAGTCTTCTACGAGCGCGAAGCTCGCCATCCCCGGCAGCCATACCTGGTCCAGCCGGTCGGCGGTGGCGAGGTCCAGACGCTGAGCTGGTCCGAGGTCGGCCACCAGGCCCGCTGTGCGGCCCACTGGCTGCGGTCCCGGGAACTGCCAGCCGGCAGTCATGTGGCGATCATTTCGAAGAACTGTGCCCACTGGATCATTGCCGACCTGGCGATCTGGATGGCCGGGCATGTCTCGGTACCGCTGTATCCCAACCTGACCGCGGACTCCGTCGCCCAGGTGCTCGAACACGCCGAGGTCGCGCTGGCGTTCATCGGCAAACTCGACGACTGGCCAGGCATGTCGGCCGGGGTCAGGCCCGGCCTGCCGACCATCAGCCTGCCGCTGTGTCCGCCGGGGGCGTTCGACTTCCGCTGGAGCGACCTGCAGGCCTGCCCGCCGATCCAGGACGATCCGCGACCCGCCGCGCAGCGACTGGCGACGGTGATCTACACCTCCGGTACCACCGGTCAGCCCAAGGGCGTGATGCACAGCTTCGCGACGCTGTCATTTGCTGCCAACAACGCCGTCGGCCTGTTCGGCCTGGGGGAGGGCGACCGGGTGCTGTCCTACCTGCCACTGTGCCATGTGGCCGAGCGGATGTTCGTCGAGCTGGCGTCGATCTTCACCGGGCAGACGATATTTTTCGCCGAAAGCCTGGAAACCTTCCTGGTCGACCTGCGACGTGCGCGGCCTACGGCGATGTTTGGCGTGCCGCGGATCTGGAGCAAGTTCCAGATGGGCGTCTACGAAAAGGTCGCCCCGGCGCGCCTGGATTTCCTGTTGCGCCTGCCGCTGCTCGGGCGGCGGATCGGGCACAAGGTGCTGGCCGGGCTGGGGCTCGATGCCCTGCGCATTGCGCTGTCCGGTGCGGCACCGGTACCCCGTGAGCTGTTGCACTGGTATCGGCGCCTGGGGCTTGAGGTGCTCGAAGTCTATGGCATGACCGAGAACAGCGGTTACTCGCATATCTGCCGGGTGGGCCGGCATCTGCCGGGATGGATCGGCGAGGCGTGCCCGGGCGTCGAGGTGCGTATCGACGAGCAGGGCGAGGTGCTGGTACGCAGCGGGGCGACCATGCTCGGCTACTACAAGGAACCGCAGAAAACCGCCGAGGCCCTCACCGCCGACGGTTTTCTGCGTACTGGCGACAAGGGCGAGCAGGATGCCGGTGGCAACCTGCGCCTGACCGGACGGCTCAAGGAGATCTTCAAGACCAGCAAGGGCAAATATGTCGCGCCGGCGCCGATCGAGAGCCGCCTGGCGGCCAATGCCTGGCTCGAGCAGGTCTGCGTGGTCGGCGATGGCCTGCCGGCGCCGCTGGGGCTCTGCGTGCTCTCGGCCAGCGCCGCCCAGGCGTCGCGGGCGAACCTGCAGGCGGGGCTCGCGGCCCTGCTGGAGGAGGTCAACCAGACCCTCGACAAGCATCAGCGCTTGCGCGCGCTGGTGGTGGTGAAAGATAGTTGGGCGGTTGAAAACGGTTTTCTCACGCCCACGCTGAAGATCCGGCGGCCGGTGATCGAGCAACGCTACGGCCCGCGTTTCCAGGTCTGGAGCGAGCACGGGCAACCGGTACTGTGGCAGGAATGACAAACAAGAACAGAGGGATTGCAAGATGGCCTTGTGGCGCACCGTTCCAGATATCGACCAACTCAACGCCTCGGCGAAGAACACCATCAGCGAAGTGCTGGACATTCGCTTCGAGTCCTTCGACGACCAGTCGCTGACCGCCAGCATGGTGGTCGACCACCGCACTCACCAGCCATTCGGCCTGCTGCATGGCGGTGCCTCGGTGGTGTTGGCCGAGACCGTCGGTTCGATGGCCAGCTACCTGTGCGTCGATACCAGCCAGTACTACTGCGTGGGCCTGGAAATCAACGCCAACCACCTGCGTGGCGTGCGCAGCGGGCGCGTGACGGCGGTGGCGAAAGCGATCCACATCGGCCGCAGTACCCACGTCTGGGACATTCGCCTGAGCAGCGACGACGGCAAGACCAACTGCGTCTCGCGCCTGACCATGGCCGTGGTGCCTTTGGGCCAGACCCCGCCGAGCCGCTGAGCGGCGCCATAGGCTTGACCGGACTGTCATCATTCCTGGCAGTTACGGTCATTGCTGGCGGCGGGCGTCCTGTCGACAATGAACGCCTGTTTTTCATGAAATGGTTCCGGTATGTCGCAGCACGTGTTCTTCGCCCACGCCAACGGTTTTCCCTCGGGCACCTACGGCAAGCTGTTCGCCGCCCTGGCGCCGGAGTATGAGGTTGCCCATCTGCAACAGCATGCCCACGACCCGCGTTTCCCGGTGGACGACAACTGGCGCAACCTGGTCGACGAACTGATCCACCACCTCGAACGGCAGCCCGGCCCGGTCTGGGGCGTCGGTCACTCCCTCGGTGGCGTGCTGCACCTGCATGCGGCGCTGCGGCGGCCGCAACTGTACAAGGGGCTGGTGATGCTCGACTCGCCGGTGCTGACCCGCACCGACCAGTGGGTGATCCGCGCGGCCAAGCGTTTCGGCTTCATCGACCGGCTGACCCCGGCCGGGCGCACCCTGGGCCGGCGCGAGGAGTTCAGCGACCTGGAAACGGCTCGCCAGTACTTCGCCGGCAAGACCCTGTTTCGCGGGTTCGACCCGGACTGTTTCGACGCCTACCTGCAACATGGCCTGCGTGCCGAGAACGGTCGCCTGCGGTTGAGCTTCGATCCGGACACCGAAATCCGCATCTATCGCGGCGTGCCCCACACCAGCCCGGGCCTGGCCCGGCATCTGCAGGTGCCGTTGGCGGTGGTCCGCGGCCGTTCGAGTCGCGTGGTGATGCGCCATCACACCCGCACCGTGGGGCGCCTGCCCCAGGGCGAATCCCTGAGCATGCCGGGAGGCCACATGTTTCCGCTGGAACGCCCGCAAGACACCGCGCAACTGCTCAAGGACATCTTCGCCCGCTGGCAGCGGCGTGCCGGCGAAGGTCGGCAGCCATGAGCACGGCGGTCGAGGAAGTGCGCCTGAGCCTGCCGCATATCGAGTTGGCGGCCCATCTGTTCGGCCCTGAAGACGGGCTGCCGGTGATCGCCCTGCACGGCTGGCTGGACAACGCCAACAGCTTCGCCCGCCTGGCGCCGAAGCTGAAGGGGCTGCGCATCGTCGCTCTCGACATGGCCGGTCACGGGCACTCCGGGCATCGCCCGATCGGTGCCGGTTATGCGCTCTGGGACTATGTGCATGACGTGTTGCAGGTGGCCGAGCAACTGGGTTGGCAGCGTTTCGCCCTGCTCGGGCATTCCCTCGGCGCGATTGTCTCGGTGGTGCTGGCCGGCGCCTTGCCGGAGCGGGTTTCGCACCTGGCGCTGATCGACGGTGTGATCCCGCCGACCGCCAATGGCGAAAGCGCGGCCGAGCGCCTGGGCATGGCCCTGCAGGCGCAGTTGCGGCTGCAGGACAAGCGCAAGTCGGTGCACCCGAGCCTGGACCAGGCCGTCGAGGCACGGATGAAGGGGCTGGTGGCGGTCAGTCGCGAGGCTGCCGAGCTGCTGGCCCAGCGTGGCCTGATGCCGGTTCCGGGAGGCTACACCTGGCGCAGCGACAACCGTCTGACCCTGCCCTCGCCCCTGCGCCTGACCGAGGAGCAGGCCATGGCCTTCGTGCGCCGGGTGGTGTGCCCGGCGCAACTGGTGGTGGCCGCGGACGGCATGCTGGCCCAGCACCGCAGCCTGCTGGAGCAGCTACCCTTCAAGCAACAGGTGCTGCCCGGCGGTCATCACCTGCACCTGAACGACGAGGCCGGGGCGGCCCTTGTTGCAGACTGTTTCAATCGCTTCTTCGCCATGCCTTGACTTGCGCCCGGCAACTGTCGAGGCTTGGCGGGTTGAAAGGGAGACAACCATGCCAGACCTCGCTAACGCCGCGACTTCGTGTCGTCCCGTCCCGGCATCCGTGCCCCATGTTCAGGCGCTGCCGATCCGATGAAGTTATCCACAACCCTGGCCGGGGCGCTCGGCCTGGCCTGTTTCAGTGGCGTGCTGCTGGCCGCCGACGTACCCGGCAGTCATGACCTGCCGCTGGTGCCGCGCCTGGCCGACGCGCAGATCGTCGACTACCGGGCCCCGACGGAGCTGGAGCGCATTTATCCACAGGGCTCGATCCGCAAGATCAGCAACCGGTTGCGCAGCGAGGGCCAGGTCAATGCCCGCGGGCAGATGACCTCGGTGACCTACGAGCTGCCGCCGGAACACTCGGCCAACGAGGCCTTTACCGCGGCGCGCGAGGCCTTGCAGAAGGAGGGCGCGCAGTTGCTGTTCTGGTGCCAGGCCCGCGATTGCGGCGAGAACAGCCTGTGGGCCAACGAGGTCTTCGGCAATCCGCTGCTGTCCGGGGCCGATGATCAGCAAGCCTATCTGCTGTTGCGCCTGGCGGCGCCCCAGGATGATTCGCTGATGGTCCTGTACAGCATCACCCGCGGCAATCGGCGGGCCTACCTGCATGTCGAGCAGTTTGCCGCGAACGCGCCGCTGGGCGAGTTGCTGCCGACCTCGGCGACCCTGGCGCGCGAGTTGCGCGACACCGGCAAGCTCGACCTGCCGAAGTTGCCCGCTGAGCCGCAGGCCATCTGGATCACCCTGATATCACGGGGCCTTAACCTCGACACCACCTCCCGCATCAGCCTCTCGGGCAGCTCCGCCGAAGCCTGGCGCCAGGCGCTGGTGGCCGCTGGCGTCAGGGCGTCGCGGCTGGAACTGGGCGACAGCAGGACCGCCGGCCTGCACCTGGAGCTGTTGCGATAGTCGCGGCAGGGGCGAACGCACGCTTGTGGGTTCGCCTAAGCTTTCCTTTCTGACCTCTTTGTGGAATCCCCATGCTCAATAATGATCGGCTGTTGGTGCAGATACTGCTCCTGGTGCTGTTTGGGGCCAGCCTGTGGGTGATGGCGCCGTTCTGGTCGGCGCTGTTCTGGGGCGCGGTGCTGGCCTTTGCCAGTTGGCCGCTGATGCTGTTGCTGACGCGCCTGCTGGGTGGGCGTGAGTCATTGGCCGCCGGCCTGCTGACCCTCGGTTGGACGGTGCTGGTGGCCGCGCCGCTGGTGTGGCTGGGGCTCAACCTGGCGGACCATGTGCGTGATGCGGTGAGCTTCGTCAAGGACGTGCAGGTCGATGGTCTGCCCGAGGCGCCGGCCTGGCTGGCGGGAGTGCCGATCGTCGGCGAGCGCCTGGTGGGCTTCTGGAACACCGTCGACCAGCAAGGAGCGGCCCTGATGGTGGCGGTCAAGCCCTACCTGGGGCAGGTCGGCAACTGGCTGCTGGCGCGCAGCGCGCAGATCGGTGGCGGGATTCTCGAACTGACCCTGAGCATCCTCTTCGTGTTCTTTTTCTATCGGGATGGCCCGCGGCTGGCGGCGTTCGTGCTCAGCCTGCTGGAACGGCTGATCGGCGAGCGGGCCGGCTACTACCAGGAACTGGTGGCCGGCACCGTGCAGCGGGTGGTCAACGGGGTGATCGGCACGGCGGCCGCCCAGGCCGTGCTGGCGCTGATCGGTTTCCTGATCGCCGGAGTGCCCGGCGCGCTGGTGCTGGGGCTGGCCACCTTCCTGCTCAGCCTGATTCCCATGGGGCCGCCACTGATATGGATTCCGGCCACGGGCTGGCTGGTATGGAAGGGCGAGTACGGCATGGCGGTGTTCCTGGGCATCTGGGGCACGTTCATCGTCAGTGGCGTGGACAACGTGCTCAAGCCGTACCTGATCAGCCGTGGCGGCAACCTGCCGTTGGTGGTGGTGTTGCTGGGCGTCTTCGGCGGGTTGATCAGCTTCGGTTTCATCGGCCTGTTCATCGGACCGACCCTGCTGGCGGTGGCCTACAGCCTGTTGCTGGACTGGAGTGCGAGCCAGGGGCGGCGCGAAGAGAAGACCTGACATTCATGGCTGGGGGCTTCCGGGGTTGCCCGAGCCTCACGGGCCTATTCGCGGGCAAGCCTCGCTCCTGCAGAGCTTGTGTCGCACACCTGTTCTGTGCACGACTGAAACTCTGTAGGAGCGAGGCTTGCCCGCGAAGGCGGCGGTGAGATAGGCGCGGCACTTTCAGGCACCCCCGCATCTCCCATTACCGCAGGATCAGGCCGCTGCCGCAGTGCTGCTGGTCGCCGTCACGGTATTACGGTTCTGATACTGGGTGTTGAGGTTGACCAGCAACCGGCTGAGGGCCTCGGTGATATTGTCCTGGGCCGTCTGGGTGGTGGTGCGGGTGCCGCTGGCGTCGGCCAGGGCCTGGAGCAGCATGGCGCTGGCCGTGTTGCTGGTACTGGCCGTTGTGACGGCGCTGCTGGCGGTGTTGGTCGCACAGCTGTCGGTGGTGCCCTGCAGCGCGCTGGCCAGTTCAGCCTGGCTGATGCTGCCATCGCCATCGGTGTCCAACTGGCTGAACAGCTGGCTGCTCGACAGTTGCGCCGGCGGCGGAGGCGGGGCGAAGGCTGCGGCCAGTTCGTCGACGCTGAGGCTGCCGCTCGAATCCTTGTCCAGGGAGGAGAGCAGCGAAGAACTGTCGGCGTTGATGCCGGTATTGGTCAGGCCGGTATTCAGTTCGTCGTTGCTGACGGTACCGTCGCCATTGGTGTCGAGGGCTTTGAGCAGGGCATCGGCCAGCCTGGTGTCAGGTGCGCGATCGCCATGTTCCGGGCGCTTGAGTGCGGCCAGTTCGTCAACGCTGATACCGCCGCTGCCGTCGCTGTCGAGTGAGGTGAAATTCTGGCTCAGGTCAGTGAGCAGCTTGTTGTCGCCATCCTTCGACAGGGCGCTGTTCAGTTCGTCCTGGCTGATGGAACCGTCGCCGTTGGTATCGAGCTTGGCGAGCAGTTGCTTCTGGAATTGTTGCTGGCGTTGCGTGGCCGTCGTCGTGCTGTTGTAGCCGACGTAGCTCAGTAGACTGCTGACGCTACCGATCATGGTGCTCACTCCCTAAGTGTTGGCAAGGCCGGTGGCGGTGCACCGGCTCATGCAGGCTCCCAAGGACAGGTATCGAGGGTATGTGGGCTTTGTACCGGTGGGTACACAGAGCGATCAGGCGCGGGGCAGGGTGACCACGGCGGTCAGGCCGCCACCGGCGGTTTCCTCGAGGATCAAGTCACCGCCCAGGCGTTGCGCGGCTTCCCGGGCGATGGTCATGCCCAGGCCGACGCCACCGGAGTTGCGGTTGCGCGAACCTTCCAGACGATAGAACGGTTCGAACACCGCTTCGCGCTTGTCGGCGGCGATGCCGGGGCCGTGATCGATGACCCGGATGATCAACTGCCGCCGGCTGTCCTCCAGGGTGATCAGGGCGTCGCCGGCGTAGCGCAGGGCATTGTCCATCAGGTTGTTCAGGCAGGAGCGCAAGGCCATCGGCTGCACCAGCAGTGGCGCGCAATGACCGCTGGCTCGGACCTGGGCGCCCTGGTCCTGGGCGTTCTCGCACAGGGACTCGACCAGGGCCTGCACGTCCATCCACTGCATGGCTTCGCTGGTGCGTTGTTCGTGCAGGTAGCTGAGGGTGGCGTCGAGCATGCCGATCATGTCGTTCAGGTCCTGGCGCATCTGCGCCTGCAGCTTCACGTCATCGATCTGCTCCAGGCGCAGCTTGAGGCGTGACAGTGGCGTGCGCAGGTCGTGGGACACCGCACCGAGCATGCGGCCACGCTGCTGCACCTGCTCACGGATACGCTGTTGCATCAGGTTGAAGGTGGCGGCGGCCTGCCGGGCTTCCTGCGGGCCGGTTTCATCCAGTGGCGGGCTGTTGAGGTCTTCGCTCAGGCGCTCGGCCGCCTCGCTCAGACGCTGGATCGGCCGTGAAAGCAGCTTGGCACCGTACCAGGCGGCAATCACCAGGGCCACGAGTTGAAAAGTCAAAGGCACCAGCGGGCCGCCAAACCACGGGCGCGGCGGGTGACGAAAATGCGATGGCGGCGGCCCGAGGCGCGGATCGAAGTTCTGCGCCATGTCCATTGGGGGCGGCGGCGGTGGCGGGCCGCCACCGTAATGATGGAACCAGAGAAAGGCCAGCAGGTGGGCCAGGACGATGGCCAGCAGCAACACGCCGAACAGGCGGCCGAACAGCGTGTTGAAGCGGGGGCGCATCAACCGATGTCTCGCGCGTCGAACAGGTAGCCTTCACCGCGTACGGTCTTGATCAGTTGGGGCGATTTCGGATCGTCGCCGAGCTTCTGCCGCAGCCGCGAGACCAGCAGGTCGATACTGCGGTCGAAGGCTTCGATCGAGCGACCCCGGGCGGCGTCGAGCAACTGCTCGCGACTCAGCACCCGCCGCGGACGTTCGATGAACACCCACAGCAGGCGGAACTCGGCATTGGACAGCGGCACCACCAGGCCATCGTCGGCGATCAGCTGGCGCAGCACGCTGTTCAGGCGCCAGTTGTCGAAACGGATATTGGCCCGCTGTTCGGTACGGTCGTCGCGCACGCGGCGCAGGATGGTCTGGATGCGCGCCACCAGTTCCCGCGGCTCGAACGGCTTGGCCATGTAGTCGTCGGCGCCCAGTTCCAGGCCGATGATGCGGTCGGTGGGTTCGCAGCGGGCGGTCAGCATCAGGATCGGGATGTCCGATTCGGAGCGTAGCCAGCGGCACAGCGACAGGCCGTCCTCGCCAGGCAGCATCAGGTCCAGGACCACCACATCGAAGGTTTCCAGTTGCATGGCCTGGCGCATCGCCGCGCCGTCGGTCACGCCGACCGCCTGGATACTGAAGCGGGCGAGATAGTCGATCAGCAGTTCACGGATCGGAATATCGTCGTCGACGATCAGCGCGCGGACATTCCAGCGCTTGTCATCGCCCGGCGATAGCGGTTTGTTGACATCGGCCAGAGAGGCGGGAGTGTTCTGCATGCGTGTGATTATCTGCCGGTAAAGCCGCGAAACGCCAAGCGCTGCGCGAGGTTGTTGCACGTCGGGAGTGCCCGGCCCGCAGGCGGGGTATCCATTTCAAGTGTAGCTGCGGCAGGAAGCTACAGGCGCCGCATGTTGACTGGTTGTCGGTTATGTAACGAGTTCGACACAAATCGGTGGGCACCCAAACCCCCTGCCGGCATCGGCGCCAGGTCAGCGGCCTGGGGATTCTAGGGCGTAACGCCTGTGTAAATTGACTCTTTACGCCTTCTTTACGTATCGACCCGGGCGTCGCTCTCGTTCCTTTACGGGCTTCCTTCCGACAATGCCTCCACACGCGGCGATCGCCGTATCACGGAGAAATCCCATGGGCATTCTGGACGGAGTGTCACTGCTGCTGGCGGTGGCGCTGTTCATCTATCTACTGGTTGCGCTGTTGCGCGCGGATCGGAACTAGGAGCGGCGGTTATGCATGGTTACGACTATTGGCTGATCCTGGCATTCCTGGCGCTGGTACTGCTGCCGGCGCCCGCACTGGGGCGGTTCTACTACAACGTCATGGAAGGCCGGCGCACCTGGCTGACTCCGCTTCTGGGGCCGGTGGAGCGGGTCTGCTATCGGCTGTCCGGGGTGGATGAAAAGACCGAGCAGAGCTGGCAGAAATACACCCTGGCGGTACTGGCCTTCAACTTCGCCGGTTTCGTGCTGCTGTTCGCCATCCTGCAACTGCAGCAGTACCTGCCGCTCAACCCGCAGAATCTGCCGGGCCAGGAGTGGACGCTGGCGTTCAACACCGCGGTCAGTTTCATGACCAACACCAACTGGCAGAACTACAGCGGCGAGGCCTCCCTCAGCTACCTGAGCCAGATGGTCGGCCTGACCGTGCAGAACTTCGTCAGCGCCGCCACCGGCCTGGCCGTGCTGGTCGCGCTGTGCCGCGGCATCGCCCGGCGCTCGGCGTCGACCCTGGGCAACTTCTGGGTCGACATGACCCGCGCCACCCTCTACGGCCTGTTGCCGCTGTGCCTGCTGCTGGCGCTGTTCCTGGTCTGGCAGGGCGTGCCGCAGACCTTCGCCCACTACGTCAATGCCGTGACCCTGCAGGGCGCCGACCAGGTGATTCCGCTCGGCCCGGCCGCCAGCCAGATCGCCATCAAGCAGTTGGGCACCAACGGCGGTGGCTTCTTCGGCGTCAACTCGGCGCACCCGTTCGAGAACCCGACGGCCTGGAGCGACCTGTTCGAACTGGCGGCGATCATCCTGATTCCGGCAGCGCTGGTGTTCACCTTCGGGCACTACGTCAAGGACCTGCGCCAGAGCCGCGCGATCCTGGGCTGCATGCTGGCCCTGCTGCTGATCGGCGGTGCGGTCTCGCTGTATGCCGAGTACCAGCCGAACCCGACGCTGAACAATCCGGTGGTGGAACAGACCGCGCCGCTGGAAGGCAAGGAGACCCGCTTCGGCACCACCGGCAGCGTGCTCTGGGCCGTGACCACCACCGCCGCCTCCAACGGTTCGGTCAACGCCATGCATGACAGCCTCAACCCGCTGAGCGGCATGGTCGCGCTGGTCAACATGATGGTCGGCGAAGTGATCTTCGGCGGCGTCGGCGCGGGGCTCTACGGCATGTTGCTGAACGTGCTGATCGCAGTGTTCCTCGCCGGCCTGATGATCGGCCGGACCCCGGAATACCTGGGCAAGAAACTCCAGGCTCGGGAGGTGCAACTGCTGGTGGTGACTCTGCTGGTGATGCCGGTCGGCACCCTGGTGCTGGGGGCGATCGCCGCCAGTCTGCCCGGCCCGGCCGGAGCGGTCAGCAACCCCGGCGCCCACGGTTTCAGCCAGCTGCTGTACGCCTACACCTCGGCCAGTGCCAACAACGGTTCGGCGTTCGGTGGTTTCAGCGGCAACACCGCGTTCCACAACCTGATGCTGGGCCTGAGCATGCTGCTCGGCCGCTTCGGCTACATCCTGCCAGTACTGGCCCTGGCCGGCAGCCTGGCGATGAAGAAAACCGTACCGGTCGGCCAGAACAGTTTCCCGACCCACGGCCCGCTGTTCGTCACCCTGCTGACCGTGACCATCCTGCTGGTCGGTGGCCTGACGTTCCTGCCGACCCTGGCCCTGGGACCGATCGCGGATCACCTGAGCCTGGCTGTGACCGGATTGAAGAATTGAGGACCTGATGATGAACATGCCGCTTCCCGCAACAAAACCGGCTGTCGTCGAACAGCCCAGGACCACCGTCGCCGACCTGTGGCGGCCGGCGCTGGTGCAAGCCTTCGTCAAGCTCGATCCGCGCCAGTTGCAGCGGGCGCCGGTGATGCTGGTGGTGGAGCTGACGGCGGTGCTGACCACCGTCCTCTGCCTGGTCCCCAACAGCGCCGTACCGACCTTCGTCGCGGTGCAGATCGCCATCTGGCTGTGGTTCACCGTGCTCTTCGCCAACTTCGCCGAGGCCCTGGCCGAAGGCCGTGGCAAGGCCCGCGCCGACAGCCTCAAGGCCGGCAGCGAGGGCTTGAGCGCCCGGCGGCGCAAGGCCGACAACAGCTTCCAGGTGGTGCCCGCCAGCAGCCTGCGCAAGGGCGATGTGGTCCGGGTCGAAGCCGGCGAAATGATTCCCGGCGACGGCGAGGTGATCGAAGGTATCGCCGCGGTCAACGAGGCGGCGATCACCGGTGAGTCGGCGCCGGTGATCCGCGAGTCCGGCGGCGACCGTTCGGCGGTGACCGGCAACACTCGGCTGGTCTCCGACTGGTTGCTGGTGCGCATCACCAGCAACCCCGGCGAGTCGACCCTGGACCGCATGATCGCCCTGGTGGAAGGCGCCAAGCGGCAGAAGACGCCCAACGAAGTCGCGCTGGACATCCTGCTGATCGGCCTGACCCTGATCTTCCTGCTGGTAGTGGTGACCCTGCAGCCGTTCGCCCACTTCGCCGGTGGCAGCCTGCCGCTGGTGTTCCTGGTGGCGCTGCTGGTGACGCTGATCCCGACCACCATCGGCGGCCTGCTGTCGGCTATCGGTATCGCCGGGATGGATCGCCTGGTTCGCCTGAACGTGATCGCCAAATCCGGCCGTGCGGTGGAGGCCGCCGGCGATGTGCACGTGCTGCTGCTGGACAAGACCGGCACCATCACCTTCGGTAACCGCCGCTGCTCGGCGATCCACCCGGCGCCCGGCGTGCCGGTTCGTGAACTGGCCGAGGGGGCCCTGCTGGCATCGCTGGCCGACGAGACCGCCGAAGGCAAGTCCATCGTCGAATACCTGCGTGACCTTTATCCACAGACGGAGCCGGCGGCTGCCGAGCTGACCGCGGTACCGTTCAGTGCCGAGACCCGGCTGTCGGGTGTCGACCATCAGGGCCGGGTGTATCGCAAGGGCGCGGTGGATTCGCTGCTGGCGTTCCTCGGCCAGAAGCGCGCCGACCTGCAGCCGGCGCTGTCCCGGGAGATCGACCGGATCGCCCAGAGTGGTGGCACGCCCCTGCTGGTCTGCGCCGAAGGCAAGCTGCTGGGGGCCATTCACCTCAAGGACGTGGTCAAGCCAGGCATCCGCGAGCGTTTTGCCGAACTGCGCAAGCTGGGTATCCGCACCGTCATGGTCACCGGCGACAACCCGCTGACGGCGGCGGCGATCGCTGCCGAGGCCGGCGTCGACGACGTGCTGGCCGAGGCCACGCCGGAGAAGAAACTGGCGCGGATCCGCCTTGAGCAGAACGATGGGCGCCTGGTCGCGATGTGCGGCGACGGTGCCAACGATGCCCCGGCGCTGGCCCAGGCCGACGTCGGCATGGCGATGAACGATGGTACCCAGGCGGCGCGGGAAGCGGCGAACATGGTCGACCTCGACAGCGATCCGACCAAGCTGCTGGATGTGGTGCAGATCGGCAAGGAATTGCTGGTGACCCGTGGTGCGCTGACCACTTTCTCGATCGCCAACGACGTGGCCAAGTACTTCGCGATCCTGCCGGCGCTGTTCGCGGCGATCTATCCACAGCTCGGGGTGCTCAACATCATGCAGTTGGCCAGTCCGCAGAGCGCGATCCTGTCGGCCATCGTCTTCAACGCCCTGATCATCGTCGTGCTGATCCCGCTGGCGCTGCGTGGCGTGCGGGTCCAGGCGGCGAGTGCCGCGCACCTGTTGCGGCGCAACCTGCTGATCTATGGCCTGGGCGGAATCCTGGTGCCGTTCGTGGGCATCAAGGCCATCGACCTGCTGTTGACCGCGCTGCACCTGGTGTAGCTCATGCAGCCCGCTCCATTGTGGGAGCGGGCTTGCCCACGCATCAGCACACCGGACCCATCACCGCATCACCCGAATCGAGGAACTGAACATGTCTAGCGTATGGCGCCCAGCCCTGAGCCTGTTGGCCCTGATGACCCTGATCACCGGCATCGCCTACCCCCTGGTGGTCACCGGCGTGGCCCAGGCCGTTTTCCCCGACCAAGCCAACGGCAGCCTGCTGGTCGATGCCGACGGCAAGGTCCGCGGCTCGTCGTTGATCGCCCAGGATTTCACCGGCGATGCCTGGTTTCACCCACGGCCGTCGGCCGGGGCCTTTGCCACGGTATCCAGTGGCGCGAGCAACCTGTCGCCGGGCAACCCGGCACTGGCGACACGGATTTTCGACGATGCGGCCAAGCAGGTCGTGCCCGGCCAGGGGCCGGTGCCGCTGGCGTTGCTGACCACTTCCGGCAGCGGCCTCGATCCGCACTTGCCACCGGCTGCGGTTCGCTATCAACTGGCACGGGTGGCGCAGGCGCGCAACCTGCCGGCGGCGACCGTGGAAAAACTGCTGGAAGCGCATATCGAGCAGCCGCTGATTGGCCCGCCGGTGGTCAATGTGCTTGCATTGAATGCGGCGCTGGCCGATATCTCGAAGTAAGCATGCTCCCAGGTAAAAGTGCGGTGATTCCTCTAGGAGCGTGGCTTGCCCGCGAACAGGCCCTCAAGGCCTGCTCAAATCCATGAAATCCCCGCATCGGGGCCAGTTCTATCAGTGGGAACCCAGTACATGAGTGATTCAGGCCGCGCCGACGCGCTGCTCGCCGAACTGCCCCGGACCGGTCGTGGCCGGCTCAAGGTGTTTCTCGGTGCCGCCCCGGGCGTGGGCAAGACCTATGCGATGCTGCAGGCGGCCCACACGCAACTGCGCCAGGGCGTGAAAGTACTGGCCGGCGTAGTGGAGACCCATGGTCGGGCGGAGACCGAGGCGCTGCTCTCGGGGTTGCCGCAACTGCCCCTGGTGCGTTCCGAGTACCGTGGCGTGCTGCTTGAGGAAATGGACCTCGACGGCCTGCTCAGGGCCCGGCCGAAACTGGTGCTGGTCGATGAGCTGGCCCACAGTAATGCACCCGGCAGCCGACATCTGAAACGCTGGCAGGATGTTCAGGAACTGCTGGCCGCCGGCATCGACGTGTTCACCACGGTCAACGTCCAGCACCTGGAAAGCCTCAACGACCAGGTACGCGGTATCACCGGCGTGCAGGTGCGCGAGACCCTGCCCGACTGGGTCCTGCAGGAGGCCGACGAACTGCTGCTGATCGACCTGCCGCCACGGGAACTGCTCGAGCGCCTGCGCGACGGCAAGGTCTACGTGCCGGAACAGGCGCGGGCGGCGATCGATGCATTCTTCACCCAGACCAACCTCACCGCCCTGCGCGAATTGGCGATGCAGACCGCTGCCGCGCAGGTCGACAATGACCTGGCCCTTGGCTACCGCTCCCTCGGCCAGGATGCGCCGGCGATTCGCGGGCGCCTGCTGGTGGGCGTGGATGGCGATGCCCAGGCCGAGCGCCTGGTGCGCCATGCCAGCCGGGTGGCCCAGCGTCGGCACCTGCCCTGGAGTCTGGTCCATGTGGACAACGGCAGCAGCCGTGACGAACAGTCGCGACTGCGCCTGCAGAGCGCCCAGCAACTGGCCGAGCGACTGGGCGGCGAAGTGGTGCTGCTGCGGGCCGGCGAGGTGGCCAAGACCCTGATCCAGCACGCCGCCGAGCGTCGTGCCAGCCTGGTGCTGGTCGGCCAGTCGCGCCAACGCCTGCGTCGCCGGTTGTTCGGTGGCGGACTGGCCGCGCGGCTGTTGCGCAATGCCCGCGGGCTGGAAATCAACGTCCTCGACAGCCAGGAGGAGCAACGTCAGCCCCGTGCCCGTGAACCCCATGCGGTCGTCTGGACCGACTACCTGCTGGCACTGCTGGCGACAGTATTGGCCAGCGCCCTGGCCTGGGGCGTGGCCAGTGTCCTGCCGTTGCCGAACATCTCGCTGGTGTTTCTGGCCGCAGTGCTGCTGGTGGCGGTGCGCAGCAGCCTGGGGCCGGCCCTGGCCTGTGCGGTGCTGTCATTCCTGACCTATGACTTCCTGTTCATTCCGCCGAACTTTTCCTTCGAGATCCAGCGCGAAGAGGATGTGCTGACGCTGCTGTTCTTCCTGATGATGGCGGCGCTGACCGGCAACCTGGCCGCTCGCCAGCGCCGGCAGTTGCAGGCCCTGCGCGATACCCAGGAGGAAACCAGCGAACTGCTCGACCTGTCGCGCAAGCTGACCGCCGCCACCGACCGCCAGGCGGTGATCAGTGCGGCTTCGCAGCACCTCAGCGGTTGGGAAGAGCTGGAGCTGTGCCTGCTCAACCGTGACGGCCAGGGTGGCTGGAAGATCGAGAGCGGTGGCGCATTGAGCTTTTCCGAGGCCGAGCGCGCCGCCGCCGATTGGGCCTGGCAGCACGACCAGCCGGCCGGGATGGGCACCGGTACCTTGCCGTTCGGGCGCTGGTGGTGGTGGCCGTTGTCGGTGGAGGACGGCCCGCTGGCGCTGCTCGGCGTGCGTCCCCGCGAGGGCCAGTCATTGACCGGCCAGCGCCGTCGCCTGTTGACCGCGCTGAGCCAGCCACTGGCCCAGGCCCTGGCGCGGGCACGCTTGGCCGACGATCTGGAGGCGGCGCGTCTGCATGGGGAAACCGAGCAATTGCGCAGCGCCTTGCTGGCCTCGGTGTCCCATGACCTGCGCACGCCCTTGACCTCGATGCGTGGCAGCATCGACAGCCTGCTGGCCCTGGGCGAGGCGATCCCGCTGGCCGACCGTGTGGAGTTGCTGGAGGGCACTCGCGACGAGGCCGAGCGGCTTGACCGCTATATCCAGAACCTGCTGGATATGACCCGCCTGGGCCACGGCGCGCTGAAACTGGCGCGGGACTGGGTGGCGCCAGCGGATATCGTCGGCAGCGCGCTGAACCGGCTGCGAGCGGTACTGGCACCGTTGCAGGTCAGCACCCAGGTACCGGATGAACTGCCCTTGCTCTACGTGCATGCGGCGTTGATCGAGCAGGCCCTGGTCAACGTCATGGAAAACGCCGCGCGATTTTCTCCTGCCCATGGCCGTCTGCAGATCCGCGCCGGCACCGCCGAGGGTGAACTGTTCTTCGCGGTCAGCGACGAGGGCCCGGGGATTCCCGAGGAAGAGCGCAGCAAGATCTTCGACATGTTCTACACCGCTGCCCGCGGCGATCGCGGCGGGCAGGGCACGGGGCTGGGGCTGGCGATCTGCCAGGGCATGGTCGGTGCCCATGGCGGGCATATCGCCGTGGCGGAGGGCATCGACGGGCACGGTACCTGTATCACCCTGTTCCTGCCCCTGCAGGAGCAACCGGGACTTGAAAGTGAAGCCTGATATGCTTCGGCCACTTCTCAGCCAGATGCCGCAATCATGAGCCAGATATCGACCATCCTGGTCATCGACGATGAACCGCAGATTCGCAAGTTCCTGCGTATCAGCCTGGCGTCCCAGGGGTACAAGGTACTGGAGGCGGGTACCGGCGCCGAGGGCCTGGCCCAGGCGGCGCTGAACAAGCCCGACCTGCTGGTGCTCGACCTCGGCTTGCCGGACATGGACGGCCAGCAGGTGCTGCGCGAGTTTCGCGAGTGGTCCGCGGCGCCGGTGCTGGTGCTGTCGGTGCGCGCCAGCGAGGCGCAGAAGGTCCAGGCCCTCGACGGTGGTGCCAACGACTATGTGACCAAGCCCTTCGGCATCCAGGAGTTCCTGGCGCGGATCCGTGCGCTGTTGCGCCAGGTACCGGCGGGCGAGGTCCAGGAGGCGGCCTTGAGGTTCGGCCCGCTGACCGTCGACCTGGCGTATCGCCGGGTGTCGCTGGACGGGGCGGAAGTGGCGTTGACGCGCAAGGAGTATGCGGTGCTGGCCCAACTGGCACGGCATCCCGGGCGCGTCATCACCCAGCAGCAACTGCTCAAGGATATCTGGGGCCCCACCCATACCGAGGATAGCCACTACCTGCGGATCGTGGTCGGGCACCTGCGCCAGAAACTGGCGGACGACCCGACGCGGCCACGTTTCATCGTCACCGAGGCCGGCGTCGGCTATCGCCTGCTCGATAACCAGGCCTGAGACACGATCCATCCACTACTGTGGAAGCTGCGTGGTCCCTCGGTCTCAGCGCCGTTCCTCCTCGTAGCGATCCAGCGTATCGCGGGCGATCTCGCGGCCCAGGGCAATCAGCTCCGGCGCCTTGTAGAACTCGAAGAACCGGCACACGCGCTTGGGCACGTTGATCAGGATATCCGGCGGGTATCCGGCGATCTTGTACTGCGCCAGCGACGTCTGCATCACTTCGAAACTCTGGTTGATCAGGTCCAGCAAGGACGCCGGGCCGACGTTGTCGACGATGAACGAACCCGTCGCCGACTTCGGCGCACCAGCGACCTCGGGGGCCGCTGCCGGTTGCTGGGCCTCGGGATCGGCGGGGTCGAGCCAGGCATTGCTGAGGTCCGCCGAATCCGCGGCGAGGGTCTGCTGTTCCAGGCGCAGCAGTTCCTCGGCCTGCTTGCGCCGAAACGGCAGGCGCGAGCCCATGGAGCTGAGCAGGGCGTTGAAGCGGCTCTTGAAGGCCGGCGGACGCTGGATCACCGGCAACTGATACTGCTTCTGATTGGTGGCGTTGAGGTTGACGGCGATGATCAGGTCGCAGTGGCTGGAGACCACCGGCACGATCGGCAACGGGTTGAGCAGGCCGCCATCGACCAGCATGCGGTTGCCCTGCATGACCGGGGTGAACAGGCTTGGGATGGCCGCCGAGGCGCGCATGGCCTGGTGCAGGCAACCTTCCTGGAACCAGATTTCCTGCTGGTTGGTCAGGTCGGCGGCGACCGCCGTATAGGGGATGCGCAGGTCTTCGATATCGATTTCACCGACGATCTTGCGGATCTGGCCGAAGACCTTTTCGCCGCGGATCGCCCCCAGCCGGAAACTGACGTCGACCAGGCGCAGGACGTCGAGATAGTCCAGGCTCTCGATCCAGTTGCGATACTCGTCGAGCTTGCCGGCGGCGTAGATTCCGCCGACCACCGCGCCCATCGAGCAACCGGCGATACAGGCGATCTCATAGCCGCGCCGTTCGATCTCCTCGATCACCCCGATATGCGCGTACCCCCGGGCCCCACCCGAGCCCAGTACCAATGCGACACGTTTTTTCATCATGCACTCCTTCCGGCCGGTGACTCACAATGCACCCAAGGCGGGCTGAGGTACAATCGCCGAGCTGTTCGAAAGGCCGGATGGCTTGCGTTCATGTGGATTGGCTAAGCTTGTGGAACGGGGCAAGGCACTTTTTGCCTGGCGCACCGTCATAAGCTGCACGACTGTTTTTTCTCTGAGGTGTCATCGATGAAAGCCTGGATCTGTGTGCCATTGATTGCATTGGCGTTGGCTGGTTGCGCGGGCAAGACCGCCTATCGCGAAACCTGTGGTACCCAGCTGGATGCCGCCTGGCGTGAACTGGACCTGGCCAAGGCCGAAGGCTTTGCCGGAACCGTGAGCTATTCCAAGGCGCTCTCGTTGCTGACCGGGGCCAAGACCCAGCAGCAGTTCGAGGCCTATGAGGGCTGCTCGGCCAAGGCCGAGAAAGCGCGTTTCTACATCCGCGAGTCGCGCGCCGGTCGTTGAACCCAGTGGCGAGGCGGGATGCCTGATCTTGCAGGAGCGCTTCTCCCTGGCGAAGCTGAAGGACAACTTCCCGTGGCAGTCGGATTTATTCGCGAAGAACGATAACGAGGTCTTGCTGAAAGACGCGTCGCCCTCTTCGCGGATAAATCCGGCCACCACGGGGTTCCTGCGATAATATCCCCGGCGTTTCCCTCGTTTGGATGTCTGCCTATGCGCAGTAAGCTGGAAGCCTGCCTGCAGGCCGTCAACCAGGTGGTATTGGGCAAGGATGCGCAGGTCCGCCTGGCCCTGACCTGTCTTCTGGCCGACGGCCATCTGCTGATCGAGGATCTGCCCGGCATGGGCAAGACCACGCTCAGTCATACCCTGGCCAAGGTCCTTGGCCTGAGTTTTCAACGTATCCAGTTCACTTCCGACCTGCTGCCCAGCGATATTCTCGGCACCTCGGTGTTCGACAGGGATAGCGGCGCTTTCGTCTTCCATCCCGGGCCGATCTTCGCCGAGCTGGTGCTGGCCGATGAAATCAATCGCGCCACGCCCAAGAGCCAGAGCGCCCTGCTCGAAGCCATGGAGGAAGGCCAGGTGACCATCGAGGGCGCCACCCGGCCGTTGCCATCGCCGTTTTTCGTCATCGCCACGCAGAACCCCACCAGCCAGGGCGGCACCTTTGCCTTGCCCGAGTCGCAGCTCGATCGTTTCCTGATGCGCGTGTCCCTCGGTTATCCGGCCCGGGCGGCGGAAAAGGCGCTGTTGCAGGGCACCTCACGGCGGGACCTGCTGCCGCGGCTGCAACCGATCCTCAGCCATGGCGAACTGGCCGTGTTGCAGCAGGAGGTCAAGCAGGTCCGCGCCAGCGATGCGTTGGTGGACTATGTGCTGCGCCTGGTCGGTGCGACCCGCAGTGAAGCGCAATTCGCCTGGGGCCTGTCGCCGCGGGCGAGCCTGGCGATCCTTGCCGCTGCCCGGGCCTGGGCGTTGCTGGCCGGGCGGGACTACGTGATTCCAGAAGACGTGCAGGCGGTGTTGCCGGCGGTGATCGGCCATCGCCTGCGCGAGCGTGCCGACCCGGCCGGGCTGGGTGGTGGCGCCCTGGTGCAGTGGCTGTTGCGCGAGGTGCCGGCGCTTTGATGAGCCGGCTGCGCACGGCGTGGCGGGCCTGGCTGGCCCGGCGCCTGCCGCCGTCGGCGCGGGTGGAGCTGACCCAGCGACGGATCTTCATCCTGCCCAACCGTACCGGTGGGGTGTTTGCCGCCTTGCTGCTGCTGATCCTGCTGGTGGCGATCAATTATCAGAACAGCCTCGCCTATGGCTTGTGCTTCCTGCTGTTGTCGCTGTTCGTCGTGGCGATCCTGCATACCTATCGCAACCTGCGGGGGCTGGTGCTGAGCGCCGGGGTCGGGCCGGCGGTGTTCGTCGGTGAGCAGGCGCGTTTCGTGGTCCGCCTGGAAAGCGCCGGCAAGAGCCACCAGGCGGTCCATCTCGGCTGGTCGGCCCGGACGACCCAGGCGACCGATGTCCCGCCGGCGGGTTTCAGCGAGCTGGAACTGACCCGGCCGACCGTGGCGCGCGGCTGGCTGGCAGCCCCGCGGATCGGTGTGCGCAGCAGCTTCCCCCTGGGTATCCTGCGTGCCTGGAGCTGGGTCGACCTGGGGCAGCGGGTGCTGGTTTATCCACAGCCGCTGGAAGGTGAACTGCCGGCCCTGACCAGCCTGCCGGAGGATGAGCGGGAGGAGGGCGCGCGGGCCCACGGGCACGGCGTCGATGACTACCAGGGGCTCAAGCCCTACCAGCCCGGCGACTCCTGGCGTCGCTTGCACTGGAAGGCCTACTCCCGTGGACAAGGGCTGCTGATCAAGGATTTCGCCCGCCTCGAGGGTCGGGAACATTGCCTGGATTTCCTCGCCCTGGGCGGCGATGTCGAGCAGCGCCTGTCGCGTCTGTGCTATTGGGTGCTGGAGTTGACCCGTCGCCAGCAGCCGTTCGCCTTGCAGTTGCCCGGTCGACGCCTGGCCACCGACAGCGGTGCGGCCCATTGCGAGGCGTGCCTGCGCGCCCTGGCGCTGTTCGGGCAAGAGGCATGAGTCACGTGACGACGATTTCCCGGGCCAGCCTGGTCTGGCTGTTGGTGGCCCAGGCCCTGGTCATGGTGCCGTTCTGGTTCCACGTGCCGTTGTGGATGGTCGCCTTCTGGCTCGGTTGCAGCTTCTGGCGTATCCAGGTGTATCGCATGCGCGCGGCCTTTCCCGGGCGGCTGCTGGAACTGCTGTTGCTGCTGTTCACCATCGCCGGAATCTGGCTTTCGCGCAGCAGCCTGATCGGCCTGGACGCCGGCGCGGTGCTGCTGGTGGCGATGTTCATCCTCAAGCTGGTGGAAACCCGCACCCACCGCGATGCGCTGGTGCTGATATTTCTCGGCCTGTTCTGCGTGGCGGTGGCCTATCTGTTCGAGGACAGCCTGCCGTGGGCGGCCTACAGCCTGCTGCCGATCGGGGCCCTGCTGGCGGCCCTGATCGGCTTGCAGCAGGGCCCCGGCACCCGGCCGGCGGCGACCTTGAAACTGGCCGCGACCCTGTTGGCGCAGGCCGTGCCGCTGATGCTGCTGTTGTTCCTGTTCTTCCCGCGGATCGCACCGCTATGGTCGTTGCCGTTGCCGAGCGACAAGGGCCTGAGCGGGCTGTCCGAAAACATGTCGCCGGCCGATGTCGCCGAACTCGGGCGCTCCGCCGACCTGGCGTTTCGTGCCAGTTTCGACGGCCCGCTGCCGCCGCGACGGGCGTTGTACTGGCGTGCCTTGACCCTGGAGCAGTTCGACGGCCGCCGCTGGAGCCAGTCGCCGGGCATCGCCTCGAGCCCGGCGCCGAAATGGCAGGCCAGCGGTGAGCCCTGGCGCTACAGCATCCTCCTGCAACCGAGCGGCAAGCCCTGGCTGCCGACGCTGGATGTCGCCAGCAGTGATCTGGGCGATGTGCGCCAACTGGCGGACTATCGCCTGCAACGTCAGCGCCCGGTGCAACAGGCGCTGCTGTACCGGGCCAGTTCCTTGCCGCAGGTGTCACGCGACCCGCAGCTCGACGAACGGGCCCGCCGTCGCGCCCTGCAACTGCCGGCCCAGGGCGACCCGCGAACCCGCCAATGGGCGACCGAACTGCGGCGCACCTATCCACAGCCCGACGCGCTGGTGGCGGCGCTGCTCGGGCATTTTCACGACGAACCCTATCACTACACCCTCAGGCCGCCGACCCTGGGGCCCGACAGTATCGACGGCTTCCTGTTCGACAGCCGCCAGGGCTTCTGCGCGCACTTCGCCGGCGCCATGACCTATGTGCTGCGCGCGGCGGGCATTCCGGCGCGGGTGGTGGCCGGCTATCAGGGAGGCGAGTTGAATCCGGCCGGCCACTTTCTGACCGTGCGCCAGTACGACGCCCATGCCTGGGTCGAGTACTGGCAGGCCGGGCAGGGCTGGCGCAGTGTCGACCCGACCTACGCGGTGGCGCCGCAGCGCATCGACCAGGGCCTGGAGCAGGCCCTGGTCGATGAGGGCGCGCCGGGGGCCTTGGCGTTCTCGCCGTTGCGGTACCGTCAGTTGAGCTGGCTCAACGAGTTGCGCCTGGGCTGGGATAACCTCAATTACGCCTGGCAACGCTGGGTCCTGGGCTATCAGGGCGAGCAGCAGTTGCAGATACTCGGGCGCTGGTTCGGCGACCTGGCCGGGGTGATGCTGCCGATCGGCCTGGTGCTGATCCTGGCATTGCTGTCGTTATGGCTGCTGCGCCCCTGGCAGGCGAAGGCCGATCCGCAACTGCGCGCGTTCATGACCTTTGAACGACTGCTGCGCCGCCGTGGCCTGGTCCGTGAGCCGGGCGAGGGACCGTTGGCATTCGTCGAGCGCGCCGCCGCACAGTTGCCGCTGCAGGCGCCGGACATCCGTCGCTTTGGCGAGTTGTTCGTCAGCCAGCGCTATGCTGAAGAAACCCCGTCGATGGATGTATTGCAACAGGCGTTGCAGGCATTACGTCGCAGTCTTTGAAGTTCGATTTGGGAGGAAATGTCGATGTCGGCCCTGGTGGATCGTTTGGTGGCTCAGGTGTTGAACCTGCACGTGCGGTTGTTGGCCTGTCATGCGCGGGTCGATGCGCTGACCGATGACGAGGGCCTGCATGACCTGCGCATCGCCGTGCGCCGCCTGCGCGGCCTGCTGCGGCCATTGCGCGGATTGCCGGGTGTCGAGCAACTGGAGCAGGCGGCAGCCGAAGTGGGGCGCTCGACCACGCCGATCCGCGACCGCGAGGTGCTGGCGGCCTATCTGCACCGCCAGGGCCAGCATGCCGCGGCCACGCGGCGCACCGCGCAACTGTCCCAGGACTACTGGGCCGTGGCGCGCAGCAATGAACTGCGGCACCTGCTTGATGTACTCGATGCCTTCCCGCGTTTCCTCCGTGCCGCGGAGCGTCAGGGCCTGCTCAAGGGCTTGCGCAAGCGCATCGAGAAGCGCCTGGCCAAGCAGTGGCAGGCCCTGGACGAGGCCTTGCACGCACCGGGGCACGACCGCCATCGCCTGCGTCTGCTGATCAAGCGGGTGCGTTACGCCGCCGAAGCCTACCCGGAACTGGACCGGCTGCCGGCACCGGCATTGCGGCGGCTCAAGGGGGCCCAGGAAGCTCTGGGCGACTGGCATGACTGCTGGCAATGGTTGCTCCAGGCCCAGACCCAGGCGGACCTGCAACCCTGCGTCAAGGGTTGGCGCCATACCATGGCTCGCGCCGAAGGCAAGTCGGACCGCATGCTGGAGAAACTGAGCAGCAGCTGTTTCCCCTGAGATGACGACCTGTATGGCGGGTCATTTGGCTGGAATGGACGCTTTACCTCGCGAAGAGGCTGGTTAAGATTCACTTCCATGATGCAAGTAGGGTGGCCTGTGTGGTTCATTCGCTTGCTCAATTTCGGTCCAGGGCTGCGTTGCCATTCTCGCCGTAGCGTGACTGCGAGGGGTCATGGCGTCTTGCCAGGCAACCCCCAGGGCTCGAATTTGGGTAGGTGAACCAATCTTGTGGGCCACTGGCTTGCAGCGGGTTTCAGGGAATTCTTGTCCAGCCGAGGTGTGCATGCGCTTTTCCGATTTGCTCGAAGGGGTTCGTCGCGATCCCCAGGCTCTTGTCATTCCGGCCGAATGGGGCCAGGGGCGCGCCTCGTTTGGCGGCCTGGTGGTCGCGCTCCAGTACGAAGCCATGCGCGCCCGGGTGCCGGCTGATCGCCCCGTCCGTTCGCTGGCGGTGACCTTTGTCGGTCCGGTCGAGCCAGGGGTGCCGGTCAGTTTCGAGGTCGAGGTGCTGCGCGAAGGCAAGGCGGTCAGCCAGGTGCTCGGGCGGGCGCTGCAGAACGGTCAGGTGGTGACTCTGGTGCAGGGCAGCTTCGGTGCCTCCCGGGAGTCGGCGGTGGCGATGGCGGCCGAGCCGGCGCCGGACATGAAGCACTGGGACCAGTGCCAGGAACTGCCGTACGTCAAGGGCGTGACGCCGGAGTTCATGCAGCACCTGGCGATGCGCTGGGCGGTTGGCGGCTTTCCGTTCACCGGCAACACTTCGCGGGAGATGGGCGGCTGGGTGCGCCTGCGCGGTGATGTCGAGCAGGAGCCACTGAACGAGGCGCACCTGCTGGCCCTGGTGGATGCCTGGCCGCCGGCGCTGTTGCCGCACCTGAAGAAGCTGGCGGCGGGCAGTACCCTGACCTGGACCATCGAGTTCGTGCAACCGCTGCTGGAGCTCGACACCCTGGACTGGTGCAAGTACCTGGCGGTGATCGAGCATGCCCGCGATGGCTACGGGCATGTGGCGGCAGCGCTGTGGAGCCCGGATGACCGGCTGATCGCCCTGAGCCGACAGACCGTCACGGTATTCGGCTGACTGGCGCTGTGTGTGGGAGCCGAGGTACTTCTTTTGGGATCGGAATCACCGCTGGACTGCCTCCCAAGGGTTGGATGGGTGTCCAACTTCTTGGGGGCAGTCCAGACCGTGTGCTCCTACAGGAGCGTTGTGCTTTCGGCGTCCGGTTACTAGGCTTCGAGCGTCTGCCGCTTGCGCTGCACTGCGCTGGCGGCGACCAGGCCGATCACGCCGATGGCGACGTTGGTCAGGTCCTGGGTGAACACCCCGCTGGCCAGCAACAGGAAGGCCAGGGCAAACAGGATCACCGAGAGCAGTTGCAGGCCTTCGCGGGTGCCATCGTTCGAGTGTTGTGGCGCAACGCGCCATTGCCAGGCGGGAAGGTTGGGATGACGTTTGCCCATGGTTATGCCCCTTGGTTCGTGGATTCGATGGACCAAGAATAAGCCGGGCAAACGTCGGCGACGAATCAACTGTTGCTATCGCACCTATAGCTTGAGCTGGCCAATGGCCCTGTTCAGTTCACCGGCCAGGGTCGCCAGTTCATTGCTGGTGCTGGCCGAGTCCACGGTCTGTTGCACGGTGTTTTCGGTGACATCCCGGATGCTCACCACGGCCCGGTTCATCTCCTCGGCGACCTGACTCTGCTGCTCGGCGGCCACGGCGATCTGGGTATTGCTCTCGCGCATCTGCGCGACCGCGCCGGTGATTTCGGCCAGGGCGGCCCCGGCCTCCTGGGCTTGCTGTACGCAGTCGTCGGCCTTGAACGAGCTTTCCTGCATGAAATCCACGGCATCGCGGGTGCCGGACTGCAGGGCCGAGACCATGGTGGTGATTTCATCGGTGGAGGTCTGCACACGCTTGGCCAGGTTGCGCACCTCGTCGGCGACCACCGCGAAACCCCGGCCCATTTCACCGGCCCGGGCGGCTTCGATCGCCGCGTTCAGGGCGAGCAGGTTGGTCTGCTCGGCGATGCTGTGGATCACACTGACCACGCCGTTGATCTTCTGGCTGTCCTCGGCCAGGCGCTGGATCATCTCGGCGGTCTGCTGTACGCCGCTGGACAGGCCGGCGATCGACTGCTGGACACGGCTGACCACTTCCTGGCCGCTGCCGGCCAGGGTGTCGGCGGTCTTCGACAGGTCGCGGGTGGCGCCGGCATGCTGGGCGATGTGATAGACCGTCGCGGTCATCTCGTTGATGGCGGTGGCGGCCTGGTCGGTTTCGCTCTGCTGGCCGAGCATGCCGTGCTGCACATCGTTCATGCTCGAGGCCAGGCGCGCCGCGCCGACATCCAACTGCGCGGCGGTGCGGGCGACGGTGCCGACCACGCGCTGGTAGCCGGCCTGCATGGCGTTGAAGGCGCTGGCCATCTGGCCGACTTCATCCTTGCACGCCAGCGGCACGCGGGCGGACAGGTCGCCGGTCTTTTCCACGTGCAGCATCACGTCCTTGAGGGTGTTGAGCTGGCTGAGCAGGAAGCGGATCAGCAACTGCGAGGCGCAGAGCATCGCCAGCATCAGGATGAACACGGCCACGGCGTATTGGGTGAAGCGCTCGCCGAACACCTGCGCCAGGCTCGGCGCGTAGGCGAGTACGGCCACCCGCTGGGTGCCATGGCTGACCACTTCGGCACCGAGCAAAGGGTTGTCGCCGAACAGCGGCATGTAGTCGTAGCCGACCCAGCCCTGGGCGTCGCTCAGGCGTGGCAGCATCTGGCCGTTGAGGCTGGGCGTCTGGCCGCTCTGGAACACCAGCAACTGGTCGTTCTGCGGCAGGGGCTGGCCGGCGGGCCAACTGGCCAGCAGCCGCGCCTCGGCCTGGGCGGCGGCGCGCGCGGCGTCGGTGCGGGCCTGCTGCTCCAACTGTACCGCGTACAGCACCAGCAACAGGGTGGTGACGAAGGCCACTGCGTTGACGGCCCAGAATTTGTATTTCAGCGAGATATTGCTAAGCCAGGCACCCATGGAAGGTCTTCTCTGATTGAGCGGAAACAGTATTGGCAAGGTGCCATCATTGTGTCCCGCGCAAAGTGAAGACGTGTTGATATGGGTCAAGCAATCGGCGGCAGGCCAAAGAACGCCCGGGCGCAGGCGCTGCTGTGGGCGGCCAGGTCGGCCTCGGTTTCGCCGCGGTGCAGGGCCACTTCACGCAGGACTTCGGTGAGGAATGCCGGTTCGTTGCGTCCGTTCTTCGGCTTGGGCCGCAGGCTGCGGGGCAGCAGGTAGGGCGCATCGCTCTCCAGCATCAGGCGGCCACGGGGAATTTCCCGTACCAGCGGGTGCAGGTGGGTGCCGCGGCGTTCGTCGCAGATCCAGCCGGTGATGCCGATGTGCAGGTCCAGGTCCAGATAGCTGAACAGCGCCCGCTGTTCGCCGGTGAAGCAGTGCACCACGGCGGCCGGCAGGCGGTCGCGGTAGTCGCGCAGGATCTGCAGCAGGCGCGGGTTGGCATCGCGTTCGTGGAGGAACACCGGCAGTTGCAGTTCCACCGCCAGGGCCAGGTGTTCCTCGAGGACTTTTTCCTGTTGTGGGCGTGGCGAGAAATCGCGGTTGAAATCCAGCCCGCATTCACCGACCGCGCAGACGTTGGCTTCCCTGAGCAGGGTTTTCAGACGAGCGGCACTGTCGGCATTCCAGTCGCTGGCGGAGTGGGGGTGGATACCGGCCGTGGCGAACAGCTGGCGACCGCTCTCATCCAGCGTCCGGCATAGCTCCAGGGCCTGCTCGCTGCCCTCGATGCTGGTGCCGGTGACGACCAGTTGGCAGACCCCGGCGGCCTGTGCGCGGTCGAGTATTTCCCGGTGTTTTCCGGAAAAAGCCGAGTTGGTCAGGTTGACGCCGATATCGATGAGTTGCATGGTTCGTCCTCAGGCCGCAGGCCACAAAGCATATCAGAGCTGTAGATTTATAATAAAAACCAAGAACTACAACGAGTTATGACTGTCTTTTAAGGCCGCAAGCGAGCAGTGCCAGCCTTCAGGCCGCTGCCGTACCCGTCTTGCGCACCTTGATTCGCGTTCACAGAGACGCTCGGTTCCAACGACCCGTACCAGGCCATGGGGCTTGCGGCGGGACAGTATTCTTTGCGGAGAACGGATGAAGCGACCCTCGCTGTTGCTCCTGCTGTGCCTGTTCCTGCTGCCGTTGCCGGCGGTAGCGCGGCTGGCTGGGCCATTGGAAATCGGCCATCCGGGCAAGGTCCGCGACCTGGCGGAAATCCGCGGCAGCCGTGTCCTGCGGGTGCTGGTCAACCAGAGTCGCAACAGCTCGGGAGAAATCCAGGGCGAGGCGATCGGGGTCGAGTACCACCGGCTGCGGGCCTTCGAGCAGTACCTGAACGGGCATGCCCGGGACAATCAGGAAATCACCCTCAAGCTCATCCCCAAGGCCAAGGACCAGTTGCTTGGCGCACTGCAGCGGGGTGAAGGCGACCTGGTCGCGCCGGGCGAACTGCTCGAGGCGCAAGCCGGGCATGCGGTCAGCGCCAGCGAGCCGATCGGCAACCCGGTGCCGCTGCTGCTGGTGGGGCTCAAGGGGGAAAAGCGCATTACCCGGGTCGAACAGCTTTCCGGACGCACGCTGACCCTAGCCACCGGCAGCGCCGCCGCCGATGCGGTGAACCAGATCAACCAGAAGCTGGCCCTGCACAAGCTGGCGCCGGTGAAGGTCGAATGGGTCGACCCGAGCCTGGCGGTGGAGGACGTGCTGGAAATGGTCCAGGGCGGGATCTTTCACCTGACCGTCGTCGAGCAGCCGATTGCCGAGCGCTGGGCCAGGATCATGCCCAAGCTGCGCTTCGACCGGCAGGTGCTGGTCGGCGAGCCGGGACAGATGCGCTGGTTCGTGCGGCGTGACGCGTCGATGTTGCTGGCCAGCATCGATCGTTTTTTCAAGACCTACAAATCGCCCTCCGACCAGGATGCGGCCTTCCTGCGCATCTATCGGCGCCTGTACCAGGTGCATTACCCGCTGGCCCGCGATGACCGGCAGAAGCTGGAGAAGCTGCGGCCGGTGCTGCAGCGGCATGCCCAGGCCCAGGGTATTGACTGGCTGAACCTGGCGGCGCTGGCGTTCAAGGAGTCGGCGCTGGATCCCAATGCCCGTGGCGCGAGCGGTGCCACCGGGTTGTTGCAGATTACCCCGTCGGCGGCCCAGCGGGTCGGGGTGGGCAATATCCAGAATGTCGATAACAACGTGCAGGCCGCGGCCCGCTACCTGGCGATGATCCGCCGCAAGTTCTTCGCCAGCCCCAAGCTCAACGAACGCGAACGCATGGCTTTTGTCCTGGCCGCCTACAACATGGGCCCCGAGCGGGTCCAGGGCATGCGCACCGAGGCGCGGCGGCGCGGCCTGAATCCCAACCAGTGGTTTTTCCAGGTTGAACGGGTGGCGATGGAGCAGGTAGGAATGGCTCCGGTCAACTATGTTAATAGTGTGAACAAGTATTACCTGGCGTTCGATCGGGAGCGCGGTTCCCTGGAAAGGGATTCTCTGGAACACAACGGAAGGAAGATTGCTTCACGGAAATGATCGAATAGTTCGATTGTTATGTCAGGTTTTTTGCGCTTTTTTCATTTTAAAAACTGATTAGTATGGCGCCCATCAACTCGACATTTGAATTAAGGATTCAACCATGAGCACTCTGACCCAACGCGTTCTGAACACCCGTGCCGGCTACGGCCTCACCATCCTGCGGATTCTGGTGGGGATCATCTTCGCCGCCCACGGCGCGCAAAAACTCTTCGGCCTGTTCGGTGGCTATGGCCTGGCGGGTACCGCACAGTGGATGGAAAGCATCGGCCTGGCACCGGGCCACCTGATGGCGCTGCTGGCTGGCGGCACCGAGTTCTTCGGCGGCCTGGCGCTGATCATCGGCCTGCTGGCACGTCCTGCGGCGTTGGGCCTGACCTTCACCCTGGTGGTGGCGATCCTCTCGGTGCACATCCACAACGGCCTGTTCATGAGCAACAACGGCTACGAGTTCGCCCTGGCGCTGCTGGGTGGCACCCTCGCCGTGCTGATCGAAGGCGCCGGCAAGGCCTCGGTCGATGGCATCATCAACCGCTGATATCCCCCGATGATCACCAAAGGCCCGCACTTGCGGGCCTTTTTCGTTGTCATGCTTTTACGGGACACCGTCCGGCGCGATTCTTGACAGTGCCCCCCGCGCTTCTCTAGGATGCTTTGCATGCGCCGATTTAAACAGCTACTTGCGGGGCGCCAGGGGAGTCCACAACACTCCGCCAGAGGCCTGGTCCAGGCTTCGAAATACCGCTAAAGCGCTGGTTCGGTGTTGCCTCACACCTGCCCGGCAGATCGTTGAGGCGGAGACACGCACGTTGAACAATCCACGCCCTGTTGTACGTCTGGTGCCGATCACGGCCAACCTTCCCGAACGCAACCCGAAAATTCTCCTGTGCGGCCAGAATCAGCCGACGCTGCTGCGTTGCCTGGACGGCTGGCCGCGTCGCAAGGGACGGGCTTCGGCGTTCCTGATCCAGTTTGCCGAAGATGGCGATTCGCTGGAGCGCTTTGCCAGCGACAGTTTCGACATGGCGGTGATCCAGTCGCCGAGTGCGGAGCGGGCCGAGGTGGTGATTCGGCAGTTGACGCGGGTGGCGCGGCAGGGGCTGATCACCCGGCGGTGAGTCTTTAAGGGATTTGGGTGAGGCCCTTCGCGGAAGTATCCGCGAAGTGGGCGCCGCGAATCAGGGATAGTCGATTGCCGTGATGTACACCAGTTGCTCGCCCGTCGGGGTCATCACCCGCACTTCGGCATCCAGCGTCTTGCCGATCAGGGCACGGGCCAGGGGTGAGTCGATGCTGATCAGGTTCAGCTTCAGGTCCAGTTCGTCCGGGCCGACGATGCGGTAGCGCGACTCCTTGCCTTCCTCGTTCTCGATGGTGACCCAGGCGCCGAAATAGACCTTGTTCGGATCGCTTGGGCGTTCGCCGACCACCTTGAGGTTTTCCAGGCGCTTGGTCAGGAAGCGCACGCGGCTGTCGATCTCGCGCAGCATTTTCTTGCCATAGGTGTATTCGGCGTTTTCCGAACGATCGCCCTGGGCGGCCGCCTCGCTGACCGCTTGCGTGACCTGCGGCCGGCGCACGTGCCACAGTTCATGCAGTTCGGCGCGCATGCGGGCCTCGCCCTCGGGGGTGATCAGGGCGGTGCCGGCGGTGCGGGGAGGGCGATAACGGCTCATCGTCATTCCATTGGACAAACAGGGCGCGAGTCTATCAGCCCTCGCGCAGCACTGTCAGCGGGCTGGCATTCAGCGCCCGACGGGTGCCGAAGACGCCGGCACCGCCGATCATCAGGGCGCCGATCAGCGGCAGCAGCAACAGCCAGGGATGCGGGTGCCAGGGCAGGTCGAAGGCGAACCGGTACAGCACCAGGCTCACCAGTTCCGCGCCGAGCGCGGCGAGCAGGCCACTGGCGGCACCGAGCAGGCCGAATTCGATTCTCCGCGCCTTGACCAGCAACCGCCGTTGCGCACCCAGCGCCCGCACCAGGGCCCCCTGGCGAATGCGTTCGTCCAGGGTTGCCTGCAGGCCGGAGAACAGCACCGCCATGCCCGCCGCCAGGACGAACAGCAGTACGTATTCCACCGCGATGGTGACCTGCGCGAGGATGCTGCGCAGCTGTTCGAGCAGGGCCTCGACCTGCAGGATGGTCGCCGCCGGGAAGGCCCGGGACAGCTCGACGATGTCCTTGTCGTGACCGGGCGCCAGATAGAAGCTGGTCAGGTAGGTGGCCGGCAGGTCCTGCAAGGTGCCGGGCTGGAAGATCATGAAGAAGTTCGGCTGGAAGTTGTCCCAGTTGATGCTGCGCAGGCTGCTGACGCGCGCCTCCCGCTGGCTGCCACCGACGCTGAACACCAGGTGGTCGCCCAGCTTGATCTTCAGGCTGGTGGCCACCTTGGCCTCCACCGACACCTCGGGAATGTCGCTGCCGGGCAGGTTCGACCACCAGTTGCCGGCGGTCAGGCTATTGCCCGCCGGCAGGTCGGCGGCCCAGGTCAGGCTGAGGTCGCGCTGGATCGCCCGGTCACCGGCGGTGTCCTTGCTGACGATGTCCTGTACCGGCTCGCCGTTGATGCTGATCAGGCGCCCCGGCACCACCGGGTAGATCGGTGCCGACTGTGCCGACAGCCTGATCAGGTGAGCGCGGAAACCGTCCTTGTCCGCGGGCAGGATGTTCAGCGCGAAGTAGTTCGGTGCGTTCTTCGGCAACTGGTTCTGCCAGGTGTCCAGCAGTTCGCCGCGCAGCAGCGCGATCAGGGCCATGGACAGCAGGATCAGGCCGAAGGCCAGGGATTGCCCGGCGGCGGCCAGTGGATGGCGCAGCAACTGGCCCAGACCCAGGCGCCAGGGCAGTGAGGCCTGGGCCAGCAGCCGGCGCAGGCTCTGCAAGCCGAGCAGCATCAGGCCGCCGAGCAACAGGGCGGCAATCACGCCGCCACCGAGCAGGGCGAAGGTCAGTACCAGGTCCAGGCTCAGGCGCCACATGATCAGGCCGAGGGCCAGCAGCGCGGTACCGTAGACCATCCAGGTGCTGGCGGGAATCGGCAGCAGGTCGCGGCGCAGTACCCGCAGCGGTGGCACCCGGCCCAGCGCCGCCAGCGGCGGCAGGGCGAAGCCGGCCAGGGCCACTAGCCCGGTACCGATGCCGGCCAGTGCCGGTGTCAGGCCGCCGGGTGGCACATCGGCGGGCAGCAGGTTGTGCAGCAACTGGAACAGGCCCAGTTGGGCCAGCCAGCCGAGCAGGGCGCCGCTGATGCTGGCGAGCAGGCCGAGGATCGCCAGTTGCAGGCTGAACAGGGTCATGGTTTCCCGGCGCGACAGCCCCAGGCAGCGTAACAGCGCACTGGCATCGAAGCGGCGGGCGGCGAAACGGCTGGCGCTGAGCGCCACCGCCACGCCGGACAGCAGCACCGCGACCAGGCTCGCCATGTTCAGGTAGCGCTCGGCCTTGCCCAGGGCGCCGCCGATCTGCTGGTTGCCGTCGCGGGCGTCGAGCAGCCGCTGGTTGGCCGCCAGCCCCGGCTTGAGCAGGTCGCGATAGGTCGCCAGGGCGCTGGCCGGACCCCGCCAGAGCTCGCGGAAATTGACCCGGCTGCCGGGTTGCACGACACCGGTGGCTTCCAGGTCCGCCAGGTTGATCAGCACCCGCGGGGTCAGGCTGTAGAAATTGGCGGCACGGTCCGGTTCGTAGGTGAGCACCCGGGCGATACGGACGGTCTTCATGCCGACGTCGATGCTGTCGCCGATCTTCAGATTCAGGGCGGTCATCAGTCGCGCCTCGACCCAGGCTTCACCAGGGGTTGGGCCGCCGCCGGCGGTTTCGGCGCCGAAGGGCTCGGCGGCGCTCCTGAGCTCGCCACGCAGGGGGTAGTGCTCGTCCGCCGCCTTGATGCTCGAGAGCTGGATGCCATTGTCGGTGGCGATCACGCTGGAGAACTCGACCACCCGGGCATGCTCGAGACCGAGCTCGCGGCCACTCTGGACCTGCTCCGGACGAGCCTTGGAGGTACCGTCGAGCACCAGGTCGGCGGCGAGGAATTCGGTGGCACGCAGCATCATCGCGCCGTTCAGGCGGGCACCGAAATAACCGATCGCGGTACTGGCCGCCACGGCGACCAGCAGGGCGAAAAACAGCACCCGCAACTCGCCGGCGCGGGCATCGCGCTGCAGTTGGCGGGTGGCGAGACTGAACAGGCGCAACAGCGGCAGGCGTGCCATCAAGGCTCCAGGGGCGCGACCAGCTGGCCGGCATCAAGGCGGATCAGGCGCCGGCAGCGATGGGCCAGGCGTTCATCATGGGTCACCAGCACCAGGGTGGTGCCGCGCTCCTTGTTCAGTTCGAACAGCAGGTCGCTGATGCGTTCGCCGGTGTGGCTGTCGAGGTTGCCGGTGGGCTCGTCGGCGAACAGGACGTCCGGCTCGGCGGCAAAGGCCCGGGCGATGGCCACCCGCTGCTGTTCGCCGCCGGACAACTGCCGTGGCGAGTGGGTCAGCCGCTTGCCCAGGCCGACCCGTTCCAGCAGGCCGCGGGCGCGTTCCCGGGCGTCGCTGCGGCCGTCCAGCTCCAGTGGCAGCATGACGTTTTCCAGGGCATTGAGGCTGTCGAGCAGTTGGAAACTCTGGAACACGAAGCCGACATGCTCGGCGCGGATACGCGCGCGCTGGTCTTCGTCGAGGCTGCTCAGGGCGCGTCCGGCCAGGGTCACTTCGCCACCGCTGGGCAGGTCGAGGCCGGCCAGCAGGCCGAGCAGGGTGGATTTGCCGGAGCCGGACGCGCCGACGATGGCCAGGCTGTCACCCTTGTTCAGGTGCAGGGAAAGAGGGTGCAGGATGGTCAGTTCGCCTTCCGTGCTGGAAACCACTTTGCTAAGGTTCTGCGCGGTGAGAATGCTTTCGCCCATGGAGAATCCGATGCGAGTTTGGTTTTTGAGTGCCGGCCTGGCGCTGATGTGCATGGCTCAGAATGCGGCGGCGGGCACGGTCCTGATCGTTGGCGATAGTATCAGCGCGGCTTTCGGCCTGGATACCCGTGTCGGCTGGGTCGCCCTGCTGGAAAAGCGGCTCAGGGACGAGGGTTTCAAGGACAAGGTGGTCAATGCCTCCATCAGCGGCGACACCAGTGCAGGCGGCCAGGCGCGGCTGCCGGCGCTGCTTGCGCAGCACAAGCCGGAGCTGGTGATCATCGAGTTGGGTGGCAATGATGGCCTGCGTGGGCAGCTTCCTACACAATTGAAACAAAATCTTGCATCGATGATCGACAACTCCCGGGCCAGCGGGGCCAAGGTGCTGTTGCTCGGCATGCAGTTGCCACCCAATTACGGTGCCCGCTACACCCAGGCGTTCGCCGAGGTCTACCCGGCCCTGGCCGAAGAGAAAAACGTCGCGCTGGTGCCGTTTTTTCTCGAGGGCGTGGGCGGCCATCCGGAGCTGATGCAGGCCGACGGGATCCACCCGGGGCCCGCTGGTCAGGACAAGTTGCTCAATAACGTCTGGCCGACCCTGAAACCGCTGCTTTGAGCTTTTTTACCGGCGGTTTTTCGGCTAATGTGGCGCCCCCCTGTCAGGAGCCCCCGATGCAGCGTCCCGCCTGGTCCCTATTTGCCTACCAACTGATCGAGCCCGACGAGCAGCTGGATCTGTTCGCCTGCCAAGAAGTGCGGGTGCATCTGGTCACGCGTCAGCTGGAACTGGGTGGCTCCGCCGATCGCACGCTCTGTGGCAGCCTGCTGCCGGCGCAGCCGCGCTGGTCGGGGGTGGACAAGTCGATTTTCCGCGACCAGCGCCTGTGCCCGTTCTGCCGGGCGATTCTCGAGTCCCAGAAACGCGGTACGCCACCGATCTGGCCGGAATTGCGTTTCGAACTGTAAAACCTGCCTGTCTGCCAGCTGAAGCGCCGCCAATGTCCTGCCGGGCGGCTGGCGGCAGGTGTACAATCGAACTTTATTTCTCCGATGATCATGCGAAGGATTTCCCGGATGCTGTCGCGCTTTCCTGCCGTCACCCGTTGCCTGTCCATTGCCGCCCTGTGTGCGGCGGGTCCCGTTTCCGCGCTGGAATTGCCGTTGCCGCCGCCGGGCGAGGATATCGTCGGCCAGGTCCAGGTGATCAAGGCCAAGTATGAAGATACCTTTGCCGACCTCGGTACCACCTACGACCTGGGCTACTCGGAGATGGTCGCGGCCAACCCGGGGGTCGACGCCTGGTTGCCGGGTGCGGGTACCGATATCGTCCTGCCGACCCGCTTCATCCTGCCGCCGGGGCCCCGTGAAGGCATCGTGATCAACCTGGCCGAATATCGCCTGTACTACTTCCCCAAGGGACGCAACGTGGTCTACACCTTCCCGCTGGGTATCGGGCGTGAAGGCTGGGGCTCGCCGATCGCCCACACTACCATCACCGCCAAGACACCGAACCCGACCTGGACGCCGCCGGCCTCGATCAAGGCCGAACATGCCGCCAACGGCGATCCGCTGCCCAACGTGGTGCCGGCCGGTCCGGACAATCCGCTGGGCCCGTTCAAGTTCACCCTGGGCACGCCGGGCTACCTGATTCACGGTTCGAACATGAAGTTCGGTATCGGTACCCGTACCAGTCACGGCTGCTTCCGCATGTTCAACAACAACGTGCTGGAGATGGCCGGCATGGTGCCGGTCGGCACCTCGGTGCGGATCATCAACGAGGCCTACAAGTTCGGTGTCAGTGGCGGCAAGGTCTACCTGGAGGCGCACACGCCGCTGGACGACAATGGCAACCCGTCGGTGGTCGACAAGCACACCGCGGTGATCAACGCCCTGCTCAAGCGTGACGACCTGGCAAAGAACCTGCGGGTGAACTGGGACCAGGTGCGCGACGTGGTCGCGGCCGAAGATGGTCTGCCGACCGAAATCGCTGTGCCGGGCGCGGCGCCGGTGGTCTCGAGCGCACCGATCGACCTTCAGCAGTAACGGCTTCGAACGACCCGCCTGGGGCCTTGCGCGCCAGGCGGGTTTTTCATGCCCGCCCATAAAGCGGGCGGGCATAAAAAAGCCGATCCAAGGATGGATCGGCTTGATAACAGCCCCGAAGGACTATTACTTGCGGCTTGCTTTTTCCAGCATGCGCAGAGCGCGCTCGTTCGCTTCGTCAGCAGTCTGTTGTGCTTTTTGAGCAGCAGCCAGAGCTTCATCAGCTTTGCGGTAGGCTTCGTCAGCACGAGCCTGAGCACGAGCAGCTGCGTCTTCGGTAGCAGTCAGACGAGCTTCGGTTTCTTTCGATGCGCTGCTGCAACCGGTAGCCAGTACAGCGGCCAGGGCCAGAGCCGAGAATTTCAGAACGTTGTTCATCGTGTTCCCCTTCAAGGACTTTCTATTAATGACCATAACCCCAGAGTGAGGAAATAGCCGGCGTACATACTACCCATTACTTGTAGTAAGTAAACTGACGTAACGCAAGAAGCAAAAAAAATTCTTGGTACAGAATGTTTTTCAGCTAACTTTGCCTGGCACTGTATAAAAAACATACAGTGGTAAAGCCCGTTCCGAGCGCTTTATGCGATCTTCAGTCGGCCCGTCATGCAACAGGTGGCAAGTGTCCGGTTGTATCCAGGCCTCGTTCTGACCGCAACGGGTAACTCTTGTTCCCTACCGTCCACGTGGCGGGGAGTATCTTTTGCTAGTTGGAAAGTGACTTTAACCGGGAGTGTGCGTCATACAACATGACATTCCGGCAATTTTCAGCCCATGTTCAGCTTCTCGCCCGCCAGGGAGTGTTGGCCCGTGCCATGATCCGAACGGTGCCGGGCGACGTGACGAGCGTGTCTTGAGCATTTTTGCCAAGGGTGCCTACTATTTGATACGTGCTCGTTTTTTCAGGGAGCGGTCGGCTGTTCTCGTTGTCCAAACAGGCACGGGGTGGCGTAGAGGTTCCTTCGCCGGAAAAACATCGGTAAGGTAGGGTCGAATACCAAGACCCGCGAGGAGTAGTGATGAGCGAGGCGTTGTCCATCCACCATGACCAGGCTGGTCATCAGTTCGAGACCAATGTGGACGGTCATCGTGCCTACCTGACCTATATGGACCTGGGTAAGCAGACCCTGGATATCTACCGCACCTTCGTGCCCAACGCGTTGCGTGGCCGAGGCATTGCAGCGGCGCTGACCGAGCAGGCGCTGGAGTACGCCGAACGCATGGGGTACACCGTCATCCCTTCCTGCTCCTATGTGGAACGCTACATGGAACGGCATCAGCGGCACGCCGCTAAGACCTGATCCCATCGAACAGACATGAAAACGCCGGGCATTGCCCGGCGTCTTTGTTTCTGCGCAATCGCTGTGCGATCAGCCGCGGGCCCGCTTGGGCAGTACGTCCTTGAGCTTGGCGTGCATGCTGCGCAAGGTCTTCTCGGTGCTGTCCCAGTCGATGCAGGCGTCGGTGATCGACACGCCGTACTGCAGGTCGGCGAGGTCCTTCGGAATTGCCTGGCAGCCCCAGTTCAGGTGGCTTTCGACCATCAGGCCGATGATCGACTGGTTGCCTTCGAGGATCTGGTTGGCGACGTTCTCCATCACCAGCGGTTGCAGCGCCGGGTCCTTGTTGGAGTTGGCGTGGCTGCAATCGACCATGATGTTGTTCTTGATCCCGGCCTTGCTCAACGCCTGCTCGCAGAGCGCAACGCTCACCGAGTCATAGTTGGGCTTGCCGTTGCCGCCGCGCAGCACCACGTGACCGTAGGCGTTGCCCTTGGTGGTGACGATCGACACGCCGCCTTCCTGGTTGATGCCGAGGAAGCGGTGCGGCTTGGAGACCGACTGCAGGGCGTTGATCGCCACGGTCAGGCCGCCATCGGTACCGTTCTTGAAGCCGACCGCCGAGGACAGGCCGGAAGCCATTTCGCGGTGGGTCTGGGATTCGGTGGTACGGGCACCGATGGCCGACCAGCTGATCAGGTCCTGCAGGTACTGCGGCGAGATCGGGTCGAGCGCTTCGGTGGCGGTGGGCAGGCCCATTTCGGCCAGGTCCAGCAGCAGTTGGCGACCGATGTGCAGGCCATCCTGGATCTTGAACGAGTCATCCAGGTACGGGTCGTTGATCAGGCCTTTCCAGCCGACCGTGGTCCGCGGCTTCTCGAAGTACACGCGCATCACCAGGTACAGGCTGTCGGAGACTTCGGCAGCGAGCACCTTGAGGCGTTCGGCATATTCGTGGGCAGCCTTGATGTCGTGGATCGAGCAGGGCCCGATGACGACGAACAGGCGATGGTCCTTGCCATCGAGAATGTTGCGAATCACCTCGCGGCCCCGGGTCACGGTGCGCAGGGCAGCCTCGCTCAGGGGAATGTCACGCTTGAGCTGATCAGGCGTGATCAGCGTCTCGTTGGAGGCGACGTTAAGGTCGTTGATCGGTAAATCAGCCATCGTGTTACTCGTCAGGTCACGGGTGCCGTCGCCAGCCCCGCGCGGCGGAGCACAGCGATATGAGCGTGTCGGGGAGCCGAACCTTAGCGCGTTAGGCCGTAACCGGGCAATGGGCAAAGGCCGGATTAATCGAGCAGGGCCCGGGTAAAGGGGCGTTCGAGGCTGGCATGGGAGAAATCGCCGGCATGCCGTTGCACCCATTCGCGGGCAATCGCCTCGATGCTCTGCGGCCCGGCGTCGAGTTGCTGGCGGGCGCGCCGGTAGCGTTCGATCTGGCAGATCTGCTCGCCCATGCGCGCGCCGAACAGGGTCTGCTCGTCGACGAAGGCGATGCCCACCAGAAATACATGCTTGCGTTTCAGGCACCAGGCCACGTAGCCGGAGTAACATGCGCTGTCGCCCAGGCTCGGGATACGCATCTCCAGGGCCGAGCCATGCCGCCAGGCCCGTGGCGAGTGGCAGGCGATGCCGCCGAGGCTGAGGCAGTGCAGGCGGTGCCTCGAGATGCACGAGTGTTCGAGCAAGGTCAGTTTCACTGGAACGTCTACGGGATGAGGTAGAAAGCGCACCATGACAAACGACTCCGTGTGCCGGTCACCGGAAAAACCTTTCCCCAGTATAGTGAAGGGGGTCGAGTTGTCCGATTTTGATGCGGACCGCCAACTGCTCGACCTGCCGGGGGTTTCATTGCTGATCTTCACCAGTGCCGGTTGCGCGTCCTGCCGTTTCGCCCGCCAGGCACTGCCGGGGCTGGGGTTGCCGGTCGACCGCCTGTGCTGGATCGATGCCGGTGACAATGGCGGCTTGGTCCAGCGCTACGAGGTCTTTCACCTGCCGGCGCTGTTCGTGGTCCGGGACGGTCGGTTCCAGGGGGCACTGCGTGCTCCCCTGGCCCTGCGTGAGCTGAGCGAGGGACTGCGGCAGGCCCTGAGGCGTGTCCCCGAGGAGTTGCCATGAACCAGGCAGCGTCGCCGGGCATCGGTGGTGTCTACGGGGGCATGCTGGCACCTGCCGGCTGCGAAATGCCCAGGACGCAGACACTGCTCCAGACCTTGAGGTTTCTCGAATCACGACAGCTTTGCATAAAGGAGCAGCCATGACAGTTTCAACGAACAGGCCGCGTATCGGCATCATCGGTACCGGGGCGATCGGCGGGTTCTACGGGGTGATGCTGGCGCGTGCCGGTTTCGACGTGCACTTTCTACTGCGCAGCGAGTTTTCCGCCGTGGCTGAAAACGGGTTGCGGATCGACAGTGCTGTCCACGGCCAGCTACACCTGAACCCGGTGCAGGCCTATGCTTCGGCCGAAGACCTGCCGCCCTGCGACTGGCTGCTGGTGGGGGCCAAGGCCACCGCCAATGCCGAACTCGCTCCGCTGATCGCCAAGGTCGCAGCGCCCGGCGCCCGGGTGCTGTTGTTGCAGAATGGCCTGGGTGTCGAGGAACAGTTGCGTCCGTTGCTGCCCGACTCGCTGCACCTGCTCGGTGGGCTGTGCTTCATCTGCGTGCATCGCACCGGTCCGGGGGCGGTGGTGCATCAGGCGCTGGGCTCGGTGAACCTCGGTTATCACAGTGGCCCGTTGTTCGATGACGAGGGCGCCCGCCAGGCGCTGGTCGAGGAGGGCGCCGCGCTGTTCCGCCTGGCCGGTATCGAATCCCGGGCCATGGCCAACCTGGAGCAGGCGCGCTGGCAGAAGCTGGTATGGAACGTGCCGTACAACGGCCTGTCGGTGCTGCTGCGGGCCAGCACCACGCCGCTGATGAGCGATGCCAGCAGCCGCGAACTGGTGCAGGCACTCATGGCGGAGGTGGTGCAGGGCGCGCAGGCCTGTGGGCATGTCTTGCCGGCCGGCTACGCCGAGCACCTGTTCAAGGTCACGGAAAAGATGCCGGACTATTGGCCAAGCATGTACCACGACTTTATCCACAGGCGGGCGCTGGAACTGGAGGCGATCTACGTCCGTCCGCTGGCTGCCGCCCTTGAGGCCGGTTGTGACTTGCCGAAGATCCGCGCCCTGTATCAGGCTCTGGATTTCATCGACGTGCACAACCGCTGAGACCATCGGGAGAACATCATGGCAAACAGCCTTGGCGGCAAGTTGGTACTGGCGATTTCCTCGCGGGCGCTGTTCGACCTCAGTGAAAGCCATCAGGTCTATCTGAGCCAGGGGGTGGAGGCCTATCGCAAGTATCAGATCGAACACGAGGAGGAGATTCTCGAGCCGGGTGAGGCGTTTCCCCTGGTGCAGAAGCTTCTGAGCCTCAATGCCAGCCTGGGGCGTTCGCGGGTCGAAGTGGTGCTGGTGTCGCGCAACAGTGCCGACACCGGCCTGCGGGTGTTCAACTCGATCCAGCATTACGGCCTGGATATTTCCCGAGCGGCGTTTGCCGGCGGACGTACTCCCTATCCCTATCTGGCGGCTTTTGGCTGTCATCTGTTTCTGTCGACCCACGCTGAAGACGTGCGCAGCGCCCTGGAGGCCGGATTTGCCGCGGCGACCATCCTGGCCGGTGGTGCCCGCCGGGCGGCCAGCGCCGAGTTGCGCATCGCCTTCGACGGCGATGCGGTGCTGTTTTCCGATGAGTCGGAGCGGATCTACCAGCTCGGCGGGCTGGCGGCCTTCCAGGCCGCCGAGCGCCAGTCGGCCCGCGAGCCGCTGCGTGGCGGGCCTTTCAAGGGCTTCCTGGCGGCGCTCAACCTGCTGCAGCGCGAGTTCGCCGACGAGGCCTGTCCGATCCGCACCGCGTTGGTCACCGCCCGCTCGGCGCCAGCCCACGAACGGGTGATCCGCACCTTGCGCGAATGGGACATTCGCCTCGACGAGTCGCTGTTCCTCGGTGGCCTGGACAAGTCGGCGTTCCTCGAGGCCTTTGCCGCGGATGTGTTTTTCGACGACCAGACCGGGCACTGCGAAAGAGCCCGCGAAGTGGTCGCCACCGGCCATGTTCCCCACGGCATCAGCAACGAACCCCAGGCTACGGATTAGCCCGACCAGCAGGGCGCCGAACTGTCCGGTGCGCTGCTAAGCTCAATCCATCTCCGCCATTCTGGCAATCGAGGAGGTCCCATGATTCGTTCGATGCTGTATGCCACCGACCTCGGCCTGTATGCGCCTTACGTCATGCAGCATGCGCTGGGTCTGGCTCGAACGTTCAAGGCCGACTTGCATGTGGTGCACGCGGTCGAACCCATGGGGTTGTTTGCGGAGTCGGTGTTGCAGAGCTATCTGGACGAGCAGGCATTGAACGAATTGCACAGCCAGGGTCTTAACACCGTGATGGCCAATATCGAGCAACGGGTATTGGACAGCTTTCGCGAGGAGTTGGGGGAAGGGCAGCAGGACCTGGCGATGATCCAGTCGGTCCAGGTGCTCCAGGGGGATCCTTCGCAGGTCATTCTCACCCACGCGCAACGGCTGGCAGTCGATCTGTTGATTGTCGGAAGTCACAGCCATGGCACCGGTGCGCAGGCACACTTGGGCCGCACCGCAGCGCGGGTCCTGCAGTTGTCGCGGGTGCCGGTGTACCTCGTGCCGCTGTTGCAGCGCCGTCGGCATGACGACAACTGAGGCGAAATTCGGCGGATCGATAAAAAGTTCTAGATTTATTCTTCAAACCTTTCATATAGTTATATATCGCCGCTGCTGCCTGTGGCGTCTACCTGCTTTGAGGGATACATATGAAGCTCCAACAACTGCGCTACATCTGGGAAGTGGCGCACCACGACCTCAACGTTTCCGCGACGGCGCAAAGTCTCTACACCTCACAGCCAGGTATCAGCAAGCAGATCCGCCTGCTCGAAGACGAGCTGGGCGTGGAAGTCTTTGCACGCAGTGGCAAGCACCTGACCCGCGTCACCCCGGCCGGCGAGCGCATCATCAACACCGCCGGCGAGATCCTGCGCAAGGTCGAAAGCATCAAGCAGATCGCCCAGGAGTTCTCCAACGAAAAGAAAGGCACCCTGTCGATCGCCACCACCCACACCCAGGCGCGTTATGCCCTGCCGCCGGTGATCAGCAACTTCATCAAGCAGTACCCGGATGTCGCGCTGCACATGCACCAGGGCTCGCCGATGCAGATCGCCGAGATGGCCGCCGACGGTACCGTCGATTTCGCCATTGCCACCGAGGCGCTGGAGCTGTTCGGTGACCTGGTGATGATGCCCTGCTATCGCTGGAACCGTTGTGTGGTGGTGCCTCAGGGGCACCCGCTGACCAAGCTGCCGAAGCTGACCCTGGAAACCCTGGCCGAGTACCCGATCGTCACCTACGTATTCGGTTTCACCGGACGCTCCAAGCTGGACGAAGCCTTCAGCCATCGCGGCCTGACGCCGAAAGTGGTGTTCACCGCCGCCGACGCCGACGTGATCAAGACCTATGTCCGCCTGGGCCTGGGGGTGGGGATCGTGGCGAAGATGGCAGTCGATACGGTGCTCGACAAGGATCTGGTGGTACTCGACGCCAGCGAGCTGTTCGAGTCCAGCATCACCAAGATCGGCTTCCGCCGCGGGACCTTCCTGCGTGGTTTCATGTGCGACTTCATCGAGAAGTTCGCGCCGCACCTGACCCGCGAAGTGATGGCCAAGGCCATCCAGTGCCACAACAAGCAGGAACTGGAAGAGCTGTTCGAGGGTGTCGAACTGCCGGTGCACTGATCACTGCTTGCCATGCGAGCGGACGCGGAACGTGCTTTGGCGGCATTCCCAGGCAGCGCATGGGAATGATCCGCGCCGGCTGACCTTCTCGATAGCAAGCATGAAAAAGCCCCGACTGGTTCGGGGCTTTTTCATGGCAAACGTTCAGGCTCAGTGATCGATCGTTCCCACGCTCCGCGCGGGAATGCCGCCCATGGCGCTCCGCGTCCGGGGGTCAGCCTTTGCTGATCAGGTTGCCGGCGTGCAGGCCGCACTCCTTCTGCGTGGCCTCCTCCCACCACCAGCGGCCCTCGCGCTCGTGCTGGTTCGGCAGTACCGGGCGGGTGCAGGGTTCGCAGCCGATACTGATGAAGCCGCGTTCATGCAGGCTGTTGTAGGGCAGCTCGAGCATGCGGATGTAACCCCAGACTTCTTCGCTGGTCATCTGCGCCAGCGGATTGAACTTGTACAGGGTACGTTCCGGGGTCGAGAAGGCGCTGTCGATTTCCAGCACCGCCACCTGGCTGCGGGTGCCAGGGCTCTGGTCGCGACGCTGGCCGGTGGCCCAGGCGTTCAAGCCGGACAGCTTGCGCCGCAGCGGCTCGATCTTGCGGATGCCGCAGCATTCGCCATGACCGTCCTTGTAGAAGCTGAACAGGCCCTTTTCCTTGACGAAGGGCTCAAGCCGGGTGTGATCCGGCGAAATCAGCTCGATATCGATCTTGTAGAACTCGCGAACCTGGTCGATGAACCGATAGGTTTCCGGGTGCAGACGGCCGGTATCGAGGCTGAACACCTTGACGTTCTTGTTCAGCTTCCAGGCCATGTCCACCAGGACCACGTCCTCGGCGCCGCTGAAGGATATCCACAGGTCGTCGCCAAACTGGGAGAAGGCCAGCTTGAGAATGTCCTGGGGGGATTTTGTGGCGTATGTCGCGGCGAGTTCGGCGACGTCGAACGGTTGACTCATCAGGCGGTTCCTACAGTCGTTGGCGCTTTGCGCTCATATAGGGGGCAATAGTAACAAAATCCGGCCTGTGGGAGATTCCAGGGTGGTGGGCAAGCCGGCTCCAGCGCGCGTGATGGCATCTAGAGTGTCTGCAAGGTATCGAGCAGAACTTTCACCTTGGTAATGGATTCCTGGTATTCGGCCTGCCAGTCGGAGTCGGCGACGATCCCTCCGCCGCCCCAGCAACTGATCTGGCCGTCCTTGACCAGCAGGCTGCGGATGGCAATCGAGCTGTCCATCTCGCCGCGTACGTCCAGGTACAGCAGTGAGCCGCAGTACAGCGCGCGGCGCGTCGGTTCGAGTTCGTCGATGATCTGCATGGCGCGGATCTTCGGTGCGCCAGTGATCGAGCCGCCCGGGAAGCTGCCGGCGATCAGGTCGAGGGCGTCGCGGCCGGCGGCCAGTTCGCCGGTCACGCTGCTGACCAGGTGATGCACGTTCGGGTAGCTCTCCAGGCTGAACAGCTCCGGCACCCGCACGCTGCCGATCCGACAGGTACGGCCGAGGTCGTTGCGCAGCAGGTCGACGATCATCAGGTTTTCCGCACGGTCCTTGGTGCTGGCCAGCAACTGCGCGGCGTTGGCTGCGTCTTCGGCGGCATCCCGGCCCCGTGGGCGGGTGCCCTTGATCGGCCGAGTCTCCACCTGGCCGGCGCTGACCCGGATGAAGCGCTCCGGCGACAGGCTCAGCACCGCGCCGTTGTCCGGCAGGCTCTGGAAACCGGAGAACGGTGTCGGACAGGCGGCCCGCAAGGCCAGGTAGGCCGCCCACGGGTCACCCTGGCAGCTCGCACGGAAACGCTGGGCGAAGTTGACCTGGTAGCAGTCGCCGGCCTGGATGTACTGCTGGATACGCTCGAAGGCTTGGCGATAGGACTCGGCGTCGAGATCGGCGGCCATCGGTGCGTTCAGCCGGAAGCTGGCGGTCTCGGTGGGCGCTGGCTGGCTGAACAGTTGCACCAGGCGCTCGCGCTCCTCCTCTGCGACGGTGGGGTGGAATACCAGCTGGCTGGTGGCCTGCTGGTGATCGCTGATCAGTGCCCAGGCGTACAGGCCGAAGCGCGCGTCGGGCAGTTGCAGATCGTTCCGGGCCTGGCTGGGCAGGGCTTCCAGGTGGCGGCCGAAGTCGTAGCTCAGGTAGCCGATCAGGCCGCCGGCGAATGGCAGCTCGACGGTGGCGGGCAACTCGGCTCGTCCCAGGCGTGCCAGCGTGCCGCGCAGGCGCACGAGGAAATCCTCGCCCCGTTCATCCGGCAGCACGCTCAACTGCTCCAGTGGCCAGGCGCTGAGCAGGTCATAGCGCCCGCGCTCGGCGGCCGGCCGGCCGCTGTCGAGCAGCACCGCGCCGGGGGCGTGGCGAATGGCCGCGAAATAACCGGCGGGGTCGGGGGAATAGGGTAGCGGGTATACGGAGCAGGTCTGCATGCGGGGCGAATCAGCCTTGAGGGCGGGGAGGGCGATTGTAGTCTCCTGTAGGAAATGCTCCTAGAGGGATGTGGTGATGGTTATATCCATGAGCCGGAATTCAGGGTGTGCGTGGGTAGGGCGTTATTGATGCCGTGCCGGTGGGGGGCGGATTTATCTGAGCCCTGTAGGAGCGCGGCTTGCCCGCGAAAGCGTCCTTGAGACCGCCAAAAGCTTCGCGGCGGTTCGGCGCCCCGACAAGCCACGCTCCTACAGGGCAAATCTGCTCCTGCTCGTCAGACATTCCTTGGGGCCACATGGCCGAACAGCTGCTGTACGAAGCGTACCCGCTCCTCCGCGGTTTCGCTGAGGCCGGCCACTGCCAGTTCTTCCAGGTGGGCTTCCACCGCCTGGGCCCGGGTGGTCAGGCCGCAGTCGTTGGCGATCTGGATGTTCAGCCCGGGGCGGGCGTTGAGTTCGAGAATCAGCGGACCCTTGTCCTGGTCCAGGACCATGTCCACGCCGATATAACCCAGGCCGCACAATTCGTAGCAGCCGGCGGCCAGCTTCATGAAACCGTCCCAGTTGGGCAGTTGCACACCGTCCACCGCATTGGTGGTATCGGGGTGCTTGCGGATGATGTTGTTCAGCCAGGTGCCGCGCAGGGTCAGGCCGGTCGCCAGGTCGACACCGACACCGATGGCGCCCTGGTGCAGGTTGGCCTTGCCGCTGGACTGGCGGGTCGGCAGGCGCAGCATGGCCATCACCGGATAGCCCATCAGCACGATGATGCGGATGTCCGGCACGCCTTCGTAACTGATGCTTTTGAAGATCTGGTCGGGGGTCACCCGGTATTCGATCAGGGCACGGTCGCGGTGGCCACCCAGGGAGTACAGCCCGGTGAGGATGCTGGACACCTGGTGCTCGATTTCCTCATGGCTGATGATCCGCCCGGAAATGGTCCGGTAACGTCCCTCGAAGCGATCGGCGATCACCAGGATGCCATCGCCGCCGGCACCCTGGGCCGGCTTGATGACGAAATCGCTGCGCCCACCGATGATCTCGCCGAGCTTGTCGATGTCCTTTTCGGTGGAGATCACCCCGTACATTTCCGGCACGTGAATGCCGGCGGCGATCGCCCGTTCCTTGGTGATGATCTTGTCATCGACGATCGGATACAGGCTGCGCTTGTTGTACTTGAGCACATAGTCGGCGTTACGCCGGTTGATCCCCATGATGCCCTTGGCTTCCAGGGCCTTCCAGGTTTTCCACAGGCCGAACATCAGGCGTCTTCCTTGAGAAAGGCCTTGAAGCGCACCAGTTCGGTCAGGCGGTAGCCGCGATAGCGCCCCATGGCCAGCATGAAGCCCACCAGGATCAGCAGGACCGCCGGGAAGGTGAAGACGAAGTACACCAGCTCCGGCACGCTCATGATCAGGTGCGCCAGCGAGGCGGCGAACAGGGTACCGATCGCGACCTTCATCGCATGGCCGCCGCCGCGCTCTTCCCAGGTGATGGACAGGCGCTCGATGGTCATGGTCAGGATCACCATCGGGAACAGCGCCACCGACAGGCCGCGCTCCAGGCCGAGCTTGTGGCTGAACAGGCTGATGGCGGCGATCAGCACCACGACGAAGGTCAGTACCACCGACAGCCGCGGCAGCATCTGCAGCTTCAGGTGTTCCAGGTAGGAGCGCAGTGACAGGCCGAGGGCGGTGATGATGGTGAACAGCACGATACCGAAGCCCAACTGCGTCTCGCGAAACGCCAGGGCGATCAGCACCGGGGTGAAGGTGCCGAGGGTCTGCAGGCCGATCAGGTTGCGCAGGATCAGGATCACCAGCACGCCGATCGGGATCATCACCATGATCATGAAGGTCTGCTGGGTCTGCAGCGGCAGGCCGTAGAGCGAGTATTCGAGGAAGTTGGCGTCGGAATTCTCGTCGGTCAGCTTGGCCAGGCGGATGGCGTTCATCTCGCTGTTGTTCAGGCTGAAGTTGACGCTGGCCTTCTTGCCGCCCTCGACGGTGATCAGGTTGTCGTCGCCGGTCCACCAGACCAGGCGGTCCTCGGGCAGGCCCTGTTCGCCGGTATCCGGGTTGAAGTACAGCCAGTCGTTGCCGTTGAAGCTGCGCAGCCAGAGTTCCGGGGTCTGCGGCTGGTCGGCCACCAGGCGGATGGTGTGGACCTTCTCCAGCGGCACGTGGGCGATCGACAGCAGCAACTCGATGATCTGCGCCTTGTGCGGGGTCGACGGATCGCCGGCCAGCAGCAGCTTGACGTTGTCGTCATTGAGATTGTTGACGCGCTTGATGGTTTCGCTGATGAAGGTCTCGACATCGGCCGAATGTTGACGGATCGGCGCCATCAGTGCTTCGGCGGCGATTTTTTCCGGGCCCTCGATGGCCATGCTGTCACGGAAGGTCGGGCCCTTGACCTTGGGTTTTTCGCCGGTGTAGCGCTTGGTCAGCACCAGGCGGTAGTAGAGCGTCTGCTTGCCGCTGACCCGACGGGCCGACCAGGTGACCTTGCGGTTGCCATCGGTGCGGTTGACGCTGACCCCGTAATTGTTGGAGATGAAACTCTCGTTGAGGCTCACGTAGTCGCGGCTCAGCGGCGGCACGAACATCTGGATCTTCACCGGGTCCTTGCTGGCGGCGACGAACTCGACCTTGGCGTCGATGTTCCACAGGTCGTCGGTGGCATCTTCGGTGACCGGAATCCCCAGCACGAAAATCTGATAGGCCGTGACCGAAATCCCCAGTACCACCAGGACAGCGATCAGGACTTTCAGATGGAGGGTAAGAGAACGCATGCGAATTACTCGGCGGTTAGAGCGTCGGCGGTGCAGGCGGGTTTGCCGGCAGCGTATTTAAGGCTGGGGTCTACCAGCGCATCGAAGCGCTTGAGCGCCTCGGAGCCAATCAGAAGCGGGTATTGGAAAGCGCTTCGGTCGGTCAAGTTCACTTCAATGGTGCGCAAGGCGCTGCCCATGCAGACATTCAGGGTGATCACCGGGCGGGCAGTATAGGCCTTGTCCTCATCCGGGTCGTAGTCGCCGGAGCGGCGCTTGATCTTGCTGACCCGGGCCAGCGGCTGTTCGATGGGGTGCGAGTGGGCGGTGTCGATGGCCAGGTAGAAGCGTACCCAGCTCTCGCCGTTGCGTTTGAAGCGTTTGATGTCACGGGCGCTGAGGGAGGCGGTCTTGGCGCCGGTGTCGAGCTTGGCCGCGACCTCCAGGTCGATACCGCCCAGGGTCGCGTACTCGTTCAGCCCGTACACGGTCTTTTCGGCCGCGCTGCCGAGGCCCGGCAGGCAGAGAAGGAACAAAAGCAGTAGAGGGTAGGGCTTGAGTCTCATAAGTCCTGGCGCGTATTCAAGGTGACTGGCAATACCGCGCAAGCTTCCTCGTGCGTCTGTCGGATGAAGATGACAGGCATGGCATCGTCAGATGCGCGCGGCATTCTAACATGCTGGTTTTATGGCGCCAGCGCCGGGGCGGCTGTCCTTGTCACGCTCCGGTATTTTTCAGGGCTCTTAGACTATTGTCGACAATATCGATTAATTCTTTGACTGTGACAGCCTGATTGGCTAGTTTTACCGTCATCGATTTTAAAGGTGTCGACAATATGCTGGAGAATCTGGAGCCGCTGCCGACTCCCCAGGAGGATTCGGAAACCCTGTCCGAGAACGTCTTCCGGCGTATCCAGGCCGCTATCGTCAAGGGCGAGATCGCCCCCGGCAGCAAGATCTCCGAGCCGGAACTGGCCCGCACCTACGGCATCAGCCGTGGCCCGTTGCGGGAGGCCATCCATCGCCTGGAAGGGCAGCGCCTGCTGGTGCGGGTGCCCCATGTCGGGGCGCGGGTGGTTTCGCTCAGCCATGCCGAACTGATCGAACTCTACGAAATCCGCGAATCCCTCGAAGGCATGGCCTGCCGCCTCGCCGCCGAGCGCATGACCCGTGAAGAGATCGAGGAACTGCGCCAGGTGCTGCACACCCACGAACGTGATGCGGCGTTCCAGGCGGGTGTCGGCTATTACCAGCAGGAAGGCGACTTCGACTTCCACTACCGGATCATCCAGGGCGCCGGCAACCGGACCCTGACCCAGATGCTCTGCGGCGAGCTCTATCAGCTCGTGCGCATGTACCGCATCCAGTTTTCCGCGACACCCAACCGGCCACGCCAGGCCTTTGCCGAGCACCATCGGATTCTCGATGCCATCGCCGATCGCGACGGCGAACTGGCCGAACTGTTGATGCGCCGTCACATCGGCGCCTCGAAACGCAATATTGCGCGTCACTACCAGGACGGCGCGAAACCGACAGCCACTCCACGAGGTGAGTCATGAGTCAGGGTTCCAACAAAAACACGCCCGGTCAGCGTTTCCGCGATGCGGTCGCCAGCGAACATCCACTGCAGGTGGTCGGCACGATCAACGCCAACCACGCCCTGCTGGCCAAGCGCGCCGGTTTCAAGGCGATCTACCTGTCGGGTGGCGGGGTTGCCGCCGGCTCCCTCGGCCTGCCTGACCTGGGGATCAGCGGCCTGGACGACGTGCTGACCGACGTGCGGCGCATCACCGATGTCTGCGACCTGCCGCTGTTGGTGGATGTCGACACCGGTTTCGGCTCCTCGGCGTTCAACGTCGCGCGTACCGTGCGCTCGATGAGCAAGTTCGGCGCGGCGGCGATCCATATCGAGGACCAGGTCGGCGCCAAGCGCTGCGGTCACCGGCCGAACAAGGAAATCGTGTCCCAGCAGGAAATGGTCGACCGTATCAAGGCGGCCGTCGATGCCCGTATCGACGACAGCTTCGTGATCATGGCGCGTACCGATGCGCTGGCGGTGGAAGGCCTGGAGGCCGCCCTGGAACGCGCAGCCGCCTGCATCGAGGCGGGTGCCGACATGATTTTCCCGGAAGCCATCACCGAGCTCGAGATGTACAAGCTGTTCGCCAACCGGGTGAAGGCGCCCATCCTGGCCAATATCACCGAGTTCGGTGCGACACCGCTGTACACCACCGAGCAACTGGCGTCCGTCGATGTGTCGCTGGTGCTGTACCCGCTGTCGGCGTTCCGCGCCATGAACAAGGCGGCGGAAAACGTCTACACCGCGATTCGTCGCGATGGCACCCAGCAGAGCGTGATCGATACCATGCAGACCCGCATGGAGCTTTACGATCGTATCGACTACCACGCCTTCGAGCAGAAGCTCGATGCGCTGTTCGCCCAGAAGAAGGGCTGAAGCATTCCTTCTGTTGCCAGGTTCCCGACAAAATCAAGAATTGGAGAAGACAATGGCTGAAGCAAAAGTACTGAGTGGCGCCGGCCTGCGTGGCCAGGTTGCCGGACAAACTGCCCTGTCCACCGTGGGCCAGGCCGGTGCCGGCCTGACCTATCGCGGTTATGACGTGCGCGAGCTGGCGGCCGAGGCGCGCTTCGAGGAAGTCGCCTACCTGCTGCTGTACGGTGAATTGCCCAACGCCACCCAGCTGGCGGCCTACATGGGCAAGCTGCGCACCCTGCGCGACCTGCCCCAGGCACTGAAAGAGGTGCTCGAGCGCATTCCGGCCGACGCCCACCCGATGGACGTGATGCGTACCGGCTGTTCCTTCCTGGGCAACATCGAGCCCGAAGGCGATTTCTCCCGCCAGCATGAAGCCACCGACCGCCTGCTGGCGGCCTTCCCGGCGATCATGTGCTACTGGTATCGCTTCAGTCATGAAGGCAAGCGTATCGACTGCATGACCGACGAGGAGTCCCTGGGCGGACATTTCCTGCACCTGCTGCACGGCAAGGCGCCGAGCGAGCTGCATCGCAAGGTGATGGACGTGTCGCTGATCCTCTACGCGGAGCACGAATTCAACGCCTCGACCTTTACCGCGCGGGTCTGTGCCTCGACCCTGTCCGATCTGTTCTCCTGCGTCACCGCGGCCATCGGTTCGCTGCGTGGCCCGTTGCACGGCGGCGCCAACGAGGCGGCGATGGAAATGATCGAACGCTATGCCTCGGCCCAGGAGGCCATCGAAGGTACCCTCGGCATGCTGGCGCGCAAGGACAAGATCATGGGCTTCGGCCACGCGATCTACAAGGACAGCGACCCGCGCAACGAGGTGATCAAGGGCTGGTCCAGGCAACTCGCCGATGAGGTGGGCGATACCGTGCTGTTCCCGGTATCCGAGGCGATCGACAAGACCATGTGGGAGCAGAAAAAACTGTTCCCCAACGCCGACTTCTACCATGCCTCGGCGTATCACTTCATGGGCATCCCGACCAAGCTGTTCACACCGATCTTCGTCTGCTCGCGCCTGACCGGCTGGGCGGCGCACGTGTTCGAACAGCGTGCCAACAACCGCATCATCCGTCCGAGTGCCGAGTACACCGGCGTCGAGCAGCGCAAGTTCGTGCCAATCGAGCGTCGCTGACCGAAGAACGCACGACCTGGGGCGGCCCCTTTCCTGTAGGAGCCGGGCTTGCCCGCGAAGCTTTCAGCGGCCTCAAGGCCTTATTCGCGGGCAAGCCCGGCTCCTAAAGAGGCAGGGTCGACAAGCCGTGTGTGCCTTTGACCTTACCGTGATCGAGTCCCAGACCATGAATACCCAATACCGCAAACCGCTGCCCGGCAGTCACCTGGACTTCTTCGATGCCCGCGCGGCGGTCGATGCGATTCAGCCCGGGGCCTACGCCACGTTGCCCTACACCTCCCGGGTCCTGGCCGAGAACCTGGTGCGCCGCTGCGAGCCGGCGACGCTGACCGACTCCCTCAAACAACTGATCGAGCGCAAGCGCGACCTGGACTTCCCCTGGTTTCCGGCCCGGGTGGTCTGTCACGACATTCTCGGCCAGACCGCCCTGGTGGACCTGGCCGGCCTGCGCGATGCCATCGCCTCCCAGGGCGGCGATCCGGCCCAGGTCAACCCGGTGGTGCCGACCCAACTGATCGTCGACCACTCGCTGGCGGTGGAGTGCGGCGGCTTCGATCCGGATGCGTTCGCCAAGAACCGTGCGATCGAGGACCGTCGCAACGAGGACCGTTTCCATTTCATCGACTGGACCAAAAAGGCCTTCAAGAACGTCGATGTGATTCCGCCGGGCAACGGCATCATGCACCAGATCAACCTGGAGAAGATGTCCCCGGTGATCCAGGCGCGTGATGGCGTGGCCTTTCCCGATACCTGCGTCGGTACCGACAGTCACACCCCGCATGTCGATGCGCTGGGCGTGATCGCCATCGGTGTCGGTGGCCTGGAGGCCGAGAGCGTGATGCTCGGGCGGGCCTCCTGGATGCGCCTGCCGGAGATCGTCGGCGTCGAACTGACCGGCAAGCTGCAGCCGGGTATCACCGCCACCGACATGGTGCTGGCGCTGACCGAGTTCCTGCGCAGGCAGAAGGTGGTCGGGGCCTATCTGGAGTTCTTCGGCGAAGGCGCCAGTGCGCTGACCCTGGGCGACCGCGCGACCATTTCCAACATGGCCCCGGAGTACGGCGCCACGGCGGCGATGTTCTACATCGACCAGCAGACCATCGATTACCTGAAACTTACCGGCCGTGAAGACGCGCAGGTGCAACTGGTCGAGACCTACGCCCGCGAGAGCGGCCTGTGGGCCGACAGCCTCAAGGGCGCGCAGTACGAGCGTGGCCTGCAGTTCGACCTGTCGTCGGTGGTGCGCAACATGGCCGGGCCCAGCAACCCCCACGCCCGGGTCGCCACCAGCGACCTGGCGGCCAGGGGCATCGCCGGGCAGTGGAGCGAAGTGCCGGGGCAGATGCCCGACGGCGCGGTGATCATCGCCGCCATCACCAGTTGCACCAATACCAGCAACCCGCGCAACGTCATCGCCGCCGGCCTGCTGGCGCGCAACGCCAACCGGCTGGGCCTGACCCGCAAGCCGTGGGTCAAGTCATCGCTGGCACCGGGCTCCCGGGCCGTGGCGCTGTACCTGGATGAAGCCGGGCTGACCGGGGAGCTGGAGCAATTGGGCTTTGGCGTGGTGGCCTTCGCCTGCACCACCTGCAACGGCATGTCCGGTGCGCTGGACCCGGCGATCCAGCAGGAAATCATCGACCGTGACCTCTATGCCACGGCCGTGCTCTCGGGTAACCGCAACTTCGACGGGCGCATCCACCCGTACGCCAAGCAGGCGTTCCTGGCGTCGCCGCCGCTGGTGGTGGCCTACGCGATCGCCGGTACCATCCGCTTCGACATCGAGAAGGACGTGCTGGGCCGGGATGCCGAGGGCAGGGAAATCCGCCTCAAGGACATCTGGCCGAGCGATGAGGAAATCGATGCGATGGTCAAGGCGTCGGTCAAGCCCGAGCAGTTCCGCAAGGTCTATACGCCGATGTTCGCCATTCACGAGGACAACGGTCCGAAGGTCGAGCCGCTCTATGACTGGCGGCCGATGAGCACCTACATCCGTCGTCCGCCGTACTGGGAAGGCGCCCTGGCCGGGGCCCGGCCGCTCAAGGGCATGCGCCCGCTGGCGGTGCTGCCGGACAACATCACCACCGATCACCTGTCGCCGTCCAACGCCATCCTGCTGGACAGCGCGGCCGGCGAGTACCTGGCGAAAATGGGCCTGCCGGAGGAAGACTTCAACTCCTACGCGACCCACCGCGGCGACCACCTCACCGCCCAGCGCGCCACCTTCGCCAACCCGAAACTGTTCAACGAAATGGTCCAGGAGAACGGCAAGGTCAGGCAGGGTTCCCTGGCGCGGGTCGAGCCGGAAGGCAAGGTCATGCGCATGTGGGAGGCCATCGAGACCTACATGGAGCGCAAGCAGCCGCTGATCATCATCGCCGGTGCCGACTACGGCCAGGGCTCGTCCCGTGACTGGGCGGCCAAGGGCGTGCGGCTGGCCGGGGTCGAGGCGATCGTCGCCGAAGGCTTCGAGCGCATCCACCGCACCAACCTGGTGGGCATGGGCGTGTTGCCGCTGGAGTTCAAGCCGGGCACCGATCGCAAGACCCTCGGTATCGACGGCACCGAGACCTTCGACGTGATCGGCGAGCGGACGCCACGGGCGACGCTGACCCTGGTCATCCGGCGCAAGGACGGTGAGCGGGTCGAAGTGCCGGTGACCTGCCGCCTGGATACCGCCGAGGAGGTGTCGATCTACGAGGCGGGCGGCGTGTTGCAGCGTTTTGCCCAGGACTTCCTCCAGTCGGCGAGCGCAAGCTGACAGAAGAGTGCGAACCCATTCCGGTCCTGCCGCGCAACCCAGGTGTGCAGGCCCCGCAGGAGGCTTCATGACCCACGCAGCACAAATCAGGATCCCCGCCACCTACATGCGTGGCGGCACCAGCAAGGGAGTGTTCTTCAACCTCAACGACCTGCCCGAGGCGGCGCAGTTGCCCGGTGCGGCGCGTGATGCGCTGTTGCTGCGGGTCATCGGCAGCCCCGATCCCTATGAAAAACAGATCGACGGCATGGGGGGGGCGACCTCCAGCACCAGCAAGACGGTGATCCTGTCACGCAGCATCAAGGCCGACCACGACGTCGACTACCTGTTCGGCCAGGTGTCGATCGACAAACCGTTCATCGACTGGAGCGGCAACTGCGGCAACCTGTCGGCGGCGGTCGGCTCGTTCGCCATCAATGCCGGCCTGGTGGGTGCCGAGCGGGTTCCGCGCAACGGCGTGGCGGTGGTGCGGATCTGGCAGGTGAACATCGGCAAGACCATCATCGCCCATGTACCGATCACCGACGGTCAGGTGCAGGAAACCGGCGACTTCGAGCTCGATGGCGTGACCTTTCCGGCCGCCGAGGTGCAGTTGGAGTTCATGGACCCGGCCGCCGAGGAGGAGGGCGCCGGTGGTTCGATGTTTCCCACCGGCAATCTGGTGGATGACCTGGAGGTACCGGGTGTCGGCACTTTCAAGGCGACCCTGATCAATGCCGGGATCCCGACGATTTTCGTCAATGCCGCGGATATCGGCTACACCGGTACCGAGCTGCAGGGCGACATCAACGGCGATCCCAAGGCCCTGGCGATGTTCGAGACCATTCGTGCCCATGGTGCGCTGCGCATGGGGCTGATCGGGCGCCTTGACGAGGCGGCCAAGCGTCAGCACACGCCGAAAGTCGCCTTCGTCGCGCCGCCGGCCAGCTATACCGCATCAAGTGGCAAGGCGGTGGCGGCTGGTGACCTGGACCTGCTGGTGCGGGCGCTGTCGATGGGCAAGCTGCACCACGCCATGATGGGCACCGCGGCGGTGGCTATCGGCACGGCGGCGGCGATTCCCGGGACTTTGGTGAACCTGGCGGCGGGCGGCGGCGAGCGCAGTTCGGTGCGTTTCGGCCACCCGTCGGGAACCCTGCGGGTCGGTGCCGAGGCCACCCAGGCCGACGGTGAATGGACCGTGGTCAAGGCCATCATGAGCCGCAGCGCGCGGGTGCTGATGGAAGGCTGGGTGCGGGTGCCGGGCGACGCGTTCTGAGTCCGGTGGTCCCTGTAGGAGTCTGTTCGCGGGCAGGCCCGGTTCCCGCAGGGATCGGCGTCTGTAGGAGCCGGGCTTGCCCGCGAATGCGGTTTACCCTGCCACCAGACCTGCGGGAACCCTACTTGAACCGCCGCTCCACGCCTTTCTCCACGAGGATCTTCGCCGAAATCTCCTCCACGGAAAAATGCGTGGAGTTGATGTGCGGAATGTTTTCCCGGCGGAACAGGTTTTCCACCTCGCGCACCTCGAATTCGCACTGGGCATAGCTCGAATAGCGGCTGTTGGGCTTGCGTTCGTTGCGGATCGCGGTCAGGCGGTCGGGGTCGATGGTCAGGCCGAACAGCTTGTGCTGGTGGGCACGCAGGGCGGTCGGCAGTTGCAGGCGCTCCATGTCTTCCTCGGTCAGCGGGTAGTTGGCTGCCCGGATGCCGAACTGCATCGCCATGTACAGGCATGTCGGCGTCTTGCCGCAGCGCGACACGCCGACCAGGATCAGGTCGGCCTTGTCGTAGTAGTGGGTGCGGGCGCCATCGTCGTTGTCGAGGGCGAAGTTCACCGCCTCGATCCGTTCCATGTAGTTGGAGTTGCCGCCAATGGAGTGGGATTTGCCCACGGAGTAGGAGGAGTGCTCGCTCAACTCCTGCTCCAGCGGGGCGAGGAAGGTGGAAAATATGTCGATCATGAAACCATTGGACGTGGCGAGAATCTCACGAATGTCCTGATTGACGATGGTGTCGAAGATGATCGGGCGGAAACCGTCCCGCTCGGCGGCACTGTTGATCTTCTGGACCATGGCCCGGGCCTTGTCCACGCTGTCGATGTACGGTTGCGTGGATTTGGCGAAGGTAATGTTCTCGAACTGCGCCAACAGGCTTTGACCCAGGGTTTCGGCGGTGATGCCGGTGCCATCGGAGATAAAGAAAGCAGATCGTTTCATTTGCACCTTGGGCCTTAAGCTGATGACGATTCTTGGATATGATAGGCAGGATTTGCCGGCCTGGAATGGCTGGCATTTTCACTTATTTTCCAGGTCCAGGCCACAGAGCGGATCGACCAGCCATTGAATTTGGCCCGCCCTGAGCTTCATCCAACACAGTCAGTGGAGAGATCACCTTGGTAGAGTACGTAGTTTCCCTCGATAAGCTCGGCGTCCATGATGTGGAGCACGTAGGGGGCAAGAACGCATCCCTTGGCGAGATGATCAGTAACCTCGCGGGCGCCGGTGTATCGGTTCCCGGCGGCTTTGCCACTACGGCTCAGGCGTATCGCGATTTTCTCGAACAGAGTGGCCTGAACGACCGCATCCACGCCGCGCTCGACGCGCTGGATGTCGATGACGTCAATGCGCTGGCCAAAACCGGCGCCCAGATCCGCCAGTGGATCATGGAAGCGGAGTTCCCCGAGCGCCTCAACAGCGAAATCCGCGCCGCCTTCGCCACCCTGTCGGCGGGCAACCCGGACATGGCCGTGGCCGTGCGCTCCTCGGCGACCGCCGAAGACCTGCCGGACGCTTCCTTCGCCGGCCAGCAGGAAACCTTCCTGAACATCCGTGGCGTGGACAACGTCATCCGCGCGGCCAAGGAAGTCTTCGCCTCGCTGTTCAACGACCGCGCCATTTCCTATCGCGTGCACCAGGGCTTCGACCACAAGCTGGTGGCCCTGTCGGCTGGCGTGCAGCGCATGGTCCGTTCGGAAACCGGCACCGCCGGCGTGATGTTCACCCTCGACACCGAGTCGGGCTTCCGTGACGTGGTGTTCATCACCGGCGCCTACGGCCTGGGTGAAACCGTCGTGCAGGGCGCGGTGAACCCGGACGAATTCTATGTCCACAAGAGTACCCTGGCTGCCGGTCGCCCGGCGATCCTGCGCCGCAACCTGGGCAGCAAGGCGATCAAGATGATCTACGGCGACGAGGCCAAGGCCGGTCGTTCGGTCAAGACCGTCGAGGTCGACAAGGCCGATCGCGCGCGTTTCTGCCTGAGCGACGCGGAGGTCAGCGAACTGGCCAAGCAGGCGATGATCATCGAGAAGCACTACCAGTGCCCGATGGACATCGAATGGGCCAAGGACGGTGACGACGGCAAGCTGTACATCGTGCAGGCCCGCCCTGAAACCGTGAAGAGCCGTGCCAGCGCCAACGTCATGGAGCGCTACCTGCTCAAGGAAAAGGGCACCGTACTGGTCGAGGGCCGTGCCATCGGCCAGCGCATCGGTGCCGGCAAGGTCCGCATCATTCGCGACGTGACCGAGATGGACAAGGTCCAGGTCGGCGACGTGCTGGTCTCCGACATGACCGACCCGGACTGGGAGCCGGTGATGAAGCGCGCCAGCGCCATCGTCACCAACCGCGGCGGCCGTACCTGCCACGCGGCGATCATCGCCCGTGAGCTGGGGATTCCGGCAGTGGTCGGTTGCGGCAACGCCACCGAACTGCTCAAGGACGGCCAGGGCGTGACCGTTTCCTGCGCCGAAGGCGACACCGGCTACATCTTCGAAGGCGAACTGGGCTTCGACATCAAGAAGAACTCCGTCGACGCCATGCCGGAACTGCCGTTCAAGATCATGATGAACGTCGGCAACCCGGACCGCGCCTTCGACTTCGCGCAACTGCCGAACGCCGGTGTGGGCCTGGCCCGCCTGGAGTTCATCATCAACCGCATGATCGGCGTGCACCCCAAGGCGCTGCTCAACTACGCCGGCCTGCCGTCGGAGATCAAGGACAGCGTCGACAAGCGCATCGCCGGCTACGACGATCCGGTCGGCTTCTATGTCGAGAAGCTGGTCGAGGGCATCAGTACCCTGGCGGCGGCGTTCTGGCCGAAGAAGGTCATCGTGCGCCTGTCGGACTTCAAGTCCAACGAATACGCCAACCTGATCGGCGGCAAGCTCTACGAGCCGGAAGAAGAAAACCCGATGCTGGGCTTCCGTGGTGCCTCACGCTACATCAGCGACTCGTTCCGTGACTGCTTCGAACTCGAGTGCCGTGCGCTCAAGCGTGTGCGAAACGAGATGGGCCTGACCAACGTCGAGATCATGGTGCCGTTCGTCCGTACCCTGGGCGAAGCCAGCCAGGTGGTCGAACTGCTGGCGGCCAACGGCCTGGCCCGCGGCGAGAACGGCCTGCGGGTGATCATGATGTGCGAGCTGCCATCCAACGCGATCCTGGCCGACGAGTTCCTCGAGCACTTCGACGGCTTCTCCATCGGTTCCAACGACCTGACCCAGCTGACCCTGGGCCTGGACCGTGACTCCGGGATCATCGCGCACCTGTTCGACGAGCGTAACCCGGCGGTGAAGAAGCTGCTGTCCAATGCCATCCAGGCCTGCAACAAGGCCGGCAAGTACATCGGCATCTGCGGCCAGGGCCCGTCCGACCACCCGGACCTGGCGCGCTGGCTGATGGAGCAGGGCATCGAAAGCGTGTCCCTGAACCCGGATACCGTGCTGGAAACCTGGTTCTTCCTGGCTGAAGGCCAGGCGTAAATCGCCAGCCGATCTCGCGCCGCCCCCCCTGTGGGGCGCGCCACCTGTAGGAGCAGGGCTTGCCTGCGAAGCTTTTAGCGGGCTCAAGGCCCTCTTCGCGGGCAAGCCCTGCTCCTACAGGGGCACGCGAGATAGGTCGGTCTGGGTATTACATGGGGCGAAGCCATGCCGGCATCGCCCTTTTTTGTGCAAGAGCCTTATGCAAAGCAGCAGTGATCTTTTTCCGGTGGCTTTGCTCAGCGCCGAGCGTCGTGGCGATCTGAGCGAAGACGTCTATCGTTTGAAACCGGGCAACAGCCCCGATGCCTCGGTCGAGCTGGCGGTGACCCGCCTGGGCCTGGCCGACGAACCGCAGGCCCGTGGCGTGCCGGTCATTCTCCTGCATGGCAGTTTCTCCAACCGGCGCTTCTGGTTCTCGCCCAAGGGCATTGGCCTGGGCGCCTACCTGGCGCGTGCCGGGTTCGATGTCTGGGTGCCGGAGATGCGCGGCCATGGTCTTTCCGTGCGCAACCAGGACTATCGCCGCAATCGCGTGGCCGACTACGCCCGCTACGATCTGCCGGCGATCGCTGCCTTCGTCCGTGAACAGAGTGGCCAGGTTCCCCACTGGATCGGCCATTCCCTCGGCGGCACGACCCTGGCGGCGGCCCTCGGCGGCCAATACCTGGGCGCGCCGGCGGTGGCTTCGGCGGCATTGTTCGGTTGCCAGGTCAGCCGTAACTACTGGCCGCTGAAGATTCCACCGGTGGAGTGGAGCGGGCGTTTTCTGCTCAAGCGCTTTCCCCACCTGTCCGGTTCGCGCCTCAAGCGCGGCCCGGAGGACGAGCCGATCGGCCTGGCCCTGGAAAGCATGCGCTGGTACGGCCTGTTCGGCCGTTTCGGCGACAAGGAGCGCAATTGGTGGGAGGGCCTGGCGGAGGTCGACGTGCCGGTGCTGGCGGTGAGCGCCGACGGCGACCGGCAGGACCCGGCCTGGGCCTGCCGCAAATTGTTCGAGCAGATCGGCTCGCCCCTCAAGCGCTTCATCTGCCTGGGCCGGGAGGCCGGGTTCAGTTCGGAATTCGGCCACGTCGAGATGCTGGTCAGCAAGCCGGCCCAGGCCGAGGTATGGCCTTTGGTGGCTGACTGGTTGCGTGATCAGCAGGCTTTTATGGCGCCTCAGTCAGGCGAGGTTCAGCAAGCGCTCTGACAAGGGCATTCCGCTTCAGGGGCGTTGCGGCTAACATATGACGCATTGAGCATTTCTGGTCATTGTCTAAACAATCGGCCGGGCAGAGCGTTTCTTTCAAGAGGTGCCGGGGAGGATGGGCGCCTCGATTGCGGTCTCTCACCTACAGGAGTTAGTCCATGAACCATTACGTCACTCCCGACCTGTGCGATGCCTATCCGGATCAGGTACAGGTGCTTGAGCCGATGTTCAGCAACTTCGGTGGTCGCGATTCCTTCGGGGGGCAGATCGTGACCATCAAGTGTTTCGAGGACAACTCCCTGGTCAAGGAACAGGTCGAGGTCGATGGCCGCGGCAAGGTTCTGGTCGTCGATGGTGGGGGCTCGCTGCGTCGCGCACTGCTCGGGGACATGCTGGCCGAGAAGGCGGCGAAGAACGGTTGGGAAGGTCTGGTGGTCTATGGCTGCATCCGCGACGTCGATGTGATCGCGCAGACCGACCTGGGCGTGCAGGCCCTGGCCAGCCATCCGATGAAGACCGACAAGCGCGGTATCGGTGACCTGAATGTGCCGGTGACCTTTGCCGGCGTCACATTTCGGCCGGGCGAATACGTTTACGCGGACAACAACGGGATCATCGTTTCGCCCAGCCCGCTGAAGATGCCTGAATGACTTTTCGCAGTAGACCACAGGGGTAGGGATGTTCGAGGAAGACAACGCGCAATGGGGGCTGGTCCATGCCCTGGTTCTCGATGGTAAGGGTGGTGCGCGCTCGATTGCTCGGACCGAGCTGGATGACCTGCAGTTGCAGCCGGAGGAAAGCCTCTGGCTGCACTGGGATCGCAGCCATCCACAAACCCGGACCTGGCTGCGTCATTCCAGCGGGCTGAGTGAATTCAGCTGCAACCTGCTGCTGGAGGAGAACACCCGCCCGCGCCTGTTGCCGTTGCCGGACAGCGAATTGCTGCTGTTCCTGCGCGGGGTCAACCTCAATCCGGGCGCCGAGCCCGAGGACATGGTCTCGGCACGCATTTTCGCCTCGGCCAGCCGGGTGATTTCCCTGCGCCTGCGGCCATTGCGGGCAACCGACGAGTTGCTGGCGCAACTGGAGGAGGGCCAGGGGCCGAAAACCGCTTCCGAACTCATCCTGTACATCGCCCAGCACCTGACGATGAAGGTCCAGGATTTGATCGGCGAGCTTTCGGAAGTGGTCGATGCCGAGGAAGAAAAGGCAGATTCCGACGAACGGTATTGCCCGGAGCATGGGGCGGTCGTGCAGATCCGTCGCCGGGCCGCCGGACTGAAGCGTTTCCTGGCGCCACAGCGGGACATCTTCGGCCAGTTGACGCGGATCAAACTGCCCTGGTTCGCCAGTGACGATGCCGACTACTGGAACGAATTGAACAACAGCCTGACCCGCTATCTCGAGGAGCTCGAACTGACCCGCGAGCGCGTGGGGCTGCTGCTTGACGCCGAGGACCGGCGCCTGAACCAGCACATGAACAAGATCATGTACCGCTTCGGGATCATCACCGGGATCTTCCTGCCGATGAGCTTTCTCACCGGCCTCCTGGGGATCAACGTCGGCGGGATTCCGGGCTCCCAGGACCCCTATGGTTTTGTCATCGCCTGCCTGCTGATCGTCGCCGTGGCGCTCGGGCAGTGGTGGCTGTTTCGTCGTTTGCGCTGGCTCTGAAGGATGTTGCATGTGACCCGGAAAAATCCGATCGCGTCTTTTCAAGACATTCCGAGAGGTGCTTATGCACGATCCGTTTGAACAGTCTCTGCGTGACATGCTCAAGGCCTCGCCGTCCACACCTCGTGATGACGACGCGTGCCTGGGCCGTGTGCTGAAAACCGCCAACCGCCAGGTTGGCGCGGGCGATCTCTTCAGTCTGCTGGGGCGCTGGCTGCAAGCGCTGATGATCGCCCTGAACAATGGATCGGCCCATGTGATGCCGGTTTCTCGTCGTACCCCTGGTTCCCGCTCTGCGGATAAGGCTGATTGAATATGGAACTTGATCTCTGGACTCGGAGTCTGGTGACGGCGATGACAGCGTTGTGGACGAAGGTCGCGAACTTCATCCCGAACCTGTTTGGCGCCCTGGTGGTCGTACTGCTGGGCTTCGTCGTGGCGAAGCTGCTCGATACCCTGTTGTCCAAACTGCTGGCCAAGCTGGGGCTGGACCGCCTCATGGCCGGTACCGGCCTGACCAAGCTGCTAGGCCGGGCGGGCATCCAGGTGCCGATCTCGACTCTGATCGGCAAGATCGTCTATTGGTTCATCCTGCTGATTTTCCTGGTTTCCGCCGCGGAATCGCTGGGCCTGGAGCGGGTTTCGGCGACGCTCGACATGCTGGCGCTGTATCTGCCCAAGGTGTTCGGTGCGGCGCTGGTGCTGCTGGTCGGCATGCTGCTGGCGCAACTGGTCAACGGCCTGGTGCGCGGCGCCGCCGAAGGCGTCGGCCTGGATTATGCCAGTGGCCTGGGGCGCGTGGCCCAGGGCCTGGTGGTGATCATCAGTATTTCGGTGGCGATCAGTCAGCTGGAGGTCAAGACCGACCTGCTGAACCATGTGATCGTGATCGTGCTCATTACCGTTGGTCTGGCCGTGGCGCTGGCCCTGGGCCTGGGGAGCCGGGAAATTGCCGGGCAGATCCTGGCGGGAATCTATGTGCGCGAGTTGTACCAGGTTGGGCAACAAGTGCGAGTTGGCGAGGTCGAAGGGCAGATCGAAGAGATCGGCACGGTTAAGACCACATTGCTGACCGACGAGGGTGAGCTAGTCTCTCTCTCCAATCGGATCCTGCTGGAACAGCATGTGAGTAGCCGCTAAACCGGCAAACCCTGCTAATGTATGCCGCCGCAAAAAGCCCCCAGCCCGGGGCCGCGGCGGCCATTGACCTGACTGTCGGCAAGACTCGTTTTGAATAAAACCCAATCGCTATCGATGCGTTACGACCCCCGCGAGCTCACCGATGAGGAGCTGGTGGCGCGTTCGCATGCGGAGCTGTTTCACGTGACGCGCGCCTACGAAGAGTTGATGCGGCGCTATCAACGAACTTTGTTCAGCGTTTGTTCAAGGTATTTAGGGAACGATCGTGATGCGGATGATGTCTGTCAGGAAGTGATGTTGAAGGTCTTGTATGGCCTCAAGAACTTTGAGGGTAAATCGAAGTTCAAGACATGGCTCTATAGCATCACGTACAACGAATGCATTACCCAGTACCGCAAGGAGCGGCGCAAGCGTCGCCTGATGGATGCCCTGAGTCTCGATCCGCTCGAGGAGGCCTCCGAGGAGAAGACGCCGGCGCCCGAAGAAAAGGGTGGTCTGGACCGCTGGCTGGTGCATGTGAACCCGATCGACCGGGAAATCCTGGTGCTACGTTTTGTCGCAGAGCTGGAATTCCAGGAGATCGCCGACATCATGCACATGGGCCTGAGTGCTACGAAAATGCGCTACAAGAGGGCGCTTGATAAATTGCGTGAGAAATTTGCGGGCATTGCTGAAACTTAGTTGGACGCAAATATCTCTTACGTTCAGGCAAGTTCTGCTAGACTTGTCGCCGAGTTGTCCCCCGGTTTGGGGACTGATTCACAATCACCAGATGGGGATTTAACGGATGAAACTGAAAAACACCTTGGGCATTGCCGTTGGTACACTTGTAGCCGCAACTTCGTTCGGCGCTCTGGCACAAGGCCAAGGCGCAGTCGAGGGTGAGCTGTTCTACAAGAAGCAGTACAACGACAGCGTCAAGCACGTCGAAGACGGCTACAACCCAGGCGCTTCGCTGGGCTACTTCATCACCGACGACGTATCGGTCAACCTGACCTACGACAAGACCAACCACACCCGTTCGAACGACGGCACCGGCAGCCAGAAGCTGGGCGGTGACAAGTTCGGCCTGAAAGGTCAGTACCACTTCGGTACCGTTGGCGATGCAATCCGTCCATACGTTGAAGGCGGCGTTGCCCACGGCAGCCTGACCAACGTTGCTGCTGACGGCCACACCGGTCGTGACCAGTCGACTTTCCTGACCACCGGCGCTGGCGCCAAGTGGTACATCACCGACAACCTGTACGCTCGTGCCGGCGTTGAAGCCGACTACAAGCTGGACAACGGCAAGTGGGACTACGCTGCTCTGGTAGGCCTGGGCGTGAACTTCGGTGGCAGCGGCGGCAAGGTCGCTCCTGCACCTGCTCCAGCTCCAGTTGCTCAAGAGCCAGCTCCGGCTCCTGAAGCTCCAGTCGCTGAAGTGGTCAAAGTTGAGCTGGACGTGAAGTTCGACTTCAACAAGGCAGTGGTCAAGCCAAACAGCTACGGCGACGTGCAGAACCTGGCTGACTTCATGAAGCAGTACCCACAAACCACTACCGTGGTTGCTGGTCACACCGACAGCATCGGTACTGACGCCTACAACCAGAAGCTGTCCCAGCGTCGTGCTGACGCTGTGAAGCAGATCCTGGTCAAGGACGGTATCGCTCCTAGCCGCGTTCAGTCGGTTGGCTACGGTAAGACCCGTCCAGTGGCTGACAACGCCACCGAAGCTGGCCGTGCGATCAACCGTCGCGTAGAAGCTTCCGTTGAAGCCCAAGCTAAGTAATTAGCCTGGTGTTGTGAAAAGCCCGGCTCAGGCCGGGCTTTTCTTTGCCTGCGATTTAGTGCTCAGGGTTTCAGCATCCAGAGCAGCAGGGCCAGGTTGGCCAGCAACGACAGCAGCGCCACCGTGCGCCAGACTTTCAGCGGCTCGCGCTCCAGTAGTGGTCGCGGGCGCACGCCCAGCACATTGCGCTCACCTTTTTCCAACTCCAGCAGCCACTGCTCGGCCGTCTCGTAGCGTTCCGAGGGATCCACCGCGATCGCCCGATTCAGGCTGTGGGCCAGCCATTCGGGAAGATCCGGGCGATAACGTGCGGCACTGACCGGCGTACCGAAGCGCGGGCGCTGGAAGGCTTCGAGCTCGCCATGGGGGTAATGCCCGGTCAGTAGATGAAACAGGCTGACGCCGACACTGTAGAGGTCCTGGCGGACGTCCGGCGGCTGCCCGTCGAAGGCTTCCGGTGCGATGTAGCCGGGGGTGCCCGGCAGTTCCGGGCCAGGTGCTTCGCTCAGCCCGGGACAATAGGCCAGGCCGAAATCCAGCAGGCGCAACTCGCCATCGCTGCCCAGGTGCAGGTTCTGCGGCTTGATGTCGCGGTGCAGGATGTTGCGCCGATGGAGCATGCCGACCGCCTGCAGGGTGCGCCTGGCCAGCTCCTGCCATTGCGCCAGTGGCAGCGGCCCGACCTGCCGGAACCGTTCGGCGAGGGTCTGGCCCGGATATTCGCGCATCAGGTAATACAGGTGCTGGCGTTGCGGGGCAGGGTGCACTTCGGGAAAGCAGCGCCCGGCCACCCGGCGCAGAAACCACTCCTCCAGCAGCAGCCCCTGGCCGGCGTCGGGCTCGGCGTGACGGCTCGCGGGCAGGGTCTTGAGCAACCAGGGCTGTTGTTGGGCATCCCGCACCCGGTAGAGCAGCGATTGCCGGCTCTGCGCCAGCAGGCTGTCGACCTGCCACCCCTCGAAGAACTGGCCGGGCTTGAGCAGCGGCGGCAACGGCCATTGCTGCAACTGGATCAGCGTGTCACCGAGACTGTTTTCCCCCGGTTGCTCGACCCTCACCAGCAGCGCACTGGCGTTATCCTGGCTGCCGGCCAGGTGTGCGGCATTGACCAGGGTCTTCACCGCATCATTCGGCTCGGGCTGTTCACGCAGGATAGTGGCAATCGCCCCATCGCCGAGGTTGGCCCAGACGCCGTCGCTGAGCAGGACGAAACTTTCGCCCTGGCGCAGTTCGCCATCGAGATAGTCGACCACCAGGTGCTGGTCCAGGCCCAGGGCGCGCTTGAGTACGTGCTGCATGTCCGGTTGTTCCCAGACATGATCCTGGCTGATCCGCTGCAACTGGTCGTCATGCCAGCGATAGACCCGGCAATCGCCGACATGGGCCAGGGTGAAGCGCCGTCCGCGCAAGACCACGGCGCTCAGGGTGGTGAGCAGCGGTTGTCCGCCGCCATTGGCCTGCAGCCAGCGATTCTGCGCCAGCAGCAGGCGGTCCAGCGCCTGGGCCACGCCCCAGGTCGCCGGCGTGGCGTAATAGTCGAGTGCCAGCGCCTGCAGGGTCGCCTGCGCCGCCAGCGCGCCGTCGGCGCACTGGCTGACCCCGTCGGCGATGGCGAACAGATAACCCTTGCTCGCCGCCAGCTCCGGTGCCGGCGTGACCAGGCGCACGGCGTCCTGGTTCTCCGTGCGGGGGCCGGTGGCGCTGGCCTGGGCAAAGCTCAGTTGCAGAGCCATCGGCCGCTCAGACCCTGGCCGCGGTCACGGCCGCCGAGCCCCAGGTGGTGCGCCAGCGCCGCTTGACTCCGTGCAGGCCGAACCAGGCGAGCACCCCCAGGCTGGCGAACAGCCACAAGGCCAACTGGTAGCTGCCGGTGCTCTGCTTGATGGCGCCCATGCCGGCCGCCAGGGCGAAGCCGCCGATGCCGCCGGCCATGCCGATCAGCCCGGTCATCACGCCGATTTCCAGGCGGAAGCGTTGGGGGACCAGCTGGAATACCGCGCCGTTGCCGGCCCCGAGGCCGAGCATCGCCAGGACGAACAGCCCCAGGGCGGCATGGGAATCGGGCAGGTTGAAACCGACGGCGGCGATGCAGGTGGCGGCCACGGCGTACATGCCGAGCAGCGTACGGATGCCGCCGAAACGATCGGCCAGGGCACCGCCCAGCGGACGCATCAGGCTGCCGCCGAACACGCAGGCGGCGGTGTAGTAGCCGGCGGTCACCGGGCTCAGGGCGTACTGGTCGTTGAAATAGCCGGGCAGTGCGCTGGCCAGGCCGATGAAGCCGCCGAAGGTCACGCTGTAGAAGAACATGAACCACCAACTGTCGCGGTCGCCCAAGGCTTTCATGTAGTCGCCCATGGACTTGGCCTTGGGCCGTTGTGGGGCGTTGCGGGCCAGCAGGGTGAACAGCAGCAGGGTGGCGAGCAGCGGAATCAGGGCGAAACCGAACACGTTGTTCCAACCGAAGGAGGCCGCGAGCAGCGGTGCGATCAGTGCGGCGAACACCGTGCCGGAGTTGCCGGCGCCGGCGATGCCCATGGCCTTGCCCTGGTGCTGTGGCGGGTACCACTGCGAGGCCAGGGGCAGGGCGACGGCGAACGAGGCACCGGCCATGCCGAGGCACAGCCCCAGCAGCAGCGCCTGTTCATAACTGTGAATACCCAGTTGCCAGGCGCCCAGCAGCGCGACGATCACACAGACCTGGCCGATGATCCCGGCGGTCTTGGGCGACAGCCGGTCGGCCAGCATGCCCATCAGGAAGCGCAGGACCGCGCCGGCCAGGATCGGCGTGGCCACCACCAGCCCGCGCTGCTGGGTGGTCAGGTGCAGGTCGGCGGCGATCTGCACCGCGAGGGGGCCGAGCAGGTACCAGACCATGAAACTCAGGTCGAAATACAGAAAGGCCGAAAACAGGGTCGGGGTATGGCCGGACTTCCAGAAACTTGCATTCATCACGCACCTCAGCGGTAAGAGTCTCAGGGGGGCTGTCGCAAGGGGGCGGTGATGCGCCTGCACGGCTGCACCACTGGCCCCCATTTGCGGGACCAAAACGCAAAAGACGTCGCCACCCGCTGCGCTGGCGCGAAAGGGGTGGGCGACGTCTTTGTCGTAAAGTGGGGCAACCGCCGTTGGTTACCTGCAGGCTCGAATAAGCAAGAGACGGGCCAGCTCGGCGAGTGTTTCAGCCGAGCAGTTCGCTCATGGCGATGATCTGTTCGGCAACCTGGATCAGCTTCTGCTGGCGGCTCATGGCCTGGCGCCGCATCAGCGTGTAGGCCTCCTCTTCCTTGCAGTCCTTCATCTTCATCAGCAGGCCCTTGGCCTGTTCGATGCGCTTGCGCTCGGCCAACTGCTGGTCCCGTGCCTGCAATTGGGCACGCAGCGCCTGGTCGCTCTCGAAACGGGCCATGGCCACGTCGAGGATCGGCTGCAGGCGCTGGGCCTGGATGCCTTCGACGATGTAGGCGCTGACCCCGGACTTGATGGCCTGGCGCATCACCCCCGGATCGTGTTCGTCGGTGAACATCACGATGGGCCGGGGCTGGTCGCGGCTGACCAGCACCACCTGTTCCAGCACGTCGCGGCTGGGGGATTCGGTGTCGATCAGGATCACGTCGGGGCGCACGCTCTCCACGCGCGCGGGCAGGTCGATGGTCAGTCCCGACTCGTCGATGACCTCGAAGCCGGCCTCGACCAGGGCGGCCCGCAGGCGTCCGACCTTTTTCGCGGTGTCGTTGATCAGCAGGATACGCAGCATGTTCAGGCCTCCGATCAGTGACGGGCGAACGCGGCGGGCGCGTCGCTCATGGCATGCAGCCGGAAACTGCGGGCATAGCCGGCCGGGTCGCTGCCGTCCCAGATCTGGCCATCGATCAGGCGGCTGCTGCGCATCACCTCAGGCCCGTGCGCGATGCCCAGCGCGGCGGCGGCCTGGCGATACAGTTCCAGTTGCTGCACCTGGCGGGCGACGCCGAGGTAGTCGGGATCCTCGCGCAGCAGCCCCCAGCGGCGGAACTGGGTCATGAACCACATGCCGTCCGACAGATAGGGCAGGTTCACCGTGCCGGCTGCGTGGAAACGCAAGGCGTGGGGATCCTGCCAGTGTTGGCCGAGGCCGTCCTCGTAGTCGCCGAGCAGGCGTGGCTGGATATGCTCCAGCGGCGCATCGAGATAATCGCTGCCGCTGAGCAGTTGCGCCGTGCTGCGGCGGTTTTCCGGGCTCTGCTCGATGAACCGGCTGGCTTCGAGCACCGCCATCATCAGGGCCCGTGCGGTATTGGGGTACTGCTCGACGAACGCCCGGGTGCAGCCCAGCACCTTCTCCGGGTGATCGGGCCAGATCGTCTGGCTGGTGGCCAGGGTGAAGCCCAGGCCCTGCCTGACCGCGCTGTCGCTCCAGGGCTCGCCGACGCAGAAACCGTCGATCCGTCCGGCGCGCAGGTGCGTGATCATCTGGGGCGGCGGCACCACCACGCTGTTGACGTCCCTGAGTGGGTGTATGCCCTGGCTGGCCAGCCAGTAATACAGCCACATGGCGTGGGTGCCGGTGGGAAACGTCTGGGCAAAGGTCAGCCTTGCGCCATTCTGGTGCGCGTGTCGGCCCAGTGCTTCAGGGCTGGTCACGCCGGCCTTCTGCAGGGCCGGGGAGAGGTTGATGCTCTGGCCGTTCTGGTTCAGGCCCATCAGCACCGCCATATCGGTGGCCGGGCTGCCGCCGATGCCCAGGTGCACGGCGTAGATCAATCCGTAGAGGCTGTGGGCGGCGTCCAGTTCGCCGCTGACCAGCTTGTCGCGCAGACTGGCCCAGGACGGCTGGCGCCTGAGATTCAGGGTCAGGCCGTATGGCTGGGCAAAGCCCTGGGTGGCGGCGACCACCAGCGAGGCACAGTCGCTCAGGGGCATGAAGCCGAGATCCAGGCTGGGTTTCTCTGGCGCATCGCTGCCGTTGACCCAGGCGAGGGGGGAGGCGGGGAGTTCGTTCATCGGCGTTTCACTCTTCAAAAAAAAACGTCGCACCCGGCCGACGCCTCTGGCGCTGGCGGGTTACGACGTCTTTGTCCTTGCAGCCCGGCCGCCGTTGGCCAGGGTTTGTCGGGATGTAGCAAGGCATATGCCACTGTCGCGGACGTGCCGGGTGGCCATCAGCTTCTCATCATGATCTGGCAGGGGGATCGGGCCATCATCGTCCGCGACTGATCGACGACAGGTGGAATACACGGTGCAGGCTGATCAACGCTTTGCGATGACGTGTCCCGGAGGAGTCTCCGCGCAACGGGTGTCGTTCGTGCGGGCCGGCGACGCCGGTGCATGCCTGGCTTGCGACGAGTCGATGGTGGGGGGCTACCTGCCGCCCGGCTGGCAGGGCCTGGTGGTCGGGCGCAATGCGTTGCGGGTCGTCTCCGGAGACTGGTGCAGTGCGGCGTTGCCCGGCACTTGCCTGATGAAACTGCAGGTGTTCATCGACATGGGCGTGACCGTCGAGCGCGACCGTCCGTGCGCACAACCCTGGGCGGTCCTGCCCATGCCGCCGGCGGTGAGCCGCAGCCGGGCGTGCCTGGAGCGGTGGTACATCGAACGGGCGCTGCGCGACGATCCCGACTATCGACGATTCGCCAGCGTGCTGCGCCAGAGCGCGAGCTACTGGCTGGTGCGGTTCCTGCTGGAGCAGGGCACCGCCAGCGAAAAACTGATCGGCCTGGCCCGACGCTACGGGGTTTCGGTCTCGCATTTTCGGCGGCTGTGCCACCAGGCGCTGGGAGGCGCGGCCAAGCCGGAGCTGCGGGACTGGCGCGCGGCCAAGGCGCTGTTGCGGATGATCCGCGGCGGTGGCTCGCTGACCGACGTCGCACTGGAATACGGTTATGCCTCCTCGTCGCATTTCTCCAAGGAAGTGCGCGAACTGCTCGGCGTCGCACCGAGCCGGCTGCTCGATCTCGTGGAGCAACCGGATTGACAGCGCGGACGTTGCGACGCTGGCTCGGTGCCTGGCTGCTGTTCTGCCCGCTGTGCTGGAGCGTCAATGCCGCGCCCGCCGGGAGCGGCGACTACGTGGCCCGCGAAGAGGGCCTGCGCAGTTTTTTTTCCGCGCTGTCGGCGCCGTTGGGCAAACCGATCATCGTCAGCAAGGCGGCCGCCGGCAAGCGCATCAGTGGCGAATTCCCGCTGCATTCGGCCCGCCAGACCTTCGACCGCATCGTCGCCCAACTGGGGCTGATCTGGTACAGCGACGGCCAGGCCATCTACCTGTATGACGCCGCCGAGGTGAAAAGCTCGGTGGTGGCGCTGCGAGTGATCAGCGTCGACACCCTCAAGCAGTTCCTGCGCCAGTCGGGCCTCGAGGATGCGCGCTATCCGTTGCGCAACGACGGGCGCCGGACCTTCTATGTGTCCGGCCCGCCGATCTATGTCGACCTGGTCATGCAGGCGGCGCAACTGATGGACAACCGGCCTTCGGAACTGCTGCTCGGCCAGCAGCGGATCGGCGTGATCCATCTGCTCAATACCTTCGTCGGCGATCGCGAGTACGAACAGCGCGACCGCAAGGTGTCGATTCCCGGCATGGCCACGGTGATCGAGAGCCTGCTCAAGGGCGAGCCGGGCGGCGTCGAGCCCCAGGTCGAAGTCAAGACCGTGGGCGGCAGCCCGTTGCGCATGCCGCAGTTTCCCCTGGAAGGGCTGGCGACGCCGATTTCCCCGGAGGACCCCACCGCACCCCGGGTGCTGGCGCGGGAGGCCGCCGCCGGCAATATCCGGGTGGTGGCTTACCCGGATACCAACAGCCTGCTGGTCAAGGGGCTGCCCGAGCAGGTGCGCTTCATCGAGAACCTGGTGGCGGCGCTGGATGTGCCCAAGCGCCATGTCGAGCTGTCGCTGTGGATCATCGACCTGAACCAGGACGAACTGAACCAGCTCGGCGTGAACTGGCAAGGCGGGATCAAGGTCGGCTCGCAACTGCAGGTGTCGCTCAATGCCGGTTCTGTGACCACCCTGGATGGCGTTTCCTTCATGGCCCGGATCCTGGCCCTGGCCCGGAAGAACCGCGCCAATGTGGTGGCGCGGCCGGTGATCCTGACCCAGGAGAACGTACCGGCGCTGTTCGACAACAACCGCACCTTCTATACCCAACTGCTCGGCGAACGCAGTGTCGATCTGCAGAGCGTGACCTACGGGACCCTGGTCAGCGTGCTGCCGCGCTTTGCCATCGCCGATGAAATCGAGATGTCGCTGAACATCGAGGACGGTAGCGAGGTCGAGCGCAGCGCGGGCGACGCTGGCGCGTTGCCGGTGGTCGGGCGCACCCGGATCAATACGGTTGCCCGGGTGCCCCAGGGCAAGAGCCTGCTGGTCGGTGGTTTCACCCGTGACGATTACCGCGAACAGGTCGCCCGTATTCCGTTGCTCGGTTCGATCCCGCTGATTGGCGGGCTGTTCCGTTACCGGGTCGACAGTTCGGCGAACACCGCCCGGGTGTTCCTGATCCAGCCCCGGGAAATTCTCGGCGCCTTGCAGGCCAGCACCCAGGACCTGGGCAAGGGCCTGATGAGCGTCGAACAGCAGGAAATGGTGCGCCGGGCCTTCATGCGGGCGGTGGACGGCTGATGGTCTCGATCCATTCCGTTTCGAGCCGGGCCCTGCTCGCCCGCCTCGATGCCGCCCGGCAGGATGCCCAGGCCCAACCCGATGCCGAACCGAGCGATGCGGAGGCGGATCCAGTGGCACTGTTGCAGCGCTTCATCGAGAAGAGCGACGACATGTCGGCGGCCCTGGCCGGCTTTCGCCAGCGCCGACATTTCGAACTCAAGGCCGAAAGCCGGCCGGACAGTTTCGAGGCGGTTCTCGACGAAGATGTGCAGCCCAAGGCCCGGCAGGTACTGGCCCTGGCCAAGGCCACGGACAAGCCGGTCGAGTGGCTGTTGCAGGCGGCCCGCGGGTTGTTTCCCGATGACAGCGACCTGGTGCTGGTTCTGCGCGAACTGCTGCGCCGCAGCAGGCTGCAGGCCGCGACGCGCCAGCGCCTGGAACAGCTGCTCGAAACGGTGGTGGCCCAGGCCTCGCCCCGGCGGCTCAAGGCCGGCATCAACAGCGCCCTGAAAGCCCGTTTGTTTGGCCGGGTGATGGAACTGCGCGCGGGGCTGTTGCGTGAAGCCTACCGGGACTACCTGGAGAGCGAAGCCGGCGCGGTCACCTGCTACGAAGACTGGGTGGCCCTGTTCGGCGCCGGGCGGCGGGCCACGGTACTGGCCTTCATCGAGGCGGCCCTGCTGACGGACATCGCCGCCCAGGACCCCAGTTGCTCGCGTCAGGAGTTCGGTCCCCTGCTGGCCCGGCTCACCGACCTGAAACGCCTGCGTTCGGCCGATGCCACGTTTGTCGCCAGCGTGCTGGGCGACGAACGGGTGTGTCGCTGCAATGACGAGGAGGCCGACTGGCTGGTGTTTTTCTTCGGCGTGCTCAGGCATCCCGGCGAACTCGACCAGTTGTTGTCGGGGGTGCTCGGTGAACGGGTGTTGCTGACGCTGTACCGGGAGCGTTCGGCATTGTTGCAGGTGCTGCGGCGGGCCTGTCTGCGACTGCCCCACGAGCTGTTCGCCGACGAGGACGCCCTGGCACGACTGGCCGAGCAGTTCCTGGCCCTGGCCGATGTCGTCCTGGGCCATGAGCAGGTCGAACGGCGGCGTGGCGTCCGGCCTTTCGACGAGACTGGAAACTAGCCGGCCATGCCCGATCGATTCCTGCGCGCGGTTTCGGCCCGCCCCGAACTGCTGATCCTGTCGCTGATGGTGATGATTATCGCGATGCTGATCATTCCCCTGCCGACGCCGCTGGTGGACTTCCTGATCGGCCTGAACATCGTCATTTCCCTGCTGATCTTCATGGGCTCGTTCTACATCGAACGAATCCTCGGCTTCTCCACCTTTCCGGCCCTGTTGCTGCTGACCACGTTGTTCCGCCTGGCGCTGTCGATCAGCACCAGCCGGCTGATCCTGACCCAGGCGGATGCCGGCGAGATCATCGCCTCGTTCGGCGAGTTCGTGATCGGCGACAACCTGGTGGTGGGCTTCGTGATCTTCGCGATCGTCACTGTCGTGCAGTTCATCGTCATCACCAAAGGTTCGGAGCGGGTGGCCGAGGTGGCGGCGCGGTTTTCCCTGGACGGCATGCCGGGCAAGCAGATGAGCATCGACGGCGACCTCAAGGCCGGCGCCATCGACGCCGACCAGGCGCGCGACAAGCGCAACGTGCTGGAGTGCGAGAGCCAGCTCTACGGCTCCTTCGACGGGGCGATGAAGTTCATCAAGGGCGACGCGATTGCCGGGATCATCATCATCTTCGTCAACTTTCTCGGCGGCATCGCCATCGGCGTCGGCCAACAGGGAATGGACTTCGGGGCGGCGTTGTCGATCTACACCCTGCTGACCATCGGCGACGGCCTGGTGGCGCAGATCCCGGCGCTGCTGATCGCTATCGGTGCCGGCTTCATCGTCACCCGGGTCAACGGTGACGAGGCCAACCTGGGGCGCAACATGCTCACGCAGATGTTCGCCAACCCGTTCGTTGTCGGCGTCACCGCCCTGCTGGCGGTGGCCGTCGGCCTGCTGCCGGGCTTTCCGCTGGCGACCTTCGTGGTGATTGCCGCACTGCTGGCGCTGGTGGTGTTCCTGCGTTGGCGCCAGTCGCGTGTCGCCTCGGGCGAGAGCCGGCAGAGCGAAGCGCAGGCGCCGGTCGAAGCGCCGGCTGACGGTGAACTGGGGCTGCTGGACAGCGTCGATGAAATCGCTACCGAGACGGTGGCGCTGATCCTGCTGGTGCCCTCGGCGCGGCTGGCCGAGTTGCGTGCGGCCAGGCTCGCCGAGCGCTTTCGCAGCCAGTTCTTCGTCGACTACGGCCTGAAGATCCCGTTGCCGCAGCTACGGGCCTCCGAAGTGCTGCCCGACCACCAGGTGGCGGTGCTGATCAACGAGGTGCGCGCCGACCAGTTCGACATTCATTTCGATCACTGGCGGGTCCTCGACTATTCGCCGGAACTGGCCGCCATGGGCCTGCCGCTGGTGCGCGGGCGCGACAGCAACAACCTGGAAAGCATCTGGATCGCCGCCGCGGGCAGGGCCACCGCGACGGAGCTGGGCTATCGGCTGCGTGCCGCCCATGACGAATGCTACCGCTGCCTGGTGACCCTGCTGGCGCGCAACATCACCGAGTTCTTCGGTGTGCAGGAAACCAAGGCGCTGCTCGACGAAATGGAGGGGCGCTACCCGGACCTGCTCAAGGAGGTCTATCGCCACGTCACCGTGCAGAAGATCGCCGAGATCCTCCAGCGCCTGGTCGGCGAGCGGATCTCCGTGCGCAACCTCAAGCTGATTCTCGAATCCCTGGCCCATTGGGCCTCCCGGGAGAAGGACAGCATCACCCTGGTCGAGCACGTGCGTGGCGGCCTGGGGCGCTACATCAGCAACAAGTTCGCCCATGGCAACGACCTGCGCGTGCTGCTGCTGTCGCCGGAGTTCGAGGACGTGGTGCGCCATGGCATCCGCCAGACCTCCAGCGGCAGCTTTCTCAACCTGGAGCCGGCGCAGTCCGAGGACCTGATCGATCGGCTGAGCCTGGGCCTGGAAGGCCTGCACGTGCCGCAGAAGGATCTGGTGCTGCTCTGCTCGGTGGATGTGCGGCGCTATGTCAAGAAACTGGTCGAAGGACGATTTCGCGAGCTGGACGTCATGTCGTTCGGCGAGATCAGCGAAACCATCTCCGTCAATGTCATCAAAACCCTCTGAAGGAAAGTACCCATGCAGAATATGGACATCGCCGAACGCCTGCGGGCCGCTCTGTTGTACAGCGGGTGCACCGCTGCGCAACTGGGAAGTTTCGACGGCCACAGCACCATCGAACTGGAAATGAAGGAGCAGCCCAACATCCGCGTCGACGTCATCGATGGCGACGTCTGGCTGTGGAGCGTGCTGGCGCAGATGAGCCCCGGGGCCTTCGCCTACAGTGCCGAAGCGCTGCTGCGTTATCTGTTGCGGGGTAACGCCGATGCCCGCACCGGGCAATTGCAACTGTTCGAGGCCGACGGGCAGTTCGAGGTGCGACTGATGCTCGGCGAGCCGGCGCTGGCCAGCGACCAGTCCTTTGCCGAGGCGATCGACGGGTTCATGCAGGACACCGAGGAACTATGCCGCATCATTCGCCAGTGAGCATGCTGCGCCTCGAACGCCGCGGTGCGCACCCGCGGCGCCTGAGCGGTCCGCTGATCGAGGCGGCGTTGCAGGGGGTGTCCATCGGCGAGGTCTGCGAGGTCCGTCGGCACTGGGCCTCGACCGGGCTGCTGGCCCGGGCCCAGGTGATCGGCTTCAAGCCCGACGTGGTGGTGCTCAGCCTGCTCGGCGAGGCGCGCGGGCTGTCCCGCGAGTCGATGATCGTGCCGACCGGTTCGACCCTGCGCCTGTATTGCAGTGCCGGGATGCTCGGCAGCGTGCTCGATGCCCGCGGTGCAATCGTCGAGCGGCTGGCCCCGGCGGCGGGGTTCGCCGGCGAGGATTACCCGGTGGATGCCGACCCGCCGTCCTACCGGCAGCGGCGGCCGGTGAGTGCGCCGCTGATCACCGGTGTCCGCGCGATCGACGGCCTGCTGACCTGCGGGGTCGGCCAGCGCATGGGGATCTTCGCCGCGGCCGGTTCGGGCAAGACCACGCTGATCAACATGCTGATCAGCCATGCCGAGGCCGACGTGTTCGTCATCGGCCTGATCGGCGAGCGTGGGCGTGAGGTGACCGAGTTCATCGAGCACCTGCGCCACAGTCCCAGGCGGGCGCGTTGCGTAGTGGTCTACGCGACCTCCGACCTGTCCTCGGTGGACCGCTGCAACGCGGCCCTGCAGGCGACCGCGGTCGCCGAATACTTTCGCGACCAGGGGCACTGCGTGGTGCTGCTGCTCGACTCGCTGACCCGCTATGCCCGCGCCCGGCGTGACCTGGCCCTGGCAGCCGGCGAGCTGCCGGCGCGGCGCGGCTATCCGGCTTCGGTGTTCGATGCCTTGCCGCGCCTGCTCGAACGTCCCGGGCACACGGCGCAGGGCAGCATCACCGCGTACTACACGGTGCTGCTGGAAAGTGACGATGAACCGGACCCCATCGCCGAGGAGATCCGCTCGATCCTCGATGGGCATATCTATCTGAGCCGCAGCCTGGCCGCCAAGGGCCATTTCCCGGCGATCGATGTGCTGCGCAGTACCAGCCGGGTGGCGCTGCAGGTAACCGATGAAGCGACCCGGCGCCTGGCGATCGCGACCCGCGATGTGCTGGCGCGCCTGGAGGCGTTGCAGGTGTTCCTCGATCTGGGCGAGTACAGCCCGGGAGCCGACGCGGCCAATGATCAGGCCATGGCCTGCCGCGACGACCTGTACGCCTGGTTGCGCCAGGCCGCCGATCAGCCGAGCCGAGCGGACGAAACCCTGCGGAGCCTGCATGAGCTCATTGGCTGATATCGACCGCCTGCTGGGCTTCACGGCCTGGCGCCTGCGCCGGGAAGAGATCGCGTTGCTGCGCCTGCGCCAGCGTCGGGCACAGTTGCTGCGCGAAGGGGCGGCGCTGGAGGAGCAGGAGGTGTCGTTGCGGGCATTGCTCGACAGTCATCGTGCCGACAACTGCGTGCTCGACCCCTGGCAGCTGCGCGAGACGCTGCGGCGCCAGGCGGTGATTCGCCGGCAGATCCAGCTCCTGGCACTGGAGCGTCGGCCGCTGCACGAGCAACACGCGCAGCTCGACGGGCAGATACGGCAAGGCCAGCAGGCGCTGGAGCTGATACGGCGCAGGCAGTCGAAGTACGCCGTGGTGCGGCGGCGCTTGAGTCGTGAGTTGCAACTGGAGCGGTTGCGTCGCGATGAAGCGGAAGTCGATGAACTGATGGGAAGCAGACGATGAACAGCATTTTCCCCGTATTGCCTGTGATCGAGCCTGTCACGGGCGAGGGGCTCGAATGGCCGGGACGGATCGATCCGGACAGGGAGCCTCTCGATGAGGAGGCGATACCCGAAGGGGTGGCCCTGTTGCTGGCGGTGCTTGAGCCGAGGCTGGCACGCCGTCCGGGCGCGTTGTCGATGGCGGCGGCCGGTCAGCCTGCGGATCTGGGCGACCGGCCGGCAGAGGGGGGGGGTATACGGAAAGTCGCAGAGATGGCTGTGCTGCCGAGCGGCGCCGGGCTGGGCGATGAAGGCGTGCCCGGTGGGGAGAGGGAGGTTGTCCGGATCGAGGGTGCGCCTCGTGACGGGCTGGCCGCCCCGGTGCAGGGTGCTGCGGTCGAAGAGCGTGCGGTGAAGGCGGCCGAAGAGGACCTGGCAGCGGCAGAGATCGCGCAGGAGGAGGCTGTCCTGCGGGTGGCTGCCGAGCTCTCCCAGGGTGTGGCGCAGGTGCGCCCGGATACTCCGGTCCCGTTGGCCCAGGCATTTTTCGAGGGCGCGGCTGACGAACGGACGGCGATGTCCGGGCAGCATGAGGACGCCGCGCCGGAGTCGCGCGAACAGGACGATGAGGCGAGTGGCGATTTACTTCAGGTGCCTTTCCACAATGAACGTGCCCAGGGGCAGGTGCTGGTCAGCCGGGACGAAACCGGAGAAGCCGGGTTGTTGATCCGCGCGACCGACCGGCGGGTGTTCGAGCAGCTCAGGGGGCACTTCGAGCAGGCCGGGCAGCCAGGCTGGCGGCTGGGCGGTGTGGCCGAAAATGACCAGGCTCGCTCGGCGTGACGGAGCGGTGGCCGAGGCTGCGCCGGCTCGACCCGCTGGATTATGCGTACCGGCACCGGGTCGAGCGTTGGCGCCAGGCGGGTTGCCAGGCCGACCTGCAGGTTCCGCCGCCCGGGGCCGACTATCTGCAGTTCCACGCCGAAGGCCCAGGGGGAGGCTGGCAGGGGCTGGTCGAGGCCCGTGAATGGCTTGCCGGCCTGCTGCCGACATTGTCCGCGCTGCTGAAGGCGCCGTGCTCCATCGAACGGATCGTCGAGTTGTTTCAGGCCCTGGTGCGTCCGCTGGAGGTTGGCCTGGCAGAACTGGATTACACCCAGTTGGCATCGGTCGTGGTGAGTACCGTGCCGGCGCGGGATCAGCCTCTGCCACGCCTCGTGACGGCACGGGGTTCGTTGTGGCTGTTGCGCCTGCCCGCCGGGCCGCGACCGCCGCAGCCGCTGCCGTTCAGCCCCTGGCTCTGGCATCTGCCGCATTGCCTGCGGATGACGCTCGGCTACAGCCGGGTGCCATCGACCCTGCTGTCCATCCTTGCCAGCGGCGACGTATTGCGAATCAGCCGGTTGACCCGGCAATGGCTGCTCGCCGACCAGCCGGTCGGCGAGTTCACCCTTATCGAACAAGGCCTGCACATGACCCTGTCACCCAACCCTGCCGATACCCCACCAGCCGAACCCGGCACGGCGCTGGGACACCTGCCCGTGCACCTGGAGTTCGTGCTGCATGAGCAGCGCATCAGCCTGGCCGAACTGGCGGCGTTGATCGAGGGCCAGGTGCTGGAACTGGAACCGTCGGTGCTGGGCCGGATCGAAATCCGCGCCAACGGCCGGGTGCTCGCCCGCGGCGAGCTGGTGCAAGTGGGCGAGGGGTTGGGCGTGGAGTTGCAGGAAGTCCGTCGGGAGGCTGCCCGTGAACAATGATGTGTCGCTGATCGCGCTGCTGGCGTTCGCCTCGTTGCTGCCATTCCTGGTGGCGGCGGGGACCTGCTACCTGAAGTTCTCCATCGTCTTCGTGATTGTGCGCAATGCCCTGGGCCTGCAACAGGTGCCGTCGAACATCAGCCTCAACGCGATTGCACTGTTGCTGGCGCTGTTCGTCATGAGCCCGGTGGTGCAGCAGGGTCATGCCTACTACCGGGATCACCAGGTGCGCTTCGACAGCGTCGAGGCGCTGGTCGAGTTCTGCGAGAACGGCCTGGGCAGCTACAAGGACTATCTGCGCCGCTACACCGACCCGGAGCTGGCGTTCTTTTTCGAACGGGCCCAGCGGGCCGGCAACACCGATGCCGCCGCGTTGGCCGACGAGGAAACCGAACCCTCGCTGTTCGCCCTGCTGCCGGCCTATGCGCTGAGCGAAATCAAGAGCGCCTTCAAGATCGGTTTCTACCTGTACCTGCCCTTCGTCATCGTCGACCTGGTGATCTCCAGCATCCTGCTGGCGCTGGGCATGATGATGATGAGCCCGATGATCATCTCGGTGCCGATCAAGCTGGTGCTGTTCGTTGCGCTCGATGGCTGGGCCCTGTTGTCCACCGGGCTGGTCGGGCAGTACCTGGCATTGCACGAGTGAGCGCCGACGGATGAACGACCTGGTGTATGCCGGCAACAAGACCCTTTACCTGATCCTGCTGCTGGTCGCCTGGCCGATCATCGCCGCCACCGTGGTGGGCCTGGTGGTCGGCCTGATCCAGACCGTCACCCAGTTGCAGGAGCAGACCCTGCCGTTCGCCCTCAAGCTGCTGGCGGTCTCGGCCTGCCTGTTTCTGCTGGCGGGCTGGTACGGCGAGACGCTGCTGGCGTTCAGCCGGGAAATCATGCGCCTGGCGCTCGGTTGACGGCCCCGTGTCGGTCACGCTGTTCTTCGATCTGCACGCCTGGCTGGCGGCGGCGCTGGTGGCCTCGGCGCGATGGGCGCCGATCTTCTTCATGCTGCCGTTTCTCAATGGCGGGGTGCTGACCGGGGCTTCGCGCCAGGCGGTGCTGGTGCTGGTCGCGCTGGGTTTCTGGCCGAGTGCGGGTGTTGCCTTGCCGGCGCTGGACAGCCTGGCGTTCGCCGGCCTGCTGGTCGGCGAGGCCGGGCTCGGCATCCTGCTGGGCTGCCTGCTGTGCTGGCCGTTCTGGGTGCTGCACGGCATGGGCAACCTGATCGACAACCAGCGCGGGGCGATGCTCAGCAGCACGGTCGACCCGGCCAACGGCGTGGATACCTCGGAGCTGTCGAACTTCCTCCAGCTGTTCGCCGCGGTGGTCTACCTCGAAGGGGGCGGGCTGCACCTGATGGTCGAGACCATGGCCCGCAGCTACCAGTTATGCGCGCCGGGGCTGGCCTGCCAGATGAGCCTGGCGCTGCTGATGGCCGTGCTCGATGGCCTGCTTGGCAAGATTCTGGTCATCAGTGCGCCGGTGGTCGCCAGCCTGCTGATCTGCGAGGTACTGCTGGGGCTGTTGTCGCGCTATGCGCCGCAGATGAATGCCTTCTCCGTCTCGCTGACGGTCAAGGGCCTGGTGGCGCTGGCGGTGCTGATCCTGTATTTCGGCAGCCATCTGCCGGACGAGGTGTTGGGCATGGCCCAGTCCCTGGACAGGCTGGCGGCATACCTGGGCACGCCGGGGCGGTCGTGACATGTCCGACAGTGCCTCGAAAACCGAAAAGCCGACCACCAAGCGCCTGCGCGATTCCGCGCGCAAGGGCCAGACCTTCAAGGCCAAGGATCTGGTCATCAGTTGCATGATGCTGTGCGCGATCCTGTTCCTGGTGTTCGGCGTGTCATTGCTGGAGGTCATGGAGGTCTACCGACGGATCATCGCCGCCGGCCTGGCCGATGATACCCAGCGCTACAGCGCGCAACTGCTCGAACTGGCGTTGCTGTGCATCCTGCCGCTGTCGCTGGTGTGCGTGTTGAGCAGTGCCCTGCCGGCGCTGTTGCAGAGCGGTTTCGTCCTGGCCTTCGAGGCGCTGAAGCTGAACCTGGACGCGCTCAACCCGATCAACGGGTTCAAGAGGCTGTTCAGCCTGCGCACGCTCAAGGACAGCCTCAAGGCCGTGCTCTACCTCGGCAGCTTCGGCGTGGCGCTGTGGATGGTCTGGCAGGCGGAGCGCCAGTTGCTGTTCGCCCAGCTGTTCGCCCAGCCGGCCGACCTGTTCCCGGCCTGGGGGCGGATGCTGCTGAGCCTGCTGCTGACGTTCATGGCCTGTGCGCTGCTGATCGTGCTGCTCGATGCCCTGAGCGAATACTGGCTGCACATCCGCGAACTGAAGATGGACCTGCATTCGGTCAAGCGCGAGCACAAGGAGCAGGAGGGCGATCCGCAGATCAAGCACAAGCGCCGCGACCTGCACCTGGAGCTGCTTTCCGAGCAGGTCCGCTCGGACATCCGTGGCTCGCGGGTCATCGTCGCCAACCCGACGCATATCGCCATCGGCATCTACTTCCGGCCGGACCTGAGCTTCATCCCCCTGGTCAGCGTGATCGAGACCAACCAGCGGGCCCTGGCGGTACGCGCCTATGCCCGCGAAATGGGGATTGCGGTTGTCAGCGATATCCGCCTGGCCCGGCGGATCTACCGCACGCACCAGCGCTACAGCTTCATCAAGCTGCAGGAAATCGAGGAGGTCCTGCGCCTGCTGGTCTGGCTCGAACAGGTCGAGCAGGCCTGAGCCGGCCCCGTTCGGGGGGCTGCCGGCATGAGCGCATTTTGGCGGTGGGGGCGTGGGGATTTTGGCTCAATGCAGGCGTCAATCAGGCTGGCGCCATCTTCAGGAGTGTGGTCGATGAGTCGCAAAGACATGCAAGAGGACGAACAGATGGCTTTCGAGGCGGTGCAGGCCGTCCTGGAAGGCCTGCCGCTCAAGGATGTGCGCGGGATCAGCGATGAGCAGATGGACAGTCTTTATGCCTATGCCTACGAGTTCTACGAACAGGGGCGACTGGACGACGCGGAGAAGTTTTTCCACTTCCTGTGCATCTACGACTTCTACAACAGCCAGTACTGGATGGGTCTGGCGGCGGTACACCAGTTGCGCAACAACCACCAGAAGGCGATCGAGCTGTATGCCGTGGCCTTCGCCCAGGGCAAGGATGACTACCGCCCGATGTTCTACACCGGCCAGTGCCAGCTCGCCCTCGGGCAGGGGGGCAAGGCCAAGCTGTGTTTCGAGTATGTGCTGGAACGGGTCACCCATGATGACTTGCGCAGGCAGGCCCAGGTCTACCTCGATGCCTTGAGTCATATCGATAGCCGAGCAACGGAGGATCAGCAATGACAGACATCAATGGGGTCGTGGGTACCAGGCCCCTGGTGGTTCCTGACGCAAGCCCCTATGCCGAGGCCGCCCGCAAGGCCGCCAGGACCGACGAGTTCCAGCGGCTCAACCATGAACTGCTGGCGGGCCTGGAGTCGGTGGACTACCAGGCCGAAGGTGACGTGCGCAGCGATGCCCGGCCGCGGCTGCAACCGCCACCGGCGCGGGCCGGCGAAGGTCAATTGAACGCCGAGGGCGAGTTCGTCCGCCTGATCGCCTCGCTGGTCGAACTGCTGGGCAATAGCAGCCTGGAGAGTTTGAAGAACCGCCTGTCGCTGCTGCGCTCGATGGCGCATGCCTCCCAGCAGGCCTTGCAACAACTGTCCGCCGATTATGCCGGGGCGCTGGCCGAACTGGTGGCGGCCCAGGGCGACGTCGATACCAGCCAGGAGCGGCTGGAGGCATTGAAGGCCCGGCTCGACCAGGCCCAGCTCGAACTCGACGCGGCCGAGTCGCACCTGGCGTCGCTGAATCCGTCGTCGCCGGAGTATGCCGAGGCGTTGGCCAGGCGGGATCGGGCCAAGGCGGCAGTCGCTCCGTTGCAACAGGGCTTCTCGCAGGCCGCGGATGCCCATGTCCAACTGCTCGGCAAGGCCAAGCTCGCGGCCATCAGGGCCGAGGGGTTGGCCCGGCAGGTTCAGGACAAGGCGGGGGGACGGCCGATCGCTGACGAACTCGGCAAACAGCACCTGAGTTCCGCGGGCGCCCTGGTGCTGGCGATGGCCAGGTTGATCGAGTTGCTGGGCGACGCGGCCGACCGGCAGCTGCAGGCCGACCAGGAACTGTTCCTCGATATGCAGGCGGCCCGCCAGGAGTTCATGCGGATCAAGTCCGAGGAATACCAGGAGGAAGTACGCAAGGCCGAGGCGGCCCAGAAGGCCATGGGCTGCATGGGCAAGATCCTCGGCTGGCTGGTCATGGCCATCAGCGCGGTGGTGGCGGTGGTCAGCACCGTTGCCACCCTGGGAGCGGCCGCACCCGCCGCTGGCGCGCTGGTCGCCGCGGCGGTTGGCATTGTCGGGGTGCTGGCTTCGCTGTCGGACATGATCGTCAAGGAAGCGACCGGCAACTCCTTCATGGAAAAGGCCATGAAGCCGGTGATGGAGGTGTTCCAGAAACTGGTCAAGCTCATGGCGGACATGTACAGCCAGGCCTTGATGGCGCTGGGTGTGCCCGAGGACAAGGCGAAGATCATCGGCGCGGTGTTGGGCGCGATTGCCGCGGTGGTCATGGTCATCGCCGCCGCGGTGGTGGGTATCCAGGCCGCCGGGCCGGTGCTCGGCTCGGTGATGAGCAAGGTCATGGAAAAGATGGGCGACGTATTCTCCAAGGTGGTGCCGGAGCTGCTCAAGCAGAGCCTCGGCAGCCTCGGCAAGAGCCTGGCCAGGCTGGCGGAACAGTTGCGTGGTCTGGTGGCGTCGTCCACCGACGAGGTGGCGGTCGGTCAATTGAAGAACCGCCTCGAACTGCTCCTGGCGACGGTACAGACAGCGGGCACCGCCACCCAGTCGGGGCTGCAGATCAAGAACGGGATCCACCAGAAACAGGGGGCGGAGCACCTGGCCGACATCCGCGTCAGCATGGCCATCGTCGATGCCCTGGGCGGCTACCTGGAGGAGGCGCTGGAGACCTTCGCCCGCCTGGTCGAAAACAATGACGAGCAGATGAAGCGCTTCATGGCCAAGGCGCAGCAGGATCACGGCGCGGCGCTTCAGATCGCCCGCAATATCAGCCTGGAACGGAGGTAGTGCTTATGACTGAAATTTCCCATAGGGCGCCCATGCCGGCGGTGGCCGGTGAGGTTGCCCTGCCCGCGTCGGTCGGGGTAGCGCCGCAAGCGGTGAAGTCCCTCCTCGACGGCGCGTTGCTGCAGCAGCGGCTCGACAGGCAGGTCGCTTGCGCCCATTCGCATACCCTGCAGGCGCTGAAAGGGCCGCTGGAGAAGTTTGGTTTCACTGATGCCCAGTTGGCCGTACTGCTCAGCCCGATGGATGCACAGCAGCTTGGCAAACTGCGTGAACTCTGTTCGTTCGACCTTGCCGCTCTAGCCCGCCTGGTTGGCCAGCTTGGCGATGAGGAGCGGGCATGGCTGACCGATATCAGCCGGCTCAGCGACAGCGAGCAGGCCATGGTGACGAGCGAGGTGGCCCGGCAGGTCGGCATCGAAGAACCGGAATCGTCCGGCTTCGACCCCAGGGTCTGGGAAAAGCATGTCGGCGTCTTGCTGACGGCGATCACCGCGTTCAATATCGCCCGGGTGGCGAATGCCCAGTTGCGCGGGCACTTCAGTGTGATGGCTGCCAATGCCGCAGTGGAGCAGGGCAAGGCGATCCGTGAAGCGGGCAATGCCAGCCTGTATTCCAGCCTGGGTATGGCGATCGCTGCCGGCGCTTTGTCCGGGAGCAGTCTGGTCCTGTCGCTCAAGAGCTTTCAGGCCAGGCAGGCTGATATCACCACCCACCGGAGTGAAGCCCTGGAGGCCGGGCGTCTGCAGGCGGACCTGGACAAACAACTGCGCGACACCCATCAGTTGAGTGCGCTGACGCCTGACGAACAGGAGGTCTACCGCAATGCGTTGAAGGATCTGATCAGTGACGCCGGCCAGCGTCGGGAGACTGCGCAGTGGATGAGCCAACTGGCGTCACGGACTCCGGATCAGTTGGCGGCGATCGGCAACAGCATGAGTTCGGTGTCCTCGGTCGTCAGCAATGTGGTGAGCGCCTCCATTCGTCTTGAAGAGAACGCCCAGAATGAGCGCGGGGTATTGCAGCAGAGCAATCAGAACGTGCACAAAAGCCTGGCGGAAGAGCAGGGCCAGGTCGAGGCCAGGGATGCCGCGTTGTTGCAGAAACTGATGGACATCTTCCAGCAGATCTTCCTGTCCCGTAACAGCGTTATTGACGGCGTGGTGCGTGCCTGATGGAAATTTTAACCAACACGCCTGTCTTGAACCTGGACCACGATCATGATCTTGACTTGGATTCGGTGCCGAAGCCGAAAATCGAAGTGCCATCACCCCGGCCTGAGTCCAAGGAACCGCTGGATATCGCACTGAAGGAAGTCCAGGCGCAATTGAAAGGATTGAACGCAGAAGCCAGTAGGGACAGCCGTGATTACACTGGGCAGGTGCTGGTGCAACGCCTGAAGGAGTTCGAGGTACTGGTCGCCGGGATGATCGAGGGCCGGGACGATGTCGTGCTCAGGCAGCAGTCGATCGTCGACGAACTGGGCGACGAGTTGCCCGACGAGATCCGCGCGCCGGGTGAAAAGCCCTTGCCCCAGGCACCGACGTTCTTCGACAAGCTGATCGAGCTGATCAATCTGATCGGCGAGCGTTACCTGAATATCTACAAGGACATCGTGGACAAATTCTCGGCCTTTTTCGATGCGTTCAACAGCCAGATCACCTCGAAACTCCAGCAATGGATGGAGGCGGTCAACGAGGGCAAGGACATCGAGCTGGATGTGGGCGAGTTGAAGAAGGCACTGGAGGCACTGTTGGCGGAACTGGATGACGAGCTGTTCAAGGGCTCGAAGGAAGATGCCGCCAAGTGGTGCGAGGCGCTGGGATTGCCGGCCAGTTGCCTGCGCGACAACGGTGATGGCACCTGGTCCGTGCTGATCGATCGCAGCCCGCTCACGCAGATGATCGAGGACCTGGACGCCTTGGAAGTGGGGGAGGATGGCAAGGTGGTGCTCGACAGCGCCAGTTTCCAGGCCTGGCAGACCGGTTTCAATGCCCAGACCGAGCGCCTGAAGAACAAGCTCCAGGAACTCATGCAGAAGTATTCCAGCGCCAACTCCACCTACGACAACTTCATCAAGGTCCTGTCCAACCACATCAACCAGTTCACGGAGATGTTGAAAGGCATGACCCACACCTGATCCGCCTGCCTGAACCGTTCATACCTTCTCGAAGACGAAGCCCGCGACCTGCTCCGCAGGCTTCGTCCTGCCCTGGAGAAACAACCGATGAGCTATCTGACACCAGGCCACTGCGAGCACTTCATCGAACAACAGGTGGTGGTGCTGCTGGCGGGCCACTTTCAACTGGAGCGGCGCAAGGTCCTGCTGGAGTCGCGCTTGATCGAGGACCTGTACCTGAATTCGATGGGCATCATCGAGATGGCGCTGCTGCTCAACGAGGCGTTCGAGATCGACTTGCCCGAGGAGGGCGTGGCCGGCTGGCGCACCATCGCGGATGTGTGCCGGCTTGTAGGAAATGCCCGGCAGCGCAGGAAAATCGAGGAAAAGGTCGACGGTTCGTAACGACTTTTCTGTCGTTTGTGCTCTGCCGCTGCCTGAAGTTTTTTCACTCCTCAAAGCTTGTGGTGTTTTTCTTGTTTTTATGGAGAAACGTCCTACGGAATGTTGTTGGTCAAATTTCTATAGTCGCTGGGTTCTTCGTGACGGGCCTGGGCTCCCCGGGTCCCGTTTCCGAATGTCAGTCGATCTGCATAGGGGTTTCTAGCTCGATATGGGCCTTGCCACTGAAAACTTCCTGAAACAATCCTTCGCGTTCGGCGAGTGGCTGCTGCAAGGCGATGGCGTGCTGCTGCGCAATGGAAAGGGCGTGCACCTGCCGCCCAAGGAGCTGCATGTCCTGCGTCTGCTGCTCGGCCGTGCCGGCCGGCTGGTGACCAAGGACCATCTGCTGGATTGCGTGTGGGCCGGCAGCGACGCCGCCGAGGAGTCGTTGACGCGCTGTATCTATGCCCTGCGCAAACTGCTCGGGCCGGGGCGCGGCTATATCACCACCGTGTATGGCAAGGGCTACCGTTTCAACGCGGCGGTGGCGCCGCTGGCGCCTGCGCCGGGTGATTATCCGGCGGGGCCGTCGCTGGCGGTATTGCCGTTTCGTCAGGCGGATGAACTGGCGGCGTCGAATCTGCAGGAGGCGACCATTCGCCAGTTGAAGACGGCATTCGACGCAACCCTCAGAATTCTGCCGGCGGCGTTGACCCTGCCGGGGCCGGGGGCGGTCGATACCCGGCAATTGATGGAGCAGTTGGCGCCCGACTACTACCTGAGTGGGCGCTTTGAGGTCCGCGGCGAGCAGTGGGAGGCGTCGGTGGAGTTGATCCGGGGCCACGGGCACTATCTCGTGTATGGGCCCGTAGCCATCCAGGGCAGCAGGGACGAACTGCTCAGGTCGATGGTCTCGCTGGTGGCTCAGCACCTGCCCGAGGTGCGCCCGGCCGTCGACGGGTGTTCCTCCTACCCCCTGGCCCTGGCCTTTCTCAAGGGCGTGTACGGTTTGCAGCGGCACACTCCGCAAAGCGTGCGCGAGGCCCTGCTCTATTTTCGCCAGTGCCTGCAGATGGATGCGACTTACGTTCCGCCCTGGTGGGGAGTGGCCGACGCGTACCTGGCGCTGTCGCTGCTGGGGCTGGTCGACCAGCAGACGGCGCTGGGCAACGCCCGCGAGGCGCTGGCCCGGGCGCTGCAACTGGAGCCGGGCAATCGGGAAGCGTTGGCACGTCTGGCCCTGGTCACCAGCCTGCAAGGCTGCGACGAGGCCGCCCAGGCGTTGTTCCAGCGCTGTCTGCCGGGCTGCGAGCGGGCCGATATCCACTACCTGCACGGCTGGCATCACTGGTTTGGCGGGCGTGATGAACGGGCGCTGGAGTGCCTGGACTCGGCGTTGCGGCAGGACCCCACCTCGATGCCCGCCCAACTGATGCGCATCCGCATCGCCTTTGCCCGCGATCCCCGGCTGGCTCTGGCCATGACCCGCGAAGTGCTGGAGGAACAGGCCGATGAACATCCGGTGCTGCGTGACCAGTACGCTGCCATCCTGGCCCATTGTGCGCAGTTGGCGCCGCCGGCGGATGCGGTGGCAGGGCAGCCGCCACACCGGGCATGAGGCCCAGGCGCATTGCCTGGTGGCTGCTGGCGTGGGCGGGCTCGGCACCGGCGTTCTGCTGGGAGAGTGCCGGGCGCGGCCATGGTATCGAGCCGGAACTGTTGTACGCCATCGCCCATGTGGAGAGCGGCCTGCGCCCTCGGGCGATGAACCACAACCCGGATGGCAGCCGCGATATCGGCCTGATGCAGATCAACAGCCTGCACCTGCCGCGGTTGTCCGAGCAGGGGATTACCGAGCAGCGTCTGCTGGAGGAGCCTTGCCTGAGCGTGTGGGTCGGGGCCTCGATCCTGGCACGTTTCATCGATCGCCATGGCTACGGCTGGGACGCCGTGGGTGCCTACAACGCCGGCAGCGCCGAGAATCGCCAGGCCGCCCGCGAGCGCTATGCGCGCAAGGTCTGGCGTTTCTATCGGGTATTGGTGCCGTGAGTGGCGCGCGATTCTGATTGGAATATTCCGACAACGACGGTGGGGCGATCAGGATCGGCCGGAAAGGGCTGGCTAACATCCACCGACGCTTTCCCTATCGAAGAGGGTAGTGATGTCGGATAACCCCTTTTTACCCTGCGTGTTGCGAGTGGGCAGTGGCCTGTTGCAAGGGTGCGAGTTCAGGCTCTGCAACAGCCGCACGCTGTTCATCGTCGGTGCTGCCGAGCTGCTCGGCGACAATGACCTGGTCGCCGCCGTGCCCGATGAAGCGATCTTCGTTCCTCTCGAACGACGGGGTTGCAACTTCGAGGTACTGCTCGACCCGCAGGGGGCGAGCCTGCGCATTCTCGGCGACGAGGTCGAATTGCGCGAGGTGGCGTTCCAGCGCTGCGAGCGGATCGGCGAGCTGGTCGTCGCCCTGCGGCCCGAGAGCGAGCCCTGGATGCCGGGGCTGTTCGATGGCGCGCTGCCGAGCGGGCCGCCGGGCATTGCCCGTGACGGGCGGCCGTGGCTCAGGAAGGTGGTCGCCACGGTCTTGCTGTTCATCCTGCTGGCGGTCTGTGCGGCCGTCTCGTCGGTACCGATGGAGCGTCCCCGGGCGGATATCGCCGCGCTGGTCGCCGGCACCCGCGAGGCAACCCAGGTTCTGCAGGGGCGCGATGAGCGGGTCTATGTGTTCGTGACCTCGGTGCACGATGCGGGCTGGAGCCGCCAGGTACTGATGCGGCAGCGCATCTCCAGCACGGTGCTGGATGTACTGGAGGAAGGCCGGCGCCTGGAGTCGTTGCTGGCCGAACGGGTGCCGGCCTTGAAGGTGTTGCGGGTCGACCTGTCGCAGCCGGCCAGCGTGCGGGTACTGCATGGTGCCGACGTCCAGCCCGATGCCGAACTCCGGCAGCAGGTCTCGCGGCTGCTGCTGGGCGAGGCCGCGTACCTGCGGCAGGTGGACTTCGAGGGGCTGGATCAGGGCCTGCCCGCCATTCTGGCGGCCCGTGGCCTGGAGCAACTGGGGCTGCCGTTCGAGCGGGTCGGCCAGGGCGAGGGCACGCTGTTCAAGGTTTCCGGTGATCTGCGCGATGCCGAGCGCGAGCAGGCCCGGCGCTTCGTCGATGAGTTCTACCGGCGCTGGGGCAGCCGCAGCGTGCGCTTCGATATCGAGCTTCGTGACGATCCGTTCAAGGGCCGCTCTTTTCAGGCAGGGCCCGGGGGCTACATCAAGGCCGGCCATTCGTCCTGGCATTTTCCAACGACGCAACACGTGAGGTGATGAATGAGTACCCCAACTCCGATCGACTTTCCCGACGATTTCCTGGGCAGGCAGGCGCAAGCTTTCGAGAGTGGCGCCAAGGAGCTCAAGGATATCCTCGACCAGACCCTGGAGAAACTCAAGGATGACCCGTCGAACCCCGGCCTGCTGGCCGCCTACCAGACGGCCTTTTCCTCCTACACCGTGTTCCGCAACGTCCAGACCAACACCACCAAGGGTTTCAAGGATATCGACATGTCGACCATCCAGGCGGCGCGCTGATCTTCCGTTACCGAACCGGCCGGTGCCGAGCGCCGGCCTTTGCGAGGGATGCCATGTCCAATTCGATTCCGACCGTTGGCCTTGTCGAGCAGGTGGCGATGGTCGAGCTGCGCAGCGCCGGGGAAAGCTCGGCGGTCTCCCTGGAGGCCCGCCTTATCGAGGCGTTTGCCGGCGCTGCGGTGGGCTCGGCGGAGCGGGTCGAGAGTATCCGGCAGATACTGGCCAGCCCCGATGTCACCCACCCGGAAAGGTTGGCACAACTGCAGGAGCAGCTCGCGCAGCACACCGTCGATATCAACCTGCTGAGCGTCCTGGTGCGCAAGGCCGTGGGCACGGCAGAAACCCTGCTGCGTGCGTCATGAAACCCTGGGTATGGTTGCTGCTGTGCCTGGGCCTGGCGGGTTGTCGCCAGCCGGCGCTGCTCGAAGGCCTTGACCAGCAACAGGCCAATGAAGTGCTGGCGGTGCTGCAGCGCAACAACATCGGCGTGGTCAAGCACGACAACGGCAAGGCCGGCTACAGTGTCAGCGTGGCCCAGGTCGACTTCCCGGCCGCGGTGGACCTGCTCAACCTCTACTCGTTGCCCTCCAGGCCGCGGCTGGAGGTGGCCGAGCTGTTTCCGGCCGACTCCCTGGTCGCCTCGCCCAGGGCGGAAAAGGCCCGGCTCTACTCCGCCCTGGAACAGCGCCTGGAGCAGTCCCTGAGCCTGCTCGAAGGCGTGGTCTCGGCCCGGGTGCACGTCAGCTATGACCTGGATGCCGGCGACGGCGGGCGCAAGGCCGCGCCGGTGCATCTTTCGGCGTTGGCGGTGCATGAGCGTGACGTCGAGCCGGGCCTGTTGATCAGCGATATCAAGCGCCTGTTGAAGAACAGCTTCGCCGCGCTGGAATACGAACACATTTCCGTGGTACTCAGTCGGCGCGAGCCTATCCAGCATGTGGCGCCGGCAGCCGTCGAGCCGCCCGGCGGCGGCTGGTGGATTGCCGGTGTGCTCCTGGTCACCTTTCTCGGATTGCTCGCCACCGCCGGCTGGTTCCATCACATGCGCACCCGGCAGGTACGGCCATGAGCGAACTGGACCAATGCCTGCGGCGGATTCTCTGGCAGCCGCTGGACTATCTTGCCGCCGGACGCCTGCACCTGCCCGAGGCTTTCACGGGCGAACCGGCACGGCAGGCACTCAACCGAATACTGCTGGAGGGGCTGCAACTGCCCATGTCGTTGCCCGCGCCTGGCTCGTTCAGTCGCGTGTGGATTCGGCAGTGGCGGCATTTGCCGCAGATCGCCCGCTTGATGGGCGCGCAGCGCCTGTGGCCGGAGCTGGCGCGGGGCGCGCGGATGGGCTTGTTGTCCGCGCAGGAGCGTGACTTCGCCCGGCGCGCGATCGGCCCCCGACGGGCATGGGCGCTGAGCGTCGACCATCCGCTGCTGGAGCAGGTGGAGGGTGTGGGGCTGGCCGAGCTGTTGGCGTTCAGCGAGGAACTGCCCGCGGCGCTGAGCGAGCGAGTGCGGCTGCTGTTCCCCGAAACGGTGGTTGCCTGGCAGGCCCGCTTGCCGGTCGTACGGCCCGATCCCACGCTGTTTTTCCTGGCGGTGCAACATGTTCGACACCATTCGTAGCCTCGACGTGTTGCCTGCGGGCGAGCGCGTGCACATCACCCGCCAGGAACTGGCGACTGCCCGTCGCTGCCGGGCGTTGGAACTCGAGGCCCGCCGCCGTGCCCGTGATCTGCTCGATGAGGCCCAGGCGCAAGTCGAGGCTATCCAGGCCTCGGCCTTTGCCGAAGGGTACGGCGAGGGCGTGATGCAGGCGGCGGTCGACCTGGCCCGCGGGTTGTGCGAGTCGCGGCGTCTGGCCGACCAGTTGCATGGGCAGATGGCCGAGACGCTCCGACAGTTGCTGAAGTCCCTGCTGGACGATCCGCGCTGGTTCGACCAGATGCTCGAACAGTGGCTGGCGGAGCAGGCCGATACCACGCGGATGACCTTGCAGGTGCTGTTGCCCTTGCGCTGTCGAGGGCGAGTGGCGGTCTTGCGTGAGCAACTGGAGCGCCTGGGTGTGGTTTCGGTCAAGTTCGAGTTCTCCGATCAGGAACGGTATGTGGTCCGTCTGGGCGAGCAACTGTTCGAGTTCGAGCTTGAAGCAGCTCGTGAGCAACTGGCACCGCGGGTGCTGAGCCGCCTGGCGGGCCTGCCCGACAGCGTGCGCGAACTGGATGAGCAGGCGCGGCAGGCCCTGGCGCGATTGGTCGCGACATTCACCGGGAGCGATCTGCCGCCACCGATGGGAGCCGACGATGCGGATTGAAGGCAACCCGTCGATTTCTGCTGCCGCCGCCGACCCGGTGTCGTCCCTGGAGCAACGGCTGGTCGCCGCCCAGCCGCCCGGGCCGGGCTTCGAGGACTTCTACCGACAGGTGCTGGAACTGGCGGGAGCGGGTGGGCCGGCGATCGTGCGGTTCATCAGCGGCTACCGTAGCAGTGACGAAGGCCGGCCGGACTACCACACCCTCAATGAACAGGTGAAAGTGGTCGGGCAGGTCCTGGCGCGCTTCAAGGAGGAGGGTTTGGCGGGCTCGGCACAGGAACGCGAGATGCGCGAGGTGATGACCCGGCTGTTTGGCGCCAGCCTGTTCATCAGTCGCTATATGCAGGAGGTGTTCCAGCCACCCGCTGACGATAGTTGGGAAAACGCGGACTGGTGACCTCGCTTGTCAGGGGGCGGCCCGGCTATAATCACCGGTTCAATTCGCCGCCATCCGAGTCATGTCCGCCCATGTATAACCTGGCCCGCCAGCTGCTGTTCAAACTTTCCCCGGAAACTTCCCACGACTTGTCCCTGGACCTGATCGGTGCGGGCGGTCGCCTGGGACTCAACGGCCTGCTGTGCAAGGCACCGGCCTCGAGCCCGGTGACCGTCATGGGGCTGAACTTCCCCAACCCGGTAGGTCTGGCCGCCGGCCTGGACAAGAACGGTGCGGCCATCGACGGTTTCTCCCAGCTCGGTTTCGGCTTCGTCGAGATCGGCACGGTGACCCCGCGGCCACAGCCGGGCAACCCCAAGCCACGGATCTTCCGCCTGCCCGAGGCCGAGGCGATCATCAACCGCATGGGCTTCAACAACCTGGGCGTGGACAACCTGCTGGCCCGGGTGCGTGCCTCGCGCTACAGCGGCATCCTCGGGATCAACATCGGCAAGAACTTCGATACGCCGGTGGAGCGGGCGGTCGACGACTACCTGATCTGCCTGGACAAGGTCTACGCCCATGCCAGCTACGTCACGGTCAACGTCAGCTCGCCGAACACCCCGGGCCTGCGCAGCCTGCAGTTCGGTGATTCGCTCAAGCAGTTGCTCGAAGCCCTGCACCAGCGCCAGCAGGCACTGGCCACGCAGCATGGCAAGCATGTGCCCCTGGCGATCAAGATCGCCCCGGACATGACCGATGAGGAAACCGTACTGGTGGCCCAGGCGCTGCTGGAGTCGGGCATGGATGCGGTGATCGCCACCAACACCACCCTGAGCCGGGTCGGTGTCGAGGGCCTGGTTTACGGTGACGAGGCCGGCGGCCTGTCCGGTGCGCCGGTGCGCGAGAAGAGCACGCATACGGTCAAGGTGCTCGCGGCGGAGCTGGCGGGCCGCCTGCCGATCATCGCCGCAGGCGGCATCACCGAGGGCGAGCACGCGGCTGAGAAGATCGCCGCCGGTGCGAGCCTGGTGCAGTTGTATTCGGGCTTCATCTACAAGGGCCCGGCGTTGATCCGCGAGTCGGTGGACGCTATCGCGGCCTATCGTCGCTGAAGGCGCCGGGGAGGTGAATCGCGGGCATTAAAAAGGGCTCCACCTGGAGCCCCTGGGCCGAAGCCCGCCGCCCGGATGGGGCGCGCTTGGTTGAATCGTCATGCTCGGATTGTGGTGTCGGAATGCGCCCTGATCAGCCGACAGCGTGAAGTTCGTTGAGTCTGTGGATGCCCGCGGTGCCGGTCATACCGTCCCAGTTGTCGCCACGTCCTTCGCGCCAGCCGTTGATCCAGGCTTGGCGTACCGACGGTAGAGTAAAGGGGCAAAGCTCACGGGATTTGCCGTTAACGCCGTACTGATATCCGCGTAAAAACGCTCTTTCCAACGGATCACGCTTGAGTCTTCTCATAGGGTGTTGCCCTCACTGGTTGACTGTTATATGTCCCGTCGACCTCCGTCGAGGTCGCGCAGATTGCATTGCTCTGCATCTGCTTGGTGCCCGCTGCCGGCGTGGCGGGCTCCGCTCCGCACGAAACAACCCGCACGCGTTGGTCGGCGAGTTTCGGCTGGGGCGGGTTGTTGACGCCATTACGACGTCAACCTGAGTTGATTTCTAACCAATGCGCAGGGGCGTGTGAATGATCGTTTTGTCATAAGGACGTAACGATATGAGTGTTAGGGCGATAAGATCGGCTGGCCAGTTGCTCGGCTGACGGCAGAAAATCCAGCTATGATCAGCCCTTGCATGAACAACGAGTTTGATTCGCCCCTGCGAATACCGACCCGTTGTACTCAGGTATTATTCGACGAAGGGTCACGATGTGACTTTTTGTTACGGAAAGATTGAACTGCTCCGGCGTCCAATTCCTTTTATCCCGTGCTTTTTCAAGCCGCCGGGAAATGGAATCAGCCGGGGTGGAACGGCGTAATGATGCGCCACACGGGCACTCTTCGAGAAAAGTGTCCGATCGAAACCGAGCGGGCGATGCGTCGTCCGTTCATTGACTGCTCAAGGCCCTGGAATTCCCATGTCGGATCGTTACGAACTCTTCCTCACTTGCCCCAAAGGTCTCGAAGGCCTGCTCCTTGAGGAAGCCGTCGGGCTTGGCCTTGAGGAGGCGCGCGAGCACACCTCGGCCATTCGTGGCCAGGCCACCATGGAGACGGCCTACCGGCTGTGCATCTGGTCACGGCTGGCCAACCGCGTGCTGCTGGTGCTCAAGCGGTTCCCGATGAAAAACGCCGAGGACCTCTACCAGGGCGTACTGGATGTCGACTGGCAGGACCACATGCTGGCTGATGGCAGCCTGGCGGTGGAGTTCAGCGGTCACGGTTCGGGTATCGACAACAGCCACTTCGGTGCCCTCAAGGTCAAGGACGCGATCGTCGACAAGTTGCGCACGCCGGCCGGCGCGCGCCCGACCATCGACAAGGTCAGCCCGGACCTGCGCATCCACCTGCGCCTCGACCGTGGCGAGGCGATTCTCTCCCTCGACCTGTCCGGGCACAGCCTGCACCAGCGCGGCTACCGCCTGCAGCAGGGCGCCGCGCCGCTCAAGGAAAACCTCGCGGCCGCGGTGCTGATCCGGGCCGGCTGGCCGCGGATCGCCGCCGAAGGGGGTGCCCTGGCCGACCCGATGTGCGGCGTGGGCACCTTCCTGGTGGAAGCGGCGATGATCGCCGCCGATATCGCGCCGAATCTCAATCGTGCCCACTGGGGCTTCGATGCCTGGCTGGGGCATGTGCCGGCGGTGTGGAAAAAAGTCCATGCCGAGGCCGCCGCCCGTGCCGAAGCGGGCCTGGCCAGGCCACCGCTGTGGATTCGCGGTTATGAAGCCGACCCGCGGCTGATCCAGCCGGGGCGCAACAACGTCGAGCGGGCCGGCCTGAGCGACTGGGTCAAGATCTACCAGGGCGAGGTCGGCACCTTCGAACCGCGCCCGGACCAGAACCAGAAGGGCCTGGTGATCTGCAACCCGCCTTACGGCGAGCGCCTGGGCGATGAGGCAAGCCTGCTCTATCTCTACCAGAACCTCGGCGAGCGCCTGCGCCAGGCCTGCCTGAACTGGGAGGCGGCGGTATTCACCGGCGCGCCGGACCTGGGCAAGCGCATGGGCATCCGCAGCCACAAGCAGTACGCGTTCTGGAACGGTGCGTTGCCGTGCAAGCTGCTGTTGATCAAGGTACGTCCCGACCAGTTCGTCACCGGCGAACGCCGTACCGCCGAGCAGCGCCAGGTCGAGCGTGACCTGGCCGACGCCGGCGCCGAGGCCAAGGCGGCCGCACCCGCCAGCGAGCCGGCGCGCCTGAGCGAAGGCGGGCAGATGTTCGCCAACCGCCTGCAGAAGAATCTCAAGCAACTGGGCAAGTGGGCCAAGCGCGAGGGGGTGGATTGCTATCGGGTCTATGACGCCGACATGCCGGAATACTCCCTGGCGATCGACCTGTATCACGACTGGGTGCATGTCCAGGAATATGCCGCGCCCAAGTCGGTCGACCCGGAAAAGGCCCAGGCTCGCCTGTTCGATGCCCTGGCGGCGATTCCCCAGGCGCTGAACGTCGACAAGAGCCGGGTGATCATCAAGCGTCGCGAGCGTCAGAGCGGCACCCGTCAGTACGAGCGCCAGGGCGCCCAGGGCAAGTTCCTCGAGGTCAGCGAAGGTGGGGTGAAGTTGCTGGTCAATCTGACCGACTACCTCGACACCGGTCTGTTCCTCGACCACCGGCCGATGCGCCTGCGGATCCAGAAGGAGGCGGCCGGCAAACGCTTCCTCAACCTGTTCTGCTACACCGCGACCGCCAGCGTGCACGCGGCCAAGGGGGGGGCGCGTACCACCACCAGCGTCGACCTGTCGAAGACCTACCTGGACTGGGCACGACGCAACCTGTCGCTGAACGGCTTCTCCGACAAGAACCGCCTGGAGCAGGGTGATGTGATGGCCTGGCTCGAAGGCAACCGCGACGAGTTCGACCTGATCTTCATCGACCCGCCGACCTTCTCCAACTCCAAGCGAATGGAAGGCGTGTTCGATGTCCAGCGCGACCATGTGCAACTGCTCGACCTGGCCATGGCTCGCCTGGCGCCGGGTGGCGTGCTGTATTTCTCCAACAACTTCCGCAAGTTCCAGTTGGAGGAGAACATCAGCGCGCGCTATGCCGTCGAGGAAATCAGCAGCCAGACCGTCGCCCCGGACTTCGCCCGCAACAGCAGGATCCACCGCGCCTGGAAGATCACCGCCCGCTGATCCGTCAGCAGCCCCGGAGTCCGGTTTTTCCGGGCTCCGGGGCTGGCTAATCTACTGGCTAATAGCTATAACTCAGTCGAAGCCAAAGTGATGTAAACACGCCGGCGTGATGAGTTGTCGCCTATGTCGTCGCATGCCGTACGCCCCAAGATTCTTGGCTTTATCAGCGAGGATGCCTCCGCGTGGCTGGTCGCCGTGCTGGTCCTGCTCGGCGGTGGGCTGCTGACGCTGCTGCTGGCCGTTGGGACCCGCGGTCTTTATGAGCGCCAGTTGCAGCAGCGTTTCGAGCTGTTGGCCAGCGAGCGTTTCAGCCGTATCGAGGAGCGCTTCGACGATCAGGTGCAGCGGCTCGACAGCCTGCGGCGCTTTTTCGTCAATTCCGATGTGGTGTCGCGCCGCGAGTTCGCCGGTTATGCCCGGCCGCTGCTGCTGCGCACCCAGGCCTATGCCTGGGCGCCACGGGTCGGAGGCAGTGCACGCAAACTGTTCGAGCGGCGGGTCCGGGCCGAGGGGTTCGGCGATTTTTCCATCCGGGAGCTCGATGCCCAGGGGCGCCTGCGTCCGGCGAGCGTACGGGACGAGTACGTGCCGGTGCTCTACAGCGAGACCCAAAGCTCCCTCGGCTCGCCGCTGGGTCATGACCTGTTGGCGCAACCCCAGCGCCGGGAGACCCTGGAGCGTGCCCGCCAATCTGGCCTCATGGCGATTTCGCCGCCGTTGAACCTGGTAGGCGTCGAGCCGGATTACGCCCGTGGGGCCTTGCTGGTGGCTCCGGTGGTCATGTCGGCCACCGTCGGGCAGCCGCAACCGGGGCCCCTTGGCTACGTACTGGCGGTGATCAGCATGCGCCAACTGGTGGCCGACGGCTTGCCGGAGCAGAGCCACGACAATCTGTCGGTGCGCATTCTCGACCTGTCGACCGCCGCCGAGCACGAGCTGTTGTACCAGTCGCTCAATCCGCCGGCGGAGAGTGCACTGGTGGCCGTACGCCTGTTGCGGCTGGCCGATCGCGATTACCAGGTGACCCTCAACCCCAGCGAAGCCTTCATGCAGTCCAATCATTCGTCGGTGGTCAGCCTGGGGGTACTGGGTGGGCTCCTGAGCGTGCTGCTCAGTGCCTTGCTGTACAACCTGGTCAGCCAGCGCCAGCGCGCCCTGCGCCTGGTGGAGCAGCGCACCGCGCAATTGCGCGGCCGTGACCTGTTGCTGGAAAAGCTCAGTGCCAACGTGCCCGGCAGCATCTATCAGTACCAGCTCAATCTCGACGGCAGTGCGCATTTCGTCTATGTCAGCGCCGGCACCGGGGATATGTTCGAGGTCGATACCCAACGCCTGCAGGAGGATGCCGAGCCGGCGTTCGAGCGGGTACACCCGGATGACCTGGACCCGCTGCGGGCTTCGATCCAGGTTTCGGCGGGGCAGCTCAGCCCCTGGCGCGAGGAATTCCGCGTGCTGCTGCCCACCCGTGGGCTGCGCTGGTTGCGTGGCGAGGCCACGCCCGAACGCCTGCCCGACGGCGCCGTGCTCTGGCACGGCTACCTCTCGGATATCTCCGATCTCAAGCGGGTCGAGGAGGAGCTGCGGGCGCTGTCGGTCACCGATTCTCTGACCGGCATCTACAACCGGCGCTACTTCCAGGAACGGCTACGGGTCGAGCTGGCGCGGGTGCAGCGTGGGTCTGACCACTTGGCGGTGATCATGCTCGATATCGATCATTTCAAGCGCATCAACGATCAGTACGGTCATGCCGAAGGCGATCGGGTGCTCAAGGAGCTGTGCCAGCGGATCAATCATCGCCTGCGACGCACCGATGTGTTCTGTCGCCTGGGGGGCGAGGAATTCATGGTGTTGTGTCCCAATACCGACGCCGAACAGGCCGAGACCCTGGCCCTGGAGTTGTGGCTGGGGCTGCGGGCCACGCCCTTCGAGCGGGTCGGCCAGGTGACGGCGAGTTTCGGCATCGCCAGCTGGCGGGCGGGGGAAGGGGCCGACGCCCTGTTGCTGCGGGCGGACTCTGGGGTCTACCTGGCCAAGCAGAATGGCCGTGACCGGGTGATGGTGGAGCAGGACTGAGGATCCGGTCGGCGCACCACCGTTTCGACGAGAGGCGTCAGTCGTCGGACCGGGCCGGCCGTGGCTGGCGATACAGGTCCAGCAGAACCTGGTCGAGTATCGAGGAAGCGCCCCAGGGTTTCGGATCGTTGAGAATCGCCACCACCGCCCAGGTCGTGCCATTGCTGTCGCGGCTGAAGCCGGCAATCGCCCGCACGGTGTTCAGGGTGCCGGTCTTGATATGCGCCTCGCCCGACATCGCCGTGTGTTTCAGGCGCTTGCGCATGGTGCCGTCCATGCCGGTGATCGGCAGCGAACTGATGAACTCCGCGGCATAGGGGCTCTTCCAGGCCGCCTGCAGCATGCTGGCCATTTCCCGTGCACTGACGCGCTCGGAGCGCGACAGACCGGAGCCGTTTTCCATCACCAGGTGCGGGGCGGTGATGCCCTTTTGCGCCAGCCACTGGCGGATGACCCGCTGGGCGGCCTTGGCGTCGTCGCCGTCGGCATCGTTGCGGAATTTCGCGCCCAGGCTGAGGAACAACTGCTGGGCCATGGTGTTGTTACTGTATTTGTTGATGTCGCGGATGATCTCCGTCAGGTCCGGCGAGAAGGCGCGGGCCAGGACCTTGGCATCCTTGGGCACCACGTCCTGGCGGTCCTTGCCCTGGATGCTGCCGCCCAGTTCCTTCCAGATGGCGCGTACGGCACCGGCGGTGTAGGTCGGGTGGTCGAGCAGCGACAGGTAGGTCTGCGAGCTGCAGCCCTCGGCCAATTGGCCGCTGACGGTGACAGTGGTCGAACCGTCGGCCTGGGTTACCGGGTTGTAGCGCACATCGCCGCTGCACTGCTTGGCGTTGATCACCTTGACCTGGTTATCGATGTGGATGCTGGCGATCGGCGGCTCGACCGAGACCAGCACCTTGCCCGAGTCGTTGCGGGCCACGAAGCGCAGCGCCTTGAGGTTGACCAGCAGGGCATCGGGCTTGACCAGGAACGGCCGGTTCTCGTCGTTGCCGTCGTCGTCGAACTCCGGCAGTTGTTGCGGTGGGACGAAGAAACTGCGGTCGAGCACCAGGTCGCCGGTCACCTGGGTCACGCCGTTGGCCCGCAGGTCGCGCATCAGCAGCCAGAGCTTTTCCATGTTCAGCTTGGGGTCGCCGCCGCCCTTGAGGTACAGGTTGCCGTTGAGGATGCCGTCGCTCAGGGTGCCGTCGGTATAGAACTCGGTTTTCCACTGGTGATTGGGGCCAAGCATTTCCAGGGCGGAATAGGTGGTGATCAGCTTCATGGTCGAGGCCGGGTTCACCGACACATCGGCGTTGAACACCGTCGGGGTGCCGGGGCCGTCGAGCGGCAGCGTGACCAGCGACAGGGCATTGTCCTGCAGCTTGTTGGCCTTGATCGCCTGCTGGACTTTGGGGGATAGGGTGGTGTTGACGGGAGCGGCGTAAGCGGGGAGTGCCAGGGGCAGGAGAAAACTGGCGAGTAGCCATGGGCGTAAAGATTTGGTCATGTGCAATAAAGCCCTGCAGCCGAGGGGAAAAATACGAGGGCGTGGATAAAAAAGCCCTCAACGGTCATGAAAGTGACGGCATTATGCATCAGGCTGGTGCTCGTGGGGGGCCGCCGGCCATGGCGTTCGCGCGAATTTTTCCTGCCGTTCGGTCGGTGTTGCGCACGGAGCCGGGCAATTGCGCCCTTAAACTGCTAAAGTGCCGCCCGTTATTACTTTTGAGGATTGTTTCATGGCGACCAACCGTTCCCGGCGTCTGCGCAAAAAACTGTGCGTGGATGAGTTTCAAGAGCTGGGTTTCGAGCTGAACCTGGATTTCAAAGAAGACCTGAGCGAACAGGCTATCGATGCGTTCCTCGACGCTTTCCTGAAGGAAGCCATGGAAGCCAACGGTCTGGGCTATGTCGGTGGCGATGACTTCGGTCTGGTCTGCCTGATCAAGCGTGGCTCGGTTTCCGAAGAGCAGCGCGCTGCCGTTGAAGCCTGGCTCAAGGGCCGCAGCGAACTGACCTCGGTCGAAGTCAGCCCGCTGCTGGACGTCTGGTACCCGGAAAAGCCGCTGAATCCGGTAGCCTGATGCCGTTCGGGCATTGGCTCCAGGCATAAAAAAACGGACACGCTGGCGTGTCCGTTTTTTTATGCCTGTCGAAACATGAACCTGGTTCGATCTCTTGGGGGGCTCCAAGGTCATGAGTCTGGCTTGAAAGCCCATTCGCGGACAGCTTCCGCTCCAAGGCTTGTTGGCACCACAACCATCCCCTGCAGGAGCCGGGCTTGCCCGCGAACCGCCAACGGCGGCCATTCTCACCGCCAACCCGCCTCAGTCGTAGATCGCCTTCTTCTTCCAGTCCGCCTCGACTTCCTTGAGCCCCTGGGTCAACTCGTTCACATCGTCCTCGGCCGGCTGGGACGTCTCCAGCACCAGCGCATTGGCCCGGGCCAGCAGTTTTTCCATCAGTTGCAGCTGTTCGGCATACATCGCCGGTTCCTGCTGCTTGCGCAGGTACTGCGCGCCCCGCTCGAAGGCCAGGCGTGCCTGCCCTGGTTGTTCCTGTTGCAAGGCCTGCTGCCCGAGGTTGTTGAAGAACTCAATGTGCAGCAGCACCAGGATATGGCGAACCTCGCGAATCCATTGCTTGGCCTCGTTGGCGGGCAGGAAGCCTTCCTGTGCGGCGCGGGTGATCTGGCTGTGCATGGCTTCGAGCAGGAAGCGTACGTCCTTGGCCTTGGCTTCGGTCTGGATCGGCGCGGTTGGATTGTTGATCGGGATCGATTCGCCCTGGGCAACCAGGCCGTTGAGTTCGGCGATGCGGGTCTTGAGGCGCTCGTTGCCCTTTTCCATGTTCAGCAGGCGCTGGGTGACGTTGAGTTCCAGGCGCGTCAGCAGCAGCTTGAGCCCGGGGCTCATGAACTGGCCGGGGAAGGTTTCGGTGAGTTCGCCGCAACGACGCAGGCGATCGCCGAGTTCGACCTTGAGGCGAGCCTTTTCCAGCTTGCTGTTCTCGGCCATATGGTTGAGGAAGCCGATGCCGATCAGGAGAAAGATCCCGGCTGCGACCAGCAGGGTGATCATGAGTGGTGTCACCGTTAAGACCTCTTCAAGGTGTAGTGCAGAATCAGTGTAGTGGCTTGGCGTTATCGCTGATAGCGTCGAATGACGTGCTGCACGGCGCCAGAGTGCTTCTCCAGAGATATGTGCACATTGCCACTATTTAGGCTGGCGGACTATAGCGTCTTGTCGAGCGCCAGAATACAGGCGTCAAACCCAGGACGCGAGAACGCTTCCAAAAGGGCTGCAAAGCGGGGCGAAGTCATTGATTTAAATAAATTTATCTTTGGGGGTTGACGACCCTGCGAACCATCCATAGAATGCGCGCCACTTGCAGCGTAAAGCACACAGCGAAACGCGGCAGGGAGTGAATGTTGTAGCGTGTCCCCTTCGTCTAGTGGCCTAGGACACCGCCCTTTCACGGCGGTAACAGGGGTTCGAGTCCCCTAGGGGACGCCAATGCGGGAATAGCTCAGTTGGTAGAGCACGACCTTGCCAAGGTCGGGGTCGCGAGTTCGAGTCTCGTTTCCCGCTCCAATTTTAAACGGTCTTGCCTTCGGGCAGGGTCGAGTGAAACCAGGGTCAGGTCTTCGGATGTGATTCTGGGCACCGTAACACACACCATGTGTTCCGGGTAGCGTGTCCCCTTCGTCTAGTGGCCTAGGACACCGCCCTTTCACGGCGGTAACAGGGGTTCGAGTCCCCTAGGGGACGCCATTTGCGGGAATAGCTCAGTTGGTAGAGCACGACCTTGCCAAGGTCGGGGTCGCGAGTTCGAGTCTCGTTTCCCGCTCCAAATTAAATGAAAACGCCGCTCAGCAATGAGCGGCGTTTTTGTTCGTGCGCGTTATTCAGGTCTTCGGCGACGAGTGTCTCGCCTGATGGTGGTCCGAACGGATCGCGATGCCGTCGTCTCCTTGTGTGTCAATCCCTCCCTTGCCGTTGCGAGCAACTGCTCCTGCAGGCGAAACAGGAAGCCTGTTTCGAACGCGTGTCGGTTGTCACCGGCGGCGCAGTCCTGCCGTGCCTGGGAGAATTGCTCCCAAATCTAGTAGTCGGACCCTGCCTACGCAGTAGATGTATGTGTCTTGTTATTTCGTAGGCCTTTTCTTTTTGCCAGGCTCGGGAGTGGCTCGTACCCGTTCATCAGGCTGCTTTTGGATGAATGGACGGGGTACAGTGTGCTTGTTACCTTATTCAAAGGTGATACCTATGAATATATGAGAAGACGACATGGCGACCTCGATCAAGATCGATGAGGACTTGAAGCTCCGCATCCAGCAACTGGCGGGAGCCCGACAACGCTCGGCGCACTGGATCATGCGTGAAGCTATCTCTCAGTATGTGGAGCGAGAGGAGGCGCGGGAAAGTTTCAAGCAGGAAGCGTTGGCCTCATGGAGGGCCTACCAGGAAACGGGACAGCATTTGACCGGGACCGAGACCCGCGACTGGCTTAAAACCTGGGGGACCGAGGAAGAATCGGAGCTTCCCAAGTGCCACGATTGATTGTGACGGCGGTTGCCGCTGAAGGGTTGGAGCGTTGCCGTTGTTTTCTGCTGGATAAGGATCGTCAGGTCTCACGCAGGGCGGCTCAAGTCATTGAGCAGCAATTGATGCGTCTGGGGACGGATCCACTCATAGGTAGACCCTTCGTTGAATTACCTGAGTTGCGCGAGCTGGTCATTGCTTTTGGTGATGGCGGCTATGTTGCACTCTACCGCTTTGTTCCTGCGGAAGAAGCGGTGTATGTCCTGGCCTTCCGGCATCAGCGGGAAGCGGGTTACTGACAGGCACTGGTTGGCCGACATGAGTCGTGTTCACCGACCAGGTCTAGGCTGTGTACGAAATTGTTTGAAACGCAGGTTAGGCAAGGCAAAAACCGGCGAGGAAGCGGAGTTTACTGGAGTAAATGAGCATTCCGAGCCGGTTTTTAACGCCGCATAACCAAGTTTCAAGCGATTTCGTACATAGCCTAGAGTCGCCGGGTCGGTGCTGCAAGGTTGTGTTCCGGACTGCATGAAGAAAGGACCCGCTGTAGCCGCGGGCCCTGAATGCCATCAGAGCTTCGGCAACTGCCCGATGCGGCCCATCATCTCGGTGACGATCTGCAGGTCCAGTTGGAACTGCTCCACCGTCTTGAACTCGTTGTCGGTGTGCCCGGTGTACTTGACCTCCGGCCGGGCCAGGCCGAACTGCACACCATTGGGCAGTTCATGGACCGAAGTCGCACCGGCAGAGGTGCCGAACCTGTGCGGCATGCCGAGGTTCTCGCTGGCCACCGCAAGCAGTGCCTTGACCCACTCACCCTCGGGGTTGCGGTACATCGGTTCGGCGATCTTGTAGTCGAAGGTCACTGCCACATGGGTCTTGCTGCTCCAGGCCTCGAGCTTTTCGGCGATTTCGGACTTGAGCACCTGCGGGCTCCTGCCCTTCGGTACCCGCAGGTTGACCGCCAGCTTGAGAACCTTTTCATCCAGCCCGACATAGGTCAGCGAGGTGGTCAGCGGGCCCATGAAGTCATCGGCAAAACCGACGCCCAGCTTGTTGCCCAGGTAGTCCAGCCCCCAGTTGTCGGCGGCGTAGCGGGCGGCATCGGTGATGTGGTTGTGCTTGAGCGCGACCTTGCCGTCCAGGCTGTGGATGAAGTCCAGCATCCGCGCCACCGGGTTGACGCCCGATTCGGGTTCGGAGGAGTGGGCGGAAACGCCGGTGACGGTCAGCGTGACATCCTTGCCGGCAACCTTGGCAGTCACCTCGAAGTTGTCGCCATGTTGCCTGACATACTCGGCGCCGGCCTTCTGCAGGCTGGCAGCCAGTTCGGCAGGCTGGTCGGTGACCAGGGTGGCGACCGATGCCGAAGGGATCTGATTGGTCGCCAGGCCGCCGGTCAGCGCGGTGATCTCGGCGCCCTGGCCTTCGGCAGCGCGCCGGCTAAAGCGGGCCATGACGGTGCCGTAGCCTTTTTCGGCGATCACCACCGGGTAGCCGCCATCCAGCGCCAGGTTGTAGTCGGGGGTCGGGTTGCGTTCGAAGTAGTAGGGGATGGCGTCACCGCTGGTTTCCTCGGTGGTGTCGATCAGCAGCTTGAAGTTTCTTGCCAGCGGCAGCTTCTCTTCCTTGATGATCTTCATCGCGTAGAGCGCCACCACGATACCGTTCTTGTCATCCTCGGTGCCGCGGCCATACATGCGGTCGCCGATCAGGGTGACCTTGAAGGGATCAAGGCGGGTGCCGTCCTTCAGGACCCAATTCTCCGGGGTCACCGGCACTACGTCGGCATGGGCGTGAATACCTACGACTTCCTTGCCGCTGCCGTCGAGGGAGATTTCGTAGACGCGGTTGTCGATGTTGCGAAAGTTCAGGTTGAAGGACTGTGCCAGGCTCTTGATCCTGTCGGCGATCCGGATGAACTCCGGGTTGTCGTGCTGCTCCACGCCGTCGACGCGAAAGGTCGGGATCTCGACCAGTTCGCGCAGGGTTTCGGTGGCGGCCTTGCCATACTTCACCCGTGCATACAGGCCGAGCAGGCGGTGGATCTCGTTCTGCTGTTCGGGGGGCAGGCTCTTGTCGCCCAGGAACGCGCTGATGGCCGGGCCCAGGTTGGCGCTCTTCGCCAGCTCGCTCTTGCCCAGGCTGCCGAGGAACTGCCGGAAATCCGTGACCGAAGTGTCGCTGAAGGACTTGAGAATAGCCTCGTTCTGTTGTGCGCTGAGGTTGGCCGAGGCGGGGATGGCGAGCGCCGAGAGACCGGCCAGCAGCGTGGCGCAGGCCAGTCGTTTGAGTGCGAAGTTCATTGCAGGAGGCATTCCTTTGCAAGCGGATTGTGGGAAATATCTGATCGATCAGACAAAAACCTGTTCAAGCTAACACCTTGAGCGCGTGATAAGGGAGCCCTTGTCCGTCGATTTTTCGCACAACTGTCGTGCAAATCTGCTTGCAGCACGCCTTCCATGTCGGCGCGGTCGGGCTTACAGGGACAGTACCAGCCGCCCGGCAAAGAGGATCAGCACGACGCCCATGCTGCGCTCGAACCAGTGACCCATTCTCAGGAAGGCCTGGCGTACCCGCTCGCTGGAAAACAGCAGGCTGACCAGGATGAACCACAGCGCGTTGACGGCGCACATCCAGAGCCCATAGAGCGCCTGGATCTGCAGCGGTGTCGAGGTGCTGACCACCGTGGTGAAGATCGCCAGGAAGAACAGCGTCGCCTTGGGGTTGGTGGCGTTGGTCAGGAAACCGGTTGAAAAGGCCTTGAACAGGCCCTGGCGCGGCGCTCCATCCGTCGCCTGTGCGGCGATGTCCGCCCGGGCCGCCTGCGGTTTGCTCCTGAGCAGGTTGAGGCCCAGGTAGAGGATGTAGCCGGCCCCGATGACCTTGGCGACATGCAGCAGCCAGGGTGCGCTGTTCATCAATGCGCCGACGCCCAGCAGCGTGTACAGCACATGCACCGAGATGCCGGCGCCAATGCCGATGGCCGTGAGCAGTCCGACCAGCCGACCGAAGCGTACGCTCTGGCGGATGGTCACGGCGAAGTCCGGGCCGGGGGCGACCACGGCGAGAAAATGGATGGTCGCCAGGGCGATGAATTCAGGGAGGTACTGGGAGTGCATGACGGTTTCCACGGGGCAGTCGTTGAGGGGCGGGGCGCTGATCAGCCTTGTCGGTGGCCAGTATAAAAATGGCCTGGACATGTGATAATCCACTCAAATCTCAATGGACCTGTGCGTCATGAGCATGAATCCACCCCTGGCACTGCTCGGCGAAATGGCGATTTTCGTCAAGGTGGTCGAGACTGGCAGTTTCTCCGAGGCGGCCCGTCAGCTCGGCTCGTCACCTTCGGCCGTCAGCCGCTCGATCGCCCGCCTGGAAAAGGCCCTGGCAACCCGACTGCTGCAGCGCACCACGCGCAAGCTGCGCCTCAGTGAAAGCGGCGAGGAGACTTTCAAGCGATGCCGGGAGATGGTCAATGCGGCCCGCTCGGTCATGGAGATCAGCGGTCAGTACACCGACGAGGCGCAAGGCCTGGTGCGCGTCAGCGTGCCGAAGGCGGTGGGGCGCTTCGTGGTGCACCCGCACATGCCGGCGTTTCTGCGACGTTATCCACAGGTCGACGTGCAGATGATTCTTGAAGACCGTCCCGTCGACCTGATCGAGGACAATGTCGACCTGATCCTGCGCATCACCGATCACCCACCGGTGGGGCTGGTGGGGCGCCAGTTGATGCCCATCGAGCACCTGCTGTGCGCGACCCCGCACTACCTGGCCGAGCACGGGACGCCGCGGCATCCCCATGACCTGTTGGAGCACAGTTGCATCTATCTGGGGGATACGCCCAACGATTCGCGCTGGAAATTCAGGCGGGGTGGCAAGACGGTGACGGTTGGCGTGCGCGGGCGCTATGCGGCCAATCATACGGGGGTGCGGCTGGACGCGGTACGGCAGCATATCGGCATTGGCAGCCTGCCGTATTTCACGGCCAAACATGCCCTGGAGCGGGGCGAGATCGTGCAGGTATTGCCGCAATGGACTTTCCTCGCGTCCTACCATGGCGGGCTGTGGCTGCTGTATCCGCCGACGCCCTACCTGTCGCCGAAGTTGCGGGTGTTCATCGATTATCTGGTGGAGTGCCTGGCGCGGGAGCCGACCCTTAAATCCGCCCAGGCCTCGGTATCACCTTGACCCGGGAGGCGCAACGGGCCTTGCAGGAGCCGGGCTTGCCCGCCAAGCTTTTAGTGTCCTCAAGGACCTCTTCGCGGGCAAGCCCGGCTCCTACAGGGCGGCGTCAGGCCACGGGGCGCAATTGACCCTCGGAGAGGGGAGGCGGGAAATCAGTGCTTGCTGTCCTGATCCGACAGCGCCAGCAACTGCTTTTCCTGGTTCCAGTCGAACGGCTCGTCGTTCTGTTCGGCTTCGTAGCGGCGCTCTTCCAGGGCCTGGTAAAGGTCCAGTTCCTCGTCGGGCATGTAGTGCAGGCAATCGCCGCCGAAGAACCACAGCAGGTCGCGCGGGACCAGATGGGCGATCTGCGGGTAGCGCTGGATCACCTGGCACAGCAGGTCCTGGCCCAGGTACTGGCTTTCGATCGGATCGACCGGCAGTTGCGCGCGCAGTTCATCGAAGCGCTCCAGAAACAACGCGTGGCTTTCCTCGGGCACCTGTTCGGCTTCGCCGACGGCGACCAGGATGCTGCGCAGGTGGTCGAGCAGGACCAGATGATCGGCAAGTACGTTGGACATGGCAGGGGCCTCAAGAATAAAACAGGCGCGGGAGTATAAAGCTCCGCACGCCTGTTGTCCCGTCGGGCGAGGCTGGGCGACGGACGGAGCGTCGCCGGCCGCTGGGCTGTCAGCGCACCTTGCCCGCGCTCGGGCTCAGTTCCTCCTTGCTGAAGTCGTCCACGTCGATCACCCTGCGCCGTGCCGCTTCGGCTTCGCGCAAGGCTTGCGCCTCGCGTGGTTGCAGCACTCCGGCTTCCAGGCCCGCATCGATCGCCGATTCCCCGGGGGCCGGCGCGAGCTGGCCGCTCCTGAGTGCCGTGTGCAGTTTTTTCTGCGCTTCATGGCTGGCGGCCAACAGGTCGTGGGCTTGCTGCAGGGCACCCACCGGATCGTCCGCCGCTTGCGGGCGATAGCAGCCGGCGAGGATCGCTTCCAGGGCCGGATCGCCCTTGGCTCGGCCCAGCACGGCGGCGACTTCGGCGTCGAGGGCGTCCGACGGCCCGGTATGCCGGCGGCCGAACGGGAACACGATGACCCGCAACAGGCAACCGAGCATTCGGCTTGGGAAGTTGCGCAGCAGTTCGTCCAGGGCCCGTTCGGCATGGCCGAGGCTTTCTTCCAGGGCCCAGGCCAGCAGCGGGTCGAGTGCTTGCGGCGAGTTCAGGTCGTGATAACGCTTGAGCGCCGCCGAGCCGAGATACAGGTGGCTGAGCACATCGCCCAGGCGGGCTGACAACCGCTCGCGGCGTTTCAGCTCGCCACCGAGCAGCATCATGCTCAGGTCTGCCAGCAGGGCGAAGGCCGCCGCCTGGCGATTCAGGGCCCGGAAATATTTCTGGCTCAGGCGGTTGCCCGGTGCCGCTTCGAAGTGTCCGAGCCCGAGGTTCAGCAGCAGGCTGCTGCCGGCATTGCCCACGGCAAAGCCGATATGCCGCAGCAACAAGCCGTCGAACTCCTTCAGTGCCTGGTCGTGGTCCTCGCGGGCGGCCAGGGCCATTTCCTTGAGCACGAACGGATGGCAGCGAATCGCCCCCTGGCCGAAGATCATCAGGTTGCGCGAGAGGATGTTCGCGCCTTCGACGGTGATGAAGATCGGCGCACCTTGCCAACTGCGGCCCAGGTAGTTGTTGGGGCCCATGATGATGCCCTTGCCGCCGTGGACATCCATGGCGTGGCCGATGCACTCGCGGCCGCGTTCGGTCAGGTGGTACTTGAGGATGGCCGACAGCACCGAGGGCTTCTCGCCCAGGTCCACGGCATTGGCGGTGAGCATCCGCGCACTGTCCATCAGCCAGGCATTGCCGCCGATTCGTGCCAGGGCCTCCTGGATGCCTTCGAAGGCGGCCAGCGGCACGTTGAACTGCTCGCGCACCTGCGCGTACTGGCCGGTGACCAGGCTGGTGAACTTGGCCGCGCCGGTGCCGACCGCCGGCAGCGAGATCGAGCGGCCCACCGACAGGCAGTTCATCAGCATCATCCAGCCCTTGCCGAGCATGTCCCGGCCGCCGATGAGGTAGTCCAGGGGGATGAACACGTCCTTGCCGGCGTTCGGGCCATTCATGAAGGCGGCGCCCAGCGGCAGGTGACGACGGCCGATCTCGACGCCCGGGGTATCGGTGGGGATCAGCGCGAGGCTGATCCCCAGGTCCTCCTGCTCACCGAGCAGATGGTCCGGGTCGTGAGCCTTGAACGCCAGGCCGAGCAGGGTGGCGACGGGGCCGAGGGTGATGTAGCGCTTTTCCCAGTTCAGGCGCAGGCCGAGGACCTCCTCACCGTTCCAGTCGCCCTTGCAGACCACGCCGGTATCCGGCATCGCCCCGGCATCGGAGCCCGCCAGTGGCCCGGTCAGGGCGAAGCAGGGGATGTCGTCGCCGCGGGCCAGGCGTGGCAGATAATGGTCGCGTTGCGCTTCGGTACCGTAATGCAGCAGCAGTTCCGCCGGCCCCAGGGAGTTGGGGACCATGACGGTGGAGGCCAGGTCGCCGCTGCGGGTCGCCAGCTTCATCGCCACCTGGGAGTGGGCATAGGCAGAGAAGCCCTTGCCGCCGTACTCCTTGGGAATGATCAGGGCAAAGAAGCCGTGCTCCTTGATATGCGCCCAGGCTTGCGGCGGCAGGTCCATGTCCTGGCCGATCTGCCAGTCGCTGACCATGGCGCAGAGTTCTTCGGTCGGGCCGTCGATGAAGGCCTGCTCTTCCTCGGTCAGTTGCGCCTTGGGATAGGCCAGCAGCTTGTTCCAGTCCGGGCGACCGCTGAACAGTTCGCTATCCCACCACACGGTGCCGGCATCGATGGCATCGCGTTCGGTCGCGGACATCGGCGGCAGGACCTTGCGGAACCAGGCGAACAGCGGGGCCGTGAACAACCGGCGGCGCAGGTCGGGCAGCAACAGGGGGGCGGCGACCGCCGCGAGGAACAACCAGAGCACCAGCATCAGGCCGCCGGGGGCATGACCGAGGGTTCCCATCGCCAGGAGATACAGCGCCACTGCGCCAAGGGCGGGCAGCGCGGCGATGCGCCGGTGTGCCAGGTAGGCGACGCCGAGCAGCAGAACCAGTATCCACAACAGCAGCATATTCAATCCTCCATGAGACAGGGCAAAAACACTTCAGAGCTTAGTCGGCATCCGGCAAGCCGGATGCCGGGGCTGTGTATCCAGATCGGTGGGAGCGGGCCGCCGGACGGATGCCGCCGCGCACTGCCCGCAAGAAAGGCACGGTGGGTCTGTGACTTGGCCGAATCGTCGTGCCCGGCGCGCGGTGCCCGGGGCTAGACTCGAGACTGGCCACGGGGACTGCGCTCATGCACGAGTATCTGAATCCAGGACGCTTCATCGATAGTGACCACCCGGCGGTGATGGAGTTCGCCGAGAGTCGTCGCGGCGCCAGCCGCGACCCGAGGGAACAGGCCATCAGTCTGTACTACGCCGTGCGTGATGAGGTTCGCTACAACATCTACGCCTTCAGCCGCAACCCGCAGACCTTGTGCGGCAGCCATGCCCTGGCGCTGGGGCAGAGCTACTGCGTGCCCAAGGCGACCCTGCTTGCCGCCTGCGCCCGGCACTGCGGGATACCGGCCCGGATCGGCCTGGCGGACGTACGCAATCACCTGTCGACGCCCCGGGTGCTGGAGTTGCTCAAGAGCGAAGTGTTCGCCATGCACGGCTATACCGAGCTCCATCTGGACGGACGCTGGGTCAAGGCCACGCCGGCTTTCGACAAGGGGTTGTGCGAAGCCTTCGGGGTGATACCGCTGGAATTCGACGGGCATAGCGACAGTGTGTTCCATCCCTACACCCATGATGGCCAGCGGCACATGGAATACCTGCGCGACCACGGGCAGTTCGCCGATGTGCCGCAGGCGTTGTTCTTCGGTCATCTGGCCGAGTGTTATCCCCACCTGTTCCTCGCCGACGCGCTGCCCTTGCGAGGTGACATGCGCGGCGATTTGAGTCGTGGCTGATCGGGCGTAGACTGCGTCGGCATTTATCCTGTGAGAGGCCGTCATGCTGAAGATCTGGGGTCGGAAGAATTCGTCGAATGTCAGGAAAGTACTATGGATTGCCGAGGAGCTGGGACTTTCCTACGAGTCCATCGATGCCGGTGGTGCCTTTGGTGTCGTGAACACGCCGCAATACCGTGAGAAGAATCCCAATGGCCTGGTGCCGATGATCGAGGATGGCGACTTCGTCCTGTGGGAATCCAACGCCATCGTCCGCTACCTGGCGGCCAGGCACGCCGCCAACCCGGTCTGGTCACCGGCGGACTTGCAGGTGCGGGCCCGTGCCGAGCAGTGGATGGACTGGGCCACCTCGTCCTTCGTCGCGCCGTTTCGCGTGGTGTTCTGGGGCGTCATGCGCACGCCGGCCGAGCAGCAGGACTGGACCGCGATCAACGCCGGCTTGCAAGCCTGTGGCGAGCTTCTGGCCATGGCCGACCGGGCTCTGGCGCAGCAGCCCTACCTGTCCGGCCAGGAGATCGGCCTGGGCGACATTCCCCTGGGCAGCTTCATCTACGCCTGGTTCGAGATGCCCATCGAACGACCGGAGTTGCCCCATTTGAGTGCCTGGTACGAGCGCCTCAAGCAACGTCCGGCCTACCAGCGTGCGGTCATGACCGCTTTGACTTAATAGCTACTATTAACGCGGGTTGCTGTACTTGTGCGGCGTAGCCAAGCACCATAGTCCTGGCGCGCCGCTATTGTTCACGACCCGGCGTGCCCTTATATGGGGCTATGGAAGGCCGGCCATGCGGTTGGTTTTCGCGCAGTTTCCCGACTTTTTCCTTCCTTCTTGGTGCATCGTCCGCTATGAGTTCCGCTCTGTCCATCCGGCAGCTAACCAAAACCTACGGCAACGGTTTCCAGGCCCTGAGTGGTATCGATCTGGACGTCGCCGAAGGTGATTTCTTCGCCTTGCTCGGCCCCAACGGTGCCGGCAAATCCACCACCATCGGCATTCTCTCGACCCTGGTGAACAAAACCAGCGGCACGGTGAATGTCTTCGGCCACGACCTGGACCGGCAACCCGCCGCACTCAAGCGCAGCATTGGCGTGGTGCCGCAGGAGTTCAACTTCAACCAGTTCGAGAAGACCTTCGACATCGTCGTGACCCAGGCCGGCTACTACGGCATCCCGGCCAAGGTCGCCAAGGAGCGCGCCGAGCAGTATCTGACCCAGTTGGGCCTGTGGGACAAGCGCGACGTGCCGTCCCGTTCGCTGTCCGGCGGCATGAAGCGCCGGCTGATGATCGCCCGGGCACTGGTGCACGAGCCGCGCCTGCTGATCCTCGACGAGCCGACCGCCGGGGTCGACATCGAGTTGCGTCGTTCGATGTGGACCTTTCTCACCGAGCTGAACGAGAAGGGCATCACCATCATCCTCACCACCCATTACCTGGAAGAGGCCGAACAGCTGTGCCGCAACATCGGCATCATCGATCACGGCACCATCGTCCAGAACACCAGCATGCGCCAGTTGCTCAGCCAGTTGCATGTCGAGACCTTCCTGCTCGACCTCAAGCATGCACAAACCGTCGCACCTAGCCTGATCGGCTACCCGAGCAAGCTGCTCGACAGCCATACCCTGGAAGTGCAGGTGGACAAATCCGTGGGCATCACCGAACTGTTCGGCCAACTGGCCACGCAGCAGATCGAAGTCCTCAGCCTGCGTAACAAAACCAATCGCCTTGAGGAACTGTTCGTGTCACTGGTAGAAAAGAATCTGTCGAAGGTGGCGGTATGAGTTCGGAGCTGCAGGCCAACCTGGTCGCCCTCAACACCATCGTCTACCGGGAAGTGCGTCGCTTCATGCGGATCTGGCCGCAGACCCTGCTGCCGCCGGCCATCACCATGGTCCTGTACTTCGTGATCTTCGGGAACCTGATCGGCCGGCAGATCGGCGACATGGGTGGCTTTACCTACATGGAGTACATCGTGCCGGGGCTGATCATGATGTCGGTGATCACCAACTCCTACGGGAACGTGGTCTCGAGCTTCTTCGGCAGCAAGTTCCAGCGTTCGATCGAGGAGCTGATGGTGTCGCCGGTTTCGCCGCACACCATCCTCGTCGGCTACACCCTGGGCGGTGTGCTGCGCGGCCTGATGGTGGGGATCATCGTGACCCTGCTGTCGCTGTTCTTCACCCACCTGCAGGTCCATCACCTGGGCGTGACCCTGCTGGTGGTGGTGCTGACGGCGACGATCTTCTCGCTGCTGGGGTTCATCAACGCGGTGTTCGCGCGCAACTTCGACGACATCTCGATCATCCCGACGTTCGTGCTGACGCCACTGACCTACCTGGGCGGGGTGTTCTACTCCATCAGCCTGCTGCCGCCGTTCTGGCAGACCGTATCGCTGGCCAACCCGGTGCTGCACATGGTCAACGCCTTCCGCTATGGCATTTTAGGGGTATCGGACATCCGTATCAGCGTGGCCATCGCCTTCATGCTGCTGGCGACCGTGGTGCTGTATTTCGGTTGCGCGCGGCTGCTGGTCAGCGGGCGCGGCATGCGCCAGTAATCTGCAGGATCATCCCTTGGCACGGCGCTGTTCCCGGCGCCGCTGCCATTGCCGGGCCACCCACCAGCGCCAATAGCTCATCGTCAGGCAGTAACCCAGGACGGCCAGCAGCAGCCCCAACAGCACCGAACCCAGCAGAAAGGGTTGCCACAGCGTCGACAGCTGGTCGCTGATCCACGCCCAGGTCAGTTCGTCCGGCAGGCTGCGTGGCGGCAGGTTCATCACCCAGCTTCCCAGCTTGTAGGTGCAATAGAAGATCGGCGGCATGGTCAGCGGGTTGGTCAGCCACACCAGGCTGACGGCGATCGGCAGGTTGCCGCGCAGAAAAATCGCCAGGCACGCCGCCAGCAGCATCTGCAACGGGATGGGTATCAGTGCGGCGAACAGGCCGACCGCCATGGCCCGTGACACCGAGTGGCGATTGAGGTGCCAGAGGTTCGGATCGTGGAGCAGCTGGCCGAAAAATCGTAAGTGCTTGTGTTCGCGGATGCTCTGCGGGTCGGGCATGTAGCGTTTGAATAGGCGACGCGGCATAGGGCTTCTCGGTCGGTTCAAGCGGGCAGTATGCCCGGATTCTACTGACGACCCATTCAGACATTGTGACAATTGATAAAGCAGCTGCCGGCCAATCGGGCTATTCCGAGAACTGAACGGGTTCATGGAGTGAGAGATGCGCACAGGGATGTTGGCGCTGGCGGCGGGCCTGCTGAGCCTGCGTTTTCTGCCGCAGTTGCCTCCGCTCGGGTGGCTGCCGGTGTTGTCGCTGCTCGGCCTGATGCTGTTGCCGTTTCGCAGCTATCCGGTCGCGCTGGTGCTGTTCGGTTTCAGTTGGGCCTGCCTGCAGGCTCACCTGGCCTTGAGTGACCGCCTGGCAGCGCAGCTGGACGGCCAGACACTGTGGCTGGAAGGGCAGGTGGTGGGACTGCCGGAAAACGATGGAGCAGTGCAACGCTTCGTGCTGGAAGACGCGAGCTCCCGGCGCACGCTGCTGCCGCGGCGCATGCGCCTGGCCTGGTACGGCGGGCCCGCGGTCGGCAGTGGCGAGCGCTGGCGGCTGGCGGTCAAGCTCAAGTCGCCGAGCGGGCTGCTCAATCCCCATGGCTTCGACCGTGAGGCCTGGTTGCTGGCCCAGCGGATCGGCGCCACCGGTACCATCAAGGACGGCCAGCGACTGGCCGCATCGCCAGGGTCCTGGCGCGACGGGATTCGTCTGCGCCTGCTGGCGGTCGATGCCTGGGGCCAGTCGGCGACCCTGGTGGCGCTGGTGCTGGGCGATGGTTCGGGTTTGTCGCCTGACACCTGGCGCGTCCTGCAGGACACCGGCACCGTGCACCTGCTGGTGATTTCCGGGCAGCATATCGGGCTGTTCGCCGCGCTGGTCTATGCCCTGGTGGCGGGGCTGGCGCGTTATGGCCTGTGGCCGCGGCACCTGCCCTGGCTACCCTGGGCCTGCGGCCTGGCCTTTGCCGCGGCGCTGGGCTACGGATTGCTGGCCGGCTTTGGCGTCCCGGTGCGCCGGGCCTGCGCGATGATCGGCATGGTGCTGCTCTGGCGCCTGCGCTACCGCCATCTGGGGGTGTCGTGGCCGTTGCTGGTGGCGCTGAACCTGGTCCTGCTGGTCGAGCCCCTGGCCAGCCTGCGACCGGGTTTCTGGCTGTCGTTCGCCGCAGTGGCGGTGCTGATCTTCTGTTTCGCCGGCCGGCTGGGGGCCTGGAACCTCTGGCAAACCTGGACCCGCGCGCAATGGACCATCGCCCTCGGCCTGCTGCCGTGGCTGCTGGCGCTCGGCCTGCCCATCAGCCTCAGCGGCCCGTGGGTCAACCTGGTTGCGGTGCCCTGGATCAGCCTTGCGGTACTGCCGCTGGCCTTGCTCGGGACCCTGACCTTGACGCTGCCCTGGATCGGTGAAGCGCTGTTGTGGCTGGCCGGCGGCCTGCTGGAAATCCTGTTCCAGGGATTGGCCCAGGTGGCGACACGGGTACCGGCCTGGCTACCCGGAACCCTTGCACCCTGGGCCTGGGGCCTGGGCAGCCTGGGTGTTCTGCTGTTGTTGCTGCCCGCGGGCGTGCCGTTACGGCCCCTGGGCTGGCCGCTGGTGGCCATGGTGTTGTGCTCGCCGCCGTCCAGGGTGCCGCAAGGGCAGGCCGAAATCTGGCAACTGGACGTCGGGCAAGGCCTGGCGATCCTGGTCCGTACCCGCCATCACAACCTGCTGTATGACGCGGGGCCGCGCTTCGGCGCGTTCGACCTGGGCCAGCGGGTGGTCCTGCCGACGCTGCGCAAGCTGGGGGTACGCGAGCTTGACCTGATGCTGATCAGTCACGCCGATGCCGACCATGCCGGTGGTGCCCTGGCGGTCCGCAACGGTATGCCGGTGAACCGGGTGATCAGTGGTGATGCCCCGGGATTGCCGGCACCCCTGCATGCCGGTACCTGCCCCAGTGGCGAGCGCTGGCAATGGGACGGAGTGAGTTTCGGGCTCTGGCAATGGGCCGCGGCGCAGGATAGCAACCAGCGTTCCTGCGTGCTGCAGATCGAGGCCCGGGGGGAGCGGCTGCTGCTGACCGGAGACATCGACACCCACGCCGAGCAGGCCTTGCTGGACAGTCCGCTGGCGGTCGCCACCGACTGGCTGCAGGCCCCTCATCATGGCAGCCGCAGTTCCTCGTCGATGAGCTTTCTCCAGCGACTGGCGCCGAGGGCCGTGCTGATTTCCCGGGGTCGTGGAAACAGCTTCGGCCATCCGCATCCGCAGGTGATGGCTCGTTACCAGGCATTGGGGATGGCGGTACATGACAGTGCCGAGCAGGGTGCGGTGCGCCTGGTGCTGGGGGCTTTTGGCGATGCGCAGTCGCAGCGCGAGGACAAGCGATTCTGGCGTTGATCCGATAGAGGGCTGAGCACTCCAGTCCCCTTGTGGGGGTGCCGGTGCAGCGTGATTCAAATAGCCCAGGGTTATTAAACCGCTCCCTGATGCGACATCACGTTCTTCGGCCCGGCCGACCCCTATGTTAGAGTGGCGCACTTTTTCGAGGGGGCTGTCACTGTGTGGGAATTGGTCAAATCCGGCGGCTGGATGATGTTGCCGATCATTCTGAGTTCCATCGCCGCCGTGGGTATCGTCGCCGAGCGCCTGTGGACCCTGCGCGCCAGCCGGGTGACCCCGGAGCATCTGCTGGGGCAGGTCTGGGTGTGGATCCGCGACAAGCAGCTGGACAAGGAAAAACTCAAGCAACTGCGCGCCGATTCGCCCCTGGGTGAAATCCTCGCCGCGGGCCTGGCGAACTCCAAGCACGGTCGCGAGATCATGAAGGAGTGCATCGAAGAGGCCGCCGCCCGGGTGATCCATGAACTGGAGCGCTACATCAACGCCCTCGGCACCATCGCCGCCATGTCGCCGCTGCTCGGCCTGCTCGGTACGGTGCTGGGCATGATCGATATCTTCAGCTCGTTCATGGGCTCGGGCATGACCACCAATGCGGCCGTCCTCGCCGGCGGTATCTCCAAGGCTCTGATCACCACCGCGTCGGGCCTGATCGTCGGTATTCCCGCGGTGTTCTTCCACCGCTTCCTGCAACGCCGCATCGATGAGCTGGTGGTGGGCATGGAGCAGCAGGCGATCAAGCTGGTCGAAGTGGTCCAGGGCGACCGCGATGTTGAAATGCCCGGGGGCAAAGCGTGAAGTTCCGCCGCAAGCCCCGGGAAACCATCGATATCAACCTCGCCTCGCTGATCGACGTGGTGTTCGTCCTGCTGCTGTTTTTCGTGGTCACCACCACCTTCACCCGCGAAACCCAACTGCGGGTCGACCTGCCGCAGGCGGTCAGCGGTTCGCCGGCGGAGGATCAACTGGTCAAGCAACTGGACATCGCCATCAGCGCCGATGGCGTATTCTCGGTGAACAACCAGATACTGCCGAAGAATGACCTGTCGACCCTGATGGAAGCGTTGCAGAAGGAGTCCAACGGTGACACCAACATGCCGCTGTCGATCAGTGCCGACGGCAAGACCCAGCACCAGGCCGTGATCACCGCGATGGACGCCGCCGGCAAGCTCGGCTTCAGTCACTTGCGCATGACCACCGTCGAGGCGGCGCCGGCGCCCTGATGGCTCTCTCGGACCGTTTGTTGCGCGCCTGGTACGAGGGCCATCCGGCCCTGACCCTGCTGCGCCCGCTGGAGTGGCTGTATCGTCGCGTGGTCGATGGCAAGCGCGCCCGCTTCGTTGCCGGCGCAGGCGACATCTACCAGCCTGCGGTGCCGTTGATCGTGGTCGGCAACATCACGGTCGGCGGTACGGGCAAGACCCCGATGATTCTCTGGCTGGTCGAGCATTGCCGGCGTCGCGGCCTGCGTGTGGGCGTGGTCAGCCGTGGTTACGGCGCCAGGCCGCCGAGCCTGCCATGGCGGGTACGTGCCGAGCAGTCCGCGGCGGTAGCCGGCGACGAGCCGCTGCTGATCGTCCGGCGCAACAATGTGCCGCTGATGATCGATCCGGATCGCAGCCGCGCGGTGCAGGCCCTGCTGGCCGAGGAACAGCTCGACCTGATCCTCTCCGACGACGGCCTGCAGCATTACCGCCTGGCCCGCGACCTGGAACTGGTGCTGATCGACGCCGCCCGTGGCCTGGGCAATCGCCGCTGCCTGCCCGCCGGCCCCCTGCGCGAGCCGCTGGAGCGCCTGCAGAGTGTCGACGCGCTGATGTACAACGGCGCCGACGCCGATCGCGGCGACGGTTTCGCCTTTCGCCTGCAGCCGACCGCTCTGGTCAATCTGCTGAGCGGCGAACGCCAGCCGCTCGACCACTTTCCCGTCGGCCAGGCGTTGCACGCGGTGGCCGGCATCGGTAATCCGCAACGTTTCTTCAATACCCTCGAAACGCTACACTGGCAGCCTGTGCCCCACGCCTTTGCCGATCATGCCGAATACAGCGCGCAGGCCCTGAGTTTCACGCCGTCGCTGCCGTTGGTCATGACCGAAAAGGACGCGGTGAAATGCCGGGCGTTCGCGGCCGCCGACTGGTGGTACCTGGCGGTCGACGCGGTGCCTTCCGAAGCGTTCGTGGCCTGGTTCGACACGCAATTGCTGCGTCTGCTGCCCGATCGTCTTTTGCCCTAAACCCCTTTTTATCCAGGGAACTCCTCATGGACACCAAACTGCTCGATATCCTCGCTTGCCCGATCTGCAAGGGGCCGCTCAAGCTCAGCGCCGACAAGACCGAGCTGATCAGCAAGGGCGCCGGCCTGGCGTTCCCGATTCGCGACGGCATCCCGGTGATGCTCGAGAGCGAGGCGCGCACCCTGAGCGCCGATGAGCGTCTGGACAAATGAGCACTCCGTTCATCGTCGTGATTCCGGCGCGGTATTCCTCCACGCGCCTGCCGGCCAAGCCACTGCAACTGATCGCCGGCAAGCCGATGATCCGGCACACCTGGGAACAGGCGCGCAAAAGCAGCGCCCAGCGGGTGGTGGTGGCCACCGACGACCCACGGATCGTCGAAGCCTGCCAGGCCTTCGGCGCCGAAGTGCTGTTGACCCGCGAAGACCATGAGTCCGGCACCGATCGCCTGGCCGAAGTCGCCAGCCTGCTGGGGCTGGAACCGGAGGCGATCGTGGTCAACGTCCAGGGTGACGAGCCGTTGATCCCGCCGGCGGTGATCGACCAGGTTGCGGCCAACCTGGCGGCGCACACCGAAGCGCGCATGGCCACCCTGGCCGAGCCGATCGAAGAGGTCGAGGCGCTGTTCAACCCGAACGTGGTCAAGGTGGTCAGCGACATCAACGGCCTGGCCCTGACCTTCAGCCGGGCCACCTTGCCCTGGGCCCGCGACGATTTTGCCGGGGATCGTGAACACCTGCCGAAAGGCGTGCCGTTCCGTCGGCATATCGGCATTTATGCCTACCGTGCCGGCTTCCTGCATGACTTCGTCGGCTGGGGCCCGTGCTGGCTGGAAACCACCGAGCGCCTGGAGCAGTTGCGGGCCCTGTGGCACGGCGTGCGAATCCATGTGGCCGACGCCCTGGAGGCACCGCCCACCGGCGTCGATACACCACAAGACCTCGAACGCGTTCGTCGTTTGCTGGAGGCCTGATGCGGGTCCTGTTTGTCTGCCTGGGCAACATCTGTCGTTCGCCCACGGCTGAAGGCGTCTTGCGCCACAAGTTGCGCGCGGCCGGTCTCGCCGAACTGATCGAGGTCGATTCCGCCGGTACCGGCCACTGGCATGTCGGCAAGGCGCCGGACAGCCGCAGCCAGCGGGCTGCGCGGCTGCGCGGCTACGACCTGTCGGCGCAGCGCGCCCGCCAGGTGAGCAGCGCGGATTTCAACCGCTTCGACCTGATCCTCGCCATGGACCAGAGCAACCTGCGCCACCTCAAGCAGCTGCAGCCGGCCCAGGGCAAGGCCGAGCTGGACCTGTTCCTGCGTCGTTACGACGGTGCGTTGGACGAGGTCCCGGATCCGTACTACGACGAGGAACACGGCTTCGAACAGGTACTGGACCTGATCGAGCAGGCCAGCGATCGCCTGGTCGACGAACTCCGGGGGCGTCTATGAGCCTGCAACCGCAAGCCGGTGTTTCCCTCAAGCCCTACAACAGCTTTGGCGTCGATGTCCGTGCCCAGTGGTTCGCCGAGGCCCACGGTGATGACGACGTGCGCGAGGCCCTGGCTTTCGCGGCGCAGCGGCAATTGCCCCTGCTGGTGATCGGCGGTGGCAGCAACCTGCTGCTGACCGGCGATATCCAGGCGCTGGTGTTGCGCATGGGCAGTCGCGGCATTCGCCTGCTCAGCGATGACGGCCAGCGTGTGATCGTCGAGGCCGAGGCCGGCGAACCCTGGCATCCGTTCGTGCTGGCTACCCTGGCCCAAGGCTGGTATGGCCTGGAGAACCTCAGCCTGATCCCCGGCACCGTCGGCGCCGCGCCGATGCAGAACATCGGTGCCTATGGCGTCGAGATCAAGGATGTGTTCGCTGGCCTCACCGCCCTCGACCGGCAGACCGGCGAATTGCGCGAGTTTTCCCTGCAAGAGTGCCAGTTCGGCTACCGCGACAGTCTGTTCAAGCACGCCCAGGGGCGCTGGCTGATCCTGCGGGTGCGCTTTGCCCTGAGCCGGGTCGAGCAGTTGCACCTGGGCTACGGTCCGGTGGCCGAGCGCCTGAAAGAGCAGGGTGTCAGTCAGCCGGGGGCGCTTGATGTCAGTCGGGCGATCTGCTGCATTCGCAGCGAGAAACTGCCGGACCCGGCGGTACTCGGCAATGCCGGGAGCTTCTTCAAGAACCCGCTAGTCTCGGCCGCTCACGCCGCCGAGCTGAAGCAGGCTCACCCCGCGCTGGTCGGTTATCCACAGGCCGACGGGCAGGTGAAACTGGCGGCCGGCTGGTTGATCGAGGCGGCCGGCTGGAAGGGCTTCCGCGATGGCGACGCCGGTGTGCATCGCCTGCAGTCGCTGGTGCTGGTCAACCACGGCGCGGCGACGGGGGAGCAACTGCTGGCCCTGGCCCGGCGGATCCAGGCCGATATCGCCGAGCGTTTTGCGGTTCAGCTGGAAATGGAACCGAACCTCTACTGAATGAGGCTATGCTGATCGTTGGTCAGCCGGAGCGCTTTCTCTCAAAGCCCTGTGCAGTCGGACTGCATGGGGCTTTTTTGCATGGAATGGCTTTCCCCGGGCTGGTCAAAACGGTAAAAAAGCCTCAACGAACGGCCCGGTGAAGCATCCGCTTCACAAGAGAGCCGATTAGCCTGAGTCGATCTGCTGCCGTCCGTGCGGCCCCTTGCAGATGGCTCGACCCCATGACCTTCAACGATGCGGGCGTGCCCATGATTACCCTGAAACTCAATGGTCAAGACCATCCCCTGGACGTCACCGAGGATATGCCGCTGCTCTGGGCTATTCGCGACGTGGCGGGTTATACCGGGACCAAATTCGGCTGCGGCATGGGCCTGTGTGGTGCCTGTACCGTGCATATCGACGGCCTGGCGGCCCGTTCCTGCGTCACGCCGATCGGCTCGGTGGTGGGCCGCGACGTGCGCACCATCGACAACCTGCACAGCGATCCGGTCGGCCAGGCGGTACAACAGGCCTGGCTCGACGGTGGCGTGGCGCAGTGCGGGTTCTGCCAGGGCGGACAGATCATGTCGGCCACTGCCCTGCTCAAGGTGAACCCCAAGCCCAGCGACGAGCAGATCGAGGAAGCCATGCTTGGCAATATCTGCCGCTGTGGCACCTACAACCGCATCAAGACGGCCATCCAGGCCGCGTCCGCCCATTTGCAGGAGGCCAAGGCATGAGCCGCTCCCTGAACGATTTCGCCCTGAGCAACCTCAGCCGGCGCGGCTTTCTCAAGGGGGTCGGCGCCACTGGCGCGCTGGTGCTGGCGGCCACCTGGGGCCTGCCCGATGCCTTTGCCGAAGGCGAGAAGAAGTACGGCGCCGACGGCATGCCCAATGGCTGGGTCGACGATCCCAAGGTTTATGTCAGCATCGACGCCGATGGCAGTGTGACGGTGGTCTGCAACCGTTCGGAGATGGGCCAGGGCGTGCGTACCAGCCTGAGCATGGTGGTGGCTGACGAACTGGAGGCCGACTGGGCGCAGGTCAAGGTCCGCCAGGCGCCGGGAGACGAAGTGCGTTTCGGCAACCAGGACACCGATGGCTCGCGCAGCATGCGTCACTGGTACGAACCCATGCGCCGCTGTGGTGCTGCCGCACGGACCATGCTGGAACAGGCTGCCGCGCAGCAATGGAACGTCCCGGTCGGCGAGTGCCGGGCGCAGTTGCACAAGGTTATCCACAGCCCGAGCGGGCGCGAGCTGGGCTATGGAGTCCTGGCCGCCGCTGCCGGCGCCCTGGCGGTGCCGCCGCGGGACAGTCTGCGGCTCAAGCAGCCCGCGGAGTTCCGCTATATCGGCAAGGAATCGACGCGGGCCATCGACGGTGCGGATATCGTCAACGGCCGTGCCCTTTACGGGGCCGATATCCATTTCGAGAAGATGGTCTATGCCACCGTGGCGCGTCCGCGGGTGTATGGCGGCAAGCTCAAGTCGTTCGATGCGGCGGCGGCGCTGAAGGTGCCTGGCGTGCTCAAGGTGCTGGAGATCGAACCTCGCCCGTTGCCGTCCGAATTCCAGCCGCTGGGTGGCGTGGCGGTGATCGCCAGCAACACCTGGGCCGCGATCAAGGGGCGCGAGGCGCTGAACATTGTCTGGGACGATGGCGACAATGCCCGCTACGACTCGGTTGCCTATCGCCAGGAACTGGAAGCCGCGTCGCGCCAGCCGGGCAAGGTGGTGCGCAATACCGGCAATGTCGATGAGGCGCTCAAGGGGGCCGCGAGCCACTTCGAGGCCGGCTACTACCTGCCGCACCTGGCGCAGGCGCCGATGGAGCCGATGGTCGCCATCGCCCGTTTCAACGACGAGCAATGCGAGGCCTGGGCGCCGACCCAGGCCCCCCAGGTCACCCGCGAGCGGATTGCCGAGCGGCTGGGCATCGGTTTCGACCAGGTCACCGTCCATGTCAGCCTGCTCGGTGGTGGCTTCGGGCGCAAGTCCAAGCCGGACTACGTCATCGAGGCGGCGATCCTGGCCAAGGCGATGCCGGGTACGGCGGTGCGGGTGCAATGGACCCGCGAGGACGACATCCACCACTCCTATTTCCACACCGTGTCGGCGGAATACCTGCAGGCCAGCCTGAACCAGGACGGTACGCCATCCGGCTGGCTGCACCGCACCGTGGCCCCGAGCATCACCGCGCTGTTCGCGCCGAACATGAACAACGAGGCGGCGTTCGAACTGGGCATGGGTTTCACCAACATGGCCTATGACATTCCCAACGTGCGCCTGGAGAACCCCGAGGCGAAAGTCCACACCCGGGTCGGCTGGTACCGCTCGGTGTCGAACATTCCCCATGGTTTCGCCATCCAGAGCTTCGTCGACGAACTGGCGCACAAGGCCGGCCAGGATCCGCTGGCCTATCAGCTCAAGCTGCTGGGACCCGACCGGCAGATCGATCCGCGCAGCCTGAGCGAACAGTGGAACTACGGTGAGTCGCCGGAGCGTTACCCGATCGATACCGGACGCCTGCGCACCGTGCTGGAAACCGCGGCCAAGGCGGCCGGTTGGGGGCGCAAGCTGCCCAAGGGACGTGGCCTGGGCCTGGCGGTGCACTACAGCTTCGTCACCTATGTGGCGGCGGTGATCGAGGTCGAGGTCAAGGACGATGGCACGCTGATCGTGCACAAGGCCGATATCGCCGTGGACTGCGGACCGCAGATCAACCCGGAACGGATCCGCTCGCAGTTCGAGGGCGCTTGCGTGATGGGCCTGGGCAACGCGGTGCTGGGCGAGATCAGCTTCAAGGAGGGCCAGGTCCAGCAGGACAACTTCCATATGTACGAAGTGGCGCGCATGTCCCTGGCCCCCCGGGAAGTGGCGGTGCACCTGGTCACGCCGCCGGGCCAGGTGCCACTGGGTGGTGTCGGTGAACCTGGGGTGCCGCCGATCGCGCCGGCGCTGTGCAATGCGATCTTCGCTGCCACCGGTCAGCGTATCCGCAACCTGCCGGTGCGTTATCAACTGCAAGGCTGGAACAAGGCGCAGGCCTGATGGACAGCGTCGATCTGAATGTCCTGCGCAGCGTCCTGCAGTGGCGCCGCGCCGGGCACCGGGTAATGCTGTACAGCGTGGTCCGGACCTGGGGCAGCGCGCCGCGCCAGCCCGGGGCGATGCTGGCCTTGCGTGGGGATGGCATGGTGATCGGCTCGGTGTCGGGTGGTTGCATCGAGGATGACCTGATCGCCCGCCTGCACGATGGGCGCCTGCCCGCAGACGGGCCCCCGGTGCAACTGGTGACCTATGGTGTCAGTCGCGAGGAGGCGGCGCGCTTCGGCCTGCCGTGTGGTGGCACCCTGCGTCTGACCGAGGAACGGGTCGGCGATGTCGCCTGGGTCGAGCAACTGCTGCGGCGTTGCGAGGCTCACGAGATCGTCGCGCGTGAACTGGATCTGCTCAGCGGAACGGTGACTCTGCATGAGGCCGGCCGGCAGGATCTGCTGAGCTTCGATGAGCGCACGCTGCGGGCCATCTACGGGCCGCGCTGGCGCCTGCTGCTGATCGGCGCCGGGCAGTTGTCGCGCTATGTGGCGCAGATGGCGCGGATGCTGGATTTCGAGGTACTGGTCTGCGATCCGCGCGAGGAGTTCGTTCACGGCTGGGAGGAACCGCACGGCCGTTTCGTACCGGGCATGCCCGATGAGGCGGTGCTGAATATCCAGGCCGACGAGCGCACGGCGATCGTCGCGCTGACCCATGACCCGCGGCTGGACGACATGGCCTTGCTGACGGCGCTCAATTCCAGGGCCTTCTACGTCGGTGCGCTGGGCTCGCGGGTCAACAACCGCAAGCGGCGGGACAATCTGGCGCTGCTGGGGCTGGGCAGCGAGGCGATCGCACGGTTGCATGGGCCGATCGGCTTGCCTATCGGCAGTCACACGCCGGCGGAGATCGCCTTGTCGCTGTTGGCCGAGATCGTCGCGATCAAGAACGGCGTGGAGTCACGGCAGAAGAAAGCGGAGCTGGCACCGGGTGAATGAGTCGATTGCCGCGATCATCCTGGCGGCGGGGCAGGGCAGTCGGTTCCGGCAGGTGGCCGGGGCCGATCAGGACAAGTTGCTGGCCGCTTGCGAGGGGCGTGACGGGGTGGTGCGTCCGGTACTGGAACAGGTGCTGCGCAGCCTGCCTGACAGCCTGGGCGCGCGGGTGCTGGTGACCACGGCGGATCGGCCTGAAGTGATTCGCCTGGGCCAGGCCCACGGCTGCCGGGTGCTGTTGCCCGGGTCCACGGGCATGGGTGACAGCATTGCCACCGGGGTCGCCGCCAGTGCCGAGGCCGACGGCTGGCTGATGGTGCTGGGGGATATGCCATTTATCCTGCCGGAGACCTTTGAACGGGTGCTGGCGAGGATGGCAAGGGAGAGGATCTGCGTACCGACGCTGGCTGGCGGGTATGGGCATCCCGTGGGGTTCGGCCGCGATTTCGGGGAGGCGTTACGGGCGTTGTCCGGTGATCGTGGAGCGAAGGCGCTGTTTGCCACGGGGCGGGTCGAGCCGGTGCCGGTGGAGGACCGCGGGATCGTCTGGGATGTCGATGTGCCTGCGGCTCTGGTTTTCGAAGCGCACCACCCTGACCCATGAAAAAGCCCCGCCTGCATCACTGCAGGCGGGGCTTTTCATTGGCCATCGAATCAGGCGTGAGGCTTGTGCTCTTCGACTGTTTCCAGGGCTTTTGGCGCGTGCTCGATCACTTCTTCGGCAGGCTGCGAGTTTTCCTCGGTAGCCGCTTCGTTGTGAACGACAGGGGCCGCAGGGGCCTGTTCCGCCTCGACAACCACCGGCGCCGGTTCGGCAGCAACGGCAGCTTCCTCGGCAGGAGCAGCAGCGGCGGCAGCCAGTTCGGCAGCCTTGCGTGCTTCTTCCTCGCGCTTGCGACGGCGTACTTCACGTGGGTCGTTCGGTGCGCGGCCATTGCTGGTCAGGACCACCGCTGGGGCTTCCACCGCAACCGGAGCCGCTTCTTCAGCGACCACTGGTGTGGCTTCGACAACCGGAGCGGGCTCAGGCTGAGCGACGACCGCAGGTTCCACGGCAGCAGGCTCGGCAACCACGGGCTCGGCAACCGGCGCTTCGACGGCGGCAGGTTCGGCAGCCCACTGGAAGGTGGCCTGGATTTCCTGAGCAGGTTCGGCAGCCTTCTCGACGACCGCTGCTTCAACTGCCGGTGCTTCAGCCGGGGCAGCCTCGACAGTCGGGGCTTCGGCGGCTGGAGCTTGCACGACTGGAGCCTCGACCGCCGGCTCAGGCGCGACGAACACCGGCAGCTCGGCGGCAGCGGTTTCGATCGGTGCTTCAGCTACCGGCGCAGCTTCGCGAACCTCGGCGACTTCCACTTCCGGTGCGGCGATCACCTCAACCGGGGTGGTCGCTTCAACGGCAGGCGCTTCAGCGGTCGGGGTTTCCAGGGTGGCGGCGGTGGCACGTTCAGCCTGCTGATGCGCTTCGGCTTCGGCGTTGGCGCTGATCGCGCTGCTGGCAACGGCGGCGGTCACGGCCAGGCCGGCAGCCAGTTCGGCGCCGCTGGCTTCGGCCTGCTGGCCTTCGCCGGCTTCATCCGAGCCTTCGATCACGTTGCCGTTGGCATCGCGCTGACGTTCACGACGGTTGCTGCGACGACGCTGGCCACGGGAGCGACGACGTGGACGCTCGCCACCTTCGGCGTTGTCCTGGCCATCTTCCAGTTGCTCTTCGCCCTGCAGGACTTCTTCCTCGCTGGCCGCGGCAGCCTGTTCGGCGCGTGGCTGACGCTCTTCACGCGGTGGGCGTGGCTGGCGTTCCTCACGTGGCGCACGGGCTGGACGTTCCTCGGCGACTACCGCGGCAGCGGCAGCAGCGGCTACGGCACCGACGGCCGGGGTGGCATCCAGCGGCTCGCGCAGTTCGCGTACACGTTCCTCGCGCTCGCCGCGTGGCTTGCGCTCTTCACGTGGGGCACGCGGCGCGCGTTCCTCGCGTGGTGGGCGCGGTGCACGTTCTTCGCGGGCGGCTGGCACGTCGTCACGGGTTTCACGCAGTTCGCGCGGGGCGCGCTCCTCGCGTGGCGCACGCTCCTCACGTGGGGCGCGCTCTTCACGCGGCTCGCGTGGTGCCCGTTCTTCACGAGGTGCACGTTCTTCGCGCGGCTTGCGGTCTTCGTCGCGGCGGCCGTTGCGGTTGCGGCTCTGCTGACGGCCGTTGCGGCGCTCTTCGTTGCGCGCCGGGCGTTCGGCGACAGGCTTCTCGACCACCACCGGCGCGGCCGGTTCTTCCTTGCCGGCGAACAGGCTGACCAGCGACTTCACCAGGCCCTTGAACAGGCTTGGTTCCGGGGCTGGAGCCGGAGCCGGAGCGGCGGCAACCGGGGCGGCCACTTCGGTCGGCACCGGTGCATTGGCGCGGGCCGGGGCGGTCTTGACCGCAGCTTCCTGGCGAACCAGGGTGCGGGTCGCGGCCGCCGGCTGGGCTTCTTCCGCTTCGGCGGCGGCGGCAGCGATCTCGTAGCTGGACTGGTTGTTGGTGGCGTCCGGGTTGTCGTCACGCAGACGTTGCACTTCGAAGTGCGGCGTCTCCAGGTGATCGTTCGGCAGGATCACGATGCGGGCGCGGGTGCGCAGTTCGATCTTGGTGATCGAGTTGCGTTTTTCGTTGAGCAGGAATGCGGCAACCGGGATCGGCACCTGGGCGCGGACTTCGGCGGTGCGGTCCTTCAGGGCCTCTTCCTCGATCAGGCGCAGGATTGCCAGGGACAGCGACTCGACGTCACGGATGATGCCGGTGCCGCTGCAGCGTGGGCAGACGATGCCGCTGCTCTCGCCCAGGGATGGGCGCAGACGCTGACGGGACATTTCCAGCAGGCCGAAGCGCGAGATGCGGCCGACCTGAACGCGGGCACGGTCGGCTTCCAGGCATTCGCGGACCTTTTCTTCCACGGCGCGCTGGTTCTTGGCCGGGGTCATGTCGATGAAGTCGATCACGATCAGGCCGCCGATGTCGCGCAGACGCAGTTGGCGGGCGATTTCTTCAGCGGCTTCCAGGTTGGTCTGCAGCGCGGTCTCTTCGATGTCGCTGCCTTTGGTGGCGCGCGCCGAGTTGATGTCGATGGACACCAGGGCCTCGGTCGGGTCGATCACGATGGAACCGCCGGACGGCAGCTCGACGACGCGCTGGAAGGCGGTCTCGATCTGGCTTTCGATCTGGAAGCGGTTGAACAGCGGTACGCTGTCTTCGTACAGCTTGATCTTGCTGGCGTACTGCGGCATCACCTGGCGGATGAAGGTCAGGGCTTCGTCCTGGGCTTCGACGCTGTCGATCAGCACTTCGCCGATGTCCTGGCGCAGGTAGTCGCGGATCGCGCGGATGATCACGTTGCTTTCCTGGTAGATCAGGAAAGGTGCGGAACGATCCTGGGAGGCTTCCTTGATCGCGGTCCACAGTTGCAGCAGGTAGTCGAGGTCCCACTGCATTTCTTCGCTGCTGCGGCCCAGGCCGGCAGTGCGGACGATCAGGCCCATGTCGGCCGGGGCGACCAGGCCGTTCAGCGCCTCGCGCAGTTCGTTGCGCTCTTCGCCTTCGATGCGGCGGGAGATGCCGCCGGCACGCGGGTTGTTCGGCATCAGCACCAGGTAGCGACCGGCGAGGCTGATGAAGGTGGTCAGGGCGGCGCCCTTGTTGCCACGTTCTTCCTTCTCGACCTGGACGATGACTTCCTGGCCTTCGCTCAGGACTTCCTTGATGTTGACGCGGCCTTCGGGTGCCTTCTTGAAGTACTCGCGGGAGATTTCCTTGAGGGGCAGGAAGCCGTGGCGCTCGGAGCCGAAGTCGACGAAAGCGGCCTCGAGGCTGGGCTCGATACGGGTGATCCGGCCTTTATAGATGTTGGCCTTCTTCTGTTCGCGCGCACCGGACTCGATATCCAGGTCGTAGAGGCGTTGGCCGTCTACCAGCGCAACACGCAACTCTTCGGGTTGAGTTGCGTTAATCAGCATTCTTTTCATGTAGTACCGTCGGTTTCCGGGCTGCCGGAAACGGCGTTCGGCACACACGACTTCTCACGGTCGGTGTCAGGTGCGTCATGGAGTGGCGGGCCATTCCAGTGTCTAGCGAGATTTCGGCCTACTAGTACTAGTGGCGAAGTCGCGACCGACGCTTCCTGCTTGCTGTGGTGGCATAAGCCCCGCTTTAAGCAAAACTGAGTCAGGAGGAGGAATCAACCGCGGGTGTGGACGATATGAAGCGTCTTGAACAAGCCTAATGCTACACAGTCCGACGGTTGTGCATCTCCACCCTACACGTATCCCTGATAATTCGGGTGCTGCCGCGCGCAGAATCCGCAGCGGGTTGCATTTACCGTGAACGCCTAAGGGCAGTTCACGCATCATGGCTAATTAGGCGTTGTTTCCGACGCCTTCGCTGTCGGTGGGTCCTGCGACTGACTGCACTTTGTGAACTGTCCGTGAATATCGGCTCGGGAGACGAGTGGTTACTCAGTTTCCCGGCTCGCTTCAGGCCTCATGTCACCTGCGCTTGTTACAATCGCGAACCTGCCAAATGTAGCGAAAGCCCCGTAGGACGGCCTCGCGTCCTGATGAATTGCGTGGGTCAGGGTCGGCTGTTTGCCGTTGTTCCGCTGCCCGGCCGCTTTTGGCGGCGTTCGCGACTATAGCAGCAATGATTAAGTGCTTCAATTCCATAAAAAATTGTTATCATCCGCGACATGACGACGACTACCCCCCCGACCTCTGGCGTTCAACTGCTCGAGGTTTCGCCGGAATTTGCCGGCCAACGCATCGACAATTTTCTCCTGGCCCGGCTCAAAGGCGTACCCAAGACCTTGATTTACCGCATCTTGCGCAAAGGCGAAGTGCGAGTGAACAAGGGGCGGATCAAGCCCGAGTACAAGCTGCAGGCAGGCGATATCGTTCGTGTGCCTCCCGTGCGCGTTCCCGAGCGCGACGAACCCGTGCCTGTCGCCCAGGGGCTGCTGCAGCGCCTGGAGGACTCGATCGTGTATGAGGACAAGGCGCTCATCGTGATCAACAAACCGGCGGGTATCGCCGTGCATGGTGGCAGCGGCCTGAGTTTCGGCGTGATCGAAGCCTTTCGTCAGTTGCGTCCCGAAGCCAAGGAGCTGGAGCTGGTGCACCGCCTGGATCGCGACACCTCCGGGCTGCTGATGATCGCCAAGAAGCGCAGCATGCTGCGCCATCTGCACGAGGCGTTGCGCGGCGATGGCGTCGACAAGCGCTACATGGCGCTGGTGCGGGGTCACTGGGCAACCTCGGTCAAGCAGGTGCGGGCCCCGTTGCTCAAGAGCAACCTGCGCTCCGGCGAGCGCATGGTGGAGGTCAACGACGAGGGCAAGGATGCGCTGACGGTGTTCAAGGTGCTGCGTCGTTTCAACGACTTCGCCACCCTGGTCGAAGCCAAGCCGGTGACCGGTCGCACCCACCAGATTCGGGTGCACACCCTGCATGCCGGCCACTGCATCGCCGGCGACAGCAAGTACGGGGATGACGACTTCACCCGGGAAATCCGTGAACTGGGCGGCAAACGCCTGTTTCTGCATGCCTACATGCTGACAGTGCCGCTGCCTGATGGCGGCGAGCTGAAGCTGCAGGCGCCGGTGGATGAAATGTGGGCCAGGACCGTGGAGCGCTTGAGTGCGGGCTGATTACAAACTGCTGATTTTCGACTGGGACGGCACCTTGGCCGATTCCATTGGTCGGATCGTCGAGGCGATGGGCGCGGCGGCAGGGCGCTCCGGTTTTCCACTGCGGGACGAGCGGGCGGTCAAGGGCATTATCGGTCTGGGCCTTCCAGAGGCGATTCGCACCCTTTATCCAGAAATCTCCGACGAAGAGCTGGTAGTTTTTCGTCAACACTACGCCGATAGCTACATCGCCCTGGAAGCGGTACCTTCGCCACTGTTTCCGGGCGTGGTCGAGTCCATGGCGGCGTTCCGCGAGGTCGGCTACCAATTGGCGGTGGCCACTGGCAAGGCTCGTCGCGGGTTGGACCGGGTGTTGAAGGCCCATGGTTGGCTGGATTATTTCGATATCACCCGGGCCGCCGACGAAACCGCGAGCAAGCCGCATCCGCTGATGCTTGAGGAGATTCTCGCCCATTGCGGCGTGCCGGCGTCCCAGGCGCTGATGGTCGGTGACTCGGCCTTTGACCTGCAGATGGCCCGCAATGCCGGCATGGACAGCGTGGCGGTGGGTTACGGTGCCTTGTCCCTGGATGAGTTGCAGGTGTTCGAACCGCGCCTGGCGATCGACAGTTTTCCTGAGTTGCATGCCTGGTTGAATGGCCAGGCCAATTGAGTCTACTGGGGTGAGCACATATGGCTGATGAATGGAATGCACCGTCCAAGGCGAATGCCGACGGCGAAGATAAAAGCTGGAAGCTGCTGGAGCGTACGCTTCAGGCCGGCATCACCGAGCAGCGTCGGGCCCGGCGTTGGGGGATCTTCTTCAAGCTGCTGGCCTTTGTCTACGTGGGAACCGTGTTGGTGATGCTCTCGCCCCTGGTCGATGTGGAAAAGAGCGCCAGTCGTGGCGCTCACTACACCGCGTTGATCGAGGTGCGCGGCATGATCGCGGACAAGGAGTCGGCCAGCGCCGACAATATCGTCGGCAGCCTGCGTACGGCCTTCGAGGATCCCAAGGTCAAGGGCATCATCCTGCGTATCAACAGCCCGGGCGGCAGTCCGGTGCAGTCGGGCTATGTCTATGACGAGATCCGTCGCCTGCGTGGCCTGCATCAGAATACCAAGGTCTATGCGGTGATCTCCGATCTCGGTGCGTCGGGCGCCTATTACATTGCCAGTGCGGCCGACGAAATCTATGCCGACAAGGCCAGCCTGGTCGGTTCCATCGGTGTGACGGCGGCGGGCTACGGATTCGTCGGTACCATGGAGAAGCTCGGCGTGGAGCGTCGCGCCTACTCCTCGGGTGAGCACAAGTCGTTCCTCGATCCGTTCCAGCCACAGAAGGCGGATGAGACCCGCTTCTGGCAGGGCGTGCTGGACACCACCCACAACCAGTTCATTGCCAGCGTGAAGAAGGGCCGGGGTGACCGCCTCAAGGACAAGGAGCATCCGGAGCTGTTCTCCGGGCTGGTCTGGTCCGGCGAGCAGGCGTTGTCGCTGGGGCTGATCGACGGCCTGGGCAGTGCCAGTTCGGTGGCACGGGACGTGATCGGCGAGAAGAAGCTGGTGGACTTCACTGTTCAGGAGTCGCCGCTCGACCGCTTCTCGAAAAAGCTCGGGGCGAGCGTGGCTGAACACCTGGCCATGTGGATGGGTTTCCAGGGGCCGACCCTGCGCTGACAGCCTCTGCGTACGCCCACCGTCATCCTGCGGTGGGCGTGTCCCGGGGTCAGGGAATCTCGACGCCCTCGGCCAGCAACATATCCACCAGGCGGATCAGCGGCAGGCCGATCAGGCTGGTGGCATCCGTCCCTTCGGTGCTCTGGAACAGGCTCACGCCCAGGCCTTCGGCCTTGAAGCTGCCGGCGCAGTCGTAGGGCTGTTCGGCGCGCAGGTAGCGTTCGATGCGCTGTTCGTCGAGCTGGCGCATGTGCACGGTAAAGGCCACGCAATCGACCTGGCAGCGGCCGCTCTGGCTGTTGAGCAGCGCCAGGCCGGTGAGGAAGCTCACCCGGGCACCGCTGGCGGCCAGCAACTGTTCCCGGGCCGTTTCGAAACGGTGGGGCTTGCCGAGGATGCGCCCGTCGAGCACCGCGACCTGGTCCGATCCGATGATCAGGTGCCGCGGGTGGCTGGCGGACAGGGCTCGCGCCTTCTGTTCGGCCAGGCGCCGTACCAGCGCTTCGGCAGGCTCGCCCGGCTGGTGGCTTTCGTCGATATCGGGCGAGCTGCACGTGAAGGGCAGGCGCAGGCGGTCGAGCAATTCCCGGCGGTAGACCGAGCTTGAGGCGAGTAACAACGGCAGCATGCGCTTCTCCTGAAGGTGGTCGGCGATTCTATCCACAGGCGAAGCCGACGGACAGGGCTGAATTTCCTTTGACATGGGCGGGTGCATCCCTATAATGCTGCGCCTATGTTGAATGACCCGATTCCACCTCACGTTGACCCGCGCAAATTGGCTGATCGCGGCACCACCCTCCAGGGTGAGCTGCTGCTGGCCGATTTGGAGAGACTCTGCGACCCGCTTTCCGACACAGTCGGTACGGTGCAGGCCAAATTCGTTTTTGAACGAGATGAACGTAAGTCTGTGGTTATCCACAGCTTTATTGACACCGAAGTCAAGATGGTTTGCCAGCGTTGTCTTGAGCTGGTCACCCTGCCGATTCACAGTGAATGCAGTTATGCTGTGGTGAAGGAGGGTGCGAATACCCAGTCGTTGCCGAAAGGTTATGACGTGCTGGAACTGGGCGAAGATCCTTTGGATCTGCAGGCATTGATCGAGGAAGAGCTTCTGCTCGCCTTGCCCATTGTGCCTGCTCATCATCCGGAAGAATGCCAGCAGCCGGCGGGGCTCGACGAGCCCGAACCAGCCGAGGACGAGGTAACGCGGTCCAACCCGTTCAGTGTATTGGCGCAGTTAAAGCGTGACCCAAACGTTTAGGAGTTAATCAATTATGGCTGTTCAGCAGAACAAAAAATCCCGCTCTGCCCGTGACATGCGTCGTTCGCACGATGCCCTCGAGGCCAACGCTCTGTCCGTGGAAAAGACCACCGGTGAAGTTCACCTGCGTCACCACGTTTCGCCAGAAGGCGTATACCGTGGTCGTAAAGTGATCGACAAGGGCGCTGACGAGTAAATCTTGTCCGCTCAGATCATCGCGATCGACGCAATGGGCGGGGACTTCGGTCCCCGCAACATTGTCCAGGCCAGTGTTGCCTGCCTTTCTACTACACCCTCGCTGCACCTGACCCTCGTCGGTCAACCCTCCCTCCTGGAAGAATTGATTGCTGGCTATCCGGCCGTTGATCGTGCGCGCCTGAATATCGTCCCGGCGAGCGAAGTCGTCACCATGGATGACCGTCCGTCCCAGGCCTTGCGGGGCAAGCCGGACTCGTCGATGCGGGTGGCCTTGCAATTGCTGCACGATGACCGCGTCCATGCGGTGGTCAGCGCCGGCAATACCGGGGCGCTGATGGCCCTGTCGCGCCATGTGCTCAAGACCCTGCCGGGCATCGATCGGCCGGCGATGGTCGCGGCGATTCCGACCCAACGGGGCTACTGCCAGTTGCTCGACCTGGGGGCGAATGTCGATTGCACCGCCGAAAACCTGTTCCAGTTCGCCGTGATGGGCTCGGTGGCCGCCGAGGCCCTGGGCGTGGTGCGCCCGCGGGTGGCACTGTTGAACGTCGGTACCGAGGACATCAAGGGCAACCAGCAGGTCAAGCTGGCGGCGGGGCTGCTGCAGCAGGCGCGCGGCTTGAACTACGTCGGTTTCATCGAGGGTGACGGCTTGTATCGTGGCGAGGCCGACGTGGTAGTCTGCGACGGTTTTGTCGGCAACATCCTGCTCAAGTCCAGCGAAGGGCTGGCGACCATGATCGCCGCACGCGTCGAGGCGCTGTTCCGGCGCAACCTGGCGTCGCGGCTGGTCGGTGCCCTGGCCTTGCCGTTGCTCAGCCGGCTGCGGGCCGATCTGGCGCCGGCGCGGCACAACGGTGCGAGCTTCCTCGGTCTGCAGGGGATCGTGGTCAAGAGCCATGGCTCGGCCGGCGTGCAGGGTTTGCAGAGCGCAATCCAGCGGGCGCTGATCGAGATCCAGGAAAACCTTCCCGAACGCCTGCATGGGCGTCTGGAGGACCTGTTGCTTTAGGCGTTTTGCCCGGCAGGCGCTTACAATGTGACCGCCCGGTTCAATGGGCCATCCAACTGACAGTTTATTGCGTTTCCGTTCGTTGTATTCCGACGGAACGCCAACTCTCCGACGATAAGATCATTAGGGGCTCGTTTCATGTCTACCTCCCTCGCATTCGTCTTTCCAGGGCAGGGCTCGCAGTCCCTCGGCATGCTGGCCGAGCTGGGCGCACAGTACCCGCTGATCCTGGAAACCTTCGCCGAGGCCTCCCAGGCTCTGGGCTATGACCTCTGGGCACTGACCCAGCAAGGTCCGGAAGAACTGCTGAACCAGACCGACAAGACCCAGCCGGCGATCCTCACCGCCTCGGTCGCCCTGTGGCGCCTGTGGCTGGCCGAAGGTGGTCGGCGTCCGGCCTACGTTGCCGGTCACAGCCTGGGTGAATACAGCGCACTGGTTGCCGCCGGCAGCCTGAGCCTGGCCGACGCCGTTCGCCTGGTCGAGCGTCGTGGCCAACTGATGCAAGAGGCCGTACCGGCCGGCCAGGGTGCCATGGCGGCGATCCTCGGCCTGGAAGATGCCGATGTCGTGGCGGCCTGTGCCGACTCCGCCCAGGGCGAAGTGGTCAGCGCGGTCAACTTCAACTCGCCGGGCCAGGTGGTGATCGCCGGTGCCAAGGCCGCCGTCGAGCGCGCCATGGAGGCCTGCAAGGCCAAGGGCGCCAAGCGCGCCCTGCCGCTGCCGGTGAGCGTGCCGTCGCACTGCGAACTGATGCGTCCGGCTGCCGAGCGTTTCGCCGAATCCGTTGCCGCCATCGACTGGCAGGCACCACAGATCCCGCTGGTGCAGAACGTCAGCGCCAGCGTTGCCGCCGATCTGGACAGCCTCAAGCGCGACCTGCTGGAACAGCTCTACAAGCCGGTACGCTGGGTCGAGTGCGTGCAGTACCTGGCGGCCCAGGGCGCGACCGAACTGGTCGAGTGCGGTCCTGGCAAGGTCCTGGCCGGCCTGAACAAGCGTTGCGCCGACGGCGTCAACACGTCCAACCTGAATACCCCGGATGCCTTCGCCGCCACGCGCGCGGCGCAGGCCTGAATTAGGAGAAGCCTGCATGAGTCTGCAAGGTAAAGTTGCACTGGTCACCGGCGCCAGCCGTGGTATCGGCCAAGCCATCGCCCTCGAGCTGGGTCGCCTGGGCGCCGTGGTGATCGGCACCGCGACGTCCGCCTCGGGTGCCGAGCGCATTGCCGCGACCCTCAAGGAGCACGGCATCCAGGGCACCGGCCTGGAACTCAACGTCACCAGCGACGAGTCGGTCGCTGCCGTCCTGGCGAGCATCACCGAGCAGTTCGGTGCGCCGGCCGTACTGGTCAACAACGCCGGCATTACCCGCGACAACCTGATGATGCGCATGAAGGACGATGAGTGGTACGACGTGGTCGATACCAACCTCAACAGTCTGTACCGCCTGTCCAAGGGCGTTTTGCGCGGCATGACCAAGGCGCGTTGGGGCCGAATCATCAATATCGGCTCGGTAGTGGGTGCCATGGGCAACGCAGGCCAAGTAAACTATGCGGCAGCCAAGGCAGGCCTCGAAGGTTTCAGCCGCGCACTCGCGCGTGAGGTCGGCTCGCGGTCGATTACGGTAAACTCGGTGGCGCCAGGCTTCATCGACACCGACATGACCCGCGAACTGCCGGAAGCACAGCGCGAAGCCCTGTTGACGCAGATTCCGCTGGGCCGTCTGGGCCAGGCTCAGGAGATCGCGCAAGTGGTCGCTTTCCTGGCTTCGGAGGGTGCGGCATACGTGACCGGAGCTACAATTCCGGTGAACGGCGGGATGTACATGTAATTCAAATGTGACGGATTGCTTCAAAAAAATGTCATACCAGCTGTCTAAAATCCGTTATAAAGCTGCAACTTATTGACGGGCAGGGGGACACGGCGGGGTGAAGGCGCAAGCTTTCGGTTGAAAAGCTGAAAAGCCTTTCTATACACTTACCCACCGGCCAGCTGCCTGAATTTTTCCATTAGGAGTGAAAACAAGGTATGAGCACCATCGAAGAACGCGTCAAGAAAATCGTTGCCGAGCAACTGGGTGTGAAGGAAGAAGAAGTCAAGAACGAATCTTCCTTCGTTGAAGACCTGGGTGCCGACTCCCTTGACACCGTTGAGCTGGTGATGGCTCTGGAAGAGGAATTCGAGACCGAAATCCCTGACGAAGAAGCTGAAAAAATCACCACCGTACAAGCTGCTATCGATTACATCAACGCCAACCAGGCGTAATAGTTTGTAATCTTTGCCTGCTGTCATGGAAAAACCGCACTGCCATCATGGCGTGCGGTTTTTTCTTTAGGTGAGGCAAACTGGTCAACAGGAAAAAGGAGAGTGCTGTGTCGCGTAGACGCGTCGTAGTCACCGGTATGGGGATGTTGTCGCCATTGGGTACGGATGTTCCGAGTACCTGGCAGGGCATTCTGGCTGGCCGTAGTGGCATTGGTCTGATCGAACACACAGACCTTTCTGCCTATACCACCCGTTTTGGTGGCTCGGTAAAAGGCTTCAATGTCGAAGAATACTTGTCGGCCAAAGAAGCCCGCAAACTCGACTTGTTCATTCAATACGGCCTGGCAGCCGGTTTTCAGGCGATCCGCGACGCGGGCCTGGAAGTCACCGACGCCAACCGTGAACGTATCGGCGTGGCCATGGGCTCGGGTATTGGCGGTCTGACCAATATCGAGGAAACCAGCCGCACCCTGCATGATTCCGGGCCGCGGCGCATTTCGCCGTTCTTCGTGCCTGGCTCGATCATCAACATGATTTCCGGCTTCCTGTCCATCCACCTGGGTGCGCAGGGACCGAACTACGCCATCTCCACCGCCTGCACCACCGGTACCCACTGTATCGGCATGGCGGCGCGCAACATCGCCTACGGCGAAGCCGACGTGATGATCGCCGGCGGTGCGGAAATGGCCGCTTGCGGCCTCGGCATGGGCGGCTTCGGCGCTTCGCGCGCGCTGTCGACCCGCAACGACGAGCCGACTCGCGCCAGCCGTCCTTGGGACAAGGGCCGTGATGGCTTCGTACTGTCCGACGGTGCCGGTGCCCTGGTACTCGAAGAGCTGGAGCATGCCAAGGCACGTGGTGCAACCATCTACGCCGAACTGATCGGCTTCGGCATGAGCGGCGACGCCTACCACATGACCTCGCCACCCGCCGATGGCGCCGGCGCGGCACGTTGCATCGCCAACGCCCTGCGTGATGCCGGGATCACCCCGGACCAGGTGCAGTACATCAACGCCCACGGTACGTCGACCCCGGCCGGTGACATCGCCGAAGTCGAGGCGATCAAGACCGTGTTCGGCGAGCATGCCCACAAGCTGGCGGTCAGCTCGACCAAGTCGATGACCGGTCACCTGCTGGGTGCCGCCGGTGCGATCGAGGCGATCTTCAGCGTCCTGGCCATCGCCGACCAGGTGGCGCCGCCGACCATCAACCTCGACGAGCCGGACGAAGGCTGTGACCTCGACTTCGTGCCTCACGAAGCACGGCGCATGCCGATCGACGTGGTGCTGTCCAACTCCTTCGGGTTCGGTGGCACCAACGGTTCGCTGGTGTTCCGTCGGTTCGCCGAGTGATGCAGAGCTGGGTCGACGGTCAGCCGGCTGATTCGTTGCCGCTCAAGGACCGCGGCCTGGCCTATGGCGATGGTCTGTTCGAGACCATCGCCGTCAGGGGCGGGCGCCCGCTGCTGCTCGAACGGCACCTGCAGCGCCTGGCCGACGGCTGCCGCCGACTGGGTTTCGCCGCCAATCAGGCAGTGATTCGCAGCGAACTGCTGGTCTACAGCGCCGCACTGGGCGAGGGTGTGCTCAAGCTGATCCTCACCCGCGGCGACAGCCTGCGTGGTTATGCCGCGGCGGCCGATGCGCAGCCGCGGCGCATCCTGCAAGGCAGCCCGCTGCCGACTTATCCACCGGCCCTGCAGAACCTGGGGATCCGTCTCTTTCCCTGCACCACCCGTTTGTCCGAGCAGCCGTTGCTGGCCGGTCTCAAGCACCTCAACCGGCTGGAACAGGTCATTGCCCGTAGCGAATGGCAGGATGGCGAGCATGCCGAAGGGCTGATGCTCGATGCTGCTGGGCGGGTGATCGAGGGCGTGTTCAGCAACCTGTTCCTGGTCAGCGATGACGTGCTGCGCACAGCCGATCTGAGCCGTTGCGGCGTGGCCGGGGTGATGCGTGCCGAATTGCTGGACCAGGCCCGGGACCTGGGGATCCCTGTGGATATTTCGGACATCAGCATGGAGCAACTCCGGCAAGCTGATGAGGTCTTTCTCTGTAACAGCGTTTACGGCGTCTGGCCGGTTCGCGCCTTGGCCGATCTGAGCTGGTCGGTAGGGCCGCTCACCCGTAAACTGCAAGGCATTGCCCGCGCGCTATTGGAAGTTTGAATTGAGACGTAAATTCTTGTTGCTGCTGCAGACGGGTCTGGTGCTGGCGGGATTGCTGCTGGGCGTATCGGCCTGGAAGATCCACTCCGCGCTGGAGCAGACTCTCGACCTGAAGCAGGAGCAACTGCTCGACGTGCCGACCGGTGCGACCCCAACCGGTACCTTCAACCGCATGGAGGCCGAGGGTACCCTGCACGATGCCTTCTGGCTGCGCCTGTACTGGCGCTTCAACATGGCCGGGGTGCAGTTGCACAGCGGCGAATATCGCCTCACTCCAGGCATGGATGTCCGCACCCTGCTGGGCCTCTGGCAGCGTGGCGAAGTGGTGCAGTACAGCCTGACCCTGGTCGAAGGCTGGAACTTCCACCAGGTACGCAGTGCGCTGGCCAAGCAGGAAAAACTCCAGCAGACCCTGGCTGGCCTCAGCGACAGCGAGGTCATGGCCAAACTTGGACATAAGGATGTGTTCCCGGAGGGGCGTTTCTTCCCGGACACCTATCGTTTCGTACGCGGGATGACCGATGCCGAGCTGCTGGAAAAGGCCTACGATCGCCTGCAGAGTGTCCTGGCCCAGGAATGGGAAAAGCGTTCGGCCGATGCGCCTTACACCGAACCCTACCAGGCGCTGATCATGGCGTCGCTGGTGGAGAAGGAGACCGGCGTACCCCAGGAGCGCGGGCAGATCGCCGGTGTCTTCGTCCGCCGGCTGCAGCTCGGCATGCTGCTGCAGACCGATCCGACGGTGATCTACGGTCTGGGTGAGCGCTATACCGGCAAATTGACCCGTGCCCATCTGCGCGAGGCCAACCCCTACAACACCTACCTCAACGTCGGCCTGCCGCCGACGCCGATCGCCATGGTTGGCCGCGAGGCGATCCATGCCGCACTGAACCCGGTGGAGGGCAAGAGCCTGTACTTCGTCGCCCGCGGTGATGGCAGCCACGTCTTCTCCGATGACCTGGACGCCCATAACAACGCGGTGCGCGAGTTCCAGCTCAAGCGCCGGGCTGACTATCGCTCCAGTCCGGCGCCGTCTCCGGCTGCGGGGGCTGCGGTGGATCCTGCGCCGGGTGCCGAGGTCAAGCCTGCTCCGCCTGTCCAGGAGTCCGGCGACCCTAATGTAAAGCCGGCTCCGGCCCCGGCAGAAATGCCGTCTGCTGCGGAGTCTGAGGCGACAGGAATGCACTGATTATGTGGTTACGGGCTGTTCTGGGCTGAGTTTGTTTGGCCTGGCTCGAATAGTCCGATCTGAATATCGATATTTCCGTTTGAGTTCGGGCAGATTCCGATGGGACTGCTTGTTTCTTGCTGGATCATCGTATGACGACCATCTGGGTGAGATAGGTGAGCGCCATGACAAAAGAAACCACTCTCGGTCTGGCGTGGGAAAATGTCTTCAAACGCTCAAGATGAGTCGGTGCGGCCTTCAGGCCATCCTGGGCGTCTGTAGCTCAGTTGCGCAAGACTGACGCCGATTTCCTGCAAGAGCGGCTCGCAGTGATCGATGATAGGGAGGGCAATCCGCGTGACCCTTTCGGCGCGGCAAATCTGTCTTTTCTGAATGGTCAGGGGCGCTCAGCGCGTCCGCGTGGAAAACACTTGAACAAAAAAAGACTCCTTTTTAGGAGCCTTTTCTTATCAAGAATGCATCAGCTAGTAAAAAATGCCAAAAAGGTCGCCATCAGTTACGAATTGACGCGAGTTGCGTAGAACCTGCTCCAGAAGGACGGGTCTCGCGCCGCTTTCTTGGCATACCAGGGATCGGAAGAGTATGCATCTTTTAAACGTAGTGATCCCCGCGCTCGCCTTTCCGCTTCTTGCAAGGTGATTACTCCAGCTTCCAAAAACTGGCTCCAATAGCTGTCCGCCTTCAGAATCGCAGAAGGTTTTTGCGATAAAGTCGTAGTGGGCATTGGCTATCTCCGGCACCGCATATTCAAGGGATGCAATCACAGTTTCAATCATGCGCTGGATGTTGTCCAGCGTGTGCCCCTTCACCCACTTCAATGGGGGGACACCTAACCGATCACTGCCCGTGATTTGCTCAGGATGGGGGGCAAGATGATCTGTAGTTCCGTATTTGATTGCGGAGCATAGCATGTTGTCGAGGCGCCTACGAAGCGCCAGGTCTGAGAGACCATCGGGATCTCCGACGAACGTGAGGCCCCGATTATAGGAAAAGGTCGCTACGGCAGCATAAATTGCAGAACCACCTAGGCCGGGGCGGCTTTCTGAGACGTCTAGCCAGGTTTCAATGGAGTTCACATAGACATTAAAGAAAATGTCCTGGTGGGCTGCTTGAAATGCAAAATCGTAGCGATGAGTCTCAGGCCTGTCTGCCAATGAATGTATGCTGTGGAGGGTCGAGCCTGGCAGGAAGCGCTCCATGATGTTCTTGAGGTTTCCTTCTCCTGACCGAGGGTTGAAAAAAAGATCTTCTTCCTTTGAAAGCCTTAAAAGCCATTCGGCTGCAAAAGTTCTGCCTTCTTTATCAACCATTCCCGGCCTGCTTATCGTAAACATCGCCCCCCATTAGCTTTGTAGCTAACGGTCTGCCCCTCTGGGGCTGTAGAGGGGCTTCCCAAGCTAAGCTCTTCATGAAGTCTAGCTATCTGCCATGCGCCCCTGCATCGCATCCAGCGCATCACAGCCATCCTGTAGTAGCAGATAGGCAGCGCCAGCAAAGTGGTAGAGATCGCGGTCGCAGGTATTGCCGATACTCATACAAGTGAGGCTGTGGGCCAGATCGCGAGCGGCCTTGATTCGTTGTACGGCGAATTCATGCAGGTCGTGAATCGGGGCTTTGAGATTGAGGAAGAGAACGGGTGTAGGAGTGAGGTTGCTTTGCAGTGGACGATATTGAGTCATTGATGAGGCTCCGTAACTTTGGGGCCACCACCTTTTTGCGGCTAAACAAAAGTAGGGTGGCAGCTGTGCGCGGGTTAGCCGACCGGGACCCATCGGAGCTACACCCGGCACACCTGTCAACGCCAACCCAAAACTGACCCCTCTACCTCATTTTTCGCCAACTGAAATTTGACCCCCTTGGCCTGTTTCTAAACGGTTTTCTCTGCCCTGGTCGGGCTGGTACCCGCCTTGCGTTTGTCCTTGAGGCGATAGCTGTCGCCCGAGATCTGCACGATGTGTGCGTGGTGTAGCAACCGATCCAGCATCGCGGCCGTCAGCGTCTGGTCATCCGCAAAGGTGCCAGCCCACTGGGTAAACGGCAGGTTGCTGGTCAGAATCATGCTGCCGCGCTCGTAGCGCCTGGCGACCACGTTGAAGAACAGGTTGGCTTCGTCGCGACCGAAAGGCAGGTAGCCAATTTCGTCGATGACCAACAACCGAGGCCCCATCACCGCACGGTTGAAATACTCTTTCAGGCGATCCTGTCGATGGGCCGCTGCCAGTTGCAGCATCAGGTCAGCGGCGGTGATGAAACGGGTTTTGATACCCGCCTGGGTCGCGCGATAGGCCAGGGCGCAAGCCAGGTGCGTTTTGCCTACGCCACTGGGGCCGAGCAGGACGATGTTCTCGGCACGTTCGACGAAGCTCAGCCCGGCCAACTCCTGCAGTTGCGCTCGCGGCGCACCGCTGGCAAACGCGAAATCGTACTGCTCCAACGTCTTGAGCGCAGGCAGTGTCGCCATCTTCAGCAATGTCTGGCGCGAGCGCTCAAGGCGTGCCTCAGCTTCAGCGCGCAGCAACTGCTCCAGGAAATCGGCGAAGCTCTGTTCCTGAGTCGCGGCTTGTTGTGCCAGGCCCGCCCAGTCCACCGCCATCCGTTCAAGCTTGAGCTGTTGGCACAGTTCGATGATGCGGGCATGCTGCAGGTTCATCGGCTCAACTCCAGTAACTCATCATAGACCGAAAGCGGGTGCTGCAAGCTCTCATGCGGTAGAACCCGTCCCAGGCGCAACGAGGTGATCGTCGGTGCGCTCGTCACCCGGCAGGCTGGTAGGGGCAGCAAGACATCACGTTCTTCAGCCAGGCGAGTTGCCGGTTTTACACCGGTGGTGCCATGTATCCGCTGGTGCGCGATTTCCTCGAGCCAACGACCAATATGCGCATTGGCGGTGGCCACATCCAACGGTAATCCCGCGCTCTTGAGCGTGGCCGCCAATGGTGTAATGAAACTGCCCTTGAGGTAGCCGTTGAAGCGCTCGACCTTGCCTTTGGTCTTGGCCCGATAGGGCCTACAAACACGAGGACGAAAGCCATATTCGTCGGCCAGCGCCAATAACCGGGGATGCCAGCGATGCAGACCTTCGCCATAGGCATCGCGCTCCAGGATGATCGCTCCGGCGTTGTCGAACAGCGCCTCCTCGGGTACCCCGCCGAAATAAACAAAAGCCTCACGCAAGCCGTCCAGCCATGCATCACTGTCTTCGCGGGCACCGAAGCGGACGAAAGTGACGCGGCTGTAGCCCAGCGTGGCGACGAATGCCTTGAGCGGGTTACTGCCCCTGCGGATGGTGGTGAAATCGACTTGCACCTGCTGACCGGGCGCCGTCTCGAAGCGCACCACAGGGTCATGACGCGGACATTTGAACGGTGCCAGGTAGGATTTGAGCCGGCTGATGCCGCCTGTGTAGCCTTGTGCCTGGACTTCACGCAATAGCACCGTCGCAGGAATCCAATGTGGCCGGGCCGCTTCCACGCGTTCTTGCAGATAAGCCTTGAACGGGTCGAGCTTCTCTGGACGCGCTGCTCGGCCTGTATAGCGCGGCGACTCGGCTTCGCCACGCAGGTACTTGCGCACGGTGTTGCGCGACAAGCCCAGCGTGCGCGCGATGGTTTTGATGCCCATGCCCTGACGGGCCAATACCCTGATTTCCACTGACTGCTCCTGGGTCAACATCTCGGCAGCTCAAAGCCGCCATGATGGCCCAGGGGGTCAAATTTGCGTTGGCGTTAGGGGGTCAGTTTTACATTGGCGGTGACACACACCCGTAGGTGTCCCGCGCACAGCTGCCATAACGTAAACGTCAGACAGTAGTAAGCCCCAGCATTGTAATCGCGGTGCTCAAGCTTCGTTAGGATTTTCGACCGGCTAAGATCGATCACCGATATGTCGATGACTACCGAACTATAGTCCAGCTCTTTTCCAAATAGTCGCTGCTTTTACACCTTGAAATACGAGCCACTGCAAGGGCCATTAATGGCGATTTGTAAGGGCTATTCCAGCCGAGACGCCAGGCAGAGTTGTTGTGGCATCGCCGTTTCTGCGTTAGCATGCCGGCCTTTCTTCCACCACGCAGCCAAGGAGACCATCATGCAAAACACCGCATCTTCCCTGGCAGAGCGCGCCCAAGCTTGAATTCCCCCGTGCCCGGCATCAGTGCCGCGCACGTCGAATGGCCTTAGGCCCCGGCTCTGCCCTAGCCAATTCATTTGCTGATTTCGTTTTACTGAACCGTCCGGTTCGGGACCGTATTGCGCCTGCGCGCTCGCCGCGCCAGGCCGTCGGCGTCCTGCCGGATGGATGGGACTATTCATGGGCAATTGCATGCAAACCCTGTCCGAGACCGTCACGCTGCTGGCCTCGGACGACACCTGGATCGAGGGCACCGCGATCCAGCAACTTCACACCACCGCTGCGCTGCCGGGCATGGCCCGGGTGGCCGGCATGCCGGACCTGCACCCCGGTCGCGGCTATCCGGTGGGCGCGGCTTTCTTCTCCGTTGGCCGCCTCTATCCAGCCCTGATCGGCGGTGATATCGGCTGCGGCATGGCGCTGTGGCGAACGGACCTTGCCGTGGGCAAATTGAGCGCCGACAAGCTGGACAAGCGACTGGGCAATCTGGATCGCCCGCTGGACGAGGACTGGCGCGAGCGGGTGGCGGCGCTGGGGCTGCCGGCCAATGGTTTCGACACCGCGCTGGGCACCATCGGCGGCGGTAATCACTTCGCCGAGCTGCAGCGGGTGGAGCAGATTTACGACACCGAACGCACCGCCGCGCTGGCGCTGGACCCCAAGCGCCTGCTGCTGTTGGTGCACAGCGGTTCGCGCGGCCTGGGCCAGGCCATTCTGCGCGAGCAGGTGGACCGGCACGGCCACGCCGGTCTGCTGGAGGGCAGTGCCGATTTCCTCGCCTACCTGGCCCGCCACGACGAGGGCCTGCGCTTTGCCGAGGCCAACCGGCAGCTGATTGCGCAGCGCATGTTGGAGCGCTTGCGCGCCAATGGCGAGCCACTGCTGGACGTCAACCACAACCTGGTGTCGCCGGCCCGCATCGGCGGCCTCGACGGTTGGCTGCACCGCAAGGGCGCGACGCCGGCGGATGCCGGCCTGGTGGCGATTCCCGGTTCGCGTGGGGATTTCACCTACCTGGTGGAGCCGCTGCCCAGCGAGCTGAGCCTGTTGTCGCTGGCGCACGGTGCCGGCCGCAAGTGGATGCGCAGCGAGTGCAAGGACCGGTTGTCGCGGCGTTTCAGCCCGGCGCAACTGATGCGCACCCGCCTGGGGGGACATGTGATCTGCGAGGATCGGCAGTTGATCTACGAGGAGGCGCCGGAGGCCTACAAGCCAGTGGACAGCATCGTCGATACGCTGGTCCGGGCCGGCCTGGTGCGACCGCTGGCACGGTTGGCTCCGGTGTTGACCTATAAAACCCGCGGGGAGTGCTGCTGATGATTCTGCTGCAATTTTCCGCCGCCCAGGGACCGGAGGAATGCTGCCTGGCGGTGACCAGGGCGCTGGGGCGCTTGCAGGTGGAAGCCGAGGCGCAAGACGTACGCTTGCAACTGCTGGAGCAGGAGGCAGGCCCGCGAGCGGGTACATTGCGTTCGGTGCTGCTGAGTCTGGAAGGCTCGGACGCCGAAGCGCTGGCAGCGCAATGGACGGGTACGTTGCAGTGGCGGGCGACCAGCCCCTACCGGCCGCGCCATCCGCGCAAGAACTGGTTCATCGGTGTGGCGCGCTGCCCGGAGCCGGCCTTGGGGCTCGAAGGGGAAATCCGTTTCGAGACCCTGCGTGCTTCCGGTCCCGGCGGCCAGCATGTCAATCGTACCGAATCGGCGGTGCGCGCTACCCACCTGGCCAGCGGTATCAGCGTCAAGGTGCAGTCCGAGCGCAGCCAGCACGCCAACAAGCGGTTGGCGCTGGGCCTGATCGCGCTGAAGCTGGAGGCGTTGGCGCAGCGCGACGCGGCCGATGCACGGGCCGCGCGGCGTTTGCTGCACCACCAGTTGGAGCGTGGCAACGCCGGACGGGTGTTCGTTGGCGAGCGGTTCGAGCCGCTGGGTTGAAGCCGCGAGGGGGGCGGCGGGCTTGCCGGCCCCTTCGCTGGCAAGCCAGGCTACTATAGGGGCGTGGGCTGCGGCAGGATTATCAATGTGCCTGTTGGGCGGTCTTGTGGTGTTGCCAGGCTCGTATCACCGTCTCCTGTAGCTGTTCGAGGCTGCCGTCATTGACGATCAGCACATCCTCGGGCAGGCGCGCCACGCCAAGTTCGGAGGAGTGGGCATTGACCCGCTGCAGGTTGGGGCGGGCGATGTGCCAGATGACGCCATGGTGTTCGCGCAGGTACCGGGCTTCGTTCTCGAAGCGGATGTCCTTGATGATGATCGTCGAGGCGCTCGCCGGCAGGGGAGGACGGCGCTTGAGCGGGGTCAGCGGCAGCTGGCCGCGTTTGGCCGCATAGTCGGGGTCGAAGGCCAGGGCGTGCCGTTCGATCAGGGCAACGGCATCCCGTGGGGAAATGTCCCAGCTCGGATCGACTTGTGCGTAATGCTGCGGGTCCCAGATCTGCCCATCGGAAAAATCGAAGAAGGCCTGGGCCGCCAGGCGGAAGGGGGCGTCGGTCGCGGACAGGTCCGCGGTGCCCGACCAGGTGCTGTCGTCCCGCGGTGGATTGATCTCGCGATCCGCCCGCTGCAACCAGTGGTCTGGGTTATGATTGCGCATCCACTCCGTGCCGACCTGCTGGAAGAACTCGCGCGGGGAACGGTTCCACAGGTCAATCCTGCGCTCTTTTACTGTATCGTCCCAGGTTTGTTCATCGCTCAGGCCGAAGAGGGCCTGGCAGCCGACCTTGAGCGGATCGGCCAGGGCAAAGGCGGCAGTCTCCGCCTGTGCGAGCAGCATTGACGCTACCGTGTCCTTGCCGGATCTGGCGAGTGCGGCGAGCCCGATGATGGTTCTCAAACTGTTGCTCCTGAAGCCTTGCCAGGGCGACCGGCGCGGACGGCCTCCCTGTTCACCTGTTGTCGAAAGGATACCCATACTGCTGTGTTTAGATTTTTTATCAAGATAAAACAACAGGCTGGCGCACCATGGGGCGTGATTGCGACGGGGTTGCAGCATGGCTGAAGCCTATCCCTGGCAGGACACCCTCTGGCAGCAACTGGCCGGCCGTACCCAGCATGCCCATGCCTATCTGCTGCATGGCCCGGCCGGGATCGGCAAGCGCGCGCTGGCCGAGCGGCTGATGGCGCTGCTGCTGTGCAAGAGCCCGGCGGGCCTGGAGGCTTGCGGGCAGTGCAAGTCGTGCCTGCTGCTGGCGGCCGGCAGCCACCCGGACAACTACATCCTCGAGCCCGAGGAAGCGGACAAGGCGATCAAGGTCGACCAGGTGCGTGACCTGGTGGCGTTCGTCGCCCAGACCGCGCAACTGGGGGGACGCAAGGTGGTACTGATCGAGCCGGTGGAGTCGATGAACATCAACGCCGCCAACGCCCTGCTCAAGAGCCTGGAAGAACCGTCCGGCGATACCGTGCTGCTGCTGGTCAGCCACCAGTCCAGTCGGCTGCTGCCCACCGTGCGCAGCCGCTGCGTGCAGCAGGCCTGCCCGCTGCCGGGCGAGGCGATGAGCCTGCAATGGCTGGCCACGGCCTTGCCCGATTGCAGCGAAGAGGAGCGGATGGAACTGCTGACCCTGGCGGCGGGTTCGCCACTGGCGGCCGCGAACCTGCAGGCCCAGGGCGTACGCGAGCAACGGGCGCAGGTGGTCGACGGGGTGAAGAAACTGCTCAAGCAGCAGATGTCGGCGACTCAGCTGGCCGAAGGCTGGAACGCCATTTCGCTGTTGCTGCTGTTCGACTGGTTCTGCGACTGGTCGAACCTGATCCTGCGTTATCAACTGACCCAGGACGAGGAGGGCCTCGGCCTGCCGGACATGCGCAAGGTGGTGCAGTACCTGGCGCAGAAGGCGTCGCGGGAAAAGGTCCTGAATATCCAGGACTGGATCCTCGCCCAGCGCCAGAAAGTTCTGAGCAAGGCCAACCTCAACCGGGTACTGCTGCTTGAGGCCCTGCTGGTGCAGTGGGCCGCTTTGCCTGCTCAAAACTGAGGTAGAATCGACTTATCCGCATTTCGGGAGTCCGCATGAACGAACCTATTGGTCCTGGCCCGCGCAACGGCATCCTGTCATTGACCATCAAGGACAAGTCGGTGCTGTACGCGGCCTACATGCCCTTTATCAAGAACGGCGGCCTGTTCATCCCCACCAACAAGAGCTACAAGTTGGGCGACGAGGTGTTCATGCTGCTCAACCTCATGGACGAGCCGGAGAAGATTCCGGTCGCCGGCAAGGTCACCTGGATCACTCCCAAGGGCGCCCAGGGCAATCGCGCCGCCGGTATCGGCGTGCAGTTCAATGACGGCGACAACACCGCCCGCAGCAAGATCGAAACCCATCTGGCCGGTGCCCTGAAGTCCGACCGTCCCACTCATACGATGTAGTTGCCACCTTTGCCATGCTTGTAGATTCCCATTGCCACCTCGACCGCCTGGACCTGACCGCGCACCAGGGCTCCCTGGACGCCGCCCTGGAGGCTGCGCGCCAGCGCGGTGTCGGTCATTTCCTGTGCATCGGCGTCAGCGCCGACAATGCCGCCGAGGTGAAGGCCCTGGCCGAACGTTATGCCGATGTCGACTGTTCGGTCGGGGTGCACCCGCTGGACGTCAAGCCCGACGCGACCCCGGCCCTCGACTGGCTGCTGCGCGAGCTCGATCATCCGCGGGTGGTTGCGATTGGCGAAACCGGCCTGGACTATCACTATGAGCCGGAGGCGGCCGAGGTCCAGCAGGCATCTTTCCGCCTGCACCTGGAGGCGGCACGCAAGACCGGCAAGCCGGTGATCGTGCATACCCGCGGTGCCCGTGCCGATACCCTGCAACTGTTGCGTGAAGCGCAACTGCCCCAGGCGGGCGTGCTGCATTGTTTCACCGAGGACTGGGACATGGCCAAGGCCGCGCTGGACCTGGGTTTCTATATCTCGCTGTCGGGCATCGTCACCTTCCGCAATGCCGATGCGCTGCGCGATGTGGCACGGCAGGTGCCGGCCGACCGTCTGCTGGTGGAAACCGACTCGCCGTATCTGGCACCGATTCCCCATCGCGGCAAACCGAACCTGCCGCAATACGTGCGGGAAGTGGCGGAATACCTGGCGATGTTGCGGGGCGTGCCTTACGAGCGTTTTGCCGAGCAGACCACCGGGAACTTCAAGCGACTGTTTCCGCTGGCGCATGTGGCCTGAGGGTTCGCCGGCTCGAATCGCAGGCAAAAAAAACCCGGGTTCTGGGGGGTGAATCCGGGTCAAGACCATTAGGAGTAAAACAAAGGCGCGCGGTCCATTGGCACCTTTATCGACGTGACACTTGGGGGATATGCCCGTCGACATTTGAAGTATTGGTCAGTATCGCGGTACGTCCAGTCAGGCCTGCTCATTTTTTAAACAGATTTGGAATACATCCGCTTCCCTTGAGTTCTCACATGTTCAGCCGGGGCGCGGGCCTTGTCGTAGAGCGACGCAGCGTGACCCGAACGAAGACTTTTTGACTGGCGAAGGCTGATTCGTCGACAGTGAAAACGAAAAGCCGCTGATGATTCGTGCAATTTGGCGCGGCTCAGGCATAATACTTCGCTTCGATTTTGCCCCTACAGACCTTTTTCTTATGCACAAAGAACCCCGTAAGGTCCGTGAGTTTCGTCGCCGCGAGCAGGAAATTCTCGATACCGCGCTAAAGCTGTTCCTCGAACAGGGTGAAGACAGTGTCACCGTCGAGATGATCGCGGATGCCGTCGGTATCGGCAAAGGCACCATTTACAAGCACTTCAAGTCCAAGGCGGAGATCTACCTGCGCCTGATGCTCGACTACGAGCGCGACCTGAACGAGCTGCTGCACTCGGCCGACGTCGACAAGGACAAGGAAGCACTCTCCCGTGCCTACTTCGAATTCCGCATGCGCGACCCTCAGCGCTACCGGCTGTTCGACCGCCTGGAAGAGAAGGTGGTCAAGGGCCACCAGGTCCCGGAGATGGTCGAGGAACTGCACAAGATCCGCGCCTCCAACTTCGAACGCCTGACCCTGCTGATCAAGGGCCGTATCAGCGAAGGCAAGCTCGAGGACGTTCCTCCGTACTTCCACTACTGTGCCGCCTGGGCGCTGGTGCACGGCGCGGTCGCGCTGTACCACTCGCCGTTCTGGAGCAACGTGCTGGAAGACCAGGAAGGCTTCTTCCAGTTCCTGATGGATATCGGCGTGCGCATGGGCAACAAGCGCAAGCGCGACACCGATCATTCGGTAGCCTGAGCTCTATACTTGTCACTGGAAGGGACTTCCGAGAAAGAACTTGCCAAAACCTGATTTTGGAGTCAGGTTTTGGCGGGTGCGGTGTCTTGATGTCACGCTGCACCTGCAGGAGCCGGCTTGCTGGCGATAGCGACCTGTCAGTCACGGATTGGCCGTCTGACATCCTGCCATCGCCAGCCAGCCGGCTCCTGTGGGGTCCGAGTCTGCAAGTTTCCAAGTTCTCCGTCGGAGTGTCCCATGATCGTTGACCGTCAAGGCAGGCGTTTTCGCAATCTGCGTATCAGCCTGACCTCCGCCTGCAACTACGCCTGTACCTACTGCGTGCCCAATGGCAAGCGGCTGGTGGCGGCCCAGGACGAGTTGTCGGCCGAAGCGATGGCGCGTGGGGTTGCCTACCTGATCGAGGCGGCGGGCATCGAGCGGCTGCGCATCACCGGTGGCGAACCGCTGGTCAGTCCAAAGCTGGAGGCCTTCATGGGCGCGGTGGGCAAGCTGGGGCTGGACGACATCAGCCTGACCACCAACGGCCAACTGCTGGCGCGCAAGCTGCCGCTGCTGCTGGAGGCGGGGATCCGGCGGATCAACGTTTCCCTCGATACCCTGGATGCGGATGCCTTTCGCGGTATCGCCCGGGGCGGCGACCTGGCCAGCGTGCTCGATGGCATGGAGCAGGCGCGGGCGGCCGGGTTGAAAATCAAGGTCAACATGGTGCCGTTGCGCGGGCAGAACCTGGACCAGGTGATGCCGCTGCTCGACTACTGCCTGGCGCGCGGTTACGAGCTGCGCTTCATCGAGCTGATGCGCATGGGGCATCTGGCCAGTGACCACAACGCCTTTCTTCAGCAGTTCGTCAGCCTCCAGCAGTTGCTGGAGTTGATCGGCGAACGCTACGCCTATCTGCAGGCCAATGCGCCGGTGGATGCCACCGCAGTGCGCTACGAGATCCCCGGTCGCGGTCATTTCGGGGTGATCGCCAACGAAAGCGTACCGTTCTGCCGCACCTGTTCGCGCTTGCGGCTGTCTTCCACGGGGTGGCTGCATGGCTGCCTGTCATCGAGCAACCGGCATTATGTCGGCGACCTGCTGGACAAGCCGCGCCATGAGGCCCTGCCGGCGTTGCAGCGCCTGCTGGTCCGGGCGTTGGGCGACAAGCAGTCGGTGGCGTTTTCCGGTGGCGCGACGGTGATGAAGATCATTGGTGGGTGATCGGCCGGGCTTCCTGTGCGCCCCGGTCGCGGATGAATCCGGCCCCCAGGGGGCACTGCGGTGATCACCAATCTTGTAGATGCCTCACAAACCCGTGGGCACCGGATTGATCCGCGAACAAGGCCGCCGCTGTCCTGCAAATCCCGACTCCCCATCAATCTGGCGCGGAAGCTGCATCCTGGGGCTGTTCGCCGGTTTTCCGTCACCGGCCTCTGGAGGATTAGGATGCGTAGCCTGGTTATGCTGCTGGCGCTGTTGGCGCTGGGCGGCTGCATGAAAGTCAGCGATCTGGGAGAAGGGGCTCGTTATCAGATGAGCGACGCAGGGCTGCTCGATCATAGCGATACGCGCCGCATCCACTCGTTCCGCATTCAGCCGGACTCCTTTATCTACATCGCCCAGGGCGCGTTCGCCCCGCCCGGCAGCGCCTACCCACGGCCCAACGTGGTGGCCGAAGAAGCCTTCAACGGCTTCGTCGAATACTTCCCGATGGTCCGCCGCGCCCGCGCCCCGGTCGGCCTCGACCAGGCCATGGCCGAGGCCCGTTCGGCCGGTGCCCACTACCTGCTGTACACCCGTTTCGCCAAGGCCGACGACCGGATCGGCAACTATGACGAATGGGCCGACCAGGAAGCCGTCGACCGCCTTGGCGTTGACACCGGGGTGATCCAGATCATGCTGATCGAGACCGGTACCCAGTACCTGATCGACACCGCACGGATCAGGAGTCGTGGCGGTTTACTGACGTTCCATGACAACAAACCGCAAGACCTGATCGCCAAACCGCTGGCAGAATATGCCCGTAGCCTGCTGGGCTTGAGCGATCAGTAAGTCATTCGGAGCGGACATGAGTGAATCAGGCAAGGCCAACGACCTGTTGGCGCAGATCCCCGGGACGGAAAAGGGGCTGCCACCGGTTCACCTCTGGAACCCGGATTTCTGCGGCGATATCGATATGCGCATCGCCCGCGACGGCACCTGGTATTACCTGGGCACGCCGATCGGGCGCAAGCCGATGGTCAAGCTGTTCTCCACCATCCTGCGCCGCGAGGGTGACGACTATTTCCTGGTCACCCCGGTGGAGAAGGTGGGCATCCAGGTCGACGATGCGCCGTTTGTCGCGGTGACCCTTGAGGTGCAAGGGCAGGGTGAGGCGCAGCAACTGCGTTTCACCACTCAGGTCGACGAGCAGGTGACGGCCGGTGCCGAACATCCGATCCGGGTGCTGATCGATCCCCACAGCGAAGAGCCGGCACCCTACCTCCTTGTGCGCAGCAACCTCGAGGCGCTGATTCACCGCAATGTGTTCTACCAGTTGGTCGACCTGGCGGTGACGCGGCAGATCGATGGCCAATCCTGGTTGGGCGTGTGGAGCGGCGGCAAGTTCTTCCCCATTGGCCTTGAGCCCTGAGGCCTCCCGTAACTGGGTTTTTGTGCGCTTTCTTGCTGCCGCCCTCTTGTGTAGGAGCAGGGCTTGCCCGCGAAAGCGGCCTTGAGATCGCCAGTGGCTTTGCGGCAAGCCGCAGGCCCTGGTGGCCTTGTGGGCCAGTCCGTTCCCGCAGGCTGCGCAGGCCTCCTGAACCCGTTCGTCAGACCACCATTCATCTTCCGGCAAGATAAATTTCTTGCAGCCACACGCCTCTTTCGGTTATCAAATTGTACATGATTAGACATGTCCGATTTGACAAGAAAAAACGGGTGGTCGATGAGCTCATCCGGCGCATCGAAAGCGGTCTTCTCGAAGACGGCTTTCTGTTGCCGGGCGAGCATCAGTTGGCCGAAGAATTCTCGGTGAGCCGTGGCACGCTGCGCGAAGCCCTGGCCGAGCTCAAACGACGCAACTACATCGCGACCCAGAGCGGCGTCGGTTCGATCGTCACCTACGACGGCATGACCCTCGACCAGGGGGCCGGCTGGGCCCAGGCCCTGGCCGATACCGGCGCGCGTATCGACACCGAGATCCTGCGCTTTGAGGCCGTGCGTCGGCCGGACCTGCTCAGCCGCTACGGCACCGAGCAGTTCATCGCCCTCGACCGGCGTCGGCGCAACCCCGAAGGGGTCGTGGTGTCCCTCGAATATTCGCTGATGCCGGCCAGCGGCGGCCTGGAACGCCTGCCCGAAACCGGCCTGATCGACGACTCCCTGACCATCACCCTGGCCGCCCATGGCTTCATCGGCCAGCACGGCGACCAGTGGATCGGCGCCGAGCCCCTCGGCGAAGTGGAAGCCGAACGCCTGGGCCGCCCGGTCGGTACGGTGTTCCTCAAGGCCCTGCGCACCACCTACGACCGCCAGGGACGTTTCATGGAGCAGGTCGAAAGCCTGCTCGACCCCCAGCATTTCCGCCTGCACCTGGCTTTTGGAAACCCGACATGACCCCGACCAGCCGCGCCCTTGGCGCTTTCTACGGGCTGGCTCTGGGCGATGCCCTCGGCATGCCGACCCAGTCCCTGAGCCGCGCGCAGATCCAGGCGCGTTTCGGCAGCATCCGCACCCTGGTGGAGGCCGGCCCGGATCAGCCGATCGCGCCGAACATGCCCGCCGGCTCCATCACCGACGACACCGAACAGGCGATCCTGGTCGGTCAGTTGCTGATCGATGGCCAGGGCCATATCGAGCCCGCCGTGCTCGCCGAACGGCTGATCGCCTGGGAGGCGGTGATGAAGGCCAAGGGTTCCCAGGACCTGCTGGGGCCCTCGACCAAGCGGGCGATCGAAATGATCCTCGCCGGCCACAGCCCCGAAGAAGCCGGGCGCTACGGCACCACCAACGGTGCGGCGATGCGCATCACGCCGGTGGGGATCGCCGCCGACATCGCCCGGCCCCAGCACTTTATCGACGCGGTGGTACAGGCCTGCCAGGTGACCCATAACACCACCCTGGGCATCGCCAGTGCCGCGGCGGTGGCCGCGGTGATCTCCAGCGGGATCAATGGCAAGGGCCTGGTGCATGCGCTGGAGGCCGGCACCGAGATGGCCTTTGTCGCCGAGCGGCACGGGCACTGGGTCGCCGGTGGCCGCATCGGCCCGCGCCTGCGCTGGGCCCGGCAGCTGGTCGCCGATTGCGCCGACTCGGAACTGGCCGACCTGCTCTACGACGTGGTCGGTACCTCCGTGGCCAGCCAGGAGTCGGTGGTGGTCGCCTTTGCCCTGGCCCAGCGCGTGGCCCGCGGCCAACTGAGTGCCTTTGACGCCATCTGCCTGGCCGCCAGTATCGGCGGCGACACCGATACCATCGCCGGCATCCTCGGTGCCATGCTCGGCGCCTGTGACGGCCTGGAGTGCTGGCCGGCCGAACTGATCGCGCAAATCATCGAAGTCAACGGTCTGGAACTGGTCCCGCTGGTCCAGGGCCTGATCGCCTTGCGTACCGCCTGACGCAACAACCCGCAATGGATTGCAGACCGCCGGGGCTGAAGGGGCGCACGTTCCCCCACGCCTCGTGCATTGCCCACAACCACAACAATGGCATCAGGAGCAGAACAACATGACCTCATCAAACGCCGGGCAAAGTGCCGGGCAGTTGGAAACCCGTGGCATCGAGCCGGCTCCCGAGGCCGAATGCAATGGCCATCCCCTGCAACTGTTCTGGGTCTGGTTCGCCGCCAACATCAGCATCCTCGGCTTGCCGCTGGGCGCCACCCTGGTGGCCTTTCGTGGCCTGGCGATCTGGCAGGCGATCATCGTCGCAATCATCGGTGCGGCGGGTTCCTTCGCCGTGGTCGGGGTCATCTCGATTGCCGGCCGTCGCGGCCGTGCACCCAGCCTGACCCTGTCACGGGCGATCTTCGGGGTACGCGGCAACATCGGCCCGACCCTCGTCTCGCTGATGTCGCGCCTGGGCTGGGAAACGGTCAACACCACCACGGCGGCCTTCGTGCTGCTGTCGCTGTGCTCGATCCTGTTCCACTCGCCGGTCGAGGCCAAGAGCGCGCCGCTGCTGACGCTGTTGTTCATCGCCATCTTCGTGCTGCTCACGCTGTGCGTCTCGGGTCTGGGCCATGCGACCCTGCTGGTGATCCAGAAATGGGCGACCTACGTGTTCGGCGCCCTGAACATCCTGGTCGGCGGTTTCCTCTGCGCCACCATCGACTGGAACGCGGTGTTCAATGCCACGCCGGCCCCGCTGAGCGCGATGATCATCGGCATCGGTACCATGGCCGCCGGCACCGGGATCGGCTGGGCCAACGCCGGCGCGGACATGTCGCGCTACCAGCACAGGAGCGTCAAGGCCGGCCGCCTGGTGGCTTCGGCGGCCTTCGGTGCGGGTATCCCGCTGGTGTTGCTGATCACCCTCGGCGGGCTGCTGTCGGTGGGCAACCATGACCTGGCCCAGGCCAACGACCCGATCATCGCGATCCGCGACATGCTGCCGACCTGGATGGCGGTACCGTACCTGATCACCGCCTTTGGCGGCCTGCTGCTGTCGAACAACCTGTCGGTGTATTCGGCGGGCCTGACCACCCTGACCCTTGGCCTCAAGGTCAAGCGCGTGCATGCGGTGATCGTCGATATCGTGGCGATCTTCGCCGGCTCCATCTACTTCATGCTGATCGCCGACAGCTTCTACGGTCCGTTCATCACCTTCATCTCGCTGCTGGCGGTACCAATCACCGCCTGGGTCGGGATCTTCGTGGTCGATCTGCTGCACCGCCAGTACTACAGTGCCAGGGACCTGATGAACGTCGGGCCGGGCAGCGCCTACTGGTATCGCGGCGGCGTCGAGTGGCGTGCCTGCGGTTCCTGGGCCGTGGCCATCGTGCTCGGCTTCAGTTTCACCACCATCGGCACCACGGCGCAAAACGTCTGGTTCCGCGGTTTCCTGTCCGACTCCTGGCTGGGCCACAATGGTTTGGGTTGGGTCGTCACCTTCCTGGTTGCAGGCGGTCTCTACGGCCTGCTGGGCGGCGCGGCGGACCGTCGTGCCGCCCTCGTGGAAAATGCCAATGGCTGAGGATGGCTGCCTGTGAGACGCAACCCCCGATTGCTGCATACCGGCCAGGTCATCGTCGACCTGGTCATGGCTGTCGACCAACTGCCCGGCAGCGGTGGCGATGCACTGGCCCATTCGGCCACCTTCGAGACCGGTGGCGGTTTCAACGTCATGGCCGCGGCGCAGCGCAACGGCCTGCCGGTGGTCTACCTCGGTCGCCATGGTACCGGCCGTTTCGGCGACCTGGCCCGTCAGGCGATGACCGCCGAAGGCATCCGCATGGCGCTGGAGCCTGATGCCCGGCGCGATACCGGGCTGTGCGTGGCCGTGACCGATGCCAGCGCCGAGCGGACCTTCATCTCCCATATCGGTGCCGAGGGTGGGTTGTCGGCCGAGGATCTGGCGCGGGTGCCGGTGCAGCTCGACGACTACGTCTATGTCAGCGGCTACAGCCTGCTGCAGCCGAACAAGGTCCAGCCGCTGCTGGACTGGCTGCTGGCATTACCGCGCGAGGTGGTCGTGGTGTTCGATCCGGGGCCGTTGGTGGACTCGCCGGAGGTTGCGCCGATGGCGGCCCTGCTGCCGCGCATCGATATCTGGACCAGTAACGCCGATGAGGCCCGGCGTTTTACCGGGACCGTGCAGATCGGCAGGGCGCTGGAAGGGTTGGGCCGGTTGCTGTCGGAACAGGCGCTGCTGCTGGTGCGTGATGGTCCGCAGGGTTGCTGGATCAGCCGGGCAGGGCAGGTCGAGCAGGTGCCGGGCTTCAAGGTGCAGGCCGTGGACAGCAACGGTGCCGGCGATGCCCATGCCGGGGTGTTCATCGCGGCGCTGGCCAACGGCCTTACGGCCAGCGAGGCGGCTCGACGGGCCAATGCCGCAGCCGCCATTGCGGTCACCCGCTGGGGGCCGGCGACGGCGCCGGGGACAGGGGAAGTCGATGCGTTGCTGGTGGCGCAAGGAGATATTGCCGGGCAGCCGACCCGCTGATACCAGCACAACGTGACAGCGTGATGACATGCAGACGTCGGTCTGGCCGGCTGTCGATGAAGTAGCGCGCCCTTACGGGGCTCGCACCTTCGTATTGCCAGAGCAGTTCGTGGGTTTCTCCCGCTCGGTGTTCATACAGGGGCACGGTCTATGAGTAGGCTTCCACCCCGCTTGCCTGGGAGCGTGCGCCGACACATAGAGAGGGCAGGGAATGCTTGTCGCTGTTCATCGCTGTCTCCTTTTCCGTCTGGTGAGCCACGTCCTTTGCCGATTCCGGACGGGCACCCCGGATTTAGCGCTGAACAGGGCGGTTTGCCTAGCTGTCAGAAATGACAGGTGCCTGGTCTTTTCAGCGCTTCACCGGGCGGCGAAAGGGACGCTGTTCGCGGCGGGTCGATCCATGAAAAATTGACGGAGATCCATACTGTGGGTGTTTTCCGGGCGGGTTGAACAGGAAACACTGGAAACCGGCGCGGCTGCTGTTCTACCCTACCGCGTTAGCTTCCCTTTCCCGACACCAGGATTCCGGTTTCTGCCCCGGGCCACCTGTGTGCACAAAGGGCAGCGTTCTTCCCGACTCTTGTGACGACGCCTGTGAAACTCATCATCATTGCTGTTTACGTACTGTCCATCGCGTATGTACACCTGCGCGGCCAAGTCCGGCACAAGCTGGGCCGCCAACTGAGCGACCACTCCAGCTTCCTGGCCCCGATCAACTGCTTCCTCTACCTGTTCTCGAAGATTCCGAGCCGCCCCTACCTGGAGGTCAAGGACTTCCCGGAATTGAAGCCTCTGCAGGACAACTGGCAGGAAATCCGCGAAGAGGCCCTGGCGCTGCTGCGCGCCGGCGAAATCAAGAAGTCCGAGCGTCCCGATGACGTGGGTTTCAACTCTTTCTTCAAGACCGGCTGGAAACGCTTCTACCTGAAATGGTACGGCGACAACCACCCGTCGGCCCTGGAGTTGTGCCCGCGCACCACCGAACTGCTCAACAGCATCGGCACGGTCAAGGCGGCGATGTTCGCCGAACTGCCACCCGGCTCGCGGCTGGTTCGCCATCGTGATCCCTACGCCGGCTCCCTGCGTTATCACCTGGGGCTCGAAACCCCGAACGATCCGGGCTGCTACATCAACGTCGACGGCCAGAACTACCACTGGCGCGACGGCGAGCCGGTGATGTTCGACGAGACCTTCATCCACTACGCGGAAAACACCACCGACAAGGACCGGGTGATCCTCTTCTGTGACGTCGAGCGGCCGATGCAGTACCGCTGGGCGGCGGCATTCAACCGCTGGTTCAGCCGCAACGTGATGGCTGCCGCCGCGGCGCCGAACGGCGACGGCGACAAGACCGGCGGGATCAACAAGGCCTTTACCAAGCTCTACGGCATCCGCCAGCGCGGCAAGGCGCTGAAGAAGACCAACCGCACGCGCTACTACCTGGAGAAGTGGGCGATCTTCGGTGGTCTGCTGGCGTTGTTCCTGCTGATCTAGTACCGCGATCCAGGGCGATGAAAAAGGCCGGACTCCTCACAGAGTCCGGCCTTTTCTGTAGCTCTACAGTGAATCGATCAGATGCCATCCTGCGGATGCAGGGTGCGCTTGGCCAGGTCTTCGGGGCTCTTTTCCTGCCAGACCTTCCAGTACTCGACGCGTTTCTCTTCAACGCTGCCCTTGTTGTTCTCGAACCAGGACAGCGACTTCGGCGAGTTGCCGACCAGTTCGGTGTCCTTGATCAGGTTGTCGACTTCCTTGCTGCCCTTGGCGAACTCGGCCTTGCTGTCGGAACTGACCGGCCACAGCGAGAAGCGGGCTTTCCAGGCGCCCATGCGCGGTGTCACCACGCTGTAGTAGGTCTTGCCCGCAGCCAGGTCGGCCTCGAGGAAGTCGGCGGCCTCGGAAACCACCATGAACGTGTGCTTGCCCGGGGTAGTGGGGTAGTTGATCTTGCTGCCGTTGGCCATGATGCCGATGAATTTGGTCTGGCCGCCGGTCACGTCATACAGCGACGCATCGATGATCTTGCCGACGAAGGAGGAGCGCATGAAGACGACCTGCGCGGCGTTCGGTTCGGCGCTCGGAATGGTTTGCGTGGGGGCCACCTGCATCGGGTTGCCGGCACAGCCGCCCAGCAGGGCGGCAGCGGCCAGAAGGCAGGCGTGGATAATGCGCATCGATTGCTCCTTGGTCTTGTATTCGAGTGGTTCCCTACTCAGGTGCGCCGCGGCAAGGCAATGCTCGCCGCTGCGGGCATCTTTCAGGCCCGCCCTTTAAAACATGAAGGCAATTGGCTATCAAGTATTTTCGGTTTTGCCGGAGCGGCCGTCAGCGCTCCTGCACCCCGCGAAACGCCGCACTCAAGGCCCGCAGTGTTTCCTGCGAGCGGGCATCCGTCGGGCGTGCATGCAGGATGATCTCTGTCATCGGCAGGGGTGGCAGCCCCCATTGTTCGCCGACTTCGATTGCGCCGGCCGGTGCCACCCGTTTGGCCAGGGCGGCGACGCCGAGGCCGGCGCTGACCGCCGCACCCACCGCCATCACGCCGCCACCGACGAAGACTTCGGTCCAGGCGATCGCCGCCTCGTCCAGCACCCGCACCGCCAGTTGCCGCACGCCACAGGGCGAAGCCATGGTCGCCAGGCGCAGGACACTGCCCGGGGTGTGCTGCCAGGTGGGGGAGGCGAACCAGCCGAAGCGCTCGACCACCAGCACCTCACCGTCATGCCGCTCGCCTTCGCTGCGCACGATGGCGGCATCCAGTTCGCCGCGGTCGAAGGCCGCACTCAAGTCCCGCGACGAGCCGATGCGCACCTCGATGATCAGCAGCGGGTCGTATTGCGCCAGGCGGCTGAGCAACAGCGGCAGGTCCGGGCCGGCCACATGGTCGCTGATGCCGATGATCAGCCGGCGGTTCTCAGGCACCTCCATGTCGCCCAGGGCCCGCTCATGGGCCAGCAGCAGGTGGCGGGCGGCCTGGATGAACTGCTCGCCGCGGGGCGTCAGGTGCACATGGCGTGGGGTGCGTTCCAGCAGGCGATAACCCAGGCGTTCTTCCAGGCGCTTGAGTTTCAGGCTGATGGCCGCCTGGGAGGTGTCCAGCGCCTGGGCCGCCCGGGTGAAGCTGGCGAAGTCGGCGATCAGCACAAAGGCCTGGACGGTATCGAGATCGAGAGGTCTGCCGATGTCTGCCATATCCATCTCTTATCACACATATATTGGAGGATATCTTGTTGTAATTATCGACCTTGCGCAAGCTGGCTCCGGGTTATCCACATCCGGTCATTGCCGAAGGAGCGCAGTCATGTTTGCCAAACAATATTCACACCGCTTGCCCGCCAACTACGACATGGAGCTGATCCGCCGCCGCGCGAGGGAACTGGGGCCGCGCTGGGACGGCACCCCAGGCATGCTGTTCAAGGCGTTCATTGCCCGCGAGCGGGGTGTGTTCGCTGCCACGGACAATCTCTACGCGTCGGTCTACCTGTGGGCTGACCCGCAGGGCGCCGCCCATTTCCTGATGGACGAGCGTTTCCAGGTGGTCATCGATTCGTTCGGGCGGCCGCAGGTCGAGGCCTGGCTGCCCTTGGAATTCAGCTTCGGCCCGGCGCGCGAGGCGAAGGCGCTGTACCGGGAGGAGTGGGCGATCGAGCCGCAGACCGATCGTATCGGCTTGCTGGCGGCCGAGAGAGAGCGGAGCCAGGCGATCCTGAGCCGGGAGGATACCCTGGCGTCCTTCCTGGCATTGGATGCAGCCAACTGGCGGCTGCTGCGTATCACGCTGTCGTCGGCCGCCCCGGATCGCAGCCGGGGAGGGCAGGTCTACGAAGTGCTCTACCTGGCGCAGTCCGATCTTGAGAGCCTGCGCCATGGGCGCTCATGAGCAGGGCCCGGAGCACTTTCGGCCCATGGCCCATCTGCAGGGACTGGCAGTAGGCGCCTTGCCGATCCTGGGGCTGACGCTGCTGGCCTGTCTGCTGTTGCCGGCGAATTTTCGCTGAAGTGTTTCAAGTGGCGACACAATCCGAATAGCATGGGCGACTTCATCGATTCTGGAAGCGCCCATGTCCCTCGAAATACGCGAAGCCCGGCCCAGTGATGCGCCGCAGATCCTGACCTTTATCACCGAGCTGGCCGAATACGAACGGGCCCGCCACGAGGTGCTCGCCAGTGTCGTGGACATCGAGCGCAGCCTGTTCGGCGAAGGCGCTACGGCCCACGGCCTGATCTGCCTGCGCGATGGCGAGCCGGTCGGTTTCGCGGTGTTCTTCTTCAGCTACTCGACCTGGCTGGGCCGCAATGGCCTGTACCTGGAGGACCTGTATGTCTCGCCACAGCAGCGCGGCGCGGGGGCGGGCAAGAAGTTGCTGCGGCACCTGGCGAAGATCGCCTGTGCCAATGACTGCGGGCGCCTGGAATGGAGCGTGCTGGACTGGAACGAGCCGGCGATCCGCTTCTACGAATCCATCGGTGCGCAACCGCAAAGCGAGTGGGTGCGCTACCGGATGGATGGCGAAGTGCTGAAGAATTTCGCCTATTCCGAGGACTAGGCCAGCTTCACGGGCCCAGTCGCGGATTTATCCGCGAAAGCGCTGGCGCAGGCAGCACTTTTCCACGGGATAACCTGGGGGGCAGCTTTACTGGAACCACTGCCACAACAGCAACGCCCCCACCAGCCCCACCACCGAGACGATGGTCTGCAACACCGACCAGACCCAGATCGTCTGCTTGAGCTGCAAGCCGAAGTACTCGCGCACCATCCAGAAGCCGGCATCGTTCACATGGCAGAAGAATACCGAACCGGCACCGATCGCCAGGGCCACCAGCGAGCTCTGGGTGCTTGCCAGGCCGGCCATCAGCGGGGCGAGGATGCCGGCGGTGGTGGTGGTCGCGACGGTGGCCGAACCCGTCGCCTGGCGCAGGGCGACGGCGATCAGCCAGGCCAGCAGCACGTAGGACAGGTGCGCTCCGCTGGCGATCTTGCTGATGGTATCGCTGACCCCGGCTTCCAGCAGCGTCTGCTTCAGGCCGCCACCGGCACCGATGGTCAGCAGCAATACGGCAATCGGCGCCAGGCTCTTGCGCAGCACGCCACCGACCTGGTCCCGGGCCATGCCGATCGACCAGCCCAGGCAGATCACCGCCGCGATTACCGCAATGCCCAGGGCGATCAGCGGTTCACCGAGAAACTTCAGGGTGATCGCCAGGCTGCCTTGCGGCGCCATGGCGACCTTGGCCAGCGTGCTGCCGAGCATCAGCAGCACCGGCAGCAGGATGATCAGCAGTGACACGGCAAAGCTCGGCTTGCGGCGGGTTTCGATCTTGGCGGTGAACAGCGCGCCGAGTTCGGCAGGTTCCTGGACATCCAGTCGCTTCGACAGCCAGATGCCATACAGGGGGCCGGCAAGAATCACCGCCGGTACGGCGATGCACAGGCCCAGCAGCATCGTCGTGCCCAGGTCGGCATGCAGTGCGCTGACGGCGATAAGCGGCCCGGGGTGCGGAGGCATCAACGCATGCAGTGTGGTCATGCCGGCCAGGGCCGGGATCGCCACCTTGAGCAATGGCTGGCCGGACTGCCGGGCGATGACGAAGATCACCGGCACCATCAGCACCAACCCGACTTCGAAGAACAGCGGCAGGCCGATGACCATCGCCACGAATGCCATGACCCAGGGCAGGGCCTTGCCTTTCGCATGCCGCAGCAGGGTCGAGGCGATCCGGTCGGCCGCGCCGGATTCAGCCATCAATGCGCCGAGCATCGCGCCCAGGGCAATGATGATCCCTGCCTCGCCGAGCAGGCTGCCGGCGCCCTTGCTGAAGGCCTTGGCGACTTCTTCCGGCGGCAACGCCGCACCGAGCCCGGCGACGAAGGTGCCGATCAGGATCGACAGGAAAGGCGGCAGTCTGGTCAGGCTGATCAGGACGATGATGCTGGCTATGGCGGCCAGGCAGCAGAGGATCAGGCGGGTGTCGTGGGCGAGCCACGCGGCATGTGAAAGATCCAACGGAAACCCCTTATTGTAATATCTTGTTACGTGTTTCCAGGGAATATACCTGAAGGATTCATATAGATGACTATCTGAGTTGGTTTTTTTGTCCATTGCGCCTGAATGGACGATGAGTGGCCTGGCCGCTGCCCGCTTCACAGGCAAGCCTTGCTCCTACAGGTTGTGGCAGGGCGTGGTCATGAAGTTCGATACGGACCTTGTAGGAGCCTGGCTTGCCAGCGAAGAGGCCCTCAAGCACGCCAACGGCTTCGCAGGCAAGCCTTGCTCCTACAGGGTTGTGGTGTGTGCAGGTCAGTTCATCAGCACGGGCGGCAGCGTGCCCAGCAGCGACACCGCGAGAATCGCGCCAAGGCCCAACAGCCATTCGAGAGTGACGCTGCGCCGCAGCATCGTGAAGCGCCCACGACGGCTCATCACCAGGTTGAACAGGGCCAACCCGAGCATCAGCAGGACCACCAGCACCTTGGCCAGCAATATCAGCGCAAAGCCCTGCAACAACGGTGTCGGCCAGAGGGTCCCGGTGAGCACGCGGACGTTGACCAGGCCGGTGACGACGATCACCGCGACCATCAGATAACCCAGATTGCTGAAGCGTCGCAGGATCCGCTCGAGGTCATGCCCGGCCGGGCGGCTCAGCACCAGGGCCAGCAACATCAAGCCGCCGATCCAGGCGCCGACCCCGCTCAGGTGCAGCAGTTGATTGAACATCAGCAACTGCCCACCCAGCCCGTCGAGCATGGCGCCATGACCCACCGGTGCCAGGGTCGCCAGTTGCAGGAACGCCAGCAGCAGGCTGACCCGTGGCGGCGCATTGGTGCCGAGGGCGATCAACAGCAGCAGGCTCAAGCCCAGGTGCCAGGTCCAGACCTGGCCGAAGAAGGTGCTGCCCAGCACCAGTTGCAGGGTGGGCAGGCGGATGGCGTCCGCCCCGTCATCGGTCATGCCGACGGTGGTCAGCAGCAACCAGGCCGTCGCACTGAGCAAGGCCAGCCCGGCCATCCAGCGGCGCGCCCTGAGCAGGCGTGAATCGAGCGCTGTGTCGGGCGTCGAACCGATCAGCAGGGGCCTGAACAGAGAGACCCCGAACAGCGACAGGACCATGGTGAAATGCACGAAACGACACAGGACCATGGCATCCGGCATGAACTCAGTTGCTCACCTTGAAGCCGTAGTTGCCTTCACTCTTGTGGGTATCGACCGAGACCGCATGCCAGTTGACCTGGTAGTCGCCCGCCTTCAGGGCGGCCGCCGGGGTCACGATCAGCACCTTTTTGTCGGCCGGATCGGTGGCGATGCCTTTCAGCGCGACCTTGCCATCGCCATTGCTCAACTCGACCTTGGTCAACGCCGCCTCGACACCTTCGCTGAATACCAGGCGCAATTCGCTCGGGGCGCTGACGGTGCTGTCGGCTGCCGGGGTTTCGCTTTTCAGGTGGGCATGGGCGAACGCGGAATCGGTCGCGGCGAAACCGCCGAGCAGGACAACGGTGCCGAGGAATTTTTTCAGGCGGGAAGATGACATCGATCAGTACCTTGATGATGGGAACAGGTGAGGATGCCGCGCAATGGCATGGAGGCCACAATAGCCGCTATGGAAGCGTTTGGCACCTGCAAGACAAAAAGGGAGCCGGGATGACCGACTCCTTTTTGTGTTGCAGATGTCCGATACTGTGGCGTCGGCCCTCTGAAAATTCTCCCGGGATTGTGCGTCAGGTCTGAGAAACGACCGCGCCTGGAAGGAGCTCGCGCTCGGTATCCAGAATGCGATTACAGTGGCGCCGTCGTGCCGGGTTCTCACCGGCTTCTATTCTTACAATAATGACCAGTGCTCGTGCGGCGTGTGCCCGCAGCGGGGCAGAACGGGAGAAATGTCCATATGGCGATCCGGCTCAGCGTTGTTTGCCATGCCCGTACCGAGGCTCAGCGTCTGGGGCGCTTCCCGCTGGATGAGCCGGTCGAACCCAAGGGACTGGCCAAGGCTGCCGAATTGGCCAGCCGGCTGAAAAAGCCGGTACGTATCCTCAGTGCACCGGAGACCCGCGCCTGGCAGACCGCCGAGGCGCTGGGCAGCGAGATCGAGATCGTGCCGGAGCTGGGGGACTACGATTTTGGCGAGTGGCAGGGCCTGAGCCTGAGCGACCTGCAGGAGAACGCCCCCGAGGCACTGGCAGCTTGGGTCAGCCATCCGGAGATGGCCCCGCCGGCGGGCGAGTCGGTGATCGCACTGTGCGCCCGGGTGGCGGCCTGGCTCGACAGTTTCCAGGAGGACGGGCACTTCGTTGTCGTCACCCACCCCTTCGTGATTCGCGCGGCGATTCTCCATGCGTTGCAGGCCGGGCCGGCCTCGTTCAACGCCATTGATATCGAGCCGTTGTCGGTGGTCGACCTGCGTCGCAACGGGCACTGGCGCTTGCGCTTCTAGGACCGGGTGGTCAGACGGGCCACCAGCGGCCGGCATACATGACTTGGCAGACACCCCGATGAACGAGGCGCCGCCGTCTTCTGTAGAAATGTCCGGATAGCCCCGACTTTCATCCATGGCTTGCACGCTATCGGTAGGCGGTGTGCAAGTTCAAGAGTGGCTGGGGTTGTCATTATCCTCGACGCTGTAGCATGATCGACCCTATGAAGATCGTCTCGCTGCATCTGACTACCACGACCACCGCGACCGCCCAGGGCGGGTGCGAGGTTGCTGTGTGAGTGATTGAAACGCAGTGAACCAGGGCCCCGCCAGCAATGGACGGGGCCTTTTGGTTTCCGGCCCCCTGCTGGCATCACCAGGAAGGAGAAACACCATGCAGGTTCACAGTCCCCAGCGCTCGGCGCTGTTGATCATCGATATGCAGGTCGGCCTGTTTCATGGCCCGGACAAGCCATGGGAGGGCGAGCAGGTGCTGGCACGCATCACCACGTTGATCGGGCAGGCGCGCCGGGCCCGGGCACCGATATTCGCTCTGCGGCACACTGGCCCGCAGGGCTCGCCGATCGCGGCAGGGAGTGTGGCGTGGCAAGTCCTGTCGGAGCTGGAGCTGGACCCGGCGTCGGATCATCTGCTCGACAAGACCCGGCCCAGCGGTTTCTTCGAAACCGGTCTGGCCGAGCAACTGGACGATGCCGGGGTGAAGCGGCTGGTCATCGTCGGGATGAAGACCCAGTACTGCGTCGACAGCACCTGCCGGCTGGCCCGGGACCTGGGCTTCGAGGCGGTGCTGGTGGGTGACGCCCATACCTGCATGGACACGCCCGGCTTGTCGGCTCGCGCCATCGTCGAGCATCACAATGCGACCCTGAACGGGGCGTTCGTGCAGGTGATGAAGGCGGCGGATGTGAGTTTCTAGAGAGGGGCGTGCTGCTGCCATCGCCAGCAAGCCGGTTCCCACAACGCATCGCGTCCTGCGCGGACTTTGCGTCTGGCGCAACTCGCTGTGGGCGCCGGCTCTGCTGGCACTGGCAGTGCTTCTGGCTACACGATCTTCAAGGTTTCCTGACCGGCGTCGGCAAGGTCACCAGCGATACATAGTCGTTCCAGAACTTCTTCTGGTCGACGGCGAACACCACCCTGGCCTTCTGCGTACCGACCGGTGCACCTTTGCTGTAGCCCAGCGCCCGGCCGTAGTCCGGACCGAAGTGGGTGTCGACGTCGATCCACATCTCGCGTGACTCGGTGACGATGCCTGGCTCGGTCAGGAACAACGCCGGCAGGCTGTCCCAGGTGAAACTGTGGTAGCCCGGGTCCTTGGCGAACTCCGGTCCGAACACGCTCTGGTACAGTTCCGGTACCGCACCCTTGGCGGCGATCACCCGTTGGTAGACCGAAGCGTCGAAGATGACCTTCTCGCAGACATCGTTGGGGAAGATCACCTGTTCGATCGGCGAGCGCAGGACGATCCGCGCCGCTTCCGGGTCGAACCACCAGTTGAACTCGGCGGCCGGCGTGGTGTTGCCGGGAACCTCGATGGCACCGCCCATGTACACGATGCGCTTGATCAGCGGCACGATATCCGGGGCCTGGCGGATCGCCAGGGCCAGGTTGGTCAGCGGGCCGATGGCCAGCAGCGTCACTTCGTGGGGGTTCTTGCGCACGCTGTCGATGATGAACTGCGGGGCGGTTTCGCTGCGCAGCCGGGTATGGGTCGCCATGCCGTCCGGCGGGGCCACCAGTTGCGTCGCCGAGGTCGGCCGCGGGTTCTTGAACGCCCCGGGCCAGCCGGAGCCGAACAACGCCTGCTCCTGGGGATAAGTGGCGAAATCATGCAGCAGCGGGTAGGCCGCGCCGGAGTAGACGCCGATCTCCTTTTCCACGCCCATGCGCTCGACCGCCTTCAGCGCGTCGACCTGTGCCTGGTCGACCCAGGCATTGCCGCTGACCAGGGTCATGCCGAGCAGGTCGATTTTCTTCTGCGCATGCAGCTGCGCGAGCATGATGAAGGCCTGGCCGTCGTCGTTGAGCACGTTGAAATCGGTGTCGAGAATGACCTTGTCCGCCGCGTGCAGCGAACCGGTCGACAAGCCGACGGCCAGCGCCAGCGCGCAGCCCTTGAGAAAGCGTTGCATGGTGATTTGCCCCAATGAGTTATTGTTGTATTGCGGTGGCCCAGCATGCCTGGCGATGCGGGGAAACGCCATCGGCAGGTAAGTGTCTACTTAACCAGGGGCACTGCCAGGCCGTTGAGTCAGGGGGAGGTTGCCGGCCGGGTCGCGGGCAAGTCCGCTCCTGCAGGTGAGAGCAGGACCCCGCGCACCACCAGGTCGCTGATGAACGCCAGCCACTCTTGTTGTGTTCGCTTCTGCGCCAGCGGTTCGCCGAGGAACGAGCTCAGGGTGTACTGGTTGGAGTTATAGAAATAACAAAGCGAGGCGATCATCAGGTACACATGCTTGATGTCCAGGTCCTGGCGAAAAAGCCCCTGGGCCTGGCCGGCCTCGATGATCGGGCGCAGCACGCCCACCGCTTCCCCCGACAGGCGCTGCAGTTCGCCGGATTGCCGGGCGTGCTTGCCCTGGTGCAGGTTCTCGATGCTCAGGATGGCGACGAATTCGGGATGGCGGACGTAGTAGTTCCAGATGAACGCGACCAGTTCACGCAAGGCTTGCTCGGGCTTGCCGAGCTCCAGGCGCAGTTTGCCTTCGGCCTTGTTGAACTGCTCGTAGATGTGTTCCAGCACGCAGAGGAACAGGCGTTCCTTGCTGCCGAAATAGTAGTAGAGCATGCGGTCGTTGGATTCGGCTTCCTGGGAAATGCTCTCGACCCTTCCGCCGGAATAGCCGTCGCGGGCGAACACCTTCACCGCGGCCTTGAGGATACGGGCGCGGGTCTGGTCGGCTTGCTGGGCGCGGATGCCGGTTTTCCTGGTCACCGTCTGGCGGTCCTTCGGCTGGAGGGCAGGAAGGCGAATATACCACGGCCCCCCGAAGGCGCTGTACACCGTGCTCTCGGCCCGCACACCCCAGCCGTCCGTTGCCCGCAGATCTACGAGCCGAGCCTGATCATCGCCGCCAGGGCGGCAAGCTGACCCACCTGGCGTTACTTCGAGCGCAGCCCGGAGGGCGGAGCAGGTGCCCTGAGGTCAGAAAGCCACTGCCGCTGAAAACCTGTCATTTCTGACAGTATCCAAATCCTTGAGCATGGCGTTAAATCTGTCCAGGCCCCAGTGGCCGGGCGAGTCAAGCCGAAGTGTCCGTGGACTGTCGTCTCGATCGACTGCCGAATCTTATTCCTTTCCCTGGCAGACAGGGTTTGATAGCGAACGAGAGGAGTGCAAGGACATGACAGTCTCCGATATCAAGAAGCTTGCGGCCCAGGGGCGGCAGGCGTTTCGTAAGACCCTGGCGGAGCGTCGCACAACGCCCAAAGATCCAGTGCTGCCTGTTCCCGTCGGAGTTATCGATCCTGCGGATGGCACCATCGGCAGGCCGTATAACTATGCGGCATTGAAAGTGAGTATTCAGAGATGGACCAATACTCCAAATCCTGGTGAAGACAATGAGGTGTTTCTATTCTGGGCGCCGGGACGCAACCCATCCGATGGTGTGTATCAACAGGTTGATAAAAGGCTCATCGATGGCAACAATTTGCCAGGTTTTCCTTTGGAAATGAATATCCCGCTTGAAGTTTGGAGAGATACCGAAGGTGCTTTTTCGATCAAGTATGATATTCGTTTAGCCAACGGCATTACGGATCACAGTGGTGTGTTCTCGGCGATCCGCGATACTAAAGCTCCTTACGCCGATGCTGATGAGCCTGAACCGTTGAAGTTGATACTGCCGACAGAACTCGAAGATGCCGATCTGGATGCGGCGGAGCCTACAGGCGTGGAAGCGGAGATTCCCGATTATCCCGACTATCAGCCGAAAGACAAAATAGCCTACTGGTGGGTCACCGAAGTCCCTTCATTCGATCCAAATGATCCAAATGCTCCGCTTCCCATTGCTAATGTTTCAGTGCCAGACGATCGAAAGATCTACTTTCCTGTCGATTATATTCGTGACAAAGGCGATGGCGGTTGCTTTGTCGCTTATACACTGTTCGATAAGGCGGGAAACCGCACTCCATTGTCTCATCCGACAGAGGTGGGTGTGGCGATTGGGGTGATGCCCAGCAACTTTCAAAATCCGAGCGTCCCTCAGTCCCAACCCAAGGGCTTTGTCAATCAGAAAGATGCGCTTGATGGTATCTATGTCGTTATCGAGGAGTTCACCCCCCATAAACCGACCGACAATATCGAGGTGACCTGGGGTCAGAGCAAGTTGACAGCGGAGCCCATCGGTTCATCACCGACATGGCCAAAGCGGATCAAGGTACCCGAGGATGTCCTGATCAAGGAGTACGATTGGAGTAACGGAGGGCGGATACCGACCCCCATCGGCTACCGGTTTCTGCGCGGTACGGTGCCACGTGGACCTTTCACCAGTTCGGTGGATGTGTACTTTTCCGTCCCGGGACCGGGCCCCGATAATCCGATCGATTGGCCCGACCCGGTCAATGCCGATATGACGCCTGGCGAAGTCTTTGGCAAGAGCACACCCGGCCAGCCCAATGTGCTGGTGCGTGCGGATGACGGGGAAGATGCGACGTTCGAGTTCACCTTTTATGACGATACAACGGCCGATGTTGGAAAGGTCATAGAGTTCTATTGGGGCGCTTACCATGTCGAGGAAGCCGATATCCAGCTCAAGGGCAATGAAGGCGGCGAAGACGAAACGGTGACTATACCCTGGAAGTATATCTATGATGAGGGCAACGATCCCAAGGTGCTTGTCCATTATCGGATCAGGGACAAGACATCCGACAACTGGCAGCGTTCGCCTTATACGGAGGTCAATGTCAATGCCGTGGTCTATCGGCCCGATGCTCCGGAGTTCGAGGGCGTCAACGAATTTGGTTTCCTCGCCTGCCCTGCATTGTACGATCCACCCTATACACCCGGTGGCCCGAATAACCCCGATGATCCGTCTGTGCGCCTGAGAATACCGGATCTGAGCAAGGATCTTGGACCCGGCGAGACACTCACATTGAAGTGGGTGGCTTATCAGCATTCGGACCCCACTGACGGCGAAATCGCTGCAGAATACGAGCTACCCGTCACTTTGGGACCGGACTGGCCCGTTACGGGATTTGTTTGGCGTATTGGCTATGACGCTTATGTCAAGCCTATCTATATACCGACGACCAGTCCGGGTGGAAGAGCAAGGGCAACTTACTCCTTTGTGGATAAGACAGGGGAGACTGTTACTTCGAAATGTGCCGATATTAAAGTCGGCATGTACGAATCCGATGAGCCCTGCCCAATACCGCCCAGGCAGCCGACGCCCTAGTTGTTTGAATAGCCAGAGTGGATAACCGCTCTGGCTGTTGTTTTTGTATAGGGTCGGCGTTTTTAATCGGAAATTTTCCTAACTCTATCAGGAATATTCCTACATATCAGTAGCTAATGAATCTATAGGCTTTTTCCTCCTTTTGGGTGTGACGATGGTTTAAAAATCAATGAATTTTCAATTTTCAGATGGCGTTATGCCGGTCGGTTCTGTGCTCAACCTCAATCCACTGGTGCGTGCGATCAGTTCGCCGGCCCGTCGTTCCCTATGGCGTCGTTGTTCATGGAGCAAGGTCGCCGCATTGACGTTCATACCGTTGCTGGTGTTCTGCAACGCCGCTCAGGCGCGGGATCTGATCAACGAGAATCTGACCATCGACCACACGACCGCCCCGGACAGCTATCGCCTGGTGGGCACTTCGGTACTCACCGCGACAGGCGCCTCGACCCTCGGCATCAGCGCGGATGTGGGGACCAGCCTTGACCTTGGCGGTACTCAGGTCAGCGGGGGGGCGGCGACCGGCGTTGCCCTGATAGGGGGCGCCACCGCCAGGATCGCCGCCGGCAGCACGGTGACCAGTGATAGAACCGCGCTGATTGTCGGCGAGACGGGGGGGAACGGTTCCACGGCCATCGTCAGTGACAGTGTCCTGGCGGGCGGTACCGCCGGCGCAGTGGTGAGTGGGCTCAGCAGCCTGGTGTTGAACAACAGCGTGGTGTCCGGCGCCACCAGCGATGGCGTGCAGGTTTTCGGCGGCACCCTGCAGGCAACCGGCGGTTCGATCACCGGCGGGCGCAACGGACTTCTCCTCGGCGATACCGCAGGCAGCTCCAACGGTTCCCAGGTGACGCTCGATGGCACCCATGTCGAAGGCCTCAGCGGGGCGGCGATCCTGGTCAACAACCCCGGAGGCAACAACGAGTCGACGATCAACGTCCGCAATGGCGCGACGCTGGTGGGCAGTAACGGCCTCCTGCTGCAAGTGATCGACGGTGCCAAGGCGAATCTCGATGTCAGCAACAGCGCTCTGGTCGGTGACGTGGTGGCCGAGGCAGGCAGTACCGCCAATGTGACCCTGCAGAACGCTGCGACCCTGACCGGACGCCTGCAAAACGTCGACACCCTGACGCTCAGCAGCCAGGGCAAGTGGATCATGGTCGAGGACGGCGAGCTGAAGAACCTGGCCATGAGCGGCGGCTCGGTGCAGTTCGGCCAGCCGGGCAGCTTCTACACCCTGTCGGTGGAGAACCTCAGCGGCAATGGCAACTTCATCATGCACACCGATTTCGCCACGGGCCGTACCGACTTCCTGGATATCACCGGCACCGCCACCGGCAGCCATACCTTGGATGTGGCCAGCAGCGGAGCCGACCCATTGTCCGACAAGCAGATCCATGTGGTGCGTGCCGCCGCCGGCGATGCGTCGTTCTCGCTGCTCAATGGCCGGGTCGACCTCGGGACCTTTTCCTACGACCTGATCAAGGTCGGTGCCAACGATTGGTACCTGGATGCCTCGAGCAAGGTCATCAGCCCCGGCACCGACTCGATCCTCTCGCTGTTCGACGCCTCGCGCACCGCCTGGTATGGCGAGTTGAGCACCCTGCGCAGCCGCATGGGCGAGGTGCGCATGAACAACGGCCAGACCGGTGGCTGGATGCGCGCCTATGGCAACCGTTTCGATGTCTCCGCCGACTCGGGCATGGCCTACAAGCAGACCCAGCATGGCCTGAGCTTCGGTGTCGACACGCCGTTGCCCGCCCTGGGCGATGGCCAGTGGGTGGTCGGCCTGCTGGGCGGCTACAGCCGTTCCGACCTGCAGATCAAGCATGGCACCACCGGCGAGGTCGACAGCTACTACATCGGCTCCTATGCCACCTGGCTCGATGCCGACAGCGGCTACTACTTCGACGGTGTGCTCAAGCTCAACCGTTTCCAGAACGCGTCCAGCGTCAGCCTCAGCGATGGCGCCAAGGCCAAGGGCAACTACGCCACCACCGGCGTGGGCACCACCCTGGAGTTCGGCCGGCATATCAAGCTCGACGATGGCTATTTCGTCGAGCCCTATGCCCAGGTCGCGGCCCTGGCGGTACAGGGCAAGTCCTACGCGCTGGACAATGGCATGACGGCCCATGGCGACCATGGCCGTTCGCTGCTGGGCACCCTGGGTTCCACGTTCGGGCGCGATATCGACCTGGGCGACGGGCAGGTCGTGCAGCCCTATCTCAAGGCCGCGGTGGTCAACGAGTTCGTCAAGCGCAACGACGTGCGGGTCAACAACACCACCTTCAACAACGACCTCTCCGGTTCGCGCCTGGCCCTGGGTGGCGGTGCGACGATGAAGGTCAGCGACAAGGTGCAGATGCATGCCGACCTGGACTACAGCCATGGCAACCAGGTCAAGCAGCCGTGGGGCGTGAATCTGGGCGTCGAGTACAAGTGGTAAGGCAGTGCCGGGTCGGCCTGGTGCAAACCACGGCGGGCAAACGACGATCCGCACCTGAGTAGTCGTGCGGCGGGGCGTTCAACAGCTTCACAGGTCAAGGCGCAGGCGGTCAGGTTCACTATACCCGGCCGCCTGTCCGGGGCGAGGAGAGCGATAATGTCGAAGTCCAAGCGTTCGAAAAACCATTCCCCCCTCCAGCAGGTCCAGGAACCGAAGGCTCCGCGGGCTCCGGACGCGCTGCCGGACATTCCGAATGGCGAGGAAAACCTGCTACCGATTTCGGCGCTGACCCGGCCTTTGACGATTATCGTCCCCATGTGGGGTAACTCCGTGCCGACCCCGCAAACCCCGGAGTCGGTGCGACTCAGATGGGACCGTTCGGAATTTGGCTTCCGGCAATGGACGGCTCCGGTCCCGGAGACGGACCTGGTCTTCGAGGCGCCGGTGGAGGGCTTTGGCGAAGGTCAGCATGAAGTCATGTATGAGCTGACCCTGGCCAACGGCGAGAAGTTCGACTCGCAGAAGCTCACGCTGACCATCGATAAAACCAAGCCGCTGTTGAACCAGACCGACGAAAAACCGATTTTCCCCGACGAGATCCGCCTCAATGGCGTGACCGCCGCCTACCTGGCGCGTCCGGAAAACAACGATGAGGTCAAGGCGATCATCCCCCCTTACGATGCGCTTGCTGGCGGGCCCAGACCGGGCGATGTCATCACCTGGTACCTGAATGAAAGAACCGGAACGGGCGAGCCGGATCAACTGAGGGTCGATCAGTTGACCGTGCCTGATCCGGTCCCTGCCGTACTGGAAGCGGTGTATCCGGGACGGGCGTTTCGCGATTTCGGTGACCGCGAAGGTTATGCGCGCTATCGGGTCGAGGACCGCGCGGGCAATCGCAGCGAGTTGTCGGCGCGGGTCGATCTGGATATCAAGGCCGCGCCAATACCCCGTGACCTGAGCTACCCCCGAGTGAAGGAAGCCACGGGCAGTCCCCAGGCCAGTCAACTGAACCCCAACCCCGCCGACGTCGTGCTGAATGGCGCCATCGTGATCATCCCGCAAAATGCGCTGATCTCGGAGGATGAAACCGCGGCGGTGCTGTTTGGCGAACCGGGTTCCTTCGGTTTCTATCAGGCGGACACGCCGACCACCGTCGGCGGTCGCGAATACCGTATTCCAAGGGAATACATCGCGCGCAATCTGAAAAAGACCATTCCCGTCTCCTTTGCCGTCAGCGTGCCCAGCCGTCCCGATCCGCTGCCCTCCGCCGTCCATCAACTGAGCATTTCCAGCCTGACCGACCTGCCGATGATCCAGTGCGACAAGGTCACGAACGACCGGCTGCCGCTTTCGAGCATTGTCGACGGGGGCGTGGCGACCTTTACCCTGGGCAGTTGGAAGTACCTGTCGACCTCACAATTCCTGCGGGTGAGGGTCATAGGGCTGCTCGCCGGCGGCGGGCAGGAAACCATCACGGTACTGGAGGCCGCTTCAGTCCCCGCGTCCGGGACGGTGCCGGCGGGCACTATCTCGAAAGCTACACTGCAGCGTTTCAAGATAGGTGAAATGCTCGAGATCCGCCCGTACGTCAGCTTCGACAACAAGGCGACCTGGTATGACTTTCCCTATCCGACTCCGACGCTGACCGCCTGACACGCCCGATACCTGTTTCTAGCGGTAGGTGATGGTGAAATTCAGCGCTCCCCTGGCATTGCCGGGCTCCACCCGAGCCTCGGTCTGGTAGAAGCGGGCCATGAAGTCCAGCACCGTCGTGCCGGGCCTGATCGGCGTCATGGGCACCTCGGTGCCCAGGGCCACCGGGGTCACGCCATCGCCGCGCAGGACCTGGATGCCGAACCCCGAGGCGCTGGAGTCGCTGGTCAGGCTGAAAATCCCGCGGTCTTCGTCGATCGGTTGCGAGCCGCGAACGCCATCGAGCCTGATGGTCGCCATGGCGACGTTCTCGTCTTCGGGGTCGGCCTCGCAACCGGTGAGCGTGATGGAGAACGACACCGCCGGGGTGCCAAAGCCCGGGCCGCTGAAGTCGGCCGCGTCCCACTCGCCCAGCCGTACCGGGTCGGCACTCACCGGGTTGCCGGTGGTGCCGCACTGAGCCTGGATCACCGTGCCCTGGGCGGCGAAACTGAAGCCTTTGCCCACGCCGCTGAACTGGCCGCTGAACAGTTCGCTGCCATCCAGCGAATGGGGACCGGCGGGAATCGGGCCGGTCTTGATCAGGGTGACCCAGGCCCGCAGGCTCTGCAGGGAAAAGGCGAAGTGGCCGGTGGGTTGGTCCTGATAGGCGTCGAACGGCGCCACCGGACGGCCGTCCACCGGGATGAAGGTGTTCAGGCCGCTGCCGTCGAAGGGGAATCCCAGTTTGATAAAGGCCCCGACGCCCGGAATATTGGTATTGAATACCTTGCCGTTCAGATCCTCGCCATTGACCGGCGGCAAGTCGCCCGGGAACAGCGCGACACTGGGCCGTGCCTGGAAATTCAGCACCACGCCGGGGGTTTCGATCCGGCACCCCAACTGCGAGCTGCCGCCGCTGCTGAAGGTGTGCCGGGCAAAGGTGCCGATGACACTGCCCTGCGGTGCATTCAGGGGAACGTAGAGGGTACCCAGTTGCGCCTGGAAGGCCAGAGGCCCGCTACCGATCTCCCAGTAGCAGCTGTCGTTGCCGGCGAAGGCCGCCCCGGCCTGGCCGCCGGCCGCCAGCAGCAGGGCGGCCAGCAGTTTTCGTATCGATCGGTTCATGTCGTTTCCTGCGTTGAAGGGGCGGTGGGTTCCGAGGTCTGGCACGTCAGTGTCTGCACGTAGTAGCCCTGGGTCTGTTCCAGCTGTTGCGGGTCGAGCCACAGTGGGCAGCCCTGGCCGTTGTCCTCGCCCCAGCGTACTTCCAGGCGCTGAACCTGCGGGTCGATGGAGAGCAGCACCTGGCCGGCCTGGCCGACCGTGCCGAGTGGATTGCCGTGGGCATCGCTGACCTGGGCGCCGAACGGCAGCGGCTTGCCCTGGGCGGTCAGGGCGGTGATCAACAGGCGGTTGACCGTGCGCGCCGCGAACCGGGTCTTGACCACCGCGCCCCGGCGCGGCACCACCTGGGCCGTGCCATTGTCGATCTCGACCTCCGGGCCCAACTGGTCGGTCTGCAGACTCAGGGTGTTGGCGCGATAGGGGCGCAGATAAGGCACCAGGGCAAAGCCACGATCATTGGTGATCACCCCGGCGGCGTTCTGCACGCCGATGCCGGCGATATCCGGCACCTCGACCAGGGCCGCGGTCTCACCCAGATAGGGCCCCATTTCCAGGCCGTCGGCATGCAGCAACAGCGCGCCGCTGGCATTGAGCGAGGCGTTGCGGTAATTGCTGCCCTGGGTCAGGCCGGCACCGATGTTGCCCGAGGCGCCCTGATAGCCCAGCGACAGCGCGGTGTTGTATTGGTCATGGGCATCGCGGCTGACGCTGGTGCGGTAACTGATCCGGTTGTCGTCGGCCTGACCGCTCAGGCTGCTGCGTTGGCTGGAGCGGCCGGCGCTGTTCTGCAGGTCGAACGAGAGCATGCTCGACGAGCCGAAATCCAGTGGCAGCGACACGCTCAGACCGAACTGGCGTTGCTCGCCCACCCGGGTATTGGGCCTTTCGCTCAGCGATTGTTGTGCGAAGACGCTATAGGAAACGCCACGATGGTGGGTGTTGAAGCCGAATTGAAACTGGCGCTGGGTGTAGTGGGTCTGCCAGTAATCCTGGTGCGACACGGTCAGGTTGAGGGAACTCTGCCGGCCGACCTTCTGGTAGACACTGGCCTCCAGGCGGCTGCGCCGGCTGCCGATGAAGCGGGTATCGCGTTCGCGTTCGCGCACGGCCTCCTCGAAGTCGCGGTAGCCGGCGGTGGAATAGCGATAGCCGGCGAAGCGCAGGTTGGTGCCGGTCTGGAACGATTTGCCGTATTTCATCGCATAGCTCAACCCCTGCACCTTGCCTGTCGCCGGGGCGTCGATGGTCGCGCTGGAGTGGGTCAGGTCCAGCGCCAGGGCGCCGAACGAGCCCAGGTCACGGGCCACGCCCAGGTTGCCGGCGCGATAGAAATCGCTGCCCATCAGGCCGCCGTAGAGGGTCGAGCTCCAGCCGGTGCCGACGGCCAGGGTGCCTTGCCAGAGTGGCGCGTCCGAGTCGAAGCCGATGGCGTTGTGGCGCCCGATGGCTGTGCTGTAGCGCCAGACCCCTTCGCGCAGCAGATTGGACAAGGTGGAATAGGACTGGGTGAAACGCTGGACCTGGCCGTCGGCCTCGGTCAGCACGATCTCCAGTTCGCCACTGCTGGCCACGGTGCTGAGGTCATCGATTTCATAGGGGCCGGGGCTGACGAAGGTGGAGTAGATCGGGTAGCCGTTCTGCAGGATCTCGAGCTTGGCGCGGCTCTGGGCGGTGCCGCGAATGATCGGCGCGTAGCTTTGCAGGGTGTCCGGCAGCATGTCCTGGTCGGAGGCGATGATGGCCCCGCGAAACGCCAGGCTCTTGAAAATATCGCCACTGGTGAAGGTGTCGCCCAGGGTCAGGTTCGCATTCAGGCCGGGCAGGTCGCGCTGGGCATAGCTGTAGGCGCTGTTCCATTCCCGCCGACCCTGGTCGTCCAGGCGCAGCGAACGATTGCCGCGCAGACGCCAGGCGCCGAGGTTCACGCCGCCGTTGAGGTAGAGGTCGTCGCTGTGGCTGGAGCCCCCCAGGCGGTGCCGGCTCTGCTGGGTCGAGAGCTGATAGTTGACGAAGGCGGCATTGATGCCGGTCTCCCAGTGCTCCGGTGCGATATAGCCGATGACGTCGCGGCGCATGGCGATCTGTGGAACGGAGATTTCCAGGCGCAACTGGCTGCCCTCGAAGTGGCTGTCGGCGCCGGGAATGACCCGGGCCAGCTCGACGCAGCCGCCTGGCGTAGGCGCGGTTTCGGCCAGGCTGTCGAGTTTTACGCCCAGTGTGCCGAGCAACTCGGCGGACAGGCAGGGCAGCAGGCGGTTGCCCTTGGGGTCCAGGCTGAAGTCCAGTTCCCGGCTGCCGGCGGGGCGCTGGTTGATCAGCAACTCGACCCGGTAGCGTCCCGGTCCCAGGTCGTTCTGCTGGCCCAGCGCCTTGAGTGCCTGGCTGCCGGCCTCGTGGGCATATCCCGGGTGCTGGTGCAGAAAACCGGATTGGAACTCGATGGGCGGTTCCGCCAGCGCGCATTGGCTGGCCAACCACAGGGCACTACCGCCGGTTACGGGCAGCAGGTAACGCAGACGCCGGCGCCAGACTGGCCGCCGATCTCGGAAGAATGGAGTCATGATGGCTTTCACGCAGGGCAGGAGGGCATGCCTCAGGGGGTCGATTGCACGGGCGCATGCAAGGGCGCGCTGACGGCCCCGTAGTCATTGATGGCGTTGAAGCTGACGCGCAGGCCGGATGCCGGTCTCACCGTATCCAGGGCGAAGTGCTGTTGCTTGAGCGGCTCGACCATGGCCGGATTGTTCAGGGTTTCCGCTTGGCCGTTGCCGCTCAACTCGATGCGGTTGAACGACACGTGAAAGGGCGTCGGGTTATGCACCAGCAGGTGCGGTTTGCCATTGATGGGCCGGACCGACCACTGCAGGTCCTTGAGGCGGCTACCGGGTTTTTCCTTGAGCTGCACGGGCCGGTAGAACAGCTTGATCCGGGTGCGCAGGGCGATGTTCAGCACATTGCCTTGCACGCCGCTGGCCTGGGGGATTTCCTGGACGTTGAAGTAGAACAGCGACTCGCGATCGGTCGGCAGGCTGTTGGGCAGGCCATTGATCTGAACCTGCTGCTCCTTGCCGGGGTTGAGCCGGAACAACGGCGGCGATGGCATGAAGGGCACGGCGGTGGTGGTGTCGTCTGCGGCGGTGTTGACCCAGGTCTGCACCGCGTAGGGGCTTTGGCTGGGGTTGTTGACAATCAGCGAGACGTTGCGTTTGTCGCTGTCGAACACCACGCGCGTGGCGTTCAGGCTCAGGGCGGCCTGGCTGGACGGGATGTGCGAGGCCAGCAGCAACAGGGCCGTGCCGGCGCCGGCGGCAAGACGCCAGGACGCCACCTGGGGAATGAAACCGAGCATGGATCAGTACCTCTGGAACAGGCGCGAGGTTCGCGCCTGAAATACAGCGTGGAGTGCCCTGGCTTGATCGAGGTTCAGGCGCGGCTGGCCGTCGCCGCCAGGGAACGCGGTAATGGCCGGTCAGTTGACGGCGACGACGAACAGCACGTCGGCCGAGGCGCTGCCGGGCAGCACGCTGCTGCCGGCCGGGGCGGTACGGCGGTAGTAGGCGTTGAACAGCATGTCGGTCGGGCCGCTGGCGTTCAGGTCGTATTCGGCGGAGGTGCCGCCGGGGGCGACCGAGCTGCCGGTCTTGTCGCGGATCACGATGGCCACACCCTTGGCCACGCTCGGATCCTGATCGGAGCCCACGGAGAAGTAGTTGCCGCTGGGGTCGGCGGTGCCGTTGAAGGTCACTTCCGCCGCGGTACCGCCACAGGCGGAGGCGTCCCCGACGCGCAGGGCGAAGGCCTTGCCACGGTATTCCTGGCCGGGGGCGGTGAAGCGGCCGGCGTCGACGCTGCCCATCTTGACCTGGTTGCTGATGGAGCCGTCCTCGGGGTTGACCACTTCGATCGGGCAGGTGCTGCTGGTGATCTTGCCTTCGAAATTGATGGTGCCGGTGTTGGCGAAAGCATGGGTGCCCGCCAGGCTGGCGGCCAGGCCGAGGGAGAGGGCGATCAAGGGTGTTTTCATCGATGCTGATCCTGTTGCTGCGCAGTGCCCGGCGTTTTTGGGGGTAAGGCGAGACTCCCGGGGTGCACTGCGATACTGAGAGGCCGGTGTTGTAGGGAAGTGTCTCGGGGCGGGAGTCTAGGGAGGGGGGGGGGCGGGGGATATGAGAGAGTTCTCAATGTGGGGGAGGTGGCTGCGTATTGCCGGGTATGGATGTAAACGCATCAGGCACAACATGGGTGGATGCTGTGCCTGATATTGAACCTTTGTCTGGTCTCCGGGAAAACTACGTGAGGAATGCTCTGAGCTCATAGTTTTTCTTTTTAAGCGCGGTTTCTATATTCTGTACATTATGTTCTCCCACTTGAGTTGTATTCTTAAGTGTTGTCTGCATTTCTACCAGGAACTCGTCAAATGGACTTTGCTGCTGGACTTTTGTGTTGGGAGGGGGGGGATTTGCAGCCCTCCCTCCTGAACCAGCGCCATTATTTGTCGGAGGAGCAAAATTAGAGCCGCCAGAGGCATTATTAGGAGCAGGAGAAGCAGCAGGTCCTGATGCTGGTACCTTGTGGATGGGGCGTGGAGATGGTAGTGGTGTTGGCGCCGCCGAAGCAGACTGAGCTAGACCAGCACTGATTGGTTGCGCTCTTGGTATTGTAATGCCGGGTTCTGGCACTATTGTTGGCATTTTTGGGCTAAAGCTTCCTTGATGACCCAGCAACCAACTGAAGCCCGAGGTGGAGCGGTAGCCTGAGGCGGAGCCCCGCATGACGGTGCTTGCCAGCCCAGCCACCGCTATATGGGCAACACTGAGAACCGCTGAGGCTATTCCCATCCCAAAGGCGGCCTTGCTAAAGGTCTCATTCCTGGTTTCCACACCCACAGCCTCGAAAACCGTGGCACCGGCGGCCATCCCTACGCCCACTGCCGAGATTATCACCGCAGCCGGTGTGGCGCTGCCCAGGGTGCCTATCGCGATCGCGAAGGAGACCGCTACCATGGCCGCGCCGATGATCACGCCAATCCAGTTCTTTTTCGGCGGATCCGGCCGCCGTACGGGGGGCTCGTCTTCGTTCGGTACGCGCGTGCGGCCCGTGGATGAGGCGTGGCCAGTGGGGTCGGTCATCAGGATCGGGTTGCCCAGGCAGTAGCAATAGGGGTTCAGGCCGCCTGAGCCGAATGGGCTGAGGTTATCGCGGCTATGGAACCGCATCAGTTGCGGGTTGTAGGCCCGGTAGCCGCTTCCCAGCAGATACCAGCCGCTGGCCGCTTCGCGCAGCTCGCCGTTGAAGGCCTTGAGGCTGAGCAGCGTTTCGTCGCTGCTGCGTTCGCCATAGGCGTTATAGACCGCCGTGCGCAACTGGCCGCTCTGGCCTTCTCCGAGCACGCTGCCATTGCCGTCGCTGAGCAGCAGCAGGGTCTGGTCGGGGTCGCCGGGTTGCTGCTGACCCAGGTTCTCGAGAAAGTGGGTTTGCCGGTCGCCCTGCACCAGATGGCTCAGTTGCCCGCCCTGGTAGAAACGCAGGATTTCTTCCTGGTTGGCCTCCTGGGAAGCCAGCAACTGGTCATGGCCGTCATAGCGATACTGGCTCACGGGCTGCTGGTTGGCGGCGCGAACCTCCAGCAGGCGGTTCTGGCTGTCGTAATACAGCCGTTGCCCCTGCAGGTCGTTGAGCAGGTTGCCATTGGCGTCGTACTCGAAGTCCTGCCGTTGCACCGCCTGGCTATCGAGACTGCGGCTGATACCGGTCAGTTGGAAGGGATCGTCGCTGCGGTAGTGGTATTCGCACATCTCGTCCGTACCATCGGCGAACCGGGTCAGCCGCAGGGTGATGTTGTCCAGCGGGTCGAATACATAGACCTGTTCGCTGATGGCGCGACCGTCTTCGCCCTTGGGCAGGGTCAGGCCGGAGCAGCGGTGCACTTCCAGGCGCCCGCGCTGGTCATAGAAGAAGGTTTCCTTGAGCAGGCTGGTCAGGTTGCCCTGCCCGTCATCGAGCTGCAGATGGCGGCTGCCGAGTTGCCCGTCGATATCCCAGTGCTGTTCGAGCCGGCGTGTGGGGTGGCCGTCCAATTGTTGGGTGCGCAGGATCTCGCGGTTCTGTTCGTCATACCCCAGGGTCGTGACCAGGTGGCTGCCGGCGGCGGTATCGGTGGTGGTGCTGCTTTCGAGCCGACCCAGGCGGTCGTAGTGGAAGCTGGCCTGCAAGTTACCCTGGGCGATAAGTTTCAGGCGCCCGTCGCCGTAATAGTGGTATTCGCTGACGAACTCGCTGGAGCCGTTGCGGTCGATGCGGCGGATCGGTGAGCCGTTGAGCGAGCTGACATGCTCGGTTTCCCAGGTCTTGCCCTGGGAGTCGGTCCAGCTTTCGTGGCGCAACCGGTTATCCGGGTAGTAGCGGTAGGTCCTTTTACCCTGCGAGTTCTCCGCCGCGGTCAGCAGGGCACTGAGGGGGTCGTGGACGTAGGTGGACAACTCTTCCGGGGCCTCGCGCCGTTCGGGTTCGTCGGTCAGTTGCAGGTTGTACTTATAGGTGATCGACTCGCCCGCGGCGGTGATGCGTTCATGGGGCTGTAGCTGTTCGTCCTGGTAGAAGAAGCTTTCCCGGTAGGGCCCGGTTTGAGTCCAGGTAAGGCGTTCCAGGCCGTCGAAATGTTGGGTGCCGATTTCGGTTTCCTCGCTTCCCCGCAGCACGCTGAGCCGGGTCGGCAAGTCGGCCTGGCTATGTTCTGCGTAGGCGCGCCGCACCGTGGTGTTGTCCGGCAGGGTGGTACTGAGCATGCGCAACCAGGGGTCGTAGCTGAAGCGGGTCACACGTTTTTTTTCATCGGTCTGCCGGGTGCAGTTGCCCAGCCCGTCATAGCGGAAGCTGCGGCTGGAAAGCCTTGCACCCTGGGCATCCTGGCTGTGCACTTCCACCGGTTTTTCGAACAGGTTCAACCAGGTTTCGCTCTTGCCGCTGATCAACGGCCTGGCCCCAGGGCTCTGCTGCCAGGTGGTCTGGATCGGCCCCCGGGTCCATTTCAGCGGATCGCCGATGGGATTGAAGTCGGTATGTTGTTCGACCCCCGCCGAGTCGATGACACAGGATTGCCGGCCCCAGTCGTCATACTGGTAGCGGGTGACATAGGCCTGTTTATCCTCTTCGAAATAGTCCCACAGAGTCTCTTCGATCAGGTCGCCCAAGCCGTCGAAACGGGCGCCATAGGTTGGCTCGACCCGTCCCTGGTTATTCTCGTGGACCTGGTCGCGCTCCTCGTAAAACGCTCGACCCAGGCCGTCGAACACGGTTCGGGTGGTGATCTCGCGGGCACTGACGATGGTCTGGCTGCCGAACTTGCCCAGCCCGCCGGACAAACTGTACGAATACTGGCGAGAGGCCTCGAAGGCGGTGCCTGGGGCTGTGGTTTCGCGGGTGAGTCGACCCAGGTTGTCGTACTCGTAGCGGATCCGGGTTTCATTCGACTGTTCCAGCAGCAGCCAGCCGGTGAGCAGCGCATGCTGCTGGATCGTGGTGCTGCTGGCCGCGTCGAAATCGGTGGTCAGGATTTCCATGGTCTGCCTGGCTGGTTCGGGCACGCCACCGCCACTCACTACTTCATAGTGGAAGCGGGTCCGGGTGGTCATGCCATTGAGGGTGATCGCCTGTTGCCGGGGCTGGCCGTGAAGAAAGCGATCAGCAGGCGCGTCATGGTATTCAAAGCGCGTTTGTTGCAGGGTTTCTTCCCGTTCCTGGGCCGTGCCCGGGTTATGCACCTGCACCAGGGTTTCGCTTTCCAGCACCGTGACGGGCGGCTGCCGGCTGTCGCTCAGCGGTTGTTGCTCGATATAGCGGCAGTATGTCTTAAGGGTGGGCGCGGCATCGTAGTCGCTGGACACTGCCGGGCTCATGGTCCTGCTGCGGAGCTTGCGGACAAACCCATAAGGGTCCCTCGGGCAGTCGGCCTCGGTGCCGTCTGCGAGGAAGTAGCTGCTGGTCCTGATCTGGCCATTGGCCTGGGTATGTTTCAGTTCATTGCCCGAAGTGTCGTAGGCGAAGCTTTCGGTTTCCTCGCGATGGCGCGTGGCATCGTTCTTCAGGCGCCAGCGGGTGACGACTTTCATGGGCAACTGGTAGGTCGTCGGCTGGGCTACGACCGAGCCGCCGACCAGGTTGTAGTCTGTCTGGGTCTCCTGGATCGTATTACCCTGCTCGATGCGTTCCAGGGTGAGCGAATGAAACCGGTTGAACTGGCGCAGGGTGCTGCGCACGGGAATTCCACCTCGATAGTGGGTCTGCGTGGTTTCATAGATGTAGTCGGCCATCTGATAGATCAGCGGATCGTGGTAAGTACCGCTCCAACTGATGGGCAGGGTATTGCCCAGGAAGTTCTTTCCGTCCGCTGAATAGCTGTAGTGCACTTCCAGTTTGTCGGGGTTCTGTGGATCGCCATCCGGATACTGCTCGTGCCGGGTGACCCTGGGCAGCTTGCGCGTGGCGCTGTTGGGGAATGCGTGGTCTTCGCCGTAGGTGATGCTCTCACTACCCCCTAGCGGATTTTGTACGGCGACGATGACAAGGTGTTCATGGCGGTAATCGTAGTCAAAGCGCCAGGTACCGGTTTGTCCCGTGCTATCGGCCGGCAGGGTGATACTGCGTACGTGGTTCTCGGTGCCGATATCGAAACCCAGCACGTAGCGGGCCAGGGGGCCTCCACTGGGGCCGCTGCCGGGATGCAGGTCCAGGGTGAGGCTACCGGTATCGCGCCTGATCTCGAGAATGGGCGTGCCGTTCTCATCCTTGATCGATTCGAGCCGGGGATGCTGGCTGTTGAACAGTGCATAGCTCAGCGTCAACTTGTGCCCCAGGGGCGAGTGGATCTCCACCGGTACGGCGATGATTTCGTTGCGGCCATGTTCCTCCAGTACTTCTACCAGACCGTCCTTGTGCACCACCTTGTAGCGACGCTTGCCCAGTTCGGATGCCGGGTAGTTGTAGAAGCGGAAACTGTCGAGTTTCCTGGCCTGCATCAGCAGTTCGTCGTTGGCGCCGTTGCCGGTGACGATATGCAACTCGCCGGTATAGAGAGACAGCACCCGGCTCGTCGGCGCGTACTCCGACAGTTGCAGAGTCCAGCCGGTGCCGTAGCCACGGTCTTCGCGATTGAGCGCGCTGAAGGCCAGGGACAGGGGAAAGGCCGGGCCGCGCAACTGGTTCGCTTGCAGTTCCGAAAGGTCGAGCGATATCCGGTATTGCCCGGTACGCGGGTCGACACCGTTCTGTATCGCCTGCATGAAATTCAGTGCCGACGAATGGAGGGAAGTGGAGCTGCTCATGGAAGTAAGCCTCTGTATTGATCGCGGACCAACACTCTCGATATCGCCGACGAGTACACTTCAGCCCGTTTTTAAGCCGTATGGAAGTTTCGTTGAGAACATGGGAACGATAATTGGCGAATCTTCGTTATCCACGGTAACAGATCACTTGGCGGGACAAACCTAGCAGTTCTACTAGTAGGCACCGGGCTGGGCCAGGCGTAGAAGTCGCTTATTCAAGTGGGGTTCCCTATCATAACGGAGCTACGGTCATGGTGGCGTCGACTTATACAAAAGCTGAATTATTGGCTTGGTTGAAAGATGAAAAACGCATGCTCGGTTGGGATGCGATTATCGCGTTACAGCGCGATGCCACCAATACCCTGCTGCTGCAGCAATATATCGAGCACTTTGACCAGGGCGCTTCCTACTGGTCGGGGATTGGCGGTTTCATCCCCACCAGCGGCAATAATGTCATGGAGGCCATCAGCAACTTCACCCTGGATGTGCCGCGTTTGTTCTTTGAAGACACCGGGCTCGACAACTCCCGGGCCAATCTCGAGATGGCGATTGTCGAAGGCAGTCAGTTGACGCTGCTTCGAGTCATCAACCACTGGGCGGTGACCCGGATTTCCGAGTATTCCCCCAGCGAAGGCCCGCGCCTGTACCTGGACCTGCTGCTGGCCGATGTGCCGGGAGAGATCGACGGTGACCGGCGCATCCGTCTGGACCTTAAGCAAAGCAGCGATTTTCGCCTGACTTTCGCCAAGACCCAGTCGGAACAGCTCGAGGGCGGCCGGTTTTTCAAGCTGCTGTTCGAGCAACTGCCCGACGATCAGCGTATCTGGGTCATGGGGGAGATCAAGGAGGGCACCAACCCGATGATGCAGCCGGAATCCTTTGGTCTTCGTACACAACAGGGTGGGGCAGCGGGCGAGGGGGCGATCCTGGCCTTCGTGCGCATGAAGGGTCGGCACGAAGGTGGCTTTCCGGGGGCGAGCAGCGGTTTTCGCTACCTGATTCCGAAGGATGCGGGCAAGGACTATTCCGCCACGGTATTGCTCAGCCGGGGGCGGGTGATGATGGCGCAGTTGCTCAAATCGTTCGGTGAATTGATGGGCGATGATGATTTTTCCTACGTCTTCGATCAGGACAATGAGCTGATTTTGGCGACCTCGACCGGAGGAAAGTTCGATATTCCGAACCAGCGATTTACAGAGCGTTTCGAATTTGGTTTTCCTTCCGGGATAGCCTGGATAAATATTATTTTTGGGTTCGATAGTTTTTCGATACCCTTGGCTAATGCGTTGGTGTTGGAAGTCAAAGGGCAGGAAGTGACGGTCCGGCTGCGTGCTCGTGGTCAGATACCTATCAAGTTTTACCGTGTGGAAGATAGTGATCCACCGATGTATGTCGAGTATTTTTCCGGGGACTTCTCTCAGCACTACAACCTGTCCATTCTTGCGAATTATGAGTTGGTAGACAGCAGTGGTGGCGGAGAGATCAGGCTGAAGTCATTCAAGTATGAGGCCTTTACCGATGAGTCAGGTTCGCCCAGCGAATGGGCACCCTCTTCAAAGGTCAGTCGTGGAGGCTTGGAACCAGAGGAGCTGGCGTATTTCATACAGTATGTAGAAAGTCAGAGTGCCGCGATCACGGCTGCAGCCACGAAAAGAATTATAGACGGTCCCGAGTTTGAAAATGCAATCAAGGAAGCATTCGAGCGCCAGTTTCCCTCAACTCTTTCGGTAAGAGAGTTCGTCGAAGAAAACATTGAACTGCATTTTGGCAATGCCATTGTCGGCAACGAGGTTCATTCTCCCGGCGATGTCGGTTTCTTCGGCCGGGTCAGCCCGCAACAAACCCATTTTGCAATCACCACGCCAGAGCCGTTGCTGGCGGCGGGGGCTTCCCATGCATTCCAGACCCAACCGGCCGTCAGCGGCCTGCGCTGGACGGTGCAGGACCTGCGCCGCAGCGCACGCAACCCGGGCAGCATCGACCCTTCCACCGGCCTGTACCGGGCCCCGCAAGCCGGGCAGATCGAGGGCCGCTTCACCCGGGTGCGGGTCACCGCGACGGACCCGGCGACGAACTTTCGCAGTGCGGCCCTGGTGACGGTGGTGGCCAACCCCCTGACGATCAATCCGCTGATCAGCGTTTGCGATCCCAATGAACGGGTCGACCTGGGTCTGGGGGTACTGGGGCAGGGCCGCGTCGAGGTAACGGTCAGGCGTCCGGGGCCTGGCAGCGGCACGATCGAGCAGCAAGATGGCCAGTACACCTATGTCGCTGGGGATCGAGTGCAAAGGGAAACCTATGTACTGGACGAAGTCGTGGCGACCTGCGAGGGGCAATCACGATCGGCCTGCATGCTGGTCAAGCAGCAGAATCCGGCCCTCACCGTATCGCCAGTGACCGATGCAGGCCAACTGTCGGCGGGGCAGATACAACTCAAGACCGAGTTCAATGGCCTGGATATCACCAAGGATGTGGAATGGCTCATCGCGTTCGACGGGCCAGGGCAGATGGATGCGGATGCCCCAGGCCTCTATCACGCGCAGCCGAGTGCCGATGCGCGGTTCGTCTGCATCATCGCGCAATACGACATGGCGGGCTTCGGCACTTTCAAAGGCCACGTCATCCTGCCGTTACCGCTGATCGAGTTTCCCAGTGAGTTGCAGATGCTGAGTGAGCCATGACGCCAGCCCTCCAGGGTTGCACGCTGACGCTAGCCGACCGCCCGTCTCTTGCAACCTAGCAGTTCTGCTAGTAGGCAGCCTGTTACGACCAGCGTACAAAAGACTCATCCGCGACACGTCGAAGTCTCTGTGTCGGCGACCCGAGCAATGACGGGAGTCAAACCGGAGACGCCATTCCATGAGTACCAAGATCACCCCACCTGTCCCTCTCGTTCCGCTGCTGAGCCGTGACAATGCCCTGGATCTCGACAGCCTGGGCAGCGATGATCTTATGACCTACATCCAGTACCCCGGCATAGCCAAAGGCCATCTGATCGCTCCGCAATGGCGGGGCCGTGCCAGGGACGGCCAGGCGATCGATGAAACGGCCAATCAGGATGTGGACGATCGCCTGGAGTACGACGATAACGGCGACCCCTGGATGCCGATCCCCATCGTCAACAGCAAGGTCGTGGCGCTGGACCAGGGCGAGGTGTTCTATTCCTATCGCTACTCCGAGGATGGCGGCAACACCTTTACCGATGAGTCGTTGCGGCTGTTTTTTTATGTCGGCAAACGGCCCTGGATGTCCAGCCTCCTGTTGCCGGTCGCTCACCTTAAAGAGTCCCATGATCGCTGCGTGGACGTGAACAGCGACCCGGTACTCGATGGCGCCACCCTCACGACGGTGCCCTACCAGGCCATGGCGGAGGGCGATGAGCTGGCGTTCGTGTGGGCAGGCTACCGGCCCGGCTCCCCCACTCCGATTGTGGAAACGTACTACAAAACCGTCAGTGCCGAGGAAGTGGGGCATCCACTGGAGTGGCACCTGCCCTATGCCCGGTTGCAGATCATCAAGAACGGTTATGCGTTGATGAGCTACAGCGTGACCTATGCCGATCCGGTGGATCCGGCTGCGCCACAAACATACTCCGCCGAACAGCGGATCGCCGGTGTGCCCCCCAGCGAGCCGCTGCTCCCCCTGTTGTCGGTGGTTGGTCATGCCGGCGGGCAGATCGACCCTTCGCTTTACCCATTCGGCGTACCGCTGCGCATCCCACCTTATGCCGACCCGCAGGTCGGCGACACGGTGGTGGTGTATGCCGATGGGGAGAACTCCTCGATCCAGCTTTCGATGCAGTTGGATATTACCAACGTCGAGAGCGCCATCCTTGAACTGCGCCTGGATGCCCGCTGGTTGCAGGCACATTATGGCGAAGAGGTCAGCTTGAGCTACCAGTACGCAAGGGCCGGCGCTTCGCTCAGCTCTGAAGCCCTGGTCCTGAGGGTACGTAGGCAACTACGGTTGTTGGCGCCGGTCGTCGAGAACGCCGTGCCCTACGATGACGATGGCACCGGCATACCCAAGGGTTGGATCACCGCGCCCGGTGCTCAATTGGGGGTAGTTATCCGGATACCGGAAGAGGGTGAGGTCGTCCCCGCTGACGAGCGCTGGGTGGTATGGAGCGGTCATGACGGAGACCATCGGGTGGATAACCCCGTTGGTGGGTCCGATTGGCGGTACAAGATCGTTTCCGAAGTCATTCCGGCGGATCTGGGCAAGTGGGTGAAGATCCGTTATGCGGTCATACCCGTCGGTGAACGCGACACTCATTGGTCGCCGGACTTCGAACTGTATATCAAGGATTTCGAGGGTGGCTGGCCGTCGCTTCAGGCCGAAAGCCCGAAAGTCAGCGATGGACTAAACGGTATCAGGCTGAGCCAGGTGGGCCAGTTCATGGTCTTCAAGGTGTCCTACTGGCAATTCATGGACGAGGGGCAATTGCTCAAGGCGCACATCTCGGGGATTCGTGACAGCGATGGTGAGACTGTTTCCCGAACGATGCGAGATGAGAGCGAACCGGTGACCGAGGACGAGTTCTACGACGGCCAGGTTCTGGTGAAGGTTTCTGGTGACTTTATCCAGCAATTGAGAATTGGTGAGCAGTTTGATGTCACCTTCGAAGTCAGCTTCGATAAAGGTAATTCCTACAAGTCTTTTGGTGTAAAAGCATTCAAGTTGCTGGAGTGATGCTCCGTACTTTCAAGGTGTTTGCCGGTTTTTAACGAGCAGGGCTTTTCTGTGAATTGACGGTGCTTGGGATAAGTGTCTGCTGTTTTTGAACGGTATCAGGGGTCATGATCATGACAACTACGACATATACAAAAGCTGAACTGCTGGCTTGGCTGGAAGATGAGAAACGCATGCTCGGTTGGGACGCGATTATCGCATTGCAGCGCGATGCCACCAATACTCTGCTGCTGCAGCAATATATCGAGAGATTCGACCAGAACTCCTACTTGTCGGGAATTGGCGGACTCGTACCCACCAGTGGCAATAATTTCATGGAGGCCATCAGCAACTTCACCCTGGATGTACCGCGTTTGTTCTATGAGGATACGGATCTCAACGATTCCCGGGCCAACCTTGAGATGGCGATTGTCGAAGGCAGTCAGCTGTCGTTGCTTTGGGACATCAACCACTGGACGGTGACCCGGATCCAGGAGTACTCCCCCAGCCAAGGCCCCCGCCTGTACCTGAAGCTGCTGCTGGTCGATGTGCCGGGACAGATCGACGGTGACCGGCGCATCCGCCTGGACCTGAAGAAAAGCAGCGACTTTCGCCTGACTTTCGCCGAGAACCCACTGGAACAGAGCGAGGGAGGAAAGTTTTTCAAGGAGCTGTTCGAGCGACTGGACGATGATCAGCGGGTATGGGTCATAGGGGAGATCAAGGAGGGAGCGAACCCGCTGATGCAGCCACAATCCTTTGGCCTTCGTACCCAGCGAGGTGGGGCGCAGGGAGAGGGAGCGATCCTGGCCTTCGTGCGTATGCGGGGCCGTCACGAGGGTGGCTTCCCGGGTCCGAACAGCGGCTTTCGCTACCTGATTCCGAAAGATGCGGACAAGGACTATTCCGCCACGGTATTGCTCAACCGCGGACGGGTGATCATGGCGCAGTTGCTCAAGTCGTTCGGTGATTTGATTGGTACCTATGATTTTTCCTACGAATTCAATGATGACAAGGAACTCATCAAGGCGACATCGAACGGAGGAAAACTCGATATTCCGGCCCTGGAGCTTACAGAACGTTTCGTGCTCAAATTTTTGGGTCGTGAGGCCTGGGCCGAAGTGACCTATGGGATCGATGCTTTCTCGATACCCTTGGCCAAGGCTTTGGTGTTGGAAGTCAAAGGGCAGGACGTGACGGCCCGACTACAGGCCTCTGGTTTTGTACCCATCAATTTAAAGCCAGGGGAGGGTGACCCAAAACTTTCTCCTGGAGATCTTGAAGAGGGTAAATTATTCAAATACTACAGTTTGTCCATTCTGGCGGATTATGAACTGGTCGATACGAACGATGGCGGAGAAATCAGGTTGAAGGCATTCAATTATGAGGCCGATACCGAAGAGCCAGCTTCGTCAAGCGAGTGGGTACCCCCTTCAAAAGCCAGTCCCGGATGGCTGACGCCGGATCAATTTGCTACTTTCATTCTTTATATCATAGGGTCGCTTTTCTTGTTTTTGGGTGAGGCTCTATTGAGAGTCCTGCTGGGGCCCGCGTTTAAGAATGCGATTGAAGCAGCCTTCAAACACAGTATTCCCTCAAACCTTTCAGTCAGAGAGTTCGTCGAAGAAAATATTGAACTCAACTTTGGCAATGCCATTGTCGGCAACGAGGTTCATTCTCCCGGCGATGTCGGTTTCTTCGGCCGGATCAGCCCGCAACAAACCCATTTTGCAATCACCACGCCAGAGCCGTTGCTGGCGGCGGGGGCCTCGCACAGGTTCCAGACCCAACCGGTCATGAGCGGCTTGCAATGGACAGTGCAGGACCTGCGCCGCAGCACGCGCAACCCCGGCAGCATCGACCCTGCCACTGGCGTGTACCAGGCCCCGCAAGCCGGGCAGATCGAGGGTCGTTTCACCCGGGTACGGGTCACCGCGACCGATCCCACGACGAGCTTCTACAGCTCGGCACTGGTAACGGTGGTGGCCAATCCACTGACGATCAACCCGCTGATCACCGTTTGCAGTATCAATGAGAAAGTCGAGCTGGGCGTGGGGGTACTGGGGCAGGGTAGCGTCGAGGTGACGGTCAAGAGTCCGGGGCCCGGCAGCGGCACGATCGAGCTGCAAGGTGGCATCTACACCTATGTTGCCGGGGCAGGAGTGGGGACGGATACCTATGTGCTGGACGAAGTCGTGGCGACCTGCGACGGGCAATCACAGTCGGTCTATATGCTGGTCAAGCGGCAAAATCCACTGATCACCCTATCGCCGGATCCCGATGCAGGCCAACTTCCGCCTGGGCAGATACAACTCAAGGCCAAGGTTGCTGAAGATGTAACGGGCGTTGTGGAGTGGCTTATTGCATTCGAGGGACCAGGTCATATGGATGCGGATATCCCGGGCCTCTATCACTCGGACCCGAATGCCGATGCGCGGTTCGTCTGCATCATCGCGCAATACGAGATACCGGGCTTCGGCACTTTCAAAGGCCACATCATCCTGCCTTTGCCGCTGATCGAGTTTCCCAATGCATTGCAGCAGTTGAGTCATCCGTAACGCGGTTCGACTTTTAAACGAACAGCTCTATTTCATCCACGCTGATCCGTTATCAGCAGGAGATCGAACATGGCCGGTTTTTCGCTGGAGGAACTGTTGGGCTGGATGCAAGGTACCAGCCGCATCAATGACTGGGACCATTTGCTCGCTTTATCGGGGCGTGCCCTCAATACCGCATTGCGCGATCAGCACGCGACCCGCTTGAGCCTGGGTAACGCCTTGCGCGGCATCAGCGGTTCTTTTGAAATACCCGATACGCCGGGTGTGATGGTCCAGTACCACCTCAACGACTGTGCCCTGGATTACCCCGTACTGTCTTTTGCCCAGGTTTCGTACGTATCCAATAACCTGAGCGTCAGCCTGCAACTCAGCGGCGGCCAGAAAATCATCACCCACGACGGTGCTGTCCGTTCGCTGGGTACCTACAGCCTGCTCGATGGCCCACGGTTGGAGTGCGTCGTGCCGATCACCTTCCGCGCCGCCAGCGCCGGGCAGGAGGCACAGGTGGTGTGCGACCTGGCGCAGGAGGGGGCCGTTTTCCAATTCATGGACGCTGACACGCAGAATGAGCGGGATGCCGGCGGGCACTTTTTCAAGCAGCAACTGCAAGCGCTGGGCGAGCGCAGCAGCTATCCGCTGGTGGGTTTTGCCGACCAGGGCAACCCGTTCATGCACCTCGAACGGGTCGAGATCGGTAGCCAGTCGCCCGAGCCCGGTTCCGAAGAGGGGGCCCTGCTGCTGTATTCAACCATGGCCCATGGGCAAGCCGGCCACAAGCCGAGCAATGACTCGGGCTACAAATACCTGATCCCCAACGACCCCGGCCAGGACTACGAGTTCGCCGCCCAGTTTTCCGCCAGCCTGGTCAGCCGTGCCGGCTTCGCCGTGGCGCTGCTGGATACCTTCGGTGCCGATAATTTCGAATTCGTCCACCAGCGGGGCCGCGCCCGTCGCGCCCGGGCAACCGGCATCCGGGCCAAGGCCGGCGCGTTCAGCGTGCCCCCGGTGAACCAGTACAAGGATGACCGCTACGAGTACCGCAGCGAGGCCTTCGAACTCTCGGCGACGCAGGGCGCCGCGCCGCTGTCGGCCGATTTCGAGGAGACCCGGGTGGTGCAGCACTGGCAGACCCGTGGCAGGGTGAAGGTGGAATATCGGCTACAGAGCGACACTTCCTCCTGGACCACCTATACCGTTGAGTTTTCCTGGCGCCTGGAGCAGGTGTTCCAGTTGGTGAACGACGAATTTGGCGCGGGAGTGGAAGGCGAAGTGTTCGTGCCCCAGTCCCGCGAGCCAGACGTCGTGCCGATCGATTTGCCAGACAACGTGTCGGCGGATATGCGCCAGCGCATCGTGGCTTTTGTCGGCCATATCGTGAAGACGGCGCTGCTTGAACGCTACTCCGAGAAGCTGACGGCCGAGGTGGCACCGGATTTTCTCGAGCACACCGACGTGGCCGATATCCTGCCGCTGCAACCTTCGATGATCGCGATGCCACGAGATTATGTTGCGTTCGGCCCATTTGCCTCACCTTCGGGCTCGTTGCGGATCGTACCGGCCAACCCCTCCGTGCTGGCGGGCGGGCGCCTGGCGTTCTCCGTCGAACCACAGCGGTCGGTGGTGTACTCCCTGGATAACCTCGACGCCAGCAACGCGGGGACGATCGATGCGCAGGGAAACTACCGCGCACCCCCACGCCATACCCTGGGAGCCCGGCCTTCGGTCCAGGTATTGCTGCGCGCCGAAGACCCCCAGAGCCGTGAGAGCTGCGTCACGATCATTACCGTGCTGCGCCAGGCGCTGGGGGTGCTCACCGATATCCAGGTGTGCAACCCGGGCGAGCAGGTCGAGTTGGCCGCGTACTCGCAGGGGGACGGGCCCTTGGAGTGGCAGATCGAGAACCCGGTCGAAGGTGAAAGCGGCACGCTTGATCTCGACGAGACTTCGCGGCACTGCACCTATACGGCGGCCGGGCCGGTGGCGGGGAAAACCTATGTGCTCGATGAAGTGAGCGTGACCGACCCGGCCAGCGGCGAGACGGCCTCCAGCCATGTGGTGGTGCTGCAGCGCACCTCGCTCCTGCACATCAGCGCCGATTTCGCTGGCTCGACTCCGGGCAGCGTGCAGTTGCAAGCCTCGCTCAATGGCGTGCCCGTCGAGCTTGGCGTGGAGTGGGGCATCGGCTTCGCCGGCCCCGGCACCATCGACTCACAGGGGCTGTACCGGGCGGACGCCGAGAGCACGGCGCACTTTGCCTTGATTACCGCGGTTTTCAACGCCCCGGTCATTGGCACGCTGGAAGGCTATTTCATCCTGCCACTGCCCCTGGCGAACGCGGCAAAGGTCCTTGGCCGCCTGCGTCGCTAACCAAGCGGCTGGCGGTTTTCATCAGGATGTGACGCATAAACTTGAGAGAGTACGCAATCATGGCCCGGTTAAACGAACTGCTGTCAATGATGCAAGGAAAGTTGATCACACGCGGGTGGGATGCGATTTTTTCCTGTAACCGCGTGCGGCTTAACCATTTGCTGGAACAGCAATATATCACCCGTTACGAACAGTTCTGTTTCCTGCCGTATATCAGTGGTCAAACCCGCACGGGTGAACAGAACGACGAAGTTATCCAGGTGCAGTCCCTGCGGTTGGGGCCGCCCCGCCTGTCGTTCGAAAGCGCCACATCCAGGGATTCCACGGCCACGGTCACCATGGCCATCACCTCGGGCGAGATTCATACCTGGCATCGCGAGGCGGGTGCAGCGCTGCAATTGCGTTCCCGGTTCGATGTCACGCAGCAGCAGGGCTTCAGCGTGACCATGAGGGTCGACCTCAAGGTGGTGGTGGCCGAGGTCGACCACCAGGGCCGTATCACCATGGACCTGCGCGGGGCCACGCGATTTTCCTGCGACTTGCTGGGGGCGCCGGAGGCGGAGGCCCTGGGCGCGTTCTTCGAGCAGCGGTTCAATGAACTGGATCCCGGCCAGACGAGTTTCCAGTTGGGGCGCATCAACCTCAAAGGCTATCGCAAGCTGACGCCGGAACGCTTCCGTTTGCGCACCCAGGCGGAGCCGGGGGCGCGAATCAAGGGCGCTCCCAATGAAGGCGATGGTGTGGTGTTGGCGCTGATCGAGGTACGGGGCGGCAAGGGGTTGGGGCAGGAACTGGGCGAGGATTTTCCCATCCTCATTCCCAGCGACTTGGAAAGCGGCCAGCCCAGGTACACCGCCTCGCTGGTGGTGTCGCGGGAGGTGCTGTCCTATGCGGTGGGCGATGACCTGGAGGTGCCGGAAAGCCTGTTGTTCCCCGAGCAGAACTACTTCAAGGTGCTGTCGACCCACACGCCGCACGATTGGCTGGCGGTGGGCCAGATCAGCCCGACCACCGCCAGTGTGGTGGTGCAGCCCGCGTTCGCGGCCATCAAGGCCGGCCAGCAGCAGCGTTTCCAGTTGCTCGACTGGCAGGGCCAGCCGCTCACCGGGGTGACCTGGAGCGCGGTCAGCCTGCGCAGCCACTCCCTGGAGGGGCATGGTCGGATCGATGGCAGCGGTCTCTACACCGCCGTGTCACCGCAAAGGATCGGTTATCACAATCTGGAGGTGGTGGTGACGGCCTCCGTGGGCAACTACCACGCCTCGGCCCTGTTGCGAGTGGATTTCGAGTCCCTGGAAGTGGCTCCGGCGCTGCAGGTGCAGGATGTGGCGCAGCAGGCCGCTATCGACTTGAGCGTGGCGGCCAACGATGGCAAGACCGTCACCTGCAGCCTGCTTGCCCCCTTGCATGGCAGCCTGCAGAAAACTGATCAGGGGGCGCATTGGCGGTTCACCGCTAATGCTGAAGCCAGGGGCAAGTCGCTGTCCCTGCAGCGGGTGCTCTGCGAGACCGGTGCGCCTGTCCAATCGGTTGAGTCGCTGCTGGTCTTGAACAATGCGCAGTCCTTCCTGCACGTCGAGCCGGCCTTCATCCCGCACCTGGCGGGGGGCGCCAATGTGCAATTGCGCAGCGACGAGAGCGTGCTGCCCGATGTGCCCAGGCGCTGGAGGATTCTCAGTGGTGTCGGCAGTATCGACCAGCAGGGCCGCTACACGGCACCGGCGGGCGGCGTCAGTGAGGCCACGGTGCTGGCCTGTGAGGTGGTGCGAAATGGCGTGGTGCTGTTCCGGGACATCGCCCTGCTCGACAGGACGCAGGCGGAGCCGGAGCCGACCTGGAAGGAATTATCCCTGTTCAAGATCGAAATACCCGCCGGAGAGTTTGACGAGAGCCAGGGGCGGATGTTGCGCAACGGTTATCAACAGTTGCGCGTTCGCGTGACCACCAAAACCCAGGGCGTCCTGGTGGAAGGCGAGCTCAAGTATTTCAAACTGAGCCTGGCCGAGCGGGCGAGTATGCGCCTGGCCACCAATGTCGGGCGGAATTTCCTGGAGATTATCCCGCCCGACCAGGAGGGTATCGAGGATGTCCCTTCGGGGCTCGAATGGCAGGTGCGCAAGACGCCCAGCGAATATTTTGCTATCGCCGACCCTCGGAACCCGGCCCAGTCGAAGATCGCGGATGAGCCGCCTGTTACGTCAGGAGAGGACGATTCGTTGACCGAGCAGTACTTCTATCTGCTCAGCGTGGCGGCGAAGAACGAGAGCACCGCCCTCAGTGCCGGATTTCAGCAGGACCATGTCGATACCTGGCATTGGTCCGGAGAATCAGGGGGGGGCGGTGTGGGAACGAAAATCACCGTAGTCGCCGTGGATCCCGGAGTGTTCGAGTACAGCTTTACCCGTGAGAAGCGGCTATGGGGCATAACCACGGGCAGTGTGGAAGACCAGATGAACTATGAACTCAACAGCGGTGATTTCTGGTTATTGACGTGCCGCGGGCAGAAGTTTATCACCCTGGAATTCCCGCCGCACCCGGGGGCAATGAACGAGATCAATCGGTCGATGATTCGTTGGGAAAGCGAACGGCCTACGGAAATCATGTTCAGTTATACCGTGTATTACTTCGAAAGCCCGATGCTACCCGATGAAAATACCGGGAAAACCGGATTTGACGATGCTCTGCGTACGATCCCTGTAATGGACAACCAGCCCTTGAGGCTGAGTATCGAAAAGCCCAGCCCTTATGAGCCAGGAACGTTTGGTGTCGTGTTGGGGCGGGCCGATAATGTTAAGTTTATTATGCCGAAAGATTCTCCGCGCCCGTTACTGGATCAGGATCTGATCGTTGCCCTGCGGGACGAGAACGGTAATTTGCACCAGCGTCGGATATATTTCAACGCCAGTCAAAACGTAGGCACCCGAAATATGCTTGATCAGTCAAAATATGCTTGATCAGTCGAGGTTTGCGATCTGGCGGCGTTGATATCATTTAATGCGAGAGGATTATTGTCATGAATCGGCTCAAGGTGGTTTCACTGGGGCTACTGTTCTGCTCGATCAACCCGGTCGCCAGTTATGTTCTGGCGGCGAATGAGGTGGAGGGCTCGATAAGCATGGCCCAATACGCGGATGGCGGTGGCACTACTTGCGTTGTTGAATTAAAAACCATGCAGATCGATCTGGGGTATTACAAGGAGTGCAAGAGAGATAAGCTGAACTTCTTTAAACTGAATGGTGTTCCCTCGGGAACGACTATTGAGTTTAATTCGAATGCTCAATGCAGTCCCAAGGGTAATTGGCATTATACTGTGCGTACTTATATTGAGCCGACCGATACCATATATATATCTATTCCTGACAAGCTTTCTACGCATAAGCCTAAAGACATTGTTTACAAAGGGGTGCTGTTGGAGTCTTATCATTATAATGGTGGGTATATAAATGGTCAGTTGGCTTGCATGCATATCAAAAAAGGCGATTTGGTGCCAAAACCATAAGTTACGGAGCACAAGGTCATGAGCGATGCCACTTCAGTTCATTCCAATGCCTTTAACTTCATGAGTTACTGGCAGGGCGGGGTTGATCCACGAACCAACCAATACACCCTGTCCATTGACTTCCCGGAGTTCAAGACCAACTACCTCAATGGTCCGCTGGTGCCCCTGGCACTGAGCTTCAACCCGATGAATCTGCTCGACAGCGGTTACGGGTTGGGCTGGAACCTGCAGTTGTCGCAGTTCACCCCCCATGACCAGATGCTGTCGTTGAGCACCGGCGAGCGCTTCAAGGTCACCGGGCAGGATGGCAACGAACAGATCATGAAGGAGCGCAAGCTGACGACCTTTCGTTTCTATACCCATGACGGGGCGGACTACGACTATCGCCTGGTGCACAAGTCCGGCCTGATCGAGCGGCTCAAGGTGCATGGCAGCGGCAATGATCGGATTGCCCTGCCGGTGGAGATCCTGTCGCCCGAAGGCCATAAGGTCACGCTCGGTTACCGGAGTTTCGAGCAGCGCCACTGGATGCTCGAGTGGATCGACGATATCCAGGGGCGCCTGGTGCAGGTGCGCCGCGATACCGGCAGCCTGACCCTGGACCTGCATCCCGGCAAGGGCCCCGGCAATGGTGCGCTGGCCAGCTATGTGGTGACTCTGGATACCAGCGCCAGCAAGTTGGCCAGGGTCATTACCTTGCCGGCTGATGCCGGAAGCAATATCAGCTGGCGCCTGGATTATCAAAAGATCGGCGATTATTTCTGCCTGTCGCAGATCCAGACGCCCATGGGAGGGCGCGAAGTCGTGGACTACGATGCCGTCGGCCATGAGTTCCCCTCCGGCAGCGGCCGCCGGCCCGTGCCCCGCGTATCTCGTCATCGGGTTTTCCCCGGCGGCGGGCAGCCCGATGTCGATACCCGCTACAGCTATGACGACAGCAGCAGCTACCCCGCCTCGAACAATTTCCTCGGACGAAACCTGTCGTTGACCTGGACCGACGACGGCCTGGACAACCTCTACAAGGCCACCGATCGCAGCTATGAGTACGGCAGCACCGAGCACCTGATGTCGGAAAAGGGTGAGAAGCTGCGCAGCATCAAGCGCACCTTCAACCGCTTTCACCTGCTCACCCGGGAAACCACCCGGCGCCATGACAAGGAGCAGGAGGTCGAGACCACCTACCACCTGGACGATGGCCCCTTCGACAGCCAGCCGGCCTATTTCCAGTTGCCCTTCGAGACGATCAACCGTTGGTGGGTGGTCGACACCAATCGCCGGCGCAGCGAGAAGTCGAGCACCACCTACGACAGTTTCGGCAACCCGCTGGTGGAGACCCAGGCCAACGGCATCGTCGAAACCAATACCTACTACCTGGCCGCGGGAGAGGACGGCTGCCCCGCGGACCCCGATGGTTTTGTCCGTAACCTCAAACGCAAGACCACGACCCCGGCGCCGGGCCATGTTGCCGGAGCCCCGACCCTGCGTACCGACTATCGCTACACGGCCCAGCCACCTCTGACCGGCAGCGCCCGTACGGACTGGCTGGCGCTCGAACGGGAAACCCGGGTGCGGCAGGGCACCACCGACAGCGAGTTGCAACGTACCGACTACAGCTACTACAACGCGCCCGACGACCCGGTGAGCCATGGCCGCATCCAGCGCCAGGGCGTCGTCATGAACGGCAAGACCACCTACACCGACTATGTCTACAGCGCGCTGGCCAGCGCCCGCCTGGGTGAGACCGTGCTGCAGACGCTGCAGACCCTGAGCACCGACTTCGATACGGTGAACAAGCTCATCACCCTGGAAAGTTCGTTGCTCAATGGCGAGTCGCTGCTGGAGCGCGATGACAACGATGTGGAGATCCGCCGCACCTACGATGCCCTGAACCGGGTCACCAGCGAGACCGTGGCGCCGGACGACCCTGTCTACAAGGCTACGCGGCGCTACGAATACTCCCTGTCGTCCAACCTGCAGCAGCGCGCCGAGCAACGGCTGTTCGACGTCAAGGGGGTCAAGACGGTGACCACCCTCGATGGGCTGAACCGACCGATCCGCGAGGAGCGCGCCGATGCCGACAGTGCCACGCCGACGACGATGCGCCAGACCTACGAGGCCAGCTACGACGAGTTCGGCAACCTGATCCGGCAGGTGGAGTTCGACTGGTGGGATGTGGACTGGGCAATGTTCAAGAACGTACCGCTGGTCAGCCAGTTCCAGTTCGATGACTGGAACCAGCAGTGCTGCGTGATCCGCCCCGACGGGGTCGAGGAGCACACCGAGACCGACCCCATCGGCGACGGCGTGACCGGGCCCACGGAGCGTAGCTGGCAACAGGACGCTGCCACGCCGGCCAAGCGCAGCGGCGTCACCGTCACCCAGTTCAACCTGTTCGAAAAGCCGGTGCTGGTCGAGCGTATCGATCTGGCGGACAAGCCGATCAGCCGGCAGAAGAACAGCTATGACGGTCTGGGCCGTTCGGTGAAGGAAGAGGTCGGGTTACGCAGCCCGTTGCGGATCACCGAATACAGCTACGACGCCTTCGACCGGCTGGTGCAGAACAGATTGCCACTGGGGGCTGTGGTGGTCCGTGAGTATGCCGAACACAGCGCCGAGGACTGGCCCACCCTGATCAGCGTCGACAAGAAGACCCTGGGCACGCAAGCCTTCGATGGCCTGGGACGGATGACCGAGTCGGTCACTGGTGGCCGCCTGCAGACGCTCAAATATGAACCGCAGCAGAACCAGCCCAAGCTGGTGACCACGCCCGGTGGGCAGGATATCGGTTACGAGTACCGCCCCTCCCTCTGTGAGGAACCGCGGCAGCGCCGCCTGCCCGGAGTCACCAGCGACTACGAGTACGACCCGCAGAACGCCCGCCTGTTGAGCTGCAGCGAAACGGGCCAGACCCTGAGCCGCACCTACTTCAGCCACGGCGAACTGAAAAGCGAGACCCGCCAGGACGAGGGCGGGCCCGAGCGGGTGATGCACTACCTCTACAGCCTGCGCGGGCGCCTGCTGGAATACACCGATGTGCTGGGCCAGACCCAGGAATACCGTTACGACCTGCAAGGCCGTCTGGAACAGACCTCCCTGGGCAGCACCCTGTCGCGCTTCCATTACGATGAGCTGGGCAATGTCCGCCTGATCGAAACCGAGGATGAGAGTGCCCCCGGTCAGAAGCGGCGGGTGAGCATCGCCCTGGAATACGACGAGTTCAACCGCGAGATCGAGCGACATTTCGACCTCGATGGGATCCGGCAGACGCTGACCCAGCGCTACGACGATGTCGATGCCCTGCTGACTCGCACCCTGGCCGAAGGCAGCGAGACCCTGCGCGCCGAGCGCTACACCTATGACCTGCGCCGCCGGCTGGAGACTTATACCTGCACGGGCAGCCAGCCGCCTGAGGACCCTTATGGCAATGCCATTGCCAGCCAGACCTTCATCCTCGATGGGCTGGACAATATCACCTGGGTGATCACCGAGACGGCCGATGGCAAGAGCAATGTGGCCGAGTACCTGTTCAACAATCCCCAGGACCCGGTCCAGTTGACCGAGGTGATCAACGCTGGCGATGCCGGCTACCCGCCATCGATTCAACTGACCTACGACCCCAATGGCAACCTCACCACCGACGAAGCCGGGCGAATCCTGGAATACGATGCGCTCAATCGCCTGCTCAGCGTCAGCGCTTCAGACGGTGGCACGCCGCGGCGTTACAACTATGACCCGCTGGATAGCCTCTCGCACCAGCAGGAGGGGGGCGAGAGTCAGCAGCGCTTTTATCGTGATGGGGAACTGGCCAATACCCTGGGGCCGGAGCAGAACCGGACCTTTATGCGCGGCGGCGACAGCCTGCTGGCCGAGCGCCAGGGTAACGGCACCCTATTGCTGGCCGGCGATGCGGCCAACAGCGTGCTCAGCGAAGTCGACCCGCAGGGAGAGCGCCGGGATATGGCCTATAGCGCTTATGGTGAGCGCAGCGGTGGGCGAGCGGAGGGGTGTACGCTGGGGTTCAATGGGGAACTGCGGGAAGAGCAGAATGGGTGCTATCTGCTGGGAAACGGCTACCGGGCGTATAGCCCGGGGTTGATGCGGTTCTATAGCCCGGATAATGAGAGTCCGTTTGATGACGGGGGGGTGAATGCGTATGCGTATTGTGAGGGGGATCCAGAAAATACTATTGATCCGACAGGGCACTTTAATACTTTGAGGTTTTTAAGTACTCCTATACGGCACTTCTCTCGGCTGTTGGGGGCATATAAGGAAAAGGTTGCAGCAGCAGGGAAAGTGTACCCTCGTTCTTCTTCTATCCTTCCCGCTACTCCTCCGTCTCCAGCTTCTAGCGTCAAATCTATAAATGTGGCTAAGCGTACACCTTTGGAAACTCATCGTGAATTCTATAAGGTATCGTCGAGGGATGCAAACGGGAGGATATTTAATCCATTGCCTAAAGATAATCCAATGCAGGGGCTCCCGTCGCCGTCAGTGTCTGGTGAGCGAGCTGCAACCAGTTTGTCTCGCAGTACCAGTGAGATTTCATCATATAGTAGTTATGAGAGTGTTATGAATTCGGCAGGAAACCGCATGTCTTCGCCGATAAAAGGATCCACGAGTGTGAATCTTGAAAAGCCTAAAGCCAATGTTGTTAGGGATGGGACTTGGGATAATCTTTATGATCGAATGATGCGGCAGCAGTTGACTGGAAAGGCACCTAGGAAGACAAAATTTACTCCATCGTTGCCTGCTAAGGATAATTTGCCTAAAGATCCGAATCGGCTTGCTCATAGGTTTGGCGGGGGAGGGTAAAAGTACTGTGTTCAATATTTTCATGCCGGGTGTTGCTCGGCATGGAAATATTGAATGTTTTTATATTTAATATGAGTGGTTGATCTCTATATACAATATCTAAAACTTTCCCCGCTGTTGCAGCCTTGCGCTGCCTGAGGCTTGGGGCCTATAGTCCATTGGTCGCTCATATTGGCGACACGGGTTTGGCGACTCGTTAAATAGACGAGCGATGTTTTCATTTAAAAACGAGGCCTTACCCATGACCAAATACGTCCCCCTCACCGCCATCGATTGCCTGATCCCCAGCCTGCTGATCGACGCCGACAGCCCGACCGATGTCCTCCACGCCAACGCTGCCGCGCGCTTTCGAACGGCAACGCAGATGCTCGAATCCCTGGCCCGCATCGAGTTGCACAATGCCAATGATATCGACTTCCAGCACCTGCTCCAGCTTCCGGCCATGGTGCTGCGCGATGGCTGCGACCTGATGGATGTACTGGGCGGGCGCCTACCGGCCTGAATCGCCCTCGCGCCCCTGAGCACCTGCCAGGGGCGCGGCGCAAACCTGATACTTCTGCCAGTACCCAGCGCCGCTGGCCTGGCGGCCCCTGCTCCAGGGATATCGAACCCTCTGGAGCCCGCGCCATGGCAATCTCTCGAACCTTGCTGAGCCAGTACCGTTACGATTCGCTCGACCGACGGGTGGCATACAGGCCGGTCCAGGCAGAACGTGTTACTGGTGGATGCCGTAGGTGGACCATTGAGGTTTTTCAGGCTGGCTGAAACGGCTCGAATGGATCGGGATTTTGTATATCCCATTGACATATCCCTTTGCCGATCTACACTGGGATATACATTAGGCATATCCCTTCAGGTGCGTTATGGAGCAAGGTTCTGTTTTTCAAAGCAACCGCAGTCAGGCGGTACGTTTGCCAAAGGCTGCTGCGCTGCCCGATGACGTAAAGCGTGTTGATGTAATCTCTATCGGCAGATCGCGGATCATCACGCCGGCGGGTGAGTCCTGGGATAGCTGGTTTGACGGCGACGGCGTAACCGCTGATTTCATGACGGATCGTGAGCAGCCGGCCGATCAGGAGCGCGAGTCTTTCTGATGCTCAAGTTCATGCTCGATACCAATATCTGCATCTTTACCGTGAAGAACAAACCTCAGCACGTGCGCGAGTTGTTCAATGCGCACCACGGGCAAATGTGCATCAGTGCCGTCACCCTGATGGAGCTGATATACGGCGCGGAAAAGTCCTCGAATCCAGGGCGGAATCTGGCGGATATCGAGGGCTTTGCAGCGCGCCTGGAGGTACTGAAGTACGATCAGGACGCAGCCGCTCACACGGGGCAACTTCGTGCGGAACTGGCGAGAGCGGGTACACCCATTGGTCCTTATGACCAGATGATTGCCGGCCATGCCCGCTCGCAGGGGCTGATTCTGGTCACGAACAATCTGCGCGAATTTGATCGGGTGCCGGGCCTGCGGGTGGAAGACTGGGTCTAGAAAGGCTCGGGCGATTGTTTGATTGGATATCAGGGCGATGCCACCGGGCGAAAGCCTGATACTTCTGCCAGTAGCCAGCGCCGCTGGCCAGGCGGACACTGTCTCCAGGGATTTCGAACCCCTTGGAGCCCGCGCCATGGCAACCCCTCGCACCTTGCTGAGCCAGTACCGCTACGACCCGCTCGACCGGTTGGTGGCTTGCCGTCCGGTCAACCTTGACCCGCAACAGCGTTTCTATTGCAAAAGCCGCCTGGCCACCGAGATTCAGGGGGCGATCGTCCATTCGTTCTTCCAGTCGGATAACGGACTGTTGGCCCAGCAGCGACGACAAGGGGCAGGCCGCGAGACCGTTCTGCTGGCGACGGACCAGCAAGGTTCGGTGCTGCAGGCCTTGGATGGGAGGCAACGTCAAGCTATTGCATACAACCCCTATGGCCATCGGGCACCCGGCAACGGTCTATTGAGCTTGCGGGGCTTTAATGGCGAACGGCCGGACCCGGTGACCGGGCATTATTTATTGGGTAATGGCTATCGGGCCTTCAATCCGGTGTTGATGCGGTTCAACAGTCCGGACAGCTTGAGTCCGTTTGGAGCTGGAAAGTACAATGGGTATGCTTACTGTGAAGCGGATCCGGTGGGCAACATCGATCCTACAGGGCATTTTGCCAATCCCTATGCGCTTATAAGCTTAGTGTCAGGGTTAGCGGCGACGGGTTCAGCTATTGCTGCCGGCCTTACAAAAGACGAGACTCAGGTTGCTTTGAGTGTAGCTGGTGCGTTAATGGGGATAGTCTCAATTTCGTCTGGGCTCTTAGGTATTTATGCTAGAGCGAGCAGAGTTCAAAGAGATTGGCGGGCGCGTAACAATCGAGAGGCTGCTATACGGCGCGATCAAACTAGTCGGGCTGAAAGGGATTTAGAATGGGGTGGGATTCTTAATCTTCCCCCAGATTCTCAGGCTACTGCTCGTCCTTATTCTGGGGCTCCTCCCTCTTATTCTGAGGCTACTACTCTTTCCTCTGATGCTCCTCCCTCTTATTCTCAGGTTGCTGCGAAATATTCAATGTCATCAGAGGTAACCAGAAAGTTTGTACACCCTGTTACTGAGGTGACTGAAAAAACTGTGTCGATTTCAAATCAAAAAAAATATGATGAATTGACCCGTAGGCTGGAGAAGGCTCGTAGCAGGCAATGGGTGAAAGATGAAGATAAGATACGTAATGAAAGAAATAAGCTTGTGACGGTGACGAAGTTGGTGAGAACTGTGAGAAATTGGTGAGATTTTTGTTAAGTTGCGTTGTTGCGCGGTTGTAGTAAAGTCAGGCTTCACTTTCACACTAGACGAAACCTTGTGTGGAAGTGAAGCCTGCTCTGCTTAAGGCGAGAGCAGGGAGTGGCGGTATCCATAATTCCTAAAACTCCCTCATGTTGTCCTTTGCCTTATCTGAAACCTTGCTCCTATGGTTCATAGGCCGCTCATATTAGCGATACGAGTTTGGTGGCTCCTGCAAGGGGACCGTGTTCGGGGCGGGCGTCTGTACTCCCGCCAGGGCCTGGGCAGAAACCTGATACTTCTGTCAGTACCCAGCGCCGTCGGGTAGATGGACACTGTTCTCCAGAGATATCGAACTCTCTGGAGCCCGTTCCATGCCAACCTCTCGCACCTTGCTCAGTCAGTACCGCTACGACCCGCTCGACCGGCTGTTGGCGTGCAACACAGCCAACCTTGGGCCACAACAGCGCTTCTACTGCAAAAGCCGCCTGGCCAGTGAGATTCAGGGGGCGATTGCGTATTCGTTTTTCCGGACGGATGACTGGCTGCTGGCTCAACGGCGGCGCAAAGGGGAACACCAGGACACCGGCCTGCTGGCGACGGATCAACCCGGTTCGGTGCTGAAGTTCCTGGGTGAGGCGCAAGCCGAGGCCATGGTGTACAGCCCTTATGGCCAGCGCACGCCTGGCGGTGGCCTGTCGAGCCTGCTGGGCTTCAACGGCGAGCGGGCCGAGCCGGTGACCGGGCATTATCTGCTGGGCGATGGCTATCGGGCGTTCAATCCGGTGTTGATGCGCTTCAATAGCCCGGACAGCCAGAGTCCGTTCGATAAGGGGGGGATCAATGCCTATGCGTATTGTGGTTTGAACCCTGTGGGCAACATTGACCCAACAGGGCATTTTTATTGGAGGCTTGCTGCTTTTGCAGTGGGTGGGGTTCTGACTGTCGGTTCGGTTATTGGTGGCCTCGCTCTGGGGGACAAGGCTGGTCAGGCGTTGGCTATAGCCGGTTCGATAACGGGGTTAGCCGTGATGGGATTGGGATCTATATTTCTTAACCCGGGTGGAGCGAGGACTGTGCCCGGCGCGAGCATGACTCGAAGAGCCGGGAGTATTGTGCAGGGGGGAGGGACTCAACCTCTGCTCTCCTCTGCAGATTTGCCACCTGAGTATATTCAGACAACAAAGCTAGCTTCTATACAGCGGTCAGATAAGTTGGCACGGAAGTTCGGGATGGTGCTGAGCTCAACGCCTCCCGAACCGCCTCCGCCAACTTATGAACAGGCAATGCAACTAAGGCGGGGAAAATAGATGGGTTGTCGTTCGGCGATGGTTCTGAACAGAGCCCCGATTCACCGAGGTGTCGGACCGCCGCGAATAGGCCAGTGAGGCTGATAGGAGCTTCGCAGGCAAGCCCCGCTTCTACAGGGCGTGGCGGCTTCGAGGGAGTGCCTGCGCAGGCCGGATGCCCTGGCGCAGAAACCTGATACTTCTGCCAGTATCCATCGCCGCCCCTCAGGTGGACACTGTCTCCAGGGATATCAAGGCCTCTGGAGCCCGCGCCATGCCAACCTCTCGCACCTTGCTCAGTCAGTACCGCTACGACCCGCTCGACCGGCTGTTGGCGTGCAACACAGCCAACCTTGGGCCACAACAGCGCTTCTACTGCAAAAGCCGTCTGGCCAGTGAGATTCAGGGGGCGATTGCGTATTCGTTTTTCCGGACGGATGACTGGCTGCTGGCTCAACGGCGGCGCAAAGGGGAGCACCACGACACCGGCCTGCTGGCGACGGATCAACCCGGTTCGGTGCTGCAGTTCCTGGGTGGGGCGCAAGCCGAGGCCATGGTGTACAGCCCTTATGGCCAGCGCACGCCTGGCGGTGGCCTGTCGAGCCTGCTGGGCTTCAACGGCGAGCGGGCCGAGCCGGTGACCGGGCATTATCTGCTGGGCGATGGCTATCGGGCGTTCAATCCGGTGTTGATGCGGTTCAACAGCCCGGACAGTTTGAGCCCGTTCGACAAGGGCCGGATCAATGCCTATGCGTATTGTGGTGGAGATTCGATCAACAGGGTGGACCCGACTGGGCATGTGTGGGTGCCGAAGCAAATGAATTCGCTTGGGACAGTAGCATCGTCCTCCCTGACACAGACCGGCCGCGTGTCCGGGGCTGCTGCGGGTTCCAGTGGTCGTGCTGTAGTTGCATCTCGAACTGCTTGGTCAGGTTCATCTGCAGGTACCTCTCGAGCTGTGCCTGACCTGGCCAGTGCTGCTGAAGGGATAACCACGGCTTATCCGTGGCAGCGTCGACCAACCTTGGGGGCTATATCGGAAGACTTTTACAGCGGGAGGCAAGTGCTGTCGTTGGAGTCTCGACAACCTGCTCCGGTGGCACGGCAAAAAATCGGAGGGTTCAAGCCGGCGCAAGAACAACAACCCGCGACTGAGGTGCCGCGAATTCGGGAGGATGCTGATTCACCCGCTGCGGGAAGTGATTCGTCTGTAACTACTGCGGCCTCGCCAGTGGCTGATAGACAAGCTTCAAAAAAAAGAAGACGGATTATGCGTGAGATTCTTTTGCTTAGAGCGTCTGGGCTGTCGGGTTCGCCTGAACATAAATATTGGGTGCAGCAATTGAATTAGGTTGAGTAGTCTGTAAGGAGTAAGGGCTGTGGTCGATTATTCCGGCTGCCATTTTTTTGCTTTGTCTCGCCTGAAGTCCTGTGCCTACAGTCCATGGTTTGCCTGCAGTAGCGACCCGAGTATCGGGCGGGCGCCTGCGTGGTGCAAAAACCTGATAGTTCTAACAAGTAGCCAGCACCCCTGGTCAGGCGGACACTGTCCCTAGGGATTGCACCTCTTTGGAGTCCGCACGATGGCAACCGTCCTTATCCTGAGCCAGTACCGGTACGATCCGCTTGATCGGCTGGTGGCTTGCGCCCCGACCAACCTGGCACCGCATCAGCGTTTCTATTGCAAAAGCCGCCTGGCCACCGAGATCCAGGGCGCGGTGGCCCATACGTTCTTCCTGTCGGATAACGTCCCGTTGGCCCAGCAACGGCGACAGGGTGCGGGCCGCGAGACCAACCTGCTGGCAACGGACCAGCAAGGCTCGGTGCTACAGGCCCTGGATAGAGCCCAACACCAGGCCATGGTGTACAGCCCCTATGGCCACCGTGCGCCTGCCAATGGTCTGTCGAGCCTGCTGGGCTTCAACGGCGAGCGGGCCGAGCCGGTGACCGGGCATTATCTGTTGGGCAATGGCTATCGGGCGTTCAATCCGGTGTTGATGCGCTTCAATAGCCCGGACAGTCTGAGTCCGTTTGATAAGGGTGGGATGAATGCGTATGCCTACTGTGTGGGGGAACCCGTTAACAACGTTGACCCGACAGGGCATATCAAATTCCGTAAAATGTTTGAGATTTTCGGGCAGTATCCCAAAAAAAGAATAAACTACTCCATTCAGGGTGTTGAGGTTAAACTTTACAAGGAATATGCCCCAGATTTTTTCAATGATCCTACACCCGTTTACAAAGGGATTGACGAGACTTTGTATGATCGCGCCAGTGAGGGTGTTTCAAAAATGCTGTCTCGGGATAGGGAGTTGGTTTTCAGGAATACTGAAGTTGTAAAGGCTGAGAGGGCGCTCGCTGAAAGAATTAGTTCTGAGGGTAATACTATTGGCCGTATTAATGGTTATCCTCAATGGGTCCTGTCGATAGAAAATCAGAGGCTTGAATATAAGAAGGAATATAATTTGTTCCGGGCTGAGTTGAAAAAGCACCTGTTTGAGCCTGTCCCCAGGTTTGAATCTCCAAAAGAACAGGTTGGCAAAATACGCAGCGGCGAGACAAAATGGGAGACATTTGAGGATTCGCCCAACAGAGGGTAAAGGTTTCGAGAGTTTTCTGATCGAGGTCTCAACTGTCGTACAGGTTGCCACTTCTCGATGGTACGCGCCTGGGGGATGCCTGCCGGCGGGAACCTGATAGTTCTGCCAGTAGTCAGCATCGCTGGTTGGGCGGACACTGCCTGAAGGGATAGCAACCCCTTTGGAGCCAGGCCATGGCAATCTTGCGCACCTTGCTGAGCCAGTACCGTTACGACCCGCTCGACCGGTTGGTGGCCTGCAGTCCGGTCAACCTTGACCCGCAACAGCGTTTCTATTGCAAAAGCCGCCTGGCCACTGAGATACAGGGGGCGATTACCCATTCGTTCTTCCAATCGGATGATTGGCGGATGGCCCAGCAGCGGCGACAAGGGGCAGACCGCGAGGCCACTCTGCTGGCAACGGATCAACAAGGTTCGGTGTTACAGGCTGTGGACGGCGTGCAGCGTCAGGCCATGGCGTACAGCCCCTATGGCCATCGGACACCCGGCAGCGGCTTGTTGAGCTTGTTGGGCTTCAGTGGCGAACAGCCGGACCCGGTGACTGGGCATTATCTGTTGGGCAATGGCTATCGGGCGTTCAATCCGGTGTTGATGCGGTTCAATAGTCCGGACAGTTTGAGTCCGTTTGGCAAGGGCGGTATCAATGCCTATAGGTATTGTGAAGGAGATCCGGTTAACCAGCTAGATCCTACGGGGCATATTCCTGGAATGATGAGTTTATTTAAGGGACTGGGAAATCTTACCGCGCAGAGGCCCAGAGGGGGCGCTCAGCGTGGAGTTTATGTCACTGTTCATGGTGTCGATATTAATCCTCCTACTAAGCCGGGCTATTTTTTTGATATTGTCAGTAATCCGACAGATAAATTTCCAGCGAATGATTTGGAAAGGCTTTTTCAGTCCTTGGAGGCGCAGCGTATATTTCCTGGTCGTGAAAATCTAAGTGGTCTAAGAAATATGAATGCTGACCTTGTGGGGCGTAGCAATGCCATTATGAAGCGGGAAAAGTTTCTAGTTGAGACTTATAATGCTGATCGCATGATATCGTATAGTAGAATAAATAAGGCTGCTCGTGTGCATGTTGTCCCTCTTAGAAAGGAGTATCAGGAGCTTCGGGCTTCTTTTTATAGAAAGTTTAAGGAGCTTGATAGTTTAATTGGGGGTTGGCGCCTGCCTGACAGCGGTCGGCCGCCTCTTCATCCTAGAGTGAGGAATGATCCCCGCTGGTTTATCCGCACTTTGGAGGATGTGATATTTGATATGCGCGTAGATTGAATCGTAAGCCCGTGCTTGACGCTGTACTTATAGGAGGAGCCGGTCGGCGCTCGATTGCTCACAATACTGGTCTAGGTACCGCGAAGTATCAGATATCCCGCGTTATCGTTAACGTCCATCGCGAGCAATCGAGCGTCGACCGGCTGCTCCTACAAGGGCGTGATGGTTTCGAGAGAGCGTCAGCCCAACCCCGCCCGCCGCATATAGTCCACCAGCTCGCTATCATGCCGCAGCCCCAGCTTTTCCATGGCGCTGCGCTTCTGCCGGCTGATGGTCTTTTCGCTGCGATTGAGCCGTTCGGCGATCTGTCGGCCGTTGCAGGACTGGCCGAACAGGCGCAGCACTTCCAGCTCCCGTTGCGACAGCGGGGCATCGAGCAGGTCGCTGGTGCCGTGCATTTTCAGCATCAGCGCGAAGCTGGGGCTGAGGTAGCGGCGGTCGGCCCCGACCTGGGCCACGGCGTTGCTCAATTCGTGCAGTGGTCGATTCTTGTCGAACAGCCCGGTCACCCCCTGGTCGAGCAGCTCGCGCAGCAGCGCCGGGCTGCTGAGCATGGTCATCACCAGCACCTTGAGCGTTGGATAATGCCGGCGGATATAGCCGATCAGGGTAATGCCATCGGGGAAGCGGCCATTGGGCATGGACAGGTCGGTCAGCAGCAGGTCGCAAGGGTGCCGTTGCAAATGGGTGACCAGGGCATCGGTGCTCAGGGCTTCGTGCAAGGTCAGGTCGGCATCGCGGTTGGCGACGGTAATGGCCATTCGCGCACCTTGCAGCACGACGGGATGATCGTCGGCCAGGAGGATATGTCGGGTCATGGAACGGGATCTTGGGCTTGGAAGGTGGCTGGGGCGAAGAAGCTGGCGTTGCGGATCCTGAGGGTCACAACCGCCGAGTGCAGGTCTCGTGTGACGATCAGGTCAAGGGCGCGGATTCATGCAGGGCATGGAATCACGGCTTTACCAGGCCCATCTGAGCGGCCTGGCGCAAGGCGACCCAGCGCGATGACACGTTGAATTTCACACGGATATTGGCGAAGTGGTAATTCACCGCCGACTCCGTGCAGTCGAGGATCCGGGCGATTTCCCAGGAGGACTTGCCCAACATCGCCCAGCGCATGACCTCCAGCTCCTTGCGGGTGAGTCGGATGTGGGGCGCGCCATCGCCGCTGGGTTGTACGACTGGGGGAAGGGAGGGGGTGGGTTTGGGTTGTAACGCACGCATATCGGAAACTCCCGCAAAAAACAGTTGAGGAACTTCAATCGGTTTTCGGGCTGGGCGGCTCGGGATCCCTGACGGAAACGGCCCTGAGGCCAGCGGTGACTTCCCTAGGTTGCCCATGAGGTTATAAACAAAAAAACGCCGTTTGGGACCTGTCAGAATTGACAGGTGGCGACCGATGGAAACTGTACTTGGATGAGTGGTCCGTTTCTGTAAGCTGATTCTTTATGTGCTGTGGGCTGGAGGATCAGGCGGGCCGGTAGCCAGAAAAGACGGGGAAGGTCTTTGTTTACAGTCAGTTAATGGAGCGTTTTTTACCGGTGGTTTTTCGGGGGGAGAGGGCAGGGGCGGGGGCGGAGCACGCTGGTTTTTCGGGTGCCGCTGGTCGTTTTCTTACCGAGTGTTTCCTGCTTTCGAAAAGGCAACAAAAAGGCCCCCGAAGGAGCCTTGATGCCATTCAGCCAGCCATCTCACATGTTCGGATAGGTCGGGCCACCAGCCCCTTCCGGCGCCACCCAGGTGATATTCTGCGATGGATCCTTGATGTCGCAGGTCTTGCAGTGCACGCAGTTCTGGGCGTTGATCTGGAAGCGCTTCTCGCCGTCTTCCTGGGTGATCACTTCATACACGCCCGCTGGGCAGTAGCGCTGCGCCGGCTCGTCGTACAGCGGCAGGTTCCTGGTCAGCGGAATGCTCGCATCCTTGAGCTTGAGGTGGCACGGCTGTTCTTCTTCATGGTTGGTGCTGGAGAGGAATACCGAGCTGAGCTTGTCGAAGCTGAGCTTGCCGTCCGGCTTGGGGTAGTCGATTTTCACCGAGTCCTTGGCCAGCTTCAGGCAGGCGTAGTCCGGCTTGTTGTCGTGCAGGGTGAAGGGCAGCTTGCCGCCGAACAGGTTCTGCTCGACCCAGTTGAAACCGCCACCGATGATCGGGCCGTACTTGTGGATGGCCGCGCCGAAGTTGCGGCTGGCGAACAGTTCCTCGTACAGCCAGCTGGCCTTGAACGAGATGACGTAGTTGTCCAGCTGGTCACCGCCCTCGGCGCCGGCCAGCAGCTTCTCGGCCACCGCTTCGGCGGCGAGCATGCCGGATTTCATCGCGGTGTGGCTGCCCTTGATCTTGGCGAAGTTCAGGGTGCCGAGGTCGCAGCCGATCAGTGCGCCGCCGTTGAAGACCATCTTGGGCAGCGAGTTCAGGCCGCCCTTGCAGATGGCGCGGGCGCCGTAGCTGATGCGCTTGCCGCCTTCCAGGTACTGCTTGAGCACCGGGTGGTGCTTGAGGCGCTGGAACTCGTCGAACGGCGACAGGTAGGCGTTGCTGTAGGACAGGTCGACGATCAGGCCGACCACCACCTGGTTGTTTTCCAGGTGATAGAGGAAGGAACCACCGGTGTTCTCGGTGCCCATGATGTCCAGCGGCCAGCCGGCGGTGTGGACCACCAGGCCCGGCTGGTGCCTGGCCGGGTCGATTTCCCAGATTTCCTTGAGGCCGATGCCGTAGTGCTGGGCGTCGGCTTCGCTGTCGAGCTTGAAGCGTGCGATCAGTTGCTTGCCGATGTGGCCGCGGCAACCTTCGGCGAACAGCGTGTATTTGCCACGCAGTTCCATGCCGGGGGTGTACAGGCCGTCTTTCGGGTTGCCTTCACGGTCGACGCCGAGGTCGCCGGTGATGATGCCGCGTACCACGCCATTTTCGTCGAACAGCGCTTCCTGGGCGGCGAAGCCCGGGTAGATCTCCACGCCCAGGTTCTCGGCCTGCTGGGCCAGCCAGCGGCACAGGTTGCCCAGGGAGATGATGTAGTTGCCTTCGTTGTGCATGGTCTTGGGCACGAAGAAGTCGGGAACCTTGGTCGCGGTCTCGCCGTTGCGCAGGACATAGATGTCGTCGCGCTTGACCGGGGTATTGAGCGGCGCACCGAGTTCCTTCCAGTCCGGGAACAGTTCGTTCAGGGCCCGTGGTTCGAACACCGCGCCGGAAAGGATGTGGGCACCGACCTCGGAGCCTTTTTCCACGACGCAGACGCTGATTTCCTGACCCGCTTCGGCGGCTTTCTGTTTCAGCCGGCAGGCGGCGGACAGGCCTGCGGGGCCGGCACCGACGATGACCACGTCGAATTCCATGTATTCGCGTTCCACAGACTCTCTCCTACTCTCAAGGCTCAACAGTTTTCTTCTGATTGGAGGTTTGGTGTCCCGCTCCAGGAGGGGGGAGACATCTTTCTCTCTAGGTGGCGCATTATATCTACACCACTATCAGCGTCCAATACAAACGTTTGTTTGAATTCGCTGGAGGCCAGATAAATCAAAGTAGCGCGGCTTATGACTGACCATTTTGCCGTATTGACCAGAATAGGCGTTCCGGTCAAGATACGAGCGGTTTTGCGCTTGCCGTAGGCTAAACGGAGGCCGCAAGAGCACGTCTAAAGACAGGACGAAGACAGCGAAAGTGAAGTGGCACGCCGATTCTGGCGCGAAGTTTACACGTCCATCGGTCCCGTGACTGCACGGTCACGTCGGACGGACGGTCATGAACCGGAAGACAGCCAGGCTTTCGTGCAGATGTCGGCGTTTTTGGAGGTGCCCTTGAGCTTCACGCGCGCGCCGCTGAGCATCCAACCGCCAGGTACGCCTGGGCGACTTTCTTTTCACCGGAGAGTGAGGAATCCATGAAGGTTCTTGTAGCTGTCAAACGCGTTGTCGATTACAACGTCAAGGTTCGCGTCAAGGCGGACAATTCCGGCGTCGACCTCGCCAACGTCAAGATGTCGATGAACCCGTTCTGCGAAATCGCCGTGGAAGAAGCGGTACGTCTGAAGGAAAAAGGCGTGGCGACTGAAATCGTCGTCGTCACCATCGGCCCGTCCACCGCCCAGGAGCAACTGCGTACCGCGCTGGCGCTGGGTGCCGACCGCGCCATCCTGGTCGAGTCCGCCGACGAACTGAACTCCCTGGCCGTGGCCAAGCTGCTCAAGGCCGTGGTCGACAAGGAACAGCCACAACTGGTGATCCTCGGCAAGCAGGCGATCGACAGCGACAACAACCAGACTGGCCAGATGCTGGCTGCGCTGAGCGGCTACGCCCAGGGCACCTTCGCCTCGAAAGTCGAAGTGGCGGGCGACAAGGTTGCCGTGACCCGCGAAATCGACGGCGGCCTGCAGACTGTGTCGCTGAGCCTGCCGGCCATCGTCACCACCGACCTGCGCCTGAACGAGCCACGCTATGCGTCGCTGCCGAACATCATGAAAGCCAAGAAGAAGCCGCTCGAGACGCTGACTCCGGATGCTTTGGGCGTTTCCACCGCCTCCACCAACAAGACCCTGAAGGTTGAAGCACCGGCTGCACGCAGCGCGGGCATCAAGGTCAAGTCGGTTGCAGAACTGGTCGAGAAACTGAAAAACGAAGCGAAGGTAATCTGAACATGACTATCTTGGTAATCGCCGAACACGACAACAAAACCGTCGCTCCGGCCACCCTGAACACCGTTGGCGCCGCCGCGAAGATCGGTGGTGACATCCACGTGCTGGTTGCCGGCCAGGGCGTTGGCGCCGTTGCCGAAGCCGCCGCGAAAATCGCTGGCGTGTCGAAAGTGCTGGTGGCCGACAACGCCGCCTACGCTCATCAACTGCCGGAGAACGTCGCTCCCCTGGCTGCCGAGCTGGGCAAGGGCTACAGCCACGTCCTGGCCGCCGCCACCTCCAACGGCAAGAACATCCTGCCACGCGTGGCCGCCCAACTGGACGTCGACCAGATCTCCGAGATCATCTCGGTGGAAAGCGCCGATACCTTCAAGCGCCCGATCTATGCCGGTAACGCGATTGCCACCGTGCAATCGAGCGCTGCGGTCAAGGTCATCACCGTGCGTGCAACCGGTTTCGACCCGGTTGCCGCCGAAGGGGGCTCGGCTGCCGTCGAAGCCGTTGGCGCCGCTCACGATGCGGGCAAATCGTCGTTCGTCGGCGAAGAGCTGGCCAAGTCCGATCGTCCTGAGCTGACCGCTGCCAAGATCGTCGTCTCCGGCGGCCGCGGCATGCAGAACGGCGACAACTTCAAGCACCTGTACGCCCTGGCCGACAAGCTGGGCGCGGCAGTCGGCGCTTCCCGCGCCGCGGTCGACGCCGGTTTCGTGCCGAACGACATGCAGGTCGGCCAGACCGGCAAGATCGTCGCGCCACAGCTGTACATCGCCGTCGGCATCTCCGGCGCGATCCAGCACCTGGCCGGCATGAAGGATTCCAAGGTGATCGTCGCGATCAACAAGGACGAAGAGGCGCCGATCTTCCAGGTGGCCGACTACGGCCTGGTCGCTGACCTGTTCGAAGCCGTGCCCGAGTTGGAAAAGCTGGTCTGATCCAGCCGCTTCACTTATAAGAGAACCCGGTCTGGTGACCGGGTTTTTTTTTACCGAATCGCTGTATCTGTACCGCGTCATGGCGACACCGCCTAGGCTATGTACGAAATCGCTTGAAACTTGGTTATGCGGCGTTAAAAACCGGCTCGGAATGCTCATTGACAACCAGTCAAGTCGGGCGCGACCCCGGGCGTTCCTCGCCGGTTTTTGCCTTGCCTAACCTGCGTTTCAAACAATTTCGTACACAGCCTACTGTAGGAGCAGGGCTTGCCCGCGAAAGCGTCGGCTCGGCCAGCCAATATGTCGACGGACCTGACGCTTTCGCGGGCAAGCCGCGCTCCTACAGGGGGCGGCGTGGATTGGAGAAATTTGTCATGGACGTGCTTCGCGTCGCCGCATTGTCACTGCTGTTCGGTCTGCCTGCGCAGGCCCTCGCCGTCGGTAAGTGCGAGCGTCTGATCGTCACCGGCAGCCCGGATGCGCCGCCCTACCTGTGGCGTGACCCTGAGGATCCGGTGCACCTGATCGGCGCCAGCGCCGACCTGTTGCGCCAGGTCGGCGGCGAGCTGGGCCTCAAGATCGAGGTGCTCTACGGTGGCAAGCGCTCCCAGGCCCAGGAGGAGGTGCGCAGCGGGCGCATGGACCTGCTGGTGGACGCGCCGATCGCCGTCAATGAACTGGACGCGCTGGATTACATCCACCCGGCGCTGGTGCAGAACGACTTCCTGGTCTGGACCCGCAACGATTCGACGCTCGTCTACAACACCGCCAACGACCTGCATGGACACACCGGTGCCGTCTCGCAGAAGGCCCGGTTGACCCAACCGTTCGTGGAATTCAGCAGGCAGCACCTGACGCTGCAGTACACGCCGGCCTTGCCCCAGGCCTTCCAGAAGCTGCTGCTGGGCGAGGTCGAGTATGTCCTGGCCGGGCGGTATGCCGGCATGGTCACCGCCCAGAGCCTGGGCATGGCCCGGGACATCGCCCCGCGGGCCCAGCCGGTGGACCAGCCGGGCCTGTTCCTGGCGGTGTCCCACAACTCGGCCTGCAATGACGCCTGGTTGCGCGGACAGCTGGCAAAAAAAATGACAGAATTGCCCGCTTCCGGTCTGACCGAGGCCGTGTTGCAGCGCAATCTGGAGCGTTGGAAGGCGCAACTGCAACCGGTCGGCGCCCCCAAACAGTAGGAATTTGCTTTGAGTATTCGACCTTTATTCGCTGCCCTGGCCGTCGTGGCCCTGGCGGGTTGCGCGGCCGATCCGGCGCCGAATGAACAAATGCGTCTCACCGAACGTGCGCTCGAACAGGCCCGGGCGGTTGGCGCCAAGGCTGACGAAGTCGCCGAACTGAAACTGGCCGAAGGCAAGTTCGACCGTGCCAAGTCCGCCATGGCCGACCAGTCCTTCAAGAAGGCCCGCATGCGGGCCGAGCAGGCCGAGCTGGACGCGCGCCTGGCCGAAGCCCAGGTGCTGACCGCCAAGAGCGAGGAGGAACTGAAACTGCTCAATGCCCGTATCACGCGCCTGCGCAAGCAGTTGGGAGACGCCCAATGATCTATCCGAGCCGAATGGTCGGCGTCCTGCTGGCGCTGGGCTGTGTCAGTCTTTGCGGTTGCGCCGGCCAGCAGGCCAGCGAGGCGGCGCTGCAACAGGCTTCCGCCAGCTTCCAGAAGGTCAAGGAAGACACCAATGTGCTGCGTTATGCGCCCAAGGACGTGATCCGCGCCGGTGAGTCGCTGGCGCGCGCCGATCGCCTGTCCGGCTACTGGGGCAGCAGCGGCGATGTGGCGCATTACGCCTACCTGAGCGAGCGCTACTCGGACATCGCCCGCCAGCACACCGAGCAGGCCCTGAACCAGGAGCGTGCCGCCAAGCTGGAACTGGAACGTCAGCGCCTGCAACTGGCCCTGCGCGAGTCCAAGCTGATCAGCGTGCAGCAGCAGGGCAAGTGGGTGGAGGAGCAGATCAGCCAGGCCAGCACCCAGACCGATCGCGGGCTGGTGATGACCCTGGGCGACGTGTTGTTCGATACCGGCGAGGCCGAACTGCAGAGTTCCGCCAACCGGGCGATCCTCAAGCTGGTGCAGTTTCTCCAGCTCAACCCGAAACGGGTCGTGCGCATCGAAGGCTACACCGACAGCACCGGCGAGAAGGACAGCAACCTGCAGTTGTCCCGCGACCGGGCGCAGTCCGTGGCGGACATGCTGGTGGACCTGGGCATCGACGAAAAGCGTATCGAGGTCGTCGGCTATGGCGACGAATACCCGATCGACGTGAACGCCACCGAGCGCGGCCGGGCGCAGAACCGTCGGGTGGAGGTGGTGTTTTCCGACGAGAAGGGCCATCTCGGCGCAGCCCGCTGAGGCGTCGGCCGATGCAGGAACAGACCCGGTATCCGCAAGGTGCCGGGTTTTTTCATGCCCGAACGCCCGGGCTGAAACACCTGGCGGTGTGCCGATACAGTTTTACTTCTCTCGTCACTGTATTGTCGACTATTGTAGGAACTGTGCCAGTACACTTTGAAACTGTTCCGGTATCGTTGCTTTCAAGAATAAAAACGCCGTTGAAACCGAGTGCCGCTTCATGACCAACCTATTGCTCTACCAACGTATTGCGCAGCAACTGGCCGACGACATCCGCCGTGGTGTCTATCAGCCAGGCGAGCGCGTGCCTTCGGTACGCAAGATGAGCTCGCAGCTCAACGTCAGCCACGCAACGGTGTTGCAGGCCTACGCCAACCTGGAAGACCAGGGGCTGATCCGTGCCCGTCCGCAGTCGGGCTACTACGTGCACCAGACTCCCGCGCTGACCGCGCCGACGCCGGATATCGCCCGGGTCGAGCGGCCGGGCCTGGTCACCCGCAGCAGCATCATCCACCAGGTGCTGGTCGAATCCCGCCGTGAAGGGGTGTTTCCATTCGGCGCGGCGGTGCCGTCGGTGGATTACCTGCCGGTACGGGCGCTGCACCAGCAGTTGGCCAAGGTCACCCGGTTTCACAGCCCGCGGGCTTTCAGCTACATGTTCAGCCCCGGCTTCGAGCCGCTGCGACGCCAGGTGGCGATCCGCATGCGCGATGCCGGGGTGGTGGTCGATCCCTCCGAGGTGGTGATCACCCACGGCTGCGTCGATGCGCTGCAGATGTCGCTGCGGGTGCTGACCCGCCCCGGTGATCTGATCGCAGCCGAGTCGCCAACCTACTACGGCCTGCTGCAACTGGCCGACCTGCTGGGCCTGAAGGTCATCGAGATTCCCAGCGATCCGTCCACCGGCATGAGCCTGGAGGCCCTGCAACTGGCGGCCAACCAATGGTCGATCAAGGCGCTGGTGCTGACCACGCGCCTGAGCAACCCGCTGGGCGGGACCATGCCCGAGGAGCGGCAGAAGCAACTGCTGCGCCTGGCATCGGATTTCGATATCCAGATCGTCGAGGACGATATCTACGGCGAACTGATGTTCGAGGTGGGCCGGACCAAGGCGCTCAAGGCCTATGACCGGCTGGACCGGGTGATCTACTGTTCGAGCTTCTCCAAGACCCTGTCGCCCGGCGTGCGGATCGGCTGGATGATCGCCGGCAAGTTCCAGCAGGAAATCCAGCGCCTGCAGACCTTCAGCACCCATTCGGCCTGCAGCGTGACGCAGATGGGCGTGGCGGCCTACCTGGAGAACGGCGGTTATGACCGGCACCTGCGCTACATTCGCCAGGAGTACCGCAAGAATCTCAGTGCCTTCCAGTTGGCGGTGCAGCAGTATTTTCCCGAAGGTACGCAGATGACCCGTCCGACCGGCGGTTTCATTCTCTGGGTCAGCCTGCCGGGACGGGTCAACACCCAGGAGTTGCATGTCCGGGCGCTGCAGCAGGGCATCAGCATTGCGCCGGGGCTGATCTTCAGCAACACCGAGCAGTTCAACCATTGTATCCGGCTCAACTGCGGGATTCCGTGGAACCGCGAGGCCGAACGGGCGCTGATGACCCTCGGCATGCTGGCCAACCAGCTCTGCCAGGAAACCGCGGCCGGGCTGTTCTGAGCGGGCTGCCGGGAGCTGCCAGCGGGCACTCCCGGCGGTGGCATCCGGGGACGATTCGCGATCGCATTACTTGTCATTACCTGCCCAACGAGCGAGCATAGGGCACTCTGTTGTCGATGCCGTAGAGTTCATGAACGCGACTTTCGCTGTACGCCTGCTGTTGCTTGCCTTGCTGACCGGCCTTGGCGCTGGTGGTACGGTTATGGCGCAGGCCCAGGAAAAGCCGCCGGCCGCCCGTGGCACGACGCAGGAAAACACGGCTACTTCAGCGAAGCAGACCCGTGCTTCGACGAATAAGGCCGCAGCCACTCAGAAAAAAGCCCAGCCGAAAAAGACCACGCCTATAAAGAAAACCACCACGGGCAAACCACGCAAGGTCGATAATGAGGTGGTGAAGACTCGTCTGCCACCGCCCAAGCTGGACTTGAGCCTGCCCCAGGAACTGGTCAACAAGATGCAGCCGGTCGGCAAGGTGCCGCTGTCCAGGAGCCGGCCGCTGTTGCCGCAGATGTTCGTGGAAAAGCCGGCCTCGCAGACGCCTTTTCAACTCAACGGTCGACTGCTGAGCAACGAAATGGAGCTGCAGCTGCGTAACGACAGCCGTCGGGAAATCGAGGGCGCAGCGCTGGATTTCGAGTTCAAGCAGTAGAATCCCCCTCTCGGTCATGACGCTTCGTCGGTGACTGATCAGTCATCTACCCAGTTATTGAAAAACCATTGTGCGACCAATTTTAAACAGCCGTTTTAGCGGTTACTCTGTCTTCCACACCCCGGGTCCGTTGCTGGGAGCGTATCGCCATGAACTGCCGTGAGGGTTGTGGTGCCTGCTGTATCGCTCCTTCCATCAGCTCGCCGCTGCCGGGCATGCCCGAGGGCAAGCCGGCCGGAGAACGTTGTGTGCATCTCTCGGTCGAAAACCTCTGTGAGCTGTTCGGCCGGCCCGAGCGGCCGGCCGTGTGTGGGGGGTTCAAGGCCGACCCGGAAGTCTGTGGCGGTAGTCGTGAAGAGGCCATCCGCCTGATCGGCTGGTGGGAGAAAATGACGGCGGCTTGACGCGTGTTTACCTTCGACAATAAGGAATAAGAAAATGGGTTCGCTGCATCGTTTAGCTGTGGTTTGTGGTTTGAGTGCCCTGTTGACCGGGACCGCCTACGCGGAAACCTGGGAGACGGCCAAGGATGAAAACGGCATCAAGGTATCGCTCGCCGAAGTGAGCGGTTCCAAGTACAAGGCCTATCAGGGCGTGACGACGATCAAGGCTTCGGTGGCCAAGATCCGTGCCCTGCAGGAGGATGTGGTCGGTGCCTGTGCCTGGATCCACGAGTGCAAGTCGCAGAAACTGGTGGACAAGAAGGGTGACGAGAGCTGGACCTACACCCAGTTCAAGGCACCGTTCCCGGTCACGGATCGCGACTCCTACCTGCATATCACCACCATCCAGAATGCCGACGGCAGCCTGACCCGTAAGCTCCAGGGCGTACCGACCTACAAGCCGGAAGAAAAGGGTTATGTGCGCGTCGCCCAGGTCGATGGCTTCTGGAAGCTGGTACCCAAGGGTGACAACCTCACCGAGGTGACCTACCAGGTGCACACCGAGCCAGGCGGCAGCGTGCCTTCGTGGCTGGCGAACAAGTTCGTGGTCGAGGCCCCCTTCAATACCCTGCAGGCCCTGAAGGAACGCGCCGAGAAGTGATCGGCCGGGGGCGCAGGTCCCTCCTCGGAGCAGGAGCCCAGGACCGCCGCCCCTTGTAGGAGCGCGGCTTGCCCGCGAAGGCGGTCGACCAGCTGACATATCCGCTGACTGAGCCACCGCCTTCGCGGGCAAGCCAAGTTTCTACAGGTTCTGGTTGCCTGCAAACGCCTTGAACGATCCCTGTTGCCGCGAGGTCCAGATATATGTGGGCCCGTGATGGGCTTGAGCGAGGAGACACCGATGAAGATGTGGGCAGTCACTTTCGTGGATGATCATGGTGTTCAGAGCGTCGAGCACTTCGATTGCGAGCACCAACCGAGTAGGGAGCAGGCCGCACAGTGGGTTCGCGCCCGTTTGCTGCCGGTTCCGGCCGAACTGGACCTCAATGATCTCGACGGGCGCATGGACGAGCCGACAGTCAAGAGCCTCAAGGAGCAGAACAGCATCCAGATCCTGCGCATCGCGCCGGCTTCGTAAAGTCGGTTTTTCTACTTCAGACCCTCTGGCAGAGCTGCTGGCATCACGCTACTCTGCAATCGAGATCAGCGAGAGATTCGCTAAGGTGGTCTGATCTTGTCAGCTACATGCTTGTTTCCCGGCGACGGCCATCCGTCGCGCTGCCGGCACCGTGGGTGCCCGGCCCGGGATCGCGGAAAGTCTATCCAACGCTTGCTGAGGAGGACGTTTCATGAGCACAGCCTATCAAGAAGACATCAGCAGCCAGGTGCTGCGCCGCATGAAAGAAGGCGGTTTTGATTTCGCACGTATCCATCCCATCGAGTTCTATGCGGTTTTCCCGGACGAGGAGCGGGCGCGCAGGGCTGCAGGTCAGTTTCGTGGTGAATCCCTGAACGCTCAGGTCAGCCCCAGGGACGACGGTGCCTGGTATCTGGAACTGAGCAAGGTGATGTACGCCACCTATGGTGGCATCGATGACTTCGAGCACGACTTCGGGGCGGTGGTCGAACCGCTGGGCGGCGTGATCGAAGGCTGGGGTGTCAAGCATCCGGTCCGTGCGCGCAACTGAACGTACGGAATTCTCCCTGAAACGACGGCTGACCTGTGGGTCGGCCGTTTTTGTTTTCGGCGTAGAGTGGGCGCAAAAAAAGGCCACCGCAGAGGGTGGCCGAATGGGAAGCAGGGGGCGCGGACGAGGTATCGGTCGATCCACGGGCAGACGCCGCTTGGCGCCTGGCAAAAGGGGGCAAGTCGCCTGGGCGGTGCTTGTCGCCCTGGCCGGCTTGATGGGGGGATTATCCGCCAGCTCTCTCCCAGGCGGAAATCAACTCTGGCTATGTAGGTGATAGCCAAAAGCCTGCTTATTGCACTGGCACCTTGCGCTGGGCCATGTGCCTGAGATAGCCCACCAGCAGATCGAGGTCGCTGTCCGGCAGCACCGCCGGGGCGAACGCCGGCATCTTTGCCTGTGGCCAGTGGCGCAGGCTCTGCGGGTCGCGGATGTAACGCTTGAGATAGCCTTCGGCGAAGTACTCGGTCGGGCTGTACGGTACGTTCAGGTCCGGTCCCACCTGCGCATCGCCCGCGCCGTTGAGCGTGTGGCAGGCCAGGCAGTTTTTCTGGAACAGCGCGAAGCCCTGGTTCACCGGGTCGTTGGCCGCCAGCGTGGGGGCCGGCAGCAACGCCGGGAAACGCTGCGCCACCGGGGCCAGGCGCTGGATATTGGCGACCTGGAAAGGCCATTGTTCGGGGCTGATGTGTCCGGCTTCCGGATGCGTCCACACCAGGTAGAACGGCCCGGCGCCCGGTTTGCCCTCGGCGAGTGGCGGCCAGGGTCTGGCCGGGTCTTCCACCGCCAGCCAGGCCTGGGCACCACTTTTGCCGAGCAGCGGCGCAGCGCTCATTTCGGCGGCGAACCCGTCCAGCGCCACGGCCTGCAGGTGATCGTCAGGCTTGACGCCGTCCAGCAGCACGGCCACCGGCACCGCACGATAGGTCATCTGGCGTTTGTAGGAGACATCGTCGTCGATGGTGATGGTCTGTGCCTTGGGGTGGGCCAGCAGCGCCTCGGTCTCCCAGATCCGGGCGCCGGAGCCGAGGTCGAGGGTGAGTTGGGCGGCATGCAGTTGGCTGCAGAGCAGGGCGGTGGTCAGCAGGATCAGGTGTTTCATTCGTGGGGTCTTATTCGATCGGGGCGGTGGTGGGGTTGGATTGGTCGGCGATATCGTCGTCATTGTCGAAGACCCAGGTCGGGGTGTCCTCGACATGATCGAACAGCGCATCGCGCAGTTCGCTGTAGTTGCCGCCATTGACGATGCCGAAGTAGCCACGCCGGATCAGCGTGTCCTCGGCTTCCAGGGCGTGCTGGTTGGTGTCGCTGTAGATCACCACGGTGGCGTTCGGGTCGAGTACCACCAGGCGCAACTGGTAGGCCAGGCCTTCGGCACTGATGCCGGTGCCGTCTTCCAGGGTCAGGTCCACCTGCAGGGAGTTGTGGATATTGCCGGCGGCGAAATCGCTGTTGTTGCGCAGGTCGAGGATAAGTGCACCGTCGCGGATTTCGTCGACCGCGCGGTTCACATCGATGATCCCGGCCTGGGCGTGGAAGCTGCCGAGCAGTGCCGTGGCTGTCAGGGCGGCGGCGATCCAGTGGCGCATGAGCTTGTCTCCATCAAGTCATGGCTCAAGATTGGCACACAAAACCGAACCCCGGTAGCTGACCGGGGCGAGAATTCGGTTTTGTGAAAAAGCGCCACGGGCTCTAACCGGCCAACCTGGTGAGGTTCGGCAGGATAAGCAACAAGGTGGTGGCGAATAGGATCAAACCGGCCTGGCGGACTTTCGAGTGCTTGAACATGGCTGACTGCCTTTTGTTGTTATTCCTGAAATACGACTCGATGACTCGGTGTTGGTGCCCCGGCAAAACCCGGCGGCAACTCCACAGGAATAACCTTAGGGCCCGCGTCACACTTGGCTTAGAACTCTTTGCCATGTGTTTAGCAAAATTTTATTTAAAAAAGACATGAGGCATATGGCCAGCTGGCTAGCGGGCCTTTGGCTAGACACCTGCAAGCACTCAACCGGTCAAGCGCTTAGCACACTACCGTTCGTCCGAGCGTGAGGGTCAAGGCCGATGAGCGCTTCGGTCATTGAATCCTGGCGGGCCGGGCCTAAGGTGGGAGCGCGGCTTTTTTCTCCACCCGAACGGTTCGAGGACGTCATGACAGAGGCTCTGATATTCGATGCGGTGCGTACGCCCCGGGGCAAGGGCAAGGCCGGTGGCGCCCTGTACAGTGTCAAGCCGGTGAACCTGCTGGCCGGGTTGCTCACGGCGTTGCAGCAGCGCAACGGCTTCGATACCCGCGAAGTGGACGACCTCGTGATCGGCTGCGTGACGCCGGTGGGTGACCAGGGGGCCGATATCGCCAGGACGGCGGCGTTGGTGGCGGACTGGGATGTCAGCGTTGCCGGGGTGCAGGTCAACCGGTTTTGCGCCTCGGGCCTGGAAGCGGTGAACCTGGGCGCGATGAAAGTCCGTTCGGGCTTCGAGGACCTGGTGGTGGTCGGTGGCGTCGAGTCCATGTCGCGGGTACCGATGGGCAGCGATGGCGGGGCCTGGGTGCTCGATCCACAGACCAATCTGCATTGTCACTTCACGCCCCAGGGGATTGGCGCGGACCTGATCGCCACCCTGGAAGGCTTCAGTCGCCAGGATGTCGACGGCTTCGCCTTGCAGTCGCAGCAGAAGGCCGCACGGGCGAGGGCCGCGGGGGCGTTCCGCAAGTCCCTGGTGCCGGTTATGGACCAGAACGGCCTGGTCCTGCTCGACCATGACGAATTCATCCGGGCCGATTCGACCCTCGAGGGCCTGGGGCAACTCAGGCCGAGTTTCGAGGCGATCGGGCAGATGGGCTTCGACGCCACGGCCCTGCGGGTCTACAGCCATGTCGAGCGGATCCGCCATGTGCATACCCCGGGCAACAGTTCCGGGATTGTCGATGGCGCCGCGCTGATGCTCATCGGTTCGCCCGACAAGGGCCGTGAACTGGGCCTGCGGCCGCGGGCGCGGATCGTGGCGAGTGCGGTCACCGCCACCGATCCGACCATCATGCTCACCGGCCCCGCACCGGCCACCCGCAAGGCGCTGGCCAAGGCCGGCCTGCAGATCGGCGACATCGACCTGTTCGAGGTCAACGAAGCCTTTGCCTCGGTGGTGCTCAAGTTCATCAGGGACATGGCGGTCGATCCGCACAAGGTCAACGTCAATGGCGGCTCGATTGCCCTGGGGCATCCGCTGGGGGCCACCGGTTGCGCGATGCTCGGCACGCTGCTCGACGAGCTGGAGGCAAGGCAGTTGCGCCATGGGCTGGCAACGCTTTGCGTCGGTGGCGGCATGGGGATCGCCACCATTATCGAACGCCTTTGAACCGTTCGGGAAACCTGCCATGACGGATGCCATTCGCTACGAAAAGGGGGCCGACCGGATCGTCGTCCTGACCCTGGACATGCCCGGCCAGACGGCCAACACCCTGAATGCCGCCTATCGCCAGGCCATGGCCGCCTGCGTGGCGCGCCTCACCGCCGAGCGCGAGGATCTGGCCGGGGTGATCATCACTTCGGCCAAGCCCACCTTCCTTGCCGGGGGCGATCTCAATGAACTGATCAGGGTCACACCGGCGGATGCGCAGGCTTTCCAGGACGGCGTACTCGAACTGAAGGCCCAGTTGCGCGCCCTGGAAACCCTGGAGCGGCCGGTGGTGGCGGCCATCAATGGTGCTGCGCTGGGCGGTGGCTGGGAAGTCTGCCTGGCCTGCCAGCACCGCATCGCCCTGGACGACAAGGCCGTGCAATTGGGCTTGCCGGAAGTGACCCTGGGCCTGCTGCCGGGCGGTGGCGGGGTGGTGCGCATGGTGCGCCTGCTGGGCCTGGAGAAGGCGCTGCCGTACCTGCTCGAAGGTCGGAAGGTTGGCGCCCGGCAGGCGCTGCAGGCCGGCCTGGTCGGCGAGTTGGCGGGCGACGTCGACGAGCTGCTGGCCAAGGCCCGGGCCTGGATCGTCGAGCATCCGGCGGCCCGCCAGCCCTGGGATCTGCCGGGCTATCGACTGCCGGGGGGAAGCCCCTCCGAGCCCAAGGTGGCGCAGATGCTCGCCATCGCCCCGTCGATCCTGCGCAGCAAGACCCAGGGTTGCCTGCCGGCCCCGGAAAAAATTCTCTGTGCGGCGGTGGAAGGGGCCCAGGTCGACTTTGATACCGCGCACCTGATCGAGACCCGCTATTTCACCGAACTCGCCACCGGCCAGGTGGCGAAGAACATGATCGGGACCTTCTGGTTCCAGTTGAACGAGATCAATGCCGGCGGTTCCCGCCCCGGGGGATTTGCCCCCCATGTCACCCGCAAGGTCGGCGTGCTCGGGGCGGGGATGATGGGCGCGGGTATCGCCCATGTCAGCGCCGTCGCCGGGATCGAGGTGGTGCTCAAGGACGTCAGCCTGGCCGTGGCCGAGCAGGGCAAGGCCCGCTCGGCGGCGTTGCTGGACAGCAAGGTCGCCCGTGGCCAGCTGAGCGGCGAACAACGCGAAGCGATCCTGGCGCGCATCCGGCCGACCGGGACGGATGACGACCTGGCCGGGTGCGACCTGATCATCGAGGCGGTGTTCGAGGACCGTGAACTCAAGGCCAGGGTCTCGGCGGCCGCACAACGGGTGGTGGGCAGCGAGGCCGTGATCGCCTCCAACACCTCGACCCTGCCCATCACCGGCCTGGCTACGGCAGTAGCGCGCCAGGACCGGTTCATCGGCCTGCATTTCTTCAGCCCGGTGGAGAAGATGCCGCTGGTGGAAATCATCCGGGGCGCGCAGACCAGCGACGAAACCCTGGCCCGCGGCTTCGATTTCGTCCAGCAGATCCGCAAGACGCCGATCGTGGTCAATGACCGCCGCGGCTTCTTCACCTCGCGGGTGTTCGGCACCTTTACCCATGAAGGCATTGCCATGCTCGGCGAGGGAATCCCGGCGGCGATGATCGAAACCGAGGCGCGCAAGGCCGGTATGCCGATCGGGCCGCTGGCGGTTTCCGACGAGGTGTCGCTGAGCCTGATGAGCCACATCCGCCAGCAGACCGCCCGGGACCTGCAGGCCGAAGGCAAGGTGCCGCCCAGTCACCCGGCCTACGCGGTGATCGATGCGCTGCTGGAGTACAGGCGCCCCGGCAAGGCCGGTGGTGGCGGGTTCTACGATTATCCGGCGGGCGGGCAGAAACACCTGTGGCCGGACCTGAAGCGGCATTTCGAGAACCCCGAACGGCGGATTTCGCCCCAGGATGTGCGCGACCGCCTGCTCTTCGTACAGGCCCTGGAAACCGTGCGCTGCCTGGAGGAGGGCGTGCTGCAGTCGACGGCCGATGCCAACGTCGGCTCGGTCCTCGGTATCGGCTTTGCCGCCTGGAGCGGCGGCGCCTTGCAGTTCATCAACCAGTACGGCCTGGCGAACTGCGTTGCCCGGGCCCGCTACCTGAGCGAACAGTACGGCGAGCGTTTCGCGCCACCGGCGCTATTGCTGGACAAGGCCGCCAGGGACGAGCGGTTCTGAGGCAACTGAACCACGCCTGGCGCAGGCGCGTTCCGGGCTTGCCTTGAATACAGGTTTCAAGGCAGGCTCAGGCCTCACTCTTTGGTCTTTCGCGTCAGGTACTTTTATGTCGTTACACATCTGCATTCTGGAAACCGATGTCCTGCGTCCAGAGCTGGTCGAGCAGTATCAGGGGTATGGGAAGATGTTCGAGCGTCTGTTCTCCCGCCAGCCGATCACTGCCGAGTTCAGTATCTACAACGTGATGCAGGGCCACTATCCGAGTGACGACCTGACCTTCGACGCCTACCTGGTGACGGGCAGCAAGGCCGACTCCTTCGGCAGCGACCCGTGGATCCAGACCCTCAAGACCTACCTGCTGAACCGCTACGAGCGTGGCGACAAGCTGCTGGGCATCTGCTTCGGCCACCAGTTGCTGGCGTTGCTGCTGGGCGGCAGGACCGAGCGTGCCCACCAGGGCTGGGGCGTTGGCATCCATCAGTACAAGCTGGCCGCGAAAGCCCCCTGGATGAGCCCGGTGCGCGAAGAACTGACCTTGCTGATCAGCCACCAGGACCAGGTCACCGAACTGCCGGAGAATGCCACGGTCATCGCCAGCAGCGATTTCTGCCCTTACGCGGCGTACCACATCAACGACCAGGTGCTGTGCTTCCAGGGGCATCCGGAGTTCATCCATGACTACTCGCGGGCCCTGCTGGACATCCGCCAGGAGAACCTCGGCGAGACCCTCTATGCCAAGGGCGTCGCCAGCCTGGACCAGGAACACCACGGCACCACGGTGGCGGAGTGGATGATGCGCTTCGTCGCGCACAAGCCGCAGGCCGGATCCGCCTGATCCCGGCTCCCACGGTGAGTTGCAGGCGACACAAGTCCCTGTGGCAGCGGGCTGGCCCGCGAAGCCTTTGACTTCACAACCAGCCTGAGCGCTTGAAGCTGGCCCACAACGCCGTACAGCCGACTGCAATCGCCCCGAGCACGGCGAAGTAGCCGTAGTGCCAGCTCAGTTCCGGCATGTTCTGGAAGTTCATCCCGTAGATCCCCGCCACCGCGGTGGGAAACGCCAGGATCGCCGCCCAGGCAGCGAACTTGCGCTGCACGATGCTCTGCCGGGTCGACTCCAGCAGTGCGCCGATCTCGATGGTCTGGCTGGCGATATCGCGCAGCGTCGCCAGGTCTTCCATCTGCCGGGTCACGTGGATCTGCACGTCGCGAAAATACGGACGCATGTTCTTGTCGATGAACGGGAAGGCCAGGCGCGAGACCTCTTCGCTGATCTCGACCATCGGCGCCACGTGGCGGCGCAGGCGCAGCACGTCCCGGCGCAGGTGGTGGATGCGCTGGATGTCGCCCTCGTTCAGCGTGCTGCACAGTACGTTCTTTTCCAGTTCGTCGATTTCGGCATGAATGGCTTCACTGACCGGCTGGTAACTCTCGGTCACGAAGTCCAGCAGGGCATAGAGTACGAAGTCTTCACCATGCTCCAGCAGCAGCGGACGGGCTTCGCAGCGCTGTCTGACATGGGCGTAGGATTTCGAATGCCCATTGCGGCAGGTGATGATGTAGCCCTTGCCGGCAAAGATGTGGGTCTCGATGAACTCCAGCCTGCCCTCGTTGCGGATCGGCGAATAGGTGACGATGAACAGCGCGTCGCCGAAGGTTTCCAGCTTCGGTCGGCTGTGCTTTTCCAGGGCATCCTCAATGGCCAGTTCGTGCAGGTTGAACTGTTTCTGCAGGTTGGCCAGTTCCTGGGCGTTGGGCTCTTCCAGGCCGATCCAGACAAAATGTCCCGGCTTTGCCGCCCAGGCGGCACCTTCGTCGAGGGTGATATTGGTGACTTTCTTGCCGGCGCTGTAGACCGCGGCCGCAACGACTCTACCCATAATGCTGATCGCTTCTTCTTGAGGGGGAAAGACAAGTTGCAGCTTAGCCTGCCTGGCCTCTCTCCAGGAGATGGCGATGCCTTGCACAAGGCTGTGTCCGGCGTGGGAGCCGGCCCCGACACTATATTCCCATAGCGACGACGCTCAGGGCTCGGCCTGCACCTGCCGATCCAGCGCCTCGATGCACTCGCGCATCTGTTCCCGACATTGCGCCATCAGCTTCGGTATGTCTTCCGAGGTCAGCCCCGCGGTGGGAATCGCCGGCAGCGAGCGGATCATCACCTGGCCGCTGTTCCAGCGGTTCAGGCGCATGTGCCGGACATAAGTGCTGGCGCACACCGGCACGATCGGCACACCGGCGGCGATTGCCATCTGGAACGCGCCTTTCTTGAACGCCAGCAGTTCCTGGCCGCGGTTGCGGGTGCCCTCGGGAAACACCCAGATCGACGTATCCTTGTGCTGCAGGGTATCGGTGGTGGTGCGTATCGCCCGGCGCGCCTTGTAGGCGTTGCCGCGGTCGATCAGCACATTGCCCGCCAGCCAGAAGATTTGGCCGAAGAACGGCAGCCACTTGAGGCTCTTCTTGCCGATGGCGACCGTGCGCCGGGGCACCACATTGCCGAACACGAACAGATCGTAGTTGGACTGGTGGTTGGCGATGATCACGCCGCTTTGCGATTGACCCTGCAGGGACTCGACCTCGGCCCTGAGCTTCAGGCCCAGGATGCGCATGGCCGGCCTGGCGTAGAAGCGGGCACACAGCCGACTGTTGTCCGGGTTGAAGGGGCGGCAGAGCACCAGCAGCAGGCCGAGCAGACCGGCCAGCAGGAAATGCAGCCCCATCAATGACATGCGTAATACGAACAGCATCTGGCGAGCTTCCCTGACAAAAGGTCAAACAGTGTACGGTTGTACACTGGATTCGGCAATCAATCCGCTGGCGCGGGTTATTGGCGGAGGGAGGCCGGGAAACCGTGGCGAGACGGCCTGGACGGGCAAGAAAAAGCCCGGCACGAAGCCGGGCTGCAGGGCGCAATGCGTCGTGCGGATCAGTTCAGGTGTTCCTGGTCGAGGATGATCGCGTTGTCCAGGGTTTCCAGCAGTTCCTTGCGCACTTTCAGCTTGGTCTTCCTGTGCGCGTTCATGTTGATCTTCTTCAACTGCCGGGCGGCGTTCAGCGCGGCTTCCCGAAGTTCTTCCGGGGCGACCAGCTTGTCGAGGAAGCCGGCATCCACCGCATCTTTCGGCGAGAACATCTCGCCATTGATCACCGAGCGGTGGAAGGCCGAGCGCCGCAGCCGGTCACGGGCCAGCTCGATACCGGCGTGGTGCATGGTCATGCCGATCTGCACTTCGTTCAGGCCGATGCTGAAGGGGCCGTCGACACCCAGGCGATAGTCGGCCGACAGCAGCAGGAAGGCGCCCTTGGCGACGGCATGGCCGGGGCAGGCGACGATCACCGGGAACGGGTGGGACAGCAGCCGGCGGGCGAGGGTGGAACCGGCGGTCACCAGGCTGACGGCCTCCTTGGGCCCGGCGGTCATCACTTTCAGGTCGTAGCCGCCGGAGAGGATGCCGGGCTGGCCGGTGATGATCACCACGGCACGGTCGGCGGTGGCCTGATCCAGGGCGACGTTGAAGGCGGCAATCACGTCCGGGGAAATGGCGTTGACCTTGCCATTGTTCAAGGTCAGGGTCGCGATACCGTCGTCGAGGTGGTAGGAGATCAATTCACTCATGACGTAATTCCTTATAAAGAAGTGCAGCAGACGTTACCCAGCCGCACGAGGCAGGTAAAGCGTCGTGACTGACTGGTGAGTCAGGCTTTGCCACCGGGACGCGGCGCGGGCGGGCGCCAGGCGTCCGCTCCAGCCGGGTCGAAGGCGGCGAGCCGGGCCGGAGATTGGCGGGTTTGCCCTGATCGATGGGAGCGCCCATGGCGGAAAATCGGCTATTTGACTTAACCGCATGAAAATTCTGAAAAAAACCTTTGCCATCGGGAACGCTTTCGACTACATTAGCGCGCCTCGACAGACTGAATCGGTTTGACGAGATACGGTGAAGTGTCCGAGTGGCTTAAGGAGCACGCCTGGAAAGTGTGTATACAGGAAACTGTATCGAGAGTTCGAATCTCTCCTTCACCGCCAAATTCGATATAGCAGAACCCCTGGCTATCTCAAGAAGCCAGGGGTTTTGTGTTTCCGGGGCTGGAAAGTTGGTCGGGTGAATCCGTGTTCTGCGGTAGTCAGCCTAATCACTGACAGTTCCCTCGGCTTTTCCCTACCTGCTCAGGTAAACCTTTCCAAATCGTAATACCGACAAACAATTTGCTCGGGGCACGGCCGCTTTTGATCGGGACGCCAGCCGGGAAATAAGTCATTCTGAACCCATTGAGCCGCGACTCTCGACGGCTCGCCACGGGAGCAATCTCCATGTTCATGCCTGACCTGAAGACTCCGCGACTCGTCCTTTCCGGTGCCTTGCTGGGGATCGCGGTTGCGAATGTACTGTTTGGCACGGGAGACTCCGCTGCTGGTGAATGGCTGGCGGGCGCTGTCGGGGCCAGTGTTGCCTTTGTCGCCATCAAGGTTCTGGCGATTGCCTGAATGATCAGTGCCTTCGGCCACGAAATCGGCAGTGAAGGCATCACGCTGATCATCGCGGCAGTCTGTGTGTTGACAAGCTTTGTCCAGCAATGGCGCTGCAGGCGGCAGATTACGACGACGGACTCGATTGCCTCACTGCTCAACGGCGCTTCGTTGTTTCCCTTCTGCCTGATGGTGGGTGCGAGCTTTTCGAGCGACTTCATGCATGCCGCCATTGCCTCGAGGGCATCTCTGAGCATTGCGGGATTTCTGGGGTTACTGTTCGTTTGTGGGGAGGTTCTTTCTCCTTCGGGGCTCAAGAGGTATTCGGGGAAAAGTGTTCATTCCGAGCCTGCTGTCTCGTCGAAAATCCCCTGAGTTTCCCTAGGCTATGTACGAAATCGCTTGAAACTTGGTTATGCGGCGTTAAAAACCGGCTCGGAATGCTCATTTACTCCAGTAAAGTCGGGCGCGACCCCGGCCGTTCCTCGCCGGTTTTTGCCTTGCCTAACCTGCGTTTCAAACAATTTCGTACACAGCCTAGGCGTGTTTTACTGGGTGTAGTTCCTCCCAAGAAAATCCAGCAACGCCGCATTCACCTCCTCGGGCTTTTCGTTCTGGATCCAGTGCCCGCAATCCTCCAGCACCTGTTGTTCCAGATGGGGCACCACGGTGGGCATGCGCTTGATCGTATGCGCTTCCAGGGCACCGACCGGGTCGCGGTCGCCGACCATGAACAGTGTCGGTTGCAGTACCTGGGCCCCGGCCAGGAACTCGGTCTCTTGCCAGTTGCGTTCGAAGTTGCGGTACCAGTTCAGAGCGCCGTGAAAGCCCTTGCCGGCGAAGGTCTGGCGATAGGCCTCGAAGTCTTCTTCCGTGCACCAGTGCGGCAGTGCCGAGGGCATGTTCACGCCGTCAAACAGCCTGGCGTCGGCCGGCTTGCTCTGCAGGAACACCTCGGTATCGCCCATGAAGGTTCGCAGGGTGCGATCGATGTCCGCATCCAGTTCCTGCTCGGCAACACCCGGCTGCTGGAAGTAGAGAATGTAGTTGAAGCGATCGGCGAAGAACTCGCGCATGCTTTCGATGGCCGGGCGTTTGGAACGGCCGGCGAAGGGCACCGACAACGTCACCAGGGCCCGGACCCGCTGCGGCTCCAGCAGCGCCAGGTGCCAGGCTACCGGTGCGCCCCAGTCGTGGCCGATCATGGCGACCTGCTCGTGAGCGAAGGCCTGCATGGCGGCCTGGATGTCGCCACAGAGGGTCAGTAATGCGTAGGCTGCGCTGTCCGGCGGTGCGCTGCTGCGGCCGTAGCCGCGCATTTCCGGGACGAAGACCCGGTAACCGGCCTGAACCAGCGCCGGTACCTGCTTGCGCCAGGAGTGCCAGCACTCCGGGAAGCCGTGCAGCAGCCAGACCGGCCGACCCTCCTGGGGACCTGCCACATGCACGCTCAGGGTGATGCCGTTGACGGACAAGCTGTGCTGTTCGAGTGCGTTCATCCCGTGGGCTCCTGATCGGACGTATCGACCCTAGTGTCCTGTCTCGGAAATAGGCTGTGCACTTTTGGCGGCGTCCTGGGCGCCCGGCCGGCGTTGCCGCTCCTCGCCATAGCCCTGCTATGACTCGTCGCGGCGCCTTGGCCGAACACCCAAGCCACTCGCTATTTCCGAGACAGGACACTAGCAGAAACGCGGGATGGCGCTAATCATCATTCATTGATCGAATGATGACTGAAACACGCCTTTCAATGCAGGGCCACCAGCATCGACCGGGCGGCGTAGCCGGCACCGAAGATTGCCACCAGCAGCAGTACCAGGCTGGAGGCGAAAGTCACCTTGGCCTTGTGTCGGGCAGAGAACATCCGGTTGGCCAGATGGATGTACAGACCCAGGATGATGAAGTCGACCAGGGCCCAGAGTACGGTCAGCAGCAGTGCGCTGTGGCCGAACGAAGGCGTGATCTGGATGAACTGCGGGAAGAAGGACACGAAAAAGATAATGTCCTTGGGGTTGGAGATACCCACCAGGAAACCTTTGAGGAAACCGCTGCGGGAACTGGGCAGCGGTTGCTGCACGGTGTCGTCCACTGGTGTGCGCAGGGCGTCCTTGAGCCCCTGAAGGCCCAGATGGCCGATGAACAGGCAGCCGATGAAGCTCACCAGGTTCAGCAGGTGTTCGTTGAGCGACAGGCTGCCGGCCAGGATCAGTACCGCCAGCAGGGCGAGCATCAGCGAGGCGCCATTGGTGCCGAGCACCGTGAGCATGGCGCGGCCGGTGCCAGCCTTCAGGCTGGTGTTGATCGCCAGGGCGACCACCGGGCCCGGGGTGACGATCAGCAGGGCAACGCTGAGCACGTAGAGCAGCAGTAGCGAGAAGTTCATGGCAGGGATGTCGCCTTTGTACGGGGATTCGAGGACGCCAAGCCTGAGGCGACACGGGCGGTTTGAAAAATGGATAAATCTGTGACCAACTATGATTATTAATCATGCTTGGTGTCTTCATGGCCGAACGTATCCCCCCGCTCTATGCCCTGCGTGCCTTCGAGGTGGCGGCGCGTTCCTGCTCGTTCACCCGGGCGGCCGAGGAACTGTCGCTGACCCAGAGTGCCATCAGCCGGCATATCCGTAATCTGGAAGAGTTGTTCGGCTGCCATCTGTTCGAGAGAAAGGGCCCCAAACTGCAACTGACCGACGCCGGGCAAGGCCTGGCCCAGGAGCTCAAGGCCGGCTTCAAGCTGATCGAGGACGCCTGTCTGCCGTTTCGGGCCAATGCCAGTCACCTGCGCCTCAAGGCACCGTCGAGCCTGACCATGCGCTGGCTGCTGCAGGTGCTGGAGAAACTCAAGACGGTGGAACCCGGGCTGCCGGTGCAATTGTCCAGCGTGTGGATGGACATCGACAGCGTGGACTTCTACGCCGAGCCCTACGATTGCGCGATCCTGCTCGGCGATGGGCATTTCGGGGCGCAGACCGAATGCTGCAAGCTGTTTGACGAGTGGCTGATTCCCATCTGCTCGAGCAAGGCCCTGGGCTCGGAGCCGTGGAGCCTGGAAACCCTGGAGCACCACGAACTGATCCACCCGTCGGCGGATCGCCGGGACTGGCGTCGCTGGTTGCGCCGCCTCGATCTCGACGAACGGGTCCGGCTCGACCGCGGCAAGGTGTTCGGTACCCTCGACCAGGGCATATCCGCGGCGATGCGTGGTCACGGCGTATCGATCGCCGACCTTGGCCTGGTGCTGGAGGATGTGCGTGACGGCCTGTTGGCCTTGCCGTTCATGACCGCCGTCGGTACCGGCGACAGCTACTACCTGGTCTGGCTCAAGGGCAGCCTGCGCAAGGAGCGGATCCTGGCGTTCCGCGATTTCCTCAATGGCGAATTGCCGCAGCTGGAACTGCCGCAGATCGAATTTCTCTGAGCCAGGGTCAGGGCAGGACGATGTAGTCGTTGCCCTGCACGATACCCCGGTGCGGTGCTTCCAGCAGCTCGACATAACGCCCGCCCACCTGGTCGATCGGCAGGCAGTCGTCGACGTCGAGCAGGGCGTCGGTGTGGGGCTTTTCCCACTCGCGGAGCATCTGCCGCTTGCCTTTGGCCTTGGCCTGCTCGCTGTTTTCGGCAACCACCAGCAGATACCGGTGGGCCTCGCCATAGACCCCGGCCTCATAGCCGCCAAGATTGATGAAGAACAGCCGTGGCGAGCCGGGCGCGGGGGCCAGGTCGCTGAAGCCGACCTTCCAGCGCTCGACGCCATCGACCCGCATCCAGGCATCGATATGCAGGCCCTTCTGGCTGCCGAACCAGTCCTGGCGCAACTGCGGATAGCTCGCCGCCAGGCTGTCGGCACGGACGAAGGCGACATCATGTACTTCTATCTTGGCCCGGGGATGTTTTCCGCCCAGCATCACCACCCACAACATTTCTGTTCCTTTTTGAGAGATCGGCGCGGTCTGCGCCGTTTTTCCAGCGTGCCTGCCATTATGTCGCAGTTGCTCGGACAGAAGCTTGCCCCAAGGGCGGCACCCCAGGAGGGAGGTGCTCAATGCTCTTCGCGATTGCCCGTGTGCTTGCGGGCGCTGGCGGGAAGTGGCCGATGCAGCCAGGCCAGGCAAACCTCCTCGACATCGACCCAGTTGCCATTCTGCGGCCGGGTTCGGCAGCTCTTGAAAGCCAGGCAGATGCCGTTCTGGTCCAACAGGGCGAAATGGCGTGGGGAGGCGGGATAGGTGAGGAAAAAGCGGGGGGGAGTCATGGCGATGTTTCCGGTGGCTACCGGCCTTTTATAGGCGATATCTTCGGTGAAACCTCCATGAAAAATTGTGCAATTGTGTCGACCCAAGGGGCTGGAAATGACGCCCCGCCGCCTTTGCCGGTGCCTGGGCGCCTTGGTCTGGAAGGGAATTGCCATGACCTGCGGCAAGCCACGCGGAAGATGAAAATTCTTTCACTGTGACGGTTTCGCGCGGCGGATATAGTGTGATCGCTCGTTCAAAAGCTTCCCTTGCCCGCCCTCCCGCGGGCTTTTTTTGGCCCGCCGTTCGTCGCTGTCGTGCAGTTTTTTCTAAACCTTTGCCGCCTGGGGAATTCACAACCCGGTAGAGCACGGTTTTTCAACAGGAGGACAGCCATGAGCCGAAAGGCCCCACGACTACGCCCGATGTTTTTCAGCCTGATCCTCGGCGCCAGCCTGGCCACCCAGGTACAGGCGCAGACCCCGGCCGAGTTTATCGACAGCGCTTCGGCGGCCGGTATCGCCGAGATCGAAACCAGCCGCCTGGCGATCCAGAAGACGTCCGCCACGGATATCAACAGCTACGCCGTGGAAATGATCAAGGATCATACCGACGCCAATCGCGACCTCAAGGCCATCGCCAGCAAGCACGACCTGCCGATGGCCTCCGATGCGCAAATCATGGACCGGGCCAGGAAACTGATGTTGCAGGTGCAGGAAGGCGAGTCATTCGACGTCGCGTACGTGGCCAACCAGATCAAGGCCCATGAACAAGCCATCAAGCTGTACGAGGACGAGGCCAGCCAGTCGCAGTCGCCCGAACTGAAGGCGTTCGCCGAGCAGACCTTGCCCAAGCTGCGCATGCACCTGGACATGGCCAGGAAACTGGAAATGAGTCATCACAAGGGCGACTGATCACAGCCGCTGCAGTCGACTGGTCTTGCTGCCCTGGCGCGACAGGACCATTTCCTCGAGGATTTCCCTGGCCAACCGGGCCAGGGATTCGCGCCCGCGGTAGTCGGCCCGGACGATGCCGGTCACGGCGAAGTGATCGGCATTGGGGCCACTGAGGATCGCCGACAGGGTTCCATCGGAATGCAGCGTGCATTCGACTTCGTAGCTGGGCAAACGGGAGGCCAGTTCGGCCTCGATTTCCGACTTGCTCAGTGTGTCCATTCCAAAGGCTCCATGTCCGGTGGGCAGTCCACTCAAAAGGATAGAATCCCCTCTCGCGTCGTGTTACAAGAATGTAAGTTCATGTTACGCCAAATCTGACGGCTCGGGCCTGCTAGGCTGTGTACGAAATTGTTTGAAACGCAGGTTAGGCAAGGCAAAAACCGGCGAGGAACGCCCGGGGTCGCGCCCGACTTGACTGGTTGTCAATGAGCATTCCGAGCCGGTTTTTAACGCCGCATAACCAAGTTTCAAGCGATTTCATACATAGCCTAGGCTCACAGACGGGCAATGAATGCCCGTGTGTCTTGTCACTTCAAAAGGATGTATAGACGTGATTTCCATTCTTGAACTGCGCAACATCATCGAGCTCGGCTTCCTGCCCCTGCGCTGCCAGTGCACAGTGGCGCCTGACTCATCGCTGACGGTAAAGGTCTTCGACGAACCGACCGGTAGGGTGGACCTGCTGGTGACGGGGATTTCCAGCAACACCCTGACCAGCGCCAGGGCCATCGCCAACCTGGTGGCCGAGTTGCGCGCGGAGTTGCAGAGCAACCAGGCGTCTTCGGCGCGTACTTCGCGGGTGGCCGGCTAGCAGCCACCCTTTCCTCTGCGGATCAGGCCGCCTTGTGCAAGGCCTCGATCAGTTCCTGCTTACTCATCCTGTAGCGTCCGACGATGTGTCGGGCGCGGGCTTCCTGCAACAGGCTGGCCTTGCTCTGGGTCTGCAGTGAAGCCTGGCTGTCGCGGGGATGGCCCTGACGACTGGCCGCCGCGCGTTTCGCCGAATCCGAGCGGGCCCTGGCCTTGGCCGTATCGGATTTGTTGCGACCCGAGCCGCCGGCCCGCTCGCCACCGCCCGACTGCTTGTTGACGGTGGCCCAGGCGCGCGCCTCGGCCTGTGCTTGCGGCAGGCCTCTTTCTTCATAGCTGGATTCGATACGAGCCGCCTGGCGCTTTTGCGCGGCGGTGTATTTGGCTTTGCTGGCTCGTGGCATTTTCTGACTCCTTGACGTGAGTGGACGCAAGGGCACCGACGGAGCGCGACGGCGCCGTCGAGGATCTACGGGGTACCGGAACCGCCGGTTCCGCTCGAACCCGTTCCCTTGTTGCCGGAGCCCGGGACGTGGCCGTCGCCGATGGGGCCATTGCCATCGGTGTTCATGCCGCCCTGGCGGCCGGTGTCGTTGCCCTGGTTGCGCGGGTCGATGCCGTTGCCTGGGGGCAGGGCGCCGTTCTTGATCACGCTGCCATTGTCGGGGTTGATACCGCCGGGCAGTTGGGGCGGCTTGGGTTCCTGTACCGGGTTGGTCGGCCCGGTCGTGGATGGCGCGGCGAAACTCGCCAGGGATACCGATGACAACAGACCGGTCAACAGCAGCGTCGCAGGTCTTGATGAAATCATGGTCAGTCTCCTCGTTCGAGAGTCCTTACCTGATCTTGGGCCTTGCGTGGCGGCTGTTGGTGCCGGTGAATCGACGAATGGCGGGGGTTCAGTCTTCGCAAATATCGTTGAACGAGCAGTATTCGTCCCAGTCCATGCCCAGTGCCTCGGCCACTTCACGGTGCACTTCCAGGCGCATGGCCTGCAGTTCCTGCGGGTTTTCGGCGATCAGTTGCAGCGTCAGTTCCCAGGGTTCGATGCCCTGGTTTTGCGCTTCGTCCTCGAAGGCCCACTGAAATTGCTGCTGCTGTTCGGTCGGGCTCAGGCCCTGGGTCTCTTCGCGCAGATGCGGGTTGGCGTCGAGGAACTTGGCGAGGGCGACCTCGCTGCGGGATTCTTTGGGGATCATGCTGGCGTCTCTGTGCGATACGATGGCCACGGGCCTGGAAAACTGCGGACATGATAGTGCGCCACAGGGAAAATGACTGCTCAAATTTGCGCGTCTGCGTGCTCGTTGCATGGGGGGGGGCAATAACGCTTTTTTCGCGGATGGACATCACCGCGTCATTCAACGATGGAAACAATCACCCGGCTCTGCGACGCTTGCACTTCCCTGGCCGCACCTGAGCCGCCCTGAATTCAACTTCCTGTATACGGATCGGATGCGATGACTGCTGCTGATTTTGCTTCCCCGGGCCCGATAAAGGCCGTGATTTTCGACATGGACGGTTTGCTGCTCGACACCGAGGGCATCTACTCGGAGGTTACGCAGATCATCGTCGGTCGTTATGGCCGTCGCTTCGACTGGAGTCACAAGCAGAACATCATCGGTCGCGGCGCGGGCGACCTGGCGCGTTATGTGGTGGAGGCCATGGACCTGCCGATCAGCCCCGAGGAGTTTCTTGCGGTGCGTGAGCCGCTGATGCGCGAACGCTTCCCCCTGGCCGGGTCGATGGCCGGTGCCGAGGCGCTGGTGCGCCATCTGTCGGCGCACAACATTCCGATTGCGGTGGGGACCAGTTCCTCGCGGGGCTCGTTCGAGCTCAAGACCACCCGGCATCGCGAGTGGTTCGCCCTGTTCGACACCATTGTCACGGCCGATGACCCGCAGGTGGGCCAGGCCAAGCCGGCGCCGGATATCTTCCTGCTGGCCGCCAGCCGCCTCGGCGTGGCGGCCGAGGACTGCCTGGTGTTCGAGGATTCGCCATTCGGGGTGACGGCGGCGAAGGCGGCCGGGATGTACGCGGTGGCGGTACCTGACCCGGCGATGGCGGTGGAGAAGTATCACCATGCGGACCGGGTGGTGGCTTCGCTCAAGCACTTTGCCCTGGAGCCGATGGGGTTGCCGGCGATCGACTGGGCCAGTGCCTGACTGGGGCGTTTTCCGCCGCGAAGAAGGCGACGCGTCTTGATCGGCAAGACCTCGTTATCGTTCTTCGCCGCAGCCCGCGTCCGGATCAGGCCGACACCGTCGCCCCGATCCGCCGCTGCACCCAGGCCCAGATCCCCAGCGCCAGCGCCGAGATCAGCCCGCCGGCGACGACGATCCCGTTCCAGCCATAGGGCCCCCACAGCTGCGCCCCCAGCAGCGAGCCCAGTGCGCCGCCGACGAAGTAGCAGGTGATGTAGCCGGCATTCAGGCGGTTGCGCGCCGCCGGGCGCACCTTGAAGACCGCGTTCTGATTGCTCACGTGCACCAGTTGCACGGCGAAGTCGAGTACCAGCACCCCGACCAGCAGCGCCACCAGCGAGTGCCCGGCGAACCCCAGCGGCAGCCAGGACAGCAACAGCGCCAGCAGGCCGATAGTGGTGGCGAATTCGCCCTTGCTGCGGTCGGCCATGCGCCCGCCGAGGTTGGCGGCCATGGCGCCGACGGCACCGGCCAGGCCGAACAGGCCGATCACGCCATCCGAATAGCCGTAGGGAGGATTCGCCAGCAGGAACGCCAACGGCGTCCAGAACAGCGCGAACAGGCAGAAGCTCAGCAGACCCAGGACCGCCCGCAGACGCAGCACCGGTTCCTCGACGAACAGCCGGAACACCGAGCCGAGCAGGGCCGGATAGCTCAGCCCGGCATTCTGCCGGTGGTGCGGCAGGGCCCGGGACAAGGCGAGGGCGCAGACGAACATCAGCCCGGCAGCCAGCAGATAGATGGCGCGCCAGTCGCCGAACGATGACAGCGCTCCGGCCGCCGTGCGCGCCAGCAGGATACCCAGCAGCAGGCCGCTCATCAGTGTGCCGACGACTCGTCCACGTTGCTCCGGTGGCGTCAGGCTGGCGGCCATCGGCACCAGCACCTGGGCCACCACCGAGAACAGCCCGGTCAGGGCGGTGCCCAGCAGCAGCCAGGGCAGGCCCGGTGCGAAGGCGCTGATCAGCAGGCCGATGGCGCTGATCAGGGTCATCACCACGATCAGCCGGCGCTGCTCGAACAGATCGCCCAGCGGCACCAGCAGCAACAGGCCGGCACCGTAGCTCAACTGGGCGGTGATGACGATGGTCCCGGCGGTGGCCATGCTCAGGCCCAGTTGCTGGGCGATGGTGTGCAGCAGTGGCTGGGCGTAATAGTTACTGGCCACGGCCAGGCCGGTTGCGGTGGCCATCAGCAGGATCAGGGCAGTACTCAAGGGTTTGTTCGGTGTGTCGGACATTGCCTGTCTCGTTGTGTGATCTGGGTGTGCGGAGTATTCGGAATGTCTTAGCATGACGCCAATGCATTGTTTTCATTTTATCCATCTGCAAACGAGATACAGGCGATGAACCTGAAGCAGATCGAATACGCCCTGGCAGTGGCGGACGAGGGCAGCTTTACCCGGGCGGCGGAGCGTTGCCATATCGTCCAGTCGGCGCTCAGCCATCAGATCGCCCGGCTGGAGGAACACCTGGGCACGCCGCTGTTCGAGCGCAGTTCGCGCAAGGTCCGGCTGACCGCCGCTGGCGAGGCCTTCGTGCGCAGCGCCCGACCGGCGCTGGAGGCGACCCGGCGGATTGTCGCCGAGGTGGCGGCGGTGTCGGGGGAGGTGCGCGGCAGCCTGTCCATCGGCAAGATCTCGTCGCTGACCGAGGTCGATCTGGTGGAACTGCTGGCGCGGTTTCACGGGCTTTACCCACAGGTGGATATTCACCTGAACATGAGCAAGAGCGAACTGCTCATGGCGGATGTCCGTGAGCGTCGGTTGGACCTGGCCTTCGTCGGCCTGTGGCCGGGGGAGAAGATCGAGGGGCTGGCGATGCGCCTGCTGGCCGAGGAGGAACTGGTGGCGGTGGTGCCGCCCGGCCATCCGCTGGCCAGCTACGAGTGCCTGCCGTTGGCGAAACTGGAGGACCAGCCGCTGGTGGACTTCCAGGCCGGCACCGCCGGGCGTCGGCAGACCGACGAGGCCTTTGCCGCGGCCGGGTTGCGGCACCGGGTGCAGTTCGAGGCGGGTAACGTGATGCTGGTGGGCGAGTTCGTCCGGCGTGGATTGGCGCTGGGCCTGGTGCCGAGCCGGATTGCCGAGGGCTTCAGTGGCGTGGTGACGGTGCCGGTGTACGACGCACCGTCACGGCACCTATACGCGGTCTGGTCCCATCGGCCGACGCCGGCGGCGGCGGCGTTTCTGGTGTTGCTGGAGCAGGCGCTGGGCCGCCGGGAACACCCCGGCAGCCCCGTGCAGGTCACGCGCTGAAGCCACCGTCGATGGTCAGGCTGGCGCCGGTGATATAGCCCGCCTGCGGCCCCGCCAGGTAGGTGACGAAGCTGGCGATCTCATCGACGTTGCCATAGCGACCGCTGGCCATCAGTGCCAGCAGGCTGTCGGCGAAGTCGCCGTTGGCCGGGTTCATGTCGGTGTCCACCGGCCCTGGCTGCACGTTGTTCACGGTGATGCCACGGGGGCCGAGGTCGCGGGCTAGGCCCTTGGTCAGCCCCACCAGTGCCGATTTGCTCATCGCATAGGTGGCGCCACCGGCAAACGGCATGCGTTCGGCGTTGGTGCTGCCGATGTTGATGACCCGGCCGCCGTCGCCCATGTGCCGTGCGGCTTCCTGGGTGGCGACGAAGACGCTGCGCACGTTGATGGCCAGGGTTCGGTCGAAATCCTCCAGGCTGAATGCTTCCAGCGGTCCCATCGCCAGCACGCCGGCATTGTTGACCAGGATATCCAGGCGACCGAAGGCCTCGACGGTGTTCGTGACCGCCTGGCGCACCGCGTCGGCGTCGGCACTGTCGGCGTGGATCGCCAGGGCCTTGCCGCCGCTGGCGATGACGCTGTCGCGCAGTTCCTCGGCCTTGGCCGCGGAGCTCACGTAGGTGAAGGCCACGGCGGCGCCCTGGGCCGCCAGGTGCCTGACGATGGCCGCGCCGATGCCACGGGAACCGCCCTGGACCAGGGCCACTTTACCGCTCAGATGTTGTTCGCTCATTTCGTTCTCCAAGGTTCAAGGCCGGTAGGGGAAGGTGGGGATGGCCTTGTCGTTGGAGGCAAGTATTGACCGTGGATTGATGACCCGGTAGACGGTAATTGCTACAGTCTGTGTAAACCATAAGTTTATAAAGGTGATCATGGAAAGCCTCGGCAGTATCGAATGTTTTGTCCGTAGCGCCGAAGTCGGCAGCTTTGCCGAGGCGGCGCGGCGCCTGGGTCTGACGCCGGCCGCGGTGGGCAAGAGTGTCGCCAAGCTCGAGGCCCGTCTCGGCGTGCGGCTGTTCCAGCGCAGCACCCGTCGGTTGACCCTGACCGAAGCCGGGCAGTTGTTCCTCGCCGAGGTCGGCACCAGCCTGCACAGCATCCAGAACGCCGTGGCCAACCTGGCCAGCGCCAAGGGCCGTCCGGCGGGAACCCTCAAGGTCAGCATGGGCACGGTGTTCGGGCGTTTGTACATCGTGCCGCTGCTCGGCGAGTTCCTGCAGCGCTTCCCGGAGATCCGCCCGGACTGGCATTTCGATAACCGCCAGGTCGACCTGATCGGCCAGGGTTTCGATGCGGCGATTGGCGGGGGGTTCGAACTGCCCCTGGGGGTAGTGGCACGCAAGCTGACGGTGGCTCATCGGGTGCTGGTGGCTTCTGCGGATTACCTGGCGGGGCAGGCACCGGTGCGGGTGCCGGACGATCTGCGCCGTTGCACGGGGATCCTGATCCGTTCACCGCAGACCGGTCGCGTGCGTTCCTGGCAACTGACCGGCCGTGATGGCGAGCAGCAGCCGCTGAGCCTGCCGGCGTGCATGACCATGAGCGATTCGGAGGCGGCCTGCGCGGTGGCGGCCCAGGGCCTCGGCGTGGCCCTGGTGAGCATGCCGTTCGCCGTGCCCTGGCTACGGGCCGGAACCCTGCACCGGGTATTGCCCGACTGGTACGTGGACGATGGCCATATCTCGATCTATTACGCCGAGCACCGGTTGCTGCCGGGCAAGACCCGGGCCTTCGTCGACTTCATCATCGAGTGTTTTGCCGAGCAGCGGTTGGCGCTGCAGTTCGATGCGCGCCCATCGTCCTGACGATACCCATCCCCCTCGGAGGCTAAGCTGTCAACGACGCAGATGCCCGGGCCAGCCGATGATCTGCTTCGGCCGCGGCTTGGCGTAGGTGCGCACCTTGGAGGTCGACAGTCCCAGGCGCACCAGCGATTCGGCAAGGGTTACCGCGGCGGTCACGCCGTCCACCACCGGGACGCCGGTGCGCTGGCGGATCTGTTCATCGAGGCCGGCCATGCCGCCGCAACCCAGGCAGATCACTTCGGCCTTGTCATCCTGCACGGCCCGCTCGGCCTGCCGGACGATGGCATCCACCGCCCGTTGCGGGTCTTCCTCGAGTTCCAGCACCGCCAGGCCACTGGCCCGCACCGAGGCACAACGCTGATAGAGCCCGGCCAGCTTCAAGCGGTCCTCGATCAACGGCACGGTACGATCGAGGGTGGTGACCACCGAGTAGGCATGGCCGAGAAACATCGCCGTGCTGGCGCCGGCTTCGGTGATATCCACTACCGGCACGTCGAGCAGCTCCTGCAGGCCTTCGCGGCCGTGCTCGCCGTAGCCGGCCTGGATCACCGCGTCATAGGGCTGGTCGTAGGCCAGCACCCGGTCCATGACGGCGATGGCGGCCAGATAGCTTTCGAAATTGCCCTCCACCGAGTCGGCGCCGAAGTAGGGCGTCAGACCGACGATTTCGGTTCCCGGCGCGGCGACGGCCTGGGCCTGGCGGGCAATGGCCTCGGTGATCGAGGCGGTGGTGTTGACGTTGACGATCAGAATCCGCATGGGGCAATCCTTGTTCGGCAGGGGAGAGGCCCGCCTGAGGCGGGCCGGTATGTTCAGTGGCTGGGGTTGTCGACGGCGATCGCGGCGCCGCTGACCTCGGTGTAATGGACGTCGCGCCTGGCAATGAGCAGGTAGAGCAGCCCGGCGATACCGGCACCGAACATCCAGGAGAACGGCGAGACACTGTCGAACCCCGGGACCAGGGCCAGCACGATGGCGATCAGCGCGGCCGGAATGAATGCCGCCAGCGCCCGCAGGTTGATGCCATGGCTGTAGTGGTAGGGGCCGGCCGGGTCTTCGCTGTACAGCGCCGGTACGTCGACACGGCCTTTGCGCAGCAACCAGTAGTCGACCATGATCACCCCGTACAGCGGGCCCAGCAGGGCGCCCAGCCCGGACAGGAAGTAAACGATCACCAGCGGGCTGTTGTAGAGGTTCCACGGCAGGATCAGCACGGCGATCGCGGCGCTGATCAGCCCGGCGCGGCGGAAGGTCAGCAGGCGCGGTGCCAGGTTGCTGAGGACGAACGCCGGGGCGACGAAGTTGGCCATGATGTTCACCGCCACGGTGACGATCAGGAACGCCAGGCAGCCGAGCACCAGGAAGAAGGTGTTGGGGATCGAGGCAATGATGTCGGTGGGGCTCTGGATCACTTTGCCGTTGATCTGGAATTGGGCGCCGCAGAGCAGCACGGTAATGGCGGCGAACATCAGGATGTTCACCGGCAGGCCCCAGAAGTTGCCGACCAGGATGGTTCGGCGGCTTGGCGAGGAGCGGGCGAAATCGCAGAAGTTGAGGATCAGCGTGCCGTAGATCGACAGCCACAGGGCCGCGCCGGCAAAGATGTTGCGCCACATCTCGGTGCCGCTCAGCGGCTCGCGGATCGACCAGGCGATGGTCGCGCCGGCCTGGCTGTACATCCACAGGGCCAGGGCGGCCATGGTGAACAGGATCACCGGCCCGGCAAAACCTTCGTAGCGGCGGACCGTTTCCATGCCGTAGGCCAGGATCACCAACTGCACGAACCAGATGATCACGAAGCAGGCCCAGCCAAGCGTGGACAGGCCGAGAATCGAATTGTGGTCATAGTCGGCAAAGCCCGGGTGGATGGCGCTCAGCAGCACCCGGAAGACCACGGAGGCCAGGTAGGTCTGGATACCGAACCAGGCAATCGCGATCACCGCGCGAATCAGCGCCGGCAATTGTGCGCCATGGATGCCGAAGCTGATCCGGCTGATCACCGGGAAGGGCACGCCGGTCTTCTGGCCCATGAAGCCTGAGAGGTTCATGAAGAAATACACCAGTGCCGCGCCGATACCCAGCGACAGCAGGATCTGCCAGCCGCCCAGGCCCATCGCATAGAGGCCGATGGCGAAGGAGTAGTTGGCGATGTTGTGCACATCGTTGGTCCACAGGGCGAAGATGCTGTAGCCGCCCCAGCGCCGGCCTTCGACCCGGGTCGGCGCCAGGTCCGGGTTGTGCAGGCGCGGACTGAGGGCGGTGGTGTTGGGGTCGAGCGATGAGACGGGAAGATCCAGTGCGGCGTGTGACGAGAGACTGGTAGGCATTCCGGCTGGCTCCTGGCTCCGGGCTGAGGTCCCGCGGGGTGGCGGGGCGGCGCTCGGCGAGCTTTTTGTATGTAGGTTTAGGTTAAGTTGTATACAAGTTCGCTGTCGAGCTAAGCCAGTTTTGTGCCAGTTTCCGATCTATAAAATTTCCCGCTAATTTCTTTTTCTTCTTTTTGTTTACTAACTACATGAAATTAAAGAACTATAAGTTGACCGATCGAACAGCTATTTTGCTTTGTGCAGCTATTCGGAGTGATGCGTTATCGCCGTGATCGAATGAGGGTCTGTCACTTTATGGTGCGCAGGGATTTACTGTGCACAGTGATGTGACACTTATGGTTACAGGAGTGTGTACAGTTATTTTCTCGCCATTTGACAGCCTCCCGCTGGTCGTTCGATAGTGCCGACGCCTGCCCTGGTACCGCTTTCTCTCGTTCTTCCAATAAAACCAATCGGAATCGGAGTCTCGGATGTCTGCACCACGCGATACGGCTACTCAACACATTTCCTACGCTGATCTGGTTGTGCTTTTGCAGCAGGTTTTCCTGCGCCACGGCACCTCGCCGGAGGTGGCGCGGGTGCTGGCCGGGAACTGCGCCAGCGCCGAGCGCGATGGCGCCCACAGTCACGGTGTGTTTCGCATGCCGGGTTACGTTTCGACGCTGGCCAGTGGCTGGGTCGATGGCCACGCGGTGCCGGTGGTCGAGGACGTGGCGCCGGGCTTCGTGCGTGTCGATGCTGCCAACGGATTTGCCCAGCCGGCCCTGGCCGCGGCCCGCGAACTGTTGCTGGAGAAGGTCCGCAGCGCCGGGATCGCGGTGCTGGCCATTCGTAATTCCCACCACTTCGCGGCGCTCTGGCCGGATGTCGAGCCGTTCGCCTATGAAGGCCTGGTGGCGCTGAGCGTGGTCAATTCGATGACCTGCGTGGTGCCCCATGGCGCGGAACGGCCATTGTTCGGCACCAACCCGATCGCCTTTGCCGCCCCCCGGGCCGGCGCCGACCCGATTGTGTTCGACCTGGCCACCAGCGCCATGGCCCATGGCGACGTGCAGATCGCCGCGCGCAAGGGCGAGCAGGTGCCGGCCGGCGTTGGCGTGGATCGTGAGGGACGACCGACCTGCGATCCCAAGGCGATCCTGGACGGCGGGGCGCTACTGCCGTTCGGTGGGCACAAGGGCTCGGCGCTGTCGATGATGGTCGAGCTGCTGGCGGCGGCCCTGACCGGCGGGAATTTTTCCTTCGAGTTCGACTGGTCCCGGCACCCGGGCGCCAAGACGCCCTGGACCGGGCAACTGATCATCGTCATCGATCCCGCCCGCTCGGCCGGAAGGGATTTCGCCGAGCGCAGCCAGACGCTGGTCAGCCAGATGCATGGCGTGGGTCTGCAGCGCCTGCCCGGTGACCGGCGGCACCAGCAACGGGCCACCTCGCTGGCGCATGGCATAGAACTGTCGGTGGAGGCGTTGCGGCAGTTGCGCGAGCTGGCCGGGTACTAGGCCAGCTCGACAGTGAGTGGGGCGGGCCGGTCAGGAACGGCGGCCCAGCAGCAGACCGACCACCAGGCCGAACCCGGCGGAGATCGCCACGGTCTGCCAGGGGTGGCCGCCGATGTAGGTCTCGGTCGCCTCGACCACCGGACGGGTGGTTTCACGCACATGGGTGACCGAGTCCAGGGCCTGCTTGAGTTTCTGGCTGACCTGGGCGCGCAGGCTTTCACCTTCTTCGCCGACCAGTGTCGCGCTGTCCTTGAGCAGCTTTTCCGATTCCTGGATCAGCGCCTGCAACTCGCTGAAGGCCTGGTCCTTGATCTGGTCTTCGGCGGCTTGTACGGCGGATTTACGGGCCATGGCGATATTCCTTTGCAAGTGAATGAGGCTCTGAACAATGGGAGTCGAACGGAGCGGGGAAAGTTGCAAATTTTTCCTGTCACCCGTGGGGCGAGCGAAAATCCCCGGTCGGATGTTGCCAGCGACAGTGTAAGATACAGCTCTATTTGCACCGCAGGATTTTCCAATGAGCTTCAATCTGGCTAACAAGTCCCTGGCCGAGCGGGCCGCCATCGAGGATGAGAAGTCACGCCTGTTCGAACTCTGGCAGAGCAACCTGGGCAAGGCCAAGGGCGAGGCCGCGCGGCTGTTCGGCGAGCGCGCCAAGCGCAAGGGCAAGTGGGCGGAGTGGGTGCGCGCCGAGCTCGATACCCTGTCGCCGCCGGAATACACCAGCATGGTGCGCAGCGAGGTCAACCGCCTGATGGCGGCGGCCAAGTAGGGCGCGGCTTCAACTGACGCGGGTCACCCAATAGTTTTGCCGGACCCCGGCGACGGCGATCTGCACCTCGTCACCGTCGAGCTTGCCCAGCAGCGCCTGGCCCAGAGGCGAGCGCGGGCTGATCACGGTGATCAGGAGCCCCTCCCATTCCACTTTCAAACCGGCGGCGTCCGGGGCCAGGAACAGCAATTGTTCGCTGCCGTTTTCGGCTTCGAGGGTCAGCAGGGCGCCGAGCTGGATGCCGACCTGCTCATCATAGGGACGCAGGGGCAGTTCCCGGCAGCGCTTGAGGGCCTGACGGATCTCTTCGGTGCGCCGGGCCTGGCCGGTCGCCAGGTAGGACGCTTCCAGGCCGAGGGTGTCGTACTTGTTCTCGGCGACATTCTCTTCATGGGTGGCGGCTTCGTAGGCGGTTTGCGCCGCCCGCTGCAGGACATCGAGGTCGACCGCCAGGGTGTCGACGATGCGCTGATGAATCGCCTGCTTGTCCACGCTGCCCAACCCGTTCAATTGCAGAACTGCAGGACGTTGGCCCGGCTCTTGTCGCTGGGGGCGGTCTGGTCCTGCTGCAGCCAGAACTGGCACTTGGGGTTGGACAGGTTGCGATAGCTGTTGCGGGCCTGGTCCAGGCGCTGCTGCTCTTCGTTCTTGCGCAGGTTTTCCTTGTATTGTTCGAACATCTGCGTCGAGTCGCCCGGTGCCTGTGGCGCAGCGGGCGCGGTCGGGGCCGTGGGCTGGCCCAGTTGCCGGGCCGCATCGGCCAGGGGGGCCAGCGGCTGGGGCATGAACACCCGTGCCAGCAGCCAGGCGGTGAGGGCCAGGGCCACGAAGCCGAGCCAGATGCCCAGGGCGATGCTGCCGGTCAGTTGCAGTGGATTGAGTGTGACATACAAGCGGCGCGGCGGTTGTGGGCGATAAGGCATGGCGGCCTCCTGGCGGTTGGGTCGGTGCAGGCTGCAATTGTCCCATGAAGATTAATCGACGTGGACTCTTCTGCGCAGATGGATTTGCGCGGACAATCGACGCCTTTGCCAAACGGAGCCCTTGCATGCCGGCCAACTGGGATATTTTCTGCACCGTCGTCGACAACTACGGCGATATCGGCGTGACCTGGCGCCTGGCCCGGCAACTGGTGGCGGAGCACGGGTTGGCGGTGCGCCTGTGGGTCGACGATCTGCGCGCCTTCGAGCGGCTGTGCCCGCAGATCGATATCGACTGCTCGCGGCAGTTGCAGCAGGGGGTCGAGGTGCGCCACTGGTCGCCCGAATGGCCGGCGGTGGAGGCGGCGGATGTGGTGATCGGGGCCTTCGCCTGCCAGTTGCCCGAGGCGTACATGGAGGCGATGGCCCGGCGGTCGGTGGCCCCCGTTTGGCTGAACCTGGACTACCTGAGTGCCGAGGACTGGGTAATCGGCTGCCATGGCCTGCCGTCGCTGAAGTTCAGGCAGGTGCAGCGTTATTTCTTTTTCCCGGGATTTTTGCCGGGCACCGGCGGCCTGCTGCGCGAGGCCGGCTTGCTGGAACAGCGGCGGGCCTTTCAGGCCGATCCCGCGGCGCGGCGCGAGTTCCTGCGGGGCCTCGGGGTGGAGGTGAGTGATGGCGAGCGGCTGATTTCGCTGTTCGCCTACGAGAATCCGGCGGTGTCCGGCTGGCTCGAGGCGCTGGCGGCCGACACCCGGCGGACCCGGTTGCTGGTGCCGGAGGGCCGGGTGCTGGCGGATGTTCGGGGCTGGCTGGGTGTCTCTGGCCTGGAAGTCGGTGACAGCCAGGTACGGGGTGCGCTGACGGTGCAGGTCGTGCCGTTCGTCCCCCAGCAGGACTACGATCGACTGCTGTGGAGCTGCGATTTCAACGCCATTCGCGGCGAAGACTCGTTCGTCCGGGCGCAGTGGGCCGGCCGACCGTTGCTCTGGCATATCTATCGGCAGGAAGAGGATGTGCACCTGGAGAAGCTGGAGGCCTTTCTCGCTCTTTATACCCGTGGTTTGTCGGACTCGGCGCGCGATGCGTTCAATGGCTGGTGGCGGGCCTGGAACACCGCGGGCGACATGGCGACGGCCTGGTCGGGGCTGTTGCAATACGAGCGCGAACTGGCCGAACACGCCGAGCGCTGGTGTCAGGAACAGGCTTCTCGGACCGATCTGTCGACAGCGCTGGTACAGTTTCGCCAAAGTTCGATATGATATGCGGCCTAGATTTTTGTACATCCCATCCAAATTCGGATATTCGCAATGAAAACTGGTAAAGAACTGAAACCCGGTACCGTGCTGCGTATCGACAACGACCCTTGGCTGGTTCAGAAGACTGAATTCACCAAGTCGGGTCGCAACAGCGCGATCATGAAGACCAAGCTGAAGAACCTGCTGACCGGTTACAAGACCGAAACCGTTTACTTTGCAGACGACAAGCTGGACGACGTCATCCTCGATCGCAAGGAAGTGACCCTGTCCTTCATCAGCGGTGACTCCTACACCTTCATGGACACCACCGACTACACCATGTACGAGCTGAACGCCGAAGACATCGACGCCGTTCTGCCGTACATCGAGGAAGGCATGCAGGACGTCTGCGCGCTGACCATGTACGAAGAGAAAGTCGTATCGGTTGAACTGCCGACCACCATCAGCCGTCAGGTTGTCTACACCGAGAACGCTGCTCGTGGCGACACCTCGGGCAAGGTCATGAAGCCTGCCAAGCTGGCCAACGGCACCGAGATCCAGGTGGCCGACTTCATCGAGATCGACGAGTGGATCGATATCGACACCCGTGACAACTCCTTCAAGGGTCGCAGCAAGAAGTAATTGCTCGATGTCACATGAAAAACCCGGAGCTTTCCGGGTTTTTTTATGCCTGTTCGCCGGGGCTTGCTTTGGGGGCAAAAAGCTTTGCAGGCAAGCCTTGCTCCTGCAGGATCCGTGGTGTCATTGAAGTTCGACTTCGACGCAGATCCTGTAGGAGCAAGGCTTGCCTGCGAACGGGCCCTCGACATCGCCGAAGGCCCACGGTGACAGCGCTTACTTCAGGTGTTGCTTGAGTTCCCCGGAGGCCTGCAGCAGGGCCGAGCGGACTTCCGGTACCTGGCTGACCACGTTGAGCAGGCCGAAGTCGTGGATCATGCCGTTGTAGCGTACGCTGGTCACCGGCACGCCGGCTTCATCCAGCTTGCGCCCGTAGGCCTCGCCCTCGTCGCGCAGCACGTCGGCCCCGGCGGTCTGGATCAGCGCCGGCGGCAGGCCCTTGAGTTGTGCCGTGGTGGCCCGCAGCGGCGAAGCGTAGATCTCGTTGCGCTGCGCCGCATCGGTGGTGTAGTTGTCCCAGAACCACTTCATCATGTTCTTGCTGAGGAAGTGACCCTCGGCATACTGGTTGTAGGACGCCGTCTCGAAACTGGCATCGGTCACCGGCCACAGCAGCAACTGGAACCTGATCGCCGGTGTGCCCTTGTCCTTGGCCATCAGGCTGACCACGGCCGCCATGTTGCCGCCGACGCTGTTGCCGGCCACCGCCAGGCGCTTGCCGTCGACACCGATTTCCTTGCCATGCTCGGCGACCCATTTCGTCGCGGCATAGGCCTGGTTGATCGCCGTCGGGTAGTGGGCCTCGGGGGACGGCGTGTAGTTGACGAATACCGCGGCCGCTCCGGAACCCACCACCAGGTCGCGCACCAACCGTTCATGGGTGGGGAAGTCCCCAAGCACCCAGCCGCCACCGTGGAAGTACATGAACACGGGCAAGGTGCCCTTGACTCCGGCCGGCCGGACGATGGTCAGTTGCAGCGGCTGGCCGTCGACCTGGATGGTCTTCTGGCTGATGTCGGTGCGCGGCAGGGTCAGTTTCACCCCCGACTGCGCGCCGGACAGCACGGCGCGGGCCTCGGTTGGCGTCATCTGTTCCATCGGCTTGCCGGTACCGGCATTCAGTGCATCGAGAAACGCCTGGGTGTTGTGCTCGATACCGGCGTTTTCGGCGGCGAACGCCCCCTGGACGGACAGTGCGAGCAGAGTACCGGTCAGGACCTTGCTGAAAGTGTTCATGTACGACTCCTTGGTGGGCGGTTCGGTCAGACGGTGACGTGCAGGCGGACGTCGACGTTGCCACGGGTGGCGTTGGAGTACGGGCAGACCTGGTGGGCTGCATCGACCAGGCTCTGTGCGTCAGCCTGTTCCAGGCCTGGCAGGCTGATGTGCAGGTCGATGTCCAGGCCGAAACCGCCAGGGATCTGGCCGATGCCGACATGGGCGGTGATCGAGGCGTCAGCCGGGATCTGCCGCTTGCTCTGGCTGGCGACGAACTTCAGGGCGCCGATGAAGCAGGCCGAGTAGCCGGCGGCGAACAGTTGCTCGGGGTTGGTGGCTGCACCACCGGCACCGCCGAGTTCCTTCGGCGTGGCGAGTTTCACGTCGAGGATGTTGTCGCTGGAAATCGCACGGCCATCACGGCCACCGGTGGCGGTTGCAACTGCGGTATAGAGAGCTTTCATGGTAGACCTCGTCATTTCAGATGATTGATTTGCGCTAAATATTTGCGCGCTAACTAAGTACAGTTCAAATGTACTGCGCAAATATTTAGCGTGCAAGATAAATTTTCAAAAAAATTGCTCGCAGGCTTTGGGGCCGTCCGGGAGCAGCGGCGCTACGAGTGAAATTGTCGCGGCAGCCGAACGCGTCGGCTTGTATGCCAGTGCTGTGTTTTGGGGGGGAGGCAGCGGTGACGGGCGGGCTCGCCACCGTGGGGGGAGTGGGCCTAGAGGCTGTCCTGCAGATGGCCGCGCAGGGCGAGCAGTTCGGCCTGCAGGGCGCGCAGGCGCTCCATGGAGCCGCCGCCGGCGGCCAGGATGCATTGCGGAATGCCCCGGGCCTTGTCGCGCAGGGCGCGGCCGGCGTCGGTCAGTTCGATGATGACCACGCGTTCATCCTCCTTGCTGCGGGTCCGGCTCAATAGCCCTTCGGCCTCGAGCCGCTTGAGCAGCGGGGTCAGCGAGCCGGGATCGGTCAGCAGCCTGTTGCTGATTTCACCTACGGTCAGGCGGTCCTGTTCCCAGAGTACGATCATCGCCAGGTATTGTGGATAAGTCAGGTTCAACGCCTGGAGCAAGGGTTTGTAGACCTTGGTCATCAACAATGAGGTGGAGTGCAGGGCAAAGCACACCTGATTGTCCAGGAGCAGGTCGTCACAGTTGTCGGTAGTGCTGTTCATCACTGAAGCCTTGTGTGTCACGTCTGTTGAATCTAGCGGGCGAATCTTTAATGCGCCAGGGAATTTTCCCCGTCAGTGCCGTCCCAGTCCGCTTTGCAGGGCCAGGTCCCAGGGCGGGATCGGGCTGAAGCGGCTTTTGAGGAACTCCAGCAGCAGGCGGCTGCGGGAGTTGGCCGGCTGATCCAGGCGCAACGCATAGATGCCGGAGGTTTCCGGCTCCGGCAGGCCGTTGTCGCAAAACAGTGGTAGCAGTTCTCCACGCAACAGGTACTCGCTGCTGAGCCAGGTCGGCAGGTGGGCCACGCCCAGGCCGCTCAGGGCGCCGGACAGCAGGGCCTCGGCGTTGTTGGAGGTCATGCGGATCCGCGACGGGCGGTGCAGTTGCATCTGGCCGTCCTGCTCGAAGCGCCAGGCCATCGGCGGCGCGAGGGCATCCCAGTCGAGGCCGTCGTGCCGGCCCAGGTCGTCGGGGCGCAGGGGCGTACCGCGTGCCTTGAGATAGGCCGGGCTGGCGCAGGCGATACGCACGATGCTGGCCAGGGGAGTGGCGACCAGGCGGGTGTCGGCCATCTGGCCGGCCCGTAGCACCAGGTCGACCTTGCCCAGGTTGGAGCCCTGCATGTCGACGAAACTGTCGATCAGGTGCAGTTGCACATCGAGCCCCGGGTATTCGACCAGGAAATCGGCGATGGCCGGGGCCAGGTGACGGCGGCCGAAGGCGGCGGGAGCGTCGATGCGGATCAGGCCTTCCGGGGCGTTGCTCAGCGATACCGCTTCGGCCCGGGCCAGGCGCAGTTCGGCGACGATCCGCCGGGCCCGTTCGGCAAACGCCAGCCCGGCGGGGGTGGCCCTTACCGCATGGGTGCTGCGGATGAACAGGCGCGAGCCGACCGAGGCTTCCAGGCTGTCGATCCGCCGGGCCACCGCCGAGGGCGTCAGCGGGTGGCGCCGCGACGCGGCGGAGAAGCTGCCGGCTTCCAGGACATCGAGAAACAGGCCGAGTTGATCGGTGAGGCTGGTAGGGTTCATGAACTTTGCCTGTGCGTAATTGGCAAAGCCATTGTGCGTTGTTGTGCGTTTCCGTGCCAGAGCCGACTGCGTAGCATGCAGTCCATTGAGCGGGGAGGTGGTTGTGATTGAGTTGATCGAGTATCTGCTGCTGGGGGTGACGATGGGGGCCGTGGGCGGCCTTTTCGGGATCGGCGGCGGCCTGATCGCGATTCCGGTGCTGGGTATCCTGTTCGGCCTGGATCAGCAGATGGCCCAGGGCACGGCCCTGGTCATGGTGGTGCCGAACGTGGTGCTGGCCTTGTACCGCTATCACCAGCGCAACCGTATCCAGTTGAAACACGCCCTGCCCCTGGTGGTGACGAGTTTCTGCTTCGCCTGGTTCGGCGCGCTGTGGGCGGTAGGCCTGGAACCGCGCAGCATGCGTCTGTGTTTTGTCGGCTTCCTGCTGGCGTTGGCGCTGTTCTACCTGGTGCGGTCGTTCATGGCGCCCTCCGCGGTATCGGCGCAGATGCGCCATCCCTGGCCGTGGCTGGCCGTGCTGGGCGCCGGTTCCGGGGCCATGGGCGGGCTGTTCGGGGTTGGCGGCGCCGTGGTGGCGACGCCGTTCCTGACCATCGTCTTCGGCACTTCACAGGTGGTGGCCCAGGGCCTGTCGCTGGCCCTGGCGCTGCCCAGCACCGGCGTGACCCTGGTGACCTACGCCGTGCACAACGAAGTGGACTGGCGCATGGGCATCCCGATGGCCGTTGGCGGCCTGCTGAGTATCAGCTGGGGCGTGAAAATGGCCTATGCCTTGCCAGAAAGGGTGTTGCGCGCGTTGTTCTGTCTCTACCTGGTGATTGGCGCGCTGCTGCTCGGCTTCAAGGCTTGAAGCCTTCGATGATGTGCTCGGCCAGGCATTCGGTGATCGGCGAGGGCTTGTTCGGGTGGCGCACCAGCATGATGTTGAGCAGGGGCAACTGCGGCAGGCCCTCGGCTTCGCCGAGAATGCGCCAGTCCTGGGGGACCAGGCTTTCCAGCTGGGCGGTCATCGCCAGCCCGACATTCACCACCGCCATGATCGTCGACAGGCTCGGGCAGTTGTAGGCCAGACGGTAGTCGCGGCCACGGGCATCGAGGGCATTGCAGGCCCATTGCGTGCAGAAGCAGGTCATGCCGTCCATCGCCAGCGGCAGCGGATTCTGCTCATGGATCGCCGCGTTCTGCGCCTCGGCCCAGACCAGGCGTTCCTGGCGCAGCAACTGGCCGACTTCGTCGCCGGGCTTGCGGGTGACGATGGTCAGGTCCAGGTCCTGGCGCAGCAGCAACTGCGTGGAGGATTCGCAGTTCACTTCGATCTGCACCAGCGGGTAGGACTGGGCGAAGCGCGACAGGATGCCCGGCAGGAAACGCATGACATAGTCATCGGGCACGCCGATCCGCACCAGCCCGACCATGTGCGGTTCGCGCAGGGTATTGAACACCTCGCTCTGCAGTTTCAGGATCCGCCGGGCGTAGCCGAGCAGGACCTGGCCTTCGGCGGTCAGGCGCATCTGCCGGCCGTCGCGTTCGAACAGCTGACGCTGCAGCACATCTTCCTCCAGCCGTTTCATCTGCATGCTCACGGCCGATTGCGTGCGATTGACCATCTCCCCGGCCTTGGTGAAACCGCCGTGTTCGGCAATCGCGACGAAGGTGCGCAGGACGTCGGTATCGATACTGGGATAGCTGGACAACTCATCAATCTCCGAGATGTGTTGCATAAGAAACATTCGTTGGATTGATCTTAGCCCCAGGCACAGACTTCAGTCATCCCCTACTGGAGGGCAGGATGATGAAAGGTCAGAAAGGTTATCTGCTGGTTGGCGCCAGTGCGCGTACGGGGCTGTCGCTGTCGGGTATATGGCAGCGTTTGGCGCGCTGGTACGAGTTGTCCCGCGAGCGCCAGATGCTGGCGTCGTTGAGCGACGATGCACTCAAGGATATCGGGCTCAGTCGTGCCGATATCGATGGGGAAACCCATCAGCACTTCTGGAACGATCCGTTGGGCAAGGGCCGCTGATGGCGAGCGGGCCGGTGCTACCCAAACAGGGGGCGACTGGAGTAGTTTGCGGGTTCACAAGGAGGCGTACATGCCCGCAGACCTGTCGTTTTCGTTGAAGCAAGCCCGTCGCCTGGCGCTGGCGGCCCAGGGATTCCAGAGCCGCCAGCGCCAGGTGACGATCCAGCCGCGGCAGGTCAATCGCCTGATCGAGCGCCTGGGTGTGGTGCAGATCGATTCGGTCAATGCACTGGTGCGTTCCCATTACCTGCCGCTGTTTTCCCGCCTGGGCAACTACCCCGCCGATCTGCTCGACCAGGCCGCCTGGAGCCAGGGGCGACGACGTACGTTGTTCGAGTACTGGGGGCATGAGGCTTCGTTGCTGCCGATGGCGTTGTATCCGTTGATGCGCTGGCGCATGGTGCGGGCTTCCCGGGGCGAGGGCATCTATCGACAGATGGCGCAGTTCGGTCGCGAACAGCAGGCCACCATTCGCCGGGTGCTGGCGCAGGTCGAGGCGCGTGGGGCGCTGGGGGCGGGCAGCCTGTCGAACCGTGAGGAAAAGGCCGGGCCCTGGTGGGACTGGAGCGCCGAGAAACACGCGCTGGAATGGCTGTTCGCCGCCGGTGAGGTCACCGTGGCCGGGCGCCGCGGTTTCGAACGGCTCTACGACCTGCCGGAGCGGGTGATCCCCAGGGCGGTGCTCGGGCAGGCACCGGTCGATGAGGCCGAGGCCCAGCGCGGGCTGCTGCGTCAGGCGGCATTGGCCCTCGGGGTGGCGACCGAAAAGGATTTGCGCGACTACTACCGGCTTGACCCGGCCGACAGCCGGGCGCGCCTGGCGGAACTGGTGGAGGCGGGCGAAGTGCAACTCTGCCAGGTACAGGGCTGGCGTCAGCCGGCGTACTGTCCGGCAGCGGTCAAGGTGCCGCGCAAGGTCGAGGCCAGCGCCTTGCTGTCACCGTTCGACTCGTTGATCTGGGAGCGCAGCCGAACCGAGCGATTGTTCGATTTCCGCTATCGGCTGGAGATCTACACGCCGCAGCACAAGCGGGTCTATGGCTATTATGTGTTGCCGTTCCTGCATGGCGAGCGGATTGCCGCGCGGGTCGATCTGCGCGCCGAACGGGTGCAGGGCCGGTTGGCCGTGCATGCGGTGCATGAAGAGGAACAGGGACTTGACGACGCGGGTATGGTGGCACTGGCGGCCAACCTGCGACAGTTGGCGGACTGGTTGGGCTTGGCGGATATCCAGCTCAATTGTCCGCGCGAGAGTGCACGGCGGTTGAGTGGGCTGCTCTGAAAGATGTGCAGTCAGGTAGATCGCATTCGCCGCGAATGCGATCTACCTGACTGCAAGACAACTCATTGGCTCAACGCCGCACCTGCTTGAGCGTCTCGGCAATCAGGAACGCCAGTTCCAGCGACTGGTCGGCATTCATCCGCGGGTCGCAGTGGGTGTGGTACCGATCCGACAATCCATCCTCGGTAATCGGCCGTGCACCACCGATGCACTCGGTGACATTCTGCCCGGTCATCTCGATGTGGATGCCGCCGGCATAGCTGCCTTCGGCCTGGTGTACCTGGAAGAACTGCTTCACTTCGCTGAGGATCTGCGCGAAGTCGCGGGTCTTGTAGCCGCTGCTGGCCTTGATGGTGTTGCCGTGCATCGGGTCGGAACTCCACAGCACGCGCTTGCCTTCGCTTTCCACCGCACGAATCAACGATGGCAGGTGCTCGCCCACCTTGTTCGCACCCATGCGCACGATCAGGTTGAGGCGCCCGGGGTCGTTGTCCGGGTTGAGGATGTCGATCAGGCGGATCAGTTCGTCGGTGTTCATGCTCGGACCGACCTTGACCCCGATCGGGTTGTTCACCCCGCGCAGGAATTCGACGTGGGCACCGTCGAGCTGGCGGGTGCGGTCGCCGATCCAGAGCATGTGCGCCGAGCAGTCGTAGTAGTCGTTGGTCAGGCTGTCACGGCGGACGAAGGCCTCCTCGTAGTTCAGCAGCAGCGCTTCGTGGGCGGTGAAGAAGCTGGTTTCGCGCAGTTGCGGTGCAGTGTCCAGGCCGCAGGCGCGCATGAAGGCCAGGGTTTCATCGATACGATCGGCCAACTGGCTGTACTTCTCGGCCAGGGCCGAGTTGGCGATGAAGTCCAGGTTCCACTTGTGCACCTGGTGCAGGTCGGCAAAGCCGCCCTGGGCGAAGGCCCGCAGCAGGTTCAGGGTGGCCGTCGACTGGTGGTAGGACTGCAGCAGGCGTTCGGGGTCCGGCGCACGGCTCTGGGCGTCGAAGCCGATGCCATTGACGATATCGCCACGGTAGGCCGGCAGGGTCACGCCATCGAGGGTTTCGTCATTGGCCGAGCGCGGCTTGGCGAACTGGCCGGCCATGCGCCCGACCTTGACCACCGGGCAGCCGGCGGCGAAGGTCATGACCACCGCCATCTGCAACAGCACCTTGAACGTGTCGCGAATCTTCGCCGCGGAGAACTCCGCGAAGCTCTCCGCACAGTCGCCGCCCTGGAGCAGGAAGGCACGGCCTTCGGTGACCTCGGCGAACTGGCGACGCAGTTCGCGGGCTTCGCCGGCAAACACCAGCGGTGGGTAACTGGCCAGGGTCTGTTCGACGCGCAGCAGATGAGCGGCGTCCGGGTATTGCGGTTGTTGCTGGATCGGCAGGGGGCGCCAGCTGTCAGGGCTCCAGGGTTGGCTCATCATGCACTCTAGTCGTTGACGGTAAGGCACCCATGGTAGCAGCAAATTAGTACGTGACCTGCTGCCGTGGCATGGCTGACAATCGCGCTTTGCCGCTCGTGGCCGAGCGGCTGATTCATCGCGCCGGCAGTGGCCGGTTGCGCCAAGGAGTTGAAATGAGTGAGGAGCGCGTCGAGCGTCTGCTGGCTGAAGTGCACGACGCCTTCGGCATGATTCGCGTGCTGGAAGTGGAGGACTACCGCTTTCTCGAATTTGGCGATGCGATCGAGCAGAGCTGCGTGTTTACCGCCGATCCCAGCTGGCTGGAATATGACTATACCCGGGCGATGCTGATCGGTGCCCTGTGCCATGAGCAGCCGGAAAGTGCGCTGTTCCTCGGGCTGGGCGCCGGGACGCTGACCCAGGCCTGCCTGAAGTTCCTGCCGCTGGAGGATGTCGAGGCTATCGAGCTGCGCCCCGACGTGCCGCGACTGGCCATCGAGTACCTGGGGCTGGATGACGATCCACGCCTCTACATTCGAGTCGGCGATGCCCTGGAACTGCTGGACACGGCGGAGCCGGCGGACCTGATCTTCGTCGACCTGTATACCGATGTCGGCCCGGGGGCGGGGCACCTGGCCTGGGTCTTCCTGGAAAACTGCCAGAAGAAGCTCAACCCCGGTGGCTGGCTGGTGATCAACCAGTGGGCCACCGATGATGGCAAACCGCTCGGCGCGGCCCTGTTGCGCGGCCTTTATCACCGGCATTACTGGGAACTGCCGGTGAAGGAGGGCAATGTCATCCTGATCATCCCGGCGGACCTGGACCAGGCGTTGGACATGGACGCGCTGATTGCCCGTGCTGACGGCCTGGCACCGCGCCTCGGCTATTCGTTGCGGCCGTTGATCAAGGACATCCGTCCGGCGAGTTGAACCCTGTCGCCATCGAACCGACGAGTGAATCGTTTAAGCCGCCAGGCACGCGGACAGTCGGCAACCCGTTGGTCGGTTATCCGCAAAGCCCGGTGCAGAGGGCCGTCAACTGGTGTTTTCCGATAAAAAAAACTCCCTTTTTTTGTCAGTTCCGGTATAGTGCGCGCCGGCCTTTAGCCGGGCCGCGTTTAGGAATGCAATTGCCCGAAGACAACTTCGGGTGCTGTTCGCCACAGCGGACGATCCTCGACGATCCTTTCATTCAATCGTTTTCGCAAATCCCCGCCGACAAAGCTGCCAGGGTGACTCTCAGAGTCTTACACGGCATGCGCAGCTTTGGAGCATGGGTCTTTGCGGATGCACTTAGAGGCAGACCCATGACCCAGGAAATCGGCGGCTTCGCCGCTCTTGAACTTCATCCCAGTATTGTCGCTGCAGTAGTCGCCACCGGCTACGAAGAGCCTTCGGCCATTCAGCAGCAGTCGATCCCGATCATCCTTGCCGGTCATGACATGATTGGTCAGGCACAAACCGGTACCGGTAAGACGGCCGCTTTCGCCCTGCCCATCCTGCACCGCATCGATCCGTCCAAGCGCGAGCCGCAAGCTCTGATCCTGGCCCCAACCCGTGAGTTGGCGCTGCAAGTTGCAACCGCTTTCGAAACCTACGCCAAGCAGATGCCTGGCGTGACTGTCGTGGCCGTCTATGGCGGTGCGCCGATGGGCCCGCAGTTGAAAGCAATCCGTAATGGCGCACAGATCGTTGTCGCCACCCCAGGCCGTCTGTGCGACCACCTGCGTCGCGACGAAAAAGTCCTGGCAACCGTGAACCACCTGGTTCTCGACGAAGCGGACGAGATGCTCAAGCTCGGCTTCATGGATGACCTGGAAGTCATCTTCAAGGCCATGCCTGAAAGCCGTCAGACCGTTCTGTTCTCGGCCACCCTGCCGCAGTCGATCCGCGCGATCGCCGAGCGTCACCTCAAGGACCCGAAACACGTCAAGATCCAGAGCAAGACCCAGACCGTCACCGCGATCGAGCAGGCTCACCTGCTGGTTCACGCCGACCAGAAGACCTCGGCCGTGCTGAGCCTGCTGGAAGTCGAGGACTTCGACGCGCTGATCATGTTCGTGCGTACCAAGCAGGCCACCCTGGACCTGGCCAGCGCCCTGGAAGCCAAGGGCTACAAGGCTGCTGCCCTGAACGGCGACATTGCCCAGAACCAGCGTGAGCGCGTGATCGACTCGCTCAAGGACGGTCGCCTGGACATCGTCGTCGCCACCGACGTGGCCGCCCGTGGCCTGGACGTACCGCGCATCACCCACGTGTTCAACGTCGACATGCCGTACGATCCGGAGTCCTACGTGCACCGTATCGGCCGTACCGGCCGTGCCGGTCGCGAAGGTCGTGCGCTGCTGCTGGTGACGCCACGTGAGCGCCGCATGCTGCAGGTGATCGAGCGTGTGACCGGGCAGAAAGTGGCTGAAGTGCGTCTGCCGGACGCCCAGGCGATTCTCGACTCGCGCATCAAGAAACTGACCAACAGCCTGGCTCCGCTGGTGACCGAGGCCGAAGCGACTCACGGCGATCTGCTCGACCGCCTGACCGCCGACATCGGTTGCAGCCCGCGCGCCCTGGCCGCGGCCCTGCTGCGCAAGGCCACCAATGGTCAGGCGCTGAACCTGGCGGCGATCGAGAAAGAGCGTCCGCTGGTGCCGAACAGCACCCCGCGTGGCGAGCGTCCGGAGCGTTCCGGCGATCGTCCCGAGCGCGAACGTCGTGCACCGATGCCACTGGCCGAAGGCCGTGCCCGTTGCCGTACCGCGCTGGGCGCGCGTGACGGTATCGCGGCGAAGAACCTGCTGGGTGCCATCCTCAATGAAGGTGGCCTGGCACGTGAAGCCATCGGTCGCATCCAGGTGCGTGACAGCTTCAGCCTGGTGGAACTGCCTGAAGAAGGCCTGGACCGCCTGCTGACCAAGCTGAAGGACACCCGGGTTGCCGGCAAGCAGCTGAAACTGCGTCGCTACCGTGAGGATTGATCGGCCCTGGGTTGATTGATCGATAAAAAAATCCCCGACCGGTTCGGGGATTTTTTTTGCCTGGTGCCAGGCGGTGCGCCTGGCTCGAGGCCTGCGGGAGCGGGGCTTGCCCGTGAACAGGATTTCGAGACTTGCTCATGACCATGAAGCCGCCCCCCCCTGCGCGGGCAGCGTCATGATACCTGCTCAGTCGAAGCGGTAGATGTCCATGCCCAGCGCGCCCAGGGTGAAGCCCTGGTGAACGATCCCCATCCGCTCGCCGGCGCCGCGGGCAAAGTACAGCGGCAGCAGGTGTTCGTCGCTGGGGTGGTTGCGCACGGCATGGGGGGCCTGGCGGCGATAGTCGTTCAGGGCGTCGTCGTCATCGGCGGCGAGCTTTTCCACCATCCAGTCGCGGAAGGCCTTGGCCCAGGGTTCGATGACCTCCGGGCCGGCGCGCCAGTTCAGCTCGCCGAGGTTATGGGTGATGCTGCCGGAGCCCACCAGCAGAATGCCCTGCTCGCGCAGGCCGCGCAGGGCCTGCCCGATGCGGGTCTGCAGGGCCGGGCCCATGTGGCTGGGCAGCGAGACCTGGACGATGGGGATATCGGCTTCGGGATACATCAGCTTCATCGGCACCCAGACGCCATGGTCGAAGGGGCGGGTGGCGTCCAGCCGCGCCGGCAGGCCCGCCTGCGTCAGCAGCCCGGCCACCTCGGCAGCCAGCTCCGGCTGGCCCGGTGCCGGGTACTGCACGGCGAACAGTTCGCGGGGGAATCCGCCGAAGTCATGCCAGGTTTCCGGGTGCGGGCTGCTGCCGACCAGCAGTCCCTGGCTTTCCCAGTGCGCCGAGACGATCACGATGGCCCTGGGTCGTGGCAGTTCGGCGGCCAGCCTGGCCAGGGCCGGGCCACTGGCGCCGGGTTCGAGGGCCAGCATGGGCGAGCCGTGGGAGATGAACAGGCTGGGGAACATGGGCAAGGTCCTGAGCGTTAAGATGGCACCATCTTCATTCAAAACATTGATCTAAATCTAATATAAGTTTTAGTGGATTCTGATCGAATTATTGGGGTTAAACATGCAGCCTGAGTTTTGGCACAAACGCTGGGAGCTCGGCCAGATCGGCTTTCATCTGGATCAGGTCAATCCCTATCTGCAGCGCTACTGGCCGGACCTGCCGTTGGAGCCGGGTGGGCGGGTGCTGGTGCCATTGTGTGGCAAGAGTCTCGATCTGGCCTGGCTGGCGGCGCAGGGATTGCGGGTGCTGGGCGTCGAGCTGTCGAGGAAGGCGGTCGAGGACTTTTTCCTGGAGCGTCAGTTGCAGCCGCGGGTGCGCGAGCAGGGCGGCTTCCGGATCTACGAGGCCGGGTCGCTGCAGCTCTGGTGCGGGGATTTCTTCGCTCTGAGCGCCGAGGACGTCGCCGACTGTGCGGCGCTCTATGACCGGGCTGCGATGATCGCCTTGCCAGCCGAGATGCGCCAACGTTATGCGAGCCACCTGACGCGGATTCTGCCCGGCGGCTGCCAGGGCCTGCTGATTACGCTGGACTACGACCAGTCGCTGCTGAACGGGCCGCCCTTCGCCGTCCTCGACGGTGAGGTGCGCAGTCTGCTGGAGCCGGCGTGGGAGGTTCAGGTGGAAGAGCAGAAGGATGTGCTCGGTGAGAGCTGGAAGTTCCTCAAGGCGGGGGTGACTCGCCTTGAGGAACGGGTGTATCGGTTGGAGAGGAACCGGATCGGCTGAGGGTACTGTGCCCTGTGGGAGCCAGCAGGCAGGCTCCCGCAAGTGGCGGTCAGCCGCGGCGACGCAGGGCGTCGATACGCTCTTCCAGCGGCGGGTGGCTCATGAACATCTTGGCCAGGCCCTGCTTCAGGCCGCCGTTGATACCGAAGGCGTTCAGCGTGTCGGGCATGTGCACCGGCAGGCCCTGTTCGGCGCGCAGGCGCTGCAGGGCGCCAATCATTGCGGCGGTACCGGCCAGGCTGGCACCGGCTTCGTCGGCACGGAATTCGCGCTTGCGCGAGAACCACATGACGATGGCGCTGGCGAGGAAGCCCAGGACCAGTTCGGCGAAGATGGTCGCCACGTAGTAGGCGATACCCTGGCCTTCTTCGTTCTTGAAGATGACCTTGTCGACGAAGTTGCCGATGATCCGCGCGAAGAACATGACGAAGGTGTTCACCACGCCCTGGACCAGTGCCAGGGTGACCATGTCGCCGTTGGCCACGTGACCGATCTCGTGGGCCAGCACGGCCTTCACTTCATCGGGCGAGAAGCGCTCCAGCAGACCCTGGCTGACCGCGACCAGCGCGTCGTTCTTGTTCCAGCCGGTGGCGAAGGCGTTCGCCTCGTAGGCCGGGAAGATGCCGACCTCCGGCATCTTGATCCCGGCTTCACGGGACAGTTGCTCGACGGTTTGCAGCAGCCATTGCTCGTGGCGGGTGCGTGGCTGGGTAATGATCTGGGTACTGGTGCTCATCTTCGCCATCCATTTGGATATGAACAGCGAGAACAGCGAACCGGCAAAACCAAAGACCGCACAGAAGATCAGCAGCTGATTGAGGTTGAGATCAACCCCATTGGCCGCCATGAACCCGTTGAAGCCGAAAAGGCTCAGGGTGATGCTGGCAATCAGCACGACCGCCAGGTTGGTAGCCAAGAACAGCAGGATGCGCATCATGGTTGAAAGTATCTCCTCATCTAAAGATGTCGCTTTATGCGGGGTATATAAGGTGCCGCTACCGCCTATTCAACCGGGTGACTATTTCAAACTGTGTCCTACAGCTCGATTGTAGAATCCTGCCGGCCATTTCCGAATCACAAAGGTCGGCGTTTTTCTTCCCGCAGCCGGTCGTAGCCCGCGGAAACTGCGTTGCAGAGCCTTTGACAGCATTGCACGGAACAGTTCGGCGAACGACGTATGTGCATACAAAAAACAGCTGATGAGAGAGGGGCCGCACGGCGACGCCACTCGGGAGTCGCCGTGGGTTGTAGGATATTACTGGCGGTAGGATTTCAGGAAGTGGCCGATGCGGCCAATGGCCTGCTCCAGGTCGTCGACCCGTGGCAGGGTGACCACCCGGAAGTGATCCGGCCATGGCCAGTTGAAGGCCGTACCCTGCACCACCAGCAGTTTTTCCGAGAGCAGCAGGTCGAGGACGAACTTCTCGTCGTTGTGGATCGGGCAGACCTTGGGGTCGATCCGCGGGAAGGCATACAGTGCGCCCATGGGCTTGACGCAGCTGACGCCGGGGATGTCGTTGAGCAGTTCCCAGGTGCGGTTGCGCTGCTCCAGCAGGCGGCCGGGTGGCAGCACCAGGTCGTTGATGCTCTGGTAGCCGCCGAGAGCGGTCTGGATCGCATGCTGGCTCGGCACGTTGGCGCACAGGCGCATGTTGGCCAGAATGTCGAGGCCTTCGATATAGCTCTGGGCATTGTGCTTGGGACCGGAGATGGCGATCCAGCCGGAGCGGAAGCCGGCGACCCGGTAGGACTTGGACAGGCCGTTGAAGGTCAGGCACAGCAGGTCCGGTGCCAGCGAGGCGGTGCAGACGTGCACGGCGTCGTCGTAGAGAATCTTGTCGTAGATCTCGTCGGAAAACACCACGAGGTTGTGCTGGCGGGCCAGTTCGAGCATGCCCAGCAGGACTTCCTTCGAATACACCGCGCCGGTCGGGTTGTTCGGGTTGATGATCACCATGGCCCTGGTGTTGGGGGTGATCTTGGCCTTGATGTCGGCCAGGTCAGGCCACCAGTTGGCCTGCTCGTCGCACAGGTAATGCACCGCCTTGCCGCCGGACAGGCTGACCGCGGCGGTCCACAGCGGATAGTCCGGTGCCGGGACCAGCACTTCGTCGCCGTTGTTGAGCAGGGCCTGCATCGACATCACGATCAGCTCGGAAACGCCGTTGCCCAGGTAGATGTCCTCGATACCGACACCTTCGACCTGCTTCTGCTGGTAGTACTGCATCACCGCCTTGCGCGCGCTGAAAAGACCCTTGGAATCGCTGTAGCCCTGGGCGGTCGGCAGGTTGCGGATCACATCCTGGAGGATTTCGTCCGGCGCTTCGAAACCAAAGGGCGCCGGGTTGCCGATGTTCAGCTTGAGGATGCGATGGCCTTCCTCTTCCAGGCGTTTGGCGTGCTTGAGCACCGGGCCGCGAATGTCATAGCAGACGTTGGCGAGCTTGTTCGATTTGCTGACCTGCATGGTGATGTGATCCCGATAATGGACGATCCAGGCGACCCGCTGGGGTCGCTGTGGCAATACTGCGTTTGCGGCGCGTCCCGTGGCCCCTTGCCGCCGCTGCGGAAAATCCGATTTGAATGCGGTTCAAGCGGGTGCCAGACTGGCGTTCAACGAGGCGCAATCATACGTGCCACCCGATCCGTGGAAAAGGTACAGATCGGGGTTTTATCTGCCGCCGAGGTGCAATGATGGAAAAGCTGGAGAAAACCCTGGACGAATGGCGCGCCATGCTCGATCCGGAGCAGTACAACGTCTGTCGCCTGAAAGGCACGGAGCGGCCGTTTTCGGGGAAATACAATGGCACCAAGACCGATGGTGTCTATCATTGCATCTGCTGCAATGAGCCGCTGTTCGATTCGAAGGCCAAGTTCGATTCCGGTTGTGGCTGGCCGAGCTTCTACGAGCCGATCGCCGACAGTGCGATGATCGAGATCCGTGACACCAGTCACGGCATGATCCGTACCGAAGTGGTCTGTGCGCGCTGCGATGCGCATCTGGGGCATGTGTTCCCCGATGGCCCGCCGCCGACCGGCCTGCGTTACTGCATCAACTCGGTGTGCCTGGACCTGGTGCCACGGGTTCAGGGCTGAAGGTGAGGACGGTCCCGGGCCTGGTGGGGGAGTTGCCGCAGGCCTGGTGCTATCCGGCAAGAATATGACCCTATATAAACTTGAGCAATTGAATTGTGTGCAATTAAATTGCTCGCTATCTTGATCGGCATTCAATGGAGGAACCGTCATGAGCGCAAACCTGCTGAACATCCCGTGCACCACTATCAAGGGCGAGCAGAAGACTCTCGCCGACTTCGCCGGCAAGGCCCTGTTGGTGGTCAACACCGCCAGCAAGTGCGGTTTCACCCCGCAGTACAAGGGGCTCGAAGCGCTCTGGCAGCACTACAAGGACCAGGGGCTGGTGGTCCTCGGTTTTCCCTGCAACCAGTTCGGCAAGCAGGAGCCGGGCAACGAAGCGGCGATTTCCGAATTCTGCGAGCTGAACTATGGCGTCAGCTTCCCGCTGTTCAAGAAGATCGAGGTCAATGGTGCCGGGGCACACCCGCTGTTCGTGCAACTGAAGAAGGACGCTCCCGGGTTGCTGGGCTCCGAGCGCATCAAGTGGAACTTCACCAAGTTCCTGATCAGCCGCGATGGCAAGGTGGTCAAGCGTTTTGCCCCGCTGACCAAGCCCGATGACATGGTCCGCGAGATCGAAGACCTGCTCGAGCATGAATGATCTGCCCGCCGATTCGCTGCGGCTCGACCGCCAGCTGTGCTTCAAGCTCTATGCGGCGTCGCGGGCGGTGATCCGTGGCTACAAGCCGATGCTCGACCGCTTGGGACTGACTTATCCACAGTACCTGGCGATGCTGGTGCTGTGGGAGTGGCACGACAGTGCGCCGCAGCAGCCCACGGTCAAGGCGCTGGGCGAAAGGCTGCTGCTCGATTCGGGGACGCTGACGCCGTTGCTCAAGCGCCTGGAGCAGATGGAACTGGTACAGCGCCGGCGCTCGCCCGATGACGAGCGCGAGGTGCACCTGAGCCTGACCCCGGCCGGTTGGGCACTGCGCGAGCAGGTTGCGCCGCTCAAGGCGCAACTGCTCTGTGACAGCGGTATCGATCTGGCTCGGCTCGATCAACTGCGCGACGGTCTGGACCAGTTGCTGGCGTACGTCAGGTGATCTGCGGCGCGACCCAGAGTTCGAGCAACGCCATCAGTTCCTCGCGGCGGAACGGCTTGGCCAGGTAGTCGTTCATGCCCGCTGCCCGGCAGCGTTCGCGCTCCTCGGGCATGGCGTTGGCGGTCAGGGCCACGATCGGCAGGTTCGGCCAGCGTCCGCTGCGGCGGATCTGCCGACTGGCCTCGTAGCCATCCATGACCGGCATGTTGCAATCCATCAGCACCATGTCGAAATCCTGCTGCTCCAGCTGGCTCAGCGCTTCGCCACCATGGGCCGCCACGGTCACCTCGCAGCCCAGCTTGCCGAGCATGCCCTTGGCGACCAGTTGGTTGACCGGGTTGTCCTCGACCAACAGGATCCGGCCGCGCCGCTGGGGCGGGCTGTCCTGGGCCTGGACCGATTGAGCCTCGGGGTCATCCACTTGCAGGGTGCGCTGCAGGATCTGGTACAGCGCATTCCGCGCCAGGGGGCGTGCCTGTTGTTGCAGGGGAGCCAGGGCGCTGGCCTCCTCGGTGGGCATGAAGTTGCCGTAGGCGGTCACCAGCAGGATCGGTGCGGTGATGGCCGGTCGCAGGCCGAACAGGCATTCGGGGCAGTCGGTGATCAGCAGGTCGATCTGCAGGCCGGCCAGGCTGTCGTCGATCCCGTAGCGCTTGTATTGCAGGCCCCAGGCCGGCAACTGGTTGTCGAGCAGTTCGCTCAGGCCGCTGCCTGCGGAACTGACCGCGATGATCCGGCCGTTGAGCGGCTTCGGCGGGGCGGCGGGGGTGTGGCAGGGCAGCGGCAGTTCGGCGCAGAACTGGCTGCCGAAGCCGACTTCGGAACTGATGGTCAGGCGGCCCTTCATCGCTTCGCAAAGGTTGTAGGTCAGGGCCAGGCCGAGCCCGGTACCGCCGTACTGGCGAGTGATGCCGGCGCCGGCCTGGGTGAATGGCTGGAAGATCTTCGCCTGGGCTTCCTGGGCGATGCCGATACCGGTGTCGCAGACTTCGATCCGCACGCCGTCGTCGCGGGCCGTCAGGCGTACGTCGACGCGACCGAAGCGGGTGAACTTCAGGGCGTTGGACAGCAGGTTGCTGACGATCTGCCGAACCCGGGTCGGGTCGCCCAGCACCAGGGCGGGGAACTGCGGCTCGATCAGGCAGGCCAGCTCGACGCTGGGGGCGGCATTCTGCGAGAGCAGGTTGGCGGTATCCTCGATCAGTGCGCCGAGATCGAAGGGGATCCGTTCCAGCTCCAGTTGCCCGGCGTCGAACTTCGACAGGTCGAGGATATCGTTGAGCAGTTCCACCAGGACCTTTCCCGAGTCGTGGGCAATCGACAGTTGCTGGCGTTGCTCGGCATTCAGCGAGCTGTCGAGCGACAGCGCGATCATGCCGAGCAGGCCGTTCAACGGCGTACGGATTTCATGGCTCATGTTGGCCAGGAAGGCCGAGCGTGCCTGGGCCATGTTCAGCGCCGTACTGCGGGCCACTTCCAGCTCCTGGTTGGACTGGCTCAGGCGGGCGTTGATCGCCTTGAGTTCGGTGGTCCGGGCCGAGACGATGTTTTCCAGTTGCCCGAGGTAGTCGGTCAGGCGGTTTTCGGCGTTGCGCCGCTGCTGGATCTCGGTGGCCATGATGTCGAACTGCTGGTTGGCAACCTTGACCAGTACACCGATCTCGTCCTTTTCATGGCCGGGTGGAAACTCCAGTCGCGCTTGCCGGGGGGCTCCCGGCTGGGTGCTGGCCAGCGCATCGATGACCCTGACCAGGGGCTTGGTCAGCATCACGTAGAACAGTGCCAGGAGGATGCCGGTCAGGATCAGGCCATGGATCAACCCGTTGAGCAGGCTGATTTCGGCGCGTTTGAGGAAACGGATGCCGAAGGTATAGGTGTCGACATCCAGGTGCAGGACGCCGAGGGATTCGTTCGGCAGGTGGTCGAGGAACAGGCGGTCCTCGAACTGCCGGTCGGCGCCGAAGAGAAAGTCGCTGATCGCCCGGTAGCGGCCATCCTGGCGGGGCCGCTCGACGCTGGCCAGCACCGCATTGTTGTTGTCGGTCAGTTTTGCCCGCAGCACCGCTGGCGAGTGCAGCAGCCCCAGCGCCAGTTCCTGGGCCAGTTCGGCATCGATGTTGTAGGCGATCCGTGAGGCGGGATTGTGGCTGATTTCCAGCAGCGAAAGGATTTCACGATTGATGGAGGCGTTTTCGCTGGCATAATCGAGACCGATCTGCAGCAGGCTGAGCAGCGTCCCCAGAATGAACCCGACCACCACGGTCGATCGGGCTTGCTTGTAGGACAAGCGCTGGGTGAATTTTATATCCATGGGATGATGTACCACATTCGTTTCCCTTCGCCGGGCAAGCATAGCTGATCCTTCGATAGCACCGGCAGACAAGTGGTGGCGCCCTGATCGGGTGTTTGCCGAGACAGCCTGCTTGATTTTCAAGCGCCCTGTGGCGCCGACGCGACATCATGAGTGTGAACTTGCCCGAGGAAAAGTCGTGGATGCTCGATTGAATGCCTTTCTGGAGCGCGCCGACGCGTTCCTTTCCCGTCTGGAACCGCTGTTGCCCGCCACCCGCCAGGTGATCGACTGGGATCGTTGCCTGGCGGCCCGCTGGCAGCGCGAAGGTCGCACGGGGTTTCTGTTGCCGCTCGAGGTCAGCCTGGACATGCGCCTGTCCGACCTGATCGGCGTCGACAAGCAGCGTGAACAACTGGCCCGCAATACCCGGCAGTTCATCGACGGCCTGCCGGCCAACCATGCCCTGCTCTGGGGTTCGCGTGGCACCGGCAAGTCGTCGCTGGTGCGGGCCCTGCTGGCCGAACATGCCGGTGCCGGCCTGCGCCTGATCGAGATCGAGCGCGACCACCTGGCGGATCTGCCGCGGGTGGTGGAGCAACTGACCAGGCTGCCGCAGCGTTTCGTGCTGTTCTGCGACGATCTTTCGTTCGAGTCCGGCGAGGGTGACTACCGGGTGCTCAAGAGCGTGCTCGATGGTTCGCTGGAGCAGGCTCCGGACAACGTGTTGCTGTACGCCACGTCGAACCGCCGGCACCTGGTGCCGGAGAAGGAGAGTGACAACGAGAACTGGAAACGCGTCGATGGCGAGCTGCACCCGAGCGAAGCGGTGGAGGACAAGATCGCCCTTTCCGATCGGTTCGGCTTGTGGCTGTCGTTCTATCCGTTCACCCAGGAGCACTACCTCAGCGTGGTCGAGCACTGGATCGGCGAGTTGGCGCGCAAGGCCGGCCTTGCGTGGCAGCGTGATGACGAACTGGATGTTCTGGCGGTACGCTGGGCCACCGGGCGGGGTAACCGCAACGGTCGCTGCGCCTATCAGTTTGCGCGGTATTGGGTTGGATTGAAGTTGTTGGAGCAGGCACCATGATTGATTTGCAAAAGGCTGGCGCAGGGTTGGACGGCTACGGGCTGCTCTGTGCGCAGTTGGAGTCGCTGTTGGCGGACGAGCGCGATTTCATCGCCAACTCGGCGCAGTTCTCGGCGTTTCTGTTCAACCAGTTGGAGGATCTGAACTGGGCCGGTTTCTACCTCAACCGCGACGGCGAGCTGGTGCTCGGCCCGTTCCAGGGACAGATCGCCTGTGTTCGCATTCCCTTCGGGCGTGGGGTCTGCGGTGCGGCGGCGGCCAGCCGGCAGACCCAGCGGGTGGAGGACGTGCATGCGTTCCCCGGGCATATCGCCTGTGACAGCGCCTCGAACAGTGAACTGGTGGTGCCACTGGTCAAGGAGGGCCGTCTGATCGGCGTGCTCGATCTCGACAGTCCACGCCTGGCCCGCTTCACCGTCGAAGACCAGGCGGGCATCGAGCAACTGGCGGCGATCTTCCTCCGCCTGACCGACTGCTGACGCGGCCTCAGGCCTTCAGACCGGCCTTGGCCAGCAGCCCCGGTACGTCGATCGCATCGATCTGCTGGGGCTGCAGATAGCTGTTGGCATATTGCAGGTAGATCTCCTCCTGCATGAACAGCTCGAACAATTGTGGGTCGATATGGGCATCGCGGCACATCGCGGCCATGATGTTCAGCGCCTCGCTCAGCGACTTGGCCTTCTTGTAGGGCCGGTCGGCGGCGGTCAGTGCCTCGAAGATATCGGCGATCGCCATCATCCGCGCCGGCAGGCTCATCTGCTCGCGCCTCAGGCGTTTCGGGTAACCGGTCCCGTCCATCTTCTCGTGATGACCGCCGGCGATTTCCGCGACCATCGACAGATGGCCGGGGAAGGGCAGGCGGCTGAGCATGATGATGGTCTGCACCATGTGATCGTTGATGATGTAGCGCTCTTCGCGGGTCAGGGTGCCGCGGGTGATGCTCAGGTTGTACAGCTCGCCGCGGTTGAACTTGCAGGGCGGGACATCGAGCTGGAAGCCCCAGGGATTGTCGGCCGGCATCCGTTCGCTGTCGCTGCGTTCGAACAGGTGCTCGGGCTTGTCGGCCAGCAGGTACTCGGTGACGGGCAGGGTGGGTGCCGGGGTGCGTTCCTGGCGCCGGTGTTCTTCCCAGGACACGCCGAGACGATCATCCAGGGTGCGGCTCCAGGTGTGCTGGGCAATCTTGCGCAGCCGCTCCAGGTCGGCCTCGGCCATGGCCTCGCTGCCCAGGTTGCACTGGGCGACAAAGGCGAAATCGTCGTCCAGTGCGCTCAGGCGGGCGTCCCGTGAAACGGCAAGCGCCTGCTCCTCGGCAGCGGTGGTGGCGCGGGTCTGCCAATAGTCGATCCAGACATCACGCTTGAGCACTTCGAAACGCGTACGTACTTCGTGGATGCGATCGTGGAGGGTCTCCAGCTTGGTCGCCTTGTCGACCACATATTCCGGCGTCGTGACCTTGCCGCAATCATGCAGCCAGGCCGCCACATGCAGGGCCTCCCACTCGTCCTCCGAAGGGTTGTAGTCACGGAACGCCGGCTGCTCGCTGGCGGCCGCGGCCCTGGCCAGCATCTGGGTGAGCACCGGTACGCGCTGGCAATGGCCGCCGGTATAGGGGCTCTTGGCGTCGATGGCGCCTGCCAGCAGCTGGATGAACGCATCGAGCAGTTGCTTCTGCCTGACCTGCAGGTGCTGGCTCTCGATGCACGCCGCTGCCGTGCCGGACACCGCGCTGATGAAGGCGATGCGGTCGGGCTTGAGGTTTTCCAGGTCGGCTTCGGTGCCGCTGTCGGGCAGCAGCAGCGCCAGGACCCCCACGGTTTCGCCATGGCGGTTGTGCAGGCGGATGCCGATCAGGTGAATGCGCGGCGTTTCCAGGGCGATCATCACCCGTTGCAAGTCATCGGCCTGCTCGAAACCGAGGGTGCTGACCGTGCTGTTGTGGCTGTCGAGCCGGCTCAGCCAGTCCGCGCGTCGGCTGTCCGTGGCGGCGTCGCTGCGGATGTCGAACTGCTGCGGGGGGTGCTGGATACCGTCGATGATCAGCGCCTGGGGCTCCAGTCGGCGGTTCTCGCCGTTGACCAGATAGAGCAGGCCCGCCCGGGCCTGGCCGATCTTTATGGTTTCGTTGAGTACCAGTTGCAGCAACTGCTCGAAGCGGGTTTCCGCCGACAGGCTGGCGGATATCTCGAAGAAGCTGGCCAGGGTCCCTTTCATGCGGCTCATCGATACGGTCAACTGGTCGACTTCCAGTACCGGCGAGTTCGGGGTGGCCGGGTAGTTGAAGTTGAAGCTGCGGATCGCATCGGCTTCGCGCACCAGCGCATGCAGCGGCTTGACCAGGATCCTGGAGGTCAGCCAGCCCAGCGGCAGGCAGAGCAGCAGCGTCGCCAGGGTCAGCAGCGCGCCTTGCCAGCGCAGCCGGTAGGCATCGGCCAGCAATTGATCCTCCGGTACCAGCAGGGCCAGGTGCAGCCCGGTCGGGCCGCCTTCGGCGAGATTGCTGCGGGCGACGATCCACTGCCGATCGCGGGTGCGCATGTGGCGGCCGGACGGGTTGGCCGGGTCCATGAACTGTTGCAGTGCCGGGCTCAACTCGCGGACCGGCGTCAGTCGATCGCCGCCCTGGGCGGTCAGCTTGCCGTAGTCGGGGTAGGCCACCGCATTGCCCTGGTCGTCGAACAGGACGATCTCGGTATCGGGGGTGACCTTGTGTTTGCCCAGGGTGGCCGACAGGTCCTCCAGGGTCAGGTCGGCGGCCACCACCACCGTCGGGGAACTGCGTCGGGCCAGTGTGGTACCGATATTGTGGGTCGAGAAGAATACATAGGGTTCGGTGGTGATCTGGCCAGTGCCGCCCAGGGCGGTGTCGAACCAGGCGCGGCTGCGTGGGTCGTAGATCTCCTCGGGGTTTTCCTGGCGGCTGATCAGGTTCAGGTTGGCATCGTAGAACAGCGATTGCGACTGCAGGCTGCCCTTGCCGGCATTGCGCTCGATGCTCCAGACCTGGAAGGCCGCGTTCTCCGGCCCCTTGACGTAGGCCCGCAGCGCCGGGTCGCGCAGCGGTCGGACCATGAAGAAGTCACCGTCGGTATAGCCCAGGTACAGCGAGGCGAGGTTGGGGTTGTCGTTGAGTGCCTGGGTAAAGGGCCGCAGCAGGGCCAGGCGTTCTGCCAGGGTGGTGGCCGAGTTGCAGGGGTCGATGGCCAGCAGGCTTAGCAGGTGGCGAATCGGCTGGTAGGTGTGCTGCAGGTCCAGCTGGACATCTTCCTGGATCTTGCCGAAGAGTTTTTCGCTGCTGGAGAGGATGATGCGGGTGGTGTGCTGGTAATTGAAGATCCCCAACAGGGTGCCGGTCAGCAACAGCAGGCAGGTGAACAGGATGCTGATGTGGATGTGCAGGGGGAACCGGCGCTGCTGGACGGGCATCGAACTGGGCATCGCAGCTATCTCCTTGGTGATGCGGTGCACTGCTCAGCAGCCAGGGGCAGTCAATGGTTCGCCGAAAAGGCTGGCGGTCGCATTTTCCGTATGGCCCTGCCTGAGGTGGGGCTGCGCAGGGAAGTGCCCAGCCCAGGCTGTTTTACTCCATTTCGGGGGGATTTGTCTGGTGGCCGGCGTCATCCTGCGTGGATTTTTTTTTATCCAGTTCGCCAAGGTACTTCCGGAGGGCCTCTTCCAGTGTCGCCAGGGTCCGGACGACTGCCTCGCGGGTACTTTCGATCGTGCTCGCCGGGGCGTTCCGTTCGCCGGCGGCTTCCAGGCTTTCGCACTGCTCGACCAGCGTGGCGGCCTGAATGATGCGGGCCGCGCCCTTGATCTTGTGCGCCAGGTCGATGAAGGCCGTCATGCCGTGCCCCAATGGCAATCCCTGCAATTCCTGCCGGTCGGCCTGGCAACTGCTGAGCAATTCGTCCAGCAGCCGGCGTATCAGTTGCGGCTCGCCACCGGTCAGGGCGTTCAGGCCTTCGATGCTGAACGGTGGGTTGAAGGGCACGGCACGCAGGTCGGCCAGTTTCCTGCTCAGCGCGGTCAGGCTGATCGGCTTGAACAGACAGTCGTCCATTCCGGCCTGCAGGCAGCGGCTGCGTTCTTCCGGCTGGGCATTGGCGGTGAAACCGAACACCGTGCAACGCGGGCGCGCCAGTGCCGTTTCATGGTCGCGCAGTTGGCGGGTCAGGTCATAGCCGTTCATGACCGGCATGTTGCAATCGACGATCACCAGGTCGAAGTGTCCGTCTTTCCAGATCTGCAGGCCGCTGGCGCCGTTCTGCGCGGTGCTGTAGCGATGACCGAGGTAACCCAGTTGCTGGCACATCAGCAGGCGGTTGGCGGGATGGTCGTCGACCACCAGTACATTCAGTTCATGCAGGGCCGGGGGCAGCTCCGTCTCGCGCTCGATCGGCCCTTGCAGCGGTTCCAGGCTGTCCAGTTCAAGGGTCACGGTCACCTGGGTGCCCTGGCCGGGAACGCTGGCAAGGGTCAGTGTTCCTCCCATCATTTCGCAGAGGCTGCGGCAGATCACCAGCCCCAGCCCGGCACCACTGCGGGCCAGTTGGCCGGAGTTGTCGGCCTGGGCGAAGGGTTGGAACAGGCGTTCCTGGTCGGCCTGGCTGATGCCGATACCGGTGTCTTCGACCCGCAGTCGCACCGTTACCCGTTGCGCCACTTCGGTGGGCTGGATGGCCAGGTCGATGCTGATCCGGCCCTGCTCGGTGAACTTGATGGCGTTGCTGACCAGGTTGGACAGAATCTGTCTGAAGCGCAGCGGGTCGACCAGCACATCGCAGGGCTGCTCCCGGAGCGTTTCCTTCATGACCAGGCTCAGGCTTTTCTGGCGCGCCAGGCCATCGAAGACGCGGACCACCGATTCCGCCAGCTCCTCCAGGTTGACCCGTTCGGGGGACAGGCTGAGGCGGCCGGACTCGATGCGGGCGATGTCGAGAATATCGCCGATCAGTTCCAGCAGGTCCTTGGCCGAGTTGTACGCGACCTCGATGGCCGGGCGATCCAGATGCCCCTGGTCGGCGCGCTTCAGGGTCAGTTCCAGCATGCCGATCACGGCGTTCATCGGCGTGCGGATCTCATGGCTCATGGTCGCCAGGAAGGTGCTCTTGGCCCGGTTGGCGTCATCGGCCTGTTCCTTGGCACTGCGCAGGTCCTCGAGCAGTTGGCGTCGTTCGCTGACGTCGATCCAGCCGCCGATGATGCCCTGCACCTCACCCAGTGAGTTCCGGTAGGGCAGTATCCAGTGATAGATGGTCAGCTCACGGCCCCTGATATGCAGTGTGCGGTCGCAGATCAGCGGCGTGCCGTCCTCGATCACCCGCAGGTAGTCGGCCTGGTATTCGCTGGCCTCCTGTTCGTTGCCGAGGGCGCGTGCACCTTCCAGCGCGCTTTTGCCGACCAGGTCTTCCAGCTTCGCCGAGAAGGCTTCCAGGTAGCTGTCGTTGCAGGTCTGCAGCAGGCCCTGGCGGTCGCGCACGTAGATCGGGTGAGGAGTGCCGTTGACCAGCGCACGCATGAATTCGAACTGGTCGCTCAATGCCCGTTCCGCCAACTGGCGCTGCCTGATCTGCCTTCGCATGTAGGCATTCCAGGTCAGCGATAGCAGCAACAGCACACTGGCACCGACGATGATCTGGATGATCAGGCGGTGATAGTTGCGCCAGTAGCTGTCGGAGGCCGGGGTGTAGCCGCGCCAGCGGCTGTTGACGATACCCAGTTCGTCCGGGGCGATGCTCAGCAGGGCCTTGTCGAGGATCGAACCGAGTTCGGTGGCGCCGCGGGCGGTGGCCAGGGCGAAGACCGCCTGCTGGGTACCGATGGTGGCGCTGATCTGCAGGCGGTCGTCGAATATCTGCGAGGCGATCAGGTAGTTGGCGATCACCAGCGAGCCGACCGCACCCTCCACCTGGCCCTGGGCGAGCAGTTCGGCCGCCTTGAGGCCGTCGTCGGTCTCCACCAGGCGGATCCCCGGGAATTCGCGGCGCAGGTAGTCGATCAGTGCATTGCCGCGGGTGATTGCCAGGCGCTTGTTCTCCATCTGCTCGAGATTGATCGGGCTGTCCTTGCCTTTCGCGGTGAGCAGGACGAAGGAGTTCTCCATGTAGGGACGGCTGAAATGCAGCAGCTCTTCCCGGGCATTGGTCGGGCTGATGGCCGCGATCACATCGGCCTTGCCGCTGCCGATTCGGCCGATCATGTCATCCACGCTGCGTGCCCGCTGGATTTCGAAACGCAGGCCGGTACGCAGGCGGATCAGTTCCAGCAGGTCGGCCGTCACCCCGCGAAAGTTGCCGTCGGCGTCGAAGAAGGTGATCGGCGCCAGGGCCTCGTTGACTACCACGCGCACCAGCGGATTGGCCTTGAGCCACTGCTCTTCGCGAGGGCTCAGTTGCAGCTTGTGATCGGTCAGCAGGATATCGCTGCCGGCACTCCAGCGTTGCGCGATGCTCTCGCGCTCACCGGTGGGGATGGCCCTGAGAATGCTGTTGACGATACCCAACAGCAACGGTTCGTCGCCGCGCACGGCAAAACTGAAACCGTAGGCTTCATGTTTGCCGAAATTGGCCATTTTCACGTTGCGCAGGTAGCCCTTGTTGATCAGGTAGTGGGTCGAGATGGTGTCGCCCAGGAACACATCGGCCTGGTCGAAGGCGACGGCGTTGATGGCATTGAGGTAGGAGGGATAGAACTGGATGATCGCCTCGGGATACTGCGCCTTTATCTCGTCCAGTGGCAGGTAGTGATAGACCATGCTCAGGCGCATGCCGGCCAGACCGTCGGTGAGCGAGCGGGTTTCGCCCTCGCGGGTGACCAGTACCGGCTGGTCGACGGCATAGGGAATCGATAGCGCGATGTTCTTGTTGACGGCCTCGAAGCCGTTGGCGCTCCCCAGCAGATCGATCTGTCCGTTCTCGAGGGCCTGGATGGCTTGCTCCCGGCTGGCGAAGCTGTGCACCTTGACCGGCAGGCCAAGTGCGCCGGAAAGAATCCCCGCGTAGTCCGCCGTGATGCCTTCGTAGTCACGCCCGCTGGCGGTGATGTCGAACGGTGGATAGTCCGGGGAGGAGGTGCCCAGTACCAGCACGCGCCTGTCCTGTATCCAGCGGCGCTGTTCCTTGTCGAGCTGCACCTCCATGTGTCCAGCATTCGAACGGCTGAGCAGGGCGAAGTGGGTCACATCGCCGGGTATTGCATGCGCTGACAGACACAGGAGCATTCCCGTGATGATTGTCAGATAATCCTTCAAGCGCGTGGGCATCCGTCTTCTCACACTACCGCGTTGCGTTTGGCCATTTCGATCAGTTCGACGAGGGTCTTGGCTTTCAGTTTCTGCATCAGGCGTTTCTTGTAAGTGCTGACGGTCTTGTTGCTGAGGAACATGCCCTTGGCGATTTCCTTGTTTGTCCTGCCCTGGGCGAACAGTTGCAATACCATCAGTTCCCGGTCGTTGACCAGTTTGAAGAGTTCCATTTCCGGATTGATCGCTTCATCTTTTCGGCCGCTGATCAATGCCTGGCTGGGAAAGTAATTGTAGCCGGATAATACCGCTTTCACCGCACTCATCAGTTCGCCCAGATCTTCGGTCTTGCAAACATAGCCTGCAGCGCCCGATTGCATGCAGCGAATGGCGAACAGCGAGGGAGACTGCCCGGTCAGTACCAGGGTTTTCAGCGACAGGTTCATGCCGTCCAGGCGGGCCAGCACTTCCAGGCCGTCCAGCTTGGGGATGCTGACGTCGAGAATGACGAGGTCCGGCATGCATTCGCGGACCATCTGCATGGCGTCGACACCATTATCCGTCTCACCGACTATTTCATAACAATCTTCCTGTTCCAGCAATATGCGAATGGCAAGACGGACAACGGGGTGGTCGTCGACGATAAAAACCGAATTCATAATAAATCCCATACGAGCTGCGTAGAAAGCGCGCACATTAGCTCACTTGTCTCCCGGGACGCATGAATAGAGATGCCTACAGAAGCTGTATAGGAATATTCCTACTTTAATTGAGCTGTCGACTTACATTCTGAGGATACATGGAGGGGTGTGTTTCCTGCTTTTATAGTTTTTTGTTATTAAAAGGGCTTGGCTGTTTGTAGGTGTTTAATAGTATTTCGGATAATTCCTACGTATGGATAGGCTTGATTCTGCAGTTCTGTTGGCTGGCAATCACGATATTAGTGACAGTTGCCAAGACATTCGTCTGACAAAAGATGCTGTTTTCTATCGGACGCAGCGTGAGCCCAATATGTTTTTCAGCGCCAGGCCGTTGAGCGGCTTGCTCAGGCAGCCCAGCAGAGGGAGATGGCGCAGCAATGCGCTCTGGTTGAGTGCCCACAGTTCGTCGAGGCTGAGACTGCTGAGCAGGATAGCCTGCCTGATCTTGCCGCGCTGACTGGCGGTGTGGATCAGTTCGAGCCCCGGTATATCGGGCAGGCACTGGTCGCAGAGCATCAGGTCGAAGGGCGTTGGCACGGCTTCCATCGCCCGCAGGGCTTCGGTTGCGTTGGCGGCCGGGGTGAGGTGGTGGAAGCCGTAGCTGTTGAGCAGGCTCTGCGTAGCGACCAGTTGAAAGGGGTGATCCTCCACCAGCAATACGCGCAGATTTTCTTTGGGCATGTAATTTTCCAGGCGGGCTACCTGTTTCGAACAAGGCCTCAGGTGCAGGCGGTGAGGTGTCGATCCTGAAGAGGGGCCTGTTGAGCGAGGGGATGGATTGAGTCCAGGCGGCAGACTAAGAGGGTAATGGATTATTTCAGTGGGTCGAACGAAAGCTCCATCAGCGGATTCCGCGGCCAATGTAGGCTTTCTCCGCGCGACGTAGGGGGGGCTTCGGCAAGGGCTGCAGTCCTTGCCGAAGGCGAGCGGGGCAAGGTTACTGGGGACTGGAGCGTCCGGTCATTTCCCTGGCCATTTCACTGGCGTAGCTGTCGGTCATGCCGGCGATGAAGTCGATCATGCGCAGGAACGAGGCGTGCAGCGGCCAGTCGGGATTGGGCGCGTTGTTGCCGAGCAGATCGAGAATCCGCCGGTTCTTGAACGACGGCGTACGCCCGCCGTGCTGCTCCAGGGCGGCACCGCAGAAGGCATTCAGGAGAATCTCCAGGGTGGTGTAGGCGCCGATTTCGTGCAGCGTCTTGCGTTTGTCCTGGAAGATCTTTTTGCGGGCGATGTCCTTGGCGTTGAGCACGCAACGCTTGGCCGGACCGTGCATGTGTTCGACCAGGTCGCCCGGCAGGGTTCCCGCCAGCAGGGCGTCCTGCTGCTCGACGAAGGCCCTGGCGGCGGCATTGGTCAGGTGTTCGATGGCCTTCCCACGCAGAATCGCCAGTTTGCGTCGACGCGAGTCCTGCGGGCCCAGCAGTCGATAGGTTTCCGGCAGATCGTCACCGACCAGGTCGAGCAGCAGCGATTCGACCTGTTCATAGTCGAGCAGGTCCATCTCCAGGCCGTCTTCCAGGTCGATCAGCGCGTAGCAGATGTCGTCGGCAGCCTCCATCAGGTACACCAGCGGGTGCCGGGCCCAGCGTTGTTCCTCCAGTTGCGGCAGGCCGAGCTTGTGGGCGATCTGCTCGAGGATCGGCAGCTCGCTCTGGTAGCAGCCGAACTTGTGCTTCTTGTAGCCCAGCGAGTCGGCGTGACGGGCGCTCCAGGGGTACTTGAGGTAGGTGCCGAGGGTGGCGTAGGTCAGCCGGGTGCCACCGTCGAACTGGTGGTACTCAAGCTGAGTCAGCACCCGGAAACCCTGGGCATTGCCCTCGAAGTTGAGGAAGTCGGCCCGCTCGGCGATGCTCATGTCGTCCAGCCAACCGCGGCCGGCGGCCTGCTGGAACCAGTGGCGGATCGCATCCTCGCCGGAATGGCCGAAAGGCGGATTGCCGATGTCATGGGCCAGACAGGCCGACTGCACGACCATCCCCAGGTCGCTCGGTTCGCACCAGTCGGGCAGGGCGCTGCGCAGGGTTTCGCCGACCCGCATGCCCAGGGAGCGGCCGACGCAACTGACTTCCAGCGAGTGGGTCAGGCGGGTGTGGATATGATCGTTGCTCGAAACCGGATGTACCTGGGTCTTGCGGCCCAGGCGGCGGAATGCCCCGGAGAAGATGATACGGTCGTGGTCCTTGTGGAAAGGGCTGCGGCCCAGCTCTTGCGGGCTGTACAGGGGCTTGCCCAGGCGTTCGCGGTTAAGCAGGGTTTGCCAGTCCAAGGCGGGTTCCCTCCGTCGAATGATCGAACCGCCAGCTTCCCGGTTAGCTGGCGCGCCTGCAAGCAAAAACTGGCAAGGTGGGGCAAATCCGGGTGGTCTTTGCGGTGAATGCGATTCAACCGGGCGAATCAGCCACGCAGGCCCCTAGAGGATGGCGGCATCGATATCGATGAGCAGCAGGCGCCGGCCATCGTCGAAGAATTGCCCGGCGGTCAGGCAGTACTGGTTGGTGGTGGCGTCGCGGTAGGTGCCGGACAGCGTCAGGCGCCGCCCATCCCAGCCTTCGGCGAGCAGGTGATAGAAGTACGGGCGCCATGACCAGTTGTGGCCCACATAGCTGTTGTCGGCCTGCCAGGCCTGGTTGCGCCATTCCACGTTGGGTGTGAGTTGCGTGCCGTGGCGGTCGCACTGGTAGAAACGCAGCAGCCAGGGGTAGCTGTCCAGCCGTGGCAGTTGGCTGAGGGGGGCCTGCGCCTGGGCCCAGGCCTGGAGGATGCCCATCAGTTCACCCAGTTGCTGGCGCAGCTTCATCAACTGCGCGCGCTCGGCGAGCTTGCGCTGGACATAGCGTTCGCGCAGTTCGGCGAATTGCCTGACGAACCTGTCGCTGGGGAAAAACGCCTGTTCGGCCTTGGCGAACAGATAACCCTGAACATAGCGTGAACCGCATTCGAGGGCGAAGTTCAACTCTTCCTCGGTTTCGACCCCTTCGGCAATGATCCAGCAGCCGGTCTTTTCCGCCATCTGCGCGAGCGCCTTGACCACCTCGCTGCTCGGTCCGCCACGGGCCGCCGCCTGGAACAGGCGCATGTCGAGCTTGAGAATATCCGGCTGCAGGGCCAGTACCCGATCCAGTTGCGAGTAGCCGGCACCGAAGTCGTCGATGGCGATCCGGGCGCCGGCCTGGCGATAGCGCTCGACCACCTGGGACAGTTGCTGGCTGTCGCCATCCAGTTCGGTGATCTCGAAGACGATGCGGGCCGGGTCCACGCCGTGCCGTTGCAATTGTTGCAGGCTCGGCAGGGCCTGGCCCGGTGTCAACAGGCTGATCCAGCGAGGCGATATGTTGAGGCTCAGAAACCACTCTGGCGGGGCTTCGTGCAGCCGGCTCAGGGCGTCATCGCGCAGTTGCCGGTCGAGGTCCAGCAGGTCTGCTGCGGGTGTCAGCGGGTCGCTGAACAGGGGGCCGACGGAGACCAGTTGCCCGTTCGCCTGGCGCAGGCGGCCCAGGACCTCGACGCCGGCTATGCGCCCCGTCGCGGTATCGATGAATGGCTGAAAGCAAGCGAGCGGTTGCCCGTCGATCACGGAGCCTCCTGAGGCGGTTTGTCGGCTGGTGGCTCGTGGGCAGGCAGCGGGGTCGCCAACCGCCGAAAACAACCGGCGGTTATTGTTCGATCAGTTATCTTTGCAAGAATGCAGCCAGCTCCACCGCCGTCAACGTTTTCCGGATGAGCCCTGCATGACCAGCCTGATCAGCGGCAGCAGGCTGGTGCCCAGGCGCACCAGGCGGGACAGACCGCCCACCCCGGCACCCTTGGCGCCCTTGCCGCCAAGGAAGCCCAGCAGTGTGACCACGGCGATACCCCACAGGGGGGCATGCTTGATGCCGAGGTTTTCCTGCCAGTTGCGGCCCAGCCCGCGCACGCGCTGCAACGGTTCCAGCAGTTGCCGGGATTCGTGGCGGATTTCCTGTCGATGCATTTCCATGCGCAGGCGGATCAGTGCCTTGCGCATCTCCCGGCGGGAGTTGCCTTGTGGCAGTTCTGGCAGGCTCATGGCAGCAGTCGCTTGCGGTCGTTGGCCAGCTCTTCGAGCGTGGCGTGGAAGGGAGAGGACTCATCGAAGACGGCCGCCTTCAGGCGCAGGCCACAGAACAGGGCGGCCAGGCTGTAGAAGACGCACAAGCCGATGATGCCGGCCAGGCGGTAGGTGTCCCAGACCAGGATCAGCACCAGTGCCGACAGGCCGATCAGCAGCAGCAGGGCGAAGACCAGCGCCAGCCCGGCGAACAGCAGCAGGCTGACGGTGCGGGCCTTCTGTTCCTGCAGCTCGATGCCGAACAGCTCGATATGGCTGTGCAGCAGGCCGAGGACGGCGGCACCCAGGCGCCGGCTGGAGGAGCCGGTGTTTTGCGCTTCGTCGATAGCCATGATCAGCGCCGTGTCACCAGCAGGCCGACGATAAAACCGAGGCCGGCGGCGATGCCCACCGATTGCCAGGGGTTGGCCTGGACATAGTCTTCGGCCGCGACCACGGCTTCCTTGCTCCGCTCACGCAGAGTCGCCTCGGTCAACTGCAGGGTCTCCCGGGCTTTCGACAGGCTGTCGTGAATCTGCGCGCGCAGCTCGTCAGCCTGTTCGCCGGCCAGGCCCGCGGTGTGTTCCAGCAAACGCTCGGCGTCGCTGACCAGGGTCTGAAAATCCGCCATCAATATTTCCTGAGCAGTCTTTGCCGGATTGCGGGCCATAGGGGCATATCTCCTTGAGAGGCGTGTGAAAGGTTCGAGTGCGGGCCTTGTCCGAAGGTTCACTGCAATCGACTGGTACAGCTTTTGCTGTGTGCTGGTGCGTGGTCGCGGGCCCGTGCGCCGTATCCGGGCGTTTATGGGCGCGCACCACGAAAACCTTACCTCAAATAATCGAAACACGCGGAAAAAACCGAAGCGGCCACCGAGCCTGTTTTTCGTGCTGCGCCAAAGCGGTTCGCTGCCTGCCCGGCGTGCGCCAATAGAGTGCGAAAAAACCGGTGTCCCGAACAGCCGCGGTGCCTTTCCCTGACTTCAGGTCTGCCGTCCCATGGAAAATTTGCAAAGTGCCGTGGATAGTCTGGTCCATGGTTCCAACACCCTGTTCATCCTGCTCGGCGCGATCATGGTGCTGTTCATGCACGCCGGCTTCGCCTTTCTTGAAGTCGGTACCGTACGCCAGAAGAACCAGGTGAACGCGCTGTCGAAAATCCTCAGCGATTTCGCCATCTCGACCCTGGTGTATTTCTTCGTCGGCTACTGGATCGCCTATGGCGTGAGCTTTCTGCAGCCGGCGGCACAGATCAGCGGCGATCACGGCTACGGGCTGGTGAAGTTCTTCTTCCTGCTGACTTTCGCCGCGGCCATTCCCGCGATCATTTCCGGCGGGATCGCCGAGCGGGCGAAGTTTGCCCCGCAGTTGTGCGCCACGGCGCTGATCGTCGCGTTCGTCTATCCGTTTTTCGAAGGCCTGGTCTGGAATGGCAATTTCGGCCTGCAAGCCTGGCTGCTGGCGCGCTTTGGCGCAAGCTTCCATGACTTCGCCGGCTCCGTGGTGGTGCACGCCATGGGCGGCTGGCTGGCGCTGGCGGCGGTGTTGCTGCTGGGGCCGCGCCAGGGGCGCTACCGTGAAGGGCGGCTGGTGGCGTTCGCGCCGTCAAGCATCCCGTTCCTGGCGCTGGGCTCGTGGATCCTGATCGTCGGCTGGTTCGGCTTCAACGTGATGAGCGCCCAGACCTTGCAGGGCGTCAGTGGCCTGGTGGCGGTGAACTCGCTGATGGCGATGGTTGGCGGCACGGTGGCGGCGCTGATCATCGGCCGCAATGACCCGGGCTTCCTGCACAACGGCCCGTTGGCCGGGTTGGTGGCGATCTGTGCCGGTTCCGACCTGATGCATCCGGTGGGGGCGCTGGTGACCGGGGTGGTGGCGGGCGGCCTGTTCGTCTGGTGCTTCATTGCCGTGCAGAGCAAATGGAAGATCGACGATGTGCTGGGTGTCTGGCCACTGCACGGGCTGTGCGGCGTATGGGGCGGGATTGCCTGCGGGATCTTCGGCCAGCAGGCGCTGGGGGGCCTGGGTGGCGTCAGCCTGGCCAGCCAATTGATCGGCACGGCGCTGGGTGTGGTTGTGGCACTGGTCGGCGGGTTTGCGGTGTATGGGCTGATCAGGGCCGTACACGGCCTGCGGCTGAGTCAGGAAGAAGAGTATTACGGCGCCGACCTGTCGATTCACAAGATCGGCGCCGTGAGCCAGGACTGAATTCTACCCACCCAGCAATCGGGCCTCGCAGGCCTCGATGGCTGCCAGCGGCCCGGACACCCGCACGGTGTCGCCGGCCTGCAGCGTGGTATCGGCATCGACTGCCAGTTCGCTGCCGCCGCGCTGCAATCCCTGAATCTCGACCCCCAGCTGTTCAAGGGCCAGGTCATTGACCGAGCGGCCGCAGGCATGGGCGTCGGCCCCGAGGTTCACCGCATGCATCAGCACCCTGGGCTGGCCCTGGCTGCCCAGCAGGTTGGTCTGCGCCCCGTGGTAGAAACCGCGCAGCAGCTTGTAGCGACTGTGCCGTACTTCGTTGATTCCGGCCCGTACCCGCTGCTCCTCGACCCCGAGCATCACCAGTGCATGGGAGGCGAGCATCAGGCTCGACTCCAGCAACTCCGGCACCACCTCGCTGGCGCCCGCCTCTTTCAACTCGGTGAGCTGGCTGTCATCGCGGGTCCGGACCAGGATCGGGACCGTGGCGCTGAGCCGGCGGGCCTCCCTGAGCACCTGCATGGCGATATCGGTCTTGTCCACCGCGACCACCAGCAGGCGTGCCCGCTCCAGGCCCACGGCGCTCAGCAGGTCGCCACGGCGTGAGTCGCCGTAGTGCACGCAGCTTTCGCCGGCGGCGGCTTCGCTCACCCGTACCGGATCGTCGTCGAGCGCGACGAAGGGTTGCTGCTCGCGGCGCAGGAAGCGGCCGATGGACTGGCCGACACGGCCGTAGCCGCAGATCACCACATGCCCGTGCAATTCGGCGTTCAGCGCACTGATTTCCTCCAGGCGGGCTTCCTGGTTCGGCTTGCGGTGCAGCGTGGCGGCGATCCGTGGCGCGGCGCGCAGCAGCAAGGGGGTCATGACCATGGAGCAGAAGGTCGCCGCCAGCAACGGACCGCTGATATCGGCGGGCATCAACCGGTTCTGTTGCATCTGGGCCATCAGGGCGAAACAGAACTCGCCGCCCTGGGCCAGGGCCAGGCCGCTGCGCCAGGCGGTTTCCGCATCGCTGCCGCGACCCCTGACCAGCAGCGCCACCACCGAGCCCTTGATCAGCAGCAGGGCCAGGGTCAGGCCGAGGATCAGCAGGCCATGATGGGCGAACAGTTGCAGATCGATCAGCATGCCGATACTGACGAAGAACAGGCCGAGCAGGATGTCGCGAAACGGGCGGATATCGGCCTCGATCTGATGGCGATAGTGGCTTTCCCCCAGCAGCATGCCGGCGAGAAAAGCGCCCAGGGCGGGCGACAGGCCCAGCAGGTGGGTCAGCCAGGCGGTCAGCAGCACGATCACCAGGGCCAGCAGTACGAACAGTTCCGCCGAGTGCGAGGCGGCGACCTCATGGAACAACCGTGGCAGCAGCCAGCGGCTGGCCAGCAGCAGGCCGACGAACAGCACCAGGGTCTTGCCCAGGGTGAGTGGCAGCGCCCAGTACCAGGCCTGGTCGCTGCTGCCGGCGAACACCGGGACCAGCGTCAGCAGCAGGACCGCGATGACATCCTGGAACAGCAGCACGCCAATCGCGTTCTGGCCATGGCTGCTGAAGATCTCCCCGAGGCTGGTCAACTCCTTGCTGACGATGGCGGTCGAGGACAGGGCCAGCCCCGTCCCGAGCATCAGCGCCGCCGCCAGCGGCATGCCGAAGAATGCCAGCAGCGCGCCCAGCACCGCCCCGGTGCAGACCACCTGCAGGCTGCCCAGGCCGAAGACCACACGCCGCAGGGCGAGCATCTTCGACAGGGAAAACTCCAGGCCCAGGGAGAACAGCAGGAACACCACGCCCAGCTCGGCCAGGTCCGGCAGCGCTTCGTTGTCGTTGACCCAGTCGAAGGCGGTCGGCCCCACCAGCAGCCCGACGCACAGGTAACCCAGCACCGGTGGCAACTGCAGGCGCCGGAACAGCGCAATCACCACCAGTGACGAGGCGAGAATGATCAACAGATTGGCAAACACAAGCATCTCCGCAACGGTTCGGAAAAATGGCCCGGAAAAGTAACCGGAAAAAAGCCGTCAGTTTCTCGCAGATGATCGAAACCAGGGTTGATGGAAATCATCCGCCGGTGGCAATGTCTCATATCCGGCACGGTTCGCTATGCTCAATCTCGGAATGCCGGAGCACAGGCGTGACAACGGAGAGAAGCATGGAGCGGCTGTATTCGCTGCAGGGCCTTAGAGGGGCGGCAGTGGTTGGGGTAGTGCTGTTTCACATGGCGGCGGTGGAGCTCAAGTACTCTGGCGGCGATACTCTGCTGCCGGCGCTGGTGGATTTCTTCCAGCTGGGCGTCGACCTGTTCTTCGTCATCAGCGGTTTCGTCATGGTGATCGTCACCCGTGGCCGCTTCCAGGACAAGGCGCAGTTCCAGCGCTTCCTGTTCAACCGCGTGTCGCGGATCTACCCCAACTACTGGCTGTATTTCTTCATCACCCTGGCGGTGTATCTGGCCTCGCCGACGCTGGTCAACAGCTCCCACGGCGGTTCCAACCTGCTGATGTCATTCCTGCTGCTGCCCAACGAGCGCGTGCTGCTGGTGATGGTGGCCTGGTCACTGGTGTTCGAGCTGTGGTTCTACCTGGTGTTCAGCGGGCTGCTGGCCTTTCGCGAGCGCTGGTTGCCAGCTCTGCTGCTGGCCTGGGCGCTGGCACTGCTGGTGTTCAACCTGCTCGGTTCCTGGCAGGCCCATGGACCGGCCCTGAAAATCATCCTGCACCCCTATGCCCTGGAGTTCATCGTCGGCAGCGCCCTGGCGCTGTTCTTCTACGGGCCGCACAGCGCAAGGGTACCGACGCCGGCGCTCTGGCTGCTGTTCGCGGCCAGCCTGCTGCTGGGCTTTCCGCTGATCTATCACTACCAGTTGTTCCAGCAGGAAGGGCTGTTGCGGATGCTCTCGGTGGGCCTGGTGTTCGGTGCCCTGACCCTGTCGCTGGTGCTGCTCGAACGGCGTCAGCTGATCCGTATCCCGACGCCCCTGGTGTTCACCGGTGACATGTCCTACACGATTTATCTGTCGCATCTGCTGGTGCTGGGCGTGGTCGGTCGGACCTGGCTGGTGATCGGCAACTGGCCAGGCAGCCTGCTGGACAACCTGCTGTTCCTGCTGCTGATGCTGGCGGCGGTGTTGTGCTACGGCTGGGTCGGCTACTCGTTTTTCGAGAAACCGGTGCTCGATCGGGCGACCCGCTACTGCAACCGCCGGTTTCGCCGCGCCTCGTCGCGCAAGCCGTCCGATTCCTTGCCGGAAAGCAGGTGAGTGCCGATGTCCAAAGTCCTCAACGGTAACCTGGATGCGCTGAAGGTTGTGCTGGCGGTGTTCGTGGTGGTGTTGCACTGTCATTTCATGGGCGGCAACTACACGGCGGTGGGCTATCTGCTGTGCAACGGGCTGTTCCGGGTCGCGGTGCCGACCTTCTTCGTGATCAACGGCTACTACCTGTGGAAAACCCTGGATTCCGGCCACTCGTTCGCCGTCTGGTTCAGGCGCGGGCTGCTGCTGTATCTCTTCTGGATGCTGGTCTACAGCCCGACCTATGTCAGTCTCCAGGCACTGGGCAGCGTCGGTGGGGTGCTGTGGATCGTCAAGCAGTTCGTGATCGGCTACTTCCACCTCTGGTACCTGCTCGGCATGCTCGGCGGCGGCCTGATCCTGTACCTGCTGCGCGGACGCCCGACCGGGCTGCTGGTGGTCCTGGCGCTGGGTGCCTTCACGATCGGCCTGGTGCTGCAATATGCCCGGGTCTATTTCGAGCTGCCCAACGCCTTTCTCCAGCACTTCAACCAGAACGACTACACCGCGCGCAATTTCCTGTTCATGGGCTTCCCGTTCATGGCGCTGGGCTTTCTATTGGCCCGGCACCAGGTGCCGGAGCGGGTTACCCGGGCGCAAGTGTGCACGGCCCTGGTGATCAGCCTGCTGCTGGTGTTCGGCGAAGCCTGGCTGAACTACTCGCACCAGGCCGATGCCCGGCAGAACTTCGACTTCCTGCTGTCATTGCCGCTGATCACGCCGGCGCTGTTCCTGCTGCCCTTCGTGTTTTTCCGCCCCTCCACCAGCAGCCGCAACGCCAAGCTGTCCTCGGCGCTCTACTACGTGCATCCGCTGTTTCTCTATGGGGCATTGGCGCTGGGCATCCCCTACGGAAACGGGATGACCGCCATCGTGCTGCTGCTGGCGCTGGCCGCCGCGCCGCTGCTGATCCTGCTCAGCCGCCGGCTGCGCTTCGTGCTCTGAGCGCCGGCTCGACGCAGGCGGGGGGGGCGGCCTAGAATGAGGTTTTCCCCTGCCCAGGACCCCTCGCCATGCTGCCTGAATGCCAACTCTTCGGCACCTTGGGTTGCCACCTCTGCGAAGTCGCCGAAGCGGTGCTGATGCCGCTGGTGGAGCACGGCCTGCTGGTGGAACTGGTGGACATCGCCGACGACGAGTCCCTGTTCGAGCGCTACGGCCTGCGGATTCCGGTATTGCGCCGGGTGGATACCGGTGCCGAACTCGGCTGGCCCTTCGATGCCGAACAGGTCGTGGCCTTCGTGCGCTGAGCGCGCCTGCCAGAGCCTTTCCCGGCCCTTCTGTTTCATCAGATTACCCTGGCTTGCACCTGGAAAACGGCTGTGCTTACGTCCAAGCATGACGTTTTGACGCAGCACGCATGCGTGGTGCAGGGAGGAAGTGAAATGAAAGGGAGACAAGTGTTGCTGGTCAACCAACTGGGGGGACGCAAGTTTCTCGCGATGTTGGTGGTTGGTATGAGCACCGCGACCCTGACATGGTATGGAAAGATTGATGGCGCAACCTATGCCATGGTGATCCTCGGTACGGTGGGCTCGTTCATCGGCGGCAACGTCTATGGCAAGGTCCACCCCAGGGAGTCATGACCGCTCGTGCGGCAGGAATCCGTTGGCGAATTGCGTAAAATTCAGTTACTGTATATTCATACAGTTTTGTCCCGGTGTTGGTGACAGGATGTCCACCACGACATGCGCACCCGGGGATGAAACCAGGAAGATCAAGAGGGTAAAGCATGGTCAATGTCGAACAATTGAAATCCAGCGTCAATCGCATGTCCGCCGATGTGGTGCGCGAGGCGGTGCTGGAGTTGCGACTCGATGGGCTGGTGACGGAAGGCAAGACACCGTTCAACAAGCTGCATTTCAACACCTGTTTCGCGGAAATCGAGGCACTGTTCCAGCGCGCGGGTTATCACCGCCAGCTGGATGTGGTGGGCTACCAGGGGCTGCTCTACGCGCTCTACGACCCGGGGCGCTGGGAAGCGGTGGATGTACTGCGCTGGCTGAAGGACTACACCGAGGCGGCCAGTGGCTCGCCACTGCTCAAGAGCCAGGTGGCGGCCGGTTGAGGCCAACCGGCACGATCGATTGACGGGGCGGCGGGGTCTTGCCGGATAATGTCGGCCCAGCCCGCCGTTCGAGCCCCCGTCATGTCCGCTTCACTGTTCAATGCCGCCGAAAACCAGGCCAGCACCCTGTATTTGCCACCGGGTAGCTGGCCTACCGTGCTGGACTGCCTGTGCGGGCATTTCCCGGCCATCGGTCGCGAGCAGTGGCTCGACCGGATCGCCCGCGGGCGGGTGCTCGATGCCCAGGGTGTGCCGATCACGGCACAACTGGCCTATCGCGAAGGGCTGAAGATCTATTACTTTCGCGAGGTGCCGAACGAGGCAGCGATTCCGGTCACGGAGGCGATTCTGTATGCCGACGAGCACCTGGTGGTGGCGGACAAGCCACATTTCCTGCCGGTGACCCCGGCCGGCGGGTACGTCGAGCAGACCTTGCTGCGCCGGTTGATCCGCCGTCTGGGCAACCCTCACCTGGTGCCCCTTCACCGCATCGATCGGCATACCGCCGGGCTGGTGCTGTTTTCGGCGAACCCCGCGACACGCTCGGCCTATCAGTCGCTGTTTCCGACCCGGCAGATCGACAAGTTCTACGAGGCGATCGCCCCGGCCCTGCCTGGGCTGGACTTCCCGCGGGTGCACAAGAGCCGGCTGGTCGATGGCGAGCCGTTCTTCCGCATGTGCGAAGGCGAGGGCGCCAGCAATACCGAGACGCTGATCGAGGTCGCCGAAAAGAACGGTGACCTGTGGCGCTACGCCCTGTCCCCGGTGACCGGCAAGAAGCATCAGTTGCGCGTGCACATGGCCGCCCTGGGCGCGGCGATCTGCAATGACCCGTTTTATCCACAGGTGCTCAAGGACGTCGAGGACGACTACGCCAACCCGCTCAAGCTGCTGGCCAAGGGGCTGCGTTTCGTCGATCCGGTGACGGGGCAGGTGCGTCGGTTCCAGAGCGAAATCACCCTGCACTGGTAGCCCTGAACATCCGGCTCGTCATGGCGTGGGCCGCGTTGACCACCGCCCGCAGGCCGAGCAGGTAGCTGTCGACCCCGAAGCCGCAGATCTGCCCCATGCTCACGTCGGCCAGCACCGAGGGCTGGTGCAGGGTCTCGCGCCCATGGATGTTCGACATGTGCAGTTCCACCACCGGCACCCTCAGGTCGGCCAGGGCATCGCGAATATCGTAGCTGCTGTGGGTCCAGGCCCCGGGGTTGATCAGCACCGCGTCCACATGGTCGCGGGCAGCCTGCTGGATCCGTGCGCACATCGCTCCTTCGTGGTTGGTCTGGTAGCTGGTGATGTCGACTTCCAGCTCCCTGGCCAGTTTCAGCAAACGGGCATCGATCTGCCTGAGCGTGATACCGCCATGGCGGATCGGTGCGCGTTTGCCGAACAGGTCGTGATTGATGCCATGGAGCATGAGCACTTTCATGATTCGTCTTCCGCAAGCTGGCTGGCCCCGATAGGGGGGACACCTACAGAATAGGCTTGGGCGGCGGATCGTGCCGGGTAGCGGATTTCTGGTCGTCGGAAACGACAAAGCCCGCACGCGGCGGGCTTTGCTGGTGATCGTGAAAGGGCTTACAGCTCCTTGACGGTACGCACCTGGTCCTTGTTGATACGGGTGTTCTTGCCGTCCAGTTGCTTGAACTCGTAGAAGCCCGAGTCGGAATCGTACTTGGGAGTGTCCACCGCCTGAATCTCACGCCCGTCGTTCAGGGTGATCACCGTCGGCGTCGAGCAACCGGCGAGGGTGGCCAGGCCCACAGTCAGCATGAGTGCGGCGAGGGTCCGTTGGGTCATGGTGCTTCTCCAGAAAAAATACGGATGGATTACTGCTAGGACGCCATTATTTTCGGCAAGTTCCTTGCGGCTGTCCATCGAGCCTGCTGTCGCAATGCTGAAGCAATTGCGGAGTGTTGAGGTTGGCCAGCCTGGTGTCGCCTGCCGGGCACTGCAGGGCCTGTGCCTGCAACGGCAGCATGACCTGTCGCGGGCTGCGCTCGCCTGCCGCCCAGGCGCGTTCGAAGGCGTCGGCCAGCGCCACCGGGATCACGCAGAACAGCGGTTCCCAGTATTCGCCCTGGCGCACCATCAGCGGCCGCTGTGGGTGCTCGCCGGCCACCTCGAGCATGCTCTGCAGCAGTGACCGATCGACCTGTGGCACATCGCAGGGCAGCACCAGCAGATGCGGGTGACGTGCCACCGCCAGGCCGGAGCGAATCCCGGCCAGGGGCCCGGGGAAATCGCTGCTGTCGTCGCTGACCAGGCGATCGGCATAGACCGCATAGCGTTCCTGGTTACGGTTGCAGGAAATGATCAGGTCGTCGGTCAGTGGCCGCGCCGTGGCATGCAGATGGGCGATCAATGGCTGGCCTCGCCAGGGCAGCAGGCCCTTGTCCCGGCCGCCCATGCGTTGGCCGCGGCCGCCGGCCAGGAGCAGGATGGAGAAGTCGGTCAGCGGCATGGCGGGTCTCGAAGGCGATGGTCGTGCCACTCAAGGAGCGCACTTGTAACAGGCAACGCTGTGATATAACACCGGCCTGTTTTTCCGACAACGCATTCTTCCATCACATTGGACCGAGCCTATGAAAGCCAAGGCTGATACCCCTTTTGTACCGCTGAATATCGCGGTCCTGACTGTCAGTGATACCCGTACCCTGGAAACCGACACCTCCGGGCAGGTCTTCGTCGATCGCCTGACTGCCGCCGGCCACCACCTGGCCGAGCGGGTGCTGCTCAAGGATGACCTGTATCGGATCCGTGCCCAGGTCGCCACCTGGATCGCCGAGGAGGTGGTCCAGGTCGTTCTGATCACCGGCGGCACCGGCTTCACCGGCCGTGACAGTACCCCGGAGGCGGTGACCTGCCTGCTGGACAAGCAGGTCGACGGTTTCGGCGAACTGTTCCGGCAGATTTCCGTGGCCGATATCGGCACCTCCACCGTGCAGTCGCGGGCCCTGGCCGGCCTGGCCAACGGCACGCTGGTCTGCTGCCTGCCGGGTTCGACCAACGCGGTGCGCACCGGCTGGGACGGCATCCTCGCCGAACAGCTGGACTCGCGTCACCGCCCCTGCAACTTCGTTCCACACCTGAAACAGGCGGCGCCTTGTGAATCCCGCGGGTAAGCCGGGCAAGAGCGGTGCGCTGATGCCGGTCGAAGTCGCCTTGGCCCGGCTGCTCGAACTGGCCGAGGCGGCGCCGATCCGCGACGTCGAGCGCCTGCCGCTGGCGGCTGTCGAGGGTCGGGTGCTGGCCGAGGACCTGGTCTCCAGCCTCGATCTGCCGCCCTGGCCGAACAGTGCCATGGATGGTTATGCGCTGCGCCTGGCCGACTGGCAGGGCGAGCCGTTGCCGGTCAGCCAGCGGATTTTCGCCGGGCAGGCTCCGCAACCGCTGCTGCCTGGCACCTGTGCACGGATCTTCACCGGCGCGCCGGTGCCGGCCGGCGCCGACTGCGTGGAAATGCAGGAAAACGCCGAGGTGCAGGGCGATCAGCGGGTACGTTTCACCCAGCCGCTCAAGCCACAGCAGAACATCCGGCCCCAGGGCCAGGAAACCACGGTCGGCGAACGGGTCTTGTCGGCGGGCACTCGCCTGGGGCCGGTGGAGCAGGGGCTGGCGGCCTCACTCGGCTGTGCCGAACTGGCGGTGATCCGCCCGGTGCGCGTCGCGGTGCTGTCGACCGGTGATGAACTGGTCGAGCCGGGCCAGCCGCTGGGGCCAGGGCAGATCTACAACAGCAACCGGGTCCTGCTCTGCAGCTGGCTCAAGCGGCTGGGTTGCACCGTGGTCGATGCCGGAATCCTGCCAGACGATCTGCCGGCCACCCGCCAGCGCCTGGCGGAGCTGGGGGATGTCGACCTGATCCTGTCCACCGGCGGCGTGTCGGTCGGTGAAGCGGACTTCCTCGGCATCGCCTTGCGCGAGGCCGGCGAACTGGACCTGTGGAAACTGGCGATCAAGCCGGGCAAGCCGCTGACCTTCGGGCATTTTCGCGGGGTGCCGGTGATCGGCCTGCCGGGTAACCCGGCGTCGACCCTGGTGACCTTTGCGCTGCTGGCGCGCCCCTACCTGCTGCGCCGCCAGGGCGTGCAGGAGGTCGAGCCGTTGCGCTTGCGGGTGCCGGCCGGGTTCGCCTGGCCCAAGCCCGGCAATCGCCGCGAATACCTGCGTGCACGGCTGGAGAAGGACCGGGCGATCATCTACCGCAACCAGAGCTCCGGTGTCCTGCGCAGTGCGGCGTGGGCCGAAGGGCTGGTGGAAGTGTTGGAGGGGACCACGCTGGTGGAGGGCGATTGGCTGAACTTCATTCCCCTGAGTGAAGTGCTCGGCTAACAGTCGCCAAGCGCTTCGCGGGCAAGCCACGCTCCTACAGGCCCAAGCCGGGCATCAGACTTGCGTACGACTCGGGCCTGTAGGAGCGTGGCTTGCCCGCGAAAGCATCCTCAAGATCACCGCATGCAAGAGACTTGAAAACCAAGCAAGCGCTAGGTAAGTTCTCTGGGTCTTCCCAGGGAGCTTGCCCATGTCTGCCTTTCAGGAATACTTCGATCCCGGCCATCAACTGGTACGCGACAGCGTCAGGCGTTTCGTCGAGCGGGAAATTCTTCCGGACATCGAGCAATGGGAAGAAGCCGAAGGCTTCCCCCGCGAGCTTTACCTCAAGGCTGGTGCCGCCGGTATCCTCGGTATCGGTTATCCCGAGGTGCTGGGCGGCAGCCATGAAGGCGATCTGTTCGCCAAGGTCGCGGCCAGCGAGGAACTGATGCGCTGCGGCTCCGGCGGCCTGGTGGCGGGCCTCGGCTCCCTGGATATCGGCCTGCCCCCCATCGTCAAATGGGCGCGACCGGAGGTGCGTGAGCGGGTGGTGCCGGCCGTGCTGGCCGGCGAGAAGATCAGTGCCCTGGCAGTGACCGAGCCGGGCGGCGGATCGGATGTCGCCAACCTGCAGACCCGTGCCGTGCGCGATGGTGACTGTTACCGCGTCAGCGGCAGCAAGACCTTCATCACCAGCGGCGTGCGCGCCGACTATTACACCGTGGCGGTACGCACCGGCGAGCCGGGTTTTGGTGGTATCAGCCTGTTGCTGGTCGAGAAGGGCACACCGGGTTTCACCGTCGGCCGGCCGTTGAAGAAGATGGGCTGGTGGGCGTCGGATACCGCCGAACTGTTCTTCGACGATTGCCGGGTACCGCTGGGCAACCTGATCGGTGCCGAGAACATGGGGTTTGCCTGCATCATGGGCAACTTCCAGAACGAACGCCTGGCCCTGGCGATCATGGCCAACATGACCGCCCAGCTGGCGTTGGAGGAAAGCCTGAAATGGGCGCGAGCACGCGAAGCCTTCGGCAAACCCATCGGCAAGTTCCAGGTGATCCGGCACCGCCTGGCCGAGATGGCGACGGCCCTGGAGGTATCACGGGAATTCACCTATCGCCAGGCGGCGAAGATGGCGGCAGGGCAGAGCGTGGTCAAGGAGGTGTCGATGGCGAAGAACTTCGCCACCGATACCGCCGAACGGATCACCCACGATGCGGTGCAGATCCTCGGGGGCCTCGGCTATATGCGCGAGAGCCTGGTGGAGCGGTTGTACCGCGACAACCGCATCCTCTCCATCGGCGGCGGTACCCGCGAAGTGATGAACGAGATCATCGGCAAGCAGATGGGGCTCTGAGCCCACCGGCCGTTACTTTTCCGCCAGAGAGAATTGGGTCAGGCAGTAGGTCGGCACGTTCATGTCGTTCAGCCGCCGAGAGCCGCCCAGCTCCGGCAGGTCGATGATCGCGGCGGCCTCGAACACCTTGGCACCCATGCGCCGGACCAGGTTGGCGGCGGCGATCAGGGTGCCGCCGGTGGCGATCAGGTCATCGAAGATCAGCACCGAATCGCCTTCGCACAGGCTGTCGGCATGCACTTCGAGGAAGGCCTCGCCGTATTCGGTCTGGTAGCCCTCGGACAGGATATCCGCTGGCAACTTGCCCTGCTTGCGGAACAGGATCAGCGGCTTGTTCAACTGGTGGGCGATGATCGAGCCGATCAGGAAGCCGCGGGCGTCCATCGCGCCGATGTGGCTGAAGTCGGCTTCGACATAACGGTGGATGAAGCTGTCGGCCACCAGCCGGACCGCCCGTGGCGACTGGAACAGTGGCGTGATGTCGCGGAAAATCACGCCCGGTTTCGGGAAATCGATAACCGGGCGGATCAGGGATTTGATGTCGAAGGTGTCGAAAGCCATCGTCGCAGGTTTCCTGGAGAGCGGTAGGTGCCCAGTATACCTGCGACGGTGCCCAGTGGCCTGTGCGAATTGGTCAGGCCGGTCGCCGGATCAGCTTTCCAGCGAACCGCCGGCGAGGGCACAGAGCTGGATCGGGTCGAGGATGTGCACTTCCTTACCTTCGGCGGCGATCAGCTCGCTGCCCTGGAAGCGGGTGAATACCCGCGAGACGGTTTCCACCGCAAGGCCCAGGTAGTTGCCGATCTCGTTGCGCGACATGCTCAGGCGGAACTGGTTGGCGGAGAACCCGCGGGCGCGGAAACGGGCCGAAAGGTTGACCAGGAACGTGGCGATCCGCTCGTCGGCGGTCTTTTTCGACAACAGCAGCATCATCTGCTGGTCGTCGCGGATCTCCCGGCTCATCACCCGCATCAGTTGGCGGCGCAACTGCGGCAGTTGCAGGGCCAGTTCGTCCAGGCGCTCGAAGGGAATCTCGCACACCGAAGTGGTTTCCAGGGCCTGGGCCGATACCGGGTAGGTCTCGGTGTCCATCCCCGACAGCCCGACCAGTTCGCTGGGCAGGTGGAAACCGGTGATCTGTTCCTCGCCGCCGTCGCTCAGGCTGAAGGTCTTCAGTGCGCCGGAGCGCACGGCATAGACGGAGCCGAAGGTATCGCCCTGGCGAAAGAGGAATTCCCCTTTCTTCAGCGGGCGGCCGCGTTTGACGATTTCGTCCAGCGCATCCATGTCCTCCAGATTCAATGAAAGTGGCAGGCAGAGAGGGGCCAGGCTGCAATCCTTGCAGTTGGCCTGGCTGTGGGCGCGCAGCTTCACGGGCTCGGACATTTCTTGAATCCTTGTGGGAAATCACACATAAGCCGTAAGGGTACCCCAGCAGGGCTTGTTCAGGCCAGCCTGCGCCAAAATGGCGCACCCCTACGAAAGTGTAATTTTCAGATCACCCGGGAGAAGCGCTGGCGATTCTGCTGTTCCAGATAGGCATCGAATACCATGCACACCGAGCGTACCAGCAGGCGCCCGGCGGGCAGAACGGTGAGCCGCTCGTTGTCCAGCTCGATCAGGCCATCGTCGGCCATGCCCATCAGGCGTGGCCAGAGTTCGGCGAAGTAGCCGCGGAAGTCGAGGGTGAACTGCTGCTCGATCCGGGCGAACTCCAGGCTGAAGTTGCAGATGATCTGCTGGATCACTTCCCGGCGCAGCCGGTCGTCGGCATTGCACAGCAGGCCGCGACTGGTGGCCAGTTGCGCGCTGGCCAGGGTGTTCTGGTACTGGTTCAGGTCGCTGCTGTTCTGGCAGTACAGGTCGCCGATCTGGCTGATGGCCGACACGCCAAGGCCGATCAGGTCGCAGTGGCCATGGGTGGTGTAGCCCTGGAAGTTGCGCTGCAGGGTCGACTCTTCCTGGGCGATCGCCAGTTCGTCGTCCGGCAGGGCGAAGTGATCCATGCCGATGTAGCGATAGCCGGCGGCGGTCAATTGCTCGATGGTGCGATGGAGCATTTCCAGCTTGTCGGCCGGGGCCGGCAGCTCATGGCTGTTGATCCGCCGCTGGGGCAGGAAGCGCTCGGGCAGGTGGGCATAGTTGAACACCGAAAGGCGGTCCGGCTGCAGGTTGATCACTTCGTCCACGGTGCGGGCGAAATGTTCCGGGGTCTGCTTGGGCAGGCCGTAGATCAGGTCGATATTGATCGAGCGGAATTGCAGGGTCCGCGCCGCCTCGATCACCGCACGGGTTTCATCCAGGCTCTGCAGGCGATTGACCGCCCGCTGCACGCTCGGGTCGAGGTCCTGCAGGCCGATGCTGATCCGGTTGAAGCCCAGCTCGCGCAACAGGCCCATGGTCGACCAGTCGGCTTCCCGCGGGTCGATCTCGATGCCGTAGTCGCCGGAGTCGTCATCCAGCAGGTTGAAGTGCTGGCGCAGCCTGGCCATCAATTGGCGCAGTTCGTCATGGCTGAGAAAGGTCGGCGTGCCACCGCCGAAGTGCAACTGCTCGACTTTCTGGTTCGGGTCCAGGTGGCAGGCCACCAGCTGGATTTCCTGCTCCAGGCGCTGCAGGTAGGGCTGGGCGCGGCCGCGGTCCTTGGTGATGACCTTGTTGCAGGCGCAGTAGTAGCAGATGTTCGCGCAGAACGGCACATGCACGTACAGCGACAGCGGCCGCGAGGCCTTGCGGCTGTCGCGCAGGGCGTGCAACAGGTCGAAGGTGCCGACCTGGCTGTTGAATTGTACGGCGGTGGGGTAGGAGGTGTAACGCGGTCCCGCAAGGTCGTAACGGCGAATAAGATCAGAGTCCCAACGAATGGCGTCGAGCATGCGGGCGTTCCCCCGGATTGGCTGCAATGCCCGGAGTCTAGGGGGATCGCGACGCAGGCATGTTGATTTGTATCAAGGGTCTCGGAGCCGCTCAGTGCCCCATCAACCAGTGCTGGTGCGGTCCCGGCAGGGTCCACAGGCCGAACAGCATCACCAGCAGGCCGCCGCCCAGGCGTACACCGCGTTTGCGCAACAGCGCCGTGACCCGTTCCGCCGCCAGCCCGGTCGCCAGCAGCACCGGCCAGGTGCCCAGGCCGAAGGCGAGCATCAGCAGCGCGCTGTCCAGCGCGTTGCCGCGGCTCGCCGCCCACAGCAGCGTGCTGTAGACCAGGCCACACGGCAGCCAGCCCCAGAGCGTACCCAGCAGCAGCGCACGGGGCAGGCTCGACACCGGCAGCAGGCGATTGGCAACCGGTTGGATATGCCGCCACAGGCCGCGGCCGAGAGCTTCGATGCGGGTCAGGCCACTCCACCAGCCGGCCAGGTACAGGCCCATGCTGATCAGCAGCAGGCCGGCCACGGCCCGCAACGCCGCCGCCGCCGGGCTGCTGGCCACCGCCCAGCCGGCCAGCCCGGTGAGCAGGCCGGCCGCTCCGTAGCTGAGCACCCGCCCGAGGTTGTAGGCCAGCAGCAGGCGCAGGCGTCGCGCCCGTTGTTCGCGGGGGATCGCCAGGGTCAGGGCGCCCATCAGGCCGCCGCACATGCCCAGGCAATGACCGCCGCCGAGCAGGCCGAGGATTACCGCGGAAACCAGCAGTGGCACCAGTTCAGGCATGGGGCGGCGTCCGCCGATCGCGCTCGTTGCCCGTACCGTCGGCCTCGTCGATGGCGGCCTTGTGGTTCGGGTCCTGGTCGTCGAACAGGATGCTGTGGGCCGGGCCGTCGAGGTCGTCGTACTGGCCGCTGTCCACCGCCCAGAAGAAAATGTAGACGGCGATGGCGACGATCAGCAGTGCCGCCGGGATCATCACGTAGAGTGCTGGCATCTTTACTCCAGGCCCGCCCGGTTCAGGCCGGTTGCGGGCGGGTTTCGGTCAGGACGTGGTCGCCCTGCGGGCCGGGCAGGCGAGTCAGGCGCAAGGCGTTCAGCACCACCGTCAACGAGCTGATGGACATACCGACCGCCGCCCATATCGGCGTGATCCAGCCGAGGGCGGCGAACGGCAACATGAGGCCATTGTACAGTGCCGCCCAGGCCAGGTTCTCGATGATCACCCGACGGGTCCGGCGGGCCAGGTCGAAGGCCTGCACCAGGGCGTCGAGGCGGTTGGACAGCAGCACGGCGTCGGCACTGGTCTTGGCCAGGTCGGTGGCCGAGCCCATGGCGACGCTGATGTCGGCCGCAGCCAGCACCGGCACGTCGTTGACCCCGTCCCCCAGCATCAGCACCTTGCGGCCCTGCTGCTGCAATTGCCTGAGCACCTGCAACTTGTCATCCGGGCTCAGCCCGCCACGGGCCTCGTCGATCCCCAGTTGCGCAGCCACGTCGGTGACCATCGGCGAACTGTCGCCGGATAGCAGCAGGGTGCGCCAGCCACGGGCACGGCAGGCCGCGAGCAGGTCCGGGGCATCGCCGCGCAGCCGGTCGTCGAGGACGAACCAGGCCAGCGCGCCCTGGCGGTCGCCGAGCAGCAGCCACTGTCCGCTGGCATCCGGCGCTGTCGGCAGGGCGCAGCCGCTGAGTTCACAGACGAACTGCGCCTGGCCGATCCGCAACCACTGCGCGCCGACCCGGCCTTCCAGGCCGCGTCCGGGTGTACTCAGGACGTCTTCGGCGGCTTGCGGGGCACGGCCGAAGGCCCTGGCGATCGGGTGCTCGGAGCGGTTCTCCAGCGCCGCGGCCAAGGCCAGGCAGCGTTCGCTGTCCAGCGCTCCCAGCGGGTGGATGGCGCGCAGCGCCAGGCGGCCTTCGGTGAGGGTGCCGGTCTTGTCGAAAATCACCGTGTCGATCTGGTTCAGCCCTTCGAGCACATGCCCGCGGGTCAGCAGCAGGCCGAGCTTGTGCAGGGTGCCGGTGGCCGCGGTGAGGGCGGTCGGGGTGGCCAGCGACAGGGCGCAGGGGCAGGTCGCCACCAGCATCGCCAGGACGATCCAGAACGCCCGCTGTGGCTCGACCTGCCACCAGAGCAGGCCGATGGCCACGGCGGCGATCAGCGACAGCAGCAGGAACCATTGCGAGGCGCGGTCGGCGATCTCCGCCAGGTGCGGCTTCTCGCTCTGGGCCCGTTCCAGCAGGCGGACGATGGCCGACAGGCGAGTGTCCTGGCCGAGGGCGAGGATCTCGACCGTCAGGGCGCCTTCGACGTTCAGCGTGCCGGCGGTGACCGCCTCGCCCGGGCCACGCGGTTGCGGCAGGTATTCGCCGGTCAGCAGCGATTCGTCGATGCTCGACTGGCCCTGGAGAATCCGGCCGTCCGCGGGTAGCACGGCACCGGGATGCACCAGCACCTGGTCACCCAGGCGCAGTTCATCGAGCAGGATACGTTCGCTCTGGCCGTCCGCCTGCAGGCGCAGGCAGGACGCCGGCAGCAGGTTGACCAGTTGCGCGGTGGCCGCCGCCGTGCGCTCGCGGGCGCGTCGTTCCAGATAGCGGCCGGCCAGCAGAAACAGGGCGAACATGCCCACCGCATCGAAGTACAGCTCGCCGACGCCGCTGATCGAGGTCCAGATCCCGGCGCAGTAGGCGCTGCCGATCGCCAGCGAGACCGAGACGTCCATGGTCAGGTGGCGGGTACGCAGGTCGCGCAGGGCGCCGCGAAAGAACGGCGCGCAACTGTAGAAGACGATCGGGGTGGTCAGGAACAGCGCGACCCAGCGCAGGATGACATGCAGCTCCGGGCTCAGGTCGATATTGAATTCCGGCCAGGTGGCCATGGTCGCCATCATCGCCTGGAACCACAGCAGGCCGGCCACGCCCAGCTGGCGCAGGGACTTGCGGTTCTCGGCGGCCAACTGTTCGCTGGCGCGGTCGGGTCGATAGGGGTGGGCGGCGTAGCCGATCTGCCGCAGTTCGGCCAGCAGGCTGCTCAGCGGCAGCTGGCTGTCGGCCCAGCTGACCTGCAAGCGGTGATTGGACAGGTTCAGCCGCGCCTCGGCCACCGCCGGCAGGTTGCGCAGGTGCCTTTCGATCAGCCAGCCACAGGCCGCGCAACTGATGCCTTCGATCAGCAGGGTGGTTTCGGCCAGTTCGCCGTCGTGACGGACGAAGGGCTGCTGCACATCGGCGCGGTCGTACAGCGCCAGTTCATCCGGCAGTTGCACCGGCAGGACGTCGGGGTTGGCGGAGGTCTCGCTGCGATGGCTGTAGTAGTGCTCCAGGCCGCCGGCGACGATGGCCTCGGCCACGGCCTGGCAGCCCGGGCAGCAGAACTCGCGGGTCTCGCCCAGCACTGCGGCGGTGAAGCGGCTGCCCGAGGGGACGGGCAGGGCGCAGTGGTAACAGGGGAGTGGGGTGGTCATAGGTGATGTGGGTCGATCGATTCCGTGCGCGGTCAGTTGTCGAGGTCTTCGGCACCCTTGAGCGGCTCGTCGCCCAGCATCAGGTCGCGGTCATGGCTGACCTGCTCTTCCTCGAACATCCGCCAGGTCTTGCCGTCCTGGGTACCCAGCAGTTCGACGAAGCGCCGGCCCTCGACCTTGTCGCTCAACTGGCCGATGTAGCGGCCCTGTTCGGTCTGGCTGCGGTTGAGGCTGATCTTGCGATCCTTCTCCGGCTGGGTCGGCGAGATCAGGTTCAACTCCAGGGTCGCAGGCGTGCTGTCGCCGCTCAGGCGCAGGTCGACCTCACCGGTCACGTCGTCGAAGTGCACGTTGGCGCGCATCTTCAGCGACTGGGCCAGCAACTCGCGGTCCAGGGAACGGTTGATGCCCTTGCCGGCCTCGTAGTAGTTGTCGTTGACCAGGTTGTCCGGGTTCTTCACCGCGATGGTCACCATCGACAGGGTCAGGGCCACCGAGCAGGCCAGGATGCCGATGATGATCCACGGCCAGAGGTGCTTGTACCAGGGGGGGGGGGCAGTTGTGACGGACATTGTGGCTTCCCTTAGCGGATTTGCGGGCCGATGAACCGGCTCTTGGCTTCGACGTGAACGCTGGCGTCATCGGCGTCCCTGAGGATGAATTTCACCTCGTTGGTGCTCGACGGCAGTTGCTCGGGAGAACTGGAGAGTTCCACCGGCATGCTGAAGATCTCCCCGGCCGGCACGCGGATCTCGCGCCGCCCCTGCAGGCGCAGGTCGGGCAGGCCGGCGGCATCGAGCACGTAGGTGTGGTCGCGCTGGTCCTTGTTCATGATCTTCAGGCTGTAGACGTTCTCGATCCGACCCTCGGCATTTTCGCGATAGAGTACGCGGTCCTTGCTGACGTCGAAGCCGACCAGCGAGCGCATGAGGAACGCGGTGATCAACAGACTGATCATCGCCAGCAGCACCACCGCGTAGCCGATCAGGCGAGGGCGCAGGGTGTGGGTCTTCTGCCCGGACAGGTTGTGCTCGGTGGTGTAGCTGATCAGCCCGCGCGGATATTCCATCTTGTCCATGATGCTGTCACAGGCGTCGATGCAGGCGGCGCAGCCGATGCATTCGATCTGCAGGCCATCGCGGATGTCGATGCCGGTGGGGCAGACCTGCACGCACATCGTGCAGTCGATGCAGTCGCCCAGGCCCTGGGCCTTGTAGTCGGCGCCTTTCTTGCGCGGGCCACGGCCTTCGCCACGGCGCGGGTCGTAGGAGACGATCAGGGTGTCCTTGTCGAACATCACGCTCTGGAAGCGCGCGTAGGGGCACATGTAGATGCACACCTGCTCACGCAGCCAGCCGGCGTTGCCATAGGTGGCGAGGGTGAAGAAACCGACCCAGAAATACGACCAGCCATCGGCTTGCCCGGTGAAGAAGTCGATCACCAGTTCGCGGATCGGCGAGAAGTAGCCGACGAAGGTCATGCCGGTGACGAAGCCGATCAGCAGCCACAGGCTGTGCTTGCTGAACTTGCGCAGGAACTTGTTGGCGCTCATCGGCGCCTTGTCGAGCTTGATGCGCTGGTTGCGATCACCCTCGGTGACTTTCTCGCACCACATGAAGATCCAGGTCCAGACACTCTGCGGGCAGGTGTAGCCGCACCAGATGCGCCCGGCGTAGACGGTGATGAAGAACAGGCCGAAGGCGGCGATGATCAGCATGCCCGACAGCAGGATGAAGTCCTGGGGCCAGAAGGTCGCGCCGAAGATGAAGAACTTGCGTTCCGGCAGGTTCCACCAGACGGCCTGGTGGCCGCCCCAGTTCAGCCAGACCGTACCGAAGTAGAGCAGGAACAGCACGGCACCGCCGGCCATCCGCAGGTTGCGGAACAGCCCGGTGAAGGCTCGGGTGTAGATTTTTTCGCGTGAGGCGTAGAGGTCGACGGCGTTGTTCTGTTGCTTGGCAGGCGGAGTGACGTCGTGTACCGGAATCTGATTGCTCATCATTGCATCCCACGGCAGGGGGAAAATGTCGCGGTCAGTACGTGCCGACCGTGATCGGATAGCGTTGAAGCTTAGTGCAGTGGCTTAATGATACGCCTCTGCCCCGGCTCAACGGGTGCGACCTTTGGTCGCGTTGGGTGAAAGCTCGGTATGGTGTAGCGAATGTAACAAAGCATGACGCAGATCAATTGACTATAGGCCAAGGCCGTGGCTGGCATGTGCCGATTCTGGCGGGCGTGGGGGCCCTGCACCATGAAAAAGGCCCCGTCGGTCCATGCCGGCGGGGCCTTTGTCGTTGCGGCAAGCCGGGGCTTATTCGGCGGGCTTGTCGTTACCGTGGGACAGGCTGTAGACGTAGGCCGCCAGCAGGTGGACCTTGTCGTTGCCCTGGGTCTGCTCCTGGGCCGGCATCTGCCCCTGGCGACCGTAACGGATGGTCTGTTGCAACTGCGCGAAGCTCGAACCGTAGATGAATGCGGCCGGGTGCGTCAGGTTCGGCGCGCCCATGGCCGGGGTACCCTTGCCTTCCGGTCCATGGCAGGCCACGCAGTTGGCGGCGAACAGCTTCTGGCCATTGACCGGGTCGGCCTTGGCGCCTTCCGGCAGCTTGCGACCGTCGAGGTTGGTCAGCACGAACGCGGCGACATCGGCCACGCCCTGCTCGCCGATCACCTCGGCCCAGGCCGGCATCACCGCATGGCGACCGCCCATGATGGTCTGCTTGATGGTCTGCGGGTCGCCGCCCCAGCGCCAGTCTTCATCGGTCAGGTTGGGGAAGCCATAGGCCCCCTTGGCGTCTGAACCGTGACACACCGAGCAGTTGGAGGCGAACAGTCGCCCACCCATCTTCAGGGCCTGCGGGTCCTTGGCCACTTCCTCGATGGGCATGGCGGCGTATTTGGCGAAGATCGGCCCGAATTTGGCATCCGACCTGGCCATTTCCTTCTCCCACTCGTGCACGCCGGTCCAGCCGGTCTGGCCGTTGGCGAAGGGGGTCTGCTTCTCGTTGTCCAGGTAGTTGTAACCTGGCAGTACCCCTTTCCAGTTGCCCAGGCCCGGGTACAGCACCAGGTAGCCGAGAGCGAAGATCAGGGTGCCGACGAACAGCATGAACCACCATTTCGGCAGTGGGTTGTCGTACTCCTCGATGCCGTCGAAGGAGTGGCCGACGGTCTCGTCGGTCTGCTCGGCGCGCTGGCCCTTGCGGGTCGACAGCAGCAGCCAGGTCAAGGCGAAGATGGTACCCAGACTGAGGACTGTGACGTACAGACTCCAGAACGTAGTCATTCTTTGTTACTCCTAGAAGCTTGCTCGACGTGCTTGATGGCTTCGGGATCGTCCGCGAAAGGCAGCAAGGTCGCGTCTTCAAACTCCGCCTTGCGCTTGGGGCTGAAGACCCACAAGGCCAGGCCGACAAAGGCCACCATCACCACGAGGGTGCCAAGGCCACGAATCATCCCGATATCCATGAACAATCACCGTTTGCTTTTGATGATGGTGCCAAGGCCTTGCAGGTAGGCCACCAGCGCGTCCATTTCGGTCTTGCCCTTCACGGCATCCCTGGCACCGGCGATGTCTTCGTCGGTATAGGGCACGCCGAGCGAGCGCAGGACTTCCATCTTCTTCGCGGTGTCCTTGCCGTCGAGCTTGTTTTCCACGAGGAACGGGTACGCCGGCATTTTCGACTCGGGCACCACGTTGCGCGGGTTGTACAGGTGCGCGCGGTGCCAGTCATCGGAGTAACGACCGCCGACACGGGCCAGGTCCGGGCCGGTACGCTTGGAACCCCACAGGAACGGGTGGTCCCAGACGCTTTCACCGGCTACCGAGTAGTGCCCGTAGCGTTCGGTTTCGGCGCGGAACGGCCGGATCATCTGCGAGTGGCAGCCGACACAACCGTTGGCGATGTAGATGTCGCGGCCTTCCAGTTCCAGGGCGGTACGTGGCTTCATGCCTTCGACCGGCTTGTTGGTGACGTCCTGGAAGAACAGCGGGACGATCTGGGTCAGGCCGCCGATGCTCACGGCGATGACCATGAAGAAGGCCAGCAGGCCGATATTCTTCTCGACTACTTCGTGCTTCATCAGTGGGCTCCAACGACAGCGATCTGAGCGGCGGCTTCAGCTTCAGCCGGGTTCGAGGCGCGAACGGTACGGAAGGTGTTGTAGGCCATCAGCAGCATGCCCGTGGCGAAGAACGCCCCGCCCAGGGCGCGGACGATGAAGCCGGGGTGGCTGGCCTGCAGCGCTTCGACGAAGGAGTAGGTCAGCGTGCCGTCGTCGTTGATCGCCCGCCACATCAGGCCCTGGGTGATGCCGTTGACCCACATCGAGGCGATGTAGAGCACCGTGCCGATGGTCGCCAGCCAGAAGTGCGCGTTGATCAGGCCGACGCTGTGCATCTGCTCGCGGCCGAACAGCTTGGGAATCATGTGATAGACCGCACCGATGGAAATCATCGCCACCCAGCCGAGGGCGCCGGCGTGGACGTGGCCGATGGTCCAGTCGGTGTAGTGCGAGAGCGAGTTGACGGTCTTGATCGCCATCATCGGACCCTCGAAGGTCGACATGCCGTAGAACGCCAGGGAGACGACGAGGAAGCGCAGGATCGGGTCGGTGCGCAGCTTATGCCAGGCGCCGGAGAGGGTCATCATGCCGTTGATCATGCCGCCCCAGCTCGGGGCCAGCAGGATGATCGACATGGCCATGCCCAGCGACTGGGCCCAGTCCGGCAGGGCGGTGTAGTGCAGGTGGTGGGGACCGGCCCAGATGTACAGGGTGATCAGTGCCCAGAAGTGGACGATGGACAGGCGATAGGAGTAGATCGGGCGTTCGGCCTGTTTCGGCACGAAGTAGTACATCATCCCGAGGAAGCCGGTGGTGAGGAAGAAGCCCACCGCGTTATGCCCGTACCACCACTGGATCATCGCGTCGGTCGCGCCGGAGTAGGCCGAGTAGGACTTGAAGAAGCTCACCGGCAGCGAGGCGTGGTTGACGATGTGCAGCATGGCGGTAACGATGATGAACGCACCGTAGAACCAGTTGCCGACATAGATGTGCTTGGTCTTGCGCTTGATGATGGTGCCGAAGAACACCAGGGCGTAGACCACCCAGATGATGGCCAGCAGGATAGCCAGCGGCCACTCCAGTTCCGCGTATTCCTTGGTGGTGGTGTAGCCCAGCGGCAGGGTGACCAGGGCGCCGACGATCACGGCTTGCCAACCCCAGAAGTGGAAGGCCGCGAGGCTGTCGGAGATCAGTCGCACCTGGCAGGTACGCTGCACCACATAGTAGGAGGTGGCAAACAGTGCACAACCACCGAAGGCGAAGATCACCAGGTTGGTGTGCAGCGGGCGCAGGCGTCCAAAACTCGTCCACGGCAGACCGAAATTCAGCTCCGGCCAGACCAGTTGAGAGGCAATGAAGACTCCGAGCCCCATGCCAAGGATCCCCCAGACCACCGTCATGATGGCGAACTGGCGGACTACCTTATAGTTATAAGCAGTCTGACTTATTGCTGTGCTCATTCTAAGGTTCCACGGTTTGGGTATAGTTATTAGGGGTGAAAATCGGCCGCAAGTATGGATAAAGAGTAGGGTCATTGCAACGCGCCATGACCTGGGTCAATACCTTGCGACGCTGATTCTGCGGCCTTTCCATGCTCGGTGTAGGGTCAAAACGCGCGCTCGCGAAAACCGTGACCGACCGGTTGACGAGGGGTTGCGGATTGATCGAGGTTTGGAAAGCTTAGTACCGATTCCCGGGAGTGGGTAGGCAGAGCGAAACCGAGGTGCGACACTCGGTCGCGCAGGGGAGGGGAACTGCCGCATCCTGATCGATGCGGCAGGAAATATCCGGTATTTATTGAGCTTTGTTTTCTCCTTGACTGCCGCGGGAAAGGCTGTACACGTAAGCGGCCAGCAACTGCACCTTGTCGTTGCCGAGCAATTCGCTCTGGGCCGGCATGTGGCCCTGGCGACCGTGGCGGATGGTCTGCTGCAGTTGCGCCAGGCTGGTGCCGTAGATGAACGCGGCCGGTGTGGTCAGGTCCGGTGCGCCCATGGCCTGGGTACCCTGGCCGGTGGCGCCATGGCAGGCGACGCAGTTGGTGTTGAAGACCTGCTGGCCGGCGGCCAGGTCCGCGCCGTTGCCTTCCGGCAGCGGCAGCTTGCCCAGGCCGTGGCGCACATAGGCGGCGACGTTGCGCACACCGTCCTCACCGAGGATGTCGCCCCAGGCCGGCATCGCCGCGATGCGGCCACCCATGATGGTGGTCTTGATCGTGTCGGCACTGCCGCCCCAACGCCAGCTGTCATCGGCCAGGTTCGGGAAACCGTAGGCGCCCTTGGCGTCCGAGCCGTGGCAGACCGCGCAGTTGGAAGCGAACAGGCGTCCGCCCATTTTCAGCGCCTGTGGGTCCTTGGCCACTTCTTCCACGGGCATGGCCGCGAACTTGGCGAAGATCGGCCCGAACCTGGCATCGGCCTTGTCCATTTCCTTTTCCCACTCGTGCACGCCGGTCCAGCCGTTCTCGTAGCCGGGCAGGATGCCTTTCCAGTTGCCCAGGCCGGGGTAGAGGATCAGGTAGCCTACGGAAAACACCAGGGTGCCGGCGAACAGCATGAACCACCACTGCGGCAGCGGGTTGTCGTACTCCTCGATGCCGTCGAAGCTGTGGCCCATGGTCTGGTCGACACTGCCCTTGGTCTCGCCCTTGCGCGTGCCGATCAGCAGCCAGGTCAGGCCGATCAGGCTGCCGATGGTCAGTACGCAGATGTACGTACTCCAGAAGGTGGTCATGGCCGGTTGCTCCTTGTTGCAGGGTCTTGTTCAGGTGTTTCGGGCAATGGATCGTCGGCGAACGGCAGCATGCGTGCCTGGGCGAACTCCGGATTGCGCTTGCCGTTGAACACCCAGATGGCGAGGCCGACGAAGGCGATCATCACCACCAGGGTGCCGAGGCCGCGGATCATTCCGCTACTGATCTCCATGGCTCACCTCTTGCTCTTGATCGCGGTGCCGAGCACCTGCAGGTAGGCGACCAGCGCGTCCATCTCGCTCTTGCCCTTGAGGCTGGCCACGGCGCCGGCGATGTCGTCGTCGCTGTAGGGCACGCCGAGGGTGCGCATGGCGCGCAGCTTGGTTTCGGTGTGGCTGCTGTCCAGGGCGTTGGCGACCAGCCACGGGTAGGCCGGCATCTTCGATTCCGGTACCACGTTGCGCGGGTTGTACAGGTGCGCACGGTGCCAGTCGTCCGAATAGCGGCCGCCGACCCGGGCCAGGTCCGGGCCGGTACGCTTGGAGCCCCACAGGAACGGGTGGTCCCAGACGCTTTCACCCGCCACCGAATAGTGCCCGTAGCGTTCGGTCTCGGCGCGGAACGGCCGGATCATCTGCGAGTGGCAACCGACGCAGCCTTCGCGGATGTAGATGTCGCGGCCTTCCAGTTGCAGCGCGGTGTAGGGCTTCATGCCTTCGACCGGCTTGTTGGTGACGTCCTGGAAGAACAGCGGGACGATCTGTGTCAGGCCGCCGATGCTGACGGCGAATACCATCAGCAGCATCAGCAGGCCGACGTTCTTTTCGATCACTTCGTGTTTCATGGCGAACTCCTCAGGCCATCTGCGCGTTGGCGGTGACGGTGGCAGGTGCTGCACCGCGCACGGTGCGCCAGGTGTTGTAGGCCATCAGCAGCATGCCGCTGAGGAAGATGGCACCGCCGATCAGCCGCACGATGAAGCCGGGATGGCTGGCCACCAGGGTTTCGACGAAGGAATAGGTCAGCGTGCCGTCCTCGTTGACCGCGCGCCACATCAGGCCCTGGGCGATACCGTTGACCCACATCGAGGCGATGTAGAGCACGGTGCCGATGGTGGCCAGCCAGAAGTGCGCGTTGATCAGGCCGACGCTGTGCATCTGCTCGCGGCCGAAGACTTTCGGGATCATGTGGTACAGCGCGCCGATGGAGATCATCGCCACCCAGCCCAGCGCCCCGGCGTGCACATGGCCGATGGTCCAGTCGGTGTAGTGGGAGAGAGCGTTGACGGTCTTGATCGCCATCATCGGACCCTCGAAGGTCGACATGCCGTAGAACGCCAGGGAGACCACGAGGAAGCGCAGGATCGGGTCGCTGCGCAGCTTATGCCAGGCGCCCGAGAGGGTCATCATGCCGTTGATCATGCCGCCCCAGCTGGGTGCCAGCAGGATCAGCGACATCACCATGCCCAGCGACTGGGCCCAGTCCGGCAGGGCGGTGTAGTGCAGGTGGTGGGGACCTGCCCAGATGTACAGGGTGATCAGCGCCCAGAAGTGCACGATGGACAGGCGATAGGAATACACCGGGCGTTCGGCCTGCTTGGGCACGAAGTAGTACATCATCCCCAGGAAACCGGCGGTCAGGAAGAAGCCCACCGCGTTGTGCCCGTACCACCACTGCACCATGGCGTCGGTGGCACCGGCGTAGAGCGAGTAGGACTTGGTCAGGCTGACCGGGATTTCCAGGTTGTTGACGATATGCAGGATCGCCACGGTGATGATGAATGCGCCGAAGAACCAGTTGCCGACATAGATGTGCTTGGTGGTGCGCTTCATCACCGTGCCGAAGAATACGTAGGCATAGGCGACCCAGACGATGGTGATCAGCAGGTCGATCGGCCATTCCAGCTCGGCGTATTCCTTGGAGCTGGTGTAGCCCAGCGGCAGGCTGATGGCTGCCAGCAGGATCACCAGCTGCCAGCCCCAGAAGGTGAAGGCCGCCACCTTGGGCGAAAACAGCTGGGTCTGGCAGGTGCGCTGCACCGAGTAGTAGGAGCTGGCGAACAGTGCGCAGCCGCCGAAGGCGAAGATCACCGCGTTGGTGTGCAGCGGGCGCAGGCGGCCGAAGCTGGTCCACGGCAGGTTGAAGTTGAGTTCGGGCCAGACCAATTGGGCCGCGAGGAAAACCCCGAGCCCCATACCGACGATGCCCCACACCACCGTCATAATGGCGAATTGGCGGACCACCCGGTAGTTGTAGGCGGTACTGATTGAAGTGTTCATGGTTCCCCATCCACGGTTCGGGCCAACGCGCAGACGGCCTGCCAGGCGGCCTGCATGTCCGGCCCGGAGTTATAGGCAGACTAAAGCAAGCCAAGCATGGGCAAATAGCCAGCGGCGGGTATTGACGGGGGTCAATGGGCTCCGCCATGGAGCCCGGGTGCAGGCGTGGGGCGTCGTCGCAGCGGGCTGCGCGACGCCCGGATCAACGGATCAGGTGCAGGGCAGCAGCCTGCTGCCCAGGCCCAGGCCCGAGGCATGGTGGGTCAGGGTCACCAGGCCGAGGTCGACGGTGAGCCCGGGGTGGGGGATCTCCGCCACGTCCGGCTTGCGCATGTCCAGCACCAGCAGGATCAGGCCCAGCGTGCCTTTCTTCGCGGTCATCGACCAGGTGAACTTCTCCGTGCTGTGCTGCAGTGGCCAGCGATTGCCATAGAGCCTGCGAATGGCCTTGAGCTCGTCGATGTCGGGGAGCCTCAGGCCCTTCATCGTGGCGTTCTCGGTCGTGTCATCGCTGTTGGCGACGCCGAGGTCGTAGCACAGCATCACACCGTACACGTTGACCTGGTATTTCTTGAACTGCCCGGCCTTGTCCCGCACCACGATATGCGTGCTGCCGTTGCTGCGTACCGTTACCCGGCCATTGCGGTCGACTGCGGCGACCTTCGGATTCTCGCTGCTGTAGGTGTAGCCGGGGACTCCGCCGCTGGGCACCCGCTGGACCCAGGTGCCCGGGCCGAATTCGGGCAGCACCTGAGGGTGGCAGGGGATCAGGAATATCTGGCCGTGCAGGTTGACCGGGCTGGTATCGAGCAGCAGTTCAGGCACGCGCATTTTCGCCCGCACCGTCAGGGTCAACCGTGGGAAGAGTACGGCCGTGGTTTCGTCGGCACTGCCATCGAAGCTCGCCTTGAGGGTCAGCGTCAGGCCGCTCAGGTCCCGCAGGCTGTCGAGCCCGCTGCGTGGCAGCTTGCCGTGAATGACGTCGGAGATACTGGTGATTTCCTCCGCCTTCCAGAGCGTGAAACGATAGGGCGTACCATCGTTGCGGGTGCCTTCGACCTGCAGCCAGACCCGTTGCCCGACCTGGATATGCGGCCACTTGCCGACCTCCACGGTGGCATCTGCGCTGAAGGTGTTCAGGTCCAGCAGCCGATCCCTGGCCTCGCGAACCTCGGGGGCCGGCAGGTTTCGCGGCAGCAGCACCGACAGTGGCAGGACCTCGGACGGTGACGCCACACTGCCACGGGTGAGGGTATAGCCGACATCCACGGTTTTGCCGATGTTGGCGCTGACCGCGGTGACCGGGGCGAAGAAGGCCAGGCTGCCGCTGTCGCTGCCCGGTTGCGCCGGCAGCGTCGGCGTGCCGTTGCCCGCAGTCCCGCGCCAGTAGGCCTGGACGCTGTCGCTGCCCTGCATGCCGGCATAGCGCACGTCGATGGTCGCCCCGCGCTGGGCCAGTTCCGGCAGCAGGAACGTGCCGCCGGCTTCACGGACCCTGGGCCTGGGCAGATCGAGCGGGCCGGCACTGACCGGCAGGTAGCGCGGCAGCGACGGGAAGCTGTCCCCGGCGCTGGTGGTGACTTCGTAGTGCAGGGTGACCGAGCCACCGGCCAGCACGCTGACCTTGTCGTCGGGAATCAGGAACTGGATGTCCTTGTCGATGTCCTCCTCGCGCAGGATGATCGTCCGGTCATACGGCACCTCGCTGCCGCTGGCCGTCCGGCCGAGCCAGGTCAGCTTGACCTGCTGCCCGGCGGCGATGAAGTCGTAGGGCTCGACATGGGCGATCACATTACGGAATGCCGGGTCGAGCACGTTGCCGTTCTGCTCGGCAAGCGGCACCCGCGGCGGCTTGAGGGTGCGTGCCCGGCCGGTGATCCACAGCGGCCGGCTCTTGGAGCGACGGCTGGGCTGGCCGGCGATGTCGACATAGTAATAGAAGCGGGCCAGGCCACGGAGAATGGCAATGAACTGCTCGTAGGGGACCATGAAGGAGACGAAGGGGTCGCTGTCGTGTCCGGGGCTGCTCTGGGTATGGGGCAGCAGCTGCTGGCCCTCGGCATCCTCGCGCTCCACCACCAGGCGCACGGTATGACCGCTGTTCATCCCTTCGTAGCGCAGTACCAGCACCTGCACGTCGGCACCGTCGAGTTCGTCCAGGTTCAGCATCATGCCCTGGGCCTTGGGAACCACCGGTGCGAGCAGGGACGGATCGCCGATCCCGACTTCGATGAGCGCCGGCCGTGACCATTGCGACCAGTTGCCGACCTCGTCGCGGATCTCGTAGCGCACGATGATCGAATCGGAGTTGCCGGCATCCCGGATGATCTCCGGATCGATGGGGATCACCACTTCGTCGCTCGGCTCCATCAGCTCGGGGTGCTGCACGTGGCGACCATGCCAGGACACCAGGATCCGGTCGCCACGGGCCATGTTCGCATAACGCCTGACCACCACGCTGACGCCCTCGGGGTCCTCGATCACCCCGGGCGGCAGCACCTGGGGCAAGGCGAGTTTTTCGTTCTCGCAGAGGGTGGCGCCGTTGCCGGCCTTGCACGAGCGTTCGGGAGCACCGGGACTGTCGAGCTTGACCCGCACCGTCTGCCGGCCTTCCTCGGGCGTACCGCCGGGAAAGGGGGTGAGCACATAACGCACGGTCGTGGTCCCGGAGGTGATCCAGCGGGTTTCGACTTTCAGGGTGATGTGCCCACTGCTGGGCGTGTTGCCCTGGACATGGGTGGCGACGGGGTTGGGATGAGTGCCCCAGTACAGCTCTATCCTGTCCTTCGGCTGCAGTTGCAGCGGCCCGACCAATACCGGCAGGGCCCGCTGCGGGTCGATGACATCGGTCGCGCCCACGCCCAGTTCATGGAAGCTGTTGATCAGCGGGGGTGTCAGGGCCCGTGCGGTCCTCGACGGGCGGGTGGGGAGGCTGGCCAGCGGTTTCCAGCTGGGCTCCACCGGGCCTGCCTGTCGCCACTGCCCGCTGGTGACCAGCACGCTGAGGTTGCCGGTGGCGGCGACCTTCTGCACGAAGGCGGCATCGGGCAGTTCGATCACCTGATGCTCGGCCGAAGAACCGTTCTGCGCGGGCAGGCCCGTGGCGCACAACTGGCGTTGGGCGGCGGAGCCACGCGGGGTGTACTTGAGCAGCGCACCATCCGCCGCGGAGAGATACAGCCCCCCGAGATAGGTCCCCTGGTTCTCCAGGGTCCGGGTGGCGAAGCAGATAAAGGTGACGGAAAAGAAGTCGAGCACCGCCGTACGCTCGGTGCCCAGGTAGGCCGGGCCCGTGGCATGGGCGATATGCAGGCTGTGCAGGTCATAGGTGTGGTCGAACGTCAGTGGCAGGCGCTCCTGGTCCAGTTCCTGGGCCTTGGTCGCGGCGATGGCGCGAGTGACCTTGACCTCCCGCTCATTGCTGAACGGTTCGATGACCGCGTAGCAGTGACTGGCCTGGCAGCGATAGGTCGCACTGACCACCAGTTGCTGATGCCGACGCTCGATCCGCCGATGGCTGTAGCGTGCGGCGTCGTCGGCGTGATTGAACAGCGGGCCGACTTCATAGCGTTCCGGTTGCCTGGCCGCCTGCAGGGTGGGGTCCCAGTTCGTGCCGATCGGGCCGCGTGCCGACCAGAAGCTGCCGCTGCGCAATACCTGCAGCTTGCCGCCGGCCGCGACCTGGCGCAGGTAGGCCAGCGGAGCCAGGGTGCCCTCCTCCAACTGGCCCTGGGTCGGGATGCCATCCGAGGCGAAGACCGCGCCCTCGGCGGTTTCGTCCTGCTTGGGAAACACCTCGACCTGGTATTGCAGCAGGGCTCCATCAGGGATCGACAGGTAGAGCTTGACGCTCGATTCCAGCCCGGGTGTCTGGGACACGGGGCAGACGCCACGGGCGGTGGCGATCAGGTGGGCAAAGTCGCGGGCACCGATGAAGTGCCGATAGGTCGGGTCGGCCAGCAGTCCGGTCGCACCTTGGCGGGCGGGTGGGGCGACATAGACCCCGTCGAAGTCGTAGCCCTGGGCAATCATCTTGAACAGGTCGACATGCTCGGGAAACACCCGGTAGCGGTTGAACCGGGACCCGCCATCGGCGACGGCAGCGGTCGAGACATATTCCTCGCGCCCGGTTTTCCTGAAGATGAAACCGAACAGCGTCTCGTCCGGCTGGCCTGCCGCGACCAGGGCATGGCGCAGGGCATCCTGGGCGTCGATATGCACCGGGCTCAGGTCCGGGAAGGCCGTGGCGTGTCCGTGATTGCTCGCCTGGCGGCTGTTGCCGGCGCGAAAGCCGTCGGCGCTGGCATTCAGGCTGGAGACCACACCCTTGTGGACCCAGATCGCGCCCGGTACCAGCACCAGCAGTTCACCGGCCTGCAGCAGGTCCCGGGCATAGGTGGCCAGCACGCCCTTGTCATCCGCCCTGGCACTGCTGATCCGCCGTTGCAGGGGGTTGTCCATCACCTGCAGCGGGCGGTCGGCGGGCGGTGACAGCTGGTTGAACAACACCTGCTCATGGGCGGAGCCGCTGGCCGTATAGCGAATCAGCGAGCCGTCGCTGCCCGAGAAATAGCGGTAGGGGATCGAGTCGCGTTCCCTGATCGCCTGGTGGAGGTCCCAGGTGCGGAACAGATTGAGGTAGAGCTCGGCTTCGTCCTCGGGCAGGTGGAAGTCGATGGTGCCCAGGCCCGAGTGGTAGACGCCGACCACCTTGTGGTTTTCGGGGAAGAACGCCGCCTTGACGTCCTTGGGGAAAACCCGCTTGTGGTCGAAGACCGCCGTCGGCGACAGCCAGGGTTCGGTGGCGACGAACAGCCCGTCCGGACGCTGCAGCACCAGGCCGCCATGGACCTGGTCGTGACGATGCGGAATCTGCCCATGGGCATGCCGGGCGGCATCGTCGGCGCGGGAGAACACCGGCCCCAGCAGGCGGCGCTGGAAGTGCTGGTAGGGCTTCCAGGTGTCGCTGACCGGCCCTTCGCGATCCCACAGTTCGCTGCTCCTGAGCACGCTCAGGCTGCCGGCACGGGCCAGGCCATGGACGAAATGGCGAACTTCCAGGTTGCCCAGGGTCACCTGTTCGCCGAGGCTCGGCTCGCTGCCCTGGCGCTTGAGCAGCAGGTCGTCGGCCTCGGCATCCCGTGACAGGTACTTGAGCCAGGCGCCCTCGCGGGTGCTCAGGTAGAGGGGCAGCGCTTCGTCGAGCGGATCATCCGGGCGCAGATAGGGCAGGGCGGCGGCAAGATCGATGGGGTTGAAGACATTGCGGTACTGCCAACTGTCCCCGGCAGGGACGGGGTCGGGATACAACGCGGCGCTGTAGCTGATGGCCGCCAGCTCGAAATCGGCCGGCAGGTCGGGATGGCCCATGGTATTCGTGCCGAATACCGCGGCCGGGGAAAACGGCGGCGTGCCGGCCACGACCGGTTCGCAGGCGACGTATCGTGCCCCTTGCCGATGCTTGAGGATGAAGCTGATCCGCTGTTGCGGGTGCTGGCCATCGAGGCGTTGCAGGGTGTGGCGGGCGGCGGCTTCCAGGTTGTCGAACAGCGGCCCCAGGGCCGGCCTCGGCTGATCGAGCGGTGCCACGATGGGATTGGGGGCCCAGTTCGCTGGCAGCTTGCCAGGCTTGCCCCAGTAGCGGTCGCCCCGGACCAGGTAAAGGCCCTGGGTCTTGGCCAGCAGCCTGATGAAATCGCTGGGCAGCAGTTCGCCCTTTTCCAGTTGTTCCTCGATGGCACTGCGGCCAGAACGGGCCTTGGGCAGCAGACGGATGACCAGTTGGTCCTCCTCCTGGCTGTCGCTGGGCAGGTACTTGACCAGGTTGAGGTCGCTCATCAGCACATAGAAGGCCTGCAGGCCCGCGGACCGGCCGGCGATGGTGGCCAGTACTTCCTGGGCGGTGATGCTGCGGTGAGCCAGGCGGAACTCATCCTCGGGCAGGTTCGCCAGTGCTCCGGAACGCTCGACATTCCTCAGGTTGATGTTGGAGCGATACACGGCATGCAGCCGATGCCCCGCCGGGAAGGCGGGAAGGCCGGTTTCCGTGCTGGGATAGAGCTGGCTGGCGTCGAACAGCCGGCCTTCGGTGAAACGCGGTTGTGTGGCGACGAAGCTCTGGTCCGCGCGTTGAAAGATCAAGCCGCCCATTTGCCGGGCGTGGCCGCCCAGAGTGATCTGCTGGGCATAGCGCGCCGCATCATCGGCCGAGAGAAACGCCTGGCCCAGTTCCGGTACGGGGCTGTCGGCGAAGGGTTGCCAGGTATCGGCCGGCACCCTGCCGGCGCGATTCCACAGGCGGCTGCCGACCAGTACCCGCAGGGTCCCGGCTTCGGCCAGGCGGCGTACCCATTGCGAGGTCGACAGCTTGCCATCGAGCAGTTCGCGGTTGAAGCGCTCGGCTCGCGCTTGCCAGTCGGCGCGTTCGGGGAGCAGGGCCCGTTCCAGTTCGCTGTCCCCGGACTGGTAGGACAGCAGGGCGCCATCGGCGGTACCCAGGCACAATGGCAGGGGCGCTCCGCCCTGGGGGCGCAGGCGCCGGGCCTGGTCGAGCCCGGCGAGCAGGTCGTGGGGGCGCAGGGTGTTTTCATACAGCCAGTTTTCCTCTGGCGGCGACTGCCCGGGCAGGCTGTCGGCCTGGGCGTACAGGCCGGCTAGCACCACTTGCGCTGGCAGCGCCTGCAGGCCGATGGGGTCGAACAGCGGGCCGGCAACGGCGACCGGCTCGGTGGCGCGGAATTCGTCCTTGTGTGGATGCTTCACGATCAGCGATTGTTGTCGGTGCCGGCCCTTGAGCCCCACCTGGCCATGGATATGCCGCACAGCCTCATCGAAGCTGACGAAGGTTCGGCTCAGGGCCGACGTGGGTTGATCCTTGCGTGCCTGCGTGGTGCGGATCCCGGCAGCGTCGGGTTTCCAGGTGCTGGTGATGCGTTGCGCCGGGCCCCAGAAGGCATCGCCGCTGACGATCGACAGCTCGCCGGCCTCGGCAACCTGGTGAATCAGGGCCAGTGGCGTCAGTGTCCGCTTGTCCAGGGCCGAAACCAGCGGCGCAGGCAACTGCAGCAGATGACCGAGGATGGCCGAGGGGGCCTGCAGGCCGGCCTGGAGTTCCTGCTCGGCTTTCGAGTCGCTGGAGAGGTAACGCAGCAGCACGCCGTCGCCGACGGCCAGATAGCATGTCGCGAACCGCGCACGCAGGCTGATCGCCTGCTGCAAATAACCGATCTTGTCGGAGAAGCCCGAAGCCAGCGCCTGGTGGATCTGCTCGTCCTCGGACAGGCTGGCGGCGGGTGCGGTGTCGCTGTAGGACACATAGCCAGCCTCGATCCGGTGGCCCGTGGGCAGTTCGCTGTCTTGCGGCACGGAGGGCCACAGGCTGGCCGTGCTACCCTGGCGGGCGGTGAACTCCTGCGGGGTGCTGGCGTGAAACAGGCCCTGGGCGTCCCGGGTGAGCAGCCCCCTGAAGCGGATATCGGTGCTGAATTCCGAGGCCTGGTAGGCGGCCCGCAGCTGGATGCACTGGTGCCTGGCATCGAGCATGGCGGCATCGAGGGTCGCGAAAGCGGCGCCGAATGCCGATACAGCCCGGGACGAGGCGGTGGAGCGGGAATCGCTGAGCGACGGTTCTGAGGTCATGACATTACCCGTTGACGGAAAGAGAGGCGGGCATCGGCGCCCAGGGGCGCTGGCCCGAGGCTTCTGAGTGTTCAGAAGGTGGGCGGTCATTCTCGAAAGATCCCCGTTGCGGGGGGCGTTACATATCTAGTGGGTGCAGTGAACGATGAGGAATGAGATGGGCGAACAAGCATGGCCGGGGCACCAGGGCTGGCTGCATGATCGGGCGGCCGCTGGCGAATCGGCGCCGACCCTGATCCTGGCCCATGGGGCCGGGGCACCGATGGACAGCGATTTCATGAGCCTGATGGCCGCGCGCCTGGCTGCGCAGGGTGTCAATGTCCTGCGTTTCGAGTTTCCCTACATGGCGCAACGGCGCCTGGATGGCGGCAAGCGCCCGCCCAATCCCCAGGCCAGGCTGCTGGAGTGCTGGCGCGAGGTCTTCGAAACGGTGCGCCAGCAGGTCCGCGGGCCGCTGTTCATCGGCGGCAAATCCATGGGCGGACGCATGGCCAGCCTGCTGGCTGACGAGCTTGGCGTACAGGGATTGGTCTGCCTCGGCTATCCGTTCTACGCCGCCGGCAAACCGGATAAGCCGCGGGTGGCGCACCTGGCCGACATCGCCACGCCGACCCTGATCGTCCAGGGCGAGCGTGATGCCCTGGGCAACCGTCAGGCGGTGGCGGACTATGTGCTGTCGCCGCGTATCGAGCTGTGCTGGCTGACTGCCGCCGACCACGACCTCAAGCCGCTCAAGGCCAGCGGCTTCAGCCATGCGCAGCATTTGGACAGTGCCGCGCAGCAGGTGCGCGCATTCATTCTGCGCCAGAGCGCATAGGGCCGGCAGGCCCGCGAGGGACTGCCGGCGGCACGGCGGTCAGGCTTCGAGGTCGACCACGACCCGCGTGGCGGGCGAGTGCTTTGACCAGTTGCCGACCACGTCATGGATCTCGTAGCGCACCGGCAGGCTGGGCGAACTGCCGACGGCTTCGACGATCTCAGTCGGGACAGCGATGAGCAGGTTGCGGTTCAAGTGCTCCTCGCCCAGGGGCGGGTAATCGATCTTCCGCTCATCCCAGGCCACGCTGACCTGATCGCCCACGCTCATGTTCAGGTAGGGCGCCACGATCACGCTCACACCGTGGGGCGCGGTGATCACGCCGGCCGGCTGTACCTGCGGCGCTTGCAGGGCCTCGTTCTCGTAGGGGGTGGCCGGGTCGATGTCGACGCCGCCGGGGATCTCCAGTTTGACCCGGATGAGGGTGATGTCGGAGTCTTGCCAGGTTCCGCCCGGAAACGGTGTGAAGCGAAACCAGACGGGCACGGGCTCCCTGCCGGACCGGATATCCCGGATGTCCACCGCCAGGGTGACGAAGTCGCTGATCGGCGGCTCGTCCATGGGGTGTTCGTAGGTGCTGACGGGACGGGCGGCATCTTTCCAGTACAGGTCGATGCGATCCCCGGGCTCGAGGTCCAGGGGGCCAGCCAGCACTGGCAGCGGTTTCGCCGGATCCTGTGTGTCGACTGTACCGACGCCACCTGGATTGGCACTGAGTACGACCGGTTGATCGAGTTTTTTCAGATTTTGCGGATTGATGTTCACGGACATGATCGTGTCTCCGTAAGTGATGGAATAGGGAGTCAGGGGCTCAGGCACCTGTCGGACAGGCACCGCTCACGCGCATGTCCACGTAGGCACTCTGGCGTTGCGAATGGCCGGTTCCGGTGATGCTGTCGACGCTGAAGGTGGCCTCGGCGTGGCCGTAGCAATGGTTGTCCAGCACTGCCCTGGGCACGCGCAGGTCATAGCCGTTGCGGACCTGCTCCTCGGTCAGCGGGTTGGAGGTGTGCGGCCACCGGATCTTCCTGTTGCCGCCCGCCAGACGGTCGAAACCTTCGTAGAGGAAGTGGATGACATCGCCCTGCCTGATATTGAGATAGGGGGCGATATGCACCGGTGCGCCGTCACGGCCGTTCACCGTATTGATGGCGCCGTGTTCGTTCAGGTCGGTGAACTCCGGCGCGTCGGGCCCCGGCCGGCCACCGGGCAGTTCATCCCAGTTGCGCACGATGATGCCTTGCTCGGCGGATCTGGAGGTGTTCGGATTGCCGGCCTGGACGATGCCGTAGTGGACACGGATATCGGTGCCGGTGCCCAGTGACCGGAAACGTTCGCCGGGCACCGTCAGGTTCAGGTCACGGCCGGCGCTGACATCGCTGGCGGTGATGCGATAGGCAGGCTCGAACATCGCCTGTCCGCGCCAGTACAGCTGCAGTTCCTGTCCTTCGATGAAACCGGTGTTCCAGGTAATGACGGCCTTGGCATCGCGCTCGAAATCGTCCGGGGAAATGAGGTTGTCCTCCCCATCGGGCGAGGCACCACGGATCAGCGGCTTGCGCAGCTCACCGGGCACCGGCAGTCGGGCCTTGACCACGATATCCTTTGGCCGCGAGTAGCCCATCACATGTCCCTCGCGACTGAGCTCATACTCCAGGCGGATATCCCCATCGCCGGCTTGCTCGATGCTTTCGAAAGGCACGTCGATGTGCAGGATGATCGGTTGCCCAAAGGCATCGAGGGGGAAGGGGCCCAGCTCCACGCTGCCCCAGTGCAGGAGAATCCGGTCATCGGCCTGGACCGGCTCCGAGGTAGGAATCGTCACTTCGACACCGGCTTGCGCCTGTTCGTGGTCGATAGGCTCGACGTAGCCGTCGATGATCGGTGCCGGCAGGTCGGTGACCGGCTCGTTGAGCAGCAAGCGGACGTTGACCGCGACCGAGTCCCTGGAGAGGTTTCCGGCCCGGTCGGTGACGCTGTAGTGCACCGGTCCGTTGAAGTCTCCCAGGGATTCGAGAAAGGTGCGGGGAAACTCGACGATCACCTGCCGAGGTTCCATGTCATCGTCCTCGACCAGGGCGTCGGGACCCTCGGTGGCTCCCCAGAAGGTTCTAACCCGGTCGCCGATGGCGAAGCCGGTGTAGCCGTGGACGATGCCCGGTAGTACATCATCCATGTCGGTCAGCTCTTCGGAGGTGAGGCCATCGCGGACCTCGGGCGGGAACTCCAGGGGGGCGAGGGAGGGGAGGCCGGGGGCGGTGGTGTCGATTTCAATCGAGGTAGGAAAAGATGAGGTCGTACTATTGTTGTCGGTATTACGTACCAGATAGGTAAGTTGATATTTTCCTTCTTCCAGTGCGTCGACTGGAAGATAGAGCGTGAGTATCTTTCCGGGGACGTCATCTTCCTTGATCGGAGTTGGTTTGCCTATGGGAGTATTGTTCCAGTATAGCTGATAGTCCTCTTTCGTATCGGCGTTATCCCATACCGGGAAGTTTACAGGAACAGGTGCGTTCAGGACGTCTATGGGCAAGAGGCCTTCACCGTCGTCAAGTGCGGATTCGACCCTGGGTTTTTCCAAGGCTGGTTCAATGGTTTTCTGATTGGATGGATTATTCATATCATTTTATCCTGAGTGGTTTTTAATCAAGTACTGCGTGGTGCAGGCACGGGCAGGTTACAAAACCTGCCGCGTACTCTTGATGGTTCTTTATTTAAGAAAACGGCTGTTCTAGATAACTTGCTGCCTGGCCGTTATCGACAGCCGAGACCTGGGCGGCTCATGTCTACTCGCACGTCGGCAACCGCGGAAGTTGCAGGTCCCTGATTGTGCTCCGGCTTGGGCTCGACACGGAAAATGGCTTCTGCCCGACCTACGCAAAGAGCGCGCAATATTGTGTCTGGTATCTGGAAGCTATAACCGTTGACGATGTCCCATTGGTCCAGTTCGCGTTGAGCGGTATGGTGAGCTTCCGGAATCGGGTTATTGCTCTTGTCATAACCGTCAAAGGTCATGTGGATCGTGTGCCCCTGCTTGATGTTGTCATAAGGGTCGACGTGCAATGGCGTACCATCCGGGTTCTCGATAGGGCCCACGACACCGCCAGGGGTTGTCCGGGTGAAGCGAGGAGGCGGCAGCCCGAGTTCTCCGCCGGGTTGTTCGAGTTTTGAACGCACTGCCACGTTTTGCGTGGGCGCCCCGGCGGGGTTCGGATTGCCAGTGCGGGTCACGGTGTAGCTGACGGGAATGGCGGGGCCGGTGCCCTGATCCTTGAGTATCTGGTTGAGAACCGGGATAGTGAAGTCCACTCCAGCGTCGAAGTCGGACTGCTTGATTTCATACCAGCGCAGAACCTCCTGCTCTCCCCATTTCAGGTTGAGGTAGTCCCCGGCACGTAAACCCGTTACCCAGCGGAAGATGGCTCGCGCATCGAGTTCGTAATCATCCGGGTCGATCAGGTTGTCCTCGACATCAGGGTTGCCGCTGGTGCCCTGGATGGTCAGTGGCCGAAGGTTTTCCTCTGGCACAGGCAAGGTCAGGAATACCTCCACCTGCTTGGTGAGAGAGGTTCCCACCAGTTCGTTCTCGCGACGGACCTCGTACATGACGTTGACCTGTCCTTCCGGAATCAGGTTGATCACATCGAACTGCAGAACGGGCTCCAGAACCGGATCATTGTTTTCGTCGCCCTGGCGCAGTTCCAGTTCCGGCAACGGGTTGCCATCGCCCCAGAACAGCCTGATCCGGTCACCCGGAGCAGCCCCGTCGTAGTGTGGAATGCCTACGGTTACGCCAGTCTTGGCGTCCTGGTAATCAATCAGACCGTCGTCGGCCTGTGCCACAATCGGAGCTGGCAGGTCGTCCGGGATGTCGGCCAGCAGGAGCCTGATATAGGAGGGTTCGGAACGAGGGGAGATATTCAGCGCGCGGTCGGTCACGAAGTAGGTTACTTCGGCTTCGTTGCTGCCAATCTGGGCTTCGACCTGTTCGAGAAAGGCACGGGTGAAGGACAGGGTGACCCGTTCATCTTCCACATCGGCCCAGCGCACCAGGACACTGGGGCCCTCGATATTGCCCCACCAGGTCTGGATGGTATCGCCGTCGGCCATGGTGCTGTAGCTGGTGACCAGAACGTCCAGCTTGTTGCCCAGTGCGGTCAGCTCTGCGGAGGTCAGCCCACCTTCCACTTCCCGCGGAAAGATCATCGGGCCGTGGAAAGGCAAGCCAGGTGCGGTCTGGTCGATCTCCAGCAGGTATTCAAAAGAGGGCTCGGCTAGACCGTTATCGTTGTTCTTGAATTCATATGCCAACCTGTATTTTTTGTCAGTCGGGTTGAACGGATCTCTTTTTTCTACCAGGTATTCCTGTGGGACTTGCAACTTCAAACGTCTTGTTGGGTTATTAAGGTCATCTTGCGTTACATCTTCCCATTCATCGGTAAGTTCTTTGCCATCCCACAGCAATCTGTAGGAATAGTGTAGTCCTGCATCGTCTGGAAGCGGGAAAGTGACATCCAGCGGAGAGTTCAAGGCAGTGATTGGTAACAGGCCATCCGTAAATGCCAGCGGTACGTCTGGTTGCGGATATCGTTCGAGTTCGCTTCTGGTATAGCCATCGAGGTTCAGGCTGATATGGGTCTTTGTATTGCACATTTTATGTTTCCTTATTAAATGGAAAAGATTTTAATTTTTTGAGCGAAGTCGTGCCGCCCGCCGTAGGTGAGGTTTTTAGGCTTTCCGCAGGTGAGCAGACTTCTCGATGGAGTAAGTAAGGGGGCTCTATGTGGTTTTGAAGTAATCGACTTTTTTGAGGGGTGTCAATGATTTTTTTGCAGAGGGGTGGGTGTTTTTATATGAGGATTTTCTGTAGGAACTTGCTTATGTGTTTTCGGGAATTTGCTTGTGAAGTGTGGGGAGAGGTTTCGTGTTAACGCTGTTTTTCCCTGAGCAGAATGCTTCTCTCCAAACTCATGCGAGGGAAGTATATGTTGTATCGGAGAAAAATGAGCACGGGCTTTATTCATAAAACCGGATTGAGGGTCATAGGGTTGTCCTGTGGTGCAAGCCTGAGCTTTCAGGTTCACGCGACCCAAATCGACAATAGCAATGGAACAGACGGTACGGTAAGCAATCGCATTGAAACCCTGAATGCCTCCAGCCCGGTTGAGTCCTGGCAGGTAATCAACCGTGGCGTGTTGCAGATATTCGATGGCGCGGTTACCAACTCGGTCAGCGTCACGGGAAATAGCAGCGGGTTCTCCGATGTCCAGATCAATAATGGGACGGTGAATGGAGCATTATCGTTGTCCCATGGCCGGGCGACGATCGTCAATGGGACGATCAACAATGCCAATGGCAGGGCATTGCAGGTCGGTACCATCATGAATGGTGGATCGCCACTGAGTTCCAGGGCGAGTCTGCGGGACAGCAGCGTCTCCGGCATGGGAATCGGTGCGATCGTATCTCCTCTGGGTGAACTCACGCTGGATCACTCAACGGTGACTGCCGTGGCCGGGGCAGGGAATGATGGCGAGGCTATCAGGCTGGCGGGCAGTACATTGCAGATGACCAATGGCAGCTATGGGCGAGGGGAGTCGGTTGGCCTGCACATCATAGGTGATACCAGCGGCCCTGGAGCACCGATACCGATTGATGCGACATCCCAGGTTGTCCTCGACAATTCAACGCTGGAGGGGCTGATCGGGCCGGCCATCCGGGTCGTCGATGGGGCGCAGGCAGAGATCGTTGTCCAGAACGGTTCCAGTCTGCTGGCCGGAAACGGCCTATTGCTGGATGTCAGGGAGAACAGCACCGTCGGTTTCAGTGTTGGCAATTCAGTCCTGAGCGGCGACCTGGTCGCCGATGACACCAGCACCCTGGACGTTACCCTGCAGAACAACGCCCAGCTCACCGGCAATCTGGTCAACACCAACAGCGTGGCCATCAACAGTGGCGCGAACTGGACCCTGGTCGCCGATGCCGAGGTCAAGTCGTTGTCCCTGGGCGGCGGTAGCGTGACCCTGGGTTCGGCCGACCAGTTCCGCACTCTGTCCCTGGGCGAGCTGTCGGGGACCGGCATGTTCAACATGCACGTCAACCTGCTGGACAATACCGGCGACCTGCTGAGTGTCAATGGCCAGGCCAATGGCGAGTTCCTGCTCAATATCGAGAACACCGGCCAGGAGCCGAACTCGCCGGAGATCACGCCATTGCATGTGGTGCATACCGAAGGCGGCGATGCCTGGTTCGATGTGGTCGGCGGCAGCGTCGACCTGGGCGCCTATTCCTACCTGCTGGAAAGGCAGGGCGACGACTGGTTCATCGTTGGCTCAGGCAAGACCATCAGCCCTTCGAGCCAGGCGGCTCTGGGACTGTTCAGCGTCGGACCGACGATCTGGTATGGCGAATTGGCGACCTTGCGCAGCCGCATGGGGGAAATTCGTACCAGCGGCGAGGGCGGCGGCTGGATCCGCGGTTACGGTAACCAGTACAACATCACCGCGGATGCAGGGTTCGGTTACAAGCAGCGTCAGAAGGGCTTGTCCCTCGGCTTCGACCTGCCCGTGCCGGTCAGCAACGGGCAACTGCTGGTCGGTGCCATGGTCGGTCACAGCGAGTCCGACCTCAGTCTCAGCCGGGGGACCGCCGGTTCGGTGGACAGCGGTTATATCGGGGCCTATGGCACCTGGTTGATGGACGAAGGTTATTACCTGGATGCCGTCGCCAAGTTGAACCGCTTGCGCAACAAGGCGGATGTGGCGATGACCAACGGCGTCAAGGCCAAGGGCAGCTACGACAACTTTGCCTATGGCGGCTCGCTGGAGTTCGGCAAACACATCAAGCTGCAGCAGGATGTGTTCATCGAACCCTATGCGCAACTATCGACGGTCATGGTCAAGGGAGAGCGCTATACCCTGGACAACGGCCTGAGAGCGCAGAACGATCATACCCAGTCGGCACTCGGCAAGGCGGGAGCGACGCTGGGGCGCAACCTGCAACTGGCGGATGGCGGCTTGTTGCAGCCCTATCTCAAGGCAGCCCTGGTCCATGAGTTTTCCCGTAGTGGCAATACCGTGAAAATCAACGACGTGTCGTTCGACAACAGCCTGTTCGGCAGCCGCGCCGAGCTGGGGGCGGGTGTTTCCGCCGCCTTGTCGAAGAACCTGCAGTTGCATGCTCATGTCGACTACATGAAGGGCGAGCACATCGAGCAGCCTTGGGGGGTGAGCGTCGGCGTGCGCTACGGATTCTGATTCCTGGCCTCTCCTGACCCATGAAAAAACCCTCGACGACGCCTCGTCGAGGGTTTTTTCATGGCCGACGCTCAGCGCACCTTGACCGGCGTGCGGGACGAGATATACACATCAGCCGGCAACGAGGTGGCTCGTCCCAGGCTGTTGCTCACCTCGTAATGGGCCCGGCCACGGCCGTGCTCCACGGCCATCAGGCGTGCCAGCGGCACCCGGAAGCGATAGCCGTAGCGCAGGTCGCGGCCGGTGACCACGTGTTCGCTGGTGTAGGTGGCCTTGTCGATCGGATTACCGCCCGTCAGGGCATCGAAACCGCAGAAACGCAGGAGGATACGGTCACCTTCCTTCATGTTGCGGTAGGGTGCGACGTGTACCACGGTGCCTTCCGGATCCTTGCGCGGGTCGACCACATTCAACACGCTGGCACCGCTGAACACCGGTTCCATCAGCCCCTCCTCACCGCCCGGCAACTGGATCTGGAAGATCACCGCCACCAACTGCTTGGGGGAATAGGAGGTATTCGGGTTGCCCTCGCGGGTCACGGTGTATTGCACACGGATATCCACCCCGCAGCCCTGCTCGACGATCAGGCTGTTCGGCACGTTGATCACCAGGTAGCAGCCGCTGTTGACGTCCTGCTGGGTGATGGGGCGAACCAGCGGATGTTCCGCCTTGCCCCAGAACAGGTTGATCCGGTCACCGGCCCGGAAGGCGTCGCGCCAGGCGATGACGACGTCGGCGGCCAAGTGTGCACTGTCTTCGTCCAGGTAGTTGTCCAGGGTCTGGGCGTCCGGATTCTTGCTCTTGACCACCGGTGCGGCCAGTGCCTCGTTGACCAGGGTCTTGGGCGTCGGGTCCTGGGGGCCGGGCAGTTGCAAAAAAACCTTGAGCTCCAGGTCCGGGGAGACGAAGGTCTCGCCATTGCGGCAGACCTGGTAGGTCACCCTGGCCGGACCATCGCCGTGGCGGGAAATGGACAGGTAGGTGACCATGACGTTGAGCAGCAACGGCTTGCCCAGCTCATGGACGCTGATTATCCGCTTGCCGCCGACCGGTTCGCCATTCCACAGCACGCGGATTTCGTCGCCGATGGCGACATGGTCATAGGTCGGCACGCCGATCTTCACCCCCAGGCGCGCATGCAGGTCGTGAATCTGGCCGTCCTCGATCTTCAGCGGTATGGGGGCCGCCAGGTTGGCCGGCAACTCTTGCAGTTGCAGCTTGAGCAGCGCCGATTGCGAACGTACCGAAACGTTCCCGGCCCGGTCGCGAACGCTGTAGCTGATGGCGAACTCGCCGTTGCCCAGTTGCTCGAGGAAGTTTCGCTCGACGGTGAGTTGAACTTTTCCGCTACCGAGTTCCTCGGGCTGGACCGTGTGGCTGGGACCGGCATGTTCGCCCCAATAGCTGTGTATGACATCTCCCCATTTCATATCGAAGTAGCCCGGGACAGTGGCGGTGAGTTGGTCGCCAAGTTCGATCAGTTCGCTGTTGGTCAAGCCATCGAGAGCGATACTGGGTAGGATGACTGATGCAAGAAGTTCACCTCCGGGCGGTGTGCGGTCTATAAGGATCGGAGTGATATGAGAGTCACTTGATAGCTCGCTATAAATATCATACGCCCTATACTGAAGCTCGTTTCTACCCTCTTCGGACAGGTATTCACTTGGTAATGCCAAGGTGAGTTTGTCGCCTGTCTGGTAACCGGGCAGAGGGGTAGGGGTTCCAACCAGCACCCCGTTCCAGATCAATTGGCAGGTTTCGTCGGCACTGACATCGTTCCAGAGAGTCACCGTGACCGCCAGCGGTTTGTCCAGGTCCGTTGCCTGCAAGAGTCCGTCTTCGGGGGCCGCGGCTCCCACGTATGGAGCTTGCAGAAAAATGGGTGAGCTTTGAGTCTCCAAGTCCTTCATTAGGATATTCCTTTTATCTGATTGAGTGTTGTCAGGCATTTCCCACGATCAGACGCGTTACAGATTGTTTTGAGAGTTCTGCGCCGATACGTGTGCTTTTGGCAAATAATGCATTCAGGTCTGAAACGCTATCAGTTGGTTATGCGATATAGTGCCAGGTACTCAACGAATATTAAGTCTTGGGTGTTGTCAAGGGTTTTGAATTTTTTGTTTGATATGTAGTTTTTCTGTAAGTGCCAAGTTTGTTTCTTTGAGGAAATTTCTTACTTATAAAAGAGAACTATTTAATGTTATTGCGGGCAATAAAAAACCCGATGCCTTTCGGTCATCGGGTCTTCTCTATTTTACTTGAAACTATCGGTTGAAACGCTCCACCAGCGAATATTGCGTATGGGCCGTGTGGGTCAGTTCCTCGCTCAGTTGCGCCGAGTTGTGCGCCTGCTCCGAAGTCTGGTCCGCCAGTTGCGCGATGGTGCTGATGTTGCGGCTGATCTCCTCGGCCACCGAGCTCTGCTCCTCGGTCGCGGCGGCGATCTGGGTGGTCATGTCGGTGATATTGGCCACCGCTTCGCTGATCCCCACCAGTGCCTCGTCAGCTTCCAGTACCCGTGCCACGCCTTCCTGGGCCTGGCGATGGCCGGCGTCCATGGTCTGCACGGCGGTGTTGGCGGTCTGTTGCAGCTTGGCGATCAGGGCGTGGATCTGCCCGGTGGATTCGCTGGTGCGTTGCGCCAGTTGGCGCACCTCGTCGGCCACCACCGCGAAACCGCGGCCCATCTCGCCGGCACGGGCCGCTTCGATGGCAGCGTTCAGTGCCAGCAGGTTGGTCTGGTCGGCGATGCCCTTGATCACGTCGACCACGCCGCCGATTTCATCGCTGTCCTTGGCCAGTTGGGTCACGGTACCGCCGGTTTCACCGACCACCACCGACAACCGCTCGATGGCTTCGCGGGTTTCTCCGGCGATATCGCGGCCGCGACTGGTCAGGCGGTTGGCTTCCTGGGTGGCGTCGGCCGTGCGCTGGACGTGGCTGGCGACTTCCTGGGTAGTGGCCGCCATCTGGTTGACGGCGGTCGCCACCTGCTCGGTTTCCTGGCGCTGGCGATCGAGGCCGCTGGAGCTCTTCTGGGCCAGGTCGTCGGACTGCCTGGCCTGGGCGTTGAGGTGCTCGGCGGTGTCCTGCAGGCGGGTCAGGCAGGTTTTCAGACGCGCTTCCTGGCTGAGGATCGACATTTCCAGGCGAGCCTGGGCGCCGCGGCTGTCGGTGTACATCTGGGCGATCAGCGGGTCCGAGGTGGTCTGCTCGGCCAGGCGCAGCAGGCGCTTGAGGCCGCGTTGCTGCCAGCTCAGGCCCAGCAGGCCGAGCGGTACCGAGAGCGCGGCGGCAAGAGCGAAGCCCCAGTGGGAGTTGAGCCACACGCCGATCAGGAAGCTGACCTGGCTGACCAGGATGAAGGGCAGCCAGTCCTGGACGATCGGCAGCCACTTGTCCCGGCGTGGAATCGCCGACTTGCCCTGGTTGATGCGCAGGTACAGCGCTTCGGCCCGGCGGACCTGTTCGGCGGTGGGCTTGACCCGCACCGATTCGTAGCCAACCACCTGGTTGCCTTCGAAGACGGGGGTCACATAGGCGTTGACCCAGTAATGGTCACCGCTCTTGCAGCGATTCTTGACAATGCCCATCCATGGCAGGCCTTGTTTCAGAGTGTTCCACATGTGCTCGAACACCGCCGTCGGAACATCCGGGTGCCGCACCAGGTTGTGCGGGGCGCCGATCAGTTCGTCACGGGAGAACCCACTGATTTCGACGAACGCGTCGTTGCAGTAGGTGATCACGCCTTTGGCATTGGTAGTGGAAATCAACCGTTGCTGAGCGGGAAAGGTGCGTTCACGTTGGGTAATGGGTTGGTTATTCCGCATGGTTTTTCAATCCGCAAGGCTTTGACAGGTTGTCGGCATGACAGGGGAAATATTAAATATATTTTTCAACTTTCATGACCGTTTCACAATTTGGCTCTTGCGTACTCGCACTCGTCCTTGAATACGAGTCGAACACGCTGGAAATTAACGAGTTCAGCCGTTCATCCGGCTTTTCATAGAACGAAAGTACCAGTTGGTACTTTCGTTCTTGTTATCACGGTTGCAACATCGGATAAGTAAAGAATACGAAGTGCACGCTATTAAGCGCGACATGGGCCAGGACGGCTGCGGCCAGGCCCCCATAGCGATAGGCCAGACCATAGCCGATGCCAGCCAGTGTCGCCAGCAGCACCCATTGCCAGCCCGCACCGGCGTGCGCCAGCCCGAAAATCAGCGCAGCCCCCAGTAAGGCCAGGGTTTCGCCCCGTGGAAAGGATTTGAAACAGCGGCTCAGCCCGCCCTGAATATAGCCACGAAACAGGATTTCCTCGACCAGGCTCACCAGCAGCAGGTTGTTCAGCAGCCACCAGCCACCTTGCTCGGGCCATTTCGGCGCCCAGTTGACGATGCCCAACAGGCAGGCGCACCCCAGGGCGAGCAGCGAGGTCATGGCCCAGGCGCTGGTCGCACTGAGCAGCACGCGTCCCGGCGTACGGCGATTGACCAGCCAGGGACAGACCAGCAGCCAGAAGCCGATCAGCGGTTTATCCAGATTGAGGTAGAGGGTGAACGGCACGGCCTCCGGGGTCAGGCGCAGGGCGTTGATCACCCGGCCGTTCTGGAAGCCCGGCAGCCAGTGCAGGGCCAGCGCGACGGCCAGCAGCACGAACAGGCCATGTCCCAGATAACCGGCCACGCGGCTGCGGGTCTGCAGGACGGCCGCGCCGCTGATGAGCAGCAGGGCGAAGGTGAACAGGCTGGGCAGGCCCAACTGGCCGACGCTCAAGGCCAGTGCATAACCCAGGGAAAGCAGGGCCAGATAAGGCCAGGGCAGGACGGACATGCAACTCCTTGTATGTCAGGCGGGCAGGGCGGGTCATGATAACCCGTGCCCCGCCCCTCCTGACCAATGAAAAAACACTGGCCAGGCCAGTGTTTTTCCAAGTGTTGCCTTCGCAGTCCTCAGGCGGCGATCAACTGCCGCAGAACGTAATGCAGGATGCCTCCCGACTTGAAGTATTCGACTTCATTGAGCGTGTCGATGCGGCACAGCACTTCGATCTCGCGCGACCGGCCATCTTCACCCTTGATGACCAGCCTGAGGTTCATGCGCGGTTGCAACGGGGCGCCGCCCAGGCCTTCGATACTCAGGGTTTCCTTGCCGGTCAGTTGCAAGGTCTTGCGGTTTTGCCCGGCCGGAAACTGCAGCGGCAGCACACCCATGCCCACCAGGTTGGAACGGTGGATGCGTTCGAAGCTCTCGGCGATCACTGCCTTGACCCCCAGCAGGTTGGTGCCCTTGGCCGCCCAGTCGCGGCTGGAGCCGGTGCCGTATTCCTGGCCGGCGATCACCACCAGCGGCGTACCCTCGGCCTGGTAGCGCATGGCGGCATCGTAGATCGCCAGCTTTTCCCCCGAAGGGATATGCAAGGTATTGCCGCCTTCCTCGCCGCCCAGCATCTCGTTGCGAATACGGATGTTGGCGAAGGTGCCACGCATCATCACCTCATGGTTGCCGCGCCGTGAGCCGTAGGAGTTGAAGTCCCGCGGCTCCACGCCCTGATCGCGCAGGTAGCGTCCGGCCGGGCTGTCGACCTTGATGTTGCCGGCGGGGGAGATGTGGTCGGTGGTCACCGAATCCCCCAGCAATGCCAGCACCCGGGCGTCCCGGATGTCCTCGATCAGCGGCAGCGGGCCGTCGATGCCGTCGAAGAACGGCGGGTGCTGGATATAGGTCGAATCGGCCTGCCAGGCATAGGTGGCGGCCTGCGGCACCTCGATGGCCTGCCACTGGGCGTCACCGGCGAACACTTCGGCGTATTCCTTGTGAAACATGTCGGTGTCGACCCGGGCCACGGCATCGGCGATTTCCTTCTGGCTCGGCCAGATATCGCGCAGGTACACCGGCTGGCCATCGCTGCCGGTGCCCAGCGGCTCACGGCTGAGATCGATGCGCACGCTGCCGGCCAGGGCGTAGGCCACCACCAGCGGTGGCGAGGCCAGCCAGTTGGTCTTGACCAGCGGATGCACCCGGCCCTCGAAGTTGCGGTTGCCCGAGAGCACCGAGGCGACGGTCAGGTCCGATTGCTGGATGGCCTTCTCGATCGGGTCCGGCAGCGGCCCGGAGTTGCCGATGCAGGTGGTGCAGCCGTAGCCGACCAGCGCGAAGCCCAGCTCATCGAGGTAGCGGCTCAGGCCGGCGGCCTGGTAGTAGTCGGTCACCACCTTGGAGCCGGGCGCCAGGGAACTCTTGACCCAGGGTTGGCGCTTGAGGCCCTTTTCCACGGCTTTTTTCGCCAGCAACCCGGCGGCCATCATCACGCTGGGGTTGGAGGTGTTGGTACAGGAGGTGATGGCGGCGATCACCACGGCACCGTCCTTGAGGCGATGGGTCCGGCCTTCGTAGCTGTAGTCCACGCCGCCGACCAGGTCGGCATTGCCGACCGCCACGCCACCGCCGCCCTCGCTTTCCAGGCGGCCCTCCTCCTTGCTGGCCGGCTTGAGCTGCAGGCCGATGAAGTCGCTGAAGGCCTGTGCCACCTTGGGCAGCGGTACCCGGTCCTGCGGGCGCTTGGGCCCGGCCAGGCTGGCTTCGACGCTGCCCATGTCCAGTTCCAGGCTGTCGCTGAACTGCGGTTCCTGACCCGGCAGGCGCCACAGCCCCTGGGCCTTGCTGTAGGCCTCCACCAGATCGACGGTGGCGGCGGGGCGGCCGGACAGGCGCAGGTACTCCAGGGTGACCTCGTCGACCGGGAAGAAACCGCAGGTGGCCCCGTATTCCGGGGCCATGTTGGCGATGGTCGCCCGGTCCGCCAGAGGCAGTTCGGTCAGGCCGTCGCCGTAGAATTCGACGAACTTGCCGACCACGCCCTTCTTGCGCAGCATCTGGGTGACGGTCAATACCAGGTCGGTGGCGGTGATACCTTCCTTGAGCTTGCCGGTCAGCTTGAAGCCGATCACCTCGGGAATCAGCATCGACACCGGCTGGCCGAGCATCGCCGCCTCCGCCTCGATGCCACCCACGCCCCAGCCGAGTACACCGAGGCCGTTGATCATGGTGGTGTGGGAGTCGGTGCCGACCAGGGTGTCGGGGAAGGCATAGGTGCGGCCGTCCTCGTCACGGGTCCAGACCGTGCGGCCGAGGTATTCGAGGTTCACCTGGTGGCAGATCCCGGTGCCCGGCGGCACCACGCTGAAATTGTCGAAGGCGTTCTGGCCCCAGCGCAGGAAGGCGTAACGCTCGCCGTTGCGCTGCATCTCGATATCGACGTTCTCGCCGAAGGCCGCGGGGCTGGCGAACCGGTCGACCATCACCGAGTGGTCGATCACCAGGTCGACCGGCGACAGCGGGTTGATCCGCTGCGGATCGCCGCCGGCCTTGGCCACGGCGGCGCGCATGGCGGCCAGGTCGACCACTGCTGGCACGCCGGTGAAGTCCTGCATCAGCACCCGGGCCGGGCGGTACTGGATTTCCCGATCGGAACCGCGCGTCTGCAGCCAGGCGGCGAGGGCCTTGATGTCTGTGTCGGTGACGGTCTTGCCGTCCTCCCAGCGCAGCAGGTTTTCCAGCAGGACCTTGAGCGACATCGGCAGCCTGTCCAGGTCGCCCAGTGCGCGGGCGGCCTCCGGCAGGCTGAAATAGTGGTAGGTCTTGGCGCCCACCTGCAGGGTTCTAAGGGTTTTCAGGCTATCGAGAGATGACATGAATGACTCCTTGAGGCCCGCACGGCACGGGCCGGGTGGTACAAGCAGAGCCTTGAATCTAGCCCTGTTCGAGTGATCTGGCTAATCACTGGACTGTCGGGGGGAGTCCAAGGTTCCGAACTCGGCTATCATGCGCGGGTTTGCAGGCGCCGTCGTGCGGCATCCGGGCCTGCCGATCGCCAGGCCTCCTCGTTACAGTTGTCCAGCTCAGGAATTTTTTGTGAACACCCTCTTCATGCACTGCCGGCCCGGCTTCGAGGGCGAAGTCTGTTCCGAGATCGCCGAACAGGCCGCGCGCCTCGATGTGGCCGGTTATGCCAAGGCCAAGCCGAACAGCGCCTGCGCCGAATTCGTCTGCGCCGACGCCGCCGGCGCGGCCCGGCTGATGGCCGGCCTGCGCTTTGCCGAACTGATCTTCCCGCGCCAGTGGGCCCGTGGCCGTTTCCTCGATCTGCCGGAAACCGACCGGATCAGCGTGATTCTGGAAAACCTGGCGGACTATCCGGTGTGTGGCAGCCTTTGGCTGGAAGTGCTCGATACCAACGACGGCAAGGAGTTGTCGAATTTCTGCAAGAAGTTCGAGGCACCGCTGCGCAAGGCCCTGCTCAAGGCCGGCCGGTTGCTGGAGGACGCCGGCAAGCCGCGCCTGCTGCTGACCTTCAAGAGTGGTCGGGAAGTCTTCCTCGGCATGGCCGACGCCGGCAATTCGGCGATGTGGCCCATGGGCATTCCGCGCCTGAAGTTCCCCAAGGATGCGCCAAGCCGCTCGACCCTAAAGCTGGAGGAGGCCTGGCACCACTTCATTCCCCGTGACCAGTGGGAAGAGCGCCTCAACGGCGACATGACCGGCGTCGACCTCGGTGCGGCGCCTGGCGGCTGGACCTGGCAACTGGTCAACCGCGGCATGCTGGTGACCGCCATCGACAACGGCCCGATGGCCGAAAGCCTGATGGACACCGGCCTGGTCCAGCACCTGATGGCCGACGGTTTCACCTACAAGCCGAAGCAGCCGGTGGACTGGATGGTCTGCGACATCGTCGAGAAACCGGCGCGTACCGCGGCCATGCTGGAAAGCTGGGTCGGCGAGGGGCACTGCCGGGAAGCGGTGGTCAACCTCAAGCTGCCGATGAAGCAGCGTTATGCCGAGGTCCGTCGCCTGCTGGACCGCATCGACGAAGGCTTCAGGGCCCGCGGGATCAAGGTGGCGGTCGGTTGCAAGCAGCTCTATCACGACCGCGAGGAAGTGACCTGCCATCTGCGTCGACTGGACGTGAAAAAGCCGCGATAATGCCGCATCGGTTTCAGGAGTGAAGAATGACCCAGCCTTACGACCCCAACGTTGACGGCACCCTCGACGCCACCGGGCTCAACTGCCCCGAGCCGGTGATGATGCTGCACCAGCATATCCGCGACCTGCAGCCGGGCGGCCTGCTCAAGGTGATCGCCACCGACCCGTCGACCCGCCGCGACATCCCCAAGTTCTGTGTGTTTCTCGACCATGAGCTGGTGGAACAGCGGGAAGAGGCGGGCACCTACCTGTACTGGATTCGCAAGAAGGCCGAATGACCCCTGGCCGCTGTGCAGGCGTGAAACCTGCGCAGACCCTTGTAGGAGCCTGGCTTGCCAGCGAAGCCTTCAGCGCCCTTGAGGCCGCGTTCGCTGGCAAGCCAGGCTCCTACAAGGACCGCGCCAGACCGTTGGCTCCCCGTCACAGGCCCTGTCGCGGCCCCGGCAGCTACGCCCGGCTCATCCTGATCCGCTTGCGCGAACTGCGCGCCAGGCGAATCGACAGCATCACTGCCGCACACGACAGCCCGACGATCAGGCCTTCCCACAACCCGCTCGGGCCACTCGGCGCGCCGAACCAGTCGGTCAATCCCAGTGCATAACCCACCGGCAGGCCGATGCCCCAGTAGGCGAACAGGGTCAGGATCATCGTCACCCGGGTGTCCTGGTAGCCGCGCAACGCCCCGGCCGCCGTGACCTGGATCACGTCGGAGAACTGGAACAGCGCCGAATACACGATCAGCATGGTCGCCACCTGGATCACCACCGGGTCGCGGGTATAGATGGTCGCGATATGCTCGCGAAACAGCAGCATCAGGCTCGCGGACACGCAGCCATAGGCCAATGCCGTCGCCACCCCGACCCCGGCGGTGAAGCGCGCCGCGCGCGGTTGCTCGCGGCCCAGGGCCTGGCCGACGCGAACGGTGATCGCCATGCCCAGGGAGTAGGGGACCATGAACACCAGCGAACTGATGTTCAGGGCGATCTGGTGTCCGGCCACTACATGGGCACCGAGGCTGCCGATCAGCAGGGCGATCACCGCGAAGATGCTCGATTCGGCGAACACCGCGATACCGATCGGCAGGCCGATGCCCAGCAGGCGCTTGATCACCGTCCAATCCGGCCAGTCGAAACGGCTGAACACCTGGCTCGGTTGATAGACCTTGGCCCAGCGCACCCAGCCGGCCATGCCCAGCAGCATCACCCACATCACGATCGCCGTGGCCCAGCCGCAGCCGGGACCGCCGAGGGCCGGTACGCCGAGATGGCCGTAGATGAACACGTAGTTCAGCGGAATGTTCAGCGCCAGCCCGCACAGGCCCAGGACCATGCTCGGCCGGGTGCGACCCATGCCGTCGCTGCAGCAGCGCAGCACATGGTAGAGCGCCACCGTCGGCAGGCCGGTGCCGATGCCGCGCAGGTAGTCCATGCACGGCCCGATCAGTTCCGGGTCGACCTTCATCAGGTGCAGGATCGGCTCGGCGTTGTACAGGACCGCCCCGGCGCCGAGGCCGACCACCACGGCCAGCCACAGCGCCTGGCGCACGATCGGGCCGATCTGCTCCGGCGTCCCGGCGCCATGGCGCTGGGCGACCTTGGGCGTGGTGGCGAGCAGGATGCCGGTCATCAGCAGGAACACCGGTACCCAGATCGAGTTGCCCAGCGCCACCGCGGCCAGGTCCCGCGGGCCGACGCGGCCGGCCATCACCGCATCGACGAAGCCCATGGCGGTGTGGGCCAGTTGGGCAATGATGATCGGCAGGGCCAGTCCCAGCAGATTGCGCATTTCCAGCAGGGCTTGTGCCGGGCGGCCGAGGGCAGGGGTATCGGTAACGGTGCTCACCAGTGATGTATCCAAGTATTGCGGGGAAAGCTGCGGAGTTTACGCCTTGACGCAACGGTCAGGAAATTTCCTCTGTAGGGCATTTGTAATGACGCTGGCCGTAAGCCGGGATTTTCTCTGCCGATGATCGCCCGCCGACTGGTGGCGGCGGGCGATCTGCGCCAAACTGCCGGCCTGCCAAAGGAGCCCGCCATGCTGATTGTTGCCGACGAGAATATTCCCCTGATCGATGCGTTCTTTGCCGGTTTCGGCGAGATCCGCCGTTATCCGGGGCGCGCCATCGACCGCGCGGCGGTGGCCGAGGCCGATGTACTGCTGGTGCGTTCGGTGACGCCGGTCAGCCGCGAACTGCTCGAAGGCAGCCGGGTGCGCTTCGTCGGTACCTGCACCATCGGCACCGACCACCTGGACCTGGCGTACTTCGACGAGGCCGGCATTCACTGGTCCAGTGCGCCCGGTTGCAACGCCCGCGGGGTGGTCGACTACGTGTTGGGCAGCCTGCTGACCCTGGCGGAAATCGAGGGTCTTCCTTTGGCCAGCCGCACCTATGGCGTCATCGGCGCCGGCGAGGTCGGTGGGCGCCTGGTCAAGGTGCTGCGTGGCCTGGGCTGGAAGGTGCTGGTCTGCGACCCGCCACGCCAGGCGGCCGAAGGTGGCGATTATGTCGACCTGGAGCAGATCCTCGAACACTGCGACGTGATCAGCCTGCACACCCCGCTGACCCGTACCGGTGATCTGGCGACCTGGCACCTGCTCGACCGGGAACGCCTGCAGCGACTGCGCCAGGGGGCCTGGCTGATCAACGCCGCCCGCGGTCCGGTGGTGGACAATGAGGCCCTGCGCGAGGTGCTGCTGGACCGCGAGGACCTGCAGGCGGTCCTCGACGTGTGGGAGGCCGAGCCGCAGGTGGATATCGAGCTGGCCGCGCTCTGCGTGCTCGGTTCGCCGCATATCGGCGGCTACAGCCTGGATGGCAAGCAGCGTGGCACGGCGCAGATCTACCAGGCCTACTGCGCCTTCAGCGGCCAGCCGCCGGTGGTTCGCCTGGAGGACCTGCTGCCCGCACCGGACCTGGCGCAAGTCACCCTCAACGCCGGCAGCGACCCGGCCTGGGCCATGGCGATGATCTGTCGGGCGGTGTACGACCCGCGCCGCGACGACGCGGATTTCCGCCGCAGCCTGGTCGGCAGCGTCGCCGAACAGCGGGCGGCGTTCGACCTGTTGCGCAAGCATTACCCGCAGCGTCGCGAGATCGAGGGGCTGGCGGTCAGGATCAACGGCGAATCCGAGGAACTGCGGCGCATGGTGCTGGCGCTGGGCGCCGTGCTCGTCTGATCTTGCCCACGACCCTGGAGCGCGGTGCATCTCACCGCCAGGCAGGCAGAAAAAACCCGGCATCAGGGCCGGGTCGATAAAAAGAGTTCGGGCTATCAGTCTTGCTGCGCAGGCTTGACCAATCGCTGTTCCAGTTCGCGGCAGGCGTTCTGGATCATTTCCTCGGTGATCGGGACTTCACGTCCGGCAGCGTCGATAATCGCACAGCCCAGTGCCTCGGGCTTGGGATGACGAATCACCGGGATCTGGTTAGTGCTGTGTTGCAAGTCCATGGCCTGTCTCCTCATCAGGTGCCTATCGAGTTTATATCCGCGGCATGACCAGGCTGTGACACCGTCGACAACAGCGGGCCGCGTGATTTCAGTGCAACAGAAACCACAGGTTCCCGCCAGCCGCACGTTAGACCGATCGTCTCTAGGCCCTAGTATTCCCGGTCATAATTAACCTGACTGATTGCGTTTCACGAAAGTTCACTCGAACTTGGGTGTAGGCTCTGTGTATCGCACAACGGATTCCCATCATGCTTTCTGCTCGTCAACGCCGGGCCATGCGCCTGGCCAGCCAGTTCGTCGCCCCCTATCGCTGGCAGACGGTGGCGGCGCTGCTGGCGCTGATCGTCACCGCCGGCATCACCCTGTCCATGGGCCAGGGCATCCGCCTGTTGGTGGACAAGGGCTTCATGACCCAGTCGCCGCACCTGCTCAATCAGTCCATCGGGCTGTTCCTGTTGCTGGTGCTGGGGCTGGCGGTGGGCACCTTCACCCGGTTCTACCTGGTGTCGTGGATCGGCGAGCGGGTGGTCGCCGATATTCGCCGCCAGGTGTTCAACCACCTGATCTACCTGCATCCGGGCTTCTACGAGAACAACCGCAGTTCGGAGATCCAGTCGCGGCTGACCGCCGACACCACCCTGCTGCAATCGGTGATCGGCTCCTCCCTGTCGCTGTTCCTGCGCAATGCGTTGATGGTGATCGGCGGCGTGGTGCTGCTGTTCGTCACCAACCCCAAGCTGACGAGCATCGTGGTGATCGCCCTGCCGCTGGTGCTGGCACCGATCCTGATCTTCGGCCGGCGGGTGCGCAGCCTGTCACGCCAGAGCCAGGACCGCATCGCCGATGTCGGCAGCTATGTGGCCGAGACCCTCGGCCAGATCAAGACCGTGCAGGCCTACAACCACCAGGCGCAGGATGAACAGCGCTTCGCCGCGACCGTCGAACAGGCCTTCCAGACCGCCCGCAGGCGTATCGTCCAGCGCGCCTGGCTGATCACCCTGGTGATCGTGCTGGTGCTCGGCGCGGTGGGGGTGATGCTCTGGGTGGGCGGCATGGACGTGATCGCCGGGAAGATTTCCGGTGGTGAACTGGCGGCCTTCGTGTTCTACAGCCTGATCGTCGGCAGTGCCTTCGGCACCCTCAGCGAGGTCATCGGCGAACTGCAACGGGCGGCGGGCGCCGCCGAGCGGATTGCCGAACTGCTGCAGTCGAGCAATGCCATCACGGCCCCCGCCGACGGCGGCGTACGCCTGGCCGAGCGGGTCGCCGGCAACCTGGTGCTGGAAAACCTGCGCTTCAGCTACCCGTCGCGTCCGGACAGCCATGCCATCGACGGCCTCGATCTGAGCGTCAGGGCTGGCGAAACCCTGGCGCTGGTCGGGCCGTCGGGGGCAGGCAAGTCGACCCTGTTCGACCTGCTGCTGCGCTTCTACGACCCGCAACAGGGCCGCCTGCTGCTCGACGGCCAGCCGCTGATCCAACTCGACCCGCTGGACCTGCGCCGCTGTTTCGCCCTGGTGTCGCAGAGCCCGGCGCTGTTCTTCGGCAGCGTCGAGGAGAACATCCGCTACGGCAACCCGACGGCCAGCGACGGGCAGGTCCGCGAGGCGGCGCGGATCGCCCATGCCCACGACTTCATCATGCAGATGCCCCAGGGCTACCAGACCCATCTGGGTGATGCCGGGCTCGGCCTGTCCGGCGGCCAGCGCCAGCGCCTGGCGATCGCCCGGGCGTTGCTGGTGGATGCGCCGATCCTGCTGCTGGACGAGGCCACCAGTGCCCTCGACGCCCAGAGCGAACACCTGATCCAGCAGGCGCTGCCGAGCCTGATGCAGGGCCGCACCACCCTGGTGATCGCCCATCGCCTGGCCACGGTGCAGAACGCCGATCGTATCGCGGTGATGGATCAGGGCCGGCTGGTGGCGATCGGTACCCATGCCGAACTGATTGCCAGCAACCCGCTGTATGCGCGGCTGGCGGCGTTGCAGTTCAATGCCCGGGGCACTGAGCCGGGCGTGGTGACCACGCCGTAGCTGAAACCTCCATGAAAAACGGCGCCCTTGGGCGCCGTTTGGGTATTACCCGCTAGAACTCAGCGGTATTCGCACAGGTAGGCGGTTTCCACGGCGACCTTCAGCTGGAACTTGCTGTTGGCCGGCACATTGAACTGGCTGCCGCTGGCGAAGGTTTCCCACTCGTTGCTGTCGGGCAGCTTGACGGTCAGGGCGCCGGAGACCACGTGCATGATTTCGCGCTGGGCGGTGCCGAACTCGTATTCGCCCGGAGCCATGACGCCGATGGTGGCCGCGCCTTCGGCTTGTGCGAAGGCAATCGACTTGACGGTGCCGTCGAAGTACTCGTTGACTTTAAACATGGGCGATTCCTCGAAATGAGCTGAAAAATGGGGCCGGCCAGTATGCCCAAGCCGCCTGCTCCCGTCACCTGCTGCCGATCCGATTGAGCCCTGCGAGCAGGGCTTGTCGGGGCGCCGAACCGCCTGCTCCTACAGGGTGTGTCGTGCGTGAAATGTATATACGCCGCCACCCTGTAGGAGCAGGCGGTGCGGCGACCCGACTTGCCGGCGAACCGCCAACGGCGGCCATTCTCCTCAAACCGGCAGAATCAATGGCAGCAACCGCGCAGTATTACGCGCATCCTCCAGCGCCCGATGCTGTTGCCCGCTGAACTGCAGCCCCGCCAGTTGCAAGGCACCGTTGAGCCCCAGTGGTTTCTGCAACTTGCGCGCCTTGGCGAAACGCTGCTTGAGGTTGGCATGGGGCACCTGGCTCAACAGGCTGGTCAGCCGCAGTTGCTGCCAGTCCTGTTCCAACTGCCGCCGATCGTAGTCGCCCCAACTGGCCCAACCCTCCAGTCGCGCCTGATGCTGGCCGAGCCAGCGCTCGAAGGCCTCCCAGACCTCCGCCAGCGGCGCGGCGGTGTCGATACTGGCCTGGCTGATATGCGTCAGTTCGCGGCAGAAGGGGGTCAGCAGCGGCCGGCGCAACGGCCGTACAAAGCGCTGGAAGTGGTCCAGCTCCCGGCCCTCGCGGTTGACCAGGGTGGCACCGATTTCGATGATTTCCATCTCCGCCAGTGGCCAGCCCCCATCATCCGTCGTGGCTTCCAGATCAATCACCAGCCAGTGGGGCATCTCGAGCTCCGAAGACAGCATCCTAGTCCGCCTCAAGCGTAGCCAATGCCAGCCAATCCGCCTAGCCGCTCATTCGACCACCAGCAGAACCTGCCGGCTTTTCACCTGGTCTCCCCGGTTGGCCTGGACCCGCCGCACCACGCCGTCTATAGCGGCCTTCAGCGGATGCTCCATCTTCATCGCCTCCAGCACCATCAGCAATTGGCCCTTGCTGACCGTGCTGCCTTCGCTGACCAGCACGTCGACGATCGCCCCGTCCATCGGTGCCTTCACGGTGCCCGAGCTTGCCGCGGCCTGGCCTTGCGTGACCGCCAGGCTCAGGTCGCGCAGCAGCAGGTTGCCTGGGCGGGTGAACAGCCAGAGCTGTTCGCCGTCCAGCCGATACGCGTAGCGTCGCCTCACGCCGTCGAGTTCGGCCGTGACCCAGCGACCGTCGCATTCCAGCAGCCGGACTTCGACCTGCTGCCCGGCGTGGCTGACCAGCAGCGGTGCGTCGTGCCGGGCGAGCAGTTGCAGGTCGATTGCGGTCTCGCCCAGCGCCAGGCGATAGCGTCGTGGGACACCGGCATTGTTGCGCCAGCCGCCGAGCCCGGCGCCATGTGGCATAGCCCCGGCCTGGTAGAACAGCGCGGTGGCCAGCGCCAGTTCACGGCTCGACGGCTGATAGGCTTGCAGGCTCGGGTCGGCATCCAAGTGCTCGGCGATGAACGCGGTGCTGAAGTCGCCGGCGGCGAACGATGGATGGCGCAGCAGGGCCGCCAGCAGCCGCTGATTGCTCGCAAGCCCCAGCAGCACGCAGTCCTCGACCGCACGCAGCAGCCGGCGCCGGGCTTCCTCGCGGGTTGCGCCATGGGCGATCAGCTTGGCCAGCAACGGGTCGTAGAACGGGCTGACGGCCTGGCCCTCGAGCAGGCCATGATCGACCCGCACGCCTTCCGAGCGGGGCGGCTCCCAGCCCAGCACCTGGCCGGTCTGCGGCAGGAAGCCATGGGTCGGGTCTTCGGCGTACAGGCGCACCTCGATGGCATGGCCCTGGAGCGTGACCTGTTCCTGGCGCAGGGGCAGCGGCAGCCCTGCCGCGACGTCGAGCTGCCAGGCCACCAGGTCCAGCCCGGTGACCAGCTCGGTGACCGGATGTTCCACCTGCAGGCGGGTGTTCATCTCCAGGAAGTAGAAGCGCCCGGAGGTATCGAGCAGGAACTCGACGGTCCCGGCGCCGACGTAGTTCACCGCCCGCCCGGCCTGCAACGCCGCCTCGCCCATGGCCTGGCGCAGTTCGGCGGTCATGACCGGGCAGGGCGCTTCTTCGACGATCTTCTGGTGACGGCGCTGGATCGAGCAGTCGCGTTCGCCGAGGTACAACAGGTTGCCATGGCTGTCGCCGAACAGCTGGATCTCCACATGGCGCGGTTCGATCAGTGCCTGTTCGAGAATCAGCTCGTCGCTGCCAAAGGCGTGTAGCGCTTCGGAACGGGCGGTGCGCAGTTGTTCGGCCAGTTGTTCGGGCCCGTGGACCAGGCGCATGCCGCGGCCACCCCCACCGGCGCTGGCCTTGATCATCAGCGGGTAGCCGATCCGTTGCGCCTCGCGGGTGAGCGTCGCTTCATCCTGGGCGGCACCCTGGTAGCCGTCGATACAGGGTACGCCGGCGGCGAGCATGGCGATTTTCGACTGGCGCTTGCTGCCCATCAGCTCGATGGCCGCGGCGTCGGGACCGATGAAGACGATTCCGGCCTGCTGGCAGGCGCGGGCGAAATCGGCGTTTTCCGAGAGAAAGCCGTAACCGGGGTGGATCGCATCGGCACCGCAGCGGTGGGCGGCGTCGAGCAGGGCCTGGCTGTTGAGGTAGGACTCGGACACCTGCGGCGCGCCGATGCACAAGGCTTCATCGGCCAGTTGCACGTGGCGGGCAGCGGCGTCGGCCTGGCTGTAGACGGCGACGGTGCGATAGCCCTGGGCCTGGGCGGTGCGGATGATCCGGCAGGCGATTTCGCCGCGATTGGCGATCAGGATCTTGTTGAAGGCGGGCATGGCGGCGGTCCTTTGGTTAGGTGTTGAACATTCGGGCCTTTTCGCGGGCAAGCCCTGCTCCTACAGGAGTGGAGTTGCCCATGACTTTCGGGTACACCCAGACCTCGTAGGAGCAGGGCTTGCCCGCGAAAGCGTCAACCGGCCCACCGCGGCTCGCGCTTCTGCACGAAGGCCAATGTCCCCTCGACGCCTTCCGCCCCGGTCACCGCCTCGGCGAACCAGTGCGCCGCCTGGTCGAGCGACGCCCCCAGCGGCTGTTCATCCAGCAGCAGCGCCTTGGTCGCCGCGTTGGCCCCCGGCGCGCAGCGCAGCACCTGGGCCAGCACTTCAGCAAGGCGCTCCTCCAGCCCCTGGGCATCGCGCTCGACAACATGCACCAGCCCCAACCGCGCCGCCTCGTTACCGTCGAAACGCGCCGCGGTCAGTGCCAGGCGCCGGGCCTGGGTCAGGCCGATGCGCCGCACCACGAACGGCGCGATCTGCGCCGGCAGCAGGCCGAGGCTGGTCTCCGGCAGGCCGAAGCGGGCGTCATGGGTGGCCAGTGCGATATCGCTGACACAGGCCAGGCCAAGGCCACCCCCCAGTACCGCGCCCTCCAGCAGCGCGATCACCACCTGTGGCTGGCGCTGGGTTTCTTCCAGCAACGCCCCGAAGGCCCGGTTCAGTTCCGCGTAGGCCTGCGCCCCCTGGGCCCGGGCCTCGGCCATGTCCCGGATATCGCCACCGGAACAGAAATGGCCGCCGGCCCCGCGCAGCACCAGGGCGCGTACGCCGCGGTCCTCGCGCACCGCAGCCAGCACGCGGCGCAACTCGGCGACCATCCGCAGGCTCATTGCATTGCGACTGTCCGGGCGGTCGAGGGTGATCTGCAGCACGCCGCCACGAACCTCCAGGCGCAGGGTCTGGCAGTCGGGCAGGGTACTCATGATTTTTTCCCTGGCAGGATGCCCATCAGCTTGCAGATGATGCCCAGCATGATCTCGTCGGCACCGCCACCGATCGACACCAGGCGCACGTCGCGATAGGCGCGGGCCACCGGGTTGTCCCACATGAAACCCATGCCGCCCCAGTACTGCAGGCAACTGTCGGTGACTTCCCGGCCCAGCCGCCCGGCCTTGAGCTTGGCCATCGACGCCAGGCGGGTGACGTCGCGCCCCTTGATGTACTGCTCGGTGGCCTGGTAGACCAGCGCCCGCAGGCACTCGATCTCGGTGGACAGTTCGGCGAGACGGAAATGGATCACCTGGTTGTCGATCAGCGGGCTGCCGAAGGTCCGGCGCTCCCTGCAATAGGCGATGGTGCTGTCGACGCAGTACTCCAGGCCCTTGATCATGTTCGCCGCGCCGAACAGCCGTTCCTCCTGGAACTGCAGCATCTGCATCATGAACCCGGCGCCTTCCTGGCCGATGCGGTTGCGTTGCGGCACGCGCACGTCGTCGAAGAACACCTGGGCGGTTTCCGAGCTGCGCATGCCGAGCTTGTCCAGATGCGGGCTGAGGCTGATACCGGGGCTGTTCATCGGTACCATGATCAGCGACTTGTTCACATGCGGCTTGTCGTCCGAGGTGTTGGCCAGCAGGCAGATGAAGTCGGCGCTCGGCGAGTTGGTGATCCACATCTTGCTGCCGTTGATCACGTAGTCGTCGCCGTCCTTGCGCGCCTGGGTCTTGAGCCCGGCGACGTCGGAGCCGGCGCCGACCTCGGAGACGCCGATGCAGCCGACCTGCTCGCCGCTGATGGCCGGGCGCAGGAATTCCTCGCGCAGTTCATCGGAGCCGAAGCGGGCCAGGGCCGGGGTGCACATGTCGGTCTGTACGCCGATGGACATGGGAATGCCACCGCAATGCACGGTGCCGAACTCTTCGGCGGCGACGATCGAATAGCTGTAGTCCAGGCCCATGCCGCCGAACTTCTCCGGCTTGGAAATGCCCAGCAGGCCGAGTCCGCCGGCCTTGTGAAAGATCTCGTGGATCGGAAAGCGCCCGGCCTTTTCCCATTCCTCGACGTGGGGGTTGATCTCATGGTCGACGAACTGGCGAACGGTACGGCGCAACGCTTCATGTTCCTGGGTAAAGATCATGGTTGTCGTTCTCCTGTGAGCGTTAGGCTATGTACGAAATCGCTTGAAACTTGGTTATGCGGCGTTAAAAACCGGCTCGGAATGCTCATTGACAACCAGTCAACTGCGCTTCCTCGCCGGTTTTTGCCTTGCCTAACCTGCGTTTCAAACAATTTCGTACACAGCCTAGAAGCGCGCCACGCCAAAGCTGTTGGCCTGCAACGGCCTGACCTCGGCCTCGTGGCAGATATCCAGCAGATAGCCCAGCAGTGTGCGGCTGTCGCGTGGGTCGATCAGGCCGTCGTCCCACAGGTTGGCGGTGCCATAGAGGGCGGTGGACTGGCTGTCGAGTTTCTGGGCGGTCATCTGTTCGAGCATGTCGAGCATCTTTCCCTCGACGGCCTGGCCTTCCTTGAGCTGCCGGGCCTCGGTGACGATTCGCAGCACCTTGCCGGCCTGGGCTGCGCCCATCACCGCGGTGCGGCTGTTGGGCCAGGCGAAGATGAAGCGCGGGTCGAGGCCGCGGCCGCACATGGCATAGTTGCCGGCGCCATAGGAGCCGCCGACGACGAGGGTGAGCTTGGGCACCCGGGCATTGGCCACCGCCTGGATCATCTTCGCGCCATGCTTGATCACGCCCTGCTGCTCGGATTCGGTGCCGACCATGAAACCGGTGGTGTTGTGCAGGAACAGCAAGGGCGTGTGGCTCTGGTCGCATAGCTGGATGAACTGCGCCGCCTTGGCCGCGCCCTGTGGGGTGATCGGGCCGTTGTTGCCGATCACCCCACAGGGGCGGCCGTGGATCTGCAGGTGGCCGCAGACGGTCTGCGCATCGAACTCGCCCTTGAATTCCAGGAACCGCGAGCCATCGGCCAGGCGGGCGAGAATCTCGCGCACGTCATAGGGCTTTTTCGGGTCATCGGGAATCAGCCCCAGCAGGTCGTCGATCGGGTAGAGCGGTTCGGCGAAAGCCGGTGCGGGCGCCTGCGGCAGCCGCGCATTCCACGGCAGCGCGGCGACGATCTCGCGGGCCAGGCGAATGCCGTCGGCATCGTCCTCGGCCAGGTATTCGGCCGTGCCGGCCAACTGGGCATGCATCTGGGCGCCACCCAGCTGCTCGTCGGTGGCGATTTCGCCGGTGGCGGCCTTGAGCAGTGGCGGCCCGGCGAGGAACAGCCTGGCCTTGCCGCGCACCACCACCACGTAGTCCGACAGCCCCGGCTGGTAGGCGCCGCCAGCGGTCGCCGAGCCGTGGACCACGGTGATCTGCGGCAGGCCCATGGCCGACATCCGGGCCTGGTTGGCGAAGCAGCGCGCACCCTCGACGAAAATCTCCGCCGCATAGTTCAGGTTGGCACCGCCGCTTTCGGCCAGGGTGATCACCGGCAGCCGGTTTTCCATGGCGATCTGTTGCAGGCGCAGGGTCTTCTTCAGGCCGCTGGGGGAAATGGTCCCGCCCTTGATCGCACTGTTGTTGGCCACCACCAGCAGGCGTACGCCGCAGACGTAGCCGATCCCGGCGATCAGGCCACCACCGGCCTGGCTGCCGTCCTTGTCGTCATGCAGTTTGTAGCCGGCCAGGCTGGCCAGTTCGAGGAACGGCGCACCGGGGTCGAGCAGCAGGTTCAGGCGTTCACGCGGCAGCAACTGCCCGCGGCCGGCGAACTTGTCGCGGGCCTGTTCGGCCTTGTCCAGCAGCTTGCGCTCCAGTTGGCGGAGCTGTTCGAGGCTGGCAAGCAGGGCGTCGCGGTGGCGGGCGAAATCGGCGCTGTGACGGTCGAGCTGGGATTCGATCACCGGCATGGTTCACTCCTTGTCCTTGAGCACATCCGGCAGGTAGGCCCGATGGAAACCGTTGTACGACTCGCTGTTGCGCGCCGGTGACAAGGGCCAGGCACGGCTGCCGAGGCTGGCGGCGCCGTCGATGCGCAGGGTGGTGCCGCTGATGAAGGCGGCCGCCGGGCTGAGCAGGAAGACGATCGCCGCGCTGACTTCCGATTCGGTGCCGATGCGCTTGAGTGGCACATGCTCGCGCAGGGTCGGGATGATCTGCCTGAACGCTCCCTCGTAGGTGTCCATGCCGCTGGAGGCGATCCAGCCCGGCGCGACGGCATTGACCCGCACCCCGGCGTGGCCCCACTCGAAGGCGGCGGTCTTGGTGAAATTGTCCATGCCGGCGCGGGCGGCACCGGAGTGGCCCATGCCGGGCATGCCGCCCCACATGTCGGCGAGCATGTTCACAATGCTGCCACCCTGGCGGCTCATGGACTGGTTGAAGACCTCCCGGGCCACCAGGAAGCCGCCGACCAGGTTGGTGCGCAGCACGGTCTCGAAGCCTTTCTGGTTGATCGAGGCCAGGGGGGCCGGGTATTGGCCGCCGGCATTGTTGACCAGCCCATGGATCGGGCCATGTTCGGAAATCAGTTCGGCGACCAACCGCTTCACGGCGTCCTCGTCACGGATATCACAGTTTTGCCAGGCCGCGCTGCCGCCATCTTCGACGATCTCGGCGGCGACCTGTTGCAGTTTTTCCGCCTTGCGCCCCACCAGCAGTACGCGGGCGCCGAGGGCCGCCAGTTCGTGGGCGGTGCAGCGGCCGATACCGCTGCCGCCACCGGTGACCAGGATCGTCTGGCCGTTGAATAGATCGGGTTTGAACACGGAAGCATAGGCCACGGTCACGGTCCCTCAGGCAAGTTGGTCGGCAAGCTGTTGCGGTACGGCGATCGGGTATTCCAGCAGTTGCTGGGCAAAGGCCTTGCCCTGCGGGTCGATGCGCAGGCTGGCGACTCCGCCACCGCCCAGGGCGTTTTCCAGGAGGAAATTCAGGCTGTGGCTGCCGGGCAGGTACCAGCGTTCGACGCGCCCGAGCAGAGGGTCGAGCACGTGGCCCATCCAGTCGACGACCGCGGCCGGGGTCAGCGCCGCGGCAATCCACGGCAGGTATTCCGGGCGCCGGGCCATGACGCCGATGTTGCTGTGATTGCCCTTGTCGCCGGAGCGGGCCACCGCCAGCCGGACCAGTGGCACGCTGGCCTCGGCCGGGCCTTGCGGCAGGGGCGGCGGGAGATCTTCGGCAATTCCGGACGGCTCGAAGGCCGGCAGCACGGGCAGGGCGCACGGGTGCGTCTGTTCACCGATACGCACGCCCAGCTCGCAGATCTGCTTGTCGACCAGGAACGAAAACAGCCGGATCAGCGGGTACACCGTCGGCCGGCCACCGACGATCCCGGTCAGGCCCGGCGCCATGCCCGTGGCAGCCTGGGCGATTTCCCGGGAGAACAGGATCAGCGCCTGCTTGCTCGGATGGCGCACGGCGAGCTTGATCACCACTTCGCGGCTGTCCTGGCGTCGGCCATGGGGGCCGTAGCTGGCCTCGCTGCCCAGCAGTTCGATGTTCACCTCGCTGTAGGGGGCCCAACCGCGTAGCTGGAACATCTGCGAGGTCTTGTCGATGATTGCCTGGCTGACGCGGCGGGCCTTGTCCACGGCATCGATGCCGGCGATCAGGCAACTGGCGGTGCAGCGGAAACCATCGGCCCAGGTGGCGCTGACCTTGTACTGCCCGGTGGGCGGCAGGCCCCTGGCACCCTGTACGGCGACGACGTTCTCGGCCCGCTGGACCAGGCTCACCCGGGTGAAGTCGCAGATCACATCCGGCAGCCGGTAGGCCCGTGGGTCGCCGATTTCGTACAGCAGTTGCTCGCCGACGCTCAGCGGTGAAACCAGTCCGCCGGAGCCCTCCGGCTTGCTCACCAGAAAGTCGCCATCGGCACCGACCTCGACGATCGGGAAACCGATATGTTCGTAGTCCGGCACGTCGCGCCAGTCGGTGAAGTTGCCGCCGGTACATTGGGCGCCGCATTCGATGATATGCCCGGCCAGCGCCGCCTGGGCCAGCTTGTCGTAGTCGTCCCAGGCCCAGCCGAATTCATGCACCAGAGCCGCGCTGACCACTGCGCTGTCCACCACCCGTCCGGTGATCACGATGTCCGCGCCCAGGCGCAGGGCCTCGACGATGCCCGGTGCGCCCAGGTAGGCGTTGATGGAGACGCACATCGCTGGCAGGGGCGCGCCGCTGAACATTTCGGTGATGCCATCGGCGGCCAGTTGCCGGGATTTCGTTTGCAGGTCGTCACCCAGCAGCACGGCGATCTTCAAGGGCACACCGGCCTTGTCGCAGGCCTGCTGCAACGCGGCGGCGCAGGCCTGCGGGTTGACCCCGCCAGCGTTGCTGATGACGCGGATCCCCTGTCGGGCGATATCCCCGAGCAGCGGTTCGAGCACCTCGACGAAGTCCGTGGCGTAACCGGCCTGGGGATCCTTCATGCGTGCCCCGGCCAGGATCGACATGGTGATCTCCGCCAGGTAGTCGAACACCAGGTAGTCCAGCCTGCCGTGCTCCACCAGCGGCCGCGCGGCGGTGGAGGTATCGCCCCAGAAGGCACTGGCACAACCGACACGAACCGTCCTGTTCATTCGCACGATCTCCGCAAGAGTTGGAACGAGGCTACCAAGCAAGCGCTTGGTTTGTAAACCCCGTTCGCCAGTTTGCCCCAAGCGCTTGCTTGGGCGCCTCTGTCGGCTTAAATTGCGCGCGCAACCTCCCGGTTTCCGGGCGTGTACCAGAATTGAGGAGAATGCCGTGAACGAGCAACAAGCCCAGCAGGTCATGGGGGATCTGGTGCAGGCGGGGCAACTGACCGATCCGGACAGCGCCCGTGGCAAGCTGCTGCAAACCGCCGCGCATCTGTTTCGCAACAAGGGTTACGAGCGCACCACGGTGCGTGATCTGGCCAGTGCCATCGGTATCCAGTCCGGCAGCATCTTTCATCACTTCAAGAGCAAGGACGAGATCCTGCGGGCGGTGATGGAGGAAACCATCCTCTACAACACCGCGCTGATGCGGGCGTCCCTGGCCGAGGCCGACACCGTGCGCGAGCGGGTCCTGGCGCTGATCCGCTGCGAGTTGCAGTCGATCATGGGCGGTACCGGCGAGGCCATGGCGGTGCTGGTCTACGAGTGGCGCTCACTCTCGCCGCTGGCCCAGGCCAAGGTCCTGGCGCTGCGCGATATCTATGAGCAGATCTGGCTGCAGGTGCTCGGCGAGGCCCGCGATGCCGGCTATATCAAGGGTGATGTGTTCATTGTCCGGCGCTTTCTGACCGGCGCCCTGTCCTGGACCACCACCTGGTTTCGCCCCCAGGGCAGCCTGACCCTGGACCAGCTGGCCGATGAGGCCTTGGCATTGATTCTCAAGGACAGCTAAGTGCGTGTTGTGCAAGTGATTAATTCACCGGCGTGAAGTTGTCTAAGTGAACAAAAGCGCCTAGCTTAGTGATAACAACGATATTTATCCGAGGTGGTTGGTCTTGAAGCTTTCGCCAGTACGGACGGCGTTCCGGGTTCTAGGGTTGGCGCTGGGCTTGCTGATGGTCCAGCCGGTCTCGGCGGCGCAGGAAGTCAGGATCGGCGCCGCCCACTTCCCTCCCTATACCATTCGACCTGAGCAGGGCGTCGATACTGGCGCGCTGCCACTTCTGGCCGAAGCCCTCAATGCCCTGCAGAGTGACTATCACTTCGTGCTGGTGCCGACCTCGATTCCCCGGCGCTTTCGCGATTTCGAGGATGGCCGCACCGACATGGCGATCTTCGAGAATCCGGAGTGGGGCTGGAAGGACATCGCCCATGTCAATGTCGACATGGGGCTGGAGGATGCCGAGGTGTTCGTCGCCCAGCGCAGGCCGGATCGCGGCCAGGGCTATTTCGCCGATCTCAAGGGCAAGCGGCTGGCGTTGTTCAGTGGCTATCACTACGAGTTCGCGCAGTTCAATGCCGATCCCAAGTACCTGGCCGAGACCTACAATGCGACGTTGACCTACTCGCACGACAGCAACCTGTTGATGGTGTTGCGCGGGCGCGCGGACATCGCACTGGTGACGCGCTCGTATCTGTTCGACTACCTGAGCCGCAATCCGGGCACGGCCAAGGAGTTGCTGATTTCCGACCGGATCGATCAGGTCTACCACCACTATGCGTTGTTGCGGCCGAAGGCGCCGATCAGTGGAGAGGCGTTCAGCCAGTTGCTGGAACGCCTGCGCGGCAATGGGGAGTTGCTGAAGATCTTCCAGCCCTATCGGATCGAGGTGATGCCCACGACCAATGCGGTCAATCGCCACCTCTGATGAGGTGGGACTCCCGGGCCGTGGTGGCGCGGGTCAGCGCCGGGCGAGGTGGTCGCTGCGGTGGGCCGAGACCTTGCGGCAATGCACCAGCGCATCGCGAATCATGAAGTTCACCAGGGTTGGCGAGACGCCCAGTTCCTTGGCGATGTCCTTCTGCGGCACGCCGTGCAGGCGATACATCTCGAACGCGTAGCGGGTGCGCTGCGGCAGCTCGGTCAGCGCGTCGGCGATGTGTTCCAGCGTCGAGAAGTTGATGTGCGAGGTTTCTGGCGAAGCACCGTGGATGACCACGTTCAAGCCTTCCTCTTCCGGGCCTGCATACTTCAGTTCCAGAGCCTGCTTGCGATAGTGGTCGATCGCCAGGTTGCGCACGATCTGGAACAGGTAGCTGAGCTGGGCCTTGAACGACGACGTGATCTGCGGTGCGGACTGCAGGCGGAAAAACGCGTCCTGTACCACGTCTTCGGCGCGCGACCGGCAGCCGGTGATGCGCGCGGCGATCTTGACCAGAATCAGGCGGTTGTCGACAAACGCCTGGAGTAACGGTGAATCACACCTGCTTGTGGATACTTGTTCCGTCATGGAAATCACCTTGTTTCGAATAGGTCGTAGGCCGAGCGCCTGTAGGCGTCTGGCTACACATCGAGCGACAAATTATGCTTAATGATAATGATTGTCAATTGAGAAGTAGAACTAATGATGCCTCGTAGTGCGTTACTGGATCATGACGCACCTTTTCGGCCCTGACGTACTCGTCGTCGGCGCAACGCCGGGGACTAATTATTTGCCATTGCCATCCGTTCTCAGTTGACAGGCCGGGCGAGCGACCCGGTCAAGGATCGAGACCCGTGAGGAGGGCGCAATGGTTAATCGCAACGGTGGCTGGGCATGAGCACCTCCCTGAGCCTTCGCCTGTTCTGTCTGCCTTATTCCGGCGCCAGTGCCATGGTCTACAGCCGCTGGCGCCGTCATATGCCGCAGTGGCTGCAGATACGGCCGCTGGAGTTGCCCGGTCGCGGCATGCGCATGAACGAACCGCTGCAGAGCGACATCGTCCGGCTGGCCAACCAGTTGGCGGATGAAATCGCCGCGGAACTGGAGGGTCCCTATGCGTTGTTCGGCCATAGCCTGGGCGGCCTGCTGGCCTTCGAACTGGCTCACGTGCTGCGTTCACGTGGGTTGCCGGCGCCACTGGCGCTGTTCACTTCGGCCACGGCCGGGCCCTCGCGGCGCGATGTCAGCGAATACGCCCAGGCCAGGACCGACGAGCAACTGATGGCGCGCTTGCGCGAGCTCAAGGGGACGACCGAAGAGACGCTGGCCAACCACGACCTGATGCAACTGATGCTGCCGATCCTGCGCGCCGACTTCCTGTTGTGCGGCAGTTTCCGGTACGGCACCCGCGAACCGCTGGCGATGCCGATCCACGTGTTCGGCGGCAGGCAGGACAGTGTGCGGACCGACGAACTGCTCGACTGGCAGGTGGAAACCACCACCGGTTTTTCCCTGGACATGTTCGAGGGGCACCACTTCTACCTGATCGATCAGGAAACCGCCCTGTTGCGTCACTTGCGCCGCTATGCCGATGGGCACCTGTCGCGCTGGCGCAACAGTGCGGCCCGCCAGTTGGCCCAGGCCGCCAGCTGACGCCCCTGCTGCGCCGCGGGCGCAGCCTTTTCCACGAATCCCATTTGCTAGGGCCTGTGGGAAATGTTTTCGAGTGAAGGCCAGGCAAGGCGAAAACCGGCGAGCGCAATTGACTGGAGTCAATGAACACTCCGAGCCGGTTTTCAACGCAGCCTGGGTGAGCGCAGATACATTTCGTACAGAGCCTGGCCGACTCCAGGCAGGAATCCCCATGATTGACGCGTTCGAACTCCCCAACACCCTGGCCCAGGCCCTTCAGCGCCGTGCACTGCAGACCCCGGACCGACTGGCGCTGCGGTTTCTCGCCGAAGACAAGGAGCAGGGCGCGGTCCTCAGTTACCGCGACCTCGACCTGCGGGCACGGACCATCGCCGCCGCCCTGCAGGCCAATGCGCAACTGGGGGATCGGGCGGTCCTGTTGTTTCCCAGCGGCCCGGACTATGTCGCGGCGTTCTTCGGTTGCCTGTACGCCGGAGTGATCGCCGTGCCGGCCTATCCGCCGGAGTCGAGCCGTCGTCATCACCAGGAGCGGCTGCTGTCGATCATCGCCGATGCCGAGCCGCGCCTGGTGCTGACCAGCGCCGACCTGCGCGAACCGTTGCTGCAGATGGACGAGCTGTCGGCCGCCGATGCGCCGCGACTGCTGTGCGTCGACACCCTCGACAGCGCGCTGGCCGACAACTGGCGTGACGCCGGCGTGCAGCCGGACGACATCGCTTTCCTGCAGTACACCTCCGGTTCCACCGCGATGCCCAAGGGCGTGCAGGTCAGCCACGGCAACCTGGTCGCCAACGAGGTGCTGATCCGCCATGGCTTCGGCATCGACCTCAATCCCGACGACGTGATCGTCAGCTGGCTGCCGCTGTATCACGACATGGGCCTGATTGGCGGGCTGCTGCAGCCGATCTTCAGCGGCGTGCCGTGCGTATTGATGTCGCCGGCCTACTTCCTCGGTCGACCGCTGCGCTGGCTGGAGGCGATCAGTGAATACGGCGGCACCATCAGCGGCGGCCCGGACTTCGCCTACCGCCTGTGCAGCGAGCGGGTCAGCGAAACCGCGCTGGCGCGGCTCGACCTCAGCGGCTGGCGGGTGGCCTATTCCGGGTCCGAGCCGATCCGCCTCGATACCCTGGAGCGTTTCGCCGAGAAGTTCGCCCCCTGTGGTTTCAGCGAGCAGAGCTACTTCGCTTCCTACGGCCTGGCCGAAGCCACCCTGTTCGTCGCCGGTGGCCAGCGTGGCCAGGGCATTCCCGCGCTGCGGGTCGATGAAGCGGCGCTGGCGCAGAACCGTGCGCAGCCGGGCGATGGCAGCCCGATCATGAGTTGCGGCACCAGCCAGCCCGAGCATGCGGTGCGGGTGGTCGAACCGGCCAGCCTGCAGGTGCTCGGCGAAAACGCCGTCGGCGAAGTCTGGGCCGCCGGCCCGAGTATCGCCCACGGCTACTGGCGCAACCCCGAGGCCTCGGCCAAGACCTTCGTCCAGCACGAGGGGCGGACCTGGCTGCGCACCGGTGACCTTGGCTTCATGCGCGAGGGCGAGCTGTTCATCACCGGACGCCTGAAGGACATGCTGATCGTGCGTGGGCACAACCTGTACCCGCAGGACATCGAGCAGACCATCGAACGTGAGGTGGACGTGGTGCGCAAGGGCCGCGTCGCCGCCTTTGCCGTGACCCGCGATGGCCAGGACGGCATCGGCATCGCCGCGGAAATCAGCCGCAGCGTGCAGAAGATCCTGCCCGCCGACGCGTTGATCAAGCTCATCCGTCAGGCGGTGGCCGAGGCCTACCAGGAAGCGCCGAGTGTGGTGGTCCTGCTCAATCCGGGCGCCTTGCCGAAAACCTCCAGTGGCAAGCTACAGCGTTCGGCCTGCCGCAACCGGCTGGCTGACGGCAGCCTCGACAGCTACGCACTGTTTCCCGACCAGACTGCTGCGTCGGATGAAGTTTCCGAGACCGTGGTCGATGAGCTGCAGGCGCTCATCGGGCGGATCTGGCAGGAACAGCTGCAAGTGGACAAGGTCGCGGCCGACGACCATTTCTTCCTGCTGGGCGGCAACTCGATCCTCGCCACCCAGGTGGTCGCTCGCCTGCGTGAAGCGCTGGGCATCGAGCTGAACCTGCGCCTGCTGTTCGAGGCGCCGACCCTGGGGGCCTTTGCCGCCCAGGTGGCCCGCCAGCAACAGGATGGCGGCGCGGCCCAAGGTACCATCGTGCAACTGTCGCGCAGCCAGGAGCTGCCGCAGTCCCTGGCGCAGAACCGCCTGTGGTTCCTCTGGCAACTGGACCCGCAGAGCAGCGCCTACACCATTCCCGGTGCCCTGCGCCTGCGTGGCGAGCTGGATGAGGCGGCGCTGCGCAACAGCTTCGAACGCCTGATCGAGCGCCATGAATCCCTGCGTACCCGCTTCTACGAGCGCGATGGCCAGGCCATGCAGCGCATCGACGCCAGCGCCGCGTTCGACCTGCAACTGATCGACCTCGGCGACCTGCCGACGGACCAGCGCGAGGCCCGCGCCCGGCAGATCCGCGAGGATGCGGCGCGTACCCAATTCGACCTGGAGAAGGGCCCGCTGTTGTGGGTGACCCTGGTTCGCCTGGACGACCAGGAGCACCAGTTGCTGGTGACGATGCACCACATCATCGCCGACGGCTGGTCGCTGAATATCCTGATTGACGAATTTGCCCGACTGTACGCGGCCGCTGCCCAGGGCCAGGTGGCCGAACTGGCCCCGTTGCCGTTGCAATACGCCGACTATGGCAGTTGGCAGCGCCAGTGGCTGGCCCAGGGCGAAAGCCGGCGGCAACTGGCGTACTGGAAAGAGCAACTGGACGGTGAGTTGCCGCGCCTCGACCTGGCTACCGACCACCCGCGTTCGGCACAGAAGCGTCACAGTGCAGCGCGCCTGAACCTGCGCCTGGATGCCGCCCTCAGCGCGGCGGTGCGCCAGACCGCCCAGGCCTGCGAGTCGACGCCGTTCATGCTGCTGCTGTCGGCGTTCCAGAGCCTGCTGTTCCGCTACAGCGGCCAGCGCGACATCCGCATCGGTGTGCCGAGCGCCAACCGTCCGCGCCTGGAAACCCAGGGCCTGATCGGTTTCTTCATCAATACCCTGGTACTGCGCGCCGGGCTGGAGGCGCGGTTGCCGTTCGTCGAACTGCTGGCGCAGACCCGCCAGGCCACCCTCGACGCCCAGGCCAACCAGGACCTGCCGTTCGAGCAACTGCTCGAAGCCTTCCCCGAGGCGCGCGAGCAGGGCCTGTTCCAGGTCATGTTCAACCACCAGCAGCGCGACCTGGGCGCCTTGCGTCGGTTGCCGGGGCTGCTCGCCGACGAGTTGCCGTGGCACAGCCGCGAAGCCAAGTTCGACCTGCAACTGCACAGCGAGGAAGATCGCAGCGGCCGCCTGAGCCTGGCCTTCGACTACGCCGACGAGTTGTTCGACGAGGCGACCATCGCCCGTCTGGCCGAGCATTTTGTCAGCCTGCTGCAACAGGTCACCCGCCAGCCGGAGCAGGCTATCGGTGACCTGCAACTGTTGACCGCCACTGAGCGTGAGCAGCAGGCCGCGTGGGGTGTCGCTCCCTGCACCCCGGCCGGCGAGTGGCTGCCGGAACTGCTCAACCGCCAGGCACAACTGACCCCGCAGCGTACCGCCCTGGTCTGGGACGGAGGCCGCCTCGACTTCGCCGAACTGCATGCCCAGGCCAACCGGCTGGCCCACTACCTTCGCGACAAGGGCGTCGGCCCGGATGTGCGGGTGGCCATCGCCGCCGAGCGTTCGCCGCAACTGCTGATCGGCCTGCTGGCGATCATCAAGGCCGGCGGAGCCTATGTGCCGCTGGACCCGGACTACCCGCGCGAGCGCCTGGCCTACATGCTCGTCGACAGCGGCGCCGAACTGCTGCTGACCCAGAGCCACCTGCTTGACAGCCTGCCGGTGGCGGCGGGTGTCAGCGCGGTGGCGATGGACCTGCTCAAGCTCGACAACTGGCCGAGCCAGGCGCCGGGCCTGCACCTGCACGGCGACAACCTCGCCTACGTGATCTACACCTCCGGTTCCACCGGCCAGCCCAAGGGCGTCGGCAATACCCACGCGGCATTGGCCGAGCGCCTGCAATGGATGCAGGCGACCTACGCCCTGGACGCCGGCGACGTGCTGATGCAGAAGGCGCCGATCAGTTTCGACGTCTCGGTCTGGGAGTGCTTCTGGCCGCTGATCACCGGTTGCCAACTGGTCATCGCCGGCCCGGGCGAACATCGCGATCCCTATCGCATCGCGCAACTGGTGCAGACCTTCGGCGTAACCACGCTGCACTTCGTGCCGCCGCTGCTGCAACTGTTCATCAACGAGCCGCAGGTGGCCCGGTGCGCCAGCCTGCGCCGGCTGTTCTGCGGTGGCGAGGCGCTGCCGGCCGAGCTGCGCAACCGGGTACTGGAGCAGTTGCCACAGGTTCAACTGCACAACCGCTATGGCCCGACCGAAACCGCGATCAACGTCACTCACTGGCACTGCCAGGCGAGCGATGGCGAGCGTTCGCCGATCGGCCGGCCGCTGGGCAACGTGACCTGCCGGGTGCTCGATGCCGAACTGAATCCGCTGCCCAACGGTGTGCCGGGAGAACTGTGCATCGGCGGGATCGGCCTGGCCCGTGGCTACCTGGGTCGCGCCGGGCTGACCGCCGAGCGTTTCGTCGCCGACCCGCTGGGCGCTGCCGGCGAACGCCTGTACCGCACCGGCGACCGCGCGCGCTGGGCCGCCGATGGCGTGCTGGAATACCTCGGCCGCCTCGACCAGCAGGTCAAGCTGCGCGGTTTCCGTGTCGAGCCCGAGGAAATCGAGGCGCGCCTGCTGGCGCTGGAAGGCGTGACCCAGGCCGTGGTGCTGGTACGCGACACGCTGGCCGGTGCCCAACTGATCGGCTACTACACCAGCCCGGGCAGCAGGGTGGCTGAACAGCAGCAGAGTGCTGCGCTCAAGGCTGCCCTGGCCGCCGAACTGCCGGAGTACATGGTGCCGGCGCAACTGCTGCGCCTGGATGAAATGCCCCTGAGCCCCAGCGGCAAGCTGGACCGCAAGGCCCTGCCGGAACCGCAGTGGCAGGTGCGCGAACACATCGAACCGGTGACTGCGCTGCAGCAGCAGATCGCTGCGATCTGGCGCGAAGTGCTGGGCCAGCCGCAGGTCGGTCTGGGCGACGATTTTTTTGCCCTTGGCGGTCATTCGCTACTGGCCACCCAGATCATTTCCCGTACCCGCCAGGCCTGCGATGTCGAGCTGCCGCTGCGGGTGCTGTTCGAGGCACCGGAGTTGGGCGCGTTCGCCGAGCAGGTGCAACAGCTCCAGGCATCCGGCCGCCGCAACCAGCAGGCGGCCATCGGCCTGGTCGATCGCAGCCAGACGGTGCCGCTGTCCTACTCCCAGCAACGCATGTGGTTCCTCTGGCAGATGGAGCCGGACAGCCCGGCCTACAACGTTGGCGGCATGGCGCGCTTCACCGGCGTGCTCAATGTTGCCTGCTTCGAGGCCGCGTTGCAGGCGCTGATCCAGCGCCATGAAACCCTGCGCACCACCTTCCCGAGCCGCAACGGTGTGGCCCACCAGCAGGTTTCGGCCGAAACCGCGGTACGCCTGGCCTGGAAGGACTTCTCCGCCCTCGACCGTGAAGCGCGTGAGCAACGCCTGCAACAGCTGGCCGACAGCGAGGCGCATCAGCCGTTCAACCTGGAGACCGGGCCGCTGCTGCGGGCCTGCCTGGTCAAGGCCGCAGAGCAGGAGCACTACTTCGTCCTGACCCTGCACCATATCGTCACCGAAGGCTGGGCGATGGACATCTTCGCCCGTGAACTGAGCGCGCTCTACGAGGCCTTCATCGACCAACGCCCGTCGCCGCTGCCACCGTTGCCGGTGCAGTACCTGGACTACAGCGTCTGGCAACGGCAGTGGCTGGAGTCCGGCGAGCGCCAGCGTCAGCTGGACTACTGGACTGCGCAACTGGGCAACGAACACCCGCTGCTCGAACTGCCGAGCGACCGCCCACGGCCGCCAGTGCAAAGCCACCGTGGCGAGCTGTACCGCTTCGACCTCAGCGACGAGCTGGCCGCCCGGGTACGTGCCTTCAACACGCAGCAGGGTCTGACCCTGTTCATGACCATGACCGCTGCGCTGTCGGTGCTGCTCTACCGCTACAGCGGCCAGACTGACCTGCGCATCGGCGCGCCGGTGGCCAACCGCATCCGTCCGGAAAGCGAAGGGCTGATCGGCGCCTTCCTCAACACCCAGGTGCTGCGCTGCCAGCTCGACGGGCAGATGAGCGTCGGCGAGTTGCTCGAACAGGTCCGGCACACCGTGATCGAAGGCCAGTCCCACCAGGACCTGCCGTTCGACCACCTGGTGGAGGCCCTGCAGCCGCCGCGCAGTGCCGCCTACAACCCGCTGTTCCAGGTGATGTGCAACGTCCAGCGCTGGGAGTTCCAGCAGAGCCGGACCCTGGGCGAGATGCGCGTCGAGTACCTGGTCAACGATGCCCGGGCGACCAAGTTCGACCTCAACCTGGAAGTCACCGACCTCGACCATCGCCTGGGCTGCTGCCTGACCTACAGCACCGACCTGTTCGACGAGCCGCGCATTGCCCGCATGGCCGCCCACTGGCGCAACCTGCTGGAGGCGCTGATCGGTGACCCGCAGCAGCGCCTGAGCGAGTTGCCGCTGTTGCAGGCCGACGAGCAGCAGGCGCTGTTCGCCAGCCTGGGGGCGGAAGCCGGCGAGCAGCGGCTCGACCAGTGCATCCATCAGTTGTTCCGGCAACAGGCCGAGGCTCGTCCCGACGCGCCGGCACTGACTTTTGCCGGCCAGACCCTCAGCTATGCCGAGCTCAATGCCCAGGCCAACCGCCTGGCCTGGCGCCTGCGTGAGCAAGGCGTAGGCCCACAGGTGCGGGTCGGCCTGGCGCTGGAGCGCTCGCTGGAGATGGTGGTCGGCCTGCTGGCGATCCTCAAGGCCGGTGGCGCCTATGTGCCGCTGGACCCGGAATACCCGCTGGACCGCCTGCACTACATGATCGCGGACAGCGGCGTCGGCCTGCTGTTGAGCCACCGTGCGCTGCTGGAGGCCCTGGGGCCGCTGCCGGCCGGTGTCGCGCAGTGGTGCCTGGAGCAGGATGGCCCGGCGTTGGCCGGCTATCCGGCCGAGGAACCACCGTTCATCAGCCTGCCGCAGCACCAGGCCTACCTGATCTACACCTCCGGCTCCACCGGCAAGCCCAAGGGCGTGGTGGTATCCCATGGCGAAATCGCCATGCACTGCCAGGCGGTGATTCGTCGTTTCGACATGCAACCGGACGACTGCGAACTGCATTTCTATTCGATCAACTTCGACGCCGCCACCGAGCGCCTGCTGGTGCCGCTGCTCAGTGGCGCCCGGGTGGTGCTGCGGGCCCAGGGCCAGTGGGATGCCGAGGAAATCTGCCAACTGATCCGCCAGCAGCAGGTCAACATCCTCGGTTTCACCCCGAGCTACGGCAGCCAACTGGCCCAGTGGCTGGCGACCCAGGGGCAGATCCTGCCGGTACGCATGTGCATCACCGGCGGCGAGGCGCTGACCGGCGAACACCTGCAACGCATTCGCGCGGCGTTCCAGCCGAGCCTGTTTTTCAACGCCTACGGGCCGACCGAGACCGTGGTCATGCCACTGGCCAGTCTGGCACCGCAGCAGTTGGAAGAGGGCGCGGGCAGCGTGCCGATCGGTACGGTGGTCGGTGCGCGGGTGGCGTACATCCTCGACGCCGACCTGGCCCTGGTCCCGCAGGGGGCCACCGGTGAACTGTATGTGGGCGGGGCCGGCCTGGCCGTCGGTTATCACCAGCGTCCGGCGATCACCGCCGAGCGTTTCGTCGCCGATCCGTTCGGTGCCGAGGGCGCGCGCCTGTATCGCACCGGTGACCTGGTGCGCCAGCGGGCCGATGGCCTGGTGGAATACATGGGCCGGATCGACCATCAGGTGAAGATCCGTGGTTTCCGTATCGAGCTGGGGGAAATCGAAAACCGCCTGCTGGAGCACGCGGCGATTCGCGAGGCGGTGGTGCTGGCGCTGGACGCGCCGGGCGGCAGGCAACTGGCCGCCTACCTGGTCAGCGACGTTGCGGCGCTGGATGATGCGCAACAGCTGCAACTGCGCGAAGCGCTCAAGGCGCACCTCAAGAGCCAGTTGCCGGACTACATGGTGCCGACGCACCTGATCCTGCTGGAAAGCATGCCGCTGACCGCCAACGGCAAGCTCGACCGTCGGGCACTGCCAGCACCGGACCCCGAGCTGAACCGCCAGCAGTACGTGGCGCCGAGCAACGAGCTGGAGCAACACCTGGCCGGCATCTGGCGCGAGGTGCTGAACGTCGGCCAGGTCGGCCTGAACGACAACTTCTTCGAACTGGGCGGCGACTCGATCCTGTCGATCCAGGTGGTCAGCCGTGCGCGGCAACTGGGCATTCACTTCAGCCCACGCGATCTGTTCCAGCACCAGACCGTGCAAAGCCTGGCGGCGGTGGCGACCTACAGCGAGCGCATCACGGCCGAACAGGGCCTGCTCGGCGGCGAGTCGAGCCTGACGCCGATCCAGCACTGGTTCCTCGACAGCGACATCCCCGAACGCCAGCACTGGAACCAGGCGCTGGTGCTGGAGCCGGTCCGTGCCCTCGAACCCCGTGCCCTGGAGCAGGCCCTGGCGGCCCTGCTGGAGCATCATGACGCGCTGCGCCTGGGCTTCACCGTCGAGGCGGGCCAATGGCGTGCCGAATACCGCGTGCCGGACCAGGCCACTCTGCTGCAACAGGTGCAGGTCACGGCGCTGAGTCAGTGCACGGCACTGTTCACCGAGGCACAACGCAGTCTCGATCTGCAACACGGGCCGCTGCTGCGCGCGTTGCTGGTGGATGGCCCGCAGGGCAAGCAACGTCTGCTCCTGGCGATTCACCACCTGGTGGTCGACGGTGTGTCCTGGCGCGTGCTGCTGGAAGACCTGCAGAACGCCTACCGCCAGGTACTGGCTGGCGAAGCGGTGCAACTGCCGGCGAAAACCAGCTCCCTGCGCGACTGGGCGAACCGCCTGCAGGCTTATGCCGGCAGTGAATCGCTGCGTGAGGAGTTGGCGCTGTGGCAGGCGCAATTGGCCGGTCCGGCCCTCGACCTGCCGTGCGAACGCCCTGAGGGCGGCCGGCAGAATCGACATGCCGAAACCGTCAGCGTGCGTCTCGATGCGACGCGCACCCGGGCCCTGCTGCAACAGGCACCGAGCGCCTACCGTACCCAGGTCAACGACCTGCTGCTGACCGCCCTGGCGCGGGTGATCTGCCGCTGGACCGGCCAGCCGTCGGCCCTGGTACAACTGGAAGGCCACGGCCGCGAGACCCTGTTCGACGAGATCGATCTGACCCGCACCGTCGGCTGGTTCACCAGCGCCTACCCGGTGCGCCTGACGCCGCTGAACATCGAGGAAGCGGCCGGGCAGGGCGACTCGATCAAGGCGATCAAGGAGCAACTGCGCGGCGTGCCGCACAAGGGCCTGGGCTACGGCGTGCTACGCTACCTGGCCGAGCCGTCGCTGCGTGAGGCGATGGCGAGCCTGCCGCTGGCGCCAGTCACTTTCAACTACCTGGGACAGTTCGACCAGAGTTTTGGCGACGAGGCGCTGTTCCGGCCGCTGGAAGAGTCGGCGGGCGAAGCCCATGGCGCCGAGGCACCCCTGCCCAACGAACTGAGCATCGACAGCCAGGTCTACGGCGGTGAGCTGGTGCTGCGCTGGACCTTCAGCCGCGAGCGCTTCGACAATACGACCATCGCCGAACTGGCCGAGGCCTACCTGGGCGAACTGGGCAGCCTGGTCGAACACTGCCTGCGCGACGACGCCGGCGGCCTGACTCCGTCCGACTTCCCGCTGGCCCGCCTGACCCAGGCGCAGTTGGATACGCTGCCGGTGGCCGCCGCGCAGATCGAGGACGTCTACCCGCTGACGCCGATGCAGGAAGGCCTGCTGCTGCACACCCTGCTGGAGCCGGGGACCGGCCTGTACTACATGCAGGACCGCTACCGGATCAACAGCGAACTCGACCCGCAGCGTTTCGCCCAGGCCTGGCAGGCGGTGATCGCCCGCCATGAAGCCTTGCGTGCGTCGTTCTGCTGGAACGTCGGCGAGGACATGCTGCAGGTTATCCACAAGCCCGGCGGCACGCCGTTCGAATACCTGGACTGGAGTGCCGAGGCCGAGGAGCAACAGGAACCTCGTCTGCAACATCTGCTCAAGACCGAACGCGAGGCCGGTTTCGATCTGCTGCGCGAGGCGCCGTTCCACCTGCGCCTGATCAAGGTCGGGGAGGCGCGCTACTGGTTCATGATGAGCAACCACCATATCCTGATCGATGCCTGGTGCCGTTCGCTGCTGATGAACGACTTCTTCGAGATCTATACCGCCCTGGGCGAAGGTCGTGAAGCGCAGTTGGCACCGCCGCCGCGCTACCGCGACTACATCGGCTGGCTGCAGCGCCGCGACCTGGCCGAGGCCCGGCGCTGGTGGAAAGGCAACCTGCAGGGCTTCGAGCGTGCCACCCCGATCCCGAGCGACCGACCGTTCCTGCGTGAACACGCCGGCGACAGCGGCGGCATGGTGGTGGGCGACCGCTACACCCGTCTCGACCCGCGTGACGGTGCGCGCCTGCGGGAACTGGCGCAGCAGCACCAGTTGACAGTCAACACCTTCGCCCAGGCGGCCTGGGCCCTGGTCCTGCGCCGGTTCAGCGGCGATCGCGACGTACTGTTCGGCGTCACCGTGGCCGGGCGTCCGGTGGAGATGCCGCAGATGCAGCGCACCGTCGGCCTGTTCATCAACAGCATCGCGCTGCGGGTGAAGTTGCCGGAGGAGGGTGCCGGCTGCAGCGTGCGCGACTGGTTGCACGGACTGCTGGAGCGCAACATGGAGTTGCGCGAGTACGAGTACCTGCCGCTGGTGACCATCCAGGAGCAGAGCGAGCTGCCCAAGGGCCAGCCGCTGTTCGACAGCCTGTTCGTGTTCGAGAACGCGCCGGTGGAAGTCTCGGTGCTGGACCGGGCGCAGAGCCTCAACGCCACCTCGGACTCGGGGCGTACCCACACCAACTTCCCGTTGACCGCGGTCTGCTACCCGGGCGACGACCTGGGGCTGCACCTGTCCTACGACCAGCGTTACTTCGAAGCCGAAAGCGTCGAACGCCTGCTGGGCGAGTTCAAGCGCCTGCTGCTGGCGCTGGTGGAGGGTTTCCATGGCGACATGGACGAGTTGCCGCTGGTGGGGGCCGAGGAGCGCGAGTTCCTGCTCGAGGGTTGCAACCAGAGTGCCCGTGAGTACCCGTTGGAGCACAGCTATGTGGCGTTGTTCGAGGCGCAGGTCGCCGCGCACCCGCAACGCATTGCCGCGACCTGTCTCGACCGGCAGCTCAGCTACGAGCAGTTGAACCAGGCCGCCAACCGCCTGGGCCATGCCCTGGTGGCCGCCGGGGTCGTGGTCGACCAGCCGGTGGCGCTGCTGGCCGAGCGCGGTCTGGATCTGCTGGGAATGATCGTCGGCAGCTTCAAGGCCGGCGCCGGCTACCTGCCGCTGGACCCGGGCCTGCCGAGCCAGCGCCTGAGCCGGATCATCGGGCTGAGCCGCACGCCGTTGCTGGTCTGCACGGCAGCCTGCCGTGCCCAGGCCGAGGCGCTGCTACAGGAACTGAACGGCGAACGGCCACGACTGCTGGTCTGGGAAGACGTGCAGCAGGGTGCGTACCCGCTGGTCAACCCGGGCATCCACAGTGGGCCGGACAACCTCGCCTACGTGATCTACACCTCGGGTTCGACCGGCCTGCCCAAGGGCGTGATGGTCGAGCAGCGTGGCATGCTCAACAACCAGTTGAGCAAGGTGCCGTACCTGCAACTGGCCCCGTCGGACGTGATTGCCCAGACCGCTTCGCAGAGTTTCGACATCTCGGTCTGGCAGTTCCTCGCCGCACCGCTGTTCGGGGCGCGGGTGGACATCGTGCCGAATGCGATTGCCCATGATCCGCAAGGGTTGCTCGAGCATGTCCGGCAGCAACGGATCACCGTGCTGGAAAGCGTGCCGTCACTGATCCAGGGCATGCTGGCCCTGGACCACATCAGCCTCGACGGCCTGCGCTGGATGCTGCCGACCGGCGAAGCGATGCCGCCGGAACTGGCGCACCAGTGGCTGCTGCGTTATCCACAGGTCGGGCTGGTCAATGCCTACGGCCCGGCGGAGTGTTCGGACGACGTGGCGTTCTTCCGCGTCGATCTGGCCTCGACCCGTGGCAGCTACCTGCCGATCGGCACGCCGACCGACAACAACCGCCTGTACCTGCTCGACGGTGCCGATGAACTGGTACCGCTGGGGGCGGTGGGTGAGTTGTGCGTGGCCGGCACCGGTGTCGGTCGCGGTTATGTCGGCGATCCGCTGCGCACGGCCCAGGCGTTCATCCCGAACCCGTTCGGTGCGCCGGGCGAGCGGCTGTACCGCACCGGCGACCTGGCACGTCGGCGTAGCGATGGCGTGCTGGAGTACGTCGGCCGGATCGACCATCAGGTGAAGATCCGTGGTTATCGGATCGAGCTGGGGGAAATAGAGGCGCGTCTGCACGAGCAGCCGGAAGTTCGCGAAGCGGCGGTGGGTGTCCAGGAGGGCGTCAACGGCAAGCATCTGGTCGGCTACCTGGTGGCGACCGACTCGGCGCTGGGCCAGGCCGACTGCCTGGACCGGATCCGGCAGCGCCTGCGCGCCGAACTGCCGGAATACATGGTGCCGCTGCACTGGCTATGGTTGGAGCGCCTGCCGCTCAACGCCAACGGCAAGCTCGACCGCAGGTTGTTGCCGGCGCTGGAGATCGGCCAGTTGCAGGGCCAGGACTACCTGGCACCGCGCAACGAGCTGGAGCAGACGCTGGCGGCGATCTGGGCCGAGGTGCTGAAGGTCGAACGGGTCGGTGTGCGGGACAACTTCTTCGAGCTGGGCGGGCATTCGCTGCTGGCCACGCAGATCGCGTCGCGGGTGCAAAAGACCCTGCAGCGCAATGTGCCGTTGCGGGCGATGTTCGAGTGCAGCACGGTGGAGGAGTTGGCCGGCTATATCGACGGTTTGCAGGCCGATGGGATCAGCGAGGAGAAGGTCGATCGGCTGAGCGACCTGATGGCGGAGCTGGAGGGGTTGTAAAACCCTGAGACACTTGCCGATCGCTCCCATGCTCTGCGTGGGAGCGTCAACTGACTGCATTCCCGAACGATCGATACTACTGGTTCGGGCACCCCGCGTGCCTGTAGGAGCGTGGCTTGCCCGCGAAAGGGCCCTCGAGGCCGCCAAGAGCTTCGCGGGCAAGCCCTGCTCCTACAGGTGTGGGGCCGTGGCCGATATCGCCGGCAGGGTTACTTCGGCCCGAGAATCTTCACCAGCTTGTCCGGCGACGGCGCGCCCTGTTGCTGTTGCAGGTCGCCATTGGCGTCGAGGTAGAAGATCGACGGCGTGGCCGACAATTCCAGCTCATCCATCAGCTTCGTGTTGGCATCGAGCTTGGCCTGGATATCCGCCGGAATCTTCGCCAGCGGCTTGAGCGAACTGCCCTTGCCGGCCTTCTCATGGTCGTGCAGGGCCTGTTGCGGGTCCTTGGCGGCGAACAGCGCGGCGGCCTTGGCCGGGCTGTCTTCACGGATGATTCCGACCATGATGTGCCGCAACTGCACCTTGCCGGACTCGACCCAGGGCCGGGCCTGCTCCCAGAACATGTTGCAGTAGGGGCAGTTCGGGTCGCTGAACAGATAGACGATGCGCGGTGCATCCGGCTTGCCGTCCTCGATCCAGTTGCTCTTTTCCATCTGGCCCCAGACCTGCCTGGACATCGGCCCGTACACCAGTTTCTGCAGCGGCGCCTGGCTCAGGTCCTTGCCGTCGGCGTCATACAGGTTGCCGGCGATCACATGCTTGCCATCGGCCGTCAGGTACAGGGCCATGCCACGGTTCTGGTACTGGGCGGCATAGCCGCGCAGGCCGGCGGGTGCATCGAAGCTGCCGACGATTTTGGCGCCCTTGGCTTCAATGCTCCTGATCGGCGCGGGCAGTTCCTCGGCCCGGACGGGCGCCTGCAGCAGCAGGGCGCCGATGGCGCTGCCCAGGGTCAGGTTCAGCAGATGGCGGTGGAAGGGCATAGCGGGTTCCTTGCTGTGGCCGGAACGGCCTTGTTGGGGTGTGGCGGACCGAAGTTCTCCAGGGCGCGTGCCAGGCTGGCCTCGGACAATTCGCCCAGGTGGCTGCCGAGCAGTTGGCCTTCGGCGTTGTACATGAGGGTGGTGGGCAGGGCCATGGAGCCGACGCTTTGTGCCAGTTGGCCGGTGCCATCGAACAGTACGTTGTCGAGGTTCAGGCCCTGGGTCATGAGGAAGGTGGTCACGCTTTGCATGCTCTCGGCCTGGTTGACGAACAGGAAGGTCACGTCCTGGCGCTCGCGCTGGGCCTTTTGCAATACCGGCATTTCCCGGCGGCAGGGTGGGCACCAGGTGGCCCAGAGGTTGATCACCAGCGGCCCGCCCTGGTAGTCGCTCAAACGCACCGTCTGGCCGTCGGCATTGAGCAGGGTAATGGCCGGCAGGCGGGAGCCTTGCTCGTAGAATGTCGTGGAGAAGCTCGCCAGCAGCCAGAACGCCAGGCCGCTACCCAGGCCGAAGCCCAGCGGCTTGCGCAGCGCCGGCCGGCGCCAGGCCCAGGCCACGGCGCCGAGCACGATCGCCAGCAGGCCGGGCCAGGGCAGGAAACCGCCGTCACGGATATCGAGGACCTGCAGCGGATCGTTGCGGAAGTAGCTCCAGTAGGCGATCACGAAACTGCCACGGGCAGCCAGCAGGCCCAGGATGAACAGGCTGAACAGCACCGACTCCGGGTTGTCGCCACCGCGTTTGGCCACCCACCAGCCAACCAGCGTCGCCAGGGCGAGGGCCAGCAGCAACAGCAGATGGTTGATCGACAGGGCGAAGGTTCCGAGGGTCAGGGTCAGCATTAGCGGGCATCCCGTGTGCTATTCCAGTTCTGCAGGAAACCGCCGGCGTCGATTTCGCCGGTGATGCGGCTGGCCCGGCGCTCGCTGCCATCGGGGGCGATCCACAACAGGGTCGGCGGGCCGGGCACTTCGAAGCGGCCCAGCAGTGCCTGGCTGGCGGCGTTGTCGTGGGTCACGTCCAGGCGCACCAGGTGCACATCGCGCAGGGCCGCGATCACCTCGGGCTTGCCGAACACCTGTTTCTCCATGACCTTGCACGACACGCACCAGTCGGCGTAGTAATCCACCAGCGTCCACCGTCCGCCGGCCTTGGCCGCGTCCAGTTCACGCTGCAGCGCTGCCGGCTCGCTGACGGTGACGAAGCTGGCAGGGTTCACCGCGCTCTGGCCGCTACTCCCGGTGTAGACCTGCAGCGGACGCCACAGGTCAGTGCCGCCACCGGCGGCGCCGATCACCAGCAGGCTGCCCCACAGGCCCAGCAGCAGGCTGAGGCAGGCAGCCGACAGCGCCAGGCGCCCGGGCTGCCGTGCCAGTACCCAGAGCGAGCGGGCCACCACCAGCGCCAATGCACCCCACAGGCCGAGCCACAGCGATTCGTGCACCACCGGCCGAATCATCACGATCGCGGTGCCGAGGAACAGGAAGCCGAACAGCGCCTTGACCCGGTCCATCCACAGTCCCGGCTTGGGCAGAAAGCGATTGCCCACGGTCACCAGCAGCAACAGTGGCAGGCCCATGCCGATGCCCAGGCTGAACAGCACCAGGCCGCCGAGCAGGACGTTGCCGCTCTGGGCGATGTACAGCAGGGCGCCGGCCAGCGGCGCGGTCATGCACGGACCGACCAGCAGCGCCGACAGCGCGCCGATGATCCCGGCACCGACCAGGCTGCCGCCGCGACGACCCTGGCCGGCGCGTTCCAGGCGGTCGCGCACGGCCCCGGGCAACTGCAGTTCGAAGAAACCGAACATCGGCAAGGCCAGCACCACGAACAGGGTGGCAAAGCTGCCCAGCAACCAGGGCTGTTGCAGGAAGGCCTGCAGGTTGCCGCCGAGCACCGCGGCGAGCACGCCCAGGCCGGAGTAGACCAGCGCCATGCTCAGCACATAGCTGCCGGCGAGGGCGAAACCGCGCCGTGGGCTGGCGCCGCTGCCGACCACGATGCCGGCGAGAATCGGCAACATCGGCAGGGTGCAGGGGGTAAAGGCCAGCAGCAGGCCGAGGCCGAAGAAGGCCAGCAGGCTCCAGCCCAGCGTCTGCTGGCTCAGGCTGCTGGCCAGGGACTGGTCCCGGGCTTGTGCCGGCTGGCTGGACGTTGCCGCTTTCTGTGGTGTTGTCGCCAGGTCGCCGAGATCGACCACCTGGGTCTGGGGCGGGTAACACAGCCCGGCATCGGCGCAACCCTGCCAGCCGACGTTGACCTTGCCACGGGCATCGGCCGGGATCAGCACTTCCAGTTCGGTGCGATACACCGGCTGGTCGCCAAAGAATTCATCGCTGTGCGCCAGGGCCTCGGGCAGCGCGGGGCGGTGCCCCGGGTCCAGGCCGTCGAATTTCAGGCGCTTCTGATACAGGTAGTAACCCTCGCTGATCTGCCAGTACAGGCGGGTCTGACCGGAGGCCAATTTCTCCGAATTGAAGACGAAAACCTGATTGGCCGGGGGGAACTCCGGCTTTTTCACCGCGAACGGATCGTTGCCGGCCTGGGCCAGGCTGGCGAAGATCAGGAAAAAAAGGGGCAACACCCAACGCATAAAAAAGTCCTTGGTGCACAAGCTTGTCCGGCCAAGAGTGCTGGCCAGCGATTAACCGATCATTAACCCGCCCCAGCGGTCGCTGTGGTGGGCGCGAACGTTACTATCTTTACGGAGTCACGGCATAATCGCCGCTTAATCCGTCCGGGTTTCAATGGACATATTTGCACAGGTAACCCCATGCACGTACTGGTTTGCGAAGACGATGAGTTGATTGCCAGCGGCATCGTCGCCGGCCTTGCCGCCCAGGGCATGACCGTGGAGCATGTCGCCACGGCGGCCGCGGCGCGGGCGATGCTGCGTGCGGCGCAGTTCGACGTGATGGTGCTCGATCTCGGCCTGCCCGACGAGGACGGCCTGCGGCTGCTGACCCAGTTGCGCAGCAAGGGGCTGGAACTGCCGGTGCTGATCCTCACTGCCCGCGATTCGGTGACCGACCGGGTCGACGGACTGCAGGCCGGTGCCGACGACTACCTGCTCAAGCCGTTCGACCTGCGTGAACTGTTCGCCCGGCTGCAGACCCTGCTGCGCCGGGTCGCCGGGCGCAGCGTCAACCTCATCGAGCACGGCCCGCTCAGCTACGACCCGAGCAGCCGGGTGACCACATTGAATGGCCAGTCGGTGGACCTCTCGCGCCGCGAGCAGGCGCTGTTGCAGGCGCTGTTGCACAACCGTGGCCGCGTGCTGTCCAGCGAGCAGCTCAAGGACAGCGTCTATGGTTTCAGCGACGAGCTGGAAAGCAACGCTCTCAACGTGCATATCCATCATCTGCGCCGCAAGCTGGGCAACGGCATCGTCGAGACCGTACGCGGCCTGGGCTACCGCCTCGGGCCGGCGGGTGACGGAGAAGCATGATGAGCCTGCGGCTGCGCCTGAGCCTGACCATCGGTTCGGCGTTCATCCTGATCTGGGCCCTGGCCGCGACCTGGATGCTCAGCGACCTGCGCCACCAGATGATGTTTTCCCTCGACCAGCGCCTGGTGGCTTCGGCACGGATGGTGGCCGGGCTGATGGAGCAGTTGCCGATGATGTCGGGCAGGGGCGATGTCACGCATTTCAGCTCCGAGCAGCTCAATATCACCGGCGGCATGGCCTGCCAGGTCAGTTCCCTGCGGGGGGAAGTGCTGGCCCGCAGCCATAACAACCCCGAGCAGGCCCTGGAGGCCCACAGTGTCGGCTTCCATGACCAGATGATCGATGGCGCGCCATGGCGTACCTTCACCCTGGTACGGGGCGATATCCACATCACCACCGCCGACCGTCAGGTCGAGCGCGAGGCTCTGAACCTGTCGGTGCTGCTGGCGGCCTCGGTCCCGGTGGGTGTTGCGCTGCTGGTCTGCCTGTTCCTGCTCTGGCTGGGGCTCGGCCAGGGGCTGGCGCCGCTCAAGCGCATGCGCGACGCGCTGAAGCGACGCAGCCCGGATTCCCTCGAGCCGTTGCAGATCCATCCGTTGCCCAGCGAGTTGAAACCCCTGCTGGAAACCCAGAACCAGCTGTTGCAGCGCATCGGCAAGGCCATCGAGCGCGAACGCCGGCTGACCGGCGATGCCGCCCATGAGCTGCGCAGTCCGCTGACGGCGATCAAGACCCACCTGCAGGTGGCGCGCATGACCGAAGGCGCGGCCCGCGACCAATCCCTGGCCCATGCCGAGGCGGGGGCCGACCGCCTGCATCGGACCCTGGAACAGTTGCTGCTGCTGGCCCGGGTCGAAGGCAGCCTGTCGTTCGACGACGGCGTGCAATGCACCGCCGAACAGGTGGCGCGCCTGGCGATCCAGGATTCGGCCAACGGCGACCGGCAGCGTATCGAGTTGCACCTGCAGGAGCCTTGTTCCTCGGCACCGCTGGAAATGCCGTCGACCCTGTCGATTGCCGCCTTGCGCAACCTGCTGGACAACGCCCTGCGCCACACGCCGGGGGATGCGCCGGTGGAGTTGAACGTGGAAACCACCGGCAATCGCGTGCGCTTCCAGGTGCGCGACCATGGTCCGGGTATCGCCGAGGATGACCTGCAGCACCTGACCCAGCGCTTCTGGCGTAACGGCAAGAGCACCGGTTGTGGCCTGGGCCTGGCGATCGTCCAGGCGATCGTCCAGCGCTGCGGTTGCGTGCTGCATTTCGACAGCCGGCCGGACGGCCTGCGGGTCGAACTGACCATGCCCCTGCAGGCCACATAGTGGCCTGAAAAATCCTGTCACCGCGCCCGGCTCGCCCGGGCGTGGCCCGTGGCAGTATCGTCTGACGCCTGTCGCTCAACGGATTGAGGTCATGCGCCATGGACACTGCTATCGACATTCGCCCGGCCGTCGCCGCCGATGCCGGGATCATCAGCCGGATACTCCTGCGCTCGATCCGGATCGGCTGTTCGCTTGACCATCGCAACGAGCCCGCGCGGGTCGAGGCCTGGACCCGCAGCCGCGGTATCGGGCATGTGCGGCCCTGGCTGGCCGATCCACGCCTGTACCTGAACCTGGCCCATCTGCGGGGCAAGCCGGCGGGCGTGGGCATGGCGCGTGACGATGGGCGCATCCTGTTGTGCTACGTGCAGCCGGAATGGTTTCGGCGTGGCGTCGGACGGGCGCTGGTGGCCGGGCTCGAAGCCTGGCTGGCGACGACAGGGCATGGCACGGCATGGCTCAACAGCACCCTGACCGCCGAGGGTTTCTACCGGCAACTGGGGTATCGGCAGACGGAGCGGGCGTTCAGTGCCATGGGGCTGACCGCGATTCCCATGTGCAAGCCGCTGGTTTGAGGGGCCTGTTCGCGGATTTATTCGAGAACAGGCCAGCAGCAACCCGAGGCAGGATATCTCCCCCAGACGCTGCTTCGACCCACTCAAAAATCCCCCGGCAGGTGTAAATCCCTGCCTCGCTGGTGCGTTTCCAGAACATGCAATCCGCGCGCACGTGTCCGCGCGCGGATCAAGGTTTTGGCCACCCCACCCGCGTATTGAGGGATCGAGAGATGTCAGTCGCTACCAGCCTTATCGAAAAGCCGCCGGTCCATGCCGACCAGCCCACGGCGGAAACACTCTACCAGTTCGACGAATCGCCGCTGCTGGCCCGGCAGAGCCGCCAGGAGTCCAATGCGCGCAGCTACCCGCGGCGCATTCCCCTGGCACTCAAGCGGGCCAAGGGCCTGTATGTCGAGGATGTCGAAGGCCGTCGTTTCATCGATTGCCTGGCGGGTGCCGGCACCCTGGCGCTGGGGCACAACCATCCGGTGGTGATCGAGGCGATCCAGCAGGTGCTGGCCGATGAACTGCCCCTGCACACCCTCGACCTCACCACGCCGGTCAAGGACCAGTTCGTCCAGGACCTGTTCGGCCTGCTGCCCGAAGCCCTGGCCAGGGAAGCGAAGATCCAGTTCTGCGGTCCGACCGGTACCGATGCGGTGGAAGCCGCCCTCAAGCTGGTACGTACCGCCACCGGGCGCAGTACCGTGCTGTCGTTCCAGGGCGCCTACCACGGCATGAGCCAGGGCGCGCTGAGCCTGATGGGCAGCCTGGGCCCGAAGAAACCGCTGGGTGCGCTGCTGGGTAACGGTGTGCAGTTCCTGCCTTATCCGTACGACTACCGCTGTCCGTTCGGCCTCGGTGGTGCGGCCGGGGTCAAGGTCAACCTGCATTACCTGGAGAACCTGCTGAACGATCCCGAGGGTGGCGTGCAACTGCCGGCGGCGATCATCGTCGAAGCGGTGCAGGGCGAGGGTGGCATGATCCCGGCGGACCTCGACTGGCTGCGCGGCCTGCGTCGGATCACCGAGAAGGCCGGCGTGGCGCTGATCGTCGACGAGATCCAGAGCGGATTCGGACGTACCGGCAAGATGTTCGCCTTCGAACATGCCGGTATCGTTCCGGACGTGGTAGTGATGTCCAAGGCCATCGGCGGTAGCCTGCCGCTGGCGGTGATGGTCTACCGTGACTGGCTCGACACCTGGGCACCCGGTGCCCATGCCGGGACGTTCCGTGGCAACCAGATGGCCATGGCCGCAGGTTCCGCGGTGATGCGTTATCTCAAGGAGCATGATCTGCCGGCTCACGCGGCGGCCATGGGTGAGCGCCTGGGCGAGCATCTGCGCCTGTTGCAGCGCGATTTCCCGCACCTGGGGGATATTCGTGGACGCGGGCTGATGATGGGGGTCGAACTGGTCGATCCGGATGGCACCCCGGATGCCCAGGGGCACCCACCGGCCTTGCCGCGCCTGGCGCCGTTGCTTCAGCGTGAGTGCCTCAGGCGTGGCCTGATTCTCGAACTGGGCGGGCGGCATGGCGGGGTGGTGCGTTTCCTGCCGCCGCTGGTGATCACTGCCGCGCAGGTCGACGAAGTGGCCCGGATCTTCGGGCAGGCCCTGGAGGCCGCTCTGCTCCAGCTCTAATTTTTTACCGGGGCCGAACGTCTTCAACTACACGAGTGCCACGCAACTGGCGCGGCCTCAACCCACTCTCATGGAGAACCGCAATGACTTCAGTATTCGACCGCGATGACATCGTCTTTCAGGTGGTGGTCAACCACGAGGAGCAGTATTCGATCTGGCCGGACTACAAGGCGATCCCCAATGGCTGGCGAGCCGTGGGCAAGAGCGGCTTCAAGAAGGAGTGCCTGGCCTACATCGAGGAAGTCTGGACGGACATGCGGCCCTTGAGCCTGCGCCAGAAGATGGACGCCCAGGTGGCCTGATTGCCACCCTCGAAAAAGGAAAGGCACCGGTGAAGGTGCCTTTTTTGTTGGGTGCGTGAACTGGCCCATTCGCGGGCAAGCCCGGCTCCTACAGGTTTGTGTCGTACACAAAACTTACATACGCCACAAGTCTGTAGGAGCCGGGCTTGCCCGCGAATGGGCCCTGCCTCCCCCCAAAAAAAACTGACAGGCACCCACAGGCTAGATCGGCGCCAGGGTATCCAGCACCTGCCGGATCGAGTCTTCGAGCGCCGTCAGCGGGTCAACGCTTTCGGTTTCGAGCACCAGCAGGGTACTGCCGGCCCTGGCTATCGCCGCCTTCACCGTTTTCGGCGGCTGGCGGTGGTCCAGCACCAGCTTCACATCGGCATCCTTGAGGGTCTCGCTCAACTTCGCCAGTGCCTCGGGTGTCCACTGCTCGTCGCTGCGCGCATCGACCTGGATCAGCTCCAGGTTGAGCCCGCCCACCAGGTAGTTGAAGCGCTCGGAGAGGCTGAACACACTGAGGTTTTCGGCCTTGGCCAGGCGTGTCTCGCTGTCGGCGCTGAGCTTGAGCAGGCGCTGCTTGAAGGTCGCCAGGTTGCTCTCGATCCTTGGCTTGGCGGCGGGCGCCAGGCGCACCAGGTCGGCGGCGGTCACATCGGCCATGCGCCCCAGGTTGTTGCTCGACAGCCACGGCTGGCTGTTCAGACCGTCGGTGCCCTTGCCCGGCTGTACCGCGATGCCCGGCAGACCGCCGTCCACCGGACGTGCGGCGTCGACCTCGACAATGCGCACATTGCTGCGTCGGGCCATGATGTACAGCGGGTCGTCGGGCCATAGCGAGCGCAGGCCGATCACCGCGTCGGCCTGGTTGGCCAGCTTCTGCAGGGCCGGCGCGCCACGGCCGCTGAAGTAGGCGCTCTGGCGGCTGCCCGGCAGGTTGGCGTCGGCGGCACGCTGCAGCTCGACGCCACTGTCCTTGAGCAGGATCTCGCCCAGGCCATAGGTGACCGGCAGGCTGGCCAGAATGCGCACCGGCGGGTTTTCGCTACTGGCGTGCAGGGCTACCGTGCCCAGGCCGTGATTGGCGTTGATCGGCATCGGTGCCTGGCTGGAGAACGATACGCTGCTGTACAGGCCGCCCAGCAGCAGGGCCAGGGCGAGGGGGCGAAAATTCGGCATTTATCCAATATTCCCTTTGAGGCTGGGCACGGTGCCACGAGCGATCGCCGCCAGGGCGAAGGCGATACCGGCCATCAGGATGATCGCCGCGCCGGACGGCACGGGCAGGTCGAACAGGATCGGCAGCAGGATGCCGCTCAGGGTGCTGACGGTGGCGATCGCCACGGAAATCCAGAAGAAGCCCTTGAGCGATTGGCTGAGCAGGCGGGCGGCAGCGGCCGGAATCACCAGCAGGGCACCGACCAGGATCGCGCCGATGACCTTGACCGCGGCTACGGTGATCAGGGTCACCAGCACCACGAACAGGTAGTCGAGGGCCTTCACCGCGACGCCGCGCACCGCCGCCAGTTGCGGGTTGAAGCTGGCCAGCATGATGCGGTTGTACAGCGGCAGGCTCAGGCCCAGCACCAGCGCGCCGACCACCAGCAGCACCAGCAGGTCGTTGCCGTTGACCGTCAGCACCGAACCGAACAGCACGTTTTCCAGGATGTGCACGTTGATCTTGCCGGCCAGCACCAGCAGCAGGCTGGCGCCGAGGGCCAGGGACACCGAGAGGAACACTCCGATCAGCGTGTCCGGGGCCAGCCCGGTGCGGTTGCGCAGGTAGTTGAGCAACACGCCGAACAGCAGGCAGTAGCCGAACAGGCTGCCGTAGGGGCCGGTGTAGGGCTCGCCGAGCAGGATACCGATGGCCACACCGGTCAGCGCCGCGTGGCCCACCGACTCGGAGAAGAACGCGAAACGCTTGACCACCACCAGGGTGCCGAGGCCGCCCAGCACCGGGCCGATCAGCAGGCCGGCGAGCAGCGCGTTGATCACGAAACCGTAGGCCAGCGCGGCTGGCAGCAGGCCGTCGGTGGCCCAGCCCTGGATCATCAGGCGAAAGGCTTCATAGCTCATGGTCGGACACCCTCGCTGCGTGGATGGGTGGAGAACAGCGTCAGCAGGCGCTCCGGGGTCAGTGCCTCGGCAGGGGTGGCATCGAACAGGATGCGCCGGTTGAGGCCGGTGACCCGGTCGGCCAGGCGCTTGACCGCCTCCAGGTCGTGTTCGATCCACAGCACGGTGATGCCGGCGCGGCGCCAGTCACCGAGCAGGCGCTCGAACACCTGAATGCCGGCTTCGTCCAGCGCCGACATCGGCTCGTCGAGCACCAGCAGTTGTGGCGGCGGGATCAAGCCCTGGGCCAGCAGCACCCGCTGGCGCTCGCCACCGGACAGGGCGCCCATGCGCCGCTTGCGCTTGTCCTGCATGCCGACCTGCTCAAGTGCCTCGCCGATGGCCCCGGCGAAATGCCGGGACAGGCCAAGGAATGCCGGGCGACGCTGGCACATGGCAGCCATGAAGTCGTCGACGGTCATCGGCAGGCCGCGGTCGAATTCCAGGGCCTGGGGAACGTAGCCGATGGTGCCCGGTGCGCCTTGCCATTGCAGGCTCAGGCGACCCTGGTGCGGCATCTGCCCGAGCAGGGTCTTGATCAGCGAGCTCTTGCCGCCGCCGTTGGGGCCGACCAGGGCGTGCACGTGGCCGGGACGGACTAGGAAGCTGACGTTGTCGAGAATGGTGGTGCGGCCCAGGGTCAGGCCGATCGTGTCGAAGTCCAGGGTCGGCCCGCTGGCGACGCGCTCGATGCTCTCGGCGGCGGTCATGCGCCAGCCTCCTGGATCGCCCGGACCACGGTGTCGAGGTTGTTGCGCATTTCCTTCTCGTACTTGTCGGCGGTGTAGTCGCCATAGGAAATGTGCGACAGCGGGTAGAGCTTCACCCCGGACTCGCGCTGGATGGTCTCGACATAGGTGGACGGGAAGTCCAGTTCCGAGAAGATCACCTTCACATCCAGCTCGCGCAGTTGGTCGATGGTCTTCTTCAACTGGCTCGGGCTCGGCTCGATGCCATGGGCCGGCTCGACCACCGCGGTGACCTCCAGGCCGAACTCGCGCAGCAGGTAATCATAGGCCGCATGCACGGTGGCTACCCGCAGGTCGGCATTGGGCGCCTGGGTCAGCTTGGCCAGGGCGTCGGCGCGCAGCTGGCGCAGGCGCTTGCCGTAGGCGCGGGCGTTGGCGGTATAGAATTTGGCGTTGTCCGGATCGAGCTTGCCCAGCTCGCGGGCGATGTTGTTGACCTGGGCGATGGAGGCGCTGATGGACAGGAAGGTGTGCGGGTTGACCACCTTGCCGGCGCCGCGGGCGGCGATGCCGGTGGCGGCCAGCAACGGCACGTTCTCGTTGGCCTCGATCAGCGGGATCTGCGGTTTTTCACTGGCCTCGATCATGCGGTCGGCAAAGTCGTCGTGGCCGACTCCGTTGAGCACGATCACGTCCAGGGTACCGATACGCTTGATGTCCTCGGCCCGTGGCTCATAGGCATGGGGGTTGAAACCGGCTGGAATCAGCGGCACCACTTCGGCCTTGTCGCCGACGATGTTGGCGACGTAACTGTAGTAGGGATGCAGGGTGATGCCGATGCGCAGGCGCTTGGCGGTGTCGGCGTGGACCTGGAAGGTCGACAGGAGCGGTGCGAGCAGCAGGGCCAGGAGCAGGCGACGGCGGCTGAACAGGGCTGAAATGGACATGAGAGGACGATCTTCTCCGGGTTAACGGTCTTTGGAGCGGCTCAGTGCCGGTGCTGGCGGGTCACGCCGGCGTCGAATTGCGCGACCACCTGCTGCCAGCCGGCGGCGATCAGGGCGCTGTCGGTGAGGTCGCCGGGCGCGGCCGGGCCGTTGCCGCGGCTGAGCCAGATATCCGGCGCGGCGTTGGTGTCGTTGCCCACCCGCATCAGGAACGAGCCGGCCGTCGTCGTGACCTGGCTCAGGCCGAGGTAGGCATGCTGCTCCAGCAACTGCCAGGTGTGGCCGCCGCGGCTGACCGAACTGGCATCCTGGACGAAGGGCGCAAAACCTTCTTCGGCCAGTTGTGCGGGGGAGGGCAGTGCCTGCTGGTCCTGCTGCAACAGGCGGATCTCGTCGAGGGTGACCCGCAGGTCGGCGTAGATGCCCTGTTCGCCCGGCGTGAGGTCACGGCGGGCGTCCAGTTGATGGGGCGCGAGCGCGGCGACATCCGGTTTCTCGCCGTGCAGCGCCACCACGGAACCGGCGACCAGCAGCACGATCAGGCAGAACAGCAGCACATAGAGGGTTTCATGGCCGGCACCGGCGGGGCGCACGACCTGGGTGGTGGATGTACTCATGGGGTTTCGATGTCCGCCTTGTCCACTTCCACGACGTGGCCGGGGCCGGCGTCGAACAGCACGTAGAAGTCGCCATCGGGTTTCTTGAAGGTCCGCGTCGAGTCATCGCCCAGCTTGCCGGGCAGCAGCACGGTTTCGTCATAGCCGATCACGTCCAGGGTGACGCCAGCGGCGCCGCTGCCATCGGAAAAACCGCCCTTGCACTGGATCTGCTCGGCGTCGATCTGCTTGCACTCGCACATCGGGTTGTGGGCCCAGGCATTCAGGCTGAAAGCGGCGGCTGCCAGCAGTGCGCTACCGGCCAACGACTGGCGCAGGACGCGTGGGGAGAGGAAGCGAGGTCGTGGGCTCATGGGCGGGCACCTTGTTTTTTCAGCCAGGCAATGGTTTGTGGCGAAGCCTTGCTCAGGGGGACGGAGGCCTGGTGTACCGAGCCGTCCCAGCCTTCGAGGGTGACCCACAGCTCGGCGTCGTCGGCGGTGTTCTGCGGGATCGGCACGACGGCGCCCATGCGGTAGGGGGTGCCGAAGAAAATCACCCCGGCTGCCCGTAGGCTGCGGGGCTTGCCGACGCGCAGGTAGGTGGCCTTGACCTGCCCGACGCACTGGGCGCAGAGCGTGGCATTGAAACTCTTGAAGTAGCCGGCGGGACCATCGCGGCGCGGCGCTTCATCCCACAGCTCGGCCAGTTGCAGGCTCCAGGGCCCGGCCTGCAGCTCGTGGACGTGCTGGCCCAGTCCGGTGTCGCCACGAAACAGCGCCGCGTCCGAGAAGTAGCGCGGCATGAAGCCCAGCGGGATCAGCACCAGCAGAATGTTCAGGTGAAAGCGCCACTTGTGCCAGAGGCGGTTCAGGGGCGAGATCGGATGTGCTGCTTCAGCCTTGCTCACAGGTTGACCTCCGGAGTTTCGGTGCCGAGGGCGCTACGGGGCCTGGCCTTTTCGGCCCGTTCGGCCTTGTTGCCGCGTTTGAGGGCATTGAGCGTGGCCAGGGCGGTACGCTTGCTCCAGATCAGCAGGCCGCTGAGCACCATCATGCTCAGCAGCAGGCCGAAGAAGAACCAGATCAGCTTGACCCACAACCCGCCGAAGTCACCGGTGTGCAGCGGGCGCATCGACTCGGTGACGAACTCCAGGCCCGTACGGTCCGACAGCAGGCGCGACTGCTCGATCTTGCCGGTGTAGGGGTTCAGTTCCAGGGTCTGGTACATCAGCGGGTACCAGCTGCGGCCGCCGACCTCGAAGGCACTGTAGGCATTGCCCGGCAGGCTGATGAAACTGGCGTCCAGCCCGGGAACCCGCTCCTGGGCGATACGCAGGGCCTCGTCGGCACCGAGCCGGGGTGCCGGTCTGCCATCGGGCATCAGTGGCGCACTGTCGTGGGAGATGATGGCCGGGATGGGCCGGGTGGCGATGCTGATCTGGTTGTCGGCGAGAATGGCCTGGATCAGGAACCAGGTGCCGGTGATGGAGATTACCGCGATGAACCAGATCGACCAGATACCGCTCAACCGATGGAAGTCACCCCAGAAGATCCGGGCCCCATGGTTGAAGCGCAGGGTCGGCTTGAAAAAGCCTTTCCAGAAGCGTTTGTACACCACCAGGCCGGTGATCAACGAAGCCAGCATCGGTATCCCCAGCAGCGACACCAGGTACCAGCCCCAGCTGTAGCCGTCGGTGAACGGCACCAGCCACCAGCCGTGCAGGGCGCGGGTGAAGTTCTTGAAGTTGAACGGCGGGCTGATGCCCTGGATCACCCCGGTATAGGGGTTGACGTAGACCGTCACCGAACGTCCGTCCGGGTAGCCGATATCGGCCAGCAGGGCGAAGTGGCTTTCGTCCGGGCGCTGGATCGACTGCACGATCAACTCGGGCTCATTCTTCTTGATGGCGGCCAGTACCTGGTCGTAACTGAGCAAGGGCGCGTCATCGCTAGGCTTGCTGGCGCGGATATCCGGGTTGGCCAGCCAGACGATCTCCTGGCTGACCACGGCCAGGGTGCCGGTGACGCAGACGATCAGGACAAAGAACCAGATGGGTAGCGCCAGCCAGCTATGGACCAGGAACCAGATTTTCGAACGTGACTTCTTGGACATGGAAAGCGGATTCTCGACATCGGAGGAGGGTGCGGGGCCTGAGAGGGAGCCGCGCACCCGAAAAAACCGGTCGTGGCTTTTGCCTACGCGAACGGCTGCATCTTGATGAGACGAATGAGCGGGCAAAAAACGCAGGGCTATATGAAAGTAAATGTTTCAGCGGCCGACAGCCGGCGTCCGGTACCGGCTAATTTTCCCCCTCGACCATCCGTTCCCTCCTGTGAAACCCGCTGTATCCCGCGTTCGGGCGTTGGGGCGGCGGCCGAGGATCAAGGGAGAAGAGTCGTCATGAACAATGCGTTGAGTTTGGATATCCGGCCGTTGCTGACCGGTTCGGGCACCTTGCCCATGCTGATCCAGGCGCCTGAGCCCGGGCTTGACCTGCACGAGGCATTCGCCGAGTGCAAGGTGCTGATCGACCAGCACCTGTATCGGGCTGGTGGTGTGCTGCTGCGCGGTTTCGAGGTCGGCGGCGCCGAGGCCTTCCGCGAGTTCGCCGCGGCTTTCGGTCACCCGCTGCTCAACTATGAGTTCGGCTCGACTCCGCGCAGCAACGTGACCAAGGGGGTGTACACCTCCACCGAATACCCGGCGCACCAGAGCATCCCGCTGCACAACGAGCAGGCCTACACCCTCGAGTGGCCGATGAAGATCTGGTTCTACAGCATGATCGCGGCCCAGACCGGTGGCGAAACGCCGATCTGTGACAGTCGGGAAGTCTATCGCCGGGTGCCGGCACGGATTCGCGAACGGCTGGTCAGCAAGGGCCTGATGTACGTGCGCAACTACGGCAACGGCCTGGACGTGGACTGGAGCCAGGTGTTCAACACCGAGGACGAGGCGGTGGTCGAGGCCTACTGCCGGGCCCACGCCATCGAATGCGAGTGGAAGGATGACGGCGAGTTGCGTACCCGCCAGCGGTGCCAGGTGGTGGCGCATCACCCGGTGACCCGGGAAATGGTCTGGTTCAACCAGGCGCACCTGTTCCATGTTTCCAACCTGCAGCCCGAGGTGCGCGAGACGCTGCTCGATGTGGTGGACGAGGAGGACCTGCCGCGCAACGTCTACTACGGTGACGGCTCGGCCATCGAGGTCGACCTGCTCGACGAGGTGCGTGGGGTGCTGGACGAATGCACCATCAGCTTCCCCTGGCAGGAAAACGACGTGCTGATGCTCGACAACATGCTCGCCGCCCACGCCCGTTCGCCATTCACCGGCAAGCGCAAGGTGGTGGTGGCGATGGCCGAAGGCTATTCGCAACCCGCCGGTTGACGCCGTTCGTCCCGATTGCCGCATCGATCCGCAGATTTCTACCACTCTCCTTCGCCCTACCCGAGAAACCGCCGGCCGGCACGCTAAATCCTCGGGTTGGCGGTTCGTCCTTGTTGATACGACCAGGCCCCACCGGCCGTGCCGCCGATCAGCAAGGACCCTCTCACATGAAGCCCCAAGACGCACAGAAACTCGCTCGCCGTTTCATCGAGCTGCCCCAGGACAAGCGCAGTCTCTTCCTGGCTGCCATGGATCGGGAGGGGGTCGACTTTTCGCTGCTGCCCATCGCCGCCTGCGAGGGTGTCGCCGAGCGGGACGGCCTGTCCTACGCCCAGCAGCGCATGTGGTTTCTCTGGCAGCTCGATCCCCGCAGCGCGGCCTACAACCTGCCGATGGCGGTGCGCTTGCAGGGGCCGCTGGACCTGGCGGCGCTGGAGCAGGCCTTCAGTGCCCTGATCGCCCGGCACGAATGCCTGCGCACCACCTTCGGCCAGGACGGTGAGCGGGCGTTCCAGCGGGTCGCCCCGGCGAGGGCGGCGACGGTACGGGTTGACGATCTGCAGCAACTGGACGAGGCGCAGCGTCGTGTCCGTGCCCGGCAGATCATGGCCGACGAGGCCGGACAGGCGTTCGACCTGCAGCAGGGACCCCTGCTGAGCATCCGCCTGCTGCGCCTGGCCGAACAGGAACAGGTGTTGTTGCTGACGCTGCACCACATCATCGCCGACGGCTGGTCGATGAACATCCTGATCGAGGAATTCAGCCGTTGCTACGACGCCTGCGTGGCCGGCTCCACGGCCGAGCTGTCGGCCCTGGCCGTGCACTACCGTGACTACGCACTGTGGCAGCGCAGCTGGCTCGAAGCCGGCGAGCAGGCGCGGCAACTGGCCTACTGGCGCGAGCACCTGGGGGAAGAGCATCCGGTGCTCGAACTGCCCACCGACCGGCCGCACCCGGCCCAGGCCAGCCATCGTGGTGCACGCCTGGAAGTACGGGTCGACAGCGACCTGCGCCAGCAGCTCAAGGCCCTGGCCCAGCGTCAGGGTGTGTCGCTGTTCGTGGTGCTGCTGGCCTCGTTCAAGAGCCTGCTGCATCGCTACAGCGGCCAGAGCGATATCCGCGTCGGTGGCCTGATCGCCAACCGGACCCGCAGCGAGACCGAGGGCCTGATCGGCTTTTTCGTCAACACCCAGGTGTTGCGCAGTGAAGTCCGTGGCCAGACCCCGTTCGTCGAGTTGCTGCACAGTCTGCGCCAGGCCGCCGCGGGCGCGCAGGCGCATCAGGAACTGCCGTTCGATGCGTTGATCGAGGCCCTGCAGCCGGCCCGTAGCCAGAGCCACAACCCGCTGTTCCAGGTGATGTTCAACCATCAGCCGCTGGTTACCGACGTACAGGGTCGGCAATTGGCGAGTGGGCTGCGGGTTGCTCTTCTGGACGAGGAACAGGGCGTCGGGCAGGGCCGCCAGCATGCGGCCGCCAGCGACCTGATGCTGGAAACCCGCGAGGAGGGCGAGCAACTGTTTGCCGCGTTCACCTATGCCACCGATATTTTCGACGGCGCGACCATCGAACGCCTGGCCGGCCACTGGCGCAACCTGCTGGTCGCCGTGTGCCGCGATCCGCAGCAGCCGATCGGCCAGTTGCCGATGCTGGCGGCAGAGGAAGTCGCCGACCTGCTGGGCCGTGGTGACGAGAGGGAGGTACCCGCGGACAGCCCGTTGTCGATGGTGCAGTTGTTCGAGGCCCAGGCCCGCCGTACTCCCGACGCTACCGCGCTGATCCTGGCCGACGCTGCCCAGGCGCCGAGCCTGAGCTATGCCGAACTGAATCGCCGGGCCAACCGCCTGGCACACCTGCTGCGTGGTCACGGTGTCGGCCCGGAAGTGCTGGTGGGTCTGGCAATCGGCCGCACACTGGACCTGGCCGTGGCCATTCTGGCGGTGCTCAAGGCGGGCGGTGCCTATGTACCGTTGGACCCGCAGATGCCGCCAGCGCGTCTGGCCCATGTGCTGCAGGACAGTGGCCTGAAACTGCTGTTGACCCACAGCCAGTGGCTGGATGGTCTGCCGCCGCTGGGCGATGTTGAGGCCCTGTGCCTGGACCGGATCAATGATGGCGGTTATGCCCAGGCCGATCTGGAACTGGCGCCGGCCCCGCAGTCGCTGGCCTATGTCATCTACACTTCGGGTTCCACCGGACGGCCCAAGGGCGTCGGTATCAGCCATCAGGCACTGGCGGAATTCGTCGCCCGGGCTACGGAGTACAGTGAGTTGCTGGCGAGCGACCGGGTTCTACAGTTCGCCACCAGCAGTTTCGACGGTTTTGTCGAGCAGTTCTTCCCGCCGCTGAGCCTGGGCGCCTGCGTGGTGCTGCGTGATGAACGGTTGTGGGACAGCGCCACGCTACACGAGGCGATCCTGCGCCATGGCATCACCCTGGCCGACCTGCCGGCCGCCTACTGGCACCTGCTGGTGCAGGACTGGGCGACCCGCCCACCCGCCGGTTATGGCGCCCTGCGCCAGATCCACATCGGCGGCGAGGCCATGGCCGTCGACGGCCTGCGTCTGTGGCCGCAGGCCGGGTTGGGCGGCGTGCGCCTGGTCAATACCTATGGCCCGACCGAGGCGACCGTGGTCTCCAGCACCTATGACTGCACCGGGCTGTCGGCTGAAGCGGTGTCCTGGCGCGGCGTGCCCATCGGTTTCGGCCTGGCCCGGCGGCGCCTGCTGGTGCTCGATGGCGACCTCGAACTGCTGCCCCGGGGTGCTGTCGGCGAGTTGTACATCGGCGGGCCGGGGTTGGCTCGCGGCTACCAGGGCCAGCCGGCCCTCAGTGCCGAGCGTTTCATCGCCGATCCCTTCACCCCGGGTGAACGGCTTTACCGCACCGGTGACCGCGCGCGCCTGCGCGAGGATGGCGCGGTGGAATACATCGGGCGGGTCGACCATCAGGTCAAGGTCCGTGGTTTTCGTATCGAGCTGGGTGAAGTCGAGTCGCGCCTGCTGCAATGTCCCGGCGTGCGGGAAGCCGCGGTACTGGCCCTGCCTTTGGCCGGTGGCACGCAACTGGTCGGCTACCTGGTGCCCGACCAGGCCCTGGAACCGGCGCAGCAGAGCCTCTGGCGGCTTGAGGTCAAGGCCTCCCTGCAGGGCCGCCTGCCGGACTACATGATCCCCTCGCACCTGCTGGTGTTGCCGCGGATGCCGCTGACCCCCAGCGGCAAGCTGGACCGCAAGGCCCTGCCGGTGCCCGATCCGAGCCAGTTGCAGGCCAGCTACCGCGAGCCGCAGACCGAGACCGAACGTTGCCTGGCGACTATCTGGGAAGAGGTGCTGCAGGTACCCCGGGTCGGGCTCGACGACCACTTCTTCGAGTTGGGTGGCCATTCATTGCTCGCGGCCCAGGTGATCGCCCGTGTCAAGACCCGTCTGGAGGTCAGCCTGCCGCTGCGCAGCCTGTTCGAGAAACCCCTGCTGAGTGAACTGGCCGCCGAGTTGGCGACGCTGGCGCAGGGCGCTGCAGATAACGACTGGGCCGACATGGAACAGTTCATGAGTTCGTTGGAGGAGTTTGGAGCATGAGTGGCAACCCTGCGGTACGTATCGCCAAACGATTCATCGGCCTGCCCCTGGCGCAGCGTCGGCAGTTCCTGGCGAAGCTGAGCGAGGAGGGCAAGGATTTCAGCCTGTTGCCGATGCCGGTCAGCCGCCATGAGGTGGCGCGGATCCCCTTGTCCTATGCCCAGCAGCGCCTGCTGTTCCTCTGGCAGCTCGACCCCGGCAGCGCCGCCTACAACATGGCCGCCGGTCTGCGCCTGCAGGGTCGGCTTGACGAATCGGCCCTGCAGCGCGCCTTCGAGCATATCGCCTTGCGTCACGAAGTCCTGCGCACGGTGTTCCAGGTCGACGGCGAGCAACCCTGCCAGGTGATCCTCGGCCACCTGGGCGTGCCGCTGAGCAGGCTGGACCTGTCGGGTTGCGCCAGCGAGACACGTGAGGCCGAGCTGGCCGAGCGGGTGAGGGCGATCACCGCGCAACCCTTCGACCTGCTCAACGGACCATTGCTGCGGGCCAGCCTGATCCGGCTGGCCGCGGACGAGTGGGTGCTGGTGGTGAGCATGCACCACATCGTTTCCGATGGCTGGTCGATGGACGTGATGGTCAGGGAGTTCGTCCAGGCCTACCAGGCGTTCAGCCAGGGACGCGAGCCGGGCCTGGCGCCCCTGCCGTTGCAGTACGCCGACTATGCGATCTGGCAGCGCAGCTGGCTGGAGGCCGGCGAGGGCGAGCGGCAGTTGGACTACTGGCGTCGGCAACTGGGCGACGAGCAGCCGTTGCTGGACGTCGCCGCCGACTTCCCACGGCCACCGGCGCAGAGTTTCGAGGGCCGGACCCTGAAGTTCGACTTCGGCGCCGAGCGCTCGCGGCAACTCAATGCCTTCGCCCGCGGCCAGGGCATCAGCCTGTTCATGCTGGTCCTGGGCGGTTATTCGCTGTTTCTTTCGCGCCAGTCCGGCCTGCGCGACATCCGTGTCGGCGTGCCGAACGCCAACCGCGGCCGCCCGGAAGTCGAAGGCCTGATCGGCTTTTTCGTCAACACCCAGGTGCTGCGTTGCGAGGTCGACGAGCGCCAGAGTTTCCTTGAACTGCTGGGCCACCTGCGCGAAAGCAGTTTCGGCGCCCAGGCGCACCAGGAGTTGCCGTTCGAGCAACTGGTGGATGCCCTGGCACCTGAGCGCAACCTGGATCACAACCCGCTGTTCCAGGCCAAGTTCAACCAGAACGTCGGCATGCAGAAGCAGCGCTCGATGCAGTTGCCGGGTCTGAGCGTGGCGGAATACCCACTGCACAAGGACGGTACGCACTTCGACCTGGCCCTGGATATCACCGATGACGGTACGCTGATCCATGGTGAGCTGACCTATGCCAGCGACCTCTACCGGCACGCGACGGTCGAGGGTTTCGTCCCGGCGCTGCTGGCGCTGTTCGATGCCTTGCTGCAGGCGCCGCAGGCACCGCTGTTCAGCCTGAATCAGCCGGTTCCATCCCTGCCGGCCGCCAGCCCGGAGCCCGCGCCGCTGGTGCTGCAGCACTGGGACGCCCAGGTTCGTCGCCAGCCCGAGGCGCTGGCGGCCCGTTGCCTGGAGCAGACCTTGAGTTTCGCCGAACTGGACCAGGCCGCCAACCGCCTGGCCCACCACCTGCGTGCGCGGGGTGTGGGCATTGGCGAGCCGGTCGCGGTGCTGATGGAGCGTTCGCTGGACTGGCTGACCAGCCTGCTGGCCATTCTCAAGACCGGTGCGGTGTACATGCCGCTCGACACCAAGGCCCCGGATACACGTCTGCGGCAGATGCTCGAACGGGCCGGGACACGTCTGCTGTTGTGCGCCGCAGGCGATGCACGGCTCGCCGGCCTGGTACCGTCCGGGTGCGGCGCGCAGGCCTTCACCCCGGCGGACTGGGACGAACAGCCAGCCGCTGCGCCATCGCTGGAGTTGTCGGCGCAGTCCGCGGCCTACGTGATCCACACCTCCGGCTCCACCGGGCAGCCCAAGGGGGTGCTGGTCAGCCATGGCGCATTGGCCAGTTACGTCCAGGGCCTGACGCAACGCCTGGACCTGGCGCCAGGCGCCAGCATGGCACTGGTCTCGACCATCGCCGCCGACCTGGGGCACACCATGCTGTTCGGCGCCCTGTGCGACGGTCGTACCCTGCATGTGCTGCCCGAGGCCCTGGGCTTTGACCCGGACGGCTTTGCCCAATACATGAGCGAACATCGGGTCGGCATCCTGAAAATCGTTCCCGGGCATCTGTCGGCCCTGCTGCAGGGCGGTCGGCCGGCGGACGTCCTGCCCGAACATGCGCTGATCGTCGGCGGTGAGGCCTGCGCGCCGGCACTGGTGCGCCAGGTGCGTGAACTGAAGCCGACCTGCCGCTTCATCAACCACTACGGGCCCAGTGAAACCACCGTGGGCGTGCTGACTCACGAAGTGCTCGCCGACGCGTCGCTGGAGCGTGGCATCGCCCTCGGCCAGCCGCTGCCCGCTGCCCGGACCCTGGTACTGGACGACGTGCTCAACATCGCCGCTGCGCAGGTACCGGGCGAGCTGTACATCGGTGGCGCCAGCGTTGCCCTGGGGTATCTCGGGCAGCCGGGGCTGACCGCCGAACGCTTCCTGCCGGATCCTTTTGGCGAGCCGGGCAGCCGGGCCTACCGCAGCGGTGACCGGGTGCGTTGCAACCGCCAGGGCCTGCTGGAGTTCATGGGGCGCAACGACGACCAGGTGAAGATCCGGGGTTACCGTGTCGAGCCCGGGGAAGTCGCCCGGTTGCTGCAGGGCTTCGACGCCATCGCCCAGGCGGCGGTGCTGGCGCTGCCGATGGAAGACGACGCCACGCGCCTGCAACTGGTGGCCTACTGCGTGCCGGCGGCCGGCGTGGTGCTACAGGTCGAAGACCTGCGCCAGCGTCTGCAGGCGTGCCTCAGCGACTACATGGTGCCGGCGCAGATCCTGCTGCTGGAACAGCTGCCGCTGACCGCCAACGGCAAGCTGGACAAGCGGGCGCTGCCCAAGCCGGGTCCGGTCAAACAGCAATACACTGCTCCGGAGGGGGCGATCGAGGAGAAACTGGCCGCGGTCTGGGCCGATGTGCTCAAGCTCGAGCGCGTCGGTCGCCACGACAACTTCTTCGAGCTGGGCGGCGACTCGATCCTCAGTCTGCAGATCATCGCCCGGGCCAAGCGCCAGGGGCTCAAGCTCAGTCCCAAGCAATTGTTCGAGAAGCAGACCATCGCGCAACTGGCAGCGGTGGCCAAATTGATCGAGAAGAAGACGGCTGCCGAGGCACCGCGGCGGATCAGTGGCGAACAACCGTTGCTGCCGATCCAGGCGCGCTTCTTCGATATGGACATTGCCCAGCGCCAGCACTGGAACCAGTCGGTGATGCTCAAGCCGTTGCTGGCACTGGAGGCCACCCACCTGGAGGCGGCGCTGGCCAGTCTGCTGGAGCATCACGATGCCTTGCGCCTGAGCTTCGTCGAGCAGGCTGGACAATGGCAGGCGCGTTATCGCTCCACCGGCGCCAGTGTCCTGTGGTCGCGGGAGCTGGAGGATGTCGCCGGGCTCGGCGCCTTGGCCGATGAAGCCCAGCGCAGTCTCGACCTCGAAGACGGCCCGCTGTTGCGTGCACTGCTGGTGCACCTGCCCGAGGGGGAGCAACGCCTGCTGCTGGTGATCCATCACTTGGTGGTCGACGGCGTGTCCTGGCGGATACTGCTCGAGGATCTGCAGAGTGCCTACGCCGCCATCGCTACCGGTCGCGCCGTGCAACTGCCGGCCAAGAGCACTGCGTTCCAGCTCTGGGGCGAGCGCCTGCAGGCCCATGCGCGTAGCGAGGCGCTGGCGGCCGAGGCTGATTACTGGCTGGACAACCTGGACGGTGCCGCTGCGCAACTGCCCAACGACCATCTGGAGAACCCGCTCCCCGGCATCGGCCACGCCACCTCGCGGCTGAACAAGGCACTGACCCGGCAACTGCTCAGCGTTGCCCCGGCGGCCTACCGCACCCAGATCAACGACCTGCTGCTGGCCGCCCTGGCCCGTGTGCTTTGTGACTGGAGCCGGCAGCCGTCGGTGCTGATCCAGCTGGAAGGCCACGGTCGCGAGGACCTGTTCGACGACCTCGACCTGAGTCGTACGGTCGGCTGGTTCAGCAGTCTGTTTCCGGTCCGCCTGACTCCGCAGGCCGATCCGGGCGGTTCTATCCGTGCGATCAAGGAGCAACTGCGAGCGGTGCCGAACAAGGGCATTGGCCATGGCCTGCTGCGTTACCTGGCGGACACGGATTTCGCCCGCCAACTGCAGGCCCTGCCCGAAGCCCGGGTGACCTTCAACTACCTCGGCCAGTTCGACGGCAGCTTCGACCAGGCCGAAGGGGCGCTGTTCGTGCCCAGCGGCGAAAGCAGCGGCGCCAACCAGGCCGAGGAACGGCCGGCCAATTGGCTGAGCCTCAACGGCCAGGTGTTCGATGGCGAGCTGGAACTGGACTGGGGGTTCAGTCGTGCGCTGTACCAGCCGTCGACCATCGAGGCCCTGGCCCGGGCCTATGAGCAGGAACTGGCGCGCCTGGTCGAGCATTGCAGCCAGGGCGGCCAATTGGGCGTGACGCCGTCCGACTTCCCGCTGGTGAAGCTGACTTCGGCACAACTGCAGCGCCTGCCGGTGGCCATGGCGGATATCGAGGACATCTACCCGCTGTCGCCGATGCAGCAGGGCATCCTGTTCCATGCGCTCGACGAACCGGACGGCGCGGCCTACACCAACCAGTTACGGGCCGATGTGCGGCACCTGGAGGTCGAGCGGTTCCGCGCTGCCTGGCAGCAGAGTCTGGATGGTCATGAAGTACTGCGCTCGGTGTTCGTCTGGCCGCAGGAGTTGGCAACGCCGCTGCAGATCGTGCGACGCCAGGTCGAAATACCGCTGGTGGTGCATGACTGGCGCGAGCGCGGTGATCTGCCGGCGGCCCTCGATCAACTGGCGCAAGATGACCTGGCGACCGGTTTTGAACTGGGGCAGGCCCCTCTGTTGCGCGTGACCCTGGTGCGCACCAGTACCAGTGATTATCACCTGATCTACACCAGCCACCACATCCTGATGGACGGTTGGAGTACGTCGCAATTGTTCGGCGAGGTGCTTCAGCGTTATGCGGGAGCCACCATTAGCCGGGGTGCCGGCCGTTACCGTGACTACATCGAATGGCTCGGCCAGCGTGATGCCCGTGTCAGCCAGGCATTCTGGGCATCGGCGCTGGCCGACCTGCAGGAGCCGACCCGACTGGCCAATGCCGTCGTTAGCCGACAGGCGCTGGCTGTCGGGCATGGCGAGCATGAGCATGGTTTCGGTACCGTGCTGACCGCTGACCTGAATCGCTTCGCCCGCGAGCACAAGGTCACCCTCAACACCCTGGTACAGGCCGCCTGGCTGGTGCTGCTGCAGCGTTACACCGGCCAGGACTGCGTGGCCTTCGGGGCCACCGTGGCGGGGCGGCCAACCGATCTGGCCGGGGTGGAGCAGCAGATCGGCCTGTTCATCAACACCCTGCCGGTGGCGGCCTCGCCCTCGGCGCAGATTCCGGTGGTGGCCTGGCTGCAACAGGTACAGGACCTCAACCTGGCGTTGCGTGAGCACGAGCATACGCCGCTGTACGATATCCAGCGCTGGGCCGGGCTCGGTGCGGGCGGGCTGTTCGACAGTCTGCTGGTGTTCGAGAACTACCCGATGGCCGAGGCGCTCGGCCAGGCTTCGGGGACGGGTCTTGCATTCTCGGCCATCAGCCGTCAGGAACAGACCAACTACCCACTGACGCTGGTGGCCGTGACCGGCACCGAGCTGAACCTGGAACTGAGCTATGATCGGGCCTGCTTCGACGCACCGACCGTGGCGCGCCTGGGGCGTGAGCTCGAGCACCTGCTGCGGGCCTTCATGGCCGCGCCGCAGCAGGCACTGGGCAACCTGGAACTGTTGGCCGGCGAGCCACGCCAGGCGGCGCTGGACTGGGGCAAGGGTACCGTCACCGCGGTGGATTCGCGCGACGTGGTCACCCGGATCGATGCCCAGGTACTGGCCCAGCCGCAGGCGCCGGCGATCCTGTTCGCCGGGCGCGAACTGGACTACGCCAGCCTGGATCGCAGTACCAATCGCCTGGCCCACAAGCTGCGCGAACTCGGCGTAGGGCCGGAAGTGCGGGTCGGTGTCTGCCTGAGCCGCACCCCACGGATGATCGTCAGCCTGCTGGCGATCCTCAAGGCCGGCGGCGCCTATGTGCCACTGGACCCCGAGTATCCGCAGGAGCGTCTGCTGCACATGCTGGAGGACAGCCACGCGACGGTGCTCTTGAGCGAGCCGCGCCTGCTGCAATACCTGCCCCGGAATCTGTCGTCGCAGGTGCTGCTGGTGGAGGAGGGCGAGGACTGGCTGCAGGCCTATCCAGCCCAGGCTCCCGCCGTTTCGCTCCAGCCGCAGAACCTGGCCTATGTCATCTACACCTCCGGCTCCACCGGCAAGCCCAAGGGCGTGGCGATCAGTCACGGCAACCTGGCGGCGCTGATCCAGTGGTCCGTTGGGGTTTATGGCATCGAACAGTTGCGTGGGGTGCTGGCCTCGACGTCGATCTGCTTCGACCTGTCGGTGTGGGAGATCTTCGTCACCCTCGCCGCGGGCGGCTACCTGGTGCTGGCGGACAACGCCCTGGCCCTGGCCGACCTGCCGCAGCGCGAGCGGGTCAGGCTGATCAACACCGTGCCGTCGGCGATCGCCGCGCTGCAGCGTGCCGGGCAGATCCCGGCGTCGGTGCGCACCATCAACCTGGCCGGCGAGCCCCTGAAACAGACGCTGGTGGACAGCCTGTATGCCAGCACGGCGGTCAGCCAGGTCTACGACCTGTACGGGCCCTCGGAAGACACCACCTACTCGACCTTCACCCTGCGCAGCGCCCGGGGCTCGGCGAACATCGGCCGGCCGCTGGACAACACTGACGCCTACCTGCTCGACAGCCAGTTGCTGCCGGTGCCGGCAGGGGTGGCGGGGGAGTTGTACCTGGCCGGTGCCGGGGTGACCCGTGGCTACCTGATGCGGCCGGGGCTGACCGCCGAACGTTATGTGCCGAACCCGTTCGGCGCCGCTGGCGATCGTCTGTACCGCACCGGCGATCTGGTGCGCCAGGGCGAGCGGGAGCAGATCGAATACATCGGGCGGGCCGACCACCAGGTGAAGATCCGTGGCTTCCGTATCGAGCTGAGCGAAGTCGAGGCACGCCTGCTGCAACAGCCGGCAGTGCGCGAGGCGGTGGTCCTGGCCCAGGACGGTGCGGCGGGCAAGCACCTGCACGGCTACGTCGTGGCGACGCAGGCCGGTGATGATGCGCGAGCCTTTGTCGACGGCCTGCGCAATACGTTGGCCGGGCAATTGCCGGCGCACATGGTGCCGAGCCACCTGCACCTGATCGACGCCTTGCCGCTGACCCCCAACGGCAAGCTCGATCGCCAGGCGCTGATCGCCCTGGGCGGCAACCCGTTGCAGACGCACTACCAGGCGCCGCAGACGGAGCTGCAGCGCGAGGTCGCCAAGCTCTGGCAGGAGGTGCTGGAGGTCGAGCGGGTGGGCCTGGGCGACAACTTCTTCCAATTGGGTGGCCATTCGTTGCTGGCGACCCTGGTGGTGACGCGGATTGCCGAGCGCCTGGGTGACAAGGTCGCGCTCAAGGAGTTGTTCGCGGCGCAGACGCTACTTGCCTTCTGCGAACGCATCGAGGCCCTGCGCGGTAGTTTGTCGCCTGCTCAGGATGAATTGGCTAAATCGCTGGAGGCCCTCAAACGTCTATCCCTCGATGATCTGGAAAAACTGGTTTCCTGACCGGTTTCTTGACTGATTTTTGTAAGAGGGAACAACGCGTGCAGGAGTTAATCGAGTCGGTAGGGCAACTTTCGGCGATGCAGCGAAAGGGGTTGGCCGCTCTGCTCAGGCAGAAGGGCATCAACCTGTTCGAGATCGCGCCGGTGTTCAAGCGCGCGGCCGATGAGCCGCTGCGCCTGTCCTACGCTCAGCAGCGCCAGTGGTTCCTCTGGCAATGGGCGCCGCACAGTGCGGCGTACAACATTGCCATGGCCCTGCGCCTGCAGGGTCGGCTCGATGTGACGGCGCTGCAGGGCAGCCTGCAGGCCCTGGTGGCGCGTCACGAGCCCCTGCGCACGGTATTCACCGAGACCGACGGGCAGCCGCTGCAAGTGGTGCTGCCGGCCGGCACCTTCGAGTTGCCGGTCGAGCGCCTGGCGGCCGGCGCGGGCGACGCGCAGGTCCAGGCGTTCGTGCTCGAGCACGGCCAGGCCCCCTTCGACCTGCGCAATGGCCCGCTGATGCGGGCCGCGTTGTTGCGGGTGGCGGACGACGAGCACGTGCTGGTGCTGACGTTGCACCACATCGTCGCCGATGGCTGGTCGCTGCAGGTGATGATCGAAGAACTGGTGCAGGGCTACCAGAGCCTCAGCCAGGGCTTGACCCTGGAGCTGCCGGCCCTGCCGATCCAGTATGCCGACTATGCGTTGTGGCAACGCCACTGGATGGAGGCGGGGGAGCAGGAGCGTCAACTGGCCTACTGGCAGCAGCAACTCGGTGGCGAACAGCCGGTGCTGGAGTTGCCGACCGATCATCCGCGTCCCGTGTCCCGCAGTTTTGCCGGGGCGAGCTGCAACCTGACCCTGGAACCGGCCCTCGGCGATGGGCTCAAGGCCCTGGCCCGACGCGAGAGCGTCAGCCTGTTCAGCGTGCTGCTCGCCTCGTTCCAGGCCCTGTTGCATCGTTACACCGGCCAGGCCGATATCCGGGTCGGCGTGCCGGTGGCCAATCGCGAGCGGCCGGAGATCGAGCGCCTGATCGGCTTCTTCGTCAACACCCAGGTGCTCAGGGCCGAGGTCGATGGGCAACAGACCTTCGAGCAGCTGCTGCGCCAGGTTTGGCAGACCGTGCAGCAGGCCCAGGCCCACCAGGACCTGCCCTTCGAACAACTGGTCGAGGCCCTGGAGCCGGGCCGCAACCTGAGCCACAGTCCACTGTTCCAGGTGATGTTCAATCACCAGGCGCAGAGTCGGCTCAAGTCCGGCACCGATCTGGACGGCCTGCGGATCGAGCCGCTGCAATGGCAGAGCCAGACCGCCCAGTTCGACCTGGTGCTCGACACCAGCGAGCAGGCCCATGGCATCGAGGCCGTGTTCAAGTACGCCACCGACCTGTTCGAGCCGGCGACCGTCGAGGCCTTGCTACAGCACTGGGCGAGCCTGCTGCGGGCGATCGTCAGCGATCCGCGCCAGCGCATCGCCGAATTGCCGTTGCTCGATGCGGCGCAACAGCAGCAGGTGCTGGCGCGCTGGAATCCGGCCCCGCAGGTGCATCCGGTCGGGCGCTGCCTGCATCAGTTGATCGAGGACCAGGCCGAGCGGCGTCCCGATGCGGTCGCCGTGGTCTGTGCCGGCGAGCGGCTGACCTATGCCGAACTCAATGCCCGGGCCAACCGCTGGGCCCATCGGCTGATCGCCCGTGGCGTGGGCGCCGACGTGCGGGTAGGCGTCGCGGCCGAGCGTTCGCTGGAAATGATCGTGGCCCTGCTCGCGGTGCTCAAGGCCGGTGGTGCCTATGTACCGCTGGACCCGGCCTATCCCGAGGAACGCCTGCGTCACATGATCGATGACAGCGGCCTGAAACTGCTGCTGGCCCAGGGGCATCTGCTGGAGCGTCTGCCGGTGCCGACCGAGGTCGAGTGCCTGGATCTGGGGAGCGCCGGGGCGGATGGTTGCGAGGATAACCCGCAGGTCCGGGTCGATGTCGATAACCTGGCCTATGTGATCTACACCTCCGGTTCCACCGGCAAACCCAAGGGGGCGCTGCTGCCCCACAGCAACGTGCTGCGCCTGTTCGACGCCACCCGGCACTGGTTCGGCTTCGACAGCCAGGACAGCTGGACGCTGTTCCACTCCTACGCCTTCGATTTTTCGGTCTGGGAAATCTTCGGCGCCCTGCTCCATGGTGGCCGGCTGGTGGTGGTGCCGTACGCGGTCAGCCGTTCGCCCGAGGCCTTCCATGCATTGCTGTGCGACGAGCAAGTGACGGTGCTCAACCAGACCCCCTCGGCCTTCAAGTCGCTGATGGCGGTGGCGCTGGCGTCGCCGCGCGAACTGGCGCTGCGCCAGGTGATCTTCGGTGGCGAAGCCCTGGAGGTGCAGAGCCTGCGCCCCTGGTTCGAACGTTTTGGCGAGCGCGCGCCGACCCTGGTCAACATGTACGGCATCACCGAAACCACCGTGCACGTGACCTACCGGCCGTTGTCGCTGGCCGACCTCGACCAGTCGGCGGGCAGCCCGATCGGCGAGCCGATCGTCGACCTGTCCTGGTACCTGCTGGATGATGCCCTGAACCTGACACCGCCGGGTTGCATCGGCGAGCTGTATGTCGCCGGTGCCGGCCTGGCGCGTGGTTACCTGAACCAGGCGGGGCTGACGGCCACGCGTTTCGTCGCCAACCCTTTCGATCCGCAGGGAGGGCGGCTGTATCGCACCGGCGACCTGGCACGCCTGCGCAGCGACGGGGTGGTCGACTATATCGGCCGCCGCGACCAGCAGGTCAAGATCCGCGGCTTCCGCATCGAGCTGGGGGAAATCGAAGCGCGGTTGCAGGGGCATGATCAGGTCCGCGAGGCCGCGGTGCTGGCCCTGGATGGACAACTGGCGGCCTACCTGGTACCGAGCGATGCGACCCTGCTGGCCGATGCCGAGCGCCAGGCCGCGTGGCGAGGGACGCTGCGCGACTACCTGAAACGGCATCTGGCCGACTACATGGTCCCGGCCCACCTGATGCTGTTGCCGGCCTTGCCATTGACCGCCAACGGCAAGCTCGACCGCAAGGCCCTGCCGGCTCCCGACACCGCGCTGTTGCAGCAGGCCTATGTCGCGCCGCGCAGCCTGCTGGAGCAGCAACTGGCGGCGATCTGGAGCGAAGTGCTCAAGGTCGAACGGGTGGGGCTGGGCGACAACTTCTTCGAACTCGGCGGTCACTCGCTGCTGGCGACCCAGGTGATCGCCCGGGCACGGCAGGTGCTGGGTATCGACGTGGAACTGCGCAGCCTGTTCGAGACCCGTGACCTGGCCGCTTTCGCCGAGAGTGCCGGGCAGGGGGGCGGCACCTCTGCGCCGGCGTTTGTCGCCGTCGATCGCCAGACGCCTTTGCGGCTGTCCTATGCCCAGCAGCGCCAGTGGTTCCTCTGGCAACTGGAGCCGGACAACAGCGCCTATCACATTCCGGCCGCCCTGGCCCTGAACGGTCGCCTCGACCCGCAGGCGCTGCGCCGCAGTTTCGAGGCGCTGGTCGAGCGGCACGAGAGCCTGCGCACCACCTTTGCCCAACGCGATGGCGAGGCAGTCCAGGTGGTGCATCCGGCAGCGGCCTTCGATCTGCCGGTCGAGGTGCTGGGCGATATCGATGCCGCGGCCCTGATGACACGCATCGACCGTGAAGTGCTGACACCCTTCGACCTGCAGCAGGGGCCGTTGCTGCGTGCCCGGCTGCTGCGCCTTGGCGACGAACGCCATGTGCTGGTGGTGACCCTGCACCATATCGTGTCCGACGGCTGGTCGATGCCGATCATGGTCGATGAGCTGATCGAGGCCTATGTGGCCTTCAGCCAGGGCCAACGGCCGCAACCCAAGCCGTTGCCCTTCCAGTACGCCGACTATGCCCACTGGCAGCGCGACTGGATGGAAGCTGGCGAGCAGGCCCGGCAACTGGCCTACTGGAGCGATCAGCTGGGCAGTGAGCAGCCGGTGCTGGAACTGCCGACCGATCGGCCACGGCCATCGTTGCAGAGCCATGCCGGTGCCCGTACCCAGGTCGAACTGGATCGTGCGCTGGTCCAGGGGCTCAAGGGCATCGCCCGGCAGCAGGGCGTGACCCTGTTCATGTTGCTGCTGGCCTCGTTCCAGGCCGTGCTGCATCGGCATTCGGGGCAGAACGACATTCGCGTCGGCGTGCCGGTGGCCAACCGCGGCCGGGTGGAAACCGAAGGGTTGATCGGCTTCTTCGTCAACACCCAGGTACTGCGTGCCGAGTTCGACCTGCATACCCGCTTCGACCAGTTGCTGCAGCAGGTCAGGCAGGCGGTCCTGGGCGCCCAGGCTCACCAGGACCTGCCTTTCGAACACCTGGTGCAGGCCCTGCAGCCGGAGCGCAGCCTGAGCCACAGCCCGCTGTTCCAGGTGATGTACAACCACCAGACCGAACTCAAGGGCGCGGTGCGACCCTTGCCGGGCCTCGAGGTCGAGGCACTGGACAGCGGCAGCCATACCGCCCAGTTCGACCTGACCCTGGACACCTTCGAAAGCGAGGAGGGCCTGCGCGCATCGCTGACCTATGCCACCGCGCTGTTCGACGCGGGCACCATCGAGCGCCTGGCCGGCCATTGGCGCAACCTGTTGCAGGCCCTTGTCAGTGATGGTGTGGAGCAGGCGGTCGCCGAACTGCCGCTGCTCGATGCCCGGGAAACGCAGCGGGTGTTGCAGGACTGGAGCCGGATCGAAGGTCATTACCCGGCCGAGCAGTGCGTGCACCAACTGATCGAGGCCCAGGCAAAACGCACTCCCGAGGCGGTGGCGCTGGTTTTTGGCGAGCAGCAGTTGAGCTATCGCGAACTGGAAGGCCAGGCCAACCGCCTGGCCCGCAAGCTGCGGGACATGGGCGTCGGCCCGGAAGTGGCGGTGGGTATCGCGGTCGATCGCGGGCTGGACATGGTGGTCGGGCTGCTGGCGATCCTCAAGGCCGGCGGCGCCTATGTGCCCCTGGACCCGGAATTCCCCGAGGATCGTCTGGCCTACATGATGCAGGACAGCGACATTCGCCTGCTGCTCAGCCACAGCCCGCTGCTGGCGCGGTTGCCGCTGCCGGCGGGGTTGCCGGTGCTGTGCCTGGACCAGGCCGGGGACTGGCTGCAGGGTTACGACGAGCAGCCGCTGGCGAGCCCGGCCCAACTGCACAACCTGGCCTATGTGATCTATACCTCCGGTTCCACCGGCAAGCCCAAGGGCGTGGCCATTGAACACCACGCCTTGAGCGCCCACTGCCAGGTGGCCATCGAGTACTTCCGCCTGGTGCCGCAGGACCGCGTGCTGCTGTTCTCCACCCTGAACTTCGACGGTTTCGTCGAGCAACTGTTCCCGGCCCTGTGCCGTGGGGCGGGTGTGGTGGTGCGTGGCAACGAGGTCTGGGACAGCACCACCTTCCAGCGCGAGGTGCTGCGTTCGGGCATCACCGTGGCCGACCTGAGCACCGCCTACTGGTACCTGCTGGCCCAGGACTTCTGTCGCCTGGGGCTGCGTGACTTCGGTGCGCTGCGCCAGGTCAGCGCCACCGGCGAGGCGATGCCGGCCGAGGGCATCGGCCTGTGGAAGCAGGCAGGCCTCGAACCTATCCGCCTGCTCAACACCTATGGCCCGACCGAAACCACCATTACCGCCAGTTACCTGGAGTGCGGGCCCTACGTGCGCGGCGAGTTGCCCCGGCCGGTGCTGATGCCGATCGGCCGACCACTGGGCGCACGGCGCATGTACATCCTCGACGCGGCGTTCAATCCGGCGGTGCAGGGCGGCAGTGGCGAACTGCTGATCGGCGGAGCGCTGTTGGCTCGTGGTTACCACCAGCGTCCGGCGCTGACCGCCGAACGCTTCATCCCGGACCCGTTCGACGAGCAGGGTGGTGGTCGGCTGTACCGCACCGGCGATGTCACCCGTTATCGCGACGAGGGCCTGATCGAGTACGTGGGGCGTGTCGACCACCAGGTGAAGATCCGTGGCTTCCGCATCGAGCTGGGCGAGATCGAGGCGCGCCTGCAGGAGCATGTGCAGGTGCGCGAGGCCCTGGTGATCGACATCGACGGGCCGTCGGGCAAGCAGCTGGCGGCCTACCTGGTGCCCAACGACCCGGCGCTGGCCCTGGCCGACGCGGCCACCCAGCAGGTTCTGCGCGGGCAATTGCGCGACTACCTCAAGGCCGGCCTGCCGGACTACATGGTCCCGGCGCACCTGCTGGTGCTGGCGCAGATGCCCATGACCCCCAACGGCAAGCTCGATCGCAAGGCCCTGCCCAAGCCGGACCCGAGTCTCTGGCAGCAGGACTATGTGGCCCCACGCAGCGAGCGTGAGCAGCAACTGGCGGCGATCTGGGCCGAGGTGCTGCAGGTCGAGCGGGTGGGCCTGCACGACAACTTCTTCGAGCTGGGCGGCCATTCCCTGCTGGCGGCCCAGGTGATCTCCAGGATTCATTCGGGTCTTGGCATCGACATTCCTCTGCGACTTATTTTCGAGAAACCGCAATTGAACGAATTTTCCCAAGCATTTGAAGACGCGGGCCTGGCCTTGACCGATGACGGGCTGTCCGACATCGAACGCATGATGAACGAAATGGCGGAGGCCTGAGATGGACAAGACCACAGCACAACGGATTGCCCGGCGCTTCGTCGGCCTGCCGCTGGAACAGCGCCGCCAGATCCTGCAGAAAATGAGCGAGAGCGGGCAGAGCTTCAGGCTGCTGCCGATCACCGAAACCCGTCATGACGTTGCACGGATTCCACTGTCCTACGCCCAGCAGCAGATGTTGATCCTCTGGCAACTGGACCCGGACAACAGCGCCTACAACGTGCCCATGGCGGTGCGCCTGAGCGGCCCCCTGGACGAGGCGGCGATGAGCCGCGCGCTGGCCCTGCTGGTGCATCGCCATGAAGCCCTGCGCACCCGCTTCGTCTCGGTCGAAGGCGAGTTCCACCAGGAGATTCTCGACGAGTCGCAGGTCGTCCTGCAGCGGGTGGACATCGCCGCGGAACCTGCCGGAAACCGTGAGGCGCGCCTGCAGGAGCGGGTGGCCGCCGAACTGGCGACACCATTCGACCTGTTGCAGGGGCCGTTGCTGCGGGTGCGGCTGTGGCGCCTGGACGAGGATGAGCACGTCCTCACCCTGTGCATGCACCACAGCGTCTCGGATGGCTGGTCGGGCGAGCTGCTGGTACAGGAATTCATCCGCTTCTACCTGGCCGAGGTGAACGGCAGCCCGGCGGGGCTGGCGCCGTTGCCGATCCAGTACGCCGACTACGCGATCTGGCAACGTGCCTGGCTGGAAGCCGGCGAGGGCGAGCGCCAACTGGCCTACTGGAAGCAGCAACTGGGCGAGGAACAGCCGCTGCTGGAGCTGCCGCTGGACCATGAACGTCCGGCGGTGGCCAGTCATCGGGGGGCCATTGTCCGCACCAACCTGCCGCCGCAACTCTCGGCACAGCTCAAGGCCCGCGCCCGGCAGAACGGCCAGACCGTGTTCATGCAGGCCCTGGCGGCGCTGGCCGTGGTGCTGGCGCGCAGCAGCGGCCAGGCGGACATTCGCATCGGTGCGCCGAATGCCGGGCGCAACCGCGAGGAACTGGAAGGGCTGATCGGCTTCTTCATCAATACCCAGGTGCTGCGCATCCAGGTGGATGAACGCGACAGCCTCGAACAGTTGCTGGAACAGGTCAAGCAGGTGGTGAGCGGCGCGCAGTCCCATCAGGAACTGCCGTTCGAACAACTGGTCGATGCCCTGGCACCGGAACGCAGCCTGAGCCACAACCCGCTGTTCCAGGTCAAGATCAACCAGAACGTGCTGGCCGCGCGCAGCAGCGCTGCCCCGGTCCAGTCGGCCTTGAGCGTCGAGGCATTCGCCACCGGCGTGGCCGATGCACGTTTCGACCTGGCCCTGGATTTCACCGATGCCCCGGAGGGCATCGAGGCCGAGTTCACCTACGCCACCGACCTGTTCGAGGCCGGCACGATCGAGCGTCTGGCCCGGGCCTGGCAACAGGTGCTGGAGCAGATGGTCGGCGCCGCCCAGGCGCCGCTGCTGGAGCAGCCGGGCGCGGCCGCCGAACACCCGGCTGCCGCCCAGGCACCGTTCCCCTGCGCGGACTTCCTCGCGCTCTGGCAGCAGGGCCTGCAGGCCGGGCGTGGCCAGCCGGCGCTGCGCTGCGGTACGCAACTGATCGACTATGACGAGCTGGAGCGCCGCTCCAACCAGCTGGCGCGTCTGCTGCTGGCCGAAGGTATCGGCGCCGGGGCTGTGGTTGCGCTGTGCCTGGAACGCTCCGTCGACTGGGTGGTGACCTTGCTGGCGGTGCTCAAGACCGGTGCGGTGTACTTGCCGCTGGATAACCGCCAGCCGGCCGAGCGTCTGCAACAATTGCTCAAGGACAGTGCAGCGGCGCTGCTGATCCATGCTCCGGGCGATAGCCTGGCGGCCGGCCTGGGCGTGTGCCCGGCGCTGGCGCCGGTCGCCCAGCAATGGGCCGACCAGGACGATTCGGCACTGGCGCTGCAGGTCGATCCCGAGCAGCCGGCCTACATCATCTACACCTCCGGTTCCACCGGGCAGCCCAAGGGCGTGCTGATCAGCCATCGCGGCCTGGCCAACTACGTGCAGGCGGTGTTGCAGCGCCTGCAACTGGCGCCCGGCGTGAGCCTGGCGCTGGTCTCGACCGTTGCCGCGGACCTGGGCCATACCCAGCTGTTCGGGGCCCTGGCCAGCGGCCGGCTGCTGCACCTGATGTCCCATGAACATGCCTTCGACCCGGACAGCTTCGCCGCCTACATGCACGAACACCAGGTCGATGTGCTGAAGATCGTCCCCAGCCACCTGCAGGGGCTGTTGCAGGCCGCTCGTGCGGCTGATGTGCTGCCACGGCAACTGCTGATCCTCGGTGGCGAGGCCAGCAGTTGGGCGTTGATCGAACAGGTCCGCCAGCTGGCGCCGGATTGCCGGATCATCAACCACTACGGCCCGACCGAGACCACCGTCGGGATCCTCACCCATGAAGTGCGCGAGCGCCTGGACGGCTGCCGCACGGTGCCGGTCGGCCAGCCGCTGGCCAACGACCGGGCGCAGGTGCTGGACGCCTACCTGAACCCGGTGGCCGAGCGTGTGCCGGGCGAGCTGTACCTGGGCGGTGCCGGCCTGGCCCTGGGGTACCTGGGGCAGGCGGCGCTGACCGCCGAGCGTTTCGTGCCCGATCCCGCGGCGCAGCAGGGCGAACGCCTGTACCGGGCCGGCGACCGTGCGCGCTGGGTCGATGGCCGGGTGGAATACCTGGGGCGTGCCGATGACCAGGTGAAGATTCGTGGCTACCGGGTCGAGCCGGGCGAAGTCGCCCAGCTGTTGCTGGGGCTCGACGGCGTGGCTGAGGCGGTGGTGCTCGCGCTGCCTCTGGAGAGCGATGCCACGCGCCTGCAACTGGTGGCCTACTGCGTGGCCACGCAAGGCCTCACCCTGCAAGGCGAGGCGTTGCGCCAGCAACTGCAGGCAGGGTTGCCGGAATACCTGGTACCGGCGCACATCGTGGTGCTGGAGCGCCTGCCGCTGACCGCGAATGGAAAGCTGGACAAGCGCGCCTTGCCCGTGCCGGGCGCGACCCAGCAACGTTATGTCGCACCGGTGGGCGAGATCGAGGAGAAACTGGCCGCGGTCTGGGCCGATGTGCTCAAGCTGGAACGGGTCGGCAGCACGGACAACTTCTTCGAACTCGGTGGCGACTCGATTCTCAGCCTGCAGATCATCGCCCGGGCCAAGCGCCAGGGGCTCAAGCTCAGTCCAAAACAACTATTCGAGAAGCAGACCATCGCGCAACTGGCGACGGTGGCCAAGCTGATCGAGAAGAAGACGGCCGTCGAGGCGCCGCAGCAGGTCAGCGGCGAGCAGCCGTTGCTGCCGATCCAGGTGCGGTTCTTCGAAACGGCTATCCCCGAGCGGCATCACTGGAACCAGTCGGTGTTGCTCAAGGCCCGCGAAACCCTGCAGGCCGCTCATGTCGAGCGGGCACTGGCGACGCTGGTCGAGCAGCACGACGGCCTGCGCCTGAGCTTCGAGGCGCAGGCTGATGGCTGGCGGGCCCGCTACCGGTTGGAGCAGCCGGCCGGGATGTTGTGGGTACGCGATCTGTCGTCGACTGCCGAGCTGGCCGCACTGCTGGACGAGGCACAACGCAGTCTGAACCTGACACGGGGGCCGCTGCTGCGTGCGGTGCTGGTCAACCTGCCGGCGGGCGGGCAGCGCCTGCTGCTGGTGATCCACCACCTGGTGGTCGATGGCGTGTCCTGGCGTGTGTTGCTGGAGGACCTGCAATCGGCCTACGTGGCGATCGCCCAGGGCCAGGCGCCGGCCCTGGCGGCCCGCGGCAGTTCGCTCAAGACCTGGGCCGAGTATTTGCACCAACATGCGCAGAGTCCGCTGATGGAGCAGGAACTGGCCTACTGGCAGGAGCAGTTGCGCGGCGTCAGCGACGCCTTGCCCTGTGACCGCCCGGAAGGCGGGCAGCAGCGGCGCCATGCCGCCTCCGTACAGACCCGCCTGGGGAGCGAACTGACCCGGCAGTTGCTCCAGCAGGCGCCCGCCGCCTATCGGACGCAGATCAACGACCTGCTGCTCACCGCCCTGGCGCGGGTCATCGGCCGCTGGACCGGGCAGCCCGACACGCTGATCCGTCTTGAAGGGCACGGCCGTGAAGACCTCTTCGACGGACTGGACCTGAGCCGCACCAGCGGCTGGTTCAGCACCCTCTATCCGGTCCGGCTGAGCCCCGAGGATTCGCTGGGCGGTTCGATCATGGCGATCAAGGAGCAACTGCGTGCGGTGCCGAACAAGGGCATCGGCTACGGCCTGCTGCGCTACCTCGGCACGCCGGCGGCGCGCCAGGCCCTGCAGGGCCTGGCCGAAGGCAGCATCGTCTTCAACTACCTGGGGCAGGTCGAGCAGGGTGTCGACAAGGACAACGGCCTGTTCCAGCTCGCCGGCGAGGACAGCGGCCAGGGCCAGGACGCGGCGGCGCCACTGGGCAGCCTGATCAGCATCAATGGCCAGGTGCAGGACGGCGAGCTGGCATTGCACTGGGAGTTCAGCCGCGAGGTGTTCGACACGTCGACCCTGCAGCGCCTGGCCGACGAGTATGCCCGGGAGCTGGAGGCGCTGATCGTTCACTGTGCCGCGGGCGCCGGCCAGGGCGTGACCCCATCGGACTTCCCGCTGGTTCGCCTGAGCCGCGAGCAATTGCAGCGCCTGCCGGTGGCGGCGCAGGACATCGCCGATATCTATCCGCTGTCGCCGATGCAGGAGGGCCTGCTGCTGCACACCCTGCGTGAAGCCGGCTCGGGTATCTACCTGATGCAGTACTGCTACCTGATCGACCACGATATCGACCGGCAGGCCTTCACCCGGGCCTGGCGCACGGTGGTCGAGCGGCATGAGGTACTGCGCACCTCGTTCTGCTGGGATGTCGGCGACACCCTCGTGCAGATCGTCCGGCGCACGGTCGCCCCGGATATCCGTTTCATGGATTGGCAGGGCGTGGATGCCGCCGACTACGAAGCCCGCCTGAACGCGGAGCTGAGCGCCGAGCTGCAACAGGGCTTTGACCTGGCCGGTGAGGTGCCGTTCCGCCTGCGGTTGATCCAGCTGGGGCCGCAACGCTATGGCTTCGTCCTGAGCAATCACCATATCCTGCTCGATGCCTGGTGCCGCATGGGGATCGTGGCGGAGTTCTTCGAACTGTACGCTGCCGAGGTGGAAGGGCGCGCCATGCAACTGCCGCTGCCACCGCGCTATCGGGACTTCATCGCCTGGCTGCAGGGGCACGACGAGCAGGTTTCCACGACGTTCTGGGAACGCGAGCTGGCCGGTTTCGAGCAGCCGACCGCCTTGCCGTTCGACCGCCTGATCAGCCGCGATGCCGGTACTTCGTCGACCGGCGACTGCCTGACCCTCCTCGGCAGCGAACAGACGCAGCAATTGTCCCGCATCGCCCAGTCCAGCCAGTTGACCCTCAATACGCTGGTGCAGGCGGCCTGGTCGGTGGTGCTGCACCGCTACAGCGGCGAGCGCGACGTGCTGTTCGGTGTCACGGTTTCCGGGCGTCCGGTCGAGCTCCCCGAAATGCAGGCCACGGTCGGGCTGTTCATCAACAGCATTCCGTTGCGCGTACGGATTCCCGGCGCGCACGATCCGCAGACGGTCAAGGCCTGGCTGCAGGGGGTGCAGGCGCACAACCTCGAGCTGCGCGAGCATGAGCATCTGCATCTGGTGACCATCCAGGGGCGCAGCGAGGTCGGCAAGGGCCAGGCGCTGTTCGACAGTCTGTTCGTGTTCGAGAACGCGCCGATCGAAGACAGCATCGGCGAACAGGCCGATAGCCTGAAGATCGAGTCCGGCTCCTCGCGGACCCACACCAACTATCCGCTCACTGTGGTGATCTACCCGGGCTCCAGCCTGGGGCTGCACCTGTCCTATGACCAGCGCCTGTTCGAGCAGGCCACGGTCGAACGCCTGCTGGGCGACCTGCGCGAGGTGCTCCAGGCGTTTGCCGAGGGCATCGACCGGGACTTCCAGGACCTGGTGGCGACCTTGCAGGCGCCGCTGGCGCTGGGCCGCGATACCGACGATGCGCCTGGCGCCGACCTCGACCAGGGTTATGCGCAACTGTTCCGCCGCACCGTACAGCGGGTTCCACAGCAGGTGGCGGCGACTTGCCAGGGGCAGGGCTGGACCTACGCCGAGCTGGATCGGCACAGCGACCGCCTGGCGGTGGCGCTGCAGGCCAGCGGGGTGGTGGCCGACGACCTGGTGGCGGTGCTCGGTGAGCGCGGTCTGCCGCTGCTGGGCATGGTGGTCGCCGGGTTCAAGGCCGGTGCCGGCTACCTGGGCCTGGACCCCTCGCTGCCGGCACAGCGACTGGCGGATATCCTCTCCCTCAGCGGCAGCCGCGTGCTGGTTTGCAGCAGCGCCTGCCGGGCGTTGGCCGAGCAGTTGCTGGCGCGTATCGACGAAGCGGCCCGGCCGCGGCTGCTGGTCTGGGAGCAGGTGCTGGAGCAGCCGGCATCCGCTGCGTTGCCGGCGGCCCTGCCGGCGATCACTGCCCGCCACCTGGCCTACGTGATCTTCACCTCGGGTTCCACCGGCCTGCCCAAGGGCGTGATGGTGGAACAGGGCGGTATGCTCAACAACCAGTTGAGCAAGGTGCCCTACCTGGGGCTGACCGAACAGGATGTGATCGCCCAGACCGCTTCGCAGAGCTTCGACATTTCCGTCTGGCAACTGCTGACCGCCGCACTCTGCGGGGCCCGCGTCGAGATCGTGCCCTCGGTCATCGTCCAGGACCCGGCCGCGTTGCTCAGGCATGTGGAACAGACCGGCATCACCGTCCTTGAAGTGGTGCCGGCGCTGATCCAGGGGCTGCTCGACCAGCCGGTGGCGCGACTGGCGAGCCTGCGTTACCTGCTGACCACGGGCGAGGCAATGGCCCCGGCGCTGGCTGAGCGCTGGTTGCGCCAGTACCCGGACATTCCCTTGATCAACGCCTATGGTCCGGCCGAATGTTCCGATGACGTGGCCCTGCACCGGGTGCAGTTGCAGGACCGTGAGCGCGCCTATCTGCCGATCGGCCTGGACACCGATCACAACCGGCTGAGTGTGCTCAACGATCTGCTCGAACCGATGCCGGAGCGCGCCACGGGCGAACTGCATATCGCTGGCCTGGGGGTTGGCCGCGGCTACCTGGGCGACCCGAAACGTACGGCCCTGAGCTTCGTGCCCAACCCGTTCGGCCAGACGCCGGGCGAGCGGCTGTACCGCACCGGCGACCTGGTTCGGCGCCGGGCTGCCGACGGCGTGCTGGAGTACGTCGGGCGTACGGACTACCAGGTGAAGATCCGTGGCTTCCGTATCGAGCTGGGCGAGATCGAGGTGCGCCTGCAGCAGCATGCCGCGGTGCGCGAGGCGGTGGTGGTCGACATCGATGGCCCGGGCGGCCGGCAACTGGCGGCGTACCTGGTGCCCAGGGACAGCGGCTGGACGGCGGACGATGTCCCGGCCTTGCGTGATGGGCTCAAGGCACACCTCAGGGAGCACCTGCCGGAGTACATGGTGCCGACACACCTGGTGGTGCTGGAGCGGATGCCGCTGACCGCCAACGGCAAGCTCGACCGCCGGGCCTTGCCCAAGCCGGACGCCAGCCAGCTGCAGCATCGCTATGTGGCGCCGCAGACCGAGCAGGAGCGGCAGCTGGCCGATATCTGGGCCGATGTGCTGAAGGTCGAGCGGGTGGGGATGGATGACCACTTCTTCGAGCTGGGCGGGCATTCGCTGCTGGTCATGCAGGTGATGGTGCGCATCCGTGACCAGTTGCAGATCGAGGTGTCGCTCAACGAGTTGTTCGAGCTGCCGGTGCTGGCGGACTTCAGTCGCGCGGTCCGGCAGAAAACCGGCCAAAGTGGCCAGGCCCAGGATGAATTGGCTAAATCGCTGGCCGCCCTCAAACGTCTTACTGCGGAGGAAATCGATAATTTGATCGCATAGCGGGAGAACATCAAAGTGCAAGAGCTGCTCGACTCCGTAAAATCGCTGTCCATCCGCGAGCGCAAGGCGCTCTCGGCGTTGCTCAAGCGACAAGGGGTGAACCTCTACGGGGTGACCCCGATTTTCAGACGGGAGTCAGAGTCGTCTTCGGCGCTGTCCTACGCCCAGCAACGCCAGTGGATTCTCTGGCAACTGGAGCCGGGCAGCGCCGCCTACAACCTCCCCACGGCCTTGCGCCTGAAGGGCAGCCTGGACACCGAAGCCCTGCGCCGCAGTTTCGAGGCGCTGATCCGGCGCCACGAAACCTTGCGCACCACCTTGCGCGAGGACGCCGGGCAGGTGCTGCAGGTGATCCACCCGGCCGATGTTTTCACGCTGGCGCCGGAGCGCCTGGCGTCCCCGCTTTCCGACGATCCCGATGAACAGATCCGCGCCTGCGTGGAGGACGAGGTGCAGCGGCCCTTCGACCTCGAGCGCGGGCCGCTGATGCGGGTTCGCCTGCTGCGGATCGCCGAGCAGGACCATGTGCTGATCCTGACCGTGCACCACATCGTTTCCGACGGCTGGTCGATGCCGATCATGGTCGACGAGCTGGTCCGCCTCTACGACGGTTTCCGCCAGGGCCGCGAGGTCGAACTCCCCGCCCTGCCGATCCAGTACGCCGACTATGCCCAGTGGCAGCGCGACTGGATGGAGGCGGGCGAACAGGAACGCCAGCTCGGCTACTGGAAGGGCCAGCTGGGTGGCGAGCAACCCGTGCTGGAACTGCCCGTCGACCGACCACGTCCGACCCAGCCGAGCCTGGCCGGACAGAGCCTGGCCATCGACCTGCCACCGGCACTGGCCCAGTCCCTCAAGGCGGTTGCCCGGCAACAGGGCGTAACCCTGTTCATGCTGTTGCTGGCCTCGTTCCAGACCCTGCTGCACCGTTACTGCGGCCAGACCGACATCCGCGTCGGGGTGGCTATCGCCAACCGTAGCCGCGTGGAAACGGAAGGGCTGATAGGTTTCTTCGTCAACACTCAGGTCCTGCGGGCCGAGATCGACGCCCAGGCCCCCTTCGCCCAGTTGCTGCAGCAGGTGAAGAAAACCGCGCTCGACGCCCAGGCCCACCAGGACCTGCCGTTCGAGCAACTGGTGGAGGCCTTGCAGCCCGAGCGCAGCCTGAACCGCACGCCGTTGTTCCAGGTGATGTTCAACCACCAGACCCAGGTCCGAGGCGAGGCGCGCGAGCTGGCCGGCCTGCGTGTCGAGGGCCTGGCCTGGGAGAAACGCACCGCCCAGTTCGACCTGACCCTGGACACCTTCGAAAGCGACGAGGGCCTGGGGGCGGCGTTCACCTACGCGAGCGACCTGTTCGAGCCCGCCACCATCGAGCGCCTGGCCAGGCATTGGCGCAGCCTGCTGGCAGCCATCGGTGCGGACCCGCAACAACGTATAGCCGCGTTGCCGATGCTGGACCCGGCGGAGCGGCAACGCACCCTCCAGGCCTGGAACCCGGCACCGGCGGCGCACCCCGCCACGGCCTGCGCCCATGAGCTGATCGAAGCCCAGGCCCTGCAGGCACCGGATGCGCTGGCGGTGACCCATGGCACCCGCAGCCTGACCTATGGCGAGCTGAACCGCCGGGCCAACCAGCTGGCGCATCATCTGCGCGCCTGTGGCGTCGGCCCGGACGTGCTGGTGGGCCTGGCGGTGGACCGCGGCCTGGAGATGCTGGTCGGCCTGCTGGCGATCCTCAAGGCCGGCGGTGCCTACGTACCGCTGGACCCGGATTACCCCGAGGACCGCCTGGCCTACATGATCCAGGACAGCCACATCCGCCTGCTGCTGACGCAGAGCCACCTGGCGGGCCGCCTGCCGGTTCCCGACAGCGTGCGCAGCCTCTGCCTGGACCAGGAAGGCGACTGGCTGGAAGGTTATCCACAGCAGAACCTGCCGACGCTGACCGACCCCGACAACCTCGCCTATGTGATCTATACCTCCGGCTCCACTGGCAAGCCCAAGGGTACGCTGCTGCCGCACCGCAATATTCTCCGGCTGTTCCAGGCCACTGACGAATGGTTCGGGTTCGGGCCCCAGGACGTCTGGACGATGTTCCACTCCTATGCGTTCGACTTCTCGGTCTGGGAGATCTTCGGGGCGCTGATGCACGGCGGTCGCCTGGTCATCGTGCCGCGCGATGTCAGCCGTTCGCCGCAGGACTTCTACCCGCTGCTGCTCAGTGAGGGGGTCACGGTACTGAACCAGACGCCTTCGGCGTTCAAGCAACTGGCACGGGTGGCCTGCGAGGCGCCGCCGTCGTCTGCGCCGCTGGCCCTGCGCTATGTGGTGTTTGGCGGCGAAGCCCTGGACGTCGGCAGCCTGCAACCCTGGTTCGAGCGCTTTGGCGATCGCTCGCCGCAATTGGTCAACATGTACGGCATCACCGAAACCACGGTGCACGTGACGTACCGGCCGATCGGCCGCGAGGACCTGCTGCAGGCGGGCGTCAGCCCGATTGGCGAGGTTATCCCCGACCTGTCGTGGTATGTGCTGGATGCCGATTTCAATCCCGTCGCCCAGGGCTGCAGCGGTGAGCTGCATGTGGGCCGCGCGGGCCTGGCGCGCGGTTACCACCAGCGTCCGGCGCTGACCGCCGAGCGCTTCGTGCCCGATCCGTTCGACGAGCAGGGCGGTGGCCGCCTGTACCGCGCTGGCGACCTGGCCCGTTATCGGACCGAGGGCTGTATCGAATACATCGGGCGTCTGGATCATCAGGTGAAGATTCGCGGTTTTCGCATCGAACTGGGCGAAATCGATGCCCGGCTGCGCGAGCAGGTTGCCGTCCAGGAAGTCAGCGTCATCGATATCGACGGCCCGGGCGGCAAGCAACTGGTGGCCTACCTGGTGCCCAGCGACCCGACGCTGCTGGAGGCCGATCCGCAGGTCCAGGGGCAATGGCGGCGTGAGCTGCGCGAGCACCTCAAGGCCGTGCTGCCCGACTACATGGTACCGGCCCACTGGGTCCTGCTGCGCCAGATGCCGCTGACCGCCAACGGCAAGCTGGACCGCCGGGCCTTGCCGGCACCGGATGCCGCGCAGGCGCAGAGAAGCCATGTCGCCCCGGTGACCGCCGTGCAGCAGCAGGTGGCGCAGATCTGGGCCGAGGTGCTGAAGATCGAGCGGGTCGGGCTGGACGACAACTTCTTCGAGCTGGGCGGGCACTCGCTGCTGGCGACCCAGGTCATCTCGCGGATTCGCCAGAGCCTCGAACTGGAGCTGTCGTTGCGTGACCTGTTCGAAGCCCAGGATCTGGCGGCATTCGTGCGCAAGGCCGAGGGCGGCGCCGCCCCGACTCCGGTCGCGGCCATCGAGCCGGCCGATCGGACGCAACCGCTGCTGCTCTCCCATGCCCAGCAGCGCCAGTGGTTTCTCTGGCAACTGGAGCCGGATAGTGCCGCCTACAATATCCCGGCGGCCCTGCAACTGCGCGGCACACTGGACGTCGAGGCCCTGCGGCGCAGCTTCGAAACGCTGATCGCCCGTCACGAAACCCTGCGCAGCACCTTCCGCGAGGAGGGCGAACTGACCGTCCAGGTCATTCATCCGGCCACCACCTTCGACTTGCCCGTCGAGCGCCTGGCGGACATCCCGGCGGCCGGGCGCGAGGCGGCCATCCGCGCCTACGTCGAGCGTGAGACCGCCCAGGCGTTCGACCTGGTGCAGGGCCCCCTGCTGCGGGTGCGCCTGCTGCAGGTGGAAGACACCGAGCATGTGCTGGTGCTGACCGTCCACCATATCGTCTCCGATGGCTGGTCCACGCCGATCATGGTCGACGAACTGGTGCGTCTGTACAGCGCCTACCACCAGGGCGTTGCCGTCGATCTGCCGGCCCTGCCGGTGCAATACGCCGATTACGCCCAGTGGCAACGGCGCTGGATGGCCGAGGGCGAGCAGGCCCGCCAGCTGGACTACTGGATCGGACAACTGGGTGGCGAGCAGCCGGTGCTCGAATTGCCCACCGACCGGCCGCGCCCGACGATTCGCAGCCATGCCGGCGAGCGCCTGGCCATCGAGCTGCCGCCGGGGCTGGCCGATGGCCTCAGGGCCGCGGCCCGACAGCAGGGCGTGACCCTGTTCGTGTTGCTGCTGGCCTCGTTCCAGACCCTGTTGCATCGTTACAGCGGTCAGGCCGATATCCGTGTCGGGGTGCCGATCGCCAACCGCAACCGGGTCGAAACCGAACGCCTGATCGGCTTCTTCGTCAATACCCAGGTGCTGCGTGCCGGGTTCACCTCGAGCCTGACCTTCAGCGAATTGCTGCAACAGGTCCGGCAGGCGGCCCTGGAGGCCCAGGCGCACCAGGACCTGCCGTTCGAGCAGTTGGTGGAGGCGTTGCAGCCCGAGCGCAGCCTGAGCCACAGCCCGTTGTTCCAGGTCATGTACAACCACCAGGCCGAAGGGCCTGGCGAGTTGCACACGTTGCCCGGCCTGACGGTCCAGGGGCTGGCCTGGGACAGCCATGTCGCCCAGTTCGACCTGGCCCTGGACACCCATGAGAACGTCGACGGGCTGAGTGCCGCCCTGACGTACTCCAGCGCGCTGTTCGACCCCTCGACCATCGAGCGCATGGCCGGCCACTGGCGCAACCTGCTGGCGGCGATTGCCAGCGGCGCCCATCGCCGCGTGGTCGAACTGCCGATGCTCGACGATGACGAGCGCCAGCGGATCGTCGTCGACTGGAACCGCAGTGAGGCCGACTACCCGGCAGGCCGCTGCATTCATGAGCTGATTGCCGAACAGAGCCGCCTGACGCCGCAGGCGACGGCCCTGCTGTTCGATGATGCGGACATGAGCTACCAGCAATTGGACCGGCATTCCAACCGCCTGGCCCACAAGCTGCGGGAATTGGGCGTGGGGCCGGATGTGCTGGTCGGCGTGGCCGTGGAGCGCGGCCCGCAGATGCTGGTGGGCCTGCTGGCGATCCTCAAGGCCGGTGGCGCCTACGTGCCGCTGGACCCGGACTTCCCGGCCGATCGCCTGGCGTACATGGTGCAGGACAGCGGGCTGGCGTTGTTGCTGACCGAGAGTCACTTGAGTATCCACCAGGCCCTTGGCGCCGAAGTGCGCAGCCTGTTCCTCGACCAGTCGCAGGACTGGCTGCACGGGGTCGACGAGGCACCGCTGGCCAACCTGGCGCAGCCGGACAACCTGGCCTACGTGATCTACACCTCCGGCTCCACCGGCAAGCCCAAGGGCGTGGCGGTGCCGCACGGGGCGCTGGTGAACTTCCTCTTCAGCATGGCCGAACAGCCGGGTGTCGAGCCTTCGGACCGGGTGCTGTCGTTGACCTCGCTGTCCTTCGACATCGCCGGGCTGGAGCTGTACCTGACGCTGATGCGCGGCGCGGCGGTGGTACTGCTGCGCCAACAGCAGAACAAGGATCCGCAGGCCCTGCTGGAGATCATCGGCCGACGCCAGGTCACGGTGATCCAGGCGACGCCGTCGACCTGGCGCATGCTGCTCGACAGCGCGCCGCCGGGCCTGCTGGCCGGCTGCAAGGTGCTCTGCGGGGGTGAAGCCCTGGGCGCCGAGCTGGCGCAGCGGCTGATCGAGCAGGCCGGGCATGTCTGGAACGTCTATGGCCCGACCGAAACCACCATCTGGTCGGCGCGACACTACCTGACCTCGAGCGACGACATCCGGCTCGGCCGGCCGATCGCCAACACCCGCCTGCATATTCTCAGCGACGACTTCGACGTGCTGCCGCCGGGTGCCCGTGGCGAACTGCTGATCGGTGGCGACGGCTTGGCGCGGGGTTATCACCAGCGTCCGGGGTTGACCGCCGAACGCTTCATTCCGGATCCGTTCGACCGCAAGGGCGGTGGCCGCCTGTACCGTACCGGCGACCTGACCCGCTACCATGGCGACGGCGTGATCGAGTACGCCGGACGCCTGGACCACCAGGTGAAGATCCGCGGTTTCCGCATCGAGCTGGGCGAAATCGAGGCGCGGTTGCAGGAGCATGCCGGCGTCCGCGAAGCCGTGGTCATCGATATCGATGGCCCGGCGGGCAAACAACTGGCCGCGTACCTGGTGGCCGAGCAGGCGGGCCAGGATACCGAGGCGGCAAGGGAAGCGTTGCGGCGCGAGCTGAGGGAGTGGTTGAAGGCCGGTCTGCCGGACTACATGGTGCCGTCTCACCTGATCCTGCTGGAGCGACTGCCGCTGACCCCGAACGGCAAGGTCGATCGCAAGGCCCTGCCGGCTCCGCAGGCCAATCTCGCGCAGTTCGAGTATCGGGCCCCGCAGACCGCGCTGGAACAAGCCTTGGCCGGGATCTGGCAGGAGGTGCTGAAGGTCGACCGGGTCGGTCTGGGCGACAACTTCTTCGACCTGGGCGGGCATTCGCTGATGGCGACCCAGGTGATTTCCCGGGTGCGCCAGGGGCTCGATGTCGAGTTGCCCCTGCGTACGCTGTTCGAGGCCGACAACCTGGCCGAGTTCGCCGAACGGGTCGCCCAGGGTACGCTCAACCGGGCGCCGGCGCTGCTGCCGATCGGGCGTGACCAGCCGCTGGCGTTGTCCTATGCCCAGCAGCGCCAGTGGTTCCTCTGGCAACTGGAGCCGGACAGTGCCGCCTACAACATCCCGGCTGCCCTGCGGCTTGAGGGGGCCCTGGATGTCGAGGCGCTGCGGCGCAGCTTCGAGGCCCTGTGCGCTCGTCACGAAGTGCTGCGTACCACCTTCCGCCAGGACGGCGAGCGGGCGGTGCAGGTCATTCATCCGGCAACGGCGTTCACGCTGACGGTCGATGCCTGTGCGCAGTCCGCCGGCGAGGCGGAGATCGCCCACTACATCGACGAGGAAATCCGCCAGCCATTCGATCTGGAGCAGGGGCCACTGTTGCGGGTGAAACTGCTGCGCCTGGCGCCGCAGGCCCATGTCCTGGTCCTGACCGTGCACCATATCGTTGCCGATGGCTGGTCGATGCCGGTCATGGTCGACGAACTGGTGCAGTTGTATGAAGCCGGCAGCCAGGGGCGCGCGGCCGAACTGCCGGCGCTGCCGATCCAGTATGCCGACTATGCCGTGTGGCAGCGGCAATGGATGGAGGCGGGCGAACAGCGTCGCCAGCTGGATTACTGGCAGGCCCAACTGGGCGGCGAGCAGCCGGTCCTCGAACTGCCGCTGGACCGGCCGCGGCCGACCCAGCAGAGCCATGCCGGCGATCGGCTGTCGGTCGAACTGGATTCGCAACTGGTGCAGGCCCTGAAAACCACGGCCCGCGAGCAGGGCGTCACTCTGTTCATGCTGTTGCTGGCCTCGTTCCAGACCTTGCTGCAGCGTTACTCCGGGCAGGCCGATATCCGCGTGGGCGTTCCCGTCGCCAACCGGACGCGGGTCGAGACCGAACGCCTGATCGGCTTCTTCGTCAACACCCAGGTGCTCAAGGCCGAATTCCATGCGGCGCTGACCTTCACCGAACTGCTGCAACAGGTGAAGAGAACCGCCCTGCAGGCCCAGGGTCACCAGGACCTGCCATTCGAACAACTGGTGGAGGCCCTGCAGCCGGAGCGTAGCCTGAGCCACAGCCCGCTGTTCCAGGTGATGTACAACCACCAGAGCCAGGTCAGTGGCGAAGGCCATCAACTGTCCGGGCTGCAGGTGCAGGGCCTGGTGCCGGCCAGCCATACCGCGCAGTTCGACCTGACCCTGGACACCAGCGAGCATGAGCAGGGCCTGGGGGCGACCCTGACCTATGCCACCGCGCTGTTCGACCGCGGCACGATCGAGCGCATGGCGCGTCATTGGCGGGCGTTGCTGGTGGCGATCAGCCGCGATGCGAGCCAGCGGGTTGCCGACCTGCCGTTGCTGAGCGACAGCGAACGGCAGCAGATCGAGCGGGAATGGAACCGGACCGAGGCGGCCTACCCGGTCCAGGCCTGCGTGCATGGCCTGATCGAGGCCCAGGCCGGGCGGACGCCCGAGGATACGGCGTTGATCTGGCGCGAGGGGCGCATGAGCTACCGGCAGTTGGACCAGCGTTCCAACCAGCTGGCGCAGACCTTGCGCCAGGCGGGCGTGGGGCCTGACGTGCTGGTGGGGATCGCGGTCGAGCGCGGGCCGGACATGCTGCTGGGCCTGCTGGCGATCCTCAAGGCCGGCGGTGCCTATGTGCCGCTGGACCCGGATTTCCCCGAGGACCGGCTGGCCTACATGATGCAGGACAGCGGCCTGCAACTGCTGCTGACCCAGAGCCCGTTGCTGGAGCGCCTGCCGCTCCCCGAGGGCGTGCGCAGCCTGTGCCTGGACCGCGAGCAGCAGTGGCGTGATGGGGGGGATGAGGCTGCGCTGGCGAACCTGGCACAACCGGACAACCTGGCCTATGTGATCTACACCTCGGGCTCCACCGGCAAGCCCAAGGGCGTCGCGGTGCGCCACGAAGGCTTGAGCAACTTCCTCTTCAGCATGGCCGAACAGCCGGGGATCGATGCCCGCGACCGGGTGCTGTCGCTGACTTCGCTGTCATTCGATATCGCCGGTCTGGAGCTGTACCTGCCATTGATGTGCGGCGCTGCGGTGGTCTTGCTGGACAAGGGCGACAACAAGGACCCGCAACGGCTGGTCGAGTCGATCGAGCGTCACGCGGTCAGCCTGGTCCAGGCAACCCCATCGACCTGGCGCATGCTGCTCGACCAGGCCCCGGCCGGTCTCCTGGCCGGGCGCAAGGTCCTCTGCGGCGGCGAGGCGTTGAGTGCCGAACTGGCGCAGCGGCTGATCGAGCAGGCCGGGCATGTCTGGAACGTCTACGGCCCGACCGAGACGACGATCTGGTCCGCCGCCCACTACCTGACCGCCAGCGACGATGTCTGGCTGGGGCGTCCGATCGCCAATACCCGCCTGCATATCCTCGGGGATGACTTCGATACCCTGCCGTTGGGCGCGCGCGGTGAGCTGCTGATCGGCGGTCACGGCCTGGCCCGCGGCTACCATCAACGCCCGGGATTGACCGCCGAGCGTTTCGTCCCCGATCCGTTCGACGAGCAGGGCGGTGGGCGCCTGTACCGCACGGGGGACCTGACCCGTTATCGCGAACAGGGCGTGATCGAGTACGTCAGTCGTCTCGACCATCAGGTGAAGATCCGCGGCTTCCGTATCGAACTGGGTGAAATCGAGGCCCGCCTGCAGGAGCACGCCGCCGTTCGCGAAAGCAGTGTGATCGACCTCGATGGGCCGGCCGGCAAGCAACTGGCCGCCTACCTGGTGCTCAGCGAGGCGGGCGTCGAGCAGCCCTGGGAGTCACTGCACGCACAACTCCGGTCGCACCTGAAGGCCGGCCTGCCGGACTATATGGTGCCTGCGCACCTGGTGGTGCTGGAGCGGATGCCGCTGACGCCGAACGGCAAGCTGGACCGCAAGGCGCTGCCACTGCCGGACGCCAACGCGGTACAGCGCAGCCATGTCGCCCCGCGGACCGAACTGGAACAGCGCCTGGCCGATATCTGGGCCGAGTTGCTGAAGGTCGAGACGGTCGGCCTGAACGATAACTTCTTCGAGCTGGGCGGACATTCGCTGCTGGTGATCTCTCTGGTCGGCCGGCTGCGTGAGGCCTTCGGCGTGACGATCAAGCTGCACGACTTCCTGCTGATGGAGACACTGGCCGACCTCGCCGACTTCATGCGCGAAGGCGAGGCGAAGGTGAAGACGCCGGTCATCAGCATGAACGGTTGCCACGCGGATAATGCTCCGCTGTTCTGCCTGCCACCGGGCGGCGGCGGCACCTACTCCTACTATCCGTTGGCGGGGCAACTGAAGGACGAACGACGGGTCTACGGGCTGGTCAACAAGAGCTATGTGGTGCCGGGCTGGTTCGACCGTTCCTGGGAAGAGATGGTCGGCTACTACGTCCAGCAGATCCGGCAGACCCAGCCCGAGGGACCATACAACCTGCTGGGCTGGTCCCTGGGCGGGGCCCTGGCGATCGAAGTGGCCCATGTACTGGAGCAGAGCGGTGACCAGGTGAGTTTCCTCGGCCTGGTGGACACCAGCCTGCCGGCGGCACTGGAGGTCTTTGCGCCCGAGCAGGAGCCGGTGCCGGACGCCGCGGCGCCGGAGCAGAGCCTGTTCGCGAACCTGGTGGGCAGCCTCCTGGCCTTCGTTCCCGGCGTCGACGAGCAGACCATCGTCGGGCTGATCGAGCAGGCGCGGGCGCAGTGGGACGATGAGCAGGTGATTGCCGACTGGGTCATCGACCAGGTTGCGTTGGTCGGCGGTGTCAGCGCCGAGGGCATGCGTGAGGTCTACCGCGATATCGCCGTGCAGGACGAAATCGAGACCGGTTACCGCCTGTTGCGCACCAACGCGATCCTCAGTGAGGCCTTCACGCTCAAGCCGTTGCAGGTCAAGCCGGATTGCTGGTGGGCGGGGGCGAGCAAGACCGCCGAGGAAATCGGCGCGGCGCAGGCCGTGCTGGTGGAGCAGTGCTCGCGTAATGGGCTGGCCACCTCGATGGCGCTGGAGGAGAACCATGACAGCATCATTCTCTCCCAGGCGTTGTTGACGGCGGTACTGGAGCGTCTGAAGTCAGTCTGACTGAGCCGGCGGGAAATGAAAAAGCCAGGGCCCGCGCCCTGGCTTTTTCATTCCGCGAATCCACGGTTCAGCTACTGCATTCCTGTTCCGGGTGACTGATCGTGTGGCGAGCGGGGTTGCCCGCGCTGGGGCGTGTAGCGGCCCCTGGGCACCCGGCGGATCAGATGAGCCGAGTGCTGCGGTTCCAGGGCCGCTTCGCAGCCGAGCGTGGGCAAGCCCGCCCGCCACAGAAACAGTCGCCCATAAAAAAAACCAAGGGTCGCCCCTTGGTTCTTTTGACGCCAACCTTGTGCGATCAGAAGTCGCCGCGCAAGGTGACCATGAAGTTGCGGGGCTCGCCGTAGTAGCTGCCGCGACGCAGTTCGCCGGTCGCCTCGTAGTACTTCTTGTCGAAGACGTTCTTCAGGTCGAACGACAGTTTCCAGTGGTCGTCCAGCTTGTATTGCGTGCGTGCATCCCAGATGGCCCGGCCCGGGTTGGGAATATCCTGGTCGTTGAAGTGCGATACGTAACCACTCTGGGTCGATACGCCGCCGCCCACGCTCAGGCGATTCAGGTCGCCTTGCAGGTTGTACATGGTGGAAACGCGCAGCATGTGTTTCGGCGTTTCCGAGTCGATTGAAGAGCCGTCGTCGTTGCGGGTGATGTTGTAGGTGTAGCCGGCGCTCATCTGCCAGCCGGTGGCGACTTCGCCGCTGGCTTCCAGCTCTACGCCCTTGCTGGTGCTGGGTGGACCGTTTACATAGCAGGAGCCGCTGCTGGGGTTGTTTCGCTGGCAGGCATCGGGGTTTGCGGCGGTCGTGGCGTCGTCTGTCTGGAACAGGTCTTTCTGCTTGATGTAGAACACCGCAGCGGAGACATTCAGGCGGCCATCATACAGCGCACCCTTGATGCCGGTTTCATAGTTCGAGCCCAGGGTCGGTTTCAGGCTCTTGCCGGTTTCGGTCCGGTAATTGCTCTGCGGGCGGAAGATATCGGCATAGCTGGCGTACCACGACCACTGTTCATCCAGGTCGTAGATAAGCCCGGCGAAGGGTGTGAATTTTTTGTCTTCACGGTAGTCGTTGGGGGTGGCCCTGGTGGCCGTTATACCCGTGATGTCGCTGGGATAGTCGTATCGCGTGTTGTCGTTCTTGTACCAGCTCAGTCGGCCACCGAGTACCAGGCTCAAAGGCTCGGCCAGGCGCAGGCGCAAGGTGCTGTAGAGGCCATACTGGCGCTGGGTGATATCGTCCAGGCTCTGCCAGGACGGTTGCTGCGGCTTGGAGATAAGATGGTGGTTGGGGTCGAAGACGTCGATCGGCAGGTCGATCGGTACCAGTGACTGCTTGCTCAGGATATGTTGCTGCGACCAGTTGGCGCCGACCATCAACTCGTGGGTCAGGCCAAAGGCGTCGAAGTTGCCCGAAACATGACCATCGATCCCCTTGCTGGTGACGTATTCACGGCGGAACTGGGTGTTGGAGAGAAAGGTTCCGCTCTGAGTCGCAGGGTCCAAGGCACCCTGTGAATAGGCCACACGCTGGTTGAACATGCTCTGCGACTGGGTCACCGAGACCTTGCTGGTCCAGTTGTCGTTGAGATGGTGTTCCAGGTCGGCGAAGACTTCGTTGACTTCGATTTCGTGGCGGTTCCAGTCCTGGCCCAGCGAGGTGGAGCGTGAAACGTCAATCTCTCGACCGTTGTTGTAGCGCGGCAGGCCGAAAATCGTGTAGCCCTGGTAGAGCGTGCGTTGATGGCGCAGGCCGACGGCCAGGGTCGTGGAGTCGTTCAGATCGGCTTCGACGATGCCGTACAGCAATGGGGTCTGGGAGTTGAGCCCATCCTGGAAATAGCCACGATCCTCATAGGCGACCACGGCACGACCGCGCAGGGTGCCTTGCTCATTGAGCCGGCCGCTGCCGTCCAGGTCCATGCGGTAATTGTCCCAGGAGCCGGCACTGGTGCTGATCGAGAAGCGCGGATCGGAAGTCGGACGCTTGCGCACCAGGTTGACCGCACCACCGGGGTTGCCGGCACCGACCAACAGGCCGGAAGCGCCGCGCAGGACCTCGACGCGATCGAATACCGCCATGTCGGGCCGGATCCAGCCGGTGAGGTTGTAGGCCAACCCTGGAACGCCATCGATCATGTAACTGTCGTCTTCCAGGGTAAAGCCGCGGGAGTTGAAAACGTTACCGCCGAAGTTGCGATTGGAGCGGGTGATACCGGTGGTCTGGGCCATCACCTCGTCGAGCTTGGTGAGGTTCTTGTCATCCATCTGCTGGCGGGTCACCACCGTGACCGACTGCGGTGTTTCCCGCAGCGAATGCGCGGTCTTGCCGATGGTCACCGCGCCGGTGGTGTAGGAGCCGGTGCCGTCGGTGCTGGTGCCCAGGGTCTGGGCCTGCCCGCTGATGGTGGTGGCCGCCAGGTTCAGGCCCGAGCTGGTGGTGGCCGGGGCACTGCTCAGGGTCAGGGTGTCGCCCTGGAAGCTGTAGTTCACACCGGTGTTCTTCAGCAACTCGCTGGCCGCCTGGCCCGGGGTGAGCTTGCCCTTGACCGCTGCCCCCTGCAGGCCCTGCACCCGCTCCGGGTTGTACAGCACCTGGATATTGCCCTGGCGCCCCAGTTCCTGCAGGGCCGCCGCCAGTGGCTGGGCGGCGATGTTGAATTCGAACTCCTGGGCCTGTACCTGTGCAGCCATCGGCAGTGCCAGCGCCATCCCCATGGCGCCGAGCGTGACAGGCGAGCGCAGCATCTTGCGAACCAGCAAGGCCTTGCTCAAGGGGGTCAGTCGATGTGTTGTCGGCATTCTTTCAGCTCTTTCTAAGTGTGGAAAAGCGAGTAGGAATTGTTCTTACTTGAGAAGAAGACGCACCAGCCCGACAAAATCGGAAAACAAAGCGGAAAAATTTCGGTGAGGGGGCGTTCTTCCATGGGCGTTGTGCGCGCAACGCAATGCCGGAGGGACTGTCGGGTCGCTGGCTATAGGAAGAACGAACGGGCGGCGGGGTAATTTAGGCGGGTTCACCCCGCGCCTTGCGCGCGGGGTGGTGGGGGTCAGGCGGGTACGGCCTCGCGTTGCACGCGTTCGACCTGGATCTGCCCGGCCTGCATGCGCACCAGTTGGTCGGCCACCGGGAAATAACGGTCATCGTGGGAGATGACGATGATGGTCTTGCCCTGGTCGCGCAGCTCGGGCAGCAGCTCGGTGTAGAACACCCGGCGAAACGCCGGATCCTGGTCGGCGGCCCATTCGTCGAACACCAGCACCGGGCGTTGTTCCAACCAGGCATTGAGCAGCGCCAGGCGCTTGCGCTGGCCGGTGGACAGATCGGTGGTGCTGAAGCTGCCGTCGCGGATGCTGACCTTGTGGGCGATGTCCAGGCGTTCCAGGTACTTGATCGACTCCGGTGGCAGCGGCGTGCCGCCCTGGGCCACTTCGTCGAACAGGTAGTAGTCGGCGAAGATGGTGGTGAACAGCTGGCGATAGTCGTCCAGGCCCTGGGCGCTGACCGGGCTGCCATTGAGGCGGACTTCGCCCTGTTGTGGCGTGTACAGGCCCAGCAGCAGCTTGATCAGGGTGGTCTTGCCGCAACCGTTCTCGCCGACGATGAAGACGATTTCGCCCTGGCGGATGGTCAGGTCGACCGGGCCCAGGTGAAACGGCGGAACGCCGTCGACCGGAGGATAGTCGTAGCGCAACTGGCGCAGTTCGATGCTCTGCAGCGGCGTCGGCCCGATGTCCCGGTCGCTCACCAGCAGGTGCGGTTCCGGCGAGGAGAAGCGCCACGACAGCTCGGCGATGCGGCGGAAGGCGATCTCGGCGCGGCTGATGCTCGGGATGGTGGTGACCAGTCGTTCCAGCGGCCCCTTCATGTACAGCATGACCAGTACGAAGCCGCCGAGTACGGTCTTGTCGGTGTTCGGCCAGAATGCCTGGAAGGTGATGGCGATGCCGATCACCGCGAAGAACAGCATGGAGCCGAACGTCTCGGCACTGACGAAGATGTTCGCCGCCCGGATGTTGGCCTGGCTGATGCGTTCGGTGGTGCCGTGGATCTGCTGGTCGTGCATGAACTGGCGGCGCTGGCGCTGGATGCGCAGTTCCTTGGCCCCGGCGGAAATCGCCTGGTAGTGCTTCTGCAGCTCGTCTTCGCCGTCCCGCGCCCGCAGGATGCTGCGCATGCCGACGCGGTGGGCGAGCCACTGCGCGCCGCTGCCGATGACCACGGTCAACAGGGTCAGGGCCAGAATCTGCCAGGACAGCGCGGCCAGGTAGGCCAGGCAGCCGACGGTGACGGTGAAGGCGATCACCATCGGGGCCACCGACAGGGCGAAGGTGCTGATGGTGCTGACATCGTTGAGCAGCACCGGGATCAGCCGGTGGGCACGGTAACGTTCCAGTTGCTCGATGGGCGCCACCAGCACCTTGGCGGCCAGTTCCTGCCGCAGCCGGGCGACCACCCGCTGGCCGACGTAGTTGGTCAGCAGGTTGGAAAGGGTCGAGCAGGCCAGGGTCAGCACGCACAGGCCGCCAAACAGCAGGGCGATACGGGTGTCCGGGCCACCGCTCGCATTCATGGCGTCGTTGATGGTCGCCAGCAGGGCGGTGACGCTGAGGCCGCTGACAACCCCCAGGGCGGCCGAGAGGACCACCAGCAGCCAGAAGGGCTTGAGGATCCTCAGGGTTTCCTGGGCGAGGCTTTGTGCTTGGAGAGGCATGGGGGCTACTCGTGAAGGTCTTCGGAAGCAGGCGCCGCGCACGGCGCCCTGAACTCTTTAGACGAGCGTTTCGGGGTGGGATTTAGAGTTCGCGCACGACACGAAAACCCAGCCAGTCGCCGCGGGTGTACTCGCTGCGCTCGTTGCGGTTGGCGGAGCGGGAGAAGACCGGCGCTTCGGTCCAGTCGTTGCCGCGGATCGAACGGCGGTCCTCGCATTCCTGGCTGTCCAGGCGCGGGCTGCCGTCGGTCGGTGCACCCTGGTAGGTGTCGACATAGCAGTCGGCGGTCCATTCCCAGACATTGCCGTGGCCGTCATAGACGCCGAAGGCGTTGGGCGGGAAGCTGCCGGCCGGCGAGGTGTAGCTGAAACCGTCCGCCGGGCCGTAGGTGTTGGCGTGTTTGGCGATGCTGTATTCCTTGCCCTCGTCGAAGGGGAACGGGAAGGGGCCCTTGGTGCCCCCGCGCACGGCGTATTCACGCTGGGCCTCGCTGACCAGGTGATAGGCCTTGCCGGTTTTCTTCGACAGCCACTTCGTATAGGCCTCGGCCTCACGCCAGTCCATGCAGACCGCCGGCTGCCGGTCGCTCATGGGGTAGCGCGGCTCGCCGGCCAGGCACTCGCGGCCCGGGCGGGTATCACCGTCCGGCATCTTGTAGCCGGTGCTGTGCAGGTAGGCTTTCCATTCGCCGGCCAGTACCTGGAAGCGGCTGATGGCGAAAGCCTTCTTGAAGGTGACCTCATGCATCGGCCCTTCGTCCGGCTCGCGGCCGATCTCGTCCTCGGGGCTGCCCATGGTGAAGGTGCCGGCGGGCAGCACCACCATTTCCGGGCAGTCCTTGCAGTCCTTGAACACCTTGCCCGGCAGCGGCGCGCTGGCGGCGAAGGCATTGCCGCACAGCCCGCTGGCGAACAGGGCGGCGAGGGTCAGGGCCGACCGGAGGCCGACACGGGAGCGTGTGCAGGTGGATTGTGCTGTCATGGGATCTCTCGCAGGCAGAAGTCTGAAAACGGTGGGTCGTACCGCCGGGCAGCGGTTCATAGCTGCTGGCCGAGCAGGGTCATGAAGCGGTCCAGTTCGGCTTCGGTATTGAGCAGGCCGGGAGCCGTGCGCACCACTGGCCCTACGTCCCGGTCCACCGCATCGACCACCACCTTGTTCTTGAGCAGGCGGGCGGCGACCTGGTCGCTGTCCTGGCCCTTGACCCGGAAGAAGCTGAAGCCGGCCGACAGTTCCGGGCTCATGGGCGTGACCAGTTCGATGCGTGAGTCGGCCTGCAGACGTTGCTTGAGCTCGCTGTTGAGGGCGTGGATCCGCGCCTGCACATCGGCCTTGCCCAGTTCCAGGTGCAGTTCGAAGGCCTGGTCCAGGGCCCAGCGGTGTTCGAAGGCGTGGTAACCGCCCGGGCTCATCGAGGTGGCGAAGTTGGTGTCCTCGGAAAAGGTCGGTTCCAGCGGCGTGACGTCCCTGACCTCCTCCGAACGGGCGCAGACGATACCGGTGCCGCGTGGGCCGAACATCCACTTGTGGGTGCCGGCGATGAAGAAGTCGCAGTGCATGTCCGGGAAGTCGAGGTTGTCGACACCGAAGCCGTGGACCCCATCGACCACGTAGAGAATGCGGTCCTTGTCGTCACGATTGCGGTTGTGTTCCTCCACCAGCTTGCCGATCTCGCCGATCGGCAGCTTGACTCCGCTGCCGGACTGTACCCAGGTCATGCCCAGTACCCGGGTTTGCGGCTGGATGGCGCGGGCGATGTTGCCCAGCACTTCATCGGCCGAGACCCGGTGAGGGTTCTCGAACAGGCTGATCTTGCGCACGCGGGTGCCTTCGCGTTCGGTGCGCAACCGCAGGGTATTGCGGGTCGAGTAATGCTCGTGCTCGGTGGTCAGGATTTCCTGATCGGGGCGTACATGGATACCGCCGTAGATCATCGCCAGGCCTTCGGTGGTGCTGCCGGTCAGGGCGATCTGGCCCGGCTGGGCCTTCAGGTAGCGCCCGGCGGCATGGCGCACCTGGCTTTCGCGTTTCCAGGTTTCGGCCAGGTCCCAGTCCATCGCCAGGCCCGGGTTGCGGTCGAGGGCCGCGCGGTAGCGCTCGATGGCGTCGCGTACCGGCTTGGGGTGGCTGGTGACCAGGAAGTTCGAGAAGTGCAGGTAGTCCGGGTCCTGGTCGAACAGTTGGCGCAGTTGCGCCCATTTGTCGCCACCCTGGGCAGCTTTGGCGGTCGCTGCGGGAGCAGCGGTGGCCAGGTCCAGGCTGGCCCCGAGCGGTAGGCTGGCAGCGAGCAGGCCGGCCTGTTTGAGAAAGGTTCTGCGGTCAGTCATGAAGGATCACTTGGACGGTCTGGATAATGGATCGGTGCTCAACGGGAACGGTCAAGACCGTTTCCCGTATCAAGAAGGACCGGGGATGCTCAGTGCTTGGCCGCCTTCTGCACCTGGTCCCAGACCCGCAGGAAGTTGCCGCCCCAGAGCTTGGCGATATCGGCTTCGGAATAGCCGCGCTGGAGCAGTTCGGCGGTCACGTTGCGTGCCTCGCTGACGTCCTTGAAACCGTCGATACCACCGCCGTCGTTGAAGTCCGAGCTGATGCCGACGTGGTCGATGCCGATTTTCTTCACCGCATAGTCAATGGCGTTGCCGAAGTCCTTGAGGTCGGCCTTGGGTTCCTGGTCGAGGATCGCGTACAGCTCGCTGGCGTACTCGCCGAAGCGCTGTTCCGGCCAGACGGTGATGATCGGATCGCCAGGCATCAGCGCCATCGCCTGGTTGGGCAGCGGCGGCAGGTCGAAGCGCTTGCGCAGGGCGTTGAGCTTGTCCTGGGTCGGTTGGCTCAAGGGCCGCAGGTAGGCCGGGAAGGCGACGATCTGGACCACGCCACCGCTGTTCTTGATCAGTTGCATTTCCTGGTCGCTGAGGTTGCGCGGGATATCCACCAGCGCGCGGGGTGCCGAGTGCGACGCGACCATCGGCGTGCGGCTCAACTGGCTGACCTGTTCCAGGGCCTTGGTCGACATCTGCGAGACGTCGATGATCACCCCCAGGTCATTGAGACGATGCACCGCCTGCTTGCCGATATCGGACAAGCCGCCCAGGGCGTCGGGGGTATCGTTGAGAAACGGCAGCGGGCGGGACGAGTCGGCCCAGTCGTTGTTGCCCACGTAGCTGAAGCCGAACATGCGCATGCCGCGCGCGGTCCAGGTGTCCAGCAGGCTGAGGTCGTGGCCCAGCGGGTAGGCGTTGAGCATGCTGATGAAGATCGCGAACTTGCCTTCGCCATGCAGCCGGCGCATGTCATCGGGGGTGTAGGCGATGCCGACGCGGTTGGGGAAGTCGCGGACCATGCCGGTGATGATCTTGTAGCGCACTTCCTGTTGCTTGCGCGCCTCGTCGACGAAGCCCGCTGTCGGGCGATGGGGTGCATTCGGCCCGTTCCAGATCTCCGGCCAGCCGAACACGGTCAGCGCGGCGGCGGACAGGCGCCCGCGGTCGGCCTTGACCAGGTCGAACTGGCCGGAGCCGTCCTTGTCCGCCTCGCGGCCTTCGGCGCCGAAGGTCAGTGGCACGGTGATGTGGCTGTCGAACGAGATGATCCGTTCCTGCAGTTCGTCCGCCTGCTTGACGATATTCAGCGGGTATCCCTGGTTGGGCCAGTACTGCCAGCCCAGCCAGGCCGAGGCGGCGCCGATGGCCAGGGCCAGGGGCAGACCGATGTAGAGAGCCTTTTTCGAACGCGGTTTTGTCATTGCCATCTCATTCTGGTTCGCAGGTCACAGGCAGCCACAAGGGCTTTCGCTATCTGGGAAGAACGAGCGCAGGTGTCGGGAATTTAGCGCTTTCGGGGTTCGCGACAGGCTAAATTTCCCCCGCGGTTCAACGTCCTAGCTGGGATAAGGCCTGCTTCAGGGCCGACACAGGTAGGGCGATGACGATTTCTCGACGAGGATTCATAGCGGGCCTGGCGCTTACCGGCGCCGCCATCCCCGCGGCTTATTACGCACACCGTGAACTGACGCGCGAGGACGAGCCGATCACGCCGGGCGAGGCCACGGTCGATCTGCTCGACACGGCAGGCCAACGCCTGGCCGACAACTTGCGCGGTGTCTGGAACATTCGTTTCGAGGGCCGCGATGCCGGTCTGGCCGGCCTGCCCCTGGAAGGTGTGCAGGTGTTGCTCGACATTGCTCCGCGTGGCCGGGCGGTCTGCGGTTTCATCGACACGGCCGAGGGCCTGCGTGGCGCGGCCGAACCGCGCCTGCGGGTGGTCGGCGACCTGGCGGTGGCCGATGGTGCACGGCTGTTCTGGCGGCTGTTCCGCGGCACCGAGGTGTTCCCCGAATACGAGCTGAGCATGGTCCTCGACGAGGTCTGGGGCACCTATGGCAATGCTGGCAGCGGCACCCTCACCGGACGTATCGAGCGCCTTGACCGGCCACTGGCGCTGACCCAGCTGGACAGTCGCTTCGTCGCCACCAAGCACACCTTTCCCGAAGCCCGCGACCGCATCGGCCTGAGTGCGCCGCTGCTGACCTGGCTGGTGTCGCCCGAGCATCGGTTGTTCCACCAGCTCTGGCACGCCACCCGGGACAAGTGGCACACCCTGCCCGAAGACAAGCGTGACGGCCTGCGCGGCATCGGCTGGCAGCCCGGACCCCGGAACAAGGAGCGCGATGCCCGTGGGCCGCGCAAGGACCGCAATGGTTCGGGAATCGACTTCTTCTTCATGCATAGGCACATGCTGCAGGCGGCGCGCGCGATCCAGCCGTTGCCGTCCTGGCGCCGCTTCCCGCCGCCGCAGCCGGAGCTGGAGCGTGATCGCCAGGGCTTTGTCCGCTACTTCGACAACCATGACGGCTGGGCCGTGCCGCCGACCTGGCTGGCCGAGGACGATGACGACTACAGTCAATGGGTCAGCGACATCAAGAGCAGCGAGACCTACCACAGCAACTTCCAGGTCTGGGAGTCGCAGTACACCGACCCGCGTTACCTGTCGAAGCTGACCCTGGGCCAGTTCGGCTCGGAACTCGAGCTGGGCCTGCACGACTGGCTGCACATGCGCTGGGCCGCGGTGCCCCGCGATCCGTCCAATGATGCACCGGTGCCGATGGCCCGCGAGTTCACCGATTTCGCCCCGCGCTGGTTCCGGCCGGAAAACGATTTTCTCGGCGACCCGTTCTCCTCCCATGTGCACCCGGTGTTCTGGCTGTTCCATGGCTGGATCGACGATCGGATCGAGGACTGGTTCCGTGCCCACGAGCGTTTTCATCCGGGCCAGGTCACCCGCCTGCAGGTCAATGGCGTGCCGTGGTTCGCCCCCGGGCGCTGGGTCGAGGTGGATGATCCGTGGCTGGGGCCGAGTACCCATGGCTGCAGTACCACGCCGGGCCTGAGTGTCGGCAAGTCGGTGGAGATGGACCCGGAGACCATGAAGTTGGCGCTGCGTATCACCTTCGCCGACGACAAGGGGCTGTCCGACCTGTTGAAGCGCGTGCCGCGACGCCCGTGGTATGCCCGCCACCTGTCGCTGAAAGATCGTTTCTTCTAAGGTTCCTGTGAATGGGCGCGGCGCGCCCTGCGAGGCGTTCCCACGCGGAGCGTGGGAACGTCGATGGCTATTCGCGAGTGGGCCTGGAGCGTCCGGGGCGGGCGTTGGATCGTGGGAATGCAGCCGATGACGCTGGGCGTCACCGTCAGCGGAACAGCATCAGAACTCGCTCCAGCCCCCACCCACGGCCTTGTACAGGGCGATACTCGCCTGCAGGCGGCTCAGCCGCAACTGCACGTTCAGGTCTTCGGCGGCGTACAGCGTACGTTGGGTTTCCAGCACGGTCAGCAGGTCGGCGGCGCCCGCCCGGTAGCGGCTTTGGGACAGCTCGAAGGCGGCCTTGGCCTGCCGCAGTTCCTCTTCCTGCCACTGGCGTTGCTGGTCCAGGCGCTCGATGCTGTTGAGCGCCTTCTCGACATCGGCAAAGCCATTGATGATCGCCCCGCGATAGCTTTCCAGCAGTTCCTCTTCACGGGCCGTGGCCTTGTCCCGTTGCGCCCGCAGGCGACCGTGGTTGAACACCGGTGCGACCAGTCCGGCGGTCAGGTTGTAGAACGGCGTGCGCAGGGCCTCGGAGGCTTCGCTCGACTCCGAGCCCAGGCGGGCGCTCAAGGTCAGCTTCGGCAGCAGCGCCGCCCGTGCCACCTTGACGTCGGCCTGGGCCGCCGCCAACTGGGCCTCGGCGCGGGCGATGTCCGGACGGCGGCTGAGCAGCTCGCTGGGCAGGCCGGCATCGATCCGCGGCCAGCCCAGGCTGGAGAAGGGCAGGCTGCCGATCTTCAGGGCCTGCACCGGTTGGCCGAGCAGGGCGGCCAGGCTGATCAGCGATTCCCCGGCCTGTTGCTGGATCAGCGGCAACTGGCGCTGCTGGGCGGCAACCAGGCTTTTCTGCTGGGCCAGCTCCAGGGCGGTGGCCGAGCCCGAGTCGTAACGGGTCTGCACCAGCTTGAGCACGCTCTGGGCATTGACCAGGTTCAGTTCGGCGATGCGCAACTGCTCGCGGGCGGACAGGGTGCGGGCGTACTGGTCGGCGACGCCGCCGAGCAGGGTCAGTTCCACCGTGGCCCGGTCGAACTCGCTGGCGCGCAGGCTCTGCAGGGCGCTGTCGCGGCTGGCGGCCAGCCCGCCCCAGAAGTCCACCTCGTAGGTGGCGCTGAGGCCGGCACCGAAGCTCTTGCTGTTGTTGTCGCTGTCGGCGGTGCCGTGCAGCAGCTTGTTGCGGCTGGCGTCCAGGTTCAGGTCGACCTGTGGCAGCAGCGGGGCGCCGGCGATCACCGCGCTGGCCCGGGCCTGGCGCACCCGTGCCGCGGCGGCGGCGATGTCGTGGCTGCCCAGGCGCGCCTGGTCGATCAGTTGGTCGAGTTCGGGGCTGCCAAACTGTCGCCACCATTGGCGATGATCCTGTTGCAGTGCCGAGCGTTGGGCGAACTGCCAGGCGGCGGGCGGCACCAGGCCGCTGTCCGGATGGGGCGCGGGGCCGCTGCAGGCATTGAGCAGCAGGCACACCGTAAGCAGGGAGAGTTGCGGCTTCATAGATCGATCATTCACTGGTAAGGGCTGCCACCGGATCGAGCCGGGCGGCTTTGCGGGCCGGCATGAAGCCGAAGATCACCCCGGTGACCAGGGCACAGGCGAAGGCTCCGGTCACGGCGGCCAGGGAGAAGGCCACGGCGACCTTGCTCAGTATCAGGATGCCGCCGACGCCCAGGGCCAGCACCACGCCGGCCAGGCCGCCGACTACCGAGAGCATCACCGCTTCGGTGAGGAACTGGCGCAGGATGTCCCGCTGGCGGGCGCCGGTGGCCATGCGAATGCCGATTTCCCGGGTGCGTTCGCGGACGGTCATGAGCATGATGTTCATCACGCCGATCCCGCCCACCAGCAGCGAGATGGCGGCAATCGAGCCGAGCATCAGCGACAGGGTGTTCTGGGTCCGGGCTTCGGCCTGGATCATTGCCGCGTTATTGGTCAGGCGGAAGTCGCGGCGGCCGTTGTGCAGGGTCATCATCACCTGGTCGATGGCGCGCTCGGCGTCCCTGACGTTGCGTCCGTCGCTGGTGGCGATGGCCACGTACTCCGGGTTGCGGGTGCCGAACAGGCGGACGCTGGCGGCGGAGTAGGGAATCGCCACCCGCTCGTCGCTGTCGGTCTCGCCGGAGGTGGCGCCTTTTTCCTGGAGCACGCCCACCACCTGGAACGGTACGTTCTCGATCAGCAGGTACTGGCCGATGGGTGTGGGCAGGTGGGCGAACAGCTTTTCGCGAATCTTGTGGCCGATCACCGCCACCGCCGCGCCGCTTCTGGCATCGTCCTGGGTGAAATAGCTGCCTTCGACCACCGGCCAGTTGAAGATCGCCGGGAACTGGGTGTCGTTGCCGCCGACATAGGCGTTGTGGTCCAGATTGCCGAAACGGACCGTGGCGTCATTGCCGTTGACCGGCATGATCATTTTCACCTGGGGCAGCGCCGACAGCGCCGCCACGTCGTCCAGGGTGATGATGCCCAGTGGCGCACGGGGCGCGGGAGCGGAACCGCTCAGGTAGATGATGTTGGAGCCGAAGGCGCCCATCTGGGCGATGACCTGGCGCTTGCTGCCTTCGCCCACCGCCAGCATGACCACCACCGAGGCGACGCCGATGACGATGCCGAGCAGGGTCAGGGCCGTGCGGAAGCGGTTGATCCACATCACCCGCCAGGCGGCCTGCACAGCCTCGAGCAGTTCGCTTTTCCAGGCACCGTTGTACTCGCTGCCGTCGCTCAGGCGCTGGCGCAGGTCCACGGCCTGCAGGGAGCCGGGGGTGGCAGTGGCAGGGGTGGCGTCGGCCTGGGTGGCGCTGTCGCTGATGATCAGCCCGTCGCGGATTTCGATGATGCGCTTGGCGCGGGCGGCGACCTCCCGGTCGTGGGTGATCAGGATCACCACGTGGCCCTGGCTCGCCAGTTCGTCGAGCAGGGTCATCACCTCGGCCCCGCTATGGCTGTCGAGGGCGCCGGTGGGTTCGTCGGCGAGAATGATATGGCCGCCGTTCATCAGGGCACGGGCGATCGACACCCGTTGCTGCTGGCCGCCGGACAACTGGTGCGGGCGATTGCCGCGGCGGCTGGCCAGGCCCAGGCGGTCGAGCAGGGCGGCGGCCCGGGCATGGCGCTCGGCCGCCGGAGTGCCCGCGTAGATGGCCGGCATCTCGACGTTTTCCTGGGCCGAGCCGGAGGGGATCAGGTGATAGCCCTGGAACACGAAGCCGAAGGCCTCGCGGCGCAGCCAGGCCAGTTCGTCGGTGTCGAGTTCGGCCACCGGCTCGCCGGCGAAGCGGTAGCTGCCGGAGGTGGGGCGGTCGAGGCAGCCGAGAATGTTCATCAGGGTCGACTTGCCCGAGCCCGAGGCACCCACGATGGCGACGAACTCGCCGGCATGGATCGACAGGTCGATGCCGCGCAATACGTCCACCCGTGGGCTGTCTTCGCCACCGTAGGATTTACGGATGTCCTGCAGTTCGATCAGTGGCGTTTGCATTCAGCCTCCGCTACCGACGGCCGGGCCGATCAGCAGATGGTCGCCCTCGGCCAGGCCGTCGAGCACCTGTATGCGCAGGCGGTCGCTGATGCCGGTGCGCACTTCACGGGTCTCGATCCGGCCCTCCGGGGTGACGACCCTGGCGGTCTGCCGATGGGGCTCGTCGCCACCCTGCAGGGCGGCGATCGGTGCGGTGAGGACGTTCTGCGCGCGATCGGCGACGAAGAATACCTGGGTGGTCATTTCCGCCATCAGGGCCTGGTCGGCGTTATCGACATCCAGCAGCACGGTATACAGCACCACCCGTGCGGCACCGCTCTTGCTGCTGCCGCTGGGGCTGTTGCTGCCGCTCTGGCTGGACTGTTCCAGGGGCTTGGGCGGTACCGGCAGGATCTGCCGCACGGTGCTGCTCCAGCGCCGGTTGCCACCGCTGAGGGTGGTGAAGTAGGCGTTCATGCCCGGTTTGACGTGACCGATGTCGGCTTCGGAGACTTCGGCCCAGACGGTCATCGGCGACAGCTTGGCGATGCGCAGGATCAGCGGCGTCTGCTGCTGGGCATTGAGGGTCTGGCCCTCGCGGGCATCGAGGGCGACCACGGTGCCGGCCATGGGGGCGTAGATGCGGGTGTAGCCCAGTTCCGCCTCGGCACTGCGCAGGCTGGCCTGGGCCTGGAGGATCTGCGCCTGGAACATGTCGATGCGCGCCTGGGTGGTGCGCATCTCGGCCTGGGCGCTCTGGATGTCCTCGACCCGGGTGGCGCCGCCGGCATTGAGCTGCAACTGGCGCTGGTATTTCTGCCGGGCCAGGTCATGCAGGGCACGCTGCTCCTGGAGCTGGGCCCTGAGGTTTTCGATGGAGTAGCGGCCCGCGTCGAGCCTGGCCTTCTGCGTCGATGGATCGATCTCGACCAGCAACTGGCCCTCCTTGACCGGGTCGCCGACCTCGACGTGAATCTTGTGGATCTGCCCGGAGGCCTGGGCGCCGACATCGACGTAACGGCGCGGTTGCAGGGTGCCGAGGGCGGTCACGCTGCTTTCTATGTCACCACGATTGACCGTGACGGTGGCGAAACTGTCGCGCCCCGGCGGCAGGATCTGCCAGGTGGCGAAGGCAATGACAGGGATCAGGCAGAGCGAGACAAGCAGGGCGCGTCGGGTGCGTCGAGGACGTTTCATGCAGGGTTCCAGCCGATGGAAGATCGATCCGTGATCACGCCAGCGGGCTGTTTCCGGCTGCTGGCAGGGACACGGGAGATTTCAGTTAGACGAGAAGCCCGGTTGCGAATTTAAGTCTTTGTCCGGCCCTGTTTTTCCAGACATTTCAGGCTTTTGCCCGGGAACACTTTAAATCTATATGAGAATTACTATAAATTACATCTTTTCAAACTGCCATCATCGAGCCCTGGCCGCCGATGGCTCAGGGACAGGCCCGCCGAGCGTGCGGACAGGAGTCATGTTGGAAAACTACTACCGCGAGCTGGTGTGTTTCCTCAATGCGAAACTGGGCAACCGTCAGGTTGTCGAGGATGTGGTGCATGATGCCTATTTACGCGTGCTGGAGCGCTCCAGCGATACTCCGATCGAACAGCCGCGGGCCTTCCTCTATCGCACGGCGATGAACCTGATGATCGACGACCATCGGCGCAATGCCGTGCGCCAGAACGAGCCTTTGGCGGTGCTCGATACCGATGAGCGGTTTTTCAGTCCTTCGCCACAGACCGCACTGGACCATGACCTGCGCCTGCACATGCTGCAACGTGCCCTGGCCGAGCTGCCGCGCCTGTGCCGCGACAGTTTCATGCTGCGCAAGCTGGAGGGCCTGTCGCACCCGGAGATCGCCGAACGCCTGAACATCTCCCGCAGCCTGGTGGAAAAGCACATCGTCAACGCGATGAAACACTGCCGTGCCCGTATGCGCCAGTGGGACTGTGAATGAGGCCGGGCGGCCCGAACCTGAACCCTTCCTGAAGAACTTTCCGGTAGCGCTGCGAAACACTTTGTTACCGTTTACGCTGCAAATGTCGAAGTGTAAGCTTCGCGCGTTTTCATCCATTGCGGAGGCCCATGTGGGTACTTGTTCGAGTGACAGTAGTCGGCCGGTTCCGATGACCGGCATATTCTCGGCAAGATAACGCGCAGTCTCTCCCTGCCGTTGTCTCGCCCGAAAGCGAGAAGCGGCATCCCGATCACGCCCCTGGTGGCGGTATCCCGAAGTCCCTTTTCCCGACACTGAACAGCCTGTGATGCGGCCCCCGTGGCCCGTCGCGACGCTATCGACGCGCCCGGCGTTTGTGCCAGGCGGCCGGCCGTGCCTGTCCCATCCGGGGCAATGCACGCTGGCGGTAACCCGCCTGCGGACTCTGCTCGCAAGATCAACGTCGCCCGTGCTCCTGCCGTTGCAGGAGCCGGGCCGGTGGTACGGGAGGCAGCCCCATGAAACTCACCCTGTTGAAAGAATTCTTTGCCGGTTTCCTGCGGACCCGGCACTTCGCCCGGCACTTCCGCCGCCTGGCCCTGCTCGAAAGCATGACCGACGCGACGGTCAGCCGCGAGGTCCCGCCGACCCTGGCGCAGACCCTGGTGGCGGCGGCCAACGATCATCCCCAGGGACTGATGGAGCGCCTCGGTGCCCATGCCGACGGCTTGAGCGAAGCCCAGGCCCAGGTCCTGCGCGAGCAGTTCGGGCTCAACGAGGTCGAGCATGAGCAGCCGCTGCCGTGGTGGATGCACCTGTGGCACTGCTACAAGAACCCCTTCAACCTGCTGCTGACCCTGCTGGCGCTGATCTCCTGGCTGACCGATGACCTCAAGGCCGCCACGGTGATTTTCTCCATGGTGGTGCTCTCGACCCTGCTGCGCTTCTGGCAGGAAGCCAAGTCGAACAAGGCCGCCGATGCCCTCAAGGCCATGGTCAGCAACACCGCGACGGTCATGCGCCGGGATTTCGCCGCGGACACCACGCCGGTGTTCGGCAAGTTCCATGCGGCCAGCGCACAGGTGCAAGGTGCCCAGCGCATCGAGTTGCCGATCCGCCAACTGGTACCGGGCGACCTGATCGTGCTCTCGGCCGGCGACATGATTCCCGCCGACTGCCGGGTACTGACCGCCAAGGACCTGTTCGTCAGCCAGGCGGCGATGACCGGCGAGTCGATGCCGGTGGAGAAGTTCGTCCGCCAGATCGACCCCAGCGCCACCAACCCGCTGGATCTGGACAACATCCTGTTCATGGGCACCAACGTGGTCTCCGGGGCCGCCACCGCGGTGGTGCTGACCACCGGCAACAATACCTATTTCGGCGCCCTGGCCCAGCGGGTCAGCGCCACCGACCGTGCGCCGACCTCGTTCCAGCACGGTGTCAACAAGGTCAGCTGGCTGCTGATCCGCTTCATGTTCGTGATGGCGCCGCTGGTGCTGTTCATCAATGGCTTCACCAAGGGCGACTGGATGGAGGCGCTGCTGTTCGCGCTGTCGATCGCCGTCGGCCTGACCCCGGAAATGCTGCCGATGATCGTCACTTCGACCCTGGCCAAGGGCGCGGTGTTTCTGTCGCGCAAGAAGGTCATCGTCAAGCGCCTGGACGCGATCCAGAACTTCGGCGCCATGGACGTGCTGTGCACCGACAAGACCGGCACCCTGACCCAGGACAAGATTTTCCTGGCCCGCCATGTCGACGTCTGGGGCGAGGAGTCCGAGGACGTGCTGGAAATGGCCTACCTCAACAGCTACTACCAGACCGGCTTGAAGAACCTGCTGGACGTCGCCGTGCTCGAGCACGTCGAGATCGACCGCGAGCTGCAGGTCGGCACCGCGTTCCAGAAGGTCGACGAGATTCCGTTCGACTTCAACCGCCGGCGCATGTCGGTGGTGGTGGCCGAGCAGAACTGTCCGCACCTGCTGATCTGCAAGGGCGCGGTGGAGGAAGTGTTGTCGGTGTGCACCCGGGTTCGCCACGGCGAAGCCGAGGTGGCGCTGAGCGACGAACTGCTGGCGCGGATTCGCCAGGTCACCGCGGCCTTCAACGAGGAGGGCCTGCGGGTGGTGGCGGTTGCCGCGCGCTCCATGGAAGCCGGGAGCGACGTCTACAGCCTGGCGGACGAGCAGGACCTGACCCTGATCGGCTACGTGGCCTTCCTCGACCCGCCCAAGGAAAGCACCGCGCCGGCCCTGCGCGCGCTGGCCGAACATGGTGTCGCGGTGAAGGTGCTGACCGGTGACAACGAACTGGTCACCGCCAAGATCTGCCGTGAGGTCGGCCTGGAGCAGCAGGGCCTGCTGATGGGCAACGACATCGAGCGCATGAGCGACAAGCAGTTGGCCAAGGCGATCGAGACCACCAACGTGTTCGCCAAGCTGACCCCGTCGCACAAGGAACGCATCGTCCGCCTGCTCAAGGCCAACGGCCATGTGGTCGGTTTCATGGGCGACGGCATCAACGACGCACCGGCCCTGCGCACCGCCGATATCGGGATCTCGGTGGACAGCGCGGTGGACATCGCCAAGGAAGCGGCCGACATCATCCTGCTGGAAAAGAGCCTGATGGTGCTGGAGGAGGGCGTGCTCGAAGGGCGGCGGACCTTCGCCAACATGCTCAAGTACATCAAGATGACCGCCAGCTCGAACTTCGGCAACGTGTTCTCGGTGCTGGTGGCCAGTGCCTTCATTCCGTTCCTGCCGATGCTGCCGATGCACCTGCTGGTACAGAACCTGCTCTACGACATTTCGCAGATCGCCATCCCCTTCGACAATGTCGACGAGGACCTGCTACGCAAGCCGCAGCGCTGGCAGCCGGCGGACGTCGGGCGTTTCATGTTCTTCTTCGGGCCGATCAGTTCGATCTTTGACATAACCACGTTCGCCTTGATGTGGTATGTCTTCGATGCCAACACCCCGGATCACCAGACGCTGTTCCAGTCGGGCTGGTTCGTGGTCGGCCTGCTGACCCAGACGCTGATCGTGCACATGATCCGCACACCGAAGATTCCGTTCCTGCAAAGCCGCGCGGCGATGCCGCTGATGGTGATGACCGGGATCATCATGGCGGTGGGGATCTTCCTGCCGATGGGTCCGCTGGCGCACTACTTCAAACTGCAGGCGTTGCCGTCGCTGTACTTCGTGTTCCTGCCGGCGATCCTGCTGGCGTACATGGCGCTGACGCAGGCGGTGAAGGGCTTCTACAGCCGGCGGTTCGGTTGGCAGTGATCCGCGTATCGACCCTGGAGTGAATGGATGAAGGCCCTGGACAACATCAACCTCGACTCGCTGACCGACACCCTGGTCAGCCTCGGTGCGGCCTTCATCCTCGGCGGCCTGATCGGCTTCGAGCGCCAGTACCGGCAGCGTACCGCCGGCCTGCGCACCAACGTGCTGGTGGCGGTCGGCGCGGCGATCTTCGTCGACATGGCCAACCGTCTCGGCGGCGCCGAAGGCGCGGTGCGGGTGGTCGCCTATGTGGTGTCCGGCATCGGCTTTCTCGGGGCCGGGGTGATCATGCGCGAGGAGGGCAACGTCCGCGGCCTGAACACCGCAGCCACCCTGTGGGGCTCGGCAGCAGTCGGTGCCTGTGCCGGGGCCGACCTGATCCTCGAAGCGCTGCTCGGCACCCTGTTCGTGCTGGCGGCGAACACCCTGCTGCGGCCGATCGTCAACTACATCAACCGCCAGCCGCTGGACGTGGTCTCGGCGGAAGTCACCTACATCCTCTACCTGACCGCCCTGCGGGCCGAGCAGAAGGTCGTGCTGTCGCTGCTGGAGAAGGAACTGGAGCGCAGCAACTACCCGGCCAGCGACGTCGAGGTACGCACGGTCGGCGACGACGAAGTGGAGATCGAGGCGACCCTGGCGGCCACCTCGATCGATGGCGACGAACTGGATGCGCTGGTGGCGCGGTTGTCGACCTCCAGCCGGGTGCAGCAGGCGTTCTGGAGTCCAAGCACCACCGATTGAACCGCATCTACCGTTGCGGCAGCCTGGTCTTGGGATTATTCCTACATATCTCGCCGGCCCCGCTCGCTAAAGTGCGCGATCCGTCCGGTTGGCCCTTGAGGTCGCCAGGGGACGTGCCAAGGCAGGTTTTCGAGAACTTTCCTACACTTGAGTTCGTTGGATCCCTTTCTCTTTCGATCGATGCAAGCACGTACCTGTCTCAAGCAGTGGCCGGCGTACTTCTCAAGGATTTGCGATGCGTACAGCACTGATTGTGGACGATCACCCGTTCGTTCGCCTGGCTATCAAGATATTGCTGGAGAAACTCGACTACGAGGTGCTCGCCGAGGCCGACAACGGCGTCGATGCGGTGCAGCGGGCGCGAGAACTGGAACCGCAGTTGATCGTGATGGACCTGAACATTCCCCGCCTCGATGGCCTGGAAGTCATCACCCGTATCAGCGCGCTGGGACTGCCCTGCAGGATCGTGGTGCTGACCGAGCAATCGCCGGAGTTCTACTCCGAGCGCTGCATGCGCGCCGGTGCCCTGGGCTATGTCTCCAAGACCGCCGAACTCGATGAGTTGCAACTGGCGGTGCGGGCGGTGATGCTCAACAAGAGTTTCTTCCCCCGTCTCGAAGATCACGGGCGCATGGCCGCCCATGTCAACGAAACCGAGGCACGCCAGATCGAGAACCTCAGCAATCGCGAACTGAGCATCCTGCGCTACATCGCCCGCGGCATGAAGAACAAGGAGATCAGCGAGCTGATGCTGCTCAGCGACAAGACCGTGAGCACCTACAAGACCCGGCTGATCGACAAGCTGAACCTGAAGTCGGTGGTCGCGCTGGCGGAGTTCGCCAAGCGCAACCAGTTGCTCTGAGGCTCAGTCCCAGGCCGGGGCGAGGCCGGCCGGGCTGGTCAGGCGGTGGCCGCGTTCCAGGCCGGCGATCAGCGCCATGTCGTCGTCGCTCAGGCGCAGCTCGCGGGCCTTGAGGTTGCTGGCCAGGTTCTCGCGTCGGGTCGAGGAGGGGATCACCGCGTAGCCCAGTTGCATGGCCCAGGCCAGGGTTACCTGGGCCGGGGTGGCCTGGTGCCGTTCGGCGATCTGCTGGATGACCGGGTCCTTGAGCACTTCACCGTAGGCCAGGGTCATGTACGAGGTGATCCGGATACCCTGGCTCCGGGCGAACTCGACGACCTTGCGGTTCTGCAGGTAGGGGTGCAGTTCGATCTGGTTGGTGGCGATCTGTTCGGCACCGACGGCGGCGATGGCCTGTTGCATCAGGTCGATGGTGAAGTTGGAGATACCGATCTGGCGGGTCAGGCCCAACTCCTTGGCCTCCAGCAGGGCGGCCATGAATTCGGCGACCGGTACTTCATCCGCGGGCGATGGCCAGTGGATCAGGGTCAGGTCGAGGTAATCGGTACCGAGTTTGCGCAGGCTGTCCCGGAGGCTGGGGATCAGCTTGTCCTGGGCGAAGTTGGCGACCCAGATCTTGCTGGTGATGAACAGCTCGTCGCGGGCCACGCCGCTGGCGGCGATGGCCTGGCCGACTTCGGCTTCGTTCTCGTAGATCTGGGCGGTATCGATGACCCGGTAGCCCAGCTCGAGGGCGGTCTTCACCGAATCGATGACGACCTGGCCCTGCAGGCGGAAGGTACCGAGACCAAAGGCGGGAATGGACATGCTTGACTCCTGGAATGAGGGGGAATGGGCAGGAGTATCCCGGTCCTCATCTTTGAGAAAAATAGGGAGTCAAGCAAAGGAATCTTTACCGGTAATCACGAATAGGCGGTCACTCCTCCAGCGCCTCGGCCTCTGTGTAACTGAGCAGATCGCCCGGCTGGCAGTCGAGAAAGGCGCAGATCGCTTCCAGCGTCGAGAGACGGAAGCCCTTCACCTTGCCTTGCTTGAGCAGTGACAGATTCTGTTCGGTGATGCCGATGGCGGCGGCCAGGTCCTTGGACTTGACCTTGCGCTGGGCGAGCATGACATCCAGTTTTATTTCGATTGGCATCGTTGGGTCCTAGACAAACTGCTGGTTTTCACGGGCCAGCGAGCAGGCATTGTAGAGAATCTTCGCAATCAGCGTGATCGAGGCGGCGAGAAACAGGGCGACCAACTGCGCCGAGCTGAAGCCCAGGGTCAGCATGCGCTGGCCTGCCGGCAGCAGGAAGGTCATCCACACGCTCAAGGCCGGCTCCAGCAACAGGCTGCCCAGTACCCAGTAGGCGACGCTCTTGCCGAGCTTGCCCAGGTGTTCGGCAGAACCGGCCGAAAAGTAATCGCCACGGCTGTAGGCCTGGAACAGGCTGCGCAGGGCCAGCAGCCCTCGTGCCAGGACCAGCAACGGGATGCTCGACAGCAGGATGCAGCCGGCGACCTGCCATGACGGCATGTCGGCAACGCTGGTGTTGTAGCGGGTGGCCAGCAGCCCCAGGTTGAAGCCGATGCCGTAGTCGCTGACCAGGCTGGGGTAGAACCAGCAGGCGATATTGGCCAGCAGCATGGCAATGATCAGCAGCAGAGTGGCGTGGGCAAGGAGCCGGCTGTGGTTGGACAGGCGATCGAGAGTCATGACACGTCCTTTGTAAGATCGATGATTTGCAAGGATGAACGCCCGAAGCGGGCGGCGTGAAATGAATATATTGCAGTAATTATTTACTGTAAAACGATAATTTTATCCGTTTGTAACTGATTTATTGTCCGTTGGGTCAAGCCAGGCCACGGAGCTGACCGTTCCCTTGAGGGAGCGGTCGGACCGATTTCCGCTCGTTCCACGCGGCGCGTGGGAACGCCTGCGGTGACGCACCGTGGCACAGGCACCCGCACGCAATCTCAGCCCGGCACCCGCACCTCAACCGCGTGTTCCGTGCGCCCCAGTACCAGGCTGCACAGCGCCGGCAGGAACAGCAGGGTCAGCAGGGTGCCCACCAGCACGCCACCGATCAGCACGTAGGCCAGCGACGACCAGAACACCGAGAGTGTCAGCGGGATGAATGCCAGGGCCGCTGCCAGCGCGGTGAGTACCACCGGCCGCGTCCGGCGCACCGTGGCCTCGACGATCGCCTCGTTGATCGCCATGCCCTGTTCCCGGTTCTGGCGGATCTGGTCGGTGAAGATCAGGGTGTTGCGCATCAGGATCCCGCCAATCCCGATCAATCCGAGGATGGCGTTGAAGCCGAACGGCTGGTTGAACAGCAACAGCGCCGGCATTGCTCCGATCAGCCCCAGGGGCGCCGTGGCGAAGACCATGAACATCACGCCGAACGAGCGCACCTGGAACATGATCACCAGCAGGGTCAGCAGGATCATGATCGGGAACAGGGCCGCCAGGGCCACGTTGGCCTTTACGCTTTCTTCCACGGGTCCGGCGATCACCACCTTGTAGCCGGCCGGCAGTTTCGCCAGCAGCGGCTGCAGGTCGGCCCATACCGCCAGTTCGACGTCCGGCGGCTGGCTGCCATCGACGATATCGGCGCGCACCTCGAAGGTGCTGGCGCGGTTGCGCCGCTTGAGGATCGGGTCTTCCATCACCGCCTGGAAATGCCCGACCTGTGACAGCGGCAGCGACTCGCCGGCACTGTTGGTCAGGGTCATGTTGGCCAGGTTGCCGAGGTCTTCGCGCTGGTCGCCGCGCGAACGCGCCACCACCGACACCACTCGCGTGCCTTCACGTACTTCGGTGATCGGGTTGCCGCGCAGCAGGGCGTTGAGCTGTGATTTCACCTGGTCCGGAGTGAAACCCAGCAGGCGCAGGCGGTCCTGATCCAGCACCAGGCGATAGGCGCTGGTGCGCTCGCCCCAGTCGACGAAGGTATCGCGGGTCAGCCGGTTCGCTGCCACGACCTGCCTGACCTGTTCGGTCACGCCACGCAGCACCTCGATATCGGGTCCCGAGACCCGGAACACCACCGGGAAGGGGACCGGCGGGCCGAACACCAATTGAGTGACCCGTACCCGTGCCGAAGGAAAGGCCCCGGCGGCAATCCGTTCGCGCATCTTCCGTTTCAGCGTCTCTCTGGCATGGGCATCGGCGGTCTGCACGATGAGCTTGGCAAAGGCCGGATCCGGCAACTCGGGGTTCAGCGACAGGAAGAAGCGCGGCGCACCACCCCCGACGTAACTGTCCACCAGCAGGGTTTCCGGTTCGGCCAGCAGGGCCTTCTCCACCTGGGCGGTGACCGCTTCGGTACTCTTGAAGGCGCTGCCCGGCGGCAGATAGACCTCAAGGATCAGCTCCGAACGATCGGAGTTGGGGAAGAACTGCTTTTTCACCACGCCCATGCCCAGTCCGCAGAGGACAAAGGCGCTCACCACCAGCGCGGTAACCCGCCAGCGATGGCGCACGCAATGTTCCACCAGGACACGCAGGCGCCGATACCAGCGGCCGTCGTACAAAGCCTCGTGACCGCCGGCCAGCGGCTTGATGGCCGGCAGCAGTTTGACCCCCAGGTAGGGCGTGAAGACCACTGCCACCAGCCACGAGGCGATGAGCGCGAAGCCGACGATCCAGAAGATGTTGCCGGCGTATTCGCCGGCACCGGAGCGGGCGAAGCCCACCGGCAGGAAGCCGATGATGGTCACCAGGGTCCCGGTCAGCATCGGCGCGGCGGTCGAACTCCAGGCAAAGGTCGCGGCATGCAGGCGGTCGAAGCCTTCCTCGAGCTTCACCACCATCATCTCGATGGCGATGATCGCGTCGTCCACCAGCAGGCCGAGCGAGATGATCAGGGCACCGAGGGTGATCCGGTCGAACTCGCGGCCGGTCAGCAGCATGACCACGAAGACGATCGACAGCGTCAGCGGCACGGCGGCGGCCACCACCAGGCCTACCCGGAAACCCAGGGCCAGCAGGCTGATCAGCATCACCACGGCAAGGGCGACGAAGAACTTCAACATGAACTCATTCACTGCCAGGCGGATGTTCTTCGCCTGGTCGGAGACCTTGTCGAAGCGCACGCCCAAGGGCAGTTCGGCCTTGATCCGGGCTTCCTCGGCCTGCAGGGACTTGTCCAGCTCCAGGCCGTTCCAGTGTTTCTCCATGATCACGCCGAGCATCAGTGCCGGGTCACCCTGGTGGCGAATCCGATAGCCGGGCGGGTCTTCATAGCCCCGGGTCACACTGGCCACATCGGCGATGCGCAGTACCTTGCCGTTCGCCACCAACGGCACGTTCTCGATCAGGGCAAGGCTGTCGAAGGCGCCGTCGACACGGATATAGGCCCGGGCCCCGGCGGTCTCGGCAAAGCCCGCAGGCGTGACAGCGTTCTGCGCGGCGAGGGCGGCGAAGATCTGCTCCGGCTTGACGCCCAGGGTCGCCAGGCGTTCGTAGGAAAATTCCACGAAGATCCGCTGGGCCTGTTCGCCGAGAATATTGACCTTCTTCACCCCTGGCAGGTCGAGCAGGGCCTGGCGCAGGTCCTCGGCCATCCGCACCTGCTGGCGGTGCGGCAGATCGCGGGCTTCGAGGGCGTAGAGGGCGAAGTAGACGTCCGAATACTCGTCGTTGAAGAGCGGTCCGACCACTCCCTTGGGCAGCTTCGCCGCTTCGTCGCCGAGTTTCTTGCGGGCCTGGTAGAACAACTCCTGGATCTGGCTGGGAGGCGTGGAGTCGAGAAAGCTGACTTTCAGCGAGACGAAACCGGGCTGGGCGATGGTCTCGACCCGATCATAGAAGTCCAGTTCCTGAAGGCGCTTCTCCAGGGGATCGGCCACCTGCTCCTGCATTTCCCGGGCGGTGGCGCCAGGCCAGGCGGCGGTCACGGTCATGATCTTGACCGTGAACGAGGGGTCTTCCGAGCGGCCCAGCTTGCCGAAGGCGAAGACGCCGGCGGCCATGATGGCGAGGATCAGAAACAGCGTCACGGCACCGTGACGAACGGCCAGTTGCGAGAGATTGAGGCCACGCATGTCAGTGATCCTGTATCGGGGAGGATGCTCGGTTCAGCGCCAGCGATTGGGCATCCGGGACCCGCACCTGCTCTGCGGGGTGCAGCAGGTGCGCGCCGAGGGCGACGATCAGTTGGCCGGGACTGACTCCGCCGTCGAGCACGGCGTATTCCTGGCCGAGGCTGGCAACCTGTACGGGGACGAAGCTGACCCGGTTGTCGTTGCCGATCAGCCACACTCCGCTGCCGGTACCGGGATCGTGCAGGGCGCCGATGGGGACGCGGGTCTGTTCGGCGGCGGCACTGGACAGGCGAACGGTGATGGTCGAGCCGATGGCGAAACGTTCGGCCTGGCCGTCGAGCACATAGCGGGCCCGAAAGGTTCGGGTGCTGGGATCAGCCGCTGCCGAGAGCTCGCGCAAACGGGCCTCAACCGCCTGTTCCGGAGCACCGAAGGGAAATGCCCGGGCCGGGTTGGCGGCCAGGTTGCGCTGGTTTTCCGGCAGGTTGATCACGGCTTCGCGGGCACCGTCCTGGGCCAGACGGGCGACCACCTGCCCCTCGGCGACCACTTGGCCGCGATCGACGCGAACCTCGGTGATCACCCCGTCGCCGTCTGCCCTGAGCACCGAATAGGTCCGGCGATTTTCGATCTGCCGGGCGTCGGAGTCGGCCGAGGCCATCTCCGCCTCGGCCACCCGCAGGTTGGTCGCGGCCTGGTCGAAGATCTGCCGTGATACGGCCCCGGTGGTAGCCAGGCGCTGATAGCGCTCGGCATCGTCACGGCGCTGGCGCAGTTGCGCCTGGGCGGCGACCACACGGTTCCTCGCGCCCTTGAGCGCCAGATCGAAGTCCTGGACATCCAGCACCAGCAGGGTATCGCCCTTGCGCACACGCTGGCCGGGATCGACGCGGCGCTCCATGACCTTGCCACTCACCCGGAAGCCCAGGTCGCTTTCGGTACGTGCGGCAACCACGCCGGTATAGGCATTGTCCTGCTGGTTGGCCGGCTCTACCCGGGCGGCCAGCACCACCCGTGGAGGGGCCGCGCCGAGCTGAGAGTCGGCCTGGCTGTTGCAGCCGCCGAGCAGGATCAGCAGCACCAGCGCGGGGAGGTGGGAAAACCATCGGGCCAGCATGATGTCGCGAATGGGTGGCTGCATGGTGCACCTCGATCGTGGGAGTAAATATTATGTGTGTAATATTTTATATATTATGAGTGTAATGTAAATATGGCCAGCCTTGCCTTGTCCATGGCGCAGCCCAAGGCGTTGCGGCCGTGCCGATCCGGCTTGGCGTTCGGCGGTTGCGGTCGTTCCATGGTTGGGACGATGAGGTTGATTTTTACGGACTACCGCTAAAAACGCGGCGAATCTAAGCTATGCCCCATGACTTGATGGAGGCGTCCATGAAAAAGATTCTTGGTATTTACACCAGCCCGCGTGGCCACTGGGTCGGCGACGGTTTTCCGGTGCGCACCCTGTTTTCCTACGATGGCCTCGGCCAGAAGATCAGTCCGTTCCTGATGCTCGATCACGCGGGCCCGGCCGAATTCACCCCGACCACCGAACGTCGCGGCGTCGGTCAGCACCCCCACCGCGGTTTCGAAACCGTGACCATCGTCTATGACGGCGAAGTCGAGCACCGCGATTCCACCGGTGCCGGCGGCATCATCGGGCCGGGCGACGTGCAATGGATGACCGCGGCGGCGGGGATCATTCACGAGGAGTTCCATTCCGAAGCCTTTGCCCGCCGTGGCGGCCGGCTGGAAATGGTCCAGCTCTGGGTCAACCTGCCGGCGCGCGACAAGTCGGCACCGGCCGGCTACCAGGGCATCCTCGACCGCGACATTCCGAACATCGCCCTCGGGGACGGTGCCGGTCGCCTGCGTCTGATCGCCGGTGAGTTCGACGGCCAGCGCGGCCCGGCACGGACCTTCACGCCGATCGATGTCTGGGACATTCGCCTGGCGGGCGGCAAGGTGCTGAACCTCGACCTGCACGCCGGCCACAACACGGTGCTGGTGCTGCTGCGCGGCAGTGTGCAGGTCAACGGCGAGGCGCAGGCGGGCGCCGGGCAACTGGTGGTGCTCGAACAGGCCGGCGAACGCCTGCAACTGCAGGCCGATGCCGACGCCATGCTGCTGTTGCTCAGCGGCGAGCCGATCGACGAACCGATCGTCGGCCACGGCCCGTTCGTGATGAACACCGAGGCGGAAATCCACCAGGCCTTCGTCGATTTCCACAGCGGTCGTTTCGGCCGCATGGATGACTGAAGGCAGGCTGTGAGCCGTGGGTGAAAGCGGGCTATCCTTGGCACCTGCAGCTGTCCAGCTGTTTCCGGAGCCGTGCGATGCCTGACCTGTTCACCCAACACCCCCTGCTGTCCGAACACCCGCTGCTGTGCGCGCTGTTCCTGCTGGTGATCGACCTGCTGCTGTGGCGCCTGCTCGGCACGCGCAGCAGCAACTGGAAGCTGGTGGTGCGCCTGACCGTGTTTTCGCTGTACAGCCTGGTGCTGTTCAACGAAGGCATGAATCCGATGCAGATCGCGCCCTGGCCCGAGGATATCTCCCGGCACCTGGCCGCCACCGGCCTGCAGATCGGCTGGTGGCTGTTCGGTGCACGGACCCTGACGGTACTGGTCGGCACGGTGATGATGCAGCGGGTCGGGCATGCCGGGCGACTGCTGCAGGACGTGCTGGGGGCGATCATCTTCCTGATCGCGATCATCGCGGCGGCGGCCTATGTGCTCGATCTGCCGGTCAAGGGCGTGCTGGCGACCTCCGGGGCGTTCGCGATCATCGTCGGCCTGGCGTTGCAGAGCACCCTCAGCGACGTGTTTTCCGGCATCGTGCTCAACACCACCAAGCCCTACCAGGTCGATGACTGGATCTCCATCGACGGCACCGAGGGTCGGGTGGTCGATATCGACTGGCGTGCCACCCGCCTGCAGACCTCCCAGGGCAGCCTGGCGGTGGTGCCCAACTCCCTGGCGGCGAAAGCGCGGATCATCAACTTCAGCCGGCCCAGCGATGTACACGGCCTGGCCATCAGCCTGCAGGTCAGCCCGCATGTGCGGCCCCATGTGGTGATCGACGCCCTGGAGCGGGCGGTGCTCGGTTGTCGGGCGCTGTTGACGACGCCGGCGCCGAGCGTGGCGCTCAAGAGTTCCAGTGCGACGGGCGTCGAATACGAAATCAGCGGTTTCGTCAGCGCCATGGGGCTCAAGCGCGAGGTGCGCAATCAGCTGTTCGACCTGGCGTTCCGCCATTTGCAGGCGTCGGGGGTAAGCCTGCTGTCCACGGTGGAGAGTGCCTTGCCGAGTTCGACGTCGCGCCCGCGGGCGCTGCTGGAAAGTTCGCCGATCTTCTCGACGCTGCGTTCCGAGGAGAAGGAGACCTTCAGCCAGAACATGGTCCCGCAGCTGTTTCGCGCGGGCAGCGTGATCCTGCCGCGGGGCGAGGTCAGCGACCATCTGTTCATTATCGAGTCGGGCGTGGTGTCGGTGACGCTGTTGCGCGGCGACAAGCCCGTGGAGGCGGCGCGGATGGGGCCGGGGGAGGTGATCGGCGAAGCCGGGATCCTCGCCGAGCAGGGGATGCCGGCGGACTTCACGGCCAAGACCGATTGCCTGCTGTACCGGATCGAGAAGGAATACCTCAAGCCGTGCCTGGATGCCCGGCATGATATCGGCGAGGCGATGCGCAGCCTGCTCGATCACCGCCTGCATGCGGCGCAGAACTTTACCCGCGAGGTGCCCAAGCCGGAGGTCAAGCGTGGGTTCATGCAGTGGCTGCGTAGCCGTGGACTTTAGGGAAGAGGGATATCGCTTTCGCGGATGAATCCGGCTCCCACAGGTTCAGGCACAGTTTTCAATATTGTGCATGACACAGACATGTGAGAGCCGGATTTATCCGCGAAGCAGGCGCCGCGGTCGATCAGAAATCCACCGTCGCCGAGACTTTCAGGGTTCGCGGCGTCCCCTGGGTCAGGTACCCGCCGTTGGCCGAAGCCCAGTAGGCGGTATTGGCCACGTTCTCCAGGTTGGCCCGCAGGGTGACTTCCTTCTCATCCAGCTTGAAGCGATAGCGCGAGCCCAGGTCGAAACGGTTCCAGCTCGGCAGGCTCAGTGTGTTGCTGGCGTTCGCATACTGCCCGCCGGTGCGCAGCATCCGTGCGCTCAGAGCCGCGCCCTCGATACCCGGTACGTCCCAGTCGGCGCCCAGGTTGAACTGGAAGCTCGGCACGCCGATCGCGCGGTTGCCATCGTTGGTGCCGTTGAGGGTGCCGGTCAGCTCGGTTTTCATCACCGTTGCACCGCCCAGCAGGCGCAGGCCCGGCAGCGGTTCGCCGAACAGGTTCAGTTCGACGCCCTTGTTGATCTGCTCACCCTCGACCCGGAAGATCCGGTCGGAACCGGTGTAGCTGGACGGCTGTTCGATGCGATAGACGCCGAGGCTGCCACCGTAGCTGTCCATGTCCAGGCGCACACCTGCCTCGACCTGTTTGCTGCGCACCGGCGCAAAGGTCTCGGTGCTGTTGATCGCGGTAGTGGGGGCTGACGGCCCCTTGGCCAGGCCTTCGATACGGTTGGCGTAGAACGACACATGTTCCCAGGGTTTGATCACCAGCCCATAGACCGGTGTCGTGATCGACTCGTCGTAGCTGGCGTTATGCACGCCGGTGACGGTGTTCCAGCCATTGACCACGATGGACTGGCGGCGCGCCCCGACGGTCAACAGCACGCGGTCATCGAGAAAACCCAGGGTGTCGGCCACCGCCGTGCTGCGGATCTGGTTCCTGCCGACCACCCGCGGATCGTGGATGTCGCTGCCGAATGAGGTCGCCACCGGCCGTGGACGCGGCACCGCATCGTAGATGTTGTTGTAGTAGCGCCCGGCGCTGGCGATGTTCTCATAGGCCGAGCGTTGTTCACCCCACATCCCGGCCAGGCCGAAGCTCAGTTGATGACTGACCGGGCCGGTCTGCACGCGGCCGTTGAGCCCGGCCATCAGGCTCCGGTTGTCCTCGGTGTGGGGCGCGTAGAGCATACCGCCGCGGGCGTTGCCGGCGGTGTCGGTGAGGGTCAGCGAGGAGTACACGCCGTTCTCCCGGGTGTACTTGGCGCCACCGGCGACGTAGCCGGTCCAGTTGTCGTTGAAGTCATATTCGGCACGGGCCATGCCGAAGGTGTCTTCCAATTGTGAATAACTCCAGGACTGGGCGTAGTTGTCCTTGGCCGACGGCGCGTGGGGTACCTTGTTCAGGCTGGAGTCGAGGTAGATCACCGGCCGGCCCTGATTGATCACCTGCTTCTGGTAGCCGATATCCGCCGACAGCCGCAGGCGTTCGCCGCGATAGTCCAGGCCGAGGGTGGCGAGGGTCGAGCGTCGGTCTTCGTCGTCGATCCCGGAATCGCCCTCGCGTTGCAACAGGTTCAGGCGTGCGCCGAAACGGTTGTCCTCACCGAAGCGCTGGCCCAGGTCGACATGCGCACCGGCACGCCCCGAGCCGCCGGCATCGAGGGTGACGCTGCGGGTCGGGGTGTCCCCGGCGCGCTTGGGCTGCAGGTTGACCCCGCCGCCGATACCGCTACCTCCGGGGGTGACGCCATTGATGAAAGCGTTCGGGCCCTTGAACAGTTCGACCCGTTCCAGCGCCTCGGTGGCGATGATCTGCCGGGGCAGAACGCCGTACAGGCCGTTATAGGAGATATCGTCGCCGTTGAGCGGCAGGCCGCGGATCATGAACACCTGGGAGAAGTTGCCGAAGCCTGCGGACTGACGCACCGAGGCGTCGTTGAGCAGCACATCGCCGACGGTCTGTGCCTGTTGGTCACGCAGGGTCTGCGCGGTGTAGCTGGTGACGCTGAAGGGCACGTCCTGCACCGACTGGGTGCCGAGCATCCCCAGGCGGGCGCTGCGGGCCACCTGGCCACCGCTGTAGATATCGGCGTCTTCGGCGGACTGGCCGCTGATGTTGGTCGCCCCCAGTTCCAGGGCGCCATTGGCCTCGACATGGGGAGCGAGGGTGTAGCCGTTGCCGCCGCTGCTGATCAGATCGAAGCCGCTGCCTTGCAGCAGGTGCTGGAAGCCTTCGAGCACGCCGTAGCTGCCGTTGAGTCCGGGGCTCTGGCGGTTGCCCAGCAGCGCCGGGTCGAACGACAGCGGCACGCCGGCGCTGACGGCGAACTGCGCCAGCACCTGGTGCAGTGGGCCGGGGGCGATGGCGTAGGGGCGCACGGTATTTTCGGCGGCGACTTCAGCGGCGTGGCTGGCGGAGGGCAGGGTGACACCGAGCGTCAGGCCGAGGGCCAGGGTCAGCGCCTGCAGCGGCAGGCGGGGTGTCAGCGGGTGGTGCCTGGAGGTCATCGAACAGTCCTGTCGGAAGCGTGGAAACGCAAGGGGTTATCCACACACCGGACGAGAGTGGAAAAGGTATCAGTTCAGGGGAGATTTTTTCTGGGGAGGAGCGGTGTTCTGTCCGCGAAGGGACTCTACTCAGGCCCGGCCCTCGACCGACACCCAGTACCGGGTCAACCGGCTGACCTTCAAGGGCAGGGTGTTCTGCAGCAATTGTAGGCTCGAATCGGTGTCCTTCAGCGAAAATGCCCCGGATACCCGCAACTCGGCCACCGCCGACTGGCAGCGCAATACGCCTGGCCGGTAACGCCCCAGTTCCTGCAGCACCTGCGCCAGGCGCATGTTGCGCGCCAGCAGCATGCCGCGGTCCCAGGTGAGGCTGGCGATATCGAAGTTCTCCAGCGGTTCGATACGGCTGTGCTGCAGGCCTGCCCGTTGCCCGACCTGCAACGTCGAACCGGGCCCGCCGACCTGGGTCTTCAATTCCACCGCTCCTTCGAGCACCGCAACCTCGCTGCGCTGCCCGTCGATCCTGACGTTGAAACGGGTGCCTAGTGCCCGCGCGGTTCCCTGAGGGGTCTCGACGATGAAGGGGCGATGGGTGGGCGCCGGGTCGCGGGCGGTGCTGACCAGGATCTCGCCGCTCAGCAGGATCAGCCGACGTTCCTGGCTGCTGAAGGCGATATCCAGTGAACTGTCGGTATTGAGCAGCACCTGGCTGCCATCGGCCAGGGTCAGGGTTTTCTGCTCGCCGACGGCGGTGCGCTGGTCGGCGGTCCACTGCTCCCAAGTGCCACGTTGCCAGGTCACGCCGATGGGGGCGGCCAGCAGTAACAGGCCGATGCGGTTCAGCACCTGGCGACGACCAAGGCCCTGCTGGCGCTCGACGCGCTTGAGGGTGTCCCTGACGATCCCGGCCGGCACGTTGCGAAAGTCGCCCAGTACCGCCTCGGCCCGTTGCCAGGCCTGGGCATGCTCGGCACTGCGCTGGCGCCACTGTTCGATGGCCAGGCGATCGGCCGCCGTCGCCGTACCGGAGTGCAACTGCACCAGCCAGTCGGCCGCCTCGCCGAGGATATGCGGGTTGATCGGCGCCTGGCTCATCAGGCGACGCTCAGGCAGGCGATGAACGCATCGCGCATGTAGCGCTTGACGCTGATCAGCGAGACGCCCAGGCGCTCGGCGATCTGCCCGTAGGTCAGGCCCTCGATCTGCGACAGCAGGAACGCCTCACGGGTCTTGCGCGGCATTTCCCGCAGCAGTGCCTCGATCCGCCACAGGGTCTCGAGGATCAGCAGGCGGGTTTCCGGCGAGGGCACCTCCTGGGTTGGCAGGTGGGCGATGGTCTCCAGATAGGCCCGCTCGACTTCCTGGCGGCGCCAGCGATCGATCACCAGGCCCTTGGCGATGTGCGTCAGCAGGGCCCGCGGCTCGCTGCCCAGCGAGCGTGCGGCAGGGCGGCTGAGCAGGCGCAGGAAGGTGTCGTGGGCCAGGTCCGCGGCATCGCAGCTGTTACCCAGCTTGCGCTGGAGCCAGCCATGCAGCCAGCCGTGATGCTCGCTGTAGAGCGTATGAATATGCGGGTGAGGGGCTGACGACATGGCACCGACTGCTCGCAGGGCGGCATCCTGCATGAATGTAATTAAGAATTGATCGCATTCTAGCGGTGTGCACCCGGCGCTGGCAATTGCGCCGTGTCAGCTATTGCCAGGAGCGGCTGTCTTGCGAAAGCCCTGCAACTTGAGTGGTCAGCCATGCTGACCTATATTGGTTCCCTTTTTGCTGCGATATCAGATCAAGGAACAATCATGATGGGTAAGCGCGAAATCGGTGGTGAACGATCCCGGATCGGGCAGCCAGCGGAAGAGGGCATACGCCTCTGTGAGTTCAAGATAGATAATTTCAAATCCCTTGTCGGCTTTGAGATGCATTTGGCGAATTTCACTTGCTTGATCGGGCTGAACGGTGCTGGAAAGTCAACGATCCTGCAGGCACTGGATTTCCTCTCTCAACAAATCAAGGGAGACTTATCCGGCTGGCTGAAAAAGCGCGAGTGGAAACCGATCGACCTGAAATCCAAGTTGAGCAAGAGTAGCAACATAAAATTTGAGGTCGTTTTTGAAGTCGATGGTGAACGTGCGCTGTGGAAAGCAAGTTTTAACCGCACCTTTCTACGCTGCACAGAAGAGTTATGGCAAATCGATGAAAACCTTCTCTTGGTTGAGGATGGGCGCTTGTCTACCCACGAGAAAAAGGGCAATACAGCGACTGGTAGCAGTGGGTCGATCAATTTCGAATACCAGGGGTCGGTCCTTTCCGCTCTGAAGGAGACCAGCTTGCCGCCGGCAATCCTGAAGCTCAAGAAGTTCGTTTCTACCATCACCTCTCTGGATGCGTTGTCTCCCCAGTATCTGCGCAAACAGGCACGAGGAAGCGACGGCGACCTGGGATTTGCTGGAGAGAAACTTTCCGCGTTCATCCATCAGTTGGCGCCCAGCGAACTGGACTCCCTGCTGACAATGTTGAAGAAAAACTATCCGAAACTTCAGTCAATTGAGCTCAAGTCCTTGAACTCTGGCTGGAAGTCCCTGGCTATACAGGAAACCTACAGCACTGGAACATTCAGCACTCACGCCCGGCACATGAACGACGGCATGCTGCGTTTGATGGCGATACTGGCCGAAACTTTGTCCAGTCACGGTTTCATGCTGTTTGACGAAGTAGAGAACGGTATAAATCCGGAACTGATCGAGTTTTTGCTGGATTATCTGGTAAGCATTGATCGGCAGGTCATGGTCACTACCCATAGCCCGATGATTCTCAATTATCTCGAAGATGATGTTGCCCGCGAAGGGGTCCGGTTTATCTATAAGACTGACGATGGCAGAACGCGGACTATCCCTTTCTTTTCCATTCCCTCTGTGGCGGAAAAGCTCACTGTCATGGGGCCTGGAGAGGTATTTGTTGATACCGATCTGGTGCGTCTGCCTCAGGAAATCGGGCGTTTGGTCGCGAGGTAGTAGGGATGTTGCTTCTGGTCAGTGGAGAAGGGCCATCGGATATAGGTCGTCAGTCTCCCGGTGAAGAAGGGTTCGAGTTTTCCCCAGGGCCGATGTGTCTGATTCTGGATCTGCTGATCGAGAGACTGATGGGGTATTCATTGTTCGACTACCAAGGTGTGCAGTTCATCCATAAGTCTCAACTGGTTGCCGTGGAGCCCAAGCATCATGGTCGCCGGTTCTCGGCGCCAGGCAAGGGTAAATCCAAAGAGACGGGCTATTACTACGAAAATGCTCGGCGGCTTGCACTCAAGGCTGTTGCTCTGGCTCAGGAAAGCAGTGACGTGGTCGTCCCGGTTTTGTTTCGAGATGCTGATGGTACGCAGTCTTCAGATCGAGGAGAGTGGTCGGCAAAATGGCAATCCATGATCAAGGGTTTTGAAGCGGGTGGCTCATCACTGGGTGTTCCTATGTTGCCCAAGCCCAAGTCGGAAGCCTGGTTGTTATGCGCATTTCGAGAACCTAACTATCAGCATTGCGCGGCGCTGGAACAGGCATCGGGTAATGATGACTCTCCAGATTCGCTCAAATCTCAGCTTGAACGGGTGCGCAACGGTTTATCGTCGGCCGCTGATATCAATGATGCGATACGTAATGGTGAAGTGGACCCTCACCGGATCGCGATGGATAGCTTCAATCTCTTCCGAAACCGGCTGAGTGAGGTGATCCATCAGGTTATTGCTCCGGCTGTAGCTGGAGCGCCACCTGCATAGCCGTTTTCAATTCTCAGAGCATAGTTGGCGAAGCAGTCCGAGTACCCGGTCCAGGGACGGCTGGATGTCCAGGGTCTCGATCGAGCCGTAGCCCATCAGCAGGCCGGTGCGTGGCGGCGTGCTGTGGTAGAAGGGCGCCAGGGGGTAGAGGCCGACCTCGAAGCGTTTCGCCAGCTCGATCAGTTGCGCGATGTCCACCGTGCCGCGATCGAGGACCGCCATATGGTAGCCGGCGGTGGAGTGGATGCGTTCGAACCAGGGCGACAGGTCGCCGTCCAGCCGTTCGATCAGCTTCTCGCGGCGGCTGGCGTAGGCCTGGTGGCAGCGGCGGATATGCTTGACCAGGCAGCCATCGTTGATGAACTTGGCCAGGGCCCACTGGGCCAGGGTCGCGGTGTGCCAGTCGGTCAGCTGCTTGGCCGAGATCAATGCCTTGAGCAACCCCGGCGGCGCCACCAGGTAGCCCAGGCGCAGCTCCGGCAGCAGGGTCTTGGAGAAGGTCCCGACATAGGCCACCAGGCCATGCCGGTCGAGGCTCTGCAGGCAGTCGGTGGGCCGTCCTTCGTAGCGGAATTCGCAGTCGTAGTCGTCCTCGATGACGATCGCGCCCAGTTCCCTCGCCCGTTCCAGCAGGGCCTGACGCCGCTCCAGGCTCATCGGCATGCCGAGGGGGAACTGGTGCGCCGGGGTCACGTAGATCAGCCGTGTGCCCTCGGGAATCCGGTCGACCCGGATGCCCTGCGCATCCACCGGTACGCCGACCACCCGCGCGCCCTGGGCGGCGAACAGCAATCGCGCCGGCGGGTAGCCGGGGTCCTCGACGGCGACGGTGCAGCCGGGCTCCACCAGCACCCGCGCGACCAGGTCCAGGGCCTGCTGGGCGCCATTGGTTATCAAGAGGTCGGTGGCGTTGCAGCGCACGCCGCGAGCAAAGCCGATATGCCGGGCCACCGCCTCGCGCAGCATCGGGATGCCCTCCGGCTGGCTGTACAGGCCACGGGCCTGGGCGGTCTGGCGCAGGGCGAAGAGCACGCAGCGACGCCATTCGTCATGGGGGAACTGGTGCTTGCTGGTGGCCCCGCCGAGATAGTCGTAGCGCAGGGTGCCAAGCGGATGATGCAGTGGTACCGAGGCCTCGCGCCATTGGCGTACCACTGCCGCACCGGCCAGTTCCTCGCTCTGGGCCGGCGTGCGTTCCTGGGGCGTATGCGAGTTGACGAAGGTCCCGGCGCCGACCCGGCCGACCAGCAGGTTGTCGTAGGTCAGTTGCGCGTAGGCATCGGCCACGGTCTTGCGTGACACCCCCAGTTGCTCGGCCAGCAGGCGGGTGGGTGGCAGTTGCGTGCCGGCCGCCAGTTTTCCGCTGGTGATGGCGTTGCGCAGTTGATCGGTGATCTGCCTGGCCAGGTCGCGACGACCCTCGAGGGTGATGTGCAGTTCCATGTGGGCTCGCTGGAGGGAGGGGGTGGTGCCTGTCAGTCCGCAGTTTAGCCTGCGGCCCCGGCCCATGGCAGTACCGGTCGATTGGCTTACCGATCTTGCCCGGAATTGGCTATTTGGCCTGGAGCCTGCCGGGCTTAACGTAGCGCCATCACCCACCTGTTGAGGAAAACGGCCATGCAACCTCGTATCGACTTCTACACCGCTTCCCCGGATGCCATGAAAGCCATGATGGCGCTGGAAGGCGCGGTGAACAAACTGCCGCTGGAAAAATCCCTGCTGGAACTGGTGAAGATGCGCACCTCGCAGATCAACGGCTGCGCCTTCTGCCTGGACATGCACAGCGCCGATGCGCGCAAGGCCGGTGAAACCGAGCGGCGCCTGTACACCCTCTCGGCCTGGCGTGAAACGCCGTTCTTCAGTGCCCGCGAGCGCGCGGCCCTGGCATGGACCGAAGCACTGACCCGGGTATCCGAAACCCACGCCCCGGACGAAGACTATGCTCTGCTCAACGCCGAGTTCACGCCGGCCGAGCAGGTCAACCTGACCCTGGCGATCAACACCATCAACAGCTGGAACCGCCTGGCGGTGGGTTTCCGCAAGATGCCCACCGAGTGACCGGCTGTACGGTGGTTTTTTTTCGCCACTGAACCTGTTTCCTTCGCGCCCCCTGTCCTAGAGTGCGGGGACCTGTGCCAGCCCCATGGAGCGCGTGATCGGATGTACAGCCAGTTGCAGCCACCGGCCATGCCTGAGGCGTTTCACTCGCGGATCTACGCCGGGGAAGTGTTCTCCCTGGCGTTGCCGGCCATGCAGGCGCTGGTCGAGACGGCCCGTCGCCTGCTGGAAGAGGCGCTGTACCCCTTCGAGCCGACCCGGATTCATCAGCACTTGAACCACGTCCAGCAGGCGCAGTGCTTCACCCGCCTGCAAACGCTGTTCCATCGGCACGACGGCATCCAGCGCCACTGGGCGCAGGTGCTCGACAGCCTCGGCCTGGCTTCCAGCGGCATCGCCTGCGACCGCCTGCACCTGCGCTTCCAGCCGCCGCATCCACCCGGTGAGGCGGCGTCGCGGGACCGCGCCACGGCGACCATCGCCTTCCACCGTGACACCTGGGGTTCGAACCTCTACGCCCAGACCAACTGGTGGGCGCCGATCTACCCGATCAGTGCCGGGCGGACCTTCGCCATCTATCCACAGCTCTGGCAGCGGGCCCTGGCCAACAGCAGCGCCGACTTCGATCTCAGCCGAGTGCTGGAGCGCTCGCACCGTGACGGCCGCAACTCGGTGAATGCCGACCAGGCGATTCCCCACCTGCTGGAATCCATCGACGATGAAGTGGCGGTGCCGGTGGTGATCGACCCTGGCAGCCTGCTGGCGTTCTCCGGCGCTCACGCCCATGCCGGCGTGCCCAATCACACCGAACTGACGCGGATCTCCTTCGAGACCCGCACGGTGTGGATCGACGACGTGCTGGCCGGCCGTGGCGCACCGAATGTCGATGGCCGCGCGCCGTGGCGTTCGCCGGGGTTCTTCCGCCGGCTAAGCGACGGTCGGCGCCTGCATGAGGTGTTGGGATGCGGTTATCTGGAAGCCTGCAACGCCTAGAGTGACAACCCCAGCGCACGGCTGGCGAGCAGCAGTGCGGCTGTCACGCCGACCACCGCGAACAACTGTTGCAGGCGTGGCCCGGCCAGGCGACCGGCAACCTGGCGTCCGAGCACCAGGCCCAGCACCGCGCCACCGGCAAACGGCGCGCCGACCGACCAGTGCATCACGCCCGAGAGCGTCGCCGTGACCACGCTGGCGGTGGACACCAGGGCGATCACCGCCAGGGAGGTGGCGACGATGCTCCTGCTGTCCAGGTTGGTGTAGCGGGTCAGCGCCGGAATGATGACGAAGCCGCCGCCGACCCCGAGCAACCCGGAGAGCAGCCCGGACACCATCCCGGTGACGGTCAGTGCCCGGGCGCAGGGCAGGGTCCAGCGCAGGCGGCCCTGCAACGGGTTGAGCACGCAGGGCAGGAACTCGGCGCGCGGTGCCGGCTGGCCGTGCCTGAGTTCATGGCGGGCCTTGTTGAAGATCCGCGCGCAGGCGTAGACCATCACCAGGGCGAAGCCCAGCGCCAGCGGTTCGTTCGGCAGTCGATGGGCCAGCCACAGCCCGACGGGGGTGAGCAGGATGCCGATCCCGGCGATAAAGCCGGCGGCGCGATAACGCACGATGCCCTGGCGCAGGCCGAGCAGGGCACCGATCGCTGCCGCCAGGCCCACCGCGAGCAGGCCGATGGGCGCAGCCTGGACCATCGACAGGCCCAGTCCGAACACCAGCAGCGGCACCGCGAGGATGCCACCCCCGGCACCGGTCAGGGCGAGGATGGCACCGATCAATATGCCGAACCCACTGCCCAGCAAGAGATGTTCGTTCATACCGCCGGCTTGTCCGCTTGCAGGGTCGGTCGGGCCAGCCATTCGTGGCCCTTGAGCATGCCGCGCCAGTACAGCGGCGGCAGCAGCCGTTCCTTCAGCCACCAGGCCAGGCGGGTCGGCCGACGGCCGTCGAGCAGCCAGGGGGCGAAGGTCGGCGCCAGCTTGCCGCCGTAGGTGAACTCGGCCAGGACGATCTTGCCGCGCTCAACGGTGAGTGGGCAGGAGCCATAACCGTCATAGACCGCCGTGCGGGTCAGTCGTCCCAGGGCCACCAGCACGTTGTTCGCCACCACTGGTGCCTGCTTGCGCGCCGCCGCGGCGGTCTTGGCGTTGCTGGTGTTGGTGACGTCACCCAGGCCGTGGATGTTGGCGAACCGGCGATGGCGCAGGCTGGCCGGGTCGACATCGACCCAGCCGGCGGCATCGGCCAGCGGGCTGCTGCGGATGAAGTCCGGAGCGATCTGTGGCGGCACCACGTGCAGCAGGTCGAAGGCGCGCACCACGGTTTCCCGGCTGCCGTCCGCCAGGGTGCGGGCGAAGGTCGCCTGTCTGGCCGGGCCGTCCACGGCAATCAGGTTATGGCCGAACTGCAGGTCCACGGCGTACTTGTCGATGTATTCCATCAGCGCCGGCACATAGTCGGGAACCCCGAACAGCACCGCGCCGGCGTTGAGAAAACTGGCCTTGACCTGGCCCTGGCGGCCATTTTTCAACCAGTGGTCACAGGACAGGTACAGCGCCTTCTGCGGCGCCCCGGCGCACTTGATCGGCATCGGTGGCTGGCAGAACAGCGCCTGGCCTTCCTTGAGCGCCTGCACCTGTTTCCAGGTGTAGGGTGCCAGGTCGTAGCGGTAGTTGGAGGTCACGCCGTTGCGCCCGAGGGTGTCCTCCAGGCCGTCGATGGCGCCCCAGTTCAGTTTCAGGCCGGGGCAGACCACCAGTTGCCGGTAGCCGATGCGACGCTGGTCGGCCAGCACCACGCAGTTGGCGTCCGGTTCGAAGGCGCTGACCGCGGCCTTGATCCATTGCACGCCACGGGGGATCAGCGAGGCCAGTGGGCGGGCGGTCGACTCGGGGCTGAACACCCCGGCACCGACCAGGGTCCAGCCCGGCTGGTAATAGTGGGTGTCGGCCGGGTCGATGATCGCGATATCCAGGCCGGGGGCACGGGCCAGCAGGCTGGCGGCGGTGGCGATGCCGGCGGCGCCGGCGCCGATGATCAGGACCTGGTGCTGGACCGGGGCGTTGCTGCTGTTCGAATTCATGAGGTCGGATCCTGGCTCAAAGGGCGTTCAGCGGGATTTTCAGGTAGCGCACGCCGTTGTCTTCCGGCTCGGGCAACTGGCCGCTGCGCATGTTCACCTGCACCGAGGGCAGCATCAGCACCGGCATGTCGAGGGTGGCGTCACGGGCTTCGCGCATGTTGACGAAGGTGTCCTCGTCGATGCCGTCGTGGATGTGGATATTGCGCGCACGCTGTTCGGCCACGGTGGTCATGTATTGCAGTTCACGCCCGCCTGGCAGGTAGTCGTGGCACATGAACAGCCGGGTCTGCGGCGGCAGCGCCAGCAGGCCCTGGATCGAGCGGTACAGGGTGCGCGCGTCGGCACCGGGGAAGTCGCAGCGGGCGGTGCCGTAGTCGGGCATGAACAGGGTGTCGCCGACGAAGGCGACGGTCTCGTCCCCGTCATGAATCAGGTAGCTCATGCACGCCGGGGTGTGTCCCGGGGTGTGCAGGGCGGTGGCGCGCAGGTGGCCGATGGCGAACTCGCCATTGTCGGCCAGCAGCACGTCGAACTGGCTGCCGTCGCGACGGAACGCGCTGCCCTCGTTGAACAGCTCGCCGAACACCTGTTGCACTTCGGTGATATGGCTGCCGATCGCCACCTTGGCGCCCAACTGTTGCTTGAGGTAAGCCGCCGCCGACAGGTGATCGGCATGCACGTGGGTCTCCAGGATCCACTCCACTTTCGCATCCAGCTCGCGGATACGTGCCAGCAGGCGGTCGGCGGATTCGGTGCGGGTGCGGCCGGACTTGGGGTCGTAGTCGAGCACGCTGTCGATCAGCGCACAGCAGCGGGTATCGCGATCCAGCACCAGGTAACTGATGGTCCAGGTGTTGGGATCGAAGAAGGCTTCTACGGTCAGCTTGTCGCCGATGTTCATTGCGTACTCCAGGCAAAGAGGGGCGGCGGCCGAGGTTGTCGGGCCATCCCTTGTTCGTCGAGGATTTCAATAAGCATGCCAACGGGCTGTGGTGCATTTTTCCTACAGTTTATTGACCTTTATCAGCGCGATTGACGGACTTTTCTGTATCTGAAAGTCAGTCTGGCAGAAATGGCGGAAATAATGGCAGTCAGTGGCAGTGAAATGGCAGAAGCGTGCGAGCTGTATTAAGCTGCGGCCTTCGCCCCGGAGTCGCCATGAACCTGATTGCCACCGATCTCTCCCAGCCGGACATGCAGGCGCTGGTGTCCTACCTCGAACACGACGTTCAGCCGACCATCGTCCTCGACACCGACTACAACATCGTCGCGGCCAACACCGCCTACCAGCGCCAGTTCGGCGTCGCGGGCCGGCCCCATGTCGGCGCCAAGTGCTACCGGGTGTCCCACCAGTTCGCCGTGCCCTGCGACCAGGCTGGCGAGCACTGCCCGATGCGCAAGGCCTTCGATACGCGCCTGCCCGAACGGGTGTTGCACATCCACCACACGCCGCGCGGACCGGAGCATGTCGACGTGGAACTGCGCCCGTTGCTCGGTCGCCAGGGCGAAGTGGTGGGTTATGTCGAACGGCTGAACAGCGTCGCGGCGGCGGCGGCGCAACCCCAGCATCAGGGCCTGGTGGGGCGCTCGGTGGCGTTCAAGGAGGCACTGACCGCACTGCAGCGGGCGGCGCCGTCGCCGATTCCGGTGTTGCTGCAGGGGGAATCGGGCACCGGCAAGGAGCTCTTCGCCCGGGCCTTGCACGAGGGCAGTCCGCGGGCTGGCGGCCCACTCGTGGTGGTCGACTGCACCGGCCTGACCGAAACCCTGTTGGAGAGCGAACTGTTCGGTTACGAGAAGGGCGCCTTTACCGGCGCCCTGCAGCGCAAGATCGGCCTGGCCGAAGCGGCCCACGGCGGCACGCTGTTCCTCGACGAGATCGGCGAGGTGCCGTTGGTGATGCAGGTCAAGCTGCTGCGGCTGATCGAGTCCGGCAGCTTCCGCCCGGTGGGCAGCCTGCGCACCGTGCATTCGGACTTCCGCCTGGTCTGCGCCACCCACAAGCCGCTCAAGGACATGGTGGCAGCCGGCAGTTTCCGCCAGGACCTGTTCTATCGCATCAGTGCCTTCCCGATCCGCCTGCCGGCGTTGCGTGAGCGCAGCGATGACCTGCCGCTGTTGATCGACAGCCTGTTGCAGCGCCTGGCCCCAGGCGCGGTGCCGCGTATCGATCCGCAGGCGCTGCGGGCCCTGACCCTGTATGCCTGGCCGGGGAACATCCGCGAGTTGCGCAATGTGCTGGAACGGGCGCGGTTGTTTACCGACGATGGAGTGATTCGGGTACAGGATCTGCCGGCGGAACTGCGCAACGTGGCTCCCGTGGCTCTCGTGCCGACCCGTCGTCGGGGGCGCAGGGACCTGGAGCAACTGGCCCATGCGCTGGAGGTGTTCGAAGGCTCGCGCAGTGAGCTGGCGAAGGAGTTGGGGATGAGTGAGCGGACGTTGTATCGGCGGTTGCAGGCGTTGGGGGGGAATGCCTGAGCCCGTCTCCAGGCCGGTAACGCAGGGGTATGCCGGGCTCGCCTGGTGGAGCCCGCCTCCCTTACGGGCCCGTCCTGATAGCCCGTCTAAGCTGATGGGTATTCACCTTTCTTGCAGGTAACCAGATGAGCGTGCCCGAAGCCATTGAGTCTGTCGAACAATACATCTCCATGTGGAAAGTGCTGGCCGGCGACCGTTGTGGCGCCGACCTGTCGGAGCAGCCAGGGCTATCGCTGTGCTGGGCCGACAGCCCTTTTTCGTTCTGGAACGCGGTATTTCTCAACGAGCAAATTACTGACGAACAGCTGTTGCGCGAGCGCCTGCGGGCCGGGGCCGCCTACCTGCGTGCCCGGCGCCAGGACGGCCTGGTGTATGTCTGCGAGGATTACCTGGGCGGTTCGGCCCGCCAGGCGCTGGAATCGATTGCCGCTGAGGAGCGATTGTCCTTTGCCCTGGATATCATGGGCATGGTGGGTGACCTCCTGCCATTCGAGCAATCGGCAGGGCACCCGCTGCTGACCTTCGAGCGGGTCCGGGATGAAGTCGCTTTGCAGCATTACGCCGATATCAACAGTGAAGGTTACGGCTCCCCCCTCGACGCCGGGCGCGCGGGGCTGGCAGGCTCGAATTTCTGGAAGCAGGAGGCCTTTGCGTTCATCGGCTACCAGGACGGCCGGCCGGTGTCGACGGCAGCGGCCATCGTCAACCGGGGGCAGCTCTACGTGGCCCTGGTCGCGACCCGGCCCGACGCCCAGCGCCAGGGCTTCGGCGAAGCCACGGTGCGCCACGCCCTGCAGGCGGCCCATGAAGCGACCGGGTTACGGCGTACCACATTGCATGCCACTGATGCGGGACTCCCGGTTTATCTGCGGTTGGGATACCACCGGACCACTCGGTTTATTACCTACGGCTTGGCTCCCTGACGGGACTTGTTGGAGGGAGCCGAGGGAGGCTCCCTGCATGAAAGGCCAATCAGCCTGTATGAAATTTCTTGAGCAGGCGGTTATCCAGCCTGAATGTTTCGCTGCTTAAAGTAGCCTTCGTCGACTCCTGGTGCAGCGGATTGAACAGGTAGTTTTGGGTATGCGGCATGATCACACTGGGGACCGGCATCAGCAGTGCCGGGCTACTCAAGAGAAAGGTATCTCCCAGTTTCTTAGTGTAGCGCAGGTCATCAGCCCATTCTGCCTTCAGCGTCGGTGGCTGCCACTGGCTGGCATCGTCCGCGATCTCCACCTTGAGCAATTGCAGGGTTTGTGGGAAATCCTCCTGATCCACCTCCAGATGGACCAGAATTTCCAACATCGCTCCGGCCGGCGTCCCGGCCAAGTAGACCACCGGCCTGCCGGCTGAGTGCCAACGCCCGCTGGCGAGCAGGCCACCACGACCACTCAGGTCGGCAAACGCACTGATTCTCCAGAGGATCAAAAGCTGAAACCCTCTGCCAGTTGAATCAGCATCTCCTCGACCTGGCGGGTGCCCTGGATGGTCGAGAACATCGCCATGGGACTGCTGCCAGAAAAGCGCTCCTTGGGTTTGGACAACCAGCGCCTGGCCTTCTGGTCATCGCCGAAAATGGCAGAGGCCATTGCGGTGATATGCGCGGCACGGAACAACCGATCACTCTCGTCGACCGTCAACTTCTGTTCCTTGGCGATCCGCGTCTTCAAGGTTTTGAGCGGGATGATCCGGTCGCGCTCCAGCGGCGTGACGTCGCCTTGATCGCAGAGCTTCATCAACCGTTCGGCATCGAAACCGAACTGGATCATCTCGTGAATCTCCAGATCGCTGGCGTCGGTCGGAATCTGCAGCAGGTACTCCAGGCGGCGCCGATAGACCCCATAGGTGGGTTCCCGCATCACTTCGGCCAACATGAAACACCTCCCGAAACTATCGGCATTTGCCATATTGTAGCCGGCAAATGCCGGATATTGGAATGTTTCGGTGATGAGCGTTGATGTCTGGCACTCCAAGGCAGCTTGAGCAATGGGTCACATTCGACGGCCCAGTTTGCAGAAAGCGCTAGGCGCAGCCTCTCCGTGCATTGCACTATCCCCACTGTTTTTGTTATGGGCGCCCATGCGGGCGCCCGGTTTACCGGGAAACCAATCAGTGAACGGGCTTGTTGTCATCACTACCTACTTCAACCCCTGCGGCTACGCCACCCGCCGGAGCAACTACGACCTGTTCATTGCCGGCATGCGCCGGGCCGGGGTGACCTGCATCACCGTCGAATGCGCCTTCGGCGATGAACCCTTCGAGCTGCCACCGAGTCTGGACGTGATCCAGGTCCGCGCCCGCACGCTGCTCTGGCAGAAGGAGCGCCTGCTCAATCTGGCCGCCTCCTGGCTGCCAGGCAGTTGCCGCCATGTCGCCTGGCTCGACTGCGACATCCTCTTCGACAACCCGTCCTGGGCCCGCGACCTGGTACGTGTGCTGCACGAGTATCCGGTGGCCCAGGTCTTCGAAAGCTGCCTGCGCCTGGAGCGTGGCAACGTCGAGGGCGCCACCGCCGATATCGCGCATTCCTTCGCGGCGGTCATGCAGCGCCAGCCCGACAGCCTGGACGCCGGCCGCTATGATCTGCACGGCCACACCGGCTACGGTTGGGCCATGCGCCGCGAGATCTTCGACGAAGTGGGGCTCTACGAGTGCGCCGTCTCCGGCAGCGCCGACCACTTCATGGCCCATGCGATCTTCGACGACTACAACTTCTGCATCCGCAACGCCCTCAAGCACGACCCGCGGCAGATCGATCACCTCAAGGCCTGGGGCCGGCGCTTCCACCAGCGCGTCCAGGGTCGCCTCGGCGTGGTGCCGGGGCGCATCCGCCATCTGTGGCACGGCGATGCCGTGAACCGCCGCTACTTCCTGCGTATGCACGACATCACCGACCTCGGCTTCGACCCCTGGACCGACTTGCAGATCGTCCCCGGCGCCCCGCTGGAATGGGCCGAAGGCATGGACAAGCCGGGGCTGCGGCAATATTTCGCCAACTACTTTGCCAGCCGTCGCGAAGATGGCCATCAGGCGCTTCAGGAGAACCCTGCATGAACGAGTTCCATAACCCGGACCTGGACGATGCCATCGCCGAATTGAGCGACGTGTTGGCAACCCTCGAACAGCGCGCCCGGGACAACGAACGCGCCATTGACAAACTGGCGCGCCAGCGCAAGGCCTACCTGACTCAGGTGACCTATGACCTGCTGCCGAAGCTGTCCGGAGGGGTCTTGGCAAGGCTGCGCGAGCAGGTGCCGGGGTTCGTCACGTTGCAGGTGCAGGAGAGCTTCGACAGCCAGCGCAAGTTTCTCGGGCTGTTTGCCAGCAGGGATTACGCCCACACCCTGGCACTGTTGCAGACCCGGCTGGCCAGCCACCTCGACCAACTCCAGTATGCCGGGCTGCGCGAGCGCGACGACGAGATCGGGCAGGTGGCGGCGCAGCGCGACGGGCTACAGGCCCAACGCAAGGCGACCGGGGAACTGCTGGCGTTGCTGCGGCAGGCCAGGCAGCAGGGCGCGCCGTTGCCACCGCAGGTACAGGAGCAGGTTCGGCATCTAGCCTCGCTGGCCCGGGCGGCTCGCCGGGATGATGACCGGCCATATACCCCGGATCGGGATTATTCGTCCTCGTCGCGATACGCCAATGAGCCGGGTCGCACGACGACGGTGGACGATCGGTTGCCGGGAAGCCGGGACAATCCGCTGGATCTGCTGATTTACTGGGCGACGGATGTCACGACGAGCTTGCGGACGCTGGTGCTTGATACGGTGGAGGAGGCGAAGCGTGACGTTGAGGCGTTTGGCCGGGAACTCACTGGCGAGCCGAATGAGTCGGGGCCAGCGGAATCGAGGGATTCAGGTTCGTCGCCGTCCTCTTCGGTGGGGGATTCGGTGGTGCCGGTTGCTGTGGCGGCAGGCGTGACGGCTGCGGCGGTGACGGGGGCGGTGATTGCCACGGATGATAGTTTGGGATTGTTTTCGTGAGTGCAGCTATGGCCGGGAGCAGCTTTTGCGCAAGGCACCTGATACGCGTGACGCCGGAGCGTGGGTGCTCAGGTTGAGATTGAGGCCCTTGCCTGGTGCAAACACGCTGAACAGCCCCCAACGGGCGGACCCTACGGGGCCGTGATGGTAGAGGGCGGCGACTCAGGCATGTCCGGATGGCTGCAATTGAGGCGTGCTTCAGAGGCTTCCTTGTGCGACAGTTGTGATACATGTTTTTGTCATATTTTTGTCAGACAATCCTACGCCAGTCGGTTATAGTTTCAAAAGTATCGAACCAGTTAGTTATTTTAACCATGAATCAACTGATCGCTCAGTGGGAACCTGCCAAGGCTCGAGGGCACAAGCAGCCGGCCAGAGAAATCGGAATTTCCATCGGGTATTGACGTGAAGCGTGACATCCAGCTTGTTGTAGTTCTGTTGTCAGTGATCGGTTGTTCCCTTGCCTCTCTGGCCTTCTGGAAGGTGATCGCTTCCAGGGAACAGGCGCTGGATGAAATCAACGTTCATGGATTGAACCTGGCTCAAGCGCTTTCAACGTATTCGGAGGGCATCGTCAGGCAAAGCTCGCTTCTTTTACTGGGCCTGGTCGAGCGTCTGGAAACCGAGGGGATCGATTCTGCGCAAATTGAGCGATTGAACACCCTGGTCAGTCGGCAATTGCCGCTTATGCCGCAGATGAGCGGTATCACCATCTACGACAGGCAAGGTCGCTGGATGGTGTCATCCAGCCAGCCAATTCCGACCGGCCTCAACAGCAGTGATCGGGCCTTCTTCATTCACCATCGTGACGATCCCTCGCGGGAGCCCTTCATCGGCCCGCCCATTCGCTGCCGGTTGAAACAGGAGTGGGTGATCACCATCAGCCGCCGTTTCAATGATCGCAAAGGCGACTTTGCCGGGGTGGTGGCGGTCACCCTGGGAATTGAAAACTTCCTGCGGCTGTTCGGAGCTATCGATGTAGGGCGGGACGGCGCAATTGGCTTGTCGTATACCGACGGTTCGATACTGGTTCGTTATCCGTTTCGCGAGGAGGACATGGCGCGCAGCTTCTCGAACTCACCCATTCGGGAGAAGTATCTGGCTGATCGGAATGTGGGAAATGCCTCGTTCACTTCCAGCCTGGACGGTGTCGACAGGCTCTACGCTTTCCGTAAAAGCGAAACCCTGCCCCTGGTGACGACAGTCGCCCTTGGCAAGGATGAGGCGTTGGCTGCATGGCGTCTTGAAGCGATGCTGTCATTCATGGTGGTGGCCGGACTGTTGATGCTGACCGGATTCATCGGGGTGCTGCTGATTTGCGACATTCGTCGCCGCAATCACGTCGAGGAAGAGTTGCGGGTCGTGCAAAGCCAGTTGCTGGAGAAAAACCATCAGCTCGCTCGAATGGCGATGGATGACGCGCTGACGGGGCTCGCCAATCGGCGTTGTTTCGATGAAAGGCTGCTGATGGAAGTCAATCGCGCCCAGCGGGACAGGACGCCGTTGGCGTTGCTGATGATCGATATCGATTACTTCAAGCTGTACAACGACAGGTATGGGCATCCTGCTGGCGACGCATGCCTTCAAACGGTCAGCGCTGTCCTTTCCACGTGCATTCGTCGCCCCTGCGACCTGCTTGCGCGTTATGGCGGCGAGGAGCTGGTGGTCATTCTGCCCAATACGGAGATCGAAGGGGCGTCGGTGGTCGCGCAACTGATGATCGAGCGCTTGAACCAGCACAATATCCCTCACGAAAGCAGCCCTGACGGCCATATCACGATCAGCATGGGGGTCACCGAGCTTCGGCAAGCCGTTGCGGATCCCCTGCAATCGTTACTCAACGCCGCAGACGAGGCGCTCTACAGCGCAAAGGAAGCAGGCCGGAATCGACTGGCGGTCTGTTGAGCTTCTGATCGTTCAATCATTCACCTGCGACAGTGGCCTGGCGACATGCTCCAGCGACCGCCGCTCTGCCGCCACACCCCAGATCGCCTGCACTGCTGCCGCGCCGATCATTAACGCCGCACCGATCAGGTAGCCATACAGCACATTGGTCCGCTGCCCGGTCTCGATCAGCGCGCCGAACAGCGTCGGGCCGATCAGACCGCCCAGGCCGGTGCCGAAGGCGTAGAACACGGCGATGGCCAACGCGCGGATCTCCAGCGGAAAGGTCTCGGCCACCGTGAGGTAGGCCGAACTGGCCGCCGCCGAGGCGAAGAAGAAAATCACCACCCAGGCGATGGTCTGCTGGGTGGCGTCGATCAACTGCTGCTGGAAAAGGTAGCCGCTCAGGCACAGCAACACACCGGAAATCAGGTAGGTGCTGCTGATCATGATGCGCCGGCCCACCACGTCGAACAGTCGTCCGAGCAACAGCGGCCCGCAGAAGTTGCCGAGGGCGAAGGGCAGCAGGTACCAGCCGATATGGGCCGAAGGCACGTCGTAGAAGTCGGTGAGCACCAGCGCATAGGTGAAAAAGATCGCGTTGTAGAAGAACGCCTGGGCGGTCAGCAGGGTCAGGCCGACCAGAGCCCGGCGGCGGTGGTCGACGAACAGGCTGTGGAACACCTCGCGCAACGGCGTGTGATCACGGGCGTGCAGGCGCAGCGGTGGTTCCTGCAGCGGGGGCACCTCGATGCCGCGCTCGCGGTAATGGCGCTCGATCTTGGCGACGATGCGCTCGGCTTCTTCCGGCTGGTTGTGGATCATCAGCCAGCGCGGGCTTTCCGGGACCCACAGGCGCATCAGCATGATGATCAGCCCGAGTGCCGCGCCGATGCCGAAGCACAGCCGCCAGCCGAGTTCGCCGCCGGCCACGGCCGGGTCGAGCAGCACCACCGAGCCGACGGCGCCCAGGGCGGCACCGATCCAGAAGGTGCCGTTGATGGTCAGGTCGACCCAGCCGCGGTAGCGCGCCGGGGTGAATTCCTGGATGGTCGAGTTGATCGCGGTGTATTCGCCGCCGATGCCGGCGCCGGTGAGGAAACGGAACAGCAAAAAGCTCCACAGATCCCAGGAAAAGGCCGTGGCCGCTGTGGCGCCGATGTACAGGAACAGGGTGATGAAGAACAGCTTGCGCCGGCCGAGGCGGTCGGTCAGCCAGCCGAAGAACAGCGCGCCGAGCACCGCGCCGGCGATGTAGGCGGCACCGGCCAGGCCGATCTCGGTATTGCTCATGGCCAGGCTGTCCTTGAGGGCCCCGGAGACGGCCCCGGCCAGGGTCACTTCCAGGCCGTCGAGCAACCAGGTGATGCCCAGCGCCAGGACCAGCAGGGTGTGGAAACGGGTCCACGGCAGGCGGTCGAGGCGCGCGGGGATGTCGGTGCTGTAGCAGCGCTCGTCCACTGAGGCGCCAGCTGTGCCTTGCAGGGCTTGGGTCGTCATGGTCACTCCTGTTCGCTGACGGGGTCTCATAGCGATGGAGTTTTGCGTAGGCGGAGGAGTTCAAAAAAATCGCCTTTGTCCGACTCGGGCGCTGTCAGTTTTTCCGACAGGAAAAACTAACTATTGAGTCAGTGTCGTGGTCTACCGTGATAGATTGATTCGATTCGCCGCCACCTCCCCATGCCTTTCGGCGGTCCCACCAAGAGCGATCTAAATGCAAGCAACGGCCCGCGAAGTTCATGTACCCCCGGTTTTGCAGGAACTGCGAACCGGTACGGCCGAACGACATATCGCACTGGAAAAACGTCTCCCCTTTTTCTCCGATACTTTTGACTCCAATGCCTTTCAACAACTGATGCAGGCCTACTACGGCTTCTATCAGCCGCTGGAACAGGCCCTGCGCAACAGCAGCGCACTCCCTGACGATTTTGATCTCACCCCGCGCCTCAAGGCACAGACCCTGCGCGCTGACCTGCACAGCCTGGGGCTGTCGGCCGAGGCCATCGACCGTTTGCCGATCTGCCAGGCATTGCCGCGGATCGATTCCGGGGCCGCCTGCCTGGGCGTGCTGTACGTCCTGGAGGGGGCCACGCTCGGCGGGCAGATCCTGCGCCGCGAAGTGTCCAGGCGCCTGGGCCTTGAGGCCGACAGCGGCGCGGCGTTTCTGCAGGTCTACGGCGACGCCACGGGGCGGCGCTGGCGCGATTTCATCGAGTACCTGGGCAGCCGTCCCCTGGACGCGGTCGAGCGCGAGGCCGTCGTCACGGCAGCACACTCCACATTCAGCCGTTTCGAGCACTGGCTCGAAAGCCGGGAGGTACTGGCATGAGCCCGCAAGATCAGGAAGCATTCGAAGAGTTGCTGGCCAACTGTGCCAACGAACCGATCCGTTTCCCCGGTGCCATCCAGCCCCACGGCCTGCTGCTGACCCTGGGCGAGCCGGCGCTGGAGATCATCCAGATCAGCGCCAACGTCGAAACCCTGCTCGGCCGTGCGCCGCAGACACTGATCGGCCACCCCCTGGCCAGCCTGATCGGCGACGAGCCCACCGCGGCCGTACGCGAAGCGTTGCAGCAACCGGCCTTCTTCGATGCGCCGCCGTTGTATTTCCACCTCAACGGCACCACGTTCGAGGGCTTGCTGCATCGGCATGATGGCGTGCTGATCCTGGAGCTGGAAATCCACGTTGAGAACTTCCGTTCCCTCAACGTGGCCGGCAACCAGACCCATCTGGGGCGGATGCTGCAACGGCTGCAGGCGGCGACGTCGCTGCAGGCGCTGTACGACATCTGCGTCAAGGAACTGCAGGCAATGACCGGCTACGACCGGGTGCTGATCTACCGTTTCGAGGAAGAAGGCCACGGCCAAGTGATCGCCGAAGCGTCTTCGCCGTCCATGGAACTGTTCAACGGGCTGTTCTTCCCGGCGTCCGACATTCCCCAGCAGGCCCGCGAGCTGTATCGCACCAATTGGCTGCGGATCATTCCCAATGCCGACTATGAACCGGTGCCCTTGGTGCCCAGGCTGCGCCCCGACACGCAAGCGCCGCTGGACCTTAGCTTCGCGACCCTGCGCAGTGTGTCGCCGATCCACTGCCAGTACATGAAGAACATGGGCGTGCTGTCGTCGATGAGCATTTCCCTGCTCAAGGGCGACCAGCTCTGGGGCCTGATCAGTTGCGGCAACCGCCAGCCGCTGCACGTCCCGCACGAACTGCGGGTGGCCTGCCAGACCATCGGCCAGGTGCTATCGTTGCAGATCAGTGCCATGGAAGCGCTGGAGATCAGCCGCCAACGCGAAGCCAAGGTCGAGGCCCTGGCGCGGCTCAACCAGGCGATGGTCGACTCAGCGCAAGACGTTTTCGACGGTCTGGCCCGTGAGCCACAGACCCTGATGAAGCTGGTCGATGCCGGTGGTGTCGCGATCATCGAGGGCAAGCAGTTGCACTGCCATGGCAACTGCCCGCAACCGCAGGAAATCCGTGCCTTGCACCAGTGGTTGCAGGCCGGCGGTGAGCCGGTGTTCGCCAGCCATCATCTGTCCAGTGTCTACCCAGCGGCGGCGGGCTATCAGCAGGTGGCCAGCGGCGTGCTCGCCATAAGCCTGCCCAAACCGGTGGAAAACGGCGTGCTGTGGTTTCGCCCGGAGGTCAAGGAAAGCATCAACTGGAGCGGCAACCCACGCAAGCCGCTGGACCTGGAAAACACCGAGACTGGCCTGCGCCTGCGTCCGCGCACCTCATTCGAGATCTGGAAGGTCGAGATGGCCGGGATCTCCACCAAGTGGAGCCACGGCGACCTGTTCGCGGCCAACGACCTGCGTCGCTCGGCGCTGGAGAACGACCTGGCCCGGCAGGTGCGGCGGGAGCAGGAGGCGGTACGCGCCCGCGATGATCTGGTTGCCGTGGTCTCCCACGACCTGCGCAACCCGATGACGGTGATTTCCATGCTCTGCGGCATGATGCAGAAGACCTTCAGTTCGGACGGCCCGCACACCTCGCGGCGCATCTCCACGGCCATCGACACCATGCAACAGGCCGCCGGACGCATGAACACGCTGCTGGAAGACCTGCTCGACACCTCGAAGATCGACGCCGGACGCTACACCATCAAGCCGCGCAAGCTCGATGTGGGGCAGATGTTCGAGGAGGCGCAATCGCTGCTGGCGCCGCTGGCGCGCGACAAGGACATCAGCATTTCCTTCGAGGCCGACCCCGACCTGCGTATCCATGCCGATCCCGAGCGGCTGTTCCAGGTGCTGTCGAACCTGGTCGGCAATGCGATCAAGTTCACGCCGCGCCTGGGTACGGTCGGGGTGCGCGCGCAGTCGTCCGGCAACGACATCGTCTTCACCGTGCGTGACAGCGGCGAGGGCATTGCCCAGGAACACCTGCCGCATGTGTTCAGCCGGTACTGGACGCTGAAGGAGGGCAATCCGACCGGTACCGGCCTTGGTCTGTACATCACCCAGGGCATCGTCCATGCCCATGGCGGAAAGATCGTTGCCAGCAGCGAGCCGGGGCAGGGCGCCGAGTTCCGCTTCACCCTGCCGATGTTCAAGGAGAGCGCCTGAGATCGGCAGCGGCGCGCTGACGCCCGATTGGCCTGGATCAGCTTTCGGGCGAAAGCGTTTGCGCCTGGCTGGCCTCTTCGGCCAGTTTCAGGCGGTCGGCCTTGCTGATGTATTTCGGCTTGTTCTTCGGCGCCAGCTTGGCGCTGGCCTTTTTCGCGTGGGCTTTGAGCAACTGGCTGATTTTCTTGCGGCGGTTCATGTTTCGGTTTCCTATTCCTTGTGGGAATGAAATGAATAAAAATTATAAATTTCAGTAATTATCTGCGTCAGCATAGAGTGGTTTCAAGATAAACGGAGGCCCTCATGAAACCGCAAACCCACAGCGCCAGTGCGAAGTTCGATGTCTCACGTGCCGCCGAGTATGGCATTCAAAGCCGAGTGGCCCTGGCGGGCTACGATGCCTGTCACGAGTTGAGCGCCTGCATACTGGCTGCGAGCCTTTCGACCGGACGCGCGGCGCGCGTGCTGGTCGTGGGTGTCGGCGGCACGGCCCAGGAAATCATTACCATGGGAGCATTGGAGCCGTCGTGGACCTTCGTGGGTGTGGACCCATCGTCAGCCATGCTGGAGACTGCTGCCGCGAACCTCGGGGCCCACGGGGTGCTTGGGAAGGCGCAGTTGCTCCTGGGTACCGTCGATGATCTCCCGGTCGACGAGCCCTTCGATGCCGCGACATTGATCGGCGTGCTGCATCACGTGCCCGGTGACGAAGCCAAGCAACAGCTGCTGCGTTCGATCCAGGCCCGCCTGAAAGTCGGCGCCCCCTTCGTCGTGGCCTGCAACCACTACGCCTATGCCGAGCAACCCTTGCTGCTCAAGACCTGGGCCGAGCGCTGGCGGCAGCAGGGCGCGAGCCCGGATGAAGTCAAGGCCAAGCTTGCCCGGATCATGCAGGGCGCCGAGCCGCCCCGTTCGGAGGCGGCGGTTTGCGAGCTGCTGCAAGCGTGCGGTTTTGGTGAGAGCCAGCGCTTCTTCAGCAGTCTGTTCTGGGGCGCCTGGGTGACCCAACGACACGGATGAACCGAATGGCTGATCTGGACTGTCTGCCCAGCCAAGTGGTTTTCACTGGAGTGATGGTTTTCAACAACTGTTGAAAACCCTGGAACTGATGAAAATTGATCCGCAGTGGGAGAGACGGACAGCTTGGGGTTGATGTCACCCATGGCGCCCGTCGCCGGCGTTCACTCCACGTAGCGCAACCACAGATGCCGGCGGCCGCAGATCGCCTGGGCGAACACTGGAACCAGGGCTTGCCGTTTCTCTTCAGTGACGTTGTAGAGCGCACAGAAATCCTTCGCCACGGCGCCGGCCACCGCTGCATCGGCCGGCTCTGCCCGGAGGAAGCCGAGGTAGGCCGCGCCCACGCCGATCAGTTCATAGCCCTGCGTGAGGGAGAAATGCCGCGCCACCGCATGGTTCTGTGCCGGGCCCAGGTCGCAGGCGAAATAGCCGTTGGGAAAAGCCGCCAGCGCCTGGGACGAATGTTCGACCGGAACCAGCAGGGCCGAGAGCGGCTGGTCGAGCAGTGCCACAGGGTCGTCCTGATAGGCGACCCATTCCCGGATGGCCTCGTCATCGAGGGTGAGCCCATGGGCGCAAGCGTCTTCGAACGAGCCGTCGGCAACCCGACGAGTGAAGTTGCGCCGGCAGATGGCGAACTCGGCTTTCGTCGTCGGATAGCCCAGGTATTCGCCCTGCTCGAAGCATTCCTCCGGCAGCCCGGCGATGTCCTCTTGCGTGGCCTCGTCCAGGTCGATGTGGTGGCGCGCATGCCCCGAGGTGTAGCGGGCCTGGTGCAGGTCATCGAGCGAGAACAGCGGGAGGAAGCCGGGATGCTGGGCGGCGAGCGTGCGGTAGGCCTCGATCAGTTCGTCGAGGCGGGTTATGGCGCTCACGCTGTACTCGTCGCAGGTACCTGAAGATGGGTTGTGGGGTTGTGTGTGACCGAGAAACTGGATGTCCATCGAATGCCTGCCTGCTCCATGTCGGGATGACGGAGTAGATAACAGGGTCCGTCATCCTGGCAAGGGCCCCATGTGCATGGGGCGCTGCCGCGGCGGTCAAAGGATGAACGCCGCAATCATTGGGCGTTGCGGGTCGGGAGCAGGTCCTCGGGCTGCATCGTCAGGATGATCTTGCCGATATTTTCAGCGGACTCCATGCGGCGGTGGGCATCGGCGGCACGGGACAGCGGGAAGGTGCTGTCGACCACCGGCTCCAGGCTTTCGCCGCCCTCGAAGCGCTCCAGCCAGTGCTCGCGGAAACGCCTGATCATCTCCTGCTTCTCATGCTGGCTACGGGACTTCATCACCGTGCCGATGATCTGCAGATGACGGTAGAGGAGGTCTTCGAGCTTCAGTGCCACGTTGCCGCCACCGCCCAGGATGCCGACCTGGACCAGCCTTCCGCCATTGGCCAGCGAAGCGATGTTGCGCGCGAAGTAGGGTTCGCCGATGAAGTCGATGACCACGTCGACACCCCGGCCGTTGGTCTTTTGCGCGATGACCTCGGCGAAATCCCGGGCCTTGTAGTCGATGGCGAAGTCGGCCCCCAGGTGCTCGACGCGCGACAGCTTGCTGGCGTCGGTCGTCGCGTAAATGGTGGCGCCCGTGGCATAGGCCAGTTGGACCGCAGCGGAGCCCACGCCGCCGGCGGCGGCATGGATCAGCACCGAGTCGCCGGGCTTCAGCCGGCCCAGGTGGAGCATCGCTTCGTGGGCGGTGACGAAGACTTCGGGGATGGCGGCGGCCTGCACATAGTCCAACTGCGCCGGAATCGGCATCGCCATGCGGTAGTGAAGGCGGGCCAGCTCGGCATAGGCGCCACCCCCGACGACGCCCATCACCCGGTCGCCGACCTTGTAGCCGACGACGTCGCTGCCGATCTCGATGACTTCCCCGGCGATTTCAAGGCCGATGAGCGACGAGTCGCCAAAGTCCGGACGGCCGTAGCCGCCCTTGCGGTGGGTCAGGTCGGCGCGGTTGACGCCGGCTGCGTAGACCCGCACCAGCAGGTCCGTGGGACGTACTTCGGGGCGTTGCACGTCGGTCAGTTCCAGGACGTCGGCGTCACCGAAGGTTTCGAAGGTAATGGCTTTCATGGTCGGTTTTCCTCAGATCTGGCTGATGAATTTGTGAGTGAGGTAGTGTTCGATGCCTTCGATTCCTCCTTCCGAACCGTGGCCGCTTTCCTTCAGGCCGCCGAACGGCAGCTCGGTGGCGACGATGCGGTACTGGTTGATGCCGATCATGCCGGCTTCCAGCCCATCGGCGACGTCGATGGCGGTGCGGGCATCGCGGGTGAAGGCGTAGGCGGACAGTCCGTAGGGCAGGCGATTGGCTTCTGCCAGTCCGTCGGCCAACTGATCGAACGGCATCAGGATGGCGATGGGGCCAAAGGGTTCTTCGTGCATGACCCGCGCCTCCATGGGCACATCGACCAGCACCGTGGGTGCGAAGAAGAAACCGGGGCCTGGCAGCGGCTCTCCGCCGGCGAGCACCCGCGCGCCCTTGGCGACCGCATCGGCGACCAGCTCTTCCATCTTGGCCAGTTGCCTCGGGTTGGCGAGCGGCCCGACCTGGGTCCGGGGATCCAGGCCATTGCCGATGCGCAGGGCCTGGGTCGCGGTCACGAATGCATCGACGAACGGCTGGTACACGCCGCGCTGGATCAGGAAGCGGGTGGAGGAAATGCACACCTGGCCGGTGCCGCGAAAGCGGTTCGCCACGCCTTCCAGGGCGGCCTTTTGCACATCGGCGTCGTCGAATACCAGCACCGGCCCGTGGCCGCCCAGTTCGAGGGTGATCGGCTTGACCCCCTCGGCCGCTCGGGCGGACAGCAGGCGGCCGATCGGTACCGAACCGGTGAAGGTCACCTTGCGGATGACCGGCGAGGCGATCAGGTGGCTGGAGACCTGGTCCGGCACGCCGAACACCACCTGCAGCACACCCTTGGGCAGGCCGGCGTCGTCGAGGGCCCGGGCCAGCGCCAGAGCGGTGGAGGGGCTTTCCTCGCCGGGCTTGAGAATGACGCTGCAGCCGGCTGCCAGGGCTGCCGAAAGCTTGCGGGCCGGGGTGATCGCCGGGAAGTTCCACGGGGTGAAGGCGGCCACCGGGCCGATCGCCTGGCGCTTGACCAGTTGCAGCACGCCCGGCCGGTTGGCCGGCACCACACGCCCGTCGATACGCCGGGCGCTTTCGGCGAACCATTCGAAGTACTCGGCGGCCCGGGTGACTTCATCCATCGCCTCGGCAAGCGGCTTGCCTTCCTCCAGGGTCATTTGTGCGGCGATATGCGCGGCCCGCTCCAGGATCAGGTCGGCGGCCCGCTTGAGTACCTTGGCGCGCTGGTCGGGCACGGTCTGGCGCCAGGTGGTGAAACTCTGTTGCGCGACGTCGAGGGCACGATCCAGGTCGGCGAGGGTGGCCAGCGGTACCCGGCCTATTTCGGTTTCGGTGGCCGGGTTGATGACGGCGGCGGTCGCCCGGCCGTCGGTGCCGATCCATTCACCGCCGATGAAAAGGTAGAGCGAGTCGTAGGTCGTATTCATTACTGTGGCCTTCATTAATGTCGGGAATGGACTGCGCGCTGCTGCGGCGGGTCGAGGAGGCCGTTCAGGCGATCCGTGCAATCCAGTCTATGGAGGACCACCCCGTTGATTTAGCCGGGCGGGAGGAAAGCACTGTTGTGCACAGAGGAAATATCCGCCGGGCGATATGCGGTACTCTCAGCCCCCAACCGCCGTCACTTGCCGTCCGGGCTTGCTGCATGGCATCGATCGAACACGCCGGGCACGGGCATCGGGAGGTTAGGCATGGACAAGTTTGCGAACATGGTGGTGTACGTGAAGGTGGTCGAGATGGGCAGCTTCACCGCCGTGGCGAACCACCTCGATTCGACGGTGGGCAATGTGTCGCGGGCCGTTTCCGCGCTCGAGTCGCTGCTCAACACCCGCCTGCTGCAGCGTTCGACGCGGCGTCTGTCGGTCACCGATGCCGGTCGCCGGTTCTATGAGCGCTGCACGGCGATCCTGGCCGACCTTGAACACGCGGAGGCGGAGGCCGGCAGTGCGCTGCAGGAGCCCAGGGGCACGTTGCGGGTGCATTGCGTGCCGGGGCTGGCCCGCCACCTGGTGACCCAGGCCGTGCTCGGCTATCGCCAGGACTACCCGCAAGTCTCGGTCGATCTGCTGCTGTCCCAGCGCATGCCCAACCTGCTGGAGGACCAGTTGGACCTGTCGATCCTGATCGCCCGGACGCTGCCGGACTCGGCCTACGTCAGCCAGAAAGTCGGGGTCAGCCACTGTGTGCTGGTCGCGTCCCCCGAATACCTGGCGACGCATGGGGTTCCCGCGCAACCGGAGGATCTGGTCGATCACTCATGCCTGCTGCTGGGCACCGTCGATTACGCCCGGGATGAATGGCAGTTGAGCAGCAAGGCCGGCAGCACGACCTTCGTGCCGGCCGGGGCGAGCTTCAGTGTCAACGACATGGAGGCCATGGCGGTGGCGGTGCGCGAAGGCGCGGGCATCGGCCTGCTGGCGGGCTTCTCGGCGATTGACGAGCTGCGTTCGGGCAGGCTGGTGCGGGTGTTGCCGGACTACCATACGCAGGAGCGCAACGTGTATGCCGTCTACTCCTCACGGCAGTTCGTCGACGCGAAAATCACCCGCTTCATCGAGATCCTGAAGACCCGCGTGGGGGGGCAGTTGGCAGCGATTGCCCGGGAACTGGTCGGCGATTGACCCTCACATCCTGTGGTGCTCCAGCAGGAAATCCACGAACACCCGGACCCGGGCCGTCATCGCCGTCCCCCCGACGAACACCGCATGGATCGGCTCGCGGTCCCCGGGGTTGTAAGCCTCCAGCAGCGGTACCAGCCGACCGCTTTTCAACTCGTCGGCTACCGAAAAGGCACCGATGCGCGCGATACCGGCGCCGAGCAGGGCCAGTTGGGTCAATGCCTCGCCGCTGCTGCATTCGATATTGCCGGCGATCTTCAGTGAGAAATGCTGTCCATCGCGCAGAAACGGCCAGTCGGGCTCGGCCCGGCGGAAGCTGAAGCGCAGGCAGTTGTGCTTGAGCAGGTCTTCCGGTTCGCGGGGAACGCCGTGGCGTTCCAGATACTCGGGTGAAGCGACCACGACCTGGCCGGTTTCGCCGATGCAGCGGGCGCTCAGGGGGCTGTCGGGCAGATGGCCGAAGCGCAGGGCGACATCGGCCTGGCCGCCGAGGATGTCGACGACCTCGTCGCCGAGCATGAGGTCGACCAGGATCTTCGGGTAGCGGGCGCTGAAGGCCGCGATCAGCGGTACCACGGTCAGTCGCCCATGGGCCAGTGCCGCACTGACCCGCAGCCGCCCCCTTGGCACGCCCTGGTCGGTGATCGCTTCCTCCACTTCATCCATGTCGGCCAGGATGCGCCGTGCACCGCGCAGGTACGCCTCGCCCTCGGCGGTGAAGGTGATGGCGCGGGTGGTACGCAGCAGCAGGCGGGTGCCGATGCGCTGTTCGGTGCGGGCGATGATCCGGCTCACTGCCGACGGGGTCAGGCCCAGGGCCCGCGCGGCGGCCGACAGGCTGCCGGCCTGCGCCACCTTGACGAACACCTCCATTTCGCCGGATCGGCCGTTGAAATCCATTTGTGCCTCGCAAGCAAAGGTGATTGTCGTGAAGATGGACTACTGCCAGGAAGTTACGAATTGTAGCATTTGCGGCACAGATGAGGAGTCAACCATGCGTATCAATCCCCCCCTTGTAGCTCTCTCCATCGGTGCCTTCGGCATCGGTGTCACGGAGTTCGCCCCCATGGGCATGTTGCCGAGCATCGCGGCCGATCTCGGTGTTTCGATTCCCGCAGCCGGGCTGCTGGTCAGTGCCTATGCGATGGGTGTGCTGATCGGTGCGCCGCTGATGACCCTGGCCACGGTCAGGGTGCCGCGGCGTTACCTGCTGATCGGCCTGATGGCGATTTTCGCCCTCGGCAACCTGATGTCGGCGCTGGCCACCAGTTACGAAAGCCTGCTGGTCGCCCGGGTGGTGACCTCGCTCAACCACGGCGCGTTCTTCGGCGTCGGCTCGATCGTCGCGGCCAGCGTGGTCCCGCCGGACAAGCGCGCGGGCGCGGTGGCGGCGATGTTCATGGGGCTGACCCTGGCAACCATCGGTGGCGTGCCGTTGGCGACCTGGTTCGGTGAGCTGATGGGCTGGCGCACGGCGTTCTGGGGCATTGCCGCCCTGGGCCTGGTGGCGATGGTTTCGCTGTGGTTCGCCCTGCCCAATCTGCCGTTGCCGAAGAACGACGGCGTGCTGGCCGAGATTCGCGTGCTGGGGCGAGGGCCGGTGCTGTCGGCGTTGGCGCTGACGGTGGTCGGCTCGGCGGCGATGTTCACCGTGTTCACCTACATCGCGCCGATCCTGAGCAGTGAGACCCATGCATCGACCAGCTTCATTACCGGCATGCTGGTGCTGTTCGGCGTGGGCCTGACCCTGGGCAACATGTGGGGCGGCAAGGCGGCGGATCGCTCGATCGACCGTACGCTGATCGTCTCGCTGATGGTGCTGATCGGTGTGTTGCTGGCGTTCTCGGTGCTGGTGCGTTGGCCGTTGCCGGCCGCAGTGGCTATTCTGGTCTGGGGTATCGCCAGTTTTGCCCTGGTCCCGCCGTTGCAGATGCGCGTGATGGAAGCGGCCAAGGATGCGCCCAACCTGGCCTCCGCGGTGAACATCGGTGCATTCAACTTCGGCAACGCCATCGGTGCCGCGCTGGGTGGGGCGGTGATCAATGCCGGGCTGGGTTATCCGGCGATCTCCCTGGCGGGGGCGGCGATGGCGGTACTGGGCCTGGTGATGGTGCTGGTGTTTGCCTGGCGCTCCCGGGCCGCGGTGGCGCGGCCCGAAGGCGAGGTGGATGCGACCGCTTGACGAGCGCCGCGCAGTTCCGGACATTGCTGGCAATGGAATCGAACTGACGGAGCCCGGACCCTGATGATTGACCGCAAGCAACTGCTTCGGGACGGCCATGTCCTGCTGCGTCAGGCGATCCCGACGCCGTGGCTGGATGAGCTTCGCGTGGTGTTCGACGCGGGTATCATCCCTTCGGCGCAATGGCCGGTGCCGCGAGGCATGGACTGGCGGCATTCGCTGCTGGACCTGGAGCCGAAGGTTCAGGCGGTCTGCCATCTGCCACAGGTGCTGGCGGCCGTTGGCGAGTTGATCGGCGAGCGGTTCTTCCTGTCCCAGGTGGAGGGCCGCGAACCGCTGGCCGGTGGCGGTCAGCAGCAGTTGCACCGCGACCTGTCGGCACTGCGGCCAGGCGACACCGTCAACTTCCTGGCCTATCTGGACGACTACGGCCCGCACAACGGCGCGACGCGGATCGTCCCCGGCAGCCATCGCCCGCAGCCGGCAGCGCCACCGGTCGACTTCAGTGACGAGTCCGGCGCCGTGCAGCTTTGCGGCCGGGCGGGTGACATCCTGGTATTCGATGCCGACCTGGTGCATGCGGGCACTCTGAACATCGGCGGCGGGCACCGTCGCTCGTTGCTGGGCACCTACTTCTCGGAAAAACTGTACGCCTCGCACCTGGAAACCGTGAGGCTGCGCAATGTCCGGATGGACACCCGCGAACGCTTCGAACCCGCGGATTACCCCTGGCAAGGGCCGCTTGCCTGACCGGCGCCTGCCGGTAGCATCGGCTACCGGCAAGCGCCGTCAACTCCCCTACTTGATGACCAGCAGCCGGTACACCCCGCCCTGGCTCTCGATGCCGTGGGTGTCATGGGCGAAGGCCGGGAACGCCCGGTCGAAACTCTCCAGGGCGCGCAGGTAGGTCAGTTGCGGGCCGTCCAGCGGTCCGGCGTTTTCACCGGGCATCAACAGCGGGATGCCGGGCGGGTAGGGCACGATACCGGTGGCGACCACGCGGTTGGTGGCTTCTTCCAGCGTCACCAGCTCCACCTCGTCCTTCACCAGTTTTTCGTAGGCCTCCACCGGGCTGTACACCGCCTTGGGCAAGGCGGCGAAGGCGTTGGCCATGGCGCTGGTGGTGCTGTGCTGCTTCATGGCCTGGAAGATCCGCTCGCACAGGTCCTTCAGGCCCAGGTGCTGGTACTGGTCCGGGTGCGCCTGGGCGAGGTCGGGCAGGCACAGTTCCAGGTCGAGGTTGGTGTCGTAGTCGCGCTTGAAGTCGAGCAGGGCGTTGACCAGCGTGCCCCACTTGCCCTTGGTGATGCCGATGGAGAACAGGAAGAGAATGGTGAAGTCGGTGGTCTTCTCCACCACGATGCCCTGGCGCGACAGGTAGGCGCTGAGCACGCAGGCGGGGATGCCGAACGGCAGCAGCTTGCCGTCGTCGCCCATGCCGGGGGTGAGCACCGACACCTTGATCGGGTCGAGCATGCAGTAGCCGTCCTCGATGTCGCCGAAGCCGTGCCACAGCTCGTTCGGGTGCAGTACCCAATGCTGCGGCTCGCTCTTGAGGCGGGCCGGATCGACCTTGTGGAAGTCCACGGTCTGGCCGTCGACCTTTGCCGACGGTGGCTGCCAGCAGGAGAAGAACCACTGCCCCTGGCTGGCCAGGTCGGCATGCATGCGTGCGATCACCTGGCGGAAGGAGATCGCTTCCTCGATCGATTCGTTGGTGAGGATCTGCCCGCTGGGCGCGCTCATCATCGCCGAGCTGACGTCGCACGAAGCCATGATCGCGTAGTTCGGCGAGGTCGAGGCATGCATCATGAACGACTCGTTGAAGCGTGCGTGGCTGATGGCCTTGCGGCCGTTGCGCACGTGGATCATCGAGGCCTGGGAGAGGGCCGCGAGCAGCTTGTGGGTGGACTGGGTGGCGAACACCGTGGGCTTGTCGGCGTTGTGTTCGTCCGGGTCGCCGTGCATGGCGAAGCGGTCCTTGTACAGCGGATTGAAACGGGCGTAGCCGTACCAGGCCTCGTCGAAATGCAGGCGGTCGACGCTGGCACCGAGCAGTTCCTCGACGCGGGTGACGTTGTAGCACAGGCCGTCGTAGGTGGAGTTGGTGATGATCGCGTGCATCGGCGTCCGGTCGATGCCGGGCTTGACCAGCGGGTTGCGCGCAATGGCCTCGCGGATGGCCCCGGCTTCCAGGGTTTGCGGCAGGATCGGGCCGATGATGCCGTAGCGGTTGCGGGTCGGCTGCAGGTAGGTGGGCAGCGCGCCGGACAGGGTCATGGCGTGCTCGGCGGACTTGTGGCAGTTGCGGTCGCAGAGGGCGATCTGGTTGCGGGTGACGCTGGCCATCAGGATCACCCGGTTCGAGGTCGAGGAACCGTTGGTGACGTAGTAGGTGCGATGCGCGCCGAAGACCTTGGCGGCGTAGCGCTCGCCCTGGCCGATGGGGCCGGAGTGGTCGAGCAGCGAGCCGAGTTCGCCGACCGAGATCGACAGGTCCGAGCGCAGCAGGTTCTCGCCGAAGTACTCGTAGAAGGCCCGGCCCGCGGTGCTCTTGAGGAACGCCGTGCCGCCGGCATGGCCCGGGGTGTGCCAGGAGTATTCGTAGGAGCGCGAGAAGCGCAGCAGCGCCCCGAGCATCGGCGGCAGCACGGCCTGGCGGTAGCGTTCGATGGCCGCCAGGATACGGCCGCTGAGGAAGCGGCTGGTGTCTTCCGGCAGCCAGATGAAATCGTCGGCGTGCTGCATCACCACCAGCGGAATATTGCTGGCGGTGCTGCGGTCGCTGATCAGGAACACCGGTACCCGGGTGTTGCGTTCGCGCAGGTTGTGCAGCAGGTCGATGCACTGCTGGTGGCCTTCGCTGTGGTCCATGCCCCAGTTCAGCAGCAGGCACTGGATGGCCGGGTCCGAACGGAGAATGGCGGTGGCGTCGGGCAGTGACTCGGACAGCAGCACGCTGATCGAGCGTTCTTCCACTTCGGTGATCAGCTGGCCAAGGGCACGGCCGAACACGGTGCGTTTGTCGGGGGCGGTGCTGACCAGCAGGGCCAGCATGCCGAGGTTGCTCCGGGGCTCACTCATGGAGGGTCTCCAGGCGGGACGCGGCCCGCTCTTCATGGCTGATGTGCCGGGCGCTGACCGATTGCACCGGCACGCTGACGCGGCCTTCGGTTTCCAGGCGAATCAGACGGTTGTTGACGAAGCCGAACAGGGTATAGCCGAAGAAGGTCGCCAGCCCGCCCCACATCAGCGCCTGCTCACCGGAGCTGAACAGCGCCAGGTAGCTGTAGGCCGCGGCGATCAGGGCGACGATGTTCGAGGCCAGGGCCTTGCCCGGCGGCACGTTGGCGGCTTTCTGGATGGTCATCAGCGCGGCCATCGACAGGATGTACGGCACCAGGTTGGTCACCACCGCCAGGTTCACCAGCACATCGAATTGCTTGGACAGGTCCGGGCTGATGGTCAGCAGCCCGATGGCGGTCTGCGCCGCCAGCAGGATCAGCATGCCGATGATCGGCGTACCGGCCTTGTTGACCTTGGCGAACACCGGGATGAAGTAGCCGGTGTCGGCGGAACTCTTGAACACCTGGGCGATGGTGAACTGCCAGCCGAGCAGCGAGCCGACGCAGGCGATCACCATCAGGCCCATCACCACGTTGCCCACCGTCGGCGTGAACAGTTGCGCGAAGGCCAGGCCGAACGGCGCGGTGGAGGAGACCAGCGCGGCATTGTCGACGATGCCGGCGATGGCATTGGTGGAGGCGATGTAGATGACCGCCGCGCCGAGGGTGCCGCCGAGCACGGCGATGGGCACGTTACGCTCGGGGTTTTCCACCGCATCGGTGTTGGCGCAGGCCGACTCCAGGCCGAGGAAGGCCCACAGGGTAATGGCTACCGAGGCATTGGCCGCCTGCCACCAGTTCAGGTCGTGGGGGTTCCAGGCCGCCATGTACCTGGCGCCGTCGAACCAGAACCAGCCCGCGGTGGAAATGAACAGCACCGGCGCGATCACGCCCCAGACCGTCACCGCACCGATGCGCCCGGTGATGCTGGCGCCGCCGAAGTTGGCGAAGGTGGTGAGCCAGAGCAGGGCGATGGTGGCCAGGCAGATCTGCACCGGCGTGAGGGTGAGGTGGAACAGGGTCTGGATGTAGCCGACCGCGGTGATCGAGATCGCCACGTTGGCGATCAGCAGCGACAGGCCGTAGGTGTAGTTGGTGATGTAGTTGCCGCCCTTGCCGAAGGTGTATTCGGCGTAGCCGCCCATGCCGCCGGTCTTGCGGCTGAGCATGCCGCAGCGGGCGAAGGCGTAGGCCAGGGCCAGGGAGCCGGTGGCGGTGACCAGCCACGACAGGATCGAGATGCCGCCCACCTCCGCCAGCTTGGTCGGCAGCAGCACGATGCCGGAGCCAAGCATGTTTACCGCGGTGAGCATGGTCAGTTGTATGACACTCATCTTTTTCGCCGTAGCCATTCCATTTCCTCCAGATACGAGGGCGGTGTTTACCGGCAGGTCCCGATCGCTGGCATTCCGTTGCCCTACTAGAAAAGGTGAGTGGGTTTAGCTATAGCAGAGCCGTTGCGCTAAGCAAGAATGTTTCCAATTAACGCCGGCTTGTCCGCTCGGCGTTTGTAATGAATTGCGGGTATTAATAGGAAGCATTATTATTCACGCCCCGCCTTCATCGCCCGTCGCCATGAACCTCCAGCCACCTCGCAGACCCGGCTTTTTCGAGCACTACGAAGAATTGATCGGCACCTGGACCCGCCGACTGCGCAACCGTCAGAAAGCCGAGGACCTGGCTCACGATACGTTCGTGCGGGTATTGGAAAGCCGGGCCGACAGCGTCGAGCAGCCGCGCGCCTACCTGCACCAGACCGCGCGCAACATCGCGGTGGATGCCTATCGCCGCGAAGACCGGCGCGGCGCCCTGGAACTGGACGCGATCGATCACAGTGCGCCGCCCAGCGGCGACCCGGAGCATTTCATGCACGCCATCCAGCTGGCCGACTCCATCGAGCGGGCATTGGCCGAGTTGCCCGTCAACTGTCGCAAGGCGTTTGTCTGGCAGAAGATCGAGGGCCTGAGCCAGGCCGAGATCGCCGAACGCCTGGGGCTGTCCAAGAACATGGTCGAGAAGTATATGATCCGCACCCTGCGGCATCTGCGCGAGCGTCTGGACGAGCCGGGGCAATGATGGGCGAGGCGATGCAAACTTCATTCGGACAGGACTTTCCATGATGGATACCCGTGATTGCACCTGCGATGCCAACACGGTGCGTGAGGAGGCCGCCGCCTGGTTCGTGCGTGTCCAGGAGGCGCCGCTGAGCGCCGTGCAGCAGGCCGAGTTCGATGCCTGGCGTAACCGGCACCCGCTGCACCAGGAGGAGTTCGACCTGCTCCAGGGGCTCTGGAGTGCCACCGACCTGTTGCCCCGGGCACGCCTGCAGGCACTCTGCGAGGTGCCGCCGGAGCGTTCGCGGCGCCGGCCGCTGCTGCGTTATGCGGTGGCCGCCGGAGTGCTGGCGGTCGCCGTCGGGCTGGGCCTGTTCAGCGGGCTGAATCATCCGGCGCCCTACAGTGCGACCTTCGCCACGGTGCTCGGCGAGCGTCGCCAGGTGGCCCTGCCCGATGGTTCGGTGATCGATCTCAACAGCCGCAGCCGGGTGCGGGTGAGCTATGAACGCGATCGGCGTTCCGTCGAGCTGGAGCAGGGCGAGGCGCTGTTCAGCGTCGAGCACGACAGCAGCCGGCCGTTCGTGGTGCAGACCGGCGTCGGCAAGGTGACGGTGACCGGGACCCGCTTCGACGTGCGTCGCGATCCGACGCAGACGCGGGTGGTGGTCGAGGCGGGGACGGTCAGGGTCCAGGGGCGCAACGCCCGGGACGACGAGTTCGTAAGCCTCACCGCAGGCCTCGGGACGCGGGTCGATGCCCAGGGAAATGTCGCGGCGGCCCAGGCGGTCGACCCCGGGGAGCTGACCGCCTGGCGCAGCGGCAAGCTGGTGTTCAACAACGCCAGCCTGGCCGACGTGGTCGCCGAGGTCTCGCGCTACCGGGACAGGCCGTTGACGGTGGCGAACCCGGCGGTGGGCAATCTGCGCCTGACCAGCGTGTTCAAGCTCAACGACACCGATGCCTTGCTCAAGGCCCTGCCGAACATCCTGCCGGTGGCCGTGCGCAGCCGTGCCGACGGCTCGCAGGAAATAATTTCAAAATAGATTCAGGTTTTTTTCGAGTTCGTCGTCTTCTGTCCAACTGCAACTGGTTTGCATTAACGCTCGCATCTATTGGCGAACAACAGGACAAGGTCAGACGTGAACAACAATAAACCCAACGCGCTTTACCAGGCGATCCGTAGTGCACTGCCCAGCTCCCAGGCCCTGGCCCTGGTGCTGGCGGTGACCGGCGTGGCGACCCTGAGCCAGGCGGCCCGGGCCGATACCGCCATTCATATCCAGGCCCAGCCGCTGGCGTCGGCCTTGAGCCAGTTGGGTCAGCAGACCTCTTTGCAAGTGTTCTTCAATCCGCAACTGGTGGCCGGCAAGCAGGCCCCTGCGGTGGACGGCAACCTGTCGCCGGAGGAGGCGCTGAACGTGCTCTTGCGCGGCAGCGGCCTGGACTACGACCTGCAGGACGGTTCGGTGACCCTGCGTCCGGCCACTCCGGCCGCCAGCGGCTCGCTGGAACTGGCACCGCTGGACGTCAAGGTGGTGGGTGACTGGCTCGGTGACGCCGACCAGGCGATCGTGCAGAACCATCCGGGCGCGCGCACCGTGGTCCGCCGCCAGGCAATGATCGAGCAGGGCGCGATGAACGTGAAGGACGCGCTCAAGACCGTGCCCGGCGTGCAGGTGCAGGAAAACAACGGCACCGGTGGCAGCGACATTTCCCTCAATGTCGGTGTGCGCGGCCTGACTTCACGGCTGTCGCCACGCTCCACCGTGCTGATCGATGGCGTACCGGCGGCCTTCGCGCCGTATGGCCAGCCACAGCTGTCGATGGCGCCGGTTTCGGTCGGCAACCTGGACAGCATCGATGTGGTGCGAGGGGCCGGCTCCGTGCGCTACGGACCGCAGAACGTCGGCGGGGTGATCAACTTCGTGACCCGGGCGATCCCGCAGAAATTCTCCGGCGAAGTCGGCACCACCCTGGAAACCACCCGCTACGGTGGCGTCAAGCACCTGGACACGGCGTTCCTCGGCGGTACCGCCGATAATGGTTTCGGCGCAGCCTTGCTGTATTCCGGGGTGAAAGGCCAGGGCTACCGCGAGAGCAACAACGGCAACGACATCAACGACGTGCTGCTCAAGACCCACTGGGCGCCGACCGATGTCGACGATTTTTCGCTGAACCTGCACTACTACGATGCCAACGCGGACATGCCCGGCGGCCTGACCCAGCAACAGTATGATGCCAAGCCGTACCAGTCCGTGCGCGACCATGACAATTTCACCGGTCGGCGCAAGGACATCTCCTTCAAGTACAAGCGGCAGGTGGATGACCAGACCCAGGTCGAGGTGCTGACCTACTACACCGACAGTTTCCGTGGCAGCAACATCGCTGCCCGTGACCAGAAGACCCTCGGTTCCTTCCCGCGCAGCTACTACACCCTTGGCGTCGAGCCACGGGCCTCGCGGGTGTTCGAACTGGGCGAGACCAGCCAGGAAGTCAGCGTCGGCTACCGCTACCTGCGCGAAGCGATGCACGAGTCGACCAGCCGGCTGGCGCTGGTCAACAACGTACCGACCGTGACCCCGACGTCCGACGGCCATATCTACCAGGACCGTACCGGTGGCACCGAGGCCAATGCCTTCTACATCGACGACAAGATCGACGTGGGCAAGTGGACCATCACCCCGGGTATCCGTTTCGAGCGGATCAACACCGACTGGCATGATCGTCCGGTGCCGGGCACGAACGGCGTGCGGGTCCAGGAGAAGAACCGCGGTGTCGAGAGCAACGAGCCGCTGCCGGCGCTGAGCGTGATGTACCACCTCTCCGATGCGTGGAAGCTGTTCGCCAACTACGAGACCTCGTTCGGCAGCCTGCAGTACTTCCAGGTGGCCCAGGGCGGCAACGGCGACAGTACCGCCAATGGCCTGCGGCCGGAAAAGGCCAAGACCTACGAGCTGGGCACACGTTATGACAGCGGCATCTGGGGGGGAGAGGTGACGCTGTTCTACATCGACTTCGCCGATGAGCTGCAGTACGTCAGCAACGATGTGGGCTGGACCAACCTGGGGGCGACCAGGCACCAGGGGATCGAGACGTCCGTGCACTACGATCTGTCGGCGCTGAACCCGGCACTCGACGGCCTGACCGCGAATGCCGGCTACACCTACACCAAGGCGACCTCCCAGGGCGACATTCCAGGGTTCAAGGATCGTGACCTGCCGCTGTATTCACGCCAGGTGCTCAACCTCGGACTGCGTTATGCGATCAACCGCTGGACCTACAACCTCGACGGTTTCGCCCAGTCGGCCCAGCGTGCACCGGGGACCGGCACCAATGCCGACGGCAGCTTCAACGGCAACTACATCACCCAGCCGACCGCTGACGGACAGTACGGCAACATTCCCGGCTACATGACCTGGGACGTGCGTGGGGCGTATGACTTCGGTGCACAGTTGTCGAACCTGAAGCTGGGGGCGGGAGTGCGCAACGTGTTCGACCAGCGCTACTTCACCCGCTCCAGCGACAATAACGCGGGGATCTACGCGGGTGAGCCAAGGACGTTCTTCGTGCAAGCGAGCGTCGGCTTCTGACCGGTTCGCCTCCCGGGTCGAAGCCCGGGAGGCGCTGCCCTACAGGATAGGAAAACTTCAGACCCGCAGGATCCTGCCGCTGATCGCCACGCCCACCAGCATCAGCGCAATCAGCAGGAACGCCAGGTTCAGGCTGCTGGCGTGGGCGATGAAGCCGATCGCTGCCGGCCCCGCCAGGATTCCCGCATAGCCCAGGGTGGTGATCGCCGGCACGGCGATACTTTCCGGCATGACCTTCTGCTTGCCCACGGCGGTGTACAGCACCGGCACGATGTTCGAACAGCCGGCACCGACCAGGGCATAACCGACCAGCGCCGCTTCCCAGGCCGGGGTCAGGGTGGCCAGGGCCAGTCCGGCGGCCGCGGTGATGCCGCCCAGCACGATCACCCGTTTCGCCCCCAGGCGCCGGACGATGGCATCGCCGGTCAGCCGGCCGAGCGTCATGGTCAGGGCGAAGGCGGCATAGCCGAGCCCGGCATAGGCGTCCGGTACCTGGCGCTCGGCGCTGAGGAACACCGCGCTCCAGTCCAGCATCGCCCCCTCGGCGAGGAACACGATAAAGCACAGCAGGCCGATGAACAGTACCACGCCGTGGGGTACGGCGAAGGCCGGGCCAGTGCTCTCACTGCCATAGGGCAGCAGGTGAGGGGCGGCCTTGAGCAGCGACAGCAGCAGGAACAGGATGACCACGCCGATGGCGCCCAGCGGTGACAGGCCCAGGCCGAGCAGGGCGCTGACCCCGGCCGCACCGGCGATGCCGCCGAGACTGAACAGGCCATGAAAGCCCGACATCATGGTCTTGCCGCTGGCCCGCTCGACGATCACCGCCTGCAGGTTGACGGTAGAGTCCACCGTGCCGAGCCCGGCGCCGAACAGGAACAGGCTGATCACCAGCCAGGGCACCGAGCTGACGGTCGCCAGCAGCGGCAGGGCGGCGCAGATCAGCAACGTGCCGATGGTCAGCACGCGGCGGCAGCCGAAGCGCCCGGCCAGGGCACCGGCCAGCGGCATGGCGATGATCGAACCGACGCCGAGGCACAACAGCAGCAGGCCGAGGGTACCTTCGTCGAGCCCGGTGCGGGCCTTGGCATAGGGCACCAGCGGGGCCCAGGCGGCGACGCCGAAGCCGGCGATGAAGAAGGCGATGCGGGTCGACATCTGTTCCAGGCGCCCCGGTCGGGTAGGGGCGTGGGAGGTGAGGGCAGTCATGAGCAATCCTTGTCCGGTACGGCGGCCCACGATGGGCTCTCTTGCTGTGGCCTTTTGCGGGAGTCGGCAGGCCGGCTCCCGCAAGGGCGGCTTCCAGAGTTCGATGGCCGCGCCAGGTAAACAGTTCCAGCGCTAGCGCAGGCGCCCGACGATATCGGCGATGCTGCTCAGCACATCCTTGCCCAGTTGTGCCGAGCGTTTGCCCGACCAGCCGGTACGGGCGTCCGGGGCGTCGTCGTTGTCCTTGAAAGGCATTTCCAGGGTCAGCGACAGGCAGTCGTATTGCTGGCCGACGCTGTTGCAGGCCAGGGTCATGTTGGCTTCGCCGGGCAGGTCGCGGGTGTAGCCGTGGGTGGTCTGGAAGTCCCGGGTGAGGGCACTCAGGTGGCTACGAAAATGCTGTTCCAGCTCGGCGATCCGTGGGGTGTAGCCCGGGTTGCCCTCGCAGCCGGCGGTGAACACATAGGGAATCTCTTCATCGCCGTGAATGTCGAGAAACAGGTCCACGCCATACTGGGCCATCTGCTGCTGGACGAAGAACACTTCCGGGCTGATTTCCGGGCTGGCGTTCTGCCACGCGCGGTTGAGGTCCTGGCCCATGGCGTTGGTGCGCAGGTGGCCGTGGAATGCGCCGTCCGGATTCATGTTCGGCACCAGGTACAGGTCGGCGGCGTCCAGCAGGGCGTTCATCTCTGAATCGTCGCGGTTCTGCAGGCGTTCGATCACGCCCTCCATGAACCATTCGGCCATGTGTTCGCCGGGGTGCTGCTGGGCGATCAGCCAGACCTTGCGCTTGCCCGCGTCGCCGTTGCCCTTGCGCAGCAGCTGGATGTCCCGGCCTTCGGCGCTCTTGCCGATGGCCAGCAGTTCGCTGCCGGCATGGGTCAGGGCCTGTTCGACCAGCCTGTCATGCCGCTCGCGGCTGTAGGGTTCGAAGTAGGCGAACCAGGCCTGTGGCTGTTTCGCCTGGAACTGGATGTGCAGGCTTTCGCCGTCGAAGCGCGTGTCGGTACGAAACCAGTCCTGGTGATCGTGGGAGGCGGCGGCGCGATAGCCGGTCCAGGCCTTGTTGTAGGAGGACTGGCTGGCGTTGGTCAGTTCGAAGGTATAGGACTGGCCAGGTTGCAGGCCCTCGACCTTGAAGTGGAACCACTGGAAGTGCTGGCTGCGGGTGTCCGGCTCGATGGCCAGCAGCAGGTGTTGCGGGTTGCTGGCGTCCAGCACCTGGATGTTGCCACTGTCGAAGTCACTGCTGATTTTGAGTGAGGGCAGAACCACGGTCATAGTCTGTGTACCTGAATATGATGTCTTGTGGTTGCTACTGTACACGGCAAGCGGCTATTGGCCGAGGCATGTCGGATTTGATGCGGGGGAAGGGGGCGTCGTCCCTGACGCTGGGTCAGGGTAGTGTTTATGATATTGATTCTCAAGTACTTCAGGTTTTTTTCCGATCGATTGTCGGGGCTGGCGGTCTTTCATTGGCTGATGGTCCTTTGCTATTATGCGCGCCATCGCGACTGCCCCATCAAGATGGCAGCGCCCCAGTCTTCATTAGCCTGAAGCCGAACCCGTAAAACGGGTGCAAAAAAAGACCCGGCAAAAAGCCGGGTCAAAAACCGTGATTAGCCTGATGAGGAGATAATCCAGGAGTCCGACCTAAGGTCTCCAGGTTTATCGACTGATCTCGCGACCAGTTGCTTGCAATAATAATCATTATCATTTGCAAGTCAAATGTTTTTCTGTCTCTTCTGGAAATTATTTTTCCAGCCCTCTCTCCAGACTTCGATGTTCCTCTGTCATCGGCCCTGTATCGGCCGTCGTTACCGTGCACGCGCGTTATGGCGCCGGGTATTGCACATTCATGGCGCGGTCGACCATGGCTTTGGCCATGTCGATCATGTGCACCACCGAAAAGGCCAGATCGCGGGAAGAGCCCTGCAGGGCGTCGGCTGCTTCATACGCGGTGGCGGCGGCGCAGCGCAGCAGGTCGGAGGCATAGATCATCGCCTCTTCGGCGCTGAGGTTGTGGCGTACGGCGAACAGCCGGTCTTCACAGACACGGCGCGGATTGCCCTCGGCAATCGAGCTTGAAACGGTTGGTTTCAAATAATAGTCGAGCGCCCGTCGGGCCGCGGGCCCGTCCCTGAGCGAATCGTAGGGGGGCGTGGTGTCGATCTCGGTCTTGGTCTTGGTGCTGGAAGTCATGGAGAGCCTGCCTTTGAGGGGGAATTCGAAACAGCAGGTGCAGATTAGTACCAACTGTACTCATTCGCTTGTTGGATATAATACATTTTGTGTATTGATCCCCCGAGTACAGCCCGTATTGTGCCGTCCATGGATAAATGGATTGCACTGGTGAGAGCCAAGCTGCGCGAGCTTGACCTCACGCAAGAAAAACTCGGAGAACGCGTTGGGGTATCCCAGGGCGGTGTCGGTCATTGGTTGAACAAGCGCCGCCAGCCGGACCTGGAAACCATGAACAAGGTGTTCCTGGCCCTGGGGCTTGGGCATCTGGAAGTCGCGCTGGTGATCCGCGACCGTTCGGTGGCGGTACAGTTGCCTGCCGAGCGTGATGGGCAGGCCTACGACACCACGTCGGCGTTCCGCTACCCGGTCAGTGACTGGCGCTCGGTGGTGAGGACCCGTGAGCCGGGGACCGACGACGAGGTCGCGCAGTACTACGAAGTGGCCGATCACTACGCCTCGGGCGCGGCGTTCTGGCTGAAGGTGGCGGGTGATGCGATGACCGCGCCGCTGGGCATCAGCGTGCCGGAAGGCATGCTGATCCTGGTGGACCCTGATCTGCAGGCCGAACCGGGCAAGTTGGTGGTGGCCCGACTGCGCGACAGTGAGGAAGCGATCTTCCGGCAGTGGGTGCAGGAGGGGGGCCAGGATTACCTGAAGCCGTTGAATCCGACGTATCCGAAAATCCTGTTTACCGACGACTACAGCATTATCGGTGTAGTCGTACAGGCAACAGCGAAGTTCTGATGGTTTTACACGGATCTTCAGGCGGTTACTTCTGTAGGAGCAGGGCTTGCCCGCGAATGGGCCCGAAAGCTCGCTAAAAGCTTCGCGGGCAAGCCACGCTCCTACAGGGTTGGCGTATGTGTTGGGTAGGTGCCTTATTCCAGCTCCACCAGCGCACTGCCCTCGGCAACCATCTCGCCTTCCTGGCAATACAGCGCCTTGATCACTCCGGCCTGGGGCGCGCGGATGCTGTGTTCCATCTTCATGGCTTCGAGCACCACCAATTGCGTACCCGCCTCGACCGCCTGGCCGACCTCCACCAGGATCCGCACGATACTGCCATTCATCGGCGCCGTGAGGCCGCCCTGGTGGCCGTGGCTGGCCTCGACCGCAGCGATCGGGTCGAACGCGCTGATCGCCAGCAGTTCACCCTGCCACTGCAGGTACAACTCGGTGCCCTGGCGAATCAGCCGATGACGCTGGCGTACGCCCTGGTGCTCGATGGACAGTGTTTCGCCCTGCAAGGTGATGGCCAAGTCCTCTGTCAGCGTCACCGCCCGATCCTCGTTGCGGCAGCTCAGGTGCACCACGGTTTCGCTCGGCAGCCCGGCGCGCAAACCGTTGCGCCCGGACCAGGGCGAGGCCAGGTCGTCCTCGCGGCGGGTCTCGGGCAGGCTCAGGACCCAGGCCCGGGCCGCCACCTGCCAGAACTCGTCGCTCAATGGCTCTGCTGGCGGCAGCAGTTGCTCCTGGTAACGAGGGATGAAGCCGGTATCCAGTTCCGCCGCGGCAAACGCCGGGTGACCGATGATCCGCCGCAGGAACGCGACGTTGCTCTTGAGCCCGCCAACCGCGAATTCATCGAGCATCGCCAGCAGACGCAGGCGCGCCTGCTCGCGGCTTTCGCCCCAGGCGATCAGCTTGCCCAGCATCGGGTCGTAGAACGGCGAGATACTGTCGCCCTCGGCTACGCCGCTGTCGACGCGGCGGCCCGGTCCGGCCGCCGATTCACGGTAGACCTCCAGGCGGCCGGTGGCCGGGAGGAAGTCGTTGCCCGGGTCTTCGGCATACAGTCGCACTTCGATGGCATGGCCCAGCAGCGGTACGTCCTGCTGGCTGATCGGCAGGACTTCGCCGCTGGCCACGCGGATCTGCCAGGCCACCAGGTCGAGGCCGGTGATGGCTTCGGTGACCGGGTGCTCGACCTGCAGGCGGGTATTCATCTCCATGAAGAAGAACTCGCCGCGTGAATCCAGCAGGAATTCCACGGTGCCGGCACCGACGTAGCCGATGGCCTGTGCGGCGCGAACCGCGGCTTCTCCCATGGCCTGGCGCAACGCCGGGCTGAGGCCGGGTGCGGGGGCTTCCTCGACGACCTTCTGGTGGCGGCGCTGGATCGAGCAGTCGCGTTCGTTGAGGTACAGGCAATTGCCGTGACGGTCGGCGAACACCTGGATTTCCACGTGGCGTGGCTTGAGCAGGTACTTTTCCACCAGCATCCGCGAGTCGCCGAACGACGATTGCGCTTCGCGTTGCGCCGAGGCCAGGGCTTCGGCCAGTTGGCCGGGCTCCTCGACCACTTTCATGCCCTTGCCACCACCACCGGCGGTGGCCTTGAGCAGCACCGGGTAGCCGATGCGCGCGGCGGCCTCGCGGAAGGTTTCCAGGTCCTGGGCTTCGCCGTGGTAGCCGGGAACCAGTGGCACGCCGGCGGTTTCCATCAGCGCCTTGGCGGCGGACTTGCTGCCCATGGCGTCGATGGCCGTGGCAGGGGGGCCGAGCAAGACCAGCCCGGCGGCTTCGACGGCGCGGGCGAAGTCGGCGTTTTCCGAGAGGAAACCATAGCCGGGGTGAATCGCCTGGGCACCACTGGCCTGGGCGGCGGCGATCAACTTGTCGATCCGCAGGTAGCTTTCGGCGGCCTTGCTGCCGCCCAGGTCGACGCGGATATCGGCTTCGCGGCTGTGGCGGGCGTCACGGTCGATGGCACTGTGCACGGCGACGGTGGTCAGGCCCATGGCCTTGGCGGTACGCATCACCCGGCAGGCGATTTCGCCCCGGTTGGCGACCAGCAGGGTGGTGATCACGGGGGCACTCATCAATTGGACTCCTTGGTAGATCCGCTCTGCCAGGCCGGGGGGCGCTTTTGCAGAAAGGCGCGCAGGCCCTCCTGGCCCTCGGGGCTGACGCGGATGCGGGCAATCGCATTTTCGCAGTAGCGGCGCAGGGACGGGGTGAGGGCACCACTGCCGACTTCGCGCAGCAGGTCCTTGCTCACCCGCATCGCCTGCGGGCTGTTTTGCAGCAGGTTGTCGACCCAGGTCCCGACCTGCTGGTCCAGTTCGCCAGCCGGATAGCACTCGGCCAACAGACCGAGTTCGCGGGCGCGCAGGCCACTGAAGCGTTCGGCGGTGAGGGCGTAGCGGCGGGTGGCGCGTTCGCCGATGGCCTGGACCACGAACGGGCTGATCACCGCCGGGGCCAGGCCGATGCGCACTTCCGACAGGCAGAACTGCGCATCCTCGGCACCGATGGCCATGTCACAGCAACTGATCAGGCCCAGGGCGCCGCCATAGGCCGCGCCCTGCACCACGGCAAGGGTGGGGATTTTCAGGCGGGCGAGGTTGTACATCAGTTCCGCCAGTTCGCGGGCATCGTCGAGGTTGGTGTGGTAGTCCAGCTCGGCCGATTGCTGCATCCAGGCCAGGTCCGCGCCGGCGCTGAAGTGCCGGCCGCGGGCTCGCAGCAGCAGGAAGCGCAGGCTGGCGTTGGCCTGGACCTGGTCCAGGGCGAGGATCAGTTCGCGGATCATTTCGGCGTTGAACGCATTGTTCCTGGCTTCGCGGTTGAGCCAGAGGGTGGCGAAGCCGCGGGGGTCGGTTTGCAGTTCCAGGGTGTTGAAGTCGGTCATGGTGATGGGTCCTGTGCTGCGTGGCTGCAGCCTTGTTTAGGGGGCGACTGCCGTCACACGCTTTTGTAGGAGCCGGGCTTGCCTGCGAATAGACCCGGGAGATCGCTAAAAGCTTCGCGGGTAAGCCCGGCTCCTACCGGGTTGTGTCAAGTCTCCGGACATGTAGGGTTCGGAGGCATTCAGGCCTACATGCGGAACACACCGAACCGGCTCGGCTCGATCGGTGCATTGAGCGCCGCCGAGAGGGCCAGGCCGAGGATGTCGCGCGTCTGTGCCGGATCGATCACGCCGTCATCCCACAGGCGGGCGCTGGAGTAGTAGGGGTGGCCCTGGTGCTCGTACTGGTCGAGGATCGGTTGCCTGATCTCGGCCTCCTGCTGCGCCGTGAAGGCCTGGCCGCTGCGCCCGCTCTGTTCGCGCTTGACCTGTACCAGCACGCCCGCCGCCTGTTCGGCACCCATCACACCGATTCGCGCGTTCGGCCACATCCACAGAAAGCGTGGATCGTAGGCCCGGCCGCACATGCCATAGTTGCCGGCGCCGAAGCTGCCGCCGATGATCACGGTGAACTTCGGCACCCTGGCGCAGGCCACCGCGGTGACCAGCTTGGCGCCGTGCTTGGCGATGCCGCCGGCCTCGTATTTCTGGCCGACCATGAAGCCGGTGATGTTCTGCAGGAACAGCAGCGGGATGCCGCGCTGGCAGGCCAGTTCGATGAAGTGCGCGCCTTTCTGCGCGGCTTCGGCGAAGAGTATGCCGTTGTTCGCCAGGATCGCCACCGGGTAGCCGTGCAGGTGGGCGAAGCCGCAGACCAGGGTGGTGCCGAACAGCGCCTTGAACTCGTCGAGCACCGAGCCGTCCACCAGCCGGGCGATCACCTCGCGCACGTCGAACGGTTGCTTGGCATCGGCCGGAATCACCCCGTACAGCTCGTCGGCCGGGTAGTTCGGCGCGATCGGCGCGCGCTGCTGCAGTTCGCCGAGCTTGCGCCAGTTGAGGTTGGCGACGCTGCGTCGGGCCAGGGCCAGGGCATGTTCGTCGCTGTCGGCATAGTGGTCGGCCACACCGGAGACCTTGCAGTGCACGTCGGCGCCGCCAAGGTCCTCGGCGCTCACCACCTCACCGGTGGCGGCCTTCACAAGTGGCGGGCCGGCGAGAAAGATGGTCGCCTGCTGGCGGACCATGATGGTTTCGTCCGCCATCGCCGGCACGTAGGCGCCGCCGGCGGTGCAGGAACCCATGACCACGGCGATCTGCGGGATGCCCAGGGCACTCATGTTGGCCTGGTTGAAGAAGATCCGCCCGAAGTGTTCGCGGTCCGGGAACACTTCGTCCTGGCGTGGCAGGTTGGCACCGCCGGAGTCCACCAGGTAGATGCATGGCAGACGGTTCTGCTGGGCGATGGCCTGGGCACGCAGGTGTTTCTTCACCGTCAGCGGGTAATAGGAGCCGCCTTTGACCGTGGCATCGTTGGCCACGATCATGCACTCGACCCCTTCGACACGGCCGATGCCGGCGATCACTCCGGCGGCCGGGACGTCTTCGCCATACACCTCGTGGGCCGCCAGTTGGCTGATTTCCAGAAACGGCGAGCCGGGGTCGAGCAGGCGGTTGATCCGCTCGCGGGGCAGCAGTTTGCCGCGTGAGGTGTGCCGTTCCTGGGCCTTCGGCCCGCCACCCTGGCGGACCTGGGCGAGCAGCGTGCGCAGGGCGTCGACCTGTTCGAGCATGACCGCGCGGTTATCGGCGAACTCGGCCGAGCGCGGGTTGAGTTGCGTGTGCAGGATTGCCATGTGCGCGCCCCTCAGCGGGTTTCGTTGAACAGTTCGCGGCCGATCAGCATCCGGCGGATTTCGCTGGTGCCGGCACCGATTTCATAGAGCTTGGCGTCACGCAGCAGGCGGCCGGCAGGGAATTCGTTGATGTAGCCGTTGCCACCGAGGATCTGGATCGCCTCGAGGGCCATCTGGGTTGCCCGTTCGGCGGTGTAGAGGATCACCCCGGCGGCGTCCTTGCGTGCGGTCTCGCCGCGCTCGCAGGCGCGGGCCACGGCATACAGGTAGGCGCGGCTGGCATTGAGCTGGGTGTACATGTCGGCGACCTTGCCCTGGATCAGCTGGAACTCACCGATGCTCTGGCCGAACTGCTTGCGGTCGTGGATGTAGGGCAGCACCAGGTCCATGCAGGCCTGCATGATCCCGGTCGGGCCGCCGGCCAGTACCACGCGCTCGTAGTCCAGGCCGCTCATCAGCACCTTCACGCCGCCGTTGAGGGTACCGAGGATGTTTTCCTCGGGGACTTCGACGTCATCGAAGAACAGCTCGCAGGTGTTGGAGCCACGCATGCCCAGCTTGTCGAACTTGTTGCTGCGGCTGAAGCCCTTCCAGTCGCGTTCGACGATGAACGCGGTGATGCCGTGGGGTCCCTTTTCCAGGTCGGTCTTGGCGTAGATCACGTAGGTGTTGGCGTCGGGACCGTTGGTGATCCAGGTCTTGCTGCCGTTGAGCGCGAAATGGTCGCCGCGCCTGTCGGCGCGCAGTTTCATCGATACCACGTCGGAACCGGCGTTGGGCTCGCTCATGGCCAGGGCGCCGACATGTTCGCCGCTGATCAGCTTGGGCAGGTACCTGGTTTTCTGCGCGTGATTGCCGTTGCGGTTGATCTGGTTGACACACAGGTTGGAGTGGGCGCCGTAGGAGAGGGCGACCGAGGCCGAACCGCGGCTGATTTCTTCCATCGCCACCACGTGGGCCAGGTAACCCAGGCCGGCACCGCCGTATTCCTCTGCTACGGTGATACCCAGCAGACCCATGTCGCCGAACTTGCGCCACATGTCGGCGGGAAACAGGTTGTCCGTGTCGATCTGCGCGGCCCGCGGCGCCAGTTCCTGGGCGACGAAGCCCTGCACCTGATCACGGAGCATGTCGAGGGTTTCGCCGAGGTCGAAGTTCAGGGTCGGATAGCTCATGGGGTCGCCTTTTGTTATGGGGAGTTGTGCGTTTTGCTTACCTTTACGTTAACGTAAACCTGATGGCGTTGACTGTCAATCGAGCCAGGATGACGAGCGGGGAGGGGGCAGGCGGGAGTGGGTTGCGAGCAGGGGGGCAAATGGCAGAAACACGAAGGGGAGCCGAAGCTCCCCTTGAATGCGTTTGCGTGCTCTTTTCTTGTTATTGAGGGGCGGCCTGTTGTTGTTTTTGTCGACCGTGGCCCTGGACCGCTGTTTTTGGCGACCCCCATCCGGGGTCAAAGAGCAAACATATTTTTTTGAGCGCTGATCTGCCCTATCAGGAGATCCAACCAGTTCGGGCGCTACCTTGAGGTAGTTTTATTGTTCTCTGCCCGGTTGCGGGTGACCCGGAGGTTCCCTGAAAGCACACCGACTTCAAAAGAATCTGTTAGCTGCGTCTCTGCCGTGTTGTTCTTGTTATGTCAGAGCCGATACGTCTTATTTTTATGGGTTCGCTGCTTTTTTGTTCTTGTTGTGCCAGAGATATAGCAGGTGGCGTGCCAACTTTTTAAAATCCTTTAAAATCAATGGCTTGATTGTTTTGTAGGACAATCGTCCGTCGGCAAAATCGCCGAATCTGTTTCCGTGTTACTCGTTTGTGTTTCCAGCCGGTAACACCCTGACACACTCAGCCCGCCTGCCGCGCCCTGGCGACCCGCGAACCGGTCGCACGGCCCAGTACCGCGCAGATCTCCTGGCCGGCCAGCAGCAGCCGGTCGAGGTCGACCCCGGTGCCGATACCCAGGCCGTCTAGCATGTAGAGCACGTCTTCGGTGGCGACGTTACCGCTGGCGCCCTTGGCATAGGGGCAACCGCCGAGGCCCGCGATGGAGCTGTCGAACACCTGGATGCCTTCGAGCAGGCTGGCGTAGAGGTTGGCCATGGCCTGACCGTAGGTGTCGTGGAAATGTCCGGCGAGCTTTTCCCGCGGGACGCTGGCGGACACCACTTCGAACATCCGGCGGGTCGCGCCGGGTGTGCCGGTGCCGATGGTGTCGCCCAGGGACACTTCGTAGCAGCCCATGGCATACAGCTCGCGGGCGACCGCGGCGACCTGCTCGGCGGCCACCGCGCCTTCGTACGGACAGCCCAGCACGCAGGAGACGTAGCCGCGCACGGTCACGCCGTGCTGGCGGGCGGCGTCCATGATCGGCGTGAAGCGCTCAAGGCTTTCGCTGATGGAGCAGTTGATGTTGCGTTGGGAGAAGGCCTCGGATGCGGCGGCGAACACGGCCACCTCCTTGACCCCGGCGGCCACGGCATCCTCGAAACCGCGCAGGTTCGGCGCCAGGGCGGCATAGGTGACGCCGGGCTTGCGCTGGATGCCGGCGAAGACCTCGGCGGAGCCGGCCATCTGTGGTACCCATTTGGGCGAGACGAAACTGCCGACTTCGATGTAGTCCAGGCCGGCATCGGTGAGGCGGTCGACCAGGCGCACCTTGTCGGCGACGCTGATGGGCTGGGCTTCGTTCTGCAGGCCGTCGCGGGGACCGACTTCGACCAGGCGTACGTGGGTGGGTAGGGACATGGACGGGTACCTTCTGGAATGTGGTGGGCCGGTGCCCCCACAGGGTAGGGGGGCGATCTATTCGACGGTCTGGGCCAGCGCCTGGATGCAGCGTTCTTCGGCGGTGTCGAGCTCCAGTTGCATCTGTTCGATGTCCAGCAGTTGCTGTTCCAGCTGCGCGCGGCGTTCGGCGATTTTCGCCAGCATGCTGTTGAGCTGTTTCTGGTTGCCGCCGCAAGGGTCGTACAACTCGATCAGTTCGCGGCACTCGGCGAGGGAAAAGCCGATGCGCTTGCCGCGCAGGATCAGTTTCAGGGTCACCTTGTCACGGGCCGAGTAGACGCGCTCCAGGCCGCGGCGCTCGGGGGCGAGCATGCCCTGTTCCTCGTAGAAGCGGATGGCCCGGGTGGTGATGTCGAGCTCGCGGGCGAGGTCGGAGATGCTGTAGGTCTGGCTGCTCATGAAAGCGCTCGGAAAAGATCATGTGGCCCTAAGCTAAAGGCGGCTTGACGTATACGTCAAGCTGAAGGCGGGCAAGCCCGTTCGCCATGGGCCTGCCCGTCGCGGGGCGATGGTCGCTCAGGCCTTGTCGAGCTTCTTCTCGTGGGCGGTGACCTGCTGGCAGAGTTCGATGATCTGCTCGCGCATCCAGCGGTTGGCCGGGTCCTGGTCGGTGCTTTCGTGCCAGTAGAGGTGGGTTTCCACCGGTGGCACGTCGTTGACCGGCAGCGTGAAGTAGTGCAGTTCGTGTCGGCGGGCGAAACGCTCCGGCACGGTCATGACCATGTCGGTCTGCTGCAGGACCTGCGAGGCCATCAGGTAATGCTGCGAGCGCAGGGCGATCTTGCGCTGGATGCCCATCTTGCCCAGGGCCAGGTCGACGTAGCCGAGGCCGTTGCGGCGGCTGGAAATATGGATGTGGGTCAGCCCCAGGTAATCGTCCAGGGCCAGCCTGTCCTTGCCCGCCAGCGGGTGGCCCTTGCGCATGGCGCACACGTAGTGGTCTTCCATCAGGCGTACGTGACGCACCTGCGGGTCGGTGTTGAGCGGGGCGTCGACGGCGAAGTCGATGCGGCCGGCGGCCAGTTCCTTGGTGGTCTCGCGGCGCTTGGACAGGAAACTCTCGATCGCCACGGTCGGCGCCAGGCGGCGCAGGCGCTGGAACAGCGGCGGCAGGATCACCGCCTCGGTGAGGTCGGTCATGCTGATGCGGTAGGTCTTGTTCGCCTGCAGCGGGTTGAAGATGCGGCTTTCCTGGACCGACGTGCGCAGCAGCGACAGGGCGTTGCGGACCGGACCGATGATGTTCTGTGCCATCGGCGTGGGCACCATGCCCTGGGCGGTACGCACGAACAGCGGATCGTTGAAGGTTTCCCGCAGGCGCGCCAGGGCGTTGGACACCGCCGGCTGGGTGATGCCGACGATCTGCCCGGCACGGGTCAGGTTGGCTTCGGTGTAGATGGCGTCGAAGACGATGAAAAGATTGAGGTCGACCTTGCTCAGATTCATTTCGCGGCGCTCTTATTGTCAGTATTCGATCAGCCGATCATATATCGGTGATGAATGTTAATACACGCCGAGAATAGCTTTGGTAAATTTTCGTAGCCGGTACTAGCATCGATCCCATGTCTCCAACCACCTGTTCAAGAAGGTAGCTGCCCATGGATTTCGCCTATTCGCCCAAGGTCCAGGAACTGCGTGAGCGTGTCACCGCGTTCATGGACACCTATGTCTATCCGGCCGAACCGGTGTTCGAGCGTCAGGTCGCCGAGGGCGATCGCTGGCAGCCTACCGCGATCATGGAGGAGCTCAAGGCCAAGGCCCGTGCCGAGGGCCTGTGGAACCTGTTCCTGCCGGAGTCCGAACTGGGCGCGGGGCTGACCAACCTGGAGTACGCGCCGCTGGCGGAGATCATGGGCCGCTCGCTCCTGGGGCCGGAGCCGTTCAACTGCTCGGCGCCGGATACCGGCAACATGGAAGTGTTGGTGCGTTACGCCAATGAGGAGCAGAAGCAGCGCTGGCTGGAGCCGCTGCTGCGGGGCGAGATCCGCTCGGCGTTCGCCATGACCGAACCCGACGTGGCTTCCTCCGATGCCACCAACATGGCCGCCCGTGCGGTACGCGACGGCGACCAATGGGTGATCAACGGCAAGAAATGGTGGACGTCGGGTGCCTGCGACCCGCGCTGCAAGATTCTGATCTTCATGGGCCTGAGCAACCCGGATGCGCCGCGTCATCAGCAGCATTCGATGATTCTGGTGCCGGTCGATACCCCCGGCGTGAAGATTGTCCGGCCGCTGCCGGTGTTCGGTTACGACGATGCGCCGCATGGCCATGCCGAAGTGCTGTTCGAGAATGTGCGGGTGCCTTACGAAAACGTGCTGCTGGGTGAGGGCCGTGGCTTCGAGATTGCCCAGGGGCGCCTGGGCCCGGGGCGGATTCACCACTGCATGCGTTCGATCGGCATGGCCGAGCGCGCGCTGGAGCTGATGTGCAGGCGTTCGGTCAACCGTACCGCGTTCGGCAAACCGCTGGCGCGACTGGGCGGCAATATCGACAAGATCGCCGATTCGCGGATGGAGATCGACATGGCCCGCCTGCTGACCCTGAAGGCGGCGTACATGATGGATACCGTGGGCAACAAGGTGGCGAAAAGCGAGATTGCCCAGATCAAGGTGGTGGCGCCGAACGTGGCCTTGAAGGTCATCGACCGGGCGATCCAGATCCATGGCGGGGCGGGGGTCTCGAATGATTTCCCGCTGGCCTACATGTATGCGATGCAGCGCACCCTGCGCCTGGCCGACGGACCGGATGAGGTGCACCGGGCGGCGATCGGCAAGTATGAGATCGGCAAGTATGTGCCGCGGGAGATGATGCGCAGCGGGCATTGAGACCGCGTCGCCTTTTTCGCGGATGAGTCCGGCTCCCCAGGGGACGCGTTGCGCCCACGTGCAGGATTGATCCGCGAACCGGGCCCCGAGGTCTTCAGTAGACCCACACCTCCACCCGGCGGTTCTTGATCCGGCCTTCATCGGCGGTATTGGCCGCCACCGGCATCTGTTCGCCGAAGCCGAGGATGTCGCGCAACACCACGCCACCCTTGAGCAGTTCCCGGCGCACCGCCATTGCCCGCAGCCTTGAGAGCAGTTGTGCCCGCTGCGGGTCGCTCTTTGCGTCGCCGAATCCCACCAGGGTCACCCGGTCGTTCAACTTGCCGCGCTCGCGCAGGTAATCGAGTACCCGCTGCAGATCCTGGCGGGCCTTGTTGTCCAGGCTGGCGCTGCCCTCCTCGAAGCGAAAATTCACCGACAGGCGCTGGGCCCGTTTCGCCAGCGCCTGGTAGTCGGCGGGCATCTGCGCGCCGGCCTGCACTGACATGGCCTGTACCTTCTGCGCGATGAAACCGTTGCGGGCGACGATCGCCTGGCCGGCCCGGCTCTGGGCGAATTGCACCAGCGACTGGGCCCAGGGATTGGCGCTGTCCGGCGGCAGGTAGAAGAACAGTCGGCGCGACAGCGGATAGTCCTCGGTAGCGATCAGGCTGGCCAGCGGCAGCATCGGCTGCGAGTCGCCATCGACGATCGCCACGGCCTTGGCCTGGCGCACATAGGGCAGGCCGATGAAACCGATGCCGGCACGGTCCTGGCTCACCGCATCGGACAACTGCTCGCTGGACTCGAAGCGCCTGGCCGCACTGGCCAGGGCCTTGCCGTGTCGCGCCAGGACCAGCTCGCGGAAGGTGTCCCAGGTACCGGACCGGTCATCGCGGACATACAGATGGATCGGCCCGCCGATGCCGCCCAGTTCCTCCCAGGTTTTCACTTCGCCGCTGAAGATCCGCGCCAGCGTCGCGGTATCGAGCCGGGTCAGCGGGTTCTGCGGGTGCAGGATGATCGCCACGCCATCGATGGCGATCACCTGTTCGGCGTCGGGGCTTTTCAGGTCGCCGAGGTTTTCCAGGGCCTGGCGTTCGCTGTCCTTGATCGGCCGGGACGACGCGACAAGGTCGGCGGTGCCGGCCTTGAGGGCGGCAAAACCGGTGCTGGAACCATGGGCGGCGACTTCCACGCGCACCCGTCGCCCCTGCTCGGTGGTGGCCAGGACCCGCTGTTCGTTGTCCTTGCCGGTGGCGGCGTCATGCACGCCGTGCAGGCCCTGTTCCAGCAGCCAGCCCTTGACCAGAGCGGGGCCGAGGCTGGCGCCGATGGTGTTGGAGCCCTGGATGCGCAGCACCAGACCGTCCTCGGGGGGCGCGGGGAGGGTGGCCTGGGCCAGGGGCGCCAGGGTCCAGAGAAGCAGCAGGGAGAGCGCACGCAACATGGCGGCGGCACCTTCAGAAAACACAAGTGCGGCAAGAATGAGTCAGGGAGGTTGCAGAAAGATGACGAAGCGGTTGGCGCGCTGCGGGAGCCAGGCTTGCCCGCGCGCGGACAAGCCCAGCCTGGAAGGAGCGGATCAGCTCAGTTCCAGCCAGATCGGCGCATGATCGGACGGCTTTTCCATGCCGCGCAGTTCATAGTCGACCCCGCCGGCCTTGACCCGCGACAGCAGGCCGTTGGAGGCCAGGATCACGTCGATGCGCAGCCCGCGCTTGGGCTCGTCCTCGAAGCCGCGGCTGCGGTAGTCGAACCAGCTGAAGCGGTCGTTCACCTCGGGGTGCAGGTGGCGGAAGCTGTCCACCAGCCCCCAGCTCTTCAGGCGCCCCAGCCATTCGCGTTCTTCCGGCAGGAAGCTGCACTTGCCGGTCTTAAGCCAGCGCTTGGCATTGTCGGCACCGATACCGATGTCGCTGTCCTCGGGGGAAATGTTGATGTCGCCCATCACCACCAGCGGCGCGTCGTTGCGGAAGCGGCTCTCCAGCAACTGTTGCAGGTCCTGGTAGAACTTGGCCTTGGCCGGGAACTTGGTCGGGTGGTCGCGGCTTTCGCCCTGGGGGAAGTAGCCGTTCATGATGGTCACCGGGTTGCCGTTCTCGTCGGCGAAGGTGCCCCAGATGAAGCGGCGCTGGGCTTGCTCGTCGTCGCTCTCGAAGCCCTTGTGCAGGCTCAGTGGCGCCTGGCGCGAGAGCAGGGCGACGCCGTAATGGCCCTTCTGCCCGTGGAAGCTGACGTGGTAGCCCAGGGCCTCGATTTCCGCCTGGGGAAACTGGTCGTCGGAGACCTTGGTTTCCTGCAGGCCGATCACGTCCGGCTGGTACTTTTCGATCAGCGCCGCCAGCTGATGGGGTCGGGCGCGCAGGCCGTTGATGTTGAACGAGACGATCTTCATGGGCGGCAGTCCTGGCAAAACAGCGATGCTAGCCGACAAGTCGGATCCGGGCCAGCGTGGCGGTAGGACAAATGCGCTGCTAACGTTTTCTATCAGGCATGGCCGCAGAGGTGATTTGAACTGTCGGACGGCTTCAGCGTTCGTAAACGACAGCCAGCCATGCCCACGCAGCGTCCAGGGAGAGTGACCCCAATGCCCGACATTCCAGAAACCACGGCCGCCATTCACCTGCTCGACAGCGGTTATTCGCGCGAAGCCCGCTCCTTGCTGTATCACGCCTATCGCCACGAACCGACCTTCGGCTACCTGTTCGAGTCCGAGCGCGCCGGTTACGAACAGCGCGTGCGGGCCACCGTGCGGGAGCTGGTCAAGCAGCATTTTTTCCAGGAACTGCCGGCCATCGGCCTGCTGGTCAACGACCGGCTGATCGGTATCGCCCTGATCGCGCCGCCGCTACGGCGCCTGGGCATTACCGAAAGCTGGGCCTGGCGCATGCGCATGCTGCTCAGCACCGGTTTCAAGTGCACCCGGCGGTACCTGGACTATCACCAGGCGGTGCTGGCCTGCATCCCTTCGACGGCTGTGCACGTGCTGCCGCTGCTGGGGATTCATCCGCAGTTCCAGGGCCAGCACTACGGCGAGCAACTGTTGACGGCGGTGCACAACTGGTGCGCCGAGGACGAGCATTCCCAGGGGGTGGTCCTCGATACGGGCAACCCGCGTTATCTGGCGTTCTACAAGCGCCAGGGTTATGAGGAAATTGGCGAGGTCGCTGTAGGACCTATCCTTGAGCACGTGTTCTATCACGCCAATCCACAGGTGTTACAAACAGCAACGGCTTGAGTGTCGAACTTTTAAACGCTGTCGGGGTTCTATGACGGTCCCCAGCCCGTGGTAGCATCCGCGCCTATGACGTTTTCAGGAAGAGTTACCAGCGGCCTGCTCCTGCTTCTGTGCAGTACGGCAGCGCTGGCACAGAGTGAACTCGATGTTCGGGTCAAACCGGCCAACGATGAGTTGAAGTCCAATGTGGAAGGTTATATCGGCAGCCTCGGCGATCGTGGCGAGCGTGCGCTCGAACGCTTCAGCCGGGGGGCCGAGGAGCAGGCGCGCAAAGCGGCCCAGGCCCTCGGCTACTACCAGCCGCGCATAGACAGCGAGGTCGAGGGCGGCAAGACGCCGCGGTTGATCCTCAACATCGATCCCGGCGAGCCGGTGCACCTGCGCAATGTCACGGTGCGGATCGACGGGCCCGCCGCCAGTCTCAAGGCCTTCCGTGTTCCCAAAAGCGATGCGCTGCGTCCTGGCGCCGTGCTCAATCACGGTCATTACGAGGACGCCAAGCGGCTGATCCAGAACCAGGCCTCGCGCTACGGCTTCTTCAGCGGGCGTTTCACCTCACAGAAACTGCTGGTGGACCCGCAGGCCGGCGTAGCCGATATCGAGCTGGTCTACGAAAGCGGCCCGCGTTATGTCCTGGGCAAGGTGCAGTTCTCCGGCGACACGCCGTTCGACGAGGACCTGCTGCAACGCATGGTGCCGTTCAAGCCCAATACCCCGTACGACTCCGAGCTGATCGCCGAACTCAACCAGGCCCTGCAATCGAGCGGCTACTTCGAGGGCGTGCGGGTCGACGCCGTGCCGACCGCCGCCACTGCCCAGGTGATTCCGGTGGATGTCCAGCTGGACACCCGCAAGCCCCGCACGCTCGGCCTCGGCCTCGGCTTCTCGACCGACGTCGGACCGCGCGGCAAGGCCAGCTGGACGCGGCACTGGGTCAACGGCGAAGGCGACAGCTACGGCATCGAAAGCGAGATTTCCGCGCCGCGGCAGAACATCGGCGTGTGGTACGACCATCCGCTGGACCCGCCGCTGACCGACAAGCTGCGCTGGGCGGCCGGTTACCAGTATGAAGAGCTGGCCAACACCGACAGCCTGAGCAAGCTGCTCACCGTCGGCCCGGAGTGGCACAGCAAGCTGCCCAACGGCTGGCAGCGGGTGATCTCGTTGAAATGGCAGCGCGAGGAATATCGCCTGGGCGACGACTCGGGCCTCAGTACCCTGCTCATGCCCGGCGTCAGCTACTCGTACCTGCGCAGTGACAACCGTATCGACCCGCACAACGGCTACCGCCTGCAGTTCGATGCCAAGGTCGCCAAGGAAGGGCTGGGCTCGGACAACAATCTGTTGTACGGCACCGCCTTGCTCAAGGGCCTGACCACGGTCTGGGACAGGCACCGGTTTCTCGGTCGGGTGCAGTTCGGCGGCAGTGCCACCAACGGCTACAAGTCGGTGCCGCCGTCATTGCGCTTCTTCGCCGGTGGCGACCAGAGCGTACGTGGCTACGAGTACCAGACCCTGTCCCCGGAGAACTCCGAGGGTGACCGGATCGGTGGCCGCTACATGGTCGCCGGCAGCCTCGAGTATCAGTACTCGATTGCCGACAAGTGGCGGGTCGCGACCTTCGTCGACCAGGGCAACTCGTTCAACACCCTGGACTTTCCCAGCCTGAAGACCGGCGTCGGTATCGGCGTGCGCTGGGTTTCGCCGGTCGGGCCGATCCGTCTCGACCTGGCCCATGCCCTGGATGATCCGGGCGGTATTCGTCTGCACTTTTCCATGGGGCCTGAGTTGTGACGCGTGGTTTGAAAATTTTCGGCCTGGTGCTGCTTGCGCTGGTCCTGCTCATGGTCGTGAGTGTGACGACCCTGTTGGGCACCCAGGGTGGCAGCCGTTGGCTGCTGGCGCAGGTGCCGGGGCTGACGGTGGACAACTTCCAGGGGCGCCTGGGCGGCCAGTGGAGTGCCGATCGGTTGCGCTGGGAGCAGGACGGCAGTCGCGTCGAACTGAGCCAGCCACGCTTCGACTGGTCGCTGCCGTGCCTGGCGCAACTGAGCCTGTGTATCGATCAACTGGAGGTCGAGCGGGTCGAGCTGCAGTTTCCACCGGGCGGGCAGGCGGCCGATAGCGGGCCGCTGACCCTACCGGATCTGCACCTGCCGCTGAGCGTCCGTCTCGGCCAGGTACGGGTCGGCAGCCTGCTGCTCGATGGCAGCGAGCAGTTCCGTGAGCTGCAACTGGCGGCCCACTGGACCGCGGCCGGCCTGCAGATCGACACCCTGCATGTACGCCGCGACGATCTGAGCCTGGAACTGTCGGGCTTGCTGCAACCGGTGGCCCAGTGGCCGCTGACGTTGCAGGGCCGGCTGATATTGCCGGCACCCGGCGATACGCCCTGGGCGCTGGCCCTGGCTATCCAGGGCGACCTGCTCAAGACCCTGAACCTCAAGGCCGACAGCAGCGGCTATCTGCAGGGGCAATTGACCGGCCAGTTGCAGGCCCTGGCGCAGAACCTGCCGGCCCAGGTGAAGATCACCGCCGACGGCTTCAAGGCCAGTGCCGACCTGCCGGATACCCTGCAACTCAACCAGTTGGAACTGACCGGTAATGGCGACCTGAAGAACGGCTACCAGTTGCAGGGCAAGGCCAGCCTGCCGGCCGAGCAGGGGGCGGTCGGCCTGCTGCTGAACGGCCGGGTCGATGCCAAGGGCGCGCAGATCGATGCGCTGGAACTGGATGCCGGCGCCGACCAGCACCTGAAGGTCAGCGGGCAACTGGACTGGCAGAAGGGCTTCAGCGCCGATGGCACGGTCGACTGGCTGGACTTTCCCTGGCATCGCCTCTATCCGCTGGTCGACGAACCGGCGGTCAAGGCGCGGACCTTCGTCGGCGAGGTGCACTACACCGATGGCAACTACCTGGGCAACTTCAAGGCCGACCTCGATGGCCCGGCCGGGCGTTTCAGCCTGCTCAGCCCGTTCAGTGGCGACCTGCAGCAGATCGCCCTGCCCCAGCTCGAACTGACGGCGGGGCAGGGCAAGGCCAGCGGCTCGCTCAAGCTGCAGTTTGCCGACGGGGTGGCCTGGGACACGGCGCTGGACCTCAGCGCGCTCAACCCCGCCTACTGGGTGGCGCAGTTGCCCGGTACCCTGGCCGGCCCATTGCGCAGCAAGGGCGAGTTCAGGAATGAACGGCTCGAGCTGAGCGCCGATATCGACCTCAAGGGCAAGTTGCGCGGGCAGCCGGCGGTGCTCCAGGCCAAGGCTGGCGGCAGCGGCGAACAATGGACCCTCGGTGCCCTGGATGTTCGCCTGGGGGACAACCGCATCACTGGCAATGGCCGCCTGCAGCAGCAACTGGCCGGCCAGCTCGACCTCAATCTGCCGCGTCTGGGCCAGCTGTGGCCGCAACTGCGGGGCCAGCTCAAGGGCCGCGTCGACGTCGCCGGCAGTCTCAAGGCGCCCCAGGGCAAGCTCAGCCTGCAGGGGCAGCAACTGGCATTCGCCGATAACCGCCTGCAGAGCCTCAGCCTCGATGCCAACCTCGACCAGGCCCAGCGCGCCCGCCTTGAGCTCAAGGGCAACGCGATCCAGCTCGGCGAAACCGACTTGGGAAACCTGCACGTCAGCGGCAACGGTGATCTCAAGCGCCAGCAGGTGCAACTGGACCTGCAAGGCCCGCTGTTGAAGTTGGCGCTGGGTGTCGACGGTACGCTGGACCGGGGCAACTGGCGCGGGCGTCTGGCTTCGGGCGATATCCGCACCGGCGGGCAGGATTGGACGTTGCAGGGGCCGGCGAAGCTTGAGCGCCTGGCCGACGGTCGCCTGACATTCGGTGCCCACTGCTGGGCCTCCGGCGAAGCCAGCCTGTGTGGCGAGGACCAGCGACTGCTGCCCGAACCCAGGTTGCGCATGCACCTCAAGCAATTCCCGCTGGAAAGCCTGGCGCAGTGGATGCCTCGGGATTTCGCCTGGCAGGGCCGGCTCAATGCCGACCTGCAACTGGACCTGCCGGCCAGCGGCCCGAAAGGCCGGATCCTGGTCGATGCCAGCGGCGGCACCTTGCGCGTGCGCGAGAAGCGTCGCCAGTGGCTGGAGTTCCCTTATGAAACCCTCAGGCTGACCAGCGACCTGGCGCCACGGCGGGTCGACACCAGCCTGGATTTTCGCGGTGGCAGGCTGGGCGAACTGACCCTGCAGGCGCAGATCAATCCGCTGGCGAGGAACAAGCCGTTGAGCGGCGATTTTCGTCTCAGCGGCCTCGATATCGCGGTGATCCGGCCGTTCGTGCCGATGGTCGAGAAGCTGGCCGGGCGCCTGGATGGCAGCGGGCGGCTGTCCGGCGGGCTGCTGGCGCCGCAGGTCAACGGCAACCTGCTGCTCAGCGATGGCGCGGTGTCGGGGCCGGAGTTGCCGACCACCCTCAGCGACCTGCGGGTCCAGGCGCAGATCGCCGGGGAAAATGTCCAGCTCAACGGTAGCTGGAAGGGCGGCGAGTCTGGCCAGGGCAGCCTGAGCGGGCATATCGGCTGGGCCGAGGCCCTGGCGGTGGACATCGCGCTCAAGGGCGAGCAGTTGCCGGTGAACGTCGAACCCTACGCGGCGTTGCAGGTGGCGCCGGACCTGCGCATCACGATGCACGGCGACAGGTTGGCGGTGGTCGGCAAGGTGCTGGTGCCCAAGGGCGAGATCACCGTACGCGAGCTGCCGCCATCGACGGTGAAGGTCTCGGACGACACGGTGATCGTCGGGCACCAGACCGAGGAGGGCAAGCCGCCACTGGCGATCGCCATGGACATCGATGTCGTGGTGGGCCAGGACAAGCTCAGTTTCAGCGGTTTCGGCCTGACCGCGACCTTGCAGGGGCAGGTGCACATCGGTGACAACCTCGACACCCGTGGCGAGCTGCGCCTGAACGATGGGCGGTACCGCGCCTACGGGCAGAAGCTGAGCATTCGCCGTGCGCGCCTGCTGTTCGCCGGCCCGGTCGACCAGCCGTACCTGGATATCGAGGCGATCCGCCAGACTGGTGACGTCATTGCCGGGATTCGCCTCAGCGGCAGCGCCGAGCAGCCGACCACGCAGGTCTTCTCGGAGCCGGCGATGAGCCAGGAACAGGCGCTGTCCTACCTGGTGCTGGGACGGCCGTTGAGCACCACCGGCGAAGACAACAACATGCTCGCCCAGGCGGCACTGGGGCTGGGGTTGATGGGCAGTTCGTCGGTGACCTCGGACTTGGCGAACAAACTTGGCGTGCAGGATTTCGAGCTGGATACCCAGGGCAGCGGCAACAAGACGGCGGTGGTGGCCAGCGGCAAGATCACCGAGAAGCTGAGCCTGCGCTACGGGGTCGGGGTGTTCGAACCGGCCAACACCATTGCCTTGCGTTACCTGTTGAGCAAGCGGGTGTACCTGGAGGCGGCGAGTGGTGTGGCCAGTTCGCTGGATATCTTCTACAAGCGCGATTTCTAGTGTTTGGCTGGGGGCCCGTGTTGGATGCTTCGCGGGCAAGTCCTGCTCCTACAGCGGCGAGTCGCAAACAAACCTTGCGCACGCCTGCGCCCTGTAGGAGCCGGGCTTGCCCGCGAAAGCGACCCCAGGACCGCATGCTGCTCCAGGCCTAGCGATTGAGCCCCTGCATCACCGCCTCCGCATAACGGCTACCGGCCGCCGCGTCCATGGGGAACACCTCGTCCAGCGCCCGCAACTCGGTAGCGCTCAGCCGTACTTGCAGCGCCGCGACATTCTCTTCCAGGTACTTGCGCTGCCGGGTCCCGGGAATCGGGATCAGGTAGTCACCCTGGGCCAGCACCCAGGCCAGCGCCAACTGGCCGGTCGTGACGCCTTTTTCTGCCGCCAACGCGCGGACCTGCTCGACCAGTTGCAGGTTTTTGGCGAAGTTCTCGCCCTGGAAACGCGGGTTGTCGCGGCGGAAGTCGTCGGCGGCAAAGTCCTCCGGAGTTTTCAGCGACCCGGTCAGAAAACCACGCCCCAGCGGGCTGTAGGGCACGAACGCGATTCCCAGCTGTTGGCAGGCCCGCAGGCAGCCATTGTGCTCCGGGTCGCGGCTCCATAACGAGTACTCGCTTTGCAGGGCGCTGATCGGATGGACCTTGTGCGCCCGCTCCAGGGTGCTCGCCGAGGCTTCGCTCAAGCCCAGGTAGCGCACCTTGCCGGCCTTGACCAGCTCGGCCATGGCGCCGACGGTTTCCTCGATGGCCACCTGCGGGTCGACCCGGTGCAGGTAGTACAGGTCCAGGGTGTCGATGCCCAGGCGCTGAAGGGTACCGTCGATGGAGCTGCGTACATACTCCGGCCGCCCGTTGACCCCGCGCAGCGCGGGGTTGGCCGGATCGCGCAGGATGCCGAACTTGCTCGCCAGGAACACCTGGTCGCGCTTGCCGACCATGGCCCGGCCGATCAGTTCCTCGTTGCGGTAGGGGCCGTACATGTCGGCGGTATCGAACAGGGTCACGCCCAGTTCGAGTGCCCGGTGCAGGGTGGCGATGGCTTCGCGGTTGTCGTTGTCAGTGTTGCCGGTGGTGTAGAAATCGCTCATGCCCATGCAGCCCAGGCCAATGGCGGAAATCTGCGGGCCGTTCTTGCCCAGTTGGCGAGTTTGCATCGCTGACGCTCCGTTGAGGTGAGGTTGGCCCATTTTGGTCCTCGACAAAAAGCCGATAAACCGGCTAAAAGTGTTATCACTGTTTGTATTTTCCAAATAATCTTTGCCAAAGAATGGACGGCCAATGGACCGCTTCAACGCCATGCGCGTGTTCACCCGGATCGTCGAGCTGGGCGGTTTCGCCAAGGCCGCCGACAGCCTGCAACTGCCGCGGGCCTCGGTGACGATCCTGGTCAAGCAGTTGGAGGCGCACCTGGGCGTGCAACTGCTGCACCGCACCACCCGCCAGGTCAGCACCACCCTCGATGGCGAGGCCTACTACCGGCGTTGCGTGCAACTGCTGGCGGACCTGGAGGAGACCGAGGCGGTATTCCGTTCCGCGCGCCTGAATCCCCGTGGCACCCTGCGGGTCGATATGCCGGCGGCCATCGGCCGCTTGATCGTGATCCCGGCCCTGCCGGAGTTCACCGCGCGTTATCCGCTGATCGAGCTGGAGATCGGCCTGAACGATCGCCCCGTCGACCTCATTCGCGATGGGATCGATTGCGTGCTGCGCGGCGGCGCGGTGCTGGATGAGTCGCTGGTGGCGCGACCGCTGGTGACCATCGAGCAACTGCTCTGCGCCAGCCCGGCGTACCTGCGCGAGCAGGGCGTGCCGCAGTCGCTGGAGGCGCTGGCCGGGCATCGCATGGTCGAATACTTCTCCAGCGTCAGCGGCAGGCGTTATGGCCTGGACATTCTGCGCGACGGCCAGGTGGAGGAACTGCACCTGCCCAGGCAGCTCTCGGTGAGCAGTGCCGATGGCTACCTGGCGGCCTGCGAGGCCGGGTTCGGCCTGGTGCAGATTCCCTACTACCATGTGGTCGAGCAATTGCGTGACGGGCGGTTGTGCGAGGTGCTGCCGGGGCTTGCGCAACCCGGTTTGCCGCTGGCGGCGCTGTACCCGCCACACCGACAGTTGTCGCAACGGGTGCGGGTGTTCGTCGACTGGCTGGTGGAGGTGTGTGCCCGGCCGGGCATCGGCTTCAAGCGTTGAGGGCAAGGGCGCAACAGAAACGAAACGGGTGAGCTGTCGGCTCACCCGTGAATGTCAGCGATGGTAGTAGCCTGGGCCGCCACCGTAATAGCCGGGGCCGCCGTAGTAGCGGTGGTCATGCCAGCCACCGTGGTCGCGCGGCATGATGATGCAGCCGCTCAGTGACAACAGGATCAACGCGGGAATCAGCAGTGTGATTCGACGAAACATGGACACATCCTCATGGTTGAAGGCGGGCAGCGAAAACTCCTGCTCGCCTGTATCATGAGACTGCGTTTTGGTCGGCTTATTCGTCGGGCACTGTAGGTGCTTGGCATGAGTGTCGATACAAAGCGGATACATTTCACCCGAAGCCCGGCGTTCCGGGCTTCCTTCAGGATACATGCAATGACCCAGGCACAACGTTTGAAATACTCGATTCTGGTCGTCCTGGTAGTACTGGGGATCATGTTCGGCCTCACCTACCTGCAGAACATCGGCGTGATCAGCGAGAAGCTGTTCCAGTACATCGCGATTGGCGTGGCGGTGGTGGTGGTGATCATCAACGGCGTGATGCGCCGCAAGGTCAAGCCCTGAAGGCCGGCGCCGCCGGCCCGCAACGGGCGGCGTGCCGACGATGAACGATAACGCGGTATATCTCCATGCCGCGTTGTCGAGTTTCAGTCCTGTTGTTCCAGCGCCGTCAGGGCGTCGGGATGCAGGCTGTAGGTCTTGTCCGTGTTCAGCACCACCACGCCCTCGCTGCACAGGCGCTTGAGCACTTCGCGCACGCTGAGAAAGGACAGCGGAATGTCCAGTTCCAGCAGGTGGCCGTGAACGCCGCGTACGCCCAGGCGTCGCTGGCCGTCGCCGACATTGAGCAGGGCATCGATCACCTTCAGCCGGATCAGGCTGGTGCGCAGGCCAAAATGCTTGAGCAGTTGGCGAATGCGCTCGTTGCCATTGCGCTCGGCAGGTTTGGCAAACATGGCGCCCGAGCTGTAGGTGGGATCGCGTTGCAAGGAAATACCGTCCGTTGGCCTGTGCTGGTCGTACATGCGAAAAACTCCTTTTCAGAGCCTGATCAGGAAAGTGATGTCTGCTCTCTTTGGATAAAGACGAACGAGGCGGATAAATCATGAAGCTTCGTATGTAGAAAATTTGTCGACATCAGGTCACAGCCGTGTTGTCGGGCTGAACTGCAGCTGTCTGGCCGGCTAAATTTATGCAGTTCCGTTCGTTTCTAAGGGCAGGCATCGGCTGCCCCGTGCTTTGGCGTGGGCGCCGGTTTTTCCAGGCGTCCGAGAGGGGCGAGCCCCGCGCGGCCTGGTTTTCGACGGTCTTATCAGGAGTCTGCGTGATCATTTCCCGGCCATTTCCCAGGTGCTGTCTTGCAACGTTGTTGATCGGCCTGAGCCTGGGCGCCCATGCCCGTTCCCAGGGAGCCGATACCCAGGGGGGCCAACTGAGTGCCGATATCCGCCGCACCACCTTCGGCGTCCCGCATATCCGGGCCAGCGACGAGCGTGGCCTGGGCTACGGCATCGGTTACGCCTATGCCCAGGACAACCTGTGCCTGCTGGCCAATGAAATCGTCACGGTCAATGGCGAACGGTCGAAGTTTTTCGGCCCGCACGAAACCACGGTCGAACAGCGGGACAACCTCGCCAGCGACCTGTTCTTCAACTGGTTCAACAGCCCGGCGGCGGTCTCCGCGTTCTGGCAGGCGCAGACCCCGCCGATGCAACAGCGGATCGAAGGGTATGTCGCCGGTTACAACCGCCTGTTGCGCGAGCGCCAGGCCGAGGGCTTGCCGGTGCAGTGCCAGGGGGGCTGGGTCCGACCGATCACCGTGCTCGACCAGGTCAAGCTGACCCGCCGTCTGCTGGTCGAAGGTGGCGTCGGGCAGTTCGTCGAGGCCCTGGCCGCGGCGGCGCCGCCGGAGCAGACCGCACAACGGCCGTCGGCGGCGTTCCAGGTGGCTGCCGAGCGCATGCAGCGGTTCGCCCTGGACCGTGGCAGCAACGCGGTGGCGATCGGTGGCCAGCGCTCGTTCAACGGTCGTGGCCTGCTGCTGGGCAACCCGCATTTCCCATGGGTCGGCGGCATGCGTTTCTACCAGATGCACCTGACTATTCCCGGCCAGCTCGATGTGATGGGCGCGGCGCTGCCGGGCCTGCCGTTGGTCAACATCGGTTTCAGCCGACACCTGGCCTGGACCCATACCGTCGATACGTCCAGGCACTTCACCCTGTATCGCCTGCAACTCGACCCCAAGGACCCGACCCGCTACCTGCTCGACGGCAAGTCCAGGGCCATGGACAAGCGCCAGGTGACCGTCCAGGTCAGGCAGGAGGACGGCAGCCTGAAGCCGGTCTCGCGGCTGGTCTACAGCTCGGTGTTCGGCCCGGTGGTGCAATGGCCCGGCAAGCTCGACTGGAATCGCGAGGTGGCGTTCAGCCTGCGTGATGCCAACCAGGATAACGACCGGGTATTGCAGCAGTGGGCTGAAATGAATCGCGCCGACAGCCTCAAGGCGTTCCAGGCGGCGGTGCACAGGATCCAGGGGATTCCATGGGTCAACACCCTGGCGGTGGATGATCGTGGGCAGGCGCTGTACATGAACCTGTCGGTGGTGCCGTACGTGGATGCCGACAAGCTGCGCGAGTGCAGCGATCCGCGGGCTGGCTACGAGATGATCGTGCTCGACGGCTCGCGCCGTGCCTGTGCCTGGCGTGTCGCCGCGAATGCCCCCCAGAAGGGGATTTTCCCGGCGAGCCGCCTGCCGCAACTGGAGCGCGGCGACTATGTGCAGAACTCCAACGACTCGGCGTGGATGGTCAACCCGGCGGCGCCGCTCAAGGGGTTTTCGCCGCTGATCAGCCGCGAGGACCAGCCGTTGAGTCCGCGTGCACGTTTCGCCCTGGAGCGACTGGAGCGCCTGAAGCAGGACGGGCCGGTCAAGGTCGAGGACTTGCAGGCGATGGTGATGGACAACCAGGTCTATCTCGCCAGCCAGGTGCTGCCGGATCTGCTGCAGTTCTGCAGCGCCGACCTGGGGGCGGACGCCGCGACCCTGGCGCCACTGTGTGCCAGCCTCAAGAGCTGGGACCGGCAGGCCAATCTGCAGAGTGGCGTGGGGTTCGTGCACTTCCAGAACGTCATGGCGCAGTTGCTCGAACAGGAGGATATCTGGCGAATCGGATTCGACCCGGCCAACCCCCGGCATACGCCGCGTGGGCTGAACCTCGGGCAGGCGCAGGTGGCCAGTGCCGTGCGCGAGGCGATGCTGGCGTCGGTGGCGAGCGTGGACAAGGCGGGACTGACGGCTGACACGCAGTGGGGCGATGTCCAGCAGGTCGGCCTGGGCGGGCACCCGGTGCCGGTGCATGGCGGGCCGTCGACGCTGGGTGTGTATAACGCGATCCAGAGTGTGCCCGCCGAGGGCGGCAAGCGGGAAGTGATCAGTGGCACCAGCTATCTGCAGGTGGTCAGCTTCGATGAGCAGGGGCCACGGGCGCTGGGGTTGCTGGCACCGTCATTGTCCAGCGATCCGGCGTCGGCGCACTTCCGTGACCAGACCGAGGCGTTCTCGCAGAAGGCCTGGAGTGTGCTGCCGTTTACCGAGGAGCAGATCAGGGCTGACAAGGAATATCGGCTGCAGGTGATTGGCGAGAAGTACTGAGGCAGGCCATTGCCATAAGGGTGGGCTTCCACGGATGGCCTGAGCAGGCTGCTCAGGCCTTGGGCTTTTCCCGCGGGATGGCGTTGAGCACCGGATTGCCGTCCTTGTTCTGGGTCAGGTAGACCGGCAGGACCTTGGGCAGCGAGATGACCAGTTTCTTCACCTCGGCGGTGCTGTAGATCCCGCCGATGCGGATCCCGCCGGTGTCCGCATCGGCCAGCAGCACTGGCATGGCCAGGTAGCGGTTGATCAGCGGCAGGGCGTCGGCCAGGCTCAGGTTGTCGAGGATCAGCTTGCCGTTGCGCCAGGCCAGGGACGTGTCATTGGCATAGGTCTGGCTGATCTGCGGCTCATAGTCGCCGGCCTTGTAGCGCGCCTGCATGCCCGGATCGAGGCGGTAGCCGCCGGGCTGGCTGCTGTCGCTGTTGACCAGCACGGAACCTTGCAGCAAGGTCACCCGCACCTGGTCCTCATACATCCAGACGTTGAAGCGGGTACCGGTGACCCGGATCTGGCCCTTGGCGGCCTTCACCACGAAGGGGTGCTCGGCGTCATGGCTGACGTCGAAAAAGGCTTCGCCCTTGTTCAGCGTGACCCGCCGTTGATCCTTGTAGTTGCTGTAGGTCAGCTGGCTGCCCAGGTTCAGTTCCACCTGGCTGCCATCGGCGAGGGTGATGTGCTCGACCCGGTTGCCGGCTTCGAAGGTCTGGTAGGAGCTGGGTATCCAGCCCAGGCTCCAGCCGATGTAACCGGCCAGGGGAATGGCCAGCAGGCTGCTGGCCGCCACGCCATAACGCGACCAGTGGCGGCGCTTGACGGGCAGTGGAATGACTTCAGCCTGCGGCGGCCGCGGCAGGTGGTCGGCGACCTCCCAGATCTCCAGCATCGCCTCGTATTCGCTGGCATGCAGCGGGTCGGCCTTGAGCCAGGCGGCGAATTGCTCCCGTTCGGCATCCGTACAGTCCTGCTCATGCAGACGCATGCACCAATGCGCGGCGGCATCGGTGATCGCGTCGTACTCGGCTTCTGAGAGGATCTGCTCTGTCATTGACTCTTCCCTATTTCATACATTCTAACCTTCCCCGGTGCCTGCCGAGAACACTAGATGGCAAATGCATATCAGGTCAGGTTGGATTTTTCCCCCGAATTGTCCTGAAAACCGGCTACGAGTGGGGTGTCCATGATGACTCAGGCAATGTGAAAACATTGAAAAATGGCCGCCTGTACCTTCAACACCGCCGGGTCGAGGGACACGCTGGTGCGCCAGCCCAACTCGATCGGGTAGCGCGGCAGGGGCATGGGGCAGGGTAGCAGGCTCAGCCCGCCGAGTTCGGCGATAGCCTGGGCGGCATGGGCCGGAATGGTGGCGACGGCCTGGCTGCCCTTGAGCAGGTAGGGCAATGCCGCGAAATGGCTGGTGGAGGCGCTGACGTGCCGGCCCAATCCCAGGCCGGCCAGCGCTTCGTCGGTGATGCCGATGAAGCCGCCGGACGACACCAGGATATGTTCACGGGCGACGAACTGCTCCAGGCTCAGCCCGGTCTGGCCGGCCTCCAGGCTCTGCGGGTCGACCAGGCAAAGGTAGTCGCCTTCGCCCAGCACCCGGCGGCTGAGCAGGCGTTCGGCGAAGCCGCCAGCGGTGATGGCCAGGTCGAAATGGCGTTGCATCAGGCCTTCACCGACGATCTGGCTGTGGGTCTGGCGGAAGATCAGGCGCAGACGGGGTGCCTGGATAGCGATCAGTTCCAGCAGACGGCGACCGTAGGCAATCTCGAAATCGTCCGACAGCCCGATGATCACCGAGCGGCCCTCGTACTGTTGGGCCTGCGGGTCGACCAGCGCCAGGCTCTGCCGGCACTTGTTCAGGGCTTCGCTGATCACCGGCTTGAGCTGGTTGGCGCACAGGGTCGGTGCCAGGCCGCGGCCGGTGCGCACGAACAGCGGATCGCCATAGACCTCACGCAACCGGCGCAGGGCGGCGCTGATGGCTGACTGGGTGACGCCCAGGCGCACGGCCGCGCGGCTGGCGCTGGACTCGTCGTGCAGGGCCTCGAAGACCTTGAGCAGGTTCAGATCCAGGGTCTTGATATTCGTGTTGTTCATATCATTCAGTGATGAAGTGGTCTTTATTCATGATCGACTTCGCCGCGACAATCTGCAACACGAACTCACGTCATGGAGAACCGCTCATGTCCAAATCCATCGTTGCCGCCTTGCAGATCGGGTCCTTGCCGGGTGGCAAGGGCGAGACCCTGGAACAGATCCTGTCCTACGAACAGGCGATCATCGACTCCAGCGCCTGCCTGGTGGTGATGCCGGAAGCGCTGCTCGGCGGCTACCCGAAGGGCGAGACCTTCGGCACCCAGCTGGGCTACCGCCTGCCGGAAGGGCGTGAAGCGTTCGCCCGTTATCACGCCAATGCGATCGACGTTCCGGGCCCGGAAACCGAGGCACTGGCCGGGCTGTCGGCCCGCACCGGGGCCAACCTGGTACTCGGCGTGATCGAGCGCAACGGTCACAGCCTGTTCTGCACCGTGCTGTTCTTCGACCCGCAGGCAGGCCTGGTGGCCAGGCACCGCAAGCTGATGCCGACCGGTACCGAGCGGCTGATCTGGGGCAAGGGCGACGGTTCGACCCTGCCGGTGGTGGAAGGCAAGGCCGGGCGGATCGGTTCGGCGGTCTGCTGGGAGAACTACATGCCGCTGCTGCGTACCGCGATGTACGCCAAGGGCGTGGACGTCTGGTGTGCGCCGACGGTGGACGAACGGGAAATGTGGCGGGTGACCATGCGTCATGTCGCCTGCGAGGGCCGCTGCTTCGTGGTCACCGCCTGCCAGGTCCAGCCCTCGCCGGCGGCGCTGGGCGGCAGTGTCGAGAACTGGCCGGACGAGCGCCCGCTGATCAACGGTGGCAGCCTGATCGTCGGGCCGATGGGCGATGTGCTGGCCGGGCCGCTGGTGGGCGAAGCCGGCCTGCTGACCGCCGAGATCGATACCGACGAGCTGGTACGGGCCCGCTATGATTTCGACGTGACCGGCCACTATTCGCGTCCGGATGTGTTCGAACTGCGAGTGGACGAGCGGGCCAAGCCGGGCGTGCGTTTCATTCAGGACTGAGGCGTCAGGCCGCGCCGCCATTGCTCACGGGTGATTTCCCAGATATCACAGGGCAGTCGCCCGCTGACGAAGGCGCGCTCCTCGCTACGGATCAGGCGCATGCCCTCACGCTCCGAAACCCGTCGCGAGGCCAGGTTGGGCGCGGCCTTGGGGACGCGCAGCAGTGGCCGGTCGAGGACTTCGAACCAGTAACGGGTGACCACGCGGCTGGCCTCGCTCATCAGCCCCTGGCCCTGCCACTTCGGTGCGAGCCAGAAGCCGCGGTTGTTGTCGGTTTCGTTCATCAGGCTGATGGAGCCGATCATCTGTTCCGGTGCCGTCTTCAGGCGCATCGACCAGTGCCATTCCTCGCCGCGTTCGACGGCGGGCAGCGCGATATCACGGAGATAGCTCAAGGCGCCGTCGTCCGGATAGGGCCAGGGCACCAGGGCGTTGAGATAGCGCACCACTTCCCAGTGCGGGAACAGTTGCTGGACGGCGGGTGCGTCGGCCAGCGTCATCGGTTGCAGGATCAGCCGTTCGCTGTGCAGGGTGGGGTATCTGTCCATGATGCGTGCCGTCCCGGGCGGAGTCGAAAGGCTCCTTATAACAGCCTTTCGTGTCGCCCAGCAGGTGCTGGTTCACCAGCGGCTGGTATTGGAACCCGGCAGGTCCAGGCGGCCCCGCTCGACGAAACGCATCGTGCCGAACGGTCCCCCGGCCAACTTGCCGCGCAGTACGTAGGGCAGGCCGTCAAGGCTGCGGGCCTGGCTCAGGCCGAAGGTCTGGCGCAGCATGGAAAAGGCCGAGACGCTGACCGGTACCGTCAGCGTTGTTTCGGAAAAGCGCTGCAGTGTGCCCTGCTGGTTGCTGACACCGGAGGCCAGCGGCTGGTCGTTCACCTCCAGGTCGAGGGCTACGCCGTTGTAGGCAATGGCCGTCTCGTTGGGATTCTGCAGGCGCAGGGTCACGGCGAAGCGCATCTCCATGTCCTGGCTGGGCAGTGGCTCGATCCCGACCACGTTGATATTCAACGGGTCGCGACCGGAGAACAGTGCGCAGGCACTGAGGGTCAGTAACAGCAGGCCCAGGCCGAGGAGTTTGCGCATGGTGGAATCCTCTGGATGAATGGCAGGCTCACGATACAGCAAAGCATGGACCCTGCGGCTCCTGACAGTTTCTGACAGGAGTCTCTGCTAGGCTGCGCGCATCCGCTTCTGTTCAGGTTGAATCCACCGTGTCCCGTACTTCCCGTCTATTGACGCTGTTGCAGGTATTGCGGGCCCGTAGCCGCCCGGCCACCGCAGCGGCCCTGGCCCATGAACTGGAGATTTCCGAGCGGACGGTCTATCGCGACATTGCCGAACTGATTGCCCTGGGCGCGCCGATCCAGGGCGAGGCGGGGATCGGCTACGTGTTGCGCAGCGGCCTGTTCCTGCCGCCGCTGATGCTCGATGCCGACGAGGCCGAGGCGATCATGCTCGGCCTGCAGTACGTCAACCAGCGGGCTGACGATGTGCTGGGCAAGGCCGCCTGTGGGGCCCTGGCGAAGATTTCCGCGGTGCTCGGGCCGGCGGCCCAGGAGGCCCTGCGCAACCCCACCGTGCTGGCCGGCCCCGCCGGTTACGGCTTCCCGGAGAACATCGTGCCACTGAGCGTGCTGCGTCAGGCGATCGGCCAGCAGACCAAGCTGTACATCGACTACGCCGATGCCAACCGGATCCCCAGCCAGCGCCTGATCTGGCCCCTGGCCCTGGGCTTTCTGAACGAGGTGCGGGTGATCGTCGCCTGGTGTGAGCTGCGCAACGACTACCGGACCTTTCGTACCGACCGCATCGCTGCCGCCTGCGAGCAGGGCGAACGGTATCCGGGACGGCGCAGCGACCTGTTGCGCGGCTGGCACCAGGCCTGCGAGCAACAACAGAAAACCCAGCCGTTCACTCCTGACAAAAACTGACGCGGGCCTGGCATAGGATGAGGCCAGTCCCACCCGCAAGGAGCTGTGCCCCATGAACACCTCATCCCTGGCCCCGGCTATCGAGGCCTATATTGCCGCCGCCAATGCCCGCGACACCTCGACGATCGACAGTTTCTTCGCCGCGGACGCGAATGTCTTCGATGAAGGCCGGCACCAGGTCGGTACCCTGGAGATTGCCAGGTGGATGGATGAAACCGGTCGCAAGTACCAGCCCCGGGTCGAAGTGCTCGACGTCGCCCAGCGCACCGGCAAGGTGCTGGTGCGCAAGCTCGTCTCGGGCAGCTTTCCCGGCAGCCCGGTGGAGTTGCGCTACACCTTCCGGCTGAACGAACAGGGCAAGATCGCCCGGCTGGATATTTCCCTCTGAGTCGAGCTGGCATACTGCGGGGCCCTGTTCAGCAATGGCCCCGCCCATGACCGTCGATTCCCCCCTGATTGCCTACCAGCGAGCCGTCGCCCAGGGCTTTGTCCACGACCCCGCGCAATGGCAGGCGGTGCAGGCGCTGCAACACTGCCAGGAGGCGCTGCACCAGGGGCAGGTCCCCCGCGGCGTCTACCTCTGGGGGCCGGTCGGGCGCGGCAAGACCTGGTTGATGGACCAATTCCACCAGACCCTGCGGGTGCCGTCCCGGCGCCAACATTTCCATCACTTCATGGGCTGGGTGCACCAGCGCTCCTTTCAGTTGAGCGGGATCGCCGATCCGTTGCGGGCCCTGGCCCGTGAGTTGGCGGCCGAGGTGCGGGTGCTGTGTTTCGACGAGCTGTTCGTCAATGACATTGGTGATGCGATCATTCTCGGGCGGCTGTTCCAGGTGATGTTCGACGAGGGGGTGGTGATCGTCTGTACTTCCAACCAGCCGCCGAACCAGCTGTATGCCGAGGGTTTCAACCGCGAGCGCTTTCTGCCGGCGATTGCCGCGATCGAACGGCACATGACGGTAGTCGACGTCGATGGCGGCGAGGATCATCGTCTGCATCCGGGCGCGGGTCTGCAGCGTTACTGGGTGGTGCCGGTGGAAGGCTCGAGCGGTTTTGCCCAGGCGTTCGACGCGCTGACCGCCGGGCAGCCGGTGTCCGGCGAGCCGGTCGCCATGGGGCATCGGACCCTGGCGGTGGTGCGGGCTTCGCCAAGCGTGCTCTGGTGCCGTTATGCCGAACTGTGTGAGCAGCCGTTGGCGGCGATGGACTTCATGGCACTGTGCGATCGTTACTCGGCGATCTTCCTCGACGAGGTGCCGAACCTCAGCGCCCGCCAGCGTCCCGGTCGGATCGCCCGGGGTACCGAGGATGCCGCGCAACGGGTCGAGGCGGGGGATCGTCAGTTGCCACAACTGTCGATCCACGATGACAGCGTGCGTCGTTTCATCGCGCTGGTGGACGAGTGCTACGACCGCAAGGTGGCCTTGTACGTCGCGGCCCAGGTGCCGCTGGACGAACTGTACAGCGAGGGTTACCTGGCGTTCGCGTTTCGTCGTACCCTCAGTCGCCTGCATGAGATGCAGTTGCAGCGGTTCGGGCAGTGAAGCCAAGTCTGGAGAATTTCCTTCGCCCGGCCCTGGCCCGGGCCTACAATCGGCTGCCCTGAAGCGAGAACCGATTTTCAATGATGCCGTCGAGGATGAACATGGACGTTGCGGATGTACTGATACTGCAGGCGAGCTACACCAACCCGGTGCATGCCGAGGCGATCGCCCTGGTGCTGAACCACTATGCCGAAGACCCGATGGGCGGTGGTCAGTCGCTGGACCCTGACCTGCTGGCGCAACTGCCGGCCGAGTTGGCCAAGCGTGCCCATGCGTTCAGTGTGCTGGCGTTTGTCGGTGGCGAGCCGGCGGGGCTGGTGAACTGCTTCGAAGGCTTTTCGACCTTTGCCTGCCGGCCACTGGTGAACGTGCATGACGTCGCGGTGCTGAGCCGGTTTCGGGGGTTGGGGTTGAGTCGCAGGATGCTGCAGAAGGTCGAGGATATCGCCCGTCAGCGGGGCTGCTGCAAGATTACCCTGGAGGTGCTGGAGGGGAATGCGGTGGCCCGGGCTGCGTACGAGAAGTTCGGTTTCAGTGGTGCCCAGCTGGATCCGAGTCACGGGCAGATGATGTTCTGGAACAAGTATCTGTAATGACTCCCCTCAAGTACCAGGGCGGATATCTTCACTTAACATCCGGTTGGCCGGCATTCAAATAAAAAAGCGCCCCATACAGGGCGCTGAAAGAAAACACCCCTCACAAGAAACTTGTGGAGCAACCAGAGGTGTTATCGGGAGCTCGATCGATGAATCAGGTGTCAGGTTGTTGCTCGGCCGTTTTCACTTCGTTCGAAGAGGCATCGTTCTTTTGTGCCTGAGCGGTCAGGGTCTTCTGTTCGGCCTGCTCGCGCGCCAGCTGCTGGCTGACCTGGAAATTTTCCCAGCGCTCACGGGCACGGTCGGAGCCGCCTTCGGCCAGGGCAGCGAAAGAAGTGGCGGACAATAGACCGGCAATCAGCAAGGTAGGCAGTTTCATGATTGATGTTTCCTGAGTTGTCTAAATGGATGTCGCCGTGGCGATCTGAAATTCGGAGCAACTTTAGGAAGGGGGAATTAAGTGGCAATTAAGATGGATAAATGCCGGATGAGCGGTTGCAGGAATGTTTGATGAATATCAGAAAGATTAAGTAAATATTATGAGCCTGTTTTAAGCGGATAATATTTTTCTGATTTTGCCCGTTGCTTCGCAGGCAGGCATGCCAGCCCGGATCGCTGCCATCGGGTAGGCACCGAGAGAAATGGCCTGTTCCGCTGCGAGCCGCGAGAACAGGCCAGAAGCTCATTTCTTTGCCACGTCTCCCTGCGGCTTGGGCTTGATCAGGCTGAAATCGATCAGCGCCCTCTGTGGACGCGCGTAGGGATCGCCGATCAGCAACGGCCGAACCTTGAACTGATCGCTGACCACGCTCTTGCTCAGGTCCTGCTCATCGAAGCTCAAGCCGGCCAGGTCGGTCCAGGTGTGGATCAGGTGCGAGCTGCTGTAGGGGCGGCTCAGGTCCGAAGCGAAGCTCCAGTCATGGCTTTCGCGCCATTTCGGCGAGGCCCAGGCGATGAACGGTATGGTGTACATCGGCGCCGTCGGCTTGGCCTCGTTGCGGCCCAGGGTGGCATGGCCGGCGGAGTCGAAGACGTCTTCGCCGTGGTCCGACAGATACAGCAGGAAGCCGTTCGGGTCGGTCTTGGCGTAGTCCCTGATCAGGCTCGATACCACGAAATCGTTGTACAGCACGGCGTTGTCGTAGCTGTTGTAGGTCGGTATCTGGTCGTCGCTCAGACCGGGCGGGGCGCCGGTACGGTCGGTGAACTTCTCGAAGGCCGGCGGGTAACGGTACTGGTAGCTCATGTGCGTGCCCAGCAGGTGAACCACGATCAGCTTGCGCGGGGCGCTGTCGGCCAGGGCCTTGTTGAACGGTTCCAGCACATCGCCATCATACTGGCGGGCGTTCTGGTTGCGGTTGTTGTTCAGGTACACCTGCTCGTCGGCCTGCTCGGAGAAGGTCGTGAGCATGGTGTTGCGTTTGGTCATGGTCTGCTGGTTGGTGATCCACCAGGTCTTGTAGCCGGCCTGCTTCATGACGCTGACCAGCGACGGGGTCTTGAGGTACAGGTCGGGGTTTTCTTCGTCGGCGAAGGTCAGGACCTGCTGCAAGGCCTCGATGGTATAGGGACGCGGAGTCACCACGTTGTCGAAGACCGCCAGTTGTTCCCTGAGCTTGTCGAGGTTCGGCGTGGTTTCCCGGCGATAGCCGTACAGGCTCATGCGCTGGCGGTTGGTCGACTCGCCGATGACCAGCACCAGGGTGGTCGGCAGGCCGGCCTGGCGGTCCTTGAGGTTATGCAGCGGTGGAATCCTGCTGACGCTGTCGAGCATGCCCTGCATGTTGTTCAGTTGTTGGCGATAGCTGCGATAGGCTACCACCATCTGCCACGGGACCGCCGGTTCGACACGGCTTTCGAAACGCTCCAGGCCTTCCTCCAGCGTCGAGCTGCGGTTGATCTGGCTGACCAGTGGATAGCCGATGATCGACACCAGCAGCAGCGTCGCCACCGCCAGGGCGCGACCGCGTGGCAGGTGAACCGGGCGTACGCGGGTCCAGAGCAGGAAGGCCACGACGCTGTGGGCGAGCAGCGCGAGCAGGATCCACCACTGGAAGTACTGGGTCAGGTACTCGCTGGCCTCGGCCATGTTCGATTCGAACATGATGAAGATCACGCTCTGCGAGAATTCCTGCTGGTAGATGAAGAAGTAGCCCAGGCTGGCCAGGGAACAGGCCCACAGCATCAGGCCGATCAGGGCGCTGAGCAGGCGGGTGCGACGCGGGAACACCAGCAGCGGTGCCAGCCAGATGGCGCTGAGGAAGAATGCCTGGCGGAACCCGGAGAAGCCGGAAGTGCCGCTCAACTGGATCAGCAACTGGGTGATACCCGAGAAGTACCAGAAGAACAGAAACATCCAGCCGAGCCCGGCCCAATCAAAACCTTTCGCAGACTTGTTGCTGCGTTCGAACAACGCCATCGAGCACTCCAATCAATCGCCAACTGAACCATGGGGCTGGGAAAAAAGTCGCCATGGGGAATGGCCGCACGAATTGCGCACGGCTGGAAGGCCTGGAGTATCGGTAACGACGTGTGAAAAAAACGTTCAGGGCCAGGCACACCGGCGGCGCGCCTGGAGGGGATGGGGAGTCAGCCGTGGGCCGGCGTTCAGTTGCCCAGTCGCGGCAGCGGGGCCTGGGCCGTCAGGGATTGCGCCTGCAGGGCCTCCTGCAAGAGCGCGACCTGCTGCAGCAGCGCGTTGCGCTCGTCCTGCAACTGCCGCAACTCATCGCGGCGGATCGTGACGTACAGGGTTTGTGGGGGACGTACTGCGGCTACCGTACCCATTGCTCACCTCGCGAAGGGTCTGTTTCGGTGGAGCTGGCCCGGCCCGATCAGGGGCAGGGGGCTCGTTCAAGACAATTTTGGATTCTTTTTCGGCGCATGGGAACTTTTTTATTTTTTGTTGTCGCCGTGTCCTGGGAGCGAGTTCGAGCGTAACAAGAGGGTCACGGGCGACACCGGCGAACCAATCATCGCCGTATTTGACTAACCTTTCGCAGGACACACGCCGTTGCGGTGGGCTAAGGTGTCGCCTTTATCTTTTTCGAGTTTTTTCGAACTCGTCGTCTGGAGTAACGCTACATGCAACTTGGAATCATCGGACTGGGCCGCATGGGCGGCAATATCGCACGGCGATTGATGCTCAAGGGCCATGAGACCGTGGTTTACGACCGCAACACCGACTTCGTTGCCGCCCTGGGCCAGGAAGGTTCCACCGGTGTCGCCGACCTGCCGGCACTGGTTGCCGGGCTGAGCGCGCCGCGAGCGGTCTGGGTGATGTTGCCGGCCGGGGCGCCCACCGAGGACACCATTGCCGAACTGGGCAAGCTGCTGCAGCCGGGGGATGTGATCATCGACGGCGGCAACACCTACTACAAGGATGATATCCGTCGTGGCCAGGAGCTGGCGCAAAAGGGCATCCACTATATCGATGTCGGTACTTCCGGCGGCGTCTGGGGCCTGGAGCGTGGCTATTGCATGATGATCGGCGGTGATGCCGAGGTGGTCCGCCGCCTTGATCCGCTGTTCGATGCGCTGGCCCCGGGCCTGGGCAACATTGCGCGGACCCGCGATCGCAGCCCGACCGCCGACGACCGCGCCGAGCGCGGCTACATCCATGCCGGCCCGGCGGGTTCCGGGCACTTCGTCAAGATGATCCACAACGGCATCGAATACGGGATGATGCAGGCCTTCGCCGAGGGTTTCGACATCCTCAAGACCAAGAATTCCGAAAGCCTGCCGGCCGACCAGCGTTTCGACCTGAACCTGGGCGATATCGCCGAGGTCTGGCGCCGCGGCAGCGTGGTCTCCTCCTGGCTGCTGGACCTCACCGCCGACGCCCTGGCCACCGATCCCAAGCTGGACAACTACTCCGGCGCGGTGGCCGACAGCGGCGAAGGCCGCTGGACCATCGAGGCGGCGATCGAACAGGCGGTACCGGTGCCGGTGCTGTCCAGCTCGCTGTTCGCCCGGTTCCGCTCGCGCCAACAGAGCACCTATGGCGACAAGTTGCTGTCGGCGATGCGCTTCGGCTTCGGCGGCCACGTGGAGACGCCGAAAAAATGAAGGCCACCGGCAAGAAAAGCAAGGTTGAGGCCGCCCCGCCGACCACGCTGTTCCTGTTCGGTGCCCACGGCGACCTGGTCAAGCGCCTGCTGATGCCGGCGCTGTACAACCTGAGCCGTGACGGCCTGCTCGACGACGGCCTGCACATCGTCGGCGTCGACCACAACGCCGTCACTGACGCCGAGTTCGCCAAAAAACTGGAAGAGTTCAACCGTACCGAGGTGGCCGCCAAGAGCGGGAAGACTGCGGAGCAGGCGCTGGATGCCGCACTCTGGCGCAAGTTGGCGAAGAACATCAGTTACGTGCAGGGCGATTTCCTCGACGACTCCACCTACACCGCGCTGAACGCAAAGATTGCCGCCAGCGGCACCGGCAACGCGGTGTTCTACCTGGCTACCGCGCCGCGCTTCTTCAGTGAGGTGGCGCGGCGCCTGGGAGCGGCCGGGCTGCTCGAGGAAACGCCCGAGGCCTTTCGGCGGGTGGTGGTCGAGAAGCCGTTCGGCTCCGACCTGGCCACCGCCGAGGCGTTGAACGCCTGCCTGCTCAAGGTGATGAGCGAGAAGCAGATCTACCGGATCGACCATTACCTGGGCAAGGAAACCGTACAGAACATCCTGGTCAGCCGCTTCTCCAACGTGTTGTTCGAGGCGTTCTGGAACAACCACTACATCGACCATGTACAAATCACCGCGGCGGAAACCGTGGGCGTGGAAACCCGCGGCAGTTTCTACGAACACACCGGCGCCCTGCGCGATATGGTGCCCAACCACCTGTTCCAACTGCTGGCGATGGTTGCCATGGAGCCGCCAGCGGCCTTTGGTGCCGACGCCGTACGTGGCGAGAAGGCCAAGGTGGTCGGCGCGATTCGACCCTGGAGCATCGAGGAGGCACGGGCGAACTCGGTTCGCGGCCAATACACCGCCGGTGAAGTGGCGGGCAAGGCCGTGGCCGGTTATCGCGAAGAAAACAACGTGGCGCCCGACAGCAACACCGAGACTTATGTCGCGCTCAAGGTGATGATCGACAACTGGCGCTGGGTCGGCGTGCCGTTCTACCTGCGGACCGGCAAGCGCATGAGCGTGCGCGACACGGAAATCGCCATCTGCTTCAAGCCGGCGCCGTATGCGCAGTTCCGCGATACCGAGGTCGAGCGCCTGCAGCCGACCTACCTGAAGATCCAGATCCAGCCGAACGAGGGCATGTGGTTCGACCTGCTGGCCAAGCGCCCGGGGCCGGCGCTGGACATGGCCAATATCGAGCTGGGGTTCGCCTACAAGGACTTCTTCGAGATGCAGCCGTCCACCGGCTACGAGACGCTGATCTACGACTGCCTGACCGGCGACCAGACGCTGTTCCAGCGTGCCGACAACATCGAGAACGGCTGGCGCGCGGTGCAGCCGTTCCTCGATGCCTGGCGCGAAGACAGCCAGGTGCAGTCGTACAAGGCCGGCGAGAATGGCCCAGCGGCTGCCGATGAACTGTTGGCGCGCGACGGCCGCGCCTGGCACGGCATCGGATGAGCGGCTCGGTGCAATACCCCATCCGCCTGCTGCTCAGCGACATGGACGGCACCCTGTTGCGCCCTGATCACAGCCTCAGCCCACGCACTGTCGAGGCGGTGCGGGCGCTGCGCAAGGCGGGGGTGTTCTTCAGCCTGGCCACCGGTCGGCCGCCACGGGCGATGCGCGAGCAGATCGAGGCGCTGGGTGTCGATTTACCCGTGGCCGCGTTCAACGGCGGCACGTTGATGCATCCCGATGGCCGCTACCTGGTGACTCATTACGTGCCGCGCGAGGCGGCGATCTGCACCCTGGAGTTGCTGTCGCGGCATGAGGAGGTGGAGATCTGGGTGTTTGCCGACAACGAATGGCTGCTGCGCAACCCCCACGGCACCATGGTCCCTCGGGAGCAGCATGCGCTGGGCTATCCGCCGAAGGTGGTGGAGAGTTTCGAGCCGTACCTGGACCGTATCGACAAGATCGTCGGGGCCAGCGGCAATGCGCAACTGCTGATCGAACTGGAGACGGTGCTGCAGCCGCTGGTGGCGGACCAGGCGCTGGCCAGTCGCTCGCAGCGGGCCTACCTGGACATCACCGCGATGCAGGCCAACAAGGGCGAGGCGCTGGTGACACTGGCGAAGTTCCTTGAGGTGCCGCTGGCGCAGACGGCGGCGATCGGCGATGGCGGCAATGACGCGGCGATGTTCCATCGGGCGGGGCTGGCGATTGCCATGGGCCAGGCTGAAGAGGTGGTCAAGCGGCAGGCGGATGTGGTGACCGGCAGCAACACCGAGGATGGAGCGGCGCAGGCCATCGAGCAATGGATCCTGGGGCCTCGCTAGGTGGTGGAGGCTGGCCGCCTCTGGCGGTTCGCGGGCAAGCCTCGCTCCTACAAGTGATCGGGCCGTACAAAGGATTTGAGTTCGACGCCGGTCGCTGTAGGAGCCGGGCTTGCCCGCGAACCGCCGCAGGCGGCCATTCGCCCAAGTCCGGCTTTTGGCACATCCGCTACCCCCGACCGCCCAACCCGCTTGCTATATTCCCTCAAACTCCCATCAGCCCGCCAAGGATGCCCCGTCATGTCCGAATACCAAGCCTTCCGTGTCGAACTGGCCGACAACATCGCCCATGTGCAGATCAACCGTCCGGAAAAGATCAATGCGATGAACGCCGCGTTCTGGAGCGAGATCATCGAGATCTTCCAGTGGGCCGACGACACCGATGAGGTCCGGGTGGTGGTGCTGAGCGGCGCGGGCAAGCATTTTTCCTCAGGCATCGACCTGATGCTGCTGGCCTCGGTCGGTAACGAACTGGGCAAGGACGTGGGCCGCAACGCTCGCCTGCTGCGGCGCAAGATCCTGCAACTGCAGGCCTCCTTCAACGCCGTCGACCACTGCCGCAAGCCGGTCCTGGCCGCCATCCAGGGCTACTGCCTGGGCGGGGCCATCGACCTGATCGCCGCCTGCGACATGCGCTACTGTGCCGAAGACGCGCAGTTCTCGATCAAGGAAGTGGATATCGGCATGGCCGCCGATGTCGGCACTTTGCAACGTTTGCCACGTATCATCGGTGACGGCATGCTGCGCGAGCTGGCCTACACCGGCCGCCAGTTCGGTGCCGACGAGGCGCAGCGCATCGGTCTGGTCAATCGTGTCTATCCTGATCAGGCCGCGCTGCTCGACGGTGTGATGGGGTTGGCGCGGGAAATCGCCGGCAAGTCGCCGATCGCCGTGAGCGGCACCAAGGAAATGCTCAGTTACATGCGTGACCACCGGATCGACGACGGCCTGGAATACGTTGCCACCTGGAACGCCGCCATGTTGCAATCGAACGACCTGCGTGTGGCCATCGCGGCACACATGAGCAAGCAGAAACCTGAATTTCTGGACTGAGGAAGGTTTCCCGGTCCCCAAGGAACCCGCAATGACTCAAGGCTGGACAACCGCAGTACTGGATATCGAACAACCCGGTGGCTGGGCCGTGGCCCGTGGTCCCGAGGGGTTCCTGCTGGATGACAACGGCGTGCTGTTCCCCCGCGAGTGGCTCAAGCGCCAGGGCCTGCCGGTACTCTGCGAGCATGGCATCGGCCATCGCGATGGCGAGCCGGTGTACCTCTTGGAACTCAAGGCCACGGCCGAGGTACCGGGTTGCCGCTGGCAGGGGCTGCGGCGCTTCATGCTCGAAGGTGACTTCACCACCTACCGTATGCTCGGCTATGCCGCGCAGATCGGAACCTGGGCCCGTGAGCATCGGTTCTGCGGCAGTTGCGGACAGCCGACCCGCCAGGTCCCGGGCGAGCGGGCGATGTATTGCCAGCCGTGCGACCTGCGCGCCTACCCACGGATTTCGCCGAGCATGATCGTGCTGGTGACCCGCGGCGATGAAGTGCTGCTGGCCCGCTCGCCGCGTTTCGTGCCCGGGGTCTACAGTACCCTGGCCGGTTTCGCCGAGCCGGGCGAGTCGGCGGAGGATTGCCTGGTGCGTGAGGTCCGCGAGGAGGTGCAGGTCGAGGTCAGCAACATCCAGTATGTCGGCAGCCAGTGCTGGCCGTTCCCGCACTCGATGATGCTGGGCTTCCATGCCGAATATGCCGGCGGCGAGATCGTGCCGCAGGTCGACGAGATCGAGGATGCGCAGTGGTTCAATATCCGCGAACTGCCGCCGTTGCCGGCATCCCGGTCGATCGCCCGCTACCTGATCGACCTGTATGTGGCGCGTCGCCTAGGCCACGCTGAACCAGTGCTGCCAGGCTAGGCGCACGGTCAGCCCGAGGACCACGGTGATGAACACCGGGCGAATGAACTTCGCCCCGCCACTGATGGCGGTGCGGGCGCCGAAGAATGCCCCGAGCATCACCGAAACACCCATGGCCAAGCCGATGATCCAGTCGACCTGACCGGAAAACACGAACACCGACAGCGCGGCGATATTGCTGACGAAGTTCATGCTGCGCGCCACGCCGCTGGCCTTGACCAGGTCGATGGGGTATAGCAGCAGGCTGCTGACGGTCCAGAACGCACCGGTGCCGGGCCCGGCCACGCCGTCGTAGAAACCCAGGCCGAAGCCCTGGGGGAACTGCCACTTCCTGCGGATCGGCGCGTCGCTGTCCAGCGGCGCCTTGGGCGTACCGCCGAACAGCAGGTACAGGCCACAGGCGAAGACGATCACCGGCAGCATCCTGTTCAGCCACTCGGCTGGCATGAAGTGCGCGGCCACTGCGCCGATCAGCGCACCGGCGAGGGTGCCGAAGATCGCCAGTTTCCACTGGCGCGGATGGAACAGCTTGCGCCGGTAGAAGGTGAAGCTGGCGGTGGCCGAGCCGAAGGTCGAACTGAGCTTGTTGGTACCCAGCACCAGGTGCGGTGGCAGGCCGGCGGTCAGCAGTGCCGGGGTGGTCAGCAGGCCGCCCCCGCCGGCGATGGCATCGATGAAACCGGCGACGAAGGCGACGACGGCGAGAATGGCGAGGGTGGTCAGGTCTACGCTGAGATCGAAAGGCATGGGGTCGGCTTAGGCTATGTATGAAATCGCTTGAAACTTGGTTATGCAGCGTTAAAAACCGGCTCGGAATGCTCATTGACAACCAGTCAAGTCGGGCGCGACCCCGGGCGTTCCTCGCCGGTTTTTGCCTTGCCTAACCTGCGTTTCAAACAATTTCGTACACAGCCTAGGTCGGCAGATGGCGCGCAAAGCGCCTGAAGGGGCGCCATCTTACCGAGTCGCGAGGGCCGCTGCGACCTCAGCCCTTGGCCGGGCCGTTGCCGATCTGCCAGACGAACGGTGGCTCGGTGCCGTTGATCGCCCAGTCGCCGATGATCCGGGCCTTGTAGATCACCGGGTTGTGTGACGACACCGTCCGCGCGTTGCGCCAATGGCGATCCAGCGCCTTGCCCTGGCGGACATCGGAGGCGCCGAGGGCATTGAACAGTTCGCTGGTGGCGCGCTGGATCAACTCCGAGACCACCACCTGCGCCGTGGCCGACTCGATTTCCGCGTCGACATTGGCCTGGCGTTCCACCTCATCATCACCGCCGAAGCGCGCGAGGTAGGCCCGCTGTGCCGGTTGCGCGGCGCGTACCGCCGAGGCCTCGGCGGCATACACCAGCGCGGCGACTTCGCCGACCACCTGCTGCACCTGCGCATCCTCGCTGACCCGCTGGGCATTGCCATGGCTGTAGATGCGCTTGCGCTCGCGCACCTGGCGTGCCACGTCCCTGAGCGCCGCACGACCGATGCCCGCCAGGGTCGCCAGCAGCACCAGTTGGTAGAACGCTGTCTGGTACTTGAAGCGGGTGGCGAAGTCGATGACATGGCCGCTTTCCACCACGGCATCGACGAACCGCGAGGTGCCGCTGCCGGTGGTGCGCTGGCCGAAACCGTCCCAGTCGTCGTTGTGTTCGACGCCCGGCTGGCGGGCGCGCACGGCGGCAATCACGTCGCCGCCGGTGTCGCTGCGGCGGGCGTAGACGTCGATCCAGTCGGCAAAGATGCTGCCGGTGCTGTAGAACTTCTCGCCATTGAGGCGCCACTGTTCACCGTCCGGCGAGACCCGGGTCACCACGTCGCCGATGACCACGTTGCCGATCTCGGTCCAGGCGCAGCCGACGATGTCGCCGTCGACGAAGCGTTTGAACCACAGGTCACGGCCGGGGCCCGGGGTGGCGTTCAGCCGGTCCTCGGCAAAGGCGAAATGCCCGCGCAGGGCCTGCGGGACATTGGAGTCGGCCTCGGCCAGTTCGATCAGCAACTGGAACAATTGCGGCAGGGAGGCGCCGCCCCCACCATATTCCACCGGTACCCGTACAGCGCCGAAGCCGGCCTGCTTGAGCCACTGGATCGGCTCGTGGGGCAACTCGCGGGCCAGTTCCCGTTGCACGGCACCGGCGGCGATGCGCGCGAAGATCGGTCGGAAGCGTTCGGCCAGGGACTCGTAGTCGACGCCGAGGGACAGTGGGTTGATTACCTGGTGTTCGGTCATGGGACAGCTCCTTGTGGCAGGCAGAGAAAACTGCGGTTGCCGGGAGCGGTTGCAGGGTCCATGCCGTTGGCGATCACCCCGTGTTCACGGGCTTCTATCTCGCCAGGCGAGGCGGCAACTGTTGTCTGGGCAACAGATCTTCAACAAATCGTCCTGTAGGCCACAGGTTTCCGGAGGCGAGAAGGCTCTGCGTGGGAGCGGGCCTGCCCGCGAACAGGCCCTTGAAACCGGCAGAAACTTTGCGGGCAAGCCCGCTCCCACAGGGTATCGTGCCGTGTTCGTGCGGTTGCCGGGTCGGACGCTGGCACGCTTGCTGCTCCAGTGACCTGACATTCCCTGGTCCGAGGTGCAGCACCATGAGTCAGCAAGCCGTGAAATTCGCCTACTGGGTACCCAATGTCAGTGGTGGCCTGGTGGTCAGCAAGATCGAGCAGCGTACCCGCTGGGACATCGACTACAACCGCAGACTGGCGCAACTGGCGGAGGAGGCCGGGTTCGAGTACGGCCTGACCCAGATTCGCTTTACCGCCGGTTATGGCGCCGAGTACCAGCACGAGTCGGTGGCGTTCAGTCATGCCCTGCTGGCCGCCACCACCCAACTGAAGGTGATCGCCGCGATCCTGCCCGGCCCCTGGCAGCCGGCGCTGGCGGCCAAGCAACTGGCGACCATCGACCAGCTGACCGGTGGGCGGATCGCCGTGAATATCGTCAGCGGCTGGTTCCGCGGCGAGTTCCACGCCATCGGCGAGCATTGGCTGGAGCACGACGAGCGTTATCGCCGCTCCGAAGAGTTCATCCGCGCGCTGAAGGGGATCTGGACCGAGGACGGGTTCACCTTCAAGGGCGACTTCTACCGGTTCAACGACTACACCCTCAAGCCCAAGCCGCTGAGCCAACCGCATCCGGAGATCTTCCAGGGCGGCAGCTCGCGGGCGGCACGGGACATGGCGGCGCGGGTTTCGGATTGGTACTTCACCAACGGCAACACGCCGGAAGGCATCAAGGCCCAGGTCGACGACATCCGTGCCAAGGCCGCGGCCAACGGTCACTCGGTAAAGATTGGGGTGAACGCCTTCATCATTGCCCGCGATACCGAGGAGGAGGCCCGCGCGGTGCTGGCGGAAATCATCGACAAGGCCGATCCCGAGGCGGTTGGCGCGTTTGGCGATGCGGCAAAGCAGGCCGGCAAGTCGTCGCCGGAAGGCGAGGGCAACTGGGCCAAGTCCGGTTTCGAAGACCTGGTGCAATACAACGACGGCTTCAAGACCAACCTGATCGGTACCCCGCAGCAGATCGCCGAGCGCATCGTGGCGTTGAAGGCGGTAGGGGTGGACCTGGTGCTGGCGGGGTTCCTGCATTTCCAGGAAGAGGTCGAATATTTCGGCAAGCGGGTGTTGCCGCTGGTGCGTGAACTGGAGGCGCAGAAGGCGGCGCGACCAGTGGCCGAGCTGGCCTGATTCTGCTGACGCCCCCGTAGGAGCCGGGCTTGCCCGCGAAGAACGATGACGCGTCATGACGGATACACCGCGTCGTCCCGTTCGCGGGCAAGCCCGGCTCCTGGGGGAGGGGGCTGAGGTGTTCTTCCAGCAACAGTGAACTCACATTCTGTTCTGTACAGAAATCACGCCTGTGACCGCTGATAAATAGTAACTGCATGATTTGAAAGAAAAAATAACTTAGGCACAGAAGCTGCATTAGCCCACGCAACACCCTTCGCCCGAGAGCGCTCCATGTCTTCCCTGCCTGAATCCGCCAGCTACCCGATCCATTCCCCCGACGCCCACCTGATCCGTGACGAGGCCGAAGCCCTGGCCGTCGCTCGACGTGTCGCCGCCCGTTTGCTGGAGCAGGATGCCGAGCGCGATCGTACGCGCCAGGTGCCTGCCGAAGTGGTCGACCTGTATTCCAACAGCGGCCTGTGGGGCATCACCGTGCCCCGCGAGTTCGGGGGGGCTCAGGTGTCCTATGCGGTGCTGGCCGAAGTGATCGCGATCATCTCGGCAGCCGACCCGTCTCTGGGACAGATCCCGCAGAACCACTACTGCCTGCTGGAAGACATTCGCCTGCAGGGCACGCCCGAGCAGCAGGCGCATTTCTTCGACCTGGCGCTGCAGGGGCATCGTTTTGCCAATGCGCTGTCGGAAACCGGCGGCAAGAACGTCCAGGACATCCAGGCCACCGTTCGCCGTCACGGCGACGGCCATGTGATCAACGGGCGCAAGGGCTATTGCACCGGTTCGCTGTATGCCCACTGGCTGGCGGTGCTGGCCCTGGACGAAGAGGGCAGGGCCCAATTGGCGTTCGTCGAGCGTGGGACGCCGGGGCTGGTGATCGTCGATGACTGGGACAGCATCGGCCAGCGCACCACCTCCAGCGGTACGGTGCTGGCCCGGGACCTGAAGGTCCCGGCGTTCAACCTGTTCCCCACCTATCGCTCCTATGAGAACCCGACCCTGGCCGGCCCGTTCGCCCAGTTGACCACCGCCGCCATCGATGCCGGCATCGCCCGTGCGGCCTTGCGCGATACCGTGACCTTCGTCCGCGAGCAGGCCCGGCCCTGGATCGACGCCGGGGTCGACAAGGCCAGCGAAGACCCGCTGACCATCATCCAGGTCGGTGCCCTGGAGATTCGTCTCGAAGCCGCCGATGCCCTGCTCGAACGGGCCGGCAAGGCGCTGGATGCCGCCCGCCCCGCGCCCGACGAAGACAGCGTCGCCCGGGCTTCGCTGGCGGTGGCCAAGGCCAAGGTACTGACCACCGAAATTGCCATCGAGGCCAGCAACCGGCTGTTCGAGCTGGGTGGCACCCGCTCGACCCTGAAAAAGCACAATTTCGATCGCCACTGGCGCAATGCCCGGGTGCACACCCTGCATGACCCGGTGCGCTGGAAATACCACGTGATCGGCAACTGGCTGCTCAACGGCATCAAGCCGCCGCGGCACGACTGGTCCTGAAACCATGGGCGAGCTGCTGAAAAACACCTACTGGGCGGATATCGCCCAGGCCTGCCTCGACACCCTGAGCATGCTCGCGGCGGCGCTGGCGTTCATCATCCTGCTGGGCTTGCCGCTGGGGGTGCTGCTGTTCCTCACCGGCAAGCGCCAGTTGCACGAGACCCCCGGGTTGTATCGGGTGTTGTCGGTGGTGGTGAACGTGCTGCGCTCGCTGCCGTTCATCATCCTGCTGATCGTGCTGATTCCGCTGACCACGCTGCTGGTGGGGACCTCCCTCGGGGTACCGGGGACCATTCCACCCCTGGTAGTGGGCTGCACGCCGTTCTTCGCCCGGCTGGTGGAAACCGCCTTGCGTGAAGTGGATCGTGGCGTGGTGGAGGCAACCCAGGCGATGGGGGCCAGCACCTGGCAGACCATCCGCCACACCCTGCTGCCGGAAGCTCGTGGCGGGCTGCTGGCGGCGGTGACGGTGACCGCCATCGTGCTGGTGGACTACACGGCGATGGCCGGGGTGATCGGTGGCGGCGGGCTGGGCGACCTGGCGATCCGCTATGGCTACCAGCGCTTCCAGACCGATGTGATGGTGGTCACGGTGATCCTGCTGCTGCTCCTGGTACAGGCGCTGCAAATGACCGGTGACCGCCTGGTGGCCCGCTACAGCCGACGTTGACCCGCCGAACCGAACTTATAAAACAACCTGGCCCAACGACCACCCGACGCCGGCCCTTTCTGCCTCTCTGGAGCCTTGCATGAAAAAGACCCTGGCCGTATTGGCCGCCCTGATGTCCCTGGCTGCACACGCCAATGAAAAACTGACCGTCGGCGCCACACCGGTGCCCCACGCCGAGATCCTCGAATTCGTCAAGCCGACCCTGGCCAGGGAAGGCGTCGACCTGGATATCAAGGTCTTCAACGATTTCATCCAGCCCAACCAGCAACTGGCGCTGAAGAACCTGGACGCCAACTACTATCAGTACCGGCCGTTCCTCGATGACTACAACAAGACCCGCCACACCAATCTGGTGCCGGTGGTCGGCGTGCATATCGAGCCGTTCGGCGCCTACTCGACAAAGATCAAGAGTCTGTCCGAACTCAAGGATGGCGCTTCGGTGTCGATTCCCAATGACCCGGTGAATACCGGTCGGGCCCTGGTGCTGCTGCACGAGGCCGGGCTGATCAAGCTAAAGGACCCGAGCAATACCCAGTCGACCCCGCGCGACATTGCCGAGAACCCGAAACACCTGAAGATTCGTGAACTGGAGGGAGCGATGCTGGCGCGTTCGGTTAGCCAGGTGGACCTGGCATTCGTGTTCGCCAACTATGCGCTGGAAGCAGGGATCGACACCAACAGTGCGCTGATCGTCGAGAAGGGCAAGGATCTGTACGTCGAGTTCCTGGTGGCGCGGCCGGACAACCTCAATGACCCGGGCATCCAGAAACTGGCCAAGGCGCTGAACTCCGATGAGGTGCGGCAGTTCATCCTGACCCGCTACAAGGGGCAGATCGCGCCGGGCTTCTAGCCCCGGCTTCTACAGGGCGATCAGCTTTCCGGCTCCAGCAGGTGGGGGCCGGGGCCCTGGTCGCCCAGCACGTCGCCCTGGTTGCGCAACGGGCAGGTCTCCATCGACAGGCAGCCGCAGCCGATGCAGCCGTTGAGCTTGTCCCGCAGCCGGGTCAGGCGGGCGATGCGCTCGTCCAGTTCGTCCTTCCAGCGTTCCGACATCCGCGCCCAGTCCGCCGCTGTAGGCGTGCGGCCTTCGGGCAACGCTTGCAGGGCCTGGTGGATCTCCGCCAGCGGAATCCCCAGGTTCTGCGCGACCTTGATCAGCGACACCCGACGCAGCACGTCGCGGGCATAGCGGCGCTGGTTGCCGGCATTGCGGCTGCTCCGGATCAGCCCCTTGGATTCGTAGAAGTGCAGGGCCGTGACCGATACGCCGCTGCGTGCGGCGACCTGGCCGACCGTGAGTGCCTTGTCGGTGGGCAGGGCCTTGTGTAATGCCATGGAAGAAATCCCTTGACCTCTAGTTAACTTGAGGTTTTACCCTGCATCACCTCGGATCTCAAGATCCTGTGCGACTTTCCGGGGAGTTTTCCATGCCAGCGACAGAGCAAAACCGCAGCTTCACCCAACTGATCCAGTTCGAGATCGAACCCCACCAACAGGATGCCCTGGTCTGTGCCCTGGAGCGGCAGACCGAGCGCCTGGCCCAGGATTTCGCCGGCTTCATCAGCGGTAATGTGCAGGTCAGCGACGATGGTCGGCGCGTATTGAATGTGCTGCAGTGGCGATCGAAACAGGCCGGCGAGGCGGCGTTCGCCCGCTTCGAGAGTGGCGAGGAGGATTTCTGGCTGCTGATTCGCCAGCACCGGGCCAGGGCGGTGAGCTTCGGTTCGTTCCAGGTGCTGCGCAGCATCGAGCGCAGCCACGATAACGCGCTGCATTGTGCCCTGGTTGGCTAGGCTATGTACGAAATCGCTTGAAACTTGGTTATGCGGCGTTAAAAACCGGCTCGGAATGCTCATTGACAACCAGTCAAGTCGGGCGCGACCCCGGGCGTTCCTCGCCGGTTTTTGCCTTGCCTAACCTGCGTTTCAAACAATTTCGTACACAGCCTAATGGCGGTGCCAGACGCCTAGATCGATAGCTGCAGCATGCGGTCGCCCTGGACGTTCTCGCCGGGGCGGCGCTTGTTCACCGCCAGTTCGCCGATCCTGATCAGCCGGGTGCGGGTCACGTTGCGGCTCAGGCCCAGCAGGTTGGCGGTGTGCACCTGGTTGTAGTGGCTGAAGCGGTAGGCCGCGCGCAGCAGAGCATCCTCGACCTTTTCGTGGAGGGCGCCGGCCTGTTCCTCGAAGAGTTTCTGGAAGGCGCGCTCGAGCAGGGCTTCGGCCGAGTCGTCGGTGCCTGCGGCGTGGTCGTCCTGGCGCTCGATGCGCATGTTCGACAGGCGCAGGTCGTCGCGTTCGATCACGCCGTTACGGCAGATCAGCAGGGTGTGGTGGATGACGTTTTCCAGTTCGCGGATGTTGCCCGGCCAGCTGTAGCTCTTGAGCTTCTGCTCGGCCGCCGGGCTGATACGGATGTCGCCGTAGCCCAGACGCTGGCAGTAGGCATCGATGAAGTGCCGGGTCAGCGGCAGGATATCGCCGGGCCGTTCGCGCAGCGGGCTGAGTTCGAGGTTGACGACATCGAGGCGGTAGTAGAGGTCCTCGCGGAAATGCCCGGCGTTGATCGCCTTTTCCAGCTGGACGTTGGTCGCCGCCAGCACCCGCACGTTGATCGGGATGCTTTTGCGCGAGCCCAGGCGCACCACTTCGCGTTCCTGCAGGACCCGCAGCAGCTTGACCTGGATCGGCATCGGCAGGTCGCCGATCTCGTCGAGAAACAGCGTGCCACCGTCTGCTTCCTCGAACCAGCCCGCCTTGGCGCTGAGGGCGCCGGTAAAGGCGCCTTTTTCATGGCCGAACAGTTCGGCCTCGACCAGCGACTCGGAAAACGCCCCGCAGTTGACCGCGATGAACGGCCGGTTGCGACGGGCGCTGAGGTTGTGGATATGCCGGGCCACCAGTTCCTTGCCGGTGCCGGTTTCGCCAATGATCAGCACGCTGGCCTCGCTGGGCGCGACCTGTTGCAGATGGGCGAGCAGGGCCTGGGACTTGGGGTCTTCGAAGACCTGGGCGGTGGCGCGGATCGAGGTTGCCAGAGCCGGCGAGGGCGGTAGGGTTAGCAGCTGCATGGGCGTCTCTACGAGTAGAAGGTGGGGATGGGAAGTGTCTGGTTCAGGGCCCAGTCGCCCAGTTCCTGGAGCTTGTAGTCCAGCGGGTCGTGCAGGGTCTGGGTACGCAGGTTGCGCCAGTGGCGGTCCAGCCGCAGAGAGGCGTGGGTGGAGCGTGCACCGGTGACTTCAAACAGCCTGCTGCACAGTTCCAGACCCTGGCGGCTGGCGGCAACCTTGGCCGTGGCGATGGCGGTCGCCAGTTCGCCACGTTCCTCGGCACTGAGCTGCGGGCCCTTTTCCCAGGCCCGGTCGAGCCCTTCGGCGGCACGTTCGACCAGCAGCCGTACACCTTCGAGCGCAACCCAGAAGTCGCCGTAGTGGCTGAGGATGTACGGGTCCTTGCGGATGTCCCCGGCCCCGGACTTGAACCACGGCCGGGTCTCGGTGAGGGTGTATTGCCGGGCTTCGGCGAAGGCGCCTTCGGCAATGCCGAGGAACATGTGGGTGAAGGTCAGTTGCGCGATCAGCGGCCGCAGGCAGGCGAAGGGCGTGCTCAGCGGGCCGGGTTCGAGCAGCAGTTCCGACTCTTCGACCCGCACCCGTTCGAAACTGGCGCTGCCGCTGTCGGTCTGGCGCTGGCCCATGTTGTGCCAGTCGTTGTGCAGGGTGATGCCGGAGCGGCCGCTGGGGATCGCGGCGATCAGCAGTTTGCCGCCGGCGCTTTCGTCGACGGCCGAGGCGATCAGCATTTCCGAGTCGCTGGCACCGGAGCAGAAGCTCTTCTTGCCGGAGAATTCGCGCCAGCCGCCGAGCTTGCGGACCACGGTGCGTGTGTCCAGCGGATTGAGGGCGTTGCCCCAGAACCAGTTCTTGCGGGCGGTCTGCTCGAACCACGGCTGCCATTGCTCGGGGCGCGAGAACAGCCGCACGGTGGCGAGCATCAGATGATGGAAACCGAAAACATGGGCGATGGAACTGTCGACCTTGGCGAATTCGCGCACCACATTGAGGGTTTCGCTCCAACTGGCGCCGAGGCCGCCGTATTGGGTGGGAATGCTCAGGGCCAGCAGGCCGCTGTTGCGCAGGGCGTCGCGCTGGGCTTTCGGCGTGCCGCCGCGCTCGTCGCGTTCGACGGCGGTTTCGGCAAACTCGGCGGCCAGCAGGCGGGCGGTCTGCAGGGGATCGGGAAGGAGGTTGTGTGGTTGAGCCGTCACGCGGTGTTCCTCTGTATAAGGCGGTGTCGAGGCTGTTGAGGGGGCGGCAGCGACCCTGTGGGAGCGGGCTTGCCCGCGAAGCCTTTGGCAGCCTCGAGGCCCAATTCGCGGGCACGCCCGCGCCCATGGATCACTGCCTTGCAGCCGTTGCCCCTCGTCAGGGCGATAGTCCCTTCTCCCGGCTGTCAGGCCCCGGCCTTGGCCGGCAACACATCGTTGGCGATCATTTCGCCGAAGGGGCCGGTCAGGTTGGTCACGCCACGGCCGGCCAGGCTGGCATAGGGCTCGGGCAGCAGCGGGAAAACCAGTTCGGCGAAGCGGTAGGCTTCCTCCAGGTGCGGGTAGCCGGAGAAGATGAAGCTCTCGATCCCCAGGTCCGCGTATTCCCTGATGCGCTCGGCCACCTGTTGCGCGTTGCCTACCAGTGCGGTACCGGCGCCACCGCGGACCAGGCCGACGCCGGCCCACAGGTTCGGCGAAATCTCCAGGTTGTCGCGGCGCCCGCCGTGCAGGGCGGCCATGCGCCGCTGGCCTTCGGAGTCGAAGCGGGCGAAGGATTGCTGCGCCGCGGCGATGGTCTCGTCGCTGATGTGTTCGATCAGCCGGTCGGCGGCTTTCCAGGCTTCTTCGGCGGTTTCGCGGACGATCACGTGCAGGCGGATGCCGAAGCGCACGGTGCGGCCCTTGCGTGCGGCACGCTCGCGGATGTCGGCCAGCTTGGCGGCCACGGCGGCCGGTGGTTCGCCCCAGGTCAGGTAGACGTCGACCTGGTCGGCGGCGAGATCGTGGGCCGCGTCCGAGGAGCCGCCGAAATACAGCGGTGGATAGGGCTTCTGCACCGGTGGGTAAAGTGCCTTGGCGTTCTGCACCTTCAGGTGCTTGCCTTCGAAGTCCACGGCTTCGCCCTGCAACACCCGCCGCCAGATTTTCAGGAATTCGTCGGTGACCTCGTAGCGTTCGCCGTGGCTGAGGAAACTGCCGTCGCCGCGGTTTTCGTCGGGGTCGCCACCGGTCACCACGTTGATCAGCAGGCGGCCGTTGGACAGCCGGTCGAGGGTCGCGGCCATGCGCGCCGAGACGGTCGGCGAGATGATGCCCGGGCGGATCGCCACCAGGTAGCGCAGGCGTTCCGTCAGTGGCACCAGCGCCGAGGCGATGACCCAGGAGTCTTCGCAGGAGCGGCCGGTGGGAATCAGCACGCCGTGGTAGCCGAGGCTGTCGGCGGCCTGGGCCACCTGTTTCAGGTAGTTGAGGGTGACCGGACGGGCGCCCTGGGTGGTGCCCAGGTAGTGACCGTCGCCGTGAGTGGGGAGAAACCAGAAGACATCCATGGCAAGTCCTTAAGCGGTTTTCAGCAGCTGCTTGGAATGGGCGCCGAACAACGGGACGGCGCGTTCTGCGGCAAGGCGGATGCGGGCCTTCAGGGGCTCGCTGGTGATCTGGTAGTTGGCGAAATCGGCTTCGCTGGCATAAACCCCGATGGGCAGGGTCAGGGCCTGGAAGAAGCTGAACAGCGGGCGCAACTGGTGATCGAGCACCAGGGCGTGGCGTTCGCTGCCGCCGGTGGCAGCCAGCAGCACCGGGGTGTCGATCAGGGCGTTGAGGTCCACCAGGTCGAACAGGTGCTTGAGCAGGCCCGGATAGGAACCGCGATAGACCGGCGAGGCGACGATCAGCAGGTCGGCGTTTTCGATGGCCTGCAACTGGGCTTCGACTTCGGCGCTCAGTTCGGCGCGCGACAGGGCCGAACCGAGGGGGCGGGCGATGTCGGTGAGTTCGATCAGGCGGCTTTCGATGTTCAGGTGCCGGGCCAGTTCGGCCAGCAGCGCCTGGGTCAGCACCAGGGTGCGCGAGGGACGATAGGGGCCGCCGGAGAGGGCAACGACTTTCAGTGTACGAGACATGGTCAGTTCCTTTTCAAACAGTTGCTTGGCGAGCAGGTTCGGTGCCCGGGCTTTTGGTGAGAGGGCTTGAGCAAGACCTGTACCAAGCGCCCGAGCCCCGAATCCACGGGCTTGCGCCTCGTCCGGCGATGGGTCGGGTGCTGGCTGGCGGGCTGTTTTGTTGATCGACTGTTGGCTGGCGAACAGTTGCCCAGGCAACATCGATCAAACGCTTGGAGCCGTTGTACGGGGTTTCTGATATTCCGTAAATGAACGTATTTCCATATTTATAGTTCTTTATGGAATATATTTGGTTTCGGTGGCAAGGGGGGGCGATCGATCGATAGCGACTATCGAGAGCGGTGATTTCTGCTGCCGGGGGGTGCCCCGGTAGCCTGTGTCCATCCACTCAAATCGGGCATTCGGGAGTCACCTCATGAAACACACACCTGCGGTTCTGCTGCTTCTGTTGCTGTCGGTCCTGGCCGGTTGCGCCAGCCATCCGTCCCCTGAACTGCGGCCCTATACCGCCGAGGAAACCCGGGAACTGGCGATGGAGGCGTTGAACCGTCGCGGGCTGTCCTTCGAGGAATACCAGCGCAAGAAAGCCGAGCTGCTGGGCCAGCCACAGCAGGTCTATGGTTTTGATGAGAAGGCCGAGATCAGTGCCGATCGCGGCAGTAACAGACAGGTCAACCGAGGATGAAGGTAAAAACTGTACGGGTCGAAGTTTTCGTCAGCTGTGCCTGAGCTTCTCCGGGTCGCTGGGATAGGGTGAGCGCCTGACTGATACGCTTGCCGGATGCCCGCCATGACCCTTTCGCTCGACCTCCTGCTGGGCTTTGCCCTGTTCGCCCTGGTGACTTCCGTGACGCCCGGTCCCAACAACACCATGTTGCTGGCCTCCGGGGTGAACTTCGGTTTCAACCGCTCCATTCCCCATATCCTGGGCATCTCCAGCGGTTTCTTCGTGCTGGTTCTGGCCGTGGGGCTCGGCCTGGGGGCGGTGTTCGAGGCCTATCCGGCGCTCTATACCGCCTTGCGCTACATCGGCGGTGCCTACCTGTTGTATCTCGCCTGGAAAATCGCCGGCTCGGGGCCGGTCTCCGAAACCGACCAGGGACAGGGCAGGCCGTTCGGCTTCTGGAATGCCGCGGCATTCCAGTGGGTCAACCCCAAGGCCTGGGTGATGGCAATCGGTGCGATCAGTACCTACACGCCGCTGCAGGGCTATTTCAGCAACGTGCTGGTGATCGCCGCCGTGTTCGCCTTGATCAATGCCCCCAGCGTCAGCCTCTGGGCCGCCTGCGGCAGTCTGCTGCGCAATGTGCTGCGCGAGCCCCGCTGGTTGCGGCTGTTCAACGTGGCCATGGCGCTGTTGCTGGTGATTTCCCTGTACCCGCTGGTGCATGAGAGTGTGCAGCAACTGTTGCACTGAGCCTTCGACGGAGCAGGGGCGACTGGTGCTCGCAACACCTTTCCCGGCCCTGTAAGCTGGATTCCAGGAGCGTTCCTACGCACTTTGCATGAAAGTCATCTTTCCTTGATCGTTTTCCATCGGGTACAGCTGTTCGTTCAACTCTCGGTTGACTGCAGTGAGAGATCGATCCGCGGGACACGCTTTATGAGTCTTTTGCCATGAATCAACTTCCCTTGTATTTCGACTACGCCGCCACGACACCGGTGGACGAGCGAGTCATTCAGGTCATGGTCGAGTGTCTGGGCTTCTCCGGCAACTTCGGCAACCCGGCCTCCAGCTCCCACGCCTTTGGCCAGCGCGCCCGGCAGACGGTCGAGCAGGCCCGGCAACAGGTGGCGACCCTGGTGGGCGCCAGCGCCGAGCAGATCGTCTGGACCTCCGGTGCCACCGAATCGAACAACCTGGCCCTCAAGGGTGTTGCCCAGGCCCGTGGCGCGAGCGGCGGGCACCTGGTCACCAGCCGGATCGAACACAAGGCGGTCCTCGACACCGCCCGCCAACTGGAGGAAAGCGGGGTCGAGGTGACCTGGCTGGAGCCGGACGCCGAAGGGCTGATCACCGCGCAGAGGGTCGCCGAAGCGCTGCGCGAGGACACCTTCCTGGTGTCGCTGATGCTGGTGAACAACGAACTGGGTACGCTCAACGACATCCGCGCCATCGGTCAGCGGGTTCGCGAACAGGGAGCGCTGTTCCATGTGGACGCCGCCCAGGGCGCCGGCAAGGTGGCCATCGACCTGGGCGAGTTGCCGGTGGACCTGATGTCGTTCTCGGCGCACAAGCTGTACGGGCCCAAGGGCATCGGCGCGTTGTATGTCGGGGCGCGCGCCCGGCAGCGCCTGCATGCGCAGATCCATGGTGGCGGCCATGAAGGTGGCCTGCGCTCGGGGACCCTGGCGACCCACCAGATCGCCGGCATGGGCAGCGCCTTTGCCCTGGCGACCGAGGCCTTCGAAGAAGAGGCGGCGCTGATCCGTGCGCTGCGCCAGCGCCTGCTGGACCAGTTGGCGGATATCCCGGGCCTGCGCCTGAACGGCAGTGCGCAGCAGCGTATTCCCCATACCCTGAGCCTGACCTTCGCCGAGGGTCGGTTCAATGGCGCGCAACTGAGCCAGTCGCTGGCCTATTCGGCCACCTCGGCGTGCAATTCGGCGAGCAATGCGCCGTCCCATGTGTTGCTGGCGCTGGGTCACGATGCCGATTCCGCGGCGCGTACCATCCGGCTCAGCCTCGGACGTTTCACCACCGAGCAGGACATCGACCGGGCGGCCGCGGCAATCAAGGCCTGCGCCAGTGCCGCAGTGCCATTTTGGGCAGTTGCCCCGTCGTGACGGCTGATCCATCATCAGCGCCGCATAACAATCAAACCCGTGAGTAGCAGGAGACATGATGAGCACGCAGACCTCGAGTCAGGGAACCGTACCCCAGCGCCTGGCGCACACCCGCGAGCTGATGAAGCGCGAGGGTATCCACGCCTTGCTGGTGCCATCGGCCGATCCGCACCTGTCGGAGTACCTGCCGGCCTACTGGCAGGGCCGGCAGTGGTTGTCGGGCTTTCATGGCTCGGTCGGTACCCTGATCGTCACGGCGGAGTTTGCCGGGGTCTGGGCTGACAGCCGCTACTGGGAGCAGGCGACCAAGGAACTGGGCGGCAGCGGTATCGAGCTGGTCAAGCTGCAGCCGGGGCAACCCGGGCCGCTGGAGTGGCTGGCCGAGCAGACGCCGGCCGGCGGCGTGGTCGCGGTGGACGGCGCGGTGATGGCTTTGGCTTCGGCGCGTACCCTGGGAGAGAAGCTGCAAGCCCGTGGTGCGCGCCTGCGTACCGACATCGATCTGCTGCAACAGGTCTGGGAAGACCGTCCGGTGCTGCCGAGCCAGCCGGTCTACGAGCACCTGCCGCCGCAGGCGACGGTCAGCCGTGGCGAGAAACTGGCGCAACTGCGCGAAGAACTGAAGAGTCGCGGCGCCGACTGGCATTTCATCGCGACCCTGGACGACATCGCCTGGCTGTTCAACCTGCGTGGTGCCGATGTGTCGTTCAACCCGGTGTTCGTCTCCTTCGCCCTGGTCAACCAGCAGCAGGCCACGCTGTTCGTGGCGCTGGACAAGGTCAGCGCCGAGCTGGTGCAGATCCTCAAGCGCGATGGCGTGAGCCTGCGTGACTATGCCGAAATTGCCGCGGCCCTGGCGGCCGTGCCGGCCGGTTCGAGCCTGCTGGTCGATCCTGCCCGGGTCACCAGTGGCCTGCTGGACAACCTGGGCGCCGAAGTAAGTCTGGTGGAAGGGTTGAACCCGACCACCCTGGCCAAGTCGCGCAAGAGCCTGGAGGACGCGGTGCATATCCGCCAGGCGATGGAGCAGGATGGCGCGGCCCTGTGCGAGTTCTTCGCCTGGCTGGAAACCGCGCTGGGTCGCGAGCGGATCACCGAACTGACCATCGACGAGAAGCTGACGGCTGCCCGGGCCCGTCGTCCTGGTTATGTGTCCCTGAGCTTCAGCACCATCGCCGCCTTCAATGCCAATGGCGCGATGCCGCACTACCATGCGACCGAGCAGGAGCATGCAGTGATCGAAGGCGACGGCCTGTTGCTGATCGACTCCGGTGGCCAGTACCTGGGCGGCACCACCGACATCACCCGGATGGTCCCGGTGGGCACGCCGAGCGCCGAGCAGAAAGCTGACTGCACGCGAGTGCTCAAGGGTGTGATCGCCTTGTCCCGGGCACGTTTCCCCCGCGGCATTCTTTCGCCGTTGCTCGATGCCATCGCCCGCGCGCCGATCTGGGCGGACAACGTCAACTACGGGCATGGCACCGGCCATGGCGTGGGTTACTTCCTCAATGTTCACGAGGGGCCGCAGGTGATCGCCTACCAGGCGGTGGCGGCGCCACAGACGGCGATGCAGCCGGGGATGATCACCTCGATCGAACCGGGCACCTATCGCCCGGGCCGTTGGGGGGTGCGTATCGAGAACCTGGCGATGAACCGTGAGGCAGGCGAGAGCGAGTTCGGCGAGTTCCTGCGCTTCGAAACCCTGACCCTGTGTCCGATCGATACCCGTTGCCTGGAGCCGGCGTTGCTGACGCAGGAGGAGCGCGACTGGTTCAACGGCTACCATGCCGAGGTGCGTGAGCGGCTGAGTCCGCTGCTCAGCGGTGCGGCGCTGGAGTGGTTGAATACCCGTACTGCGGCAATCTGATCTTCAGGGCCCTTTCGCGGGCCAGCCCGCCCCTGCAGGGGAACAGCGCTATACGCAGAATCAGCATGCGATACGTTCCTGTAGGAGCCGGGTTTGCCGGCGAAAACGATCTGGCAGGTGGCATCTGTGCTGCCTGACACTCCTGCCGGTCAGGCCAACGCTTCCCGGACGAATTCCAGACGGTCCTGCCCGAAAAACAACTGTTCGCCGACAAACATGCTCGGCGCACCGAACACCCCGCGCTGCAGGGCCTGCTCGGTCTTCTCCTTCAGTACGGCCTTGACCTGCTCATCCTGGGTCAGCGCAATGATCGGTTGCGGGTCGAAGGCATTCTCGACCAGCACCTGCGCAACCGTAGCCGGATCATTCATGTTGCGCCCATCGACCCACAGTGCGCGATACAACGCATCGACGAATTCGACGAAACGCTGGGGCTGGTGCAATTGTACGCCGGTGGTCGCACGCATCAGCAGCAATGTATTGACCGGGAAGTGCGGGTTGAAGCGAAAGGGGACGCCGTAGCGTTGGGCGTAGCGGGCCAGGTCCTGGATCATGTAGCGCCCCTTGGCCGGAATCTCGGCGGGCGAGGCATTGCCCGTGGCCTTGAACACGCCGCCCAGCAGCATCGGCTGGTAGACCAGTCGGGCGTCGGCCTGGGCACAGATTCCGGGCAGTTGGGTGTAGGCCAGATAGGAGGCAGGGCTGCCCAGATCGAAATAGAACTCGACGTTTTTTTTCATGGATGAAGCATCCTTGTTGTTGTCGTGGGGATGAGCTTACCAGCGTTCGTTCCAGGGCCGCAGGTCGAGTTCGAAGGTCCAGGCGTCCCGCGGCTGGTTGTGCAGGTACCAGTAGTTCTCGGCGATATGGGCCGGGTCGAGGATGCCATCCTGGTCCTTGAGGGCGTACTTTTCCGGAAAGCTGGTGCGGATGAAGTCGGTGTCGATGGCGCCATCGACCACCACATGGGCGACATGGATGTTCAGTGGCCCCAGTTCCCGCGCCATGCTCTGGGCCAGGGCGCGGATCCCGTGCTTGGCGCCGGCGAATGCGGCGAACCCGGCGGCTCCGCGCAGCCCGGCGGTGGCACCGGTGAACAGGATGGTGCCGCGCTGGCGGGTGACCATGCGTCTGGCGACCTCGCGGGCATTGAGGAAGCCGGAGAAGCAGGCCATTTCCCATATCTTGAAATACTTGCGGGCGGTTTCCTCAAGGATGCTGCATGGCACGTTGGCGCCGATATTGAAGACGAAGGCTTCGATCGGACCGATCTGGTTTTCGATCTGCTCGATCAAGGCAACCACCTCTTCTTCCTTGCGTGCATCACAGGCAAAACCATGGGCCTCGCCACCGGCCTGACGGATGCCTTCGACCAGAGGTTGCAGCTTGTCGGCGCTGCGCCGTGTCACGCAGGCGACCAGGCCTTCGGCGGCGAAGCGTCGGGCTATGGCTCCGCCAGTGGCGTCGCCGGCACCGACGACCAATACGACTTTCTTGTGGTTGTTTGCAGTAGTCATGGTCAGCATCGCTCTTTTAGTAAACTATCGTTAACTAAACGAACGTTATGCTACGATTCGACCAGCGTCAAGGTCGTGAACAGGAACAGCACCATGCGTTACTCGCTCAGTCACAAGCAGGAAACCCGCGAGCGTCTGCTGGAAAGCAGTGCGGCTTCGGCGAAAAAATCAGGCTTTGCCACCATCGGGGTGGATGGCCTGATGAAAGCCATCGGTCTTAGCGGTGGGGCGTTTTATGGGCATTTTTCGTCGAAGGACGAGTTGTTCGGGGCGATTGTCGAACGGGAGTTGAGCCGCAGCGTGGCGCGCTTGGGTGGAGAAGGGGAGCCGGATCCTGCTCAGTTGGAACGATGCCTGAGGTTGTACCTGAGCATGAGCCATGTCGAACAGGCGCAGAGTGGCTGTGCGTTGCCGGCGTTGGGTGCGGAGATTGCCCGGGCCGACGTGGCTGTGCGTGAGCGGGCCGAGGCCTGGATGTGTCGGCTGCAACAGCGCTGGGCGCAGGCGCTGGGCAGCGAGAGTCAGGCCTGGTCGATCCTGTCCCAGTGCGTGGGGGCGCTGGTGGTGGCGCGCATGATGTCGACGCCGGAGCTTCAGCAGCAGGTGCTGAAGTCGAGTCGCGACGAAATCGGTCGCCAGATCGGTCAGCCGTCCGCGTAGTGGCGGCTTTGGCCTACTTGCAGATGATGATCATGCTGCGACTGGTATAACCGGCCGGGTTCAGGCCGAAAGGATAGTCGCCGGGATCCTCGACGGCGTCACCGGACTTGGCGAGTATCTTGTAGCCCTTGTCGCTGCAGGAATTGGCGGCCTTGGTGTAGCACTTGTCCCAGGAGGACGTCAGCCCCGAACAGTTGATGTGCAGCCCCCGCTTGCCGTGCTTGATGGGTTTGGAGGTCGCGGCACAACCGGCGACGGCGAGTACTGCCAAGACAATCAAAAAACGCTTCATTACTGTCCTTAATCTCCAGCCCCCGGATCAAACAGCCCGAGTTTGGCTTCTTTCGTGCCCACCTGTTTCTTCCTTGAGCGCCCCGTCCGAATTTATCAAGGCTGGCATTGAGTTAGGCGTAAACATGTCTTATTTGCGCGACAAATGCCAGAGTAACGTCACGTGTTGTATCAATCAGTCGCGATTGCCGGCTTGGGTTCGCTGCGCATGGTCAGCGTCGCACCTATGGAAGCGCAGATAATGCAGGCGATCGCCAGCCACTGCGCCAGGGACAGGTATTCGCCGAGAAACAGCAGGCCGGACAGGGCGCCGAAGGCCGGTTCGATGCTCATCAGGGTACCGAAAGTGCGGGCCGGGATACGGGTCAGGGCGACCATCTCCAGGCTGTAGGGCAGGGCGGTGGAGAGGACGGCGACGCCGAGGGCGGCAGGAATCAGCGCCGGGCTCAGCAGGGCTGTGCCGGCGTGGGCGATGCCGACGGGGGCGACGACCAGGGCGGCGATCATCACGCCCAGTGCGGCGGTCTGGACACCATTGTCCGCGCCGGCCTTCTGGCCGAAAAGAATATAGAGGGCCCAGCAGGCTCCGGCGCCCAGCGCGTAGAGCGCGCCGACCAGATCGATGCTGGTGCTGGTGCCCGAGGTCGGAATCAACAGCAGCAGGCCGGTGACTGCCAGGCCGATCCACAGGAAGTCGATGGCCCGGCGTGACGCGTAGAGCGCCACGGCCAGTGGCCCGGTGAACTCCAGGGCGACTGCGATTCCCAGGGGCACGGTTCTCAGTGCCATATAGAAGAGCAGGTTCATGCCACCCAGGGCGACCCCGTAGATGGCCACCGTGCCGAGGGACCTGGCGGTGAGTGTCGCCCGCCATGGGCGCAGGATCAGCAGCATGATCACGCTGGCGAAGATCAGGCGCAGGGTAGTGGTGCCCTGGGCGCCGACC
>NZ_CP182250.1:972500-4977500 GCF_048069595.1 Pseudomonas sp. RHF3.3-3 | reverse complement strand
CAGGTCCGTTATCCGGATCGAGGACAGTGTATGGTGGGTAGTTTGACTGGGGCGGTCTCCTCCTAAAGAGTAACGGAGGAGTACGAAGGTGCGCTCAGACCGGTCGGAAATCGGTCGCAGAGTATAAAGGCAAAAGCGCGCTTGACTGCGAGACAGACACGTCGAGCAGGTACGAAAGTAGGTCTTAGTGATCCGGTGGTTCTGTATGGAAGGGCCATCGCTCAACGGATAAAAGGTACTCCGGGGATAACAGGCTGATACCGCCCAAGAGTTCATATCGACGGCGGTGTTTGGCACCTCGATGTCGGCTCATCACATCCTGGGGCTGAAGCCGGTCCCAAGGGTATGGCTGTTCGCCATTTAAAGTGGTACGCGAGCTGGGTTTAGAACGTCGTGAGACAGTTCGGTCCCTATCTGCCGTGGACGTTTGAGATTTGAGAGGGGCTGCTCCTAGTACGAGAGGACCGGAGTGGACGAACCTCTGGTGTTCCGGTTGTCACGCCAGTGGCATTGCCGGGTAGCTATGTTCGGAAAAGATAACCGCTGAAAGCATCTAAGCGGGAAACTTGCCTCAAGATGAGATCTCACTGGAACCTTGAGTTCCCTGAAGGGCCGTCGAAGACTACGACGTTGATAGGTGGGGTGTGTAAGCGCTGTGAGGCGTTGAGCTAACCCATACTAATTGCCCGTGAGGCTTGACCATATAACACCCAAGCAATTTGCGTCGAATGAGCAGATTGCGGTGTATGAAGACGAAGTGAACCGAAAGTTTGCCACGCACAAAACACCGAAAACTGTCACGTACCCGATTCGCTGGAGCGTTGCCCAGGCAACGAGCCGGCTACCGAATTTCTTGACGACCATAGAGCATTGGAACCACCTGATCCCATCCCGAACTCAGAAGTGAAACGATGCATCGCCGATGGTAGTGTGGGGTTTCCCCATGTGAGAGTAGGTCATCGTCAAGATTAAATTCCAAAACCCCTATCTGCGCAGGCAGGTAGGGGTTTTGTCTTTTACGGCGTTGAAACGGGCGTTGAAACGTCCGGTGCAGGGCTTGCCCGTACAAAGGCCGCCTCCATCCTCCAGGCATAAAAAAACCACCTTCGCAGGTGGTTTTTCAATACCCGGGATTCACTCCCCGCGATAGATGCAACCGCTGGTGCATGTCTCGTGGATCCGGATCGCCGACAGCTCAGGCAGCAGTGGCTTCAGTTCCTTCCAGATCCACTTCGCCAGGTTTTCGCTGGTGGGGTTTTCCAGGCCGGGAATCTCGTTCAGATAGTTGTGGTCCAGGCGCTCGTACAGCGGCTTGAAGATCGCCTTGATCTCGGAGAAGTCACGAATCCAGCCGGTATGCTGGTCGATATCGCCGCTCAGGTGGATCGCCACCTTGAAAGAGTGGCCATGCAGGCGGCCACACTTGTGCCCGGCGGGCACGTTGGGCAGGCGGTGGGCGGATTCGAACGTAAACTCTTTGAAGATTTCCACGGTATTGTCAGCTCTGAAGAATGCATGCAGCTGGGCAGTTTAACAGTTCCGTTGCGGGAATAACCGTCTCAAAGCGCCAGCAGGCGCTCCGCCAGTCCACCGTTATCGGCCAGGTCGAGGAATTCGTCGCCCAGTCGCCGGCTTTCCTCCATCGCCTTGCGCCAGTAGCTCTGGCGACTCCGATCGTCGCCCATGAAGCGCTTGAAGTCGTTACGATCCGGCAGCTTGCCGTAGGGCAACCGGGCCAGGTATTCCTGCGAAGGGGCCAGCAGCAGGACATCCTGCAAGCGGTCAGGACTGCCGCGGCGCCATGGGAGGGTCTTGTCGAACCAGCCGGGTATGACCTTGTCGGTGAAATGTGGGTACAGCACCACATCGTCACCGCTGTAGGGCAGGTCCAGGTGATAGTCGAGCAACCCGCCATCGCGATAGGTGCCATTGCCGACGCCGACGATGTCGCGTACGCCCTCCATGACCATCGGGATCGATCCCGAGGCCAGCAGGCCCTGGCGCAGGTTCTCCGTCGCCAGCGGCAGCAGGCGCGAGGGAAAGTCCTTCAGGGGCAGCAGGGGAGGGGAGAGACGTGGGTCATGCAGGATCACCCGCTCGAAATGCCGGGCCAGGCGCGCACGGCCCAGCAGATTGTCGGCGATCACGGAAGACAGGCCCAAGCCGAGACGGCCCCGATGATCGTCCGCCAGCAGGCCATGGCTTTTGACGATGACCACGTTCAACCGGTAGCGTTCGTTGCTCAGGATCGAGGCATCGCGCCCCTCGAGCAGGTCATGCAGCATGCGCTCGCAACTGCGGCTGACCTGCGCCATGGTCACACCCTTGGCAAAACTCTGTTCGTTATAGAGTTGGCCCAGCCGTTCGATCCCCTTGGCAGCATCCGGCAGACAGGCGCTGGCAAACCGCCAGGCGCCAATCGAGGCACCGATCAGCGAACGTTCCCGTGGGCTGCCGGGTAGCCATTGACCGAACAGCGCCAGGTCCAGCCCCTGGATACCCAGGGCTTTCGGTCCACCCGCCGCGCCGGGCAGGGTGCCGACATCGGCGGCTTTCAGCCCGCTTTCACGAATGCGCCGATAGGCGCGCTTGCCGGCCTTGAGCGTCAGCGCGGGATATTTGATATGGATCGCAGTCATACAGCTCTCGTTCTGTGGATAGCCGGATTATAGGGAAGGTTGTCGCGAGTCGCTGCGGGGGGCAGGAAAATCGACCGACCGTGCCTGAGGCGTGGACCGGCAATGGTCCAGGAAATTCAGCTTCATTTAAGTTGAAGTGGTTACCTTGTAACCGGTAACTGGCCATTTGCCATGGAGTGTTGTGATGAAAGCCCTGGGCACCGCTTTGGTCTTTTTGGCTCTGTGGGTCGCCACCTCCGAAGTCTCGGGTCGCGATATTGCCGTTGATGAGGCGGCGAAACTGCAGGCGGCAGGTACAATCCTGTCTCTTGATCGATTGGCCGCCATCGCCGGGGCCAGGCACCCCGGTGCACTGCCGAGCGATACCGGGCTAGAGCAGCGATACGGTCACTATATTTATCGGATAGAACTGCGCGACGCTCAGGGAGTTGAGTGGGAAATCGAATTGGACGCCGGTAGCGGTCAGGTTCTCAAGGACCATCAGGACAGGTAATGATCTTCAATTTGCGCGCCTGCAGTCTGTTGATGCTGGCAACCCTCTGTTCCCTGGCAGCGGCCAGGGATCTGGATCAGGACGAGGCCCTGCGCCTGCGCCAGCAGGGAGTGATACTACCCCTGGAAAGCCTGTTGCAACGGGCCATGGGCCATCATCCCGGGTCAAAGCTGCTGGAGGCCGAGCTTGAGACCAAGCACGGTCACTATGTCTATGAAGTCGAGTTGCTCACCCAGGCCGGTGTGGTCCGGGAACTCAAGCTCGATGCCAGCAATGGCGATCTGTTGAAAGACGAGGAGGACGACTGATGCGGTTGTTGCTGGTGGAGGATCACGTGCCCCTGGCCGACGAATTGCTGGCCGGCCTGGCTCGCCAGGGGTATGCCGTCGACTGGTTGGCCGATGGGCGCGATGCGGCCTACCAGGGGGCTGTCGAGCCGTACGATCTGGTCATTCTCGATCTCGGCCTGCCGGGCCTGCCCGGGCTGGAAGTACTGCGGCAGTGGCGGGCCGGTGGCCTGGGCATTCCGGTGCTGATCCTCACTGCACGCGACTCCTGGGCCGAGCGTATCGAGGGGCTCAAGGCCGGTGCGGACGATTACCTGACCAAACCCTTTCATCCCGAAGAGCTGCAACTGCGAGTCCAGTCGCTGTTGCGTCGTGCCCACGGCCAGCCGAACCAGCCGACCCTGAACGCCGCGGGCCTGCACCTGGACGAGGGTCGCCAGTGTGTCAGTCGTGACGGCGCGGAGATCCAGCTGACCGCCGCCGAGTTTCGCCTGCTGCGCTATTTCATGCTGCACCCGGAGCAGATCCTCTCCAAGAGCCATCTGGCCGAACATCTCTATAACGGTGAAACCGAACGGGACTCGAATGTCCTGGAAGTGCACGTCAATCATCTGCGCCGCAAGCTGGGGCGCTCGGTGATCGAGACCCGTCGCGGCCAGGGCTACCTGTTCGGTGGGGCCGGCGGGTGAGGTCGATCCAGCGCCGCCTGAGCCTGGGCCTGGTCAGCGTATTGCTGATCGTCGGCCTGATCGTTGCGCAGACCAGCCTCTGGTTGTTCGAAATGGGGCTGCAACGCTATCTGGAGGATGGCCTGCATGCCGACAGCGAGAATCTGCTGGTCGCCCTGGTACGTGGCCCCGACGGCCTGCAGCTGGATGAGCGCCGGCTGTCCCCGGCCTATCAGCGACCGTTTTCCGGGCACTACTTCCGAATCGATTTCGCCGACCATCACTGGCGCTCCCGTTCGCTCTGGGACCAGGACCTGCCGGTGCCGGAGCAGCCGGGGCTGCACGCCAACCTGCAATTGGGTCCGGAAAGGCAGATGCTGCTGGTATTGCGCTCGGACTACCGGCGCCTGGGGCAGTCGATCAGCATCAGCGTGGCTCAGGACTATACGCCGGTCCGGGAAAGCTTCCAGCTGATGCAGCGTATCGGCCTGGGAATGGGGCTGGTGGCGCTGATCGTGATCCTGCTGCTGCAGCGGGTCACTGTCCGCCGGGCCCTGCGCCCGCTGGAAAACGCCCGGGAGCAGATCGCCCAGTTGCAGCAGGGCAAGCGTTCGCAGCTGGAGACCCAGGTCCCCCAGGAACTTGAGCCGCTGGTGGCACAGATCAACCACCTGCTGGCCCACACCGAAGACAGCCTCAAGCGTTCCCGTAACGCCCTGGGCAATCTGGGACATGCCCTGAAAACCCCGTTGGCAGTGCTGCTGAGCCTGGCCTCGGATACCCGGCTGGATGCTCATCCGGGCCTGCGCCAGGTATTGCGCGAGCAACTGGAACAGATCGAACAACGCCTGAGCCGTGAACTGAATCGCGCGCGCCTGGCCGGTGACGCCTTGCCCGGCGTACTGTTCGATTGCGATACGGAGTTGCCAAGCCTGCTGTCGACCCTGGGGATGATTCATGGCGAGCATCTGTCGCTCAGCCACACCGCCCCGCCAGGCCTGCAACTGCCCTGGGATCGCGAGGACCTGCTCGAGCTGCTGGGCAATCTCCTGGACAACGCCTGCAAGTGGGCGGATGCCGAGGTTCGCCTGGGCATCGTGGAAACCGTGGGGGGGTATCGCCTGAGTATCGAGGATGACGGCCCCGGCATTCCCGAGCAGAACCGGGATGCGGTGTTCAGCCGAGGCACGCGTCTGGATGAGCAGACCACCGGGCATGGCCTGGGGCTGGGCATCGTGCGCGATATCGTCGATGCCTGGGGGGCGCAGATGCGCTTGTTGAGCAGCCCGCTGGGCGGGCTGCTGGTGACGATCGACTTGCCGCGCAGGAACTGAAGCCCCGCGCGCCAGGCCTCAGACCCGGAACTGGTCCATCAGGCCCTGCTGCTGGTTGGCCAACTGGTTGAGCGACTGGCTGACCCGCGCCGATTCGTTGGCCTGTCCCGACAGCGACTCGGTGACATCGCGAATGGTCGCCACGTTGTTGTTGATTTCCTCGGCGACCGCGCTCTGTTCTTCCGCCGCGCTGGCGATCTGAAGGTTCATGTCGGTGATGACCGTGACCGCACTGCCGATCTGCTGCAGGGCGGTCACCGCCTGGCTGACCTGCTCGACACTGCCCTGGGCCTGGCGATGACTGTTGCCCATCGAACTGACCACCTCGCGGGTGCCGTTCTGCAGCTCTTCGATGACCTGGCGGGTCTCCTCGACCGACTCCTGGGTGCGCCGGGCCAAGTTGCGCACTTCATCGGCGACCACCGCGAAACCGCGTCCGGCCTCACCGGCCCGCGCGGCCTCAATCGCCGCGTTGAGGGCCAGCAGGTTGGTCTGCTCGGCGATGGCGCGAATCACTTCGAGGACCGAGCCGATCTTCTCGCTGTTGGCCGCCAACCCTTCGACCTGGCCCATGGCATCGCTCATGTCGGCAGCCAGGTGACCGATGCTGCTGGTGGTACGGTCGATCACGGTCAGTCCCTGGCGGGTCGCCTGGTCGGCATCACGGGCGGCTTGTGCGGCCTGGGCGGCGCTGCGGGCGACATCCTGGGCGGTGGCGCTCATCTCGTGGGAGGCGGTGGCGACCTGGTCGACCTGGCGGTACTGCTGTTCCATGCCGGCGCTGGTCTGGGTGGCGATGGCGGCGGACTGGTCGGCGGTGCCGCGGGCGTCCTGGACCGAGCGCTTGACCTCGGCGATCACCGGTTGGAGTTTATCGAGGAAACGGTTGAACCAGCCGGCCAACCGGCCCAGTTCGTCCTTCTTGTCATAGTGCAGGCGGCGGGTCAGGTCGCCTTCGCCACTGGCGATGTCTTGCAGCATGTGGGCGACGGCGAGAATCGGCCGAGTCACGCTGCGTGCGGTGAGCCAGACCAGCAGCAGGCCGATCACCGCCGCCAGCAGGCCGAGGCCGGATTCGATCAGGGTGCCGGCGGCGCCGCGCTCGTCGAGCTGCGCCTTGAGCGCCTCGGCCGGTCCTACCAGCACCTTCTGCGGCACATCGAGCAGCACGCCCCAGGGCTTGCCGCCGGGGATCGGCTGGAAGGGCGCGAGGATCTTCAGTTGCTGGTGGGTACGCAAGACCTGTGTCTCGCTGCTGTTGGCCAGTTGCTGGATCAGCGCGGTGCCGTCGAGGCTATCGACCTGGTCCAGGCGCTGGCTGAGCTTGCTGGCATCCGGGCTGTAGCCGGCGAGCAGGCCGACGGGGCTGAGGATACTGACACTGGTCTGGCCATCGTAGAGCTTGCTGCTCGCCTGCTGGCTGACCGCTTGCAGGCTGTCGAGGTTGATGTCCACCGACAGCGAGGCGATCACCTTGCCCTCGAACTGCAACGGAAAGACGATGCTGGTCATCAGCACGTTGTGGCCGTCGATTTCGTAGAAGTACGGCTCGATCACGCACGGCTTGAGAGTGATGCGCGGGCAGGTGAACCAGGTGTTGTTCGGTTGGCCGCTGGGGCCGGTGCTGGTGTCGCTCATGTCGCTTTCCGGCAGCGACATGGAGGTCAGCCTGCCGGCGGTCGGTTGCGACCAGTAGAGGGCGAAGCGGCCCTTTTCGTTGCTGCCGAGTTTCTTCTGGCCGGCGAACAGTTCGTCCTTGCCGTCCAGCGCATTGGCTTCGAACACCAGGGACAGCCCCAGCAGGTCGGGGTTGGCCTGCAGGGCGGCCTTCACCTGGCGGGTCAGGTCCTCGCGCAGATCGAAGGCGTCGAGAAAGCGCTTCTGGGCCTGTTCGCGCAGAAACAGCACCTGGCGGGCGAAACCGTTGCCGTATTGGTAGGCATCCATGAACTGGCGGCGGATGATCAGCGCCTGGACTTCGCCCTGGGCCTCGATACGCGCCTGGGCGGCCTCGTTGAGCATTTCCATGCTCGAGGCCTTGACCAGTTCCGAACTGTGCTTCATGCGGTAGAGCGAGAGGCTGACCAGCAGCGTGACGATCCCCAACAGGCAGAGCCCGGCGAGCAGGGTGATCTTCCATTGGATGGAAAGCTGTCTGAGCGACATGTAACGACGTCCTTATTCTTTGAAATGCAGAGGTTTGGAAGGTTAACGGCATGCCTGATTTTTTCTTTATTTGAATGTTCAAATAAAAAACAATGACCGGCGTCAACGAAGGGTGGCTTTATCCCATCGAATGAACATCGATGAAAATCGACAATACGTCGTAAAAGGTCGATTTACTGTCGGGAAAACGAGGAACTTCGACTATTTCCTGCATCTGCACGGGCGTGCGGGCTGCTCAACTTTCCGCGATTCAGGCCGTTAAACCGTTACCAGCCCAATAATAAGAGAGCATCCCCATGCGCCTGAGTCTCAAGGCCAAAGTCCTGTCCCTCGCCGTCTTGCCGGTCCTGGTGTTTGCGGTGGTGATCAGCCTGACCACCGCGTTGATTCTGCAGAATCAGGCGCGCCATGAGGTTGAGGAAACCCGCCAGCAACTGATCGCCGAAGCCCGGGCGACCCTCAAGAGCTATGTCGCGGTGGCGATGACGGCGATCAAGCCGCTCTACGATGCGTCCGCGCCCGGTGACCAGGCTTCCCGCGACCAGGCCATCAAGCTGCTTTCGAGCATCAAGTACGGCAAGGACGGCTACTTTTTCGGCTACGACTCGCAGATCGTCCGCTTGTTCAAGAGTGACAGCCCCGACGGGCTGGGCAAAAGTTTCAAGGACACTCGCGATCCCAATGGCGTGTATGTCAACCGCGGCCTGGTCGAGGTGGCCAAGAATGGCACCCACTACCTGGAATACAGCTCGCCGCTGCCGGGCAAGGAATCGGTACTGGTGCCCAAGCTGGGTTACACCGAGTATCTGGACAAGTGGGACATGGCGGTCGGCTCCTCGGTCAACCTCGACGGGATCGAAGCCCAGGTCGCGGTGGTCCAGGCCAAGATCACCGAACGCATGGAGGGCGTGGTGCTGAGCATCGTCGGTATTGCCTTGCTGGTGCTGCTGGTGATTGCCATCGTGGGGATGCTGGTGGCCAATACCATCCTGCGGCCCCTGGTGCTGATGAAAGCCAACCTGGACGATATCGCCGCAGGCGAGGGCGATCTCACCCATCGCCTGGCAATCACCAGCCAGGACGAACTCGGGCAGTTGGCCGGGTCGTTCAACCGCTTCGTCGAGAAGATCCACAGCCTGGTGCGGCAGATCACCGAGATGACCGGGCAGTTGACCGGTTTGGTCGGCCAGGTATCCGAACAGGCCAACCGTTCGGAAGAGGCGATGGAGCGTCAGCGGCACGAGACCGATCAGGTCGCCACGGCGATCAACCAGATGTCCTCGGCGGCCCAGGAAGTGGCCCGCAGTGCCCAGGGCGCCGCGGTCGCGGCCCAGCAGACCGACGCCGAAGGCCAGGCGGCCAAGCGGGTGGTCGATGGCAGCATCGAGCAGATTCATGCGCTGGTGAAGGACATTCGCCACAGTGGCGTGTCGCTGGACAGCCTGCAGCAGGACGTGACGTCGATCGTCAGTGTGCTCGGGGTGATCCGTTCGATCGCCGAACAGACCAACCTGCTGGCCCTCAACGCGGCGATCGAGGCCGCCCGCGCCGGTGAGGCGGGGCGCGGTTTTGCGGTGGTCGCGGACGAGGTGCGGGCATTGGCCAGCCGGACCCAGCAGAGCACCCAGGAAATCCAGGGCATGATCGATCGCCTGCAGTCGGGAACGCAGTCGGCGGTTGAGGCGATGCGCCGTTCCAGCGAGGCTGGGGACGGTACCTCGGTGAAGGCCAACGAGGCGGGGGCTTCGCTGGATACCATTGCGCAACTGATCGGGACCATCAACGCGATGAACGCACAGATCGCCAGTGCTGCCGAGGAGCAGACGGCGGTGGCCGAGGAGATCAACCGCAGCGTGCACCAGATCGCGGTGGCGGTGGATAACGTCGCGGACCAGACCCAGCAGGGCGCGCAGACTTCCCGCAGTCTGGCGGACCTGGGGCAGCGTTTGGGCAAACTGGTGGGGCAGTTCCGGATCTGAGACCGGCGTTATCGTTCTTCGCGGATAAATCCTGCTCAGCGTTGAGTCGTACACCGAGGAAGGCTCGACACTGTGGGGTTTATCCGCGAAGAGGCCACCGCAGCCTCAGTGGATTTTACGGACCGACCTGGATATCGCGCATCAACAACCCGAACTCCAGCTCGACCTGATCCGGAATCGGCAGGTAAACCGTGTGCCCATCCCCCGGCGCCACCTCGATCGCCTCGCCGTTGCCATTGCGCAACTCACCCAGGTCGAAATGAAAGTTTCCCCTGGGCGTCATCAGTTCCAGATGGTCGCCCAACTCGAAACGGTTCTTCACCTTGACCTCCGCCAGCCGCCCGCGGCGCACGCCGGTCAGTTCGCCGACGAACTGCTGGCGCTCGGAAACCGAGCTGCCGTTCTGGTAGTTCTGGTACTCGTCATGCACGTGCCGACGCAGGAAACCCTCGGTATAGCCGCGTTGGGCCAGTGATTCGAGGTCGGTCATCAGGCCGCGGTCGAACTCGCGCCCAGCCACCGCGTCGTCGATCGCCTGGCGGTAGACCTGGGTGGTCCGCGCGCAGTAGAAGTGCGACTTGGTCCGGCCCTCGATCTTCAGCGAATGCACGCCCATCCGTGCCAGGCGCTCGACATGCTGCACCGCGCGCAGGTCCTTGGCGTTCATGATGTAGGTGCCGTGCTCGTCCTCGAAGGCCGGCATCGATGTTTCGGGGCGGTTGGCCTCCTGCAGCAGGAACACCTGGTCGGTCGGCGCTCCGAGGCCAAGGGTCGGCTCGACCACTTCGGGCTCGAAAACCTTGACGATCTCGCCGGTGAGGTTTTCCGTAGCCGGCTGCGCACTGTATTTCCAGCGACAGGCGTTGGTGCAGGTGCCCTGGTTGGCATCGCGCCGGTTCATGTAGCCCGATAGCAGGCAGCGCCCGGAATAGGCCATGCACAGCGCGCCGTGAACGAACACCTCCAGTTCCATGTCCGGCACCTGCTGGCGAATTTCCTCGATCTCCTCCAGGGACAGCTCCCGGGACAGGATGATTCGCGTCAGGCCCATCTGCTGCCAGAACTGCACGCTGGCCCAGTTCACCGTGTTGGCCTGCACCGACAGGTGAATCGGCATCTGCGGGAAGTGCTGGCGCACCAGCATGATCAGGCCCGGGTCGGACATGATCAGTGCGTCCGGCGCCATCTCGATCACCGGCGCCAGGTCCTTGAGAAAGGTCTTGAGCTTGGCGTTGTGCGGGGCGATGTTCACCACCACGTAGAAGCGCTTGCCCTGGGCCTGGGCTTCGCGGATGCCGAGGGCCAGGTTGGCGTGGTCGAACTCGTTGTTGCGCACCCGCAGGCTGTAGCGCGGCTGGCCGGCATAGACGGCGTCGGCGCCATAGGCGAAGGCGTAGCGCATGTTCTTGAGGGTGCCGGCCGGAGCCAGCAGTTCGGGGGCGGGGAAGGGCATGTGCGGACCGTCGGCAAAAGCTCGCGAGATTAAATCCTCCGGATTCGGCTTTTATTGATCTGGATCCAGACTTTGTGAACGAATCGCTGCGTTGGCCTGACTAAATCGTTGGGGGCCCTGCGCCCTGCGTTTTCCCGACATGGACCGGACATGAGCGAAGCTTCTCTGCACAACAAATTCCTGCTGGTGCTGCTGGCGCTGGTGACCGTGGCCTTCCTCTGGATTCTCCAGCCGTTCTATGGCGCGGTGTTCTGGGCGGTCATTCTCGGGATCGTCTTCGCGCCCTTGCAGCGCCGCCTGCTGCTGCGGCTGAAGGCCCGGCGTAACCTCGCATCGTTGTGCACCCTGGGAGCCTGCCTGCTGATCGCCGTGCTGCCGGTGATTGTCATAGGCGTGTTGCTGGTACAGGAAGGGACCGCGTTGTACCAGAGTATCGAAAGCGGTCGCTTGGACATCGCCGGCCACGTGGCGCAGTTCAAGCACCTGCTGCCAGGCTCGTTTCAACGGCTGCTCGATCGCTTCGGCCTGGGGGATCTCGATGGGCTGCAGGCCAAGGTGGTCGAGGGCGTGACCCAGGGCAGTCAGTTCCTGGCCAGCCAGGCTGTCAGCGTCGGGCAGGGCACCTTCGAGTTCGTGGTGAGCTTTTTCATCATGCTCTACCTGTTGTTCTTCTTCCTGCGCGACGGCCCGGAACTGGTGCGGCGGATCCGTACGGCGGTGCCACTGGCCGAACAGCAGAAACGTCGCCTGCAACTGAAGTTCAACCGCGTGGTGCGTGCCACGGTGAAGGGCAACCTGGTGGTGGCGGTGACCCAGGGCGGCCTCGGCGGGTTGATCTTCTGGCTGCTGGATATCCCCAGTGCCCTGCTCTGGGCGGTGGTCATGGGGTGTCTTTCGCTGCTGCCGGCGGTGGGGGCAGGGATCGTCTGGGCGCCGGTGGCCGTGTACTTCCTGCTGAGCGGGGCGATCTGGCAAGGCGTGGTGCTGGCGCTGTTCGGCGTGTTCGTGATCGGGCTGGTGGACAACCTGCTGCGGCCGGTCCTGGTGGGCAAGGACACGCGCATGCCCGATTACCTGATCCTGGTCAGCACCCTGGGCGGGTTGTCGGTATTCGGGCTGAACGGCTTCGTCATCGGGCCGTTGATCGCCGCCCTGTTCCTCTCCAGCTGGGATATCTTCACCGAGAACAAGAAACGCGTGAGATTGCCCTCCTGAGCGCGCGCCTCTGTAGGAGCCGGCGGTGCGGCGATCCGACTTGCCCGCGAAAGGGCCCTGGCTTCGACCCAATCACTTGAAACTGTAGGAAATCCCGGCGTACACCCCCATGCCTTCGCCCGGCACCGAACGCGCCGCGTCGGCCCCCTTGTCGTCATAGCCTGGCACCACCAGCGCGGCATAGTGCTGGTTGGTGAGATTGCGCAGGTCCAGCCAGGTCTGCCAGTCCCGCTTGGGCGAGGCGTAGCCCAGGGTGGCGCCGAACAACGCGTAGGACGAGGCATGGCGGGAGTTGGCGTAGTCCACGGCCATGCGCGAGGCGACCTGGGTATTCAGGCCGAGGTAGACGCCGGTCGGATGGTCGTAGCGGATCTCGGCCTGGTAGTAGTGCTGTGGAATGCCGGGCAGGCGGTTGTCGCCAAAGGCTCGGTCATCGCGGTAATGGAAGTCGCTGAGGGTGTAGGCCTGGCGCAGGCTGACCTTGCCCAGGGCCGGACGCTCCCACAGCAGGCTCTCCAGGCCGGCTTCGATACCCTGGTGCACGGTGGGGCTGGCGTTCACTTCGCCGGTGATCGTGGCCTGGGTCTGGGTTGCGGCCTGCAGCTCCACGGTCAGCAACTCGTGACGTACGGCCGAGTAGTACCAGGCCAGGTCCCACTTGCCGAGCCAGGACTCGCCGCGGCTGCCCAGTTCCAGGGTGGTGGCGGTCTGGTTCTGCAGTTTGATCGGTGTGCTTTGCAGACCGATGGCCGCGCCATTTCCCGCGCCGAAGCGGGTGCCCGAACTCCAGATCAGTGACCACGGATGCGGTGGTTCGACCGAGCGGCTGAGGTTGCCGTAGACCTGCAATTGCGGATTGAACTGGTAGCGCAGGCCCACGCGCGGCGCGTAGTCCCAGTCATGCTGGCTGACCTTGCCGCCGCTGGCCGGATAACTCACCTCGCTTTCGCGGCGGGTATAGATCATTGCCAGGCCGGTGGTCAGCCAGAGGTCAGGCAGCAGCTCAAGGTCATTGCTGGCGTGCAGCACGTTGTCCGAGCCCTGGTAGCTGAAGTCACGGGTCTTGGTGCCGGCCGGATAGCCTGCGGTGTTGCCGACAGGTATCCGCACATATTCCGAGGCTCCACTGTTGGGCAGGTGCCTGGTGCTGCGCCAACCGACGGTGGTCTTGCTGTCCAGGCCGAACAGGGTGTCGCGACGGATGTAGTTCAGGGTGCCGCTGACGTCGGTATAGGCCACCTTGAGGCGGTTGGGGCCTTCGCGCAGGTCCATCGGGTAGTCGTGATAGACCAGCCCCACCTCCAGCTTCGAATCGTCGTCCAGGTACATCGTGGTCTTGCTGCCCAGCCAGGTACTGCCCGGTTGCGGACGGCTGGCGTCGCGGCTGAGGTAAGACGGGTTGGCCGCGCGCGGATGGTGCTTGATCTGGTCCTGGGTCACTCGCCCGGCCAGCTCGTTGTCGGTTTCGCGATAGCGCAGGTAGAGGCGTGTCTCCAGCTCCGGGCTGAAGCGATAGCCGACGTTCGCCGCAATGCCCTTGCTGCTGCCTTGGGTATGGTCCTGGTAACCGTCGTAGTCCGAGTCGGTCAGCGACACGTAATAGTCCAGATCGCCCAGCACCTGCCCGGAGCTGATCTGGCGTTTGCGGTAGCCATAACTGCCGGTTTCGTAGCGCACCTGCAGGGGCGCGGCATCCCGCCCGGTGTGGGTGATGTAGTCGATGGCGCCACCGAGGGCCAGCGAGCCGCGCTCGAAACCGTTGGCACCGCGCAACACTTCGGCGCGGCTCAGCCACAGCGGCTCGAACAACTCGTAGGGTGTGCCGCCGGGACCGGTCAGCGGCAGGCCGTCGAACATCGTGTAGACACCCGAGCCGTGGGCGCCGGGCGCGCGGTTGATGCCCGAGCCGCGAATCGACACCTTGGTGCCGTCGTTGCCGGCCGACTGGGCATATACCCCGGGCTGATAGGCAAGCACATCCTGGTTGCCGGCGACACGGCCGTTCTCCACCTTGCCCAGGTCGACCAGGTTGCTGGCACCGGGCACCTGCTGCAATTGCTCGCGGGCTTCATCGATCTCGCTGACCTCCTCGCTGCGCACCTGGACTTCACCCAACTCGACGGAGGCGGGGGCGGCTTGCAACGGCGTACTGCACAAAAGGGCGAAAGGGAGCAGGGAAGAGGGGAGGGCGGTGCGCATCGACAGGTGCTCGGCGGAACAGGGCGGGCCAGCCTATAGAAGTCGAGAATGGTTCGCAACGCATTCGGCAGGCCCTGAAAACAAAACACCCCGCCAGAGTTGCCTCGGGCGGGGTGTCGGGTCCGGCTGGCCGTTTGCTTAGCTGGCCAGGACCGCGTGTTGCACCAGTTCCAGCAGCGGTTGCGGGTACACGCCGAGGAAGAAGGCCAGGATCGCGATCGCCAGCAGCATCACGCCACCCGCACGTTGTTCCCAGTGCAGTTGGGCATCGTGACGACGCAGGTTCGGCTCGATCAGGTACAGGGTGACCATCACGCGCAGGTAGTAGAAGACGCCGATGGCGCTACCGACCACCAGGGAGCCGATCAGCCACCAGTGCTGGGACTCGACACCGGTCGCGATGATGTAGAACTTGCCGATGAAGCCGGCGGTCAGCGGGATGCCGGCCAGGGACAGCATCATCACGGTCAGTACGGCGGTCAGGTACGGACGGCGCCAGAACAGGCCGCGGTACTCGTACAGGGCATCCATGTCGCGACCGTTGTACGGCGAGGACATCAGGGTGATCACGCCGAAGGCGCCGAGGCTGGTGATCACGTAGGTGACCAGGTACACGCCCATGGCTTCCAGCGCCAGGCCCTTGCTCGCCACCAGGGCGATCAGCAGGTAGCCGAAGTGGGCGATGGACGAGTAACCGAGCAGACGCTTGAGGTTGCTCTGGGTCAGCGCCAACAGGTTACCGACCAGGATCGAGGCTACGGCGATGACCGCCAGGACGTTGCTCAGTACGCCGCTGCTGGCCACCGGCGAGATCTGGAACAGGCGAATCATCACGGCGAACACGGCGACCTTGCTGGCGGTGGCCAGGAAGGCCGCTACCGGTGCCGGGGCGCCTTCGTAGACGTCCGGGGTCCAGAGGTGGAACGGTACCAGCGACAGCTTGAACGCCAGGCCGACCAACATCATGCCCAGGCCCAATTGGGCGATCGGGCTTGGCAGGCCGGTGGCCGCCAGGGCCTGGCCGATACCGGTGAAGCTCAGGGTGCCGGCTTCGGCGTAGAGCAGGGCCATACCGAACAGCAGGAACGCGGAACCGGCGGCCGACAGCACCATGTACTTGATACCGGCTTCCAGCGAACGCTTGTTGAAGAACGCGTAGGCCACCAGGCCGTAGACCGGTACCGAGAGCAGTTCCAGGCCGATGAACAGGCTGGCCAGTTGCTGCGCGCTGACCAGCACCAGGCCACCGGCGGCGGCCATCAGGATCAGCAGGTACAGTTCTTCACGGTTGCCCGGGTAGCCCGAACCGCCATCGCCCAGGTAGGCGTGGGCGAGGGTGACGCAAGCCAGGGTGGCGACCAGGATCAGCGCCATGTACAGGCAGGCGAAGTCGTCGATCTGGACCAGCGGGGTCACCGCCAGCGGGGCGACTTTCAGGGCTGGCAGGATCGACAGCAGCGCCAGGTTGAGACCGGCACAGGACAGCAGGAAGGTCTGTGAGTGGTTACGGCGCCAGGCGATCGCCAGCATCACCACGATAATGGTGAGGCTGGTGATCAGCAGCGGCGCCAGCGCGATAAAGTGTTGAATCGTGAATTCCATAGCGCTCTTACCGGGCCGAAGCGAGTTGAGTGAAGGCGGTGCCGAGCCACTGCTGCACGCCATGCATGGTGGCGGCAGAGGTGTCGAGGAACGGTTGCGGGTACACGCCGAGGTAGATCAGCAGTACTGCAAGGCCGAGCACCATGGTCAGTTCACGACCGTCCATACCGTGCAGCACTTCATCGGACTTGGCCGGGCCGAAGTAGGCGCGGTGGATCATGATCAGCGAGTAGACCGAACCGAACACCAGGCCGGACGTGGCGATGGCGGTGATCCATGGCGCGCTGACGAAGGTACCGATCAGGATCAGGAACTCGCCGACGAAGTTGCCGGTACCCGGCAGCCCCAGGGAGGCGGCGGCGAAGAACAGGCTGATGGCCGGCAGGTAGGCGATCTTCGACCACAGGCCGCCCATTTCACGCATGTCGCGGGTGTGGGTACGCTCGTACAACTGACCGCTGAGGATAAACAGGGCCGCTGCCGACAGGCCGTGGGCCAGCATCTGGATCACCGCGCCTTGCAGGGCCTGCTGGCTGCCGGAGTAGATACCGATCAGCACGAAGCCCATGTGCGAGACGCTGGAGAAGGCGATCAGGCGCTTGATGTCGGTCTGGGCGAAGGCCAGGAAGGCACCGTAGAAGATCCCGATCAGACCCAGGGTCATGGCGATCGGCGCGAACTCGGCCGAGGCGTTCGGGAACAGCGGCAGGGCGAAACGCAGCAGGCCGTAGGCCGCGGTCTTCAGCAGGATACCGGCGAGGTCGACGGAACCGGCGGTCGGTGCCTGGGCGTGGGCATCAGGCAGCCAGGAGTGGAACGGTACCACCGGCAGCTTCACCGCGAAGGCGATGAAGAAGCCGAGCATCAGCAGGTACTCGACACCGTGCGACATCTTGGTCTTCAGCAGGTCGGCGTAATTGAAGGTGATCACGCCGGTGTTGTTGAAGTTCACCAGGACCAGGCCGAGGATCGCCACCAGCATGATCAGGCCGGAAGCCTGGGTGAAGATGAAGAACTTGGTCGCCGCGTAGATCCGGGTCTTCTTGCCGTCCGAGGAGCTGTGACCCCAGAGCGCGATGAGGAAGTACATCGGCACCAGCATCATTTCCCAGAAGAAGAAGAACATGAACAGGTCGAGGGCGAGGAATACGCCGACGACACCGCCCAGGATCCACATCAGGTTCAGGTGGAAGAAGCCCACGTGGCGCTGGATCTCTTTCCACGAGCAGAGTACCGAGAGGATACCCAGCAGGCCGGTCAGCAGGATCATCAGCAGCGACAGGCCGTCGAGGGCCAGGTGCACGTTGATGCCGAAGCGCTGGATCCAGACGTGCTTGAACTCGATGGCCCAGGTCGGATCGGCGCCAGGCGCCGGTGCCAGGTGGTAATCCCCGTGCGCCCACAGCCAGAGGCCGAGGGCGAGTTCGAGGGTCATGGTCAGCAGCGCAATCCAGCGGGGGAGGGTGGCGCTGGTGCGCTCACCCAGCCAGCACAGCAGGCCGCCGATGAAGGGGATCAGGATTAGCCAAGGCAGAATCATGACGGGCTCAATTCCTTTCGCAATGTCGCAAGGTTCATAGTCAGACCGCTACCAGTACGATGGCGCCGAGCACCACGACTGCACCAGCGGCGATCGACGCGGCATACCAACGCAGTTGACCGGTCTCGCTGCGGCTCAGGGCGGTGTGACCGCCCTTGGCCAGGCGCGGGATCAGGCCGATGGTCTGGTCGAGCGGGTCTTTGCGCAGCACATGGCTGATCGCCAGGTAAGGCTTGACGAACAGTTTGTCGTAGATCCAGTCGAAGCCCCAGGCGGCGAACCACCAGGCCGAAAGGATGCGTCCGATACCGCTGTTGGCGATGGCCGTCACGAAGCGACGCTTGCCCAGGAACAGCACCGCAGCCAGCAGGATACCGGCCAGGGCGATGGCGCCCGAGGCGATTTCCAGGCTGTGCTTGGCTTCGCCGCCGGCGTGACCGGCGCTTTCCGGCAGTACGCCGGCCAGTGGTGGGTGAATCCAGGCACCGACGAAGGTCGACAGCACGATCAGCACGCCCAGCGGCAGCCAGTGGGAGATACCGTGGCCGGCATGGGCTTCGGTCTTGGCTTCGCCGTGGAAGGCGATGAAGATCAGGCGGAAGGTGTACAGCGAGGTCATGAACGCACCGACCAGGCCGGCGTACAGCAGGCCATGGTTACCGCTGGCGAAGGCTTCCCAGAGGATTTCGTCCTTGGAGTAGAAGCCGGCGGTCACGATCGGCAGGGCGGCCAGGGCGGCACCACCGACGATGAAGCTGGCGTAGGCCAGTGGCAGTTTTTTCCACAGACCGCCCATCTTGAAGATGTTCTGCTCGTGGTGGCAGGCGACGATCACCGCACCGGAGGCAAGGAACAGCAGGGCCTTGAAGAAGGCGTGGGTCATCAGGTGGAAGATCGCGCCTTCCCAGGCGCCGACGCCCAGGGCCAGGAACATGTAGCCGATCTGGCTCATGGTCGAGTAGGCGAGGATACGCTTGATGTCGGTCTGAACCAGCGCGGCGAAGCCGGCGAGAACCAGGGTCACGCCACCGACGATTCCCACCAGATGCAGGATATCCGGCGCCAGGGCGAACAGGCCGTGGGTACGGGCGATCAGGTAGACACCGGCGGTCACCATGGTCGCAGCGTGGATCAGTGCCGAAACCGGGGTAGGACCGGCCATCGCGTCGGCCAGCCAGGTCTGCAGGGGCAGTTGGGCCGATTTACCGACCGCACCACCGAGCAGCAGCAGGGTCGCCAGCACGATCCAGAAGTCGCCGACCTTGAAGTGCTCAGGCGCCTTGACCAGCAGTTCCTGGATGTTCAGGGTGCCCAGCTGCTGGAACAGGATGAACAGGCCGATGGCCATGAACACGTCGCCGATGCGGGTGACGATGAACGCCTTCAGTGCCGCGTTACCGTTGTTGCGGTTGCTGTAGTAGAAACCGATCAACAGGTAGGAGCACAGGCCCACGCCTTCCCAGCCGAAGTACACGAACAGCAGGTTATCGCCGAGCACCAGGAACAGCATGCTGGCGATGAACAGGTTGGTGTAGGAGAAGAAGCGCGAGTAGCCGTCTTCACCGCGCATGTACCAGGAGGCGAACAGGTGGATCAGGAAACCCACCCCGACCACCACACCGAGCATGGTGATCGACAGGCCGTCGATGTACAGGGCGAAGTTGGGGGCGAAGCCCTCCACCGACATCCACTGCCACAGCACCAGGGTGTAGTGGCCGCCTTCAGGAGGCGCGACGTTGAACTGCCAGATCACGTAGGCGGCGACGATCGCCGACAGGCCGATGGAGCCGACGCCGATCAGGGCCGAGAGGTTTTCCGAGAGACGTCCACGGGAGAACGACAGCAGCAGGAAACCGATCAGGGGGAATACGAAAGTCAGAAAGATCATGTTCATCCGCGCATCTCACTGGCAGCGTCGATATCGAGCGTGTGGAAGCGGCGATACAGTTGCAGCAGGATCGCCAGGCCGATACTGGCCTCGGCGGCTGCCAGGCTGATCACCAGGATGAACATGATCTGTCCATCCGGTTGCGCCCAGCGTGCGCCCGCGACGATGAAGGCCAATGCGGCGGCGTTCATCATCACTTCCAGGCTCATCAGCACGAAGAGAATGTTGCGGCGGACCATCAGGCCGACCAGGCCGAGGCAGAACAGGATGCCGGCGACGGCCAGACCATGTTCCAGAGGGATAGCAGGCATCGTATTACTCCTTCGCCTCGTTGCGGCCCAGGTGGAAAGCCGTGATGGCTGCGGCGAGCAGCAGCATCGAGGCCAGTTCGACGACCAGCAGGTATGGACCGAACAGGCTGATGCCCACGGCCTTGGCGCCTACGGTGGTTTGACCGATGCCGACACCGCTGCTGTGGCTGAACAGCACGTACAGCAGTTCGGCCAGCAGCAGGGCGGCGAGGATCACCGGCCCGATCCAGATCCCGGGCTTGAGCCAGGTGCGTTCCTGCAGCACCGAGGCGGGACCGAGGTTGAGCATCATCACCACGAAGACGAACAGCACCATGATGGCGCCGGCGTAGGCGATCACTTCCAGGGCGCCGGCGAACGGGGCGCCGAGGCTGAAGAAGGTCATCGCCACGGCGATCAGCGAAATGATCAGGTAGAGCAGGGCGTGCACGGGGTTGGTGTTGGTGATCACGCGAAGCGTGGACACCACTGCGATACCCGATGCGAAATAGAAAGCGAATTCCATCGTTCTTCCTTAAGGCAGCAAGCTCTTCACGTTGATCGGTTCGGCTTCGTTCTGGGCGGCGCCTTTCGGCTTGCCGGCAACGGCCATACCTGCAACACGATAGAAGTTGTAGTCAGGGTTCTTGCCGGGGCCGGAGATCAGCAGATCTTCCTTTTCGTAAACCAGATCCTGACGTTTGAACTCGGCCATTTCGAAATCCGGCGTCAGCTGGATCGCGGTGGTCGGGCAGGCTTCCTCGCAGAGACCACAGAAAATGCAGCGCGAGAAGTTGATGCGGAAGAACTCCGGGTACCAACGACCGTCGTCGGTCTCGGCCTTCTGCAGCGAGATGCAACCGACCGGGCAGGCCACGGCACACAGGTTGCACGCCACGCAGCGCTCTTCGCCATCGGGGTCGCGGGTCAGGACGATGCGGCCGCGGTAGCGCGGTGGCAGGTAGACCGGCTCTTCCGGGTATTGCAGGGTGTCGCGCTTGCGAAAGCCATGGCCGAAAATCATCACCAGGCTTCGCAGCTGGGTACCGGTACCCTTAACGATGTCACCAATATATTTGAACATGGGTCAAATCCTCACTGAACCGCGCCGGCGGGCGTGTTCAACAACACGAGCGCAGCGGTCACCAGCATATTGATCAGGGTCAGTGGCAGGCAGAATTTCCAGCTGAAGTCCATCACCTGGTCATACCGTGGGCGCGGGATCGAGGCGCGCAGCAGGATGAACATCATGATGAAAAACGCGGTCTTCAGGGCGAACCAGACGAACGACAGTTGCGGCAGGATGCCGAACGGACCGTGCCAGCCACCGAAGAACAGGGTGACCAGCAGTGCCGAGATCAGGATGATGCCGATGTACTCGCCAACGAAGAACATGCCCCATTTCATGCCGGCGTATTCAATATGGTAGCCGTCGGCCAGTTCCTGTTCCGCTTCCGGCTGGTCGAAGGGGTGACGGTGAGTCACGGCCACGCCGGCGATGAAGAAGGTCAGGAAACCGAAGATCTGCGGGATGATGAACCACAGGTGCTGGGCCTGGTATTCAACGATGTCGCGCATGTTGAACGAGCCGACCTGGACCACGATGCCCATCAGCGACAGGCCCATGAACACTTCGTACGAAACGGTCTGGGCCGAGGCCCGCAGACTGCCGAGCAGGGCGTACTTGTTGCTGCTCGACCAGCCGGCGAACAGTACGGCGTACACCGACAGGCCGGCCATGGCGAAGAAGAACAGCAGGCCGATGTTCAGGTCCGCCACACCCCAGGTCGGGGTGATCGGGATGATCGCGAAGGCGATCAGCAGGGCGCTCATGGCGACCACCGGTGCCAGGGTGAAGATCACCTTGTCGGCGAACGGTGGGGTCCAGTCTTCCTTGAAGAACATCTTCAGCATGTCGGCGGCGATCTGGAACATGCCGAACGGGCCGACGCGGTTCGGACCGTAGCGGTCCTGCCACCAGCCCAGCAGGCGACGTTCGACGAAGCTCAGCAGTGCGCCGCAGACCACCACGGCCAGCAGGACCACGATGGCCTTGATGACCGTGAGGATCACGTCAATCACTTCAGGGGTGAACCAGGTCATTGAGCCGCCTCCTGCAGACCGTCAACGGATTTGCCGAAAATCGCCGGCGGGATACCGGCCAGGCCAGCCGGCAGGGCTACCAGGCCAGCGCCCAGTTGTTCATTGACGCGCAGCGGCAGACGCAGGGTGGTGCCGGCCACGTTGAGGCTCAGCAGGGCACCGTCGTTGACGCCCAGGCGGTCCGCTTCGGACTTGGCCAGTGCGACGTAGGCGGCCGGGATGCGCTCCTGCACCGGCGCGGCCTTCGAGGAGTTCTCCTCGCTGCCGAACAGATGATAGAACGGTACCGCCTGCCAGGTGCCGCGCGATGGCGAGAAGGCAGCCGGTACGCTGGTGAACCAGCCCAGGTTGTCGCCACGGCTTTCGATCAGGCGGATGCCCGGGTCACCGGCACGAATGTGGCCGCCGACTTCATCCTGGAACTTGTTCCAGGCCTGTGGCGAGTTCCAGCCCGGCGACCAGGCGAACGGCACCTGCTGGCGCGGTTCGGCGGAGCCCGAGTAGCCTTCCATGGAGAAGGCGAACGCGGTGTCCTGATCCTGCGGGGTGCGTGGCTCGTGCACGCTGATGTTGGCGCGCATGGCGGTACGACCGGAGTAGCGCAGCGGTTCGCGGGCCAGTTTCAGGCCCTTGATGCGGAACGCAGCCGACGGTGCGGCGTCGACGATAGCGGCCAGTTGCGGCGCGCTGGCGGCGCAGGCGGCGGTGACGTGGTCCAGCTGGGTCCAGTCCACCGGCTTGTTCAGCAGGGTCGCACGCAGGGCGTGCAGCCAGCGCCAGCCTTCGTGAACCAGGATGCTGGCGTCCATGTATTGCGGGTCGAAGACCTGGAAGAAGCGCTGGGCGCGGCCTTCCTGGCTGACCAGGGTGCCGTCGCCTTCGGCGAAGGTCGCCGCCGGCAGCACCAGGTGGGCGCGGTCGGTGGTGGCGGTCTTCTGGTGGTCGGCAACGATCACCACCTTGGCGGCCTTGAGGGCGGCGTCGACCTTGGCGGCGTCGGTACGGGTGAACAGGTCGTTCTCCAGCACCACGATGGCATCGGCACGGCCGGAAATCACCGCGTCCAGGGCGGCATCGACGGACTCGCCACCGAACATGGCCAGGCCGAGGCTGTTGGCCTCAGGCACGACCAGGCTGATGGAGCCTGCCTTCTCGCGCAGCTTCAGGGCCTTGGCGATGTTCGCCGCGGCTTCGATCAGTGCCTTGGAACCCAGGGAGGTACCGGCGATGATCAGTGGGCGCTTGGCCGCGAGCAGGGCGTCGGCGATACGCTGGGCCAGTTCGCGGGCTTCGCTGTCCAGGCCTTCGACGGCCGGTGCGCTGGCGTCCAGGGCGTGGGCCACGGCGAAGCCGAGGCGGGCCAGGTCATCCGGTGCGGCGTGCACGCACTCCTCGGCGACGTCGTCGAGCTTGGTTTCCGCGAGGCTGGCGATGAACAGCGGATTCAGCGCGTTCTGGCCGATGTTTTTCACCGCGGCGTTGAGCCACGGCTGTACGCGCATCGCGTCGGCCATGTCCTCGGCCTTGCCCTTGACCGACTGGCGCAGGGCCAGGGCCAGGCGGGCGGCGGTCTGGGTCAGGTCTTCACCGAGGACGAACACGGCGTCGTGGTCTTCGATGTCGCGCAGGTTCGGCACGGGCAGCGGGCTGTCCTTGAGGACTTGCAGCACCAGGCGGATGCGCTCCAGCTCGGACGCTTCGATACCCGAGTAGAAGTGCTCGGCACCGACCAGTTCCTGCAGCGCGTAGTTGCTTTCCAGGCTGGCGCGCGGCGAACCGATGCCGACGATGTTGCGACCGCGCAGCAGCTCGGCGGCCTTGTCCAGGGCGTTGTCCAGGCTCAGCCTGGTGCCGTCGGCCAGCAGTGGCTGGCGTGGACGGTCGGCGCGGTTGACGTAGCCGTAACCGAAGCGGCCACGGTCGCACAGGAAGTACTGGTTCACCGAACCGTTGAAACGGTTTTCGATGCGCCGCAGTTCGCCGTAGCGCTCACCGGGGCTGATGTTGCAACCGCTGGAGCAGCCATGGCAGATGCTCGGGGCGAACTGCATGTCCCACTTGCGGTTGTAGCGCTCGGAGTGGGTCTTGTCGGTGAACACACCGGTCGGGCAGACCTCGGTGAGGTTGCCGGAGAACTCGCTTTCCAGGGTGCCGTCTTCGACGCGACCGAAGTACACGTTGTCGTGGGCGCCGAATACGCCCAGGTCGGTGCCGCCGGCGTAGTCCTTGTAGAAGCGCACGCAGCGGTAGCAGGCGATGCAGCGGTTCATCTCGTGGGCGATGAACGGACCGAGTTCCTGGTTCTGGTGGGTGCGCTTGGTGAAGCGATAACGGCGCTCGTTGTGGCCGGTCATCACGGTCATGTCTTGCAGGTGGCAGTGACCGCCTTCCTCGCAGACCGGGCAGTCGTGCGGGTGGTTGGTCATCAGCCATTCGACGACACTGGCGCGGAACGCCTTGGACTCTTCGTCGTCGATGGAAATCCAGGTGTTGTCGGTAGCCGGGGTCATGCAGGACATGACGATACGACCACGGGTGTCGTTCTCGTCGTTGTACTGCTTGACCGCGCACTGGCGACAGGCACCGACGCTGCCAAGAGCGGGGTGCCAGCAGAAATAAGGAATGTCGAGGCCCAGCGACAGACATGCCTGTAACAGGTTGTCTGCCCCGTTGACTTCGAGTGCCTTGCCGTCTACGTGGATAGTGGCCATGGTTCAAAGTTCTTCGTTGGCCCGCGTCTGCGGGCGTGGCTAATGGAATCCTGTACTCGCCTGGCGCGTCTAGGCGCGGCTGCAGACGAGGAAGAGGGCGGCATGCACCGCCCCCCTTCGATACGTGTTATGCGCCGACTACGATCGGCCGTGCCAAAGGCGGGACGGCAGCCCCAGCGGGGGCGATGCCGGCCTCGAACTCCGGACGGAAATACTTGATTGCGCTGCCCAATGGCTCCACGGCGCCCGGTGCGTGGGCACAGAAGGTCTTGCCCGGGCCGAGGAAGCCGACCAGACCCAGCAGGGTCTCGATGTCGCCGGCCTGGCCCTGGCCTTTCTCCAGGGCGCGCAGCAGCTTGACGCTCCACGGCAGGCCATCGCGGCAAGGGGTACAGAAACCGCACGACTCACGGGCGAAGAACTCTTCCATGTTGCGCAGCAGCGAAACCATGTTGATGCTGTCGTCGACCGCCATGGCCAGGCCGGTACCCATCCGGGTGCCGACCTTGGCGATGCCGCCGGCGTACATCTGGGCATCCAGATGCTCGGGCAGCAGGAAGCCGGTACCGGCGCCGCCAGGCTGCCAGCACTTGAGCTTGAAGCCGTCGCGCATGCCGCCGGCGTAGTCTTCGAACAGCTCGCGGGCGGTCACGCCGAACGGCAATTCCCACAGGCCCGGGTTCTTCACCTTGCCGGAGAAGCCCATCAGCTTGGTGCCGTGGTCCTCGCTGCCTTCGCGGGCGAGGGACTTGTACCAGTCGACGCCGTTGCCGATGATCGCCGGCACGTTGCACAGCGTCTCGACGTTGTTCACGCAGGTCGGCTTGCCCCAGACGCCAACGGCGGCAGGGAAGGGCGGCTTGGAGCGCGGGTTGGCGCGACGGCCTTCGAGGGAGTTGATCAGTGCGGTTTCTTCACCGCAGATGTAGCGCCCGGCACCGGTGTGGACGAACAGCTCGAAGTCGAAGCCGCTGCCGAGGATGTTCTTGCCCAGCAGGCCCGCAGCCTTGGCTTCTTCCACGGCACGGTTGAGGTGCCGGGCGGCGGTGACGTACTCGCCGCGCAGGAAGATGTAGCCACGGTAGGTCTTCAGCGCACGGGCGCTGATCAGCATGCCTTCGATCAGTTGATGGGGCAGTTGCTCCATCAGCATGCGGTCCTTCCAGGTGTTGGGCTCCATTTCATCCGCGTTGCACAGCAGGTAGCGGATGTTCATGGATTCGTCTTTGGGCATCAGGCCCCACTTGACCCCGGTGGGGAAGCCCGCACCGCCGCGGCCCTTGAGGCCGGAGTCCTTCACGGTCTGGACGATATCGTCGGCGGCCATGTCGGCGAAGGCCTTGCGCGCGGCGGCGTAGCCGTTCTTGGCCTGGTACTCGTCGAGCCATACCGGCTCGGCATCGTCACGCAGGCGCCAGGTCAGCGGGTGGGTTTCTGCCGTGCGCGCGATGCGGTTGGCAGGGCCGAAGGAAGTCAGGGTCATACGTAGCCCTCCAGCAGTTTGTCGACGCCGGCGGCGGTTACGTCGCCGAAGGTGTCGTCGTCGATCATCAGGGCCGGGGCCTTGTCGCAGTTGCCCAGGCAGCACACCGGCAGCAGGGTGAAGCGGCCGTCGGCGGTGGTCTGGCCGAGGCCGATGCCCAGCTTGTTCTGGATTTCGCTGACCACCGACTCGTGGCCGCCGATATAGCAGACCATGCTGTCGCAGACGCGAATGACGTGGCGACCGACCGGCTGGCGGAAGATCTGGCTGTAGAAGGTCGCGACACCTTCGACGTCGCTGGCCGGAATGCCGAGGATCTCGCCGATGGCGTAGACCGCGCCGTCAGGCACCCAGCCACGTTCCTTCTGGACGATCTTCAGGGCTTCGATGGACGCCGCGCGCGGGTCCTCGTAGTGATGCATCTCGTGCTCGATGGCCGAGCGCTCGGTTTCGCTGAGGGCGAAACGGTCTGTCTGGATGAGCGTGCTGTTCATGCTTAGCGGTCCACGTCGGCCATAACGAAGTCGATACTACCCAGGTACGCGATCAGGTCCGCGACCATGCTGCCGCGGATCACCGATGGGATCTGCTGCAGGTGCGGATAGCTTGGCGTACGAATCCGGGTGCGGTAGCTCATGGTGCCGCCATCGCTCGTCAGGTAATAACTGTTGATGCCCTTGGTCGCCTCGATCATCTGGAAGGATTCGTTGGCCGGCATGACCGGGCCCCACGAAACCTGCAGGAAGTGCGTGATCAGGGTTTCGATGTGCTGCAGCGTGCGCTCTTTCGGCGGCGGCGTGGTCAGCGGGTGATCCGCCTTGTACGGGCCTTCCGGCATGTTGCGCAGGCACTGGTCGATGATCCGCACGCTCTGGCGCATCTCCTCGACGCGGACCATGCAGCGGTCGTAGGCATCACCGTTGGCCGCCAGCGGTACTTCGAAGTCGAAGTTCTGGTAGCCGGAGTACGGACGCGCCTTGCGCAGGTCGAAATCGCAACCGGTGGAACGCAGGCCGGCACCGGTGACGCCCCACTCCAGGGCTTCCTTGGTGTTGTACTGGGCCACGCCGATGGTACGACCCTTGAGAATACTGTTCTGCAGGGCGGCCTTGGTGTACTCGTCCAGGCGCTTGGGCAGCCATTCGACGAACTCCTTGACCAGCTTGTCCCAGCCCCGAGGCAGGTCGTGGGCGACGCCACCGATGCGGTACCAGGCCGGGTGCAGACGGAAGCCGGTGATGGCCTCGATCACCTTGTAGGCGCGCTGGCGGTCGGTGAAGGTGAAGAACACCGGAGTCATCGCACCGACGTCCTGGATGTAGGTACCCAGGAACAGCAGGTGGCTGGTGATCCGGAAGAACTCGGCCATCATGATGCGGATGGTGTCGACCCGGTCCGGCACCTTGATGCCGGCCAGTTTTTCCACCGAGAGCACGTACGGCAGGTTGTTCATCACCCCGCCGAGGTAGTCGATACGGTCGGTGTAGGGGATGAAGCTGTGCCAGGACTGACGCTCGGCCATCTTCTCGGCACCACGGTGGTGGTAGCCGATGTCCGGTACGCAGTCGACGATCTCTTCACCGTCCAGTTGCAGGACGATACGGAAGGCACCGTGGGCCGAAGGGTGGTTCGGGCCGAGGTTGAGGAACATGTAGTCCTCGTTCGGGCCGGACCGCTTCATGCCCCAGTCTTCCGGATTGAAGCGCGCGGCTTCCTCTTCCAGTTGTTGCTTGGCCAGGGTCAGGCTGTAGGGATCGAACTCGGTGGCGCGGGCAGGGTAGTCCTTGCGCAGCGGGTGGCCTTCCCAGGTCGGCGGCATCATGATGCGCGACAGGTGCGGGTGGCCTTTGAAGTCGATGCCGAACATGTCCCAGACTTCGCGTTCGTTCCAGTTGGCGTTCGGCCAGATGCTGGTGACGCTGGGCAGGCTGAGGTCGCTTTCGGACAAGGCGACCTTGATCATTACGTCACTATTACGCTCGATCGAGAGCAGATGATAGAAGACGCTGAAATCGGCGGCCGGCAGGCCCTGGCGCTTGGTGCGCAGACGCTCGTCCACGCCGTGCAGGTCATAGAGCATGACGTACGGCTTGGGCAGGTTGCGCAGGAAGGTCAGGACTTCGACGAGTTGGGCGCGGCTCACCCACAGCACCGGCATGCCGGTGCGGGTGGCCTGGGCGGTGAAGGCCTCGGCGCCAAAACGGTTGTTCAGTTCGACGACCACATCCTGGTCGTCAGCCTTGTAAGGCGGGATGTACAGAGCACTGCCTGTAGTCATGGTTTTTTATCGCTATCGGTCAACGTAAAGAATGAAGCCAGGTACACGTTTCTTTGGAAGAAGCAGAACTGGATCAGACTTCGTCGGGGCTGCGCAGGTTGGTCACCTGGATACGCTGTTCGCGGCGCTGTTCCTTTTGCGACGGCATCTCGGCACGGTAAATGCCTTGATCACCGACGACCCAGGAAAGTGGGCGACGCTCCTGGCCAATCGACTCTTGCAAGAGCATCAAGCCTTGCAGGAAAGCCTCGGGGCGGGGCGGGCAGCCTGGCACGTAGACGTCCACGGGCAGGAACTTGTCCACCCCCTGAACGACGGAGTAGATGTCGTACATGCCGCCGGAGTTGGCACACGAACCCATGGAAATCACCCATTTCGGTTCGAGCATCTGTTCGTACAGGCGCTGGATGATCGGCGCCATCTTGACGAAGCAGGTGCCGGCCACAACCATGAAGTCGGCCTGGCGTGGTGATGCCCGGATAACTTCGGCGCCGAAGCGTGCGATGTCGTGGGGTGCCGTGAAGGCGGTGGTCATCTCCACGTAGCAGCAGGACAGACCGAAGTTGTACGGCCACAGGGAGTTCTTGCGCCCCCAGTTGACCGCGCCACTCAGCACGTCTTCCAGCTTGCCCATGAAAATGTTCTTGTGGACTTGATCCTCTAACGGATCGGCAACGGTTTCCCGTTGGCCGATCGGATATTGCTCGTTAGGAGCGTCCGGGTCGATTCTGGTGAGATTGTATTGCATTGCCAAAGCCTCATTGTTTCAGCTTCGCTTGCCTCTTATGACGAGCTTGTGGAGCCCAATCCAGCGCCCCCACTCGGTAAAGGTAAACAAGACCTGCCAACAGAATTGCTATGAAAACGAGTGCTTCGACGAATCCGGTCCAGCCGCTTTCGCGTACCGACACAGACCATGCAAAGAGAAAGAGGGCTTCGATATCGAAGATCACGAACAGCATCGCGACCAGATAGAATTTGGCGGAGAGCCGCAGGCGGGCGCTGCCGGTGGGCAGCATGCCGGATTCGAACGGTTCGTTCTTGCTGCGTCCCCAGGCTTTTGACCCGAGGAGGCTGGAAAGACCGAGCATGAAGGCACAGAGGCCGACGACGCCGAGCAGGAAAATGGCAAAGCCCCAGTTGTGGGCCATGAGTCCGGTCGCTTCGGTCATGCGGGTAATCCTTAACAGAGAGCAAGGTTCTCTGAGCTTGAAAAAGTAACAAGGCAGTGACGATATGTCGCAGCGCCATCAATCCGGGTGATTTTATGGGTAAACACCTGGCAAGTAAATTTTCTATAGCGAAATTATTTAGTGGAATAAGGACATAGGGACCTCTGGAGGGCCTGCAGGGCCTGTACTGCGGGCATTAGCCGGGTTTTTGTTAATTATGTTTTATCCAGGCTGCAACGAATAAAGCTATTTCTAAATGATAATCAATATTATTTGTCTTTGGCTGTAACAGCTCTCGTGAGTGCGGCTGTTTCTAGTTGCCATATAGGGAGACTAGTTGAAAGTTGCGGGAAGGGGGGACGTTTTAATCGATTTGTCGTGATCGAAGGCTGCGCCAGGTCAATGTTTGGGCGTTGTGGCGGTCAGGCCGGCCCCTTCGCGGGCAGGCCCTGCTCCTGCAGGCTTGTGTGCGCCGATCCTGCTTCTGTAGGAGCCGGGCTTGCCCGCGAAGGGGGGGGGGCGCCGGCCCTGCGCAGGATCCAGGCAAAAAAATGCCCCGAACCAGTCGGGGCATCAGTCTGTCAGGCATTCCAGTTAGGTCTTACACGGTCTGGAATGGCCGCTTGCTCGGTCGACTCAGTGGAACTGCTCTTCTTCGGTCGAGCCGGTCAGCGCGGTCACCGAGGAGGTGCCGCCCTGGATCACGGTGGTCATGTCGTCGAAGTAGCCGGTGCCGACTTCCTGCTGGTGCGCCACGAAGGTGTAGCCCTTGGCGGCATCGGCGAATTCCTGCTCCTGCAGCTTCACGTAGGCGGTCATGTCGTTGCGGGCGTAGTCGTGCGCCAGGTTGAACATGCCGTGCCACATGTTGTGGATGCCGGCCAGGGTGATGAACTGGTGCTTGTAGCCCATGGCCGACAGCTCGCGCTGGAACTTGGCGATGGTCGCGTCGTCCAGGTTCTTCTTCCAGTTGAAGGAAGGCGAGCAGTTGTAGGACAGGATCTGGTCCGGGTATTCCTTCTTGATCGCTTCGGCGAAGCGGCGCGCTTCGTCCAGGTCCGGCTTGGCGGTTTCGCACCAGATCAGGTCGGCATACGGTGCGTAGGCCAGGCCGCGGGCGATGGCCTGGTCGAGGCCGGCGCGGACCTTGTAGAAACCTTCCTGGGTGCGGGTACCGGTGACGAACGGCTGGTCGTAAGGGTCGCAGTCGGAGGTCAGCAGGTCAGCGGCGTTCGCGTCGGTACGGGCCAGGATGATGGTCGGTACGCCGGCGACGTCGGCTGCCAGGCGCGCAGCGACCAGCTTCTGTACGGCTTCCTGGGTCGGTACCAGCACCTTGCCACCCATGTGGCCGCATTTTTTCACCGAAGCCAGCTGGTCTTCGAAGTGCACGCCGGCGGCGCCCGCCTCGATCATGCTCTTCATCAGCTCGTAGGCGTTCAGTACGCCGCCGAAACCGGCTTCGGCGTCGGCCACGATCGGGGCGAAGTAGTCGATGTAGCCTTCGTCACCCGGGTTCTTGCCGGATTTCCACTGGATCTGGTCGGCACGGCGGAACGAGTTGTTGATGCGCTTGACCACGGTCGGTACCGAGTCGACCGGGTACAGCGACTGGTCGGGGTACATGGATTCGGCGGAGTTGTTGTCCGCAGCCACTTGCCAGCCCGACAGGTAGATCGCCTGGATACCGGCCTTGACCTGTTGCACGGCCTGGCCGCCGGTCAGGGCACCCATGCAGTTGACGAAATCCTTATCCGGACGGAAGGATGGCTTGGCACCCTGGGTGACCAGCTTCCAGAGCTTCTCGGCACCCAGGCGGGCCAGGGTGTGCTCAGGCTGGATCGAGCCACGCAGACGAACCACGTCAGCGGCGGTGTAGGTGCGAGTCACGCCTTTCCAGCGCGGGTTTTCAGCCCAGTCTTTTTCAAGGGCTGCAATTTGCTGTTCGCGTGTCAGTGCCATGGACATAAACCTCGTCGCGTCTTCTATCAAAAGTCGATCTTTTGTGGAAAGTTCCTTGCTCCACTGCGTGCCCGCACCTGAAAAGGCTTGAGCAGAGGCTGCGCGCCGACCAGAAGCTCAGGCGGTCGAGTCGGGTCTGGCGGGAAATGCGACGGGTGAACGATGGGCTCAAGGGGGAGACGAGCGGGCGAGGGCGATCCTTGGGGCGCAGCGGGGCGTCGTGGGCCTCATGCTGGCTTTGCGGGTATTGCCGTTCTACCTGATTACGCTTCCGTCCCTCGGGACAACTTCGTTCCAGTCGCAATCTCGTCAAACGCGCCTTGTGGGCGGTACAGACACGAATCGGCTCAGGTGGGTGAGTTAGAGCGGCGATCCGAAGGCCCTTGCCAGGGCCCCTGATTAGCGGGAGCGAGGCCATCATGCCTTCGGTTTTTGGGCGCGTCAAACGTTTTGTAGTGCTTTTTTCAAAGCACTACATCTTTGGTCTAATACGACTGGACAGTCAGTTTTCGGTGCTTCAGTCCAGGCTGTCGACTTTCACCCGCAAAGTCATGTCGTTACGGTTCGAGGTAGAGTAGCTGCGGGTTAGAGCCTTGCGGTCGGCCTGGCTCTGGCCGTTGACGCCGGCCAGGGTGATCCATTCGCCGAGCGGTCCGCTGACCGTTGTGTCGGTACTTTGTACGTTCACTACATCCTGACGCTCCTGGCTCATCCGGTCACGATTGGTACTGATGGCCAGGTGAACGATGTTTCCGGTGACGCTGGCGGTGACGTAGAACCCCTGGGTGACGTTGCGATACTGGGTCTGGGTTTGCGGGCGGCCGTAGATGTCGAGTTGGCCGGTGCTGCTGGTCAGCGGCACGCTCTGGCCGATCTGGATCAGTGCCGGGGTGCCTTCGCTGGCCTGGATCTGCTGGATGCCACCGTCGCGGCTGTCGGTGCTGCGGCTGATGATGCGGGTCTGGCCCTGGCCGTTGATCGAGTAGCCCTGGGTACCCTGGTCGTTGTTTTCGCTGGTGTCGACGCTGATCAGCAGGCGCCGGGCCGGTTTGTCCAGTTGCCCGATGAATTCGCGCAGTTCGCCGATCTTGCGCGGTTCGGCGTTGACGATCAGCTGGTTCTGGTAGGCGCTGACCTTGCCGTCCTGGCCGAGGAAGTTCTGTGCGACCGGCAGCAGGTCACTGCTGGTGCGGTAGTTCAGGGGGATCAGCTCGGTGGCCGCCTGGGCGCTGAAGGTGCAGGCCAGCAGCAGGCCGGTGAAGAGGGTGCGTAGGGACATGTCCGTTATCTCCGCGTTTGACTGGGCAATGCACATGAGTGTGATGCATTGAGTTTGACAGTTTCTCGGCGCGGCAGGCGGCAAATTGAATGGCGCACAGCAAAACGCCCCGATGACGGGGCGTTTTTACCGGTTCCGCAACTGCGGGGCGTCAGGCCGCGCCGCGAACCATGTCGACGTGGGGGATCCCGGCTTCGAGAAACTCCTCGCTGACGATGCTGAAGCCATGGCGTTCGTAGAACGCCGTGGCCTGCACCTGGGCGCTGAGCATCTGCTGCTTGAGGCCACGCTTCTCCGCTTCGCCGATCACTGCCTGCAGCAGCGCGTCGCCGACCTTCAGGCCGCGCCAGTCGCGCAGCACCGAGACGCGGCCGATCTGCCCGTCTGGGAGCAGGCGGGCGGTGCCGATCGGGAAGTCGCCTTCGTAGGCGAGGAAATGCACCGCTGCGGCGTCCTCCGCGTCCCACTCCAGCTCCGGGGGTACAGCTTGTTCGGCAATGAACACCGACTCACGAATGCGCCGAATCTCGGCGTTATCCTTTTGCCAGTCCGCGACACGTACGTGAATTCTATTCATCGGCAAATCCCACGCTTCCTTGTTTGACCAGCTCGCACAGCAGGCTGCGTCCATCCTCGTCCGCCAGCCATGGGCCGAGGTTGTCGATGTGCAGGGCTTCGGCTGCACAGATCATCTTCAGCAGCTCGCGCAGCTTGCCTGGCAGGTAACGGCTCTGGCCGCTGGCGAACAGCAGCAGGTCGTCGTCGACTTCCGACCAGGCCAGGCGTGCACTCGGGTTACGAATCAGTATGGCACCGTGCTCCAGGCCGGCGAGCAGGTCTTCTTCTTCCAGTTCCGGGCCGACCACCAGTTCCGGGTAGCGTGGCTCGGTCATGAACTGGCCGAACCAGGTCAGCAGCAGGCGCTCGTCGCTCATGTGCTCGGCCAGCAGGCTCTTGAGGCGGTCGAGGGCGTCGTGCTGAATCTGGTGCGGGTCGACCGCCGGCTGGGCGTCGGCATCGGTGTAGCGCTCTTCGTCCGGCAGGAACTGGCTGAGGAAGTCGGTGAAGTGGGTCAGCACTTCAGCGGCGCTTGGGGCGCGGAAACCCACCGAGTAGGTCATGCAGTCGTCCACGGCGACGCCGCAGTGGGCCAGGCGTGGTGGCAGATAGAGCATGTCGCCCGGTTCCAGCACCCAACCCTCGGTTTCCTCGAAGTCGGCGAGGATGCGCAGGTCGGCGTGCTCCAGCAGGGTGCTTTCGGAATCGCACATCTGGCCGATCTTCCAGTGGCGCTTGCCCTTGCCCTGCAGCAGGAACACGTCGTAGTTGTCGAAGTGCGGGCCGACGCTGCCACCCGGGGCGGCGAAGCTGATCATCACATCGTCGATCCGCCAGCTCGGCAGGAAGCGGAAATGCTCCAGCAGCTCGGCGACTTCCGGGACGAACTGGTCGACCGCCTGCACCAGCAGGGTCCACTCACGTTCCGGCAACTGGCTGAAGGCGTCCTCGGAAAACGGACCGCGGCGCAGTTCCCACGGACGTTCGCCATGCTCGATGATCACGCGCGATTCGACTTCTTCTTCCAGGGCCAGGCCGGCCAGTTCGTCAGCGTCGATCGGGCTTTCGAAGTCGGGAATCGCCTGGCGGATCAGCAGCGGTTTCTTTTGCCAGTAGTCGCGCAGGAATTCCCGGGCGGTGAGCCCGCCCAGAAGTTGCAGAGGAGTATCAGGATTCATGTGTAACCTATTGAAAAATCGTATTTTTCAGACTGGAATAAAAACGCCCGGCTCAGCCGGGCGTTCAGAGCGGGTGCCGTACGATCAGATACGCTGGGCCTGGGCCACGGCGTTGCCGATGTAGTTGGCCGGGGTCAGTTGTTTCAGCTCGGCCTTGGCGTCGGCAGGCATGTCGAGGCCGTCGATGAAAGTCTGCAGGGCTTCAGGGCTGATGCCTTTGCCACGGGTCAGTTCTTTCAGCTTTTCGTACGGGTTTTCGATGTTGTAGCGACGCATCACGGTCTGGATCGGCTCGGCCAGGACTTCCCAGCAGGCGTCCAGGTCGGCGGCGATCTTCTGCTCGTTGATCTCCAGCTTGCCGATGCCCTTGAGGCTGGCTTCGTAGGCGATCACGCTGTGGGCAAAGCCGACACCGAGGTTGCGCAGTACGGTGGAGTCGGTCAGGTCCCGCTGCCAGCGGGAGATCGGCAGCTTGCTGGCCAGGTGCTGGAACAGTGCGTTAGCGATACCCAGGTTGCCTTCGGAGTTTTCGAAGTCGATCGGGTTGACCTTGTGCGGCATGGTCGAGGAGCCGATTTCGCCGGCGATGGTCTTCTGCTTGAAGTAACCCAGGGAGATGTAGCCCCAGATGTCGCGGTCGAAGTCGATCAGGATGGTGTTGAAGCGGGCGATCGCGTCGAACAGCTCGGCGATGTAGTCGTGCGGTTCGATCTGTGTGGTGTAGGGGTTGAACACCAGGCCCAGTTCGTCCTCGATGAAGGCGCGGGCGTTGGCTTCCCAGTCGACTTGTGGGTAGGCCGACAGGTGGGCGTTGTAGTTGCCCACGGCGCCGTTGATCTTGCCCAGCAGTGGCACGGCGGCCACCTGGGCGATCTGGCGCTCCAGGCGGTAGACGACGTTCGCCAGTTCCTTGCCCAGGGTGGTCGGCGAAGCGGGCTGGCCGTGGGTGCGCGACAGCATCGGCACGGCGGCGAAGCGGCGGGCCAGCTCACGGATGGCTTCGGCGATCTGGCGCATCAGCGGCAGCAGCACGTCGTCGCGGCCTTCGCGCAGCATCAGGGCGTGGGACAGGTTGTTGATGTCCTCGCTGGTGCAGGCGAAGTGGATGAATTCGCTGACGGCGGCCAGTTCAGGCAGCTTGGCGGCCTGCTCCTTGAGCAGGTACTCGATGGCCTTGACGTCGTGGTTGGTGGTGCGCTCGATCTCTTTGACGCGCTCGGCGTGCTCCAGGGCGAAGTTTTCGGCCAGGGTGTTGAGCACGGCGTTGGCTTCGGCGGAGAACGCCGGGACTTCGGTGATGGCCGGGTGGGCGGCCAGGCGCTGGAGCCAGCGGACTTCCACCAGGGCGCGGGCACGGATCAGGCCGTACTCACTGAAAATAGGGCGCAGGGCCTGGGTTTTGCCGGCGTAGCGGCCGTCAACAGGGGAAACCGCAGTGAGCGAAGAGAGCTGCATGGGGTGTTCTCGGACAGTCAGGCAACGAAATGGGGCGCGTATCATACATGAAAAAATCCGCCGGTCCGTTGCGAACTGACCGGCGTATCGCGCTTTTAAGCTCCGTCGATGGCCTCAGGCGCTACGCATCAACGGATAGAGTTCCTTGAGCAGCTTGCGGCGGCTGATCACCAGCTGCCAGCGATGGCCGCCCAGTTGGCGCCAGAGGCGGGCCGAACGGATACCGGCCAGCAGCAGGGCACGGATTTTCGAGGCATTGCTCGGCTGTTGCAGGTTGCGCATGTCGCCATGCACCTGGATGCGTTGGCGCAGTGTGCTGAGGGTGTCCTGGTACAGTGCGCCGCAGGCCGCCACCACGTTTTCGTGGGCCGGGCCGAAGTGTTCGACCTGGGACTGGATCTGCGGCAGACGCTTGCCGATGGTTTCCAGCATGTCCTCGCGCTTGGCCAGCTGGCGCTCCAGGCCGAGCATCGACAGGGCGTAGCGCAGCGGCTCGCGTTGCAGGGCGCTCGGGTCGCGTTCGAGGGCGCCGATCAGGGCGCGATAGCCGTCGCGCAGGTTGATGTCGTCGCCGCCGTAGACCTCCAGGGTGTCCTTGGGGTCGCGAATCAGCAGGCTGCCGAGCATGCAACTGACGCCGGCTTCGCTGGACTGGCCGGTCTTGGCGATCCGGTCCACCAGCACCGCCGCGAGAAACACGCCGCCCAGGGCGGTCAACTGCTCCTGGATCGGGCTCATGGGCGTGCTCCGTCAGCCGACGGTTCGGCCACTTCGATGACGCCGCCGCCGAGGCAGACTTCGCCATCGTAGAACACCACGGACTGGCCGGGAGTGACCGCGCGCTGAGGTTCGTCGAACACCGCACGATAGCCGTCGGCAGTCTTTTGCAGGGTGCAATGCTGGTCGCCCTGGCGATAGCGGACTTTCGCCGTCAGCTTGCGCGGGCTGCTCAGGTCGATCGGGTTGACCCAGTAGATTTCCGAGGCGAGCAGGGCGCCGGAGAACAGCCACGGGTGTTCGTTGCCCTGGCCGACGATCAGTTCGTTGTGTTCCAGGTCCTTGCGCAGCACGTACCACGGCTCGTCGCCTGCGTCCTTCAGGCCGCCGATGCCCAGGCCCTGGCGCTGGCCGATGGTGTGGTACATCAGGCCGTGGTGGCGGCCGATCACTTCACCGTCGGTGGTCTTGATCTCGCCGGGTTGGGCCGGCAGGTACTGCTTGAGGAAGTCGCTGAAGCGCCGTTCGCCGATGAAGCAGATACCGGTGGAGTCCTTTTTCTTCGCGGTGGCCAGGCCGTGTTTTTCGGCGATGGCGCGCACCGCCGGTTTTTCCAGCTCGCCGACCGGGAACAGGGTCTTGGCGATCTGTTCGCCGCCGACGGCGTGCAGGAAGTAGCTCTGGTCCTTGTTCGGGTCCAGGCCCTTGAGCAGCTCGGTGCGGCCGTCGATATCGCGGCGGCGCACGTAGTGGCCGGTGGCGATCAGGTCGGCGCCCAGGCTCAGGGCGTAGTCGAGGAACGCCTTGAACTTGATTTCGCGGTTGCAGAGGATGTCCGGGTTCGGCGTACGCCCGGCCTTGTACTCGGCCAGGAAATGTTCGAACACGTTGTCCCAGTATTCGGCGGCAAAGTTGGCGGTGTGCAGCTTGATGCCGATCTTGTCGCACACGGCCTGGGCGTCCGCCAGATCGTCCATGGCGGTGCAGTACTCCGTACCGTCGTCCTCCTCCCAGTTCTTCATGAACAGGCCTTCCACCTGGTAACCCTGCTCCATGAGCAGTACGGCGGAAACGGAAGAGTCCACGCCGCCGGACATGCCGACGATGACGCGCAGGTTTTCTGGGGCGGTGGCAGCAGGATCACGCATAGGGATTCAATGAGTGTCTTCGAAAAAGGACGCGATTCTAACAGGCCCTGGCCTTCAAGGCTAAAGGGAAGGGCGGATCAGTTCGAGACTGTGCAATGGGCCGGCGAGATAATCGTCGACACAACGGATGATCAGCTCGCTGCGCCACTGCGGGCGCAGGGCCAGCAACTCGTCGCGAGTCAGCCAGCGCGGACCGATGATGCCGTGGTCCAACTGATAGTCGGGCCGCTGGCGCAGTGGTTTGCCGGCGAAGCATACGCGCTGGTAGGTCACGCCGTTGCTCGGCGCGGTGTACAGATAGAGGCCGATCACGCCGCTGAGCTCGACGTCCCAGCCGGTTTCCTCCAGGGTTTCGCGCAGGGCGGCTTCGATCAGGCTTTCGTTCGGATCGAGGTGGCCGGCCGGCTGATTGAAGACGACCTGGTCGTCCTGCCGTTCTTCGACGAACAGGAAACGGCCCTGGTCCTCGATGACGGTGGCGACGGTGATGTGGGGTTGCCATTCCATAAGATCGGTTCCTTCTCGCCTATCTACAAGGGCTGCGCGGCCCCCTGTAGGAGCGTGGCTTGCCCGCGAAGCTTTTAGCGGCCTTGAGACCGCCTTCGCGGGCAAGCCACGCTCCTACAGGGCGGTAAACACAAACCCCGGCACGGGGCCGGGGCTTGTGGTCTTGCCGGAGAGCTTACACCAGTGCCGCGATCGCCGCGTTCAGGGTGGCGCTCGGGCGCATGGCCTGGCTGATCAGCTCGGCGCTGGCGTGGTAGTAACCGCCGATGTCGACTGGCTTGCCCTGTACGGCGTTGAGCTCGGCAACGATTTTTGCCTCGTTCTCGCTCAGGGTTTTCGCCAGAGGCGCGAACTGGGCCTGCAGGGCAGCGTCCTCGGTCTGGGCAGCCAGGGCCTGAGCCCAGTACAGCGCCAGGTAGAAGTGGCTGCCGCGGTTGTCGATGTTGCCGACTTTACGCGATGGCGACTTGTTGTTGTCGAGGAACTGGCCGGTGGCCTGGTCCAGGGTCTTGGACAGCACCAGCGCTTTCGGGTTGTTGTAGTTCACGCCCAGGTGCTCCAGGGAAGCGGCCAGGGCCAGGAACTCACCCAGGGAGTCCCAGCGCAGGAAGTTTTCTTCCAGCAGTTGCTGCACGTGCTTCGGCGCCGAACCGCCGGCGCCGGTTTCGAACAGGCCGCCGCCATTCATCAGCGGGACGATCGACAGCATCTTGGCGCTGGTGCCCAGCTCCATGATCGGGAACAGGTCGGTCAGGTAGTCACGCAGCACGTTGCCGGTCACCGAGATGGTGTCCTTGCCGGCGCGGGTGCGGGCCAGGGTGGCCTTCATCGCGTCGACCGGCGACATGATCTGGATGTCCAGGCCAGTGGTGTCGTGGTCTTTCAGGTAGGCCTGGACCTTCTCGATCACCACGCCGTCGTGGGCACGCAGCGGGTCGAGCCAGAAGATCGCCGGGGTGCTGCTGGCGCGGGCACGGTTGACGGCCAGTTTGACCCAGTCCTGGATCGGCGCGTCCTTGGTCTGGCACATGCGGAAGATGTCGCCGGCTTCGACGTTCTGTTCCAGCAGGGTGCGACCGGTGCTGTCGGTCACGCGGACCACGCCGTTGGCCTTGATCTGGAAGGTCTTGTCGTGGGAGCCGTATTCTTCGGCTTTCTTCGCCATCAGGCCGACGTTCGGCACGCTGCCCATGGTGGTCGGGTCGAAGGCGCCGTTGGCCTTGCAGTCCTCGATCACCGCCTGGTAGATGGTGGCGTAGCAGCGATCCGGGATCACGGCCTTGGTGTCGTGCAACTGGCCGTCGGTGCCCCACATCTTGCCGGAGTCACGGATCATGGCTGGCATCGAGGCGTCGACGATGACGTCGCTCGGCACGTGCAGGTTGGTGATGCCCTTGTCGGAGTTGACCATGGCCAGGGCTGGGCGAACGGCGTAGACCGCCTGGATGTCCGCTTCGATCTGGGCCTGCTGCTCGGCTGGCAGGGTCTTGATACGGGCGTACAGGTCGCCGATACCGTTGTTCAGGTTGAAGCCGATCTGCTCCAGGACTTCGGCGTTCTTGGCCAGGGCATCCTTGTAGTACTCGGCAACGATCTGGCCGAACATGATCGGGTCGGAGACCTTCATCATGGTCGCCTTCAGGTGAACCGACAGCAGCACGCCTTCGTTCTTGGCGGCTTCGATTTCAGCGGCGATGAAGCTGCGCAGGGCGTTCTTGCTCATCACGGCGCAGTCGAGGATCTCGCCGGCCTGGACGCTGGTCTTCTCTTTCAGGACGCTGGTGCTGCCGTCCTGGGCGATCAGCTCGATCTTGACGCTGCCTGCGGCTTCGATCAGTGCAGCCTTCTCGCTGCCGTAGAAGTCACCGCTGTTCATGTGGGCCACGTGGGACTTGGAGTCGGCAGCCCAGGCGCCCATCTTGTGCGGGTGCTTGCGGGCGTAGTTCTTGACCGACAGCGGTGCGCGGCGGTCGGAGTTGCCTTCGCGCAGAACCGGGTTCACGGCGCTGCCCTTGACCTTGTCGTAACGGGCGCGAGCGTCTTTCTCGGCATCGTTGGTCACGGTTTCCGGGTAGTCCGGAACGTTGAAGCCCTGGGCCTGCAATTCCTTGATCGCGGCCTGCAGCTGCGGTACCGAGGCGCTGATGTTCGGCAGCTTGATGATGTTGGCTTCAGGGGTGATGGCCAGTTCGCCGAGTTCGGCGAGGTGGTCCGGAACTGCTTTGGCGCCCAGCTGCTCGGGGAAGCTGGCGAGAATGCGTCCGGCCAGGGAGATGTCGCGGGTTTCCACGGCGATATCAGCCGAAGCGGTGAAGGCCTCTACGATAGGCAACAGTGAATAGGTGGCGAGGGCGGGAGCTTCGTCGGTAAAGGTGTAGATGATCTTCGAGCGGGTGGGCATATTCGGATTAACTCTCTTCTTTGCTAAAGCATGCGCAGAAACTAACTCGAGGTGCGCCGGATAAGCGCGTTCGTTCAAAGTCGTCCATGAGTCGAAAATCGAAGTTTCTTCGCGGTGATGTTGGGTGCATCAGTCGAGCGTCAAGCGGTCGGGCTGCGGTAACAGCCCGGCTCTGGGCGGCAGTTCCTGGCTACATTTCCTGTAACAGAGGCGTCGGCCATCGTGACCCTGTGGTCAGCGGCGCGAGTATACATAGGTTGCTGGCAAAACGCCGAGCGTTCATGCCCAACTCTTTTCGTCCATTGGTCTAAAGGTCGCACCCGCAGTTGCCCCGCCGATGAGTGTCTGGTGCTGGAGATTGGCGCTTTTCCCTTTGATTTCAAGCTTGTACGCCGCGAACTTGCCGCTTTTCAGGGGAAATGGGTGGGGGCGAGGTTTCCGTCTACATTTAACTGGGGTACGCTCGAACGCAGCCAGATGTTCAATCCATAGATGGAGTACAACATGGGATACAAGAAGATTCAGGTTCCAGCCGTCGGTGACAAAATCACCGTCAACGCAGACCACTCTCTCAATGTTCCTGATCACCCGATCATCCCTTTCATCGAAGGTGACGGTATTGGCGTCGACATCAGCCCGGTGATGATCAAGGTCGTCGATGCGGCTGTCGAAAAGGCTTACGGCGGCAAGCGCAAGATCTCATGGATGGAAGTCTATGCCGGCGAAAAGGCCACCCAGGTCTATGACCAGGACACCTGGCTGCCCCAGGAAACCCTGGATGCGGTCAAGGACTATGTGGTTTCCATCAAGGGGCCGCTGACCACGCCGGTGGGTGGCGGTATCCGTTCGCTCAACGTGGCCCTGCGCCAGCAACTCGACCTGTATGTCTGCCTGCGCCCGGTGCGCTGGTTCGAGGGCGTGCCGAGCCCGGTGAAAAAGCCCGGCGATGTCGACATGACGATCTTCCGCGAGAACTCCGAGGACATCTATGCCGGGATCGAGTGGAAGGCCGGTTCGCCGGAAGCGAACAAGGTCATCAAGTTCCTCAAGGAAGAAATGGGCGTGACCAAGATCCGTTTCGACCAGGACTGCGGTATCGGCGTCAAGCCGGTGTCGAAGGAAGGCACCAAGCGCCTGGCGCGCAAGGCCCTGCAATATGTGGTCGACAACGATCGCAAGTCGCTGACCATCGTCCACAAGGGCAACATCATGAAGTTCACCGAAGGTGCCTTCAAGGAATGGGCCTATGAGGTGGCGGCAGAGGAGTTCGGCGCGACCCTGCTCGACGGTGGCCCGTGGATGCAGTTCAAGAACCCCAAGACCGGGCGCAACGTGGTGGTCAAGGATGCCATCGCCGATGCCATGCTCCAGCAGATCCTGCTGCGTCCGGCCGAATATGACGTGATCGCGACCCTCAACCTGAACGGTGACTACCTGTCCGACGCCCTGGCGGCCGAGGTGGGCGGTATCGGCATTGCGCCGGGCGCCAACCTGTCCGACACCGTGGCCATGTTCGAGGCCACCCATGGTACAGCGCCGAAGTATGCCGGCAAGGACCAGGTCAACCCCGGCTCGCTGATCCTCTCGGCGGAAATGATGCTGCGTCACCTGGGCTGGACCGAGGCTGCCGACCTGATCATCAAGGGTACCAATGGCGCCATCGGGGCCAAGACCGTGACCTATGACTTCGAGCGTCTGATGGAGGGGGCCAAGCTCGTTTCGTCGTCCGGTTTCGGTGACGCGCTGATCGCGCACATGTAAGACGGATTGGCGATAAAAAAGCCCGATTCAAATCCTTGAATCGGGCTTTTTTATAGCTGGATGTTTCTGTGAGATGACTCAGGCGCTGACGTTGTTCGCCTTGCTCTTGGAAACCAATGCTTTGTCATCGGTTGGGGTCACTACGGCAGCGCTCTGTATGTTGACCGCATGCAGACCTTTGGGGCCCTGGATGATCTCAAAGCTTACGGCCTGGCCAGCCTTGAGGGTTTTGTAGCCGTCCATCTGGATGGCTGAATAGTGGGCAAACAAGTCTTCATCCTTGCCTTCTTCCAGGACGAAACCATAGCCCTTGGCGTTGTTGAACCACTTGACCTTACCGCTCGGCATGCTCATATCCCTCTGCAAACGACCCCATCACTGGAGTATCATCCAGTTCATCCTTCACTGCGTGAACCAGAAAAATGGTTGACGATATGGACCTTTATTACCCAATCTGGTCTCTATTGGTTGTAACACCGATTTGCCGATAGTCAAGGTGACCATTCGGTCAGTCTTGAAATGGGCCGGATTGTCCCCATCACTGTATTTGCTCAACTGACGAACCTTTCTTTCCATGCATGCAATCAGCCAGATTCGACTAACATTCAATCAGGATCGCCCGGATTTCCACGACGACGGCTCGGGCGTTGCCATGCAGGAGGCGAAACCTGCGTTGCAGGCGCCACCGATGTACAAGGTGGTGTTGTTCAATGATGACTACACACCGATGGATTTCGTCGTCGAAGTGCTCGAGGTGTTTTTTAACTTGAATCGCGAGCTGGCCACCAAGGTCATGCTGGCGGTTCACACGGAAGGACGGGCAGTATGTGGAGTGTTTACCCGCGACATCGCCGAGACAAAGGCCATGCAGGTCAACCAGTACGCCAGGGAAAGCCAGCATCCGCTACTCTGTGAAATCGAGAAGGACGGTTAACGCCGACCAGTTGGGTATGAGGTGAACTATGTTAAACCGCGAGCTCGAAGTCACCCTCAATCTTGCCTTCAAGGAGGCTCGTTCGAAGCGTCATGAATTCATGACGGTCGAGCACCTTTTGCTGGCCCTTTTGGATAACGAGGCAGCCGCTACCGTCCTACGGGCCTGCGGTGCGAACCTCGACAAACTCAAGCACGACCTGCAGGAGTTCATCGACTCCACCACGCCGTTGATCCCCGTGCATGACGAAGATCGCGAGACCCAGCCGACCCTGGGTTTCCAGCGTGTCCTGCAGCGGGCCGTGTTCCATGTGCAGAGCTCCGGTAAGCGTGAGGTGACGGGTGCCAACGTGCTCGTCGCGATCTTCAGCGAGCAGGAAAGCCAGGCGGTGTTCCTGCTCAAGCAGCAAAGCGTTGCGCGTATCGATGTCGTCAACTACATCGCCCATGGCATCTCCAAGGTGCCAGGGCATGGCGATCACTCCGAAAGCGAGCAGGATATGCAGGACGAAGAGGGCGGTGAGTCTTCATCTTCAGGCAACCCACTGGATGCGTATGCCAGCAACCTCAACGAGCTGGCGCGCCAGGGGCGTATCGATCCACTGGTCGGGCGCGAGCACGAGGTCGAGCGCGTGGCGCAGATCCTCGCCCGGCGGCGCAAGAACAACCCGTTGCTGGTCGGTGAGGCGGGCGTCGGCAAGACCGCGATCGCCGAAGGCCTGGCCAAGCGCATCGTCGACAACCAGGTGCCCGACCTGCTGGCGAGCAGTGTGGTCTACTCCCTCGACCTGGGCGCCCTGCTGGCCGGTACCAAGTACCGCGGCGACTTCGAGAAGCGCTTCAAGGCGCTGCTCGGCGAGCTGAAAAAGCGTCCGCAGGCGATCCTGTTCATCGACGAAATCCACACCATCATCGGTGCCGGTGCCGCTTCCGGCGGCGTCATGGATGCCTCGAACCTGCTCAAGCCGCTGCTGTCCTCGGGTGATATCCGTTGCATCGGCTCGACCACCTTCCAGGAATTCCGCGGCATCTTCGAGAAGGACCGTGCGCTGGCACGGCGTTTCCAGAAGGTCGATGTGACCGAGCCCTCGGTCGAGGACACCATCGGTATCCTGCGCGGCCTGAAAGGGCGTTTCGAGCAGCACCACAATATCGAATACAGCGAAGAGGCGCTGCGTGCGGCGGCCGAGCTGGCATCGCGCTACATCAATGACCGGCATATGCCGGACAAGGCCATCGACGTCATCGACGAGGCGGGCGCCTTCCAGCGTCTGCAGCCGGCGGACAAGCGCGTCAAGCGCATCGATGTGCCGCAGGTCGAGGATATCGTCGCGAAAATCGCGCGGATTCCGCCGAAGCACGTCACCAGTTCCGATAAGGAACTGCTGCGCAACCTCGAGCGCGACCTCAAGCTCACCGTGTTCGGCCAGGATGCGGCCATCGACTCGCTGTCGACCGCCATCAAGCTGTCCCGTGCCGGGCTGAAGTCGCCGGACAAGCCGGTCGGTTCGTTCCTGTTCGCCGGCCCTACCGGCGTCGGCAAGACCGAGGCGGCACGGCAGCTGGCCAAGGCGATGGGCATCGAGCTGGTGCGTTTCGACATGTCCGAGTACATGGAGCGTCATACCGTGTCGCGCCTGATCGGTGCGCCTCCGGGTTATGTCGGTTTCGACCAGGGTGGCCTGCTGACCGAGGCCATCACCAAGCAGCCGCATTGCGTGCTGCTGCTCGACGAGATCGAGAAGGCTCACCCGGAAGTCTTCAACCTGCTGCTGCAGGTCATGGACCACGGTACCCTGACCGATAACAACGGGCGCAAGGCCGACTTCCGCAACGTGATCCTGATCATGACCACCAACGCCGGTGCCGAAACCGCGGCCCGGGCGTCGATCGGCTTCACTCACCAGGATCATTCGTCCGATGCCATGGAAGTGATCAAGAAGAGCTTCACGCCGGAGTTCCGCAACCGTCTGGACACCATCATCCAGTTTGGTCGCCTCAGTCACGAGGTCATCAAGAGCGTGGTGGACAAGTTCCTTACCGAACTGCAGGCGCAGCTGGAAGACAAGCGCGTACAGCTGGAAGTCACCGATGCGGCCCGCAGCTGGCTGGCCGAGGGCGGTTACGATTCGGCCATGGGGGCACGTCCGATGGCGCGCCTGATCCAGGACAAGATCAAGCGTCCGTTGGCCGAGGAGATCCTGTTTGGCGAGTTGTCCGAGCATGGCGGTGTGGTGCACATCGACATCAAGGATGGCGAGCTGACCTTCGACTTCGAGACCACCGCTGAAATGGCTTGATGCAAGGCTGTCATGCAAAAACGCCCGGCTTAGCCGGGCGTTTTTGTTTGTATCGGGTGTTGCTTGCGCCGGCCTTTTCGCGGGCAAGCCCGGCTCCTACGGTTCATCGTCGTGCCCGCGCTCGCGTACGACACATTCCTGTAGGAGCCGGGCTTGCCCGCGAAGACGTCAGTGGCATCGACATTGCCTTCAAAGGCTGGCCACTATCCCAACCCGCGCAAACAAAAACGCCCGGCAATGCCGGGCGTCTTGTATCGACCTGATTAACGAGCGCGGTAGGTGATGCGCCCTTTGCTCAAGTCGTAGGGCGTCAGCTCGACGCGCACTTTGTCACCGGTAAGAATACGAATGTAGTTCTTGCGCATCTTGCCGGAGATATGCGCGGTTACGACGTGCCCATTTTCCAATTCCACGCGAAACATGGTGTTTGGCAGGGTGTCGACGACAGTGCCTTCCATTTCGAAGCTGTCTTCTTTCGACATGCAGTAAAGCCCTCGGTGTCCAGTGAATGGCCCGGTGCAACTGCGCCAGGCAAAAGCGGCGTGCATTGTGCCCGAAAAAGCACCTGCACGCCAAGAGGTTAGTGCTTTCGAGCGAAAATAACCGGCCGATTCCAGCGGGCTTTACCACTGGAATGGAAGGGGCTTTGGCCGGGGATGTACTCAGTTGAGTGTGACCCAGCGCTGATTGATCAGCAGTTCGATTGGCCGGTACTGGGTCTTGTAGTTCATCTTCTTGCAGTTCTTGATCCAGTACCCGAGATAGACCGCATCCAGGCCCAGGCGCAGGGTTTCGCCGATCTGCCAGAGAATGGCGTAGCGCCCCAGGCTGCGACGTTCTTCCTCCGGTTCGTAGAAAGTGTACACCGCCGACAGGCCGTTGGGCAGCAGGTCGGTCACCGCCACGCCGACCAGCCGCCCCTGCAGGCGAAACTCGTAGAACCGGGAGAAGGGCAGGTCGCGCACCAGGAAGGTCGAGAACTGGTCCCGGCTGGGCGGGTACATGTCGCCATCGGCATGGCGTTGCTCGATGTAGCGGCGGTACAGGTCGAAGTACTCTTCGCTGAACTGCGGCTTGGCGGCACGTACTTCCAGGTCCATGTTGCGCTTGAGAATGCGTTTCTGCTGGCGGTTGGGCAGGAACTGCGCCGCAGGAATGCGTGCCGGTACGCAGGCGTTGCAGTTCTGGCAGTGGGGCCGGTAGAGGTGGTCGCCGCTACGACGGAAACCCATTTCTGACAGGTCTGCGTAGACATGCACGTCCATGGGCTGGCTAGGATCGAGGAACAGCGTAGTCGCCTGCTCCTCGGGCAGATAGCTGCAAGAGTGGGGTTGAGTGGCATAAAACTTCAAACGCGCCAGCTCGGTCATGATCAACCCTCGGGATTAAGCTTTGAATTGCATTGAATCAAGTGTAAGCCAGCCTGGGAAAACACGCCTAGGCGCTGTATGAAGGTTACTTGATTGTCGTGTGATTTTCCGGTTTGCCGGCTCTACAGCGGCGCTTGCCAGGACGCGCTGTTGGGTTGGTCGAGGTGTTCCTGCAGATAACGGGCGAATTCGCTACGTGCAATCGCCCGGGCGCCGAAGCTGTGCAGATGGTGGGTCGGCATCTGGCAGTCGATCAGCACGAAACCCGCCTCCTTGAGGTGGCTGACCAGGGTGGCGAAGCCGACTTTGGAGGCATTGTCGGCACGGCTGAACATGGACTCGCCGAAAAACAGCTGGCCCATCGCCAGGCCATAGAGGCCGCCGACCAGCTCACCCTGGTCCCAGACCTCGACCGAATGGGCAAACCCGCGTTCGTGCAGTTGCAGGTAGGCGTTCTGCATCGCTTCGGTGATCCAGGTGCCGTCGGCGTAGGCGCGGGGTGCCGCGCAGGCGCGGATGACTGCGGCGAAGTCGCGATCGAAGGTGACCTGGTAGCGCCGCTGGCGCAACAGCTTGGCCAGGCTGCGGGAAACGTGCAGTTCGTCAGGAAACAGCACGGTGCGCGGGTCCGGCGACCACCAGAGGATCGGCTGGCTTTCGGAAAACCAAGGGAAGCAGCCATGGCGGTAGGCCTGGACCAGCCGTTCGGCGGACAGATCGCCGCCGGCTGCCAGCAGGCCATTGGGTTCGCGCATGGCCTTGGCCAGCGGTGGGAAGTTCAGGTTGTCGCGTTGTAACCAGGTCAGCATGGCGTTCTTGGCTTGAAAAGGAAGAGGGGAGGGCGGGTAAACACACTGTTGCAGGCATCGCAGTCCTTGTGGGAACAGGGCTTGCCCGCGAAAGCGCCCTCAAGATTGCCTAAGGCTTCGCGGGCAAGCCACGCTCCTGCAAGGATCGCGGTGCCTTTCGGCGTCAGTTGTCGTCCAGGTACTTCTCGGCATCCAGCGCCGCCATGCAGCCTGCGCCCGCCGAGGTGATGGCCTGGCGATAGACGTGGTCGGCCACATCGCCGGCAGCGAACACGCCGGGGATCTGCGTTGCCGTGGCATTGCCCTCGCTGCCGCCCTGCACCAGCAGGTAGCCATCGCGCATCGGCAATTGCCCTTGGAACAGATCGGTGTTGGGCTTGTGGCCGATGGCGATGAACACGCCGGCCAGCGGCAACTCCCGGGTTTCGCCGGTGCTGCTGTCGCGCAGGCGGGCGCCGGTGACGCCGCTGGCATCGCCGAGCACTTCGTCCAGATGCTGGTTCCAATGCAGGCGGATATTGCCGTTGGCAGCCTTTTCGAAGAGCTTGTCCTGGAGAATCTTCTCCGCGCGCAGTTTGTCGCGACGGTGCACCAGGTGTACCTCCCTGGCGATATTGGCCAGGTACAGGGCTTCCTCGACCGCCGTATTGCCGCCGCCGACCACCGCAACCACCTGGTTGCGATAGAAAAAGCCATCGCAGGTGGCACAGGCCGAAACACCCTTGCCGGCAAACGCCTCTTCGGAGGGCAGGCCCAGGTACTGGGCGGAGGCGCCGGTGGCGATGATCAGTGCATCGCAACTGTAGGTACCGTTGTCACCCTTGAGAATGAACGGCCGCTGTTGCAACTCCGCGGTATGAATGTGGTCGTAGACAATCTGGGTGTCGAAGCGTTCGGCGTGTTTCTGCATGCGTTCCATCAGGACCGGCCCGGTCAGGCCCTCGACATCGCCTGGCCAGTTGTCGACTTCGGTGGTGGTGGTCAACTGACCGCCGGCTTGCAGGCCGGTGATGACGACAGGCTTGAGGTTGGCACGGGCGGCATACACGGCGGCGCTGTAACCGGCGGGCCCGGAGCCGAGAATGATCAGGCGCGAATGCTTGGCTTCGTTCATAAAAACACCTCATAAGCCTTTGTCACAAAAGAGAATGCATGCTCAAATTGAGCGGCATGAACAGCGCTGTTGGCTATGCTACACCCAGGAGGCAGCGGCGTGGCATCGGGCGCGCAAACCCGTACAATGTTCATCATGTAAGGATGATAGTTTCCGGAGTGGCAAATACCGATAATAAGGGGCTGATATTTAAAATAGCCGCGGTTTTGCCGGATAACTGTTACTGGCCCCGAGTGGGCAGTATTTTGTCGTCAATCAACAGCTGGGCGCGCCTCGGGCGCAGGAAAAGACGCGTTTTGAAGAAATCCACCGCAACACCGCCTAAAGCAGTGGTGCCACTCTGGCGCCAGCAACTGCATTATCGCCTCAAGGAAGGCGCGCTGATTGCCATCGGCGCCTTGTGCCTGTTCCTGATGATGGCCTTGCTGACTTACGGCAAGGACGATCCGGGCTGGAGTCATAACAGCAAGATCGATGACGTGCAGAACTTCGGCGGCCCTGCCGGCTCCTACAGCGCCGATATCCTGTTCATGGTGCTGGGTTACTTCGCCTACGTATTTCCATTGTTGTTGGCGATCAAGACCTACCAGATCTTTCGCCAGCGTCACGAACCCTGGCAGTGGAGTGGCTGGCTGTTCTCCTGGCGCCTGATCGGCCTGGTATTCCTGGTGCTCTCGGGCGCGGCCCTGGCTCATATCCATTTCCATTCGCCGACCGGCCTGCCAGCCGGTGCCGGCGGTGCCCTGGGCGAGAGCCTGGGTGACCTGGCGCGCAACGCCCTGAATATCCAGGGCAGCACCTTGTTGTTCATCGCCCTGTTCCTGTTCGGCCTCACGGTGTTTACCGACCTGTCGTGGTTCAAGGTGATGGATGTCACCGGCAAGATCACCCTCGACCTGTTCGAGCTGTTCCAGGGGGCATTGAACCGCTGGTGGGCGGCCCGTACCGAGCGCAAGCAACTGGTGGCGCAACTGCGTGAGGTGGACGACCGCGTCCACGAAGTGGTGGCTCCGGCCGTTCCCGACAAGCGCGAGCAGGCTAAGGCCAAGGAACGCCTGATCGAGCGCGAACAGGCGCTGAGCAAGCACATGTCCGAACGCGAGAAGCAGATCCCGCCGGTGATCATGCCGGCTCCGGCCAAGCCGCCACAGCCGAGCAAGCGGGTGGAAAAGGAGAAGCAGGCGCCGCTGTTCGTCGACAGCGCAGTCGAAGGCACCCTGCCGCCGATCTCCATTCTCGACGAGGCGGCGAAAAAGCAGCTCAACCATTCTCCCGAATCCCTGGCGGCCGTCGGCCACCTGCTGGAAATCAAGCTCAAGGAGTTCGGCGTCGAAGTGTCGGTGGACTCGATCCATCCGGGCCCGGTCATTACCCGTTACGAAATCCAGCCGGCGGCCGGGGTGAAGGTCAGCCGTATCGCCAACCTGGCCAAGGACCTGGCGCGCTCGCTGGCGGTGACCAGCGTGCGGGTGGTGGAAGTCATCCCCGGCAAGACCACGGTGGGTATCGAGATTCCCAACGAGGATCGGCAGATCGTGCGTTTCCGCGAGGTGCTGTCGACCCCGGAATACGACGACGCCAAGTCGCCGGTCACCCTGGCCCTGGGCCACGACATCGGCGGCAAGCCGGTGATCACTGACCTGGCGAAGATGCCGCACCTGCTGGTGGCCGGTACCACCGGTTCCGGTAAGTCGGTAGGGGTCAACGCGATGATCCTGTCGATCCTGTTCAAGTCCGGCCCGGAAGACGCCAAGCTGATCATGATCGACCCGAAGATGCTCGAACTGTCGATCTACGAAGGCATTCCGCACCTGCTGTGCCCGGTGGTCACCGACATGAAGGACGCCGCCAACGCCCTGCGCTGGAGCGTCGCCGAGATGGAACGGCGCTACAAGCTGATGGCGAAGATGGGTGTGCGCAACCTGTCGGGCTTCAACGCCAAGATCAAGGAAGCCCAGGAACGCGGCGAACCGATTCCGGACCCGCTGTACAACCGCGAAAGCATCCACGACGAAGCGCCGCTGCTGACCAAGTTGCCGACCATCGTGGTGGTGGTCGACGAATTCGCCGACATGATGATGATCGTCGGCAAGAAGGTCGAGGAACTGATTGCCCGTATCGCCCAGAAGGCGCGGGCGGCCGGCATCCACCTGATCCTGGCGACCCAGCGGCCGTCGGTGGACGTGATCACCGGCCTGATCAAGGCCAACATCCCGACCCGCATGGCGTTCCAGGTGTCCAGCAAGATCGACTCGCGGACCATCATCGACCAGGGCGGTGCCGAGCAGTTGCTGGGCCATGGTGACATGCTCTACATGCCGCCGGGTACCAGCCTGCCGATCCGTGTTCACGGCGCCTTCGTTTCCGACGATGAAGTGCACCGCGTGGTGGAGGCGTGGAAACTGCGTGGCGCCCCGGAGTACAACGACGACATCCTCAACGGCGTCGAAGAGGCCGGCAGCGGCTTCGAGGGCGGCGGTGGCGGTGGCGGCGAAGAGGATGCCGAAACCGACGCGCTCTATGACGAAGCGGTACAGTTCGTCCTGGAAAGCCGCCGGGCTTCGATTTCCGCAGTGCAGCGCAAGCTGAAGATCGGTTACAACCGGGCCGCCCGGATGATCGAGGCCATGGAGATGGCCGGCGTGGTGACGGCCATGAATACCAACGGTTCGCGCGAAGTGATTGCGCCCGGGCCGATGCGCGACTGATTCCGTGCCGCATGCGATCATGCGGCATATCCTTCAAACGAATTCCATGAGGACTCCCATGCGTGTCATTCGCATGCTGTTGTTGCCGGTTCTGGCGTTGACCACCTTGTCGGCCCATGCCGACCAGAAGGATGTGGCGCGCCTGACGCAGTTGCTCGAAAAATCCCAGACCCTCACCGCGCGTTTCTCGCAACTGACCCTGGATGGCAGCGGAACCCAGTTGCAGGAAACCGCTGGCGAGATGTCCCTCAAGCGCCCGGGGCTGTTCTACTGGCACACCGATGCGCCGCAGGAGCAGACCATGATCTCCGATGGCCAGAAGGTCACCCTGTGGGACCCGGACCTGGAGCAGGTGACCATCAAGAAGCTCGACCTGCGCCTGACCCAGACCCCGGCGCTGCTGCTGTCCGGTGACGTGTCGAAGATCAGCGAGAGCTTCGATATCACTGCCAAGGAAGCCGGTGGCGTGATCGACTTCGTGCTCAAGCCGAAAACCAAGGACACCCTGTTCGACAGCCTGCGCCTGTCGTTCCGCAACGGCCTGGTCAACGACATGCAACTGATCGACAGCGTCGGCCAGCGCACCAATCTGCTGTTCACCGGCGTCAAGGCCAACGAGCCGATCGATGCGGCCCGCTTCAAGTTCGACATCCCCAAGGGTGCTGACGTCATCCAGGAATAAGAGGTTTCAAACGCAGCCCATGGATCTGTTCAGCCGTGCCCCGATCGCCCAGCCACTGGCCGCCCGTCTGCGGGCGACCAACCTGGATGAGTACGTCGGCCAGGAGCACCTGCTGGCCCGGGGCAAGCCGTTGCGCGAAGCCCTGGAGCAGGGCGCACTGCATTCGATGATCTTCTGGGGCCCGCCCGGGGTCGGCAAGACCACCCTGGCGCGGCTGCTGGCTGAAGTCTCGGACGCCCACTTCGAAACCGTGTCGGCGGTGCTCGCCGGGGTCAAGGAGATCCGGCAGGCGGTGGAGGTCGCCAAGCAGCAGGCCGGGCAATACGGTCGGCGCACGATCCTGTTCGTCGACGAAGTCCATCGCTTCAACAAGTCCCAGCAGGATGCGTTCCTGCCCTATGTCGAGGACGGCACGCTGATCTTTATCGGCGCCACTACCGAGAACCCCTCGTTCGAATTGAACAACGCCCTGCTGTCTCGGGCGCGGGTCTATGTGCTCAAGAGCCTCGACGAGGCGGCCCTGCGCAAGCTGGTGCAGCGTGCCCTCACTGAAGAGCGCGGCCTGGGCAAGCGCCGGTTGAGCCTGGGCGACGAGGGTTTCCAGATGCTGCTGGCGGCGGCGGATGGGGATGGACGGCGTCTGCTCAACCTGCTGGAGAACGCCTCGGACCTGGCCGAAGACGGTGGCGAGATCGGCGTCGACCTGCTGCAGAGCCTGCTGGGCGATACCCGTCGGCGTTTCGACAAGGGCGGCGAAGCCTTCTACGACCAGATTTCCGCGCTGCACAAGTCGATTCGCGGTTCCAACCCGGATGCCGCGCTGTACTGGTTCGCGCGCATGCTCGACGGCGGCTGCGATCCACTGTACCTGGCGCGGCGGGTGGTGCGCATGGCCAGCGAGGACATCGGCAACGCCGACCCCCGGGCCCTGAGCCTGTGCCTGGCGGCCTGGGATGTGCAGGAACGCCTCGGCAGCCCCGAGGGCGAGCTGGCGGTGGCCCAGGCCATCACCTACCTGGCCTGCGCGCCGAAGAGCAACGCGGTGTACATGGGCTTCAAGGCCGCCATGGTCAGTGCGGCCGAACATGGCTCATTGGAAGTTCCGCTGCACCTGCGCAACGCCCCGACCAAGCTGATGAAGCAGTTGGGCTATGGCGAGGAGTATCGCTATGCCCACGACGAGCCCGACGCCTACGCCGCCGGCGAGGACTATTTCCCCGAGGAACTGCAGCCGCAGGCCTTCTACCAGCCGGTTCCGCGCGGGCTGGAGCTTAAGATCGGCGAGAAGCTCAACCACCTCGCCGCGCTGGATCGGCAGAGCCCGAGACAACGGAGAAAACCGTGATCCGCACCGTAATCGCGGTGTCCGTCGCCGGCATCATCGGCACCCTGGTACGTTTTGCCGCAGGCAATCTGATCAATGCCAATTGGCCCAGGCACTTCTATACCGCGACGTTGGCCGTTAATATCGTGGGCTGCCTGGTGATTGGCGTGCTCTACGGCCTGTTTTTGCTGCGCCCCGAGGTCCCGGTGGAAATCCGCGCCGGCCTGATCGTGGGGTTCGTTGGCGGCCTGACCACCTTTTCATCCTTTTCACTGGATACGATTCGCCTGCTGGAAAGCGGGCAGGGGCTGGTGGCCCTGGGCTATGCGGCCCTGAGCGTATTCGGCGGGCTGCTCGCAACCTGGGCTGGCCTGTCCTTGACCAAACTCTGAATAACGAGAAACCGACATGCTCGATTCCAAACTGTTACGTAGCAACCTCCAGGACGTAGCGGATCGTCTGGCCTCCCGTGGCTTCAGCCTCGATGTCGCCCGCATCGAAGAGCTGGAAAGCCAGCGCAAGGTGGTGCAGACCCGCACCGAACAATTGCAGGCCGAGCGCAATGCGGTTTCCAAGAGTATCGGCCAGGCCAAGCAGCGCGGCGAAGACATCGCGCCGCTGATGGCCAGCGTCGAAAACATGGGCACCGAGCTGACGGAAGGCAAGGCCGCGCTGGACGCCATCCAGTCCGAGCTGGACCAGATCCTGCTGGGTATCCCCAACCTGCCCCACGAATCGGTACCGGTGGGTGCCGACGAGGACGGCAACGTCGAAGTGCGCCGCTGGGGCACGCCGACCGCCTTCGACTTCCCGATCCAGGACCACGTCGCCCTGGGCGAGAAGTTCGGCTGGCTGGACTTCGAAACCGCCGCCAAGCTGTCCGGCGCCCGTTTCGCCCTGCTGCGCGGCCCGATTGCCCGCCTGCACCGCGCCCTGGCGCAGTTCATGATCAACCTGCACACCAGCGAGCACGGTTACGAAGAAGCCTACACACCTTACCTGGTGCAGGCGCCGGCGCTGATGGGCACCAGCCAGTTGCCGAAGTTCGAGGAAGACCTGTTCAAGATCAAGCGCGACGGCGAAGCCGATCTGTACCTGATCCCGACCGCCGAAGTGTCGCTGACCAACATCGTCGCCGGCGAGATCCTCGATCCCAAGCAACTGCCGTTGAAATTCGTCGCCCACACCCCGTGCTTCCGCAGTGAAGCCGGTGCCTCGGGTCGCGATACCCGCGGCATGATCCGCCAGCACCAGTTCGACAAGGTCGAGATGGTCCAGGTGGTCGAGCCGTCGAAGTCGATGGAAGCGCTGGAAGGCCTGACTGCCAACGCCGAGAAGGTCCTGCAACTGCTGCAACTGCCGTATCGCGTCCTGGCCCTGTGCACCGGCGACATGGGCTTCAGCGCCGTGAAGACCTACGACCTGGAAGTCTGGGTGCCGAGCCAGGACAAGTACCGCGAGATTTCCTCGTGCTCCAACTGTGGCGACTTCCAGGCCCGCCGCATGCAGGCGCGTTTCCGCAATGCCGAAACCGGCAAGCCGGAACTGGTCCACACCCTGAACGGCTCCGGCCTGGCGGTGGGGCGTACCCTGGTGGCGGTGCTGGAGAACTACCAGCAGGCCGACGGTTCGATCCGTGTACCGGAAGTGCTCAAGCCCTACATGGGCGGCATCGAGGTCATCGGCTAAATGGAATTTCTGCCGCTGTTTCACAACCTGCGCGGCAGCCGTGTCCTGGTGGTCGGTGGCGGCGAGATTGCCTTGCGCAAGTCTCGCCTGCTGGCCGACGCCGGTGCGCTGTTGCGGGTGGTTGCTCCCGAGATTGAAAGCCAGCTGCGCGAGCTGATCGACGGCAGCGGCGGCGAAATGCTGTTGCGCGGTTATGTCGAGTCCGACCTGGATGGTTGCGTGCTGATCATCGCCGCCACCGATGACGAAGCGCTCAATGCCCAGGTTTCCGCCGATGCCCGGCGGCGTTGCGTACCGGTCAACGTGGTGGATGCGCCAGCCCTGTGCAGCGTGATCTTCCCGGCCATCGTCGATCGCTCGCCGCTGGTGATCGCGGTGTCCAGCGGCGGTGACGCACCGGTGCTGGCGCGGTTGATCCGGGCCAAGATGGAAACCTGGATTCCGTCGACCTATGGCCAGTTGGCCGGGCTGGCGGCGCGTTTCCGTCATCAGGTCAAGGCACTGTTCCCGGCTGTGCAGCAGCGTCGCGCCTTCTGGGAAGAGGTGTTCCAGGGGCCGATCGCCGATCGGCAACTGGCCGGGCAGGGCGCTGAGGCCGAGCGGCTGCTGGTGGAGAAGATCAACGGTACGCCCCCGAATGCGTCGGGTGAGGTGTATCTGGTGGGCGCAGGTCCGGGTGACCCCGACCTGCTGACCTTCCGTGCCCTGCGCCTGATGCAGCAGGCGGACGTGGTGCTCTACGACCGCCTGGTGGCGCCGGCGATCCTCGAACTGTGCCGTCGGGATGCCGACCGTATCTACGTCGGCAAGCGCCGCGCCGATCACGCCGTGCCCCAGGACCAGATCAACCGGCAATTGGTCGAGCTGGCCAAACAGGGCAAGCGGGTGCTGCGCCTGAAGGGCGGCGATCCGTTCATTTTCGGTCGGGGTGGCGAAGAGATCGAGGAACTGGCGGCCCAGGGCATTCCATTCCAGGTGGTGCCGGGTATCACCGCGGCCAGCGGTTGCTCGGCCTACGCCGGGATTCCGCTGACTCATCGTGACCATGCGCAGTCCGTGCGCTTCGTCACCGGTCACCTGAAGGATGGCAGCACCGACCTGCCGTGGGTCGACCTGGTGGCGCCGGCGCAGACCGTGGTGTTCTACATGGGGCTGGTCGGCTTGCCGGTGATCTGCGAACAACTGATCCGGCACGGTCGTTCGGCGGACACCCCGGCGGCACTGATCCAGCAGGGCACCACGGCGAACCAGCGGGTGTTCACCGGCACCCTGGCCAACCTGCCGCAACTGGTGGCGGAGCATGAAGTGCATGCGCCGACCCTGGTGATCGTCGGCGAAGTGGTGCAGCTTCGCGAGAAACTGGCCTGGTTCGAAGGCGCCCAGGGTCAGGTCTGATCCAGCAACACAAACCTGCAGGAGCGGGTCTTCGGCTCCTGCAGTACCTCTCTCAGCTCTTCCAGACCCCACGCCCCACCAACCGCTCGCGGTCATGGCTGCCAGTGAAATCCTGCTCCGGCCCCTTGGGCACGACACCTGTCGGGTTGATGGTCCGGTGGCTGGCGTAGTAATGCCCCTTGATATGGGTGAAATCCACCGTCTCGGCCACACCCGGCCACTGATACATCTCCCGCAGCCAGTTCGACAGGTTCGGATAGTCGGCAATGCGCCGCAGGTTGCACTTGAAGTGACCGTGATACACCGCGTCGAAACGAATCATCGTGGTGAACAGCCGTACATCCGCCTCGGTCAGGTACTCGCCGGCCAGGTAGCGATGTTGCGACAGGTGCCGCTCCAGCTGATCCAGCTCGACGAACAGCGCGTCGAAAGCCGTTTCATAAGCTGATTGCGAGGTGGCGAAGCCGGCCCGGTAGACGCCGTTGTTCACCGCCGGATAGATCCGTTCGTTCCACTCATCGACGACCGGGCGCAAGGCTGGCGGGTAGAAGTCCAGGGTGTTGCCGGTCAGCCCGTTGAACGCGCTGTTGAACATGCGGATGATTTCGGCCGACTCGTTGCTGACGATGCGCTTGAGCTTCTTGTCCCACAGCACCGGCACAGTCACCCGGCCGGTGTAGTCGGCGGTGTCGGCGGTATAACGCTGGTGCATGAATGCCAGGCCATCGAGGTGATCGCCCGTGGAGCCATGGCTCTTGTCGAAGGTCCAGCCGTTTTCCAGCATCAGCCAACTGACCACCGAGACGTCGATCAGGCTTTCCAGGCCCTTGAGCTTGCGCAGGATCAGCGTACGGTGGGCCCAGGGGCAGGCCAGGGAAACATACAGGTGGTAGCGACCGGCCTCGGCGACGAAGCCGCCTTCGCCGCTGGGGCCCGGCTGGCCATCGGCGGTCACCCAGTGACGACGCTGCGCCTGCTCGCGCTGGAAGGCGCCGTCTTTGCTGCTTTCATACCACTGGTCGTGCCAGCGGCCTTCGATCAAGAGACCCATCTAGAAAAACTCCTTGGCAGTGATGCGTTGGAGCCCAGTCTAAAGAGAATCGTTCGAATAAATAGCGCAAAACCTGGGGTTGAGTGATCGATTAAATCGATTTGTCTCGTGCGGCCCAGTAAATCCGGGCCTGTTCGAACGCCTCTTCACGAGGCAGGCCGAGCCCGCGCAAGGCCAGTGCCATGGTCGACAGCAGCGCCAGTTGCGGGTAACTGTCCTCGACCTCTCCGCGCCAGATCGCCTTGAGGTGTTCGGGTTCCAGCGACGCCGGCTTCACATGGCGCTGCTCGGATAACGCCGGCCATTCCTCATCCCAGTTTTCGCCGTTGGCCGTGCCGTACAGGTGGCTGGTGCTGTCGGGATTGACCTCGATCTCGCCGCCATCGCCCTTGATCACGATGGCGGTATCACCCAGCAGGCGGCTGGCTTCGCGATGCACGGCCTGGTAGCCGGGGTGGAAGATGCTCTGCAGGCCACAGCGCGCCCCCAGCGGGTTGAGGACGCGGGCCAGCGAATGGATCGGCGAGCGCAGGCCGAGGGTATTGCGCAGGTCGATCATCCGTTGCAGCTGGGGGGCCCAGTCGACCAGGGGCGCAAAGGCAATGTTGCCGGCGGCCAGGGCCTGCCCGACGGCCTGCCAGTTGCGGCACAGCGGAATCTGCAGGGTTTCCAGCAACTGTTCGGTGTACAGCCGGCCCGCGGTGTGGGCGCCGCCGCCGTGCATCAGAATCTTCACGCCGTTCTGGGCCAGGCATTTGGCGGCCAGCAGGTACCAGGGCAGGTGGCGTTTCTTGCCGGCGTAGGTCGGCCAGTCCAGGTCGACCTGCAGGGATGGGGCATCGAGCCGTTCGCGCAGGGCCTCGGTGAAGCCGGCCAGTTCCTCCGGGCTTTCCTCCTTGTGCCGCAACAGCATCAGGAAGGCGCCGAGCTGGGTCTCTTCGACTTTCCCGTCGAGCAGCATACCCATGGCCTCACGGGCTTCCTCGCGGCTCAGGCCGCGGGCGCCACGCTTGCCCTTGCCGAGGATGCGTACGAATGGGGCGAAAGGATGTTCCTCGGGTGTTTCGGTGATCAGCGGCACGTATTCGGTCATAGACAGTTCGTCGGCTTGGGCAGGCCCGCCAGCTTGGCGGCCAGTTTGGCGGGAGTGCCATTGAACAGGCGGTTGAGGTGCAGGCTGTTGCCCTTTTCCACGCCCAGTTTCGAGGCGGTGTACTTGATCAGCGGGCGAGTGGCCGGTGACAGCTCGAATTCCCGGTAGAACCCGCGCAGCAGTTCGAGGATCTCCCAGTGCTCGGGGCTCAGCTCGATGCCTTCACGGGCGGCGAGGGCGCCGGCGACCTCGGGCGACCAGTCACTCAGTTCAACCAGGTAACCGTCCTTGTCCAGGGCGATGTCCCGCCCGTTCACCGTCAGGGTATTCATAGCCAGGTATTGACCTTGTCGTGCCGGACCGACAATTCGACGAAGCCCGGGTAGTCCACGCGTGTGGCCCAGCTCGGGCACTCCAGGCCGCGGGCCTGCAGGTCCTCGTCGAGGGCGAACAGGCGCAGCGTGGCGGCGCGCTCTTCCAGGGCTTCCAGCGGTAGGCTGCGCGGTTGCAGGGCGTATACCGCGTCGCCGCAAAGCAGCAGGGCGTCCTCGGCACCCAGCAGGCGCAGGCAACTGCCCAGGCGGCTGTCGGTGAAAGGGGAGTGGGACAATACGTGCAAGGTCGACATCAGAGCGTGATCACCTGGTCATAACGATTAACGAGCGCGACGATTTCTTCGGTCGCCAGCAGGTTCAGGTCTGCGCTGGCCACCTGGTCGGCGAGGATGCCACGATCGGCCAGGCTGTCGCGGCAGGCAAACAGGTCCTCGACGCCGAACAGCGACAATGCCTTCAGGTTGGCCGTCAGGTCCTTCTGCTGCACGGCCTTGGCCGTCTGCCCCGGCATGAGCTGGAACACCCCGTCATCCATGAACAACAGGCCCACGGGCAGATCGAAGGCGCCGCCGGCCAGGACGATATCCAGGGCTTCGCGGGCGCTCGGCCCGGACCACGGCGCCTGGCGGCTGATAATCAACAGAGACTTGGACATCTCAAGGCCCTCCGAAGCAGATCAGGCGGTCGGCGGCCTGCACCGCATCATGCAATTGCCCCAGGCCCGAGAGTTCCCAGCCGGCGCCCAGGTTCACCGCCGAGCGCGCGTAGCGCTGGGCTTCCTCGTCATTCAGCACGCCCCGGCGCAGGGCCGCGGCAATGCAGACCACGCCGTCGAGCTGGTTGTCGCTGACGAAACTGGCCCATTCCCGTGGCAGGTCCTGTTCGTCCTGTGGCGTGACCACGTTGCCCGAGGCACTGTGCACGCCATCCTGGTAAAAGAACAGCCGCACGATGTCATGGCCGCCGGCGAGCAGGGCCTGGGCGAACAGCAGGGCCCGTCGGGAAGAGGGCGCGTGGGGCGGGGAAAACAGCGCAATGGCAAACTTCATGGAAGGCTCTGTCAGCGAATCTGTCGCCATGATAAGGCCAGACTCCCCAAGAAGCTAAATCGCGGTCAACAAAAAGCCCGCCGAAGCGGGCTTTTTGCTCATGCAGGTGATCAGTCGTCGCGGCTCATGATGCCGAAGATCTGCAACAGGCTGACGAACAGGTTGTAGATCGATACATACAGGCTGATGGTCGCCATGATGTAGTTACGCTCGCCGCCATGGATGATGGCGCTGGTCTGGAACAGGATGCACACCGACGAGAACAGCACGAAGCCGGCGCTGATCGCCAGTTGCAGGCCGCTGATGTTGAAGAAGAGGCTGGCCAGCGTGGCACCCAGCAGGACGAAGAAGCCGGCGGTGATGAAGCCGCTGAGGAAGCTCATGTCCTTGCGGGTCACCAGCACGTAGGCCGACAGGCCGCCGAACACCAGGGCGGTCATGGCGAAAGCCGAGCTGACGACTTCGGCGCCGCCCTGCATGCCCAGGTAGCGGTTGAGGATCGGGCCGAGCAGGAAGCCCATGAAGCCGGTGAGGGCGAAGGTCGACACCAGGCCCCAGACGGAATCGCGCAGCTTGTTGGTGAGGAAGAACAGCCCGTAGAAGCCGATCAGGACCACGAAGACGTTCGGGTAGCGCACGTTCATCTGCTGGGCGACGAAAGCCATCACACCGCTGAAGGCCAGGGTGAGGGCGAGAAGGCTGTAAGTGTTGCGCAGGACGCGGCTAACCTCTAGCTGCTCAGCCTGCACGCTGTTGTTAACGGCGTAATCCTGTTCGCGCATGGCGAAACTCTCCTTCGGTTTTGAAATGTTCAGTCGCAAAGATCATAACAGAGGCTCTGTAACAAGCTATCACGAGAGTTTGACAGTGTGTTTCATTCCGGTATCATGGCGCCCGCAATGCATGGGAGGTGTGGCCGAGTGGTTTAAGGCAGCAGTCTTGAAAACTGCCGACTGTAACAGGTCCCAGAGTTCGAATCTCTGCGCCTCCGCCATCTTGCACACTGTCAAGGCCCCGAATCTTCGGGGCTTTTTCGTTTCTGGGCGAAGTGCACAGCCTCATCCAAGACTTTTCGTACGATATGTGCTCACATATCCGATATCTCCAACCGACCACCGAGCGTTAAGGTCTAGATGTCGCTGAGCTTCAGCGATACAGGATTGGCGTCCTGGCTGGTTTGGAAGGCACAAAGCCGCGATCGCGGCTTTCGTGTCCTGCGTGTGGCTGTCTGTTATGGGCGGGCCGTATGTGGGCATCTTCGGATGCGCCGGGTCCAACTAGCCGGTACGCCAACCCATACGGCCCCGCCCACCCTGATTGGCGTCAGGAGGCGGTTTCAACGCGACTGGTTGGGGAAATCAATATGAATGAACACTTCGAACCTGCCCGCTTCATTCGTCACAATCGTTTTATCCATGCCCTGATGCTGGAATCACAAGCCTGGTTCAGCGTGACCGACCTTGGGCGTTTGATGGGGCGTTCACTGGACGAACGCCTGACCCGTAAGCTCGACAGCGATCAGCGGCGCATGCTCTGGCTGAACTACCACGGAGTCATCCAGGAAACCCTGATGGTCAGCGAGTCGGGCATGTACGCCTTGATGATTCACCATCACATCCCGGAAAACCAAAATCTGCGGCGATGGCTGACCCATGAAGTCATTCCAACGTTGCGAAGTACTCCGGTAGGCACCGCCAAGCAAGGGCCCAGCCTCAGTTCGCTGCACTGGGCAGGTCATGCGGTCAGTCTGCTGCACTGGCAGAACGAGGCGTGGATCAGATGGCGAGATGTTCCGGGGCTCATGCTGCCGACGGAGTGTGTGCCAGCTCAATGACGCAAGTGACCGTTGTTACTGTTCAATCGCAGTGGGCCCTACCAGTGCCATGAAGGCACTGGTGCGACTTTTGCCCTCTCATTTAGCCCTATGGTCTTAACTCCGTGCCCTAGCTGTGCAGTCCCGGAAAGTCATGGTGCATCTTTAACACTCCAGGAGGATGCATGTTGGAGGGAGGTATCCATGGCTTCGCCTGAACGACGTCGAAAGTTCGCGAATTGCATAGACTGCAAAAATTGAAAGCTTGTCTAAGATCGACGTAGACGAGTGACCTCAGGTTGGTCAAGCGCACAGCCTATGTATTACGTGCCGAATGAGAGCAATGGATATGCGCAAGAAGTCCCAGCCATGGTTTGTCCCACTCCTGATTCTTTTTGCTGTTCTGTGGGCAACGGGGAAAAAAGACACCCCTCCAGCCCAGCGACAGCCAAGTGCTCCGAGCGTGCTGGCGTCAGTTAGTCCAATTTCTCCCTCAGCACCGGTCCCTGCCTTAATAAATGAACAGTTCGTAAGCGCTGACAATCTCAATGTCCGGGATCAACCTAGCGGCAAGGTTATCTCAAAGCTGAAACGCGGTGAAAAGGTTCAGGTCTTCGAGACGCGAAATGAATGGGCGCGCATCAGCATAGATGGTCAACCTTCGAAGTGGCTTTCGTCCAAAAGCCTCTGCAGCGGATCCGACTGCTACGTCGCTTTAAAGCCAAAGCCAGGGGTTCAGCCGATACAGCCTGCTCGCCAACAGACTCCAATTTATGGTTCTTCCTGTCCTTGTTCCTCTGGAAACGTGTGCATCGGGCCTCGTGGTGGCCGGTACTGCATTACTTCAGGAGGCCACAAGCGTTACGGCATCTAATACGAGCCATCACGCCATAAGCTCTGCGAATGTGCCATTCGCTCGTCCAGCTGGCTGGACATATATTCTTAACTCGCTCAGAAGCACCATACAAAATTCATAAAAGCTGGCTTGTAGGCTACGCCTGCGAGCACAGCGTTGCACGCTCGTCACGCGAGTGATCTTGCGGACAGGCTTACAGGCGATGAAATTCAATGGACGTTTCGAAACTCTCGCATGCGTACCGCAACCCCTCAGGCAAACATCGGTGCCAACACGCCGGGTGTCTGCGCGCCGTACACGACCGTTCCATTGATGCGCAATGAGGGAATGACACGTCCCGTCCACGCAGCGGCCATCGCTTCGGTTTCATCCAGCTCCTGGCTGAAGGCGTCGCTCTCGATGAACGCCTCGACGTCCCGGAATGCAACCCCCTCGGGAGCGAGAAGTCGCTCCAGCGTCGACAGCGCGCCGATATCCGCAGCCTGGCAAAACAGGGCCTCGTACACGCGCTCCACGAACGCCTGTGCTGGCCTGCCGCTTCTCTGCAGCCACAACACGGCAGCCTGCGCGAGGCGCGTGTCGGGGACCGTGAGGATCTTGCCCAATTGCGGCTCGATACCGAGCTTGCGCAGTTCCGTCGCGACCAGCGACTGATGGACCACGGCCTCCGTTCCGAAGCGGCGCTCCAGGTAGTCGGAGTAGGCCATCCCGGCGGCGGCTCGGCTGAGCGAGGAGCGGCACGGCTGGAAAATGATCTCCAGCGGCCTGCCAGCCTGGTGCATGGCGGCAGCCAGGCGACGCTCCGCCACCCAGCCCCAAGGGTCAAGGAAGTCAAACGCTAGCAGGGGAGGAGTCGCCATGGTGAATGCCCTTGAGGAGTTGATCACCTTAAGGGTACGGAGCTGTTCGAATCAACAGAAGCCATAGATGGCGCAATTGAGTATTGCGCTGGCTGCTAGGCCATATTCAGCAACTCTTTCATGAACTGAACGAACACCTTGATGCGCGTCGATTCACGGTTGATTGGCAGGTAGACGATATTGATCGATGTATTGACTGAGGTCGGGTTCACCTCATATTCGGACAGCAGGCGTGTCAGTCGCCCATGTTGTACGTCCTCGGCGACCAACCAGTCGGCCAGCAGCGCGATTCCCTGACCGGCGATGGCCGCCTGCCGAAGGATATCGGCATTATTGCTCTGCATCCGCCCCTGCACGGCGACCGGTACCGTTTCGTCGTCGATTTCGAAGTGCCAGTCCCGCATGGGCCCGCCGTAGTCGAATCGCATGCACGCGTGCTGGGTCAGTTCGCCCGGTTGCGTCGGTGCACCCTGCTGCGCGAGGTAGGCAGGGCTTGCCACCAGCCAGCGCTGGAAATGCCCGATGGTGCTGCAGATGACCTCTTCGCTGGAAACCGTCGAGCCCAGGCGCACGGTCAGGTCGATGCGATCCTTGTAGAGGTCGACCATCTCGTCGCTGAGATTCAGGCTGACCTCAAGCCCCGGATGGTTGGCGAGAAAGCGGCCCAGGTGCGGGGAAATCAGGCGGCGCCCGAACTCCACCGGCACGCTTACCCGCAGCTTGCCTTTCGCTTCGCTGCCGCGGTCGGTCACCATGCTGTCGGCAGCGGCCAGCGCATCGAGGATCGCCACGGCGTTATCGAAGTAGGCCTGGCCCAGATCGGTCAGGCTGTTCTGCCGGGTGCTGCGCGTGATCAGCGTGGTGCCCAGGTCCGACTCCAGCGCTGCGACCTGGCGCGCCACGGAGGAGGTCGCCACGCCCAGCTTGCGGGCTGCTGCCGAATAGCCGCCGCAGCGTACCGTCTCGACGAACATGCTCAACGCGAGAAACTTATCCATATTTCCGACTCTGTTGAAGAGATTCCCTGACCCGTAGCGGCTGTCACCCAGCCGTTCTGGATGTGCGGCTGCCTGGATCATATTCGGCGAGAGGGTGGGCTGGATAGGACGCATGTGCTGTTGCTGGCGCTTGTGGGGGCGCGCGGGTCTTGAGCGAAGCCTGGCGCAGGCTGGCAATGCGGGGCGTCCTGTTGCCAGCCTCTGCGGGCCTTACGGGTCAGCGCTTGCCCGCATGTCTGGCGAGGAAGATCACCAGGGCGAGGGCCGGGATCGCCGCTGCAGTGAGGATCGCGGTGGTCCAGCCGAAGCCCTCGTACAGGGGGCTCGCCACCATCGAACCCAGTGCCCCGCCTACGAAGATGCTGGTCATGAACACGGCATTGAGGCGTGCGCGGCTGTTGGGGTCCAGGGCGTAGACTTCACGCTGGCCGAGGACCATGTTCAGTTGCACCGCGAAGTCCAGGGCGATCGCCGCTGCCACCAGGCCCAGGTAGCCCAGTCCGGGGATGCCGCCGAGCAACAGCGCCACCGGGGCCAGTATCAACGCAACCAGGGTGCTGACATGGCCGTGGCCGGCGTCGGCGAGTCGCCCGGCAATGGGCGCGGCAATGGCACCCACCGCGCCGACCAGGGCAAACAGGGCCACCCCGTTCTGGCTGAAGCCGTAGTGACGGACCAGCTCGATCGGGACGATGGTCCAGAAGAAGCTGAAGCTTGCAAACAGCAGTCCCTGGTACAGCGAGCGTTCACGCAGAACCGCGTACTGCCTGGCCAGGCCGAAGACGGAGCCGATCAGGCGGCGGTAGGTGGTGTGATGGTTCGGCAGCCGTTCAGGCAGCAGCATCGCCACCAGGGCCGCAATCACCACCATCAGGACCGCGGCGCTGTAAAACACCCCTCGCCAGCCGAAGTACTCGGACAACAGGCTCGAGACCGGACGGGCGAGCAGGATGCCGAGCAGCAGGCCGCTCATGATGTTCCCGACCACTCGACCGCGGCTGCTTTCGGGGGCCATGTGCGCGGCCAGCGGGACCAGGATCTGCACGGCGACCGAGGTCAGGCCGATCATCAGCGAGGCTGTCAGGAACAGTGAGGGCGTTTGGGCGAAGCCGGCGGCCGCCAGGAAGGCGCCGACCACCAGCGTAAAGCCGATCACCAGCCGGCGGTTTTCCATCAGGTCCGCCAGGGGTACGAGGAACAGCAGCCCGGCGGCATAGCCGAACTGGGTCAACGAGACGATCAGGCTGGCATGTTCAGGTGAAAGGCCAATGCTCGGGGCAATCAGTTCGACGATGGGCTGGGCGTAGTAGAGGTTTGCAACGACGGCGCCACAGCAGAACGCCAGAAACGCAACCAGTGCCTTGGACAGGTTGGAGGGGGTGTCGGCATGCACCGACGTGAAAGCAGGAATTTCAGGGCTGCTCGCTGACATGGCGACATCTCCGAATGGGTTGAAAGGACAGGCACCAGCCTATGTGGGCGGCCCGGTTGCCGGAATACCCACTTCCGGCAACGAACCTGTGCACGTCGCGCAACGCCGGCAGCGTTGCGTGATGAGCAAAGCTTCCTTGCGCGAGGGCCCGATACCCTGGGGCATCAGGCTCATTTAGGCTCATTCCCCTCAACGGATCGGCACCGAACAAGCCGAGGTTGGAGACGAGGAGAGCGAGGTGGGTATCCATGTCCTGTAGGAAACTCTTGGCAACGGCGGCTGTGGCACTCGGAGTCGGGGGCGCGGCTGTAGCGTTCTGGCTCATGTGGCGCCCGGCAATCGATCCGATCGAGCGGCCGCCGGCCTTCGATGCGGCCCAGGTTGCCCGTGGCGCCAGGGTGGTGGTCGCCGGCGACTGCGCGGTCTGTCACACCCGTCCCGGCGGGAAGTACCTGGCGGGCGGGCTCCCGCTGGTGACGCCGTTCGGCACGCTCTACAGCACCAACATCACGCCCGACGCCGAGACGGGCATTGGCAAGTGGTCGCTCCAGGCGTTCCAGCGGGCCATGCGCGAAGGTGTGTCGCGGGATGGGCACTTTCTGTATCCGGCCTTCCCGTACAAGCACTATCGCCTGCTCGACGATCAGGACATCGCGGACGCCTACAGCTACCTCATGAGCGGGCCGGCGGTGCATGAACCGGCGACCCCCAACCGCATGAGCTTCCCGATGAACATCCGGCCGCTGGTGTCGGGCTGGAACCTGCTGTTCCTGCCTACGGCCCCCTTCGAAGCGACAGCGCAACAGTCGGCGCAGTGGAATCGCGGGCGTTATCTGGTCGAGGGCGCGGGCCATTGTGGCGGCTGCCATACCCCCTTGAACTTCCTCGGTGCGCAGAAGGACAGCCAGGCACTCTCCGGTGGCGTGGTCGATGGATGGGCCGCGCCCTCCCTGCTCGGCCTGGCCAGCCGCGAGAATCCCTGGACCCAGGCGCAACTGGTGGGGTATCTGCAGGCTCGCGTGGTGCCGGAACAGGGCACTGCGGCCGGGCCCATGCGCCCGGTCAGCCAGGAACTGGCCCGGCTGCCGCAGAGCGATGTCGAAGCGATTGCCGGATACCTGCTGAGCCTGCCGGCGGAAGAGGCCAGGGCGCCCGTCAAGGCACCGGGTATTGCGGCCCCGGCCGCGACAACCGACCTCGGCCGCGACCTGTTCCAGGGCGCCTGTGCCGGCTGCCACGGTGCGTCGGCACCCATGCGCAAGATCGATGGCAGGCCAGCGCTCGCGGCGACCTCCGCCGTCCAGGCGCGCGATGCGCGCAACTTCATCAAGACCGTCCTGGAAGGCATACCACCGACACCCGGCGAGCCCGGCCCGGCGATGCCGCCTTTCGCTGCCAGCCTGGGCGACCGGCAACTGGCAGCCCTGGCCGCCTTCGTGCGGCATCAGGCGAATCCCGATCAGCCGTGGAGCGATGTGGACTCGACCATTCAGGCCCTGCGCGAGGAAACCCGATGAGCAACGTGAATCTCACTGTCAATGGCAAGGTGCATAGCCTGGATCTGGATCCGGACATGCCATTGCTCTATGCCCTGCGTAACCACCTGGAACTCAACGGCGCCAAGTATGGCTGCGGGCTGGGCCAGTGCGGGGCCTGCACCGTCATCGTCGATGACCAGCCGGTGTTCTCCTGTGTGACCCCGTGCGCGGGAATGGAGGGCCGCCAGATCCGCACCGTGGAGAGCCTGGGTAGTGCCGAACGCCCCGGCCCCTTGCAGCAGGCGTTCATCGACACCCAGGCCGCCCAATGTGGCTATTGCATCGCCGGCATGATCATGCGTGCCCAGGCCCTGCTGGAGAAGAATCCTCGGCCGGACGAGAACACCATCCGCGCGCACATGGCAACCAACCTGTGCCGCTGCGGTACGCACCTTCGCATCCTTGAAGCCATCACCCGCGTCGTTGAAAACGGTGGAATCCATGTCGTCCAAAACTGAGTTCGGTCGTCGCGCGTTTCTCCAGGGCAGCAGCCTGCTGATGGCATTTACCCTGATGCCGGCGGCCCGCAAGGTATTGGCCGATACCGAAGTCGACACGCTCGGCACTGCCGTCCTCGCGCCGGACCTGCCAGGCAGCCTGCGAACCAACCCTTACCTCGATGCCTGGATCCGGATTGGCGCCGAAGGCATCACCGTCTATACCGGCAAGGTGGAACTCGGTACTGGCGTCAGGACCGCGCTGTTGCAGATCGCTGCGGAGCGCCTGGACGTAACGCCGGGGAAGGTGAATTTCCTGACGGCCGACACTGCCCTGACCCCGAACGAGGGCTACACGGCCGGCAGTCATACGATTTTCGACAGCGGTACCGCCCTGTTCAACGCCGCCGCGCAGGTCCGGCAGATGCTGCTGGACTCCGCCGCCAGGCAGTGGGGCATGGACGTCGCGACGCTGAAGACGGGCGATGCCATGATCACCGCCCCCTCCGGTGCCCGGATGAGTTATGCCGATGCGGTGGCTGGCGTGGATCTGCACCAGTATGCCCAGGCCCGGTCACCGGATATCTCACCCGAACAGTTCAAGCTCATCGGTCACGCGATTCCTCGCCTCGATATTCCGGCAAAAGTCACCGGGGGCGCCGCGTTCGTCCAGGACATGCGGCTGCCGGGGATGCTCCATGCCCGCGTGATTCGGCCGCCGCGGCCAGGCAGTCAGCTCACCGCATTCGATGCGCGGGCGATCGAGGATTTGCCAGGTGTCGTCGCTGTGCTGAGGGATGGCAACTACCTGGCGGTGGTCGCCAGGGACGAATGGCAGGCGGTGAAGGCCATGCGGGCGGGTTATGAATCGGCGACCTGGACCGGTGGCGAGGTGATTCCGGACCAGGCCGTCATTCATCAGCTATTGCCCCGCCTGCCGTCCCGGCGTTACCCGATCAGGCATGAGGGCAGCGCAGCGCCTTCTGCCGGCAAGACCTATCGGGCACGCGCCACCAAGCACTACCTGATGCATGGCTCGATCGGGCCGTCCTGTGCGCTGGCCTGGTTCAAGGACGGCACGCTGACGGTCTGGACCCATACCCAGGGCGTGTTCCCGCTGCGTGCCGGGATTGCCGAGATGGTCGGCCTGGCGGTGACCGCCGTGCGCTGTATCCACGTTGAAGGGGCGGGTTGCTACGGGCATAACGGTGCCGATGACGCCGCCGCCGATGCCGCGCTCATTGCCATGCGCGTGCCCGGCGTGCCGGTGCGTGTGCAATGGATGCGCGAGCAGGAAAACCTCTGGGAGCCCTACAGCTCGGCGATGATCACCGAGCTTGAGGCCAGCCTGGACCGCAACGGTCGCATCGGCAACTGGAAGTACGAACTCTGGACGACGCCACATAACGAGCGCATCACCAACGCCGGCCGGCTGGTACCGGCCCGGATGCTGGCCCGTCCGTTCACCTCTATGCCGTCGATTCCGATCGCCCAGCCCGAGGGCGATGGTGACCGCAACGCGATCCCGTTGTACGAGACGGGTTCCAGCAGCATCGACATGAATTTCATTACCCAGATGCCGTTCCGTACCTCGGCGATGCGCTCGCTGGGGGCGCATATCAACGTGTTCGCCATCGAGGCCTGCCTGGACGAATTGGCCGGTCAGGCCGGGGTCGATCCTGTCGAATTCAGGCTTGCCCATCTCGGCGACCCTCGGGCAAGGGCCGTCATCGAAAGAGCGCGGGATGAATTCGGCTGGCCACGCCGGGGCTCGATGCCGGGCAGCGGTATCGGCATGGGCTTTGCCCGCTACAAGAACATCATGGGGTATTGCGCCGTTGCCGTGGAAATCCAGGTCCATCCGCAAACCGGCGAAATCGGGATCGAACGGGTGGTCACCGCCGTGGACGTCGGGCAGATCGTCAACCCGGACGGGCTACGCAACCAGGTCGAAGGCGGCATCGTCCAGTCGAGCAGCTGGACCCTCTTCGAAGCGGTGAGCTACGACGCGGGCGGAGTTCGCAGCTACGACTGGAGCGGGTATCCGATCCTGCGTTTTCCTCAACTGCCCCGGCATGTCGAGGTGCACATGATCGACCAGCCGGGCCAACCTTTCCTGGGCGCGGCTGAAATCGTCCAGGGCCCGATGGCGGCCGCCCTGGGCAACGCAATCGCCGATGCCACGGGGCACAGGCGGCTGGCCCTGCCGCTGGCGCGGACGCTCGACAAAGAAGGGTGACCCATTCGATGTTCGATGGCTTGAGCCGGAATTGGCGAGGGTAAGGATAAATGCAGCATCTGGATGTGACGGTTCTTGAACAGGCCCTGGCCTGGGCCGATGAAGGCAAAAGCGTATGGCTGTGCACGGTGCTCTCGACCTTCGGTTCCGCGCCCAGGTCGCCAGGGGCCATGCTGGTTGCCATCCGCTCGGGTGCCCACAGTGGCTCATTGTCCGGTGGCTGTGTGGAAGAGGAATTTATCGATGCGCTTGGCCGCGGCGAGCATAGGGCGCCAGCCCAGGTCGTCAGCTATGGGAGGACGCCCGAAGAGCGCAGCCGCTTGCAACTGCCCTGCGGCGGCAGCCTGGACGTGCTGGTCGAACACCGGCAGGCGAGCGTTGAGTGGCGAGCGCATTTGAGGCAACTGCTCGACGCTTTGCGTGGGCAGCGCCGACTGACGCGGGTGATCGAGCTGGAGAGCGGGCAGTTCAGCATCAAGCGCCACCTGGACGGTGCGCAGGCCGTGATATGGGCAGGCAACCGCCTGGAACTGAACCTGGGGCCGGCCCTGCGCCTGTTGCTCGCGGGGTTATCGCCAGTCGCCCAGGCCTGTGGCCAGTTTGCCCGTGCGCTCGGGTTCGAGGTGATCGCCTGTGACCCACGGGAAGAAGCGGCGGTGCTGGCGATCGAGGGCATTGCGCTGATTCCGATGTTGCCCTCGGTCTACATTGCCAACGGCGGTTGCCATGAGGCCACCGCTGTTGTTGCCCTGACCCATGATCCCCGGATCGATGACCTCGCGTTGATGGAGGCCGTGCACACGCCGGCTTTCTACATCGGCGCCATGGGCTCGCGGCGAACTTCGGACAAACGTGCTGAACGGTTGCAGCGGATAGGCCGGCTGTCCGCTTCGGATATCGATCGCCTGCACATGCCCATCGGCCTGGATATCGGCAGTCGCACACCGGCTGAAATTGCCCTGTCCGTGATGGCCGACGTCCTGCGTGTGTATCGGGGCAAGGCGCGCACCGCGCTATGAGCGAGATCGACCGGTAGCCCATTGCGAGTTGCGCAACGCACTTGCCCGGTATCGAGTGATTATCAAGTTCGAAGTTTGATTTTAATCTCGCTACATCGCAACAACAGCAATATCACGGCAACTTTCATCTGTATTGAAACCTACTTGAAAAAGGAACTGACCCATGATCGGTAATCTTTTCGCGCCCATTCGCGTGGGCGCCCTGGAACTTCCCCATCGTATTGCAATGGCGCCTCTGACCCGCTCGCGCGCCGGCCAGCCGGGGGATGTTCCCACTGAAATGACGGTTGAATATTACGGCCAGCGAGCCAGTGCCGCGCTGATCATTACCGAGGCCACGCAAATCTCCCAACAGGGGCAGGGATATGCCTGGACCCCCGGCATTTATACGCCTGCGCACATTCAAGCCTGGAAGCGGGTGAGTGATGAGGTACACGAACGGGACGGCCGCATTTTCATGCAGTTGTGGCATGTGGGGCGCGTATCGCATCCAAGCTTCCAGCCTGGTCATGCGTTGCCCGTGGCCCCAAGCGCCATCGCGGCACCGGGCAAGACCTTCATCGTCGACGAAGACGGCCAGGGGGTATGGGGCGATGTACCGGTTCCTCGTGCCCTGGAAACCGAGGAGGTCGCCGGCATCATCGACGACTACCGCCATGCTGCGCTCAATGCCATCGAGGCTGGCATGGACGGTGTTGAAATCCATGCGGGCAACGGCTACCTGCTTGACCAATTCATCAACAGTAACAGCAACAGGCGCACGGACCCCTACGGCGGTTCCTACCAGAACCGTGCCCGCCTGCTGTTGGCGATCGTGCAGGCGGTCTCGAAAGAGATCGGGGCGGATCGCGTCGGGGTGAGGCTGACCCCAATGGGGCGGTTCATGGGCATGGGCGACGACACGCCAATGGAAACCTTCACCTATATCGTCGAGTCGCTGAACCGCTACGGGCTGGCGTACCTGCACCTGGTCGAGCCCGCCGTCGTCGGCACGGTCAAGGACGAGAGCCTGGACCCGCGCTGGGACGAAATCATCCTGAAGCTGCGTGCGGCCTGGCAAGGTGTGCTGGTGATCGCCGGGGGATATGACCCGGCGTCCGCAGAAAAGGCGATCCGGGAGGGGCGTGCGGACATTGTGGCCTTTGGCCGGGCGTTCCTGGCGAACCCTGATTTGCCACGGCGGATCCGTGAGGGGCTTGACCTCAATACCCCCGACCCAACGACCTTTTTCGGCGGTGACGAGCGGGGTTACATCGACTACCCGGTCCACCCGTGACAGGGCCGCCCGGTCCCTGGGCGACAGGTTGCAGCGCCTACCGCTGCCGTTCGGCCCGCGTCACTCTTGCACGTCCATGAACTCTTTCGCCCAGGCCACGTAGCTCTCGGGGAAGGTATAGGTGTGGGTCAGCTCGGTGGCGCTGAGGTTCGAGGTGCTGTGGGTGACTTGGCGCTGGGCCCGGAGGCTGTCGTAGGTGGCCTTGATCGAGGCGAAGTAGGCCCCGTGGCCGGCGACGATCACACGCACGCCCAGGTCCGCCAGGCGCTGGCTATCATTGAGTTTCGGGTTGCCGTAGGTCACCAGCATCAGCGGTACGCTGAGGTTTTCGGCGATCTGCTCGAGGTGTTCGAAGTCACTGATGCCGACCATGCAGATGCCGTCGGCGCCGGCCTTTTCATAGGCCCTGGTGCGTTCGATGATGGCCTGGGTCGGCAGTACTCCGGCGTTGGTCCGGGCGATGATCGTCAGCTCCGGGTCGACACGGGCCTCGAGGGCGGCCTTGACCTTGCCGATGCCTTCCTCGATGGAGATCAGGTCGGTGGACTTGCGGCCGAACTGCGCAGGCAGCAGGGTGTCTTCGATCGTCAGCGCCGCGACACCGGCGCGTTCGAGCTCCTCGACGGTACGCATCACATTGAGGGCGTTACCATAGCCGTGGTCGGCGTCCGCGATGAAGGGCAACTGGGCGACACGGCCGATCCGCGTGGCCTGTTCGACGAATTCACTCAGGGTGATCAGGGCGAAGTCGGGGGCTGCCAGCACCTGCAGCGAGGCGACCGAGCCACCGAGGATGCCGACCTCGAACCCAAGGTCGGCCGCGATCCGCGCGGACATCGGGTCGAACACGGACGCGGTTTCGACACAGGCTGGTTTGGCAAGCAATTCACGGAAGTTGCGACGAAGAGCGGTGTGGGAGATTTTCGGCATGATCTTTCCTGGTTCTGGCCATCGTCAAATACGATCTATGCCTATTCATTGATCCGGCGAGACTACCACGCGGGAACGGGGGCAGTTATGACGTTTGAGAATAGGCCATGCATCAAGCACATAGGCTTGGCCCATGGCGCTGAAGCTTCTCGCCGACTCTACCGGGCAATCGCGCCGACTTTCCGGGCGATCGCCTCCATGACCGCTTCCTGGGTTTTGGCGATGATCAGTCCCGGAGTCTCTTCATAATTCAGCCCGCCCCATTCGACCGTGGTATCGAACTGGACGCCATAAAACTTGTTGGCATAGCTGACGATATTATATCGGTACGCCTTTTCCACCTTCACCAGGACGGCGGGCGGCACGGGTGTCCCCGAGGTGGTTTCAGCGACTTTCTGGTGGATCGCTTCACTGACCGCGTCCTGAGTATCGCCGATGATCAGTCCCGGGGTTTTTTCATAATCGGGGCCTCCCCACTCGATCGCGGTGCCGAACTGGATGCCATAGAATTTATTGGCGTAGTTGACAATATTGTATCGATACTCCAGTTCGACTTTCACCAGGGTGGCGGTAGGCCCCTGCACGGGGGCAGGCGTGTTACCGGACTTCCTATGAATGGCCTCGCTGACCTCTTCCTGGGTGGTGGCGACGATCAGGCCCGGAGTCTGTTCATAGTTATGTCCGCCCCACTTGATGTCCGTGCCGAATGGGACACCGTAAAACCTGTCGTCATAGTTGACGATATTGTATTGAAGCGTCGACTCGACCTTCACGAGGATCGCGGGAGGTGCCTGCTTCGGTGTATAGGACGTCAGCCAGGCAATATACAGGCAGGCGGTGACCGTCGCCGCTCCGGTCCAGGCCAATGGTTTGCGCAAGCCTGTGGACCAGGCGGGGGAGGCGGCAGTGACGATCTTGCGCTGCCGCCATTTATTGAAGGGCGTTTCAATGGCGAAACAGGCAAACCAGGCAACCAGGAGCGAAGTCCCGATGATGATCGCCTGGGTTGAGTAGGTTCCCTCGGGTAGGCCGACATCCCCCAGCATCATGCCGATGATCAGTCCATGAACGATGTAGAGCGGGTAGCTGAACTCGCCCAGCCAGCGATCGATACGACTGTCTTTCCAGAGCAGGAAAACAAAGGGCAGGCAGAAGGCAAAGGCGCAATAGAACAGCCAGAGTGGCAGCGTATCGTAGCCTGTGGCTCTGCTGACGACTGGGTAACCACCGGACAACAGTATGTAAAGAGTGCCGCCGAGTACGATGAGGTTAACCGGTATGGTCGCGTTTTCCAGCAGCGGCCACTTGATCAGTTTTCGGTAGAAATAGTAGCCCAGGCTTCCCATGAGGAAAAAACACAGCGTCGAAGGCAGGAAGTAATATCCCCAGCCAAACGGGTTGAACGTTTCCCGCATGTCCCAGAACACCAGGCGCACCAGCAGGCTGGCAATCAGCACGATGATGATTCTGCGGCGACTGTGAACGATGAATGGCGCCAGAATGTAGAATATGAGCTCGATTGAGAGTGTCCAGGCCTGCCCAATGAGCATTATGGTGTTCTTAAAATAGGAACTATCGATGTGCGAGCCGATAAAGCTCGTATAGGCATTGCTGTCGTAACTGGCGAGTGAATAGGCTGTCAGCTGGTGCCAGTCCTGGCCGAGAATGAACAGATTCATGAAGACCAGGCTGGCCTGGCCTGAGAAACCATGTCCCATGTTGGCGGTGAAGACATTTGGCGTGTCGGTATAGAAGTACCAGACTATCATGAACAGCAGCATGGCCAGGTACACAGGGAATATCCTGAATACTCGGGAGAGATAGAATCTGGCGATCCACGGTGTGTCGGATTTTAGGTATTTCTCGTTGATGACCAGGGTCATGTAGAACCCCGAAATCATGAAAAAGAACATCACCGCGATTGAGGCATGAAGCCAATGGAAAGGCGCTTTCGGGGTATGGTGTACGAGAACCGATAAAGCCAGAAACAAGCGAAGCATTCCCATTTTGCCGAAATCCTTTTGCCACCGGAGTGATTCTTTCAATTCGAAGAGGCGAGAGGTGCATTTTTAGTCGAAAAATGTGTCAGCGGGAACCATGCATGAAGCGGCATGTGAGGTCCTGGAACACGGTTCCATGCCTGTTGCGTCGGCATTTGACCGGGGCAGAGTAAACCAGTGAGGCAGAGGAGGGTAGGTCCGTCTTGCTCGAATCTGGCCAAGGATGGCCAGAGCGTGGCATGGAGAGGCCTTTCCGTGAGAGGGCGCCGCATTGTCACGGTTGCAGGGGCGGCGGGCCAGTCGGACCGCCGCTCCCACGCAAAGGCAGGGGATCAGTGCTGGGGTACGCTCAGGCGCGAGTACTGGTCCTGGCTGATCCAGCCGGTGAAGGTGCGGTCCTTGGCATTGGTGAACTCGACCTGCGCGGCGCCATCCTTGTAGGCCAGTACGCCGACGACATCGCCCTTGACGATGTAGGGGCCCTTGGTGGCCTTGGCGTCCGGGGTCTTCTGCAGCAGGGCCTTGTCAGCCGAGACGGTGACCAGTCCGATCCAGTTCTTGCTCGCGGTCCGGGTCAGGTCCAGGCCGGTGGCGATTTCCGGCATCAGTACATTCATGCAGCCGGGGTGCTGTTGGCCCTGTTCCACGGTCAGGGTCACGCCATCGGCCGAGGGTTTCACGCTGCCCGGATAGACTTCGTCGAGCCAGGTCGACAGGGTCGCGGGCTTGCCCTGCAGGTAGAAGGCGCAACTGAAGGTGTTGCCTTCACCACGCTCTTCGGCATAGAACCCTTCGACCTGGTGATCCGGCGTGACCGCCAGCATCAACTGCTCATACTTGCCCGAATGCAGCTCTGCGGCGAAGGCCGAGGTGCCGGCACACAGCGAAATCGCCCCGGCGATCAGCCAGCGGCAAACGGAGAATTTACGCGTCATGTCATTTTTTTCCTTCAAGTTTTTCGTAGGCCTTTTTAATGCGCGAGTCATAGTCGCCATAATCCTTGCCGTTGTAGTTGGACGCCATGCCGACGTAATCCTTGTTCTTCATCGCCTTTATCAAGGCCGGGCTCTTCAGGCAAAAGCCGACGAATGCCTTGAGTTGCGTACCGGCATTGAGTTTCATGTCGGTGACGAATTCAAAGACATTCTTGTAGCCACAGGCGGCATAGTTGAAACCCATGACCTGAAACATGCCCCAGGACGCCGACATCAATGCGGCTTCCTGATCCAGGCCGAAAGCGGTGGCCATGGTTTCCCAGGCCTTGGCCTGATCCTTGTTATTGACCTGCCACTGGGGGCCGGCCTTTTTCACATAGGGGTAGGACAGCAGCGGATGGGTCTTGTCGTACTTGCTCTTGGTGTACTTGCGGAAGGTATGCCCTTCGAAGGCGATCACCGGCAGTTTGGCCGGGCCGAAGCCGGAGCGGCCACCGGATTCGACGGTGGCGAAGGCCTTGATGATGTTCACAGGAATGCCGTTGCCCAGTTGCGTGGCGGCATTCTGGAAGTCGGTGTCGCTCAGGGTCATGTTGCCGTCGCACGTGGCCTGCAGCACCATCTGGCGGTTGCGCCGCTCGGCTTCGATCATCGCGCGCATGCGGTCCAGGTAGTGGTTGACCGTGGCCTGGACATCGCCGCCACTGTTGGCGAATGCGTTGAAAAAAGTCGGCAGGCGCAGGCCGAAGTTCGGCTTGACCGGCACCTTGATCGCTTCTTCGATCAGGCTGTTGAAGGTTCGGCCGGTCGGGTCGACGACGCCATCAGGGTGGGCGTACTTGAGATGGCGGAACTGATACTGGCTGATGCACTGCACCAACTGGGCGTCGCACTTGCCATTTTCCTGCAGCGGGAAACCCATCTTCGGGATGATCAGGTTAAACAAGTACTGGATGCATTGAACATCGGCGGGCAAGTTTCGAGCCTTGCCGGGGGCACCTACTGACGCACTGATAAGGCTAGGCAAACCCTGCAGATTTTTCATCGTCGACATCCTTGTTATGTTGTAGAGAAAGACAGAAAGTGCCATCACTTTAATATCATTTCTGTATCTCTATCATACGTTGAAACATTTGGCTGGCGGAAACTAACAAGCAGTTTTTGGGTTGTCCAGAGGCTGTTTGGAAAGTTGTGAAATGGCCATCATCCAATGGCGGGGAACAGCACAACCGCACCCTGTGATTGCGGGTGCATACTGCCTGCCGCCGATTCGTTGCGTGGGCTGGACGAGACAGCACATGCCTGCAATTCCGCGTGGCGGGTTCCGGGGATAGTAGGCGGGACGGGCAGCCCGATGGCCGCTCGCCGGTGAGCCCGCAGCGCTGCTTGCGGCTTGCCTCCTTGCCGATTCGACCCATGACCCACAGGAGTTTGTATGAGCACATTCGTGACACGTGATGGCACCGAGATCTATTACAAGGACTGGGGCACAGGCAAGCCGGTGCTGTTCAGCCATGGCTGGCCGCTGGATGCGGACATGTGGGAATACCAGATGGAGTACCTGAGCAGCCGTGGCTATCGCACCATCGCTTTCGACCGGCGCGGTTTTGGTCGTTCCAGCCAGCCCTGGAGCGGTTATGACTACGACACCTTCGCCGACGATCTGGCCCAACTGATCGAGCACCTGGACCTCGAAGCCGTCACCCTGGTGGGCTTCTCCATGGGCGGTGGCGATGTCAGCCGCTACATCGCCCGTCACGGCAGCAAGCGGGTGGCCGGGCTGGTCCTGCTGGGGGCGGTGACCCCGCTGTTCATCCAGACCGAAGACCACCCGCAGGGCGTGCCCCAGGCGGTATTCGATGGCATCAAGGCCGGCCTGCTCAAGGACCGTGCGCAGTTCATCGCCGATTTCGCCGCGCCGTTCTACGGCATCAACCACGGCCAGGTGGTTTCCCAGGGCGTGCTGACCCAGACCCTGAACATTGCCCTGCTGGCCTCGCTCAAGGGCACCCTGGATTGCGTGAGCGCATTCTCCGAAACCGACTTCCGTGCGGACATGGCCACCATCGACGTACCGACGCTGGTGATCCACGGCGACGACGACCAGATCGTGCCTCTGGAAGCCACCGGCAAGCTGGCGGCCGCGTTGATCCCCGGGGCCCGCCTGAAGGTCTATGCCGGCGCGCCGCACGGTTTCGCGGTGACTCACGCCGCTCAACTGAACGAAGACCTGCTCGCCTTCCTCCGCGACTGACGACCGGGCGGGAACCGGCTTGTCGGCGAGCCGGTTCCCCTGGGCACCTGCGTGAACCTCAGCATGACCTGACGGGGGTGTGTTTTCCCCACGCATGACTTATTCTCGACGGCGATACCCGGGAAGAGCTTGTGGAGCCCGGTGTCAGACGGCAATGGAGGCCGTATCGCATGTTCAAGGTCAGGCGAAAAATTGGAATTTTGCTGCTTGTCTACGTCGTCGGTGTCAGTGGCTACATCTACTATCTTCACGCCCAGGCTCAACGCATTCTGACCGACAGCATCAACAACAAGCTGTTGCATGCGGCACTGGGTGGGGCAGCGATTCTCGGCGACCGCTACCACAATGATCTGGTCGACAGGCATTCGAAGTCCGAAGCGGAGGACCTGGATGCCATCCGCAAGCTTTCGCGTTTCAACGAGTCCATGGGCACCGCCTTCGTCTACACCGTGATCAAGCGGGGCGGTGAGGCCATTCTGGTCAGCTCCAGTGCTTCGGCCAAGGAAGTCCAGGAAAACAACTTCGTCCGCTTCTTCGATCCTTACCCCGATGCCAGCCAGACCCTGCTCGACAGCTTCGACCAGACGGGGCCGAGCTGGATCGACTACACCGATCACTGGGGCGACTTTCGTGCGGTCTTCGTGCCCATGAAGTCCCAGGACGGCACGCCCTATGTCGCCGGGGCGGAAATCACTCTGGCCGACTACTACCACGAGCTGAACCAGGACTCCCTGCACCACATCGTATTGGCCATCCTGGTTTTCCTGTCCTTCAGCCTGCTGTTTGTCATCGACGCGCTGCGCATGCGCACCCATCTGCGCCAGCTGCAGACCAACGAGCAGGTCCTGAAGCAGGCCAAGATCGCCGCCGAAGAAGCGGACCGGATGAAAAGCCAGTTCCTGGCGACCATGAGCCATGAGATCCGCACGCCCATGTACGGGGTGATCGGCGCGACCGACCTGCTCTGGGCAACGCCCCTGACTGCGCAGCAGAGCGATCTGCTGGGCACCATTCACACCAGCGGCAAGACGCTGCTGGCGCTGATCGACGACATTCTCGACCTGGCCAAGATCGAGTCGGGAAAACTCGATCTCAGGCCTCGCGTGTTCGAACTGCACAGCCTGGTCGCCTCGAGCGTCGAGATGGTCCGGCAGAACCTGCGTGACAAGCCGGTCACGCTTGAGGTCACGGTATTCCCGCAGGTGCCGAACCTGGTCAAGACCGATCCTGATCGCCTGCGCCAGATCCTGATCAATCTGCTGGGCAATGCGATCAAGTTCACCGAGACCGGAGAGGTGTCGCTGACGGTGTCGCTCGGCGACAGCGAGTCACCGCCGCGGCTGAACTTCTCCATTCGTGACACCGGCGTCGGTATTCCCGCAGAGCGGCATGGCAGCCTGTTCAAGCCGTTCACCCAGTTTGAGGGCGCGAACAATCAGCGTTTCACCGGTAGCGGCCTGGGGTTGTCGATCTGCAAGAACCTGATCGAGGCCCAGGGCGGCATCCTGTCGTTCAGCAGCCTGTTCGGCGTCGGTTCGACCTTTGCGTTTTCGTTGCCGATCGAGCCTTTCTCCGAACAGGAAATTCCGGTCGCCGGCGAGCACCCGGCACTGGAATTCGACGCCTCGTTCGCCAGGCACTATCCGCTGGACATCCTGCTGGTGGAGAACCACGAACTGAACCAGAAGGTTGCCACGGCGATGCTGCAGACCCTGGGGTACGAACCGGACCTGGCCTGCGATGGCCTCGAGGCGCTGGACAGGTGCCGGCGGGCCTTGCCGGCAGTGATCCTGATGGATATCAACATGCCGGGCATGGACGGCATGGAAGCCATCCGGCGGATCCGTGAATTGCCGTTGGGCGACAGGTGCTACATCGTCGCCTTCACTGCGAGTGCCTTTTCGAACGAAATCGAGCATTTCCGGGCCGCTGGCGCCAACGACATCCTGACCAAGCCGGCCAGCTTCCAGGGGTTCGCCGATGTCCTGCGCCGCTCGGCGGACCACCGGGCGCAGTTCGAGGTCAGCGCTCCGGTGGTCGAGGGGGCCTGAGCCGAAGGGCTCAGGGGGCGAATGCCATCACCGAGGCGGGGGAGCCGGAGCCATCCTTGAGCCGCAGCAGGCCGATCACCAGTGTGGTGCCCTTGGCCGGCAACTGGTCGAGGTTGGTCAGGCACTCCAGGATGATGCCGTTCTTGGCCAATACCAGGCTGTTGGTGGCGTACACCGTATCCTGGCCCGGGTCGGCGCCGTGGGTGTCGGTGCCGACTCCGGCGATGTGGCGTTCGTTGACCAGGAACGCCGCGGTGTCGCTGCCCAGCCCGGGGAAGTGCAGGCCACCCTTGTCGTCTGCGTTGAAGAAGCGCTTGGGGTCGTTCCAGTAGTTCTGCCAACCGGTATGGAGCAGCACCACGGAGTCCTTGGCGATGCGTCCATGCTTCTGTTCCCAGTTCCTGATGTCCTGGACGCTGATCACATAGTCGGGGTTGGCCTGGGCCTGGGAGCGCACATCGATCACCACCGCCGGGCGTACCAGCGACTCGGGTTTGTAGGCGTCGATCCCGACCCCGTCGGCGTGGAAACTGTTCGGCGCATTGATATGGGTGGCGCTGTGTTCGCCCATGCTGAAGCTGCGCAGGTAGTAGCCATCCTTTTCCTGGGTGGCCACCGTGTTGAACACCACCGGAGGATCGTGGGGCCAGAGCGGGATGGTGGGGGCGATGACGTGACTGAGGTCGATGACCTTGCGAAACTGGATACTCTGCATTCCCTTTGCTTCCTTCTCCCCTGCGAAACCCTGGGTGATGCCGGTTGCCAGCCATACGCTCAGCAGTCCGACAGACAGCCGCCTGAGTCTCGCCTTGTGTTGTCTTGATAGTTCCATGATGTTGCCTGCTCCTTCGGACATCCAGGGACTCCTGCCCTGGTTCCCGCCGAGTCTATCCATACTTCGCGTCGGGACGCCATGACGATCGGAGCGGGGTGTAAACCTCCTTCCACCAGTCGGGCGTGTCGTCGCCCTAGGCTGTGTACGAAATTGTTTGAAACGCAGGTTAGGCAAGGCAAAAACCGGCGAGGAAGCGCAGTTGACTGGTTGTCAATGAGCATTCCGAGCCGGTTTTTAACACCGCATAACCAAGTTTCAAGCGATTTCGTACATAGCCTAGTGGGCTTGTGACGGTTCGTGTTGTCGACGATACGCTCCCGGCTGCACCCCGACCGCCTTGGTGAACGCCCGGGTGAACGCCGCGATCGACTGATAGCCGACCGCCGCGCAGACCTGCTCCACGGTGTGGTTGGCCTTGAGCAACTGACAGGCATGGCGCATGCGCAGCGCCAGCAGCACCTGGCCCGGCGATTGCCCGGCCAGTTCGTTGAAGCGCTTGAAGAACGCCGACCGCGACAGCCCGGTACAGGCCGCCATGCTTTCCAGGGACCAGTTCTGTGCGGGGCGTTCGATCAACTGTTCCAGCAATGGTGCAAAGCCCGGGTGCCGGGCCAGCGATACCAGGCCACCGAGGTCCTGGTTGTCGGCCACCTGCTGGCGCAGCACGTACAGGAACAGCAGGTGACTCAGGCGTTCCAGCAGGGCCGGGGAGGGCGCCGGCTGGCGTTGGCATTCCTCCAGGATCAGTTCGAACAGGGACCGCGCCGCGCTCGATGAGGGATCGCCGGCGCGCAGCACGATCCAGTCCGGCAGCCCGTCGATGATCAGGGACGACAGCCCCGAGCGGAAGTGAAAGAACCCGCAGACCAGGCCGACGCCATCCTGGGCTTCGCCGTCGAGTGCGGTCATGGCCATGCGCGGCAGCGCCCTGGCTTGCAGGCGGTCCTCGGCGCTGGACAGGCGGTAGTCCATATCCTGCAGCAGGAATACCGCATCCCCGGCGTTCAGACGGACGCCGGCTTGCGCTCCATCAATATGCAGCCAGCAGTGTCCCTGCACTATCAGGTGGAAACTGGCCCGGGCCAGGCCATGGGTACTGGCGTGCCAGCCGCCGCAGTAGCGGCCTACGTGAAACAGGCTGGTGTCGAGTTCGAGGCTGTCTAATAACCAATCAACCAATGGGCTGGACGAAATCATCTAATGGAAACACTCAGGAGCAAGTAATCGCTACTTTTGAATATGGATCGAAATTCTTATAACCAACAGACTTGTCGGACACCCCACACAGCAGGAGTCCACTCCATGTCGCGCGTCACTCTACACACTCTGCAAAGCGCCCCTGAAGCGGCCAGGCCCTTTCTGGAAAACGCCCAGAAGAACTCCGGGTTCATTCCAAATCTGCTGGGCGTGCTCGCCAATGCCCCGGCGGCCCTGGAAACCTACGTTACGGTATCGGGGCTCAACGGCAAAGCCGAACTGAGCCTGGCCGAGCGCGAAGTGGTGCAATTGATCGCCGCCACCACCCACGGCTGCGATTTCTGCGTCGCCGGGCACACCGCGGTGGCACTGAACAAGGCCAAGCTGCCGGACGAAGTGGTCGGCGCCCTGCGTGGCCAGAGTGAATTGCCCGAGGCAAAACTCGAAGTACTGGCTACCTTTACCCGGGAAGTCATCGCCACCCGCGGCAATGTCAGCGAGCCGACCTTCAATGCCTTCAAGGAGGCCGGATACACAGAAGGTAACGCCCTGGAAGTGATTCTCGGCGTGAGCCTTGCGACACTCTGCAACTTCGCCAACGTGTTCGCCCGTACCCCGCTCAACCCGGAACTGGCCAAGTACCGCTGGCAAGCTGCGGGTCAATGATTCAACGGCGCCGGCGGTGACCCGGCGTCGCGCTCAAGGAGAAAATCACATGCTTGATCCGGCATTGAGCCAATGGCTGGATGAACACGCCCAGGCCCTGGACCTGGGACAGTGCGATCCGCAGGGGGTGTTGTCGCAATTGGCGGCAGCCGGCGTGCTGCGGGTGGGCGTCGATGAAGCGGCGGGCGGCAGCGGTGGCAATGTCACCGATGCCATCGAGACGCTGGCCCGCGTCGCCAGTCATTCCCTGGCGGCGGCCTTCGTGTTCTGGGGGCAGCGTGCCTTCATCGAATACCTGCTGCACAGTCCCAACACAGCCCTGCGCGAGCGCCTGTTGCCTAACCTGCTCAGCGGCGAGCTGGCCGGTGCGACCGGGTTGTCGAACGCCATGAAGTTCCTGTCGGGCATCGAGTCGCTGCAGGTGCGCGCCCAGGCCCAGGCCGATGGCTGGCAGCTCGATGGCCGTCTGCACTGGGTGACCAACCTGCGCAAGAGCGGTTTCGTCGTCGCGGCGGCGATCGAGGGTGAGGAGGGCGGTGCACCCTTCGTCCTGGCGATTCCGGACAACCTGGCCGGCCTGCGGCGTTCCGAGGATCTGCAACTGATGGGGCTGCAATCGAGCAATACCGCGGCCATCGATCTGTGCCAGGTGAACGTCGGCAGCGAGTGGTTGCTGCACGCGGATGCCAAGCGTTTCCTGCCCGCCGTCAGGCCTGCGTTTCTCGGCCTGCAATGCGGCATGGCGATTGGCCTGAGCCGCCGGGCACTGAGTGAAGTCGAACAGCACCTGCAGGATGGGCGCTCGATCCTGCGCGAACCGCTGGTCGAGCAACGGCAGGTGCTGGAGCAGGCGGTGGAGGCATTGAAGTGCGGGCTGCTCGAGGGCCGTTTCCTGGCGCGTCCGGCCGACCTGTTCCAGATTCGCATCAGCCTCGCCGAAGTGGCCGCCCAGGCTGTGCAGCTGGAGTTGCAGGCCAGCGGCGGCAAGGCCTACCTGAGCGAGTTCGGCAGCGGTTTCGCCCGGCGCTGGCGGGAATCGGCATTCGTGCCGATCGTCACGCCGAGCCTGGTGCAACTGCGCACCGAACTGCAGCGTCAGGCGCGGGAAGCCGTGGCATGAGTGCGCTGCTGCTCGAAGCCCGGCAGATCAGTCTCGGCTATCCGCGGGAGCAGGGCTGGCAGGCGGTGCTGGAAGCTTTCGACCTGCACTTGAAACCCGGCGAGGTGGTGTCGATCCTGGGACCGAGCGGGGTCGGCAAGTCCAGCCTGCTGCGGGTGCTGGCCGGCTTGCAGGCGCCCCATGGCGGCCAGGTGAGTCTCCACGGCGAGCGCCTTGAGGGGCCGCATCCGCGCGTGGCGGTGGCCTTCCAGGATCCGAGCCTGCTGCCCTGGCTGAGCCTGGAGAAGAACGTCGCCTTCGGCCTGGACTTCGCCCGCCAACCGAAGTTGAGCGCGCAGCAACGCCAGGCCCGGATCGATGCCGCGATCAGTGAAGTCGGTTTGCAGCATGCCCGCGAGCATTACCCGGCGCAGCTCTCTGGCGGCATGGCCCAGCGCACGGCGCTGGCCCGCTGCCTGGCCCGTCAGCCGCAGGTGCTGTTGCTGGACGAGCCGTTCGGCGCCCTCGACGAAGTCACCCGTGCGGACATGCAGCAATTGCTGTTGCGGGTGATTGCCGAACATCACACGGCCGCAGTGCTCATCACCCATGACATCGATGAAGCCCTGCTGCTGTCCGATCGTATCCTGCTACTGGGGAACAGCCCGGCGCGGACGCTCGGTGAATGGCGTATCGACCTGCCGCAACCGCGTGCCGAACTGGTCGACGAACTGGGTGCCCTGCGCATCGAGATTCTCAAAACCCTTCGGCGGGCAAGCCGCAACCCTCTCAATTCAACACAGCCCGAACCGTCGGAGATGGATCATGTGCCTGGACGACTTCACCCACACTCGTCGTGACTTCCTCAAACTCAGCGCCCTGCTGACGGCCGGCGGCGCCCTGCCGCTGCTCAACAGCCGGAAGGCCCGTGCGGCCTTGGAGCCGGATGCGCCGGTACGCATCGGTTACCTGCCGATCACCGACGCCACGCCGCTGCTGGTGGCCCATAACAACGGCCTGTTCGAGGCCGAGGGCATCAAGGCCGAGCGCCCGGTGCTGCTGCGCAGTTGGGCGCAGGTGATCGAGGCGTTCATTTCCGGGCAGGTCAACGTGATCCACCTGCTGTCGCCGATGACCGTCTGGGCCCGCTATGGCAGCAAGGTGCCGGCCAAGGTGGTGGCCTGGAACCATGTCGGCGGCTCGGGCCTGACCGTCGCCCCCGGCATCACCGAGATCCGTCAGTTGGGCGGGCAATCGGTAGCGATTCCGTTCTGGTACTCGATCCACAACGTGGTGGTACAGCAACTGTTCCGTGACAACGGCCTGCAACCGGTGAGCAAGCCGGCCAACAGCGCGCTGGCGGCCAACGAGGTCAACCTGGTGGTGCTGCCGCCGTCGGACATGCCACCGGCCCTGGCCAGCAAGCGCATCGCCGGCTACATCGTCGCCGAGCCGTTCAACGCCCTGGCCGAGGAACTCAAGGTCGGTCGGGTCCAGCGCTTCACCGGCGACGTCTGGCGCAACCACGCCTGCTGCGTGGTGTTCATGCACGAGCAGGACCTGAACGCTCGCCCCGAGTGGTCGCAGAAGGTGGTCAACGCCATCGTCAAGGCGCAGTTGTGGACGCGGGATAACCGCGCCGAGGCGGCCAGGCTGCTGTCCAAGGAGGGCAGCAACCGCTACACGCCCCATACCCCGCAGGTGCTCGGCCGGGTGCTGACGCCCAATGCCGCCGAGCGCGACGCCTACCTCGCCAGCGGCGCGATCCGCCATGGCAACTGGGACGAGCAGCGCATCGACTTCCAGCCCTATCCGTTCCCCAGCTACACCGAGGAACTGGTCCGGCGCCTGAAGGACACCCTGATCGAAGGCGACAAGGGCTTCCTCGCCAACCTCGATCCGGCGCAGACCGCCCGCGACCTGGTGGACGACCGCTTTGTGCGCAACAGCATCGCGGCGGTGGGTGGGCTCAAGGCGTTCGGCCTGCCGGACAACTTCGAGCGTAGCGAGGAGTTCAGCATCTGATGGGCAAGCCGTTGTGGAACTGGCTGCTGGGCATTGCCGGGCTGTTGAGCCTGCTGCTGGCCTGGTGGCTCGGGGTGCATCTGTTCGGCAGCGCCGATGGGTTGTCGGCCCGCTTCTCGCCACAGGCGACCCTGGCCAGCCTGGTCGAACTGCTCGGTCGTGCCGAGCTCTACGAGCACATTCTGGTCAGCCTCAAGCGGATCCTGGTCGGCCTGGCGCTGGCCCTGCTGATCGGCGTGCCCCTGGGCCTGCTGATCGGCAGCTACCGTCATCTGGAGGCGGCGACCACGCCGGCCTTCCAGTTCCTGCGGATGATCTCGCCGCTGTCGTGGATGCCGGTGGTGGTGATGCTGATGGGGGTGGGCGACCAGCCGATCTACTTCCTGCTGGCCTTCGCCGCGGTCTGGCCGATCATGCTCAACACCGCGGCCGGCGTGCGCCAGCTCGACCCGCGCTGGTTGCAGTTGAGCCGCAGCCTCAGCGCCACCCGCTGGGAAACCCTGCGCAAGGTCATCCTGCCGGGGGTGCTCGGCCATGTGCTGACCGGCGTGCGGTTGTCCATCGGCATTCTCTGGATCGTGCTGGTGCCGTGCGAAATGCTCGGTGTCAGCGCCGGCCTGGGTTATTTCATTCTCGACACCCGTGACCGCCTGGCCTACTCGGAACTGATGGCGATGGTGCTGCTGATCGGTCTGCTCGGCTTTGCCCTGGATGCCCTGGCGCGCGGCCTGCATCGGCGCTGGGCACACGCCTGAAGCTTTACAACTTGCTCAAATCATTTCGTTGACGAGGGTGATAGGGTGCCTGTCTGGAAAATGGCAGGGACCCTTTGCCCATGAATGACTCGCTGAACATCAACAAGGCCAACTGGAACGATCGCGCGCCGGTGCATGCGCGCTCTGCGGAGTATGGCCTGCATCGTTTTCTCGCCGATCCGCAGCACCTCTCCGACGTAGTGCGCTTCGACCTGCCACTGCTCGGCGATATCGCCGGCCTGCGGGGCGTTCACCTGCAGTGCCATATCGGTACCGACACCTTGTCGCTGGCGCGGCTCGGCGCGTCGATGACCGGACTGGATTTCTCGCCCGCCGCGCTGCTCGAGGCTCGTGCGTTGGCGCGCGGTTGCGGGGCCGAGCTGGAGTTTGTCGAGGCCGACGTCCATGCCGCGGCCGAGGTGCTGCCGCGCGAGTCCTTCGACCTGGTCTACACCGGCATCGGCGCACTCTGCTGGTTGCCGCGCATCCAGCCATGGGCGCGGACGGTGGCGGCGTTGCTCAAGCCGGGCGGCCGGTTGTTCATCCGCGAGGGGCATCCGATGCTCTGGTCGCTCAACGAGGCGCATCAGGAGGGCTTGCGGGTGGAATACCCGTATTTCGAGCATGAGCAGCCGTTGGTCTTCAGCAGCGACCAGACCTACGTGGCCAGCGATTCGCCGTTGACCGCCACTGTCACTCACACCTGGAACCATGGCCTGGGCGAGATCGTCGGTGCGCTGCTGGAGGAGGGGATGACGATCACCGGCCTGGTGGAGCACCAGAGCGTTCCCTGGGACGCACTGCCGGGGCAGATGGTGCATTCGGCGCAGGACGACGAGTGGCGTCTGAAGCAGGCGCCTGACCGCCTGCCGTTGAGCTACACGCTGCAGGCGGTCAAGCGCGGCTGATGCCTGTGGGAGCCGGCCTGCCGGCGATGGCGGTGTCTCAGGCGACCCGGTGTTTTCTGCCCGGTCGCCATCGCCAGAACCCGGCAGCGGCCGGCCTCAGATATGCAGCCAGGCCATCGAGCCCAGCACCACGCTGGCACCCGCCGCGGTATAGGACAGGCGCTTGAGCCATTCCCGGCGGGTCAGCAGGGTGATCGCCGCCAGCGAAATGGCGATCTGGATGGCGGTCATCGCCTGGGCCCAGCGGTGATGCTGGTGCAGCAGCTCCTCCGAGCGGGCATCCCATTCGCGGCTCTGGGCTTCCAGTCCCTCGGCCTTCTGGCGTACCGCTTCCTTCTCCTTTTTGTAACGTTCGGCCTCGGCGGTGTAGTGCCCGGCATCCAGGCCCGGAATATGGCTGGCCATTTCCGAGAGGTTCTGGCGGCTGGATTTGGCCTGGTAGTAGTTCCACTGGTTGGCGGCCTCGGTCTTGATGATGGCCGCATTGTTCTTGTCCATCGCCGCTTCACTTTCCGTGGAGCCGGCCTGGTAGCTGAGCATGGCACCGAGGGTGGCCATGACCGCGGTCATCACCGCGATCCGGCTGGCGAAGCCGTCGCCTCGGGCGTGCGCATGTTCGGTGGTGTGTTCGACGTGTTTTTCGTGAGGGCTGGGGACTTCGAAGGCTTCGCTCATAAACGCAGGTCTTGGGGTAGAAAGGAAGGCTGCTGTAGATCGGTGTCAGCGGCTTAGTCGCGCAGCATGCTCTCGCCATACTCGCTGAAGCTGCTGCCCAGGTTGCGGTTCATCGAGCCATTGTCCTGGCTCAGGCGGGCACTGCTGTTGTAGTGCTGCTGGCAGCTCAGGGTCGAGCAGGCGCTGTTGTAGTGAGTGCTCAGGTCCGATGAGCAGGCGCCCAGCAACAGGCTGCCCAGCACCAGCGTGGCCTTGACGAGACTGGATTTCATAAGTGATTCCCCTGGCTGACATATTTTGTAATGGTTGCTCGGGGCATTTTACGCCTTTGCCGCAGCGCGCTACATGAAACTTTCCGGGCTCAGGTAGCGTTCCGCGCTCAGGCTGTAGAGCAGGCTGTGGGGTTGGCCGGGAACGTCGTCGAGTTCGCCATCGACGGTCATTCGGGCCCGCTCCAGGGTGCGGCGCGAGGGCAGGTTGTCCGGGCGCACCAGGCCGATGACTTCGTTGCGTGCCAGGTGCCTGAACGCCAGGTCGAGGGCCGCCTCGACCATCTCGCTGGCGTAGCCCTTGCCCCAGGCCTCCACCGCGAAGCGAAAGTACAGGTTCAAGCCACTGCGCGAGCCGAACAGGGCGTCCTGCAGCCCACCGAATCCCAATACCTTTTCCGGCTGTTGCCGGTCACAGACGGCCCAGTAGCCAAAGCCCTTGTTCTTCCAGTGTTCGATCCAGTTGAACAGGTGGCTGCTGGTCGTTTCCAGGGAGGAGGGGCCCTTGGGGTTATAGCGGTTGGTCTGCGGATCGCCATGGATGGCCTGGGCGACCTTGAGGTCGTCCGCCCGAACCGGACGCAGCAGCAGGCGATGGGTATGGATCACGGGAAGCGGTGTGGTGATCGACATGTCAGGCCCTGCGAGCCGTCAGCAGCACCGACGCCGCACCCGAGAGCAGTACCGCGCAGCCACGATTGAACAGGCGCTTGCCCCGGGGCTCGGCGAACCAGCGGCGCATGTGGATGCCCATGTAGGCGTAGGCGCTGATGGCGACCCATTCCAGGACCAGAAACAGTGCACCCAGTACCGCGAACTGTTGGGAGATGCCTTGGGAAGAGTCGACGAATTGTGGCAGGAAGGCGGTGAAGATCAGGATCGCCTTGGGGTTGCCTGCCGCCACCAGGAACTCCTGGCGGGCGAGGGCGGGCAGGTTGGCCCGGGTTTGCTCCGTCTGTGCCTCGGCTTGCGGATTGGCGCGCCAGAGCTGGATGGCGAGGTAGAGCAGATAGGCGGCACCGAGGATCTTGATCCCGTGGAACAGCAGTTCCGAGGTCTGCAGCACCACCGCCAGGCCCGCCGCCGCCAGGGCGATCATGCCGGCGAAGGCCAGCAGGCGCCCCAGGCCGGCCAGGCAGGAGGTTCGGAAGCCGTAACGGGTCGAATTGCTGACCGACAGCAGATTGTTCGGGCCGGGTGCCATGTTCAGGGCGAAACACGCGGGGATGAAGAGAAGCAGGGTCGACAGGGTCATGGCGCGCTCCGGCAGGAAACAGGAAAGGCTCGACAGTAACCCCGGGCATCCTGCTGGCGCCAGTGTGTCCAAGCCTTTGCAGGGCTGTACCGGAAACTTGTTGCCCAGGTGTACTGCTCATTGGCAGCAAACCTGGGCCGATCCTCAGCTACAGCGGTTTCACCGCGATGCAGATGTCGCAGTCTAGCGTGCCGGCCACCGGGTCGTAATGGGCATCTTTCGGGTAGCGTTCGAAGGGCGGGCCACTGGCGAACTGCATGCCGCTGCGGGGCAGCCAGTCGCGGCACAGCTCGGTCCAGGCATCCGGGAAGTCGCGGACATGACCACTGAAACGGGCCACCGCGTAGCGCCCACCGGGGAGGGTGGCCACCGTGGCTTCGCCACTGCCGACAAAGTCGTCCGGCACCTGCACGCAGGCGTCATAGCGGCATTTCTCGGGTGGGGTGACATGCGGGTCATCGTGGCCGATGCCCAGGCGCAGCTCGCCCGTCAGGCCGTTACGTTCCATCCAGGGCATGAAGGTCTCGCGCCAGAATATGCCGATACCAGGGCCGTAGGGCCCGGTGTAGCGCATGTAGGCGATGCGGGTCGGGGGGATGTCTTCAAGCGTGACGTCCATCGTCATTTCCTCCAGGGTTTGGGAGCGCCCATGGTCGGACAGGATCAGCGCACATTCCTGATCAGGATTGCGAAATGACTGCCGGCGCCGTTCGCGGATGTCGTTCAGGCGCTGTTCCCAGCGGACGGGTTCGAGTTGGCGCCAGGTGCTGGGCGTGACCTGGAAGTGCTGCTTGAACGCCCGGCTGAAGGCCTCGCCGGAGCCGAAGCCGACCTGCAGGGCGATGTCCAGCACCGTGGCTTCGGGGCGTTCGGCCAACAGCAGGGCGGCACAGCCGAGCCGGCGGCGGCGCAGGTAGTCGCCCAGGGTTTCCCCGACCCAGGCGCTGAACAGGCGATGGAAGTGAAAGGGCGAGAAGTGCGCGATGGCCGCCAGTTCGGCCAACTCCAGCGGCTGGTCCAGGTGTTGGTCGATGTGTTCCAGCACCCGGTTCATCCGGCGCGTGTATTCCAGCAGGCTCTGATAGGCGACGCTCATGGGCCTTTGACTCCCTCCGGTGGATAGGTCGGGCGAATGCCAGGGAAAACGCAGCAGCCATAGTAAACGCTGGCTGTCGGTCCGCCAGGGGAGTTTTCTTCAATACGTGATGCCGGCGGCTGGGTACGGTGCTGCTCATCTTCAATCGAGAGAGACCTATCCGATGAGCGTTCTGCTTTCCATGGCCGCCTTTGCGCTGGCTTCGTCCATTACCCCTGGCCCGGTCAACATCGTCGCCTTGAGTGCCGGGGCGCAGTTCGGCCTGCGTGCCAGCCTGCGCCATGTGACCGGCGCCACCCTGGGTTTCACCTTGTTGCTGGTGCTGATCGGCCTGGGGCTGCATGAACTGTTGCTGCGGGTGCCGGCGCTGACGCGAGGCATCCAGCTCGGCGGTGTGGCGTTTCTCCTGTACATGGCCTGGAAGCTGGCCATGGATGACGGTTCGCTCGACGCTGGCAACGCCGGCAAGCGCCCGACCCTGACCCTCGGCGCGGTAATGCAGTGGCTCAACCCCAAGGCCTGGCTGGCCTGCGTCGCCGGCATGGGCGCGTTTGCCGCCGAGGGTGATACGCGGGTGGTGCTGGAGTTCGCGCTGATCTACTTCGTGATCTGCTACGGCTCGATCGCCTGCTGGGCCTTCGCCGGCACCTTCCTGCGCCGCTACCTGGAAAATCCCCGGGGGATGCGCCTGTTCAATCGGCTGATGGCCTTGCTGCTGGCGCTCAGTGCGGCCTACCTGTTGCTGCCCTGAGTCCGCTCAGCCGCGATACTGGCCGGGCGTTGCGGCCAGGTGCTGCTTGAAGGCCCGCTGGAAGTGCGCCTGGTCGGCGAAGCCGGCCTCCAGTGCGACGTCGGCGATCAGCCGTCCGCGCCGCAGTTGATTGCGCGCATACTGAATGCGCCGGTTGACCAGGAAGGCGTGGGGCGTCATGCCGTAATACTGCTTGAAGGCGCGGGTCAGGTAGGACGCCGAGAGTTGCGCGGCCTGGCAGATGTCCTCCAGCTTCAGTGCTTCGGTGCAGTGCTTGTGGATGTAGGCCGCGGCCCGCTCCAGCTTCTGGTTGACCTCGCGGGCCGGGATCGGCGCCGGGTTCAACCGGTGTTGCAGCAGGGTGAAGAACTCGACGATCGCGCACTGCTTTTCCAGGTGGGCGAGGTCGTCGTCCACCAGTTGTTCGTAAAGTGCGTTCAGGCCCCGGTACAGCTGCGGATCGCGGCTGTGGGTGGCGGAGAATGGGCGAAAGTCCAGGTCCGGGCTGAACCCCAGTTCGTGTTGCAGCGCGGTCAGCCAGGGTGTCTCGACATAGAACATGCGATAGGCCCAGGGCTGGTCGTCGATGGGGTTGCAGGCGTGCACCTCGCCGGGGTTCATCAGCACCACGGTGCCGGCCTCGACCTGCCACTGCTGCTGTTCGTTGATATAGGTGCTGCGGCCGTGGGTGATCGCGCCGATGGAGAAGTGCTCGTGGGAATGCCGGGAATAGCAGACCTCGCGGCCATCCTGGATCGAGCGCGCCTCGATGAAGGGCAGCGCCGCATCACGCCAGAAATACGGGGCCTTGTCGTCCGGGTGGGCGGTGGTCGATCTGCTCATGGTCGGTTCCAGTGTCTCGGGCGTTCGAATCATGGACATGCTCCTACAGTAACGCCGGTCTTTCCAGTGCCTGCCACGCGCTGGCATTGCCGGCGTCGCTGCGGGTCAGCCAGAGTTCGCCATGGCGCTCCAGTGGTTCGGCGGGCCATTGCAGCACGGTCTTCAGGTCGATTTTCACCCGGTGGCCGGGGTCCGAGCCATCGCGCAGGTCCCAGTCGGTTTCATAGTGGCGCAGGTGCAGGGTGTCGCCGCTGAAATCGATGAACTGCGGCCGGTTGCCCAGCCAGTCCGGGGCGGTGCGCAGGGTGTGGGCCTCGACATCGAGCAGCAGGAGTTTCCAGGCGCGCCGGCTGTACTCGAAATCCGGATGTTCCAGATAGAGCCGGGTCAGCGCCAGGTAACGGCCCCTGGGGGACCAGATCATCGACGGGGCGAGATCGGACAGGGCGCAGCCGGAGGCGGTCAGCAGGTGGCCGCCCAGGCGTGCGATCTGGCCGCGCAGCCGGTCATCGCCATATTCGGTGGAACTGCCGAACAGCCAGGCGGCATCCAGGCCGGTCGGCGCAGGCTGGATGAACTCGCCTTCGGCGGTGGCGAGCTGTGGCTGGTTGACCACGCGCCAGGCCGGTAGCAGCTCGAGGCTGTCTTTGCCGAGCCGGAGCTGGCGCATTTCGTAGTACACCCGCGAGTCCTCGCGATAACGGCAGAACCCGCCGGCTTCGGACGCCGCCGGTGCCGGTACGGTGAAGCGCCGCAGGGGTGTGCCGGAGTCATCCCGCGGCAGACGGCCGACGACCACGGCGACGCTGAGCACTGGGCCGCGAAAATCCACCAGCCCGGCGACCAGCAAGGGCGGGCTGTCGATCAGCCGCCGGTTGCCGGGATCGACCACGACGACCCGATCCGGCAACGCCTTGGCCTCGGTGAAGGGGATCAGCGCCAGGTACTGCCCGTCATCGCTGAGCCGATGGGGCAACTGCCAGAGGCCGGGCAGTTCCCAGTCGGCCAGTTGGCAGCGGTAACCGCCGACCCCGTCCTGGTTGTCGCAGGCCCGGATGAAACGGGCGCGGCTGCCGCCCGGCAGCGGGGCGGACTCGATCTGCACCGAGCAGGCCTGCCCATCGCCTTCCAGTGGCAGGGCCAGCAGCACCCGAGCGCGGTTCCAGTCGGCATCCCGCTCACGACCGAGCGGGTCGTGGCCGACGAGGATTTCCGAGTCGCTGTGAATCTCGTGCAACTGGTAGCCGAAGCGGCCGTTGTCGGGCTGCTGCAGCGGCAGGTAGCTGTCCAGGCGGACGAACTGGGCGTCCAGCGCCACCGGCTCGCTCCAGTAGCCGGAAGGGCTGCGGTCGTGGGTACTCCAAGGCGTACGCAAGGCGCGCCAGCCCTGGCCCCGCTGCCACAGCCAGAGGCCACGGGCCGGCGTGTCAGGCTTCCCGGCGACCGTGGCGACGCAGACCAGCCGCTGGCTGTCGTCGCTCCACACCGGCGTCGTGTCGGCCTTGACCAGCAGCGGCGTCGCTTCCCCATCCAGGCTCAGGCGGTAATCCGGGTGCAACAGGGCGCCGAGCGGCTGTTCCAGTTGTCGCAGGCTGTCAGGCAGGCTGAGCTGGCCTTCGAGCAGGTGCCGGCCGTCCGGGGAGCGCTGTTCGATCTGCTGGCGGGCCAGGTTCTGCTGCCAATGGCCGGGTTCGAGCCAGAGGTCGCCGACGGGCAACAGGTCCACCCGCTGTGCCGTCTTGAGCAGGGCCTGCAGGCTGACCTGTTCGGTGCTGTTATCCACCAGCGGGCTGTAGCGCCCGGCGAGCCCCTGTTCGTTGAAGGTGTCCAGTTCCCAGAAGCGTTCGTCGTTGCAGCGATAGAGCTGCCGTTGGCGGCGGTCGAGAATCACCAGGCCCCAGCTCTGGCGCGACGGCACCGGTGCGGCGAAATAGCGGCCATCGCTGGAAAAGCGCGCCGATGAGCCCAGCCCTTCGAGCAGCACGCCATCGGGAAACAGGTAGTCGCAGGTGACCGGCCCGCCCATGGCGATTTCGCTGTGGTTGAATACCCGGATCGGTTCGCCCTCGGGCGTCTGGTCGGGTTCCTGCCCACCCCAGGCGCTTCGGCCACGGGGGCTGGATGCGCTGGGCGGCACCAGCCCGAGCCGGCGTTCCCAGGTGGCGACACAGGCCAGCCCGGGGAAAATGGCCAGGCAGGCCGCGGCGATGTCCCAGTAGTCGGGCAGGGCGCGCCCCAGGCTGAAACCCAGGCCGAACACCGCCGAGATCATCAGCCGGGCGGCACCCCGTCCGCCGGCCAGCCAGCCGAGCCTGGCGCACAGCCACATGCCGGCGGCTGCGGCCAGTACCACGGTGCCGGCCAGTAGCGGTGGCAGGGTGGTCACCAGGAAAATCGGTACCCCCAGCACCAGCAGTTGCCAGATCAGCTCCAGCAGCAGGCGACCGATGCTCTTGGGAGGGTTGCTTTCGTCACGGGCGGCGCTCACGGGGACATCCTGTGCGGTGATGGCGGAGGGCGAGTATGACCTGTCGTGCGGGCGGCGCCCATGCCTGGGCCCGGGGTTGTGCGGCCGGTCACAGGACGCATGGACGGTCGGGGGCGGGCAACGGGTCGACCGAAGAACATTGGCGGATTTACACGGTCCATAGCGTTGTGGCGGTTCATTTATTGTCTACGCTTGCATGATCGCAAGCCTGGGATGTCTGTGATGTTAGCGCCGAAAAAACCTGCCAATGAAACGGCCCGCGTGGAAAAACTGCGCTCGCTGAATATTCTCGATACTCCGCCCGAAGAGCGTTTCGACCGCCTGACCCGCCTGGCCAAGCGCCTGTTCGATGTGCCCATCGCGCTGGTCAGCCTGGTCGATGAGAACCGACAGTGGTTCAAGTCCTGCGTCGGGCTGACGGCCAGTGAGACGCCGCGGGATATTTCCTTTTGTGGTCACGCGATCCTCGGTGATCAGGTGCTGATGATTCCGAACGCGGAGAGCGACGAACGGTTCCATGACAATCCGCTGGTGACGGGGGCCCCCGGCATCCGTTTCTATGCCGGTTGCCCGCTGACGGTGGGAGAGGGCAACAAGCTCGGTACCTTGTGCCTGATCGATACCAAGCCTCGGACGCTGAATGACGAGGAACGCTCGCTGCTGTGCGACCTGGCGCAGATGGCCGAGCAGGAACTGGTGGCGGTACAGATGGCGACCATGGACGAGTTGACCCTGTTGTCCAACCGTCGTGGTTTCGAGGCCCTGGCCAGCCAGGGGCTGGGCGTGTGCAAGCGCATGGGCAAGCCGGCTTCGCTGCTGTTCTTCGACCTCAACGACTTCAAGCAGATCAACGATGTGTACGGCCATGCCGAGGGCGACCTGGCGCTGAAGAACTTCGCCGATGTGCTGCGCATCGTGTTTCGCGAGAGCGACGTGGTCGGCCGGCTGGGGGGCGATGAGTTCGTGGTGCTGCTGACCGGCTCCGATCATGTGCAGGTCGAGATGATCATGGCGCGGCTTCGCCACACCCTGGGCGAGCGCAATTCAGGGCAGAAGCGGGGTTATGACATTCGCTTCAGCGTGGGGCAGATCGAATATGACCCGCATCGCCATGACTCGATCGCAGATCTGCTGGAGGACGCCGACAGGGCCATGTACGCGCATAAACAGGCACTCAAACGCCAACGCAGCTGAGCGCGGCCCGGAAAACCGGGCCGGTTCCTGCCCGGTTACTTTGCGGCCTGTTCGCCCGCCTGGCGGCCCTTCAGATTCTTGTCGGCCTTGTAGCGCAGGGCCACGTCCGGCACGCTGCCGCCCTTGCCGGTTTCGACCCAGTTGCGGATCCGGCTGGCGTCGGCGAAATGGGTGTACTTGCCGAACGCATCGAGGATCACCAGGGCGACCGGGCGATTGCCCATCTCGGTGACCAGCACCAGGCAGTGGCCGGCCTGGTTGGTGAAACCGGTCTTGGTGATCTTGATGTTCCAGCTGTCCTTGTTGACCAGATGGTCGGTGTTGCGAAAGCCCAGGGTGTAGTTGGGCTTGCGGAACGCCACGGTCTTTTCCTTGGTGGTACTCAGCTCGCTCAGCATCGGGTAGTGACGGGCGGCCATCAGCAGCTTGCTGAGGTCGCGGGCGGTGGAGACGTTGTGGATCGACAACCCGGTCGGTTCGACATAGTGGGTGTTGATCATGCCCAGGGACTTGGCCTTGGCGTTCATCGCCGCGATGAACGCCGCGTAGCCGCCCGGATAGTGGTGCGCCAGGCTGGCGGCCGCCCGGTTCTCGGACGACATCAGGGCGATCAGCATCATTTCCTTGCGCGGCAGTTCGCTACCGAGCTTGACCCGGGAGAACACGCCTTTCATTTCCGGGGTATCGCTGATGTTCACCGAGATGTACTGGTCCATCGGCAACTTGGCGTCGAGCACCACCATGGCGGTCATCAGCTTGGTCACCGAGGCGATCGGCACCACCACGTCGGGGTTGCTGGAGTACAGGGTCTTGTTGGTCTGCAGATCGATCAGCAGGGCGCTGCCGGAGGCGACTTGCAGGTGGCTGGTATCGCGAGGGGCCTGGGTGGTTTCACGCGCCTCGACGACAGGAGTGGCAACGGTGCCGGCCAGAACGAAAAAAAGGCCGAGGATGGAATGACGAATGTTCACGCGGATGGACTCGCTAAAAATGGATAAACCGTTGGCAACGGGCTTTTCTTGAAAAAGCGTTACGTTTGATGAATATAGCCCGGAAAGTTGCCACAGCGCTGCAGAGAGTTGGCGTAACTGACACAAAATTTAATCTTGTGTGATCGCACTTCCGCTGCCTGTTCGAACTTTCCGATGGTTGTCCGATCCCTGGCTGGATTCAGTCACTGCAATGGCTGCCCGGAGAACCCGGAAGACGTGCCTTGGCTGTTTGGCGATGGACCCTCGAGTCCGTACTGGCCATAAGATATATGGTAGCGTAGAGAGGGCAGCCGTTGTATCGGTCCAAGGCCTTTATTTCGCAGGTTCCAGCGATTTTTCCAGAATATTTTCCAGCTGCTTCGCCAGTGGCTTTTGTCAAGTTCGCAATACCCCGGAAAACCCTTTGAAATCAATTGCGCTCTAGGGTTTTCCCTGAGTCCCGACGGGGTGTTCGGGTATCGGCATTGATAGGTCATGGTGTTCGCTGCGAACTGCGATTAGCATCGGCGCCATTATTGCGCTAGGTGCTTTCTGGACTTCAGGAGTTGGGGCATGCCAAAGATTTCTTTGAGCAGGGATTACCTGCCCATGGTGGTATGGGCGGGAATCGTCGCGGTATTGCTGCTGGGGTTCGCGTTCTTTCCGAAATCGGCCGACTGGTATGGCTGGATTCAGGCCGTGGGGCTGATTGTCGGGTTGATGGTGGCGATTGCGGTGCCGGCGATCCAGCGCAAGCAGGCGTTCCAGGCCGAGCGTCAGCGCCTGCGTGAGCGCGAAGTGGGGTATGCCCGGCGCCTGCATTATTTCGGCCTGGAACTGCTCGAACTGCTGGGGCGCATCACCGCCAGCCTGACTCACCTGCGGGCTTCCGACCGGCATCGCCACCAGCGCAGCCTCGAGGATTTTCTGCATCGCCTGTTCGAGTCCCACAAGCAGGACCTGAATGACGATCGGATTCTGATCATTCACGAACTGCGCAAGGTCGCCAACGTGCTGATCGACGAGCTGGAAAGCGGGCGTTCGGACCGGGCGGTGATGATCGAGCTGGACAAGCGCCTGCAGAAGCTGGGGCATCGCACCCAGCTCAACAGCGTCCAGGCCGAACGCAGCTGAGTACCGGCCAAAAAAAGCCCGCAACACAGTGCGGGCAAGGGGTTGTGCGGAGCAACGCACGTTTCGGGAAGTCGGTGGGCGGTCAGGCGCCGAGGGCATGCAGGTCCATGCGTTCGGACAGGGCCTTGGCCGCTGGCAGGGAAGTGAGGGGGCCGCTGATCTGTACGCCATCGCGAACCAGGTACCAGCAGGCGAGCAGTCCCAGTTCCCTGAGCGAGGCGGGAACGGCGCTGCCGATAACGGACATGATCTGAACCTTGGGCATAAGTACCTCCATCAATCTATGGAGCTACCTTACGGTCATGACGGCTTCAGGAAAAATCACCGTGCTCGATAGTGGACATCGACGAAATCGAGCCCTGGTCCATTATCGTTTGGCTGTCGCAGGTCGGCTGATGCCGGATCAGTCGACCACCTGATCCAGCATGTGAATCACTTCCTGTTCATTCAACAGCCCCTTGCGGACCAGGTTCTCGGCCAGCAACGAGAGAAACTTGGCCGTGCGATGGCCTTCGAGCTGCTTGAGCTCGGTCAGGGCGCTGTAGACCTTGCTGGAGGTGCAGAGCCCGGCGATGCGATGCGGATTTTGCGTTGGCATGGTTCGTCCTTGTTCTTATAAGGGAAGGCCCTCGACGATGGATCGATTTTGCAGCCGGGCGGTGGCACCCATATGACAGCCGTGTGAAGGGCTGAGCAACGCGACGACCGGCAGTCCTATCATGCGCCATTGGTGTACGAATGCTGTCTTGCCTGCGACCTTTACCTCTGAAATCCAGACGGGGAGGGTGGCCCCGCGGATTTTCCTGCCCCCGTAACGACCCAGGCCCCGTCTTGCGAGCGGGGCCTGGATTTCTGCCGGGTGGTTACCAGCGAGGGCCGTAACCATAATGGGGGTGGCCGTAGTACACCGGGCGACCGTAGTAGCCGCCACCGTAGACCACCACGGGAGGAGGCGGTGGGGGGGCAACGTAGACAGGTGCAGGTTGCACATAGACCGGGGCCGGCTGGACATACACCGGTGCCGGTTGTGCGTACACAGGCTGCTGCACGTAGACAGGACGGGGGCTCGACACCACCGAGCTGACAATGGCTCCGCCGATCACGCCGCCCAACAAGGCAGGACCCACCCAGCCGCCGCCACCGTGGGCGGAGGCCTGGCCTGCGACAGCGAGTGCACCAACGAGCAAGGCTATCTTGGGAATGGTACGCATCATGATGATTCCTCAGGTTCCAACCCCAGCGCTTGTTGTCTGCAATAGACTCAAGAACTGTCGCGGGGATACTTCTATGACAGCGGGTGCCTGAAAATCTTCGACGCCGCTGGGTAAATTTTGTGTAAGGTTCCGGGCGGTGCTTCTTTACAGTCCCGTGATGCCTGTGCCAGAGCCTATGATCAGCGAAAACCGGTGCGGGTGGCTAATCCCGTTTATCCGAAAGTACCCCTCAGGAGATGAAACATGCAGATGAACCCGAACAAAGACACCCAACTGTGCATGTCGTTATCTGGGCGTCCCGGTAATTTCGGCCTGCGCTTTCATAACCATCTCTACGAACAACTGGGCCTGAACTTCTACTACAAGGCCTTCAGCAGCCAGGACCTGCCGGGTGCCGTCGGCGGCATCCGTGCCCTGGGCATTCGCGGCTGTGGCGTGTCGATGCCGTTCAAGGAAGCCTGCATCGCTCTGGTCGACGAACTGGACGCCTCGGCGGCGGCGATCCAGTCGATCAACACCATCGTCAACACGGCGGGCCACCTCAAGGCCTACAACACCGATTACATTGCGATTGCCCAGTTGCTCGAAACCCATGCGGTGCCCAGGGACACGACTTTCGCCCTGCGCGGCAGCGGCGGCATGGCCAAGGCCGTGGCATCAGCGCTACGCGATGGCGGTTATCGCAACGGCGTGATCGTGGCCCGCAACGAAACCGCCGGCAAGGCGCTGGCGGCAATCTGCGGATACGAGTGGCAGGCCGAGCTGGGGGCGCTGCGTCCGCAGATGCTGGTCAACGTCACGCCGGTGGGCATGGACGGAGGCCCGGAGGCCGGGCAACTGGCATTCGAGCCGGAGGCGGTGGATGCGGCCGAGACGGTGTTCGACGTCGTGGCGATTCCTTCGGAGACCCCCTTGATCGTGCGTGGCCGGGAGCAGGGCAAGCGGGTCATCACCGGCCTGGAAGTGATCGCGATCCAGGCGCTGGAGCAGTTCGTGCTGTACACCGGCGTACGGCCGACCGAGGAGCAGTTCCAGAAAGCGGTGGCGTTCGCCCGGGCGTAGGCTCTGGGTTCCCCGTGACTGCGTCAGGCTTGTGAGCCCATTCGCGGCCGGACCGCCGGCTCCTACAGTGATCGTGCTGAGCGCAAATCCTGCATACACCGCACATTGTGGGAGCCGGCGGTCCGGCGCCCCGGTTTATCCGCGAATGGCCCACAAGCCTGGAATCAGCGCAAACCCCGCTGTGATTTATTGCTCCAACCGCGCCAACCGCTCTTCCAGCGCCGCGATTCGTGCTTCCAGCTCTTCGATTCGCTCCGCCGACACCGCACTGCCGCTGCTGCGTTCCGGGGCCTGCTGGCGAGCGGCGAGGATCGCCTCGATATCCGCCGGGTCGCCCAGGGCGTGGGTGTAGCGGTCCTCGCGTTGGCCGGCCTGGCGCGGAATCAGCAACGCCAGGCCGCGGGCGATCAGGCGTTCGAGCTGGTGCAGCACCTGCTCGGTGTCCTCGAAATCATGCATGCGGCCACTGCGGGTCAGCAGTTCGTTGACGGTTTGCGGTCCCCGCAGGAACAGCAGCCCGATCAGCACCACCTGGGCCGGCACCAGTTCCAGTGCCTTGTCGACCCGCTGCTCCCAGCGATCGGCCCGGCTGCCCATCACCAGCCGGGCAAAGCCACGGCCCTCGAGTGCCCGCAGGCTCTGGCCAACCTGGCCCTGGCTGAGGTTCATCACCGGTTCGCGGCTGGTTTTCTGGTTGCAGGCGAGCACCAGGGCGTTGAGGGTCAGCGGATAGGTTTCCGGGCTGGTGGCCTGCTTTTCGATCAGGGAGCCCAGGATGCGGATTTCCGTGCTGCTCAATCGCGGTTGTTCGACGCAAGTCTCTTGCTCGGTGCTCATGGCGCGGTTCCCTATGCATTGGAAGGCGACTAGCCTAGGTCTTCCACCGACAAAAAGACAAGCGGCAATGCGACCGCCTCTGGCTATAATCGGTCGGCTGTACTCCTGCCATTTTCATTGTGAGAAACCCATGACCATTTCCCTGTACGCCGCTTCCATCCCGGTTTTCAAGCAAATGCTCAACGCCCTGAGCGACGTCCTGAACAAGGCCGAGGCTCACGCAACGGCCAAGGGCATCGACCCGAGCGTATTCGTGCAGGCCCGCCTGGCTCCGGACATGTTCCCACTGGTGCGCCAGGTGCAGATCGCCGTCGATTTCGCCAAGGGCGTGTCCTCGCGCCTGGCGCAGATCGAAGTGCCCTCCTACCCGGACAGCGAAACCACCTTTGCCGAGTTGCAGGCACTGATCAGCAAGACTCTGGCGCACCTGGACAGCATCGACGCGGCCCAGGTCGACGGCAAGGAAGGCATCGAGATCGTGACCCGTCCTGGCACGCCGAAAGAGAAGCGCTTCAGCGGCCAGTCCTACCTGCTGAGCTATGGCCTGCCGCAGTTCTTCTTCCACGTGACCACCGCCTACGCGATCCTGCGTCACAATGGCGTGGAAATCGGCAAGCGCGACTACATGGGCGCGTTCTGATCGGCCACGGCTTGACTCGCCCTACCTGATCTCGCAAGGAGCCGGCTTGCTGGAAAGCAGGCTCCCGTCAGTAGGCCGGTGCCCCTGTTCGCGTCGGACCGCCGCGAACAGGCCCTCGCAGGCACCGCATGACTCATTGTCATAACCGCTCTGGTACAATCGCCCATCATCATTTCCTTTCCTCCCAGTGAGCCCCGGGGCTATCGCTGGCGCTGTCGTTTGTGGAGTCGTTCATGTTCCTCGCCATCCTGCTGCTGTCGGCCGCCGGTTTTACCGTGCTGACCACGGAATTCGTCATTGTCGGGCTGTTGCCGGCCATTGCCCGCGATCTGGAGGTCAGCATCCCCCAGGCCGGTCTGCTGGTGACGCTTTTCGCCTTTACCGTAGCGGCCTTCGGACCGTTCCTGACCGCCTGGTTCTCCCGCTTCGAGCGGCGCCGGCTGTTCATCAGCATCCTGCTGGTCTTCGGGCTGGCCAATACCGTGGCGGCGCTGGCGCCGAACATCTGGGTCATGGCGGTTGCGCGCCTGCTGCCGGCCTTGGGCTTGCCGGTATTCTGGGCCCTGGCCAGTGAAACGGCGGTGGATATCGTCGGCCCGGATCACGCGGGCCGGGCGATCGAGAAGATCGGTTTCGGCATCGTCTGCGCCACGGTGTTCGGCATCCCGGTGGGTACGCTGATTGGAGACGCCTGGGGCTGGCGCATGGCGTTCACGATCCTGGCGGTGGTCGCCCTGGTCAAGGCGCTGCTGCTCTGGCGCTACCTGCCCGCGACCCGCCTGCACCTGAAGCAGGTCTCGCTGCGTTCGCAGTTCGGCATTCTGCGCAGCCCGCTGATGCTCGGCCATGTGCTGCTGTCGATCCTGATCTTCAGCGGCATGTTCACCGCCTACACCTACCTGGCCGATATCCTCGAGCGGTTGGCCGGTTTCAACGGCACGGTGGTGGGCTGGTGCCTGATGGCATTCGGTGCGGTCGGTCTGATCGGCAACGCCCTGGGCGGGCGCATGGTCGACCGCCAGCCGCTGATCGCTTCGATGGTGTTCTGCGCCTTCATGATTCCCGCCCTGGTGGCGGTGATGCCGAACATCAACTCGTGGCCCGGGCTGGCGGCGGCACTGGCGGTCTGGGGGATCACCCAGGCGGCACTGTTCCTGGTCAGCCATGTCCGCCTGATGAAGGTGGCGCCCCAGGCACCGGCGTTTGCCGCTTCGCTGAACATTGCCGGGGCCAACCTGGGGATCGGCCTGGGGGCGGTGATCGGTGGCCGGGTCATCGACAGTGTCGGCCTGAGCGGTGTCGGCTTCGCGGCGGCGGCGCTGATCCTGATGTCGATCCTGCTGGCGATGGCCTTGATGACCACCGACGCCAAGACGGTGACGGCTTAAGCGCCAGGCCCCATGAACAGCTCGCGTCGAGCACCCTCGGTAATGGCCAGCGTGCCGGGGTGCTTGGTCCGGCGCTCCACCGAGATGGCATAGAACGACTCGCTGACGGCGTCGGTCTGGCCCATCAGCCTGACGTCGTACTGCCGACAGACCTCATCGGCGATGACGCTCGGGGCGATGAAGATGCCGCTGCCGGATTGGCCAAAGGCCTGCATGAGGGCGCTGTCATCGAATTCGCCGACGATCCTCGGCTGGATCTGCTGCTCGGCGAGCCAACGCAACAACCGGCTGCGGACCACGGTTTCCTGGCCGGGAATCAGCAGCGGCGCGTTCTGCAGGCAGTGGGGGAACGCATCGTCATAACGCTGCGCCAATGCCGGTGTGGCAAAAAAACTGACCCCACATTCCCCCAGCTTCTGGCTGTAGCCCCTGATATCGAGATGGCTCGGCATCGGGCTGTCGGAGATCACCAGGTCCAGGCGCTGGATCGCCAGGTCCGCCAGCAGGCGTTCGAGCTTGTCCTCGCGGCAGGTGATGCGGATCGGCTCCTCCAGCTCCATGGTGGGGGCGATCAGCCGGTAGACGATGGACTTGGGCACCACATCCGCCACCCCGACCCGAAACAGCAACGGCTGCTCCCGGGGCTGCGCCTGCAACATCGCCTGCAACTCATTACCCAGCTGGAACATCTGCTCGGCATAGGGCAGGGCCTGGCGCCCGGCCTCGGTCAGTTCCAACTGGCGCCCGGCCTTGCGGAACAACTCGATACCCAGGCTCTGTTCCAGCAGGCTGATCTGGCCGCTGATGGTCTGCGGGGTGAGGTTCAACTGGTCGCAGGCGCGCACGATGCTGCCGGTCTTGGCCACGACCCAGAAGTAATGCAGTTGGCGATAATTGAGCATGAGGGGCATCACTTCGTTAAAAGCGAAGTATAGCGCTGAAAAATACGAATTTTTCTGAAGTATCGGTATCTTTAGAATGCGGCGCTATTGGCGAGCCACCTGCTAGGCTTGCCTGGGACTCTACTCAGGACTGAACCATGGAATACCTGTTGGAACTCGCTGTCAGCCCCACCGCCTGGATTGCCTTGTTGACGCTGATCGTCATGGAAGTCGTACTGGGTATCGATAACCTGATCTTCATTTCGATCCTGACCAACAAGCTGCCTGCGCAGTTTCGCACCAAGGCGCGGCGGCTCGGCATCGGCATGGCGCTGATCCTGCGCCTGGGCCTGCTTGGCACCATTGCCTATATCGTCAAGCTCACCGCGCCGGTGATCGAGGTATTCGGCCAGGCGTTCTCGTGGAAGGACATGATCCTGATCGCCGGTGGCCTGTTCCTGGTATGGAAGGCCACTACGGAAATCCATCACAGCATGGACCCGCAGGAGAAGGAGTCCGAGGACAAGAACTCGCGGGTCTCCCTGGGCTTCGCCGCGGCCATCGGCCAGATCCTGATGCTCGACCTGGTGTTCTCCATCGACAGCATCATCACCGCGGTGGGCATGACCGAACACCTGCCGATCATGGTGATTGCGGTGGTCGTCGCGGTAGCGGTGATGTTGCTGGCCTCCGAGCCGCTGGCGAAGTTCATCCACGACAACCCGACCGTGGTGATGCTGGCCCTGGGCTTTTTGATCATGATCGGCATGACGCTGATCGCCGAAGGCTTCGGCGCTCATGTGCCCAAGGGTTATGTGTATGCCGCCATGACCTTCTCGGCGATCATCGAGGGCCTGAACATGCTGGCCCGTCGCGCCCGGCAGAAACGTGAGGCGGCACAGGGCTGACTCAGGCGCGCTGAGTGACCGGGCCGCCGGGTTATCCACGAACCTTGCGGCCTTTTTGATACACAGGGGTCAATGGGCGTTGGCAGGGCGTCCGGCAGTCTTGCCAGCCTTGTGCGTCTGCGAGGGCAGGCTGGGATGATGGTGACGACGGGAAATCCTCAGGACTCCCCACAACAGGGCGGCGGCCACCGCCAGCCAACCCAGGATCAACAATGCAACGGTCAGGACAAGGCTCATCAGCGCCTCCTTCGCCCCGATCGGGGCTCTCTCACTTCGTCTTGCTTGTGTAGATCAGTCTAGTCGCTGCGGTGTTTCAGGCTATTGACCAATGGTCGTGTGCGATCAGCCATTTCGCTCTATGGCGCCGTATAAACCGTGATGAAAGGCTATACCCCCGGGCGACCGCGACCTATGATCAAGGCCCCGAGCCAGAGCGGATGTGCCTGGCAACTGATCAAGAGAGTGAAGATGTCCAACGGATCAAACCATTTTCCCGTGTCGTCCCGTCGGTTGCTGATGATGGGTGCCCTGTTGCTGGCCCTGGGCGGGTGCACCAGCGGCGGTGGGCAGCCGCCGCAATTGCAGCGGCTGCCGGAGCGTGTGGAGTTGAACGGTGTGCCGTTCTTCCGGGGCGAGGCCTACCAGAGTGGCCCGGGTGCATTGGCCAGCATGCTGGCGCAGCAGGGCGTGACCGTCACCCCCGGGCTGCTGGACAAGCCGCTGAAACTGCCGGGCGCGGAAGCGGACCTGCAAAGTAACATGCAGGTACTGGCCCGTGAATACGGGATGGTGGTCTATCCGCTGGATGCCGAGCTGCCGGCATTGCTGACCCAGGTAGCGGCCGGTTATCCGGTGCTGGTGAAGTTCAATGAAGGGCGGGTGTGGTCCGAGCCGCGCTATGCGGTGGTTGCCGGCTACAACCGGTTCAAGCGGACGATCCTGTTGCGGGCCGGGATGAACCGGCGGATGCCGATGGATTTCGACACATTCGTCTCGGCCTGGAAGGGCGCGGGTGGTTGGGCGGTGCTGATCCAGTCGCCAACGCAATTGCCGGCCCAGGTCGACCCGCAGCGCTGGCTGAAGGCCGCCGATGAACTGGCCCGTGCCGGTCAGGAACCGGCGGCCGCGACCGCCAGGAAGGCACTGGCCGGGCACTGACTCAAGCTCATCGGATCATTCCCAAGCCACGCCTGGGAGCGATCGGCCACCCCCATCCCTGTACGAGCAGGGCTTGCCCGCGAATAGGCCAGCAAGCCCTGGTCACTGCTCCCACAGGCGCTGCATCCCCTCAGATCCCCAGCTTGTCCCGCATCGTGTAATACCAGGCTCCCAACGCACTGAACGGCGTGCGCAGCAATTGCCCGCCCGGGAACGGGTAGTGCGGCAGATCGGCAAACGCATCGAAACGCTCGGCCTGCCCGCGTAGCGCTTCGGCCAGCACCTTGCCAGCCAGGTGGGTGTAGGTCACGCCATGGCCGCTGCAACCCTGGGAGTAATAGATGTTGTCGCCCAGGCGACCCACCTGGGGCAAGCGCGACAGGGTCAGCAGGAAATTGCCGGTCCAGGCGTAGTCGATCTTCACATTCTTGAGCTGTGGGAAGGCCTTGAGCATCTTCGGCCGGATGATCGCCTCGATGTTCGCCGGATCGCGCGCACCATAGACCACGCCACCGCCGAAGATCAGGCGCTTGTCGCCGGAAAGACGGTAGTAGTCGAGCAGGTAGTTGCAATCCTCGACGCAGTAGTCCTGCGGCAGCAGCGATTTGGCCAGCGCATCGCCCAGTGGCTCGGTGGTGATCACCTGGGTACCGCACGGCATCGACTTGGCGGCCAGCTCCGGTACCAGGTTGCCGAGGTAGGCGTTACCCGCGACGATGATGAATTTGGCCCGGACCTTGCCCTGGGGCGTATGCACCACGGGATTGGCACCCCGCTCGATGCGCACTGCCGGCGATTGTTCATGGATCCTGCCACCGAGGGATTCGATCGCCGCAGCCTCGCCCAGGGCCAGGTTCAGCGGATGAATATGCCCGCCGCTCATGTCGAGCATGCCGCCGACATACTGGTCGCAGTTGACCACGTCACGAATGCGGCGCTGGTCCAGCAGTTCCAGTTGGGTATGCCCAAAGCGTTCCCAGAGCTTCTTCTGGGATTCGAGATGCCCCATCTGTTTCCTGCTCAAGGCGGCAAATACCCCGCCGTCCTTGAGGTCGCACTGGATGTTGTATCTGGCGATCCGCTCGCGAATGATCCGGGCGCCTTCGAAGGCCATCTGCCCGAGCAGTTGCGCCTGCTTCGGCCCGACGCTGCGCTCGATCACATCGATATCGCGGCTGTAGCTGTTGACGATCTGCCCGCCGTTGCGGCCCGAGGCACCGAAGCCGACCCTGGCGGCTTCCAGTACCGTCACCCGCAAGCCGTTCTCCAGGAGGAACAGGGCGCTGGACAGACCGGTGTAGCCGGCACCGATCACGCACACATCGGTTTCGACATCATCCTGCAAGGGCGGACGCTCGGGAACCGGGTTGGCCGATGCGGCGTAGTAGGACTGGGGGTAGGGAGTGTTCGCCATCCTGCAACCTCTGTTTTATATTTTTGACGAATGGCCTGATGCTACCTCAGTTGAAATACCCCCGCCAGCCACCGCAAACCGGGATGTTGCTGGAGCTTCAATAAAAAATTCGCCTATTCAGAGACTTAGCAGAAAGAAAGGTGTTGACACCCCTCGGCAAATCCGTAGAATGCCGCCTCACAGCAGGCACGTAGCTCAGTTGGTTAGAGCACCACCTTGACATGGTGGGGGTCGTTGGTTCGAGTCCAATCGTGCCTACCAGACAAAATCCGCTCTGCTGGGCGGTGTAAAAAGGCCAATCGAAAGATTGGCCTTTTTTTCGTCCTGAAAAAAGTTCGAGGTGAGGTCTTCGTGCTGAGTGGCATTTGGCCTGGAAACGCTTGCCCTGAAGATTTTTCCAAGCCTATTCATAGGCTTAGCGAAAAAACAGGTTGCCTCTCGGCAGAAAATCCGTAGAATGCAGCCCACAGCAGGCACGTAGCTCAGTTGGTTAGAGCACCACCTTGACATGGTGGGGGTCGTTGGTTCGAGTCCAATCGTGCCTACCAGATAAAATCCGCTCTGCTGGGCGGTCTGAAAGGGTCAATCGAAAGATTGGCCCTTTTTTGCGTTTGGAATGTGCCAACTCCTTCCTTGTGTCGACTCCGCCATTACGGCGGGCCGACTGCTGGCGCATCCGGCGTTCCTGAAATACCGGCAAACACTCGATGGGGTGACCGCTCCCCTGGCTGTTCCTCAGCATCCGGTTTCAGGGGGGGCTGTACCACGTATGTGCAATTCGGGAGGCATGGCAGTGGACGTCCTCCTGATTTCGGACCTCAGTCCGATTTACGCTCCTGCCGCGCGTCGATGAAGGGCAGGGTGCCGCTTGGCAGTACCGTCGTTGGCAGCACGCCATTCCAACGCTCGGCCTTGGTCAGCTCCACCAGGTTCTGGTTGCTCGCCAGCGCCTGGGCTCGGGCCTTGATCGCTTCCGCTTCAGCGCGCCCCCGCAGTTCGGTGGCCTGGGCATCGGCCTTGGCCTGGGCCAGTTGGGCGTCCGCTTCGGCCTGGGCCTGGGTCACGCGGATCTGCGCCTGAACCTGCTCGGTGGCCAGTTGCTGTTCACGGGTCTTGACCTGCACTTCGGCCGCCATGCGCGCCTCGATGGCTTTTTCGTAGGCATCGCTGAAATCGATGTTTTCCACCTGCACGCTGTCGATGATCACCGGGCCGTTGATCGAGCCCTTGATGGCGGTAGAGATGTCGCTGACCAGTTGCACGCGATTCTGCACGGCGGCCACGGCATTGAACTGGCCGAAGACGTTTTCGACCTGGGTGGGCACCTGGCGGCTGATCAGGCGGTCGCGGATACCTTCGATGTCCTTGAACTGGGTGTAGACCTTGGCGACATCGGAAGGGGCGACGTGCCAGGAGACCGAGACCTTGAGCTGCGCCGACTGCTGGTCCTTGCTGTAGGCCTGCAGGTTCTCGTAGGCCGAGACCTGGCTCTGGATGCTGATCAGGCGAACGCTCTCGATGAAGGGCATCTTGAACGACAGGCCCGGGTCGACGACGCCCACCAGTGCGCCGTTTCTCAGGAGCACGCCGCGCTCGGTTTCATCCACGGTATACCAACTGCCGAAAAACACGATGAGCACCAGCAGGGCTGCTACACCGCCTGCCACTTTGCCAATCAGATTGGGGGTGGGGGTCATATCTCGTTCCTTTGAAGGGCGGGCAACCACTCCCTGAATACGCTGCCCGATTATCCGGAGAGCATGTCCCGCCAACATGGCCAATGGTTTTGCAGGCCGCCGTGCGAACGCCTCGGTGGCAGGGCCGCTTGCGGCGGCGCTCGCCATGATAACTTCCGAACCTGTTTCATGCTGAGAAGGTGTTCCCAGACTTGAGGACAGGGGGAATGCGTTGCGAAAAAACACATCACGCGATGAGCCATATCGGCACTTCACAAGGACGCCGTCTGACGTCCGGGCTCAATCGGGAGGTCGCTATCAAGGGCGTTAGCCGGATAACCGCCAGTGCAAGGTGGATCACCTGAGCCGCCAGGTGCAATGGCCCTCCACCCGGTTGGTCATTTCTTTGGACGACTGCTCGCCGCCTTTGCCGGGCGGCGGGCTCTTGTGGTCCTGGTTCCGGAGGCCTTGCGTTTCTTCTTCCACGGCGCAGGTGCCGTGGTGCCGGGCGGCATGCTGATCTGCAGTTTGAGCTCGACACAGCGTCCCACCTGCTTGCTCATCCAGGCCGCCTGTTTGGCGACGAATTCTTCCAGGCTCATCTCGCCGCTTTGCACCATGTCCAGCGCCTGCTCCCAGATGGCCGTGGTGCCCGGGTCGGCAATCGCCCGCGGCACCGCGTCGATCAGGCTGAAGGCCGCCGCAGTCGCCGACAGGCTTTTGCCATGCTTGACCAGGTAGTTGCGGTCCAGCAGACCCTGGATGATGCTGGCGCGGGTGGCCTCGGTGCCGATGCCGGTTGTTTCCTTGAGCTTCTGCTTCAGGCGCGGGTCTTCCACGTACCTGGCGACGTTCTTCATCGCCTTGATCAGGTCGCCTTCGGTAAAGGGTTTTGGCGGCTGGGTCCACAGGTCCTTGAGCTCGACCCGGTCCACTGCGCACTCGTCGCCCTCGCGCAGCTTCGGCAAGGCCTGTGGTTCCGGTGCTTCGCGGCCCTTGGGTGGCGTCAGCGCCTCCGGCAGGGCGCGTTTCCAGCCGGGTTCGATCACCTGCTTGCCCACGGCCCGCAATGCCTGTGCCGCACAGTCGAAATCGGCCTGGGTGCGGTCGTACTCGTGGTTGGGCAGGAATTGCGCCAGGTAGCGGGCTCGAATCAGTGTGTAGACCGCACGCGGCTTGCCTTGCAGGCGCTCCAGGCTCGCGCCCGAGCCGGTCGGGATGATGCCGTGGTGGGCGGTGACCTTGGCATCGTTCCAGGCCCGTGAGCGGCGTGTCGGGTCGAGATGCGGGGCCAGCTTGCCCAGGCTCGGGTCGGCCCGTTCCAGCGCCGCCAGCACCCGCGCGGCGTCGCCGTGCTGGCTGAGGGGAAGAAAGCCGCAGTCGCTGCGTGGGTAGGTGATGACCTTGTGGGTTTCATACAGCGACTGGGCGATGTCCAGGGTCTCCTGGGCGCCGAGCCCCAACCGCTTCGAACACACTTCCTGCAAGGTGCCGAGGTCGAAGGGCAGGGGTGCCGGCTCGCGAATCCGCTCGGTCTTGAGTTTCACCACCCGTGCGCCGGGAGCCGCGCTCATGGCGGCGGCGGCCTGCCGGGCGAGGGCCTGGTTCAGGCAGCGGTCCTGATCGTCACAGGCGTCCGAGGGCGCGCGCCATTGCGCGACGAAGGGCTGGCCGTCATGCAGCAGGCGCACATCGATTGCCCAGTAGGCCACCGGCACGAAGTCGGCGATGCTGCGGTCGCGGTCCACCACCAGGCGCAGGGTCGGCGTCTGCACCCGACCCACCGGCAACACGCCCTGGTAGCCGGACTGGCGGCCGAGCAGGGTGAACAGCCGGCTCATGTTCATGCCGATCAGCCAGTCGGCCCGCGAGCGGCCCAGGGCCGAATGGTAGAGGTTGAAGGTTTCGCTACCCGGCTTGAGGGCCGCCAGGGCCTTGCGGATCGAGGCATCGTCCAGCGCCGACAGCCAGAGCCGCTGGATCGGCCCGCGATAGCGACAATGTTCCACCAGCTCGCGGGCGATCATTTCCCCTTCGCGATCGGCGTCGGTGGCGATCACCAGTTCCCGGGCTTCGCCCAGCAGGCGCTTGACCGCCTTGAACTGGCTGGCGGTCTTGGGCTTGACCTGCATCTTCCATTGTTCCGGGACGATCGGCAGGTCGGCCAGCACCCAGCGCTTGTAGCGGGCGTCATAGGCGTCCGGCGGGGCGGTTTCCAGCAGATGGCCGATGCACCAGGTGACCGTGGCATTGGCACCGACCCAGCAGCCATCGCCACGGCGCGTAGCACCGAGCACGGCGGCGATGTCCTTGGCCTGGGAGGGTTTTTCGCAAAGAAACAGCCGCATGGCCACCTTCATTCGATCATGTGCGCAAGAGAGCGGACAGCATGCTCAGTACCGGGGTTTTGAGCAATGCCTTTTCTGTATGTATATACAGTCTATTTGTTTCAGCTCTCTGCGGCTACCGCCAGTTCCCGCACCAGGAAGTCGATGAATGCCCGGGTTTTCTGCGGTACCCGGCGCGCCGAGGCGTACACCGCGTTGATGCTGATCGGCGGCGCCTGCCATTCGCACATCACCGGCACCAGGCGCCCGGCGGCCAGGGCCTCCTCGACGATGAAGTCCGGCAGCAGGGCGATCCCCATGCCGGCCTCGGCAGCCTGGGCCAGCAGGTCGCCGTTGTTGGCGTGCAAGGGGCCGGTGACGGTGACCCGCTGGGTTTCCCTGCCGTTGCACAGTTGCAGGCTGACGCCACTTTGCAGGTAGCCGTAGTTCAGGCACTGGTGGGCGCACAGTTCCCGTGGCGTCGTAGGCGTCCCGGCGCGCTCCAGGTAGTCGGGGGAGGCGACCATGATGCGCGGCGCCGGGGCCAGCAGTTTGGCGACCATGGACGAGTCCGGCAGGCTGGCGATGCGGATGGTCACGTCGAAGCCGCCCTTGACCGGGTCCACCTGCTGGTCGCTGAGCACCAGTTGCAACTCGACGTTCGGATGTTCCCGGTGAAACAGCGGGATCAACCGCCCCAGCCGCCGCAGGCCGAAAGACATCGGCGCGTTGACGCGCAATACCCCGCGCAGTTCGCCGATGCCGTCGCGGGCGCGTTGCTCGGCCTCGTCCAGCGACGCCAGCAGTTCGCGGGCCGCTTCGTAGTACTCGGCGCCGGCCTCGGTCAGGTGCAGGCTGCGGGTGGTGCGCAGCAACAACTGCACGCCGATGGCCTCTTCCAGCGCCTGGATCTGCTTGCTGACTTTCGAGCGTGGTACGTCCATCGCCCGTGCCGCCGCGGCAAAGCCATTGGCTCCCACGGTGGCGACAAATGCCCGCATGCATTCGACGCGATCCATGACTGTTCCTTAAATAGAATCAATGATTCTCGATTTTATGGAATTGTCCCTTTTTTATCCAGGCCCTAAAGTTCATTCCAAGCAGGCAGCACAGGCCTTCAAGTGGATCCCAGAGGCAACTGCCAGATTACCTGTGACCCCGGTGGTCAACCTCGAAACCCAAAGGAACTCAATCATGTCCAACCGCGAACTGCTGAACCCAACCAACTGCGCCCTGATCCTGATCGACCACCAGCCCCAGATGTCCTTCGGCGTGCAGTCGATCGACCGCCAGACCCTGAAGAACAACACCGTGGGCCTGGCCAAGGCAGCGAAGATCTTCAACGTGCCGACGATCTACACCTCGGTGGAAACCGAAAGCTTCAGTGGCTATATCTGGCCGGAACTGCTGGCCGTGAACCCGGGTGCCGAGCCGATCGAACGGACCTCGATGAACTCCTGGGAAGACAGGAAGCTGGTGGAAGCAGTGAAAGCCACCGGTCGCAAGAAGCTGATCATGGCCGCCCTGTGGACCGAGGTCTGCCTGACGTTCCCGGCCCTGGAAGCCATGGCCGAAGGCTACGAGGTGTACATCGTCACCGACGCTTCCGGCGGCACCACCCAGGAAGCCCACGACATGTCCGTGCAACGGATGATCCAGGCCGGTGCGATTCCGGTGACTTGGCAGCAGGTTCTGCTCGAGTTCCAGCGTGACTGGGCGCACAAGGACACCTACGGCCCGGTGATGGACCTGGTACGCGAGCACAGCGGCGCCTACGGCATGGGCGTGGACTACGCCTACACCATGGTGCACAAGGCGCCACAGCGTCAGGTCAAGTAACAGGGAGGGGCGGGTGTAGCGCTTACGCCTGCCCCATCGGTCACCTACAGGAAGATGGAATCAGCCATGAATATCGAATTGTCCGACGGCGTGGTCACGCTGCTGGTACGCCACCGGGTCAAACAGGGTGGGGACCAGGCCTATGAAGCCTGGTTGCGCCAGATCGTCGCCAAGGCGCGTACCTATCCCGGGCACCTGGGGATCGACGTGGTGCGTGGGCACAGTGGTGGCCTGGCGCTGTTCACCAGCGTGCTGCGCTTTGCCAGTACCGAACAATTGCAGGTTTGGCTGGATTCCGATGATCGTCGCGAGCTGGTCGATCAGGCCCGTCCGTTGCTGGCCGATGGCGACCAGACCGAAATCAACGCCGACCGCGAGTTCTGGTTCACCCCCGTGCAGGTGGATGCGCCGACGCCGCCACCGCGCTGGAAGCAGGCCTGTGTGACGTTCCTGGTGATCCTGCCGCTGACCTTCCTGGTACCGCTGTTGTGGAAACCGTTATTCGCCCTGTGGCCCTGGTTGGGCGGCTATGTGCCGGCCAACGTGGTGATTACCCTGACCATCGTATTGCTGGTGGTCTATGTGTTCATGCCGCGGGTGACGCGCCTGTTCAGCCGCTGGCTGCAGCCACGGCAGGATACGGTCCCGGCGCCTGCTCATGGCGAGACAAGGCGATAGGTTGCGCCAATAAAAAACCCGACACTCGTGTCGGGTTTTTCGTCTCGGGCAAGGTCTTACTTGCGACCGCCCAGTGCGCCGCCGGCCGCGCCACCCAGGCCCGCGCCAATGGCTGCGCCGGTGCTGCCGCCGAGCTGGTTGCCCAGGTACGAGCCGCCGGCTGCGCCCAGGCCGCCACCGATGGCGGCCTTGGTCTTCTTGCCTTTCTTGGCGGCAATGGCGCCACCGGCCGCGCCAGCCAGGCCCGCACCAATGGCTGCGCCGGTGCTGCCACCCATCTGCTGGCCAACCACGTTGCCCAGGACGCCACCCAAGCCACCTCCGACTGCTGCCTGGGTACCGCCGGCCGCCATGGCGCCTTGGGTAAACAGGGCGCTGAGCGCCAGAACGGTAAGTGCTTTACGCATGTTGCGAACCTCGAAATGAATGGAGCGCCAATTGTCGCCGGGCGCGGGCAGGGACGCAAACGCTCTTGAGGGGTTGGGCCGGTTTATATTTTTTTGCGTCCGGGGAACTTTCCTGTTTTGCGAGGTGGGTAGAGAAGCGCTGAAATATCCGGTCAGGGGCTGGATTGAATGAGCCGTTCATCGGATTTTATATTGTCCGAATAATAACCTTCATCTATCTACCGGATAATTCACGGATATGGAGTGTGGTCTTTCCGGGGTTTTCAGTAACTGTCGTGAACCGCTTTGGTGCAAATGCATTAATTACCCCGTCGCTCGACCCAAAACAGGGCTTTGCCGAGCTTTGGTTACGCTGATATCCGGGAAAAACCTGTGGTTATTTAAGGGGTTAGGAATAAAGTCAGATTAAAAATATCTTGTTACGAATTTCCGGGATCAGTTATTATCGCCCTGCGTTCACCTACCACGGTTTATGCATTCTTTAAGGCCCAAGCGTCCATCAGCCGCTTGGGCTTTTTTTTGTCTGGAGTTTTTGCAGAGCGCCAGCGATATAAACCTTATTACAAGTAAGGTTTATATCCCCGATGCAGCCGGTGTCCATTTACTGAAACCGGTCAGGTGCCACTGATCACTTCGCGCACGCGGTTGGCCAGATCGTCCAGGGCGAACGGCTTGGTCATCACGTGCATGCCGGGTGCCAGGTTGCCGTCGCCAATGACCGAGTGTTCGGCATAACCGGTGACGAACAGCACCTTGAGTCCCGGCCGGGTCTGTCGGGCCAGCTCCGCCAGTTGCCGGCCATTCATGCCGCCGGGCAGGCCGACGTCGCTGACCAGCAGATCGATACGGATCGGCGACTGCAGAATCTTCAGGCCGGTCGCGCCGTCGCTGGCCTCCAGTACCTTGTAGCCGCGTTCCTCCAGCAGATCGACTTCCAGCATGCGCACCTGGGGTTCGTCATCGACCACCAATACCGTTTCGCCTGCCAGGGCCTGGGGGGCCGGCGGCGAAGCGAGGGCGGCCTCGCGCTCCTCGGTCTCGGCAAAGTGGCGAGGCAGATAGAGGCGTACCTGGGTGCCGCTGCCCAACTGCGAACTGATGCGCACCTGGCCACCTGACTGCAGGGCGAAACCGTAGACCATCGACAAGCCGAGGCCGGTTCCGGAGCCCAGTGGCTTGGTGGTGAAGAACGGTTCGAAGACCTTGCCCAGGATATCGGCCGACATCCCGCAGCCGTTGTCCGCGACGCCCAGGTACACATAGCCGCCGGGAGGCAGTTCCAGCGCCAGGGCCGATGCCGAGTTGAGGGTGATGTTCGCGGTCTCGATGCTCAGGTGACCACCTTCGGGCATCGCATCGCGGGCGTTGATGCACAGGTTGAGCAGCGAGTTTTCCAGCTGGTTCTGATCCACCAGGGTGGTCCACAGGCGCTCGGACAGCTTCGATTCCAGTTGTATCGAGGGGCCGACCGTACGTCGTATCAGGTCTTCCATCTCCCTGATCAGCAGGTTGACGTTGGTCGCCCGCGAGTCGAGGGTCTGCCGACGGGAGAAGGCCAGCAGCCGGTGGGTCAGGGCGGTGGCCCGGCGCGCGGCGATCAGCGCGGCATTGATGTAGCGGTCCAGTTGCTCCACGCGACCCTGGTCGATGCGGCTCTGCAGCATCTCCAGGCTGCCGCTGATGCCGGTCAGCAGGTTGTTGAAATCGTGGGCCAGGCCTCCGGTCAGTTGTCCGACGGCCTCCATCTTCTGGCTCTGGCGCAGTTGGGCCTCGGCCCTGGCCAGGGCCTGGGCCTGTTCCTTGTCGAGGGTGCAGTCACGGCCGACGGCGTTGATGACTTCATCGGAGGGGCTGGAAGACCAGTTGATCCAGCGGTAGCCGCCGTGCTTGCAGCGGTAGCGGTTTTCAAAGCGGCGGATGCTCTGCCCGGTGGCGGAATAGCGGGCACGTTCAAGAGTCTGCTCGAGATCATCCGGGTGGATCAGGTCGTAGAGGCTGGTACCGAGCAGGTCGGCTTCGCTCCAGCCCAGGGTGTCCTCCCAGGCCGGGTTGATGGCGATGATCCGGCCATCGAAGGTGCAGCGCAGCATAATGTCCGAGGACAGGGTCCAGAGCTGGTTGCGATCATCGGTACGGGAGGCGACTTCCTGCTCCAGCGAGACGTTGAGCTGCTTGAGGGCGATTTCCGCCTGGCGTCGCTCGGTGATGTCATTGAAAAACACCGCGACCTTGTAGGCGCCCGGGCTGCCGACACGCACCGCATGCACCGCATACCAGCGCCCGAGTCCCTGCGCCTGGTTTTCAAAGCGTCGCTCCACCCCACTCAGGGCCACCTCGCCGTAGATATCGAACCAGTGCTGTTCGTGGGTCGGAATCATCTCCCGCATCCATCGACCCTTGGCTCCAACCAGACCGGTTTCGCGTTCGAACGCCGGGTTCATGTCGAGAAAGCGGTAGTCCACGGGCTTTGCGCCCGCATCGAATTTCATCTCGATAATGCAGAAGCCGGTATCGACCGCCTCGAACATCGTTCGGTAGTAGGTGTCCTGCTCGACTGCTTGCTCGAGCGTCCCGGTTCCGGATACTTCCATGATTGCCCCATGCGAAAAATAGCTGCCTGAATGGTATCAGGACGCTGCCTACTGGTAATTATGGTTGTGCGGATGTCGAGAAGTTCTGTTTGCCGGCAGGCTTCTTGGCGGGGCAGGCCTTATCGCTGCAAACTTCAGGTTGCCTGGGAAGCTGCCGATAACGAACAACGCTCTCCTTATCGGCCTCCTGCTCGTCATGTGCCCGATGGTTCGAAGCCCCACTCTCCAACAGGAAGTTGACATGTTTCCACGAAAGTCCCCCGTGAAAATCCTCGCCTCGCTGTGTGGCGCCACGGTGCTGCTGTGTGGCGCACCCGCCCTGGCCGCCACGTCGCTCAATGATTATGTCGCCTGCGACAAGCACTCCCTGGCCGTCATCGAGCAGCCGCTGTTCAATGGACTGATCCCGACCAGAACCGAAAACGGTTTCACCCGGCCCGTGGGTGGCACCCGCAGTGAACTGGGACGGCGCTGGATGTTCGACAAGCCGGTCATCCTCGACGGTGTCAGTCTGACCGGTTTCTACGCCGAAGACATGGACATGATGGGTTCGCGCCTGATCAGTTGGGGGTTCTACACCGAGCAGACGCCCAGGGAACTGTTCGAGTTGCTCGAGCAACACAAGCGCACCGGCGCGGCGGATGCCGGGGGCATGTACGCTCGTGCTGAAATCTGGTCCCACAGCCAGCGGGCCTGGCAACCGGAAGACCCGCAGAGCAATTCGGGCAAGCTGGTGATCGATACGGCCGAGCGGGTGTTCCTGATCGAGCCGGCTGCCGAGGACCTGGCCAAGAGCAGCCCGAACAGCCGGGGCATGCTGACCTGTTCGATCCAGGGCAACGTCATCGAGCCGATGCTGGTGGACAGCCGTCCCGATCTGATCAGCAAGGCCCGCCAGGGTCTGTATGAAAAGCCTTGAGACGAAGGTCAGGCAAGGCGAAAACAGCCGAGGAAGTGGAGCTTACGGTTTGTAAATGAGCATTGCGAGGCTGTTCTCAACGCCGCATCGCCGAGTATCACGGTTTTACATACAGAGCCTGGAGCCCGGCGGCCGGCCAGGTGCAAGAGCAGGCTGAAAGTGATTCAGGCATCGGCCAAGGAAGGTCGTACAATGGCGCCTGTTTCTTTCTGGTCGTTTGAAGTGAGGCAAGCCATCCATGGCTGAAATTCGTGACCTGTCGATCGTGCTGGACCGCATCGACCAGGCAATTATCGAGGTGTTGCGCCATGACGGACGCATCACCTACCAGAAACTCTCCGAGCGCGTGCACCTGACGCCCAGGCCGTGCCTGGAGCGGGTGCGCAAGCTGGAGCAGTTGGGGGTGATCCGCGGCTACGGAGCCATTCTCGACGAGAACAAGCTGTCGCCCGGCCTGTCGCTGCTGGTGCTGGTGGCGCTGTCGGGTCAGAGCGGGCGGGCAGCGCAGAAGGCTTTCGAGGCCAAGGTCCGTGCCTGCCCCCAGGTGCTCGAATGCCACCTGCTCAGCGGCGCCTTCGACTACAGCCTGCGCATGCGTTGCCGGGACATGGAGCATTACCGGGTACTGACCGAAACCTGGCTCAACGATGAAGAGCTGCATATCGACAAGCTGGTCAGCCACCCCGAACTGGCGATGGTCAAGACCGCCATGGAGTGAGCCGGTCGCCGCCGCCGCCGCTGGCCTGGCTGATACCCTTGTCCGAATGAGTCTGATTGGCTTGAAAAGTCACCAATATGGCTCGCAAGGCCACAAAACCTGTCATTTCTGACAGTTGTCCGGGAAACCTCCGATGGATTGAATAGCGGGCAGATCGCAACGGCTGCACCGCCGCAGGCGACGTCTCTTTCATGGAGGAATCCCCTGATGATGCTGCAAGCGTTGCGCGGCTGCCGGGTCAACCCGGCGGGTGAGCTGGATCCGGGGTTCGGTTGCCTGGGCAAGGCGCAGGTGGAGTTTGCCGGCAGCCTGTCGAGCCAGGCCAATGACGTGCTGTTCTGTCCCGATGGCAAGATTCTCGTGGTCGCCAGGGTGGAGATGCCCACCGGCTTGCATTTCGGCCTGGCCCGCCTGCATGCCGACGGTTCGCCGGACACCTCGTTCGGCCAGGGTGGCAGCCTGGTTGGCCGGTTTCAGGCCGCGGGCGAGTCGACGGGTATCAGCCTGCGTCGGCTGCACGACGGGCGGATCCTGGTTTTTGGCCTGCATTATCCGGATGACCGGCGCACCTTGCCGGTGGTGGCGCGTTTTCTCGCGGACGGCCGTGCCGATCCGCTCTTCGCTGACCAGGGCGTGCACCTGCTGCGCCTGCCCGGCGATCTGTCCGAGGGGCCCCGTGACAGCTGGCTGCCACCGGGACTGGCAGGCTTCGAGAGCTGTTTCGGCGCCGTGCAGCCGGACGGCAGGATCCTGCTGACCCTCAACCACAGTTATTCCGCCACCGATCATGTCGGCCTGCTGGTTCGCCTGCTGCCCGATGGCGGCCTCGACCACAGCTTCAATGGCCTGGGCTTCGTGATGGTCCGGCGGCGGCTGATGAACAGCTGGCTCAGCTGTGTCCTGCTGCAGCCCGATGGCAAGATTCTGGTGGGTGGCTCAATCGATTTTCCACCCAGTGGCCTGGTGGCCCGCTACTTGCCGGAGGGTCGGCTGGACCCGGCCTTTGGCCATGAAGGCTACCTCTGCGTGCACTTTGCCGACGCCAGCTCGACGGTCACCCGGCTGGCCCGTAGTGCCCAGGGGCAACTGTTTTGCGTGGGTACCCGCTTCGAGCCGTTGGGCGGTGCGCTGCAGGGGTTTACCGCCAACGGCTGCATCGACCGGCGCTTCAACCAGGGGGCCGCGGTGCTGCTGAATATCGACGCGCCCGCCTGCCGCTGGGCAACGGTCGCGGTTCAGCCGGACGGATCGATTCTCGCCGCCGGCTCGACGGTGGCCGGGTTCGGCTCGGACCTGGTGCTGGCGCGTTACCTGCCGAACGGCCAGCTCGACCTCGACTTCGCTTCCGGCAAGGGCTACGTGCGTACCCGCCTGGGCAAGAGCCTGGACACCGTCACCGCGCTGGCGGTGCAGGGCGACGGACGTATTCTGGTGGCCGGGCATTCCATGCTCGGCGGTTTCCAGGCGGTGGTGATGCGCTATCTGGGCTGATGTCCTGTGATATGTGCGGCTCACTCGCGCAGTTCCGGACGATCGCGGAACTGCTCCAGCGCCTCCGGGTTGGCCAGGGCATCGGTGTTCTTCACCGGCAGCCCGTGCACCACGTTGCGCACCGCCAGTTCGACGATCTTGCCGCTCAGGGTCCGGGGAATGTCCGTGACGGCGACTATCTTCGCCGGGACATGGCGTGGCGTGGTGTTGTCGCGGATCACCTGGCGGATTTGCTGCAGCAGGGCATCGTCGAGCGCTACGCCCTCCTGCAGGCGCACGAACAGCACCACCCGCACGTCGTTCTGCCATTGCTGGCCGATGGTGAGGCTTTCCACCACCGCCTCGACCTTTTCCACCTGCCGATAGATCTCCGCCGTACCGATGCGCACGCCGCCGGGGTTGAGCACGGCATCGGAGCGGCCGTGGATCATCAGGCCGCCGCCCTCCAGCTCCTCGGCGTAGTCGCCCTGGGCCCAGACCCCGGGGAACAGGCTGAAATAGGAGGCCATGAGTTTCTCCTGCTGCGGATCGTTCCATAGCCCGACCGGCATCGCCGGAAAGTGCCGGGTGCAGACCAGTTCGCCCTTTTCGCCGTGCAGCGGCTGGGCCTGGTCGTTCCAGACCTCGACGGCCATGCCCAGGCTCTTGCACTGCATCTGGCCGCGAGTGACCGGCAGCACCGGGTTGCCGCTGACGAAGCAGGAGACGATATCGGTGCCGCCGGACATCGACGACAGGCACAGCTCGGCCTTGATTTCCCGGTAGACGTAGTCGTAGCTGTGGGGCGACAGCGGCGAGCCGGTGCAGAGAATGGTCTTGAGGCGGGTCAGCCGGTGCGTCTGCCGTGGGCTGAGCCCGGCCTGTTCAAGGGCGGCCAGGTATTTCGGGCTGGTGCCGAAGACACTGATGCCCTCGTCGTCGATCAGGTCGAGCAGGCGCTGCGGGCCGGGATGGAAGGGCGAGCCGTCATACAGCACCACCGTGGCACCGACCGCCAGCGCCGACACCAGCCAGTTCCACATCATCCAGCCACAAGTGGTGTAGTAGAACAGGCAGTCGCCAGGCCCGAGGTCGACATGCAGGCCGTGTTCCTTGAGATGTTGCAGCAACACGCCGCCGGTGCTGTGGACGATGCACTTGGGCACGCCGGTGGTGCCGCTGGAGTAGAGGATGTACAGCGGCTGGGCGAAGGGCACCGGGACGAAATACGGCTCGCCGCCGGGTTGGTAGAAGTCCTGCCACAGGTTCACCCTGGCGTGGGTCCGGAAGTCCTCGGCGCGTGCCTGGGAATGCGCGTAGGGCACCACCAGCAGTTGCTGCAGCGAGGGCAGGTGCTCGAGGATTTCGTTGAGCTTGGCGCTCTGCTCCAGCTCCTTGCCGGCATAGCGGTAGCCGGCGCAGGCGATCAGCACCTTGGGCTCGATCTGGCCGAACCGGTCGATCACGCCGTGGGTGCCGAAGTCCGGCGAGCAGCAGGACCAGATCGCGCCCAGGCTGGTGGTGGCAAGCATGCCCACCAGGGTTTGCCAGGTGTTCGGCATGCACGCCGCGACCCGGTCGCCGACGCCGACACCGGCCTCGCGCAGACGTTGTTGCAGGCCAGCGACATGGGCGGCCAGTTCGGCGTGGGTGAGGGTTTCCCGGCGCCCGTCCTCGCTGACCGCGACCACCGCCAGATGGTCGTCGCGGCGGCGCAGCAGGTGTTCGGCGAAGTTCAGCGTCGCCTCGGGGAACCAGCGGGCGCTGGGCATGTGCTGCTCTTCGCTCAGCACGCGGCTGGGCGGGGTGTGGAATTCGACATCGAAGAAGTCGACGATGGCCTGCCAGAAGTCCTCGCGGCGCTCGATGCTGAAGCGGTGCAGGGCCGGGTAGTCGGTGATCTGCAGGTCGTGACGGTGATTGACGAAGCGCCGGAAGGCTTCGATACGGGTCTTTTCGATGCGTTCTGCGCTGGGGCGCCACAAGACTTCTGACATGGGGTTCCCTTTTTATTTTGTGCTGTTAATGCGGGCCTCTTCGCGGGCAAGCCCTGCTCCTACAGGTTGGTGTCGTGTGCAAGTCCTGGGCTCGCCTCACTTCTGTAGGAGCAGGGCTTGCCCGCGAAGGCGCCCTCAAGGCCGCCAACCATCCAGGCTACTGCGCCAACCACCCGCCATCGATATTCCACGCCGCGCCCCGCACCTGGCTACCGGCCTCGCTGCAGAGGAACAATACCAGCTCGCCCAACTGCGGTGGGGTGACGAATTCCAGCGACGGCTGTTTCTCCGCCAGCAGGTCATGCTGCGCCTGCTGCGGGTCGACGCCGGCAGCGGCCCGGTCATCGATCTGTTTCTGCACCAGCGGCGTCAGCACCCAGCCGGGGCAGATGGCATTGCAGGTGACATTGCCGGTGGCGGTCTCCAGGCCGACCACCTTGGTCAGGCCGATCACCCCATGCTTGGCCGCGACATAGGCGGCCTTGCCCACGGAGCCGACCAGCCCATGCACCGAAGCGATGTTGACGATTCGCCCCCAGCCCTTGGCGCGCATGCCCGGCAGGGCCAGGCGGGTGGCATGGAACACCGAGGACAGGTTGATCGCGATGATCGAGTCCCAGCGCTCCACCGGGAACGCCTCCACCGGTGCGACGTGCTGGATGCCGGCGTTGTTGACCAGGATATCGACACCGCCGAACTCCCGTTCGGCATAGGCGAACATGTCGGCGATCTGCGCCGGGTCGCTGACATCGGCCGGGTGGTGGCCAACCTTGCCGCCGAACCGGCGGACCTCGGCGAGCACCGCGCTGGCGTCGCCGAAGCCGTTGAGGATCAGGTCGGCGCCGGCCCTGGCCAGGCCCAGGGCGATGCCCAGGCCGATGCCGCTGGTGGAGCCGGTGACCAGGGCGGTTTTTCCTTTGAGACTCATAGTCGTTTCCTCAGACGATGCCGGTGGCGTAGAACGTGGCGATCACCACGAATACCGCCAGGGTCTTGATCAGCGTGATGCAGAAAATATCTTTATAGGCTTCGCGGTGGGTCAGCCCGGTCACGGCCAGCAGGGTGATCACCGCGCCGTTGTGCGGCAGGGTGTCCATGCCACCGCTGGCCATGGCGGCGACCCGGTGCAGCACTTCCAGCGGAATGTTCGCGGCGTGGGCGGCACTGACGAAGCTGTCGGCCATGGCCGCCAGGGCGATGCTCATGCCGCCGGAGGCGGAGCCGGTGATCCCGGCCAGCAGGGTCACGGTAATGGCTTCGTTGACCAACGGATTGGGAATGCTCTTGAGCCCGTCGGCCAATACCAGAAAACCCGGCAACGAGGCGATCACCGCACCGAAACCGTATTCCGAGGCGGTGTTCATCGCCGCCAGCAGGGCGCCGCTGACCGCGCTCTTGCTGCCTTCGGCCAGCTTGCTGCGAATCGCCCGGAAGCCGAACGCCAGCACCACCAGGATGCCCACCAGCAGCGCCGCCTGGACCGCCCAGATGGCGGTGAGCTTGGCGACTTCGGTCTGCACCGGCGCGGCCATGCCGGGCAGGCTGAGGGTGTGGGTCTTGCCGTACCAGACGGGAATCCAGCGAGTGAACAGCAGGTTCATGAGGCCCACCAGCAGCAGCGGCGAGAGGGCGATCCAGGGGTTGGGCAGGCGAATGTCCTCGGCGGTTTCCGGCTCGTTGCGCAACTGCGTGCCGTAGCCTTCGCCGGCGACCTGGGCCTTGTTGCGCTGGCGTTGCAGGAACAGCATGCCGGCGCAGAACACGAACACCGTACCGATCACGCCCAGCCAGGGTGCGGCCCAGGCGGTGGTGTTGAAGAAGGTGCTGGGAATGATGTTCTGGATCTGCGGCGTGCCGGGCAGGGCGTCCATGGTGAAGGAGAATGCGCCGAGGGCGATGGTCGCCGGGATCAGGCGCTTGGGGATGTTGCTCTGGCGGAACATCTCGGCGGCGAACGGATAGACCGCGAATACCACCACGAACAGCGAGACACCGCCATAGGTCAGCAGGGCGCAGACCAGCACGATCACCAGCATGGCCTGGCGGGTGCCGAGCAGGCCGATGGCGGCGGCGACGATGGAGCGGGAGAAACCCGACAGCTCGATCAGCTTGCCGAACACCGCGCCGAGCAGGAATACCGGGAAGTAGAGCTTGATGAAACCGACCATCTTGTCCATGAACACCCCGGTGAAGGCGGGCGCGACAGCGGCAGGGTCGGTGAACAGGACAGCGCCGAGGGCGGCGATGGGGGCAAACAGGATGACGCTGTAGCCTCGGTAGGCGGCCAGCATCAGCAACGCCAGGGCTGCGAGGGTGATGATCACACTCATGGTGTGTCTCCAATTGTTATTTTTGTAGGTTAGGTCTGAATCTCCAGTGGAAATAGCGAGTTTCGTGCCATTTCATTAACTCATTGAAAAATAATGATATTTTTTATTTTTCGAGTGATTTTCCTTGGGGTTGTCTCTAAAGAGAGACGATTCTGCAGGCGACGCTCCCCTTGTAGGAGCCGGGCTTGCCCGCGAAGAACGATAACGCGGTCTGTCTGGAGGCCGCGTTGCCTGTATTCGCGGGCAAACCCGGCTCCTACAGGGAAGTGTTGGCCGTTCGATGAGTGTTTGTCTCTAGAATTAGACGGGTGTCTCTTTATTGAGACTCGCTGATGCCCAGCGCCACCATTTTCTTGTACAGCGTCGAGCGCCCCAGCCCCAGTTGCCGTGCGGCTTCCACGACCTTGCCGCCGCATTGCGCCAGGGTTGCCTCGATCAGTTGTCGTTCGAAGCGCTCACGGGCGGCGCTGAAAGTTTCGTTCCCAGGCGCTGCCATGACAGGAACCGGCGCCCGCTCCAGCGGGCTGAAGGTACCAATCGCCCCACGAATGTCGGCAGCCCCCAGCACCTGAGTATCCCCCAGCAGCGCGGCGCGCTCCAGCACGTTGCGCAACTCGCGGATATTGCCCGGCCAGGCATGCTGCCCCAGCAGCTCCAGGGCCTCGGCGGTCAACTCATGGTGGCTATCGAGTTCCTCGAGGATCACCTCGCTCAGCGCCGGTAGATCCTCCAGGCGCTCGCGCAGCGGCGGCACGTTGATCGGCAGGACATTGAGGCGGTAATACAGGTCGGCGCGGAATTCGCCACGCCGGATCGCCGCCTCCAGGTCGGTGGAGGTCGCGGCGATCACCCGCACGTCGCTGCGCAACACTTCGTTGGAACCGACCGGCTCGAATTCCTTCTCCTGCAATACCCGCAGCAGCTTGCTCTGCAGGGGCAGCGGCATGTCGCCGATCTCGTCGAGGAACAGCGTGCCGCCCTGGGCGATCTGCAGCTTGCCGGGGCGGCCCTTGCGGTCGGCGCCGGTGAAGGCGCCCGGGGCTGTCCCGAAGAACTCCGCCTCCAGCAGGGTTTCCGGAATTGCCGCGCTGTTGATGCTGACGAATGCCTTGTGCGCCCGTGGCGAGGCGCTGTGGATGGCGTGGGCCAGCAACTCCTTGCCGGTACCGGTTTCGCCCAGCAGCAGGACCGGTGAGTCGGTGCTGGCGCTGCGGCGGGCGCGGCGCTTGACTTCCAGGCTCGCCGCGCTGGTACCGATGAAGTGGGCGAAGTTGTACTTGGTCTGTCGGGCCCGCAGCAGCGAGCGGGTCGATGCCAGTTCTTCCTGCATGCTCTGGTAGCGCTTGAGCAGCGGCGACAGGCTGTTCAACTCGCCGAACAGGGCAAAGCCGATGGCGCCGATCACCGCGCCAGCGTCGTCGTGAACCGGCAGGCGCATCACCACCAGCGGTTCCTTGGGCATGTCCTGCAGGTCCAGCAGGATCGGCCGGCCGGTGCGCACCACTTCGCGCAGCAGGCTGCCGGGGATCACCCTTTCGCAGGGTTGGCCGATGGCCTGTTCGGCGCTGGAGAGGCCAAAGCGCTTGGCGTACCGTTCGTTCATCCAGACGATCCGCGCATCGCGGTCGACGATCACCGTGCCTTCGCTGGACTGCTCGATGTTCTCGAACAGCGAGCGAATCGCCAGCAAGCGGACCCGCTGGTAGTCCTTGAGGCTTTCACGGTCGTTCATCGGCGTCTGGCTCACGGGCAGTTCAGGGGGGCGGTGTGCGTCAAGGTCGCGGCCAGCAGCTCCCGGGTGTAGGGGTGCTGCGGGTGGTCGAACACCGCGCAGGTGCTGCCCTGTTCGACCACCTGGCCGTCCTTGACCACGATCAGGTCATGAGCCAGGGCGCGGACCACCGACAGGTCATGGCTGATGAACAGGTAGGTCAGGCCATGCTTGGCCTGCAGGTCGCGCAGCAGGGCGACCACCTGCTTCTGCACGGTGCGGTCGAGGGCCGAGGTCGGCTCGTCGAGCAGGATCAGCGCCGGCTTGAGCACCAGGGCGCGGGCAATGGCGATCCGCTGGCGCTGGCCGCCGGAGAACTCATGGGGATAGCGATGACGGCTCTGCGGGTCGAGGCCGACCTCCTCGAGGGCGCGGATCACCTGCGCCTCGTGTTCGGCGGCGGTACCGGGGCAGTGCACCTCGATCCCCTCGCTGATGATCTGCGCCACCGACAGGCGCGGGCTGAGGCTGCCGAACGGGTCCTGGAACACCACCTGCATCTGCTTGCGCCACGGTCGCAGCTGTTTCTGGTTCAGGCCGTCGAGGGCCTGGCCCCGGAAGCGGATGCTGCCCTGGGCGTCGAGCAGCCGCAGGATCGCCTGGCCGAGGGTCGACTTGCCCGAGCCGGACTCGCCGACGATGCCCAGAGTCTTGCCGCGCTGCACGCAGAGGCTGATGCCGTCCACCGCCTGCAGGTATTCCTTGCGCCGCAGCCATCCACCGCCGATCTGGAAGCGCACGCGCAGCTCATCGACCTGCAGCACGCTTTCGCTGTCGCCCAGGGCCAGCGCTTCGCCCGCTGGCTCGGCATCCAGCAGCAGGCGGCTGTAGGGGTGTTGCGGCTGGTTGAACAGGGTTTCGCAGTCGGCCTGCTCGACGCTTTCCCCGGCCTTCATCACGCAGACCCGCTGGGCGATGCTGCGTACCAGGTTGAGGTCGTGGCTGATCAGCAGCAGCGACATGCCCAGGCGTTGTTGCAGTGACTTGAGCAGCAGCAGGATCTTGCGCTGCACGGTGACGTCGAGGGCGGTGGTCGGCTCGTCGGCGATCAGCAGTTCCGGCTCGCAGGCCAGGGCCATGGCGATCATCACCCGCTGGCGCTGGCCGCCGGAGAGTTGATGGGGATAGGCCTTGAGCCGTTCCCGGGGTTTCTGGATACCCACCAGTTCCAGCAGTTCGAGGATCCGCGCCTGGGCTGCCTTGCCGCCCAGGCCCTTGTGCAGCATCAGGGTTTCGCCGATCTGCTTTTGCACCGTGTGCAGTGGGTTCAGCGAGGTCATCGGCTCCTGGAAGATCATGGCGATGCGGTCGCCGCGAATCTGGCGCAGGGTAGCGTGGTCGGCGCCGAGCAGTTCCTGGCCGCGATAACGCACGCTGCCGCTGGCCTGGCAGCCGGTCTGTGGCAGCAACTGCAGGATCGAATGGGCGGTGACCGACTTGCCCGAACCGGACTCGCCGACCAGCGCCAGGCACTCGCCGGCGCGGATGTCCAGGCACAGGTCGCGGACCACGGGCTGGCCGCCGAAGGCGACGCTCAGGTGGCGGATTTCAATCAGGTTGTCGGTCATGGCGCGGGCCTGGTTCATGAGCGGGGGTCGAAGGCATCACGCAGCGCCTCGCCGATAAAGACCAGCAGCGAGAGAATCAGCGCCAGGGTGAAAAAGGCGGTGAATCCCAGCCACGGGGCTTGCAGGTTCTGTTTGCCCTGGCCGATCAGTTCGCCCAGCGAGGCGCTGCCGGCGGGCATGCCGAAGCCGAGGAAGTCCAGGGCGGTGAGGGTCGAGATGGCGCCGGTGAGAATGAACGGCAGGTAGCTCAGGGTCGCGTTCATGGCGTTGGGCAGGATGTGCCGCAGGATGATCTTGCGGTCGTTCAGGCCCAGGGCACGAGCGGCCTTGACGTACTCCAGGTTGCGCCCACGGAGGAACTCGGCGCGCACCACGTCGACCAGCGCCAGCCAGGAGAACAGCGCCATGATCCCCAGCAGCCACCAGAAGTTCGGCTCGACGAAGCCCGAGAGGATGATCAGCAGGTACAGCACCGGCAGCCCGGACCAGACCTCCAGCAGGCGCTGGCCGAGCAGGTCGACCCAGCCGCCGTAGTAGCCCTGCAGGGCGCCGGCGGCGATGCCGATCAGTGCGCTGATGGCGGTCAGGGCCAGGGCGAACAGGATCGACACCCGCGCGCCGAAGATCACCCGCGCCAGCACGTCGCGGGCCTGGTCGTCGGTGCCCAGCCAGTTCACCGTGGTCGGTGGGCTGGGCGCCGGCTTGTTGAGGTCGTAGTTGGGCGTGTCGGCGCTGAAGGGGATCGGCGGGAACAGCATCCAGCCGCCATCGCGGGTGATCAGCTGGCGCACGTAGTCGCTGCGGTAGTCGGCCTGGAACGGCAGTTGGCCGCCGAACTCCTGTTCGGTGTAGCGCTTGAACACCGGGAAATACAGCGAGCCCTGGTAGCTGAGCACCAGCGGCTTGTCGTTGGCGATCAGCTCGCCGCCCAGGCTCAGTGCGAACAGCGCGGCGAACAGCCACAACGACCACCAGCCGCGGCGGTTGGCCTTGAACCGGTCGAGCCGGCGCCGGCTCACGGGGGAAAGTCGCAGCATCAGGCGTTCCTCGCGGCGAAGTCGATACGCGGGTCGACCAGGGTATAGCAGAGGTCGCCGATCAGTTTTATCAGCAGGCCGAACAGAGTGAAGATGAACAGCGAGCCGAACACCACCGGGTAGTCGCGCGACACCGCCGCTTCGTAGCTCATGCGGCCGAGGCCGTCGAGGGAGAAGATCACCTCGATCAGCAGGGAACCGGCGAAGAACACGCTGATGAAGGCCTGGGGAATGCCCGAGACCACCAGCAGCATGGCGTTGCGAAACACATGGCCGTAGAGCACCCGGCGTTCGCTCAGGCCCTTGGCCCGGGCGGTGACCACGTACTGGCGGGTGATCTCGTTGAGAAACGAGTTCTTGGTCAGGATCGTCAGGGTGGCGAAACCGCCTATGACCAGCGAGGTCACCGGCAGCACCAGGTGCCAGAAGTAGTCGGCGATCTTGCCCAGCGTCGACAACTGGTCGAAGTTGTCCGAGACCAGGCCGCGCACCGGAAACCAGTTCAGCGAGGTGCCGCCGGCGAACAGCACGATCAGCAGCATGGCGAACAGGAACGCCGGCATGGCGTAGCCGAGGATGATCGCGGTGCTGCTCCAGATGTCGAAGCGGCTGCCGTGCCGGACCGCCTTGCGGATGCCGAGGGGAATCGACACCAGGTAGGTGATCAGCGTGGCCCAGAGGCCGAGCGAGATGGTTACCGGCATCTTCTCCAGGATCAGGTCGGTGACCTGGGCGCCACGGAAGAAGCTCTTGCCGAAGTCGAGGCGGGCGTAGCTCTTGAGCATCAGCCAGAAGCGCTCCGGTGCCGGCTTGTCGAAACCGTACTGGCGCTCGATATCGGCGATCAGCTTGGGGTCGAGGCCGCGGCTGGCGCGGGATGAGCCGTGCAGCCCGTCACCACCGCCGGTGCCGACCGCACCCGCGCTGCCCAGGCCCTGCAGGCGGGCGATGGCCTGTTCCACCGGGCCACCGGGCGCGGCCTGGACGATCACGAAGTTGACCAGCAGGATGATCAGCAGCGTCGGGATGATCAGCAGCAGGCGCCGCAGGATGTAGGCCGGCATCAGCGGTGCCCTCCGTCATGGCCGCGCCTGATCAGTTCGGCGGTCATCTGTTCGTTGGTCAGCGGGGTCGGGCTGATTTCCCACCAGGTCTCGATGGCCGCGTCGTTGCTGGCCTGTATCGTCGGGATACCAAAGCGGTTCCACCACACCGTGGAGATGCCCGGCGGGTAGTAGTTGGGAATCCAGTAGTAGTTCCACTGCAGCACCCGGTCCAGGGCATGGGCGTAGCTGAGCATCCGCTTCTGGGTGTCGGCTTTCACCAGGCCGTTGATCAGGCTGTCCACGGCGGGGTTCTGCAGGGCCATGAAGTTGTTCGAGCCCGGGTCGGTGGCCGCCTTGGAGCCGAAGAAATTGTACAGCTCGATGCCCGGCGAGGTGGTCACCGGGTAGCCGCTGACGATCATGTCGTAGTCGCGGTCCTTGAGGCGGTTGACGTACTGCGAGGGGTCGATGCGGCGGATGTCCATGCGGATGCCGATCTGCGCCAGGTTGCGCTTGTAGGGCAGCAGCAGGCGTTCCATGCCGTTCTGGGCATTGAGGAAGGTGAAGCTCAGCGGCTCGCCCTGGGCGTTGACCAACTGATCCCCCCTGGGCTTCCAGCCGGCCTGCTCCAGCAGGGCCAGGGCCTGCAACTGCTTGTCCCGCAGGTTGCCGCTGGCGTCGGTCCTGGGCGCCTCGAAGACCTGGGTGAAGACCTCGTCGGGAATCTGTCCGCGCAACGGTTCGAGGATCGCCAGTTCGGCCTGGTCCGGCAGCTCACGGGCCGCCAGTGGCGTGTTGGAGAAGAAGCTCTGCTGGCGCACATACATGTTGCGCATCATCTGCCGGTTGCTCCACTCGAAGTCCCAGAGCATGGCCAGGGCCTGACGTACCCGGCGATCCTGGAAGATCGGCTTCTGCAGATTGAACACGTAGCCCTGGGCCGTCTGTGGCGACTCCTGGGCCAGTTGCGCCTTCTGCAGCCGGCCGTCGCTCAGCGCCGGGCTGTCGTAGCCGATGGAGTAGGCGGTGGCGGAGAATTCGCGGTTGTAGTCGTAGGCACCGCCCCGCAGCACCTGGCGGGCCACGTCGGTGTCGCCGAAGTACTCGATGCTGAAGCGGTCGAAGTTGTACAGGCCGCGGCTGACCGGCAGGTCCTTGCCCCACCAGTCGGGGTTGCGGGTGAAGGTGATGCTGCGACCGGAGTCGACCTTGCTCACCCGGTAGGGGCCGCTGCCCAGCGGGGCCTCGTAACCGCCGCCGTCGGCGAAGTCGCGGGTTTTCCACCAGTGTTCCGGCAGCACCGGCAGGGTGGCGATATCCAGCGGCAGCGAGCGGTTCTCGGTGTTCCTGAAATCGAAGCGGACCTGGGTCGGCGATTCGACCACCACGTCCTTGATGCCTTCGAACTGCATGCGGTAGCTCAGGCTGCCCTGGGTCATCAGCAGGTTGAAGGTGTAGCGCACGTCCTCGGCGGTGATCGGCGTGTTGTCGGCGAAGCGGGCCTTGGGGTTGAGGAAGAAGCGCAGCGACAGGCCGTCATCGGAGCGCTGCATCTTCTGTGCGACCAGGCCGTAGACGGTGTAGGGCTCGTCGAGGGAGCGCACCGCCAGCGGTGAATAGATATAGCCGTCGATCTGCGAGACGCCGATGCCCTTGTCGATATAGGGCAGCACATGGTCGAACTGGCCGATCTCGATGGCCGAGCGCTTGAGGCTGCCGCCCTTGGGGGCGTCGGGGTTGGCGTAGTCGAAGTGGCTGAAGCTGGCCGGGTACTTGGGCGGCTCGCCGTAGACCGTCAGGGCGTGTTGCGCGGGAGCGGCGTGGGCGACGCTGGCGAACAGGGCCAGGGTGCCGAATGTCAGGGAGAGAACCAGTCGCATCGTCAGCCTTGAGGACGGTGTGAAAGTGGGATTGCAAGCGATCTCGCATTTCCCCCGGTGGCGGGTGGCCCCGCCACGGGAGAGGCGCTGCCATGGGAACCGCCCCGGCGGGCAGCCCCGGGCAGAGCGATCAGTCCTGGCGGCTGGTGACTTCCAGCAGGTGGTAGCCGAACTGGGTTTTCACCGGGCCTTGCACGGTGTTGATCGGCGCGCTGAACACCACGGTGTCGAATTCCTTGACCATCTGGCCCGGGCCGAAGGAACCCAGGTTGCCGCCGTCACGGCTGGAAGGGCAGGTGGAGTTGGCCTTGGCGATCTCGGCGAAGTCGGCGCCGCCTTCGATCTGGGCCTTGAGTTCGTTGCACTTGGCTTCAGTGGCAACCAGGATGTGGCGGGCAGTGGCTCGGGCCATGGTGAGGTACTCCTTTGGGTAAAATGTTGAGCCTACCGGATTCAGGCGGCTTTTTCCCGGCAAAGTTCCTCGACGGCGGCCCGGCTTGCCCGCGAACGGGGCCTGTCAGGCACTCACCGCCTTGCAGGACGCCTGCTCCCGCAACCGCTGCGCCGCGCTACGCAGCAACTGCTCGGTCGCTTCCCAGCCCAGGCAGCCATCGGTGATCGACACGCCGTACTTGAGGGACGGGCTCAACGGCTGGCAGCCCTCGAACAGATGGCTCTCCAGCATCATGCCGATCAGCGAACGGTCACCCTGCAGACGCTGTTCCAGCACCTCGGCGAACACCGCCGGCTGGCGCAGCGGGTCCTTGCCACTGTTGGCATGGCTGCAATCGACCATCATCCGGCTCGCAATGCCCTGCTTCTCCAGGCCCGCCCGGGCCAGGGCGATGCTGCGGGCATCGTAGTTCGGGCCACGATGGCCGCCGCGCAACACCAGGTGGGTGTCGGGGTTGCCCGCGGTCTGGATGATCGCCGGGTGCCCCTGGCTGTCGACCCCGAAATGCCGGTGCGGGTGCGCCGCCGAACGCATGGCATCGCTGGCGATGCCGACACCGCCGTCGGTGCCATTCTTGAACCCCACGGGCATCGGCAGGCCGCTGGCCATTTCCCGATGGATTTGCGACTCGGTGGTCCGTGCGCCGATCGCGACCCAGCTCAGCAGGTCGTCGAAGTAGCTGGCCGCCATGGGCTGCAGCAATTCGGTGGCGATCGGCAGGCCCATGCGCAGCATCTCGCGCATCAGTTCGCGGGACAGCGCCAGGCCGCCGGCCATGTCGTCGCTGCCATCCAGGTGCGGGTCGTAGGCCAGGCCTTTCCAGCCGACCGTGGTGCGCGGCTTTTCGACATAGGCGCGCATGACCAGCAGCATCTGGTCGCTGACGTCGTTCGCCAGGCTCGCCAGGTGGCCGGCGTATTCGAGGGCCGATTGCGGGTCGTGGATCGAGCAGGGGCCGACGATCATCAGCAGGCGCGGGTCCTCACCGTCGAGGATGGCACGTATGGCCTGGCGGTGGCGGGCGACCTGGTCGCTGAGTGTGGTGTTGAGGGGCAGGTGCTGCTTGAGTTGCAGGGCCGTCGGCAGGCGCTGGGTCAGCGGCTCGTTGGCGGACGACAGGGTGGACAGTGGCAAGGCGCAGAGAGACGAATTCATGTTCGGGGTTCCTTGGGCAGGCGGCGGGTCTTCCCGCGCGCGGCCCTATTGCGGTGTTCGACAATCAGCCGGATGGGCTGCGAGTGTGTGCTTGCCACCTGTGAGTGACCGTTCGGAGGCGGCGTGCTGTCCCGAGCGGAGGTTGGTAAATCGCCAGGCGGTGGTGAGTTCGTAGCGGTAATAGGTGGCGTAGTTCATGTCGGTCTTCCTCGATTCGAAATGTCTGTTGAAACGGTTTGCGTAAAACTGAAGCCCTGGAAAAACAAAACCCCCGGTCGGGAGGCCGACCGGGGGTTGTTGATTCTCTGGTAGGCGACCCCTTGAGTAGTGGGCGCCGGTTGGGTATCAGGCGCGCCAGTGGCTAAACCAGTACCCAAAATAAAAGCCTGCGGATGCGCCGGCGGTTTTCACCCAGGCAGCCACTGGCAAGCGCAGGGCGCTGGCAGTCTGGCAAGGCATGGAATGAAGGGTGGGCATGGCGCGTCTCCGATGGAATGTCCCGAGCTTACTAGAGCCATGGGACGCTGTTCAATCAGAAATTTCTATGGATCGCGCCCCGCAGTCGCTATGGCTTAAACAAATTAAACGTTTTATGACAAACTCACCGGACATTTCCTACTCGATCATCAGGCATGCCCATGACCGTCCTGACCATTGCCGCCGCTCAGTCCTGCTCTCTAGCCGGTGATCTGCAGGGCAACCTCCAGCGGCACCTGCGTTTCATGCAGCAGGCGGCGGAGCGGGGCGTGCAACTGCTGGTATTTCCCGAACTGTCGCTGACCGGCTATGAGCCGAGCCTGGCGGCGGCACTGGCGATCACCCCGGATGCGGAGGTATTGCAACCCTTGTCCGATCTGGCGCGCGAGCTGCGACTGGTGACCGTGGTCGGCCTGCCGATTCGCCGGTCTCCCGCCGACCCGCTGCTGATCGGCGCGCTGACTTTCAACGCCGAGGGCTCCCGGCAGCTCTACAGCAAACAGCATCTGCACGAAGGCGAGGAACAGGTGTTTAGCCCGGGGGCGGGAGGCGCTGCCTTGGCCCTCGGCGCCGACACTGTCGCTCTGTCGGTTTGTGCTGACTTTTCCCACGCCAGCCATGCCCTCCAGGCCGCCCGATCTGGCGCTAACCTGTATGCATCAGGCGTGCTGATCAGCAAGAACGGTTACGCCGCCGACAGTGCGTTGCTCCAGGGGTATGCCCGTGAGCACGACATGGCTGTGCTGATGGCCAACCACGGTGGGACCACCGGCGGCTGGGCGGCGGCGGGGCGCAGTGCGATCTGGGCGGCAGGCGGGCGACGGGTAGCGGCTGCCGCTGGGATGGGGGATGTGCTGGTGATCGGTCGACGTGTCGACGGCACGTGGCAGGGCGAGGTGGTTGAAGTGGAGGGGCTGTGACCCGGGATTGGCGTTTTCGCCCGGCTACCGAGGCGGACCTGGCGTTCGCCCGGACGCTGACGCGCAGGAACATGATGGCCTACTACTGCGAGTACGATCTGCTCTGGCAGGAGGAAGCCTTCGATATCGCCTGGGCCGGACGGCAGAACGCCCTGTTGTGCGAAGGTGAGCAGGTGCTGGGTTTCGTCAGCTTCAGTCGGGACGCCAGGGCGCTGTATATCCGCGAGTTGCAACTGATCGAAGCGGGGCGTGGGCGAGGCTTGGGTGGCTGGCTGATCATCCAGGCGCGTGACATCGCTTTCAGGGAAGGGCGGCCGGAGGTGCGCTTGACCGTGTTCAAGAGCAATCCCGCCAGGCGGCTTTACGAGCGTATGGGGCTGGAGGTCGTAGGGGAGGACGAGTGCTTCTTTCGCATGAGTGTCGGGGCTGTGAAGTCGAGCGGTGGAATCGGCTGATAGTATTTTCGGATTGAGCTTACTCCTCGATATTTCGAGGCGCATACTGGACTCAAACGCGGGGGCCTATTCCTCGCTCCGATCGTTGTCGTCGAGGATGATTCCGTCCTTCATGCCCAGCAGGACCGCCACCTTATGGGCTTCCCCGCGGCGTCCCTTTTTGCGCCCGGCGAGCACTTGATAGGTGGTTGCCGGATCGACGCCATGCTCGCGTGCAAACTCCTGAACCGATTTTCCTTGATGTTCCAGCCAAGCCTTGGCTTGTGCAGCGGTGCGAATACCGGGCATAGTTCAAAACCGTTCAATTTTGTTTAATTTTGTTGAATTCACCCCCTTTAAGGGTGCATGACTTGGGATATTACATCCAAATGAGTGGAATTGGTTCCCGGTTACGACAAGAGAGGGAGCGACTTGGATTGTCGCAGAAGGCTTTTGGCGAAATCGGTGGCGTTGAAGCCAACGCCCAGGGCAAATACGAGAGCGGCGATCGCGCGCCGAAGGCCGACTACCTGTCGCGGGTGGCCGAGCGTGGGGTCGATGTGCTGTATGTCCTGACCGGCAACCGGACGCCGACGCTGATCGACAATCTCAGCTCCAGCGAAGAGAAGGTGCTGGGCAGCTACCGCAGCCTGCGCAAGGCTGACCAGGAGGCGATCAGCCAACTGACCACGACGCTGGCCGAAGCGGTCGGCTCCTACGGTGCCAAGGGTCGCAGGGACCCGCAAGACCGCTGAGAAGCGGTCCTCCCCCCCCATCGACGTCACAGGCGCCCAGAGCGCAATGACACTCTTATGTGACGCTTGCCGCTAGGTCTGGCCGCCGGTTTTTTGCTAAGGTGGTCAATAATCTGATAAGACCATATTCGCGAGGTGTCTGCTTGATTAGGGTGCTAGTTGTCGATGACCATGATCTTGTGCGTACAGGCATTACCCGGATGCTTGCCGACATCGATGGCCTGCAGGTTGTGGGACAGGCGGAGTCGGGAGAGCAGGCCCTGCTGAAAACGCGGGAGCTCAAGCCGGATGTCGTGCTGATGGACGTCAAGATGCCGGGTATCGGCGGCCTTGAAGCAACGCGCAAATTGCTGCGTAGCCACCCTGATATCAAGGTCGTGGCGGTCACCGTGTGCGAGGAGGATCCGTTCCCGACGCGGTTGATGCAGGCCGGGGCCTCGGGCTACCTGACCAAGGGCGCGGGGCTGGCGGAAATGGTCCAGGCGATTCGCCTGGTGTTCGCCGGGCAGCGTTACATCAGCCCGCAGATCGCCCAGCAGATGGCGCTCAAGTCGTTCCAGCCGGCCAGCGAATCGCCGTTCGATGCCTTGTCCGAACGGGAAATTCAGATCGCCCTGATGATCGTCGGCTGCCAGAAGGTGCAGATCATTTCCGACAAGCTGTGTCTGTCACCGAAAACCGTCAATACCTACCGTTACCGGATCTTCGAGAAGCTGTCGGTCAGCAGTGATGTCGAGTTGACGCTTCTGGCCGTGCGCCATGGCATGGTCGATGCCGGCTGACAATGACTGAACCGTTCGATTCCAGCGCTTTTCTTTCTACCTGCAGTGGCCGTCCCGGTGTGTATCGCATGTTCGACAGCGATGCACGCCTGCTGTACGTGGGCAAGGCCAAGAACCTGAAGAATCGCCTCGCCAGCTATTTCCGCAAGACCGGCCTCGCGCCGAAGACCGCCGCCCTGGTGGCGCGTATCGCCCAGGTCGAGACCACCATCACCGCCAACGAAACCGAGGCGTTGCTGCTGGAGCAGACGCTGATCAAGGAGTGGCGCCCGCCCTACAACATCCTGTTGCGCGACGATAAGTCCTACCCCTATGTCTTCCTCTCGGACGGGGACTATCCGCGCCTGAGCATTCACCGTGGGGCGAAGAAGCTCAAGGGCAAGTATTTCGGGCCGTATCCGAGCGCCGGGGCGATTCGCGAGAGTCTGGCGCTGTTGCAGAAAACCTTCCATGTGCGCCAGTGCGAGGACAGTTACTACAAGAACCGCACCCGGCCATGCCTGCAGTACCAGATCAAGCGCTGCAAGGCGCCCTGTGTCGGCTTGGTCGAGCCCCGGGAATACGCCGAGGATGTCCGCCATTCGGTGATGTTCCTCGAAGGGCGCAGCAATGCCCTGAGCGATGAGCTCAATGCCGGCATGGAACAGGCGGCCAGCACCCTCGACTTCGAGAAGGCGGCTGAGCTGCGCGATCAGATCGCGCTGCTGCGCCGTGTGCAGGACCAGCAGAGCATGGAAGGCGGCAATGGCGACGTCGATGTCATCGCCGCCTTCGTCAACCCGGGTGGTGCCTGCGTGCACCTGATCAGCGTGCGGGGCGGGCGGGTCCTGGGCAGCAAGAACTTCTTTCCGCAGGTGGGCATCGATGAGGACGTTTCCGAAGTCATGGCGGCCTTCCTCGGCCAGTACTTCATCAGCAGCCCCGAGCGCGACCTGCCCAGTGAACTGATCGTCAACGTGGTCCACGATGACTTCCCGACTCTGGTCGCTGCCATCGAGGAACTGCGCGGCCGCGAGTTGAGCATCAGTCACCGGGTACGGGGTACCCGGGCGCGCTGGCAACAACTGGCGGTGACCAACGCCGAACAGGCCCTGACCGCCCGCTTGGCCAACCGCCAGCATGTGGCGGCACGCTTCGACGCGCTGGCCGAGGTGCTGGATCTGGACGAGCCACCGCAGCGCCTGGAGTGCTACGACATCAGCCATTCCAGCGGCGAATCGACGGTGGCGTCCTGCGTGGTGTTCGGCCCGGAGGGGCCGATCAAATCCGACTACCGCCGCTATAATATCGAGGGTGTCACGGCCGGCGACGACTACGCGGCCATGCACCAGGCGCTGACCCGCCGTTTCAGCCGGCTGAAGGAGGGGGAGGGCAAGTTGCCGGATATCCTCCTGGTGGACGGTGGCAAGGGGCAATTGTCCATGGCTCGCGACGTACTCAACGAACTGGCGGTGCCGGACCTGATCCTGCTCGGCGTCGCCAAGGGCGCGACGCGCAAGGCCGGTTTCGAGACCCTGTACCTCAACGATGCGGCCCACGAATTCACCCTCAAGGGCGATTCGCCGGCGCTGCACCTGATCCAGCAGATCCGCGACGAGGCCCACCGTTTCGCTATCACCGGCCACCGTGCGCGCCGCGGCAAGACCCGGCGGACCTCGACCCTGGAAGGGGTGGCCGGCGTCGGGCCGAAACGCCGGCGTGAGTTGCTCAAGCATTTCGGTGGATTGCAGGAACTGTCCCGGGCCAGCATCGATGAGATCGCCAAGGCGCCGGGGATCAGCAAAAAGCTCGCAGAGTTGATTTATGCCAGTCTGCACAGCGAGTAGAATGCCCTTTCACTTCGTAGCCAGTTGTGCCGATGAATATCCCTAATCTGATCACCGTTCTGCGCGTTGTACTTATCCCGATCTTCATTCTGTTGTTTTACCTGCCGTACCAGTGGAGTTACCTGGCGGCCAGTTCGGTTTTCGCCTTTGCCGCGGCAACGGACTGGCTCGATGGCTACCTGGCACGACGCCTGGAACAGAGCACGCCATTCGGTGCCTTCCTGGACCCGGTGGCCGACAAACTGATGGTGGCGGTGGCCCTGGTCCTGCTGGTGCAGGAGCACGCCAACTTCTGGCTGACCTTTCCGGCGGTGGTGATCATTGGACGTGAGATCGTGGTGTCGGCCCTGCGCGAGTGGATGGCCGAGATCGGTGCGCGTGCACAGGTCGCGGTTTCGAAGATGGGCAAATGGAAAACCGCCGCGCAGATGCTGGCGCTGGTGATCCTGCTGGCCAACCCCTCGGCCCTCAGCTTCTGGGTCGTGGTCGGCTATGCGCTGTTGATGGTCGCTGCGGGCCTGACCCTGTGGTCGATGGTTCAGTATCTGCGGGCCGCCTGGCCGCACCTGCGGATCAATGGTGAAAATAAATAAAACTTTTTTGAATCAAGGGGTTGACGTGGTGCGTAGATTCTATAGAATGCGCATCACCAAGACGACGCGGGAATAGCTCAGTTGGTAGAGCACGACCTTGCCAAGGTCGGGGTCGCGAGTTCGAGTCTCGTTTCCCGCTCCAGTTACTGGATTTACAGAGTTCCATGGACAGCCACAGAAGTCTGTAAGTCATTGAAAAAAAGGAGCTTCGGCTCCTTTTTTCGTTCCAGTGCCTTCCACTGGAATCCATCGCTAGCCACGCCCAACAAGTACAGAAATAAGTACATCGAATTCGGGCGTCGGCCAAGGCGAATTGTCGCTAGAGCCTACGAGTCCTTCAAGCCGATATCTCCTCCCTTGTATTGGAGGATAGTTCCATGGCTTTGACCGATAAGGCGGTGCGTGTAGTGGTCAACTAATCCCGGACACCTCGATAGGTAATTTCGGCACCATCGTCTGCTCGTAAGCAGTCGGTGGCAAATATCCCAGTTTCGAGTGCAGCCATTCGTTGTTGTAAAACCCAACGATGTATTCGGTGATGTCGCGTATGGCCTCGCCATGGTTGGCGTAATCACGCCGCCACACCCGTTCCATTTTCAAGCTCAGGAAGAAGCGCTCCATCACCGAGTTGTCCCAGCAGTTACCGTAGTGGTTCAATTTCCCCAGACACCCGATAGGTGGAACATGCATCTTTCAGGGGGCCGGGGAAGTTTAACCACTGCAGATGGCTGGAGCCGGAACGGGTGGTGTCTTGTACGCTAGGCAGGGGCATTCGCCAGGGATGTTCCAGATCGTCGCACACATGTACGGTCGCATCGCATATTGAGTAAGTTGCTGGGCGATGAGGTGGGGAAGGGGGCTGAGAGGTCAGAATCCCCACACACCGCTGTTGCGGCGTGTGGGGGTAAGTGTGGCGTGTATCAGTTGGCGTCGATCCAGATGGTCTTCAGCTCGGTGTACTGGTCGTGGGCCCACTGCGACTTGTCGCGACCACCGAAACCGGACTGCTTGTAGCCACCGAACGGCGTCGAGGCATCGCCTTCGCCGAAGCTGTTGACGGTGACGATACCGGCACGGATCTCCCGCGACAGGCGCAGCGCGTTGCGCAGGCTGCCGGTGTAGGCCGAGGCGGCCAGGCCGTAGATGGTGTCGTTGGCCAGCTCGATCGCCTGGTCGAGGGTTTTGAACGAGGTCACGCTCAAGACCGGGCCGAACACCTCTTCACGGAACAGGGCGTTGTCGGACGGCACGTTGTCGACCACGGTCGGCTCGACGAAGCCGTCGGCGGCCTTGCCACCGAAGATGATCGACATCTTGTCGCCGGCGGCCTGCTCGATGTAGCTGCGCACTTTCTCGAAGTGCGATTTGCTGACCAGCGAACCCAGGCGATTGGCCGGGTCCAGCGGGTCGCCCAGGCTCCAGTCGCGCAGTTGCACGCCAATGCGCTCGAGCAGGGCGTCCTTGATGTCTTCGTGGACGATCAGGCGCGAGGAGGCCGAGCAGTTCTCGCCCATGTTCCAGAAGGCGCCGTTGACCACGTGACGGGCCACGCGGTCCAGGTCCTCGACATCGTCCATGACCACCGCCGGGTTCTTGCCACCCAGCTCCAGCACGATGCGCTTGAGGTTGGACTCGGCTGCGTACTGCAGGAACAGGCGACCGGTGTCGGTCGAGCCGGTGAAGCTGACCATGGTCACGTCGTCATGACGGCCCAGGGGCTCGCCGACTTCCTTGCCACCGCCAGGCACGACGTTGAACACGCCGGCCGGGATACCGGCCTGGTGCGCCAGTTCGGCCACGCGCAGGGCGGTGAGGGTGGTTTCCTTGGCCGGCTTGACCACGATCGAGCAACCGGCGGCCAGGGACGGGCCGATTTTCCAGGCCAGCATCAGCAGCGGGAAGTTCCACGGCAGCACCAGGCCGACCACGCCGATCGGCTCACGCACGACCAGGGTCAGGGCACCCGAACCGGTCGGTGCGGTGGCGTCGTAGATCTTGTCGATCAACTCGGCGTGCCAGCGCAGGGTGTGGATGGTCTCCGGCACGTCGGTGGCCTGGCATTCGCCGACCGGCTTGCCGCTGTCCAGGCTTTCCAGCACGGCCAGCTCGTGGGCGTTGTCTTCCAGCAGTTGGGCGAAGCGCAGCAGCACGTGCTTGCGCTCACCCGGCGAGAGCAGGTGCCAGCGACCGTCGTCGAAGGCTTCCTTGGCCGCAGCCACGGCCAGGTCGACGTCGCGGCTGTCGCAGGCGGTGATCTTCGCCAGCAACTGGCCGGTGGCCGGGTTGAAGGTGTCGAACGTCCGGCCGCCCAGGGCGTCGCGCAATTCCCCGCCGATGTAGGCCTGGGTCGGGAACTTCAGGTTGGCGGCAATCGCCGCGTATTCGTCTTTGCTCAGTACGTCGGTCATTTGCTCAGGCTCCCTTGATTGCGGCGATTTTGGCCTTGAGGGTTTTGATGATTTCCTGCAGGGCTGCTTGCTCCTGTTCGTCCAGGCCGCTCAGCGGTGCGCGCACGCCACCGGTGACCAGGCCGTTGAGAGCCACGCCGTGCTTGATCGACTGGACGAACTTGCCACCTTCGAGGAAGTCCATCAGCGGCATCATCGCGGCCATGATCTGGCGACCCTTGGCGAAGTTGCCTTCCAGCACACAGGCTTCGTACAGGGCGATGTGTTCGGCCGGGATGAAGTTGGAACCGGCACAGACCCAGCTGCGCGCGCCCCAGGCGAAGAATTCCAGGGCCTGATCGTCCCAGCCGCAGGACAGGGCGATCTGTGGGTAGCGCTCGCCGAAGTGGTGGATGCGGGCGATGTCACCGGAGCTTTCCTTGATCGCGACGATGTTACGGCTGCTGCTCACGGCTTCGAAGAACTCGGGGCCCATGTCGACGCTCATGCGGCCCGGGTAGTTGTAGAGCATGATCGGCAGGCCGGCGGCGCGGTCGACCGCCAGCACGTGGTTGGCGATTTCCTGCTGGGTCGGCAGCGCGTAGGGTGGCGAACCGACCAGGATGGCGTCGGCCTTGGCCGCCTTGGCGGCTTCGGCGTAGGCGACCGACTCCTCGGTGCGGATGGCGCCGGTACCGATCACCAGCGGGGTGCGGCCATTGATCACTTCGGCGGCCAGGCGGGTCAGGTCCAGGCGTTCCTGGATGCTGTGGGCGTAGTACTCGCCGGTTGAGCCGCCGATGATGATGCCGTGCACCTTCTGCTCGATCAGGTATTCCAGGACCTGGGCGAAGGCGCCGCTGTCGATGGAGCCGTCAGCGGCCAGGGGGGTGATCGCGGGGGTAAAGATACCGTCGAAGTTCATCATTGTTCTCCAGAGAATCAAGGGTGGGGGGGACGCCGCCAGCGAACGTGGTGCTGGCGGCGTCGGTACTACTCAGTTCATCAATGCAGTCAGTTCATCAAAGCGGTCAGTTCAGCGAAGCGGCCTGCTGCAGGTTCAGCGAGCGGGTTTCCGGGGCCAGGGCCCAGGAGAAGGCCAGGCCGACGAAAGTGACAATGGCGGCGGCGTACATGGTCTGTTCGATACCGATGCTGTCCAGGGCCGCCGGTACCAGCCAGGTGCCCACCGCGGCGCCGATGCGTGACAGCGAGGTGCCGACGCCCACGGCCTGGGCGCGGATCTCGGTCGGGAAGATTTCGTTCGGGTACACCAGTTGCAGCACCTGGGCACCGCCGATGAACAGCGCGTAGGCGCCGAACAGGGTGAGGATCACCAGGCCCGAAGCGTTGTGCGAGGCGCCCAGGGCGAGCAGGGCCAGGCCGGACCAGAAGAAGCTGTGGATCAGCATCCGCCGACGACCCAGGCTATTGATCAGGCGGGTGGCGACGATGCAGCCGACCACGAACAGCAGGGTGATCGCCACCGAGCCGACCGAGGCCAGGGTGCCGTCCAGGTTGAGGGCGCGCAGCACTTGCGGGGCGAAGGCATACACGGCGAACACCGGGATGACCGAGCAGGTCCAGAACATGGTCACGAACAGCATGCGCTTGCCGTAGCCTGAGTGCAGCAGGCTGAGGATCGAGACTTTGCGCTCGGCCGGCTCCTCCGGCAGGTTGTCCAGCGAGTACGACGGACCGAACACCTGCTGGATGATCGCCTCGGCTTCCTGGGCGCGACCTTTCTTGAGCAGCCAGCGTGGCGACTCGGGCGTGCCCAGGCGTACCAGGAACAGCAGCGCGCCAATCACCGCGGCACTGGCCAGAACCAGGCGCCAGGCATCGGGGCCGGCGAAGTGGAGCAGAAGCTCGCCCACCAGGTAGGCGAAGGCGGCACCGGCGAACCAGAGGATGGTCAGCGTCGCCAGGCGTGGGCCGCGATACTTGCGCGGCAGGAATTCCACCAGCAGGGCGGTGGCGACCGGGTATTCGATGCCGATGGCGGCCCCCAGCAGCAGGCGGGCGATGAAAATCTCCTCGCCGGACTGGGCCCAGAGCTGGGCCAGCGAGCAGAGGATGAACAGGGTCGGGCCGACGAAGAAGATCCGCTGGCGGCCGAAGCGGTCGGTCAGCCAGCCGCCGACGAAACCGCCGAAGAAGATGCCGATCAGCGCCGAGGCGGCGATCAGGCCTTGCCAGAAGGCGTTCAGGCTCAGGGCGGCGGCCATGTGCACGATGGCCACGCCGACGATGCTCAGTACATAACCGTCGACGAAGGAGCCGCCGCCGGAGCGGACGGTCAGGCGCTGGTGAAAGCGGTTGAGGGGGGCGTCTTCGATCGAGTGATGGTTGTTTTTCATATTGTCTCCACGTGTTGATCGTTCGCAGCTTCCGGCCTGATGCGGACGGGGCCGGGCCGCACCGCGACATCCGGGGAACGTCGCGGCAAATCGTTCAGGGGCCCGGCTGGAGCGGGCCCGGCTTTCAGCTCTCCGCGCCGGCGCGGTACTGACCCCAGCGCAGGTTCATGTTCACGCCCATCGACAGAAACGGTTGTGGCGGGTTGGCGCAAGGGCCCGGGGCCTTGAGCAGGAACCGGGTGAGTTCGTCTTCCTGGCCACTGAGCCAGTCGCCCAGCAGCTTGCCGGTGGCGGTGCCGCGGGTGACGCCCAGGCCGTTGCAACCCAGGGCGCCATAGACGTTGGGTGCCAGTTGGCCGAAGAAGCCGTTGTGGTTGCGGGTCATCGCCAGGGCGCCGCCCCAGGTGTATTCGAAATCCACGTTCGGCAGCATCGGGAAGCGCCGGGTGTAGGAGGCGCGGTGACGCTCGATGAAGCGCTCCAGGTAGCGCTCCCGGGCGCGGCCGTCGGGGTTGAAGCTGAAGCTGTTGCGGATCAGCAGGCGCTGGTCCGGGGTGCGGCGCACGGTGGTGCCGAACGGGTCGGCGGGGATGATGCCCCAGTACGGATCGCCGCCCAGGCGCGCCTGTTCTTCGTCGGTGAGCGGGCGGGTGATGCTGGCGTAGGTGAAGATCGGCAGCATGCGGCCCTTGAGGAAACCGAAGTGCATGCCGAACGCGTTGTTGGCCAGGACCAGGCGGTCGGCCTCGATGCTGCCGTTGGCATGCTTGAGGACGATGCGCGGGCTGTACTCGACCTCGAGGATCGGCGTGTGTTCATACAGGCTGACGTTGCCGGGCAGGGTGTCGGCCAGGCCCTTGACCAGGGCCGACGGCTGGATCAGCGCGGTGCCGGGGGTGAACAGCGCCTGGCGGTAGAAGCCGGTGCCGACCCGCTGGCGCAGGGCCTCGGCGCCGACCATCTCGCACGGTTCGCCGAGTTTCTCCAGGCCACGCCGGTAGGCGTCGAGCACGGCCATGCCGCGATCCTCGACGGCGGCCTGGTACTTGCCGCAGAAGGTCATCTGGCAGTCGATGCCGTAGGTGTCGACCAGTTGCTTGAGGTAGCGCTGGCCGGACAGGTTCAGCTTGAGCACGGTCCTGGCGGTGTCGATGTCGCCGATGTAGTCCTCGGCGCCGATATCGTGGGGCAGGTCGATGGCGAAACCGGCGTTACGCCCGGAGGGGCCGAAGCCGACCTCCTGGGCTTCCACCAGGATTACTTCATCATTCGGATGGCCCAGCGCCAACTGGCGGGCGGCGGCCAGGCCGGTGAACCCGGCACCGACCACCACCCAGCGCGCCTTGGAGTGGCCAGTATGCGCGGGACGGGCCTGGCGCTTCTGGCTGAGGTGATACCAACCGCAGGTCTTGTCGTCGGCTGGAAGGGAACTGATCTGTACCATGGGCACCGCTCTTTTGTTATTTGACATCACCCGTGGGCGACACGGATCGCCACGGAAAACTTGATGTATACATGTTGTATCCACAAATATGCGGCAGGTTGTCGCGGCTGTCGAGTGCCGTTGGGCATGCTCGTGAGCAAAGCGCTGCAAATGTCGTTGGCAGACGATGGGATGTCGCAGGCAAACTGGTCGACCTGGACGGCGTGCCGGGAAACCGGCTGAAGAGGGCAAGCACGTCTCGGAAATCGGTGTTTGTCGATTTCCGACAGATTCATACTTAAAACCGACTATTTTTCGTAGGGCGAATGTTGGCTAAGTGATTGATTTAAAATGGAAAACTCTGAATCCATCTTGTGTTCGTTGTGTATACACAGTGAATTCAATGGATTGACCGCGCCCGAGTTGCGTGGGAGTCTGTTCTCAACCACGGTGCCATCACTGGCATCCAGAACACCGGAGGTCCCTGGTGAAAAGTGGCAAAACTGGGCTTTACGAAGACCTGAAGCGGCAGATCCTGACGATGGAGCTCGATCCTGATCAGGTTCTGGATGAGGTCACCTTGAGTGAGCGCTACGGTCTTTCTCGCACCCCGGTTCGAGAAGTGTTTCGGCGCCTGGAAGGTGAGGGCTACCTGGATATCCGCGAGAACCGTGGAACCCGGGTGATCCCGATGAACCATTCGACGCTGCGTAATTTTTTTCTGGTAGCACCGATGATCTACGCTGCCATTGGGCGCCTGGCGGTGCAGAACTTCACACCGGCGCAGTTGGAGGAGCTCAAACAGACCCAGCAGCGTTTTCGGCAGGCCTCGGTGGAAAGAAATCCCCTGGCTCTGGCGCTGGAGAACAACCGCTTTCACGAAATCATGGGTGAAATGGCCGGCAACCCGTACCTGAAGCCGAGCCTGTCACGGTTGTTGATCGATCACGCACGGATCGGCCACACGTTCTACCGGCCGCGTGATCAGGACATGGAGCAACGCCTGGATCTATCGGTGGAACACCACGACGAGTTCATCGATGCGATCGCCAGGCACGATGAAAACCGGGTGGTGGACCTGGTGTTCGAACACTGGGAGCTGTCGCGAGCGAACATGCAGATGTTCATTGCCCCGCAGGCACTGAAGGCCGACTCGCTGGTGGAGGGCCCCTTGAGTTAAACGTTGGCGTGTGGTGTGTCGAGGTTCGAAGGTATGACGGCACCGGTCGCTGTGGCGTGGTACCTACCGACCCTCGAGGGCGACACCTGCCATTCCCCGGCTGCTGGTACAGGGCCGGTCTGTCCGCGAGGGCACAGGCTCACCGAATACGGTCAGGGTCTTTTCAATATTCCTGAATAACAGCGTCATCGCTGACGTTGTACAGAACTTCCGGCAGAAGTTTTTGCCGGGAATGGGTTGCTACGCGCCGTAAAAGAGGATTCAGACACTCGCATCGACAATAAAAAACAAACATCAACACTCCAACAACAATAGCAAGTGCTTGTTCTGCCGTTTCAAAAAATAACCAATTCGGGGAACCACCATGAAGATGTTTAAGAAAGCGTTCTGTGCCTTGGCTCTGGCGGCGGCAGTTGTTCTGCCGACCCACGCCGAAGAAAAAACCATCACCATGGGCACCTTGTCCTGGGAAGATTTGACGCCCATCACCGGTATTACCAAGAAAGTGCTGGAAGATCAGGGCTATACCGTCAAGGTCACCCAATTCTCCGAGTGGGGTATCGCCTACGCGGCATTGGGCAAGGGCGATGTGCAGATCCTCGCCTCGCAGATCGACTATGCCGCCAATGACTACTGGAACAAGAACAAGAACCGGCTCGAGAAGATCTCGCCGGTTTCCTACGGCCTCTACCAGGCCATCGCCGTCCCCAACTACGTGACCATCAATTCCCTGGAAGAGCTCAACGCCAATGCCGACAAGTTCGGTGGCAAAATCATTGGTATCGAACCCGGTTCGGGCCTGATGAGCGACGCGGCCAACGCCGTCAAGGCCTATGGCCTCAAGCTCAACCTGCTCGAAGGCAGTACCGCGGCGATGACCGCCGCCCTCAAGGCCGCCGTGGACCGCAAGGAATGGATCGCCGTGGCGATCTGGGATCCGTCCTGGATGACCCAGAAGTTCGACGTCAAGTTCCTCGCCGACCCGAAAGGCATCTTCCCGCCACCGCAAGGCTACTACTGGATCGGCCAGAAGGGCTTCAGCGCCGCCAATTCCCGTGCGCGCGAAGTGATCGCCAGTGTCTATGTGCCGCTGGCCGACATCAAGGCGATCAATGGTGCCGTCAAGGATGGCAAGAGCATGGACGCGGCAATCAAGGACTGGACCGACAGTCACGCCGAACTGCTCAAACGCTGGGAAAACATCAAGAAAGACTGATTGTTTTGAAACTTGCCAGCTGCCGAACTTGAATGCATTACAGGCCTGAACTTAAAAAGGCCGGACGGGATTGATATGAGTACGCAAACAGTAGACGCCCAAGAAGTACTGGTGAGTTGCCAGTCTGTCTGGAAAGTATTTGGCGAGCGCTCCGAAGAGGCGATGCGCGCGGTCATTGAAAAGGGGCTCTCGAAGAAACAGATACTGCATGACTACAGTTGTGTCGTGGGGGTATCGGACGTCAATCTGGAAGTGCGCCGTGGTGAGATCTTCTGCATCATGGGCCTGTCCGGCAGCGGCAAGTCAACCTTGATCCGGCTGTTGAACAAACTCATCACGCCCAGTGCCGGCAAGGTGCTGGTCAAGGGGCGTGAACTCAATTCGCTCAACCCCCAGCAACTGCGTGACATGCGTGCCAAGCACATTGGCATGGTGTTCCAGAGTGTGGCCCTGCTGCCACACCGCACGGTGCTGGAAAACACCGCCTTCGGCCTGGAGGTACAGGGTGTACCCAAGGCCGAACGGCTGAAAGTGGCCGAACGGGCCTTGGCCAAGGTCAGTCTCAGCGACTGGGCCAACCGCTACCCCAACGAACTCTCCGGCGGCATGCAGCAGCGTGTCGGCCTGGCCCGCGCCATCACCGCGGACCCTGAAGTGATCCTGATGGACGAACCGTTCAGCGCGCTCGACCCGCTGATCCGTCGCCAATTGCAGGATGAATTCCGCCAGTTGACCAAGGAACTGGGCAAGTCGGCGGTGTTCATCACCCACGACCTGGAAGAGGCGATCCGCATCGGCGATCGCATCGCCATCATGAAGGACGGCATGATCATTCAGGTCGGTACGGCCGAGGACATCGTGCTCAACCCGGCCGACGACTATGTGGCTGAATTCGTCGCCGGCATCTCGCGCCTGCACCTGGTCAAGGCGCATTCGATCATGGCTCCGGTGGCCGTGTTCCAGCAGGTCCATCCGGGCGTCGACGTGTCGCGCCTGGCCCAGGTGGCCTCGGATGCCGACCTGGACCACATCATCGGCCTGGCGACCCAGTCCGAGCGTGATGCGCTGGCGGTGGTCCAGGCCGGCGTGGTGGTCGGGGTGATCACCATTCGCGACCTGCTGCGCGGCGTGCAAGGCATCGCCAACGAGCACGCCGAAGTGGCCGGCGAACTGCGGGAGAGGGCGTGATCATGGCCTTCGAAAGCTTCCCCGAACAATTCGACAGCACGGTCGATGCGATGCTCGAATGGCTTCAGGATAACGCCTCCTCGCTGTTCGACGGCATCAACGCCGGGCTGCAGGGCCTGTACCAGGGCCTGTACTGGCTGCTGCAACTGCCACCGTTCTACGTGACGGCGCTGTTGCTGGCGTTGCTCGGCTGGCGCCTGGCCGGCCTGCGTTTCGCCCTCGGCACGCTGGCGGCCATGCTGTTCTGCGCGCTCATCGGTATGTGGGGGGAAACCATGAGCACCCTGGCACTGGTGGTGGCCGCCACCGTGCTGGCGCTGCTGGTCGCCATTCCGCTCGGCGTGGTGGCGGGCCTGCTGCCGGCCCTGGACCGGATCGTGGAGCCGGCACTGGACCTGATCCAGACCCTGCCGCCCTACATCTACCTGCTGCCGGCCATCGCCTTGCTCGGCTATGGCCCGGGTACCGCGCTGATCGCCACCTTCATCGTCGCCTTCGCCCCGGCGTTTCGCCTCACCGCGCTGGGGATCCGCATGACGCCCACCGCGTTCGTCGAACTGGGTCACGCCAGCGGTGTGACCGGCTGGCAGATGTTCAGCAAGATCCGCCTGCCGTTCGCCCTGCCGAGCATCATGGCCGGTGTCAACCAGAGCCTGATGATGGCCTTCGGCATGGTGGTGATTGCCGGCATCGTCGGTTCCGGCGGGCTGGGACAAGTGATCTACAACGCCATCCGTACCCTCGACATCGCCACTTCGATCGACGCCGCCATCGCCATCGTGATCCTGACCATGGTGATCGACCGCATGGCCCAGAGTGCCACCCCCAAAGCCCGGGAGAATCGCGAATGAACCTCGCCGACCTGCAGTTTTCTCCAGGGCGCTACATCGCGCCGGTGGTCGATTGGCTCAATACCAACCTGCACGGATTCTTCGCGGCCGTGAGCAGCCTGATCTCGCGGGTGCTCGGTTTCGTGGAGTCGACTTTCCTGGCCCTGCCACCGCTGGCGGTGATCGCGATCGTGTTCATCGGCACGCTGCTGGCGGCGCGCCTGCGCGTGGCGATGCTGGCGGTGGTCATGCTCGGCTTCTGCCTGCTCGCCGGATTGTGGACCGCCTCGATGCAGACCATCGCGCTGGTGTCGGTGTCGGTGCTGATCTCGGTGAGCATCGCCTTCCCGCTGGGTATCCTGGCTTCGCGCATCAAGCGGGTCGACGCCATGCTCAGCCCGCTGCTGAACGTGATGCAGACCGTGCCGCCGTGGGTCTACCTGATCCCGGCGGTGATGATCTTCAGCCTTGGCCGCGTGCCGGCGATCATCGCCACGGTGATCTACGGCATTCCACCGATGCTGCGCCTGACCACCCTGGCGTTCAACCAGATCCCCAAGCACATGCTGGAGCTGGGCAACGCCATGGGCGCTTCGCCGCGCACCATCCTCTTCAAGATCGAAATCCCGCTGGCCATGCCGACCCTCCTGGTCGGCCTGAACCAGTGCATCCTGCTGTCGCTGGCGATGGTGGTCCTGGCCGGGCTGGTCGGTGCCGGTGGCCTGGGCGCCGAGGTGACCCGTGGGCTGACGCGCATGGAAATGGGCCTGGGCCTGCGGGCGGGGCTGGCGATCGTCGCCGTCGCCTTGCTGCTCGACCGCGTCTCGCGCGGCGTACTGGAACGCAATCGGCAGCCACGCCACGGGAAATGATCACCATGAAGAACAGCTTTTTCTGCATCGACGCACACACCTGCGGCAACCCGGTACGACTGGTGGCGGGTGGCGCACCGATGCTGCCGCACCTGCCCATCGCCGAGCGCCGCGAGTTGTTCGTCGAGCGCCATGACTGGGTCCGCCAGGCGCTGATGTTCGAGCCGCGCGGTCATGATGTGATGTCCGGCGCGATCCTCTACCCGCCGTATCGCGACGACTGCGACGTGGCCGTGCTGTTCATCGAGGTCAGTGGTTGTCTGCCGATGTGCGGCGCCGGGACGATCGGCCTGGTCACCAGTGCCCTGCAGGAAGGGCTGGTGACGCCACGGGTGCCCGGCAAGCTGGCGCTGGAAACGCCGGCTGGTCGGGTCGATGTCGAGTACCGCATGCAGGAAGGCCGGGTCAGCAGTGTGAAGATGCTCAACGTCACCAGCTACCTGCATGCCACCGATGTGACGGTGGAGATTGAGGGAGTAGGGCGGCTAAGCGTGGACATCGCCTACGGCGGCAACTACTACGCGGTGGTCGAACCCCAGTCGAACTGGCCGGGGCTGGAGGGCGCCAAGGCCTCCACGCTGATTGCCCTGAGCCAGAAGCTGCGCAGCGCATTGGCCTCGGTGATCGACCCGGTCCATCCGCTCGATGAGCGCATCCGTGGCGTGCATCACGTGATCTGGTGCGACCAGCCGGACAACCCGCAGGTCGATGGGCGCTGCGCGGTGTTCTATGGCGAGCAGGCCATCGACCGCTCCCCGGGCGGCACCGGCACCAGCGCGCGCATGGCACAACTTCACGGCCGTGGCCGGCTCGCGGTGGGCCAGGATTTCCGCCACCAGAGCCTGATCGGCACCACCTTCACCGGACGGGTCGAGGCACAGACCACGCTCGGTGCCCATACCGCTATCCAGCCCAGCGTAACGGGTTGGGCCAGGGTCACCGGATACAACACGATCCTCGTCGACGACGAGGATCCGTTGGCCCATGGCTTTCAGATCACTTGATATGAGCAATACATGGTAGACAGAAGAGTTTTCAGCGGTGGCCTGCAGGTCAAGAACTATCGCTACGTACAAAAAAATGAAGTATCGCCGCCAGCGCAGGCGGCGGTCGGGTTCATCCTGCTGGAGCACTTCTCGATGCCGGCCTTCACGCAGGCCCTCGATACCCTGGTTACGGCCAACCTGCTGCAGCCGTCCTGGTTCGCCACCCGGACGATCACAGTCGGTGGGCAGGATGTCATCAGTGACCTGGGCATTGTCATTCGCCCGGACACCGGGCTCGCCGATTGCAGTCCGGACGACTTCGACCTGCTGGTGGTGTGTGGTGGTCTGCGTTCGCCGTTGCACGAGCAGCCTGAGTTGCGCGCCTTCCTGAAAAAGGCCGCCGAAAAGGATATCGCACTGGGCGGTCTGTGGAGCGGTGCCTGGTTCCTGGCGCAGGCCAATCTGCTCGAAGGCTATCGCTGCGCGATTCACCCCGAGCATCGCCTGGCCCTGGCCGAGGCGGCCAGGGAAACCCAGGTCACCAGCGAAAGCTACATGGTCGACCGTGACCGCTATACCGCCGCCAGCCCGACCGGCGCGTTTTACATGGTGCTGGAGTGGATCGGCAAGATGCGCAACGGCGCGCTGGTCGACGGCATCATCGACATCCTCGCCTTCGAGGCGTCGCGCTATCGCCGGGTCAATCCCAAGCTGCACATCAAGATGGCCGAGCCGCTGCGCGAGGTGGTCAAACTCATGGAGTCCAACCTGGAAGAGCCACTGGACCTGATGCAGTTGTCGAGCTACGTCAACCGCTCGCGGCGACAGATCGAGCGGCTGTTCAAGGAACAGCTGGACACCACGCCACGCCGTTACTACCTCGAACTGCGGGTGACCGAGGGCCGCCGGCTGCTGCAGCACTCGGGGCTGACCATCGTGCAGGTCGCCGTGGCCTGCGGCTTCGTCTCGCCCAGCCACTTCAGCAAGTGCTACACCGCCTATTTCGGCTATCCGCCTTCGCGGGAAAAACGCTTCGAGTAAACCGCCGTCGACTGCCCGGGCCCTGGCCCTCCCTACGTTCTGGATCGAGCACAATGAAAATAAGAGACAAATTGACGTGTGTGTTTGCGGGGATCGCCGGTGTCCCGCTGCTGCTGGTCGCAGCGGTGGTGGTGGTCAATCTGCGTGATGAGGCCAGGGACAACTTCGTCGACAGCAGCACCCGCGAGATTCTGCAGATCGACAACGGCATGCAGCAGTTCTTCGACGGCATCGCCCAGAACGTCCAGTACCTGTCCCAGGACCCTCGCCTGGCGTCGCTCTCCGGGCTCAAGCGGTACATGGCTGCCGACGCTGCGACCGTCGCGCCGCCGGCGATCGCCAAGACGACGCTGGATATCTTCGACAGCTTTGCCAAGGCGCACCCGAACACCGCCTATGTGTCGCTGGCCACCGACGACGGGGGCTACGTCGCCTGGCCGGACGTGCCGGACCTGGCCGGTTATGACCCGCGCACGCGGCCCTGGTACCGCCTGGCGATGGCGGCACCGGGCAGCATCGTGCGCACGTCGGCGTACTACTGGGCGGCCAGCGATTCGGTGCTGATCTGCACCATGCGCACCCTCAATGACGCGCAGGGCAACCCGCGTGGCGTGGTCGGCCTGGATGTGTCGCTCAAGCAACTGACGGAACTGCTGCGCAAGATCAGGCTGGGGCGCAGCGGCTACCTGATGCTCACCGAAGCCGATGGCAACGTCTTGGTCGATGCCGCCGATCCGGCGCATTCGTTCAAGCGCCTGGCTGACCTGGGCGGTGACTACGAGCCCTTGGCGGCACTGCGCGAAGGCTCGACAGAGGTCACGCTCAAGGGCGTGACCTACATGGCCAATGTCTACACCTCCAAGGCCCTGGGCTGGCACCTGATCGGGCTGATCGAGAAGCAGGAGGTCATGGCCAAGGCCGATCGCCTGAGCTGGATCATCCTCTGGGCCGCGCTGGTCATGGCGGTGCTGTTCGCCCTGGTCGGCGCGCGGTTTGCCGGGATCATCGTGCGGCCGATCCGTGGCGTTGCCAGCGGCTTGCAGGACATCGCCCAGGGCGAGGGCGACCTGACCCGCAACCTGGCCGTGCGCGGCAATGACGAAACGGCGGTGCTGGCCGGCTGGTTCAACGAGTTTCTGGGTGCCATCGCGCAACTGGTGCGCAACATCGGCCAGACCTCGGGCAGGCTGCAGCGCACCAGTGGTGGCACCCGCCAGGTCGCCCACGCGGTGAACGATGCCGCGTTGCGCCAGCGCGAGGCGCTCGAACTGGTCAGCACCGCATTCAACGAAATGGTGGCCACCGCCAACGAGGTGGCGCGTTCGTGCACCGAGGCGGCGGCGTCGGCCGATGCCGGCCAGCGTGACGTGCAGAGCGGGCAACGGCAGATCGACGAGGCGACCGACAATGTCGGGCAGTTGTCGAGCAACCTTGAGCAGGCCACCGAGGCCATGCAGGCACTGGAATCGGACAGCCGCAACATCAACGGCATCCTCGACACCATCCGCTCGATTGCCGAGCAGACCAACCTGCTGGCGCTCAATGCGGCCATCGAGGCGGCGCGTGCCGGCGATCAGGGACGAGGGTTCGCCGTGGTGGCCGACGAGGTGCGGGCGCTGGCACGGCGCACCGCCGACAGCACCGGCGAGATCGACGGCCTGCTGGGCAACCTGGTGCGCGGCACCGAGAACGTCACCCGGCAGATGCAGGCCAGCGTCGACATGTCGCGCCAGAGTGTCGACCGTATCCAGCAGGCCCGGGAAAGCTTCAACAAGATACGTGATCAGGTGGATAACATCCGAGATCAGAACAGCCAGATCGCCACCGCCGCCGAAGAGCAGCACCAGGTGGCCGAGGATATCAACCGACACATCACGCAGATTCATACCGATGCGCGCGAGGTCGAGGACCTGGCCCGCGCCGCCCGCAACGATGCCGAGCAACTGGCGGATATTTCCAGCGAACTCAATACGCTGGTGGGGAGGTTCAAGTACTGAGGTCGAACCAACCGTTGCCGGTCATGTTCAGGTTCATCCGGTACGACAGCCTGGTATCAGAGGTTCCAGGCAACCTTCAGCCCCTCATGGATCGCTTCCTCGACAGTCGCCGATGCGCTGGAAGTCCACTAGCCCCTGCAGTTCCTCGCCCAGGCTGTCGACCGGCTGATGCCCCTGGCACAGCACCAGGGTATCGACCTCCTCGAACAGCATCGGCTCGCTGCATCTCAAGGGCGCCTTGTCCATGAACGTCGCTTTCTGGGTCGATCACGGCGAAGAGCTTGAAGAGCGTTTCAATGCCTGGGCAAGCAAGTAAAGTAGCCAGGGGCGGGCACTACCGTGGTGCCCGGCCCGTTCCAATTCCCAGCCTGTAGGAGTGATCCGCTTGAATGACCTTCTGCACACCGCTGCCGCGCCGGCGGCCATCGAGCGTCAACTGCGTGAGCAACTGGCGGCCTGTTACCGGTTGATTGCGCATTTTCGCATGACCGACCTGATCTTCACCCACATCTCTCTGCGCCTGCCCGGGCCGGAGCACCACTTCCTGATCAACCCTTATGGGCTGCTGTTCGACGAGATCACCGCCTCGAGCCTGGTGAAGATCGGCCTCGACGGGCGGGCGGTGGAGGACTCGCCGTACGCGGTGAACCCGGCCGGTTTCGTGATCCACAGTGCAATCCATGGCGCCCGCGAGGATGCGCAATGCGTGCTGCACACCCATACCAAGGCCGGTTGCGCGGTGGCGGCGCTCAAGTGCGGGCTGTTGCCGGTGAACCAGATTTCCATGGAGTTCTATGGCCGCACCGCGTACCACGATTATGAGGGGGTGGCGCTGGACCTGGATGAGCAGGCGCGGCTGGTGCAGGACCTGGGCGACAAGTCGGTGATGATCCTGCGCAACCATGGACTGCTGAGCGTGGGCAGGACGGTGGGCGAGGCGTTTCTGCGCATGTATTACCTGGAGAAGGCGTGCGAGATCCAGGTGACGGCGCAGGCCTGCGGCGAGCTGGTGTTGCCGTCCCATGAGGTGTGCGCGCATACCGAGCGGCAGTTCAACGACCCGGGGCGGCCGGTGGAGGAGGGGCAGTTGACCGACCCGAATGCCATGGAACTGGCCTGGTCGGCGATGTTGCGATTGCTGGAGCGGGTGGCGCCGGATTATCGCGATTGAGCTGATGGTTTTGTGGTGATTGGGCGGACGTCTTCGCGGGCAAGCCACGCTCCTACAGAGTTGTGTCGTTCACTCACCTTGTGTACGACACGATCCTGTAGGAGCGGGCTTGCCCGCGAAGGGGCCCTCGAGTCCTGCCACTATCTGTCAGATATGCAGGGCGTGCCCCAGCGCCTTCAGCGCCGCTTCCTGCACCGCTTCGCCCAGGGTCGGATGGGCATGGATGGTCCCGGCAATATCCTCCAGCCGCGCACCCATCTCCAGCGACTGCCCAAAGGCCGCCGCCAGTTCCGAAACGCCCACGCCCACCGCCTGCCAACCGACGATCAGGTGATTGTCGCGCCGCGCCACCACCCGCACGAAGCCATTCCTGGACTCCAGGGTCATGGCCCGGCCGTTGGCGGCGAACGGGAAGCTGGCGACGAGGCAATCCAGCCCGGCCGCCTTGGCGTCGTCCGGCGTCTTGCCGACCACCACCAGTTCCGGATCGGTAAAGCACACCGCCGCAATCGCCGTCGGGTTGAACTCGCGGTGCTGGCCGGCGATCAGCTCGGCGACCATTTCCCCCTGGGCCATGGCGCGGTGAGCCAGCATCGGCTCGCCGGTCAGGTCACCGATCGCCCAGACGTTGCGCATGCTGGTCTGGCAATGGCTGTCGACGCGGATCGCCGAACCGTTCATCGCCAGCGCCAGGGTTTCGAGATTCCAGCCCTGGGTCCGTGGCTTGCGACCCACCGCCACCAGCACCTGGTCGGTCGCCAACGGCAGGGTTTCGCCCTGGGGATCACGCACCTGGAGGCTGTTGCTCGCCGCGTCGAAACCTTCGACGCTGTGCCCCAGCAGCACGTGGATACCCAGCGCCTTGACCGACTCGGCCACCGGCTGGGTCAGTTCGCGGTCATAGGTCGGCAGGATACGGTCGCGGGCTTCGACCACCGTGACCTCGGCACCGAGCTTGCGGTAGGCGATGCCCAGTTCCAGGCCGATGTAGCCCGCCCCGACCACCACCAGGCGTCTGGGCACCGAGGTCGGCGCCAGGGCTTCGGTGGAGGAGATCACCGGGCCACCGAAGGGCAGCATCGGCAATTCCACGGTCTGCGAACCGTTGGCCAGCAGCAGGTGTTCGCACTGCACGCGCAGGCCATCGATGTCGACGTTCTTGCCGTCGATGATCTTGGCCCAGCCGTTGATGACCTGGACGCCGTTCTTCTTCAGCAGCCCGGCGACGCCACTGGTCAGTCGGTCGACGATGCCGTCCTTCCACTCCACGCTCTTGGTGATGTCCAGGGTCGCCTGCGCCACCTGGATGCCCAGCGGCGAGCTGCCGCCGCTGTAGCCCTGGGTGGCGTGGAACTGCTCGGCCACATGGATCAGCGCCTTGGACGGAATGCAGCCGACGTTCAGGCAGGTGCCGCCCAGGGACTGCCCTTCCACCAGGATGGTCGGGATGCCCAGTTGCCCGGCCCGAATGGCCGCGACATAGCCGCCGGGGCCGCCGCCGATGATCAGCAGGGTGGTGCTTTGAGTCTGTTGCATGCTCACTCCACAAACAGGCAGGCGGGTTGTTCGAGCAGGCCGCGAATGGCCTGGATGAATTGCGCCGCGTCCATGCCGTCGACCACGCGGTGATCGAACGAGCTGGAAAGGTTCATCATCTTGCGCACGACGATCTGGCCCTTGATCACCACGGGCCGCTCGACGATGCGGTTGACGCCGACGATCGCCACTTCCGGCAGGTTCAGCACCGGGGTGCTGACGATGCCGCCAAGGGCGCCGAGGCTGGTCAGGGTGATGGTCGAACCGGACATCTCCTCGCGGGTCGCCTTGCCGCTACGGGCGGCCTTGGCCAGGCGGTTGATCTCGTCGGAGGTTCCCCACAGGTCGAGGCTCTCGGCATGGCGCACCACCGGCACCATCAGGCCGCCGTCGGTCTGCGCGGCGACGCCGACATGCACCGCGCCGTGACGGGTGATGACCTGGGCCTCGTCGTCGTAGCGCACGTTCATCTGCGGGAAGTCGCGCAGGGCCACGACCATCGCCCGTACCAGGAACGGCAGCAGGGTCAGCTTGCCGCGGCTGTCGCCGTGTTTGTGGTTCAGGTGCACGCGCAACTCTTCGAGGGCGGTGACATCGACCTCCTCGACGTAGCTGAAGTGCGCGGCGCGGCGCTTGGCGTCCTGCATGCGCTGGGCGATCTTGCGGCGCAGGCCGATCACCGGGATCTGTTCCTCGTCGGTGCGTCGGGCATAGCGGCCATCGCTACCGCGCGCCGGCTGTTCGGCCTGGGCCAGGTAGGCGTCGAGGTCCTCATGCAGGATGCGCCCGGCCGGGCCGCTGCCGTGGACGAAGCGCAATTCGATGCCGGCATCCCAGGCGCGTTTGCGCACCGCTGGCGAGGCCAGTGGGCGTTCGTCGGGCTGGCGGGCCACCACCGGTGCCGTGCGGGTCGGTGCAGGGGCCGCTGCCGGCTTGGCGACGGGGTCGGCGACCGCCACTTCGACCGGTTTCTCCTGTACCGGTGCGGGTGCCGCCTTGGCCGCAGGCGCTTCGCCGCCTTCGCGCACGTTGCCGGCGCCTTCGACCTCGATGCTGATCAGGATGCTGCCCACCGCCATGACTTCACCCGGCTGGCCGCCGAGGGCGATCACCTTGCCGTGCACCGGCGAGGGGATGTCGACCATGGCCTTGTCGGTCATGACATCGGCCAGCACCTGGTCCTCGACCACCAGGTCGCCGACCTGCACGTGCCATTGGGACAGTTCCACTTCCGCGATGCCTTCGCCGATGTCCGGCATCTTGATGACGTGAGTACCCATTCAGACCTCCATGACCCGTTTCAAAGCCGCCCCGACCCGAACCGGGCCAGGGAAGTACGCCCACTCCTGCGCATGGGGGTAGGGCGTGTCCCAACCGGTGACGCGTTCGATCGGCGCCTCCAGGTAGTGGAAGCAGTGCTCCTGCACCAGCGAGATCAGCTCGGCCCCGAAACCGCAGGTGCGGGTGGCTTCGTGGACGACCACGCAGCGACGGGTTTTCTTCACGGAATTGACGATGGTGTCCAGGTCCAGCGGCCAGAGGCTGCGCAGGTCGATGACTTCGGCATCGACGCCGGTTTCCTCGGCGGCGGCCTGGGCCACGTGGACGGTGGTGCCGTAGGTGAGAATGGTCACTTCGCTGCCCGGGCGGGTGATCGCCGCGCTGTCCAGCGGCACGGTGTAGTAGCCATCGGGTACGGCGCTGGCCGGGTGTTTCGACCAGGGGATGACCGGTTTCTCGTGGTGGCCGTCGAACGGGCCGTTATACAGGCGCTTGGGTTCGAGGAAGATCACCGGGTCATCGTTCTCGATGGCGGCGATCAGCAGGCCCTTGGCGTCGTAGGGGTTGGAGGGCATCACGGTGCGCAGGCCGCAGACCTGGGTGAACATCGCCTCCGGGCTCTGGCTGTGGGTCTGGCCGCCGTAGATGCCGCCGCCGCAGGGCATGCGCAGGGTCATCGGCGCGACGAACTCGCCGGCCGAGCGATAGCGCAGGCGCGCCGCTTCCGAGACGATCTGGTCGGAGGCCGGGTAGAAGTAGTCGGCGAACTGGATTTCCGCCACCGGGCGCAGCCCGTAGGCGCCCATGCCCACCGCCACGCCGACGATGCCGCTTTCCGAGATCGGGGCATCGAACACCCGCGAGGTGCCGTACTTGGCCTGCAGGCCCTCGGTGCAGCGGAACACGCCACCGAAGTAGCCGACGTCCTGGCCGAACACCACCACGTTGCTGTCGCGCTCGAGCATCACATCCATGGCCGAGCGCAGGGCCTGGATCATGGTCATGGTGCTGGTGGCCACGGCGTTCTCCGTTTGCAATTTGCTGTGATCGTTCATGGCTTATAACCCCAGTTCCTGGCGCTGCCGACGCAGGTGGTCGGGCATTTCCTTGTAGACGTCCTCGAAGATGGTCGCGGCGCTCGGCATCTGTCCGCCGGCCAGGGTGCCGTACTGTTCGGCTTCCTTCTGCGCGGCGATGACTTCGGCTTCCAGCTCGGCGCTGACGGCGGCGTGTTCCTCTTCGGACCACTGGCCGATGGCGATCAGGTGCTGCTTGAGGCGGGCGATCGGGTCGCCCAGGGGGAAGTGGCCCCAGTCGTCGGCGGGACGGTACTTGGATGGATCGTCGGAGGTGGAGTGCGGGCCGGCCCGGTAGGTGACCCACTCGATCAGGGTCGGGCCGAGGTTGCGCCGGGCGCGTTCGGCGGCCCAGCGGGAGGCGGCATACACCGCGAGGAAATCGTTGCCGTCGACCCGCAGCGAGGCGATGCCGCAGCCGACGCCGCGGCCGGCGAAGGTGGTGGCTTCACCGCCGGCGATGGCCTGGAAGGTGGAGATCGCCCACTGGTTGTTGACCACGTTGAGAATCACCGGGGCGCGGTACACGTGGGCGAAGGTCAGGGCGGTGTGGAAGTCCGACTCGGCGGTGGCGCCGTCGCCGATCCAGCCCGAGGCGATCTTGGTATCGCCCTTGATCGCCGAGGCCATGCCCCAGCCGACCGATTGCACGAACTGGGTGGCGAGGTTGCCGGAAATGGTGAAGAAGCCATGGTCGCGCACCGAGTACATGATCGGCAGTTGCCGGCCCTTGAGCGGATCGCGCTCGTTGGACAGCAGCTGGCAGATCATGTCCACCAGCGGCACTTCGCGGGCCATCAGGATGCTCTGCTGGCGGTAGGTGGGGAAGCACATGTCGTCGATGTTCAGCGCCAGGGCCTGGGCGCTGCCGATGGCTTCCTCGCCGAGGCTCTGCATGTAGAACGACATTTTCTTCTGGCGCTGGGCGACCACCATTCGGCTGTCGAAGATGCGGGTCTTGAGCATGGCGCGCATGCCCTTGCGCAGGATCTCCAGCGGCATGTCCTCGGCCCAGGGGCCAAGGGCCTGGCCCTGGTCGTCGAGCACGCGGATCAGGCCACGGGCCAGGTCGGCGGTGTCGGCGGGTTCGACGTCGATGGGGGGCTTGCGGACCTGGCCGGCATCGGTCAGGCGCAGGTAGCTGAAGTCGGTCTTGCAGCCCGGGCGTCCCGAGGGTTCGGGTACGTGCAGGCGCAGCGGTGGGTACGCTGTGGTCATGGCTTTCTACGCTCTATCTTGTGAATTTCTTGTAGTGGGCGCGCGAGCTGGCAATCATTCCCTGGGTAAGGGAAATCTTGTCCTACAACAATCATAGGCCGGTCGTAGGAGAATATTTCTCTCTGTTTGGTTGCGCCTGAGATTATTTGCAGATAAAAAATCTGCATAAGCATAAAAAACAGGTGATTTTCTCTCATGCGCAAACTGGATCGCACCGACATCGGCATTCTCAACAGCCTTCAGGAGAATGCCCGTATCACCAACGCGGACCTGGCCCGTTCGGTCAATCTGTCGCCGACCCCGTGTTTCAACCGGGTGCGGGCGATGGAGGAGTTGGGACTGATCCGCGAGCAGGTGACCCTGCTCGATGCCGACCTGCTCGGCCTGCACGTCAACGTGTTCATCCACGTCAGCCTGGAGAAACAGGTGGAGGAGGCCCTGCAGCACTTCGAGGCGGCGATCGCCGATCGGCCGGAGGTGATGGAGTGTTATCTGATGGCGGGGGACCCGGACTATCTGATCCGCGTGCTGGTGCCGACCATCCAGGCGCTGGAGCGCTTCATGATGGACTTTCTGACCAAGGTGCCGGGGGTGGCGAACATCCGTTCCAGCTTTGCGCTCAAGCAGGTGCGCTACAAGACGGCGCTGCCGTTGCCGGCTGGCGGTCTGACGCTAGCGATGTAGGGAAAAGGCGAGGGAAGGGTGGGACTTTCGTCAGCCGCGACCCCGGATGTCAGGGCTGACGAGTTCGAGGACTTACAGGTTGTCCTTCTTTTCTCCGGCAGACAGACCGGCCTGGATCCGCTGATAGATCTCTTCACGGTGCACTGCCACGTCTTTTGGAGCGTTGATGCCGACGCGTACCTGCTGGCCGCTGACGCCCAGGATCGTGATGGTGATGTTGTCGCCGATGTTGATGCTTTCACCGATTTTGCGGGTGAGTATCAGCATGTCTTTACTCCTTGATTGTTACTACTGAAGTGCCTTTCTCAGGCATTCCTGGCTTAGGTCTTACATACAGAATACCGCCAAGTCGATCCGAGCGGGTGGTTCATTACAGACGTCATTTCATTCTATTTAATTCCCCTGCACCGGAAAATCGTCGGTAATTCAGCCTGATAAGGGAGCGGCAGGGCGGATCTACGTCGGATGAGACTGGCCGTAAGGTGATAAAATCACATTAACTGACGATTACGGGAGACGCTCTGTGCGCAGAATAGCAGTGATGATGGCATTCGTGGTGCTGGCCGGTTGCGGCGAGGGTTCGGGCAACAAGGCCGAGCCGGCCAAGGCGGCCGTTGCACCGGTGGCCGTTGCACCGGTGGCCGCGGCCGCGCAGGCCACAGGCTGGGACCTGCTGATCAAGGACGACAAGTCCAAGGCGCTGACCGACTGGACCGCGTGGCTGATCGAGCACGGTTTCCCGTTCAAGATCCTCGATGACGGCCAGGTCATCGCCGGCCCGTTCGCCACCCGGGAAATTGCCGAGCAGAAGAAGGCGCAACTGGCCGACAAGCAGAACATGCAATCGGAGGTGGTGGAGCACAAGGCGCAGCCTTGAGGCTTGATCCTGAGGGCCCACCAGAAAGCCGGGTGTCACCGATTGGCGAGGCAGGTCAATGCGGGTGCGGTGTGTTCGTCGGATCCACTATCTGAAACACCTTGCCATTGCGCCAGGCATCCGCCCCTGGCGCAATGGCAGGCGCCGGTATATCGGCCCGCGCCTTCTTTTTCTGCGCGCTGTCTATCCCGAATCGACGATCCCGTTCGGCCACCATTTCCGGATCGCTCTGACCCTCTGCGGTGAAGCCCATCATGAGCTGTGGAACGCCAAGGGGCAGATCCTTATTCAGGTCGGTATGCCAGGTATGCCAGGTCTTGCCGTAGGTATGGACGAGCTTTTCCATCAAGGCATGTTCGGCCAGTTCGGGAATCCCGGGAGCCACGAGCTGGCCTGATTTGACTTCGTGAACATGACTGTGCCAGAGCGCTTGCTCGGCTTTGGGCAGACCGGCGAACAATGACTCGCTGATGATGTACTCGACCCCCATCAACTTGGCGTCCTGGCGATTACCGTCGTAGATCACGCACTGGATCACCTCCTCGTTCAGGATGGCGCAGTAATGATGTGCTTCCATCTGCGCTTCCATGTGTCCGTTATAAAAATGGAAACCATCCAGGTAGGCATTCAACGCGTCTATCGGCGGGCGCGCTTGAAGCAGTGCGGCGCCTGTATCCAGGGAACTGGTGGTGAGTGACGGGGCGTCGCCCGGGGCGACCACCCCAGACGGCGAATTGTTGCCAGCGCATGCGCTCAGGAGCGCGGCGAGCGCTGTCGCGTAGAGCGCTTTGACCGGGTGGCCTGTTCGTACTTCATTCATTCCAGCGTCCTTTCCGCCATGGGGGGGCGGTGTCCGTCTTTGTGCCTGCAAACGCTTTTTCAGCTGATGGACCAGTAATCGGTCAGTGTCCCCGCCTTGCCTTGTACGGGGTCCTGGTCGGGAAAGGGCAGGGTGGCGATACGTTCAAGCTGTGTCTGGCTCGGTGCCTGCCGGCAGATATCGGCATGCTGGCCTGGTGGATACGCCCCAACCACCAGAAAGTCGGCACTCGAGCCGAGATTGCAGTGCCCCGTTCCCGCAGGAAGCAGCAACACGTCGCCCGGCCCCACTTCGACCACATGCCCATCCGGGCCGCCCAGCATCAGGCGTGCCTGGCCGCTTGCGACACCCAATACCTCGTGTCCTTCGGTGTGGTAGTGATGATAGTCATACACCCCGTCTCGCCATTGAGGCGGCCAGCCGTGAGCCGAGAAGGTCTTCTCAAGCAGCGTCGCCTGATCATCACCTGATGCAGCGATCGCGTTTCGATAAATGATCACCGGCAGGCGGGGATGATTCGGTACCCAATCGTTGCGTTCCAGCATGAGTGTTTTCGGTGTGTTCACCGTGTCTCGAAGGTCTTTCATGTCAGCCATCTCCTGGATGGAAAACTACCCGGCATGAGATTTATGAGCGGGATCTGCCAGGTTCGTTCCTCCAGGAAGGGGAGAGCCAGGCTGTGGCGCCGGCCGCTTTCGGCGGTGCGAGGTCCTGAAGTCGAGTTACCGCTCGTCAGACATGCAGCGGATTTCTTGAACAGGCGATTCGTTCTCTCGGACAGATTGAACATGTGCTGACGAAAATTCCCTTTCGTCTCGCCTCTGGGAGAACGCAATGAAAGCCATCGTGTACAACGGTCCTCGTGACGTCAGCGTGCAAAATGTGCCGGACGCCAGGATCGAAAAGCCCACCGACGTGCTGGTGCGAGTGACGACCACCAACATCTGCGGATCTGACCTGCATATGTATGAAGGCCGCACTTCTTTTGAAACAGGCAGGGTATTCGGCCATGAGAACCTGGGCGAGGTCATCGAAGTGGGCGCCGCTGTCGATCGGATCAAGGCAGGCGACCGGGTATGCCTGCCCTTCAACATCGGCTGCGGCTTTTGCGAGAACTGTGAGAAGGGCCTGACCGGATTCTGCCTGACGGCTAACCCGGGCAGCGCGGGTGCGGCCTACGGATTCGCTGAAATGGGGCCTTATCAGGGTGGGCAGGCTGAACTGCTGAGGGTGCCATATGCCGACTTCAACTGCCTGGTGTTGCCCGATGACGCGCAAGAACGTGAAGACGATTATGTCATGCTGTCCGATATCTTCCCGACGGGATGGCATGCAACCGAGCTGGCTGGCCTTCTGCCGGGGGAGAGCATTGCCATCTACGGTGCCGGCCCGGTTGGCCTGATGGCCGCCCATTCGGCCATGATCAAGGGCGCCTCCGAGGTGTTCGTGGTCGACAGCCATCCCGACCGTTTAAGGCTCGCGGCCCAGATGGGGGCCACGCCCATCAGCGCGCTTGAGAAGGAGGCGGTGGATCAGATATTGAACCTGACCCATGGCAGAGGGACCGATCGCGGCTGTGAGTGTGTGGGCTATCAATGCTGTGACCGCCACGGGCATGAAGCCAATCACCTGACCATGAACAATCTGGTCGCCTCGACAAAGGCGACTGGCGGCATCGGTGTCGTGGGCGTGTTCGTGCCTCAGGATCCGGGTGCTGAAAATGAATTGGCCCAGGAAGGCAAGATGGCTTTCGATTTCGGCGCCTTCTGGTTCAAGGGGCAGCAGATTCGAACCGGGCAGGCCAATGTCAAAGCCTACAACCGTCGTCTGGCCGAACTGATCCATCATGGCCGCGCCAAACCTTCCGGGATCATCTCTCATCGTCTCAAGCTTGCCGAAGGCCCGGACGCCTACAGGCACTTCGACGCGCGTGACGATGGCTGGACGAAGGTGGTGCTCAAGCCCGCAGCTTGAAACGACCCGCCCATTTCGGTTTGTGCAGGTTCGCGATGACCGCTACGAGGCCTCGCGCTCTGCATGACCCTCTCGCTCAAAGGTGAACGATCATGAAAAGGTTATCCATGTGCCTGGGCCTGTGCACGGTATTCATGCTTCATGGATGCTTCGACAAGTCCGATAACGAAACGAAGAACAATTCCAGTGGTACCCAGTCTTCTGTACAGATGCAAAAGGGAAAGGCAGAGGAGAGTCAGTAACGGGATGATGGCGCAGGAAACGGTCGGGAAATCCTGCCGGTTCAGCCGCAGGCCTTGAGATCCACCGCGCCGACGAACTCGTTGCCGCGGCCCATCACGCAGGCCACGCTCTGGTTGCGCTGGCGTTCCCATGGCTGTACCGGGTAGGTCTTGTCCCAGGCTTCATACAGCTGGCGATCCTGTTTCGACAGGCGCAACCCGTACTGCTTGCTCATGTAGAAGTAGGTGCGGGCGATCATTCCGCGGATCGAGGGCCGCGGCATGACCTTCTTGGCCTTGAAATCGACCTGGGTCAGGCATGAGCCATACTGGCCCTTCTGTTCCGGCAGCCAGCCGAAACTGAAATTGCTGCGATCGCCATTCACCTCGCCGATGCTCGGCACCAGGTTGTGCAGGTCGGCTTCGGCGCGCTGGTAGGTCGGATCGCTCTGCGTGCAGTTCTTGCGCCCGCCCTGTTGCCAGCACTGGCGCTGATGGCCGATCTGCCAGGCCGGCACGATATGTTCCCACTCGATGCGCGCCGCGCGGGCGGCGTTCTTGCGCGGTACATAGCCGCAGGCCTGGAGGTCGACCCGGTTGCCGTTGTACTTGCAGCCGCAATAGAACTCCGTGGATTGTCGTTCATACAGTTTCCAGGCGACTTTCTTGGCTTCGCTGAAGGTTCGTGGAGCGTCGGCCTGGGCGGGCAGCACCCAGCACAGGCCGAGCAGGGCGATGACGGGCAGACGCATCATTCAGTCTTCCTTGGGCACGGTCCAGAAAATCTGTACGCCACCGTCATCGCGGTAGGCGAGGGTGACGTTGTCGTTTTCGTCGATCTCCTCGAGCAACTGTTCCCAGTCCTCGGAGGGCTCGTCCGGCATGCGGAAGATCAGCGCGGCCTTGGCCTGCTGGGCCGCTTGGGAGTTGATGATTTTCTGTACGCGCAGGCCCATGCGCTCGTAGGAACTGAGGGCGGCGGAGGCTGAAGTTGGGTTTGCCACGAAACAATCCTTAATTAAGCTGTACGTGCATACAGTATTTAACTGTAGGCAGTTTCGCAACTATCAGAGAGATCTGGAGCGTTTCTGACAGCGCTTTTTATGATTTGGCGTCAGCTGTAGGAAAAATTATAAGGATTTGCCTGAGCCTGAATGTCAGCAAATGGCTGCCCGCCAAGTGAGGTTTTTCGCGGCCTTTGGTGGGCGGAAGGCGCATAGGTTGCAGGAGCTTTGTATCGGCACCCGATGCACTCTCGTACGTCGTGGCTAAAGTTCAGCAGGCCACCGCCGATACGCCGGTACAGAAATTTTCCGAGGTTCTTACCATGTCAGTAGGTTTTCCTTCTCCCGGCGGCCTGATGATCAACGGCCACACCGCCGGCTCGACGGAGTCCAAGACCATCGCCATGACGAGCGAGATCGACAAGGCGGTCAAGGACAGCGATGAGGCCGACAGCAAGGACGGCAAGGTCCGTACTGGCGGCGGCAGCGCCGAAGCGGCCGGCGGCGCCCAGGAAAGCTCGGGTGATGGTCACAGCGTAGCGGTCAAGACGCTGCAGAAGCGCATGAAGGAGCTGCAGCAGCAACTGCGCGAGCTTCAGCAGCAGTTGGAGGCCGCGCAGAAGGCTTCCTACCCTTCGGAGGATGCCCGCACCAGCGTGCTGATGGGGATCCAGGGGCAGATCAGTACCGTCAACGGTGCGCTGATGACGACGGCCGCGGCACTGCTCCAGGCCCTGACCAAAGAGGCCAAGTCCGGCAGCAGCGGCTCGCTGGTCAGCACCACCGCGTAACCTGTTCCCACAGGGTTTCTTCGCACTTTCCCCTCGCCACCGGGCATCGCGCCCGGTGGCCGACTCACGACTATTCTTTGGATCGAACCCAGGGCAGCCCGTTGACAAATGTCGATGAGGTTCGCATAGTTCATTCACGCAAACGTTTGCGCGGGTTGTTTCCCAGGCGTTCCACCGTCGTGGAAGCGTCCTGTCGCGTGGCTGACGTTGCTCACAATAATCATAAGATCCGGAGTGAACCCCATGAAGTTGCCATTCGCTGGTCGTCTGCTCGCTGTCGCCGTACTCGCTGCCACCTTGCCGATGTCGTCGGCCTTCGCTGACGCGGCCAAGCCCAAGGTCGGCCTGGTCATGAAATCCCTCGCCAACGAATTCTTCGTCACCATGCAGGATGGGGCCAAGGATTACCAGAAAGCCCACTCCGCCGATTTCGACATGATCACCAACGGGATCAAGAACGAAACCGACACTGCTGCCCAGATCGACATCGTCAACCAGATGATCCTGTCCAAGGTCGATGCCCTGGTGATCGCCCCGGCCGACTCCAAGGCCCTGGTGACGGTACTCAAGAAAGCCTCCGATGCCGGCATCAAGGTGGTCAACATCGACAACCGCCTCGACCCGCAGGTGCTCAAGAGCAAGAACCTGGACATTCCCTTCGTCGGCCCGGACAACCGCAAGGGCGCGCGCCTGGTCGGCGACTACCTGGCCAAGACCCTGGCCTCCGGCGACAAGGTCGGCATCATCGAAGGCGTACCGACCACCACCAACGCCCAGCAGCGGACCGCCGGTTTCAAGGACGCGATGGATGCCGCCGGCATGAAGATCGTCTCCACCCAATCCGGCAACTGGGAAATCGACCAGGGCAACAAGGTTGCCTCGGCCATGCTGAGCGAATACCCGGACCTCAAGGCGCTGCTGGCCGGTAACGACAACATGGCCCTGGGCGCCGTGTCCGCGGTGCGTGCCGCCGGCAAGGCGGGCAAGGTGCAGGTGGTCGGTTACGACAACATCGAGGCGATCAAGCCGATGCTGCAGGACGGCCGGGTGCTGGCCACCGCCGACCAGGCCGCGGCCCAGCAGGCGGTGTTCGGTATCCAGAACGCGCTCAAGCTGGTCAAGGGCGAGAAGGTCGATGCCGTCGATGGCGTGATCGAGACCCCGGTCGAACTGGTTCTCAAGAAATAACCCCGAGAAGCAACCCCTGGCTGCAACCGCGCCCGCTCGTCCTGAGCGGGCGCCCGGAGATTTTCCTATGTCATCTTCCGCACCGAACGCTGTCCTGTCGGTCAGCGGTATCGGCAAGACCTATGCGCAACCTGTCCTGAGCAACATCGACCTGACGCTGTTGCGTGGCGAGGTGTTGGCGCTGACCGGTGAAAACGGCGCGGGCAAAAGCACGCTGTCGAAGATCATCGGCGGGCTGGTCACGCCGACCACCGGCCAGATGCACTTCAAGGGTCAGCCCTATGCCCCCGGCAGCCGGACCCAGGCTGAAGAGCAGGGCATCCGCATGGTCATGCAGGAACTCAATCTGTTGCCGACCCTGTCGGTGGCGGAAAACCTGTTTCTCGACAACCTGCCCAGCCACGGTGGCTGGATCAGCCGCAAGCAACTGCGCCAGGCCGCCATCGAGGCCATGGCCCAGGTCGGCCTGGAGGCGATCGACCCCGACACCCTGGTCGGTGAGCTGGGGATCGGCCACCAGCAGATGGTGGAAATCGCCCGCAACCTGATCGGCGATTGCCATGTGCTGATTCTCGACGAGCCGACCGCGATGCTCACCGCCCGCGAGGTCGAAATGCTCTTCGAGCAGATCACCCGCCTGCAGGCCCGAGGCGTGGCGATCATCTACATTTCCCACCGGCTGGAAGAGCTGGCGCGGGTGGCTCAGCGCATTGCGGTACTGCGCGATGGCAACCTGGTCTGTGTCGAGCCGATGGCCAACTACAACAGCGAACAACTGGTCAACCTGATGGTCGGCCGCGAGCTGGGTGAACACATCGACCTGGGCGAGCGCAAGATCGGCGCACCGGCCCTGACGGTCAAGGGCCTGAGCCGGGCGGACAAGGTGTTCGACGTGTCCTTCGAGGTGCGCGCCGGCGAGATTTTCGGCATCTCCGGCCTGATCGGTGCCGGGCGCACCGAGCTGCTGCGGCTGATCTACGGTGCCGATGTCGCCGACAGCGGTACCGTGGCCCTCGGCACGCCGGCCCAGGTCGTCGATATCCGTTCGCCGGTCGATGCGGTGCGCCATGGCATCGCCCTGATCACCGAGGACCGCAAGGGCGAAGGCCTGCTGCTGACCCAGTCGATCAGCGCCAACATCGCCCTGGGCAACATGCCGGCAATTTCCAGTGGCGGGGTGGTCAACGGTCGCGACGAAACCGCGTTGGCGCAGCGGCAGATCGGGGCCATGCGCATCCGCAGTTCCAGCCCGGACCAACTGGTCTCCGAGCTGTCCGGCGGCAACCAGCAGAAGGTGGTGATCGGCCGCTGGCTGGAGCGCGACTGCTCGGTGCTGCTGTTCGACGAGCCGACCCGAGGGATCGACGTCGGTGCCAAATTCGATATCTACGCGCTGCTCGGCGAACTGACCCGCCAGGGCAAGGCGCTGGTGGTGGTCTCCAGTGACCTGCGCGAGCTGATGCTGATCTGTGACCGCATCGGCGTGCTCTCGGCCGGGCGCCTGATCCAGACCTTCGAGCGCGACAGCTGGACCCAGGACGACTTGCTTGCCGCCGCGTTTGCCGGCTACCAGAAACGTGATGCGCTGCTCAACGACGCGGCGCCTAGGGATACCCTATGAAAACTGCTCCTTCGACCGCCAAGGCCGGTCGCAACTTCTATGGCCTCGGCACCTACCTGGGTCTGGCCGGCGCCTTGCTGGGGATGATCATCCTGTTCTCCAGCCTGAGCAGCCACTTCCTGTCCTACGACACCTTCAGCACCCTGGCCAACCAGATTCCCGACCTGATGGTGCTGGCGGTCGGCATGACCTTCGTGCTGATCATCGGCGGTATCGACCTGTCGGTCGGCTCGGTGCTGGCGCTGGCGGCCTCCGCGGTCAGCGTCGCGGTGCTCGGCTGGGGCTGGAGCGTGCTGCCGGCGGCGGTGCTGGGCATGGGCTGCGCCGCGCTGGCGGGGACCATCACCGGTTCGATCACCGTGGCCTGGCGGATTCCGTCGTTCATCGTCTCCCTCGGCGTGCTGGAAATGGCCCGTGGCCTGGCCTACCAGATGACCGGCTCGCGCACCGCCTACATCGGTGATGCCTTCGCCTGGCTGTCGAACCCGATCGCCTTCGGTATTTCGCCGTCGTTCATCATCGCGCTGCTGGTGATCATTGCCGCGCAACTGGTGCTGACCCGCACCGTGTTCGGCCGCTACCTGATCGGCATCGGCACCAACGAGGAAGCCGTGCGCCTGGCGGGGATCAACCCCAAGCCGTACAAGATCCTGGTGTTCAGCCTGATGGGCCTGCTGGCCGGTATCGCGGCGCTGTTCCAGATCTCGCGCCTGGAAGCGGCCGACCCGAACGCCGGTTCCGGCCTGGAGCTGCAGGTGATCGCCGCGGTGGTGATCGGTGGCACCAGCCTGATGGGCGGGCGTGGTTCGGTGATCAGCACCTTTTTCGGCGTGCTGATCATTTCCGTACTGGCCGCGGGCCTTGCGCAGATCGGTGCGACCGAGCCGACCAAGCGGATCATCACCGGTGCGGTGATCGTCATTGCCGTGGTGCTCGATACCTATCGCAGCCAACGCGCCCGTCGGCGGGCCTGAGTCATGGCGACCATCAAGGACGTGGCCGCGCTGGCCGGGATTTCCTACACCACGGTGTCCCATGTGGTGAACAAGACCCGACCGGTCAGCGAACGGGTGCGGCTCAAGGTCGAGGCGGCCATCGCCGAGCTCGACTACGTGCCCAGTGCCGTGGCGCGCTCGCTCAAGGCCAAGTCCACCGCGACTATCGGCCTGCTGGTGCCCAACAGCCTGAACCCGTATTTCGCCGAGCTGGCGCGGGGGATCGAGGATTACTGCGAACGCAATAACTATTGTGTGATCCTCTGCAATTCCGACGATGATCCGGACAAGCAGCGCAACTACCTGCGGGTGTTGCTGGAGAAGCGCGTCGACGGGCTGATCGTCGCCTCCACCGGCGGTGATGACAGCTTTGCCGCCGGCCTGTCGGCGGTGCGTACGCCGATGGTGATGGTCGACCGCGATATCGACGGAGTCGACACGGACCTGGTGCGCATCGACCACGAGGAGGGCGCCTACCTGGCAACCCGCCACCTTCTGGAGCTGGGGCATCGGGCCATCGCGTTCATCGGCGGACCGAAGGACACCAGCGTCGCGCAACTGCGCCTGGCCGGTTATCGCCGGGCGTTGCAGCAGGCCAAGGTCAAGGTGCCGGCCAAGTGGGTGCTGGCCAGCGACTTCACCAGCACCGGGGGTTACCTGGCGGCGGCAAGACTGCTGGACGGCGAGCGGCCCAGCGCGATTTTCGCCGGCAACGACATGCTCGGCATCGGCGCGCTGCGGGCCGCGGCGGAGCGCGGGATCCGCGTGCCGGGCGAGTTGTCGGTCATCGGCTTCGACGATATCCGCATGAGTCGTTATGTCTACCCGGCGCTGACAACGGTCGGCCAGTCGATCCTGGAGCTGGGTGAGACAGCCGCCGAGTTGCTGCTGCGGCGTATCGCGACGCCGGGCCTGGCGCTCGACCAGCGTATCGTGATTCCCAGCATCGTCATGCGCGAATCGACGGCGCAGGTTTCGGATGGTTTCGCCTGAAACGTCGGCCCAGCAGTGCTGGCGCCGGCCGAACTGAATTCAAGAGTACAGATGCATGCAAGCAAAAGTAGTGGTCATCGGCAGTCTCAACATGGACCTGGTTACCCGCGCCGAACGCCTGCCCCGCGCGGGTGAGACCCTGATCGGCCAGTCGTTCGGCACCGTGCCCGGCGGCAAGGGTGCCAACCAGGCGGTGGCGGCGGCACGGCTGGGCGCCCAGGTGTCGATGGTCGGCTGTGTCGGCGATGACGCCTACGGGCAGCAACTGCGCGATGCGTTGCTGGCCGAGGGCATCGATTGCCAGGCGGTCACCGCGGTGGAGGGTGTTTCCAGCGGCGTGGCGCTGATCGTGGTCGACGACAGCAGCCAGAACGCGATCGTCATCGTCGCCGGCGGCAACGGCCGGGTGAGCCGCGAAGGGGTCAAGGCTTTCGACGCGGTACTGCAGGCGGCCGATGTGATCATCTGCCAGCTCGAAATACCGCTGGACACCGTCGGCTATGCGCTCAAGCGCGGCCGCGAACTGGGCAAGACCGTCATCCTCAACCCGGCACCGGCCAGCGCGCCGTTGCCGGCCGACTGGTACGCGTCGATCGACTACCTGATCCCCAACGAAAGCGAAGCTTCGGCCCTGAGCGGCCTACCGGTGGATTCGCAAGCCTCGGCCGAGGCGGCTGCCGCCAGGCTGATGGCGGCCGGGGCAGGGAAGGTGATCATCACCCTCGGCGCCCAGGGTTCGCTGTTCGCCGATGGCCAGGGTTTCACCCATTTCCCGGCGCCCAAGGTTCAGGCGCTGGACACCACGGCCGCCGGCGACACCTTCGTCGGTGGCTTTGCCGCAGCGCTGGCCTGCGGCAAGAGCGAGGCCGAGGCGATCCGCTTTGGTCAGGTCGCGGCGGCGTTGTCGGTCACCCGCGCCGGTGCGCAGCCATCCATTCCGCAATTGTCTGAAGTGCAGGGGTTCGAACTGTCATGAAAAAAGCACCGTTGCTCAACATTGCCCTGTCACGCTTGATCGCCTCGCTGGGCCATGGCGAGATGCTGGTGATCGGCGATGCCGGTCTGCCGGTACCGCCGGGCGTCGAGCTGATCGACCTGGCCCTGACCCCGGGTATCCCCGATTTCGTCAGCACCCTGCGCGTGGTGCTCAGCGAAATGCAGGTGGAAAGCCATGCATTGGCCGAAGAGATCCTGCTCAAGCGCCCACCGGCGCTGGAGACCTTGGAGGCGCTGACGGTCCAGGGTGACCTGGGGCTGCGGCGCCTGCTCAGCCACGAGCAATTCAAGGCACTCAGCCGCCAGGCCAAGGCCGTGGTGCGTACCGGCGAGTGCCAGCCCTACAGCAACGTCATCCTGGTTGCCGGTGTGACGTTCTGATTTTCCAATCGCGCACAAGGAGTGCACCATGCAACGCTATGCTCAGAATTTGTCACGCTGGTTCAGGAGTCTGCTGATCGTGTCCCTGCTCACTGCCACCGGCGCCCAGGCGGCGGAAAAGATCGACCTGATCATCGACACCGACCCGGGTGCCGACGATGTGGTGGCCCTGTTGTTCGCCCTGGCCTCGCCGGAGGAGTTGAACATCCGCGCGCTGACCACCGTCGCCGGCAACGTGCGCCTGGACAAGACCTCGCGCAACGCCCGCCTGGCCCGCGAGTGGGCCGCACGCGAAGAGGTGCCGGTGTACGCCGGCGCGCCGCGGCCGCTGCTGCGCACGCCGATCTACGCCGAGAACATCCACGGCAAGGAGGGCATCTCCGGGGTGACCGTGCATGAACCCAAGGCGCCGCTGGCCCAGGGCAATGCGGTCAATTACCTGATCGACACCCTGCGCGCGGCCAAGCCCCACAGCATCACCATCGCCATGCTCGGGCCGCAGACCAACCTGGCCCTGGCGCTGATCCAGGATCCGGAAATCACCCAGGGCATCAAGGAAGTGGTGGTCATGGGCGGTGCGCACTTCAACGGCGGCAATATCACGCCGGTGGCCGAGTTCAACCTGTTCGCCGACCCGCAGGCGGCCGAGGTGGTGCTCAAGAGCGGCGTCAAGCTGACCTACCTGCCGCTGGACGTGACCCACAAGATCCTCACCAGCGACGAGCGCCTGAAGAAGATCGCCGCGCTGAACAACAACGCGAGCAAGGTGGTCGGCGATATCCTCAACGACTACGTCAAGGGCGACATGGAGCACTACGGCATTCCCGGTGGCCCGGTGCACGACGCCACGGTCATCGCCTACCTGCTCAAGCCTTCGCTGTTCAGCGGGCGTGAGGTCAACATGGTGGTCGACAGCCGCGAAGGCCCGACCTTCGGCCAGACCATCGTCGACTGGTACGACGGCCTGAAGCAGACCAAGAACGTGTTCTGGGTCGAGAACGGCGACGCGCAGGGCTTCTTCGACCTGCTGACGGCGCGCCTGGGGCGTCTGAAGTAAACCGTGTGGCCCGCAGGCGCTCGCCTGCGGGTTGGCTGGGCACAAGGCCCGGCAACGTGCCAAACTGCGGTTTTGCCTTTTCGGGAAAACCGCCGTGCAGATCGACCTGAACAACCCCGACAACCTCACTCTCGAAGCCGTGCGCCAGTTGCTCGCATCGGCCAGTGATGACGTGCACACCCAGTTGCGGGTGACCCGTTCGGGCATCGCCTACCTGTCCAGCGGCGTGGTCGGCGGGCGCGATATCGAGGGGCTGCTGTTTCGCCTGGAGACCTGGGCGGCCGGTTCCGGCTATGTCGGCAACGTGGCGGCGGCCGATGAGGTGTGGGTGCAGCAGGTGTTCAACACGTTGAAGGACAACTGGCCCAATCCGCCCTTCGACTACATCGACATCTACTGAAATATACAAGCCGTTCATATTCAGTCACGATTGATTGCGCCAGCGGGCTGTTGGCTCAGGCAGACTTGTCCGGTATTGCTGTCAGAATCGGTTCGTCCGCCTGGCAATATGCAACCAATTGCCTGAACGGCGGTCGCACGCACTCTACCTATTTTTCACAAGGAGGCTTCATGCCTTGGAAGCTTGCATCTTTGGGGGCGATTTTCGCCATGTCGGTCTTGGCCGGTTGCTCGACGAACACCGGCTCCGCGCCGGCCAGTAGCAGCGAGCCCGTGACTCGGAACGACAGCGGTCGCTGCGAGGCCAAAGGCGCCGAGTTCGCGATCGGCAAGCAGGCCTCTGCCGAATTGCTGGAGCAGGCACGCAGCCGCAGTGGCGCGCAGACCGCGCGGGTGGTGGGGCCGGATGACATGATTACCCTGGAGTACCGCTCCGATCGCCTGAACCTCAATGCCGACCGTACCGGCAAGATCGAGCGGGTCAACTGCGGCTGATCGCGGCGTTGTCTGTCGCACGCCTTTTCGGGCACCCATAAAAAACCCCGTCACATGGACGGGGTTTTTTTCAGGCCGGGGAGATTACTCCGCGCGAACCTGGGCAGCTTGCATGCCCTTTTGGCCTTTCTCAGCCACGAAGGAAACGGTCTGGCCTTCTTTCAGGCTTTTGAAACCGTCAGCTTCGATAGCTTTGAAGTGTACGAACAGGTCGTCACCGCCACCTTGAGGAGTGATGAAGCCGAAGCCTTTTTCATCGTTGAACCATTTTACGGTGCCGGTTTGGCGATTAGACATGGTGTATCTCCAAGAAACATATATTTTCAGTAGTGCTGTGCTGCTCAGGCCAACTGGGCACACGGAGCTATCATAGTCGAAATGTTCGGCTTGGGAGCCCCCCGCGGCTGCGGATTGCCAATCAGTCGCGCTTTCTTTACCGCCTCGATCGGCTGAAAGCCCCGGTTTCAAAGGCTTTCAGCGAAAAACGGGGCTGACAAAAAAAGCCGTAAAAACTGCATAAAATGTGTGAAAAAACTGCTTTTTCGCTCTGAAGCCGGCGAAGGGTCGCCGATTCAGCGGCTTATTTGCTCACGCGGCAGGCGGCAACGACATTCAGCGCCTTGGTTTGCAGTTCCTTGCTGGGGCCCTTGCTGGGGTCTTTCGGGTGCATCAGTTCGGACAGCTCGGCCGTGGTGAACTTGTCGTTGAGCTGGTCGGCGCTGCAGGCGCAGTGCTGCTGGGCGGTCTTGAGGTCGACGCTGCGGTTGGCGGCGGCGGTGCAGTCCTTCATGTAGGCGTCGCGTTGGCCGGCCGGCCAGGCAGCCTGGGCGCTCAGCGGCAGCAGCAGGGCGATGGGTGCGGCGAGGGCGAAAAGGTGAGTCAGGCGCATGTTGGAATACTCCTTTGGATAGAGCGCGAACTGAGCGTCGCTTGCAGGGTGTTTGAGGGCCGCAGGGCCGCTCAAGTTCACCGGTGGCAGATGAAACCTGCTGAACTGTAGCAGTTTGTGCTTGTGGCGAGGCGATGACCGTTCATCTGTGCTAGCATCCCCGCCCTGGCTGTATTCGGCGCCGTAGCGGGGTTCCTCCTGCGACGCCACGCCATCAACCCTTTTTTGAACTCCAGTCACTCTGGTTCGTTTCCGGTTGGCCTTGCGGCTCCTGCCACTGTGCGGCAGGCGTTCTTCACTGAGCGGCTGGACGGATCGCGTACTGGCTGCTCATCCCAACCCACGTGACCTTTGGTAGGGGTCACCACTAGGAGAGGAGGCGCCATGCCCACTATTACTCTTCCCGACGGCAGTCAACGTTCGTTCGATCGCCCGGTTTCCGTAGCCGAAGTCGCCGCATCCATCGGTGCCGGCCTGGCCAAGGCCACCGTGGCCGGCAAGGTCAACGGCAAGCTGGTCGATGCCTGTGACCTGATCGACGCCGATTCCACACTGCAAATCATCACGCCCAAGGATGAAGAGGGGCTGGAGATCATTCGTCACTCTTGCGCCCACCTGGTTGGCCACGCGGTCAAGCAGTTGTATCCGACCGCCAGGATGGTGATCGGTCCGGTCATCGACGAAGGTTTCTACTACGACATCGCCTACGAGCGGCCTTTCACCCCGGACGACCTGGCGGCGATCGAAGAGCGCATGCACCAGTTGATCGACAAGGACTACGACGTGATCAAGAAGGTCACGCCGCGCGCCGAGGTCATCGAGGTGTTCACCCGGCGCGGTGAAGACTACAAGCTGCGCCTGGTCGAGGACATGCCGAACGAAACGGCGATGGGCCTGTACTACCACGAAGAATACGTCGACATGTGCCGCGGTCCGCACGTGCCGAACACCCGTTTCCTCAAGTCGTTCAAGCTGACCAAGCTGTCCGGCGCCTACTGGCGCGGCGATGCGAAGAACGAGCAGCTGCAGCGCGTCTACGGCACCGCCTGGGCGGACAAGAAGCAGCTGGCCGCCTACATCCAGCGTATCGAGGAAGCGGAAAAGCGCGACCACCGCAAGATCGGCAAGCGCCTGGGCCTGTTCCACACCCAGGAAGAAGCCCCGGGCATGGTGTTCTGGCACCCCAACGGCTGGACCCTGTACCAGGTGCTCGAGCAGTACATGCGCAAGGTGCAGCGTGACAACGGTTACCTGGAGATCAAGACCCCGCAAGTGGTCGACCGCTCCCTGTGGGAGAAATCCGGGCACTGGGCCAACTATGCCGAAAACATGTTCACCACCGAGTCGGAAAGCCGCGACTACGCCATCAAGCCGATGAACTGCCCCTGCCACGTGCAGGTGTTCAACCAGGGCCTGAAGAGCTACCGCGAGCTGCCGATGCGTCTGGCCGAGTTCGGTGCCTGCCACCGCAACGAGCCGTCGGGTGCGCTGCACGGCATCATGCGCGTGCGTGGTTTCACCCAGGACGACGCGCACATCTTCTGCACCGAAGACCAGATGCAGACCGAATCCGCCGCCTTCATCAAGCTGACCATGGACGTCTACGCCGACTTCGGCTTCAAGGACATCCAGATGAAGCTGTCCACCCGCCCTGAAAAGCGCGTGGGCTCCGACGAGCTGTGGGACCGTGCCGAAAGCGCACTGGCCGCGGCCCTCGACAGCGCCGGCCTGCCGTATGACCTGCAGCCGGGCGAGGGCGCCTTCTACGGGCCGAAGATCGAATTCTCGCTCAAGGACTGCCTGGGCCGTGTCTGGCAGTGCGGTACCCTGCAGCTGGACTTCAACCTGCCCATCCGCCTCGGTGCCGAATACGTTTCCGAAGACAACAGCCGCAAGCATCCGGTGATGCTGCACCGGGCCATCCTCGGTTCGTTCGAGCGTTTCGTCGGAATCCTGATCGAGCACTACGAGGGCGCGTTCCCGGCCTGGCTGGCGCCAACCCAGGCGGTGGTCATGAATATCACCGACAAGCAGGCCGATTTTGCCCTCGAAGTGGAAAAATCTCTGGCCGAAAGCGGATTCCGTGCCAAGTCCGACTTGAGAAATGAGAAAATCGGCTTTAAAATCCGCGAGCATACCTTGCTCAAGGTTCCCTATCTTTTGGTTATCGGAGACAGGGAAGTCGAAACGCAAACTGTCGCTGTGCGTACCCGTGAAGGCGCTGACCTGGGCTCCATGCCCGTCGCCCAGTTCACGGCGCTCCTCGCGCAAGCGGTTTCCCGGCGTGGTCGCCAAGATTCGGAGTAATTATTATTAAGCGTGATATGAGACAAGATAAACGAGCTGCACCGAAAGCGCCGATCAACGAGAATATCTCGGCACGCGAGGTTCGGTTAATTGGCGCTGATGGCGAGCAGATTGGCATCGTCTCGATTGATGAAGCGCTTCGAATTGCCGAAGAAGCCAAACTGGACCTGGTGGAAATTTCCGCTGACGCCCAGCCACCCGTCTGCCGGGTGATGGACTACGGCAAGTCGATCTTCGAAAAGAAGAAGCAAATTGCTGCTGCGAAGAAAAACCAGAAGCAAGTGCAGGTTAAAGAAATCAAGTTTCGTCCAGGGACGGAGGAAGGGGATTACCAGGTAAAACTACGCAACCTGGTACGTTTCCTGAGTGACGGGGACAGGGCCAAGGTTTCCTTGCGATTCCGCGGCCGTGAGATGGCCCACCAGGAGCTGGGGATGGATCTGCTCAAGCGGGTTGAAGCTGACCTGCAAGAGTACGGATCGGTCGAACAGCATCCTAAGATGGAAGGACGCCAGCTGATCATGGTCATCGCCCCGAAAAAGAAGAAGTAACCACCAGGGCACGGCAGGCCTTGCGGTTATGTTTATCCATTGAATGCGGAGTATCCGAACATGCCAAAGATGAAAACCAAAAGCGGTGCTGCCAAGCGGTTTCTGAAAACTGCTAACGGCATCAAGCACAAGCACGCTTTCAAGAGCCACATCCTGACCAAAATGTCGACCAAGCGTAAGCGTCAACTGCGTGGTAGCAGCCTGCTGCACCCGTCTGACGTTGCAAAAGTCGAGCGCATGCTGCGCCTTCGTTAATTTTTGGCTCAAGAACAGAGGAAGTAACTCATGGCTCGTGTAAAGCGTGGCGTCATTGCCCGTAAGCGTCACAAGAAAATTCTGAAACTTGCCAAAGGCTACTACGGTGCACGCTCGCGCGTATTCCGTGTTGCCAAGCAAGCGGTAATCAAGGCAGGCCAATACGCCTACCGTGACCGTCGTCAGAAAAAACGTCAGTTCCGCGCTCTGTGGATCGCTCGTATCAACGCTGGTGCGCGTATCAACGGTCTGTCCTACAGCCGTTTCATCGCGGGCCTGAAAAAAGCGTCGATCGAAATCGACCGTAAGGTTCTGGCTGATCTGGCAGTGAACGAAAAAGCGGCGTTTGCTGCGATTGTCGAGAAAGCTAAAGCCGTTCTGGCTTAAGTACCCCCCGACAATCACCGAGGTCGGCCTTCGCAGGCTTCGGTGTTAAACGTCAGTAAATAGGGGAAGAGCCTTCAAGCTCTTCCCCTATTTCGTATCTGGAGTCTGTACATGGAAAACCTGGACGCACTGGTCTCTCAAGCACTTGAGGCTGTGCAAAGCGCTGAAGACATCAATGCCCTGGAGCAAATCCGGGTTCACTACCTTGGCAAGAAGGGTGAGCTGACTCAGGTGATGAAGACCCTGGGGAGCCTGCCGGCAGAAGAGCGTCCGCAAGTCGGCGCCCTGATCAATGTCGCCAAGGAGCGTGTCACCGAGGTGCTCAATGCGCGCAAGGCGTCGTTCGAGGAAGCGGAACTGGCCGCCAAACTCGCCGCCGAGTCCATTGACGTGACCCTGCCTGGCCGTGGCCAGACCTCCGGTGGTCTGCATCCGGTCACCCGGACTCTGGAACGCATCGAACAATTCTTTACCCACATCGGCTACGGCATCGCCGAAGGTCCCGAGGTGGAAGACGATTACCACAACTTCGAGGCGCTCAACATCCCAGGCCACCACCCGGCCCGGTCGATGCATGACACCTTCTATTTCAATGCGAACATGCTGCTGCGCACCCACACCTCGCCGGTCCAGGTGCGCACCATGGAATCGCAGAAGCCGCCGATCCGCATCGTCTGCCCAGGCCGTGTGTATCGCAGCGACTCCGATATCACCCACTCGCCGATGTTCCACCAGGTCGAAGGCCTGCTGGTCGATCGCGACATCAATTTCGCCGACCTCAAAGGCACCATCGAGGAATTCCTGCGGGTGTTCTTCGAGAAGGAACTGGCGGTGCGTTTCCGTCCGTCCTACTTCCCCTTCACCGAGCCATCGGCCGAAGTCGACATGGAATGCGTGATGTGCAGCGGCAAGGGCTGCCGCGTGTGCAAGCAGACCGGTTGGCTGGAAGTCATGGGCTGCGGCATGGTGCACCCGAACGTGCTGCGCATGTCCGGCATCGACCCGGAAGAATTCCAGGGCTTTGCCTTCGGCATGGGCGTTGAGCGTCTGGCCATGCTGCGTTATGGCGTGAACGACTTGCGTCTGTTCTTCGACAACGACTTGCGGTTCCTCGCGCAATTTCGCTAGTCGTCACGAATCTATTGGGAGAACAGGATGAAATTCAGTGAACAATGGCTGCGTGGCTGGGTAAGCCCGCAGGTTAGCCGCGACGAGCTGGTGGCTCGTCTGTCGATGGCGGGTCTGGAGGTCGACAGCGTGACCCCGGCCGCTGGCGAATTCAGCGGCGTGGTGGTCGGTGAAGTACTGAGCACCGAACAACACCCGGATGCCGACAAGCTGCGCGTATGCCAGGTCAGCAACGGTGCGGAAACCTTCCAGGTGGTCTGTGGCGCGCCCAACGTGCGTCCGGGCCTGAAGGTGCCATTCGCCATGATCGGCGCCCAGCTGCCGGGCGACTTCAAGATCAAGAAGGCCAAGCTGCGCGGTATCGAATCCAACGGCATGCTCTGCTCGCAGGCCGAACTGCAGATCGGTGAAGGCAACGACGGCCTGTTCGAACTGGCCGCCGATGCGCCGGTGGGCGACGACATTCGTGCCTACCTGAGCCTGGACGACGCCAGCATCGAGGTCGACCTGACCCCGAACCGCGGCGACTGCCTGTCCCTGGCGGGCCTGGCCCGTGAAGTCGGCGCGCTGTACGCCGCTGACGTCACACGTCCAGCCGTGCCTGCCGTTGCCGCCGTGCACGACGAAGTGCGCCCGATCGAAGTCCTGGCGCCGGCGGCCTGCCCGCGTTACCTGGGTCGCGTGATCCGCAACGTCGACCTGTCCAGGCCGACGCCGCTGTGGATGGTCGAGCGCCTGCGTCGTTCCGACGTGCGCAGCATCGACGCCGCGGTCGACATCACCAACTACGTGATGATCGAGCTGGGCCAGCCACTGCACGCCTTCGACCTCGCCGAAATCAACGGCGGCATTCGCGTGCGCATGGCTGAAGAAGGCGAGAAGCTGGTGCTGCTCGACGGTCAGGAAGTCACTCTGCGTAGCGACACCCTGGTGATTGCCGACCACAACCGCGCCCTGGCGATTGCCGGCGTGATGGGTGGCGAGCACAGCGGTGTGAACACCGCGACCACGCGCGACATCTTCCTGGAAAGCGCGTTCTTCGATCAGATCGCCGTGGCCGGCAAGGCCCGTTCCTATGGCCTGCACACCGACGCTTCGCACCGCTACGAGCGGGGCGTGGACTGGAAGCTGGCCCGTGAAGCCATGGAGCGCGCCACTGGCCTGCTGCTGGAAATCACCGGCGGCGAAGCCGGTCCGATCATCGAAACCGTCAGCGAAGCGCACCTGCCATCCGTGGCACCGGTGACCCTGCGTGCCGAGCGCATCACCCAGATGCTGGGCATGGAAATGAACGCGGCCGAAGTCGAGCGCCTGCTGACCGGCCTGGGCCTGGGCGTGATCGCCAGCGGGGCAGGGCAGTGGACCGTCGAAGTGCCAAGCCATCGCTTCGACATCAGCCTGGAAGTCGACCTGATCGAAGAGCTGGCGCGTCTGTACGGCTACAACCGCCTGCCGGTTCGTTACCCGCAAGCGCGCCTGGCGCCAAAGGCCAAGGCTGAAGCCCGTAGCGGCCTGCCGGAACTGCGTCGCCTGCTGGTGGCCCGTGGTTACCAGGAAGCGATCACCTACAGCTTCATCGATCCGAAGCAGTTCGAACTGTTCAGCCCGGGCGTCGAGCCGCTGCTGCTGGCCAACCCGATCTCCAACGACATGGCGGCCATGCGCTCGTCCCTGTGGCCGGGCCTGGTCAAGGTGCTGCAGCACAACCTCAACCGTCAGCAGGATCGCGTCCGCCTGTTCGAAAGTGGCCTGCGTTTCGTCGGCCAGCTGGAAGGCCTGAAGCAGGAGCCGATGCTGGCCGGTGTGGTCTGCGGCAGCCGCCTGCCGGAAGGCTGGGCGCACGGTCGCGATGCGGTCGACTTCTTCGACGTCAAGGCCGACGTGGAAGCGATCCTCGGTGCCGCTGGCGCACTGGGCGATTTCACCTTCGTGCCGGGCAAACACCCGGCGCTGCATCCGGGCCAGACCGCTCAGATCGAGCGTGACGGGAAGCGGGTCGGCTTTATTGGCGCGATTCACCCAGAGCTGTCCAAGACTCTGGGCCTGGATCGTCCGGTGTTCGTCTTCGAGCTGGTCCTGGCTGAAGTGGCGGCGGGCAAGATGCCGAAATTCAGCGAGCTGTCGCGCTTCCCTGAAGTGCGTCGTGACCTGGCCCTGCTGGCGGACAAGGGCGTGGCAGCCACGGCCGTGCTGGAAGTCATTCGTGAGAATGCAGGCGAATGGCTGACGGACCTCAGGCTTTTTGACGTCTATGAGGGTAAAGGCATTGATCCTCATAGAAAAAGCCTCGCCGTTGGCTTGACCTGGCAGCATCCATCGCGCACTCTTAATGACGATGAGGTGAACTCCGCAACGCAAGACATCCTCACCTCGCTTGAAACCAGGTTGAACGCCACGTTAAGGAAGTGACGTATGGGGGCTCTGACGAAAGCTGAAATGGCGGAACGTCTCTACGAGGAGTTGGGTCTTAACAAACGCGAGGCCAAGGAATTGGTCGAGCTGTTCTTTGAAGAGATCCGCCACGCACTCGAGGACAACGAGCAGGTCAAACTGTCGGGTTTCGGCAACTTTGATTTGCGCGACAAACGCCAGCGGCCTGGCCGCAATCCAAAAACGGGAGAGGAAATCCCGATCACGGCGCGCCGTGTGGTCACCTTTCGTCCAGGGCAGAAACTGAAAGCCCGAGTTGAGGCCTATGCTGGAACCAAGTCATAACGACGAGCTCCCGCCGATCCCAGGCAAACGCTACTTCACCATTGGTGAAGTCAGCGAGCTGTGCGCGGTAAAACCGCACGTGCTGCGCTACTGGGAGCAGGAATTTCCTCAACTCAACCCCTCCAAGCGAGGCGGCAACCGCCGGTATTACCAGCGCCACGACGTGCTGATGATCCGCCAGATCCGCGCCTTGCTGTACGACCAGGGCTTCACCATTGGCGGGGCGCGTCAGCGCCTCTCCAGTGACGACGCCAAGGAAGAGAACATCCAGTACAAGCAACTGATCCACCAGATGATCGCTGAGCTGGAGGATGTGCTGGCGGGGCTGAAGAAGTAAATTTTTTGGAAATAATACTTCCAAAATTCAAAAGGTTAGGTTACATTCCTAACCGCTTTCAGAGGTTTGAAAGCACAGCTACTCAGTGTCGGGGCGTAGCGCAGCCCGGTAGCGCACTTGCATGGGGTGCAAGGGGTCGAGTGTTCGAATCACTCCGTCCCGACCAATATTCGATGACAGAGCCACCTTCGGGTGGCTTTGTTGTTTTGGGCTGGTGACTTTTCGAGTGACTAAGCCAAGTTTAACTATTCCTTATTCTAGGTGATCTGTTTCGGGTGGGCGCACGGTCGCTTAGCGGGTTGAATTCGAAATCCGTTGTACTCGCAACAGTAATTAGGGTTCAAGTCTCTATCTCTCCGCCAAGCATAGAAAACCCATATAATTCAATGAGTTATTGTGGTTATTTCGATTGTGCTACTCTTCCATCGGTCGTCATCCGCACAGCTGTGTTGCCAGTTGGGGTGAGGGAGAGGTAGCGCCCCCTCGCTTTGATCCCTAACGTTAGGATGGTGGCCGTTTAGTAGCCTCAACCGTTTGGGGTTCGTGAAAAAACCAGCAGGCCAACCAAAAAACGCATATTATTCGCCTCCAAACCAGGACGGTTCAGGGTTCGCGCGTACGTGATACGCATCGTCGGGCGAATTTCTGCCAGATGCCAACGCAGGCGCGATCTATGAAATCCAGACCTGAAGATGTACTGATTTACCACATTACAGATATCGCAAACCTGCCAGGAATCATCGCTGCTGGTCTTCAATCAGATGCGGTGATGGTTCAATCAGGGCAGCATTCGGTCATTGGCTACGATCATATCAAGCTACGTAGGCTTCAAGAGATCGTTGTTGACTGCTGTGGGTCTCGATATGTCGGTGAGTTTGTGCCGTTCTATTTCTGCCCGCGTACTCCAATGCTTTATACCGTTAACATGGGTAACACAGGGAAGCCACCAGGGTGTCAGCGCGACATCGTCCACCTAGTGAGCTCCGTCGGTGCTGGCATGGGACTCCAGAGGCACTGGGCTTTCAGTGATGGAAATGCTGGTTCATACCATACCGATTTTTACAATGATATTGGTAGGCTCGCCGAGTTGGACTGGTCCTCAATCAATGCAAAATACTGGGGAGAAAAGCGGCATCAGAAGCAGTCAGAGTTCCTAGTGGCTGAGCAGTTCCCCTGGCAAGGTATCCACTTTATTGGTTGCCACAATCAGTCTGCGGTTGAACGGGTGCAAGAGGTCATGCGCAATTCAACACATAGACCTGAAGTGAGAGTCAAAAATGATTGGTACTTCTAATATGATCAAGATCAGCAAGGGAAATCTTCTTACAGCACCTGCCGAAGCGCTGGTGAACACCGTCAACACCGAAGGGGTGATGGGTAAAGGTATCGCACTGCAATTCAAGCAGGCGTTTCCCAACATGTTCAAAAGCTATCAGGACGCTTGCAAGAACGATGCCGTTCAGCTTGGCAAGGTTCATGTGTTTGATCTCGGCGGGCTGGTCGGTGGTCCTCGTTGGATCATTAACTTTCCAACCAAAGGCCATTGGAAGTCAAAGAGCAGACTGGAAAACATCCGAAGTGGTCTGGATGATTTGGTTTGCAAAGTGAATGAGTTGCATATTAGGTCTATTGCAATTCCTCCGCTTGGCTGCGGGTTGGGTGGTCTGAAGTGGGAAGAAGTCCAACCTGAAATTATACAGGCGTTCTCGGCGTTGCCGGATGTTGAAGTATTGCTTTACCCTCCAACTGGAGCGCCCGCAGCCAAAGAAATGCCTAATGCAACTGAGCGGCCCAAGATGACAGACGGTCGTGCAGCGTTGATTCTGTTAATGGATCGATATCTGAAGGGGCTCTTGGACCCGTTTGTCAGCCTCTTAGAAATCCATAAATTAATGTATTTCTTGCAGGAAGGTGGTAAGCCGCTTCGGTTACAATTTGAACCCAAGCAGTATGGTCCATATGCAAAAAATCTTAGGCAGGTACTAATCAAGATGGATGGCCACTTCATACATGGCTATGGAGATGGTCAAGATGATCCTACCAAACCGCTGGAACTAAAATCAGGTGCGGTAGAAGAAGCTGAAAGATTTTTATGTGAAGATGTCGAAACTATGCAGCGTATGGAAAAAGTTGCTGAATTAATTGATGGATTTGAAGATCCATACGGAATGGAGTTGCTTAGCACCGTTCACTGGGTGATGTGTAATACACCTGGCGCTAAAGATAATTCGGACGTTGCAATTAATGCTGTACATCAATGGAGTGAGCGGAAAAAAGCTTATCTGAAGCCAAGTCACCTGGCGAGGGCTTGGCATCGTTTGAAGAAGATGAATTGGGATTCTGAGTCCAGAAGCAGCATCCGCTAATCTGGGCTGTATTAATTGAAATCAAAGCCCTTTCAGTTCCACCAAGCTGCAAGGGCTTTTGCTTTTTGGTAATTCCGCAGTCCATCAGTCCCTATCCTTTGCTGAACTAATCAATGTTGTCAAGGATTCATGGATTTCCGTGTAAGTGGATTTTGATTTTCCGAATTTTAGTTTGTCACCTATGTAGTGGTCTACTAACCTCGGACACCCTTTTAGGCGAGAATGATCGCCATACAGAGGTGTTCGATGAGCAGACAACGACGTACTTTCACCCCTGCCTTCAAGCGTGAGGCTGCCGGCCTGGTGCTCGATCAAGGCTACAGTTGCCCCGAGGCCGCCAGATCCCTCGACGTAGGTGAGAGCTTATTGCGCCGCTGGGTCGCCCAGTTGCAACTCGCCAGCGGCTCTGGCGCTATCGGATGACGCAAAGCATGAGCCAGCGGGGAAATTGTTACGACAATGCCCCCATGGAGCGGCTGTTTCGTAGCCTGAAACGGAGTGGGTGCCGACGATGGGTTACATGAGCACAGCGTTGGCCGAGCAGGACATCGGCCGCTACCTCATGCAGCGGTACAACTGGACAAGGCCGCATCAGCACAACGGCTTCGTAGCGCCGGCGGTTGCGGAAGAAAAACTCAATTCTGTGTCCGGGAGTTGTTGAACACTACAAAACAGCCAGCCCCTGGTCGGGGATCATCTTCACGACCTGCAGCTTGAAGCTGGCGTCGAATGTCCTGCGTTTGTCGGTCATGAAAAACTCCTCGATAAATGCGTTTTCCACCTATTGGGGTGTCAGGGGAAATTAAACCACTACAGACCTACTCTCAGTGCGTGACCTTTTTTGCAGGCCTGGGCCAGGATGATCAGCGCAACCGTGGGTTGTGCGCCTACCATGTCAACGTGGCAGCGAAGGACTAGGCTCTTCACGCCCTTTCTCATTAGTTGGCTGGGCACGCGTCGCAATGAACTGGTAGTCGAGGGTGGAAAGCGATAGCTTAGTGTTCGACCGCCGCTTAGTGTCTTCCTGCTATCACACGGCATGAGATCTGGGACGGCTTCAGCGTTCAAATGGAGCTTTGATATGCCGCTGACTGCTTTCTCCGTTTCACGCCAACAGGAGCTGGATGTAGACCAGCTTCTTCAGCTTTTCGCTGAGCAACATCAGCGCCCGAAACTGAAAAAAACTGAGCCTATTCCGGAGATCTGGAAGCAGGTCATTTACGCTGACGTTGAATGCCCAGCCTGCTTTGCAAAGGGTGCCGAGGTGGTTCGCGCCACTAGCTCGAAGGTCACCGGCGAGGACATTAAACAAGCCTACTTCCGCTTTCCAGGTGGGCATCATGCGTTCTGTGACTTCGCTGCTCTACCGCCAGGCGAGGCTCCGGAGGGTTTGGTGCAGTTCAGCGCCACCGCTCGCGATGGGTTGTCACGAGCGGTTCGGGATCTGGTGTGCCGTGGGATCCAGCTAGGACTTCTCGACCAGGCCAAGATTAGGAACATGCGCGAGTGGTTCCACCACCAGAAACTCAGCGCCGTGTTCCAAGTGACCCTCGATCCTACGGTTTTTCAGTGGGTAGCGGCGGTGCAAGCGGCGGCTTGGCCTGTGCGATATCAGCCTAGGTGGCTGACTGTAAACCAGGAGCTTATGAGGGTACCTGGCTTCCTGATGAAGACGGCGATGGAGGTGATGCTAGCCCGTCGTCACGAGTCTCTGCTGTCTTACCTGAGCGATCGAGGGGTCATGCTGAGGCCGCTGGTTAGCCGCATTGAAAAACTCCTGAATGTCAACAACCTTAAGCTTGTGTTCGATCCGACCAACCTCAAGGTACAGTACGACGCCACGCAGGAACTCGCCCGCTTCATCTCTACCCACTGTGAGCCTGTTCGCAGAGCGCTTGGCAGAAACTACTTCGATGTCAAAGCGAGTAAGCCGCTTATGGCATTCACTGCGCTTCTGCTTTTCTTGAGCTGCTGGGATTTGAACAAGGCCGCTTCGCTTTTTGCTCAGATCGCTAGCTTTCGTGGCGGTGTAGATCAAAATCTGGGGAATATGATGGGCCTCAACCCTTTCCATGATTACGAGGCCTGGGCGGCGATGAAGGTGCTTCAGGAAATTCCCGTTCAGGAGTTCAATGGCTACGATCTCGGGCACCGTGCTAAAGAGTGGATGAGTGAAACAGCAGCTGCATTGGCGAGTGGCCAGTCCTTCTAAAATTATTGTTTTTACTTAATGTGTACTTGATGCTGGTTTGGAAATTTAAACTGTGGAAATACTTCTGGTAGTTTTTAAGATCTTCGGGATCTTAATGTCAGGGATTCTCGGGGTTTTGAGTAGTGTCTTAAAGATTAGAGATGCTTCCGGGCAGTTTACGACAAAGGGTAAGATTTTTATCGCAGGCAGTGTGGCTGGTTTGTGTATTGCGCTAATCTCTCAAATTTTGGAAACATACGTTCAGCGTCAGGCCCAGGCTGCTTCGCAGGCGGAAAGCCTAGAGTCTGCACGGAATCTTCAGAAAATCATGGCAGACCTGAGTCGCTCACTTCAGCCGCTTGGGAAGTTTAGTGTGTTTGTGTATAAGGCTGATGTGTCGCTGGCTGACCCGGCTTTTGACGCCTACAGGACGCGACTCGACAAAGCAATCGCTGATTACTTGCAGAAAGGTCTGAGGGATCGAATGAGGGAGCGAGATATTTCCGCCCCATTTGGATTTGGGCAAGAGGAAAACTTTCGACCATCATATGTTGAGGTGAAGCCGGGTGGAAAGTATTATCCCTCTGCTAAAGACGGTAAAGGGATAAGCGCAATGGTCTTCCCAGTATGTTATCGATTTGTCTTTTTCAAGGAGCCTGTAGAGGCCTCTGAATATCATCCGATGCATCATTTCGGCACAGGGCTTGGCGATTTGCGTGCCGATAATTTTATGCCTAAGCCTTTTTCTCTTACGAAAGACTTAAAGACAGGGGCTTTTTCAGTTACTGGCAATTTAGAGTTTCGAACTTGGGAGGATGTTAGTGGGAAGATGGTTTCAATTCCGGATCTCCTAGGCTCACAGCTTCTGATTTCCACCTGTGGTAAGCCCATGCGTAGCTGGATTTGGCAAGGTAATAAAAAGATTTATTACACACCTGTTGATAGTAAGTTTGAGATGGGCTCCTTGAGTCTTCAATTTAATAAGCGGAAGATGCACATCTCAAAGGAAGATCTTAGGCGATTTGAAAGGAAGGGTGAAGTGTACTGGGAGTATCGATTCCCAGTGACTCAAGACGGCCTGATGAAGCTGTTTTCTGGCTTTAGATGATAGAAGTCTAGTCTGCAAGTTTTTTAATCTGAGGTTTCCAATGTCATCGGCTCGCGCCTCAATTTACCAGCGTGATCCGGGCATCCTCGCGTAATTCTCATAATTCATGGCTTAGTGCTGTCATACGTGTTTGCTTTTCAAGGAGGAGGTAGCTTTGAGCGAAATTGGGATGGTGGAGCGGATTCTTTGTGTCGTCGACAAATGTCTACGGAGCCAATTCCCCCAGGATTTCCATAAGCGATGCATGTATGCATCTTTTGGGATTCATAGGCTTTTACAAGGCATGGGATACAAGCCACACATCGTCGGTGGTGACTTCTTGGCATTCGTCATCTCGAAAGATGGTCTCGACGTCACGTTACAAGGCTATGGCTCAAGCACAGAGCCAGTCTCTCACTTCTGGGTGGAGCTGGATGGAGCGATCATCGACCTTGGGACGTACTACCTACCTATCGAGTCGAGTTACCCAGCCTGTGATATGCCAGCGGTTTTCTGGGGGAAGGGGTACGCGTTGCCCAAGGGGCTCAAATACGTCGAAGCTACGAGAGTCGAGTCATCCGAGATCACCTGCTTGGAGCCGCATATCCAAGAAAAGATGAAGCCATTTCTTGAGGCTTGTGTGGCTCGTATGGCCAAGCCACTGGTGAAGCCCAAGCTTGGTAAGTGGTTGGCCACAAGCCCGTCGTCGGTGCATAAGGCGGCAGTCAAAGGGGATTTATGGGCCAGATCGATTATCCGTTACCAGGCAAGGTCTCAGGGTTGAATTGAGCTTTATAAGCTTGTCGGATAGAGCATGCCTTCCGACAAGCAATGGCAACTCAATTTTTGTAGAGAGTCACCACCAAAGTTACGGCCAGCAATACTGCACCATGCAATACAAATAGCGTCTTGGAACGAGTTGCCCGGAACCAATTCATGTTCCCATCCTGCTTATCAATAACCATAATTAAATCAATGGCTGTAGTGGTCAACAACTCCCGGACACAGAATTGAGTTTTTCTTCCGCAACCGCTGGCGGTACGAAGCCGTTGTGCTGATGCGGCCTTGTCCAGTTGTACCGCTGCATGAGGTAGCGGCCGATGTCCTGCTCGGCCAACGCTGTGGTCATGTAACCCATCGTCGGCACCCACTCCGTTTTCAGGCTACGAAACAGCCGCTCCATGGGGGCATTGTCGTAACAATTTCCCCGCCGGCTCATGCTTTGCGTCATCCGATAGCGCCAGAGCCGCTGGCGAAAACTACGGCTGCCATATTGACTGCCTTGGTCGCTGTGAAACAGGACGCCCCGTGGTCTGCCGCGCATCTCGTAAGCCCTCTCGAGCGCCTTGACGACCAGTTCGGCATCAGGCTTGGCGGACATCGCCCAGCCCACCACTCTGCGGCTGAACAAGTCCAATACAACGGCCAGGTAATTCCATCGACCCTGTGCCCAGATATAGGTTATGTCACCGCACCAGACCGTGTTCGGCGTAGCCACGGTGAACTGCCGATCAAGGACATTGGGAATGTCGGGGCGCTCAACCGTGGCCTTCTTGTACGCATGAGAGCCAGGCTGTTTGCTGATCAAACCCTGTTCCTTCATCAATTTTCTGACTTTGAAGCGCCCGACCTCGACGCCTTCATCCCGGAGCATGGCAACGATACTGCGGCTACCCGCTGAGCTACGACTTTGGCTGAACAGCTCGTTGACGCGGCTGCGCAGGCTCACTCGACGCACATCGATACGACGGCGCCGGGCCAGATGGGCGTAGTAACAAGATCGGGGCAACTCGAACACCGAACACAACAGTTGAACAAGGTAGTGTTTTGCCAACTGCCGAATCGACTTCAACGTCTGCGCCCGTGTTCCTCGGCCATCAAGAGCGCAGTGGCCTCCTTTAGGATTTTCTTCTCAAGCTCCAGCCGATTGATGCGGGCCTGAAGCCCTGGATCATCTGCTGCTGCGGCGTGAGCGCCTTGGCAGTGGGCGTAACGCCTCCGCACTCCAGTTGCAACTGGGCGACCCAGCGGCGTAATAAGCTCTCACCTACGTCGAGGGATCTGGCGGCCTCGGGGCAACTGTAGCCTTGATCGAGCACCAGGCTGGCAGCCTCACGCTTGAAGGCAGGGGTGAAGGTACGTCGTTGTCTGCTCATCGAACACCTCTGTATGGCGATCATTCTCGCCTAAAAAGGTGTCTGGGGTTAGTTGACCACTACAGAGGCGCTGCCTAGTTGGACTTATCTGCTAGTTATTGTGGCGTTTTCCGTAGGCTTCCAGGCGGTCGTCGATCAGCTCTTGCACCATTTCGATGAAGTATTCCCGTTCAGCATCTGTGATCTGGAGGCTCGGGATAAAATGCCCTTGCTCGACGGCGAAGTAGCTTTTGGTTCCGCCTTTCTTATTGCCACCGATCCAGGCGTTGATCGGGTGCTCTTGCCAGTAGCTCAACCAGGCCGAGGTGAGCTGTGTATGTTTCGGAGGTAGGTCGGCCAGTAGCGTGCGGCGTCGTTGCAGTATCTGCCAGGAGCGTTCGGCCAGGCTGGCTTCAGTAGGTGCGGTGCGCCAGCCATCCAGCTCTTGGAAGGCCTCCAGTAGGATCATCTTGAAGCTTTTGTTCATGGCTGTGACTTCCAGCTCGCGCAGGAAGGCGCGATGGGCCTTGGCCAGGTCACGCTGCGTATCGGATAGCTCACCCATGTGTTCGAGTAGGGAGAACCAGTTCCCGAACTGCTGACGCATCTGCGCCACGTTGGCTCCGGAGTGGCGGAACTCGATGAGGGTTGGGCGTCGGTTGAGGCTTTCTCGTAGTGCTCGGTACTGGCCTTGTACGCTGTCGCCTTCAAGGGACTTGAGGAACTCTAGCAACTGCAGCTCGTAGTTGATAAAGCATCCTTCAGGTAGATCCAGGTGCTGTTTTGCAGCGTCATGGGCGAATGTCGCCAGAGCACCGGGAGTCATGGTTTTTCCCATCAGCGCCTGAGGCTTGTGCAGGAAGCTCTGGTGATTACCGATGAAGTCGAGCACCACGAGTTTGTCTTTGCCCTCTGCTTTGCGCAGGCCACGACCCAGTTGCTGTAAGAAGAGAATCTTCGACTCGGTTGGGCGCAGCATCATTACGGTGTCGATCGTTGGCAGGTCGACGCCTTCGCTAAACAGATCAACCGAGAAAATCACTGACAGCTGCCCGCTGCTCAGTTGCTCTAGGGCCTCGCCGCGCGACAGCTTCGAGCCCACATAGACCGCGGCGGCCTCGATACCTTGCTGGCGGAAGAAATCGGCCATGAACTCGGCATGGCGGGTTGATATGCAGAACACCAGCGTGCGGGTTTGGGCGTGTGCCTGCCACGTTTTCAGGGCATGGCGCGCCCTGCTCAGCGTGGCGAGTTTGTTGGCCAGGAGCTCTGGGTCAAAGCGCCCGTTGCGCCAGGGGATCGACTGGTAATCCACGGTATCGTCGAAGATGCCGTAGTAGTGGAAGGGGGCTAGCAGCTTCTCCCTGATTCCTTTGAAAAGGCCGGCTTCGAACACCAGGTTGTCGTCGCACAGCGACAGGATGCTCGAGTTGTCCGTGCGGTCTGGAGTCGCCGTCAACCCAAGCAGGAACGAAGGAAAGAAATAGTTCAGCAGGCGGTGATAGGTAGGGGCGGCCGCGTGGTGAAATTCGTCGATGACGATGTAGTCGAAGTGCTCTCGCGCAAAGCGCTCCAGGTGTTCAATGCGTCCGAGTGTCTGCACCGAGGCGCAGAGGACGTCTACCTCAGTGTCTCGCTGTTGGCCCATGTAGAAACCGACTCGCTGGCCGGGCCGGATACGCACGAATGTCTCCGCCGCCTGGTGCAGAATTTCCTCGCGGTGGGCCACGAACAGGACTCTCTGAGCTCCGATCTGTTTGGCGTCGAAAGCGGCGAGCCAGGTTTTGCCCAGACCTGTTGCGAGCACTACTAGGCCACGGCGATAACTTTCTACGCGGGTTTGCGCCAGGGCGAGTAGGGCATCGCTTTGGATCGGTGTTGGAGTCGGTGGTGGCTCCACTTCCTGGCTGCCGGGTTCGATGGCGACCGCGGGCGGTTTGCGCCGGCGTTCGTATTCATCGATCCAGTCATGCGTCAGGGGCTTGCAGCGAGGGTTGGCGAACAGCTCCTCGAAGCGACTGCGTGCTTCGAGAAAGCCGTTATCAGCTGGATAGTCGATGCGGTAATTCCATTCCAGCCCCTCTAGCAGGGCTTGTCGGCTGATGTTGCTCGAACCGATGAACGCCTGGCCGTTGAGTTGCCCGTCGTCCTGCATAGCGAAGAGGTAGGCCTTCATGTGAAAGCTGTTATTGCCACTTTCATAGACCCGCACTTGGGCGCCTTCCTCCTGCAGCAGCATCAAGCTGCGTAGGGCCTCTGGTTCTGTGAGACCGAGGTAATCGCTGGTTATCACGCGAACTCGAGCCGTCGGGGGTAGTTCGTCACCTGGCTTCAGGCGTGCCTGTAGGTCCGGCAGCAATAACCGCAAGCCGGTGCTCCTGATGAAGGACACCGTCATGTCGATTTCACTGGCTGTGTTGATCGCAGAGCACAGGCGGGGTAGGAGGTGATCCTTCCCTCCAGTGACCAGTTTTTCCGCCGGAGCCGGTTTGCGCCGAACCAAGACATTCAACCAGGCGTCGCTGCGACCTGGGCGTTGGTCAGCGGTGTGCCAGTAGCTGATGTCGGCAATGTCTTCCAGCGCTTCTAGCCAGGTATCCATCTGGTGTTCGGTGGCGTCGGTAAAGCGACGGCCTAGATGATCGCGTTCTCCTTCCCCGAGTTTGAAGCTGCAATAGAAGGTTCCTCCGGGCTTCAGTGCCTGCCATAGGCGTGCAAGTGCGTCGGGCATTTCAGTAGGTGGCACATGCAGCAGGCTGGCGCAGGCCCAGATACCGTCGTAATGGCTCAGTTCGGTAACTTCTGCGAACCGTCGTACGGGTACAGTCTGACCGAGGTGTTGGCTGGCGAGCGTTGCCAGGGCCTGTGAAGCGTCGAACGCAGCGATACGATAGCCGCTTGAGGAAAAGGCCTTCGAGTCACGGCCAGAGCCGCAGCCCGCATCCAGGATGTAACCGCCGGCGGGGATGGACTCGAGAAAGCGCGCGTACAGCACGTGCATGTCCACGTCGACGGTATCGGCAAAAAATTGCTCGGCGTTCTGCTCGTAGTAGCTGTGCGTATGGGTCAAGCTTCGCGTCCTTGTGCCACGACAGGTGCCTGGAGGTAGAGGGAAGGCCGCCGTTATAGCATATCTCTATCACCCTTTCAGGCGGCGGTGACGTAGGGACGATCGGACTCGGACCCAGCAAACAGAGGGGACCTGTTGCTATGCCGCAAGCGTTCGACGCTTTGCAGGCGGGGCGGCGGTATCCGGTGCACGAGCGGTTGTCTAACCGGCATGTGGCTCGCTTGGGTATAGGCACCTGATGGCGCTGATTACATTTGAGTATACGGCTCGATAGACCGCCTGAAACTCCAGGTTAGTGACCCATGGGAACGTGTTGTCGAGTTCGTTAGGGTGGGTGTTCAAGGTGTCAGGCAAGGCGTTGCAAAATTCTTTGATGTAATCCGGGTTGATCTTTTTGAATTTAGCAAGTTTATCACTCTGATCAAATTGGGCTAGAATGCTGAGCAGGCCGATTTCGGCCATAAGAAAGTACGATAGATACCTAATTGTTTCTCGTGCTTTATTTTGTTCTCTAATTTCTACGTTTGTGGGAAGCCCAGCGTACGGTGCACGTTGATCGGCTCCGCCATTGCTATTACTTGCACTGTCCTTGATCAGCAGCTCGAGGTCTGGGAGAGCTGCTATATCCAATAGAGTCTCTAGCTGGGAAAGAACCTCTCCGATGTCTTGAACATTCTGTTCATTTATTTTCTCAGGCTGTTCTCGTAGCGATTGAAATAGAGTAAATTTAGCTGCACAGTATTGTGCAGCCAGTTCCTGCCCTTTCATGATATCGAGAGTGCTTTTGTGGAGAGCTTCTTCGATTTTTACCTGCTGCTGCAGGCCAGACATAATCAGGCTATCGGTCCGATCGAGAAATTCTGACAGAGAGGTACCGTCATTCATTACTAGCGCATGCATACCCTCTAAGTCATGATTCTCAGGCAAAGGAGGTAACAAAGACTCGGCGGTGACGTTTTTCCAATCAGGCAGCTGGCATTGCCTGTGAATATCCACTGGTAGCACTTTATGATCGGGTAAATCGCTTAACGGGATACCAATAAAGCGGTACGCCTGGGCGACCAGCCTTGAGCAGAACTGGGTGAAATCAAGAGCGCTGCCCTTGAGGAAGTATTTGGTGAAATCATACTGTTGCTCCAGATAATGGACACCAGCTTCGGCGATCTTTCTAGCAGTGTCCTCGGAGATACTATGATTCCGATATATCTCGTAGGTGCTGTTCTTAATGTTCAGCTCCTTAGAGGCGACTTGGAGCGTGACTTTTTTGCCATCAGCGTGGATCACGAGACCATCGCCAGCGCCGAGCATTACATGGGAAAAGTCAGGAACGATCGCCTTCCGGCTTATTTTTCCGGTTGTGCGAAGGCTTGCCAATAGGCGTTGGCCTCGGACATTTCCCCATTGAATTAGCTTACTGCGCCCGGATACATGAGGGAGGACAAAGATGATATCGCCCGCTCGCACGGCCATGGGATCAAATTGTGCGTTCTCATTGCTATCGACTTGATTCATCTCAACTCCTTGAGTTGATAGGAGTGACCTGTGACCGATTGGCCAATGCTCACTTGTCCCTTTGGTTGATGTGCGGAGTGTGTACCTCGATGTCCGACCGCTTACTTCTTGCGCTCGATGTTAGCGACGTGACTTTTCAACGCATCGTTTTTCGCTTTTCCGTTTATGCCGTGGTGGATTTCACGATGGCAGGTAGGGCAGATGGCACCGATGTACCGCGGATGGTCTAGGCCGCCATCTGAAAGTCGATTGACGTGGTGCGGCTCCAGGTAGGGGGCTCCATTCATCTTCAAGAAAGGCGCCGGCTTTTCGCAGCTTTCGCAGATCCCTTTCGCTCGTTTTAACACGTAATCCGCGATGCGTTTGCTGCGCCTATAGACCGTTCTGAGTGCAGAGTTACTCTCATCGGCAGAGCTGGTTTCTGCTGCTGCATAAGCAAGCTCTCTGGCTTCGTCCAGGGATGTGCTGGAGTCTTCTACGTCATTCTCTTCTGAGAAGGCGCTGGTGTTGAGCTCGATCCCAACAGGAACGAGGTTGAACACCACGATCTTCCGATTGGCGCCTGCTTTATCGAGTCCGGTGGTCCACTCATGGCTGGCGCAAGTGAATTCGCCGATGTAGCGCTGTCCCTGCCCCTTGCCCAGAGATTTGAATACATAGAGGGCCCGTCCTGTCTCGGCATGCTGCAAGATCGCAAGGTTCCCTTTGGTCAGGGTCATAGGGCCCAACTGCCCCTCGCCTGTATACCGGAAAACGCCATCTTCACCGTGTTCGTCCTCATACCCATACTGCTCGCCGGAGTCGCCGCTGAAGATGAAGATCGCGGGTGCTTGCGCTGAGGCTGAAATGCCGCTTTGCCGGCCTCCGCCAAACAGGTCATGAATCTCGGTTTGCCGATCATAGACCTGACCCACAATGAACTTGAGTTCGGGCTCAGTGGACCGTGGAAGGTCGACAATTGTGTAGCCGTGTCGCTTCAGGTAACCGTTGGTGGGCTGGCCGCCTGAGAAGAGGCCCACGGGTGTGCCTGTGGCTAGAGAGACGATCTTTTTCGCAGGGTACAGTCTTCCGTTGGCGCTGATCGCATAGCGGTGGGCCTGGTTCTCTGTCCAGCCGTACCACTCAGGACTATGACGAAACTTCTCGTCGAACTGCTTCAGGGCGCGCTCGAGCTTCTCTTTTTTGACGGCAGGGAGTTTCAAAGCAACATCCTTGTTGGCGGCAGTGGTCTTCTGGGCGGCAATGCTCGCCTGCTCAGGAAAATGATGCAATGGCTAAATGATGGCTTTTTCGCTGATCGCCTTGATTGGCAAGGCTTGCGGTGTCCCATATTACGGGGCAGGTGGGATATGGCTGTATGCTACTAATCGAGCGTTGACGTAGAATCCCCGCGACGTTAGCTCAGGCTCGGATGTGGTCAATGCAAGGCAAGCAGCAAGACATGGAAGTTTTGGAGGGTTGGCGTGCGTTTGTTGAAGCGGCCGGGATCGCCAAGAGCCGCATCAAGGAGGCTGATGTTCATGAGCATCAGCAGATCAAGCTCAGCCGGAAAAGCCTCCAGGAGAATGACCAGGGGTTCTGCTTTTCTTTGTCTGACGTTCAGGCGTCGACCCTAAAGAGCCGTTTCACCAAGACGGATGATGAGGGGGTAGTGCAATCCGACGCACTACAGCTCGGTTTTCCGTTGCTGCGTGTCACTGAAGGTTCGAAGACCTTTTTCCTTCCCTTGTTTCGCTACTCCCTGCCCGATACCTGGCATAGCGAGGAGTCTCTGCAATTCACCGTACCGGTAAAGCAAGGCTCCGAGGTTGCGCCGAACGTTGATGCCTTCCGCCTGTACCTGGATATCGATATTCAGGAATTGGGGGCCGAGCGGCACATGATGAGCATCGCTGCTGCCTGCATGGAGGACATGCAGGGGAGTTTTGGCGAGCTTTTCAGTGAGTTTCTGCGTTGGATCAAGCAGCGTTTGGACGACTTGGGCGAAAGCTCAGCCAAAAGCGCGACGGCGTCTCTGGAGTTAGCGTTCACTGCAATCATCTGTCCGGAGGTGAATGCTGATTACAACACCAAGGAGCAGTTGAAGGATTACAAGGTGCTCCTGCAGCGTTCCGATCTGCAGCAGCTGCCGTTACTTCGGCAATACATCGAGCATCGCTCTGCTGAAGTGGCGTCAGCGTCTTCCTTGCACTTGCGTCAGCCCTACGGCCTGTTCGAGCGCGAGTATCCATTGGGGCGCGGACAGATGATGGCGTTGGCCCAGGTTTCGAGTGGCGCGTCGTTGTTGGCGGTGCAGGGCGCTCCGGGGACAGGTAAGACGACGCTGTTCAAGTCGTTGATTGCCAGTCAGATCGTAGAGCGGGCGTTGGCATGCATTGGCGGCAATGACCGCAATCTAGGATTGGTGGTTACCTCTACGGCGAAGAAGGCCGTCGAAAACGTCATTGATGATCTGCGTGGCGATGCTTATTTGGAAAACCTCAACTGGCTCTATTTCCAAGGTGGAGACAGTGGTCAGGTGACGAATGAGCTTCAGCGTGTCAGTGGGCTGTTACGCCAGCTTGATGCGGAACTCCATGATCTGGAGAAGCAGAAGGCGCTGGCAGCGAAGATCATCGAAAACCGGCGCTTGATTGATGCCAGCCTGAGTCGATTCGAGGAATTGAAGCAGCAGCTCGACGAGGCGACGGTGCCTTTGAAGGGGATGTCGCCTGAGGACTTTGAGGCGCAAATAAGGCTGTTTGGAAGTGATGTGTCTCGACAGTGCTCGGAGCTGGGCTTCTCAGTTGAGCGGGGGACGGACATCGCCCAGCAATGTGCGGAGGCGCTCGCCCGCCTCGACGCTCGAAGGAATGAGTACGCACACGCCCAAAAGTGGCTGTCTGGTGGCTATGGCAAATTGGTTGGCGCTCCTTTCGGCCTTGAGACGTATCGTGATTGGTTAGGCTGTTCGCTGAGCGAGAACCTTCAGCACCATTTTGCCGAGCACCCAACGGGTGGATTGGGCCTTCTTCTGGCCAAGTGGTTTGGTGGAAAGTACCGAGCTGCACGCGAGCACCTGCTCAAGGCCTACCCTGATGATTTCTCGCGGTACGGTTTGGTCGGCCTCGACCATCTGCAGTTGGCGAAGCTGGCGCGCAACCGCAAGGAGCTGATTGCAGCCACCGGCGCCGATCAACTGTTGAGTGCAGCTGGATGGGAGGAGTCCGAGGCCGAGAAAGACAGGGAACGGGCGCTGAAGCGGCTATCGACTGACGTCGCTGAGCTCACCTCTCGCGTCGTTGACTTGCACCGCTATAACGGGGCCAAACGTGCTCTGCAAGACGAGTTTCCTGAGGGGGATTGGTTCGAAGTGCTGCGCATGCGCTTCATCGTGCAGCAACGTGCGTTGTTCGAGTCTGCGATTGATTACCTGTGGCAGGAGTTGCTGCGGCAGAAGGCTTCGCTGCGTCAGGTTTTGTCCCTGTGGAGCAGCATGCTCAGCGGCAAGCAAGACAGTGGATATTACCGCTGGAAGGACAAGCTGGAAGAGTTCTACCGCCTGATCACGTTGGCTTACCCAGTGATGGCGTCGACCTTGGCATCGGCGCATAAATTGGCCGGCTACAAGCTTGCTGACCTGAATGGGTTCACGCCTTACCAACTGAGCCTTGTGGATGAGGCCGGGATGATTTCGGTCGAATCGTTGGTACCGCTGCTGGCTCGCAGTTCGCGGGCAATTGTTGTTGGCGACCCTTTGCAGATCGAACCTATACGTTCGTTGGACAAGGCCGCAGCGGAAAAACTGAAAGCCAGGTATTTTGAAGACAACACGCTCTATGAGGCGGTCTCGCCCATGCTAGTGACGGCCTATCACCGAGCCGCGGGCACCTTGACCGGAGGTGTTTCTGATATAGGAAATGGCATCGTTCTGGATGAGCACCGACGTTGTCAGCCTGCCATTGCTGCGCTGTTCATGAGCATTGCCGAGTACAGCGGGGTGCAGGTGCGCACCACGAAACCCGACTCTAGAATTCAGGCCGCCTGCGCCAACATGGGCGGTTTCAATTTGATGTTTTACGGGGTTCAAGGGCGTCGAGCGCTGATGCCCAATACCAACCAGGATGAGGTAGATGCCATCGGCTTGTTATTGGACAAGCTGGAGGCGGCCGGGTACGACCTGACCAAGGATGTGGGAATCATCACACCTTACTCTAACCAAAAGAACCTGCTCATCAAGAAGTATGGTGAACGGCTCAAGCATCGTCAGGCGCTCAAGATCGGTTCAGTGCATCAGTTCCAGGGCGTTGGGTTCGAGGTGATCATCTACTCGCCGGTGATTTTCCAGCGCACCGATCGCGATACCTTCCAGAACAGCAAGCCCAACCTCCTGAACGTAGCGGTGTCACGGGCCAAGCAGCAATTCATTGTGGTGGGTAACCAGCAGCGTCTCATGGCCGCCGGTAAGTCACTGGCCCGAATGGCCGAGATCTGTGCAGAGTCGTTCTTCGTCAATATGGAGCACCAGAGTCCTTCCTTTGAGAGCGTCAGCAACAGTGGCGTGAAGCACTATTTTGATTGCGACCACATCACGGCGTTTGAGTCGTTGGTCGCCTCAAGCCGGCACTCCTTCACGGTAGTCGTTCCCTGGATTCGTCAAGGAAAGAGCAGCAATCATCCTCCGTTGAACATCCTTCGTGCTGCACAGGAGCGTGGTGTTGCGGTCACCGTCTATTACGGTCACGATTGGGCTCACAGGGCTGATGCTGGTGATGATGGAGATCAGGGACTGATCCTGGTTTATCGCCGCCATCTGGGAGAGGAGAATGTCATTCGCTTACCAGGAGGGACCCACGAGAAGATCCTTCTGGTCGACGAACAGATCGCAACGGTAGGCAGCTGGAATTGGCTTTCGCACAGTTATTATCGGTACTGCGCAATGCCCGATTGGCAGAACCTGTCGTTGCGTCGCGAGACCAGCGTGGAGCTGCGAGATCCTCAACTGATCGCTCAGCTGAAAGCACGAATTGCTCAAGAGCCGAGGCAGGGTGGGGCGTCACTGTCGTGATATTTCTGGCGCGGTTGCCGAGCCACGCCTTGATGTTGCTGATGGTGTGGGTTTAGGGGGGGCCTGAATGCCGGCGCCGCCGCCCTTGATGATCATCGACATGAGCTCGTTGCCCATCAGCTCGTTGCATTTGCCGGCGTGCAGGTTGATGGGAGTCTTCTGCTCCTGGGTGTTCAGGCCTCTGCTGTCGGAGGCTCCTTCTCAATCAGTACGTTCAGCATGCGTTGTGCCAGTTCGATCAAGTGCACAACCCCCATTGCAACTTTGCGATGGGGGCCTGTGAGATTGTCGGCATTTTCATAGGCGGTTGCCGCCGCGCTGTCCATGATCGAATGGATAGTGACAAGCAGATCTTCACGGTTCTGATTGACGGCTTCGGATGTATCAGATCCGGGTCGTTCGACGTGATTGTGCTTTGGCGACAAGTAATGGGTGAGTGCGCGGTCGGCTGCTTCGGGGTCGATTTTGTTTGGCGGGTTTGGTGTGACTTTGAACATGGCATATCTCCAATCCGGTGGTTGGAGCCGCCACGCCATCGCTACCAAACGATATTGGGTGGCGGCTGTACACAGGTTGGTAGACCGGAAGATTGGAGAAACCGGCGCACCCGAGGGTGCCCTGCGCACAGCCACCATGAAATTCAGACGATGAAATACGCCTGAGCTCAGGGGGCGCCGTGCGCCAATCTATCGCGGGCTACCAAACCCGATCACTGATGAGCAGTGATCGGCTGAAGATAGTCATCGAGATTGACTGACACAAGCGATCCGAATTTTCTAGGAAATTTCACGCGAGTTAAAGCGATATGTCCTGCTCGCGCTAAGAGATCCTCGAAAAAAGTGAAAGCGTTTGTTGAAAGTACGTGCTGATCATGCGGGGCAGTTCTGTTCGCTACAGCGGGTTCGCTTAGGGGCATTCGGTCTCCGTCAGCGGTTCCTCCATCTGGCGGCTACCGCTACCCGCCCACCATTCACCGCCGCCGTCGACGTAGCGCTTGCGCATGTTGGCGGCGAGGGTCTGCAGGTCTTTGGGCATGCAGTCGTCTGGGTCGTGGGCGGGGAGGGGCATGCGGATCTTCCAGAGGTTGGCGCCTTCGATCAGGGCGAAGGCTTGGCCCTTGGGTAGGCTGACGACGTGGGCGGGCTCGATCAGGGGGACGCTGGTGGAACTGACCCGGTCCTGGGTGTTGCTGGTGAAGTCGGTGTTGCCGGAGATATCGGAGCTGTCGGTGGCGCCGCTGACGAGGGTGGTGGAATAGACGTCGACCTTGGGCAACTGCTTGGTCAGCAGTTCAGCTGTGGCGGTTTCGCGTACACGCAGCATGAAGAGGTTGTTGAAGTTGCCGACCACCTGGCCGGCTTTGGCGCGGTTGCCGATTTTGGCCTCGATGTCGCTGATGGTCTGGGTATAAGCGGTGACCTGAATGCCGGCGCCGCCGCCCTTGTTGATCATTGGAATGAACTCGTTGCCCATCAGCTCGTTGAACTCGTCCGCATGCAGGTTGATGGGGATCTTCTGCTCCTGGGCGGCGTTGTGCAGTCCGCCGTCCAGGCCAAACTTGTAGATGTGGCCGGCTACGGACACCAGGTCGGCGAACATGGAGTTGCCCACGGCTGCGGCGACCTCCGGGTCGGACAGGGCGTCCAGGCCCACGTACACGATGCCTCGCTTTCGAATGATCTGCATCCAGTCGAAGATCGGGCGGGCGTCGTCCAGGGCGCTGTAATTGGGCGAGATCAGCTCGGCCATGCGCCCGGTGGTCAGTTTTTCCAGCAGGGGCAGGAGTGAGGCGACGATCTTGTCGAAGTAGGTCTTGTCGTAGCGCACCGCGGAGCGTAGGCCGTCCATCACCGGGTCAGCGATGCGGGTGCGTGAGAGGTACTGGTCGATTGCCGTGACGCGGGGGAGGCGGCCGCGCATGTTGAGAGGGATGTTCTTTTCCGTGAGGTTGCCCTCGATGGTGGCGATGGCGTCCCAGGCGCCGAGATCGTGGCGGGCGAAGTAGTCGCTGCTGTAGTCGATGAACAGGGCGTCGATGTTGATCACGTGCGTTTGGATCTGGATGTAGTCGGGGCGGTTGCCCAGTGCCACTAAGGCCCGGGCGATGATGTTGACGAAGCGCCAGGCGAACTCACGAAAGGCGGCGCTGTTGCCTTCGCCGGAAAGTTGTCCGGAGATGCGACTGGCCACTTCGGAGATGCGCCCAAATCGGCCCACGGCGTTGTAGCGAGCGGAAAAGTCGGGCCAGCCCAGGTGGAAGACATAGAACTCTTTTTCCCGACCTGCGCGGCGGGCTTCGACGTACATGCGCTTGAGCAGGTCGGCGTCGCCCTTGGGGTCGAAGACAATGACCGGCTCGAACTCCGGGATGCCGTTGACGCGTGTCTCCCGACGAATGTCCTGGGTGATGAACAGTTCGGCCAGGCGGGTTTTACCGACTCGGGTGGTGCCCAGTACCAGGCTATGGCCCACGCGTTCCCCCAGAGGAAGCGAGACCGGAATTTCGTTGGGTTCCACACCATGTAAGCGAGGAGAGCCGCCGACTGCTGGAAGTGGGCGCACAGGGTTGAGGGGGTAGTCCCAACTGGTGAATCGGGGTATCAGGTTCAGTGGAAAATTGGCCTTTTCCAGGCGCTGTTCCAGTTGTCGCGCGTGTTGGAATAGCGGAGTGGGTTCGACGTAACGACGGAACTCCGGGCGGTAAGTTTGCATCAGGCGTTGGGTGTGTCGTTGTTCCCATTTAAAGCCGATGCCGACAAATAACCGCTGATTGCTGACGGGGATGCGTTGGCTGGTGATCACGTAGCGCGGGAGGCGGCGGATATTGCGTCGGTAGCGCAGTACCGCCAGTCCCTGGCGAAGACGAATACAGGCAAGTACCAGATAAATAACTGCCGTCACGACACCGAATAAAGGCGTCAAACCGAGCATCCAGGGTGCGAATAAACACACCCCAATACAGGGGATACACACCGCAACGGTGTACAGCTCAACGGCGGGCCGCAGCAGCACTTCGACCGTATGTTGTTGGGTCATGGTCTGGGCCTCCCTTCGTAACGGTGGGAGGGGGCAAGGGAGCGATAAGGGAAGTTGGGCATGCCGGCGTCCTCTGGTGTTCAGAGCGCACGGTTGCAAAGCCTGAAGGACAACTGCCGCAAGGAAACTGGAATGCAGTGGGCAGGTTTCGAGGAGTGGTTCGGGTGGTATAGCGGTGGGCGCTGTTCCCCCTGTTCGAGATCGGCTCAGTTGTTTTTTCGAGATAAAACCATTGGGTCTCGATTCTGTTTTTTGGCTGATGGTGGTGGGGTTCCTGATGACACTGAGGCCTCGATACCTCAGCCAGGAGCAATCAATGTCTGACGCCACTCAAGGTCCAATTGGACCGCTGCGCAGTACGATGCAATTGACGCTGCATACCCATCTCGCTCTCCGTATCTGGCAAGGAAGACCTGCCAGTGAAGGCAAGGCACCGATCATGGGACTTGTGGGGCTTGTCGGTTTGATGGGCCGGATCAAGAACGAAGCCGAAAGAGATGATCCTTATGCCGACTTCTGGCTGATCCGTATCGAGGAAAAATTGCAGCGCTGCAAAGCCGAGTTGATGCACATCCGCCTGGAAGTGGACCTGCTGATGAGTGAAGTCCCCCGGGCCATTTCCGTACAGGAAAACTTCAGTATCCGGCCAGTCAATCTGCCGATGTTCATCGGTTCTCAATTCGGCTTTCTGGCGTTGTATCTGCTGATCACCTATGACGATATCGTTCGGCGTCTCAAACACGCTCACCATGTTGCCTTGATTGCTCGCAAGGGTATGGAAAGTCGAATTGATGCGGCGAGTCATATCTTTCGCAGTTTGTTTGGCCTAGTTCAGCAGTACAGGTTTTTGGGAGTGACCCGGGCGGATGTTGTGGCCGATAACGCTCGGGCTCGTCAGGCAAGAGAGACCCTTGGGGAATTGCCATTGGATGTACTGGAGGGGCGTCGCCGGGCTGAGTTTGCACCACCGATTGTTCACCGTCGGGTGGGAGATATCCGTGGTGTTTTAGACAGCGAGGATGGGGCGGTTGGATGGCGTGAGGCGGCTCCAGGGCACGCTGCGGTGCAGACCATATCCGAGGCCATGGAGGGCTGAACGATGGTGAATGTACGAGGGCGCGACAACGGTTTCGACCCGGCTGCGTGGGGAGAGGGTGCTGAACACACTGCCTTCCGGCCTCTGGAACAGAGTGCCTTCCGCGCGTTGGAACATACGGCCTTCCCTAAAGGGCTTTTAAAGCCCTTTAAGGGTAAGGGGGAGCTGCTTGAGTTGGGCGAGCAGTGCAGAGCGTTGAGCGAGGGACTGATTGCTCTGGCTATCCGGGAGATACTGGCTCAGGCCGAGCGATACCCTTTCACGTTGTTGCCCATTCGCTTGATCAAGCAGTCGACCGGGGCCGGGACTATTTTTCTGCGTTGGAGCCGATCGGACCGTACCAAGATGGGGGCCGATTTGTGGGCGGAGCTAGTACGTGATGAGCATACGCCGATCAACTTGATCTCCGATCTGTATGCGATGGAGCTGCAGCGGGTTGTCATCAACATGCAGATCAGCCTGACTCACAGTATGGGGCGCCAGGCGTTCTTGTGTGCCAACAAGGTGGCGGCGGCTGACCAGGCGTACGAGCAGCGGATACTTCAACATGCTCGTCTTCACTCGGGAGGAAACTGAACATGGCTACCAACTTCTGGGGGGAGGGCAACATCGGTACCAAGCCCGAGTTTCGAGAGATCTCTAACGGCAACAACGAACCGCGCCGGTTGTTGAGGCTCAATGTGTATTTCGATAATCCGATCTCGAAAGGAGGAGGGGAGTACGAAGATCGGGGAGGGTTCTGGGCAGGTGTTGATCTGTGGCACAAGGAGGCCGAACGGTATTCGAATCTCTACTGTAAGGGGATGCGAGTGCTGGTTATTGGGCGAATGATTTTGGAAAAATGGGAAGACGACAGTGGGAATGAATGTCGGGCGATGAAGGTGCAGGCCAGTCGCGTGGGGATATTGCCTCACCGTATTGATCGGGCCGTGATGATGGTCCAGGAGCGGCCTGTGCCTGAAGTGGATGAGCAGATGGTCATTCGGCTATCTGCCAATGAGGGAATGTAGTAACCGTTCAACTACCCACGCTTGGTGGATCTGCTTCTGGTGTTGTATGAGGTGTGCAGTTGCCCTTTTTCTGAACCCTCTTTTTCGGCGGAAATTTGTGGCTTTTAAAATCAAGCGCTTACGAAAGGGCGAAAAAAGAGGGTTAAACTGAAGGGAACAGCGCTTTTGCCTTTATGGGCAAGGCCTTACCCGGAAAAGCGTCTAGTTCACTGCCGTATAGGCAGCTCAGAAACATAGCCCGCCAGCGTTGTCGACTTGGAAGCTTGTTCACTGCCGTATAGGCAGCTCAGAAACCAGGCATTCGGGCGCGTCCTGGGTAAGAAGGGTTCACTGCCGTATAGGCAGCTCAGAAATGATACGTACGGCGAGAAACTTCCTTCCCCGTGTTCACTGCCGTATAGGCAGCTCAGAAAAAGACGTGGACTTCGTTCTGCGCCGTGTTGAGGTTCACTGCCGTATAGGCAGCTCAGAAACGCAGCCGGTCCAGGCGAACGCTGGTCGGACCGTTCACTGCCGTATAGGCAGCTCAGAAAAGCATGATGGCGGTACGCGAAACCGGCAGCCTGTTCACTGCCGTATAGGCAGCTCAGAAAATTTGCCGATGCGCTGGGCTTGAGCCTGGGATGTTCACTGCCGTATAGGCAGCTCAGAAATCGAGCGCTGGGAGCGCCGCGCCATGGATCGCGTTCACTGCCGTATAGGCAGCTCAGAAATTGTTGCCTACGGTCACCAGCGTGGTGTTGATGTTCACTGCCGTATAGGCAGCTCAGAAAACCAATTTCCAACGCAATCGCCAAACGCGCCAGTTCACTGCCGTATAGGCAGCTCAGAAAAGTTGAACCCTTGGACGGAAAAACATCATCAAGTTCACTGCCGTATAGGCAGCTCAGAAAAAGAACATCCCGCGGGAACTCAAGCAGTCATTGTTCACTGCCGTATAGGCAGCTCAGAAAGCGAGGATGTCTCTCGCATCATCAGCGAGCTGGTTCACTGCCGTATAGGCAGCTCAGAAATGGCCGCAAGGTCTGCTGGCCGACCAGTTGACGTTCACTGCCGTATAGGCAGTTCAGAAATGCTGGCCTACGACAAGGGCAAGTTGTATGCCGTTCACTGCCGTATAGGCAGCTCAGAAAAGCGCCTCGGCCGGGAAGTGAAAGCGGCTGAGGTTCACTGCCGTATAGGCAGCTCAGAAAGTCTGGCCCGACCTGGCGCCGTGCCCGCCCATGTTCACTGCCGTATAGGCAGCCCAGAAAAGCCCGCCGGCAGCGGCGCGGGCAAGCAGACCGTTCACTGCCGTATAGGCAGTTGACCAAGTCTTCGACGTTCATTTCGAATGCGTTAACGGGTGCACGCCTGAACAGGTATCCCTCTGACTGCAATGTGGTGACGTTGCATTTGGTTTCACGGAGCCTGTTGGCACATTGCCAGCCTTTCCGTTATAACCTCTGCATGATGATTGAATGGATGCAGTCGGTCGCAGGCTTATGGAAGAAATCCGCTCCTCGGATCTCAAGACGATCCTTCACTCCAAACGCGCCAATATCTATTACTTGCAGCACTGCCGAGTGTTGGTCAACGGCGGTCGCGTCGAGTACGTGACGGACGCAGGCAAGCAGTCGCTCTACTGGAACATCCCGATCGCTAATACCACAACAGTGTTGCTGGGCACCGGCACATCAGTGACTCAGGCCGCCATGCGTGAGCTGGCCCGGGCGGGCGTTCTGGTCGGTTTCTGTGGCGGAGGGGGAACGCCATTATTCAGTGCAAATGAGATCGACATTGAGGTGGCTTGGTTCTCGCCGCAGAGTGAGTACCGTCCCACGGAGTACCTGCAACGCTGGGTTTCCTTCTGGTTCGATGAGGGTCAGCGCCTTGAGGCCGCCAAGGCTTTTCAGCGGTTGCGCCTGCAGTTCATTCAGCAGCAGTGGATCAATAATCCGGCCTTTAGCAAAGCGGGGTTTCAGATTGAACCCGCAGCGTTGTCCAGTGCGCTAGCTCAGTCTCTGGCGGTCCTGAACGATGCGCCCGACCATGCCTTTCTGCTCACTGAAGAGGCTCGTCTGACCAAACGGCTATTCAAGCTGGCGGCCACTGCCACCCAATACGGTGACTTCACTCGGGCCAAACGTGGCAGCGGTGGGGATCCGGCCAACAGCTTTCTGGATCATGGTAACTACTTGGCCTATGGCTTGGCCGCGACGGCCACCTGGGTGCTGGGGCTACCTCATGGATTGGCGGTGTTACATGGCAAGACTCGTCGAGGCGGTTTGGTGTTCGACGTTGCGGACCTGGTGAAGGACGGTCTGATTCTGCCCCAGGCTTTCATCAGTGCGATGCGCGGTGAAGAGGAACAAGCCTTCCGTCAGGCCTGCATCGAGAACCTGACTCGCAGCGAGGCCCTGGACTTTATGATCGACAGCCTCAAGGCCGTTGCTGATCAGTTGGGGACGCCCGTCGCTTGAACATCTTGCTGATCAGCCAATGTGACAAACGAGCGCTGGTCGAAAGCCGGCGTATCCTCGATCAGTTTGCCGAGCGTCGCGGTGAGCGAACCTGGCAAACCCCAATCACCCAAGCGGGCCTGGATACGCTTCGCCAACTGCTCAAGAAGACAGCACGGCGTAACACCGCAGTAGCCTGCCATTGGATTCGAGGGCTCGATCACAGCGAGCTGCTGTGGATCGTGGGGGACACCAGTCGCTTCAACGAGCAGGGCGCTGTGCCCACCAACACCACACGGCGAAATGTGCTGCGCAAGGACGATGAGAACGACTGGCACACGGCCGAGGATATTCGCCTGCTGGCACAAATGGCTGCCTTGCTGCACGACCTGGGCAAAGCCAGCGTGGCCTTCCAGGCGCGCCTGAAGAAGCCCGTACGGGAGAAGAATCTCTATCGCCATGAATGGGTGTCCCTGCGGCTGTTTCTCGCCTTCGTAGGCGAGGACACGGATGAGGTGTGGTTGCAGCGTCTGGCCCAGCCAAGTGAGCAGGACGATGCCTCTTGGCTGGCCCGTGATCGCTACCGACGTGACGGGCTTGATGAGCCGATCGCGCCGCCGTTTCGTAACCTACCGCCGCTGGCCGCTGCAGTTGCCTGGCTGGTGGTCACTCATCATCGGTTGCCCGTCTTGCCGGTCTACGAGAATGGTCAGCAGCAGTGGCTGGGGTGTCGATCCAAGAGCTTCAACCCTCAGCGACTCGACAATCTGCTTGAGGGTGTCACTCACGATTGGAACGAGGTCAAACGCCAAGCCACGGAGGCTGAAATCGGTCCCTACTGGGAACTCGCAGGAGTGTTGCCCGTCACGTTGCCCAAGTGGCGGGCCCAGGCCGCCAAGGTTGCCAGGCACTTGCAGGCGCTGTGTGCCAAGGTCGGGAAAGGGGATTGGTTGAGCAACCCCTATGTGATGCACCTGGCACGCATGAGCCTGATGCTGGCAGACCACCACTATTCGGCGTTGCCTGCGAATTCCAAGCAGCGTGTTCTGGGTGAGGCGGGGTACCGGATCTACGCCAATACCGATGAGCGCGGTGCTGGCAAGCAGACGCTGGATGAACACTTGCTTGGGGTGGCGCGGTTCAGTGCGACCATCGTTCATGGGTTACCTGATTTTGAGCGGCACCTGCCTCGCCTTGGTAGGCATCCAGGGCTGCGCAAGCGCAGCAAGGATGAACGTTTTCGTTGGCAGGACCGGGCTGCTGACGCTGCCGGCGGTTTGCGAACCCAGGCCCGCGAACAGGGCGCCTTTATCGTCAACATGGCCTCTACTGGCTGCGGCAAGACCCTGGCCAATGCCCGTGTCATGAATGCCCTGGCTGACCCTCAGTTGGGGATGCGCTGCACCTTTGCTCTTGGGCTGCGCACCCTGACCCAGCAAACCGGTAACAGTTATCGCCAGGATTTGCACCTCAATGAGGATGAGCTGGCGATTCGGGTGGGCGGTGCCAACAGCCGTAAGCTGTTTGAGTACTTTCAGGAGCAGGCGGAGGCCACAGGATCCGCTTCGGTGCAGCAACTGATGGATGAGGACAGCCATGTGGTCTACGAAGGGCAAATGGCTGACCACGGCCTGCTCAGCAAGGCCATGGACAACCCCAAGATTCGGTCGCTACTGGCCGCTCCCATGCTGGTGTGCACCATTGATCACTTGATGCCGGCCACGGAGGCTCAGCGTGCGGGGCGCCAGATCGCGCCCATGCTGCGTCTGCTCAGCAGTGACTTGGTGCTGGATGAACTGGATGATTTTGATCAGGACGATCTGCCGGCGTTGACGCGTCTGATGCATTGGGTCGGTTTGCTGGGGGCGCGGGTGCTGCTGTCATCGGCGACGCTGCCGCCCTCGCTGCTGGACGGTATGTTCCAGGCGTACAGGGCAGGGCGTATTCACTATCAGCGTAACCGCGGCGTCCCTGGTACTCAGGAGTCGGTGCCGGAGATTGCCTGCCTGTGGGTCGATGAGTTCACCACTCAGGTGGCGACCTGCCGGGATGCAGGGCAGTTTGTGGCGCAGCACAGCCAGTTTGCTGCAGCTCGAGCCGCTGCCCTCCAGAAAGCGCCCGTTTGCCGTCGGGGGGAGCTGTTGCCATTGAACATTGCAGGCAAGAGCAAAGAGGCCATTCGCCGTGAGTTTGCACAGCAGGTTCGGGCGGCGATGCTGACGGTTCACGCCCGGCATGCAGAAACCTGCCCAAAAAGTGGCAAGCGAGTCAGTTTTGGTCTGGTGCGCATGGCCAATATTGAGCCGCTGTTCGACGTGGCGCTGGCGTTGTTTCAGGCTGGCGCCGACAGTGATCATCGGATTCATCTGTGCGTGTATCACTCACGCTTTCCGATGCTGATCCGTTCGGCTATCGAGGCTCAGTTGGATCGGGCCCTGAACCGTCGCAGGGAAGAAGCTGTGTATGACCTGCCGCAGATTCGTCGGGCGATCGACGAGTCGCCTGAGACCCATCATCTGTTCGTGGTGCTCGGCTCTCCTGTGACGGAAGTGGGGCGTGATCACGACTACGACTGGGCGATCGTCGAGCCTTCGTCCATGCGCTCGTTGATCCAGTTGGCGGGGCGGGTGCAGCGCCATCGCCAGAAAGTCTGTCAGTCGCCGAACATCTTCATCTTCAACACCAACCTGAGGCATGTGGAAGGGGGCTTGGCCAGCAGCGGTCAGAGGCCAGCAGCCTTCATCAAACCGGGGTTTGAACGTGACGGTGGGAAACCCGGTGATCCCTTTCGGTTGAAGAGTCATGACCTCGATCAGTTGCTCCGCGAAGACGAATATCGAACAGTGACGGCCCGGCCCCGCATCCTGCCTCGACCACAGGAGCAGTGGCGACCTGAGGAGAGTCTGGTCGATCTGGAGCATGCGCGACTGGCCGATCAGATGCTTCCCAAGGTTCGTGACAACCGCCAGCCAACACCTCGTGGGGTCAAGCCAACGACGCAGCGATTGGATGCAGCCTGTGCCTGGCAATTTCCGCAGGCGGCGCTGACTTGGGCGTTGCCTCAGCAGCAACCGTTTCGCGACAGCAGCGCCCAGGAAGTGGAACTGGTCTTTCTGCCTGATGACGATGAGCAGGCGCTGGTGCTGCACCGGATTCATGAAGAGGCCAAACGGGGGAGTCCAGCTATCTACACCGCTGCCCAGGGACAGCTCGCACTCATCGATCTCGATAGCCAGCTTGGCCCGGGTATTCAGCCATGGGGCCGGTACGATCTGCTGGACCTGCTGAACGAGCAGGTCGATGCGCAAAACCTGTCGCTTAGAGAATGTGCCGAGCGGTTCACGCCCGTCAGTGTGTACGAGAGCACCTTCGGGTGGCGGTACCACCCCGTGTTGGGGTTCTCGCAAAAAAAATAACGGGGCAGAAATCTGCCCCGTTATCAAGTGGAACGCTACCTATTCGGTAGTTAAATCAAGAGCTTGTGATCAGCTCAATCGATGGCGCTATTTTCTGAGCTACCTATTCGGTAGTTCTATCAGTTCATTCGATGGCGCTATGGTGTTGCTTTGCCTATGTAGGTGGCATATTGTGATTACACGCGCTGCTGTAACAGCGCGTGTAAAGCAACTCGCTGATCGGCCCAGCTCTGCAAAGGAGGAACCCAAGGTGATTGGCAACCACTCGCTCTTATTAGAACGTTGAGGGCCAGGCCCTCATGAATCCAATCTCAAGGTAAATCCCCGCAGTAACAGCTTGTTGCTGTGGGGATTCTACATACGTTGTGTTCGCCACGTCGACTTCAAAAGGTTTGAACGATAATGGAAGAGGGATCTACCCAAGTATCACGTATTACACGTTTTCGAAGTGCCATTGCCGCCTTTATCGACGAGCGCAAAGAGGCCAAGCTCAAAGGTGGCGAAGGCGATGAGGCTCAAGCAGACAAGTACGAGTACGGTACCTGGTTGGCCGATGCGGCGCGGCGGGTGTCGCAGATCCAGGCCGTCACGCATGTGCTCAAGGCGACTCACCCTGATGCGCGGGGCAGCAGTCTGCATATCCCTCCCGAATCATTGAGACAACATGCCGAGATTGGCACCCATGTCCTGGGCGATCAGTACGCGGATGACATCGTGGGCAATGCCGCAGCGCTGGACGTCTACAAGTTCCTCAAGCGTGAAGTCGACGGCAAGCGTCTGCTTGATTGGTTCCTGGCGAACGATGAGCACCTGCTGACGGCATTGAGCAGCGATGAAGCTACAGCCCAGGAGTGGGCCGCTGCGTTCAGTAGCCTGGTTCGTCCAGCCACGAGTCTGGCCTCCCATGGCCTGGCAAAGCAGGTTTACTGGTGCGTTAACGGTGATCCGACTGATGACGCGGGTTTTCACCTGCTGCAGCCTTTGTTCGCCAGCACCCTGGCTCATGCCGTGCACGCGGATATTCAGTCGGCGCGTTTTGGTGAGCAAAATAAGCTTGCGCGTCAGGCACGGCGTCAAGGAGAGCCCTACGATGGGGTTTATCGCGACTACCGTGGTCTGGTCATGCGCAAGCTGGGCGGCACCAAGCCGCAGAACATCAGCCAGCTCAACAGTGATCGAGCTGGCGTGAATTACCTTCTGGCTTCATTGCCTCCCATCTGGGATCAAAGCAGACCGCGTAGTTTTATGAAAATCGACTCAGCGTTGGAGCCGTTTCTTCACTTCGAAGGCGTAAAGGAGCAGCTCCAGTCGCTGTGTACGCTACTTGAAAGTGATCCGGCGGCAATCAAGGCGACTCGCGACCAACGCAAGAAAATTGAACAGGAGCTTGCCCGCTCGCTGGCTGCTTTTGGTGTTGTCAGTCGTGAGATGTTTGCAGCTGGCTGGAGCCGTGATCCGGCATGCGAGCTGCCATTGTGTGAACGGTTGTGGCTGGATCCGGATCGTGTCGGGCTCCAGCCGCGCGAGGACCGTCTCGAAGAAGACCAGGCGTTCGTCTCGGCGTTCATTGGGAGCGACTGGGCCGATCAGGTCGCTCAACGCTTCAGCCTCTGGCTCAACGCCATTTTGCGCAAGCGCCGACTGCCCGTCGGTGATGTCGAGCAGGCCCATTGGGCCAAGCAGGCCATCATCGAAGCGGATGCTCCAATGCCTTTCAAGTCGTCAGCAGTTGTGGGCGCCAGCACGTCGGAGGTGACTCATGGCTGAGGCATGCCCGTACTTCGATTTCCTGTTGGTTATTCCGCATCTTCAGGTGCAAAACGCCAACTTGCTGTCCAGTCCACTGACCCATGGTTTCCCCTCGATGACGGCTTTCTTGGGCGTGATGTGGGCCCTGGAACGCAAGGTGCGTGAAGCGGGTTTGGACCTGCAGTTCAATGCCACCGCCGTGGTTGCCCATCGTCATGAGGAGCAGGTCACCAGCGGCGGGTTCGTCCACGCCTTGCGTCTGACTCGCAACCCGATCAACCGTGACGGCAGCGCCGCAGCGATTGTGGAGAAGGGGCGTATTCATCTGGAGATCAGTCTGGTTTTTGGTATTCAGAGCCGTTCGCTCAGTGCCTCTGGCAGTGAGGAGGAGGTGGCCAGACTTGCCCATCAGGTTCGCGACATTCTCTCGCAGATGCGTATCGCCGGCGGCAGTGTTATTCCTTCAACGGCCCCGATGCGTAAGCAGCGTCCTTTCATTGTGTCGATGGTCGATGAGGGCGAGCGGGAGGCGTTGTTCAACCAGCTCAAGCTTCGTCTGTTGCCAGGCTTCGTCCTGGTGGATCGCACTGACTTACTGGAGCTGCGGCACCAAGAGCAGCGGCTCATCGATTCTGGTGCTTCGAAGCTCGATGCTTGGTTGTCGTTGTCACGAATCAACTGGACGTGCACGCCTGCTGAGCCCAGTGAGAAGGTCCAATGGGAGAACGATCGGACGGATCTGGGGTGGATTGTGCCGATTCCTGTTGGCTACGGCGCGTTGGGCGAACTACAAGCTGCTGGGACTGTTGCCCATGCCCGTGATGCAGACACTCCGTTCCGCTTTGTTGAGAGCCTCTACAGCGTTGGTGAGTGGATCAGTCCACATCGCCTGCATAGCGCTGAGCAGTTGATGTGGTACGCCGACTCCGCGCCTGATGAGGGGCGCTACCGGTGCCGCAACGACTACCGCCCGACCACATCAGACCTCTAACGCTCCGCCCATTTTCCTAAAAGGTATTTGATCATGGCCAAAGACACTAAAGATGCCCTCAAGACCGCTTCCGTACTGGCTTTCGAGCGCAAGCTCGATCCTTCCGATGCGCTGTTCCATGCTGGTGATTGGAAGTCGCGAGACAACTGGAAGCCTGTGTCCATTGGTGAAAAGTCGGTGCGTGGGACCATCTCCAATCGGCTGAAGACCAAGGACCTAGATCCGGCCAAACTGGACGCTCAGATTGAGAAGCCCAACCTGCAGACTGTTGATGTTGCCGCCTTACCTCATGACACCGACACTTTGCGTGTGAGTTTCACGCTGCGTGTGCTCGCCGGCACCGGCCAGCCGTCGGCATGCAACGACAGCGACTACCGACAGAAACTACTCGACACCGTTAAGGGCTATGTCGATAAGAATGGCTTCACCGAGCTGGCTCGGCGGTATGCCCACAACCTGGCCAATGGTCGTTTCCTGTGGCGTAACCGCATCGGTGCCGAGCAGGTTGAGGTGGAGGTCGCCCAGTTGGTCGATGGTAAGGCAGCGACCACGTGGCGCTTTGACGGACTGGCTCTATCTCTGCGTAACTTCGATAACAGTTCAGAGAGCGCTGACGCCCTGGGCGAGCTGACCCAACTGATTGCCGGCGGCCTAGCGGGCCGGCAGCATGTGCTGTTGCGTGTGACGGCCTATGTGCGCATGGGCGCTGGCCAAGAGGTATTCCCGTCCCAGGAACTGATCCTGGATAAGGACAACAGCAAGAAGAGCAAGACCCTCTACCACGTCGACAGCGTGGCCGGCCTGCACTCGCAGAAAGTCGGCAATGCCATTCGTAGCATCGACACCTGGTACCAGGAGGCTGAGGCCAACGGCCCGATCGCCGTGGAACCCTATGGTTCGGTCACCACTCAGGGCAAGGCATACCGCCAGCCGCGCGGTACCCAGGATGACTTCTACACGCTGCTCGACAATTGGGTGCTCAAGGACAAGGCGCCGGCCCTGGAACAGCAGCACTTTGTGATCGCGACCCTGATCCGCGGTGGTGTCTTTGGCGAGGCGGGCTAAGCCATGGACCATTACTTCGACCTGAAGCTGCTGCCCGATCCAGAGTTCGCGGCCACGCAGTTGATGAGTGCGCTGATGTCAAAGCTGCACCGGGGCCTGCATGACCTCAGACGCGACGATGTGGGCGTGAGCTTTCCCGAAATCGAAAGCGCGCGGCACCATCTGGGCAGTCATCTACGCTTGCACGGCAATCGTGAGGCGCTGGCGCACCTGCTGACCCTGAACTGGCTCACGGGTATGCGCGATCATGTGCAGGTGGGGGAGGTGACGGCTGTGCCGGCCCAGGTGCGCTACCGACTGGTCAGTCGTGTGCAGGTGGATAGCAATCCGGAGCGCCTGCGCCGTCGGCTGATCAAGCGTCACGGGATCACCGAGGAAGAGGCTCGCGAGCGCATTCCGGACAGCGCGGGGAAACGCACCAAGCTGCCCTTCGTGAGCCTGCGCAGCAATGGTAGCGGCAACGCCTTCCCTCTGTTCATCCGCCATGGCGATATCTTGGAGGTCGCTCAGCCAGGCACTTTCAACAGCTATGGTCTGAGCAGCACCGCTACCATTCCTTGGTTCTGATCCATGGCTTTGCGAACCCTCTTTTTCGGACGATTCATTCCCCTTCGTAAAATCAATGACTTACGGAAGGGCCAAAAAAGAGGGTTCTGGAGCCATGTCTGGGGTATTTCCCTTTGCTGTCAGTACCTTACCGGGAAAATCATCTAGTGCACTGCCGTATAGGCAGCTTAGAAAGCATCGCGAAAAAGTACGACGGCCTAGTCAAGGTGCACTGCCGTATAGGCAGCTTAGAAAAACATCAGCCTGTCCGGCGCCCAAACAATCGAGTGCACTGCCGTATAGGCAGCTTAGAAATCAAGCTTAGCCTTGCGCGGGCCGATTGCCCTGTGCACTGCCGTATAGGCAGCTTAGAAATTTCATGCCCGACAGAATGCCGAGCGTTGAGCGTGCACTGCCGTATAGGCAGCTTAGAAATTCCGGGATCCGGCGCTTCTTCTCCCGATCCCGTGCACTGCCGTATAGGCAGCTTAGAAAAGACTAACGCGATCCAGAACGGCATTTATGTTGTGCACTGCCGTATAGGCAGCTTAGAAAAGCGGGAACACTCGCCGCTGTTGTCGCAGCTCGTGCACTGCCGTATAGGCAGCTTAGAAATGGAGCACGGCTACAAGGTGGTCGCCACGCTGGTGCACTGCCGTATAGGCAGCTTAGAAACAGTTCATCGAATGTCGAGTCGGTCAGTGCGCGTGCACTGCCGTATAGGCAGCTTAGAAAAGCAATGGCAGCAGCATCAGCAGCATCAGCGCGTGCACTGCCGTATAGGCAGCTTAGAAATGTAAAGGCGCCACACCCTTCCAGCGTGAGAAGTGCACTGCCGTATAGGCAGCTTAGAAAATCATCGAAGTTCATGTTGAATGCGTTGTTGGGTGCACTGCCGTATAGGCAGCTTAGAAACAGTCGCTATCCCGCACCCAGGGGCGCGGCGGGTGCACTGCCGTATAGGCAGCTTAGAAAATGAGCACAGCCGAAGAGGATTTCGAATTCCTGTGCACTGCCGTCTTCATTTTAGCGCGCCAGGTCTGGCATCGAGATTCAGCTTGTAGGTTTGTCCAGAGAGGTGCCGGCGGGGGTAGCCCCCAGCGCCGGTGTGTGAAGTGGATGTGAGGAACATGAGTCGGTGCTTCTCGGCTATGCGCCGCTAGTTGCCTTTCACGTCCAGTGTGAGGTGCTGCCTGGCCTCCATCGCGTCGTGCAGTATCCGGACGATCTCAATGACCTGATCGCCGGCCAGCCGGTAGAACACGACATGCCGCGGCTTCTGTACGGTGCCAATGGACGTGGCAGCCTGCCTGCGGACATAGGCCAGGTGAAAGCTCCTCAGTCCTTCAGCGAGTTCATCGCGCGGGCTGCTACCCGCTCGGTCCGGTGTGAGTGCAAGTTCTTCAATGGCAGTGCGTAGGAGTTCCTGATACCTGATCCTGGCACGGGAGCCAAACTGCACCTGGGAGTACCTCAGAACATCCTCAATGTCACGAAGAGCCGTATGGGAGAGACGGTACTTCGCCATGCTCAACGTTTCTTGCTGGGGGAGAGGGCCACTCGCTCGCCGATCTCTGCCAGAAGACTTCCTAGCTGATCACCGTCAATTTCAACGGAGCGGCCTTGCTCCAGGTCCATCAGCCCCGCTGAGGTTGCGCTGCGCAATGCTTCGAGCTTGGCCAGCTCCTGCGCTTCACGCTGTTCCAACAAACGAAGTCCTTCACGCATGACCTCGCTGGCGTTCTGGTACCGGCCTGAGTCAACCAGGTCATTGATGACTTGGTTCATGTGGTCAGTAAGAACGACATTTCGCGTGGCCATTTTGCGCTCCTGGTGCAAATGCTGCGGGTCTGGATATTGGCATATTATGCCATTTTGTGGATTCGTACATAGCTTGGCTCTTGGGTTCATGTGGGAAAAATCTCCTGCAAGGTTTGCCTGTGTGGGTGGATCGAAAACGGGAAGTGCACCTGCAGGGCAGGGGCCGGAAGCGGGGGAATAGATGCTTCGAGCCAGCCTTCAGAGTCACCTCCGTCAGTGGTTACAGCGTGTGAGCTCGAACCCATTTGCCAGCTTCTTTGTCGACGCCGTCAGGCATGAGCCGTAGCAATGCATGGCAATGGGTGTGGGGTATCTCGGTACTCCAAGCTCATGAGGCAGAACGTGGAGAACTCTTCGTCCGACGGGTAGGGGGCCCGCGTGGATGGGTACAACGGACAGTGCTGGGATCAGGTTTCTCTGATGCCAAGCACCGCGGCAGTGAAGGCAGACAGCGGGGCAGCTGTGCGCGAAGTGAGTAAGGCCCATAGGGACCTGGGAACAGCAGCGCTTCCATCGACACACGTCGACTGGTCACATTGTTGGAAGCTTGGTGACCTAGTGGTGGATCATGCGCAGTGGCGCATCGTAGCCCTTCGGACCCAAGCTACATTTGCAGAGTGCTGACAATGTCAGCGGTACGCATCCAGATGATGGATAACGACAGCGATGGATGCAAAAGCCCATCTGCTACAAGTCATTTCGGTGCATGGGGACATCGGTGAGATCCGGCGCCACCATGAGCCTTGCTTCGCATGTGCCCACCCCTCATGAGCGGTGACACTACCCTGATCGGAGTACCTGCTTTGACCCTCTTTTTTCGAGGTGAGATTGCGCCCTGTAAAATCAATCACTTACGAGGAGGCCTAAAAAGAGGGTTAAACTGGCCATGTCAGGGAATTTTTCTTTGCCGACAAGACTTTATCTGGAAAATGGTCTAGTTCACTGCCGTATAGGCAGCTCAGAAAAAGCATCGTCCCATTCGTCAACGCCGAAGGCCGTTCACTGCCGTATAGGCAGCTCAGAAATGGATGTAGTTGATGGTCGCCAAGCCAATAGGGTTCACTGCCGTATAGGCAGCTCAGAAATCAATGCCGCGCAGGCGGCAGAGGTAGGCCAGGTTCACTGCCGTATAGGCAGCTCAGAAATGAAGGCAATCGACAGGGTCAGCGCACCGCTGGTTCACTGCCGTATAGGCAGCTCAGAAATCAAACGTGTTCATCCTGACGCGGGCTGATACGTTCACTGCCGTATAGGCAGCTCAGAAATTTGCAGACATTATTTGATCTCCTCTGCGCTCGTTCACTGCCGTATAGGCAGCTCAGAAAACGACGGCCAGTATCACGCAGGGCACTATCGAGTTCACTGCCGTATAGGCAGCTCAGAAATTCCTGGGCGAAGAAGTCATCCGCGACATCAAGTTCACTGCCGTATAGGCAGCTCAGAAAATCAGACTGGCGAATGCCTGAGCCTCGGTGTAGTTCACTGCCGTATAGGCAGCTCAGAAATGAAGGTGAAGCCATGACCGACTTCGAACTGAGTTCACTGCCGTATAGGCAGCTCAGAAATAATGTTCCTGATAGCAATCCTAATGATCCGCGTTCACTGCCGTATAGGCAGCTCAGAAATCCTGCAGGCTCAATCCGTGAGCCACCAAATCGTTCACTGCCGTATAGGCAGCTCAGAAAACATCGTTGCGAGACATGCCCGTGTCTTTCGAGTTCACTGCCGTATAGGCAGCTCAGAAAGCGAAGGCCCCGCCTTGCAGTACGTCGGAAAAGTTCACTGCCGTATAGGCAGCTCAGAAATCGCCCTGCGCGACAAGCTGCATCGCCGAAAGGTTCACTGCCGTATAGGCAGCTCAGAAAATCGGCGAAACGATCAAGTTGCGGGACGAGTGGTTCACTGCCGTATAGGCAGCTCAGAAATGGGATGTCAATCGAGGACGCTCAGTCATTTGGTTCACTGCCGTATAGGCAGCTCAGAAAAGGGGGCTTGCTGGCCGTTGACCAGGCTCAATGTTCACTGCCGTATAGGCAGCTCAGAAAAGCTCGCGGTCGATCTTTGCGCCACCCTCGACGTTCACTGCCGTATAGGCAGCTCAGAAAATTCGTTGATGGTGCGGGTCTTGCGCCGACGCGTTCACTGCCGTATAGGCAGCTCAGAAAACCGGCTCGCCTTGGTGCTGCTCGGCTGGCGCGTTCACTGCCGCATAGGCAGTATCATCTCAGCCCCCTGATTTTTGACGTTCCCAACCGCGGTGCCGACGGGGTACCACTCGAAGTCGTCGACAGGCAGACACAGGGTTTTGGCGATGTCTTCGGCGCGTGTGGGGGAGAGGTCGGGGTCGATCCATTCGCGGGCGTGCTCGGGCGACAGCACCAGCGGGCGCCGGTCATGAATGTCGACCATGCCCTGGTCGCTGGCGGCAGTGATGATCACGAAGCCGTCGCCCTCGTGGGGCGCAAGTCCCGGATGCACCTGGGCCAATGCCGCGAAGAACATCGGCGCCTGGCTCTTGAGCCGAATGAAGTACGGCTGTTTCTTCTTCGGGTTGTCCGGATCCTTGACCCACTCGTACCAACCGTCTGCCACCACTAGCGCTCGCCCATTCGGCCAGAGCTGCTTGAAGAACTTGCCGGTGGTGACGGTCTCGACTCGGGCGTTGATCGGGTCAGGGCGTTTGCCCTTGGCCCAGAAGGGCGCCCAGCCCCAGTGCACCGGATCAATCCGTAGGCCTTCCTCCACGCTGTGCAGGATCAGCACGCGGGTGGTGGGGGCGATGTTGTAGCGGGCGATCGGCTCGTTGTCGTAGCCGCTGATGACGTCCTGCTCGGCCTCAAGCTCGCGCAGGTAGTCGGCCATGCCCTGGTACTGCGCAAATCGTCCGCACATGCTGACCACCTCCGCCTGTCGCCATCCCACTCATTTGAATTGACCGCAAGACGCCTACAACGTTAACTGTATATTCGTACAGGTATATCGGAAGTCGTGCGTCATGAGCTTTACCATTCTAGGTCCTTTGGCAGGGGGCGGTGTTGAGCTGCCGCTCTGTGCCTTCAAGGTACCGGCGGGATTCCCGTCACCGGCCGCTGATCACATCGAGCGGCAGATCTCATTGGATGAGCTTTTGAATATACGGGCACCCCATGTGTACCTGGTCTCGATCCAGGGCGATAGCATGCAGGGGGCGGGCATCTTCGACGGTGATCTGGTCGTGGTGGACCGTTCGCTGGAACCGCAGCACGGGCATATCGTGGTCGCCCTGCTGAACAACGATCCGGTGTGCAAGCGACTGCGCAAACAGGGGCCCGAGGTGATCCTGATGTCGGAGAACCCGCGCTACCCCTCCCGTTACGTCATGGAAGGCGATGAGCTGTCGATCTGGGGGGTAGTGACCTTCAGTGTGCGCAGCCATGGCCATTGAGTCCCCAGCGCCAGCCTTTGCGCTGATCGACTGCAACAGCTTCTACGCCAGTTGCGAACGTGTGTTCCGGCCAGACCTGGCCCATACCCCCATCATCGTCCTGAGCAACAACGACGGCTGCGTGATCGCCCGTTCCGCGGACGCCAAGCCGCATATCAAGATGGGCGAGCCGTACTTCCAGATCCGGGACAAGATTCGTCAGTACGGGATTGTGCCGTTCTCCTCCAACTACGCGTTGTATGGCGACATGAGCCAGCGGGTCATGACGGTGATCGAGTCCATGGTGCCGGCGCTGGAGGTCTACAGCATCGACGAGGCCTTTGCCGAACTCACCGGTATGACCGAGAACCTGGAACAACTGGGACGCCGTATACGGGCCCAAGTGCTCAGAAGTACCGGCATTCCGGTCGGGGTGGGGATCGCCGGGACCAAGACCCTCGCCAAGCTCGCCAACCACGGCGCGAAGAAATGGCAGGCGCAGTTGGGCGGTGTCCTGGATATCCGGGCACCTCACCGCCGGGAGAAACTGCTCAAGGCCTGCGATGTGTCGGAGGTGTGGGGCATTGGCCGCAAGATGACCGCACACTTGGCCGGGATGGACATCAGGACCGCCTGGCAACTCTCCCAGGCCGACCCGTGGATGCTGCGCAAAAACTTCAGCGTGGTGATCGAGAAGACCGCCCGGGAGCTGGCCGGTACGCCTTGCCTGGAGCTGGATGAACCGGACGTGCCGAAGCAGGAGATCTGCTGCAGCCGGATGTTCGGCCAGCGTCTGCAAACCTTGCCGCCGATCAAGGAAGCGGTCGCCACGTACATGATGCGTGCCTCGGAAAAGCTCAGGGCCCAGCAGTCACTGTGCAAGAAGATTCGGATCAGCATCCGGACTGGGATGTTCAACCCGGAGGAGGCCAAGTACGCCAATGGGGTGGTGATCGATCTGCCGTACCCTACGGACGATGTGCGCCTGCTGACTAAGATGGCCGTCGACGCCCTCGATCAGCTTTTCCGACCGGGCTTCCGATACAGCAAGGCCGAAGTCCTGCTGCTCAACCTCTGCCAGCGCGGTGAGTACACCGACGACCTGTTCGCCGAATCACAACCTGAGCAAGCCACCAAGGTGATGACCGTCCTGGACCAGATCAACCAGCGCTGGGGCAGGGGCACCCTGCGCGCTGCCAGCGTTCCGACCAAGCCAGAATGGGGCATGCGTCGGGAGATGATGAGCCGCAGCTTCACGACGCGGCTGGATCAGTTGTGGAGGATCTCCTGTACCTGAGTACCGGTGCCGATTTTTGGTGTTAAGTCCGGGGTCTATTCGGCTATCTCATGGGGGGATCGATGAGCACGGTGTGGTAGTTGGCCAAGGAAAACCATCAGCATAGATGTTCTTTTTAGGCGTGGAGTACAAATGTACTCTTTGCCTTTTCAGCGTTGCCTCTCTTCGTGCGAAGGATATTAATGTGCCATCATTGGTTCAGTACGCCCAAATCAGACAATGGCAGTCGCGAGTTTTGACAAGGAGTAAGGCATGCTTGATCTCATCTACATCGTGGAAACCCCTCTTGTACCGAATTCGGGGAGGAATGACGATGGCAGCTACGAGCCAAATTTCACTATGGGTGGGCGCGATGGCGTTTCGAAAGTAGGTACTGCAATCGGTGGCAGTGCTGTTGCGACAGCAGCGGCTTTGGGTTCATTCGGTGTTCCAGCGACAGTGATCGCCTCCGCGCTGGTTGGGATACCCGGTGTACTTTCACTATTTTCTAAAGACCCGACAGAGAAGGTGACGGAAGAATCTGCCGAAAATCAGCAAGCATGCGCATTGGCCGCTTATGTGGCCAAGCACTCTTTCTCTCCTGAGGAGGTCAAGACCAAGGGCTATCGCTTTCAGCCAGGTCATCCGATTGTGGGCAAGGCCTATCGCAAGCACCCGCTCATGGAGTATCCAAACTCGGAGAGCAGTAACCTCTACATCCCGAGTGATAGTTATGACTCTATTCTTCTTGAGGAGCGTGAGTCTGAACTGATCAAGCTACTGGTGGCGCTGGGTGCCACCAAAATCACCATCACCAAGAAAACTTCAAATAAGCACAATGAAGAAACCAGTGGTGGTTTGACTGTGACGGCGGGAGTGGCTGGGGGAGGAGGGGCGGAATTTTCCGTTAGCAACGAAAAGTTGAATGATGGGCTTGATACCCGTGAGTTCACGCTCTCGGGGAAAAAATGGAGCACAGAGAGCCGGGTTGGGAGAGAAAATTTCCTCTGGCTCGCCTATGAGCCCTCCTGGAAGGCCGTTGTGTTTGCTCGAGAGTATGGAGGTTGCCTGTCGGCCTCTCTTGAGATCAAAGAAAACACCACGTTCTCTACAGACAAGAATCTGGAACTGACGGTCAAGGCGAAGCTCGCCGAGGTTGGTGCCCACGCGGGACTGTCAGCCAAAAGCGCTGAAGAGAAGAGTTACTTGGTCCGAGTCGAGTTCTCACCGATTGAAGCCATTGGTTAGCTTGACTGCTCTGTTGCTTACCCAAGAGACCAGCGAAATCAGGCAACTGCTGCCACATCAGTGGCTGGCAGCATAGAGCCCTGCAAAGAGAGCGATATGATTCGGTTAGCCCAAGCCAGTGATGAACCCGATATCAGGCATTATGCTGAGCAGGCCTATGGTCGTTATGAACCACTTATGGGGCATAGGCCTGTATCGAAGACCGCCGATTTCAGCCTGCAAATGGATGCTTAAATAATATTTGAGTAGCGATTTTCTGTAAGAGTGATGAGGATGTGGTATTTATGCAGCAGCTTGATTTCCCTGTTCCGTATAAGGATCGTTGTTTAAGAACTTCAAGTGGTACCTATGTGGTTTGGCCCTTCCTGAATGCAGAGAAAGGTGCTGGACCTTATGAGCTATTCTTGGATACTAATGCGCTCACCAATGTTGAGTGGGCTTCACAGTTACCAGCGGAAGTCCGGCTTCAGTCGATTCTCAATCCACTGCCTGCTTTGCAGGAACAATGGTTTTCTAATCTTGAGCTTAGAAAAAATCCTGTTCAGAAAATTGAGGAGATGATTCAGGAGTTGGTTGGGCTTGGCTTTGTGTTTCGCCAAAATTTTGCTCGGGATCAGGTCGCTTTATTAGAAAAAAATGAGGCTGCGTTGAGAGCACAGTTCAGCCTTTTATTTCCCTACATAGCAATCATGAAATCGTTGCTCTCAAAGAAGACACCGGTTGACTTAGCGATTGAGCAGCTTAATAGACTCGGTAATGCCGATATTCCTCGATTTACATCTAGTCTGATGCTGACAGCCCTTGGTGTCGTCTTGAAAAGCCGGCAAGCACTAAAGCTGAATGATGATGCGAAGCCAGCATATTCGTATTTTGAGTCTTTTTTGGCATTTCAGCCAGGAAAGAAAGGAGAGACCGACCATATGACTATCTCCTATTTGCGCAACCGTGCAGGAGATCTGAATCTTTGGTTAACACTTCCGGTCTTGCGAGAGCAGAGATATGAGTTCGTTGGAGTGCCAGCCGTAGTAACAGGCGATAAGGCATTGCATAGGCTTATTTTGCGTGTCCTACCGCCTTTATGTCATGAAAGCCATAAAGCCGCTTTTACCATTTACCCGGAAGGACTGGAAGATCCTCTTTGGAAGAAGATTTTGCAGGTGGTGAACTCTGTTGAGGTTAGAGGCCGTGGCACGAAGGAGGAACATGCGCAGCGGCTGTCTAAATTGTTCGAGCTGGCTAAGGAATTTTGTGCTAATCCGGAAGAACGTTTAGTTTTGGATGAGGCATGGCAACAGTGGTGTTCGCCAGGTCTTGGTCTAGCGATTGAGCTATAGCTTGCTGGCTGTTAAGGTCTCAATAGCTTTGTATGATAGTTTGGCTGCTTAAATTAGCAACCATAATAATTAGCTGTCTATAGACTTTTCTGAGGGGTTCTGATTCATAACCTCTGGAAAGTATAGAGGTCCACTAATCTCGGGCACGATTTTAGGCGAAAATAATCACCACACGACGGTGTTCAATGAACAGACGACGTACCTTCGCTTCTGCGTTCAAGCGTGAGGCAGCCAACCTGGCTCTCGACCAGGACTACAGCCACATTGAGGCTGCCCGATCACTTGGAAGCCAGACGCGAGTCTCGTTTTAAGGTTGTTGCAGGTACATTCGGCCCCCTTGATCGAGCGATTCGAACGTTGGGCCCGAACACACCTTGCCGCTGGGTTTTCTCTCCAAGGCGCGGCAGAGGCCTTGTACGTGCATCCCCGTACGCTCCAGCGCTGCGCGGAAGCGATACTGGGCAAGTCCCCTCTGGCATTTTTCCAGGATTTGCGGGTGGAGCAAGCAAAGCACCTGGTCGCCACTGGGCACGACCTAGAGGTGATTGCTGAAAAGGTCGGCTATTGCGACGCCGCCACGCTGCGTAATCGACTGCGCAGAAAACTGGGACGTGGTGTGCGCGAGCTCCGCTCGGAGTTGGGATAGTTCGGTGACCCAGACAACTTTCGGGGCTCTGTCGTTTTCTACGCCAAGGGGCGTTTTTGTTGGATAACGTGGCAGTCCGGCTCAGTACTGTGGGGCAAGGTGTTGGAAGGGCGTTGATCCGGTTTGTGAGGATGCCGACCGACAGTGAAATGGATACGGTTCATTTCCACAGAGCATGGAAATGGTGAACCGGTCCGTAGCCACCTCCCACCTGTAATTGATCAGCTGCACCAAGCGCGGCCGTCAAATACTCCTTGGCGCCAGAGACTGCCAGCGCCATCGTCGACCCGGGTAGCAGGGCCGTGATCGCTGCCGAAAGCGTGCATCCTGTACCGTGCGAGTTGCGTGTGGCGATTCGTGGGGCATCCAGCTTCAGTGTGTGTCCCTTGCCCGCCAGTAGATCGACGCTACGTTGCCCCTCCAGGTGCCCACCTTTGAGCAGCACCCAATCCGCGCCCAACTGCCCCATTTCCGTTACTGCGACTCGCATGGCTTCCAATGATCGAGGTTCTTCGCCCTGCAGGAGCACGCCGGCCTCAGGCAGGTTTGGAGTGATCAGAGTGGACAGCGGGATCAGGCGTTCCCGAATGGCCGCAACAGCCTCAGGATCCACCAGCCGATCACCACTCTTGGCGACCATGACGGGGTCCAGCACGATGGGACAGTCGGCACGCGCTCGTAGACACCGAGCAATGACTTCAACAATGCCAGCGTTGGCAACCATGCCAATCTTCACGGCATCGACCCGCACATCGTCGAAGACGGCCTCGATCTGCTCGGCAACGAAGGAGGGGGCCAGGGGCACGAAGCGACGTACCCCGTGCGTATTCTGCGCGACGACCGCGGTGATGACGCTCATGCCATAGGCGCCCAGGGCGGAAAAAGTCTTCAAATCGGCCTGAATGCCTGCGCCACCGGTAGGGTCGGTGCCTGCGATCGTGAGTACATTGGCTATCACGTTGTGACAATCTCCTGGGCGTAAGCGACCCGCGTGCTGCGTCAGCGGCGCATGATCAAGACTCAGCGCGCGTCTGGATTCATTCAGATCGATTAGGGCGAGCCATCGGCCTGGGCGGTCCGCTGCGCGATGGCATGGATCACCGCCACCATGTCCAGTCCACCCTGTCCCAGCGCCTCGGTTTCGCCATACAGCGCGTGGCATACGTCCAGCAGCGGCGAGGCGATGCCGAGGTCACGTGCGGCTTGTGCCACCAGACGACTGTTCTTGAGAACATCGGTGATGGCGGCCTGAACCGAAAAGTCCTGCGCCACCAGCTTACCAAGCTTGCCCCGCGAAACGTCGCTGGCCATGGGGCCCGCGTTCAGGGCCTGGGCGAACTGCGCCAGATCGACACCCTGGCGTTGGGCAAAGTGCGTGGCTTCGGCCAGCCCCGTGACCATGGTGATGAGGAACAGGTTCACCGCGAGCTTCATTGTCAGCGCACCAGGTACGTCGCCACACACTAAGCTGTCGCGGCATAACGGCTGTATCAGGCTTCGTACCGCCTCGACCGGTTCGGGCATGCCCGCCAGCATGACGACGAGCTGGCCGGCTTCGGCAGGTTTGCGCGAACCGGAAACCGGTGCCTCCACGTACTGACCGCGGCCTCTGCCGATCTCATCGGCCAGCAAGCGCGAGTAGCCGGGCGAGGTGGTACTCATGTTCACGATCAACCGTCCCCCCATCCGTTGCTCGAACAAGGGCGTGTGTCGACCGAGTACCTCATCGATCGCTGCTTCATGCGCCAGCATCAGAATGAGGGTCTCGCACTGGGAGAACAGGGCGTCCAGGCTGTCAGCCACCTCGGCGCCAGCCGCGCGCAGCGTGTCGTAGTGGTTGTTGGAGCGACTCCAGACAATGAGTGGCACGCCACTGCGAGCCAGGTTGAGGGCCATCGGTGTCCCCATCACGCCCAGGCCGATAAATCCGGTCGGTTTGTTCATCGGATGCAGCCTCTGTAGTCGTTTGAATGGTTCATTTCGACCTCGTGTTTGTGGCATCGGCCGGGACCACTTCTGTTGGCGTCAGCACTCCAGCGGTTTTGAAAAGCGCTCACGAATGGAGCGGATGATGCCTGCGCCATCCAGGCCACACTGGGCGAGCAGGGCGCTGCGCTCACCATGGTCAATGAAGTTGTCCTCAAGGCCAAGCTGCAGCACAGGACAAACCGTGCCGCCCATCAGCATGGCTTCCACGCACGCCGAACCCGCCCCACCCATGACACAGCCTTCCTCGACGGTGACCAGGACATCATGCGTACTGGCCATTTCCTGGACCAGTTGCGTATCGATCGGTTTTACAAAGCGCATGTTGACCAGCGTCGCGTCCAGTTCTTCGGCGGCCACCCTGGCGGGTGTGACCATCGACCCGAAGGCAAGGATAGCGATACGTGCGCCTGCAAGCCGCGTGGTGGTGCGGCGGATCTCTCCCTTACCGATCGGGATGAGTTGCATCTGCGCAACGGTCGGTACACCCACACCTGCGCCGCGGGGGTAGCGCACAGCCGTCGGATTCGGTTGTTGCAACGCCGTGTGCAGCATTTGCCGACACTCGTTCTCGTCCGACGCAGCCATCACCGTCATGTTGGGAATGCAGCGCAGGAAGGCTAGGTCGTAGGCGCCGAGGTGGGTGGCGCCGTCAGCACCGACAATGCCCGCGCGGTCGATCGCAAAGACGACAGGCAGGTTTTGCAGCGCGACGTCGTGAATCAACTGATCGTAGGCCCGTTGCAGAAAGGTCGAGTAAATGCCGACTACTGGCCTCAAGCCTTGCGCAGCGAGGCCTGCGGCGAAGGTCACGGCATGCTGCTCCGCAATGCCCACGTCGTGGTAGCGTTGCGCGAAGCGCTTCGAGAACTCCACCATCCCCGAGCCTTCTCCCATCGCCGGCGTGATACCCACGACGCGTGGGTCCTGTTCTGCGGCGTCGCACAGCCATTCGCCGAACACCTGTGAGTAGGTCTTGGGCGGCGGCGAGGCGGCCGCTTTGACGCCATGAGAGGGGTCGAATCGTCCGGGGCTGTGATACCGCACGGGATCGGCCTCGGCGGGCGCGTAGCCCATGCCTTTGCGGGTCACGACGTGCAGCAATTGAGGGCCGCGCAGGCTCTTCATGTTGCGCAGCGTGGACACCAGTACGCCGAGGTCATGACCGTCCACCGGACCGATATAGTTGAACCCCAACGTCTCGAAAAGCGTCGACGGCAGCAGCAGTCCCTTGAGCTGCGTTTCCAGACGATGAGCCATGTCGCGCAGCGGCGGCGCGGCGAGCAGGGTATGCCCGACCCCTGTGCGCACCGCTGTGTAGAAAGGGCCCGACATCAGTCGCGCGAGATGGCCACTGAGTGCACCTACCGGCGCCGAAATGGACATCGCGTTGTCATTCAGGACCACAATGAAGGGCAGGTCGTGCTCGACGCCTGCATTGTTCATGGCTTCGAACGCCATGCCTGCGCTCATCGCCCCGTCACCGATTACCGCCACCGCATGACGTTCCTGGCGCTGCAGCCTGGAGGCGAGCGCCATTCCCAGCGCGGCCGAGACGGACGTGCTCGAATGGGCGGTGCCGAACGTGTCGAATGGCGACTCGGCGCGTACCGGGAAGCCCGAGATGCCACCAGCCTGGCGCACGGTGTGCATGCGGTCGCGACGGCCCGTCAGGATCTTGTGCGCATAGGTCTGATGGCCTACGTCCCAGACGATGCGGTCGTGTGGGGTGTTGAAGACATAGTGCAGCGCGATCGTCAGTTCAACGACACCCAGGTTCGGCGACAGATGGCCACCTGTGTTCGCAACACTGTTGAGTAGGAAGGTGCGCAACTCGTTCGCGAGTTGCGGCAGTTGGCTGGGATTGAGGCGACGCAGGTCGGACGGCCCATCAATGCTGTGAAGCAGGTCGATCATGGAAGGTCCTTGACTGAAGAGGCGGAGGCTGGCATTCGCTACGGAGCAATGTAATTGCATTTGCAACTATATTAAGTCCGACGCGCTGCCGTCGGCAAGGATGACCGCGCCGTACGCCGCTTGAGACAGCCCGTCAGTTGAAAGCGTTGAGGGTTCCCAGCGTGATGGCGGTACGCGCGGCTGAGTGGTAAGAGCAAGAACATCGTAGGGAGGACGCTGGAACAAGCCCTTTGCATCTGTGTCGTCGTTGACGTCTCAATGGGCGTTGACCAAGGCGCAGAGCCGAGCATCCTTGATGGCGAGTACATCAAATAAACCCAAGGCGCGCAGCGCAGGAAGCGATTCGATGATGTCGCGCTCCGCTTTCGCTCGTTCCTCGTCAGAAGTTGATTCAGACCACGTCCTCGCGTTATGCAAGAACGCGGCGACTGTGCCTTTGCGTACGTTAAGACCGGCGAAATAGGTGCTGTTCACGTCGTCTGGCAGAATGTCACTGGCTTTCATGGGATTCTCTCGTGGGGAGGTAATTGATCTCGAAACTGACTTTAGCGACATGCCGTTGGCTTGACTGCCGTAACAATGCCTACCTATCCTGCGTTTGTGCCACGCCGACATCGCTTCCTCATTGACACATCGCCCACTACGCAGGCCCCTCGGATGTCTTCTCCGCTTGTCGCACCGGAACTGATCACCAGGCTCTCTGCGCGTGACATCCTTGCCGTTTGCCAGCGAAGTGACGCGGTACGTGAAACGCCCATGCATAGCCATTCCCAAGGGCAGTTGCTCGGCAGCGCCGAGGGGTTGATCGCGGTGGAAACGTCCGCCCAGCGCTTCGTGATACCGGCGACTCACTCCATTTGGTTGCCACCGAACTGTGAACACGCTTTCCGATCCTGCGCAGGTTTTTCAGGCTGGTCGGTTTACGTGGCGCAGGAAGGATGTGCTGAGTTGCCTTTGCAACCAAAGATCATCCAATCAAACAACGTTCTGTTATCGCTGATTGATCGGGCAACGCGGTGGACGGGATCCGTCAGATCAGGTCCTGAACAGCGTTTGGCGAGTGTCATCCTTGATGAAATCACGTCCTCCCCTGAAGAACCGCTTGGGCTACCTATGCCCCAGGATCCACGTCTCCTACGAATCGCCACTGCTTTACTGGGCGATCTGTCGAGCATCAGCGGGCAGAGGTCGTGGGCGGACTGGGGAGAGATGTCGACGCGCACCCTCGCGAGAAAATTTGTCGCTGAAACCGGGTTCAGCTTTACCTCATGGCGCCAGCGGGCACGTGCTCTGCGCGCCATCGAACAACTGAGTCGTGGAGACTCTGTAACCAAGGTTGCACTCGACTTGGGTTATGAGAATGTCAGCGCATTCATCGCCATGTTCAAGCGAGTGTTGGGCGTGACACCGGGGCGTTACATTGAGGGGGCCAAGCCCTACCGCTCAGAACTTGAACGCGAGAAGGCCCGATGAGGTGCCCGTCGGCAGCTTGAGGAGCGGATGCCAGCCTTTCATGACAGGCGCATCGACCTTTACCGGTGACCCTTGAGGGGCGCGGCGTGCGTTTGCAGAGGCAGTGGCCTGCACCGTCTCACCCTTGCCGGTCGCCGCCCACACTTAGGCCGCCTGGAGGCGATCCAGCCGCTTTTGGGTGTAGGAGCAATTGATTTGGACGATTATACGCGGGGTACCACGGCGCCAAGGACTGGAGCTCACACCAACGGCGGTTATACCTGCTCGATGAGCCGACGATTTCTCAGCACTGGGGACGCTGTACGTCGATGGGTGGTGAAAAGATCAGCGTGTTTTCCAGTCCAATATGAGTCTTCATCACAGAGTTGATAGGTTATGGGAAATCCGGTTTTTACGTTCAGTACTCAGGCGCTCCCTCCCAGGTCGCGATTCGAGGCCTGGCGTGAGGAGGTCAATGCCATCTTCGACATCAACATCGGCAAAACGGAGTCATCAGGATTCAATTACCGTCTAACGACCAGTTTTTTAGGCGAAATCTTGATGGGCTGTGGTGTCTGGGAGGGAGAGTGCGCGCCGGTGCACTACGGTGTGAAACGGCCTCTGCAGATGATTCGCCGTGATGGACTCGATCATTACTACCTCTGCCTGAGCCTCTCCCACTCAATCCATGGCTCGGCAGGGCGCACAACACTTGCTGCGGGGCGTTCGCAGATCTACGTGCTCGACCTGGCACGCGAACTCGACAGCGTGATTGCCGCCGGCGACACGATCATCCTCACAATCCCTCGCGATGTCCTCAGCGCCCGCCTGGGCGCCAAGGACCTTCATGGGCTGGTGCTGCAAGGGGCGTTAGGCGACTTGCTTGCCGATCACATGCGCGCCTTGCAGCATCGGCTTTCTTGCCTCCAGCACGATGACATCCCCTACGTTCAAGAAGCTACGCTGGCCATGGTCGCCGCGGCACTGGCGCCCAGTGCTGCCAACCTCACGGATGCCGAGGGGCCAATCGATCACACGCTGCTCCATCGCGCGCGTCAACTGATTGAACAGCATCTGCACCGACCCGATCTGTCTCCGGCCTTCGTGGCCGGGCAGTTGGGCCTTTCACGGGCACGGTTGTACCGACTGTTTGCACAGGAGTCGGGAGTGTCGGCTTACATTCAGCTCCGCCGGCTGAACAAGGCCCGGGAGCATCTTCAAAGCGACCTCGGCAACCAACAGCGTATTTCCAGTCTGGGGTTCCAGTTCGGTTTTAAAAGCGATGCGCATTTCAGTCGCTCGTTCAAGGCGGCGTTCGGTTACTCACCCACGCAAGCCCGGGAGCAGGCCGCCGCCGGGCGGCTGCGTCATGAAGAAAAGTCAAACCGTGCACATACCGGATTTTCCCTGCAAAAGATCCTTGATCAGATGCAGGCCGATTGAGACGCACAGTCAACAGTTTGAGACGCTCAGGCAAGAGAATTTTCTCGGGCGTTCAGGTGTAACTTTATAATCGGTATCAACTTGTTTCGGGGCTGGTTCAGCTCTTGTTGCCGGGTATTGAGGGCGTATTTTATGCGCCCTGGGCTGGTGGATAGTTCGTGTGCAGGGCTCGTTCGCGAAAGAAGAAGTAACTGTCTAGGAATATGGCTAAGGGGATGGTAATGAAAAGATTGGTTTTAATGGCTGTTTTAAGTTCGGCTATCACCAGCGGCTGCAGCTCAATGCCATCAATGCCGTCAATGCCCATGGTGATGGGAGATGACAAATTTTCAGAAAGCTACGTGGCCTCACATATCTTCAAGGGCAAAACCACTCTGGCTGAGGTCTCAAGCTTGTATGGGGAGCCGGACTCTAAAAGTAATTACAGCGATGGCAGCTCCAGCGTCATTTACAGGAAGCGTACCGCACGAGACAACCTGACATCGCTTTATAATTTGGTGGGCACGATTCCTGGTACTGAATCTGCAAAGTCAGCGCTCGCCCAAGCCAGCAACAAAACTTATGACCTGGATAAGGCGAATAATTCGATTAAAGAGCTCTCAGGAAATAAAGGCCATGATAGCAACTACCTTAATGTGACGTTCGACAAGAACGGTATTGTCAAATCATGGTCGCAATAATTGAGCGTTGCTGACGCTAGAGTCGGGGCCCCGTTCACTGCCCAGGGGCTGGTCAGCTGTCGTCCCGCTTGGCGTAGGCGACACTGGCTGGGCAGTAGGCTCATAGGCTGGGGTAACGTGAAGATGACCAAGCCCCTGGCCTCTATTAGCAGCCGATGTCCTTCACCAACTGTCCACGAATAGGTTTGAGCGCCGCCTGCTCGGCCGCCGGCAATGTCGTCCAGACTTTCAGGCCCGAACGCTGCTCGATCTCCTCAACGGTGACTTGGTAGCTGCAGAAGCTGGCCGCACGAGGCGTGTCCTGGTCCATGATGAAGGCCGCAAAGGTCCCCTCAGTCGGCGTGCTATTGGTGAAGATAATCTTCCAGTAGCCGCTGGGGATGGTGTGCTGCTTGGTGGTGCTGGGAAGGGTACCGACGTACCGCTCGTACAGCGTGCCCGTCAGCACGTACACCGAGTCAATCCCCACCCGTTGAACCAGGGCTCGTTCCTTGTCTTCCAGCCGTGCCCAGGCACCCTGGTTCAGGTCGCTCTTTTGCGGGGTGATGTTGGACAGGTAGTTCAACGTCTGCCAGTCACTGACGCCAGCCATGGAGGCGAGGTTGGCCTGGTGCCCGCGGTCAGTCTTCAGCGTTTCATTGGCCAGCTTGTAATCGGCATCGTCCAAGGTCTCGCCGGCAGGAATGTCCGGATCGGTTTTCCAGTTGCGCGGGCGATTGGGGTAGGGGGTGTCCTTGGTGACGCGATACGCCACCCACTTGGCAAACTTGGTCTGCGCATCGTTGTTCAGCGTGTAGGCGGTTCTGACCAGCGTGACGTTGCTGCCTCCGGTGGGGCAGCCCACCGAGCAGTTATCGATCTGCGGGGCAGACCCTGTAACCTCAGGAGGTGGCGCAGGTGCCGTTTCAGGAGCGCGGTAGGGCTCAAAAGTCGAACAGGCGCTGACCAGGGCCAGCAGCAGATAAAGGCCGGTGTGCTTGAGATTCCGATTCACGATGAAGCTCCATTGATTTGACGTGCAGTAACCTTTTATTCGATGCCCGCAGCAGGGCAGCGCGATAGTAAACCAGCATCGTCGGAATGTTGCCTATCGGTTTGTGAGTAGCGATGTCTTTTGAGAAAGGATCGGGCTCCAAGCACTTTCGCAGTCGAATTGCCGGCTCGTGTGGGAGCGCGCATGCATAATCGCCTGTATGGACGAATAACGCTTCGTTCGAAATCATCTGCGTTGTTGAAAATCCTAATGGTTTGCAATCGAGATATTGTCGGGCTTACAGGGGGCTATTGGGCATGCGCTTTAATTCTTTGAGCACTTTCATGAGATTGTCTTCGTAAGTGATTCTCACAAGATAGTCGGGTTGCTTTGCCTGTGCGTTCAGGGGTGGCTGGATAGCCTTGGGCTCTCTGATCTCTGCTTTACAGGATTCCCAAAGATTTATCGATTCTCTGAAGCTGTTGAGTAAGTTTTTTTCTCTGTAATCTGTTTTTTTCCTATTGATGGTTTTTTGAATTGCGGCTGGTTGTGATGTTAGGCGTACAAGCTCATCAATATTGACTGATCTAGGGTCGGGATGTAGAAAGAAATCACCTCCCAGATTGCTCCAGTTTTTAAAAGAAATATGTTTTTCAGGATAGAGCCAGTCTAATTGAGTGGATGCGATGTACTTTTTCGAATGTGTCTTTAGTATAAAGTTTATTGCTATGACCTCTGTTTCATCAATTTGTCTTCCGTGAATTATGTTTTTAAGGTTGAATGTGGTGTCCTTGTAATAATTTATGTGGTCCTCCATTCTTAGTGGGTCTCCTTTGGGTTTCATTATAAGCTCTGCGGGTGTGATAATGAGGCATTTATCTAGGGATAGTGGGAATATGGTTCGTGTGCCTACCCTGCCAATTGTGGCGTGTCCGACCTTTAAAACCTCTCTTGAGGCGGGGAAGACTTTTCGATTGTAGGTCGTTACCGGGGCGTCAGATATTATAAATTTTGTAGCGCTATTTTCGCATGAGACTATTTCCCAAATACTAGATGCCCAGTTGTGAAGATGTAGCTCTCTTGCTGTTAGCATTGCGCTCAATCTGAAGTTTTTGTCTGATAGCTTCGAAAAAATATTGAGCATTTTGGGTGTTCTGAATAACTGTGCACACAAAAATCTGGCGAATGGCAGAAAATGATTCTTGGTTTCTTCTGATAGGGTGAAGTCACTGAATAGTGGAAGTGCCACTTCTCCACGCTTATCTATTTTTCCAAAGAATATTTTCTCAATTGCATCTGAGGCGGTTTCTCCGAAATATATTGTGTAGAGGTGATCCTGTTTAAATGATTTTTCCGTTCCGTATTGATTTAGTGCTTTGCGAGGTGAGCTGTATTTTTCATTGTGTATTATTATTCCTGGGTTAAGGTCTAGATAGTTGAAGGTTGTTTGATTTTTATTCTCGAAAAATCTTTTCTGGTACCACTGCGGTACATAGTGGTTTCTCTTGCTAAAATTTTTTGCCATGAGAGTTCCTTGCTTTAAAGTGCTCTAAGGCTCGTTTAAGTTGACTTTGGTGATGCTTGAAATTAATGACTCACCCTTCAGTGCCTTTAAAGAAAATATGTGCATTTGAGATGGAGAAAACCGACCTGGGTTATGCTGGATGAGAATATTGTCATGAGAGATGCGGCGCTGCCTTCTGATTTGGAATGTTAGGTTTTCGCCAGAAGATATCCTCTAAATATTGCCGCAAATAATGTGCAATGCTCCACGCATCTTCCGCGCTACCTAGCTCGATGACTCCCACCCCATGCTTTGCGTGAAAGGCTGGTGCCTTCAGGACCTGCACCTGACTGGCTTGCGGAATGAGCAGCAGGGCCAGATCTGGCTTGCGGCCTTTCCATCGCAAGCTGTCGTGATACAGGTGAGCAGACTCCATCGCGTTCAGCACATTGGTGCGTGACGACCGGTACTTGGCATCCAGTACGATGAAGCACGCGGGCTGCCCTTGGTGTGTCTGGGTAATGACAATGTCAGGGCTTCGCTCGCGGGATAGGCTGGCGAATCCCTGCCAATGAGGGCGATCCACTGCAGGGCAGCGTGCCTGTAACCACACTTCAATGACCTGCTGGTCGTCGGCACCTCGCCAGAAAAAACGATCAACCTTCTGTGAGGGGCTGTGCTCAGTCCAGCGCATCTGCGGGTAGCACAGGCGCAACTGCTCCAGAATCTTCACATAGCACCAGCGTTCGTAGATCTCCCAAGTGGGGCTGATCCACAGCGACTCGGCCGATGCCTGGCCCTGTACGCCGGCTCGCAACGCGTACCAGGTGAACCGGTAGGCACGGGCATAGTCGGGGTGAGCAGAAATGGCGTTGAGGCCGGCGGCCGATAGCCGCCGACGACTGAGCTGACGAAAAAGAGAGGCGTTGGCGAGACGTTCCAGGCGCTGGCGCAACTGACTCAGGAACTGAATACGGCGGCGTAGACGAGGAGCCAGCGGCGTACGGGTATCGCTGGCTCGTTCATTACTCTCCAGTTCCGAGAAGACAGCAATGACGCTGTTGCAGCGGCGCAGCACCTCATGCAGAACCAAGCCCAACGCTTGGTTGGCGGGATTGTCCAGCGTCTCATGGGCCAAGGCCACGTCCAGACTGACGGTGTTGAGGGCAGGGCGCGTCAGAACATCACGGTGAAGCAGGGCTAGGCCATTGGGAGAACCCATGGCCTTGCGGACCGTGGTGGCATCCATGCGTTTGACCTGATGAGCAGGCGCTGAACGGCGCTCGCGGTGCAGTCTTGTCAGCGGCTTGCGTAGGACCTGGGCATAGGCATCGACGATCGGCTTCCAGTACCGGCGCAGCCTGGCGTATTGCAGGTGAGGGTTGGACAGTATGCCGTCGGTGCCGATCAGGCTCTGGGCCTGCTCCGATCCGTACAGCAACTGTGGATCGAAGTCGGCGATATCCTGCAGCATGCCGGCGAAAATCTCTGCGCCCAACTTGCCTGGATGAGGCGACACGTCCAGGCGGTAGGTCGCCAACGAATTGCCCTCGGCATCGACCAACTCACCTACGACCTCACCAGCGTAGTATCCCACCGACCAGCGCCAAGCCTGCGAGCTGCCGTGCAGGACGACCTCAAGAGGCTGATCATCAACGTACAACTGCGCGCCAGGATGCACCGAGATGAAGTACTCACCCTGTTCGATGAATCCTGTAGTGAGCTCGTCGGGGACCAGTTCCAGGCGCGTTGCATCGCTGGCACAGTGACAATGAAGTCGCATCCGCTATTACCGCCAGAATCTCGTTGATCCACTGTGCAGCAGGTCCTGCTGCATGTCACCGACCTTCACCGCAGACCGTGCCAGCTTGTAGCGCTCTAGGGTGTCCCCAAGCTCCTTGAAGACCTTCTGCAGGCGAGGGGAGTCCTCACCTCGCAGCTTGGGCAGGATCTTGGAGTAGATGGCTTGGTCCAGGGCCTCCTGGAACTCGATGATCCCACCCTGTTGGGTCTGCTGCAGGTAGCCGATGATGTCGTGCAGAGTTCGCCAACCAAAGTGCAGGCGGGCAGGGCGCAGGATCGTCATCAGCTGCTCCATCAGTTCGCGTAGCGTCGCCAACTGCTCCGTGGCAAGGTCCGCCTTGTCCCAGCCCGGATAGGCATGAACATCGATGTCCCAGAACTCGATTACCGAGGCCCGGTCCAGCACCTTGTCGCTCAGTCCATGGGTGGTCTCGTCCATGTTGACCGTGCCGATGATCACCAGGTTGGACGGATAGGCGATGGTGGCGGGTACGCCATTGATGGCTTCGGCTTGGCCATGCAGGTCGATGCATTCGCCCGTCTCCATCGCAGAAAGGAAGGGCGCCAAGTACTGCTCGGGATGGGAGAGATTCATCTCGTCGAGTACGAGGGTGTAGGGGCGAGTAGGGTCCGAGGCAGCCTGCAGGACGAAGTCCAGAACGCGGGTACGCACATAGGATTCGCTTTCCAGTGGGTTCACGTAACCCAACAGGCTTGAGTATTCGTGCCAGCCCGGCTGCACGGGGACGATCAGCAGACCATCCGATGGCTGTTGTTCACCCTGCCAGAGGCTCAGGGCGTAGCCGCGGGCCAGTTGTGTCTTGCCAGCGCCACTCAGGCCTGTGAGCACTGCAAAGTGCCTACGAGGATGGCTCCAGAGCCCAGCATCGAGCTGGCCGATCAAGCTGGGCGAGAAGGGCAAGCTTGAGTCGAAGGCTTGGATGATCTCCGCAAGCGCTGGGCGTTCGACATCTTCACTCCAAGCCAGGTTAGGGAGGAGAGCGATCAACGAATCTATATCTTCCTCGACCTGAAGTGGCTCGGGCGTCCAGTCGATGCGCTGGACCCACTGCTCACCCAGAGCAGTCAACTGCACTCGCTTGTCGATTATCTCTATCAGCTGTAGCCAACGGAGCCAGTTGAACAAGCTTGTAGGGGCGAAGTCGGACTTCCAGTTGGGATTGACTTCGCGCAGTTTGAGCAGCGTGTCGCGACGGCTCAAACGCTCGAAGCTGAGCGCCTTTAGCAGGTAGTCGAAGCCGAGGATGCGTGTGACCATCCAGTCGATCACTTCGTTCGGTTCGCCGGACTCCAGCAGCGCCTCACCACGCGCGGTCAAATGCAGGTTGTTCTGATCTGCCCGAACAACTCCCCACTCAGCGATCAATGCATTGAGCTGGAGGTTCAAGGTGGAACGTTTACACTGTGGGCTCATCGATTGCAGGTGGTCAATGAAGTCGTCACGCGTGCTGCCATGCGCCAGAAACTCGATCATTGCCTGGATCGTTGCCAGTCCGCCGCCGATAGCCAGCATGCCACGTCGCCGGCGCTCGGGAGGCAATGGATTGAGTCGCTCGTCGCGGCTATCTGGCTCTGAAATCTCAGTGGCTTCCTGCTCTTGGTTCTGCACGTAGGAGGCGTATAGGAACCAGGGAAGGGTCAGTCGAGTTACACCTTCATGACTCAGCGCATCAGGGGCCGCACCGAGAACTTCCTCAAGGCGTTCTAGCACCAGCCTGTGCATTGCGGGGCGAACCTCGCCTGAATGGTTAACGCCCATTTGAGACGCGAGCTCTAACAGCTTGCGAAAGTCAGCGATAGTGGTGAAGGAGCCTGGGCACAGAAGCGCAAACAGCCGGTACATCTTCAGTCTGGGGCGACGCTTTGAAAGTTGTGTGACGAGGCTGGAGACTTTGGACCAAGCATTGTTGATCAGTACTTCGCGACCCAGCGGGGCGGGCGTGTTCGCGTAGCTGACCTTCAACTGCCAGAGCTGTTCTGCTACTTCAGCATCGGCTGCCACTTTGGAGATGTCGACGTGGCCCATTCCTGTGGCCGACACCGATTGGGTGTTCCAAAGCTCAAGCTGGAACTTTTCACTGACGAACTCGTCGTGACCCACATCTCTGACACGCTGCATCCAATGCAGCACTTCACTGATCCAGGCTTGGTTGCCTGGGAGTGACACGACGTTTTCCAGCAGACTCTCGCAGGCAAGGCGGAGCTGTTCATCATCCATTAGATTAAGCACGGCGTCCTGGCTCTCGGTTCCAAAATGATGGCCGGATGATGCCAGCTTGAGCTGATTGGCCGCCAGCGCTTCCTTGGTGCTTGCTTGAAAAAAAGGCCTGACGAGTCTGCTGCAACGCTCCTCGGGACTCATGGCTCTCGGCCACGAGCCGCACGCTGACGGTCGGCGAGCAGAAGCGTGGACGTAGTGTGGAGGCATCTGTAGCCTGCTGGGAGCATGGAATCGAACACGGAAGACAGCCCCCTCAATGAACCGCCTGACCATCGTTCAGCACACCTCCAAATACATCACCCAGCCATACCCGACGTTCGCCATTGATGGCCTGCCGTTTGAGGTCTGGCTACCACAGCAAAACCCAGACACGGAGATGGATCTCGTCAGTGCGCATTGGGGACTCGACAACGATTGGGATGTCGAGCTGATCTGGGACCGGAGCTATTCAACGGCCCCGGGCTGGAAAACACTGGTTCCGCTGCTGGTCTGCTCGGAGGACCTGGATCTGAACTGCGCTGTCGTGGCGGTTGAACAGGCAGCGGATCAAGAGCGCATTCATTGGCAGCGGTTCGGGGTAATGCGCGGCTGGATACATGACGCAGACCCCGAGGTCGACTGGTTTGAGGGTGTACCCCCCGTCTCGTTTGAACGAGCGGAGTTCATGAGCGCCCTGGACAGCTTCCGTCAGCTCATCGGCCTCAAGCTCGACTGGTACGACTAACGCGGAAACCCTCGAGCATTGGCACAGGCTCAGCCACCGCCGATAGCACCTGTCCACGCAGTCGTCTCCCTGCTGAGGGAGCGACCCACTTTCTGCCGTTCGAGATTCCATGAATACCCAACTTGCCCGTTTGATTTCTGACTACCAGGCCAGCGTCCGAATGGCCGTGCAGCTCATGCAGCGCTCGGGTTTCGAACTGCCGGCTACCCCTACCGATTGGTTGGCTGCTGACATTCCCGAGCAAGGAACGCTTGAGGGCGGCGTACGCTACTTCAAGCATGGCCACGGCTGCGCCGTTCTGCTTTCCACGGGTGCTGTGAGCTTTGACTTTGGGGCGCAGGGACAGATCGACGGTTTCAATGTGGGACGGCTTGCAGGCTTTGCGGCATCCCGATTGCCCGGGTACGGCTTTGCGACGGAGGATGCGCTCAAGGCGTGTTTCAAGGCTGGGGTGGAGCAGGGCGCGCTGGTGTATTCAGGGGACGTCCTCTACTACGTTGCCGGTGCGGCTCATTCATACGCTGTCGACCTCTACACGGGCAGCCCATCGCGGCTGGAAGTTGAGAGCGCCAGCTACCACGAGTTTCTCGAACGATGGGAGCAGGGCTTGTTTGCTGGGCAGCGACTGGGCCAGGCGTTCTACAACCATTTTCGCCTGCATCGACTCGCTGACCAGGCCTGTTTACAGGGCCTGTATGAGGCCGACGGCGATAAAGCCCGTGCTCTGATTTCTCGGGTTTTTCAGATCCGTTAGCACGGGGCGCCGGCATCGGCGTCAGGCCCGACGGATACGAGTAGAGCGGGAAGCTGTGCTCCTGCTTCCCGCTTTTCCCTGAAGCCCGTCGTGATCAGCTGCTGGCGCTGATCGGCTGCCCATTCAGGAACTGATCCATCCTCGACTGCGCCAGCTCAATCAGGTACACCACGCCCATCGCCACCTTGCGATTGGGGCCGGTCTGGTTGTCGGCGTTCTCATAGGCCGTGGCCGCGGCCGACTGCAGGATTGAGTGGATGTCGACCAGGACCTCTTCTTGGCCGAGCAGCGTAGGTGAGTTGCATGGCGGTATCACTGTGGGCAGAGGAGTGGGCTCCGTACCTGCCTCCGGGCCTAGGTTGTGGTGGGCCAGTGCTCGATCGGCGATGCGGGAGTCGATGATTGCTGCGTTGCGTTTCGCTGGCGGATTGGGGGTTACTTTGAACATGTCTGCACTTCCAATGTTAAGTGGAACTGCCTGCGTCGCGACTAAACGAGTGGGAGGCAGCTGTACGCAGGTTAGTCGTACCGGAACATTGGGAACCCGGCGCGCTCGAAAGCGCCCTACGCACAGCCACCATCAAGCAGGGCACAGAAATGCCCGATTGGGAGGTGACGCTTGTGCGACCAATGTAAGATTTCCAGGCGACTAAACCTGGTCACTGATGAGCAGTGACGAGCCGAAGACTAGCGGCGAGATTGGGCGCAAAACAAGCACTTGGGATTGTCTCGGAAATTTCACTCAAGGGAAAGCGAGTTGTCTTGCAGGAGGCTGAATAAGCCAAACTTCTTTGCTCTTGCTGCCGAATCCACCGTTATTTGGGAAAAATCCTACAAGCCCATATTAGAGCCCTCTGCCAAGCTGATTTGAACGTCGTACTGGCCGTCGGTACGACGACAGAAATCTCAATCGCGAGGTGGAAGCATGGCTACCGAAACAAAGAAAAAAGGACTCATCTACCGCTTGGGATACGCATTCGGCTGGTTCTCTGGTCGCTATCGCAGACTGGAGGAACCGGTCCTTCGCTGGGCAATGAAAAAAGGCATGCCCGCCACGTTGGCGAGCTTGCTGAGTGGGTTGGTGCGACTATCTCTGATCGGTTTGTTCCTATACCTAGCGTTTTGGGTTGTGGTCGTGATTTTTGGAGTATACATAGTCAAAGAGATGGTTAACTATGAAATAGACTCCAGTGAAGATGAGGGAAAATTTGATGATATAGATTTTTGCCCTGATCGATTCTCTCCTGAGTATATTCATGACCCGAGATTTGATCATAAGCCATGAGCTTGATTTTTCACTTCTTCGAAAGCAGCTTAGTTGCGGATTTCTTTAGTACGTTCTTGCCCGCGCCTCCGTATTGTCGAACATCGCTAGTACCATCTGCGAATCCTCGAAGAGCTGATCCAGCATGTTGCCCAGCCCAACCTAAAGCCGTTATCCAGAAAGTTGGCAGGAAAATAAATATCGCTCCCATCACCATACTCAACAGAAAATCCGCCTGCTCATTGTTCAGTCCCATCAACGGGTTCAGGGGCGCGTGGGGCGAGCCGGATCCGTACAGGGCATCGAAGATGGTGCTGTCCATCCAGCGTGCCAACTGGAACCAGAAATCCACGAAGATCAGTGCGAACTGCACTACCGATATCGTGACCAGCGCTTTCAAGTCGTAGCTGCCGAGCACCAGCACCAACGGAATGCAGATCACCAGCGCCATCTTCAAGAAGGCCATGATCATCGGCAGCGCCTGGCGAACCACATCCATGGCTGGCATGTTCGTCAGCGTGCCCATGGTCGTTCCCACTGCTCCTGTTACCCTGGCGGCAACGTCAGGTATCGAGGAACCGATCCTTCCGCCGTAGTCGGTATAGACCTTGCCCTGGGTCATTTGCTGGTTCCTCGGCGACACCACCTGCCGAATGAGCGCCTCGTCCACCTTGTCCTTGCTGGTAAAGGTGGCCCACTTTGTGAAGCGCTCCAGTAGGGAGCTGTCCACTTCGGCAAGTAGTCGGCTTTTCAATCCCTCCTTTTCGTCACTCCACCACTGCTTGCACGTCGGGTAGCCGCCACCGCTGGGTACTTTCGCCAGGCCCGCGTCCCGCTCTGGATCGTAAGGCCATGCGTCGCGTGGAGTCTTGGAGTGATAGGTGTCGTAGAAGCCCGTGTTCTGCAGGAAATACCGCGAGCCAATCCAGTTGGTGTCGTTGGTCTGCTCCTCGGTCAGGGTCGGTTGCTTCATGAACAGCTTGGCCCGGGAATAGCCATAGCAGTTGTCGACGAAGTCGGCCACCTCCTGGGCCAGCAGCGGGTTTTTCAGGCGAGTGTTGTTCACTTCCATGCGCATCTGCCGCAGATCCGTCCCGCAGGGAATGGCGGCCACGGCGGCACCACTGATCGCTTTGGATACCGAATGCACAAAGAACCACCAGATCGGCACTTTCGCACTCTGGCCGTTCAGGGTGGTGAAGGACTTTGACCAACCGGTGTTCTGGGGCAGGGGGGCCTGATGCTGACACTGTTCCGAACGACTCTGGTCGAACTTCAGGGTGCTCAGGCTCACCGTGATGAAGGGCACCCCGGCGAACATCACCACCGCAGTCGCCAACCACAGGCGATGCTCGATGCTGGCGCTGGCCGCCAGCGCCGCATCAGCACCACCGCCTTCCTCTCGGCCCCTGAACCATTCCTGCAGAATGATCACCAGGAACGGCAACGCGAAGAAGCCTGAGTCCATCAGCACGTTCCAGATGCCATTGCTGACCAGCCAACCCACCAGGGTCAGGTAGAACTCCAGGTAGTCGTTGGTGTAGAGCGTCATACCAGGCTCTCCCACAACGCACTGATCCGCACCAGTTCGATCAGCAGGATGCCTAAGACTGCGGTCACTTCAGCCCTTTTCACAGTGTGAAGAAAGACCGGTTGAACCTTGAGCGTCCGGCGGCGAAACCACACCCAGCCCCACGCAACGAAACCGAAGAACACGATGCGAGCGATCAGGAAGAGCCAGTAGTTGTGGATCTGCCACTCCTGCCACTGTGCAAAACGCATCAGGGAAAGCCCACCGATCGTCACAAGGCTCCCCACGAGCACGCTCAAGAGAGCGAGCACCATGGGCACAAAGACAATCAGCGCCAGCAGCTTGAGGTATTTGCGCGTGGTCAGGTTCATGGCTTCACCGCCTGTGTCTGCGCACACCGTACAGCGGCATAGCCATACTCAGCGGCCCGTGGCAGCTCGCGGCATTGAGACGATGGACCAAATACCGCCGGGGCATAGCGCAGGAGGAGGGCGCTTAAAGACCTGGCTACGGCCGGCGCAGGCACGGTCCTTTGCATTGAGGCGGTATTGGAGGCCGCAGCTGGCGTGTGTAAGAGGTGGAGTTGAGACATAGCGAGGCTCCTGAAAGAGAAGCCTCAAATCCTCCTTAGGGGCTCTCGCCAGTGCAGCTGGAAAACTGGATTATGAGAGGTATATTTTGCAGGGGAAATCGCTGCGTAATAGGTTGTAATACACACTGGCCATGTCTTGCTAATCTGGTAGGAACAGCTCAAGAAGTAGCTAGCCGTTCGCTGATAACTTCCTCAGCAGATGGTAGCGCTTGAAACTCAAGCGTTTGATTCCACTTGTCCGAGAATGTGTTTATAGGAGTTCTTGTTCTTCTTGCAGTAGATTTGGTGAGATTTTTTTTAATTGTGGGCATATTTTTTGATTTGTTAGCTGTGGTTCTAGCTGTCTTCGTGGCTGCTGTGTTGGCTGTGCATTTAATTTGGTTCTTGTTTAGAGGTTTCTTGGTTTTTTCTGATTTGTTGGCAGTGATAGTAGAGCGCTTTAAATTTTTAGTAGGTAAGTTTGCTTTTTTTTCATTTGCATGCTTGAGTAATGTCAAGCCTACAGCCGGGGACTCAAGAAGGCCGCTGAGAGCATTTTCTATGTTTTCAGCGGAATCAATAATTACTTGCTTTCCATCGTAAACGATAGAGAATTCGAAATTCGAATCGGCTTGATGCCAGTCTGCAATTCTTTCTGTCTTGTTACTTTCTGGAGAGTACAGGAAAATTGAGCCATACTTTCTTTTAGAATTTTTTGCTTCTTTAATTTTCGTTGTGAGGTCGGCAGGGTTTTTTATTGTTAAGTTGCTTGGTCCTTTGACCACTTTCACTCGGTTTTTTGTGAAATTTTTAATTGTTAGGTCGAGTTTTTCAAATGCTGCCTGAAGCTGCTTTTGATTGTCTTCGTGATCTTTTGCGGCTTTTAGGCCCTTTTTCAAAGAGTCAGCGAGTTTTGACATTACGCTCTCCTAATTTGGCTTATTACTGGGAAGTGGTCTGAGACATTTTTTCGCCATTTTTTGTATTTCTCATCTAAAGCAGGCTCAGAGCAAATCTTTGTTTTCGATTCTATCAGATGCCAGCCCTGACTATCAATAAAGGCGCTGGAGAACAATATTTGGTCGAATGTTTTCCAGTAGGTCATTTCCTTTCGCTCTTTATATAGGCAGGTTCCCCCGACATGGGACCACGTGTGTACATTCTCATGATCATGTGGGGAGTGAGCGCCGAGTATTCGCCAGAAGGGGTTGTAGAGGACTTTGGGGAATTCCTTTACAACAGCTTTGTCGCGGGAAGATAAAAGTTCGAAGCAGACTGAGTCATCGAATGGCTCATCATTGAAATCCCCCATTAATATTATGTGTGGGGATGTGTTTTCTTGAAAAATAGTATTCAGGGCTTTTCGTAAAAATCCGCCAAGCTTTCTTCTGTGCTTTGCTTTCATTGAAAGCTGGCTTTGCCAGTGTGACAAGAACAAGAAGAAGCTATCATTGTTTATTTCTAGATTTACTCTGATACCAATTTTGTAGTAGGTTTCTAGTTCGTCGCGGCAGTATTCGAGTTCTAGGCTGTCTTTGAATGTGATTTTTGTTGAATTGATGATTAGGCAATAATCATCAATGCGTCCTTCATGCTTTTTGTAAAGGGGGATGACTTTGTAATCGTTGAGATTTGAATTTGTGAGGTGGGTTTTTATTTTGTCGATATCTATTAGATCTACTTCGCAAAGGCCAAGTAGGTCTATATGCTCATGTGTTATAAGGTGTTCTATTATTTTAAGATAGAGCCCGGTCTTCTTTTTTCCGGTATCTTTTGTTTTTTTTGCTACGGGTGGAGAAAGGCTTGTATTCCACCAGCCAATGTTAATTTCCATATAATGCTCTCTGGATGGGTGAGTCGATAGTTGTGGTGCCTAAATGTTTTCTCATTTGAGCTTTCTAATGCTACTGAGAGTAAGTGCGATTGATATTCTTGGCAAGCCTTATTTGGCTTGGTAAGCTTGATTCCTAGATGCTCAGTCGGTCCATGAGAAAAACCAGAAGCAAAAACTCAGCTGTCCCATGTCCACTTCCTTTGAGGCTAGTAGCTGGGCTTCTTTCACCTACAAAATGCCATATGCCTTCTCTCTCAGCATGTTCTCTTTACCTTATCTCTGCTTGGTTCATAGCAGACCTGCCTCGCAAGAGGTTTCTGGTTATTGATGTTGTTGAGTGTTTCATGTGTCATTATTTTTCTTGATTTTAATCGAAGTCTGATTTTTCACCGCGGTCATACCTTGAGATTGCATTTTCAACAAGGGAGAGAGCTTCGATGTCTTCTTTTTTTAAGTTTAGCTGTTTGGATTGGTGTATAAGTTCTTTGCAGGAGTCTATCCCTAGTAAATCGTCTAGCGTCTTTATGGAGATATATCGATAATGAGACGTGTTTCCCTCGCTGCTCTGTATGGCGGTGCTTGCGGCAGCTTGAGAGAACTTCAAAAAACGCACGCCATTATTTATATTTAGCTTAGCCCAATTGGTTCCGGAGTTTTCGTGGAAATTATTAAGTCGATAGAGGAAGGGTACGAGATTCCAGTGGGATATAAAAGCATCGGGGTCGGAGTCAGCGGTTTCTATTAAGGAGTTTGAAAATGCTCGTTTTAGATTCTGAAATCCTGAGAAGTCTAAATAACTTTCAGACTCTCTTGTCCTTCTGGAATATTCTAGGCCAAGTAGAAAGTTAAGTGTTACAAATGATTTTTCTTGGTTGAAAGCATCCAGGAGTAGTTGGCTCCTAATGTGCTCTTCTGGATGCCGGCATAAAAACTCTTGTAGCAAGCCGCACACCAGCATTGGGCTTGATAGCGTCAACAACGAACTGTCATCTTCCCTTACAGACTCTCCAAGTCTGATGAACGTGCGTACCACTGCTGGAGAATCCTGAATCGGAAAGTCCTCTACTCTACCCTCTAATCGATTGAGGATTTCACGCTGTAGCTCAGGTCTCTGAGTGCCGAATAGGCTACAGAACGACTCCGCATCATTGATCACGCTCACCAGCTCAGATAAAAGGCTGTTCGTTATATCTCGTATAGGAAGAGAAAGCTCGAAATATCGATCGAACACTTCGGCACGGCAAACTCGAGAGTCTGCCAGCCAGACTGAAGGTCTCTGCTGTCGGTGGCTTGACGGGTGGGTCAAAGCCCAATCCAGTCCCGGAAACATCAGCTCAATCACTCGTCTTGTTGCGTTGCGATGAATTTCGGGCGCCAGGGTTACGAGTTCATCTACTACTTTTTTGACTTCGATTTCATGGTCAGTGTCTCGTCGAGAAATTGGATTGCTGTCTGTGAGCAAAACCTTATGGCGTGACATGTTCGCATAGGTGTCTGGTGAGAAAATTCGTAAGCACTCGAGCGCAAATAAATCGACTGCACTGACCTCGGCTACTTCTGTTCCGCGAAGTAGGCGAGAGTGAAACGCTAAAGTAGAAGTGTAGCGATATACGTTCCGTAAATTGCTGAAAAATGGCCGCAATCCTTGCGAAAACATAGTATGCCAATAATTTTTGTCGAATCTGGTGAGTAATTGAGGTTCGGAGGCGAGTATTGCTTCTAGTCGCTGGTTTAGTACTTCCTCAAGCTTTAATTGAGGCATCACGGGGACGCTGAATGGTACCTGGATTATTTTCTCCAAATAATCAGCGCCTTCGAATCCGGCGCGCTGCAAACCTCGTTCAACAACGTCGCGCTGGAATAATAACAAAAAAACTACATTTGGGAATGCCATGTTAGCTTTGACTAACTGGAAAATCGCACGCATCTGGTCGGCAGACAATCGATCAAGATCATCAAGCACTATTACTAGAGGATGTTCTTTCTTAATTAAGAGCTTGTGGATTTCCTGCCTGACTTCACTCAGCGTGCTTTCGTTGTCCTTGGCCTTATCTTCCTCTACCTTCGAACGATCGGACAGAAAGGTACCAATCTTTCGTATTGTTGGTGTGAGTACCCCGGCCCATGCCACGAGACTCACGACGCTTAGGATGGTCTGCGTCAGCACCTCTGAAGCAAATCCGCTGAGGGCTGTCGAGACTGAAGCAAATAGTATTAGGGTGTGCTTGGCGATGCCGTCTACCATGTCAGCGCCGGTAGTGAGGCGGCGGCCGTACTGCCTTAGGGCTTTAGCGAGTTTTTTGCCGTACTTGCTTTTATCCTTACGGCGTATTGTGAGTGAAATATCTTCGAAGAATGCAGCGCTTAGGCTCTCCTGGCTGGCCCATTCCCACGGATTAAACTCAATCAGTTGGCACAGATTGGCCTGCTTTAACTCCTGCACAACCATATTTTTGATCGAGCTCTTCCCGCAACCCCAGTTTCCGGTCAAACCGATGACCAAGCTCTCTTGCTTTCGCCAAGATGCAACTGCAGTGGTGAGTGCATGAGCGAAAGCGGCACGTTCCAGAATGTCTTGATCCTTAGACGTAATTGCTCGATCCGTTGCAAAGTCCATATGATCCACGGTTTTTTAAATCTCCCAGAAAGCTATGTAGTGAAGATCTGTGCGAGTGATGGCATTCTAACCTCATCCGCTCGCCTAAGTAGAGGTGTCAGCAAGGACGCAACGTCCACTGCAGCTGGTTCACCTTTGCCGTAACGGGGGGGGTTGAGGTTTTTCTAGAAGCCGACAGCACGCTCACTCTGCCGATGCAGGAGCAGGTCCTGATCAAGGTTGGCGCCGAGCAGACCTGATGGGAGGAGGGCCTGTTGAAGGCGTACTTCACCTCGGGTATTTCAGTTTGGGTCGAGGAAAGGACTGTAGACTTCGACATCTACGCAGAGGATACCAAGGACATGGACTTTCGCGTCTCGGTGTTCGCAATCTCAGGATCAAAATCCCGGAGCCAGAGGGACACTCGAGCATGGGAGATCTGGATAATATCGCCCGTGGCATCCCCAAGCATGCCCAAGGTTCTTCGTGATCAGCCTCCAGTTTGAAACCATGATGTACTGGCGGGATGCTGTCGGATTGCATCACCAATCGACGCGAAGCTGAGGCCCTTTTCCTGCACCTGGCCGCTGCCCCTCATGTACACCTGCAGAAAAAAGCCCGGCAGAGCCGGGCTGGAGTGAAGTACCGCTACAGCTCGAACCCGGTCATCCCACTACCGGCTCTCCCAGCAGCGACAGGAGCAAATACGGCACTCCTTGCGGTGGATCTATGCGCCTCAGCGTCAGTGCCAGAGCACCTTCCTTTTGCTCTGGGGAGCCCAAGTCAAAATCGACCTGCCTCGCCTGAGGGTTCTGGTTGTGGGCCCTGGCCACCGCCTGGAACAGACCCATCAACCGACTCTCGTACGTCGAGCGCCGGCGATCGGCCGGATCCAGCAGCACCTGGTCCCACACCTGTGCAGTGATCGCGATGCCATATTCCATTACCTGGTCAACGCGTTGTTTCTTCATTCGGGGCATCTGATTTCTCCTTCAAATTGAGAAACCACTTGCCCCAACCGGGAAGTGGTTTCCCGGTGACAGCGATTACGATTGCAGCGTCAAGCGTTGCAGCAGGTGACGCCTGTGTTGTCGAGCGCCTGCAGGGCAAACCCTCGCCATCTGGGTGAAATCAGAAAGCCCCTGAGTTCCATGGCTTCCCGGCGGGCCCTCCTGGCCGATTCAAAAGCCTCCTGGCTCATGTCCTGGTGCGCCTGCTCGTAGAGCGCCGCCATCCGCTGTCCAACAGCCCAAACTTCAGCTGCCGTCCGGCAGGGACGTCGCCACACGATCTCCGATGCCTAATTCTCTGTCCGGGCTTGGAGTCTTTCGACGAGTTCGCCTCGATGCATTACAATAGGCACATGTGCCTACGAGGCTTTCCATGTACCCTAAAGACAAGCTCCTGTGGCTTATTGAGCAATCGGGTGTCACTCAGGCCCGGGCGGCCGAACTCATTGCTCAAGAAACCAAGCGCCCGTGTAGCGTTCGTAGCGTACGGGCATGGCTGGCGGACTCAGACAAATCCAGTGCAAGGACATGCCCAGAGTGGGCTGCCAATGCCTTGGAGAGTCGTCTGCGTTTACTCAAAATGATTATTTGAGAACAGGCACAAGTGCCCTGTATGGATTCTCATCGCGACCTGCTGGACAACGCCCCAGATCCCTGGTGGCCTACACAGCGCCCATGGGTTGGCACCCGAATGATTGGAGACACCGCCCATGCTTAAAAATTTGACGTTTGAAGGCGTTGGTCCTGCTCATACGCTTGCCCTCGACTTCAAACCTCGCCTGAACTTCCTGACCGGCGACAACGGCCTGGGCAAGAGCTTCGTGCTGGACATTGCCTGGTGGTCGTTGACGCGTACTTGGCACAGAGACGGCATCGCCACGCCGCGTCAGGATGCCAGCCGTTCGAGCATTGCTTACTGTTATGAAGGCAGCACTGGCGATTTCGCCTACAAAAGTGACTTCGATCATGAGGCCCAGCAATGGTCCGTCAAGCAGAGCCGTCCGGCGATTCCGGGGGTCGTGATCTACGCCGGTGTCGACGGGAGCTTCTCGGTCTGGGACCCCGCCCGTAACCACTGGAGAGAGCAGGGAGAGACTGCAGCGCCCGCCCGCCCTCGTAGTTTTGACTTTTCACCGGATGAAGTTTGGAACGGCCTGCACTTCGGCGACGTTAAGATCCAATTGTGCAACGGGCTGATCAGTGACTGGGTGCTTTGGCAGGAAGGGGGAAAGCCCGCCTTCGATGACCTGGTCAAAGTGTTGGATGCTCTATCACCCTCTGGCGTAGAAAAGATGCAACCAGGGGAACCGATGCGTGTGGGTGATAGCGTTCGTGACATTCCCTCGCTGCGCATGCCTTATGGGCAGGATGTCCCGCTGACCCAGGCCTCAGCCGGTATGCGTCGTATTGCGGCGCTGGCCTACCTGCTGGTGTGGACATGGCGAGAGCATCAATTGGCTTGTAAGCGATACCGTATCCAGCCAGCCAGAGAAATCATCTTTCTGATCGATGAAATCGAGTGCCACCTGCACCCTCAATGGCAGCGCCGAATTGTTCCGGCCTTGCTCGATGTCATGAACGCTCTGACTGGCAGCCGTGATGTACCCGTACAGCTCCTGGCAGCGACTCACTCCCCGTTGGTACTGGCCTCGGTGGAGCCCCAATTTGATAACGAGCGCGACTGCATCTGGGACTTCGATCTGGTCGGCACCGAGGTACAGGCGTCGCTGTATCCCTATTCGCGCAAAGGTGATGTGAACGCCTGGCTATCGTCCGAGGTGTTCAACCTGAAAGAGCCCAGTTCGGTCGCCGCTGAAGAGGCATTGCTGAGGGCGCGTGAGTTCCTGCGAGACGTCAGTCTGCAGAAGACACCTCTGACCGCTGAGCAAAAGGGCACGCTGCTGGAGATCGACTCAGCCTTGCGGGGCAGCCTAAGTGATGTCGATTCCTTCTGGATTCGTTGGAGCCATTTCCGCGAGCAGAAGGTCGGCATCGCATGATTCGAGTTCAGCCAGCAGATGAGCCTGAGAGCTTTGATGAAAAAGTCCGACAACCAGGACTGCGCGCTATCGCTGAATTGATCGGGGAGCAGGGGCTGGAGAAGCGCAAGGGCCGGCCCAGAAAGGTTGTCGCGCAAACACGCGAAGAGATACCTGCTGACAAATTCCCTCCGGTTTGGACCGAAGCCCTGCCAGATTTGATGGAGGCATACGGTCGTCTGTGTGCCTACGTCTGCATCTACATCGAGCGGGTCACTGGCGGTGGTTCAGTGGATCACATGCTGCCCAAGTCTCAGGCGTGGAACGACGTCTATGAGTGGCAGAACTATCGCCTGGCCTGCACGCTGATGAACGCTCGCAAGAGCCACTATCAGGACGTTCTGGATCCGTTCGAGGTCGAGGAGGGATGGTTTCGTCTCGAGCTGGTCGGCTACCAGGTCGTGCCAGGCGAGAATCTAGATGCCGAGATCGAGGCACGCGTGCGCGCCACGATTGATCGCCTGAAGTTGAATGATCATGATTGCGTGAAGGTCCGTGAAGAGTACGCCACGGCCTATTTCAACGATGACATCTCACTGGACTATCTGCGCCAGCGTGCGCCGTTCCTGGCAATAGAGCTTGAGGCTCAGGGTGCGATTGCTCCTAGGCAGTAGATAGCATTAGTCAATGCTGTGTTGGTGACCCCTTCCTGATGATGTGGTCGGTCTGAGTCGCTCACATGCGATAGGAACACATTGTTTAAAGGTAGCATTCGACTGCGTGGTGCACGCGCAAACGGAGCATCTAAGACGTAAGAGAATATGGATATTGTCTATGGCTAGAGTTGATCTGAATGTTCCGTTTTCCCAAAAGGACTTGGCGAAATCACTCGGTGCGCGTTGGGATCCGCAGGCGAAAGTCTGGTATGTGCCTGACGGGGTTGAAATCGGGGAGATGGAGCGATGGGTGCCCCCACCCGATAAGTCAGAGCTGGAGCACCAGCCTGAATTTAGAACCAGATCACCTTACTACTACGTTATGGAGTCGATATCCGATTGTTGGAAATGCTGTGCCCCGACACGCGTGTTCTCATTCCGGCTCCCTGATGAATACGAAGAGTTTCATTACATTGAGGAGTACGAAGATCCTCAGGTGTTCACGCTGACCAGTAACCTGGGTCAGTGGAAAAGCCGAGGCTACGGAGGCACGGTGTCCGACGTGGGCAGCCTATCTCCTCAAGTACTGAGGCGGATTCGCCAATTCACGGGGAGCTTTAGGCTGGACTACAGCAAAATGGCTGGATGTCGTTACTTCATGAATCACTGCCAGCACTGTGGTGCGAAGCTTGGGGACTTCTACATGCATGCGGAACCCGGTGGTGCCTTCGTCCCGATGTCTCCAGAGCAAGCCGGCAAAATCACTCTCCACAGAATCAACGAGCGCTTCGATGCAAATTGCGGTGTCGGATTTGCAACGCAAGACTTCATGGAGTGGATGCAGATCAGAGATTAAGGCGGCCGGTTTCGGCGATGTGCTCGACTGATATCCCGCAGAAGAAGTGGAGGACAATTTGCTCTGCAACTGTACGAACCTCCGGCGCCTGAATGACACTTGGTAAAAACACGTTCGCCTGATCCTCTGGCAGACTCCGCACATCCGTAGAGACAATCGCGAACTGTTGTTGGAGCCGATCCAGACGCGATGCCGAACCGGATAGGTAAGGGTTGCCAATGAACGGAAACGGCAGTCGTAGTCCATTCACCGGTCCTTCCATGTAGCTCTCCTCAGGTGCGAGACGGACCTCGTCTCATAGGACAAGGAAATCCCAGTGGATGGTTGTCAGGTTTAAGCCGCGGCCAGGCCCGGCGCGGTGTAAAGACATCCGAAAGCAAACCGCAGAAGCGACCAGCAGCCGGTAGCAGCGGACAGCAGAGTCGGGTATCTGCCCCCACCTGACGAAAAATCAGTGGCAGGGCCGCGTGTAGTGGGTGGGCGCGCCAAACAGCAGTACGCCCATGAAGTGAAAGCCGATGAACAACGAACCCCAACAGCAGGCCGACGTTCAGATCAGCAAGTCAGCCCAGGGCTGACGCAGTCAAAGTGGAGCGATCAACGCTCGAAAGTACAACAGCAGGGCTTCGCGATTCTCCGTGTGAAACAGAATGCGGAGAACACTTCGCCCGGCGGGGGAGTGTCCCCGCATGGGTGGTGACAACAGAAGCGGCTAGAGGTACTTCAGCGCAGCGAACAACAAGCTCACGCAGCCAACTAACATCGCACCCAACCGTAAGGTCAGTTTGTTCTCCTGTTTCGCAAGCTCTTTGCTTTGCCTTTCTCCGTTGACCTCAAGCGTGTGGCGAATCTCTGACATATCGGCCCTGATTTCAGAACGAAATGTCGCCATATTCGCTTCAAGCCTCGTGATGTCCAGCTTGAACTCACTACGAACAGCCATGAGTTCATGACGAACGTCTGCTATATCCGCTTTCAGTTCGTTACGAGCCTCAGTGAGATCGGCCTTGCTAGCAAGGACACTGGTCATATCTTTCTCCAACGCATTCACGAGAGCGGTTGCGCTTCGATGCGGCATGCCGCTATTGCGTAGCGCGCCGTAATAAGCAGTTCCCATTTTCATCAGACCTCCAGATTGGGGAGGGCCTGCCCCTACGGGCGAGGCCCATAGGTGTCAACGCCAACCCAAAACTGACCCCTCTACCTCATTTTTCGCCAACTGAAATTTGACCCCCTTGGCCTGTTTCTAAACGGTTTTCTCTGCCCTGGTCGGGCTGGTACCCGCCTTGCGTTTGTCCTTGAGGCGATAGCTGTCGCCCGAGATCTGCACGATGTGTGCGTGGTGTAGCAACCGATCCAGCATCGCGGCCGTCAGCGTCTGGTCATCCGCAAAGGTGCCAGCCCACTGGGTAAACGGCAGGTTGCTGGTCAGAATCATGCTGCCGCGCTCGTAGCGCCTGGCGACCACGTTGAAGAACAGGTTGGCTTCGTCGCGACCGAAAGGCAGGTAGCCAATTTCGTCGATGACCAACAACCGAGGCCCCATCACCGCACGGTTGAAATACTCTTTCAGGCGATCCTGTCGATGGGCCGCTGCCAGTTGCAGCATCAGGTCAGCGGCGGTGATGAAACGGGTTTTGATACCCGCCTGGGTCGCGCGATAGGCCAGGGCGCAAGCCAGGTGCGTTTTGCCTACGCCACTGGGGCCGAGCAGGACGATGTTCTCGGCACGTTCGACGAAGCTCAGCCCGGCCAACTCCTGCAGTTGCGCTCGCGGCGCACCGCTGGCAAACGCGAAATCGTACTGCTCCAACGTCTTGAGCGCAGGCAGTGTCGCCATCTTCAGCAATGTCTGGCGCGAGCGCTCAAGGCGTGCCTCAGCTTCAGCGCGCAGCAACTGCTCCAGGAAATCGGCGAAGCTCTGTTCCTGAGTCGCGGCTTGTTGTGCCAGGCCCGCCCAGTCCACCGCCATCCGTTCAAGCTTGAGCTGTTGGCACAGTTCGATGATGCGGGCATGCTGCAGGTTCATCGGCTCAACTCCAGTAACTCATCATAGACCGAAAGCGGGTGCTGCAAGCTCTCATGCGGTAGAACCCGTCCCAGGCGCAACGAGGTGATCGTCGGTGCGCTCGTCACCCGGCAGGCTGGTAGGGGCAGCAAGACATCACGTTCTTCAGCCAGGCGAGTTGCCGGTTTTACACCGGTGGTGCCATGTATCCGCTGGTGCGCGATTTCCTCGAGCCAACGACCAATATGCGCATTGGCGGTGGCCACATCCAACGGTAATCCCGCGCTCTTGAGCGTGGCCGCCAATGGTGTAATGAAACTGCCCTTGAGGTAGCCGTTGAAGCGCTCGACCTTGCCTTTGGTCTTGGCCCGATAGGGCCTACAAACACGAGGACGAAAGCCATATTCGTCGGCCAGCGCCAATAACCGGGGATGCCAGCGATGCAGACCTTCGCCATAGGCATCGCGCTCCAGGATGATCGCTCCGGCGTTGTCGAACAGCGCCTCCTCGGGTACCCCGCCGAAATAAACAAAAGCCTCACGCAAGCCGTCCAGCCATGCATCACTGTCTTCGCGGGCACCGAAGCGGACGAAAGTGACGCGGCTGTAGCCCAGCGTGGCGACGAATGCCTTGAGCGGGTTACTGCCCCTGCGGATGGTGGTGAAATCGACTTGCACCTGCTGACCGGGCGCCGTCTCGAAGCGCACCACAGGGTCATGACGCGGACATTTGAACGGTGCCAGGTAGGATTTGAGCCGGCTGATGCCGCCTGTGTAGCCTTGTGCCTGGACTTCACGCAATAGCACCGTCGCAGGAATCCAATGTGGCCGGGCCGCTTCCACGCGTTCTTGCAGATAAGCCTTGAACGGGTCGAGCTTCTCTGGACGCGCTGCTCGGCCTGTATAGCGCGGCGACTCGGCTTCGCCACGCAGGTACTTGCGCACGGTGTTGCGCGACAAGCCCAGCGTGCGCGCGATGGTTTTGATGCCCATGCCCTGACGGGCCAATACCCTGATTTCCACTGACTGCTCCTGGGTCAACATCTCGGCAGCTCAAAGCCGCCATGATGGCCCAGGGGGTCAAATTTGCGTTGGCGTTAGGGGGTCAGTTTTACATTGGCGGTGACACATAGGGGGAAATCATGTCCAGCAGTGCTTCCATCGACCGCAATGGCAGTCGAGTGGTCGCATCGTGGGAAGCTTAGCGACCGGTTGGTTGGATCACGCGCAATGGCGCGTCGTAGCCCCTCCGATCCCAAGCTACTGTGCATGTTGCTGACAAGGCCAGCAGTACGCCCCCGCACAATGAACACCCCGGCTGTAGGCTGTCAAATCGGTCTCTGCAACAGGTTATTTCTGGAGTGAGCTACCTGTAGGACGCAGGAGCGGTGGAGAGAAATTTGTCTTCCTGGTTGGGGTAGGAATTGCTCTATCAGGCCTGTCGGTCGATGCTGTGCTTGTCTACAGAAACCAGACTCCCTGCTACTCAATCACTGGCGCTACCCATCAGAATCCAGCGCTGCCCGTCGGCGTGAATGTCGAAGGCAAAATCCCACCACACCGGGTAAGCCGGATGACCTTCGGCGAGCCAGAACGAGCTGAGGGTGTCGGCCTGGTCCAGGCGCACACGGCTGAGCAGTGCCTCGGCCAAACGGATGATCTCCAAGCGCTTACCCGGTAAATCCACCGGCCCATAGCCGCCATCTCCCGAGTGCAGCAGGTGCTCCAGTACCTGGCTGCGCACCTCGCCGGCAGGCACGGGAGTCTCCCTACCCACGACGCTGCGGTTGCTGACTGAGTGGCGCAGTTGCTCTTCGAGTGAGCAGTCGGAGTTGAAGGGGCCGTAAACGCCTACCCAGGCGGAGTAATTCATCCCTTCCAGCAGATGCTCAAGTCTCTGAATTTCGGGTGCCCGGGTGTCTGCGGTCATTCGCATCGTGGCGACTCCATCCTGCTGCGGGTGAGCGGGTAGTGTGCGGCAAGGCGGACGACAGCGGTAGGCCGCTGCCGCAATGTCGCTCTCAAGCGATTGTTCCTGTCGGCCGGCGGCAGGTTTGTGGGGGATGCACAGACTGCCGGCGCTATCGAAAGATGAAAAAAATTTCATCTTCTAAATTTGGAAAATTTCATTGCTCGTATATAGCAATAACTATTCCAATTTATGTAATAGCTCCTGAAGTTTCATCTAATTTATCTCATGCTGAACCGCGGCTGAATGGAAATGTTAAAAACTGTTCTTGCGAGAAAATTCGCAGGAAAAGCCCCGTGCAGCCTGATAGAAATATGGCGTTTTGATAACACTCCAAAGCCTGATTAAAAGCGGGGGAAGAGGGCTTTGTTCAGCCTTTAACTTAACCGTTGCCCTCAGTCAGAACCCTTGAAGCGTTGTTAAGTATCGAGTCTGTTACGAAGTCAGGCAGGCATGCTGACCTAGGGATTTTTTGTGTCAGGAAGCGCATCAATGGACAGGGCTCCCCATCCCGCTGAAATCACCCAGGGCGACAGCGGCATTGCCTCGCTTGTGGTCATTGCCCAACTCTCGGGTGTGGCGGTCAGCGCTGAACGTCTGCGGCACCTGTCCGGGCTCTCCAAGCCGGTCGACACCCTGACTCTGGTGCGCCTGGCTCGACAGATCGACCTCAAGGCCCGTGCCACCCATACCCAGATCAGTCGCCTCGCACAGACGCCGTTGCCAGCGATTGTCGAGATGGGGGATGGTCGCTTTCTGGTGCTGGCCAAATGCGCAAACGAGCAGGCCCTGCTGCACGACGAAGTGCAGCAGCGGACCTTCCAGATCAGCATGAGTGACTTCGAAAAAGTCTGGTCCGGTCGTTTGATCCTCATCACCTCGCGTGCGGTGCTGGCGCAAGGCGGTGGGAAGTTCGACCTGTCGTGGTTCATTCCCTCGATCGTCAAGTACCGCAAGCAGTTTCTGGAAGTGCTGACCGGGTCGTTCTTCCTGCAATTGTTTGGACTGGTCTCACCGCTGTTCATGCAGGTGGTCATCGACAAGGTGCTGGTGCACAAGTCGATGTCGACCCTGGATGTCCTGGTGTTCGGCCTGGTCACCATCTCGGTGTTCGAAGCGTTGCTGGGCGGCCTGCGTACCTACGTCTTCAGCCACACGACCAACCGGGTCGACGTTGAGCTGGGGGCTCGCCTGTTCAACCACCTGCTGGGCCTGCCACTGGCCTACTTCCAGGCCAGGCGTGTGGGCGACAGCGTGGCGCGGGTACGCGAACTGGAAAACATCCGCAACTTCCTTACCGGCAATGCGCTGACGGTGGCGATGGACCTGTTCTTCACCTTGGTGTTCTTCGCGGTGATGCTGACCTATTCGCCGTGGCTGACCCTGATCGTGTTCGTCTCGCTGCCGTGCTACGTCGCCTTGTCGGTGCTGGTGACGCCGGTGCTCAAGGCGCGGCTCGATGAGAAATTCCGTCGCAGCTCGGAAAACCAGTCGTTTCTGGTCGAGTCCGTAACCGGTATCGAAACCCTCAAGTCGATGGCCGTCGAACCTCTGATCCAACGGCGCTGGGAGGAGCAACTGGCGGCCTATGTCTCCAGCGCCTTCAAGGCCTCCAACCTCTCCAGCTCGGCCAACCAGGTGGCCTCCCTGATCAGCAAACTCACCACGGCGGCGCTGTTGTGGTTCGGGGCTCGACTGGTGATTGGGGGCGATCTGTCGGTGGGTGAGCTGATCGCCTTCAACATGCTCTCCGGCCGCGTCAGTGGCCCCATCCTGCGCCTGGCACAACTGTGGCAGGACTTCCAGCAGGTACGGCTGTCCATGGCCCGGCTGGGCGATATTCTGGACAACAAGGCCGAGTCCGGCGCATCTGCCGGGCAAGCCTCGATGCCACCGGTGAAAGGTGAGGTGGTCTTCGACCGCGTGGTATTTCGCTATCGCGCCGATGGCCCCGAGATCCTGCGTGGCCTCTCGCTGACGGCCCAGGCCGGCAGCGTGATCGGTATCGTTGGTCCCTCCGGCTCAGGCAAAAGCACCCTGACCAAGTTGATACAGCGCCTTTACTCACCTGAGCGCGGACGGGTGCTGATCGATGGCATGGACCTGTCCGTGCTCGATCCTGCTTCTCTGCGCCGGCAGATCGGTGTGGTCCTGCAGGAGAACATGCTGTTCAAGGGCACGGTGCGCGACAACATCGCTTTCGCTTCACCCGGCATGGCCTTCGAGCAGGTGGTCGAAGCTGCGGAGTTGGCCGGCGCTCACGATTTCATCCTGGAACTGCCGCAGGGCTACGACACTGAACTGGGGGAGCGGGGCACAGGCCTGTCCGGCGGGCAACGGCAACGCATCGCAATTGCCCGGGCCCTGGCGACCCAACCGAAGATCCTGATCTTCGATGAGGCCACCTCCGCGCTGGACGCCGAGTCCGAATCCATCATCCACGGCAACATGCACAAGATCTGCAAGGGGCGCACGGTGTTCATCATCGCCCACCGCCTGTCTGCCGTCAGGATCGCTCAGCGCATCATCACCGTCGAGAAGGGCACCATCGTCGAAGAGGGCAGCCACGAGGAACTGCTCGAACAGAACGGCCGCTATGCCTCGCTGTGGCGCCACCAGACGGGGCATCTCCATGTCGCTGCTTGATCGCTTGTTCCCCCGGTTGCGGCATTACCGCGACATTGCCCGTGCGGCCCTCGAAGCAGAGAAGGCCCAGGGCAGCAGTGTGCAGCGAAGGCGCGATGAGGTCGAATTTCTGCCCGCAGCACTGGAGGTGCTCGAAACCCCCGCATCGCCCATAGGACGTGGCTTGATGTGGATGTTGATGCTGCTGTTCGCGATCGCCCTGGTCTGGTCCATCGTCGGCAAGCTGGATGTGGTGGCGGTGGCCGAGGGCAAGGTCGTGCCCAATGGCAACAGCAAGACCATCCAGCCGCTGGAAGCGGGCATCGTCAAGGCGATCATGGTCGACAATGGTCAGCACGTGACCCAGGGGCAGGCGCTGATCGACCTGGACCCGACCGAGGCCACCGCCGATGTCAGCAAGTCCAGGATGGCCCGAATCGACGCGATGCTGGTGATCAATCGTGCCCAGGCCTTGCTGGATACCCAAACCACCAACCGTGCGCCGGTGGTCGAGGCGGTGCAGGATGCGAGCGAAGACCGCCAACGTGATACCCAGCGCTTTGCCGAAAGTGCTTTCTACGAGCAACGCAGCAAGCTCACGGGCCTGCGTTCGGAACTGCAAAAGCGCCTGCAGGAGTTGCAGACCACTCAGCACAAGATCAGCGGCCTGCAGCAGACCTTGCCCATGACCCGTGCTGAGGAGGAGGACTACAAGACCCTGCTGCAGCAAAGCTATGTGCCACGGCACGCCTACCTGGAAAAGATGCAGGCGCGCATCCAGCAGGAGCAGGAACTGGCCGGGCAGCAGAGCTACGCCAAGGAGCTGCAAGCCACCATCCAGGAACAACGCGACGATATCGATACGGCGATCGCCCAGTTTCGTCGTGAACAACTCGACCTGCTCAATCAGGCGCAACAGCAGTTGGCCCAGGACCAAGGCGATGAAACCAAGTCCCGCCAGCGGCAGGGCCAAACCCACCTGACCGCTCCCGTGAGCGGTACCGTCCAGGAACTGGCGGTGCACACCATCGGCGGGGTGGTGACGCCAGCGCAGGCCTTGCTGGTGATCGTGCCTGATGACGTCGGGCTGGAGGTCGATGCGCAGATTCTCAACCGGGACATTGGTTTTGTCCGGCCGGGTCAGGACGCCGAAATCAAGCTCGATGCCTTTCCGTACACCCACTACGGGACGATCGCCGGCAGGGTCATGTCGATTTCGCAGGACTCGGTGAAGGACGACAAGCTGGGACTAGTTTATCCAGCCCGAATCGAACTCGGTGCGCACCAAATTCTCGCTGACGGCAAGAGCATTCCGTTGGAGCCGGGGATGACCAGTTCGGTGGAGATCAAGACCGAGCAACGGCGGATTATCGAATACCTGCTGACACCGCTGTTGAGGTACGAAAGCGAGGCGCTGAGAGAACGATAAAACTCATTCTATCTGACGGTTCCTCAGAGTGAGTTTTTTTATTAATGGGGGTTTTGCTTTTAAACTTTTCCGGGAAGAGATGGGGGGTTTAAGAGCGGTATAGGAGATGAAGTAGTGATAAAGCCAGCGCCGTCCCTGAGCAGCAATGAGGATGAATTTTTTTATGGTGCGCATGAAGGTCGTCTAATGAAAGTCATGAGGCGGCCTGCAGGCTCTCTGCGAGGCTGGTGGAAAGCGCTATTGATCTTGGCAGTTTTCACTTCTCATGAGGCCTGCGCTGATTCTTCCCCAGGTGACAATAATCCTCTGTGGGTGACGAGCGTTTGCAGTAAATTTGATTTTTCTGCATGGGATAAAATAAGTGCGCATCCCCCCTATCGTCTAAAGTATGTCGTTAAGCGTACTCTCTATACATATACTGCGGAGAAGTTCTCTGATAATTCGGGGTCTTCACCCAAGGCGAAATTTCCAGACGATTTTGTTGACGGTTCTGGTCGGCCTGCGCATTTAACGAGTTCATGTGCTGTTGGAAAAATGACCTATGAGATTTACGTTGATGGTACTCGACTGGAGGCCGGCGAGATCAATGTTGGATTAAAGGTTGATAACTGATTAATTCTTATAGGTGCAAGGAGTGTAGCATGGCAAATAGCATGTCGGGCTTGAACGCTAATCAACTGGACGTAGCCAATCAAATTATAGCTGCGGGTATCCAGGCCGGAGAGCCAGCAATTGTCATCCAGTCGGCCGTTCTGATTGCATTTTCAGAGTCATCGCTTGGTGAGCATATGCACACGGATGGTCACTCTGCTACGGGGCTTTTTCAGTTTCAGCCACCCTCATGGGAACCACTTTGGAATAATTTTGTAATTGCCAATCCTGATAATCCTTTGTCAAGCCTATCGGCGGAACAGGCCATAAATGAATCCGATGCACAAATTCAGATTATGTATAAGAATCTGAATAAGTGGTATGCCGGATACGATGAAGGGAGCTTGGCTAGAAACTATCTGCCGGGTCACGATTTATACACGAGTGTGACAGTTCCTTTGCAGAATTCCGGTATCGATATTTTAACGAATTTTCTCGATTACTCATACCTGCGTCACAATACGACTGTTGATCAAACGACCAAAATTATAAATGCTGATTATACGCCAGAAAATCTCGGGATTTCTTCCCAGATGATCTCGTCGCAGATGCAGGGTTCTTCGGCTGGGCAGGAAAATTCATCAGTGAGTGAAGATGGTCTAACGGTGACCACAAGTATCAAGGATGATAACGGTACTGTAATTGGTCAAGATATACAGACGTACACAGACGCTGATCGGGATACGTTATTATCTGAAGTCGTAACGGAGAAGAGCAATGTGGGTGGTACGGCAGCCACGACTACGACCACGATCAGTTATAACCCCGACGGTAGCTCTTGCACGTTTGATAGCACAGTCACAGACAGCAATACTGGCTCGGTGCTGAACTCCACTTCGGGTACTCAAGATAGCAATGGTTCTGTTAGTGAGAATGTGGCAGGAAATAATGCCAACGTTAATCTTTCTGGCGCAAATTTATCGATCGCCGATGACACATCAACCAATGTCAATGGCTCCCATAACGACATAACCGTTGGCTCAGACTCGAAGGTCAATCTGTCAAACGATTCGGATTGGGATGTCCTGACCATGATGAAAAACGGCGAGGTGATCCTCGCCAGTACAGACGACGATATTGAAGTCCACGCCAATAGTGGCTCTGTGGCCATGGGGACAGGAAACGGAGTTTCCATTGATGGCGACAACGTGAAGGTCACGGGCGGTGAAAACAACCAGGTCACCACTCATGGCGCCGAAGAAGATGTCACGCTGGGCAACGGGAGCACCCTGAAAGTCGAGAGCGGTTCTGCAACGGCAAACCTCAGCGACAGTGCTGTTGATGTTGCGCAAGGGGCCAAGGCCACTATCGCCGGTAGCGAAGACTCAGTCGGGATCGGTGCGAACGATACGATTACACTGGCATCGGGATCAGACAATGATGTGATCTCCTTGGCCGGAGTGGGCACAGTCAATATTGCTGACGGCGATATCGGGGAAGCCATTAGCGCAAGCGGCAGTACCTTTTCATTGGGGCAGGGGGTCAGTGCTACCATCAGCGGTAGTGCCGATTACTTCGCAGGGAGCAACGACACTTTAACCCTGCTGGGCTCAGGCGATTTGATCACAGGCGCTGGCAATACCATTAACGCCAGTAACGCTAGCCTGACTCTCTCTACGGGAACCGGTGTAGCGAGCGATGTGCTCATCGGAGACAACAACTCCATTTCGGCCAACGGCAGTGTGCTGACCCTGGATGGTTCCGGTGAGTCCATCATTGGGGGCAGCAATACCCTGGAGTTTTCTGGCAGCAACGAATCCGTTTTAGGCAACTTCGACATCATCCGCCTAGATGATGGTGGCTCTGCCACGTTGCACACCTACGGGGCTTCGATCACCTTGGGCGATGGTGTGACCCTGATCAGTGATGGCGACGGTTCCAACACCATCACTGCCACCGCTGACGACAAGCTCACCATCGGCAACGACTCCTACTACACCGACACGCTGATCGTTTCCAATAACCAGAACATCGCATTGGACGGTGGTGTTTACCTCAACCTGGTCGGGACGGGCAACGCGCTCACAGGTGCCGGCGGTGACACCATTTCGGGTAGCGGTGATACGTTCACGTTCCTCGGCTCAGGCGACTCGGTGACCGGCTCCGGTGACACGATTGCGGCCATTAACGACTCGCTGTTCATTTCCGGGGGAGCCAGTGGTGCCGCAGACGTTGTGATCGGTGACAACAACTCCATTTCGGCCAACAGCAGTGTGTTGAGCTTGCAGGGATCGGGTGAGTCTGTCACTGGGAGCGGCGACACCGTTGAACTCTCTGGTACTGGCGAGTCTGTCTTTGGCAACTTTGAGACCATCACGCTGGACGACGCTGCATCGGCTGTCTTGCATACCTACGGTGCTTCAATCAGCCTGGGCGCCGGTGCGACACTGACCAGTGATGGTGACGGTTCCAACACCATCACTGCCACCGCTGACGACAAGCTCACCATCGGCAACGACTCCTACTACACCGACACGCTGATCGTTTCCAATAACCAGAACATCGCATTGGACGGTGGTGTTTACCTCAACCTGGTCGGGACGGGCAACGCGCTCACAGGTGCCGGCGGTGACACCATTTCGGGTAGCGGTGATACGTTCACGTTCCTCGGCTCAGGCGACTCGGTGACCGGCTCCGGTGACACGATTGCGGCCATTAACGACTCGCTGTTCATTTCCGGGGGAGCCAGTGGTGCCGCAGACGTTGTGATCGGTGACAACAACTCCATTTCGGCCAACAGCAGTGTGTTGAGCTTGCAGGGATCGGGTGAGTCTGTCACTGGGAGCGGCGACACCGTTGAACTCTCTGGTACCGGCGAGTCTGTCTTTGGCAACTTTGAGACCATCACGCTGGACGACGCTGCATCGGCTGTCTTGCATACCTACGGCGCTTCAATCAGCCTGGGCGCCGGTGCGACACTGACCAGTGATGGTGACGGTTCCAACACCATCACCGCGACCTCTGACGACAAGGTCACCATCGGCTATGACTCTTACTACACCGATACGCTGAACGTTTCCAACAACCAGAACATAACGTTGGACGGCGGCGTCTACGTCAATATTGTCGGGGCAGGAAATACGATCACGGGTGCCGGCGGTGATTCAGTGTACGGCAGCAACGACACATTCACGTTCCTGGGCTCGGGCGATTCAATTTCGGGTGCAGGCGACACCATCAACGCCAGCAATGACAGCCTGAGTATTACGATGGGAGCTGGTGGCGCGAGCGATATTGTCGTGGGGGATAGCAACTCCATTTCGGCCAATAACAGCGTGCTCACCTTGGAGGGATCGGGTGATAACCTATCGGGTAACTACGACTCGTTGAGCATCGGGGAGGGGGATAGCGCGTCTCTCAATACCTACGGGGCGACGGTGACCTTGGGTGCCGGTTCTAGCCTGGTCAGTTCCGGCAGCGGTTTCAACTCCATTTACGCAGCTTCCGATTCCACCGTGCTGTTGAATGCAGTGGCGAACTCGAGTTACTACTTCAACGATACGCTGTACGCCAATGATAACCAGAGCATCACGCTGGGTACCGGCGCCTCGGTCAATGTGGTGGGTAGCGGCAATACCCTGGCAGTGGATGGTGGGGATGTTGTAACAGCCAGCAACGATACGCTGAACATTTTGGGTAGCAACGACTCCATCACCGGTGGTGGTGATGCAATCTCCGCCAGCGGCGACAGTTTGTGGATTTCGAACAATGGCGGCGCAAGTGACGTCATCAGTGGCGACAACGACACCCTGTCGGCCGACCACAGTGCCGTGACCCTTGCGGGTGCTGGTGAGTCGGTCACGGGCACCTTTGACACCTTGACGCTGACCGGTACGGACGAAACCGTCTCAGGTAACTACAACTCGGTCACCTTCGGTCCTCACACCACGGCATCGGTGACGAGCTACGGGGATACGATCTCCTTGGGGGCAGGCTCGAGTCTGAACAGCGTCGGTGATGGCTTCAACACCATTTACGCGACCTCCGATGACATCTTGTCGATCGGCGCAACGGTGAACTCAGACTACTACTTCACCAATAGGCTTTATGTGGATGACAACCAGAACATCAGTCTGGCCAGTGGTTCATCCCTCAACGTTGTGGGTAGTGGCAACACCGTCACTGCCAACGGTAGCGATAACATCATCGCCAGCAACGACACGCTGGACCTGGTGGGCGGTGGCGATGCAATCACCGGTGCGGGTGACGCGATCACCGCTAGTGGCGAAAGTTTGTCTATCTCCAATGCCGGTGGTGGTGCCAGCGACGTCATCACGGGTGACGGCAACACGGTGTCGGCCGATAACAGTGTCGTGACCTTGGTGGGCTCGAACGAAACCCTGTCGGCTAGCCATGCCGCTGTATCCATGACTGGCACAAACGAGAATGTGGTCGGTTACTACGACTCCTTCAGCTTCGGAGATGGCAGCTCAGTCAATCTCAATGGCTATGGCCATGGCATTACACTGGGCAGCGATGTCGCGTTGATCAGCGATGGTTGGGGCGACAACACCATCAATGCCAGCACTGGGGATCTTATCCACATTGGGACCACGGGGGGCAGTGAGTACAGCACCGATACCATCAATGCCAAAGGCGACCAAGTCTTTCTCGATACAAGCGCAGCGGTCAACGTCGTAGGCGATGGTAACGACATCACGGTCAGCGGCTCGGACAGCATCTCGGCCAGCGACAATAACATCAGCGTCCTGGGTGATGGGTCTGTTATCACGGGGTCGGGTGACGCGATTTCGGCCAATGGGCAGAGCCTGACCATCAGCAACCGGTATAGCAATGCCACGGATGTTGTCACAGGCAACAACAACGCGATCTCCGCGAACAACAGCAACATCACGCTCGACGGTTCCTCCAATGTGCTGTCCGGTAGCAACAACACCCTTACCGTCACCTTCGGGAAAGCCGTATCGATCAATGGCTCGGGGAACGTGATACAAGGGTCATCGGATCAGATCACCCTTCTGGGCGATAACAGCACGATGGTCGTCCAGGGCAACAAGGATAATTTCTCCGCGACCGGCATCAATGACCGCATCATCGATGACCGCGCTGATGGCACCTCTGTCGTTTACAACTGGAGCGGCAGCGGTGTTGAAACCGACACCGTCTACTCCGGCGCTGACGGCTCGGGTGACATCATAGGCGGCTACGGCTACACCGGTAGCGGCCCCGGGGAGGACCTGCCGGGCAGCTACGGTGGTGGGGATGAGGGGGGCGGATACGGTTTTGCCGGCACGCAATCCCTGGTGTCCTCTCGTGTTGGGGCCGACATTGGTTCTATCGCGCAATACGATCTGAGCCACGGTAATTTCTCTGCCGCGCAATCGGCGGAGGCGGCCCAACACCAGGCAGCCAGCATTGCAGCGTTGACGCCCACCGCAGGCTCCGGCTCTGCCGTCCTGGAAGGCGCCAAGTGGGACCAACAGGTCATCACCTGGAGCCTGGCGGACAGCTCAGGAACCCAGGCTGCTCCGTTCTCTGGCTACATGGGCAGTGCTGAGGAGTCTGTTGTGCAGGCGGCCTTTGGCGCCTGGGCCAGTGCGATGCCAGGTGTCACCTTCGAAGAGGTGACCGACTCCGCGCAGTCTGATATCCGGATCGGCTTTGGCGATTTCGATAGCGCCAATACCGGTGTGGTTGGCTACACCAGCTATCAGGCCAAAGCCGGCCAGTTGGAGTCGAGCACCATCATTCGAGTTGAAGACACGGCGCAGGACACACTGACCACCGGCGCCGATGGGCAACAGACCTATGCCGGCACCGACGCCACGCTTTCCCAAGTGCTGCTGCATGAAATCGGTCACGCCCTGGGCCTGGCGGACAACGCTGACCAGAACTCGGTGATGAACTACCAGCTCACCGCCAGCAACCGTACGTTGGATCAGACCGACTTGGCAGGTATCGGGTCGCTCTATGGCGGCAGCGCCAACACCTCGCCAGTGGGCGGCAGCGGCGTGAGCCAGTTGATTCAGGCGATGTCCACGTTTGGTGCTGACGGTGGGGTGGCTGACACCACGTTGTTGCCGCCTTCGTTGGCAGACCAGAAGGTGACACTGAGCGCGTCTTCTCACGCGGCTTGATTGCCCGACCACGTCCTTCCATCAACCGATCGACACCCCTGACGGCGATCAGCCGCCAGGGGTGTCGCCTGTCAGCGTACGGTGATTTCGGCGTGCTGTTCCGAAGTCGAAAACGCCTAAGGAGTGCCCTTTGGCTACTCAGTTTCACGCGATATCGGGTTTGCCGCGCTCGGGGTCGACGCTCTTGTCGGCCTTGCTGCGCCAGAACCCACGATTTTCTGCCGCCATTACCAGTCCGGTTGCCGCACTGGTGGGGGCCGCGCATGCCAAGATGTGCGGCGGTGAGTTCGGTGGCTTTTTCGATGACCATAAACGCGCAACGATCCTGCGCGCGGTCGTCGAGTCCTACTACACCGAGCAGATTTCCGACATGCCCGATGACAGGGTGCTCTTTGACACCAACCGCACCTGGACGGGGCGGGCGGCGCTATGGGGAGCCCTGTACCCTCAATCGCGCATCATCTGCTGCGTCCGAGAGGTCGGCTGGATCATCGACAGTGTCGAACGAATGCTCGCCAAGAACCCCCTGCAACTGTCGCGCATGTTCAACTTCCAGCCGGGCGCGTCTGTCTATGCCCGGGCCGAAACCTTGATGAACTCCGACACCGGCCTAATCGGCCTGGCCTGGAGCAATCTGCGCGAGGCCTGGTTCGGCGAGCAGGCCAAGCGCCTGATCCTGGTCCCATACGATCACCTGGTCAAAGAGCCGCGGCGCACCCTCGAGCGGCTTTACGCCGAATTGGGGCAGCCCTGGTTCGAACATGACCTGCAGAACGTGGTGTACGACGAGCCGGATTACGATGCGCAACTGGGTATGCCTGGCCTGCACGCCGTGCGTAAAACTGTCGAGTACCAGGCCCGCCCGCTCTGCATCCCGCCAGATCTTTTTGCTCGCTACGCGACGACCAGCTTCTGGAACCATACCGAACTCAACACGCGTGGCGTGACGATCATCTGAGTAGGAAGTGAAGGGCCAGGATGAGTGCGCAAAGCATGCTGAAAACTCGTAAGGCGATGTCGTTCACTCAGAGCGTGACCTTCGCGCTGGTGATCGGAATGGGGCCGGCAGCGGCTTGGGGATTCGGACCTTCCGGTCCGCTGCGCCAGTTCAATGATGTGCCGGCCACCGCCGCCAACCACATGTTCGATTCAGCACCCGAGGTGGATGGCTGTACGGACAATTCCAGGGTCGACCTGAGCCTGCTGGACATCGTCTCCAGTGCGCTGTGCCACAACCCCAAGACCCGCGAGGCCTGGGCCAACGTCAAGGTACAAACCGCACAGGTGGGCGTATCCAAGGCCGCCTACCTGCCGACCCTGAGCAGCACGCTACAGGAGGCCAAAGACAGCTCGACCAGCCACGGCACCTCGTCCAATCCGTTCGTGGTCCAGTCCAACAGCCATTTCCAGAACGCCGTCATGAGCTTGAACTGGGTGCTGTACGACTTCGGTGCCCGATCGGCAGGCGTCGACTACGCCCAGAGCAAACTCGCCTCGGCGCTGGCCGAGCAGGACAATGCCCTGCAGACGGTCTTCGCCAGCACCGTGAAGGACTACTACGCCGCCCTCGTGGCGCAGAAGGACCGACAGGCGACCCAGCAGATCGAAGCCGATGCCAAGCAGGTGCTGGATGCTGCCGCCTTGCGCGTTCGCCATGGGGTGGCAGCGATCAGCGATCAACTGCAAGCCCAGACCTCCTACTACCAGGCCACCTTCAATCGCAACAAAGCCGAAGGCGACTGGAGAAGCGCGCTGGGGCAGGTGGCGATCGACATGGGAAGGCGTCCTAATCTAGCCCTGCATCTGCTGGGAGAGGAGGGCGTAGCCCCACCGGACCTGGCGTTTGAAGAGTCCGTCGAGGACCTGCTCAAGACCGCCCAGCAACGACACCCCTCACTGATTGCCGCCCGTGCCGAACTGGCCGCAGCCCAGGCCAACGAACAGGTGGTCCGTGCCCAGGGGCGGCCGACGATCAGCTTCGTCGGCAAATACAGCTACGACAACCAGCCCCAAAGCTCCGGTGCCGGCCAGCAGTTCACGGGGGAGACGGTGCGGGATCGATCGGTTTCCCTGCAGGTGAACATTCCTCTGTTCGAGGGCTTCACCCGCACCTATCAGGTCCGCGGTGCACAGGCCCAGACCGAGAGCAAGGAGGCGGCCCTGAACGATGCCGAACTGCAGGTGGCCTCCAGCGTCTGGTCGGATTACCAGACCCTGAAAGTCGATACCGAAAACGTGCGCACCAGTCAGCAGGTGCTGGAGAGTGCCAGGCAATCCTTCGACGCGGCGCAGGCACGCTACGCCAAAGGCGTGACAGGCATTCTCGAAGTCATCACCACCCAGACGGCCCTGGCCAACGCTCAACAGCAGCAGATCAGCGCCATGGCCGGCTGGCAGAACGCACGTATTCAGCTCGCCTCCAGTCTGGGTAACCTGGACCTGAAGAGCATCTACCCATAGTTGGATAGATCTGATCCACCCAGTCGGTGTAGTGCAATACGCCTCGTTATCGGAACAGTGCGCGTTGCGGAGTATCAACGCATCTTCAGAGCAGTGAGGTTTGGGATGAGCGTGTTCGTGAAAGTGAGAGCTGTATTGGTTTTTAGCATGCTCGGTATTGGCAGTTGTCTGAGCGTGTTTGCAGATGACCAGACATGCTCGCTGAACACTACGCTAGGCGTGGCACAGTGCTCGGGAGAGAAGCTCAAGATACTGGAACAACAGCTGCAATCGAGCTACGAGGCTGCCCTTGATGAGCTGCCTGAAACAGATAACTGGGATACGAGAAAGACCAAGGGGCAGTTGATCAGGGCACAGACTGCTTGGAAGACCTTCAGGGACGAGCACTGCAGCTATGTGGGTGGGCTTCAGGGAGGGAACAACATGATGGTGAACGTGTTCTCTAACGAGTGTGCGATTGAGGAAACAAAAAAACGAATTGGTTTTTTCAGCCATCTACCCAGAGGCGGTTGAGAGCACATTTAGTCGTGATGCAGACCAGGCAGCGGAGCACGCGGACCAGAAAAGGCTCGAGAGGGAAATCGGGCGTTGCGCTCTTGCTGAGTGATAAGGGGTGGAGAACCCAACGCCCGAAGGCGAAGGGTTTCCGTTCAAGATGACACGCGAAATCAAGGAGCGCGTCGTCATCTACTCCCTGGATGAACAGCTCTTTGCGACGCTAGACGTCCTAGGTATCAAGCCGAGACAGAGACTTGAGGCTTTTCAGATTGCTCCGTCCTGGTGGAGCGTTGCGTGACCCGTTTCGCGCCTGTCAGATTCTGCCTTAAACCACGAGGCTTCCCCTTTTCTGCGGTGCATATCATCGATGGCATCATCCAAGGCATCAGCGACAATTAAAGCTTTTTCATCCGTGACATCGATTGCGATCAGAGCCCGGTACATCGCTAAACTCAGTTTCATCAGACCTCCAGCATTCATGAGAGAGCCTGCTCCAAGGTGCGAGGCTGTTATGGGTAAACATTGAGCGCGGCAGTGCTAAGGGCGACTGTCGCAGACGTCCATGAGCCGCAACACGGATAGCATCGCGACCTGAGGGCACATGCGGCGACGGCACCGATTAGCCCTCAGATTCCTGGTTCATTGGCATGCTGCTGACAAGCTCAGCAGTACGCGCCCAGCACAATGATTACCCCGCTCCAGGTCTGTCAAAAAACGCTCTGCAACAAGCTTTTTCCGCAGTGGGGTGTTTGTATGAAACTTGAGATATCGCTGCCGTGGGGGCTCCGGGAAGCATGTAAGAAACCTCTTGCATTGCCTTACGCTGTTGCTGCTTCTCGTGTGCGTAATGCTCAATCGGCCCGGACTGACGCCTGTTCGCCAGGGTAAGCACTGCTGGTCGTACCCAACGTCGGCTTGCATTCGTTCAAATCCCGTTGATACCAGTGAGCCAGTCACCACTTCTATCGGTGTCGGCCGGTCGCACGAGCGATGTCGATCGTGGCAAGTGGGCCTGCCGCCAATGCGAAACTCTGATTCAAGCGCCGGTACCGGCACAGGTGATCGACAAGGGCACACCCACCGACGGCTTGTTGGCTCACGTGATGGTGGCCAAATTCGCCGACCATCTTCCGCTGTACCGGCAGGAAAAGATCTTCGGCCGTGCCGGTTTGGCGATCCCGCGCTCGACGCTGGCTCAGTTGGTGGGCCAAACCGGCGTACAACTGCAACCGCTGGTAGATGTAGTGCGCGAGTCCGTGTTGGCCCGGCAGGTCATCCATGCCGATGAAACTCCGGTGCAGATGTTGGCGGCAGTCGAAAAAAACGCATCGTGCGTATGTCTGGGCCTACTGCACGACACCATGCTGCGCATTGAAAGCGGTGGCCTACGACTTCAGCCCCAGCCGTGCTGGCGAACATGAGCGCAACATCCTGGGCACCTGGAACGGCAAGTTGGTGTGCGATGACTTCGCGGGTTACAACGCCGGCTTCGAGCAAGGCATCACCGAAATCGGTTGCATGGCCCACGCCCGGCGTAAATTTTTCGACCTGCATGTGGCGAATAAAAACCAGTTGGCCGAACAAGCGCTGTCGCAGACTGGCTCATCGCTCGATCGTCAGCAAATCGGTGCTGGCACCCTGTCGATAACGGGCCCCCTATGCATTTTGACCATGGTCAGCTAAGCAGGTGAATGGCCACATTTGCCACGTTGCGGGCATCATCGATGCCGCGGTGGTAGGTACCTTCCCATTCGAGCCCTAGCATCTCCACGGCAGGCTGTAGGCCCATCGCGCGGCACTCGAAGACCTTCCAGTGCCATTTCTTCAAATTGGTGTGAAGCATCCCATCTAGCATCGGTTTGCAGTGCAAACGTGAGGCATCTTTCTGAAGCTGTTTGTAGTCGTAATCACCCCACGAGCACCACATTGAATTGGGGTAGGCCTCTAGGAATGCCTCAAGCATCTGAGCAACCCTGGCATAGCCAGGAGCAGCATCAACATCGCTTTGCTTGATCGTGGTTAGCTTTCGGCAGAAGTCGGTGAGTACCGGGTGCAGGGTGGGTCGGACAAAGCTTTGAAAGTGGTCGACCACCTGGAGCGATGAGAGGTCGATCACAACCAAGCCAATCTCAATCGTTTCCATATCCTCACGATGCACGAGCAGTGGGCGTGGAGGCTCTCCCGGCTTGGCGTCCTCATCGCACGTAGCCTCAAGGTCGACGCACAGTAGGTAGTGATAAGGGTGTAATAACTCCCTTAGCGCTTCTAAATGTTGGGGCTTACGAACAGGTACCATGCGTAGCTCTAATTTGGGGAATGATGAAAAGTAGCCAACACCTTGTTGGCCGTCGGGAAAATTATCCGATGCCAATGCGCATTGTCCACCGGACGGCTCATCCTGAGAGTGCTGCATAGGTGAGCGTATATCCTGGTCAGACTGACAACGTTTCGCTCCGCCACGGCTCAGCAGGGTAGCCGCAGACTTTTCTTACAGACGATGTCGGTGAACCTGATGCACCGTATCAGCCAGTCGCCATCGCCCACGCGTGAGTGGCAAGTGAAAATAATGAACAGTGCGACTCCACTCAGGCCAATGGGGCCTTGTCCCAGCATGCGCCTGCAGAAACGGCTCCTCCCGCCGATACATTCACGTTCAGATCCTGCGAGCCACTGACTTGATGAACCTCTCCGACGCTGTGCTGATCCTGCTCCTGGCCGCCCGTATCCATGGTACGGACGAAGCCGTGCGGGCCTCAGCCAAGAGCTGCGTGAAGAAGCTGCCCCGGTCCAAACGTGACCCGATCTACAACGTGATCAACAGCCGCAGTCCCATGGAACTGATCGCTTTCCTGGCCGAAAACCTCGAGGATTGAAAACGCCTGCATGAACACCGGCTGCCGGGCGCACGTCCGGTCCTTCATGAGGTGCCAAGCGCTCGAAGGGAGTCGCTCCTCCAGGGGCAAATTGAGTATTTCAAGGACAGGCGGGTAGGGTGGGCGCACTACCTGCAAAAACGAGATTTCTGGAATGAGTGATACCTACACGGCCTACGAACATGCCAATCGCAATCAGGCCGAGATCGAAAGCAGCAGCACCTGCGCCTGCTATGGCTGCTACGCCAGCTTTGCCGCTAGCGAGGTCACTCGGTTCACCCACACAACGGCCTGGTGTCCTCGCTGTGAGGCCTGGGCCACGGTGATGGGTGATGCCTCGGGACTGCCTCTGGAACGAGACTTCCTTGAGGCCGTGCACGATCACTGGATCGGCCCCCAGGAATGGCTGGACGAACAGGCTGAGCGGACTCACCTGATCGCGAAAGCGCTCTATGAGAAACCGGACAGTCCTCCTGCCGCGCCTGCGAAAACTCGGCCATGGTGGCGGTTGTGGTAAATCCCTTCGAGGGCAAAATCCGGATACCCGATTGCCGGTCCATCCTGGACGTGATCCGCCTGATCAAGTGTGAAGGTCCTGTGTGGGCGTCACGCTACGTCACTCTTCGGTTCCCCAGTCCAGTTGATGCCTGGGTTCTGGTGTACCCGCTCTGGGAAAACAGTGCTCCATACTTTGACGTCCAATACACCCGTGACGAGCCCCCTCGCCAGGCGCTGGCCGGGCTGCTGGAGAGGTACCCGCAGTGCGCCGTTCTGGACTGGTCGCCCGGCCGACTGGCTTGCATCGAGGTCCTCAATGAAAGCCTGGAGAGCCTTGCACAGATCATTCAGGACGTCGTTGAAGCGATCGGTGGCGAGCGCATCACGGTCCTTGAGGCTTTCTACGAGCAAGCGGGCAGGGCGTAAGCCGTTCAGTCGAGAACAACCCTTGTAATGACACCCCATGAGGTAGGTTTCAACGTGAGCCTTGAGATGTTTTTGGAAGCCGATAGCGCACTCAGCTTGCCGATCCTGGAGCAGGTCTTGGCCCGGGCGGGCGCTGAGGAAGTCTATTGGGAGGATGGCCTGCTGAAGGCCAACTTCACCTCAGGTATTTCAGTCTGGGCCGAGGAAAGAGCTGAAGACTTCGACATCTACGCAGAGGATGCCAAGGGCATGGACTTTCGTGTCTCGGTGTACTGCAATCTCAGGCTCAAGGGCCCGGAGCCAGAGGGGCATTCGAGCATGGAGGATCTGGACAAAATCGCCCGTGGCATTGCTCAAGCATGCCCAGCATGCTTCGTGATCAGCTTCCAGTTCGAAACCACGATGTACTGGCGTGACGCCGCCGGATTGCATCACCATTGGAGATGAAGTTGTCCTCCCGGTTCCTACCGCTGGCTGCTGCCTTTCATGCGCACTTGCAGGAAAAAGCCCGGCAGAGCCGGGCTTGAGTGAGGTACCGCTACAGCTTGAACCCAGTCATTTCTCGACCGGTTCTCCCTGAAGCGACAGGAGCAAATACGGCACTCCTTGCGTTGGATCCATGCGCCTCAGCGTCAACGCCAGAGCACCTTCCTTTTGCTCTGAGGAGGACAGGTCAAAATCCACCTGCCTCGCCTGAGGGTTCTGGTTGTGGGCCCTGGCCACTGCCTGAAACAGACCCATCAACCGACTCTCGTACGTCGAGCGCCGGCGATCGGCCGGATCCAGCAGCACCTGGTCCCACACCTGCGCAGTGATCGCGATGCCATATTCCATTACCTGGTCAATGCGTTGTTTCTTCATTCGGGGCATCTGATTTCTCCTTCAAGTTGAGAAACCACCTGCCCCAACCGGGAAGTGGTTTCCCGGTGACAGCGATTACGATTGCAGCGTCAAGCGTTGCAGCAGGTGACGCCTGTGTTGTCGAGTGCCTGCAGGGCAAACACTCGCCATCTGGGGGAAATCAGAAAGCCCCTGAGTTCCATGGCTTCCCGGCGGGCCCTCCTGGCCGATTCAAAAGCCTCCTGGCTCATGTCCTGATGCGCCTGCTCGTAGAGCGCCGCCATCCGCTGTCCAACAGCCCACACTTCAGCTGCCGTCCGGCAGGGACGTCGCCACACGATCTCCGATGCCTGAATGACACCGGACAGCACCCGTCGAGCGTCATCGCTGGCACAGGCCATGGGCTTTCGCCGATAGACCTTCGTCAGCGTGTCGTAGACCTCCACCGTCCGTGGATCGAACGAGGCCACGGCGCCGAGCTTTGGATACGCATGCAGCTCGTAGAAGCGCGACTCGCACAACGCAATCGCCTCTTCAAGCAAGCCGCAATACCCCACGACGTACTCACCCGACACGGAGTAGAACCCCACGTGCGGTTCGTCCTGGGGCAAGCTCAACACGCCCGTACAGACAATCGTGAACTGCCGTTGGAACCGATCCAGTCGCAACGCCGTACCGGGTAGGTAAGGGTTGCGGATGAACGGAAACGGCAGCCGTAGAACATTCACAGGTTTTTCCATGTAGCTCTCCTCAGGGGCGGGACGGACCTCGCCCCATAGGGCAAGGAAATCCCTATGGATGGATGTCAGGTTCAGGCCGCGGCTATGCACCGGCACAGGCGCACAAGGCACCCGAAATGCAAACCGCGAACGCGATCAGCCGCCGGTACGAGCGAACAGCAAAGTGGGGTATTCGCCACACCACAAACCTGACGAAAAATCAGGGGGCAGGGCAGTGCGTAATGGGTGGGCGATGCCAACCGGTAGCACGCCCATGAAGTGGATGCCGACGAACAACGAACCTCACAGGAGGCCGGCATTCGGATCAGCGGGTCAGCCCAGGGCTGACGGAGTCAAAGAGGAGCGATCTCGCTCGAAAGTGCAAAAGCAGGGCATCGCGATTCTCCGGGTTCAGAAACAGAATGCGGAGAACACTTCGCCCGGCGGGGAGTGTTCCCCGCGTGGGTGGTTACAACAGATGGTCCTACTTGAAGAACCTGAGTGCAGCGAACAGCAAGCTCCCTGCAATCCCTTGCAGTGCGGTCATGACGACCACCATCCTTACGGTGAGTGTGGTGTTCAGGTTGGCCATCTCTTTCAGCAGGCTCAGTTCCACAGTCTTCAGATCAGTAGCCACTTTCGTGATTTCTATCTTCAGCTCTGCGCGGACCTGAGCGATATCCGCCTTCAGTTCAGATCGAACTGTTGCGATCTCAGCCTTCAGATCATTCCGAACTGTTGTGATTTCAGCCTTCAGATCATTCCGAACTTCTGCGATCTCAGCCTTCAGTTCATTCCGAACTTCTGTGAGATCGGTTTTGTTTGCCAATACTGAGGTCACATCTCTCTCCCAGGCTTCAACGAGCGCAGTAGCGTTTTGCTCTGAGACGTTGGATGCAACCATCGCCTTGTACAGAGCTGTTTCCATTTTCATTTGACCTCCAGATTTCAGTAGGAGGGCCAGCCCATACGGGCTAGGCCCGTATGGGGGAAACATCACGTTCAGCAGTGCTTCCACCGACCGCAATGGCAGTCGATTGGTCGCATCACTGGAAGCTTGGCGACCTGTTGGTTGGATCACGCGCAATGGCGCATCGTAGCCCCAGATCCCAGCTACTTTGGCATGTTGCTGACAAGGCCAGCAGAACGCCCCTCCACCATGAATGTCCCAGCCACTGGCAGTCAAAGTGCTCTGTGCAACAGGCTATTTCCGGAGCGGGGCATCCGTAGGAAACAGGGACAGAGTCTATTGAGTCCACCCTTATTGACGCTGTAGGAGCACCTCTGCATTGAGTGTCGGGCGCTGCTGTATTTCACGTGCGGCTGCTCCTCGCTTCAGGGCAGGAGCAGGCGCGAATGGCTGCTATGGACCCAAGCCGTCGTGATGCAGCTTCCGAGTCATGGCTTGAACGGATCGATCCAGCTAGGCCGAAGTCCTGCCTCGTATTCTTGGCGTACGTAGTCGAGCGACTCTGCGCATCCCATTTGCGCCTCGATAGCGCCTATGCATCCCCAGCAATCCCCGCCGGTATTGCCTGATAGCAGATCTTGCGGATTGTCGAGTAGGCGTGCGCAGATCGTGCAGTGTTGCGGCTTCTTGTTGTTTGTCATACTACTCTTCCGATACGTTCCTTCTTAGCCCTCGCGTGCGAGCCAGCGGAATGATGGGACACGTGAGGGCTACCGATGAGTTTCTGCCCGGCGTGGTCCTGCCGGCCGGCTACCACGACGTGCTGCGCCGGCGCCTGGCCGAGATCAACACCGCCGACACCGCGGTTAATTGCCTGATCGCCCAGGCCCGCGTCGAGGGCATGGTCGAAGCCCTGGAAATGCTCAAGGCGTTGGACAGCTCGCGCATCGAGCGCCTGTATCAGCTGGAGATCGATACCGCCACGGCGCGCCTGTTGGAGCTGGAACAGGGGCAGGGCGAATGATCGGCCTGGCTGTCGAAAGCAATACCCTGCGGGTGCTGGTCAGCACCCGTCAGGTGCGCGACGCCGTGGCCGGGCTGTATGAGCTGGACCGCGGCCAGTGGACGCTGGGCATTCGCGTCGGCGGGCCTTTGGTGCGGCTGGCCCCGGTGCGCCCCTAGCGCTAGCCGGTGAAGACCTTGGCCAGCTTGGATACCCTGGTGAAGTTCGCAGAGGACTGCGGCCTGGACGGCCTGCGAATCGAGCTGTAAGCGGCGCCGATAGTTCTAGTTTGCTTTCCCCTGAATAAGGTCGAGGGCATCGCGATACAAAAATGGGACCCAATAAGTTGGCTGATTCTTATCATTTCGAGCTTCGAAAAAGCCTGCAGCAACAAGTTGGTCTGCGATTGACAACGCTTTCTCAGGGGGGATATCCCATATTCGCGCTAGCGTATCAATCTTCTGCTCCGCTTTCTCATTTTTGAGGAGCTCGGTATAGGATTTCAAATTGGGGTATTCAGCGCACAAGGTTTGTCGGTATCTTACTTCCGACACCGATGAGAGCGATTCTTTAAATACGGTCCTATCGAAAAGTATCTCGGCTTCCGGCTCGGGCTTGCCCTGTTCTATCTTTTTCAGCTGGCTCGCCAGAAGACATTCCAGCATGTGGATTATCTCGCGCGGGGCAGACTTTTTAGTGCCATCTTGAACCCGAGAGACGATCCAGTCGAATGCATCAGGGTTCTTACCAGTATCAACCTTTTCGGGAAGGATTCGTTTGATTATTGCCTCTTGCTTTGTGATGTCGTTGATCACGGTGTCTTTATCGGTTTTTAGATAATCTACCAAGGATTGGTTGTTCAGTAGTCGGCTAATAACCAGATTCAAAAGTCCGTCGCGATCCCATTCAATAGTATCTGTTTTGATTACATGACTTGCTTCTCGGAATCCGCCTTCCGTAATGCGTTCCCAAATATCTTTCCGGACAAATATCTTTGCCTTTATATTGGTGTAAGGTTTCAGGTCTGCATACACACGGAACAAAGCACGCAACGCTGATTTCTCAAGCTCTGGTGAGCTGGAAAACGATACGTCTAAACGATCAAATAGCAGCCAGATATTAAGATGTTCGTCTACAAGTCCTTCGTTTGCGAAATGCAGTAAGTCATTAACTGGGACGCTTGATAGTTTTGACTTGATATCCGTGGGTCCGTAGGACGCTTTCCTAGTAGCACTAGGTGCTCCAGAGGTCGGGTCCAAAGATAGTGTCCACTCTATATCAGTAGTTTCTTTGTCGCCGAAGCTTTTTATGTAATTAATTGCCCTGCTGAACAAACTTCCAAGTGTGTATGATTTTGGTAGAAGGCCGGCTGTTTCCAAGGCTTCAATTAGTTTCGTTGATACGCTGCTTGCAGAGTTGCTCCCTCGCAGCTTGGCTGATATTAGTTGAAGGATGTATAGCTTCCAAATATAAGTAAGGTCGGCTTCGCTACAGGACTCATCGTCAATAAGCTCTTGAAAGGCAGACGCTCCCAGAGGGTTTTCTGCGGGTGCTAGAAGGATTCCTCTTGTTTTGAATTCTTCTATATTGTTTGTGAGTAAGGAGTACAGGGCGCTCTTTCCCGTGCCTTTTGCGCCGTATATGACGTCTATTTCGCCGTTCGAAAGCTTATTCCATTGCGATGTTTTGATGAAGTAATTGGCTAATTCATTTTTTTCATCTTCTGCAACCCGGTGCCCGACTCGAATCGAAGATAGTAGGTTTTTTTTGTTCAACTTTTAGCTCCATGCAAATTCTTAGTGAAGGCAATCTGAGCGATCTATGGCCGATTCGCTTGGATGCCATCATATTTTTTGGGTTTGGTCAATTTGTGCAAGCGATGCAGGGGTAGTGGAGAGGTTACGAATTGCTTCGGCGTTGGTACAAAATTGGTACATAACTTGATTTGGATGCGGCAGGGCCACGCAAATAGAGGGGGCTCAGGCGGTATGCCTCCAATCCTCAATTGCGCCAGTTCAATCAGGTACACCACACCCATGGCCACCTTGCGATTCGGACCGCTCCGATTGTCGGCCTTCTCGTAGGCCGTGGCCGCTGCCGAGGCGGATTGGGGGTGGCTTTGAACATGGAGTCGCTCCTGTGATGAGTGACTACCGCCCGTTGCTGTCAAACAGTAAGGGTGGCAGCTGTACGTAGGTTGACAGACCGGACACAGGATACCCGGCGCATCCGAAGATGCCCTGCGCACAGCCGCCATAACACGCAACCGAACGCAGAGTGAAAGCGTCGGCAGGGGGGATGGGGCTGTTTGTGCCTGTGTATTTCAGTCTGTCAAAACCGAGTCACCCGCTAAGTGGTGACGCTCAGGAGACTATTGCACTGGAATTGTCAGGCGCAAGCGGCCGGGATTTTCTAGGAAAATTCACTCAAGGGAAAGCGAGACGTCTGGTCAGCCGCTGAGTGGAGGTGTCCAATGTCGAATGACAGCTATCGACCCAAGGCTGCCTATCGAGAGTCACGAGCATGCAACAGGGCTGTAACTCCTGAAAGCTGCGTCATCCAGAATCTTGCTGCCCGCGAATATTGATAATTGCAGGACTTCCACGGGGCTTTGAAGCACCGGCGATTTAGGTCATTATGCACTCCAACAATGGAGCGATAGGGCAGCATAAGCTGATCATGATGGACGAGAACCCACCCTCAGAGAACGCAGGCCTCGAGGCACTAACGGCGGACGGGGTTGCCAGTATCGTACAGAGAAAGCCTCGTGAGGCACTGCTGCCAGGGAACCGGGAGGTGATCACTGATCTTTACGTCAGCAGGAATGTCGAGAACGAGCCTAAAGACTATGCGTTCAAGGTTTATGTCAGGCTAAACGCCAAGAAACAGACGCTTCGTAAGGTCTCCTTCCAGCATAGCGTTTTCGACGCTTGCTACTTCAATAACTGTAACTTCGACTCCTGCGACTTCACCGGCTGCCGGTTCGTTGGCTGTAATTTCCATCAGTCCGCATTTTCCGGATGCAAGTTTGAGTATGCGGTCTTCGAGCGTTGCCAAATCGACGACGACATCCTTGAGCGGGAGGCACCGCGTGAGGAAAACTTGAAAATGCGGTTTGCCAGATCGCTTCGAATGAATTTTCAGCAAATCGGCGATGCCAAAGCTGTCAACAGAGCGATTTCACACGAGTTGGAGGCTACATCGAGCTATCTGAAAAAATCTTGGTCATCAAGAGAGACGTATTACCGGGATAAGTATCCAGGCTGGAAGAAGGTGCCACAGTTCATCAAATGGCTTGAGTTCAGAGTACTAGATGCGATATGGGGCAATGGCGAGGATACACTTAAGCTGTTACGGGCGATCATAGTAGTTCATTTCCTAATAGCTTTTTATGATACTTATCACTTCGGCAATCCCTGGGATCTTACTGCCTATCTCACTAGCCTTGCGGCCTCTCCTGGGGTATTCTTTGGGATAGCCACCCCGCACGCCTACCCAATTTGGTTCTCATCGATTATTGCTGCTACGCGTCTAGTGGGATTCGCCTTTCTCACCGCTATTCTTGTAAAACGGTTTGGTCGGCGATGAATATGCACATTTATGCCTTCGGCTCCATCTGCCGAGGGGAGATTGACTTAGGATCAGATGTCGATCTACTGGCCTGCGTCGGCGGCCCAGCAGAGCAGATTGATCACGAAAAATACTCCGTGTATCGATATGAGCGGATTCAGGCTTTGTGGAAAGAAGGCAATCCCTTCGCCTGGCACCTGCATCTAGAGTCGAGATTACTTTTCTCCCCAGATGGCACGGACTTTCTGGACGGCCTAGGGAAGCCAGCGCGTTACATCGCGGATGCCCAAGACTGCACCAAATTCCAAAGACTTTTCGACCGCTCTTACCAAGAATTGAGGCAGTCTTTAAACAGTGCGACCTTTCACCTATCCTGCATATTCTTGGCCATCCGAAATTTCGCAACCTGTCATTCGCTTTCGCTCGAGCAACCCATCTTCTCGAGGAAGTCTCCTCTGATGGTGCTGCCAAGCCTCAATATCGACCCCCACGCATTCTCCATCCTGACACGCGCGCGATTACTATCGACACGAGGTTATGGAGAAAACCTCACGCGTGAAGAAATCGTCGCAACTATCAACGCAGTCGCCATCGTTCCACGCTGGATGGAAGCGTTACGGAGCCAGCGTTCGCCATGATTGAATTCAACAATCGAATTGACGCTCAGCGTGTAATTCTGAATCTTGTTAATCGCGGGATCTGGAAGGAGGAGCTTTATGGTCTCTCTACTGGCGCAATCGACCGTTGGGTTCGTGTCAATGGAATTGATCCCTCCGCCGATCTGCCCCGTGCAATCTGCGAGTCGGCCGATAAACTTTTTTTCCTAGCCAACAAAAGTCAGGAACAAGTTACGGATGAGTATCGCCTCCTATCGGTAGAAGTTCTCGAATTGACTCAGCGAATCGCTAGGATCCTGGATATCGTATGACTGCTCTTGGCCGATTGTAGCCTGTCGCGAAAGGCTACATCGACCCAAAGCAGCCGCTAGCACCCGGCAACTCACGCGGCTGAGCATCCGTGCGGTGACGTGCCGCCCAAGTAATCGCCGCGGTTGGACTCATCGATCACCACCGACATGGCGATACACGGATCAAGGGTTGCTCGGTGCGATTTTGTCCAGCAACTGCCGGGCCAGCGCGTGGTACAGCGAGACCGGGGCGATCCAGCCGGAAATGGTGGCGGCCATGACCGTGGCGGCCAGCATAGGGATGAGCAGGTCGGGACTGTGGGACAGTTCCAGCACGATCACCGAGGCGGTCAGCGGCGAGCGGGTCACGCCAGCGAGGTAGGCCCCCATGCCCAGCAGCGCACAGGTCTGTGGGTTGAGGTTGGGCAGCAACGACAGCAGCGGGGCGAAAGCCGCGCCTATGCTCAGCGAGGGCGAGAAGAGGCCGCCAGGAATCCCGGAGAGATAGGACACCACGTTGGCCAGAAACTTCCACAGCAGGAAGTCCTGCCCGGTCATCGGGTGGCCTTCGAGCAGGGCGCGGGTTTCTTCGTAGCCGGTACCAAACACATGGTTGCCGGAGACCAGCCCCAGCAGCGCCAGCAACAGGCCGCAGGCGGCGGCGAAGGGTACCGGGAAGCGCTCGCGCAGCCGGCACATGCGGCCAAGCCAGCCGGCCTGGGTGGGGAGCACCAGTTTGACGTAGAGCCCGCCCAGCAGGCCGCCGAGCAGGGCGCAGGCTGGCACTTCGCTCCAGCCCCAGCCGGCCGGCAGGCTGCCGCCGATCTCACCGAAGTACGAGTAGTGGCCCATCAGGCCGAGGGTGATGGATCCGCCGATTAGAACCGCTGTCAGCACTAGGCCGCTGAAGCGTTGCTCGAAGGTGCGGCTGAGTTCCTCGATGGCGAAAACGATACCTGCCAGCGGCGTGTTGAAAGCTGCAGCGATGCCGGCGGCGGCGCCGGCGAGAATCAGTCCTGCGATGGTGCGCCTGCCGTGCAGGCCCAGACGTCGACCGAAGGCATAGATGATGGCGGCGCCGACGTGCACCGTAGGCCCTTCGCGGCCCACCGAGCCACCGACCAGCAGGGCGGCCAGGGTGAAGAGCATTCGCGCGGCGGCAACCGGTAACGCTAGCACCCTGGCGCGCAAGCGCCGCGAGGGCGACTCCAGTGCGGCAATTACTTGGGGTATGCCGCTGCCCCTGGCCTGAACGAGCCAGCGCTGGGTGATCCAGGCCAACAGGGCGAAGCCCGCCGGGGTGACCAGCAGCGGCAGCCAGGAGGCGACGCCGAGCATGTGCTTAAACAGAGCGAAGGATTGGTCCGCCAGCCAGGCGAAGGCCAGCGCGACCAGGCCCACCAGCAGCGCGCCGACCCAGAACGCCAGGCGTTGTCGCCACTCCAGCCAGCGTGGCCGTCGGAAGCGTCGTGGCTGGGTGGTTACGGGTGATACGTTTGGGTTGGGGTGTTCGGACATCGGCGCGACCAGGATCGTGGAGCAAGGGGCAATTCTACTCAAATCTGCTGCCCATACAGGTGATACAGCACGTTGTCATTGGAAGACCAGGCCGTGCATACATTGCTCCAGGAGTTGGTACTGATCCGCACCGAGCACCTCTTGCTGCTGGGCAAAAAACGGGACGCTGGGCTTCCCGCTCCACGGCAGAATGACGTCAGCCATTGGCACAGACGATCGACTTCTCCAGCATCGAATCCATCCTCAGTTGCGCCAGCTCTATCAGGTGCACCACACCCATCGCCACCTTGCGATTCGAGCCGGTCTGGTTGTCGGCGTTCTCGTAGGCCGTGGCTGCCGCTGACTGCAGAATCGAATGGAGGTCGAGAAGAGTAGCCTCGTGGTTCAACGAGAGCGGAGGCTGCCCAGGTGGCGCGGCTGGTGCAGAGACAGCAAACGTCGGTACGGGTCTCGGTGTTGCCTCTGGCCCTAGGTCATAGTGGGACAGTGCCCGGTCGGCGATGCGCGGATCGATGGCTCCGGCGTTGGATCTTGCCGGCGGATTGGGGGTAGGTTTGAACATGTGGCGTGACTCCAGTCAGTCAGCTGAGAGAGCCGCAACCATCGCTACTAAACGATAGGGTGGCGGCCGAACGCAGGTTAGTAGACCGGTGACTAGGCCCGGTGCGCACGAAGACGCCCTGCGCACGGCCACCATAAAGCGAAGGCTGAAAAACGAGCCTGGCAGAAGGGGCACTTTGCGCCTAGTCACATGGCGGGCTACTAAACCCGGTCACTGAATTGGCAGTGACAAACCGGAGCCTAGCCCCGTGATCAGGCGCAAAACAAGCGCTCGTGATTTTCTAGGAAATTTCACTCAAGGGAAAGGGAGTTGTCTGGTTTGGAGGCCAGCTGCAGTTCGTACGGTGTACTCCGGTTTTTTTCAGCACAGGCCATCTCTGCTTCGACCTGGCTATGAAACAGAGTAATGATCCGACATTTTTCTTCGTTGTCGTAAATGTCGAAGCGGGGGGGAGCCGGTTCAGCGCTGTACGATGTGCCGCGACGAGGATAGGAAACCCTGTTTTGAGAAACCGCCGGGATCACCACGAATCTGGACTTCATCGAAGGCCCCCTTTTATTCAGCTCTTGCGAGAGATCGGGAGCATGCGTACCAGCGTATTGTCCCTGACCCAGTAATGGTGGAAGAGGCCCGCTGCGGCGTGCATCGCGATCAACCAGTAACCCGCACTGCCGATGAATTCATGCCAATGCTTAAGCTGTTTCGCCAGGTCAGGGCTGACCTGGACCGGGGCCCACACGCTGAAGCCGAAGTAGGGAAACGGTTTGTCCGCTGCGGCAAGCATCAGCCAGGCGAACAGCGGTGTGGCGATCATCAGTCCATAAAGGGCCAGGTGCATGACTTGGGAAAGGTTTTCCTGCCATTTCACCAGCCTGGGAGTAATCGGCGGACGTGGAGTCAGACGTCCGAGCAGGCGAAGCCAGACCAGCGTAAAAATGCTCATTCCGAATGCGCCGTGCAATCCCAGCAACAGGCTGCGAGCATTGCTTCCCCGAGGTAGATAGCCCTTGATCTCTATACAGGCATAGACACCCACAAACAGAGCCAGCATCAACCAGTGCAAGGTGATGGAAAGTGTTGCATAGCGCTGAGGCTTCGTATCTCTGGTCATGACATACCTCATGAAATCCTAGTGGGGAACGACGATGTGCTGAGCCTACTGACGAAATCTTAAGCCCATCTGAAGGCCTTCTCGGGTCTAGCTCAATCATCAGGGGATACCTCCGTTCCACAGCCGCTGTCGCGTTCGGTGCTTGGAGGCGATGGAGCGGTTCTGGAGACCTCCTGCCGGCCTGTACTTGCGGGATAATCACTTCTATCGTAAAGCCAACGGGGATGCCTGGAAGATCAAACTATTGAAGGGAAAGATCGTGCGGCTATTGCTGATCGAGGACGATGTGGCCTTGCGAGAGGGTGTCCACCAGGCGCTGGCCCGTGAGGGCTATACCGTCGATTGGGTTCACGACGGACAGGATGCGCTGCATTCTCTGCTCAGTGAGACCTTTGACCTGGCCGTGCTGGATCTTGGGTTGCCGCGGCTTGACGGTCTGGAGGTGTTGCGTCGGCTGCGTGAGAGCGGCTCGACCCTGCCCGTGCTGGTGCTGACCGCCAGGGATGCGACGGATGACCGTATCGCTGGCCTAGATGCCGGGGCCGACGACTATCTGGTCAAACCCTTCGACCTCGCTGAACTTAAGGCCAGGTTGCGCGCGTTGCTGCGGCGCAGCGCCGGGCGGGCCAGCCCGCTGATCGAGCATGCCGGCATCACCCTTGACCCGGTCAGCCAGCAGGTATGCTGGGGAGGCCAGCCGGTTACCTTAACACCCAAGGAATACCAGCTGCTTTACGAGTTGCTTTCACCGCCGGGACGGGTGATGACACGCGAGCGCCTGACTCAGTTGCTGTACGGTTGGGGGGATGAGGCCGAGAGCAATACGCTGGAGGTTCATATCTACAATCTGCGCAAGAAGTTCTCCACCGATTTGATTCGGACTATCCGCGGTGTCGGGTACCGCATGGAAAAGACTTCATGATTTCGATACGGCGTCGCACGGTGACGCTGATCATCGGGATACTGTTAGTTGGGAGATTGATCATTACCTTGCTCAGTCTGCACGATAGCAATCGGGAGATCGACGAGGTCTACGATGCGCAGCTGGCGCAGAATGCCCGTCTGCTTCAGGGCGTGATGCGCATGCCGTTGGTACAGGGCGACGAGAGCAAACTCTATGAGGCCTTCAATCAGGCGCTGGGGGAGGGCGTGTCGAAGTCCGATGGCCACCCCTACGAGCGCAAGATTGCCTTCCAGGTCTGGAGCCCCCGAGGAGAAGTGCTGGTGAGAACGGCCAGCGCTCCGGTCTTTGAGCAACTACCGTCCGTGGCAGGCTTCAGTGATGTCGTCGACCTCAAGCAACATGCCTGGCGGGCCTTTCTGCTCGAGGATAAGCAGAATCACCAGCGTATCTGGGTCGGCGAAAGGGATGATGTCCGTTCCGACCTGGTCTATCGGATCATCCGCCACACCATCTGGCCCAATGTCTTTGGCACATTAATCCTGGCCATCCTGGCCTGGCTGGCCATTGGCTGGGGGCTGGGCCCCCTGGCGAAGATGGCCATGATCCTGAGAGGAAGGCATCCTGGCTCCCTAGAGCCGCTACGCCTGGAGCCCTTGCCCTCGGAGCTTGAACCCATGCAGTCGGCCCTCAACAGGGTGTTGGTGCAGGTGCAAGAATTGCTGGGGCGCGAGCGCCGTTTTATCGACGATGCGGCCCATGAGATGCGCACCCCGCTGGCGGTATTGCGTGTCCATGCCCAGAATCTGCTGGAGGCTGAAACCGAGCAGCAGCGAAGCCAATCCTTGCATCACCTGATCAGCGGCGTGGATCGCACCACCCGGCTGGTCAATCAACTGCTGACCATGGCCCGCCTTGAGCCATTGAGGGACGTCACGGCGACGCAACTGATCGATCTTGAGCAGGTCCTGCGCGAGAACCTGTCACAGTTGGGGGCCTGGTTGCTGGACAAGGGGCTGGAGTTCGAGTTCGATGTTGAGCCGGGCGAGTACCAGGCCCGGATCAGTGCCGATGCACTGGCGATTGCCTTGCACAACCTGATCACCAACGCGGCCAATTTCTCCCCGGCCGCAGGACTGATCTCTGTCCGTCTGTCGAGCAGGGCGGGGCAATTCGAGCTGTCTGTGCAAGATCAGGGCCCTGGCATCGATGAGAGCCAGAGAGAGCGGTTGTTCGAGCGTTTCTACAGCCGGGGGAACGACCAGGGAGCAGGGCTGGGACTGACTATTGTCCAGACGATTGCCCTACAGTTCGGCGGCCAGGTCCGCCTGGAGAACCGTGATGCGGGCGGACTGTGTGCCTCGTTGACGATTCCGCGTCCCTAGAAGCATCCTGGCCGTTTGCTCAGGAAAGGGAGCAGTCTCGGTGCCCGATCAATCCATCTTCAGATTTCCTTAAGGTTGTAATGTCATTGTGACATCACGGCTTTCAGTCGCCACGTCTATCATCAATCTGTGGGCGCTGCACTGACGTTCTGATGCGTTGATGACCTGTTGATCTGACGCATTAAAAGCCGCCGTGAGCCGGGCCTATATCGAAAATGGGATAAACGGGTGAGTAAATGAACATGCGTAGACTAAAGGTTTCTACACGGGTTGTAGCAGGCTTTCTCAGTCTTATCGTACTCATGCTTGTGATCGGGTTGGGATCCCTGGCCCAGATGAGGAAGATGAACCAGAGCTCCCACGAAGTTGATAGCAACTGGTTGCCCAGCATTCTGGCATTGAACGGCATCGATGAGGCTGTCATGCGCTTGCGAACCCTCACCTTGCGTGCGGCCATCGGTTTCAATTCCCAGACGCCCAATGATGTGACACGTGCCCGGGAACAACTGGATGATGCAGTGCGTACCTACAGCGCATTGATCTCCAGCCCGGAAGAGCATGCGATCTACGAGCGTTTCCTCAAGGCCCGCCAGGATTACGAGCAAACCCAATCCAGTATTGTCGTCCTGCTGGCCAATAATGAAACCGGCAAGGCGATAGAGTTGATCAACAATGTCCTCAATGCCAAGGGCAGTGCCGTCGTGGCCGAGGTGGATGCCTTGGTCAAGCTGAACACCGCGGGAGCCAGGCAGGCGACCCTGGCCAGCGCTGCTGCCTATGACCAAGCCAACCTGATGGTGATCGGAATACTGGTGGCCTCCGTGATAGCTGGGGCGATTCTGGCAATGATCTTGTCGCGCAGCGTCGTATTGCCTCTGCTGCAAGCGGTGCGCGTTGCCCGGACCGTCGCCTCGGGGGACCTGACGCAGAGCATTCCCAATGAGGGGCGTGATGAGGCATCGCAACTGATGGACGCCCTGCGAGACATGCAAGGCAGCTTACGCGGTACCTTGGGCCTAATTGCGGACTCCTCGGCTCAGTTGGCTTCGGCTTCACAGCAACTGCATGCCGTCACCGAGGATGCCCACCGCGGAATTCAGCAACAGAGCCACGAAATCGAACAGGCTGCCACTGCTTGCAATCAGATGAGCGCAGCCGTTGACGGAGTTGCCCAGAACGCGGCGACTACGCTGGAAGCTTCCAGGGAGGCGGATCGGGCTGCCAGCCAGGGTCGAAATCAGGTCGACGAGACGGTGGTCTCGATCGGCAACTTGGCCAATGACGTGCACTCCAGCGTTTCTCGAGTGGAGGCTCTGGCGAATGAGATGCAGGAAGTCGGCAAGGTGCTGGATGTGATCCGCGCCATCGCCGAGCAGACCAACCTTCTGGCGCTTAACGCGGCGATCGAGGCTGCGCGGGCCGGGGAGCAGGGACGAGGCTTCGCGGTGGTGGCAGACGAGGTTCGCATGCTGGCCCAGCGCACCCAGCAGTCAACACAGGACATCGAGAAAATGGTGTCCTCATTGCAACAGCAGGCGGTCGAGACCGTCCAGACGATGCAAGGCAGCGCCAGGCAGGTTCGCGCGACCGTCGAGAGTGCTGAAGCTACCAAGGCGTCGTTGGGCGCCATCGTGCGTACCATTGCCGCGATCAACGAGCAGAACGTGATGATCGCCAGCGCCGCGGAAGAGCAGGCAGCCGTCGCCAAGGAAGTCGACCGTAGCCTGGTCAGTATCCGCGACCTGTCCTTCCAGACCAGCGCAGGGGCCAATCAGACCAGTCATTCCAGCCATGACCTGTCTAGGCTGGCAACAGACTTGAAAGGCGTTGTCGCCGGGTTTCGCTTCTGAAATCCGACTCCCGGGTCCTGTCTCTAGCGTATTCGACTATAACTGGGTGATGGCTTTTTGCTCTGTCGCTGACAGGGGATCCGCCCATCAGGAGGCTTAATGAGACAGGGTGTCCCAAAAATCCGCTTGCGCCAATGGATCTGGCGCGCCTTCCTGAGCAGTGCGCTGATACCACTGATCCTGGTGGAAACGGTGTTGATTGCGAGCTACTTACTGACCAACCAGGTCATACGGGAGGCACAGGTCGATTATCTCAAGCGTAGTGCAGTCGATAGCTTGAGTGCCAGTGTCGAGCAGAATGCACTCATTGTCGAGAGCAAGCTCGAGCACCTGACCGGCGTGGCCGGCCTGCTGGGGACAATGACAGAGCAAGCACTGCTGACGCCGGCCAGCGTACCAGGCGAAGTGCTGGCCGTGACGCCCGAAGGTGCGCGTTACAGCGCGACGGATCTAGGTGGTGCGGCCTCTTTCTATTCAGCAGCGACACCTTTGGCTCTTCAGGATCTGGACAAGGTACGGCGGCTTGCCAGTCTCGATACCCTGTTCAAGCAGATCAGACAGGCTGACCCGATGATTGCCAGTCTCTATTTCAACTCCTGGGACAGCTACAACCGGATCTACCCTTGGTTTCGCACCAATGAGCAGTATCCGGCTGACATCCGTATTCCAGAGTTCAACTTCTACTATTTGGCGGACGCGACCCACAATCCACAAAAAGCGACCCGTTGGACCGAAGTCTACCTAGATCCCGCTGGACATGGGTGGATGATGTCCGCTGTATCACCTGTATATCGTGGTGATTTTCTTGAAGGAGTCGTTGGGCTCGACATCACCGTCGATGGCATGCTGAATGAGATTGCGCACTTGAGGGTGCCATGGTCCGGGTACCTGCTGCTGGTCAGCAATGAGATGACCATCATGGCGATGCCGCCCCAGGCTGAGGATGATTTCGGCATGAGTGAACTCAAGGCTCCTGATGCGAAGACGGTGGTGTCAGGGAATGTCCTAAAACCTCGCACATTCAACCTCGGGCAACGTGATGACGCGGTAGTAATGGCAAACGAGCTCGAGACGGCTGACTCAGGATTCAGTGAGGTAACACTGCAAGGCCGCCCACATCTGTTTGCCTGGCGAACGATCAAGAATACTGGCTGGCGGCTGGTTGCCCTGGCCGAGAAAGAAGATGTCATGGCTGAAACGTACGGTTTGGCCAGGCATTTTCGCAACATAGGCTATCTGATGATTGTCGGCCTGGTATTGTTCTATATCGTGTTTTTCACGGTCCTATGGCGTCGTTCCCGCAAGCTGAGTGAACGGCTGCGCCAGCCCATTTCGGGCATCGTCCAGATGCTTCGCGAGATCGGCCAGGGGCGCTGGCAACCGGCCCGCGTCGAGTCCGGGATCGCCGAACTCGACGAGATGGCCGGCAATGTCCTGACAATGGGCAGCCAACTGGCAACCAGTGAGCAACAGCGCCATGTTGCACAGGAGCGTTTGGCGCTGGTGATGGAAAACGCCTCAACCGGTCTGTGGGAGTACCACCTGGATGATGACAGCCTGACCTTGCGTGGGGGATTGGTCGTCAGGCTCGAGCTGCCTGAAACGTCGATGAGTCGAGAAGCTTTCCTGGCCCGGTTGGATGCCAACGATGCGCGGGCCGTGATGCAGGCTTTCGACTCGCTGCGCATGGGGCAGACCAGTCGTATCGACATCGAGTTCAGGCTCAGTCGTCCGGATGGCAGCTTTCTGTGGCTGCTCGGACGTGGCCGGATGATCAAGGGCGTTCTGGACGGTGGGAACGTAGCGGTGGGCACCTTGGTGGACATTGATGCGCTGAAACTGACGGAAATGGAGCTGCGTGAGCGCACCTTGCAGGCCCAGGCGGCTAGCCAGGCCAAGTCACGCTTCATTTCCAGCATGAGCCATGAACTGCGAACTCCCCTCAATGCCATCCAGGGCTTTACCCAGTTGATGCGCATGGGCGCGCGTCATGAAACGGACGAGCAACACCTGGACGAGATACTGGGCGCCACCACGCACCTGGCGCAACTGGTCGATGACCTACTCGATTGGTCCAGCCTGCAGGCCGAGCCCCAGAAACTCACGCTCAAGCCCGTCCCGGTTCTTAGCATATTGAAAGAATGTGCCGACATGGTTCGTTCCCAGGCAATGGCGGCGGGCCTGTTGCTTGAGCTGGAGCTCGAGCTGACGGATACGCCGGCAGAGGTGTATGCGGATGCGCGGCGTTTACGCCAGGTCCTGCTGAATCTCTTGTCCAATGCAATCAAGTACAACCGTCCCGGTGGTCGCCTGTTGATCGGTGCACTGAGGGTCGGGGAATGGATACGCCTGTTTGTCGAGGATGGCGGGCTGGGTATCGAGCCTGCTCTGCAAACGGCCTTGTTCGAACCGTTCCAGCGGCTTGGCAAGGAGAACACGGCTATCCAGGGGACAGGCATCGGCCTGGCCCTGTGTCGTGAGCTGGCCGGGTTGATGGGCGGGCAGATGGGGCTTTCAAGTGAGCCCGGCAAGGGCAGCCGATTCTGGATCGATCTTGTCCCCACGCACCTGGTCGAGCCCTCTGGCATTCGGGAAAAACGACGAACTGCGATTTTCTATGCCGGGAACGATGAGTCTATTTTGCCATTCATTTCTACCATTGCTGGAGAGCGTGCCACGCTCAAGTCCGGAACATTGGAGGGCTGTGTCGTTGACTCAGGCACTGAGGGTGCGCCTGGTATCCTGCTGCTCGATTGCGATGATGAAAATACCAACCGTTCGGCCCAGCTTGGAAGGCTAAGACGTAGTCTGAACGCCGAGTTCATGTCGGTCGTGCTGTTGGGGTCTGCACCCAAGGCATTGGCCTGGGTGGGCTTTGAGTTTCAGGCCGTGCTGAAAAAACCATTGGAAGTGGAAGCGTTGCGTGAGGTTCTTGACGCGCTGCTGGAGAAGGAGAGCTCGAATGTTCACTGATATTCCTCTCGATACCCGTATTCTTATCATTGATGACGTCGCGGCCAATCTGCGCTTGCTCTCCTCGAGTCTCAAGGCGTTTGGGTTGAATGAAATCGTCAGCTTTTCCGACTCAGGGCAAGGGCTGGAGTGTGCCCGGCATGAAGATTGGGATCTTCTGCTGCTGGATCTGGATATGCCTGAACCGGATGGGTTCGAGATTCTGCGACAGCTCAAGGACCGCGACCGGTCACGGCAGCCGATCATCATCCTGACGGCGTTGAGCGATGCGAACAGCCGGCGATTGGGGTTGGAGTTGGGGGCCAACGACTATCTGACCAAACCTCTGGATTTACCTGAGCTGATCTTGCGTGTACGCAATTGTCTGCGTCTGGCACAAGCGAGCAAGAAGCTGCAAACACTGAATCTTGAGCTCGAGATGAAGGTCGTGGAGCGCACTCTGCAACTGCAGCAAAGTCACCAAGCGGCGATCAGGGCCTTATCTCGCGCAGCCAGCTATCGCGACAATGAAACCGGCAATCATATTCGCCGGATTGGCGATGCATCGGCATTACTGGCAAAAACCATCGGTATGCCAGCTCAATGGTGTGAAAGGCTGCGTTTGGCGGCCCCTATGCATGATCTTGGAAAGATAGGCATATCGGATGAAATACTTCTGAAGGAAGGGCCGCTTACCCCGGATGAGCGACAGAACATGATGAAGCATGCCGCCATCGGTCATGAAATTCTGCATGAGGAGCAAGGAAGTGACCTGACCCGCATGGCGGCAGAAATTGCCTACTGCCACCATGAAAAATGGGACGGGAGTGGCTATCCTCGCGGGCTTGCGGGTGAGGAAATTCCTCTGTCGGCGCGTATTGTCGCGTTATGCGATGTTTACGATGCTTTGCGCATGCCGCGTCCCTACAAAAGCAGTTGGTCCGCTGAGAGAGCCCAGTCCTACCTGGCCGAGCAGTCTGGGCGACATTTCGATCCCTCGCTTGTCGAGGCTATTCAGAAAGTCTTCGGTGAAATAGAGAACCTGTTCCAAGAGGACACGGAAGTTACATTGCGAGGGATGGCATAAGTGCGCACCTTAATATCCATGTGGAAGCCACACTTGCTGATGTAGTGGAATGATTTGATGTCAACACTGAAACAACCAAGGCTCAAGCTGAGAACGCTTATTCTTTTGTTTGCCTTGCTTTCGGCATGCGTGACGCTGGCCAACAGTCTATGGGTTATCTATACGGGGCAGCGTGACGTGGGCATCAGCGATGTCCTTGAGGACAAAACCCCCTATGGCTACCGAATACCCGTGAGCGTGGATCAACTGCTCAGCGCCGAATTGTTCAGGCTGGACTAAAGCGCTGACAGGATAGCCGGCAGTGCGCGGAACAAGGCAGGGTGAAGGAACAGCCGATTGCCAGCGCCTCACTGATGGAGGCTACCGAGGTGGCAGAGCGACTGCGGCGAACTGTGGAAACCACGGATATCGAGCGCATCACGATTTCGGCGGCTGTTGCACGCTGGCGTCTGGATGGCAAATTCACTGCTACTGTGTTTGAAGCCGTAGATCGGCTGCTGTACCAGACCAAGGAATCAGGTCGAAATGCTGTCGTCGTGCAGTACCTTGACTCTCCCATGTAATCATTTCTGCAGTGAGCGCCGGGTCGATGAAAGCAAACTCTTTCAAGTGGTCGGTGGGCTGGATGGCCATGATACTAGTGGTAGGCCTGGCAGCCAGCTACGTCGTCAGCTACCAGCAGGCCAAGACCATCGAGGGTCATGTCGGGTCGGTTCTCAAGGACGCCGGGGAAGCAATCGGTGACAACCTGCAGACACGCTTGAAACTATATGAGTACCGTCTTCGTGGCATGCGCGGTGCTATCCAGATGCTGAACCTGGATTACGTCAGCAACCGCCAGATGGCTCGTTTTGGCCAGGGGCGTGATATTGAAAAGGAGTACCCGGGGGCGCGCGGTTTCGGCTTCATTCGTCGGGTACCGGCTGACGGCGAAGAGCAATTCATGCGTAACGTCAGGGCTGACGGTCAGCCTGATTTCAAGTTCACCCGGCTGGGCGCTCACCCGGGAGATCGTTTCATCATTCAGTTCATCGACCCACCTGCTGGCAACTCCCAGGCCCTTGGGTTGGACATCGCCTCGGAAACACGTCGTCGTGAGGCGGCTATCGAGGCAATGCGCACAGGGGTTTCAAGGCTGACTGCGCCGATCACGCTGCAGCAGGACGCTCAAGAGAGCCTGCGAGCGTTTTTACTCCTGTCGCCGGTTTATAACACGCCGGAGACCCCAACCGATGTTGCGCTGCGGGAGAAGAACCTGATTGGTTGGACCTATGCTCCCCTGACCATGCGTGAGGTGATGACCAGCCTGGACCCGGCGAATCACCGGTTGCATCTGAAACTCTACGATGTCGGGGATACCAGGCAACTGATCTATCAGACCCCGGAAAATGGCCAGGACCCTCAAGTACTGCAAACCTATACCTTTGAGCGAGAGATCTATGGGCGCCACTGGCGGATGGAGGTGGGCGCACACCAGGCGTTTGTCGATGCGCTTGATCCGGTACCGGCGAGCCGGGTCTTTGCCATCGGCGCAGCGGCCAGCTTCCTGTTGACAGGGCTGGTTGGCACGTTGCTGATCTCACGGCAGCGCAAACAGCAAGTCGTGGCCGGTCAGGCCCGACTCGCGACCATCGTTGAAAACTCCAGCGATGCGATCATCGGTGAGGCGCTGGATGGCCGGATCATCACCTGGAACCGCGCCGCCGAGCAGATGTTCGGTTACACCGAGTATGAGGTACTGGGGCAACCGTTGGCACCGTTGTTGGTGCCAGTGGAACGCGTGCATGAGGACGAACAACTGCTGGAACAGGTCGCTCGCGGTGACCGCGGTTCGACCCTGGAAACCCAACGCCTGCACAAGGACGGTCGGCTGATCGATGTGACCATCACCTGCAGTCTGATCCGGGAGGCCGATGGCGCTATCCTGGGCGCGGCGAAGATGATGCATGACATCACCGATCGCAAGCGGGTCGAACGCTACCTCATGGAGTTCAATGCCCAACTCGAGAAGCAGGTCAGCGAGCGTACGGCCGAGCTGTCCAGGCTCGCCGGGTTAATGCAGGCGGTTCTGGATGCGTCGTCGGAGGTTTCGATCATTGCCACCGACACCCAGGGGCAGATTGTCGTGTTCAACCGCGGCGCCGAACTGTTGTTGGGCTACAGCCATGCCGAGATGGTCAGGCGCAAGACCCCGGCGGATTTTCATCTGCCTGAAGAGATCGCTGAGCGTTCTGTCGAACTGACCCAGGAATATGGCATCCCCATCGAAGGCATCGATGTCTTTTGCTACAAGGCTGCACTGCAAGGCTCCGAAACCCGGCAGTGGACCTATGTGCGCAAGGATAGCTCGCAGGTGCAGGTGTCGATGGTCATCACCCCGATTCGCACCGCCGATGGTGAATTGACCGGTCATCTGGGCATTGCTCAGGACATCACCGATCGCCTGCGCCACAGCGCCGAATTGCAGACGGCCAAGGCCAGCGCGGAGGCGGCGAATGCGGCCAAGAGCCTGTTCCTGGCGAACATGAGCCATGAAATCCGCACGCCCATGAATGCCGTGATCGGCATCGCCCATCTGTTGCAGAACAGCTCCTTGAACGAGCAGCAGCGCCAGTTGCTGACCAAATTGCAGATCGCTGGACGATCCCTGTTGGGCATCATCAACGACATTCTGGACATCGCCAAGATCGAAGCCGGCGAGATGCGTCTGGAGCACAACCCGTTCAGCCCACGGCAGTTGCTTGAGGACTTGGGTGATCTGTTTGCGGCTCAGGCCGAGCAGAAGGGGTTGAGCTTTGCCGTGAAAGGAGCGCTGCAGTTGCCCGGGCTGCTGATTGGCGATGCATTGCGGATCAACCAGATCCTGATGAATCTGGTGGGCAACGCCCTAAAGTTCACCACGCAAGGGCGGGTCGAGGTGATCGTCAGTCACGAGCCAGATGCCACCGATCACTGTTGGCTGCGCTTCAGCGTACAGGATACCGGTTGTGGCATCGCTGCCGATGCCCTGGGCCAGTTGTTCACCCCGTTTACCCAGGCGGACGCCTCCACTACCCGTCGCTTTGGTGGAACCGGATTGGGTCTATCCGTTGTGCGTGGGTTAGCCGAGCAGATGGGCGGCCATGTGTTGGTGCGCAGTGAGTTGGGCAGCGGCAGTGAGTTCCAGGTTTCCTTGCCCTTCCAGGTCTGTTCGAGCGAACTGGAGGCGACCATCACCGGTGGCAGCCTGGAAGTGTTGATGCTCAGTGATGATACCGCCTCGGCGCAGGCACTGCAGCGGGTCTGCCGAGGCCTGGGTTGGCGGGTGTCGAGCGTGACTGACGAGCAGGCATTGCGGCTGATGCTTCAGGAGCGCCATCAGACCCAGGGGCCTTTACCGGATATCCTCCTGGTCGATTGGCGTGACCCGATCGAGCAGGATCTGCGGCGCTTGCGCGAAAGCACGCAACTACCGTTGATTTTGGTGACCCCGTGCGCTGCGGAGCTGATGCTCGATGACCAGGTCGACCGTGTGCTGTCCAAGCCGCTGGACAGTTCCGCACTGTTCAATGCGGTCAACGCTTGTATTGCCCGGTACCAGGGCAGCACGGAACGGGTCCTGCAGTCCACGCGACTGGATACCGGCATGACCCACTGGTTGAGCGGGCTGCAGTTGCTGTTGGTCGATGACAGCGAGATCAACCTGGAGGTGGCGACCCTGCTTTTGGAACAGCAGGGCGCTCAGGTGCAGACTTGCATCAATGGTTTGCAGGCTTTGGAGCGTCTGCGCCAAACCCCCGATTTCTTCGACGCGGTGCTGATGGATGTACAGATGCCGGAAATGGATGGCTACGAGGCGACCCGGCGCCTGCGCAACGAGTTGGGACTCAAGACCCTGCCGGTGCTGGCGCTCACTGCCGGAGCGCTGGCTGAGGAGCGTCGACAGGCCGAGATGGCGGGCATGGATGACTTCCTGACCAAACCGCTGGAACCGAGTGCCCTGATCCGTGCCATACGGCGGGCCGTCGAAAGGGTGCGTGGTACCTCCGTTGCGGTCAGTACCATCGCGACCTCTGAGGATGAGCCCGCTGAGCAGTGGCCTGTGATAGAGGGGCTGGATATGCGCGAAGCCGCCTACCGCTTTGGCAACGACGTGCAGTTGTTCCGCACTTCGGTCCGACGCTTTTTCAATGAGTTTGCCGGATTTGCCGATAGCGAGGCGGTGTTGCAGCGCAAGCAGCAGCCTGGCCCGTTGATCGCGGATCTGCATAAGTTGCGTGGCGTGGCAGGCCTGCTGGGCGCCACCCTGGTGGGACAGTTGGCTGGGCAGGCTGAATCGCTGCTGCGCGACGGGCAGGGAGCCGAGCCGGTGCTCAGCGCCTTGAGTGCGGCGCTCTCAGCACTATTCAAGCAGACGGTCAACGTACAGGAGTCCGTGCTGGCGGTGCCGAGTACAGAGACGGACCAAGAAGCCGCTCAGCAGGCCTTGGCGAGGTTGCATGCCTTGCTCGAAAACCACGATCTGGCCGCGCTGGATCAGTTTGCAGCGGCTGCGCCGGCACTGCGGGCGGCAGCCGGGCAGGTGCTGGTTGAACAGCTGTGGGAGGCCATCGAGGAATTGGAGTTCGAGCGAGCGCTGCACATGCTCGAACGTGCGAATTTGTGAACGGAGAGCCACTCATGATGCAACGCACACCTAGCTTGCTGATCGTTGATGATGATATTTCTGCCATCCGCGTGCTGAGCCGTATCCTTCAGGGCCTGGGCCAGATCCGTTTTGCGACGGGGGGGGAGCAGGCACTGAAGATTGTCCAGGAAATGCGTCCAGACCTGATCCTGCTCGATGCCGAGATGCCCGGCATGAGTGGATTCCAAGTGTGCGAGAAGCTCCAGTCCGATCCACTGCTGCAGGGTGTACCCATCATCTTCATCACCAGTCATACCGAAACCCAGGTGGAGGAGGCCGGGCTGGCACTCGGGGCGGTGGATTTCATCGGAAAGCCAGTCAAGCCCGCGATCGTCACGGCTCGGGTCAAGACGCACCTGAACCTGAAAATGGCCATGGATCAGCTCAGCCTACTGGCCCAGACCGATGGACTGACCGGATTAGCCAATCGTCGCTTGCTTGACCAGCGTATCGAGTATGAGTGGCTCCGCTCACTACGCAACCAAAGTGCATTTTCGGTGTTGTTGCTGGATATCGATTTTTTCAAGCGCTACAACGACCGCTATGGACACCTGCAAGGCGACGAGTGCCTGATTGCAGTTGCCCAGACGCTCAAGCGCTGTGTGCAGAGATCCACTGATCTGGTAGCACGCTATGGCGGGGAGGAATTTGCCGTACTGCTGCCAGAAACGGGCGAGGAGGGGGCTCGGCAGTTGGCAGACGAAATTGTTCAGAGCGTCCACAGCCTGGGCGAGGTGCACGAAACCAGTGACTTTGGCAGGGTGACGATTTCCGTGGGTGTCGCAAGCTTAGAGGCGGGCTCGCTACTGCCCCCGAGCACGCATACCAGCGATGTACCATCCATCGCTGCAGCGCTGCTTGCTGAAGCCGACCGGGCTTTGTATCAGGCTAAGCATGATGGTCGAAATTGTAGCCGCTTTGTACCCATAGAGCTTGCACCCTGAAGGTCCATGCTTTTTGGTGCCAAGCACCGCTGTAAATTACAGGGTTCTACCCCACTAATACGGACACTTTCGAGTAAGCTCGCACCGAGCTGAAGGAGTGTTCATGAAGCGCAAGAAATACAGCCCCGAGTTCAAGCGGGAAGCCATCGAGCTGGTTCGTCGTTCAGGAGCGAGCTGTCGACAGGTAGCCCTGGAGATTGGTGTTGCTCCCAACCTGCTCACACGCTGGGTACGGGAGGCACAACCAGATACTGAGAAAGCCTTTCCTGGAACGGGAAGCCCGCGAGATGAGGAGCTTGCCCGCCTCAAGCGCGAGTTAGCCCGAGTCACCAAGGAACGTGATTTTTAAGAGACGCGGCAGCGTACTTTGCCAAGGAGTCATCGAGCGGTACACGGTGATCCAGCGCTGCCGCAAAGACTACCCGGTACGATTGATGTGCCGTTGCCTGAAGGTTTCCGCTAGCGGCTATTACGCCTGGCAGGATCGTGAACCAAGCCCGCGAGCTCAGGAGAATGCGCGCTTGGTGAAGCGCATTCGGGAGATTCACGAAGATAGCCGTGGTGTGATCGGAGCGCCACGTATGCATGAGGATCTGCTCGACGAGGGCGAAGCCGTCAGCCTGAACCGAGTTGCTCGCCTGATGGCGGCTGAGCGAATTCAAGGCTGGCCACGCCGGAAGCGGCGTGGCTTTGGGAGAGTCGCCAGCAGCCGTCCAGCAGGCGTGAAAAACCTGCTGGAGCGCAACTTCACCGTGCAGGAACCAGAGCGCAAGTGGGTCACGGACCTCACGGAAATCGCCACCCAGGAAGGCAAACTCTTTCTATGCGTGGTGCTCGACTTGTACAGCAAGTTGGTGATCGGTTGGTCGATGCACCACCGCCAGGATCGGCAGATGGTGATTCGAGCGGTGGAGATGGCGATCTGGCAGCGCCAGGGTGACTGGTCAGTGATCCTGCATTCGGATCGCGGTAGCCAATTCACCAGCGGCGACTACCAGCGTTTTCTGAATCGCAACACACTGGTTTGCAGCATGAGTGCCGTCGAGCACTGCGGCGACAACGCGGCCTGTGAAGGCTTCTTCGGTCAGCTCAAACGGGAGCGCGTTGTCCATCAGTCGTATCGAACTCGTGATGAGGCACGAGCGGATTTATTCGACTACATCAAGCGGTTTCATAACCCACGAATGCGTCGTAGAGTTGCCCGGCAAGATCTGAAGTTTTCAGCCCTTTTCAAACCGTCCGTGGAAATGGGGTAGAACCCGCGTTTGAATCGTAAGCGAACGGCAAACACGCCTACCGAACTCCAGTTTTAAGGGCGATGGTGTCCGTCTATTTTTGCCGTTTTTCTATAGCTCTCTAAGTCGATGAAATGCTTCGTTGTAATCGAGCCAGCTGAATTTTCAGATCCTCGACTTCAGCCTCCAACTGACGGGCACGTTCGCTAGCCTCAACCTGGACGGTAACGTCCTTTTGGATGCCGATGTAATAGGTGAGTTGATCCTCGTCGTTAAACACTGGGGTTATCGAAAGCTCATTCCAGAAAACACGGCCGTCTTTGCGATAGTTTCGAATGATATGCCGGCAAGGCTGAAAATTTTTTATTGCTTCGCGGATAGCAGCAATGCCTGGTTGGTCTCGATCATCGCCCTGCAGGAACCGGCAGTCCTGATACAGGGTGTCATCAATGCTATAGCCGGTCAGGTGCTGAAAGGCTTGGTTGGCGTAGATGAGGATGTGTTCATCGCCTTCCTGCTCTGCCACCACAATGCCATCGTTGGAAGACTCGATCATCAGTTTCAGCAGTTCTGCATCGATCATTTTCGGAGCCCTTATGAGTTTCAAAGAAGTCTATACCAACCTTTCCGATCTGACCTTGAGAGGCGATTTGCGCCAGCAACGCTTCGAGCAGTAACGCACTTCATCCCAGCAGAGTGCCCATTTCTTCCTCCCAGCTGGTAGATCACGGCGTGATCAGATCACCGCTAAAAATTTCCCGAGCGCCCTTGAATTTTTGTCTTCGATTCCTACTTAGGATTTTGCGCGATGCCGAATGCGGGTCGCGCCTCAAATCACTTGGAGAAAACTCAGGAGATTTAGCAATGGCTACTACTCTTTCGTTGGCCCCACTTTTCCGTCACTCGGTCGGCTTTGACCGTTTCAACGATCTTTTCGAATCGGCGCTTCGCAGTGAGGCCGGAACTTCCTATCCTCCTCACAACGTTGAAAAACACGGTGATGACCAATATCGAATTGTCATCGCGGTGGCTGGCTTGGCTGAGGAGGACTTGGACATTCAGGTTGAAAAGGGCGTTTTGACGGTCGCCGGCGATAAGCGAGAAAGCAACGGAGATGTCACTTACCTGCACCAAGGTATCGCTCAGCGTGCTTTCCGGCTGTCGTTCCGCTTGATGGATCACATCGAGGTGCAGGGCGCGAAGCTCGCTAACGGTTTGCTGAACATAGACTTGCTTAGAGTGGTACCGGAGGAAGCGAAGCCTAAGCGCATCATGATCGGAGGGGCTGAGTCTGCTCACTCCAGGCCGGTCAGTGAGCAGTAAGGTGAATAATGGGGCGCTCTTCGGAGCGCCTCTTTTTTGTGGGTATCTCAGGCACCTTCCTGACGGCGCAGCAGTGACCTTGACCTTCAGAGCATGGCGGTTGCGCTATGCAATCTCCTGATTGTGGAAAGCGTCCGCCCAACTCACCTTGCGTAAGTCAGGCCGGCATCCACTGAGGCGGCAGCAACTGCCCGATCTCACTGGCCCGTTGGGTCGGCAAACGGCGCTGAGGTGCGCACGCTGAGGTGCTTAGCCTGGCTGATAGCCGATGCTGAGTGTCCAGGCCGCAAAGATCAGCGCTACGGTCAGAACCAGGCCCGACAACAGGGTGGTGCTTTCTGCTGGCGTGAAACCGCCCATGGCGTGCGTTCCTGATCCGAGGGTTCGGTCCGCACCCCCATACGCAGCAGAGCTGGCTGAGGGCGCGAGACGTCGAAGGTGTCTGAAGGCAAGGGGCATGGGAGCGGCTCGCTGGGATAAGGTTCATCGTGCGTGCCGAAGAGCGCTGACGAGGACAGCAGGAAAACAGGAATCGGGGTGACTGGGTTTTGCGCAGTGTTTAGCGGTTCACAATAGGGTCTAGACGACCATCGCGAACGGTATGACGCTGAGTCGATTCGGGTTATTCCGATCGCGATCAACTGGCGAAAATGTTGAAATGGGCTTCGAAGCATGAAGCTTCAAGCGAAAAGTGAGGTGATAGGTGAATATCGGTGAGGTTCTTGAGTACTCGGTGGAAGGTATTTTCGAGGAGGACGAGGATGCTTCGCGAGAGGGCGTTGAAGCGTTAAGCCGAGCGATGTCGGAGCTGTCGCGCAAAGTCCACAATGGCGAGGACATTGATATTGAACCCTCTCGGGTTCACACCTACGTCTTCGAGTAACCTTGACCCCATTTGGGGACGTAGGCCTTTGAGGAGACAATAGGTTTTCCGCTGAAGTGGTCCACAATTCCCGGGTACCGAATGAGCTGTTCCTGTCGCAACCGCCGGCAGCCCGAAACAGTGGCTTGTGCAGCAAGCGAAATCTGATCGGCACGCTTGATTAGGTCGCCGCCGTATTTATGCGTTACCTTCGCATCACCCCTTGGACGATAGAAGATGAGTCCGACTCTCCATAAGGCAGCTAACGGTCATCTGTCACTTGATGTCAACGGGTGGCCAGAGACGTGCTGGCGATCGCTGGAAGACGAATTGATAACGCGCCGAGGATTCACGCGCGTGGGCGCCTCCGTCATAGGCATGGATGAAGAAATTCATCCAACCTTCCACTGTGCCGAGTTCAGTCTCACAGCGGGCTGGGATCATTGGTCGGGTCGTTATTTGCTGTCAGATTCAGTGGAGGGCGATATCTTTCTGCAAGAGCTATTCGACCAGCTCCGTGTCTGACAGAGGACGTCGGGAGGTATTCCTAAGAAACCAATAGCGAGAGTCAAATCATGGAGGACATTTTGACGAGTAAAAAGACAAGCGCAGCGATCGTTCAGCGTTTTGATGAATCGGTCTGGGTCAAGGCCCACTGGCTCAATGAACCCAAGCATTATCTCACCCACCCAGACGGCTCACTGGAGGTAATGACGAGCCTGCAGACCGATTTCTGGCGTGAAACCCACTATGGCTTCATACGGGACAGCGGACACCTGCTGGCCTTTGAAACCGAGGGAGACTTTACCGCCCAAGTCAGGGTGAACGCCGATTTTCGTGAGCTGTACGATCAAGCGGGCCTGATGGTCAGACTCAATGAGCAGACGTGGGTAAAAGCGGGCATCGAGTTCAACGACGGGAACCCGATGATCAGCAGCGTCCTGACCCAAGGCCAGTCGGACTGGGCGCCCGCTCACTTTACGGGAGACCCCACCAGCTTTTGGCTGCGTGTAACGGTCTCTGACGGTGTGCTGCGGGTGCAGTATTCGACCGATGGGAAAGTCTGGCCGCTTCTCAGACTGGCACCGTTTCCAAAGGCAAACCATTACCAGGTGGGCCCGATGTGCTGCACACCGGAGCGTGAGGGCTTGAGGGTGAGGTTCTCCGAGTGGTCTCTAACACGTCCGTTGGGCCGAGATCTGCATGATTTGAGCTAGGCAACCGTTCGCGAGCAGGTCCCATCTTGCTCGCTAATCTCCAAGCTCGTATTGCTGAACCCCCACGCGCGTGACCTGCATCACCTCTTCTTGAGGTGGTGGTGCGCCGGCAAAACGACGCCGGGAAGGCGAAAGAATGGATAACGGCTTCTAGCGCAGACAGGTTCCGATGACCTTCAGATTGATGGGCGTCCACGCACTTTTGAGGGGCTTCATTTTTTGGTGCGCCGGCAGCGTTCCGAACAATAACGAACCTCCTCCCAGCAGCGAGCCCACTTCTTGCGCCAAGTGAAGGGAAGGCCGCAGGTGACGCAGACTTTTACTGGAAGCTCGCTTTTTTTCAAAATGATCCACCCTCATTCGATTAGGCATGTACAACGGACCGCGTCGGCGCTGCGCGTCCTGTTCAGATCCACCCGTTCGGTCACGATTGTATGATCGTGGCCCTACGCTCATTGCCTGGCAGACGATCGTCGTGGCGCTTCAGGTGATCGGTTCTCAAGCGAGGCGCCGCCGGTTAATTGTGAAATGGTTTGGGTGTCGGGTCCACGCCACCGATCACCATGAATGGGGAGCCCCAGCGCAATAACTATCGATGTTTAGCGAAGTGGCAGGCCATCGCCCCTGTCCGCACATGGCCACTAGCACCTCGACAGTGGGGCAGTGGAGCACCTTGTCGTTGCAATGCGCCGAGCCACATCACGAGCAGCTTCATGGACGCTGTGAGCAATCTTGCGAATCGAAGTGCTCGGGCAGCACTTGGCTTTCACCGAACATGCCGCGCAGTCGGTCTGTCTGGGGTGGAAGATGACGGTGTTGGCTTTGGTGACGTGCGAACGCTCGTTCTTGGTATTGTGCTCTCTGAAGGGCATGCATTTGAGGAGCGAGCATGGGAAAAAGGGCTAGCAATTTTAAAGGTGACACCCTGAAGCTGATCAGTAAGCTTCCAGCCGAATGGGGCTTTGCTTTTCTGCTGGGTACGTTGCCGATTTGGGTGTTCAGCAAAACTTCCAAGGACTTCGAAGAGATGGTGTCGGGGCTTCTGGCAATCGGGCCATTGATTGAATACTTTGGTTGGATGTTGATTCCTTATGGTTTGTTGTTTGTCTTCAAGTACGTGATGCGCTTTGGTTCAGATCGGGGTACGCAGGTATTCGGCTTTTTTCATAAGCTCATCGCTGAAGTAGGGACCGGTCTGTTGACCATTACCCGAACAGGCTTAGGCGTAGCCGCTGGCATCTTTTTCCTATCGGATGAGGTGGTGACGCTCACTCAAGATCAAATGGTGCGTTTGTGCTGGATGATTGGCGTGCTCACCCTCGCTAACTGTGCCCTGGCGATGCTGAAGGATGAAATGATCGAGAAGACCAGCAGGCCGGCTTACAAGAACCCCATCAAGCTCTAAGAGCGGCCCGCCACCCGCGCACTCAGGTATCACCCTTGAGTATCGTGGTGTTGGAAATCCCACGGGCCTGATCTATCCGGCGCGCCATGGCCATGGCCGCTTCCAGCTCACTGAGCCCCTGGGTTTTCATGAGCTCGAAGCGCTCGGGTTTCTCTTCCGGTGCGGTCATGGCCATGATCAGGTAGAGGCTGGGCGGTACCGCACGAAACAGCACCTCCATCGACTTGGAGAGGACCAACTGCGCGTTGTAGCCCTCGTGTGCGTAGGTCGCGAGGTCCACCAGGGTGATGTCGGCTTCCGGCCAGGGCGTGCCGTCGCGGTTGAACAGATCGACATTGACGCCCTGGCAGAACATGTCCATGGCGTCGGCCATTTCCAGCAGGCGCAGGCGGCGTGATTCTGGGGACCGACCGTCCCATATGTCAACCATAGTGTGCGGACCGTGGGGCAGCAACTGGTCCTTGTCGGTGGCGCAGCCGCTGACCCGCAGCGCGCTCATCAATAAACCGGGCATGGCCTTAATCGAGGCTGTCGGCAGGGGAGGCTCCTGCCAACTGCCGCACCTGACGGCCTTCGGGTTCGTAATCGATCTCCAGTTGCTGATCCAGGTGCACGGCCACCTGGGCGCCGGGTTGCACATAGACCGCGGCAAAGGCCTGGCCGTAGAGCTTGTTGACCCAGTCGCCGATGTCCTTCACGCCCCCGGAGAGGATGCTGTTGAGCGCCGAAGGTCCGGTCTTGACGGCGCTGCCGCCCGGTGCGACCACGTTGCTGACATCGGGCTGATCGGCTTCAAGCAGCTTGGCCACCCCCGCGCCGGCGGCGGTGATCAGGCTCTTGGTGCCCAGGTACTGCTGGGCGTTTGAGCGCCGTTCACCGGCGATACACGGCACCCCATAGGGATCGCTGAGCCAGCCGATACCGCCCTGGATCTTGCCCGGTGCGGCATTGCCGCTGGCGCTGTTGCCCTGGCGACCGGTCAGCTTCTGGGGCGCGGGCAGGGTGCGAATACGCCCATCGTTGAAGACAAAGGTCAGGCTCACGATATGGCCGCGCACGCAGGACAGGGTCCAGTCGCCGGCGGCGGTACCACTGAGGACCGCACCGGCCACATCCGGCAGGTCAATGCCGTTGGCGGTGAGGTTGTCCGGGCCGATCAGCACCTTGAACGGGTAGGGGTCATTGACCACACCGTCCACCGGGACCCGGCCGATCAGGGCTGTCATGGCGATGGAGCCGGTCAGGGTGCTGTTTTCCGGCAGGGTGTAGACCGCCCTGGCGGGGGCCTTCTGTGCGCTGGCGGTGGGATTGCCGCCCTCCAGGGCGGTACTGTCCTTGAGCTGGCGCTGGCCTGGGGTGGGCGGCTCGATGAAGGCGTTGGGGAAGCTCACCCCCTTTGCCGGCTGGCCGGAACCGGTGGGTAGGGGTTTGCCATTGGCGTCGACAGCGGTCGCATCCTGAGGCTCGATCCAGATCAGCTCGTGTTCGTCCGTGGAGAATGATGCACTGTCGCCAGCCTCAAGCCCCAGGCCAATCGGCAGGTCCTCACTCGACTTGCTGAGAAACTCGGTCGACAGCGCCTGCCTGAGATCGTCCAGCAGGTGCTTTTTCTGCTGCGGGCTCAGGTCTGGTCGACCGCCGTTGCCCATTTGCTCCCGCTCGGCACTCACGGCCTTCTGGATCCGCAGATCCACCTCGCTTTCGCGTAGCCTCAGGCGATCGTTTTCCTCTTTCTGTTGCCGGTTTTCCGAGAGCAGGGTTTTGAGTTCCTCGCGCATGGCCTTGGTCTGGGCCACCAGGGTGGCGACCGTGTCATGCGGCGTGTCGCCGTCGATGCCCAGTTGCTTCATTTCCTCAGGGGTGAGGCGGTATTGATGGGGATCAGAGTCATTGGAGGCGCTCTGCTGGCTGCTGCAGGCCTTGATCAGGCCAAACAGCGCGAGCGCTACCACGGGTAGCAGCAGCCACTTGAACAGGGCATTACTTTTCATTGGGGAAGTCCCTCTACAGCGTTGGGCCCCGCAGGGGCAGCGGGCGCACTGACGACGGGCAGCAGGGCCTGCGCCAGGTCGCGTCTGCGCATGACCCGATACACCAATGAGGTGTCACGACTCGGGTGCGCCGACCCCACGCACGGAGGCTGAAAGGCCGCACGGATGAAGTTGCTCTGCGGGTGCGGTGAATCGAGGTGCAGCGGTACGTTCTGGGGCAGACGGTCATAGGTCATCAGTTCGACCGCCTGGGCGGTGTAACCGAGCAGCCAGAGCGCAGGCCGTACCGTAATCGAGGCCTCAACCCTCTGCGTCCTGCGCGCTTGCAGCCGTCCCTGATGAGCCTGCGGACAGGCGCTTGGGGACGCCGTCGTAGCAATCGATGGCGAGGCCGAATGGATTGGTTTCCGGGTCCACATCGCGACGCACCACCTTGATGGGGTAGCGCACGAAGGTCTGCTTGATCCGCTCCGAGCCAAAGAACTCCTCGGTCGCCAGATCCAGGTTCAGCAGCCACTGATCGCGTCCCTGCACCTGGACGCGTAGCTGAGGAGAGCGGCCGTAGTTACGATCCGGAAGCTCGAACACCCCACGGGTGCGGTTGCGCAATTCACCGGCGATCTGACGCTTCTGGGCATCCTGTTCCAGCTGGGATTTGCAACTGGGGGTCAGGTAGGCCGATAGCCGATGGATGGCCGAGGGATAGTCCTTCTCCCCATCCGCCGGCCAGCGGTTGAGCTGCTGGAAGATATACAACCCGAAGGTGTACACCGACTCCGGCGGCACCTCCCACCATTTGCGGGTACTGCCTGAGCGCAGGTCGGGCGGGATGTTGATGGTCAGGTTGCGTGGGGCATCCCACCAGCCCAGTCCCGAGAGCAACGTCGTGCCCAGCAGCACCGCGCAGCCGATGCGCAGGGACGTGACATGGGCCTGCAGTCGGTTCACCTCGTTCTTGAAGCGACTCATGCCCCAGGGCTCCGGCGTGTGCTCCAGAGCCCCGAGCGCATCACCAGACCGGTTGCGCCGATCCAGGGAGCCAGCCAGGGCCAGGCGAGTGCCAGGCGCCATTGCAGATGACGGTACAGCCACGTCTGGGGCTTGCCGCGCTTGTGCCGACGCAGCAGCCTGCCGCCGACCAACAGGCCGCCGCCAATGCTCAGCACAATCCCCGTGGGGGCCAGGGCAATGCTGTTGAACCCGATGGCGGCGGCGGTACCCAGACAGGCCCCCACCAGGGTGGCGGCGATCACGGTGAGCCACATTTCGTCAGCGGTGAGCCCCAGCACAATGACCGGTTGGTGATTGAGGCGTGAGGGCAGAAACCGAATGGTTCCGTCGGGCAGGTAATGGTCAGCATCATGTGTCATGGCGGTTTCTCCTCACAGCACCGACGTGGCTTTGGTTAGCAGCCAGATACTGATCACCAGCAGCGCGGCGCCGACGCCGCAGGTCAGGCCGAACTGGCCCCAGGTCTTTTTGCCGCTCTGAACGTCGGAGTAGGTGGTGTAGGCGTGGTAGGCCACGCCGCAGAACGAGGCCGCGGCAATCAGCAGGGCGATCAGCGAAACGATGTCATACGCATGGTTTTGCAGGGTCTGGATGATGCCGGTGCCCGGTCGGCTGGGGGTTTCCAACTCGGGCAGCCCGGCAAGGCTGCGCGAAGGCGATAGCAGATGGCTGGTGAGCAGACCCAGGGTGATGACCCGGCGAGCCAGGGAATGGGAATGGGATTTGAGGGAGGAGAAGCGGTTCATCAGTGCCTCCATGGCGTGGTTGAGTGTGTGTCGGGAAATCAATTGAGCAGGAGCAGGGTGAGCAGGATGTAGATCAGCGCCACCTTGGCTGTGATTTCCGCCCATCGGCCCTGTGACAGTTGTCCGCGAGCCCACGCGCGGTAGGCACTGCCAATGGCCCAGGCGGCAAACACCAGCGCCAGGACCAGGCCACAGAGCAAGGCGGTGGTTTGCGCAGGGGTAAAGCCGCCCATGGCGCCAAAGGCCTTGAGCTGAAAGTCCGTCATGCTCATGGCATGGCCTCGGTGGACTGGGTGTAGTGGCCGGTCAATTCAGGCAAGGCCCGGGGCTGGGCGCGCGAGGGCGTGAGGTAGTGCTCGATGCCCTGTTGGATCAACTCCAGATCAGCGGCCAGGCGTGGATAGTCGAAGTGAAAACGCGCCTGCTCATCGACGGGCTGGGCCGCACGGGTGTGGACCTGTTGGGTCAGGGTGTCGAGCTGGCGCAGCCAGGCACTGAGCAGCGTGCGTTCTTGAGCCGTGGGCTCGGCCTGCGCCATGGTCGCCTTGAGGCTGAGGACGAGACTGAGTGCGATGTAGCGCGGGAGGGGGATGACAGCAGGCATCGGGGCATTCCGCTCAAAGAAAGTTCTCCGAGCGTGCCGTAGGACATGAGGAGCAACAGCAAGAAAACTGGATCGGACCGGTCAGTTTTAGCGCCAGGATACGGCCCGAACCCACCGGGCAGGGGCATCGTCGGTTTATTGTCTGTGGGGTAGCGAGCGCATGGAACTTCGTTCCAGTGCTGTCCCACGTTGCCTGCTGGGGTGTGGTCAGCGCTGGAGCGATGAAGATCGCCGATCTTCCTTACCGTGCTTACAGGTACTTCTTGAAGCTGCCCACGGTGATACTCACCACCAGGCTCAGGGCCAGCGCACTGGGCAGTAGCACCAGCATGGGATTGACCGTCATGGGCAGGGCCGGGTAGATGATCCAGGGCGCCACCCACAGCGGCATGATCAGCATCTTGGCCCGGTGGTAGATGAACCCGGACTCACGGCCGGCGCCGAAGCGTCGCAGGTCTCGGCGCACCAGGCCATCTGCGGCACCGGTAAAGACTGCGACCAGCACCATCGGCATTGTAAGGATCAGGATCATCACGCGCGCCAGCAGGGTCAGCACGGCGTACACGGCCGCCAGGCCATAGTCTTCGAGGTACGCATAGGCCTTTAGCAGATGCCGCTGAGGTCCGGCCATCGCGGGGTGGGTCTGTTGGGCGGGTTGGACGATCCACTCGATCAGGCCGGTTTTCTCAAAGCCCCACTCATAGGCCTGCACGATGATCCAGCGGGCGTTTTGCTCCACTTCGTTCAGCAGCAGGCTGTTGGGGAAGGCCGTCGAGATCCAGGTCAATTCACTGTTGAGCATGTCCTGGGAATGGCGCCAGCCTTCCTCGGGCCAGAAAAAGAACAGGCCGACCCACTCGCTGACGATGCTGAAAAACAGCGCCACCATCAGGATGCCGAGGAGGGTGAAGGGCAGGCCCAATAGTCGGCTGATCGGCCCCTTTTCACGGTAGGCTTGCTGGTTCTTTGCGGTGTCAGTCGTATTGGCCATGGGCATCCGCGCTCAAGGGGCGTGAGCGCCTGCCGCTCGGCAGATGCCGGCAGCGGGGCGGGCAGGAGGTGAGCGCCCAGGCGTGTTCACGTGAGATGGGGCACAGGCTTGCACATCGACGGGGCTATTACGCCGCAGAAACGAGACCCGCCTTGGAGCGTTTTGCCGAGCAGCACACGTCCAGGGCGCACAGCGTTTGAAGCGGATGAGGGCACTGCGATCAGGTCCAGACTCGGTCAGGTGAGGGTGGTCACCAACCGGGGCGTGGCACAAAAGAAAAGCCCGACAGAGTCGGGCTGAGGTGAGGGTGTTTCAGAAGGTCAGGCGCGGGGCCTGACCTGCAGGGTTGTGCAGCGATCTTGTCTCAACGGCCACTGCTGGAGGGGTACTGCTCCGTCACGCAGGACACGCCCGTTTGATCGAGCGCCTTGAGCGCGAAGTTCCGCCATTTCAGCCGATCGGCAAACTTCTTCAGCTCCGGGGCTGCTCGGCCGACGATCCTGGCGATGTCCACCTCGTCGGTGCAGGTCTCTGCGGTGAACTGACGCTGAAACGTATCCAGCCAGTACTGGAACTCGTGGATCTCGTTCACCACCTCATCAGGGCGGCGCCAGATGATCTCCGACTCCTCGACCACCCCCCACAGAACGCAGGGAACGCCCAGGCCCAAGGCTTGGGAGCTGGCTCTGTAGGCCTTGCCCGCGGTGTAGAAGATCTCCACCAGATGCGGCTCAAACGCTGCACCGGCCTTGATCTGCGGGTAGACATACAGGTCGTGGAACTTCGAGGTACAGAAGCGGATGGCGTCCTCGATCGAGCTACGATGACCCATGGTGTATTCCGCACTGACCTGGCGATAGCCCAAGCCATGATCGTTGAGTGGCAGTTTCATCTCGCCGGTACAGACGACGGTGAACTGCTTGTGAAACGCATCCAGTCGCAGAAACGAATGGGGTGCGTAGGGGTTACGGACAAACGGAAACAGCGGCCGCAGCACGTCCAGTATTTTTTCCATGGGGATTCTCCTGTTCACAAAGGCAAACGCGGAGAACCTCTCGCCCGACGGGGAGACATTCCCCGCGTGGGTGGGTTGAAGCAGAGGGTTAGGCCAGGTACTTGATGCTCAGGGCCGTCACGGTACCGAGCGCCAGCGCCAGGGCTGCGAACGACTGAAACAGCCGTACGGTCAGCTTGTGGCTCATGGCGTCCATCTTGGTGTTGATCATCATCAGGCTCGTATTGAGCGCCAAGGCTGTGTCTTTCGACTCACCGCGCAGGGTGGAGGCGTCGAGCAGAATCTTCGACAGGTCCGACTTCATCTCTGCGCGAAACGCCGTAATCTCCAGCTTCAGGTCATGACGAGACTCGGTGACATCGGTTTTGCTGGCGAGCAATGAGGTTCTTTCGAACTCCAGGGCTTCACTCACATCGTGTGCGTTTTTCTCCGGGACACCGGCGGCGACCAAGGCTTTGTAGAGCGCCATATCCAGTTTCATCAGACCTCCAGATTTTATGGGATGGGCCTGCCCCGACGGGCAAGACCCGTGCGGGGAAAACAAGAACAGCGATGCTTCCACCGACCGCAATCGCCGTCGGTTGGTCGCATCATTGGAAGCTTGGCGACCGATGGGGTGGATCATGCGCAATGGCGCATCGTAGCTCCTCCGATCCCAAGCTACTGTGCATGTCGCTGACAAGGCCAGCAGTACGCCCCTGCACAATGAACACCCCCACCCAGGGCTGTCAAAACACCCACTGCAACAAGTTTTTGCCGGCGCAGACACGCTGTGCGAAAGCGCGCCTGCGCCTTTTGAACGCCATCCTCGACAGGCGCAGGAAGGCGCGCGCTGCATCGGTCAGACATGGCTGATTCCTCTGGCAGCAAAGGCGCACGCGCGCGGTAGCCTGCTGGCCGACATCGCGCTCCAGGTGCTGCTCAGCGGGCATTGGCGGTGAGTTCAAACGCTGGCGACGACTCTCTGCCAGGATCAGCTCCACCCAATAGATGACTGCCCTGTTCAAGTCTTCGGCTGGCAACCCTCCAGGGCTTAGGCCTGCGAGCCAATCACTGCCCCAGCGTTCCACCGGCCAAGGGCCTCCCACAATGCCTCACACACGACGCCTGCTTTTCCTCGCTGGCGCGATGCTTTGCCCTACAGAGGGTTGTGGTCCCAGCAACTACATATTCATGGGCAACACACAATTGAGCAGCAGGGCAGGCGAAGGGCGCTCCCGTCATGGGGCCCATCGCGCACTGCCTGGGTGAAGCCTCACGGCCTGCTCATCCATCAAGCCCGTCGCAGATGGAGGCGATAGGCATCACAGGGAGTACTCACCTATGGACATGAGTCCTGAACACACCGCTGAAAAGACCTGCCAGATCCTGCTCAAAATCAGCGTGCAGGCACGCCGGCGTGACGGCCTGCTGCTTGAGCTGGTCGGCCACATCGAAGGCTTTGCAGGCGCTGAAATCCTGGGCTTCGAATTTGGGCGCACAGGCGAACCTGAGCCTCGCCCAAAGGCGTACCTTGCTTGAAACACACCGGCCCGCGCGCGGGCCATCACTGACCATGGAGTGGTTGATATGCACCCTTTGAATATGGCTGTCGCCTTTCAAATCATGAACAACATCAAGAGCGGCCAGTTGCGCAATTGTCTGGCCATGGGGTTTCAGGAGCGGGACCTGGAGGCCCTGATCGATCCCCGTTGCGTCGGGGCCCTGGTGAATTCGCCGGTGCCCTGGTTCAAGCTGCTGGTCGACAGCGATGTCGTTCAGCGCCTGATGGCCCATGTCCGGAGTGATGACGAGGAGGGACTGATCCGCCGGGCTCTCACCCTCGGCGCCAGCTCTCCCATGCTTCACCAGCTCTTTGGGCTGCCGCCCAAAGAGGTTGCCGTGCGCCGCAACATGCTGGGCCTTGAGCACCGCCGGGGGCGCTGGCCACTCATTGGTCATGATGATGAAATGCGCCTGTGGGAACACTGGCGACGGATATCCAAGGAGCAGGGCACCCACCCGAACGATCCGCGCTCGGTGCTGCATGTCGCGATGCTGATGACCGAGTGCGAGCCGACCTTGAACTTGGCGATGATCTGGAACCAGATCCAACAGTGGATTTCCGACGACCTGGTCTGAGGTTTGGCAGTGGTACCGAGAAAGCAATTCATCGCTCTGCGGCAGGCGACACCGTGAACTGTGCCGGCTTGCCTCAGGCCACCGCGAGAACGATCGATCGTTGTTGAACGCCGTCTGGCATCGCAAAAAGCCTACTCACCGGTGACGGTGAGTAGGCGAACAGTCAGATTAAATTATCTGTGGGTCTGCAGGTGTTGCATGCAGTCAAGCTCGTCTGCCAGCAACATCAACGTAAAGGCCCGGCTTGGGGCGCTGTAGAGGTACAGGCAGATTTCGTCATTGCCACCGGCGTAATAGATCGAGAGCAGTCCTTCACCGTTTTGTAGCGATTGCAGGTTGACCGCCCATTGTGCAGCCTTGAGGTTTCCCCAGTCGCACAGCAGATGCCGTATCAGGTAGGGAAGGCCGTCGAGTAGACCTACGGCTTGAAGCGCCTGGACTCCGTCGGTCATCAGCAGCCTGCCCGGTTCAAAGAGCAGTCGCAGATCTTTCGGGATATCCAGTGTCTGCAGGATCAACGTGGCGTGTGTGTCGCAACACTCAGCCGCCAACAGTGCTTGGTACATCGTTGTTTGTGTCTTCATTCAGACCTCCAGATTTCACAGGGGAGGGCCTGCCCATACGGGCATGACCCGTATGGGGGGAAAACATTCAGAACAGCAGTGCTTCCTCGACCGCAATGGCAGTCGATCGGTCGCATTACCGGAAGCTTGGCGACCTGAGCATGGATCATGCGCAATGGCGCATCGTAGCTCTCAGATCCCGGCTACATTGGCATGTTGCTGACAAGGCCAGCAGTACGCGCCTTCACAATGGACAAGCTCAGGAGGGCTGTCAAAAGTCCATCTGCAACGGGCTGTTTCCACAGTTTTGGTGAGCGACGTACGACAAATATCAAGCCGGTGCTTGGTGAAGGAGACTGTGCGGGAAAAGGTTCAGGCGCGGCTCTATCTCGTGTGGGAAAACGCGACTCGCTCGTTTGTTTATCGACGCTGCTTGGCGCTGTCACTAACCTTGATGCCGTTCTGATCAGCCCAAGTAGATGAATGGCTGATGAACGTTAGGCGAGGCCCTGCAATCCTGAGCCGAGTAGATGATTGGGTCCTTCAGTTCAGCAGTTCTAGTGAAATATATAGATATCTAGCTATGTATAGTGAACTCAGCTAGACATAGCTCTATTTGTGTAGAGATCAGTATTCTTGAGGCCGCTGTGGATCCGTTCCGAAACCCTTTTGCACCTTGCGCAGGCAGTAGGCCACCTGAGTTGGCGGTTGGGACGTATGGGTTGGCCTTCAAGAAAGCGCAGTGTTTGATTGCTGGCACTCAGGGGCCAAACCTCAACGCCACCGTGCCGTCGTGAGCGATCGCCACCATCCAATTCAGGCTCTCGTCGAAGATCTCAATGTCGTCAACACCTGGGTACCAGATGCTGGAGAACACCTTGAAGAGGTCCGTGGTGCGTAAGGCGTCGATGTCATCGAATCGGCCCCAGTTGATGAACACCCGCTCTCTGGATCGTATGCCCAGGTATTGGAAGCACTCGCTCAGTGAGAAGTGATCATCCGCTGCGTTGTCGGGGTGAACAGAAACGACAATCTTCTGAGTTTTTGCCATTTCGTGGGGCAGGACTATTTCGAACCTGATGGAAAATAGATGGAAAATCCTGCTCTTAAGCGCGGCGAGATCATCTCCAAGAACCTTCTGAACATCAGGAAATGGATCGGCAGTCACGTCGCTGTGATTCTTGATTTTATGAGCATCCATGCTTGTCTCCTAAGGGGGAAGGCGATTGCTTACGAATTTTCCCGGACTGGTAGGCAACCGCTGACGCGACAGCGGTTGCCATGGCCCTCAAATGACCGCTAGTTGTACATTGAGCGGTTCAGACGGATTGGTGGATTGCAGTGCTTCGCCACCAGCCGACGGGCTGAACGCGGCCATGCTGCTGATCAACATTTGTGTCTGCTGTTCCACGACCGGATCGATCGAACTGTTAGTCGTTGGCTTATCTGACACCGCCGAAGCCGGTTTACTGTAGCTGAAATAGACGTCTGCGATCTCGCGGGTCTCGCCCGATTCCAAGGTGTACTCGGAGATCCACTTGATAGTGTTGCCGTTCATGTCGGGGCGATGGGTACTCTCAACGTCATTCAGCGAAATCGATTTGATGCCCGCATCGCGCAACGTCTTGAGTTCTCCTTCGTCTGAAATGGCGTTCTGATTGGTATCCTGCCAAACCAGTAGCTTTTCGAAGAGCTCATCGGAGGCATCGATATGCCCATCACCATTGGAGTCAAGTCGGCGTAAAGCAGTAAAACCATCCTCTGTTGGGCCGCCGAACAGCTCGGTTCCATCATCGATCGTGCCGTTGCCATTACGATCCAGGGCCAGGAACCCACTGTTGGCATCTAGCCAGCCGTGGTAGGCACCTTTTTCTCCTGGAATAAATTCGAAGCCCTTGATGCCATCGAAAATTGAGCGTGTCCCAATCCCATTTCCGCTGAGGTCAAACGCCAGCGGTGTCAGCTCCGCTAGTGCGTCCTGAATGATGCTAGATGTCTCACCGGCTCTGTCAGCAAGAGCGGAGGCCTGACCTGCCAACGCTTCGTTAGCCCGGCCGTAATTGTTATTAATGAACTCTTCCATATTTCTGGCCGAGTCGACCAGATTGGTCAGTTTTTCATTGAAAGCGCTTTGCCAACTGTCGCTGCCTGAGAGATCAAGCCCACCACGATTGAACGCGTAATCTTGAAGTGCGTTATAACCTCCATTCCACTGGAGCAGGCCATTTTTGTCATAATGAAGGAAATCATCGCCTGGCTTGATCAGGCTTGAAAGTGAGAAGTTAAAATTATTGATTTGATTTTGTGCCTGCTGAAGGAAGCCTCGGTCCAAGCCTCGCTGATAGTTGTCAATAAACCTCTGAGTACCTTCTTCGATGTTATACCCATCATAGTGCCCATTGACGTAAGTTACGTCGAGTTCCAGCACTGGCGGTCGATTGATATCGAAGTTTTCGGGTAGCGAAGCTGGGTTGAGCTTCATGAATGTATAGACAGTTCTTGCCGCTTGCTTGCTCCAGTCACTTGCCGCTAGCTTGCTCAAACCATAGATCCCTTCGGCTGCTTTGCTACCAGCCCATCCGGCGCCGTAGAGGAAGCCGCCTAATGCGAGGGTTCCCACGATGGGATATACCGTAGTAAGGGCGCCGATCCCTAAGGCAAAAGGAACCGACATGGTAATCAGGGCTTCTAGTGCCGCCACTCCAGCCACAGTCCCCAACATCCCGGCGGAAACTTTTGCCGCGCTATCGAGCACACTCGCAATGTCCTCCGTCGACTCAGCCATACTGGCAAAGTCGGACAATATACCGCCGATGTCTCCTGAATTGGCCAGTGCCTCACCCAAGGCCTTCAGTTTCGGATTTCCGTTGTTTTTGAGCGAGTTTCCCATCGCGGTTACAAGATCCGAGATGAGTTTGGCTTGCTCGATTTCCTTGGCTGTAAAGGCCATACGTTTATTTCCTTCTACTCATCCACACGCCGGATGACTTGCGCGCATGATGGCTAACCCATCATGACGTCCTAGCCGCCTGACCCTGTCCTTTGGGTGTCTTCATGATGCGTTGACGAAGAGACCTATGGCGAAAAGCCGGCATGTATGCCAAGATGGCTACCCCTTGTCAACAGCGATTATCGTTTGCGATTGGTGTTGGTTTGCATTATCGGCCCGGTTGCTGCAGCGCAAAAGTTGCTGATCAGGTGCTGTACGCGTATTTGAAATGTGGTGGAAGGAATTCAGGGATGGGGCTTAAAGCTTTGCTGTACGGCTGGATAACCTATTGGGTTATTTCTTGGTTGACCAGCTTGGGTATTTTTTATAGCGACATAGCGCTCGACAGCGATTTGCACCGTTGGTTGCCTGTCATTGCCCGTGCAGAGAGCTACTTTGTTGCTAACGGTCAGTTGGACTTTTTGAAAAAAGCTGCCTGGATCTACGAAAAAGACTTTATGCTGTTGACCTGCATGATGGTGTGGGTGTGTCTATTTTGTCGGTTCTCGCTAAAGGGAAGTTTTCTCACCTTCTTCAGAGTCTCGAGCTATCGGCAAAGCTGGATATCGTTTGCCGGGCTGTTGGTTTGTGCTGGTCTGATCTCGACAGTAATTTTCGGACCTGATGTGGGGCAGTCCACGCGAGGTATTTACGAAAACCAACTGTACCGCCTTAGTGTCTTCTTTGGCGCAATGCACAGCACGCTAGTACTGCCTCCTTTGGTGTCAGCCATTGCTTTTAGTCTTGGTAGCTTTCTTGATCCCATTAAGGATCGTACAACTGCCCTGCGTCACTAAGTGGCTTGGGCGCTCATCAGACCACCCACTTGGTTGAGCGCCTGAGTACGAATCTCTTCTTTGGTGGAATGGAAAAACACCTTTTTCAGCATTTCTGAAGATCGCGCAGCGAGCTATGCGTAGACTTGCAGCCCACCGTATTTCGCAGGACTATTTCGTTTCTTTCTGAGTGTGATGAAATTGACTTGCCGCATGCACTGACATAGCGTGCTCGCCCGCGAGGCCACTGTGCCCCTTTCTCGTTTTTTGGCCTCACAAAAGGACTTGTTCATGACCCGCAGGTATTGCGTCTGGTTGATGGTGTGTTTGACGCCTGTCAGTGTACTGGCAGCTCAACTGGAATCGCTCCCATCTGACCGCGCCGAACTGATGTCGGTTTATCGCGAGGCGGTCTCGAACAACGCCGAACTCAAGGCTGCCCGGGCCGGCTTCGAAGCACAACAGGAAGCGATTGCGCAGGCACGCGCCAACCTGTTGCCGGCAATCAACACCAGTGCAACGATCGAGTCGACTCGACTGGAGCGCGATGCTCCCGAGCTGACCCGCGCCCGCAGTGGGACTACCTACCAGGCCAACCTGAGGCAGCCACTGTTTCGGGCGGATGCCTGGTATGGTCTGAAGGCCGCCAAGGCCAGTGTCTCCCAGGCCGCTATCGAGCTGTCAGCGACGGAGCAGGAACTGATCCTGAAAACCGCCGAGACCTACTTCGAGACATTGCGCGCCTCTGACACCCATGCTGCGGCGCTGGCTGAAGAGGTTGCCTTCAAACAGCAGATGGAACAGGCCCGCGGGCGCCTAAAAGGTGGTTTGGCCAGCATCACCGACGTGCTCGATGCAGAGGCTGCCTACGACAATGCCCAAGCCAATCGGGAACTGGCGGCGCGCAAGGTCGACGATGCCTTCGAACAACTGGTCCATCTGACCCATCACGACTACACCAGCATCGAAGGGATTGAGCATCATTTGCCAGTGCTGGCACCGGTTCCAGCCGACGCCAAACAGTGGGTCGATGCCGCAATGAAACAGAACTTCAAACTGCAGGCCAGTGACATGGCCGTTGAGTCGGCTGAACAGGTGCTCTCCCAGCGCAAGGCTGGGCACGCTCCGACACTGGATGCAGTGGCCTCTTACCGCAAGGGCGACAACGATAGCTTCGGCTACAGCAACCCTAGCGACTTTGGTCGGGACGGTTATCGTGACAACGTCACCCAAAGCTCGATTGGCTTTGAGGTCAACTTGCCGATCTACAGCGGTGGCCGAACCAGTTCCCAGGCTCGGGAGGCTTACAAGAAGCTGAGCCAGAGTGAGGAACAGAGGGAAGGGCAGCGCCGGGACGTGGTGCTCAATACCCGAGGGTTTTATCGCGCTGTCAATTCGGACATCGAGCAGATTCGGGCCCGAAAAAAAACTATTCTGTCGGCCCAAAGCTCGCTCAAGGCTACCAAGGTCGGCGCTGATATCGGCAGTCGCAACACGGTAGACGTACTCAATGCCCAGCGGCAGTTGTTCACCTCGGTCCGTGACTACAACAACGCCCGGTACGATTACATCCTGAACAACCTTCGCCTGAAACAGTCGGCTGGCACGCTCAGTCCTGCAGACTTGCAGAGCCTGGCCCAGTACCTGAAGGCGGACTATGACCCGCAGCGCGATTTTTTGCCGCCTGAAATGGCCAACACCAACCTGGATTCGTCGCGGTTTTCAGCACCTCGGGCAGACAGCAAAAGCCTTTAATTCGGGCGTTAAACCATATTTTTGAGTGTCAAGTGAAATATTGTTTGGGAAATGCATGGCTGATGTCGTTTTGCCCTTCCGCCGTTGAATCCGTCCGCATATTATCTGCCTGCCCCGCGTCTGACGGGGTATTACGGGCTTGAAGCTTTTAGCAAGGATGCGGTTGTATGCACGAACAAGGCGGGGGGGCTGCTCGGTCCTCGGATACTGTTGATACTGGCCTTGCGTGCCTGGTCATGTTGGCAAGGTTTCACAGTGTTGCCGCATCGCCGGAGCAATTGGCGCACGAATATGTCGCGGAAGGTCAGCGATTTTCAAAGCCGGACATCCTGTTGGCTGCCAAGCAGCTAAAGCTCAAGACCAAGGCCGTCCGTACCTACGCCGAACGCCTTTCGCAAACCCCTTTGCCCGCCATTGCCTGCTCGAACGACGGTAGCTTTTTTATCATTGCCCGTGTCGACCAGGAAAAAACACTAGTCCACGATCCGCTTCTGCAGCGCCCGACGGTACTCAGCACCGAGCAGTTGCAGGCGCGTTGGAATGGTGAGCTGATTCTGGTCCAATCGGCTTCCTCGCAGGCCGGTGAGGTTTCACGGTTCGATTTCACGTGGTTCATTCCGGCCATCGTCAAGTATCGAAAGCTGCTGGGCGAGGTGTTGCTGGTATCGCTGGTTCTGCAGATTTTCTCCTTACTGACGCCGTTATTCTTCCAGGTAGTGATGGACAAGGTGCTGGTGCACCACGGGCTGACCACCCTTGATGTCGTGGCCATCGGTCTGTTGGGCATCATGTTGTTTGAGTCTACGCTCAGTGGTCTGCGCAGTTACGTGTTTGCCCACACCGCCAGCCGGATCGATGTCGAGCTCGGATCGCGGTTGTTTCGTCACCTGGTGACCTTGCCCCTGGCGTACTTCCAGGCTCGGCGAGTGGGGGATTCCGTGGCACGCGTGCGGGAGCTTGAGAACATTCGAAGCTTTCTGACCGGCAATGCCATCACGCTGCTGCTGGATGTGCTGTTCTCGGTGGTCTTCATTGCGGTGATGTGTTTCTACAGCGGGTGGCTGACCCTGATTGTGCTGGTGTCGTTGCCGCTGTACTTCATCGTGTCATTGTTCATCACGCCGCTGTTGCGGGCTCGACTGAACGAGAGCTTTGCCCGCGGTGCCGAGAACCAGTCCTTTCTGGTCGAAACGATCAATGGCATCGACACCGTCAAGTCGATGGCTGTCGAGCCGCAGGTCACCCGCAAATGGGACAACCAACTGGCGGCCTACGTGTCGGCTGGTTTCAAGACCCAGACGCTATCCACCATCGCTAACGAGGCCGTTTCGCTGATCGGTAAGTTGGTTACGGTGGCGACTCTGTGGTTGGGGGCACGTCTGGTGATTGATGGGCAACTGTCGGTCGGCCAACTAGTGGCTTTTAATATGCTGGCCGGCCGTGTCGCCCAGCCGATCATGCGCCTGGCGCAGTTGTGGACCAACTTCCAGCAGACGGGCGTTTCGGTCCAGCGCCTGGGCGATATCCTCAATACCCGCACCGAGCTGTCCCAAGCCACACGCAGCGCGCTGCCCACCCTCAAGGGACGTATCGAATTTGACCAGGTGCACTTCCGTTATCGCCCGGAGGGCTCGGAGGTGCTGCGTGGCGTGAAGCTGGTGGTAGAGGCTGGCGAAGTCATCGGCGTGGTTGGGCGCTCAGGCTCGGGCAAAAGCACCCTGACTCGCTTGTTGCAGCGACTGTACGTACCCGAGCGAGGGCGTGTACTGGTTGACGGCATGGACCTGGCACTGGCGGACGTGTCCTCGTTGCGTCGGCAGATCGGGGTTGTGCTGCAGGACAACATGCTGTTCAACCGCAGCATTCGCGAGAACATTGCTCTGACGGATCCCGGTGCGCCGCTGGAGGCCGTCATGCACGCCGCCAAAATGGCCGGTGCGCACGAGTTCATCCTAGAGTTACCCGAGGGCTACGACACCGTAGTAGGCGAGCATGGCGCCTCCCTGTCCGGCGGCCAGCGTCAGCGTGTTGCCATCGCCCGGGCTCTGATCGGCAACCCCCGTATTCTGATCTTCGACGAGGCCACCAGTGCCTTGGACTATGAGTCGGAACGGATCATCCAGCAGAACATGCAGGCGATCTGCAAAGGGCGGACGGTGATCATCATTGCTCACCGACTTTCTGCTGTGCGTGATGCCAACCGAATCATCGTCATGGACCGTGGGCAAATCGTGGAGCAAGGCAGTCATGCCGAACTCCTGACTCTTCAAGCAGGGCATTACTCGCGTCTGTACCGTTTGCAACAAGGATAAGTTGTCATGAGCCAAGCTTCAGCAGGTCGTGAGCTGTTTCGACGGTATTGTCGTGTCTGGAAACAGGCGTGGGCGCAGCGCAAGTCGATGGATGCACCCAAACGCCTGCCCCATGAGGTGCAGTTTCTACCGGCGGCGTTGGCGCTACAGGATCAGCCCGTTCACCCCGCGCCTCGTTACATCCAGTGGGTCATCATGTTGTTTGCGCTGCTGGCTTTGCTCTGGTCCATTTTTGGCCAGATTGATGTTGTTGCCACCGCCACCGGGAAGGTGGTTGCCAGCGGTAAGAGCAAGACCATCCAACCCAGTGAGGTTGCTGTCGTCAAATCGATCAAGGTGCACGACGGGCAGGCTGTGAAGGCCGGGGAGGTGCTGGTCGAGTTGGACACCAGTGCCACCGGAGCTGACATCAAACGCTTGCAGAGCGAGTTGCTTGCTGCCCAGGTGGACACCGCACGTGCGACAGCCCTGATCGAAGCCATTCAGACCGGCAAGGAACCTGGCTCACTTGTTGGGCGCATCCCTCAGGCGGCTCCTGAGCAAGAGCTGGCGGCCCAGCGCTGGTTACAGGGGCAATACCTAGAACTGCGCAGCTCGATGGAACAGATCGACGCAGAAATCGAACAGCGGTCCGCCGAGATACAGTCCACCAAGGCAACGCTGGCGTCCTTGCACAAAACGTTGCCGATCGCCCGTCGTCTGGCTGAGGACTACCAGCAGATGCTGGAGCAGCAGTACGTGCCCCGTCACGCCTACCTGGAAAAGCAGCAGGCTCTTTTGGACCAGGAGAGGGACATGGCCGTGCAGCAATCGCGCCTCGCCGAAGTCGAGGCCTCGAAAAAAGAAGCCGAGCGCAGGCGGTCAGTACTGCTGGCCCAAACGCGGCGCACGATGCTGGACCTGCAACAGCAGTCGGAACAGAAGGCGGCGTCACTCACCCAGGAACTCAACAAGGCCGAGCAGCGCGATCATCTGATGAGCCTGACCGCTCCTGTGGACGGTACCGTTCAGCAATTGGCGGTGCACACCATTGGCGGCGTGGTGACCGCGGCGCAGCCGCTGATGGTCATTGCTCCAAGTGACCAGCCAGTTGAGGTCGAGGCGATGTTCGAGAACAAGGACATTGGCTTTGTGCGGCCTGGGCAGCCGGTCACCGTGAAGGTTGAGACCTTCACTTTCACCAAGTACGGCACAGTCGATGGTGAGGTGGTGAGCGTTTCCAGCGATGCCATTGAGGACGAGAAACGCGGGCCGATCTATAGCAGCCGTATTCGACTGCTCAAGGATAAGGTCAATGTGCAAGGGAAAGAGGTTTTGCTGTCTCCCGGCATGTCGGTGACGGCGGAGGCGAAGACGGATAAGCGACGCGTGATCGAGTACTTCTTGAGTCCTCTGGAGGCCTATGCGAGTTCAAGTTTGAGCGAGCGATAATCGCGCTGTGCCGGTTTTCTCCGATGGGAGTTTAATGCGAATGGATAAGTGTGCGCGATCAAAATTGTTCTCTCCGCTTCTCTTAACGGCTGCCATTTTTTTGTGTGGCTCGAAGGCGTTTGGTAGCTGTGATTTTTACTTTGATAGTGGCCCGAAGGTGGTGTTCAACGGGGCGGGTGCGGAGTGCAAAAAAGCTAGATTCAATGGGGCTGTTTTGACGTTCTATGTTAATTATCCAGGTGGTGAAGTGTTGAGTGGTAGGGCTATTGATGGCTCTGTGGTTGTTGATCGTGTACGCAAGATTTCGAGCGATTTGGTACGTGGTGATGTAAGTATTAAATACATGTCGTTAGCTTCCAGTGTTGACGGTGTTGAGTTTTATGAGGCAGGTGATAGGAAGCTATTTAGGTTCAAGGGCGTAGATGGTCAGCGGGTGTATGTTGGTGGAGGGGATGTTAGTGAGGGTAATCGGGCGTTTCAGGGATTAGAAATTCTTTATCAATTTTCAAAGGGGTATGTGAATTTCAAGGTCATTGATGATTTTGTGTTGGGTGTGTTGACTTCAAGAGTAGCCATTGGAAATTAATGGAGTGAATGATGGTCTTATTGGAAATGAGTGCCTCGCTGTTGGGTGGGTTGAGTCGTCTTCGGTCTGTTGAAGCATACCCTGAAACTTATTTTCATTCGTCTGCTCAAGGATAAGGGGTGATGAAAATATTATTTAAATGGACTGTGGTGTTGCTTGGCTAGCGGTTAATTTCCTAGTGCGGGTGGAGGTTTTTAAATGAGTTTTTTGGTTATGTTTTTGGGGTTTCTTCTGTTCTTGCCTTACTATGCTTCTGGGATTGAGGCTAGATTTGATGTGGATAAAAAATTCAAACCTTATGATTTGATGGGGAATCTTAGGGCGCGGAAGAAGGGGGGCACTGTACTGCCGGTATTTGGTTTGCTTCTGATTGTTGCTAGCCTTGTATTATATTTTGTTCTGCCTATTGGTCCTCCGGTTAGTTTGCGTGATCGAGTTAAAGATCTCGCTTGTTTATTGTTGTTTTTCTTGATCTTTTTCTATGGGTATATGCAGGAGTTGTATCTTGAGAAATTCGATAAAGGGATGGGGAAGGTGAAGTTCTCTGAGTTATTTGAGGTTATTCCTTTCTCGGAAAAGGTCTCATGTTTTGTGCGGGCAGCACGAAGCTACTCTGTGGTTTTGATTTTCTTTGGTGTTGTTGTTTTTATTAAAAGAATTTTGCCTTGAGGTAATTGGGTGTGGCGAGAACAAAGTTATTTGAAGATTTAATAGATGCCTTGATGATCAACAAGTCTGGTGATGACCTGATTGATTCAAAGACTGTTTTTGAAGGTGTGACGAATTCTTTTGGTCTGATTTCAGCAATTTTTGCAAAAAACCCCGGCCTGCAGCTTTCTAATTTGATTTGGCAGGGAGGTGTATTAATAAAAGGTGGTAGCGAAGGTTCCATATCTGGTAAAGATATCTTGGGGGCCACAGGGGCCATTATTGGTACCGTGGCTGCATTTGCGATTGTCCTTGAAGCCTCTGTTCCGGTCGCCATTGTCAGTGCTGTGCTTGGGTTGATGTTGTCAAGAGATGAGCTCAGTGATGTTCTAAAGGAAGTGTCAGATTGGCTTTCCGAACCGGAGAATATCGATGGGCTGGCAGATGGTTTGCGCGATCTTTACCCTGACATCGATGTTGCTAAGGTAATAGAAGATCTTGCGTCAGCCGGACGGTCAACTGAAGAAGTTATTGAGGAGGCTTTGGGTGCAGGCTATGACTGGATCTCTAAGAGCGTGAAATCCATGCTTGCATCTAGCCTTGGAGGGGGCAGTGAAGTAAGTAGTGGGGTGAACGACTCCTTTGTTGGAGCGCTAAATTTCGTCCCGCGAGCTGATCCGCTTACGCTAGATCTAGATGGTGATGGAATCGAGACGGCCTCTGCAGATACCGGTATTACATTCGATTTCGATGGTGATGGCGTTAAGACTGGTACTGGATGGGTAAAGGGCGATGATGGGTTCTTGGTCCTTGATCGAAATGGTAATGGACTGATCGATAGTGGGCGTGAGCTGTTTGGTGTCGATACAGTCAAGTCAGATGGCGCGAAAGCTCGCAATGGTTTTGATGCCCTAAGTGACTTGGACAGTAACGGCGACGGTGTGTTCGATGCCCAAGATGCCGAGTTCAAAAATGTCCTTGTCTGGCAAGATAAAAATCAAGATGGTATCTCGCAAGCCGGTGAGCTAAAAAGCCTGAATGAATTACATATTCAGTCGATAAATCTGGCATCGACTGATTCTAATAAAAACTCAAATGGCAATATCATCAGTGCTACCGGTGCTTTTACTTTTGCTGATGGACATACTGGCACGGTAAATGGCAATCAGAGCCTCGCTGCAAATCTGGACCTGGCGTCCAATCCGTTCTATCGAGAGTTTACTGACAAGATCCCTTTAGATGAGACAGTCAAGGCTTTGCCTAATATGACTGGCTCTGGTGCAGTGCGCGATCTGCGTGAGGCATCAATGCAGGATGATCAGTTGAAAACCACATTGTTGGCCTACAGTCAGGCGCACAGTCGTGATGAGCAGCTTGGTTTGATTGACCAGTTACTTGCAGATTGGGCAAAAAGTGCCAACTATGCCACCTTTGACAAGCGTATTGATGCACTCGATACGGCTGGCTTAGACGTTCGCTTTCAATACTCATGGGATGTAAGTGGCGCACCGCCCACACTTGCTCAGCAGGGCGCTCGGCAGCTTTTGGAACGAATAAAGGTACTGGAAGTCTTCAATTCTCAGAATTTCTTTAACTTTAATTTTGGAGTGGTTGTTAATAATTACTACCAGCTGTCAATGACTTTCGGAACACTTCATGGGCTTGGTTTGATCTCTTCCCAAGATGGAAAGGCGACTGTTACGGAAGCGAATCTGGGAATAGATGGAACCCAGGCATCTTTTGTCAACCGTGCATACGAAGAGTTACGTCGGTCCGTCTATGTCGGCTTGCTTTTTCAGACTCGCCTAAAACCGTACATCGATAGCGTCGAAATGAAGCTCGAAGGCGGAACGCTGAGTATGGACTGGTCTCCTCTCAAAGCGATTTTTCTGGAACGATCCGCCGTATCGTTGACTAACGCCTTCGAGGAGTTTCAGGACCTGATCCAAAGCCCTTTGCTGTCCGGAGAAGTAAAAAATCAGATTATTTCTGAAGTGGGGTTGTGGCTTAAAGATGGGAAACTTGATGTTGTCGGCTCAGAAGCGAATGACAAGATTACCAGCATCGATGGTTACTACAGTGTTTTAAACGGGATGGGTGGCGATGACACGCTCATTGGTGGTTCGGGCAATGACCAGCTTGATGGCGGCGAGGGCAACGATAGCCTAACCGGAGGTGCTGGAAACGATACGCTGATCGGCGGTGCGGGTAACGACAACATGGACGGTGGTGAGGGTAACGATACTCTCAACGGAGGCTTAGGCGACGATACGCTCAATGGTGGGTATGGTATCGACATCCTGTCAGGCGGCACCGGTAACGATGTGTTGATAGGCTCCACTGGCAGCGACACCTACCTCTTTGATCTGGGGGATGGTCAGGACACTATCTATGAAGCAGAGTCCATGTGGAGCACCGACGTGTTGCGTTTCGGTGCTGGCATCAAGGCTTCGGACATCCAGGTCAGTCGAGACGGTGCGAATCTGGTGCTGCAGCACATTAATGGTCAAGACCGTGTCACGATCATGAACTGGCTCCTAACGGCCTATAGCTTCAGCAACTACTCACAGTTGAGCCGTATTGAGTTCGCGGATGGAACTGTCTGGGGACAGCAAGAGCTAACTGCTGCCGTGATCACGACTTACGGCACGGGAGATGACGACACACTCACTGGTATGGATCAGGTTAATGACGACCTTAGGGGCCTGGGAGGAAACGACTCTCTTCACGGCCTGAGTGGCGATGACCGCCTGGAAGGCGGTGACGGCGACGACAAGCTCTACGGTGGCCAGGGCCACGATGTGCTCGAAGGCGGTAATGGTAACGATACGCTGGATGGGGGAGAGGGCGATGACACGCTCAATGGGGGCGCGGGCAACGACACGCTCGACGGTGGTAACGGCAACGACACCCTCAGTGGTGGCGCAGGCGACGACACACTGAGTGGTGGCTATGGCAACGACATCCTGTCCGGTGGTGTAGGTAACGATCTGCTGATTGGCGCCACTGGCAGCGACACCTACCTCTTTGAACTGGGGGACGGTCAGGACACGATCTCTGATGTGGAGTCGATGTGGACCACAGACGTGTTGCGTTTTGGCTCGGGCATCAAGGCGTCGGATATCCAGGTGATTCGAGACGGCGTGAATCTGGTGCTGCAACACAGCAATGGCCAGGATCGAGTGACGATCGCGAACTGGTTCCTGAACGCCTACGGCTACAGCAACTACTACCAGTTGAGCCGTGTCGAGTTTGCCGATGGAACCGTGTGGAGCCAGCAACAGCTCACGGCCGCAGTTCTGACGACTTACGGCACCGAGGGAGATGACACCCTCACTGGTCTGGACAATGGTAACGATGACCTGCGTGGCCTGGGGGGCAACGATACGCTCAGTGGTCTTGGCGGCGATGACCGCCTGGAAGGCGGTAACGGCGACGACAAGCTCTACGGTGGCCAGGGCCACGATGTGCTCGAAGGCGGTAATGGTAACGATACGCTGGATGGTGGAGAGGGCGATGACACGCTCAATGGGGGCGCGGGCAACGACACGCTCGACGGTGGTAACGGCAACGACACCCTCAGTGGTGGCGCAGGCGACGACACACTGAACGGTGGCTATGGCAACGACATCCTGTCCGGTGGTGTAGGTAACGATCTGCTGATTGGCGCCACTGGCAGCGACACCTACCTCTTTGAACTGGGGGATGGTCAGGACACGATCTCTGATGTGGAGTCGATGTGGACCACAGACGTGTTGCGTTTTGGCTCGGGCATCAAGGCGTCGGATATCCAGGTGATTCGAGACGGCGTGAATCTGGTGCTGCAACACAGCAATGGCCAGGATCGAGTGACGATCGCGAACTGGTTCCTGAACGCCTACGGCTACAGCAACTACTACCAGTTGAGCCGTGTCGAGTTTGCCGATGGAACCGTGTGGAGCCAGCAACAGCTCACGGCCGCAGTTCTGACGACTTACGGCACCGAGGGAGATGACACCCTCACTGGTCTGGACAATGGTAACGATGACCTGCGTGGCCTGGGGGGCAACGATACGCTCAGTGGTCTTGGCGGCGATGACCGCCTGGAAGGCGGTGACGGCGACGACAAGCTCTACGGTGGCCAGGGCCACGATGTGCTCGAAGGCGGTAATGGTAACGATACGCTGGATGGTGGGGAGGGCGATGACACGCTCAATGGGGGCGCGGGCAACGACACGCTCGACGGTGGTAACGGCAACGACACCCTCAGTGGTGGCGCAGGCGACGACACACTGAACGGTGGCTATGGCAACGACATCCTGTCCGGTGGTGTAGGTAACGATCTGCTGATTGGCGCCACTGGCAGCGACACCTACCTCTTTGAACTGGGGGATGGTCAGGACACGATCTCTGATGTGGAGTCGATGTGGACCACAGACGTGTTGCGTTTTGGCTCGGGCATCAAGGCGTCGGATATCCAGGTGATTCGAGACGGCGTGAATCTGGTGCTGCAACACAGCAATGGCCAGGATCGGGTCACGATCGCGAACTGGTTCCTGAACGCCTACGGCTACAGCAACTACTACCAGTTGAGCCGTGTCGAGTTTGCCGATGGAACCGTGTGGAGCCAGCAACAGCTCACGGCCGCAGTTCTGACGACTTACGGCACCGAGGGAGATGACACCCTCACTGGTCTGGACAATGGTAACGATGACCTGCGTGGCCTGGGGGGCAACGATACGCTCAGTGGTCTTGGCGGCGATGACCGCCTGGAAGGCGGTAACGGCGACGACAAGCTCTACGGTGGACAGGGCCACGATGTGCTCGAAGGCGGGAATGGTAACGATACGCTGGATGGTGGGGAGGGCGATGACACGCTCAATGGGGGCGCGGGCAACGACACGCTCGACGGTGGTAACGGCAACGACATCCTCAGTGGTGGCGCAGGCGACGACACACTGAGTGGTGGCTATGGCAACGACATCCTGTCCGGTGGTGTAGGTAACGATCTGCTGATTGGCGCCACTGGCAGCGACACCTACCTCTTTGAACTGGGGGACGGTCAGGACACGATCTCTGACGTGGAGTCGATGTGGACCACAGACGTACTGCAATTCGGCGCCGGTATTAAAGCGTCTGATATCCAGGTGAGTCGTGACGGTACGAGCCTGGTGTTGCAGCACATCAACGGTGAGGATCGAGTGACGATCGCGAACTGGTTTGCGACCGCCTATGGCTACAGCAACTACCACCAGTTGAGCCGTGTCGAGTTTGCAGATGGTACCCAATGGTCCCAGGAGAAACTAACGGCGGACGCCCAAGCGAGCACTATGACCATTAGCGCTGTTACCGCCATGGCGAAGGCGAATGATGGCGGCAGCCAGGTTTCAAGCTTGAGCGGAGATGCAGATATGGAGAGGCAGACCAACATTCTGATTGACGCTATGGCGGGCTTTGGCGTTCAGGCAGGCAGTCTGTCAAGTTTTGCCGTAAACCAAGCGTCTCAGCTCGACGCTGTGATTGTTTCAAACGCGAGCTAAGTGCCTACAGCAATGGCGGCTGAGTACCTCTGGTTCTCGGTCGTTTGAGCAGGTCTTGAAATTGCCGTTCGTTCTTATAAGCCACTTCATGCCCTGCCAGTTGGGTCGGGGCATGGAGTGGCTCAATCTTTCAGGTACGTCCATGTAAAACACCTTGTAACGCCTAGGCAGTTCGAACCTCTCCTTAGCAAGGGTACAGTCAACCAGCAGCCTCCGCTGTATGACGTACCAAGGCAAGGAGTGCCTGCGCATGGTGTATGAGCGATTCCCCGTCGTCATCGACGGCAAACCCTTCTCGACGGTTTTCCAGACGCAGGAGGCGTTCGCCAGCGCCTGGAAGGCCGTTCTCGAAAAAGCCTACGGACGCACCCATGCCATCTGCCGGTGCCCAGGCAAGGGCGAGCGCAAGTTGGCTATCAAGCGCCGTGAGGACACCGATGGTTTTCACCTGGCGCGGTTCGCTGGCACAGGACCTGAGCACGCCAACGAATGTCGCTTCTACGCTCCCGCTCCTGAACGCTCCGGCATGCAGGGCTATGAGGTGGGCGTGATCGAGGAAACTGGCGACGGCACCCTGCGTGTCCGGCTGGCCCGCGGCCTGGTCGAGCTGCCCGCTAGAGCGAGCAGCCTACAGGGCGAGCGCCTCACCCTGAACACCAGCAGCCCACGCAAACGTGCCATGACGCTCCTGGGGTTGCTCTGCCTGCTCTGGCAGGAAGCCCGACTGAGCATCTGGTACCCCACCATGGAGGGCAAACGCAACAGCGGACAGGTCCATGGCCTGCTGCGCAAAACGGCCCGCCGCATCCAGGCTGGCCACGTGATGCTTCACGAGGTGCTGATGGTGTGTGCGACACCACGCTCGCGTGCCGAGGCGACCAACATGGCCGTCGCGCAACGGACAAGCAAGGCTGGGCGCAGGGCCTTGGTGATCTCCCCGCTGGCGCACTTTGACGCCCGTAAGCACGATGGCTCGATGACCAAGCTCCCCGTGGCAGGCCCCTATGGCATTCCGCACCTGAGCATGGACCACGAGATCTGGGAGGACGCCCAGAAACGTTTCCCTGTCGAGGTGGCGGCCTGGAGGCGGGGCGAGCGCATCATGGTCTTGGCTCAACTCAATATTGAGGCTGACAAGAACCAGCTATGGGCGGGGGTGACGGACCTGGCCCTGATGCACATCAGCAAGCGCTGGATCCCCGTGGACTCCGCATACGAGTCCATCCTTGAGTCGGAACTGGCTGCCGCCGGCCGCAGCTTCGAGAAGCCCCTGCGCTATGACGCAGCAGAGTGCGAGTTCTTCCCCGACTTCTGGCTCCTGGACATGAAGCGAGACTTCCCCCTGGAGGTCTTCGGGATGGACACCCCTGAATACCTCGCGCAAAAGGCTCGCAAGACCCAGTGGTACAACCGGGTCTATGGCCCTGAAGGGTGGTGGCGTTGGGAGGCGGCACAGAGCGATGATATCGACCTGATTCCTGCGTTGCCGGTATCCAAACGCTGGTAGTCACCGATATGCGTCCTGCAGATCTGGCGCAGAGTGAACGATCGCGCGATGGCGGGATGCTGCCGGCACAAACAAGAAACCGCCTACTCGCCCCAGGGGCCAGTAGACGGTTTAGAAGCCCCCGCTAGGCAGGGGCAGGGTGGAATCAGTACTCCGACGGCAAGAGCAGCGTGGTGCAGCTTCTGTCCGCTTCAGTGATGATCCAGAGCTTGTCTTCTCCTGCGGCGTCTATCTTGTACGCGGACAACAAACGTAGACCGTGCTCCAGAGCCTGTTTGTTGCTTTGTTTGTCCTCATCGTCCAGATCTCCCCAATCACCTACCAGGTGGCGACTGAGGTAGACCGATGGGTCCAGCAGTTTTTGTTTCACTAAGGCATGCACACCTTTTGATTGCACGAAGCGGCCTGGTTGGAAAAATATCCCAGGTATAGGTTGTTCAGGATCAAAAACCTCATCCCTGAGCATGATCTTCAAGCCTCTGGGCTCACCCTGTTTGCGCACCACGACAACACGCAGTTGCAACCAGTGATCTTCGAGCGGATCACCCGTGGTGACCACACAAGGCACCTCAATATCATAGAACTCCTGAACCTCGGGTGAGGTGCATAGAGCAAGGGCCTCCAGCGCCATATAGATCGTGTCATTCCTGCGCTCAAGCATCTGCGCCGATGTGGCATGGCCTTCCAGGTTCATGGCTTGCCAAGCGTTATCGGAGATAACGATAGGCCATTTGATTAGCTGAGCCTGTTGCTCGGTTGGTTCTTCAAACATCATGGAGCTCTCCGGAATATCCCATCGCGCAGAGACACCTCGCCCTTGCGGGGAGTGTTCCCCGCATGGGTCGTTTCAGATCAGCGCTTTAGCAGCGCCGTTTTACGCAGACATGCCTTCCCAAGGGACGGTATGCCTGTGTGTGAGTAAGGCGCCCATGTGAGCGCCTTGGTTGAATGAACGATCAGACCGCTTGTTCAGCGTCTGTCGTGGGAGGTAAAGCACAAGCCCCAGAGGGCCCTGGGTTATCAGGAGGATCGCTTGGATCCGTTGGTTCAGCGTTTTCAGCTTGTGTCGATGACTCCGAGCCAGCTTCTGCTTTCTTGTCCGGCGCGGTGTAGATCATCTCGCCATTAATGATCATGTTTTTGATCGAAATCAGGTCTGCCCTGATACTCGATCCAAGCTGTCCCTCTTTATCACCTGTTGGGTAGATGAAGGGCATGACCCAAAGATTACTAAGGACGAACCGCACGAAGACGGTTTCTCCCGTATTGATAGGTCGAGCGCACAGCTTGATGATCTCCTTGGCTGCGTTACCAGTCACCCGGCAATCGAAGTAGGTGTAACTGTGGTCTCCTTCGGGACCTTGTATCGCGGCAATCTTCACCACCAGATAGGGCGTCTTGTTGGGTGGTGAGATGGTACGGACATTGTTGAGGTAGCCAATGCCGTGTATGTAGTAATTGAAGTATCTCTTTTCTTCTATGTTGCTTTCACTCATGTGCTTCTCCTTACTCAATACGATAAAGGGGAAGCACTTGCCCCAAAGGGGAAGTGACTTCCCCCATGGGTTATTCAGCATGCGTTCGCTCACCAGCACGTCTGGGGAGTGACCGCATCTCTGAACGCTTCAGCGGTCTTCATTCGATCCCGCGACTGGCACGGAGCAACCTCTCAGATCGTGGCTACCTAACAATGTCGCCGACAATGTCAGCTGAACACGCTTCAAGCATGGAAAAGTCGCCAGGGCCGGTCCAGTCCTCTTCTTCGACAACCGCTGTAGGAGAACTCACTTCGTAGGTCCCGGTACGAACCGCAGAAGTCAACGGCCGTTACGTCGCAAAACACGCCCAATTGCATCCCGTTTTCCCCTCGAATCGCCCGCGCCGAAAGGGTCATAACGCAAAGGGAAAAAGGGGAGAAATGGGCAAAGGGAAAGGCCCACAAGGGAAACAAAACGAAGGGTAAAAGGCCTGCCCGAAAAGGTTGCTGATCCCCCCAAAGGGAGCGCTTTCCACGACGACACACATGGACGAGACTGCATGCTCTGGCGCTGGATGCTGAGAAAAAAGGCCGCAAACCCCACCACAGACGAAGATGATGAACCACCGGCCCAATACACCACGCCTCAGTCGGCCAGCGAACTGCTCTCGACTCCGCGCCGCAAGAAACTCATGGCGCAGATCTGGCAGCTCACCTCCCTGTCGCGCCAGCAGTTCGCCGATCTCTATCAGTACCCCATCGAACGCTACGCCGAGCTGGTCCAGCAACTGCCCGCTTCGGAGAATCACCACCATGCCTACCTGGGCGGCATGCTCGACCATGGCCTGGAAATCGTGGTGTACGCCCTGAAACTGCGTCAATCGCACCTGTTGCCCGCCGGCGCTGGTGCTGAAGCCCAGGCCTCCCAGACCGAGGCCTGGACCTTGGTGATCGCTTACGCCGCGCTGCTGCACGACATGGGCAAAATCATCGTCGATGTTGAGGTGCAATTGTCCAACGGCACCTGGTGGCATCCCTGGAAAGGCCCCCTCAACAAACCCTATCGCTTCAAGTACGTCAAAGGCCGGGAGTACAAGCTCCATGGCGCCGCTGCGGGCATTTTGTTGACCCGTATCCTGCCCGAATCAACCCTCGACTGGCTGATCACCTACCGTGAGCCCTGGACTGCGCTGCTCTATGTCCTGGCCGGACAATACGAGCACGCCGGCATTCTGGGTGAACTGGTCGTGCAGGCTGATCAGGCCTCGGTCGCCAAGGAGCTGGGCGGCGACCCCTCCAAAGCCCTGGCCGCCCCGAAATCATCCCTGCAGCGTCGACTGGTGGAGGGCCTGCGTTTTCTGGTCACCGAGCAATTGAAAATCAACCAGACACGTGCCTCCGACGGCTGGCTGACCGAGGATGCCCTCTGGCTGGTCAGCAAAACCGTCGCCGATCGGCTGCGGGCCCACTTGCTGTCCCAAGGCACCGACGGTGTTCCGTCCTCGAATGCGACGCTGTTCGACATCATGCAGGACAACTCGCTGATCCTGCCCAATGCACACGGAAAGGCGATCTGGAACGTCACGATCCAGAACGGCAAATGGAGAAAGACTCTGACCTTCTTCAAGGTCGCACCGGCGCTGATCTGGGACACCGAGCAGCGGCCGCCGGTCTTCGCAGGCTCGGTGACCATTGAGTTGGACTCTGAAGCAGGCGAGGAGGGTGTACCGCCCGCTTCAGACCTGCAACCTATCGCAGAGAACAGCGCATCCCCCCAAGATCCATCACAGAGCCGACAGCCGCCTGTCCAGGGCGCTTTTGCCCTGGAAGTACCCTCGCACCACCTCACTGATGTACCGGATTTCGACGAACCACCGTGGGCAGAGGACCTGGGTGATCCCACAGCGTTCGACCCGAGCCCCGATACCCATACCACCTGGAGCGAGGAAGAGGCTGAGGTGCACAGCACCCAGGCAGAGCCCATACCGGCATCCCGCCAGGCGCCGTCATCTGCACCCCAGCAACCTGCAAAACCGCCTCAGCCGACCAGCCCCCACCCAAAGCCCAAGGCTCATTCACTTCAGCCGACCGCAAGCGCGGATGACTTGGGCAAGGCCTTCATCAAGTGGCTGCGCCACGGCATTCTGACCAACAAGATTCCCATCAACAATGCCACGGCCAAGGTGCACAGCGTGGCCGGCACCGCCTTTCTGATCTCACCGGGCATCTTCAAACGCTACACTGACGAACACCCTGAAGTCGCCCACCTCGCCAAGTTGCAGGGCACCAACGACTGGCGCTGGCTGCAGCGCTGCTTCGACAAACTGGGTGTCCACCACAAGAGCGAAGACGGCCAGAACGTCTGGACCTGCGAAATCAAGGGCCCTCGCAAGACCCGCGACATCAAGGGCTACCTGCTCAAGGATCCGATGCTGATCTTCAGCGAGCAGCCCTATGACAATCCTTACCTGCGGGTGAAGGAATGAGATTGCACACTGGCCCCAAAGCGCCAACGGCACTGGCGCATTAAATGGTAGGGAATCAGCGTCAACGCTTTCGCCTCCTGCCGGTCCTGCTAGTGGTCAACTTGGCTACCTGGGCTATCCTGCGCCGCCCCCATGTCGCTGCCCAAGGCGATCTGCACCTGGCGGACAAACCAGGTCAGCGCAGTGGACTGGGCGCTGCGTGAATGCCAATACAGAGTGACGTCAAAGGCCGGGACATCGAAGGGCAACTCGAGCATCTTGAGCTTCCTGGGCAGCGGCATTTCACAAAAGCTCTGGGCAATCTGGTGGGGCAGGATGCCCAGCAGATCGGTGCCCGGAATCAGTCGAGGCAGTACCGAAAAATGCGGCAGACGCAGTTTGATCCAGCGCTCGATGCCGAGCAGCTGCAGCGCGTCTTCAGCCATGCCATGGCCGGAGGTGCGAGTCACCAGCACGTGCGGCTCAGCGAGAAACTGCTGCATGTTGATGGTTTCACCAATCCGTGGATGGCCTGCATCGAGCAGCAATACATAGCGCTCTTTCATCAGTACACGCGAGGCCATTCCGGTTTCGTTAAGCTTCCTGCTGCAGATGGCTGCGTCGATGTGGCCATCGTTCAGCCAGGTGCCGACCTGGTCGATTTCCAGCGGGACCACTTCCAGTTCGATGTTCGGTGCCAGGGTACTCAGGTGTTCTATCAGCCGAGGCAATAGCGCCATCTCGCCCAGGTCCGACAGCGCCAGACGGAACTGACGCCGCGAATGACCGGGTTCGAACTTGCGCGCTTCGCCTACCGCCGCGTCGATGCAGCGTGAGGCTTCCTTGAAACCGCCGTAAAGCTGTGTGGCCAGTCGCGTCGGTTGCATGCCCTGGCGGTTGCGCACGAACAACGCGTCGTCAAATTGCTCTCTGAGTTTTGCCAAGGCGTAACTGACTGACGGCTGGGTGACAAACAGACGTTGTGCTGTGGCCGTCACGCTTTGGGTTTCATAGAGGGTGATGAAGGTGGTTATCAGATTCAGATCGAAGCTGGCCATGAGCGTGCGCCTGTTCCTTTTTGTTCTCGAGTCAGGTCTGGGCCGCTTGCAGCGTGGCTGGGTCGCGCAGCGGATTTGAGCAAAGCTCACATAATCCATATTTATACATAGGCTGCAAATCATTTATTTGATCGATTTGTTTTTGCTTCTTAGAGTGAAGCCCTCACGACATACGCGGAACTCTGCCCCATGCAAACCATCCACTCGGCCGCCTATACGCTGCTACGGCGCCACGGCATAACCACAATCTTCGGCAACCCGGGCTCCAACGAACTGCCGTTTCTGAAGTCATTCCCTGAAGATTTTCAATACGTACTCGGGCTGCATGAGGGGGCGGTGGTCGGTATGGCCGACGGCTTTGCATTGGCGAGCGGCAAACCGGCTTTTGTCAATCTGCACGCCGCGGCGGGCACCGGCAATGGCATGGGCGCACTGACCAATTCATGGTATTCACACAGCCCGCTGGTGATCACCGCGGGTCAGCAAGTGCGGCCGATGATCGGTGTCGAGGCGATGCTGGCGAATGTGGATGCAGTGCAACTGCCCAAGCCGCTGGTCAAGTGGAGCTACGAACCTGCCAATGCGCAGGACGTGCCGCGTGCGCTCAGCCAGGCAATTCATTACGCCAACACCACGCCCAAGGCACCGGTATACCTTTCTATTCCCTATGATGACTGGGACGCGCCATGCGCTCCCGGTGTCGAGCATCTGTTCGAGCGCCAGGTGCAGGTCGCAGGCACGCCCGACGCGGCTCAGTTGCAGGCGCTGATCGAGCAGTTGGATCAGGCACGTAATCCGGTACTGGTGCTCGGGCCCGAGGTGGACGCCACCCTCGGCAACGCCGCCGCCGTAGCCCTGGCCGACAAACTGCACTTGCCGGTATGGATCGCGCCGTCGGCCTCGCGTTGCCCGTTTCCCACCCGTCACCCGAGCTTCCGTGGCGTGCTTCCGGCAGCTATTGCCGGGATCAGCAGGATGCTTGACGGGCATGACCTGATCGTTGTGGTCGGGGCGCCGGTATTCCGTTATCACCAGTTCGCGCCAGGCGACTACCTGCCAGTGGGGGCACGCCTGTTGCACATCACGTCCGATCCGCAGGAAGCGGCGCGTGCGCCCATGGGCGACGCCTTGATTGGTGATATCGCGGTCGCCCTGCGGGCGCTGGCCGAGGGCGTCAGGCTGCATTCGCGAGCCTATCCCGAGCCACTGCCGGTGCCACAGCAGATGGCTGACGAGCCTGGTCATCTGCGTCCGGAAACCCTGTTCGATGTGCTCGATGCCGTCGCACCGGAAGATGCCATCTACGTCAAGGAGTCGACCTCCACCACCAGCGCCTTCTGGCAGCGCATGAACCTACGCCATCCCGGCAGCTACTACTTCCCGGCTGCTGGCGGACTGGGCTTTGGATTGCCCGCAGCAGTAGGCGTACAGCTGGCCCAGCCGCAGCGGCGGGTGGTCGCGCTGATCGGTGATGGCTCTGCCAACTACGGTATCACCGCCTTGTGGACCGCTGCGCAATACCGCGTGCCAGTGGTGTTCATCATTCTTAAGAACGGCACCTACGGCGCATTGCGCTGGTTCGCAGGCGTGCTCAAGGCCGAAGACGCCCCAGGCCTGGATGTACCCGGGCTGGATTTCTGTGCCATCGCCAAGGGCTACGGCGTAAACGCCGTGCACACCGACACCCGCGAAAGCTTCGAAGCGGCATTGCGCGCCGCGCTTGATGCAAACGAGCCCACCGTCATCGAGGTACCGACCGTCACCATCGAACCCCACTGACAGCGGGAGGGGGCATTACGGCCCTCTCAATCCACAGACATAAAAACAAGAAGACATGATGATGACTCATAAATCTGCGCTGGACATTGCGGGGGCAGCGCCCCTCGGCAAGCTTCATTACACCCTGCTGTTCTGGTGTTCTTTCATCATGCTGTTCGATGGCTACGACCTGGTCATCTACGGTTCGGTGGTTCCCCGCCTGATGGAAGAATGGGCTCTGACGCCGGTGGTTGCCGGCTGGATGGGCAGTGCCGCGCTGTTCGGCATGATGTTCGGCGCGGTCGTGGTCGGCCCGCAGGCCGACCGACTCGGGCGTCGCAAGGTGATCATCGGCTCCATCGCCCTCGCAAGCCTGTGTACCTTGGGGACCGCGTTCACCTGGGATGCACCGGGCTTTGCCCTGCTGCGCTTCATCACCGGCGTAGGCCTTGGGGGGGCGATTCCCAACATCGTTGCTTTGATGAACGACCTTGCGCCGACATCGCGCCGCAGCTCCCTCACCACCATCATGCTCAGCTTCTACTCGATTGGCGCGATGGTTTCCGCGCTGGTCGCGATGTTGATCATCCCTCGCTACGGCTGGGAGGCGACCTTCCTCATCGGCGGTCTGCCGCTGCTGTGCCTGCCTTGGCTGGCGCAGCAACTACCCGAGTCGCTGCACTATCTGCTGGAAAAGGACCGTGATGCGGCGAGCCATCTGCTCACCCGTATCGTTGCGCAGGTTGATACGAGCAACGTCAGCTTCGATGCACCGCTCAGGACCTCTTCTGCGGCACCGCTTTCGCGTCTGTTCGCCGAAGGTCGTGGCGTTGGTACGGTGTTCCTCTGGCTAGGCTTCGGCATGTGCATGCTGATGGTCTACGGACTCAACACCTGGTTACCGAAAATCATGGTTGCCGGGGGCTTCGAGCTGGGCTCCAGCCTGATGTTCCTGGTTACCCTGAACATCGGCGCTACGGCCGGCGCGCTGGGCGGTGGCTGGCTGGCTGACCGCTGGGGTTGCAAGCCCACGCTGATGCTGTTCTTCCTGCTTGCCGTAGCGTCGCTGTGCATTCTGGGCATCAAGCCTGGCCCGGTGTTGCTCAACGTCATGTTGCTGATAGCAGGGGCTACCACCATCGGCACCTTGGCGGTAATCCATGCCTTTGCCGCTCAGCAGTACCCCAGCGAAATTCGCTCGACCGGCGTCAGTTGGTGCTCGGCAATTGGCCGCTTCGGTGGCGTCGCCGGTCCAACCCTGGGCGGGCTGATGCTGAGCATGAACCTGCCGCTGCAACTCAACTTCATCCTCTGTGCAGTGCCTGGAGTGATAGCGGTGTTTGCCATCGCGATGATCCGCAAACGCACTATCGCAGCGCCCGCCGCTGCAGGTCAGGCGCTGGGCCCCCAGCACTGACCTGAGATAGACGCTCGGCGCCTGGCTGGCGCCGAGCCCATCCCGGGCGAGCCTGCGCCCCACTTCAATCCCGGCAGCATTAGCCGCTCGGCCTTGAGCTGCGGATGGATCGAGCCGTTCTGAAAACAATAAAAAGGTATCGGGTAGCCGGGGAAGAAATTCTCGGGAAATGCAATCAGGCTTGCGCCTGCGCTAGCGGCCTGTTGCATCAGACCGACAGCTTTCTCGAGGGTGGCTTCGAGGTCCAGAGACTCAGGGGCCGCCTGAACGGCGGCAACCCGGTATTTGGGGTGATTGATGGGCATCGCAGGCTCCTTTGGACATGTGCAGCCTCATTCTATGGATACGACATGCCGCGCTTTTTCCCCTGCGTTGCGTAAAAGTTGCCTAGGCGTAGCAAATTCGGAATCAAGCGTTGGGACAGCTGAGGGCTTCAATTTCATAAGTGCTGTCTATGTTTTCCCTATTAATTATTTATTTGTGAGATATCCAATGAGTTCTTACAGTGTGTTTTTATTCACTCGGAGGAACAGCGATGAAGATTGCGATTGTTGGTGCAGGCGCCATGGGCGGGCTGTTTGGTGCGCGTCTGGCATTGGCAGGGCAAGATGTTTCGTTCGTTGAAGCTTCCGATCACACCATTGACGTCATCAGTCGACACGGTTTGCGCCTTGAAGCCCCCGATGTGCAGGCCACCGTGCAGGTCCCGATTGCTCGGGCAGCACAATTGTCAGGTCACTTTGATTTGCTGGTGATCTTCACCAAAGGCTTTCACACCGCAGCGGCAATCGACTCGGTGCGCCATCTGGTCGGGCCCGACACCTGGGCGCTGTCAGTACAGAATGGCCTGGGCAACGCTGAACTGATTGCCGACGTGGTGCCTGCCGAGCGCGTTATCGTTGGCATGACCAATCTGCCTGCGGACCTGGTGGCACCCGGCGTGGTTCATAGCCATGGCGAAGGCCACGTCAACCTCTGGTCCTACGGCGGCGAAGATAGCCCGATAGTCCAAAAGGTCGCTGCTGTGTTCAGTCAGGCTGGCTTACCCTGCGAGGCCGATCCGCGGGTGCAGGTAGCGATCTGGGAGAAGGTGGCCTTCAACGCAGCACTCAACTCGGTGTGTGCCGTTACTCGCCAGACGGTGGGGGCAGTTGGCCGCTGCGAGCAGGGGCGGCAAGTATTGGCCAGCCTCCTTGCGGAAACGGTGGCCGTTGCCCAAGCCAATGGGGTCGCGGTCGATAGCGAGCGAGTCAACGCCGCAGTGAACCACGCCTTACACCATCACCAGCAGCACAAGCCGTCGATGCTGCAGGACCTGGAAGCAGGGCGAAAGACCGAGATTGATTTCATCAATGGGGCAGTGGTGGCGCAAGGCAGGCGTTTGGGCGTGGCGACGCCTGTATTGCAGGCGCTGTACAACCTGGTCAAGGTCAGCGAGGGCTAAACCTCACGGCGTTGCAGACGGAACCCCTGCGCTGTGATCAATGACTCATCGAACGATGAGCGCTATTCCAATAAAGAGGTAACTCATGACTCACCTTGCCACGCAATTCCCAGTCTTCACCCAACAGTTCATTGCCGGTCAATGGCGCGACGGCCGTGACGGCAGTGTGCTGCAGGTGACCAACCCGTTCGATGGCAGCCAGTTGGCACAAATTGTCCAGGCTGATCGGGACGACCTTGACGAAGCCTATCGCAAGGCTGCCGAAGCGCAGGTGCAGTGGGCCGCCACTGGCCCCGCCGAGCGGGCCGCGGTGATGCATCGAGTGGTGCAGTTGTTCGATGAACACCGCGAAGCGATCATTGACTGGATCATTCGCGAGTCGGGCAGTACCCGGATAAAGGCGCAGATCGAATGGGGCGCGGCACGCAGCATTACCCTGGAGTCCGCCTCGTTTCCGGCCCGGGTTCAGGGGCGCCTGTTGCCGTCCAACGTGCCTGGCAAGGAAAACCGCGTATACCGTGAGGCCCTGGGCGTAGTGGGGGTGATCAGCCCATGGAACTTCCCGCTGCACTTGTCACAGCGCTCCGTGGCGCCTGCCTTGGCCTTGGGGAACGCTGTCGTGATCAAGCCTGCCAGCGATACGCCAGTCACCGGCGGCTTGCTCCTGGCCAGTCTGTACGAAGCGGCCGGTCTACCGGCGGGGCTGATCAGCGTCGTAGTCGGCGCCGGGTCGAAAATTGGTAATGCTTTCGTCGAGCATGAGGTGCCCAAGTTCATCTCCTTCACCGGCTCGACGCCCGTCGGGCTGAACATTGGCCGCCTGGCGTCGGGCGGGCAGCACCTCAAGCATGTGGCCCTGGAACTGGGTGGCAATAGCCCTTTCGTGGTCTTGGCCGATGCCGACCTGGAACAAGCGACCAGTGCTGCGGTGGTGGGCAAGTTCCTTCACCAAGGCCAGATCTGCATGGCGATCAATCGGATCATCGTCGAGGACGCGATTTACGACGAGTTTGTGTTGCGTTATGCCGAAAAGGTCAAGGCGTTGAAGGTGGGTAACCCGCATGACGCCGACACAGTGGTCGGCCCGATCATCAACCCCAGGCAGTTGCAAGGTCTGCTGGAAAAGGTGGCGCGCGCTAAACAGGAAGGCGCCCGGGTAGTGGTCGAAGGCGAGGTGCAGGGCCAGTTGCTGCCGCCCCATGTGTTCGTTGATGTAACCAGGGATATGGAGATCGCCCGTGAAGAGATCTTCGGACCACTGGTCGGTATCCAGCGCGCACGTGATGAAGCGCACGCGCTGGATTTGGCCAACGACAGCGAGTTCGGCCTATCCAGCGCCGTGTTTAGTGGCGATTTGGAGCGTGCGGTGCGTTTCGCTCGTCAGGTCAAGGCCGGCATGACCCATGTCAACGATATCCCGGTTAATGACGAGGCTCATGCACCGTTCGGAGGCGAGAAAAATTCCGGACTCGGCCGTTTCAATGGCGACTGGGCCATCGAGGAGTTCACTACCGATCATTGGGTCAGCGTGCAGGCCAGCCCACGCCGCTATCCATTCTGATGCAATCGGGAGAACGTTCATGCTCAACGGTAAAGTGCTGGTCATAACCGGAGTGGCTTCCGGCATCGGCGAAGAAACCGCGCGTACTGCGTGCGCGCAAGGCGCCCACGTCATCGGTGTGGACATCAATCGACCCAAGGTCGAAGTCGACCGCTTCATCCAGGCTGACCTGTCGTCCCAAGCCTCCATCGACAGCCTGTTGGGGCAACTCCCTGACGGCCTTGACGGTTTGGCTAACATTGCCGGGTTGCCGCCGACGCAAAGTGCCGAACTGGTGCTCAAGGTCAATCTGGTCGGCCTCAAGTATCTGACGCTTGGGATGTTGCCACGACTGGCTGACAATGCCTCCATTGTCAACTTGGCCTCGCTGGCGGGCATCGGGTGGACTCAGTCGGTCTCGGCGATCAATGAGAGTGAACACCTGAGTTTCTCTGGCGCTGCGGCGTTCTGTGCTCGCCATGGGATCGTCGGCGCGCGCAGCTATTTCTTCTCTAAGGAAGCGTTGATCGCCTGGACTCTGCAGCACCGCTGGACGTGGCGGGAGCGCGGCATTCGCATGAACGCCGTAAGCCCCGGGCCGGTGGATACCCCGATCCTCCAGGACTTCATCGAAACCCTTGGTGCCCGCGCCGAGGAAGACATGAAAACCATGGATCGGCCCGGTAAGGCCACTGATATCGCTCCGGTGGTGGCCTTTATGCTAAGCGATGGTTCGCGCTGGATGCGTGGTACCAATTTGTCGGTCGATGGCGGTATGCACTCGCATATTCTTGCCAGCAGTAATGGCTTGCGAACTCCATAGTGCAGGTATTTCGACGAAGTCCGACGTTTAGGGACTTCGTCGAACCTTGCGCGGGTACCTGCTCAAGGATCCGATGCTGATCTTCAGCGAGCAGGCCTATGACAACCCTTACCGGCAGGTGAAGGAATGAGCTTCCACACTTGCCCCCAAGCGCCAGCGGCACCTGCCTGCAACCGCTGGTCGTGCTTTCAGAGCATATTTTGAAATTTACTTGCCCGTATCTGCCTCACTGAAAGTAAGCGAGTGCCCGAATCAGGGGGCCGCTTTCATTTTCTAAGAGAGGAATAACGCCATGGCTACCCCACAGGAAAACGTACTCGACTGGCTACGCGATGCTCATGCGATGGAGCAGCAGGCCGAGAAGATGCTCAAGGCGCAATCCGAACGCCTGGAACATTACCCCCAGCTCAAGGCACGAATCGACCAGCACATCCAGGAAACCCTTGGCCAGCAGCAGCTCATTGACGAATGCCTGAGGCGCCTGGGAGGGAGTCCTTCCACTCTGAAAGATCTGGGCGGCAAGCTGATGGCTTTCGGGCAGGCGGTGGGTGGCTCACTCATGAGTGATGAGGTGATCAAGGGCGCGATGGCCGGTTATGTGTTCGAAAATATGGAAATTGCAAGTTACACGGTGCTCATAGCGGCCGCGAAGGAGGCGGGTGACGCGCTGACCCTGGCGGCGTGCGAAGAAATTCTGCCCCAGGAAATTGCCATGGCTCAATGGCTGCTGGAAAAGTTGCCCGAACTGACGCAGGCATTTCTGGAGCGTTCTGCCGATCCCGACGCACAAGCCAAACGCTAACGCTAAGCCCGGCGCCCAACTGCGATAGGGCGCCGGGCTGGACGCCTCATTCCGCTGGCATAAACGGCTGTGGGTTCTTGAGTGGCTCCTCTGGCGGCCTACAACGGCGCACAAAATTTTCCCACTGCTCAGGTTTACGCTGTTCACCACAGTGCATACAAACATACACACCCTGATCCACTCCCAGATAATAGCCTTTGCGGATATAAGGGTGGTCGCACTGGCCGCAGGTATTGTCTTGACCAGGCTGAGGACACTGGTTACTCATGCACATCACCATAAAAAAGCCCGTACTGCGTACGGGCAAGACAGGAGCGTATCAGGAGTCTGCACGGGGTAGACTCATTATTGGGATGAAAAATACTGGGAGCAGTTTATTCTTTCGCCGTAAGCTGCGACGAATGGTAATTACCGTCTTGCTCAGCGCTTTTGTTTGGATAGTTTGAAGGGCATGGTCCATTTTTTTGTTATGTGATGTTTGTACTGCGGTGAGTTCGTCATATGCTTTGGTATGGGGCCGCTTGGGCAGAGCAAGACTACTTCCTGCCGAGCCTGGAAAGTTTTAGTTTAGTTACAGCCGTTTTTACATAATCTTTGGCATTGTAGCCAACGTCAAAAGTACGGGGCGTCAGGCTTGCCTTGCTCTTCCAAAATTCGGTAGACCGCGAACCGAAACGAACTGCGCAGTCAGAACGATAGCTAGGCTCGGTACGAAATGTATCTGTATTCGCCCAGGCTGAGTTGGAGATAGGATTGGAGTGCGTATTTGCTCCCGTAACGTCGGGATTAAAGAACTCTCAGGAAGTAGAGGTCATGATAGCAACTACCTTCATCTGACGTTCGATAAGAACGGTGTTTTCAAATCATGATCGCAATAATCGAATGTTGCTCGCCGCTCGCGGAAGGGTCGTAGGGGTCGTCCGCCTCACGGTTGTCGCCGGGGCGGGACGGTATAGGGACTTGAAATCCCTCTAGGCGTGCTCGATCCCAGTGCATCACACGCCTTGTCTCACGAACAGTTTCGAGCAATAAAAGTCTCGCGGGCGAGTGTCATCAGTGCGGCCCGCTTATGCGGGAAGTCGAAATGCTTTTCAAATTCGAAGTCGTGGCGCCGAAGCAATGCAATTGTTTTAGCGTTATCTGCCCGAGGCTCCACGACAATACGATTGGTCCTCGTTTCATCTGAAAATAGGTATCGCACTATTGAGGACAGTAATACGTCAGTTCGTCCTCGGCCCAAAAAGCGCTTTTCGCCAACCAGCAAGTGAAAACCGCGGTCATAGTCCTGGGCATTGCAAAAGGGAGCGATACGATCCTCCTTTGCCCAGTATGCTTCAAGATAAGCAAAGGGTTCACTTTGAAAGCAGGCTATTATTGAATAAATGTGGGGGTCGGAGTCAATCCGGCTGAGATACTCGAAGTGATCATCAAGGCTTCCTTCCTCCTGCCAGTAATGTGCAACTCTGGGGTCGTTTTGCCATTTGTTGAAGATCTCTAGGTCATCATCAATACAAAGGCTTCGTAAGCTCAGCGTTTCATTTAGCATCGGATCGAAGTGGTGATAAAGCTCACCTGTTGGCTTAGCAGGGCGAGTAGGAGGAACGTGAGGGGGTGCAGTCATAGTCTCGTTTTTCCGTAATTGTGAAATTTGTAAATTTTCTGCTTGAGAGAATATGTAGCGATTTAAGGTTTTGTCGATTGGCGTGATTCTTGAAGCTCTTGCGGCAAGGTCGCTCGATAAATGTTCGCATTGCACAAAGAAGGCTTCCTCGTCGCGATAAAGCTTTGCTAAATGATGAAAAAGTTCGCGTAGTGCTTTATCTCTTATAGCTGGGTCTATAAATGAAATTTCTCCACCGGAGATGTTATCAGTTTTTCTGATTCTGGCTACCAAGACTTTTCTGTCATCGTGGGCTAACGTCAGGAAAGCCCCATCCTGATCGACAGTCAAAATCATTCCGTTCTGTGTTGACATTGTCGGTGTTTGGTCAGTCACGTGGGGGCTCACTCTTGATCACAAAATATTTAACCAGCGCGGGGCCGAGGTGAATCATGCGTAGGTGAAATGCTGACAGACATTACGATTTTGAAGGGAATACTAATGCAAAGAAAGGTTGGTGACCATTGGGTTGTGGAGGGGAGTTTTGGCTTGTCTTGGCGTGGGCGGCAATTGCCTCGGCAGGTCTGACAGGTTGGTTAAGATCAGCTTTCTCCCCTTCAAGCTGCTTTGGGCTGATCGCTGGCGAACCTTCGGCGGATTTTGTTCAGATTGAAATGGTCGCTATCTTCGTAAGTCAATTGGATGTCATTTCAATGCTGGATTTGGTTGTTTTTTCTTGCTAGCACCTGCTTGTTGAGTGCCTTTGATGCTTCGGTTTAGGCTGCTCAAGTGGTGTCTGTCTCCACTCCTGGAGCTGCTGTGAGAAGAGTGGACGGCCCCGGATTCATGCCGTTACCGATATGCGCTTCGGCGCCATGGGTAGGCTATCTTGGCTTGCTTAATGGTCTGCGGGCGGGACAAATACGATGGCGAGTCTGCTGAGCGTTTTCATCGACGGATGACAGTTTCTACTCTGCCAGTTTGTCACTAGGAACAAGATATCTCGACGTACGTCCTTGCATTCAGCGCTACCACTAGGGTGGCTGAGCGGGTGCAAGCATGGTGCCACCATCCGCGCAATCCGGTCGAGCCAACCTGGGAGAATTGTCGAATGCGTGTTGATTTTCCAGTGTGTCTGCGTATTATTGACGCCATCGCTAATGATACAGGGACTGTACGTGAAGCATCATCTAAATCACAGTTCATCTTGTCCTGTCCTGAAATTGGCACAATATTTGCCCCATTGGCATTTGTGTTGTGTGCTGTCTTGCCTATGTGCTTGCATTTGCCTCCCGCTGTGGCGGTATTTGATGTTTTTCGCTGGGTATGCGAAAAGGTTGATCGGTTGTAATGCCTGTAATTAGTGGGTCATCTTTGAATGGTATCCATGGCTTTTTTGGAGGGAGAGTATGGCAGAGGTTAAGGACGTTCTTCTGAAGGCGGTTCCGATACTTGCTTCTACGGATATTGCGCGTACGATAGATTTTTATCGTTCGCTGGGGTTCAAGGGGCACTATTTCGAAGACTTCTCCTACGGTATGGCTGGGTGGGGGGAGGTGGAGCTGCATTTTTGGAAGTGTGAGGACAAGCGGATTGCTGAAAGCACGTCCTGCTACATACGGGTTTCTGATATCAATGTGCTACGCGAAGCTTTGGTCCAGGTGTTGCCAGAGCTTCCAGAGGTCAAGCGCACTGCCTGGGGTACGGCGGAGCTTTATATTCTCGATCCTGACGGGAACCTTCTTAAGTTTGGCGAGTCGCTTGATGACGAGGAGCATCACGACTGAGCTGTACTGACGCCTTGGTCGTTCGCCTATTGGTGCTGTACAGGAAGTTTGTTAGAGACTTTATGGTGATCGGTCGCATGGGGGCTCCCGCGTTAGCTGCTATTGCACGTAATTAACCTTTCGGATGGCGAAGCAACTTTAATGGAATCGTTTAGTTCAAGGATGAACCCCGGTACTGGGAAGTTTGTTTCGTCTGCTGAAAAATTTCGGGTTACTCATTTGCAGGAGTCTATTTGGCTCCGAGAGCAACGGGCGCCTGGAGAATCTGCTTACAATTCACCTGTAGTTGTGCGCGTTAAGGGGTGGTTGCACTCTGATGTGCTTGCTTCGGCGCTGGATAAAGTCCTTGCGTCGAATGAAGCGCTGCGTGCCTGCTTTATCGAGAACAGTGGGCAAGTTTGGCAATATGCTGCGACGGGTCGATCTGTTCCCTTTGTTGTGGAAGATTTCTCGACGTCTAGTCGCGTGGATCGCTGGCGTAGGTTGTACGCTGCGATAAAAAATGAAGTCGACAAGCCCTTTGATTTGCAGCAAGGCGTATTGTTGCGTTGTGCTCAGTTTATATTGAGCGAAGACGAGTGCGTACTTGTGCTCGTGGTGCATCATATCGTTTCGGATGGCTGGTCGCAGGGTATACTGCTCTCTGAGCTCATCCAATACTATCGCCAGAATGCCTTGCCCACGCAGGCCAAGGTGAGTTTTTTCGAGTACGCACATGCCCGTCGGCTGGGACTCGATTCGCAACGTTCGTTCGAAGCGTCCCGCGATTATTGGCACCAGTTCATTGAGCAGCATCAATGTGCGGCGATACATTGCGATCACGTGCGGGCAATGGATCAACTGAGTGTGGGGCGCAAGCAGTTCTTTTCTCTCGATTCCGCCAGCGCCATGCGGCTCAGGGCCTTGTGCGCATCATCAGGTACATCGCCATTTATTGTGTTTTTGGCTGTGTTGGGGCTGTTGCTGGAAGAGCGCAACACGAGCACTGGCAGTTGGTGCATTCCTGTAACGGTTGGATATCGCGAAGATGCGCAGTGGTTCAATGTCATCGGCTGCTTCGTTGATCATGTGCTGGTACGGCCTCTTGCCGATGCGACGCTTCCTTTTTCTGCTTATCTGAATCGTGTCTATTCCGCTTGGCAAGCGGCCTTCGAGCACCGTGATTACCCGTTTGATCGGTTGCGGATGGAGGGGTTCGAGAAGGGCCTTTCGCTTGAACCTTCAACCGTATTCGTTTATCAGAATCTGACCCCTTTCGCTGGCCTCGATGACATTGAACTGATCCCCCTGGTATTGCCTGAGGCTCCGGCCAAGTTCGATATGACCTTTATGGTTGCCGAGCAGGTCGATACTTTTGCATTGTCGCTGGAGTACGATTCCACGCTTTACGATGAAGCGACCATCGGGGAGCTGGGCGAACGTTTCATCCATCTCTGCGAGAGATTGCTCGGCGCTTCCGATGAGCCTGTAGCGGATATCCTGCATGCAGGCGCAAGGCTAAAGCTGCCCAGCGTAGCCGAGGGTGAGCGTTGTGCATGGCCGGTGCAGTCCTTTGCCCAGATTTTCGATGCGACCGCTCGGCGTCAGCCCGAGAAGGCAGCGATACGCTCTGGTTCCACCGTCCTCAGTTATGGCGAGTTGAAAGCGCGTGTTGATGCTCTAGCAGCCAAGCTTGGGAGCCTGGAAGGGCAAGGCGTCAGGGTGGGGGTGCACCTGGATCGCTCGATCGAGTTGATCGTGTCGGTTCTTGCGATTCTGTCCGAAGGGCATTGCTATGTGCCTCTGCCCCCCGCGTATCCTGATGCCAGGCTTGCCCTGCAGATCGCTGATAGCGACCCTGTTGTGATATTGACCGATGCTCAAGGTCTCAAGCGTCTGAGCGGGGTTACCCCAGGTCGCCGGGCTTTCGACGTTAACCAAGTGGAAGTGGTTGAACCTCGGCAAGCCTCATTATGTCGCCGTCACGGCCCCGATGCGCCCGCATACTTGATCTATACGTCGGGAAGCACTGGTCAGCCAAAAGGCGCCTATGGGTTGGCAGATGCCTTGCTCAATCGACTCCATTGGCAATGGAGCAGCGCGCCTTACGAGCCCGATGATCGTGTCGTCCTGCGCAGCCCGCCGATGTTTGTGGACTCCTTCATCGAGATGCTTGCACCCATCCTGGGCGGTGCATGCGTAGTTGTGGCTTCCCAGGAGTCGCTGAGCGATCCCCGACAGTTCTGGCGCCTGCTCGCAACCGAGCGGATCACCCACCTGACGATTGTTCCCTCCTACTTGCAGTTGCTTCTCGATACATCAGTCTCAGGAGCGGAGCTGGCCTTAAAGCGTGTGCATTGCAGTGGCGAAGCGTTGCTAGAGTCGACTGCCCTGGCGTTTCGCAAAGTGCTTCCCGGCGTTTCGCTCATCAATTTGTACGGTTCCACCGAGGTGACTGCTGATGCCACTTGGCATGTCGTGGACGGCGGGCGCCTTTCGATTGGCAAAGCTATCAGCAATACCTCGCTCTATATTGTGGATGCCCACGGGAGGGTGGTGCCGCGGGGGACACACGGCGAGATCGCGGTCTCGGGAAGCGCGGTGGGTGGCGGTTACCATGCTGCACCAGCGCTGACTGCTGATCGGTTCTGGCCTGCACCCGAGGGCGGCAGAATGTTCCGCTCTGGCGACTATGGCTTCATGGATGAAACAGGGGCCTGTCACTATCTTGGTCGCCTCGACATGCAGATCAAGGTGCGCGGCATGCGCACCAGCGTGTTGGAGATCGAGGTGGCCATGCGGACACTGCCAGGCCTGCGGGATATTTGCGTGATCCTTGATGAGTCTGACCGTGGGGGCTTGATTGCCTTCTACTCCGCCGATATCGAGCTGTCTAAAGCACGTTTGAACGAGCACGCCCGAGCGCTCCTTCCCGCGCATGCCATTCCTACACTTTGGCTGAAAGTGGCGGATATACCACGTACCGACTCGGGCAAGGCCGTGCGTGACGGACGTGCCCTCAAAGCACTCGCGTTGCCAACCGGTGCATACGAAGACAGTGCTGACATCTCCTTGCTGGAGCGAGACGTCATGCATGTCTGGAAGGATGTACTCGGTGCTGGAATGTTGTCGATCGACGATCACTTCGATCAGGTCGGTGGCCATTCTCTTTTGGCGATTCGCCTGGTTGATACGTTAAACCTGCGGTTCGGCTGCTCGATGCGCCTCGCAGAGTTTTTCGCAGCGCCCACGGTGCGTGGCATGGCCTTGTACATCGCCGAACACACTGGTGAACAGGTCGCTGCGCGTGCCCCGTTGGTGGTTGATCCCAGGTCACGGTACGAGCCATTCCCGCTGCTGCTCATGCAACAAGCCTACCGAATAGGCCATGACGTTGAGAATCATGCTCAGATGTCGACAATCTGCGCATTCTCGATGGACTACGATTGCCTGTCGTTGCCGGACTTCGCCGAGGCGCTCAACCGTTGCATCCGTCGACATGACATGCTGCGAGCCGTACTCGTCGGTGAGGATGCGCAGCGCATTCTTAGCGAGGTACCGATTTATCAGATCGAAACCCAAGACCTGTCTCAATTGGCCGAGCAAGACTTGGCCATAAAGCTGGATCAATGTCGCGACGAGTTTTCCTGCACACGTTTCGAGCCGGGACAATGGCCATCGTTTCGCGTCGCCGCTGCATACTTAGGGGGCGAGCGCTATCGGCTGTTCTTCGCTTTCGACATGTTGTTCATTGACCTCTTCAGTGCACGGTTGTTGATGCGTGAGCTGGAGGCAAGCTACCAGCGGGACTTGGTGCAATTACCGCAGATCGCGCTGTCATTCCGTGATTATGTGATCGCGAGTCAATCTTCGCAGCAAGGCGCGACATTCGAGCTAGCCAAGGCTTACTGGCTTGAGCGCATGGAGTCGTTGGGCAAGACGCCGCAATTGCCCATGGCGCGGCGCCGCCCCAGCGATGAGACGCCGATGCGCTTCAATCGACGAGGCATGAGACTTTCTGGCGTTCAATGGCGGGCTCTGCAGGCGCGTGCCGCGCAATCAGGAGTCTCGGTTACCAGTGTCCTGCTGGGTGCCTATGCCTCGACCATTGAGGCGTGGTGCGCCAGTGAGGCATTCTCGCTGGTTCTGACGCTTTTTGATCGTCAGTTGCTGCACTGCGACATCGACAAGGTGGTCGGCGATTTCACATCCTCATTGGTTTTCAGCTGCGAATCCTGCGCAAACGAAGTGGCATCTCAAACCTTCGTTCGTGTGCAATCGCAATTACGGGAGGTGCTCGAGAATCGAGCCTTCTGTGGTGTTCAGGTTCAGCGTGAGCTGACTCGACGCAATGGCGGCGAACGAATCGCCCTGCCCGTGGTATTCACCAGCGCGTTGGGGTTGCCTGAAGCGATGAGTGAGCAGACGAGTCGACTTTCTGGGCGCCTTGTCCATAGTGTCACGCAAACCTCGAACGTATGGATCGATTGCCAGATCGAAGAGGCGGGTGGTGAGCTGGTCGTCAATTGGGATGCCGTCGATGAAGCGTTTCAAGCCGGCGTCGTCGAAGCGATGTTCGCTCATTACCGTTGCCTGCTTTGCGCGCTAGCGACCCAAGATGATGCCTGGATGACTAGCCTTCGTACGACACGAGATGCGGATGCCTGGCCGTCGTTCGATAACCGGCAAGTGATCAGCAGCACGCTGCCTGAACAAGTCATCAAGGCTGCCTACCTCTACTCGGATCATGCCGCGATTATCGCGGCTGATCGAACACTTAGCTACGCGCAATTGCTGGACCTGGCTCAGCGCTTGCGTGCGACGTTGGAAGCTGCAGGCATGCGGCCCGGAGATCGGGTCGGTCTGCTATTGGAAAAAGGCTGGGAAGCTGTGGTGGCTATGCTCGCCATCAACCTGGGCGGTTGCGCATATGTGCCTATCGATCGCGCCTGGCCTAAGGCACGCCGCGATACGGTCATCTCGGCAGCACGGCTTTCATTGCTGATCACCCATCCGGGCTCGACCGAGGGCTTGGGAGGGGGCTATTCGGTGGTGGTGCTCGATGACGCTGCGTTTGAATCCGCGCCGAGTTCCTGCCCCGTCGAGGCTATGCCAGACGGCATTGCCTACATCATCTTTACCTCGGGCACCACGGGAACGCCCAAAGGTGTCGTGATCGAGCATGGCGCCGTATTGAACACCATAGAGTCTGTCAACCAGTTGTTCGAGGTGACAGAACATGATCGAGTTCTTTGCGTTTCTTCACTGTGCTTTGACCTTTCCGTCTACGATATCTGGGGGCCGCTCTTCGTTGGTGGCGCCTGTGTGATGCTGACCTCTGAGGAGGGCGCACGCCCCTGGCGATGGCCAGAGCTGATCAGCAAGCATGACGTGACGGTGTGGAACTCCGTTCCGGCACTGATGGAATTGCTGATCGATAACTGCAAGGGCCGGGGCGACGCCCTGGCAAGTCTTCGCTTGGCGTTTCTTAGTGGCGACTGGATCGCTCTGACGCTGCATGCGCGGTTGAGCCAGATCGTGCCTGCTATGCAGCTCGTCTCTCTGGGGGGCGCAACCGAAGCATCGATTTGGTCAATCTACTTCCCCATCGACGCCATTGACCCGCAGTGGGTCAGTATTCCTTACGGTCGCGCCTTGCCCGGTCAGAGCATGTATGTGCTCGATGTGCTGCTTCAACCCTGTCCGGTGTGGGTGGCGGGTGAAATCTACATCGGTGGCGCGGGGCTGGCGCGTGGCTATTGGGAATCCCCACAGAAAACAGCCGCTCAGTTCATTTGCCATCCTGTCACGGGCGAGCGTCTATATCGGACAGGTGACATCGGCTGTTACATGCAAGATGGCAATATTCGCTTCATGGGGCGCCAGGATGGACAGGTCAAGCTCAATGGTTTGCGAATCGAACTCGGAGAGGTGGAGGGGGTACTTCAGGCGCACCCGATGGTAAAGAGCGCTGTTGCCATCCTCAACCATGCTCGACAACTGAATGCTTATGTCGTACTGACACCTGACATCGGTGTGACCGATGAAGTCCGGCTTCGACGCTCATTGTTCGATCATGCACAGGCACACCTTCCGGGCTATATGGTGCCTGCTGCCTTGCAGATATTGACGGCCTTGCCGATGGGCGCCAACGGCAAGGTCGACCGTGCGATGCTCCAGAGTGAAGCTCTGCCTGAACACAAACTCGAACGAGAGCGGGGCTCGAGCGATGTCATCGTGGAGCCAGTCGTTGCCGAGTTGTGGCAGGTCATGCTTGGTGTCATGCACCCCCAAAAACAAGAGAACTTTTTCAGCAGCGGTGGCGACTCGCTCGTCGCCACCCGATTCGTCGCCAAGCTCAACTCGATCTTCGACCTGGATCTGACTGCCCGGGCGATTTATGATCACCCCACCCTGCAGGCAATTGCCGAACACGTTGAGCGTTGCCGAGACATGAGCGGGGGAGCGGTTGCGCCTCTGCCGATGGCCATCGCCGCCGAGGCTGCCGAGCAGTTCCTGCCGTTCCCGTTGACGGATATCCAGCGCTCGTATCATGTTGGGCGTCGTGATGATATGACGCTGGGCGCGGTTGCCGCCCATTCCTATATCGAGATCGATTATCGTGGGTTGGAACTGGCGCGTTTCGAGGAGGCTCTGAATCGCACCGTCGAACGGCACGGTATGTTGAGATGCGTGTTCAAAGATGGCGAGCAACGCATTTTGGAGCGTGTACCGCGTTATTGCATAGCCGTGGATGACGTGCGTGCCCATTCGCTCCAAGTCCAGGCGCAGCGCCTAGAAGCCAACCGCCGGAGACAATCGCTGGCGGCGAAAGATCCAGCTCAATGGCCGCTGTTCTCGATCACCGCGACTCGTCATGCTGACGACGTAGTACGCCTGCATATCAGCCTGGATATCATCATCGCGGATGCATGGAGTACCAACCTCATTGCGCGTGATCTTCTCGCGTTCTATCGAGAAAACGAAAGCACGCTGCCGAGATTGGATTTCTCCTTCCGTGATTACGTCAACTACATGGCATCGTTGCGCCATTCGCTGCACTATGTGCGCATGCGTGACTACTGGCAGGAAAGGCTCGACAGCTTGCCGCCGCCACCGGCCTTGCCGGTCCGACGCGTTGGCGACGAAAGCGCCGCTGCCCGATTCACGCGTTACACTCAGGTCATTGAGTCACAGCAGTGGGCGCGTTTGAAGATGCGATCCCTCGAATGTGGTGCGACGCCGTCGTCAATGTTGTTGACCGTCTTCGGTCGGGTGTTGCGCTTGGCTTGCGACAACGCATCGTTTGTCATCAATGTCACCCACTTCAATCGTCCTCCTATTCATCCTGATATCAACGATATCGTGGGCGATTTCGCTTCGACATTCTTGCTCGAATACCGGTGTAACGATGGAGAGCCTCTGGATGCATCGATTGGCGCTCTGTGCCGGCAAGTTCTTTCGGATCTCGATAATAGCCAGTACAGCGGTGTGCAAGTGCTTCAGGACCTGTCGAAGCGGCGGGGGCGTGTGGCCTTGGCGCCGGTTGTATTTACCAGCGCCCTGGTACTTCCGGTAAACAGTGGGGCCTCGTTGACGCTTGAAAATGTTCAGGGCGAAGTGGCCTATGCGCTGACGCAGACGCCTCAGGTTTGGCTCGACCATCAGGTGTACCAGGAGCATGGTAATCTGCTGTTGGCCTGGGACGTGCGCGATGACGTGCTGGATCAACCATTGGTGCAGGCGCTTTTCAATCTTTATGTCGCTGCGCTTGAGCGCTTGAGCGACAATCCGATGGCCTGGCGTGCCTCTGAGCTCGAAGTGCCAGAAACCTTGATCGCCGCTTGTCATGATCACTTGGCACGTATCCGCGCAGAACAGGATCCTCTCGATGCCATGGTGGCGTGCCTGCAGGCTCATCCTCGTGTTGCTGAAGCGTGGCAGCAGTCGCCTGGGCAAGGTCTTGCGCCTACGGTAGGCGTGCGCTTGGCACCCTTGGCATTGGAGCTTTGGGCCAAAGGTGCGCTGGACATGCCAACGAGTCCGCTTTCGTGGGTTGATCGTCTGGAGCAAAAACGCCAATGGATGATCGGGGCCAGGAGTACCGAGATCAGTTGTTCGCTACCTGAGCGTGATGACGCATCGAGGACTCAAGTATTGGGGCGTCGCAGCTATCGCACGTTCTGGGGTGCTGCCTTGCAAGATGCCCAGATCATGGAGTGGCTGGAGTCCGCGCGCGCGAGCCCGGTCCTGGCGCTGCGCTCACGGCGCATCGAGTCGAGCGATGTGTTGAGGTGGATCGGCAGCTTGACGGCTGTGGAGAGTATTGCGCTGCCGTTGCCCAAATACCCTTATCCCTCCGCCGGGAGCTGCTACGCGGTACATGCCTATCTGGCCGTAACGGATGGCTATGGGCTGGCGGCTGGATGGTACGCCCTCGACCCGATTGCCCGTAGCCTTACGCGCTGTGTGGACCCTGCGATGGAACGTGGGTTGCCAAGTGAAGGTGTTCATCTGCTGTTGGCCGCCGACCTTGAGCGTATTGCGTCGCTTTATGGTGAGAAGTCGCAGGCGTTCGCCCAGTTTGAGGCGGGAGCAATGCTTGCTGTGCTTGAGCAGGCTGCTAATCGGCATGGATTGCGTATCTGTGAGCAGATGCTTGATAGCACGGTGGCCGTTTCGGGCCTGACGTCGCTGGCCACGGTTACACTGCTTGCGGGTGACGCGCCTGGGCAAGGGCTGATGGCGATGGCGGAACCTGTTCGTACTCGCATCTATCGGCGTGATGGCGCGCATTTGAAGATTGTTGGTCGCGAGGGCGCGGAGCTGCTCAGCGAGCAGATTCTCAGTGGGCCTAATCCAATACTCGACGGACTCATCGGGGACGCAAGTCAATGCCTGCTCGAGCTGTACGTCGAGGGCAATTTCATCGATGAAGATGCTCAGCGCCGGGCACGGCTGGCAATCGGCGGCTATGCGCAGCGGCTGATGATGCAATCGGGGCATCGTAATCTTGGCATGTGTATGCTCGGTTTCACCCCTGGTGGCATGGTCGATCCGAGCGGGGCGGGGGTCCGCTGCGCGGTGCTGGCCGGCGCGCTCGACCCGCGTCAGCAAGAGATTCCACAGGGCGACACGAAAGCTGAGTATGAACTGGCTTCGACGTCACTGGCGATGTATGCGTCTGAGCTGCTTACGCATGTGCCTGCTGCGATTCTCATCGAGCGTGGCGAACGTCCGGTGATCACTGACGAGGCACATGACTACGACATGGCGGCGAGTGCCAGCGAGCCTGAGGATCTGGTCGACCAGGCTATCCGCATGATCTGGTGCGAGGTGCTGCGTGTGCCCCAGGTGTCGCTCGACTCCAATTTCTTCCGCATTGGCGGAACATCGATCGATGCTTTGGGCATTCTGGGGCGCTTGCACGAACTCTATTTCATCGAGCTGCGACTGCATGACGTCATGGCGGAACCGACCGTGGGGGCGATGATCCGACTTGTGCGCAGCGATAACCGCTGGGTGGAAACCATTCACGAAGTTCATGCGATGCTCAATGAGTTGAATGAAGACTCCGGCCATCTGCATGCTGTCATAGATATCGAGGCGCCAGCGATACGGCGCTGAAGCAACATTCACTCACTGAGTATCAACGGAAGGAAAACTTGATGTTTGACGATAATGACCAAATCACTTTCTGTGTTGTGATGAACGATGAAGAACAATATTCGATCTGGCCACAGGATCGTGCTTTGCCAGCCGGTTGGAGAACAGTAGGCAAGTCGGGTACGAGGCAAGCCTGTCTCGACCATATCGACCAGGTCTGGACCGACATGCGACCACTGAGCCTGCGTCGCTGGATGCAAGAGAACGCACGCTGAGTATGAAGCTCGCGATACCAGGAACGGCCGATGACATCGCCGGGCATCTCGATCTGGAGGCCAGCCATCCTTTCTTTGGGTCGGTTAGCGATGCCGATCATTTTGCCTGTACGGCAATGCTGCCCAACCTCCCTACGAAACCTGGGCCAGTGCGCATCATGGATTTCGGGGGCGGGCAAGGGCTATTGCTGGAGCGGTGCATGAGGCTGTTGGCCAAAGAGGGTGTTCAATGCGATGCGCTGCTCGTCGATGCGAACCCCACCTTCGTCGCGCGCGCCCATGCTCGAGGTATCGCGGCTGTCGTGAGTGATATCTCCTCCTACGTAGGTCAACCGGCGGATATCATCCTCATGCGCTTGGTATTGCATTACAACAGCGAGGCCGCGCAACAAGCGATGATCGCCAATGTGCGTAGGCACTTGCGCCCCGACGGGCTGTTCATCCTTCAGTATGAAACGAGCCCGGCGTTGGGCTGCGAGCTTCGAAATCGCGTGGCCACATTCTGTGCCGAGGCTACAGGAATGCGTGCTCGTTACTGGGCCAGTGCCGAGGTGCTGAAACGATGGTTGCATGACGCCGGTTTTGCCCAGGTGGTCGACGTTGCGCAGCATCATTATGAGAGTGATGTCATTGCATTGTTGCGCAATGCATGGCAGCGACAGGCTCCTGTTCTGGTTTCGCATGGCCTGCGTGAAGAGGCGTTTCACCGGGCGTGCGCTGACATTGTCTTCGAATACTACCCACTAGCGGGGGAGAATGTCCTCTATCGCAAGGAAGGGCGGCTAATTCTCAGCACGTCATATCCCATCGTCTGTGCCCGGCAGGCGACGTCAACAGTTGCACAGACGTCTGGAGGATCATCCGATGAGCAATGACAGTATTCAGCTCCTCTCGAAGGGCTCCGATGAGCGGGTTCGTCTGCTTTGTTTCCCTCACGCCGGAGCAGGAGCTTCGATTTATCACGTCTGGAGCAATCACCTGCCGTCTTGGGTTGGCGTCCATGGGGTGCAATTGCCCGGACGCGAACAGCGCGTGCATGAGGCTGCGCTGATGGATTGGCAGCCTCTGGTAGAGCAGATTTGCCAGGGGGTGGCTGAGTGGGATGACACGCCATTCATTTTCTATGGACACAGTTTGGGCGGGCTGTTGGCATATGAAGTTGCCAGAAGCCTGCAGCTTAGAGGCGCTACCGGTCCAAGAGTTTTGGTTACGGGAGGAGCCTATGCACCCTCAGCCGTGCGCAAGGACAAGACACGTTTTACCAACCAGGCCGAATTGATTGAGTCGATTCGCCGTCTGGGGGGCGTCGATGAAGCGGTGATACAGGACAAGGATTTCATCCAGCATTTCATGCCGATGATTGCGGCGGATTTCACGTTGTTCAATCGCTATGTTCATGATGCCGACGCTACGCCGTTGGCTTGTCCAGTGGTCGCACTGTTCGGTCGTTACGATGAAAACCATGATCGTGAAAATGCCCTGCAATGGCGAGCGCATACGAGCGGCAATCTGCATGTGCGTGAGGTGGCAGGGGGGCATTTCTTTCATCGCGAATGTGTGGGTGAGACACTCGATATCGTTAAGCGATTCGCCAGTGCTGGAGCATGGTGAACAGAGTTTAAGCCTGTTTCTTCCGGGTCGTTAATTGGAGCAAACAATGAATATGGACAGCACGGAAGAGGGCCTTCGTGCACGAGCTAACGAACTGATCGGGCAGATGGCTGCGTGTGCCGATTGGACGGCGGCGCGAAGGCTCGCTCAGTTGATGGCTGAGCTGGGCTATTTTCCCAGCGCATTGCAACGGCCGATCCGTTACCTCAGGGAGGTGGCGGGACCCGCGCTCTACCGCGCAGGAGATTTCGAGGTGGTTCGTCATCTTGAGGCCCATGGGCACATCATCGTCGATGAAGTAATGGCCGCTGTGGCTGGGGGCTTCGAGAGCTTCTCCGATGTCGAGGAGCCGCTAGTAGAGCCGGGAGGGCAATGGCAGCAGTTGGTCTTCTTCGAGGCGGGGGTACGTTCTGAGCGCGCCGCGTGTCATTTGCCTGCGACCTTTGCCGTGCTCAATGCGTTGCCCACCGAACTGCTGGGCGCCGGGGTCGTAATGTTATCCAGGATCATTCCCGGGACGCATATCGTCCCCCATTGTGGCGAGACCAACGGTCGTTTGCGTTTGCACATGGGGATCAATACACCTGCTGATGCCATGATGCGCGTCGGTTCAGAAACAGTACGTTGGCAAGTAGGGCGCTGCATTGTGTTCGACGACTCATATGAGCATGAGGTGTGGAACCTGAGTGATGAGGATCGAATCGTATTGATTTTCGACTTCCCTCATCCAGAAGCGAAAAGCTCATGCTCGTCAGCCAGATCGCCTGCCGAAGGCTTGCAGGAGCGAGTAGCTGACTTGCTCAGGGAGGCACATTTGAAAGGGATCTATATGGACGAGCAAAGTACTGAGCCACGGTTGTTGCCTGATGCTTTTCTGGAAGGAAAACTCCGCCGCTACATGACTGAGCTCGGCGCTCGGAGGGTTGAACTCGATGGCCTGAAACGCCTGCGCATTTCCACCAGCGTATGAGGCCAGCATGTATTCACTAGCGGATGCCCGGCGGCGACTGGGTGTATGCCAAGCCTTGATGCCATCGGGCGTCACCCTTGAATTGCTCGATGACCAAGCTGCCTGCGTGGTCGTGCGCGCGGCTACGGCCAACATGGAATTGTCAGCGTTGCTAAGCGAGGTCGCGGGCTCTTTGGTCGATTTGGTGCAACACGTCGGGGCGATTTTGTTCCGCGGCTTCAGTGTGTCCACTCTCGATGAGTTTTCTGCCGCATTGCAGATGTTTGGCAGCGAGTCGCTTGAGTATGAAGAGCGTAGTACGCCTCGAACTGAGGTAGGTACTCATCTGTATACCGCCACCGAGTACCCTGCTCGTGAACCCATTTTTCTCCATAACGAGAACGCTTACGCCTCGAGCTGGCCACGCTTGCTCGGCTTTTATTGCGAACAACCTGCCTCGTCGGGAGGATCGATGATCCTTGCCGATACCCGCCAGGTGTACGCCGAGATTCCTGCTTCCTTGTGCGAGGCATGCGAGAGCCAGGGCTTGAAATACCGGCGTCGTTTCATCGAAGGCGTTGGATACAGCTGGCGCCAGGCGTTTGCGGTGCCAGATGAGGAAGAGTTGACTCTGTTGCTTTCGGCGCGCGGCTATCAATGGTTCAAGTTGGAAGACCAACTTGTGGTGGAGCGCGCTGCGAGGTGGTCTTTTCAGCACCCTCACACCCATCAGTCAGTTTGGTTCAACCATGGCGTTTTCTTCAATGCACTATCGCTTCCTGAGTCGACGCGACAGGCCTTCAATCAATTGTTCGGTCCAGATGTCTATCCCTTTCAAACGTTGTATGGCGACGGTTCGGCAATTGAGCCGCAGACGTATCAGGTGCTCAGGGAGGCTTACGAGCGGGCACTTTATCGGCTGGCACTGCAACGAGGTGATGTACTGATTATCGATAATATGCTGACCGCGCATGGTCGTGATGCTTACACGGGACTGCGCAAACACTACGTGAAGATGCTTGCCTGACCTGGTTCCGCCGTGCCGAGGCGGCGAACGGGTTGTATAAACAAAACTACGAACGGAACGAAGCCAATGATTATGGATCATCAACAAGCCACCCTTACGTCCACATTGTCGCTGTTCGACGAGCAGGTGCGGTATGCACCTGATGCTGTCGCATTGCGTGAGGACGCGCGAACTGTCTGCTACCGAGAGCTGGCCGAGCGTGTGCAAGTAGCCAGTAACGCCCTGCTGGTAAAAGGTGTAGAGCCTGGTAACCATATCGTGTTGTTTATGCCGCGCTCGATCGAGTTCGTAGTGGCTGCTCTTGCGACCCTCAGGGTCGGGGCTGCGTATGTGCCGGTGGATCCAAATTCGCCAATACAGCGTTCACGAACCATTATGGCCCGTTGTGCACCGGCATTGGTTCTCACCGCCGGAAGCACCGCATTGCCTGGGATCGATTGGCCTGCGCTGTCGCTTCAAGAATTGTGTGAAGAGCAGAGTCAGGCACCCGCTCAGTTCCAGGCTTTGGGGACTGGCGACGAAATCGCTTACGTTCTACACACCTCAGGTACGACCGGTGAACCTAACGGGGTACAGATAACCAACCGTGGTCTGGTCAACTATTTGACCTGGGCTGCGCGAAGCTACGCGACCGAAGGTGCCTACGATGCAATCTGGCACACAGCCACGACCTTCGACCTTTCCATCACCAGCTTCCTGGTACCGCTGATCGCCGGTGGCTGTGTGGACATCGTCCCAGGCGATTCGGCCTTGGAGAAGCTTCTGCATCGTCTGTTTGACGCCGCTCAACCTGTTGTCGTCAAAGTCACCCCCACTCATGTGCGAGCGATTATCGACTGGTTCGATGCTCAGCAGCATGTCCGCGAGGTGGCACACGTGTTCGTGATCGGCGGTGAGGAACTGCTCGTTCGTGATTGCGTAGCGCTGCAGCGAATCTTCCCCAATTGCCGTATCTACAACGAATACGGGCCAACCGAAGCGACCGTCGGTTGCTGTGTTCAAGCATGGGGCGGCGCGACTGCTGCCAACTTGGAAAGTGTGGCCATCGGCACACCTATCGATGGCATGGCGCTGTATGTGGTCAATGAGTCCGGTGAGCAGGTGCCGGCTGGAACGCGTGGAGAGCTTCTGATTGCTGGTGTGGGCGTCATGGCGGGTTATCTGGGTAACCCTGAGCTTTCGGCGAAAAAACTCCTTAACGTGACATGGGACGATCGGCTTTGTTATGCGACGGGGGACATGGGCGCGTTGCGTGAGGACGGTGTCTTCCTTTATTTCGGGCGCACAGACACTCAAGTCAAACTCAATGGCTATCGTATTGAACTGACGGAAATCGAAACGCAGGCGATGGCGGTCGCGCAAGTGAGCAATGCCGCCGCGGTCGTCAAGCGTGAAGGTGGCGGCAGTATCTTGGCACTGTTCGTCGAGACCCAGGCTGATCCCGCGCAGGTGGAGCAATCTGTGGCCAAGCATTTGGGCGATGCACTGCCAGATTACATGCGCCCGTCGCGCATCATGGCTTTGCCTGCGTTGCCTGTCACTGCCCATGGCAAGATTGATCGCCGTAGTCTTGCCGAGTTGCAAGTGGCGCAAGCGCAGGCCAGCGCTGAGTTTCATACCGACAGCATCGAGGAGACGCTGATTGCCGTATGGCAACGTGTACTGCAACGCGACGTCGTCACGCTGGACGACAATTACTTCGCCCTCGGAGGGGATTCGTTACGTAGCATCGAAGTCACCGCATTGGCTGAGCAGCGTGGAGTGCGTTTCACCATCGCGACGCTGCACATGCATCCGACCGTGCGCTCCCTGGCCAAAGCCGTACGCGAGGCGACAGCGCCGGTCGATCTGCCAGTCTCCGAGCCTTTCTATTTGGTTTCCGAGCAGGACCGAGCGCGAATTCCGTCTGACGTGGAGGACGCGTATCCTCTGAACCTTCTGCAGGAAGGGATGATCTATCACCGCGAGTTCGCTGCAAAGTCGGCGGTTTACCACGCCATTTGCTCATATCATGTGGAGATGCCTGTTGACGTGGACGCGATGCGCGATGCCGTGCATGAGCTGGTTGCCCGTCATCCATTGCTGCGTACTTCGTTCGACCTGACGCATTTCAGCCGTCCGCTGCAACTGGTGCACAAGGCAAGCGAGCCGGAGTTCGGCTACCTCGACCTCAGGCATGTCGACCCACAGACCCATCAGGATTACGTGGACTCCTGGTTGGAAGATGAAAAGAAGCGCGGCTTCGAGATCGAGCAGTACCCGCTGATTCGATTTATGCTGCATCATTTTTCAGAGGGCACTTGTCAGCTCAGCTACAGCTTCCACCACGAAATCATCGATGGCTGGAGCGATGCCTTGATGGTGACGGAGCTGGTCAATCGTTACATGGCCCGTGTCAGTGGCGAAGTGTTCGAGCTGCCCGAACTGCGCTCGACCTTCCGTGATTCGATTCTGCTTGAGCAGTTGGCGGTCAACGACGATAGCTACCGAGAGTTCTGGAATGAGCGGATGCGTGATGTCTCGGTCATGCGCCTTCCCAGTTTCGTCCCACCCCGTGCGGATCTCGGTCAGCGAGAGATCATCAAGTTCGAAGTGCCCATCAGTGGCGAGTTGTCCGATGCCGTCAAGCAACTGGCCCGTGAGCTGGCCGTTCCCCTCAAGTCCGTGTTGCTGGCGGCTCACATGAAGGTGATGAGCCTGCTGGGCGGTGTGGATGATGTCATGTCATACACCGTCTCCAATGGGCGGCCTGAGAACCGTGATAGTCATGCGGTCATTGGTCTATTCGTGAACAGCTTGGCGTTTCGCATGAGTCTGCCGGGTGGGAGCTGGCGAGAGTTGATTCTCGATACCTTGCACAGCGAGCATGAAGTTCTGGCAAGGCGTCGTTACCCTATGGCGGAGGTCAAGCGACAGCACGGTAGCGAGCCACTTTCCGAAACTCTGTTCTTCTTCAACCACTATCATGTCACCGATGAGCTCGAGCGTTGGCCTAACCTCAAGATGTTGGGGCTGAAGGTCTACGCTGAATCGACTTTCCCCTTCTGCGTTAATGCCTTCCTGACGCCTTTCGAGAAAGATCTGCGTATCCGCCTGGAGTACGACAATCTGCGCTATGACAAGGCAGTGATGGACGTCGCCGGCGATTTCTACCTGGCGGTGCTGACGGCGATGGTTAAAGATCCGTCGGCCGACTACCATGCCGATGCTTTCCTGGCGCGCGAGCAGCTCGACCGTGTTCTTGGTGTGGCTTCTGGCGCTTTGAAACGTGAACAGCGTCCATTCCTGTCGGTTGTGGCCCAGATCGCCGAGCATGCTCGTCGCACACCGGAGCACATCGCCGTTGTCAGTGGTGAGTCGCGTATCACCTATGCAGAGCTGGACGCAATGGCGGCCCGGTTCGCGAAACACTTGGTGGAAGAAGAGCATGTGCGTCCCGCCGACATGGTCGGGGTGCTCATGTCCCGTGGTTTGCCTGCGATCGTCGCCATGCTAGGTATCCTAAAGAGCGGTGCGGCCTATGTACCGCTCAATGTCGATCAGCCGGCTGCAAGGCTTGCGTGCGCAATCAAGCAGACTGGGAGCCTGGTCGTTTGCGATGACGCTGCGTATGCTCATCTGGTCCCAGGCCTGGATAGCGAGATTCGTTTCGTACGCTATTCGGATGTAGATGCGGATGCGGACATTCATGATGATGTACCTGTTTGCGCTCAAAGCGCCGCCTACGTCATCTTCACATCGGGCTCGACCGGGGTTCCCAAGGCGACGGTAGTGTCCCACGCCAACCTCGACAGTTCGACACGTGAGCGGGTTGCCTACTACGGGCTGGGAGGGCGGGACCGTTGCGCGTTGTTGTCCTCGCAAGCTTTTGATAGTGCCGTTGGCGTTATCTTTGGGGCGTTGGTCGGTGGCGCGACCTTGGTCATTCCCGATGAGGAAACCCTGCTCGACCTGGCGGGGCTTGTGCAATACCTGCGTGCATCGCAGGTGACAATGACACTTTGCACACCTTCGTTGCTTGATACGTTGCTGGCGACGGACGATTTCATCACGCTGAAGTTGCGTCAGATCATCTCTGCAGGGGAAGCGCTTTCGTGTGACACCTACGCGCGTGCTGCGGCGATTCCGGGCGCCACTGTCTACAACGAGTACGGACCAACAGAGGCAACGGTCTGGGCGAGCGTGTGGCAAGGACAGCCTTACCGTCCGGTTTCGACGATGCCGATCGGCCGCGCCATCCCCAGTGCAAGGCTCTATGTTCTAGATCAGCGCATGCATCCAGTGGCGGTAGGCGTACCTGGAGAGTTGTACATTGGTGGCGAAGGGGTTGCTCAGGGCTACCTGGGCGCTCCGGCGCAGACGGCTGCCGTCTACCTGCCGGATCCGTTCGGCGATGTACCTGGCGCTCGGCTCTACCGTACTGGCGATCTGGTGCGACTGGATCTTGAAGGGAATATCGAGTTCCTGAGTCGTCGCGACCGACTGGTCAAAGTCCAGGGTTTCCGTGTCGAACCGGGCGAGATCGAGCATGTCCTAGCCACCCATCCGCAAATCCACCGGGCTGTCGCCGTGGTCAAGGCGATCAACGGGATCAAGCAACTGGTTGCCTACATCGTACGACGCGATACCGCACAGGCGCTTTCGGTGGATCAACTCAAGGCATTCTGTAAGCAGAACCTGCCAAAATACATGCTGCCTGCCCAGTTTGTGTTCGTCGATGCGGTGCCGGTCTCTAGTACCGGCAAGGTCGATCTGGCCTCTCTCGAACATTCGGCCTCCCTGGCTGCGGCCGACCATTCTTCCGCCGCGCCGCAGTCTCCACTGCAGGCAATGCTGGCCGGCATCTGGCAGACTGCCCTGAATGTGGAGCGCGTAGGCATTCATGACGACTTCATGACATTGGGTGGAGAGTCGCTGGCAGCCTTGCGTATCGCCGCTAAGGTGCGCAGTACGCTCGATGTTGATATTCCAGTACGCACACTGCTGGCGGCGATGGATAACATAGCCATGTTGGCGGAGGCGCTGGAGGCGCATTCGGCGTTGCAGGGCAGTCAGAAGCGCCATGAAGAACTTGAAAGTGGCACGCTGTAACGCCACAGAGGTCGCCGGGGAGCTTGTTGCCGCAGGACTTACCCTTTGGAGCGAGGAGGGCCGGCTGTGTTATGCCGGCCCAGCCGGGGCCTTGAGCGATCGGCTCAAGGCTCGGGCCTCTGAAGTACGGGATGCTCTCGTTGAGCGCCTGATGGCTGAGCGCCAAATCCTGGCACCTCCCTCACTTGCGCAGCAACGGATCTATGCGGCTCATGTGATCGGAGGGGAAGGGGCGAGTTATTCGGTGCCCATGGCTTGGCAGATGAACGGGCCGTTGGATATCGATCGGGTGCGTAACTGCATGCAAATGCTGGTCCAGCGCCATGAAGTATTGCGACAGTCCTTCGTGCGTTTTGGCGGAGAGTTGGTCGGTGTCATCTCGCTGCGCGCCGAATTGGATTTCACCGCGCTGTCGCTCCTGGATGTGCCAGGCCAAGCCCCGTCGGCGGTCGCACACAGATGGCTGGAGGAGGAGGCGAGCAGACCTTTTGATGTGGCCCACGGCAGGCTTTTTCGAGGCCGTGTCATCAATGCAAGGGACGGCAGCAGCTATCTGCTATGGATACTGCACCACCTAGTGTGCGATGAGTGGTCCACCGCGCAGTTGCTGGAGGAATTCGTTGCTTTGTACAACGACGGCCTGGTGGCATTGCCGCCGCCATCAGCTTATCGGGACTACGTGCAGTGGGAACGTCAGCAAGGGGACAGCGACGGCCTGACCCATTTGTTGGAAAAATGCGTAAAGCGTCTGGAACGGGCCAGTGCTGAACCAAGTCGTGTTGTGCGCAATGACATGACTAACGGTAATCGGACTGCCCTGGAACAGCGTGAGCTTGGCTGTGAGGCGAGTGCCGCCGTCAGTAAGGCCGCACGAGCTCTGAAGGTTTCAGAGTTCGTTTTCATGCTGGCCGCCTTCGTCATGTTGCAAGCACGTTACTCGACTACGCGCAATGTTTCACTCATCACCCCTGTGACGGCGCGCTTGGACGAGCGATTGATGAGTGTCGTTGGACCTGTGCAGCAACTGGCGCTCATTGGCGAGAGGGTAGCGCCGAATCAAGCGTTTTCGGACGTATGCCAGCGCATTGCCCGGCAGGTCGAGGAAGCGATGTCGCCAGATTACCCTTCGATGAACCGCGTTTTGAGCGAGCATGCCTTGCGCAACAGCGGGGCGCGCGCCGATTTACCCGGAACCCTCTTTGTGATGACCGGTCCGGCCATGGACTTGCAACTGGGGGGAGTTCAAGGCTCATCGTTGGGGCTGCGCAACCGGGAGGCCAAGACGAACCTCTTGGTGTGTGCAAGTCGCAGCAATGGTGTTGTGCACTTGGCTTTTGAATATCGGCAGGAGGTGTTCGACCAGGGGATCTGCGAGCAAATGTTGGCCGACTATGCGCATTTGCTCGAGCTTTGTGCTAACGATGATTTGACCTGCGAACAACGGGTGGGGCAAGCCTACCCGTCACACCGACCAGTCAACCCTTTAGCGCAGGCGGTTCCTCGAGGGAGCGTGCCACAATGGCTGGCCGACGTTGCACGTAGCAATCCCGAAGCTGTCGCGATCACCGGTGCCGAACAGGTTACCTACGGCCAGCTTGATCAGTTCTCCGCAGACGTCGCGCAGCGCCTAGCCACCATGGCCTTGCACGGTGAAGCCTGTGTAGCGGTATGGGGCCGGCTGAGCGCTCGGATGATCGGTGCGATGTGGGGGGTGATGCGATCTGGCGCTTGTGTTGTGCCATTCGATGCCGACCTTCCGTGGTACCGCGTAGAAATGCTCTGCCAGCGCGACGGTATCCAGTCGCTGGTGATCTGCGACCCGTCTTTGGTGGCAAATTATGCCCCGCAAGACATGGGCATGCCTGTGGTGGTGCTCGATCAGGCGTTGGCGGTGATGCCGTCCTGCCCGGTTATCGAGGCGATGGTGCCTGTACATGCAAGCTCACTGGCCTATGTAATGTACACCTCTGGATCCACTGGTGAGCCGAAGGGGGTGAGCGTTTCCCATAGTGCTTTCGCCAGCTTTATCCATTGGGCGACAAACGCTTTCGAATTCAGGCGCATCGAAGCGTTCAACGTACTGACGCATGCGTCGTTTGATGTGTCGCTGTTCGAGGTGTTCGCGCCCCTTGCAGCGGGTTGCCCGTTATACATCGATGCTGGTAAGACCTATCATGACCGGCTGCGTGGCTTAAGCGCCGGAGGGTTCGCAGCTGTCCCTTCGGTACTGCGGTCAGCTCTTGCAACGGGTATCTCGCTGCAGTCCGTGACACACCTGTTTGTTGCCGGTGAGGTGTTTTCTCCGGCATTGGCCGCCTTATTGACCAGCGAGGCCCCCGAGAGTTCGGTGTGGAACTTGTACGGTCCAACGGAGGCTGTGGTCTACACAAGTCTTCATAAAGTGGTGGGCCAGGGGCCGGTTCCAATTGGCGTTTCTCGCGATGGTCTCCAATGCTACGTGATACGAGACGACTGGACTCGGCTGCCTGATGGTGCGGTAGGGGAATTGGCCATCGGTGGGGCTATCGCGCGTGGGTATCGCGACATGCCTGCCTTAACCGCCGCGCGCTTTGTACCTGATCCGTTTAGCGGTCAGATCGGGGCGCGAATGTACTTGACCGGTGACAGCGTATTCGTGGACGGGCGCGGCATGCTCAACTATGTCGGGCGACGGGACCGGCAGCTCAAGAGTCTAGGCGCGAGGCTGGAACCAGAGGAGATCGAGCGGGCTTTGCTCGATCATCCGCAGGTCACGGCTGCGTTCGTCTGCGGCAGCTCGAAAGAAGGGCTGCTTGTCGCCTTTGTTGAGGCCAGAGCGGCACAGTTGCAGGAGCATGATTTGCGCCGCTTCTGCCTTCAACGTTTGCCTCGCGCGATGACCCCCAAGCGTTTCGTCATCAGCGATCACCTCGAACGCACGGCCGCTGGCAAGCTCGATGCGTCAGCACTACGGGGGCGGTTGAAGCAGCTTGAGTACCAGGCCCTGACAGCAGGGCAGCCGACGACCGAAACCCAAAGGCTACTCATGCAGCTCTGGGGCGAGCTGCTTGGGCACACGGCTTTTGACATTCGCACCAACTTTTTCGAGGCCGGCGGCAATTCATTGATGCTGCTGGCGCTCCATGACCGATTGCCGGGCAATAAAAGTGGTGTCGATGCACTCAGCGTGATCGATCTGTTCACTTACACAACAGTGGAACAAATGGCAGCTCGGCTGGACCATACCGTTCGTCCCATCATGGATGAAACGTCTTCGCGCAGTGCCAATAACTACCGGGCGGCTTTGCGTCGTCACAAGGTCAAGTATGGAAACGATGAATCGATTTGAAGATGAAGAACAATGGCTGGGCAAAGCCGCGATTGTCGGCATGTCATGCCGGTTCCCAGGAGCGTCGGATGTGCGACGGTACTGGACGAACTTGCTTGAAGGGGTTGAGTCTGTCGAGCGATTTGACCCCATGCTCAGCACCCGTAGTCGTTTCGCCTCCAATGAGCTGCCTGATGGCGGGGTAGTCGGTGCCGAAGCCGTTATGCCGGATGTCGATGCGTTCGACTACGAGCTCTTCGGTTATACCCTTGGCGAGGCCCGACGATTGGACCCGCAGATGCGCATTGCGCTGCAATGCGCTCATGAGGCCCTGGAGGATGCTGGCTGCGCGGGGATGAAAACCGGTGACGGCAAGGTCGGCGTGTTCTTTTCCGCCAGCATGAGCACCTACCTGCTGGAACACTTGCTCGAAGAGAACATGGACGGGCTCGGTGCCTTGCTGGGTAACGACAAGGACCATATTGCGACCACCATCGCCTTTCGACTGGGGCTCACTGGCGCTGCTGTCAGTGTCGGAAGCGGCTGCTCCAGTTCGGCGGCAGCGCTGCATTTCGCGTGCCTGGCCCTGGCGACCTACCAATGCGACGTGGCGGTTGTCGGCGGGGCATCGATTATCTTCCCGCAGCGTCAAGGTCATGTCTATCGGGAGGGAGGGGTCTATTCCAAGGATGGCCACTGTCGACCTTTCTCCGCGGACGCGACCGGTACGGTAGGTGGAAGTGGCGTCGGAGTCGTTGTACTCAGGCGACTGGACGATGCCGTGCGTGACAATCATTCCATCTATTGCGCCATTGCCGGGAGTGCCTGTGGCAATGATGGGCGACGTAAGGTCGGCTACGCAGCGCCTTCGGTCGAGGGACAGGTTGAAACGATTCGTCTCGCCCTTGCTACAGCCCAGGCAGACCCCAAGGCATTTGCATTCATCGAGGCGCATGCCACCGGTACGGCGTTGGGAGACCCGATTGAACTCGATGCTCTGCACAGGGCCTTCGGTGCGACCTCGGATCATGAGCCGTACTGCGCCCTGGGTTCCGTGAAGGCGAATATCGGGCACCTCGACAGTGCCAGCGGCATAGCCAGTGTGATCAAGGCTGCCTTGTGCGTATCCGAGCGTAAACGACCCGCTCAGATCGGCTTCAGAGAAGGCCACCCGCTGATTCCATGGAAAACCTCGCCATTCCATGTTGTCCCCAGTGCAGGCGCGCTGTTCGACACTGAGCAGGCGCGCTATGTGGGGGTGAACTCCCTCGGTATGGGTGGCACGAATGTCTTTGTGGTCCTGGAGCCGGCCCCCGAACCTGTTCCCCGGCTGCTCCAAGCGCCCCCGGCCTTGCCAATTCTACTGAGTGCGCATCGACCGGAGGTTCTGGAGGAGGTCGTGAAGGCGCTACAGGTCTTCGTCATGACACATAGACCTGATTTGGCTGACTTGGCTTATACCCTGAGCGTGGGGCGAAAATGCTATGACTGTCGCGCGGCGTTCATTTGCACGGACCTGGACGATTTGCTCCTGCAACTGGAGCAAGGCCGGTCTGCTAAGGTTGCAGAGAGTGAGCTGGAGTCTCGCGTAAGCGCTTGGTTGGTAGGCGAGGCCGTGGATTTCAGCGATCTGTTTCCGGCGAACTCGCGGCGTCTGCATTTGCCTGCCTATCCCTATCGCCGTACCGAGTGCCGTGTGGAGCGAAGCGAGGCGCCACGCGCGTCGAAATGGTGGCAAGTTGCGAGCAAGGTCCCCGATGTGCCATTGCCGCCGCAGGATCCCGTTACCGAGAGACTGGTGGAAGACTACAGTGCCGGCCTGATTCGCGATTTTTTGCTCGATCGGGTGACGGCTCTCAGCGCAGATCCAACCATCGAGCGTGCCCAATTGATCGATCAGCTTGGGCTTGATCCCGACTACCAGCGCTTCGGTGAGTACCTGGTCGAAAGCATGCTGGCGCGTGGCCTTCTATTAGGCGAGCAGTCAATGTTGCAGGCAAGTGCTCTGATGGGCCTACCTCAGTCGTCGCAGTTGGCCGCATCGGTGCTTGAGCGCTGTCCCGCCCGTGCGCCGTTGGTGCGACTGCTTGCAGATTTGGCAGAGCAGCGTGCATCGATCATGTGTCAAGGATGCCCCGCGCTGGAGGTTTTGGCTGAACAAGGCATGGACCGACTTAGCCAGGCCATTGGCAGCGATGTTCAGCGCAACGCTATCGTGGCCGATCAATTCGCTCAGGTCGACCTGTTCCTGCGTCGGTTCTGCGCCGAGCTGGGCAGACCGCTGCGTATCCTCGAGATCGGCTGCGGCCACTTGGCCTTGACCCAGCACTTGCTCGCTGCTCCGAACACGGAGCATCTGGCCGAATACTGGATTAGCGATGAGAGTCAGTCTTTGGTCGAGCGGGCCCGAGAGAGACTCGAGGAAAAGGTACAAGCAACGCTTGGACAACTGCGTTTCGCACGTTTCGATATAGACCGTCGGCCAGCTGCCCAGTCGATACCTGTCGATCACTTCGACGTGGTGATCGGTTTCAATGTCTTGCACGTAGCGACGAATCTGCAAGCCGCGTTGGCCAATCTTGGTGAGTTGATCAACGATCAGGGCGTACTGTGCCAAATCGATTCGACAGATTCGCGGCTCTCCACGCAATTGATCTGGGGCATGCTTGCGCAGTGGTGGCGTTACGAAGACAAACGCGCTCATGGCCCTTTGTTGTCGGTCGCGGGCTACCAGCAGTTGCTGGCATCCGCATGCGGTGAATACCTGCTTGCGGGGTCGCCCAGCCAAGAGACCGAATCTTTGCTGTGGTGGGGGCGACCCAATCCCTACGCCAAAGAGCACACCTATATTCCTCAATGGCGACGTTTTACCGGAGCGTGCGGGCAGCGCTGGCCGACCGGTGATGTTGTGCTCGCATTCGTCGATGATGCAACGCTGCGGCGCGGGATCGAAAACCTGGCCGAGGAAAGTCAAGCGAAGGTCTTTGCGGTGGTCAGTGCCGCGAGTGATGCGCTATCCCCCGAAGATCACATTGTATCTATGGGCAACGAGGAATACGTCCGCTTGGCGATAGATGCATGCCTGCGGCGTCATGGCCGGATCGATCGGGTCGTGTATGCCTGGGCTCGCCCCGTCCCGGGTCGTGAGTTGGAGGCTGCTGTAACTACTTCTCTGGGTACTTTGCACTGGACCGCGAAGATCCTCGATCAGATGCAGGGTGATAAGAGCATCGAGTGGTTGGTCATTTCCCGCGGTCTTTTCAGGGTGGCGGGCGATGAGCCTGTATACGCTTCCCAGAGCTTGGCTTACGACATGTCGAAAATGATTGAGCTGGAATATCCCCAGTTTCATCTGCGTCATGTCGAGCTGCCGGCCGACGGTGCATTACCACCGGCGTTTGCCACCGCATGTACCTGCGCAAACGTCTCTGGGACGCTAGCCGTTCGGGGGCGGTACCTCTGGCAGCCTTACCATGCGCAGGTGGATCTCTCCCCTGATGAACCCGATCTCGATGGTGCCGTCCTCGTGCTGGTTGGAGGACTGGGTGGCATTGGTTTAACTGTCGCGCAAGCGCTCGTGCGTCGCTTTGCCGTCCACCTGGTCATCCTCCATCGCGCGCAGTGGCTGGATCGCCCCGAGTCCGAGAATGATGAGCGGCAGGTGGCGATTCGCCGGCAGCTTGCTACGATCCGTGGCCAAGCCTCCTCCCTACAACTCGAGCAGCTTGATGCCAATGATCGAGAAGCGGTGTTTGCCGCAGCGCGACGCATCGGCGAACGCCATAGCAAGATTGACGGCGTGCTGTATCTGGCGGGCGAGATCGATCGCGAAGGCGTGTTGCGCAATCGTTCGTTCAGCATGCTCGAACGCTCGATTCGCACCAAGACTCATGGCGTTACCAATGTTACTGAAGCATTCGCCCACTTGCGCCCGGATTTTCATGTGAATTTCTCCTCAATCGGTGCGGTCTTGCACAAGGCGAAGTTCGGGGAGGCCGGTTACGTCATCGGGAATGGTTATCTGAATGCTCATGCGCGAGCCGGCGCAGTAGACTCTACGTGCCGATTCATTTGCATCAATTGGACCGATTGGCAAACCGACGGGATGTGGGCCTATGCGCAGAGCGAGTTCCAGTCACGCTACAGGTTGAACGACGAAAAGCGTGAGAGCACGACGGACACCTGGGGCGATAGCCACTGGCTTCAGAGCGTATCTGCTCGGCAGGGTGTCGAAACGCTCCTCAGAGTCATCGCGAGCGACCATGAAGAAGTGGTGGTGTGTGCCCAAGACTTGCCCTCGCTCATGGCCTATCAACAACAGGCGACGCACGCCGATTATGGGCGCTACCTCGATAGTCTGAAACTGAGCGCTGCCGTGCAGCCCGGCTCTCGAGAGGGCGGGTTGGCATTTGTGTCGCACGACACTGCTCGATCACTGGCGCAGATATGGGAGGAGTTGCTGGGCGTTGCAGTGCAGGGCAATGATGACAATTTCTACAGCGCGGGTGGTGATTCGTTGTTGGCGTTGCGACTGTCGGCCCTGGTGAAACAGGCACATGGTGTCGATCTTTCGCTCTCCACGTTGCTTGACACGCTCACGTTTGGTGCTCTCGTGGCCTACATCGACATGAAAATTGCCGAGAAGGCGCCGTCTTCGGAGGTTGGTATTGAACTCTGAGTCGCAGGCATTCGAATCGCTCGTCGAACTCTATCGACAAGGGGGGCGCGTTCTACTGCAGGGGGAAGCGCTACAGGTCAAAGGACCCAAGGAGCATTTGTCGAGTGAGCTGCTACAGGCCTTGGCGCGGCACCGGAGTGAGCTGAGGCAGTTGCTTGGTGCTTCAGGTAAGGGGGCCGGTGCCTCGGTCGGTGTTCCGTTGTCCAATGCTCAGGAAGAAATATGGGCTATGGAACGGGCTCGCCCCAGCAGCTCGCGATTTGGCTTGACCAGCTGTGTATTGATCCAAGGGAGTTTGGACCCAGGCATCGTGACTGAAGTTGTGAATGCCTTGATGGAGCGGCATGTTGCCTTGCGCATGGGGTTCGATGCAGAGCATGGCGACGCCCGCCAGCAGGTGCATCCGTTCAGGCCTGTCAAGGTATCGGTCGAGCGTGGTAGCGAGCAGTTACCCGACAACATGCTCTCGGTACTGCGCTACCTCGCCGCCGAGCACGCCACACGGCCCTTCGACCTGTCGACTGGCCCATTGCTGGACGTCAACCTCTGCACCCTGGGCAGTGAGCACACTCTGTTGACATTGCGTCGGCACCACATTGCCAGTGATGGAACTTCCTTCGCGATCATCGTCGATGAGTTCTGCCGGGGTTACCGGGCGTTGCATGCCGGTCAGGCGCTGCCGGAAAGCGCCGGATCCTTGGGGTATCCCGCATTCGTGGCGTATGAGCGAGCGACGATTGCCAAGCAGGGGCGGGCGGCACTGCTCGCTTGGTGGCGAGCACAAATGTGCTGCGCGCTGGAAATTGCGTCCGCGGCGGGGCGTCCGAGCCTCGAACGAGCAGCGTTGATCGGCGGTTCCGGCAGTATGCGTTCGTTCGAGTTCACCTTGCAGGCCCCCGTAATTGCCAGCCTGCAAGCGTTGTCGCGACGGTGCGGTGAAACACTTTATTCGACAATGTTTGCCCTTTTTCGATTGTTGCTCGAGGCCAGGCAATCGCCCGGTGCCGAGTGTATTGGGCTAGATGCCTCGATGCGTGACGCCGCCGAGTTCGAACGAACCGTGGGCTTGTTCGTCAATCGTGTACCCATCGTCCAGGGCGTGGAGCCAGCCATCCCTTTCACGGCAATGGTCGCACAGGTCGGCAGAACCCTACGCGCCGCGCTGGCTCACAAGTGGCTGGCGCATCATGAAATCGATGCGCAAGCCACAGCTGCCGGGCTGTCGGGCTTGAGCTATCTCTTCGGATTCCATAACAACGCACATGCCACGTTTTCGTTACCTGGGTGTTCAGTAGCGGCAAACCATGTTCATAGTGAGCAAGAGCACGATGTGCCCTTCGTCTGCTATTTGAGTGATGCAGGTACCTCATTTCGCATCAGTGTGGCCTATCGCATCCTCGCGCACACCGAGGCCTTGGCCAGCGATTTCGATGTACTGTACCAGCAGGTGGCCCAACTGGCAGTCGATTGTCCAGACGCGAGCTGCAGTGAGTTCATAGGGGCTTTGCAGGCTCGACAAGAGCAGCTGTATAGCGGACATCGAGCAGCTTTCGCGCGGATGAAACAGCGGCGGTTTGCGCGAACCAGCGGGAGTGGCAGCGATGCATGAATGGAAAAAGCGGTTTTCGCTCGATCGTTCGGCTCAGCCCAGCGGACACATGTCCGACTGGCGGGACAGCCTGGTGCAGGTACCGGCTGAGGGGCCTTTCTTGTCGGTGTTCATGCCCGCACGTCCAGATGTTCGGCTGGCTGAGGTGTTCCGCCGGTATGCTGCGTGGATCGAGGCCCGGCTCGCCGAGCGTGGCGCATTGCTGTTTCGTGGTTTTGAAGTCGGTGGCGCGCGCGAGTTTGAATTGTTAGGCCAATGGCTGGGCTGTACCCCCACCATCAGTCGTGAGGAAACCTCTCCTCGCACGCGTATTTCCGGCAGCGTGTTCACCGCCACGGAGTACCCTGGTGCCTACCCCATCGCGTTTCACAACGAAAATTCCTATCAGCGGGCGATGCCTACCAAGCTGCTTTTTTACTGCAGCCAGCCTTCGCAAACAGGGGGGGCGACATGGCTTGCCGATTGCCGAGCGGTATGGAAGATGCTACCTGAGGGCATCCGGTCATCTTTTGCCCTTGGCGGTTATCAACTGGTACGCAGTTATCACCCTTACTTCGGTATGTCCTGGCAGCAAGCTTTCGGTGTGAATGATCGAGCCGCTGTTGAGGCCATCGCCGCTTGCGACGAGATACACCTAGAGTGGAAGGACAATGGCGTGTTGACCACGACGCAAGTTCGTCCTTGTGTGGCAGTGCACCCGCGTACCGGTGCGCTCTGTTGGACCAATCATGTGTTTTTCTTCCACCACTCGAATTTGCCGCTGCATGCGCGCGAGGCTTTGGCTGTCGAGGCGCGGGGAGATCAACTGATCAATGACACGCGTTACGCCAACGGCGAGGCTATCGAACTCGACATACTCATGGCGATCGGGCAGGCTTATGACGCTAATACGGTGTCAATCGAATGGCAGCCTGGTGATGTGCTGTTGATCGATAACCTGTCCATAGCGCATGGCCGCGCACCGTATGCGGGTGCGAGGATCATCTATTTTTCCCAGTTGGATCAGATCGAGTGGGCGCAACTGCGTACCCCATCGTGTGTTCAGGAAGAACCATCATGAGCTTTTCCTCTCTGTCTTTGCCGCAGTTGCAGGCTTATGGCCGTCGTACTACGGGTGAAGAGTCCTCGGAAATCATCTGCTGCACCTTTTCTCTTTCCGGCGACCTCAGCATCGATATGCTGCGACAATCTGCCTTCGATGTGCTGTCGCGCAGTCGGATTTACCTGCCGGGAATCAACGTCGAATGCTCGGTGCAAGCGATCGAGGCGTCAACTCTGCAAGGTGCATCTGAGCGCATGGCCAAGGCGCAGTTGCTGGCCAGTTCTGCGTGCGCTCTGGCATTGGTTAGTATCGACCAGCGCAAATGGTTGGTCGCAGTTTCCCGCGCCTGGGTTTTTGACGCGGATGGCTTATCGCTGTTCGTCGTACAGGCACTTGAACAGATGTCGAGCGGCGCATGTGGGTATGAGGGGCGCATATGCTACGCGGACTACATGAACTGGCAGCACGAGTTGATGGCCAGTCCAGAAGCCCAGTTCGGCAAGCAGTTTTGGACCCGGGCGGCCGCTTCTTTCGAACCGCTCCTGGAGCTCCCGATCGAAGAGCGCCTGAAAGCGCCTTTTGCCACCAGCGCGACCTTTTCAACGTGTGCATTGAGTGAGGCGCTCGGGCAACGCCTCGATTCAATCGCCGCTCGGCTACAAGTGTCTGCCCAAAGCTTGGTGCTGAGTGCGTGGCTAGTGGTGCTTGAGCGTCTGCTGCCGGAGCGAAGCAAAGACCTGATCGTCGTCCTCAGTAACCGTGAAGAGATGTTCGAACATCTGGTCGGCCGGTTGGACTACGAACTGCCGGTGACATTCGAGGTTTCCAGCAGCACGTCGTTCGCCGGGCTGGCCAAGCATGTATTCAAGAAATTGGATGAGTGCGGTGAGTGGAAGGAGTGCTTTTTTGAGCAACATTTGGCGATTGATGCCGATCGACAGAATATTCGTTTCTCCACGCGCACGCTGCGAACTGGGCAAAGTCGGGAGTTGAGCTGGGAAGAGCACCCGCATGCCTGTTTCGCGCCGTCCAGCCACCTCGAGGTGACCTTTGCCCGCGGGGCGCGAGCGCACCTGGTAATGAGTGCGAACCCCGCTCGTTATTCCCAGGCGACCGTCGATTTTCTTCTGGATGAATTGCACGACATCCTGACCCGGGCAATTTCGGATGTATCGGTCCAGGTCGGTCAGTTGAACGTGGCTGATCTGCAGGCTGATGGATGGATGGTGTCGAGGCGGCGAGGACACACCGAGCACGCTTTAATGATGGTTGATGACCGTATCCGGAATGTCATTGAGCAGCAGGGGCAGCAAATCGCGCTCGATTACGGCGCTCAGGCATGGACCTACGCTGAGCTGGGTGAGCTTGTTAGCGAGCAGGCGCAAGCGTTGCGCGACATCGGTATTGGCATTGAGGATTGCGTGGGCTTGTCCGTTGCTGACCCGGTGCGCTACCTGATCGGCGCCTTGGCAGTTTGGCGGGTTGGCGCTCATTTCGTTGCGCTCGGCGAGCATGTGCCGGCGGTACGTCGACAGCACATCATCGAGAGTTCGAAAGTGAAAGCGATCATTGAGATCGACGGCGGCGTCCGGGCGCAGTCGGCACTGGGGGCCACCACGCCGCGCGCTCAGGCGCGACGATGGCCTCTGGACGTGCTGGCCTACATAATCTGCACGTCCGGCACCACCGGGGAGCCGCGGGCGGTCGCGGTATCGCAGAGGGCGCTCGCCAACCAGGTGGAGGCCTTGACCAGACACTTCCCCCTCATACCGGGTGAACGCGTACTGGGGCGCACGCCTGCGACCTTCGATGCCTCTCTTTGGGAGTGGGTGCTGACATTCTGCCGTGGTGCGCGGCTGCACCTGCTGAACGTCGTGGATGGCGCCTCGGAGCGCGCTGTTATTGCGGCGCTCGAGGCGTTTCCATTTCACATCGTGCAAATGACTCCCAGTCTTCTGTCGCGTTGCTTGCATGCGGGCGGCGCGCCAGCATTGGCGAAAGTTGCGCATGTGGTCATCGGTGGTGAGGCTCTCCCGGGGACTTTCGTTGCCGCGTTGGCTCAGCACGGTGGTTCGCTGATCAATGCGTATGGGCCTGCAGAGACCTGTATTAACGCCAGTTTGTATCGAACCACGGACGACGTGCATTCCAGAACTGTGCCCATTGGTGAACCATTGGATGAATACGTCTTTTATGTCGTAGATACCGCCTGTCGGCCCACTCCAGTGGCCGGCATCGGCATGCTGTGCATTGGTGGTGCAGGATTGGCGAGGGGGCTGGTGGGGGCATCTGCTGCTACTGCTCGTCACTTCGTGCCGGATCCGTTCACCTCTTGCGCGGGTGCGAGAATGTACGTTACCGGTGATTGGGTGCGTCGCCTGCCAAACGGCACCATCGAGTTCGTCGGGCGCCAGGATGACCAGATGAAACTCAACGGTGTACGCATCGACCGAGCGGAAATCATCGCTGCCATTAACGCTGAGCCTGGAGTGAAGCAGGCCACGCTCATAAAACTGAGCGAGCCATTGCCTTGTCTGGTCGCGTTCGTGGTTCCTGTATCGCCTAACCATTTCAGCGTTGAAGCACTGAGCGCTGCACTAAGGGTGAAGTTGCCGATGAGCATGTGTCCGGCCAGGATCGTCGTGCTCGCGGACTTGGCGCTGGACCCGCACGGTAAGGTCGATCAACAAGTGTTGCGTGATCTCGCCCAAGCAGATCGGCAATCCGAGTTCGTGGCGCCGCGCACGCCGACCGAAGCTCTGGTCGCGAAATGTTGGTGCTCGGTGCTCGAGATGGAGCAGGTGGGTGTGCATGATAACTTTTTCATGAGTGGCGGCCATTCACTTTCGTTTAGCCGCCTGATCGTCGCATTGCGTGAAGCCTTTGGTATCAGCCTTTCGCTGGGCAGTGTGATTGATGCGCCGAGTGTCGCTTCGCTGGCACGTCACATTGATGAACAACTGAACCGAGGCGTATGAGCGTGCCGGATGATATTGCGATCATCGGTGGGGGACAGTCAGCCAAATATGTGCTGCTGGCACTTGCCCATGCAATCGTGTCCGGACGGTTGCCCAGCAGTTTGCGCGTTGCTGTCTATGAGCAGGGCAGGCAATGGGGGACGGGACTGGCCTGGTCTCCGGAGGCTGTTGGAGACGCGCATCTGTCGAGCCTTGCAGCACCCTCGCTGCGGGCAGAGGTGGGTCGCCAAGAGGGGGGTAGGTTCGAACAGATCGTGGCGTTTCTACGCAGTCAGGGGGCTCGGGTAACCACCGAATTGCAAACGACGATTGAAGTGATCGAGCCCGCTGCTGAGGGCTGGACCTTGCACGGCAATCGGGGGCCTGTGCCGGGCGCTCGACACGTCGTGTTGGCGATCGGGCATAGCGCCTTTGCCCAGAAGAAACCCGTCGACGGAGTGCTTCACTGTCCTTGGCCTTTCGCTCAGTTGTGCGCTCGTGTCGATGCGCAGGTTGCCCAAGGCGGGGCACGCGTCCTGATTTTGGGCAGCTACCTGACGGCGGTAGACGTGGCGGTGGGGCTGGGGGCGAGCGCAGAAGCGGGTCAGTTGCACCTTAGCGTGCTATCCGGTAGTGGGGAGTTGCCGAAGGTTTGGGGGGCTCCGCCACCGCCTTTGGATGTCGACGCACTGTGCCAAGAGGTCATGCGCGAACCTATCGCCCAGTGTCGCGCGCAGGGGAGACTGGATCTAGCGGCAATTGAGCGGATGATCCTATTCGCCGCATTCGGTGAGTTGCATGGGACGGGCGCTTCGTTGGCGGGAAAACTGCAGCGACTCTGTGCTGGTGAGCCCGGGCAGCGTCTGAAGGAGGACCTGCGGGAAATCGAGCATGGAGCGGTATTGGCGTGGCAGACGGGATTGTTCGGTGGACTGCCTTTATTGAGTGAGGCGTTCCCAACATTCAGCGATTGCGACAAGCTCAGATTCCTCTCGTTGCGCTCTCGCTACTACCGTGCGGCGATGCCCATGGCTGGTGAGAACGCACGGCGACTCAATGCCCTGTTCGAGGCTGGCTCGCTTGATGTTCTAGCTGCACCACAAGGATATCGCTTGATTCAGGATCAGAAGCACAATGTCCAGTACCTCGAGATCCAGGACGACGCTGGCAATTTCCTAAGCGTTGGGGAATTCGATCTGGTGGTAGCTGCCGCTGGGTCGGATGTACGCCTTGAACGAACGGTTTCCCCTTTGCTGCGTGACCTGTACGAGCGCGGCCTGGCCTGCTCGGTCTACGCCCAGGATGCAGGCAAAACCGTCGAGCTGGGTGGGATTAGGGTGAACCCGCGCACCTGTGAGGTGGTGCCGGCAGAAGAGGCTGCAGGGCCGGCAGAGGGCAGCCTGTTCGCAATCGGGCCTTTATTAATCGGAACCTATCCGGACGCGCAGAGCGTCGGTCATATCGCGCGTGATGCCGAACGCATCGCCGAGCGGCTGGTGGCCTTGATCGCAAGGGATTGACGGTCGCCCCTCTGATTTCAAGGGGTGGCTCAAAGGAATTGAATAGCACAGCGAGAGAACATGCAGTCGATTATCCAGCTTCTTCTCCTTCAAAATCAGCTCTGCAAGCGAGGTTCCGCAGTAGCGATCAGCGCTCGATTGAGGAGCCCTCGTGCGCCAGATAGGCTGGTCAGCGTAGGCCGTGAGGCACGAGTATGAGTTGTAAGCTCGGTCAGGCAGGGCGCACCCGTTCCAACAGCATCCATTATCTGCGTGACGGTGTGAACGCTTCCACTTCACTCACCTTCGCGGAGTTGGACGAGGCCGTTCGCGAGGCCGCTGCGTTTCTTCAGCATGGCTGTGATGTACGTGCCGGGCAGCATGTGATGATAACGCTGCGAGACCCGCTGCGCTTTGCCACCGCATTCCTGGCCTGCCAGTACATCGGTGCCGTGCCGATTGGCCTCTCATCCAATTTCAAGCGTTTCAGTGTTGGCGATCATTTGCTGGCGATCGCTCGCGACGCTCAGGCCAGAGTGCTGCTGGTTGATGCGATGCAACAGCAACACGGGGCGATCGACGTGTTGCGCCAGTACACCGATGTCTCGGTGGTCGCAATCGGGGAGCGCTTTGAGTGTGGCTTTCGCGCAGCCGCTCGAGTGGACTCCCCGGTCGCCTTTGTCCAGTACACATCAGGTTCTACCCGCGATCCGAAAGGATCGGTGGTCAGCCGCAAGGCGCTTGAGGCCCAATTTGACTTGCTGATGCGTACATTTGGCTTCGACGAGCATTCGCGATTCGTAAACTGGCTGCCGCTGCACCACGACATGGGATTGGTAAGCAAGTTGTTGCTGCCCTATCACCTGGGCGCGACAAGTGTGCATATGCTGCCAGCCACTTTCATGCAACGTCCGTCCCGTTGGTTGCGGGTCATCGATGAGTTTGGCGGCACGGTCAGCAGCGCCCCGAACTTCGCTTATGAGCTTTGTCTTCACATACCGGAGCATGAGCTGCAGGGCATCGATCTTTCAAGCTGGTCCAGCGCCGTGTGTGGTGCGGAAGCGGTTCGCCATGACACGCTGGCAAAGTTCGCGACTCGGTTTGCCAGCCATGGCTTCGATAGCCGATCCCTGTGCCCTGCTTACGGCATGGCTGAAGCCACCCTCATGATCAGCGCACGGCGTGGTCTGGCACATGACGCCCCCGCGCAACGGGGGGAGCAGGCTGCCGGTGAGTCTCTCGCTACCATGGGCGCACTTGCCAGCTGTGGGATGCCTGAGGACACAGATGTCGACATCAGGATCGTTGACACGGCAACCCGTCGTGAATGCGAGCCTGGTCAGGTCGGAGAGATTTGGGTTAGCGCTCCGAGTCTTGCGCAAGGCTACTTGCGCAATGGGCAAATCGATAGCGATGCGTTCGACCATTGCCTACCTCAGGTCCCCCGTAGGCGCTACCTGGCCACTGGGGACCTGGGTTACATCGCAAGCTCCGGCATTCATGTGCTGGGCCGTATAGGCAGCGCGATCACGGTGGCCGGACGCAAGTATTTCTTCACCGACATCGAGTTTGCCATGCTGCAACTCGATTCACGCTTTACGCCTAACAGCGCGGCGGCGTTGAGCCGAGATGGTGGACAGACGGTGACACTCGTCTATCAAGTGCGACCGAGCGCCATTGCGTTGGACGACCTTCCTGTACTTGGCGAGCGTTGTGCCTCACGGATCGAAGCCATGTTCCCGATCGCCGTTGCCGGGGTGTTGTTCACTCATCGCTCCTTGCCTCGTACCAGCAGCGGTAAGCTGCAACGCGATCGTGTGCGCGAAATGTTCGAGGTTGAGCCTTTGCAGGGCTCTTATATCATGCGCGCACATCGGCAGTCGGCCCCTGAGCCCGGTGCCGGGGCGGGCCCGCTGGAAACTGTTGCGCATCTGCTCGGACGCGCCGCGCACGAGCTTGATCTAGAGCGAACCCTGGTCGAGCTGGGAGCGGATTCGTTGACAATTGTCCGTATCCAGTTTGAGTGGGAGCGTCGCTTTGCTTGTGTCCTTGATCGGGCACGGATGTATGCCGGCGCTCGTCTTGGCGATCTGCTCGATGAAATTCACCCATCGGTACCACAGGTCATAGCGCCCCCTGAACCTGTAAGCGCTCGCAGCGTTGCGGCGACGCATTACCAGCGTGCCTTGGTGTTTGCGCAGACATTGGCGGGTCAGCCGATTTACACTCTGCAACGTGCAGTGTGTATCGAGGGGCAGATCGAGCCAGATCGGCTGCGGCTCGTGCTGGCTCGCCTGGAAGAACGGCATGAGGCTTTGTGCGGGCATTTCAGCCTCGCGTCCGGTGAGCTAAGTTATGTCGTCGACGCTGATTGTGCGCCCTCGCTCGTTTTTGAAGACCTGGGCATGCAGGATGCAACTGCGTCCGCCCGTCTGCATGAATGGAGTGTTCAGGGTATAGAAATCGATGCTGCTCGACTTTATCGGGTGGTACTGCTACGTCGACGCGAGGGTGGGGCGTTTCTCTTGCTTCAAGTCCACCATGCTATTACCGACTTTTGGTCGTTCGTCATTATCTGGCGTGATCTGTTCGCGTTGTATGAAGCCGTCTCGCGCGATGAGCTTGTGCACAAGTCGCCTGACGCTGCGCTCTATCGGCATTTTTGTCAGGAACATCAGGCTTATCTGGGGTCTCAGCAAGCCCAGAACGATGCACATTACTGGCAGTCAAAACTGAACTCGGCCTGTGATCCGCGCCTACCCCTCCTGGCGCAAGGTCTTGAACGGTATGAGGCGCGTAGGCATCGCAGTGAGTTGTCGAAGGACCTGGTCGCGGCGATTCGTGTTCGAGCGGCCGAAGTGGGCGTGACGGTTGGCTGTGTGTTGCAATTGGCAATGGAGGCAAGCCTCGGCATTCTCACGCGTCGCGAACGCGTCCGATATGGCGTTGCTTTACTCAATCGTGCTGCTCGGTATCGTGACACGGTGGGGATGTTCGCCAACCTGATACCAATGGAAGCCGAGGTAACTGCTAATGCGTGCATCGATGACGCGCTGCTAGATGTCAGAAATCGGTTGGCTAGCGCGCTGGCCCACGAGGCCGTGCCGCTTTCGCAGTTGGGCACGGACCTGGCCGCCAGCGGCAGTACGTCGGGCACCTGCTTCGATGTCGTGTTTGCCTACTTCGATATGGCAGGGCTCGATGTCGGCGCCGAATCCGTTGGGATTGCGTTTGAACGAGAGTTCGCCTCCTTCGATATTGGTGGACTGAAGGTGTCGCCCTTCCAACTGCCGCCGGCCTTTGTGCATTATCCCATGCAGATACAGTTGCTGGGTGACGATGACCATTTGCAGTTGTGTGTCGACTATCGTCATGACGCGCTGGATTCGCTGTTGGTGTGGTCATGGGTCCAGCAATTCCATTCGGCGCTAGCGGTCATTGCCCAAGGCAGTAATCGTCGGCTGTCCGCAGCAATGGCACTGCCCGCAACGATCCTTTGTAAATTGCAGGCGTGGGGTGAGGAAGCGGGCAGCCCCCCACCATCCACTATGGCGCGAATCGTCGGGCAGGCTTTGGCGCATCCCGATGCGATCGCTCTGATCCCCGCTGGTGAAGGTGAGGTGTGGACCTACGGGCGTTTGCTGGTCATGGCTGACGCCTACGCCAGGCAGGTGCGTGCGCATGCCACTGATAAGCGCCAGGTCGTAGTGGCCGTTATGCTGCCGCGCAGTCCGTTGGGCGTCGCTGCTTGCCTGGGGGTGATGTTGGCGGGGGGTATCTATCTTCCGATTGACCCATCGACACCCGTGTCCAGGCGTGACTACATGCTAAGTGACAGTGGTGCTGTCGCGGTGATAGCGAATAGTGAATCACTCCAGGCGGGCCTGACCCTGCCCTTGATCGCTACGCCGGATGATACGAGGGACTCATTGGCATCAAGCGATTCGATGAATCTATTCGCGTGCGCTAATGCGGGTGCCTACGTGCTTTACACATCCGGTAGTACGGGGCAGCCCAAAGGGGTTCTGGTCGACCACCGAGCTCTTGATCATCGACTCGACTGGATGATCGAGCGCCTTGCGCTTTCAGCCGATGATGTGTTCGTACAGAAGACGATTTGGACGTTCGATGTTTCGCTTTGGGAAATCCTTGCCCCCTTAGCACTGGGCGCCAAGGCTGTCTGCATACAACCCCAGCACGAGCGATATCCCGAAGCGGTGGCCGATGCGGTCTTGCGCAATGGGGTCACCATCATGCATTTCGTTCCCTCTGTGCTGAGCCATTGGTTGGGCATAGACGGTGTACGCAAGGCAATCGCAGGGTTACGGCACGTAGTGTGCAGTGGTGAAGCGATGCTGCCGGCCCATGTCCAAGCATTTTTCGCCTGCGCGCCCCACGTACGCCTTTTTAACTTTTACGGGCCCACGGAGGCCGGTATCGATGTGACCTATGCCGAGCTGTTTGCGAACTCGACAGAGGTTTCCATCGGGCGGCCTGCACCGAACTGCGAGGTGTCGATAGTCGATGAACAGGGCGTTCCGGTACTTCCTGGGGCTGAGGGTGAACTTGTGGTTGCCGGGCCACAAGTGGCGATTGGCTATATCGGTAAGCCGGCGTTGACCGCTGACCGATTCATCCCGCCACCCTTGGGAAGGGGATCGCGGAGCTATCGCACCGGCGATCGGGCTCGTTTCGATGAGCATGGCAACATATTCTACCTCGGACGTCTGGACGGTCAGGTCAAGCTCTCTGGATATCGCATCGAACTCGGCGAAATCGAGCAGACACTCAGCCGTCTACCGGGGATTCGCAACGTGGTGGTCATGCTTGTGGAAGAGGTTGGCCCTGCACGACTTTGCGCATTTGTGCACATCGACCATCAGGTAGCGTTGACCAGGATAGAGATCGAGGCGCATGCGCGGGCATGGTTGCCTGAATTCATGGTCCCTCGAGAGTGGCGATTGCTGACGGAATGGCCATTGCTGACTAACGGTAAGGTCGATCGCGCGCAGTTGCGCGCCGAGCGACGTCGTGACGGCGCTGACGCGCCGGTTGTTGGCGCCACCGGCCTTCGCGACCAACTTGCGCTGCATTGGCAGGCCGTGTTGGGCGGGCCTGTTCCTTGCGATGCTGATGATTTCTTCGAGTGCGGTGGCGACTCGATCTTGGCATTGCATCTGATTGGTCGTCTTCGCGAGGCCGGCATTGCCTTGTCGGTTCAAGCCTTATTCCGTAGCAGCAGTTTCGCTGGGATACAGGAGACCCTCGCCAGCAGCGGGAATGTGCAGCCCGCTGTCCCAGCCGTCGCGCCGTTCAGTCTGCTAAGCGAGCAGGAGCGTTCGGTTCTGGAAACGGCTGAGTTCGAGGATGCTTACCCGCTGAGCTATTTGCAGCGGGGAATCGTGTACAAGTTTTTCAACGATGATCACTACGAGGTCTTCGTAACAACCTTGGAACTCGTTGCTCGTTGGGACGCGCCGGCGTTACACCGTGCGTTGCGCCATGTCGTTGCTGAGCATGGTTTCTTGCGAACCTCTGTCGATTTGGAGCGCTTTGCCGAACCGGTGCAGATCCTGCACCGGTTCGTGGAGGTGGAACTGGCGGTCGAGGACTTGACCGAGTTCACCGAGGCCGAGCGTCAGCGCCAGTTGAAGTCCTGGATAGAGGCGGAGAAAAAAAGGCCTTTCACGTGGGAAGTGGCACCCCATTTCCGCTGCACTGTCCACTTGCTCGATCAAGAGCGCTTTCAGTTGACCTTTGCCGATGCTTCGCTCGACGGCTGGTGTGTGGCAACCGTGTTGACGGAGCTGCTAGAAGTCTATTCTGCCTATAGCATGGGCAAGGTGCCGGATACGGCCAGACGCCCACTGCTCGGCTATGCCGAGTTCGTGGCTTTGGAGCGTCAGGCGCTGACCAGTGCGGCCCATGCCCAGTTCTGGGCTAATGTGCTTGAGACCGGGTGTTTCGCCGATACACAGGCACCGTCGCTGTCCGCTGGTGGGCTGCACCGTCGGCTGACCTGGCAGGCCACGGCCCGACCGGTGGAACGTCTCAAGGCTATCGCCCAAGTGGCACGGGTACCATTGAAGAATCTGCTGATGGCGATCCATTTCTACGCATTGGCTCGCGTCACCAACAGTACGTTGCAGCGCAGTGGAGTTGAATTCAATGGCAGGCCAGAGCTGAGCGGTGGCGACCGTTGCATCGGGGTATTCAATAATCTGCTCCCGGTAGCTATCGATCTGCAAGGCATGAGTTGGGGGCAATTGCTGCGCACCTGCTTTGACATAGAGAAGAGCTATTTACCGTACCGGCGCTTTCCCTATGCTCGACTGGTCGCTATGAATGACGGGCGTCCGTTGTTTCAGGCGCTCTTCGTATATACGCATTTTCATGTGTATCGCGGCTTGCAGGCACTTCCACTGAAGGTGGCCAGTCACTATGCGTCCGACCAAACTTATGTGCCGCTGACCGTCCACTTTAACCAGGATCACCTTGGAGACGGTCTGCGGGTTCTTTTCGATTACGATGCACGGCATGTCTCGCGTGATCAAGTCGAGCAAGTCCGCGCGGCTATCGCTACGACGTTCGAGTTTTTGTCCCAGTACGACTCCATCAAGGACATGCTGGGCGAAGCGGTCTTTCCTGGTCCGGCGCTACCTGCCCCCCTTTCACTTAACGTTACACTGGACGAACCTTATGCATAGCCGTTCCAAGCCCACCGGTTTCAATGAGCAGAAGGAAAAACAGCAGTTTCTCTCCGAGCTTCTTGGGCAAACGGTGGCTGCACCGAGCGCCACCAGCCATGAGGTGGAGGGGGAGCCGCTGTCCAATCTTGAGGCTAAGCTGCTAGATATCTGGAGTGAGTCGTTTGCCCGTCCCGTCCAGGTGGAGGACAACTATTTCGCGCTAGGCGGTGACTCGCTCAAGAGCATCCGCATCTCTGCGCGGGCCAGGCGCGCAGGGCTTGATATAGCCATGCAGGACATCATCAATCACCCCACGGTGCGCGCGCTTGCCCAGCATCTGGCGGCTTGTGCGACGAGCACCAGCCTCTCGATTGATACCGTTGTGACGGCAGGCCAGGCCGAGAGTGGTATTTATCCCTCCACGGCTGCCCAGGAGGGTATGCTGTACCACTGCTTGGCCAACCCGCAGGATTCGCTCTATGTCTCGCAATTCAGCTGTGTGCTGGTGGGCGCGCTTGATCCTGGGCGTTTCGAGACCGCGTTGCGTCTACTGATAAAGCGACACCCCGCGTTACGTACGGCCTTTCCAGAAAGCCTTCGTGCTTGCCACAGCCAGCAAATCCATGAAAATGTGACGGTGATGCTGCGCTATGAGTCGCCTGACGTACAGACAGGCGTCACGGAGCTGGATCAGCTCAAGCGTCGCGAGCGCGAACTTCCTTTCGAATTCTCCCTCCCACCACTGTTGCGCATTTGCCTGGTGAGGTTGTCCGCAGAGCGGCATTTGTGGATTTGGACACAACACCATCTAATCGCCGACGGACGAGCTCAAGAATGTCTGATGATCGAGCTTGCGGACTTGTATGCCGGTCTGGCGATAGACTCAGCGTTGCACGTAGAAGAGGATCCGAGTTATCGCCATCTTCTGCTCGACACGCGAGCAAGAGCTCGGGCTGAACAACAATTCTGGGCCGATTATCTTGCGCATGTCGATGTCACGGCATTGCTAGGCAGGCAATCGGATGTCACCACGCCCGAGGAACTCTCGTTCGAGCTTTCTCAAGAAATCACTGGTGCGCTTGGTGATGCGCTAGTCAGTGCGCAACTGACGATGGCCAGCGCCTTTGCTTCCTGGTTTGCGTTGGCGCTTGCGGTAACGTTCGACCGCCGTGACCTGTTGGTGGGCCTAGTGACGTCTGGACGACATGCCGAGCATTCGGACTACGCCGACACCGTGGGTAACTTGATCAGCACACTGCCTTTGAGAGCGACGCTCAACGGCGGCCGAAGCTTGAAGCAGTGGACGCGGGCCATGCAGTCCAGCATCGCCTGTCTGCAACAGCGCGCACATGATTCGCTGCCTGACATCAAGCGCAGTATCGGTTGGCCGGCCGAGTCGGCGCTTTTCGATGCCATCTACGTGCACGAGAACCATGCCCCTGTGGGGCGGTTATTTGGAGTGGCGACAGGACTGCAGGTAGAGGACATGCAGTTTCACATCAACGAGGGCTACCCACTGGTCATCGTCTGCGAGCAAGCGGAGCGTGTGCGTTTCACTCTGCGTTATCAATCGCAGGTCTGCTCCAGTACTCAGGCGCAAGAGTTGATCAGCCGGCTACAGCAGCTGTGCAGCACTTGGGCGGATAAAGCATCGCTGGATCTCTCGAGGGTCGTTGAACTCATTCGATGAGCGCGATTTTCCAGCCGGCCGCGCCGTTTCAGCCGATGGCGGCGACGGCCTGGTCCAGATAGGCAAGGTTTGCCCGTTGTGCAGCTTGTTTGACGCGTTCGAGATTGGCTCGATCAATGAAGTTCTCTGTGATTGAAATGCCGCCTCGTTCGTTCAGAACCTGGTGCCACCAGCCACTGGGCGTGAACACAAGATCCCCGGGTTGTTGCACGCATTCGATCGCTTGGGCCTGGGCGAAGAGTGGGTGGGCCGTCAGGTCAGGTTCGAAAGTGTTTACATGACCTTGATACATCAGGGCCTGCTGATCCGGAGAATAGAAGCGCCAGCGCTTGCGACCCGTAATCACGACATTCCAGGCACTGGTGTCGAGAACATCGACGTGCAGATGAGTGCCTGATCCAGCCGGTCCGATGAACATCCAGCGCCATTGCGGTCGCAAGTTTTCAGGCAGTTTCGCTTCTAGACGCTCGAACAGGTCGAGTGCTTCGTAATCGTTCAGTAGTTGCGGGCAATTGCGTTCGAAAATCCAATTGCACAGATACAAAGGATCGGCTTCTTGAGTGCACTCGAGATACTTCAGGTATGTGGCAAGCAGCATGTCTTGCGCGTCGCGGCCCCTTTGGCGGCTGACCGTTACCGTTGTATGGCCGGCATGTTTGGCGAAGTACTCATGGGACCATTTCCAACGCGCGGGCCAATGATCCGTTACGCCGCGAATGAGCACGGGTTTGCCCGGTGTGATGTAGAGACTGTTGAGCGTCTCGGGTGTGGGGGCGGTGATAATATCTATCGCCAGCGGCGCAGGTGGTAGGGGGTGATTTGACATGATCAATGAGGCCGAGATCGCGAGGGAGAGAGTATTCTATTGTCTTGGCGCTGTCGTTTGACAAGACATCTTAGAAGGATCTATGCGACTCTATCAATAGACATTTCAGAACAGCTCGATCATTGCTGATCGATGTGCCAATCAAAACAATTGTTCAGGGAAGAATGTATGCGTGATGAACCCTATGTCAACGCGCCATCGTTGACGGCGGAGCAGCGCGAAGCGTTACGCCAGAGGCTTGTCAAAAAGAACCTGATCGACTCGACACAACACGAGGCAGCACAAACCTTTATTTGCGAGGCGCGTGATCGACAAACGATTGTTTCCTTGGTGCCGGGGGGAGAATCGAACCTCGAAGGCATCTACCCTCTGACCTCCCTACAGGAGGGGTTGCTGTACCATCATATGTTGGCTGGCGATGCCGACCCATATTTACGTCATCAGATTGTTCATTTCACAAGCCGCGATGCGCTTGATCGTTTTGTCCTGGCTCTGTGTAAGGTGGTTGAACGCCATGCGGTCCTGAGAACCGCAGTGCTGTGGGAAGGGCTCGCTATGCCCTTGCAGGTGGTGCTACGTGCCGTTGAGTTGCCGATACTGGAGCTCCAGGCTCCGGTGCAGGGTGCCAGCGATCAATGGCTGACCGACCAACTAGGACCTGAGCATCGCATTGATATCAGTACCGCTCCGCTGATGAAAGGGCTTTTCGCCCGATCGAATTCCGGTGGCTGGTCATTGTTGATCCTGTCTCATCATCTGGTGGGGGATCGCACCTCCTTGCGTCTGATGCAAGACGAGTTGTCCCTGATCATGGCTGGTGATGAGGCACGCCTGCCGATCGTGAATCAGTTCCCAGATTACGCAGTAAAGGTTTGGGCGCTCGGTACGCAACGCGATGAGGCGTTTTTCCGCGAACGGCTTGGCGATCTACGTGAGCCGACTGCACCGTTGGGACTATTGGACGCGGTGGATGCACGAGCGGTGCTCGGTGAGGCCAGGACAGTGCTTGATGCTTCTCTGGTGACACGTCTACGTGAGCTGACGAGGCGTCATGGTGTCGGCATCCCCGCAATTCTGCACGTGGCATGGACGCTGGTGCTGTCGCGCCTGAGCGGGGTACAGGACGTGGTTTTCGGTACGGTGTTATCTGGGCGTATGAACGACCGGGCTCGTACTTCCAACATGCTAGGTATGTTGGTCAATACCTTGCCTTTCCGTCTGAACTTGCTGAGCCTGGACGTGAGCCAAAGTTTGATTCAGGCACAACGACTGTTAGGTGAGTTGGTCGAACACGAGCATGCGCCGTTCTCGCTGGCCCGTCGCTGTAGCGGCGTTGAGGGGAGCGGGGCGCTGACGGGGGCACTGCTCGATTACCGTTACCTGCCCGCATCGTCCGCAGCGCCATTGGCCGAGCGCTCGGAAGATGACCTGGTCAGTGAGCGCACGAGTTTCCCTCTGGTGCTTACGGTCGATGACTCCGGTCAGGCGCTGGTGTTGAAGGTGCAGACCTTGGCCGATCTGCAACCTGAGCGGGTTGCGCTCTACTGTGAACAGGCGTTAGAGCAGTTGGCGGTAGCGGTGGAGCACGCACCTTATCGTGCTGTCAGCGATCTGCAGGTGATCCCGGAGGAACAAATGGCTCGTCTCGTCCCTTCGAACGGGCGAGTCGATGATTTTCTGTTAGCCCGTGACAGCGTACATGGCCTCTTTGAGGCGCAGGTTGCACGTACGCCAAGGGCACCTTGTCTGATCAGCGACGCGGAGACCATCGATTATCTCGAGCTGGATACGCGAGCGAGCAGATTGGCGACGCACCTGCGCAATCTTGGACTGCGCGCGGAAGACCGGATCGCGTTGTGCTTGCCTCGCGGGATCGAGATGATCGTGGCGATGCTCGCGGTGATGAAGTCTGGAGGGGCCTATGTGCCGCTTGATCCTGGCTATCCGCAAGCACGTCTGCGTTTGCTGATTCGGCTTGCGCGGCCTGCTCTTGTATTGAGCGGGGCCGAGGGGGCTGAGTTGGCCCGCGAGTTGGGGCTGGCTCATGTTGACCTGCGGCAGCTCGAACGCTGGTCTGGCACCCAGGACGTCGATGCACCGTCGTCTTTGCCGCGCGTGTCTGCGCAGCAAGCTGCTTATATCATGTTCACTTCAGGCTCTACTGGGGAGCCGAAGGGCGTTACGGTCGAGCACCGCAACGTCGTCACATTCATGCGTGCGCATGCGCGATGGTGTCGGCTGGGGGAAGAGGATCGTGTACTACATTTCGCTTCGCCCTCGTTTGACAATGCCATTGCCGAGATTTTCCCTGCCTTGAGCGTGGGCGCCGCCATCGTGGTGCGCCCCGATGGTCCGGTGGCGCCTGACGATGCCTTCGTGCGCTATTTGGCGCGTCATCGTGTCACCCTGGTAGATCTGCCGACCGCATTCTGGCACCTTTGGGCACAGCAGGTCGCCACGGGTGACCAAGGCTGCCTGCCCAGGCCGCCATTGCGTCTTATCCTGGCGGGTGGCGAGAAGCTGCAGCATGACGCCTTGCGCGACTGGTTCAAGGCCTCGGGGACTCAGGAAATACGCCTTGGCGATAGCTATGGCCTGACCGAAACGACGGTCAATTCCATCATGGGCGAGCTGACTGCGGATCATGCCCGCTCAGAGAGAACATTGCCCCTTGGCAACGCTCTCGATAACAGCCGTACCTATATTCTTGATAGATACGGACGTCTGGCGCCACAAGGCTTGGCCGCAGAGATCTGCATTGGTGGTGCAGGCGTCGCACGAGGTTATCTCGATCGCCCCGCGTTGACCGCTGCCCGCTTCTTGCCTGATCCCTATGGGCCGCCCGGCGCGCGTCTGTATTGCACGGGCGACATCGGGCGGCGGAATCGGGACGCGCAGTTCGAGTATGTTTGCCGCAACGACAAGCAGATCAAGTTGCGGGGCTATCGCATTGAACCGGAGGAGGTGGAGTCGACACTCCGAGGTGTTGGCGGCGTTCGAGATGCCAAAGTCATTGCTGATCAACAGCGGCTGATTGCCTATATCATCTGCGAAGACGGTGCAGCCCTCGACAGCGAGCGCTTGCGTGCTGGATTGTGCGAGGTGCTGCCCGCCTACATGGTGCCGGCCCTGTACCTTGAAGTAGCGCGATGGCCGGTCAATACCCATGGCAAGATCGACATCTCCGCATTGCCTTCGCCTGATGTCAACCGGTCCGACGAGCCTATGTCGCTGGTGTCATTGACGCCGATGCAGTCACTGCTGGCAGGCGTGTGGCGGGAGTTGCTGGAGCGCGATGTATTTGGTGTCGATGATGACTTTTTCGCATTGGGCGGTCATTCACTGCTGGCTATCAGGGTGGTATCGAGAGTTCGCTCCCTGACACAGGTCGCGCTCAGCGTTCGTGATGTATTCGCCTATCCGTTGCTCAAGGATTTCGCGCTCGCCCTCGAACGAGCTAAACCACAAGAGGAGCGTGTGATCAAGCGCCAGGGAGGTCCGGCTAGATTGTCGTTTGCCCAGGAACGACTGTGGTTCCTGAGTCGGCTCGATCGTCGCCAGAGTCTTGCCTACCATCTGAGCGGCGGCTTGCGGATCCGGGGAGCGCTCGATAGCGCTGCCTTAAGGGCCGCCTTCGCGGAGGTGGTCGAGCGCCACGAAGTTCTTCGCACCGTATTCATCGAAGAGCGAGGTGTTGTGCAGCCGGTCGTTGTCTCTGCCGATGAGGGGTTCAATTGGCGCGTCGAAGCGATAGCGATCGAGGAAAACGCCGAGTTGCACGTGGCCAAGCTGTTCGCCCATGCTGCCCAGCGACCGTTCGACTTGGCATGTGGGCCCCTGATTGACGCTACTTTGCTTCAGCTCGCGGCTGATGAACATGTGTTGCTCGTTACAATGCACCATATCATCTCCGATGGCTGGTCGATGAGCCTGCTCGCCAGCGAGCTGTCCGGGCTGTATGGGCACTTCGCCCACGGCGACATGTACCCTCTGATGCCGATGACGCTGCAATATTCGGACTACGCGCTGTGGCAACGTGAGACCATGGTTGTGCATGATGAAGATCTTCGTTACTGGCGCAAACATATGGCCGGCGCGCCAGCCTGTCTGAAGCTGCCTGCGCAACGTGCTCGCCCCGCGATTCAGGATCCAGCAGGGAAATGTCTGACCTTCACTCTCGATTGTGCCTTGACGGCTGCCCTACGTGAACTGGGGAGACGTCACGGTGTAACGCTCTACATGATTTTGCTGGGTGCCTATGCCGTGTTGCTGGATAGGCTGGCGGGGCAGACATCGGTGGTTATTGGTACGCCAGTGGCCAACCGTACTACGCTTGAGCTCGAGGGGCTCATCGGTTGCTTCGTCAACACCTTGCCCCTGCATATACGTCTGGGCGACAAGCCTTCGGTGGCGCAGCTGTTGGCGCGCATCAAGCAACTGACGATCGATGCGCAGGAGCGACAACACGTGCCGTTTGAGCAAATCGTCGACGCGGTACGCCCTGTTCGTGACCGTGCCTACAATCCCCTTTTCCAGGCCATGCTGGTCTGGCAGAACACACCGACCGCCAAGTTTCGGCTCGAAGGGCTGGAAATCAGCGAGGTGCATCCGCAGATTCAAACCACGCAATGCGATCTGGCCCTGATGATGGAAGAGCGCACCGATGAGGTGGGGGGGACATGGGTTTACGCGACTGCGTTGTTCGACGAGGACACTGTCGCTGACTTCCTTCAGACGTTCAAGTGTGTGCTGGTGGCATTGGTTGAGGAGCGCAACCTGTTTTCCGATGCGAGTTCCGGTCTAGCATCTGATCGTCTGCTCCGCGCTCACGATGTTGCCGCCATGATTCCTTCATCGAGTTCCGCCTGTCTGCACGATTGCGTGTCCCATTGGGCGCGAATGACCCCGAATGCCGTTGCGATCGAAGAGGGTTCGCGACAACTCGGTTACTTGGAACTGGATGCCTCGGCGAATCAGCTGGCTCGCTATCTGCGCTCACGCGGTGTCGGCGCTGGCAGTCATGTCGCGGTGGCGATGTCGAAGAGCATCGAACTGGTCATCGCAATTGTGGCGATACTCAAGGCCGGTGGCGCTTATGTGCCGCTTGAAACGCAATCGGTTAAGGGCCGCATGCTCGAGATCATCGAAGACAGCCAGCCTCTGCTGGTGATCATCGATGACGAGGGGCGCCAAGCGCTGGCGGGAGAAAGCGATGCTGCATGGCTTGACTATCACATGGAACATGCAGCCTGGGGAGGGCTTGCGGCTCACGGGCTCGATGTTGAAATCGCCGGCGCAGCTGCGGCTTATGTCATCTACACCTCTGGCTCGACAGGGCGTCCAAAGGGAGTGGTTGTGGAGCACGCCCAGGTCCGCTCGCTGCTGGACGTTCTCGTGGGCACGATAGGCGCGTTACAGGACGATGTCTGGAGTCTCTTCCACTCGATCGCTTTCGATTTTTCGGTATGGGAATTGTTCGGCGGTCTGCGCGCCGGGTCGAAGGTACTGATGGTCCCTGCAGCGCTAACACGCATCCCCGGAGAACTGTACCGTTGGCTCTGTGAGCGGAGGGTGACGGTATTCAGCCAGACCCCAGGTGCGTTCGCGCAGATAGTTGAGGAGCACCTGCGTGCACCTCGAGCCCATAGCTTGCGTCAGGTGATTTTTGGAGGTGAACAGCTGGATCCGGCACTGCTTCGTGGTTGGTTCGATGCCGATGCCGCTGGCCAAACCCAGTTTATCGACATGTATGGTATCACCGAGGGCACGATCCATACGACCTGGCATCGCTTGAGCGAGGACGACACACAACCATGGGCCCAGAGGTCGGTCGGCAAAGCGATCTCGGGGCGGCATGTGTATGTCCTAGATGAGCAGTTGCAGCCTGCAGGCAACGGCATCTTGGGCGAGATTTGGATTGCTGGTGAAGGGGTTGCTCGGGGATATTACAGGCTGCCGGCATTGACTGCGGAGCGTTTCGTGCCCGACCCATTTTCTGCCCGGTCAGGGGCGCGCATGTATCGCAGTGGTGACCTTGGACGCTTGCTCGACAATGGCGAGCTGGAATACGCAGGGCGCGCAGATGAACAAGTGAATGTCCGTGGCTTCCGTGTCGAGCTTGGAGAGGTTTCGGCGCGGCTGGCCATGCATCCTGCCGTCGGACAAGCTCACGTCGTTGCTCTTGCATCAGCAAGCGGCGGGATTCGACTCGTTGCTTATTATCGCCTCGGTCAACCTGATGAAGTCCCACCCTCACCGATTGCGTTTCGTGAGTATTTGTCCGGTATTTTGCCAGCTTATATGGTGCCGGTCGCCTATGTGCAAATTGCACAGTTTCCATTAACGGTGAATGGCAAAGTCGATGTGAAGGTCTTGCCAATGCCAGCGTCGGAAGATTTTTCCAGGCGCTTGTACGAACCCGCGATCAATGACACCGAATCTTGGCTGGTCGCGACATGGTCGCAGCTATTGGCAGTCGACGATATTAGCCGGCACGATGACTTTTTCGAGCTGGGCGGCCACTCATTATTGGTTGGGCAACTGGTGGCGCGCATCCGTGATAAATTCGATATCGAGGTGTCTATGGGAGACATCTTCGATATTCCCGTGCTGCATGCCTTCGCCGCACGCCTCGACGAGCTGTCATGCGATGAATTCGAAACGTTCGATTTTTGATAGTCCATCCGATAGTCGCCTGCGAGGTGGTCTGTGGTAGGCGGCGCATGAGGTCTCCACTAGGCGGTCAGTATAAGGCCGCCCACATTCCAATGAGGGGATAGAATGAGCGATTTGCCCGCGCGTATAACAGTGGTCCTATCCTGTAAGGCCTTGCCAGAATTCGAGGAGGCAGTCCAGGTTGGCTTGCAGGATAAGAAGCAGGTGGTTCATGAAGGTGTGGAAAACCAGGCTGGTATTCATGAATTCACATGCCAAGTTCAAGTGCGGTCCAAGGACCACGGGCAGGTCGATTTTTCAGGGCCTTTCGTCCATGGAGTGGCCCAGGCACGCTTCCTCTATTTGAGCTGGAGGCGTGGCGGAGATTGCGCAACGCCATGGGTGCAGCGCGTCAAGGTTCCCTTGCAGTTCACGGCAGCAGACCTGACTGGCGCGACTCGGTTGCGCGCCGACATAACAGGGCGAAAGCCCCATGCACGAGAGGCTGTGGCATGGCAAATAGCGTGATATGAGCGCTATTTGCCGCTAGTGCGGCTCAGGCCTGTTCGCAGGTGTGCAGACTGGTCGCTAGTGCATGAGAAATCTCTGCCGACCGGGTAGCGAGGATCGACAGCAGCGTGTCGCTCAGGCCATGCGAGTTTTCACAGGCCCCTTGGAGGAAAATCGAGGGTTGAAAGTCATCTGTCGTATGCAGGCGATAGTGCCTGTCTACGCGCAAGTCGCTCAGATACGAGGCCAAGGGTTGGAGTAGGGTGCGATGATGGTCTCGTTGATAGCCTGTGGCGAGTATGACCAAGTCGTACTGCTCAGTGGTGCGCGTATTGTCGTGCATATCGCGTAGCGCGATATGCACTCCTTGTGCCGACGTTTCGACGGCAGTGATTTCTTGGTCGTTGAGAACACGATGCCGCTCCACGCCGTTGACCTTCTGCTGATAGATGAGCTGGTAAATGCGCTCGACTAAGTCCAGGTTGGCAGCAGCGTAATTGGTATGGCGAAAATCTTTGATATAGGCACTGTTTCGCTCGGGGTTCTCAAATAGAGAGTCGACTATGTCGGCGTCGAAGATTTCGTTGACGAAAGGGCTGTCGTCCGAGACCCGCAAGGCACTCTGACGCATGATCAAATCGCACTTTACGTGGGGCAGGTGATTCGGCAGATCCATGAATATTTCTGCAGCGCTCTGCCCGGCGCCTACCAGCGCGATGCGTTGGGCGCCGCGGTGCTCGGCGATGTGTTTCAGATAGCTGCTTGAGTGAAATATCCTTGGATCGTGCTTATAAGGCGAGAACTGCTCGGGTATGCGTATGCTTCCGCCAACGCCCATGACAAGATGGCGCGTAAGGTAAGAGCGTTCGAGCCCCTGGGTATCGCGCGTGTGCACATTCAACAGTTTGACGGAGCGCGCTTCTGACACGGGTGTGACATGGATGACCTCTTGGCCATATTCGATACAGTCATCGAAATGACTGGCGGCCCATGCCAAGTAGTCGCTGAATTCCTGTCGGCTGGGATAGAAAGTTTTCAGGTTGATGAATGCCTGAAGACGGTTCTTCTCATGAAGGTAGTTGACGAAAGTAAAGTGACTCTTGGGGTTGCGTAACGAAACCAGATCCTTGAGAAATGCTACTTGCATACGCGTGTCGGGCAGCAACATGTGCTCATGCCACGAAAAGTTCTTTGACTTTTCGAGGAAGCGTATGTTCTGAGGGCGTCTGTCCTGGTGTTGTTCGTGCAGCGCAATGGCCAGCGCCAGATTGGAAGGGCCGAAGCCAACTCCGATGAGATCATGTATTTCCATATGCAACCGTATCCTTTGGCTTGGCGTTCGGCGCCGACGAGTATGGGGCCTCTACGACTCTCTTGCGCAGTTTCTCAAGTAGCGCAAAGAAAACGAAGTATACACACCTGTATAATCGAGAAAACCATATTTCGCCTGTCCCGCTCAACACTTACACTTCGTTTAGGAGGGGGCGCCGCAGCGCGCTACGCCTGTGACAGCTCAGGGGAGCGGGCTTGCGGCTGCATGGCTTCGGTATAGGCCAGTCATTGCGTGCAACGAGTTGGGGACTTTCGGATCCGGGCTCCGGAGCGCTCAGGTACGACCTGAAGCGCTGTACGTAGGAGTCCGCCCTGTTTATCAGGACTTCAACACTTTCGGCGGCGATGGATGCCCGGATGTAGGTTAGTAGGCTGGGATGGGCCGATCGCGCCAAGGTCTTTCGACAGTAGATTCCGCTTGGTCATTGCGTTAGGATGCTAACCGTTTGACACGTAACTCATATTAAATGGAATTATTGAAGGTTATGCGGTTATTTGATGATTTTCTGTTAGTTTTGCTGGCGAATAGTGTTGCAGCGAATCATTGCTCGCAGTCGTTAGGCTCTCGGTTGGATACTGGCTTGTTGATATGAGTCGGTGGGATGGACTTGTATGATTTTAGGTCGGCGATGAAGAGTTTTCGTTAGCCTCCATCCCGTTGAGAGAAAGGATTCGTTGTGATCAATAAGTTTCCGCTGTTGTCTCGTCTGTTGCTGATCATCATACTTCCTTTGTTGATCGTGCTTGGGATTGGGCTGTGCTATCTGCACTCATCATTGCCTCCAGCAAAGGCAACGTTGTTCTGGCGCGGTCATGATCCGGGCGCAGTGACCATCACCCGTGATGCGCACGGTATGCCGCATATTCGCGGAGCATCGGATCTCGCCGTCTTCTATGCGGCGGGGTATGCTCAGGCGCAGGACCGCTTATGGCAAATGGAGATTCAACGTCGCATCGCGCAGGGGCGCCTGAGCGAAATACTGGGTCGTGGCTCGGTCAAGCAGGACGCTTGGTTTAAAACCCTGGGGCTCTATCGTGCAGCAGGCAAAGCATGGGAATCGTTGAGTGAGGCGTCGCGCGCTTCCCTCTTGGCGTACGCCGAGGGCGTCAACGCCTGGATCTCCGAGCAGCGGGCCTTGCCACCCGAATTCATCGCGTTCGGGATAAAACCGCAGCCATGGACTCCGGTGGATTCGCTGGCTTGGATCAAAGTATTCGCCCTGAACCTGTCGGGGAACTTCGACGACGAGATGCAGCGCTATATAGCGAGTGCCTATTTCAATTCCGATCAGATCAACTTTCTTTTCAGCCGGCACCAGGACGGTGGGGGGACGCAGAGCAATGGGGTCGATAACGCTCATGTGCAGGCCCTGGCGGCTGTGGTCGAAGGGCAGCGGGTCTTGCGGGAAGATCTGAACTTGGGAGGCAAATGGCTGGGGAGCAATGCCTGGGTGACGGCCGGGCGATTGGCTGCGGATGGTCGACCTACGCTTGCCAATGACCCGCATCTTGGATTGAGCATTCCGTCCTGGTGGTATCCGGTCGCGCTCGAAGGGGAGCATCTAAAAAGCGTCGGCATGAGCTTGATCGGGTTGCCGGTGGTGGTGCTGGGGCTGAACAGCGACATCGCTTGGGGGGCTACCAGCATGACGGCTGACGTACAGGATCTATATTTCGAGACGCTCGATGCGAAGCGGCCGGGTCAGTATCTCCGTGACGGCCGATGGGAGCCGCTTGAAGTGCGCACCGAGGAAATACAGGTCAAAGCGGACTTTCCCGCAGTGCTGCGAACAGCGCTCGAGCCTGTGCGCTTGCAGGTCAGAAGTTCCGTCCATGGACCTATTATCACCGCTATGGATCCTGCCCTTGAAGCGGTGGCGTCATTACGCTGGGTGGCCTTCGATAATAACGACACCACCTATGAAGCCTTGCTCAGGTTGAACTATGCCAAGGATTGGCAGGCCTTCAAGTCGGCATTGTCCTTGTTCGTTTCACCGGCGCTGAATTTTTTATACGCTGACGTTCAAGGTAATATTGGCTATCAAGGCGCCGGTCGGATTCCTATTCGTAAGAACGGACATGGACTTGCTCCTGTATCTGGCGAAACGAGTGAATTTGAGTGGGAAGGCTATATCCCTTTTAACGATATGCCTCAGCGTTTCAATCCGCCAGAAGGATACTTGGTGTCGGCAAATGACGACGTAACGGGGGCGGATTATCCTTATTTCATTTCCAGTAACTGGGCTCCACCCGGTCGAGCCTTGCGTATTCGCCAGTTGATCGCCGAAAGTCTCGAGCGCTCGGGCGGTCTTGACTTGGAGACCCACCAGCGAATTCAGCAGGACGTGATGAGTCTACCGGCTTTGCGAATGGCCACAGCCTTGGCAACGCTCGAGGGGCGTACGCCGCGACAGAGTCTCGCCTTGACGCAACTGCGTGGTTGGGATGGAAACATGTCGTTGGACAGTGTGCCAGCGGCGATCTTCAACGTCTGGATGCGCCATGTGGTTGATCGAGTCTTCGCGGCTAAGGCACGCGTTCCGTTCAACCAGCGAGGTCATCTGGTCGACGTCGAAGCGTTGTTTGCGCGATTAAGTACGGATGATGTGTATGCGGCGTTGGACGGTACCTCTAGCGCATGGTGTGACCTTAAGGAAAAACCCAGGCCTTGTGCCGCGGCACTTTATGAGTCCTTGGATCTGGCGTTGGATGAGCTGGAGAAGCTGAAAGGCGGAGATATGAGTGCTTGGCGCTGGGGGGGGCTGCAGCACGGGCTATACGAACATACCCCATTCAGTTTCATAAAACCGTTGAACGCGATTTTCGAGCGTAGTGTCGCCGCCGCTGGTTCTACGGATACAGTGAATGTTTCATATTATTCATTCATGAACGCCAATAGCTATGTGAAGCATGTTGGGGCTGGCTTCCGCCAGGTCATGAGCATGGGGGCGGTGGAAAACTCGTATTCCTACATGAACTCCACGGGGCAGTCGGGGAGCGTGCTAAGTGCTCACTACGCCGACATGCTCACTCCGTTCGCTCTGGGGCAGTATTATCACATGACGCTGCGCCGGGATGACGTCGAAAACAATTCGGAGAACAGTCGCCGGCATGATGCTCATCAGTGAATTTGGGCGCAAAGCCCCCAATCGATTGTTTTTTGCATTGATCCTTGGTTCCCTGGCGGGTATTTGCTATGCCTTCCTCATTCCAATTGTTTTGAGTACTTTGGGTGGTCAGGACGATGGCCTTTCGCCAGTGAGTGAGGAGCGTTACACCTTCCTGTCGATCGAGATTGCGAACCACAAGATGGCGGCGGTCTTCCTGGCGCTATGCGTGATAATCGTGCTGGCGCGAACGGCATCGCGCACAATTCTGATGCGAATCTCCGCAGAGCTGACGTTGAATCTGCGCATCAAACTTTATCAGAAGATATCAGGGGCAGATCTGCGTAACCTCGAGGGTGTCGGACATTCCAGGATCATTACCGCCATGACTGAGGATGTTCGTCGCGTGGTGTTAGGGGGGCAGTTGCTGCCTGACCTATTGATGAGCAGTGTCACGCTACTGGGTATGTTGACTTTCTTGGCGCTTCTGAATACAGCAGTGTTCGTGTTCGTCGTTCAGGCTATCTGCGTGGGCGTGCTCATGCATCAGTTGCCGGTATTCTTCGGCAATCGTAGCTTCTCCCGATCACGTGCAATACTGGGCAAACTACAAAGCGCCATGACCGGTTTGGTCTATGGCGCTAAGGAGCTGAAATTAAACTCTGAGGGGTTGAAGTACTACATGGAAAATGTGGTACTTGCGCACGAGCGGGACCTGCTCAAGGCCGACAGAACCACTTATACGTTTTTGGTCGCGGCGAATTCGTATGGTGACTTGCTGAGTTTCTTCGTGATTGGGGTCGTTTCGTTTATTTTCGTCAATTACCACGCTATCAGCTCGACGGAACTGGTGGGAGTGGTAATGGCTCTGCTCTACGTAGCGGGCCCTGTGGCGATGATCATTGATGTGACGTTTCCTATCATCATGGGTAAGAACGCATTGCGCCAGCTTGAGCAATTGTTCGGTGAGCTGTCCGAGGATCGATCGCTTGAAGGTGTGGAACCCGCAGGGCCTTGGCAGTGCATGGAGTTGTCCAACATTGTCTTCCAGCACGAGTCTCAAGTGCATGGAGAGATCTATAAGGTTGGGCCGGTCTCCCTGAGCGTACGCCGTGGCAACTTGACGTTCATTGTTGGTGGCAACGGCTCCGGTAAGACGACACTGTGCAAGATGATTTCACTGCATTACTCGCCCCTGAGTGGGAGCATTTCATTCGATGGGCGTGCTGTTGATGATTCTTCACGTGAGGGGTTTCGTCAGGAAATTTCGGCAATTTATTCTGACTACCATTTGTTCGAGCAATTACTGGCTCCAATGACGGAGCATATTCATGAACGAGCCCGTGGCTATTTGTCTATGCTCGGCCTGGAAAACAAGGTAACGATCAATGATGGCGTGTTCTCCACCCTGGCGTTGTCGGATGGGCAGCGTAAGCGTCTGGCGTTGCTGGTCGCTTTGCTGCAAGACCGGTCCTTGTACATCTTCGATGAGTGGGCGGCAGATCAGGATCCTGGATTCAAGGAGATATTCTATCGCCGTGTTCTCCCCCTCTTGCGAGCGGAGGGCAAGGCTGTGGTCGTGATCAGCCATGATGATAGATATTTCGATGTGGCCGACCAGATCGTTGTGATGGAAGATGGCTCGCTGGTTGATTTCCAAACGGTTGGCTCGGATCACAAGGGGCGGACGAAGACGTCACCGGGGGTAGTGCTCGGCGAGAGGTCATGAACGATTTGATCTGTAGGGGCTATTCATATTTAGAACATAGGGTGTGGTGTTTTAATTTGTAGCGGACTCATTTCCCAAGGTCTGGCAGGTTTTGGGTATAGGTTGTACGGTCATTGATACTGCGCTGGCTGATTATTGGGTGAGCGGGGCGATGCTGGAGTAGCGCGGTGTCGGATGGCCATGCTGGCGCGTCTTTTTTCTCATGGATTGGAGTTCTTCATTGTGCACGCTGACGGTTTAGTTGTTCCGCAGGATCCCGTAATCTACTTGTTGCGGACATTGGATCAGTCAGGAGTTCGTCTTAGCGTAAACGCAAATGGACAGCTCAGCGTCAAGGCACCCAAGGGAGGTTTGACTCCCGAGCTCAGACAATTGATCAGTGACAACAAGGCAGCGCTTGTTGCTCAGTTGCGCGACAGTGGCGCGCCTGTGCGTTTGTCGGTCGAGCAGCGTTCAACTCCCTTCCCGCTTTCCTCGGGGCAGCAGCGCCTCTGGTTCCTTGACCGTTACTCACCGGGGGAAGCACGTTATACGATCTCGGCCGCCGTTAGCCTTAGGGGCGCTGCTTTTCAGGTAGGACTGCTTCAGTACGCGGTCGATGCCTTATGTGAGCGCCATGAGGTATTGCGCACCACATTCATTGAAGTGAATGGCGAGCCGAGGCAGTGCGTGCAACCCACGTCGCGCCAGCCGATAGCGGTTATCGACTTGGAAGCATTGGAGCCGGCGGCCCGTACCGCGAAACTATATGCGACGCTAGAGTCTGAGGCGAATAAACCGTTCGACCTGGCGCTCGGACCGTTGCTGCGCGTTGGGGTTATTCGGCTGGCACCGGCAGAGCATGTTCTGTTCATCAATATTCACCATATCATCGCTGATGATTGGTCAATGACATTGTTGGTCCACGAAATAGCCGAGTTTTATAGTCGCGGTGTGGCGGGTATGGCCTGCGAATTTACGCCCCTGGCCCTGCAATACCTCGACTATGCAGCGTGGCAACGCAGGCAGGTGCAAAACGGCCTATTGATTCCGCAGATCGAATATTGGCGGACGCAGTTGGCGGATGCACCAGAGTTATTGCACTTGCCCACGGATCGTTCACGTCCTGCCGTGCAAACCTATCGAGGGGCGAGTCTACCTTTCCGCCTGAAGTCGCAGATGGTTTCTCGCTTGACGGCGATTGCTCAATCTCGCGGAGCGACGCTTTTTATGGTGTTGCATGCGGCATTCTGCGTGTTGTTGCATCGCTATAGCGGGCAGACAGATTTATGCATTGGCGTCCCCGTTGCCGGTCGTGGCAGAGTGGAGTTCGAGCCCCTGATAGGCTTTTTCGTCAATACTCTGGTATTGCGCACACGTATTGAACCTTCCGCCAATTTCAGTGAATTGTTAGAGCATGTGAAAGCCACGGCGTTGCAGGCCTACGCATGCCAAGACGTTCCTTTTGAGCAGTTGGTCAACGAGCTTAAACTACCTCGTAATCTGAGCCATTCGCCGTTGTTCCAGGTCATGCTGGTGATGCAAGGTGCCAGCAGAGGAGCGATCAACATTCCGGGTTTGCGTGTTGAACCGTTAGATGTGGCTGTACAGGTGAGCAAATACGATCTCACCTGTATGTTCATGCAGAGTGGCCAGGAAGGGCACATGCTAGGCAGTATGGAATATAACTGCGATCTATTCGATGTGCTCACCATCGAACGCCTCATACGGCATTTCCAGGCAGTGCTTGAAGATGTCATGGAGCGCCCGGATGTACCGGTTCATAAGCTACGCATGCTTTCGCACGATGAGGTGCGGCAGACACTCTATGGCTGGAATGATACACGGGTTGCGCTAACCAAACCTTTGCTGGCGCATCAACAGTTTGAGCGTCAGGCCCGGCAAAACCCCGCGAAGTGTGCAGTCCTTCATGAAGGCAAAGAGCTTACTTATCACGAGTTGGAGGTCTACTCCCGTCAGTTGGCAGGGGAACTTCTCCGGCATGGTGTCGGTGCAGGGACATATGTTGCGGTAATGCTTGAACGCGGTCTGGACATACCCATTGCACTACTGGGTATTCTTCGCGCTGGTGCGACATATGTACCTTTGGATCCAAGCCACCCTGTAGAACGAATCAATTTCATGCTTGAGGATTGTGGCTCGGCATTTATCTTGGCGGGGCGCGATGCCTTCAACGGGCTCGAATCGATTGTGGGATGTACAAGGCTCGAACCCTGGGCATTGTATGGCCCGGATGTGCCAGTACCGTTGCCTGAGAGTCTACCCGTCGTTTCGGAGAGTGGGCTTGCTTATGTGATTTATACATCTGGGTCCACAGGCCTGCCTAAAGGTGTCATGGTAGAGCACCGCAACCTAATGAATCTCCTTCGGGCTATGCAGCGGCAAATTCCATTGGGCGTTGCAGATCGATTCCTGTCTGTGACCACACTGTCATTTGATATTGCCGCACTTGAGCTGTTCCACCCACTTATCCATGGTGCTCTTCTGCTGCTTGCTTCTAGGCAAACGGCGGCCAACCCGCAGTCACTAGCGAAAATCGTCGATGATCATGCCGTCACGGTGATGCAGGCGACTCCTTCTACCTGGCGTATGCTCGCCGAGCAGGGCTGGCCTTCGCGTAGGATGCAGATCCTTTCAGGTGGAGAGCCGTTGCCGGCAGGGTTAAGGCAGAGTTTGCTCGATTATGCCGGTGCATTCTGGAACCTCTATGGCCCCACTGAGACGACCATATGGTCTACCTGCCATCGTTTCGACACGGCCGATGGGAGAGACACAATCATTGGTGCCCCGATCGACAACACGCAAGTGTATGTGCTCGGACCCGCTGGCGAGTTGCTGCCTATCGGGGTAGTGGGGGAGATTTACATAGGTGGTGCAGGTGTGAGCCGCGGTTATCTGAATCGCCCAGCCCTGACCGCCCAGCGGTTTGTGCCGGATCCGTATGGAACGGAGCACGGTGGCCGTCTTTACCGGACGGGAGACTTGGGGGCCTGGCGGGCTGACGGTAGTCTCGAGTACGTGGGGCGATACGATTTTCAAGTCAAGATACGCGGTGCGCGTATCGAGCTTGGCGAGATCGAGTCGGCTCTGGCCAAGCACGAACAGGTTAGGCAAGTCGTAGTGGATGCCCGCTTTGACGCTGAAGGGAATCAGCGGCTGGTTGCTTATGTCGTGTCTCGCCAAGCCGATCAGGACATGCTGGTTACAACGTTGCGTGCTCATTTGCGCGCAACTCTGGCGGAACACATGCTGCCGAGCGTGCTGGTGTTTCTTGACGCCTTGCCATTGACGGCGAACGGGAAAATTGACCGTAAAGCCCTACCGGCTCCCGAGCGGCTTTTGCCGATGACATCGAACGACACGGCGCCTCAGTCTGAGTATGAGCAGGTTCTGGTAGAGGTGTGGAAGGGGCTGCTGGGGCTGGAGCGAGTAGGGCGCAATGATAACTTTTTTGAAATCGGCGGGCATTCTTTGCTCGCTGTTTCAATGGTCGCGAAGCTGCGCAAGTACGGATTGGAACTGGACATCCATTCGATTTTCGCCAGGCCTCGTCTGGCGGAGATGGCCGATGTTTTGCGAGAGGCGAGTAATGTCGAGGTACCGGCAAACCTGATTACATCCGAGACATCCAGCATCACGCCTGAGATGTTGCCATTGATTGCATTATCCCAGGCCGATATTGATTTGCTGGTCCAGCAGGTGCCTGGAGGTATTGCCAACATTCAAGATATCTATGCCCTGTCGCCCATGCAGGACGGCATTTTGTTCCATCACTTGTTGGCCCCTCAAGGGGACCCCTATCTGATGGTCTACGAGCTTGCCTTCGCCGAACGCGCCATACTCGATCGCTACCTGAGTAAAGTCGAACAAGTCATTGGTCGTCATGACATCTTGCGTACCTCGTTTCATTGGCGTGACCTCCCTGTTCCGGCGCAGGTCGTCTGGCGTCATGCCCCTCTACAGACGACTTTCCTTGAGCTGGATGCCCGGCATGGCCCTGTCCTCGAGCAGCTTCGTGACCGTTTCGACCCGCGTAAACATAGTTTAGACATCAGCCAAGCTGGGTTATTACGGGCGGTTGTTGCCGAGGATGCCGAGCAGGGACGATGGTTGCTGCATTTGCGTTTGCATCATCTGATTGGTGACCATGTCACGCTGCAAATGCTCAATAACGAGGTCTTCTCCCTGCTTGCCGACCAGCAGTGTGCGCTGGCGCCGGTGCGTCATTTTCGAGATTTTGTGGCCCATACCTACCTTGAGTCGGCTGTTGGCCGCTACGAACGATTTTTCCGCGATTACCTTTCCTCGGTTAGTCAGCCGAGCTTGCCCTTCGGGATCGCGCAGGCGTCGCCTGAACATTTCCAGGAACATCGACAATGGGTGCCAGCCCAACTCCTCGGGCGCCTGAATTACCATGCGCGTCGCCTCGGCGTCAGTTTGAGTAGCCTATGCCATCTTGCTTGGGCGCTGACAGTTGCGCGGACCAGCCAGAACCGCCATGTGGTGTTTGGCACTGTGTTGCTAGGACGGGCATCTTCCTCAGCATTCGACGAGCCCGCTATGGGACTCCTGATCAACACGCTTCCCTTCAGCCTCGCCGTGCAAGATGTCTCGGTTGATGAAGCTGTTCGCAATGCCCATGCTTCCCTGGCTCTGTTGCTGCGTCATGAGCACGCGCCGCTGACGTTGGCGCAGCGCTGCGGTTCCATTCCCGCGTCCACGCCTCTGTTCAGCGCGTTGCTCAACTACCGACATAATCTTGCGAGCGTCGTCGGTACTGAGGATGCCCTGCCTGCGGGAATTCAGTGGTTAGGCGGACGTGTGGGCGTGACATACCCCTTCAGCATGACGATCGAGGCTCATGAGGAGTCGATGGAGCTTATCGCGCATGTCGTTGCGCCAGTTCCAGCGCGGCGAATGGGTGACTACATGCTGCGGTCATTGCAAGCCTTGGCAAACAGCATGGACGATGATTCACAGGCGATGCTCGATGGTCTTGATATCCTGTCACCCGATGAGCGGCGCCAGGTTTTGCAAGGCTGGAACGCAACGGTCACGCCGGTGCCGGCCGGTGACTTGATCGAGTTGTTCGAGGCCCAGGTAGCCCGCACGCCATCGGCAGTAGCGCTCAGCCATGGCGAGCGTCAGGTGAGTTATGCCGAGCTCAACGCGCAGGCCAATGCCGTGGCCCATGCCTTGCGGGCCGATGGAATCGGCGCCCAGGATGTGGTGGCGCTGGCCCTGCCACGCTCGCTGGAGCTGGTGGTGGGCATCCTGGGGGTGCTCAAGGCCGGCGCGGCCTACTTGCCGATGGACCTGAATCACCCGGCGGAGCGGTTGGCCTGGATGCTGGAGGACGTACGTCCACGGGGTGGATTGTGCCTGGCCTCGGCGTGCGAGCGCTTGCCGGCGCTTGTGGCCTGGCAGCCCCTGGATGGGCGTGCGGGTGAGCAATGGTTGGAGGGACGCGATCGAGGAAACCCGCTGGGGTGCCGCCAGGGTGATGAGCTGGCGTATGTCGTGCATACCTCCGGCTCGACGGGGCAGCCCAAGGGTGTGATGGTGACGCACGCCAGCCTTGCCAACAAGATCGCAGACGCGGCGCGCCACCTGTCACTCTCGGCCAGCGACCGCTTGAGCCTGCTCAGTGGTCCGTCGTTCGATGCGCTGATCATCCAGATGGGCACGCCCCTGCTTGCAGGGGCTTGCGTGGTGGTGATCGAGGACACGGTGCGCGATGATCTCGACCGGTTCTGGGCCTATGTGCAGGACCAGGCGATCAGCGTCCTTAGTTGCGTGCCATCGTATCTGACCCATGCGCTGCGCAGTGGCCATGCCAAGCCGTCGGTGCGGCATGTCATCCTATGGGAGGAGGCGTGGCCCTCGGAGCTGTGCCAGAGTATCCGCCAGGCGCTGAGGGCTGAACGCGTCACCAATCTGTATGCGTCGGCTGAGGCCGGTAGCACGGGCGCGCAAATGGTGCCGAATGAGACGGGGGAGGACAGTGATTCGCCGATCAATACCTCATTCGGCGGTTATCAAGTCTACACCATGGCTGTGCGCAAAGAGGGTAGTCGCGCCGCACGCAACGACCATGAATTTCTACTCTGTCAGCTTTTTGCCCAGATGCTTGGGTTGGACACAGTAGGCATCGACGATAGCTTCTTTGAATTGGGCGGGCACTCGTTGCTGGCCATGCGTCTGGTCAATGCCGTGCGCGAGTCGCTGGGCGTGGAGTTGCCCCTGCGCAGTGTGTTCGAGACACCGACGGTCGCTCAACTGGTCAATGAGTGCCGAAACCTGAACGCGCAGCGTCCGCGGCTGGTTGCCATGCAGCGGCCCGAGTTGTTGCCGTTGTCGTTCGCGCAGCAGCGGTTGTGGTTTCTGGCACAGCTCGAAGGGGATGCCTCGACCTACATCGTCCCGACGGCCCTGCGCCTGCAGGGCGTGGTGGATTCGCAGGCGTTGCAGTCAGCCCTGGCCGACCTGGCGATGCGCCATGAGACCCTGCGCACCTGCTTCCAGGTGCGCCACGGTGAGCCATGGCAGGTCATCGCATCTCAGGCGCATGTGGACTTCGTCCAGCTCGACACGGACGCGGCGGCGCTGGAGGGCCTGCTGGCCGCCGAGCTCGAGCGGCCATTCGCCCTGGATCTTTCGCCGCCCTGGCGAGTCCGGTTGTATCGTTTGGGAGCCGAGGATCACGTGCTGCTGCTGGTGTTGCACCACATCGTTACCGATGGTGCTTCTCAAGGTCCCCTGTTGAATGACCTGGTACAGGCTTATCGAGCACGCTCGACCGGAAGGTCGCCGGACTGGACGGCGTTGCCGGTGCAGTACGCGGATTACAGCCTGTGGCAACGGGGCTGGTTGGGCGAGCTTGAAGACGAGCAGAGCGCACTGGCCCACCAGTTGGGCTATTGGCGTCAGGCGCTGCACGAGCTGCCCACGCAGATTTCCCTGCCGACGGATCGGCCTCGCCCAGCCGTCGCCAACACGGAAGGTGGCGTGGTCCGCTTCCAGGTGCCAGCCGCGTTGCACCAGCGGTTGCAGGCCTTGGCCCAGTCACGGCGGGCGACCTTGTTCATGGTACTGCAGGCGGGTTTCGCAGGGCTATTGAGCCGCCTGGGCGCCGGGACCGACATTCCGATCGGCAGCCCGGTCGCAGGGCGGATCGAGGAAAGCCTGGAGCCACTGGTGGGATTCTTCGTCAACACCTTGGTGTTGCGCACGGACACCAGCGGCAACCCTGACTTCCTGAGCTTGATCGACCGTGTGCGGGCAACCGACCTGGAGGCCTATTCGAATCAGGACCTGCCGTTCGAGCGCCTGGTCGAGGCGCTCAACCCTGTGCGTTCGTTGGCGCACCATGCGTTGTTCCAGGTCACACTGACCTTGGAGGCCAGCCAGAGCGCGGATCTTGAGCAACTGGCGTTGCCGGGCTTGGTGGTGAGTCCGCTGGCGGCCAGTGGCACTCGAGTCAAGTTCGACCTGTCCCTGTCGTTCACGGAGCAGGCTGGGCAGCAGGGCATGCAAGGTGCGCTGGAGTATCGCCAGGATCTGTTCGACTCGGCCACGGTCGAGACCTTGGCGCAGCGCTTGCTGATCCTGCTCGAGGCGGCCAGCCAGTCGCCCGAGACCTCACTGGGTGAACTGGACATATTACGACCCGATGAGCGGCGCCAGGTGTTGCAAGGCTGGAACGCAACGGTCACGCCGGTGCCGGCCGGTGACTTGATCGAGTTGTTCGAGGCCCAGGTAGCCCGCACGCCATCGGCAGTAGCGCTCAGCCATGGCGAGCGTCAGGTGAGTTATGCCGAGCTCAACGCGCAGGCCAATGCCGTGGCCCATGCCTTGCGGGCCGATGGAATCGGCGCCCAGGATGTGGTGGCGCTGGCCCTGCCACGCTCGCTGGAGCTGGTGGTGGGCATCCTGGGGGTGCTCAAGGCCGGCGCGGCCTACTTGCCGATGGACCTGAATCACCCGGCGGAGCGGTTGGCCTGGATGCTGGAGGACGTACGTCCACGGGGTGGATTGTGCCTGGCCTCGGCGTGCGAGCGCTTGCCGGCGCTTGTGGCCTGGCAGCCCCTGGATGGGCGTGCGGGTGAGCAATGGTTGGAGGGACGCGATCGAGGAAACCCGCTGGGGTGCCGCCAGGGTGATGAGCTGGCGTATGTCGTGCATACCTCCGGCTCGACGGGGCAGCCCAAGGGTGTGATGGTGACGCACGCCAGCCTTGCCAACAAGATCGCAGACGCGGCGCGCCACCTGTCACTCTCGGCCAGCGACCGCTTGAGCCTGCTCAGTGGTCCGTCGTTCGATGCGCTGATCATCCAGATGGGCACGCCCCTGCTTGCAGGGGCTTGCGTGGTGGTGATCGAGGACACGGTGCGCGATGATCTCGACCGGTTCTGGGCCTATGTGCAGGACCAGGCGATCAGCGTCCTTAGTTGCGTGCCGTCGTACTTGGCGTATGCGCTGCGCAGTGGTCATGCCAAGCCGTCGGTGCGGCATGTCATTCTGGGGGGCGAGGCACTGGCCACGGAGTTGTGCCGCAGTATCCGCCAGGCGCTGGGTACCGAGCGGATCACCAACCTGTATGGGCCGACCGAGGCGACGTGCGATGCCACGGGGCACCGGGTCGGGTGGGACGAATTGGAAGACGCCAGCCAGTTACCGATAGGCGTGCCGGCGGCGAACTACCAGGTGTACGTGCTGGACGCACGGCTGGAGCCCGTGCCGGCCGGTACGGTCGGCGAGATCTATCTGGCCGGTGTCGGCCTGGCGCGTGGTTATTGGCAGCAGGGCGGGCTGACGGCGCGGCAGTTCGTGCCCAACCCCTACGGCGCAGCGGGTAGTCGGATGTACCGCACTGGCGACCTGGGGCAGTGGCGTGAAGACGGTTGCCTGCTCTATCGCGGGCGTCTCGACCAACAGGTCAAGATCAATGGCGTGCGCATCGAGCCGGGAGAGATCGAGGCGGTCTTGCTGAGGCATGAGGCGGTGGCACAGGCTGCGGTGCTGCTGCGTGGTGCCTCGCGCCTGGTGGGGTATGTGGTGTTGCACGAAGGGCAAGCGGTGGAGGTCGATGTCTTGCGTCAACACCTGTTGCAATGCCTGCCGGCCTACATGGTGCCCAGTGCCTTGGTGTTGCTGGCGTCGCTGCCGCGCACGGCCAACGGCAAGCTCGACCAGCGCGCCTTGCCGGAGCCACAAGCGCACAGGCCGGCCAGCCGTGCTGCGCGCGACGAGCAGGAAGCCTTGCTGTGCCGCCTGTTTGCCGAGGTGCTGGGCGTGGAAGCGGTGGGCATCGACGACAACTTCTTCGAAATGGGTGGACACTCGTTGCTGGCCATGCGTCTGGTCAATGCCGTGCGCGAGTCGTTGGGCGTGGAGTTGCCCCTGCGCAGTGTGTTCGAGACACCGACGGTCGCTCAACTGGTCAATGAGTGCCGAAACCTGAACGCGCAGCGTCCGCGGCTGGTTGCCATGCAGCGGCCCGAGTTGTTGCCGTTGTCGTTCGCGCAGCAGCGGTTGTGGTTTCTGGCACAGCTCGAAGGGGATGCCTCGACCTACATCGTCCCGACGGCCCTGCGCCTGCAGGGCGTGGTGGATTCGCAGGCGTTGCAGTCAGCCCTGGCCGACCTGGCGATGCGCCATGAGACCCTGCGCACCTGCTTCCAGGTGCGCCACGGTGAGCCATGGCAGGTCATCGCATCTCAGGCGCATGTGGACTTCGTCCAGCTCGACACGGACGCGGCGGCGCTGGAGGGCCTGCTGGCCGCCGAGCTCGAGCGGCCATTCGCCCTGGATCTTTCGCCGCCCTGGCGAGTCCGGTTGTATCGTTTGGGAGCCGAGGATCACGTGCTGCTGCTGGTGTTGCACCACATCGTTACCGATGGTGCTTCTCAAGGTCCCCTGTTGAATGACCTGGTACAGGCTTATCGAGCACGCTCGACCGGAAGGTCGCCGGACTGGACGGCGTTGCCGGTGCAGTACGCGGATTACAGCCTGTGGCAACGGGGCTGGTTGGGCGAGCTTGAAGACGAGCAGAGCGCACTGGCCCACCAGTTGGGCTATTGGCGTCAGGCGCTGCACGAGCTGCCCACGCAGATTTCCCTGCCGACGGATCGGCCTCGCCCAGCCGTCGCCAACACGGAAGGTGGCGTGGTCCGCTTCCAGGTGCCAGCCGCGTTGCACCAGCGGTTGCAGGCCTTGGCCCAGTCACGGCGGGCGACCTTGTTCATGGTACTGCAGGCGGGTTTCGCAGGGCTATTGAGCCGCCTGGGCGCCGGGACCGACATTCCGATCGGCAGCCCGGTCGCAGGGCGGATCGAGGAAAGCCTGGAGCCACTGGTGGGATTCTTCGTCAACACCTTGGTGTTGCGCACGGACACCAGCGGCAACCCTGACTTCCTGAGCTTGATCGACCGTGTGCGGGCAACCGACCTGGAGGCCTATTCGAATCAGGACCTGCCGTTCGAGCGCCTGGTCGAGGCGCTCAACCCTGTGCGTTCGTTGGCGCACCATGCGTTGTTCCAGGTCACACTGACCTTGGAGGCCAGCCAGAGCGCGGATCTTGAGCAACTGGCGTTGCCGGGCTTGGTGGTGAGTCCGCTGGCGGCCAGTGGCACTCGAGTCAAGTTCGACCTGTCCCTGTCGTTCACGGAGCAGGCTGGGCAGCAGGGCATGCAAGGTGCGCTGGAGTATCGCCAGGATCTGTTCGACTCGGCCACGGTCGAGACCTTGGCGCAGCGCTTGCTGATCCTGCTCGAGGCGGCCAGCCAGTCGCCCGAGACCTCACTGGGTGAACTGGACATATTACGACCCGATGAGCGGCGCCAGGTGTTGCAAGGCTGGAACGCAACGGTCACGCCGGTGCCGGCCGGTGACTTGATCGAGTTGTTCGAGGCCCAGGTAGCCCGCACGCCATCGGCAGTAGCGCTCAGCCATGGCGAGCGTCAGGTGAGTTATGCCGAGCTCAACGCGCAGGCCAATGCCGTGGCCCATGCCTTGCGGGCCGATGGAATCGGCGCCCAGGATGTGGTGGCGCTGGCCCTGCCACGCTCGCTGGAGCTGGTGGTGGGCATCCTGGGGGTGCTCAAGGCCGGCGCGGCCTACTTGCCGATGGACCTGAATCACCCGGCGGAGCGGTTGGCCTGGATGCTGGAGGACGTACGTCCACGGGGTGGATTGTGCCTGGCCTCGGCGTGCGAGCGCTTGCCGGCGCTTGTGGCCTGGCAGCCCCTGGATGGGCGTGCGGGTGAGCAATGGTTGGAGGGACGCGATCGAGGAAACCCGCTGGGGTGCCGCCAGGGTGATGAGCTGGCGTATGTCGTGCATACCTCCGGCTCGACGGGGCAGCCCAAGGGTGTGATGGTGACGCACGCCAGCCTTGCCAACAAGATCGCAGACGCGGCGCGCCACCTGTCACTCTCGGCCAGCGACCGCTTGAGCCTGCTCAGTGGTCCGTCGTTCGATGCGCTGATCATCCAGATGGGCACGCCCCTGCTTGCAGGGGCTTGCGTGGTGGTGATCGAGGACACGGTGCGCGATGATCTCGACCGGTTCTGGGCCTATGTGCAGGACCAGGCGATCAGCGTCCTTAGTTGCGTGCCGTCGTACTTGGCGTATGCGCTGCGCAGTGGTCATGCCAAGCCGTCGGTGCGGCATGTCATTCTGGGGGGCGAGGCACTGGCCACGGAGTTGTGCCGCAGTATCCGCCAGGCGCTGGGTACCGAGCGGATCACCAACCTGTATGGGCCGACCGAGGCGACGTGCGATGCCACGGGGCACCGGGTCGGGTGGGACGAATTGGAAGACGCCAGCCAGTTACCGATAGGCGTGCCGGCGGCGAACTACCAGGTGTACGTGCTGGACGCACGGCTGGAGCCCGTGCCGGCCGGTACGGTCGGCGAGATCTATCTGGCCGGTGTCGGCCTGGCGCGTGGTTATTGGCAGCAGGGCGGGCTGACGGCGCGGCAGTTCGTGCCCAACCCCTACGGCGCAGCGGGTAGTCGGATGTACCGCACTGGCGACCTGGGGCAGTGGCGTGAAGACGGTTGCCTGCTCTATCGCGGGCGTCTCGACCAACAGGTCAAGATCAATGGCGTGCGCATCGAGCCGGGAGAGATCGAGGCGGTCTTGCTGAGGCATGAGGCGGTGGCACAGGCTGCGGTGCTGCTGCGTGGTGCCTCGCGCCTGGTGGGGTATGTGGTGTTGCACGAAGGGCAAGCGGTGGAGGTCGATGTCTTGCGTCAACACCTGTTGCAATGCCTGCCGGCCTACATGGTGCCCAGTGCCTTGGTGTTGCTGGCGTCGCTGCCGCGCACGGCCAACGGCAAGCTCGACCAGCGCGCCTTGCCGGAGCCACAAGCGCACAGGCCGGCCAGCCGTGCTGCGCGCGACGAGCAGGAAGCCTTGCTGTGCCGCCTGTTTGCCGAGGTGCTGGGCGTGGAAGCGGTGGGCATCGACGACAACTTCTTCGAAATGGGTGGACACTCGTTGCTGGCCATGCGTCTGGTCAATGCCGTGCGCGAGTCGCTGGGCGTGGAGTTGCCCCTGCGCAGTGTGTTCGAGACACCGACGGTCGCTCAACTGGTCAATGAGTGCCGAAACCTGAACGCGCAGCGTCCGCGGCTGGTTGCCATGCAGCGGCCCGAGTTGTTGCCGTTGTCGTTCGCGCAGCAGCGGTTGTGGTTTCTGGCACAACTCGAAGGGGATGCCTCGACCTACATCGTCCCGACGGCCCTGCGCCTGCAGGGCGTGGTGGATTCGCAGGCGTTGCAGTCAGCCCTGGCCGACCTGGCGATGCGCCATGAGACCCTGCGCACCTGCTTCCAGGTGCGCCACGGTGAGCCATGGCAGGTCATCGCATCTCAGGCGCATGTGGACTTCGTCCAGCTCGACACGGACGCGGCGGTGTTGGAGGGCCTGCTGGCCGCCGAGCTCGAGCGGCCATTCGCCCTGGATCTTTCGCCGCCCTGGCGAGTCCGGTTGTATCGTTTGGGAGCCGAGGATCACGTGCTGCTGCTGGTGTTGCACCACATCGTTACCGATGGTGCTTCTCAAGGCCCCCTGTTGAATGACCTGGTACAGGCTTATCGAGCACGCTCGACCGGACGGTCGCCGGACTGGACGGCGTTGCCGGTGCAGTACGCGGATTACAGCCTGTGGCAACGGGACTGGTTGGGCGAGCTTGAAGACGAGCAGAGCGCACTGGCCCACCAGTTGGGCTATTGGCGTCAGGCGCTGCACGAGCTGCCTACGCAGATTTCCCTGCCGACGGATCGGCCTCGCCCAGCCGTCGCCAACACGGAAGGTGGCGTGGTCCGCTTCCAGGTGCCGGCCGCGTTGCACCAGCGGTTGCAGGCCTTGGCCCAGTCACGGCGGGCGACCTTGTTCATGGTACTGCAGGCGGGTTTCGCAGGGCTATTGAGCCGCCTGGGCGCCGGGACCGACATTCCGATCGGCAGCCCGGTCGCAGGGCGGATCGAGGAAAGCCTGGAGCCACTGGTGGGATTCTTCGTCAACACCTTGGTGTTGCGCACGGACACCAGCGGCAACCCTGACTTCCTGAGCTTGATCGACCGTGTGCGGGCAACCGACCTGGAGGCCTATTCGAATCAGGACCTGCCGTTCGAGCGCCTGGTCGAGGCGCTCAACCCTGTGCGTTCGTTGGCGCACCATGCGTTGTTCCAGGTCACACTGACCTTGGAGGCCAGCCAGAGCGCGGATCTTGAGCAACTGGCGTTGCCGGGCTTGGTGGTGAGTCCGCTGGCGGCCAGTGGCACTCGAGTCAAGTTCGACCTGTCCCTGTCGTTCACGGAGCAGGCTGGGCAGCAGGGCATGCAAGGTGCGCTGGAGTATCGCCAGGATCTGTTCGACTCGGCCACGGTCGAGACCTTGGCGCAGCGCTTGCTGATCCTGCTCGAGGCGGCCAGCCAGTCGCCCGAGACCTCACTGGGTGAACTGGACATATTACGACCCGATGAGCGGCGCCAGGTGTTGCAAGGCTGGAACGCAACGGTCACGCCGGTGCCGGCCGGTGACTTGATCGAGTTGTTCGAGGCCCAGGTAGCCCGCACGCCATCGGCAGTAGCGCTCAGCCATGGCGAGCGTCAGGTGAGTTATGCCGAGCTCAACGCGCAGGCCAATGCCGTGGCCCATGCCTTGCGGGCCGATGGAATCGGCGCCCAGGATGTGGTGGCGCTGGCCCTGCCACGCTCGCTGGAGCTGGTGGTGGGCATCCTGGGGGTGCTCAAGGCCGGCGCGGCCTACTTGCCGATGGACCTGAATCACCCGGCGGAGCGGTTGGCCTGGATGCTGGAGGACGTACGTCCACGGGGTGGATTGTGCCTGGCCTCGGCGTGCGAGCGCTTGCCGGCGCTTGTGGCCTGGCAGCCCCTGGATGGGCGTGCGGGTGAGCAATGGTTGGAGGGACGCGATCGAGGAAACCCGCTGGGGTGCCGCCAGGGTGATGAGCTGGCGTATGTCGTGCATACCTCCGGCTCGACGGGGCAGCCCAAGGGTGTGATGGTGACGCACGCCAGCCTTGCCAACAAGATCGCAGACGCGGCGCGCCACCTGTCACTCTCGGCCAGCGACCGCTTGAGCCTGCTCAGTGGTCCGTCGTTCGATGCGCTGATCATCCAGATGGGCACGCCCCTGCTTGCAGGGGCTTGCGTGGTGGTGATCGAGGACACGGTGCGCGATGATCTCGACCGGTTCTGGGCCTATGTGCAGGACCAGGCGATCAGCGTCCTTAGTTGCGTGCCGTCGTACTTGGCGTATGCGCTGCGCAGTGGTCATGCCAAGCCGTCGGTGCGGCATGTCATTCTGGGGGGCGAGGCACTGGCCACGGAGTTGTGCCGCAGTATCCGCCAGGCGCTGGGTACCGAGCGGATCACCAACCTGTATGGGCCGACCGAGGCGACGTGCGATGCCACGGGGCACCGGGTCGGGTGGGACGAATTGGAAGACGCCAGCCAGTTACCGATAGGCGTGCCGGCGGCGAACTACCAGGTGTACGTGCTGGACGCACGGCTGGAGCCCGTGCCGGCCGGTACGGTCGGCGAGATCTATCTGGCCGGTGTCGGCCTGGCGCGTGGTTATTGGCAGCAGGGCGGGCTGACGGCGCGGCAGTTCGTGCCCAACCCCTACGGCGCAGCGGGTAGTCGGATGTACCGCACTGGCGACCTGGGGCAGTGGCGTGAAGACGGTTGCCTGCTCTATCGCGGGCGTCTCGACCAACAGGTCAAGATCAATGGCGTGCGCATCGAGCCGGGAGAGATCGAGGCGGTCTTGCTGAGGCATGAGGCGGTGGCACAGGCTGCGGTGCTGCTGCGTGGTGCCTCGCGCCTGGTGGGGTATGTGGTGTTGCACGAAGGGCAAGCGGTGGAGGTCGATGTCTTGCGTCAACACCTGTTGCAATGCCTGCCGGCCTACATGGTGCCCAGTGCCTTGGTGTTGCTGGCGTCGCTGCCGCGCACGGCCAACGGCAAGCTCGACCAGCGCGCCTTGCCGGAGCCACAAGCGCACAGGCCGGCCAGCCGTGCTGCGCGCGACGAGCAGGAAGCCTTGCTGTGCCGCCTGTTTGCCGAGGTGCTGGGCGTGGAAGCGGTGGGCATCGACGACAACTTCTTCGAAATGGGTGGACACTCGCTGCTGGCCATGCGTCTGGTCAATGCCGTGCGCGAGTCGCTGGGCGTGGAGTTGGCCATTCGCAGCTTGTTCGAGGCACCGGCAGTCGCCCAGTTATCGGAGAGGCTGGCAGAGCCGCAAGCCTCTTCGCTCGCCATGCTGTTGCCTCTGCGCGTACTAAAGGGGACACCTACTCTGTTCTGCTTGCATCCAGGTCGCGGATTATGTTGGTCGTACTCTCAATTCATCAGGTATCTGCCTGGTGTATCGATGTATGGTCTGCAGGCGCGTGGAATCGAAAACGACGAACCACCAGCGGCAACCCTGGCAGTCATGGTAGAGGAATATATCGAGTGCATCCTGCAGACTCAACCGACCGGCCCCTATCATTTGATGGGATGGTCTTTCGGCGGCAGGATTGCCTTCGAGGTGGCGTGCGCACTTAAAGGTTTGGGGCATGAGATTGGCGAAGTTATCTTGCTTGATGCTCGGGTGCCGTTCGAAGGCTTTAACCACAGTTCAATCACGGAGCGGACGGTGTTCAATGCGATACTTTCAGAAAATGAGCCGCTTGGCCCGGGCGTTGAACGAGCTATCGGTAGCATGTCGGCGTTTCATGAATATTTGAAGCGCCAAAACAACCCGCTGGGGATGCTGGATGTTGAGATATTTCGACGAGTCGTTAAAACCACTATAAATAATACATGGCTGGGGGAAACCTCCATTGAGCGATGCTATCCGGGAACGCTTACCTATTTCAGCGCAGGCCGCAGTGCGCCGTCCGGTATGACGCAAAGCGACCAATGGTCTGGCTTTACATCCATGCCAATTCGGAATATTACGCTCGATTGTTCGCACGATGATATTGTCAAGGTTCCTGCCGTTCAGGAGGTCTGCCGCTATATTTCGAGTCGGCTGGGGCAGGGCGAGTGGCAATCAATTGAAACGATTGCCGCGATGAGAGTCTAGTCGAGGGCAATGACTGTTCGATGATGACACGCCCCCGGTGGGGATTATCTACTGCCGGGAGCGTTGTGCCTGCGACGCAGTGTTTAGATGCCTGTCAAGATACCTTTCAAGGTTTATGCAAGGGCCAAAGGTGTGTCTGGCGTCCATCGATTTATGGACAATGAGAAATCCAGTGCCTTGACATGATGGAACCAACCGGCAGGCAAATAGAACAGATCTCCTGGGTGCAGAATGCATTCAACGAAGTCTACGGTGCTGGCTAGCGGATATCTGTCATAGTCTGGTTGATCTGGATCGAAGGACGAAACGCATAAGGTGGGTTCGACCGCTTCGACGTAAAGATTGTCGACGGTAGCCGGTGAAGCAAGAAGGAAGCGCTTGCGTCCCCAGATTTGGGCGAACAAGTTATCTTCATAGTCACAATGTAGGCAGGTCACCGTACCCGCTGGCCCCAGCCATACGCGAGGGGTGTGCCAGCTATCGAAATAGGCGGGCCATTGGCATAAAGCATCCATCGGCAACGGGTGATCTCCGACGTAAGGGGGAACGGCGAAGTCGTTGTGATTGATCAGATCAAGATATTCCTTGAGGCTCATGTCATTGGGTGCGCTACCATCGGGCAATATGGGCGGAACATAGTCGCCGTACCGTGGAACGACCCTAAGCTCACCAAAGTGATGGTGCAGATCATCTGGACGATACATGTTGATCGGCCACATGTTGACGATTCCTTCGATGATGAAGGGTAAGCCGCCTGTGGCTGTTCGCTCAAAGTCGATTGAAGTGAAGGAGTATCGAGGTACCGACTGCAGCGGTGAAAGTTGAAGAGCGGTGTTCACTATCTGCTTACGGATATCGACGGCGCTACCAATGTTTGCGGGCATCGATGTATGAGCGTCTTGAGGGATTACGGGCTCGAGATTTTTCATAGGAAGAAAATGGCTATATTCTAAAGGTCCGGAGAGGCGCCCGCATCTATGCAGGCATGAAGGCCAGAATCTGATCGGGACTGCAGGTCGCGTTGTAGCCAAAGTAATCGGTGAAGAAAGTGTCTACACGATATTGATTTGGGTTGAGCAACAAGTGCTGGCCAATTTCCGATTCGGCATTTTCATCCTCGATAATGAAATAGTCCCCAGGCTGCATGTGTGCGGAAAAATGAGCAAGAATTCCGCCGATATTGACATGTGAGTCCTCAATGACCAGCCAGGGATGAGGCGCCTGACGCAGAAAATCGGCAGGAAAGGTTTTCTCCGGCGAGTGGGCGTCACCTTGAATAAAGGTCACCTGGTCGTGGCGAGTCAGTGGTGGAGCAAGGTCCACTGAATAGACATGGCAGTCCAGGTTGAACATTCTCATGAGGTCTGCCAGCCACACAGCGCTGCCCCCCGCTTCGCTACCGAATTCGAATATTGTCGCCGGCTTTATGTGCTCAAGCATCAGTGGGTACAAGGTGAAATCATATACCCCTTTCAGCAAGGGTAATCCTTTCCAGCGGTTGGCACCGTTGACGCCTTGGGAGAAAACTTGCATTGCTCCGCTCAGTACGGTTCCTGATAGGACTTTTCGTGCGAAGAAATCGACAAATCGACCCATGCCCCGCAGTTGAATGAACTTCTCCAACGCGGCTTTGGCCTGCAACGTTGACTCTTCAGTAAGGCCAAGGTGGTCGATATGTCCCGATAGGATAGCGCGCGCATAGTTTGAAAAAAATGTCGCTGCGGCCGAGAACGTCTGATTATTTTCCAAGTCTTCGCGCATTTCAGAGATCACCTGCTCTCGCTGAGCCCCCACTAGTGGCTTTATCCCTGGATATAATGTGAGGTTGGCAAGCCCGTTTGGCAGAGCATGGGCGCAGGCCATGCATAGATCTTTATGATGTTGCAGGCAATGGTAACGATTAGCAGAGATCGCTATTTCAACAGAACACGCGTCACAAAAGGTTTTGGCGAAACCGACGGGACACTGGGAATGCATTTCGTAGCTGCGCATGGAGTGGCCTTAGAAGTTAGCAAGCGACATGAAGGTGTAGTGTGTTCTGGCTGAGCATTGAAACGCGCGACGTCCGTGCACGTAGCGGGTATTGTCAATCAGCATGATGTCACCTGCCTGCCAATGAACTTCCTGCACTAGCGCTCGGTGAACGTCATCGATTTCATCGAGGACGCACTGTGGAATCGCCGTACCATCTTCGAAGGTTACCGTGTGATTGTAGGGCCCTCGCAGGCTGTTGACGAAAGCGGCTTGCTGGCACCATTTAGGGGAGACAACCGCAGGCGATATGTACTCTCGAATCAGCGTGTCATCGTCATCGAAGCGCACGCTGGAACCCTTGAGTCTCAGTGACCCCACATGCATGCGGGCATCGAGAAACCCATCTGCTGTCAACCATGCTTCTCGGGGAAGGCAGTCGGAGTACTTGATCTTTTGAGCAAGGAAGCGCTCGCGGGTTTCTGCCGCCAGGGCTTGCCATATCGCGATACCGTCCGCATAGGTGGTTTGGCCTTGGCTGGCTGCCGGGGTTGCGCAGTAAAACCATAACAGCTCAGGGCGCGACGCAATCGCACCATTTTCCTGATGAAGGTCCTGCTCTGCGCCGTCACGGGCGATCATTTGCATACCGCTGCCGACGGCACTGCCCAATTTGGCTTCGCCGGGGCTGATAATGGTTTGGCTTGAAAACTGGCTGGCGAAGGATTCGAAAATCTGTGGAGACGTTTCGAATCCTCGGAAAAGCAAAAGGCCGGCGCTTTTGAAGGTGTCTTCGATAGCGCTGCGGTCAAGTTTGAAGAGGTCACGACAGTTGCCGCTGGAGCATAGTTTTGCGGTGCCGCAGGAAAGATCAGATAAGTCCATTTTTACTCGGTCCAGTCTTCAATCGTATCGAAGGTAATGTATACCCTGCAAAGTACTCATGCCATCAAGACATTTATTCAATGCGTGGATAGGGCGTGCGCGGGATTGAGGCGCGCAGCTTTGCGTGCCGGAATGAAGCCAAATACAAGCCCGGTCAGGACGGCACAGGTTAATGCGCCCAGACAAGCGAGTAGCGAAAGTTCAACGGGAACGTCGATTATCTCCAAGACCTGAACGGTGCCGACTCCCGAGACGACACCGATAATGCCGCCTATTGTCGTGACCATTATCGCCTCTATCAAAAACTGCGCATGAATATCTATTTGGCGGGCTCCGGTCGCCATTCTCATGCCAATTTCGCGAATGCGTTCCCGAATGTTCATGAGCATGACGTTCATTACACCAATGCCGCCCACGATCAGTGAGATGGCCGCCACTAGGCCGAGCATACGTGTCATGGACTGGGATGAATTTTCTTGGGCTTGGACCGTTTCGATCGGGTTCCAGACTTGGATATCCCTTGTGCGCCTCTGGCGTGCCAGTGTGTTTTGAATTGATTCTATGGTTTCGCTTGCCTTGTCGATCTGCTGCAACTGCACGGCTATCCAGGCGGGATAAGGGTGGCCGAACAGCCGGGCCGTCGCAGCGCGGTAGGGGACTGTCACCCGGTTGTCTTGATCCACGCCCCCACTAGGACCTTTGGCGGAGAAGACACCGATGACAAGAAACGGAACGCGATCAATCAGGATCGTTTGTCCTAGCGCAGAAGAACCGTCGGCAAACAGGGCTTTCTTGACCGTCTGGCCAATGATCGCAACTTGGTCGGTTCCGCGATAATCCTGCTCGTTGAAGAGCTTTCCCTCCGACACGCTCCAATTCAGAACGCTGGGACAATCAGAGGTGGCACCGCCGCCATAGGTTTCATGGTCGATATTGCCGCGCCGTACTATCACGCTCTCCTGGCTATAGGGCGCGACGGCCTGAACATTGGGTAGGCTCCTGATGGCCTCGGCGTCTTCTAGCGTCAACGGTGCGCTTCCCGAGCGCGTGCTGGACGGCTTGGTATATACAAACATCGTTCTGACGCCGAGCGTGTCGAACTGGGCCATGACCTGCCTCTGTGCACCACTGCCCACGGCTAGCATGATGATGACCGAGGCGACGCCTATGATGATTCCAAGTAGCGTCAAACCGGCCCTGATGCGGTTCAAATGCAAAGATCGCCAAGCAGTTCTAGCGAGTTCGAAAAAAATATGAGCGTGTTGATAATCGTGCTCGACGCGGTGCTTGGTCACGGATTCAGCGGAAGATGGCGCGAGGGCCGGGCGTGATTGGGTAGTGTCCCCCACGATCTGTCCGTCATGGATCTCGACAATTCGCTGAGCTTGAGCCGCGACATTGGGATCGTGGGTTACCAATATGATGGTATGGCCCTTTTCTGACAGTTCGTGGAGCATGCCGAGGACTTCGCTGCCGCTGCTGCTATCGAGCGCTCCGGTGGGCTCGTCTGCCAGTATGATGTGCCCGCCATTTATGAGTGCCCGGGCGATAGCCACGCGCTGTTGTTGGCCGCCTGACAATTGACTGGGTTTGTGTTCTATACGTTCAGCCATTCCCAATCGTCGCAGCAGTTCAATGGCGCGGGTGCGACGTTCGGTGGCGGTCAGTCCGGCGTAGAGTCCCGGGAGTTCGACATTTTCCCTGGCGGTTTCCGTCGACAGCAATTGGTAGTTTTGAAAGACGAAGCCAAAGGTATTTCTGCGCAGTGCGGCTGTCTTGTCGCTATCGAGGTCAGCGGTGAGTTCTCCGTTCAAGCGGTAAGTGCCGGTGCTCGCGCTGTCGAGCATGCCGATGATGTTCATCAGCGTTGACTTGCCCGATCCTGACGCGCCAACGATCGCGACGAACTCTCCGGCGTAGATGTTCAGATCAATGCCGCGTAAGACGTCCGAGCTGACGGAAGATTCCCCGGCGATGCTTGTAGGCGACGCGTACCTTTTATGCACACCACGCAGTTCAATCAGTGGGACACTGTTATCGATCATTGCTGCTTTGAAGGCCGTCATCCGTTAGGGCCTGTCTTGTTATTTTCATTCTGCAGCACGACGTCGCCAGGTGTCAGCCCCTCCAGCACCTGGGCCGTGTCTCGATTGCGAACGCCGATGCGAACATGGCGAACGTCAACGCTGCCATCAGCTTGCTGAACGCGGGCAGTGTATTGATCCTGGCCAGTCCCCGTGAGTGACAATGCAGAAATAGGAACGGTCAAGGTGTTCTTTGCCAGTTGGCGAGTGAAGACAACTTGGGCGGTCATTTGCGGCAAGAGCGCGGTATCGGCGTTATCAACATCGAACAGTACCGTGTATACGACCACCTTGCTATTCGCTGGCATCTTGCCTTTGCTTGCGCCAATATCCATGGAAGCCGGCGGAGCAGGTAGCAACTGGCGCACCTTGCCCTGCCAGTGCCGTTGATCATCAGAAAGGGTTGTAAATTGCGCGGGCATGCCAGGCTTGATCTTATCAATGTCGGCTTCTGATACTTCAGTCCAGACCGTCATTTTTGTCAGGTCGGCGATTCGCAAAATATCGGGAGTCTGATAATTGGCATTCAATGTCTGGCCTTCCCGCGCATCAACAGAGATCACAGTGCCTGCCATCGGTGCATAGATTTTTGTATAACTCAGTCTCGCTTCATCAGCTTTCAATGTTGCTGAAGTTTGCACAATCTCAGCTTGAAGTTGTTCAATTTGAGCGCCGGTAGAGGTTAGCGTCGCCTCGGCACTTTGTAGGTCATCCAGGCTCGTGGCACCGTTCTGGGCGAGCACGCGAAGCCGTGCCAATCGCTGAGATGCAAGCCAGTGCTGTGCCCTTTGATCTAATAATCGTGCTTTTAGGGCTTTGAGGGAGGCCCGGCCAGCATCCACCGCTGCGGTTAAAACGCTCGGATCAATCTCAACAAGGAGTTCACCCTTGGCTACAATATCTCCCGGCTGTACATGCAGTTGCATGATCTGCCCTGAAACTTGGGCCCCTACATCGACATATTTTTTTGGTTGTAAATTGCCTAGTGCGGTGACATTGGTTTCTATGTCAGAGAGGCTGACTGATACGAATGTTGGGATAGTAGTCGCTTGAACTTGAGATTGTCGCCATAGTGTGGCTCCTGCAACGGTCAAGGCCAAGGTTATAAATGAAACTGCCAACTTGTGTTGTAGTGCTAGATGGGGTTGAAAGCATTTAAAAAAAGGCATTGCACTAGACTACCATGTCGATTGACAACTTTAAGGGCGTTCCTTACGGGCCCAGTATACGCAGGAAATGACTTTTTGCACTAGTGTGGTGTTTCAGAAGTGCCACTGAAATCACCCACCCCGTGCTTGTGCCGTGCGGGCTACTGAGCAAAGGATGTCTTCGCCGTGCTGTGCTATCTGAACGGCTTCGAGTTCCGGTGGTAATTTTGCAGGTTGTGCACAATCGACTCTTCAAGAGCTTTGACGCAGCAGCCTTATGACAACCCGCATCCAAGGGTGAAGGAGTAAGGGCAGCTATCGCCAACGCCGATACCAGGTAACGCAAAACACGCCCCCTCCAGACCTGGCACACAGGTATAACTCCCTCCATGCGCTACCGACGTCTGGATCTCAACCTGCTGGTCGCCCTGGATGTGCTGCTCGAAGAGCGCAGTGTCAGCCGGGCGGCACAGCGTCTCAACCTTGGCCAATCGGCGACGAGTGCGGCGCTGGGGCGTTTGCGCGAGCACTTTCAGGACCCGCTGCTGGTGCCGCTCGGGCGTGGCCTTGAGCCCAGTGCCCTGGCCCGCCAACTGACACCCAAGGTGCGCGAGCTGCTGAGCCTGACGGGCGAAGTGGTGGAAATGTCCCTGGCCTTCGAGCCGGCCCGCTGCGACCGACGCTTCGTGCTGGTGGCCTCGGACTATGTGTCCGCTACCCTGGTACCGGCGGTCAGCCGCACATTGGCCCGCCTGGCGCCCGATGCATCGCTGGTGGTTCGCGATTTGCCACTGCCGCGTGAGGGTGATGTGGTGGCCGAGGCACTGGATTATCGCCGCAGCGACCTGGTGATTGTGCCGCAGCGGCGCCTCAACACCCGCTATCCACACACCTCCCTGCTCCAGGACGAACTCTGCTGCATCGTCTGCGCGCACGAACCGCTTTATCAGGCGGGCCTGGACCTGGCGGACTACTGCGCGGCCGGCCACGTGGTGCGCGAGTTCACCGATGGCCAGAACCTCTCGCTGGACACCCAGTACCTGCGCGACATGGGCATCGAACGGCGGGTCGTGGTGGCGGTGCAGAGCTTTGCCCTGATGGCCGAGTTCGTCGTCGGCACGCCGCGTATCTCGACGTTGTTTCGCCGCCAGGCCGAGGCGCTGGCACGGCGCTATCCGTTGCGGGTCTGGCCGTCGCCGATCGCTTTTCCAGGGGCTCAACAGGTCTTGCAATGGCACCCGCAGCAGGCCAATGACCCGGCGCTGACCTGGCTCCGTCAGGTGCTGACGGAGCAGGCCGCGGCGCTCGCTCAGGACTGAAGATCGCCGGTGTCACCAACCAGGCCAAGCTCCTCGATTGCCAGCAGCGCGCAACGCTCATCGTTGTCCGAGGTATCTCCGCTGACACCCATGGCGCCCAGCAGTTGCCCTTCGTCATCGCGCAACAGCAGGCCGCCGGCCACGGGGATGACGTCGCCGCCGGTCAGGCTGTTGATGGCATCGAAGAACGCCGGCATGGCCTGGGCGCGGCGCGCCAGCTCCCGTCCGCCGAAGCCCAGGCCCAGGCAGCCGCGGGCCTTGCCGGTGGCGATCTGTGGGCGCAGAAAGCTCGCCTGTTCATCACGCAGCACGGCCAGGGGATGGCCCGCAGCGTCGAGGATGGCGACAGCCAGCGGACGCACGCCCAGCGCGCGGGCATGCCGCAGGGTCGAGGCAGCCAGGCGCGCGGCCCGTTCGAAATCAAGGACGATCATATTCACAGGCTCCATTTACCGAGTTCGGCCACGCGATCGCGGGTGTAAAGGTCGGTCCATTTCAGCGAGTTGAAGTCCGACACCTGCTTGGGGTTGTAGGCGGTGCGTTGCAGGCGTACCGGCTCGCCGGCCTTGTAGACGGCCTGCAGGCGCTGGCGATCCTGCAGGATACGAATGTCGTCCAGGGGCGAGCCGTCCAGGATCAGCAGGTCGGCCTGCTTGCCCACTTCCAGGGTACCGAGGGACTCGCCCTTGGGCATCAGGCGCGCACCGACGTGGGTGGCGGCAAACAGCGCTTCGGCCGGGGTGAAGTCCAGGCGCCGCACCAGCAGCTCCAGCTCGCGCGCGTGCCATTCACCGTAGGGCGTGACGGCAAAGCCGCTGTCGCTGCCGCAGGCGAAGGGAATACCGGCGGCCTTGGCGCGCTTGAGCACCGGCGTACCCAGCTCCAGCGTGCGCGCACAGTAGCCGGCATAGCCGGTGGTTATGGCGGGGTCGTGAGGCTGGCAGAAGTCCACGGTGTTCTGCGGGAAGGTCAGGGTCGGGGCCAGCACGCTGCCGGCCTCCAGCAGCGCCTCGATGCAGGCGTCGTCCATGTAGAAAGCGTGAAACACCAGGTCGACACCGGCCTTGGCCGCGTACATCACCGCTTCTCGGCCGTAGGCGTGGGTGGCGACACGGCACCCCAGGCGGTGGGCCTCATCGACCATTTCGCGGGTTTCATCGGCGGTGAAGGCGGCGATGATTTCACCGTTGGGGCGCCGGTGGGTACCGTCCATGGCGATCTTGATCAGGTCCACCCCATCCTTGGCCTGCTTGCGGATCTGTGCGATGGCTTCGGTGCGGCTGGTGACCAGAGCGGCGGTGAAATACTCCGGGGCGCCGACCCGGCTGGGAAACCAGTCGTTGAGGCTCTGCCGGTTGGTGATCACCCGGCTGCTGGCGGCGATACGCGGGCCCTCGAACAACCCGGCGTTGACGGTGTTGCGCACGGCGATGCTGAGCTGACCGCTGTCGCCGGGGCAGACCATCGAGGTCACGCCGGCGGCCAGCACGTGCTGGGCGAAGAACAGCCCGCGCAAGGCGCGAAATTCGTCGCTGGTCCAGATGTCGATGTCTTCCTCGCTCTGGGCGTTACCGAATGCCAGGTGGGTGTGCACATCCACCAGTCCCGGCATGACGAAGTGGCCATGTTCTTCGCGGTCACCGGGTTGCGGGCGGGGCGCCTCCGACGTTGGCCCGACATGGCGGATCACGCCGCCTTCGATGATCAGCGTCTGTTGCCGGCGGGTGTGCAGGCCGGTGCCGTCGAACAGGGTGGAGCAGTGCAGGTGCAGGGTGCCCATGGGTGGTCTCCTCGTCTTGTTGTTGGCCGGCAGGCTAGGCTGGCGGTGCGACCCAGCACCATCAGATGCTGTCGATGGCCAGCCATCGATGCCATCGATACCTGGCGCAGAGCCGTGTATGGGTTGGGGGCGCCCGTGGCAAAGGCCCGTCAAGGGCGGGTATCGGGAGTGGTGATGCCTGGCATGGCCAATGGCGATTTTTCCGCAGGGCAAGGCGGGGTGAGGATGCGCCCGCCAATCCACTATCAAGGACAATCCCATGAAGGCGATTCACGATCTGTTGCTGAACCTGGAAACCGAGCGCCAGCGCGCCCTGGTCGAGCAGGACCATGCCCGGCTGCATGAGCCGTTCGACGATGAGCTGCTCTACGTGCACACCACCGGACTTGTTGCCGATCAACAAAGGCGCAGCGGGGCGACCTGCACGAACCTTGCGCAGGTCCCCTTGCGTGCAACCTGTCAGGCGGTATGACCGCCCAGGGTCTCGGCCACCCAGTCGGCGATGTAGTGGCCGGCGTTGATGCTGTTGTCGAAGCTGGAGTGCTGCACGCCACCTTCGCGCTCGGTGAAGATCTTCAGCTCGCGTTTCGGGCTGTTCACCAATTGCTCGTAGGTGCGATGTGCCCATTTGAGCGGGATCTGCGAGTCCTTCTCGCCGTGAGTGACCAGGAACGGCACGCGGATACGGTCCAGCACGCCGTCGAGGTGTACGTGTTCGGCGATGCGCATGAACTCGTCCATGTCATTCGCCCCCCAGACCCAGCGCACGTGTGCCCAGTAGTGCGGCACCGGGAAGTTGCCTTCCTTCTCCAGGCGGCGCTTCTGCACATCGCGCCAGTCATGGTTGGCGCCCCAGACCACGCCACAGGCAAAGCGCGGCTCGAAGGCCACGGCGCGCGGGCAGTAGTAGCCGCCCAGCGACACGCCCTCCAGGCCGATACGCTTGGGATCGACCTCGGGGCGGGTCTCCAGCCAGTCCACCACGCGGCTGGCCCAGTGCTCGCTGTCGTAACGGGCCGTCAGACCGTGCAGACGCAGCGCTTCGCCGGTACCGGGCTGGTCGATGATCAACGACGATACGCCGCGCCTGGCCAGCCAGGCGGGCAGGCCAACGCGGTATTTCATCTCCTTGGTCGAGTCCAGGCCATTGACCTGAACCAGCAGCGGCGCAGGGCCGCTCACGCCCTCGGCGCGTACGAACAGGCCTGAGAGGCACTGGCCTTCATAAGGGATTTCCACCCGTTCGCAATTTTCCCTGGACAGGTCGATGCCACGGGCGAAGGTCTCCAGGAAGCGCTGGTACAGCTCGGCGCGTCCCGGCGCGCCGTGGGCTTGAAGGCGTTCGCAGGTGAGGTAGTAGGTGGCGGCGCGGTTGTACTTCTCGCCAGCGGAGAGGCGGCGGCCGGCGGCCTCATCCTCTTCGGCCAGGGCGCACAGCTTGTCGGCCATTTTCGACCAGGTTTCGCGAAAAGCCTGGGTGCCGGCGGCGTCGGGCTGCTTGGCGGCCTCCTGCAGCGGGGCGCACATTGCCTCGATCTCACCCAGGCGGGCACCCATCTCGATGGCCAGGTCCACCGAGAGATTCCAGACGTAGTTGGTGGGGAAGTAACGGAACATTCTTATTGTCCTTCTGCGGTCGTTGAGTCCGGCGCCGTTGAACTGCGGCAGGCACGCAGGGCGCGGTTCCACGATCAAGGTACGCAGGCCGGGCAGGCGGGGGCCAATCGTGAGTCGGGATGCGAGGTATCGCCAAACGCGATGCCCCGCCGCCGTAGCGACGGTCGAGGCGATGAGTGGGGCTCAGGCGGTGGCGCGAAGGGGCGCCGGGTGCTGGTCGGCGCGCTGGATGAAGTCGCCGATGCGCTCACGTAGCCAGCGGTGCATGGAGTCGCCGTCCATGCTGCGGTGCCACAGCATGAATTCGCGCATCACCGGGATTTTCACCGGTGGTGGCAGGATGCGCAGCGGCAGGTAGCCCGCGTAGAGTTCGGCCAGTCGGCGGTGCATGGTGGCGATGCGTTGAGTGCCCACCAGCAACTGCGGCAGGGTGTTGAAATCGTTGGTGATCACTTCCAGGCGGCGGTTGAAACCGTACTGGCTCATGAACCAGTCCTCGATGCTCAGGTGCCGGTTGCGGCCAAAACCCACCGAGATATGCCCCATTTCCATGTACTGCTCCAGGGTCAGTTGGTCACCGACCTCGGGGTTGTCCCGCCAGACGACGCAGACATGGTCTTCCTCGAACAGCAGTTGCGCCGGGTGGCCCTCGATGAGGTAGCGCTCGGGCACGATCATCATGTCGACCTCGCCGCGCATCAGCAATTCGGCACTGTTGTCGCCAGGGCTGACCATTTCGAAGGTAATGTGCGGCGCCTCGCGGTGGATGTTCTGGATGACCTGGGCGAACAGCACGCTGATCAGGTAGTCCGAGGTCACCAGGCGAAAGTGCCGCTTGCTGCTGGCCGGTTCGAACACCGGCTTGGCGGTGATCGAGGAGCGGATGGTCAACAGCACCTCGCGCACCGGTTTGGCCAGCTCCAGCGCATACGGCGTGGGCTGCATCTTGCGGCCGACCTGCACCAGCAGTTCGTCCTCGAAGAAGGTCCGCAAACGCCCCAGCACACCGCTGGTGGCCGATTGGGTCATGTGCAGGCGTTCGGCAGCTCGGGTGATGTTCTGCTCCTCGAGCAGGACATCCAGGGCCACCAGCAGGTTCAGATCCAGGTGGTGAAAGCGCATGGCGATGGCTCACGGTTCTTGTAGTTATTTTCGCGATACCTTCCGGCTCCCTGACCCGCACGTCAAGACCCATTCGCTGCCCGAATGAGCCAACAGCCCACGCCATGGGCTGGCGTACAGGTATCGCAATTGCCGATGCCTCGCATCCTGACACGCGATTGGTCAGCCAGCCCCGACAGCCTTCAACCTGCGCTCCAGTCGAGCGACCTGCCGTCGCCAGACCCCTTACCGGGCGACCTGCCTGGCGCCCCATAATAATTTCAACGGAGTGGTAGCCATGAACATTCTTGGACTCGACGCGCTGGTGTTCGGCGTCGACGATATCCAGGCCTGTGCCGATTGCCTGCGTGACTACGGCCTGACGGCCACCGATCTGGAGGCCGACGGTGGGCGTTTCGAGGCCCTGGACGGCACCGCGATCATCATCCGCCGCGGGGACGACCCGAGCCTGCCGCAGGCCCTGGGCCCGACCCCGTCATTGCGCGAGACGGTTTATGGCGTGGCCTCGGCGCAGGAGCTGGAGGCCATCGCCGATGAACTGGGGCGTGACCGCGAACTGCGCCGCGATGCTCACGGCGTGCTGCATACCGTCGATGACCTGGGCTTTGCCATCGCCTTCCAGGTCTCGTGCCGCCGGGCCTTCGACGCGCCGGCCGACCTCACCAATGCGCCTGGCAGCGCGCCGCAACGTCCCCTCAACCAGTTGGGCATTACCCCGGACATGCCGGCGCAGCCGCGCACCTTGTCCCACGTGGTGTATTTCGTACCCGACGCTGCCAAGGGTGAAGCGTTCTATCGCGACCGCCTGGGCTTCGTCACCACCGACAGTTTCGTGGGAGTCGGTCCTTTCATGCGCACGGCGGGCATGGACGACCATCACTGCCTGTTCATGATCCAGACTCCGCCGCACATGCAGGGCTGCGAGCATTTCACCTTCCACATGGGCAGCGGCACCGAAGTGCTGCTGGCCGGCACCCGTTTTCAGCAAAAGGGCTGGACCAGCTTCTGGGGCCCGGGCCGGCACCTGCTGGGCTCCAACTGGTTCTGGTACTTCAACAGCCCGCTGGGCTGCCACATCGAGTACGACGCCGACATGGACAAGCATGACGACGACTGGGCCGCGCGCCAGGCGCCGATGTCGGCGGACAACTCGCAACTGTTCCTGTTTACCTCCCGGGAGAAGTGGGCACCCGGTGGCCCGCCACCCAGGAAGGACTAGGTCGTGGGCTGCGTAGCGCTGTGCCCGCTCGAGGCGCTGGGCAATGGCCAGGCCCGTGGCTTCGACCCGCAGGGCCGAGGCGCCGACAGCCTGTTTGCCCTGCGGCATCAGGGACAGGTGCGGGTCTACCGCAACCTCTGTCCGCACCTGCTGGTGCCCCTGGAGTACCGCAAGGACCGCTTTCTCAGTGCCGATGGCCAGTGGGTGATCTGTTACGCCCACGGGGCGCGCTTTCGGCCGGACGACGGCACCTGTGTCCACGGCCCTTGCCGCGGCGATGTGCTGCAGGCGTTGGAGCACCGTGAGGTGGACGGCTGGCTGCTATTGCCGCTGGCTCAGTTGGAACGCTGACCTATCGCGCCGCGCGATAGGTCGCATCCCAGGACTCGATTGGTCAAAACCCGGCGCTGCCGGGAAGCTGTGCCCAGGCACAGGAAACGGCCGCCACGCATGACGGGGCGGACAACAAGAACAAGACGTGAGACATGCCATGAATACTGTGAACAACGTGCTGATCGTGGGCGGCGGAATTGGCGGGCTGTGCGCTGCCATTGCCCTGCGCCGCAAGGGCATTGCGGTCGACCTGGTCGAACTGAAAACCGAGTGGACCGTCTACGGCGTCGGCATCATCCAGCAGAGCAACGTCGTGCGCGAAATGCACCGCCTGGGCCTGCTCGACGCCTACCTTGATGCGGCCTACGCCTTCGAGGACGTGGCCATTTACACCACCCAGGGCCAGCAGTTGGCGCGTATTCCCGGACAGCGCCTGGCCGGCCCGCAGTACCCGGCCAACGTCGGCATCTCCCGCCGTGCTCTGCACAAGGTGTTGAGCGAAACCGCCATCGAACTCGGCACCCGGGTGCGCCTGGGCACCTCGGTGGAGAGCTTCGAGCAGGAAGCCAGTGGCGTGGACGTGCTGTTCAGCGACGGCAGCCAGGGCCGCTATGCGCTGATGGTCGGTGCCGACGGGCTGTTCTCGAAGGTACGTGGGCTGCTGTTCGGCGACCGCTACCGGCCGCATTTCACCGGGCAGTCGGTATGGCGCTACAACTTTCCCCGGGCCGCCGGCATCGACCATCTGGCCAACTATCAGGGGCCTGCGGGCAACGCCGGCCTGGTGCCCCTGGCCGACGACCTGATGTACCTGTTCACCACCTCCCACGAACCGGGCAACCCCTGGATGGAGCCCGCCAGCCTGGCCGATGGCCTGCGCCAGCGCCTGGCCGGTTTCGGTGGGCTGATTGGCGAGTTGCGCGAGCAGGTCCGCGACAGTGCCGAGGTCGTCTACAAACCGCTGGAAGCCGTGTTCGTCGACGAGCCCTGGTATCGCGGGCGTGTCCTGCTGATTGGCGATGCCGCCCATGCCACCACGCCGCACTTGGGACAGGGCGCCGGCATGGCCATCGAGGATGCCGTGGTGCTGGCCGAGGAAATCACGGCCGGTGGCGGCCTGGACGAGCAGTTGCAGCGTTTCATGGCACGCCGTTTCGAGCGTTGCAAGTTCATCAGCGACATGTCCCTGCTCGCGGGCGAGAAGGAGGTCCAGCGTGACCCGTCCTTCGACCGCATCGGCCTGGTCAAGCAGATGCTGGAGGTCACCGCACGACCCATCTGAATGCCCGTAGCCGGTGTTCCCTGCCTTGCTGGCGCGCCGGACCTTACGCCAACACCGACGTACAAGAACAAGAAAGAGGAAACCCCGATGTTGACTCGCAAAGGTGCAACCGTGCGGCCGCTGCCGCCGCTCAAACCCATGACCCTGGCGCTGCTTGCACTGGCTGCAGGCCAGGCCCAGGCTTTTGAAATCGACACCGGCAACCCCGACCTGCGGGTGCGCTGGGACAATACCCTCAAGTACAGCGCCGCCTGGCGCACCCAGCACGCCAGCAGCCAGCTCACCGAAGGGCAGACCGCCCTGAACCTGGACGATGGCGATCGCAACTTCGACAAGGGCCTGATCTCCAACCGCCTGGATTTGCTGTCGGAGTTCGATATCACCTATGGCAACGTCGGTGCGCGGGTCAGCGGTGCGGCCTGGTATGACGATGTCTACAACCAGGGCACCGACAACAGTGACCCCAGCCGGGCCAACAGTTATTCGGTCGGCCACGACACCTTCACCGACGACACCCGTACCCTGCACGGGCGCAAGGGCGAGTTGCTCGACGCCTTCATCTTCGGCAAGACCGAGATTGGCGACAGACCCGTGTCCGGAAGGCTGGGCCAATACGCCATGCAATGGGGCGAGAGCCTGTTCTATGGCATGAACGGCATTGCCGGCGGCATGGCGCCGGTGGATGTGGTCAAGGGCCTCTCGGTGCCCAATACCCAGTTCAAGGAACTGATCCGGCCGGTCAGGCAGATGTCCGGTCAACTGCAACTGACCCCCGACGTTTCCCTGGGCGCCTACTACCAGTTCGAGTGGGAGGCCAACCGCCTGCCGGCGGCCGGCAGCTATTTCTCCAACGATGATTTCTTCGGCGACGGCGGCGAGCGCATGTACGTGGGCAGCGCGGTCATGCCGGGCGGTCAGCCGCTGGCGTTCTACCGTGGCCAGGACAAGAAGGCCAAGGACTCGGGGCAGGGCGGGGTGCAACTGCGCTGGCGCACCGAAACCGTGGACTGGGGTGTCTATGCCATCCGTTTCCACGACAAGTCGCCGCAGCTCAACGTGCGCCCCGATTTCGCCAATCTGAACCCGGTCACCGGCAAGGCCGGCGAATTCTACTGGGTCTACCCCGAAGGCATCGAGGCCTTGGGGGCGAGCTTCTCCACGACCCTGAGCAACTTCAACATCGCCGGTGAGCTGTCCACCCGCTGGAACCAGCCGTTGGCCTCGACCAACCAGCATGCCTTGCTCGTCGGTGAGGCGATCAACAACAGCGACGACCCGCTCTACGCCACAGGCCGCACGCTGCACGCCAACTTCTCCTGGCTGGCGAGCCTGGAGCCGAACTTCATCGCTCCCGAATCGAGCTTCCTCGGTGAGATCGCCTGGAACCGGGTGATGAGCATCAGCCAGAACGCCGATGCTGTCGACCCCAACGCCGACCGCGACGCCACCAGCCTGCGCCTGGTTTTCGAGCCGATGTACCGGCAGATCCTGCCCGGCCTCGACCTGTCCGTGCCGGTCGGTGCCAGCTACACCCATGGCGCCTCCATGGCGTTGGGAACCGGCTTTGGCAGCGACCACGGTGGGGACCTGAACATTGGCCTGAAGGGCAACTACCTCAACACCTGGAACCTGGGCCTGACCTACACGCATTACTACGGCCCGCAGAACACCTTCCTCGACGCCAACAGCCACTACACCTTCGAACAGTCGCTCAAAGACCGCGACTTCATCGCCTTCACCGTCAGCCGTACCTTCTGACCGAGGATTACCCGATGAAACACAACAAGAAAGTCGTTTGCCTGCTCACTGCCCTGAGTGCTTCCCTGCTGTTTGCCCACGGCGCCCTGGCCGCCGTCTCTGCCGAAGAGGCGGGCAAGCTCAGGACCACCCTGACACCGCTCGGTGGCGAGCGGGCCGGTAATGCCGACGGCAGTATTCCGGCCTGGACCGGTGGCTACACCCAGGTCGACCCGGCCTACAAGGACGGCGGCAAGCGTGGCGATCCGTTCGCCAGCGAGCAGCCACAACTGACCATCACCGCGCAGAACATGGCGCAGTACGCCGACAAGCTGACCCCGGGCATCCAGGCGATGCTGAAGAAGTACCCGGACAGCTACCGGTTGCAGGTCTACCCCACCCATCGCAGCGCCGCCGCGCCGCAATCGGTGTACGACGCCACCTTTGCCAACGCGACCCAAGGCAAGCTGGTCGATGGCCCGGCAGGCCCGATGCCGGAAGGCGCGTCCGGGGGTATTCCGTTCCCGATTCCGGCCAATGGCGTGGAAGCCATGTGGAACCACCTGCTGCGCTGGCGGGGTGCCTCCTGGCACGCCAGCTTCAATCAGTACCTGACCACCGCCGACGGCAAGCACGTGCTGACCAACGACTCGCGCTCCGATTTGCAGATGCCCTGGTACCTGCCTGGCGGCAGTGGCGAGAAGGGCGTGTTCTGGTCCATCCGCATGACCAACGACGGCCCGCCGCTGCGGGCTGGCGAAGCCATCACCGGCCTTGAAAACCTCAACGCCGACAAGGCCGCGGTGTGGACCTATCTGCCGGGCCAGCGCCGGGTGCGCCGCCTGCCCAATGCCTGCTGCGACACCCCCACACCTGCCACCGCCGGGGTCATGAGTTTCGACGAGCTGTACGTGTTCAACGGCCGTCTCGACCGCTTCGACTGGAAGCTGGTAGGCAAGAAGGAAATGTACATCCCCTACAACGCCAACAAGGTCTTCACGGCGGCCAACGCCGAAGCACTGCTCGACCCGCATCACTTGAGCCCCCAAGTCATTCGCTGGGAGCTGCATCGCGTCTGGGTGGTGGAGGCGACGTTGAAGAGTGGCCAGCGCCATGTGATGCCCAGGAGCACCTACTACCTCGACGAGGACACCTGGGCTGCCGTACTGGGTGAGCGTTACGACGCGCGCAACCAGTTGGCCAAGGTGGTCTGGACTTCGCCCGTGGTGCTGCCTGACCTGCCCGGCGTCGTGACCCTCACCAACGGCTTCTACGACCTGCTCTCGGGTGCCTGGTTTGCGGGCGACCTGTTCGCCGGCAAGAACGAGCAGTACCGCATCGTGCCGCCCTACAAGGACTCGGTGTTCACCGCCGACGCCATGGCGGGCGAGGGTGTGCGCTGAGGGGGGGCACCTCCTGCTGCGGCTGTACCGACTACAAGAATAAAGGTTGCGTGCGATGAAGAAGATCCTCTACGGCTGGCTGCTCGCGGCCTGTTGCGGGCTGCCCCCGGCTTTTGCCGGGAACAGTGTGAATATCCTGGCGCAGCCCGCGCTGCAAGGTCCCCAGGCACTGCGCGCGGTGCTGCTGGATGTGGCCCGGGCCGGCCAGCGCCTGGTGGCGGTGGGCGAGCGCGGTGTGGTGCTGCTCTGCGATGACAACGGCACGACCTGGCGCCAGGCCACGCAGGTACCGGTGAGCGTCAGCCTGACCGCCGTGCAGTTCGTGGATGAACACCACGGCTGGGCGGTCGGTCACGCCGGGGTAGTGCTGTACACGCAAGATGGCGGTGAGCACTGGGCCTTGCAGCTTGATGGGCAGCGCGCCGCCGCCCTGGAGCTGCAGGCCGCCGAGGCTTCCGGCGACGCCAACCGCGTCGGCGCCGCACAACGGCTGCTGGCCGACGGTGCCGACAAGCCGTTGCTGGCCCTGAGTTTTGCCGACGCACGGCACGGCCTGGTCGTGGGCGCCTATGGACTGGCCCTGAGTACCGCCGACGGCGGGCACAGCTGGCAGTCGAGCATGGACCGGTTACCGAATCCGCGCGGGCTGCATCTCTATGCCCTGGCGCGCCAGGGCGCCGACCTGTACATCGCCGGCGAGCAGGGCCTGCTGCTGCGTTCGCGTGACGGTGGTGCCCATTTCGAGGCCCTTGAGGGGCCTTACGACGGCAGCTACTTCGCAGCCAGCGTGCTGCCCAACGGTCGGCTGCTGGTCGGTGGGCTGCGCGGTTCGCTGTTTGCCTCCGATGACGCGGGCGCCAGCTTCCAGGCCCTGGCCAATCCCGTTCCCGCTTCGCTCAACGGCATTCGCGTGGCCGGCGACCAACTGCTGCTCGCCAGCCAGGCGGGAATATTACTGCGCAGTGATCTCGATCACTTCACCGCGCAGCCCTTGCCGGTGTCCGAGGGGCTGCCGCTGAGCGCCGCGACCCTGGCCGCCGATGGGGCCGTTGTCGCCGTTGGCATGGCCGGTGCCCGCCGCCTGACGCCTTCCTCCCACTCCACCACGACGGACTGAGCCATGCACGCCACGAACTCTCCTGCGCCGTCCAGCGGCCGTCTCGATGATTTCGACAGCACCTCCGGTTCGCTGCTGGAACGTGCCTTGTTCAACCATCGTGCGCTGGTTCTGCTGCTGTGCCTGGCCGCGACTCTGCTACTGGGCTGGCAGGCTTCGCGCCTGACCCTCAACGCCAGTTTCGAGAAGATGATTCCGGGTGACCACCCGTTCATTCACAACTACCTGGAGCATCGCCAGGAACTGGCCGGCCTGGGTAACGCGGTGCGCATTGCCGTGGCCAACCCGCGCGGCACGCTCTATGACAAGGACTACCTGCGCAGCCTGCAGCAGCTCAACGACGCGGTGTACCTGCTACCGGGCGTGGACCGCGCGGCGATGAAGTCGCTGTGGACACCGTCCACCCGCTGGACCGGCGTGACCGAGGAGGGCCTGGAAGGTGGCCCGGTGATCCCCGACGGCTATGATGGCGGTGAAGCGAGCCTGCAGGCACTCAAGCGTAACGTGGAACGCTCCAACGAGATCGGCCAACTGGTGGCCTTTGATCAGCGTTCGAGCATCCTCTACGTGCCGCTGCTGGACAAAACGCCGGACGGCCAGGCGCTGGACTACACCGCTTTCGCCCATGAGCTCGAGGCGCTGCGTGAGCGCTTTGAAGGACAGGGCGTGGAGATTCACATCACCGGCTTCGCCAAGGTGGTGGGCGACCTCATCGACGGCCTGAAGCAGATCCTGCTGTTCTTTGCCGCCGCCATCGCGATCACTGCCGCGGTGCTCTACTGGTACACCCGCTGCGTGCGCAGCACCGCGCTGGTGGTGATCTGCTCGCTGGTGGCGGTGATCTGGCAGCTCGGCCTGCTGCCACTGCTGGGCTACGAACTCGATCCGTACTCGGTGCTGGTGCCGTTCCTGGTGTTTGCCATCGGCATGAGCCACGGCGCGCAGAAGATGAACGGCATCATGCAGGACATCGGCCGCGGCATGCATCGCCTGGTGGCGGCGCGCTTCACCTTCCGCCGGCTGTTCCTGGCCGGGCTCACCGCGTTGTTGTGCGATGCGGTGGGGTTTGCCGTGCTGATGATCATCCGGATTCAGGTGATCCAGGACCTGGCGGTTATCGCGAGCCTGGGGGTGGCGGTGCTGATCTTCACCAACCTGATCCTGTTGCCGGTGCTGCTGTCCTACGTGGGCGTCAGTGCCCGCGCGGCACGTCGCAGCCTGCGGGCCGAAGAGGCCGAGGCGAGCGGGGCGGGCAGGCAGGCGCTGTGGCGCTTTCTGGACCTGTTCACCCGTCGCCGCTGGGCTGCAGCCTGCATCGCCCTGGCCGCGCTGATGGCCGCCGGCGGATACGCCGTGAGCCTGCACCTGAAGGTGGGGGATCTCGACGCCGGTGCCCCCGAACTGCGGGCGGATTCGCGTTACAACCGGGACAACACCTTCATGGCCCGGCATTACGGCGCCAGCAGCGACGTCTTCGCCGTGATGGTGCGCACGGCCCCTGGCGGCTGCTCGGCCTATGACACCCTGAAACGGGTGGATGACCTGGACTGGCAGTTGCGTGGCCTGCCGGGGGTGGACTCGACCAACTCGCTGGCGCTGCTCAATCGCCGGGTGCTGGTCGGCCTGTCCGAAGGCAACCCGAAGTGGTACGAGTTGGTGAACAACCAGGCGACCTTGAACATGGTCACCGCCAACGCCCCGCGTGGGCTGTACAACGATGATTGCAGCCTGCTCACGCTCTACGCCTACCTGACCGACCACAAGGCCGACACCCTGGCGCGGGTCGTCGACAGCGTGCAGGCCTTTGCCAAGGCCAACGACAGCGAGCAGGCGACCTTTCTGATGGCGGCTGGCAGCGCCGGCATCGAGGCGGCGACCAACCAGGTGGTGAAGCAGGCCAACCGCGACATGCTCTGGTGGGTCTATGGCGCGGTGATCCTGCTTTGCCTGGTGACCTTCCGCTCTTGGCGGGCGGTGCTCTGCGCGGTACTGCCGCTGGTGCTGACCTCGATTCTTTGCGAGGCGCTGATGGTGGCGCTGGGCATGGGCGTGAAGGTGGCGACGCTGCCGGTAATCGCCCTGGGCGTGGGTATCGGCGTGGATTATGCACTCTACGTGATGAGCATCGTGCTGGCCCAGTTGCGCCAGGGCGCGAGCCTGTCCGAGGCTTATTACCGGGCTCTGCTGTTCACCGGCAAGGTGGTGATGCTCACCGGCGTCACCCTGGCCATTGGCGTGGGAACCTGGATCTTCTCGCCGATCAAGTTCCAGGCCGACATGGGCGTGCTGCTGGCCTTCATGTTCATCTGGAACATGGTGGGGGCGTTGATCCTGCTGCCGGCACTGGCCTACTTCCTGTTGCCGCGTCAGCAACCCCGGACGCAGGTGGAGCCGGTGTTGCCGGTTCAGGAGCAGAGGGCCCGGCTGCACGAGCAGCGCGTCGACCCGGTTCGTCACGGCACCCGCCTGCGCACGCTTGAGGAGGTGAGTCATGGGCGCTGAACGCACTGCGGGTAACGCGCAAGCCTTGTTGTTGCTGTTCGGCAGTTGCCTGCCCGTGCTGGGCGCGGTGCTGATTGCACCGGTGCTGCCACGCATGCAGGCGCATTTCGTCGAGACGCCCGGTGCTGCTGTGCTGGTACCGGTGGCCCTCACGCTGCCAGCCCTGGTGATCGCCTTGCTGGCGCCGCTGGCTGGCGTGCTGGCGGACCGTATTGGCCGCCGCCCGCTGCTGTTGGCCAGCATGTTGCTGTACAGCCTCTGCGGAATAGTGCCGCTGTGGCTGGACTCACTGGGCCTGATCGTGGCCAGCCGTGCCGGTATTGGCTTGGCCGAGGCCGGCATCATGACCTGCTGCACCACGCTGATGGGCGATTACTTCGAGGGGCAGCGCCGGGAGCGGCTGTTCGCCTTGCAGATGGTGGTGACCTCGCTGTCGGCTGCGGTGTTCATGGGGGTAGGGGGGGCGCTGGGTGAAAGTGGCTGGCGTACGCCGTTCACGCTCTACGCCGTGGGCTTGTTGTGCCTGCCGTTGATGGCCGCGCTGCTCTGGGAGCCTCGGGCCCATCGTATCCAACCTGACTCGACCTGCGTGACACGCTTTGCGTGGGCGGCCTTGGCGCCGTTGTACCTGCTCACGGGCCTGGCCGGTGTCAGCCTGTTCATCGTGCCGGTGCAGGTGGGTTACCTGCTGCAACTCCTGCACGTCGACGCACCGCAACAAGTTGGCTTGACCATGGGCGCCAATCAACTGGGCGTGCTGGTCGGTGCACTGGCTTTTCGCCGGTTGGGTCGCCTGCCGGCGGCGAAGCTGCTGGCCCTGGGGTTCGCTACGGCGGGCTTGGGCGGCGCGCTGATGGCCTTCTCGAGCAGCCATGCCCCCGTGGTACTGGCGGTGCTGATCAATGGCCTGGGTGTCGGCCTGCTACTGCCGACGCTGATTACGCAGGTGATGCAACAAGTTGGCTTCGATCAGCGTGGTCGTGCCACGGGCGGCTTCACGGCTTCGATTTTCGCCGGTGAGTTTGCCAGCCCACTGCTGGTGCTGGACCTGACCGACGGTGTGACGGCGCAACTGCCGAACGTGCTGTGGTTGATCGCAATCGGCCAACTGATCCTGGCACCGTTGTGCCTGTGGTGGCTGCGTCGTCATCGGCCGGCGGCGATGGCAGGTGTCCAATGAGCGAGCTGTTCTCCCTGGCGGGCAAGACCGCACTCATTACCGGCGCCACCCGTGGTATCGGCTTGGCGATCGCCCGCGAGTACGGTCGGGCCGGCGCACGTATTGCCATCAGCAGCGAAAGCGCCCAGGACTGTGCGCAGGCTCGGGTGCAGTTGAAGCAGGAGGGAATCGAGGCCATCACCCTGGTGGCCGACCTGCGTGACGCCGAGCAGGTGAAAGTACTGGCACATCGTTGCCTGGACCATTTCGGGCGCCTCGATGCCCTGGTGTGCAACGCCGGTGTCGCCCCCCACATGGGGCCGCTGGCGACCGCCAGCGCTGCCGAGTGGGAGCTCACCTTCACCGTCAACCTGCGCAGTGCTGTCTGGCTGACCAGTGCGTTGCTACCGGCCATGGCCGAAGGGGGCGGCGGCAGCGTGGTACTGATGGCCAGCATTGCCGGTGTGCGCGGCAACAAAGGCTTGGGTCTCTACGGACTCTCCAAGGCAGGCCTTGCGCAACTGGCGCGCAACCTGGCGGTGGAATGGGGGCCCTCGAACATTCGGGTCAACGCCATCAGCCCGGGCGTCATTCACACCGAATTCGCCCGACCACTCACCGACAACCCGGATGTCCTGCAACGACGCCTGGCCCTGACCCCGCTGCGCCGGGGCGGCCGCCCTGAAGAGGTGGCGGCCCTGGCATTGCTGTTGGCGGCGCCGGGAGGCGCCTTCATCAGCGGACAGAATCTTATTGTCGACGGTGGCACGACCATCGGCGACGGCAATTGAAAGGAGACAGCATGCAATCTCTTCCAGCATTCAAACGTGTGGTCACCGGCCACGATGCCCAGGGGCAGGCGGTTGTCGCCAGTTGTGGCCCGACGCCGAACAACTTCCCGCTCAAGGCGGTGCCCGGGACCCTGTTCTATGAGGTCTGGAACAGCCTCGGCAGCCCGGCGTTGCTGGATAACGGTGACGATCCGACGGCGCAGCCGCTGCAACTGAGTCCCGGCCCGCTCGGGAGTGTGATCCGTGTGGTGGACATTCCGCCGGACAGCGTGCAGAACCAGGTCAGCGCCGAGGACGCGGCTGCTGTCTTCGCCGAAATCGGTGAAGCCCATGCCGGCACAGGCAAGAGCGATTCGAAGCACAAATTGATGCACCGTACCCAGACCCTGGATTACGGCATCGTCACCGAAGGCGAGGTCTGGCTGGTGCTGGATGGCGACGAGGTGCACCTCAAGCGTGGCGACATCGTGGTGCAGCGCGGTACCAATCATGCCTGGAGCAATCGCAGCGAACAGATGGCGCGGATGGTCTTCATCCTGCTCGATGGCCGTTACGCCGAGGGCCTGAAGGAGTTGCTGCCATGAAGCTCGCCACCCTCAACGACGGTAGCCGCGATGGCCGTCTGCTGGTTGTCGCCCGTGACCTGGGACAGGCGGTCGAGGCCAGTGGCATCGTTGCGACGCTGCAGGCGGCGCTGGAGCATTGGGCGCTGGTCGAGGCCGACTTGCAGCACCTTTACCAGCGGCTCAACGCCCATGAGGTGGAGCAGGCCTTTGCACTCGACCTGCAGCAGCTTGCCGCGCCATTGCCGCGCGCCAGCCAGTGGCTCGACGGCTCCTGTTTTCTCAGTCACGGCGAGTTGATGCAGAAGGCCTTCAACCTGGAACCCATCGAGGGTGTCGAGCACACGCCGCTGATTTATCAGGGGGCCAGCGACGATTTCCTCGGACCGTGCGTGGACATTCCGTTGCCCAGCGAGGCCCATGGCATCGACTTCGAAGGCGAGTTCGCCGTATTGGTCGGTGACGTGCCGATGGGCTGTCCGGCTGAACACGCCCTGCAACATGTGCGTTTGGTGCTGCAACTGAACGATGTCAGCCTGCGCGCCTTGGCACCGCGGGAGATGAAGACGGGGTTTGGCTTTCTCCAGGCCAAGCCGGCCAGCAGCTTTGCGCCGGTGGCGGTCACCCCGGATGAGTTGGGCGATGCCTGGCGCGACGGCCGTGTGCACCTGCCCCTGAACGTGGAGTGGAACGGCGAGTGGTTCGGCCACCCCCACGGGGGCGCCATGCACTTCGGTTTTCACGACCTGATTGCCCACGCCGCGCTGACACGACGCCTGAGCGCCGGCACGCTGATCGGTTCCGGCACCGTTTCCAACGCGGACCGTGCCGTGGGGTCGGCCTGCATCGCCGAGCGCCGCGCCATCGAAACCCTTGCTCACGGCGCGCCGCGTACGGGCTTCATGCGTTTTGGCGACCGTGTCCGGATGGAGGCGCTTGGGGCCGCGGGCGAGGTGCTGTTCGGGGCGATTGACCAGCGTGTCGTGCAGGGGGGCTGGCCATGCGTGTGATGGTCACGGGGGCCAATGGTTTCGTCGGTCGCCAGTTGGTCCATCGTCTGCGGGAAAGGGGCGGGTTGCGCGGCCGGCGTATCGAGGCGTTGTTGCTGCTGGATCAGCAGTTGGAGGGGTTTTCCGAAGACGAACGCCTGCGCCGGCATCAGGGCAGTGTTACCGACCCTGCCTTGTTGCGTCGGGCATTGGCCGATGGTGTCGATGTGGTTTTCCACCTGATCAGTGTGCCGGGAGGGGCGGCCGAGGCGCAGTACGAGCTGGGTTACCAAGTGAACCTGCAGGCCAGCCTGGAACTGATGAACCAGTTGCGCAATGCGGTTTGTCCGCCCGTGCTGGTGTACGCCAGCAGTGTGGCGGTATACGGCGGCGAGTTGCCTGCACGCATGGATGAACATCACCCGGCCTCGCCGCAACTGTCCTATGCCGCGCACAAACGCATGGTGGAAATTGCCTTGCAGGACCTGGCCCGGCGCGGCGAAGTGGACGGCCGTGCACTGCGCCTGCCCGGTATCGTCGCCCGTCCCCGTGAGCCGAACGGTTTGCGCTCGGCATTCATGAGCGACCTGCTGCACGCCTACGCGGCAGGGGAGGCCTATACCTGCCCGGTCTCACCCCAGGCGTGCGCCTGGTGGATGTCGGCCCGCTGCTGCGTGGACAACCTGATACATGCCGCTGAGCTGGAGAACCCCGGCCGCCAGCGTGTCTGGCAACTGCCGGTGCTGCATCTTTCCATTGCCCAGGTGCTGGCTGGCCTGGCGGCCAGTTTTGGCGAGGCCAACGGCGAGCACATCGCCTTCGCCCCCGACCCGCAACTGGAAGCACTGTTTGGCCATTATCCGCCGCTGCGCACCTCGCTGGCCCGCGCGTTGGGTTTCAGCCACGACGGCTCGGTAACCGGCCTGTTGAACAACGCCCTCGATCTGCCCGTGCGCCGCAGCCGCCGCGCGACCACCCGTAAAGGAATTTCCGCATGAGCCTGCACAAACGTCGTCTGCTGGACCTGTCCGTGACTCTGGACAACAACCCCTATACCGATCCGCCACCGCTGCTGCCCAGGATTGATTACATGGACCACCAACAGGGCTGGCCGGAAATGGCGGCGATGTTTCCTGGCCTGCGCAAGGAAGACCTGCCGGGTGATGAGTCCTGGGCGGCGGAGCGCCTGCAGATCACCACCCACAGTGGTACGCACATGGATGCGCCTTGGCATTACGCATCCACCACCGACGGCGGCAAGCCGGCCTTCGGCATTGATGAACTGCCGCTGGAGTGGTGTCTGCAACCGGGGGTGAAGCTGGATTTTCGTCATCTGCCGGATGGTCACGTGGTCACGGCGGCGCAGGTCGAAGAGGAACTGCTACGCATCGGTCATCCATTGCAGCCGCTGGACATCGTGCTGGTGAACACCCGTGCGGGCTGCCTGTTCGGTCAGCCAGGCTATCTCGACGCGGGTGTGGGCATGGGCCGCGAGGCCACGCTGTACCTGCTGGAGCGAGGGGTGAGGGTGGTCGGCACTGACGCCTGGAGCTGGGACGCGCCGTTCAAGTACACCCGCGAACGCTTCAGTGCGACGGGGGATGCCTCGATCATCTGGGAAGGGCACAAAGCTGGTCGCGACATCGGCTACGGCCAGATGGAAAAACTGGCCAACCTGGATCAACTCCCGGCGTTTGGCTTTCTGGTCAGTTGCTTCCCGTACAAGATCCGCCATGCGTCTGCGGGGTTTGTTCGGGCCGTGGCAATCTTCGAGTAGCGGATCGATGTCCGATCTCGCTGCTGGGAAACTATTGAAGGCTACAGACGCATTTTCCAGAAGGCCATTTCGTGTGTCAGAACCGCTCTCGACCCCGCACCCACCGCAACACTCAACCCACCTTATCCGGCTCGGTCGCATTAAAGAACAACGTCTGCGCCAGGCTCCTGTTCAGAATCTGCCCCCGATGAATCTCCAGCGTCAGCTGCGCTCTGCCACCTTGTCCGGCCTGAATCCTCGTGGCTGCCTGTTCCCGGGCCGCCGCCTGGGAACGGGCACCCAGTCGGCGTTGCGCCAGCGTCTTCAAGTGCGCACTGGCGAACTCGCTGTCCACCGTCGTGGCCGTTGGGTAATGAAAGTGCGCGTACCACAGCGGCCGGCCGTCCTTGTTGCTGATCACGTACTCCTGCAGGAAGTCATCCCGGCGCAGCATCTGCCGCCCTCCGGCCCGGTGAATGTCGACCTGGTCCTGTTCCTTGAGATATTGCAGGCGCGTCAGTTGCGGCAGGTTTTTCTTGATCGCGGCGATGCGCGCCGTGCGCCCCTCGCTGACCAACAGCGCGGCGTCCTGGCGCAGGCCGTCGCGCAGGTCTTCGGCGGTTTTAACCTGGTCCGGCTTGGCGCCGCCCTCGGTCAGCACCTCCTGGATATCGTCTGCCAGGGTCGTCAGTTTCTGCGCCTTGTGTTCCAGCAGTTCCTGCAGGCTCTGGGGCTCCTTGCTGGTTCCGGTCAACGCCATCACCTGGCGGATCAAGGCCTGCACGCTCTCCCGTGCGGCACGGCCCTGGGTCATGAGGCGAGGTAGCCCGACCTTGCCGCGTCCGGGAGCCGGGGCGGGCGCCGGTTTTGCCTTCACTTCCTCCCAGAAGCTGTTCTGGGCATCCTCCCGGTTCTCCTTGAAGGCCGACACCAGCCTGCCGTTGGGGTCGGTGATCTCGACGATTTCATCCTCCTGCTCGGGCGTTTTTGCGCGCACCCGGCCGACGAATACCTCCCGGTTGCGGGTGCGGATGAATTTCTTCCTGCCGTTGCCGGCCGACGGCCCCGGCCTGGGCGCCGTTGCCCCCGGCGCCGGTGTGGTGTTGTCCCACAGCCCGGAAAGGCTGGTCAGTGCCCGCTCCCGTAGCTGTCCCAGTAATGTCGACAGGCGAGTGGCGTACTCGCGCAGTTGCTGCTCGGGCATGCGGCCCCGCAGGAATTGCAGCAGGTCGAGGGTTTCGTCGTAGCGTCCGATCGCCGTCTGCAAGGCGTCGATACGATCCTGGCGGGAGTCTTCGGCCGTCAGGCGGTTGATGGTGTTGGTCACGTACTTGGTCTGTTCGGCGCTCTGCTTGATCGCGGCGAAGACCTGGTCGTCCAGTTGCTGGGTGATCTGCGACGGCAGTTCGTCTATGGCCAATGCCAGCAGTGTCGGCAGTTGCACCGCCTGCCAGTCCAGTGGGGTGAAGGGCTGTACCACTTCCCGCTCCAGGACGGCGGCTTCTGCCGGCCCGATTTCCGGTAGTGCGCGCAATTCGTCGAGCGCGGCATATTCGCGGGTGCTCCAGGCGATCTGCCGGTCGGTGAGGTCGGCATTGTTCTTCAGGTTGGCGATGACCTGGTCGTAGTGGGTCGCCGTGTCGCCGGCAAGCATTTCGCCAATCTGCAGGGCCGTCAGGCTGTCCTCGCGTCCCACCGCCAGGGAGACATTCATCAGCGTGCGGCAGGTGCGCACGTTGTCGACCAGGGTCGAGGCCAGTGCCTGCGGCTGCGGCACCACCTGGCGATTGTCGTTGAATGCCCTGATCAGGCGAAGCTTCTCTTCGAGCGCGGCCTGCAACTCGACCAGCTTGCCCAGGTATTCGCGGCGCTTGTCGCTGCGTTGCCGGTTGGTGAAGTGCTTCGCGTCGCGGCCTTCGCTCATGGCCTCCAGGCGCCTGTTGAGGGTTTCGGCCTCGTGGAGCAGGGTACTGACCCGGTTCGACGCCTGGGTCGCTTGCCCATGCAGCACGCTGGCCCTGTCGAGCAGCTTGCGTTGCAGGCGTGCCTGCACGGTTTCCCGGCCGCTGCCACCACGCAGGCGCAAGCGCAGATCCAGTTGCCAGCGTCCCTGTCCATCACGCTCCAGAAACGGCCCCGAGGTGCCAGAGGCGTCAACCAGGCGGGCGCCGTCTTCGCACCACGCGACCTGATAGAGGGTGGTGTCGAGCAGCACATGCCAGCCCTTGTTGTCCGCGTTGTCGAGATGCACCAGCCCCTGGCTCGGGCCGCTTTTCGAGACGCTGCCGAGGCTGTCGAGTCGTGGTGGCGTGTCGAACACCTTGACGGCGAATTTCTCCAGCACCTGGCCAGAGGCCGCCGACAAGGTCCCGCGCGGGCTCGACCAGGACCCGTCGAACGGCCATTGCGGCAGCTCATCGACCGCCGCTGGCAGGGTGATGCGATCCAGCGAGACCTCTCCCTCGATCGGTGGCGGCTCGCGCTTTTGCGACAGCGGCGGCGGCCCGAACGGCTGCGACGGGTCCGCTGTCACCTCGTGCAACAGCACCACCGCCAGGTTGCTCAACAGATCGGCCCAGGCCTGGGCCCGGGATTGCTCCTCGTCACCCTGCAGCGCGGCAAGATCCTGGCGAACGCCACGGTAAAGCAGGATCAGCCAGCCGGCCTGGGTCAACGGGCCGCTGGCGAACATCAGCCACGAACTGAACAGTTGCCAGCCGCTGTCCTTCAGGCGTGCCCAGCGCTTTTCCGCGTTCGACAGCAACTGCAGGTCGGCCTGTTGGATCACGGCACCGATACAGGCCTGAAACAGGTGATGGACATAGTCCCCGGTGACTTCCTCGCTGTCCAGGGTGGCCGGTGCCGGAGGCGATGGCAACGGTGCGGTCTCGTCACCGGGCAAGAGCGACTCGATGTGCGGTTCACGGAAACCGCCTTGTGCATACACCGCCACCCGGCTGGCAGGGAGCCAGGCCAGCACGCTGTCCTGCAGGGCGCCGGCTTGCAGGATCGCCTCGAACAGCGCCTGCCGGCTGGCATACTCGCTCAGGGGCGGGTCGAACAGCGGTCGGTAGAGCAGGTGCGGCCCCTGGGTGATATCCCGCGGTTCGATCAGAAACATGCCCCCGACCTGGTCCGCACTGGCTTCGGGAGCAGTCTTGAACGCCAGGGGGCGGAGCACGATGGGGCGACCGTCCAGTTGCCGTTCATGGGCGTCGAAGCCCAGCATGGCCCTGACCGTCCGGTATCCCTGTTCGGTCAGCCCCTGTTCGCCCCGCAGCTTGAGTTCCAGGGCCACCAGCGGCAGTTGCGCATGGATCTGGCGAAAGAAACGCTGCTGGCGCAGCGAGGCATAGCGTGTGTCGTCCAGCAACCGATGCCGCAGGTGGGCCGGGTAGCGGGCGCCGATATCCACGTCGGTGACCAGCTCCACCAGATAGTCGGCGGTCATCCAGTCCGGCAGGGCGGCATGGTCGGCGAGCTCGATACGCATCTGCGTCGCACCGAAACGAAAGTCGTCGAGGTTTTCCAGGGCCAGTTCGGGCAGCGTCAGCCGGACCTCCTCGAACTCGCCCAGCACGTCCGGTGGTACCGGTTTTCGTCGATACTTCTCCAGCGTGAGCTGGATGTCCTGCATGCGGATCTGCGGCATCCGCGGGTGCCGTCGCGCCATGGTCTGCGCGAGCATTTGCCGGCTGTAGTCGGAGAGGGACGAGACGTCATCGAACAGGTTGTGCGAGGCTGATTTTTTCAGTGCCGTGACCAGTGTCGACAGCAGTTCGGCGTAGTCGCGCCGCTCCGTCGCCGATGCGTTCAGCAGCCACAGGGGCGCCGCTTCGCGTACCCGTCGTTGCAGAGGGGAGAGCGGCTCGGGTGCGGGTGTGGCGAACCAGTTCCCGGGGTCGAGCACCCGCTCGACACGCTTCGGCCAGGATTCGCCAGCCTCGTCCGCCAGGCCCCTCGGCAAGCGCTCCAGTACCCGCAACTGGTTCTCCAGCAGCGCCCCGGCCAGGTTGTCGAAGACATTGAGCTGCGAGGCGATCAGTTCGAGCCTGCCGGAATCCGGCAGTTGCCCGCGCAACAGCGGCCAGAGCTCATTGAGGTTTTGCAGGCGCCGCACGTCGTGACCCGGACGCAGCAGCAGGTACACGAAGGTCTGCGCGGGCTGCTGGCGGGCGAACACCACCGCGACCGGCGTGATGCCGGCTCGCTCCCGTGGCTCGCTGACATGCAGCAGATAGGCCTTCAGGGCATTGTTTCCCAGCAGGCTGTCACGCATGGCCTGCTCTTCAGTGACCAGCGCCTTGGGCAGCAACTGGCTGGCCTGGAACGCCAGGCTGTCGGGCAGTTGGCCGGCACCGTACATCGACACGAACAGCAGGTTCGACAGGGCCGCGCAGCGGCTGGGGACCTGCGGCGAGTGGCGGTCCCAGCCCGGTACCCAGGCATCCGATCCCGGCACCTTGCCCGCCCAGTCGGGCACCGGTTCATTCCAGAAGGCGACCAGGCGTGTCTTGAACACTTCGAGCAGGGCATCGCCGTAACGGTCGAGGGTCGCGCCCAGGCGCTTCAGGTCGACCGTGGTGATGGACGTGTCGACCTGCGAGCCTGGCGTACGGCTCACCAGTTTCGTATCGGGATCGTCATAAGCTGGGCTGCGGCCCTCGCTGAAGCGGCGCAACAGCACATCGGCCAACGTTCGGTATCGATAGGTGGATGCCGGGCCCAGTTCGCCCAGCCACAGGCTGTCGCCGGGGACCTGTTGCCCGTGGACGTCGAGCCCGGGCGCATGCAGGTCCAGCGCCGCCTGGACCAGCGACTGGATGACCGAGGACAGGGTCGGTCGGGCGGCGAACAGCGTGCGTGCCGTGTTGCGGTACTGTTGAAGCGAAGTCTCCAGCGAGGTCATGGGGCCACGATCCTTGATCAGGGAAAGCGGCCAGTTGATGACAACCCGGCAAGCCCGGGGCGGTAGCGGGGTACCGCGTCAGGCGAAGCGTCCCGGCATCGCCCGTTCCATCGCCACCCCGCGCGGTGTCGAGCGCAGGCGGCGCTCGCCCATCAGCGTGCGCAGCTCGATCCACAGCGTCAGGGGGATCGGGTGGCAGTCCTGCTCCCACTCCTTGTAGAGGGCGGTCGGTACCCTGACCAGTTCGGCGCAGGCCTGCGGGGTCAGGTCGTGCCGGCGGCGGAAGGCCTTCAGTTCTGTGCCGGCCGGAGGCCGCGGAGCAAGGCCGAGCACTTCGGGGAACCAGGCGGCCAGCAGGGCGCGGGCTCTGTCCTCCAGGCCGAGCTGGGACACGCCGACACCACGTTGCTGCAGTTGCACCATCAGTTGAAAGACCAGCGCCATGTCGGCGGCAACGGCGGGCGAGACTTTCCAGGCGACCAGCGACAGGTCGATGCCGCCCACCTCGCCAGGGTAGAACCAGCCCAGCAGGAATACGGCACAACGGGACGCTTCGAGGGTCAGGCCGTGGCCCACCGTGAACAGGCGGTCCAGTGCCTCCAGCTGTTCCCCGAAGTGCCTGCCGGCGGCTATCGTACCGACGGTCACGGGTGTTCTGCCCAACTGTTCTGCGCTCACTTCAAGCATCGAAACCTCTGCGATATCCGGCATTCCACGCGGGGGTGGCTCCCTGTTTCCCGTTCTTGTGCAAGCGCTCTGGACGCTGTGGCGGCACCCACTATCGGCGTTGTCTGGTGACACAACAAGTAACAGTTCCAGCCCTTTTATGGTTAACTGTTCCCCTGATAAGACCGAACAGTGGATGTTCCAGTGAAAGACTTCACGGTGAGCAAGGACGATGACCTTTCCCTGACGCAGCAACTGGTCAATGGCATCTGCCAGTGGGTCGAGGCCCAGCGGATGCGGCCGGGCACGCGCCTGCCGTCGATCCGTCAACTGGCCCGGGAGAAGCAGGTCAGCCATTCGCGGGTCATCGAGGCCTATGACCGGCTGGTATCGATGGGCATCCTCGAATCGCGCCAGGGCAAGGGCTTTTTCCTGACCGAACAGGCCGCCACCGAGAGTGCCGGCGCGCCCGACGAGCAGACGATCAACGATGCGCATTGGCAGCCGCTGACCCAGTTCTGCAGCAACCGGCTGAACCTGTGCTGCGGCTGGATGCCCGAAGACTGGCGCGAGCCTCAGGCCATCGGCTTTGCCATTCGCCAGGTGACCCGGACCGACCCCGACAGTCTGTTCAGCTACGGCACGCCGCTGGGGCTGCCGCTGCTGCGCCAGCAGATTCACAAGCGCCTCGAACGCATGGACGTTCGGGTCGGCCACGAGCAGATCCTCACCACCCAGGGGGTCAGCCACGCCATGGACCTGCTGGTCAGGAGCCTGCTCAAGCCGGGGGACTGCGTGGTGGTCGAATCCCCCGGCTACCCGAATCTGTTCCATCTGCTGCAAGCCAGCGGCATCCGCCTGCTGAGCGTGCCGCGCGAGCAGGACGGGCCGGATATCCGCCAGCTCGAAGCCCTGCTGCAATGCCATCGGCCGCGGTGCCTGTTCATCAACAGCATGTACCACAACCCCACGGGCACCTCGCTGCGTCCGGCGATCGCCCATCGGCTGTTGCAACTGGCGGAAATCCACGACTTCCAGATCGTCGAGGACGATACCTACGCCGACCTGCACAACGGTTCCGGAACACGTCTGGCCAGCCTGGACTCCCAGAACCGGGTGATCTATGTCGCCAGTTTTTCCAAGACCCTCAGCGGCTCGTTGCGGGTCGGTTACCTGGTGTCCAGTGCGCAGCGGGTTCGGCACCTGGCCCAGCTCAAGTCGGTGACGAGCATGGGCACCTCGCGGTTTGTCGAGAGCGTGGTGGCCACGCTGCTGGGCAATGGCGCCTATCGCAAACTGGTGCAACGGCTGCGCGAGCGCCTGGACAAGGCAATGGCCCAGACCCTCAAGCGCCTGGAGGACCATGGCTGGGAAACCTTCGCCGAGCCGGTGGGCGGGATGTTCGTCTGGGCGCGCTGCCCGCCGTTCAGCTTTGCCCGGCTCAATACCCTTGCCGCCGCCTGTGACGTGATGCTGTCCAGCGGCGATGCCTACTACCTGGACGGCCAGCACAGCGACTGGATCCGGATCAATGTCGCCTACGCCGGCGATCCGCGCGCCCTGGCGTTTTTCCAGCGCCTGGCCGCCGAGCGCGATCGGGATCCAGGCGAGGTGATCAGGGCCGCAGGGAGCGGTAGGCTTCCTCGATGAGGTGCAGGCCCTGGCGGATCTGCGCGGGTGACAGGTAGCTGAAGCACAGGCGCACATGGCGCTGCGACTGCGGGCCATTGTGCACACCGTGGGACAGGCGCACGTTGCCCAGCGCCCGGGCCTTGTCGATCAGGGCTGCCGGTTCGACATCGTCGGCAATCCTGACCCAGAACGAGAAACCGCCGGTGGGTACCAGGTAGTCCTGCACGCAGAACGTGCAGGACTTCAGCAGGTCGGCCATTAGGTCGCGCCGGGTCCGGTAGTGTTCACGCAGGTCTTCGATGTGCGCCTCGAACGCCTCGTTGCGCAGCAGGCTCAACACCAGGTTGCTGACCAGCGGGCTGACCCCGCCATCGAGCTTGAGTTGCGCCAGGCTGCGGATGACCTCGGGATCTGCCAGCACCCAGCCGACCCGCAATCCCGCCCCGGCGATCTTCGAGCAACTGTGCACGTTGATCACCCCCTGGCCGGCCGGCAGGACCTCCGGGCGCAGGGGCTGATACGGCAGTTCGGCGTAGACCAGGTCCTGGACCAGCGGGACCTGGTGACGGCTGAGCAACCGGGCCACGGCCTGCATGCGTTCGATGGAGAAGCAGCAGCCCGTCGGGTTGTGGAAGACCGGCGAGGTGTAATACAGCGCCACCTTGCCGCTGGCGGTCGTCAAGGCGTGGGCCAGCTCATCGAGGTTGACCCCATCACGGTCCATACCCAACTGGATGATCTTCGCCCCGGCCACCGAAAAGATCCGCAGGGCCCCCAGATAGCTGGGGTCTTCGGTCAGGACGATATCGCCCGGATCGATCAGCAGGTCGGCCAGCAGGGTCAGGGCCTGGGAGGCCCCGGCCGTCACCTGGACCTGCTCCATGGCCACCCCATGGCGCCGGGCAACGGCCTGGCGCAGTTCGGGAAGCCCCAGGGAGTCGGTGTACTGCAGCAGGTCGCCGAGGCCGACGCCGGTCTCCGGCAGTGGCGAGGCCGGCAGTGGGACACCGGCGAAGGTCTGCGGATCGGGCATGCCGATGGCGAAGTTGATGACCTCTTTGGTCGCTGAGTAATCGAACGCGCCGAAGTGGCTGGCGCGTTGACTGCGTGACGAATGCATGGCTTTCTCCTCGGCCTCAGGCGGTGGCGGCGGCGCGGAAACGCTGCTGGTAGGCGCGAACGTAGTGATCGGGGATCTGCGCCTCGATCATCGGGAACGCCGCTTGCGGCAGCGGTAGCGCCGGCAACGACAGCTTGCCGGTTGCCGGCGTCCAGTCCGGGCCGAAGTACAGCGTTGCGTAGCGCTGGCTCCAGTCCGGGATGAAGGGCGCGAGCATGCCCAGCAGGGCCGATACCTGGCCGGCCTGCCAGCGGGGTGAGGCGAGGGTGATGTCGGCGTTGGCGAGGAACTCGTCGATTGCCCGCAGTGCCTCCCAGAAGGCCAGCCCGTCCATCGCGGCGGTGTAGCGCCCGAGCTGTTCGGCCAGGGACGGCGGCAGGGGTTCGTCGACCACCTCCCGGGCGTCATCGGCATGAGCCCGCAGGGACGCTTCCCAGACGTGCAGCTTGCGCGCAGTGGCCATCAGGCCCTCGAGTTCGAACTCGTTGTCCTGGTTGCCGAAGGGTTTGGCGATGCTCGCCAGGTACAGGCGCAGAATGTTCGGGTCGATCACCCTGGCCACTTCATCGGCCCAGATCACGTGATCGCGGCTGGTGGAGAACTTCGCACCTTCGAGGGTCGAGAAATCCTGGATGCTCTGGTTGTAGGGCGCAGGGAAGCCCCGGCCCAGCAGGCTCGCGGTGACGCCGACGGTGTAGTAGAAGCGGTTGTCCTGGCCCATGAAGAACACCACCCGGGTGTCCGGGCTGGCCATGACCTGCCGGTAGTCGGTGCCTTCGCGTGCGCACAGCCGGCGGATGCCGGTATCGAAGCACCACAGGCCTTCGAACCAGGTCAGCAGGGTTTGTCCGGCCACCTCCTCGCCGTCGCCGAGAACCACGCCACGCTCGAAGTGACGGGACATCGGCAGGGTACGCAGGGCCTCGCGCAGCCAGGTCAGTTCGAGGTCCTTGATGGTTTGCGGCCATTGGCTGTCGGCGATCGCCCGTTGCAGGGTCGGCGCCAGTTTCTCGATATCCAGGTGCGCCTGGCGGATCGGCTTCAGCGTCAGCGGCCCCGAGCAGGGCGCGTGCCGCGGCTGCTGCAGGCGCGCATGGGGTACGGCCAGGCCGCAGTGCTCGCACAGGTTGCTGTCGGTCGGAGCCGAACAGTCCGGGCAGGTACCGCTGGCCAGCGAGTCGGCGGCGAACTCCGCGCAGTGCTCGCAGTACAGTTGCACGCCGTCCTTGATGGTGATGAAACCGTTGTCCTTGAGCGCCCGATAGATGCCCAGGCTGTTCTCGATGTGATCGGCGCTGCTGGTGCGCACGAACTCGTCGGGTTCGATGCCCAGCGCGTTCAGGCAGGCGAGGATCTCGTGGTTGTGCATCCGGGCCACTTCATCGACCGGTCGTTGCAGCTTCTGCGCCTTGACCAGGGTGTAGGTGCCGTGTTCGTCGGAGCCGGTGATGTGGAAGGCGCGATGTCCGGCCAGGCGCTGGAAGCGCACGTAGATATCGGTCAGCAGATAGACGCCGGCGATGTGCCCCAGGTGCAGCTTGCCGTTGGGGCAGGGCGGAGCGGGACAGACGAAATAGGTTTTTTGTGTGTCGGTCATGTTAATCCCACCAGACGGCCAGGAATTTCAGCGGCTGTTGTGAATGTGTATTGCGAATGGAGTGCGCGATATGCGGCTTCATGTAGAAGAGCATGGAACCGGCCACCGGCATCTGCCGTTCCTGCTCCTGGAAGATGCCTTCACCTTCCATCAGCACCCACACCTCATGTTCGTGATGCGAGTGCAGGTCGACCGCGCCACCGGGCTCGACCTCGACGATCGACATGCCGAACGCCGGGCTCAGGGTGGCGGGCAGGTGATCCAGCAGGCGGCAGACCAGTACGCCGTACTCCGGGCGCATCATCTGCGGCTCAATCGGCTTTACATGCATGGTGGCCTCATCCAGTCACTCAGTCGCGGTAGAAGATGCCGTTGGACGGCTTGAGGTTGTCGAGATCGGAAACACGGCCCTCCGGCGGGTTGTAGGCGCGTTTCATGGCGTTGTATTCGTCACGGGTCGGGCCGCCCGTCGAGGCGCGCTGATACACCAGGTACAGGGTGCGGCGGGAGCGATCGCTCTTGTTCGGCAGCGAGTAGTGCGGGGCATAGTCATCGAAGATGAAGATGTCGCCGGCGCGCCAGGGGGTTTCTTCCCAACTGAACTGCTTGGCGACTTCCGGCAGGATCACGCCGCCTTCGTCCATGGGAAACACACCCTGTTTATGCTGGCCGGGGCTGAAGAACAGGCCGCCGTTGCTGGCATCGGCGTCGTCGATGGCGACCGCGACCACGGCATGGACCATCCGCTCCTTGAGCTTGTGCGGGATGTGATAGATGTCCTGGTGCGGGCGGAAACCCCCGCTGTCCGGGTACTTGAAGATCAGCAGTTCCTTGAGGCGGCGGGTCTTTTCATCGAGCAGGTGTTCGACGGTGCGGGTGATGCGCTCGTCCTGCAGCAGCACCTGCTGCAGGCCTGGGTGGAACTCGATGAAGTTCTCGACCTTGGAGGTGATGCGCTCGCCCTTGTCGGTCTTCTCGAACCACATCATCCAGCGATCGTCGCTGATGTCCCAGCGGCTGACTTCGTTGGTGAATTCGCAAAGCCGCGCCACGTCCTCGGGCGGGAAAAACCCTTCCAGCCTGATATAGCCTTCTTCGTGCCACTGGTTTTTTTGAGCTTCAGACAACATCAACGCTACTCCTTTACGTGTGATTGACCAGTTTTCAAACCGCCAGCATCTTGCTGGCGCGGGTGCTCGCCATCAGGACCAGGTTGGCCAGCGCGGCCACCAGCAGGCACGCCAGGACCCAATCGACACCCCAACGGCTCATGATCGCGCCGCCGATCGAAGGGAACCCGAACAGCCCGATGAAGTAACCCAGGGTGAAGACCTGCGAGGTGACCGCCGGCGACAGCCCGTTGGCTTCCGCCTCGTTGACCGCCAGGCTGTTGAGCGTGGAGTAGCTCAGGCCATAGCCGATGGCGAAGACCACCGTTGCCAGCAGGTAGATCAGCGTGCTGCCGTCGTTGAGCAGGAACAGCCCGAGCGACACGCTGGTGAACAGGAACAGGCCGATCGCCAGGCGTTGCAACGGCAGGCGGCCGATCGAGCGGGCCACCGAGAAGCGCAGCAGCACGCTGGTGAGGGTGAAGGTGATGAAGAAGTTGTCCGCCTTGAGCTGGCGGATCTGCGCGTAGCTGGCCTGGTAGGTGGACAGGCCGGAGAAGATGCAGGCGCCCAGCACGATCATCGCGATCGGCAGGGCGGCCCGGCTGCCGAGCAGGGCTTTGAGGTCGACGATGCGCAGCGAGACCTGCCGGGTCGCGGCTTTCGGCAGGTCGGTCATGGCCCGGCCCGCCAGCACGACGCACACGGCCGACACCAGGCAGGCGATACCCAGCAGCACGTAGAACAGGCTGTAGCTGGCACTGGCCTTGACCACCAGATGGCCCAGCGGCGTGGTCAGGCCGAGCCCGGCCATCTGGGCCCCGGACATGATCGTGAAGTACTGCAGGCGGGCGGCAGGGCGCAGGTGATGGATGATCTGCAAGGGCGCCAGGATGTAGAACACCGACCAGCCCACGCCCAGCAACAGCCCGCCCGGATACGCCGCGCCCGGCAGCAGCGGCACGCAGGCGAAGGCGAGCATCGCCAGGGCCATGGCGGCGCAGGCGACGGTGATGCTGCCCATCACCCCGATGCGCTGCGCCGTCCAGCCGGCCAGGCAGCAGCACAGGATGGTGGTGATCATCCCGGTGGAGATCACCCGGCCGATCGTGGCGTTGTCGAACCCCAGCGATTGCAGGTATTCCGGCAGCAGGAAGCTCGAACCGTAGGCCCCGGCGATGATCACGCCCGCGATCAGGAACGGCAGGAAGGCGGCTGACGGCAGCCGGTCGGGCAATGGCTCGGTGGATTCGGGCATGGCGCGGTGCTCTGGCGGTGTGGGCGGCAACTCAGTACTGCACGAGGCTGAGGGCGTGTCGGGGCTCCAGGTGACGGGCTGGCGCTTCGGGCAGTGCATCGAGATGGCTGAACATCGGCGTGTCCGGTTCGGCCTGGAAGTATTCGTAACCGAGCAGGTCGTTGAGGATGCGGCTGTTGCGGTAGGCCACCATCGACAGGTTCACCGACTGCAGGCCGTGCTGGACGAGGCTGCGATTCTGCAAATAAACAGGCCCCGGCATCGGCGTGGCGAATTGCACGCAGTAGTTGGCGTCGATCAGCGGCAGCCCGCCATCGCGCCGGGCCTTGGCCAGCAGCGCATCGACATAGGGTTGCGGGCAGGGTTGGAAGCCGGTGGCGAGAATGACCCGGTCGACCACGAGGGTGCGCTGGCTCCCGCTGCTCAGTGACCTGAGCCGCGCGCGCCAGCGCCGGCCATCCGGTTCGAGCCCATCGAGCACGGCGGCTTGCAGGATATCGATGGGAGGGCGTGGCTCCTGGCCGACACGGCGTTCGTAGAGCTGCTCGTACAGCCGGTTGCACAGGTCTGCCGAGATTCCGTCGCTGGTCAGCCGTTCCTGCTGCACCGCGTGGCTGCGCTGGGCCATGGGCAGGTTCTGGAAACGCTGGTTGTAGGCGGGGCAGAAGGCCTCGTTGACGAACGCGTTGTCGTCCATGGCGAACAGGTTCGAGCGCGACGTGACCCAGGTGAAACCACCCAGCGCTGGTGTGCCCAGCAGTTGCTCGACGGTTTCGGCGCCGCTCTGACCGCCGCCGACCACCAGCACGTGCTCGCCGGGGCGCAAGGCTTCGCGATGAAGGAAGTCCGCCACGTGATAGATGGAGTCACCCAGCCAGGGGCGAGCGCATTCGGGCACGCGCGGGCTGATCCCGACACCGATGGCGACGGCCCTGGCGTGGTAGCTCTGCTCGGCGGTGACGACCGTGTAGCCGTCATTGCATTCGACGACATCCAGCACTTGCTGGGCGAACCTCAGGTTGGAGAGCTGCCGGGCGACCCAGCCGTAGTAGTCGGCAAATTCCTTGCGGGAAGTGCAGGCACCGCCCTTGTTGATGAAGCTGTAGAGCCGGCGATGCTCGGCGAGGTAGTTGAGGAAGGAATAGCGGCTGGTCGGCGCGGCCAGGGTGACGCAGTCCTTGAGCGGTGAAACCTGCAGCTGGCCATTGGATACGAGCATCCCGGGGTGCCACGCAAAGGCGTCCCGCTTGTCCAGGAACAGGGTGTCCAGGCCGGTCGGTTCCGCCAATGCGGCGAGACTGAGGTTGAAGGGACCGATGCCGATACCGATGAGGTCGTATGTTTTCATTAATTGCTCGCCGCCCTGCGAATCAATGGTGAATGCATCCGGCCGTCCTGTCCTGACGGGCCTGCCGATTGGCCTGACGCTCCTGTACGTTGCGGTTGGCCGTGGGGTATCAGCCAACGCGAATGTAGGATATATCCGACATTTTGGCGTTGCAAGCGGCGCCGTGCACTTTTCATTCTGGGTGGATGAGAGGGGGTTAGAGCAGCTCGGCCAGGGGATAGCCGATCGCGTTCGCCAGGCGGTCCATCATGTCGATGGTGACGTTGTGCTTGCCTTGCTCGATGTCCGAGAGGGTGCTGCGCTGCACGCCGGAGCGGTTCATCACGTCCGCCTGAGTCAAGCCGGCGGCCCGGCGAGCCTGCTTGAATTTCTGGGCGAAGCGCAGGCGGGCTGGGGAAGCGCCTTCGACCGAGCGGCGCAGGGGTTCATCCGTCATGGGAGTCTCGCGGGCAGGTATGTGAGTCAGGTCTGCCGGCGCGGGGCTTCGACCTGAGGCCTAGGCCGATCATGGTATCAATACTGGTGCCCATGCGGGGCGCGGATCGCCCTGGCGGGGGAAATCCAGGGACAGCCCTCGACCGCGCCGGCTTCAGCCAGGTGAAACCACCCCCCGTCAGTCGGAGTTCCCCGCACCCCTGGCCATGCTGGAGAACACTCCATCCCGGTAGATCCAGGCATGTACCAGGGCCGCCGAGAGATGTCCGATCACGACGAAGTACAGCAACCAGGCCAGCCAGCCGTGGGTATCGCGCAGCCAGGCATAGGAAACAGGGTTGGCCGGGATGATCGCGGGCAGGTTGAACCCTTCGATCAGCACAATCGGGTAGCCACCGGCGGACAGCAGCGCCCAGCCCAGCAGCGGCAGCCCGAGCATCAGCGCATACAGCAGGGCATGCGAGGCGAGCGCCGCCCGCTGTTGCCAACGGGGCAGGCTGGCCGGCAGGGGCGGTGGCGGATGACGCCAGCGGTTGGCCAGGCGAATGACTACCAGGGCCAGGATGGCGATGCCGAGCGGCCGGTGCAGGTCGATCAGCCAGATCCGATAGGTCAGGGACGTGGTCATGCCCACACCAATGAACAGCATGGCGAGGACCATGCAGGCCATCAGCCAGTGCAGCCATCGCGCGAGGCGGTTGAAAGCGTGATTGTGCCCGGTCATTTTCACTTTTCCTCCTGCTTGCCGATGGCTTCGCTGGCCTGGCCATGACCGATCTCGCCCAGCCGCAGGTTGAACGAGTGCGAATAGGCGCCTGAGCGGGCACTGAGCACGGGGTCATTCGAGGGCTCGATGCCCGCCGGAACGATCGACGGGTCATAGTTGACGTCGCGGCAGGCGCCCGTGGCCTGGTCGGTGACCTGGGTGACTTCCAGGGTGCCGGCCACGACTTGCCTGCGCTGCGCCGGCCAGGGCTGCGAGGGATCGTCGACCGGGTCGCCAGGCTCTGCCAGTTGCAGCACCAAGTCCCAGTAGAGCGGCTGCTGCGCCAGCTTCTGGCGCAGGTCGTCGAACAGGAAGTCATGGGCTGCCGAGGGTTTCTGCTCGTTGGGCAGCGGCTGGAAGGGCAGGCGTGAACGCATCGACCAGCGAACCGCCTGCCGTTGCCCCTGGGCGTCGACCAGCTCGAAGGCATTGATGCCGAAGAATTCCACCCCTGCAAAACTGCCGGGCGCCGGGGCCTTTGCTCGCCAGGCGAGGAATTTCTCCGCCTCCGGGTACTGTTTCAGAAACGCCGCCAGGCGCTGCGGGTTTGGCTGGCCGGTCGCCGGGTCGGCGGCGGTCGCCTTGAGCAGGGCGCTGAACCCTTCGGCGTCGCGTGTGGCGAAGTACGGCTGGTTGTTCAGCGCCATGCGCCATTGCTGCTGGTCGTCGGTGGTCAGCAGCAGCGCCATGCTGACCGTGCCGGTCGAATTGTCGGCGGCGTGCGGGTTGCCCGCACCGATCGAGAAGCGGCCGATGACGGGCACTGGCGATTGGCTGAACGCCCGCGCTGTCGACAGGGTGTGCGCTTCCCGGCTGCTGCTGAACGTCCCGGCAAAGCACATGCCCTTGCCATGGGCGCGGCGAAATCCGGGAGGAAAGGAGGGCGGTGTTTGTCCGACCAGGCCCTTGCTGGTCGGGCGCGTGCCGATCCAGCCGGCGGTCCAGGCGAACGCGGCGGTCAGCGTCGCGGCAATTCCGATGATCGCGACGGACGCCAGCCAGGTGCGTTTCGAGTTGATCTGCAGTTTTGACATCGCTCGTTCCATTGCTCTTGGGGCGGATGTACCGGAGCCGGCCTGGATAAAGGGTTCGATCCAGGGCCGGTTCCAGCGTTCCAGGGAACGATGATATAGAGCTGTTACGTGGTCGGGGCCTCGCAAGAGTTAACATTTTCGTGAAGGTTTTCATGAACATGCCAGAGTGCTCCGCGGTTTCGGGAGCCCCCTGACGTTCATTCCAAAGCCGCGCGCCCCGTGCCTCAGTAACGAATCATCACCGACTTGAGCTCGGTGTAGTCCTCGATGAAGGCATCGCCGAATTCGCGCCCGATGCCGGAAGCCTTGCTGCCGCCAAACGGCACCGCCGGGTCGAGCAGAGTGTGCATGTTCACCCACACCGTGCCGGCGTTGATGGCCGGTATCATGCGCAGGGCCTTGCCCAGGTCCTGGGTCCAGAGGCTGGCGCTGAGGCCGTAGGGCGTGTTGTTCATCAGCTCCAGTAGCTCTTGCTCGGTGTCATAGGGGAGGAAGGTGGCGATCGGGCCGAAGGTTTCCTCGTTGAGCAGGGTGTCGTTGACGCTGTTGGCGAGGATCACGGTCGGCTCGACATAGCAGCCGGGCCGCTCGATCAGCTTGCCGCCGTGGATGATGTGGTTGTTCTCGGCCCGGGCCCTGGCGAAGAACCCTTCGAGCTTGAGCAGGTGCTGGCGGTTGGTGACCGGGCCGAACTCGGTGCGCTCATCCAGGGGCGAGCCGATGTTCAGCCGGCTCAGGCGCTGGGACAGCTTGTCCATGATCGGCTCGATCTGCGAGCGGTGGACGAAGAAGCGCTCGGCGGCGGCGCAGATCTGCCCGGAGTGCAGGAAACCGGCCTCGATGATGCCATCCACCGCCTTGTCCAGGTCGACGTCGCGCAGGAAACCGGCGGAGTTCTTGCCGCCCAGTTCCAGGGTGGCGCGGGTCAGGTTGGCGCCCATGGCCGTCTGGCCCACCGCGATGCCGGTCGGTACCGAGCCGGTGAACGACACCTTGTCGGTGCCGGGGTGTTCGATCAGGCCCTTGCCGACCGGCCCGCCACCGGTCAGCACGTTCAGCGCGCCCGCCGGCAGGCCGGCTTCGATCGCCAGTTCGGCGATGCGCAGGATGGTCAGCGGGGTGAACTCGCTGGGCTTGATGATGATGCTGCAACCGGTCACCAGTGCCGAGGCGAGTTTCCAGATGGCGATCATGGTCGAGAAATTCCACGGCACGATGCCCACCACCACGCCGACCGGCTCACGCAGGGTGAAGGCGCTGTAGCGCTCGCCGGCGAAGGAGGGCAGCGACGGGGTGATGGTCTGGCCGCTGATCTTGCTGGCCCAGCCCGCGTAGTAGCGCAGGAAGTGGGCCGCCTGGTCCACTTCGAAGGCGCGCGCCACCTGGATGATCTTGCCCGACTGCAGGGTTTCGAGCTGGGCCAGTTCCTCGCGGTGGCGCTCCAGCAGGTCGGCCAGTTTCAGCAGCACGTGGCCGCGCACCGCGGGGGCGGTCTGCGACCACTGCCGGAAACCGCGGCGGGCCGAGTCCACGGCGGCATCGATGTCGGCCTGGTCGGCATCGGCCACCCGGGCAATCACCTGGTCGGTGGCCGGGTTGATCACCTCCAGCGTGCGGCTGGAGTGGCTCGGGACGGCAACACCGTCGATGAACAGGGCAGGGCTTCGACGCAGAAAGGCTTCGACTTGGGGCAGCAGCGCGATATCGCTCATGGGGTTTTCCTGAGGGAGGCAGCGGAAAAGCCCGAGGGTATTCAAGGAGCGCCGGGTTGGCTTGACTGTGGCTGCCCGGCCGCTTGACTGTGGCTGCCGGGCGCCTGGGCAGCGGTGCAGGCCGCTCCCGGAAGGGGGATCAGAACGGTACGGCGACAGTGACCTGGCTGTAGACGTTGGTGCCGTTGCCACCGACCTGGTTGCCGCCGTTGCTGGCGTCCTTGTCCGGCTTGTACAGGCCCAGCAGCGGGGTGACGATCAGGTGTTCATTCACCGCCCATTCGGCATACAGGTCCAGCTCGCGGCCGTCCAGGTTCAGGGCATCCTGCTTGTGCAGGGTCTTGTAGTCGAAGAACAGCACGCCGACGGTCACCGGCTCCACCGGCTTGACCTTGAGCGCCACATGCTGGATCGCCGTGTTGCTGTTGAACGGTCCGGCATAGTTGCCGGTCACCTCGCCCTGGAACCAGGTGCCGTAGCCCCGGCTGAGGCCGTTGAACATCGAGTCCCAGTTCCTGGAGTAGCGGCTGTAGCGGTAGGTCAGGTCCGGCGACCAGGGCAGGTCGGCGAAGGTGTAGCCGGCTTCGGTGTACCAGGCTTTTTCCGTACGGACATCCTTGTCCTGCCAGGCGTATTCGAAGGCGAAGTGCGCGTGTTCGATGCCGGCGTTGCCGGCGCCGCGCAGGCTGTAGATGTCCATGCCTTCGCGTTCCTTCTGGAAGGCGCTGGCATAACGATCGTCGACACTGATGCCATGGAGGTAGGTCAGCCCCAGGGTGCCGGGAGCGGCGGTGTATTCCAGGGTGCCGGCCGCCATCTCGGTGTTGGCCTGGGCGCGGTTGTCGGACTTGAACCACATCACGCTGCCATGCACACCGTCCTTGCCGCCCAGGCGCAGGACGGCCGTCTGGTCGAACGCATGGCGCGCCGCCAGGTAGTAGGCGCCGCCGCGGTTGAGTTTGCCGTCGGCCGGGCCCTTGCCGAAGTTCAGGCCGTCATCGTTGATGATGAAACCGTCACCGAGGGTGATGATCTGGCGCCCGAACGACACATCCACGCCGTCCTTGCCGAGCACCGGGAACAGGTCGCCCGAGCGCCAGCCGGCGAAGGCCTCGTCGAATTTCGTCGTGCGCTCGGTGCCATCGCTCAGGCCGGCCGCGTCGCCGTCGCCCCAGGTCGCGGAGCTGACCAGGTTGGCCGTGCCATAGGCGCTGCCCAGGTTGCCCAGGGTCTGGTCAATGCTCAGGCCGTACTTGATGAACCCTTCACGCCAGCTGGAACCGCCGGTGGTACCGTCGTAGTTCTTGCGGCTGTTGAACATCCCGTAGACTGCCAGGAAGTTGCCGGTGACCTTGGTGTCGCCATCGGCATACAGCTCGAAGGCCCCGGCCGACGAGTTGACGAACAGCAGCGTCATACCCAGGCCGATGGCCTTGGACAGCGCCCGCGTTTTCAGTGTTTGCTCCATTATTGTTTTCCCCGGTCGTGTTGGACAGCTCAGTAGAACGAGTGCGCATTAGGACGACCGGGAACGGCAAAGTCTTTCACCTGCGTGCCAGATAATTGATCCTGTCAGCCAGGCGTCGAGCCCTGGCAGGCAGCAACAAAACCGCCGGCAGACAGGGGCAAGACGGTCGCGGTGGGCGGGGCGCACAGTGCCTGGGTACACGGCGCCGTTTGCTCAGGGACAGGCAGGGAGGAGTAATCGCCGACTCCTCGAACGGTTCGCGAAATCCATAAAATAACAATCCGCTTCGAGGATCTGCACCATGTCGATCAACGACAGACTCACCGAGCACCTCAAACGTGGCACGGTCGGTTTTCCCACCGCGCTAGCCAGCACCATCGGCCTGATCATGGCCAGCCCGGTCATTCTCACCGCGACCATGGGCTTCGGCATTGGCGGCAGTACCTTCGCGGTGGCGATCCTGATCGCCGTGGTGATGATGCTGGCCCAGGCGACCACCTTCGCCGAGGCCGCCTCGGTGCTGCCGACCACCGGTTCGGTCTACGACTACATCAACTGCGGCATGGGCCGTTTCTTCGCCATCACCGGGACCCTGTCGGCCTACCTGATCGTCCATGTCTTCGCCGGCACCGCGGAAACCATCCTGTCCGGGGTCATGGCGCTGGTGAATTTCGAGCACCTCAACACCCTGGCCGAGTCGGCCGGCGGCTCCTGGTTGCTGGGGGTGGGCTTCGTCATCGTCTTCGGTGTTCTCAATGCCTTCGGCGTCAGCGTGTTCGGCAAGGCCGAGATCATCCTGACCTTCGGCATGTGGACCACCCTGATGGTGTTCGGTGTGCTGGGCCTGATCGCCGCACCGGCGGTCCAGCTCGACGGCTGGTTCGGCGCATCGCTGGTGGGCACCGACCCGGTCACGGTGCTGTCGCTGGTGGGCATGGCGATGTTCATGTTCGTCGGCTGCGAATTCGTCACGCCGCTGGCACCGGACCTGCGCAATTCGGCCAGGGTCATGCCCCGGGCGATGATCCTCGGCTTGCTCGGCGTCGCCACCTGCATGTTCATCTATGGTGCGGCCATGAAGCGCCAGGTGGAAAACGTGCTGCTCGATGCCACCGCCGGGGTGCACCTGCTGGATACGCCGATGGCGATTCCACGTTTCGCCGAGCAGGTGATGGGGCATGTCGGCCCGCTGTGGCTGGGGCTGGGCTTCCTGTTCGCCGGCGCGGCGACGATCAATACGCTGATGGCCGGGGTGCCACGGATTCTCTACGGCATGGCGGTCGACGGTGCCTTGCCCAAGGTCTTCACTTACCTGCACCCGCGCTTCAAGACGCCGCTGCTGTGCATCCTGGTGGCGATGCTGATTCCCTGCCTGCACGCGCTGTACCTGGGCGGCAATACCGACAACATCATGCACCTGGTGCTGGCCGCGGTGTGTGCCTGGAGCTTCGCCTACCTGCTGGTGACGCTGTCGGTGGTGATCCTGCGCATCCGCCGTCCCGACCTGCCGCGGGCCTATCGTTCGCCGCTGTTCCCGCTGCCGCAGATCGTCTCCAGCGCCGGTATCCTGCTGGGCATGTGGTTCATCACGCCACCGGGCATGAACCCGGCGGACATCTATATCCCGTTCGGCGTGATGCTCGCGGGTACCGCAGCCTATGCGCTGTTCTGGACGCTGGTGGTACAGCGCGTCAATCCATTCAAGCCGGCGTCGGTCGAAGACGTGCTGGCCAAGGAGTTCGCCCATGAACCGGGGCACCCGCACAACGGCTACGCCGACCATGCTGCAAAAGCTGTCTGAGCTGTTCGGCGCCAATCGTGCGCCGACCGGCTACCGGCCGGGAGTCACCCTGGAGCACCTGCGCCGCAATCTGGCGGTGGCCGGTTTCGCGCAGAGCGGGCCGAGCTCGGCGCAGATCACGCTGGATGATGGCTTGCAACTGGAAGTGGTCGAGCGCACCGAGTCGCAGTTGTTCATGCACCTGGTCATGACCGAGTTCGTGCTCAGGGTACCCGCCTTGAGTGAGGGCACGGCCCGTTTCGACCTGCACCATGGCGGGGCGATTCGGCGCACGGCTGTTCGCTGCCGGCAGCGCTCCGGCGAGCATTCGCTGCTGGTCGCACTCGAGGCCGGGTTGCAGCCGGGCAGTGCCCTGTACCAGGCGCTGATGCCGCTGGACTTCAAGCGCCTGCGCATCGACCTGGCGCAGGGGCAGTGGTGCGTACGCCTGGAACACATGGGCGGCAGCGAGGTGGTCAACCGGATGCCGGCCTTTCGCCGGTACATCGCCCTGAGCCGCGAGCAGCGCGCCAGCCTGTTCGCGGCCCTGGCCGGGTTGCAACGGTTGTTGCGAACGCTGTGAGAAAAAGACCGACCTGGCACCTTTAGTGCTTGTACAGGGGGCACTCACGTACTTGTTGCGCCTATATAGATAACATGTTAACTATTGCGCAACAAAAACAAGAAGCCACTGTGGAGAGCCCCATGAGCATCCATCAATCCGTGCCAGACGGTCTGGAAACCTGGAACCGCGACCTGCGTGCCGCCTGTGGTCATTTCGACACGGAGCTGGCCTGCCACCGTGCGCTGTTCATCGGCGAGGTGTCCGAGTTTTCCCGAGGGGGTCTGCCGCTGGCGACCTTGCGCACCAATGCCGGGCTGATCAGGCGTGATCGGCCCAATGCCGATCATGACAACGAGCAGGATTGCTTCCTGGTCAGCCAGCGTGGCGGCTATTGCCAGATCACCCAGTACGGCCAGAGCATCCGCCTGGCGCCCGGTGACCTGCTGCTGATGGATTCGGCAGGGGCGATCGAGATCAGCCCGTTCGGCCTGATCGAACATGTTTCGCTGTCGTTGTCCCGCCACGAGGTGTGCCGACAGCTCGGCGGCCAGTCGCGGACCTTCGGCAAGATTTCCTCGAGCAAGGCCTGCGGACGAATGTTGCACGTGCTGGTCGACCAGTTGTGCAAGGACACCTCGGTGGGCGCCGGCGTGGCCGCTGAAGGCGAGGCCCTGCAGTCGGCCTTCGTGTCGTTGCTCGGTTCGGCGTTCGAGGAAGACCAGGACCCGGGAGAGGAGGCCACGCCACTGCAGGGCAGCAGCCTGCGCAGCTATGTGCAGAAGGTCATCGACGAGTCCCTGAGTCAGCCCGGCCTGAGTCCCGCAGGCCTGGCCAACCGCCTGAACATTTCGGTACGGCACCTGTACCGCCTGTTCGAGGAACAGGACGACAGCGTCTGCCGCTACATCCAGCGGGCGCGGCTCAAGCGCAGTGCCGATGACCTGACCAACCCGTTGCTGCGCAGTGAGTCGATCACCTCGATCGCTTACAAGTGGGGGTTCACCGATTCGGCGCACTTCAGCCGTTCGTTCAAGAAGCAGTTCGAGCTGTCGCCCAAGGATTTTCGTTCCAGCCATCTGCAGCAGGCGTTGGGCGCGGCGTGACTGGGCGGGCGTAAAAAAGGGGCCAGTTGGCCCCTTTCCTGTTTCTGCAAGCGCCTGATCACACCTCCGGCAAGGTCGCCCCGCCATCGACCACCAGCGTCTGCCCGGTGATGTAGCCCGCCAGGTCCGAGGCCAGGAACAGCATGGCCGCGGCAATGTCCGCCGCCTGGCCCAGCCGCCCCAGCGGCACCCGGCTGGCGATCGCCGCGCTCTGTTGTGCATCACCCAGGTTGTCCATGGCCGGCGTGGCGATCATGCCCGGTTCGACCCCGTTGACCCGGACATTGTCGGCAGCCAGTTCCAGCGCCGCATTACGGATGAAGCCATTGACGCCTGCCTTGGACGCCGCGTAGTGGCTCAGCCCCGGATAGGCCACCCGCGGGCCGGTGACCGAGGAGGTGACCAGTACGCAGCCGCGGCCCTGGCGCCGGAACAGCGGCAGCGCCGCCTGGGTCAGCCAGAACAGCGCCGAGAGGTTGACCGCCAGGGTGCGTTCGAGCATCGCCGGCGTGATTTCGGCGAACGGCGTCAGCGGGAAGTACCCGGCGTTGTGCACCAGGATGTCCAACTGCTGCAGTTTTGCGACCAGCTCGAACACTGCGCTGGCATTCGCCAGGTCAACGTACAAGGCTTCGACCCGACAGCCCCTGGCCTGCCACTCGTCGGCCAGTTCCCGGGCCTGAGGCAGGCGCAGGTCGGCGATCACCACGTGGGCGCCACGCAGGGCGAAGGCTTCGACGATCGCCCGGCCGATGCCCTGGGCCCCGCCGGTGACCAGCACATGGCGGCCGCTGAAATCCAGGTCTTCAGGCATGGGCGGGCTCCTTGTGGGCAAAAGCCAGGGTCGGCACGTCGACGATGCTCGACCCGCCGTCGGCGACCAGCGTCGCCCCGGTGATGATCGAGGCGTCGTCGGACGCGAGGAAACGGCAGACCCTGGCGATTTCCTCGGCACTGGCCGGGCGGCGCAGCGGTACGTCGGCGCAGACCCGGGCATAGGCCTGCTGCAGGGTTTCGCCGTGCCGGTCCATCAGCGGCTGCATTTCCTCATCGGCCATGGGCGTACGCACCCAGCCCGGGCATACGGCGTTCACCCGCACGCCGTGGGGGCCATAGTCCCTGGCCAGCGAGCGGTTGAGGCCGAGCAGGGCATGTTTGGCCGTGGTGTAGCCACACACCTCCGGGCCCGCCGCCAGGGAGGCGATCGAGCCGATCAGGACGATGTTGCCAGCCGTTTCCTGTAGCAGGGGCAGGCAGGCCCGGGCGCTGTAGAAGGCGCTGTCGAGGTTGCTGCGCAGCGCCGCCTGCCAGCCTTCCGGGGTGGTCTCGGTGGCGCTGCCCAGGCCGTGGCCGCCGGCACAGGCCAGCAGCACATCGAGGCGGGCATAGCGCTGGCGGATGCGGGCGATGAAGTCGTCCCAGGCATCCGGGCTGGCGGCATCGCCGACCAGCACCAGGCCACCGGTTTGCCTGGCGACCTGTTCCAGCGGTTCGCGCCGCCGGCCGATCAGCACCAGGTTGTCGCCCTGCGCGGCATACAGCCGGGCACAGGCCGCGCCGATGCCGGTTCCGGCACCGGTGATGATGAGGGTCCGTGGTTCAGGCATCGGGGTACTCCGTGCGGTTCAGGACCTGGCAGTAGGAACTGACCGGGAAGTTCGACAGCTCGTCGAAGGAGGCGCCGGCATAACCGAAGATCTTGCCGTCGCTGCGGTGCTGTTGCAGGTCGATCAAGACCAGGCCGAGGGTCGGGACGATCTTTTCGCGCCAGACGAACAGGTAGAGTTGATCGGCGATCTTGTAGTAATGGCAGCGATCGGTATCGCACAGGCCCTTTTCCACGCCTTCCAGGCACTGCCAGGTGTAGAACCGGTCGTTGAGATAGATGTGTTCGTAGACTTCGCTCGGGCTGTAGCGGTAATGGTTGCGCAGGCCGCTCAGTTCTTTGGTCGGGGCGTGGGGGCAGAGGCCCTCCCGCCAGGGGCGGTCGAGGCTGCCATGCAGGAACTCGGCCTCGACCGTGGTCAGGTCCTTGCCGGCCAGGGCGCGGCTGTAGAGTCCTTCGCGCGTCTGCTCGGCGCTCGGCATGCGGCCGATCACGGCGGTGAAGGCGGCGTTGTCGGTGTCGAGCACCAGGCTGATCGACCAGGCCTGGCCGCTTTCGTGCTTGATGAAATCCACCAGGTACAGACCGGGGCGTACGGAGGTTGCCCGATAGTTCGCGGTGCCGCTGGAGTGACCGTCGGCGGCGTTCCAGGACAGGGTTTCGCGCTCGAAGCGGTGCTCGATCTGCCAGCCATTGGCGAAGTGCAGGGTGAAGGTCCTGCCTTGCAGGTCGGCCAGATTCGGCAGGATGAAGGCTTGCGGGGCGAAGCCGTCGGCCAGGGCGCCAACGGTGATCCAGTCTTTATTGTTTGCGGTCATGATGAAGCTCCGGTTGCTTGGATGGACCTGCCGGATCATGCCGCTGGCGGCTTTGCCCGCCTATCAACCGGATGGTTGAGGTGGGCTAGAAAAAGAGGTGGACCACCAGTTCGGTGCGGCTGCTGGCACCGGTCTTTCGAAACAGGTTGATCAGGTGGGTCTTGATGGTCGCCAGGCTGACCTCCAGCTCCTGGGCCAGTTGCTTGTTGCTGGCGCCCTGGCGCAGCAGGTGGGCGATCTGGCGCTCCCTGGGGGTCAGGTCGAGCAGCGGGTCCTCGCAGGGCTGCAGGTTGGCGACCGCCAGTTGCAGCAGTGATTGCAGGGCCTGGAGTCGAGCCAGTTGTTCGGTGTCGAAGGGCCCCAGGTCGGCCGTACGCAGCAGCGAGATCGCGGCCTGGGGGTGGCCGGCGCGATGGGCGAGGATCTCCACCACGTCGACGATACCGTGGCGCCGCAGAAAGTCGGCATAGCGCTGGTTGTCGCGTCTGGGTTGGCGCGTCATGGCCAGCCCGATAGGCACCACGGCCAGCCCGCTGGACAGGCAGTTGCGCGGTTGCAGGGGATCGAACTGACGGTAGTGGTCGAGGTAGTCGCGGTGCATCTCGCCTGTCATGCGCAGCAGGCGGAAATCACGGGCCTGCAGGTCGCGGTCGACGCGGTAGAAGGCGGCGCGGCTGGCCGGGACCAGTTGCGTGAAGGCGCCCAGGCAATGCTGGGCGATTTCCTGGAGGGGAATGCTGTGCATGCGCGCCCGGCCTCGTCGGTGGGCTGCCGGTGGGGCCGGCAGCCGGGTTGGTCAGGCGACTGCGAAGTAGTGCTTGACGAAGCTTTCGCTGACCACTTCCCAGAGCACCGGGGTGCCCTTGGTCACGAACCAGCTGTCACCGGCCTTGTAGCGGGTGCTCTGGCCGCTGTTCTCGTCGGTCAGGATCACTTCGCCGGTGACCACGGTGGCCTGTTCGGCGAACGGATAGACCATGCGGAACTTGCCCTGGGTGGTGCCGAAGTAGGCGCTGCTGACCGGGTCGGTCGGGGCGCCGAAGGTCATCTTGCCGAAGGCGCGCACTTCGCCTTCGAGGATCTGCGAGCCGAGGTCGGCGACGGTGCCCCAGGCATCGAGCTCGGACAGTTGGACATCTTTCTTCACGGTGGTAAGGGTCATGGCAGTTGCTCCTGATGAGTGGAAATGAAAGGGAAGGGCGCCTTGGCCATCAGCGGCGCCCGTTCCAGTAGCCCGAGAGTTGGTGCCAGGACTTGCCGCCGGTCAGCAGCAGTGGACGAATCACGTCCTTGCCGATGATGGTCGGGCGCGGGATCGAGCTGACCAGGTCGTAGCGCGCCGAGCCTTCGCTCATGCCCTCGGCCAGCACCTTGCAGATGATGTGGCTCGGGGTCACGCCGAAACCGGAGTAGCCCTGGACGTAGAAGGCGTTGCGCCGGCCCGGCAATGTGCCGATCTGCGGGAACAGGTTCGGGCTGCAGGCCATCGGGCCGCCCCAGGCCAGGTCGATCTTCACGTCCTTGAGGTAGGGGAAGATCTTCAGCATCAGGTTGCGGTTCCAGGCCTTGAGGTCGCGCGGGATGTGCTCGACCAGCGGGGTGGCTGCGCCGAACAGCAGGCGGTTCTCGTTGGTGACGCGGTAGTAGTCGATCACCGGGCGAATGTCGCTGTAGGCGCCGCGGATCGGGCTGATGCGGTTGATCAGTTCCTCCGACAGCGGCTCGGTCATCATCTGGAAGGCGTAGGTGTTGATGGTCGAGCGATGCAGTTCCGGTTCCAGCTTGTTGAGGAAGCTGTCGCAGGCCCACAGCAGCTTGCTGGCCTTGACCGAGCCGCGTCCGGTGCGCACGGTGATCTGCTCGCCGTAGCGCACTTCCAGGGCCGGGCTGTTCTCGAAGATCCGCGCGCCATGGCCGACCAGCGCCTTGGCCTCGCCGAGCAGCAGGTTCAGCGAGTGCACGTGACCGCCGCCCATGTGCAGCAGGGCGCTGCTGTAGGCATCGGAGCCGATGATCTGCTTGACCTCGGAGCCCGCCAGGAAGCGGATCTCGTGCTGGCTGTTGATCGACTTGAAGTCCTTCTCCCAGGCGCGCAGGGTCTTTTCCTGGCGGGCATTGAAACCCATGTAGCCGTAGCCGTGGCAGAAGTCGGCATCGATATCGTACTTGGCGATGCGGTTCTTGATGATGTCGGCGCCCAGGTCGCTGATCTCGAAGATCCGCCGCAGGCCGTCTTCGCCCACGTCTTTCTTGATCTTTTCCAGGTCGTGACCGATCCCGGCCATGATCTGCCCACCGTTGCGCCCGGTGCCGCCAAAGCCCAGGTAGCGCGCTTCCAACACGACGATGTTGGTGATGCCTTTTTCGGCGAGCTCCAGGGCCGTGTTGATGCCGGAGAAACCGCCGCCGATAACGACAACGTCGGCTTCCACATCCTGTTCCAGGGTCGGGAAACTGAGGTTGTATTTCTTGGTGGCCGTGTAGTAGGTGGGCGTTTCGATAGTGATCATGGCGCAGCCTGAAAAAGTGAAGGAAAGCTCAAGGCAGGGAGTCCGGGAGACTCTGTCGTCGATGACGTCCATTAAGAGCCCTGGCGCGGCGGATGTCTTGATTCTCTGTGCCGGTTTTTTTGATTCAGCGCGCCAGGGCGGGCAAGGCCGTCCCGGGACCGCCCCACGCTCAGGTGGAAATGGAGGGTCAACTCAAGACATGATGGCTGAAGGAGGGCGTTGGGCAAGTGCTGTAGGTATTGGCTGACTTGTCCCGGGGCGGTGCAGGCACTGGCCTGTCACGGCGGTCCCGATGCGTTGCTGGCCGGGGCGTGTTTCGAAACACAGGCGGGGAAGGGGTGGTACAGGCAACGGCGCGCACCTGAGGCGCTTCTTTGCGGGGTCAGGGGTGACCGGTGTTTCAACCGGCCACCCGGCACAGGGGCGATACGACCTTAACCCCCTGAACCGCCGCCCGCGCCGCCACCGGCACCACCGCCAGCCGCGCCACCGGATGCTCCGCCAGAGGCGCCCCCGGAACCAGAACCGGTCCCGCCGCTGCCGCCGTTGCCCGCACCGCCGTCGCCTTCGCCACCGCTGGTGTTGCCGGAGCCCGGGTTGGTGCTGCTGCCACTGGCATTACCGCCGTTGCCGCTTTGCGAACTGCCCGGATAGGAGCCTGGCGGCAGGGCTGAACCTGACCCGGTCGAGCCCGGCGTCGATGAGGAGGCACCGTTGCCGGTGTTGCCCATGGTGCCGTTCGTTCCCGTGCCGGTGGTACCGGCGGCGAGGACTGCCGTGCTGAAGGCGCAGACCAGGCCGGCTGCTGTCAGAAGTCTTGCGATGGATGATTTCATCGGATTTTCCTCGTGCAAGAATGGATCGTGTTTCCGGCGTCCCGTGCCGTCATTCCTCTCGCGCAGGCGGCCTGGCCGACGGGGGTGGGGGCAATCGTGTCGTCCCTGATGTTTGGAAGAAGGCGAGGAAGGCTAAGTTTGAATAATCTGGGAAAAGGACGACGAATGGCGTGGGTAGGGAGCTGATATGAAAGTGGGCGTGATTTCCGATACCCATGGGCTGCTGCGTCCCGAGGCCATTGCCGCCTTGCAGGGCTGTGAGCGGATCATTCACGCCGGTGACATCGGCAAACCCGAGGTGCTCGAACGACTGTCCGCCATCGCGCCGCTGTTCGTCGTGCGGGGCAACAACGACCAGAACCTGCCCTGGGCCGGGCATCTGCCTGACGTTCTGCGCCTGGACCTGGACGGCTGGCTGACCCTGCTGGTTCATGACCTTGCCGATGTGCCGGCCCTGTTGGATGAGACGATCAGGGTCGTGATCACCGGCCACTCGCACAAGCCGCTGATCGAATGGCGCGGCGAATGCCTGTACCTGAACCCGGGCAGTGCCGGGCCGCGACGTTTCAAGCTGCCGGTGACGCTGGCGCTGCTGGACGTGCAGGGGGCGTCGATCGAGTCTCGGTTGGTGTCGTTGCTGGAGTGAAGTCCCTCACGCGGCGCGGGCGTTTGCGTACTCTTCAACCAGCTTGTCCAGAAAGATAAACAGCGTCTGGTTCATCTCTTCCCAGTCGTTCGCCCGCAGGGCCGCCGGCTGCTGGACGAAGCGGCGATCGAGGAGGGTGGCCAGTTCGCGCTCGGAAGCGGCGATCAGCAGCTCGACGACCTCACGGGTGAATTCCATGTGGCACTGGAATCCATAGACGAGCTTGCTGTATTCGACAATCTGGCGGGGGCAGCCTTCGCTGGTCGCGATGATCGTCGCGTCGGCGGTCAGGCCGGGCATGTCGTTGTGCCAATGGCCGACCTGCAGCACTTCGCCGAAGTGGGCGAACTTGGCGTTGACCTTGCCCTCGGCGGTCAGGCTGATCGGAAACTGGCCGATCTCCTTCTCCGGGCTGTGCTCGAACCGGGCACCCAGCGCCTCGCCGATGAGCTGGGAGCCCAGGCAGATGCCGACGACCGCCTTGCCCGCGTCGATCGCCTGGCCGATCAGGCGGCATTCGGCGGCCGCATCGAAGTGCGGGCATTGTTCGAGGGTGGTGGCCGGGTCCTGGGGGCCGCCGAGGATCACCAGCAGGTCGATCGCGTCCGCATTGGCCGGCAGTGCCTGGTTGGCGTACACGCGGGAGTAGCTGGCGGCATGGCCTCGTTCCCTGACCCAGGTTTCATAGGCACCCGGTGCCTCGAACGCTTCGTGAACGATGAAGTGGACTTTCATGGGAGGTTCTCTTGAGTGGCAGGAGCGCAAGCTGCCCGGCGCCGGGCAGCTTGCCAGTGGGCTCAGCGGGCGACGGCCAGCTCGTCCAGCAGGCCCTTGAGGTAGGCAGTGCCTTGTGGGTCCAGCGGTTGCAGCGGTAGGCGCGGCGCACCAACGTCCAGGCCGAGCATTTTCAAACCGGCCTTGATGGTGGTCGGCAGGCCACGGCGGGTGATGTACTCCAGCAGCTCGTACTGGCGGTAGAACAGGTCGCGAGCCTGTTGCAGATCGTGATGCTGCACCGCGTCCCACAGGGCCAGGTTCAGTTGTGGAATCAGGTTCGGCGCCGCGGTGCACCAGCCGGCCGCACCGGCCACCAGGGCTTCTAGCGTCAGCGGGTTGCAGCCGTTGTAGAACGCCACCTGGCCGCCGGTGGCCTGGTACAGGCGGTGCATGCGCTGGATGTCACCGGTGCTCTCCTTGACCATGGTGACGTTCTTCACCTCCTTCAGGATGCGCAGGATCAGTTCCACCGACAGGTCGGTGCCGCTGGTGCCCGGGTTGTTGTAGAGCATGATCGGGATATCGATCGCCGCACCGACCGCCTTGTAGTGGTCGACGATTTCCGTCTCGGTCAGCTTCCAATAGGAGGCGGGCAGCACCATCACCGCCGTGGCGCCGCAGGCCTGGGCCAACTGCGCCCGCTGCACGGTGCGTGCGGTGGTCAGGTCGGAAACGCTGACCACGCTGGGCACGCGCCCGGCGATTTTCTCCTGGCTGTAGCGCACCACCGATTCCCATTCGCTGTCGGCGAGGTAGGCGCCTTCGCCGGTGCTGCCCAGCGGCGCGATGGCGTGCACGCCGGACTGGATCAGGCGGTCGATGGAGTGGCCCAGGGCCGTCAGATCGATCGAACCGTCTGCTGCGAAGGGAGTGATGGTGTAACCGATAACGCCGCGAATCTGAGGAGTGGACATGCAAGGCACCTCTTGACTGTTTTCTGGAAGGGAGTACCGCTTCGATCAGCTCAGGCAATCGCCGTGGGCACGCAGGGCACGGCGCGCGTAGTAGCTGAAGGCGGCGCCGTGGCGCTTGGGCGTGGAGATCCAGTCGTGGGCTTCCTTGCCGAGCGCTTCGGGGATGGGGCGGATTTCGCCGGCACTCATGGCCAGCAACTGCATTTTCGCGGCGCGTTCGAACAGCAGGGCGAGAACGCAGGCTTCCTCGATCGAGCCGCCGGCGATCAGCAGGCCGTGGTGCGAGAGCAGGATGGCGCGCTTGTCGCCAATGGCCTTCGAGATGATCTCGCCTTCCTCGTTGCCCACCGGAACACCCGGCCAGTCCTTGAGGAATGCGCAGTCGTCGAACAGCGGGCAGATGTCCATGTGCGACACCTGCAGCGGCACTTCCAGCATCGACAGCGTGGCGCTGTGCAGCGGGTGGGTGTGGATGATGCAGTTCACGTCGGGGCGGGCCCGGTACAGCCAGCTGTGGAAACGGTTGGCGGGGTTGGCCATGCCGCGGCCGTTGAGCACGTTCAGGTCCTCGTCGACCACCAGCAGGTTGGACGCCGAGATCTCGTCGAAGCCCAGGCCCAGCTGTTGCGTATAATAGGTGCCCGGTTCATCCGCGCGGGCGGTGATCTGGCCGGCCAGGCCCGAGTCATGCCCGCCGTCGAACAGGATGCGGCAGGTCAGGGCGAGTTTCTGCCGCGGGGTGTAGGTATTATCGATCAGCGCCGTCAGCATCTGCTTCTCGGCGAGCTTGACGAGCTGGTCCTTCGGGGTCTGCAGGGTCGTGGTCACGGTCGGTACCTGAGCGGGAAGTGGACGATGTTTGCCTGGTGGCCGCTGCAACGGCACCAGGACACACGGATGATCTTAATGACACTTTGTGTCATAAACAATACTTGTGTCATTATTTTTGAAGGAACGGCGTTGGATGTCGGTGCAGCTGAGAATTTTGCGTAAGAAGATGGGCATGACCCTGGAGCAGCTGGCCGGGCATACCGGGCTGACCAAGAGCTACCTGTCGAAGGTGGAAAGGGGCATGAGTTCGCCTTCCATCGCGGTGGCGCTCAAGCTGGCCAAGGCGCTCAATGCCCCGGCCGAGGAACTGTTCAGTTCCGAAGCGGTGCCCGAGGAGGGCTATAGTCTGGTTCGTCGGCAGCAGCGGGACACCGCCGGGGATCCGCCGGCGCCGACCCACGTGCCCCTGGCGCGACACATCGGCCAGCGGGCGCTGCTGCCGTTCCTGGTCTATCCGCCGCGTTCGTTCGGGCACTCGGCGTTCAAGGAGCACCTGGGCGAGGAGTTCGTCTACGTGCACCGTGGCAGCGTCGAGGTCGACTTCGGCAGCGAACGGTTGATCCTGGAGGAGGGGGACGCCCTGCATTTCAATGCGCAGAAGTCCCACCGCATCCGCACGGTTTCATCGGAGCAGGCGGAGCTGCTGGTGGTGGTGCACAGCTCCGAGTGAGGAAGGGGCCCGCTCGACGGGTCACTTGCCGCGCCAGCCCTCGAGGAAGTTCAGCAGCAGTTCATTGACCTTCTCCGGCTGCTCTTCCTGGGGCAAGTGCCCGCACGCTTCGATGGGGTAGGCCTGCAGGTCGTCGGCCATCTCCGCCCAGACGCTGGCCATGTCGAAGAGCTTGCCGACCGCGTGGAAGTCGTTGCCCCACAGCGACATCACCGGGCAGGCGATCTTCACTTCGGCATCCTCGAGGTCCTGGGCGATATCCTCGGCGTTGGCCCGGTAGTCGGCCATCGCCCCGCGTACCGCGCCTGGAGCCTGGTAAGCCCGGACGTAGGTGTCGAAGGCTTCGCCGCTGATGGTCGACGGGTCGTAGGTCCAGTCCGAGAAGAAATGCCGCAGCCAGATGTGTTCGCGGCCGGCGATCAGCGCCTCCGGCAGGTCCGGCACCAGGTGGAACAGGAAGAACCAGTAGGCCTTGGCGATCGAGGCATTCAGGTCCCGCGCGACGATCCGGGTCGGCACGTTGTCCATCACCACCAGGCGGTCCACCAACTCGGGGTAGTCCTTGGCGAAGCGGGTGGCCACGCGGGCGCCACGGTCGTGGCCCACCAGCGCGACCTTCTCGATACCCAGCTCGCGCATCAGTTCGCGGATGTCCCGGGCCATGTTGCGCTTGTCGTAGCCGGCGGCCGGCTTGTCGGTTTCGCCGTAGCCGCGCAGGTCCGGCGCGATGACCCGGAAGTGTTTCGACAGCACCGGGATCTGGTAGCGCCAGGCGAAGTTCGTTTCCGGGAACCCATGCAGCAGGATGACCGGGGCGCCTGCGCCTTCCTCGACCACGAATTGACGGATGCCGTTGGCCGTCACTGTGTAGCTTTTCATGTTGAAGCTCCTTTGGGCAGGGGTTATTTCAGCAAGGGAACGTCGGCTGCACGGGTGTAGGGGCCATACAGGGCGGGCACCCAGGTGAAGTGTTTGCCCGCCTGGGTGACATGGCCGATGCCCGGGAACGGCAGATGGGCCGCCGCCAGCCATTCACCGTCCGCCGCCAATTGGAAGAACTCGTCCTGGCGTGCCTTGACGGCCTTTTTCGGGTCGACGTCGAAGCGGATGGCGACCTCGGGATGGTCGAACTGCACGGCCGCGTTGTGGATCAGGTCACCGATGAAGCTGATCGCCGAACCGTTCGAGGCGAAGCGATAGACCGTGCTGCCCGGGGTATGGCCGATGGCGTAGGCCGCTTGCACTTCCGGGATCGGCGAGGCGGGTGGGGTGAAGGTCTTGAGTCGGCCGCTGTCCTGGTAGGGCGCGAGGGCGTGCTGGGCGATATCGAAGTATTCCCTGGCGTTTTCCGGTGCGTTGGCCTTTCGCTGTGGGTCCAGCCAGAAGTCGGCTTCGGCCTGGGCGACATAGACCGTGGCGTTGGGGAACAGCGCCTTTCCCTGTGCGTCGACCAGACCGCAGACGTGGTCCAGGTGCAGGTGCGTCAGGAAGATCGTGTCGACCTGGGCCGGCTGGTAGCCGGAAGCCTGGAGGTTCGGCACCAGTTGCCCGGCGGTCTGCGGCACGCAGTGGCCAGCCCCGCTGTCGACCAGTACCAGGTGCTTGCCGGTGTTGATCAGGTAGGCGTTGAAGGTGGTGGGCATCCGGTCCGGCCCGATGGCCTGGCGTTTGAGCAGGCCACGGATTTTCTCGGGCGACAGGCCCTTGAGCAGGCCCGGTGACAGGTCGTTGTAGCCGTCGAAGAGGGCGGTGACTTCGTAGTTGCCGACGGCCTGGCGGAAATAGCCGGGGACTTGCTGGTGAATCGGCTCGGGGGCCTCTGCCAGGGCTTGGTCGATGAAGGCCAGACTGGCCAGTGCGAGGAGGCTTGCGAGATTTTTCATGGTTGGGCTCTTCACGTTCATTTCGGTGAGTGGGATTGGGGGGCTTGCCGTTTGGCTGATTCAGCAGAGGCTGCGGCGGCCGCGGATGGCCGTGAGCTGCACCAGGGTGGCGACGATCGCCAGTGCCGCGCCCAGCACCGAGATGCCGAGCCAGCCGCTGCTCTGCCAGACCTGTGTCGCGGCCGCCGCGCCGGCGGCACCGCCGAGGAACATCGAACCCATGAAGAGGGTGTTCAGGCGGGCGCGGGCTTGTGGCTGGAGCGTGTAGACGATGTGCTGGTTGGAGACCAGGACGCTCTGCACGGCGAAGTCGAGCAGGATGCAGCCGATCACGATGCCGGTGAGGGAGGTCCACAGGCCGAACAGCAGCCACGAGGCGAAGGTCAGCAGGGTGCCGACGATGATCACCTTGTGCGGGCCGCGACGGTCGGCGATGCGCCCGGCCATCGGGGCGGCCAGGATGCCGATGGCACCGACGATGCCGAACAGGCCGGCGGCCTGGGCGTCGAGGTCGAAACCGGGTTGCTCCAGGCGCAGGGCGAGTACGGTCCAGAAGGTGGTGAAGGCGGCGAACAGCAGCGCCTGGGTGATCGCCGCCACACGCAGCTCACCGTGGGCGCGCCACAGGTGCAGCATCGAACCGATCAGGCGGGCATAGGACGTTTTGGCGCTGGGCAGGCTGCGGGGCAGGGCCACGGCCATGAGCGTGCCGGCAAACAGGGCCAGGGGTACGCCCAGCCAGAACATGGCGCGCCAGCCATAATGCGCCGCGACGAAACCGGACAGCGTCCGGCTGAGCAGGATACCGCACAGCACCCCGGACATGACCGTGCCGACCACGGCGCCGCGCCGCTCCGGCTGCGCCAGTTGGGCGGCGAAGGGCACGATCTGCTGCGCGACGGTGGAGGTCATGCCGAGCAGGAACGAGGCGATCAGCAGGACCGCCGCAGTGGGGGCCAGGGCGGCGGCGATCAGGGTCGCGGCCAGCAGCGCGAACTGGGTCATGATCAGGCGACGGCGTTCGATGAGGTCGCCCAGGGGCACCAGGGCGAACAGGCCGATGGCATAGCCCAGTTGCGTGGCGGTCGGTACCAGTGCCGTGAGGCTGCCGGGCAGCTCGTTCTCCAGGATGCCCAGCATCGGCTGGTTGTAGTAGATGTTCGCCACCGCCAGCCCGGCGGAGGCGGCCATGGCGAAGGTGAGCCCGGTATTGATCCCTGGTGGGGCGCTTGTCTGTTCTGCGAGTGCGGTTGTGCTGTTCATGATCTGCCCTTGCGCGATCACCCGTTCCACCTGCCTCAGAGAGTGAGGCCGTGAGGGCGTCGTGATGTGGGGGCAACTATGGCGATATAACCGGAAATGGTGTAGATGTTGAAATCGTTACGGCAATCTAACGGAAATCGATGTAATGAAGCTTGAGGATGTCGAGGTCTTCGTCGAAGCGGTACAGGTTGGCAGCCTCGCCGGGGCGGCCCGCCGCCTGTCCCTGACGGCGATGGCCGCCTCCCGGAGCCTGAACAGCCTGGAGGCCGAGCTCGGCGTGCGGCTGGTGCACCGCACCACCCGCTCGCTGTCGCCCACCAGCGACGGCGAGACCTTCCTGCCGCACGCGCAGGCGCTGCTCGAAGGGCGGGCCAATGCCCTGGCCGATCTGCGTCCCCACGGCAATGCGCTGTCCGGGCACCTGCGCATCACCGCATCGGCCGCCTTCGCCCGCAAGGTGGTGGCGCCGATGCTGGCCTCGTTCATGGCCCAGCACCCGGCACTGCGGGTCGACCTGCTTTCCACCGACGAGCAGGTGGATATCGTTGCGCAGGGCATCGACGTGGCGATCCGCATCGCGCCACTGCGGGACAACCGACTGGTGGCGCGGCGCCTGGCCGACAGCCCCCGGGTGCTCTGTGTCGCACCGGGTTATCTGGCAAGCCATGGGCGGCCCGCCTCGCTGGCAGAGCTGTCAGCCCATGACTGCCTGGTGATCTCGGGGACCTCGCACTGGTCGTTCGTGTGCGCAGAGAAGAGTGTCCGGCAGCGAGTGGCGGGGCGGTTTGCCGCCAGTTCCATCGATGCGCTGTACGAAGCCTGCGCAGGCGGGCTGGGCATTGCCAACCTGTCCAGCTGGTACGTCGAACCGGCCCTCGCCGCAGGTGCCGTCGAACGACTGGTGCTGGCGGATGCCGAACCCGAGCCCCTGGCCATCTGGGCGGTGTACCCCACGGCCCGGCTGGTGCCGCTCAAGGTGCGAATGTTCATCGATGCGTTGGAGAGCCACATCCAGCAAAGGCCGAGCTGACCGGCCTGTCAGGCCGGCGGGAAATCCTCGTAGGACTTGGGCAGGTAGCCCCAGATTCGCAGCACATCGCTGCGCACTTCGAACTCGAAGCCGATGTGGGCGACGACCGTCGTGATCTCATCGGTGTGATCGATGATCGTCTGGGGCAGCAGCCGGCCCTGTGACGGGGCCATTTCCCACAGGCCGATATCGAACCATTCCACGCCGGCGAAGGGAAACGGCAGGTGGCAGAACCACTCGACGTCCCAGCCCGAGATATAGCCGGTGACGTACTTGGATCGATAGGACGGCGACCAGCCATCGCGTTCGCGGAAATACTCGATCAGCTCATCCCATTTGGTGTTGTTCGCTGCGCTCGCGAGGTTTCTGGTGGCGACGGCGGCACGGATTTTCTTGCGCATCGCGTCGTCATGGCCGGTGCCGGCCCGGGGAAATTCGTTCATGTACCCTCACGATTGATGAATCTGGTTCGCTTGATAAATGACTAGATGCCCTAAATCGGACAAAAAATAATAAATAGAATGCTCCCATTTCCACTGGAGAGACATTCTGATGTCGGCATACGATTCAACCCGCCCCGTCGCTTGCGCAGCCAGAGGCACCCGGCTCAGCATTGCGATCCTGGCGTTCTCGGCGTTCCTGATCGTGACCACCGAGTTCCTGATCGTGGGGCTTTTGCCGGCGCTGGCGCGTGACCTGAACCTTTCGATTGCCTTGGCCGGCCAACTCGTCACGCTGTTCGCCTTCACCGTGATGATCTTCGGCCCACCGCTTACCGCCGAACTTTCGCATCTGGACAGAAAGAAGCTGTTCATCGCGATCCTCCTGCTCTTCGCCGCCGCCAACGCACTGGCCGCTGCTTCCACGAACTTCTGGGTGCTGGCGGTCGCGCGAATCGTTCCTGCGCTCATGCTCCCGGTCTTCTGGGGAACGGCCAGCGAAACCGCAGGCAAACTCGCCGGCCCGCAGGCAGCCGGGCAGGCGATTTCCAGAGTCTACCTGGGTATTTCCGCGGCCATGCTGCTGGGAATTCCGCTGGGTACCGTGGCCGCCCACCTCATCGGTTGGAGAGGGGCCTTTTGGGTGCTGGCCGGCCTGTCGCTGATCATGGCGCTGGCAATCATGACCTGCATGCCAGGCGTTGAACGGGCACCCAAGGTCGACTGGCGTCAACAGGCCCGAATCTTCAGGGAGCCGTTCTTCCTCGCCAACGTGATGCTCTCGGTGCTGGTGTTTACCGCGATGTTCGTGGCCTATACCTACCTGGCGGACCTCCTCGAACGGGTGGCCGGCGTCGATTCCGCGCATGTCGGTTGGTGGTTGATGGGCTTCGGTGCCATTGGCCTGGTCGGCAACTGGCTCGGCGGCAGGATCGTCGACCAATCGCCGATCAAGGCTTCGGCACTGTTCCTGGTGCTGCTCGCGATCGGCATGGGCACAGTCGTGCCGCTGGCACAGCTGGGCATCGTGTTCTGCCTGGCCCTGGGCCTTTGGGGCGTGGCGAACACGGCGCTTTATCCGGTCAGCCAGGTCAGAGTCATGAGTTCGGTCAGCCATTCCCAGGCCCTGGCCGGTACCACCAATGTGTCTGCCGCCAATGCCGGTATTGGGCTGGGTGCGATTATTGGCGGGCTGACCATCACGCACGCGGGGGTCGAGTCTGTCGGTTATGTGGCGGCTGTCGTCGCGGTGAGTGCCCTGGCCCTGATACCGATGGTGTCCCGGCTGGCCCCATCCGAGTGAGGGGGCGGCGCGGTCCGGGGGACGACCTGCGTGCCATGGATGCAGAGACGTGGGAGCAGGTAGTCCAGCAGTGCCCTCACTTTGGGCAAGCCCTCGCGGCTCTTCTGCCAGACCAGGTTCATCGGCATGCTGTCCAGGGCTAGGTCGGGCAGGACTTCCACCAGGGTGCCGGCCTCGAGGTGGCTCTGAATCAGCCAGGTGGGCAGTTGGCCAATGCCGTGTCCCGCCAGAATGGCCGCGACTTCGCCTTCGCCATCTCCCACGGCGATCCGGGCCTGGACAACCCGGCGCTCGATATCGCCCGGTAGTCGGCCCTTGAAATACCAGGGGCTGACCCTGCCGTCGGCCAGACCGTAACCGACGCAATGGTGGTCATCCAGGTCACGTTCGGTCCGGGGGGCACCGTGAGTCTCGATGTAGGCAGGCGATGCGCAGAACATCATCCGCTGGGAGCCGAAATACTCATGGCCCAGTGCGGCCGGCCAGGTGTCCGGTCCACCGATGCGCACCAGAATATCGATACCTTCATGCACGGGGTCGACGAACCGGTCGGAGAAGGAGATATGCGGCTGCAGCAACGGGTGGGCACGGACGAACTCCAGGATCAACGGCAGCACGTGCAACCTGCCATAGGCGGCGGGGAGGTCTATCCGAATCTTTCCGTGAAGCTCATCACTCTCGGCCACCAGGGCGTGCTCGACTTCCTCCAGGTCGGCGAGAACCGAAGCGCAGGTCTTGTAGAACACCATCCCGGCCTCGGTCAGGGCCAGTCGCCGGGTGGTGCGATTGAACAGCCGCCGGCCCAGCCGGCCTTCCAGGCGTGCCACGCTTTTGCTGACGGCCGAACTGCTGAGGTTCAAACGCTCCGCCGCGGCCGTGAAGCTCCCAAGGTCCGCCACCGCGACGAAGACGTCGATACCCTTGAGTCGTTCAGACGAGAACATGGAAACTCCGCCATTGATGAGTGCCTGCCAATCCTACACCCTCTGGCGGCACGCTCCGTCAGGGAGTGCTTCGGCGAACAGCCGCGTGCGACGCTTCCCAAGTTCCGTAACGGCCGCGCGTCTTCACGCAGGCGCTCAGGTTGATGCGGCCCGGCAGGCCGCTTCAGGCAGCCATCTTCGAGGCACTCAGGGTTTTCTTCAGCGATGCCTTGAGCACCTGCATCTGCTCTCCCAGGCTCTCGAGCTTTTCCTTGCCGAGGAGCTTCTCGGCTTCTGGAAACATCTCGTTTTCCTCTTCCTCGATGTGGTGTTCCAGCAACTCCTTGACCACCTTGACGCGACCGGCGAACTCGGGTGTGGTCGGGGAGGTATTCTTCAGGTCGGGCAGCACCAGCGAGTCCACCGTGCGGTGTTCCTCCTTGGCCTCATGGTACATTTGCTCCTGCTGCCTGCCGCCTGCTTCCTTGAAGGCGGGATAGAGAATTTCCTCTTCAAGCTGCGTATGAATGGTGACTTCCAGCTCCAGTTTCTGCAGCAGCTCGGTGCGTTTCTTTTGCGCCCGGTCGGTCGACTCGCTGAGTTGGGTGAGGAGGGTCTTGACCTTTTCGTGGTCGGCTTTGAGCAGCTCGATGGCGTTCATGGGGGTACCTCGCTATCACGTATGAAAGGGCGGCCGATCTGCGTCGGCGCGATGATCTCGGGAGAGTAGTGGCATTTGTCGTGCCAGCCCCGTGAATGATGAAACCTCCTGTTTTTCAGGCGGTTGCGCCGGGTGATGGCGAATGGCGGTCATGCAGGCTGCACGAACGGGTTGCGGCGATGATGCAGATAGCCCTGCCAACCGGCAGCGGCACCGGACACCTGGATCCGCCGGCCGATGATGGCAAGCTGCTGGTGCTGGGCTACGGTTGAGTGCAGGATCGCCAGCTGATGAAAAACTTCGACAATAGCGAGTCGCTATAAGGTTCAGGGATGCCCGGTTACAGAGACAGCGGGAGGTGGCGTACGCTTCTGCATTTGGCCGTATGGGTGGCCTGCGGTGTGGCGCTGTCCATCTGGGTGGCCCAGATCGTGTGGCTGGCCGCGTCCGAAAGCCGTGTGGACGCCTATGCGCGCGCGATCCTGCTCCAGGCCGATTCGGTTGCGGACAATATCGTGACCGCGCTGGAGGCCATCAATCGGGATTCGAACCCGATCTGTCGTGAGGACGATCAGGCAAGCCTGAAACAGATCGCCTTCCATTACCGGTTCGTGAGGGACGCCGGCCGAATGATCGACCGTGACGTACAGTGTTCGGCGCTGTGGGGGGCATCGGCAAAGTACCGGATCGAGGGCGATGGCAAGTTGGGCAAGACCGGTTCGATGCTCTGGCGGGCGGTCTTCGATGATGACGGCAGGCACATCAACGTGGATATCACCTCCCGGGGCTCGGCGTTCGTGGTGACTTCCCCGGTAGCGTTTTCCTCTTTCGAATCGCCACCCGAGGAATTGAGTGCGCGGGTGACCTCGGCGGACGGCCAACTGATCATGCGTTCCTTCGGTCAGCTCAAGCGTCTGGGCTATCTGGAGGGCAAGAATGTCAGGGTCTGCTCGGACCGGTTCAGCATCTGCGTGGAGGCGCAGGTGCAAAGCCATGTTCTGTCCTGCAAGCATGCCGGACTGCTCGGCCTTGTGATCCTTCTGGGGGCGGTGTTCGGTGGCCTGGCCTGGTATGCGCTCAACCACAGAATCACCCAATCCAGGTCATTGCCGGTGCGCTTGAAAAAGGCGATTCGACATTCGCGCATCGATCTTGTCTATCAGCCGATTGTCCAGGCCGGCAGCGGTCGGATCTGTGGCATGGAGGTGCTGTCCAGGTGGCACGACCCGGAGCTTGGCTGGGTGGCGCCCGACAGCTTTTTCAGCGTGGCGGCGGAGTTGGGGCTGGCCTTTGATCTCAATAAAATCGTCCTGCGAAAGTGCCTGGCCGAGCTGTCCACGGTGTTGCAGGCCAATCCACCGTTGTATGCCAGCATCAACCTGGCGGCCAGGGATCTGCTGGACCCCAGGACCCTGGTTTTCTTGAAGGCCGAGGCCGCGCGGGCGAACGTCCGACTGGCACAACTGGCGATCGAGGTGCTGGAGAGTTCCACGGCGAACATGGCGATGGTCGCGCAGAAAATCGATGAATTCCGCGCCCTGGGCGGCCAGGTGTTTGTCGACGACTTCGGTGCCGGCTACTCGAGTTTGTCCTACCTCGCCAATCTGCGGGTCGACAAGATAAAAATCGACCGATCCTTTACCAGTGCGGTGGGCGATTGCTCGCCGGCGGCGTTCGCCCTGCTCAAGGTCAACGAGATCGCCGAGGCCATGGATGCCCAGGTGATCTTCGAGGGCGTTGAGACCGAACAGCAGCGGCAAGCGGTCCTGAACTTCTGCCCCCAGGCCTTTGCCCAGGGCTGGCTGTTCAGCAAGGCGCTGCCGATCGGCGAACTGCTGTCCAGGATCGATCTGGCCAGCCTGACACTCAAGCCCTGAACTCGAAGCGGGCTTCCCGTGACGGCGGCGAGTCGTCTGTCACCCTGGCTCGCAAACTCAGGGCGTCGATCAGACCACAGGCAATGGCCATCCCCACGAGCGAGGGCAAGCTCTGCGCTTGCATTCGCTTCATCACCCGACTCCGATACAGGTCGATGGTCTTGATGCTCACGTCCAGGTGTTCGGCGATCTCTCGGTTGCTCAACCCCTGGACGAGGGGAATGAAGACATCCCGTTCCCGCGGCGTGAGGCTGTCGATTCGCTCCTGAACCTGGGCCAGTTCCGTCGTGCCGGCGAGCGAACTGCCTGCGCGATGCAGTGCTGCCTGAACGCTGTCCAGCAACAGCTGATCGTTGTAGGGCTTTTCGATGAAGTCGCAGGCGCCGGCCTTGAAGGCGCGAACGACGATGGGCACATCGGCATGGGCGCTGACAAAAATCACCGGGATCTTGAGGCCGCGCTTGTGGAGCGTCTCCTGGACAGCCAGACCGCCCATGGCCGGCATGCGAACGTCGAGCAGCACGCAGGCCGGCCCGGCAGGATCGACGGCGTCAAGGAAGGCCTGGCCGCTGGTGAACGGAACGGCCTCCAGGCCCACCGACTCCAGCAGCCAGACGGTTGAGTCGAGCATGCCCTGGTCATCGTCGATCACATACACCGTTGCCTTCATCAGCGTTCCTCTTTCCATCCGTTATTGACCGGCAGCCTGCAGCACAGCACCAGACCACCCGTGTTGCCGGCCCGTGCCTGCAAGCTCCCACCGAAGCCTTCGACGATGCTGCGGCTCATCGACAGGCCAAGCCCCAGCCCCTCAGGCTTGCTGGTGGTGAAGGGGGTGAAAATCTCATCGAGGCGCTCGGCGGGCACGCCGCCTCCCTGATCCGTTACCTCGATCTGCAGCCAATCACCCTGGCGCTCGGCGCCGAGCAGAATACGCGACGGTTGGCCGCCATGCTGCTCCCGATTGGCATCAATCGCGTTACGCAGCAGATTGAGCAGGACCTGTTCGAGCAGCACACGGTCGGCGTACACGCCTGGCAGGTCATCGGCCATGCGCAACTCTATGCTGACCTGATCCCGCAACGCTTCCCAGGCACACAGGCGTACCGCTTCGCTGGCCACCTGGGCCGGGACCAGTTCCTGCAGTCGGCGGGGCTCTTTGCGCAGGAAGGCGCGAAGCCGCCGAATCACCTGCGCGGCGTGAGTGGCCTGTTCACTGATGCGTTGCAGGCCTTGGCTGATCCGGTCGCGGGCCTTCGGGTCCTGGTCGAGACTTTGCAGGTAGCGCTGACTGGCACTGGCGTAATTGACCACCGCTGCCAGGGGCTGATTGATTTCGTGGGCGATGCCGGAGGCCAGCTCGCCGAGGGTCATCAGGCGTGCGGTGTGAGCCAGCTCATCCTGATGCCGTCGCGACTGCTGCTCCCGCAGTTCGCGTTCCGTCATGTCGCGGGCCACGAGAGAGTAGTAGCGTTCTGCGCCAATGGCGCGATGGGCCAGCAGCACCAGGGAGACCGGAAAGGGGCCGCCTTCGCGCCACGGCTGAAGCCGTGCCTCTGTCTGCCACACCCCCTGTCGCTCAGCGCTCTCCCACCCTTCGGTGTCCAGCCTCTGGCGCGTCTGATCATCCAGCAGCGCGGCGAGGGGGGGCAGCGCCTGCAGGCCATCGAGTGCCAAGGCCTGACGTGCGGAGGCATTCAGGTAGCTGATGTGCCCCTGGCGATCGATGAACAGCACCAGGTCGGTATTGGCCTCAACGACTTCGGCCAGACGACGGCGGTTTTCCTGGGCCTCCACGCGAACGCTGACATCGCGCGAAATGCTGACGATCTCTGCCACCGCACCCGTGTAGGTCTCGCGGATGGCATGGCTGGCAATCTCGAACCAGCGGTAGCCCCCATCGGTGTGGCGTACCCGGCAGGTCATGGTGTGGTAGCCGTCCTGCACCAACGCCGCGGCGGCCACGGGTAGCACCTCCCGGCATTCACGCGGGTGCAGCAATGCTTGCACCGGCCTGTCACGCAGTTGCTCGGGCCACAGGCCGAGCAAGCGGTACGCGGCCGGCGAGGCATCGAGACACACCCCATCCGGACTATGGCGAGAGATCAGGTCTGTGGTGTTTTCCGTGATCAGGCGGTAGAGCCGGCGCGCGCGGCTGGCCTCTCGAATGCTATGGCGCTCCTCACTGGCATCCCGGCAGCGCACCAGGACTTGCCCGTTCGCCTCATCGGGCACATAGGTCCAGAGGAAGGTTCGCTCATCCCGTACGACCTCCACGTCAATGATCGAACGGTTTTGTCGCAGACAGGCCTGGACCAGCGCGGGGTGATTGGCCGCCAGCACGTTCCCCAACTCGCCAGACTCGGCAATCAAGGCCTGCAGGGCAGGGTTCAGGCTCAGTGGCTGGGCGTCGGCACCTGCGAGCAGCGTGGGCTGTGGATCTTTTTCCAGCAGGGGGAATGATCTCATTTTTATCGGTTTCAGCTTGTTTTATAGTATTTGTACCATATTGCTATGGTAAATAATCCAATTACTATAGTGGTTCGCGTAAAAAGCGACGGTGGGAGTCTGAGGCCTTGCTCAGCTCCCGACCCCTGATCAGAGCTAACAATCAGCCACCGGGGATCATGCGCACTGGCTGCGCCTGGCTCCCACACAGGATGACCGCATGTCGATCTTCTCCCAGGGCTTGCAGCCCACCCCTGTCAATCACGTCGCCTTGACCCCCTTGAGTTTCATTGAGCGAACCGCCGCCATCTACGGTGAATATCCGGCCGTGATCCACGGTGCTATCCGGCGTAACTGGAGCCAGACCTATGAGCGCTGTCGGCGGCTGGCAAGCGCCCTGGCGGGGCGCGGTGTCGGCCCTGGCGATACCGTGGCGGTGATGCTGCCGAACATTCCCGAGATGCTGGAAGCGCACTTTGGTGTGCCCATGACCGGGGCGGTGCTCAACACCCTCAATGTGCGCCTGGATGCCGAAGCGATTGCCTTCATGCTCCGGCACGGTGAGGCCAAGGTGCTGATCGGCGATCGTGAGTTTCACCGTGTGATCAGCGATGCACTGGGTAGGCTGGAGCACCCGCCGTTGGTCATCGACGTGGACGATCCGGAGTTTGGCGAGGGCCAGGCTGTCAGCGAGCTGGGGTATGAGGCGTTTCTGGCCGAGGGCGATCCGGCATTTGCCTGGCAATGGCCGGATGATGAGTGGGCGGCGATTTCGCTCAACTACACCTCCGGCACCACCGGCAACCCCAAGGGCGTGGTCTATCATCACCGCGGTGCCTACCTCAATGCCATCGGCAACCAGATGACCTGGACCATGGGCCATCGCCCGGTTTACCTGTGGACCCTGCCGATGTTCCATTGCAACGGCTGGTGCTATCCCTGGACCATCACTGCCCTGGCGGGGACCCATGTGTTCCTGCGTCGGGTCGACCCACAGAAGATCCTCATCCTGATCCGCGAGCACCGGGTGACCCACCTGTGTAGCGCACCGATCGTGTTGAACGCCCTGGTCAACATGCCCGATACCGCCAAGGCGGCGATCGAGCACAGGGTGCAGGCCATGGTCGCCGGGGCAGCGCCGCCGGCCAAGGTCATCGGTGCCATCGAGGAGATGGGCATTCAGGTCACCCATACCTACGGTTTGACCGAGGTGTATGGACCGGTGACGGTCTGCGCCTGGCACGACGAGTGGGATGCGCTGTCGTTGCAAGAACGTGCGCGGATCAAGTCACGCCAGGGGGTGCGCTACCCGACACTGGACGGCCTGATGGTCGCCGACGCGCAGACCCTTCAACCGGTGCCGCGTGACGGTAATACCCTGGGCGAGATCTTCATGCGGGGTAACACCGTCATGAAAGGCTACCTGAAAAACCCGGAGGCCACGGCCGAGGCCTTCCGGGGAGGCTGGTTTCACACCGGTGACCTGGCGGTCTGGCATCCCGATGGCTATGTTGAAATCAAGGACCGGCTCAAGGACATCATCATCTCCGGCGGCGAGAACATCTCGACCATCGAGGTCGAGGACACCCTGTACAGGCACCCGGCAGTCCTTGAGGCTGCCGTGGTGGCCCGTCCGGACGAGAAGTGGGGGGAGACGCCGTGCGCCTTCGTCGCCCTCAAGCCCGGGTACGGTGCGACACAAGCGTCGGACATCATCACCTGGTGTCGCGAGCACCTGGCCGGCTTCAAGGTGCCCAAAACCGTGGTGTTTGGTGAGCTGCCCAAGACCTCGACCGGCAAGATCCAGAAATTTCTCCTGCGCGACTGGGCCAAGGCCCTTTGAACGGTGAACTCACAGATGACTGATTACACTGCACCGCTGCGTGACATGCGTTTTGTTCTTCATGAAGTGTTTCAGGGCCCGGCGATGTGGGCCCGTTTACCGGCGCTGGCCGAGCGTGTCGACACGGACACCGCCGATGCCATCCTCGAGGAGGCGGCGAAGATCACCGGGCAACTGATTGCACCGTTGAGCCGCAACGGAGATGAACAGGGTGTTCGCTTCGACGCTGGCGAGGTGACCACCCCGGACGGCTTCCAGGCGGCCTGGCAGACGTATCGCGAGGGCGGATGGGTGGGCCTGGGGGGCAACCCTGAATACGGCGGCATGGGCATGCCCAAGATGCTCTCGGTGCTGTTTGAGGAAATGATGTATGCCGCCGACAGCAGCTTCAGCCTGTACTCGGCGCTGAGTGCGGGGAGCTGCCTGGCCATCGATGCCCACGCCAGTGAGGTTCTCAAGCAAACCTTCCTTGTCCCGATCTACGAAGGCCGCTGGTCGGGCACCATGTGCCTGACCGAGCCGCATGCCGGGACCGATCTGGGGTTGATCAGGACGCGGGCTGAACCGCAGGCAAACGGCAGCTACCGGGTCACGGGCAGCAAGATTTTCATCACCGGCGGCGAGCAGGACCTGACCGAGAACATCATTCACCTGGTGCTGGCCAAGTTGCCCGATGCACCGGCGGGCCCCAAAGGTATCTCTCTGTTCCTGGTGCCCAAGTACCTGATCGGTGCCGATGGCGGCCTGGGCGAGCGTAATGGCGTCCACTGCGGGTCGATCGAGCACAAGATGGGCATCAAGGCATCGGCCACCTGCGTCATGAACTTCGACGGTGCGGTGGGTTACCTGGTGGGCGAGCCGAACAAGGGGCTGGCGGCGATGTTCACCATGATGAACTACGAGCGTTTGTCCATTGGCATCCAGGGCATAGGCTGCGCCGAGGCCTCGTACCAGAACGCTGCCCGCTACGCCAATGAGCGCCTGCAAAGCCGCTCTGCAATGGGCCCGCAGGCCAAGGACAAGATGGCCGACCCCATCATCCACCATGGTGATGTCCGCCGCATGTTGCTGACCATGCGGGCCCTGACAGAAGGTGGGCGCGCGTTTGCCACCTATGTCGGCCAGCAGCTCGATCTGGCCCGTTATGCCGAGGCTGCGGGGGAACGCGAGAACGCACAGCGCCTGGTCTCGCTGCTGACGCCCGTGGCCAAGGCCTTCTTCACCGACAATGGACTGGAGAGTTGTGTGCTGGGCCAGCAAGTGTATGGCGGCCACGGCTACATCCGCGAATGGGGCCAGGAGCAATTGGTACGGGACGTACGCATCGCGCAGATCTACGAGGGCACTAATGGCATTCAGGCTCTGGATTTGCTGGGGCGCAAGGTGCTGGCCGATGGCGGTCAGGCTCTGGCTGTGTTCACCGACGAGATCCGCCTGTTCTGCGCCGATGCTGCGCTGCATCGCGATGCGGTGCTCCAGGCCATTGAGCGGCTGAGTGACACCTCCCACTGGCTGATGCGCCATGCGGTGGATGACGCGAACCTGATCAGCGCCTCAGCGGTGGAGTACCTGCAGTTGTTCGGCCTGACAGCCTACGCCTACATGTGGGCACGAATGGCGGCCGCGGCTCAGCCAGCCATGGCAGACGATCCGGCGTTCTACGGCGCCAAGCTGGCCAGCGCCGAGTTCTTCTTCCAGCGTCTGTTGCCCCGTTCGTTGGCCTTGGAGGCCAGCATCAAGGCCGGCAGCCACAGCCTGTACCAGTTGCGGCCCGAGCAGTTCTGATCAGCATGTCTCGCCAGCTCGCTTCTCGACGTCACTCAAGCCTGGCTAGCCTTTGCCACTGATAGCTAAGGCCAACGACTAGGTGAAACGGGAAGCGGTGCTTCCCGCACCTCAACGACGTGCTGTCAGCCTGTGGAGCCGACTGTCTGCGTCTCCAGCATTGAGTCCATACGCAGTTGTGCAAGCTCAATCAGGTGCACGACACCCATCGCCAATTTGCGATTAGAGCCGGTCTGGTTATCGGCATGCTCATAAGCTGTGGCCGCAGCTGATTGCAGGATTGAGTAGACATCGATCAAGGCTTCCTCCTGGTTCTCAGGTTCGGGCAGGCGTCTGCCAGCACCGTCAACCGGTGATGATTTCGAAGCAGCGTCTGGCCGGAGGTTGTAGTGAGACAAAGCCCGGTCCGCAACACGCGGATTGATGCCACCAGCATGGGAGGAGGGCGGGGGATTTGGCGTGACCTTGAACATAGGGTGGTTACTCCCGATCTGTTTGGGAGCCGTCACATTCGCGACTAAACGAAGAGGTGGCAGCCGTACGCAGGTTAGTCGACCGGTGATCAGGAAAACCGGCGCACCGAAGTGCCCTGCGCACGGCCACCATAAAAAGGAGGCTGCAAAAAAGCGCCTCGTAGAAGGTGGCGCTGTGCGCCTGATCAAACTGGCGGGCGACTAAACCCGGTCACTGAATTGGCAGTGACGAAACCGAGCCTAGCCCCGCGATCAGGCGCAAACAAGCGCTCGGGATTTTCTAGGAAAATTCACTCAAGTGAAAGGGAGTTGTCTGGTTTGGCGCTGAATGGGCAGAAGCTGCTGATCGGTGTCTTCGTGGAAATGGGGTAGAACCCGGCGGGATCTTTTAGAACCAGTGTTCGTGCATTTTCGAAAGAAATTCAAGGGTAATCGGCAGACGGGATGCTGAACCGATGACCGAGTCGATCCCGCACTTCGGACACAAAGCGGTTCTATCCAGATCAACCCATTCAGTGATTGCTGAGGGTGAAAACACACCTAAACAATAAAAACAGCCACAGTGATCGCTTGCTTCAATTTGAGCACGGTGATTGATAGAAAACAGGTGCGCTGAGATTACATCCATGATCAACTCCTTGAACTCCAAATTGACTAGCATTTCTTTCTTGCTGTCCTGGTCGACGAACTCGACCGAAAGTTGCCGGTGATTTAGGGTCGCAATTGACCTATTGCTGCCCTTCGTAGAGGACAGCTATCGGCCAAAAGCGGACGCATGATCACATGTCAGCTTCCATTCAAAACAGTAAGCCCGCTCCCGGCAGCTAAAGGAAAAGCAGGCGATCATAACGCGCATTACGCAGTGGAGGTTCAAAATTTATATTGTAATAAGTTTTCCTATGTTTTAATTTTTTGAACAATACAAGTATAAAGCCGAAAGCCGTAGTGGATAAGCATCAGAAATCCAATTACAACTGCGACCGATACTCCGATTCCAAATATTTTTCCAACATGATCTTCAGCGAAGGTTAGGCCATAATGCTTTGCTAGTGGCTGCATCAACTCTGGCGACAGCGTGGCAGATGCAATGATTCCAAAGATAATGGTAATTCGGCGCGTATAAGACTCCGATGCAATTTTCTCATCTAGTTCAAGTGCCTTTCGGATAGTATCAATTTTTTTATGTAGAAGCCTACAAACTGACGCCAAGTGATCGCCGCACTTGACCTCTTCCAAATATTGGGCTATCTCGCCGTGCTTGTGCGCAGAAAGAAGAGATTCTTCAAAACTTAGGATATTTAGCTCTAGTCGCGCCACGTCAATTGCGGACTTGCACCTCTCCAAACCAAGCAAGGCATATGAATAATATATTCGAATGTAGTGCGATGTCTCGTTTAATACTTGTATGTCTGAGGTTAAATTATTAAAAGTATAGGATCTGTTGTTTTCAATTGATGACGCTACTGCCGCTGAGGACAGCATCAGTGAAACCGCCTCGGAGTAGAAGCTATTATAATCATCGAAATTTCGCATATCGCTGTAATCTAAGGCTGTGTACAGCGAAGACTCCGCAAGATACACTCGACTCATGACACTATCCACTAGATGCTTATGCAAAGCCCAGTTCTCTGACGAGCTATTTTTTTGCCTGGAGTGTGAGCCAATATAAATAATTGGCTTTCCTATCCAGTGAGCGCCGATAGAGTCCTCGTGGTATTGGCTCCCCAGCCAATTTATATGAGTTTTAACTACTCCATTCTTTAAGGCTCGAGCCACTACTGACAACAGATTTCTTGCTACATCTGTGAGTGTGAGCTGATCGGTATGGACTAGCTCATATACCTCTAGTCTCTCATCAAGAAATTCTAATTTTTCGGGAGCATCCAATGATTTTTTTATCATGCCCTCGAATGTCCGTCGTTGTGAAGTTCGCTCTCGTGTGGGCATTTGTGAAACTTGAGTTTCGGTGCTGGCTAAAAATAATTCCCTCTCGCACAAAACAGAATTCATGTTGCGCTGCGATTTGTTAACCTCCTTATATACCACTTCATTCGCAGTTGCATCCTGAAACCCCAATATCGAGCTAAGAGATATACTTAGAATTCCTCCGGCATAAATTCGTATGTAAGGAATAAACATTTCGTATTCTTCATCATCTTCGAATCTGATTGCTAGTGGGCGCATGAAAATTCGCGCACTTTCGGTCGGAAAGCCGAAAGCAGTATTAAACAATTTTTTGTCTGACAGGAGCAGATTAAACGCACTAAGCAACGAGTAAATATTTGAGTCTCCAGGATTGGCTCTCACAAAATCATTATGCCCGCGCACTGTCATGCCTAGCCCAGAGATTGTAGTTTCGACGCCCAGCAAATGAGATCTAAGTCTGCCGTTTTCTTTGAAATAAATCCGACCTTGGCTATCCAGAGCGAAACTACAAAGTTTAGACGCGACAAGTAACTCGCAGGCAGCTGCGACATTTACTCCATCATGAACTTTCGAAGAACATAAAAAAGTAGAATCTCCCGAGTAAGTGTCTTCACTTTTTGAATTAAATTCTGATCCTGATTCTATATCTGAACAAGACGTTAACATTAAACGTATTCCTCTCAGCTAATTTTTTGGCCTAGGTGCGTCAAAAAATCTGTACCTGCTTAATAAGTATTATTTTTTTTGCTACGTCAAGGTCTGAGTGAAATGAACGAGGGGCGACCTGTGTAACGGATCGTGATCCTGCGGCGGCGAGGAGAGCACGCGAATCTCATCGAAAATCGAAAGGTTTGGGAACAATGGATCAGTTATTGGAAAGGTCGGAAAGATACGATGAATAGCTATGACTAGACGAATTTGGTCTTTGGGCAGAAATGACAAGAAGGATTGATCCTAGCCATTCCTGCAGGACTGTTTTGGCCGACTTCGTGTTAGATAGAAATCGGCCAGAACCAGACATTAGAAAGAATAGCCACCACTGAAGTTACGTTCACTAAAATGCTCTTAACCATTCTAAGCAAGCCTTCAGCAACGGAGCCTTGGCTTCAGTTGATGCACCATCTGCGCTACGCAGAAAGTCCTCTTGCTCAAGAATGGCTTCTTCACCTTTTTCGTGAATACCGAATACATCTTCGATACAGCCAATAGGCCATACCCATGTATTTCGGGCCAGAAGCTCGTTATGAACTGCTTCCGCTAATTCGAAGCCTTCCGGGTCGTGTGCGAATAGCGCCCAAGTATCTGCGGCTCTTAATCCTCCAGAATTCACGGGCAGACCGTTCCCACCCAGCGGTACACCGTGCTCTGCTCCAATTCTGATCAACACGCCTTTCACTTTGGCCATATCCTCACCGTCTTTTGATAACCAAGCCTCGCCACCACTTCGAGCGTGCGTGAAAGCAAAATCCAAATCTGCAATAACACCACAGGTAATACCCATAGCTGAGAGTACTGAAACCCCTTTAGGGATGCTGGAGCAACTGCCTAGCGCCACAAAGCAGATGCGATCAAGTTCTGGCCTCGATCCATACAGCCTTTCGTACACCAGTGGAAGCAGACGCTGATCGGTTTTACCTTCACAAAGAATTACCTTCTCAGCGAAGTAAATGTCAGCAACGTTGCCTAATTCGAAGAGAGCACGGGATTGAGCCTGAGCTTCCTCCATTGCATTAGCAACAGCTTCCCGTAACTGTGCGCGGACGACAGAGCCATCAACTGGATGCCTGCGAACGATGACTGTATCTGGAGCGTTATCCCTGCTGAGCATTAAGGGAGAATGAGTGGTGAATACAATCTGAAAGCCTGCGACCGAAAGTTGCTTAAGCGCTTCTCGAAGCTTGCGAACCCCTTGAGGGTGTAAGAAGAGTTCCGGCTCATCAATTAGCAGCATCCGCCTAGAAATCCCTTGAGCGGTGGTTTGACGCAAATCTGCCAGCAACCGAATCAACGCCATTTGAATCGCTCGTTGTGCACCACTTCCTACCTGATCAAATCGTCGACGATCACCAGATGCTTCGTCGGTAACGTGCAGGTCTCCCGATTTGAAGAATTCTTTTACATCGATTGAGGGAACGTCTAAATCCAAGCGCAACCCTGGAAAGAAATCCCCAAGCGCAGCGGTAGCATCATTATCAAAGCCAGTTAATACAGGTGATCTCTGCTCACCATCAACTCTCAATATACGTCTGACTGCTTCCAAGGCTTGGGTGACTTCAACATGTGCTGTGAGGATTGGCGTCATAATTTCATCTAGCAGCCCACGAATAGTGCTGCCAGCTTTTCCTTTTCCTAAATCCTCCGGCACATCGTCCATTGCTTGAATGTGGAGAGCTTCAGGAAGCAAAGCAGAAACAACTGATGGCAGACCCGTCGGATATGAACGCCAGGTTGTAGGAATGCCATTTGCGTCCTTTTCATCTGGTTGCCAAACCTCCTGAACTGGCTTTGCGGTGCCTGTGCCAGTGGTGCGGATCCATAGCTCTCCGTTAACACAATAGGGTTCAATAGCTAGGCGGTGTCTGGGCTCTGGAATTAACGAGATTAATTCTGGAGTTATTCCGGAAATACATGCACTGAGCACTATCGGCAGCGCAGGGTCAAAGGCATCATTTTTAACGAACGCTTTTGGCGCTAGAACAATTCGGATGGCATCTAATATGGTGGACTTGCCAACGTTGTTTTGTCCCACCAGAGGTGTGAAGCTTCCCAAGGATAGAAAGACATTTTTACAGGCACGAAAGTTTTGAATATGGATTTGAGTTAATCCGTGCATTTCGCGATCTCCTTGTTACCCTAGCTCTGGATGCAAGGGCTCTGGAGATTCAGCATAGAACCATTTTTTCAATGTGCTTTTAATGATGCAGGATGTGGTTTGAAGCTACAGGATGAGTAAACCCTACGAGTGCCCGTGTGTACCTGAAAGCGGTCATCTGTAAGTGAAAGCCATCGGCCGTTAGCCGTCGATTGCCAACGTCCGCTTTCGGCCATGAGCGGTCGTCCGACCAGGGGCCGATTCGCATGTAGGAACGGCGCTTGATGCCCGCACTTCGGTCATGCATCCGTAGGCGAGTTCGCCTCCTATTGATCCATGCTCAGGGGATTGGTAACATGAAATTGCTTTGAAAACGCCCTCCCAGTTTGCCGGGAGGGCGTTTTATTTTGGTTCCGCCAATCACACAGGAACCATAGAATGAAAGCGCCCTTTGAAGCTCGCTCCGAATCTGACGCCATCTTGGGATATGTGCCATACGGCAACGGCCCGATTCACGTGCTGGTCATGCATGACTGGCTAGGCGACCACTCCAGCTACCACGCTGTCATGCCCTGGCTTGACGACCAGGCGTTCACCTATATTTTCGTTGATTTGCGTGGCTACGGGCGATCGATTGAATTGTTGGGCGAATTCACGGTAGAGGAAATTGCTGCCGATTGCCTCATGCTCGCCGACCATCTCGGTTGGACGAGCTTTCACGTAATTGGCCACTCAATGACCGGGATGATCACGCAACGCATTGCTGCGGACGCGCCGTCGCGCGTCACGAGCGCGATTGCGGTGTGTCCCGTTTCTGCCGCAGGCAATCGCTTGAGTCCGGACGCTCTGGCTTTCTTTGCCAGCACGATAGAAGACGACGATGCCCTTCGGCGCTTGTTCAAATTCGTGACCGGAGGTCTTTCCGATGGTTGGGCTAATCGCAAGGTCCGACAAAGTCGCGACACGGTTGCGCCTGCTTGCCGGGCGAGATACCTCGAAATGCTGGTCACGGCGAACTTCGTCGATGACGTTCGGGGCCTTGAAACACCCTACTTGGTCATCATCGGTGACAAGGATCCCGGACTGGATTCGCAGGCAATGACGCGTACCTTTCTCGCGTGGCATCCGAACGCAGAGCTGCACGTGATTCCTAACTGCGGTCATTATCCGATGCAGGAGTGCCCGCCACATTTCGCAAGCGTTATCGAGGCCTTCTTGAAACGCAGCACCATTTGACCTGAATGACTGGAGGAAGGCTGCAAGCGGACATATTCGGGTGAGGCCGGATTGTCCGCAATGGGTCGGAAAGCGACGGTCTGCCGCAGACCGTCGCAGTGGAAGCTTACACGTCTGTTTGCTCTGCCATTTCTAGGGCATCGTCTACCTCGATGCCCAAATACCTGACAGTGCTTTCGAGTTTCGTATGACCAAGCAAGAGTTGAACTGCCCTCAAGTTCTTGATCCTACGATAGATCAACGAAGCCTTGGTTCGCCAACGTGTGGATACCGTACATCGTCGGGTCCAGTCCAATGGCTGTTTAAGCCCAATTGCAGCCTGACTCAAACAAAACAGCCTCCGCGATACCCGGGGCGGTTCACTACATGCAACTGGAGGCCTTCGAGGCGGTCAGCGATAATCCGCAGGCCAAGCTGTCGGCCGTGATCAACTAAACGGCAAACTCAGTGGCCAAGGCCACGATGAGTTACACCACTTCCTGGGACACGATCTCATAGCTCTTTCGAAGTGTCTAAGGCAGGAACTGAATGTCCATCAAGCAGTGCCTCCACGACAGCTCGTGACAGCCTGATCGAGCGCGCCATTCCCATCAGCAGATCCCGTTCGAAACCATCCAGGCGAGGGCAGATTTCATCGGCGCTCAGCTCGGCAGTTCTGAGCAATTCCGATACTTGGGTCAGTGCATCCTGGGCGGTGACGCCTGGTTGAACAGAGAACAGTGGCGGCGAGGTTGCTGTACCGGCCTCTACTGCTTTGAAGGCGGTCGTGGCGAGTGCGTCGAGAGGAATTGGCTCTTGGGTACAAGGCGGCGCCGATTTTATCTGTGCCAGTGATTCCTGCATGATCTTGCGCAGGTAGGCGGCTTTTTCCTCAGGGCTGGAGGTGCTGCAGGGTGGCGGGTCGGGAGTGATTTTTTTGACCATGGTGAATCCTCTGTGTATTGGAGAAGTTCACCACTTTCGTGTCCAAGCGAAGGGTGGCGAACTGTACGCAGGTTGGACAACCGGGACACAGATAACCCGGCACACTCGAAAGTGTCCCGCGCACAGCCCGCCATAATGCGAGCACAAAAAAACCGCTATCGCGGTGCTGTACGCACTGTGAGATCCCGGGTGTCCAAGCCCGATCGCTGAATTGGCAGCGACCTCCGGACTCTAGCCACCAGGGCAGGCGTGGACAATATTCTCCCATGTCCATAGTGCGTAGGAAACAGGCTCATTTTCGGAAAGCTGCTTCGTACGTTTCCAGGTGTTGCTGAGTGATCACTCTGGGTCCTTGGGATGAGAATGGAAGAGTGCTGTGGCAGGCTTCTCGCTAATGGGCGTGTGGTGCAATGGCCCTACAAGTTCTCGATGGGACCAAAACCATGATTCGCAAGCTGGGCCATCGACTGTGCGATCGATGTGGGCACGACTCCCATAAAGAGGAGGCTGTAGAAAAGCACCTCGCAAAAGGTGGCGCTGCGCGCCTGATCAACTCTTAGTTCGCTCAGTGCCTTAATTCTGAGCGTGAGGTGCGCGGCTGACCGGTGCCCAACTTGATTGCTACTTCAATCAATGCGAGCCTCGTATGCTGCCTATACGGCTCTCAATCCTTGACGGTACCCACCAGCGAGTCGATCAACATCGCCGAAGCGGTATCGCCATTCTCCAGCATCAGTTGGCGCAGCGATTTACCAAACACGGGCACCGGTGTGTCGAAGGAGAAGCTGGCCTTGCCCTGGTAGCTGGCAACCACGCGAATCCGATCCTCGGACCAGCGGATCGTGTGGCCGCTTGCTCTTTCGCGATAGTCCTTGAGAAAGGCCGCCGCCAGCGGGGTTGTGCCGTTGAGGTCCGTGGCATCGAGGTCGGCACCGGCAGCCGCAAGGGCCTGCGCGAAGCTGAGATCGCGCTCGGCCATGCAGGCATGCAATGGCGTCTCACCCCCGTAAGCCTTGGCGTTTATGTCACTGCCGTTGAGCAGGGCCTGAAACAGCTCCTGTATCTGATCGCCGGTGTTGCGGCGCCTCAGCAGCTTCTCGGTCCGCCTGCAGAACAGTGACAGGGCCGTGTCGCCGTAGGCGTTGTGCGCCTTCAGGTCTTCCTTGCCAGCCAGTGTGATCATGTGTCCCAGGCTGCAGTTGAGAAAGTGCAGGGGGCCCAGGCAGCTCATCAACCGGGTGTTGCCCTCGCCATCGCGGCCCATCGGATCGGCACCTTCGGCCACCAGGTAGTCGTAGGCGCTTTCTGCGGCCGAGGTGATCAGTGGGCGGTCCTGATCGGTCAGCCGTTGATTGATATCGATGCCGGAGCTTTTCAGCAGATAGGCGAAGCCGTCCAGGTCCTTGAGGGCCATGCTTCCATCCGGGGTGAGATGGTCACCGCCTGAGGCCCTCCAGACACGCTCGGCCATGGGGGTTCTGTTCGGCGGATTGTCGTAGTCGCGCACCGTGGCTTCGCCGAATTGGTAGCGGGTCCAGACTCCCACCTGCAGGTCATCCTGATAATGGCCTTTTTCTTCCACAGTGCCGGCGGGCCAGTCGCGCATGAAGTAAATTTCCGAAGGGCCGTTTTTCTTGCCGGCGCTGTAGGTGACTTTGGTTCTCGGCACCCTTGTACCTTGGGCGTCTACCCAGGTCTCCAGCACACCGTTGAGCACGCCATTCTGGTACGTGGCGCGGTCCTTGAGGTCGCCTTTGTAGTCGTAATGTTCCACCCGGCCATCGAGCTTGCCGGAACCGTCGCTGGCGAAGGTTTCCAGCAAGGTCAGCTTCTGTTCCCCCTCGATCACCCGCCATTTGCGCTGCGCACCGACGCGCACCTCACTGCCCGCCAGGGAGGTGCTGTCACCGACCTGCAGGCCGGTGGCGCAATCATAGGTTTGCACGGCGCTACGTCCGCCTTCCTCCGTCAACAACTCGTGCAGTTGCCGGGAGAAGGTGCCCGTGCACCAGGTCTTGCGTGTCCCGACGAACACGCCGGCTTTCAACTGGCCTTCGACCAACAGCGCGCCGCTCGGGTCGAACTGTTTCCATTCTCCCACGGCCCGGCCATTTTCCACCTTGAAGGACAGCAGCAGCTGGTCACCGACCTTATGCGTCACGGTGCCATTGAGGGGCTGACCGGACTGGGGCTCGATGTACAGCGCATGGGGAGAGCCGAGCCTGCCGGCTTTGGCGGAGATTTCATCGAAGGTGTACTCGGCATTGCAGCCGGCCAGGGCCAAAGCCAGGGCACAGAGCGAGAAACGTTTTTTCATCACTGATCCTTGTAATAAAACCTGGGGGGCGACAGTTACGGGGGCAGCGGCCTTGCTCAGGGAGGTGGCGGCCGCCCCCCATTGCCCTTGACCTCCTTCTCCAACGACTCCAGCCGATTGGCATCCGGATCCCCCTCGAAGATCGTGCGTGAGTTGTCCTTGCGCTGCTGGTGCCGCGCGATAATTGCCGAGGGTGAATTGCTGGTCAGGGAACGGCGCATTTCCAGGTCGGTGAGCAGGTTGGCGATTTCCTGTTGCAGGGCCTCGCGCTCGACGTCGATGGTCTTGGCGGCGAGGCCGCTGGCGGACACATTGGGCTCCTTCTGGCCGGCGAGCAGGGCGCGTTGCAGCAGCAGGGCTTTCTCCAGAATGCTGGTGACGGCAATTTCCGAGACCAGGCGCTGGGCCAGCAGCTCCTGGTCGGGCTCATCACGCAGGGCGGTGATGACGCCCCGGGTGATCGGCATCGAGTTGCTGCCCGCGCTGGCGAGATTTTCCGGCGTGGTGGTCTGGCTGCCGTCGATCAACGCCTTCAGTGCCTTGAGCTTGGCCTCGTACTCTTCCTGAATCAGCGGTGTCAGGCCCACGCCAGCGGTGGCGGTGCTCTTGGTGCAGTCTTCACACGTTTGCTGTTCGTCTTCCCCCAGCACGCGGTTGGCAAACCCGGCCGCTTCATCCGGTGATTTCCAGGTCTTGCACAGCAGGCCGCTGTTGCAGGCCTTGGGATCGATGCTGCTGTTGTCCGTGGCACCGCGGCCATTGAGCAGGTTGTAGCCGGCCTTGGTCACATCCTTGACCACCTTGATCGGTGCCTGTTGTTTGCCTCCGGCTTTTTCCCCTCCGACCCAGGGCACACCGGTGTTGCCGTTGTCCTTCTCGGCCTGGGCGGTGACCGCAACGGCGTCAGTGTTCTGGACCATGGCCTCCTTGAGTGCCTGGCCCTCGGCGAGCGCACCCCAACGGTTCTGGTTGCCGGCGACCTTCATCATGCGCTCGGCCATCTCGCGGCAACTGGCCTTGGAGCGGTCGAAGTCCAGCCGTGCCTGCAGGATGCCGTTGGTGAGCAGGTTGTAAAGGCCCGGGTCCGCTCGCTGAATGATCAGCGCCGGCAGCGAGGCCACAGCCCCCGTGGCGCCCTGGATCAGGTCGCCCATGATGTTCTGGAAACCCTCGGTGAGGCCGTTGAGCTGGTTGTGCAGGGTGGTGTTCAAATCCATCTTCCCGCACATCAGGTCGGTGTTCCACCCCACGCCGACCTGGAGGCTTTGCATGTCGCCGGCCCGGCCCATGTTCACGGCGCTGCCACCGCCAATCCGGTACAGCACGTCGTCACTTATGGCACTGCCGCTGCTACCGAACTCCGTCGCCGTGGCTGTCGGCGGAACGCTCCCCAGGGCCATGAGCAGAAGCAGCCAGCGACTGGGGCTGGGGCGGCGAAACGATGACATCCGAATCATGAGAGGCTCCATTACGAGAGAGGCGATCGTTCGGCGTCGCGAGGTCATTGGCCGCCGGTGCTGCCCAGGAAAGTCTGTCCTTCCTGCTTGCAGCAGCTGTAGGGGCGCCAGAGCGACCAGGCATAGGCGCCATCCGGGGCCTGCTGGTGAATGCCCGGTTCAGGGAAGGTGGCACAGGAGGCACTGGCCGTCGGCGTCAGTTGCTGCCACTTGCCCGTCAGCGCATCGGATTCACGCAACTCGCCGGCGGGCCAGTAACCGGGCTTGGCGAGTGCCAGCAGAGGGCGATAGACATGTACCTGCCCAGGGCGGGTCACGATGTCGCCGGCGCGCTGAGCCATCACCGCTGACGCCTTGTAGTCATCCGGCTGGTGCAGGAAACCACTGCGCGGATAGACGTTGCCCCACAGGTTCATCGACAGCCGACTGCCGACTTCGCGCATGCCAGGGACCAGCGACTGGGGGAATACACTCTCAGGAATGCCGTGGCGCCAGCCAATCGGGTCCAGGGTGCTGAGAAAATGGGGCATGTAAGGTGTTCCGGCACCCTCGCAGGTGTAGCCCGAACCGCTGGCGAAGGCGTTGAAGGCGGCGATGCCGGGATGACCGATCACGTCGACGTTCTTGAATACCGAGAGGCTGTTTTCGCGGGAGCTGTTGGTGGTGCCACTGCCGCCCCCCTGGGCACCGGAGGTTGGGGCGCTCAAGGCCCTGACCTCTGTCCAGGGGTTGTCGCCCGTGCTGGAATAGCTGGAAACCACCGCATCCGGCACGTAGTGCCGCACCTTGGCGGAGGTTTTGACACTGCAGCCGAAGTTAGTGCAACGCAGCCAGTAGCACACCCCCACGACCTGGTACTCCAGGCAATCGGGCGAGGATACCGTCGGGATGATGCTGGCGGTGTTCAAGGCAAAACTCAGGGTGCAGTAGGGCAGGGTCAGGAGGGCGGGCAACCAGCACCTGGCACCTCGATGAGAAACGCGTTGCATGACGTAGATCCGACTGGAAGAAAGGTGGATCTTCTGAAAAGCGCTGCATGTCTACCGCCTGAAAACAGGTTTATGGCTGACTGTATTTGGAGGGGAGCCTGGTGCCCCATACGGGCCTGGGACACGGCAGGTGTGCAAGACTGGGCATATCGGACCCCGGCAGACTCGAAGGTCTGCCGCTCCATGTCATCCATTGGGATGACACGGCCAAGACGATCGGCGGCGTATGGCTCAAACACGCGGTCGGTGCTCGTCCAGCACCTACCGTCAATCGAATCAACCACCGTCAGTTGCGAAATGACTGTGCCAGAAACTCGGTGATCAACGAGGCGATCTGTGACTGGATCAGCGCCCGTGGTCGAGCGTTATCGCCATCCCGGCAAATGATGCCATCGCCGGGTTCGTCTGCTTCGAGCAACGCCATTGCGCCAGGTTTGCACAACGACAGGAAGCTGAAGTGGCTGGCGTCCCGGATCTCGACATAACGACGGGTCGCCGATGGCAATCGCTTGGCCAGGTCGGCGGACTCCAAGCGTGCAGGGAGATCTTCGGAGGGCGCACCCGCCGCGATCACCAGTGCCGGTACCGACCACGCCGCCAGGCTTTCATTGGTGATGCCCCGTGACAGGCCCAGGTCCAGGGTGACGATGGCGGTGACGCGTTTGTCCCTCAGATCACCTTCCAGTCGAGCTTTCGATACCGGATCGCTGTCAGGGTTGATCTGTTTGTAGACGCTGCAACTGGACAGTTGCGGATGGGTGACGCATTCCTGGATAAACCGCTTGGAGTCGAACCGGGCGCCGGCAATTTCCAGCGCGGTCCAGCCACCCAGTGAATGTCCCACCACCGCAATTTGACCTTTCGCCACCCCTCCATACTGACTCGGCTGAGCCATGACCGCATCGATGGCCCGTTGCAGGTCGATGGGCCGCTGCCACAGCTGTGCCGCAGCCTTCCGGTTTCGATCGCGGGTTGTGGTGCCGGGGTGGTTGACCGCGGCCACGATGTAACCCTGGTGAGCCAGGGTGCTGGCCAACCAGGACTGGTTCCCCCAGTTACCGCGAAAACCATGGGAAAGCACCACCAACGGGTGCGCGCCTGCGTCCGGAAGCGCATCGCGTACAGCCAGGTCACCGACGAATACCGCGGTATCAGCGATCAACTGCGGTGTGGCGGTGGTGGTGCTCGGGTACCAGACGACCAGTTCCAGCGGGCGATCATTGTCCTCGTCCGGCAGCGTCCTGGTCTGAAAACCGATGGTCTGGTAGCTTGCGAAGGCCGGTATGTTCAGGCAGATCAGCAGCACGAGGCCGAGTACTTTTTTCATTGTTTTTTCTTCCTTGATGGGATCTGCGTCGATGGGATGCGGCCCGAGGCGCGAGCAACATATCAGTCTTCGTGACGGCTTACTCAAGCATTTCCCGTTGCCAGTGACCACTTCTGGCTGGTAGCAGCCGGGCGTGGGTGGTCGCTTTGGACCCGGAACAGACTGTCGTTCCTGAAGAGCGGGCGACAAACCTCATGTGCTCCAACTTGAACAGCGGGCGGTATCCCCTTAGTGCCTTGGCACCGGCTGCCCATGAAAACATCGGTACGACGGACTATCCGACGGCTGATAACCTCATGGGAGAGAACGATGAGTTGCAGGGAACCAGGCAGCAACGCCTATGCGCGGGGTATCGATGTGTCGCGCTGGCAGGGTGAGATCGATTGGGCGAGGGTGGCGGCGGCCGGCGTCACCCATGGGATCGCGAAAATGAGCGAGGGCGCCACCTACGCCGACCCCAGGTTCGTCGAGAATTTTCGCGGCATGCGCGCCAACGGCTTGCAGGCGGGGGCCTATCACTACTTCAGGGCCTTGAACTGCACCCCAGGCGAGCAACTGGCCAATATCCGCGATCGGCTCGCCGCGGTGGATTTCGAGGTGGGGCGGGACCTTTTCGCCATCGATGTCGAGGCCCGGTACAACGAACAGGCGACCCCGGAGCAGATGGCCGACGGCCTGTTCCAGCTGGTCACGCTGGTCAGGGAACTGCACGGTGGCGCTCATCCGGTCATCTACACCGCTGCCGGCTTCTGGGACCGCCAGGTGGCGTGGCAGTCCTACGATTTCAGCGAGTGCCCGCTGTGGGTCGCCCATTGGCAGGTCGACGAGCCGGTCCTGCCGCAAAGCTGGCGCTGTCGAGGCCTGGGCTGGCGTTGGTGGCAGCACAGCAGCAAGGGCCTGGTGGACGGTATCCAGGGCGAAGTGGACCTTGACTGGGTCACGGTCTGACGGACCGGTCCGGATTTTGGAGGTTTTCTTGGGCAGGCCGATAGCTCGGGTGTAAGGTAACGCAAAAATACCCGTCGAGGCCCCCATGTCCGATCAACCCCTGTCTGGCAGCGTGACCGATGGCGACCGTTTCCGTTTGTTGGTCGATGCCTTGACCGATCACGCGATCTACATGCTCGATCCGCAGGGGAATGTCAGCAGTTGGAACCAGGGCGCACAGCGTATCAAGGGCTACACGGCGGCGGAGGTCGTGGGCAAGCATTTCGCCATGTTCTATACCGCCGAGGACCGGGCCAACGGTGAACCGCAGCGGGCGCTGTCGGTTGCCGCGACCGAAGGGCGCTTCGAGAGGCAGGCCTGGCGGCTGCGCAAGGACGGCACGCGGTTCATGGCCCATGTGATACTGGACCCGATCCGCGCCGACAACGGCGAGATTCTCGGCTTTGCCAAGATCACCCGTGATATCACCGAGTCGGTCCAGGCGCAGAAGGAGCTGGATCTGGCCCGCGAAGCCCTGTTCCAGTCGCAGAAACTCCAGGCCATCGGCCAGCTCAGTGGCGGTATCGCCCATGACTTCAACAACCTGCTGACGGTGATCCGCGGCAACCTCGAACTGCTGAGCAAGCGGGTCGACGGTGATGTGCGGCTCTCCCGGCTGGTGGACAATGCCTTGCAGGGGACCGCGCGCGGCGTCTCGCTGACCCAGCGCATGCTGGCCTTCGCCCGGCGCCAGGAGTTGCGCACCGAGGCGGTCCGCCTGCCACTCCTGCTGGACAACCTCATCGAGCTGTTGCGCAGTTCGGCAGGCGGCCAGGTGACGGTCCTGACCCAACTGGACGAGGCGCTGCCGCCGGTGCATGCCGATATCAACCAGCTGGAACTGGCCCTGCTCAACCTGGTGAGCAATGCCCGCGACGCCATGCCGACGGGTGGCAGCATCCGCATCGCCGCCGAAGTTCACGGCAAGGTCGACAGGCTGCCTCACGATGAGTACGTGTGCCTGTCGGTCAGCGACGACGGCGAGGGCATGGACGAGCGCACCCTGGCCTACGCCGCCGACCCGTTCTTCACCACCAAGGGGGTGGGCAAGGGCACCGGTCTGGGTTTGTCGATGGTCCACGGTCTGGCCGAGCAACTGGGGGGGCGCCTGGTCCTCAAGAGCACCAGGGGCCAGGGCACCACCGCCGAACTCTGGCTGCCGGTGGACAAGGAGGCCGACCCGGGAGTCCGTCCACTGGCCGAGGGCCGGCAACAGCCGTTGTTCAAGCCGCTGACGGTGCTGCTGGTCGATGATGACAGCCTGGTGCTCAACAGCACCGTGCTGCTGCTCGAGGATCTGGGGCATCGGGTGCTCTGCGCGACTTCCGGCGCCCAGGCGCTGCTGTGTCTGGAGCAGCATTCGGGCATCGACCTGATGATCACCGACATGATCATGCCGGAAATGGACGGGGCCCAACTGGCCAAGGTGGTGCGCCAGTTGCAGCCGGAACTGCCGATCATTCTGGCCACCGGTTACTCCGGGCACCTGGATGACATGGCCGTCCAGCTGCCGCGGATTCTCAAGCCCTACAGCCAGTCGCAACTGGCGGAGATCCTGGCGCAGGTGTTGTCCCGCAGCACTCGCCCGGCGGCGGACTGACCGCAGGGCGGGTGACCGGTTGCGCCCGTCAATGGCCGGCGCTTTGCCCGCCATCCACATGCAGGATCTCGCCGGTGACGAATCCGGCCGACTCCAGGTAGACGATCGCCTGGGCAATGTCGCCGACTTCGCCCATGCGCCCGACCGGGTGCAGCCGGCCCAGCGCGGCATGGGTCTGCTCGCCGTGCATCGGCGTCTTGATGATGCCGGGGCTGACCGCATTCACCCGGATCCCGCGCTTGGCGTATTCGATCGCCAGTGACTTGGTCGCCGAGTTGAGCCCGCCCTTGGTCAGCGAGGCCAGTACCGAGGGCACGCCGTCGACGGCGTGATCCACCAGGCTGGTGGTGACGTTGACGATATGACCACCGCCCTGTTTCTCCATCTGTGCGACCGCCAGTTGGGTGATGTAGAAGAAACCGTTGAGGTTCACCGACAGCACATTGGCGTAGTCGGCCGGGGTGTAGGCGGTGAAGGGCTTGGCGATGAAGATCCCGGCGTTGTTGATCAGGCTGTCGATGCGGCCGAAGCGCGCCAGGCCTTCGCTGATCACCCGTTCGGCGGTGGCCGGCTCGCCGATGTCACCGGCGATGGTGAGGATGTCCGGATCGTCGGACGGCTGGATCGAGCGGGAGGTGGCGACCACCCGGTAGTCGAGGGCGCGGAAGGCCTTGACCACCTCGGCGCCGATCCCCTGGGAAGCGCCGGTAATCACGACGACTTTGCTGGCATTGCTCATGATGAAACCTCTGTAGTCGGTAAAGGAGGGGGCAGCCGGTGGCGCGCGGTGGTCACGACGAGGTCCGGGCCAACTGCTCGCGGTAGGCGGTAGTGGTGATGCCGGCGTAGCCCCAGTTATCGGTGTCGACTTCCTCGATCACGATATGGGTCAGGTCCGGACGTTTGCCGAGCACCCGTTGCAGGGTTTCGGTGATTTCGGCGATGACCTGGGCCTTCTGCTCCCGGGTGACGCCGTCGCGGGTGATGCGCACGTTGACGAAAGGCATGACAACTCTCCAGTGACCGGCCGATCGGGATGACCGGCAGGCAGTGGGGTCAATCTATTGAGTTGCCTGGATGAGATAAATCGGCTTTCAAGAACATCATTAGTGATGTCATGTAATGAATGGCCAGGGCGCCCGCATCGACCGGGTACTGGAATGAAAAACGCCCCGGACCGCAACGGCCGGGGCGTTTTTCGTTTACGCGGGCCTCGGCGAGGCCCGGCAGGGCAGCGATCAGGCGATAGCGTCCCAGGCGCGATCACCGCGCTCGTCCTTGATGCGGGTCGGCAGGCCCATCACGTCCAGCGCCTTGAGGAACGGCTCGGCTGGCAGTTCCTCGACGTTGGCCATGCGCTGCACGTCCCACTCGCCACGGGCGACCAGCAGGGCGGCGGCCACTGGCGGTACGCCGGCGGTGTAGGAAATGCCCTGGCTGTCGGTTTCGGCGTAGGCGTCCTCATGGTCGGCCACGTTGTAGATGAACAGCTCGCGTGGCTGGCCATCCCTGGTGCCCTTGACCAGGTCGCCGATGCAGGTCTTGCCGGTGTAGCCCGGTGCCAGCGAGGCAGGGTCGGGCAGCACGGCCTTGACCACTTTCAGCGGCACCACTTCCAGGCCTTCGGCGGTCTTGACCGGCTTCTCGGAGAGCAGGCCGAGGTTCTTCAGCACGGTGAACACGTTGATGTAGTGTTCGCCGAAGCTCATCCAGAAGCGCACGTTGGGCACGTCGAGGTTCTTCGACAGCGAGTGCACTTCATCGTGGCCGGTCAGGTACAGGTTCTGCGAGCCCACGACCGGCAGGTCGTCGGTGCGCTTGACTTCGAACATGGTGTTGCTGGTCCACTGGCTGTTCTGCCAGCTCCACACCTGTCCGGTGAATTCGCGGAAATTGATCTCGGGATCGAAATTGGTGGCGAAATATTTGCCATGGGAACCGGCGTTGACGTCGAGAATGTCGATCGAGTCAATGCGGTCGAAATACTGTTGCTGCGCCAGGGCCGCATAGGCATTGACCACACCCGGGTCGAAGCCTACGCCGAGAATGGCGGTGATGTTCTTCTGTTGGCATTCCTCGAGGTGCTTCCACTCGTAGTTGCCATACCATGGCGGGGTCTCGCAGACCTTGCCCGGTTCTTCGTGGATGGCGGTGTCGAGGTAGGCCACGCCGGTATCGATGCAGGCACGCAGTACCGACATGTTGAGGAACGCGGAGCCGACGTTGATGACGATCTGCGATTCGGTCTCGCGGATCAGCGCCTTGGTCGCTTCGACGTCCAGGGCGTTCAGTGCAAAAGCCTTGATGTCGGCGGGCTGCTTGAGGCTGCCCTTGGCTTTGACGCTGTCGATGATGGCCTGGCATTTGGAGATGTTGCGCGACGCGATAGCAATACGACCGAGTTCATCGTTGTGCTGCGCGCACTTGTGGGCCACCACCTTGGCGACACCTCCTGCACCAATGATAAGTACGTTCTTCTTCAATTTGCTCATTTCTCCTTGGGACGGCCAGCTTACGAGAGGCTGGACAGGTAATCGTCGTAGCTGAACTCACGAACCGTCTCGACGCTACCGTCGAGTTGTTTCACTACGATGGACGGCATTTTCAGGCCGTTGAACCAGTTTTTCTTGACCATTGTGTAGCCTGCCGCATCGATGAACGACAGTCGATCGCCGATGGCCAGCGGCCGATCGAAGGTGTATTCGCCGAAGATGTCACCCGCCAGGCAGGACTTGCCGCAGACCATGTAGGTGTGGCTGCCGTCGTTCGGCTCCATCTTGGCGTTGAGGCGGTAGATCAGCAGGTCGAGCATGTGCGCTTCGATCGAGCTGTCGACCACCGCCAGGTTCTTGCCGTTGTAGAGGGTGTCGAGCACGGTGACTTCCAGCGAGGCGCTCTGGGTGATCGCCGCTTCGCCCGGCTCCAGGTAGACCTGCACGCCGTACTTCTGCGAGAACGCCTTGAGCCGTGCGCAGAACGCATCCAGGGCGTAGCCTTCACCGGTGAAATGGATACCGCCGCCCAGGCTGACCCATTCGACCTTGTGCAGCAGGTGGCCGAAGCGTTCCTCGATGGTGCCCAGCATCTGGTCGAACAGGCCGAAGTCGCCGTTCTCGCAGTTGTTGTGGAACATGAAGCCGGAGATCTGCCCGATGACCTGCTCGATCTTCGCCGGGTCCCATTCGCCCAGGCGGCTGAACGGCCGGGCCGGGTCGGCCAGCAGGTAGTCGGAGCTGCTCACCTGCGGGTTGACCCGCAGACCGCGGGTCTTGCCCGCCGAGGCTTGGGCAAAGCGCTGCAACTGGCCGATGGAGTTGAAGATGATCTTGTCGCAGTTCTCCAGCATTTCGCCGATTTCGTCATCGGCCCAGGCCACGCTGTAGGCATGGGTTTCGCCGGCGAACTTCTGGCGGCCGAGCTTGAGCTCGTAGAGCGACGAGGACGTCGTGCCATCCATGTATTGCTGCATGAGGTCGAACACCGACCAGGTGGCGAAACACTTGAGCGCCAGGAGCGCCTTGGCCCCGGACTGTTCGCGCACGTAGGCGATCTTCTGCAGGTTGACCAGCAGTTTCTGCTTGTCGATGAGGTAGTACGGCGTCTTGATCATTTCGAGGCCTCCGGCAGGGCTAGCCAAAAAAAGGACGCGCATTGTGCCCTTAGTTGGTTCATATCGAAAGGTTATCGGGTGTATTTCGCCCATTGAGTGACTCGCACGGCTCTGCGGGCAGCCTGGACGCAGCGTGACGCAGGCCTGCCGCACCCTGGTTTTCGTCGGTGCGCACGGCCCTTGACGGACAGGACGCCGGGCTGCGGCCCGAGGCATCCGTGTTCCGGGTGCATGAAAAGCGAAAAGCCCGCCTGGTTCAGGAGCGGGCTTTCGGCAGATGGGTCAAATCCCTTTGACTGCGATCATTGTGTCTGGGGATTGTGACGATATCATGATTGACGGATGGCGCCGTGGCAGCTCGCCAGGCGGCGGGTCGGGTGGCTCAGGACTCGGGGCGTTCCTGAGGGTCGCTCCTTCGCTGCGGCGCAGTGCCGACGTGCACCAGGTTGGCCTCGGCGAAGAAGCCCTGCACGGTACGGTGCTTGGCCTGGTACTCGCAGTGCACCAGGGTGCTGTCCGGCAACTGGCCGGCCTGGGCGGGTTGCTTGACCACCATCCGGATCCCTCCCGAACGCAGTCTTACGTGTTGGCCCGGCTCGAACTTGCTCATGGTTGTCGCTCCAGTAAGGACCCGCCTGCACGAGTGCGCAGAGCGGCGGCAGGGTAAACGCAAGGGTGACTGTCAGGCCTGCATGGGCACCGGGGTACCGACCATCCATTTGGCCAGCCCATGCCGGCCACTGACCCCCAGCTTGGCGGCAGCGCGCTTGAGATAGGTTTCGATGGAGCTGTTCTTGACGCACAGCTTTTCGGCCATCTCCGGCACGGTGCCGCCGTTGAGCAGGCCCAGGCAGACCTCCTGCTCGCGGACCGACAGGGTGATGTCGCACAGCGCCAGGCGTTCCTTGAAGTCACGCTGCAGAGACGTCAGTTCGTTTTCCGCGGCCGGGTTGGGCAGCCAGGTCCCGAGCTTCTGGAGCGACTGGCGGGTGATCTGGGCATGGCGCTCGATCAGCGGCAGGAGCGTTTCCGAGAGGCTCTTGAGGAACGACAGTTCCGTCAGGGAAAAGGTCTTCTGGTGCAGCGGGCGATACAGCGAGATCAGGCTGCGGCGGTTGCTCTTGAGCGACACCAGGCAGCACTGGTGGTACTCGGCATGGCTGCGCGGTCTGCCGGCCACGGCAGGCCTGGCGTTCACCTGGATCAGCAAGGGGTGATCCATCTCGAGGATGTCCTTGCTCAGCGGGTGTTCGCTCGGGTGCCTGACGTTGCTCGGCGGCGGAATGTCTTCCGGCTCGCCGGCCCCGCCCATCAGGCGGATGTCGACGACACGGCCCTGGCGGTCGTCGACGGTCCATTCGCTCAACTCCACCGCATTGACCGGCACCAGTTGCGTGACCAGGCGATAGAGACCCTCGGCGAAGTGTTGCTGACCTACATTGAGGACCAGTTCGCCCAGTTCGTGATAGAAGCGGGCACTTTCCAAATTCAGGATACTGCTGGTTCGGTTCATTCCTGTTTACCTGTTCAGGTGCAGCACCCTGGCAACCTTCCAAAGACCGTTGCCATACGGTGCAAGCCCTACGTTCCTACGACTTCACGAAGCGATTCAGCAATTGGAGTGAATTTGAATCCATATGGGAATCGAGTGTCTGTAGCGGAATTCTGGGACAGAAAAGACGCGGAATCGACGCCAAAAACCTGGCTCTTTATATGATGAATATATTCAAAAGGGTGAAAACGCTCCCTGGGAAGGCCTTTTGGGAATATCAATGTATTGATTTGAAAGAATATTTCTGGCCGGAGGGGCTGGACTAAGAGATGACATTTTTGTTACAGGGTTGTTGTTGTAAGTCATCGCTTACATGAAGAACTGTTATTTTTCCTTCTCTATGTATGGATATGCCTACAACCTCTGCGCAAGGAAAATGGTCCGAACCCCTGCCATCCATGACGTTCGCGTACGAAGTTGAACGCTGTTGAATGTTGCCGCGCCGGACGGCGGCGGCATGGCGGGGATCCGGGCTGGATCGTGGGTTGCTGGAGCCGGGGGTCAGGCGATCTCGCCGAGCACGTGCCGGCGTTTGTCGCAGGTCTTGCGTACCGCCTGTTCGAAGCGCTCGAGCACCTGGCCAATATCGGCCTCGGTGATGTTCAGCGGCGGCAGCAAGCGCAGCACCGCACCGTGGCGGCCACCGGTTTCGATCACCAGACCGTTCTCGAAGCAGTTGAGCTTGATCTCCCGTGCGCGCTGGCCATCACCCGGGCCCGCACGCCCGCCGACGCCGGGGCGGGTGATTTCGACGCCGAGCATCAGGCCACGCCCGCGCACGTCACCAATGAAGTCATGGCGCTGGGCAATCTGTTTCAGGCCATTCTCGAGTATCTGGCCCATCGCCGAGGCGTTGGCCTCCAGTCGGTTTTCGCGGATATGGCGCATGGTCGCGGCGCCGGCGACCATCGCCAATTGGTTGCCGCGGAAGGTTCCTGCGTGGGTGCCCGGGCCCCAGGTGTCGAGGTGGTCGGCATAGACGATAACCGACAGTGGGTAGCCGCCACCGATGGCCTTGGACAACACCAGGATATCCGGGACGATGCCCGCCTGTTCCAGGGCGAAGGTGGTGCCGGTTCGGCCGAGACCGGTCTGGACTTCATCGATGATCAGCAGGATTTCCTGTTCGAGGGTGATTGCCCGCAGTTCCCGCAGCCAGTTGGCCGAGGCCGGGATGCAGCCACCTTCGCCCTGTATGACTTCCACGATCACCGCCGCCGGCTTGGTCACGCCGCCCTCGGGGTCGCAGAGCACATTGCGGATGTAGTCGATGGACAACTGCTCGGTGTGTTCGCCGCTGGTGCCGAAAGGGCAACGGAAGCGGTAGGGGAAGGGCAGGAAGTGGGTGTCCTGGGCGATGATGCCATGGTTGCTCTTGGGGCGCAGATTGCCCATGGCCGACAAGGCACCGGCGGTCATGCCATGGTAGCCGCCCTGGAACGCCATCAGGGCCGAACGCCGGGTGTAGTGGCGGGCGAGCTTGATGGCGGCTTCGACGGCATCCGAGCCGGTGGGGCCGCAGAACAGGATCTTGCTGGTGTTGCGCATGGCGTCGGGCAGCAGTGAGAACAGTTCCTGGACAAACGCGTACTTGGCCGGCGTCGCCAGATCCAGGCCTTGCTGCAGGTGATCGCCGGCGAGGAACTCCATGACTGCGGCCTTGACCGGGGGCGGGTTGTGGCCCAGGGCCAGGGTTCCGGCGTTGGACAGGCAATCGAGGTATTCCTTGCCATGGGCGTCCCTGATCCGCATGCCCTTGCCGCTGACGAACAGTTGCTGGAATGTCGCTGCATAAGTGCGCGCATTCGACTCGACTTTCCTGAGGTAGCTGAGTTCTTCCATTACTTGATCACCCTATGACGGTTGGTGAAACAACAGGTTGCCAACAGATAGCGCTGCTCGCGCATAACAAATCCCGAATGAAGGTTCAGTCGAGTGATGTAACGCTCATGTATTCCTGCAACTGTCGAGCGACAGCCGGGTCGCCGCCGGTATCGATAAGGCCGGTTTGATTCAAGCCGGCCGGGCTTCGATGAACAGATGGCGATTCATGATCTTGCGATGCTGTAGCGGGGCATGCAAATGTTTCATCGGGAAGTTGTCCCGGTATTGGATGGCAGTCGCCCGGTTATTTCATGCCAGCTGACGGAAGGGATTACGACTGGCTGTCCGGTTTGCCCCTGGGGAGGCTCTCGGGTATAGACGGGAAAGACTTGGCAAGTCATCAGCGAAGTGGAACTTTTCAGGCCTGGAAAAGTCCCGCAAGGCTGATTGGGAGAAAAGAATCGTTCAGCAGAAATTCATTTGAAAAGTTGTAGCGAAAGGGTTCTTTCAGACTCTAGGGGCAGCATCGATACAGCGACTTCGAGCGTTCTGCGGGTACTGCGCAAGGCGCCCGCGGGATGGCCCGCCGGGTGGCCTGCGTGAGTCACCCGGCAGTGCGTTCGCTGGCGTGCATCCAGCGGATCAGCGAATGGCGCCCGCTTATTCCCATCTTGATGGCGGCCCGTTTGAGGTAGCTTTCCACCGTATTGACCCCCAGGCCCAGGTGTTTTGCCAGCTCTGGCCCGGTCAGGCCGGCGAGCAGGCCGACGCAGATTTCGGTTTCCCGCGATGACAGTTTCAAGCCGGACTGGGACAGGCGCAGGTCGAAGCGCTGGCGCAGGCTTTCGATACCACGGTGGTACTGGCCATCCAGATCAAAGACCGGTTCCTCGCGGCGACGGGCGGGTTGGCGAATGGTGCTGATATGTTTTTCCACCAGGGGCAGCAGCAAGTGAGAGAAGTTATGCAGGGAGGAGCGTTCCTGTGCTGAAAAGTGCTGCGAAGGATTGCAGCGATACAGCGAGATAACGTAGCGGTAGTCTTTCTTGTTGCTGCTCAAGTGCAGTTCAGCGGAATTGTCTGAAGAGAAATCATGCTCCTGGGGGATGCTCTGTCGGCAAGTAGCGAAGCTGGCCAGGCGTTGTGTCGAGTTGTATCCGGCGAGCAAGTCGTCAGTCAATGAGATCGGCGGGGAGGTGTCTGCAGAGGTCCAGTTTGTGTCACGATTTTTATTGTCGAAAGATACTTTCGAGAGGTTGTCTGAAAGATTACCGATCGGTTCTGCAGGGAACTGGGTAATATGCGTGGCGTCCACTGGAAGGTGGGTCAGAATCAGATCGTGAAGCAGGCGCGGAAAGTGGCTGCTGCCGGTACTTGCAATAACTTTTCCAATGTGTGGGAACAACTTCTGTGCGTTCATCGACTTTACCCGTGTGTCGCCATTTTTCTGTTTAAGGCATAAAAACTCATTACCGATAGAGGGGGCATGAACAGCGAATGCCCCTTGCCACGGCACAATGAATTGTTCACGCCGCCAGTGATTTCAGGCTGTCGTCCGGCACCCCGTGGTCCAGGTCCGTCGTCTTCATGAAGGTGTTACCAGCGTCAGCCGTGGCTTGTGCTTGCGAGCTGGCGTGGTGTGCTCGGTGGACATGACGAAGGTTCTTTGAATCCAGCGATCGCGCCCATCGAGTTGCGCGGAGAAGGCGCTGCGGGCGTGGGCGGTTTTGCGGTTATCGATCACCAGCAGGTCACCGGCCTGGAGGGCCACCGGCTGTGCCACTTCCCAGGCCACGCGGCGCAGCTGCTGCATCTTGTCTTGCGCCAGGCCGCTGGCGGCGACCATGAAGTGCGGGTCGAAACGGAAGGAGGGCCATTGCGGATTGCCGTACAGCACGGTCTGCTTCCTGTTTATATCGATTCGACAGTTCTTTTCTTTCACGCCGTAATCAGAAAGGAAGTTATATTTTTCGGTTTGAAAGAATTCGATATCCGCAGCACTCAGGCGATCGAGAATGTTATCGACCGAACTGATATAGGTGATGGCTTGTGCAGCAGGATCCTGACGCAGGCAGAGGAGAATCAGATAGTCCGGCGACTGGTCGTGGAAGGCATTCTCGGTGTGCAGGTCGAGTTCGGTGTCATAGCTGTCGGAAGTTGCTTGTGCGGAGAACTTCTTTTGCGGGAAAAAATTGTTTACGAGAGCTCCGTCAGACTCTTGAATATAGCCTATTGGCTCCCCTAGTATGCTTGTTGCTGATAGAATTGTTTGTTCGCTGATGTTGCACTTCTTATCTAGCACGGAACGATCCGTTGGAGTTGGGGGGATGTCGCCGATGGGCTGATTTTTCAGGACTATATAACCGCTTTTGTTACTGTTCAGGCGGAAATCCAGCAGCGTGGATTGGGTTTCCGGGCTCAGCTTTTCAGCCAGGGTAGTAGCGGGCAGTAGAAGGGTGGAATTGCGCATGTCGAGTGTTCTTCTGTGTGGAGTTCGTGGGTCGTTTCAGGCTGGTAAAAGGGATCGCGGCAGGCATCTCTTTGTGCGCAATTTGTGTTTTTGGGATTGGTCTGTGCGCCGATTCTTATAGTTAGTTGGCTCTCTTATGAATGTTCGAAATTATCCAGCAGTTCTTTATCTTGAAAAAACAGAAAATAGGGATGGGTAAGGATGAGTATTTATCATGATCCGTACGGTGAAGTTCTCAACCGCTTGCCGCCGCTGTACGCCTTGCGCGCTTTTGAACTGGCGGCTCGTTTCAGTTCCTTTACCACTGCGGCGGATCATCTGTGTATTACCCAGAGTGCCGTGAGTCGGCACGTTCGAACTTTGGAGGAACACTTCGGTTGTTCTTTGTTCGAGCGCAAGGGACCGAAGATCTTTCTGACTGACGCGGGTCGACTATTGGCCCAGGAACTGAAAATAGGTTTCAGGATCATCGAACATGCCTGTCTCTCCACCGCGCGCAAGGAACAGGCACTGCGACTCAAGGCGCCTTCCACATTGACCATGCGCTGGCTGTTGAATGTGCTGGACGGATTCAATGAATTGCATCCCGACGATCAGGTGCAATTGACCAGCGAATGGATGGATGTCGATTTCGTCGACTTCGACTCAGAGCCTTTCGACTGTGCGGTGTTATTGGGCTCGGGTGTGTTTCCGGGAGACTGGAACTACATCAAGCTGTTTGACGAGTGGCTGGTCCCCGTCTGTTCTCCGCAACTGATCGAGCGCCTGGAACTACAGGGCGGTCATATTTTCTCCGCCGGACTGATTCATCCTTCCCGGGACCGTCGCGACTGGCAGCGCTGGCTGGAAAGTACCGGGCTGATCGGGGCCGTGTCCTGGCAGAAGGGCAAGATCTTCGACACCCTGGAACTGGGCATTTCCGCCGCTATCCAGGGGCATGGCATTTCCATCGGTGACCTGGCGCTGGTCGGCGACGAATTGCTCAAGGGCGCCCTGATGCTGCCATCGAAAAAAGCCGTGCGTACCGGCGACAGCTACTATCTGGTCTGGCCCGACCGGGCTCGTGACAACAAGATGCTGGGGATGCTGAAAAACCATCTTTGCGAAAACGTCCCCAAGATCGATCGGGTGGACATGGAATTTCTGGACTGAAAGAGGGCGGCAGCGTGAGCGGGGCCGCCCCCCGGATTCAGCGTCGCGCATCGGACAGTGCCAGGTTGTTGGCCGGCTGTGCCCAGGGCCCACCCAGTGCGGTGTACAGGTTGACCTGGGCCACCAGTTGCGCCAACCGGTCGTTGATCAGTCCCTGCTGGGCGGTGAACAGCGAACGCTGGGCGTCGAGGAATACCAGACTGCTGTCGACTCCGGTGCGATAGCGGCGTTGGGCCAGGTCGTAGTAGGTCTGCGTCGCCTCCACCAGGTCGCGTTGGGCACTGAGCTGTTCGTGGTAGGTCTGACGAGCCGCCAGTCCATCGGCGACTTCCTGGAAGGCGGTCTGGATCGATTTCTCGTACTGCGCCACCAGCATGTCTTTCTGCAACTTGGCGTAATCCAGGCTGGCCCGCAGGGCGCCTGCGTTGAAGATCGGCAGGTTGATCTGCGGTTGGAAGGTCCAGCCGCCGGAGCCGGCCTCGAACAGTCCGGACAGTTCCTTGCTCGAAGTGCCGGTGCTGGCGGTCAGCGTGACGCTGGGGAAGAACGCCGCCCGGGCCGCACCGATATTGGCGTTGGCCGCCTTGAGCTTGTATTCCGCCTGGAGGATATCCGGGCGCCGCTGCAACAGATCCGATGGCAGGCCCGCCGGGACCTGCGCGACCAGGTCATTGGCCAGCGGCAGGCCGGGCAGGGTATCGGGCACCGGTCCGCCGACCAGCAGGGTCAGGTTGTTCAGGTCCTGGGCCACCAGGCGCTGGTAGCGGGCCACGCTGGCGCGGGCGCTTTCGACGCTGGTCTGGGCCTGGAGCGTATCGAGGGTCGACATCTTGCCGGCGTCGCGGTTGTGTCGGGTCAGGCTCAGGCTTTCCTCGTCGGCCTGCAGGGTCTTGCGGCTCAGCGCCAGCAGTTCCTGGTCGGCGCGCCAGGTCAGGTAGGCGTTGGCAACATTCGCCACTAGGCTGAGGTGGGTGCTGCGGCGGGCCTCCTCGGTGGCAAGGTAGTTGGCCATCGCCTGGTCGGTGAGGCTGCGTACCCGGCCGAACAGGTCCAGTTCATAGGCGCTGATGCCCAGGTTCGCCGAATAGGTCGAGGTGATCGCCGACTTGTTGGTGCCGGTCAGGCTGCCGGGTACGCGCTGGCGGGTACCGCTGCCATTGGCGGACACCGCCGGGAACAGGTCGGCCCGCTGGATCCGGTACTGTGCCTGGAAGGCTTCCACGTTCAGCGCGGCCACGCGCAGGTCGCGGTTGTTGTCCAGGGCCTGGGCGATCAGCTGGCGCATCGACGGGTCCTGGAACACCTGTTGCCAGTCGGCGCCCGCCGCGACCTGGGCGTCGGCCGCGGATGGCGCTGCGTAGGCCGGCCCCGACGGAAACTGGGCGGCGCTGGGCGAAGCGGGTTGCCGATACTCCGGTATCAGCGAGCAGCCGCCGAGCAGCAGTGCCATGAGCAGCAGGGAGATCGGCGACTTGTTCATTTTCACGCTCGGGCCATCCATCGTGCGAGTCCGTGTCGGCCGCTGACACCCAGTTTGCTGGCGGCACGCTTGAGGTAGGTTTCGATCGAACTGTTCTTCACGCAAAGCTGTTCGGCCAGGCGCGGAATGGTGCCGCCGCTGAGCAGCCCGAGACAGACCTCCTTTTCCCTGGCCGAGAGCACGACCTGCTCCAGCGCCAGACGCTCGTCGAAGGCCTGCTCCAGTGGCTTGTGTTCCAGCTCGACGTCAGCCGCGGGCGGGGTATTCATCACGGCTCTCGCGGCCGTCTGCCGGCTGATCCAGGCGTGCCGTTCGGTCAGTGGCAGCAGGGTATCGGAGAGGTTCTTGAGGAACGACAGTTCGCTCAGGGAAAACACCGGCCGCACCTGCGGGCGGCAGAACGAGATGACCCAGCGCCGATTGGCGGTGCGCGAGACCAGGTTGCACTGGTGGTTGTTGTCCCGGGTGCCTCGGCTACCGGCATTCATCTGGATCAGCAGCGAGTCGTCCATCCCGGTCATCCTTTCCAGCAGCGGACTGTTGTCGTGATGGTGCAGTACGGCGGCGGGCGCAGGGTCCTGTTCGAGGGCGGCGCAACCCAGAGGCTTGATATCGAGCACGCTGGCCTGGCGCTCGTCGAGTGTCCACTCGCTGAGTTCGACCAGGTCCACCGGCACCAGCTTGTCCACCAGCCGCAGCATGTTGGCGGCGAAGTGATCGTTGCCGGTACTGGAAATCAGCTCCCCCAGTTCACAGTAGAAGTGGGAGTTTTCAAGGTTCGTCATGCTACTGCCAAGACTCATATCGTCATCATCCTTGAGCCGGACCCGGGCGGGAGTGCTCTGGCATCCGTGTTTGCAAGCAAGCCTCTTCTCCCTGAAGAGGATTACGGACCGGATTTAATCTTATACATCAGTCTGGCGTCTGTAATGGAAAACCGGGACACAAAATGACATGGAAAAACCCTGGGCTGCGCGGGCATTGCTGGAGATGAAAGCCCCGGCGTCAGGGCCGCCACTGTTTGAGTATGAAAAATAACTCTTTGATTTTTAAAAACTATTTTGATCGGTTTGGTTGCTGCGCCGAATTGTCTTACCCAGGTTTGTAGCTGATTTCCTACAGCGAATTGGGCTGATGTACTCGGGGGATTCGAGCAAGCCGTGGCCGGCGAATCCGTCCACACTGGCCCGGATGAGTACGCCAGCGATCAGCGCCTGCTCATCGTGTCGTCTTCGCCGACAGCGCGTGGTGATCGAGGGATCACCGCCTGGATTTTCCCTGCCAATACAACGAGAAGGATCTATGGAAAGGTTTTTTTCACCGGCCGCCGCCGAGGCTGCCCGTCCGGCTTCCGTGCCTTACCCGCTCACCGCCGCTCAACAGGATATCTGGCTGGACCAGTCGAGTCGGGGTGATTCGCCGTTGTACAACATTGGCGGTTATGTCGAGTTGCGTGGCGCGGTGGATCCGTCGCTGCTGCGAAGCGCGATCGAGTTCCTGGTACAGCGTCACGATGCCCTGCGCACGGTGCTGCAGCCCGGTACCGACGGCCTGCCGCAGCAGCGGTTTGTCGAGCGGCTGGAGGTACGGGTCCCCCTGTATTGCTTCGCCGACCATGCCGAGCCGCTGGCCGCCGCGCTGGAACGGGTCGAGCAAGAGATGGCCCAGGTCTATCCGCTGGATGGTTCACCGCTGTTCCGGTTTTTCCTGATGCGCCTGAGTGACGACCACTACCTGCTGGGCACCCAGGCGCACCACCTGATTCTCGACGGCTGGGGTTTTGGCCAGATGCTCGCGGACCTGGGGCGGATCTACAGCGCCCTGGTGCGGGGCGAGGAGGTCGCCGACGCGGCGGCCTCCTATGTCGACTTCATCGAGGAGGACCGGCTCTACCAGGCCTCGCCGCGTTACCTGCGCGATCGCGACTATTGGCTCGACAAGTACCGCACGCTCCCCGAGCCCATGCTGCTGCCCCGTCATCGCGAGCGTCCGCTCGCGGGTACGCCACCCGGCGACAGCGTGGTGCAGGCATTCCCCACGGCGTTGCACGAGCGCATGCAGAACCTGGCGAAGGTCTGCCAGGCCTCGACCTTTCATGTCTGGCTGGCTGCGCTGTACCTGTGCTTTACCCGCAGCCACCAGCGCGACGAGTGGGTGGTCGGGTTGCCGATCCTCAATCGCAGCCATGCCCGCTTCAAGGCGACCGTGGGGCTGTTCGCCCAGGTCAGCCCGACGCGGCTGGCATTCCCTGACGACACGCCGTTCGGCGAACTGGTGCGGGGTATCGGCCAGGTGCTGCGACAGGACCTGCGTCACCAGCGCTTTCCCCTGAGCGAACTCAATCGCGGCCTGGGCCTGCTGCGTGAGGACCGCGCGCAACTGTTCGAGGTGTCGGTGTCCTATGAACAGGATGACCATGACTACCGTTATGGGCAGGTGCCGGCACACACGGTCAAGGTTTCCAACCGTCACGAATCGATGCCGCTGGCGATTCACCTGCGCAGCAATCGCTTCAACGACCGGGTCTGGATGCATTGCGTCTACGACGCGGCGTACTTCGAGGCGGGGGAGGTCGAGGCGCTGGCCGCGCGGGTCATCCATGTGCTCGAACAGGGCCTGGCGAATGCCAGGCTGCCGTTGGCCGCCTTCTCCCTGCTCGCGCCACAGGAAGCCGGGCGGCTGGCGCAGTGGAACGACAGCGTGGCCGACTACCGCCACGACGTGACCCTTCACCGGCGTATCGAGGAACAGGCCGCCGCCCGCCCCGAGGCCGTGGCGGCGGTGCACCAGGGCCGTTCGCTGAGCTATGCCGAGCTGAACCGGCGCGCCAACGCCCTGGCCGCCCACCTGCAGGAGCTGGGTGTGCGCCCTGACGACCGGGTGGCGATCGTCGCCCGGCGCGGGCTGGAGACGCTGGTGGCGCTGCTGGCCATCCTCAAGTCCGGGGCGGCCTATGTCCCGGTCGACCCGAGCCATCCCGACGAGCGTCTGCGCTACCTGCTCGATGACAGCGCGCCGGTGGCGGTACTGGCCCAGCGCGAACTGCTGGCGCGCCTGTCGCCTTCATCGGTGCCCCTGATCGAACTGGACAGCCAGCGCTGGCACGCCGGCAGCGATGCCAATCCGCAGGTTACCGGGCTCGGTGCGCAGCACCTGGCCTATGTGATCTATACCTCCGGCTCCACCGGCCTGCCCAAGGGGGTGATGGTCGAGCACCGGACGCTGTCCAACCTGGTGGACTGGCACAACCGTGCCTTCGATCTCGGTCGGCACAGCCACGTCTCCAGCCTGGCCGGGTTCGGCTTCGACGCCATGGCCTGGGAGATCTGGCCGACGCTTTGCGCCGGGGCGACCCTGCACCTGGCGCCGGTATCCGCAGGGGCCGAGGACCTCGACGCGCTACTGGCCTGGTGGTGCGCGCAGCCGCTGGATATCAGTTTCCTGCCCACGCCGGTGGCTGAATACGCCTTCAGCCGCGAGCTGGACCACCCGACCCTGCGCACCCTGCTGATCGGTGGCGATCGCCTGCGCCAGTTCAGCCAGGCCCGACGCTTCGCCGTGGTCAACAATTATGGCCCGACCGAGACCACGGTGGTCGCCACCTCCGGCGCCCTGTCGCCCGGCCGGGTGCTGCCGATCGGCCGGCCGGTGGCCAACACGCGGATCTATCTGCTCGATGAGCAGCGGCGCCTGCTGCCGATTGGCGCTACCGGCGAGTTGTACATCGGCGGAGCCGGGGTGGCGCGGGGCTACCTGAACCGTGCCGAACTGACCGCCGAGCGTTTTCTGGACGACCCCTACAGCGACGAGCCGGGAGCGCGCATGTACCGCACCGGCGACCTGGCGCGCTGGCACCAGGACGGCAGCCTGGAATACCTGGGGCGCAACGATGACCAGGTGAAGATCCGCGGTGTGCGGGTCGAGCTGGGCGAGATCGAGGCCGCGGTGACCAGCCATCCGTCGGTGCGCGAAGCGGTGGTGCAACTGCGCGACGGGCGCCTGCTGGCCTGGTTTATCGCCGATCGGGCGCTGCCTGCGCAGACCTTGCACGGCCATTTGCAGGGCCAACTGCCGGGGCACCTGCTGCCGAGCGCCTACGTGCAACTGCACGCCTGGCCACTGACGGCCAACGGCAAGCTTGACCGCCGGGCCCTGCCGGCCCCGGACAGCGAGGCGCTGGTCAGCCGCGAGTACCAGGCGCCCGAGGGGGCGGTCGAAGGCACCCTGGCGCTGATCTGGGCCGAGTTGCTGCAGGTCGAGCGGGTCGGGCGCCAGGATCATTTCTTCGAACTGGGAGGCAACTCGCTGCTGGCCGTGGCACTGGTCGAGCGCATGCGCCAGGCCGGCCTGCAGGCCGATGTCCAGGTGCTGTTCGGCCAGCCGACCCTGGCGGCGCTGGCTGCCTCGGTGACGGCGCGCCAGGCCGTCGAGGTCCCCGCCAACCGGGTCGCAGCCGATTGCCAGTCCCTTACCCCGTCGATGCTGGCCCTGGTAGAACTGCAGCAGGAGGTCATCGACCGGATCGTCGCCGGCGTCCCCGGCCACGCCGCCAACGTGCAGGAAATCTATCCGCTGGCGCCGCTGCAGGAAGGGCTGCTCTATCACCACATGACTGCCACCGCGGGCGATCCCTACCAGCAATACGCGTTGTTCGCCTTCGATGATCGCCAGCGCCTGGAGGCCTTTGCCCAGGCGCTGCAGGCGGTGATCGCGCGGCACGACATCCTGCGCACCAGCCTGGCCTGGGAAGGCCTCGAACAACCGATGCAGGTGGTCTGGCGCGAGGCCCGGCTGGCGGTTGAAATGCCGCAGCTGGCAGCCGAGGGGGGGGACGTCGGTGCGCAGTTGCTGGCGCGTTTCGACCCGGTACAGCGTCCGCTGGACATCCGCCAGGCACCGCTGATGGCGCTGGCCTGCGCCGAAGATGCCGCGAATGGCCGCTGGGTGGGCCTGCTGCGTTTCCATCACCTGATCAACGATGCGACGTCCACCGCCGTGCTGTTGGCGGAAATCAATGCGCACATGCGCGGCCATGAGCACCAGCTCGCATCTTCGGTGCCGTACCGCAACTACGTCGCGCAAGTCCGTCAGGACGAGCGGCAAGCCGGGCACGAGGCGTTTTTCCGTGAACTGCTGGGTGATGTCGAGGAGCCGACGCTGGCGTTCGGGATGCAGCGGCGCCAGGGCGACAGCCAGGACCATGAACGCCTGGAGCAGGCGCTGGACGGCGAGCTGGCCCGGCGTCTGCGCGGTGTGGCCCGGCAACTGGGGGTGAGCGCCGCGAGCCTCTACCATCTGGCCTGGGCACAGGTGCTGGGCGGGTTGTCGGGCCGTGACGATGTGGTGTTCGGTACCGTGCTGCTGGGCCGTTTGCAGGCCGGGGCGGGGGCCGACCGGGCCCTGGGCATGTTCATCAATACCTTGCCCTTGCGGATAAACCTGGGCGGCAAGAGCGTGGTCGATGCCCTGCGGCATACCCACCAGCGGCTGACCGAGCTGCTGGCCCACGAGCATGCGCCGCTGGCCCTGGCCCAGCGTTGCAGCGCGGTTCCCGCCACCACACCGCTGTTCAACAGCCTGCTCAACTACCGGCATAGTGCCGCGGCACCGGTGGGCGCGGTGCACACCGGCGTCGAGCTGCTGGACAGTGCGCAGATCGTCAGTCACCTGGTGATGCTGTCGATCGACGATCTCGGCGAGGACTATCGCCTGGCGGCCACAGCCCCGCGGTCGCTGGGTGCGCAACGGGTGCTGGACTACCTGGAAACGGCCCTGGAGGGGCTGGTGGAAGCCCTCGCCCGGGCACCGGGCACGGCCCTCGACCGCTTGCCGATCCTGCCGCCGGCGGAGCGTCGGTACCTGCTGGACGAGCTCAATGCGACACAGGCCGACCACCCGCTGGAGCAATGCATTCAGGCCCTGTTCGAGCAGCAGGTGCGCCGGACCCCGGACGCCGTGGCGCTGGTGGCCGGCGAGCGGCAACTGTCCTATCGCGAGCTCAATGAACGGGCCAACCAGTTGGCCTGCCATCTGCGCGAGCAGGGCGTGCGACCGGATACGCGGGTGGCGATCTGCGTCGAGCGTGGACCGGAGCTGGTCATCGGCCTGTGGGCGATCGTCAAGGCCGGTGGTGTCTATCTGCCGTTGGATCCGGGCTATCCGCTGGAGCGCCTGGTCTACATGTTGCAGGACAGCTCGGCGGTGGCGGTGCTGGTGCACCAGGCGACGCGCGACCTGTTGGGGTCGGTGACCCTCCCGCTGGTCGATTTCGACCGCAACACCTGGCACGACCGCCCGGTCAGCGACCCGGTGATCGCCGACCTCGGCCCGTCGAACCTGGCCTATGTGATCTATACCTCCGGTTCCACCGGCACGCCCAAGGGCGTTGCGCTCGAACACCGTGGCCTGTGCAACCTGATGCACTGGAGTTCGAAGCTGTGCCCGGACATGGGCAACAGTGGCCTGCTGCAGAAGGCGCCGTTCAGTTTCGACGGTTCGATCTGGGAGTTCTTCTGGCCGCTGACCGTCGGCATGCGCCTGGTGCTGGCGCGGCCCGACGGGCATCGCGATCCGGACTACCTGGTGCGCCTGGTGCGCGAGCAGCGGATCCGTGTGATCAAGTTCGTACCGGCGATGCTGCAGCAGTTCCTCGAGCAGGGCGAGGTCAGCCAGTGCACCAGCCTGACGGACGTCTTCTGTGGCGGTGGTGAACTGACGGCGGCGTTGGCCCAGGCGGTGCAGGCGAAGTTGCCGCAGGTGCGCCTGCACAACGTCTATGGCCCGACCGAGGCCACGGTCGACAGCACCGCCTGGACCCTGGAGCCGGGCGCGCCGGTACCGGCGCTGCAACTGCCGATCGGCCGGCCGATCTGCAACACCCGGGTGTACGTGCTCGATGCCCATGATCGGCCGGTACCACTGGGGGTGAGCGGGCAACTGCATATCGGCGGTGTCGGTGTCGCCCGCGGCTACCTCGGCCTGGCGAAGCTGACGGCCGAACGCTTCATCGACAGTCCGTTCGTGGCGGGTGATCGCCTGTACCGGACGGGCGACCTGGTGCGTTACCGCGCCGATGGCAACCTCGAGTTCCTCGGCCGGGACGACTTCCAGGTGAAGCTGCATGGCTTGCGCCTGGAACTGGGCGAGATCGAGGCGGCGCTGCTGTCGCATGAGGCGCTGCGCGAAGTGGCGGTGCTGATGCGTGACGAGCGGCTGGTGGCCTACTTCACGGCACGGGTGGCCGGCCAGGTGCCGACGATCGAGGCGCTGCGTGGCTACCTGCTGGGGCTGCTGCCGGACTACATGGTGCCTTCGGCCTACGTGCAGCTCGACGTGCTGCCGTTGAGTCCCAACGGCAAGCTCGATCGGCGGGCCTTGCCGGCGCCGGGCCAGGATGCGGTGATCAGTCGCGACTACGAGGCGCCTCGTGGTCCGGTGGAGATCGCCCTGGCCGAGATCTGGGCCGAGGTGCTGAAGATCGAGCGGGTAGGGCGCAACGACCACTTCTTCGAGCTGGGCGGGCACTCGCTGCTGGCGGTCAGTCTGGTGGCGCGGATGCGCCAGGCGGGACTGAATGCCGATGCGCGGGAGGTGTTCAGCCAGCCGACCCTGGCGGCACTGGCGGCCAAGTCCGTCGGCCGCGTGCAGCAGGTACAGGTGCCGGCGACCACCATTCCGACCCTGAACCGCAAGCGTCGCCTGTAGCGGTGACGCTGCGCTGACTTGCTGCGCGGTGGCAGCAAGACCGCTATCGCCAGCCAGCCGGCTCCCACGGGGCTCGTGTCATGCGCTCATTCCGGGCATGACGCGGTCCCTGTCGGAGCCGGCTTGTCGTGGGCGGCATTCCGACGATCCGCCTTGGGCGACCCTTCACTCCCTCCTCTCAAAAAGTTCCGCAAAGACCCCTCCAGCCCGGGACAGATGTCGGGGGGTGTCCCCGCTTGCCGTGTCAGCCACTGCCATGCGGATGATTTAGTTTCTCAAATACCGAAACAGTGATGGCTAATTGACGCCATTTTTCCTTCAACCTCCTGTGCGAGCCGGCCAGAAATGCCGCTCCGCCAGTACAAGGGCGCGCCGTACCGCTGACACGTTGCCTTTGAAAATGGACTTTCTCGTCAACCGTTTCCGAATTTAAAGCAGGTCTCACTATGCAGTTCAGTGAATTGATGGCAGTTATTTCCACCCATGCGATCCGTCTTCAAAGGGAAGATGACGATCTGGTGATCCTGGGTAACGACGATGCGCTGGACGATGCGCTGTGGGACCAGTTGAGCCGTTACAAGGCCCAGTTGCTGGAGCTGGTGGCCCGACATGATGGCGACTGGCTGAGCCCGGCCTTTCGCATCACCCCGGACATGCTGCCGCTGGTGAGCCTGGACCAGGAGGCCATCGACCGCATCGTCGCCACGGTTCCCGGCGGCGCGGCGAACCTGCAGGACATCTACCCGCTGGCGCCCCTGCAGAGCGGCATGCTCTACCACCATCTGTCCGCCCCCCAGGGCGACCCCTACGTGCTGCAGGCGCAGTTCGCCTTCGACAGCCGCGAGCGCCTGGAGCGTTTCGCCGAGGCCCTGCAATGGGTGATCGGCCGGCACGATATCCTGCGCACCTCGATCGCCTGGGAAAGCCTGGACGAGCCGCTGCAGGTGGTCTGGCGCGAGGCGCCGCTGGTCTGCGAGCAATACCGGCCGCAGACCCTGGACGGCGATGTGCTGGCCCGTCTGCGCGAGGCCCACGATGCCCGCGACTACCGCCTCGACCTGCGCCAGGCGCCATTGCTGAGGCTGGTGTTCGCTGAGGATGAGGCCAACCGGCGGGTGGTCGCGCTGTTGCTGTTCCATCACATGGTCATGGACCACACCGGGCTGGACGTGGTGCGCCAGGAGATCGCCGCCTGCCTGCGCGGGGAGGCCGGGCAGGTGCCGCCGGCGGTCGCGTTCCGCGATTATCTGGCCCGCGCGCGGATGAGCCTCGACGAAGCCGCGCACGAAAGCTTTTTCCGCCACATGCTGGGTGACATCGACGAGCCGACCTTGCCCTTCGGGCTGCGCGAAGTCGCGGATGATGGCATCGGCACCGAGGAGGGCCGGTTGACCCTGGAGCCCGGCCTGAGCCTGCGCCTGCGCAACCAGGCACGGCAGCTCGGGGTCAGCGCGGCGAGCCTGATGCACCTGGCCTGGGCGCGGGTGCTGGGCAGCCTGTCCGGTCGCGAGGCGGTGGTTTTCGGGACCGTGCTGCTCGGCCGGATGGATGCCGGCGAGGGCGCCGAACGGGCCCTGGGCATGTTCATCAACACCCTGCCGCTGCGGATCGACGTGGACGGGCAGGGCGTGCGAGCCGGGGTGCTCGCCACCCATGAGCGCCTGACCGCGCTGCTCGACCACGAGCAGGCGTCCCTGGCCCTGGCCCAGCGTTGCAGCGGCGTGAGCGCGCCGACGCCGCTGTTCAGCGCCATGCTCAACTATCGCCACAGCGCCGCGGGCGATGCCGCCGAGGTGATCGACGTCGCCGAGGGCGTGCAGGTGCTGGGCGCCCGGGAGCGCAGCAACTATCCGTTGAGCCTGAGTGTCGACGACCTCGGCGAAGACTTCCGCCTGACCGTTCACGTCGTGGCAGCGGCAGGCGCGCAGCGGCTCTGCGAAATGATGCGCAACGCGCTGCAGGCCCTGCAGCAGGCCCTGGAGCAGGCTCCGGATACGGCGCTGAACAGCCTGGCGATCCTGCCGGCGGCAGAGCGCGAGCAGGTGCTGGTGGCGTTCAACGGCAGCGCGGTCGACTTCCCGCGCGGGCACACCGTGCATGGCCTGTTCGAGGCCCAGGTCGAGCGCTTGCCCGAGGCGGTGGCCATGGTGCAGGGCGAAACTTCACTGAGCTACGGCGAGCTCAATCGCCAGGCCAACCAACTGGCTCACCATCTGCGTACGCTGGGTGTGCAACCGGATGACCGCGTTGCCATCAGCCTGCAGCGCGGCCCGCAACTGCTGGTCGGGCTGCTGGCGATCCTCAAGGCCGGGGCCGGTTATGTGCCGGTCGATCCGAGCCTGCCGCTAGAGCGCCGTCGTTACCTGCTCGAAGACAGCGCACCGGTTGCCTTGCTGACCCGCAGTGAAGGGCGGGGGCAACTGCCGGCACTGTCGATTCCGGTCGTGGAGCTGGACCGGGTCACCTGGCAGGAGCAGTCCGTCGACAACCCGGCGCCGGGCGCGTTGACCCCCGCGCACCTGGCCTATGTGATCTACACCTCCGGTTCCACCGGTCTGCCGAAAGGGGTGATGGTCGAGCACCGTACCGTGGAGAACCTGGTGCACTGGCACCGCACGGCCTTCGACCTGCAGCCCGGTGGCCATGCCTCCAGTGTCGCCGGTTTCGGTTTCGACGCCATGGCCTGGGAAGTCTGGTCGACGCTGTGCGTCGGCGCGACCCTGCACCTGCCGCCGGAGGATATCGGACACCAGGAGATCGACCGGTTGCTGGCCTGGTGGCAGGCCCAGCCACTGGACGTGTGCTTCCTGGCGACGCCGATTGCCGAGCATGTCTTCGCCCAACGACTTGAGCACCCGACCCTGCGCACCCTGCTAATCGGTGGCGACCGCCTGCGTCAGTTCAGCCAGGCGCAGCGCTTCGCGGTGATCAACAACTACGGTCCGACCGAAGCCACGGTGGTGGCGACCTCCGGCCTGATGGAAGCCGGGCAGGTGCTGCATATCGGCAGGCCGATCGCCAATGCCCAGGTCTACCTGCTGGACGAGCGACAACAACCGGTACCGATTGGCGTGGCCGGTGAGTTGTACATCGGCGGTGTCGGGGTGGCGCGGGGTTATCTCAACCGTCCGGATCTGACCGCCGAACGTTTCATCCGCGATCCCTTCAGCGCCGATCCGCAGGCGCGCCTCTACCGTACCGGCGACCAGGCCCGCTGGCTGGCCGATGGCAATCTCGACTACCTCGGACGTAACGACGACCAACTGAAGATCCGCGGGGTGCGCATCGAGCCGGGTGAAATCGAGGCGGCGCTGAACAGCCATGAGGTCATCGGCGAATCCGTGGTGCTGGTCCGCGATGGTCGTCTGGTGGCCTGGTTCACCGCCAGCGAAGCCCTGGCGATCGAAGCCCTGAACATCTACCTGCAGGGCCGCCTGCCGGACTACATGATCCCCTCGGCCTATGTGCAGCTCGACGCGCTGCCGCTGACCGCCAACGGCAAGCTCGATCGCCGGGCGTTGCCGGCACCGGACCAGCAGGCGCTGCTGAACCGGGCGTTCGAGGCCCCGCAAGGGGAGGTCGAAACCGCCCTGGCGCGGATCTGGGCCGAAGTGCTCAAGGTCGAGCGGGTCGGACGCCACGACCATTTCTTCGAATTGGGCGGCCACTCGCTGTCGGCGGTGATCCTGATCGAACGCATGCGCCAGGTGGGCTTGAGCACCGACGTGCGGGTGCTGTTCAGCCAGCCGACCCTCGCGGCGCTGGCCGCGGCCATCGGCAGCGGCCGCGAAGTCGAGGTGCCGGAAAATCGCATTCCCGCCGATTGCCGGCACATTACCCCGGACCTGTTGCCACTGATCGAGCTGGACCAGGCGAGCATCGACCGTATCGTCGCGACGGTGCCCGGTGGGGCGGCCAATGTGCAGGATATCTACCCGCTGGCGCCGTTGCAGGAAGGCATCCTCTATCACCACATGAGCGCCGAACAGGGCGATCCGTACCTGTTGCAGGCGCAGTTGGCCTTTGACGGCCTGGAGCGTCTGCAGACCTTCGCCGCCGCCTTGCAGCAGGTGGTCCGGCGCCACGATATCCTGCGCACCAGCGTGCTCTGGGAGGGCCTGGAGCAGCCGGTGCAGGTGGTCTGGCGCGAGGTCGAACTGCCGGTCCGGGAGGAGCGTTTCGACGCGGCTGGTGGCGAGGTGCTCGAGCAACTGCTGCAACGCTTCGACGCCCGTGCCTATCGCCTGGACATCCGCCAGGCGCCGCTGATGCAACTGGCCTATGCGCAGGACCCGGCGCGGCAGCGGATCGTCGCGGTGCTGATGTTCCACCACCTGGCCATGGACCATACCGCGCTGGCGGTGGTGGTGCAGGAAATCCGCAGCCTGCTATTGGAGCAGGGCGAGCGCCTGGGCGCGGCGGTGCCGTATCGCAACTACGTGGCCCAGGCCCTGCTGGGGGCCAGCGAACAGGAGCACGAAGCGTTCTTCCGCGACATGCTCGGCGATATCGACGAGCCGACCCTGCCATTCGGCCTGCAGGACGTGCAGGGCGACGGGCGCGAGATCGAGTCGGCCCTGCTGCCGCTCGACGCCGAACTGAACCGCCGGCTGCGCGAGCAGGCACGCCTGCTCGGGGTCAGCGTGGCGAGCCTGATGCACCTGGCCTGGGCCCGGGTGCTGGCGGCCACTTCCGGCAAGGACAGCGTGGTGTTCGGCACCGTGCTGATGGGCCGCCTGCAGGGCGGCGAGGGCGCCGATCGCGCCCTGGGCATGTTCATCAACACCCTGCCGCTACGGGTCGAGGTCGGCGACACGTCGGTGCGTGCCGGGGTCAAGGCGACCCATGCCCGGCTGACCGCCTTGCTCGCCCACGAACACGCCTCGCTGGCCCTGGCCCAGCGCTGCAGCGCGGTGGAGGCGTCGCTGCCGCTGTTCAGCGCCCTGCTCAACTACCGTCATAGCGCCGCCGATGAGCGCCCGGCAGCCGGCCAGGGGCTCTGGGACGGCATCCAGTCCCTGGGGGGCGAGGAGCGCAGCAACTACCCGTTGACCCTGAGTGTCGATGACATCGGCAGCGGCTTCGAGCTGCGCGTGCTGGCGGCGCTGTCCGTGGGGGCGCAGCGCATGGCCGACTACATGTGCGCTGCGCTGGAACACCTGGTGCTGGCACTGGAACAGGCTCCGGAACAGGCCCTCGGCCAACTGTCGGTCCTGCCGGCGGCGGAGCGGCAGCAGGTCCTGTTCGACTTCAATGCCCGCCAACGCGACTACCCGAGCGAGCAGACCCTGCACCGGCTGTTCGAGATTCGTGCCGCGGCCCACCCGGATGCGCCGGCGGTGGTCCATGGCGAGCAGGTGCTCGGCTATGGCGAACTCAACCGCCGTGCCAACCGCCTGGCCCATCATCTGCTGGGGCTCGGCGTACGACCGGGCGAGCACCTGGCGATCCTGCTGGAGCGCTCGGCGGACCTGCTGGTCAGCCAACTGGCGATCAGCAAATGCGCCGCGGCCTACGTGCCGCTGGATATCAACGCACCGCTCGAGCGCCAGCGTTTCATGCTCGAGGACAGCCAGGCGTCGTGGCTGCTGACCACCCACGACCAGCCGGACGAGCACGGCGTACGACGCATCGAGCTGGACCGGCTGGCCGTCGAGGCGCTGGCGACCGATGACCCGGATCTGCCGCAGTCGGCCGAGGCGCTGGCCTACATCATGTACACCTCCGGCTCCACCGGTACCCCCAAGGGCGTACTGGTGCCGCACCGGGCGGTCGCGCGATTGGTGCTGAACAACGGTTATGCCGAGTTCAACGAGCGGGACCGGGTGGCCTTCGCCGCCAACCCGGCGTTCGACGCCAGCACCCTGGAAGTCTGGGCGCCGCTGCTCAATGGCGGCTGCGTGGTGGTGGTCGACCAGGATGTGCTGCTGTCCCGCGACGCCCTGGCGAACCTGCTGCGCGAGCAGGCGGTCAGCGTGCTGTGGATGACCGCCGGGCTGTTCCACCAGTATGCCGATGGCCTGATGGAAAGTTTCCGGGCCCTGCGCTACCTGATCGTCGGGGGCGACGTGCTCGACCCGGCAGTGATCGAACGGGTGCTGCGTGACGGCGCGCCACAACACCTGCTCAACGGCTACGGTCCGACCGAAGCGACCACGTTCTCCACCACCTACGAGATCACCACGGTCGAGGGTGGCAGCATTCCGATCGGCCGGCCCATCGGCAACAGCCGGGCCTATGTGCTCGATGCCCGGCAGCAGCCGGTGCCGGTGGGTGCGGTGGGTGAGCTGTACGTGGCTGGCGCAGGGGTTGCCAGGGGCTATCTGAACCAGCCTGAGCTGAGCGCCGAAACATTCATGGCCGATCCATTCGCCGGCGGTTCGATGTACCGGACCGGCGACCTGGTGCGCTGGCGTGCCGACGGCAATCTGGAGTATCTGGGGCGCAACGACAACCAGGTGAAGATCCGCGGCTTCCGTATCGAGCTGGGCGAGATCGAGACCCGCCTGGGACGCCATCCGCAGGTCCGCGACGTGGCCGTGCTGGTGCGTGAGGTCGCCCCCGGTGACAAGCGCCTGGTGGCCTGGTTCAGCGCCGAGGGGGCGGCTCAAACGCCCGATCCCGAAGCGCTGCGCGATTACCTGCAGGAGCAGTTGCCGGATTACATGGTGCCCTCGGCCTATGTGCAGCTCGAGGCGCTGCCGCTGACCGCCAATGGCAAGCTCGACCGCAAGGCGCTGCCGGCGCCGGACCAGAGCGCCTTGCTCAGCCGTGGCTACGAGGCGCCGCAGGGGGCGGTGGAAACCACCCTGGCGCAGATCTGGGCCGAGCTGCTGCAGGTCGGGCAGGTGGGGCGGCACGATCACTTCTTTGAACTGGGCGGGCACTCGCTGCTGGCGGTGACGCTGATCGAACGCATGCGCCAGGCCGGCCTCAACGCCGACGTGCGTGCGCTGTTCAGTCAGCCGACCCTGGCCGGCCTCGCCGCGGCGATTGGCCATGGCCGCGAGCTGCAGGTACCGGAAAATCGTATTGCCGCCGATTGCCAGCGCATCACGCCCGAGCTGCTGCCGCTGGTCGAACTGGACCAGGCGGCCATCGACCGGATCGTGGCCAGCGTGCCGGGCGGCGCGGCCAACGTGCAGGATATCTACCCGCTGACGCCGTTGCAGGAAGGCATCCTCTATCACCATCTCAGTGCCGGGCAGGGCGACCCCTACGTGTTGCAGTCGCGGCTGGCCTTCGACAGCCCGCAACGCCTACAGGCCTTCGCCGGCGCCTTGCAGCAGGTCATCGACCGCCACGACATCCTGCGTACCGGTTTCCTCTGGGAAGGCCTGGAGCAGCCGGTGCAGGTGGTCTGGCGCCGGGCCGAACTGGCGGTCCAGGCGTTGTCGCTGGAGCCGGCCGACGGCGATGTGCTGGAGCAGTTGCACAGCCGTTTCGATTCGCGCCACTACCGTCTGGACCTGAGCCGGGCACCGCTGATCCGCCTGGTGCATGCTTACGATGCACGGCGCCAGCGCACCGTCGCGGCGTTGCTGTTCCATCACCTGGTGCTGGACCACACCGCGCTCAAGGTGGTGCTCCAGGAAATGCGGGCCGGCCTGCTCGGCCAGGAGGCCGTGCTGAGCGAACCGGTGCCGTATCGCAACCATGTGGCCCAGGCGCGCCTGGGTGTCAGCGAGGCGGAGCACGAGGCATTCTTCCGCGAGATGCTGGGTAGCATCGACGAACCGACCTTGCCCTTCGGCCTGCAGGACGTGCAGAACGATGGCCGTGATATCGAGGAGGTCGCCCGGCCGTTGCCGGAGGGGCTGAGCCGTCGCCTGCGCGCTCGTGCCCGGGCGCTCGGGGTCACGGCGGCGAGCCTGTTCCACCTGGCCTGGGGCCAGGTGCTGGCGGCCACTTCCGGTCGCGAGCAGGTGGTGTTCGGCACGGTGCTGCTGGGCCGGATGCAGGGGGGGCAGGGCGCCGACCGGGCGCTGGGGATGTTCATCAATACCCTGCCATTGCGGGTGGACATCGACGCCACCCCGGCCAGGGCCGCGGTCATGGCCACCCACGCCCGGCTCACCGGGCTGATGGGACATGAACACGCCTCGCTGGCGCTGGCCCAGCGTTGCAGTGCCGTGGCGGCGCCGGCGCCGTTGTTCAGTGCCATGCTCAACTACCGCCAGAGCCGCGACGAGGAGCAGGCCGCCTGGCCGGGGATCGAGACCCTGGCCAGTGATGGCCGGACCAACTATGCGCTGAGCCTGAGTGTCAACGACCTGGGCGAAGGCTTCCGGCTGATCGCCCTGACCCTGGCCTCGGTGGGCGCGCAACGCATCTGCGAGCTGATGGAGACGGCCCTGGAGTCGCTGGTCGAGGCCCTGGAGCAACAGCCCGGTACGGCGGTGAACCGCCTGCCGGTGCTGCCGGCCGGGGAGCGCGAGCAACTGGTGTCCGGGCTCAATGCCAGCGCGGTCGACCACGCTCTCGACCCGTCGATCCATGGCTTGTTCGAGGCCCGTGTCGAGCGCGCGCCAGAGGCGCTGGCCCTGGTGGCGGACGGTCAGTCACTGAGCTATCGGGAACTGAACCGACGCGCCAACCGTCTGGCCCATTACCTGCGCGAGCAGGGGGTGGGGCCGGATGAGCGGGTGGCGATCTGCGTCGAGCGCGGCGTGGAGATGCTGGTCGGGTTGCTGGCGATCCTCAAGGCCGGCGGTGCCTATGTGCCGCTGGACCCGGGCTATCCGCAGGAGCGGATCGCCTACATGCTCAAGGACAGCGCGCCGCGGGTGGTGCTGGCGCAGGACGTCACCCTCGCGCGCCTGGGCAGCGTTGCGGTACCGCTGATCAACCTCGACCGCAATGTCTGGGCTGATCGCGCCGAGGCCAACCTGGCGCCGGTGCAGGCCTCGGACCTGGCCTACGTGATCTACACCTCCGGTTCCACCGGTACCCCCAAAGGGGTGGCGGTGGAACATCGTGGTCTGTGCAACCTGGTGCAGTGGAGTTCCCGACTGCATGGCAAGGATGCGCAGGGCGCGCTGCTGCACAAGACGCCCTTCAGCTTCGACGCCTCGGTATGGGAGCTGTTCTGGCCGCTCAGCGCCGGCCTGCGCCTGGTACTGGCACGCCCCGAGGGGCATCGCGACCCGGCCTACCTGGCGCAGTTGGTGCGTGAGCAACAGGTCAGCGTGATCCAGTTCGTTCCGGCGATGCTGCAGCAGTTCCTTGACGTGGAAGCGGCCGGCCAGTGCCACAGCCTGACCGACGTGTTCTGTGGCGGCGGCGAGCTGACCTCGGCGCTGGCCCAGGCGGTGCGCGCACGCCTGCCCTGGGTGCGCTTGCACAACGTCTACGGGCCGACCGAGGCCACGGTGGACAGTACCGTGTGGACCTTGGAGCCGGACGCAGCGGTCCCGGATTCACAACTGCCGATCGGCCGGCCGATCGACAACACCCGCCTTTATGTCCTGGACGCCCGGGATCAGCCGGTACCGCTGGGGGTCAGCGGCCAACTGCACATCGGCGGCGTCGGGGTGGCCCGCGGCTACATCGGCCTGGCCGAACTCAGTGCCGAGCGCTTCATCGACAGCCCGTTCGTGGCCGGCGAGCGCCTGTATCGCACCGGCGACCTGGTGCGCTACCGCCTCGACGGCAACCTCGAATTCCTCGGCCGCAACGACGACCAGGTCAAGCTGCGCGGCCTGCGTATCGAACTGGGCGAGGTGCAGGCGCGGCTGGCCGAGCACCCGGCGTTGACAGCTGCGGTGGCGATGGTCCGCGAGGACCTGCCGGGCGACCCGCGTCTGGTCGCCTACTACACCGCGAGCGAGGCGCAGGCGGTCGACGACCTGCGGGCCCACCTGCTGGGCTACCTGCCGGAATACATGCTGCCGACGCTGTTCGTGCACCTGCCGGCACTGCCCCTGAGCCCCAACGGCAAGCCGGATCGCAAGGCGTTGCCGGCACCGGACCAGGGCGCGCTGTCCAGCCGCGAATACGTGGCCCCGGTGGGCGAGGTCGAGACCCGCCTGGCCCGGATCTGGGCCGACCTGCTCAAGGTCGAGCGGGTGGGACGCCACGATCACTTCTTCGAACTGGGCGGCCATTCGCTGCTGGCGGTGACGCTGATCGAGCGCATGCGCCAGGCCGGCCTGAGTGCCGACATTCGCGTGCTGTTCAGCCAGCCGAGCCTGGCGGCGCTGGCCGCGGCGGTGGGCAGCGGGCGGGCGGTGACGGTACCGGAAAACCGCATTCCAGCCGATTGCCGGCAGATTACGCCGGACCTGCTGCCGTTGATCGAACTGGACCAGGCGAGCATCGACCGCATCGTCGCCAGCGTGCCCGGTGGCGCGGCCAACGTGCAGGACATCTACCCGCTGGCACCGCTGCAGGAAGGCATTCTCTATCACCACCTGAGTGCGGAGCAGGGCGACCCGTACCTGCTGCAATCGCAGATGGCCTTCGACGATCCGCAGCGCCTGCAGGCCTTTGCCGCCGCCCTGCAACAGGTCATCGATCGCCACGATATCCTGCGTACCGGCATGCTCTGGGAGGGCCTGGACCAGCCGGTGCAGGTGGTCTGGCGCAAGGCCGGGCTGGTGGTCGAGGAGGTGGCCCTGGAGCCGGCGGCCGGCGATGCGCTGGAGCAGTTGCAGGCGCGTTTCGACGCCCGCCACTATCGCCTGGATCTGAACCAGGCGCCGCTGATCCGCCTGGTGCACGGCTACGATGCTGTGCATCAACGCACGGTGGCGGTGCTGCTGTTCCATCACCTGGTGCTGGACCATACCGCCCTTGAGGTGGTCAGCGAGGAAATGCAGGCCGGCCTGCTGGGGCGGGTCGAGCCGCTGGGCGCGGCGGTGCCTTATCGCAACTACGTGGCCCAGGCGCGCCTGGGTGTCAGTGAGGAGGAGCACGAAGCCTTCTTCCGCGAGCAACTGGGCGATATCGACGAGCCGACCCTGCCATTCGGCCTGCTGGATGTGCAGGGCGATGGCCGGGCCATCGAGGAGACCAGCCAGCGGCTGCCGGTCGACCTGAATCTGCGCCTGCGGGCCCAGGCCCGGCTGCTGGGGGTGAGCGCCGCGAGCCTGTTCCATCTGGCCTGGGCCCGGGTACTGGCGGCCACCAGTGGCCGCTCGTCGGTGGTGTTCGGTACCGTTCTGCTCGGTCGCATGCAGGGCGGTGCCGGCAGCGACCGCGCCCTGGGGATGTTCATCAATACCTTGCCGCTGCGGGTCGATATCGATGCCGCGTCGGTACGCGACGCAGTCAAGGCGACCCATGACCGGCTCACCGCGCTGCTCGGTCACGAGCACGCCTCGCTGGCCCTGGCCCAGCGTTGCAGTGGGGTGGCGGCGCCGCTGCCGCTGTTCAGTGCCATGCTCAACTATCGCCACGGCAGCGCGGGCGAGCCGGATGCCGAAACCCGCCAGGCCTGGCAGGGCATCGAGGTGCTGACCAGCGAGGAGCGCACCAACTTCCCGCTGAGCCTGAACGTCGACGATCTGGGCGATGCCTTCCGCCTGGTCGCCCAGGTGGCCGAAGTGGGCGCGCAGCGGATCTGCGACTACATGCAGGTGGCGCTGGAGGCGCTGGTGCAGGCCCTGGAGTTCGAGCCGCAGTTGGCCGTCGAGCGCCTGCCGGTGCTGGGCGCGGCCGAGCGTGCGCAACTGCTCGACGGGCTCAATGCCACCGCGGTCGACTACGATCTCGAACAGACCCTGCACGGGTTGTTCGAGGCCCGGGTCGTACAGGCAGCCCAGGCTCCGGCCGTGCAGGCCGGCGAGCAGTGGCTGAGCTACGACCAATTGAACCGCCGCGCCAACCAGCTGGCCCATCACCTGCGCGAGCAGGGCGTGGGGCCGGATGCGCGGGTGGCGATCTGCGTCGAACGCGGCCTGGACATGGTCATCGGCCTGCTGGCGATCCTCAAGGCCGGTGGTGCCTACGTGCCACTGGATCCGGCTTATCCGCAGGAACGGATCGCCTACATGCTGGCCGACAGCACGCCGCTCGTCGTGTTGGTACAGGGCCGTACCCGCGGCTTGCTGGGCGAGCTGGCCGTGCCGGTGATCGACCTGGAGAACAACGTCTGGGCCCATCAGCCGGACAGCAATCCGCAGGTTCCACGACTCAGCCCACGGCACAGTGCCTACGTGATCTACACCTCCGGTTCCACCGGCCAGCCCAAGGGTGTGATCAACGAACACGCGGCGGTGGTCAACCGTCTGCTGTGGATGCAGGACAAGTATGGCCTGACCCCTGACGACGCGGTGCTGCAGAAGACCCCGTTCAGCTTCGACGTGTCGGTGTGGGAGTTCTTCTGGACGCTGTTCAGCGGCGCACGGCTGGTGATGGCCCGTCCGGAAGGGCACAAGGACCCGGTCTACCTCAGTGAGGTGATCGCGGCCGAGCGCATCACCACCCTGCATTTCGTACCGTCGATGCTCGACGTCTTCCTCGCCCATGGCGACAGCGCCCTGTGCGGTGGCGTCAAGCGGGTGATCTGCAGCGGCGAGGCGCTGCCGGGCAGTGTGGTGCGCCGGTTCAAGGCGCAGTTGCCGCACGCCGGGTTGCACAATCTCTACGGCCCGACCGAGGCCGCGGTGGACGTGACGGCCTGGGAGTGCAGCGAACCGCTCGCACAGACCCCGGACAACACGCCGATCGGCAAGCCGATCGCCAACACCCGGATGTACCTGCTGGATGCGCAACTGCAGCCGGTGCCCATGGGCGTGGTGGGCGAGTTGTACATCGGTGGCGTACAGGTGGCGCGCGGTTACCTGAACCGTCCCGAGCTGACCGCCGAGCGCTTCCTGAAGGATCCGTTCAGCCCGGCCGCCGAAGCCCGCATGTACCGCACCGGTGACATCGGCCGCTACCTGGCGGACGGCAATATTGAATACCTGGGGCGTAACGACGACCAGGTGAAGATCCGCGGCCTGCGTATCGAGCTGGGCGAGATCCAGGCGCGCCTGAGCGCTTTCCCGGCGATTCAGGAGGCAGTGGTGGTGGCCCGTGAGGACGTCGCGGGCGACAAGCGCCTGGTGGCCTACTACACGGCGGCCGATGTCCAGGACATCGATGCGCTGCGGGCCCATCTGCTGGAGCAACTGCCGGACTACATGGTTCCGGCGCTGTTCGTGCACCTGGCGGCGCTGCCGCTGAGCCCCAACGGCAAGCTCGATCGCAAGGCGCTGCCGGCGCCGGACCAGGCGGCCCTGGTCGTGCGCGAATACCAGGCGCCGCAAGGCGAGGTGGAAGTCGCCCTGGCGCGCATCTGGGCCGAAGTGCTCCGGGTCGGGCAGGTCGGGCGCCACGACAACTTCTTCGAACTGGGAGGGCATTCGCTGCTGGCGGTCAAGCTGATCGAGCGCATGCGCCAGCAGGGCCTGGCGGCCGATGTGCGGGTGCTGTTCGGCCAGCCGACCCTGGCGGCCCTGGCGGCGGCCGTGGGTGGTCAGGTCGAGGTGCAGGTGCCGGCCAACCGCATCGCCGTCGATTGCCCGCGCATCACACCGGACCTGCTGCCCCTGGCCGATCTCGACCAGGCGTCCATCGACCGTCTGGTGGAAAGCATCCCCGGCGGCGTGGCCAATGTGCAGGATATCTACGGCCTGGCGCCGTTGCAGGCGGGCATTCTCTATCACCACCTGGCGACGAGTGTCGGCGACCCCTATGTGATGCAGGCCCAGTTCGAGTTCGCCGGGCTGAAGCCGTTGCACGCCTTCGTCCACGCGCTCGACGCGGTGATCGAGCGCAACGACATCCTGCGTACCAGCGTGCATTGGCAAGGCCTGGGCGAACCGGTGCAGGTGGTCTGGCGCCGGGCGCCTCTGGCGCTCGAACGGATCGACAGCGATCCGCACGGCGGCGATGCCCTGGGGCAACTGCAGCGGCGCTTCGATCCACGCCACTACCGATTGGACCTCAACCAGGCGCCGCTGCTGCGCCTGGCCTATGCCCATGACGAGCAGGCCGACCGCTGGTTCGGCATCCTGCTGTTCCACCACATCCTGCTGGATCACACCGCTCTGGACGTGCTGGTGCACGAGATGAGCGCCAGCCTGGAAGGGCGGATGGCGCAACTGGCAGCCCCGGTGCCTTACCGCAACCAGGTGGCGCAGACCCGCCTGGGCACCAGCGAGGCCCAGCACGAGGCGTTCTTCCGCGGGATGCTCGGCGATATCGACGAGCCGACCCTGGCCTTCGGCCTGCAGGAAGTCGCTGGCGATGGCCGCGATATCGAGGAACTGCCAGTGCCCCTGGACACGGCCTTGAGCCGACGCCTGCGTGGGCAGGCCCGCCAGCTCGGCGTGAGTGCCGCCAGCCTGCTGCACCTGGCCTGGGCCCGGGTGCTGGGGCAGGTGTCGGGGCGCGAGGAGGTAGTATTCGGCACCGTACTGCTGGGGCGGATGCAGGGCGGCGAAGGGGCCGACCGTGCGCTGGGGATGTTCATCAACACCTTGCCGTTGCGGGTCAGTGTGGGTTCCGTCGGCGTCCGCGAAGCCCTGCGCACCACTCACGGGCGGCTGTCGCAACTGCTCGGCCACGAGCACGCCTCGCTGGCCCTGGCCCAGCGTTGCAGCGGCGTGCCGGCTTCGCTGCCGCTGTTCAGCAGCCTGTTCAACTACCGTCATAGCGCCGCGGGCGAGACTTCGGCGCAGCAGGCGGCGACCTGGGACGGCATCCGCCTGCTGCAGGCGCGCGAGCGCAGCAACTATCCGCTGGTGCTCAACGTCGATGACCTGGGCGAGGACTTCTCGTTCAAGATCCAGGCTCCGGCCGAACTCGGTCTGGAACGGATCGGCGGCTACCTGCGCACGACCCTGCAGCATCTGGTCGATGCCCTGGAGCACGCGCCGACGACGCCGCTGCAGACGCTGCCGATGCTGCCGCCGCAGGAGCGCGAGCACCTGCTGCACGGCTTCAACGCCACCGAACGCCGCTATCCCGTCGAGCAGACCCTGCACAGCCTGTTCGAGGCACGGGCCGAGGCCCGTCCGCACGCGACGGCGCTCATCCATGGCGAGCAGGTGCTCGACTATGGCGAACTCAACCGTCGTGCCAACCGCCTGGCCCATCATCTGATCGGCCTGGGCGTGAGGCCCGGCCATCATCTGGCGATCCTGCTGGAGCGCTCGGCGGACCTGCTGGTCAGCCAACTGGCGATCAGCAAGTGTGCGGCGGTCTATGTGCCGCTGGACATCAACGCACCGGCCGAGCGCCAGGCCTTCATGATCGAGGATAGCCAGGCGCTGCTGTTGCTGACCCGCAGCAGCGAGACGCTCGGCTATCCGGTCCGGCGTGTCGATCTCGACCAGCTCGATCTCGACGGCCAGCCGGACCATGACCCACGCTTGCGGCAGTCGAGCGAGTCGGCGGCCTACATCATGTACACCTCCGGCTCCACCGGTACGCCCAAGGGGGTCCTGGTGCCCCATCGGGCGGTCAGCCGGCTGGTGCTCAACAACGGCTATGCCGAGTTCAATGAGCAGGACCGGGTGGCCTTCGCCTCCAACCCGGCGTTCGACGCCAGCACCCTGGAAGTCTGGGCGCCACTGCTCAACGGCGGCTGTGCGGTGGTGGTCGAACAGGACGTGCTGCTGTCCCGCGAGGCCCTGGCGAACCTGCTGCGCGAGCAGCGGATCAGTGTGCTGTGGATGACCGCCGGCCTGTTCCACCAGCATGCCGATGGCCTGCTGGCGGCCTTGCGCGGCCTGCGCTACCTGATCGTCGGTGGCGATGTGCTCGACCCCGCGGTGGTCGAGCGGGTGCTGCGCGACGGTGCGCCACAGCATCTGCTCAACGGTTACGGACCGACCGAAGCCACCACCTTCTCGACCACCTTCGAAATCACCGCAGTCGAGGGCGGCAGCATTCCGATCGGCCGGCCCATCGGCAACACACGCGCCTATGTGCTCGACGCCCGCCAGCAGCCGGTGCCGGTCGGCGTGGTCGGTGAGTTGTACATCGGTGGCCTCGGGGTTGCCCTGGGCTACCTGAACCAGCCGCAACTGAGCGCCGAGAAGTTCCTCGTCGATCCGTTCAGCCCCAGTTCCCAGGGCCTGATGTACCGCAGCGGCGACCTGGTGCGCTGGCGTGCCGACGGCAACCTGGAGTATCTGGGCCGTAACGACAATCAGGTCAAGCTGCGTGGTTTCCGCATCGAGCTGGGCGAGATCGAGACCCGCCTGGGCCGCCATCCGCAGGTGCGCGATGTGGCGGTGCTGGTGCGTGAACTCGCGCCGGGCGACAAGCGCCTGGTGGCCTGGTTCACCGCTGCCGTGGCCGGCGCGGCGCCGGATGTCGAAGCGCTGCGCAATCACCTGCAGGCACAGTTGCCGGACTACATGGTGCCTTCGGCCTACGTGCAGCTCGACGCCTTGCCGCTGACCGCCAACGGCAAGCTCGACCGCCGGGCGCTGCCGGCACCGGACCAGGCCGCGCTGTCGAGTCGGGCGTTCGAAGCCCCGCAAGGGGAGGTGGAAACCGCCCTGGCGCGGATCTGGGCCGAGGTGCTCAAGGTCGAACAGGTGGGTCGCCACGACCACTTCTTCGAACTGGGCGGCCACTCGCTGCTGGCGGTGACGCTGATCGAGCGCATGCGCCAGGCCGGCCTCAGTGCCGACGTGCGGGTGCTGTTCAGCCAGCCGACCCTGGCGGCCCTGGCCGCCGCCATCGGCAGCGGTCGCGAGATCGAGGTACCGCGCAACCTGATCGAGGTCGGTTGCCAGCACATCACCCCGCAACTGCTGCCCCTGGTGGAACTGGACCAGGCGAGCATCGATCGTCTCGTCGCCACGGTACCCGGCGGGGCGGCCAACGTGCAGGACATCTACCCGCTGGCGCCGTTGCAGGAAGGCATTCTCTATCACCACATGAGTGCCGGACAGGGCGATCCGTACCTGCTGCAATCGCAGATGGCCTTCGACAGCCGGGTGCATCTGCAGGCGGTGATCGAGGCCTTGCAGCAGGTGGTCGACCGCCACGACATTCTGCGTACCAGCGTGCACTGGGACGGCCTGGAGCGGCCGTTGCAACTGGTGCGCCGGCAGGCCAAACTGCCGGTGCAGGAGCTGCTGCTCGACCCGGCGGCCGGGGACGTGCTGGAGCAGTTGCAGCAGCGCTTCGAGACCCGCCGCTACCGCCTGGATATCCGTCAGGCGCCGCTGCTGCAACTGGTGTATGCCAACGATCCGCTGAACCGGCGCATCGTCGCGATCCTGATGTTCCACCACCTGGCACTGGACCATACCGCCATGGCGGTGGTAGTCGAGGAAATGCATGCGCTGTTGCAGCGCGGCGGCGAGGGCCTGGCCGCGCCGGTGCCGTATCGCAACTATGTGGCCCAGGCGCGCCTGGGGGGCAGCGAGCAGGAGCACGAGGCGTTCTTCCGCGACATGCTGGGCGATATCGACGAGCCGACCCTGCCGTTCGGCCTGCAGGACGTGCAGGGCGATGGCCGGGACATCGAGGAAGCACCGCTGATGCTGGCCGAGGCCCTGAGCCGCCGGCTGCGTGAGCAGGCCCGCCTGCTCGGGGTCAGTGCGGCGAGCCTGATGCACCTGGCCTGGGCGCGCGTGCTGGGCGTCACCGCCGGCAAGGACCGGGTGGTGTTCGGCACGGTGCTGATGGGTCGCATGCAGGGCGGCGAGGGGGCCGACCGGGCCCTGGGGATGTTCATCAATACCCTGCCGCTGCGGGTCGAGGTGGACGGTACGGCGGTACGTGAAGGGGTCAAGGCCACCCACGAGCGCCTGACCGCACTGCTGGGCCATGAGCATGCCTCGCTGGCCCTGGCCCAGCGCTGCAGCGCGGTGGAGCCTGCGCTGCCGCTATTCAGTGCCCTGCTCAACTACCGCCATAGCGCCCACGACGCGTTGCCGGCAGAGGCCGGGGATGTCTGGCAGGGTATTCACCTGCTGGGCGGCGAGGAGCGCACCAACTATCCGCTGACCCTGAGTGTCGATGACCTCGGTCTCGACTTCCGGCTGCGGGTGCTGGCGGCGACTTCGGTCGGCGCGCGGCGCGTGGCCGGGTACATGCAGGGTGCCCTGGAGCAGTTGGCCGAGGCACTGGAGCAGGGGGGCGCGCTTGCCCTGAACCGTCTGGCGATCCTGCCGGCGGCAGAGCGCCGGCAACTGCTGGTGGGCTTCAATGCCAGTGCCGCCGGTTTCCCGCAGGGCCAGACCGTCCATGGTCTGTTCGAGGCCGAGGCCGAGCGTCGGCCAGAGGCGCTGGCGGTGGTGCAGGGCGACGCGACGCTCAGCTACCGCGAGCTCAATCGCCAGGCCAACCGGTTGGCCCACCATCTGCGCACGCTGGGCGTGCAGCCGGATGATCGGGTGGCGATCTCGGTCCGTCGTGGCCCGCAGATGCTGGTGGGCCTGTTGGCGATTCTCAAGGCCGGGGCCGGTTATGTGCCGGTCGATCCGGCCCTGCCGGATGAGCGCCAGCGTTACCTGCTCGAAGACAGCGCACCGGCGGTGCTGCTGACCCAGAGCGAGTGGCGTGGACGGTTGCCGGGCCTGCAGGTGCCGGTGCTGGAACTGGACCGGGTCACCTGGCAGGAGCAGTCCGTCGACAATCCCGTGCCGGGCGCGCTGACGCCGGCGCACCTGGCCTATGTGATCTACACCTCCGGTTCCACCGGTCTGCCGAAAGGGGTGATGGTCGAGCACCGTACCGTGGAGAACCTGGTGCACTGGCATCGCACGGCCTTCGACCTGCAGCCCGGCGGCCATGCCTCCAGCGTCGCCGGTTTCGGTTTCGACGCCATGGCCTGGGAAGTCTGGTCGACGCTGTGCGTCGGCGCGACCCTGCACCTGCCACCGGCGCAGATCGATCACCAGGACATCGATCGCCTGCTCGGCTGGTGGTTGCAGCAACCGTTGCAGGTGAGTTTCCTGTCCACCCCGGTGGCCGAACATGCCTTCAGCCGGCAACTCGAACATCCGACCCTGCGTACCCTGCTGATCGGTGGCGACCGCCTGCGCCAGTTCAGCCAGGCGCAGCGCTTCGCGGTGATCAACAACTACGGCCCGACCGAAGCCACGGTGGTGGCGACCTCCGGCCTGATGGAAGCCGGGCAGGTGCTGCATATCGGCAAGCCGATCGCCAATACCCGGGTCTACCTGCTGGACGAACAGCTGCAACCGGTGCCGGTCGGCGTGGCGGGCGAGTTGTATATCGGCGGGGCCGGCGTGGCGCGGGGTTATCTCAACCGTCCTGATCTGACCGCCGAACGTTTCATCCGCGATCCGTTCAGTGCCGATCCGCAGGCGCGCCTCTACCGTACCGGCGACCAGGCGCGGTGGCTGGCCGATGGCAATCTCGATTACCTCGGCCGTAACGACGACCAGCTGAAAATCCGCGGGGTGCGCATCGAACCGGGCGAGATCGAGGCGGCCTTGAGCGGTCATGCGTCGGTCAGGGACGCCGTGGTGCTGGTCCGTGACGGACGTCTGGTGGCCTGGTTCAGCGCCGATGAAAGTCTGTCGATCGAAACGTTGAGCGACTACCTGCACGATCACCTGCCGGACTACATGGTGCCGTCGGCCTATGTGCAGCTCGATGCGCTGCCGCTGACCGCCAACGGCAAGCTCGATCGCCGGGCACTGCCGGCGCCGGACCAGGCGGCCCTGTTGAGCCGCGCGTTCGAGGCCCCGCAAGGGGCCGTCGAGATCGCCCTGGCGCAGATCTGGGCCGAGGTGCTCAAGGTCGAGCGGGTGGGTCGCCACGACCACTTCTTCGAGCTGGGCGGCCATTCGCTGCTGGCGGTGACGCTGATCGAGCGCATGCGCCAGGTCGGTCTCGACAGCGATGTGCGGGTGCTGTTCAACCAGCCGACCCTGGCGGCGCTGGCCGCAGCCATCGGCAGCGGTCGCGAAGTCGAGGTACCGGAAAACCGCATTCCCGCCGCTTGCCGGCACATCACCCCGGATCTGCTGTCGCTGATCGAGCTGGACCAGTCGAGCATCGATCGTCTCGTCGCCGCCATCCCCGGTGGCGCGGCCAACGTGCAGGACATCTACCCGCTGGCACCGCTGCAGGAAGGCATCCTCTATCACCACATGAGTGCCGGGCAGGGCGACCCGTACCTGCTGCAGTCGCAGATGGCCTTTGACAGCCTGGCGGACCTGCAGGCCTTTACCGGCGCCCTGCAGCAGGTGATCGACCGCCACGACATCCTGCGCACCAGCGTGCACTGGGAAGGGCTGGAACGGCCGCTGCAGGTGGTGCGCCGGCAGGCGCCGCTGCGGATCCGGGAGGTCGCGCTGCAGGCCGCTGATGGCGATGTCCTGGCGCAGTTGCACCGGCGCTTCGATGCCCGGCACTACCGCCTGGATATCCGCCAGGCACCCCTGGTGGAGCTGGTGCATGCCCACGACCCGGTCGGCCAGCGGATCGTCGCGATCCTGCTGTTCCATCACCTGGCCGTCGACCACACTGCGATGGAAGTGGTGGGCCACGAAATGCGTGCCTTCATCGAAGGCCGTGCCGATGCACTCGGCGCGCCGGTGCCGTACCGCAACTACGTAGCCCAGGCGCGCCTGGGCGTCAGCGAACAGGAGCACGAAGCGTTCTTCCGCGAGATGCTTGGCGATATCGATGAGCCGACCCTGCCATTCGGCCTGCAGGACGTGCAGGGCGACGGGCACGACATCGAGGAAGCCTGGCAGCGCCTGCCACTGGAGCTTGCCATTCGGCTGCGCCAGCAGGCACGGCTGCTCGGGGTCAGCGCCGCGAGCCTGTTCCACCTGGCCTGGGCCCGGGTGCTGGCGGCCGCTTCCGGCCGGCAGACGGTGGTGTTCGGCACGGTGCTGCTGGGGCGCATGCAGGGCGGCGACGGTGCCGACCGGGCGTTGGGCATGTTCATCAACAGCCTGCCGTTGCGGGTCGATATCGACGACACGCCGGCGCGCGCCGGGGTCAAGGCGATCCACGGCCGCCTGACCGCGCTGCTCGGCCACGAGCACGCCTCGCTGGCCCTGGCCCAGCGCTGCAGTGGCGTGGCCGCGTCGCTGCCGCTGTTCAGCGCGATGCTCAACTATCGCCACAGTGATGCCGGTCTCTTCGACAAGGCCACCCCAGGTGCCTGGAGGGGCATCGAGACCCTGGCCAGCGAGGAGCGCACCAATTATCCGCTGAGCCTGAACGTCGACGACCTGGGTGAAGGCTTCAGCATGACCGCGATGACGCCGACCCGCATCGGTGCGCAGCGCGTCTGTGACTTCATGCTGGCGGCCCTGGAAGGGCTGGTCGAGGCGCTGGAGCAGGCGCCGCGGCGGGCGCTCAACCGCCTGCCGGTGCTGACTGACCGCGAGCGTCGGCAGGTGCTGGAGGCGTTCAATGCCACCGAGGTCGCCTACGACCTCGAGCGGACCCTCCATGGCCTGTTCGAGGCCCAGGCCGAACGTGCGCCGCAGGCGCAGGCGGTGGCCGCCGGCGAGCAGCGCCTGGGCTACGGCGAACTGAATCGCCGCGCCAACCAGTTGGCCCACTACCTGCGCGAGCGGGGTGTGGGGCCGGACAGCCGGGTGGCGATCTGCGTCGAACGCGGCCTGGGCATGGTCGTCGGCCTGCTGGCGATCCTCAAGGCCGGTGGCGCCTACGTGCCGCTGGACCCGGCCTATCCGGCCGAGCGGATCGCCTACATGCTCGCTGACAGCGCGCCGCTGGCGGTGCTGGTGCAGGGCCGCACCCGCGACCTGCTGGGTGAGGTGACGGCACCGGTGATCGATCTGGACTGCAACACCTGGCAGGACCGCTCGGCGGACAATCCACAGGTACCCGGCCTGACCCCACGGCACAGCGCCTACGTGATCTACACCTCCGGTTCCACCGGCCAGCCCAAGGGCGTGATCAACGAACACGCGGCGGTGGTCAACCGCCTGCTGTGGATGCAGGACGAGTACGGCCTGACTGCGGATGATGCGGTGCTGCAGAAAACCCCGTTCAGCTTCGACGTGTCGGTCTGGGAGTTCTTCTGGCCGCTGTTCACCGGTGCACGGCTGGTGATGGCGCGTCCGGAAGGGCACAAGGACCCGATCTACCTGGGCGAGGTGATCAAGGCCGAACAGATCACCACCTTGCACTTCGTACCGTCGATGCTCGACCTCTTCCTGGCCCATGGCGATGTCAGCCGTTGTGCCAGCGTCCAGCGGGTGATGTGCAGCGGTGAGGCCTTGCCGGGCAGCGTGGTGCGGCGGTTCAAGGCGCAGTTGCCGCATGCCGGGTTGCACAACCTCTATGGCCCGACCGAGGCCGCGGTGGACGTGACGGCCTGGAACTGTGCCGGCCCGATCGAGCAGACCCCGGACAACACGCCGATCGGCAAACCGATCGCCAACACCCGGATGTACCTGCTCGACGCTCAGATGCAGCCGGTACCGCTGGGTGTGGTCGGTGAGCTGTACATCGGCGGGGTGCAGGTGGCACGCGGTTACCTCAATCGTCCCGAGCTGACTGCGGAACGTTTCCTCGACGATCCGTTCAGCGCGACGCCGGAGGCCCGGATGTACCGCACGGGCGATGTCGGCCGCTACCTGGCGGACGGCAACATCGAGTACCTGGGGCGTAACGACGACCAGGTGAAGATCCGCGGCCTGCGTATCGAGCTGGGCGAGATCCAGGCGCGCCTGACCGCCTTCCCGGCGGTGCAGGAGGCGGTGGTGGTGGCCCGTGAGGACGTCGCGGGCGACAAGCGCCTGGTGGCCTACTACACGGCGGCCGAGGTCCAGGACATCGATGCGCTGCGGGCCCATCTGCTGGAGCAACTGCCGGACTACATGGTCCCGGCGCTGTTCGTGCACCTGGCGGCGCTGCCGCTGAGCCCCAACGGCAAGCTCGATCGCAAGGCGCTGCCGGCGCCGGACCAGGCGGCCCTGGTCGTGCGCGAGTACGAGGCACCGCTGGGTGAAACCGAAATACTGATGGCCCGGCTCTGGGCGGAACTGCTGAATGTCGAGCGTGTAGGGCGCCACGACAACTTCTTCGAGCTGGGTGGGCACTCACTGCTGGCCGTCAGCCTGATCGGCCGTCTGCACCAGGAAGGCATGGAAGCCGACATGAGGGCGCTGTTCGAACAACCGACGTTGGCCGGATACGCCGCAATTACCGAACAAATGGAGATCGCCTTGTGAACGTGACGGAACTGCTGGCCATATTGAAGGCAAAAGGCATCCAACTGGCTGTCAGGAACGATCAACTGATCGTACAGGGTAACAAGCAGGCACTGACCGAGCCTGAACTGCTGGCGCGCCTGCGCGAGTACAAACCGGTGCTGATCGGCATGATCCGCGACGGTTCCTATTCGCCGGCGGCGAGCGGCCAGGTGACGGTGCCGGCCAACGCCATCGAGGCCGGGACCACCCGCATCACCCCGGCGATGCTGCCCCTGGCCAATCTGGACCAGGAGCAGATCGACCGGATCGTCGCCCAGGTACCGGGCGGGGTCGCCAACGTGCAGGATATCTACCCGCTGGCACCGTTGCAGGAGGGCATCCTGTTCCACCACGCCAGTGCGACGCAGGGGGATCCCTATGTCATGCAGTCACAGTTCGCCTTCGCCGACCTGGAGCGGCTGACGGCTTTCGCCCAGGCCTTGCAGAAGGTCATCGACCGCCACGACATCCTGCGCACCGCAGTGCTCTGGGAGGGCCTGGAAAGTCCGGTACAGGTGGTCTGGCGCAAGGCCGAACTGGTGGTGGAAGAGGTGCTGCTCGAACCGCACGAGGGTGAGGCGCTGCAACGGTTGCACGAGCGTTTCGACGCTCGCCACTATCGCCTCGATGTGAGCCGGGCACCGCTGATCCGCCTGGTGTACGCGCGCGATGAAGCCGCGCAGCGGCTGGTGGCGATGTTGCTGTTCCACCACATGGCCCTGGACCATAGCGCACTGGACGTAGTGCGCCATGAGATGGGCGCGTTCCTGCGCGGGCAGGGTGGGCAACTGGGCCAGCCGGTGCCGTTTCGCAACTATGTAGCCCAGGCCCGCCTGGGAATCAGCCAGGCGGAGCATGAAAGCTTCTTCCGCGAGATGCTGGCGGAGATCGACGAGCCGACCTTGCCCTACGGCCTGCAGGACGTGCAGGGCGACGGCACGGCCATCGACGAATTCAATCTGGCGCTGGAGCCGCAACTGAACCTTCGGCTGCGGGCCCTGGCCCGGCAGCAGGGGGCGAGTGTCGCCAGCCTGTTCCACCTGGCCTGGGGCCAGGTGCTGGCGGCGTTGTCGGGCAGGCGCAGCGTGGTCTTTGGCACGGTGCTGATGGGCCGCATGCAGGGCGGTGGCGATGGCGACCGGGCGCTGGGAATCTTCATCAACACGCTGCCGGTGCGGGTCGATATCGGCGGCCTGACGGTCCAGGCCGGGGTCCGTGCGACCCAGGCCCGGCTCACCGCGCTGATGCGCCACGAACACGCACCGCTGGCGCTGGCCCAGCGCTGCAGTGGGGTCGAGGTGCCAACGCCGCTGTTCAGCAGCCTGCTCAACTACCGGCACAACGGCCTGGCGGTCGCCGCCAGCGCCAGCGACGCGGCCTCGGCCTGGCATGGCATCACCCCGCTGAGTTCCGAGGAGCGCACCAACTACCCGCTGACCCTGAGCGTCGACGATCAGGGCGAGGACTTCCGCCTGGCCCTGCTGGCCAGTTCGCAGATCGACGGGCAGCGGGTCTGTGACTACATGCGCACGGCCCTGGAGCAACTGGCGCAGGCCCTCGAACAGAGTCCGCAGGCGTTGCTGGAGCACCTGTCGATCCTGCCGATGGATGAGCGCGAGCTGTTGCTGAAGGGCTTCAACGCCAGCCAGGCCGACTACCGGCAAGGGTTGACCCTGCACCAGCGCATCGCCGCCCGGGCTGCCGAACAGCCGCAGGCGGTGGCTGCGGTGTGCCAGGGACAATCATTGAGTTATGCCGAGTTGAACCGGCAGGCCGAGGTCCTGGCCCACCACCTGGGTGAACTCGGCGTTCGCCCCGACCAGCGGGTGGCGATCGTTGCCCGGCGCGGGCTCGATACCCTGGTCGGGTTGCTGGCGATTCTCAAGGCCGGGGCCGGCTATGTGCCGATCGATCCGGCCCACCCGGCCGAGCGCCTGCGTTACCTGCTCGACGACAGCGCACCGGTGGCGGTGCTGACCCAGGACGACCTGCTGGCCCGCCTGCCGGAACTGGCGGTGCCGGTGATCAACCTCGACAAACCGTTCTGGCAGGAGCACACCGTCGCCAGCGGGCAACTGCCGACCCCTGATCCCCGGCACCTGGCCTATGTGATCTACACCTCCGGTTCCACCGGGCTGCCCAAGGGGGTGATGGTCGAGCACCACACCGTGTCCAACCTGGTGGACTGGCATTGCGCGGCCTTCGATCTGTGCCCGGGACGGCACACCTCCAGCGTCGCCGGTTTCGGCTTCGACGCCATGGCCTGGGAAGTCTGGCCGGCCCTGTGCGCCGGGGCGACCCTGCACCTGCCGCCGCCGGCCGAGGGCGGCGAGGATGTCGACGGCCTGCTCGACTGGTGGTGCGCGCAGCCGCTGGACGTCAGCTTCCTGCCGACGCCGATCGCCGAACACGCCTTTGCCCGGAATCTCGAACACCCGACCCTGCGCACACTGCTGATCGGCGGTGACCGCCTGCGCCAGTTCAGCCGCAACCAGACCTTCGAGGTGATCAACAACTATGGCCCGACCGAGGCCACGGTGGTCGCCACCTCGGGGCGGGTCGAGGCCGGGCAGCTCCTGCATATCGGCAAGCCGATGAGCAATGCGCGCGTCTACCTGCTCGACGAACGCCAACGCCCGGTGCCGCTGGGGGTGGCCGGTGAGCTGTATGTCGGCGGTGCCGGCGTCGCCCGCGGTTACCTCAACCGCCCGGAACTGACCGCCGAGCGTTTTCTCCATGATCCGTTCAGCGATGATCCCCGGGCGCGCATGTACCGCACCGGCGACCTGGCCCGCTGGCAGCTCGACGGCACCCTCGAGTACCTGGGACGCAACGACGACCAGGTGAAGATCCGCGGCATGCGCATCGAGCTGGGCGAGATCGAGAGCCGGCTCAACCAGCTTCCCGGTATCCAGGAAGCGGTGGTGCTGGCCCGCGAGGACCAGCCGGGGCAAGCGCGGCTGGTGGCCTATTTCACCGAGCAGGCGCAGGTCGATGCGTTGCAAACCGCCGAGCTGCGGGCCTGGCTGCAGGCCCACCTGCCGGACTACATGGTGCCGGCCGCCTATGTGAAGCTGGCCGCGCTGCCGCTCACGGCCAACGGCAAGCTCGATCGTCGGGCGCTGCCCAGGCCCGAGCTGGATGACCTGTTCACCCGCGAGTACGAAGCGCCCGAGGGCGAGCTGGAAATCACCCTGGCGCAGATCTGGAGCGAGGTGCTGCAGGTCGAGCGGGTCGGTCGCCGCGATCATTTCTTCGAACTGGGCGGGCACTCGCTGCTGGCGATGCGCATGGTGGCGCAGGTCCGCCAGCGCCTCGGCGTGGAATTGGCGCTGGCGCAACTGTTCGCCAATGCCGAGCTGGCGGCGGTGGCCGAAACCCTCGGCCAGGCGGCCCGCAGTACCCTGCCGGACATTCTCGCGGTGGCGCGGGACCAGGCGCTGCCACTGTCGTTCGCCCAGCAGCGGCTGTGGTTCCTGGCGCAGATGGGCGCCGCGAGCAGCGCCTACAACATTCCGGTCGGCCTGGGCCTGCACGGCCCGCTGGACAGCCAGGCGCTGCAACGGGCGCTGGCGCGTATCGTCGAGCGTCACGAGACCCTGCGCAGTCGTTTCGTCCTGCACGGTGACGAGCCACGGGTGGAGATCGCTCCGGTCGGCCAGGGGCTGCGGTTCGCCATCGAGGACCTGCGCGCGACCCCCGATGCCCAGACCTGCGTCCAGGCGCGCCTGCGCGAGGAAGCCGGCGAACCGTTCGACCTGCAACAGGGGCCGCTGATCCGTGGCCGTCTGCTGTGCCTGGCCGACCGGCACCATGTGCTGCTGCTGACCCTGCACCATATCGTCTCCGATGGCTGGTCGATGGGCGTGCTGACCCGCGAGCTGATGGCGCTCTACGAGGCCTTCCGCCACGCCCGGCCTGACCCGCTGCCACCGTTGGCGGTGCAGTACGGCGACTTCGCCGTGTGGCAACGGCGTTGGCTCGATGGCGAGCTGTTGCAGCAGCAGGGCAGCTACTGGCAACAGGCCCTGGCCGGCGCGCCAGCCCTGCTGATGGTGCCCACCGACCGGCCGCGTCCGGCCCGCCAGGACTACGCCGGCGCCACGATCGGTTTCACTCTGGATGAACGCCTGAGCGCCGCGGTCAGGGCCCTCGGCCAGCGTCATGGCACCACCCCCTACATGACCCTGCTGGCCGCCTGGGCCCTGCTGCTGGGGCGCCTCAGCGGGCAGCATGATCTGGTGATCGGCTCGCCGGTGGCCAACCGCCAGCGGGCCGAGGTGGAAGGCCTGGTGGGGCTGTTCGTCAACACCCTGGCGATCCGCCTCGATGTCTCCCCGCAGCAGACCGTCGAGGCGCTGCTGGCCCAGGTGCGCGAACGGACCCTGCAGGCCCAGGCTCACCAGGACCTGCCGTTCGAGCAGGTGGTGGAGCTGACCCGGCCGGAGCGCAGCCTGGCCCACAGCCCGCTGTTCCAGAGCATGTTCTCCTGGCAGAACCACGATGAGGCGGCGCTGCAACTGGGCGACCTGCAACTGGAGGCGCTGGCCGGCAGCGGGCAGTTCGCCAAGTTCGACCTGGCCCTCGACCTCGGTGACGGCGGCGCGCAACTGGTGGGCTCGCTGACCTATGCCACGGCCCTGTTCGACGCGGCCACCATCGAGCGTTATCTCGGTTATCTGCGTGGTGTGCTGCAGGCGATGGTCGACAACGACCAGGCCAGCCTCGGCCAGGCCAATCTGCTGGACGAAGCGCAGCGCGTGCAGTTGCTGCAGGACTTCAATGCCAGCCAGGTCGAGTACCCCCGTGGGCATACCCTGCACGGGTTGTTTGAACGTCAGGTCGAGCGCACGCCGGATGCCGTGGCGGTGCGGATGGACGGGCAGGCACTGAGCTACCGTGAGCTCAACCGTCAGGCCAACCAGCTGGCCCATCATCTGCGGGCACTGGGTGTGCAGGCGGATGAGCGGGTGGCGATCTGCGTGACCCGCGGGCCACGGATGCTGGTGGGCCTGTTGGCGATTCTCAAGGCCGGTGGCGCCTATGTGCCGGTCGATCCGGCCCATCCGGCCGAGCGGATCCGCTATCTGCTGGAGGACAGCGCCCCCCTGGCCGTGCTGGTCCAGGGCAACACCCGCGAGCTGGCGGGCCGGTTGCAGGTGCCGCTGGTCGATCTCGACCAGCCGACCTGGCACGACCAGCCCGTCAGCGATCCGCACGTGGCGGGGCTCGCTGCCCGGCACCTGGCCTATGTGATCTACACCTCTGGCTCCACCGGCCTGCCCAAGGGCGTGATGGTCGAGCACGGCACCGTGGAGAACCTGGTGCACTGGCACTGTGCGGCCTTCGATCTGCGTGCCGGCAGTCACACCGCCAGCGTTGCCGGCGTCGGTTTCGATGCCATGGTCTGGGAAGTCTGGCCGGCGCTGTGCGTGGGCGCGACCCTGCACCTGCCGCCGGCGAGCCTGGGCAGCGGCGAGCTGGATGGCCTGCTCGACTGGTGGCGGGCGCAGCCGTTGCAGGTGGCGTTCCTGCCGACGCCGGTGGCCGAGTATGCCTTTGGCCAGGGCCGTGGCCATCCGACCCTGCGCACCCTGCTGATCGGCGGCGACCGCCTGCGGCACTTCGCCGAGGACCCGGGCTTCGCGGTGATCAACAACTACGGCCCGACCGAAGCCACGGTGGTGGCGACCTCCGGGCAGGTCGAGCCGAATGGGCTGCTGCATATCGGTCGGCCGATCGCCAACGCGCGCCTCTATCTGCTGGACGAACAACTGCGTCCGGTGCCGGTGGGGGTGGCCGGCGAGCTGTATGTCGGGGGGGCCGGGGTGGCGCGCGGTTATCTGCACCGCCCGGAACTGACCGCCGAGCGCTTTCTCGACGACCCGTTCAGCACGCTGCCGCAGGCCCGCATGTATCGCACCGGCGACCTGGCGCGCTGGCGGGCCGACGGTACCGTCGAGTACCTGGGCCGCAACGACGACCAGGTGAAGATCCGTGGTGTACGGATCGAGCTGGGCGAGATCGAGGCCAGCCTCAACCGCCTGCCGGGCGTCCGTGAAGCGGTGGTGCTGGCCCGTGAGGATGAGCCCGGCCAGGTGCGCCTGGTGGCCTATCTGACCGAGGCGGCATCGGGCGGCTTGCCCGAGCCTGGCGAACTGCGCGCGCAGTTGGCGACGCAACTACCGGAGTACATGGTGCCGGTGGCCTATGTCCGGCTCGACGCGCTGCCGCTGACCGCCAATGGCAAGCTCGATCGCCGGGCGCTGCCGGCGCCGGCGCTGACGGCCCTGTCGCAGCGCGAATACCAGGCGCCCGAGGGCGAGCTGGAAAACACCCTGGCGCGGATCTGGGGCGAATTGCTGCAGGTCGAGCGGGTCGGTCGGCGGGACCATTTCTTCGAGCTGGGCGGCCACTCGTTGCTGGCGATGCGCATGGTTTCCCAGGTGCGCCTGCAATTGCAGCGCGAGCTGCCGTTGGGCGAGTTGTTCGCCAATCCCGAACTGGCGGCCGTGGCACGGTTTCTCCAGAGCGATGCACCGGTCAGCCTGCCGGCCATCGTCGCGGTTCCCCGTGACGGCGCGCTACCGCTGTCGTTCGCCCAGCAGCGGCTGTGGTTCCTGGCCCAGATGGACGGTGCCAACAGCGCCTATAACATTCCCGTCGCCCTGCGCCTGCGTGGGCAGTTGCAGGCCCAGGCCCTGCAACAGGCGCTGGCGACCCTCGTCGCGCGCCACGAAACCCTGCGCAGCCGTTTCGTCGAATGCGATGAAACACCCCAGGTGCTGATCGCCCCGGTTGAGGCCGGTCTGCTCCTGCAGGTAGAGGACCTGCGCCAGCATCCGCAGGCCGCCACCGCCCTGGAAGACCTGCTGAGCGATGAAGCCCGTGCTCCGTTCGACCTTGCGCGCGGGCCGTTGATTCGTGGCCGGCTGGTGATCATCGGCGAGGAGCATCATGTACTGCTGCTGACCCTGCACCACATCATCGCCGATGGCTGGTCGATGGACGTGCTGACCCGCGAGCTGGTCGCGCTGTACGCCGCCTTCAGCCGCGGCGAGGATGACCCGCTGCCGCCCCTGGCCTTGCAGTATGGCGACTTCGCCGTCTGGCAGCGGCAGTGGTTGAGCGGCGAAGTGCTGGCGCGGCAGAACGCCTACTGGCAGCAGGCCCTGAGTGGTGCGCCAGCCCTGTTGATGCTGCCCACGGACCGACCGCGTCCGGCGCGTCAGGACTATGCCGGGGGCCAGGTCGAGATCCATCTCGACGCGTCGTTGAGCGCGGGGCTCAGGGCGCTCGGCCAGCGCCATGGGCTGACGCTGTACATGACCCTGATGGCCGGCTGGGGCGCGCTGCTCGCTCGCCTGGCCGGACAGGACGAGGTGGTGATCGGTTCGCCGGTCGCCAACCGCCAGGGCGCGGAGATCGAGGGCCTGATCGGGCTGTTCGTCAATACCCTGGCGATTCGTCTCGATGTGGCCGGCGCCGGAAATGTCGCCGCGCTGTTGGCACAGGTTCGCCAGCGCATTCTTGAGGCCCAGGCGCACCAGGACCTGCCGTTCGAGCAGGTGGTGGAACTGATCCGGCCGGCGCGCAGCCTGGCCCACAGCCCGCTGTTCCAGACCCTGCTGACCTGGCAGGCGGGCGAGCGTGCCGAAGCGGTGCCCGGTGGCCTGCAGTTGGAAGGGATCGCTGCCCCGGGGCATTTCGCCAAGTTCGATCTGTCCCTGAACCTGGGCGAGACCCAGGGCTGCATCAGCGGTGGCCTGGTGTACGCCACGGCGTTGTTCGACGAGTCGACGATGCAGCGTTATGCCGGCTACTTCGAACGCCTGCTGCGGGCCATGGTCGCCGACGACCAGGCCCGGTTGGCGCGGATCGACCTGCTGGACATGACCGAGCGCGAGCACTTGCTGGGGGATTTCAATGCCACCGACACCGGCTACAACCTGGCGCAGACCCTTCATGGCCTGTTCCAGGACCAGGTCGAGTGGGCGCCGGAAGCCGTGGCGCTGCAGGCGGACGAGGAGCGCCTGACCTACCGGGCGCTGAACCAGCGCGCCAACCAGTTGGCCCACCACCTGCGCGAGCAGGGTGTGGAGCCGGATGCACGCGTGGCGATCTGCGTCGAACGCGGCCTGGAGATGGTCGTCGGCCTGTTGGCGATCCTCAAGGCCGGCGGCGCCTATGTACCGCTGGATCCGGCCTATCCGCAGGAGCGCATCGCCTACATGCTCGCTGACAGCGCACCGGCGGTGGTGCTGGTGCAGGGCCGCACCCGCGACCTGTTGGCTGAGGTGGCGGTACCGGTGATCGACCTGGACTGCAACACCTGGCACAACCGCTCGGTGAACAACCCGTGGGTGGGTGGACTGACCCCAAGGCATAGCGCCTACGTGATCTACACCTCCGGCTCCACCGGCCAGCCCAAGGGCGTGATCAACGAACACGCGGCGGTGGTCAACCGCCTGCTGTGGATGCAGGACGAATACGGCCTGACCCCGGATGACGCGGTGCTGCAGAAAACTCCGTTCAGCTTCGACGTGTCGGTCTGGGAGTTCTTCTGGCCGCTGTTCACCGGCGCGCGGCTGGTGATGGCGCGTCCGCAAGGGCACAAGGACCCGCTGTACCTGAGCGAGGTGATCCAGGCCGAGCAGATCACCACCTTGCATTTCGTGCCGTCGATGCTCGATGTGTTCCTGGCCCACGGTGATGCCGAACGCTGCGCCAGCGTGAAACGGGTCATGTGCAGCGGTGAAGCCTTGCCTGGCAGTGTGGTGCGTCGGTTCAAGGCGCAGTTGCCGGGTGCCGAACTGCACAACCTCTACGGTCCGACCGAGGCCGCGGTGGACGTGACGGCCTGGAACTGTGCCGGCCCGATCGAGCAGACTCCGGACAATACGCCGATCGGCAAGCCGATCGCCAACACCCGGATGTACCTGCTCGACCCACAGATGCAGCCGGTACCGCTGGGTGTGGTCGGTGAGTTGTACATCGGCGGGGTGCAGGTGGCACGCGGTTACCTCAATCGCCCCGAACTGACTGCGGAACGTTTCCTCGACGATCCGTTCAGCACGACGCCGGAGGCCCGGATGTACCGCACGGGCGATGTCGGCCGCTACCTGGCGGACGGCAACATCGAGTACCTGGGGCGTAACGACGACCAGGTGAAGATCCGCGGCCTGCGTATCGAGCTGGGCGAGATCCAGGCGCGCCTGACCGCCTTCCCGGCGATTCAGGAGGCAGTGGTGGTGGCCCGTGAGGACGTCGCGGGCGACAAGCGCCTGGTGGCCTACTACACGGCGGCCGAGGTTCAGGACATCGATGCGCTGCGGGCCCATCTGCTGGAGCAACTGCCGGACTACATGGTCCCGGCGCTGTTCGTGCACCTGGCGGCGCTGCCGCTGAGCCCCAACGGCAAGCTCGATCGCAAGGCGCTGCCGGCGCCGGACCAGGCGGCCCTGGTCGTGCGCGAGTACGAGGCACCGCTGGGTGAAACCGAAATACTGATGGCCCGGCTCTGGGCGCAGCTGCTGAAGGTCGAGCGTGTGGGGCGCCACGACAACTTCTTCGAGCTGGGTGGTCACTCGCTGCTGGCGGTCAGCCTGATCGGACGCATGCGCCGGCTTGGCCTGACGGCCGATGTGCGGGTGCTGTTCGGCCAGCCGACCCTGGCCGCGTTTGCCGCCAGCCTCGGCGCGGGGCGCGAGATCGAGATTCCGGCCAACCGCATCCGGGCCGGTGCCCGGCGGATCACGCCGGCTGACCTGGCGCTGGTGACACTGGAGCAGGAGGCCATCGACCGGATCGTCGCCAGCGTGCCGGGTGGCAGCGCCAACGTGCAGGACATCTACCCGCTGGCGCCGTTGCAGGCGGGGATTCTCTACCACCACCTGGCCGCCAGCGAAGGCGACCCGTACCTGCTGCAGGCGCAATTCGCGTTTGCCAGCCGGGAGCGCCTGGACGCCTTCAGCCAGGCTCTGGGGCAGGTGATCGAACGCAATGACATCCTGCGCAGCGCGGTCCTCTGGGACGGACTGCCGGAACCGTTGCAGGTGGTGCTGCGCGAGGCGCCGCTGGTGTGCGAGGCGGTGTCGCTGGATCCGGCCGATGGGGAGGTGTCCAGCCAGTTGCTGGCGCGCTTCGATACCCGCCACTATCGCCTGGACATCACCCGAGCGCCGTTGCTGCGCCTGGTGCACTGCGCCGATCCGGCCAATGGCCGGATCATCGGGCTGCTGTTGTTCCATCACCTGGTCATGGACCACGTCGCGCTGGAGGTGCTGCAGCAGGAACTGCAAGCCTGCCTGCTCGGCCATGGCGAACGGCTGGGCGCCGCAGTGCCTTACCGCAACTACGTGGCCCAGGCCCGTCTGGGCATGAGCGAGCAGGAGCACGAGACGTTCTTCCGCGAGCAACTGGGGGACATCGATGAGCCGACCCTGCCGTTCGGCCTGCGGGACGTTCAGAGCAATGGCGGTGGCGTCGAGGAGCGCCAGCGGCCGGTCGATCCGGCGTTGAGCCGACGCCTGCGCCAGCAGGCCCGGCAACTGGGGGTCAGCGCCGCGAGCCTGGTGCACCTGGCCTGGGCGCGGTTGCTCGGGGCGGCGGCGGCCCGTGAGCAGGTGGTGTTCGGCACCGTGCTGCTCGGGCGCCTGCAGGGCGGCGAGGGCGCCGAGCGGGCCCTGGGGGTCTTCATCAATACCTTGCCGTTGCGCGTCGACATCGACGCCCGGCCGGTACGCGAGGCCCTGCAGGCCACCCATGGACGCCTGGCCCGGCTGCTGGCCCATGAACATGCGCCGCTGGCGCTGATGCAGCGTTGCAGCGGCGTGGCCGCTGGCACGCCGCTGTTCAGTGCCTTGCTCAACTACCGGCACGGAGCCTCGGCAACGGCGGCAGACGATGAGGTTCGGGGCGCCTGGCAGGGCATCGAGTTGCTCAAGGCCGAGGAACGTACCAACTACCTGTTGACTCTCAGCGTCGACGACCTGGGCGAGGACTTCGCCCTGACCGCGCTGGCACCGGCACAGATCGGTGCGCAGCGGGTCTGCGACCTGATGCACGCGGTGCTGGAGAACCTGGCGCAGGCCCTGGAGCAGCAACCGACCTTGCCGATCGAGCAACTGTCGGTGCTGCCGGGCGATCAGCGTCGGCAGTTGCTGGACGGATTCAACGCGACCACGCGCGAGTATCCGCACCTGCAGACCGTGCACCGGCTGTTCGAGGCGCAGGCCCTGGCCCGTCCCGAGGCCCAGGCGCTGGTGCACGGGACACAGAGCCTCAGCTACCACGCCTTGAACGCCCGGGCCAACCGCTTGGCCCATCACCTGCTGGCCCTCGGCGTGGCGCCGGGTGACACGGTGGCGATCCTGCTGGAGCGCTCGGCGGACCTGCTGGCCAGCCAGTTGGCGATCAGCAAGTGCGCGGCGGTGTACGTGCCGCTGGACATCAATGCCCCGGTCGAACGCCAGCGCTTCATGCTTGAAGACAGCCGGGCGGTGCTGCTGTTGACGCGTGGTGATGAGCTGGCCGACCTGGCATTGCCCCGGGTCGAGCTGGACAGCCTGGCCCTCGACTGGCGGCCGGAGCACAACCCGGATCTGCCGCAGTCGTCCGAGACGGTGGCCTACCTCATGTACACCTCCGGCTCCACCGGTACCCCCAAGGGCGTACTGGTGCCGCACCGGGCGATCACGCGTTTGGTGATCAACAACGGCTACGCCGATTTCAACGAGCACGACCGGGTGGCCTTCGCTTCCAACCCGGCGTTCGACGCCAGTACCCTGGAGGTCTGGGCACCGTTGCTCAACGGCGGTTGCGTGGTGGTGGTCGACCAGGGCGACCTGCTGTCGCGTGATGTGCTGGGGGCGTTGTTGCAGGAGCAGGCCGTCAGCGTGTTGTGGATGACCGCCGGCCTGTTCCAGCAGTACGCCGACGGCTTGATGGAGGCTTTGCGTGGCCTGCGCTACCTGATCGTCGGTGGCGACGTGCTCGACCCGGCCGTGATCGAGCGGGTGCTCAGGCACGGGGCACCCCGGCATCTGCTCAATGGCTACGGCCCGACCGAGGCCACGACCTTCTCCACCACCTTCGAGATCACCACGGTGGGCGAGGGCAGCATCCCCATCGGCCGGCCGATCGGCAACGCCCGCGCCTATGTGCTGGATGCCCGGCGGCAGCCGGTGCCGGTAGGCGTGGTCGGTGAGTTGTATGTCGGTGGCGCGGGCGTGGCGAAGGGCTACCTGAACCAGCCGGAACTGACGGCGGAGAAATTCCTCGCCGACCCGTTCAACCCGCTGCCGGACAGCCTGATGTATCGCACCGGCGACCTGGTGCGCTGGCGCGCCGATGGCAACCTGGAGTACCTGGGGCGCAACGACGGCCAGGTGAAGATCCGTGGCTTCCGCATCGAGCTGGGCGAGATCGAGACCCGCCTGGGCCGGCATCCGCAGGTTCGCGAGGTGGTCGTGCAGGTACATGAGCTGGCGCCGGGCGACAAGCGCCTGGTGGCCTACTTCACGGCGATCGGCGAAGGCGTGGCGCCGCAGGTCGAGGAACTGCGCAACCATCTGCTCGGGCAATTGCCGGACTACATGGTGCCGTCGGCCTATGTGCGGTTGCCTCTGCTGCCCCTGACCGCCAACGGCAAGCTCGATCGCAAGGCGCTGCCGGTGCCGCTCATCGAGGACTTCGCCAGCCGTGCCCATGTCGCTCCGGCGAACCCGCTCGAGCAGACCCTGGCGCAGCTCTGGGCCGACGTGCTCAAGGTCGAGCGGATCGGCCGCCACGACAACTTCTTCGAGCTGGGAGGCCATTCGCTGTTGGCGATCCGCCTGGTCAACCTGCTGGAACAGGCGGGCCTGCCAGTGTCGCTGGCGGAGTTGTTCCAGCATGCCAGCGTCGAATCGCTCGCCACCTTGCTCAGCCAGCGCGGCGCCGCGCCGCAAGGGCGCGACGAGGTGATCACCGTGCGGGCCGGCGGCAGTCAGCCGGGGCTGTTCCTGGTGCATGAGTTCAGTGGTGCGGATGCCTATTTCCCGGTGCTGGGCCAGCACCTGCCCGGCGATTTCCCGATCTACGGCCTGCCGGGCATCGCCCTGGGCCAGCCGCAGTTGCGGACCATGGAGTGCCTGGCGGCACGGCTGGTGGAACTGATCCGCGAGGTGCAGCCGCAGGGGCCGTATCGCCTGGCCGGCTGGTCGTTCGGGGGGGTACTGGCCTACGAGATCGCCATCCAGTTGCTGGGCCAGGACCAGCCGGTGCAGTTCCTCGGCCTGTTGGACAGCTACGTGCCGCGCCTGACCGACCAGGGCAAGGCGCGCTGGGCCGGTGAGGCGGCGCACAAGCGCCACCTGCTGCTGCAATGCTCGGCCTGGCTTACCGTCGAAGGGCCGGCGGGCAGCGATGGCCTGGCGCAGGTGCGGCAGTTGGAGCAGGACCTGGACCGCTTCGACTTCGACGGCCTGCTGGAGCACTGCCGCGAACGGCAGTTGCTGCCGGCCAGTCTCGGTTCGGTATCGTCGCAGGCGTTGTGGCCGTTCATCGATCGCGAGGTGGCCCATGGGCATGCCTTGGCCCATTACCGCCTGCACCCGATCGGCATGCCGGTGCACCTGTTCCGGGCCGGCGAGCGTACCAGCGAGCTGGCGCGGCGCAGCGAGTCGCTGGGCTGGGCAGAGGCCCTGGGGCGTGGCGAACTGCGCTGCATCGAGGTACCGGGCGATCACTTGAGCATGATGCAGGCGCCGCATGTCCAGGTCCTCGGCCAGGCGCTCGGCGACGCCCTGGAGCGTGCGCAGGTGGCGCCGGGCAGCGTGCACCAGCCGCTGTTGACGATCCAGCAGGGCCGCGCCGGCCGCCCGCCGATCTTCTGCGTGCCCGGTGCCGGGGACAGTGTCACCGGATTTATCGGGCTCACCGATGCCCTCGGGCCGGACTGGCCGGTGATCGGCCTGCAGCCCCGCGGGCTGGATGGCGAGTCGGTGCCGCACAGTTGTGTCGAGAGTGCCGCGCAGTTGTATCTACAGGCGCTGGAGCAGGCCTGCCCGGAGGGGCCGTTGCATCTGGTCGGCCATTCCTTCGGTGGCTGGGTCGCCTTCGAAATGGCCACCCGGCTGCAGGCGGCCGGGCGCGAGGTGGCCTCGCTGACGTTGATCGACAGCGAGTCGCCCGGCGGCAACAGCGTGATCGGCAAGCCCTATACCACCACTGCGGCCCTGCAGCGGCTGGTCGAGGCGATGCAGTTGGCCTCGGGCAAGTCCCTGGGCATCGATGCGCAGGCCTTCGCCGAACAGGACGACAACACCCAACTGGCGCAACTGCATGCCGGCATGGTCCGGGTCGGTCTGCTTTCGGCACGGGCGGCGCCGCAGGCCATGCATGGCCCGGCGCGGACCTTCGCCAGCGCACTGCGTACCGTCTATCGGCCGCAGCGGGGTTTTGTCGGTCGGGCCAGCCTGGTGCTGGCGGACGATCCGACCCTGGACGCGGCCGGCAACCAGCGCGAGCAACAGGCGATGGTCGCCGGCTGGAGCGCCCAGGTCGACGAACTGACGGTCTGGTATGGGCCGGGCAACCATTTCAGCCTGCTCAAGGCGCCCGCCGTGAGCCAGCTGGCGGCCTGGTGGCTGGGCCGATTGTCGGCTGCCGTGGAGGAGGGGGTGTCGTGAGACGCCCCGTCCCCGGGTTCGATTTCAGGTATTTCTCAAGGTATTGATGGTCACTTATGAAAAAAACGAAGTTTCGCAAGACGGGTATCGGGCTGGCGCTGGTGCTGGTCGCAGGCCTGGTGTTCTATGCGGTGCAGGCGCCGGCAGAGCCGCCGCAGTACCTGATCGCCACGGTCGAGCGCAGCGATATCGAGAACACGGTGCTGGCGACCGGGGTGCTCGAAGGCATCCGCCAGGTCGATGTCGGCGCCCAGGTTTCCGGGCAGTTGAAATCCCTCAAGGTCAAGGTCGGCGACAAGGTCAGGCGCGGCCAGTGGTTGGCCGAGATCGACCCGCAGGTGCTGCAGAACACCCTGCGCCAGGCCCAGGTCGATGAGGAAAACCTGCAGGCGCAACGGCGCGCGACCCAGGCCCAGCTCAAGCAGACCAAGGCGGTCTACGAGCGTTACCTGGGGCTGCAGAGCGATGCGGCGATCTCCCGGCAGGATTTCGAGACCGCCGAATCCAACTATGAGGTGCAGCGCGCCAACCTGGGTGCCCTCGAGGCGCAGATCAAGAGTGCACAGGTGCAGATCGACACGGCCAAGATCAACCTGGCCTATACCCGCATCGTCGCGCCGATCGATGGCGACGTGGTGGGCATCGTCACCCAGGAAGGCCAGACCGTGATCGCCAACCAGCTGGCACCGGTACTGCTCAAGCTGGCTGACCTGGACACCATGACCGTCAAGGCCCAGGTCTCGGAAGCCGACGTGATCCATATCAGCCCCGGCCAGGAGGTGTACTTCACCATCCTCGGCGAGGCGGACAAGCGCTACTACGCCAAGCTGCGTGGCACCGAGCCGGCACCGCAGAACTTCGTGGAGACCCAGACCGCCGGCACGCCCAAGCAGAACACCGCGGTGTTCTACAACGCGCTGTTCGATGTGCCCAACCCCGACCATCGCCTGCGGATTTCCATGACCGCCCAGGTGCGTATCGTCCTCGACACCGCCAAGTCGGTGCTCACGGTGCCGGTCGCGGCCCTCGGCCCGCGCGACGCCGATGGCCGTTTCCCGGTTCGGGTGGTCGACGCCAAGGGCGTGGCCCATGAGCGCAAGGTGCGCACCGGGATCAACAACAACGTCAAGGTGCAGATCAGCGAAGGTCTGGCCGAAGGCGACAAGGTGGTGATCGGCGAACCGACGCCGGCGGTGGCGGGAGCCGGCCAATGACGCAGCCACTGCTGGAACTGCGCGGCATCAGCCGCAGCTTCATGGCCGGGGAACGTGAGTTCACCGCGCTGAAGAACATCGACCTGAGCATTCATGCCGGGGAAATGGTGGCGATTACCGGCGCCTCGGGTTCGGGCAAGTCGACCCTGATGAACATCCTCGGTTGCCTCGACTACGCCACCGCCGGCAGCTACAGGATCAACGGTCGCGAGACCCGCGACCTGGGCAGCGAAGAACTGGCCGAACTGCGCCGCGACTATTTCGGTTTCATCTTCCAGCGCTACCACCTGCTGCCGCACCTGAGCGCCATGCACAACGTCGAGATGCCGGCGATCTATGCCGGTACCGGCGAGTCCCGGCGCCATGGCCGGGCCCGCGAACTGCTCGGCCGCCTCGGCCTGGCCGCACACCTGGAGAATCGGCCGAGCCAGCTCTCCGGTGGCCAGCAGCAGCGGGTGAGTATCGCCCGGGCACTGATGAACGGCGGCGAGGTGATTCTTGCCGACGAACCCACCGGTGCGCTGGACACCCACAGCGGCAAGGAGGTGATGCAGATTCTCCAGGAACTGCATGCCGCCGGGCATACGGTAATCATCGTCACCCATGACCCCAAGGTGGCCGCCAACGCCGAGCGGATCATCGAGGTGCGCGATGGCGAGATCATCAGCGACCGGGCCAACGAGCGCCCCACCGACGAGACGGCGGGCACGCACAAGGCCACCCTGGCGTCCAAGAGCACAGGGCGCCTGGTGGCCGGCTTCGGGCTGTTCAAGGAGGCCTTCAACATGGCCTGGGTGGCGCTGATCTCGCACCGCATGCGCACGCTGCTGACCATGCTCGGCATCGTCATCGGCATCACCTCGGTGGTGTCGATCTCGGCCATCGGCGAGGGGGCCAAGCGTTATGTGCTCAAGGACATCCAGGCGATCGGCAGCAACACCATCGACATCTACCCGGGGACCAGTTTCGGCGACAGCCGGGCCAGCCGGATCGAGACCCTGGTGCCGGCCGATGTGCTCGCGCTGAGCCAGCTCTACTACGTCGACAGCGCCACGCCCATGGTCGGACGCAACATGCTCCTGCGCTACCAGAACGTCGATCTCGATGCCCAGGTCAACGGAGTCAGTGATCGCTACTTCCAGGTTCGTGGATTGAAGCTGGCGCAGGGCATTGCCTTCAGCGAAAGCGACGCCCGGCGCCAGGCCCAGGTGGTGGTGATCGACCACAACACGCGCAACCGCCTGTTCGGTCCGAATGTCGACCCGCTGGGCCAGGTGATCCTGCTGGACAACCTGCCCTGCACGGTGATCGGGGTCACGGCCGACAACAAGAACATCTTCACCTCCAGCAAGCAGTTGAACGTCTGGGTACCCTACGAGACCGCGGCGGGCCGCCTGCTCGGGCAACGCTACCTGGACAGCATCATGGTGCGGATCAAGGACGGGCAGCCGAGCAAGGTGGTCGAGGACAACGTGATCAAGCTGATGCAGCAGCGCCACGGCACCAAGGACTTCTTCACCAACAACCTCGACAACATCATGCAGACGGTGGACAAGACCAGCCGCTCGCTGGCGCTGCTGCTGTCGCTGATCGCGGTGATTTCCCTGGCGGTGGGCGGCATCGGCGTGATGAACATCATGCTGGTGTCGGTCACCGAGCGTACCCGCGAGATCGGCATCCGCATGGCGGTCGGTGCGCGCCAGTCGGACATTCGCCAGCAGTTCCTGGTGGAAGCGGTGATGGTCTGCCTGATTGGCGGGATGATCGGCATCTCGCTGTCATTCGGGATCGGCTACCTGTTCTCGCTGTTCATCAAGGAATGGCAGATGGTGTTCTCCCTGGGGGCGATCGCCACGGCGGTGATCTGTTCGACGCTGATCGGCATCGTGTTCGGCTTCGTACCGGCGCGCAACGCCTCGCGGCTCGACCCGATCGAGGCGCTGGCGCGCGATTGAGAGAGGCGGGGGGATCGCACGCTGCAATCCCCTCGCCGGTCCGCTGGCAGGAGACGGTTACACGGGCGTTGCCGGCACCACCGGCGCCGGCGCTTCCTCTGCCGCGTACATCCAGCGCATCAGCGAGTGGCGTCCGCTGATGCCCAGCTTGATGGACGCGCGCTTGAGGTAGCTCTCCACGGTATTGACCTTCAACTGGAGCATTTCGGCCAGCACCGGTGCCGTGCGCCCGGACAGCAGGCCGACGCAGACGTCCGTTTCACGGTTGGACAGTGTCAGCCCCGACTGCGCCAGGCGGTCGACAAAACGCAGGCGCAAGGCCTGCAGCCCCTGGCTCTCCATGTCGTCGAGTTGGCCGGGCTGGCTGTCCAGCGGGGGCGACAGGGGTTGCAGGGCGCTGATGTGCTTTTCAACCATCGGCAGCAGCAGCGGGGAGAAGTCCTGCAGGATGCTCCTTTCCTGTGCGGAGAACTGCTGCGACTGGTTCGAACGGTACACCGAGAGGGTGTAGCTGCAGTCATCCTTGCGCCGGGTCAGGTGCAGGGCCGATTCCTTGGCGTTGGACGCCGGGGAGATCGGTTCGCCATGGGTGATGACCTGGCTGCCGGCATGGGCCGATAGGGGGGTGGTTTGCGGGTGTATCGGCAGCTTGCGGATGTGGGTGGCGTCGACTGACAACTGGGTGAGAATGAGGTCGTGCAACATCCGCGGAAAACGGCGACTGCCAGTGCTGGCGATGACCTTGCCAATTTGCGGGAAAAGCTGTTGTGAGTTCATCGATTCATCCATGAGTTTCAAAATCCGGAACATTTGCTTACCAGGAAACGAGCCTGGAGCAGCGGCCTTTACCATAGCCCAATTCCCAGTATTCCGCTCGGGAATACGCCCATGAAAATCGTTGATTTCATTTGTCCGGGCAGATCCCGTAGCGTGTCGCTCTCATTCCAAGGAGAGTCTGCCGTGAACGATGCCCGTCTGCGTTTGTATGTCGATGCCCAGTACACCAGTCCCTATGCCCTGTCGGTATTTGTCGCGCTGCGGGAAAAGGCCCTCGAATTCGATCTTCACCCCCTCGACCTGGACGCCCATGAGCAGCAGTCGCAGGCGTACGCCGGCTTGTCCCTGACCCAGCGGGTGCCGACCCTGGAGCAGGGGGGCTTCGCGCTCTCCGAGTCCTCGGCGATCACCGAGTACCTGGACGAACTGTTCCCGCAGGCACCGCTCTATCCACGCGATGCCCAGCAGCGGGCCCGGGCGCGGCAGGTGCAGGCCTGGTTGCGCAGCGACCTGCAGGCGCTGCGCCAGGAGCGTTCGACCCTGGTGATCTTCTATGGGCGCAAGGCTGGCCCGTTGTCGGCCGCCGGCGAGGCGGCGGCGCGCAAGCTGATCGAGGCGGCGCAGGTTCTGCTGGGGGATGGCAGAGAGTACCTGTGCGGCCAATGGTCGATTGCCGATGTCGACCTGGCGCTGATGCTCAACCGGCTGATCCTCAATGGCGACCCGGTGCCCGCCGGGCTGGCCGACTATGCCCGCCGCCAGTGGCAGCACCCGGCGGTGCAGGCGTGGGTGGCGCTGGAACGTCCGGCCCTGGGGTGATACAGGGGGCCTCCTGGCTCAACGGCTGGATGGCGCCAGCAGGGTTCTGACGACCTCGATCTCGGGGGCCACATGGCGGGCGCCTGGAAGCGCCAGCAAGGGGTGCTCCGGTCGGCTGGCAGCGGCACGGCCGACGATCAGCGTTTCGCCCCGCCATTGTCGGAACAGTTCGAACAGCGGTATCGATGCACAGGCCTTCGCTGAACGAAATGATGCTGCCGGATAACCGGTCGCCGTTTTTCAGCAGCAGCGTGTCGGCCAGTGCCGGCAGGGTTTCGTAGAGATAGAAAAAGATCACACCGATGCCGCAGAGCAACTTCAGCGGGCTGATCATGCTGGTGTCCTTGCCCCAGGCCGAGGCGGTAGCCAGCCACGCTCAGGGAGCGTGGCCTGGTGAGTGGCCGCGAGGCGATCAGGACAGCGCGATGCCGAGCCGGCCGACATACTCGGCCATCTTCGGATCGTTTCTTATGCCTTCGAGGAACTCCTGATGGAGCTTTTCGTTCATCGAGCGGGAGTTGAGGGCGGCGTAGGTGGACTCCTCGTCGACAAGACCGTTTCGTTCGTACAGGGCATCCATGTGGGATTGCAGCAGGTTGAAGTATTCATCTCTTTCCCCAGACGAAAGATTCGAAAACTTTCCATCCATGAACATTGATGTTCCATCTGGCCGGGTTATGACTTGGATCGCGAATTCACCCGACCATCCTGGCATCGCACCCACAGGAACAGGCGGATCCATCGCATCGGACATCTCGGCGCCAGCGGCGCTGATGCTGACCGGGTCAGAAGTGTTTTTCGTATTGCCGGGAGTTTCCAGTGAGAAGCCTTTCTGGCCTTGTTCTTGATGTGTCACTGATTTGGCCGTGGATGGATTGTATGTAGAGAGTGATAAACGGCTGTTGATGTTCATGAGGGTACCTTGCGTAAGAGGTTTTGTGTTCTTTCGGTTTAGGTTGTGCGGTTTTAACTCCAGATGCGGTTTGGCGTCAGGATAAAGAGCGCCCTATCTGCCTGCCGTATTGGGCTGGCGATGGCGTCGCTCTCTCGGTTGCAAGAAAGTTGGTGCTGCTCTTTTGTAAGCGGATATTTAATATCTTTTGCTGGGACTTAATAACTGGCCGAATGGATGGGTTCTTTATTATTTTGAAGTAATAAAGGTTGTTCTGAGGTTGTGCGGGAATATGTGTGGGAAGTGGCTGTAGTCTTGATATTACAAAAGAAGGTTGCACACTGGACGCAGTGGAGGTTTGGCCTGTTTTCCAGGATTGAGGACCTATTCGCGGGCAAGCCCGGCTCCTACGGGAAGGTGTCGTAGGCAAGCTCCGTGAACGACGCCACCTTGGCGCCGGGCATGCTTGTCTTTGATCTACCGGCCCCGTTTCTGACAGGGCCGCGGCGAGAGCCTATGGAGGGGGCCGCCAGACCCGGAAGCAGCGGCCTTGTTGAAAGTCGCTCAAGCCCTGCGCGTGGAGCAATATTCCACAATCAGCCGAGTGACCGCCGCCACGATCGCCTGATCCGCTTCAGGTGAGGTGAACAGCCGAAATTGCACATCCGGCAAATCCGGCAGCCCCTGCTCGGCTCCAAGCACCGCCAGCCCTTGCCCTACCTGGCTGAGTGTCATGGGGGCGATTGCGAAGCCTGCGAGCGCCGCCGCCCGCAACCCGGCAGCGCTGCTGCATAACAGCGCCGTGCGTTGGGCGATGCCCGCCTGGGCCAGCCGCGTCAGTGCGGCCTCTCGATAAGGGCACGGCTCCGGGAACAGCGCCAGCGGCAACGGTGTCGGTAAGGCGGTGGCGGCCTGCGCTGGCCAAGCCCACACCAGTGGTTCCTGCCACAGCAGCAGCCCCGCTTCGCCGGTTTCGCACAGAGAACCGATGACCAGTTCCAGATGGCCTTGTTTCATCAGGCTCAGCAACGTGCCCGGAATGCCCACCTGCACATCGATCTCCAGGCCCGGGTACTGCGCCGCGAAATCCTGAAAGGTGCGCAATAACCGCGATTCGACAAAATCCTCGGACACCCCGATCCGCAGCCGTCCGTGAAACGGCGTACGCGTCAGTTCTGCCCAGGCATCACGGTTCAACACCAGGATCGTACGCGCATAGGAAACCAGGCGTTCGCCATCGGGAGTCAATTGCTGGGAGCGGGTGGTACGCGTCAACAGCGGTTTGCCAATCTGTTCTTCCAGCCGCCGCACGTGGCCACTGACTGCCGACTGCGTGAGGTGCAGCTTCTGGGCGGCACGGCTGAAACCTTCTTCATCGACGACCGTGACAAATGTCTTGAGCAGCAGCGTATCGAACATAGTTGTATTCGTGATGAATGTCGTATTTATTTACGATTTATATTTTAAATCAAGCTATGTTGCAATGCGCGTATCGGTTCTGTTCACCCCCAACCCCCGAGGCGCGCCATGACGACTCTTCTGCATATTGAATGTTCTCCCCGCAAGCAACGTTCGGCTTCCCTTGAGGTGGCCCGCAGGTTCATTGCGCGTTATCAGGAACATGCCCCGGATACCGAACTCATCACGCTCGACCTTTGGCAGATGGCGTTACCGGAGTTCGACGACCTGGCCATGCAGGCCAAATACGCCGGGCTCAGTGGCACGCCCTTGACCCCCGCGCAACAGGACGCCTGGGACACCTTGAAAGCGTTGGCCAGTCACCTGCACCGCGCGGATGTGCTGGTGATGTCCGTGCCGCTGTGGAATTTCAGTATCCCGTACAAACTCAAGCACTTCATCGACCTGGTGTCGCAGAAAGACATCCTGTTCAGTTTTGACGCGGAGCGCGGCCTGCAAGGCATGCTGTTCAACAAGACCGCTGTGGTGATGTACGCCCGAGGCCTGGATTTTTCGGCGCAGTCGATCACGCCGGCCACACGCTTCGATTTTCAGAAGCCTTATGTGGAAGCCTGGCTGAAGTTTGTCGGCGTGATGGATGTGCATTCGGTGATTGTGGAGAAAACCATCCTGGGCGAAGAGGTTGATCGCAGCGCACGCGAAGCCGCGGTCCAGCAGGCCAGGGGTTTGGCAGACAGTCTGTGTCGCTGACGTTTCAGGAGCTTGATGGGCTTCAATTGAAAAAATCCCACTAGGCTGTGTACGAAATTGTTTGAAACGCAGGTTAGGCAAGGCAAAAACCGGCGAGGAAGCGCAGTTGACTGGTTGTCAATGAGCATTCCGAGCCGGTTTTTAACGCCGCATAACCAAGTTTCAAGCGATTTCGTACATAGCCTAGACTCTTTCGTGCGCCTTAACCCGTGCATCCATCTTGTGTCGGACGATTCGTCTGTTGTGACCGGTACGGCTGCGCCGGTCGGTGGTGGCGCCTCGATTGCGCGTATGTGAACCCGTTGGCGGCATCCCGTTGTTCAAGACTCGGTGCCGTCCTGTCTACTTCACCCACGAAAAAGGAGTCACCGATGGACCTGAATCTGAAAGGCAAACTCGCGCTGGTCAGCGGGAGCACGGCCGGCATTGGCCTGGCGATCGCCAGCACGTTGGCGCAGGAGGGCGCCCGTGTCATCGTCAACGGCCGCTCCCAGTCGTCTGTGGACGATGTGGTTGCGCAACTGAAAGCGCAGACCGGTGGCGATGTGCAGGGGTTCGCGGGCGATCTGAGCACGGCCGCCGCAGCCGAAGAGGTCGCACGACGCTATCCGCAGGTGGACATTCTGGTCAACAACCTGGGCATCTTCGAGCCCAAGCTGTTTGAAGAGATCCCTGACGCGGACTGGCAACGTTTCTTCGATGTCAACGTGCTGAGTGGTGTACGCCTGGCTCGCCTGTTTCTGCCGGCGATGAGGCGGGCCGACTGGGGGCGTATTATTTTCATCTCGAGCGAAAGCGGGGTGCAGATTCCGGTCGAAATGATCCACTACGGGGTGACGAAAACGGCGCAGCTTGCCGTCTCGCGTGGCTTGGCCGAGGCCGTTGCCGGCACGGGCATTACCGTCAACAGCGTCCTGCCGGGGCCGACGAAATCGCGCGGAGTGGGCGAATTCGTCGAGACCCTTGCCAAAGCCGAGGGGCAATCGTTCGAAGCGTTCGAAAAGGCCTTTTTCGAGAAGGTTCGCCCCACCTCGCTCATCAAGCGATTTGGCTCACCGCAGGAGATTGCCTCCCTCGTGGCCTATCTGGCCAGTCCGCTTTCGTCGGCCACGACGGGCGCTGCGTTGCGAGCCGATGGGGGCGTGATAAAGAGCGCTTTCTAGACCCACGCCGGCGTTGAGCCGGCGTCTTGCTCCTTGGCTTCGGGACGAGGCGGGCCACGGACTGTTACCCAACCGCCAACCTGCACACTCGCGGTGCACTCCGTGAGCCATTCGGTAGCACTCACCTCTGTTCCCCCTCAACCGTCCATCTCCCATTTGCGAAGCTCTTTCCCTTCCCTATCAGTCCCTTAAACCTCCGCCCTGCAACCTGGCACACAGTTTGCTGTTTTGCATCCATGGATAATTGGATACAAAAATACAAAAGGTGCCGTCATGCAATTCGCTCCCGCCTATGTAGACCGTCAGCCCCAGACCGCCGAGGAGGAGGCCTACAACTTCCTGCTGCAGGCCATCTGTAACGGCCGCTACCGCCAGGGTGACCGCCTGATTGCCGAGGACATCGCCACGGAAATCGGCATGAGCCGCATGCCGGTGCGCGAGGCCTTTCGCCGCCTCGATGCCCAGGGCCTGGTGACCCTGCGCCCCAACCGCGGCGCGGTGGTCAGTGGCCTGGATATCGATGAGCTGCATGAGGTATTCGAGATGCGCAGCGCCCTTGAGGGCCTGGCGGTGCGGATCGCTGTCGGCCGTATCGGCGAGCGTCAACTGGCGGCGCTGGAGCGCATGCTCGACGAGATGGACGACTATCGCGATGACGGTGCGCAGTGGGTCAGTCGCCATCGCGCTTTCCACGAACATTTGTGCAGCTTCAGTGGTCGCCCGCGGCTGATGAAGCAGATTTTCGCGCTGTACTCGCTGATCGAGGCGCCCATGCGCCTGTGGCTGCAGCACGGCGAGAAACCCCTCAGCGCCCGCGATGAACACGCGGTGATTCTCGATGCGATCCGCTCCGGTGATGCGGCGAAGGTCGAAGCCGTGGTTCGCGAGCACATCGAGGGCACCGTGCCGGCGCTGATCCAGTTCCTGCAATCGGAAAAATAGAGGCGGGTCCGAACCCGCCCGTGTGTTGACTTTGAATCCTGCCGTTTTCCAACGAAGTGGAGTGTCTGGTCATGCATTTACGCCGTGCCTTGCTGCTGGCTGTTTCCCTCGGGCTGTCCGCGCAATGGGCCGCCGCCGCGCCCCAGGTGCCGGAGCGCCTGAAGTCGGTCGAAAAACTCACTTATTGCTCGGGGATGGATTCGCCACCCCTGGTGTCCTTCGACGAAGCGCAGAAGCCCCGCGGGCTGACCGTCGACCTCGGCCTGGAGATCGCCAGGCGCCTGGGCAATAAACCGGTGCAGTGGCGGGTGATTCCGTTCTCCGGCCTGGTGCCGGCGCTGCTCGCCGGGCAGTGCGACATGATCGTCGACCAACTGTTCGACAAGCCCGAACGGCGCCAGGTGATCGATATCGTCAACTACATGTACTCCAGCCAGGCGGTGGTGGTACCCAAGGGCAATCCCAAGGGGCTCAAGACCCTGGACAGCCTGTCCGGGCACAAGGTTGCGGTGCTCAACGGTTCCACCATCAAGACCCTGCTCGACGCCCAGAACGACAGCCTGACCAAGGCCGGCAAGGCGCCCATGAAGGTGGTGGTCTACAACACCGACACCGACGCCTTCCAGGCCCTGCGCATCAACCAGGTGGATGCCTACGGCACCACGGTCGAGACCGCCGGCTACTACGCCGCGATGGCGCCGGACCTGTTCGAGGAGGGCGTGCCGGCCTTCAGCCGCATCCTTACCGGCCTGGGCATCCGCAAGGACGACGCGCAACTGAGCGCCGCGGTGCAGCAGATCGTCAACGACATGCGCAGCGATGGCAGCTACGCCAAATTGCTGGGCACCTGGCATGTCAGCAGCGACACCCTCGACTGAGGAACAGCATCGATGAACTTCAACTGGGATGTGTTCTGGCAGTACCTGTTGCAGCCCAGCGGGGTGTACCTCACGGGGCTGTGGCTGACCTGCCTGATCGCCGTGCTGGCCATGCTGCTGGGCTGCGTGCTGGGTCTGGCGGCGGCGCTGATGCGCCTGTCCGGCAACCCGCTGCTGCAATGGCCGGTACGCTTTTACGTGTGGCTGATGCGCGGCACGCCGTTGCTGGTGCAGATCGTCTTTCTCTACACGGCACTGGCTGCGGGGGGCGTCTTTCGTTTCGAGGATATCTCGCTGTTCGGCCTGGTGGTGCCCGGCAATATCCAGGCGGCGATCATCGCCCTGGGCCTGAATGAAGGCGCCTACATGGCCGAGATCATCCGCGCCGGCATCGGCGCGGTGGACAAGGGCCAGTACGAGGCCGGGCGGTCCCTGGGCATGACCTTCGGCAAGCTGATGCGCCGCATCGTGTTGCCCCAGGCCTTTCGGGTGATCGTGCCGCCGATCGGCAACGAGTTCAACGTGATGCTGAAGAACACCACCCTGGTCAGCGTGATCGGCGTGCAGGAGCTGTTGCTGAGCACGCAGATGGTCACTTCGGCGACCTTCCGCGTGTTCGAGCTGTACCTGGTGGTGGCCGTCTACTTCCTGCTGCTGACGACCTTGTGGGGCTTCTTCCAGCGCTGGCTGGAAAGCCGTTCCGGTCGCTCCGACCGGCCGGACTCGTCGCCACCGGCCGCCAGCCGGATGTTCGGCCGCGGCTCCCTGAAACTGCTGAGAGGACGTTGAGCATGGCGCACAAAAGCGAAGAGCTGGTGATCGAGGCGCTGGACATTCACAAGTCCTTTGGCAATCTGCCGATTCTCAAGGGCGTGTCGCTGCAGGTCCGGCGCGGTGAAGTGGTGGTGCTGATCGGCGCCTCGGGCTCGGGCAAGACCACCTTCATCCGCTGCATCAACCTGCTCGAAGACATCCAGGGCGGACGCATCCGCGTCAACGGCCATGCCATGGGCTATCGCGAGCGTCCCGACGGCAGCCGGGTGCGCGACTCCGAGCGCAATATCGCTCGCCAGCGCCGGGACATCGGCATGGTCTTCCAGCGCTTCAACCTGTTCCCGCACATGACCGCGCTGGAAAACATCATCGAGGCGCCGATCCAGGTGCTCGGCGTGCCCAAGGCCGAGGCCCTGGAGCAGGCCAGGCAACTGCTGGCCCGGGTCGGCCTGGCGGACAAGGGCGGGCATTACCCGTCGATGCTTTCCGGGGGCCAGCAACAGCGGGTGGCGATTGCACGGGCCCTGGCGATGAAACCCCAGGCGATGCTCTTCGACGAGCCCACCAGCGCCCTCGATCCGGAAATCGTCGGCGAGGTGCTGCAGGTGATGAAGGAGCTGGCCGAGGAGGGCATGACCATGGTCGTGGTCACTCATGAAATGGGTTTTGCCCGGGAAGTCGCCGACCGCGTGGTGGTGCTCGACCAGGGCGAACTGATCGAGCAGGGCCCGCCGGAACAGATCTTCAACCATCCGACCCATGCCCGTACCCGGGCCTTTCTCAGCCGCGTGCTCTGAGTCTGTTCGTCGAATTTGTCCGCGGTGCGTTGCCGCGGCCCATGAATGCCCCTATTTCAAGAGCCTTTGTCATGTTGAATCTCTCTGCCCATGAATATCCCTATCCGTCGCAGCGCCAGAGCGTCTTCGCCCGCCGAGGCATGGTTGCCGCCTCCCAGCCTTTGGCAGCCCAGGCTGGCATTGAAATGCTGCACAAGGGTGGCAATGCGATTGATGCCGCAATCGCCACGGCTGCTGCACTGACCGTGGTCGAACCGACGGGCTGCGGGATTGGCGGCGATGCCTTCGCCCTGGTCTGGACCCGGGGTCAACTGCATGGTCTCAACGCGAACGGCCAGGCGCCTGCCGCGCTCGACAGGGCGTCGGTCAAGGCGGCCGGCCACGCCGAGATGCCGCTCTACGGCTGGACCCCGGTCACCGTCCCCGGCTGCCCCTCGGCCTGGGCGCAGTTGTCGCAGCGCTTCGGCAAGCTGCCGTTTGCCGAGCTGCTGCAACCGGCCATCAGCCTGGCCCGCGACGGCTTTCCGGTGTCGCCGGTGGTCGCCCATCAATGGCAGATCGCGCTGAACGAATTCACCCCGCACCGCGACGGCGTGCTGCAGGCCTGGTTCGACACCTTCCTGATCGACGGCCGCGCCCCCAGGGCCGGTGAGCTGTTCAGCAATCCGGCCCAGGCCGATACCCTGGCGGAACTGGCCGCCACCCGCTGTGAAAGCTTCTACCGCGGGCCGCTGGCCCAGCGCCTCGACGCCCACTCACGCGCCACCGGCGGCTACCTGCGCGCCAGTGACCTGGACGGTTACCGCGCTCAGTGGGTCGACCCGATCCATATCAACTACCGGGGCGTCGACGTCTGGGAAATCCCTCCCAGTGGTCAGGGCCTGGTGGCGCTGATGGCGCTGAAGATCCTCGAAGGCTTCGACTTCGACCATCGCGACAGTCAGCAGACCTGGCACCGGCAGTTGGAGGCGATGAAGCTTGCCTACAGCGACGGCCTGCACTACATCACCGACCCGCAGCACATGCGCGTGGCGGTGCAGCAATTGCTCAGCGACGACTATGCCCGGCGCCGGCGCGGACAGATCACCGAACGGGCCCAGTCGCCCAAACCGGGCGACCCTCATGCCAGCGGCACGGTCTACCTGGCGACAGCGGATGCCGAGGGCAACATGGTCTCGTTCATCCAGAGCAACTATCACGGCTTCGGCTCGGGGGTGGTGCTGCCGGACAGCGGGATCGCCCTGCAGAACCGCGGGCAGGAGTTCAGCCTCGACCCCGCGCACGCGAACTGCCTGGTACCGGGCAAGAAAACCTTTCACACCATCATTCCCGGATTCCTCACCAGGAACGGGCAGGCGCTGGGACCGTTTGGCGTGATGGGCGGCTACATGCAGCCGCAGGGGCATGTGCAGATGGTGATGAACCTGGTGGACTTCGGGCTCAATCCGCAGGCGGCCCTGGATGCTCCACGCTGGCAGTGGCTGGGCGGTAACAAGGTCGGGATCGAGCAGGGCGCGTCGCGGGATCTGATCAATGCCCTGGCGCGCCGGGGGCATGAGGTGGTGGTGGCCAGTGACCTGACCGACTATGGGCGCGGGCAGATCATCTTGCGCGACCCGGTGAGCGGAGTGCTGTGGGGCGGGACGGAGCCGCGGGCGGATTCGGTGGTGGGGGTTTGGTAGAGGCGTCCTCGTTGCCATGGTTCGGGGCATCGTCTGCAGTCTTGCGCCTGGCCATGGGCAACCCCCAGGACCTCATCCTGGGCAGCAGCCATCAGCCGATCGGGAGCGCAAGCCAGCAGATCCCGGGGGCGCTTGCCACCGAGCATGCTGTTGTCGGAGCGGAACCAGTAGGCCATACCCCAGCTGTCCTTATGACCGGCAAACACCTCGAAATACGGCCCGCACAGGGCTGCTTGAGTGGCTGGTCAGCGTTTGCAGCCAAGCCATCAGGCGATGTAGGCGACGGGCGGTAGCAAACCCCTTCGGAAAAAATTCGACAGAGTAATGGCGCTTGGCTATACCCAATCGGCGGGTTGAGCCTTCGCCCCTCGAGGCCGCTTTCAGGCACGTCAGTGTGGGGAGAAATCTTCCTGATCACCAAGCATTTCAGCGTCAAGCAATCGAGCTCTTCAATCGCAACGGTTCCCTGCCAACCGTGCCGGGAATCTGGTTCGTAGCCCCAGGCCATGGAGGCCAATGATGCGTTTGCCAATGACCCGTGTGGACTCGCTCCACTTATTGCCGAATCTGCCAAAAACCGACCGACACCTGCCTGGTGTGCTGGCTGAGCGACACCCCGTCCCCCTGTCCCCCTAGATCGGCATGCGTTACTTGCCGTGAGGCTGCGTCGCTAAGCCGCTGCCTTCGCGGATGTCGTGATGACTTCAACTATCACTCGTTCAAAGTGTGAGGACTTCTTATGGCTGTCAAAAATGATTTTCTCGTTCGAAACAATCTGAGTGACACAGGGAAACTGCCGCGTTCGGGGAGCTGGACCGGAAGCCCGGATATTCTGGTCGCCGGCCAGAGTGCCTTGTCGACTCAGGAGATGATTTCCAAGTACGGCCAGGCTTTCGACCAGGACGTGAAGGAGTATTTCACCAACAACTTTTATGTCCGGGCAAAGAACGTCAGCGCTGCAAAAGCCACGCAGAACGTGTACCTGTTCCGGGTGCCGCAGAATCTGTTCCTGGCACCGAACGTCTGGTACAACGAAGACAACCTGATGGTCTACACCTCCGTTGTCCCCGACCCCAACGATCCGACCAAAACCATAGAAGTCCGACAGGACTACCAGACCCTCAGCGCCGCCCCCAACGAGATCGTCGCCACCAATGCCTTCACCTGGAAGCCGCAGACCACCGAACATCATTGCCTGGTCGCGGTGATTGCCGACAGCTTCGATGCGGTCAACGCGCAGTTTCCCTCCGGCGTCAATTCCAGCGTCGACCAGTATGCGGCGTGGATCTATGCCAACCGCAACCTGGGCTGGCACAACGTGAACATCCAGGCGGTCACGGCCTCGGATGTCTATGAGCAGCAGATCAGCCTGAACCAGACCTGGGACGATGCCTTGTTCACCTGCTCGATCCAGGTCACCAATGTTCCGGTGGGGGCGGTGGTGGGGTTCACCTCGAACAACAACACCAAATGGGGCGACTCCATCGCGGTAGGAGACACCACCGTTCCGGAGAAACCGGGGGCCAAGGACCCGAACATCAACCCCAACTTTGTCGTCGGCACCAATGTGAAGATCCAGGGCGGCTATGCCGGGAAAGTCACCTTCTATATCAATTTCAAGGGCAAGCCCAAGCCGGCGAACTTCTCCATGCAGTTCGTGGTCACCAACGCCCCTGAACTGTCTGCCGCCGCGCGCGCCAGCGTGAGCCATCTGCTGGAGCAGGACTCGAATCTGGAAAATCACTACCGGCGTTGCAACTTCGATGAGCACAGCATTTTCGTGGACCCGAAAAACGGTGAGCACTACCTGGGCTATGAGGGCTACAGGACGCTTTTGAGCGTACAGCCGACGCTGGTGACCATCGTCGGCTCCAACGGTGTCATTCCCAACGGCGGTTTCCGCTAGGGCTCAGGTCAATCCAAGGAGGAATGCAAAATGTCCAATGACTACAACTGGCTGTTCATCCGCAACAACCTGGCCCAGACCGCGCCGGGCAAGACACCGCCGACCGATGAGTCGCCCGATTTGATCACTCGCCTTACGCCTGCCAGTGCTGCCGATCTCAGCAGTTTCGTCGAGTGCTACGACCAGAAGTTCTCGCAGGATGTCGACTACCACGCTACCAACTACGTTTATGTCCGGGCCAGGAACCTGGGCAAGGATACGACCAAAACCGCAGTGGGCAGTGTTCAACTGTGGTACTGCAGCGCCAATAACATCAACAGCAAGCCACAGTGGGTCCGGTTGAATACACAGGACCAGAGCAACGTGGTCACCATCAGTGCGCCGGGGCAGGGGGTTGCCGTCACAGAGACGCCTTTTCTGTTCAGCAACGTCTCGCCACCGGCGCAGGGCGCGCCCTACAACCTGATCGCCTTCATCACCGATGCCAACCATCCCGCACCTTCAGGCAGCGCGTTCGTGCCGCTGCAAGAGGCAATCGTGGAAGCCGGCAACGCGGCCTACGTGGCCCTGGCGGTTCCGCCCAAGCCTCCGACTCCCGCCACGGGCTTCGGCTGGTCCAGCACGGTGGCCTTGAACAATGCCCATTCCGTGGATGTGTCCGTGACCCTATCGGCTTCCAGGTTCGATCCGGGTGCCGAAATGTATTTCATATTCGACAAGCCCGATGCCAATGGCGAGGTCATTTCGATCGGCAAGGTGCCGGTGGTCAGCGGTCAGGTCTACAGCACCAACGTGACCTTGCCGGCCAACTACGTCAGCCAGGTGACGGTCTTCTACAACGCCAAGGTGCCTGCCGGTGGACAGCTCGCTTCTGACTTCCAGCTGCAGGTGATTCAGCTTCCACCCCAGCAGGGGGGGGGGACTATCCAGCCATCGAAGCTGCTCGAACAGTTCAAGGTGTCGCTGACTCAGGTCCTTTCGGTTGCCAAGTAAGGTCTGGCTCAACGCGGGAGGCCACGCAGGTGGTCTCCCGCCACAGCACTTCCCTCGACGAGCGGCCCGGAGTTCCCATGGCGATATCCTTGAAGGTGAAAAGCAACTATGGCGGCAACCTGGTCAGCCAGAAGTATCAGCCGGTCGAAACGCCGGCGTTGGAGGTGGCCGACAAGGACGATTGCCTGGCCCTGGCCAATGAGCGCATCAATGTACTGAGTGAGTTTTGCAAGCTGCCCAGGGTGCTGGATTTTTTTACCGGTGGCACCGCTGCGGCGATCCTGCACGCAGAAGACCAAGCAACCTCCCTGCCGCCCCTGGTGGTCATTTCAAGCAATCGCAGCAGTTGGATCGCCTGCGGCTTTGCACGCGGTGCCGATCGCTTGAGCGAACTGGGGCTGAACGAATTCACCGATGTCACCGACCTTCGTGCACTGGACCCCAGACCCGGGCCTGATACTCGCCCGGTCCCGGCCTGGTATTACCCCCCGCGGGTCAACAGCCCGGGCCGACGCATCTACGTCATGGTTCACGTTCTTGAATACAAGAAGTACCGCAAGGCATTGGGAGCCGTCCCCAACCTGCATGTCATCGGCTGGTCGTTTCATGCCGATGGCACTGATTGGTGGCTGAGCGGCGACTACCCCTATGTCGGTTTCGGCGCCAGCCGCTATGCGGCCATCGAGTTCTGCAAATGGCTGCGCCGCAACTCCAACCACCGCTGGGACTATGCCTGGCTCGTGGATGACAACGTTTACTACCTCAACAGTTTTCGTGGCCTGGCGGAAGCCGAGGCGGCAATGCTGGCGCGAGGCTATGTCGGCCTGGGTTTTGGCAGTGAAACGGCAACGGACACCACCGATGCCATTCTTGCCGATCGCAAGGCCAAGCGCCGTTTCGTGAGCAACCCGGGTGGCACCTACGCAGGTTCCACATTCAGGAAGGACCGGGTCCTGCAGCAGGCCGTGCTGTGGAATATCGACTGGTTGGACCAGCATAACCTGAACTTCAGTCCGTATTTCATCGCCTCGGCCGAAGACACCAGCATCACCAACTACCTGGACACCCACGGACATGCCTTCGGTATCACCACCGAGTCGACGATCCTCAAACAGACCAACAGTTATTTCGATGACGACAAGCTGGGCAAGACCCTCAACAGCATCCGTTACAACTATGAGCGTTGGTATGCGATTACCGAGGGCGCCAGGCGCGTGATCAACAAGGAGGGGGCTGCCACACCGGTCCCGCTCAAGGACTTGATCGTCAACAGTGTCTTTCCGGTTTCACTGATCAAGGACCAGGCCACAAAGAATGAAGCGCGCAATCGTGCCATTTGCCAGGCCACGGAGTCGATCCTTGCCGTCGGTGTGAAGCACGACGGTTTTACGCCCGACCAGTTGTTCCAGCCCAACGGTAATCAGCAGCAAGTGACCAGCATCACTTGAGCAGGAGTCAGCAGTGGATATCAACCAACTGGCAAGCGATCTGCGCAAGCAGGCAACGGATGACGGCAAGCTGGTGCTCGACAAGCGCCTGCTCAGCGATGAACAGGTAGCGCAGATTGCCGTCGCCTTCCTGCTCGACAAGGACGCGGCGCTGATCGTGGAGGGCGTCCAGGGCAGTGACATCATTGGTCCGGATGCCGGAGTGGTGCGGGTTACGTCAGGCACTGGCGCCCTGTTCAAGGTCAAGGATGTCGGCCTGCAACTGAGCTTTAGCATCGACGGTGACAAGGTGGCGGTGCTGATCGAGGCGAGCCTGCCTTCGGGTTGGGACTTTGCCTCAAGCTGGCCGGCGATGACGTTCTTTCCCTTCAACCTGCTCAAGCCGGCCAACCCGCGCCTGGTTTACACCTCGCTGGCGCAGGCGGCGTTTCGCTGGTCGAAGGAGGATGCAAGCACCATCGGCCTGGCCCAGGGGCAGAACTTCCTGTCCACGATCGGGCTGCAGAACATTGCCGGTGTCGGGGCGATTCTGGGGGACCTGGTAGGGACTTCGGCCTACAAGTTCTACGGCCCGTTTGCGCCAGTCAGCGATGCCCCGTACCCGGTTGGCCGGATCAGTGCCCCGGTCTCCGATGCGGTGTTTGCCATCGGGATCGGGGACTGGGCATTGAGCTTGTCCGCACCGGCGGTTGGCGTGAGCATCAGCGCCCCGGACGACAGCCCGCAGCAGATCGGTTTCGCGGTGTCCTCGCTGTTCAATGGCAAGCTCGATTGCGGCGTGGAGATCTCCCAGGGCCTCGATTCGCTGGTGATCTTTGCGCAGCCGGCACCCGGCGCGCAGTTCAATGCATCGGACATGATCAGGAGCCTGCCCGGCGGCCAGCATTACGACGACTACATTCCCCAGGCACTCAGCCAGGTGTTTGAAAACATCAGCCTGACGCGGTATCGCATGGTGCTGGTGAACAAGTCCGCGCCGGTCAGTTCGGTGACCCTGGGCATCCATACCCGGAACCCATGGACGCTGATTTCCAATGTCCTGACCCTGGAGTCCCTGACGCTCCTGATCCGGCTGATTGCACCCACCGGGCCAAAGGCCGAGACCAGCGTCGAGATCACCGCGACGGCGCAGTTTCTACCGACGCTGTTCAACACGTCATTCGACTTCACGCTTTCGCTGGCCAAACAGGCCAATGCCTGGAACATCGAGCAGATCAGCGGGCAGATGACCGAGAGTGTATCCCTGGAACACATCGTCAAGGGGGTGGTGGGAGCATCCGTACCGGTGCCCGCGGCACTGGGCGAAATCGTCTTCGACAGCTTCGGCATGACCGTGACCGGCGACCAGGGGACCTACGCCTACACGGTGTTCGGATCGGTGCGTACGGCGTTCACCTTGCTGGACACCAGCGTCGATGCGCAACTGTCGGTGTTGTTCAAGAAAACCGGTGCGGATGCCAGTGTGGCCTTGAGCGGCAGTTTCCTGGTCGGGCAGCAGAACTTCAGCTTCGAGCTCAAGTTCGATGCCGGCACCCAGCCCGGCGTGAAGCTCCAGGCGCACTGGCAGGCCGAGGACAACGACTATCTGCAGTTCGCGGATATCGCCTCGGCGCTGGGCTTTTCCATCCCCGCCATTCCTCCCGAACTCGACCTGGCCCTGTCACAGGCCAGTTTCGTCTATGACATGGGCAATAACACCGTGTTGCTCTCGGCCACCTCGGCCCATTACGGCACCGGTACCTTCGTCGCGTTGAAGACCCTGGACCCGAAAACCCAGGCAAGCACCTCCAATTATGTGTTTCAGATGTTACTCGGCTTTGAGGTGTCGCTGGCCGATCTGCCCCTGGTGGGCAAGATCTTCACCGATGACCGCCTGGGCAGTATCAGGAACGTCCAGGCACTGTTCGCCGCTTCGCCTCTGAGTGCCGACGAGGTGAAGACGCTCAACGCCATGCTGACCCAGGCCAAGGTCCCGGCGCAGTTGCCGCTGCCCAAGGATGCCAAGGGAACGACGATAGCGATCGCCGCGGGCTTCAACTTCTCGGCCGACATCGAGCTGGGAGGCGTGGCGTTGCCGCTCGCCGCCGGGGGCGATACCGCCCCGGTCAACACCCAGACCGCACCGGCCGTGGCGGCCAGGCCACCGACCGGCAATGCGGCCTGGCTGACAGTGGGCAAATCGATCGGCCCGGTATCGTTGGCGCGTATAGGCGTGCGCTATGAGGACGGCCGGGTCTGGTTGCTGATCGACGCCGGCTTCAGCCTGGCGATGCTGTCGTTCGACCTGCAGGGGCTGGGGCTCGGCTTCAGGATTCCGGACAGCAAAGGCGGTGACCTGGGCGTGGCGGCGCAGTTGGACGGCATGAGCCTGGCGCTGCAGGCCGGCCCCTTGAGCATCGCCGGTGGCTTCCTGCGCTTTGACAATGACTTTCTCGGCGAGGCGCGGGTGAGCGTGGCGACGTTCTCGCTCACAGCCATTGGCGGTTATGCCCCGGATGAAAGCTCGTTCTTCATTTTCGTGCGCCTGCAGCAACCGCTGGGGGGGCCTCCCTTCTTCTTCGTCACCGGCCTGGCTGGCGGTTTTGGTATCAACCGCAGCCTGCTGCTGCCCACTATCGATCAATTGACCAGCTACCCGCTGTTGCCACAGAACAACAAGCGCCCGGAGAACAGCTTTCCCACAACGCTGGGCACCAGCAACCCGGGGCAGGTGCTGCAGCAGACCCTGGTCAAGACCCAGTCCTACATCCACCCCCAGGCCGGCGAGTACTGGGTGGCCGCCGGTATCGACTTCACGTCGTTCGAAATGGTCGATGCCACGGCCTTGTTGACCGTGTCGTTCGGTGTATCGCTGGAGGTGGCCCTCCTGGGGATCTGCCGGGTGACCGTCCCCAAGGGCGCCCCCAAGCCCATCGTCTACCTGGAGGTGGCGCTGGAGGCCCGCTTCGAGTCGAGCAGCGGGCTGATCGCCGTCGATGGCCGGTTGACCCCGGCGTCGTTCATCTACGCCGGGCTCTGCCATGTCAGTGGCGGCTTTGCGTTCTACACCTGGTATGCCGGCGAGCATGCCGGCGAGTTCCTGGTGTCGATCGGCGGCTACAGCCCGCGATTCAAGAAGCCGGACTATTTCCCGACTGTCCCGCGTCTGCAGATGGTCTACGAGACCGGCCCCCTGGTCCTCAAGGGCGAGTGCTATTTCGCGTTGCTCTCGCACACCCTGATGGCCGGCTTCAACGTCCAAGCTACCTGGGAGTCGGGGCCGATCAGTGCCTGGTTCAGCGTCGGGGTCGATTTCCTGCTGGGCTGGCGACCGTTCCACTACGAGGCCGATGCCTATATCCACCTGGGCGCCTCGTTCAAGGCCAACCTGCTGTTCGTCACCGTGAGGATCACCATTCACGTCGGCGTCGAGCTGAGCGTCTGGGGCCCCGAGTTCGGCGGCGTGGCGACGGTCGACCTGGATATCATCAGCTTCAGTGTGCGTTTCGGCAGCGACAGGGCCCAACCGGACCCGGTGAGCTGGGAGGACTTCAAGACCTCCTTCCTGCCTGCAGCCAACGGCGCCACCCGCCAGCAGGGGCTGCAGGCCCGCAGCAATGCCGACAAGGCCGCAGGCGCACAACCGGCCCAACTGGTCATGGGCATGGTTCAACAGGGACTGATCAGCGACCTGAAAGCCAAGGACAGCGCGGCATTCTTTGACTGGGTGCTGGACCCCAACCATTTCGCCCTGGCCTCGAGCCTGGTGATCCCCAGCAAGACCGCACGGTTCAACGACTTCAAGGTCAACACGCCGTTCACTCCGACCGGTGCGTTCACCTATGTCGGCAGCGGCACGGCCCCGGATGGCCCCAGCGCCTATGGTGCCAGGGATGACGCGGGCTGGGCCGATGACTTTGGCGTTCTGCCCATGGCCCTGGACTCGGCGGATTTCAGTGTCGATCACCAGTTGCAACTGACCCGCCTGCCGGCCGGCGAGGATTACACCAAGCCTGAGAATTATCGGCTGCCGGTCAATGAAGTCGCCGTGGGCATCGTGTTGCAGAACGCCCAGGCGGCGCTCTGGGCGGGAACGGATCCGGGGCTCAACGGTACCCGCATGATCGCCGACACCCTGAGCGGCCTGCAGTTGCTGCCGATGATTCGCCACCCCGCGATAACGGCGGATGCGGACCTCTGGGCGCTGTTGTTCGACACCACGAAGAAGATGCTCTGGCTGCTCGACACCCCGACCATCGCCACCGAAGACAATTTCGCCGCCACCCTCAGCGAGCAGGGCACCGTGCTCAGCTACGAGCGGGCCGGTAACCCTGTGCGCAATGTCGATTTCGAGCTGGCCGACCTGGCCGCTGCGGCGGTCGTTGCCGAGCGCGGCAAGATGGTCGATAGCCTCAATGCCCTGGGCTTCAGCTTTGACAGTGCAGCCCTTGATGTCAGCCGCCTGGCCAGCTTCCCGCTTTGGGACTGGCCGATGATTCGCGTGCTGGGTGAAGAAACCAGCGCAATCTGATCACGACGTGTTGGAGACAAGCAGTGGCGGATAATCGGGAACATCCCATTCAGGGAACGGTGAAATTCATCCAGCACAACCTGCCCGGGCTGGAGGCTGGCGAGTACCAGTTCACGGTCTCCCAGCGTGTCTCGCAGGAGCGGCAGAACTACGCCAGCCAGTATCACTTCGCGGTGCAGGCCCCGCGTTTCAGCCTCGACAGGAATGATATCCAGGCGGTGTTTCCGCCTGACCAGACCCAGGGCGAGTACACCAACACGCTGGCCCATGTGGTGTTCACCAAGCAGACCCTGCCGTGGATGCGTCGCCCCGGCCTGGCTGAGCCCGTGGTGGCTTTTCCCGACCAGGAGCATGACCACGATGTGCCGACCTGGATGGCCGTGTTGATCTTCGATGAAGACGATGAACTGGCGTTCAAGGATCAGGGGTTCAGTGCCAGTCCCCGTGCCGGCAAGTTGCGCGACCTGTTCTTCAAGCGCCCGCAGGGGCAGGGCAGCCAGGGCTATTCGTATTTCTATGCGGCTGCGGACCTGGACAGCTCCAGCGATGCGGCCCAGCTGGAGAAGTACCTGGACCATGGTCAGCAGGCCGAAGACGCCTGCAACTACATCGACATCCCCCTGGGGCTGTTCTGGAACGTGGCACCATCCCTGGACGACCTGAAGATGATGGCCCATGTCCGTAACGTGGAGATTATCCGCAAGGCGACGCAGAACGGTGTACCGGCCTCGCGTAACGACCTGTCCAGGGTCCCCGGCACTTCCAATTTCGCGATCGTCACCGGCAGTCGCCTGCCGCAGACCGGCAAGCGTTGCATTGCCCACCTGGTGTCGCTGGAGGCCCTGGAACCCTTCCTGCCGATTGACCCGGCCACCAGCGACAACGCCGCCGAGATCACTCGCCCGCGTTCGGTACAGGCGCCGGGTGAGTCGGCATTTGCCATCGACGACCAGGGGTTCATGCGCCTGGTTTCGCTCACCAGCTGGTCTTTCACTTCCACCGGCACGGGCAAGCGTTTCGAGCAACTGTTGCTCGAGCTCAAACCGAAGAACCCACTGCCCGAGCCGGACACGCCTTCGACCGTGGCCGCCAACTTTGCCATGGGCCTGCCGGTGACGGCGGTGCAGGCGGGTGATTCGACGCAAACCCGGCAGGCCAAGAACGCCCTGCAGATGGGCTACACGGCGCTCAGGCATCAAACCCGCGATGCCGGCAACACGGTTTCGTGGTATCGCGGCCCGCTGACGCCCTACCAGATCAAGACTCATACCGTTCCACCCACCTGGACCTCGGCGGACGCGGCAACCCATTACAATCCCGATACCGGGCTGTTTGACATCTCCTACGCGGCGGCCTGGCAGTTGGGCCAGTTGCTGGCGTTGCAGAACAAGCACTTTTCGGTACTGCTCTACAACTGGCGACGGGACAACCTGCGCGATGTGGTCGCGCAGATGGAGGCGATCGTGCTGCAGCAGTCGTTCGATGAAATCCGGCAGCAATTGCACAGTGATCCGCTGATCTACCCGTTGCTCAGGCCCTTCCTGCCGACCCCCGAAGCCACACTCGATACGGGCAACCTGGCGGTGGCCCGCTCGCACCGGGTCCGGCACCAGCGTGAAGTGCTGTCGGACGCCTCGCAGTTTCTGACCGTTGGCGACTCCCGATTGAGCGTGCCGCTGGAGATCTATACCTGGCTGGGCAAGCTCAAGCTGCTCGACGGCGTACCGTTCAATTACCTGGTGCCGGATGAACGGATGCTGCCATCGGAGTCGATACGTTTCTTCTACCTGGATGAGAACTGGATCCAGAGCCTGCTCGACGGCGCGTTGAGTATCGGCCGGGCTGTCACCGGCAATGCCGCCGATCCGTCGTTGGCCCACGATGTGGCGATCAGGGCCAAGGTCAACCGGCGAGCCACTGGCCATGCCTCGACCCTGCGCCGGGTCGCCCTGGGGCTGGAGGATCAGGCCGAGGAAAAAGTCGAAATGGACGTGGTCAGTGGCTTCGTTCTGCGTTCGCAGGTGGTGCAGGGATGGCCGGGGCTTGAGGTCAATGCCTACACCCCCGACGGCAAGGCCATGGACATCGTGCGCTTTGAGCGCCTGGCGCCAGACGTGCTGTTGTGCCTGTTCGAGCTCGATGGGCAGACCCTGGGGTCGCTGGACATTCACGAGCCTGCCGAGGGCTTGCATTTCGGCGTGGCGGACACCGAGCCGAAAAGCATCAACCTTCGCTACAACTTCACCAATGCCACCCAGACCCATACCGCCGGTGAACAGGTGCCGGATGTGTTCCAGAGCGTGCCCTTCCGCGATCAGGCACAGCGGTTGCTGCGACTGTATCGCCTGTCCAGGAACCTGCATGACCCCCGGTACGGTGACTACATCCAGGGTATCTACAGTGGCTTCGACCACCTGCCGTCTTCCGAATTCGCCTTGCAGATGGTCAAGGGCGTGGGCCTTGTTTCGTTCGATCTCAGCGCAGGAACCGACCAATGACCTTGATAATCCCTGTGAACGTACAAGCCCTGCGGGTCAGCACGAATGATGCGAGCCTGGTGACCAAGAGCACCGAGCTGTTCTGCGGTGCCACCACGAACTACGGCGGGTTGCCCTGGCGCGAGCCGGATCCCAATGGGGCCATCGTGCATTCCGGCACCTGGACCAAGGCCAATGTCAGTACCAACACCTACAACCCGATGAACCAGAATGTGATCGAGCAGCTCAAGGCGGGCATTCACCTGCATTGGGCCTTGCCCGATAGCATCGCCCAGGGACGCCAGGCGCCTGATGGTACGGTCGATTACCCGCCGGCGCCCAATCGTTGGCTGGTGACGCGCATCATCCAGCAATCACAGGGCACCCAAGTGAAGCAGTGGGTGGTCGAGAGCGATTATCTGATGACGCCCGAGCAGTACCGCTCGGAGTACTACCCGGCCAGTCAGCGCAACAGCATCTCGCTGCCGGTGGGTTGGGACGTGCCACCCGGCTATGACGTCGAGGGTAATGGCGGGGCGGCCTACTACCCGCCTTCACGGCGCATGGGGCGGGTCTTTGAACTCAGGAACTGGCAGCCCACGCCTGACGCACCGGGGGCGGCGCTGACCGATGTACGCCATCTGCCGGCGTTCGTGCTGTCGCCCGGCAACTTCATGGCCGCCGGGCAGAACCTGGGCTCGATCAGCGCCCTGGGCAACAGTGGGCCGACGTTCAGCGCCTACTATCCCGATTGCGCCAGCGCATTCGGTTTTCACGACACCTTCCTGGACCTGGAGCAAGACAAGCCACAGAAATGGCATCTGGACAATGTACAGTTCCAGGTGTCGTACCAGGTCAGCGGCTGGCACAGCAGCGCGGCCGATGACCCCCTGCAGGGCCAGGCCTTCAGGCAGGCGCTGGCTGTGGCCGAGGCTGACAACGCCAACAGGCCGGCCGATCGGCGACTGACCCCCGCGCAAGTGTTCGCCCAGGTGGTGCAGGGCTTCCATGGCTGGCAGTACCAGCCGACAGTTGATGAGCGGCCTTCACGCTGTCTGTACAGCGCACAGGTGGCGGGCATTCCCTGGAACACCACCGGGCAGAATCCGCTGCAGCCCAACACCCGGCCCGGGTTTCCCAAGTGCTACCTGGCGCCTTTGACCACCCGCGACGAGACGGTGCGCGCGGCCATGGGCAGCTCCAGTTCCTCCGCCCTGGCTGCCTTGATCAAGGAGCAGTGGAGTGGCTGGAAACCGCAGGAACCCCAGGGCGACCTGCCGCCGGCGAGTGACGAAATCGAGCACAACCTGGAGTTTCTGCTCGATGCCCTGCAGATGGGCCTTCTGGAGCGGCTGGGCCGCTCCCTGACCCTGGTCCAGCTGGAGCAGGAGGTGCATCAGAATGGCTTTGGCGCGCTGCAGTCCGGGCGTATCTGGATGATTCGCCAGAAACAGACGGGGAGCGGTTCGCCCTACGCTGCGCCGCAGGTGGTGCTGCCTGACGACAGCAACCAACTGGCGGAGAAACTCAACTCACTGAACCTGTACCAGCAGCGCCTGGACGCGCTGCTCAACATCATCGTGTCGTGTCGCCAGCAGATTTTCATGGACTGGTACAAGTACATCACCGGGCTCTACGACGAAACCGGTTCGGTGCCTTTCGACGTCACGCAGTTGAACAGCTACCTGGCCGAACAGATCCTGGACCTGTGGGCCAAGTTCGAAGCGGCCTTTGGCAAGTCTGCCGACGCGTCCCCGGCGACGGGTAACATTCCGGTTTTCCCTTGTGGGCCTCAGGACTTTCTCAGCCAGGCCGCCAATGGTACCTACCTCACCAAGGCTTCGCCGCAGAGCCTGGTCGGGCAACTGGTCTCCCAGGCCAATACGCTGGTGGGCCTGCTGGCCAGCGACTACAGCCAGTTCGAGTTGCAGACCACCAACGCGGCGCGTTTCTGGCAACCCAACGAGCCGGTGCTGGTGGTCACCGGCGACAGCCTGCAACCGGCCCGGCGTAATGGCAACGTCAAGAGCCTGCCATGCCGTCTGGGCGGGCAGTTGTTGAGCCAGGTCGGCACGGCGGCTGGCGCCCGGTTGACGGCCACGGTCCTGCAGGGCTCCCTGGCGCTCGGTGTGCCCCAGGTCAATCCGGGGCAGGGCCCGGAGGCGCGCGACCTGCAACCGATCCTCGCCGACCTGGCGCTTGTGCTGGGAGAAAAGAGTCTGCTCGACCCGCTGCTGGCACCGCAGATTGCCGGGGCACTCAACGGCGCGCCGGTGGCCGATGTACTGGCGGCCCAGCAGGCGCTCATCGGGAAAATCCAGCAGGCCTGGACGGTGAACTCGTCAGCGCCCTGGAAAACCCTGCCGATCATCGAGAACCCCAGCGCAACCGGCAATGGCTTGACGCTGACCTGGAGCGGGCAGGCCCCGCAGGGGTTGGCGCTCAATCATGCGCTGGACTGGCAGGACCCGTTCCTGCCGCTCTTTCTGGTCTGGGAGGCCAGCTACGTACCCTTCGAACACAATCGCAACGGGGTGCCGAACTACAGCACCGACTACATCACCGAACAGTTCCAGCTCGACGAACGCGAGATCGAACTGGTGCAGGGCAAGACCCCCGCGCAGCCGGTACAGAGCCAGGTGAAACTGAGCGACAGCATCCTGCTGTCGTCCAGGATTGCCGAGCCGCTGATCGAACAACTGCGCCGCTACCTGCAGGACAACGACAATCCCGAACTGCAGGCGATCGTCCAATACCTGCTGGACAAGCCGCTGCTGGCCCAGGGCCTGAGCGGGGTCAACGCCGGGTTCCTCACGCGGGCGGCGGGTTTGCAGCTCAACCCGTTCAACCCCTTCTACGATGAGGAGTCGACACCGGGCGCGCTGGTCGACGGCTTCGACAACACCCAGTACATCAACAGCCTGACCCACTTCGTGGCCTGGGCGGCAGGCGAGCAGACCGGGCAGGTACCGATCACTCAGCAGAGCCTGTACAACCTGTTGCGCGCAGGCTTTTTCACCCTCTCGAAGTTGCAATTGGTCGATGTGTTCGGGCGCAGGCGGGACCTGATCGATACCGAGCATTTCGAGGACAGCCGGAAGGTCACCGTCTCGTGGCAGATGCAGGCCCCAGACAACACCGCGGGCAAGGCTTACCTGGCGCCACGGGTTGCCCAGCCCAGTCGCCTGCTGTTTCGCTGGCTCAGCGCCGAGAACGACGAGGTGCAGATGAATCCGGTGCCCTCGACCTCGCCACTGTGCGGCTGGATCGTGCCGAACTACCTGGAGAATGCGCTGATGCTGTTCACCGGAACCGGGGAGGTGCTGGGTTCGCTCGGGGTGTTTGGCGCCCAGCAGCGTGTCACCTGGCATTCGGCGCCGGGCAATGCCGCCCGCTCGATGCAGCAGGACCTGGCCGATGCCAACCCCCACCTGGTGAAGTTGGCCACGTTCATCCAGGGCAAGCCCAGGGACTTTTTCGCGGCCTTGCTCGGTACCTTCGACAACGCCCATACCTACATCCTGCCGGATGACAAGCAGGCGGCCCAGGCGCAGGCGGTGTTGATGGGCCAGCCGCTGGCGCTGGTGCGGGCCAGCTTGCGCTACGAGATCCAGGGGTTGCCGGCCTCGGTGACCAGCAGCGAAGAACTGGCACGGTTGCTGCCGACCCAGAGCGACAAGACCTACGACTGGACACAGCGTGACAGCGCCGGTATCGGCCAGGTGGATATTCCCGTACGGCTGGGCGATCGTGATCACCTGGAAGACGGCCTGGTGGCCTACCTGCTCGATGGCGAGACGCCCTATACCACCCTATATGCCCCGGCAGCGCCGACCCCGGCGGTGGAGGGGATCGAACGGCCCGCAGCCGACACCATCACGCTCAACCTGCGCGCCAATATCGACCCGCCCGCGCGGCCCTATGCGGACGCCAGGGCGCAGATCGCCGACCTGCGCAACGTTCATGTTCCGTTGCAAAAGACCCTGAGCCTGCTGGTCGACCCTCGTGCGAGGGTGCATGCAACGACCGGCCTGCTGCCGGTCAAGGCCATTGGCATTCCACCCGACATCACGGCTGCGGCCTTGCGCAACATCGAGATGACCTTCTTCACCCACCCGATCCTGCGCAGTCGGCAGGGCCTGAGCCTGCCGGTGCCCCCCGAGTCGGGGTTCGTCTGGGAATGGACCACCAGTGTCCTGCGCGATGGCCAGCAGGTGCCGCATGACGAGGCGCTGCCACCCAGCCAGACAGGAGACCGTGCGTCGTTCTCCTATACACCGCAAACGGCTGAGGATGGCTGGCTCAAACTCAAGCCAGCACCGCAAACCGAATAGGGATTGGACAAGAGAGGGACCATGCCATGGCTGTGAGCGCGCAATTGCTGAATGACTCGACGAGCAAGCCCGACATCTATATCGGGCGCACTGACCTGGGGGCGTATACGCTGACGGTGACCAGCAGCGTGGCGGTGACCGCGACGGACATTCGCCTGCAGTTCCCGACCACGATCTTCACGGTATTGGATGTGTCGAAGATCATTGTCAGTAGTGGCGGCTGGAAGCCAACGGTCCAGGGTAACATGCTGGTGCTCAACGGCAGTCAGCCGATCGCTGCCGGGGGCAGCTTGCAGATCAGGCTGGGGGCGGTGCGCTCCAGCCTCCTCAGCCAGACCAACGCCGACCTCGGCGTACGGGTCAACGGACAGAACATTTCTCCTACCTTCAGGATTTTCCTGCTGCGCTACCCGGAGTCCGCCGGCGACCTTCGCCAGAACATGGCCGCAGCGCTGCTGCCGGACAGCAGCGTCTACCGGACGCCGCAGGACAACGACGTTATCCACAACCTGCTGCTGTTGCAGTTGAGCAACCTGCAGCCGGGCGAACCGCTGGTCACCAAGCCCTGGGTGCAGACCCCGACGGTGCTGTTGTCCTTCGTGTATGGCGACAGTATCGGTGCGCTCACGCCAGCCGACCCGCAGGACCAGTACTCGGCCTGGAACATCAAGGCCTCGGTGGAAGCCACCTACCATGATGGCCAGCAGACCTACGAGTGGGATGCCACCAATCCCGATCCGGGGGGCGGGGCCACCGACCCGATCTGGACGTTCAAACCGGTCGAAACCAACCGTGCCGTGCTGGGGGCGGGCAGCGGAGCGACGGCGTCGTTCATCGTCGAGGACATCACCACCCAGGCGCCGCACGGAACTACGCTGGCCTATCTGCAGTACAGCAATTTTCCCGGCTATGACGACGGCTACTTCTCCCTGCCGCTGCGAAAACTCGAGCCGACGCCGAACATCATCTTCTTCAATGCGGTACCGTCCAACCTGGCCAACCTGGGCGATGAAGTCACCTTGCGTTGGCAATGCTTCGACATTCGCCAGGTCAAGTTGCAGTTCGGCAACACCACCCTCGACAGCGCCAAGGGTGAGATTGGTACCGGGGTGAGCAGCATTGCCCAATACAGGATCAAGCTCGACACCACGACCCAGTTCACGCTCAATGCCTACCAGAAACTCAACGCTGGTACTCCGGATTTCACCAGCCAGTTCACCGTGAACGTGCCGCCGGTGGGTATCGATTCCTTTCTCGCCAGTGCCGATAGCGGCACCTTGCCGGCCGAGGTGCAACTGAGCTGGGAGATCCGGGCAGCCTTGTCGGCGACCATCACGGCGCCGGGGCAGAGCGATTACGAGATACCCGGGAAGGATCTGGCGGCAGGCCGTCACCCGGTATTTCCACCCAGGCCGTTGACCTACACCCTGACCGTTCAGGGGCAGGGTGGGCCGCTGGTCAGGAAGCTGGACCTGTTCTTTCTCAAGCGAGGTTTCACCACCTTCCACACGGATACCGATTTCAGGGCGTTGAGCGGCGCCATCCTGCTGGGCAATGCCCAGGTCCTGTGGCTGTTCTCACCGGACCAGGGCAAGGCGATTTTCAATACGCGGGACGGGCAGACCTGGACCCAGGTGGCGGTCCTTGCCGACAGCTTTGCGGCACGCTCCAATGCCGGTGGCGTGTTTTGGAAGGGCAAGTTCTGGATCATGGGGGGGGACACCGGGTCCCAGCGCCTCAATGACATCTGGAGCAGCGGCGACGGCATGCAATGGACGCAGGTGACGGCGGGTGCGGCCTGGCCCGGGCGCAGTGATTTCGGGTGCGTGGTTTTCCAGGACAAGCTGTGGGTGATGGGCGGGGTGGACCAGAACTATCAGTTGCTCAACGACGTCTGGTGCACCAGCGATGGCAGCAACTGGCAAAAGGTTGGCACGGCAGGTTGGGTGCCACGCTCGCGTTTTGGCGTCGCGGCTTCGAGTACCACCCTCTATGTCGTGGGTGGCATGATCGACATCAATACGGTCAGTGGTGACCTGTGGACCTGCGAACAGGGCGGAACCTGGAATCAGCAGCCGGGGTTGCCGGCATTGAGCCGTTCGGACCCTATCGTATTCAGCCGTGACGGCGCCTTGTATGTTCTGGGCGGCATCGCGCCGGATGGTACGGCATTGAAGGATCTGCATCGCTATTCCAATAGCAGTTGGAGTGCTTTACCCGGGATCGATTGGACCGTATCGCGTCCGGGGGCCACCTGGTTCCGCGGGGGCCTGTGGATTGCGGCAGGTACCCGTGGGACCCATGACGCCGGTGCCGGGCCGAACAAGGATGTGTTTGTGCTGATGCTCTAGGTTGGGTTGACCAAGGCACAATAATAGCCATGAGCGGGGTGACCATGAACATTCTCCACGATGAGAGCGTCGATGGCGTTCTGCCGCGGGTCGATAAACAACAGTTGTTGTCCGCCCTTGCAGCCGACATCCCGGACCTGACCGTGCTCAGCCGCAGCGAAGACCTCAGGCCTTATGAGTGCGATGGGTTGTCCGCCTATCGCACGATGCCGTTGCTGGTGCTGCTGCCCGAGCGGATCGAGCAGGTCGAGTCGATACTCGTGATCTGCCACCGCTTGCAGGTTCCCGTTGTAGCGCGCGGCAGTGGCACCGGCCTGTCCGGGGGCGCGTTGCCGTTGGAGCAGGGCGTGCTGCTGGTGATGTCGCGCTTCAACCGGATCCTGGAGATCAATGCGCAAGGGCGTTATGCCAGGGTCCAGCCCGGCGTGCGCAACCTGGCCATCTCGCAGGCCGCGGCGCCGTTCAACCTTTACTACGCGCCCGACCCCTCGTCCCAGATCGCCTGCTCGATCGGCGGCAATGTCGCCGAGAATGCCGGCGGCGTGCACTGCCTCAAGTACGGGCTGACCGTGCATAACCTGCTGCAAGTGCAGATCCTCACCGTCGAGGGGGAACGGCTGACCCTGGGTGCCGAGAGCCTGGATTGTCCGGGTTTCGATCTGCTGGCGCTGTTCACCGGCTCCGAGGGCATGCTCGGGGTGGTGACGGAGGTGACGGTCAAGCTGCTGCCCAAGCCCCAGGTGGCCAAGGTGCTGCTGGCGGCGTTCGACTCGGTGGAGCAGGCCGGTGCCGCGGTCGGCCGCATTATCGCCGCGGGCATCATTCCCGGCGGGCTGGAGATGATGGACAACCTGGCGATCCGCGCCGCCGAGGACTTCATTCATGCCGGCTACCCGGTGGACGCGGCGGCCATCCTGCTCTGCGAGCTGGATGGGGTGGAGTCCGATGTGCATGACGACTGCACGCGGGTTCGCCGGATCCTGGTGGAGGGGGGCGCCACCCAGGTGCGCCAGGCCGAGGATGAGGCCGAGCGGGTGCGTTTCTGGGCCGGGCGCAAGAATGCCTTTCCCGCAGTTGGGCGTATCTCGCCGGACTACTACTGCATGGACGGTACCATCCCCCGGCGTGCGCTGCCGGGGGTGTTGAAAGCGATCGCCGAACTGTCCCGCGAGTACGACCTGCGCGTGGCCAACGTCTTTCATGCCGGTGACGGCAACATGCACCCGCTGATTCTCTTCGATGCCAACACGCCGGGTGAACTGGAGCGGGCCGAGCAGCTTGGCGGGCGGATCCTCGAACTGTGCGTGTCGGTCGGCGGCAGCATCACCGGTGAGCACGGCGTCGGCCGCGAGAAGATCAACCAGATGTGTGTCCAGTTCAACGCCGACGAGCTCACGGCGCTCCATGCCATCAAGGCGGCCTTCGATCCGGCGGGGCTGCTCAACCCGGGCAAGAACATTCCCACCCTGCACCGATGCGCCGAATTCGGTGCCCTGCATGTGCACAACGGTCAATTGCCTTTTCCTGAACTTGAGCGCTTTTGATGCACGAGAGAGCTTTCGACGCCAGTGCCCAACTGCTCGATCAGGTCAAGGCCGCGCTGGCCTCGGGTACCCGTCTCGACATCCGGGGCGGCCAGTCCAAGGCCTGGCTGGGCCGGGCGGTCCAGGGACAGGTTATCGATACCCGTGCCCACCAGGGCATCGTCAACTACGATCCCACCGAATTGATTGTCACGGCACGGGCCGGGACGCCGCTGCGGGTGCTTGAGGCGACCCTGGCCGAGCACGGGCAATGCCTGCCGTGCGAGCCACCGCATTTTGGCCCCGACGCCACCGTCGGCGGCATGGTCGCCGTCGGGCTGTCGGGGCCGCGCCGTCCCTGGGCGGGCTCGGTCCGTGATTTCGTGCTCGGCACGCGGGTGATCAGCGGCGAGGCGAAGCACCTGCGTTTTGGTGCCGAGGTCATGAAGAACGTCGCCGGCTACGATGTCTCGAGGTTGATGGCCGGCAGTTTTGGCTGCCTGGGCCTGATCACCGAAGTGTCGCTGAAGGTCCTCCCCAGGCCACGTGCGGTGGCCAACCTGCGGCTGGACCTGGAACTGCCGCAGGCCATGCGTCGTCTGGCCGAGTGGGGCCGGCAGCCGCTGCCGATCAGCGCGGCCTGTCATGATGGCCGCGTCCTGCACCTTCGCCTGGAAGGGGGAGAGGGCTCGGTCCACGCGGCCCGTGAGCGCCTGGGCTGTGAGACCGTCGAGCCAGGCTTCTGGGAGGACCTGAAGGAGCATCGCCTGGCGTTCTTCGCCGACTCGCGGCCCCTCTGGCGCTTGTCCGTACCGGCGATGGCCGCGCCACTGGATCTGCCCGGCGATCAATGGGTCGACTGGGGTGGCGCCCAGCGCTGGCTCAAGAGCGAGGCCGAGCCTGAGCGGATTCGGCATGTCGTCAGCCAGGTCGGAGGGCATGCCACCTGTTTTTCCGGTGGCGATTCGCCCTTCCACCCGCTGCCGCAAGGGCTGCTGCACTATCACCGCCAGCTCAAGCGCCGGCTCGATCCGCAGGGCATCTTCAACCCGGGCCGCCTGTACAAGGAGCTGTGAGACCATGCAGACCCATCTGAGTGACCAGGCCCGGGCCCTGCCTCGGGCGCAAGAGGCCGAAGCGATCCTGAGGAGCTGCGTGCACTGCGGGTTCTGCAACGCGACCTGCCCGACCTACCAGTTGCTGGGGGACGAACTGGATGGGCCCAGGGGGCGCATCTACCTGATCAAGCAGATGCTGGAAGGGCAGGCCCCAACGGCCAGTACCCGCCAGCATCTGGACCGCTGCCTGAGCTGCTGCAATTGCGAGTCCACCTGCCCCTCGGGGGTGAAGTACCACAACCTGCTGGATATCGGCCGGGCCGTGGTCGAAGAGGCGGTTCCGCGCTCGCTGTCAGAGAAGTCCCTGCGTACCGGCCTGCGCCTGGTGCTGGCCGAGCCTGCGGTATTCAGCCTGTTACTGCGCATGGGGCGTGCATTACGCCCGGTACTGCCGCAGGCACTCAGGGACAAGATTCCGAGCGAGGTACGGCCCGCCGGCAATCGGCCGCCGGTACGGCATGCGCGCCAGGTACTGGTGCTCGAGGGCTGCGTCCAGCCGAGCCTGTCGCCCAATACCAATGCGGCGGCGGCAAGGGTTCTGGATCGGCTGGGCATCAGCACGCTGCCCGTCCGCGAGGCCGGCTGTTGCGGTGCGCTGGACTACCACCTCAATGCCCAGGAAAAGGGCCTGGAGCGTGCTCGCCGCAACATCGATGCCTGGTGGCCGGCCGTGGAGGCCGGGGCCGAGGCGATCATCACCACGGCCAGCGGTTGTGGGGCCTTCGTCAAGGAGTACGGCCAACTGCTCCAGCGTGATCCCCGGTATGCCGACAAGGCTGGGCGAATCAGCTCCCTGGCCGTCGACCTGGTCGAAGTGCTGCGTGCAGAGCCGTTGCAGGAGCTGGCGTCGGGGATTGACTTCAAGGTCGCGTTCCATTGCCCCTGCACGCTGCAGCATGCCCAGCGCCTGGGCGGAGCGGTCGAGCAGGTGCTGGCACGACTGGGTTTCAATCTCACCGCAGTACCCGACGGCCACCTTTGTTGTGGTTCGGCGGGCACCTACTCCCTGACCCAGCCCGAACTCGCCCGGCAATTGCGGGACAACAGGCTCAATGCGCTCGAAAGCGCGAACCCGCAGGTCATCGCGACGGCCAATATCGGCTGTCAGATCCATTTGAATGGGGCCGGCCGCACCCCTGTACGTCATTGGATAGAGCTGGTGGATGAGGCGTTGGCCCCGGCAACCAGCCCCGGATGAGTACAGGGGATGCAGGTACGGGAAGCCACCGGAAGGGGACCAGGGCGCAAATAAACCCATTCATGCCCCTTAAGGCTGCCCAGGCACGGTCGATAGGATGACTATACTCGCGCGACCGTGCGGTCACCGCTCATCCCCTCTCTACTACAGGTTTGCCCATGAACTGGTTCTACAACGCCAAGATATCCACCAAGCTTTATCTCGCTTTCGCCCTTTGCGCTTCCATCACGTTGGTGGTCGGTATTCTCGGCAGCCTGGGAATCGGCTCGTTGTCTTCAAGCCTGCAACTGGTGTTTTCCAACAACCTCGTGTCGGTCGCCAAGACCGCCGAGGCCCGCTCCTTTGCCATTACCCAGAGCCGTGAACTGTATCGCCTGCTCTCAATCGCCGCTGCGGGCGGTACGGCGTCCGAACGTAGCCCCATTGTTGCGGCCATGAAGGACAGTCGCGAGAAGAGCGAGCGTGCTTTCGCCCTCTACCGTACCACGCCGCTGGCCGATGACGAGCGCGCCGCCGGCGATCGCATGATGAAGGCTTGGCCCGCCTATCAGGCACTGGTCGACCGCGCGGTAGCGACTATCGACGAGGGTGATCTGGCGGGAGCCAGGCGGCTCATCTCCGGGGAGGTGCATGAGGCCTTCCGCGCCATCAACGATGAACTGACCATCATGGTCGAGTCCAACAACCGCCAGATCGGTGAGGGCGGCGACGAGGCGCGCGCCACGGAAGCGGCCGCCAAACTCAAGTTGTATACCGGTATCGGCCTGGCCTTTGTGGCGGCCATTATATTGGGCCTGTTCATCAGTCGGGTGATCAGTGCCCCGCTCGTGTCCGCTGTTCGCAACGCCCAGCGTATCGCCGGCGGCGATCTCACCCAGCCGATCGAAAGCGGTCACCGGGATGAGGCCGGTCAACTGTTGACGGCGCTCGGGGAGATGCAGGGCGGTCTGAAGGGCACCATTCAGCAGATCGCCAGCGCCGCGGATCAACTGGCGTCGGCCGCTGAAGAACTCAATGCCGTGACCGAGGAGAGCAGTCGTGGTCTGATCCGGCAGAACGACGAGATCCAGCTGGCCGCCACCGCCGTCACCGAGATGAGCGCGGCGGTCGAAGAAGTGGCGCGCAATGCCACTTCGGCCTCGGAAGCGTCCGGGCAGACCAGCAAGGAGGCTGCCAGCGGTCGCGATCAGGCCCGCGAAGCGGTCAAGGCCATCACCAGTGTGAACAACGAGATTGGCCAGTCGACGGTGATCGTCGATGAGTTGGCCGGCAGTGTGCGCGATATCGCCAAGGTGCTCGATGTGATCCGCGGTATCGCCGAGCAGACCAACCTGCTGGCGCTCAACGCGGCCATCGAGGCGGCCCGGGCCGGTGAACAGGGGCGCGGCTTTGCGGTGGTGGCTGACGAAGTGCGGGCCCTGGCGGCCCGTACCCAGGCCTCGACCGGTGAGATCGAGGCGATGATCGCCAGCGTGCAGTCGCGCGCCGACGACGCGGTCAAGGCCATGGGCAACAGCCGGACCCTGGCCAGCAGCACCCAGGAGCTGGCCCAGGCGACGGGCGAATCCCTCGAACGCATCGCCCAGAACATCGCCGCGATCAACGACCGCAACCTGCTGATCGCCACGGCCTCGGAAGAGCAGGCCAACGTCGCGCGCGAAGTGGACCGCAACCTGGTCAACATCCAGGACCTGTCCACCCAGACGGCGGCCGGCGCCAACCAGACCAGCGCCTCCAGCCAGGAACTGTCGCGTCTGGCTATCTCGTTCAACCAACTGGTGGGCACCTTCAAGCTGTAAGGACCCGCTGTCGGGCTGCCGAGGCGGCTATCCCGCAGCTCGCCGGGCGGCGTCGCTTTCGGTGGCCTGGAACCAGGCCTCGCGCTGGCTGTCCAGCAACTGGCGCTGCCAGGCCTGCATCTGGCTGTTGGGCTGCTGCTGACGGATGAACGCCAGCAGCGGGTCCACCACCGCGGTACGCACGCCCGACAGGGCCTCCAGCGTCGCCAGGCCACAGAACGGCACGTACGCTTCGGCATAGCCGCCTTCATGCACCAGCACCAGACGACCACCGCACAGGCGATCAGCCACCTTGCGCACCTTGGCGGTCATCAGGCGGAACGACTCGCTGTGCAGCAGCATCCGCGCCAGCGGATCGACCGCGTTGGCGTCGTAGCCGCAGGCGACGAGGATGAGTTCCGGTTCGAAGCGCTCCAGCGCGGGAATGACCAGCGTGTCCATGGCGTACTGATAGGCGTCGTCGCCGCTGCCCGGCAGCAGGGGGATATTCAGGTTGGTGCCGACGGCAGGCCCCTCGCCGCGGTCTTCGGCACCGCTGTAGCCCGGTGGGAAGCAGCCTTCCTGATGCAGCGAAATGGTCAGGACGTCACTGCGCTCGGCATAGATCGCCTGCGTGCCGTTGCCGTGATGCACATCCCAGTCGAGCACCGCGACCTTGCCCAGACCGTGGCGGGCCTTGGCCGTTTCGATGGCCACCGCGATGTTGTTGAAGAAGCAGAAGCCCATGGCCTGGTCGGCCGAGCAGTGATGCCCCGGCGGGCGCGACAGCGAGTAGGCGTTGCTGGCCTCGCCGAGCAGTACCGCCTCGACGGCGGCAATGGCCAGGCCGGCCGACAGCCTGGCGATCTCGAAGCTGCCCGGCCCGATGGGCGCGTCGTTGCCCAGGCTGCCGCCGCCAGCGTCGCTCAAGGCCTGGAAGCGCTGCAGATAGTGGGCCGGATGCACCCTGAGCAGGTCGGTGTCGGAGGCCGGCTCGGCGCTGCGCACTGCCAACTGGCGGGTCAGGCCGCTGACATCCATGAGGTTCTTCAGGCGTCGTTTGGTTTCCGGCGACTCGGCGTGTCCGGCCGCCGACGGCGGTTGCACCCAGCCGCCCACCGGCAAGGTCAGGGCGTGCAGCCCGGCGCTGTGCCACAGGCTGAGTTCGTCGAAGAAAAAGGCGGTCTTGTGCATGTTATCGGTCTCTTTCAAGGGTGTACGGTAGCAGCGGCACCTGGGCGCCGGCCCGCGAGGATCAACAGCAGCGACAGCAGCGTCAGGGCCGCCGCGCCCAGGAGTGTGGTGCGGTAGTCGCCGCTGGCCTGGATCAGGTGCCCGGCGATCCCGGGGCCGATGGCCAGGCCGGCGCCGATCACCAGGTTGCTGAGGTTCATCAGCCGGCCGCTGGGGTCGAGTTCGGCCAGGCAGGCCAGGATCAGCGGCAGGACGAAGGTCCAGGTGAACTTGAAGATCAGCGCCGCGCAGGCGAAGCGCAGGGCGGCCGGTTCGTTCTGCAGGAGCAGCACGGCGCCGAGCATCAGTGCGTAACCCAGGATCAGCAGCGGGGTACGCGGCAGGCGGCCACCGATCAGGGCGGTGCACGCCGCGCCGACGATGCCCATCAGGGTGGCGATTGCCAGGATCTGGCCGCTGTCCTGGGGGCTGATCGAGGCATGGCTGGCGATGCCGCCGATGAAGGTCCAGACGCCGCTCAGGCTCACGTAGAAGCACAGGATGGCCAGGATCCCCAGGAGCGCACGGCCCTTGGCGACCGGTGCCCGGGGCTGATCCGCAGCGCTGCTGAGGGCAATCGGGAAGGTGCGCACCAGGGGCAAGGCCACGGCCATCAGGGCGGCGAGGCTCAGGTAGCAGGCCGCCAGGCCATGGCGGGCGAACAGCAGGGGCAGTACCTGCAGGCCGATGGCGCCGAGGACCAGTTGCCCCAGCACCCAGAAGCCATACACGCGGCTGCCATTGCCCATCAGGGCGGCACTGACCATGCACAGGATCATCAGCGACCCGCCGCCCAGGCCCGCGGTGATGCGCATCAGCATCAGCAGGGAGTAGTCGCTGACCAGCGCCGAGAGCAGGTTGCCGACGACGAACAGGGCACCGGCGAGCAACCCGGCCTTGCGCAGGTCGACCCGCTTGAGCCACCAGAAGGCGGGCACTGTCGCCAGGCTCATGGCGCCCAGCTCGGCCATGAACAGGTTGCCGATCCGGGCCGGTGCCAGCCCCCACTGACTGGCGAGCTGCGCCGCCACGGCCGGGGCCGTCATCAGCAGGGAAGGGGTGATGGCCGCCAGCACTACCAGGGCGATCATCAGGGGCCGTTGGCGGGTGATTTCCGGGGCGGATACCTGAGTGTTATCGATGGAAAGGCTCATGAAGGAACGCTCCGGTGCGGGTTAAAACACATGGACCAGACGCAGCAGCGCCTGACTGCCGTGGTAGCCGTTGTCGGTGTCGACATTGCGGGTCAGGGCCAGCAGCCCCTGGTTCCGCTTGTCGAACCAGTGGCCCAGCTCGAAGCCGACCTGGGTGTAGCGCTGGTGGGTGTCGGCCAGGCGGTTGTCATTGAGGCGCAGTTCCCCGCCGTCGGCGTGGATCAGGCGCAGTGCGCCGTAGGTGGCGGGGGTGAAGTCGTAGGAGGCGAAGGCCTGCAGGCGATAGAGCGGGTCCTGCTTGAGCGTCGAGCCGTAGTAGTCATCGTTCTTGCCGTAGACCTGGGCCTCGAGGTTGGCCTCGAGCAGCCACTTTTCGCCGATGCCCTGGGTGAAGTTGTAGACGAAGTGTCCGGCCCAGCGGTTGGCGCCGGGCGAGACGTCCGGGTTCTGGCTGTGGTATTCGCCCACCGGCAGGCTGATCAGGCTCAGGAAGCCGCTGTAGGTGCGGCTGGCCGGGTTGTTGATCAGGTACAGGGTGCCGCCGACCTGCGGATCGCCGAACCCGCTCTCGTGGCTGCGCGAGGTGGCGCCGGGCAGGCGGGCGTCGATGTCGGCGAACGGTACGATGAACTGCGGCGTGCACAAGGTGCCGCAGATGTCGGTGAAGATCAGCTGGCGCCAGGCCAGGGCGTTGACGTTCAGGTCCGCCCGGCCGGTGCTGTTGGCGCGGCCGTGGTAGTCATTGTCGCGGGTCATGGGCAGGTAGAAGACGCCCAGGGTCGTGCCCACGGGAGCGCTGACGAAGTCGCGGGCGTTGAGGTCGGCGGCCTGGGTGCCCGTCGAACCAAGGGCGGTGGTCAGTGCCAGTGCTGCGGTAAAGCCGGGTGCGTGGGGCGATTTCATCGATCAGGCTCACTTCTGTCGGGAGAGGGGGAAGGGCAGATTTCAGGCATGAGGGCGCCCAGGCCGCCGGTGGGGCGGCAGGATTGCTCAGCATGGAAGGCGTGGCCGGGTGGTCAGTCGGGTGTGGCGCGCAGCAACTGGGCGATGCGCGCCTTGTCCTTGACCCCGAGCTTCGTATAGATCGTGCGGATGTGATGGCGCACGGTGTTCGGCGCCAGGCCCAGCTCGCGGGCCACTTCCTTGTAGGTCTTGCCTTCGCCGAAGCCCTGGGCGACGTCGTACTCCCGTGGGCTCAAGCGTTGCAGTGGCGTGCGCGGACGGGCCGCGAGTACGAACAGGTCTCCGGTGCGGGAAATGCTCAGTTGCAGCGTGCCCAGTGTCTGTTCGCCCTCGGTGATGGCAATGGGCAGGTTCGGCCCGCTCCAGTCGGCAAAGCAGCCCAGCCAGCGCTCGATGAAGCCGCGTTCGGCGCACTGCAGGGTGCCTTTGCGATCACACACGGCCAGGGCCAGGTTGTGCGGGGAGTCGAGGCTCTCGCGCTGGGCGATCAGGGTGCGGATCTGGTTGGCGGAAATGGCCGCCGCCAGGTGCGGCATCACGTGGTCCAGCAGCAGCCGGTCGGTGTCGCTGAAGCGCGGCTGGCCAGGGCTGCGGTACAGCGCCAGGTGTTCACTCAGTTGTGTCAGCGGGTCGATGACCATCACGCACAGCAGCTCCTGGATGCTGTGCCGCGCTCCCAGCCAGCGCAACCCTTCAGTGCTGTGCATGTCGATGATCACGGCCTGGCCCGGGTGCGAGTGGGTCATGGCAAGGGTGATGTCATCCTCGTGGATGCAACGCCAGTCCTGCAGGTAGTCCGCGGGCAGGTGAAACAGGTGATTGCGGTGCTCTTCAAGCATGCCGTCAATCAGGGCGGCGCGCCCCCACCAGGCCTTGTCGAAGGAGACCAGCCCCTGCAACCGGGCCAGCATCGCGTCATGAAAGTGCTCGACGCTCCGGTCATTGGCCAGGCGCTGGATATCCAGAAGGGCGCTGCTGAATAGGCTCAGCAGCATGTTGCCGGTAGGGCTGCTCATGGGCGGTACCTCGGTGCGACCTGTTATTTTTATTGTCACGCGATCGGTTGGACCAGACGCCGGGGACGGCGTGGGCAGGGCCAGTGGGGGCAGTATCCGCCGAGGGATGGGGGATGGCTATCCTACAGATGCAGGATGCGGAACCCCCAGGGTGCCGTGCGCCGGCCCTGAAGATCGACGACAGGCCCGACTGGCCGCTCTAAAAAAGGGTGGAGGGTGGTTTTGAGGGGAGTCGTTACCCAAAAGGCTCTCTTTGTGGTTCGCCCATGGAGTAGGCTCTACCCGCGGACGCCATGTACTGCTCGGCCTCTGCCAGCAGCCACGCTGCAAAGGCATCTCGCCGTGCTGCCGAGCGCGACTGCAGAGGTTGTACCAGCCAGTAGGGGTAGGGATACGGCACGACATGCTCGGACAACTGCACCAGTTCTCCCCGCTGGATGGCGTCATGCACCAGGCTGCGACGCTCCAGGGCGATCCCCTGGCCCAGGGTCACGGCGCGCAGGACGAGGTTGGAGTCATTGCTGCGCAGGCCTCTTCGAGGCGCCTCGATATCCAGGCCCGCGGCCTGGCACCACGGCTGCCAGGACTCCATGCTGAAGATGATCGGGCTGTCGACGATTTCCGCGGGTGTTCCTGGAAGGCGCCCGCCATTGAAATGCGGGGCGGCCACCACGACCGACTCATCCTGGAACAGCAGGCGGCTCTCCACGCCCCCCCAGTCGCCACGGCCCATGCGAATGCCGATGTCCATGTTTTCCTTGGGCGAGCGGGACACCGCCAGGCTCGCCTGCAGACGGACATTCACGTCCGGGTGCAAGGCCTGGAACCCGGGCAATCGGGGTACCAGCCAGTGGGCGCCGAACGAGGGTACGACGGCCACGACCAGTTCGCTGGCGGCGGGCTGGGTTTTGACCGAGCGCGTGGCTTCAACGATGTGGCCGAGGGCTTCGCGAATCTGCAGGGCGTACAGCCGTCCATCCTCGGTGACCCGCACCCCGCGACCCTCACGAGCCAGCAAGGTGACGCCCAGGGTCTCTTCCAGCAGTTTGATCTGCTGGCTGACCGCCGAATGGGTGACGTGCAGTTCCCTGGCGGCCGCGGTCACGCTGCCCAGGCGGGCCACGGCCTCGAAGCTGCGCAGGCAACTCGTAGGAGGGATATCGAACATGTAAGTCAGGCTTACCAAAAGTGACAGTATTTACCGATATTACGCCGATTTTCAGTCAGGTAGTGTAAGTGGGAGTGAAATAACCCCTGATGCAAGGAGCTGGAATCGTGAAACTACTGGGTATGCTGGATTCACCTTACGTGCGCCGCGTTGCCATCTCGCTTGACCTGCTCGGTGTCGAGTTCGAGCATGCGTCGCTGTCGGTCTTCAGCCAATTCGATGCCTTCGCCGCGATCAATCCGGTGGTCAAGGCGCCGACGCTGGTACTCGACGACGGCACGGTGCTGATGGACTCCTCGCTGATCATCGATTACCTCGAAGCGTCCCAGGCTCACGACCATGGCTTGTGGCCCCGGCAACCTCAGGCGCTCGCCAGTGCATTGCGCACCACCGGCCTGGCATTGGCCGCCTGCGAGAAGGCGGTTCAACTGGTCTACGAGCGCAAGTTGCGCCCGGCCGAAAAGCAGCACCAGCCGTGGATCGATCGTGTCATCGGTCAACTGGTTGCCGCCTGTCGGGCGCTGGATCAGCAAACCGCATCGATGGCACAGGATTCAAGCGGGCGGCCGGATCAGGCCGCGCTCTCTGCGGCGGTGGCGGGGTCGTTCATCGAGCTGATGCTACCCGACCTCATCAGACTGGAGGACTTTCCGGCCTTTCATGCACACACGCAGCGCCTGGAGCAGACCGAGCTGTTCAAGCGCTACCCAGTGCAGTAGTTCTGGCTGGCGGAGATATCCTCCCAGAGATCCACAGGCTCGATCTGCCGGTGCGTGGTGTCCGTGTCGATCTTATAAGTCGACAAAACGATCAGCCTGGGTCAGTAGCAGGGCAAAGAGACGCGGCATTTTCTGGCAGGGCAGGCGCATTGGCTCGATCAGTCGCCTGCATAGCGTTGGCTTGGGTAGTCAGTGGGGAAGGGCGGGTCTGGCGGCGTTGAGGAGGGCAAGTTGTTCAGGCCTGGTGCGAGCAGCCAAGGGAGCGGCAGTTCAGCTCACTTGGGCATAACGCTCGATGGGGGGGGGCCCGCGTCGTTACTCGAACAGCTCCGTCATCCCTCCGCCCCCGGCGCATAACCAAAATACGCCTTGTACGCATGATTGAAATTCGCCGGATTGGCGTACCCCAACCGATACGCAATCTGCGCCACCTGCCATTTCTTCTGCTGCAACAACGTCCGCGCCAACTCCATCCGCTGTTGCCGCACATACTCCAGCATCGACTGCCCGAACACCTGCCCGAACGCTCGTCGCAAGGTGGTTTCGCCGACTCCCAACTGCTGCGCCAAAGCCAGGCTGCCAGGCGGGTCGAGCAGATGAGCATCCAGTTGTCGGCGTGCCTCATGCGCCAGGTCCCGATGCCCGCGTACCGCTGGTGCCTGCTTGGCCACCTGGCCCTTGAGATGCGCCGCCAGTTCCACCAGCACCGCCAAACTGAGGCTCTCCTGGTGCAGGCGTTCCAGCGCACCTTCGTACGGCGAATGATAAAGCCGCTCCAGCAGACTCCCCAGCGCCCGGCAACGCTTGAGCGCCGAGAACTGCATGCCCTTGTCGAGCAGCCCGAGCAAGGGTTGCAAGGTTGAATCCTCTTCGGCCAGTTCCCGCAGGTAGTCACCGGCGATCCGTAGCCCGGCCATGCGCGCATGGCTGCCGGCCGGCAACTGGTCCACCGCCTCCATGCTCTCGCTCAGGCCCAAAATATGCGGGGCACCGATGGTGTACTGATTGAGCCGACCGTCGACCCGATGCTGCCACTGCCCGTGCAGCACCTGGACGATGCACAGGCTGCCGGGCAGTACCTTGTCGATGCGCAGGGGCTCGGGGAACTGCAGGTCGCAGTCGAAGTACTGCAGGTGCGGACGCACGGTCCGTGCACGATAGTGACCGCTGGCGCTGCCCAGCACCTGGCCGATTGCGGGATCGAGCACGCCGGTGTGTGCCAGCGAGGCGGGGCGGTCGAAGCAGAATTGTGTATCCAGATAGGCGTTCCAGCGTTCCATCGACACGGCGTTTCCATGAAAACTTGGCTACATGGTCACAAATGTTAACGCGATCACGGGCACGGCGTCAGCGCTTGTGATCGACGGCGTGATTGTTGTGGGTGGCGGCCATGGCGGTTGGCAGTACGCCGGGGGCGGACTTCAATAGTCGCCCCTCCCACCTTCAAGGAACCTGAACGATGCTCGATTTTCGCAAGTGGGCGCTGCTGTTCGTCACCACGCTGGCCCTGCTGGCCGGCTTCGCCCAGGCCGAGGAACGCCCGCCGGTGGCGGACAAGGTCCTGGCCTATTCCGGCCAGCAAGGCGTCAAGGTCTGGACCCTGCGTATCGGTGAGCGCAGCGATAACCAGGCGCTGGTACAAGTGGAAGACGTGGACCATGACTGGAACCTGCGCATCCAGAAAATGAATGTGGAGAAAACCGCGAAGGACACCCGCTATTCCACCACCGTCGATGGCCAGAAGTTCGTCGTGCTGATCCTCCAGGAAGGCTGGGGCGAGCTGTATCTGCCGGGCGAGTCCAAAGCCCTGACCGTCGGCTATGACGAGAACCTGTCCAGCCGCGGCGATGCTCAGGCGTTTCTCACCGAATACCTCAAGAAGCAGTAAGTGATGAGCCAAGAGAGCGAGACTCCGATGACCAATCCTCAACAACCCGACCTGTCGGCCAGTCTCGGCGGTGAGTACGACCGCTTCAGCGCCACCCAGCGCGAGCAGACGATCGCCGAACTCAAGCAGGTGATCGAGCGTGTACCCGAGCAGTCCGAGTTCACCAACACCGGCCGCTACAAGTTGCTCGGCCCGCTGTTCACGGTGATTGCGCTGGGCATGCTGGCCCTGGGCATGCATCATGGCAAGACCGGCCTGATGGTCTGTGGCGGGTTCCTGGCCCTGCTTTTCCTGCTGGTCACCTGGCAGCACCGCAACGCCGGTCAACACGCGTTCATGCGCCTGACCCGTCGCCAGTTGTTCGTCGACACCCTCAGTGCGCCGGTCAACCTGGCGGACGTCGTTGACATCTTCGTCAAGGACGAGGGCCTGGTGACGCTGCAGAAGCTGACCCTGCGTCCCGGCAGCCCCCTGCCGACCCACCGTGCCGTTCGGCAGTTGTTCGGCAACCAGGCCATGGCGTTGAAGAAACCGGAACCGCACATCCGCATTCATTCGGCAGGGCTGATGAGCAATGGCCGCAAGCTGGACTGCGACGAGATCGACGCGCTGCTCAATGCCTATTGGCAGGCCGCACATGCTCAGCAGGAACTGGATGCGTTGCAGCGCAACGGTTGAGAAAGCGGGCACGGCTTCGGCTCGTGCCAACCGCGTGAATGCTTGCTGAATCAAGCCCGGCTCCGGGCAACCCCTGCCCGGAGCCAGGTCACCGTTACTCGAGCAGTTGTTCCAGGCTCGGGTCGCGAATCACGCGCTGCAATGGCAGTTGAGGCGCGCTGCCGGACTTGAGCATTTTCAGCTTCGGACTGGCCACTTTCGTGCAGGCATTGCCGCCGTTGGCGTAGATCCCGCCCATGGCGCATTTCCACTCGTAGAAGTTCGCCAACCCATTGGACATCTGCAGGCTGAAGTCCGTGCTCTGGGTGCCTGGCGTGAACGGATGACCGGCCTGGATGTTCTGGAACCACTTCATCCATTCAGGCGAGCCCACCGGTGGCACCTTGTCCGGACTCTGGAACGTCGGGTTCATGAGCGCAACTTGCGGTGACTCGGCCGTCATGTGGCAGCTCTGGCAGGAACTGACGGGGTTGTCCACCGGGCCATTGAGGCGCCCGTTCCAGCCCAGGTGGGTCGGTGGCAGCTCCTGGGTGTTGGCGTTGATGGCGGTCTGTTTCAGCGCGGTGTTGATCTTGGTGACGGTCGGCTGCTTGTTGGTGAAGTCATCGCCTGTCTGTTGCGGATCGTTGCCCCACATGATCCCCACCGGTACCAGGTTGTCCCAGCCGGCCTTGCCGGTCTTGGCCCCGTTGTACTGGAAGGTGCCGAAGATCCAGCCGGTGTCTTTCATGCGCGTGTCGCGCACGGCGATGTCCATCTGGATCAGCGCGACGTCGCGGACCACACGGTTGGTCGACTTGAAGGTATCGGTGATGTATGCCTGCCATAGGACCGGGTTGGCCAGAAATGGCACGGTGCTGCGATCGATGTCGGCGAACAGCGCCTTGCACACCACTGTCCCGTTGGGGAAGCTGTTGGGTTGCGAGGTGTAGCTCGGGTCGGGGTTCTGCGGGTCTTTCCAGACCTGGCCGACGGTGTAGGCGCCGATGTCGTTGTAAATGCCCACGGCATAGGTCTGGCCGGTGGCGGTCTGCGTCGGTGCCAGTTGCTTGACCTGGATCTGCGCTTCCTTGGTCAGGCCATGGATGCCCTCACGCCCCAGCGGACCATAGTGCTGCCACGGCATGTGGTACCACTGGCGCACCTTGTTCTTCTGCACGTCCCAATTGACCTCGATGTTGCCCTCCAGGCAGTAGTTCTTCACCTCGTTCATGTAGACGCGCCAGGTTTCGAAGTTGTTGTCCGGCTTGGCCGGCAGTTTCTTGAAGAACGCCGGTGGCGAGCCGGTCGGCGGCTGGGTGGGGTAGTTCTGGCTGAGCACGAATTTGGGGCCGGTGTAGCTGTCCGGCGGCGCATAGCCGTAGTCGGGGTAGGTTCCGGCCTGTGCCGCGACGCTGAACAAGGCGGCCGCCACCGCCAATCCTGTGAGTGTTGTCTGGTGCTGGTTCATCGATTATCTCCTTGATGGGGAATACGCCGGGCACGTTTCGAGTCTGTGCTCGTGCTCAGCCGGGCTTTCCTTTTTTTCTTGGTCTGGGTCTCGGTTTGGCCATCGAGACGGGCTTCACGGGTCAGCAGGGCATGGGGTGGTTCACCTCCTCGGCAGTGCCGGACAAACGAGTTCAATCCCCGGCAATTGCCGGAAATGCGGGAAAAGGGGAGACGGATTGTGCGCAGCGGATGCGAGGGGGGAATTGCCTATCGACTCCTTGTCGATCGCGTGCCGTTCTTCCTTGCTACAGGTGTAGGCGACTTCCGTAAAAACGCCATGCCCTGGGTGAAAAATAGCGGTCTTTCGGTTGCCCGGGGTTCTGCGAACTGCATCTGACCTGCGGCCGTCCACCACACTGGCGCGTTCGACAGAGCTGATCTTTACTCTCCGGCGACTCGTGGGCGAGTGTCGGGAGGGGATCCCTGTGTGGGGCCGCTGCCGGGAGCGATCGTCTGCGAGTGTCCGTGATGACCGACTGTACCCTCGATCAGGGACAGGGAACGTTCGATTATTAACCTCAGGAGGTTGCAAATGAAGAAAGTACTGTTGGCCGTGTTCCTGCTCTGTGGCGTCTCTCTGACTGCCCAAGCCGCCTGCCCGGTGTTCGGCCCGTCCAAGGATCCGTGCAGCGGACCGGTGTTCGGTCCGTCGACTTGCGAATGCCCTTGAGGTAGGTCGCATGGCGGATCCGGTGCGCCGGGTCCGTCAAGGATTCTCTGATCAAGTCACCACAGGCCATCCGAACGCTTGGGCAGCAGGATCGTTTTGTATTGGAACCGGACTTGAATGCGTTATTTAGCCAGGAGGGCTAAGGATATGTCTGCGCAACCGCTTACACATGTGCTCGTGGATACCGATGTCGATTTCGACGACTACATGGCCATCTCGTATTTGCTCAAGCACCATGCGATCAAGGTTGACGGCATCACCGTGACCGGAGTGGGGGCTGTTCACCTGAGTCACGGCGTGGAAAACATCAACAACTTCCTCACGCTGTTCAATGACAAGACCATCGAGCAGACGCCGGTCGTGGCGGGCTTCCAGCGTCCGCTGCTGTATAGCAACACCTTTGCCTTCGATACACGCCAGGCGGCGGATAAACATTACGACGCCGCATTTCCCCGCAAGAATGCCAACCCGACGCGCACCGGCGCGGTCGAGTTCATCAGGGAAACCCTGGAAAGCGCTGACCACAAGTTCACCGTGCTGCTGATCGGCGGCGGCACGACCTGGGGCCACCTGTTCCGGCAGGCCAGGACGGACGCGGTCTTGCAGAAACTCTTGCGCAGCAAGGTCGAGCGCATCGTGGTGATGGGCGGCAACCTGCTGCCGCAGTACGTCAAGCCCGGTGCGGGCGGCAACATCAAGGACGCGCTGGGGTCTACGCCGTACTACACCAACGAGGTGGCCGAATGGAACATCTTCCTGGACCCACTGGGCGCCCAACTGGTCTTCGACAGTGGGATTCCCGTGCAACTGGTGGCGCTCAATGCCTCCAATGATATTCCCATCACCCAGGATTTCGTGCGCCAGCTCTCGCAGATCAAAGATCCGGTCGCACAGTTCCTCACCCAGGTGCTGGGCAGCTCGACCATCGTCCACGGCATCGGCAACTACCTGTATTTCTGGGACCCGCTGGCGGCCGTCGCCATCACCGATCCGCAACTGATCACATTCAAGCCCTACAAGCTGCGGGTGGAGCAGGAACTGAACGAGGAGCAGGACACCAGCGGGCAACTGATCCCGGACGAGGCCAAGTCTGCGGTCGACGTTGCTCTGGACGCCGCCAGCGGGTTTGTCCTGTCGCTGTATCTGGCCACTCTCGCAGGTCGATCGACCGAGGCCACGGTAGAAAACACGCGATGATCGTCAGGGGCTGCGTGGCCCCACAAACGGCAACGCCAGGGAGCACCGGTCTCGTCGAGTCTGACCCTGCGTTGCCCATCCCCCTCTTGCAGACAATGGAAATGCTGTTGCTTCAGGACACTCCACGGCCTGGAGCAGCGGTCACTTCAACGGAGTGAAAACATGAACCTCAGAACGGTGCTTGGCCGCTCGATCGTGTGCCTGTGTGGTTTATTGGCGACCTTTTCGATCCATGCGGAAAATTTCATTGTGGCGACACCGCAACAGGGTGTCGGCATTGCAGTCGATGTTTTCGATAAACCCGACGCCGCCAGTGGCACGCCTGCCTTTTCGAGTACCGTCAGATTTACGCTGCCGGCCTATTTCGTGCCTTCAGTCAATTCGTTCAAGGGCAAGGTGTATATGTTCTGGTCGAACAACTATGACCAGAAACATGTCTACTTCTCCAGTTCGCCCGATGGGCGCAACTGGTCCAGGGCGCAAGCCATCGACGTGGGCAGTGTACTGGGCAATGTCTCCGTCAGTGCCTTCAACCAGAAGCTGGTACTGACCTTCACCGACGCCCAGAGGCGGCTCAAAACCGTCAGTTCCGAGGATGGAACGGCCTGGTCCACGGCTCAGCCGATCGATACGAATCACACTGCCGTCACCAATAAGCCTGTGGTGTATAATGGCAAGTTGTTCGTGCTGTACAGCGAGAACTCGGGCAAGGCCGTGTACTCGGTCAGCTCCCGCGACGGGATCGCCTGGAGCCGCGAAAGCCTGGCCTTCCAGGAGACCGCCGATTCGATTCTGACGATGGTCCCGGTGGTCTACAACGGCCAGTTGTGGGCTTACTACGCCTTTGAAAATGGCGCCACGTTCGCGCGTACCTACGACCGGGCTGGCCAGTGGGGCGCCCGGCGTGACCTGCAGGGGATTGCCGGCCAGGGTGGGCTCAAGGGGTTTCTGAACAGCGCCGCGATGATTGACGATCGGGTGTTCATCAGCAGCAGTTCCACCACGTTCTATTCGACCGATGGGTTGAACTGGCATCCGTACTTCTCCAAGCGCTTCTCGGGCAATTCGGCCTACCCCTCCGGGCTGGGTGTGTCCTATGCGATCAGCGCAAACGACCTGACCCGCAGCAACCCGCCATTGCCATCGGACCTGGCGACCGGCATCAGCCATACCGACTATGCCACCTTTGCCTGGCGCAGCTTCATTGCCCTGAACAACACCGCCAACACCCCGTTGCCGGCCAACCGCGGCGTGGGCAACCCGAGCGGAAGCTTCGCCGATTCGGGCAAGGCCTCCCAAACGGCCAACCCCCTGCTGTGGCAGACCTTCGCCCACCGCACCGAGCTGTTTCCGGCGGTAGGCAAGAGCGCTGTCGGCGGCCCAACCCGTCCGTTCGGCTCCAGCCCGCAGTACAGCTACGTCCAGTTCCCCAATGGGGCGCCGTTGGCGCCGGGGGCCAGCTATGCCCATTACAACAACCTCGATGAGGCGACCCAGATCGGGCAGAACGCGATATTTTTCCCGGTCAATCCGCCGAAGGCGGCGATGAAGGGGAACGATTACGCGCCTTCGAACGACAGCCAGATCCTGTTCGAGGCCAAGGCCAACCCGGTGGTCTACGAGTATGCGAAGAGCCTCAGGAGCTACCCGGATCACATCGTCCTGCCCAACGGTGCCGTGGAAGTCAAGGCCGCCTGGCGCAAGCTGGCGGACATCCCGGTGGGGCAGCGTTCGCGCTACCACACGGCAACCGTGGTGACCTACCACGGCGATGACAGCAAACCGGTGGCCTATAACGAGGAGTACGCACTGGTCGCCTTGCACATCATCCACAAGACGCCCAACTACCCGACTTTCATCTTCGCCACCTTCGAGCATGAAGATGCGCTGAACCTGCCCGACAACTCGCCGACCGGGCTCTACTACATCGCCAACTACGACAGGATCGCCTACGCCTCGCCGCCGGATGACACGCCGCCGCCGGTGGCGACCTTCTCGGACGGCAAGGGCATTCACCGGGTGACCTTGCCCAAGGGTTACCTGGCCGATGCGAAGCATACGCCGCCGATCTACTCCGGCAGCAACGGGATTCCCAAGGGACAGGCCGGTCCGATCACGGTGGTGCAGCCGCAGACCACCCATGCTGAAGTCGCCGCAGTGAACGAGCAGGTCAGGCAGCTGATGGACGCCAGTGGCCAGTTCGGCAATTCAGTCTGGAAGCACTACCGGCTCAAGGGCGTGCAGGCCATCCCGTCGAGCAACGAGACCGACCCGGACTACTACCTGGCCAACATCATGGTCGAGAGCAGCCAGCCGGGGATTCAGCTGTTTCGGGGGACCAACATTTTCCCGGTTCCGCAGAACAACACCCTGACCAACATGCGCAACGTGGCCAACATCAAGGTGCCGGACTATGACCACAGCAGCCAGAGCCTGACCATGGGCGGTTGCATGGGCTGTCACGGTGTGGCCCAGTCTGCACTGAAGCAGGGTTTCAGCTTCCTGTTCGATGCCATCAATATTCCGGCTGGCTCCGGTACCCCCACCGGTTTCGCCAACCCGGAAACCATTGGCCTGCCGGATGTACGTGTCCAGCAGCAGCGGGCCCTGAAGTACTCGCTGAGCGTCAAGGACCGGGGCGCGGCCCAGTAAGCCAAGGCCGGGCCATCCCTTGTGGGTGAGGGGATGGCCACGGCCAGGGCATCATGGACACGGGCCTTAAACCCTCCGGGCGTCTTGTACAGTGCCACCGGCCGGTGGCCTGGGTGATGCCGACTTATCTGTCCGCAGATCCGCCAGGCGTACGCAGCGAGTCGCCGAGAAAGCTGCACAGGGCTTGCAGTTTGCCAGAACGCTGCTTGCGCGTTGGCACCAGCAACAGGATCGGTGCGGACTCGAACTGCCAGTCGGCCAGCACCCGCAGCAATGACCCGCTGGCCAGGGATTCGGCGACATCCCACTGCGATCTGAGCACCAGCCCCAGATCCTGTTCCGCCCAGCGACGGGCCACGCCGCCATCGTTGGTCACCATCGCCGGTGTGATAGGCAGGGTTGCCTGAAGCTGCCCTTTGCGCAGTTGCCAGACCGTCGCCGGTTCATGGTTTTCCCGAATCGAAATGCAGCGGTGCCGGTCCAGTTCGTCGGGATGTCGAGGCACACCGTACTGCTTCAGGTAGCCGGGGGAAGCGCAGAGCCAGCGCTCGTTGCTGGCCAGGGTCTGCGCCGTCCACGAGCTGTCGCTGATGGGGCCGATATGGATCACGGCATCGCAGTTGTGTCGATCCGCCCAGGGTGCTTCGCGCAGATCGAGTTCGAGCCTGAGCCGCGGGTGCAATTTGGCAAAGCGCGCGATGATGGGGGCGATGCGCAAGCGACCGAACCCGAAAGGGGCTGCCAGTTTGAGGTGGCCCCTCAGTCCCCCGTCGGGTGACACCATCGAATCGGACAACTCCTCCAGTTGCCGCAGCAACTGCAGGCCTTCCTGCGCCAGCCGCTCACCTTCCTCGGTCAGCCTCAGGCAGCGGGCATCCCGGTTCGCCAGACGTACTCCCAGGTCCGCCTCGAGCTTGCGCAGGCGCATCGAGAGTGCTGGCGCAGTCACCTGCAGATGGCGAGCCGCCTCGCTCAGCGATCTGGAGCGGGCGAGGGTGGTCATCAACTGCAGGTCGGGGATGCTGATCATGTAGCTGAGCTTAACGTATGGATAATGGGACGTTAACCAGGGAATGGGGTGTCTGTATTAGTTTTCAGCGCTCACCATCCCCCTGGAGATCAGCCATGAGTGCGTCGCTCGAAACCCTGAACACCCCCGCCGCGATCATCGATGTCGCCCGCATGCACCGCAACATTGCGCGCATGCAGGCCCGGGCGGACAGGCTGGGTGTGCGTTTGCGGCCTCACGTCAAAACCTCCAAGTGTCTGCAGGTGGCTCGGGCACAGATCGCTGCCGGAGCCAGCGGGATTACCGTGTCGACGCTCAGGGAGGCCGAGGCCTTTTTCGCGGACGGCATCACGGACATTCTCTACGCCGTGGCCATGGCCCCGAGCAAGCTCGACCAGGCCTGGGCACTTCGCCGTCGGGGCTGCTCGCTGAAAATCATCACCGACAGCGTGCTGGGCGCCCAGGCCATGGTGGACTTTGCCCGTAGCCACCGCGCCAGCTTCGAGGTCTACATCGAAATCGACAGCGATCATCATCGCTCGGGAATGCGCAGCGACGATCCGTTGCTGATAGAGATCGCCAAGGTCCTGCACGACGGCGGCGTGACTCTGGTTGGGGTTCTGACCCATGCCGGCGAAAGCTACAAGCTCGACACCCCGCAGGCCTTGCAGGCCCTGGCCGAAGTCGAGCGTCGCGAGTGCGTGGCGGCGGCACAAGCCATTCGCGCGGCAGGGTTGCCATGCCCCGAGGTGAGTGTGGGGTCCACGCCGACGGCATTGAGTGCCGCGGATCTGGCGGGTGTCACCGAACTGCGTGCGGGTGTCTATGTGTTCTTCGATCTGGTGATGCTCAACATCGGGGTCTGCGCGATGCCTGAGCTGGCGTTGAGTGTGTTGACCACCGTCATCGGTCATCAGCCGCAGAAGGGTTGGATCATCACCGACTCGGGGTGGATGGCCATGAGTCGCGACCGTGGTACCCAGTCCCAGGCCCGGGACTTTGGCTATGGGCAGGTCTGTGCCGCTGATGGGACGCCTATCGAAGGCCTGCTGCTGAGCAGTACCAACCAGGAGCACGGCGTCGCGTCCCATGAGTCGGTCGAGTGCGATGTGCTGGAGCGCTACCCGATCGGTACCCGTTTGCGCATCCTGCCGAACCATGCCTGCGCCACGGGTGCCCAGTTCCCCGGCTATGAGGCCCTGGAAGAGGACGGGAGCCTGCGGCGGTGGGGACGCTTGCACGGTTGGTGATCGGCCCGGCGGGCCACGCACTCGCTGGCATCAACCCAGCGGCGTCAGTTCCTGTAACTGCTCGCTGGTGGGAAAGCCGGTCGTGCGATAGCGCGGAGGATAGACACTGGCCGGTGTCAGCAGCGTTGCGACCCTGGGCACCAGCTCATCCCATGCGAACACCTGGGTCCGGGCGCTGCCATCCTCCTGCGGCTCGACCAGGACCACCCGGTCGGTCTGGGGCAGCAGGCTGTCGACGCTCTGTGTCCAACTGCACATCGAGAAGGTCCGGCTGTCGTCCTCCGAGCGCTGGTAGAGCATGTAGGAGGCCACGAACACGTCTTCCTGCTGCTCTTCATGGATCTTGTCGAGCAGTTCCTTCTGCGTGTGGTAGGTACCCTGCAGCAGCAGGTGTTCCAGGGTGGCAAGACGCGCCTTGAGCGCTTCGTTCCCGGCCTGGAAGGGGACGATGTCCTGCTCCTGGTAGGTGTAGATCTGGCTGGAGACGGCCCGGCCGTTTTCCATCGCCTTGAAGCTGACCTCGACCATCTGGGCCATGCCTTGCTCGTCCTTGTCGCCGGTCACCATCAGCACGTCGTTGGTGGGGATCATGAACACCGGGCGGCCCTTGATCGGGGCACGCTGCAGGACATCCGGCAGCAGCACCCGGCTGATGTCGTAACCGTCGCCCCAGCGACCCAGATACAGCCCCGGGATGATGGGTTCGAAGGCCTCCGGCGTCGTTTCCCGCAGGTTCTGCACCGCGCTCGACAAGGCTTCGTCGAAGGTCACGCCCCAGCTTTCCTCCGGCCCCTTGGTCAAGGTGGCCGTGGATTCGAGGGAATCGACCGCCAGCAGCATCACGCAGTCCTTGCCCAGGGCGCGGTGGACCACCGTGTAGGGGGCCGCCCAGCCTTCGCTGCGAACATGATGCAGGCGCACTTCATCCAGCATGCCGAGGTTGCGAATGACCGGCCGCAGCGCGGGGCGGACCTGTGCGAAGGTTTGCGGGGTCTTGCTCTTGGTGTTGAGCAGCGTGGCCACGTAGCCGTCGAGTACGGCGGCCTTCTTCGGCTTCTCAGCCTTCTGGTAGTCGCGAAACGCGTTGTGAAGGTTGAAGTAGCCACCGTTGCCGTGCAGCAGCCGAAACTCATCGGGCACGTATTCGAGGTGGTCGCCATAGCCGGCCTGACGAGCGGCCTGGATGAACTTCCGGGCGAACTCTTCTTCGGTCAGCGGGCGATTGAAGAGTTTGCCGAGTAGGGTGCCGAACATGCGCGACGTTCTCCTTGAGTGCGAAGGGGTCATGGTGCGGGGTGAACAGGGCGGGGGTAAAGCACCTGCACGCAGCGCCGTGTGCCGCTCACGGCCCGGCAGCCGCCCTGTAGCGATTGTGGATGCGCTCCAGCTCGCCTGACTGACGCATGTGTTCCAGTGCGCGAGCCCAGTTGGCGACCACCTGGTCGTCGGAGTCGAGGCTGAAGGCGATGTAGAGTGAGGACCGGTACAGCTCGATGGGAACCTGCCGCAGTGTGCCGGGCTCGATGCCCAACTGGCGGCAGTAGTAGGCCACGCCGGCATCGGTGTCGCCGACGACGATCTCGGTGCGTCCGGCCAGCAGCATGCGATAGAGCTGCTGGCTCCCGGTGGCGCTTTTCTCGAGGTTCTGGAAGCCCTGCGCCTGCAGGGTGTCGGGGATCAGGCCGGCATGCCGGGTGGTGATGCGTGGAGCCTGCATCAGTTGTTCCAGGGTAGTCACCGGCTGCCGCGTATTGGCCAACTGGTAGGGATGAATGGATTCCTCCGCTATGGGCCCGACCCATTTGTACAAGGGTTCGCGCTCCGCCGTGCGAAACAGCGAATACATGATGGTCCTGGGCTGGTTCTGCAAGGAACGGGTGGCGCGCATGCTGGGCACCATCATCATGTCGAACTCGTCGCCGGTCATTGCCATGATGCCCCGTACCACCTCCGTGGCCATGCCGGTGAGTTGGCCGTTCTCAAGATAATTGTACGGCGCCCACTCCTCGGTGACGACCTGATAGTGCTCGGCCCTGGCGGGAGTGCCGGGCAGCAGGCAGAACAGCACTGCAACAAGTACCGAATACTTCACGTCTTGGGCCTGGTGAGCTGTGGGGTGATCAAGGAAGGGTATGGTTCAACGGCTAGCGTGAGTATAGACACTAAACCCCTGAGAACGGTTCTCATGGGCTGCGGATGTTCAATTCTGTTAAGGCTGGAGGAAGGGCTATACGGCAAAGTGTGTGGCAATCGTTAGGGGTGAGGTGCTCGTGCATCAGCACTGTCACGTTGATGGAGCTGATCTACGGCGCTGAAAAATCCTCGAACCCTGAGCGCAACCTGGCTGATGTCGAGGGCTTTGCAACACGCCTGGAGGTGCTGGCTTATGATCAGGCCGCAGCGGTACACACTGGCCAGCTTCGTGCAGAGTTGGCCAGGGTTGGACAGCCCATTGGTCCCTATGACCAGATGATTGCAGGGCATGCCCGCTCCCAGGGACTTATTGTCGTCACTAACAACGCCATTTGAGTCGGGTTGGGTGGTGTTACTGGCACCACCCTCGGAAAACCAACAGTCAGTAGACCCCACCCCCCGACGTTGCGGGTTGTCCGGTTTCCTTGAAACGCGCCGCCAGCGTCTGCAATCCACGCATCAGCACCGTGGTGTCGACGCCCACCGCGACGAACAGTGCGCCCAGTGCCAGGTAGCGTCGAGCCAGTGTCTCGTCCGCACTCAGAATCCCCGCCGCCTTGCCAGCCTTGCCCACCCGCAGGATGGCATCCTCGATCGCCGCCTGCACTTGCGGATGGCCCGGATTGCCGCGATGGCCCATCGACGCCGACAGGTCGGCCGGGCCGATGAACACCCCGTCCACACCCTCGACCGCGGCAATCTCGTCGAGGTTGGCCAGGCCTTCACGGTTCTCGATCTGCACCAGCAGGCACATCTGCTCATCGGCCTTGTCCAGGTAGCCGGGCAGCGTGTTCCAGCGCGAGGCCCGGGCCAGGGCGCTGCCCACGCCACGAATGCCCTTGGGCGGGTAGCTGATGGCGCGCACCAGTTCCCGTGCCTGCTCCGCGGTCTCGACCATCGGCACCAGCAGGGTCTGCGCGCCGATGTCCAGCACCTGCTTGATCAGCGCGGTGTCGCCGATGACCGGGCGGATGATCGGCTGTGACGGGTAGGGCGCCACCGCCTGCAACTGGCCGAGCAGGCTGCGCAGGTCGTTCGGGGCGTGTTCGCCGTCGATCAGCAGCCAGTCGAAACCGGCATTGGCCGCCAGTTCCGCGCAGTAGGCATCGGCCAGCCCCAGCCAGAGGCCGATCTGTGGCTCCCTGGCTTTGAGGCGAGCCTTGAAGGTATTGATCAACATGAGCGTGTCCTCCGGCTCAGACGAAGCGGCAGGCGATGCTGCCGAGCAGGTCGTAGTCGACGTGGAAGGTATCGCCGGGGTTGGCGGCGACCGGACGGGTGAACGAGCCACCGAGGATGATCTGTCCAGGCAGCAGAGTGACGTCGTACGGTGCCAGCTTGTTCGCCAGCCACGCCACGCCCTTGGCCGGGTGGTTGAGCACCGCGGCGCTGACGCCGGATTCCTCGATCACGCCATTGCGGTACAGCACCGCCGGCACCTTGCGCAGGTCGATGTCGGTCGGTCGTACGGCGCGGCCACCCATGACCACGCCGGCGTTGGCGGCGTTGTCGGAGATGGTGTCGAAGACCTTGCGCGTGGCCTTGGTCTGCGGGTCGATCTGCTGGATGCGCGCATCGATGATTTCCAGGGCGGGGATCACCCACTCGGTGGCATCGAGCACATCGAACACCGTGCAGTGGGGGCCCTTGAGCGGCTTGCCGAGGATGAACGCCAGCTCCACTTCGACCCGCGGGACGATGAAGCGCTCGAAGGGAATGTCGCTGCCTTCGTCGAAGAACATGTCGTCGAGCAACGCGCCGTAGTCCGGCTCGGTGATGTTCGACGACACCTGCATGGCACGCGAGGTCAGGCCGATCTTGTGGCCGACCAGCTTGCGGCCGCCTTCGATCTTTTTCGCGACCCAGGCGCGCTGGATCGCGTAGGCGTCCTCGATGGTGATGCCGGGGTGGTCGAGCGAGAACTGGCGGACCTGTTCGCGCGAACGTTCGGCCTGGTCGAGGCGGGCGGCGGCTTGCTGGATCAAGGTGGAGTCGAGCATGGAGGCAATCTCTTTCAAGGGTTGACGGTGGCGGCCCGGGTGCGCAGCACCAGCAGGCCGCCGAAGACGATGAACAGGGCCAGGATGTGCAGGGCCAGGCTCGGGCTGTGGGTGGTGTCGCGCATCCAGCCGATGAAGTAGGGGGTGAGGAACGAGGCGATGCTGCCCAGGGAACTGATCAGGGCGATGCCGGTGCCTTGGGTCCGGTCATTGAGGTAGGCCGGCGGCAGTTGCCAGAACATCGGCAGAGCGGCGCTGGCGCCCATGCCGGCGATGATCAGCCCGGCCATCACCGGTAGCGGCTGCTCCGGGGCGAGGCCGGCCAGGGCGATGCCGAAGGCGGCCATCAGCAGCGGCACGCACAGGTGCCAGCGGCGCTCCCGGCGACGGTCCGAAGAGCGGCCGCAGGCGAGCATGAACACGCAGCCGATCAGGTACGGCAGTGCGCTGAGCAGGCCGACGCTGGCGTCGTTGCCGATGCCGGCGCCATGGATCAGGCTCGGCATCCAGAACGCCAGGGTGTTGACCGCCAGCATCACCGCGCAATAGATCGCCACCAGCAGCCAGATCGCCCGGTTCGCCAGCAGGCCGGCGAAGGAGGTGACCACCTTGCGCTGTTCCTCGCGGCCGAATGCCTCGCGCAGGGCGGCTTTCTGCCCGTCGTCGAGCCAGGCCACGCTTTCGAAATGCTCCGGCAGCACCGCCAGCACCAGCAGGCCGAGCAGGATCACCGGCGCGCCCTCAAGCAGGAACATCCATTGCCAGCCGGCCAGGCCGGCGGTGTTGTGCATGAGGCTGAGAATGGCACCGGACAGCGGTCCGCCGACCACGCCCGCCAGGGGCACGGCAATCGCGAACAGCGCGGTCACCTGCGCCCGGCGCCCGGCCGGATACCAACGGTTGAGGTACACCAGAATGCCCGGGAAGAAGCCGGCCTCGGCCGCCCCCAGGGCAAAGCGCAACAGGTAGAACACGCCGCTGCTGTCGATCAGCAGCATGCTGGTCGACAGCGCGCCCCACACCACCATCAGCGTGGCGATCCAGCGCCGTGGCCCGATCCGCTCCAGCGCCAGGTTGCTCGGCACGCCGAACAGCGCGTAGGCAATGAAGAACAGCCCGGCACCCAGGCCGTAGACCGTATCGCTCAGGTGCAGGTCGGCGGCCATCTGCATCTTGGCGAAGCCGATATTGATCCGGTCCAGGTGCGCGAACAGGTAGCACACCAGCAGCAGTGGAATCAGTCGCCAGGTCACCTGGCGGTGAGCGCTGGCAGCAGGGTCCTGTGCCGCGCACAGGGTCGAGGCGGAGTGGGTCGTGCTCATGGTCTTGTACTTTTTATGGGATGAGACGGGATGGGCTCAGGCGCGGCCGTTGAACAGCGGGTGCAGGCTGCTGTGCTTGCCGTCGTAGACCTGGGCCTGGCTTTCGTCGATCTGCAGGGTGATGCCGATCGGTCGTCGCTTTACCAGCGGGTCCAGGACTTCCTTCAGCACCGCCAGCAGGCTGTCGCCGACCGCACTGTGCACGGCCCGGCTGCGCCCTTGGCCCATGCGCAGGTTGGCGTAGAGAAAGCCGTAGTCACCCCGGCCGTCGGCCACCGCGCAATGCGCGGCGGGGTAGGCCAGCACCCGGGTGCCGCCGGTGGGAAACACCGCCTTGCCGCTTTCGTCGCGGGCCTGGAGCATGGTGTCGGCCAGGCGTCGGCACAGCGACGGGATATCGGCCTCGGCCTCAAGGTCCGGGGTGTAGAGCAATACCAGATGGGGCATGAGCGGCTCCTGGAGTCAAAGGCGGTTGGCAAGGCCGACCGACGCGGGGTTGGAGGCCTGGGCGGCGGGGATCGCCGAACCGTCCTGGGGCGTGACCGGGAACAGGGCGTTGATCTGCCCGGTGCCGGAGGAGCCGAAGTACGGGGTCAGCACTTCGACATGGCCGTCATAGGCCGACCAGCCGAGTGCACCGAGCAGCATCGCCGTGTCATGCATGAAACCTTCGCCGTGGCCCTTGGCGGCGTATTCCGGGAGCATCGCGCAGAAGTCCGCCCATTCGGCGTCTTCCCACATTTTCACCACGCGGTTGTCCAGGGTTTCCAGGAACGGGCTCCAGACCTTGGTGGCGAAATCCGGCGCCTGGCCGTTCTGGGCAAAGCGATGGGACAGCGAGCCGCTGGCGAGAAACGCCACGGTACCGTCGTAGTGGTCCTCGACCGCCTTGCGCATGGCCCAGCCCAGGCGCGCGCTGTCGGCGAGGAAGTGCGAGGTGCACAGGGCCGAGACCGAGACCACCTTGAAATGCTGGTCCTGGTTCATGTAGCGCATCGGCACCAGCGTGCCGTATTCCGGGCCCAGGGTGGTGGCGTGGTGGGCCATGGTCTCGACCCCGAAGCGGTTGCAGGTGTCGGCCAGCAGCTTGCCCAGTTCACTGTTGCCGGGAAAGGCGTAGGGCATGTTGCTGATGAAGTGCGGCAGCTCGTTGCTGGTGTAGACGCCCTCGAAGTGCGGGCTGCAGAGCACGTGGTAGTTGGCGTTGACCAGCCAGTGGGTGTCGAACACGACGATGGTGTCCACGCCCAGTTCGCGGCAGCGTCGGCTGATCTCGTGATGCCCGTCGATGGCGGCCTGGCGGAAGCCCTGGCGTGGGCCGGGCAGTTCGGACAGGTACATGGACGGCACGTGGGTGATCTTGGCGGCCAGAGCGAGCTTGCCCATGGGGTTCTCCGGTAGTTGATTGTTGTTGTAGGCCCGCGTCGGCGGTAGGAGCCGGCCGGGCCGGCTCCAGCAGGATCAAGTTACACGCCCCAGCGCGGGATGTGGTGGCTGCCCATGGAGATGCACACGTTCTTGATCTCGGCGAACACCTCGAAGCTGTACTGGCCGCCTTCGCGGCCGGTGCCCGAGCCTTTTACACCGCCGAACGGCTGGCGCAGGTCGCGCACGTTCTGGCTGTTGATGAACACCATACCGGCCTCGATGCCGCGGGCCAGGCGATGAGCTTTGCCGATGTCCTGGGTCCAGATGTAGGAGGCCAGGCCGTACTCGGTGTCGTTGGCCAGTTTGAGCGCTTCGGCTTCGTCCTTGAACGGGATCAGGCAGACCACCGGGCCGAAGATCTCTTCCTGGGCGATGCGCATGCTGTTGTTCACGTCGGCGAACACGGTCGGCTGGATGAACTGACCTTTTGCCAGGTGCGCCGGCAGGTTGGCCGGGCGCTCCAGGCCACCGGCGAGCAGGGTGGCGCCTTCCTCGATGCCGATGCGGATGTAGCCGGTGACCTTGTCGTAGTGCTGCTGGGTGATCATCGAGCCGACCTGGGTCTTCGGATCGGTCGGGTCACCGACGATCAGGCGTTTGGCCCGCGCAGCGAACTCGGTGACGAATTGCGGGTAGACGCTTTCCTGGATGAAGATCCGGCTGCCGGCGGTGCAACGCTCGCCGTTGAGCGAGAAGATGGTGAACAGCGCGGCGTCCAGTGCACGTTCCAGATCGGCGTCTTCGAAGATCAGCACGGGCGACTTGCCGCCCAGTTCCATGGAGTACTTCTTCAGGCCCGCGGTCTGCATGATCTTCCTGCCGGTGGCGGTGCCGCCGGTGAAGGAGATCGCCCGCACGTCCGGGTGACGCACCAGCGCGTCGCCGGCGGTCGCGCCGTAGCCCTGGATCACGTTCAGCACACCGTTGGGAATGCCGGCCTCGACCGCCAGGCGGCCCAGCTCGTTGGCGGTCAGCGGCGACAGCTCGGACATCTTCAGCACTGCGGTGTTGCCCAGGGCCAGGCAGGGCGCGGTCTTCCAGGTGGCGGTCATGAACGGCACGTTCCACGGCGACACCAGGCCACAGACACCCACTGGCTGGTACAGGGTGTAGTTGAGCATCTGGTCGTCGACCGGGTAGGTGTGGCCATCCATGCGGGTGCAGACTTCGGCGAAGAAATCGAAGTTGTGCGAGGCGCGTGGAATCAGCACGTTCCGGGTCTGGTGGATCGGCAGGCCGGTGTCCAGGGTCTCCAGCTCGGCCAGATGCGGCACGTTCTGGTCGATCAGCTCCCCGAGCTTGCGCATCAGCCGGGCGCGTTCCTTGGCCGGGGTGTTGGCCCACTTCGGAAAGGCTTCCTTGGCCGCAGCCACGGCCTGGGCGACTTCCTCGGCGCCGCCGCTGGCGACTTCACCGATCGCTTCGCCGGTGGCCGGGTTGTAGTTGATGAAGGTGTCTTTGCTCTCGACCTCACGGCCGTTGATCCAGTGCTTGATCATGCTGCTCATGCCTTGTTGTTCTTGAAGAAGTCAGTTTCACTGACGATTCGATTGACCAGGCGGCCGACGCCTTCGACTTCCACCACCACTTCATCGCCCGGCACCACGTCGGCCAGGCCCTCCGGCGTGCCGGTGGCGATCATGTCGCCCGGCTGCAGGGTCATGAAGCTGGAGAAGTATTCGATCAGGTACGGGATGTCGAAGATCATGTCCGCCGTGGTGCCTTCCTGTTTCAGTTCACCGTTGATCCAGGTGCGCAGTTTCAGGTTCGACGGGTCCGGCACATCGGCGACATCGACGATCCACGGGCCGACCGGGGTGGTGGCGTCGCGGTTCTTCACCCGCAGGTTGGGGCGGTAGTAGTTTTCCAGGTAGTCGCGGATGGCGTAGTCGTTGCACACGGTGTAGCCGGCCAGGTACTGCAGGGCGTCCTCGCGCTTGACGTTCTTCGCCGGTTTGCCGATCACCGCGACCAGCTCGCACTCGTAGTGCATGTAGGTCACGCCGTCCGGGCGCCAGGTCTGCTGGTTGTGGCCGGTGTAGGTGCCCGGCGATTTGATGAACGCCAGCGGCTCGGTCGGCGGGGTGAAGGCCAACTCGCGGGCGTGGTCGGCGTAGTTCAGGCCCAGGGCGAACATGTTGCCGGTGGCCGGTGGCAGCCAGGTGACCTGCTGCTCGCCGAGCACGCGGCCGTCTTCCAGGCGCACGCTGTGGTCAGCGTCGACCAGCACCGCATGCACGGCGCCTTCGAACTGGATACGGGCGTGTTTCATGGGCGTGGCTCCTGTTCGCTGACGATGTGGTTGGTCAGGCGGCCCAGACCTGTGATCTCGACGTCGACCCGGTCGCCCGGCTGCACATCGACGCGGCCTTCCGGGGTGCCGGTGATCAGTACGTCGCCGACATCCAGAGTCATGAACTCGCTCAGTTCGGCGATCAGCCTGGCCACGCCACGCACCTGGTTGGCGGTGGTGTTTTCCTGCACGACTGCGCCGTTGACCCACAGCTTGATGGTCAGCATCTGTGGGTTGGGCACGTCCTGGGGCGGTACCAGCACCGGGCCCAGGGCACAGAAACCGTCGCGACACTTGGCCTTGACCGCCGGGCGGTAGTAGCTGTCTTCCGGCAGGCTGAATTCGTTGGCGATGGTGTAGCCGGCCACATGCTCCAGGGCCTGGGCCTCTCTGACCCGGCTGGCGCGCTTGCCGATCACCACGGCCAGAGCCGGGCCCGGTTGCAGGCGCTCGCCGGCGGGATGTTCGACGGTACCGTCGTGCTGGTTGCGGGTGTTGGGCGTCTTGATGAACAGCACCGGTTTGACCGGTGGTTCCTTGTAAGGCGCCGCGTTGAACTCGGGCAGGCGCTGGGCGAGCAGGCCTTGGTAGTTCAGGGCGATGCCGAACAGCGTTCCGTGGGCCGTGTCGTACAGGCTTCGGGGCATCTCGATCTCCTGGAGGGGCCTGGGGCCCGATATTGTTAATGTGTTAACGTTATAATTAAGATGTTAACGACCGTCAAGCCAGGTTGCGTCCGGCCAACTGTTCAAAGCCGGTAAAAGCGCGCAGCATGCAGCCATAACAACAAGGAATTCCCTGATGCGCAGCGAACGTTCGCCCATCCCCAACATCAACATCGGGCAGGTCTACGACCAGCGCTACAGCGATGCCGAGATCCATTACGACCGCCTGAGCAACCTGGCCGGGTTCTTCGGCCGCAACATGCCGGTGCACCGGCACGACCGGTTCTTCCAGGTGCACTACGTCAAGAGCGGTGCGGTACGGGTGTACCTGGACGACCGCCAGTTCGTCGAAAGCGGGCCGATGTTCTTCCTCACGCCGCCGACCATTCCGCATTCTTTCGTCACCGAGTTCGACGCCGACGGGCACGTGCTGACCGTGCGCCAGCAACTGGTCTGGCAACTGCTCGAAGAAGACCCGGCGCTCGCGCCGCCACCGCCGATGGCGCCGGCCTGCGTGGCCCTGGACCGGCTCGAAGGCGAGCAGTTGGCCGAGGCCAGGCGCCTGGAGCTGATGTTCGACGCGCTCAGGGAAGAGATCGAAGGACAGGCCAGCGGTCGTGCGCCCGCGCTGCATGCCCTGACGCGGCTGGTGCTGATCAGCCTGCTGCGGCTGTCGGCGCATTCGCTCACGGCGCAACCGGCGCGGCATGAGGACCTGCAGGTGTTTCACCGCTTCAACGCGCTGATCGAGGCCCATTACCTCGAGCACCTGCCGCTGGCGGCCTACGCCGAGCGCCTGGGCGTGACCGAGGCGCGGCTGAACGACATTTGCCGGCGCATCGCCGACCTGTCTTCCAAGCGCCTGGTGCTCGAGCGTCTGATGCAGGAAGCGCGGCGCCTGCTGCTGTTCACCGGTCATTCGGCCAACGAGATCTGCTACCAGCTCGGCTTCAAGGACCCGGCCTATTTCAGCCGGTTCTTCCAGCGTTATGCGCAGATGACGCCGGGCGAGTACCGACAGCGCCAGGGCGGTTTCAGAGGATGACGGCATGGTGCGGCCTTGGGGTGAGAGCCTTTTGTGCCGTTATCGTGGCGGCGCCCGGAACGACGGCCAATGCCTTTTCCGGGCAAGCGCTGGTACTTTCCATGAACGGTGCCAGTGTCGCTTGCCACCGCCTGTCGCCGGCTCGTAAGCTGATCGGCCTTTCACTGACCTTGTCCTGAAGATGCCCGTGCCACGTCCCTCACTGACCCTTTCGTTGCTCCAGGCCCGCGAAGCCGCGATGGCCTTTTTCCGTCCTTCGCTCAACGCCCACGATCTGACCGAGCAGCAGTGGCGGATCATCCGCATCCTGCGCCAGAACGGTGAGCTGGAGAGTTACCAGTTGGCCGAGAAGGCCTGCATCCTCAAGCCGAGCATGTCCGGGGTGCTGGTGCGCATGGAGCGCGACGGACTGGTGCGCCGTTTCAAATCCAGCGAGGACCAGCGACGCATGTTCGTCGCCCTGACCGAGGCCGGTCAGCGGCGGTTTGTCGAGATGGCCGATGACATGGAGTTGAACTACCAGCGCCTGGTGTCGCGCCTGGGCGAAGACAAGCTGGCACTGCTGCACGAGCTGCTCGACGAGCTGAAAGCCATCGAGCCGTGACAGGAGTCGGGGTGGCCAGGGGGTCGTGAAAAGTACAATCGGCCCTGTGGAACGTCCATTTTCCAAGTGGGGGCTGCGGGAAATACTGAAGGGGAGTCCAATAATAATTCGGTACCCCCCCATGAAACAGCCCAACCCGCTGCTCGAAGACCTCAAGGCCATTCTGCCGACCATCGCCGCCAATGCCGCGCAGGCGGAAAAGGACCGCCAGGTCCCCGCGCAAAACATTGCCCTGCTCAAGCAGATCGGCTTGCACCGGGCGTTCCTGCCCAAGGTCTACGGCGGCCTGGAAATTTCCCTGCCGCAGTTCTGCGACTGCATCGCCCTGCTGGCCGGTGCCTGTGCCAGCACCGCCTGGGCGATGAGCCTGCTGTGCACCCACAGCCACCAGATGGCGATGTTCTCCAAGCAGATGCAGGACGAGATCTGGGGCGAAAACCCCGATGCCACCGCCAGCAGCTCCATCGCACCGTTCGGCAAGGTCGAAGAGGTCGAGGGCGGGGTGATGTTCAGCGGCCAGATGGGCTGGAGCAGCGGTTGCGACCATGCCGAATGGGCGATCCTCGGCTGCCGCCGGCTCAACAGTGAAGGCGGCCAGGACTACTGCTTCGCCGTGCTGCCGCGCAGCGACTACGAAATCCGTGACGACTGGTTCTCCGCCGGCATCAAGGGCAGCGGTACCAAGACCCTGATCGTCGACAACGTGTTCGTCCCCAACCATCGCATCCAGAAAGCCAAGGACATGATGGAAGGCAAGTCAGACGGTTTCGGCCTGTACCCGGACAGCAAGATCTTCTACTCGCCTTACCGTCCGTACTTCGCCAGCGGTTTCGCCACCGTCAGCCTGGGCGTGGCCGAGCGCATGCTCGAAGCCTTCAAGGAAAAGACCCGCAACCGCGTGCGGGCCTATACCGGTGCCCAGGTCGGCGCAGCCACCCCGGCGCTGATGCGCCTGGCCGAATCCACCCACCAGGTGGCCGCGGCACGGGCCTTCCTGGAAAAGACCTGGGCCGAGCACGCCGAGCACAGCGAAGCGCATCGCTACCCGAGCCGCGAGACCCTGGCTTTCTGGCGGACCAACCAGGGGTACGCGGTGAAGATGTGCATCCAGGCCGTCGACCGGCTGTTCGAAGCCGCCGGGGGTGGGGCGTGGATGGAGTCCAACGAACTGCAACGGCTGTGGCGCGACTCGCACATGACCGGCGCGCATGCCTACACCGACTACGACGTCTGCACGCAGATCCTCGGCCGCGAGCTGATGGGCCTGGAACCCGATCCGAGCATGGTCTGAAACCGCTCCATCCATAACAACAATCGAGGGGCTGCCGGTGTGGCGGCTCCGGGAGTCTTGCATGTCTGCTGAATTCGATTCGCGCGCGTTTCGCCGTGCGCTGGGTAACTTCGCCACCGGCGTGACCGTGGTCACCGCCGCCACCGCCGACGGTCGCCGGGTCGGCGTCACCGCCAACAGTTTCAACTCGGTGTCGCTGGAACCGGCGCTGATTCTCTGGAGCCTGGACAAGCGCTCGGGCAGCCTGGAGGTGTTCGAACAGGCCAGCCATTTCGCGGTGAACATCCTGGCGGCCGACCAGATCGACCATTCCAATCACTTCGCCCGCAGCAAGGACGATCGCTTCGCCGACGTCGAGCATGAAGTGGGCGAGGGCGGGGCACCGCTGCTGGCCGACTGCTCGGCACGCTTTCGCTGTGAAAAGTACCAGATGGTCGACGGCGGCGATCACTGGATCCTGATCGGCAAGGTCATTGCCTTTGACGATTTCGGCCGTGCACCGCTGCTGTATCACCAGGGCGCCTATTCGATGGTGCTGCCGCACACCCGTATCACCCAGCCGGACCTGGCGCAGCGGCCGAGCAGCCACTTCCAGGGCCGACTGCGCGACAACCTCTACTACCTGATGACCCAGGCGGTGCGTTGCTACCAGAGCAACTATCAGCCACGGCAACTGGCGACCGGCCTGCGTACCAGCGAAGCACGGATGCTGATGGTGCTGGAGAACGACGCCGGTCTGAGCCAGGCCGAGCTGCTGCGGGAAGTGGCGATGCCGCAGCGGGAGGTGGAAGAGGCGATTGCCAACCTGTGCCGCAAGGGGCTGGTCACCGAGACGCAAGGGCGTGTTCGGTTGTCCGTGGCCGGCATCGACCAGACCGAGGCGCTGTGGGCCATTGCCCGCGAGCAGCAGGAGCGGGTGTTCAGCCAGTTCGAGGATGAGCAGGTGGCGAACTTCAAGCAGGTGTTGCAGGCGATCATCTCGGCCTGAGCGGGTTAGCCACCGCCATGACATGACGGGCGTTTTGCGCTGAGGCGACTGGCCTGTTCGCGGGCAAGCCCGGCTCCTAAAGGATAGAGGCGATCACCCATCCGATGAGCGCCAACATGCCGTAGGAGCCGGGCTAGCCCGCGAAGCGTTTGACCTTCAACCTCTCGGCAGATCCAGCGGTACCAACCGGTCCGTAGAGGTATCGGACGCGCTCCTGGCCGGCCCGGCCGGTCATCGTTGTACAGACCCCCGGCCAGCGTCCGGATAGGTGGCTTGTTGTCTCCAGGACCGCGGCGTCATCCCTTCAGCTTTCATGAAGGTTCTGGAAAAGTGCGCCTGATCGCAGAAGCCGCACTCAAGCGCGATGTCCACCACCAGCATCCTCGAGCGGCTGAGTAGCTCCTTGCTCTTGCTCAGCCGCTGTTCGCGCAGCCACTCCTGAGGAGAGAACCGAGTGCTTTCCTTGAACATGCGCGTAAAGTGACTGCGTGACAGTGCGCAGGCTTGTGCGACCTCTGTCACCGATATGCCGCTATCCAAATGATCCAGCATCAACTGCTTGGCCGTGCTGACTTGCCATGGCTTGAGTCGTTGGGGCAAATCCACTTCAACCGTCGCCAACACGATGCAATCGTCACCCCGGGTGTCGGCATCGTCCACGCCCGTACCGCAGGCACCGGCGTGCTCCTTCACCTGTGCCATGACCGCATCGTAGGCGTCGCCATCTTGAGGCTGCTGGCCGATGGAGACCCGTTGGCTGTTGAAAGGCGTCAGGGTTTCAGTGTGTGGACGGCTCATGGTTCTTCCCTTTTGCTGAACGGTGGCGAGAGTGCTCTTGGCGGGTTGTCGCCGAGTGCCAGCAAAAGATAGCGAAACATGTCTCGAAGTGATGGCGCATTTTTGCGCCCTTGAAAGCGCATTAATGCACCCTATGCGGCTGTCTTCACGGTGCTAGGATCCGCGCTACCCGGATCACGTCGATCCCACTCGCCAGGAGAATCCAATGGCTGCTTCACGACCTTTCAACGACGACACCGCCTACTGGGGCGTTCCCTGGGAGGACAGCTACGGTTATCCGCAGGTGCGGCGGGTAGGGAACGAGATCTTCGTTTCGGGGCAGTTCAACCACGACGAAGAGGGCAACCTGGTCGCCCCCGCGCCGCTGGATGCCGACGGCAGGCCGAGCGATTACTCCTCGATGGGAGAACAGATGCGGGTCGCCTACGACAACATTGCCAAGCTGCTCGCCCTGTTTGGCGCCACGCTGCAGGATGTCGTCGAAGAGACGCTGTATGTGCTGGACATGGACGCGGCCTTTGCTGTTGTCGGCAAGGTGCGCAAGGCGGCCTATGGACTGGAGCGCCCTCAGGCCGCCAGTAACATCATCGGCGTATCGCGCCTCGCCCAGCGGCCGCAACTGATCGAGATCGTGTGCCGGGCGGTGATCGGCGCGCAGACCCGATAATCGGGGCCGGATGACGACCTATGAGGCCTGGAAAGGCTGATGCCCTTCCACGAGGGGCTTCAGGTCGGCCACGGCCGCTGCGCAGAAGGTCATGAAGGCCTTGACCCGCCAGGACTTCCTGATGTCCTGGTGGGTGAGCAGCCATAGCTCGTCCTGCAGCTCTCGCACCACCGGGCCGACGCGCACCAACCCCGGGGTGATGTCGCCGAGCATGCAGGGCAGAAAGCCCAGACCCAGGCCGGCCGCGATGGCCGCGCTGGCGGCGGCAACCGAATCGGTGCGGTACGAGATGCGCTCCGGGGGTACCCGGCATTCGACATGGTTTGTCGCCTTCAAGCCGTATAGACCTCCCGAGTAGGACACCCATGACTGACCTTCGGTGAAGGGATCGGCAGCGACCGTATGCCTGGCGCTGCCGTAAGCGGCCCAGGCGATATTGGCCAGCTTGCGCCCCACCAGTGTGTCCGCCGGCTTTCGGGTGGCCCGCACGGCGATATCCGATTCATCCCTGGCCAGGCTCAACGTCTGGTTGCCCACCAGCACTTCAATCGTGATGCCTTCATTGAGGGCTTTGAAATTCGCGATGATCGGGGTGAGAAAGTACAGAAGCAGCGAGTCGCTGGTGGTGATTCGCAGTTTGCCCAGGGGGCCCTGGCCGGCACGGGAAACCCTGCGGGTGACACTGACGATGTCCAGCTCGACCCGCTCGGCCAGTGCACGCAACTCCGCGCCTTCGGCCGTCAGCAGGTAGCCCGCCTTTCGGTGATCGAACAGCGCCACCCCGAGCGATTTCTCAACCTGGGAGATGCGCCGCGACACGGTGGAGACATTGATGCCGAGCTTCTTGGCCGTGTCAGCGCGATTGCCACAATCGCTCAGGGTCTTGATGATCCGCAAATCGTCCCATGAGAGCTGGCTGACAGCCTCGCCAGCATCCCATTTGGGTCCTTGGGGAGCAGTAGGGGCAGGCGAACTACTTTCAGGTGACGACTTCACGTAAATCATTCCAGATAGGGTGCGCTGATGATACGAGAAGGGACCGGTTCAACCAATATGGCGAAAACACCCTCAATAGAAGTCGTAGTAAAGCTGCCATTCCCCCGTCGCCGTGTTTTTCCAGAACATCAGGCTGCCGCTGTCCACCACGTTCAACTGGATCTTGGCATCTGACGACACCTGGAACACGAACTCAAAACCCTCCCCCGGGTCAACGCCCGACTGGCAAAACGAGGGATAGCCGCCGATCTTGTGCTCGTAAACATGGGTGATCAGGTCGTAGTAACTGCCTATAGTCCCCGCTCGCTCGAGTTTGAGTATTTCATCCTCAAGTTCTTCGGGAACGCCACCGCCATCCCATAACGGGAAGTCTTCCATCAACTCGGCCTTCAAGGGAAAAGCCTTGAGCGGGGAGTCCGTCACTGAAAGCGATTTGTTGACCAGGGTATCGGCATCGCCGTACTCCCTGATCAACCAGTTGTCGCCCATGGGTTCGAATGGCTCTGGAAACTCCCGGGAAACGAAGAGCGTGAGCACCCGCACGTTTGCCAGTGCCGGGCAGGTGTACGGCAGGCTGGGCAGGTGAAACTGCGCATAGGGCAGCATGGGCTCACCCGCGGCGTTCACCGGAATGGTCTCATCAGGTCGGAACAGGAAGACCTTGCCCAGCCAGCTTTCGTCGTGCGCATGGGTGGGTCGAAATCCACCGGCGACAAATTTTGTGGCTGGCCTTGCCAGGCGTAGCTTGATTTCTTCGATATCCATTCGGGCGTTAACTTGATCGGGAAATAAGTCGATGGGCGTATACCATGGGGATTTTATGCTGCTCAGACGGGAGTGTGGGAACGATCATGGCTGTCTGGCTCGGGACGATAGTTGCCGGGTCCGAGCAGTAGCGTTCCTTCAAGCCGGCTGCTGTCCGGTCTCCCCAACGCTCACTCAGTCAAACTGATGGGCATAAATCTCTACTTGGTTTGGGAACAGCTCTTCGTAAAGGGAATGAGGCACTCCCAGAACGCTGACTTCTATACTGCCGTCCTTTAGGTCTTTCGAATAATCCGAAATATTAATGCCTGCGCATGGAATCGTAATGCCTACAACAGTTCTAACGGAAAGGCATAGAGACGATTGGTCTCTGAGGCCGGATTGGCACTCAACTTGGATGGCGGCGTAACCATCGGCTGGTTTGAACTCGCCAGAGGCGACGCCCATCGGAGGATCACCGTCTTCGAGCGCTGACCAGCCCACCAAAGTTGACCCGCTGTAAAAGTGAAATAGCTCCATGTCTGCGCCCGCTGCTTCTTCCGAGGGCGGCGTGCGCCCTAGTTTTGATTTCACCCAGTAGTAGGAAGATAGAGTATTTGCGAGGCCAACGGCAACCCGACGCTGCCTCGTCGACCGACCAATAATAGACATTTTTGTCTATACAAATTCGGCTCGCGACATGAGCGTGGTGCCGGATTTTTCGTAGTGGGCATCTATGGCGCCGTTGTTTCAGGTGCGTTGTTGCGACGCAGCCCATTGTGCTCTGGTAAGTCCGTAACACTTACACAAGGCAGGTGCAGTGGACACTTTCAGCTCGGCGTCATACAAGTGCACCGCGCCGATCTTCATGGCGGCTTTTTGTGAGCGAATGTTCGAAGGAGCGATGTGGAAATATACGGTGTCGACGAAGCTCCAGGCGCAAACTGTCACACAGGGCCCAGACGCCGGCCTTGCTGGCAGTGTAGGCCGTGTTCAACGGCGAATGGACGAAAGCCGCCATGGACGAAACAGCCAGTAGATAGCCCTGCCGCGCCTTCACATGGGACAGTGCCGCGCGGAAGGTGCGCGCTACGCCATTGAGGTTGATATCGATGACCTGGTCGTTCAACGAGTCGTTTTCCATGGGGGTACCTTAGGCTATGTACGAAATCGCTTGAAACTTGGTTATGCGGCGTTAAAAACCGGCTCGGAATGCTCATTTACTCCAGTAAAGTCGGGCGCGACCCCGGCCGTTCCTCGCCGGTTTTTGCCTTGCCTAACCTGCGTTTCAAACAATTTCGTACACAGCCTAAGCAAGCGGCGGGGCATCAACCCGGGGTTTGGGTGCGAACGGCTTCTTCTTCCAACTGGTGGAGCAACCGTTGCAGGCGGGCATCGCGGGCCAACTGCCAGTCCGTGAACACGTTGAACAGGCCGCGCATCAGGGCGATAGGCGCCCAGCGAGCCGGTACAACGATGCGCGGCTGGCGCTTTTGCAGACCGCGCACCACGCCACGTGCCACCTGTTCCGGTGCAATCGCCCGATGCAGAAAGGCCGGTAACAGGGTTTCGTTCAACTGGGTGGCGATGGCGTTGCCACCGAAGGCAACCTTGGCGATGGCGGTCGCTGTCCAGCCGGGATAGAGAACGCTGGCGCTGGCCCCGGTCGCACTCAACTCGGCGCGCAACGAGCGGGCCAGCGACTCCACCGCCGCCTTGCTCGCGGCGTAGGGTGCGTTGGCCAGACCGTTCAAGTAGGCATAGGCCGACGACGTGACCAGCACCTGGCCCTGGTTGCGCACGACCTCCGGCAGCGCGGCGCGTACCGTGTGCCACACGCCAAACAGATCCACCTCGATGATGCGGCGGAACTCCGCTTCATCGCAGGTGCGTAGGGTCGCCGGTACGCCCCGCCAGGAGATGCCGGCATTGGCGAAGGCCACGTCGAGACGACCGAAGCGCTCGACCGTCTGGCGCACCACGACCTTTGCCGCCTCGGCGTCGGTGACGTCGAAGGCCAGCGGCAACACGCGTTGGTCGTTGAACTCCTGGGCCAGCGTGTCCACTGCCTGCTGCGCGGTATCGGTGAGCACCAGGCTAGCGCCCTGGACGTACAGTTTCCGGGCGCTGGCGGCACCGATGCCGCCAGCCGCGCCGGTGATCAGAACCACTTTGCCTTGAAGGTCGTACATATTCTTATCTCTTTGTTAGGATGCTGGGTACGTTGCGCTTGAGGAAGTCGAGTTGATCAGCCACCACCTGCTCGAAGGCTTCGCCTACATAGATATCGAAGTGCCCATGGGCATAACGCTTGATCTCATGACGAGGCGTGCGCCGGGCGTGATGCAGCGTCCGCTTTGCCGGTGCCACGCTGTCGGGGTCGCACACGCAAAACAGCACGGGGGCCTGGACGCGAGGTGTACTACGTCCGGGGTAGTAGCGAATGATGTCCAGCGCAAAGCGCGCGGCGGCCTCGGTGCGGATCTGCGCACCTGGCGGGATCAGCCCGTGATAGCCGCTCCAGGCATCCGGCGAAGTCATGAGTGCCGTATCGCCCGGTTGACCGGCCAGTGGCACCAGAATGGGCTTGGCGCCGAACCACGAGCCGATACGGTCGGCCAGGGCCAGCACGGTCAGGCGAAATGACACCAGGGTTTCGGTGGCAAGACAGGAACTCAGGCCGTCGGTAAAGGGACATTGGGATATGACGGCGGCCACCCCGGCATCGGCGGCGGCGGTGGCCAGCACATGGCCGCCACCGAACGAGGTGCCCCAGATCACTACCCGCTGCGGGTCCACCTCCGCGAGCTGGCGGGCGTGAGCTATCGCGGCTTTCCAGTCGTCGAGCTGGCGCTTGATATCCAGCAGTTGGCGGGGCTTGCCCTCGCTGTCGCCGAAGTGGCGATAGTCGAACACCAGGCAGGCGTAGCCGGCGGCAGCGAAACGCTCGGCAAAGGCCGGCAAGCGCATCTTGCGTGTCCCGCCAAGCCCATGGGCCATCACCACCACCGGGAAAGGTCCGGCACCCAGGGGGCGGTAAAAGTCGGCAATGCAACGTGAGCCGTTGGAGAGGAACTGGATTGTCGCTGGTGCCAGAAGATCGGTGATCGTGTTCATGAACGGCATCTGCTGGAGTGGCTTAAGTGCCGTCATTCTCGGCAGTTGCCGGTTGGAAGGCTTGACGGTATCCGACTCCCGGCTTGACACTTGGCGCCAAACAACAACAGGCCACCCCCAAAAAAGAGGCCCGATGAGCCAGCCCTTGTATCGGCGCGTGGTGCCCGAAACCTACGTGCAACTGCTCTACGAATACCTGGAGGCACTCGGTCATGAGCCGGAATCGGTGCTGGGGCAGCCCTGGCCCATACCCGCCCAGGAAGGTGTGGGCGGCGTCGCTGTGGAGGAGTGGGACCGACTGCTGGTGATGGCGGCGCACGTGTTGGGCGATCCGCTGTTGGGACTGCACCTCGGTCAAACCATCAACGCCCGGCATATCGGTGTGCTGGGAGCGGTGATGCTGGCCTGCGGTAATCTCGGTACGGCGCTGCAACGCCTGGAACGCTACATTCGCCTGGTGTACGACGTCATTCCCATGATTCGCCGTGACGGCGACGGCTGGTTCGAACTGGTCTGGGATGTCAGCCAGTATCAGCCCGGCCCTTTGGTGAACGAAACCGGTATGGTTGCCATCGTGCAGTTCTGCCGCGCTCTGGTCCGTGGAACGGCCAACCCGCTGCGGGTCCACCTCAATCACGCGGGGCCCCTCGATACCCGCCCGTACGAAGCCTTCTTCGGCTGCCCGGTACGTTTCGGTCAGTCCGAGGCGGTCTTGCGTTTCTCCGCACAACTGCTCGAACTGCCCTTCAAGAGCCCCGACCCGACGCTGGTCTGCCTGTTGGAACAACATGCGGATCGCTTGCTGGCCCAGTTGCCACAGCAGGATGAGTTCGTGGAACAGCTGCGCAAAGCCATCACCCAGGCCATGTGCATGGGTGAGCCGAGCATAAAGCGGATAAGTCCCCAACTGCGCCTCTCGTCCCGCACGCTACAGCGCCGCCTGCAAGAAGCCGGCACCAGCTTTCGCCATGAACTGAACCTGGTCCGCTACGAACTGGCGTTGTCGTACCTGCGCGATCCACGCCTGCAAATCGTGGATATCGCCATGCTGCTGGGTTATTCGGAGCACAGCGCCTTCACTCGCGCCTTCAAGGAATGGAGCGGAATGTCGCCCCATGAGGCCAGGCAACTCAACCCGGTGAGTGCCTGTTCGCGGGCAAGCCACGCTCCTACAGGATGGCGGTGACCACCACTCTGATGACCGCCGCAACACGGTAGGAGCGTGGCTTGCCCTCGAAGCTGTTGACCTTCAGCCAGCGATCAACTGTTGGCTGCTACAACCTGCTGTTCCAGCAGACTCTCAAGCTGGATGCAACGTGGCCCCGTGCCTAGTTCGTGGGCAAGAGGATCACGAAGTTCTTTTTCATGTCTTCCAGCACGGTCCATTTGCCCTTGGCGCCCGGTTCGATAATGAACGTGTCGCCAGCGGCCAGTCTGACGGGGGCGCGACCCTCAAGCTCGATGACGCAGCATCCGCTCAGGACATGGCAGAATTCCCACACTTTGTAATCGATGCGCCACGCTCCGGTGCTGGCTTCCCATTCTCCGGAAATGCGACCCTGCTGTTCATCGTGATAGTACTTGGACGTCAGCGTGTGAGGGTCGCCTTCCACGACCTCTTCAAAAAAGGGCAGGTCGCGCACCGGTTGGATATCCAGTTCGCGGAATACGGTCAGTTTCTTGTTCATGGTCTTTTCTCGAGCACGTTGTGGTTAGGGCGATACATCAAATAGGCTTCACCGGTGACACCCAGCATCGGGTGCGGAACGATCTGGCAGGTTTTAACGATTTGAAAACCGTGACGTTCGTAGAAGCGGCGTGCCCCGTGGTTTTCTGCGTAGTCGATCAGGCATAGCCCATCCAGGCCTAAGTCCTCGGCGCGCTGCTGGGCGTGGCGAAGAAACTCGACGCCCAGCCCCTGGCTGCGCCAGGCCTCATCCAGGGCCAGGCTGGAGATGTATAAGGTGTCGGGTATTTCCATGTCGGCATAAGGCGCGAGGACCGGGTCTGTCTCGACAGGCCTGTCAGGGGTCTCGCGCAAGGCATAGCTATGCATCATGCCGATGACGCGCCCTTCGAAAGTGGCCATCAGGCAGTTCTTGTAGGAAAAGTCGCCCTGTTCCCTGGCATAGCGAGACGCACCGACACTCAGCAAGGCTTCTCCAGGTGCGGCAAGCTTGCTCCATATGTAATCGGCCATGCCCTCCGATGTCAGTTGAAAGAAGCGCGCAATGTCGTGCGCGTCCGAGGCTTGAGCGGGCCTGAAGCCGATAGGCATGTACAGTGCTCCCATGGGATCGGGTGGTTGGTTTTCAAGGATTGCGCCTTTGACAGGGGGGCAGGGTAGGCGGGTTGAGTGGTTCCCATCATGCTCTGGGCGAACACCGTCAGCACGATGTGCGACGTTGCCCCCTGCTCAAGGGCACGTGGCCGTCCAATGAGTCAGGCCTGGGGAATCGATCGTGCAGTTGCCGCTAGTCGTGGGCTGTTACGTGCTCGGCGCAAGCCGATGAAAGCGCTTTCGGAAAAGCGCGGGTGAGATACCAACACGCCGGCAGAAAAGCCGCCTGAACGAATTGCTGTCTTCGTAGCCCACTTGGTGGGTGATGACCTCAAAACCAAGGCGGGTGGTTTCCAGCAATTGCTTGGCCTTTTCCAGGCGCAGGGTCTGGAGGTAGGTCAGCGGCGTTTGGCCGGTGGCTTCCTTGAAGCGACGCTTGAAGTTGCGCACGCCGAAGCCGAATTGATCGGCCAGCTGGGCGATACTGTTGGGTTCGGCGAAGTTGGCCTCCATCCAGTCCTGCACGCGCATGACCGCCTCGTCCGCATGCCCACGCGGCATCGACCAACTGATGTAAACCGTCTGCTCGCTGCGCACGCCGTCAACCAACAGGTAACGGCCACACTGTTGTGCCAGTTCAAACGAGGCAAAACGGCGAACCAGGTGCAGCAGCAGGTCCATGGCGGCACTCGCGCCGGCACTGCTGATCAGGCGACCGTCTTCGCAAAGGATACGGCGCTCATCCAGGCAGACCTTCGGATAGTGCCGGCGCAGAAAATCGGCGAACGCCCAGTGAGTGGTGGCCTCTACACCGTCGAGCAGGCCGGCTTCGGCGAGCATGAAGGCGGCGGTGCACATGGAGGCGATGATGGCGCCCTTGCGGTGCTGGTGGCGCAACCAGGTGCCGCACTGGGCAAAAGCCGGCAGGGCCTCACGCAAGCTGAAGAGAAAACCAGGAATCAGTACGAGGTCTGTTTTATCAATCGTATCGAGCCTCGCATCCACGGGCATGGGGCGTCCCAGGGCATTGTTCACTGGCAGCCCATCCAACGAGGCGATGCACACGGTAAAGGGCTTCTCGGCAGGAGCCGCCAGGCGGTTTGCCGCATCCAGTACCTCTATTGCCAGGGCGGCAGAGGCCTGGGAGCTGTACTCGGCCAGGAGAAGCGTGACGTGCATGAAAATCCCTTTGCGCAATTGGCATGAAATTAGTCATTTCTGCATCTACCTTACTCCGAACAGCGCCTCTAGAGTGCGGCATCTTTCCGCTCCAGCAGGTATTTTTTGCATGAACTTATGGTTTCGCCTTCTCCTGATGCTGTTGCGCCGACCGTGGCGCCGCCCTGTGCACGGTCTCGCCACCACGGTGGTGCACCTGCGCGTCTGGCCACTGGACCTGGACTTCAACCGGCACGTTACCAACGGCCGCTACTTCACCCTGGCCGACGTCGGCCGAATGGATTATGTGCTTCGCAGCGGCGCGTTTCGCGTGGCACTCAAGCACCGCGCAATGCCTATCGTGGGCGATGTGTGGGGCAAGTTCCGCCGCGAACTCAAGCTGTTCGAGCGCTTTGAAATTCACACACGCATGCTCGGCTGGGACCACAAGTGGAGCTTCGTCGAACACCGCTTTGTCAAAGACCGGCGCGTGATTGGGGTCGTGGTCATGCGCGGGTTGTTTCGCGGGCCAAAAGGCAGTGTCGCACCGGCCGAATTTGCCGCTGCCTTGGGCCTGGACAAGCAATCGCCAGCGCTGCCTCGATGGCTGGCTGAATGGTCGGCCAGTTGCGACGGTTTGAGCGCCGACCTGCGCGAAGCAGAGCAGTTGGAGCAGCCGCAAACAGCGAAATGAGCATGATGGGTGGGTGGTAAAGAAATCCTGATGGGATCTAAAAGATCAGCGCTTGGCCGATAGCGGATGCGTAATGCCGCCATCGGCCGGGATGCCGTCAACGGCTGGCGGCTACCACCTGCTGCTCCAGCAGGCCCATTCTCAACTGTGCCAGTTCAATCAGGTGCGAGCTACGCCAGTGTGCGAAGCATGTTCATGAACATCGGACCCGATAGATCTCGTACCAGCCCATCATCAGCAACCAGGCAGCCCGCAGCGCCAGCGAATGACTCCTGTTCATGGTCAGGAATGTTCAAACTGCAATGGATGTAGGTATTTAAGAGCGCAGTTCCGAGGCAATTATGCTGATCGTTTTGGCCTGCGTGAATGGTGCAGAGTCCTGTGTAAAGCATGTAAGCCGATGCACCTACGGTTGCGCATACTGTTCGTAACCCAGCGAAATCCCATCATTGGCCGGGTAGCTGACGTAAACCACGATATTGTCACTGGTGGCCACGATTGCGTACGGCCATTTCCCATTGGCTTTGCGCATTTCCTCGTAGAGCGGAAGGAAAAAGTTTTTCGTCTGCCCAGTCGGATCGTACGGCACTTGCCCGGTGAAGATAGGGTAGTGGTCACCGTTGCACAGCTGAACCCGTTCCAGCTTGATGTCATGTTTTTCCAGAACAGCGCGGGCCGGGTGCTGCCAAGTCTTGAGATCCACATCGTGACAGTCCGTCGCCTTGCTGCTGTAAAGCTCGGTGTCCTTCAGCGCCGGCAGTGCCCAAGCCAGAGAGGGCAGCATCAATAACAACACGGAAAGAAAACGCATCGCACGGGCATCCTTGAACGTTGGGATGCGGATTGTAGAGGTTTCCGTGTGCGAGCGACTATCGGCACCACGCGCAGCACGGCTACAAGTGCCTCGGGCGTTGGGCTTTCCGGCCAGGTTGCGAGGTTGGCGGGCAGGCTCAGCCAAGGTTGCGATGCTCCACGACCTGAAGCGGGTATGGCGGGTCACTCAGGTGTTTGATGCTCTCTCGCAGGCGCTTCCACGCTTTTTGAGCGACGCTTGATGGGCCAAATGCCCCGCAGTCTTCATCGGCTCAGGATGCTTGACCCTGAAGTGGCTACAAGCCTCATCCTGATAGCAGTTCATCTCTATCAGGAATTCATCTATGGACAATCGCATTCCTCCGCCGCTGGTGGCTACGCTGTTTGGCCTGCTGGCATGGCTCGCTGCCCGGCACTTGCCGGGTACCTTGGCGTTGGCTATCGAGTGGCGTATTGGCCTGGCGCTGGTGGTGTTGCTGGCAGGTGTGGCGATTTGTCTGGCTGGCGTATTTTCATTCCGCCGTGCGCGGACCACGGTCAACCCGCTGAGGCCGGAGACGGCTTCTGCTCTGGTCCGCTCGGGCATCTACCGGTACACCCGCAACCCCATGTATTTGGGTTTCGCCACCGTGCTGGTCGCCTGGTCCATCTTCCTCGCCTGGCCGCCAGCCCTCTTGGGCGTGCTGGGTTTCGTGACCTACATGAACCGCTTCCAGATCGGGCCGGAGGAGCGAGCGCTTGCCGGTCTTTTCGGCAGGGATTTCACTCAGTACTGCAGCGAGGTCAGGCGTTGGCTCTAGGCTATGTACGAAATCGCTTGAAACTTGGTTATGCGGCGTTAAAAACCGGCTCGGAATGCTCATTGACAACCAGTCAACTGCGCTTCCTCGCCGGTTTTTGCCTTGCCTAACCTGCGTTTCAAACAATTTCGTACACAGCCTAGGACAGGAACCGTCTGCCATTGACGTTCCTCTTCGTGGACTCCAGCCGATGGGGCTCTGTGTCTCCCTGAAACGGGTTCATACGTTGCCGCGCCATACCAGGCGTTTTGTGGTGAGACGGCTGGCCTGTTCGCGGGCAAGCCCGGCTCCTACAGAATGGAGGCGATCACCATTTTGATGGCCGCCGCAACCCGGTAGGAGCGTGGCTTGCCCGCGAAGCTTTTGATCTTCAGGCACTCGACAAAGGCTGCCGGTTGAGGCGTTGCCGGCAGGCTATGGCGCCGAGACCGGCTCAGGGACAGGCAGGTGAGCCATCATCTGCCCGTTGGCAATGGCACTGGCTTCAAGCTTCGCCCGTTCGCCGTCCAGAAACGCATACGTGGCCTGCAGGGTGGTGATCTTCGTTTGAATCTCGGCCATCTTGCTGGCGACCAAGGCCGCGCCTTGGGCGCAATTGATCGTATTGCCCCGCCTGGCCGCCAGGATCTCCCCGATCTCGGCGAGTGAAAACCCCACGCCCTGGGCACTCTGAATGAACGCCAGATCAGCCACGGTCTGATCGCTGTAGCTGCGGTAGTTATTGGCCTGTCGATGAGCCACGATCAGCCCGAGCTGTTCGTAATAGCGCAACGCATGGCGGCCGACTCCACTGCGGCGCTCCAACTCTCCGATGTTCACGACAAAAAAATCCTTGACTGTAGAGTAGGCTCTACACCTTAGCCTGCGCCGATCATCCAAACAAGGATTCAGACATGAGCGTGGAATGCTTCGTCACCGGCGGCAGTGGGTTTGTGGGTCAACATTTACTGGCCCGTCTCACCGCGACAGGACACAAGACCTGGGTGCTGATGCGCACCCCCGAAAACATTGAGCGGCTCAGAGAGCAGGTAGGCCGGCTCGGCGGTAATCCCGCGCATATTCACGCCGTTGCGGGCGATATCAGCAGAGAGGGCCTGGGACTCAGCGAGGCGGACCAGCAGCGCGTGTCTTCGGTCGGTGTGGTCTTTCACCTGGCGGCGCAATTTTCCTGGGGGCTGACAATGGAGCGCGCCCGCACGATCAATGTGCAAGGGGCGCTGAGAGTCGCCAGGCTTGCGGCGACCCAGCGCATCCGATTGGTGATGGTGGGCGGCTATATGCTGCAGAACCTTAGCCACCTTGCCAACATCGGGGTGGATAATGAGTGCCCGGAAAACACCGATTGGCCCGCAGTCTATGGCCGTGTGGGCGGCTACGAAGGCAGTAAGCTCGAGTCGCATTTCGCCGTCATCCGCCACATGCAGGAAGCGGGCGCGGATTACACGATCGTTCACCCTGCAACGGTGTGTGGCCACAGCGAGAGTGGACACATCGTCGAAGGACAACCCCTGGTCGAACTCATTCGAAACCTGGCGCAAGGGCGGTTCAAGGCTATCCCCGGTTCCGCCAGGCACTGGTTGCCATTGGTCAGCGTCGATTACCTGGTGTCGATGATCGCCTGCGTGGCATTCGACCCCACGATGGTCAACCGCCAGGTCCTGGCGCTCTACCAGCACACACCGAACCTGAAGGGGATGCTTGAGCAGATGGCAAAAACCCTGGAGGTCACGGCCCCCCGCCGCCATGTGGCGATAGGGTTGCTCAAGTGGCTTTTGAAGATTCCCGGCCTGGCGGCCCGCTTGGCGATCAGCGCCGAGTCACTGGACTTCATCCAGACGCAGCGCTTCGACATGAGCCATAGCGAGCAACTGGAGCGCAAGTATCGGCTAAGCCATCCCGATATGACCCGGACTCTGGAAAGGACGGTGCGCTACGCCAGGGGTCACTTGCCCCATTGAGGCCAACCGGTCAGGCCATCTTCGAGTCGGTAGAGAATGCCTTGTGTTCGGCCAGGTCCACGCTGAAACCCTTGTTGGATGCTGTTCGAGGGGGGCGCGCAATCCCGCGGTGATCGGTATGGGCTGGCGACTGACCGCGGATAAGAGAGCCCCGCCAAAGCGGGGCTCTCTCCATCATGATGACCACCGTTGTACTGTAGGAGCAGGGCTTGCCCGCGAAGCTTTTGACCTTCAGCCAGCCATCAAGCGTTGACCGCCACAACCTGCTGCTCCAGCGAACTCATTCTCAACTGTGCCAGCTCAATCAAGTGCACCACCCCCATCGCGACCTTGCGATTCGGGCCGGTCTGGTTGTCGGCGTTCTCATAGGCCGTAGCGGCTGCTGACTGCAGAATCGAGTGGAGGTCGAGCAGGGTGTCTTCGTGAGTTTGCGAGGTCGGCGGCGGGCTTGGAGGCGTGGCGGCTGCGGTGGAGGCGGGTGCCGGTTTCGAGCCTGCCTCTGGCCCCAGGTCATAGTGGGCCAGTGCCTGATCGGCGACACGAGGATCAATGATTCCGACACGGGGTGTAGTCGGCGGATTGGGGGTTACTTTGAACATGCTGGTAACTCCTAACGTAGGTTAGAAGCCGCCAAAATCACTGCTAAATGATGGGTGGCGGCCGTACGCAGGTTAGCAGACCGGTACGTTAGGAAACCGGCGCATCCGAAGATGCCCTGCGCACAGCCACCATAAAGCACCGAGCACAAAAGGCCGGTGGGATGGGTGACGCTGTGCGCCTAACGATTTACCGAGCTGCTAAACCCGATCACTGGATTGGCAGTGACGGGCCGAGACTAAACCACCGAAATTATTAGGCGCAACCAGCCGGGATTTTCTAGGAAATTTCATTCAAGGGAAAGGGAGTTGTCTGGTTGGGCGCTGAGTGGGGGAAGCTGCCGTTCGCGACGGGGAGAAGCGGCCATGAGTAGCCACTCGCCCACCGGTCTTTATCGCAAAAGGAATAGTAATCTCGAGTGTAATTCTTGGGCGAGTTAAGATGCTTTTCGGTTCAAGCCACTTCCGGGTGCTATGATATTAGGACCGTAAATCATTACTTCGGAGCCTTTTTTCTTCTCCTGTGCTGTGTAGCTGAGAAAGTATTCGTCCTGACGATAGCTTGAGTAAATCTCTTTGATCTCTCTCACGTTGTCATAGGAGACAATCCAAGGCTTGTCGATATTGCTCAGCGTGTTGGCGATCTGAACATGATCGTCGTGGATGTAGAAGTTACGATAGAGGCCCGATCCTTTGATGTAATACGGAGGATCTAGGTAGGTAAGGGATTTCGATGGTAGTGTCGGTATTACATTGCTAATAAAGTCGAGGGCGTCTTCATTGTAAAGTTTGATTCGGTTTTTGTACTTTCCAATTAGTTCAATGCGTTTGATTAAATCAGGCTTGTTGTAACGAACATCAAGCTTCCACTTGCCTGCCTGTCCTTGCCCGCCGATTACCCCGGCTTTCAATATTCCCGAGCGATTAGTTCTATTGAGGAAGAATGTAGCCATGGCGAGATCAATGACAGAGCAATCTTGAGGGTTGGCTAAGACGGCCTTGAACTTATGCCAGTTCTCCATTGTGACCGGCGTGTCGTTAATTAACTTGCTGATCTCGTCAGTGTGGTGTACCACCGACTGCCAGAAGGCATGTATAGCAGGGTCTAGATCATTGATATGAATGATCGAGGCGTATTCGTGGAACATAAGCTCCAAGGCGACGCCTGCGCCTCCCGCATAAGGCTCAATATAATGACCATCATGTAAGTTGTTCACTTCAAACATCTGTTTAATGAAGTGAGCAAATTTTCCCTTACCACCTGGGTAGCGTAGCGGAGTGGAAAATACCTTAGAAGCGCCCATGGATTTTATCCCAGCCAATCAAGCCGTGCATGAGAACACACATTAAGGTATTTTCCAATGGCTCAGCCCCAGATGGCCTCAAGCATCGGTCGGTACTCCTCAGCAATGTCCTTGAGCTCTGATGGCACAGGGGCACCATGTGCGCTGTGAACGAAGAGGTTGAAGTGGTCAATCGAGCCGGGCTGATCACTTGAGCCTGCTCTCTTGAAAATAGCCTTTGCAGGGCCTGCTGCTACCAAATTTTTCGCCTGCAGATACTTGATAACTGCTTGAACTTTTATAGTGAGTTTATCGCCGCCTACGCCGCCGCGCACCTCATGATTTGTGTCCCAGCGAAGAATTGGAGTGCCTGCTTCCTTTTTGAGTTTTATATATTCATCGCACGTGGTTTCCAGGAATACTCGAAATGTGATTGCGGCTGCGTTAGGGCAATCATCAACCTTCAGTATCGTGCGTAGTTCTTTGTATATTGCGTTGATGCGAGTGTTGTGGATTTTCAGTGACCATGGCGTTAGATACTTTCTTGCCCGTACCTGAGGTTTAGCCCGAATGTCTGGCTCTTTTGGGGAGTCAAATTTTGATGGGGTGGTTGCATATGGATTGCCTGTGTCGCTTTCGCTTTCTTGTGGTGCTTGTGAAGCTTCAGGCTGAGATGTAGCAGTATTAGCATCAATACCCTTATTGTTATTTGGATCGCCGTTCACATGGCTACCGCTCACTCCAGAATCATTCCCGCTGGAAGGGGCGTAGGCCTTTTGGCCACTTTCTGGGCTTTGTTTAGTGTCTCCAGATGGTACTTTATTGACACCTACGTTTGGATCCTGTTCCGCAGGTTTGTCCCGGAATTTCGCTGCCTCTGCCAATTTATGAGGAAGGTATTCCGGCGGGATGTGGCCAAGAGTTGTTTTTTGGTTCTCATGGTTGCGAACGTCGTTTACGTTGTATCCGTGGGATACAAACATCTCCAGCAAAAACTCAAGCGATGGAGCGATGTGCTCGAGAGGGAGCTGCGGAACTAGAGTCTTATTCTCGACCTTAAGGCGGAATGTACTCTGTCCCAAACTGGATGCGAAAATACGAGTAAGTGTGGTGACGTCGACTTCCATTACATCCAGTGCCGCTTTGGCCGAGAAAATGTGCTGGTTGTCGTTAACGAGGTTCCGAACCTGGCGGCCGATGGATTCGACTCCTGTCTGGCGAGCGCGACGTTCATCTCGAATGTCACTATCCCAGCCAACTCGACCAACGCCCCGGTTCTCACCGGTGTGTTTTAGTTCGATCCATAAATCACCAGCAGCCCGGCTTTCTACAACACTGCATTGTAGGTTTTCGGGGATACCATTCAGCAACTGGCTGTGGGCCTTTGCGAACCCTTTATAGCCACGGTCAGATGGGCAGAGGTCTGGGCGTTGTAGGAGCTTAAGTGCGGTTAATCGACGGTTGCCCTCAAGGACAATGAAGTTGCCGTCTTCGTCGGGAGTCACGAGCTGAAGTTCAGTAGGATCAAGCCCGTTTTCAGCAATGTGCTCAGCAAGCCGAAGGATTTTCTTGGCGTCCTCAGGGTTTGATAGCATCAGCTTGATCGCCTCGCGCTGGTTGAGCGCGACATCATTGCCGAAACGAACGTTTTCTTGGTCTAACTTAATCTTATCTAGTGAGATGACCCGAATGTCCCGCATCATTACTTCATTTTTCATATTTCGTACCGAAATCGCAATCCAATGCTGGCACGATGATAATACAAACGGAGAAGGCCGTAGGGTACTACCCAACGCAGCAATGGATTCTACTTTCTAAGCAACTGATTTATAAGGGTAAATTTTTTGCTAGATTGCCCGGATTTTTTGAATCATCTGACTGCTTTGGGTCGATTCTGTTGAAAAAGTCTGATTTTCAGCTCGCCTGAATTCGGGCACGACCATAACCGGAGAACCTACTCACCACGTTGCGTGGTTTTTCGGTCCTTCGTTGACCTTGGCTGCTCTGTTATTGGGTTGTTTGAGGTTTTTGCTTTGTGCGGACGCACCTATCCCGTGAGCGGTGACCCTTGAGAGGTCAATTTGGCCGGCCGTCGCAGGGGGAAACGGGGACAAATTTATTTGGGGGAAACGGGGACAAATTTATTTTTAGCGCTGTGGGCTGTGAAAATTAACCGGTTCTCGTTTCAGCAATGCTGATGGCCGCAGCGTTTTGTGGCAGCACTCCGTCTGTGTTGTGGTTTCGTACGGCGTCTCTTCCCCCTAGCGCATCAATGTTACCCAGCTTTCAAGGCTAAGCTGAAACATCCTTCCTAAAAATCTCATATTTCCCACGCGATTCAGGCATGGGACAATATTGTGTGCACCAAACGTCATGGCTACAGTCCCAAGGTCGCTGCAAATTCAGCGATACGGGTTTTGCAGCCCGTGACAACAAAGGCGCACAACGCCGCGATCAGCGGCATTTTTTCGTTCGCGTTATGGCGAGCTGTGCGCAGGAGGCTTCGGCCTGCCGGTTCCTTTGTTGCCGGTCTGCAAACCTGTGTACGGCTCGCCACCCCTCGTTTTGCAGCGTAGGTGACGGGCTCCTGACCCAACAAAGGAACTTCACCATGACCAAGAAAATTGTCCCTGATCCGCCGCCTACCAACAGGGCTTTCGGCACAGATAACAAAGCATCCACCACCCGCTTGCTCGACAGTCTCACATTCACCCGTTTCCGTCCCGTTGCTCCAGAATCCCTTGATAAACCTTCCTTGTTCGCCATCCAGCAGGGCGTCAGTGTCTATGACGCGCTGGCCCACGTCTCGCGCCTGCTCGAAACGGCAGAACTCAACGGCGACGAACTCAGCCTGCACGCCGATCCTTTCGAGCGGGCATTGTTCTGGAGCATGCTGCATTCCGTGGAGATGGCACGGGCAGTGGTCGACGCGCTGCTGGATGGCGTCCCCGTAGCGAACCAGATGCCCCCCGAAAACTGAAGACCGTCAGGGGTAGGTCACGCCTCCCTTCAAACGGACACGCACCGCGCTGGAAATAAAAAGCCCCGCCAAAGCGGGGCTCTCTCCATCAACGCCGCAATCAGATCGCCGCATCACTCCACTGCCCATTCACCAGGCGACGCAGCCCCAACGGGTTGCCGTCACGCAGCGCCTCAGGCAGCAGCGACTGCGGGTAGTTCTGGTAGCACACCGGACGCAGGAAGCGATCGATCGCCAGGGTACCCACCGACGTCCCACGGGCATCGGAAGTCGCCGGGTACGGCCCACCGTGAACCATGGCATCACACACTTCGACCCCAGTCGGGTAGCCGTTGATCAGGATACGGCCGACTTTCTCTTCCAGTAGCGGCACCAGCCAGGCGAAGGCTTCGAAGTCTTCCGCTTCGCCGATCAGGGTGGCGGTCAGCTGACCCCGCAGGCCGAGTAGGGCCGCGCGCAGTTGCTCGTTGTCCTTGACCTCGACGGCGACGGTGGTCGGGCCGAAGACTTCTTCCTGCAGCAGGGGATCGGATTCCACCAGCAGGCGCGCGTCAGCCTTGAACAGCTGGGCACGGGCCTGGCTGCCTTCCTGGGCCTGACCGGCCAGGTGTTCGATACCGGCGTGGGCCTTCAGGTGTTCCAGGCCACCGACGTAGCTGCGCAGGCCACCGGCGTTGAGCATGGTCTGACCCGCTTGCTGGTCCAGGTGCTGGCCCAGCTCACCCAGCAGTTGGCTGTACTGTGGCGATTGCAGGCCGATGACCAGGCCCGGGTTGGTGCAGAACTGGCCGGCGCCCAGGCAGACGGAGCCTGCCAGTTCGCGGGCGATGGCTTCGCCGCGCTTGGCCAGGGCGCCCGGCAGGATGATCACCGGGTTGATGCTGGACATTTCGGCGAACACCGGGATCGGCTGTGGACGCTCGGCGGCCATGCGGCACAGGGCGTCGCCACCTTTCAGCGAACCAGTGAAGCCAACGGCCTGGATCGCCGGGTGCTTGACCAGCCACTCGCCAACGCCACCCCCGAAGACCATGTTGAACACGCCTTTCGGCATGCCGGTACGCTCGGCGGCGCGCTGGATGGCGCAGCCGACCAGGTCGGCGGTGGCCATGTGGCCGCTGTGGGCCTTGAACACCACCGGGCAACCGGCCGCCAGGGCTGCCGCGGTGTCACCGCCGGCGGTGGAGAAGGCCAGCGGGAAGTTGCTGGCGCCGAACACGGCGACCGGGCCGACGCCGATGCGCATCTGGCGCAGGTCGACGCGTGGCAGTGGCTGACGCTCAGGCAGGGCCAGGTCGATGCGGGCACCGAGGAAATCGCCACGGCGCAATACCTGGGCGAACAGGCGCATCTGGCCGCTGGTACGGCCACGCTCGCCCTGGATACGGGCAGCGGGCAGGGCGGTTTCACGGCAGACGATGGCGACGAAGGCCTCGTCCAGCTCATCCAGTTCGGCGGCGATGGCGTCGAGGAATTCGGCGCGACGGGTCGGCGCCAGTTGGCGGAACTCGGCGAAGGCGGCAGCGGCGGCCTTGGCCGCCTGGTCCACTTCGGCTTCGGTGGCCTGGGCGAAGTGGTAGGGCAGGGCTTCGCCCGTGGTGGCGTCCAGGCTCTGCAGACGCTGGGTGCCAGCGGCGCTGCGCTGACCGGCGATGAAGTTGTGGCCGAGGATCTCAGGCATGGAATGCTCCTTTAGAGAGAAGTGAAGGAAGGAATGCGGATGGAACGGGCCGGCTCCTACAGGGGCTGCGAACATCGAGCCGGCCGGGTACATCAGGTGATCGGCGCCGGGTTGAACAGGGTGATGTCGTTGTGCAGCTTATGCTGCTCGGCCCAGGTCTGCTTGCGGCCGCTGGCCACATCCAGATAGTAGTGGAACAACTCCCAGCCCAGTTCCTCGATGCTCGAACGGCCGGTGGCGATGCGCCCGGCGTCGATGTCGATCAGGTCGGGCCAGCGCTCGGCCAGTTCGGTGCGGGTGCACACCTTGACCACCGGGGCCATGGCCAGGCCATAGGGCGTGCCACGACCGGTGGTGAACACGTGCAGGTTCATCCCGGCGGCCAGTTGCAGGGTGCCGCAGACGAAGTCGCTGGCCGGGGTGGCGCAGAAGATCAGGCCCTTGCGGTCGACCCGCTCGCCCGGGCCGAGCACGCCCTGGATGGCGCCGCTGCCGGACTTGACGATGGAGCCCAGGGACTTCTCGACGATGTTCGACAGGCCGCCTTTCTTGTTGCCCGGCGTGGTGTTGGCGCTGCGGTCGGCGGCGCCTTGTTGCAGGTAGCGGTCGTACCAGTCCATCTCGCGCACCAGCGCGTCAGCGACGTCCTGGTTTTCGGCACGGGAGGTGAGCATGTAGATGGCGTCGCGCACTTCGGTGACTTCCGAGAACAGCACGGTGGCACCGGCACGTACCAGCAGGTCGGCGGCGTAGCCCAGGGCCGGGTTGGCGGTGATGCCGGAGAAGGCATCGCTGCCGCCGCATTGCATGCCGAGGATCAGCTCGCTGGCCGGCACGCTTTCGCGGCGGCGCTGGTCGAGTTTCTTCAGGCGCGTTTCGGCCAGGCCCATGATCTGATCGATCATTTCAGTGAAGCCCAGGCTGGCGTCCTGCAGGCGGTACAGCCACGGCTCGCTGAGGTCGACCGACGGGTCGTTGTCGTGCATCACCTGGCCGGCCTGCAGCTTCTCGCAGCCCAGGCTGATGACCAGCGCTTCGCCGCCCAGGTTGGGGTTGCGTGCCAGGTTGCGTACGGTGCGGATCGGGATGTAGGCGTCGCGGGCGTTGATCGCCACGCCGCAGCCATAGCTGTGGGTGAGGGCGACCACGTCATCGACGTGGGGGTATTTGGGCAGCAGCTCGGCCTTGATGCGCTTGACCGCGTGTTCGAGCACGCCGGTCACGCATTGTACGGTGGTGGTGATGCCGAGGATGTTGCGGGTACCGACGGTGCCGTCGGCGTTGCGGTAGCCTTCGAAGGTGAAGCCTTCCAGCGGGGGCAGGGCGTCGGGCACGGCATCGCAGCGTGGCAGGCTGTCCAGTTCCGGGGCGGCCGGCATGGCCAGTTGGCTTTCCTGCACCCAACTGCCCTGGCGCAGGTCTTCCAGGGCGTAGCCGATGATCTGGCCGTAGCGGCGCACCGGTTCGCCCTTGGCGATGAACACGGTGGCGACCTTGTGGCTCTGTGGCACGGCTTGTACCAGCGTCAGGCCATCGGAGAAGCGGGCGCCTTCGCCCAGGCCGCCGTCATTGACCACCACCACGACGTTGTCGTCGTCGTGCAGGCGGACGTAGCGGGGCGAGTCAGAATGTTCGATCAACTGCATGGTCGTGCCTTTCTTATGGATTTCTCAGGCTTTGTTCTGCGTGCATGCCCGCGGTGTAGCGGGCATGCACGGGTTCTTGCTCAGTGACGCGCACCCGCGACGTTCATCGTGGGGTTGGCATCCGTTGCCGCTTCATCCTTTGGGCCGTCACGCAACTCGATCCGCCTGATCGGGCCGACGATCACCAGGTAGCTGAACACCGCGACCAAAGCGTTGGCACCGACATACACCAGGGCCCACTTGAACGAGCCGGTGGCGCTGATGATGTAGCCGATGACGATCGGCGTGGTGATCGAGGCAATGTTGCCGAAGGTGTTGAACAGGCCACCGGACAGGCCGGCGATCTGCTTGGGCGAGGTGTCGGCCACGACCGCCCAGCCCAGGGCACCGATGCCTTTGCCGAAGAATGCCAGGGTCATGAAGCCGACCACCATCCATTCCGCCTCGACGTAGTTGCAGAAGACCATGGTGGTCGACAGCATCAGGCCGCAGACGATCGGCAGCTTGCGCGAGAAGGTCAGCGTGTGGCCACGACGCAGCAGCCAGTCCGAGATTACACCACCGAGCACACCGCCGATGAAGCCGCAGATGGCCGGCAGCGAGGCGATGAAGCCCGCCTTGAGGATGGTCATGCCGCGTTCCTGCACCAGGTACACCGGGAACCAGGTCAGGAAGAAGTAGGTGATGGCGTTGATGCAGTACTGGCCCAGGTACACGCCCAGCAGCATGCGGCTGGTCAGCAGTTGCTTGACGTAGTGCCACTTCGGACCGTCGTTGCTGCGTTTCTGGTCCATGTCCACCAGGCCACCGTTCTGCTCGATGTGTTCGAGTTCACTCGGGCTGATGCGCGGGTGCTGTTTCGGGTTGTAGATGGTCTTCATCCAGATGCCCGAGAACACGATGCCGAACACGCCCATCACGATGAACACGTGTTCCCAACCGAAGTGGTAGACGATCCAGCCCATGATCGGCGCGAACAGCGCGGTGGCGAAGTATTGCGCCGAGTTGAAGATCGCCGAGGCCGTGCCGCGTTCCGCCGCCGGGAACCAGGCCGCGACGATCCGGGCGTTGCCGGGGAACGACGGGGCTTCGGCGAAACCGACCAGAAAGCGCAGGGTGAACAGGGTGACGACCGCCCAGGTCACCGGCAGGCCGCCGACAAAACCCTGCAGCATGGTGAACAGCGACCAGCTGAAGATACTGAAGGCGTAGACGTTTTTCGAACCGAATCGGTCGAGCAGCCAGCCGCCGGGGATCTGGCCGGCCACGTAGGCCCAGCCGAAGGCGGAGAAGATGTAGCCGAGGGTGACAGCGTCGATGCCCAGGTCTTTCTGCAGACTGGAGCCGGCAATGGCGATGGTGGCCCGGTCGGCATAGTTGATCGTGGTCACCAGGAACAGCATGAGCAGAATCAGGTAGCGCACATGCGTCTTTTTAGTCGCTTGCATGCCTTGTACTCCCACTAGTTATTTTTGTGCGGGCTAACGAGTTGTGACCGGAGCCGGCGGTTGCCCGGCTCCGGGTGCGGTGTTGGCAGTCCGCAGGGGCGCGCTTATTGTGGGCCCATCTTGTCCATCAGCGCCGCCAGGGCTTCGTACTCCTGTTCGGTCAGGTCGGTCAGCGGGGTCCGTACCGGGCCGGCGTCGTAGCCGGCGATCTTCGCACCGGCCTTGACGATGCTCACCGCATAGCCGGCCTTGCGGTTGCGGATGTCCAGGTACGGCAGGAAGAAGTCGTCGATCAGCTTGCCCACGGTGGCGTGGTCGTCGCGGGCGATGGCGTTGTAGAAGTCCATCGCGGTTTTCGGGATGAAGTTGAACACCGCCGAGGAGTAGACCGGCACGCCCAGGGCCTTGTAGGCCGCCGCATAGACCTCGGCGGTCGGCAGGCCTCCCAGGTAGCTGAAACGATCGCCCAGGCGGCGACGGATGGACACCATCAGTTCGATGTCACCCAGGCCGTCCTTGTAGCCGATCAGGTTCGGGCAGCGCTCGGCCAGCTTTTCCAGCAGGTCGGCGTTCAGGCGGCAGACGTTGCGGTTGTACACCACCACGCCGATCTTCACCGATTTGCACACCGCTTCCACGTGGGCGGCAACACCGTCCTGGCTGGCTTCGGTCAGGTAGTGGGGCAGCAGCAGCAGGCCCTTGGCGCCCAGACGCTCGGCTTCCTGGGCATATTCGATGGCCTGGCGGGTCGAGCCGCCGACACCGGCGAGGATCGGCACCGACTGGGCGCAGGTGTCGACGGCGGTCTTGATCACCTGACTGTATTCGCTGGCCGCGAGGGAGAAGAATTCACCGGTGCCACCGGCGGCGAACAGGGCGCTGGCGCCGTAGGGCGCGAGCCATTCCAGGCGCTTGACGTAGCCGGCGGCGTTGAAGTCGCCCTGGGCATTGAAGTCGGTGACCGGGAAGGACAGCAGGCCGTGGGAAAGGATGGATTTCAGTTCTTGTGGCGTCATTGTTCTAGGTATCCAGTGGCACGAGGGTGGAAGGAATTTCTGTAGAGGTAAGTTATCGTACAACTTAAGCGAAAGCTAGTGCCATTTTTCTCGATCGGCGAGATGGGTGCCTTTGCGAAGGTGCCGCGTCAGCTCAGGTAGATCGCCCGGTTATAAAGGTTGAGCCCTGGGTGGTCGAAGGCTTCTGCGGCTGAGGACGAGCCATTCGGGGCTCTTCACTGGCAGAAGGCTAGGGAAGATAGTTGTCGTACGATTGGCGGTCGACAACCTGTTCGGCCCTCTCCTCAGGTCGCGCGGATATCCATGATCCGTTCCACCAGCCAGGCCAGCGCCGGGTCGTGCTGGCGTTGCGCGAGGTAGACCAGTTCCAGCTGGAACGGCTCCAGCGCGAACGGCAGTTCGAACAGTTGCAGCGGCAGCAGTTGCGCGAAGTGCGTGGCCAGCGCGGTCGGCAGGACCACGCACAGGTCCGATTCCGCCGCCAGGTGCGCGGCCTGCAGGTAGTTGGGCGTGGTGTAGACGATACGCCGCGACAGGCCCTGTTCCGCCAGCCATTGGTCGACCATGCCGCGGGTCTGGCCGCCATGCACCCAGAGGTGGCGCAGGCCGAGAAAGGTTGCCAGGTCGAGCGTTGCGTTCACCACCGGATGGTCGCGACGTACCGCGATACGCAGGGTTTCGCTGCGCCAGTGGCGGCGTTCGAAGCGCGCGGGAGACTCATCGAAGCGGCCGAGCACCAGGTCCAGCTCGCCCCGGTCGAGGGCTTCCACCGGCAGGCTCGGTGCCAGGTGCACCACATCGACCCGCAGGTGCGGCGCCTGGGTCTGCAAGGTGGCGAGCAGCCCGGACATGCACAGCTGTTCGGCGTAGTCGGTCAGGGCGATGCGCAACTGGCGGTGGCTGCGGCCGGGATCGAAGCTGTTGTCGCTGCCCAGGGTCTGTTCGATCTGTTGCAGCGCGGCGCGGATCGGCCCTTCCAACGCCAGGGCGCGAGGCGTGGGGCGCATGTGCCGGCCAACCCGTACCAGCAGCGGATCACCCAGCAGGTCGCGCAGGCGGGCCAGGGCGTTGCTCACGGTCGGCTGGGTCAGGGCCAGGCGCTCGGCGGCCCGCGACACGTTCTGTTCGCGCAGGAGCATGTCCAGCACCCGCAGCAGATTGAGATCGAAGGTCGATATATTCATGGCTGGAATACATGGGATGCAAAATTAAAATTTCAAAAATACTAGGGCTCTGACTAGGGTTGCGGCAATCCCTTCGATCATCGATTCAGGAGCGCCGCGAGTGAGCCACCCCTACCACGTTCAGCAAACCGCCGTTATCGGCGCCGCGACTTCGCCCGCCGTGCTCGACACCGCGCAGGACCTGGGGTTGATCCTGGCGCGGCTGGCCGATGTGCGGGAGGGCCGGGCATGAACTATCGGGCACCCTTGCGTGACATGCGTTTCGTGCTCCATGAGGTCTTCGATGGGGTGGCGCACTGCCGCCGCCTTGGCAATGGCCTGGACGGCGAGACGATCGATGGCATCCTCGAGCAGGGCGCACGGTTCGCCAGCGAGGTGGTGGCACCGCTCAACCGCCAGGGCGACGAGCAGGGCTGTCGTCTGGAGCAGGGCCGGGTACTGACCCCGGAGGGCTTTGCCCAGGCCTATCGGCAATACGTCGAACAGGGTTGGGCCGCGATGACCGGCCCGCTCGAGTACGAGGGGCAGGGGCTGCCGCAGCTGGTCTCGGCCAGTTTCCATGAAATGCTGATGGGCGCCTCGCTGTCGTTTCGCATCTACTCCGGGCTCACCGAGAGCGCCGTGCTGGCCCTGCATCGCCACGGCAGCGAGGCGCTCAAGCGCGATTACCTGGGCAAGCTGGTCAGCGGCGAGTGGACGGGCACCATGTGCCTGACCGAACCGCAGGCCGGTACCGACCTGGCGCTGCTGCGCACACGGGCCCAACCGGAAGCGGATGGCAGCTACCGCATCAGCGGCAGCAAGATCTTCATCAGCGGAGGCGACCAGGACCTGAGCGAGAACATCGTGCATCTGGTGCTGGCCCGCTTGCCGGAGGCACCGGTCGGTGTGCGGGGCATCAGCCTGTTCCTGGTGCCGAAGTTCGAGCCGGGTGCGGACGGCGGCGTGGGGCGACGCAATGCCGTCGAGTGCGGCGCCCTGGAGCACAAGATGGGCATCCGCGGTGCTGCCACCTGTGTGATGAACTTCGACGGCGCCCGCGGCTGGCTGGTGGGCGAGGCCAACCAGGGGTTGGCGTGCATGTTCACCATGATGAACGATGCGCGCTTTCAGGTCGGCCTGCAGGGCCTGGGCATCGCCGAGGCGGCGTTCCAGGGTGCGCTGGCCTATGCCCGCGAGCGCCTGCAGTCGCGCAGCCTGGCCGGGCCGGTGGCGCCCGGGCGCGCCGCCGACCCGATCATCAGCCACCCCGATGTGCGCCGCATGCTGCTGACCCAGAAGACCCTGGTCGAAGGCTGCCGCCTGCTGGCGGCGTGCGTGGCCCGCGAGCTCGACCTGGAGCACGGCGACCCGGACCCACAGGCCCGCGCCGCCGCCGGCCGCCGGGCCGCGTTGCTGATCCCCATCGTCAAGGCCTTTCTCACCGACGTCGGCCAGGAGGTTTCCAGCCTGGCGGTGCAGGTCCATGGCGGGCACGGCTATATCCGCGAGTGGGGCATGGAGCAGTTGATGCGCGACAGCCGCATCACCCAGCTGTACGAGGGCACCAACGGTATCCAGGCGCTGGATCTGATTCGCCGCAAGGTGCTGGCCGATGGTGGCGAGCAGGTGCAACAACTGATCCGGGGACTGCTCGATGAGGTGGCTGCCTGCAGCGATCCCGCCCTGGACGAGATGGCCCGGGTGGTGGGCCAGCGCCTGGAGCAGTGGCATTCGCTCAGCCAGCACGTGCTGGATGTCTGCCGGGCCGATCCCCAGGAGATCGGCGCGGTGTCGGTGGATTTCCTCGCCTATTCTGGCTACGTGCTGTTGGCGGCGTTGTGGTTGCGGGCGGCGGTGTGTGCCGCCGCGGCGCTTGACCGTGGCACGGATGACCGGGCGTTCTACCAGGCCAAGCTGCAGGCGGCGGAGTTCTACTGGCGACGGCTGCTGCCGCGCGCCGGTGCCCATCGGGAGGCGCTGCTCGGCGGCGCCCCGTGCCTGATGGTCATGAGCGAGGAGCACTTCGCCTTCTAGCCGGGTTCCCCTGCCGCCGTTCGCGCAGGCCGCGCCACGGCGAGTGCCATGAATACAAGAACAAGAGGAATAGGGACATGCAGCCTTTCAGCTTCGCCACCACGCCACATCTGCTCTGTGAACCGGGCGCGGCCGCCCGCCTGGCGTCATTGTGTCAGCAGCGCGGTGCCCGCCGGGTACTGATCGTCACCGACCCCGGCATTATCCGCCTGGGCCTGTTGGATGAGCTGTTGCCCGGTTTCACCCAGGCCCGGCTGGGCGTGGCGATCTTCAGCGATGTCTGCGCCGACCCGAGTGACACTTGCGTACAGTCCGCGGTCGAGCGGGCCCGCCACATCGGGGCTGAGTTGATCGTCGGTTTCGGTGGCGGCAGTTCGATGGATGTCGCCAAGCTGGTGGCGTTGCTGGCTCATCCCGAATGCAACCAGGACCTGCAGGCCATCTACGGCGTCGACCGGGCCCAGGGCCGGCGTCTGCCGCTGATCCAGGTACCGACCACTGCCGGCACCGGCTCGGAGGTCACGCCCATCGCGGTGATCACCACCGGGCAAGCCAGCAAGATGGGCGTGGTGGCCTCGATCCTGCTGCCGGACCTGGCGCTGCTCGATGCCCGGCTCACCCTCGGCCTGCCGCCGGCGATCACGGCGGCCACCGGTATCGATGCCATGGTCCATGCCATCGAAGCCTACACCAGCAGGATCAGGCGCAACCCGCTGTCGAGCCTGTTGGCCCGGGAGGCGTTGCGTCTGCTGGCCGCCAACCTCGACCAGGCCGTGCACCAGGGGGACGACCTCGCGGCCCGCCAGGCCATGCTGCTGGGCGCCTGTCTGGCCGGGCAGGCGTTCGCCAACGCACCGGTGGCGGCGGTGCATGCACTGGCCTATCCGCTGGGGGCGCAGTTCCACGTGCCCCATGGGCTGGCCAATTCCCTGGTGTTGCCGCACGTGATGCGCTTCAACCGCGCCGAAGCCTTTGCCGACTACGCCGAGCTGGCGCCGATGCTGCTCGGCGAGCGGCTGCGGGCCGGTGATCCGCCGGCACGCTGCGAGCAGTTCATCGAGGAACTGGCGCAACTGGCGCCTCGCTGCGGTTTACCTACCCGGCTGCGCGATGTGGACGTGCCTCGCCAGCGTCTCCGGCAACTGGCCGAGGACGCGATGCAGCAACAGCGGCTGCTGGTGAACAATCCGCGTGAGGTCCGGCTGGCCGATGCCCTGGCGATCTACGAAGCCGCGTTCTGAAGGGCTCGGCGAACGCCCGCCATGGGACGCTCGCGGGCCGGCGGCTCGGATCCGAACAGGCCCCCACCCTGAACGCCCCACAAATGACGCCCGTTTTTTCCCGCAGGAGGGACGCTTTGTCTTACAGATAGCCTTGCGTGGAGCGACTACATAATTAGGGGCAGCACAAAATCGAGCGGTGCAGTGAAGGAGGGCGCTCTGAACCACCGAGGTGGATTCGCGAGCGGCCTGAGGAAAGTTCGCCGCACCGGCTCAACCACCAGTCCGTCGCACCCGGCTGCGATAGCGATCACAGGGAGTACACACAAATGGATTTGAGTTCCGATATCAGCGCTGACCAGACCTGCATGGTGCTGCTCAGAATCAACCAGGAGTCATTGCGGCGCGACGGTTTTCTGTTCGAACTGGCCAGCCACGTGGAGGGCTGGGCGGGTGTCGAGATCCTCAGCGTCGAGTTCGGCCGGCGTGACGAGCACGCTCCCGGCCCGGCGGACGTTCTGGCGTGAAGCAGTCTGGCCCACGCACGGGCCGTCATCCGACCATGGAATGGTAGAGGTTTATATGCACCCGTTGAATCTGGCTGTCGCCTTTCAAATCATGAACAACATCAAGACCGGTCAGTTGCGCAATTGCCTGGCCATGGGGTTTGAGGAAAAGGACCTGCAGACCCTGATCGACCCGCGCTGCATGGGCGCCCTGGTGAACTCGCCGGTGCCCTGGTTCAAGGTGCTGGTCGACGGTGATGTCGTCCAGCGGCTGCTCTCGCGCACCCGCGACAGTGACGAGGAGGAGCAGATCAGCCGGGCGCTCCGCCTGGGGGCCAGCTCGCCGATGATCCTCGAACTGTTCGGGCTGTCGCCCAAGGAAGTCGCCATCCGCCGCACCATGTTGGGCATACCGTACCGCAAGGGTCGCTGGCCAACGGTCAGTCAGGACGGGGAAATGCGTCTGTGGGGACATTGGGTCCGGCTGACCAAGGAGCTGGATACCGATACGCAGGACCCGCGCTCGGTGCTGCAGGTGGCGATGCTGATGACCGAGTGCGAGCCGACCTTGAACCTGGCCATGGTCTGGAGCCTGATCCGCGGCTGGATTGACGAGGAACTGGTGTGAGGCGTGGCTGAGCGGGTCGCAGGGGCTGGTTCCTTGGACCAGCCCCCGAGGCCCCCGGTGAGGGCCCTCAGTATTTCCAGGTCAGCGAAGCGGTCAGGTTGCGTGGTGCGCCGTAGTTGCTGGCCGTGCCGCTGTACAGGGACACCAGGTACTTCTCGTCGGTGACGTTGTTGAGGTTCAGCGACGTGCTCCAGTTGCGGTTGATATCGTAGCTGGCCATCAGGTCGACCACGGCATAGGGATTCTGGCGAATGCTGCTGTACACGTCATTCTGTACGGCGCTCTGCCAGCTCACCCGGGTCCCGACCTTGGCCTGTGGCAGGCCAGGCAGGCGGTAGGTCAGCATGCCGTGGACGCTGTGCTTGGGCACGTACTTGCGTGCCCGGTCGCCATCGGCACCGTCGATTCGCACATAGGTGTAGCCGCCCAGCAGGTCGAGGCCGGGCAGCACTTCGCCGCTAGCCTGCAACTCGATGCCGTGGCTCTTGTAGTCATCGGTGTAGTAGCGGTATTGGGAGCCCACCTGAATGTATCGGCTGTTGGACGGCACATTGCTCTGTTCGGTCTTGAATACGGCTCCCGTCAGGGTCAGGCGATCATCCATCAGGCTGCCTTTCACCCCGGCTTCCAGGCTCTTGCCTTCGAGTGGGGCGAGTGGCTTGCCGTCGATGCCGACCGTGCCGTACTGCGGATTGAAGATCTTCGTCCAACTGGTGTAGAGGCTCCACTGCCTGTTCAGGTCATAGACCAGGCCGGTGTAGGGCGTGACCTTGCCATGTTCGCGTTGGGAGTGGTCGACACCATAGCTGTCGCCCGAGCCGTCGGCGCTGAGCATGCGCGCGCCGGCGATCCAGTGCAGGTCGTCCGCCAGGCTGAAGCGCGTGGCGGCGAACAGGCTTTTCTGGGCGTCGGTGAAGTTCTGTGTATTGGTATCGCTGGTGTAGATGAACGGCGGCGGTGTTTCGGTGCCCGCAAGAATGCTGGCAAATGAGGTTGGGTAGTAACCCGCCGCTGCGGCATCGTATTCGCGTGCCGTCTGGTGGGTACGGCCATAGCTGGCACCGACGGTCAGCTCATGTTCGCGCCCGAACAGGCTGAACGGGCCGGAGAGCTTCGCCTCACCCAGTAACTCGTGGGCCTTGCTGGTGGTATGGGCCGCGAACGCCGTGGCGTCATCGCCGGTGACGCTGGAAACATAGAGCATGTTGGTGTCTTGTTTCTCGGTGATCCCGGTGGCGGTGATCGTCGCGTTCCAGCCGTTGCCGAAATCATGCTTGAGCTCGGCAAAGGCACGCTGGGTGTGCATGTTCCAGTAGGTCCACGGCTGGCCGACGCTGGAGCTGCGGCTGTGGTAGTGGATCGGGTTGTTGTTGCTGTCCACCAGGGGCAGGTTGCCCCACGTACTGCCGTTGGCGTCGCTGTTGTGCTGCGAGAAACCGACCGTGAGGGTGTCGGCATCGGACAGGTCGAACGCGAGCAGGCCGGCGACCACGTTCTTTTCGTGGCTGTAGCGATCGAGCCAGGCGTTGCCCTTGTCGTGGGCGTAGATGAAGCGTGCGCGTACGTTGCCGCTTTCCGTCAGCGGGCCCGATACGTCCATGTCGATTCGGCGGTTGTCCCAGGAGCCGGCGCTGGTGTCGATCTGCGCCTGGAAGGTGTCGGTCGGCCGCTTGCGCACGAAGTTGACCGTGGCCGACGGGTTGCCGGTGCCACTCATCAGGCCATTGGCGCCATGGAGCACGTCGATCTGCTCGTATTCGGCCATGTCCTGGTCGCCGATCAGGATTGTCTGGGCGAACGGCATGCCCATGCCGTCGTACTCGAACGTCCCGATATCGAAGCCGCGAGAAGTGAACTCGGTGCGGTCGGTTTCGCTCTGCTCCACCGTTACTGAAGGGGCGGAACGCAGGGCGTCCTTGACGCCATTGAGCTTGAAGTCATCCATTTGGGCGCGGGTGATGGTGGTGATGGCTTGTGGCGTTTCCTTGTCCGTCAGTCCCAGCTTGGTGGTGCTGGACGAGGGCTGTCCCTGGTAGCCCTCGCTCTGGGTGTCGCCCTGAGTGACAGTGCCTTGAATTTGCGTAGCGGGCAGGGTGAGCTCGTCGGCGGCGTTCGCCTGCGGCAGCACACTGATAGCGCCCATCAGTAGCAGGGTGGTGGTGGAAAGGCAAGGATTCAAAATTCATGTTTCCTGATATGTCAAAAGGAAACACTATTCTTAATCAAGATGATAATCATTACCAAATGTGTCGATCTTGTTACCCAGCGGACAAGTGGTTTCATAGTGCGCAACGGATCATGACGAGCCCAGGGTGCAGTGCCCCGGCGGCGATCGGTGCTACTCTGGTGGTCCGCTTGTTTTCGAGCTGGCGCCGGATGCCGCCCGTATCGGCAGGTTTCCCTTTCAGGGCCCGTGGAACACGCGCCCCGCACGATGAGGAACAATCAGATGAAGCTCTGCCGTGTTGGCCAACCCGGACAGGAACGTCCGGGCCTTGTAGACGCCCAGGGACGTATCCGTGACTTGTCGGCTCACCTGGACGACATCACGCCCGACGATGTCACGCCAGCCGGCCTGGCACGCATCGCCCGGCTCGACATCGCTTCGCTGCCGCTGGTCGAGCAGGGCGTTCGCCATGGCGCGCCGGTGGCGGGGATTCGCAAGTTCATTGCCATTGGCCTCAATTATCGCGACCACGCCGAAGAAGCCGGCATGGCGATTCCGGATGAACCGGTGATCTTCACCAAGGCAATCACCTGTATCTGTGGCGCGCACGACAACATCGTGCAACCGCGCGAGTCGACCAGGCTGGACTGGGAAGTGGAGCTGGGGGTGGTCATCGGTACCGAGGCCCGTTCGGTTTCCGAGGCGCAGGCCCTCGATTTCGTGGCCGGTTACTGTGTGGTCAACGACGTCTCCGAGCGTGCGTTCCAGCTGCAGTCATCGCAGTGGGACAAGGGCAAGGGTTGCGACACCTTCGGTCCCATCGGGCCCTGGTTAGTGACCCGCGACGAGATCGCCGATCCGCAGAACCTGGACATGTGGCTGGACGTGAATGGCGAGCGCCGCCAGACCGGCAACACCCGCACCATGATCTTCACGGTGGCGCAGATCGTTTCCTACGTCAGCCGCTACATCACCCTGCAGCCGGGAGACGTTCTCTGCACGGGGACCCCGCCGGGTGTCGGCATGGGCATGAAGCCGCAACCGCAATGGCTCAAGCCCGGCGACACGGTTCGCCTGTGGATCGAGGGCCTGGGTGAACAGCAGCAGACGGTCGTGTCCGCTGCCTGAGGACTGCTCGTCGGGTTCAGTCCCGGTTCTCGACCTTGAACAACTGCGCAAAGCCTTGCAGGGTGCTGTCGACGAAACGCTCGTCGGTGGTCCCGGCCGGGAAGTGCAGGACGTTATGGATCACCAGCGATGCCAGGCCATGGGTATAGGACCAGCCGGCGAGGGCGGCCCGGCGCACTTCTGCATGCTGCACATCCAGCCCCAGTATTTCGGCGATGATGCGCTTGAGCTCGCCGAACGCCTCTTCGCGCGCGACCTTGAGCTCCGGGATCATCTCGCCGTTGGCGAATTCGGGGCCGAACATCAACTGGTACAGGGCCGGGTTGCCGCGGGCGAAGCTGAAGTAGGCCAGGCTCGCGTTACGCAGTTTCCGCACGCCGTCGCTGTGGGCATCCCTGATCACCAGCACCTTGCCCAGTTCGCGAAAACCCTGGGCGGCCAGATGGCCGATGAGTTCCGCGCGGTTCGCGTAGTGGTGGTACGCCGCGGTTGAACTGACTCCGACCCGCTCCGAAACCGCCCGCAACGAGAGTTTGGTCGGTCCCACTTGCTCGAGCATCTGTCGCGCGGCGTCGAGCAGTTGCGGCGCCAGGTTGCCCACGTGGTAGGTATCGCGTGAGCGGGCGGAGGTCTTGGTCATGCGGGGGTGGTCTCGACAGCAGGGAATTGGAAGGTATCAGCGTGGCCACGATCTTAGCATGGCGAAGTATCTTGACAGTGCTAAGATTGCTTCGTAGCCTGTGCCCCACAATGAGGCCGAAGTCGTGAGTCGTGCGAACGGAGGCCAGCCCGTCCGGGGTGTTTTTTTAGCGTGATCTTAGCACTGATAAGTTAAGGGGAAGAACATGCAACACTATGACGCCGTCGTGATCGGCGCTGGCAACGCCGGATTGACCGCCGCAACGGCCTTGCAGCGGGGCGGCTGTCGCACCCTGCTGCTGGAGCGCCACAACATTCCGGGCGGTTGCGCCACGTCCTTCGTGCGTGGCGATTTCGAGTTCGAAGTGGCGCTGCACCAGCTCAGCGGCCTGGGCACCGAGGACAAACCCTTCGTCATGCGCAAGCTGTTCGACAAGCTCGGCGTGCTGGACAAGGTCGAGTTCGTCCAGGAGCAGGCGCTGTATCGCCTGGTGGTGCCGGGGGAGATCGACGTCACCCTGCCTGCCAGCTGGTCGGGGGTGCGTAATACCCTGCAGGGGCTGTTTCCGGCGCAATCCCAGGCGATTGCGGACTTCCTGGCGCTCTGCGAGAAGATCACCGTGGAAAGCTTCATGACCCTGCCCCAGGCGCGCCGCAGCAACAGCCAGGCGATGCTCGAGTCGATGTGCCCGTGCTTCGTGAAGTACGGTTTCCGCTCGGTGAAAGAGGTGCTGGACGAATTTTTCAGCGACCCCAAGCTGAAGCGGGTGGTGGCCACCTATTGGCTCTACCTCGGCGTGCCCCCCAGCAGGCTGCCGTTTCCGGACCTGGCCGCGATGTTGTATGCCTACGCGGCATTCAAGCCCTGGCATATCAAGGGTGGCTCCCAGGCCTTGTCCAGTGCGTTGGTGGAGTCGTTTCTCGAAGCCGGTGGCGAAGTCCGTTTCAACTGCGGCGTAGAGAAGATTCATACCCGCGGCGGTCGCATCAGTGGTGTACGCCTTGAGGGGGGCGAGAGCGTTTCCTGTGCGGCCGTGGTGTCCAATGCCAGCCCATTGACCACCTTCAACGAGTTGCTGGATCTCGAGCAGCCCCCGCTCAAGGTCCGGCAGGATTTCAAATCCCGGCGCATGGGGACCTCGGCCTTCGTCATCTACCTGGGCCTGGATTGCACCCCGCAGGAACTGGGCGTCACGCAAGCGTCCAGTTTCATCTACGAGACCCTGGACGAAGAGCAGATCTTCCAGCGCATGGGCAGCCTGGAACCCCCCCTGGGCGGCATGCTGACCTGCTACAACCTCGAAGATCCCGAGGCCGCGCCCCCCGGCAAGAGCCAGGTGGTGCTGGTTTGCCTGCAATATGCCGAGCCCTGGAAGGCCGTGTCGCCGGAGCATTACGCGCAAACCAAGTACGCGTTCGCCGAGCAACTGATCGGGGTGATCGAGAAGGTCTACCCGAAGGTGCGCCAGTACATCGAGGAGGTCGAAGTCGCCACGCCGCTGACCATGATGCGCTATCTCAATACGCCGGGTGGCGCCATCTATGGGTTCCAGCAAAGCACACAGGATTCGGCCTTGCTGCGCGAGCGCCTGGAGGGTGTGCCCGGTCTCTATATCGCCGGCTCATGGACCACCATGGGCGGCTTCCAGCCGACCTACATGGCGGGTGAATCCACCGCCAGGGCGGTGCTCAAACAGTTGAAAACCAGGGAGGTGGAGCATGTCTGAGCAGAACCTGCTGAATGCCGTCGCGGGCTTTCGTGAAGCCTGGCAAGCCAAGGAGGTGCTGGAGCGGACGGGCAGCGACTTCCGCGAAATCAGGGGGGAGGTCGCCAGCACCGTGGTGCAGTTGCATCCCAAGCGGCTGGAACTGGAGGTCGCCGAGATCATCGACGAGACCGCCAGCACCCGGACCTTGCGCCTGGTCGCCGCGGACCGTGGCGTGCTGCCACCGTTCCAGGCCGGGCAGTACATCAACCTGTTCGTCGACATCGATGGCGTGGCCACCGCTCGACCCTATGCCATGTCTTCTTCGCCCGCGCAGCGTTCCCATTACGACCTGACGGTGAAGCGGGCCGCAGGTGGTTTCGTGTCCAACCATCTGCTCGACAGGGTCGTGGTGGGGCAGCGCCTGCTCGGTTCCGGGCCGATGGGCAGCTTTCACCACAATCCGCTGTTCCATGGCGATGACCTGGTGTTCCTGGCCGGCGGCTCGGGCGGTGCGCCGGCGCGCAGTATCCTGCTGGACATCCTCGAGCGTGGCCTGCCGTACCGTTTCCACCTCATTTACGTGAACAGCTACATCGATGATGTGATTTTCGATGATGAACTGCGTGGCCTGGCCGATCGCCATGCCCACTTCACCTTGAGCGAGGTGATTTCCCGTCCTCCGGCCGACCACCGGGGCCACACCGGTCGCCTGACGCAGCCACTGCTGCAGCAACTGCTCGGCGAGATCGGCGACAAGATGTTCTACGTGTGTGGTCCCACGCCGTTCAATGACAGTTGTATCGAGCTGCTCATGGCACTGGGTGTGAAGCGTCGACGTATCCGCGTCGAGGCCAATGGTGCGCCCAAGGCGCCGAATGAGCAGCCAGGGTGGCCTGAAGGCGTCTCACTGGATGATGAGGTCACCGTCACGGTCAATGGGCGCGGTCAGTTCCGCAGCCGCGTGGGCGAGCCCTTGCTCAATGCCCTGGAGCGCAATGGCTACGGCACCGAAAACGCCTGCCGTTCAGGCGAGTGCAGCCTGTGCCGGGTCAAGTTGCTTCGTGGCACGGTGTTCAATCCGCAGGAGGCCCATTTGCGCAAGTCCGATCGTGACTTCGGCTGGATCTATTCCTGTGTCGCGTTCCCCACGGGAGATATCGAAATCCTGCTCTGAAAGGGCGACTACCGCGATTTCAGCGCCAGCCCAGGCGTCGATCCAGCGCCCAACTGCCAGCACCGCGGCCGACCAGCAGCAACAGCAGGGCGGCCCAGGTCAGGTGGGTCGGCCAGGCATCGGGGTAGACGAATATCTCGATCACCAGGGTCATGCCCAGCAGGGCCAGGGCCGAGAACCGGGTGGCCAGGCCCAGCACCAGCAGCAGGGGGAACAGATGCTCGGCGTAGGTGGCCAGGTGTGCCGCCAGCTCCGGGGGCAGCAGGGGCAGGGCATATTCATCGCGAAACAGCGAATAGGTGCCGGGCCTGATCGTCAGCAGGCCTTCGACCTTGGTGCGCCCGGAGAGCCAGAACACCGAAGCGATGCCCAGGCGGGCCAGCAGCAACAGGAGGTTGTCACTCAGCAGGCGGGTCAGCACGGAAGCGTTCATGGAAGGTACCTTCATTCGAGTGGGAGAGGGGCGAAGACCTGTGCGGCCATCAACGTGCCGAACAGCGTTGTGAAATCAAGATCCGGTTCACGCCGCTGGGCGTGGGTGCTGGCGGCGTCCAGCGACAGCCCGTCGGCGCAGGCGTCGAGAAAGGCCACCGCGCCAGCACTCAGGGGCGCATGGGTGACCCCGTCCAGTTCGCCGACCAGCAAGGTGCCTTCCCCGTGCCAATGGGCTGGCTGCCGGGCGATGCCCTCGAAACGGCTGCAGTCCCACAAGGCATGGGCCGGGTGTTGCGCGCACCACTGCCAGCGCACACTGGTGCGTGGGCGCAGTGCCTGTCTGCCGAGCGCTTCCGGCGCGACGCTGGCCAGTGCCGCAGGCGCCAGGGCCGGTTCTACCGTCGAGCAGAAGGCTTCCAGCCAGAGTCGGTCCAACTGCGCCACATCCGGCAGGTAGGGCAAGTGCTGGGCGCCGGGATGTTCCGCCAGGAATGCCGGGAACTCATGGCCATACAGCGCCAGCCGTGCATCGATGGGGGGGTGTGCCTGGGCGTAGGTGTCCGCAGCGGCCCGCATCCATGCTTCGCCCACCAGGGTGAGCACGCTCGGGAAGTTGTCGCACAGGGCGTCGATGCACGCGGCTCGCACGGTGTTGCGGTACACGGCGAAACCCGGCTGTGCGGTGAGCGACTCCAGCGCCGGTGCCGGGTGTTGGTAGAGGGCCGCGACGAAGTCGTCCTGAAAACGGGCCAGGGTACTCATGGCGTGTTCTCCAGCAGCGTTTGCGCTTGCGTGCGCTCGCTCATCAACGTGTCGAAGTCCGGCAGCGCGTCATCGCGTTCGATCAGGGTGGGCAGGGGCCCCGTGCGTGCCAACAGGTTCCGGTAGAGCGCCCAGACCGGTTCGCTGATCTCGGTGTCGTGGCTGTCGATCAGCAGTGCGCTGGCGTGGTCGGCGCGATGCCCGGCCAGGTGCACTTCCATCACCTGGTCGAGAGGAAAGTCCCTGAGGTAGACGTCGGCATGTTGGCCGAGGTTGTGGGTGCTGACGTAAACGTTGTTCAGGTCCAGCAGCAGGCCGCAACCGCTGAGGTGGGCCAGTTCCCCGAGGAACGCCGGCTCGTCCAGCTCATGGCCTTCCAGGTGCAGATAATGGCTGGGGTTTTCCACGGCGATGCGCCGGCCCAGTGCATCCTGGGTGCGGGCGACGTTGTCGGCGATACGTGCCAGGGCCGTGCGGCTGCGTGGGCACGGCAGCAGGTCAGGGTAGTAGTGGCCGCGCCAAGTGGCCCAGGCCAGGTGTTCGGAGACCAGCACCGGCGCCACGGCATCAGCCAGGTGGCGCAGGCGGGCCAGGTGTTGTGGGTCGGGTGGGGCGTCGGCAGCCAGTGACAGCGATACCCCGTGCAGGGCCAGTGGATGGCGCTGGCCGAGGCGTTCGAGCCAGGCACGGCGGGGGCCGCCGAGCAGGTAGTTCTCCGCGTGCACCTCGAACCACAACCCGGGGGCTGTGGCCTCGAGTGCCTCGGTGAAGTGCTGGGGCTTGAGCCCCAGCCCTGCGCCCAGTGAGGCGGTGCTGTTCATCTCAGGCGTTTTTCGGGGTCAGCGAGCCGGCGCCGTTGGGCGTCATGATCCCGGTGCAGGTGCCGGCCGGCACTTCCTTGAAGGCGTTACCCTGATAGTCCTTTTTCGCGGTGCCTGCGCAGGTGGTACCGGCACCGGCCTTGCAGTCGTTCTCGCCGGCCTTGGCCACGCCGTAGCATTTTTCCATGGCCGGGTTCTTGCTCATGGCGGCGCCTTGGCTGGTGGTATCGGCCATGGCGGTACCGGCGAGGGCGGCCAGGGCGAGGGCGGCGGCGCTGAGGGCAATAGCTTTCATGAGGTGGACTCCAATGATGTTCAGGATTGAATGGGCCACTGTTCGCAGTGGTCAGTAGCTAATTCGTTGCACCCTGAGGTTTGGTTACAGCGGTACCGATTTTTTTTCAGAGGGTCTGTTTGGGTCGATCTTGTGAGTCCGCCGGGAGCTTGGGTAGGATCTGCCGCTTGCAACGGCCCGTGCATTTTTCAGCCACGGGTTGTAACCAGGGCAGCGTATGCAACGAACTAACCATCAGGAACGCCTTGCCGAGCGTGAACAACAGCTCAAGAGCCTGCTGCTCGCCGGATTGGCCGGTGATGCCGCTAGTTATCGGGCGTTCCTCACGGCATTGGCCGGTCACCTGCGCGCGTTTCTGGGGCGGCGTCTGATCGGCCGGCCGGCCGGCGGAGGTGGAGGATGTGGTGCAGGAGGTGCTGCTGGCGGTGCACAATGCACGACACAGCTACCTGCCCGGGCAGCCGGTCACCGCCTGGGTGCAAGCCATCGGGCGTTACAAGCTGGCTGATTACCTGCGCACGGCACGACGCGTCCAGGATCGGCAGCTGCCGTTGGACGATCAGGCCGAATGGTTCGCCGAGACTGACGACCAGGCCACCGAAGCGAGCCGGGACCTGGGGCGCCTGCTGAGCCAGCTGCCCGACCGGCAGCGCCTGCCCATCGAGTACGTCAAGCTCGAAGGGCTGTCGGTGGACGAAACCGCGCACAAGGTGGGGCAGTCCATCTCCGCAGTGAAGGTGAACATTCACCGTGGCCTGAAAAGCCTGGCGAAAATGATTCGAGGTGAGCGTAACGATGAACACTGACGAACTGATCGGGCTGCTGGCCACCGGCAACCCCCGGGTGCCGCCCCATGTGTTGGCGCGCCGCCTGGTACTGGCGCTGGCCGCCGGCGGGCTGGGTGCCGTGCTGCTGATGGCCAGCCTGTATGGCGTGCGCCCGGACCTGGCCGAGGTCGCACGTACGCCGCTGTTCTGGGCCAAGTTGGCCTTGCCGGGTGTACTGCTGGGCGTGGCACTGGTGTTGGTGCACCGTCTCGCTCGCCCTGGCGTGAAGACCGGGCCGGCCGCAGGAGCATTGCTCATACCGGTGGCACTGGTGTGGCTGGGGGGCGCTCTGGAGTGGTTCGGCGCATCGGTGGGTGATCGCACAGGCCTGTTGTTCGGCACCACCTGGAAAACCTGCGCGCTGAACATCGCGCTGCTTTCGCTACCGGCGCTGGTCGCCAATGTGTGGGTGCTGCGCACGATGAATCCGACCCGCTTGCGCGCCGCAGGGGCTGCCGGTGGTTTGCTGGCGGGCGCCACCGCCACGCTGGCCTACTGTCTGCATTGTCCGGAAATGAACGTGACCTTCTGGTGCGTATGGTATCTGGCCGGGATGCTGCTGCCCACGGTGCTGGGGGCTTGGTTGGGACCGCGACTATTGAGGTGGTAGCGGGCCCGAACCCGATCGGTTCGCAGCGCAGGGCCTGGTATATCGGTTCGACCGGGTTGCAGCCACACTGGCATTCACCCTACGATATACAGGGGTGTGGCTTTCCATCGAAAGGCGCAGGTTAAAGACTTACGCCGGTCGGGCCGCTGGTGAGGATGGCTCATGCCCGCACCCAACACACCCGCGTCCCACTCTATCCCTCGCGTTCAGCAACTCACCCAGCAGGCGCTCGCCGCCATCGAACGCTTCAGTCATATCGAAGCCGTCAGCGGTATCGTGCTGCTCATTGCCGCCATCGTCGCCCTGCTCTGGGCCAACCTGCCGACATCTGTCGACTACGAGGCCTTCTGGCATGCCCGCCTGAGCATTTCATTGGGCAGTTTTTCCGCCGGAGCGACATTGCACTACCTGGTCAATGACGGCCTCATGACGATCTTCTTCCTGGTGGTCGGGATGGAGATCCGCTCTGAGATGAAGGACGGTTCCCTGTCCAACATGCGTATGGCGACACTGCCGGTCATGGCGGCTTTGGGCGGGGTGGCAGTGCCGGCCCTGGTCTACGTGTTCTTCAACGCCGGCCATGCGTCCATCAGCGGTTGGGCCGTGCCGACGGCGACGGATATCGCTTTTGCCGTCGGGGTGCTCGCCCTTCTCGGGAAAACGATTCCTTCCGGGGTGCGGGTGTTCCTGCTCGCCCTGGCGATCATCGACGACATCGTGGCGGTGCTGATCATCGCCCTGTTCTATACCAGCTCACTCAATCCGCTGGGCGCCGTCGTGGCGCTGGCGGGGATCCTGGCGGTGCTGCTGTTCCAGCGAATGGGGATCGCCAATGCCTGGCTGTACCTGATTCCGGGCGCCATTCTCTGGGCCGGCTTTGCCATCCTGGGCGTGCATCCAACCCTGGCCGGGGTGGTGCTGGGGCTGATGACCCCGGTCTATTCCCGACCCGCCACGGAGCGTCCGCTGGCGACCCTCAGCCAGGCCATTCGTGAGCTGGTCGTCCACGTCAGTGAGCGTCCGGACCACGATGCCGTGCATCAACCGCTCGCTCGGATTCGCCAGGCCCATCGTGAACTGCTGGCACCGGTCAAGCGCGTGCAGGTTGCCCTGCATCCCTGGGTGGCCTACGGCATCATGCCGCTGTTCGCGCTGGCCAATGCCGGGGTCGAGATGGGCCATCTGTCGCTGGATTCCGGGACTACCCAGGCGGTCATGATCGGCGTTTTCCTGGCCCTGGTCCTGGGCAAGCCGCTCGGAGTGGTGCTGTCCTGCCTGGTGCTGGTCAAGACGCGGCTTTGCCAACTGCCGGAAGGCGTGGAGTGGCGGGGCGTGGTGCTGATCGGTCTGCTGGCCGGTATCGGTTTCACCATGTCCATCTTCATTGCCGGCCTGGCCTACACCGACCAGAGCCTGCTGGGGATTGCCAAGCTGGGTGTGCTGTCGGCTTCCGGCTGCGCTGCGTTGCTCGGGTTGCTCTGGGGGCTGGGGGCGTTCGTTTTCCGGCGCGTCAGATCCTGATTGTCCGGCCCTGGCGCCTTAATTCATTTTTTCAGGCAGCCAGGGCAGTGTTCTCTCTGTGGTGTACTGTCTTGGAGAGATAGCCACGAACACATCGCAGCCTGGCGGCGTTGCACGGCGGCTTGTGAAGCTGCCGTGGCGAGACACGTTCTTCGGGTCGCCAGGAAGACAAACGTGTCTTACTTTCAGTAGCGGGCCTGGCGTGGTAAAAAACTCCATCCCTCCTCAATCGAAGTTCGAAAAATGCCCAAGACACAGCTGGCAGGTAGCTCGGCAGCGACAGCGGCCGATATCGAAAAGTCGATCCAGGCCCTGAACAAAATGGCCGAACGCCTTTGGGGTGATGGTCGGGAAGCAGAGGCCCAGGCGCTGCTCAATGCCCTGGACGCCTTGAATCGTGCGCTGGACCGCATCCGGATCGGCCAGAGTCGTCGCGCGGCGACGCTGCACTGAAAACAGGAGGAACCCGCGCTATGGATGCACATGAGCGAGCTACTTGATCTGATCGCCGGGATTCTGAATCTGCCGGACGGTTCGAACCATCGCAGAAAACGCGTGTTTTCTCCGGGATTCCTGATTTTCGCGGCGTGTGTAGCCTTCGTGGAACTGGTGCTGCTCAATGCCTGGTATGGGTCAGGCGCTTGAGTATCGCTGCCACTGTCCTATCTGCGAGGCAGTACAACTGTTATGTTGCAACGTGACCGGGGCATGCTCGTCAGTTCCCAGCCATCGAGCTGCCTCAGGGAGCGAGCCTTGCACCCTGTGCGTCACCCAGGCTTCACCTGCTTTTCTTCGGGCGTCGGGCCCCTGAGCCGTCGATGGCCCGATCCTCGATAGCGTAAGACGGATTGGCAAATGACCACCCCAGCAACTGAAAACACCGGCAACTGGCAACAGGTGATCGCCCTGGCCCTGGCCGCCTTTGTCTTCAACACCACCGAATTCGTGCCGGTCGGGCTGTTGAGTGCCATCGGCGAGAGCTTCGACATGTCGACCGCACAGGTCGGCCTGATGCTGACCATCTACGCCTGGGTGGTGTCGCTGACTTCGCTGCCGATGATGCTGCTGACCCGTAACGTCGAGCGACGCAAGCTGCTGATCGTGCTGTTCGGGTTGTTCATTGCCAGCCATGTACTGTCGAGCATCGCCAGCAGTTTCGGCGTCCTGCTGGTGAGCCGGATCGGCATTGCCCTGGCCCACGCATTGTTCTGGTCCATCACCGCGTCCCTGGCGGTACGGGTGGCGCCGGCGGGCAAGCAGGTGCAGGCGTTGGGGTTGTTGTCGACCGGGACGTCCATGGCGATGGTGCTGGGGATTCCGCTGGGCCGGTTGCTGGGCGAAGCCATGGGTTGGCGTACGACGTTCCTGGTGATTGCCGTATTGGCTGGCGGCCTGGTGCTCTGGCTGGGTAAGACCCTGCCGTTGCTGCCGAGCCAGAACTCGGGATCACTGAGAAGCCTGCCGGTGTTGTTCAAGCGCCCGGCGCTGGTGGCGGTCTACTGCCTGACGGCATCGGTAATCACTGCGCAATTCACTGCCTACAGTTATGTCGAACCGTTCATCAAGACCGTGGCGGGCATGAGTGGCGAGGTGGTCACCCTGATCCTGCTGCTGTTCGGTGGTGCCGGAGTCCTGGGCTCATGGCTGTTCAGCAGGTTCAATCGGCAACACCCGCAGCCGTTTCTGTTGGTGGTGACCTCGTTGCTGACTGTCTGTCTGCTCCTGCTGCTGCCCTTGAGTGGCAATGTTTCGGCGCTGAGTGTGCTGAGCATCTTCTGGGGTATCGCCATCATGGGCTTTGGCCTGTCGCTGCAGCGCAAGGTGCTGGAACTGGCGCCGGACGCCACCGACGTGGCCATGGCGATGTTTTCCGGGATCTACAACATCGGCATTGGCGGTGGGGCGCTGGTGGGGAGTTGGGTAGGGCGGCAGCTGGGGTTTTCCTACATCGGCGTGGTCGGCGGTGCGCTGGCGGGTGTGGCGTTGGCGCTTTACTGCGTGTCGCTGTACCGCCACTCACTCAAGGGTGCCCAGGGCTAGGGTCTCAGTAGTCGGGTGGGCCCCGGTCAGCGCGTTGTGCTCCAAATCGCTCACGATAGAAGCCCGGCGTTGCGCCTACACGTTTGAGAAACGCCCTGTGCAGGGCGTCCAGGCTGCCGAAACCGGCGCGATCGGCAATTCTTGCCAATGGCCACTCCGATGTTTCGAGCAATAGCTTGGCCCGGTCGACGCGAGCGGTTTCGATGAAGTAGCCCGGTGGATGGCCTGTTTCCTTGCGGAACATCCGCGACAGCGTTCTTTCACTCATACCGGCCCGTTGAGCCAGCGCCGGACCGCTGAGGTCCCCACTGGGGTCGTCGATGATTTCGGCTATCAACGAGCGCAAGCGCGGTGTTGCGTTCGCTGGAACCTTCAGTCCGGCACTGAACTGCGACTGCCCGCCTGGTCGACGCATATAGAGCACCAGCTCACGGGCAACGGCCAGGGCGACAGCCGCCCCACAGTCGGCTTCTACCAGTGATAGGCACAAGTCGATCCCTGCCGTGACACCGGCCGACGTGTAAAAAGGTGGTTGGGCGACATAGATCGCATCCGGCTCGACGTGAATCGCGGGTCTGAGTGCCTTCAGCAACTCGCAGGCGTTCCAGTGGGTGGTCGCGCGACGATTGTCGAGAAAGCCCGCTGCCGCCAGTACGAAGGCGCCTGTACAGACGCTGGCGATGCGTCTTGTCTGGGTGGAGCGCTCGCGTAACCAGGGCAAAACTCCGTCTTCGCAAGCAGCACTACGCAGCGCATCCTCACTACCTCCGGCAATGATGATCGTGTCCAATTCTGCGGGTAGGTCAGCAAGGGCGATGGCTCCAGCGAGTCGAAAACCGGCGTGGGTGGCGATCTCATGGCCATCGGTCGAGGCCAGTACGACCTCATATGGAGCCACCTCGGCAGGGCTGTGGCGATTGGCGACGGCGAATACCTCCATCGGCCCAACTACGTCCAGTGACTGAACACCGTCGAAGCCGACGACGACGACCGTGCGGGTTTTTCGTTGCAGATAAGTCATGGCGGAAAATGCGACTGAATTGACCTTTTGGTCACGTCATGGTGCGTGTAATTTTCCTGGCGAGCAATCAGGCAGAAGAGACGCTTCATGACATACGCCCACCGTAGCGCAATCGTGGTACTCGCATTGGGATTATTGCTGCTGGTGGCCTGCTCCGTTCCGTCGCTTTCCGAGTCCCCGAAACAGGTGGTTCGCAATGATGTGCGGAGCCTGATCCAGGTGCCGGTGCCCAAGCCGGGGCGCAGTCGCCCGCTTGTGGTGGTACTGGCTGACAACGCGGGTACCGAGACCACCGATTTTCTGGTGCCCTATGGCGTGCTCAAGGAGTCCGGGGTGATGGAGGTGGTCGCCGTATCGACCCGGCCTGGCAGGGTAAAGTTGATGCCGGCACTCGAGATCCAGGCGCAGATGACCACCGCCGAGTTCGACCTTGCCACGCCGGAGGGCGCCGACATTCTTGTGGTGCCAGCCATGCACCGCGCGGATGACCCGGCGCTGCTTGCCTGGGTGCGCAAACAGGCAAGCGCGGGTGCGCGGATCGTCTCGATTTGCGACGGCGCCTGGGTGCTGGCCAATGCTGGACTGTTGCGCGACCGGGTTGCGACTTCACACTGGTATTCGCTGGCCTCGCTCAAGCGGCAGTACCCAGACACCACCTGGGTGCAGGGTCGCCGTTACGTGGCCGATCGCAACGTGATGACGACCACGGGTGTGAGTGCGTCGATTCCGGCGTCTTTGGCGCTGGTCGAGGCCGTCGCAGGCCGCTCGGCAGCCGATGTCACGGCCAGGCGCCTGGGTGTGGATTCATGGGGGCCAGCCCACGACAGCAGCCAATTCAAGTTGACGACGGGTCTGGGTTTTGTCGCGTTGGCAAACCTGTTCGCCTTCTGGAGGGATGAGACGGTCGAGGTGCCGGTGGAGGAGGGCTACGATGAGATTGCACTGGCGCTGACCGCCGATGCCTGGTCACGTACCTACCGTTCCCATGCGCTGGCGAGCAGTACCCGTACAAGCGTTCATTCAAGGCATGGCTTGCTGTTGCTGCCTGAGGTGGTTGCAGGTTCCGGCCAGCCAACGTTTGCTCCCCATACCGGTGTAGCGGCGGGCGCGCTGGATCTTGCGTTGGAAGGCATTGCCAGTCGTTACGGTGCGGCGACAGCTGATTTTGTGGCCCTTCAGCTTGAGTATGTCAAAAAGTGAGGTTCAGGGCGGCCAACGAGCCCATCTTCGAATCAATTCGAGGGATCAGCGTCTTCGAACTCGATTGCTTGCAAATCCTTTGTCCGCAAATGATGTTGAGCAGTTTGAGTGCCGGCCCGGCAGGGCGTGTATCGCCTTGCTCCCACTTGCGCACGAGCGAGGTCGCCACGTAGGGATTCAATGATTTCCCAAGTCTGCATCGATCAGTCCCTTTTCCATCTCCATGACGGCTTTGCACAAGATCGCATCGGACTGCTTTTCGCCTGTTTGCCAGCGCGAAAAGTCTTTGCGTTTGAGAGTGATCATGCGGGCTCGACCCATGAGGTATACCCGTAACGGGTATGATTTGAAGCCTGTTCCGTGTGACTGCATCGGACTCTTCAGGAGAGTGGCAGGCCTTGCCCTGGCGCTGCGCCGCCTGGCCGGCCGCGTCATGCTCCCCGACGCCACACACTATACTGATTGAGTGTTGGTGCGGCTGCGGCGCGTACTCCACAACCACACCCTGGGCATGAACAGTACGTCTGCAACCGACAGAGGGTTCTGCCATGAAACAACCATCCCTGCAGCATCTATCCCATGATCTGGGCATGGCCGTGCACGACACCTGGACCACCGCCCGGGTCAAGTCCGTCCTGGCCATGGCGGATTCCGCCCAGAGCCTGCACATCCATGTGAAAACCCATGCCGGGATGGTGTCCCTGAGTGGGCGGGTGATGAATCATCGCCAGTATGAGCGGGTGGTCGACCTGGTCCGCCTGGTGCCGGGTGTCATCGACGTCGACGCCCATGAACTGCTGACCCACGTGTTCATGCCCACGGGCCCGATGCAGCCGCCGAATGCGGAAGAGAGCAGCGAGTACCGTTCGCCAATGCCGCCGCGCAAGGACGAATGATCTCTTCGGATAATCCGGGCAGGAACGTTGATTACCAGGCGTTCCTGCCTGCGGGGTGATCCGTCAGTTTTTCTCTCGCCATTCCTTGGCCAAGCGGGCCAGGTACTTCATGGCTGCCTGGTTTCGAGCTTTGCCGTGCGCATCAGGCCAAAGGAAGGCCAGAATCAGATATCTATTTTCATACAGCTCTCCAGGCACGTATACGAGCGCAGCATCCTCGCCTGGCCGACCCGCTTTGCAAACTCTATCTCGCTGAGGGGTGCCCTCACGAAATCTGGCCGGTGGAATTCTGACAGGGATGTGCATCATGCATGCCTGGAGCGCGAGTGAGGGCTGGGTGTAGGGTGCATCTCTTCCAAAAATAGAGGGTAAGCACGACCGGTTTGACCCGATGTAGCGCTCAAACTCGTTCTTCAAGGCAGAGGAAAATCCAGGATGCTGGACGTCAACAGGTTCAAAGAATTCTGCAAACGTTTTGGGGTGGAAGGAAACCTCGACTGCCATTCAATCCCTTAGGTCAATTCTCTTAACCGATGGCTGGTGTGCTTAGCAAGATCTCGAAGTGCAGAGGGGGAGAGTTTGCTTTCGAATTCCTCAGGGCGTGAGAAGAATTGCTTGTACAAGCTGTCGATCGTGGCAAGTCGGGTTCTGACCTTGGCTACTGCTCTACGAAGTGCCTCATGGTCGTCAGTAAGGGCCAAGGGTACTTGTGCCTTTCTGAGGTCATCCTCCAACTGTCGAGTAGCTTTCAGCAACTCGATATTCCTCAAGAACCGCTCATCGTCAAATGTTGTCGATGAGGCCAGTGAGGTGATGTTTCTCGAAAATACGGTATCCAGTTCCTGCCAGCCCTTCGTCAGCCCGGTTATCACCCTCTGCAGGTCGCTAAGGGTTGGCTTCTCGACCATGGATTCCCTTGTCGATGACGATGAGCTTTTTCCCGAAAGGTTGGTGTAATCACCGACCAAGGCGAGAGCCGCGACAATGAGCGCTGTCGGTGCTGCCGCTTTGATAGACATGGGGCCTCCACGGTACGATGGCATTTGTACCGAAATTCAGAGGGTGATTATCGGTTCTGCACTTCACTAGTACAACGACTGGACATGGCATGAAATGAAAAACCGATAATCTGCAGTTCCTGACGCTCAGTGTAGATCAGCCCGGTTGGTCCCTCGATCAGCGCTGGATATGACACCGGACCCGTTGCTGTTCCGAGCCCACCATGACCTGGGGTTTCTCACAGCCCACGGTGCAGATCCGGCAGCGCTCGCGAAAGAAACACCCCTGCGGCAGTCGCCGGTTGCCCGGCAGCTCGGTCGGCGCCGCCACCTGGTCGGCCTGTAGCGGCACACCCAGGCGTGGCACCGCCTCGAACAGCAGGCGGGTGTACGGATGCCGCGGCGTGTCCAGCACTTTGGCGGCGCTGCCCAGTTCGACGATCTGCCCCAGGTACATCACGGCCACCCGATCGGCCATGTGCCGCACCACCGAGACGTTGTGCGAGATCAGGATGTAGGTCAGCTGGCGCGCGCGTTGCAGTTCCGCCAGCAGGTTGAGGATTTGCGCCTGCACGGAGATGTCCAAAGCCGAGGTCGGTTCGTCGAGGACGATGATGTCCGGGTCCGAGGACAGTGCACGGGCAATGGCGATCCGCTGGCGCTGGCCGCCGGAGAACTGGTGCGGGAAGCGATCGAGGTATTCCGGGCGTATGCCCACCTGGGACGCGACCTTGGCGGCGACTTCGCGCATCTGTTCGCGGGACTGGTGGCCGCGGGCATACAGCGGTTCGGTGATGATGCGCCAGATCGGCAGGCGCGGGTCGAGGGACGACTGCGGATCCTGGAAGACGATCTGCACGTTGTGCCCGGCCTTGCCGTTGTCGTGCTCGGGCCAGTTCAGGGCGCCGCTGCTGGGGGCGATCAGGCCCATCAGCAACTGCGCCAGGGTGCTTTTGCCGCAGCCCGACTCGCCGACAATACCGAGGGTTTCGCCTGCCCGGACCTGCAGGTCGATGCCGTTCAGCGCATGGGCGTAGCCCCGTGGGCGGCCGAGCCAGTCGCTGCTCACCGGGAAGCGCACACGGACGTCGTCGAGCCGCAGGATCTCGGGTGCCGTTTCCGGCCGCGGATGAATGATGGCACTGTTCATTGCGACAGCTCCTTGGCCGGCAGCCAGCAGGCGCTCTTGCGTTGCTCGTTGCCGTTGATGGGGGTGAGGGAGGGACGCTGGGCGCAGGCGGGCATGCGATGTGGGCAGCGTTCGCCGAAGGTGCAGCCCTCGGGCAGGGCGGCCAGGTTCGGTACCTGCCCGGGAATGGTCTGCAGCGGCTGGCCCGGTTCGACCATCTCCGGCAGGCCGCTGAGCAGGCCGCGGGTGTACGGATGCTGCGGATTGCCCATCACCTCGGCGGTGTTGCCCTGTTCGACCACGGCCCCGGTGTACATCACATAGACCCGGTCGCAGAACTGCGAGACCAGTGCCATGTCATGGGTGATCAGCAGGATGGCGGTGCCTTTCTGCCGGGCCTTCTCGCGCAGCAACAGCAGCACCTGGCGTTGTACGGTGACATCGAGCGCCGTGGTCGGCTCGTCGGCGATCAGCAACTGCGGTTCGCAGGAGAACGCCAGGGCGATCATCACCCGTTGGCGCATGCCGCCGGACAGTTCGAAGGGGTAGGCGTCCAGCACCTGCTCGGGGCTGGCGATGTGCATGTCGCGCAGCAGGGCGATGGCCTTCTGGCGGGCCTCGGCGGCGCTGATCTTCTGGTGGTGGATGATCACGTCGAGCATCTGCCGGCCGATGCGCCGGGTCGGGTTCAGGGCGGTCATCGGTTCCTGGAAGATCATCGCCGCATCGCGGCCACGAATGTGCAGCAGATCCTTTTCGGACGCGGCGAGCATGTCGCGCTGGAGCATGCTCAGGCTGCCGGCGGTGATGCGGTAGCTGCGTTCGGGCAGCAGGCGCATGCTGAGCATGGCGGTGACCGACTTGCCCGAGCCGGACTCGCCGACCACGCCGACGATCTCGCCGGGATTGACGTGCAGGGTGACGCCGTTGAGCGCCTTGACGTTGTTTTTGTAGGCCGGGAACTCCAGGCTCAGGTTGTCGATGGCCAGGATGGGAGCGGGTGTGGGCATGGTCATTTCCCCTGTTGCCGTGGGTCGAGCAGATCGCGTACGCCATCGCCGAGCAGGTTGAAGCCGGTGGCGGTGATCAGGATCGCCAGGCCCGGAAAGGTCGAATACCACCAGTTGTCGAGGATGTAGTTGCGCCCGGTGGCGACCATCGCGCCCCATTCGGCGGTGGGTTGCTGGGCGCCAAGGCCGATGAAACCGAGCGCCGAGGCCATGAGGATGGCGCTGCCGATGTCCAGGCTCAGTTGCACCAGCAACGGCGGCATGGCATTGCGCGCCACGTGCCAGTGCACCAGGTGCCAGCGCCCGGCGCCGAAGGTCTGCGCGGCCTTGACGTAGCCCATCTGGCGGATGCTCAGGGATTGGCCGCGGGCCAGGCGCACGTAGGACGGAATCCGCACCAGGGTGATCGCCAGCATGGCGTTGAACAGGCTGGCGCCCAGGGCGGCGGCCAGGGCCATGATCAGCACCAGCGAGGGTACCGAGAGCATGATGTCCATCAGGCGCATCACCAGCGCGTCGAAGCGGCCGCCAATGACGCCGGAAAAGCAGCCCAGCAGGCCGCCGATCAGGCACGAGGCAAAGGCCACGAACAGGCCGACACCGACCGACTGCTGGCTGCCGAACAACACGCGGCTGAAGAGGTCCCGGCCGACTTCATCGGTGCCGAACCAGTGCTCGGCCGAGGGTTCGGCCAGGCGCTCGGCCAGGTTCAGCGCATTGGGGTCGTGGCTGGCCAGCCAGGGCGCGAAGATCATGCACAGCAGCACGATGGAGGTGATCGCAAGGCCCGCCAGGGTCAGCGGGCTGCGGCGGACCTGGTAGGCCAGGTAGGCGAACGTGTCGCTCCAGCGCGGGCTGCGGGTTGCACTCAAGGGGACGGACATTTCAGCTCACCTCGCCGATGCGTGGGTCGATCACGCGGTACAGAAGATCGATGGCCATGTTCAGCAGCACATAGATGAAGGACACCAGGATCGCGAAGCCCATCACCGCCGGGAAATCCAGCGACTGGATCGACTTGACCACATAGGCGCCCATGCCGGGCCAGGCGAACACGGTTTCGGTCAGCACGGCGCCGTAGAGCAGATCGCCGAGGGTCAGGCCGAGCACGGTGACCGAAGGAATCAGCGCGTTGGGCAGGGCATGGCGCAGGATCACCGTCCAGCGCGACAGGCCATAGGCCCTGGCGGTGCGGATGTAGTCCTCGCCGAGTTGATCGAGCATCGCCGAGCGGATCTGCCGGGCGACCACGCCCAGGGTCACGAAACCGAGGGTGGCGGCGGGCAGGATCAGGTGCTGCAGCGCATCGCCGAACAGGCTGCCGTCGCCGGCGAGCAGCGAGTCGATCAGGTAGAAACCGGTGAAGGTCGGTGGGGGTGTCAGCCCTTCGGACAAACGACCGCCACCGGGCAGCCAGCCGAGTTGGCCGTAGAACAGCACGATGGTGCCCAGGCCCAGCCAGAACGCCGGGGTGGAAATGCCGGTCACCGCCAGGGTGCGGGCGATCTGGTCGATGGCGCGGTTGTGGTAGACCGACGACAGCACGCCCAGTGGCACGCCGACGAGAATGGCCAACAGCAGCGCCACCAGCGCCAGTTCCAGGGTAGCGGGGAAGAACGCCTGCAAGTCTTCGAGCACCGGCCGGTTGGTGCGGATCGAGGTGCCCAGGTCACCGTGCAGCAGGTCCATCAGGTAGCGGCCGTATTGTTGATACAGCGGCAGGTCCAGGCCCAACTGGTGGCGGATGCCGGCCACCAGTTCATCGCTGGCGCGATCGCCGGCGATCAGCCGGGCCGGGTCCCCGGGGATCAGGTGGGAAATTGCGAAGGTAATCAGCGAAACACCGAACACGACCAGTACCAGGCCGAGCAGGCGCTTGCGCAACAGAGTCAGGAAGGCCATCTGGCACCTCAGTCACACGAACGACGGGAACGCCGCGCCAGTCGCGAACGACCGGCGCGGGCGAGCAGGCTTACTTGCTCATGCTGCCCAGGTTGAACACCTGTTCGAGCATCGGATTGAACACGTAGCCCTTGACCGAATCACGCATCGGCAGGGTGTAGCTCTTCTGGTAGAGGTAGGCGTAGACGCTGTCCTTGAGCACCCTTTTCTGCGCCGTCTGGTACAGCTCGACGCGCTTGGCGGTGTCACTGGTGGCCGCCGCTTCACGGATCAGCTTGTCGACCTCGGGGTTGCTGTAGAACGAGCGGTTGCCCTGCAGGCCCTGCATCCTGGAGTCGAACCAGAAATTCATGAACATGTACGGATCGGCGAAGTCCGGGCTCCAGGCGCCGGCGGCGATGTCGTAGTCGGCCTGGCCGACGCGCTCGCGCAGGGTCGCGTTGGCGAGTTTTTCCAGCTTGAGGTTGACTCCCAGCGGGGCCAGCGCCGCCTGCAGCGTCAGGCCGATCGGTTCCCAGTTCGGGTCCTTGTCGGAGTACAGGTAGCTCAGGTTGGTGACTTTCTGCGGGGCCTTGGCCAGGCTTGCCTTGGCTGCGGCGAGGTCCTGCTTCATCGCCGGCAGGGTGCTGTCGTAGGCCCACATGCCATCCGGGATCGGCCCGTTCATCAGCTTGGCCTTGTCCTTGAGGATGCCCTTGACGATACCGCTGTAGTCCACCGCCTCGGTGATGCCACGGCGGGCGTCGACGCTGGTCAGCGGGCCCTTCTTGTTGTTCAGGTACAGGTAGGTCACGCGCAGCGACGGGAATTCCCTGACCGCCACCCCGGGCTTCTTGGCCAGTACGCTGAGCTGGTCTTCGGGCATGTCCTCGATGATGTCCAGGTCGCCTTTTTCCAGTTGCAGGCGGCGTACCGACGGCTCGGCGATGATCTTGATGATCACGCTTTTCAGCGCCGGCCTGGCACCGGCGAAATAGCTGTTCGGTTCCAGGGTCAGCGACTGGCCCTTCTGCCAGTTGCTCAGGCGGAAGGGGCCGGAACCGGCGGTGTGGCTGGACAGCCAGGCGTTGACGTCGCTGCTCTTGTTCACCACATCCGGGTTGATGATCGAGGCGCCGTTGTGGGCCAGGGTGAACAGGAACGGCGCGAACGGTGTCTTGAGGGTGAAACGGATGGTCTGCGGGTCGACCACCGAGACCACCATGTCCTCGGGGAAGGCGCCGGACGGGCCTTGCTTGAGGGTCATCAGGCGGTCGAAGGAGAACTTCACGGCGGCGGCGTCCACCGGTGCGCCGTCATCGAACTTGTTGCCGGCCTTGAGTTTGAACTCCCAGACCAGGTTGTCCGGAGAGACGGTCCAGCTTTCGGCCAGGTCGCCCTGGACTTCGGTGCTGCTCCTGTCGCCTTCGACCTTGTAGCCGACCAGGCGCTGGTAGGACGGGTAGGTGATGGTCCAGTCGTTGTTGTCGAAGGTCACCGCCGGGTCGAGGGTCTGTGGGTCGGCGGGCTTGCCGATGACCAGCGTGTCCTGTGGCGTGGCCGCGCTGGTGGCCTGCCAGGCGCCGAGGCTCAGGGCGCTGCACAGCAGGGTCAGCAGCAGCTTGCCGGTGCCGGGGACGGTCTTGCGGGTCACGGTGTCGATTGGGTTCATGCCGGTTTCCTTGATCATTCGATGTATGGAAGTTCGTCAGGTTTTTTATAAAAGCTATAACCGGGCAGTTGCAGGTGAAGCGTAAGTCGCGCGGGTTATTGTTGTTTTCAGCCCCTTTGAGGCGGCTGTGCTGCGTAGCGTTCGAGGCTCTCTGGCCGCGTTGGTATCGGGTTGGAACGGTTACTGGGCGTTTGTCTATTCGTCCTCCAGCAGGGGGTAGTCGTCGGCATTGGGCAGCTCGTAATGCCACCACTCGGTGGCGATGGCCTGAAATCCGGCCGCGAGCATCACGCCGAGCAACAGCAGGCGATTGCGCTGCACCAGGGCGGGCAGGTCGGGGTAGAACTGATGGGAGCGTTCTTCCATGGTGTCGAAGGCGCTGCCCATGTCCAGCGGCTGGTTGTCGCTGTCGACCAGGGTCAGGTCCACCGCCACGCCACGGCTGTGGTGCGAGCCAAGGTGCGGGTCGCGCACGTAGTCGTTGTTCGGCAGCGCTTCCCACAACAGGTGTTGGGCGTAGGGCGGCCGGTAGGCGTCATAGATGCGCAGGGTGTAGCCGGCCTGGCGGGCCAGCCGGCTGGCCAGTTCCAGGCGTTCGGCGGCTTCGCGGTGCAGCCGGCAGCGGGCAGTGGGGTAGATCACTTTCCCGGCCAGGTTGTCCGCGCTGGCGTAGATCATTTCGATCTGCACCTGGTAGCGCCGGGCATCGATTTCTACAAGGGGGTTGCTGTTCACACAAACACTCCGGTTGGGACTTGCTGGGCGTTGAATCAACCTTCGAACTGGCCGAAGGCTTTCTGCAGTTGGCGGTTACGGGCCAGGCGCTCGTCGAGTCGATCGCCGTACTTCTCCGCCACCGCCGAGACCACCAGGTTGAGCAGGCAGGTCAGTGGTGCGAGGGAGTCCCAGAACTGGCCGACATCGGTTTTCAGTTGCAGCAGGTCCAGGTCATGGTCGCGGGCCCAGGGGCATTGCAGGTCGGTGATCAGCGCGAGGGGCAGGTCGTTGTCCCTGGCCACCTGGCAGAAGGTCTGGGCCACGCTGGAGTAGGCGCGGAAGTCGGCGATGATCGCGTAGGGGTTGGCGAAGCCGGAGTTCAGCGTTTCGGCATAGATGCCCGAGAGGCCGTCGACGTAGTAGACCTTGGGGCGAATGTATTCGAGGTGGCTGTGGAAGGCGGTGAGAATCCCGCGGGTCGACTGGATCCCCAGGATGAATACGGCATCGGCTGCATGGATGCGCTGCACGATCCGGGCAAAGGCCTCGCTGCGTGCCAGACCGTAGGCATGCTCTATGGCCTCGATTTCGCGGTGCATGGAGCGGTCGAGGGCGTCTCCCTGGTTGGCCTCGGCCCGAAAGGCGCCGATGCGGTCGGTGATCAGCCAGGACGCCGGAGCCTCGCCACGCAGGCTCTTCTTCACGTCGTCGATGTTCTGGTAACCCAGTGAACGCAGGAAACGCCCCACGGATATGCCGGTGGTCGAGGCGTGCTGGGCGATGCTGTCGGCCGACTCGAACGGCAGCTGTTCCGGGTTGCCCAGCAGGTAGCTGGCGATGCGCTTGCCGGTCGGGGTCAGGCTGGAGAACTGTTGCTCCAGTTGCTGCAGGAAGCGGTTTTTTTCCGTGGACATGTCGGCGTGCCAGCGTCTGAGTTGTTATATCTATGTCATTTTCATGTTGCTTGTTATGAAAATAACATTGCTTTTCGAGATAGCACAATGCCTTTTTTCAGGCGCTGATCGGGGGGCTGGGCAAAGCGGATGTCCTATCTGGGCTGGCGAGCCGGATTCAGCATGGGTTCTCCACTACGGCTTCAGACAGTCCTGCCGGTGGCTCCAGATTGTTCAACGCCCGGTTGACCAGCAATTCCCCCAGCTCAGTCAGTTGCTGCACCGCCAGTACGACGCTGCGGTGTGAACCTTCCAGTTCGCTGGCCAGGTCGGTGGTCATGACGTTCAAGGAGGCAAGGGTCTCGCTGGCGTGACAGAGCAGTGATCGGGTGTCGATATCTGGCACTACGGTGAAGAGCGGCGGCCAGCGGCTCGCAGGTTGTGAACACCTTTGAGGGTTGCACCTGGAAAGGAGGCGGTCCGACTCCGGGGCGTGGGGGATGGCCTTTTTCATGCTTGAGCTCCTTGCGGGGTGGGTGTCGGACTCATGGGCAAGCGGCATTGCATGGCAGTCACATGAGCGGACGGACCGCTAGTTATTACCAGAAAAACTCCATTGAATTAATCAAAATAATGAACATCGGTAAAAATAAGCCGTTGGCGTAGGAAAGTTCTGTGAGGTAATTCTATTAAAAGGGTGGGAGGTTTGTTTTTGTTGGGTGGGTGTAATATTTTTCCGTAAGGATTTTCTTGTTTTGATGTGTAGGTTGTTCTGGTGTTTCGATGACGGCGGTATCGTGGTAGGAAGGTGTCTGGTTATTCGTGGGGTGCTATCAAGGTGATTTTCCAGGGTGGTGTGTATAAGGTGATTTCAGGTTGAAAGGATTTTCCGGTTGATATACGAAGATGTGTTGTCTTTGCGAGGATAAGGAAGTGGTGTGTATGTACAAAAGGGACAAGGTGGAGAATCTGAAGAACAATATCAGATACCTCATGAAGAGCCGCGGCGAGACAAGGTTGTCGTTATGCAGTGCCAGTGGGCTGACCAGGACGACGATCTACAATATTCTGGAAGGTAGGGTGGTCAACGTCCAGCAATCGACCATCCGCAAGATATCCGACTTCTTTGGGGTTTCCTACCAGGAAATAGAAACCGTCGACCTTGAACGCAGGGAAGTTGTAGAAAACAGTGTTTCCCTGCATGGAAACATGAATCCGGCGGCGGTGCCGATTATCAGGGAGCGCTCGTTACCCGATAAACTTGACAGGAGAATCGGTGAGTTGGTCGTCAGCCATCCACTGACCTACTATTTCGGGGCGGCTTGCAACCTGATCGGGGTGCTTCTGGAAAATGGTATTCGAGGCATCAATGAGCCGGGAGACTTGCTGATCGTCAGAAGGAGCGCGTCTGGCAGCGAAGGGCAAAAGCTGGTTTATGAAAGGGAAACCAACGAGTTGCAGGTGGTGGGCGAGGCGGTTGTGGACTCTGCGGCATTTCTGCTGGTGGGCGATATCATCGAGGAACGGTTCAATGGTTGAGCACAGGAAGAGCGAAAACAGCAGGTATAAGTTATTGGGTTTTGAAAATAACAAGAGCCTCGCCGTGGTCATGTTGATTTCTACAGGCAGGGTCATCAAGGTGAAGTTGGATGAGCTGCTCAAAAGTGAAATGCTGGATGACTTGAACAAGTCTGAAATCAAGGAGGTTTACCGGAAATTCTATTCGGGTGGCTCCGTGTTGACGGCCTACGAAATGAATGACCGGAATGAGCGCTCCTGGATGACCTATGTGGCCCTCAATCTGGCTTTATGCGCCATTTACATTTTTACCAATGTCTCTGCGGCAAAGCTCATACATGTCGAAGCGCTGGACGTTGTCGTGACCCCTGGTGTGTTTCTCTATCCGCTGACGTTTCTGGTCGTGGACCTGTTGAATGAGTCCTATGGGCTCAGGCTGGCAAGACGGGCGATATTGTTTGCTTTTGTGAACAATGCTTTCATCCTGTTGTTGCTGAGTCTTTCCAGTTGGGCCCCGGGCCTGCCCGGTTGGGCACTTGGGGCCTCCTACGGTGAGGTGGTCGGTCATGTTTCCTCGGCATTGATTGCTTCTTCGGTTTCGTTTCTGTTTTCCGAGTATGTGAACTCGTACCTGTTATGCAGGATAAAGCGGCTTACGAACTCCAGGTTTCTTTTCCTGCGCGTGTTTGTCAGTACTTTTTTTGCCGTGATCATAGACAGTTTTGTTTTTTGCTTTGTGCTTTTTTATGGAACGATGCCGAATGAGAAAATCCTGGGTCTGATCTATGTGCAGATTGTCATAAAGATGTTTTTTGCCTTCTTCAATGTGCTGCCTGCCTATGGCGCCAGGGCACTGTTCAGACGCTATGTTTTCCAGGCTCGGCCGGCATAGGGGGGAAAGACGAGCCATGGAAGTGGCTCGTCCCCTTGAGCGGGTGTCGTCAGAGACCCAGTTTTTCTTTCAGGCTACCCATGACCTCGCGCCGATGACCCAGGAATTGCTCCAGCCCCTTCGCGCGAAGATGGCAGGCATCACACTCGGCACAGCCATCTCCTTTCACGCCCCTGTAGCAGGTCAGGGTCTCCCGCCGAATCCGCTCCAACTCTCCGTGGTGGTCCGCCAATGCCCAGGTTTCGGCCTTGCTCAACCACATCAGCGGAGTCTCGATCCGCAACGGGTAGTCCAGGCCCAATTCAATGGCCGGGTTCAGCGCCTTGATGAAGTGGTCACGGCAATCCGGATAGCCGGAAAAGTCCGTCTCGCAGACGCCGGTGACCACGGTTCGTGCACCGAGCTGGTGGGCATGGATCGATGCGAGTGTCAGAAACAGGATATTGCGGCCCGGCACGAACGTGCTGGGCACGCCGCCTGCCAGGCTGTTGGCCGCAGGGACCGGTATGGCGTCGCGGGTCAGGCTGCTGACGGCCAGTTCGTTCAACACCGTGGTGTCCAATACCTTGTGCGTGGTGACGCCCAATTGTTTGGCCAGTTGCCGCGCCACTTCGATCTCGGCGCGGTGGCGTTGGCCATAATCGAAGGTGATGCAATGGATTTCGTCGTACAGGGGGCGGACATGGATCAGACAGGTCGTCGAGTCCTGGCCACCGCTGAAAACGATTACTGCTTTTTCGGTCATTATGCTCATCCCTGGGCGGTTGTGGGTTCGCGTCGACCCTACCGCAAATGACCAACCGGCTGGCGTGGGACGTTTCTGAAATTGCGCGTGCCGTCAGGGATGACACGGTCGCGCCCGGCCAGGCTGAACTCAGTCGTCGTCCCGGCGACCTTCCAGGCGCTGACGCATCTGTTTGCTGGCGGCCGGCCCGGGCTTCACGGTGCTGTTCTGCAGCGGTACCGGACGGCCATCGGCGACGTCCGCCAGCATGAAGTGCAGTGGCCGTCCGCTTTCGCGTTCGACGATCTGCACGCTTTCGCCTTCCGGCGCGTAATGGCGATTGCCCCATTCCACCAGCGCCATCAGCACCACGCGAAAATCCCGGCCCTTGGCGGTCGGTACGTACTGGTAGCGCAGCGGGCGCTGGCTGTAGGCCTGGCGTTCGAGCAAGCCGTCTTCCACCAGCCCGTTCAGGCGCCGGGTGAGCATATTGGGGGCGATGTCCAGGCTGCGGGAGAACTCGTCGAAGCGTTTCAGCCCCTGCAGGGCGTCGCGCATGATGAGGATATTCCACCATTCGCCAACCCGCTCGAGGCTGCGGGCGATCGGGCATTCGGCATGGGCCAGGGTTTTGCGCTGCATGACGGCTCCTGCAGGGGGAATCGGATTTTTGTGAGGTCATATGTTACTTTCATTATGATAGTAACGTCCACAGGCCATTACCTTGCTCAATAACCTGCAGGAGTTGGATTGTCATGAACAAACGTATCGTTGTCACGGGCATGGGCGCACTGACCCCGTTGGGCTGCGGTGTGGAGTCGAACTGGCAGCGCCTGTTGGCCGGCCAGTCGGGGATACGGCCGCTGCCGCAAGACCTGATCGGTGACCTGGCGATCGGCATCGGCGGCCAGGTCCCGGACCGTGCCCAGGACCCGGAGGCGGGCTTCGATCCCGACCTGCTGCTGGCGGCCAAGGAGCAGCGCAAGATGGACCGCTTCATCCTGTTTGCCCTGGCGGCGGCCGAGGAAGCGCTGGCCCAGGCAGGCTGGGCGCCCGATACGCTCCAGTCGCAGGCCCGTACCGGTACCATCATCGCCACCGGGGTCGGCGGTTTCCCGGCCATTGCCGAGGCGGTGCGGACGACCGACAGCAAGGGGCCGCGGCGCCTGTCGCCGTTCACCATCCCGTCGTTTCTGGGCAACCTGGCGGCCGGGCATGTGTCGATCCGTCATGGTTTCAAGGGGCCGCTCGGCACGCCGGTGACCGCCTGTGCCGCGGGCGTCCAGGCCATCGGCGATGCCGCGCGAATGATCCGGGCCGGGGAAATCGACGTGGCGATCTGCGGTGGGGCCGAAGCCTGTATCCACCGCGTCAGCCTGGCCGGTTTCGCGGCGGCCCGGGCGCTGTCGAGCGATTTCAACGAGACCCCGCAACGGGCTTCCCGACCGTTCGACCAGGCCCGTGACGGCTTTGTCATGGGCGAGGGCGCCGGCCTGCTGGTGATCGAGGCGTTGGAGCATGCCCTGGCACGTGGCGCGACGCCGCTGGCCGAACTGGTGGGTTACGGCACCAGTGCCGACGCCTATCACATGACCGCCGGTCCCGAGGACGGCGACGGTGCCCGCCGTGCCATGCAGCAGGCGCTGCTGCAGGCCGGGATCGACCCCTCGCAGGTCCGTCACCTGAACGCCCATGCCACTTCGACGCCGGTGGGTGACAAGGGCGAACTGGCGGCGATCAAGGCCGTGTTCGGTACCCGGGGCGGCCCGGCGATCAGCTCGACCAAGTCCGCCACCGGGCATCTGCTGGGGGCCGCCGGCGGCATCGAGGCGATTTTCACGGTGTTGGCGTTGCGCGATCAGGTGGCACCGGCGACGCTCAACCTGGAGAACCCCGATGAGGCAGCCGAAGGGCTCGACCTGGTCCGTGGTCAGGCCCGACCGTTGTCGATGGACTATGCGCTGTCCAATGGCTTCGGTTTCGGTGGGGTGAATGCCAGCGTGCTGTTCAAGCGCTGGGTATAGAGAAAAGGGTTTGCCCCTGTGCATGGCATCGCCTGTCTCGACACCTTGTGGGCGGGGCAGGCTTCGCGTAGCACACAGGCGATTTGCAGGCGGTTTTGTATCAGTGTGTATCCTGGCCGTTGCGCGATACACAGGCTTTCCCAATGGCCCGGAACTCGACACAGGCCGGATACGTCATGGCGGTCAAATGCATCCACGGTTTGCAGGGCGTCATCCAGACCCCTGACCCATGGCTGGCAACGGAGAGATCACCATGAAGAAGGCACTGCACAACAACAGGAACGGCCTGGGCCGCCTGGCCGGTTCGTCGATGCTCGCACTCGCCCTGTTCGGCATTTTCGGGGCGACCCAGGCGCAGGCGGCTGCCTCGGCAACGGTCGATGCGACCAGTGCCAGCACCTCCCACTCCGCACCTTCGCCTTTCGGCCCCCTCAAGCACATCAAGGCCGGGCTGCTTGACGTGGCCTATGCCGAAACCGGCCCGGCCGATGGCCCGGTGGTGATTCTGCTGCACGGCTGGCCGTATGACATTCACAGCTATGACAACGTCGCGCCGTTGCTGGCCGCCAAGGGCTACCGGGTGCTGATGCCCTACGCCCGTGGCTACGGCGATACCCATTTCCTCTCCGCGAAAACCCTGCGCAACGGTCAGCCCGCGGCGTTGGCGAGCGACGTCATCGACTTCATGGACGCGCTGAAGATCAAGCAGGCCGTGCTGGGTGGTTATGACTGGGGCGCGCGCTCGGCGGATATCGTCTCGGCCCTGTGGCCGGAGCGGGTCAAGGCGCTGGTCTCGGTCAGCGGTTACCTGATCGGCAACCAGGCGGCTGGCAAGAACCCGCTGCCGCCCAAGGCCGAATTGCAGTGGTGGTACCAGTTTTATTTCGCCACCGACCGCGGTCGTGCCGGCTACGAGAAGAACACCCATGACTTCGCCAAGCTGATCTGGCAGACGGCTTCGCCGAAATGGGCATTCGACGATGCCACCTACGACCGTAGCGCCAAGGCGCTGGAGAATCCCGACCATGTCGACATCACGGTCTTCAACTACCGCTGGCGCCTGGGCCTGGTCCAGGGCGAGCCTCGATACGACGCGCTGGAACAGAAACTGGCCACGGCGCCATCGATCAGCGTGCCGACCATCACCCTCGAGGGTGATGCCAACGGCGCGCCGCATCCGGCGCCCGAGGATTACGCCAAGCGTTTCACCGGCAAGTACGAGTTCCGCCTGATCAGCGGCGGTATCGGTCACAACCTGCCGCAGGAGGCTCCAGAGGCCTTCGCCAAGGCAGTGATCGACGCGGATCATCTCTGAGGTCACGGCTGTCCGTTCCCGAGCTGCGCACGTTCAGCGGCCCCTGGCCTGTTCGTCGCGCAGCGTCATCACCGCACTGGTGATACTGGCAACGAGCTTGCCATCTTCGCGTTCGATTTCGCACAGATAATGACTGATCGTTCGGCCCAGGTGAGTCGCCCTGGCCCGGGCGTGCAGTCGCGACTGCCAGACCGGGCGCAGGAAGGTCGCCTTGAGATCGATGCTGGTAAAGCTTTGCGCTGCCTGCATCAACGTCGAATGGGCCGTACCGATGGCCGCGTCGGCCAACTCGCACAGCAGCCCACCGTGGACCGTGCCCTGCTGGTTGCCGTGCAACGCCGCATCGGCATCGAGTGCCAGGGTCGCCGTGGCCTCGCCGATGGCGACCAGACGAAAGCCCAGCAGGCGGGAAATCGCCGTGGGGTACTGCATATGGGTGATGTCACTTTCAGCCAGCGTGCCGTCAAGCTGGCGCTGCAGGTACTCCAGTACCGGGAGTGGACGAACGGGTGCGGTCATGCAACCTCCTGTCGAGTGAGTGCCAGCGATTGGGCGTTTGCAGTGTGTGCGCCTAGAATGGAACAATCAAAAAATTGTCCTAGGGACATCCCCCGATGGCTGTTTCTTCTGTTTCCCGGGCGCTCGAAACGCTGGTGGCCGATATCCGCAGTGGCCGCCTGCCACCCGGCACGCCGTTGCCCACCCATCGCCAGCTCGCCCGCCAGCACGGCATGGCGATCGCCTCGGCGAGCAAGGTCTACGCCCGGCTCAAGGCCATGGGGCTGGTGGTCGGCGAGACGGGGCGGGGCACCTTCGTGCGTGATCGACCCCAGCAGCGCGAATGGGACAGTGGCGATGAGGCGCGGCTGAGCGCCAGTGCGATCGATCTGTCGTTCAACCATCCCGTCTGGCCGGGCCAGGCGGAACAGTTGCGCAGCCTGTTGCGCGACTTGGCGAACAGCGGCGACCTGGCGGCATTGCTGCACCAGCAGCCGCCGGGCGGGCGGCGCCACGAGCGGCGCATCGTCGGCGAGTTCCTGGCCAGGGCACGCGGCCTGGCGGTTGACGCGCAACAGGTGTTCCTGGTCAACGGTGCGCAGCAGGGGCTGGACGTTTGCGTGCGAGCCTTGCTCCGACCGCATGACGAGGTGGCCGTCGATGCCTTGACCTATCCCGGCTTCAGGATGCTGGCCGGTGTCCACGGGCTGGTGTTGCAGCCTGTTCCGGGCTTGAGTGACGGGCCGGACCTGGACGCGCTCGAGGAGGTGTGTCGGCAGCGACGGATTCGGGCGATCTACACCATGCCCACGTTGCACAATCCGTTGGGTTGGGTGCTGGACGCGAGCCAACGCCAGCGGCTGGTGACGATTGCCCGTCGGCATGATTGCCTGCTGATCGAGGATGCCGGCTACGCCTATCTGGTTGACGAGGCACCGCCGGCGCTGCTGAGCTTGGCACCGGAGCGCACCCTGTATGTCTCCAGCCTGTCCAAGAGCCTGGCCAGCGGGCTGCGCTTCGGTTTCGTCGTGGTGCCTGCGGCTTGTGCCGCTCGAGTGAAGGAAGTGATTCGTGCCAGTTCCTGGAGCATGCCCAGTGTGGTCACCGCCATGGCCACCCGCTGGATCGCCGATGGCACCGCCGCCCGTCAGGAAAGCTGGCTGCGCGACGAGGCCCGCCGTCGGCAGGTCATCGCCCGGGAGGTATTGGCCGGCATGGAGATCATCGCTCACCCGGCCTCTTTGTTTCTCTGGCTCCGCTTGCCGGAAGCATTGCGCATGGATCGCATCGCCACCGCTCTGGCCGAAAACGGCATTGCCGTGTCCAGGGCCGAGGCCTATGCGACCACCCGGCATGCGCCGCATGCCTTGCGCCTGGGGCTGAGCTCAGTGCCGTCGGCACAGTTGCCAGCGGTGCTGGCGCGGGTCAGGCAAGTCATCGAAGACTTCCCGATCTAGGCGTTCAGTCCGTCAGAAAGTTGGCAAAAAGCCATCTATGGGCAGGCTGTCTGCAATGAAAAGCATTATGATTGACGCTTTTGTCCCGTAAGTCAGAAAGGCCAGTCCGTCTATGTCGCTTGACCCCGTCACGTTGTTGACACTCACGATCGCCCTGGCGGCGGCCGCCGCGTTGTACTTGGCGGTCGAGTGGCGCAGTGTTCGTGAGCCATCACTGCTGTTCTGGAGTTCGGGTTTCGCAACGATCAGCATCGGCTCGACTCTCGCCCTGCTGCGTGGAAGCGGTTTTCTGCTGCTGGGTATCTGGTTCGCCAACGGCCTGCTGGTGACCGCGCACTGGTTTTTCCTGATGGGGGTTGCGCGGTTCACCGAAACCCGGCTCTCCCGTAGCTGGTTACTGGTTGTCGTGGTCTGGGTCGCCATGCTGTTTCTGCCCAATGACCCGTCGTGGTCGAAGATCATGATGCTGGTCAATTCGTTGATGGTTGCCCTGGTGACCTTGCGTGCCAGCTTTCTCCTGCGCCCCCATGGCAAGTCGTTGAGTGTGGGGGCGGTGCAGTTGCGCTATGTGTTGCTGATCCACGGGGTTTTCTATCTGATCAAGGCCTTGTCGACGATCATCCCGGGCACTTTGATCGACCTTGCCGCGTTTCGTGGCGAGATCATCCAGATTTCGCTGGTCGAGGGGGCGATGGCGATCATGCTGATTGCGTTATCGATGACCGGCACCGAACGATATCGCCGGGAAAAGCGTATTGCCCGACTGGCGGCCCGTGATCCGTTGACCGCCATGTACAACCGTCGGGCCCTCGAAGTGCGTGCGCCGCGCCTGCTCGAAGAGGTCTCGGATACCCGGCCGGGAGCATTGCTGCTGATCGATGTCGACAACTTCAAGCTGGTCAACGATCTCTACGGTCATACGGCCGGCGATCGCCTGCTCGTGGCGCTGAGCGAGATGATTCGTTCGGTGTTGCCCGAAGGTGCACTGGCTGCCCGGTTGGGCGGAGACGAGTTCGTCATTCTGCTGGGCGGCACGTCGGGTGAGCAGGTCATTCATCTGGGCAGCACGCTGCGTGACCAGTTTCAGCAGGCTGTTCGCCAGACGTTCGACACGCCCCAGGCGGTGACCCTCAGCATCGGCGCCAATCTGTTCGACCAGCCGCCCAGCAGCCTGGCGGCCCTGATCGAACGCAGCGATGCGGCACTCTACGAGTCCAAGCGTGGCGGGCGTGACAGTATTCGCCTGATCGACCGGACCGCTCCCCGCAGCGAGGCTCAGCGCACATCCTGATTCGCGGCTGTCGCCAACTGACGGGGAGGGGGGAGGCAATGGCGGCCAACAAGGATCGGGCTGCCAGGTTGAGCCGCTATTGGCCAAAAATCATGTCGAAGGCGAGCCGGCCCAGCGGGAGCATCAGAACCGCAAAGATGATGCCTAGCTGCCAGTACACCAGTTTGAATCTTGATTCGGTGTCCATTTTCAATTCGGTGATCGACGTCTTCAACGTGAAGCCCTGATCCTTGATGGCTGCGCGCAGTTCGTTACCTTGTTTTTCCATCGCCATACGCAGGTCATTGCCTTGTTTCTGCATCGCCATGCGCAGTTCGTTGCCCTGTTTCTCCATGGCCATGCGCAGTTCGTTGCCCTGTTTCTCCATGGCCGTGCGTAGTTCGTTGCCTTGTTCCTCCATCGCACTGCGCAGTTCATGCCCCTGTTTTTCGATCTCACCACGCAACTCGTGGCCTTGTCTTTCCAGGGCCAGGTGAAATTCGTGGCCTTGTTTCTCCATCGCAAGGCGGAATTCACTGCCTTGCTCCCTGATTTCCGCTCGAAGCTCAACCCCTTGCACGGAGACGGCCTTGGCCAGGGTAGCTATCTGCTCACCTTGCTGCCTGACCGCGCCTTGCAGTTCCCTGACCGAGCCTTGCAGCTCCCTGATCGGGGCTCGCAGGCTCTGGCCCAGGTCGGCAATCTTCTGATTCATCTGCTTCTCGACGCGAATCAGGGCGGATCTTGATGCAGGATTTTGCATTTCGCCTCCCAGGCCCTGGCGACGGCCCCGGGTCCTTCGGGTGATGCGTTCATGGGATGTCTGCACGTTGTTCATATCCTGGCCTCGAAGATTGAAGCCACTAAAGGGGCCTTCTGCCCCTGGCAACAAGCCTGATCACATAATTGAACCGGATACCCCAGGTGAGATAGTCAGTGCGTTCTCCGGTGGCCGTAAGAAAATACTTCGCGTGTTGCGTGCAAAGGAACGGTTATCCCCCTTGGGCGGGTCGAAGGATTGGGGCCGTTCCGTTCGGGCTTATTGAGCCTGCGGTATTGGGAGTACGGTTGTCCTACGATTGGGCCAACAAGGGCATGGCAGTATTTGCAAAAGAGTATTAACAAGGCAATGGCGCCAATATATTGCCGAGATTGCCTGTCCACTGGGGGAAAACCTATTTAAAGAGGGCAGGTGATCCGAACCCGGCGCAAGAGGATTAAAAGGATATCTTCCGGCGCTGTGGACAGTGATGTCTCTTTTTGGTGCGGCGGAGCATCGTAATGGATAGATTGTCCGACGTTTTTCAATTAATACCTGCTGTTGCTTAAAAGATACATATGCTGTTGCTAATCAATTGCACTCATGCGGTGCAACTCCGGCAAGGCGGGACCGGTGCCGGGCAAGGGCACTGGTCCGAAGTGGGGCAGGCCTTTCAGGCACAGACCTTGGCGATCTGCTCGCGCAGCCAGGCACTGGCGCTGTTCTGGCCGCTCTTGCGGTCCCAGAGCATGTCCATGGTGAAGCTGGGCAGGCCCACCGGCGGCTTGCAGAAGGCGAATTTCGTCTCGTCGCAGATGAGCATCTGGATGCGCCGGGGCAGGGTCAGGACCAGTTCCGTCCCGTTGATCATTTCCAGTGCCGCCACATAACTGTTGGAACGGGCGACGATCTGTCGGGTATAGCCTTGTTTGCCCAGCCAGCCATCGACCATGTTGGTATCCGATATCCAGGGCGTGGGAAATACATGCTGGCGGGCAACAAAACTTTCCAGATTGAATTTGTTTCCGGTGGGGGTGAATTTCTTGTCGACGACACAGACCAGATCATCGTCGAGCAGTACTTTTGACTTGAAGTTTCTGGCGTCGCGGTGAAAGTTTGGCCCGGAACAAATTACCAGGTCGAGGCGGCCGTCTGAAAGTTTTTCCGCGGGGATATCCTTGTTGAACTTGTGAACGTTTATGATGACCGGGAAACTGCTTTTGATGAAACTTTTCAGAAGTGTCGGAAGTATCAGTAACTCGAAATACTCGGGAGCGCAGATGTTGAACGTTATCTCTTTCTTTGCCGGATCGAATGGCTTTGTTTCCGAATGACAGAGATTGATGCTTTTAAGGATGTTGATGACATGGCTGTACATGCTGGTGGCCTTGCTGGTGGGCCACATGGCATTGCGGGTATGGATGAACAGTTCGTCCTCGAAGCTGGTACGCAGCTTCTTCAGGCAGTAGCTGACGGTGGACTGGCTGACGCAAAGGGTTTCGGACACCTCGGTAACGCTGCTCTGCTCATATATCGCAACAAATACCATCAGGTCCTGCATGTCCAGCTTTCTAAGCAAATTGCTATTGAGCATAAGAGATCCGTCTCGATGAAAATCCAATGGCGCTAATTCGTCACATTCCAGTGATTCATTCTATTTGTATATTAGCGGAAGCAATTTATTTTTTAAATAGCCTCGGCGAAGCCTCCTCCCTATATTCGCGTCTCACATTTTGATTACCCCTGCACAGGGACGGAGGAGGACGAAATGTTGGTACGTGTCACGGAAAATCAGACACCGTTGTGGATACAGGCGACGGAAGTTGTGAAAGAAAAATTTCGCAGCTCTTATAAGGCCAGTGTAGAACCCAACCCGCAGTACTTTGCTTTGACGCAGGATGCCGATGAGCAGATTCTCTCTTGCGCCGGTATAACGTTTGCCGATCACCGGACGTTGTTCTCCGAACAGTACCTGTCGGAGCCGATCGAGGTGATTCTGTCGCGGCGCTTCGAGAAGACCATCGATCGCTCGAACATCGCCGAAATTGGCAACCTGATTTCCCACCATCTGACCGCGGGCATCATCATGGTCAACATGATCCCGCTGCTGGCCTGGTGCATGGGCGCCCATTACCTGCTGTGCACGGTCACACCGCGGGTGCGGGAGATGATGGAGAGCTGCCAGATCGTGTTCGAGCCGCTGCTCGCCGCCGATCCGGACCGTCTGGTCAATGACGACGGCAAGAGCTGGGGCAGCTACTACTCGAAACAGCCGGTGACCGGTTTCATTCGCGTCGACCCGCAACGCTCGCGCTTCGCCGCCTTGACCCTCAATACGCTGTTCAGCCAGTTGCCGACCGACCTGCCAGCGAGGGCGCAACCATGAGCGGTGCATTCATTGCCGACTTGCGGCAGGCCTTGCAGGTCAATCGCGATGCCATCTGCGCGGTCGATTGTGCGGCAAACGGCCTGGAGCAGGGGGGCACCCTGACTTATGGCCAGTTGGAGCAGCGAGCCCTGAACCTGGCCGCCGAGCTGCAACGGCGCTTCAGTGCCGGCAGCGCGGGTGAGCGGGTGGTGCTGGGTATTGCAACGCGCAACAGCAGTGACTGGTTGGTGGCCGACCTGGCCTGCCTGTTCGCCGGCATCACCGCATTGCCCTTGCCACTGGCCTTCAGTCAGTCCCAGGCCGAGCACCTGGCCACGCGCTGCGATGGCTTCCTGGTCGATCACGCGGGGCTGCGTACCTTGACCGAGCGCTGGCTGCTGGACTTCCCCGAGGAGCGTCTGCGCCGGCTCGACCTGCCGGCCATCGAGCAGCCGCTGCTGAATGTGGCGGGCGATGACGAGTGGATCTGCAAGATCATCCATACCTCGGGCACCACCAGCCGGCCCAAGGGGGTGCGCCTGAGCACGGCGGCGGTAGGGGCCGTGCTGGCCTCGTTGCGTCAGGGGATGCCTGCCGATGCCCACCGTCGCTACCTGTCGCTGGTCCCGTTGAGCCTGCTGCTGGAACAGGTCACCGCTGCTTACCTGCCGCTGCTCGCAGGGGGGACGGTGTTCTTCCTGCCGGAAGCGGAGCCGCTGTTGGGGGAGCCGGGGGCTTCGCCACAACGTCTGATCGACTGGCTGCTGCGGGTCGAGCCGACGGCGATGACCGTGCCGCCGGTGATGCTCAACCGTTTCTACGAACAACTGGCCCAGGGCGACGAGCCGGGTGAGCGACTGTCGCGCTACCTGCATTCGGGTGTGCACATCACCTGTGGCGGTGCGGCGGTCAGCGTCGACATTCTCAAGGCCCTGGCCGAGGATGGGATCCCGGTGTTCCAGGGCTACGGGCTCTCCGAGAACGCCTCGGTGGTGAGCATGAACACTGCCTTGCACCAGCGTCTGGGCAGCGTCGGCAAACCGCTGGCGCACGTCCAGGTGCGCATCGGCGCCGACCAGACCATCGAGGTCAAGAGCAGCTCGCTGTTCAGCGGTTATTCGGGCCTGGACCCCAGTGCCTGTTCGATGTCCGAGGATGGCTGGATGGACACCGGCGACCTGGGCTCGCTGGATGCCGATGGCTACCTGTACGTCCACGGGCGCAAGAAGAATGTGATCTGCCTGCCCAACGGCCGCAACGTCAGCCCGGAGCAGGTCGAGCTGGAATACCGCGAGTACCCGGGGGTACGCGACGCCGCAGTGTTTTTCGATGAAGAGCATGGCCTGGTGGCCCTGCTCTGCGTCGAGTCTCTGCCGGAGCGGACCGAACTGGCCCACTGGTCGGCGCGACGCTTTTCCGACATCGAGCGGCCCAGCCGCCTGTGGCTGCTGACCAAGGACGATCCGCTGCTCGAACAGCTCTACACCGTGACCGGCCGCCCGAAGCGCGCCGACATCGCCACTGTTTTCTCCACACTGCAAGGGAATGCAACCCATGAACTCGCCTGCCTATCACTCTGAAAGTCCCGCCGTCTCGATTATCGAGCCCCGGCATTTCACCAGCCTGGGCAAGCCCGAGCTGTATGAACTGCTTGGCCACTACGGCATCGTGCTGTTTCGCAATTGCATCCACAGCGCCGAAGACTTCAGTGCCTTCGTGCGCCAGAACAGTTCGCGGTTGAGCCTGGACCCGGCACGGGTCATGGTCGGCGGCGCGGCGCAACTGGTGGATGCCGGGCGCGATGCGGTCGGCCTGCACTGCGAGAACGGCAACTCGCCGTTCTGGCCCGACATCACCTGGTTCTACTGCCAGGAAGCACCGCGCAAGGGCTCGCAGACCACCCTGTGCGATGGCGAGAAGGTCCTGGGGAAATTGTCGGCCGAGTGCCGCGAGTTCTTCGAGCACAACTCGATCCGCTACAGCCGCACCGTGGCCGGAGACAAATGGCGTCGGCTGGTCTGCCACTATTCCTCGACGCTCTCGGATCCGTCCGCGGTGACCATCGAGGATTTGTTGCAGATCACCGGTGATGACCCACGCACGCAGATCACCTTCAACCCGGCCGACGACTCGATCCACTACGCCTTCAGCACGCCGGCGATCCTGGTCTCCGAATTCAGCCAGCGTCCGGCTTTCGCCAACAGCATTCTCGGCCCGTCCTTCAACTATGAGGCGCCGGTGATCGATACCGTCTCCGGCTTGCCGATCCCGGCCGAGTTCCTGGCCGAAATCGCCGCGGTGACTGCCCAGGAAACCTACCCGGTCGGCTGGCGCGACCACGACATGGTGATGATCGACAACCGCCGGGTCATGCATGGTCGTCAGGCCATCGTCGATGACCGTCGACGCATCTTCAATGCCCTGAGCTACCGTTGAGAGCTTTTCATGAAAAATACTGACAAACAGATCATTACCGGCCAGTACGAGACCTATACCGACGGTGAGGGTCGCAAGATCATCGACTTGAGCGGCGGTTTCGGTTTCCAGGTACCTCAGGTGATCGAGGCCGTCAGCCGCCAGGCCGGCCTCATGGGGCTGTCCAATCGCGTGCTGATGTCCGAGCCGCTGATCGGCCTGTGCCGCACCCTGTCCGAGCTGTTGCCCGCGCCGCTGGTCAGCTCCTATGTCTGCAGTTCCGGGGACGAGGCGTTCGAAGGTGCGTTGAAACTGTGCAAGGGCCTCAAGCCCAAGGGCAACACCATCGTCTTCATCCAGGGCGGCGACTACGGCTCGTTGAGCTACGGGCGCTGCTTGAGCACATCGACGGACTATCAGGAAATCCAGCGTTTCCTCGGCTTCGAGCGGGTGGCGATCCAGCAGGTCGCCGACCTGGACAAGGTCGACTGGGCCGACTGCTTTGCGGTTTGCCATACCAGCACGGTGATCGACGAGGGCGGTCGCCTGCGGCTGATCGATCAGGCGCTGCTCGACCAGTTGTATGCCCGCGCCGCCAAGGCTTCGGCACCGGTGATCGCGGTCGATGTGCAGACCTGCCTGGGCAGCCTGGGCCAGCTGTTCGGCTTCCAGCGCTACCAGAACAGCCCGGACATCGTGGTGCTGGGCGGGGCGTTGGGCGGTGGGGCGATTCCCATCGGTACCTACACCTGTAGCGAAGAGATGGCCTACCAGGTCTATGGCCGCAGCAGCCCGGCGAAACACGGGAGCACCACTGCGGGCAATCCGATGGCCTGCCTGGCCGCGCTGACCGCGCTCGACTATGTGCGTCAGCATGACTGTGCCAGGCAGTGCCTGGACAACGGTCGGCTGCTGGCTCAGACGCTCGCTCCGCTGGGGGCGGTGGCCTACGGAGGCTGGGTCAGCCTGCCGCTGGCGGGCGATCTGAAACCGGCCCAATTGTGCCAGATCCTTTACGAACGCGGTGTCTACGTCACCGTGCCACGGGGCCGCGAACTGATTCTGCGGTGCCCGGTTACCGCGCGCCCCGAACCTGTCCAGCGTGCCGCCCAGATCATCAAGGAGACTCTCAGCCATGTCCTTAACTCTGCCGCATGAACAACTGCTGGACGATTGCCAGCGCCACTGGAGCGCCTCGGCAGCCAAGCTCTACCGCCTGGGCAAGACCAGCGTCGAGCAGCACACCGACGGTATCTACGTCACTGACCATGCCGGCAAGCGTTTCATCGACTGTGCCTGCAGTTATGGCGTGTTCATCGTCGGCCATCGCAACCCGCTGGTGCGCGAGCAGGTGCAGAACCAGCTGAACCGCATGGCCTGGGTCCCGGAAGGACGTGTGCACCCGCTGCAGCATGCCTTGTCCGAGCGCCTGCGGGATGTGGTACCGGGCGAATGGGGGGATGTCCAGTACATGGTTTCGGGCGCCGAGGCCATCGAACAGAGCCTGCGTTATGTGCTCAAGGTACAGAGCAACCGCCGCGGCATCGTGGTGATGGGCGACTCCTACCACGGCAAGACGCTGGCGGCGATGAGCATCCTTGGCCAGCAACAGCACCATCGCAGCTATGGCACCCATGCCCCACAGGTGACCTACGTGCCGTACGGCGACTTCGCCGCCCTGCAGAAAGCGGTGGGCGAGGGCGTGTGCGCGGTGTATGTCGAGCCGATTCTCGGGGGGGCGCACCTGCAGGTGCCGCCGGTGGGCTACATGGCCAACATCCGCGCCTTGTGCGATGCGACCGAGACCCTGCTGGTGGCCGACGAGATCCAGACCGGCTTCGGCCGTTGCGGCAAATGGTTCGCGGTGCAGTATGACGACGTGGTGCCGGACATCATGATCCTCTCCAAGGGCCTGACCGGTGGCTACACCTCGTTCGCCTGCGCCATGTACAGCCAGCGGCTGAGCCGGCAGTTCCCGCTGGCCGAGATCGAACCCGACCAGCGCACCAATGGCGGCCATCCGGTGGCCTGCGCCTCGGCGCTGGCGGCCATCGACTACATCGAGGAGCACGACCTGGTCGAGCAGTCGCGGATCAACGGCGGCCTGCTGCGCCATGGCCTGCAACGACTGGCCGAGCGCTATCCGGCTATCATCGAGGATGTCCCGGGGGTGGGCCTGATGACCGGCCTGCGTCTGCGCGGTTCGGTGTATGAGGCACTGATGAGCATGGAACTGGGCAAGCGCGGTATCCATGCCGGGCATTCGATGAATGAAAAGGCCCGGCGTCCGGTGCTGCGTTTCTACCCGCCACTGAACATCACGCCCGAGGCCCTGCGCCATGTGCTGACCATGACCGAGGAGGCGCTGGAAGCCATCGCCCGGCGGCCAAGGCTGGGGATCAAGGCGTTCTCCCTGGTGGTGCGCAACATGTATCAGATCCCCAACAAGCTGCTGCGCAGCAAGGCGGAGGGGTGAGCATGTTCAATCCGGATACCCTGACCCTGCGGGAAATGGCCGGTCTGCTGCGCCGCGGCGCGCTGACCAGCGTCGAGCTGCTGGAGTTCTATCTGCAACGCATCGCCGAGCGCAACCAGGCGATCAATGCCGTGATTCAGCTCGAGTCCCTCGACGAGTTGCTGCGCCAGGCCCGGGAAGCCGATGAACTGGCCAGCCGCGGCAGGTTTCTCGGCCCTCTGCACGGGGTACCGCTGACGATCAAGGATGTCTGCCACGTGCGCGGCTTCCGCATGTCGCGCGGCCTGGAGGAACTGCTCGGCGAGCCCAGCCGGCAGGACGCCACGGTGGTCGCGCGGCTGCGCGAAGCCGGTGCGATCATTCTCGGCATCACCAACGTGCCCGAGCTGTGCATGGCCTTCGAAACCGAGAACCTGTTGTACGGGCGCACGCTCAATCCCTACGATGCCCAGCGTTCCGCCGGTGGCAGCAGCGGCGGTGAGGCGGCGGCCATCGCCGCCGGTTGCTCACCGGCCGGGCTGGCCTCGGACGCCTGTGGCAGCGTGCGGATTCCGGCGCATTTCAACGGTATCTGCGGGCTCAAGCTGACCCAGGGGCGGGTGCCCCTGACCGGCCAGTTCCCCAACGACCGCTCCGGGCTGTTCCACCTGACCTCGGCGTTTGGCGTGATGGGCCGCTATGTCGACGACCTGGCGCTGCTCGGGCCGTTGATCAGCGGGGCCGACGGCCAGGATCCGGATACGGTCGATGTGCCGTTCGCCCAGAGCAAACCCCTGGGCGAGCTGCGGGTGGCACTGTCCTGGGAGTCCAGCCGGACCCGGGCCAGCGCCGCGGTGAAAGAGGCGCTGCAGCGCGTCGAGGCCTGCCTGCAAGGTGTGGTCGCCGACGTGAGTCCGGCGCTCCCTTCGATGCTCGACGAAGCCTGCGATATCCTCTGGCGGGTGTTCATCACCGGCGCGGACGCCGGCCGTGGCTGGCAGAAACTGTTCCAGGCCATGGGCAAGCAGGCCTATACCCCGGCCACGGCGGAACTGGTTCGGCGCAGTGAGCAGGTCGAGTTGAGCGTGGATGAGCTCAAGCGTGACTGGATCGCCATCGATACCTTCCGCTACCAGTTGGCGAAGTTTTTCGCCGAGCACGACCTGTTCATCTGTCCGGTGTACCCGGACGTCGCCTTCGCCCATGGCGAGTCGCTGGAAGACCGCGATCGCTACGCTTTCGTGTTCCCGTTCAGCCTGTCGGGTTCGCCGGCGGTGGTCATTCGCGCCGGCCATGATCCCGACACCGGCCTGCCGATCGGCATCCAGCTGGTGGGGCCGCACTGGCAGGAAGCGCGTCTGCTGGCGGTGGCGGCGCTCCTTGAGCGTCAACTGGAACGCTGGGCCCCGGTGGCGCCCCGGGGCACCGTCCTGCGCTGAGGTTTCTCAGGCCAGGACCGGCTTGGTGCTACGGCTGCCCAGCACCAGTGCGCCCATGCCGACACCCACCAGCACGGCACCGACGGCTTCCACCAGCGTCGGTTGCTGGCCCAGCCAGAACCAGTGGAACAGGGTCACGAACAGGGTATTGAGGTAGACATAGGAAATCACGGTCGACGGGGCGATCACCCCGATGGCCCGATGCAGCAGCCAGAAGGTCGCCAGGGTGCCAAACAGCGCCAGGTACACCAGCCAGAACAGATCCCGCCCCGTCAGCAGCGCACCGCTGCGCCAGCCACCGCTGAATACGCAGAACACCAACAGAAACAGCGAGCCGAAGAGCATGTTCCAGAAGGTCATCGCCACCGGGTCGCGTCCTTTGAGCACCTTGTTCTTGAAGCGCTGGCTCAGGGGCGAGTAGAGCGCCATCGCCAGGCAGCCGATGATGAAGACGATCACCGGGTAGGGGGCGGGCAACTCGCCCGGAGCGGCCCCCTTGAGAATCAGCAGCACGGCGCCCACCGCGGCGAGCGTCATCGGCAGCAGGCGCGCCCTGAGGCTGGCGCTGGGCAACAGAAAGGCCTCGAAGCCCAGGGTCATCAGCGGCACCAGGGTGTACAGCGTCGCGGTGTTGACCGCCGTGGTATAGCGCAACGCCTCGAACAGCGAACCGAAATACGCCGCCAGCAGCAGGCCCAGCACGGCGTGGGCCAGCAGGCCCCTGGCGGTCAGCGCAGACTTGTTGTTCAGAAGCAGCAGCGGCAGGAACAGCAGCGCGGAAAACAGCAGGCGCAACCCGGTCAGCAGGATCGGGTCAATCGATTGGCCGACTTCGGCGGCAGCGAAGAATGACGCAGCGATCAGCAGCGCCCAGATCAGCATGCCCCAATGTGCGGCAGCGAAACCGACTTGTTTCATGAGTTTCTCCAGGAATGAGGGTGAGTGGCCCGGGTGGGCGAATGCCCCGTGCCCGGTTTGAACAGGGACAGACGGGGCAGGGGGGTGTCGCAGCAGAAGAGGCGGTCCTTTCAAGCCATGCCGGGCGACCTGGCTTGAAAGGACCGTCGATGACTAGCGGATATGCTGGGCGTAATGCTTGGGGTTGAACCGCAGCACCATCAGGATCATCACGGCCATCACCGCGGCCAGCGACCACCAGGCCCATTCGAAGCTGCCCAACTGGTCGCGGATCACCCCGGCGATCAGCGGCGACAGGCCGGCGATCAGGTAGCCGATGCCCTGCACGAAGGCGGTCAGGCCACCGGCGCGGCGGGGGTCTTCCAGGTGATCGAGGGAGACGATCAGGCTCATCGGGAACAGGCCGCCGATACCCAGGCCCAGGAGGCAGGGCCAGAGCAGGGTGAAGTGTTGCGGGCTGAGGATCAGGCCACAGAAACCGGCGATGATCAGCCCCAGCAATACGGCCAGCACCAGGCGCCGGTCCTGGCTGCGGTTGGCCAGCGCCGGGGTGACCAGGCCGGACACCACTTCCATGGCGGTCAGCAGGCCCAGCAGCAGGCCGGCGCTCTGTTCGCTCCAGCCTTTCTCCACGTAGTAGGGGGCCAGCCAGGCCAGCACGCAGGTATAGGACGCCGTGCCGAGGCCGAAGAAAATCGCCAGCAGCCAGGCCCGCGAGTTACCGGCGAACGACTCCTGCCGGGTTTTGCCGGGCGCCTGTGGCAAGGCCGGTACCGCCGAGCGCTGGGCGTACCAGATGACCAGCGCCACCAGCGCCAGCAACGCCCAGATCGCCAGGCTGATGCGCCAACTGCCGGTCTGGGCCAGGACGAAGGGCGAGAACGAAGCCGCCACCGCCGCGCCGCCCATGATCGAGGTGACGTACACCCCCATGAACAGCGAGACGTTGTTGCTGAAGCGTGACTTGATCAGCGCCGGCATCACCGCCTGGATCAGGGCGATCCCGAGGCCGGCCAGCACCGCACTGAGGATCAGCTCGGTGGTGCTGTTCAGGTACAGCCGCGAAGCGGTGGCCAGGCCGATCACCAGCAGCGACACGACGATGGTGCGGTGTTCGCCGAAGCGCAGGGCCAGGCGCATGCCGAGAAACATTGCCAGGCCCATGGCCATGACTGGCAACATGGTCAGCAGGGCGGCAGCACTGAAGCTGAGTGGGATATCACCGCGAATCGCCGAGAGCAGCGGGCCGACAGCGGCCATCGAGGGCCGCAGATTGAGTGCGACCAGTACCACGCTGACCATCAGCCAGACGGCATGAGCGCTTGAAGCTCTAACGTTTTCCATGTGGGAGCCTTCCATGACAAAGCTCCAATTAGGCCACCGCTTGTCGACAGGGGCAATTTGAAAAACTAATGGGGTCGATTGAAAAATTAGGTGGGTACCGGGTTGACGGTACCCTCCGGCAGGCGCTTGGCAGGCGTTCGGCCCCGTCCTGCCTGGTCGTCATGACGGGTCGAGCGGTATGCGCCGCAGCCGGCCGGTCAGGGGCGCGTTGCCTTGGTCTGGCATGGGCAGCGAGCGCCCGGACAGTCCCATGCCCGCGCAGACGATCACCGCTCCCGGCACCGGGCACAGGTTGGAGGGGGTATCCAGCTGACGAGCGAGCACACTGACCGTGGCGGCTTGCAGGTTGCAGCTCAGCATGCCACGGGCGATGCCGAACACAACCAGCGGTCTGATGCCACAAGCGCGGGCCTGCGGGTAGCCGGCCCATGGGTACGGCCCGAGGGCAACAGGCCCCCGGGCTGTCGATTGGCCTCATGGCATTTGCGGCAGTTCTTCGGGGCGCAGGTCGAACACCAGCACTTCGGCATCCACGCCATTGGCCAGGGTCAGCAGGCGTTCCTGACGAACCCGCACGCCGTCACCGGTCTGCAGCACCAGGCCGTTGAGCTCGACGCTGCCGCGGGCGACGTGGACATAGGCGTAGCGGTTCTCGGCCAGTTCCAGGCTGGCGCTTTCCTTGCCATCGATCAGGCCGGCATAGACCCGCGCGTCCTGGCGGACCTTCAACGAGCCCTGGTCGCCATCGGGGGAGATGATCAGGGCCAGACGGCCACGCTTCTGTTCTTCGCTGAAATGCTGCTGCTGATAGCGTGGGGTGGCGCCACTGACGTCGGGCACGATCCAGATCTGCAGGAAGTGCACCAGCTCGTCGTGGGAGTGGTTGAACTCACTGTGGGCCACGCCGGTACCGGCGCTCATCAGTTGCACGTCGCCGGGGCGGATCACCGAACCGGTGCCCAGGGTGTCCTTGTGTTCCAGGGCCCCTTCGAGCACATAGGAGAAAATCTCCATGTCCCGGTGCGGATGCTGGCCGAAGCCCTTGCCGGCCGCGACGCGGTCATCGTTGATCACCAGCAGGTCGGAAAAACCCTGCTCGTTGAGGTTGCGATAGTTGGCAAAGGAAAAGGTGTGGAACGACTTCAACCAGCCATGGTTGGCAATGCCGCGGTCGGAAGCTTTACGAAGCGTGAGCATGATGAATTCTCCTTGGGGGACGTGGATTCGTCCGAGTGAGGAGCAGCTTAATGTTTACTCATCAGTTCAATAAGTAGATGGAAATTGAAAGACCGTCTCTCTCCAGTTGACAGTCTGGGTCGCCCCTCCTGTATCCTTGCCATGCACCACAGTCGCGCCGGGTAGCCATCCCCCGGGTGATCGTGTGGGCGCTCCCCGTTGAAAGTGAAGTGATGTCCAAGCAATGAAAACCGTGGCTATGGTGCTGTTTCCTGACTTTCTGCTGCTCGACATGGCCGGGCCCATGGAGGTGTTCTCCATGGCCAACCGCTACCTCAAGCCCGCTGACCACTATCAGCTCCTGACCATTGGCAGCGAACCGGGAGCGTTGCGCGCCTCCAACGGCGTGCGCGTCCAGGCCGACCAGGGCCTCGACCAGCCGCCTTCGGCCTACGACCTGCTGCTGGTCCCGGGCGGTCCCGGTGGCTACAACCGGACCCATCCGCAATTGGTCGACTGGCTGCGGCAGGCGGCCGAAAAGGCCACCAGCTATGGTTCGGTCTGCACGGGGGCCTTTGTGCTGGGGCATGCCGGTCTGCTCGACGGCCACCGTGTCACCACCCACTGGAACTACACCGAGCGCCTGGTCAAGGCCTTTCCCGCGGCCATGGTCGAGACCGATCGGATCTACCTGCGCGATCGCAGGCTGCTGACCTCCGGTGGTGTCACTGCCGGTATCGACCTGGCGTTGGCGGTGGTGGCCGAGGACCACGGCAAGAAGGTCGCCCAGGACGTGGCGAAGGTCCTGCTGGTGGTGATGAAGCGTCATGGCGGGCAGGCGCAGTTCAGCCCGCTGACCGCGGCGGTCGCACCGCAGCAGACGCCGGTGACCCGGGTGCAGAACCATGTGCTCGAACACCTCGACGAAGCGTTCAGCATCCAGAGCATGGCTGCCCTGGTGAACATGAGCCCACGCCATTTCTCGCGCATGTTCCTGCGCGAGACGAACATGACGCCCATGGCGTTCGTCCAGAACGCCCGCATCGATTACGCCCGGAGCCTGCTGGAAAGCACCGACCTGCCGCTCAAGACCGTGGCCTACAAGAGCGGTTTCGGCAGCGTGCGACACATGCGTTTCCTGTTCGGTGAAAAACTCGGGCTGACCCCCATCCAGTACCGCGAGCAGTTCAGCTGAGGCACGTTTGTCCGCCTCGCGCACCGGGAAGTCCGTAACGCTCCCCCAGGGACGGTTGTTCCGTCACCCATGCCTGCCAAGATGGATGCGGATATTTCGCAAGGGAGGTGTGGGTCCGCTGGAACACTTCGCGCGTCGGCTCTGGCCACGTCGATGTCGGGGCCGGCTCGGGCCCGCGAGTATAGATGAACAGCCTCAGACAATGGGCGGGCGATGCGCTGCTGCGCTTTGGCCCCTATGCCTTTCACCTGCGCCAGCGACTGGTCCTGGAAGGCGAGCGACCGCTGCGCATGGGTGGCCGTGCGCTGGATATTCTGCAGGTGCTGCTCGAACAGGCGGGCAGTGTGGTCAGCAAGGACGAACTGATCGCCCGTGTCTGGCCGACCTCGGTGGTCGAGGAAATCAACCTGCGTGTGCACATTGCCGCCTTGCGCCGGGCCCTGGGTGACGGCGAGGGTGGTCAGCGCTACATCATCAACGTTCCGCAGCGCGGCTACAGCTTCATTGCCTCGGTGCAGCGCGAACAGGCGGCGTTGCCGGTCCTGCTGGAAACCGCACTCAGGCCCCAGCACAATCTGCCGGCCCGGCTGACGCCGGTGACCGGACGCGATTCGCTGGTCGGCAGCCTGGTGCGTCAGTTGCCGGTGCGGCGCTTCATGACCCTGACCGGACCGGCCGGTGTCGGCAAGAGCACCACCGCGCTGCGGGTCGCCGAACTGCTGTTGCAGCACTACCGCGATGGTGTGTGGATGATCGACCTGGCCACGCTCGAGGATCCGGCGCAGGTGGTCGGGCAACTGGCGCGCAGCCTGGAACTGGACAACGACCTGAACGGCCTGGCCGAACGGCATACCCTGGTGGTGCTGGACAACTGCGATCAGTTGCGTGACGACTGCCGGGCCCTGACCGGGCAGTTGCTGGCGGCGGCACCGCGGCTGTCGCTGCTGGTCACCAGCCGCGAGCCGCTGGCGGCCTGCGATGAATACGTACAGCGCCTGCCCCCCCTGGCGGTGCCACCGGCGTCGGCACTGCACAGCGTCGAGCAAGCCATGGGCTACTCGGCGGTGCAATTGTTCGTCAGTCGGGCCCGGGCTTGCCAGCAGGGCTTTTGTCTGCGCGAGCGGGATCTGCTCGCGGTCCGCGATATCTGTCGCCGGCTCGACGGTCTGCCGCTGGCGATCGAGCTGGCGGCAACGCAGATCGGCGCATTGGCGCTGGTGGGCCTGCAGGCCCAGCTCGACAACTGTTTCCAACTGCTGACCCAGGGCCGCCGAACCGCCGAGCCGCGCCACCGGACGCTCAAGGCGGCGCTGGACTGGAGCTACGAGCGCCTGGCACCGCCGGAACGCATCCTGTTGCAGCGCCTGGCGGTCTTCAAGATGGGCTTCACCGTGGAGGCGGCCATCGCGGTCGTTGGCTTTGAACCGCTGGAACCGGCGCAACTGCCGCCATTGCTGGCCAGCCTGACCGACAAATCACTGCTGGGAGTGGAGCAGGGCAGCGGTGCGCCGCGTTACCGCCTGCTCAACACCACCCGCACCTATGCGCTGGAGCAGTTGCAGCGTAGCGGGCACCAGCGCCTGGTGGAGCAGCGCCATGTCGAGTATCTGGGTTGGGCGCAGCGGGTCTCAGGCTGACCGGCGTGGCTCCAACTGATCGAGCAGTTGCACAGCCACGAGCAGGTCGGGTGTCTCACCGCCTTCGCTGAACCGCCGATGGACCGCCGCCAGCAGTTCGTGGGCCGGGCAATAGCGACCCTGCTGCTGCCATAGCCGTGCCAGCGAGGTGGCACTGCGCAGTTCCCAGGCCAGGGCACCTTGCGCCCGGGCTATGTCGATGGCCTTGAGCAGCATGGCTTCGGCGGCTTCCAGGTGATGCTGTGCCAGCAGCTTTTCGGCCTGGGCGCGCAGGATCTCCGCGCAGCTCCAGCCGGCCGCACCGCTTTCGGCGCGTTCGAGCAACGCGTCGTCGACCAGGCGGCGGTCGAGGGTCACCAGGATCTCCTTCACCAGGCCGCTGCTGGCCGGGATCAGGGTGACCGGTGTTTGCTTGTCGATCACCTGGGCGTAATGCCGGCCCCAGTTCTGGAACAGCGCGACCGAGTGCTTCTGCGCCTGGCCCAGCAGCGTCTGCAGCAGTTCCCGGGCGGTTTCGGTGTCGCCGTTGCAGTAGGCGATCGGGCAGCCGGCCAGCGCCAGGGTGTAGCAGATCGAGGTGCCATGATTGACCTGCAGGGCGAGGTCCAGTGCCTGCCGGGCGGTGCGCCAGGCCTGCTGAGGCAGGCCCTGCAGCCAGAGGATGCGTGCCAGGACGGTCAGGGCGGCGACGCCCTGGTCGTACTGCACGCCAAAGTCGCGGGTGAAACGGTTGACGTGATCGCTGTGGGCCAGGCGCTGCAGTACCTGTTCGGCGAGCTCCCGGGCCAGGTGCTGGTCGCCGGAATAGTGCAGCGCCAGCACCCGCAGGCGCTGGGTGCCGAGCGACAGCGGGGTATCGCCCAGCGCCAGTTGGTCGAACTGCCGGCTCAGTTCCAGGGCCAGCCGGTAGTTGCCGTTGCTGAGGTTGGCGGTCATGTGCCCGGACACCGCCTTGAGCTGGCCGCCGAGTTCGCCATGGTATTCGGCCAGGGCCTGGGCGCTGCTGAAGGTGTCGATGGTTTCGCTGCTGCCGCCCTGGCTGTGGTAGCAGGCGTTGCCCAGGGCCAGCTTGAGCGCGATGGTCAGGCGTGGGCAGGGATCGGCCGTCCTTTCGAGCAGCTTGAGCGCCTTGCGCACATGGTCGCCGTGTTCCTTGGGCAATGACAGCTCCTGCCACAGGGGCGCCGAGGCGGCCGCCAGGCGGATTGCCAGGCTTTGCGGGCCCTGGGGCCCCAGCCCCCAGTCCAGCGCCGCGCGCAAGTCTTCCAGGCCGCGGGCGTAGCGCTCCAGCCAGCGTTCGGTAGCGGTGTGTTCCCACTCGACCTGGGCCTGTTCCATCAGGGCCAGGCAGCGTTCGGCGTGGCGCCTGCGGGTTCCCGGCAACTCGCAGGCCAGGTCGAGTTTTTCCAGGGCGTAGTGGCGGGTGGTGTCGAGCAGCCGGTAGAACACCTCTTCGTCACCCACCTCGACGTTCAGCAGCGACTTGGCCACCAGTTGCGTGATCGAGGCGAACACCTCACCGGCTTCGACGTTCGCGCCCCTGATCACCGCGGTGGCCGAATCCAGGGTGAAGCTGCCGCGGAACACCCCCAGCCGACGCAGGCAGGTCTGCTCGTTGGCGGTCAGCAGTTGGTAACTCCAGTCCAGGGTGGCGCGCAGGGTCTGGTGGCGGCCCAATGGCGTCTGGCCGCCTTGGGCCAGCAGGCGAAAGCTGTCCTGCAACTGCGTGAGCAGGCCGTCCAGGCCGAGGTCGTCGACCTGGGCGGCGGCCAGTTCGATGGCCAGTGGAATGCCGTCCAGGCGGCGGCAGATCTCGATGGCCTGGGGCAGTTGCTCCCGGGTCAGTTCGAAGCTGTCCTGGCTGGCCATGGCCCGCTCGACGAACAACTGCAGGGCGGGGAAATCCAGGGCCCGGGCGTGGTCCTGGGCGGCTGCCGGCGGCGGGCAGTCGAGCGAGTCCAGACGCTGCACGAACTCGCCTTCGGCTCGCAGGCTCTCGCGGCTGGTGGCCAGGATATGCACCTGCGGGGCGCCCCGCAGCAGGCTTTCGCACAGCGGCGCGACGGCGTCGAGCAGGTGTTCGCAGTTGTCGATCACCAGCAGCATCTGCCGTTCGCGCAGGCAGGCGACGATGCTGGCGGTGGGGTCCGTCTCCTGCACGGGAATTTCGAGCAGCGTCGCCAGATGCGTGGCGGCCAGCGCCGGATTGTCGAGCGGGGCCAGGTCGAGCAGGCGAATGCCGTCCCGATAGCGGCCGATCAGTTGCTCGGCGACGCTCAGCGCCACGGTGGTCTTGCCGATGCCGCCGGGGCCGACCAGGGTGATGAAGCGCTGGTACGAGAAGTGCCGGAGCATGGCGGCGAGCAGCGCCTGGCGACCGATCATGCGGGTCCGGCGTATCGGCAGGTTGTGGCTGGCCGGCGCGGCGCCTTGCGGCTGTTGTTCGAGCAGGCCCCGCTGGCAGGGGGCGACGAAGCTGTAGCCGCGCTGGGCCACGGTGACGATGTAGCGCTGCCCGGCCTGGCCGTCGCCCAATGCCTTGCGCAGCGCGGCGATGTGCACCCGCAGGTTGATGTCCTCGACCACGCTGTCGGGCCAGACCCGGGCCATCAGCTCCTGCTTGCTGACCAACTGCCCGGCGTGCTCGAGCAGGATCAACAGGATGTCCATGGCCCGCCGCCCCAGTCGCAGAGGGCGGTCGCCCTCCAGAATCAGGCGTTGTCCGGGATAGGTTCGATAGGGGCCGAAACGCACGGCCTGCTCGAGTGAAAGGGTCAACGGGTCACTCCTGCTCGCTTTTTCTTCTGATCGTCCTCCGTGGTTCGTCGACGGAGGCGGCGGATGATCCGGGGCGCACGCAAGGCCCTGTCCATCACGCAATATCCGTGCATATTCCTCAGGTTTTGGCGGTTGTGCAATGTAGTGGCAGGTTGCCCCTGGCCGCCGGGGCAACTGCCATCCGTTTCACGACGGATGACCGGCAGGGTGTGGCGGCGAGGGGCAGGGCGGTGGAGCTCGGGATTACCGGGCGCAAGGCTTCTCGACATAGCACAGGTGGCGCTCACCCCGTCGGGCAGGCCTGTCGGCCAACTGTTGGCAGCGCCAGGCGAACGGGTTGATCCCCTCACTTCGCGTGAAGATGTGGCAGAAGTACGCCTGGTCGCAGAACCCGCAGTCCAGGCTGATCTGCGTCAGGCTCAGGTCGGTCTCGCGGATCAGGTGCTTGGCCCGCTCGATCCGCTGCTGGCGAATCCAGTCCTGGGGCGAGAGTCCGGTGCTGCACTTGAAGGCCCGGGAGAAATGGCTGCGCGACAACGAGCAGGCGCGGGCCAGCTCGCTGATCTCCAGGGTTTCGCTCAGGCGCTCGAGGATCAGTTGCTTGACCAGGTTTTCCCGCCAGGGCGACAGGCCGCCGGTGGTGGAATTGCGGGTTTCGCTGGCACAGGGCGCAGCGGCGATGTGCTGTGTTTGAACCATGGCCAAAGTCCGTGTCGAGGTGAGGGGCGCTGGCGCACAGCACGTCGAGTCAGCACCGTCCCACGGGAAATACAGGTAGGGGTTGAGGTCACCATTGTTGGACGAGGGCCGTTAAGGGGCGAGTTAAACGTTGTTAATTCCGTGTCCGGCCAGGGTGTGGCGCAAGGCTGGCAACTGAGCACATGCTTTCAAGTATAGAAGGTGGGCGCCGATGGATACTGGAGGATCGCCCCCGGCTGACCGATGAGGAGACTGTGCCGATGAACCGAAACGACCTGCGCCGCGTCGACATGAACCTGCTGGTGATTTTCGAAGCCCTGATGTTTGAAAAGAACCTGACCCGGGTCGCGGAAAAGCTCTTCATGGGCCAGCCGGCCGTGAGCGCGGCCCTGGGCCGCCTGCGCGACCTGTTCGACGACCCGCTGCTGTTGCGCAACGGCCGCGGCATGGAGCCGACGGCACGGGCCCTGGCGATTCTCAAGGAACTGCAGCCGGCCATGGACACCATCTCCGGCGCGGTCAGCCGGGCCAAGGATTTCGATCCGGCGACCAGTCGCGACGTGTTTCGCATCGGCCTGTCCGATGATGCCGAGTTCGGCCTGTTCCCGCCGTTGCTGAGCCAGTTGCGCGAGGAGGCGCCGGGGATCATCGTCGTGGTGCGCCGGGCCAACTACCTGCTGATGCCGTCGCTGCTGGCCTCCGGGGAGATCTCCGTCGGCGTGAGCTACACCACCGACCTGCCGGCCAACGCCAAGCGCAAGATGCTGCGCGACATTCCCTGCAAGGTGCTGCGTGGCGACGACCGCCCGGGCCCGCTGACCCTGGACGAGTACTGCGAGCGGCCCCATGCGATGGTGTCGTTCTCCGGCGACCTGAGCGGCAACATCGACCTTGACCTGGCGAAGATCGGCCGCACCCGCCGGGTGGTACTGGGCGTACCGCAGTTCAGCGGGTTGCGGGCGTTGCTGGCGGGGACCGAGATGATCGCCACCGTGCCCGACTATGCCGCCTGCGCCCTGGTCGAAGGTTGCGCCCTGCGCGCCGAGGACCCACCGTTCGAGATCGATGCGGCGCAACTGTCGATGGCCTGGAGCGGCGTACATGACAACGACCCGGCCGAACGCTGGCTGCGTTCGCGGATTGCGCAGTTCATGTCCGCGCCACTGAACATCCCCGCGCCCTAGAGGGCCTTCGCCGATGAGTCCCCCACAAGGCCAGCGCCGCTCTCAAGGCATGCGCTGCGTGGCAGTCGGATTCATCCGCGAAGAGGCCATCGAGCCTTGCCCGGGCTCTCGACGGCCGCCATGACAGCCTGAACACCGCTTCTCTGGAAAGAGAGCACGTACATTCAATTTTTCCGCAGCCCGCCCCCGCACTATCGGTAAACAGTCCGGCGTCCCGACGCCGGTGGTTTCTCTTGGTGATGGGTGGATCATGAACGCTTCGTGCTGGAATGAACGGGCGCAGGCCCTCGGCTTGCTATTCATGCGCGTCAGCGCCGCGGTGTTTCTGCTCTGGGTCCATGGCCTGCCGAAACTGCTGCACTACAGCGCCGAGCTGCAGAACATCGAAGACCCTTTCCACTTGGGCGCGAACCTGACCCTGCTGCTGGCGATCTTCGCCGAAGTGTTCTGCCCGCTGCTGATCATCGCCGGCGTACTGGTACGCCTGGCCTGCTTGCCTATTCTCTGTGTATTGCTGGTGGCACTGGTGTTCGTGCACCCGGAGTGGACCCTCGCCGAAGGCCAGTTCGCCTGGCTGCTGCTGATCCTCTTCACCAGCCTTTTCATCGCCGGTCCCGGACGACTGGCGCTCAACGATCGTTTCGCCGGGATCTGGCGCATTGCCTGAGCCGCTGGCGAGCCTTTTCCATTTCTACCCTGACGAAGGAGACGCGATGAACGCCGATCTGATTCTGTTCAATGGTCAATTCCATACCGTTGACCGTGAAAAACCCCGGGCCAGCGCCGTGGCCATCCGTGAAGGCCGCTTCGTGGCGGTCGGCACCGATGCCGAGGCCATGGCCTTTCGGGGTGCGGGCACCCAGCTCATCGACCTCAAGGGGCGTTGCGTGATTCCGGGTCTGAACGACTCGCACCTGCACCTGATCCGTGGCGGCCTGAACTACAACCTCGAACTGCGCTGGGAAGGCGTGCCCTCGCTGGCCGATGCCCTGCGCATGCTCAAGGACCAGGCCGACCGCACGCCGACGCCACAGTGGGTGCGCGTGGTCGGCGGCTGGAACGAATTCCAGTTCGCCGAAAAACGCATGCCGACCCTGGATGAGCTCAACCAGGCCGCGCCTGACACTCCGGTGTTCGTACTGCACCTGTACGACCGTGCCTTGCTCAACCGCGCCGCCCTGCGCGTGGCCGGCTATACCCGTGACACGCCGAACCCGCCGGGTGGCGAGATCGTGCGTGACAGCAACGGCGAGCCGACCGGCATGCTGGTGGCCCGGCCGAACGCGATGATTCTCTACTCGACCCTGGCCAAGGGGCCCAAGCTGCCGCTGGAATACCAGGTCAACTCGACCCGCCAGTTCATGCGTGAGCTCAACCGCCTGGGCCTGACCAGCGCCATCGACGCCGGCGGTGGCTTCCAGAACTACCCCGATGACTACCAGGTGATCGAGCAGTTGGCCAAGGACGGGCAACTGACCGTGCGCATCGCCTACAACCTGTTCACCCAGAAACCCAAGGAAGAACTGGCCGACTTCAAGAACTGGACCGGCAGCGTCAAGCTGCACCAGGGCGACGACTTCCTGCGGCACAACGGGGCCGGCGAGATGCTGGTGTTCTCCGCCGCCGACTTCGAGGACTTCCTCGAGCCGCGTCCGGACCTGCCGGCCAGCATGGAGGCCGACCTGGAACCGGTGGTTCGCCACCTGGTCGAGCATCGCTGGCCGTTCCGCCTGCACGCCACCTACAACGAATCCATCAGCCGCATGCTCGACGTGTTCGAGAAGGTCAACCGCGACATTCCGTTCAACGGCCTGCCCTGGTTCTTCGACCATGCCGAAACCATCACCCCGCAGAACATCGAGCGGGTGCGGGCGCTGGGCGGCGGTATCGCGATCCAGGACCGCATGGCGTTCCAGGGTGAGTACTTCGTCGATCGCTACGGTGCCAAGGCCGCCGAAGCCACGCCACCGATCAAGCGCATGCTGGCCGAAGGCGTGCCGGTCGGTGCCGGTACCGATGCCACCCGTGTCTCCAGCTACAACCCGTGGACCTCGCTGTACTGGCTGGTCAGCGGTCGCACCGTGGGCGGCCTGTCGCTCTATGAGGAAGGCCTGTCCCGGGCCACCGCCCTGGAACTGTTCACCCACGGCAGCGCCTGGTTCTCCTCCGAACAGGGCAAGAAAGGCCAGATCAAGGTCGGGCAACTGGCCGACCTGGCGGCCTTGAGCGCCGACTTCTTCAGCGTCGAGGAAGAAGCCATCAAGTGGATCGAGTCGGTGCTGACCGTGGTCGGCGGCAAGGTGGTATACGCCGCCGACGACTTCGAGAAGCTCGGCCCGGGCAGCCTGCCGGTGCTGCCGGACTGGTCGCCGGTGGCCAAGGTGCCGGGGCACTGGCGTCCGAATGCGCCGATGCAGGCGCAGGTCCACCTGTGCAGCGGCCCTTGCGCCGTGCACGCCCACAGTCATGAGCGGGCCCGTCAGTCGAACGTGCCGGTCAGCGACTTCCAGGGCTTCTGGGGCGCCTTCGGCTGTTCCTGCTTCGCCTTCTGATTTCCCACCCTACGGCGCCGGTCGATCCGACCGGCGCCCCTTCACCTCGCTGTCTAATAGATGGAGCCTCGAAATGAGCAACGTTCCCTACAAACGCCTGGACAAGAATGACGCGGTGGTTCTGCTGGTCGACCACCAGACCGGCCTGATCTCGCTGGTGCAGGACTTCTCGCCGAACGAGTTCAAGAACAACGTGCTGGCCCTGGCCGACTGCGCCAAGTTCTTCAACCTGCCCACCATCCTGACCACCAGCTTTGAACAGGGTCCCAACGGCCCGCTGGTGCCGGAACTGAAAGAAATGTTCCCGGATGCGCCGTACATTGCCCGTCCAGGCCAGATCAACGCCTGGGACAACGAAGACTTCGTCAAGGCGATCAAGGCCACCGGCCGCAAGCAACTGATCATCGCTGGCGTGGTGACCGACGTTTGCGTGGCGTTCCCGACCCTGTCGGCCTTGGCTGAAGGCTTCGACGTGTTTGTGGTGACCGATGCTTCCGGTACCTTCAACGACACCGTACAGCAGGCTGCCTGGAACCGCATGACCCAGGCCGGCGCGCAGATGATGAACTGGTTCGCGGTGGCCTGTGAGCTGCACCGTGACTGGCGCAACGACATCGAAGGCCTGGGCAACCTGCTGTCGCAGCGGATCCCCAACTACCGCAACCTGATGAACAGCTACGCGGCGCTGACGGCCAAGTAAGCTTTTTGCTTCAACGCAAAACCCGCCGCAACGAGTGCGCTCGTTGCGGCGGGTTTTTCTGCATGGGAAGGGTCATCCTTGACCGCACGTTTTTCGTCTGAGTCCTTACTTGAGGTGGGTCTTGAGTTCCAGGGCTGCCTGACGCATCGCCGCTTTCACCTCAGGAATGCCGTTCAGCGGGTTGAGCAGGCCGAAGTCATGGATCATGCCGTTGTAGCGCACGCTGGTCACCGGCACACCCGCCGCGTCCAGGTGACGGGCATAGGCTTCGCCCTCGTCGCGCAGCACGTCGAACTCGGCGGTCTGCACCAGCGCCGGCGGCAAGCCGCGAAGCTGTTCGGTGCTGGCCCGCAGGGGCGAGGCGTGAATCTGGGCCCGCTCGGCGCTGTCGGTGGTGTAGTTGTCCCAGAACCACTTCATCATGCCCTTGGTCAGGAAGTGGCCCTCGGCGAACTGCTGGTACGACGGCGTTTCGAAGCTGGCATCGGTTACCGGCCACAACAGCAGCTGGAAGCGCAGTTGCGGGGTTTTGTGTTCCTTGGCCATCAGCGCCACGACCGCCGCCATGTTGCCGCCGACGCTGTTGCCGGCCACCGCCAGGCGCTTGCTGTCGATCCCGATGTCCTGGCCGTGCTCGGCGACCCATGCGGTCGCGCCGTAGGCCTGGTTGATCGCGGTCGGGTAGTGCGCTTCCGGCGACGGGGTGTAGTCGACGTAGACCGCCACCGCACCGGAGTCGACCACCAGGTCGCGGATCAGCCGCTGGTGAGTCGGGAAGTCACCCAGTACCCAGCCGCCGCCGTGGAAGAACATGAAGGCCGGCAGCGGGCCCTTGACCTTGGCCGGACGGACGATCTTCAGGGTGACGGGTTGACCGCCCACCTGGATCGAACGCTCGCTGACTTCGATACCCGAGAGGTCGACCTTCACCGAGGCCTGCGCGCCGGTCAGGACCGCACGGGCATCACGTGGGCTCAGTTGCTCCAGGGGCCCGCCACCGCCGGCGGCGAGGGCATCGAGGAACGCCTGGGTGTTGTGTTCGACGCCGGGGCTGCCGGCAGCGAAGGCCTGGCCGACGCTGAGGGCGAGGAGGGTGGTGGTCAGGGTCTTTTGTACGATGTTCATGGTGAAATCCTTTTGATTTGATTGATCTGCGTCAAGGGCGTTTGGCGACCGACTCAGTGGCTGTCGCTGCAACGTGTGAACAGATTAATGGGATGCCAGAACACGAAAAAGCGGCTATAAAGCGTTTTACTGTCAACCAAGGGGTGACAATGAACCCGTTCGAAGATATGCGTATTTTCTGTCAGGTGATGGACTCCGGCAGCTTTACCGCCGCTGCCGACCAGTTGGGCCTGTCCAAGCAGTTCGTCAGCCGGCGTCTGATGCAACTCGAAGAGCGCCTGGGCGTGCGGCTGCTCAACCGTTCGACCCGGCGCCTGGATGTCACGCCCCTGGGGCAGAGCTACTACGAGTCGGCCTTGCGTCTGCTGGGCGAGGTCGAGCAGGTGGAGCAGGGTATCGCCGGCCAGACCGCCGAGCCCCGTGGCACCATTCGGCTGAGCGCACCGCTGTCGTTCGCCCTGGCGCACCTGGGCTGCCTGCTGCCACCGTTTCTGCAGCGCTATGGCGAAGTCAGCGTCGAGGTCGATCTCAGTGACCGGCCGGTGGACCTGCTCGGCGAGGGCTACGACCTGGCGCTGCGGATCGGTACGCTGGAAGATTCGTCACTGATCGCCCGCCGTATCGCCAGCATCGACCGGGTGTACTGCGCCAGCCCCGAGTACCTGGCCGAGCACGGCACGCCGCTCAAGCCTGACGATCTGCATTTCCATGACTGCCTGCCCTATGGCCACGGTCGCCAGGTGCAATGGCGTTTCACCGGACCGGGCAAGCCGGTGGTGGTCAACGTCACCGGGCGGATGCGGGTCAACAACGGCGAACTGCTCCGGGACGCCGCCATTTCCGGAATGGGCATCACCTACCTGCCGATCTTCATCGTCGGGGCGGCGCTGGAGGATGGCCGGCTGGTGCCGGTGCTGAATGAGCTGCGTCCCGAGCCGCTGGTGCTGTCGGCGGTGTATCCGCAGCATCGCCAGGCTTCGCGGCCGGTGCAGGCGTTCATCGAGTTTCTGCGTGAGCGCCTGGACCGCATCGAGGGCCGGCTCTAGTGGCCTGTACGGCGATCAACGACACAGGCCACCAGTCCCTCACGAAGGGCGCGTTCGAAAGGGCCGCCTGGAGTCCTCGAACCAATAGACCGTCGTGAAGTAGCCCCAGCCGATCAGGAGTGAGGGCGCGATCGTCAACAGCACGTTGGGCGTGCCCGCCTGCATGTGAACCGCTGCCGACAGGCTGCTGAACAGGCTCACCACGGCCAGTGGCACCAGCGCGCGTCGAACCCGCAAGGGCCAGCCGGCACACATTCGCGCCAGCCTGAACATCAGCGACAGCGCGACCAGCGTCGAGCCATAGCTGATCAGCCCTTGAATGGCCGCCGCCAGGCCCATCGCGGCCATGCCGTGATCGGCGTTGGAGATCGCCGCCAGCGAACCATAGAACATGGCCGCCGGCAGTGCCGAGAGCAGGAGGGATCGCGTGTTCGCTCCCATGGCTATCGGATGATCTTTTCTTTGACGAACCACTCCGAGTCGGGTTGCAGCGCCACCACGCAGAGGATCTGGTCCGAGTAGGTGACGTGCCGGATGAAGTGCGCGTTGGTCACCTCATCGCTGGACATGTCCATCTTCGGGAAGAAGTTGGGCGCGACCGAACTCTGGCCACCGGGGATGACCCCGGTGTTCACATCCAGCACCAGGTCCTTGGACAGTGAGCGAACGATCTCCAGCGCCAGTGACGACATCTCGGCATCCTGCACCTCAAGGCGCAGGTCGGGGTAGAAGCGGGCCGACGGGACCCGTGCGGACATGACCCGGAACATGTTGTAGACCACCGGGTTGTAGGTCTTGGCCACGATCAGGCGCGGCAGGCCGATGGATTGGATGACGTTTTTCAGAAAGAACTGATTGAGCTTCTTGAACAGCGTCGAGCCCCGGTACTCATCGGCGATCATCGCCGTCCACAGATAGAGGAACGACGATGAGCCGAATGGCAGGCTTTTCGCCCCGATGATCCCCACCACCCGCTCGCTTTCCGAGTCGATGGCCAGCGCCAGGTGCTCGTAAGTGTCGAAGATACCGGGCTGGTTGCCAAAGTATTGCCTGACATCGTATTCGGGCATTCCCCGTTGCAGATCCTCGACGATCTTGACCTTGAAGCTCTCCGGGAAATTACGGCCGACAACCGAGTAATCCAGGTCCCAATCCGTGCTGCTTGTCTGTCTGTTCATAGGCGACCTTGATTCAGAGTTTGTTGTCTGGGAGAAATTTGAGTGCATGGTTTTCGGACGTCTGTGTCGACGGCTGGATCCTGATGTAGTCGCCGCGTGCCCAGAGCCTGTTCATGTCCACATAACCGTTGAATTTGATGCCGGTGTTGGAAGAGGACAGGATGTAGCGGGAGTTATCGAGGTTCGACAGGTCGGCCACCATCCTGAAGGTGGCGGCAATGTTGGTGTTGAACGGGTTGGCCGGATCGCTGTAGTTGTAGCGGCCGACGTTCACCGTGAAATTGTCGCCCCCCAGGTTGTTGCGGTTGTCGAAGAACCAGGCCATGGGGCTTTTGTGCAGGGGCACATGTTCTCCAACCGCGGCGTGCGCGCGCCCCCATTTCCAGCCGCTGACGTCAGCACCGTATTTGTCCCGGATCTGTTGCAGCGACAGGTTCAGGGAGGCCAGCAGCACCTGCTGGCAATGGTCATCGGCCCCACACCAGAAACCCTGGTCGGCCTTCCCGCTCAGCACCAGGTTGAGAAAGGCATCGTAGTTGCGCTGGTTCCAGCCGGCGGCCAGCAGTTCCTTGCCGATTTTCGGCTCCAGTAACGCCTGGGTGAGGTTCTTCACCCAGTAGGCGGCGATCAATGGCGCTGCCGACTCAGGATCGGAGTCGAACCGCCAGGCCTTGAGCAGGTTCAATTGCTCCGGTTTCGACGCCAGCCCGTCGAGGGGTGCGAGCATTTTCGGCAGCAGGTCGGCCAGGGACGACGAGTAGCGATCGAGCTGGATATCGGTGGAGGTTTGCAGGGTATGCGGTGCACGCTCCTTCAACAGTGCCATGATGCGGTCGTAGCGATAGGGCAGGACCCAGTCATGGCCGAAGTTGAACGCATAGTTGTCGGGCACGATGCGGTTGTTGGCGGTGGCGATGTAGCCGCTGGCCGGGTTGAACTGCCTGGGCTTTGCCGCTTCGGGCACATAGCCGGTCCAGTCGTACTTGGCTTCCCAGCCCGGCGCGGGGCCCTGGCCGAGGAGGTCGTCGTCCTGCGCCTTGACCGGTACCCGGCCGGCGGACACATAGCCGATGTTGCCGGCCGTGTCCCCATAGACCATGTTCTGCGGCGGCAGGCCGAAATCGGCGGAAGCCTGCAGGAACTGCGGCCAGTTCTGCGCGTGGTTGATGCCCAGGATGCTGTCGAAGGTCTTGTCGTTGGGATCCAGCCCGGTCCAGGCCAGGGCGATGACCACGGATTTCCTGTCGCCGATGGCCTGCTGCGCGGGCTGGTAGATATCGCTGATGACCGGGCCGTGCCGGGTGTGGCGCACCGACAGGGTAATCGGTGCCGCCCCCTTGACATTGATCTGCTCCTGCACCACCCGGAATGGCTGGTAGGTCGAATCCGAGGACAGGTACAGATTGCTGTCCGACGGATTCAGCTTCTCCAGGTACGCATCCTGGACGGACGAGCCGGTGTTGGTGTAGCCCCAGGCGATCTTCCTGTTGTGTCCGATCACGAACAGGGGCGCCCCGGCATAGGTGGCTCCCACCAGCGCCGAATCGGGTGTCTCCAGGGCTGCCAGGTAAAACAGCGCCGGGTTGGTCAGGCGCAGGTGCGGATCGTTGGCCAGGATCGGCTTGCCCGATACGGTATGGTCGCCGGCAATCACCCAGTTGTTCGAGCCGACACCCTCGACGCTCGAGGGCGGCAGCTTGTCCAGCAGGGCCAGGCCCGTGCCGGACGCGTCCAGGTTGTTGTACAGCGCGGCATAGTCGCGGGTCTTGACCGGCGCACTGTCCGGGTAAGGGGCGAACACCTCGTTGATCTGCGCGACGCTGAGGTTTTTCGACAGCGACAGGCGTTGCAACTGCATGCCGAGGTTGGAGCTCAGGGTCCACGAAAACAGCAGGTGCAGTGCGACGGAGTCCGAAGGCTCCCAGTGCCGGGGCGCCGGGGAGCGGGTCAGGGAAAACTCCACCGGCAGGCGATCGCCAAACTTGTCGATGAAGAAATTCACCCCGTCGCTGTAGCTGCGCAGAATGTCCTGGGTCTGCGGCTTCAGTTGCTGAAAGATCAGCTCGGCGTTTTTCCTGAAGCCCAGCGTCCGGGCAAATTTATCCATCTCCACTGTCGAGCTGCCAAAGGTCTCCGACAGGGTGCCGCTCGCGTAATTCCTGCTGAACTGCATCTGCCACAGCCGATCGCGGGCATGGCTGTACCCCAGCAGGAAATACGCATCGCGCTCGTTGGCGGCCTTGATGTGTGGAACGGCGTTGGCATCCCAGGCGATACTGCCTTTATCGGAAATACCCTTCGGTACTTCCAGGACGCCGGTCTCGAACACATTGGACAGCGTGATGTTGTGCATTACATACATCACGCCGGCCGTGGCGACGGCGAATGTGCCGAAAACGCCATAGAGCATTATTTTTACCGATGTTTTCATGACATCCCACTTCCCGGATCAGTGAAATCACGCCACCCGACGATTTTTCTCTGCGTACTTGCTCACGAAAAACACCAGCGATACCCGTTCACCCTCGGTGACGGCTTCGACCTGATGGGGGAAGGAACAATCGGTGATCACCAGGGACTGCAACTCGGGGCGGATCAGATTCACCTGTTCGTCCTGTTTGTTGAAAATCAGGAATTCGCCACCGGCGAAGTGCTTGCCCAGTTGCAGGACGATCGAATAGAGGTAGTCGGGGTTGCTATCGATATCCAGGTGTTTGCCGATGAAGGAGCCGTCCTTCATCTTGTTGACCTGCATGCGCCGAATATGGAACTCGTCGCCATCGAGCAGCCGGGAGACGAAACTCAGCAATTTGTCGTTGCACACCAGCGAGATCATGTGATCGGCGAGCGGCTGGTTGACCCGGGTCGGTCGTTCGACATCGGTCATGAAACGGGCGACCGTGAGGTCGTTGAGTTCGTCGGCGTCACCGATATACACCTGCTCCCAGGGCAGCGACGGGTTGGCCAGGATGGCATTGATTTCATCCCAGTCATCCTGGCTGTACAGAAACCCGGTGGCGCTGGAGTAAAAAGAGCCGTTGTTTGCCAATTCTTTTTTTGCGACTTCGACAATGTTCATTTCACGTTCCTTCGTTGAGAGTGGTTATTAAGCTTCGGCTTCTACCGCTGACGCCTTGCGCGCGGTCTGGGTTTCAAGGTGCTGCTTGTTCGCGTCGTACCAGGCGCAGATCCCGAAGGGATCGCTTTCATTCCGGCAAAGATGGTCGCGCAGGATCAGGAAGCTCTCGGTCATGCTCCAGGTTTCGGTCATCGGGCCGAATCGCGATGCCAGCGATTCGTTGGCGGCCCGCTCCGGGGCGATGCTCCAGAAGTTCACCCCCGGGTTGCGATGGTGAAAGTCATGGCTGGGCAGGTCCTGCATGAAGGAAAAGACCCGCAGGGGGATATCGATGAAGACCACGGCCAGCCCCCACGTCACTACCCGCCAGGCGAAGGCCCAGCCGGTGTGGTTCGCGGGGTAGGGGCGTCCGAAGAAGCGACCCCAGCTCAGCGATCCGTAGAAGATGTACTTGGGCAGCCCCCGGGTGTTTTGCGCAAACCACAGGTGTTCGGTGACGTGCTGGATCCAGGACGAGAACTGCGTCACCAGAAAGATCGGCAGCAGATAGAACACGGCAAAGGGCAGCATGTAGCCGGACAGGTAGACGCCGGTCAGCAGCAAGGCCCAATAGATTGCGCGGCTGATCCTTTCATGCCGGTCGGTCTTGATGAAGTTGACTTCGAGCCTGAACTTGATGTGCTCATAGATGCGCATCGGATGAAACGGGGCCAAGACCAGTTTGGTCCAGTATTCGCGCTCGCTCATGCCCTTGTAGAAACCATGGGCAGCCATGAACTGCAGGTCGACATCCTTGTCCGTGCAAAAGGTATTGACGCTGTGGTGTTCACTGACATGAAGTTTCATGTAGTTATTCCACGGGGTATGCACGATGGGCATCGACAGCACCCACTTGCAGACAAACTTGGCCAGTCGCCTGTTGGCGATGCCGGCACCGTGAATGGTGTAGTGGAAGGTATGCAGAAGTCCTCGCTGGCGGTTGACCACCATGCAGATCATGGGAATCGACAGCAGCAGTTTGGTCGCCCAGTGCAGATCCGCCTGCAGCAGTTCGTTGCCGAGCAGGACCGCGGCGATGAACACCGCGTAACCCCAGCTGATCTGCAGAAACAGTTGCCAGGGTTTCAGCAGTGTTTCCTTGGGTCCTTTCGGTGGATTCTGGTTGCCGGACTTGCCCGTCACCCAGGTCCAGAAGGCCTGGAGCGGCAAGTGCGCATAAGTGGCGCGGACATCGATACCGTGTCCGTATTTTGTATAGCGGGTACTAAAAAGTTCCTGTTTCATATTGGCAGTATCCCTACATCGCCTATAGATAATCCGTTTTCACATACAAGACAGCGACCGGGCCGAAGAAGGAGTAGAACGGTTCCATCTTGTAGTGGTCGACAGCCAGGACCACGAAGTCCTGATAGGCCTCCAGGAATATGCCTCCCATCAGGGCATATTCAGCGGCTTGCGAGAGAAAGTTGTTCCAGATGGTTTCGTCACTCTGGCCAACGAACCATTTGGAATACAGTGGACGTCTGGATTCGAAGATCTCTTCCATCTGTCCGTGGTCCAGACCGGTCTGGCCATAGTCCCCCGAGCGCAGCCGCTGCAGAATGGCCTGATGGCGCTCATGCCAACCCTGTTCATCACCACACAGTTCAAAGAACGACCCCGTGACGGCCGGTGCGCTCAGTTGATTGCCGATCGTCAGCAATTGCCGATTGACCTTGTCGAGAAACTCATCGCGGGCGTTGGCCGAATTCGCGTTGCGGTTGAACGAGATGTACTCGAACTCGCCGCCGAACAGCTTGTGTTCCAGGGGAACACCCACCGCGTTCGAGAACTCACTCAGGGCACTGTCCACCTTGAGCAGCTTCTCGCCCGCCAGCCCCGGTTTGGCCCCCACGTGGGTAAAGGTGTAGCGGGGCCTGCCTTCGGCATCCATGACATAGGAGTAGTCCGGGCATATCGCACTGACGATGGTCAGGCGCCGACCCAATGACTGGCTGCGATGGATCTGCGCGACGACGCCTTCCATCGCGGTCTGCGTCGGCGGCATCAAGCCACCTTCGCTCAACAGCTGCGACAGGGCCGAGCCATACCGTTCAATGTGCGCGACATTCGTGTACTTGAGCTCGACGGAGGACTTCGCGGCATGTTCATCGGACAGCAGCAACGATGCGATCGAAGGTATGCGTCCCTTGGTCTTGAACACGTGGATATTGGTCAGTACCCGCGCCTTGGAATTCGTCGGCAGCTCAAAGTCGAACTCTGAATACTTGTCCTTGAGCATCATGTAAAACAGGTAGTTGCTCACGGGCAGCGTCTTGTTGCCGAAAGACCTGCGCAGCTCGGCGTATTGGTGGCGCAGGGCCTCGATTCTTCTGGAGAGGAACTCCGGCTCCTTGGGGACATTCAACGCATCATGCGGAATCCCGCAGTTGATGCACTTCAAGAGGTCGCGACTCAGGCGTGAATCAATATTCAGGAACATATCAATTACCCGCGTTTGACCAGTGACTCTTGATTCACGCTTTCAGGGGCCTTCATGACGGCTGGCGCTTCATGAACATCCTTGAACAGCAGCATGTCGAGGAAACGGTTTTCCTTGTTGTCGGAAAAGCCTTGGGGGGCGAAATTTTCCTTGGGGTTCTCGAAGGTGCCGAACAGCATGTCCCAGATCGGAAAGTCGCTGTAGTTGCACTCGTGGCGATCACGCTGGTGGTGGACCCTGTGCATCTCCGGGCGCTGGAAGAAGTAGCCGAGCCAGTGCGGGGTACGGATGTTGGTGTGATAGAACATCTCGCCCAGTGCCGCGAACATCACATAGAAGGCACCGGCCTCGATACTGATGCCCAGCAACACGTAGGCCACGGCGCTACCGAGCATCGAGTTGAAGACCATTTCCGTGGGGTGTTTGTAGAACGAGGTGAAGACTTCAATCCGTTGCGGGGCATGGTGAATCTGGTGGAACAGGCGCCACAAGGCGTTGTTGGCGTGACGCCAGCGGTGCCACCAGTAGGTCACGAAGGTATTGATGAAGTACGCGACGAAACCTGCCGCGAGCGGGCTGAGACTTTCAGAGATATGGAACAGGCTGTGGCCCTGCATCCATTTGTTCCAGGAGACACCGGCCAGCAGCGCCACCGCGATCTGAATGATGTTGAGGGTCATTGATCTGAAGAACCAGGTACTGACCTTGGGCAACTTCCATCCTGGGATAATATGTTCGAGAGCCAGTACCGCCAGGGCAACGCCTATCAGATAGAGAATCATGGTTAGTCCTTTAGTCCAGGTTTTATATAATCATCCAGCGTCTCGCCTAGTAGGCAGACAAGGCCTTTATCGTTTTCTCGTTAATCTCGATCCAGAATGCAACTACGGGTTTTCCATCGATCAACTGGGCGCTGGACACACGGTGTACATCCGCGCCCATTCTTCTGAGCAGTCGTTCGTTGCCGACAGCAGAAAAGGCGATGAGTCTTTTAACCTCATGGTCTTGCGCGACTCTGACGACCTGCTTCACCAAACGGCATGTATCCAGCCAATGGTCAGTACTCGGGGCATCGCTGTCCGATGAATTGACGGCAAAGCGGGAAAGTTCCCAGATGTCGTTCGACTTGGGCAACGGTATATCGCCCATCAAACCCGGGAAGATCTGTTCGAGAAGATAGTCTCTGCTCGTCGACAACATGCGTGCGCAGCCGCATACATTGCCGTGCCTGTCTCGAGCAATGACATAGTAGGTGTCTTCGTCATCAAATTCGTCGGACTCCAGGCCTTCCTCGCACTGCAGAGGCCAACCCATTTTCTCGACGAAGATTCTGTAGCGAAATAACCCGAGCCCGGCGATGAGCTCAGAAGGGAGTTGTCGCGCTGTACCATTTATTATATTCAGCATTCCGCACCAGCTTCCAATCCAGTTCCGCGAATTAGAAGTCATGGGTCTGCAAAAGCCTAGCTGCCCAAAAGGGCAGCTTCTAAAGTGCCATCTTCACTGCCTCTTTCCGGTGCCGCTATATTCCCTCCAAACCAATACGGTGCATCGCTGGATGTTGCTGCATGACCGCGGTCAACTGTCATGCCCGACTATTAAGCTGCTCGGCAACTGACACTGCAAACCTTGTCTGGATATCCAGACAAAGAGCAGTTGTTGTGTCATATCGCTGCCCAGATCATAACCACGGGGTGAACGTAACATGATGTTGCAACTGATTCCTCCCGGTGCTATAAGGACTTTTCCAGAAAAAGCTTCCTTGAACCAATTCCAACTAATGCTCAGTTTTGGTGCGGAGTCCTGGCACTCCCATTCACTGTATCCAGCATAGGCAACAGGCAGTCCGAATTCTTTTAATTCGGCAGTCAGGCTAGTGTCGATCCAGGCAAGACAAGGCTGGAATGACAAGCCAATCAACTCCGGATAAGACAGGCGTATCAACTGGTCTGGGGCTAGCGATTGCATCTGAATTACTCTGCCTGATTGTTGGTTTTATTTTTCAAATAGATTCCCCGTCCGTCCTGGCATCCAAACTCCAAAACATTGGAGTCGGGACTATCCCTTGCACCCTCACTAAAGGTAATTAGCTATGTCCGATTGGCGTGAACACTATCTTTCGCTATTTGCGCAGGCGAAAACAAAAGAGGAATTTCTGGTATTGCTCGAATCGGTTGTTCGGTCTTTCGAGTTTGATCGGTACTCATTGGGAATTCGTTTTCCATTACCCATTTCCAGTCCGAAATTTCATTTGTCATCCAATTACTCGCCGGCCTGGGAGAGTCGCTACATCGATAACAACTATTTCACTATCGATCCGACGGTGAAACATGGACTGACCGAGCACCGGCCACTCTGTTGGTCCGCCGATGCATTCACCGAGCATCTTCATTTCTGGGAGGATGCCAAGCATTATCAGCTGGTCCATGGCTGGTGTACGCCCTCTCGGGCAAAGCACGACACCATCGGCATGCTCTCTCTGGTCAGATCGGCCAGCCCGATCACATCATTGGAGTTCAACGAGAAAGAAGCCAGGCTGGTGTGGATCGCCCATCTTGCACATTCCACCATGCTCGACTTCATTGCCCCCAGTTACATCCCTGAAGTGGGCGCATCCCTCACGGCCAGGGAGGTGGAAACCTTGAAGTGGTCGGCAACGGGCAAAACCTATTCCGAAACCGGGCAGATCCTGTCCATCGACGAAAGAACGGTGAAATTCCACTTGGTCAATGCCATGCGCAAGCTGCACTCCAGCAACAAGGTGGAAGCGGCGATGAAGGCCTATGCCCTGGGCATGCTTCATTGACCTGGCGCTGTAACTGAATCACTGGCGGGGAATCCAGATGGGCCGCCGGAGAAATACGCCAGCGTATTTCTCCGGCGCAGCGCACGCTACAGACCCTCAAGGGTGATTTCGCCGACCATGTAGAGCACCGACTCTCCCGTTATCAGCACACGGTCGCCAGCCATTTCGCAGCGCAACTGACCTTTGCGCAGGCCGCCCTGTTGTGCTGTCAATATCTGTTTGTCCAGGACGCCGGCCCAGTAGGGCATCAGCGAGGTGTGCGCCGAGCCTGTCACCGGGTCTTCGTTGACCCCGACATTCGGGCCGAACCAGCGCGAGACGAAATCGAACTCGCGACCTTGGGCCGTCACCACGACACCCCGTAGCGGCAAGCCCTTGAGGCGGGCAAAGTCCGGTTTCAGTTTCTCCACGATCTGCTCGTCAGGCACGACGACGATGAAGTCGTCGGTGGCCAAGACGTCTGCCGACTCCAGGCCCAGTGCGGGCAGCAGATCCGCCGGGGGCGTGCAGGGCTCGGCGATTTTCGCCGGGAAGTCCAGGGTCAGCCCGCTGCCGGAGCGACGGACCCGCAATTCTCCGCTGCGGGTCGAAAACCTCAGGACTGGCGCGTCGACGCCCAGCTTGTTGAGGATGACCCAGGCGGCCGCCAGTGTCGCATGCCCGCATAACTCGACCTCGACCAGCGGGGTGAACCAGCGCAGTTCATAGACATCGCCCTGCTGGACGAAATAGGCGGTTTCGGAAAGATTGTTTTCTGCGGCAATCGCCTGTAGTTGTTCATCGGTCAACCAGTGATCCAGCGGGCAAACAGCCGCCGGGTTGCCGGCAAAGACCCGGGAAGCAAAGGCATCAACTTGAAAGATAGCGACCTGCATTGATCAAACTCCGGTTATGGGCTGTTGCTTATAGGGAAGTAAGTACCGCTGGCGACAAGTTGATTGTATTCACGATTAGTGAGTGCCGGCAGTTACATGTATTGGATTTAAAACCAGGCACATAGCCTTGTACACCTGTCCTTTCGGGCAGGTCTGTCCAGCCGGCCATTGGGGGCGGATATGATCAGGGGGCAGGTTTAAACTTTCTGTGAGTTGATGTTTCGACTTTGGCGGGAGTGACTACGGAAAAATCTTGCGTACAGCCAGCAAAATAGTCTTTTGACGAAATTCAGGCAACACTTTTAAACAAATCTTGAGTTGAATGACCGCTCTCGTTTAATGTCTCGCTCTGCTGGGGACAATGTCGATATATGTGAAACTCGTGTTCCCCGATCATAAGGAGATGAGATGCTGCAAATCCTGGGTAAGGCTTCCTCGATCAATGTGCGCAAGGTGCTCTGGACCTGTGCCGAGTTGCAGATTCCTTTCGAGCGACAGGACTGGGGCGCAGGTTTCAGGGAAACCGACAGCGCCGAATTCATGGCGCTCAACCCCAATGCGATGGTGCCCGTGATCAGGGACGACGGGTTCGTGCTGTGGGAATCCAACACGATCATCCGGTACCTGGCGAACCGTGCCAACGCCTTGCACCTGTATCCGGCAGAGGCCAGGGCCAGGGCTCGGGTGGACCAATGGATGGACTGGCAGGCCACCGACTTCAACAAGTCCTGGGGCTATGCATTCATGGCACTGGTCCGCAAAAGTGCCGCCCATCAGGACCCACAAGCGCTGGCGGAAGGTTGCCGGCAGTGGTCCAGGCACATGGCGATCCTGGACCGGCAACTCGAGGCGACGGGCGCGTATGTCAGCGGCAGCGAGTTTTCCCTGGCGGACATCCCGATCGGGCTGTCGGTGAACCGCTGGTTCGAAACCCCGCTGGAGCACCCGGACTTCCCCGCGGTCAGTGCCTATTACGAACGCCTGGGCCAACGTGCCGGTTTCCGCCTGCATGGCCGCAACGGCACGCCGTGAACCCCACGGCCTCAGAAGTTGACCGAGGCACTCAAGCGCGCCGTGAGCGGCGCGCCCTGGAACAGGTAGTCGTCGCCCATGTACTCGCCGACATCGCGCCAGTAGCGTTTGTCGAACAGGTTGTCCACGGTCAGGCGGAACACCGTGTCGTAGCCGTCGATGCGCGTGCTGTAGCGGCTGCCGACGTTGAAGATCGCGTAGGCGCCGGTCTCGGCTCCGCCTTGATGGCTGGCGGACTTGCGGCCGCTGTACTGCATCCCGCCGAGCAGCGCCAGGCCGTCGAGCCAGGGCAGGGCGTAGTCGCCGGACAGACTGGCGCGTAGCTGCGGCACGTTGATCGCCTGGTGCCCTTCGTAGCTCGGCGTGCCGGTGTCGGTGACGCGTGCCCGGATCGCCGCGACGCTGGCGGCGATCTGCAGGCGCTGGGTCGCCCAGCCGTTGGCCGACAGTTCCAGGCCGGTGTTCTTCTGCTGGCCCTGCTGGACGTAGGTGAAGTTACCGTTGCCGTCAGGCTTGGCGTACTGGTAGCCCTGGCGGATCTGGAACAGCGCGGCGGCGAGGGTCATGCGTCGCCAGTCGTACTTGATCCCGGCCTCGATCTGGCGCGAGACCGTGGGTGCCAAGGTCTCGAACGCGTTGCTGGCAAACCACGGCGCGGTACCGCCCAATGACAGCCCCTTGCTGTAGCGGGTGTACAGCGACAGGTCTTCGATCGGTTTGTAGATCAGCGCCGCCTCGGGCAGGAACACGTATTGCCGGGTATGCCGAGCGGTATCACCGGCCTGGTCGAAGGTGCGTTCGTCCAGACGCACCTCGCGGCCGCCGAGGATGGTTTGCCATTGGTCGTTGAAGCGGATGCGGTCGGTGGCGAAGAGTCCGTATTGGCGGCTGTCCAGGTGGCGATAGGAGGGGCCGATGGCGCCGTCGTAACGCGGGAAGTTCTCCGGGTCGCCGTCGATATTGCCGTTGCCGATCCTTTCATTGATGGGGTTGTGCTGATCGACCACGCGACGGAATGCACTGGTGCCTACCGTCAGCTCATGCCCGAGACCGGCGGCATCAAAGTTGCCACTGAGGGCGGCCTGGATCTCGTCGTTGCGGCGTGTGTCATCGGGGCTGCGGAAATCGTAGATGTCGTAGTCGCCTTCGGGAGTGAAGTAATTACCGAGTGAGCCCGATGGACAATTGCTCAGGTAACCGCAACCCCAGGCAAACGAACTGTAGTCATCGATCACCACCCGACTGCGCGAAGCGCTCAGGCTGCCTTTCCAACTGTCGTTGAAGTGGTACTCGAACAAACCATTGATGTTCAGCGCATCGTTGCCCACCTGCGGCGAACCGCTCTGGTGACCCAGCAGCTTGCGCGGCGAGGCGCCGTGGGGCAGTTCGTTACCGCCGAGCAATTGGTAGCCGGGCGCTGAGCGCTGCTGCTTGTTCTGGTACTCGACGTCCAGTTGCAGCAGGGCATCGGGGCTGATGTTCCAGTCGAAGGCCAGCGAGGCGAAATCGCGCTTGCCGTTGGTGTGCTCGACATAGGACCGGATGTCCTCGTGGGCCACGTTGGCCCGCAGGCCGAACTGCCGCTCGGGGCCGAACCAGCCGCCGACATCGGTGGCCAGGTAGCCGCTGCCGCGGTCGTCGGTGGACACGGTGACCGAGCGCACGTCGGCCGGGCGCTTGGTCACGTAGTTGATCACGCCGCCCGGTTCGCTGACCCCGCTTCCCAGGCCGGACAGGCCCTTGAGCACTTCGACCTGTTGCTTGTTCTCCAGGCCCACGTTCTGCTCGCCGGTGATGCTGCGGCCATTGATCCGGTAGCTGTTGGCGGTGTTGAGGGTAAAGCCGCGGATGTTGAAGTTCTCGTAGTAGCCCACCGGCGCATAGCTCTGGCCCACCGCTGCGTCGTTGCGCAGCACCTCGCTGAGCAGGCGCGCCTGCTGGTCCTTGAGCAACGAATCGGTGATCACCGAGACCGACGCCGGGGTATCGCGCAGCGGCGCACTGTCGAAACCGGCGACCGAGGCGTTGTCGGCACGGTAGCCGCTGGTGTCCTCGCCGACCACATTGACCGCCGGCAGCTCGGTTTCGGCAGCCTGTACGGCGGGCAGGCCGGTGGCGATCAGCAGCCCGAGAGTGATACGCGGGGCGGCGCGTTGGCCGGACCTGCGGTAAGCCTTGTACATCAACGATTCCTCGACATCCGGGCGACAAAAGCGCGCCATCATACAGAACGATGGAAACCGAGGTGTCTTTATGGCGATGGGCTCTGGGCAAACTGTCGGTGTTATCCAGGATGGGCTGTACGGTTTTCGTGAGGTCCAGGTGGAACATGAATTAAACTGGTGATCATCAAGATTAAAATGAGTTTGTCTCAATAGTGGTCGGATAACGACAATGGCTCCCATCAACACACAGGAGTTTTTGTCATGGCTTTGGCCCATTCCCTTGGATTTCCGCGCATTGGCCGCGACCGCGAACTGAAGAAGGCACAGGAAGCCTTCTGGAAGGGTGAACTCAATGAGGCCGGCCTGCGCGCTGTCGGCGCCGAGCTGCGCAAGGTCCATTGGGACCTGCAGAAGGACGCCGGTATCGAGCTGCTGCCAGTCGGCGACTTCGCCTGGTACGACCAGGTGCTGACCCACTCGCTGATGTTCGGCGTGATCCCCGAACGTTTCCGCCCGCACGACGGCAAGGCTACCCTGCAGACCCTGTTCGGCATGGCCCGTGGCGTCAGCGACCGTTGCTGCGGCGGTGCCCACGCCCAGGAAATGACCAAGTGGTTCGACACCAACTACCACTACCTGGTCCCGGAGTTCAGCGCCGACCAGTCGTTCCAGCTGGGTTGGGAGCAACTGTTCGAGGAAGTCGCCGAAGCCCGTGCATTGGGCTACCCGGTCAAGCCGGTGGTGATCGGTCCGCTGACCTACCTGTGGCTGGGCAAGGCCAAGGGCGGCGACTTCGACAAGCTCGACCTGCTGGAGCGCCTGCTGCCGCTGTACGGCCAGATCTTCCAGCGCCTGGCCGAACAGGGCGTGGAATGGGTACAGATCGATGAGCCGATCCTGGCCCTCGACCTGCCACAGGCGTGGAAGAACGCCTTCGAGCGGGCCTACAACCTGATTCAGCGCGACCCGTTGAAAAAACTGGTCGCCACCTACTTCGGCGGCCTGGAAGAGAACCTCGGCCTGGCCGCCAACCTGCCGGTCGATGGCCTGCACATTGATCTGGTGCGTGCGCCTGACCAGTACCCGACTATTCTCGACCGCCTGCCGGCCTACAAGATCCTCTCCCTGGGCGTGGTCAACGGCCGTAACGTCTGGCGCTGCGATCTGGAAAAGGTCCTGGCGGTGGTGCAGCACGCCCATGAGCGGGTGGGCGATCGCCTGTGGGTGGCGCCGTCCTGCTCGCTGCTGCACAGCCCGGTCGACCTGGCACGTGAAGACCAGCTCGATGCCGAGCTGAAAAGCTGGCTGGCCTTTGCCGTGCAGAAGTGTGAAGAGGTGGCGCTGCTGGCGCGGGCCGTGAGCGAACCGCACGCGGCAGAGGTGCAGAAGGCCCTGGCCGACAGCCGTGTCGTCCAGGCCAGCCGCGCCGCGTCGCCACGCATCCACAAGCCGGCCGTGCAGGCCCGTGTGGCAGCCATCACGGCCCGGGACAGCCAGCGCCAGTCGCCGTTCACCACACGGATCGGGAAGCAGCGCGCGGGTCTGAACCTGCCGCTGTTGCCGACCACCACCATCGGTTCGTTCCCGCAGACCGCCGCGATCCGCCTGGCCCGCCAGTCGTTCAGGCAGGGCAAGTTGACCGAGTCCGACTACATCGAGGCGATGCACAGCGAGATCCGTCATGCCGTGCAGATCCAGGAGCACCTGGGGCTGGATGTGCTGGTGCACGGTGAGGCCGAGCGCAATGACATGGTCGAGTACTTCGCCGAGCAACTGGACGGCTATGTATTCACCCGTTTCGGCTGGGTGCAGAGCTACGGTTCGCGCTGCGTGAAACCGGCGGTGATCTTCGGTGACCTGAGCCGTCCGCAAGCCATGACCGTGGAGTGGATCCGGTACGCCCAGGGCCTCACCGACAAGGTGATGAAGGGCATGCTCACCGGTCCCGTGACCATGCTGATGTGGTCGTTCCCACGGGAGGACGTGACCCGTGAAGTGCAGGCCCGGCAACTGGCACTGGCGATCCGCGATGAGGTCGTCGACCTGGAAGCGGCCGGCATCCGCATCGTGCAGATCGACGAAGCCGCCTTCCGCGAAGGCCTGCCGCTGCGCCAGGCCCAGTGGCAGCACTACCTGGACTGGGCCACCGAATCCTTCCGCCTGTGCGCCTCGGGTGTACGTGATGAAACCCAGATCCATACCCACATGTGCTACAGCGAGTTCAACGATGTGATCGAGTCCATCGCCGCGATGGATGCGGATGTGATCACCATCGAAACCTCGCGCTCGGACATGGAGTTGCTGGAGGCCTTCGAAGCGTTCGCCTACCCGAATGAAATCGGCCCGGGTGTCTACGATATCCACTCGCCACGGGTACCCGAGGTGGCCGAGATGGCCAACCTGCTGCGCAAGGCGGCCCGGCGGATTCCGGCCGAGCGCCTGTGGGTCAACCCGGATTGCGGGCTGAAGACCCGTGGCTGGCCGGAGACCGAGGCGGCACTGGTGAACATGGTGAGCGCAGCCCGCCAACTGCGTGCCGAGCTGGCCTGAGGACCGGATAGCCGTAGCCGATTGGTGGAGGCTCCCGGGTTTTCGGGCCCCCGCACAAACGGGTCGCACGGAAGAGGGGATTGGGCATAGCATTCGCACTCGGGGTGGCGAGCGCTATCGGACTCGCCCCCGGTCAATGGATTGCCCGATGAGTCTACTCACCCAGACAGAAGCCCAGCAGCGCGCCGACGATATACGAGTGTTCCAGCTGGAGCTGGACCGGCTCGAACGCGAAGGCGCGCTGCAACTCTCTGCCGAGCAGCAGCTCGGCCTGACCCGCCATCACCAGGCGCTGCTCGCCCACTACCGCGATGCCTTCGATATCGACCTGACCACCAGTTCCCGGCAGTTGTCGACGGGCATGCGCATTGCCTCGTTTCTCGGTGCACTGGCGCTGGCGGCCAGCGTGTTCTTTCTCTTCTACCGCTTCTGGGGCACGTTCTCGACCGTCGCCCAGGTCTCGACGCTGCTGTTGGCGCCACTGCTGACCTTCATCGCCACGATGTGGCTGCAGGGGCGCGACAGCACCGGCTATTTCACCAAGCTGGCAGCCCTGGTGGCGTTTGCCTGCTTCGTCCTCGATATCAGCATGCTGGGGCAGATCTTCAATATCGCCCCGTCCGACAAGGCCTTCGTCGTCTGGGGGCTCTTCGCCCTGTTGCTGGCCTACAGCTGCAACCTGCGCCTGCTGCTGTTGGCGGCGATCATCTGCCTGGCCGGCTTCGTCGCCGCGCGGGTGGGTAGCTGGGCCGGGGTATACTGGCTGGACCTGGGAGATATTCCGGAGAACTTCTTCCCGGCAGCCGTGTTGCTCGCTCTGGCTGCGCGGTTCATGCCGCACAAGCGCTTCCCCGGCTTCGCCATGACCTACCGGGTGTCCGCGCTCCTGGCCCTGCTGGTGCCGGTGCTGGTCCTGGCCCATTGGGGGGAGGGCAGTTACCTGGCGTTCGATCCGAAGCGGGTTGAACAGGGCTATCAGGTGGCGGGTTTCCTGCTCAGTGCCGCAGCGATCTGGCTCGGCGTACGTTGGCATTGGCCGGATGTGGTCAACACCGGTGTGACCTTCTTCGTGATCTTTCTGTTCACCAAGTTCTATGACTGGTGGTGGGAGACTCTGCCCAAGTACCTGTTCTTCTTCGTGGTTGGCCTGGCTGCGGTGCTGGTGCTGGTGGTGCTCAAAAAACTGAGGGCACCGCAGGCCGGGGGTGTCCAATGAACAACTGGACCCGCCGTTACACCCTGATTGCCGGTGTGACGCTGATGCTTGTCACCCAGGCGGTGGTTCTGCTCGGGGTGGCCCATAACCGCAGCGGAACGCCGCAAGCGGTACTGAACCTGTCCCAGCGTGAGCTGCAGTTGCCGTATGGCAATGATGCCGACAACAGCGGCCTGTCGCTGCACCTGCGTCTGCGGGGGCTGCATCCGTACGAGAACGCCTTTTCCGACCCGGGCGACATCACCGTCTGGCTGGACAAGGACAAGCTGGCGAGCCTGGGCTTCGATGTCTCCAAACCCTACGACACACAGTACAGGGGCAGCCGCTACGCCAGGCGGTTTTCCCGGCCGGTGTTCCTGGCCTTCGAGTTCAATGGTCCGGCCTATCGGCGGGCCGTCGAGAAGGCTCGGGCATACGAGGCGCGGGTCACGGAGAAAAATGCCCGGGAAGCGGCCAGCCGATCGCTGGCCTTCGAGCTGAAGGGCAACAGCCGGCTGTTCCTGATCGATGCCGGCCTGGATGCCCAGGCGCTGCGCGCGCAGTACCCGGATACCCGTCGATACCTGATCCTGCCCGGCAGGATCGAGCCCCTGGTGCTCGACAGCGGTGAAGACCGGCCGCAGCTGCTGACGGGGCGTGTCAGTGAGGTCGCGGCGGACAATATCAACGTGCCCGCCGCCTTCAGCCGCCTGCTTGAGCCGATACGGCAGCAGATCAGTGGGCAGCGCTACGAGGATCGCGAGAGTGACGCCTTCGGCTTCAGCGCGACGGTGGCCTTCGGGCAGCGGTTCGAGCCGTGGATCGTCGACCTGGCACCCACGCAGACGCCCCCTCGTCCGTAGTGAAGGGAAGGATCGGGAGCGCTGCTCAGGATTGACCTGCAGCGCTCCTCAGGGTTGTGGCCGGCATGGGCCTGGGAGAAATCATCATCCGCCGTTCAGGTCGGAGAAATGGTGCCCAGCAGGCCGATCGCGATGGTCAGTAGCAGGAAACCGCCGAGGAAAATTGCCATCTTGCCCATGATTTCAGGCCTCCTGAGCCAAGGAATTGCGGTGCAGCGAAAATCGAGTCATATCGAACTCTCCCCTCAAACACGACCCGGGACGCCGGGCGGTGATTTATTGTCGGGGGAAATCTGATCCCGATACAGATTCAGGTAACGAAGAAAAATACGGATCAGATGACTTTGGATCTTGGCAGGTCATGGAGAAATGGCTCGCCACTGTTGCAGTGGCGAGCCAGGGGCTGTCAGTGGCGGTCCAGCCAGACGGTCTGGGCGTTGCAGAACTCACGCACGCCGAAGTGCGACAGTTCCCGGCCGAAACCGCTCTTCTTCACGCCGCCGAAAGCCACGCGGGGGTCGGAGGCGCTGTAGCCGTTGATGAACACGCCACCGGTTTCCAGCTCATCGGCCATCTGCCGTGCCAGCTCGACGTTGGCGGTGTAGACGGTCGAGGTCAGGCCGAACTCGCTGTCGTTGGCCAACGCCACGGCATGGCGGGCGTCACGGGCGGTGATGATCGACGCCACCGGGCCAAACAGTTCCTGCTGGAACGAGGTCATCCGGTCGGTGACACCGCCCAGCACGGTTGGCTCGTAGAAGTTGCCGTTGCCTTCGACCTTTCTGCCGCCCAGCAGCAGGGTCGCGCCTTCGGCCAGGGTCGCCTGGACCTGCTGGTCCAGCTCGTCGCGCAGGTCGAAACGGGCCATCGGGCCGATGTAGGTCTCGGCCGACAACGGGTCGCCCACCACCAGTTTGCGGGTGGCTTCGACGAACTTGCGGGTGAATGCCTCGACCACGCCCTGCTCGACGATCAGGCGCTTGGCGGCCGCGCAAACCTGGCCGGTGTTCTGGTAGCGGCCGATCACCGCCGCCTGCACCGCCGCGTCGAGGTCGGCATCATCGAGCACGATGAACGGGTCGGAGCCGCCCAGTTCCAGCACGCATTTCTTTAGCGCCGCCCCGGCTTGAGAGCCGATGGCGGTGCCGGCGCGCACGCTGCCGGTCAGGGTCACGGCGGCAATGCGCGGGTCGGCGATGGCTTTGGAGACACCGTCCGGTGTGACGTTGATCACTTCGAAAACACCCTCTGGGAAACCGGCATGCCTGAACGCATCGAGCAGCAGGTAGGCGCTGCCCATCACGTTCGGTGCATGCTTGAGCACGTAGGTGTTGCCGGCCAGCAGGGTCGGCACCGTGCCACGCAGCACTTGCCAGATCGGGAAGTTCCACGGCATCACCGCCAGGATCGGGCCCAGTGGGCGGTACTCGATACGGGCGCTGCCGTTGTTCACCAGCGTCGGTTCGGGCGCCAGCATGGCCGGGCCGTGCTCGGCGTACCACTCGCAGAGTTGCGCGCATTTCTCGATTTCGCCACGGGCCTGGGCGATCGGCTTGCCCATTTCCAGGGTGATCATCTCGGCCATCCGGCTGGCGTTGGCGCGCAGGGCTACGGCCAGGGCGACCATCCGTTGCGCACGCTGGGCGATGCTGGTCCGGCGCCAGCTGGCGTAGCCTTTGGCGGCGCGCGCCAGCGCTGCGTCGAGCTGCTCGGCGGACTCATAGGCATAGTGGCCGATCTGCTGGCCATTGAAGGGGTTGATCGAAATCGCGTGGGTCTGGTTCGACACAGTCATCATGGCACCGTCCTGTCGGGTGGGTTATGGGGCCAGATTACGGGGCTGTTGTTTTTCTGGAAACTGAATAATACTGAGCAAAACATTCACAATTGGAGAATAGTGTGGATCTGGTCCAGCTGGAAATCTTCAAGGCTGTTGCCGAGCAGGGCAGCATCAGTGCCGCCGCACAACTCATTCACCGGGTGCCATCGAACCTGACCACTCGCATCAAGCAGTTGGAGCAGGACCTCGGGGTGGAACTGTTCATCCGCGAGAAGAGCCGCCTGCGCCTGTCGCCGGCGGGGTGGAGCTTCCTCGACTATGCCCGGCGCATTCTCGACCTGGTCGCCGAGGCGCGGTTGACAGTGTCCGGGGAAGAGCCCCAGGGGCCGTTCGCCCTCGGCTCGCTGGAGAGCACGGCGGCGGTGCGCATCCCGGCGCTGCTGGCGGCCTACAACCAGCAATACGCCAAGGTCGAGCTGGACCTGTCCACCGGCCCCTCCGGTACCATGATCGAAGGCGTGCTGTCCGGGCGCCTGGTGGCGGCCTTCGTCGACGGGCCGATTCTGCACCCGAGCCTGGAAGGCGTGCCGGTGTTCGACGAGGAGATGGTGATCATCGCGCCCCTGCAGCATGCGCCGATCACCCGCGGCGCCGATGTGAATGGCGAGAGCATCTACGCCTTTCGAGCCAACTGCTCGTACCGTCACCACTTCGAGAGCTGGTTCAGCCACGACGCGGCGGTGCCCGGCAAGATCTTCGAGATGGAGTCGTACCACGGCATGCTGGCCTGCGTCAGCGCCGGTGCCGGCCTGGCGATGATGCCGCGCAGCATGCTCGAAAGCATGCCGGGTTGCAGCACTGTCAGTGTCTGGCCGATGTCGCCGGATTTTCGTTACCTGCAGACCTGGCTGATCTGGCGCCGCGGTACCGTGTCGCAGAACCTGTCGGTGTTCGTGCAATTGCTGGAAGAGCAGGGCCGGGCAAACCGCAGCCCGGCCGCGTGACGGACCGTCCGCCATCCCCGTATGCTTGGCGTTCGCCGAATGCCCCCACCCAGACAGGAGCGCGCATGACCCTCAGCTTTGTAAAGATGCATGCCCATGGCGATGACTTCGTCGTCATCGACCGTCGTGGCCAGGCGGACCCGATCACCAGCACGGTGGCCCGGCGCCTGGGCGACCGCCACCGTGGCATCGGTTTCAACCAGTTGGCGGTGGTGCTCGATTGCGAGGATGCGGCGGCCCGGGTGGTGTTCTGGAACTGCGATGGTTCGCCTCTCGAGACCTGCGGCAGCGCCACCCGTGGGGTGGCCGACCTGCTGATGCGCGAGTCGGGCAACTCGTCGGTGCGGCTCAGGAGCAACCGGGGCTTGCTGACCTGCGTGCGCGAGGAGGGCGGGGCGATTTCGGTGGACATGGGCAAACCGTCGCTGGCCTGGCAGGAGGTACCGCTGGCCGAGGCCATGGACACCCTGGTCCTGCCGATTGCCGGCAGCCCGGTGGCCTGCAGCATGGGCAATCCCCATTGCACCTTCTTTGTCGAGGACATCGCCGCGGTCGACGTGGCCGAGCTGGGGCCGAGGATCGAAACCGATCCGCTGTTTCCGAAAAGGACCAACGTGCATTTCGTCCAGGTTCTGGACCGCGGTCATATCCGCCTGCGCATCTGGGAGCGGGGCGCCGGCATCGCGCAGGGTTCGGGTTCCTGCTGTTGCGGCGCGGTGGTGGGCGGTATTCGCCGTGGTCTGCTGGACGAGCGGGTCGAGGTGCAATGTGACGGCGGCACGGTCAGCGTGCAGTGGGATGGCTGTGGCGGGGTGATCCTGAGCGGGCAGGTGGAGACGGTTCTGCAAGGCACGATTGCCGGGTATTAGACTGGACAAGCGCCGGGAAAGGCGGTCCCATGTGCCGTTTTCATTCAGAGATAGTGCCATGTCAGAAATCATCGACGAATCCTTCTATGACCGTGCGGACGAGCACATCAACCTGTCCAATGAGCAGCTCAAGCAGGTCGAGAACTTCGGCAAGGTCAACGCTTCGATGATGTTCGGCACCACCCGCTTCAATGCCTGGGTCAGTGCGCGCAACTTCAAGTCCGGCGAGGAAATGGCCCAGGCCCGGGAGGCGATGCTCAAGTATTTCTGCGAGCAGTATCGGTTGATGCTCGAGGACAACCTCGACGATCACATCAAGCACTTCGACCTGTACATGGGGGCGAAGCAGGACTGAGTTGTCGAGGGTTCAGGTTCCGATCGTTCCCACGTTCCGCGTGGGAACGATCTTTGATCTCATCGCTGATCGCTGATCGCTAACGGCTACGAGCCGCGTCGCTGGTGACGGTGGTGATGGTGTCCATCGTCGGTGCCATCGGTTTCGTCGGGCTGGTGATTCCGCATGCCTTGCGCCTGCTGCTGGGGCCTGGTCACGCTCGACTGCTGCCGGCCAGCGCCCTGGGTGGTGCGCTGTTACTGGTGCTGGCCGATACTGATGCGCTGCACCTGCGCGAGCGCCAGGTACAGGCCTTGCCGGTCACCACCCTGGTGGCCCTGCATGACCTCAACCAGGCGCTGACCTGCGATCGCCTGGCGATCCTCGACCGGGGGCGCTGACGTTGCCGGCGGGGATGCCGTTGCCAGCGCAGTGACATACTCAGTGGGCGGAAGCCTTGCGCCAGGCGCTCATGATGGTCGCCAACACGATCAACGCGGCACCACCGGCCATGCGCAGCGACGGTTGCTCGCTGAACAGCCACCAGGCGCAGGCGATCGCATACACCGGCTCCAGCGCGATGATCATGCCAGCAGTGCGGGCCTGCAGGCCTTCGAGGCTTTTCACGAACAGGAACTGCGAGAGCCCGGTGCAGAAGATGCCCAGTACCGCGAGATTCACCCAGTCGTCAGTGCTCAGGCTGTTGGTCGCCAGGTGGCTGAAGGCGAACGGTGCCACGAGGGCGGCGACCACGACGTTCTGCCAGAACGAAGTCTGCATGGCGTTCATGCCGCTGGTGTTGCGACGGTTGGCGACGGTCAGCAGGGCGAACGACAGGCCCGAAGCCAGGCCCCAGATCAAGCCTACGGTACCCTGGTCGAGCATGTCGAAGGAGGGCACCACCAGCACCAGGCCGGCCGACACCATCAGCAGCAGCAGGCTTTCGGTGGTGCCGATCCGGTCACGGAACACCAGCAGGTCGATCAGCGCGATGAATGCCGGGAAGCTGGCGAAGCCCAGGGTTGCCACAGCCACGCCACCGACTTTCACGGCGATGAAGAAGGTCACCCAGTGTGCGGCGAGCAGGGTACCGGTCAAGCCGATGATCGGCAGGTTGCGCCAGCTCAGCGCGTCCAGCAGGCGGGTGCCCTTGAGCCCGGCGACGAAACCGAGGGCGATGAAGGCGAAGGTGGCGCGGCCGAAGGTGATCAGGCTGGCATCGGCCTGGATCAGAGCGCCGAGAATACCGGTCAGCCCGAACAGGACCGCGGCGATGTGGGCGACGAGCAATGCATTGCGGTGACCGGTTGCAGAACCGGCACTGGAGATCGATGTAGTAGTCATGGCAGTCAAATCTTCACAATTGTTGCGCACACAGAGATGGTCCGCTCGTGCGCGCGGGTCCATAGGTTCTGAGTCATATTGTTGTCTGCGACCGGTTGTCCGGCTCGGAAGGGCGCCGCAGCGTTGGAATTGTGAAGCGAGGCTGCATACTCGCGGGTGTCGCGGGACCGGCCTATGGCGTAAGGGCGGTCTGTGTGCGGATTATTGGATTTGCCGATTTTGACGGAGCGATCAGAAACGACACGGTTTTGTCGGAATACGACTTGCTGACCAGAGGTGGTTCATTGTGGTGCTGGCGGCTCTAGGCCGTCTGTCGCAGAGCGAGTGAGCCATGCCTGGCCCCTTCCGCTGTGGATGGCGAGTTTTGCACTTTATTTGGCGGGATATCCATCTGTGATCAGGGACGGGCCCCACATAGAATCTCTGAAACTGAAAGTTTATCTACGTTTTTATTTGAATGCTGATCTCAAGGTATCTTATATGGATCGCCGCAATGTGCTGAAAGTACTATTATCAGGTTTGGTGTTATCCATTACACCGACTTTGCCAGTGCCCGTGCTCGCGCAGTCCGCTCCTGACTTTGGACTGCCAACGCTGCCGCAAGAGCGCGTTCATCGCATTAAAATGGGGGGCGTAGAAATTATCGCTTTGCACGATGGCGCTACACGTCTCCCCTTGAGTGATCGCTATGTTGTCAATGCACCTTTTGCTGAAGTGAAGAAGTTGGCATCAGTCCAAGGCCTAAGCACTGAATACGTTGAGCTGCCGTTTACCGCTTATCTGATTGTTTCCGGCTCTCGCCACATTCTTCTCGATACTGGCCTTGGCGAGTTTGGGTCTCCGAGAGAAACCACTGGCAAACTGACAGAAAGTCTTCGACTTGCAGGTTACGAGCCCGAAGATATCGATACCATCCTCATCTCACATTTCCATGCTGATCATATCAGTGGGCTGAGAAATGCTGCTGGAAATTTTGTCTATCCAAACGCCACGGTCTGGGTGCCAGAACCCGAGTATGACTACTGGATGAGTGATGCCAACAGGCTGGCTGCGCCACTACAACGTAAAGGCGCATTCGAAATTGCCCGACGGGTGTTTCTTGGTATGCCTGAAAAGATGCTGAGAAAATTTAGTCCCGGAATAGAAGTTGCTCCCGGAATATTTTCAAAGGCTGCTTATGGGCATACCCCGGGACATACCATCTACGAAGTCCGCTCGGGCAAGAGTTCCTTTTACTACATCGCGGACATGATTAACGTTCCTGCTTTCTTTGCAACGCATCCTGAGTGGATGGTAGCCAGCGACATTGATCCAGAACGCGCGCTGGAAGTACGGCGGCAGTTCCTGAGTATGGTGGAGAAAACCAATCCATTGGTGGGCGGCTTCCATTTCCCATTTCCGGGCGTAGGGCATCTTGAACCTGAAGGGGCGGGCTACAAGTTCTACCCGGAAAATCAATCCAACTGATGTAGCCTGCCATTCAAATCGCACAATCGCCCAGGTTGCCTTGCGGGCTGGCGGCTCCAGGGTCTGTATGAAAAGCCTTGAGACGAAGGTCAGGCAGGGCGAAAACAGCCGAGGAAGCGGAGTTCACCGGTTGTAAATGAGCATTCCGAGGCTGTTTTCAACGTAGCATCACCGAGGATCAAGGTTTTTCATACAGAGCCTAGAACGGGCTATTGCAGCGCAAGCATCATGGTGATGGGCGACAGATCGGGGCAGGTGGCGAAGCCCGCGTGCCTCGCGTAAAAATCGGCGAGCCTTTCATTCAAGGGATGGACCAGCACGGCGGTCGATCCCACTGTTTCGGCGGCATTGATACAGCGCTCGATCGCATCTTGCAGAAGGTCGATGGCATATCCGTTGCGCTGGATGGCAAGGTCTACACCCATTCGCCCCAGGATGGTGACTGGGTGCTGTGCGGGAGAGTTGCGTTGCCGGCTCCTTGGCGTCACGTGCGCACGCATGATCGAACCATTGGACAGGGTGTAGCAGCCGACGACCCTCCGGGTGCCTTTCAGGCAAATCACATACACCACCGCGTGTTTGGCGGCTTGGGCTTTATGTGCCTTGTGGAGGAGGTATTGATTGATCGACCTCTCTCCACAATCGAGATCACTTGGCTCGTGCTGCTCATCAATCCTGAGGCCTGCTCAGGTTGCCCTTGGATTTCCTGTACGTCCATACATAGAGAACTACTGAGACAAAGGTCATCTGGGACCGGGTGTTGCCAATGAAAAAGCCCTGAACAGGTCAGGGCTTTTGGCATCGCGATCCATGCGTGCGGAACGAATCAATCCCAGCTCAGTGCACCGCCGGTCTGGTACTCGATCACGCGGGTCTCGAAGAAGTTCTTTTCCTTCTTCAGGTCCATGATCTCGCTCATCCACGGGAACGGGTTGGTGGTGCCCGGGTACTCTTCCTTCAGGCCGATCTGCGACAGGCGACGGTTGGCGATGAACTTGAGGTAGTCCTCCATCATCGCCGCGTTCATGCCCAGCACGCCGCGCGGCATGGTGTCACGGGCGTATTCGATTTCCAGCTGGGTGCCCTGCAGGATCATCTGGGTCGCTTCTTCCTTCATCTCGGCATCCCACAGGTGCGGGTTCTCGATCTTGATCTGGTTGATCACGTCGATGCCGAAGTTCAGGTGCATGGACTCGTCGCGCAGGATGTACTGGAACTGCTCGGCGACGCCGGTCATCTTGTTGCGCCGGCCCATGGAGAGGATCTGGGTGAAGCCGCAGTAGAAGAAGATGCCTTCGAGCACGCAGTAGTAGGCGATCAGGTTGCGCAGCAGTTCCTTGTCGGTCTCGACGGTGCCGGTGTTGAACTGCGGGTCGGAGATCGAGCGGGTGTACTTCAGGCCCCAGGTGGCCTTTTTCGCCACCGAGGGGATCTCGTGGTACATGTTGAAGATCTCGCCTTCATCCATGGCCAGCGATTCGATGCAGTACTGGTAGGCGTGGGTGTGGATCGCCTCCTCGAAGGCCTGGCGCAGGATGTACTGGCGGCACTCGGGGTTGGTGATCAGGCGGTAGACGGCCAGGACCAGGTTGTTCGCCACCAGGGAGTCGGCGGTGGAGAAGAAGCCCAGGTTGCGCATGACGATACGACGCTCGTCGTCGGTCAGGCCTTCGGGGTTTTTCCAGAGGGCGATGTCGGCGGTCATGTTGACCTCTTGCGGCATCCAGTGGTTGGCGCAGCCGTCGAGGTATTTCTGCCAGGCCCAGTCGTATTTGAAAGGTACGAGCTGGTTGAGGTCGGCGCGGCAGTTGATCATGCGCTTCTCGTCGACGGCGACACGGGCCGAGGCGCCTTCGAGTTCGGCCAGGCCTTCGGCGACATCGAGGGCGTCGAGGGCGGCCTTGGCGCGGATGATCGCGGCGGAGTCGCTGGCGGTCACGGCACGGGCTTCGAGGGCGGCGGCACCGCCGGCGCTGTCCAGGCGATCGAGGGTCGCTTCGGTGATCTGGCCGGCAACGGCGCCCTTGGCTGCCGCTTCGCCGTCTTCCTTGTCGAATTCGTCCCAGCTGAGCATCGGATATTCCTTGTAGGTAGGGGTGTTTGGAGGCCTGGTTCACTGCCTTTCGAGCAGGCAGGTAGACACGTGTTTGGAACTCCCGTTCAACAGGATTCACAGCACAAGCAGGCAATCGGCAAACCCTGGTGTTCCAGGGCGGTGAGAGGTGCCGTAGGAGAAGTTTGGCACATCATGTAGTGTTTTTCTTGGGTGTCGGCACACTATATGGTGGTTTTTTCGAGGGGTCAATCCGCAGGCGGCTGCCGTGCGGTTTCGCCGCAGCCAGGGCGGCAGGGCCGCTGAGTGGCATTCGCCAATGCTCGATGACGCCTGCGCCATGGCCGCCCTGTCCGGCGGCCTGGCGACAGCAGATGAAACGGCCCCATGACGTCTAGTCGAGTGCCGCCAGTTGGCCTTGCAGGCGTGCGATCAGCGCACGGCTGCTGGCTTGCATGGGCGCACGCAGTTCGTCGCGAATCAGCCCCTGCAGGGCCAGCACGCTTTTCACCGGCGCGGGGTTGGGTTCGGCGAACAGGCTCTGGAGCAACGGCGTCAGTTGGAAGAAGGTGGTTCTGGCGGCGGTGAGTTGCTGGTCCCGGACCTGCCGGTGCAGTTGCACGAACAACTCCGGGCGAATGTGGGCCGAGGCGGCAATCGCCCCGGTGGCGCCCAGGCACAGGGCATTGAAGATCTGGTTGTCTTCGCCGCACAGCACATCGACCTTGCCGCTGGCCAGCAGTGCGAGGGTGTTGTTCAGGTTGCCGCCGCAGTCCTTGATGGCGACGATGTTTTCGTGGGCGACGATGTCGAGCAGGGTCGCCGCTTCGAAGCTGACCCCGGTGCGATAGGGAATGTCGTAGAGAATCAGCGGTACGCTGGAGGCATCGGCGACGGTCTGGAAAAACGCCTGCAGCCCGGCCTGGGAAGGACGGATGTAGTAGGGCGCGGGCACCATCAGGCCTGCCAGTGGACGCTTGAGGATTTCACTCTGAAACTGCAGCAGTTCGCTGAGGTTGTTGCCGGCCAGGCCCATCACCACCTGCTGCGGTGTGGCCACTTCGAGTACCGCATCCAGTACCGCCAACTGCTCGTGCTTGCCCAGGGCGGCGGCTTCCCCGGTGGTACCGCAGACGACGAGACCGTCGACGCCACTTTCCAGCAGATGGCTGGCCAGCCGGCGCAGGGCGACGAAATCGATGGCCTGGTTGATGAACGGCGTGACGATGGGGACCCAGATACCTTGAAACGCGGACATGCACTTTCTCCTGATGGTTGACCGTTTCGTCACCGTCAGAAGCTTGGAGGGAAGTTGGGAGGATGGAGGGTGCCCGTCGCGCTCAATGTCCTGTCAGCTCATCTGACGGGACAGCGCGCCCCGGTCACATGAGCGACTGTTTCTTCGATTTAGGGGCAAACGCAACGCACGCCACAGCCTTGGCATTCAAGCCCGTGGCGATAGCGAAAGTGTCGAGCGTTGCGGACATGTTTGTTTGCACCCTGATTCAGGCGCCCAGTTTTAAGAGCTGGCGCCGGGTTTGTCAATCCTTGGGCGTCTTGCCCAGGGAGAGCTCGGTGGTCGCTCGGCACGTGTGAAAGGTCTGTTGCTCCAGGCTTGTCCGGATCAGCGACGCCAATTGCCTGACCGCCCCCGTCGGCTCGGCCACGGCGCGGTGCAGTACATAACCCAGGTTCGGCACGTCGGGCAGCCCTGGCAGTGTTGTCAGGTGATCGGGCAGACCGATGCGGGTGCGCAGGGTGATACCCAAGCCCGCCGTCACGGCGGCCCAGATGCCGCCGACACTGGGGCTGGTCAGCGCCACCCGCCAGGGTATCCGTGCCTGATCCAGCGCTTCGGTGGCCGCACTGCGCAACACGCAGGGGGCATCGAACATCACCAGGGGCAGGGGTGCTTCCTCCTGGGCGAAGAGCTGATCCCTGGGGCCGATCCAGTGCATCGGCGTCGCGCCGATCCGGCTGGAGTGGGGCGTGTCGAGCGCGGTTTCCCAGGCCAGCGCCAGGTCCAGTTGGCCACGCTCGATCAGCCCCAGCAGTTCGGCGTTGCGGCCAATCCGCACTTCCAGGCTGACCCGCGGATGGACCTTGGCGAAACGGCGCAGGATGTCGCTGAGCAGGTGTTCGCCAAAGTCTTCCTGCAACCCCAGGCGCACACAGCCTTCGACCTGAGCCTGGTGCAGGCTGTCGAAGATCTCGTCGTTGAGTTCCAGCAGGCGGCGGGCCTGGCTCATCAGCGTTTCGCCCAGAGGCGTCAGCACCAGGCCGCGCCCCGACTTGACCAGCACCGTACTGCCGACCTGTTCTTCGAGCCTTTTCAGTTGGGCACTGACGGCCGAGGTCGAGCGCCCGAGCCGGTCGGCCGCCTTGGCGAAGCTGTTCAGTTGCACGCCGGTGACGAAGGTGCGCAGGACATCGAGGTCGAAGCTGGGATGGCGCATGGCTTAAACGTCCACTTAATCGGGATTATGGGTTCTGATTAATCTGATATTCGGAATGATCGTCGCTTGCTAACTTGCCGGCGTCAACCCGATTCCAGGAGCTGTCCGCCATGCCTTTCGCCCGTATTTCGTTGCATCGGGGCAAATCGCCCGAGTACCTGGAGAGGCTTTCCCAGAGCCTGCATGAAGCCTTGGTGGAAAGTTTCGACGTACCGCCCGCCGATCGCTTCCAGGTCATTCACCAGCACGAGGTGGGGGAGTTGATCTTTGACGGGCATTACCTGGGCGGTCCGCGCAGCCAGGATTATGTACTGATCGCCATCACGGCTGGACGGTCGCGGGAGACGGCGGTGAAGCAGGCGTTCTACCGTACCCTGGTGGCGCGTCTGCAGGCGGCGCTGGGGCTGGACCCGGAGGATGTGATGGTGGTGATCACCACCACGGCGGCGGATGAGTGGTCGTTTGCCGGTGGTCGAGGGAATTGAGGGGGTTGATCCGCCAACGGCCACCCACGGCATCCGATCAGCGTTCGCCTGCGGCGGCAGCGATCACCCGCTCTCGAAAGCGCTGCAGCACCGACGAACTGTCGCCCACCCGCGTCGCCAGGTGAAGCGGCGCGATCAGTCCCGGGCATTCGGCCAGGGGCCGGTAGGCTATGCCATCGCCGCGCAGGCGCTGCATCGAGGCGGGGACGATGGACAGGCCAAGCCCCGCGGCGACCAGGCTCAAGGTCGCGGCCATGCGCGGGGCTTCCTGGATCACCCGGGGGCTGAAACCCGCCTCTCGACAGGCCACCAGGATGGCGTCGTACAGCCCCAGCCCGACCCGACGTCGATACAGCACGAAGGCTTCGCCCGCGAGGGCCGACAGCGGCAGGGCCGTGTGAGTGTCCTGCGCCAGCGGATGGTCCATCGGCAGCGCCAGCAACATGGGCTCCGTCAGGATCGGCTCGGCTTGCAGGGTGGGTGTGCCGTTCAAGGGCGAACGCACGAATGCCGCATCCAGGCGCTCATGCACCAGCGCATCCATCAGCTCGCCGGTACCGGCTTCCTCCAGCACAACCGAGACACCACCAAAGGCTTCACGAAAGTGCCGCAGAACACCAGGCACGAACGGATGCAGCGCCGCCGAACTGGTAAAACCGATACCGAGGCGGCCCTGTTCGCCACGGGCGGCGCGGCGCACCACCTCGGTCACCCCCTCGGCCCGCGCCAGCAGTTCCCGGGCTTCCTCCAGCAATGCCAGGCCGGCGCTGGTCGGGCGCACACCGCGGGGCAGGCGCTCCATCAGGGTGACCCCCATCTCGGCTTCGAGCTTCTGCAACAGCCGGGTCAGCGGGGGTTGCTGCATATGCAGGCGCTCGGCCGCCCGGGTGATATGACCTTCCTCGGCGATGGCGACAAAGGCTTGCAGACGACGCAGTTCCAACATCTCGGATACCTTCAGGGTATGGCAGCTCATCATTATTGGCATTTGTCATCATGCTTTGCAAAACCTACGCTGTGCGCATTCCCTGAGCACAAAGAGGAAGCGTGATGACCTGGTCAGCCAAGCAGTATTCAACCTTCGAAGCCGAACGCACCCGCCCGGTACGTGATCTGGTGGCGGCGATCCCGACCCGCAACGTGCAGGTGGCGGTGGACCTGGGATGCGGGCCTGGCAATTCCACCGAGGTTCTGGCCGAGCGCTTTCCCGAGGCTCGGGTCACCGGTCTGGACAGCTCCGATGACATGCTGGTCAGTGCCCGTGCGCGCCTGCCCGGATTGAGTTTCGAACTCGCCGACATTGCCACGTGGAATCCGGACCAGATGTTCGACGTGATTCTTGCCAACGCCTCGCTGCAATGGTTGCCGGATCATGCCAGCCTGTATCCGCATCTGGTGAGCAAGCTGGCCAGCGGTGGCAGCCTGGCGGTGCAGACCCCCGACAACATGCAGGAGCCTTCCCACCGGCTGGCCCGGGAAGTCGCGGCAGAGGGACCCTGGGCCGCGAAGATTGGCACTGTACGGCATCCACCGCGGCATGATGCGGCGTTCTACTATGAGCTGCTGAAACCGCATTGCGCGAACGTGGATGTCTGGCGCACCACCTACCATCACCCGCTGGCGGGCGGCCATGCGGCCGTCGTGGAGTGGTTCAAGGGGTCCGCCTTGCGGCCCTACCTGGCGCCGCTGGACGAGGATGAAAAGGCCGCCTACCTGGAGCACTACCTGGCGGCGATCAGTGAAGCCTATCCGGCGCTACCCGATGGCAGTGTGCTGCTGCCGTTCCCGCGGCTGTTCGTGGTGGCCAGTCGCTGATCGGCGACCGGGTCAGGCGCGGCGCTGCAGGTACTCGCTGAGCGCCTGGCGGGTCAGCTCATTGAGTGTCACGTTCTGCCGAGTGGCACTCAGGGCCGCGGCCAGGTGCAGGTCATGTCCTACACGGACGTTGAACGAGCCCTTGCACGGTACTTCGGGAGCCTGCTTCAACTGCTGGCAGGTTTCGAGATAGTCGTCCACGGCTTCGCGGAAAGCCGCTTCCAGCTGTGCCACGGTCTGGCCTTCGTAGTTCACCAGCGCGCGGATGAACTGGAGTTTTCCGAACAGGCAATTGTCCTCGATGCTGGCTTCGATGGAGCCGTAATAGCCCTTGTAGTGCAGTGAATTGTTCACGGAATCAGCTCTCCCGATTTCAAATGATCGATCACCTGACGCCTGGCATAGGTTTTCAGCTCATTGCCAGGGTGGGGTTTGTGCAGGTTGATCTGTGCGCGCGGATCGCCATTGTCGAACTTGACCCTGCTCCCTGAGCCTTCAATATGCCTGTAGCCGAAGTGTCCCAACAGCGTGACCAGTTCTGACCAGGTAAAGGTTGTACAGGGGTTGAGCAGCCGAGTGAGCAGCTTTTCATTCCTCGACACCTATCCTCCTTTTGCAACTAAATATAGTTGCTGAAATATGGGAGGGTCAAGAATGTGAGTTTTTACCCGGGTCTTCAATCGCTGCAGCAGAGCAATCGAGGTTTCCTACGAGGATGGGAGAGAGGTATTACCAGTGCCTATTGGGCAGACACTGGCAATCCGATTACGGCGGGAGGTCGTCAACTGACGACCCGGTAGCACGGCTCATAGGCTGCGCCACCCGGCAGTTTCATCCGGTGCTGGGCGACAAAGGCCTGCAGCAGTTGGTCCAGCGGCCGCATCACCTCGGCATCGCCGTGGATCTCGTACGGGCCATGTTCCTCGATCAGGCGGATGCCCTTGTCCTTGACGTTGCCGGCGACGATGCCGGAGAACGCCCGACGCAGGTTGGCCGCCAGTTCGTGGGGCGGCTGGTTGCGGTGCAGCTTGAGGCTGGACATGTTGGCGTGGGTCGGGTCGAACGGGTGCTGGAAGCCCTCGTCGATCTTCAGCAGCCAGTTGAAGTGGAAGGCGTCGTTGCGCTCGCGGCGGAACTGTTTGACCGCCTTGAGGCCCTGGGCCATTTCCCGGGCGACCTGCGCCGGATCGTCGATGATGATCCGGTAGTGCCTGTACGCCGCCTCGCCCAGGGTCGCACCGACGAAGGCATGCAGTTGCTGCAGGTAGGCCTCGGCGCTTTTCGGTCCGGTGAGGATCACCGGGAACGGCAGGTCGTGGTTGTCCGGGTGCATGAGGATGCCCAGCAGGTAGAGGAACTCCTCCGCGGTGCCGGCGCCGCCCGGGAAGATGATGATGCCGTGGCCGACCCGCACGAAGGCCTCCAGGCGCTTCTCGATGTCGGGCATGATCACCAGTTCGTTGACGATCGGGTTCGGCGCCTCGGCGGCGATGATGCCCGGCTCGGTCAGGCCCAGGTAGCGGCCGGTGGTGATGCGCTGCTTGGCGTGGGAGATGGTCGCGCCCTTCATCGGCCCCTTCATCACGCCCGGGCCGCAGCCGGTGCAGATATCCAGGCTGCGCAGGCCCAGTTCGTGACCGACCTTCTTGGTGTACTGGTATTCCTCGCTGCTGATCGAGTGGCCCCCCCAGCACACCACCATTTTCGGCTCCAGGCCAGGGCGCAGGGTTCGGGCGTTGCGCAGCAGGTGGAAGACGTAGTCGGTGATGCCCTGGGAGCTTTCCAGGTCGATGCGCTGGCTGCCCAGCTCGTTCTCGGTGTAGACGATATCGCGCAGGGCGCTGAAGAGCATTTCCCGGGTGCTGGCGATCATCTCGCCGTCGACGAAGGCGTCCGCCGGGGCATTGAGCAGTTCCAGGCGTACGCCACGGTCCTGCTGGTGAATACGGATCTCGAAGTCCTTGTAGGCTTCGAGGATGGTCTTGGCATTGTCGACATGGGCGCCGGTGTTGAGGATGGCCAGGGCGCACTGGCGGAACAGGGCGTAGATGCTGCCGGAGCCGGCTTCGCTCAGTTGCTGCACTTCACGCTGGGACAGGGTTTCAAGGCTGCCTTTGGGGCTGACCGAGGCATTGATTACGGATCGTTGGGTCATTCTCTATTCCATTAAAGCAACGCGGCCGGAGGGTAATGCACCGGTAGCGTCAGAAAGGCCGGCGCCGATCGATGTCGGGCGCCAGGGATGAGGCGGAAGGTATTCAAGTGCGCTGTACCGCCACGCATTTGATCTCCACCAGCAGGCCGGGGTGCGCCAGTTCCGGGACGCCGATCGACGTCCAGGCACAGTGCCCGCGCGGAAAAACACGATTCTTGACCTCTCGAAAGATCGCCATGTGCTGGCTCATATTGACATGATAGGTGGTCATGTCGACCACGTCGTCAAAGCTGCAGCCGCCGGCTGCCAGTACCAGGCGCAGGTTTTCCCAGCAGGCGAGAAACTGGGCCTCGGGGTCCTGGATCACTTCCAGTGCCGCGGTTCGACCGACCTGTCCTGCGCAATACAGCGTCGTTCCGACCTTGACGGCGGGCGCGTAGCCGGCGCGTTCGACGATGTTCTGCATGGACGCTGGAACGATGATTTCGCGGTCTGCCATGGGCGGTTTTCCTGGTAGCTCTGAAAGCGGGCACTCGAGAAAGTGCCCTAGCATAGCTAAATCGCGCGCCCAGGTATGCCCCATTGCCGGGGCGGGAGGGGTAGAGGGTTCAAGGGTGCACGACACCCAGTTGCAGCTCGGCGCACAGGCCGCCGCCTTCACGGTTGCTCAGGGTCAGCGAACCGCCCAGGGCCACCGCCAGTTGCTGGGCGATCGCCAGGCCCAGGCCGGTCCCGCCGGTGCTGCGATTGCGCGAGCTTTCCACTCGATAGAACGGCTTGAGCACTTCCTGCAATTCCGCTTCGGCGATGCCGGGGCCGCGGTCGAGGACCAGGATCGAGATGCCCTGGTGGGCCCTGGAGCGCACTTCCAGCTGCGCGGCACCGGCGAACTTCAGGGCGTTGTCCACCAGGTTGACCAGCACCCGGCGCAGGGCATGGGGACGGACCTCGATCAGCGCGCCGTTCTTGCCCGTCAGTTCCACGGCCTGGCCGGTGTCCTGGTAGTCGAAGACCAGGCTGTCGAGGAACGAGTCCAGGTCGATGCGGCAACTGAGTTCGGTCGCGCCATGTACGCTGCGGGCATAGGCCACGCCTTCGCGGACCAGGTGCTCGATTTCTCCCAGGTCCTGCCAGAGCTTGTCTTTCTCCGGCGATTCGTCCATGAATTCGGCGCGCAGTTTCATGCGGGTGATCGGCGTCTGCAGGTCATGGGAAATCGCCGCCAGCAGTTGCATGCGTTCCTTGAGGTAGTCGGCGATGCGCTTTTGCATGGCGTTGAACGCCGTGGCGGCATGGACCACTTCCGAGGGGCCGCTTTCGTCCAACTGCACGCCGTGGGTGTTGGGGTCGAGGTTCTCCACCGCCTGGGCCAAGCGGGTCAGCGGGCGCACGGCGATCCGCACGGCCAGCCAGGTGCAGCCGAGCATCAGCAGCAGTTGCCCGACCAGCACCGCTGGCAGCCAGGGTGACATCGGGGCCAGGGACGGGCGCACGTCGATGGTCACCGGGCTGCCGTCCTTGAGGGTCAGGTGGGCCTGGAAGTGTTTCACCGGCCCTGGAATGTCGCTGAAGGTCACCGGGTAGTCCGGGCCGAGGGCTTCCTCGATCGACGGCACGGCGATCGGCAAGTCGCCCGGACTCATGGGCACGCCGTGGCTGCCTTCGTCGAGCAGGTAGCCGTAGTTCTTGCGTGCCAGGCGTGGCAGCCAGCTTTCGCGTTCGACCGCCGGCAGCCGTTCGAGAATGGCGATGGAGGTCGACACGTCAGTCTCCAGGTTGCCGAGCATGGCGTTCTTGGCGCTTTCGTAGCGTTCATAGGATTGCGCGCCGAACGACAGCGCCTGGGCCAGGATCAGGCACACCAGGAAGATCAGCGACAGTCGCGAGGCGAGGGTGCGCGGCCAGTGCAGCACGCGCCTCATGCCTCGGCACCCAGCAGTTCCACCGGCAGCGAGAACACATAACCTTCGCTGCGCACGGTCTTGATGTAGGCCGGTTCGCGGGCGTCATCCAGCAGGCGCTGGCGCAGGCGGCTGACCAGCAGGTCGATGGAGCGGTCGAACAGGTCGGCGTCGCGGCCCTGGGTGAGGTTGAGCAACTGGTCGCGGTTGAGCACCCGTTGCGGATGGTCGAGGAATACCCGCAGCAGGCGGTATTCGGCACCGCTCAGGGCGACCATGGTGCCGTCCTGGTCGAGCAGGTGGCGGGCGGTGGTGTCCAGCTTCCAGCGGCCGAAGCCCAGCAGGCGGCCGCTTTCGGTGACCACCAGGTTGGGTGGCAGCATCCGTGTGCGGCGCAGCACGGCATTGATCCGGGCCAGCAGTTCGCGGGCGGCGAAGGGCTTGACCAGGTAGTCGTCGGCACCCATTTCAAGGCCGATGATGCGGTCGGTTTCGTCGTTGCGCGCGGTCAGCATCAGCACCGGGGTGGTCTTGTGCTTGCCGGCACGCAGCTCGCGGCACAGCAGCAGGCCGTCGTCGCCGGGCATCATGATGTCGAGCACGATCAGGTCCACCGGGGTGGTTTCCAGGAAGGCGCGCATCTGCCGGCCATCGGCGACGACCGTGGTGCGCAGGCCGTTCTTCTTCAGGTAGTTGCCGACCAGTTCCCTGATTTCCCGGTCATCGTCAACGATCAAGATGTGATCGACATGTTCCATCGGTCCGACCTCTGTCAAAAAATGGTTAGGGCGCAGTCTAGCGACAAGCGCCGCGCTTGCCTGCCACGCTTTGTATTGCAGTGTATCTGGCGGGCGACGGATACATGGGTATGCAAAAAAGTCGGCTCATGGGCGGACGCGCTGATCATCCTCGGCAAAATCCGGCTGGCCTGCGTTCGGCATCGGTGTGTATCGCACTGTATCCGACGGCGCTCCAGACACTTGAGCTTGAGCAGCGACCTGTTTGCGACACACAGGGGATACCTGGCGGGCATTCAATGAGCCCCATCGAGGCAACGGTACTCGACCTCACTGAAGCCAACCAGAAGGAAATGACCATGAACAGCAAAGCCCTCTTCGCCGCCTGCCTGTTTGCCGCCCTGAACGTCTGCACCCTGTCGGCCCGCGCCGAGTCCCTGGGTCAGTCGCAGCCTGAAACCTACCGCTATGGCAGCCACCTGGACGTGCGCAAGGTGCTGTCCCTGAGCCAGGACGAAGGGCCGGAGTGCAGCGTGGTCAACGCCCGGATGACCTACCTCGATTCCCGGGGCGAACAGCACATCCTGGCCTACCGCAAGTTTTCCGATATCTGCCACGAGGGGAATTGAGCCTTGGAACGTTTCGCCCTGGCCGTGTTTGGCCTTTTACTTCTGATACGAGAGTGCATGCCATGAACCACGTGAGAACCTACCTGAGTGCGATCGCCTTTTCCCTGGCCGGTGCCGCCGCACACGCTGATGCCGCGACCGAAAAACGCCAGTGCCCCGACGGCCAGTGCTTCCAGTTGACACCGGTGGGCGAGCAGCAGACGGCGCCGCTGCTGGGTGAGAACGGCTCCAGCCGTACGCCGCAAGGGCGTTACCTGGAAGAAATGCAGGCCTGATGCACACCCGAGCCACCGCTTGTCCCGTATCGGGCGAGGGATGGTGGGCAAGCCCTGACGGATAGAAGGGGGATGATTGGTGGTTAAAAAAAAGCTACTGCACAGGGAGTGCAGTAGCTGAAGTCTTAACCAAAGGATGATGAAGAAGAGTATGGCCCAATGACCGTTCCGGCAGCGTGCCGAAAACCGCTTGAGGCATAACTTTGCCATCGGGGAGCACGGTATCATCGTCCCCGGGTTATCGCTTATCAGCTGCATCAATAGTGATTATTGATACAAAACTGCCCGATTGTATCGAGTAGCGTGTTAGATGCAGCCCCGCTGTGTTCAGTGCTCTCCGATAAAGAGGAGCGGCGGGCCAGGGGCTGGGCGACCTGGCGTTGCGGCCCGATGTAGCTGAAGGTCAGGGTCTTCCAGCCGAGCAAGGCAGGGGCTTTTGCATTCCCCGATGACAACCGATGTTGTAAAAGCGGTGACGCATGGGCTTTTCGAGCGTCTACGACTAGAATCCGCGACGTTATCATCACCAGCGTCGATACAGGCCTAAGAGAAAAGGGGACCTTATGATCATCAAACCACGCGTTCGTGGCTTTATCTGTGTGACCACTCATCCGGTGGGCTGCGAAGCCAATGTCAAGCAACAGATTGACTACGTCACCCAGCAAGGCCCGGTCAACGACGGACCGAAGAACGTCCTGGTGCTCGGCGCCTCTACCGGCTATGGCCTGGCTGCACGTATCACCGCCGCATTCGGTTGCGGCGCCAAGACCCTCGGCGTGTTCTTCGAACGTGAGGGCGACGAAGGCAAGCTGGGCACCGCCGGCTGGTACAACAGCGCCGCGTTCCACAAGTTCGCCGAGGCCGAAGGCCTGTACGCCAAGAGCATCAACGGCGATGCCTTCTCCGACGAGGTCAAGCGCCTGACCATCGAAACCATCAAGCGCGACCTGGGCAAGATCGACCTGGTGGTCTACAGCCTGGCGGCTCCGCGTCGTACCGACCCGAAAACCGGTGAAGTCTACAGCTCGACGCTCAAGCCGATCGGCAAGTCGATCACCCAGCGCGGCCTGAACACCGACAAGGAAGTGGTTGCCGAAACCACCCTGGAGCAGGCGACCGAGGAAGAAATCGCCGGTACCGTCAAGGTCATGGGTGGCGAGGACTGGCAGCTGTGGATCGACGCGCTGGACGAAGCCGGCGTGCTGGCCGAAGGCGCCAAGACCACCGCGTTCACCTACCTGGGCGAGAAGGTCACCCACGACATCTACTGGAACGGTTCCATCGGCGCGGCCAAGAAGGACCTGGACCAGAAGGTCCTGAAGATTCGCGAGCGCCTGGCCGCCAAGGGCGGTGACGCCCGTGTGTCGGTACTCAAGGCCGTGGTTACCCAGGCCAGCTCGGCCATCCCGATCATGCCGCTGTACCTGTCGCTGCTGTTCAAGGTGATGAAGGAGCAGGGCGTTCACGAAGGCTGCATCGAGCAGGTCTATGGCCTGTACAAGGACAGCCTGTACTCGCCGACCCCGATCCTCGACGAAGATGGCCGTCTGCGCGCCGACTACAAGGAACTGGCCCACGAGGTGCAGGACCTGGTCGCCAAGCTGTGGAACGAGGTGACCACCGAGAACCTCAACGAATTGACCGACTTCGCCGGCTACAAGGCCGAGTTCCTGCGCCTGTTCGGTTTCGGTATCGAAGGTGTGGACTACGACGCCGACGTCAGCCCGGACGTGGCGATCGCCAACCTGATCCAGGCCTGAGTCGCGCCAGAGGCATCGATCGACCCGTGCGGTGAGCCGCACGGGTCATTGCCTGAAGCCGATCGCAGGTGCCATGCCCGGCGCCTGCGACTCACCCCCTCCCTCCACGGGCTGCCGCCCGACGCTGTCGCTGCCGTTTTCAATCCGCCAGCCGTTGCATCTTCGCCCAGTGTCCCGGCGCCAGGCCGAAGGTACTGCGGAATTGCCGGGTCATGTGGCTCTGGTCGGCGAACCCGGCCATCAACGCCGCCTCGCCCAGCGAACGGCCCTGTGCCAGCAACGAGCGCACCAGGTCCAGCCTGCGCATGCTCAGGTAACGATAGGGGCTGGTGCCGAACAACAGGCGGAAATCCCGGCTCAGGGCCCAGCGATCGCGGCCACTGTGCTCGGCCAGTTCGTCGAGGGTCACGGTACGGTCCAGTGCACTGTGAATGAACTCGCGGGCACGTTCCGCCGCCTGGTAGTCGAAGCTGCGCCGCTGGATCGGTGCGCCACAGACGGCATTGAGTGCGTGGGCCAGTTCGAAGATCGCATCCTGCTCCTGCAGTGGGTCGAGGGCATGGTCCATGTTCTGCAGCAGGGTTTCGGTGGCGATCCGCAGGCGTGGGTCGGCGCTCAGCCCGCCGGGGACGAAGGGCAGGGGCTGGCCGCCCAGCGCGGCCTGGAGCAGCGACGGCTGGAGGTAGATCATCCGGTACTGGAAGCCGTGGTGGGTGCCGGCATGGCCATCGTGGACTTCATCCGGGTGCAGCACCATGGTCCCGCCGGGCAGGCTGTGGCGCTGGCTGCCGCGGTACTTGAAACTCTGCACACCGGCCAACGTCCGGCCAATGGCATAGGTGTCATGGCGATGGGGGCTGAAACGGTGGCCATGGAAGAACGCTTCGAAACGCTCCATATGGCTGGTCTGCGGTGCGCGCTGCACCCAGTCGACGCTCGGCGTGTGTGTGCCCATGGTCCTGCCTGTTTTTATCTCTTTATTACCGGCCTGATAGTAAAGGAAAACGCCGGCAGGCGCCGCTTTGCCGCAGGCTTGCGGTTTTGCCCGACGGGCCGGGCAGGCCCGGGTCTGTTAGAATCGCAGGACTTTGACACTGCGAGGTTGACCGATGAGCGAACCGATTCGCCTGACCCAGTACAGCCACGGTGCGGGCTGTGGCTGCAAGATTTCGCCCCAGGTGCTGGAAGTGATCCTGGCCGGCAGCGGGGCCCAGAACCTCGACCCGAAACTCTGGGTCGGCAACGCCTCGCGCGACGATGCGGCGGTGTACGCCATCGATGAAGAGCGCGGCGTGGTTTCGACCACCGACTTTTTCATGCCGATCGTCGATGACCCCTTCGACTTCGGCCGGATTGCCGCGACCAATGCCATCAGCGACATCTACGCCATGGGCGGCGACCCGTTGATGGCCATTGCGATTCTCGGCTGGCCGGTGAACGTACTGCAGCCGGAGATCGCTCGCGAGGTGATTCGCGGCGGGCGCGCCGTGTGCGACGCCGCCGGCATCCCGCTGGCCGGCGGGCATTCGATCGATGCGCCTGAGCCGATCTTCGGCCTGGCCGTTACCGGGCTGGTGGACAAGCGCAACATGAAGCGCAACGACACCGCCACGGCCGGCAGCATCCTGTACCTGACCAAGCCCCTGGGCATCGGTGTGCTGACCACCGCGGAAAAGAAAGGCAAGCTGCGCAGCGAAGACGTCGGTGTGGCCCGTGACTGGATGTGCACCCTGAACAAGCCGGGCAGCCGTTTCGGCCAGTTGGCCGGGGTGAGCGCCATGACCGACGTCACCGGCTTCGGCCTGCTCGGCCATCTGGTGGAAATGGCCGACGGCAGTGGCCTGACCGCCCGTATCGTGTACGAGCAGGTACCGCGCCTGGCGACGGTCGAGTACTACCTGGAGCAGGGCTGCATTCCCGGCGGTACGCTGCGCAACTTCGACAGCTATGCCAGCAAGGTCGGTCCGCTGCGTGAGCTGCACAAGCGTGTGCTGTGCGACCCGCAGACCAGCGGTGGCCTGCTGGTGGCCGTCACTCCCGAAGGGCAGGCGGAGTTCCTTGCCGTTGCCGCCGAGTTGGGCCTGAGCCTTGAGCCCATCGGTCAACTGGTGGAGCGACAGAGCCATGCGGTAGAGGTGTCCTGATGCCAGGCGATATCACTGACTACCGCACCCTGTTTCTCGACGATGTACCGATGATGGATGCCCGGGCCCCGGTCGAGTTCGCCAAGGGCTCCTTCCCCGGCGTGGTCAATCTGCCACTGATGAACGACCTGGAGCGTCAGCGGGTCGGTACCTGCTACAAGCAGCACGGCCAGCAGGCGGCCATTGCCCTCGGACACCAGCTGGTGTCCGGCGAGGTCAAGGCCGCCCGGCTGCAGGCCTGGGTCGACTTCACCCGGGCCCACCCGGACGGGGTGTTGTACTGTTTTCGTGGCGGCCTGCGTTCGCAGATCGTCCAGCAATGGCTCAAGCAGGACGCGGGCATCGACTACCCGCGGGTGGGCGGTGGCTACAAGGCCATGCGGACCTTCCTGATGCAGACCGTCGAGCAGGCGGTGGAGCAGGCCGACTTCGTGCTGCTGGGAGGCATGACCGGCACCGGCAAGACCGACGTCATCCTTCAGTTGAGCAACAGCCTCGACCTGGAAGGGCACGCCAACCATCGCGGCTCCAGCTTCGGCAAACGGGCCACCGGGCAGCCGTCCAACATCGACTTCGAGAATCGCCTGGCGGTGGATCTGCTGAAGAAGCGCGCCCGCGGTATCGAGCAGTTCGTGGTCGAGGACGAGAGCCGCATGGTTGGGCGTTGCGCCTTGCCGCTGGCGTTGTACCAGGGCATGCAGCGCTTTTCCATGGTCTGGCTCGAGGACAGTCTGGAGAGCCGCGTCGAACGCATCCTGCGCGATTACGTGGTGCAGCTCTGCGCGGAGTTCATTGCCGTTCATGGTGAGCACGGCTTCAGGCTGTTCAGCGAGCGTTTGTTGGGCAGCCTGGACAACATCCACAAGCGCCTGGGCGGCGAGTGCCATGGGCGGATGCGGGCACTGATGGTCGATGCCCTGGTCGAGCAGGAGCGTACCGGTAACGTCGAGTTGCACCGGGCGTGGATTCTGGGGCTGCTCAACGAGTACTACGACCCGATGTACGTGTTCCAGCGCGAGAAGAAAGGCGTGAGGATCGAGTTCGCGGGCGATCAGGCGGCGGTACTGGAGTATCTCGGGACCCGCACTCGACGCTGAGCGTTCGCCTGTAGGCGCCGGGCTTGACCGCCAATGGGATCTTGAGGCCGCCAAAGGCTTCGCGGGCAAGCCCGGCTCCTACCGACAGAGTCCGGGCCTGCCCTCTACAGAGCAGGGGGCGGTCAGAGCACTGTCCACGCGACGAGACCGCTGACAATCCCGACCAGCATGGTCAGCACCGCCACGGTCACCAGCACCCGGGCATCGAAGTCCTTGCGCAGCATCAGCAGCGACGGCAGGCTGATGCTCGGCAGGGTCATCAGCAGCGCCACCGCCGGTGCGGTGCCCAGGCCGAGGGTCATCATGGTCTGCACGATCGGGATTTCCGCCGCCGTCGGGATCACGAACAGCGTCCCGACCACCGCCAGTGGCACCAGCCACAGCAGGCTGTTGCTCATGGCACCGTCGACATGGGGGAACAGCCAGACCCGCGCCGCGCCGAGCAGCAGCACCGCCAGGATGTAGATCGGGATCGTGCTCCAGAACAGTTGCCAGAGGGTCTTGCCCCAGCGTGCGAAGAAGTGCTGATCGCTCGCCGTGCTGGCCTCGACCACCGCTTCCACGGCCGGCTCCGGCAGGGTATCGGGCCGGGCCACCCGCTGGGCGATCAGCGACACGCCGAGCACCAGCACCAGGCCGGCCACCAGGCGAATCGCGCTGAAGCCCCAGCCGAGCACGAAGCCCATGAACACCAGGGTCGCCGGGTTGAGCACCGGGTTGGCGATCCAGAACGCCAGCGCCGCGCCGACCGAGACATTCTGCCGGCGCAGGCCGGCGGCGACCGGTGCCGCACAGCAGGAACACATCATGCCGGGCAGGGCGAACAGCCCGCCGCGCAGGGTCGAGCCGAAACCGGCGCGGCCGAACAGGCGCAACAGCCAGTCACGGGGAATCAATACCTGCAGCAGCGAGCCGAGGATCACCGCCAGCACCGCCGCTTTCCAGATCGCCAGGAAATACACCTGGGCATAGGCCAGGGCGGCGGCCACCGGTGAGCCCGGATTGTCGTTGATGATCGAGCCGCCGATGCTGTGGCTGTCCGCGGCGACGAAGGCCTTGGCGTAGTAGGGCGACCACTTGACGTAGTACAGGCCGATGGCGGCGATGGCGAGAAACAGCAGCGGTTTCCACCACAGCGACCAGCCCCGGGCAGGGGCGGTGGAGGAGAGTGAAGTCATGGCGAGCGGGCTCTGAAGGAGAGTGAAGGATATCGGGTGAATGATAACCCAGGGGCTGCGCTTCGCGATGTTATCCGGGTGAGATCTGATGTTTCCGGGTCGTCCGATAGCGACCTTTCATTCACCGAGACACTGACTGCAAAGCCCCAACCTCACGCCATCGGCGGCAGCCGCCGCTTCACCGGTGTCTTCTTGACGATCGCGGTATTGGTCTCCGCATGGCTGTTGAGCCGGTCGAGCAGGGTATCCAACTGCTCCATGTCCCGCACATGCAACCGGGCGATGAAGCAGTCATCGCCCGTGACCTTGTCGCATTCGGTGAACTCGGGAATCGCCTGGATCTGCCGTTCCACCTCGTGCAACTGGCCGGGCAGCGGGCGGATCCGCACGATCGCCTGCAACAGGTAGCCAAAGGAGCGGGGCTCGACCTCCAGGGTGTAGCCCCTGATCACGCCACGTTCTTCCAGGCGGCGCAGGCGCTCGGCTACGCTGGGGGCGGACAGCCCGCTGATCTGCGCCAGGGCCTTGAGCGAGCGCCGGGAGTCTTCCATCAGCGCCGTGAGCAGGAGTTGGTCAATTGCGTCGGTCATCTTGGTCTCGTAAGGTAAAAACGGCAGTCAGCCTTGATCATAAAGGCAAAATCGCAGTTTAGCCTTTTATAGTCACTGGAGACGCCGCTGTCGCGCTTGGCATACTTTCGCCATCTGCCAAGGAGCTCAATCATGTCTCAATCACTGCATCGCGGGTCGCTGGAAATGGTCGCGGCCATGCTGATTTCCGGAACCATCGGCTGGTTCGTGCTGGTGTCCGGCCAGCCGGTACTCGACGTGGTGTTCTGGCGCTGCCTGTTCGGTGCGCTGACTCTGCTGGCGATCTGCGCCGTCATGGGCTTTCTGCGCCCGGGCATCCTGAGCCGCACCACCTTCTTGCTGGCGGTGCTCAGCGGGGTGGCGATCGTCGGCAACTGGGTGCTGTTGTTCGCGTCCTATTCCCGTGCCTCGATCGCCATCGGCACGGCGGTCTACAACGTCCAGCCGTTCATGCTGGTGGGGCTGGCGGCGCTGTTTCTCGGCGAGAAGATCACCGCGCAGAAGCTGTTCTGGCTGGGCCTGGCCTTTGCCGGAATGCTGGCGATCGTCAGTGCCCATGGCCAACAGGGTGAAAGTGGCGGCGATTACCTGCTGGGCATCGTGCTGGCGCTCGGTGCCGCGCTGCTGTATGCCTTTGCCGCGTTGATCATCAAGCGTCTGGCCGGTACGCCACCGCACCTGATCGCGTTGATCCAGGTGGCCACCGGGACCCTGCTGCTGGCGCCCTGGGCGAACCTGTCGGTGCTGCCGGTCGGGGCCAGTGCCTGGGGCAGCCTGGTGACTCTGGGCATCGTTCACACCGGGGTGATGTACGTGCTGCTGTATGGCGCGATCCAGAAACTGCCGACGGCGTTGACCGGCGCCCTGTCGTTCATCTACCCGATCGCGGCGATCCTCGTCGACTGGTTCGCCTTCGGCCATCGCTTGCAGCCGCTGCAGTGGCTGGGGGTGACGGCGATCCTGCTGGGGGCGGCCGGCATGCAACAGGGCTGGACGCCCTGGAGCCGCCGGGTCGTCGCCCGGGGTTGACTGCCCCCCTGCGGGAGCCGGGTCCCACAGGCACAGTGGCATGGCACAAGCCCGGTGGGGGCACCGATCAGGCGCGATAGCGGGCTGCCGGCAGTACCTGCATGTAGTTGGGCAGCATTGCCTGGCGCGCCGCTTCCAGAGCCTGCCACTGGGTTTCGTCCGGCAACGGTGGGATGGTCACGGTTTCGCGACGATCGAAGCCCACCAACGCCGCATCCACCAGGTCTTCGACTTCCATCACCGCCTGCAGGTCCTCGATCCGCTTGCCGGAGCGCTCCCAGATTTCGGTACGGGTGGCGGACGGCAGGACGGCCTGGACATACAGCCCCTTGGCGCCCAGCTCGATGTTCAGGCCCTGGCTCAGGAACAGCACGAACGCCTTGCTCGCCCCGTAGACGCTCATTTGAAGCTCCGGCGCCAGGCCCACCACCGAGGCGAGGTTGATGATCGAGCCGCCACCGCTGCGGGCCAGGCGCGGGGCGATGGCGTTGCTCAGGCGGGTGAGGGCGGTGATGTTGAGGGTGATGATCTGGTTGACCAGCTCCGGCGTCTGTTCGATGAAACTGCCGGCGCCACTCATGCCGGCATTGTTGACCAGGATACCGATGCTGGCGTCGTCCCTGACCCGCGCCTCGATCCCGGCCAGCTCGCCGGCATCGGTGAGGTCGGCCTGCAGCACCTCCACGTTCACCCCGGTTTCCGCGCGCAGGCGTTCGGCCAGCGCTTCCAGGCGTGACTTGTCCCGGGCGACCAGCACCAGGTCGTGTCCGCGTTTGGCGAAACGGTCGGCATAGACGGCACCGATACCGGTGGAAGCGCCCGTGATCAGGACGGCGGGTTTGATGGTCATGGCGGGAATCCTCGTTGGCTGGAATTAATCATGATGGTCATCATGTTTATTAAATATGATATTCGTCATGTATACTGTCAAGCCTGTTAACGGAGGTTCGGATGAAAGTCAGTCGCGAGCAGGTTGCGCAAAACCGCCTGAAGATCCTTGAAGTCGCCGGCCGACTCTTTCGGGAGCATGGCTACGAGGCGGTCAGCGTCGCCCAGGTGATGAAGGCCGCGGGAATGACCCACGGTGGTTTCTATGGCTACTTCGCCTCGAAGGATGAGCTGGTGGTCGAGGCCCTGGCGCATGTGGCCTCGACCTCGCCGACGGTGGGCGATGACCTGGCCGGCTACATCTCTCGCTACCTGAGCAGCGACCACCGCGAGGATTGCGCGGGCGGCTGCCCGCTGGCCGGGCTGGCCACGGAAACCCGGCGCCAGTCCGCCGAGGCGCGGGCGCAGATGACCCGCAGCATCGGCCGGCAGCTCGAGCGCCTGGCGCAGGGCATGCCAGGCACCTCGACCGAGGAGATCCGGCGTGCCGCCACCGGCAGCCTGGCGACCCTGGTCGGTGCCCTGGTGCTGGCGCGGGTCTGTGACGACCCGCAGTTGGCCGAGCGGCTACTCGACGACAGCCGTGGCTGGCTGCTGGAGAAGAACCGCATCGGCTGATCGCCGCGGCGGGGTTTCCAGCGCCTGCTGCACGCAGCGCAGGGCGAGCAGGGTGGTCGGGTCGACCAGGCTGACCACGCCGCTGTCCAGCACGAAACGTTCGGCATGGGGCAGGATCAGCGGCAGTTCGGTACAGCCGAGGATCAGCACCGAAGCGCCCGCCTGGCACAGGTGGTTGGCGGCTTCGAGCAACTGCTCGCGGCACAGGCCGTCGGTGTGCCCGGCCTTGACCCCGCGTTCGCCGTAGATCGCTGCCATCACCCGTGCCTGCATGGCTGGCTGCGGGACGATCAGTTGCAACCCCCACTGCCGGGCCACGTCGTGGTAGACCCGGCTCTGCACCGTTCCCGACGTTGCCAGCAGGCCGACGCTTTTGCCGGCACCATGCTGCTCGGCGATGTGCCGGATGGTTACGTCGAGCATGTTGATGATCGGTGTCTTCAGATAAGGTTGGATCCGCTCGACGAACGCATGGGCGGTATTGCACGGGATGGCGATGGCATGCGCGCCTTCCTGCTCCAGGCGTTTGCAGGTGGCGTACAGCGCCATGCTCGGGTCGGTGGCCTGGTGCAGCAGGTTGGCGGTGCGGTCGGGGATCTGCGGGTTCTGCTCGACCACCATGCGGATATGCTCCTGGTCCCTGTCCGCCGGTGTGTGGCGGATCACCTTGGCCATGAAGTCGACCGTGGCCGCCGGGCCGACGCCGCCGACGATGCCCAGCTTGAAGCGTGGCGCGGGCGCCGGTTCGCTGGCGTGGATGGCGTAGTCGCTGTAGACCCGGTTGGCATCGAGCAGGGCGATGCCGCGCCGTTGCAGGTCCTGGCTGACCAGTGACAGTTCGGTCAGCCCCGGCAGGATCAGCGCGACGCCCTGCTCCTGCAACTCCACGCAGACCTGGTGCAGGAGTTCCAGCGGCGCCCCGTCGAACTGGCCGTCCTTGATCCCGTCGACGCCGTACATCGCTTCCATCAACCGTGCCTGGTTCTCTGTACCGGGATAGACCAGTTCATGGCGGTCGGCGAAGTAGCGTTCGAACAGCCCGCTGTGGCGCACATAGTCGGAGGTCAGGATACCCAGCCGGCCGCCTTCGGGCAGCGTGCGCTCGACCTGCTGGCGCAGGGCATGCAACAGGTCGAAGACCGGGATGCCCAGCTCGGCCTGGATCTCCTCGCGAAAGGTATGGCTGGCAATACACGGCAGCAGGATCGCATCGGCTCCGCCGTTCTCCAGCGACTGGCACATCTGGAAGGCGTAGAACTTGCGCGAGCTCATGTTGGCGTCTCGGTCCAGCGGCAGCAGCACGTCCTTGAACGGGTGCTGCTCGAACAGGAAGTGGTAGCGCCCCTGGTCGGCAAGCACCGGGCGGCTGCTGATCAGCTTGTTGAACAGGTCGGCGCCGGCCAGTGAGCCAAGCCCTCCGACAATGCCGAAGGTCTTGCCGGGAGAGGTGGATTTTTTCGCGTTCATGACGGTACTCAAGCCAGGGATTGCGTGGGTTGCACCGGGGCGGCCGGCTCGGCGGCGGTTTCGCCGGGTTGCGCGCTGTCCTCCCTGCTCGCCACTACGGCGGTGGCGATGCTGTTGCCGACGATATTGGTCGCGGTACGGGCCATGTCGAGGAACTGGTCGATACCGAGGATCAGCAGCAGGCCGGCCTCGGGCAGGTTGAACATCGGCAGGGTCGCCGCGACCACCACCACCGAAGCGCGGGCCACGCCGGCCATGCCCTTGCTGGTGACCATCAGCGTCAGCAGGATCAGCACCTGCTGGGCGAAGCTCAGTTCGATGTTGTAGGCCTGGGCGATGAACATCACGGCGAAAGCCTGGTACATCATCGAGCCATCGAGGTTGAACGAGTAGCCGAGCGGCAGCACGAAGCTGGAAATCCGCTTCGAGGTGCCGAATTTCTCCAGGGCGTCGATGGTCTTGGGATAGGCCGACTCGCTGCTCGCGGTGGAGAACGCCAGCAGCACCGGTTCGCGGATCAGCTTGCCCAGGCGCCACACCGAGCGCCCGAGGAACAGGCGCCCGATGCCGAACAGGATCGCCCACAGCACCAGGATGCCGACATAGAACTCGCCGATCAGCTTGCCGTAGTCCAGCAGCAGGCCCAGTCCTTCGGTGGTGAGAGCCGCGGCGATGGCGCAGAACACGCCGACCGGGGCGAAACACATCACGTAGTCGGTGATGCGGAACATGATTCTGGCCAGTTCATCCACCAGATTGCTGATGCCGACATACCCCTGTTTCTTGAGGAAGGACAGGGCAAAACCGAAGAACAGCGAGAACACTACGATCTGCAGGATCTCGTTGTTCGCCATGGCTTCGGCGATGCTGCGCGGGAACACATGGCTGATGAAGGCCTTGAGGCTGAAGTCGCCGACATTCACTGGTGCCGCGCCGCTGTTGGCGGCTGGCGCCACGAGGTTCAGGCCGGCGCCGGGCTGGAACAGATTGACCAGCAGCATGCCGATCAGCAGCGACAGCAGCGAGGCGCTGACGAACCAGATCATCGCCCGCAGGCCGATGCGGCCGACGGAGTGCGAACTGCCCAGGCTGGCGATGCCACCGACCAGGGTGGCGAACACCAGTGGGGCGATGATCATCTTGATCATGCGCAGGAAAATATCGGTGACCAGGCTGAAGTAGCCGGCCAGTTCCCTGGCCGCCCTGGCATCGCCGGCGTAGTGGTGGCAGGCCCAGCCCACCAGGATGCCGAGGCCGATCGCCAGGGCGATTTGCTTGGGAAGTCGTTTGCTGTTCACAGGAGCACCCTCAATGACCGTTCGTTGTTTTTTTTGTCACGGGGCCAGTCTATGGCTGGGGAAAGGGCTCGTTGATGAGTAAATGCCATACACTGATGCGTAATCGGAATAGTTTGCCGACGGTGATTGCCCGACACTGGCGGCTGCTCACGCCCAGCCCTCCTCAGCAGTGGGAATCACCATGCAGATCAAGTGGATAGACGACATCCTGGCGGTTGCCGAACTGAAGAACTTCTCCCGCGCGGCGGAGGTGCGCTGCATTACCCAGTCCGCGCTGTCGCGACGGATTCGTTCGTTGGAGGAGTGGGTCGGCGTGGAACTGGTGGACCGCGGCACCTACCCGGTGCAACTGACGGCCGCCGGACGGACCTTCTGCGAACAGGGCAGGGAAACCCTTGCCGACCTGCAGGAGCTGCGCGCGACCCTGCGCCGGGGCGACCGGATGCCCGGGCGTTCGATCCAGGTGACCGCCGGGCACAGCCTGTCCATGACCTTCCTGCCCAAGTGGCTGATGCGCTTCCAGCGTGGCAATGCCGGTTTCAACGCGCGGGTGGTGGCCGCCAATATCCATGATGCGGTCATCGCCCTGGCCGAGGGCGGTTGCGATCTGATGATCGGCTATCACCATCCCCAGGCGCCGATCCTGCTCGACCCGGAGAAGTTCATCAGCCTCACTCTCGGGCATGATTCACTGATCCCGGTCTCGGCACCGGACAAGCGCGGCCGGCCGCTGCATGCCCTGCCCGGGAAAAAGCAGGCACCGCTGCCGTACCTGGCCTACACCGCGACCACCTTCCTCGGACGGGTGGTGGAGGTAATCCTGAAAAATGCCGCAAGCCCCTGCGAACTGGACCGCTGCTACGAGGCCGACATGGCCATGCTGCTGATGAAGATGGCCCAGGAGGGGTATGGCATTACCTGGCTCCCCGAAAGCGCGGTGCAGGATGAATTGCACAAGGGCACGCTGGTCCGGGCCGGTAGCGCGCACTGGAGTGCCGATCTGGAAATCCGTTCCTACTGCTCGGTGGCCAATGCCAACCCGACCATGCGCGAGTTGTGGAAGTCGCTGGAGGCCGAGCGCCGGCCTGCCTGAGCGCGCCTCAGTTGCCGATCAGGTACAGGCAGATCGACAGGGTCACCAGCGAGCCCAGGGTCGAGACCAGGATCGTGCTCGACACCAGTGAGGCTTCGCGCTTGTAGTACTCGGCCAGCATGAACGGCCCGGTGCCGGTGGGCAGGGCACTGAGCAGCAGTGCCGAGTGGGCCCACAGCGGCGGCAGATGAAACACCCTGAACGCCAGGAACCCGGTCAGCAGCGGGTGCGCCACCAGCTTGAGCAGCACCAGCAACGTCACGCCCTGGCGTGGACCCTGTTGCTTGTGCGCCAGGAACAGTCCGAGGGAAATCAGCGCGCAGGGGATGGTCGCCGCACCGAGCAGGCTGAGAAACTTCTCCGCCGGTGCCGGCAGCGGGGCGCCACCCCAGGCCCAGAGGGCACCGAGCAGCGGCGACACCACCAGCGGGTTTTTCGCCAGGGCCAGCAGCACCTTGAAGACGATCCGGTGCACCTGGCGCTCGGCCTGCAAGCCGATCTCGATACACACCAGCGCCAGGCCGAACAGCACGCAGACCACCAGCAGCGAAGCGATCAGCGCCGGTTCCAGGCCGTTCTGGCCGAGCACCATCACGCACAGCGGAATGCCGATGTAGCCGGTGTTGGCATAGGACGCGCTCAGGGCATCGATGCTGGCATCGGCGAAATGCCCGGCCTTGCGCCAACGCAGCAACAGGGTCAGGGCGAAGATCGCCAGGGTGCTCAGGGTGAACGCCAGCACGAAGCCGGGATGCCAGATCTGCTCCCAGGTTGCCGTCGCCGTGGCCTTGAACAGCAACGCCGGCAGGCACAGCCAGACCACCATGCGATTGATCTCCGAGGCCGCGTTGGGCCCCAGGCGGTGGGTGCGACGGCAGATGAAGCCGACCAGGATCAGGGCGAAGATGGGCAGCAGGACACTCAATACGGAGGACATCGAAGCTGAAGCCTTGGGCATGCGCGGATGGGTGGGGAAGGGTAAGGGGGGAGATCGTTAGCTTGCAATCCTTCTTTGCCGGTGATGGCTCGGCAGGGTCGCGCCGGCAGCCAAGGCGCGACCCACGGACCATCATTGCGCCTCGCGGTCGAGCAACTGCCGCTTGCGCTCCACGCCCCAGCGATAGCCGGACAGGTCGCCATCGCTGCGCACCACCCGATGGCAGGGAATCGCCACCGCCAGGCTGTTGGCCCCGCAGGCCTGGGCCACGGCACGGAAGGACTTTGGCGCGCCGATCATTTTCGCGATCTCGGCATAGCTGGCGGTGCTGCCCACCGGAATCGTGCGCAGCGCTTGCCAGACCCGCTCCTGGAAGGCCGTGCCGCGCAGGTCCAGTGGCAGGTCGAGGCCAATCGCCGGGGCTTCGACAAAGCCCACCACCTTGGCCACCAATTGCTCGAAGTCGGCATCGCCACCGATGAAGTGGGCCCTTGGGAACTTGTCCTGCAGGTCCCGCGCAAGTGTCTCCGGATCGTCGCCCAGGAGGATGGCGCAGACGCCGCGCTCGCTCTGTGCCACCAGGATCGCCCCCAGGGAACACTGGGCGATGGCAAAGCGGATTTCGGTATTGCTGCCACCGGCCCGGTAGTCGGACGGTTTCATGCCCAGCACCGCGTCGCTGGCTGCGTAGAAGCGGCTGCTGGCATTGAAGCCGGCACCGTAGAGCGCATCGGTGACCGAGCTGCCACGGGCCAACTGTGCCCGCAGCCTGCCGGCCCGGTGGGCGGCGGCGTAGGCCTTGGGTGTCAGGCCGGTATGGGCCTTGAACACCCGGTGGAAGTGGAACGGGCTCAGTCCCAACTGCTCGGCCAGGGGGTTGAGCGAGGGCAGGCTGTCCGATGCCTCGATCAATTGGCAGGCACGGGTGACCAGGGCCACCTGCTGCTGGTGGCTGGCGGTCTGGTCGGCGGCGGCCCGGCGGCTGGGTCGGTAACCGGCGGCCTCGGCCTGTTCGGCGCTGTCGAAGAACTCGACATTCTCCGGCCGTGGGCGCCTTGCACTGCTGCTGGGGCGGCAATACACGCCGGTGGTCCGCACGCCGTAGACGAAGTCGCCGTCGGCGCTGGCGTCGCGGTTCAGGACTGCCTGCCAGCGTGGGTCGTTTTCCACGGTACTGGCCTGGCGTGAAGCAACCTGGGTCGAAGTGTTCATGCTGTTCTCCTGTCGGATAAGCCGGTTTCGTTCAGTCTGCGGCGCTGGCCAAAACGGGGAACTCCGAGTCTTGCGGTTGAATTCTACTGCCTGTTCAGGTGGCGTCGTGAAAGATGATCCCCAGGGTGTGCCGACGGCCCGAGTTTACGCGGCTGACGCCATGGCGCATGTTCACCCGGTAGCAGCCGCGAGTGCCTTCCACCGGCCGCTGCGCCACCGCGAAGATCAGTCCGTCACCCTGTTGCAGCGCGGCCACCTGGGGGCGACTCTGCCTGCGCGGACGTTGTTCGGTGAGGACGAATTCGCCGCCGGTGAAATCCCGCCCGGGCCTGGACAGCAGGATGGCAACCTGCAGGGGAAACACCTGTTCGCCGTACAGGTCCTGATGCAGGCAGTTGTAGTCGCCGGCGCCGTATTGCAGCAGCAACGGCGTCGGGCGCTGCTGGCCGGCGGCATGGCAACGCTGCAGCAGGGCCTGGTGGGTGATCGGGTAGACATCGTGCAGTTGCAGGCGGCGGTTCCAGTCGTTGGCGATCAGGGCCAGGGGCGGATAGAGCGCCGTGCGCAGTTGGTGCACCAGGGCTGGCAGTGGGTAGTTGAAGTACTGGTATTCGCCCTGACCGAAACCGTGGCGGGCCATGACCACCCGCGAGCGAAACGCGGTCTGTTGCGGATACAGGGCGACCAGCTCCCGGCACTGTTCGGGGCTCAGCAGGCCTGGGAGCAGGGCATTGCCCTGCCGGTCGAGGTCCTGGCCGATCGCCTGCCAGTCGAGTGCGTGTATCAGGGTGTGCATGATATGAGGGCCTTGAGCTGTGTTCAGGCCAACAGTCTGCTGCGCTGACCGTGGCGCCACACTCCGACTCTTGCGCTTGAATTACCGGGACGGGGCTGGGTTTCTCCTACGCGCTCCCCTAGGATATTTATCTTTGCCCTGTCAGGATTTTCCCCGATGTCCGCCGCCCACCGCCTTGCCGTGCCCCTGTCCAAAGCCTACCGCCTGCTCAACCACGGGCCCACCGTACTGGTCAGTGCGGCACACGATGGGCAGCGCAATATCATGGCTGCGGCCTGGGCCATGCCGCTGGATTTCGAGCCGCCCAAGGTGGCGGTGGTGCTCGACAAGTCGACCTGGACCCGGCGCCTGCTGGAAGCCTCGGGCAGCTTCGTGCTGCACGTACCCTGCGTCGCCCAGGCGGACATCGTGCAAACCGTGGGTACCACCTCCGGCCTGGAACTGGGCCAGAGCCACAGTCGCGACAAGTTCGATGCCTATGGCCTGGAGACCTTCAAGGGCGAGCATCTCGAGGCTCCCCTGGTGGAAGGCTGTGTCGCCTGGCTCGAATGCCGCCTGTTGCCGGAGCCGCACAACCATGAACAGTACGACCTGTTCCTGGGCGAGGTGATCGCCGCCCAGGCCGATTCGCGGGTGTTCAGTGACGGGCGTTGGCACTTTGAAGGACACGACTCGCTGCGCACCTTGCACCATGTCGCCGGCGGGCATTTCCTCACGATTGGCGACGCCGTGGACGGCCAGGTGTTGAAGCTGTAAATCAGATCCACAGGCCGACACCGGTCGAATGCCCCATCGGCCGTTGCCAGCAATTGCGATGTTGGGCAGTGATCTGGTTTACATCCGCGAGCCTGCTTCCAGCGTCAGCCCTGGCCTTGCGGGCTCCAGCCCCCACCCAACGCCACCATCAGCCCGACACTGGCCTGCAACTGCCGGGTCTGCAGGGCCTGCAACTGTCGTTGCGCCTGCAGGGCGGCGGCCTGCGCGGTGACCACATCCAGGTAGTTCACCGCGCCAGCCTGGTAGCTGTTCATCGCCAGGGTCTGGGTGTGCTGCGCGGCATTCACCGCAGCCTGTTCGTCCCGGGCTTCCTGCTGCAGGTCGCGCAGTTGCGCCAGGTTGTCCTCGACCTCCCGCACCGCCCGCAATACATGGCTGCGGTACTGGGCGGACGCTTCCTCGAACTCCGCCTTGGCCTGCTGCTCCTGGGCACTGATCCGCCCACCATCGAAGATCGGCAGGTTGACCAACGGCCCCAGCGCCCAGTAACGGTTACCCGCCGACAGCAGGTTACCGACGCCCTGGGTCTGGCCGCCGACCAGGCCGGTCAGGCTGAAGTCGGGGTACCAGGCGGCCTTGGCCACGCCGATCCCGGCATTGGCGGCGAACACCCGGCGTTCGGCGGCGGCGATGTCGGCACGACGTTGCAGCAGGTTGCTCGGCAAGGCGCCTGGCACTTGGGGAATCGCCAGGATCTGCGGCGTCGCGGCCAGCTGGAAGTTGCTCGCCGACTCCCCGACCAGTTCGGCGATCGCATGCTCGGCCAGGTTGCGTTGCCCACGGACTTCGTCCAGTTGCGCCTCGGCTTCGGCCAGCTGGCTCTGGGCACGGGTCAGGTCGAGTTCCGAAGCGATCTTGCCTTCGTAGCGATCACGGGTCAGTTGCAACGCCTGGCTGTAGTCGTCCAGCGAACTGGAGAGAATCCGGCTCTGGGCATCCAGGCCATTGAGCTGGATGTATAGGCTTGCCAGTTGTTGCTGCAGGCTCAGCCGTGCCACCGCCAGGTCGTCGGCCGAAGCCTGGGCCCGGGCGTCGCCGGCGGCGACCTGGTTGCGGATACGGCCCCACAGGTCGAGGTCGAAGTTCAGCGCGAAACCGGCGGTGTTGCTGTTGTACACCGAAGGCTGGGTGCTGCCGCGCAGTGGGCGGTTGTCCGATTGCCGCTGGCGTTCGGGCTGGGCACTCGCGCTGATCTGCGGGAACAACCCGGCATGCAACTGGCTGGCGTAGGCCTGGGCACCGTCATAGTGGGCCAGGGCCGCCGCCAGGTCCGGGTTGGCCGTGAGCAGGCGCTGTTGCAGGTCGTTCAGGTGCTCGTCCTGGAACAGCAGCCACCACTGGCTGGACAACGGGTCGCCAGGCCTGGCCAGGTGCCAGGGGCCGTCGCTGGTCTGTTCGCGGTACTGCGCCGGCAGGTCGATCTGCGGCACCTTGTAGGTCGGGGCCAGCGAGCAGCCTTGCAGGCCGGCGATCAATAGCAGCCAGGCGCCGAGTTTAAGCTTTGCGGGCATGCTGTCCTCCGGCGTCGGCGAGTTTCACCAGGTCACCTTCGCGCAAGGCGTCCGGCGGGTTGTCGATCACGGTGTCGGCGGGCTTCAGGCCCTGGTCGATGACCAGGCGTTCACCCAGGTCCAGGCCGATATGGATATCGCGCAGGTGCACGTGTTTCTGCGCATCGAGCACCGCCACCTGGGTGCCCTTGGCGCGGAAGATCAGGGCGCTGGCGGGAATGCTCACGCCGTGGGTATCGGCCGGCACCGGGAGAGTCGCCTCGGCGTAGTCGCCCGGCAGCAGGGCGTTGTCCGGGTTGTCGGCGACGAACTGCGCCAGCAGGGTGCCGGAGCGCGCATCCACGGCTGTCGAATTGCCCACCAGGCGTGCGCTGAAGGTCTTGCCGGGGTGTTCCGGCACGCTCAACCGCACCTGCAGGCCGGGACGAATGACGCTGGCGTAGTTCTGCGGCACTGGCACATACAGCCGCAACTGGTGGGTATCGGCGATATCGAACAGTTCCGGATCGCTGTCGCTGTCGGCCTTGATCAACTGGCCGATGTCGGTGTTGCGGGCGGTGATGGTGCCGCTGAACGGGGCGCGGATGGTCTTGTAGGCCTCCAGCGCCGCCAGCCGTGCGTAGTCGGCCTCGGCGGCCTGGGCATTGGCCCGTGCCGCCGCCGCGTTGGAGCTCTTTTCATCGGCCTCCTGTTGTGACACCGAATGGGTGCTCACCAGGTTCTTCCAGCGGGTCGCGGTGGTCTGCGCCAGGCGCGCGTTGGCCTGTTCCTGCAGCATATGGGCATGAGCCTGGGCAACCTGCTGGTCGAGGTCCGGGCTGTCGATCCGGGCCAGGACCTGGCCGGCCTGGACCTGGCTGCCGATGTCACTGGTCCAGTCCTTGAGGTAGCCGCTGACCCGCGCATGGATCGGCGCCTTGCTCCAGGCCTCCAGGCGGGCCGGCAGGCGCAGGGTGTCGCCGGCAGCGTTCTGCGTTGGCTGGAACACGCTGACCATTGGCACGGCGGCGGCTTCGGTCCAGGCGGTCACGTCCCGTTCGTGGCGGGTTCGCGCGGCAATCCCGTTGGCCACCAGCAGCGCTGCCAGGGTCAGGCCGCCGACGCCCAGGTAGAGCAGGCGTTTGCCCGAGGGTTTGCGATCAGTCATGAGTCATTTCTCCAGCTACGGCGCGAAGGGGTTGTCGGCGACCATGCACCAGGCTGAACACCACGGGGACGAACAGCAGGGTGGCAGTGGTCGCCAGGATCAGACCGCCGATCACGGCGCGTCCGAGGGGGGCGTTCTGTTCCTGGGAGAGGGCCAGCGGCAGCATGCCGATGATCATCGCCAGGGCGGTCATGCAGACCGGGCGAAAACGGGTATAGCCGGCTTCCAGGGCGGCCTTGAGGGCATCGCCGTGCTCGGCCAGGCGTTCGCGGCAGAAGCTCACCACCAGGATCGAGTTGGCGGTGGCCACGCCCATGCACAGGATGGCACCGGTCAGCGCCGGCACCGACAGCGAGGTGCCGCTGAGGAACAGCATCCAGACGATCCCGGCCAGGGCCGCGGGCAGGGCGGTGATGATCACGAACGGGTCGATCCAGGACTGGAAGTTGACCACGATCAGCAGGTAGATCAGCACCACCGCGCCGAGCAGGCCGAAGCTCAGGCCGCTGAAGGCTTCATGCAGGGCGTCGATCTGCCCGTGCAGGCTCACCACCGCCCCCTTGGGCCGCAGCGATGCCGCATCGTCGAGGATCTTCTGCACGTCATGGGCCACCGCTCCCAGGTCACGGCCCTGGACGTTGGCGTAGAGATCCAGGGTCGGCTGGATGTTGTAGTGGGTCACCACCGCCGGGCTGGGGACCCGGTTGATGGTCGCCAGGCCACCGAGGATCTGCGACTGGCCGTTGCTGCCGGTCACCGGCAGGGCTTCCAGCGCGGGCAGGCTGTCGAGGCGGTATTGCGGAGTGGCCGCGACCACGCCATATGACACGCCGTTGGCCGGGTTGAGCCAGAAGGTCGGGGCCACCTGGGAACTGCCGGCCAGCGAGGCGACCATGCTGTTGGTGACGTCACGTTCGGTGATTCCCAGGCCCTTGGCGCGCATCCGGTCGACGTTTACCTGCAGCGACGGATACCCCTCGGACTGCTGGATCCGCAGGTCGGCGATGCCCGGCACGTGTTGCAGGCGACGCTGCAGTTCCACGGCGAACTTGCGGTTCTCCTCGGCACTGCGGCCGGAGATCTTCACGTCCAGCGGCGCCGGGGCACCGAAGTTGAGGATCTGGCTGCTGATGTCGGCGGGCAGGAAGGCGAACTGGCTGCCGGGGAAGCTTTCCGGCAGGGCGCTGCGCAGTTGCTTGACGTAGTCGGCGGTCGGCTTGTGACCGGGCTTGAGCGTCACCTGGATATCGCCGTCCTGCGGGCCGATGGTACCGCTGCTGCTATAGGCCATGTCGATGCCGCTCAGCGGGATGCCGATGTTGTCGACGATGTTCTCCAGCTCCTCGGCGGGAATGATCTCGCGAATCCGTGCCTCGATACGGTCGAAGGCCGCGGCGCTTTCCTCGATCCGCGAGCCCAGTGGCAGCCGCACATGCAGGGCCAGGGCGCCGGCGTCGGTGGCCGGGAAGAAGTCCTCGCCCAGACTCGGCAGCAGGGCGAAGGAGGCCAGCACGCAGCCGAGGAAACCGAGCACGAAGCGCCGGCGGCAACCCAGGGCGAGGGTCAGCAGACCATGGTAGACGTCGCGCACGGCGGAGAAGCCGCGCTCGAAGCTCTGCTGGAAGTTCAGCAGGCCCTGCAGCAGCGCATGGCGCTGGCGACCGTGCTGATCGCCTTCGTGATGATTGATGAACGCATCTTCCGGATGGTGGCCGGGACCGCCCTCGAGCACGTGGGGCTTGAGCAGGAACATCGCCAGGGTCGGCACCAGGGTCCGCGACAGGATGAACGAGCTGGCCATGGCGAAGATCACCGCCAGGGCCATTGGCCGGAACAGGTAGCCGGCGATGCCCTGCAGCATGAACATCGGCACGAACACGATGCAGATACACAGCAGCGAGACGAACGCCGGGCCGACGATCTGTCTGGCGCCGTCGAGAATCGCCGTCTTCACCGCCTTGCCCTGTTCCAGGTGCCAGTTGATGTTCTCGATGGTCACCGTCGCATCGTCCACCAGGATCCCCACCGCCAGCGCCAGCCCGCCGAGGGTCATGACGTTGAGGGTCTGGCCGGTGGCCGCCAGCAGCGCGATGGCCGAGAGCACCGCGAGCGGGATCGAGGCGGCGATGATCAGGGTCGAGCGCCAGCTGCCGAGGAACAGCAGGATCATCGCGCTGGTCAGCAGGGCGGCGATGATCCCTTCACGGGCCACGCTGCCCACCGATTCCTTCACGAACACCGAGGCATCGCCCAGCAGCGAGGTCTTCAACTCTGGCGGCAGGGTCTCGTTGATCAGCGGCAGCATGCTGCGGATGCCGTCGACGATCGACAGGGTGGAGATGTTGCCGTTCTTCATCGCCGGCATCAGCACTGCCCGCCGGCCGTCGACCCGCACGACGTTGGTCTGTGGCGGCGAGCCGTCACGTACGTGGGCCACCTGGCCGATGGTGATCAGTGCACCGTCGACGGTCTTGATCGGCAGGTCGTTGAGTTCGTCGATCACCTTCGGGCTGTTGTTGAGCAGCACGGTGTATTCGTAGGGGCCGAGCTTGGCGGTCCCCACCGGGATGATCTGGTTCTGCGCCGCCAGCGCATTGCCGACGTCCTGGGCCGACAGACCCTTGGCGGCCAGCGCCTGGGGATCGAGGTCGAGGGTGATCTGGCGCTGTTTGCCGCCCATCGGGGTCGGCAGGGCCAGGCCGGGTACCGAGGTCAACGGCAGGCGGATGTTGTTCTGCACCAGGTCGCGGATTTTCGCTTCCGACAGGGTTGGGCTGGAGAATGCCATCTGCAGGATCGGTACTGTCGAGGCGTTGTAGTTGAGGATCAGCGGCGGAGTGATGCCCGGCGGCATCTGTTTCAGTACGGTCTGCGACACCGCTGTCACCTGGGCGTTGGCGGTGCGGATATCGACGCCGGGCTGGAAGAAGATCTTGACGATGCCCATGCCGGGCAACGATTGCGACTCGATGTGCTCGATGTCGTTGACCGTGGTACTCAGCGAGCGCTCGTAGGTATAGATCACCCGGCCGGCCATGTCGTCGGGGGACAGGCCGTTGTACTGCCAGACCACCGCCACCACCGGGATGCCGATATCGGGAAACACGTCAGTGGGCGTACGCAGGGCCGCCAGCGGCCCGATGATGCAGATGAAAATCGCCAACACGATGAACGTGTACGGCTTGAGCAGTGCGGTCTTTACCAGCCCGAGCATGCCTTGAACCTCCGGGGAGTGGAATTGCAAACCCCGGCAGTCTTGCCGCTGGAACCTAACGTTTGGCTTTCACCAACATGAAGGATCTTTTAGGTAACGACTTAAATTCCCTTCATTTCCCTTCATTTGTGAAAACCGCTCTATCTCGCCACTCTTGGCGCCGATCCGACGGCGATCCCGTCTACCGAAACCCCAGATGAATGTGAGAGGAGTTCATACGATGAACCACAAACCGCTGCTGCTGATTCCGACCCTGGGCCTGGTCTGCCTGCTCTCGGCCTGTGCCGGCCCCCTGCCCAAGGCTGACCCGAGCGAGGCCTGGATCGGCCTGCAGGGCCAGTCGAGCGACAACCTGATGGCGGAACGGGTGGACGGCAAGCGGGTGGACGACGGCCGCTATTTCGAAGTGGCGCCCGGCAAGCATGATCTGGAAGTGACCCTGATCCAGGGCGCCAACGGTGACCTCGACCAGCCGGAGTGCACCGGGCATGTCGAGTACGACCAGTTCAAGGCTGGCAGGCAGTACCACCTGGTGCAGTCCGGTTCGGGCAGCGATGTCGGCGCGATCCTGGTCAACGACCACGGCAAGCCTTTGGCCCAGTCCCATCTGTTCTCCTGCATCTGACGGCTCTTTTATCTTCGAGGTGACCCTGCATGACACTCAAACCGCTGATGCTGCTTCCCACCCTGGGCCTGGCCGTCCTGCTTTCGGCCTGCGCCGGCCCAATGCCCAAGGCTGACCCGCACCAGGCCTGGATCGGGCTGCAGGAGGAAGCGCCGAATGACCTGCTGGCCGAGAAGGTTGATGGCAAGCCGATCGATGACGGACGCTTCTTCGAAGTGACGCCCGGATCCCACAAGCTGGATGTGATGCTGGTGGAGATTCCGGTCGGCGATGGTAATCAGGAAGACTGTTCGGGAGAGGTCTCCTACAAACAGTTCAAGGCCGGTGAACACTACAAGCTGGTGGAGTCGAGCCTGGGCCAGGAAGTCAGTGCTCGCCTGCTGGACGCTCATGGCAAGGAAGTGGCCCATACCGGCGACTTCCAATGCATGCCGGGTTGAGGCGGCAATGGCAGTTACTGCACCGGGCCCCGAGTTGGGATCTACCGCCTGACGCCCGGTGGCAGCAAGAGCTACAAACGCAGATAGTCAGTATGGCGCGGCACTGATGGTCGCGTTGCGCCAGGCGGTCTGCAGCTGCTCGTCGAGCAGCGCGGGCACGCTCTTGCCCGGCTGTTTCTCCAGGCTCAGCTTCAACCCGTTGAGCGAGCGGCCGCTGAGGCGGTTCTGTGCCAGATCTTCGCGAAACACCTGCTCGGCGTCGGCGTACTGCTGCTGTTCCAGCAGCGCATAGCCGAGGGATTCACGCAGGGTGTAGTACCAGTCCGGCGGCTCGTTGTAGGCCAGTTGGTCCTGGATCTCGACCGCCTTGCGCCAGGCGGCGATCACCTGGGCCGGGTTGTCGCCCTGCAGGGCCTTCAGGTCGGTGAGCAGGTCCTGTTGTGGTGCCTTGGTGAGCACCTGGGCGGCACTTTCCTTGAGGGCCATCAGGTCCAGCTTGCCCTGGCTGCTGGCCTGGGCCCTGTTCAGCAGGATCAGGTTGGCGATACGGAACAGCTGGAGGGCGTCGTTGTTGCCGTACTTCAGGGGCTTGTCACCCTTGAGGCTGTTGTCGACCGTCTGCCAGTATCCCTTGAGTGCCTCACCTGCCTTACCGCTGTCGGCTCCTGGCTGGGCCAGTTGCTTGTAGGCGTCGGCATAGGCCTTCATGGCCTGGGTGTAAGGAGCGGTCAGTTCCACCCAGGGTGTCTGACTGCCCTTGGTCGCGGCGGTGCAGGTGTCGTTGATGGTCTTGAGGCCGGCGATGATTTTCGGCTCGATCCGCGCCAGCGCGTCCCAGTCCTGGAAGCGTACGGCGAAGTAATAGGGTACGGCGTAGAAGTAGTCGGATTTGGTGGCGATCTCGTCAGGGTACTGCTTGCAGAGAAAATCCAGCGCGGCGTAGCGGGTGGTGTTTTCCACCAGTTCCTCGGCCATGTTCATCGTTTCGTTCTGCCGGCCCTCGATGGACAGGGTCCAGGTCAGGAAGTGGATGTTGTGCCCCAGGTAGTGCAGCGGGTAGGGGCTTTGCGGGTTGACCTGATGGGTGTAGGCGCGATCGACCGACACCGCGGTGTAGTTGGTGACACTGGCCAGGGCGTTGTTGCCGATGCGCTGGTAGATGTGCGATGCCATGTGCACCAGGTGGCCGATCGCCGGGTTCTGGTCGCGAAAGCGCTCGGCCATCGGCAGACCGCTGGCGGGGAAGGGCGATTCTTCGATGGCGTGGATGTAGAAGTGGTTGGCGCCGGTGTGGAACTGATCCTGGACCAGCACCCGGTTGAGTACCTGCAGGGCCTCGTAGGCGTGCTGGGTCGGCTCGACGTCGTTGGAGGTCGCCGCGGAGCCTTTCCACCATTTCCACGGTTCCAGGTTGAGCAGGGCATCGGCGTACAGGGTGGCGGCATCCAGGTCGTCGAAGTAGGTCTGCGACAGCTTTTTCATGGCCTCGGCGTAGCGCTCGTTGCCCTCCCTGCCGAGGAGTACCTTGCCCTCCTTGAGTGTGTACAGGCTCAGGAACGCACTGGCGTAGTCGACTTCGCGCTGCAATTGCCGGGGGCTGAACTTGTCTTTGGCGAGCGGATCAGCCTGGCGCGCCTTGGCCTTTTCGAGGGCGATCTGGGCCGAGCGATAGGCCAGGCGATCGCAGCCGAGGGTGGCGTCGCTGTTGATGTTCGAGTTGGCCGACAAGGCGATGCCCCAGTACGGCATCGCCGAGCCCTCGTCGACGCGGCTGGCCTGGTAGAAGGCACGGATGGCCTCGGCGAAGTTGAAACCGTACTGCAGGGCGATGCCCTGGCTGTAGAAGGCTTCGACCTTGTCGGCGTCCTTGAGGGCGACCAGCGGGTAGCGGGTGCCGCCCAGGCCGGAGAGCAACCGGGCCGGCTGGGTGTCCTGGTCGCTGACACACTCGAGCAGGCTGCGCTCGTAGGGTTCGTCGGGCGGGGCCGGGACGAAACTCTTGGATTCTTCGGCACCGCCGTGGACATGGGCCTGGGCGGCGCCGGCCAGCAGGCAGAGGGCGAGCAGCGAAGGTTGGAACAGGTGGCGTACATCCATGTAGCGGTTACTCCAGAGGGGGGGCAGTTGATCATGTGGCGGTAGTGCCGGCCCATTCGCTGGCTTGCCAGCGAATGGGCCCTCAAGCCTTATCCCGCAGTTTCCATTCGATACCCAGTATTGTTGGGTTTTGGTGGAATGGCAATTTGCCGCTACGGCATTCGCTGACGGCCGGTGCCCTGGTCATCGGGGGAGATAAGCACCACGGGGGGAGACGCCGGGCGATCGGTGTGCCCGGCCGGTGTTCAGGTGCGCAATTGATCCTTGTGATGGGTATTCAGGCAAACCCCGATGGCCACCACCACCGGCAGCAGCAACCCCCACAGCCCCGTCGCCAGATACAGCAGCGCGGCACTGACGCAGCCGGCGGCGAAGGCCAGCAGGGTGGTGCAGATCGGCTTCAGACGCTGGCGGATCGTCGCCCGTTGCGCCGGGTCATGCTCACCCCACAGGGCGAACACATCGATGGCGAACTGGGTGACGTTGCCGGTCATCAGGGTGGTCGGCGGCGCGCCCTTGAGGTGCTGGCGGGAAATCGCATTCTGCACCGCCATGGCGGCGACGCCGGTCATGCCGGTGATCAGCGCCGTGGTGCTGTCGCCGTCGGCGAACGGGCCCCAGCAGATCGCCAGCCCGGCAAAGGCGGCGAGCATCAGCGTGTGAGCCACCAGCAGCAGGCGCAACGGCACCAGGCCGCGGCGGTGAATCGCTACGGCGGCCAGGTGCGTCAGGCCCACCACCAGCACGAAAACCGGCAGCGCGATCAGCTTGGACAGAGCGCCGGAGGCGCCATGGACGATGCTCACTCCCAGGGTCACGAAGTTGCCGGTGACATGGGCGGTGAACAGGCCCTGCAGGGCGAGAAAGCCCAGGGTGTCGACGAAGCCGCCATTGAAGCTCAGGGCCGGGGCCACGCTGGGGTGCAAGGAGGATTCCATGAAAGGTCCTTTCGGGTTCGGGAAGGAAAACCGCAGGAGGGTGTCAGCCCGCCGCGGATCATCGATCAGCCTAGAGCCCGGCGCGGCCTGGTGCTTGTATCTGGGTGCTGAATGTTTCATTTCATGGGCCGGTAGGCATACTGTCGACAAAGTTGGCTAGCCTTCTCCTCTCCAGCCGATCTCTCAAGGATGTGATGCATGCGCGTACTTCAAAGCAATGCCCAGGACGATTTCCGGGTCAAGGCGTATGCCGGCACCAGCGGGGTGTTGCTGGCCTTCGACCTGGCCGAGTCACGCCGTGCCGGCCTGCTCGGGTTTGCCATCGAGCGCCAGGTGGGCGACAAGCCCTGGCGGTTCCTGTTCAACAGCCTGACCTTTCCCGGCAGGGAGCACACCTTCCCCCAGTATCACGCCACCCCCAGTGATGTCGCACCGCTGCAGAAATTCCGCTGGGCCGACTACAACGTCGAGCCCGGTAGCACCTGCAACTACCGCGTGCACCTGGCCTATGGCACACCGGCTGCGCCGCGACTGGACGAGTCGCTGGCGATCAGCGTGACCACCGACAACGGTATGCCGAAGAACCAGCGGGTGATCTTCAACCGGGCGGTGGCGGCGAGCCAGGGGTTCGAGCGCAAGTTTCCTCAGCTGGACCAGCAACTGACCGGCCAGAAGGACCTGCCGATCGAGCAATGGCCGGACGCCGCCCGCCTGTGGCTGGAAAACGGTCTGCTGGAGGCGCTGCTCGGTTTCATCGCCCGCGCCCGGGATGCGCAGTGGGGGCTGGATATCGCCATCTACGAATACCAGTTGCCGGCGATCGTCGAGGCGGTGAATGCGGCCAACGCCCGCGGCGCGCGCATCCGCGTGCTGTATCACGCCAAGGTCGGGGACGAGGACACCGCGCTGAACGAGCAGAGCCTGGCGGCGATTCCGGCCGCGAGCAAGCGCGGGCGGGTCACCAGCAAGATCTTCCACGACAAGTTCATCGTCCTCAGCCAGCGCGACGCCGCTGGCGAGTATCAGCCTGCGGCGGTGCTGTGCGGCAGCACCAACTTCACCGCCAATGGCGTGTACCGCCAGGCCAACGTGATTCATATCCTCGACGACCAGCGCCTGGCGACCGAATACAGCCAGGTTTTCGAACAGATCTGGGCGGCGCCGGCGGATGTGGCGGCGACTCGCAAATGGATCACTCAAAATAATCCCATGGACCCCGGCCAGCCGCTGTTCGCCGGTTTCTCTCCGCGCACTGGCCGGGCGGACCTGGCGGAGTTCGTGCAGATCATCACGGCGGCGCAGAAGGACGTGCTGTTTGCCACGGCCTTCGCCTTGCCCCAGGATATTCTCGACGCCCTGCTCGGCAAGCCCCATGACGACGTGCTGCGTTTCGGTCTGCAGAACACGGCCAGCAGCATCTCCGGTATTCACGCCGACCGCACCGACGATTTCGTCGCCACGGCGCTGCTCGGCAGTGGCCTGGAGGGTTGGATCAAGGAGGGCCTCAAGGGGCAGAAGGGGCGCCTGCTGGTGCACACCAAGGCCATCGTCACCGACTTCACCACCGATGCCCCGACCATCATCAGTGGCAGTCATAACCTCAGCGTCGGGGCCAGTGAGGGCAACGATGAGAACTTCCTGGTGATTCGCGGCGATGTCGACCTGGCGGATCGGTATGGGCTGGAGATCCTGCGTTTCTATGAGCATTACCGGTTTCGCTATTACGCGAAGAAGCTGGCGCTCAAGCAGGTGCAACCGCTGGCACCGGATGACAGTTGGAGCGATGCGTACTACAAGGATGGGGACCTGAGGATGTTGTCGCGGTTGCGGTTTGCCGGGCGTTGACAGGGGCCAGGGCCGAGCCCGGCGGTCATTTGTCCAGCGCTTTCGCGGGCAAGCCCGGCTCCTAAAGAGTGTGGCCGAACGATGCTCTTGTGTATGGCGCAAACTTGTAGGAGCCGGGCTTGCCCGCGAAAGCGCCCCGCCAGACGCATCACCGCTGGCGCTTCATCGCCGCCCGATACTGCCGCGTCCGGTGCCCGATGAACAACCGGTCCAGTACCAGGGCCCAGGCCGGTGAAACCTCGGGTCTGGTCCGGCGCCCCTGGCTCAGGCGCTTGAGCTGGAACTTCACCACCGCCATGTTTGCCAACGCCGCCAGCGGCTTTTTCTTCCAGCGGATCGGTGGCAGTTGCGGGTGGCTGTCGCGGCCTTCGCGCCAGTGACGGGGCAGGTTGGGCTCCACGGCCAACGCGGTACCGATGCCGGCCATGGCGACGCCGCTGTCGAGTACCTGTTGGACCACAGGCAGGCGGCGGATGCCGCCGGTGACCATCAGCGGCATCGTCGCGACTTTCGCCAGCTCACCGGCCATTTCCAGGAAGTACGCCTCGCGTGCCAGCGTCCGGCCGTCACGCGCTTCGCCCTGCATGGCCGGCGCCTCGTAGCTGCCGCCAGACAGTTCGACCAAATCCACCGGCAGGGCGTTGAGCCATTCGATGACCTGGCGGGCGTCGTCGGCGTCGAACCCTCCACGCTGGAAGTCCGCCGAGTTGAGTTTCACCGCCACGCAGAAGCTCGGCGCCACCTCGGCGCGAATCGCCTTCACCACCTCCAGCAGCAGGCGGGCGCGGTTTTCCAGGCTGCCACCCCAGCGGTCGCTGCGACGGTTGCTCAGCGGTGAGAGGAACTGGCTGAGCAGATAGCCGTGGGCGGCATGGATCTGTACACCGGTGAAGCCTGCCTGTTCGGCCAATCGGGCGCTGCGGGCGAAGCGGGCGATCACCTCGTCGATATCGGCTTCACTCATGGGCCGGGGTTGGGCGAACATTCTGGAAAACTCGCCCATCTCCAGGGACACCGCCGAAGGCGCCAGGGTGGCCTGGCCGAGATTGGCCGGGGTCTGGCGGCCGGGGTGGTTGAGCTGCACCCAGAACTGCGCCCCTCTGGCCCTGCCGATGGCCGCCCACTGGTGGAATTTCCCCAGGTGGCGTTCATCCTCCAGCACCACGCCGCCGGGGCCGGTCATGGCCCGGCGGTCGATCATCACGTTGCCGGTCAGCAGCAGGCCCGCTTCGCCGTCGGCCCAGGCGCGATAGAGTTCCATCAGGGGTTGGGAAGGGGCATTGTCCAGGTCGGCCATGTTTTCCTCCATGGCGGCCTTGGCAATGCGATTGGGGATCTGTACGCCGTTGGGTAACGACAATGCCTGGAAGGGTGACATGCTTGACTCCGGGGTAGTGGAGGGCTCAGGCTAAGTTTAAAGTAAGGTTTAATGTCAATAGCCGCTGCGAGGATTTCCATGAAAATCGGTGAACTGGCCCAACGCAGTGGCCTGGCGGCCTCGAAGATCAGGTTCTACGAGGCCCAGGGGCTGATCCACAAGGTTCGTCGCCAGGCCAACGGCTATCGCGAATACCCGCCCGAGGTGTTGCAGACCCTGTCGATCATCCAGTGCGCGCAGCAGGCCGGCTTCAGCCTGGAAGAGTTGCGTGCACTGGTGCCGACCAGCGAGCCCGGGACCTGGGACCATGATGAAATGATTGCCAGCCTGGAGCGCAAGATCGGCCAGATCGAGTCCATGCAGGCGCGCCTGGCCCAGAGCAAGCTGCAACTGCTCGGCGTGGTGAACAGCATCCGCAACAAGCCGGCGGATGTGTCGTGCCGGGAGAATGCCGAACGCCTGATGACGTCGCTGGCAGGGCCCCTGGACGGCTGAACAGGGCCGGGCAAGCCTTGCGCCCCGGCCCTCTGCGAAGCCGTTACTCGCGCACCAGGGTCAGCGCCTGCGTGCCGGGCAGCGGCTTGCGCATCAGGGTGCCGACCACCACGGCGCCCAGCAGTGCCAGCAGGCCCGCCAGCCAGAGTACCGTACCAAAACCGCCGACAAAGGCCTGGTGCGCCAACGGTTGCACCGCCGGACGGGCCGCTTCCGGTAGCGTCGCCATGGCCGCCTGCATGTCACCGGCCACCACTCGCGAAGCGATCTCCTGGGCCCGGTCGAGCCAGAGGCTGGCCTGGCTGGCGAGACGGGCGTGCAGCAGATCCCGGGTATGCCCGGCCAGCACGGCGCCGAAGACCCCGATGGCCAGCACGATCGCGCTGAAACGCATGGTGGTGCTCAGGCCCGAGGCCATGCCCGTCCGATCGCGGGGCACGCAGGCCATGATGTTTTTCTGCGTGTCGCCGTTGAGCAACCCGGCACCGGCGCCGGTCACCGCGATCGCCAGGCCGAAGCCCGGGTAGCCGCCGCTGGAAACCGCCCAGGCACTGAGCAGGTTGCCGCAGCCGACCAGGGCCAGCCCGGTGGCCATCAGGGTTGCCGGTTGCAGTCGCGACGCCAGCCTCACGCCGATGCGCGGGCAGATGAGCATGGTCAGGGCGAAGGGCAGCATGCCCAGCCCCGAGTCGATCGCCGACAGCCCCAGGCCGTTCTGCAGGTAGAACGGCAACAGCGTCATCATCACCTGGGCGCAGCCGGCATAGGCGAACATGCCGAGCAGGGCGCCGATGAAGCGCGGATGGCGAAACAGCTGCAGGTCGACCATCGGCCGTTTCTGCACGCGCTCGACCAGCACGAACACCCCCAGCAGGGCGCCGCCGGCGAGCAGGCGGGTACTGGTCAGCGGGTGGCTCCAGCCGATCCGGTTGGCCTCGATCAGCCCCCAGATCAGACACAGCAGCGCACCGCTGAAGGCCAGGCTGCCCCAGGGATCGAGACGCGCCGACTGGCTGTCGCGCGATTCCGCGACCGCATGGCGGACCAGCGCCACCAGCAGCAGGCCGATGGGCAGGTTGATGAAGAAGATCCAGCGCCAGCCCAGGTACTCGGTGATCAGCCCGCCGACCGTCGGCGCGGCGGTCATCGCCAGGCCCATGCAGGCCCCCCAGAAGGCCCAGGCGCGGGCGCGCTCGACCTCGTCATGAAAGGTGTGGCCGATGGTCGCCAGCGCCGAGGTCAGCAACAGCGCGGCACCGACGCCCTTGACCGCCCGCGCGATATCGAGGAACAGGCTGTCGGGCGCCGCGCCGCAGCCCAGGGAGGCGAGGATGAACAGGCCCAGGCCCCAGAGCAGGGTCTTTTTGCGCCCGAAGCGGTCGGCGATGCTGCCAGCGGGCAGCAGCAGGGCGGCGAAGGCCAGCATGTAGGCGCTGACCACCCATTCGATCGCGGTGAAATCGGCGCCCAGGTCGCGGGCGATGCTCGGCAGGGTCACGGCGACGATATTGGTGTCCAGGACAATCAGCGAGCAGACGCCGGACGCCGTGAGCAATGTCAGTCGCGGGCTCACCCGGCTCACGGCCGGGCCTGCACGGGCAGGGTGGCAGCGCTGGTCTTCGAGGCCTCGCTGTGCATGATTGCCTTGAAGGCAATGACGGTGGGGGAGGCGGTCATTGCAAGCCCAGGCCGGTCGCAGTGGCTGAAGAATAAGGGTGAAAGGTATTTGACGGGCATGTTCAGGCTTCTCTACTGTGGCGGTGAGAGCAGCTTATCGTGGGCAAAACCCGTCTGCGTTAGGCTGGCCTTGGCACTTCGTTACCTTTGAGCTAATGACCATGGAAATCCGTCATTTCCGCTATTTCCTCGCCGTGGCCCGGCAGCGCAACTTCACCCGGGCGGCGGAACAGCTGGATATCGCCCCACCGACCCTCACCCGGCAGATCCAGGATATGGAAAGCGCTCTCGGGACCCGCCTGTTCCAGCGCGGGCCACGCGAGGTCAGCCTGACCGAGGCCGGCGCGGCGTTGCTGCCCGAGGCCGAGGCGACCGTGCGCCAGTTCGAGTTCGCCCAGCGCAATGCCCAGCGCGCCGGACGGGGCGAGATCGGCCATATCGAGATCGGCTATGTCGCCTCGGCGGTGTACTCGGGCGTGCTGCAACAGCAGGTCAAGGCCTATGTCCGCGATTTCACCGATGTCAGCCTGAACGTGCGGGAAAGTCCCATGGCGGCGCTGCCGGGGCTGATCGCCGAAGGGCGTTTCGATATCGGCTACGTGCGTTCGCCGATGTCGCTGCCCGAGGCGGTGGAGGCGGTGCGCCTGAATGCCGAGGGCTTCGTGCTGGCGCTGGCGGACGACAGTTGGCTGTGCCGCTTGCGGAACATCGCTGCCGAGCATCTGCAGAACGAGACCTTCGTGCTGCCGGAGCAGATCAACGGTACCCTGCAGGTCGCAGCCCAGGGCGGCTACGCGCCGCACCTCGGGCCGCAGCCCGGTGGACTGGTGGCGGTGATTGCCGCGGTCTCGCTGGGCCAGGGGGTGGCGGTGGTGCCCGAGTCGGTGATCGGTCACGTCAACCTGCCGAATGTGGTCTATCGACCGATCGTCGGCTGTCAGGCGACATCCTGGCTGTCGCTGATTCATCGGCGTTTCGAAAAGGCGCCGGCGGTGGCCCGCTATATCGAACGGGTTCGCCAGGATTTCCGCGCTGAGCGGTAACCGTCGCGCGCTGCGCTTTCATGATTTGAAATAGTTTGCCTGTCAGGCGGTTCTCCGGGGTCATGTAGGATTTATTTCCCTATTAGTCACTCAGGTTGTACATGAACACCCTCGCGGAACCTCCCGGTCGTCCCCTCACGCTTTTCTTCATGCACGCGCCCCGGTGGTGCGCCAGGCCCGGCAATCCCCCCTGTCGAGCGTCTTTTCCTCTGTTGCCGCGTCGTCTCCTGGCCGTCCCCGGGCTCGATACCGTCGTGCACCTCTGTTCGAATCCACTAAGGGAGCGCATTTTTCATGGAATGGTTGGCTGACCCCACGGCCTGGCTTGGCCTGTTGACCCTGATTTTCCTCGAACTGGTGCTGGGTATCGATAACCTGGTGTTCATCGCGATCCTGGCGGACAAGTTGCCGCCGCACCAGCGCGACCGCGCCCGTGTCATCGGTCTGTCCCTGGCGTTGCTGATGCGTCTGGGCCTGCTGGCCAGCATCGCCTGGATGGTGACCCTGACCCAGCCGCTGTTCGAGGTGCTGGGCAAGAGTTTTTCCGGCCGCGACCTGATCATGCTGTTCGGCGGCGTGTTCCTGCTGTTCAAGGCCACCATGGAGTTGCATGAGCGGCTGGAAGGGCACGTCAGCCAGCGCTCGGCGAATGGCGGCTACGCGCTGTTCTGGCCGATCGTCGCGCAGATCGTGGTGCTCGATGCGGTGTTCTCCCTGGATGCGGTGATCACCGCCGTCGGCATGGTCGAGGAACTGTCGGTGATGATGATCGCGGTGATCGTCTCCATCGGCCTGATGATCGTCGCCAGCAAGCCGTTGACCCGTTTCGTCAACGAGCGGCCGACGGTGATCATGCTGTGCCTGGGCTTTCTGATGATGATCGGTTTCAGCCTCACCGCCGAGGGCCTGGGCTTGCACATTCCCAAGGGCTACCTGTACGCGGCCATTGGCTTCTCGGTGCTGATCGAGCTGTTCAACCAGGTGGCCCGCGCCCGGCGCAAGCGCTCGGCCCACGGCCAGCGGCCGCTGCGTGAGCGTACCGCCCATGCGGTGCTGCGCATGCTCGGTGGACGACGGTTGTCCAGCGAGGAAGTGGGCGAGGAGATCGCCGACCTGCTTGAGCCTTCGGCGGACGAGGCCCAGGTGCCGTTCGAGCGCAGTGAGCGGGTGATGATCAGCGGCGTGCTGCAACTGGCCGAGCGGCCTATCCGCACGCTGATGACGGTGCGGGCGCAGGTCGACACCCTGGACGTCGCCGACAGCCCGGCGCTCGTTCGGGAGAAATTGATCCGTTCGTCGTACTCTCGCCTGCCGCTCATCCGCCAGGGGGCGGTCGACGAGCCGCTGGGCTTCGTGCACAAGAAGGAGCTGCTCAAGGCCTACCTGGACGGGACTGAACCGGGACTGGAGTTTTTGGCTCGCCGGGCGATAAACCTGTTAGACAGCTACTCTGTGCTCAACGCCCTGGAGCAGATGCGCCAGGCCTCGACCCATATCGCGTTCGTGGTCAACGAGTTCGGTGATTTCGTCGGTCTGCTGACCATGACCGACATCCTTGAGTCGATCGCCGGCGAGTTGCCCGATGCCAGTGAGGTGGAGGGTCCCGAGGTGGTTGAGGAAGCGCAGGGTTTCCAGGTCAGCGGGGCCATGACCCTGAGCCGCGCGCGGCAGCGCCTCGGGATCGAGGCCCGGGCCACCGAGGATTACCAGACGCTGGCCGGGCTGGTGATGAGCCTGCTGGATCGACTGCCGATGGTCGGCGATCAGGTGCAGTGGGCGGGGTGGCGGATGACCGTGGTCGCGGTACGGGAGCGGCGGGTGACCCGGCTGTTTCTGGTGCGTTTGCAGGAGGGTGTCATGGAGAGGACACAGGGGGCTTGCTGATGAGTCGATCTTTCCCGTGCGCCTGGCGGCGAAGCGGGTAGAATCGGCGCCTTTTTGGTAGTCCGGAGGTGGCTCCGGCATGAGGTTTCAGGGTATTTCGATGCTCATTGGCAGTTATTCATCGTCGCTGGTCCTCATGTCGCTCTGCGTGGCGATCCTGGCTTCCTATACCGCCCTGGATCTGGCCGGGCGGATTGCCACCGCCAGCGGACGGGCGGTCTACCTGTGGATGGCCGGGGGCGCCCTGGCCATGGGCGTGGGGATCTGGTCGATGCACTTCGTCGGCATGCTCGCGTTCCGCCTGCCGATCGAGCTGGGCTACGACGGGCCGATCACCGCCTTGTCACTGCTGATCGCCATTCTGTCCAGCGGTTTTGCCCTGTGGCTGGTCAGCCAGCCGCGCCTGCCGCTGATGCAACTGGCGTTCGGCTCGCTGATCATGGGCGCCGGCATCAGCGCCATGCACTACACCGGCATGGCGGCCATGCGGATGCAGCCCGGCATCGACTACGACCCGACCCTGTTCGGTGCCTCGCTGCTGATCGCCGTCAGCGCTTCGGCGGCGGCGCTGTGGATCGCCTTCCACCTGCGCCGCAACACGCCCTATATCCGCCTGGCCCGCAGCGGTGCCGCGGTGATCATGGGCGTGGCCATCGTCGGCATGCACTACACCGGCATGGCCGCGGCGAACTTCCCCGAAGGCAGTTTCTGCGGCGCGGCAGCCAGTGGCCTAGCGGTCAAGGGCCTGGACAACCTGGTGCTGGTGACCAGCCTGGCGGTGCTGTCGATCGCTTTGCTGACTTCGGTGCTCGATGCCCGGCTGGAGGAGCGCACCGCCGACCTGGCCGACTCCCTGACCCTGGCCAACCAGGAACTGACCCAACTGGCCCTGCACGACAACCTCACCGGCCTGCCGAACCGGATACTGCTGGCCGACCGCATCGACCAGGCGATGCACAAGGCGAGTGCCGAAGGGGGGTGTTTCGCGCTGATGTTCATCGATCTGGACGGTTTCAAGCCGGTCAACGATGCCTTCGGCCATCATGTGGGCGACCAGTTGCTGCGTGCCGTCGCCCATCGCCTGCGTGACGACTTGCACTCCCAGGATACCCTGGCCCGGATCGGGGGCGACGAGTTCGTCCTGCTGGCGCAATTGTCCGAGCAGGATGACGCGCTGCAGGTGGCCACGCGTCAGGTCAGCCTGATTTCCCAGGTGTTCCAGGTGGCCGAACAGGATCTGCAGATCTCCGCGAGCATTGGGATCGTGCTGTATCCCGGCAGTGGCCGCACCGCCGAAGAGCTGCTGATGAACGCCGACGCGGCGATGTACCACGCCAAGGGTGCGGGCAAGAATGGCTACTGCTTCTTCGACGCCTCGATGAACGGCAATGCCCGCAAGAAGCTCAAGCTGCAGCAGGACCTGCGCCAGGCGCTGGAGACGGGCGAGCAGTTCCGCCTGCACTACCAGCCCAAGTTCGACGCCGTGAGCGGCTTGCCGATCGGTGCCGAGGCGCTGGTGCGCTGGCAGCACCCCGAGCAGGGGCTGATGATGCCGGACGCCTTCATCACCCTGGCGGAGAAGAGCGGCCTGATCATCCCGATCGGTGAATGGGTGTTGAACGAAGCCTGTCGACAGATGCGCCAGTGGTACGAACAGGGCTACCGGGACTGGCGTATCGCCGTGAACCTGTCGGCCCAGCAGTTCTGCCACTCCGGGCTGGTGGCCAGTGTCGCCAGTGCCCTGGCCCGGCACCATCTGCCGGCCAACAGCCTGACCCTGGAAATCACCGAAACCACCACCATGAGCGATGCCGACGCGAGCATGACGGTACTGCGCCAGCTCTCGGAAATGGGCGTGGATCTGTCCATCGATGACTTCGGTACCGGCTACTCCAGCCTGATGTACCTCAAGCGGCTGCCGGCCACGGAATTGAAGATCGACCGGGGCTTTGTCCGCGACCTGGAGCACGACTCCGATGATGCCGCGATCGTCTCGGCGATTGTGGCGCTGGGGCAGGCATTGGGGTTGCGGATCGTTGCCGAGGGCGTCGAGACCGACAAGCAGCGCGACTTCCTCACCCGCCTGGGTTGCAATTCACTGCAAGGCTACCTGCTGGGGCGGCCGATGCCGGCCGATCTGTTCATGGCCAGTATCCGCCAGGCGCAGGAGCAGCAGGCTACGGGGTGAGGTGGGTACGCCGGGTACCTCCAGCTTGCTGACCCCCTGTTATTGTGGGAACGGGCTTGGCCGCTTCCACCAATCCTCCTCCCAAACTGCCTCTGCAAGCTGCAAACAGGTGTCCCTACACTGCCAGTGGAGTTTCGCCGCCGACGTTGCTGCCGGTCCGGGTCCGCATCAAGGTCGCGGCCATTCCGGCACCCAGCGCGGAAAACATCGCCCCGGCCAGAAACGCCGCCTGGTAGCCGTCATTGAGCGCCACCAGCTCCGCCACCCCGGCGCCCAGGTGCAGTTGCGTGCGCGCCGCCGCCAGGCTCGCCAGGGCTGCCAGCCCGAGTGCCCCACCCATCATGAACGCGGTATTGACCATGCCCGAGGCCAGCCCCGATTCGGACGGCGCGACATCGTTCATCGCCGCCAGCAGCAGCGGGTTGAAGGCGATCCCGGCACCCAGCCCCAGCAGCACCATACCCGGCAGGATATCGTGGACGAAGTTGCCATCCACCGGTGCCTGGGCGAACAGCAGCAGGCCGAGCGTCGCCAGGCCCAGCCCGGCGGCAAGCGGCCCGCGGATGCCGAAGCGCATCACCAGCCGGGCCGAGATTCCCAGGGAGAACACCGCCATGATCAGGTTCGCCGGCAGGAACGCCAGCCCGACTTCCAGCGGCGTGTAGCCCAGCACCAGTTGCATGTACAGCGCCGAGAGAAAGAACCAGGCGAACATCGCCGCGGCCCACAGTACCCCGACGACATTCGCCACCGCCAGGTTGCGCAGGCGGAACAGGCGCAGCGGCATCAGCGCAACCTTCACCCGGGTCTCGACCAGCAGGAACACCGCCAGCAGGCCGATGGCCAGCGCCAGTTGCCCGAGGGTGCGTGGCGAGCCCCAGCCCATCTCGTTGCCATTGACGATGGCGTACACCGCCAGCATCAGCGAGGCGGTCACTGTCAGGGCGCCGAGCACATCCAGGCTGCGCTCGGGATGCTGGTTGAGAGACCTGGACAGCAGGCGCAGCGACAGCACGATCACCGCCAGGCCGATCGGCAGGTTGACCAGGAAGATCCAGTGCCAGCTCAGGGTGCTGGTCAGCACCCCGCCGAGCAGGGCCCCGAGGCTGCCGCCACCGGCGCAGACGAAGCCGTAGACGCCCATGGCCTTGGCGCGTTCGGCCGGCTCGCTGAACAGGTCCATGATCAGCGACAGCGCCACGGCGGTGACCACGGCGGCAGCCAGGCCCTGGAAGGCCCGGGCCCAGATCAGCAGGGGCTGGGTCTGGGCGATGCCGCAGGCCAGCGAGGCCAGGGTGAAGAAGGCGATGCCGAGCAGGAACAGGCGGCGATGCCCGTACAGGTCGCCCAGGCGACCACCGAGCAGCAGGAAGCCGCCGAAGGTCAGCATGTAGGCGTTCACCACCCAGGCCAGGGCGGTTTCGCTGAACTGCAGGTCGGTCTTGATCGATGGCAGGGCGACGTTGACGATGGTGGTGTCGAGCACGATCATCAGCACCCCGAGGCACAGTACTACCAGGGCCAGCCAGCGCTGTCGGGGGTTGGAGGAGGTATCAGGCACGGTCATGATGGTCTCTCTTATAGGCAGGCGCCAGAGTTTAGGCACCGGTTCATGACGGGCTCAATGGTGAAATTGTCGGTGGATTGTGAAGAGGTGTTGCCGGGGTACGTGCGCTTGGAACTGAAGGTTCTACACAGGAAACCGTGGGAGTCGGCGCGCTGGCGATAGCGGTGTCACGGGATTGTTGCGGGGCTCGTTGGCCCTTTCGCGGGCAAGCCCGGCTCCGGCAGATCCATGGCGGACACGAAATTGCGAACGCCGTAATCCTGCAGGAGCCGGGCTTGCCCGCGAATGGCCCCGAAGTCTTACCGGGTCAGCAAGGCTTCCAGCTTCTCCTGGTCGCGAGCGAACTGGCGGATCCCTTCGGCCAGCTTCTCGGTCGCCATCGCGTCCTCGTTGGAGGCCCAGCGGAACTGCGCCTCGTTCAGGTTCTGACGGGCTTCACCGGTGGTGCCCGGGGTCAGCTTGCGTACCAGGTTGCCCTGGTCCTGGGAGAGTTTCTCCAGCAGGTCGGGGCTGATGGTCAGGCGGTCGCAGCCGGCCAGGTGTTCGATCTGGTTGAGATTGCGGAAGCTGGCGCCCATGACTACGGTCTTGTAGTCATTGGACTTGTAGTAGTTGTAGATGCGGGTCACCGACTGCACGCCCGGATCGTCGGCGCCGGTGTATTCGTTGCCGGTGGACTTCTTGTACCAGTCGTAGATACGGCCCACGAACGGCGAGATCAGGAACACCCCGGCATCGGCGCAGGCCACGGCCTGGGCGAAGGAGAACAGCAGGGTCAGGTTGGTCTGGATACCGGCCTTCTCCAGCTTCTCGGCGGCGCGGATGCCTTCCCAGGTGGACGCCAGCTTGATCAGCACGCGGTCACGACCGACGCCGGCCTTGTCGTACAGCTCGATCAACTGGTTGGCCTTGGCCAGCAGCGCGGCTTCGTCGAACGACAGGCGTGCATCGACCTCGGTGGAAATGCGCCCGGGAATCGCCTTGAGAATGCCGGCGCCCACCGCGACCGCGAAGTGGTCGCAGGCCAGGCCGACATCGCCCTTGGCCTGGGCCACGGCGTTCTGGAGCAGCTCGGCATAGCCCGGCAGGGCGGCGGCCTTGAGTAGCAGCGACGGGTTGGTGGTAGCGTCGACCGGCTTGAGGCGGGTGATCGCGTCGAGGTCGCCGGTGTCCGCGACCACGGTGGTGAACTGCTTGAGTTGTTCCAGCTTCGAAGTCATGAGCGTCTCTATCGGGAAGGGCATGGATCAATGCACTGATTGAGTGCCTGGGGCGTAAAAAGTTCTGTCGCAGGAATGGCTCAAGCATGCCGCGCAAGCCGGTGTTGTGCAACCCGCAACACGGGCCGGTTCATGTCGCGGGCGGCGGCATCAGCGTTGCGATCAGGGCGCGGACGGTGCCGGGCAGGGCCTCCAGCTCGCGCACCAGAATGCTGCGTTCGCGAATCGCCCACGGCTCGTCCAGCGCCACGCTCACCAGTTGCATCGTTCGGCTGTGCCGAACGGCCGCCGATTCGGGAATGATGCCGATACCGACACCGGCCTCGACCATCCGGCAGATCGCCTCGAAGCTGGAAACCTGGATACGCAGCGACAGGGTCTTGCCGATCCGTTCGACGTGTTCGCGCAGGAAACTCAGCAGGGTGCTGCCCTCGTGCAGGCCGATATGCTGGTAGGCCAGGGTCTGGCCCAGGCTGACCGCTGGCTGGCCCGCCAGCGGGTGGTCGGCCGGAACGATCAGCACCAGCCGGTCGGTGCTGAAGTGCAGCACCTGCAGGCCGCTGGCTTCGACGGGGCCGGCGATGATGCCCATGTCGCTGGTGCCGTCGAGCACGCCACGGACGATGTCCCGCGACAGCCGCTCCTGCAGGTCCACCGTCACCCCGGGGCGTTCCGAGAGAAACCCGGCCAGCACCTCCGGCAGGAACTCGGTGACCGCCGTGGTGTTGGCGAAGATGCGGATATGCCCGGCTGAGTCGCTGCCGTAGTGGGTGAATTCGCTTTTCAGGTAGTCGACCTGACGCATGATCAGCCGTGCGTGCTGCAGCAGCCGCTGGCCGGCGGGAGTCACCTCCACGCCACGGCTGTCGCGGTACAGCAGGCGGGTGTCGAGCTGCGCCTCCAGGGCCTTGATCCGCGCGCTGGCGGCAGCTGGCGAGAGGAAGGCGCGCCTGGCGCCCTGGGTCAGGCTCGGCGATTCGGCGATATGGATGAAGAGACGCAGGTCCGCCAGGTCGAAATGCATGGATGACTCCAGTCAGGGGGCGTGGCCCGTGTGGCAAGCGGACAGGCCGCTGGGCGTTCAGCATACCCGAACGCCGGTTTATCGAAATGCAAATTCTCGGAACGTCGATCAGCTTGCATCATCGGCGCACAACGATAAACGGCAAGGGGAAACCTTCCATGAGTGTGACGGATCCGAGAGCCTGGCTGGGCCGTAGCGAAGAGGCTCACGATCAACTGAGCCGCAACCTGCTCAAGCGTATCGCCGCGACCTTTGGCGAAAATGCGCCGGCCCATGGTGAGGCGTTGCCAGCGCTCTGGCAGTGGTGCTTTTTCCAGGACCCGCTGCCCGAAAGCCAGCTGGGCGGCGACGGGCATCCGGCCCGGGGTGGTTTCCTGCCGCCGGCGGACAATCGCAACCGCATGTGGGCCGGTGGCCGCCTGGAGTTCTTCGACAGTCTCAAGGCCGGCTTCGATGCCACCCGCGTTTCCACCATCCGCCATATCGAGGAAAAGCAGGGCCGTACCGGTGCGCTGCTGTTCGTCACCGTGTGCCATGAGTACTCCCAGGATGGCCGGCTGGCGATCCGCGAGGAACAGGACATCGTTTACCGCGAGCCGACCCCGCCCAAGCAGGGCAGTGGCGAGACGCTGCCACAGGGGCAGTGGCACGAGGCGGTGGAGCCGACGCCGACCCTGCTGTTCCGCTACAGCGCCGTGACCTTCAACGGCCACCGCATCCATTACGACTACCCCTACGTCACCGGCACCGAAGGCTACTCCGGCCTAGTGGTGCATGGCCCGATGATCGCCACCCTGAACCTGCGCGCGTTCTGTCGCGCCCACCCCGAGGCCCGGTTGCGGCGCTTCTCCTATCGCGGTCTGCGCCCGCTGATCGCGCCACAGCCCTTCGAGGTCGGCGGACGGATCATCGAGCCTGGCGTCGCCGAACTCTGGGCCGGTAATGCCGACGGTCTCGCCCAGCAGGCTCAGGTGCACTTCGAGTAAAAGCCCGCCACCGGACTGATCAAGACAAATAAGAAAAGGCCTTCTACCCATGAACTCCAATCAGAACGAAGCACTCAATGCCATTCGCCAGGGCGTGCGTGCCCTGTGCGCCGGGTTTCCCGCCGAATACTGGCGCAGGATCGACGAGGAAAAGGGCTTCCCCGAAGCTTTCGTCAAGGCCATGACCGAAGCCGGCTGGCTGTCGGCAATGATTCCCGAGGAATATGGCGGCTCCGGCCTGGGCCTGGCCGAGGCTTCGGTGATCCTCGAGGAGGTCAACCGTTGCGGCGGCAACTCCGGCACCATCCATGGCCAGATGTACAATATGTTCACCCTGCTGCGTAACGGCAGCGACGAGCAGAAGCGCCATTACCTGCCAAAGCTGGCCAGCGGCGAGCTGCGCCTGCAGTCGATGGGGGTGACCGAACCGACCACCGGCACCGACACCACCAGGATCAAGACCACCGCCGTGCGCCAGGGTGACAGGTATGTGATCAATGGCCAGAAGGTGTGGATTTCGCGTATCCAGCACTCCGACCTGATGATCCTGCTGGCGCGGACCACGCCGCTGGCCGAGGTCACCCGCAAGTCCGAAGGCATGTCGATTTTTCTTGTCGACCTGCGCGAAGCCATCGGCAACGGCCTGACCGTGCAGCCGATTGCCAACATGGTCAACCACGAGACCAACGAGCTGTTCTTCGACAACCTGGAGATTCCGGCCAGCAGCCTGATCGGCGAGGAAGGCAAGGGCTTTCGCTACATCCTCGACGGCCTGAATGCCGAGCGCACGCTGATTGCCGCCGAATGCATCGGCGATGGCCGCTGGTTCGTCGAGAAGGCCAGCCAGTACGCCCGCGACCGGGTGGTGTTCGGCCGGCCGATCGGGCAGAACCAGGGCGTGCAGTTCCCAATTGCCGAAGCGCATATCGAGATCGAGGCCGCCGACCTGATGCGCTGGCGCGCCTGCGAGGAATACGACGCGGGGCAGAGCGCCGGCGCCTCGGCCAACATGGCCAAGTACCTGGCGGCCAAGGCCAGCTGGGAGGCGGCCAACGCCTGCCTGCAGACCCACGGCGGCTTTGGTTTCGCCAATGAATACGATGTCGAGCGCAAGTTCCGCGAAACCCGCCTGTACCAGGTGGCGCCGATCTCCACCAACCTGATCCTGTCCTACGTGGCCGAGCACCTGCTCGAACTGCCGCGCAGCTTCTGAGGAGCCCCGCATGAGCCATACCCAAGCCCTGGCCGAATTCCTCGCCGGCCTGCGCTACGAGCAGGTACCCGAGGCGGTGCTGGCCCGTACCGAGGAACTGTTCCTCGACTGGCTGGGCTCGGCCCTGGCCAGCCAGGGCGCCCATCCGATTCCGCTGTTCGAGGCCTATGCGCGCCGGATGGGCCCGGCGCAGGGGCCGGCCGGCATCCTGGTCAGCGGCGAGCGCAGCTCGGCCTATTTCGCCGCACTGGTCAACGCCGCCTCGTCCCACCTGGTGGAGCAGGACGACCTGCACAACAGCTCCGTGCTGCACCCGGCCACCGTGGTGTTCCCGGCGGCGCTGGCGGCGGCCCAGGATCTCGGTAAATCCGGTCGCGAGCTGCTGCTGGCCTCGGTCGCCGGCTACGAGGCGGGGATTCGCATCGGCGAATTCCTTGGCCGTTCCCACTACCGTATCTTCCACACCACGGCCACCGTTGGCACCCTGGCCGCCGCCGTGGCCGTGGGCAAGCTGATGGACTTCGACCAGGAGCGGTTCATCCACCTGCTCGGCAGCGCCGGCACCCAGGCCGCCGGGCTCTGGGAGTTCCTGCGTGATGCCGCCGACTCCAAGCAGTTGCACACCGCCAAGGCGGCCGCCGACGGGTTGCTGGCGGCGTACCTGACCGCCGACGGCCTGACCGGGGCCCGCAACATTCTCGAAGGCGACCAGGGGCTGGCGGCGGGCATGTCCAGCGATGCCGAGCCGGCCCGCCTGTCCGATCGCCTGGGCAGCCGCTGGGCGCTGGTGGAGACCTCGTTCAAGTTCCACGCGTCCTGCCGGCACACCCACCCGGCCGCGGATGCGCTGTTGCAGCTGATGGAACGGGAAGGCCTGCGCCACGAACAGATCGAACGGGTGGAAACCCGCGTGCACCAGGGCGCCATCGACGTGTTGGGCCGGGTCAAGGTGCCGCAGACCGTGCACCAGGCCAAGTTCTCCATGGGCACCGTGCTCGGCCTGATCGCCGTGCATGGCAAGGCCGGGCTGCCGGAGTTTCATGAGCTGGCGCTGACCGACCCGGCTGTTGCCGCCTTTCGCGACAGGGTCGGCATGACCCTCGACCCCGAAGTCGACGGCGCCTATCCCCGGCGCTGGCTGGGCCGGGTGCTGGTGACGACGGTCGACGGCCGAACCCTGCTCGGGGCCATCGACGAGCCCAAGGGGGATCCGGGCAACAGCCTGTCGCGGGCCGAGCTGGAGGACAAGTTCCATCGCCTGCTGCAATTCTCCGGCGCCCGTTCCCCCGAGCAGGCCAGCGCCCTGATCCGCCAGGTCTGGGACCTGCGCAACACCACCGACCTGAAGGAGCTGTGCTGATGAGCCTGGCAGCAGAAAACACTGCGGCCCCGCGGCCGCTGGACGGCATTACCGTGATCAGCCTGGAACACGCCATCGCCGCGCCGTTCTGTACCCGACAACTGGCCGACCTCGGTGCCCGGGTCATCAAGATCGAGCGCCCGGGTGTCGGTGACTTCGCCCGTGGCTACGACCAGCGGGTCAGTGGCCTGGCCTCGCACTTCGTCTGGACCAACCGCTCCAAGGAGAGCCTGACCCTGGACCTCAAGCAGGACCAGGCCGGGGATATCCTCGAACAAATGCTGGGCCAGGCCGACGTGCTGGTGCAGAACCTGGCACCGGGTGCCGCCGCGCGCATGGGCCTGTCGTTCGAGGCGCTGCATGAGCGTTTTCCGCGACTGATCGTCTGCGACATTTCCGGTTACGGCGAGGGCGGGCCCTACGAAAGGAAAAAGGCCTACGACCTGCTGATCCAGAGTGAAGGCGGCTTTCTCTCGGTCACCGGTGGTCCGGGCGAGGGTGAACTGGCCAAGGCCGGTTGCTCCATCGCCGACATCGCCGCCGGCATGTATGCCTACAGCGGCATCCTCTCGGCGCTGCTGCTCAGGGGCCGGACCGGGGAGGGCAGCCGGGTCGACATCAGCATGCTGGAAAGCCTGGTGGAGTGGATGGGCTACCCGATGTACTACGCCTTCGACGGCGCGCCACCGCCGCCGCGGGCCGGTGCCGCGCATTCGACCATTTACCCGTACGGGCCTTTCCCGGCCGGCGATGGCGGCACGGTGATGCTCGGCCTGCAGAACGAGCGCGAATGGGCGGCGTTCTGCGACAAGGTGCTGCTGACGCCGGAGCTGGCGGTGGACGAGCGCTTCTCGGCCAACTTCAAGCGTTCGGCCAATCGCGAGGTGCTGCGCCAGATCATCGTCGACAGCTTCTCGCGGCTCAGCACCGAGCAGGTGATCGAGCGCCTGGAGCAGGCGCAGATCGCCAATGCCCGGGTCAACGACATGCAGGGCGTGTGGCAGCACCCGCAGCTCAAGGCGCGGGATAGCTGGCGCCAGGTCGACAGCCCTTCGGGGAAACTGCCGGCTTTGCTGCCGCCGGCGCGCAATGCGGCGTTCGTGCCGCGGATGGAGGCGGTGCCGGGGTTGGGGCAGCACACCGAGGCGATTCTGCGGCAGTTGGGTTTTTCCGCCGAAGCCGTGGCGCAGTTGCGTTCGAGCGGGGTGGTCTGAGCCCTGTGTCTGATCTTGAGGGCCCCTCAGATCACAAATCTCCCAAACAGCTGCGTGCACCACCACCGAACAAGGAATTCATCATGTCTTCATCCATTCTCCGCTCCGCGCTGTTCGTGCCGTGCAGCCGCCCCGAGCGTTTCGCCAAGGCCCTGGCCAGCGGCGCCGATGCGGTGATCGTCGATTTCGAGGACGCCGTCGAGGAGCCACTCAAGCGGGCCGCCCGTGATCACCTCGGGCAGTTTCTTGCTGACAACCCCGACGCGCGGGTACTGGTCCGGGTCAACGCCCCGGAGCACGCCGAGCATGCCGCCGACCTGGCCTTCTGCAAACGCCAGCCGGGCGTGGTCGGTGTGCTGCTGCCCAAGGTCGAGAGTGCCGCGCAGGTTGCGGCCGTGGCAGCGACCGGCAGGCGCGTCTGGCCAATCATCGAAAGCGCCCGCGGGTTGCTGGCCCTGGCCGAGATCGCGGGAGCTGGCGGGGTCGAACGGTTGTCCTTCGGTGGCCTCGACCTGGCCCTGGACCTGAACCTCAGCAGCGGCTCGCCGGCGGCCCGGTTTGCCCTCGACCAGGCCCGCCTGGCCCTGATCCTTCATTCCCGGGCCGCTGGGCTGGTGGCGCCGCTGGATGGCGTACACCCGGCCATTGATGACCCCGAGGGGCTGCAGCGCTCCATTCGCCATGCCTACGAAATGGGGTTCGCAGGTGCCCTGTGCATCCATCCCCGGCAAGTCGCGGTGATTCACGGCGCGCTGGCCCCCGGCGCCGAGGAACTGGCCTGGGCCCGGCGGGTGGTGGATGCCGGCCGCGACGGCGCCGGGGCCTACCAGGTCGACGGGCAGATGGTCGATGCGCCGGTGCTGTTGCGCGCTCGACGCCTGCTGGGGTTGCTGTAGGGCCAATCCCCGGCAATTGGCGGTGCCTGCCTACTGCGCATTGGGAGGGCACCGCTCCCGGAGCGCGCCTTGAGCCACCCTAAGATGGTATTTGCGGGGCGCCCTTCGGTTGCCCACGGCAAGCCCCCTGGCAGCGTTCGGCATGGCCGAACGCAGGTACTCAAAATTCGAAATTCACGACACGCATCGCTTTAGGCAACCTGCCTTGAACCACAACAATAAGAAGGTGACATCCATGCTCAAGTTGACCCGGGCGCTGTTCTGCGCCGCCACCTTGATCTCCGCCAGTCTCGCGCAGGCGGCCGATCCCATCGTCATCAAGTTCGCCCACGTGGTCGCCGAGAACACCCCCAAGGGGCAGGGCGCGCTGCTGTTCAAGAAACTCGCCGAGGAACGCCTGCCGGGCCGGGTCAAGGTCGAGATCTACCCGAACTCTTCGCTGTTCGGTGACGGCAAGGAAATGGAGGCGTTGCTGCTGGGCGACGTGCAGATGCTGGCGCCGTCCCTGGCCAAGTTCGAGCAGTACACCCGGCAGGTGCAGATCTACGACCTGCCGTTCCTGTTCAACGACCTGGCCGCTGTCGACCGCTTCCAGGGGGCCCAGGGCAAGGCGCTGCTGACCTCGATGCAGGACAAGGGCATTCTCGGCCTGGCCTACTGGCACAACGGCCTCAAGCAACTGTCGGCGAACAAGCCGCTGCGGGTGCCGGCCGATGCCCGTGGGCAGAAGTTCCGTGTCCAGGCCTCCAGCGTGCTGGAGGAGCAGTTCAAGGCGATCCGCGCCAACCCGCGCAAGATGAGTTTCGCCGAGGTCTACCAGGGCCTGCAGACCGGTACCGTCAACGGCACCGAGAACACCTGGTCGAACTACGAGAGCCAGAAGGTCAACGAGGTACAGAAGTACTTCACCGAGTCCAACCATGGCCTGATCGACTACATGGTGATCACCAACAGCAAGTTCTGGGGCGGCCTGCCACCGGATGTACGCAGCGAACTGGAAAAGATCATGGGTGAAGTCACCGTCGAGGTGAACCGGCAGGCCGAGGCGCTGAACCAGAGCGCCAGGCAGAAGATCGTCGACGCCAGGACCAGTGAAATCATCACCCTGACTCCAGAAGAACGCGCGCAATGGCGCGAGGCGATGAAGCCGGTGTGGAAGAAGTTCGAGGGTGAGATCGGTGCCGACCTGATCGAGGCGGCGGACAAGTCCAACCAGCCTTGATCACCGTTCGGCGACGCGGAGCTGCATCCCCACGCGGAGCGTGGGGACGATCCAGCCAGGGGCCTCGCTCACGGGGCCGGCTGCTTCGGTCGCTCCCACGCTCCGCGCGGGAATGCAGCCCGTGACGCTCTGCGTCACCGTAACGCGATACCCGATCCAATCCTTTTTCTCTCGCGGAGTCCTGTCCATGCCAACGCAATCCCTGCGGCGCATCTGGGCGCATTTCGAGGAGGGCCTGATCGCCTTCCTGCTGGCCGCCATGACCCTGGTGACTTTCGTCTACGTGATGGCCAACAACGTCTACACACTGTTCTTCAACCTCGCCGATCGCTGGGCCTGGAGCAGCGGCTTTTTCAACAGCCTTGGCGACGCGACCATGAGCGTGGCCCAGGACATGACCTGGAGCGTGGCGCTGACCAAGGCCATGTTCGGCTGGCTGATCTTCTTCGGCATTTCCTATGGCGTGCGCACCGCCGGCCACCTCGGCGTGGACGCGCTGGTCAAGCTGACCCCGCGCCCGGTGCAGCGCTACCTGGCGATGCTCGCCTGCACCTGCTGCCTGGCCTATGCCGGGCTGTTCATGGTGGCCAGCTACAAGTGGCTGAGCGCGGTGCTGATGGCCGGTATCGGTGCCGAGGACCTCGACCAGTACGGCATCAAGGTCGGCCACATCGTGGTGATCGTGCCCATCGGCTTCGCCCTGGTGCTGATCCGTTACCTGGAAATCTTCTGTCGCCTCTTCAGCCGCCGCCAGAGCGGCCTGGGCCTGGCCGACGAGGCGGGCGAGGCCAGCAGGCTGGCGAACGAGCACAAGGAGCAGCACTGATGACCGTCCTCTGCCTGTTCCTGCTGCTGTTCACCTTCATGTTCCTCGGGGTGCCGATCGCGATTTCCCTGGGTCTATCCGGTGCGCTGTCGATCCTGCTGTTCAGCCAGGACTCCCTGAGCTCCCTGGCGATCAAGCTGTTCGAGACCTCCGACGCTTACACCTTCCTGGCGATTCCGTTCTTTCTGCTGTCGGGGGCGTTCATGACCACCGGCGGGGTGGCCAAGCGCCTGATCGACTTCGCCAACGCCTGCGTCGGGCATATCCGGGGTGGCCTGGCGATCGCCGCGGTATTGGCGTGCATGCTGTTCGCGGCGCTGTCCGGTTCGTCGCCGGCGACGGTGGCGGCGGTCGGCTCGATTGCCGTGGCCGGCATGGTGCGTTCCGGTTATCCGAAGGAGTTCGGTGCCGGGATCATCTGCAACGCCGGGACCCTGGGCATCCTGATTCCGCCGTCGATCGTCATGGTGGTGTACTCGGCGGCGACCGAGACCTCGGTGGGCAAGCTGTTCATGGCCGGGGTGATTCCCGGGCTGCTGCTGGGGCTGATGCTGATGGTGGCGATCTACATCGTGGCGCGGATCAAGAAACTGCCGGCCCAGCCACGGGCGACCGTGCGCGAGTGGCTGGGCGCTGCGCGGCGGGCCTTCTGGGGGCTGCTGTTGCTGGTGATCATCCTCGGCGGAATCTACAGTGGCCTGTTCACCCCGACCGAGGCGGCGGCGGTTGCGGCGGTGTATTCGGCGTTCGTCGCGCTGTTCGTCTACAAGGACATGAAGGTCCGCGACTGCCCGAAAGTGCTGCTGGAGTCCGGCCGGCTGGCGATCATGCTGATGTTCATCATCGCCAACGCGATCCTGTTCGCCCATGTGCTGACCACCGAACAGATCCCGCAACAGATCACCAACTGGGTGGTGTCCGAAGGCCTGACGCCGATCGGTTTCCTGCTGATGGTCAACGTGGTGCTGCTGGTGGCGGGCAGTTTCATGGAGCCATCGGCTATCGTGCTGATTCTCGCGCCGATCTTCTTCCCGATCGCGATGAAGCTGGGTATCGACCCGATTCACCTGGGCATCGTCATGGTGGTGAACATGGAGATCGGCCTGGTGCATCCGCCGGTGGGGCTGAACCTGTTCGTGACTTCGGCGGTGACCGGTTTGAGCCTGGGGCAGACCATCCGCGCGGCCTTGCCGTGGCTGATGATCCTGCTGGCGTTCCTGATCCTGGTGACTTATGTGCCGCTCATTTCGCTGGCGTTGCCGCACTGGTTGGGGATGCCGTAGGGCTCGGTGGGATGATAGCCGTCGTCAGGGGCCGCTTCAATCGGTCATTTCGAAAGGCCTGATGGGGGCCGCTGCTGATGGTTTGCGGGGGGCTGAGTGAGGGGGAATGGGGGGAGCGTGTACATATCCGTTTGCGCGTTTAGCTGATGTTACGGTTTCGCCCCTTACGGGCGAGTTACTTTTTTTCAGACGCCAAAAAAAGTAACCAAAAAACGCTTGCCCCTCCATTGGCCCTCGCTGCGCGAGGGTCCCTTCGCTCCGGTCCTGTTTCGAGAGCACGCCGTGACGGGCCATCCATGGCCCAACACGGCTCGCCCGGCATCCCTGCCGGGCAACTCTCTAAACAGAACCTCCACTCAGCCTGCTGGGAACGGGGCGGGTAGATCAAAAGCAAGATCACAAGCAAGAGCAAGAGCAAGAGCAAGAGCAAGAGCAAGAGCAAGAGCAAGAGCAAGAGCAAGAGCTTCGCGGCGGTGCGACAAGCCCGGCTCCTACAGGTCTGCGTCGTACACAGAGCCTGCATACGGCACCCATCTGTAGGAGCCGGGCTTGCCCGCGAATGGGCCATAAGTTTCACCGCATAATCGTAAGCGTCCGGCAAACTCACCTTCCGAACTCCAGCTTTAAGGGCGATGGTGTCCGCGTATTTTTAAGCGGACGCGATCACCCTTATCGCCAGGATTTCCATGCGCCAACGAAGCTCTTATCCGAAGCCTTTCAAAGCCCAGGTCGTTCAGGAATGCCTGCAACCTGGCGCAACCGTGTCCAGTGTCGCCATCAGCCACGGCATCAACGCCAACGTCATCCGCAAATGGCTGCCGCTCTATCGAGACCAATCCGCGACAACTTCGCTACCGGCCTTTGTGCCACTGAAGGCTGCCCCTAAACGGCCAGCTGAAGCGTCAGTGATCATTGAGTTAGCCATGGCCGGGCAAGTGATCACGGTGAGATGGCCGACCTCAGATCCCGAGGGCTGTGCGCAATTTATCCGGGCTGTCGCCCAATGATCCGCATCGATGCGATCTGGCTGGCCACCGAGCCGATGGACATGCGCGCCGGCACCGAAACCGCATTAGCCCGTGTGATCGCGGTATTCGGTGCGGCGAAGCCGCACTGCGCTTACCTGTTCGCCAATCGCCGGGCTAACCGAATAAAAGTCCTGGTGCACGACGGCGTAGGCGTCTGGCTTGCAGCGCGACGACTGAATCAAGGCAAGTTTCACTGGCCCGGCATTCGCCATGGCAGCGAGGTTGAACTCGACAGCGAACAACTCCAGGCCTTGGTGCTGGGCCTGCCGTGGCAGCGCGTTGGTGCAGGCGGTGTGATCAGCATGCTGTAACCGCCGTGCATTTGGCCGGTCTACGTGTCGTCGTCACGTGCCTGCTCTGGCACAATCGGCGGCATGACTTCCTCGCCCAACCTCGACCAGATGACCCCGGAACAGCTTCGTGCCTTGGCGGCACAGGCGTTGCAGTTGCAGTCCCAGGTCGAGGCGATGAGCAAGAAGATCCAGAACGATCAAACCGTCATTGAGCAGCTCACTTACGAAATTGCCCTGCTCAAACGGCACAAGTTTGCCAAGCGCAGCGAGCAAATCAGCCCGGCGCAAAGCAGCTTGCTGGATGACTTGCTCGACACAGACCTTGAGGCTATCGAGGCCGAGCTAAAACAGCTCCTTCCAGCTGCGCCACAGGCCGAACCACGGCAATCCCCGAAACGTGCGCCATTGCCGCCGCAGTTTCCACGCACGGTGATTCGTCACGAACCCGAAAACACCCAGTGCGCCTGTGGCTGCCAACTTCAACGCATCGGCGAAGACGTCAGTGAGAAGCTGGATTACACACCGGGTGTATTTACCGTCGAGCAACATGTGCGTGGCAAATGGGCCTGCCGTCAGTGCGAAACACTGATCCAGGCGCCGGTGCCAGCGCAGGTTATCGACAAAGGTATCCCGACCGCAGGCTTGCTGGCCCACGTCATGGTGGCCAAGTTTGCCGATCACTTGCCGCTGTACCGGCAGGAAAAGATCTTTGGTCGCGCCGGGCTGGCCATTGCTCGCTCGACCTTGGCCCAGTGGGTCGGACAAACCGGATTGCGGCTCCAGCCGCTGGTTGACGCACTGCGTGAGGCGGTGCTGAACCAAGGCGTGATTCACGCCGATGAAACACCAGTGCAAATGCTTGCGCCAGGCGAGAAGAAAACTCACCGAGCTTATGTTTGGGCCTACAGCACGACGCCGTTTTCGGCGCTCAACGCGGTGGTTTACGACTTCAGCCCAAGCCGTGCCGGCGAACATGCACGCAACTTCCTGGGCGTCTGGAACGGCAAGCTGGTTTGCGATGACTTCGCTGGCTACAAAGCTGGTTTTGAGCAAGGCATCACTGAAATCGGCTGCATGGCTCACGCCCGCCGCAAGTTTTTCGATCTGCATGTCGCGAACAAAAGCCAGTTGGCCGAACAGGCGCTGCACTCGATTGGCGGTTTGTACGAGGTTGAACGCCAGGCTCGGGATATGAGCAACGAAGACCGCTGGCGAATACGTCAGGAAATGGCGGTACCGATCAGCAAAACACTGCATGACTGGATGTTGGCCCAGCGCGACTTGGTGCCCAACGGATCAGCCACGGCCAAAGCCCTCGATTACAGCCTGAAACGCTGGGTAGCGCTGACGCGCTACCTAGATGATGGGGCTGTGCCCATCGACAACAACCAAGTTGAAAACCAGATACGGCCATGGGCGCTTGGCCGCTCGAACTGGCTGTTTGCCGGGTCGCTGCGCAGTGGCAAACGGGCGGCTGCCATCATGAGTCTGATCCAGTCGGCACGCATGAATGGGCATGATCCGTATGCCTATCTCAAGGATGTGCTGATGCGGCTGCCGACGCAGCGGGCCAGTGAGATCGGGCAATTGCTACCGCATCAGTGGGTGCCGGCCTGACTTACGCAAGGTGAGTTCGCCGGACGCTTACGACATAACTAATAATTTCACTGCAACATTACAGCGCAGAGCATGGAAGCTCTTTGCTGATAACAGTTGTAGGACTTGGTGTTGCGGAAAGGAATTAAAGTGGTCTGGGAGCTAGCACTCGGATCTCATTGAGTCTAGAAAATGCGCCCCACCTTATCTTTGAGTGGTTGGGCAGCTTAGAGGATAACGAATGCGGCCGAATATGAGTCTAACCTGGCGCTTCACACGTACGGTGTTTTGTTCGTAACTGACGGGCTGCACACCACTTATTCGTTCACGGCAGGTGTTGGGTTTTCTAGCCATACCCCAATTGTATTCACCATGATCAAATTCATCATTTGTGTTTGCCACATGTTCTTATGCCCATATTCTGACCCTATGCTTTACATGACAGTCGCTGCATGTTATTAGAATGGCTCCATCTGCATATACATATCTAACTCAGCACTGCGACGAACACTGGTTCGGGTCGCAATATTTAAAAGCCTTTGCTTCTTTGACATCCCTCAATCGTCATAATCGAACAAGATGCCCGACGTCGCAAAGCGCAAAGAAAATCTCTCCTACTAAAAGCCATGCTCAGTTACCTTTAGAATCCCATGTGCTCACGCATTTTCTGGACTGTTTAACCACTGGACTCGTACGGTTGATATCAAAAGCGCCGCGGTATCTGAAAATTTCGTTACCGCTGCGCTTTTCCGCTGGTCACTGGCTTTCAATTTTTACAACATCTGGCTGCAGCTTGAAACTGCGGCGTGGCAACTTCGCTTAAAGGAGGCGTAATGCGGCAGCACACGCGCCGGTGGTCATCCCCTATTCAGCGTATAGGAGCTAATCTTCCAGAGCTGACGGAGCCGCCTGCATTAAGATTCGCTGTGCATGGACTTGGTGCCGCCTGGCATCGCCCCTCGGGCGACGGCCGGTGTTTCGAAGGGGTGATCGCCAGGCGCCATTGAGATTGTCGATCAGGCGACCCCCTCGGCCGAAAGTGCATGGGCGATGGCGGGCTCTGCTTTCATTCTTTCGTGGTAGTCGCTCAGCGAGACCGGTACCGGCACGCCCAAGAGTGCCGCCCATGACAACATGACGAACAGATAGCAATCCGCAATGGTAAGGTGCTCGCCAATCAAGCAACGCTGACTTCCCAGCTGATGAGCTAGGGTTTCGAACCGTGCGTAGAGCCCTTGAGCAGCCAGCGCTTTCTCAGCTTCGGTACCGTTTCGGAAGTATGGCGTGAAGCCTTTGTGAATCTCACTGGTCATGAACGCGGTGGCTTCGAGCGCCCGCCAGCGCTCCAAGCCACTGGGAGCCAGGAGCTTGCCCGATCGCTCGGCGATGTAGAGGAGGATGGCCAGGTTCTCTGTGAGAATCGTGCCATCGCCCAAGTCCAGGGCCGGGGTGTAACCTTTGGGGTTGATGAGATTGAAGTCGGCACCCTCTTCGGTGCGTCTGTCTCGTCCCACCTTGATCAAACGATGGGGAAGTTCGGCGGCGACGATCGCGATGTGCGATGCTTGGCTGCAAGCACCAGGGGCGTAATAGAGAATCATTTTTGCTCCGTATCAGGTCGGTTTGGTCAGCTGATACGATTATGATTCAACGCATTCTTCCGCGAAAACGCATATATTTGAGACCAAGTAATATGAAAGTGACTGCCTCTCCAGACACCCGATCTTGCAGCAAAGTCAGTGAAGTGCTGAGCCGGGTGGGAGACAAATGGAGCATGCAGGTGATAGTAGTGTTGCAAGATCGGCCGCAACGTTTTAATGACCTTCGGCGCCAAGTCATCGGTGTTTCACAGCAAATGTTGGCGCGCACCCTCAAGCTTCTTGAACGCGAAGGATTGATCGATCGCACCGTGCTCAACGCTTCCCCGCCTCAGGTGAGCTACGCGCTGACGCCGCTGGGGTACTCTTTGGCAGCGCCTGTAAGGGAGCTTGCACAATGGGCGCTGATCAACCTCGATGCGCTTCAAGCCAACCGCCGTGACTACGATGCAAGGCATGAGGATCAGTGACAATACAGTGTCGATCGCCTACAGCCACCGGCATCGTTTAGGCGGGCCGAGCGGAATTAGGCCCGAGTGGAAAGCTGTATCCCATGCCTATACAAAGTGCAGACGCTAACTCGCTTTAACGGTGAAAAGATGGTCAAAGGCGTGGTGTAACTCTGGCTCATCAACTCACGACGCATAGGCCAGTCAGGATACGAAGGCATACTGGCAGCGCGCAGCTTACCTCGTCCCCATCGAGCATTGTTTTCCTGCCACTTGCGAAGCTTGAAGCCGGAGGCATCCGCCGCTTCAAGCTCTGCCGTTGGGATGCCCATTGTGATGTTCCAGAGCGCCGCGACACGGTAAGCGCCCGGGGAACTCACCTACCCGATCCCTGCGATAAGGGCGATGTTCTCCACTTAAAAATACGTGGACACCATCGCCCTTAATGCTGGAGTTCGGAAGGTGAGTTCCCCGGGCGCTTACGCATAATCTCCTGGCATCGCACCGCCATCTCCCGTTCTCGACGAATGCGCAACGGGCCTTTTATCGATACGCTGCTTGGGGCGGTAGGAAGTGGCGACGAAAAACGCCTCTACTTTTTGGCGCCTGCCGATTAGAGTTGCCGGATTTCGAAAGGCGCTGCTCTGGCCCGCCTCTCATGGAGGAGATTCATGTATTGCTTCGACCGCAGTTCCGTTCCGCCACCGAGCCTGTTGCAAAGTCGGGAGGCCAATGCTGACAGGCAGGCGTTGGCCGACTACTTTCTTGCCGACAGGACCAAGCGGGCGCAGAGCCGGGCACCGGAACCGGTTGTCGATCTGAATGAGAACTCAGTCCGTTCGGGGTTGGACCGGTTATTTCACGGTAAATGTGCGTTCTGCGAACGGGTGGTTCAGTCTAAGGCAACTTATCGATTTCGCCCGAGAGCGCAAGCCAGCCCACTGGAGCGAACTTCAAACGCTCACCTTTATTATATCTGGCTGAGCAGTGCCTGGGAGAATCTCTACGCCATTTGCAAGGACTGCGAGCCTGTACGGCCGGACCACTTCCCGGTTTTGGGGCGGCGGGTAGCCTTGCCTTCAGCGCAAGAAGTTGATGCCTATGCACAGGCTGGTAACGGTCTGTGGGGGGGCTACCCACTCAAGGAGCGTCATGTCTTGATCGACCCTTGCGAGCGGGTCGACCTGAGCCGGCATCTGTCGGTCGATCTGTCGGGTGAACTCTACGCCTTGAGCGAGCGCGCAGCTGCAACCATCACACACTTCAAGCTCAATCGTATTCAGTTGCTAAAGCTGCGCAAAAGCAAGCTGAAGACTTACTTCGACGATCTTATAGGCAACTGGTCTTTTTCCTTGGGAGAGGACGATTCACATCCCGTACTTTTCGATTTTGCTCGAATGGATTTTGGTGGCTGCTGGTATTTGCTCTGCCGACGCATTGTACTGACGCTTTCAAAGTCCAGGGTTTCAGCTTCGGAACTGGCCCCGGATCGTATCGAACACACGTTGCGGGCCCTTAGCGAAAGCGCTGATGTCGTTGAGTGGTATGGAGGGTTGGAGCTCAGTCTGGCAGGGACTGCTGTGCGCGATTCCAGACCCGTTGCAAAGAGTGAGACGTTCGGGGCGCGTGATTGCCCATCGTTGGAATCGATCCGCTTCAGCAACTTCAAGGGCATAGAGCAACTTGAATTGAGGATACCCGCCGTGCCGCTCAGGCGGTCCTCGGGCACAAATGCTGTTCGGCCGGCCCTGCTGATTCTCGGTGAAAATGCCGCTGGAAAAAGCTCCATCCTTGAGGCCACAGCTTTGGTGCTCAGCAGCGATCTGGCTTGTACGAAACTGCCGGTGGACTACGCCTCGTTGCCTCTGGATCCCGAGTTACTGGGCGCGGTGCAGACTCCCCGTTGCAGTCTGGCATCGGTGGTAGCGGTGTTCCAGGGCGGTAGTGAACGGCACCTGACGATCAGCGAGGGCGAGTTCTGGCATGAAGACCGTGGACTGTCGGTTGACGGTCAGCCGCTCTTGCCTCAGGTCTTTGCCTATGGTGCCTTTCGGCAATACCAGAAGCGGGTCAGCCCTCGTAGCCCAAGTAAATCGATCATCAACCTTTTCGACTCGACAGCTCTGCTGTCCAATCCGGAAAAATGGTTGCTGAGTCTCAAGGCAGATGCCTTCAACAGTGTGGTTCGAACCTTGCGCGGCATCCTCTCGATCGAGGGCTCGTTCGAGATCATGGAACGCGACCCGCAGAACCAGCGCTGCCTGATCGTCACATCGGCAGGCGATGGCCAGCCCCTGTGCCGAACGCCACTGAGCCTGGCTTCATCGGGTTACCGTTCAGTCCTGGCAATGGCCTGTGACATCATCCAGGGCCTGATGAATCGACGCCTCAATCCGCATTTCGAAAGCCTGGAAACGGCACAGGCCGTGGTACTGATCGACGAGGTGGAAGCGCACCTGCATCCACGCTGGAAAATTCAGATCATGCGCGCGTTGCGGGAGGCGTTGCCGCAGGTCACTTTCATTGTCACCACTCACGATCCGCTGTGCCTGCGCGGCATGCAGGATGGTGAGGTGATCGTCATGCAGCGTGTGTCCAGCGATCAACGCACGGATGTCCAGTGGCCGGTGATGGTCGAGCAACTGGTTCGCCTGCCGAATGTCAGCCAACTCACGGTCGAACAGCTGCTGACCTCGGACTTCTTCAGCCTGGCCTCCACTGACCAGCCTGAGACCGAGCGTGAACTGGCCGGCCTGGCCGATCTGTTGAACGCGCGGGAGCGGGGCGAACGGTTGACTGTGCCGCAGCAGGACCTGCTACGGCGGTTGGAACGTGATATCAGCGACGCCTTGCCGGTGGGTTCCAGCGAGGTTCAGCGGCTGGTGCAGGAGGCGGTGGTCGAGTACCTGGACAGCCGCAGACAGGTCTCGACACAGAAGCTTGCCCAACTGCGCAGCGCCGCCAAACAGCGCATCCTCGGCATCCTGGAGGGCATCTGAAGCATGCGTGCCGTCAGCCGCGACAGTGTCCCCGTGCCCGATGCGATGTCGGGAGATGACTCGCCAGCGAAAAAGGAGCTGCAGAAACTCCAGGATTACTTCATGGCGCCAACGGGGGCGTTACCCGCCTTTGCCGTCTACAAGTCCGACAGCGTGAAGAAACAGCTGCATGAGCTGTTCCACGGTAAATGCGCCTACTGCGAGAGCTTCTACTACGGCAGTGCCCCGGTGGATATCGAGCACTACCGACCCAAGGGCCGCGTCTACGAGGAACCGGATCATCCCGGCTACTGGTGGATCGCCATGGATTGGGAAAACCTGCTGCCCAGCTGTATTCACTGCAACCGGCGCAGTGGCCAGGTGACGCCCACGCTCTCGGCCAGTCTGGTCAGCCTGGTCAATGAGGGACGTGATTTCAGCCGTTCACGGGTGGCCCAGACCGGCAAGCAGGACAGCTTTCCGATCCTCGGTCAGCGGGCTGCGGTGGGGGCCCGGGATTTTTCCGGCGAGCAGGCATTGCTGCTGGACCCGTGCCGGGATCAGCCACAGGAGCACCTGCGTTTTCATGTCGACAGCGAAAATCTGATCGGCCTGGTCCTACCCAAGCCTCATGACAGCGGCGGTCTGGCCCTGGCCGGTGGTGTGGCAGGTGTCCGGCCAGAGTTGCGTGGGGTGATCGAGCAGGCCCTGGCGGGTGGGTTGAGCCTGCGGGGCGCGGTGTCGATCCATGTCTATGGCCTCAACCGTCTCGGGCTGGTGCAGGAGCGCACGCGGGTGCTGCGCCAGTTGGAGTTTCTGGAGATGCTGGCGGTGGAAATGGGGCTGATGGCGCAGGAACTGGAGCCCGACAGTGAGGCTCCGGTTGTCGAGAGCGAGCAGGCGCGAGCGCGCAATGAACGCATTGCCAGGCGCCTGCGTTTTCTCCAGGAGCAGATACTCGGCGAGATCAAGACCATGGCTCGGCCCGAAGCGCCTTACTCGGCCATGGTTCGGGAGTGGCTGGAGGGGTTCAGGGCGCGTTTGAGCCGCTGAGGTTCAGGGCATGTCCCGCACACCCTGGCGCTCGGCCACCGCGCGCAACGTCCTGAGGCTGACCATCGGCGCGTCTACCACGAACCGGTTGGCCAGCCAGGAGGGAATGTCGCCCGCCGGCTCGGCCTGCAACTGGTAGGTCACCTCGGTCTCGCCATTACCCCTGGGCAGCATCTTCCACACGCCACTCAACTGGCGCACGCGGATCTGGCCGGGCACCGACGGCAGATAGTCGGGGGCCGCCTCCAGGCGGCGGATCAGGCTGCCGTCGTCATTCTGTTCGGTATGCACATGCAGCACCATGTCCCGCGGGGCCGCCGGCCAGGGCAGGTCGGTGGTCAGGTAGACCCAGGTGTCGTCGCCGTCGTTCTTCAACAGGCGCATCTCGGCGCAGGCGTACAGCCACTTGCAAGCGACCCGCAGATTTTCCTGCAGGTCGCGCAAGGTGGAGACCTCGGCCTTGATAGCGGTCACGCCGCGAAAGCTCTGGTAACGCGAACCCGGCACTTTGCTCAGGAAAACCTGGATGCCGTCCTCTTCATGGGCCAGCTTCCAGGCCTCGGGCGCAGCCATGGCGGCGCTGCTCAGGCAGGCCGTTGCCAGGGCGATCACGGATAGCAGGGTTCTCATCGACGGTCTCCGGGGCACGGAGGAACGTCCGTGTCTGCCAGATATAACACGCGGACACGAAATTTATTCGATGGCTTCGAAGGGAAGAGTAGGGAGCTCCCTGCCGGTGCCGACAGTCGACCGCGACGACAGGGAGAGCAGGCGGGTATCAGTGGCTGCCGGCGGCCTTGTTCAGGTCGCTTTCCTGCCACTCGGTATAGACGCAGGCATCGGCTGTGGCCCAGCGCACGGCGACTGAATCTCCGGCTTTGAGCGGCATGCCGGTGGCGGACAAGGCCTTGACGGTCATGGCCGTACCGCCCTGGGTGACGACGCTGCAGGTCTGGCTTTCACCGAGGAACAGCACCTCGCTGACGGTTGCCCTGACCTGGTTCCAGCCGGCGGCCAGCGGGTCGGCGGCGGCCTGTTCCAGGCTCAGGGCCAGGGCCTTCTCCGGACGCACCATCAGCAGGATGTCCTGGCCGTTCTGCAGGCCCGAGGTCAGGCGGATAGACAGCCCTTGCCCTTCGAAACCGGCGGCACCGTTGCCCTGGGCCTTGAGCCGCAGGAAGTTGGAGTTACCGAGGAACGAGGCGACGAAGGCGTTCGGCGGGTTCTGGTAGAGGTCGTAGCCGCTGCCCAGGCCGACAATCTTGCCATGGCTGAAGATGGCGATACGCTGGGACAGGCGCATGGCTTCTTCCTGATCGTGGGTCACGTAGACGATGGTGATGCCCAGTCGCCGATGCAACTGGCGCAGCTCGTCCTGCAGGTCTTCGCGCAGCTTCTTGTCCAGGGCGCCGAGCGGTTCGTCCATCAGCAGGATGCGTGGCTCGTAGACCAGCGCCCGGGCGATCGCCACGCGCTGCTGCTGGCCGCCGGACAATTGCGCGGGGCGGCGGTGGGCGAACTTGTCCAGCTGGACCAGCTTGAGCATGGCGTCGACGCGCTTGTCGCGCTCGGCGGCTGCCAGCTTGCGGATGGCCAGCGGGAAGGCGATGTTGTCGCGCACCGAGAGGTGCGGGAACAGCGAGTAGCGCTGGAACACCATGCCGATGTCACGCTTGTGCGGCGGCACGTTGACCAGCGACTTGCCCTCGACCAGGATTTCCCCGGAGCTGGGGCTCTCGAAGCCGGCCAGCATCGACAGGGTGGTGCTCTTGCCCGAGCCACTGGAGCCCAGGAAGGTCAGGAACTCGCCGTCCCTGATGTCCAGCGAGATGTTGTCCACCGCGGCGAAGTCGCCGTAGTGCTTGTTCAGGTTGCGCAGGCTGACCAGGGTGCGGTCGTTCTGTTGTGCAGGGTCTTTGATCACGGCACTCATGTTGTCTACTCCCGGGCGCTCAGGCGCTGAGTTCGTTGCGCCGACGCAGAGCGGCGGCAATCACCATCACCAATACCGACAGGCCGATCAGCAGCGTCGAAGCGACGGCGATCACCGGAGTCAGGTCCTGGCGCAGGGTGGTCCACATTTTGACCGGCAGGGTCTGCAGGGTCGGGCTGGCCATCATCACGCTCAGCACCACTTCGTCCCACGACACCAGGAAGGCGAACAGGGCGCCGGCGACCATGCCGGGGCGAATCGCCGGGAAGGTCACCTTGAACACCGCCTGCAGGCGCGAGGCACCACAGATCACCGCGGCATCCTCGATCGACTGGTCGAACAGCTTCAGCGAGTTGATGATCGAGATGATGGTGAAGGGCAGGGCGACGATCACGTGGCTGACGACAAAGGCGAACATCGTGCCGGTGTAGCCGAGCTTGAGAAACAGCGCATAGACCGCCACGGCAATGATCACCAGCGGCACGATCATCGGCAGGGTGAACAGCCCGTAGAGCATTTCCCGGCCGGGGAAACGCCCGCGCACCAGCGCGAAGGCAGTCGGCAGGCCCAGCGCCACGGCGCACACGGTGGTCAGTACCGCGACCTTCAGGCTGGCCAGGGCGGCATTCATCCAGTCCGGGTTGGAGAAGAACTGGCTGTACCATTTCAGTGTCCAGCCCGGCGGCGGGAACACCAGCCACTGGGACGAGCCGAACGACAGCAGGACGATGAACACGATCGGCAGCAGCAGGAACAGGGCGATCAGTCCGGTGGTGAGATAGAGGCCCAGGCGCAGGCGCCGGCTCATGGCATTCGGGGTCAGGAGCATGGCGGCTTACCTCGCGTTGCTCGCGCCGACCGGGGATTCCGGCTGGAGCTTCAGGTAGAAGTAGAACAGCACCAGGGTGATCAGGATCAGCAGGGCGGCGCCGGCGCTGGCCAGGCCCCAGTTGAGGAACGATTGCACCTGTTGAATGATGAACTCCGGCAGCATCATGTTCTGCGCGCCGCCCAGCAGGGCTGGCGTCACGTAGTAACCGAGGGACATCACGAACACCATCAGTGCGCCGGAGAACAGGCCCGGACGGCACAGGGGCAGGAATACCCGGAAGAAATTGGTCCAGGGGCTGGCGCCGCAGATGGAGCCGGCCTGCAGGATCATCGGGTCGATGGCCTGCATGGTGGCCTGCAGGGGCAGGACGATGAACGGAATCATGATGTAGCTCATGCCGATCACCACGCCGGTCAGGTTGTGCACCATTTCCAGTGGCTGGTCGATGATGCCCAGGCCCATCAGCAGCTTGTTGATCACCCCGGACGCCTGCAGCAGCACCAGCCAGGAGTAGGTCCGCGCCAGCAGGCTGGTCCACATCGACAGCAGCACGATGTTGAGTATCCAGCGGCCCCAGCCGCGTGGTACCAGGGTGATCGCCCAGGCCAGCGGGAAGCCCAGCAGCAGGCTGAACAGGGTCACCAGGCCGGCCACCGAGAAGGTGTTGAGCAGGACCCGTGCGTAAGCCGAGTTGGCGAACAGTTGCTGGTAGTTGTCCAGCCCCGGCGTGGGTTCCAGCACGCCGCGCAGCAGCAGGCCGATCAGCGGTGCCAGGAAAAACACGCCCAGGAACAGCAGGGCCGGTGCCAGGTTGCCGGCGCCTTTCCAGCGGCGGGCCAGGGAGGGGGTGTTGTTCATCACAGCCGCCTTGCCTGAGGCCGAGCCGGCGACGCCAGTGGCGCCTCCGGTCGGTTGGGAGGAATGGGACGCGGTGGCGGCCATTTTCATTTGACCAGCCATTCGTTCCACCGTGTCGCGATAGCCGGACCGTTCTTGGCCCAGTAGGCGAAGTCAAGGGTGATCTGGTCCTTGGCGTAGGCGGTCGGCAGGTTCGGGGCCAGCACCGAATCCAGGCGCGACACGCTGTCGACGTTGACCGGCGCGTAGGCGGTCAGGTTGGAGAAGTCGGCCTGACCCTTGGCGCTGCTGGCGTTGGCCAGGAACTTCATGGCGGCGGCCTTGTTCTTCGACCCCTTCGGGACCACCAGGATGTCGGCCATGACCAGGTTCTGCTTCCAGCTCACGCCCACGGGGGCGCCGTCCTGCTGCAGGGCGTAGACGCGACCGTTCCAGAACTGGCCGAGGCTGGCTTCGCCGGAGGCCAGCAATTGCTGGGACTGGGCGCCGCCGCCCCACCAGACGATGTCTTTCTTGATGGTGTCGAGTTTCTTGAAGGCACGGTCCAGGTCCAGCGGGTAGAGCTTGTCGGCCGGTACGCCGTCAGCCAGCAGGGCCAGTTCGAGTACGCCAGGGCTTGGCCATTTGTAGAGGGCGCGTTTGCCGGGGTAGGTCTTGGTGTCGAACAGCGCGGTCCAGTCCTGGGGCTTGCTGCCGGCGAGCTTGCCTTCGTTGTAGCCGAGCACGAAGGAGAAGAAGAACGAACCGACGCCGTGATCGGAAACGAAGCGCGGGTCGATCTTGTCGCGCTGGATCACGCTGAAATCGAGGGGTTCGAGCAGGCCTTCGCTGGCGGCACGCAGGGCGAAGTCGGCTTCGACGTCGACCACGTCCCATTGCACGTTGCCGCTTTCGACCATGGCCTTGAGCTTGCCGTAGTCGGTCGGGCCGTCCTGGACCACGGTGATGCCGCTGGCCTTGCTGAAGGGGTCGGCCCATGCCTGCTTCTGTGCATCCTGGGTGCTGCCACCCCAACTGACGAAGTTGACGCTTTCGGCGGCCATCGCGGCCTGGCTGCCCATGCTCAGCAAGCCGGCCAGCAATACAGCGGTCGTACCTTTTTTCAACACCATTTTCACGCCCTCATTGTTGTGTTCTTGAGCGGGCTATCGATGCCCGCCTATCGGGAGCAGCTGGTTTTTCAGTGCCTTTGCAGGCGGTCTTGGCAAGGCTAGTCGCCTGTCTCGTTGTCGGTCGGGTTCCTGTGAAAGTTTGTCAGGTCTATGGAATGTCATATTATGGTATTCCAAACTTTCTGCAAGCATTTTGCCTTACCGGTTATCCGGCCAGGAGGTTTTTTCTCCCGTCTTTACTGGGTGAAAGGGATGCTCTCGACCACTTCTAGGTCGTAACCGGTCAAGCCGGCGTATTTGAGGGGCGGGCCCAGATGGCGCAGCTTGCCGATGCCGAGGTCCTGCAGGATCTGTGCCCCGGTGCCGACCTCGGAGTAGATTCGCGATTGCGAGCGGCTGTACTGGCGGGGTGGCTGGGTCAGTTGCGGAATCCGTTCGAGCAGGGCCTGGGACGATTCATGGTTGGCCAGCACCACGACCACGCCGCGACCCTCGGCGGCAACCCGCTGCAGGGCGGCCCACAGGGTCCAGTTGCTCGGCCCGTGGTACTCGGCACCGACCAGGTCGCGCAGCGGGTCGATGACATGCACGCGCACCAGCGTCGGCTCGTCACGGCGGATATCGCCCATGACCATGGCCATATGCACGCCACCCTCGATGCGGTCTTCGTAGCTCACCAGGCGGAAGGTGCCGTGCACGGTCGGCAACTCGCGCTCGCCGATACGCACCACGGTGTGCTCGGTGCTGAGACGATAGTGGATCAGGTCGGCGATGGTGCCGATTTTGATCCCGTGCTGGCGGGCGAAGACTTCCAGGTCCGGACGGCGGGCCATGGTGCCGTCGTCGTTCATCACCTCGACGATCACCGAGGCGGGGGTAAAGCCGGCCAGGCGTGCCAGGTCGCAACCGGCTTCGGTGTGTCCGGCGCGGGTCAGCACGCCGCCTTCGCGGGCGCGCAGGGGGAAGATATGGCCGGGCTGCACCAGGTCGTCGGCACAGGCGTTGGCCGCTACGGCGGCGGCCACGGTGCGGGCGCGGTCGGCGGCGGAGATGCCGGTGGTGACCCCGGTGGCGGCTTCGATGGAGACGGTGAAGGCGGTGCTGAAAACGCTGCCGTTGCTCGGCACCATCTGCTCCAGGCCCAGGCGCTGGCAGTGCTCGTCGGTCAGGGTCAGGCAGATCAGCCCCCGCGCCTCGCGGGCCATGAAGCTGATGGCCTGTGCGTCGCAACGGTCGGCGGCGAGCAGCAGGTCGCCTTCGTTCTCGCGGTCTTCATCGTCCACCAGCAGAACCATCTTGCCCTGGCGGTAGTCTTCGATTATTTCTTCGATGCTGTTAAAGGCCATGTTGGATTCTCAGCGTGCGTGGCAGAATTTGTGGTATACCATAATACAAAATGAACAAACAATGAGGTCGACAATGAAGGCTTACTGGATCGCGCACGTGAATGTCACCGACCCTGAGCAATACACCGAGTACACCAGCCGCGCGCCGGCGGCCTTTGCCCGCTATGGCGGGCGTTTCCTGGCCCGGGGCGGGCGCTCGCAGGCTGTGGAAGGGCGGGAGACGCCGCAGCGCAGCGTGGTGATCGAGTTCGACTCCTACGAGCAGGCGCTGGCCTGCTACCACTCGGACTTGTATCAGGAGGCCAAGGGACACCGCGCGGGCGTGGCCGAGGCGGAAATCGTCATCGTCGAGGGCATGGCGCCCTGACGTGACGCTACACGGGGGAATGGCCGTGATGATGGTTCGGGAATGCAGCGATGACGCTCTGCGTCACCAGGGCGGACTGGGAGGCGTTCCCTCGGGGACCGTGGGAAGGATCGGAACAGGGGCTCCAAGGCCCCCGCAAGGCCTCAGCGGATGAAGTGCACCTTTCCGGTATCGTCGTTACCAACATACAGGCCATAGACCCCGGCCTGTCGCTCCTCGATATAGCGCTCGAGAATCTGCCGGATCGCCGGGTAGTAGATGCAGTCCCAGGGAATTTCCTCGGGTGCGAAGAAACGGCGGTCCAGGGTCTCCGGCCCATACTGGTCGGTGATCTCCAGGGCGATGGCGCGGAAGATGATGTACACCTCGCTGATCTTCGGCACGCTGAAGATCGAGTACGGCGAGATGATTTCCGCGCGCACGCCGCTTTCTTCCCAGACCTCGCGCAGGGCGGCCTGCTCGGTGGTTTCGCCGCTTTCCATGAACCCGGCCGGTAGGGTCCAGGTGCCGGGGCGTGGTGGAATCGCCCGCTGGCACAGCAGGTAGCGACCGTCGCGCTCGATGATGCAGCCGGCGATGATCTTCGGGTTGACGTAGTGGATGTAGCCGCAGCCCCGGCACATCAGGCGCTCATGGGTATCGCCCGGTGGCACCTGGTGAGCGAGGTCACCGGCACCGCATTGCGGACAGAAGCGCGGGGCTGACATTTCAGCGACCTATGCGGGGTTCTTTCACGGCGATAGGGGCGACGATGTCCGGAATCGGCCCGGCCTCGTCCTGTTTGCGTTGCAGGTACTCCATCGCCACCTTGGCCGCGGCCCGGACGTGGTCCACCGAAGCCTGGTGCGCGGCCAGCGGATCGCCGCTCTTGATCGCCTCGACGATGCGCTCCATTTCCAGGTTGCTGGCGCCGCGGCGGTTTGCCTGGGAGACCGAGGTAGCCCGCAGGTAGCTGATGCGCGCCTGCAACTGGCGCAACTGGGTGGCGGCGGCGTGGTTGCCCGAGCCTTCGAGCAGCACGTCGTAGAAACCCTGGACCGAGTCGAGCACCTGCTGCAGTTCGCCGTCCTTGAGGGCCTTGCGGTTTTCCTCCAGGGCTTTTTCCAGGGCCTTGATGTCCTTGGCCTTGGCCCGCAGGGTGAACAGCTGGACGATCAGGCTTTCCAGTGCGCAACGCAGCTCGTAGATGTCCCGGGCATCGGCCAGGGTGATGATGGCCACGCTCGGGCCCTTGGCATCGGCGAACGCCACCAGCCCCTCGGACTCCAGGTGGCGCAGGGCCTCACGCACGGAGGTGCGGCTGACGCCCAGGCGATCGCACAGATCGCGCTCGACCAGACGGTCTCCCGGCAGCAGCTGGAAGTTCATGATGGCGCTTCGCAACTTGTCCAGCACGATTTCGCGCAGGGTGACGGGGTTGCGATTGACCTTGAAGTTGTCGTCGAGTGGCAGGCGTTTCATCGGTTGCGCTCTGAGTCGGGTCGTCCTGGGCACGGGAACAGGGTATCGGGCCTGCTACGCCGTGCCGGACAGCCATCGGTTAACTGGAGGAACCTGCTTCGGCGTCGGCCTCGGCAAAGGCTTCGCGGGCCAGCCGGAAACTGTCCACGGCCGCGGGGACACCGCAATAAATACCGACTTGAAGCAGGATTTCGCGTATTTGTTCACGACTGAGGCCGTTACGCAAGGCGCCCCGTACGTGCAGCTTGAGTTCGTGGGGGCGGTTGAGGGCCGAAATCATCGCCAAGTTTATCATGCTGCGCTCCTTGAGCGACAAACCCTCACGGCCCCAGACGTGGCCCCAGCAGTATTCGGTGACCAGTTCCTGTAGTGGACGGCTGAAGTCGTCGGCATTCTGGATGGATTTCTGCACATAGGCTTCGCCCAGTACCTGGGTGCGGATCTGCAGACCCTGCCGGTATTTCTCGTTGCTCATGTCGCGTCCTCGAAAAAGGGCCGTGCGCGAGAGGCCGGCGCACGGCCGAAACGGTGATCAGGCCAGGGCCGGCAGCGCGCCCAGCTTGCCCTTGTGGTAGATCATCGGGGTGACCGGGTCCTGTGGCAGGATCAGGTTTTTCACCGCGCCGACGATGATCGCGTGATCGCCGCCGTCGTACTCGCGCCACAGCTCGCACTCGATGATCGCCGTGGCCTTGGCCAGCAGCGGGTTGCCCAGCTCGCTGAGGCGCCAGTCGATACCCCTGGCCTTGTCCTTGCCCTTGCCGGCGAACGCATAGGCTTCGGCGGTCTGGTCGGCGGACAGCAGGTGAATCGCGAACTGCTTGCTGTCGCGCAGGATCGGATAGGTGTCTGAAGCATAGTTGGGGCAGAACAGCACCAGCGCCGGGTCGATCGACAGCGCGCTGAAGGCGCTGGCGGTGATGCCGACGATACCGCCGTCGGCGTCGAGGGCGGTGACCACCGTAACGCCGGAGGGGAAGGAGCCCATGACTTCTTTGTAGATACCGGGTTCGATCATTTCAGCTGTCTCCTAGCGCATCACGAAGGGGTCGGGCATCGGTGCCTGCGAGAGGTTGATCCACACCGTTTTCAACTCGGTGTAGGCCAGCACCGAATCGATACCGCTCTCACGGCCGTAGCCACTGTTCTTGAAGCCGCCGATCGGCGCCATGGCCGAGACGGCGCGGTAGGTGTTGACCCAGATGATCCCCGAGCGCACGTCCCGGGCCAGGCGATGGGCACGGCCCAGGTCGCGGGTCCAGATACCGGCGGCGAGGCCGAACTGCGAGTCGTTGGCGATGGCCAGGGCTTCGGCTTCGTCCTTGAAACGGATCACCGAGGCGACCGGGCCGAAGACTTCTTCCTGCATGATCTTCATCGAATTGCGGTCGCACTCGAACAGGGTCGGTTCATAGAACCAGCCGCCGCCGATGTCCGCGCGCTTGCCGCCGGTACGCAGGCGCGCGCCTTCGGCCAGGGCGTCGGCGACCAGGCCTTCGACCACGGCCAGTTGCTGGGCGGTGGCCATCGGGCCCATCTCGCTGGTTTCATCCTGCGGGTTGCCGATTCGGATGCGCCGGGCGCGGGCGATCAGGCGCTCGACGAACTCGTCGTAGATCTCGTCCTGCACCAGCAGGCGCGAGCCGGACACGCAGCTCTGGCCGGAGGCGGCATAGATCCCGGCGACCGCGCCATTGATCGCGCTGTCGAGGTCGGCGTCGGCGAAGATGATGTTCGGTGACTTGCCACCCAGTTCCAGGGACAGCTTGGCGAAGTTCTCGGCACTGCTGCGCACCACGTGGCGCGCGGTGGCCGCACCGCCGGTGAAGGCGATCTTGCGCACCAGCGGGTGGCGGGTGAGGGCGGCGCCGGTGCTCGGGCCGTAGCCGGTGATGACGTTGACCACACCGGGCGGGATGCCGGCTTCCAGGGCCAGCCTGGCCAGTTCGAGAATGGTCGCCGAGGCATGTTCGGACGGCTTGATCACGATGGTGTTGCCGGCCGCCAGGGCTGGAGCCAGCTTGATCGCGGTGAGGTACAGCGGGCTGTTCCACGGAATGATCGCCGCGACCACGCCGATCGGCTCGTGCACGGTGTAGGCGAACAGGTCCGGCTTGTCCAGCGGCAGGGTGCCGCCTTCGAGCTTGTCGGCCAGGCCGGCGGTGTAGTGGAAGAACTCCGGCAGGTAGCCGACCTGGCCGCGGGTCTCGCGGATCAGCTTGCCGTTGTCGCGGCTTTCCAGTTGCGCCAGTTGCTCCCTGTTCTCGGCGATCAGGTCGCCCAGGCGGCGCAGCAGCTTGCCCCGGGCGGTGGCGCTCAGGCCGCGCCAGGCCGGGTGGTCGAAGGCCGCCTGGGCGGCCTGGACGGCGCGCTCGACATCGGCTTCGTCGGCATCGGGCAGTTGTGCCCAGGCTTCGGCCAGGGCCGGGTTGAGGCTGTCGAAGGTCTTGCCGGACAGCGCATCGACCCATTCGCCGCCGATGCACATCTGAAAGCGTGCGAGTGTCATGCAACGATCCCCTTTATGGTTTGTTGGACGTAGGTGGTTGCAAGGAAGTCCAGGAGTACCTGGTTGACCAGGCGTGGTGATTCCACCGGCATCATATGCCGTTGCTCGGCGAGTACGGCAACCTGCGCGCCGGGAATCCGCTCGGCCAGTTGCCGGGCCATCAGCGGCGTCGAACCGGGGTCCAGTTCGCCGGTGGCGACCAGCGTCGGCACCTGGATGGTGTGCAGGTCGTCGGCGCGGTACATGTCCTGGGTGGCGAACAGCTTGTAGGTGGTCAGGTAGCCCTGCGGGTCATTGCTGGCCAGCACCTGGCGGATCGCGGCGATCTGCGCCGGGTTGGCGGCCTGGTATTCGCGGCTGAACCAGCGCGACAGGGCCGCCTCGGCATTGGCATCCGGACCGTGCTCCGCGGCCTGGCTGGTGCGGGCGATGACACCTTCGCGCTGTTCGGCACTGCGGTTGAATACGCTGTTGAGCACCACCAGGCTCTGCAGCCGTTGCGGATAGTTCAGGGCAAAGGCCCTGGCGACCAGCCCGCCCATGGAGAAACCGATGACGCAGGCGGTGGGCAATTGCAGGTGGTCGAGCAGTTCGCGCAACTGATCGGCATACCCGAGCAGCCCGCAGTCGGGGTCCGGGCGCGGGCTGGCGCCGTGCCCGAGCATGTCGTAGGCAATGACCCGGTAGTGCGGCGCGAGACCGACGATCTGGCCGCCCCACATTTCCTTGTTCAGCCCGACCCCGTGGATCAGGACGACGGGTTGGCCTTCGCCGGTCGCCAGGTAACTGGTGCCGGCCGGGGTGCGTTCAGCGGTGTGCCGAATCATGGAGCGCTCCTGCCTTTCTTATCTGATTACTGGGCTTTCTCGGCGGCCAGCTCTTCCAGGTCGATGTAGCGGTTGCCGATGCGTGGGTGCAGGCGGCCGCCGTCGGCGCAACCGAGGACCACGACGATTTCGTCGGCACGTGGCGCGTCTTCGATCTGCATTTCCAGGGTGATGTAGTGCGAACGCAGGCCTTCGTCGTCCTTGTGCATCATCGGGATCTGGATCGAAGTGCCCGGGCCGCCGCGCTTGTTGGTGAAGCTCAGGTAGCTCTTGGCCTTGACCGCTTCGCGGTAGTGGTTGCCGAAGCGCAGGGTGTGGATCACCGCCGAAGCGTGTTCGATCTCGCCATCGGCGCCGACCACGGCGGCCTTGCCATAGGCTTCGATCTTCTCGGCACCGCCAATGGCCTTGACCAGGCGCTCGACCATCAGGGCGCCGAGGTCGGAGCAGTTGGCACGGATTTCAGGCTTCAGGTCTTCGACGAAACCACGGCCCAGCCAGGGGTTCTTGATCACTACCGCCAGGCCGATCATGGTCACCGGCTTGTCGGTGGCCTTGCCGCCTTCGATGAAGGTTTCCTCGATGTAGCTGACGATCTTGCGAATTTCGAAACTCATGGGGGCTCCTCGGTTGTGTGTCAGTCTGTTGGTATGATGGTATACCATAATATTGACTGCGCAAGCCCCTTCAACGAGTTTGTGCTGCCCAAGAATGACCGGAGGTCGGAACGAGCGGCTGAGGAGCCGGTTCTGAACGCTGGCGGCGGGAAGGGCCGGGTATCGATACGCCCGGCTGAAAGGTCAGAACTGCCGGCCGGGCAGGTTCTGCTGGCGAATCATTTCCATCAATTGGCGCAACCCCGGCTGCGACTGGCGCTGGCTGGAGTAGTCCATGCACAGCGGCGCGCCGCGGCAGGACCATGGCGCCCGGTACCCGTCAGGCCTGACCCGTCGGCTTGCCGGCGATGCTCCCGTGATCGTCGGCAAGCGTCCGCCACGCCCTGCGGCGCGGATCGTCAGCGGCAGCTGGCCGCCGTCACCCTGCAGGAGCCTGGCGTTCCACCCGATTCGGCGGCGTAGCGCCGGCAGTTGTCCAGGGATTTCGCGCTGGCGGTCTTCACGTTCGGCCCCCAGGCCAGTCCGCCGACACCGGTGCTCGGCACCGCCTTGGCGTAGCAGGGGTAACCATTGACCGGCGTCTGGTGCCCGGAGCAACCGGCGATCATCGAAAAGCTGCAGGCCAGCAGGAGCAGGCAGGGCAGGGATGGAAGGTGTTGTCGGCGGTCGGCGGTCATGGCACGTTCATTATCGGAAAAAAGAGTCGACTCTATTGTCCGGGGTTGTCGGTCAAGCGCAAGACCCGCAGGCCAGACAGTCGCGCCTGTCATGCATGGCCTGCCCGACAGAAACGGATGATCCGCCGGGCCCATTAATGGCATCATGGCGGACTGTCGAGGCGCACGAGCCTGTGCGCGTACCTTTCGAGCCTGGAGAGTTGATCAATGGCTGTGCAGCAAACCCTCACCGTGATCCCGCCGAACGCGTCCCTGAACGGCAAGGTGACGCCACCCGGTTCGAAGTCGATCACCAACCGGGCCCTGTTGCTCGCCGCCCTGGCCAAGGGCACCAGCCGCCTGTCCGGCGCGCTGAAAAGCGATGATACCCGCCACATGTCCAATGCCCTGCGGCAGATGGGCGTGACCATCAGCGAACCCGACGACACCACGTTCGTGGTCACCGGCAGCGGCCAGTTGCAGGTGCCGGAACAACCGTTGTTCCTCGGCAATGCCGGCACCGCGGTGCGCTTTCTGACCGCGGCGGTGAGCACCGTCAACGGCACGGTGGTGCTCGATGGTGACCACTATATGCAGAAACGTCCGATCGGCCCGTTGCTCGATGCGCTGCGTCGCGCCGGCCTGGATGTCGAAAGCCCCACCGGTTGCCCGCCGGTGACCGTGCGCGGCCAGGGCCGCGTGCAGGCGCGGCGTTTCGAGATCGACGGCGGCCTGTCGAGCCAATACGTGTCGGCGCTGCTGATGCTGGCGGCCTGTGGTGAGGAACCGGTGGAAGTGGCGCTGACCGGCAAGGACATCGGTGCCCGCGGCTACGTCGACCTGACGCTGGCCTGCATGCGTGCCTTCGGCGCCCAGGTCGAGGCGGTCGACGAGAGCACCTGGCGGGTCGCGGCCACCGGCTACAGCGCCTGCGACTACCAGGTCGAGCCGGACGCTTCCGCCGCCACCTACCTGTGGGCGGCAGAGGCCTTGACGGCAGGGCGTATCGACCTCGGCGTGGCCGGTGAAGATTTCACCCAGCCGGACGCCAAGGCCCTGGAGGTGATCCAGCAGTTCCCCAACATGCCGGCGGTGATCAACGGTTCGCAGATGCAGGACGCGATCCCGACCCTGGCGGTGCTGGCGGCGTTCAACCGCACGCCGGTGCGTTTCGTCGAGCTGGCGAACCTGCGGGTCAAGGAGTGCGACCGGGTCCAGGCGCTGCACGATGGCCTGAACGAGATCCGGGCCGGGCTGGCTGCGGTGGAGGGCGACGATCTGCTGGTGGCGGCCGATCCGGCGCTGGCCGGTACGAGCTGCAACGCGCTGATCGACACCCACTCCGACCATCGCATCGCCATGTGCTTTGCCCTGGCCGGGCTGAAGGTTTCCGGTATCCGCATCCAGGACCCGGATTGCGTGGCCAAGACCTACCCGGACTACTGGAAGGCCCTGGCGTCGCTGGGCGTGCAATACGCTTCGTAAGGCAACCGAGGGTCAGGCCTGGACCAGCGCCAGGCCCTGGTCGTTGCTGTCGACCGTCACCCGGCTGTAGTCCGCCAGCGTCGGGTGCGCTGTCTCCAGGGGGTGGCTGTGGGTGGCGGTGATCACCGTCACCGCCATACCCGCCGCTTCCGCCGCGCCGATACCGGCGGGCGCATCCTCGAAAATCAGACACTGTGACGGCTCGACACCCAGTCGCCGGGCGGCCAGCAGGTAGCCGTCCGGTGCCGGCTTGCCGCGGCTGACATCTTCGGCGGTGATCACCAGCGCCGGCAGGGCAATGCCGGCGGCGGCCATGCGGCTTTGCGCCAGGGCGCGCGGGGCCGAGGTCACCACCGCCCAGCGGTGGGCGGGCAGGGTGGCGAGAAACTCCCGTGCGCCCTCGATGGCCACCACGCCTTCGACATCGTCGATCTCGGCCTGGGAAATGGCCGCTGCCTCGCGCTCGGCGTCGATACCCGGCAGGTTCTGCCGGCGGATGGTATCGATGCAGCGCACGCCATGGATGGTCTGCAGAAAGGCCGGTACATCCAGGCCATGCCGTTGCGCCCAGTGGCTCCAGACGCGCTCGGCGGCGGCGATGGAGTTGAGCAGCGTCCCGTCCATATCGAACAGAAACGCCGCGAAGCGCTGACCCTCAAACATGGCGTATCCCCTCCGGGCAAAAGCCCATGCTAACACGCCACCTCCTCTGGCCGAGCGGGTGGGCAACGGTCGGTACCGCGCTTGCTACACTGAGAATTCCATGCCCGGACGGTCCGGGCGGTCGATGCGAGGTGCGTATGGATACTCAGCCTGCCGGTGTGACCCTTCCGTTTTCGCGGCATCCCCTGGGCGCGATGCCCTGGCGTGAGGTGCCGGCGCCCGAGGAGGACGAAGTCGTCGAGGATGAGGTGGACGATGAGCCACCGCCGCAAACCTGGAAGCATCCCGAGGATGGCAAGGAGATGCCCGAGCGCGACCGGGAAACGCCGCTCAAGCCCTGATGGCGTGTCCTGATCCGGCTGTTGCCTGCCTGTCGTGTAGGCAATGGCCCTGTTCGCAGATCGCCGGGAACCTCCTTGTCTGTCGCGGCTCAGAGCCTTGCGGCCTTGATGGTCGAGCGACGAGAGATCATCATCGTCGGCCCTGGTGCCTTTTTGCACCCAGTTCCCATTCAGGTGAAAAACCATGAACCATGCAATTCGTGTCGTTGCCATTCTTCAAGCCAAACCGGGCAAGGCTGCCGAGCTGGAGGCCGTGCTGAAGGCCGCTGTGGTGCCCTCGCGTCAAGAAGCCTGTTGCCATGAATACACCCTGCATGTCGACCGGGAAAATCCCGGGCGCTTCGTTTTCATCGAGACCTGGAGCGACATGGATGCGATCGAGCGCCATCGTGTAACCCAGCACTACGGGATCATGGGGGCCGCTGCTGCCGACCTGGTTCAGGACAAGCAGGTCCTGTTGCTCAATGAAGTACCCGGACAGTAATACCGCCACGCAGGGACGCGTCCATTTTCCTTTCGGGATTCGACATGACTGTGCTGACTTCCTCTCTTGATGCCCTGTGGCAGGCGCGTTACTCGCCTGCCTGCGTACACCACAAGCCTGCGTACGTCGCAACCCGCGTACGCCGCACCTTGTGTTCGAGGGTGCTTGTGCATGGGTGTCTCGCTCAATCGTCGATCGAATGGGTGTCAATGCCGTTGGCCCTGGCCTGGGCCACCAGTTCTTCGGTGTCGCTGCCGCCGGGGAAGGCGATCACCAGGTCCGGTTCGCTGTCCTGCAACATGAACCGGTTGCGGCGCCGCTCGGCCTGCTTGCCGTAGCGCTGCCAGTTGGAGGGGTAGCGCACGATGTGGGCGCCGGTTTCCCGGGCCCAGTCCTCCAGGGTGCTGCCCAGGTGCTGGTTGCCGCCGTGCACCAGCACCTCGATGCCCTGCCGGGCGTGGTAGGCCTCGAGCACCTTGCGACACAGGGCGGCATTCATGTAGTAGCGGCCGGCGCAGATCAGGACGCGCATGGGTAGTCATCCTTGTCGTTGCGGCCCCGTGTCGGACCGGACGCCTCCAGCGGCTCGCCCAGGCCCGGGATGTGTTCGCCGGCGCGCTCCAGCACCGGGTAGGCCAGGGCGGCGATGTGGTGATGCACCCGGCGGTAGTCGCGCAGCACCCGCTGGAAGATGTCGCCGGATTCGGCCCAGGCGCTCTTGTCGGCACTGAGCTTGCGAAAGTGCTCGCGACTGGCATTGGCCTCCAGGCGACGGATCGAGGCCTTGCGGGCGACCAGGTGGTGGGCGCTGGCAATGTCCTCGCGCAGGAAGACGGTGATGGCCAGGCTCAGGCTTTCCAGCAGCTCATCGTGAAGGCGATGGATGTGCCCCAGCTCGAACTTCGAGAAGCCCTCGCCGCGCCTGCGGCGCCGTGCGGCCAACTGCGCCAGGTTGCTGGAGAGGATGTCGCCGGCATGCTCCAGGTTGATCACGAACATGAGGATTTCCTGGGCGCGGTCGGCGTCCTCGTCATAGAGACCATCCTGGCCGATGTCCGCGAGGTAGGCGCGGATGGCGGCGCTGAGCAGGTCCAGTGATTGGTCCAGTTGGCGGATCTGTTCGGGCGTGGCCTGGGTCGGGCTCTCGAACAGCCCGAGCATCTGGCTGAACATCACCGACAGCATGTCGGCCAGGCGCAGCGCTTCGCGCACGGCGTTGGACAGGCCGACATTGGCCACTTCCAGCCCGGCTTCGTCGAGGTACTGCGGCATGCCTGGGTCGGCTGCCGGTTCGGGGGCCGGCAGCCAGCGCGTCAGCAGGTTGGCCATGGGTTCCACCAGGCCGAGAAAGCCCAGCCCCAGTAGCAGGTTGAAGGCGCTGTGCAGGTACACCGCCTGACGGTCCGGGGCGATGCCCGAGTGTTCCAGCAGTGGGCCCAGCCACGACACCCAGGGCAGGATCAGCAGCGCTCCGAACAGCCGCACGGCGAGGTTGCCCAGCGGCAGGCGCCGGGCGACCGCAGTGCTGGCATTGAGCACGGGTGGCAAGGCACCGCCGATGTTTACCCCCAGCACCAAAGCCAGGGTCGTGATCGGCGTCATTGCGCCGGTGCTGGCCAGCGAGGCGATCAGCAGGATCACCGCCACGCTGGAGTGGCAGATGCAGGTCAGCAGGGCGGCGACCAGCAGTGCGATCAGGATGTCGCCCTGCAGGCCTTGCATCACCGCCTGAAAGACCGGGGTGCTTTCCATCTGGCCGAGCACGCCGCCCAGCAGGTTCAGCGCGAGCAGCATCAGCCCCAGGCCGATCAGTGCGCAGCCGATGCTCTCGTAGCGCGAGTCATCGCGCAGGCGGAACACCACGAAACCGAGCAGCAGGACGATGGGGATCGCCAGCGAGGTATTGAAACTGAGCAGTTGCACGACCAGGGTCGAGCCGATGTTGGCGCCGAGCATCACCGCCAGCGCCGGCGCGAGGCTCAGGGTGCCGGCGGCGGTGAACGAGGTCGCCATCAGGCTGACCGCCGTGCTGCTCTGCAGGATGGCGGTCAGGCCGATGCCCGACAGCAGGGCTTTCCAGCGCTTGTCCAGGTTGCGGCCCAGGCCGTTGCGCAGTTGGGTGCCGAAGCCGCGCAGCAGGGCGGTGGAGACCATGTGGGTACCCCACAGCAACAGGGCGATGGTGCCGGCGAGTTTGATCAACAGAGTGGTTCCAGACATGAGGGTTCTCCCTGTGCTGGTGTGTTACTTCCTGGGTGGGCGCAGTAGCCTCACCGAGGCACGACTGATGGTGCTGGACAACCCCAGCAGGTAACGCATCTCGACACCGGTCAGGTGCCTGCGGACATACAGCCTGACGGTGACACGGCGGACGACCTGGGCGGCCTTGCTCAGGCACCGTACCGCCAGTGCCCGGACGCCGTGGTCGAGGAGGGCGAAGCATTTTTTCAATGGGTTCATGGCCGTCTCCCGGGTTTATCCGGTGGGTTCGATCCGGGCACGAACACCGCGACCCTCCTGATGGGAGGCGGCCGGGCGGCGCTCCCACAGGGGACGGTGTCGTACTCGGGTGCTCGTCAGAACCACTGCTTGAAGCGGCGGATGTACAGGGTCTTCATGGTCTGGGCCAGCACGCAGTAGGTCAGCAGGGTGCCCACCAGCCACGGGAAGTAGCTCATCGGCAACGGCACCAGGCCCACCAGCGTGCCCAGTGGCGAGAACGGCAGGTAGATACCGATCGCGACGGCGATGCAGGTCATGACGATGATCGGCAGTGCCGCGGTGCTCTGGAAGAACGGGATCTTCTGGGTCCGCAGCATGTGCACCACCAGCGTCTGCGACAGCAGCCCCTCGACGAACCAGCCGGACTGGAACAGCGCCTGCACCTCCACGCTATTGGCGGCGAACACGTACCACATCAGCGCAAAGGTGGTGATGTCGAAGATCGACGAGGTCGGCCCGATCCACAGCATGAAGCGGCCGATGTTCTTCGCATCCCACTTGCGTGGCTTGCTCAGGAACTCCTTGTCCATCCGGTCCCACGGCAGGGCCAGCTGGGAGATGTCGTAGATCAGGTTCTGCAGCAGCAGGTGAATCGACAGCATCGGCAGGAACGGAATGAACGCACTGGCCACCAGCACCGAGAACACGTTGCCGAAGTTGGAACTGGCGGTCATGTTCAGGTACTTCATGATGTTGCCGAAGGTTTCCCGACCCTTGAGCACGCCTTCCTCGAGCACCATCAGGCTCTTTTCCAGGAGGATGATGTCGGCCGATTCCTTGGCGATGTCCGTGCCACTGTCCACCGAGATACCGACGTCGGCATCGCGCAGCGCCGGTGCGTCGTTGATGCCGTCACCGAGGAAGCCCACGGTGTGCCCGTTCGATTGCAGGGCCTTGAGCACCCGCGACTTCTGCAGCGGGGTCAGCTTGGCGAAGACCGTGCGCTCCTCGACCCGCAGCTTGAGGGTGGCCTCGTCCATGTGCTCGATGTCCTGGCCGAGCAGGGGCAGGCCCGGCTCCAGGCCGACCTCGCGGCAGATCTTGCAGGTGACCACCGCGTTGTCGCCGGTCAGCACCTTGACCGCCACGCCGATCTCGCGCAGGGCGGCAATCGCCGGGCCGGCGGTCTCCTTCGGTGGGTCGAGGAAGGTCAGGAAGCCGCGAATCACCAGTTCGCGCTCGTCGGCGGTCTTGTACTGGGCCTTGGCCTGGCCTTTGGCGATATTCCGGGTGGCCACCAGCAGCACGCGGAAGCCGTCCTTGTTGTAGTCGTTGGCCAGGGCCAGCAGTTCCTGGCGGCGCTGCTCGTCGAGAGCCACCACGGTGTCGCCCTCCATCACCTGGCTGGAGATGGCGAGCATTTCCTCGACCGCGCCCTTGCACACCAGCAGGTGGTCGCCGTGGTTGTCCCTGACGATGATCGACAGGCGCCGGCGGACGAAATCGAATGGCAGCTCATCGACCTTGCTGTAGGCGAACGGCACCTGGAACTTCGGGTCCTGCTCGGAGAAGCGCAGCACCGCCTGGTCCATCAGGTTCTTCATGCCGCTCTGGTGGTGGCTGTTCAGCCAGGCCAGGCCCAGCACCGCATCGTTGCGCCGGCCGTGGCTGTCGACATGGTGCTCGAGGATGATCCGGTCCTGGGTCAGGGTGCCGGTCTTGTCGGTGCACAGCACGTCCATCGAACCGAAGTTCTGGATCGCGTTCAGACGCTTGACCACCACCTTGCGCCGGGCCATGGCGACGGCGCCCTTGGCCAGGTTGGCGCTGACGATCATCGGCAGCATTTCCGGGGTCAGGCCAACAGCCACAGCCAGAGCAAAGAGCAGGGCATCGCCCCAGTCGCCCTTGGAAAAGCCGTTGAGCAGGAACACCACCGGCACCATCACCAGCATGAAGCGGATCAGCAGCCAGCTGACACTGTTCACCCCGCGGTCGAAGGCGGTCTGCACCCGCGAGCCGACGATGGCCTTGGCCAGTGAGCCGAAGTAGGTCCGCGGCCCGGTGGCGACCACCACGGCCTTGGCGGTGCCGCTGACCACGTTGGTACCCATGAAGCAGATGTTCTGCAGGTCGAGCAGGTTGTTCTGGTCGGCGGCGGCACCCGCTGCGGATTTCTGCGCAACGTCGCCGAGGGTGTCGTACTTTTCCACCGGCAGCGCTTCGCCGGTCAGCACGGCCTGGCTGATGAACAGGTCGCGGGACTCGATCAGGCGGATATCCGCCGGAATCATGTCGCCGGCCGACAGGTGCACGATATCGCCGGCCACCAGTTCTCGCATCGGAATTTCGCGCAGGGTGGGCTGGCTGCCCATCTGCTCGCGACGCAGTACGGTGGCGGTGGTGCGGACCATGGCCTTGAGGGCTTCGGCGGATTTGCCCGAGCGGTACTCCTGCCAGAAGCGCAGGCTGCTGCTGAGGGTGACCATGGTCATGATAATGATGACCTTGGTCAGGTCGCCGTCTTCGCCGGCGCGCTCGGCCAGCCAGAAGTCGGTGAAGAAGCTGATGCCGGCGAGGATCAGCAGGACATAGATGAACGGGTTGTTCAGCGCATGGAGAAACTGCACCAGCGCGCGGGGCGGCTTGTCGTGGGCGACCTCGTTGAAGCCTTCGCGCTGCAGGCGGCCTTCGGCGTCCAGCTCGGTGAGGCCGTCGCGGCTGGCCCTGACGTTGCCCAGGGTGGTGGCCAGGTCCTGTTGCGATTCACGGGCGGCACGCATCGACAGCCGGGTGTTGTCCTTGCCGTTGTGCTGGTGGTGCCGTGGCGGAGTTTTTACGTTGCTCATGGGAATGCCCCTGTCACGTCTTTGCGACCAGGCATGTGCGGCTCACCGAATGCGGGGCGAGCGAATACCTGCCGAGTCGCGAGAGTGCGATCGATTCGAATATGGGTGTTGGGGAATATTTAACGTTCGCTGCCCGCCCACGGAAAAACGACAGGCAGCGAACCGACTACTGGCTTCGTCCATAATGACTTTCTCGATATTCATTAATTAACGGGCAAAGAAATCCCGTGCACTTCAAAGTTGCGAAAGTGCGTGTTTGGAAGTTGTCTTCGCTTGCGCCGGATAATTAGGCGGCGCGAACCTCGACGGCGCCTTCCAGGGTTTTACCCGCGCGCAGTGAGTGTGCGAGCGCGCTACTCTGCGGGTCCTGGCTGTCATCGAAGCTCCAGCGCTGCTGCAGCCGACCGGTGTTCGGGCAGATGCGCCAGCCGATGGTCGCACGTGGCGATACCTGGGGAGCGGAGGAGGGAATTGCGAACAGGACGCTGGGCCGCAGGGCCACAGTGGGCTCGCAGGACAGCTTGACGCGCATGCTGGAAGCAAAGGCGCGAACGCCTGGCATTACGGAAGATTTGAAAGTCATCACACACCTCGCGACCGGACTGGCGCCGGCAGAGGCGAGTTACGTGGAGCACGAGGCCCTGGCGCAGCTCACCCGACTGTGCGTCGAGTCCCGTCATTATTTGGGTTAAGCGCCCGATGAACCGCCTTCGCGGTGATCGGACTGCGTCTGGATACTGTGTCCATTGGGTTCTTTTTTAAGTTGAAAAAGGGCCTGTTTCGCAGGCAGGGGAAATTTACTCAGCGAGGCGTATCAAGTCAATTAAAAATAGGCTGTTTCGATACATATAAGCTGAATGGCAGCTGAAGTACTGCCGGATTGGATTTGAAGTTGTTTTACCGTTGGCTGGGGAGCCTGCCGCGATGGCAGGCTCCCGCAGTTGTTTACTCCCAATCGGCCTTGCCGATCGCCAGTCCATGCAAGCCGTTGTAGCTGGCGCGTTCCGGCGACTTCCAGCCTTCGAGCAGGCTGTCTTCGAGCTGGTAGACCTCCACGCCCAGCGGCCGGCACACGGACAGCGGGTCCTGGGCGTCCGGGCCCCACATCGGCAGCGACAGGTCGCCGCCCGGGCAGGTCGACAGGGCGCAGAGCACGTCGATCTCGGCGAAGAATTCCAGGTAGTCGCCTTTCTTCGCCGGGCAGGCCTTCATGAAGTACATGTCGTCATGGTTCAGGCCGGTGCACTGGAAGATGTTCAGCACGTCGTGCACGTCGAACTCGGTCAGGCCGTGGGGCAGGACCGCGCGGGTCAGGTTGGAGTGGCAGTGGTGGTGGAAGTCCTCACCGGTGAGCATCTTGTTGACGTAGGGGTCGCAACGGGTGCCGAGCAGGTCGTGCAGGCGCCCGCCGTGCTCATCGATGCCGTAGTCGGCCAGGCTGTCGTCGGTGATGGTCACCAGCGGCCGCAGGAACGGCAGGTTCGACCAGAGGCGGTCGTAGGTGCTCACGTGAGCACCCTGCAACTGGCGGGTACGGGCCGCCCACAGGCGTTCGCGCGGGTCGTTGGCGTTCCAGATGTTGAAGTCGCCGACCTGCGGGCCGACCGGTGCGGTCACACGGAACACGTGGCCGGCCGGCACCTTCCAGGCGCGGCCGGTGCGGATCGGCACCTCGAAGGACTCGATCAGGGTACGGGCGTCCCGACGCTCGCGGATGCGATCGTAGAACGGCTTGTCGACCTGCAGGGCCGAGCCCTTGCTGACCTGATAGGCGGCGGGGTAATCCTTGTACATGGGTAGGTCTCCGGTTTCAGGAACGGGGTGGGTGGTTGAACAGATCGAGCAGGGCGTGCTCGGAATCGTCCAGATAACGGGTCATGGCTTCGGCGGCGTCATGACGACGGCCGTCGGCGAGCAGGTCGTGGATCTGCCGGTCGCGTTCCAGCCAGGGACGCTGGAAGTTCTCTTCATCGGGCGCCACGGCGAACACCAGGCGCATCTGCGCGGCGATGTTGGTGAAGAAGGCGTCGAGCAACGGGCTACGCAACAGCCCGATGATGTGCTGGTGAAAGCGCAGGCTATGGGTACCGAAGGCCTGCCAGTCCTCGCGTTCGCGGGCCAGTTCGGCGGCTTCGATGGCGTCGAGCATGCGGTCGGACTCGTATTCGCGCAGCGGCTTGCTGCCCAGGATCGCCTGGACCTCCAGGGTGCGGCGCACCAGGAACAGGTCACGTACTTGTGGCACGCCGAGGCGCCGGACCATCACCCCCTTGTTGCGCACATAGGTGGCCAGGCCCTCATGCCCGAGCTGGTGCAACGCTTCGCGCACGGTGTTGCGCGAGGCGTTGTAGCGCACGGTCAGCTCGGCCTCGACCAGCGCCATGCCCGGCAGCAGCCGGCCGCCGATGATGTCTTCGCGCACCTCGCAGGCCACCTGGTCGGCCAGGGACAGGACGGTGCCGGTTTTTTCCGGGGTCTTGGTTTTCATGCCAGTTGCACATCCTTGAGGAAGCGGCTCATCCGTTCGCTGCGGTTGTCCAGCAGTTCGCGTGGTGCGCCGGCCTGGACGATCTGTCCGCTCTCCATGAACACCACGCGGTTGGAAACCTGGAAGGCGAACTTCATTTCATGGGTGACGATGACCATGGTCATGCCTTCGCGGGCCAGGTCCTCGATCACCTTCAGCACGTCGCCGACCAGCTCCGGGTCCAGCGCCGAGGTCGGTTCGTCGAACAGCATCACCTGGGGCCGCATCGCCAGTGCGCGGGCGATCGCCACGCGCTGTTGCTGGCCGCCGGAGAGCTGGTGCGGGTACTTGCCGGCGTGCTCGCGCAGGCCGACCTTGGCCAGCAGCGACAGGCCCAGCGCCCGCAGTTCGGCATCGCTGGCGTGACCGTGGTGGCGTGGCGCGAGTACGACGTTTTCCAGCACCGTCTTGTGCGGGAACAGATTGAAGCCCTGGAATACCATGCCGACCTGGACGATGCCGTCCATGTGCAGGCGGCTACCCAGGCTGCCGCCATCCTCGTGGCTGCCACGCAGGAACGGCGCGCCACACAACTTGACCTGGCCGCGGTCCAGTCCCTCCAGGCCGTTGAGGGTGCGGATCAGGGTGGTCTTGCCCGAACCCGATGGGCCGATGATCGACACCACCTCGCCGAAACGGATGTTCAGGTCGATGCCCTTGAGCACCTCCAGCTGGCCATAGTGCTTGCGCGCGCCGGTCACCCGCAGGGCGAACTCGCCGCGCCGCGGGGCGCTCTCCTGGCGGACGGGGACCCGTTCCGTCGGGCTGTCGGCAATCACCCTGGGCTGGCGGCGCGTCACGTCCAGGTGCTGTTCCAGGCGCCGCAGCAGGTAGCTGAACACCGTGACGATCAGTACATAGTAGAAGGCCACCGCGAGCATGGTCTCCATGACCAGGAAGTTCTGCGTGTACAACTGCTGGCCCACCAGCAGGATCTCCGACAACGAGATCACCGAGACCAGCGAGGTCAGCTTGACGATGGTGATGTACTCGTTGGCCAGGGTCGGCAGGGCTACCCGCAGCGCCTGCGGGATGACGATCAGGCGCTGTACGCCGGTGTAGCGGATACCCAGCGCCTTGCCGGCTTCGAGCTGCCCCTTGGCGACGGCCAGCAGGCCGCCCCGATGGATCTCGGCGATGTACGCCGCCTCGCTCAACACCAGCGCGATCAGGCCCGCGGCGTAGGGGTTGGACAACAGCGCGCTGGTGCTTGGAAACACCTGCGGCAGGTTGTAGACGAAGATCAGCAGCACCAGCAGCGGCAGGCTGCGGAAGAACCAGATGTACAGCGCCGCGCCGCGGTTGAGGGCGCGGTTGCCCGACTGCCGGGCCAGGGCCAGCACGAAGCCGAGCACGATGCCCAGCAGCCAGGTCTCGACACTCAGCTCCACCACGGTGCCGACTGCCTTCCAGAAATCGCCGTTGACCAGCAGGCCTGCGGCGTAGTGCCAATCGAATTGCATGCTCGACGCTCCCGCTTACTGTGCCGCCTGGGGATTCTGGCCCAGGGCCAGGGCCACTTCGCTCGGGCTCGGTTCGCCGAGGTTGTAGCGGGTGAGGAGGGTCTGGTACTCACCGCTGCTCTTCATCGCCGTCAGCCCCTGGCGCAACTCGCCGAGCAGCGCATCGTTACCCTTGCGCACGGCCAGGCCGATCACCACCGGGTAGATCAGTTCCTTTGAACTGATAACCACCCGGCCCTTGAGCTTGTCGGCGGTGATCGCGGCCACCGCGGCGTCCTCGAACTGCACGTCGACGGCCTTGGCCAGCAGCGCCTGGGCCGCTTCCGGCGAGGTGGGGAATTCACGCGAGTCGATCGGCGCCTGGCCGTTGGCCTCGCAGTGGCTCTTGGAAAGTGCCATCAGCTTGGGAATCCACGAGCCGCCCTTGATCGAGCCGATGCGCTTGCCGCACAGGTCTTCCGGGCGCTGCGGGCGGAAGCTGTCATCGGCGCGGACCATCAGCGAGGCGCCGCTCTTGAGGTAGGGCACGAAGTCGACCTGGGCGGCGCGCTCGGGGGTGACGTACAGCGCCGAGGCGACTACGTCGAAGCGGCGGGCATTGACGCCCATCACCAGGTTGGCGAAGCGGGTGTCCTGGAACTGCGGGGTCAGCTTGAGGTGCTGGCCGAGCAGGGTCATGAACTCCGGATCGAAGCCCGCCGGCTTGCCCTGGGCCAGGTAGGTGTAGGGCGGGTAGGTGAGGTCCGAGCCGATGCTCAGGCGGTCGGCTTGCAGGGTGCCGTCGGCGGCCTGTGCGGCGCTGGCGGCACAGAAGGTCAGGGCGAGGGTGAAGGCTTTTACTCGGGACATGGGAAACGCTCCACTGATGATTGTTCAACAATCGTTATGGATACGTACATCAATAGTCGTGCCATATGCTGGGTTCATGGCCGATCAGACCGGCGCAAGGTGGCGATTCGCCTCAGAAAAGCGCACGGCCTTTACCGCAAGTAACATCGTGGTGCGTCAGTGTGTGGCCTTTTTTCCGGCAGGACCGGCGGCTTGCCGGTCGATAGACGGGCAATCGGCGCTCTTGGCACAATCGGCTCTTTGGCAGGCATTCACTCAAGGGGCATCATGGACCGCTACGTACACTCCCTCCGTTCGATGTTGTTGCTCTCCGGGCTGCTGTTGGGGGCCGGTACGCCCGCGGTCGCCGCGTCTTTCGATTGCCAGAAGGCCTCCACGGCGGTGGAAAAGGCCATTTGTGCCAGCCCCGAACTGAGCGGGCTGGATGGCGCCCTGGGCGCCTACTACAGCAAGGCCATGGCCACGCTGGCACCCCAGGCGGGTGAGGCCTTGCGCAATGACCAGCGGACCTGGCTGCAGGCCCGCAATGCCTGTGCGGCTGCCCCGGACAAGCTGGCCGCCTGTCTGCAACCTCTGCTGAGCCAGCGGGTGGTGGAGGTGGGCAAGCGGGTCCAGCCCGATACCGCGGCGCTGGACGCGCTCATCGCCAGCATTCCCTATCACCCGGCCGAGGCCGCCGAGGGGTTGAGAGGGTATCCGGGCAATGGCCTGGCCGCCGCCTGGCTGGTCTACCTGCAGCGTTTCGAACCGACCAGCGGGGTCACGCAAAAGGAGGCCGAGGAAAGTCGGCGAGTGGCGATCAAGGCGTTGTCGGACGACAGTTTCTCGCTGTCGGTCTTCACCGATACCGAGAAGGATGCCTCGGTCAGCCGTGAGCGGGTCGACCTGACGCTGCTGCGCATGCTGATCGAGCGATCGGAGTATGAGCCCTACAGTCAGCGTGCCTACGTGCACTGTTTCATTTTCTCGCGCCAGGGCGAGGATGCCTACGCCAGTTTTGGCCCGTTGTATGGTTCCACCCGCGACAGTGGGGCGCCGATCTGCGAGCCCCAGGGCGATCTGTTCGGGCAGGGGCCGTGGAAACAGCTCGATAGCAGCTTCGAGCCGGTGCTGGCGGCGGCCAGCGAGAACAGCGGCACCATCCGTTTTGCCAGCTACGCCGGCTGGAGCCTGATGGCGCTGCGGGCAACCGTTTCCCCGCGTGATTTTCTCAAGGCCGCGGACCAGCAGGGTACGGATCCCGAGCAGGTCATTCGTGACTGGAGCGACGACAAGTCCTGGCCGACGAAACAGCGGCAACAGGCCCTGGCGGCCATTGAACCGGCCCGCCAGGCAACCAGCGCCTGGCTGCAGCGCGAGCGCGGCCTGTCGGCCAGCGAGGCCCGGCAGGCGGCAAGGGAGATCGTTCGCCAGTGGCTGGGTGACCGCCTGGACTTCATCGGCGAAAACAGCGAGGGCTGATTCTTGACGCCCAAAATCCGGCACTCTATGATGCCGGCCATTAAATTGATATCAGTTGTATCAAGGGACCGTCCGTACGGAGCTATCCACCGGACGAGGTTCCTCGCGGCATAGCCGCTCTGCGTTCAGCCCTTCGAGTTATCTCTTTCAAGCTCCGAGCGATGCAGGTCGCCCGGGTGATCGTTTCATGGCGCTCACGCCAGGCCAGGTCCATGAACTTGCCAATCGTTGGCAGGTCAAGGACCTGTTCGCGCTCGAAGTGGAGAACGCTGGCAATCACAACTCATGGTGGATAACAGGGAGAGTCAGGTTTGATGGGTCATGTGTTCGGTTCGTTGCGATTGGCTGTCGCCATGCTGGCGGGTGTGCTATTGGCCGGTTGTGCCCAGTCACCGGGAACGCTTGAGCAGTGGGGCGGCTATGAGCCGCGTATCGGGCGCGTCGGTGGCAGCGATCGCCTGTCTGGCGAGAAGACACTGTTTGCCGAACCGACAAGCTACATGGATGTTCTGTTGAGCAACGCCCAGGGAGCCAGGCCATGAAGGTACCTGCCCTGATCCTGGCCATCGCGCTGCTGGCCGGTTGTGCTTCAAAATCCGACTACTACGTGTCGCCCACACCGGTGCATATCCCGGAAACCGCCACCTATTGGATCGACTCCTTCGATCTGGCACTGGTGGGGGAGAATCCTCGGTTTCTGTCCCAGGACATCCTGCGCCAGCGCCTGCGCAATCAACTGTCCGACAAGCTGAGCACCATTGGCCGCTATGCCAAAAACCGCGAAAGCGCCGACTACCTGCTGCACGTGAGTACGGTGTACACGCGCCACATCAGCGACTCCAAGGGCGGCCTGGTGTCGATGATCGTCGATGACAACACGATCCTGGCCAGTGTCGATTTCAGCTACAAGGTCAAGGTGTCCAGGTCTGGCGCCGAGGTGCTCAGCTTCGCCCAGGCACGGGACCGCCTGATGCCAGCCGGCGTGCAGGGCAACCTGCGCAACTACAAGACCATGTGGGGCGCGATCAGCAACAAGGGCAATTCCGACGTCGAGGAGTTCTATGTCGACGTCTTGCCGAACTTCATCGTCAAGGACATCGAAGGCATTCCTTCGCACTGATCCCGTGCCTGTTCCGGCGCCTGTGCAACGCAAGCGCCGATCGAACACGATCCATGTTCCTCGCCATCACCCTCGCGGCATTGATGCACCTCTCACGCTCCCTATGATGGCCATGAAGTCTGTCGGATTCGACAGCCTCGCGTACTTTCATTCCTGCGAGCGCCACCATGACTGCAACGAGAACCCTCTACGACAAGCACATCGATTCCCATACGGTGTGTCGCCTCGACGACCAGGGCCATGTCCTGCTGTACATCGACCGCCAGGTCATCAACGAATACACCAGCCCGCAAGCCTTCAGTGGCCTGCGCGAAGCCGGGCGCGGCGTGTGGCGTCCGGAAACGGCCCTGGCCGTGGTCGATCATGTGAACCCCACCGCGCCCAGGCGCATTGCCGCCATGCCGGATGCCGGCGGGGCGCGGCAGGTTTCGTACCTGGCCGAGAACTGCGCCGATTTCGGTATCGAACTGTTCGATGTGCTCGACAAGCGCCAGGGTATCGAGCATGTGGTCGCCCCCGAGCAGGGCTTCATCCTGCCCGGCATGGTGGTAGCGGCCGGCGACAGCCACACCACCACCTATGGTGCTCTCGGGGCCTTCGGCTTCGGCATCGGCACTTCGGAGATCGAACACCTGCTGGCCTCCCAGACGCTGGTCTACAAGCGCCTGAAGACCCTGCGGGTGACGGTCGACGGCGAACTGGCGGCCGGGTTGACCTCCAAGGACGTGATCATGGCGCTGATCGGCGAAATCGGTGCTTCTGGCGCGACGGGCTACGCCATCGAGTTCTGCGGTTCGACCATCGATGCGTTGAGCGTCGAAGCGCGCATGACCATCTGCAACATGGCCGTGGAAGCCGGTGCCCGGGGCGCCTTCATGGCCCCGGACGAGAAGGTGTTCGCCTACCTCAAGGATAAGCCGCGGGCGCCACAGGGAGAACTGTGGGACCAGGCTGTCACCCGTTGGCGCGAGCTCAGGAGCGATGCCGGCGCGCGGTTCGACCGGGAGGTGCATCTGGATGCCACGGCCCTGGAGCCGATGGTCACCTGGGGCACCAGCCCGGACCAGGCGGCGCCGATCGGTGCACGGGTGCCGGACCCGGAAAGCCTCGACGATCCGATCCTGCGCCAGGACATGCGCCGGGCCCTGAACTACATGGGCCTGGAAGCCGGCATGCCGTTGAGCGAGATCGTCATCAGCCATGCCTTCATCGGCTCCTGCACCAATGCCCGGATCGAGGACTTGCGTGACGCGGCCCGGGTGGTGCGCGGCCAGCAGGTGGCCAGGCATGTGCGGGCGATGATCGTGCCGGGCTCCACCCAGGTCCGCGATCAGGCCGAAGCCGAGGGGCTGGCGGCGGTGTTCATCGAAGCCGGGTTCGAATGGCGCCAGTCCGGCTGCTCGATGTGCCTGGCGATGAACGACGATGTGCTGTCGGCGGGCGACCGCTGTGCCTCCAGTACCAACCGCAACTTCGAAGGTCGCCAGGGCGCCGGTGCCCGCACGCACCTGATGAGCCCGGCGATGGTGGCGGCCGCGGCGATTGCCGGGCGCCTGACCGATATCCGTTCCCTGGAGCAACGCCCATGAGCCTGCAACCGTTTTCCCGGGTCACCGGCAAGGCCGCACCGATGCTGGCGGCCAATATCGACACCGACGTGATCATGCCCAAGCAGTTTCTCAAGGGTATCGACCGCAACGGTCTGGATCGCGGGTTGTTCTTCGACCTGCGCTTTTTGCCTTCGGGCGAACCCAACCCCGAGTTCGTGCTGAACCAGCCGGCCTGGCAGGGAGCGAGCTTCATGGTGGTCGGGCCGAACTTCGGTTGCGGTTCCAGCCGTGAGCACGCGGTGTGGGGGTTGAAGCAGGTGGGCATCCGTGCCCTGATCGGCAGCAGTTTCGCCGGGATTTTCTACGACAACTGCCAGCGTAACGGCGTGTTGCTGATCACCCTCGATGAGGCGACGGTGCAGCGGTTGGGGCAGGTGGTGAGCCAGCCGCAGGGGGCCGAGATTTCGGTCGACCTGCAGGCCCAGCAGATTGGTTTGCAGGACGGCAGCGTGATCGGGTTCCAGATCGATGCCCTGCGTAAATCCGCCTTGCTGCTCGGGCTGGATGCCATCGGCAGCACGTTGCAGCGCCGTGAGCAGATCGAGGCGTTCGAGCGCTCGCATCTGCAGGCCAATCCCTGGTTGAGCTGAACGGAGACTGTCGAGTCCTCCCCGTAGGGGGGAAGACTCGACAGCCGAAGAATTTCAGATCGACAACTGTCGGAAGTGCTCCTGCAGAAACTCCACGCAGGCCCGCAATTTCCCCGAGTAGGCCAGCCGCGTCGGGTACACCGCCCAGACATTCGCACTCTGGGTGTGTTCGTGCAGCACCTGCACCAGTCGACCCTGCTCCAGCAGCGGTTTGACGTCCCACAGCGAGCGCAGCAGGATGCCGCGCCCATCCAGTGCCCACTGCAGGACGATCTCGCCGCTGTTGGACGACAGCGGCCCGCGTACGCGCACGCTGTCCTGGCGGCCGTCGCACTCCAGGTTCCAGATCCCGAAGGCGTTGTCGCGCTCCTTGAGCACCAGGCAGTCATGCTGTTCCAGGTCGCTCAGTTGGTGCGGCGTACCACGTCGTTCCAGGTAGGCGGGGGCGGCGCACAGCACCCGGCGGTTGCTGACCAGGCGTCGGCCGATGTGCTGGCCGGGGATGTCATCGCCGACGCGGATTTCCAGGTCGAACCCTTCGCTGACGATATCCACCACGCGGTCGAACAGGTCCAGGCGGATTTCCAGTTCCGGGTAGCGTTCGGCCAACCGCGACAGCGCCGGGGCCACGTGGTTGCGACCGAAACCGAAGCTGCTGCACAGGTGCAGGCGACCGCTGGGGCTGTCATGGGCTTCGGACAGTTCGTCGCTGAGCTGCTGGAAATCTTCGAGGATGCGCACGGCCCAGCGTTGCACCCGTTCGCCGTCCTCGGTCAGGGCGATCCGTCGGCTGGTGCGGTGCAGCAGGCGGGTGGCGAGGGTGGTTTCGAGAATCTGGATGCGCTTGCTGACGTAGGCGGGCGACAGTCCCAGCTCATCGGCCGCGGCAGCGAAGCCGGCCTTGCGGATGACGGTGAGGAATACGCGCAGGTCTTCGGGCAGGGGCACGGCGTCTTTCTTTGGGTTCATGGGCGGAGCAACGGGCACTGGCGGCAGGAGCCGCCAGAATAGCATCCGTGGGAGCAGGATTTATCGGCGAAGTTGGAGGGCCCGTTCGCGGATAATTCCTGCTTCTACAGCATTACTCGGCGGGCTGGCTCACCAAGGCCTTGCGCACGCGGCCGAGGGCGATCGGCGCCATCCTGCTGCGGTCGAGCTGGCCTTCCCAGGCCGCCACCACCAGGGTCGCGACAGCATTGCCGATGATGTTGGTCAGCGAGCGGCATTCGGCCATGAAGCGGTCAACACCGAGGATCAGCACCATCGCCGCCACCGGTACGGTCGGCACCACCGCCAGGCTCGCGGCCAGGGCGACGAAGCCGGCACCGACCACCGCACCGGCGCCCTTGGAGGTGAGCATGGTCACCGCCAGCAGGGTCAGTTGCTGTTCCAGCGTCAGGTCGATATTGGTGGCCTGGGCCAGAAACAGCACCGCCAGGGTCATGTAGATGTTGGTGCCGTCGAGGTTGAAGGTGTAGCCGGTCGGCACCACGATGCCCACCACGCCCTTGGAACAGCCCAGCTTCTCCAGTTTCTGGATCAGTTGCGGCAGCGCCGATTCCGATGAGCTGGTGCCGAGCACGATCAGCAGTTCCGACTTGATGTAGCCCAGCAGGCGCAGGATGCTGAAGCCGGCATAACGGGCGATGCTGCCCAGCACACAGGTGATGAAGATCAGCGCGGTCAGGTAGAAGGTGCCGACCAGTTTCATCAGCGGCAGCAGCGAGCCCAGGCCGTACTTGCCGATGGTGAACGCCATCGCGCCGAAGGCCCCGATGGGGGCGACCCGGGCGATCATGCCGACGATGCGGAAGAACACTTCGCTGGCCTGCTGGATCACGCCCACCAGCGGCCGGGCCTTCTCGCCGGCCATCACCAGCGCCAGGCCGAACAGCAGCGAGACGAACAGCACCGGCAGGATCTCGCCCTGGGCGAAGGCATCGAAGAAGGTGGTGGGGATCACGTGCAGCAGGAAACCGGTCACGCCTTCGCCGTGCTGGGCCTGGCCGACGAAGTTGGCGATGGCCGAGGTGTCGAGGGTCTTCACATCGACGTTGAAGCCCGCGCCCGGGTGCAGCGCGTGGGCCGCCAGCAGGCCGATGGCGAGGGCCAGGGTGGAGACGATCTCGAAGTACAGCAGCGCCTTGCCGCCGACCCGCCCGACCTGTTTCACGTCGTGCATGTTGGTGATGCCGGAGACCACGGTGCAGAAGATGATCGGGCCGATGATCATCTTGATCAGCTTGATGAAACCGTCACCCAGGGGCTTGAGCTCGACACCGGCCTGTGGCCAGTGGTTGCCGATCAGCACCCCCAGGACGATGGCGATGACCACCTGGATATACAGGGTTCCCAGCAGTTTTCTGATTGTCATTTTTATTATCTCCGGAGTTTCAGGCAAGCCGATCCCGCCATGGGCCGTCACGGCGGCCCACGGGGAAGGGGGTGTTTCAGATCAGGGTTGCAGGGCGCCCGTCAACGCAGGAACGGCAGCACCTCGTCCAGCAGCGCCTGCGGGATTTCCTCGGCCAGGTAATGGCCGCCCGGCAGCGCCTTGCCGCGCACATCGGTGGCGACCCGTTGCCACTCGTGCAGTGGGTCGAAGCAGCGGCCGACCGTGCCTTCTTCGCCCCACAGCGCCAGCAGCGGCAGGTTCAGCTTGCGCCCGGCGTCGAGATCGGCCCGGTCGTGCTCCAGGTCGATACCGGCGCTGGCGCGGTAGTCCTCGCAGACGCCGCGGGCGCTGCCGGGCAGGCTGAGGCAGCGGATGTATTCGCTGAAGGCTTCGTCGGTGAACGGCTTGAGCCCGGCACTGCGGCTGCCCATGACGCTGCGCAGGTACTGCTCCGGGTTGGCCTCGATCAGGCTTTCCGGCAACGGTGCCGGGCGGATCAGGAAGAACCAGTGCCAGTAGGCGCGGGCGAAGGCTTCGTTGGTCTGGGCATACATCGACAGGGTTGGCGCGATATCCAGCAGCACCATGCGCTGCACCGCGTCGGGGTGGTCGAGGGCCAGGCGGTGGGCGACGCGGGCACCACGGTCGTGGGCCAGGATCGAAAACTGCGCGAAACCCAGGGCGCGCATCAGCTCGACGCCGTCGCGGCCCATCTCGCGCTTGGAGTAGTTCAGGTGCTGCTCGTCGGCTTCTGGCCGGCTGCTGTCACCGTAGCCGCGCAGGTCGGCGGCGACCACGGTGAAATGCCTGGAGAGCTCGCCCGCGACCTTGTGCCAGATGACGTGTGTCTGCGGGTGGCCGTGCAGCAGGAGCAGGCCTGGTCCGCTGCCGCCCACGCGGTAGGCGATGTCCACACCGTTGACGTGGCGCTGGTCTTTCTGGAATCCGGCGAACATGGAAGTGGCTCCTCGTTATGGTTGCCGACATCCTAAGTCCCACAGCGCTACAGGCAAGGCGCAAAGCGTGGTGCGCTCGTTCATGAAGTGTGTTGCTGGTCGCGGGCGAGGGTTCAGCCCCTGGACTGCTGGAACAGCTTCGCCGCCCGTGCCTCGATCTCGGCCTGGGTCAGGTCTTCCTTGTGGCTGGCGAGGAACCAGACATGGCCGAACGGGTCCCTGAGGGTGCAACTGCGGTCGCCGTAGAACTGGTCCTGCACTTCGCTGACCACCGTGGCCCCGGCCGCCGTGGCGGTTTCGAACTGCTTGTCGACATCCGAGACGTACAGGTGAATACCGACCGAGGTGGGGCCCTGGGGACTGACGAACGGCCCTTCGCCGCAGGGTGTGCCGAGCATCAGCGGCGAGTCGCCGATGCGCAGTTCGGCATGGCCGATGCTGCCATCAGGCATTGACAGGCGCATGATCTCCGTGGCGCCGAAGGCTTGCTTGTAGAAGTCGATGGCCGCAGCGGCCTGGCTGACGCCCAGGTAGGGGGTGATGCTGTGGAAACCCTCCGGTATCGCTTTGACGCTCATCTTCGTTCTCCCTTGTCGTGTGGCGATGACCGGCCACCGTGGCCGGTCATCTGACTATAGGCCACGGGGGACGAGGGGTTGGGCGAACTGACGGAGTGTGCTGCCGTCTCAGAAGTCGACATCCGCCTGTCGGTTGTAGAGCGCCAGCAGGACGTCATAGCGGTGGCCGACGTTCCAGAAGTCATCGCTCAGCACCTGGGGTTCGGCGTGGTTGCGCCAGTCGCTTGCCAACTGCTCCAGGGCGGCCTGGTACTGTTGCATCGGCTGTTGCAGCATCGACCACAATTCGTGGACCGGACCATGGCGGCGGTTGGCGGGGAGGGCGTTGCGATAAGCTTCGGCAGACTCCTGAGCTTGGCGCAGTTCGTCACGGGTGCTGCCGAGCAGGGGCAGGTCGAGTCGCTGCCGGCGTGCCGCTGCTTCCAGGCGGTCGATGCCCAGGCGGGCTTGCAGCATGTAGTTCAGCAGGTGCCAGTGCATGTCCCGGCCCAGCTTCTGCTCCAGGTGTTCCAACTGCCTCGGGCGCAGCGCGAGCTCGGTGCTTTCGAGTTCGCGGCGCAAGGTGTCGGAAAGCGGGAGGAAGGCCTGGACTCTTTCGGCGTGCCGCTTTCTGTCCGATTCGGCTATTACGCTGCTGAACTGGGCCTCCAGTCTCTCCGGCAGCACAGGCTTGGCCGAGACCGAGTCCAGGAGCCCAGGTGCCTGGGCGCTTGTCAGGGCTGGCAGGTACCGATCGGCGAGCAGGCCGATCTGCCGCGTGCCGTCGACAAGACTGGCCTTGAAGGCGTTGGCGGGTTTGCAGAAATCGTTTTTTATCGCCTGGTAATCATGGCGTTGCAGAGAGGGGAAATCATCGTCCCTGTCGCTTTGCCCGGCCTCGCGATCCAGGCGCCAGGGCACCTCGGCGACATTCACGCACTTGACCAGTGGCCGCAGTGCATTGGCTTCGGCTGTCGTGACGGTCCAGCCAGATGTCGAAACGGTTCTGTTGCCGCTCGGTGCCGACCAGCAGGTAGAGACCGCAGATCAGCAGTACGCCGCCAGAGAGAAACCAGCGCTTGTCCATCAACGGGCCTCCTTGCCGTACCATTGTTCCCGGGTGGCCGGGAGACGGCAGTCCTCGACGCTTGCCGGCATGCGGCTGCACAGGCGCTCGGGCCAGGGCTGCAGCCCCTCGTTGCGGCCCGCTACGGTCCTGCCGTGCGCCACATAGAGCGCCAGCGTGCCGAGGCTGATACTCAGTATCAGGGCGCCGGCCAGCCAGCAGGAGAGGAGGTGGCGCCGCGGCCTTTTGCCTATCCGGTCAGTCCAGGCCAGTGCCAGCATCGTACCGGCGTAGGTCAGCAGGGGGAGCATGCCCAGCCAGGCGGCGGTCACTCCCGCCACCAGCCAGCAGGGCAGCAGTTCGCGCAGTAGCAGCGGCGCAGGACGGCGGGGGCTGAGCCGGTGCGACAGGCGTTGGCTGAGACGATGATCCAGCGTCCAGACGCTGTCCGCCACCGCCGGCCAGAACCAGAGCAGGGTGCCGGTGAGCCCGCCCAAGGCCAGTGACCAAAGGGCAATGGCGTCGGCCGTCGCCTTCAACCCGCTGCCCGGCAACAGCTTCTGCTGCACCGCGGCGGCAGTGCAGGCCAATATCACCGCGGCGAAGCCAAGCCAACCGGTATCGGCGGACTGCCAGTCGCGCCAGAAGAATGCATTGGCGTCGGGCAGCCGGCTTTCCAGGCGTGGATGGCCGTGCCGGATCCTCTGCGCAGCCTGCTGGCAGGCCTGCCAGTCCTCCTTGTGGAAGCGGCGTGCGAAGCTGCGTCGCTCGGCCAGTGACATCGGGGCGAACAGCAGTTGCGTGGCGCGGTTGTCGGGCGTATTCGCCGGCAGTTGCAGGCGATGCATGTGCTGGGACAGCAGTTCTTCGTCCCGACTGCGTTCCAGCAGGCGCGTCCAGTACGGCTCCGGACAGCGGGGCGCGGGACCGACATCGTTCCACTGCCGCAGCTTGCACATCGCGTGAAAGAGCCGGGCAGACCAGAGCGGGCACTCCAGCAATAACCTGGCCAGTACTTCATCGAGCGGTTGCTGGTGCTCCAGGGCGTCGAGCCCGTAGAGTTGCACCCGGTGGTAGTACTCGCGCCAGAAACCTTCGACATTGCCCACATCGAGCTGATAGCCGAGGGCTTGTTCCAGGTTCCCCAACAGGCGTCGATGCAGCTCGGCGAGGGCGCTGCGGGGAACATCGGTAGGCCGCCACGGGCTCATCCACTGGAAGCGTTCCAGGCCCCAGTGGGCCAGCGCCGTGAAGTCCTGCCCGGGTTCGAGACAGCGCAGCAGCAGTTGTTCGCCGAATTCGTGCTCGCAGCCATAGAGGGGGGCCTTGGCGAACCGCTCGTCGAGCAGGGCCGCAGTGATGCCTTCGAGTAACCGCGTGGCCGCGCGTTGGGCGCCAGAGTGGCCGGCGGGGCGGGGCTGCAGGCCGGTGTCCGTGTCGTAGTGGATGGTATCGCTGGCTGCTGCGATGTCCTCGCGTACTGGCTCGGGGCCCGTTTCGCGCCAGTCCAGTGCCTGCTCGTAGGCCTCGCGCAGTCGCTGGAAACCCTCCGGGTCATCGTCCGGGCGGGTGCGCTTGAGCAGGCTGGCGTACTGGCGCTTGATGCTCCGGGGATCGGCATCCGAGGGCAGGCCGAGGACTTCCCAACAACTCATCGATACACCTCGAACGCCGTGTTCGATGCGGCTACCACGATCATGCCCACAAGACTCCCGGTAAAGATCATTCCCTGATGGGGGAGCGATGGTATCAAAGTGCTGCTGTCTGCGCCGCAACAGGCTTTATCGGCGCACCAGGCTGGCTTTTTGCTCGGCGCTGCCTAAGATGGCCGACACAAGGATCAGCACAAGGCTCAGGCGACAGCCAATGGCGGAAAAAGACACCATCTCCATCCATCTGGTGCGCGAGGCGCTGCTGCAGAGTTGCGTCCCGGGCGCGGCCACCGAAGAGGTGCTGGACAAGGTCGGGATCGACCCGCAGTTGCTGCAGCGGCCCGAGGCGCGGGTGCCGGCCAGTGACTATGCGCGGCTGTGGCGCCTGCTCGCGCGACGCAATGATGATGAGTTCTTCGGCATGGACCCGCGCAAGCTGCGCGCCGGCAGCTTTGCCTACCTGTCCCGCACGGGCATGGCGCAGCCGACGGTAAGGGCCGGGCTGGAGTCCGTGCTGGCGTTCCTCTCGCTGATGTTCGAACGCCTGGCGGCCCAACTGGTGACCCAGCAGAGCCTGGCGGAGATCGTCCTGGCGGAGCCTGAGGGCGAGGCCCGGCGACCGTTCACCTATTTCACCTACTGGATGATCGTCCATGGCGTGGCCTGCTGGCTGGCCGGACGGCGGATCCCGATCCTGGCCATCGAGTTGCGGTGCGACGAGCCGGACTACTGCGATGACTACCGGGTGATGTTTTCCGAGAACCTGCGCTTTGCCCGGCCGCGGACGCGGATGATCCTCGCCGCCGATTGCCTGGACCTGCCGATCAAGCGCAGCCACCAGGAGCTGCAGCGCTTTCTCGGGCATGCGCCGGCCAATATCCTGGTCAAGTACCGCGATGCCCAGAGTTTTTCCAGCCGGATCCGGCATGACCTGCGGCAGTTGCCGGCCCAGCAGTGGCCGGAAACCGAGGCGCTGGCGCTGCGGCTGTGCATGTCGGCTTCGACCCTGCGCAGGCGGCTGGCGGAGGAGGGGCAGACCTACCAGGGGCTCAAGGACAGCGTGCGCAAGGAACTGGCGATTGCCTGGCTGGCCGAACCGACGATCAGCTTCGGCGAAATCGCCACGCGGCTGGGGTTTGCCGATATCAGCTCGTTCTACAAGGCCTTTCGCAAGTGGTCGGGCTCAAACCCGGGGCATTATCGCAGCCTGATTCTCAACGACAGCCAGTAGCGCCGGGCAGGATGCTGGTCCGCCCTGTGCGGCATTTCATTTGATCGTTCCCACGGTCCCCGTGGGAATGCCTCCCAGGACGCTCCGCGTCCGCCCGGAGGGTGCTTGTGCCTATTCATCATTGGCCAAACCAGTCAAGCAGGTTGAAGGCTTTGACCATTGTCGCAAGTCCCTGACGGGGCGACTATTTCCTCGGTTTTTCTACGGTTTCCTCTAATAACAAGACCGGGAGATTGCTGGGATGCGTGACTATCTGACTGCCACCGAGACTTTCAATTATCAGCACGTGGCTGAAACGAGCCTGAAAGGCACCCTGACGGCGCTCAATGCCTGCGTCGAATGTTGTGACCGGTATGCCTTGCCGGGGCGGATCGCCCTGTTCTGGGAGGGCCGCGATGGCAGCAGTGCCACCTATACTTTCACGCAGTTGCAGGAGCAGGCCGGGCGTTTCGCCAATTTCCTGCTGGCCCAGGGCGTGGGGCGCGGCGACAAGGTTGCCGGGCTGTTGCCGCGCAATGTCGAGCTCTTGGTGACGCTGTTCGCCACCTGGCGCATCGGTGCGGTGTACCAGCCGCTGTTCACCGCGTTCGGGCCCAAGGCCATCGAGCATCGCCTGAACAGTTCGGCAGCCAAGGTGGTGGTCACCGATGCGGCCAACCGCAGCAAGCTCGATGAAGTCGCCGACTGCCCAACGATCGTCACGGTCGCCGGTGCCAAGGGGCAGGGCATCGTTCGTGGCGACTTCAGCTTCTGGGCCGAGGTGGACAATTACCCGGCGGCTTGCGAGCCGCTGATGCTCAGTGGCGAAGATCCGTTCCTGCTGATGTTCACCTCGGGTACCACCGGCCCCGCCAAGCCGCTGGAAGTGCCGCTCAAGGCGATCATCGCCTTTCAGAGCTACACCCGCGACGCGGTCGACCTGCGCCCCGAGGATGCCTTCTGGAACGTCGCCGACCCGGGCTGGGCCTACGGTCTCTACTTCGGCATCACCGGGCCGCTGGGCCTGGGCCACCCGATCACCTTCTACGATGGCCCGTTCACCGTGGACAGCACCTGCCGGGTGATCGAGAAATATGGCATCACCAACCTGACCGGTTCACCGACCGCCTACCGCCTGCTGATCGCCGCCGGCGAGGCGTTTTCCAGCCGGATCAGGGGGCGCCTGCGCGCCGTCAGCAGCGCCGGTGAGCCCCTGAACCCGGAGGTGATCCGCTGGTTCGCGGAAAATCTCGACGTCACTATTCTCGATCATTACGGGCAGACCGAGCTGGGCATGGTCCTGTGCAACCACCACGGCCTGCAGCATCCGGTGCACGTCGGCTCGGCGGGTTTCGCTTCGCCCGGTCATCGCATCGTGGTGCTCGACGACGATCATCGGGAACTGGGTGTCGGCCAGCCGGGGATTCTCGCCCTGGATCGTTCCCAGTCGCCGATGTGCTGGTTCAACGGCTACAAGGGCTTCGAGACCAAGGCGTTCGTCGGCCCGTACTACCTCAGTGGTGACACGGTGGAGCTGAACGCCGACGGCAGCATCAGTTTCGTTGGCCGCAGTGACGATGTGATCACCACCTCCGGCTATCGGGTGGGGCCGTTCGATGTGGAAAGCGCCCTGGTCGAACACCCGGCGGTGGTGGAGGCGGCGGTGGTCGGCAAGCCTGACCCCGAGCGCACCGAACTGGTGAAGGCGTTCGTGGTGCTCAATGCCCAGTACCGCGCCGAGCCGCAACTGGCCGAGGAGCTGCGCCTGCATGTGCGCAAGCGCCTCGCGGCTCATGCCTACCCACGGGAAATCGAATTCGTCGACGAGTTGCCCAAGACCCCCAGCGGCAAGCTGCAGCGTTTCATCCTGCGTAACCAGGAGATCGCCAAGGCCCAGGCCGGGGCCTGACACGACCCTGTAGGAGCCGGGCTTGCCCGCGAATAGGCCCTCAGGCTGAAAAAGCTTCGCGGACAAGCCCGCTCCTACCGAGATCCATCCAGAATTGAAATACCAACGAAGGACAGTGCAATGAACATACAAGACAAGGCTTTCCTGGTCAGCGGCGGTGCCTCCGGCCTTGGCGCGGCAACCGCCGAGATGCTGGTGGCGGCTGGCGCCCGGGTGATGCTGGTGGACCTCAACGCCGAGGCCGTCGCCGCCCAGGCGCAGAAACTCGGTGCCAACGCCCGCAGCGTGGTCGCCGACATTACCCGGGAAGACCAGGCAAAGGCTGCCGTCGAGGCAGCGCTCAGCGCCTTCGGCGGCCTGCACGGGCTGGTCAACTGCGCCGGCATCGTGCGCGGCGAGAAGATCCTCGGCAAGAACGGACCGCACCTGCTGGAGAGCTTCAGCCAGGTGATCAACGTCAACCTGATCGGCAGTTTCAACCTGTTGCGCCTGGCCGCCGCGGCCATGGCCGAGAGCGAGGCGGATGCCGGTGGCGAGCGTGGGGTGATCATCAACACGGCGTCGGTCGCCGCCTATGACGGTCAGATCGGCCAGGCCGCCTACGCCGCCTCCAAGGGCGCGATCGTCAGCCTGACCCTGCCGGCCGCCCGCGAACTGGCACGCTTCGGTATCCGCGTGATGACCATCGCCCCCGGCATTTTCGAAACCCCGATGATGGCCGGCATGACCCCGGAAGTCCGCGACTCGCTGGCGGCCGGCGTGCCGTTCCCGCCGCGGCTGGGCAAACCGTCTGAATACGCCGCACTGGTTCGGCACATCATTGAAAACAGCATGCTCAACGGCGAAACGATCCGTCTCGACGGCGCCTTGCGCATGGCTGCCAAATAGGAGAAATAACCATGACTATCCAGGATCCCGTGGTCATCGTCAGCGCCGTGCGCACCCCCATGGGCGGCTTCCAGGGCGACCTCAAGAGCCTGACCGCACCGCAACTGGGCGCCGCCTCGATCCGTGCCGCGGTCGAGCGCGCCGGGGTGGCGGCGGATGCCGTCGACGAGGTGCTGTTCGGCTGTGTGCTCCCGGCCGGTCTCGGCCAGGCTCCCGCCCGTCAGGCGGCGTTGGGCGCCGGGCTGGACAAGGGCACCCGTTGCACCACCCTGAACAAGATGTGCGGCTCCGGCATGGAAGCGACCATCCTGGCCCATGACCGGCTGCTGGCCGGCAGTGCCGAAGTGGTGGTGGCCGGCGGCATGGAAAGCATGTCCAACGCTCCGTACCTGCTGGACCGCGCCCGCGCGGGCTATCGCATGGGCCATGGCCAGGTGCTTGACCACATGTTCCTCGATGGCCTCGAAGACGCCTATGACAAGGGCCGGCTGATGGGCACCTTTGCCGAGGACTGCGCCGAGACCAACGGCTTCAGCCGCGAAACCCAGGATGCTTTCGCCGTCGCCTCCCTGACCCGTGCGCAACAGGCCATCCGCGAAGGCCGCTTCAGGGACGAGATCGTGCCGCTGCAGGTGACGGTCGGCAAGGAGCAACGGCTGATCAGCGATGACGAGCAACCGCCGAAGGCCAGGCTGGACAAGATCGCCTCGCTGAAACCGGCGTTCCGCCAGGACGGTACGGTCACTGCGGCCAACTCCAGCTCGATTTCCGATGGTGCGGCGGCGCTGGTGCTGATGCGCCGCTCCGAAGCCGAAAAACGCGGCTTGAAACCGCTGGCGGTGATCCACGGGCATGCGGCATTCGCCGACACCCCGAGCCTGTACCCGGTGGCGCCGGTGGGCGCGATCCACAAGCTGTTGAAAAAGACCGGCTGGACCCTGGACCAGGTCGACCGTTTCGAGATCAACGAGGCCTTCGCCGTGGTCACCCTGGTAACCATGGACAAGCTGCAGATCCCCCATGAGAAGGTCAACGTCAATGGCGGCGCCTGTGCCCTGGGACACCCCATCGGTGCGTCCGGTGCGCGGATCCTGGTGACGCTGCTGTCGGCACTGCGTCAGCAGAACCTCAAGCGCGGTATCGCGGCGATCTGCATCGGCGGTGGCGAGGCCACGGCGATGGCGATCGAGTGCCTGTAAGGAGTCCCCATGCTACCGAACCAAGAGCAACAACAGATCAGCGATGCCGCCCGGGACTTTGCCCAGGAACGGCTCAAACCGTTCGCCGCCGAGTGGGACCGTGAGCACCGTTTTCCCCGGGAAGCCATCGGCGAAATGGCCGAACTGGGCTTCTTCGGCATGCTGGTGCCGGAGCAGTGGGGCGGTTGCGATACCGGTTACCTGGCCTACGCCATGGCCCTGGAAGAGATCGCTGCCGGTGACGGCGCCTGTTCGACCATCATGAGCGTGCACAACTCGGTGGGCTGCGTGCCGATCCTCAACTTCGGCAACGACGAGCAGAAGGCTCGTTTCCTGCCGGCCCTGGCCGGTGGGCAGATGCTCGGTGCCTTCGCCCTGACCGAACCCCAGGCCGGCTCCGACGCCAGTGGCCTGAAGACCCGCGCCCGGCTGGAGGGCGACCACTACGTGCTCAACGGCTGCAAGCAGTTCATCACCTCCGGGCAGAATGCCGGGGTGGTGATCGTCTTTGCCGTGACCGACCCGAGTGCCGGCAAGCGCGGTATCAGCGCGTTCATCGTGCCCACCGATGCGCCGGGTTACAAGGTCGCGCGGGTCGAGGACAAGCTCGGCCAGCATGCCTCCGATACCTGCCAGATCCTCTTCGAGGGGGTGAAGGTCCCCGTCGCCAACCGCCTGGGCGAGGAGGGCGAGGGCTATCGTATTGCCCTGGCGAACCTGGAGGGCGGTCGGGTCGGGATTGCCGCGCAATCGGTGGGCATGGCCCGGGCGGCGTTCGAGGCGGCCCGCGACTATGCCCGTGAGCGGCAGAGTTTCGGCAAGGCGCTGATCGAGCACCAGGCCGTGGCGTTCCGCCTGGCGGACATGGCGACCCAGATCGCCGTGGCGCGGCAGATGGTGCACTACGCCGCCGCCCTGCGCGACAGCGGCAAGCCGGCGCTGGTGGAGGCCTCCATGGCCAAGCTGTTCGCTTCGGAAATGGCCGAGAAGGTCTGTTCCTCGGCGTTGCAAACCCTCGGCGGCTATGGCTATCTGAACGACTTCCCGCTGGAGCGGATCTACCGCGACGTGCGGGTCTGCCAGATCTATGAAGGTACCAGCGACATTCAGCGCATGGTCATTTCGCGCAACCTGTGAGCAAGGACATTAACGATGAACTACGAAACCATTCTGCTGGACATCAAGGGCCGCGTCGGCCTGATCACCCTGAACCGCCCACAGGCGCTCAATGCCCTGAACGCACAGATCGTCAGTGAGTTGAACCAGGCGCTGGACCGCCTGGAGGCCGACCCGGAGATCGGTTGCGTCGTGCTGACCGGGTCGAAGAAGGCCTTTGCCGCGGGCGCCGATATCAAGGAAATGGCCGAGCTGACCTATCCGAAAATCTACCTCGACGACCTGTTCAGCGACAGCGATCGGGTGGCGAACCGGCGCAAGCCGATCATCGCCGCGGTGGCCGGTTTTGCCCTGGGCGGCGGCTGTGAGCTGGCGCTGATGTGCGACTTCATCCTGGCTGCCGACAACGCCAAGTTCGGCCAGCCGGAGATCAACCTCGGCGTGCTGCCGGGCATGGGTGGCACCCAGCGTCTGACCCGTGCGGTGGGCAAGGCCAAGGCCATGGACCTGTGCCTGACCGGGCGTTTCATCGATGCGGTGGAGGCCGAGCGTTGCGGCCTGGTGGCGCGGATCGTGCCGGTCGATGAGTTGCTGGACGAAGCACTGAAGGTGGCGGCCGTGATCGCCGGCAAGTCGATTCCGATCAGCATGATGATCAAGGAGAGCGTCAACCGGGCGTTCGAGGTCAGCCTGTCCGAGGGGGTGCGTTTCGAGCGTCGGGTGTTCCATGCGGCGTTTGCCACCGAGGACCAGAAAGAGGGCATGGCGGCGTTCGTGGCCAAGCGCGAGGCGCAGTTCAAGGATCGCTGAGCCTGGCCCAATCTTGTGAGGGCCGGACAGTGTAGGAGCCGGGCTTGCCCGCGAAGCTCCTGGCGTCCTCAAGGGCGCCTTCGCGGGCACGCCCGGCTCCTACAAGGCTGGGCTTGCGGCACAGGTGCCGGCGTTATACCAGGTAGTGCTTGAGCTCCCGCGCAATCAGCATCCGCTGAATTTCGCTCGACCCTTCGTAGATCTGCGTGATCCGCGCATCCCGGTAGTAACGCTCCACCGGATAATCTTCCAGGTACCCATACCCACCATGGATCTGCATCGCCGAGGAGCAGACCTTCTCGGCCATTTCCGAGGCGAACAGCTTGGCCTGTGACGCCTCCGACAGGCACGGCTTGCCCGCACTGCGCAGGCGTGCGGCGTGGAGGATCAGCAGTCGCGTGGCGTTGATCCGGGTGTGCATGTCGGCCAGCAGGTTGGCGATGCTCTGGTGCTCGATGATCGGCTTGTCGAACTGCACACGCTCGCGGGCATAACGCAGGGCCGCTTCGAAGGCGGCGCGGGCGATACCCAGCGCCTGGGCGGCGATACCGATCCGCCCGCCTTCAAGATTCGACAGGGCGATCGCCAGGCCCTTGCCACGCTCACCCAGCAGGTTGGCCTCGGGTACCGTGCACTGGTTCAGGGTGACGGCGCAGGTGTCGGAGGCGCGGATGCCCATCTTGTGTTCGGTCCGGTCGACGATGAAACCTGGCGTATCGGTCGGCACCAGGAAGGCCGAGAGGCCTTTCTTGCCCAACTCCGGGTCGGTCACGGCAAAGACGATCGCCAGGTTGGCACGCTTGCCATTGCTGACGAACTGCTTGGCGCCGTTGATCACCCACTGGCCGTCCTTGAGTTCGGCACGGGTGCGCAGGTTGTGCGCCTCGGAGCCGGCCTGCGGCTCGGTCAGGCAGAAACAGCCGATGGCTTGGCCGGTGGCCAGCTTCTGCAGCCAGGTTTCCTTCTGCGCCTGGGAACCGTAGTTGAGGATCGGGCCGCAGCCAACCGAGTTGTGAATGCTCATCAGCGCGCCGGTGGCACCATCGCCGGCGGAAATCTCTTCGACGGCCAGGGCATAGGCGACGTAGTCGACGTAGGTGCCGCCCCATTCCTCGGGAACCACCATGCCCAGCAGGCCCAGCTCGCCCATCTTGCGGACCAGGCCGTCGTCGATCCAGCCGGCCTTTTCCCAGGCCTGGGCATGGGGCACGATTTCGCCATGGGCGAAATCCCGGGCCATGTCGCGGATCATCACTTGTTCTTCGCTCAGTTCGATATCGTGCATGGCTTCAGTTTTCGCTTGTGTCGAGGCCTTGGAAAAAACGTGCGACCCGCTCGGGTTGCAGCGCGTGCAAGGTGGGTGGATTCCAGCGGGGCGTTCTGTCCTTGTCGATCAACAGGGCGCGCACACCCTCCATCAGGTCGCCGTGCTCGAACCACTGGCGGTCCAGGTGCAACTCCATGGCGAAGCACGCTTCCAGGCTCAGGTGACGGCCCCGGCGCAACATCTCCAGGGTCACGGACATGGCCAGAGGCGAGCGGGTTTCCAGCAGGCTGACGACGTCCCGGGCCCACTCATGGCTGTCGGCGACGGTCACTGCACGCATCTGTTCGATGATGCTGGGCACGTCGGGCAGGGCGAAGAAGTGGTCGATGGCCGGGCGCAGCTTGTCCAGCGGTGCATCCGGCAGGGTCTGTACGGCCAGCTTGGCCAGCAGGCTCTGCAGGTCCTTGAGCGGGGTGTCGTGCCATTCCAGCTGGTCGAGGCGCTGGTCCAGCAGGGCCAGCCTGTCGCTGTGCAGGTACCAGTCGGCCAGGCCGCAGTAGAGCGCGTCGGCGGCGCGAATCTGCTCGCCGCTGACGCCCAGGTACAGGCCGATCTCGCCGGGAATGCGGGGCAGGAAGTAGCTGCCACCGACATCCGGGAAGTAGCCGATGCCGACTTCCGGCATCCCCAGCCGACTGCGCTCGGTGACGACCCGCAGATCGGCGCCTTGCACCAGGCCCATGCCGCCGCCGAGGACAAAACCGTCCATCAGCGCCAGCACCGGTTTGCGGTAGTGATGAATGCAGAGGTCGAGAGCGTATTCCTCGACGAAGAACTCTTCGTGCAACCGGCTGCCGCTCTTGTAGCTTTCGTACAGCGAACGGATGTCGCCGCCGGCGCAGAAGGCGCGATCGCCGGCGCCGCGCAGGGTCACGGCGTGGATCTGCGGGTCTTCGGCCCAGGCATCGAGCTGACGTTGCAGCAGGCGGATCATGTCCAGGGTCAGGGCATTGAGGCCGGCGGGGCGGTTGAGGGTAAGGTGACCGATGTGGTTGCGCACCTGCGCCAGGACATCGGCCGAGGTGTCGTCAAAATCCGTCGCAGCGGAGGATGAAACCCGAGCAGTCATTACTAACTCCCTGCTTTTATTGTCTTTTTAGGTGCGTTCGCAAGCGAACGATGGTTGATCGTATCAGTGCAAATTTGCCGTGTACAACCGAGATAAGTGCAGGTCTTGTCTGCATTTTTGCCTATGTGGGCAGTCCTCTGGACAGTCTGGCTCAAGGTGCCGGGGTTGCAAGCCGGATCCGCGCTGTCCGCATGGCTGGCAGGCTGTGCGAATCCGGTTCGTATTGCGTGGACTCAGTGCTAAAGTCGCTTCTTTTTTTCGAGCAGGGAACGGTCATGCGGATGTTAATCGGGGCGGTGGCGGCAGTGGCATTGGCGGGGTGCATGGGCCCCGGCATGAATCAGACCCGCAGCACCGGGCCGACCAAGAGTTTCACCTCGACCAAGGCCGACAATGTCGTCGCCCAGTGCATCCAGTTCTCCTGGCAGGACGAAAAGGTCTTCGATGTCGACGCCGCAGCCTATCTGCAACCGGGCTACAAGGGGGGCTCGACGGTCTACACCCGTGGTTCCGAATACTTCGTCGATGTCCGCCGCGAGGCCGAGGGTACCGTGGTCGACTACTACGCCACCGTGACCAAACCGATCGGTGCCAGAAGGCTGGCGGCTGTCGCGACCTGTCTCTGAGGGGGGAGCCGGGCTCAGTTGCAGGCCTGGGTATGCAGCACGTCTGATTTTCAGCCGGAAGAAATCAAGCAGCAACCGCGATTAGGTCACCCGTTGCTTCAGGTGATTTTCACCGAGAGGCACTGGCCAGGGCGCCTTTCACCGCGCCCAAGGCAATTCCGTGCATCAGCAGTCGATGGCCCTGTGGCTCCAGGCCGGCATCGTCGGTCCAGGCCGGCAGGTTGTTCAGCAGACAGAGGAAGGTACGCACGGTGGTGCGGGCCAGGGACTCGTCAGGGGAGAGGCCCAGGGGCGTGAGCAACTTGACCAGGTGGCTTTCGTAGCGGCGGCGCAATTCCAGCACGGCCGCCTGCTGCGAGTCGTCCAGGCAGTGGAATTCATGCTCCGCGACGCGGAAGAAATCGGCCTTGTCGCGGTGCAGGTCCAGGTGCGCGGTTATCAGTGCGTCCAGGCGCTTTTCTGCCGAGCGCGAGGCCCGCGCCGAAGGCGCGGCGACAATTTCGAGCAGGTCCAGATGCAGGCTCTCGATCAGCTCGAACAGCAGCGCCTGCTTGCTCTCGATATGGTTGTAGATCGAGCCCGGCTGGATGCCCAGGTGCGCGGCCAGTTCCCGCAGGCCAACCTGGGCGAACCCGCGCCGGGCAAACAGCGCCACGGCTTTGGTGCGGGTTTCCAGATGGCGTGAAGGTTTCTGTTCCGGCGCCTGCGATGCAATGGCAAGAGCTGCCCGGGCCATGGCCAATCAGCCTTCGTACGTGTAGAAGCCACGCCCGCTCTTGCGACCCAGGTAACCGGCCGCCACCATTTCCCTGAGCAACTGCGCCGGCCGGTACTTCGGTTCGTCGAAGCCCGAGTGCAGGCTCTCCATGATCGCCAGCAGGGTATCCAGGCCAATCAGGTCGGCCAGGGCCAGCGGGCCGATCGGCTGGTTGCAGCCCAGTTGCATGCCGGCGTCGATGTCTTCGGCGCTGGCCAGGTCTTCCTGGAGGACGAAGATGGCTTCGTTGATCATCGGGCAGAGGATGCGGTTGACCACGAAGCCAGGGCGGTTGCGGGCGGTCACGGCGGTCTTGCCGATCTGCGTGGCCAGGGCCAGGGCGCTGGCGTGGGTGGCGTCGCTGGTCTGCAGGCCGCGAATGACTTCCAGCAGACCCATCACCGGGACCGGGTTGAAGAAGTGCAGGCCGATGAAGCGTGCCGGCTGGCTGATGGCTGCCGCCAGTTCGGTGATCGACAGCGACGAGGTGTTGGTGGCGATGATGCACTCGGCGCCGACCACTTCGGCGACCTGCTTGAGAATGCGTTTTTTCAGTTCGAGGTTTTCCGTGGCGGCCTCGATCACCAGCTCGGCTCCGGCCAGCACCGCGTAGTCGGTACTCAGGCTGATGCGGCCGAGGGCGGCCTGCTTGTCCTCGGCACTGATCACGGCCTTGCGCACCTGGCGGTCGAGGTTGCCGCTGAGGGTCGCCAGCCCTTTGTCCAGGGCAGCCTGGGACACATCGATCAGGCTGACCTGCAGGCCCGCCACCGCGCAGACCTGCGCGATGCCGTTGCCCATGATGCCGGCGCCGATCACGGCGATACGTTGGATAGTCATGAAGATCGTCCTTAAACCCGTTCGAAGATGACGGCGATGCCTTGTCCACCGCCGATGCACATGGTGGCCAGGCCATAGCGTCCGCCGGTGCGATGCAGCTCGTGGATCAGCTTGGTGGCGATGATGGTACCGGTCGCCCCGACCGGATGGCCGAGGGAGATGCCCGAGCCGTTGGGGTTGACCTTCGCCGGGTCGAGGCCCAGTTCCTGGCTGACCGCGCAGGCCTGGGCGGCGAAGGCGACGTTGGACTCGATCACGTCGAGGTCGGCGATGCTCAGACCGGCGCGCTTGAGTGCCAGGCGGGTGGCCGGGATCGGGCCGAGGCCCATCAGTTCCGGTTCGACCCCGGCATGGGCGTAGGCCACCAGTCGGGCCAGGGGCTTGAGACCGTTGGCCTGCACCGCCGAGGCGCTGGCCATCAGTACGGCGGCCGCGCCGTCGTTGAGGCCCGAGGCGTTGCCGGCAGTGACCGTGCCGTCCTTCTTGAAGGCGGTGCGCATCTGCGCCAACTGTTCCAGCGAGGTGCTGCGCGGGTGCTCGTCGACGCTGAACAGCTCGGTACCCTTGCGGCTGCGCACTTCCACCGGGGCGATCTGCCCCTCGAAGCGGCCTTCGTCGATGGCGCGGCGGGCCCGCACCTGTTCTTCCAGGGCCAGGTCGTCCTGCATCTGGCGGGTGATGCCATTGCGCTCGGCGATGTTCTCGGCGGTGATGCCCATGTGGATGCCGTGGAACGGATCGTGGAGGATGCCGAGCATGTAGTCGATGGCCTGCACGTTGCCCATGCGCGCACCCCAGCGGGCGGCCGGCAGCAGGTACGGGCCGCGACTCATGGATTCGGCACCGGCGCCGATGGCCACTTCGGCGTCGCCGAGCAGCAGGGTCTGGGCGGCCGAGACGATCGACTGCAGGCCCGAGCCGCACAGGCGGTTGACGTTATAGGCCGGGGTTTCCTTGGGAATGCCGGCGTTCATCGCGGCAACGCGGGACAGGTAGGCATCCAGGGTATCGGTGGGGATGACGTTGCCCATCACCACATGGCCGACCAGCGCCGGGTCCACATCGCTGCGCTGCAGCGCGGCCTTGACGGCAGTGGTGGCCAGATCGCTCAGGGGCACATCCTTCAGGGCGCCGCCGAAGGTGCCGATGGCTGTCCGGACGGCGCTGACGATATACACTTCGGGCTTTGACATGGGGCACTCCTGTTGGGTTGTCGTGGGCGCTTCGCTGTTGCTGTTGTTGGGGGAGCCGGTGGGGAAGCTTAGGCTGTGTACGAAATTGTTTGAAACGCAGGTTAGGCAAGGCGAAAACCGGCGAGGAACGCCCGGGGTCGCGCCCGACTTGACTGGTTGTCAATGAGCATTCCGAGCCGGTTTTTAACGTCGCATAACCAAGTTTCAAGCGATTTCGTACATAGCCTAGCCCGTCTCGGGCGCCCTATCTGAAGCAGGACCTATCTGGTCGCCCAGTCTAGGACCGCACATCGGTTCGGCCTATGCCGAAACCGCTCAGTAAATCTGTTCTTTTTTGCCATACGCAGCCTGGGATTCATGAAAGAAAAACATTCGGTGTCGTCGTACTTCGTCAAGGCCCTGCTGACGCGCTTTCTCGACAACCCGCAACGGGTCGCCGAGTTGCTGCAGGGTGCCGGTTTCAGCGAGCGCTCGGTGGAGGAACTGGGCGAGCGGGTGGCTCCCCGGCAATTGGCCCAGTTGTGGTTGGCGGTGATCCGCGAGCTGGGCGATGAGTTCTTCGGCTTCGACTCCCACGGCATGCCCGTCGGCAGCTTTGCCCTGATCTGCCGCGGCCTGATCCAGGCACCGACGGTAGGCAAGGCACTGGGCCTGTCGCTGGAGTATTTCGCGCTGTTCCTGCGCGACATCCAGGCCCAGGTGCTGGCGCGCGGCAAGCGGGTCGCCGTGGTGATGACCACGGATGCCCGCGACCCGTACCTGCAGGCGGTGGTTACCGAAACCTTCCTGATCCTGATCGTCGGCCTGATGTGCTGGCTGGCCGGCCGGCGGATTCCCATCAGTCGGGCACGCTTCGCCTATGCCCGGCCACCCCATGGCGACGAGCACCTGCTGTGGGGCGCCTATGTCGAGTTCGACGCGGCGGTCACCGAAATCGAGTTCGAGCGCGAGTACCTGCGTCTGCCGGTGCTGGCCGACCGCAAGTCGCTCTATGGGTTCCTGCGCGATGCGCCGCAGTCGGTGTTCATCCGGTTTCGCAATCGCGAGGGCTTCAGTGCCCGGGTGCACCAGCGCCTGCGTTCGTGCGGCTACGATCATTGGCCGACCCTGGAGCAACTGGCCGACGAATTCGGCATTCACCTGGCCAGCCTGCGCCGGGCCTTGCAGCGTGAGGGGTTTTCCTACCAGGAGATCAAGGACGAAGTCCGTCGCGCCATCGCCTTCGAGCGCCTGCGCAGCACCCGCACGAGCATTGCCGAGATCGCCCTGGAAGTCGGCTTTCGCGAGCCGAGTGCGTTCCACCGGGCCTTCAAGCAATGGACGGGGGAGAGTCCGGGGAGCTTTCGTCTGCGCGGGCAGAAGGCGTAACGTAGGCGCCTTGACGTGCTAATCCATTCATTGCGAGGAAGCTCCATGTCGTCCCAGCACCTGACCGAATACGAAGACGCCAGCCCCGAAGTACGCGCGGTTTACGATGACATCATGCAGACCCGCAAGGTCGAGCAGGTCAACAACTTCTGGAAGTGCCTGGCCGCGCATCCGCCGACCCTGCGCCGCACCTGGGACAGCCTCAAGGAGATCATGGCCCCCGGCGCCCTGGACCCGCTGACCAAGGAACTGATCTATGTCGCCGTCAGCGTCACCAACAACTGCCCGTACTGCATCGCCTCCCACACCGCGGCGGCGCGCAAGGCGGGGATGACCGACGCGATGTTCGGCGAACTGCAGGCGGTGGTCGGCATGGCCAACGAAACCAACCGGCTGGCCAACGGTTATCGCATTCCGCTGGACGACGCCTTCAGGCTCGACTGAGCGACCTGCCATTCATCAGGGAGGATTCCCATGTTCAGTCATATCCAGCTCGGCGCGCGGGACCTGCCGCGCATGATTGCCTTCTACGAAGCTGTACTGGCCGAACTCGGCCTGGTGCGCATGGCCGATGAGCAGGATGGCGGCCCGCCGGGCGCCGGCTGGCGGTTGCCGGGTTGGGCCTGGCCGCACTTTTTCGTGCAGGAGCCGTTCAACGGCCTGCCGGCGACCTGGGGCAACGGTGTGCAGGTGAGTTTCGCCGCACCGTCCCGGGCGGCGGTGCAGGCGGCCTGGGACCGTGCCCTGGCCCTGGGCGCAAGGGACGAGGGCGCACCGGGCCTGCGGCCCCACTATGCGGCCGATTACTACGGCGCCTACTGCCGCGACCCGGAAGGCAACAAGCTGTGCTTCGTGCACACGGTCGAGCTGGAGGTAATGCTCACCCGGCAGCCGGGCAGGGCTTGAGTGTCACGGTTGCCTGTAGCCGTTTCAACCTTGAACAGCCAGGGCGGTTAATTCGGCTCAGGCGTTGCGCGTTTCCTTGATCATCTTCAGCCATTCGGTGGCGAGGCGATGGCAGTCGCCGGGCCACCGCGCGGTCAGCAGGTTGCCGTCGCGGACGGTGAAGCCGCGTCCGGGTTTACTGGCCGAGTCACGCAGCAGCGCCGGTGGCCCGCTGATGAAGTCCCCGGGGCTGGCGAGCACGGTCTTGATCTCGGCTTCGACGGTCTGCGGGTAGGTGCGGTAGTAGCGACCGAGCCACGGCGCGGTAATCAGCCAGGCGGCCAATTCCATGGTCATCGACAGCAGGCCGGTGACCTTGCGTCCGTACAGCACCGAGCGGCCCGTGTCGGGATCGAGGGTACGGGCGAACAGCAGCGGGCCGTGGCAGACCGAGGCGATCGGTTTGCCGGTCTTGAAGAAGTGCAGGGCGATCCGTTTCGCCGCCTCGGAGTCCAGCAGGCTGCGCATGCCATCGGCGTGGCCGCCAGGGACCAGCAGGCCGTCGAATTGCGTTGGGTCGACATCGGCGTAGGCCAGGGGATGCTGGAAGTGCGGGTCGGCAAGCATAGCCCGATAGCTGTCCAGGTCGGGCTTGCGGGTCATCAGCAGCGGATTGAGTGGGCCGAAGCCGTGTTCCACCAGGCGCGGGTCGGCATGGGCGACGGTGCCTTCGGGGGTGGCGAAACGGATTTCGATGCCGGCACGCTGCAGATACTGCCAGGGCACGCTGCTTTCGGTGGGGTCGTAGTCGCAGTGGGGCAGCAGGACGAGAATCATGCGGGGGCTGGCCTCGACAGGCATGGAAACATGAGTCGAGGATAGCACTCGTTCTGCGGTGGCAGCCGGCTCCCAACAGAAGGATCGGTCATCCATTCCACAGGAGCCGGGCTTGCCCGCGAAGGGACCTTTTTTAACGCTCGATCGCCAGTGCCACGCCCTGGCCACCGCCGATGCACAGGGTCGCCAGGCCTTTTTTCGCATCACGCTTGATCATTTCGTGCAGCAGGGTCACCAGCACCCGGCAACCCGAGGCGCCGATCGGATGGCCCAATGCAATGGCGCCACCATTGACGTTGACCTTGCTGGCGTCCCAACCCAGTTCCTGGCCCACCGACAGCGACTGGGCGGCGAAGGCCTCGTTGGCTTCGATCAGGTCCAGTTGCTCCAGGCTCCAGCCGGCCTTTTCCAGGCAGCGCCTGGTCGCGCTGACCGGGCCGATGCCCATGATCGCCGGGTCGACACCCGCGTTGGCATAACCGGCGATCTTCGCCAGCACCGGCAGGCCCAGGGCCTCGGCCTTGGCGGCGCTCATCAGGATCACCGCGGCGGCGCCGTCGTTCAGCGACGAGGCGTTGCCCGCGGTCACCGTGCCGTCCTTCTTGAACGCCGGCTTGAGTTTGGCCAGCGCCTCGGCCGTGGTGCCGGCGCGTGGCTGTTCGTCGGTGGCGAATGCCAGCGGGTCGCCCTTGCGCTGGGGAATCAGGATCGGCGTGATCTCGTCGACGAAACGCCCGGCCTCGATGGCGGCCACGGCCTTCTGCTGCGAGGCGGCGGCGAAGGCATCCTGGGCTTCACGGCTGATGTCGTACTTGGCCACCAGGTTCTCGGCGGTGATGCCCATGTGGTAGTCGTTGAACGCGTCCCACAGCCCGTCGCTGATCATGGTGTCGATCATCTGGCTATGGCCCATGCGCAGGCCGGTGCGGGCACCGGGCAGCACGTAGTTGGACAGGCTCATGTTTTCCTGGCCTCCGGCGATGATCACCTCGGCATCGCCGCAGCGGATAGCCTGGGCGCCCAGGTGCAGGGCCTTGAGGCCCGAACCGCAGACCTTGTTCAGAGTCATGGCCGGCACGGCGTGGGGCAGGCCGGCCTTGATCGCGGCCTGGCGCGCCGGGTTCTGGCCGGCACCGGCGGTGAGCACCTGGCCCATGATCACTTCATCGACCTGCGCACCGTCCAGGCCGGTCTGGCTCAGCAACTGGCGGATCACCGCCGCACCGAGATCCACCGCGCTGACGTTGGCCAGCGCACCCTGGAAGCTGCCGATCGCCGTACGGGTGGCGGCAACAATCACTACGTCTTGCATCGCTTCATTCCTCATCAGGAAAACTGCATTTCAGGCACATGGTCGGGAACGATCAGTTTACCCGCGGTCTTGCTGACAATCTCTTCGACGCTGACGCCAGGAGCGCGTTCCTTGAGGACAAAAGCGCCATTTTCGATTTCCAGGTAGGCCAGGTCCGTCAGCACGCGCTTGATGCAATTGGCACCGGTCAGCGGCAGGCTGCATTTGGACAGCAGTTTCGATTCGCCATCCTTGGAGGCATGGGTCATGGTGACGATGATGTTCTCGGCTCCCGCCACCAGGTCCATGGCGCCGCCCATGCCCTTGACCAGCTTGCCGGGGATCATCCAGGAGGCGATGTTGCCCTGCACGTCGACCTCGAAGGCGCCGAGTACGGTCAGGTCGATGTGGCCGCCGCGGATCATCGCGAAGGATTCGGCGGAGGAGAAGATCGACGCGCCGATACGGGCGGTGACGGTCTGCTTGCCGGCGTTGATCATGTCGGCGTCGACCGCGTCTTCGGTGGGGAAGGCGCCCATGCCGAGCAGGCCGTTTTCCGATTGCAGCATGACTTCCATGCCGGCCGGGATGTAGTTGGCGACCAGGGTCGGGATGCCGATGCCGAGGTTGACGTAGAAGCCGTCCTGCAGCTCGCGGGCGACGCGCTGGGCCATTTGTTCGCGGGAAAGTGCCATGTTCTTGTTCTCCGTAAGTCGAGGGGGCCGGGGATTACTTGCGCACGGTGCGCTGTTCGATGCGCTTCTCGAACGTGCCGCAGATGATCCGGTCGACGTAGATGCCCGGGGTATGGATCTGCGCCGGGTCCAGTTCGCCCGGCTCGACGATTTCCTCGACTTCGACCACGGTGATCCGGCCGGCGGTGGCCGCCAGCGGGTTGAAGTTCTGTGCGGTATGGCGATAGATGACGTTGCCGAAATGGTCGGCTTTCCAGCCCTTGACGATGGCGAAGTCGCCGGTGATGGATTCTTCCATCAGGTACGGGCGGCCGTTGAATTCACGGGTTTCCTTGCCCTCGGCCACGGGGGTGCCGACGCCGGTGGCGGTGAAAAAGGCCGGAATGCCAGCCCCGCCGGCGCGCATCTTCTCGGCCAGGGTACCTTGCGGGGTCAGCACCACTTCGATTTCCCCGCTGAGCAGTTGCTTCTCGAACAGGGCGTTCTCGCCGACGTAGGAGGCCACCACCTTGCGGATCTGCCGGTCTTCGAGCAGCACGCCGAGGCCGAAACCATCGACGCCGCAGTTGTTGGAAACCACGGTGAGGTCGCGGGTGCCACGGCGCTTGATCTCGGCGATCAGGTTTTCCGGGATGCCACACAGGCCGAAGCCGCCGGAGAGTACGGTCATGCCGTCTTCGAGGCCGGCGAGGGCCTCCTCGTAGGACGCCACGCGTTTATCGAAACCTGCCATCTGCATGATCCTCTTTTGTTGTTCGTTGGCCTTCACGACCTTTGGACAGAGTGTTGCTCCGGGAAATATATTTGTTAAGTTGATTTTTAGGTTTGATTGATTGAGAAAAATCAATAAATGCCCGCTGCCATGAGAAAATTCCGATGACCGTCAAACAGCTTAGGGCGTTTCTCGCCGTTGCCCAGAGCCTGAGTTTCGCCGTGGCCGGTGAACGGCTGTTCCTCTCGCAATCGGCCCTGAGCCTGACCATCAAGGCGTTGGAGGAAGGGCTGGGCGGGCGCCTGTTCAGTCGCAACACCCGCAACGTCGCCCTGACTCCCGAGGGCGAGGCGCTGGTGCCGCTGGCCCGGCGCCTGATCGCCGACTGGGACAATGCCGAGGATGAATTACGCCAACGTTTCACCCTGCAGCGCGGCCGGGTGACCCTGGCGGCGATGCCGTCGTTCGCCGGCAACCTGCTGCCGCCGATCCTCAAGACCTTTCGCGCGCGCTACCCGCAGGTCAACGTGGCGGTGAACGATGTGATCAACGAGCAGGTACTGGAGATGGTCGGCGATCGCCAGGTGGAGTTGGGCGTGGCCTTCGAGCCGCTGCAGAACTCGTCGTTACGCTTTACGCCGCTGTACATCGATCGCTTCGTGGCCGTGGTGCCGGCGGATTCGCCGCTGGCCGACGCGGCCGAGATCGATTGGGACACCTTGCTGCGTGAGCCCTTCATCACCTTGCAGCGCCCGTCGAATGTGCGGGTGATGCTCGAGGAGCACCTGCATGCCCGGGGCATGACCTTGCCGGTGGAGTTCGAGAGCCATCAACTGGCGACGGTGGGGCGCATGGTCGCCAGTGGCCTGGGCGTGAGCGCGGTGCCGGCGCTGTGTGTCGGGCAGATGCGCGAGCTGGGTGCGCGTTGCCTCACCCTGCATGGGCCTGTGGTCGAGCGGGCCATCGGCGTGTTGACCAAACCGGGCCATGAGTTGTCCACGGCGGCCCAGGCGCTGTTCGATATCCTGTTGGAAGAAAGATCCCGTTACCTGAATTTTGAGAAATAACTCGGCCCTGTGTGGATCTTTTCCTACGATGCGCAATCATTACCCCATGAATATTCAAAGGAGGTGTGTATGTTCGTCCGGTCTTTGACCCTCGCCGCCCTGTCGATCTTCGCGTCCGGCCCGTTGCTGGCCGCCGATGTCGACTCTCCGTTGGCCCAGGACTTCGGAAAATCCCGCGCACTGGTGGTGATTGCACCGAGCACCGCGGACCCGACCCTGGTCGGGTTGAAGAAGGCCCTTGACGAGCCGGCCAACCGCAAGGCGTTCGACGAGCGTCAACTGGTGCTGTACGAAGTGGCCCAGACGGTGGGCAAGCGCGCCGACAAATACATGGAGCAGCCGACCACCATGGCGCTGATCCGTGGACTGAAGCTGGGCGTCACACCGGAAGGCAAGTCCACGGTGATTCTGGTGGGCAAGGACGGCCAGCAGAAGACCCTCGAGCATGACGGGCCGTTGCCGATCGCCGAGGTGTTCAAGGCGGTCGATGACTTGCCGGCTGCCGAGAAAGCTACCGTCGCGCCGACACCCGCGCCAGCCCCGGCCGCCGCCGAAGCCAAGCCGGAGAAGGGCGGCAAGCCCGGCAAGGCGGAAAAACCGGGCAAGGCGCCTGCCGCGCCCAAGGATCTGGATGACTGATTCGGGTAGTATCCTGCAGGATTGACCTACGGAGATCGCTGGTATGTCGGGTGTTCACCAGGCTGCACAAGTCGGCTTCAGCGCCGAAGCCAAGACCTACGCCCAGGGGCGCCCTGACTATCCCGCCGAGTTGCTGCCATGGTTGCGTGACACCCTGGGCGCCGTCCCCACTGCCCGGGTAATCGATCTGGGCGCCGGCACCGGCAAGTTCACCCGCCTGCTCAGTCAGACCGGGGCCATGGTGACCGCGGTCGAACCGGTGGAGGCCATGCGCGCCGAGCTGTTGGCGCGCCTGCCGCAGGTGCGCGCGCTGTCGGGCACCGCCGACGCCATGCCGCTGGACGCCGGCAGCGCGGATGCGCTGACCTGTGCCCAGGCCTTTCACTGGTTTGCCCATGAATCATCGCTGGCCGAGATCCATCGGGTACTCAGGCCCGGCGGTCGGTTGGGGCTGGTGTGGAACGTGCGCGACGAATCGGTGGACTGGGTGGCGCAGATCACCCGGATCATCACGCCCTACGAGGGTGACACGCCGCGTTTTCATACCGGTGCCTGGCGCTTGCCCTTCAACGACAGTCGCTACTTCTCGGCGCCGCAACTGAGCCGTTTCGAGTACAGCCATGTGGGGACGCCCCGGGAGGTGATCATCGATCGATTCCTGTCGGTCAGTTTCATCGCGGCGTTAGCGCCGGCGGAAAAGGCCGCTGTCGCCGATCAGCTTCAACAGCTGATTCAGACCCATCCGGCCTTGCGTGGCCAGGAAACCGTTGCCTTTCCCTATCGCACCGAGGCCTATTGCTGCGTGCGCCGGGATTGATGTCTCGCGCGACCTGACGCCTGCTGCGGCAGCGGTGTAGGATGCCCTCGAATCAGCCATGAGCCGGGAGCCGATATGAAGGGCAGTTGTGCGTGTGGAACGGTCACCTATGAAGTCGATGCGCTCGACATGCCGATCGGGCATTGCCATTGCCAGACCTGCCGCAAGACCCACGCGGCAGCGTTTGCCAGCACGGCCGGCGTCAAGCGTGAACACTTTCGCTGGAAGACGGGGCGGGACGCGCTGACGGCCTATGAGTCGTCACCTGGCAAGCTGCGGCATTTCTGTTCGCGTTGTGGCTCGCACCTGATGGCCGAGCGGCTGAACATGCCGGTGGTGATCGTGCGAGTGGCGACGTTGGACGAGGACCCGGGGGTGATCCCCGAGCAGCACATCTGGGTGTCCCATGATGTGCCGTGGTTGCGGTACGAAGGGCTGGTGCAGTATCCGCAGTGGCAGCCGGGGCGCTGATCACAGTACTGACCCCTTGCTGTTCGGGGTTTCCTCCCGGTTCCCCCTGGGGTTATGAGGTGTTCTCAAGGAGGCAAATCCCTCTGCTGAAACAGAAAAAGCATCAGCCCGATCATTGATATGGTTATAACGATAGATTTTATTTTTATAAACGGTCATAAGATTAACCGCTATGCTGCGCGCCTGTTTTGGTCGTCTCGCCAGGGTTTGCTAATGGATGTCGGTAATTTCGGTTTTGTCGTAGCAGGCTTGGTGGTCGGCTTTATCGTAGGGATGACGGGCGTCGGTGGCGGCTCGCTGATGACGCCGATTCTGTTGTGGTTCGGTATCAACCCGGCAACCGCCGTGGGTACGGACTTGCTCTATGCGGCCATCACCAAGTCCGGTGGCGTGCTGGTGCACAAGCGCAACGACAATATCGACTGGAAGATCACCGGCTGGCTGACCCTCGGTAGCGTGCCGGCAGTGTTGCTGACCCTGTGGTTTCTCAGCAGCCTGAACGAGGCGCCCGATGAACTGAACCGCATCATCAAGCAGGCGCTCGGCGTGGTGCTGTTGCTGACGGCGCTGGCGGTGCTGTTCAAGAAGACCTTGCTGAGGTTCGCCCACCAGCGCGGCGTCGACCACTCGCGAATCAGCGCGCCCAAGCTGAACGGCCTGACCGTGCTGACCGGCCTGGTCCTGGGCACCATGGTGGCGCTGACCTCCATCGGCGCCGGGGCCCTGGGCACGGTGGCGTTGTTCATCCTCTATCCGTTCCTGCCGACCCGGCGCCTGGTCGGCACCGAGATCGCCCATGCGGTGCCACTGACGCTGGTGGCGGGCCTGGGGCATGCGGGCATGGGCAACATGAACTGGGAACTGCTGGGCTTCCTGTTGATGGGCTCGTTGCCCGGGATCTACCTTGGCAGTCATCTGGCCGGACGGGTGGCCGACGGATTCCTGCGGCCGTTCCTGGCGTTGATGCTGTTCACCATCGGCTACAAGCTGGTGTTCTGATCACGCGGGAAGGTGACTGGCGCCTTCCTCGATCAGCCAGCGTTCGAACTTCTCCAGCGCCGGCGGGCGCTGCGCTGCAGGTCGGGTGACCAGCACATAACGTTCGCTCAACTGGGTGAACGTTGGCCATGGCGCACTGAGCCGGCCTTCCTTCAATTCCTGCTCGACATAAAGCCGCGGCACCAGGGCCATGCCGATGCCGGCCTTGGCCGCTTCAATCAGCAGCGCGTAGCGATCATAGGTAGGGCCTGCCGAAATGCCGGGCAGTTGCAGGTTGGCGAGCTGCGCGTAGCGGTCCCAACCGTAGGGGCTTTTATGCTTGTGCAGCAGCGGCATGTTGTGCGCCACGCTGTCGGCCAGGCGTGGATGGCAGACCGCGACCACGGGTTCCTCGAACAGCGACTGCACCTTCATCGACTGCCAGGTCGGGTGCTCGTAGTTGATGGCCGCATGCAGGTCGCTTTCCTCAAGAGAGAAAGGCTGCGTCCTTTCGCGCAGATTGACTTCGATGTCCGGGTGACGCTCCCGAAACCGCGCGAGCCTGGGGATCAGCCAGCGGCTGGCGAGGGTCGGGATCACGCCGATTTCCAGTGAGGTCATGCCTTGCGTGTCGCTCATCAACTGGCGGGTATGGCGTTCGATGTCGGCCAGCGCCGTGCGCATGCGTGCCGCATAGCTGGCGCCGGGAGCGGACAGTTCGACGCGGTTGCCCACGCGATGGAACAGCCTTACCCCGATGAAGTCCTCCAGCTTGGCGATCTGGCGGCTGATCGCACCTTCGCTCAGTGCCAGTTCCTGTGCGGCCTTGGCGAAGCTCTGGTGGCGAGCGGCGGCTTCCAGGGCGAGCAGCGCGGAGGTGCTCGGCAGGCGTCGAGTCATTGAGGGCCATCCATGGGGCGGGGGCGGCATCATGACGCATGCGCAAGCTGCCTTGCAAAAAAATCGGTAACGCATGAGAGGGCTGTTCCCTAGCATGGAGCGCGGACTGATCATTACAAGACAAGGGAGCGCCATACCGTGAAAACCACCGATCGTGCCTTGCTGGGATTGGGCGTACTGATTCCGTTCTGGCTGTTCCTGGGGGTTACCCTGACTGCGCTCGCCTATCCGGGCTACAGCCATCTGGAACTGGCCATGAGTCAATTGGGCGCCGAGGGGGCACCCACCCACAGCTTCTCGGCCTGGGTGAACAACTTCCCGTTGGGGCTGTGGTTCATGCTCTTTGCCTGGGGGCTGGCCAGACGTTTCAGGGACTCGCGGCTGGCGCTGCTCAGTGCGGCGCTGATCTTCGTGCATGGCCTGGCGAGCCTGGCCACCGGCTACTTCTCCTGTGACCAGGGCTGCGTGCCTGCCCAGCCATCGCTCTCGCAACAGATCCACAACCTGTCGGGGCTGGTGATGTTCGTTTCGCTGACGCTGGCGGCATTGTTCTGGGTGTTCCTCGGCAAGCGACTGCTGTCGTCATCCGGCTTCGGCGTGTTTTCGGCAATCTGTGTCATCCTGTCGATCGTTACCGTGGCGATGATGGCCAAGGCCTTCGCCGAGGGGCACCTGTTTGGCCTGTACCAGCGACTCAACTATGGGGTGTCGGTGATCTGGGTCGCAGTGCTGGCAGTATTGGCCTTGCGTGGAACAGCGAGAGCAGAATGAGTGATAGGCAGGGCAGCATCCAGGACAGGATCAAGGCGTTGGTGGCAGCCAGCGCAGTGGACGAGATCACCTACAAGTCGGAGTGGCTGGGCTACCTGCCTTTCGGGGCTTTCCACTGGATCGAGCATCAGGGCAAGGATGTTTCCAGCGATTTCCCCGCAGGGTGGACGCTTGAGGACCTGACGGGGCTTGAGCGTTGCGGGTTCCTGGAGGTGCTTGAAACTCACCAGGACCCGGAGGATGAATTCGATCGATGGATCAGGTATCGCGTTTGCGTGACACGCCCCTGAGCCAGGATGAACCCGTGTTCGGGGCCGCTGGGCACCAGCGCCACAGCACGGCGAGCAGCAGATCCCAGAGGACTCCCATATGACATTGACTGTCGAACGCCTGATCAGCCTGGCGATGCTCAATCCGGCCAACGCTCAAATCACCGCACGCCTGCCTTCGCTGGGCCTGAACCAGTGCATGCTCACCGCAGGCTGCCTGTTCCAGGCCGTGTGGAATCACCAGGCGAAACTGCCGGCAGACTGGGGGATAAAGGACTACGACGTTTTCTACTTTGATGAGGACCTGTCCTGGGAAGCCGAGGATGCGGTTATCCGCTCGGTCGAGCGACTGTTCCAGGATCTCGGGGTCAATATCGAGGTGAGGAACCAGGCCCGTGTCCATCTTTGGTACGAGGAGCGGTTTGGCCGCTCCTACTCCCAACTGCATTCGACCCGGGAGGGGATCGACCGCTACCTGATTGCCGGGACGTGCATCGGGTTGGATGTCGCCTCGGGGGAAGTCTATGCGCCGTATGGGCTGGCTGACGTGGAGCAGGGCATTCTGCGTATCAACCCCGAATACCCTGATCCGAACCTGTTCGAGCCCAAAGCAAGAAGCTATCAGGCTCGATGGCCCTGGTTGAGGATCATCCCGACCGGGTCGTAGCGATCCTCAACGCAGCTCGGTCACCAGGAAAAAGTGATGCCCGTAGGGCTGCACCGACGCATTATCCTGCCATTGCCTGTCGTTCCTGGGCTGGGTCAGTGGCTTGTCCGTTTCGTCATAGACGAGGGTATAGGCCACGTTCGTGCCGACATCGCCACCCGTTGAGCCCCAACTCCACTCATGGTACTTGGCCGACGACTGCGGCAGGCTGCGAATCGTTTCCAGGTAGACATGCCGCTTCAACTGAAAGCTCACCCAGCCGGCATCCACGCCATAGTGGTACGAGGCCGTCAGCAGGCCGACGGTAATGACGGGGGCTACGACGACTGACACCAGGCGTTTCCAGCGGCGCGTCCAGAGATTGGCCGCGAACCCTACGATGAAACTGCCGGATGCGACCAGCGCGGGTGCAGCGAGCAGGGGGATCAGGAGCAGCCAGAGCCCCAGGAGGCGGTCCAGTTCACTGCTGATGTAGAGAATCAGGCAGAACACCAGCCAGTCGCCGAGATGGCGTGCGGTGAAACGGTCGGCCTGGTCTTCTGCGGACGGTTTGATGCTGCTATCGAGAATGCTCAAGGCGTTTTGTCCTTCCATGACAACGCGAATTGACCCGGCTTCCTTTCGCGTACTGCTGTACCAGAAGGGGCGGGAATGACTTCAACTCGCAACGATCTCTCCTGAGATCGTCGATGACCGGGTTCCGTCCCTGGGAGACGGTATAGTCAATAGTGACTAGTCAGTCAAACCTTATTAAGTCTCGATGATCGGATGTTTGAACTGTTCGACAAGCCGGGGGCGAGTGTTTCCTGTTACTTGCAATGCTCAAGTTGTGTGAGGGCCTTTGCCGTAGAGCGAATCCAGGGTGGCACCGCGGCGGAGAGCTGTTGCTTCGCACACTTGTATTTTGGCAGTGACGGATTGGATAGAGTAAGAGCTATGGCCTTTTGATATTAATTTGCCTTCATTGTTTGATGGCAGTCATGCAACTAGCGTGAAACTGTGGCTGGCCCGTTCATGCTCGAAAAAACACCACTTCATATGAAAGCCTGTCCATTTGTCGGCTATGTCCCGGCGTAACTTGGCACGCGGGAAGAACATTGGACCCTTACTCGATATATCATTCGGTCTGAAGGTGAGGGTGCACTCAGGCAGCGGCACCGTTTGGGGCGACCTATCGCTATCTCAGGCAGTTCCTCGCACAACAACGAGCGCGGGGTCGCCTTTCCAGCAGAGGGCATCTGTGATGACGAAAGTGTGACGGTTGCACGGTGCCTGGAAGGCGGCTCCGTGCCGGGGAGCCGCCATGGGGATCAAGGGTTGCGGCGCTTCAGGAAACCCTCGATGACGCCGGCGAAACAAGTCGTGGAACCGCAATCAACAGGCGGGCACATCAGCCAAGCGACTCGTCAAACGGCAACGGCACGTTCGGGTCACGCCGGACTTCAAACACGTTGAGCGTCATCGCCACCAGCGTGTAGTAGCCATACACACCGATCAGTTCGACCAGTCCCGGCTCGCCGAACAGCGCCACGCCCTGTTCATAGAGGTCGGCTGGCACGCGCCGGGTCTCGTGGAGCGATTGGCCGATGTCGTAGACGCATTGTTCGTCTGCCGCCTCGAACAAGGGGGCCTGCTGTGCCCTCAAGGCATCGATGATCGCCCCGGACAAGCCGGCGGACCTGGCGATGGGCTCGTGGATCTGCCACTCGGCCTGGGAGCGCCACCAGGCGGCAGTGGTCAATATCGCCAGTTCGGTCAGGCGCAGCTCAAGGCGCGTGCCGTACCGGCAGAACGCTCCCAGGCGCTGGGCGTGATCGGCCAGCGCAGGGCTGTGGATCCACGCCAGGAACGGCCCGTCGAGGTTGCCACGCGGCCCCTTGAGGATGTCGGTGAGTACGCGCTGCTGATCTTCGCTCATGTTGCCGGCTGGCAACGGGGTCAGTCGGGATCTGATTTCCATGGGGGCTCAGTCAGAGTGCGTTGATGGCCACGTCGATGGCGCGGGCCAGCTTGTGGGCGATCTCGTCGATGTGGTGTTCATCGATGATGAACGGCGGTGCCAGCAGGATATGGTCGCCGTATTGGCCATCCACCGTGCCCCCCATCGGATAGCACATCAAACCTTCATTCATGGCGGCTTTCTTGAGGCGTGCGTGCAGCTTGAGTTCGGGGGCGAACGGGGTCTTGTCCTGCCGGTCGGCGACCAGTTCAAGGCCCTGGAACAGGCCGCGTCCGCGGATATCGCCGACATGGGCATGGTTGCCCAGCACTTCCATCAGGCGAGCCTGCAATGCATTGCCCCTGTCGATCACCCGATTGAGCAGGCCGCGCTGCTCGATGGCCTTCTGCACCGCCAGCGCCGCGGCGCATGCCGTAGCGTGGCCGATGTAGGTGTGCCCGTGCTGGAAGTAGCCGGAACCGTTCGCGATGGCGTCGCGTATCCGGGCACTGACCAGCGTCGCGCCAATCGGCTGGTAGCCGGCCCCCAGCCCCTTGGCGATGGTGATCAGATCGGCGCTGATACCTTCCTGCTCGGCGGCGAACAGTGAGCCGGTACGCCCCATGCCGCACATGACTTCGTCCAGGATCAGCAGCACGCCGTAGCGGTCGCACACCTGCCGGATCTGCCGGAAGTACCCGGGGACCGCCGTGACCGCACCCAGGGTGGCTCCCACCACCGGCTCGGCGACGAAGGCCATGACATTGTCCGGCCCCAGGCGGAGGATTTCCGCCTCCAGTTCGAGTGCAAGGCGAGTGGCAAACTGTTCGGCAGTTTCGCCGTTGCGCTGCTCGCGGTAGGCGTAGCAGGGGCTGACATGGCTGACGTCGATCAGCAGCGGCTCGAATTGGCGGCGACGCCACTCATTGCCGCCCGCCGCCAACGCGCCCAACGTGTTGCCGTGGTAGCTCTGGCGGCGCGCAATGACATGCCGGCGACTTGGCTGGCCGATTTCCACGAAGTACTGCCGGGCCAGCTTCAGTGCGGTCTCGATGGCTTCGGAGCCCCCCGAGACGAAGTACACCGACTCCAGGCCGGCCGGCGCGCGGGCCACCAGAAAATCCGCCAGCTCTTCCATCACCTCGGTGGTGAAGAATGAAGTATGCGCATAGGCCAATTGCCCGATCTGCTGCCTGACGGCCTCGATCACCTGCGGATCGCTATGGCCCAGGCACGAGACCGCTGCACCGCCACTCGCATCCAGATACCGGCGCCCAGTGCTGTCGATGAGGTACGGCCCGTCGCCCGCAACGGCGGTGGGATAGGTTTGGGTGAAGCTTCGGTGCAGTACGTGGCTCATGATTCCTCCAAAGTTCATGCAAATAATACTTGCATATGGCAATGAAGCAACGGATATTTGCATTGCAGCAAGTGCAGAGTCACTGCTCGCTGGAATCCCTGGCATGGACTCGCCACCTAAAAACAATCAGGGGCCCGCCCCATACGTACTGACTGCCGCTTTCCCTCGCACCGACATCGGTGATCGAGCCCCCTTTTGCAGAGGAAAGACGATGAAAAAATTCTTCAAGGTATCGCTCGCAGCTGTGGCCCTTGCCATCACCTGCACTTCCCAGGCCGCCGACAAGGAACTGTTGATCGCCACGGACACGGCGTTCGTGCCGTTCGAGTTCAAGCAGGGCAATGAGTATGTCGGCTTCGATATCGATCTCTGGGCGGCCATCGCCAAGGAGATGGGCGTCAAGTACAGCCTCAAGCCGATGGATTTCAACGGCATCATCCCGGCCCTGCAGACCCATAACGTGGACGCCGCCCTGGCGGGGATCACCATCAAGGAAGAGCGCAAGCAGGCCATCGACTTTTCCGACGGCTACTACGACAGCGGCTTTTTGCTGATGGTCAAGAGCGATAACGACAGCATCAAGGGCGAAGCGGACGTCGCCGGCAAGACCGTGGCGGTGAAGAGCGGCACCTCGGCGGCCGACTATGCCAAGGCCAACTTCAAGGCCAGGGAACTGCGCCAGTTCCCGAACATCGACAATGCGTACCTGGAACTGCGTACCGGTCGTGTCGATGCCGCCATGCACGACACGCCCAACGTGCTCTATTACATCAAGACGGCCGGCGAAGGGCAGGTCAAGGCGGTGGGCAGCCAGATGATGGCGCAGCAGTACGGTATCGGCTTCCCCAAGGGCAGCGAACTGCGCGAGCCGGTCAACGCGGCGCTGAAAAAGCTGCGTGAGGATGGCACCTACGCGCGCATCTACGAGAAATGGTTCGGCACCCAGCCGCAGTAATCCCTTCCGCTTTTCTTGAGAGTTTCCGGTTATGCATTTTCAATGGAGCGCCATCTGGGATGCGCTCCCCGTTTTGCTGGAAGGCGCCAAACTCACGCTCTGGATTTCCATCCTGGGCCTGATCGGCGGCGCCGTCATCGGCGTGATCGCGGGCTTTGCCCGCGCTTACGGCGGGTTCCTCAGCAGTCGGGTAGCGCTGGTTTTCATCGAACTGATCCGTGGCACCCCGATCATGGTGCAGGTGATGTTCATCTACTTTGCCTTGCCCCTGATGATTCCGGTGCGCATCGACCCGTTCAGTGCCGCCGTCACCACCATCATGCTCAACTCGGGGGCCTACATCGGCGAAATCACCCGGGGCGCGGTGCTGTCGATCAACAACGGGTTCCGTGAAGCCGGCCTGGCGCTGGGGTTGTCCCGCCGCGACACGCTGCGCTACGTCATCGCGCCGCTGGCATTTCGCCGGATGATTCCGGCGCTGGGCAACCAGTGGATCGTCAGCATCAAGGATACGTCCCTGTTCATCGTCATCGGCGTGGCCGAGCTGACCCGCCAGGGCCAGGAAGTGATCGCCGGCAACTTCCGGGCCATGGAGATCTGGTCCGCGGTCGCGGTGATCTACCTGGTCATTACCCTGGTGCTCAGCTACGTCCTGCGCCGTATGGAAGCGAGACTCAAAATCCTATGATCGAATTCAAGAACGTTTCCAAGCACTTCGGCAGTACCCAGGTACTGCACAACATCGACCTCACTATTGCCAGCGGCGAGGTGGTGGTCATTATCGGTCCGTCGGGTTCGGGCAAGTCCACCCTGTTGCGCTGCATCAACAAGCTTGAGGAAGTCACCGAGGGTGAGCTGATCGTCGATGGCCTGCGGGTCAACGACCCCAAGGTGGATGAGCGGCTCATCCGCCAGGAGGCGGGCATGGTGTTCCAGCAGTTTCACCTGTTCCCGCAAATGACCGCACTCGAAAACGTCGCCTTCGGGCCCATCCGGGTGAGGGGGGCGGGCAAGGCCGAGGCGCATGCACTGGGGCGTGAGCTGCTGGCCAAGGTGGGGCTGGCCGAGCGCGCCGACCATTACCCGTCGCAACTGTCCGGCGGCCAGCAACAGCGCGTGGCGATTGCCCGTGCCCTGGCGGTGAAACCGAAGATGATGCTGTTCGATGAGCCGACCTCGGCGCTGGATCCCGAACTGCGCCATGAAGTGCTGACGGTGATGAAGGCCCTGGCCGAAGAAGGCATGACCATGGTGATCGTGACCCATGAGGTCGACTTCGCGCGCAAGGTGGCGAGCCGGCTGATTTTCATCGACAAGGGGCGCATCGCCGAGGACGGCGCACCTGAAACGCTGATCGCCAACCCACCCAGCCCGCGCCTGCGGGAATTTCTCCAGCACGTGTCATAAGGTCGCCTAACCATGCTCGCTCAACTTCACATTGCCGGCAGCGCGTACGACCTGGGTTTGCGCCTGGGCGAATTCGGTCGCGAGGCCGTCAACACCCGGCTGCGGCCCTTGCCGCTGTGGCAACGGCTGGCTGCCTTGGCCGGTTCCGACAAGGCCCGGCAGATGCAGGCCCTGGTGCGTCGGCACTACCCGCGTTACTGGCAGGAAATCGAAGGCCTGGCCGCCGGGCTGCAACTGCCGGTGGACGAAGTCTTCCTGTGGAACTGCCGCGGTGACTTCGCGGGGCTGGCCAGCGTGGACGGCTGTACCACCGTCTACGGCCAGACGCCGCAGGGCACGCTGATTGCGCACAATGAAGACGGGCTGCCGCAACTGCGCAACGATTGCGCGATCGTGCATGCCCGGCCCGATGAAGGCGCGGCCTTCACCAGCTTCATCTACCCCGGTTCCATTCCCGGCCACACCTTTGCGGTGAATGAGCATGGCGTGGTCGCCACCGTCAACAACCTGCGGCCAACCGATATTCCCGCCGGCTTGCCCCGCCAGATCCTGGGACGCGCGTCGCTGGATGCCCGGTCCATCGACGAGGCGATTGCCGCCGTTGCCACCACGCCGAGGGCCGGGTCCTTTCACCATACCTTCGGCCAGGCGGGTTCGACGCGGGTGGTCAGTGTCGAGGCGAGCGCCGCCGCAACGGCTGTGGTCGAGGTGGTGCAACCCGGCGGGCATTCCAACCACATGGTCCACGGGGCCCTTGCCGGGGTCGGCCAGGTGGTGACCGGCAGCTCGGGGTCGCGCCAGCAGCGGGTGGAGCGCCTGCTGGCAGAGGCGCAGACGGGCTTCAATCCATCGCGGGCCCTTGAGCTGTTGCGGGATGAGGCGGACCCGGCCCTGCCCATCTATCGCTGTGCGCCCGATGACCCGGATGACGAAAACACCCTGGCCACCGCGGTCTTCACCCTGACCGCGAGCACTGTAGAATGGCGCGTTTATACCCACCGCTCGACGGAGCAGCCGGACGCAGCGGGTGTGGTTTCTGTTTCCAGATAACGGATGGCCGGATGAGCAAAGCAAGCGAGCAACTGCCCGAAACGGTCAGCGGTTTGAAAGAACTGTTGGCCGCCATCGAGCGACAAGAGGTGGACATAGCCCTGGGCAGCAGCTCGACCCGCGTGCTCACGTCGCTGATCGAATCCCCCCAGCGCGCTGCCGTCTCGTCCATCAGCGAATTGGCGGAGCAGCTGGGGGTCAACGCCTCCACGCTGTCCCGCCTGGCCCGGCGCCTGGGGTATTCGGGCTTCAGCAAGCTGCAGGACGTGTTCCGTCGCGAGCTGACCGAGGGCAAGAGCTTCTACAGTGACCAGGCTTCCCGGCTGGTGGTCGGCCACGATGATTCCGGCGCACTCAGCCAACTGGCCCGACTGGGTCGGCAGGAAAGCGCCAACATCGCCAGCATGGTCGAGCAGGTCGACCCCGAGACCTTCGGCCAGGTGGTCGCCCGGTTGAGCACGGCAAGGCGCGTGCGCATTCATGGCATGCGCCAGTTCAACTCCCTGGCGCTGTTCATGTCGTACGGCCTGGGGATGTTGCGTCCCGATGTCAGCACCCTGGACTCCAGCCGCCAGGGCGTGGCCGATGCCCTGGCGCAGATGGATGCCGGCGATGTACTGGTGGTTGCCAGCTGCTTCCCGTACACCCCGAGTGTGCTGGCCACGGCTGAAGTAGCCGCGCGACACGGCATCGACGTCATCGCGCTGACCGACTCCGCCAGTTCGCCGCTGGCGAAGTCGGCCCTGCACAGCTTCTACGTTCCCAACCACAGCCTGTTCTTCAGCAACAGCATGTGCGCCTTCATGCTGCTCGCCCAGGGGCTGCTGAGCGCGGTTGCCAGCTCCCTCGGGGAAGCCTCGGTCGAGGCGCTGAGGTATCGTGAGAAACTGATTTCCGAGCTCAACGCTTCCTTGTAGTGCGTGTGGCGGCAGACAGGCATCGACGAACGGCGAAGGGGCGAGAGGCGCCGTGGGGCGATATCCACTGCTCCGACCTAGAGTGTGCCGATACGATCCAGTTCGCGTTTGAGCCCTTCGTGATCAAGCGTGGCGAAGGGCAATGCGAAAAAGGCACTGCAGCGTTTCCTGATGCGCGCCAGCGTGGCGTGGAAGGCGGCATCGATCGACGCCTCGTCGCCCACCACCTCCGAGGGATCCTCCAGCCCCCAGTGGGATTTCAGCGCGGGGCCGAAATACACCGGACAGGTTTCGCCGGCGGCCTTGTCGCAGACGGTGATGACGATGTCCGGCGGGTTGTCCTCGAAGGCCTCGTTACCCTTGCTGCTCAGGCCTGCTATGGAAATGCCGGCCTGCTGCAGGGTGCCGAGGCTGCGCGGCAGCACTTGCCCCTTGGGGAAGCTGCCGGCGCTCACGGCCTCGAAGCCTGACGGGGCCAGGTGGTTGAACAGGGCTTCGCAAAGAATGCTGCGGCAGCTGTTGGCCGTGCACATGAACAGGACTCGCATGGAGGGTTCCTCGCTTCGGGGTGGACTTCAGAGGCTCAGGCGCAGGGCCAGGGCTGAAAGGGTGATCAGCAGGACGGGCAAGGTCAGGAGAACGCCGACCCTGAAGTAGTAGCCCCAGGTGATGCGCACGCCCTTGCGCTCCAGCACGTGCAGCCAGAGCAGCGTGGCGAGGCTGCCGATGGGCGTGAGCTTGGGGCCGAGGTCGCAACCGATGACGTTGGCGTAGATCATCGCCTCGCGCACCAGCCCATCGGCAGCGCTGGCCTGGATCGACAGGGCGCCGACCAGTACGCTGGGCATGTTGTTCATCACCGACGACAGCAGCGCCGAGAGCAGCCCGGTGCCGAGGGCGGCGCTCCACAAGCCGTGCTCGGCAAGCCGGTCGAGCAGATGAGTGAGCAGGTCCGTGAGGCCGGCATTCTTCAGGCCATAGACCACCAGGTACATGCCAAGGGAAAAGATCACCACCTGCCACGGGGCCTCGCGCAGCACACGGCGGGTAGAAATGCGCTGGCCGCGGGCCGCCACGGCGAACAGGCAGGCTGCACAGGCGGCCGCCACGCCGCTGATCGGGATGCCCAGGGGTTCCAGGGCAAACAGGCCGCCCAACAGGACCAGCAGTGTCCACCCGCCAACGATGAAGGTCGCGCGGTCACGGATGGCCGTCTTCGGTTCCTGAAGGGCTTCGAGTGCGTACTGCTTCGGAAGATCGCGACGGAAAAACACGAACAGCACCAGCAGGGTGGCGGCCACGCTGGCTAGGTTTACCGGAACCATCACCGAAGCGTACTCGGCGAAGCCCAGCCTGAAGTAGTCGGCCGAGACGATGTTCACCAGGTTGGAAACCACCAGCGGCAGGCTCGCGGTGTCGGCAATGAAGCCGGCAGCCATGACGAAGGCCAGGGTCGCGGCTGGCGGGAAGCGCAGGGCGAGCAGCATCGACATGACGATCGGCGTGAGAATCAGTGCGGCCCCGTCGTTGGCGAACAATGCCGAAACGGCAGCGCCGAGCAGCACGCAGAAGGCAAACAGGCAATGACCGCTGCCGTTTGCCCAGCGGGCCACGTGCAGGGCGGCCCACTCGAAGAAGCCGGCTTCGTCCAGCAGCAGGCTGATGACGATCACGGCGATGAAGGTGGCCGTGGCGTTCCACACGATCGACCAGACGGTGGGAATGTCGTGCAGCGACACGGCGCCGGTAGCCAGTGCGATGCTCGCACCGAGCGCGGCGCTCCAGCCGACGCCCAGGCCCTTGGGCTGCCAGATGACCAGAATGAGGGTGAAGATGAAGACGGCAGTGGCGACCAGCATGAAAGACTCGCTCGGTGGGTTGTCAGCAGCAGGAGGTGGCGCGCACGGGGCGGTCGTCCATGTTCTGCAGGCGTGCGGCATTGTCCTGCAGCCACGTGGCGTTGGCCTGCAACGTCACGTGCAGCATCTCGTGGACCCAGGCGGGCAGTTCCGGGTTGAGCCGGTAATACACCCACTGGCCCTGCCGGCGATCGAGCAGCAGGCCGCTGCTGCGCAGTTGCGCCAGATGGCGGCTGATTTTCGGCTGGCTGTCATCCAGGGCGCACATCAGCTCGCAGACACACAGTTCGCCCAGCTTGGCGATCAGCAGGGTGGCGCGGGCGCGTGTCTCGTCGGCCAGGTTCTTGAAGACCTCGGGGGGAGTGATCACGGGAGCTACCTTGTATATATGGATAATCGAATATACGGATATCCATATTTAAAAGGCAAGCCCGATCGACGTTATTTCGCTGGTCCCGCAAGCGCTTGCCTGAGCCCGCGGCCATCGTGGTGGAACAGGCGACCGGGGCTCCGCAAGTGGCCACAAGCGTGCAGGCGAGCAAATGGTATCGCTTTGGCTTCTAGGCCGCCGCCTGAATCACACGGGGCATCTCAGGCAAACGCTTTCTCGAGAAAGGCCCCGAGCGTCTTCTCTTCCAGAATCTCGATGGAAAAGTGCCCGAAACGCTTGGGCAACCAGATGATGCGCGTTCCGGAGGGTGACTGCAGATCCTCGCGGGTCAGGGGATTGCCGTTCTCGTCTTCCGGCTGGACCCCGCAGGCGATCAGTTCGTCGTAGGCCTTTTCGATATCCGGCGTGGTGTAGCAGTGGCGATAGATCATGCCTTCGCCCACGGTATCGAGGAGCTGCTTCAGGTTGCCGGCCAGCGGCTCCACCAGCATGAAGCGTTCCTGCCCGATCAGCGCAACGGCGTAGCGCACATGCAGGCCGCCGCGGTCCCAGACCTGTGTCGTCGAGATCCTGGCCTGGAGTATCCGGGCGTAGTAGTGACAGGCCGCTTCCAGGTCAGCGACCAGTACGTCCACGTGGCTGAACTTCAAATCCATCGCCTACCTCCTTTTGATCGAGCCGGCAGAGTAAACCGGCCGGTTTGTCGTTGTCGCGCTGCATTGGATACGGCGGGCCTGGTGTCACTGTCAGTCAAGCAATGGCGCTTATCGCCAAGACGTCCCGGGTGGAGCACTTTTAAGCTGGACTCCCGATCGTCTCCGAGTTCGGACACAACAATTTCAATAACCCCGGATGAATGCCATGAGTGCGAATATTCAAACAACCGGCACGTTGCGCAAGAATGCCCTGGGCATGTGGAGCATCGTGTTTTTCGTGATCGCCACCAATGGACCGCTGACCGGATTGGTCGGTGTGGTGCCCACCGCGATCCTGATGGGCAACGGCATAGGACTGCCGGGTGTGTTTCTGCTGGCAGGACTGGTGTACCTGTTGTTCGCGGTGGGTTTCGTCGCCATGGGGCGGTACGTACGCAACGCCGGGGCGTTCTATGCCTACGTTTCCAGCGGGTTGGGGCGGCCGTGCGGCACTGCCTCGGCGTTCCTCGCCATCACCGCGTATGCCGGCATGCAGATCGCCTGCTATGGCCTGATCGGCTTTTTCACCGCGCAGGCGCTGGAGAGTTTCGGCATCAGCCTTTCGTGGTGGGCGGCCAGCATGGGCTACGCGGCGCTGATCCTGTGCTTCGGCACCCGCAACGTCGAGTTCAACGGGCGTTTCCTGGCCTGGTTGATGCTCGCCGAACTGCTGGTGATTGCGGTCTTCGACCTGGCAGTGATCGTTCATCAGGGCGGGCCGGAGGGTTTCAGCCTGGCGCCGTTGCAGCCATCGAACGTCTTGGCCCCGGGATTGGGCGCGGCGCTGGTGTTCGTGGGCGGCGCCTTCATGGGGTTCGAGACCACCGCCATCTATGCCGAAGAAGCACGTGAACCGCACAAGACACTGCCTCGCGCGACCTTCCTCGCGCTTTTGATCATCATGGGGTTCTACGCCCTGTCGTCATGGCTGATGATCGTTGCCATCGGGCCATCCCATGCAACGGCCTTCATCGAGCAGGACCCGGGTGCGGTATGGTTTCGCCTGGCGAACGAGTGGGTAGGGCCGCTGCTCGCTGATTCGATCCATGTGCTGTTGATCACCAGCCTCTTCGCCGTGTTGCTCAGCTTCCACAATTCGTTGTCGCGTTACCTGTTCGCCCTGGGACGGGAAAGGGTGCTGCCGCGGGTGTTCGCGCTCACCCACGCGCGGCATCAGACCCCCTGGTTGGCCAGCATTTTCCAGACCGCACTGGTGCTGTTGATCATTGCGGCCTGCGCAGTGCAGGGCGCCGATCCGATCACCCAGGTACTGCCGTTGGGCAGTACGCCAGCCACGCTCGGTATTCTGGCCGTGCAGGCGATGACTTCCGTCTCCGTCATTGCCTTCTTCCACCGCGATGCCAGGGGCAGCCATCTCTGGCAACGGCTGATCGCGCCGCTGTTGAGTGCGGGCGCGCTGGGTTACGGCATCTACCTGATCGTCATCAACATGGCCCTGCTGACCGGTGGCGAATCGATCTTCAATCAGTTGATTCCGCTGGGCATGCTCGGTGTGGCGCTGTCCGGTCTGCTGCTGGCCGGCTACCTGCGCTGGCGCAGGCCGGTGGTCTATCAGAACCTGGGGCGGGTCCTGAGCGAAGTCTGATACCCGGCAGCCGGTCCTTGGGGCCGGCTGTATTCTTCAGTTGCAGGCGGCCATGCGGAAGTCCTTCGGCGACTGGCCATAGCGGGCCTTGAACGCCCTGGAGAAGTGACTCAGGTCGCTGAAACCCCAGTCGAAGGCGACGGCCGATATCTTCTGTTGGTCGACGTGCTGCGCCAGCGATTCGGCGCAACGTTCCAGACGCCGCTCCATGATGTAGCGGCCAAGGGTGATGCCCTCATGGGCGAACAGCCGATGCAGCGTGCGCAGCGAGCAGCCCATGGCCCGGGCAATCAGGGCCGGGCTCAGCTCGGGGTTGGCGAGGTCGTCGTTGATCACCTGTTGCGCCCTGTTGAGCAACTGCGCCTGGGTCCGTGGAGCGCAGGAGGGATGTTGGCGTATGTCTTCGCTCACCAGTGGCCGAATCAGGTGCAGCAGTGCATCCATCATGGCCTCTGTTGCTTCGGGGGTGTCGCTGCTGCTTTCGAACAGTTCGGTGACCAGTGCACCGGCGATTCGCCCGGGTCCCGAATCGGCGCGCAGGGTGCGGTTGAGCAGCAGCCGGCGCCCGGATGCCAGCCGCTGTACCGTGTGACGCGGCAGGATCAGTGACAATTGGCCGGCCATGCCCTGGAAGCGAATGTCACAGGGCCGGGTGGCATCGAGCAGCACCAGATCGCCCGGCTGCAGCAGGCTCTGCTGCGCGCCATGCTCTATCCGGGCACTGCCGCTGGATTGGTGGACGAGGAAGAAGCAGTCATTGTCGTCATGCCGGATATCGTGGTGGTCGCGGTGGATATGCGGGCTGTTGCTGATGATTCGGGCACCCACCCGGGTTGGGTCGAGGGCGGGTGCGATGATCTGTCCGGAAAACTCAGTGATCGCTCGACCTGGCGGCGGCTCGCAATGAAACGCCCCGCAGTGGGCCTGCAAGGCGTGTTCCCAACGGCCGAAACCGTCACGTCCGTGAAAGCGATCATTATTCTGGACGAGCCCTTTCATGTTCCACCTCTGCACGCTTGTTCCTGCGATGGGTGCAATGTCGCCGCCAGGGGTGGCGATGGGCAGAAAGATAACATGTTAACGGGCGCCCTTCACGTCCTGAGACGCCATGAGATCCCGGGTGTGCAGACCTGATCATGTCCCCGCTCAGTCAATCAACCCATTCTCGTCATAAAACGGATACGGCCCCGCATATTCCCCGAACACCCCGTTGTGCGTCACCAGCCCACGCTGCGGGTGCCAGGCATGCAGCAGATAGCCGGCCGGCTCCAGGTTGAAGTGCGCTGGCGCCGTGTCCTGCAGGTCGAGAACGATCTGGTGGGACGTGCCTGGGCAGACACAGCAGACACTGCCGCCGAAACGACGCTGCATGGCGCGATGCAGGTGCCCGCAGAGCAGGCGTTCGACCTGCGGATGGCGCGCCACCACCGCTTCCAGCTCCGGTGCGTTCTGAAACGACTCGCGGTCCATGTGGCCGATACCGGTGATGAAGGGCGGGTGGTGCAGGACCAGCAGTGTCGGCACTTGCGGGCGCAGGCCCAGTTGCCGGTCGAGCCATTGGAGTTGCGCTTCGGTGATACGGCCACCGTGGGCGCCAGGTGTGGTCGAGTCGAGACCGATCAGGCGCACCGGATGCTCGTCCACCACCCAGTCCAGCGGACCGTCGGCCGAGCGCGGCAGGTAGTGATGGTCGGGCAGACCGGCCAGCATGTGCCCGCGCTGGTCGTGGTTGCCGGGCACCAGGTAGCAGGGCATCCGCAGGCGCGCCAGCTCGGGAGCCAGCACGGCGTATTCATCCGCCCGGCCAAAGTCCACCAGGTCGCCGCTGATCACCACGATATCCGGGCGCGGGATGCTCGCGTTCAGGTGCTCGACGGCACGGCGCAGGGCGGCGAGGGTGTCGACCACGCCGTAGGTCAGGCGCTGGCCGGCCTTGAGGTGCAGGTCGCTGATCTGGGCGATGAGAAACGAAGAATTCAAGGAAACCTCTCGTACGGGGAAAACATCACGATTGCAGGGTGAACAACGCCTGGGGCTCGATCGCGAGGGAGATCGCTGCGCCGGTGGCGTGGATCTGCGGGTCGCTGCTGTCGACCAGCAGCGGTTGCGCCGCGCCGACATCCACCAGCAGGCGGCTCTGGGCCCCCTGGAAGAACTGCCCCTGCAGCCGTCCACGCAGGTGCCCGGCACCGGGTTCCATGACCCGCAGATGCTCGGGGCGGCAGTAGACCGTGGTCGGCTGCTGCCCGCCGTTCCAGGGCAGCTCGCCGCCGTCGACCCGCAGTGCCTCGTGGGGGTAGTCGAGCACGGTGAAGGCGTTGAGATTGCCGACGAAGCCGGCGACGAAGGCGTTGGCCGGCTTCTGGTAGATCTCCCGCGGCGTGCCCAGTTGCGCGACGCGGCCGTGCTCCATCACCAGGATACGATCGCCCAGGGCCATGGCCTCGCCCTGGTCGTGGGTGACGAACACCGAGGTGATGCCCAGGCTGCGCAGCAGTTGGTCCAGCTCGCTGCGCAGGCGTTCGCGCAACTGGGCATCCAGCGCTGCCAGCGGCTCGTCCAGCAGCAGGACCCGGGGCCGTGGCGCCAGGGCGCGGGCCAGGGCGACCCGCTGGCGCTGGCCGCCGGACAGTTCGTGGATGCTGCGCTGGCCATGGGTTTCAAGGCCGACCAGTTCCAGCAGCTCGGCGCAGCGCCGTTTGCGTTCGGCGGTGGCAACGCCACGAACCTTGAGCCCGTAGACCACGTTCTCGGCGACGTTTAGATGGGGGAACAGTGCATAGTTCTGGAACACCATGCCGACGTCGCGGCGCTCGATGGGCAGGCCGGTGACCTCCTGTTGACCAAAGTACACCTGGCCGCTGTCGGGACGCTCCAGGCCGGCGATCAGGCGCAGAGTGGTGGTCTTGCCACAGCCGGAGGGGCCGAGGATCGCCAGGATTTCGCCGGGTTCGATCTCCAGGTCCAGCTGGTGCAGGGCAATCGTGCCGTCGGCAAAGGACTTGCGGCAGCCTTGCAGGCGAATCGGGGTGCCGGTCATGGGCGTTCTCCACGGGACAGACGGGCGCTGAGGGCCTGCACCGCAATCAGCAGTGGCACGATCAGCAAGAGGAAAATCAGCGTGTAGGCACTGGCGACTTCCAGCCGCGCCGAGGCGTAGCTGTCGGCCAGGCCCACGGGCAGGGTCTTGGTCATCGGGGTATGGAGCATCCAGGTCAGGTTGAATTCGCCCAGGGACAGGGTGATCACCATCAGTACACCGGCGAGAATGCCGGCACGGCTGTTGGGCACCACCACGTTGAAGAAGCGCCGCCAGGGACCGGCGCCCAGGCTGGCCGCGGCCTCTTCGAGCAGCGGCAACTGCTGGCGCTGCATCACCGCCATGACCGGGCGAACCAGGAAGGGCAGGGTGAACAGCACATGCCCGACCAGGATGAACAGCCAACTGCCGCGAAAGGCACCGAACTGGCCGTAGGTCAGCAGCAGTGCCAGGGCACTGGCCAGGCCGGGCATCGCCACCGGCAGCACCATCAGTTCCTCGAAGGCGCGGCTGAAGCGGTTGTTCATCCGCACCAGGGCATAGGCGGCCGGTACGCCGATGACGCACACGCACACGGCGCAGGCCAGGGCCAGTTGCAGCGACAGCCGGACGGTACCGGCATAGGCCTGCCAGACCTGTGCCAGCCAGGCGAACGTCAGGCCACTGGACGGGCCCTGAAAGTAGTTGCGGGTGAGCCCGGCGAGCAGTGACAACAGCACCGGCACCAGCATGAAGGTGCAGACCAGCAGGGTGAACGCCAGTTGCGCACAGAACAGCTTCGAACGTTTCACAGTACGCTCCCCGACGGCTTGACCCATCGGCGGGCCAGCAGCAATAACAGCCAGGTCACGCCACCGAGCACCACCGACAGTGCCGCGGCCACGGCGAAATTGGCGTAGTTGGTGAACACGTTGTAGATCGCCACCGGGGTGACGTTCAGGCGCGTGCCGAGGGTGAAGGCGGTACCGAAGGCACCCATCGCGGTGGCGAAGCAGATTGCCCCGCAGGACACCAGCGCCGGTGCCAGGCCCGGCACGATCACGTCGCGAACCACTTGCCAGAGCCCGGCGCCGAGGGACCGCGCGGCTTCCTCCAGGCTGTGGTCGAGGCTTTCGCAGGCGGCCATCACGGTGAGGATCACCCGTGGAATGGAGAAGTACAGATAACCGAGGAACAGTCCGGTCAGGGAATAGGCGAAGATCCAGCGCTCGCCGGCCAGGTGCAGGCCGAGCTGGGCGAACAGGCCCTGGCGACCGGCGAGCAGGATCACCAGGAAACCCACCACCACGCCCGGAAAGGCCAGGGGGAACGTCAGCAGCGCCACCAGCAGCGAACGGCCGAAGAACCGCTGGCGAGCCAGGAACACCCCGCTGATGCCTCCGACCAGCAGCGCCGCCAGGGTCGTCACCAGCGCCAGCAGGACAGTCTGCAACAGGCTGCCCAGGTACTGCGCGCTACTCAGCACCTGCCAGTAGCCGCTGCCGCCGGCATCACGATCCTGTGCACCGAGCAGCACCAGATGGGCCAGCGGCAGCAACCAGAACGCCAGCAACAGTGCCATGGCCGGCGCCAGGGGCCAGGTCGCCGCCGCTGACAGGCGCAGCCGTGGCCAGCCGCGGGGGCGGGCGGTCAGGTGATCGTCGAGCACCCGCGACACTTACTTCACCTCGCTCAGGTAGCGGGCGGCGAAGGCTTCCTGCACGGCGGCCATGTGCTCGTAGTCGACCACGCCGGCACGGGCATAGTCGCTGTCCGGCAGAAAGCGCGCGGCCACGTCCGCCGGCATTTTCATCTGCCGTACCGGGCGCAGGTAGGCATTGGCCCACAGGGCCTGGCCCTGGTCGGAGAGCACGAAGTCCAGGACCTTCTCGGCATTGGCGCGATGCGGGGCGTTGCCGACCGGGCTCATCACGTAGGGCACGCTGAGGCTGCCTTCCTTCGGGATCACGAAGGCGACGTTGGCCTGGTCCTTGTAGCGGGCACGGTAGGCGTTGAAGTCGTAGTCGACCAGGATCGGCAGTTCACCCGAGAGCACCCGCGCATAGGCGGTCTGCTTGGGCACGATCGGCGCGTTTTTCGCCAGTTTCCGGAAGTAGTCGATGGCCGGTGCGAAGTTGTCGAGGGTGCCACCCATGGCCTGGTTGATCGCCACCGCCGAGACGTAGCCGACGAAGGCGCTGGACGGGTCGAGGTAGCCGACCATGCCCTTGTATTCGGGCTTGAGCAGGTCGGCCCAGCCTTGTGGCACGGGCAGGCCGCCGAGGGCGTCGACGTTGACCATCAGGCCGAGGGTACCCGAGTGAATGGCGAACCAGTGCCCGGCCGGATCCTTGAGGCCGGCGGGAATCTCGTCCCAGTGCCGGGGCTTGTATTCGCCCAGCACTCCGGCTTTCTGCGCCTGCAGGCCGAAGGTCACGCCGTAGTAGACCACGTCGGCGACCGGCGCGGCGCGTTCGGCGACTATCTGCGCCAGGGCCTGGCCGGAGTTCTTGTTGTCCAGCGGCACCTGCACCCCGGTGCTGTCGGCAATCGCCCTGAGCTGGCTGCCCCAGTCGGCCCATTCGGGCGGGCAATTGTAGCAGATCGCGGTTTCTGCGGCGTGGGCGAGGCTGGCGATACCGCCGAGCAGCAGGGCGGCCAGGGTCTTACGGAACTGGGTCATGGAGCGTTTCCTCGTAGGGCCGCATGCTTTCGCCGGGCCGGATATGACAGGGCAGGCATTGGGAGGTGGGGCTGGCACCGTTGATGCGGGCCAGCAGGTGTTCGATCGCGGTGTTCGCCAGGGTGGTGATCGGCTGCACCACGCTGCACAGGGTCGGATGCATCTGGGTGCCGATGGCGATGCCGTCGAAACCGATGACCGACAGTTGTTCGGGTACGCCCCAGCCATTGCGACGCAGTTCGGCGATCAGGCTGATCGCCAGCAGGTCGTTGGAGCAGACCAGTGCGCTGGGCGGCTGCGGGCCACGCAGCAAAGGCTCGATGGCGGCGAAGTCGGCGCGGATATGCGCCGGCATCTCGATGACCGGCAGGGGCGCCCGGCCAGCTTGCTGCATGGCGTCGCAGTAGCCGGCATAGCGCAGGCGGGCGCGGTCCGATTGCAGGGCGGGGCCGGCGACCATGCCGATCCGTGTGTGGCCGGCTTCCAGCAGGTAGCGGGTCGCCAGGGCCATGCCGGCGCGGTTGTCGACCGAGACCGCGCAGTAGTCGGTGTTGTCCGGCTGGTGGTAGGCGAGCACGAATGGCGTGTCCTCGCAGGCCAGGCTTTCCAGCACTGTGTTCTGCTCGGCGTCGGTGACGGTCAGGATCAGGCCGTCGACCCGCTGGCGCAGCAGTTGCTCGACCACTGCGCTTTCGCGTTCGGCGGCGTAGTCGGTGGTCGCCAGCAGCAGGTTGTAGCCCCAGGCACTGGCGGCGCGCTCCATGGCCTGGAACTGTTCGGCGAACACCGGGTTGAGCAGGTTGGGCACCACCACGCCGATCAGGTTGGTCTGCTGCAGGCGCAACTGGCGGCCCAGGTGGTTGGGACGAAAGCCCAGTTCGCGGGCGGCGGCGAAGACCTGCTCGCGGGTCGCCGGACGCACCACCTCGGGGGTGGCGAAGGTGCGGGCGGCGGTCGCCCGGGAAACGCCGGCCAGGCGGGCCACTTCTTTCAAATCGCTCATTGTCGCGTCCTTGAGATCGATCTCATTGGGGGCGACAGTACGGGGCGAAGATGGCGAACAGATAAAGGAGTGATGACGGTTTGGTTTCAGCGGCAGAGGCGTTGTCGGTGCTGTCGCTTTCGCGGATTCATCCGCGGAAGCGATCGGGCAGGTGACCGGCAGCGTGCAATCGTCCTATTCGGCTACCACGGTTTTTGTCAAAGAGCTGTCGATCTTTGGTCTAAAAAAGGTAAGAAAACGACACTTTTTTTGACGTATGTGCGCGTGCAGTAGACAATGGCATTTCTGCCACCATTGATGCTGGCCAGTCTCTTCGTCCCTGCGAAGCCAGACTGCCCTCAAAGCCGCGTATTTGACGACTCTCCGGTCGCCGACCGGCTTGTCCGTCGGATGGTGCCGGAGCCGGCGGCCGTGCTGCCGGCAGCGTGTGCGACCACGCACCAACAGAATTCGTGTCACTCAAGTCAGCTGAAGCCAAGAACGACAAGAAGTCAGCGCAGGAGCGACATAAAAAGTGAGGCCGAGCCATTCTTGGCGGCCTTGTGTGCCCATCCTCCAGTTTTTCGAGTGCGGGAGTCCACGGTATTTCCGTGCGTCGTGGCCCTGCATGAACGAGAGCGGAGGAGCGGATGGCGTTCTATCGTAGGATGACAATATGTTGAAAAAAGTGAACACGGCGCTATTGGGCCTGGCCTTGTCGATCGGGGCATCGTCCTCGTTCGCGGCCGAATCCAAGAAGGTCGATGTGCTGCTGATCGGCGGCGGGATCATGAGCTCGACCCTGGGTATCTGGCTGAACGAGCTGCAGCCCGACTGGTCGATGGAAATGATCGAGCGTCTCGACGGCGTCGCCGAAGAAAGCTCCAACGGCTGGAACAACGCCGGTACCGGTCACTCTGCCCTGGCCGAGTCGAACTACACCCCGTATGGCAAGGACGGCAAGATCGACATCTCCAAGGCGATCGAGATCAACGAGTCGTTCCAGATCACCCGTCAGTTCCTGTCCTGGCAGGTGCGCCAGGGCGTGCTGAAGAACCCGCACTCGTTCATCAACTCCACCCCGCACATGAGCTTCATGTGGGGTGACGACAACGTCAAGTTCCTGCGCGATCGTTACGCGGCACTGCAGACCAGCCCGCTGTTCAGCGGCATGCAGTACAGCGAAGATCAGGAGCAGATCAAGAAGTGGGTCCCGCTGATGATGCAAGGGCGCGATCCGAAGCAGAAGATCGCCGCGACCTGGACGCCGATCGGCACCGACGTGAACTTCGGCGAGATCACCCGCCAGTACGTTGCCCACCTGCAACAGCAGCCGAACTTCACCCTGAAGCTGTCCAGCGAAGTGCAGGACATCAAGCGCAACGAAGACGGCTCCTGGCACGTGACCTACAAGAACCTGAAGGACGGCAGCGAAACCGCGGCCGACGCCAAGTTCGTGTTCATCGGTGCCGGTGGCGGCGCGCTGCACCTGCTGCAGAAGTCCGGTATCCCGGAAGCCAACGACTACGCGGCCTTCCCGGTCGGTGGTTCGTTCCTGGTGACCGACAACCAGGACATCGCGCTCAAGCACATGGCCAAGGCCTACGGCATCGCTTCGACCGGTGCACCGCCCATGTCGGTTCCGCACCTGGACACCCGTGTGCTGGATGGCAAGCGCGTGATCCTGTTCGGCCCATTCGCGACCTTCTCCACCAAGTTCCTGAAGAACGGTTCGTACTTCGACCTGCTGACCAGCACCACCACCCACAACATCTGGCCGATGACCCGCGTGGGTATCGATCAGTTCGACCTGGTCCAGTACCTGGGCGGCCAACTGATGATGTCGGATGACGACCGCTTCAACGCCCTGAAAGAGTACTTCCCCGAGGCGAAGAAGGAAGACTGGCGCCTGTGGCAGGCCGGTCAGCGCGTGCAGATCATCAAGCGTGACGAAGAGAAGGGCGGCGTCCTGAAACTCGGCACCGAAGTCGTTGCCGCCAAGGACAACAGCATCGCCGGCCTGCTGGGTGCCTCGCCAGGTGCCTCGACCGCTGCGCCGATCATGCTGAGCGTGCTGGAGAAGGTGTTCAAGGACAAGGTGGCGACCCCTGCCTGGCAGGAAAAGCTGCACCAGATCATTCCCAGCTACGGCACCAAGCTGAACGGCAACCCTGAAGCCGTGCAGAAAGAGTGGAACTACACCGCCGAGGTCCTGCAACTGACCACTCCTCCGGTGATTGGCCAGACCGCGGCGGCACCGGCTGCAGCCCCGGCTGCGACCGACAAGCCCAAGGCTGAGGATCCGAAATCCGACATGGCGCTGTAAGCGACCCTGATCGAGTTTCGAGTCTCACAGAAACGCCACTCACCCGAGTGGCGTTTTTGCATCCGGCTTTCACAGGCCCCGTTGAATCGAATGATTTTCCTGTGCCGCGGTCAGACCCTTTGCATCCGTCTTGAGCCAAGGAGTCGTCCATGACCGTGAAATCCCTGATTGCCGGATTGTCCCTGGTGGCCTGTTCGGCCGTTGTGACACTGCCGCTGCAGGCGGCGCAGTCCTCCGATGAAAAAGTCCCTTCCACTTTCAGCAGCGGTGAGCTGGTGGTCGGCGACCGCGCCCCGGCGGTTTACCAGCGTGAGTCACAGGCGCTGCATGACTGGAAGAAACGCGGCCTGCATGCTCCGGAGGAGGACAGCCAGTGGGTGAAAATCAAGAATCAGTATGTGCTGGTGGCAATCACCAACGGCAAGATCATTGAACTCAAACCGGTAAAACAATGAGTTCTGACCCGGTAGCTGTGCCGAATTATTCGCGGGCGAGCCCGGCTCCTGGCGTTTTGCGTCGTCCACATGACCTGAATTCGACACAGCCTCTGTAGGAGCCGGGCTTGCCCGCGAAGAGGCCGGGACAGCCGGAGCCGATTGGCAGGCTGCCCCGGCTCCGAGCTCAGAGCCCCACGTCCGGCAACACCGGTCGGTTGGCCAGGGCCTTGGCCATGATCTGCTCGACGAACAGCCGATCGGCCTCCGGCAGTGCCAGGCGCGGCGGGCGGGTCAGGGCGCTGCCGCGGCCGGCGATGGCTTCGCACAGCTTGATGCATTGCACCAGGTCAGGCCGCGCATCGAGGTGCAGGATCGGCATCAGCCATTCATAGATCGGCATCGCCTCGGCGAAGCGCCCGGCCTTGGCCAGGCGGAAGATAGTTTCGCCTTCCTTGGGAAACACGTTGGACATCCCCGACACCCAACCCTCGGCGCCCACTGCGATACTCTCCAGCACCACGTCGTCGAGACCGGCGAACAGCACGAACCGATCGCCGACTTCATTGCGCACGTCGATGAAACGGCGGGTGTCGCCGGAGGAGTCCTTGAAGCACACCACGTTGTCGCAGTCGGCCAGGGAAATCAGGATGTCCGGGGTGACGTCGTTCTTGTAGATCGGCGGGTTGTTGTAGACCATCAGCGGCACGTCGGCATGCCTGGCCACGTAGCGAAAGTGCTCGGCGGTCTCGAACGGCTTGGAGCCATAGACCAGCGCCGGCATCAGCATGACCCCGTCGACCCCGACCTTGCGCACCGAGTTCGCGACCTTGGCCGCTTGCACGCTGGTGAACTCGGCCACACCGCAGATCACCGGCACCCGGCCCCCGGAGGCGGCCACCGCGACTTCGGTGACGGCGATCTTTTCCTCGGCGGTCAGCGAGGTGTTTTCGCCGACCGAGCCACAGACCACCAGGCCCGAGACGCCATCGCGGATCACGTTGGAAATCACTTGGTGAGTCTTTTCCAGGTTGATGGAAAAGTCGTCGTTGAATTGGGTGGTGACCGCGGGGAAGACGCCGCTCCAGTTGATGCGTTTACTCATGATGGACTCCTGGGTTAATTGTATTTCGTATACGATGTGGTTGATAAAAATCTGCGATTCGTGTGTCTCTGCGGGCGCCGTTCCAGCGCCGCAAGGTCGTGCATGGGTATTTAATCAGTGGGTCTCAGGCTCCCGGCCAGGTGTCCGACAGTCGATAGCCCTGTGGCCACGGGTCAGCGGGGTCGAGCAGCAACTGGTGGGTACCGGTGATCCAGGCCCGGCCGGACAGGCACGGATAGATCGCCGTACGCCCGGCCAGCTCGGTCTGTGAGTCGATGCGGCAGTGGAACTCGGAGCCGATGATCGAGCGGCCGATGAAGCGTTCGCCGACCTTCAGCACCCCCTTGGCCTGTAGCACCGCCATGCGCGCCGAGCAGCCGGTACCGCAGGGCGAGCGGTCGATCTTGCCGGGGCGAATCACCACCGCGTTGGCAGCCGTGGCGATACCGTTCTCGTAGATCACCGGGGCGGCGATCTGGCAGAAGGAGATATGCGACCAGTCCGGGTTCAGCGGGTGGACGAAACCCAGTTGTTCGTTGGCGGCACGGGTGATCCTCAGGCCGGTCTCGACCAGATCCCGGGCCTCATCGGGGCGAATCGCAAAACCCAGGCGCCGGGCGTCGACGATGGCGAAACTGTCGCCGCCGTAGGCCGTATCGACCTGGAGCGAGCCCAGGCCTTCGACTTCGATCCAGGCGTCGAGGCGGTCGGCGAACGACGGCACATTCCTGATTTCCACCCGCTGGACCTTGCCGTCCCGGCATTCGGCTACGGCTTCGATCAGGCCGCCGGGAGCCTCCAGCACCAGGCGCGTCTGCGGTTCGGTCATCGGCAGGATGCCGCTGTCGAGCAGCACCGTGGACACGCACAGCGAATTGGAGCCGGACATCGGCGGCGTGTCGGCCGGCTCCATGATGATCCAGGCCATCTGCGCCCGCGGGTCCTTGGCCGGCACCAGCAGGTTGACGTGGCGGAACACGCCGCCGCGCGGTTCGTTGAGGACGAAGTTGCGCAGGGTTTCATCCTGGGCGATCCAGCGTGACTGCTCCCACACGGTGGCGCCCGGCGGCGGGGCGACACCGCCGACGATCACATCGCCGACTTCGCCTTCGGCATGGCAACTGACTACATGAACGATCTTCGAAGAACGCATTGCATACTCCTCCTTTCGTGTCTGCTTACCCCTGTCGGAGCCGGGCGTGCCCGCGAAAGCGCCGGCCAGGCTGCGACGCTGGCGAGGTGAACGGCCGCCTTCGGCGGTTCGCGGGCAAGCCCGGCTCCTAAAGGGATTGGGGGGCATTTCTACTTGACCGACTTGAGAAACGCCGCCGTCTCCGGCTGCCGTGGATTGCCGATGACCTGATCGGGCGAGCCGATCTCATGCACCAGGCCGTTGCGAAAGAACGCCACGCGGTCGGAAACGTCCCGGGCGAAACGGATCTCATGGGTCACCAGAACCATGGTCATGCCGTCCTCGGCGAGCATGCGCATGGTGTCCAGCACCTCGCCGACCAGTTGCGGGTCGAGTGCCGAGGTGGCTTCGTCGAACAACATGTAATCCGGTGACATCGCCAGGGCGCGGGCGATCGCCATGCGCTGCTGCTGGCCGCCGGAGAGCTTGCCGGGAAAGGTCTTGAGCTTGTCGCCCAGGCCGACATGGGTCAGCTGGCGCACCGCCAGTTCCTCGGCGTCCTGCCGGCTCTTGCCGAGCACCTTGCGCGGCGCCAGCATCACGTTCTCCAGCACCGTCAGGTGCGGAAAGGCGTTCCACTGCTGGAACACGATGCCGATCTTCTGCCGCAACTTGTTCAGGTCGGTGGCGCGGTCGTGGACCTCGATGCCGTCGACGCGGATGCTGCCCTTGTGGATCGATTCCAGGCCGTTGATGCACATCAGCAGGGTCGACTTGCCGGAACCGGAGCCACCGATGATCGACACCACCTCGCCCTTGTTCACCGTCAGGCTGACGCCCTTGACCACTTCCAGGTCGCCGAAGGATTTGTGTACGTTGTCGATCTCAATCATTTTCTTGCCACCTTCTTTCCAGACGAGCGCCCAGGCGAGCGACCACCAGGCTCATGACGTAGTAGATAAGGCCCGCGATGCACAGCACCAGCAGCGGTTCCTGGATGCGCGTGACGATGGTCTGCGAGGCGCGCAACAGCTCGATGATGCCGATCCACATCACCAGCGCGGTGTCCTTCATGACCCCCAGCACCAGGTTCAGCCAGCCGGGGAAGGCCACCCGCGTGGCCATCGGCAGGACGATCCAGCGCAGGTCCTGCAGGTAGCTCAGCCCCAGCGAGCGGCTGGCCCGGCGCACGCTCGGCGGCACCGACAGCACGCCGCTGCGCACGATCTCGGTGAAGTACGCGGCGGCGTAGATGCCCAGCACGATGCAGCCGACCGAAAAGGCGCTGATCTTCAGGCCCAGGATGCTCTTGAACGAGTTGAACAGGACGAACTGGATCAGCAGCGGCACGCTGCGAAACACGTCCAGCACCCAGGCCAGCGGCAAGCTCACCCGCGGCAGCAGTGCGCGCAGCAGGCCGAACAACAGGCCGGCGACGCTGCCCAGCAGGATCGCCCAGAACGTCAGTTGCAGCGTGACCCACGCGCCGCTGAGCAGGAACAGCAGGTCATTGGCGGTAAGACTGGTAGAGAACATCGAGCAGACCCCCTCAGTAACGGAACAGCCGCCAGGACAACAGCCGGGCTATCGCGACGATCGCCTTGGCGATCAGGTAATACAGCACCGCCGCGATGGCGAAGTATTCGAAGGTGCGGAACGTCTTGACGTTGTATTCCTGGGTCACCCCGGTCAGGTCGTTGTTGAGCCCCACCACCACCCCCAGGGAGGTCATCAGCACCGCCCAGACCATCTGGTTGGTCAGGGGGTAGAACACCACCCGCAGCAACTGCGGCACGACGATCATCCGGTAGGCCTGGAAGGCGCTCATGCCCAGCGAGCGCGCGGCGCGCATCTGGGTGCCGGGCACCGCCTTGAGGCCGCCACGGAAGTTCTCCGCCAGGTAGCCGGCGTTGTTGAAGGTGATCCCGGCGAGCAGTGCGAACCAGGAACTGACATGCAGCCCCAGCGAGCCGAGGCCGAAATACAGGATGTAGATCTGGAACAGTGATGGGGTGTTGCGGGCGATCGACACCCAGCCGTTGGCGAAACCGCGCGGCAACGGTTGTCTGGCCTCGCGCATCACTGTCAGGGTCAGGGCGATCAGCACGCCGAAGATCATCGACAGGGCGGCGGTCTCGAAGGTCACCCAGGCGCCGCTGAGCATGTCGGGCAGGGCGCGGAACGCCGCGCGCCACTGGAAGGTGTAGCTGAAATTAAACATGGGCCGCTTCCTCCTGTTGCAACCAGGCCGGCAGGCGCCCACTGGCCTGGGCGGTGCAGGCGCTGTCGACGCATTCGGCGAGGCTGGCGAAGTGCACGCTGCGCCCGACCAGGCCGGGAGCGTAGTGGGCGTACTTGCCGGAGTTGGTCATCAGCGTGCGGGCGCCCGGCGGGATCACCGGTTCGCCGACCATGCACCAGCAGGTGTCGGTGATCAGCGTAGCGCCGAAGGCTTCGATCGGCTCCAGATATCCCGCCGCACGGGCCTGTTCCAGCACCGCGCGGCCACAGGTGATCGCCATGACCACCGACGGATGCTTGTGTCGGCCCTGGCACAACCGCGCCAGGTGGGCGAACTCGCCGAGGGAGAAGTGCGGATTGCCCAGCGAGATGACATCCACCGATGGGCTGCGGGCGCTGTTGAGTTCGTGCCAGCTTTCCAGCAGCCCGGCCAGGTCGATGCGCTCCACAGGCAGCGATGCATCCGCCACCTGTGCCGGATCGAGCGTTTCGGGGGTGACCCCGGCGATATGGAACAGGGGTGCCGCCGAAGTGGTGGCGAACGCGGCGCCAAACGCCTTGAGATCGTCGAGGCCGGGCCGGCTGCGTTCCAGCCCGCGCACCAGGGGGATACGGCTGCCGCACAGCGTGCCGATGTGGTAGCCGAGCAGCGGGTAGAACGCATCGTCCAACGCCTTCAAGGTTGGCACCTCGATCTGCAACTGTGCCTTGCGCCGTTCGGCCAGGTGGCAGCCGGTCAATGGGGCGCGGCCGGTCAGGGCGATGCAGATGTCCAGGTAATCGGGGTATTTCTGGGTCCGGGCACCGAGCACGCTGTTGGCGTAGACCACGGCGTTGGATTCGGCCCAGACGATCTGCTCGCCGGCCTTGGGGGCGCTGTCGAGCAGGTACGGCGCACAGGTGTAGCTCAGTTGCGCGCCCATGGCCATGTAGGCGTTACCCAGGGCGCTGGCGGGCTCGCCGAGGGCCGCGTCGACCCCCAGCTCGCGCCAGCGCCGCTGGTCCACGGAGATGGAATTGAGGGTGGTCGGGACGCGTACCCGCGCGCCCCATTGCACCAGTTGTTCGGCAAAGCGCAGGCTCGCCGGGCCCGTATAGATGCAGCCATCGATATGGGCCTGGGTCACGTCCAGCAGGGCTGTGGCACCTTGCAGCCCGGCCATTCGCAGGACGATCTGCATGGCCACCTGGGCGGCCTTGCCATAGTGGCCGTCCAGCAGGCTGCGGTCGTACTCGCTGAGTTCGACGCTGCCGATTGCCGGGCGAAAGGAGGGAGGCGTTGGCGTGACCTGCCAGCCATCCGTGGGACAGGCATCGAACAGGCTCAGGCGAGTATTTTCCACCCGGGCGAAGGCCTGGCCGCGCAAGGCGGCAAAGGCCTCCCTGCCGATGCACAGCACCGGCAGCGAGCGGTCGAAAATCACCTGGGCCACCCACACACCCAACGTCAGGATCTCATCGGCCTCGGCCAGCACCAGGGCGGCAGGCGCATGGCCGTTGCTGATCGCCTCCATCATGACGCTGCTGCCGGTGCAGGAGCCGCGCCCGCTGGGCAATGCCAGCACACAGCCGCTCAGGTGCTGGCCGCTGAGGGGATGATGGCGATCGATCACCTCGCCGCTGAACGGATCGACGCCACCCCAGAAACTCAGGCCGACATCGGCGAACAGCAGGGGACCTTGGGCAGACCCTTCGACCAGACTGCGTCCGCTCAGGACAGTGGGCGTGCTGGGCATCGAGCGGTCCTCAGTAGTAGACGTGGGGAACGGTCAGGTCGGTCGGTGGAATCTCGGTGCCGACCCACTTGGTGAACAGTTCCTTGTAGCGCCCGGTCCGTACCTGCTGGTTGACGAACAGGTTGAGGTAGTTGATCAGGCCGTACTCGTTGCGGGCGGCACCCAGCGACACATAGTCGATCACGTACGGGGCGTTGCCAACGACCTTCAGGCCCTTGTACTTGCCGGACTTGAGCGTCGCGGCGGCCACGGTGTTGGTGACCACGGTGGCGTCGATGTGGCCCTGGGCCACGGCCAGGATGGTGTCGTTCTGCGACTGGTAGGCACGGAAGCTGCCGCTGCCCCAGCTCTTCTGGTCCTTCTCCAGGGCGATGGCTTCGTAGGTGCTGCTGGTGTTGCCGACATTCTTGCCCTTGAGATCCTCGTACTTGCTGATGCCGGTGTCCTCGCGGGTCAGCACCACCATCTGGAAGGCGAAGTAGGGGATGCTCATGCCAATGGTCTTGGCCCGTTCGAGGGTGTCGGAGGTGGAGGCGGTGATGACGTCGACGCGGTCGGACATCAGGGCCGGGATACGATCGGCAAACGGCGTTTCGACGACTTCGGCAGTGACGCCGAGGACTTTCGCTAGGTCGTTGCAATAGTCGACGTCGAAGCCCACCGGCTTGTTGTTGGCATCACGCGAGCCCATCGGCGGGAAGTCGAGTGTCACGGCGCAACGCAGCTTGCCCGAACTGATGATGTCATCGAGCTTGTCGGCCTGGGCCGTGGCGATGAAGCAAGAGCTGAGAACCACACTGAGCGCTGCGGCAAAAACGGGATTTTTCATGGAAGCCTCGTTTGTCGGTGAGTGGTGTTGGTTATCGTATTATGAATTTCGTATACGATATTAGATTAGCAATGACTGTGCCTGATTCCAGCTGGACAGGGAAATTCGTTGCAGAGCCTTGGCTTAGGGGGGGCTGGTGGGCGCCGTGGGTCAAGGCGGGGGGAAGGGTGGTGTTACAGAAGGGAGCAGACGAGGGCGAAAGCGCGCCTTAAAGGAACACAGTGGCGGCCGTTCGCGGCTTGCCCGCGAATGGCTCCTCAAGTCCACCCTCGGCCTCCTGACCAGACACCCGCCCTGACGTCACTGCTGCCGATGCGTCTCGCGATAATGGCTCGGCGACAACCCGGTCAGCGCCCGGAACTGGCGGCTGAAGGCACTGTGGTCAGTGTAACCGCAGCGCAGGGCGATCTCGGTGATCGGCAGGTCGGCCTGCACCAACAGTTGCGAGGCTTCCTCCAGACGCGCCTTGTGAATCATCTGCCGGGGCGTGAGTTGGAAGATCCGCTTGCACTGGCGCTCCAACTGGGCCACCGACAGGCCGGCGATGCCGGTCAGTTCGGCCAGGCTGATGGGCTGGGAAAAATGCTCGCGGATGTACGCATCCACCGCGGCGACTTTCGGAAAGGACGGATGGTTCGACTGCGGCAACTGCAGGTCGCGGGAAACCCCCGCCAGGCCCACGATCTGTCCCTGCGGGTCGCGCAAGGGCACCTTGTGGGTCAGGCACCAGATCGGCTGGTTGCCGTAGTAGAGGTGCAGTTCCAACTGGTCGGCCAGTTCACGGCCGCTGCCCAGTACCCGGCGATCCTGTTCGGTGTAGGAGGCACCGAAGCGCTCGGGGAACACCCGGTCGGCGGTCAGCCCCAACAACGCTTCGGTGTGCTTGAAACCACAGCGTCGGGCCAGGGTCTGGTTGGCGAAGGCATAGCGGGCCTGGCTGTCCTTGATGAAGAACACCACGTCCGCCAGGGTGTCGAGCAACGGCGCGATGCTGTGCAGGCTGTTCAGCAGCGTGGGCAGGTCGCAGGGCTTGAAGCTGTTGAGCGAGGCATAATACATGGCGGCAGGCATCTGGTGGCAACCCCCGGGATCATAGTGATCCGTCGGGGTTGCCGAAAGCCCCGTGCCACGCTTCATGCCGGTGGGGTGTCGTCCAGGTGCAACAGGGTGTCGATGCGTGCCGGGCCGAACGGTGGGCGCGGTGCCGCAGCCTGCCAGCCAAACAGGTGGGTGGTCGCACCACCACACACGCGGCCCTGGCAGGCGCCCATGCCGCAACGGCTGGCCAGCTTGGCCTCGCGCCAGTCGCGGTGGCCGAGCAGTTCGGCGTAGCTGACATCCTCGCAACGGCAGACCAGGGTGTCCGGCTCGGCCAGGGACTTGAGCCGTGGGTCGAGGGCAAAGGCCCGGTTCAGGCGGTCGGCAAAACCCTGCCAGCGTGCCCGCCGCGACCACAGGGCGCGGGCGGCCTGCCGCTCGCCCACGGCTGCATGCCCGGCGATCGCGCCTTCGACCAGGGCCAGCTCGCTGCCACCGAAACCGGTGCATTCGCCGGCGGCGTAATGATCGGCAAGGCTGCTGGCCTGCCAGTCGTCGACGGCGATGGCCTGGCCGGCGAGTGCACAGCCCAGGGCCTGGCCGAGCTGGCTGTTGGGGATCAGGCCGAAGCCGCAGGCCAGTCGTTCGCAAGCCACTTCGACGATTCTGCCGTGCTGCCGCAGGCGCACACCTTCCAGGCGGTCGTTGCCGAGGGCGGCAATCACGTGGGTATCGGTGCGGTAATGGCGGTCGAACAGAGCGAAGGCTTGCAGCCCCTTGTGTGGCCAACGCGGCAACTGTGCGGCAAAACCGGCGACGGCGGCCCGCGAAGCCTGTTCGGCGATTCGCTGGATCCGCGCCCCGGCCTGTCGCGCCGTGGCGGCGCTGGCGAGTAGCAACGGGCCGCTACCGGCGATCACCAGGCGTTCGCCGTTCACCGGCAGGCCGCCCTTGACCAGCGCCTGCAGGCCACCGGCACCGGTGACGCCGGGCAGGGTCCAGCCGGGGAAAGGCAGTAGCAGTTCGCGGGCCCCGGTGCAGAGGATCAGGTTGTCGTAGCCGATCTGCCAGCCCCGTTGCGGGTCTTCGAGCAACAGCCGTTTCGGGCCACTGCGGGCGATCACCCGGGTGGCGGGATGGTGCTGCACATTGGCGCAATGTTGCAGGCGCTCGCGCAACTGCCGGGCCAGGGGCGGCAGCTTGGCCTGTGGCCCGTCACGCCAGATCTGCCCGCCGGTCAGTGGATTGTCGTCGATCAGGGTGATGCGTGCGCCACTGGGGGCGGCGGCGAGGGCGGCGGCTATGCCGGCCGGACCGGCACCGATGATCAGCAGGTCGGTGGTTTCGCTCATGGCCGGGTCTCCACACGCATGCCGTCCTGGCACAAGGTCTGGCAGGCCAGGCGGCGGTAGCCATCGATACTGACCCGGCACTCCTGGCAGATACCCATGCCGCACAGCGGTGCCCGACGGCGGCCGCTCACCGACGTACGACTGCAGCCGTCACCGCCCAGGGCCAGTGCGGCGGCCACGGTGGTGCCATCGGCGACGCGCAGGGCGCGGCCGTCCAGTATCAGTTCAGGCATGGGCCGAGACTCCTGGAAAGCGCTGGGGCAGGTAGGGAGTGGCATCCAGCGGCAGCGTTTCGTTGAACAGTTGCCCGACCAGCAGATCGGCGGTGCCGGGGGCCGTGGTGACGCCCAGTCCTTCATGGCCGACGGCCAGCCACAGACCCTTGCGCCGCGGGTGCTCACCCACCAGCGGCAGGCCGTCGGGACTCGCGGCACGCAGACCGGTCCAGGCACGGATGGCGTTGAGTCGGGCCAGGCCCGGCAGGTACTCGACGGCACGCTTGAGCATCTTCGCCAGCATCCAGCTCTCGACTGCGAGGTCGCGGGTGCCGAACTGCCGCGAGGCGCCGATGAACAACTGACCCGTCGGGCGTGGCTGAATGTTGCAGGCGGTGGATGGCCCCTTGGCGTTGTGGGCGCTGGTGACATAACCCAGCTCCACCAGGGTATGGGTGACGCTGCCGGGATAGCGGTCGGTGATCAGCAGATGCCCCTTCTTCGGCTCGATGGGCAGCTCCGGACACAGCTCGTCAGCCTGCACGCCATTAGCCAGCACCACGGCACCGGCCGCGAGCCAGTGACCGTTGTCGAGCCGTACGCGCTGGCCGTCGATTTCGCGGACCCGCGCCCGACGCTGGCGAATGCCCGCGGTCTCGAGCATCCAGCGGGCGGTGGCCGGGGCGTAGAGAATGCCGTCGCCGTGAATCAGCAGGCCGCCCTCGAGCCCTTCGCGCAGTTGCGGTTCGCGTTCGTGCAGGGTCTGGCCGTCGAGCAGCTCACAGGCGATGCCGTGGGCCTGCAGGTTGTGGTGCTTGGCTTCGGCCACGGCCATTTCCTCGGCGTTGGCCGCGATCCACAGGGTGCCGTTGTTGCGATAGGCGCAGCCCTCGGGCAGCTTGGGCGCGTGCTCGCGCCAGCGTTGCACCGAGTATTGGCTCAGCGCCAGTTCGGCCGGGTTGTCATCGAGCACCAGCAGGTGGCCCATGCCCGCCGCTGTGGCATTCGGCAACCCGGCATCCAGCACCAGCACGTCGAGGCCCCGGTGGGCCAGGGCCTGGGCGCAGGCGGCGCCGACGATGCCGGCACCGATCACGATCACGTCGGCCACCGCGCCTTCGTTCACAGGCGGATGCCCCAGGCGAACGGGTCGTCCTGTTCGAGGATCAGGGTCGCTTCGGCGCTGATGTGTGCCCGCCCACGGATGGTCGGCACGATGCGCTCGCCGGCGGCCTCGTAGGAGCCTTCGAACTCGCTGCCAAGGATGCTGGCCTGACGCCAGACCTGTCCCGGTTGCAGCTTGCCATCGGCCGCCAGGCACGCCAGCTTGGCGCTGGTACCGGTGCCGCAGGGCGAGCGGTCGTAGGCCTTGCCGGGGCACAGGACGAAGTTACGGCTGTCGGCATGGGCGTCGTCGGCGAACAGTTCGATATGGTCGATCAGGCCGCCGTCCTCGCCGCGGATGCCTTGCTGCTCCAGCGTCTGCTGTACGGCGAAGCTGTAGGCGGTCAATGCCTCGAGGTTGTCGCTGGCGACATCGAGGCCGTGCTCGGCGATCAGGAAGAACCAGTTGCCGCCCCAGGCGATATCACCGACCACCTGGCCGATGCCCGCCACTTCCAGCGCCACGGCTCGCCGATAACGGTAGGCCGGCACGTTGCGCACGCTGACCGAGCGGTCCTCGTGCAGGGTGGCGTGCACGGTGCCGACCGGGGTCTCGATGGCATGGGTGCCCGGGCCGATGCGGCCCAGGTGGGCGAGAGAGGCCACCAGGCCGATGGTGCCGTGGCCGCACATGCCCAGGTAACCGGTGTTATTGAAGAAGATCACGCCGGCACAGGCCTGCGGGTCCACCGGTTCGCAGAGCAGGGCGCCGACCAGCACATCGCTGCCGCGGGGTTCGAGGACGCAGGCGGCGCGCCAGCTATCGTACTGTTCGGCCAGGCGCTGGCGGCGCTCGGCCATGCTACCTTGGCCCAGGTCGGGAAAGCCGGCGGTCACCAGGCGGGTGGGTTCGCCGCCGGTATGCGAGTCGATCACGGTGATACGTTTCATGGCAGGCCACTGTCGAATGAAGGAGCTTGCAGAGTGGCCTGCGCGGGGGTGGTCCGGCTTGATGCTTTTATCGGGTGCTCATGACGAAATCAGCATAGTGGCATCTGGCTCAATGCGCGCGTGGCAGGTGCTTGAGCAGGGTCGCGCAGACACCGGCGATATGCTCGTCGAGCAGTTTCACCGCCCGTTCCACGTCGCGGGCGCGGCAGGCTTCGATGATTTCCCGGTGTTCGTGATCGGCGCGCTCCTTGCCGGCGGACAGGCTCATCTGCATGCGCAGGTAGCGTTCCAGCTTGTCGTTGACCGAGCGGATCATGCCGACCAGGAACGGCCGCTGCGCCGGCTCGTAGAGACAGGCATGCAGTTCCCAGTTGAGTTCGGCCCAGCGGCCGACATCGTTCTCGCCGACGAACTCCTGGCAGATGCTCTCGGCCCTGGCAAAGGTGCTGTCGGTCATGTTCGGGATCGCCAGGCGCAACACCTTGTCCTCCAGCAGCATGCGCACCTCGAACATCTGCGCCAGCTCCAGCTCGGAGAGACGCGTGACCATCGCCCCCCGGTTGCGCTGGAACATCACCAGCCCCTCGGCCTCCAGCCGTTTGAGTGCCTCGCGCACCGGGATCTTGCTGACATTGAACTGGCGGGCGATTTCGTCCTGGCGAATCGGCTCGTCCTCGGCGAAATTGCCGGCGACGATCGCCTCGCGCAGGTGACGGGTGATGATCTCCGAGGTGGAGGGCGCATTGCCCAGGTCCGGCAGATTGAGTTTGGGTAGGGACACGGCGCGATCATTCGAGAGGGATGGAAAGGATATGGTATACAAAAAACGTTCTGTTTTCCCTTCTTCTCGACGAGGCGGCACGCTGATGACGCCCGGGCCTTGTGCCAAGCGTCCGGGTCTGCTTCAGAGGGCGGGGCGCTTGCGCGGACGACCGCCCAGCTTGCCGTTCTCGCGAGCGGCGCGGGATTTGGCTTCGGTCGAGCGGGAACCGCCTTTCCTGCCCAACTGACCGGCCATCCACGATGCGCTACCCAGCACGCCATTGATCAGCGCGGGCAGGTGCAGGTCGACATCCAGGGCTGGAAAGTGCAGCCCCTGGCCGCTGGGGCTGATGTCGATCCGTGCCAGCTGCGCAGGTTTGGCGCCGGCCAGTCCCTGGGCCAGGCGCGGCGGGAAAGACAGGCTCACCCCGGAATCGAGCCGGATCACCACGCAGTCGGTTTCAGTGTCGTAGTGGACCTGCTCCGCACGAGGCACCTTGGGTTGGGAGGCGTTTGCCTGCCTGAATTCGAGTTCAGTCAAAGTCACCGTGGATCTCCTTCCATTGCTGGCATTGATAGGCCAGGTCTTCGGTCAGCAGTGCGCACAGAAGCTTGAGCCTGCGATAGGTAAAACCGTAGTTGATACGCAGTTGCGGCGGACCTTCGGGGCACCGCAGGTGGAACACCGCTTCGTGCTCCCAGTTCATGACATGCACATGGCAGGGCCTGTGATCGTTGGAGTAGATCACTACTCGTACATCGTCGAATCGCGCTGTCGTCACCATGATTCAATAATAACCCATCCGTTTAGGTTTGAGAAAGTTGCCGACGTATGGCTGCTTCCTGCCGACATTCCCTGCCGGCACATTCAAGGCTAGACGGACTGCGGGTTACGACCCTGTCACAGGTATTTCCCGATATGTGTAACGATGGTTTTCGAGAGGTGCTGCTGGTCTCAGAGGGCCCGCAGCACCACGATCCCCGGGGTCTTTTTCACATAGGCGAGGAACGGCGAGTCGATGACCTGGTAGTGGTTCGACTGGGCCGAGGCGTTGCGCAGCACGGGGCCCTTGTCGGTCATGATGAAGATGCCCGTGTGGGTCACGTCCAGGCCCTGGGCGGGGGTGTAGATGCCGACGTAGTCGCCGGTGCGTAACCGGCTGATGACGGTGTCGTCGACGAACTGGCTGGGAATGTAGCTGATGGCGCGGGTCACCTCGGCGCTCGAACCACCGCCGGCAGGCGTCTTGAGGACCTTGGTGACGGTGGTGGCGTCCGGGCTGGTTTCGCGGGTCACGTCGCGGGCATTGAGCGGCGTGGCATGCGCCCAGTCGGTGAAGAAGTGTTTGCGGTTGACGTAGCTGATGTCGCCGTTTTCGTAGCGGGTGCGGACCACGTTCTCGATGAAGCGCGGCAGGCTGTCGGACTTGCGCAGGGCCTCGACGTAATCCAGGTAGGTGAAGCAGTCCAGGCCGCGGAAGTCGATCACCAGCTTTTCCGCCGAGGTCGCCGAGCCCACCAGCATATGCGGTACATAGGGTGTGCCGAGGAAGCTGGCGGAGATCTCGTCGATGCGCCGGCCGGTGTCGGGGTGGCCTTCGCTGGCCAGCCGCGACTCGATCAGCCTGATCTTGCCCAGGGTGTAGTCGTCCAGCTGGACCGGGGTATCGGGCGATGTCCGGGTAAAGCCGGTCAGCATCAGGGCGATTGCCAGGCCCGACAGGATCGACAGGATCTTGTTCATACAGTCTCCGAAAGACAGGCACCCCGGCTGTTCTTCAGGCTCGGATGCCGCCGAGCATTGTTTTCTGCCGCGTCACAGCTGTCAAAGAAAACTGCGTGGCAAGCCTTTCGAACAGTTTTGAAGGCGCTGCGCGAACGCGATATTCTCGTGCCCACCAGCCTCCTGGTTCTCCTTGAGCATCATCACGCATGTCCGAATCACCACCGGCGGGGCACCGCCAATTCAGTCGCAGCCTCAAGACCCTGAATCTCGCCTACCTGAACGAGTCGGGCCAGGGAGCGCTCACGCCGCCACCACCCCGGCGGATCGCCTTCGTGCTGCTCGACAATTTCTCGATGATGGCCTTCACCGGCGCGCTGGATGGACTGGTCACGGCCAACCTGCTGGGACGGGCGCCGCTGTATGAAGTGAAGACCTTTGGCATCGATCACCTGCAGATCGCCTGCGACCTGGGTATCTCCATCGCCGCCGACGACTGCATCAGCGCCCTGCGTCCGGACGGCGCCGACCTGCTGATTGTCTGCGGCGGCCTGCGCAGCCCGTTGCAGCCGGCCGGCAAGCTGGTGGAGAAACTGCGCCAGTGCGCGCGGGCGTCGATGCAACTGGGCAGCCTCTGGAACGGCTGCTTCCAGCTGGCCCATGCCGGCCTGCTGGACGGCCGTTCCTGCACCGTGCACCCGGAGAACCGCGCCGGCCTGATGGAAATCTGCCCGACGGTGCAGTTGTTGCCGCAGCCCTATGTGATCGACGGTGGGCTGATCAGCTGTGCCGGCGCCAACAGTGCCCTGGGCCTGATCCTCAACGTGATCCGCGCCCAGCAGGGCGACGAACTGGTACGGGGGATCGAGGCGATCCTCAGTTGCGACCGCAGCGAACAGACCGACAATATGCCGCTGGCGCGGGTCTCCCGCGATCCGCGTCTGCCGGTGGCGCTGCAAAGCCTGCTCGACCTGATGGAAAACAATATCGAAGACCCGCTGGAGCTCGACCAGTTGGCGGCCTACGTCAACCTGTCGCGGCGTCAGGTCGACCGACTGTTCCAGCAGTTCATGCAGAGCTCACCCAAGCGCTACTACCTGGAGCTGCGCCTGACCCGCGGCCGGCAACTGCTGCTGCAGACCAACGAGTCGGTGATCAACATCGCCACTGCCTGCGGCTTCGTCAGCTCGGCGCACTTCAGCCGCTGTTTCCGCGACTTCTTCGGTCACACCGCCAGCGAAGCCCGCGCGCGTCACCGCTGACGCCTGCACCTTCGGCCTTGACCTCGATCAAGGCCGGCTCCTCACACCGCGCTACTGTAGCCACTCCGGTCGGGCCATGGATTGTTCATCGCAGCAGTGGGCCCGGTACATGCTCAAGGAGGAGGTTAGTCATGCGCTCATTGAAGATCATTCTGTTGTCCACCGCGTTCAACGGTCTCACCCAGCGTGCCTGGTTGGCGTTGCGCGAAGCCGGGCACGAGCCCAGTGTGGTGCTGTTCACCACTGAAGAGGAGGTCTGCCGGCAGATCGAAGGCAGCGGCGCGCAACTGGTGATCTGTCCGTTTCTCAAGGACCGTGTGCCCGAGCAGTTGTGGCGCAATACCGAGCGCCCGGTGGTGATCATCCATCCGGGAATTGTCGGCGACCGCGGCGCCAGCGCGCTGGACTGGGCCATCAGCCGCAAGCTCCCGCGCTGGGGCGTGACCGCCCTGCAGGCGGCCGAGGAGATGGACAGCGGCGCGATCTGGGCGACCAGCGAATTCGAGATGCCGGCCCAGGTGCGCAAGTCGCAGTTGTACAACGGCCCGGTGGCCGATGCGGCGCTGATCTGCATCCACGAGGTGGTGGCGAAATTCGGTACCGATTTCAAACCGACGCCACTGGACTATGAATCGCCAGACGTGCGCGGCCACCTGCAGCCGAACATGAAGCAGAGCGACCGCAGCTTCAGCTGGCATGACAGCGCCGAGTTCATCAAGCGTCGTATCGATGCCGCCGATGGCCAGCCCGGGGTACTTGCCAGCCTCCAGGGTGAGCAGTACTACCTCTACGACGCCCACCTGGACAGCCGCTGCGGAACCCCCGGGCAACTGCTGGCGGTACACGATGACGCGGTGCTGGTCGCCACGGGCGATCGCAGCATCTGGATCGGTTCCCTGCGGCGCAAGCCCGCCACCGGCGAGGAAACCTTCAAGCGCCCGGCGCGCCATGTGCTGGCCGGGCGGCTGGACCAGGTGCCGACCCTGGACTGGTCGATCAGCACCCACCGGCAATGCCTGGAGGCCTACCAGCCGATCCGCTATCGCCAGGTGGGCGATGTCGGCGAACTGACCTTCGAGTTCTACAACGGTGCGATGAGCACCGAACAGTGCCGCCGGCTGGTCAGTGCGTTGCGCTGGGCCAGGGCCCAGGACACCAAGGTCCTGGTGTTCCGTGGCGGGCAGGGCAGTTTCTCCAACGGTGTGCACCTGAACGTCATCCAGGCTGCTGCAGTGCCAGGCCTGGAAGCCTGGGCCAATATCCGTGCGATCAACGATGTCTGCCGCGAACTGCTGAGCGCCCGGCAACTGGTGGTCAGCGGCCTGACCGGCAGTGCCGGGGCGGGCGGGGTGATGTTGGCGCTGGCGGCGGACGTGGTGCTGGCCCGCGACGGCATCGTGCTCAATCCACACTACAAGACCATGGGCCTCTACGGTTCCGAATACTGGACCTACAGCCTGCCGCGGGCGGTGGGGGCCGACCTGGCCCTGCAACTGACCCAGCAATGCCTGCCGCTGAGCACCACCCAGGCGCTGGCGATGGGCATGATCCAGGGCATCGGTCCGCGTTGTCCGCAGGCCTTTGGCGAGTGGTTGATGGGCGAGGCCCAACGCCTGGTTCACGAGCCGCACATGGCTCGCGAAAACAAGCAGGCGCCGGATCTGGAGGCGATGGAGTACTGCCGCGACCTGGAACTGGCGCAGATGCAGCAGGACATGGTGCAGGACCGCAATGGCTTCGCCGGCAAGTGCCGCAACTTCGTGCTCAAGCGCAAAGCCTGCGGTACGCCAGAGCGCCTGATCGCGCCCTGGGCCCGGCCGACCCGGACGGCGGGCGTGCTGACCTGCTAACCCAGCACGTGGGCGTGCCCGAGGGTCGACACCCGCACCTGGGCGCCGACCCGCGGTGCCAACATGCCGCTGCTGCGCACCAGCAGCGGACGTTTCCCCGCGTTGGCCAGTTCCACCGTCAAGGTGCAGGTATTGCCACCGAAGTCACAGTCGGTCACTACCGCCGGGCTGCCCGCGATCTCACCTGAGCCGGGCATGGCCAGTTGCAGTTGTTCGGGTCGCAGCATGATCTGCGCCGGGCCATGCAGGCCTTCATTGTTGACCGGCACCTTGCCCAGCTCACACTCCGCCCAGCCATCCTCGATCCGCGCCGGAAGAATGACCGCGTCGCCGAGAAACACGGCAGTGTCCTCGTCGACCGGGCGCAGATAGAGATCCATCGGCGCCCCGGCCTGTACCAGCCGGCCCTGGCGCATCACCGCCAGTTGATCGGCAAACGACAGCGCCTCGGCCTGGTCATGGGTCACCAGGATGGTGGTCACGCCGGCATCCGACAGCAGGCGCGCGACCATCTTGCGCATGGCCGCGCGCAGCCCGGTGTCGAGGGCCGAGAACGGTTCGTCGAGCAGCATCAGCCGTGGCCGCTGGGCCAAAGCGCGGGCCAGGGCGACCCGTTGCTGTTGGCCGCCGGACAGTTCATGGGGCCAACGGCTCGCCATCTGTGCATCCAGCGCGACACTCTCCATCAGTTCGGCGATACGCGGCTGTTTCTCGCTGGTCTTGCCGGCGAGGCCGAAGCCGATGTTGTCGGCCACGGTCATGTGCGGGAACAGCGCACCGTCCTGCGGCACATAGCCGATCAGGCGCTGGTGGGCGGGGATGGCGGTGTGGGCGTCGACCAGTGGCTGGCCGTCGAGCACGATGCTGCCGGAGTCGGGAAATTCGAAGCCGGCGATCATCCGCAGCAGGGTGGTCTTGCCCGAACCCGAGGGGCCGACGATCGCCGTGCGGCTGCCGGCGGCGAGCGACAGGCTGACGTTCTCCAGGGCCGATTGTGCACCGAAGGACTTGTAGAGCGAGTTGAGTACCAGAGCGTTCATCGGCCCGCCGTGCGTTTGGATTGATGGTAGAGAAGGCCGGTCAGCGGCAGCGACAACAGGATCATGATCAGGGCATAGGGTGCGGCGCCGGCGTAGTCGATTTCGCTGCTCAGGGCCCAGAAGCCGGTGGCCAGGGTGCGCGTGCCATTGGGCGCCAGCAGCAGGGTCGCGGTCAGTTCGTTGACCACGGCCAGGAACACCAGCGCCGCACCGGCGGCGGCACCCGGTGCGGCGAGGCGCAGGGTGACCAGCCAGAGGGCCCGGGCCGGCGAGCGACCGAGGCTCTGGGCGATGTTCTCCAGCTCCACCGGCGCCTGGGCGATGCCCGCGCGCAGGCTCACCAGGGCCCGCGGCATGAACATCAACAGGTAGGCCAGCAGTACGGTGAGCGAGGTCTGGTAGATCGGCCGGGCGAAGTGGATGGTCACCGTGACCAGCGCCAGCGCGACGACGATGCCCGGCAGCGAACTGGTGATGTAGTTGCAGCTTTCCAGCAGGCGATGCAGGCGCCCTGGCGAGCGGATCGACAGCCAGGCCACCGGCACTGCGGCGCAGGTGGTCAGCAGCGCACCGGCGGCCCCGAGCAGCAAGGTTTGTTGCAAGGCCGGCCACAGCTCGTCCGCCTGCCAGACATCCACGCCGCCGGCGACCAGCCAGTTGCCCAGGGTGATCAACGGCACGCCGAGGGCCAGTGCACTGCTGAGCAACGGGACACTCAGGCCCACCAGCTTGCCTGCGACACCGAGCCGTACCGTGCGCTGCTGGCGGGCCGTACCGGAGCCGACCCGGGCGTAGCGGGCCTTGCCGCGGGCCGCCGACTCGACCGTCAGTAGCCCCAGGCAGCACAGCGCCAGCAGACCGGCCAGGGTGTGGGCCGCCGGGCCGCTGAACGTCGACTTGAACTGGTCGAAGATCGCCGTGGTGAAGGTGTCGAAGCGGATCATCGCGTAGAGACCGTATTCGGCCAGCAGGTGCAGGCCGACCAGCAGCGAGCCGCCACAGATCGCCAGCCGCAGTTGCGGCAGCACGATGCGCCGGAACACCGCCCAGGGCTTGAGCCCCAATGATTCGCCGACGTCCTCGATGGCCGGGTCCAGGCGCCGCAGGGTGGCGGCGATGGGCAGGTAGAGGAACGGGAAATAGGCGATCACCGACACCAGCACGCCGCCGCCCAGGCCGTGGATCGACGGCACCAGGCTGACCCAGGCGTAGCTGTGGACGAACGCCGGCACCGCCAGCGGTGCGGTCGCCAGCAATGACCAGAGACGCCGGCCGGGCAGGTCGGTGCGCTCGGTCAGCCAGGCCAGGGCCAGGCCCAGTATCACGCACAGCGGCAGGGTGATCAGGGTCAGCAGCAGGGTGTTGGCCGCCAGTTCCGCCACCCTTGGGCGCCACACCAGTTCCAGCAGGGTGCTCCAGCCGGTCTGCCAGGCCGAGAGGATGACGAAGGCGATGGGCAACAGGGCCAGCAGGGACATCAGCAGCGACAGTCCGATGATCCACGGATTGCTCTGCCGAGCGAAAAATTTTCCGGTTCGCCGAGGCGAAAGCGCCGCAGGCGCGTGAGCGGCTGCGGCGGTGTCCAGAGGAGGGTTGGACTGCGGGAGCAATTACAGGATTCCGGCTTGGGTCATCAGGGCCACGGCCTTCTTGCTGTCGAGTTTCGAGGCGTCGACCTTCGGCGCGTCGAGGTCCTTGAGCGGCACCAGTTTCGCGTTGGAGTCGGCACCGACGCCGACCGCGTACTCGAACGAGTTGCCGTCGCGCAGCACTGCCTGGCCGCCCTTGCCGGTGACCCACTTGAGGAACGCCTGGGCCTCCTCCTGGTGCCGGCTGGACTTGAGCACGCCGCCACCGGAGAGGCTGACGAAGGCGCCCGGATCCTGGTGCCGGAAGTAGTGCAGCGAGGTGTTCTTGCTGTTCTCGCCGGTCTTGGCCTGGTCGCCGAAGCTGTAGTAGTGGTAGATCACACCACTTTCCACCTGGCCCGCGTTGACCGCCTTGAGCACCGCGCTGTTGCCGCGGTAGACCGAGGCGTTGGCCTTCATCGCCTTCAGCCAGTCCAGGGTGGCGGCTTCGCCCTTGAGTTCCAGCACGGCGGCGACGATGGCCTGGAAGTCGGCACCGGCCGGCGAAGCAGCCCAGCGGCCTTTCCACTCAGGCTTGGCCAGGTCGAGCAGCGACTTGGGCAGTTGCGCTTGGCTCAGCTTGTCCTTGTTGTAGACGAACACGGTGGAGCGGGCGGCGATACCGACCCAGTTGCCGTGGGCCGGACGGTAGGCGGCACCGACCTGTTCCAGGGTGCTCGGCGCGACCGGGGCGAACAGTTTGGCGTTGTCCACCAGCACCATGGCCGGCGAGTTCTCGGTGAGGAACACGTCGGCGGGCGACTTGTCGCCTTCCTGCACGAGTTGGTTGCCCATCTCGGTGTCGTCACCGTTGCGCAGGGTCACCTTGATCCCGGTTTCCTTGGTGAAACCCTCGACCCAGGCCTTGGTCAGGCTTTCGTGCTGGGCGTTGTAGACCACGATGCCCTCGGCGCTGGGCGCCGCGTAGGCCTGGCCGGCGCCGAACAGGGCGGTGGCCAGCAGGGTCATTTTGAACAGCGAAGGGAAACGGGAAATCATTCTGTGGAAGCTCCTGCGGTCTTGTGTACGGTCTTATGGTCGATGCCGAGAAGCGGGAGCGGGTGCGACTGCACCCTTTTCGCCGCTCCGGTTAAACAATAGGAATCATTCGCATGTTTGTTCGGGCGGGAATGTAGAGGGGCAGATGAGAAAAAAACGTGAAATGAATCGTTAAGCGGCGTCGTTTGCCGATGGGTTCAGGCAAGCGACAGCACCGCGATTGCATCCCTGCAAGGGCGGGTGCCGGGCGTCACGCCTGGCGGGCGAAGCGGATCACCAGGCGGGCGAAGTAGGCACCGGTGAAGATCACCGCCAGCAGGCGCAGGGTCTGCATGGCCAGCACCAGGCCGACGTCGGAATGGGTGTCGACCGCGATGATTGCCATGGTGTCCAGGCCGCCGGGGCTGGTCGCCAGGTAGACCGAGAGGAAATCCAGGCCCAGCCACTTCGCCAGCAGCCAGGCGGAGGCGGCGCACAGGGCGATCAGGCTGATGGCGCTGAGGATCATCACCGGCAGGCGCTTCCAGACGTAGAGCACGGTGGGGCGGTCGAAGCGCAGGCCGACGTAGCAACCGATGGCGCCGTAGGCCGTGGCCAGCAGCCAGGCCGGCAGGGTGATGTGCAACAGGCCGGACAGTTGCAATGCGCCACCGATCAGCAGGGGGACGAGCAGGGCTCCGGCCGGTACGCGGGCGCCGAGCACCACCCCGAGCACCGCTGTTGCCAGGGTCAGCCCCAGGCTGAGCAGGTCCAGCCCGTGTTGGGGCGCGGCCATTGCGTGCTGCTCGCCGCCGCCGGCCGGCGCTTCGAGCACATGGCTGACCAGCGCGCCGATCACCACCACGCAGACCACCCGCACGTATTGCATGGTTGCCACGACCCGGCCGTCGGCCCCGAAATCATCGGCCATCGCGACCATGGCCGACGCCGCGCCGGGGGAGGTCCCCCAGGCGGCGGTGCTGGCCTGGATGCCGCCGAAACGGACCATCAGCAGGCCGACCAACGAGCTCAGGACCACCGTCAGTACCGTGGCGAACAGCATCAGGTGCCAGGAGTCGGCCATGGCTTCTAAAACGGCCAGGGTCATCGAATGGGCGGCGAGCAGGCCGATGCAGCCCTGGCCCAGGCGGAATGCCTGGCGATGGATGCGGATGCGGGCGCCGCTGACGCCGAAGCCGATCGCCACCAGCATCGGCCCGATGAATTGACCGGCCGGCAGGTTGGCGTGCTTTAACAGTTGCCCGGCGCTGCCGGCGAGAAGGATCAGGGCCAGCCATTGCAGCGGGCGTGGCCAGTGGCTCAGGGAAAAACGCGATGAATCGGACAAAACTCCCTCCAGAGCGTCGGACGCACCTGTTGCAGGGCGTTGCGATCGACGCGATGGGTAAATTATTGATAGCGCAATTGATCAAGTCCAGTTTCTAATTGTCATGAATCTATAACTTTGGTTGATTGATTATGGACCTGCGCGATCTCACCTATTTCGAAACCATCGCCGAACTCGGGCACCTGGGGCGCGCCGCGGAGAAGCTCAACCGCAGCCAGCCGGCGCTGACCAAGAGCATCCAGCGCCTGGAAGAGTCGTTCGGTACCAAGCTGTTCGAGCGCGAGGGCCGGCGCATCAAGCTGACGCCGGTCGGGGTGCTGTTGCAGCAGCGCGCCCGGCAACTGCAGCAGAACATCGCCGAGACGCACCGCGAAGTCCGCGACTTCGCCAGCGGCGTGCTGGGCAATATCCGCCTGGGTTGCGCGTCGAGCATGGCCGAGTACCTGCTGCCGCAACTGACCGCGACCTTGCTCGAACGTGCGCCGCAGATCACGCTGAACCTGGTCATCGGCCAGGACAACATGCTGCGCGAGTCCCTGCGTGCCGGCCGCCTGGACGTGGTGATCTGCCCACAGTTCGACAGTGATCCGCAGATACTGGCCCACCCGTTGTTCGACGATGAGGCGGTGGTGGTCGCCAGCCGCAACCACCCGATCTTCGACGGTCCGATCCGCCTGAAGGACCTGGGACGCTACCGTTGGGTGCTGCCGGCCACCGGTGTTTCCTCCCGGCGCTGGATCGACGGCGTGTTCCTGGCTCGCGGGCTGCCGCTGCCGTCGGTGCAGATCGAGACCAACACCATCTCGTTGCTGCCACCGTTGATTGGCCAGACCCAACTGCTGAGCTTCCTGGCGCGCAATACCCTGGAAGACGTGCGCGGGGCCATGCACCTGCGTGAGGTGCCGCTCAAGGAAACCACCATGAAACGCACCCTGGTCGCCGCCGTGCGTGACGGCGGCTACCTGTCCCCGGCGGCGCAGAGCCTGCTCGACCTGCTCAGGAGTGAGGGGCGGAGCTTCTTTGTGGAGCGTTGAACGGCTGGGCGCGCTGGGAGCGTAGGGGGGACGCGACCGGATCTCGCCGGTAGCGACAAAAAACATATAAGAAATATTTCGTATCATTATTCGGGGCTTGGAAATTTCTCATCTTGGCCCCTCCCAGTTTTCCGATTTTTCCAGCGCCGTCAGTCGCGAGGAAATGGTTAAGTTCATGAAAAATAATGGCTTATTGCCATTATTTCGTCATGGTCCGATGAATCCCTGGTGTCCGGAGATGTTTAATCCGGCCAGGCAACTCGTCCTTGAAACAAGGGGCATGTAACGAACCGGCTGCTTTTCTGACACGAAGAAATATATAAGACTGCAAGCAAAGGATTTAAGGGTGGCAAACGCCACCCTACTGTTCAGCGCATGAGCGCAAGGAATGACGTCATGAAAGTCAATGCAAGCAGTCTGGTCGTCTTGGATAGAATCAGGATTACCAGTACGTCACCTGCCTATATTGATCCGCAAGGCGCGAGGTTCGTCGCTGGCTCTTCCGGGGGCATCGGCCGGACACTCGGCGTATCAGTCAAATACCTCCCAGGTCTCTAGGCTATGTACGAAATCGCTTGAAACTTGGTTATGCAGCGTTAAAAACCGGCTCGGAATGCTCATTTACTCCAGTAAAGTCGGACGCGACCCCGGCCGTTCCTCGCCGGTTTTTGCCTTGCCTAACCTGCGTTTCAAACAATTTCGTACACAGCCTACGGGAAAATGGACTTTCAGACATGAGCTCACGCTGTAAGGCGTCCATGTCAACTCCCGGTTTGAGCAAGTGTCTTCACAACCCGATTACTCAATCCATCACGTCGCACCCGCGAATGATGGGCTTCATGAGTAAGCTTGGCATTTATATGCCTTAACGTTCCTTAAACCAAACCGAGGTACATGGATGAAAAACCTAGTAAAGTCCGCAATGGCGGCTGCATTGATTCTGGCTGTGCCTGCAATCAGCCATGCCGGGAATCCCATTCTGGAATCGCTGAAGTCCCAGGGCCTCCAGCCTGCCGAACTGAGCGATAAACAACTGGGTGATATCAAGGGCGCCGCCCTTATTACCGGCCAACCGATGCCCAGCGTAACGCAAGGGTTGCAAACCTATCATGTCACCTGGAAGAAGTTCGGCAGCCAGAGTGACTATCGCTCCTACAATATTGTGGGTACCTCCTATGATCCGCATGGGGTTTATACGTACGACTACGATGGCGGTACCTACTATGTTGCAGGTGACCGTTGGCTCGCTGACAAAACCAGCAACGTAGGGGCATGGAATCTGGCGTACGCAACGGAGATTGATCTGCATGTGCAAGTACTCCATCCCGAAACCAAGCAGCCAAGTGTTTATGGCTTCCGCACGAGCTCCTGGAATCGCCCTATCTCAACGTTCTCCTGGTAACTAAAAACTGGAAGTCATAGCGCTGTCTATGGCTTCCACCATCGCCGCAAGGGTTTCTTGATGATTTGCAATTCGCAGCATTTTCAAAAAATGTATTTTTTTCTATTTCTGATTGCCCCCTTCGCCTATGGTGACAATATCAAATTAAAAAGTGGAGACAGGTATTCGGGGAATATCATCTCCTATACAAACGGCATCTGCGTATTTGATACACGATATGGTGCGGCAATCAGGATCCCTACCGCCGAAATCGAAAGCATTGCGACAGACACTCAATACCATGTTGAGTTCTCGAGTGGCGAAAAGGTCATCGGGCAGCTGAAAACCGACAGTGCTGGTCTGACCTCGATAAACTCGCAGACCTTTGGCACATCCCCGATCGCCATAGGATCGATAAGCCGAATAGTGAAGTCCTTCAGCCACACTGAGACAGAGCAGAGGGTCAAGGCCGGTGAGGGTGCCAAGGGAAACGAGCAGAAGGAGTATGGTGCCGAGACGGAAAACCAGGCTCCCCTGGATTTCCTGACCGGATCCACCGTACTGCTTTCTCCCGGGAAGGTCGAGCTGGACTTGAGTTCGACCTACAAGCAAAGCCGCACCCAGTACAGTCTTCCCGCAGCAGGCTACTTTCAGAAATCGTCCTACTCCGCGCGCCAACTGGAACTGCGTCCGACTATCAGGGCAGGGCTGTACGAGGGGGTGGAGGTATACGCAAGCGTGCCCATGACCTATAGCCGGGTGCAAGACGTATCAAGCAACGAGTACATCAGAAGCACCAGCTCGTGGGATATGGCCGACATTTCCTTTGGTGGCCAGTATCAACTGACACAGGAAACGGAGAGTACCCCGGCAATATCTGCCACGTTCGATGTCAGTGCCCCGACGGGCAGGAAAAAATACAACTCCTTCAGTGACAGTTGGAAGGACCCGCTGAACAATGGTAGCGGGCACTGGAGTGTCGCTCCGGGGCTGGCATTCGTCAGGTCCACCGACCCTGCCATCCTGTTTGGTGGTTTCAATTACCAGTATTTCTTTGCCAACAAGGTTGACGGCTACGATGTACAGCCTGGCTGGGTTGTCAATACGTACTTCGGTGTGGGGTTCGCTCTGAATGAGCGTTTGTCCCTCGGCTCCAGGTTTTCCTATTCTTACAGTTCAAACATGAAGGCCGAGCACGAAACTATCTATGGTTCCGACTCGGATCCGATGGATATCACCTTGAATGTTTCCTACAGACTATCCGAAAGCTGGCTGATTTCCCCGAGCATCACGTACGGCCTGAACAACGACTCCGGGCCGGCCGCGCTATCCATAAGTTTGAAGAAGAATTTGAACTAACCATGAACAACGCCCCGGTCTTCACGATGCTTGCAGTACTTTTATTTTCAGGTGCAAGCAGTGCAGCGCCAAAGATAACATCGCTGCAACAGCTGAAATTTTCTGGAATTCAGCGCCAGACGCTTGACTATTCGTGTGGTGCTGCTTCGCTCACGATACTCCTGAATCAGTACTTCTCTGACAGCATTGGGGAACAGCAGATACTGTCCGAAATCATTCATAGGCTGTCAAAAGAAGAGCTGCTGGATCGAGTCCGGAAAGGTTTTTCAATGCTTGATCTGAAAAACGCGGCAGAAAATCTTGGTTATAACGCTGCTGGAGTCATGCTGCCACTGGAGGCGGCATCAAGGTTGAAAGGTCCCACCATCATCCTTTTAAGGCGTAAGGAATTGAATCATTTTGTCGTGCTGAAAGGCGTCAGCCAGGGAAAGGCTTTCCTGGCAGATCCTGCCAGGGGGAATCTGAGAATGCCACTGTACGAACTTCAAAAGCAGTGGCATGGCGAAACGTTGATCGTTGGGCGCGATGATGTCGGTCTGATTCAAGACCATCTGCTCGCCCTACCCAACACCAGGAGCCTCTACCCGGAAAGCAATACTGTACGGACTCTTCAGCAGCTACCATTCAAGTAGACTCAGGATCCGTGGCAGATATCCTGAAGCCAGCTCCCGAAGGACGGTGCAGTGCCTGGGGAGAAAGGGCGCCGGTAGCGGCATCTCAGCTGCCGCCCTCGGGGCGCCCGCTGCTGACTTCTCCCGGCACGTCATCACCGGCCATGCGCTTGCGGAACAGCCCGGTGCGGGCCAGCAGCAAGGTGGTGACCGGTACGGTGATCGACAGCAGGATCGGGATCAGCCAGGCATGCATCACCGGTTCCGACTTGAGCGCGGAAAAGTACAGGATCGAGGCCAGCGCCACGCACCAGGCGCCGATGGTCGAGGCCAATGCCGGCGGGTGCATGCGCTGGAAAAAGTCCTTCATGCGCAACAGGCCGATGGCGCCGCACAGGGCGAACAGGCTGGCCAGCACCAGCAATACCGCCACCGGAATCTCGATCCACAACGACAGTTCATTCATTCGATCACCTCGCCACGCAGGAGGAATTTGGCCAGGGCAAAGGAGCCGACGAAGCCGAACAGAGCGATCAGCAGCGCCGCCTCGAAGTAGGTGTCGCTGGCATAGCGGATGCCCAGCACCAGCATCATCAGCATGGCGATGATGTACAGGTAGTCCAGCGCCAGGACCCGGTCCTGTGCCGAGGGGCCCTTGAACAGCCGCACCACGGTCAGGACCAGGGCCACGCTGAAGAGGAACAGACTGAACAGGATCGCGTTGGCGAGCAGGGCGCTCATTCGAAGATCTCCATCAGGGGGCGCTCGTAGGTGTCCTTGAAGTGCCGGATAAACAGCGCTTCCTCATCCAGGTCGAACACGTGCAGCAGCAGGATGCTGCGGTCCAGCGCCAGTTCCGACCAGACCGTGCCGGGAATCACCGTGCAGATCATCGACAGCGCGGCCAAGCCGTTGGCGTCGCGCAGGTCCAGCGGCACCTTGATGAACGCCGAGCGCGGCGGTCGCCGACCGGCGTTGAGCACGCCCCAACCGACGGCCAGGTTGGATACGATCACATCTCGGCCCACCAGCAGGAACAGACGCAGGATCACCCAGGGGCGGCGGATGCGGATCGGCAGCGGCCGCAGGGGCGCCATCATCAGCGGCGCCAGGAAGCCCAGGGCTGCACCCAGCAACAGCTGGCCGGGACTGACCGAAAGGTTCAGCACCAGCCACAGCAGCCACAGCGCCAGGGAGAGCCAGGGCGCGGGGAACAGGCGTTTCATGGCTGCACCTCCTGCGCGACGGCCTTGACTGCCGGGCTCGGCAACGCGCGGGTCGCCAGCACTGTACCGATATAGTGCCCGGGGTTGGCGAGGCTGGCGGCGGTGGCCTGGGTGTAGCGCAGCAGCGGCTCGGCCTTGACGGTCAACAGGATGCACAGGCCGAGCAGGACGACGATGGACAGGCACTCGAAGCGGCGCAAGGTCGGCGACGGGCGGTCCGCCGGGCTCCAGAAGCGCTGCACGCCCATGCGGGCGAAGGCGATCAGCGAGGCCAGCCCGGACACCACCAGCAGTAGCACCAGGGCCCAGGCCGCAGGCGAGATCGGCGCGTCCTGGCCGAGCCCCAGGGGGTTGAGCAGGGCACTGAGCAGGCTCAGCTTGGCGATGAAGCCCGACAGTGGCGGCATGCCGATGATCAGCAGGGCGCAGGCGATGAAGCTCAGGCCGAGGAAGGCCATGGTCCAGGGGATCACCTGGCCCACCACGGCTTTCTGTTCGTCGTCCAGGTTGGTGCCGGGGCGTGGGTGCAGCGATTCCAGCGGCCGGGGCAGCGGGTCGATGTCTTCGTCCAGCGGCAGCTCGTTGGCCGAGCGCGAACGTTCGATCAACTCGCTCAGCAGGAACAGGGCGCACATCGCCAGGGTCGAGCTGACCAGGTAGAACAGCGCGCCCGCCGTCAGGTTCGGCTGGGCGAAGCCGACCGCCGAGAGCAGGATGCCCGCTGATACCAGGATGCTCAGGCTGGCCATGCGTTCCAGGCGCTGGGCCGCCACGATGGCAATGGCGGCAACGCCGATGGTCGCCATGCCGCCGTAGATCAGCCAGTCGCCGCCGAAATACGCCGAGGCGCCGGCCTGGCCGGAGAACAGCAGGGTCCACAGGCGCAACAGGGTATACACGCCAACCTTGGTCATGATCGCGAATATCGCCGCCACCGGCGCGCTGGCCGAGGAGTAGGCCGGCACCAGCCAGAAGTTCAGCGGCCACATGCCGGCCTTGGCCAGGAACGCCACGGCGAGGATCGCCGCACCGGCGTGCAGCAGGCCACGGTCGGCCTCCGGCACCAGCGGGATCTTCACCGCCAGGTCGGCCATGTTCAGGGTCCCGGTCACGCCATAGATCAACGCCGCGCCAATCAGGAACAGCGACGAAGCTAGCAGGTTGATCGCGATATAGTGCAGGCCCGAGGACACCCGCGCCCGCCCGGAGCCGTGCAGGATCAGGCCATAGGAGGCCGCCAGCAGCACTTCGAAGAACACGAACAGGTTGAACAGGTCTGCCGTCAGGAAGGCGCCGTACAGACCCATCAGCTGGATCTGGAACAGGGCATGGAAGCTGCTGCCGGCACGGTCCCAGCGGGCCATGGCGAACAGCAGGGCACACACGCCGACGATGCCGGTGAGCACCAGCATCAGCGCCGAAAGGCGGTCGACCACCAGCACGATGCCGAACGGCGCCTGCCAGTTGCCCGGCAGGTACACGCCGATGGAGGCGGGCTCCACCGATTGCTGGCTCCAGATCAGCAGCCACACGGAAATACCCAGCCCCAGCAGGCTCGAGCATAGGTTGAGGCGGGCCTTGAGCGGGCGGTGCTTCTCGCCGAGCATCAGCATCAGCGCGGCGGTCAGCAGCGGCAGCAGGATAGGGGCGACGATCAGGTGCGGTAGCAAACTCATTCCTTGGGCTCCCGACCGTCCACATGGTCGGTGCCGGTCAGGCCCCGGGATGCCAGCAGGACCACCAGGAACAGCGCGGTCATGGCGAAGCTGATGACGATCGCCGTCAGCACCAGCGCCTGGGGCAGCGGATCGGTGTAGTGCAGCAGGTCCTGGGGCACGCCGTCCTTGATGATCGGCTCCTTGCCGATGAACAGGCTGCCCATGCTGAAGATGAACAGGTTGACCCCGTAGGACAACAGGCACAGGCCCATCACCACCTGGAAGGTCCGGGGCCGCAGGATCAGCCAGACGCCGGAGGCGGCGAGTACCCCGATGGCAATGGCAATGACTTCTTCCATCAGGCGATTCCTCCCTTGAGTGCAGGCTTGCCGGGTGATGCGGTCAACTGACCGGGTCGGTGCGCACGAACCGACTGGTGCGCCAGCGCCGTGAGGATCAGCAGGGTCGAGCCGACCACCACCGCGTACACGCCGATGTCGAAGAACAGCGCACTGGCGACATGGATATCGCCCAGCAGCGGCAGGTGCAGGTGGGCGGTGTGGGTGGTCAGGAACGGATACCCGAAGGCCATCGCCCCCAGCCCGGTGAGCGTCGCGCAGAGCAGCCCGAAGCCCATCCAGCGCAACGGCCGCAGGCTCATCTGTGCCTCGACCCACTGGGTGCCGGCGACCATGTATTGCAGGATGAACGCCACCGACATCACCAGGCCGGCGACGAAGCCGCCGCCGGGCTGGTTGTGGCCGCGCATGAACAGGTACATCGAGACTACGAAGGCAATCGGCAGCAGCAGGCGCACCAGCACCGCCGGCACCATCATGAAGCCCAGCGCGGTGTCGCTGGCGCTGCGCGGGTTGACCAGGTCGGTGACCACATCGCTGGCCAGCAGGCGTTGCTGGTTGGGCAGCTCGAGGCTCTCGCGCGGCGGGCGGAAACGACGGAGCAGGGCGAAGATCGCCAGCGCGGTAGCCACCAGCACGGTGATTTCCCCGAGGGTGTCGAAGCCGCGGAAGTCCACCAGCATCACATTGACCACGTTGCTGCCGCCGCCTTCGGGCAGGGCCCGGCTGAGGTAGAACGAGGAAATGTCGTTCGGCGTCTGGCGGGTGAGCATGGCGTAGGACAGCAGCGCCATGCCGCCACCGACCAGCACCGACAGCAGCAGGTCGCGCAGGCGGCGAATACGCGCCTTGCGCAGGCTGTTGGGCAGCGGCGAAACCTCTTCGATTCGCCGTGGCAGCCAGCGCAGGCCGAGCAGGATCAGCACCGTGGTGACCACTTCGACCACCAGTTGGGTCAGGGCCAGGTCCGGTGCGGAAAACCAGACGAAGGTGATGCAGGTCATCAGGCCGCAGACACTGACCATGGTCAGTGCCGCCAACCGGTGGTACTTGGCCTGCCAGGCGGCGCCCAGGGCGCAGGCAATGGCCAGCAGCCAGAGGGTGACGAAGACGATCGAGCCGGGGATCTTCGGCCGGTCGCCCCAGCTCAGGCTGCTGTGCAGCATCGGGATCAGCCCGGCCACCAGCGCTGCCAGCACCAGCAGGAACAACTGCGGCTGCAGGCGCTGGGTGCCGAGCAGGCGGGTCAGGCGCCGCGCCAGGCGCATCTTCAGTACCAGTACCGATTCGAACAGGCGCTTGCCGTCCAGGCGGCCGATCAGCGGCGGACGGGCGAAGCGTCCGCGCTTGAGCTGGTTGCGCAGCAGCAGATAGAGCAGCACGCCGGCGGACATGGCGATCAGGCTCATGACCATCGGTGCATTCAGGCCGTGCCAGATCGCCAGGCTGTACTCCGGCAGGCTGCCACCGACCACCGGCAGGGCGGCGGCGGCGAGGATCGCGCCGACCACCTGGGCCGGGAAGATCCCCACCAGCAGACAGGTGAACACCAGCAGCTCGACCGGTGCGCGCATCCAGCGTGGCGGCTCATGGGGAGTGTGGGGCAGGTCGGTGGCCGGTGGGCCGAAGAACACGTCGACGGTGAAGCGCAGCGAATAGGCGACGCTGAAGGTGCCGGCGATGGTCGCGATGATCGGCAACGCCGCTTCGACCCACGCCGTGGAGTTGATGAACACCGTCTCGGCGAAGAACATTTCCTTGGACAGGAAACCGTTGAGCAGCGGCACCCCGGCCATTGCGGCACTGGCGACCATCGCCAGGGTGGCGGTGAACGGGATCAGCTTGACCAGCCCGCTGAGCTTGCGGATGTCGCGGGTGCCGCTTTCATGGTCGATGATGCCGGCGGCCATGAACAGCGAGGCCTTGAAGGTGGCGTGGTTGAGAATATGGAACACCGCGGCCACGGCGGCCAGCGGGCTGTTCAGGCCCAGCAGCAGGGTGATCAGGCCCAGGTGGCTGATGGTCGAGTAGGCCAGCAGGCCCTTGAGGTCGTTCTGGAACATGGCGCAGTAGGCGCCGAGCACCAGCGTTGCGGCACCGGCACCGCCGACGATCCAGAACCATTCCTCGCTGCCCGACAGCGCCGGCCACAGCCGCGCCAGCAGGAACACCCCGGCCTTGACCATGGTCGCCGAGTGCAGGTAGGCCGAAACCGGGGTGGGCGCGGCCATCGCCCGCGGCAGCCAGAAGTGGAAGGGGAACTGTGCGCTCTTGCTCAGCGCGCCGATCAGGATCAGTGGCAGCAACACGGGGTAGAGGGCATGGGCGCGGATTTTGTCACCGGCCGCCAGCACCGCATCCAGCTCGTAGCTGCCGACCACATGGCCGAGGATCAGCACCCCCGCCAGCAGGCACAGGCCGCCGGCGCCGGTGACGGTCAGCGCCATGTAGGCGCCGCGCCGGGCATCGGAGCGGTGGTGCCAGTAGCCGATCAGCAGGAACGAGAACAGGCTGGTCAGTTCCCAGAAGAACACGATCTGGATCAGGTTGCCGGACAGCACCAGGCCGAGCATCGCTCCCATGAACGCCAGGAAAAAGGCGAAGAAGCGTGGCACCGGATCGTCCGGCGACATGTAGTAGCGCGCGTAGAGCGACACCAGCGTACCGATGCCCAGCACCAGCATGGAAAACAGCCAGGCGAAACCATCCAGGCGCAGCACCAGGTCCAGGCCGAGGCTGGGCAGCCAGCTGACGGTCTGGTGGATCACGCCGCCGTGGGCGATCTGCGGGTAGAACAGGGCCATCTGAACCGTTCCGACCAGGGCAACCACACCGGCCAGGATCGATTCGCTGTTGCGCGCATTATGGGGCAGCACGGCTGCCAGACAGCTGCCTAAAAAAGGCAGAAGCAGTAGAACTATCAGTGACATAGGCTTCTAATCTGCAGGAGTTTGCGAAGGATCATACGTGGCCCGTCCGGGATCACCAACCCGGAAGCTGTCGCAGAATCCTACAAGGAGAGTGGCAAATGCCTGATATACCTGCCCGAAGAGTAGCAGTGTAGGAGCGTGGCTTGCCCGCGAAGAACGATCACGCGATCTCTAATTAATCTCCATCAGGGATTATTCGAATCCAGCCCCTGCGCTTCGACACCTTCCTCAACCGCCTCGGCACCCTTGCCCCTGGTCTTCAACTCACTGACGATCACTGCCGCCACGATCAGCCCCGCCCCGAGCAACGCCAACCCCGGCAACCGCTCACCCGCCAGCCGCCCGGCGATCCCGGCCCAGACCGGCTCGCCGGCGTAGATCAGCGTGGCCCGGGTCGGCGATACGCTCTTTTGCGCCCAGTTCATCGCCACCTGGATCGCCGCACTGGCGGAGCCCAGGCCGACGGCGCTGAGCAGCAGCGTCCAGGAAAACGTCGGCAACGCTTCCCGGGTCGGTGCGATCATCAGCAAGGCCAGCACCGAGGCGGTGCCCAGTTGCACCACGGTGACGCGGCGTACATCGACCTTGCCGGCATAGTTGCCGATCAGAATGATCTCGGCGGCAATCGCAATGGCGCTGAGGATGGTGGCGACTTCCCCCGAACTGAAATTCAGCTCGGCGCCGTTCGGTCCGGACAACAGCATCAGCCCGGTAAAGGCCAGCATGATGCCGATGCTGGGCATCAGGCCCGGCCGCTTGCCCAGCACCAGCCACTGCAACAGCGGCACGAAAGGCACGTACAGGGCGGTGATGAACGCCGACTGGCTGCTGGGAATGGTTTGCAGGCCCACGGTTTGCAAGCCGTAGCCGAGCATGATCGCCGTACCGATGAAGACCCCGGCCTTCACCTCGAACGCCGTCATGCCCCGCAGGCAGCGGGCCGAGAACAGCGCGACGATAATGGCCGCGGCGGCAAACCGCAGCCCGACGAAGAACATCGGTCCGCTGACGGCCATGGCGTGCTGCACCAGCAGGAAGGTGCCGCCCCAGATCATGGTGATCAGGATCAACACGCACTCGGCTTTGCTGAACCGCAGCACCGAAGGGACTAAACTGCCGGATTTGACCGATACCATGGCCTTGCGCGCTTCCTGGAGTGAGACGCACAATGCGCCGAAAGATGGGCAGTATACTGCGCAAACCTAGCATGTGAGCAATATAGTGCACAAAGAAACTTCGCAACGCGCTTCGGTTCTGCAACACGTCAGCCTCAATGTCCGGCGTCTGCGCCATGCGGCACAGTTGAGCCAGGCGGCGCTTTCGGAAAAATCCGGGGTCAGCCGGCGGATGCTGGTGGCCATCGAGGCAGGGGAAAAGAACGTCAGCCTGACCACCCTCGACCGCGTGGCCGAAGCACTTGACGTAGCTTTCAGCGACCTGATCCAGGCTCCGGATGCCCGTGACCCGAGCCGCATCAACGAACTGGCCTGGGCCGGTTCGATCCCGGGGAGCAAGGCGGTGCTGCTGGCCAAGGCGATGGCCAACCGCGAGGTCGAGCTGTGGGAATGGCGCCTGGAACCGGGGGAGGTTTATCACTCCGAGCCGGACAACGATGGCTGGAGTGAACAGCTGTATGTCTTCGAAGGATGCCTGACCGTCTGGCTGGGGGAAGAACAGCGCTCGGTGGCGACGGGAGAGTTCTTCATGTTCCCGAGCAACCAGCCCCATGGGTATCGCAATGATGGCGAGGTCGCGGTGCGCTTCGTGCGCAATGTGGTGCTGTAAGGTGAATGGCCTGGGCGGGCGATTCGTATATAGCCTAGGCTTCGACTGATGTCCCTCCGAGTGTTGCCAGAGCAACAGTAACTGGACAGTTTGGCTGTTTTTCAGTTGCGTCCATTTCTAGGTTTTTATCATAACTATCTGAAATTTAAGAAATTTATATTCAGGCACGACTCCTGCTATGTCCTCTGCATGCGTTCTTTCGCACTCAACAGGACTCTGGAGTCGGTCTATGACAGCTGCCGCCAAACCCACCACTGTCGCCCATGTCATCCGCTCGGATGAAGAGGCGATCGCCGCCGCCAGGCAACTGGCCGCACGTTTTGCCGTCGAGGCCAGCGCACGCGACCGCGAACGCCGCCTGCCGGGCGCCGAGCTCGATGAGTTCTCCGCCACCGGCCTGTGGGCCATCACCGTGCCCAAGGCCTACGGCGGTGCCGGGGTGTCCTATGTGACGGTGGCCGAGGTGATCAAGATCATCTCGGCGGCCGACCCGTCCCTGGGGCAGATCCCGCAGAACCACCTCGGCGTGCTCGACATCCTGCTGCAGACCGCCAGCGAAGAGCAGAAACGCCACTACTTCGCCAAGGTGCTGGAAGGCTACCGTTTCGGCAACGCCTTCTCCGAAGCCAAGAGCAGGAACGCCGGCACCTTCGACACCCGCATCCGCTTCGACAGCGACAGTGCGGTGATCAATGGCGAGAAGTTCTACTGCACCGGCGCCCTGTTCGCCCATATCGTCCCGGTGGTCGGCCTCGACGAGGCGGGCAACGCGCAGATCGCCTTCGTCGAGCGTCATGCCCCGGGCCTGACCATCGTCGACAACTGGGACGGTTTCGGCCAGCGCACCACCGCCAGCGGCAACGCCCTGTTCGTCGATGTCCGCGTGCCGCGCAGCAGTGTCATTCCCGCTCATCTGGCCTTCGACCAGCCCACCGCCAACGGCCCGATCTCGCAGATCATCCAGGCCGCGGTCGATACCGGTATCGCCCTGGGCGCCCTTGAGGAAACCAAACGCCACGCCCGCCAGGCTCGCCCGTGGATCGACAGCCAGCAGGAACACGGCTGGCAGGACCCGTTCAGCCTCGCGGCCATCGGCGACCTGGAATGGCGGGTGCACGGCACCGAGGCGATCCTGGAAAAGGCCGGTCGGGCCATCGACCACGCTCTGGCGCAGCCCAGCGAGGACAGCGTCGCCGAGGCCTCGGTGGTGGTGGCCCAGGCCAAGGTGCTCTCCGCCGAAACCTCATTGCTCGCCGCCAGCAAGCTGTTCGAACTGGCCGGCACCCGCTCGGTGCTGGGCAAGCACAACCTCGACCGCCACTGGCGCAACGCCCGCACCCACACGCTGCATGACCCGGCGCGCTGGAAATACCACCTGATCGGCAACTACCTGCTCAACGGCGTCAAGCCGGCCCGGCATGCCTGGAACTAGGAGTCCGCGATGAACGCATTGAATCAAGCCATTCCCCGTGATGCCGCGCTCAACCATGCCGGCGCTGACCTGCAGGCTGCCCGCAGCGGCCTTGAACGGACGCTTGCCGCCGTGCGCGGCCACGCCAGCCAGGCACGCGATCCGCAGGTGATCAGCCAGTTCGGTGACCTGCAGATCCGTATCGAGGTCGCCACCGCCCTGATCGAGCGTGCCCAGCGTTTCGCCGACGGCCCCCAGGACGAGGCGGAAAAGCTCATTGCCGCCACCGAAGCGGCGATCGCCAGCGCCGAGGCCCTGCAACAGGTGGGTAACACCGAGTGGGCGCTGACCGGTCAGCGTGCCGTAGTGTCACCCAGCCATGACCCGCTGCAGGACCCCCTGCACCTGAAATACAAGCTGATTGGCAACTTCCGCCTCAATGGCGTGCTGCCCGACCGTTCCAGGAGTGCTGTCGATGTCCCGTGAAATTCGCCTCAATGCCTTCGACATGAACTGCGTGGGCCACCAGTCCCCCGGTCTGTGGGCCCACCCACGGGATCGTTCCTGGCAGTACAAGGACCTGGAGTACTGGACCGACCTGGCGAAGATTCTCGAGCGTGGCAAGTTCGACGGCCTGTTCATCGCCGACGTGCTCGGCATCTACGACGTCTACAACGGCAACGGTGATGCAGCGATCCGCCAGGCGGCGCAGGTGCCGGTCAACGATCCGCTGCAACTGATCCCGCCGATGGCGCTGGTGACCGAGCACCTGGGGTTCGGCCTGACCGCTTCGCTGTCCTTCGAGCACCCGTATCCGTTCGCCCGGCGGCTGTCGACCCTCGATCACCTGACCAAGGGCCGGGCCGGCTGGAACATCGTCACCTCGTACCTGGAGAGCGGGGCGAAGAACCTCGGCCAGCGCGCCCAGACCGAACACGATGCGCGCTACGACTACGCCGAGGAGTACCTGGAGGTCTGCTACAAGCTCTGGGAAGGCAGTTGGGAAGACGGCGCGGTGCTGCGTGATCGCGAGCGCAAGCTGTTCAGCGATCCGCGCAAGATCCACGAGATCCAGCACTTCGGCAAACACTTCCAGGTGCCCGGTATTCATCTGTGCGAGCCGTCGCCACAGCGCACGCCGGTGCTGTACCAGGCCGGCGCGTCGAGCCGCGGCAAGCAGTTCGCCGCCGAGCACGCCGAATGCGTGTTCGTCGCCGCACCGTCCAAGGTGCTGCTCAAGAAGGTGGTGGCCGACATCCGCCGACGTGCCGCCGAGGCGGGGCGCGATCCGAAGAGCATCCTGATCTTCAACCTGCAGACGGTGATCGTCGACGAGACCGACGCCAAGGCCAGGGCCAAGTTCGAGGAATACAAGTCCTACGTCAGCTACGAAGGCGCGCTGGCGCTGATTTCCGGCTGGACCGGGATCGACTTCAGCCAGTTCAAGCCGGACGAGCCGCTGCGGCATGTACACACCAATGCGATCCAGTCGGCCGTGGAGACCTTCTCCACGGCGGACCCGAACCGGGTGTGGACGCCCCACGAACTGGCCGACTGGGTGGGGATCGGCGGCTTCGGACCGCTGTTCGTCGGTGGGCCGCAGACGGTGGCCGACCTGCTGCAGGAGTGGGTCGAGGAGACCGACGTCGACGGCTTCAACCTGGCGTATGCGCTGACCCACGAGACTTTTGTCGATGCGGTCGAGTGGCTGGTGCCGGAGCTGCAGAAGCGCGGCGTGTACAAGAAGGAGTACGCGCCGGGGACCTTGCGCGAGAAGCTGTTCGGGGCGGGACCGAAGCTGGCGGATATCCATCCGGGAGCCGGGTACCGGGACCTGGCGGCGTTGCAGCAGAAGCCGGTGCGCTCGGCCTGAGGGGCGGGCGGTGGCCTTGAGGACGCCTTCGCGGGGTTGCCCGCCAATAGCCCCGAAAACAACACCCACAACTTTACAGACATACCCCATTGCCGCCAGCGGACCACCGCACGCCAAACCACAGCAAGAGGTGAGCCCATGAGCGTGCACGAACTCAAGCGTCCGCCCGCGACCCTGTCACCGCAACCGGAAACGGTCTCGATCTTCCCCGCCGCCCTCGAACAACTGCGGCACTGGGCCCAGGTCAGCCCGCTGCATAGCGCCCTGCGCCACAAGCGCCACGGCCAGTGGCACAGCTGGCGCTGGATCGACACCCTGCGTGAGGTCGAGCGCCTGGCCGACGGCCTGCGCCAGCAGGGTTTCACGGCCGATTCGCGGCTGGCCCTCAGCGGCGCCCTTGAACCCAATCTGCTGCTGTTGGCCCTGGCGGCCCATTCCATTGGCGGCCGGGTCTTCAGCCTGGCCCCGGACCTGAGTGTCGAAGTCCTCGGCCGGGCATTCTGGCGCCTGCACCCGAGCCACGGCTTCGTCGACAGCCGCCAGCAACTGCTCGACTGGATCGCCGCCGGCGATGCGGACAGCGCTCCCCGGGTGCTGATCGCCAACCAGTTGCCGGGTCGCCTGCCAGGCTTGCCACGGCAAACCGTGCTGGACTTCGCCGGCCTCTGCGGCGATAGCCCGGAACCGCGACCGATCGTGCTCTGGCGCGCACCGGCCGCCCAGCCACAACTCTGGAGCGAGGAGGACAGCGGCTGGCAGGGCGGCCTGGCGGTGGTGCTCGAGCAATGGCTGAACAGCGGCCACAGCCTGGCCTTCGCCGAAAGCCGCGACAGTGCCAGCCGTGATCGTCGCGAAGTGGCCCCGTCCGGGTTGCTGCTTTCCCCCGAGCGCCTGCAAGGCCTGGCCGACGAGATCGAACAGCGTCTGGCGCCCCAGGGCACCTGGCGCCGCCGGCTGTGCGAATGGTCGCTGGCCCATCCCGAACGCTTCGTCGCGCGCCTGCTCAAGCAGCGCGTAAGGCGCCTGCTGGGGTTCCAGCGCCTGCAATACATCTGGCAGCCGAGCCACCCCGCGAAGCTGCCGGCAACCTTCAACCAATGGCGGCTCCAGGCCCCGGGACGGAAAAGCGCATGAGTGTGGCCGAGCCGATTTTGCAGGTGCGGGACATATCCCTGTCGTTCAAGGGTGTGAAAGCCATCAACCAACTGTCGTTCGACGTCCGCCGCGGCGAGATCTGCGCGTTGATCGGGCCCAACGGCGCGGGCAAGAGTTCGCTGCTCAACCTGTTGAACGGCGTCTACCGCTTCGACAGCGGTGAGATCGTCTTCGAACGCCAGCGCTTTCGTCGTATCGATCCGCTGGACGCCGCGCGCCGCGGTATCGGTCGCACGTTCCAGAACAATGCGCTCTTCAAGAAGATGAGTGTGATCGACAACCTGCTCACCGGCCTGTCGCGCTACCAGCGCAGCCACTTCCTCGAACAGGCCCTGGGCCTGCCGCGGGCGCGGCGCGAGGCCGAGGCGTTTCGGCGCCAGGCCCAGCAGATCCTGCAGTTGCTTGAACTGCAGGCCCTGCGCGAGGTGCCGGTGGGCAATCTGTCCTATGGCTTGCAAAAGCGCGTCGAGCTGGGCCGGGCGCTGATCGCCGGGCCGACCCTGTTGCTGCTGGACGAGCCCATGGCCGGGATGAACGCCGAGGAAAAACAGGAAATGGCCCGGTTCATCGCCGGGGTCAATCGCGACCTCGGTACCACCGTGGTGCTGATCGAACATGACATGGGGGTGGTGATGGGCCTGTCCGATCACGTGGTGGTGCTCGACTACGGGCGCAAGGTCGGCGACGGTACGCCGGCCGAAGTGCAGGCCAACCCGGAGGTGATCGCCGCCTACCTGGGAGCGGTGCACTGATGGCCTTCTTCCTGGAAACCCTGCTCGGCGGCCTGCTCGCCGGCACCCTGTATTCGCTGGTCGCCATCGGCTTCGTGCTGATCTACAAGGCCAGCGGGGTATTCAACTTCGCCCAGGGCTCGATGCTGCTGTTCGCCGCGCTGACCTTCGTCAGCCTGCACGAGCGTGGCGTGCCCTTTGCCCTGGCGCTGCTGCTGACGGTGGCGGTGATGGTGATCGGTGCGCTGCTGATCGAACGCCTGGTGTTGCGGCCGCTGGTCAACCGTTCGCAGATCACCCTGTTCATGGCCACCCTCGGCCTGTCGTTCATTGTCGAGGGCCTGGCCCAGGGGCTGATGGGCTCGCAGGTGCGGGCGCTGGACCTGGGCATCGACGACGTGCCGCTGTTCGTCCACGGGGTGATGCTCAGCCAGTTCGACCTGATCGCCGCGGCCACCGCGCTGGTGCTGGTGGTGGTGCTCGCGCTGCTGTTCAACAAGACCCGCATCGGCGTGTCGCTGCGGGCGGTGGCCGACGACACCCAGGCGGCGCTGTCCATCGGCATTCACCTCAATCGCATCTGGCAGATCGTCTGGGCGGTGGCCGGGGTGGTCGGCCTGGTGGCGGGGCTGCTCTGGGGCGCGCGCCAGGGCGTGCAGTTCTCGCTGTCGCTGGTGGTGCTCAAGGCGCTGCCGGTGCTGATCATCGGCGGCTTCACCTCGATCGGCGGGGCCATCGTCGGCGGGCTGATCGTCGGCGCCGCCGAGAATCTCGCCGAGGTCTATATCGGCCCGCTGATCGGCGGTGGCATCACCCCCTGGTTCGCCTATGTCCTGGCGCTGGTCTTCCTTTACATCCGCCCGGCCGGCCTGTTCGGCGAGCGGGCCATCGAGCGAGTCTGAAACATGTCTGTTCCCGTGATCACTGAAACGGCACCCTGGGTGCTGGTTGAACGGCGCCTGCCGTGGAGCCTGATCGGCCTGTTGCTGCTGGCCTTCGGCGTAGTGCCGCTGGTGGGCAACGACTATTGGCTCAGCGCGATCCTGATTCCGTTCCTGGTGCTGTCCCTGGCCGGCCTGGGTCTCAACCTGCTGACCGGCTACACCGGGCAAACCTCGGTGGGCGCGGCGGGCTTCATGGCGGTCGGGGCCTTCGCCACCTACGGGTTCCTGCTGCGCCTGCCGGAGCTGGGCCTGCCTGTCGCGTTGCTCGGTGGCGGGGTGATCAGTGCGCTGGTGGGGCTGCTGTTCGGCCTGCCCAGCTCGCGGATCAAGGGCTTTTACCTGATGGTCACCACCCTGGCGGCGCAGTTCTTCCTGGAGTGGCTGTTCGTCAAGTTTCCCTGGTTCTACAACTACGGCTCCTCCGGGACCATCTCCGCGCCGAGCCTGAGCCTGTTCGGCCAGGACCTGAACACGCCGCTGGGGCGCTACCTGCTGACTCTGGTCACGGTACTGCTGCTGACCTGGACCGCGCGCAACCTGGTGAACAGCCAGACCGGGCGCAACTGGATGGCGATCCGCGACATGGACACCGCCGCCGCCGTGATCGGCATCCCGGTGGCACGCTACAAGCGCCTGGCGTTCGCCGTCAGCTCGTTCTACCTCGGCATCGCCGGCGCGTTGTGGGCCTTCGCCTACCTCGGGACGGCCAGCGCCGGCAGTTTCGACATCAATCGTTCGTTCCAGATCCTGTTCATCATCATTATCGGCGGCATGGGCAGTATCGCCGGCAACTTCATCGGCGCGGCTTTCATCAGCCTGCTGCCGATCCTGCTCAGCCACCTCGGCCAGGCCCTGCTGGGCGGTGCGGTGGATGCCGGGCAATTGCAGAACCTGCAGAAAATCATCTTCGGCGTGCTGATCATCCTGTTCCTGGTCAAGGAACCGGAGGGGCTGATCCGCCTGCTGGGCAATACCCGCGACCGGCTGCGCCACTGGCCGTTGCGCTTCTGACTTCCCGACCCTACATCCCTGGAGACCGATTCGACCATGCGTGCATTGTTCAAGCGTTCACTGACCGCCACCGCCCTGGCCCTGAGCATCCTCGGTGCGGCGGCACCCCTGGCCCAGGCCTCGCCGGACCAGCAGTTCTTCCCCTTGGCCACCTACCGGGTCGGCGCCTACGCCTCCAGCGGCGTGCAGGTGTGGGCGGGGATGATCGACTACCTCAACTACATCAACGAGGTCGAGGGCGGCATCAACGGCGTCAAGCTGGTGTGGCAGGAGTGCGAGACCGAGTGGACCGCCGAGAAGGGCATCGAGTGCTACGAGCGCTTCAAGAACGGCCTGGATGGCGCGCCGGTGGCGGTCTACCAGCCGAATGGCGCGCCGGCGGCCTATGCCTTGAGCGAGCGCGCGGAAGTCGACAGGATCCCGCTGATCACACTCGGCTACGGGCGCACCGAAGCCACCGACGGCAAGGTGTTCCCCTACAACTTCCCGGTGATGCTGACCTTCTACAGCGAAGCCTCGACCCTGGTGAACTACATCGCCCAGCGCGAAGGTGGCTTCGACAAGCTCAAGGGCAAGAAGATCGCCACCGTCTACCACGACTCGGCCTACGGCCGTGAAACCCTCGGCCCGCTGAAGTTGCTGGCAGAGAAGTACGGCTTCGAGAACATCCAGATCCCGGTGGCCGATCCCGGCAACGAGCAATCGGCGCAATGGCGCCAGGTGCGCCAGCTCAACCCGGACTGGGTGTTCCTGCGCACCTGGGGCGTATCGACCCCGGTGGCGGTCAAGACCGCCGCGCGCTTCGGCTTCCCGGTCGACCATATCATCGGCGACATCTGGGCCAGCTCCAGCGAGGACGTGCTGCCGGCCGGCGCCGCGGCCAAGGGCTACCTGGCACTGACGCCGTACCCGGCGGGGACTGACTTCGAGATCCACAAGCGCCTCAAGCAATACATCCTCGACAAGGGCAAGAGCGACCTCAAGGACCTGAGCAACTTTGGCAGCGTGTACTACAACTCCGGCCTGGTGAACGCCGCCATCGCCGTGGAGGCCATCCGCACCGGCCAGGGCAAGTTCGGCAAGCGGCCACTGCACGGGGAGGAGGGCCGTTGGGGCCTGGAACACCTGGATATCGACGATGCCCGGCTCAAGGCCATGGGCTTCTACGGCCTGATGCAGAACCTCAAGCTGTCCTGCAGCGACCACGAAGGCGGCGGCTCGGCGCGGGTGCAGCAATGGGATGGCGCGCACTGGAGCCTGGTCAGCGACTGGATCGCCGCCGACCGCGCCCTGCTGCGGCCATTGATCGACGAAAAGTCGGCGGCCTTCGCCAAGGAAAAGAACCTGACCCCGCGCACCTGCGCGGCAGGCGAGTGAGCCATGGGCCAAGCGGCGATTGAAACGGGCTTGGCGCCACTGCTGCAGGTCGAGGACATCGAGGTGATCTACGACCGCAGCATCCTCGCGGTGTCCGGTGTGTCCCTGAGCGTGCCGCGGGGCGGCATCGTGGCCTTGCTCGGTGCCAATGGCGCCGGCAAGAGCACCACCCTCAAGGCCATCTCCGGGCTGGTACGCGCCGAGCGTGCGCAGGTGACCCGCGGCGGCATCCACTTCCAGGGCCGGGACAGCCTGGCGGTGGAGCCCAACCAGCGCGTGCGCGACGGCCTAGTGCATGTGCTGGAGGGGCGCCACGTGTTCGGCCAACTGACGGTGGAAGACAACCTGCGCAGCGGCGGTTTCGTTCGCGGCCTCAGCCGCCGTGAGCTGCAGGACGACCTGGAACGGCTGTATGCCTGGTTCCCGCGTTTGAAAACCAAGCGCAAGACCCAGGCCGGGCTGACCTCCGGTGGCGAGCAGCAGATGGTCGCCATCGGTCGGGCGCTGATGACCCGGCCGACTTTAGTCTTGCTCGACGAGCCATCCATGGGCCTGGCGCCTATTATCGTGGAAGAGATCTACGAGATCGTCGCCCAGCTCAACCGCGAGCAACAGGTGAGCTTCCTGATTGCCGAACAAAACATTAACGTAGCGTTGAAATACGCCACTCGCGGCCATGTGCTCGACACTGGCCGGGTGGTGCTCAGCGGAACGTCGGACGAATTGCTGGCCCGGAGCGACCTGCAGGATTTCTACCTGGGCAGGCACTGACAAGAGAGCGAAGAATGAGTGAAGTCCTGAGCGGACAGGCGACACACGCCATCCCGCCGGCAGCGGAGCAGGCTGACGTACTGATCGTCGGCGGTGGCTTGAGCGGAACCATGCTGGCGGTGCAGTTGCTGCGCCTGCCGGGGCGGCGGCGGGTGCTGATCGTCGAACCGCGGGCCGAACTCGGCCGCGGCGAAGCCTACAGCGCCACGGAACTGGGCCACACCTTGAACGGCAACGCGGCGCGCATGAGCGTCGACCCGGACAACCCCGACGACCTCACCCAGTGGCTCACGGCCTACATTGCCCAGGGCGGCTGGCCGGAGTCGGACCAGCAGCACGTGCCGGTCAGCGAACTGTTCATGCCCCGGGGCCTCTTCGGCCTCTACGTGCAGCAACGCCTGGCCGAGGCGCGGGAGCAGGGCGCGGCCTGGGGCTCGACCGCCGAGCATGTGCACGGTGAAGTGGTCGACCTGCACAGCGACAGCGACGGAGTGCGCCTGATACTGGCCGATGGTCAGCCGTTGCACGGCGCCCATGCGGTATTGGCGACCGGCATGTTCCCGGCCTCGCGCACCCGCCAGAAACAATCCAGCGGCCTCAACGCCGCCGCCGTCGACCCCTGGGACGTCGCCACCCTGTCGCGCCTCGACCCTCAAGGCACGGTCCTGATCATCGGCTCCGGCCTGACCATGGTCGATGCCGTGGTCTCCCTGGAACAGGCTGGCCATCGCGGGCCGATCCGCGTCTTCTCCCGCCACGGCCTGCTGCCCCATGTTCGCCGCCAGCCGCCGACCTGGGTCGACTTCCTGGCGGCTGACCACAGCCTTCGCAGCCCGTTGCAACTGCTGCGCGAAGTGCGCCGGCAGTGTATCGAGGCCATTGAGGCCGGTATCGACTGGCAGGCGCCCCTGGACACGGTGCGTGCCCATATCGGCCGGTTATGGAGCCAGGCCACCGACGTTCAGCGCCGGCAGTTCGTGCGTCATGTGCGGCCCTGGTGGGAAAGCCATCACCACCGCTCGCCGCCGCTGAGCGCCGAACTGGTGGAGCGCCTGCACAGGGAAGGGCGGTTGACCATCGAGGCGGCTTCGCTCAAGGGGCTGGGCGACGTGCGGGATGGGCAGGTGAGCATCAGCATCCGGCCACGGGGCGAGTCACAGACCGTGACCGTCAGCGGTGTAGGCCTGATCAACTCCACCGGTATCGAATACGACTGGCGCCGGGTGGATCGTCCGTTGCCGCAGCAACTGCTGGCGCGCGGGTTGATTCGGCCCGGGCCATTGGCCCTGGGGATTGCGGCGGATGCTGGTGGTGCGGTGGTGGATGGCGAAGGCGATGTTTCGACACGGCTGTTCGCCATGGGCCCGCCGTTGCGTGGCATGTGGTGGGAGAGCACGGCAGTGACCGACGTGGCGATCCAGGCCAAGGCCCTGGCCGCGCGGCTGGTGCAATTGGCGGCTCGGGAGCAGGGTGAGGGCTGATCCAGAAAAATAAAAAATATTTAGAATTCAGGGGGTTGCCAGTGTCATTCAACTAGGACATAATGCGCGCCATCAGCACGGACGGCAACGTAGCGATCGCTGAAGAATCAAGGAGTTGCGGCAGGCACCGCTTGCAAGGGCGCTCGATTCGACCCTGAGGCCGAGTAGCAAAATGGTTATGCAGTGGATTGCAAATCCATCTACGCCGGTTCGATTCCGACCTCGGCCTCCACTATATCAAAAGCCCCGTAGATTAGCGTCTACGGGGCTTTTTCTTTGTGTTTGTAAAAGCTGCTTCCAGGACAATTCGCTTTTCAATGCCTGAAGTTTCCTGGAAAATCCTTTCGCCTTGCGCCTGCCGAAACTGGTTAATTAGTTCGTCCATCGCTGCCCAATCAGCGATCGGGCGTGAGAACCCGTTTCAGTAAGCGTTCCTAAGCATCAGCCTCATTGTAGGTGCTGCTCGAAGTTGATCGACAGGCCTTCGAGGCTGATGGAAAACGCTGACACCCATTAGCCGCTCTCCGCCGTCTGCGGGATTACAGGATGCGGGGTAATGGACGATGAAAAACTTCCGTGAATGGAATGATGCCTGTGGCGAAACTCCATTTGATCGTAGTAGCGTTAAGCCTTGAACTCGTCAAGGATCGATCATGCCACAGCGCCTCAACCCAATGAAGGCAGCCCTTAGCCAAGCACCCAATGACACCTACCAACAATTCCAGGACCTGAGAGACGGCCTGATCGCTGCACTGGTCGATTGGCCAGTGCAGAAGTGGGATGTTGTCGATAACTACTTGCCAACAAACGCCAAGGTCTCTCAAAAATCCAGAGAGTGGCTCAATGCGCTCGTCGACGTGCTGGACGTGAACCTTCCACGCCAAAAAGCCGAAGCCACGCCTGATCGGTTGGAAGAACTTCTGCTTCTAGCTTCGATGAAATCAATTGGATAGAAAAGCTCACCGGAAACTGGGACCGGAAACTGAACTGGGACGGGAAACTGAACTGGGACGGATTTATTTTCTCAGTCCTAGAAAATAAATCCGTCCCAGTTTCCGTCCCAGTTTCCCGGTCCCAGTTCCCGCAGTTCCCGGTCCCAGTTCCCGTCCGCCGGTGCCCACTGGACTGGACGCATCCAACCCTCAGGTGGTTGGATTGGAGAGGATTACTTCGAAGTCCTCAAGCGCCTGCTGAAAATCCGAAAGGGCAAATGACACCGGCTGGCAGTCCACCATCCACCGTGTTTGCGCTCCGACTTCAAGCCCATCTGAAACACTCAGCCCAAACCGTGCCCAGGTGACGACGTCATTTGCGACGACCTGCTCAACCATGAGCACCGTGCAGTCGAAATCCATGTCATCCGCGCAGACGAGAAGGGGTACCAGTGTCGAGGTGCCGTCCTCACCCGGAGCGAAGCGGCGTTTGGCCAGCTCTTGCTCCTCTTCCTCCAGTAACCAAATTAGCGACAGCCCAAGCATTGCCGCCAGTTCGTAATTCAGGTGCTGGGCGGCCCACTGTTCGATGCCAATGCCATCGACCATCAGCCAGGCGCAGGCACTGCGAGAAATTTTGCCTGATGACGAGTGGCACTGATGGAGTGAAGCATTGGGACAGATTCCTTTTGAAATAAGCGTCTATCAATCACTGCGCTTCAAGTGGCTGATCAGGTGCAGATCGGGATGATCGCTGACAAGGGTCTCGATAAGGCGTTGTTCAACCTCGCGAGGCGCTTGGGGTTTGACTGAGAACGGTTGGTAGACTGACATCGCTACCATGCCTATGTTTTGGGCTTGAAGATTGGGTCGAGCAGTTGACCACCCCTTGGGCCTTACGAAGTCTCTACCCAATCTTCGTAATCAAGTCCAGCAACACGACTGAATTCGCGCACGTTGTTCGTCACCAGCGTGCAGCCAGAAGCGATGGCATGCCCAGCGATGGCTGTGTCATTGGGTCCGATGGGCGTACCTGACTCGGTAAGCTTGAGTTTCACCTCTATCGTCGCATCCACCGCGCTCTGATCCCAGGCCAAGACCGCATCAAGGCGTTTCACAAACTCGTCGACCAGTTGCTTATGCTTGGCCGATGCCTTTTTGCCGATCTGCCCATAGCGCATTTCTGCATACGTAATGGCGGAAATGACAATCCGATTGCCTCGTTCAACTTCGGTCGTCAGACGCTGTATGACCGACGCCGGCTGTTCCCGCATGATGAACGAGCAGATACAGGTATCGAGCATGTAGGTGGTCACAGATTGAACCTGCCTTCATCCCCGATTACAGCTGGGCGCTCTTGCAGAAAGTCAGCATCAGCCTTGGCCACTTCAGAAAAAGACGACCAGGACGGCCGCACAGGGCGCAGAGTGATGACGTCACCCTCACGAGAAATTTCAAGTTCACCCACGCCCTCGTAGGCCATGTCGGCGGGTAGGCGAACGGCCTGGTTCTTGCCATTTTTGAAAATAGAAACGGTACGCATGTCTGACGACTCCTGCATATGTTCAACCTATGCATAACTTAGTGGTTTGCTTTGGCATATGCAAGGCATAGGTTTAATTGATGGGTCAACTCGAACGCTCAGCGAATCGTTGCCTGATCGACGCTCAAGCAGAGCGTGTTGTTGCCAAGGCAGGGCCAAGGTGAAGATGACCAAGCCCCATGCCGTTATTAGCAGCCGATGTCCTTCACGAACTGTCCACGAACAGGTTTGCGCGCCGCCTGCTCGGCCGCCGGCAATGTCGTCCAGACCTTCAACCCGGACCGCTGCTCGATCTCCTCAACGGTGACTTGGTAGCTGCAGAAGCTGGCCGCACGAGGGGTGTCCTGGTCCATGATGAAGGCCGCAAAGGTCTCCTCGGTTGGCGTGCTGGCGGTGAAGATGATCTTCCAGTAGCCGCTGGGGATGGGATGCTGCTTGGTGGTGCTGGGAAGGGTGTCGATGTGGCGTTCGTACAGCGTGCTGGTCATGCAATGCAAACACCAAAGACGAACCCAAGGCTGCTGGCGTAGGTGCCTTGCAAGAAAGAACAGTACGTCCTCTGCGTGAGCTCAAGAGCATTCCAACCAGGTTGCACTGAAATCAACAGAGCCGCCGCTGGTAAACATCCAGGTTTGCGTAAACCAGCGCCAACGTCGGCGTCGCCACACCGGCGGCGGACCCACGGGCCAGCAAATCGCCGATGATCTGATCGGCTTCTATCGTGCGGCCGGCGACCAGGTCCCGGTACATCGAGGAGGTCTGTGGGGAGTCTTTCAAGGTCAGGATGCGCCGGGCCTCAGCCAGGAATCCCTCGCTGGGCGCTTCTCCAACGACGCGAACGATAGCGACGACCTCATCGATAATGCGTGTCGCGAACTCAAGTCCGCCTCGGGCCGCCACGACCTCGCCAATGCTGCCTCGCATCAGGCAGTTGATGCTGCCCATCGCGGCCAGCAAGGTCCATTTCTCCCACATTTCCCGGAGGATGGCAGGGGAGGTTCTGGCTTCAAAACCGGCCTGGTCGAAGAGTTGATGAACCTGGCGTAGCCGCTCGGAACTGCTCCCATCCAGCTCGCCGTAGGCCATGTTGCTGAAGGTGCCCTGCTGAACGATTTGCCCTTGTTCATCCAGGCTGGTCGCCACTTTGCAAAGGCACCCGAGCAGCCGGTCAGCCCCGAAGCGCTCGGCGATCAGGTCCATGTGCCGCATCCCGTTCAACAGCGGCAGGATGACGGTGGATGGGCCTACGGCACCGGCCATGTCCGTCAAGGCAGACGCCAGCATGTAGGCCTTCACGGCCACGACGATGACGTCGTAAGGTGCCTTGATCTGGTCTACCGTGACCAGTTGAGGCCGGATTTCAATCGTTCCGGAGGGGGTCACTACACGCAGGCCATTCTCCTGAAGCTGAGAGGCACGCTGCGCACGCACCAGGAACGTCACATCTCTGCCTGCCTTGGCCAGCAGTGCCCCGAAAAAACCACCGGTAGCCCCGGCTCCTACGATCAATATGCGCACCGACGGTCTCCGCGAATCAGCTGAAACGGATGAATTTTCATTATGCGGGTATATGCCCGCAAATGACTTTAGATGATGGGTGACTGAGGGTCAACCGGATTAAAGTTCACTCATCATCTAATCGTGAGTGGCCAGCAGGGTAGGACAATGGCTGGCCGAGGCCTGCACCTCCCAGGCACTTCACCTGCCATCCTTGATCTCGTAATCGTGAGGAGTGAAGAAGCGCCCCTTGGGTGTGGGAAGACGGTTCGTCGTGTAGTGCTCATACCAGTACAGGGCTGTCGCCCAAATCGCCTCCGGGCTGGAGGCCCGTGACTCCAGTCCCGGCGTGATATCAAGGCCGGCAGAGGCAAACAGGGTTTCCAGCATGCAGGCCGATGGCAGCCCGACCCCATCGTGAATGGGGTTGGGCGTACGGGCGACGCCCCAGGCAAATGCCAGCCAGCGCAGTACGTGCTCCAGGGCATCGATATAGCTGCGCCCCTTTTCAAACAGCAGCAGTTGGCTGAGCACCGTTTCCTGTGGCACCGGAAAGGTAATCAGTGCAATGTTCTTCCACTTGCGGGTGTTGCCAAACTCGGACAATGGGGTTTCCACGACGCCGTTGCGCTCGGTGGCGAACAGGCCATCGGCAGGCTGGAACAGCGGCACGTGGATGACGGTCGATTCCTTCAGCGAGCGCTGATGAAGTTTCAATAACACGGCGGACGACCAGTACGACGGTAGCAGGTCGAAGCGCAGGTGCGATTGGCCGATACGCAGCCTCCAGGACAAGGTGTCGTTGGCACCCAACAGCAGGATGTAGGATTGCTCGAGTGGTGCGTCCCCACCCAGTGCGGCGATGGCGCGTGCCAGCCAGTCGATATTGTTTTCTCTGGCCGGACGCTGCTGCTCGACGAAGTCGGGATTGGGATTGGCTACCTTGTTGAACTTCATGGGCATGGGACACCTTCCTGGCGAGGCTACTCAGGTATTGAGCAAGGTGAAAGGGCGGGTCGTCGTCGGGGGAGAGACCGGGGAGGTGATGGGGTGATAGGTGACCTTCATCTGAACGCCACTGCCCCAGCGGGAAAATTCGACAATGGCGACCTGGTTCCCGCTCCAGCGATTGTGCTTGTCGTCCTCGTTGTCTCTGGGCTTGAACTGCTTTTGCGCGCCAATGGTCGCGGCTGGCGCTTCAGGTGCGGCATGACGAAACCAGGCCTTGTGGGGGCCGAAGATACCCCTGACTTCATCCTTGAGGCTGGCCCACTGGTCCAGCACCGGCGTTACGCACAGGCTGCTTGGGGAACAGATGACTTCGGTCAGCGTGGTCCTGCCGGTACGGGTATGTACCGCTTGGGCAACCCGACTCCAGTGCACGTCGCCAGTGAGGAACACCACCTGGATGCCGTATTCGGCCAGGTTTTCGAGCACCTTCATCAGTACGGCGAACTGTTGCTGATAGTTCGGCAGTTCGGCGTCCATCAATTTGCCGAACCGTGCCGGTTCGCAGAACAGGGTTTGCCCGGTGGCCAGCAGCCCTATGTGGGGTGTGCCGGCTTTCTTGTGGTCGATCAGTTGCTGTTCCCAGTCCCTGAGGGCCTGTTCGGTCTGCTCGGTCATCAGGCCCACGGGGCTGTCGAAGTCGAGCTGGCGATGGCTGCGGGTATCGATGAACAGCATGCACAGCGGCTCTATGTCCAGTCTCGTCCAGGTCCGATGGTTGTTGGGTGAGCCGCCTTGTTGGTAATCCTGGTACAGCTCTCGAGCAGCGTCGTCCCAGAAGTTCAGACCGGTAGGGGTTGGGGCGTGTTGGGTGCCTTTTTTCCAGAATTGCTCCCACGGATAGTTGTTCCAATACTCGTGGTCGTCCGGCAGGCACACGGCCGGGGCCTTGCTCAGGGCCTGCTGCAAACCACTCTGGCCGCTGAGCTCCGACAGCCAGTTACGTCTGTACTTGGCAGAAATGTCGCTGCGTAGGCCGGCTGCTGTGGAGGGCATGTCGTCCAGTGGTGGCTGGTCGAGGTAGACCTGGTCACCGGCGAACAGGGACATGTCCGGCTGCTGCGGAAGGCGTTGAATGAAACGACCCACATCCACCGGGTCGGTGCCGACGCAATAGCACGACGTCAGCAGGATCTTGAACGAGCTATGGGGAGCCGAGGGGACCTTGTCCGGTAATGAGCGCACACGCAGGAAATAGGGGGCGGCCACGTTGCCAGCTTCTACCCGAATGCGGTGTTCGATGCCCGGGCCCAGGGCGGTGAAGCTGAAGATGCCCTGATGATTCACCTGGGCGCCATCACGAATAGGGAATAGCCCTTGGGTCTCTGTCGGCTGCCAGGGGGCTCCGTCCAGCTGGAAGCTGACCTTGGGCGGGTGAGTCGTGTCGAACAGCCCCACCCACAGCCTGATTTCATCAGGAGGGGCGAGCAGGGGGCGCGCCATCAGCCGGGACATCCTTTCCTCCTACGGCCAAAAGGCCCGGATGCGGTTGATGGGAGACGACGAAAACAGGGCTGGCCCAGGCTCGGGGTGAGGGCGCGACTGCCGGCTGGGGTCGTATGGAGTCGAAGACATGCTTACCCTCCCTGGCAAGTTGGCTTGGTAACCGGCAAGGGCGTTAGCCCGTCGTCTGTAGCGTTGAATCTAGTTCATGTCTTTTCGTTGGGGGCTGGCCGTCTGTCGGCACGCTGCGGTGCGCACTGCTGAATTCGTCGGCGTGGGGGGGGCGGCATTTCCAGTCGGTAGGCGAGTTGAGGTCAATACGATCACCTGGCTCTGTCTGTTCGCCTTCACCTGATAACATGGGGTTTTGGGCACGATTGATATCAAGAACTTCACCGCGTCGTTTGCGTGTACCAGGTCGATGCCGGGGGGCGATAGCCAGGTGGTGATGAACAACACAGCCTCTACACGTGGTTTGACGGCTCTGACGTGCGCGCTGCTGCTGAGCCAGTTCTTCCGTACCTGCCTCGGCGTCATGGCCCCTGAAATCCAGGCGGATCTGGACCTCTCGCCGGCGGGGTTCGGCCTGCTGTCATCCTGCTTCTTTCTCGCCTTCGGGTTTGCGCAGATCCCTGTCGGCATAGCCTTTGATCGCTATGGCGTAGGAGGGCCCACACGACTGTTGATGACCCTTGGGGTGCTCAGCGCCGTGCTGTTTGTCTGCGCGCCTGGCGGCCTCACCGCCATGGTGGCGCAGGCCGGATTGGGGCTTGCCTGCGCCCCCATTTTCATGGGGCTGATGCACTACGCGGCCGAGGTTCTGCCGCCTGATCGTTATGTTCCGTTCGTCAGCCGTACCAATGCGCTCGGCATGCTGGGCGCGCTGTGTGCCACGGCCCCCCTGGGCTGGGTCATACAGGGTATCGGATGGCGCCCATCGATGGCGATCGCGGCCCTGGTCTTTGCCGTCGTCACCCTGAGCATATGGCGAAGCGTACAGGACCGGGGGCAAGCCCGGGAGCACAGCGAGAGCCCGACGGAAATGCTCCGGGCCAGTCTGAGCCTGCTGGCCATGCCGGCGCTCTGGACCATCATCCCGATGTGCATCGCCATGGCGGCGGGCACCTCATTCAGGAACGCCTGGGGAGGCCCCTACCTGGCCAGTGTCTTCGAGCTGGACATCGGTTCTCGAGGGTTGGCCCTGGCCGTTCTGAGTGTGGTGGCTTTCTGTGTGGCCGGGTTGATGTCCTGGTTGGTCCAACGCTACGCGGTGCGCTCAACCGTCTTGAACTGGACGCTGATGACGTTCCTCGCCGCGATCGCGCTGGTGATCTGGCCCCAGGCTGGGGTGATGACCGACGTGGGCCTGCTGGCCTTGCTGGCGACGATCGGGGTGCTCCATCCACTGGTGATGTCCCATGCCCGCAACCTGCTCAAGCCTTCGCTCAGGGGGCGCGGGCTTGGCCTGCTCAATGGGTTTGTGTTCCTCGGTTCGGCTTTTGCCTCATGGGCCTATGGCCTGATTGCCGCCGATGGGCTGCACCGCGGCCTGCCCGATGCGTCGATCTACAGCGAGATATTTGCCTTTTCGGCAGCGCTGATGCTGGTTGGGGGACTGGCCTATGCCTTCAGCCCCCGGCGGTCTTTGCAGGACTGAAGGGGACTGGCCCCGAGAAAGCCTGGCGGGCCTTGCTCACAGGCTGATCGCCACGATTCCGGCCAGCACGATCACCGCCCCGGTGACGCGACGGGTGAGATTACCCTCGCGAAAGAGCCAGTACGCGAGGAAAGAGCCGATGACAATGGACGACTCGCGCAGAGGCGCGACAAGGGCCACCGGCGCGCTCAGCATGGCCGTGAGAACGAGGACGTAGGCCAGCGGCGAGAGCACGGCGACGATGAGGATCGGCACCGCGTCGGCACGCAGGACGGCAGGGATCCGATGCCGGCGCCGCAGCGCCACGGGGGTCAGCATCAGGCATTGCAGCAGGAGTGTGCCGGCGTAATAGCTCAGCGGCGCCAGGTGCCACGAGGTGACCGAATAGCTGTCCCAGAGGGTGTAACTGGCAATGGTGGCACCCGTCGCTCCTCCCCAGAGCACCCCCGGCCGCGCCAGGCTGTTTGCGCTTCTGAACAGATTGCCGACAACGACGAGAATACCCACGACGATGAGCAATGCGCCGAACATCGCGACCACGGTGACCCGCTCCCCCAGCAGGAGCACCGCGACCAGCATCGTCAGCATGGGCCCCGTGCCGCGGGCGACGGAATAGACCACCCCCAGCTCTGCGCGCTGGTAACCGGCCTGCAGGATAAGGGAGTAGGCGATGTGCAATGTCGCCGAGACGGCGCAGCCCACCACGAACCGCCAATCGAACACCTGCTCACCCATGACCATGAGCGCAATGCCAATCGGCACGCAGAGCAGCGCCGAGGCGCAGCTATAGGCCCAGACGAACAGATAGGTGTCTTCGCGCTTGTATTTGGAGGCGATGTTCCACAGCGCATGGGCTGTCGCCGCGACGAGGACGAGCGCGACAGTGCCCGCGTTCATCAGTTGATGTCGGGCAGGTCGATGCCTGCCCGCTCGGCCCGACGGCTGCGCTGCGGGTCGCGCAGGGCGATGCCCGCGACCAGCGCGTCAATCACCACGAGTTGTGCCAGCCGGCTTCCCGCTGCGGCCATCTGCGCCGGCAGTGGCGCTCCGCCGACCACCAGCGCGATATCCGCGAGGGTCGCCAGTGGCGTGCCGTACTGGTTGGTGATGGCAATGAGCGAGGCCCCGGCAGAGGCGGCTGCATCGGCGATGGCGAGCGTGGATGAAGTGCGTCCGGTCGAACTGACGGCGATGACGACATCACCCGGGCCCAGGAGGCGGGTGGCGATCATCGCCGACAGGTAGTCCGGGATGCTGATGGTCGTGACGCCGACCGCGCGCAGGCGGAAGACGGCGTCGGCGGCGACCGTGGAGGAGGGGCCGGCGCCGAATGCAATCACCTGTCGTCCTGACAGGAGTGTATTGACCGCCTTGTCGAGCGCAGCGAGTTCCAGGGCCCCGCCGAGTGCGGTCAGGGCGTCGGTACCGGCGCGAATGGACGTCTCCAGCACGGCTGCCGACGTTGCGTCCGCGGCGAGGGCTTCAGGCGGTGCGAAGAACCTGGTGGTGCCGCGGGCGCGGGCGATCTCTATCTTCAGTTCGGCGAAGCCGCCGAACCCGATCGCACGCACCGCGCGAATCACGCTCGGCGGCGATACACCAGCCCGGGCGGCAACCTGCGCGGTCGTGCTGGCCCCGACGAACAGGGGATCGGCGAGCAGGACCGCGACGACCTTCGCTTCGCTTGCAGCCAGGCCACCACTACGGGCCTGAATGCTTCCGATCAATTGTCCCAAACGCTCGGCGTCACCTGTAATGTGGTTACTATTTTCCTTTGTCATGCGTAATAGATTACAGTTGCCGGGTTGATAGCACAATCACCGTATGAACCGGTGTTCCGCCTCAGACTCGAAGGAGTGCGTTTCAATGAGCCCCACCATCAAAACAACCGTCGCTGTCCTGGGGCCGGGTGCGATCGGCACCACGATCGCCGCAGCGCTGCATGAAGTCGGCCGGACGCCTTTGCTGTGTGGACGTACGCCCCGCGACAGCCTGACGCTGCACGATGGCGATCGACTGATCGTCGTGCCCGGCCCGGTGCAGACGGATCCCGCGCCGATGGATCGACCGGTCGACCTGGTGTTTCTCGCGGTCAAGGCGACTCAAACCGCGGCGGCTGCACAATGGCTGGCGGCGTTGAGTGGTCCGCAAACCGTCGTATGTGTCCTGCAGAATGGGATCGAGCAGTTGGAGAGCGTCACCCCGCATTGCCCGCAGGCGCGCGTCGTTCCCGCGGTGGTGTGGTTCCCGGCCCAGGCGCAAGCCGATGGTTCGGTACGCTTGCGTGGCGACGTGCACATCAGCCTGCCAGACGCATCGGCCTCCCACGGGGTGGCGCAGGTACTGCAAGGCACCCGATGCTCGGTGGATCTGGCCCCGGATTTCAAGGCTCTGGCGTGGCGCAAACTGATGCAGAACGCGGCGGCCGGCCTCATGGCGCTCACGCACCGTCGTTTGGGCATGTTCAGCCGGCCCGACATGGCCAGGCTCGCCCTGGACTATCTGCAGGAGTGTCTGGCCGTGGCACGCGCCGAGGGTGCCGAACTGGGCGATGAGGTGCCACAGGCCATCCTCGAGAAGTTTCAGGCAGCTCCCGCCGACATGAGCACCTCCATCCTGACGGATCGCGAAGCGGGTCGGCCACTCGAATGGGATATCCGCAACGGTGTCATTGCGCGTCGCGGCCGGGCTCTCGGTGTTCCGACGCCCATCAGCGATGTCCTGGTGCCGCTTCTCGCCGCCGCAAGCGAGGGCCCTGGCTGATCCAGCGGCGCGGGCTGATCGCCGATAATGCTGCCGCCCTTTGACCAGGCGGCAGATTTTTATCCCGGAGTGTGAATCAATAGCCCCCCTCACAGACCAGTAAAGGTGATAGGAATGTTTGACTTCAGCCTGCTCGGGAAGAGCCGATTCGTGCGGCCTGGACCCTTGTGCCTGTTAGCGGTCTTGACGCTGCATGCTTCTTTCTCAAGTGCCCATGCAGTGGATACGCAGCCCGCTCTGGCCGATTCAGGCGCGACCAAAGACGGCTCCACAATGAACGACATTCCACCGCGCCTCCAGTGGACAGCGAACTATGGCTATTGCGGCGAGACAGCATTCATCAGCGCCGGGCTCTACTATGGCCAGTACGTTTCCCAGTTCGATACTCGTGCAATTGCCAGCCCGAATATCAACCAATCGAAACGGGGTAGCCAGCTCCTGTTGGGCGTGAATGATGGGGCCACCGCCGCTCAGATGCGCTTGAAGTCTGTCGAGTGGGACAGCGTTACCACGCCGAACGCCAATGAATTCCTGGCATGGATCAAGGGTAATGTGCTGTCGGGCTATCCGGTCATCATGGGCGTTTACGAAAATCTTTCCAAATTCGACGTCTCCGGAGATGAACGGGCAGGTGATGATGAGTACGACCATATCGTGCCCGTCATCGGTGTTTCGTCCACAGGGCCAGCCAACCAGTCGGCTACCTACCAGGCAGATGACATCATTACGTTCAGCGATAATGGCCTTTGGTCGCCTGACGGACCGCCGGCCTATCTTTATCGCTTCAAATTCGGCGCCTTTCAGGCGAGCCGCCAGGAGGCCAATAATGAAAATCGACCGGTGTATTCCTTGCCTCGCGGCGGAAAAAACTATGCTGTGGCCATTACCGGAATCATCGACCGGGACGGGCAGACTCTGCCGGTTCGTCTGACCACCGACGTGAACGAAGAAAGGCCCGTGATGGACGCCGGTTCGAACACCCGCCCTGCATCGGCGAGGGTCAACCTGACCGTCACGGTGTCGGGGCTCACCCCTGGCGTGACGTACACCCTGTACCGCTACGACAGCTTCGACAAGGTGCCCGACGCAGGTTTTAACAAACGAGCGTCCATGGCGGACAAACAGTGGAAAATCAACACCAAGACGGGGTCGACCTACGTGTTGAACGAAACAATACGTTCCGATCAGGTAGCTGTATATCGAGCTGTTCCAGTTACGGCTCCATGAGCCATCTATGCAGCACGGGCAAAGCGCACGCCGGCTCCAAAGTCAGCGTCGTGCTCAGGGGGGCGACCATCCAGACGACATTTGTGGCTGACAGCGGAAATCCACTGGTGAAGAACCCGGCCGGCCTGCCGATGCCTCCCGGTGGGCGCTCTGCTCAAGCATGCTGCCTGGCCACGGGCCGTAGCAGCCACCAGGCTAGTGGGCGGTCTTGACCACCAGGCGCCAGTGCACGCCCACCTTCTGGTCCGAGTGCCGGTGCTGGTTCCGGGGAGGGAAGTGGTCACCCTTGCGGGCGCTCAGTTCCTTGCCGCATCCGGTGCAGAGATAGATGCCGGAGACCGGGACCGCAGCGTCGAATTCGTAGCTCAGATTCCACTCGTCCGAGTCACCCAGAAGTGCCATGGCCATCTTTCGATCCCTCATATGATGATGTCTGACTGCACAACGCTACTACCGCCTGGCTCAGGCCGGTTACTGGCATTTTGTCCATGCTGGATGCCCTGACAGGGCGTTCCACAGGTCGGCTACCGGCTGCGGGACAACCGCGTCAGTACAAGGTTTTCAAGGACTTGGCCGTGGCGGCCACGAGGTTCGCTTCCGTGCCCCGGAGCAGTCGGTCGTGCTGTCCAATGGCCATAAACCAGACGGAAGGTACAGGGAAAAGGCTAAAGTGGAGGCATATCTCGCAGATAACTTCTATGTTGTCTGCATCGGCAGTGATATTCAAGGATCGAACTCATGACCCCACCTCAGTCCAGCCTTGGTTCCGTTTCTGGTCATCCGCGTTTTCGCTGGTTCGCGTTCATCCCGGTGATACCTGCCGTTATCTGGATTCTCCTGCAATCAACGTCCCCGGCCAACCTGGCGGCCTGCGCGGTGCTGGTGCTGATCGGTTTGGGGGCCTGCGCCTGGAGTGCCGGCTCGGTGCGCGAGGTGCTGCGTCGTTCCACTGCGCGGGGCCTGGCGGAGCAGGGCAGTAAAAATGCAGAGCAAGACCTCATGGCTTCGCGGGCGAAGCTGGATGAGGTGTTGCTGGGGGCCATGCCGATCTGGGCCAAGCAGGTGGAAAGTTCGCGCCTGCAGACAGAGGAGGCGATTGTCAGCCTGGTCAATCGGTTCAGTGGTATCGCCACGCGCCTGGAGGAAACGGTACAAGCCTCGCAGCAGGCGGCTGGCGAACTCGATGGCCAGGCCGCCGACGGCGCGCTCAAGGTACTGGCCCGCAGCGACAGCGAACTGAGCCAGGTGATCGATTCGCTCAAGGCCACCCAGACCAGCCGGGACCAGATGCTCGGCCAGGTGCGGGGGCTTACCGCCTATACCGGCGAATTGCGCACCATGGCCGCCGATGTCGCGGCGATTGCCGCGCAAACCAACCTGCTGGCCCTCAATGCCGCGATCGAGGCGGCCCGTGCCGGTGAGGCCGGCCGCGGTTTTGCGGTGGTGGCCGATGCGGTGCGCAACCTGTCGAGCAAGTCGAGCGAGACCGGCCAGCAGATGTCGGCCAAGGTCGATATCATCAATAACGCCATCACCCAATTGGTGGAGGCTGCTTCCAGCAGCGCCGACCAGGACAGCCATTCGGTGGGTGAGTCCGAACAGAGCATCCAGCTGGTACTCGAACGCTTCCAGAACATCACCGGGCGCCTGGCCGACTCCGCCGACCTGCTCAAGCAGGAAAGCTACGGGATTCGCGACGAGTTGACCGATGTGCTGGTCAACCTGCAATTCCAGGACCGGGTCAGCCAGATCCTCAGCCACGTGCGCGACAACATCAGTGCCTTGCACGATCACCTGCAGCAGGTCAGCCAGGCGCCGGAACGGGCCGAGGCCATCGACGTGCGGCAGTGGCTGGCGAGCATGGAGTCCACCTACGCCACCGACGAACAGCGGCGCACGCATCATGGTGCGGTCGCCACTCAGCAGACTTCACAAGACATTACCTTCTTTTAGGAGCCCATCATGGCGAAGAACGTATTAGTGGTCGACGATTCCAGCAGTGTGCGGCAGGTGGTTGGAATCGCCCTGAAAGGCGCCGGTTACGACGTGATCGAGGCGAGCGATGGCAAGGACGCGCTGAGCAAGCTCACCGGGCAGAAGGTGCACCTGATCATCAGTGACGTGAACATGCCGAACATGGACGGCATCACCTTCGTCAAGGAGGTGAAGAAACTGGCCAACTACAAGTTCACGCCTATCATCATGCTGACCACGGAGTCGCAGGAATCGAAGAAGGCCGAAGGCCAGGCCGCCGGTGCCAAGGCCTGGGTGGTCAAGCCGTTCCAGCCGGCGCAGATGCTGGCGGCGGTTTCCAAACTGATCCTGCCCTGACACTCCGATCGTGAGGAGGCTGCCATGTCCGTCACCCATGAAATCGTCGACGATACAGCTCGTGTCGGCATCGAAGGCGAGCTGACGATCTACACGGTCGCCGAGCTGGCGTCTGTGCTGTTGCCGAAGATTGGCGCGGCGCCGCGCCTGGAGCTGGACCTGTCGCAGGTCACCGAAATGGACGGTGCCGGGTTGCAGTTGCTGGCGGTAATAGAGCGTGAAGCCGGCCTCGGCGGTACGGCCCTGAGCCTGACCGGCAAGAGCCAGACGGTCATGCAAACGCTTCAACTCTGTCGCCGCAGCGCCTTGTAGCCGGCGCCGCGACCGTTTATCGATCGACAAGGAACGTCCAGGTGAGCATCAATCTCGATCAGGCACAGCAGACTTTCATCGTGGAGGCGCGTGAACTGTTGCAGACCATGGAGCAATCCCTGCTGCAACTGGAAAGCGAGCCTGGCGATCAGGATGCCATTGGCGCGATTTTCCGCGCGGCGCACACCATCAAGGGCTCTGCCGGCCTGTTCGGCCTCACGCCAATCGTCAGCTTCACCCATATCGTCGAGGATGTGCTCGATCGCCTGCGCGATGACAGTGTGGCCGTGGACGCCGCGCTGATCGCGCTGCTGCTCAAGTGCGGCGACCATATGCTTGAGTTGATCGAGGTGGTCGCCAACCGCGGCGAGGCGCTCGAACCGGCGGCGCTGGAGCGGGAAGCGGCCTTGCGGGCGGCGCTGAGTGTCTACCAGGCGCCTGCCGAGGCCGTCGAGCACGTTGAAGTCGCTGCAGCCGAAGCGGATGCGGGCACCCACGACGAGGTGCCCTGGCACATCTCCTTGCGCTTCGGCGTGGACGTGTTCCGTAATGGCATGGACCCCCTGTCGTTCCTGCGCTACCTCGATACCCTGGGACGGATGACCCAGGTGACCACCCTGACCGATGGCATCCCGGCCCTGGAAAGCTGGGATCCGGAGAGCTGCTACCTAGGTTTCGAGATCGACCTTTACTCCACCGCCGCCAGTCATGCCACCCTCAATGAAGTGTTCGACTTCGTGCGTGACGAGTGCGAAGTGCGCATCTTCATGGTTGATGAGGCCCCCGGGGATCCTGTTGGCAGGGATGTCGCGCTGTCTGAGCCGCAAGCCGCGCTTGCCGTCCCCCAGCGCCTGCCGGCGGCCAGTAAATCCAAACCCCTGGATGGCAACTATGTGCGGGTCAATGCCGACAAGCTCGACGAGTTGATCAGCCTGGTCGGCGAGCTGGTGATCGCCAGCGCCGGCGCCAGCCTGCTGGCCCGCTCCTGCAACAACGATCCGTTGCAGGAGGCCACTTCGAGCGTGTCGGGGCTGGTGGAGGAAATCCTCGATGGCGCGCTGCACCTGCGCATGATTCCGATCGGCGACACGTTCAACCGCTTCCGGCGCGTGGTACGCGACGTCAGCCAGGAACTGGGCAAGGACATCGAGCTGATCATCAACGGTGCGGAAACCGAGCTGGACAAGACGGTGGTGGAGAAAATCGGCGATCCGCTGATGCACCTGCTGCGCAATGCCATGGACCACGGTATCGAAAGCGCCGAAGCCCGGCGTGCGGCCGGCAAGCCGAGCAAGGGCCACCTGAGCCTCAATGCCTATCACGACTCGGGGAGCATCGTCATCGAAATCGCCGACGACGGCGCCGGCCTGAACCGCGAGCGCATCCTGGCAAAGGCCCAGGAGCGTGGGCTGGTCGCCAGCGGTGCGGTGCTCACCGACCAGGAAATCTACAACCTGATCTTCGAGGCCGGCTTCTCCACCGCCGAGGCGGTGACCAACCTGTCCGGGCGCGGCGTGGGCATGGATGTGGTCAAGCGCAATATCACCCTGCTGCGGGGCACCGTCGACCTGGACAGTCGTCCTGGCGAGGGGACCGTGGTGCGCATTCGCCTGCCGCTGACCCTGGCGATCATCAATGGCTTCCTGGTGGGCCTGGACCACGCGACCTACGTGATCCCCCTGGACATGGTCCAGGAATGCGTCGAGCTGGATGAGCACCAGCGCCAATCCAGCCGCAGGCAGGGCTATCTGGACCTGCGTGGCGAGGTGTTGCCCCTGGTGGACCTGCGCGAACACTTCAGGCACGAGGGGCCAGCCGCCCGGCGGCAGAACGTGGTGGTGGTGCGCTATGCCGAACACAAGGCCGGCCTGGTGGTGGACGAGTTGCTCGGTGAGTTCCAGATCGTGATCAAACCCCTGGGCAAGCTGTTTGGCGCACTGCGTGGTATCAGCGGCTCGACCATCCTGGGCAGCGGTGCGGTGGCCCTGATTCTGGATATACCGGCCTTGCTCAGCCAGATCGTACAACTGGAAGCCCGTACGGCCCAGGCACCTTTGTCGTCTCCTGTCGTTGGTCGCTGAAGTCTTTGCATTTCCATGGAGGTTCCCCGATGAAATGGTTCTACAATCTGAAAATTTCAATCAAGCTGATCAGCTCTTTCCTGGTGGTCCTGGCGCTGACCGCAGCCATGGGAGCCTTCGCCATCGTCCAACTGGGCAGCGTCAACCAGGCGGCCCAGGACATCCGGGGCAACTGGATGCCCTCCATGCGTGCCGCGGCAGGCATGCGCTTTTATGCGGCCAACTACCGGCTTAAGGAAAACCGCCACATCTCCACTGAGGTGGCCGAGGAAAAGGCCCAGGCGGAACGCGAAGCCGCCGAGGCGCGCCAGCAGTTCGAAACCAGGCTCGACACCTACGAGAAACTGGTCTCGAACGACGAGGACCGTCAGCTTCTCGATAGCGTCAAGAGCGCCTGGGCCACTTACCTGGCGGGCAGTCAGAAAGTGTTCGAGCTGTCCCGACAGAATGAGGAGGCTCAGGCCCGTGGCGTGCTGCGCGGCGAGTCCAAGGTGCATTTTGACGAGGTGACGGGGCGCCTGGAGAAAATGATCCTGCTCAACGACGCCGGCGCCACATCGGCGGGTGACAAGGGGGCGGCGTTGTACGAAAGCTCACGCCTGTCGATCGTTGCGGCCCTGATCGTGGCGCTGGTGGTCGGCCTGGGGCTGGCCCTGTTCATCGCCCGGATCATCTCGCGTCCGTTGCGCCATGCCGCGGCTGTCGCCGAGCATCTGGCCCAGGGCAACCTCAACGCCCATATCGAACCGGGCGCCAAGGACGAGACCGGCATGGTACTCAATGCCATGCGCAACATGGTCGGCAAACTGGCGCATATCATCGGCGACGTACGCAACGCGGCCGACAACCTGGCCAGCGCTTCGGAGCAGGTCAGCGCCACCGCGCAATCGATGAGCCAGGCCACCAGCGAACAGGCGGCCAGCGTCGAGGAAACCAGTGCCTCGGTGGAGCAGATGAGTGCCAGCATCAACCAGAACACCGAGAACGCCAAGGTCACCGATGGCATGGCCAGCAAGGCTGCCAAGGAAGCCACCGAGGGCGGCGAGTCGGTGCAGCAGACCGTGGTGGCGATGAAGAAGATCGCTCAGCGCATCAGCATCATCGATGACATCGCCTACCAGACCAATCTGCTTGCCCTCAATGCCGCCATCGAGGCCGCACGGGCCGGCGAGCATGGCAAGGGCTTCGCGGTGGTGGCTGCCGAGGTGCGCAAGCTGGCCGAGCGCAGCCAGGTGGCCGCCCAGGAGATCGGTGAGCTGTCCTCCAGCAGCGTGGACATGGCCGAGAAGGCCGGCAAGCTGCTCGATGAAATGGTGCCGTCGATCACCAAGACCTCCGACCTGGTGCAGGAAATCAGCGCCGCCTCCGAGGAACAGGCCGCCGGTGTCTCGCAGATCAACATGGCGATGACCCAGCTCAACCAGGTCACCCAGCAGAACGCCTCGAGCAGCGAGGAGTTGGCCGCCACCGCGGAAGAAATGAGCAGCCAGGCCGAGCAGTTGCAGCAGGCCATGAGCTTCTTCGTGCTCGATTCCACCGCCAGGGCCGCTCAGGTTCGCAGCCCCGACAACCCCGGCCACGTGTCCGACCGCCAGGCTACGCGGCCAGTGGCGCAGGCACCGCGCAAGGCGTTCGCCCACAACATGGCCGAAGCCTTGGACGAATCGGAGTTCACCCGCTTCTGATCGCAGGATCGAGGCCGGCTCAAAGGGAGAATGACATGGGCGCTGTAATGACCACCCGCCACACTGCGATCGCGACAGACGAGGATGCGCAATACCTGACCTTCATACTCGGCGGCGAGATGTTCGCCCTCGGCATTCTGGGCATCAAGGAAATCATCGAGTACGGCAGCCTCACCGTGGTGCCGATGATGCCCGCCTTTGTGCGCGGCGTGATCAACCTGCGCGGTGCCGTGGTGCCGGTGGTGGACCTGTCGGCCCGCTTTGGCCGGGAAACCTCGACGATCACCCGGCGTTCCTGTGTGATCATCATCGAGGCCCGGAGCGAGGAGGGTGAGCCCCAGGACATCGGGTTGCTGGTGGACACCGTCTCCGCGGTGCAGGACATACCGGCCGACCAGATCGAACCGCCACCCAGCTTCGGTGCGCGGATTCGCGCCGATTTCATCAGCGGCATGGCCAAGGTCGACGGCAAGTTCGTGATCGTGCTGGCGGTGGACAAGGTGTTGTCGATTGACGAGATGTCCAGCCTCGCCGAGGTCGCCCAGGCACCGGGGCTCGACCTGGACGCGCGTTAAGGTTCGAACATGTCAGACACCGCTTCTCTGGATGATCGTGAGTTCGGCCAGTTCCAATCCTGGTTGTACCGCGCGGCCGGTATCAATCTGTCGGTCGCCAAGAAGGCCCTGGTGGCCGGACGCCTGTTCAAACGCCTCAAGCATTTCGAACTGGAGACTTACGGCGAGTACTTCAGGCTGATCATGAGCGATCAGAATATGGGGGAGCGGCAGGTCGCGCTGGATCTGCTGACCACCAATGAAACCTATTTTTTCCGCGAACCCAAGCACTTCGACTTCCTGCGTCAACAGGTCCTGCCCAAGGCCGCGCCAGGCAAGGTGTTTCGCGTGTGGAGCGCGGCCAGCTCCTCCGGCGAGGAACCCTACAGCCTGGCCATGACCCTGGCCGAACATCTGGGGACCACGCCCTGGGAGGTGGTCGGCTCGGACATCAGCACCCAGGTACTGGCTCGGGCGCGCACCGGGCATTATCCCATGGAGCGCGCTGGCACCTTGCCCACGCCGCTGCTGACCAAGTACTGCCTCAAGGGTGTTGGCCGCCAGGAGGGCACCTTCCTGATCGACAAGGCCCTGCGCAACCGGGTCAATTTTGTCCAGGTCAACCTCAATGAAAGCCTGCCCGAGCTTGGTGAGTTCGAGGTGATTTTCCTGCGTAACGTCATGATCTATTTTGACCAGAAGACCAAGAGCCAAGTGGTGGCCCGCCTGCTGCCGCGCCTGAAGTCCGGTGGTTACTTCATCATCAGCCATTCGGAAAGCCTCCACGGCGTGAATGACACGCTCAAGCTGGTGGCTCCGTCGATTTATCGCAAACCATGAAAAAGCCCGTAGATGTGAGTGAAGTGATATTGGCGCCAGGGCAGGTCAGCTTTGCCTCCCGGGCGACGCGCCTGCGTACCTTGCTGGGATCGTGCGTGGCGTTCACGTTCTGGCACCCGCAACGGCTGATCGGCGGCATGTGCCATTTCATGCTGCCGGCACGCTTGCGCCGCGGCCAGTGTCTGGACGGCCGCTATGCCGACGAGGCGGTCGAGCTGCTGTTGCGGCACGCGCGCGCCCACGGCACCACGCCGCAGGATTACCAGGTCAAGCTGTTCGGCGGTGGCGAGATGTTCCCCGAGCAGCGCCGCGCCGTGTCGACGCAGGACGTGGCCCGTCTGAACATCCGCGCGGCGCTGGACCTGGCCGAGCAGCATCGGTTGCACCTGGCTGCCCAGGACATGGGCAGTACCGGCTACCGCACGATTGTATTCGACCTGTGGAACGGCAACGTCTGGGTCCGGCATCAACCAATGGGAACCCTCTAGAACATGCCTAACAGAAAAATCAGCGTGTTGCTGGTCGATGATTCGGCCGTGGTGCGCCAGGTGCTGCTGACGATCCTCAACGACACGCCGGATATCCAGGTCATGGGGGCCGCCTCCGATCCGATTTTCGCCATGGACAAGCTCGCCCGGGAATGGCCGGACGTGATCGTGCTGGACGTGGAGATGCCCCGCATGGACGGCATCACCTTCCTGCGCAAGATCATGAGCGAACGGCCGACGCCGGTGGTGATCTGCTCGTCCCTGACCCAGAAGGGCGCGGAAACCTCTCTGCAGGCGCTGTCGGCCGGCGCCGTGGAGATCATCACCAAGCCGACCACCGGGTTGAAGAACTTCCTGATCGACTCGGCGGCCGAGCTGGTCGGGGCGATTCGCGCGGCGGCCAATGCCAACGTCAGGAACCTGGGCAAACGCAGCGCCCCCGTAACGCCTGCGCCGGTGCCCGCCAGCAAACTCAGCGCGGACGCGATCCTGCCCGCGGCCACCGGCCATGCCATGGCACAGACCACCGAACGCATCGTCGCCATCGGCACTTCCACCGGCGGGACCCAGGCTCTGGAAACCGTACTGACGGCGTTGCCGCGGGTGTGCCCGGGGATGGTGGTGGTGCAGCACATGCCGGAGAAATTCACCGCCTCCTTCGCCGAGCGCCTCAACAGTCTGTGCCAGATCGAAGTCCGGGAAGCACGCAACAACGACCGCATCCTGCCCGGCCTGGCCCTGATCGCTCCGGGCGGTAAACACCTGATGGTGACCCGTAGCGGTGCCTTTTACCACGCCCAGGTCATCGACGGCCCCCTGGTCAACCGCCATCGTCCGTCGGTGGACGTGCTGTTTCGCTCCGTGGCCAAATTCGCCGGCAAGAACGCCACCGGCATCATCATGACCGGCATGGGCGACGATGGCGCGCGCGGCCTCAGGGAAATGCTCGACGCCGGCGCCACCACGGTGGCCCAGGACGAAGCCAGCTGCGTGGTGTTCGGGATGCCCAAGGAGGCGATCAAACTCAATGCCGCGCAGCGGATCATGGCGCTGCAGGACATTCACCAGGCGATTCTGCATAAGTGAATGGACGTGCTGCCAGTCGTGACGGATGGGGTGCCTCAACCCTCCTGACAGCTTTCAACCACCCTGGGGGGGGCTGGCGCCGAGCGTTGAACTCAGGGATGGTAGCCCTTGAGGATGTAGGCCGGGATTTGCTCCAGAGGAATCTCCCGGTGCACCGCATCCAGCTTGCGAGCCTCCTTGGGCATGCCATAGACCACGCAGGAAGCCTCGTCCTGACCGAGGGTGTAGGCACCGGCGTCGTACATTTCCCTGAGCCCGCGCGCGCCATCGTCGCCCATGCCGGTCATGATGATGCCGGTGGCATTGGCGCCGGCAGAACGGGCAACGGAGCGGAACAGGACATCGACTGAGGGTTTGTGCCGGGATACCGGAGGGCCGTCGACGATATCCACCACATACTGTGCGCCGCTTCGTTTGAGCAGCATGTGGCGGCCTCCGGGGGCGACCAGGGCGCGGCCGGGAATCACACGGTCACCGTGGCGCGCCTCGCGCACTTCGATCTGGCACAGACTGTTCAGGCGTGCCGCAAAGGCGGCGGTGAACTTCTCTGGCATGTGCTGGACGATAACGATACCGGCACAGACCCGCGGCAGGGCGGTCAGCACATATTCCAGGGCCTGGGTGCCACCGGTGGAGGTGCCCAGGGCGACGATGCGTTCGGTCGTGCGGATCATGGCCGCCGATCCACCCTCGGGCAGGATCGCGTCGGCTGTGAGTTTGGGGGGGACGGCGGCCGAGGTGTGCGCTGCCGTGCCGACCATTCGCCCCAGGCTCGCCTGGGACGCAGCCTTGATGGCATTCACCAGCTCTTCGGTGGCCTCGATCAGGAACTGGCGCAGGTTGCCCTGGGGCTTGGTGACGATGGCGACTGCGCCGGCCGCCAGGGCCTCGATGGTGGTGGCGGCGCCCTTTTCGGTCAGGGTCGAGCAGATCACCACCGGGGTTGGCCTTTCGACCATCAGCTTCTTCAGGAAGGAAATGCCGTCCATGCGCGGCATTTCCACATCCAGCACCAGCACGTCCGGCCAGTTCCGGTTCATCCGCTCCAGTGCGAACAGCGGGTCGGCGGCGGCACCGATCACCTCGATGCCATTGTGGCCTGACAGACTGGCGGTCAGTACCTGACGCACGACTGCTGAGTCGTCAACGATCATCACCTTGATGTTTTTCATGTTGAGCGGGCCTCGTCATGCCGACTGGCAACTTGTTGAGGATGGGGTTGGCGCAATGCGATGTTGCCGCTCCACACGTCGAAGATCAGGCTGCGGTAGCCTTCGCCACCCACATCGCGTGCGTGGCAGGTCAAGCCATGGGCGGCCAGCAGTACCAGGCCGGCTTCGATGTTTTTGCGCCCGATGTGCTGGCGGCTGCGGCTTTCCAGCATGTTGCCGCCGCCGAACAGGCTGATCCGGTAGTCCCTGGCGTGCGTGCCACTCATGCGCACTTCCTGCAGCAGTTGATGCAGGGCGACATCGGCGTAGCGACTATCCGGTTTCTGATTCGGATGGCTGCAGGTCGGCAGCAGGTAGTGGCACATCCCGCCCAGCAGCGCCGCGCGGTGCCAGAGCACAATGGAGACGCAAGAGCCCAGCAGTGTGCGCAAGCGGGTGTAGCGGTCGCCAAAATACAATTCGCCCGGCTGCAGGAACACCTCGATGATGCCCTTGGGCTTACGCATGGGACCTCCGGTAGATCGAAGGGCGTACCGACTGCAACTCATCGCAGATGCCGTTGAGGCTCTCCGAATGGCTGATCAGGAAGTAACCGCCCGGACGCAGGCGCGCGCACAGGCGCTGTACTACCTGGCGCTTGGTGTCGGCGTCGAAGTAGATCATCACGTTACGCAGGAAGATCACGTCGAATGTTCCGACTTCCGGCAGCGTGTGGTTTAGGTTGATCTGGCGGAACTGCACGCGCTGCTTCAGCGCCGGCTCCAGGGTGAACAGGCCGTCGTTGCGACCGGTGCCCTGCAGGCAGAAGCGCTGGCGCAGGTCGCTTGGAATGCCTTGGGCATCGTCCAGGGGGTAGAGACCGGCGCGGGCCTTGTCCAGGATGCGGGTGCTGATATCCGAGGCCAGGATTTCCCAGGGCCGGCTGCGAACGGTGTCGGCCAGCAGCAGGGCCAGGGTGTAGGGTTCTTCTCCGCTGGAGCAGGCCGCACTCCAGATACGCAGCGGACCGCTGCCACGCTGCAGCTCCGTGCCCAGTTTCTCGCGCAGAAAGTCGAAATGCCTGGGCTCGCGGAAGAAGTAGGTCTCGTTGGTGGTGAGCAGATCGACAGCCATTTGCAACTCGTCCTTGTCCTTCATCAACAACCGGTAGTAGTCGCCGTAGCTGCCCAGACCAAAGTGGCGCAGGCGCTTGCTCAGCCGACCGGCGATCAACTGGCGCTTGGCCTCGGACATGGCGATGCCGGCGATCTCGTGGATCATGGCGCGGAACTGGTGGAATTCGGGGTTGGAGAGGCTGAGTTCGGTCATGGCGGGCTCCTGGTCAGGCCGACAGCGGCATGTTGCCGGCCCGGCCGACCTCGACCAGTCCCTGCAGATCGTCCAGGGACAACACCCGGCCGATGTCCAGCATCACCACCAGGCGGCCGTCGAGCTTGGCCATGCCGTGGATGAAGTCGGTGCGGATGTGGGCGCCGAAGCTGGGAGCAGGCTCCATGTCCTGGGTATTGATCTCGATGACGGCATTGACCGCCTCGACAACGATACCCATCACCTGGCGCAGATCATCGCGTTCCACCTCCAGGATCACGATGCAACTGCGCCGGTTGAGGGTGGTCTGCCCGGCACCGAAGCGTTGGCGCAGATCCATGATAGGTACTACGCCGCCGCGCAGATTGATCACCCCGAGAACGCACGACGGCATCATGGGGACGGGGGTCAGGCTGGCGCACTCGATGATCTCGCGTACGCTACGGGTGCCGACGGCGAAGACTTCCTCGGCCAGGGTGAAGGTCAGGTACTGCTGGGGTGCATCCGGCAGGGCGGCGTCGCCGGAGCGGCTGAAGAAGCTGGACATGCTGCGCTCCTGGGGGCACGGGCGGGTGCCCCGGTCACGGGATCGAGGGGTTGAATCAGTGCTGGAAACGGACGAACCCGGCGGGTACGGCGTCATCGAACAGGTCGTCGTCACTGCTTTCCACGACGCGGCGGGGAGCCTTGCGTGCGATGCCGACCTTACCCTTGGCGCCGGCTTCATGGCTGGCCTTGCCCGAAGAGCCGACCTTGAAGAAATCCATCAACTGTTGCAGTTGTTCGGCCTGGCTGCTCATCTCCTCGGCGGTGGCAGCCAGTTCTTCGGAGGACGAGGCCGACTGCTGTGTGATCTCGCTCAACTGGCTCATGGCGGTATTGATCTGGCTGACACCGGTGGTCTGCTCTTCCGAGGCGGCGGCGATCTCCTGTACCAGGTCGGACGTCTTGGTGATCGAGGGCACCATCTGGTCCAGCAGAGTGCCGGCGCGCTCGGCCAGGGACACACTGCTCTTGGCCACTTCACTGATTTCCTGTGCGGCCACCTGGCTGCGTTCGGCCAGCTTGCGCACTTCGGCGGCGACTACGGCGAAGCCCTTGCCGTGTTCACCGGCACGGGCGGCCTCGATGGCGGCATTGAGGGCCAGCAGGTTGGTCTGGTAGGCGATGTCATCGACGATGCTGATCTTGTCGGCGATGGTCTTCATCGCCGAGACGGTGTCGCGTACGGCCTGGCCGCCCTCACTGGCTTCGCGGGCCGCCTTGCCGGCCATGCCGTCGGTGACCTTGGCGTTTTCGGTGTTCTGGGCGATGGAGGCGGACATCTGCTCCATCGAGGCACTGGTTTCCTCCACAGACGCGGCCTGTTCGGAGGCACCCTGGCTCATGCTCTGGGCGGTGGAGGAAATCTGCTCGGAGGCACTGCTCAGGGCGTCGGCGTTGCTGCGTACCTCACCGATGATCTGGCCGAGTTTCTGCGTCATGTCCCGGATAGCGGCCAGCATGCTGCTGGTGTCGCCGCTCTTGGTCTGGACGTTGACGGTGAGGTCGCCAGCAGCGACGCGGCTGACCACCTCGGCCGCATAGGCGGGTTCGCCACCGAGCTGGCGCAACAGGTTGCGGGTGATGAACCCGCCCAGCAGGGCAATGACCACCAGGGTGATGATCGACACGGTGATGGAGATCAGCGCGGCCTGGTGACGGGTGGCGTCGGCACGCAGGGCGGCATCTTCGGCCATCTTCACGTTGTAGTCGCGGTGTTTGTTGAGTATCTCGCGCAGTGGCTCAAGCACCTTCTGGGTCAGGTCGATCATGGCATCCCGCGCTTTTTCGTTCTGATTGGCGCGAGAGAGTACAAGTATGGCCTCTTCACCTTGGACCAGGTCGGCAATCGCCTTGCGGTCGGTGTTCAGCAGTTGTTGATCCTGCTCGTCGGCGACCAGTTGGGCATACTTGTCAACGGCTGCCTGGACGTCGCTTTTGGTGGACTTTATAGCGGTATCGATATCCGCCATGGCCTTGTCGTCAGTGGTGAGAATGTGGCTGTAGACCAGTTGAATCTCGGTATTCACCGCGTTACGCAATTTGTTCAAGGCCACGATACTCGGTACCGAGTTTTCGTTGCCGAAGTTGGCGGCGGTGAAGACCTGATTCATCTGCTGATAGGAAATCCCCGAGAGCAGGAGAATGCCGAGCAGGGCAGACATCACCAGGAGGATCATTTTCTTGCTGATAGTCATTTTCATAACTCCTGTGCGCATCTGCGCAATCAAATGAGAGACAGTCGGGAGGGATTGCGTTGGCCGGCCAGCGAGGCGATCTGATCGACGTTCAGCACCTGCTCCATGCGCAGCAGGGTGAGGAAGCGTTCGTCCACGCGGGCCAGGTCTTCGATGTATTCAGGGGGTACGCGGCTGCCGAAGGCCGGAGCCTGTCGCAGCCAATGCGGTTCGATCTCGGTGACGGCATTGACCGAGTTCACCAGGGCACCCATCAACTGGACCTCATGGCTGTCCTGTAACTCGACGATGACAATGCAGGTGCGTGATCCCAGTTCGGTATTGCCGAGGCCGAAGCGCTCGGCCAGGTCGATGATCGGTACCACGGCGCCCCGCAGGTTGATCACCCCGCGAACCAGCGGCGGCATCATCGGCACGGCGGTGATGGCGTGGAACTCGAGGATCTCCCGCACGTAGCGGGTGGCTACGCCGAACAGGTCACGACCCACCCTGAAGGTCAGGTACTGGCGCTGTTGTTCTTCGTTGGCGACCGGTGTCGGATCGATGCTCATGAGTCAGCTCCTGAAACGGACAAAACCGCTGTCCTGCTCGTCGATGTGAAGTGCCGGGGCGCTGCGGTAGGCTTGCGTCGAGGGCAGTTGCAGACGCGAGACATTTCCCAGGCTGACGGTGTCAGCCAGTTGAAAAAAACGCATCAGTTCCTGCAGGCTGTTCGATTGCACGGTCATTTCCTCGGATGTCGCTGCAAGTTCCTCCGAGGCGGCCGCATTCTGCTGGGTGATATCGCTGAGTTGAGTCATGGCGGCACTGATCTGGCTGACACCGGTGGTCTGCTCTTCCGAGGCGGCGGCGATCTCCTGTACCAGGTCGGACGTCTTGGTGATCGAGGGCACCATCTGGTCCAGCAGGGTGCCGGCGCGCTCGGCCAGGGACACACTGCTCTTGGCCACTTCACTGATTTCCTGTGCGGCCACCTGGCTGCGTTCGGCCAGCTTGCGCACTTCGGCGGCGACTACGGCGAAGCCCTTGCCGTGTTCACCGGCACGGGCGGCCTCGATGGCGGCATTGAGGGCCAGCAGGTTGGTCTGGTAGGCGATGTCATCGACGATGCTGATCTTGTCGGCGATGGTCTTCATCGCCGAGACGGTGTCGCGCACGGCCTGGCCGCCTTCACTGGCTTCGCGGGCCGCCTTGCCGGCCATGCCGTCGGTGACCTTGGCGTTTTCGGTGTTCTGGGCGATGGAGGCGGACATCTGCTCCATCGAGGCACTGGTTTCCTCGACCGAGGCGGCCTGACTCGACGCGGCCTGGCTCAGGCTTTGCGCGGTGGCGGAGATTTCCTCGGCGGCATTGCTGAGCATGCCGGTGGACTGGTGGACCTGACCGATGACGTCGGCCAGTTTGCGTACCGTCGCATTGAGCGACTGTTGCAGCTCGTCCAGATTTCCGTTGTAGCGGCCGTTCATGGTGCGTGTCAGATCGCCGCTGGCCATCCCTTCGATCACGCTCATGGCTTCGCGCAGCGGGGTGACGATGGCTTCCAGCGTATCGTTGATGCCGTTGACGATGCGGCGGAAGTCTCCTTCATGGCGATTGGCATCGGCGCGGGTGTCGAGGCGACCGTCCAGGGCGGCCTGGCTGAGCATCTGGGTGTCTTCGATCAAGGCCTGGATGTTGCGCCGCAAGGTCTCGATGCTGTCGTTGATAAAAGCCTTCTTGCCTGGGAACTGCTCCAGCGGTGCGGTCAGGTCCCCCTCGCTGAAGGCCTTGATGCAGGCCATCGCCTTTTTCTTCACGCTGATATGGCCTGCGACCATGTCGTTGATGCCCTGGGCAATTTCTCCATAGCTGCCCTGAAAGCGCGAGGCATCGATGACTACGTCGATGTCGCCCTTGTCGTGCTCGTCGGCCATGCGGCGCATTTCGCTCAGCAGGCTGGTGAGGTTGCCACGCAAGGTCTCCAGGTTGTCGTTGATGAAGGCTTTCTTGCCAGGGAAGGCCTCCAGGGGAGCGCCCAGGTTCCCTTGGGCGATCGAGAAGACGCAGGCCATGGCCTTTTTCTTCACGTCGATATGGCTCGCCACGAGCGCATTGATGCCTTGGGCCATTTCACCGTAGAGGCCTGGCAGGCGGGTGTTCAGGGTGACATCGATGTCACCGCGTGCGTGTTCTTCAAAAACGTGTTGCAGGTTCTGTGCAAGCCCCTCTATCTGAACGCTGAGCTGTTGCAGGGAGCCTCGCAGTGAGCCGGCGATGGCGGGTGTGGGCGGTGTGGGGCTGGTTTCTCCACGCACCAGTTGCTGACCCAACTCGACCAGTGCCTGGAGGTCACCGCCGAGCTGGTTCGCCAGGCTGCGTTGCAGTAGCCATCCCTGAAGAGCGATGGCAATGGCTGCCACGATGGCGATAGGCATTATCACGGCGGCTGCCAGGTTCGATGCCAGGGTCAGGGTCATCAAGGCGAAGAGAGCGGTCGCGGTCAAGGCCAGGATGCGAATGGTGATGTTCATGGTTGGCTACTCCATTGGGGAAGGGCAACGCCTGAGGCAGTGGGGCGAGCGGGCTGTGTGAATTGAGCGAGCAAGCCGGGGATATCCAGGATCAACGCCACGGCGCCGCTGCCCAGGATCGTGAAGCCGGAGAGGGCCGGGACCTGCCCGAACACCTTGCCCAGCGGCTTGATCACGGTCTGGAATTCGCCCAGCAGTTGATCCACCACCAGGCCGGCACGCACCCCGGCATAGCTGACGACCACCACGTTCTCCCGACGGGGGCGCGGGCTGGTTTCGTCGAAGAGGTTGCGCAGGCGGATGAAGGGCAGCACGTCACCGCGCAGGTCCAACTGATCGAGGTCGTCGAGGTCGACGCTGGGCAGTTCGATGCATTCCTCGACCATGTCCAGGGGGACCACGTAGCTGGAAGTGCCGACGCCGATCAGGAAGCCGTCGATGATCGCCAGGGTGAGCGGCAGGCGAATGCGCACGCGGGTGCCGACGCCCAATTGGCTGTCGAGTTCCACGGTGCCGCGCAAGGCGGTGATGTTGCGCTTGACCACGTCCATGCCGACGCCGCGGCCGGAGATGTTGCTGATCTGTTCGGCGGTCGAGAAGCCGGGCTCGAAGATCAGGTTGAAAATGTCCTTGTCCGGCAGTTGCTGGCCTTCGCTGACCAGGCCGCGCTGTATGGCCTTGGCGAGAATCTTCTGTGGGTTGAGGCCGCCACCATCGTCGCTCACTTCGATGACAATGCCCCCGGCCTCGTGATAGGCGTTCAGGCGCACCACGCCCTGCAGTGGTTTGTCGCTGGCCTGGCGTTGTTCGGCCGACTCGATGCCATGGTCCATGGCATTGCGCACCAGGTGGGTAAGCGGGTCGCCGATCTTCTCGACCACTGTCTTGTCCAGCTCGGTGTCCCCGCCGCTGATGTACAGGACGATGTCCTTGCTCAACTCCTTGGAGACGTCGCGCACCACCCGCTGGAAACGATTGAACGTGGTCCCGATCTGTACCATGCGCAGAGTCAGTGCGGAGTCACGCACTTCCTCCACCAGGCGCGAGAGCGTCTCGGCGGATTCGCTCATGCTCACCAGGCCGCTGCCCTGGGCGAGCATGCGGGTGTTGGCGCCCGCGATGATCAGCTCGCCCACCAGGTTGATCAGTTGGTCCAGCTTGCCGGCATCGACGCGTATCAGGTTGGCTTCACCGGAAGCACGCGTGGTTTCCTTGGCGGGCTTGCCCACGACGCTGCTGTCGCTAGGGTCGGCGCTGCCCGCTGCGTCGGGGACGGTGGCTTGCGTGGATTCGGTGGCTGGCGTGGCGCTTAGTTGGGCCAGCTCGGCCTCGCTGAGGGTGCCGCAACGCAACAGGCGCTGGCGCTGGGCATCGCCTTCGTCGAGTTGTTCGGCCAGCAGCTCGGCATAGCGGGCAAGCGAGTCGCCGGGGGCCAGTATGCGGATACGTCCGTCCTCACGGACAAAGTCGAAGGCGCCTTCGATCACCGCCCGGTCGGCCTCGCTGGCGAAGGCCACTTCCAGGCCCAGGTAGCAGGCTTCCGGGTCAAGCGCGTCGAGCACGGGCAGGTGATCGACTACCGGCTCGACGTGCCGCAGCTCACCAAAGGTGCGCAGGTAGCGAACGAAGGCTACCGGGTCCATCCCGTTGCGCAGGCTGTCGATACCAAAGCGCAGGGACAGGTGCCAGTGCCGGCTGGCAACCCCATCGCCGGATAGCGTCGCCGGCTCTACGGAGGCTGGAGCGGTGTGTGCGGCCGCCACGCCCAGGTACTGGCTGAGCCGTGCCACCAGTTCCGCTTCATGAAGGCACCTGTCTTGCGGCAGTTCGGTCAGATCGAGTCCCTCGGCAACATGGTCCACCAGGCCGGTGAGGTGGTCGCCCACCAGCAGCATCAGGGCACTGAGATCGGCGCTGAATGGCAGCTCGCCGGCGCGGACGCGGTCCAGGACGCTTTCGGCCACATGGGTGAAGGCGACGATGGAGTCAAAACCGAACAGCCCGGAGGAGCCCTTGATGGTATGGGCGGCACGGAAGATGGCGTTGATGAGTTCGGGGTCATCCGGGGACTGCTCGATCTGCAGCAACGCATCCTCCATTTGCAGCAGCAATTCCCGGCTTTCGGCGATGAAGGTGCCGATCACATTGTCGAGATTCATCAGTGCGCCCCTTCGACAGGGAGCAGGTCACGTAGCCCGCTCAGTTGCAAGATCTCGGTCATGGCCGCGCTGGCCCCTACGAGGCTGAGGCTGACCTGCTGGCGGCTGGCTTCCTTGCAGGTCGCCAGCAGCAGTTGCAGGCCGGCGCAATCGACTTCCTCGATGGCGCTGAGGTCCAGGTGCAGGTCGACGGCGCCCCGCAAGGCGTTGGCCAGCAGGAGCTTGGTGTCGGCAGCGGTATAGATCGTCAGTGCGCCGTCCAGGGCCAGGTGGCGACTGCCATCGGTGGTTTTGAGTGTGTTCATGGTGGTCTCCGGGTCAGGGCAGGATCAGCTTGGAAACGGCCGTCAGCATCTGCGCCGGCTGGAACGGTTTGACCACCCAGGCCTTGGCGCCTGCAGCCTGGCCTTCGGCCTTCCTGGCGTCGCCGGACTCGGTGGTGAGCATGATCACAGGGGTGAACTTGTAGGCCGCCAGTTGCTTGACGTTCTTCACAAACGTGATGCCGTCCATGTTCGGCATGTTCACGTCGCTGATGATCAGGTGCACTTTGCGCCCGTCGAGCTTGGTCAGCGCGTCCTTGCCGTCAACGCCTTCCAGCACTTCGTAGCCGGCGTTTTTCAGCGTCATGCCAACCACTTGGCGGATGGAGGCGGAGTCGTCGACGATCAGAATGGTCTTGGGCATGGCCTGTCCTCAGAAAAAAGTGATGTCGGAAGCGGAATCGGCCACGCCAGCACCGCTCTTGCGGCCGCTGTGGATGGCGTGCTGTTCGGGTGTGGTGTAGGTGCGAGAGAGTTCGTCGAGCCAGGAGCGGGCATCCACGTGGCGGGCCTCTTCCTCTTCCAGATGCAGGGCCAGGCGTCCGATGTCGTCGCGCATGTGGCCGAGCATCTGGCTGACACGGTCCTGGAACTGCAGTGCAACGAGCACCTCGCCGATCTCTTCTCCAACCGCGGCGTTGTCGTTGTGCAGGGCGTTGCCCTGTTCCACCAGGCGGTTGGCACTGGAGTGGAAGAGGGCGATCACCTGACGGATCTCCTGGCTGGCCTGCTCCAGAATGCCGGCATCACGGCTGGCATGTTCGTTGGAGAGCTGCAGGGCACGTTCGATGGCGTCGCTGACGGTCTCGATCGTGTCGGCAATTCGCTGGCCGGTTTCCTCGGAGAGGGTGGAAAGCTTGCGCACCTCGTCAGCGACCACGGAGAAGCCACGACCAGCCTCGCCGGCCCGTGCGGCTTCTATGGCGGCGTTGAGCGCCAGCAGGTTGGTCTGCTTGGCGACATCACCCACTTCCTTGGCCATCGTGCGCAGTTGGGCGGTGTAGCTGTTCAGCCGCTCCATTTCCTGCAGCGTGCGCTCCTTGCTGGAGAGCGCCAGGCGCAGTTGGCTGACGATGCCAGCGAGTTCCGCTTCACTCTGGGCGAGCAGATTTATCAGGGAGTCGCTGTCGGCTTGCATGCCGTTGGAGGCTGCGGCGCTGATGCGGCCGGCCAGGCGGGAGAAGCGTTCAGACAGCGCCTCAATGGCGGTCTGGGTCTGATGGCGGGCAGATTCGATCTGCGCCGACCAGATGGGCGCGATGCGGATGCACAGCTCCGCCAGTCCCCGGACATGCCGTTCGGCATCGACACAAGCGCTTTCGGCGAGCAGCTCGCTCTCGGCACGGCTCAGCCTGTGTTCGTAGGTGTTGCGGTAGCGGGCGAGGACGAAACCGAGCAGCAGAGTAGGCGCACCAGCCGCCAGGGCCCAGGCCGGAGAGGGAAACCGACTGGCCAGCCAGAACAGTACCGCGCAACCGAAACCGCAAAGGGCGATGGGGCGCCAGGAGGTACTGGAAGTTTGGTTTGGACTGGTCACTGTCACGCTCCTTCAGAACACAAGACCCGCCGAGGTGTCGTGCTGCGGGGGTGTGCTCAGAATGGGCGTGCGGTGCGCTGGGTTCTATCGTCCTTTCCCGGTGATGGCATAAGGACATCTTTCTTTTGTGTAGGGATTTCCTTAGGGCAGATGTTACGGCTGTCTAAAGGCAGGCCACGGGCGCTGTGCCACAGGGTGCCTGTGAGGCGACGGGCTTCCTGAAGGGGCGGGTCAGGCCGTCAGGCCGTGGGCCATGGCGTACTTGATGATCTCGGCGTTGCAGGTGAACCCCATCTTCTCCATCAGCCGAGCCTTGTGGGTGCTGACGGTCTTGTTGCTGATGACCAACTGGTCGGCGATCTGGTTGACGCTCAGGCCCTTGCCCAGTAGTCGCAGAATGTGAAACTCGCGATCGGAGAGCTGAGTGGCGGCATCGTCCGAGGGGCTGCTGCTGGCGAAGGCGAGCTGCTCGGCAATGCGCGGGTCCAGGTAGCGGCCACCTCCTACAACCTTGTGGATCGCGGCGAGAAGGGTTTCCGGGTTGTGGTCCTTGGTCATATAGCCGTTGGCGCCGGCGCGCAAGGCGCGCTGGGCTATCTGTGCCTCGTTGTGCATGCTCAGGACCAGAATGGGCAGGTTCGGATAGCGGTTATGCACGCGGCTGATCAGGTCTTCACCACTGAGGCCGGGCATACTCATGTCCAGCAGTAGCAGGTCGCATTCACCCTCGCGCAGCCGTTCAAGCACCTGGGCGCCATTCTCGGCCTCCGCCGCCACCTGAAGACGGGTGTCGAACTCGATCAACTGCTTGAGGCCGCCACGCATGATGGCATGGTCGTCGGCTATGAAAATTCGGATCATACGGTCTCCCTGGGCCCGCTGATGGGAAAGGTGGCCTGTACCGTGGTGCCATGGGCCGGATGGCTGAAGACCACTACCTCACCACCCAGGCTGGCACCGCGCTCGCGCATGCCGGCCAGTCCGAAAGAATGCTTGCCGACGCTGGCCGGGTCGAATCCATGACCATTGTCGGTAATGTCAAGGACATAGCGGTCGTCGACGTACTCGAGGCTGATGATCGCACGAGTGGCACCGGAATGGCGTGCGATGTTGGTCAGGGCTTCTTGCACGATGCGAAACGCAGTGGTGGCCTGGCTGTCGTCCAGGGGCGGCGTACCGCTGGGGGCCTGCAATTCACAGACGATGTGAGTGTGGTGGCTGTGGAAGTCGTCGATCAGCCATTCCAGGGCGGGATACAGGCCCATGTTGAGCACGGCGGGTCGCAGGCTGGTGGCAATCGAGCGGACCACGCCGATGGTGCGGTCGCACAACGCCATGAGCGATTCAACGCCATCGCCAAGTCCTGGTGCCTGCTCGCCGTGTTTCAGACGCAGCAGGGAGATGCCCATGCGCAGGGCTGTCAGGTGCTGGCCCAGTTCATCGTGAATTTCCTGGGCGATCAGCTTGCGCTCTTCTTCACGGGCGCTTTCCCGGCGGCTGGAGAGTTCGCGCAACTGACGGTTGCTGGCGGCCAAACGCCGTTCCGCCTTGCGGATGCCGCTGATGTCGCGTGCCACCGAGATGACGCTGGTGATCTCGCCATCCGCGTTCCGCTCCGGCACAAGCTGAATGAGGTAGTGGATCTGTTGTTCGGTCGGCCCGTCGATTCCGTGGATCAGTTCTTCCTCCATGGGCTCGCCTTTGGTGGCAACCTGGCGCACCAGGTCGGCCATGATATCGACTTGGGAATTGTCGCCGAACGCCTCCCTTGCCGGTCGGCCGCGTGCCTCTACCAATGGCAGTCGGCAAAGCGCTTCCAGGGCCGGGTTGGCATAGATCAGACGGAAGTCCGGGGTTAGCCGACCGATGGCATCGGGGGTGTTCTCGATCAATGCTCGCAACTGCCGTTCGTTGCGCAGGAGGGTGCCCGCGATATGCCGTTGTTCGGAAAGGTCGTGGATCAGCGCCAGGCAGTATGTGTGTCCGTCGTAACGAAAATGGCTGAACTGAATGGTGACATAGCGGGAGGATTCCTCGCCAGGCACCGTCAACTCGCAACTGAACACCCGTTGGTTTTCCGGGGCCTCTTGCAGGCTCTCATCGTCAGTCAGAAGGTCCGCCAGCTTGCCTGCAACCGGTCCCAGGAGCGCTGCCAAAGACTGCCCCAGCAGACGCTGGCGCGTCTGTGCGCAGAGTCGGCAGGCGGCTTCATTGAGGTAGCGTATGCAGCGCTGGCTATCGAGCAGCAGCACTCCATCAGCGGTGAAGTCCAGAGCGTAGCTCAGTAGGTAAATCTGCTCGGCGCGATGGCGATAGCTCAATGACGGTTGTAGGCGAATCATGCAGTGGGAGGGGGTGCCGGTGTCGTCGTTGATCACTTGCATGCCCAGGTGGACCCATTGGTTATCACCTTCTGGTATAGCCAGCCGGATCTCGCCGACCTCCAGGCCTGAATGCCGAACCCGTACCCGCTCGAAGGCTCGGAGCACGGCTTGGCGGTCACGCGGGTGCAGCAGGGACTCCAGCGAGGCGCCCAGCAGGTCCGACTCGGAGCGGCCGAGCATTCCCTTCAGGGCGGGATTGACATGCTGGATCCGACCGTCCAGCTCCAGCAGGGCCAGGCCCACCGAAGAGGACTCGAACGCCCTGCGAAAGATACCTTCTTGCGTGCAGTTCTCCATGACCGCCTCGACCATCTTGTTATACGACCGCAGGAGTATGGATCATCTGTCCATGAAGCAAGTGGCTTGTTGAAACTTTCTTGACCTTGGCGCATCACTTAGGGAACTGAGCTATCTCAGGTATTTCGTTGCCATAACAGAGCAAGAGCAGCCGAGACCGGGCCTCTATCCGGGTCAAGGGACGAGGGAGGCAAGACCAGTCTTGTTGATCAAGTCGTAATCGCTCACCAGCAAACCTCGGTGATCAAGTGGTGGAAAGCATTTTAGGGCATAAAAAGGCAGACGCAGCGCTCGCTCGGAGATTTGAAGAGTCCATTTGGCGCAATACCCGCTGGCTCAATGAGCCGCGCCATTATCTCGCGTATTCAGACGATTCGCTGGAGATGATGACCCATTTTCAGACGGATTTCTGGCGTGAAACCCACTATGGCTTCATACGGGACAGCGGACACTTCCTGGCGTTTGAAACCGATGGAGGCTTTACCGCACAGATCAGGATCAACGCCGATTTTCGTGAGCTTTACGACCAGGCGGGAATGATGGTCCGGCTCAATGAGGAGACCTGGGCGAAAGCGGGTATGGAATTCAGCGATGGCCATCCAATGATCAGCAGCGTCCTGACCCAAGGCAAATCGGACTGGTCGCCAGCGGCCTTTACTGGAGACCCCGCCGACTTCTGGCTCCGCATGACGGTATCCGAAGGTGTGCTGCGTGTGCAGTATTCGACCGATGGGGTGAGTTGGCCACTTCTCAGGCTTGCACCGTTTCCAGAGGCAAAAAGTTACCAGGTCGGCCCGATGTGTTGCACTCCGCAGCGAGAGGGTTTGAAGGTGAAGTTTTCCGAGTGGTCGTTGACCCCCCCATTGGGTCGAGATCTGCATGATTTGAGCTAGTCGACAGGTCGAAGGCCGGCGATTAAACAATGCATCGAGTTGGCTGCCGGCGCTGTCCAGGTTCTTCGGTTTTTTCGATTGTACCCAGGCGTTGATGAGGATTTCTGTCTGTCAGGGGGCAAGATGCCCATAACCGGCGGCACGGGTGAAATCGGCAAGATGCCAAAGGCTTCCGTTCGCTCCCCAGGTGCCATCGGCGACGTCCACCAGTTGTATCGATGTCATCAGCATGCGCCGATCATTCGGTTCCCGGCATTGTTCGACGGCCTGGTGCAATGCCTGCACATAGTTCTTGCGCATCCGCTCGTCCAGAACACCGGCCGGCACCTTGACCCTGAGGATGCAGGGAATGGCCTGGGCATGCAGGTTCACGCCACCGCAGAACCAGTCTTCAGCTCGAACCTCTTCGATGAGTACCCAGCACAGGGCGCGCTGGCGGGGGGCATTGCCGATGTGTTCGCAGGCGATTGCGACCTCGCTGACGCGCTGCAGCAGGCGCTCGCGTTGCGGCTCACTGAACGCTCCGCAGGGTACCTTGATCAGGATATTGGGCATGGCTGAAACCTTGTCGATGGAAGGAGGTGCTATTGGGCCAGCTCCCCGACCGCTGCAACAGTGACCGATCTGTCTCTTTTCGTGCATAATCGGTCAATGCATGATTTCACCCTTATCGTCACACCGGGTGCATTCGCCTCCAGCGTCTGCGCCACCCTGGATATCCTCGCCACCGCGAAAGCCGTTGCGGAGCGTCGCGGCCTGGCCACGCCACGTTGGCGTGTGTGCGGCCCTCAACCCGGATGGGTGGGAGTGGGGCATGGTCTGCAGTTGCCCGTGGAGCCATTCAAGGCCGAGGTCGAGGACAACTCCTGCTGGGTCATACCCGGAATCGGGGTCAGTGATAGCGGGATGCTCGAGCAGCGCCTGAAGGAGCCCTGGGTGGCTCCCTTGCTGGGGGCGTTGAACTCGCACATCGCAAACGGCAAGGAGGTGGCCGCCTCCTGCTCGGCGGTCTTTCTGCTGCAGGCGGCGGGGCTGCTGGAAGGCCGGAGCGTGACGACTTCCTGGTGGCTGGCTCCGCATCTGCAGAAGATGGCAACGGGCTGTCGTGTCGACCCGGATTTCATGGTGCTGGCCGATCCTCCCCTGACCACGGCGGGTGCCGCGTTCGCTCAAACCGATCTGATGCTGCACCTGCTACGCAGGCGTCTGTCGCCTGAAATAGCCGATTGGGTGAGCAAGGCCCTGCTGCTGGATCGCCGGCAATTGCAGTCCCCGTTCGTAGTGCCCGCCATGATGGTGCAAGGCAATGCCCTGGTCTCACACCTGACCGCACAGATCGAGGCTTCTTTGCCGGATCTACCGGGAGTGAGGGCCCTGGCCGCGAGTGTCGGCATGTCCGAGCGGACCTTGTCGCGCCACGTCCACAAGGCCACGGGGCACTCCACCCGGCAACTCATCCAGCGGGTGCAGTTGCACAAGGCGCGGGCACTGCTCGAATCCGGCGAGCACTCCGTCGAAGCCGTCTCGGCACTGGTCGGATACCAGGATGCAACTGCGCTGCGGCGTTTGATGCGTCGGTTGTTGAACGCAACTCCGCAACAGTTGCGCCTCTCTCCGAGATGACCTCGGTACGCCCCCCATCATCGTCACTGCCGTTGTCGCTTTCCTCGTACGCCCAGCCCATCGAAAACACACGGTCGATCCAGCCTTTGAGCAAGGCGGGGAATGACCACCAGCAGATCGGGTAGACGATGGCCAGGGCATCGGCACGCTCCAGTCGTTGCTGCTCAGCCGCGACGTCAGCCGGCGCCGCTGCCTGCTTCATGAAAAGCGCCTGGTCCGCCCGGTTGAAGCGCGGATCGAGCCCTTCGTCAACAACTGCGGCTTGAAATCTGTGCCATTGCACCCGCGCAACGCACCGACCACACTCACGAGCCAGACGGGGTATCGCGAAGGAAACCGTTGCCCGCTCGATAATGCGGCATCGCCAGCATGAGTTGCGGTTTACCCGCACCTTCAGCGCGTTGCCCTCCACGAACAGCAGGACAGGAACACATGCCAAACCCTTCATACGGTGAATCCTCATGCAGCGCTGCGGCCAGTGGCCAGGTGGAAGTGCGTGGCGCGCGGGAACACAACCTCAAGAATGTGGATGTCGCCATCCCACGCAATGCGCTGGTGGTGTTTTCCGGCGTGTCCGGCTCCGGCAAGTCCTCGCTGGCGTTTGGCACAATCTACGCCGAAGCGCAGCGGCGCTACTTCGAGTCGGTTGCACCGTATGCGCGGCGACTGATCGATCAGGCGGGCGTACCTGATGTCGATGCCATCGACGGCCTGCCGCCAGCGGTGGCGCTGCAGCAGCAACGGGGTGCGAGCAATGCGCGTTCCTCGGTGGGCAGCGTGACCACACTGTCCAGCCTCGTGCGCATGATGTACTCGCGTGCCGGCACTTATCCGGCCCATCAGCCGATGCTCCATGCCGAGGACTTTTCGCCGAACACGCCGCAAGGCGCCTGTCCGGCCTGCCATGGTCTGGGTCATGTGTACGAGGTGACAGAGGCCACCATGGTGCCCGATCCCTCGCTGAGCATCCGTGAGCGCGCCATTGCGGCCTGGCCGCCGGCCTGGCATGGCCAGAACCTGCGCGACATCCTGGTCACTCTGGGCTACGACGTCGATCGTCCCTGGAAGGATTTGCCGAAGAAGGACCGGGACTGGATTCTTTTCACCGAGGAGACACCCACGGCGCCGGTCTATGCGGGCCTCACGCCGGCCGAGACCCGTGAGGCGCTCAAGCGCAAACTCGAACCCAGCTACATGGGGACCTTCACGGGCGCCCGGCGCCATGTGCTGCACACCTTTGCCAACACCCAAAGCGCACTGATGCGAAAGCGCGTATCGCGCTACATGGAGGGCCGGCTGTGCCCGGCCTGCCATGGCAAGCGACTCAAGCCCGAGGCGTTGTCGGTGACGTTTGCCGGGCTGGACATCGGCGAGTTCATGCAAATGCCCTTGGATCGCTTGGCGGCCTTGCTCGAGCCTGTTGCCCTGGGCGATTTCCCCGCTCACACGGCACAGGAAACGAGCGATCGCGAGGTGACACGGCGTGACCGTGCCGAGCGTGCCGCCAACCGTCGAACGGTTCATGCGAGCGCGCCTGACGTGCGGCGCACCAGCACGCTTTCGCAGGAAAAGCGTCTCGCCGCGCAGCGCCTGGCGGGTGGTGTGATGGCCCGTCTGCGCCAGCTACGCGGATTGGGTTTGGGCTACCTCACCCTGGACAGGGCGACGCCGACGCTGTCGGCTGGCGAACTGCAGCGTTTGCGCCTGGCCACGCAACTGAGCTCCATGCTGTTCGGCGTGGTATACGTGCTGGACGAACCTTCGGCGGGCCTGCACCCCTCTGACAGCCAGTCCCTGTACGACTCACTGGACACACTGCGCGATGCCGGCAATTCGGTCTTTGTCGTGGAGCATGACCTGGATCTGATGCGTCGTGCGCAATGGCTGGTGGATGTCGGGCCGGACGCGGGAGAGCGTGGCGGCCGCGTGCTTTACAGCGGTGTGCCGCAGGGGCTGCGTGAAGTTGCCGAGTCGCATACCGCGCGTTATCTGTTCGACGAGATCCCCGCGCCGCTCAGCCTTGAGCGCGAACCGGCCGGATGGCTGGAACTGCACGGCATTCGGCGGCACAACCTGCATGGCGTGGACGCCCGCATCCCGTTAGGGGTGTTGACGGCGGTGACGGGCATCTCCGGGTCGGGCAAGTCCAGCCTGTTCGCCCAGGCCCTGCCGGAGTTGCTGCTGCTGCACCTGGGGCACGAGCCGCAGGACGATGCGGCGGAAAGTGCCGAGGGTGAAGGCCCCACCGTGCTCGAGGTTACCGGCGGTCATCTGGCCGGAGACCTGGAGGTTGTCCAGCGCCTGGTTCAGGTCGACCAGAAGCCGATTGGCCGCACGCCACGTTCCAACCTGGCCACCTACACCGGTTTGTTCGATCACGTGCGCAAGCTGTTCGCCGCCACGCCGGATGCGCGCCGTCATCGCTATGATGCCGGGCGGTTTTCCTTCAATGTGGCAAAGGGGCGTTGCGAAACGTGCGAAGGGGAGGGGTTCGTCAGCGTGGAGCTGCTGTTCATGCCCAGTGTCTACGCACCATGTCCGACCTGTCATGGCGCGCGCTATAACGAGGCCACGCTCGCCGTGCGCTGGAATGGGCGCAATATCGCCGATGTACTGTACATGACCGTGGAAGAAGCCCATGACTTCTTCGCGGGCGAAGAGGCCATCGCCCGCCCGCTGCGGCTGTTGCGTGAGATCGGCTTGGGTTACCTGCGACTGGGGCAGCCCGCCACTGAATTGTCCGGGGGGGAAGCGCAGCGCATCAAGCTCGCCACGGAGCTGCAGCGAAGCCAGCGAGGCCGCAGCCTTTACGTGCTCGACGAGCCGACGACCGGACTGCATGCCGCGGATGCCGACCGCCTGCTGCTGCAGTTGCAGCGCCTGGTCGAGGCCGGCAACACGGTGGTGATGATCGAGCACGACATGCGCGTGGTGGCCCAGGCCGACTGGGTGATTGACGTGGGGCCAGGGGCCGGGGACACCGGTGGTCGTATCGTGGCGGCCGGTACGCCCCGGCAGGTAGCGATGGCGTCGGGAAGTCGGACGGCTTCGTTTCTTGCCGAGGCGCTCAGGCGCGTGCAGTAGGAGGGGCATGCTGTCGGGGGCCCGGTACAGGGCATTCTCTGAGTAAGTCACTGCCGGGGCGCCTGACCAGGCTCTGCACGACATGTATCTGCGCTCACCCAGGCTGCGTTGAAAACCGCCTTGCCTGGCCTTCGCTCGAAAGTATTTCGTACAAACCCTAGTCATACCGTTGGAAAATCTTGGAGATGATTTTCCACTGGCCATCAACCTTCAGCAGCGAAAGAAAATCGTGGAAGCTGGCGCCCATGACGTCGTTTTCCATGTCCACACGGACAACGGCGGCGGTGGGCGCAATAGCCAGGATATCCAGGCGGCTGCGAGCATTCGGTGACGCTCCCAACGACTCGAAAAAACTTTCGAATACGGGAATGGCCGGTCCCTGAAGCAGGTCATTACCGCTGTAGCCCCACATGATGGCGTCCTGGTGAAAGGCGCTGTTGATTCGCGCGATGTCTGCCGTGCGATAACCCTCGATATAGGCTTGTGCTGCCCGAATCACTGCGTCGTATTCGGTGGTGGCGATGGGTTTCAGATGTGAAGTCATGATTTGGCCTGCATGTGTCAGTGGTCATGGCCGGCGTAACACCTTGTGCGCTGATGAGCCGGCTGAAACGGGCTGATGTTTCCAAGCCCAGGTTTCGGGGCGTGCCCCTCAATGAGAGGCGTGGCCTATCCAGGCCCGCTTCAGGGGGCAGCGTCCGACTGACTCTACGGACAGGCTGGCGCAGCACAAACGACGTTTTTCCCTCATTTCAAGCCATATTGGAGCAGGGTCCATTGGCTCCTTGTCGGAATGATTTACCATCAGTTCATCGTGGATCTTTCCTCCCTGCTCCTGGAACAACTGATCATGCATCGGATCGGATTCTTCGTTTGCCACGGCCATGACGCGCTCGATCTCGCCGGGCCACTTTCGGCGTTCAACCAGGTGGTCACTGTGGCAGGTCAAAGTCCCTATGAGCTGTGCGTGGTGTCACTGACGGGTGGAAGCGTGTCGGGAAATACGGGACTGCCCATCGAGACTGCGGTTTATGAGGGAGAAACCTTCGATACCGTGGTTTTCGTCGGGGGGGACATCGCTCCGATGCGGACCGTCGAGACGGTCATCGCCGCGAAAGTTCTGAGCGCGAACGCTGCCCGGGTGGCCAGCGTCTGCACGGGGGCGTTTCTGCTGGCCGAGACCGGGTTGCTGGACGGAAGAAAGGCAACCACTCATTGGCGATATGCAGCGCAATTGCGGTCCAACTTTCCCAGAATCAAGGTCGAGGCCGACAGTATCTACATCATGGATGGCCATGTCTGGACTTCCGCCGGTATCGCCTCCGGGATAGACCTTGCCTTGGGGATGATCGAGAAGGATATGGGCGCCGACGTGGCGCGTGGGGTCTCAAGGTTATTGGTGGTTCCCTACCGTCGTCCGGGGGGACAATCCCAGTTTTCCGAGATGTCGCAAATGGACCCGCAATCAGACCGGATTCGGATTGCATTGAATTTCGCCCGTGCCCATCTGGCTGAGCCACTGCCGGTAGAACGGCTCGCTGACGCTGCTCGACTGAGCTTGCGGCAGTTTGGACGGGCCTTTCGCCGAGAGACCGGAGAAACGCCTGCAAGGGCGGTGGAGCGCCTGCGGGTAGAAGCAGCGAGGCTGCGGTTGCAGGATGGCAGTGAGCCGATCGAGCAGATTGCGCTGGCGGTGGGATTTGTCGATCCGGAAAGGATGCGCCGGGCCTTCATCAAGATCCATGGTCATCCACCCCAGTCTATCCGGCGCCAACGCAGAGACGGGCTGAAAGAAGATGCCCAACCCGCCCCTGCGTGTGTGGAGTGACCTTCAATGCTCAGGGGTTGAGCGGCTTCGCAGCCTCATTATCGTTCCACATGTCCCGATGAAGTTTCCATTCTCCGTTCTGTTTCAAAAAGATCAGGATCTGTTTGCCCCGGTACTGGACCTTGCCCGTGTGATCACGAACAACCGCATCTGACACTTCGGTAACCGCCCGGTCATCGCCGTAGAACTCGTAATCGCTGAAGGTGACCGTATTGGGCTTTTTGCCCACGAAGGCCTCTGTAAAGTACGCAACAATCGCGGCGGGCCCCACGACCCGTTCCCCACCCGGTTGCAGCAGTGCGCCATCTTCGGTGTACAAGCGCCCGATGGCCTGGTAATCCCCGTTTTTATACGCTTGGGCCCAGCGAATGTTTTCAGCCTTGATAGCTGTTTCGGTCGCAGGCTGCACATTCGCGGCGCACGCGAGGGAAGAAGCTGTGGTGAGCAGGATGGCAGCGGTTGATACAGTGATTTTCCGTGTGATGATCGGCATGTGTTTCAGTCCACAATTTTTACATCAGAGGTGACCAGGAGGCTGACCAGGGGCCGGCCTCCTGGCGTGGAGACTTCATTTGACGCCTGGAATCCGAGCGAGGCCCTTGGATGCTCCGGGAAGGTCCTTGTCGACCATGGCAATCACCTCGGGCCTGGCGTCTCTTGGGTGACCAGAGTGGAATGGCGGCGCAGGATCGTATTCGATCGCCAATTGCGTGAACTCGGCAGCTGTTTGGCCTCGCAGCTTCGCTGCGACGCGCAGAGCAAAGTCGATACCTGCTGTCACACCGCCACCGCTCATGAAGCGGCCGTTATCGTCTTCCACGAAGCGATCAGGTACCGCAATCGCGCCGTACTCGCCAAGCTTGTTGATAAAAGCCCAGTGGCAGGCGCTTTTCTTGCCATTGAGAATACCGGTGGCGGCCAGAACCAGGGATCCGTTACACACCGAGGTGACGTGTTTGGCGCTTTCGGCCAGGCGGCGGATCTGTTTCTGATATTCCGGTTGCATCGGGACCGACAGATCCGACCCTCCAGGAACAAGAATCAGATCCGTTTTTTCGATATCAGCCAGGCGTTCGGTGTTTCCATAGACGACCCCGAATTCCAACGTCACGTTTCCACCCTTGACGCTGGCATAACGCACCTGGGTATTGGGAAGCCGGTGGAAGATTTCACTCGGGCCAGCAAAGTCGAGCAGTGTTCCGCCATCGTAAGTGACTATCAAAATAGTGAGCGGGTCATCAGGGGACATCGCGGCAGGCTGGTTCGGCTGAGCCAAAGGTTTTGCAGTGGCGGCAGATGCTGACGCGACAGGAGCAAGCAACGTGCTTGCGCCGAACATGGCGCCCAAGGTCGCCACGCTGCCGAACTTGAGAATGTTGCGACGGGAATGCCCAGCCTTTAATAACTGGTCGAAACCCTTATCATCATTTTTGTCAGTCATGATAAAAGCACCCATATTGTGAATCAAAGTAAGCAATACCCAGCCAATCAAACATTACAGTGGGTTGTAATGGCGGCTGGCATATTGAAGAGGAACGGGTAATGCGCTCGGGCGTAACTTGCCCCATGAGTCAAAGCTGGGATGCGCCGCCGTCTACCACAAGCTCAGTGCCGACCACGTAGGAAGATTCGTCACTTGCGAGATACAGGGCTGCATAGGCGATATCCTTGGGCTCACCCATGTGGCCGACAGGAACAAACTTCGCAAACTCGCTTTTGAAATGTTGAAGATCTTCTTCGGGCATGCCCCATTTCGACAAGAGAGGTGTGTTGATTCCACCAGGGGCAATCGCATTGAAGCGGATCTTGCGATCCAGAAACTCGAAAGACCAACTGCGTGCGAGGGACCTCACTGCCGCCTTGGCCGCAGCGGTCAGGGAAATATTGTGCTTGCCCGTCTGGGCCACGAAAGAGGTGTTCAATATGAACGATGCCCCCTGACGCAGCGCTGGCAGCACGGCCTGAAGTGTGTACACCACGCCCTTGACGTTGATATCCATGATGTCGTCATAGAGAGCGGCATCTATGTCGTTGAGGGGCGAGGGCAATGCACAGCCGGCGTTAGCGAATACAATGTCCAACCCGCCAAACTTTTCATGCACCTGAGCCGCGATCTTGCGCATATCGTCGAGCGAACGTACATCACCCTTGAGAACCAGGGCGTCCTCGCCCAGTTCAGCCTTGATTTTTCCAAAAATTGTATCGTCGCGACCGGTCACTGCAACTCGGGCACCTTCTGCAATGAACAACTTGGCAGTCGCCAGGCCAATTCCGCTGGTGCCACCCGTGATAAGTGCCGTCTTGTTATCAAGCCTCATTGGATCTTTCCTTACGTAGTGAATGATTGTCCAAGGAATGAGAGCGCCTTGTTGTGCTGGCGCTGGTGGGTGTGTTTCAGCATGAATTATGAGACGGGAGTGCAATGGCACAAAGGACTTAAAACCCTCATTTCGCGACACCGGAAAGGCTGGCAAGGCGGATATCCCGGATCAGCCTGTATAACGACAAGTTGCTCACCGTGGTTGGTGAATCCGCAATGTGCGGATTATTCAACTTGCGCCTGTCCGGCCCGGCAGTATTTCCATCAGGGTGCACAAAGGAGCCAGTCGCAATATGGCCCGAAACGAGGGAAATACGTCGTTTGCGCTTGATGCAGTCATACGTAGTCTTGGGGCAGGGCGAGAGTCCACAAGGCTTGAAATATAGATGAGGCGTTCTGAATGGGCATTTTCGACTGGAAGCACTGGATGGTAATACTGCTCGTTGCAGTACTCATTTTCGGAACTAAAAAGCTGAAAAATGCGGGTGCTGATGTGGGGGAATCCATCAAGAGTTTTCGCAAGGCCATGAGCGACAATGAAAGAACTTCCGATGAAGCGACAGCTCGGCCGTTGGCTCAGCCACAGACTATCGATGGTGAAACCCATCAGGTTGTAGAGCCTGTCAACAAGGCGCAGGCCTAGACCTCCGAGCTCCGGCTCGGCCCGTTCAGAGGCCGAGGGCGACCGCCGCCGGCCTGTCGCCGCCTGCCGGCAGGCTGGGGTTGAAACCCAGGGCAATGTCATCGGAGGGGCGGGTGAAGTGCGCCAGAGGCAGGGGCCGGCTGAGGAAATACCCCTGGGCTTCATGGCAACCGTATTCGCGCACCAGGTTCAGGCAGCGGAAGGTTTCGATACCTTCGGCCACGGTGCGGTAGCCCAGCTCATGGGCCAGCTGGAACACCGAACGGGCGATGATCCGGTTGCGTGGGCAGTGCTCGAGGTCGGTCACCAGCGACTTGTCCAGCTTCAGCACATTGGCGGGTATTTCATGCAGGTAGGCAAAGTTGCTGTAGCCGGTACCGAAGTCATCGATGGCCACGTCCACGCCCAGTTGGCGCACGGCCGCCAACTGGGTGATGACCTGCGGGTCGGCCCTGATCCATTCGCCTTCGGTGATCTCCACCTCCAGCCGTGGCGGCGCGATATGGTAATGCTGGCAGGTGCGGCTCAGGGTGCGCGCGATGTCCAGGCCCTTGAAGTCCTGGGCCGAGAGGTTGATGGCCAGACGAACCTCGTCGTCGTTCCAGGCCGCCAGTTCGCTCAGGGCGCGGTCGATCACCCAGCAGGTCACGCGGCTTATCTGTCCGGCGCCTTCGATCAGGGGGATGAACTCGGCGGGCGAGATCATCCCCAGGCGTGGGTGCTGCCAACGGATCAAGGCTTCGGCGCTGAGCAGGCGGCCATCGTGCAGGCTGAAGCGCGGTTGGTATTCCAGGTACAGCTCGCCATTGTCCAGTGCCGTGGGAAAGTCATTGAGCAGGGTGAACGCCCGGCGTTGCGCACGATCCTGGGTTTCATCGTAAACCGCCCAGGGACCATGGCGCGAAATCGCCAGTTCGACCGCATGGGTGGCCTTGCGCAACAGGTCGGCCGCCGGCTGGTTGCCGAGTTCGCAAGTGGCGACACCGATGCTCATGGCCCGGGGCGCGAATGGCTCGCTGACCAGTGCCACCAGGGCACGAAACAATTCCTGCTGGCGAGGGGCGCGGCAGTTGAGCAACACGCAGAAGTCCCGTTCGCTGATGTGATAGAGCTCGGCCACGCCCTCCAGGCGCTCACGCAGGCGCTGGGCGGTTTCGCGGCGTCGCGATTGGCCGCTACTGACCCGCTCCTCCAGGGCCAGGCGGTCGTCGCCGTAGCTGTCCTGAAGCCGCATGACCATCAGCAGGCGCGCCGTGGCATCGGCGTCCACCAGGCCCTGGGTGTCGAGCATGAACTGCAGCAGGTTGGGCAGCCGGCTGACGGGGTCGCGGTAGCGCAGCGATTGGCTCTGCTCGATCTGCACCATGACCATTTCGGCGAAGTCTTCCAGTGCCGTCAGCTCGTGGGGTTCCAACGGATGCGGGGCCTTGTCGATGATGCACAGACGGCCCAGGGCCTGCCCGTTGCGGTCGCGCAGCGGTGCGCCGGCATAGAAGCAGATGCCATCGGTGGCCGTGACCAGGGGGTTGTGGCCGAAGCGCGCGTCCTGCCGTGCGTCGGGCACGTGCAACACCCCCGGGCGGTCCAGGTGATGGCGGCAAAACGACTGTTCGATGGGCGTTTGAGGCGCATCGAAACCGACACGGCCGGCAAACCACTGGCGGTCCTTTTCGACCAGCGAGATCAGCGCCGTCGGCACCTTGAAATAGGCGGCCGCCAGCCGACAGATGCGGTCGAAGTTCTCGTTTTTGGCGGTCTCCAGCCATTGCAGGGCGTGCACGGCCGCCAGGCGTTGCTGTTCGGCGTCGAAAGTAGGGGGCATCAGGCGCTCCTGGAGGGCGACAATGACCCTGGGCAATGGCTAATTGATATTTAAATGCTATCAACTTACGACCACCCCCCTTCGGGAAGGTTTCACACTGGCACCGACCTTCTTTCCGATCGCCTTCGCCGCCGTTTTCAGGCAGCAGCTCAGAGGGTTTCCTTCTCGCGCACGGTCAGCGGACTGCTGGCCACGAACCGGGCGATCTCGTCCTTGCGCATGAAGGCGACGCCGGCCCTGCTCTTGGCATAGGTGATGAATTCGTCCCACACGCTCACCATCTGCGGGGAACCGCTGATGCGATCGTGGGCGCTGATGGACATCATGCGGCGGCGCGATCGCGCTTCCTCATACAGCACATCGAAGTCCCGCTTGATCTGCGCCAGAAATCCGTCCGGCGAGTAGTTGCGTCCCTCGATCAGCAGGATGTCGTTGTTGCGCAGGGTGTAGGGGACGACGATGAAGTCCTTGCCGTTGACCTGCTCGATAAACGGTTCGTCGCGACTGAGGTCGTCGATGTGGTAGAGGTAGCCCTGTTCCTGCAGCAACGAGAGGGTATTGGGGCCGCGACGAAGCCAGTTGCAGTTGTAGCCCACGGGGCGCTGGCCGGTCACTTCCTCGACCATGCGAGTGCCCTCGGCGATGAACCGGCGCTCCTCCTCGCGGCTCATCGCGTACTGCGAGCTCCAGCGCGGGCCATGGCCTGCGGCTTCGTGGCCCCTGGCAACGATTTCCCGGGCCAGCTCCGGGTGGCGGCGCGCGGCCTCGCCGATCATGTGGGAGGTCACTTTTACGCCGTGGCGATCCCAAAGGTCGAGCAGGCGCGGAACTCCCTCCCGATAGCCATAGGCGAACCAGGTGTTGGTCGCGGCATCCGAAGGCACGTTGGCCGGGAACTCCACCTTGGGGAACGGGCTGTCGGTGCCTTTGGGGGGCTGGCCTCCTGCCTCGAACTGCATCGAAATGGAAACCACCAGGCGGGTGTCGCCTGGCCAGAATCTGCCATTGGCGTCATGTGGCTGGGTGGCCACTGTCTTCTGCGGACCGGCCTTGGCGCCGGGGAGCATGGACGCGGTGGCGATGCCGCCGGCCAGCACGCCGGTCTGCTTGAGGAAACGGCGCCGGCCGCTATCCGGCGCCTTAAGGGATTGTTCTGTCGAGGCCATGGGGGATCTCCGTTATCTGGCCACCAGGCCGGCTTGTTGAAGGAACGTCAGGTTGTCTTCCAGGTGCCAGTTTTCGGCGATGCGTCCGTCGGCGACCCGATAGATGTCGGTCGCGATGAAGTCGATGTTCTGGCCTTGTCCCGGCTTGCCCATGAAGGTGCCGGTGAAATGGCCCGTGAAGTGCAGGTGCGTGACCACCCGGTCGCCGGCCACGATCATCTGGCGGATTTCGCAACGCAGGTCCGGCACGGCGGAGCGGAAGGCCTTCGACGCGGCCAGCACGCCTTCGATGCCCTGGGCACGGCCGCCAGGCAGGGTCTTGTCGGAGAACGTCGGTGCCAGGGCCTGGCGCGCCATGGCTTCCTCACCGGTGTTCCAGAATGTGCCGTAGCGGCTGGCCGCGAGGGTTTGTGCTTCGAGCGTCTTCTTCGGCAGGCTGCCATCGACGACCAGGGTCGCGGGTTGGACGAGTTCGCCGGATTGGGCCAATACCGGTGTGACCACGGCCCCCAGGATGAGGGCGGGGATCAGGGCGGCTGCACGAAGCCGTCGGTGAGAGTTGAAGGACATGGTGGTCTCCTGGATTCGGGAAGTGGGGGGGGCGGCGCTGGTGTGCGGCCTGTCACCATGGTTACTCAACAAATCGTCGTCAAATACCGGTATTCTTTGAATGGATCCTTTCCAATATTTCAAGAGTTGACGGATGATCGACAACCTGCCAAGCCTGCGCACCTTCGTGCGCGTCGTCGCCGCCGGCAGCCTGTCGGCGGCTGCGCGAGAGATGGACCTGTCGCTGGCGATGGTCAGCAAGCGCCTCACGCAACTGGAGCGGGAGCTGGGGATCCGTCTGCTCCAGCGCACCACGCGAAAGCAGGTACTGACAGAGGAGGGGGAGCTGTTTCATGCCGAAGCCGTTCGGATACTGGCGGCCATCGAACAGGCGGAGGCGGTCATCTCGGGGAGATCCCAGGCGATTGATGGCACGGTCCGTCTGAGCGCTCCCGTCGAGTTCGGACGGCAGTGGATCGCCCCCGCGATTGCCGCTTTCCAGAAGAGGCATCCCAAGCTGCGCGTGCAACTGGAGCTTTCCGACGTTGTCGTCGATCTGCTCGATGCCAACATCGACCTGGCCATCCGTTTCGGCAACCTGGCCGATTCATCCCTGATCGCCCGCCCGTTGGCGCCGAATTTCCGGGTGTTGTGCGCATCGCCGGGCTACCTGAGGCAGTTCGGTGAGCCCACTCATCCCAATGAGCTGGTTCATCACCAATGCATCCTGATCGGCAGCCGCCCTCGAGCGGTGTGGACCTTCGATGGCGAGGAGCCTCTGTCGGTGCAGGTCACCGGGACGTTCGTCACCAATGACGGCAGCGCGGCCCATGCGCTGGCGCTCGAAGGGGCCGGTATTGCGCGCAAGTCGATCTGGGACGTGGGCGACGAAATCCTCGACGGCCGGCTGAACAGGGTGCTGCCGACGTTTGCCATTGCGGCGGCACCGTTGAATGCGATCTACCCGACGGGACGCCACCTGGCGCCGCGTGTGCGGGCATTGGTGGAATTTCTGGGGGATCGGCTCGGCAAGGCATGGCGCTGGGAGCGCATGCGCCAGGTTGGGGCTGAAGGCTTGCAAGCCAATTAATGGTTTCTGACAGGGATCGCCCGCTGTTTCTGCGGCGAGCTGCTGAGGCCTGCAAACAGGCAGTACGGGGCCATTTGAGTCACGACCGGGTTCGTCGCCTACCGGGGTCGGATCACGACTGACCATAACGACTAGTCAGAAAGAATGATGGAAGTTCGGCCCGCTGCCCGCTATAGCTGAAGGGCAGCAAGGGTCTTACAAGGACGCGCAAGATGATGATTTCTCTGATCACCCGGCTTATCGCAGGTTGCGGCACCGGTGCCGTCACCTATGACATCCTGCAGAGCGCGGCACCGGTTTTTCTTGAAGAAACCGAAGACCGGGATATTTACCGGGTGGTGCTTCGTCGGGGCGAGTTTCGGTACATGAAGGATGCGCCCTGTTTCGGCGGTTTCGATGCCGAGCTTGCCATGGGGTCGACCCTTTGCGGGGAGGTTCTGGGATCCCTCTCTGACCATGCGGCTGTCGGGGGCAATACCCCGGATCTGCTGGTGTTGAGCGTCAAGGCGAGGAGCTGGGGCTGATTGGGCGGAAGGGGGCGGGACGCAACCATCCTCGTCTGTCCCCGACCTTCCTGAAGGCTGCTCGACCTCCCACAGGCCCCGGTCGAGCAGCCGACTGGCAAGGCGCACTTCCCTGTGCTGTCGCCCGGCGTGCCCTCAGAGCACGAACACGTTCACCTGCTTTTCCAGGTTATGCGCCAGTTGCTGCAGGGCTCGGGCGGTTTCGCTGGTCTGCTCGACAGCCTGGCTGTTCTGCTGAGACATCTGGGCGATGCGCTCGACGTTGCGTGCCACATCCTGGCTGGCAGCGGTCTGTTCGCGCAGGGCCAGGGAAATCTGGTCCACCACACGCACCACATCGCTCGACGACTGGCGAATGTTGACGATGGCTTCACCCGCCTGTTGAGCCTGTTCGACACCGCCTTTGACCTGGTTCACGCCGATATCCATGCTGCCGACCGCGTCCCGGGTCCCGAGCTGGATTTTTTCCACCATCTCGGTGATTTCCTGGGTCGAGTTGGCGGTGCGTTGTGCCAGCAGCCTGACCTCATCGGCCACCACGGCGAAGCCACGGCCCTGCTCGCCGGCGCGGGCCGCCTCGATGGCCGCATTGAGTGCCAGCAGATTGGTCTGTTCGGCAATGCCCTTGATGACGCTGACAATGCTGGAGATATGCTCGGCATGCTGGTCGAGCTCGGCGATCTGGGTGGCCGAGGCCTGCACGGTCTCGGCAATCAGGCGCATGCTGGCCAGGGTCTCCTGGATGACACTGCCGCCCTCGCTGGACTGGCGTCCCGACTCGCTGGAGAGCCTGTGTGCATCGCCCGCGTTGTCGGCCACATGGTTGATGCTGACCGTCAGTTCCTCCACCGTGGCGGCCATGGAGGAGGCCGACTGTGACTGCTCGTGGGTTGAGGCCGAAAGTTGCAACGAGGCGCTGGAAATACTCTCTGAGGCGCTCACCAGCTGTTGGGCACCCCGTTTGATTTCACCGATCATGGCGCGCAGGCGCTCCTGCATGGTGGCGAAGGCCTGCAGCAGGATACCGACCTCATCACGCCCGTCGCTGGTGATGCGGCTGTCGAGGTGCCCATCGGCAATGGTTCTCGCCACATCCACCGCCTGGCGGATGCGCCCGACCAGGGTGCTGGACAGCGACCAGGCAATGAGCATCGCCAGCACGGCCGCTGCCAAGCCGCCGCCGATGAGAATGGTCAAGGCGGCGGACTTGGCGTCGTACATGGCGTTGGCGCGGGAGTCCTGCAGGGCTTTTTCGGTATCGCGCAACTGAGTGACGAGCTGGCGCATGGCGTCCATCTTGGCCTTGTCGTGGCCGGCCGCGATCTGGTCGCTGATGACGCCGATCGCTTGCCGACCCGCATTGATCTCCTTGCGCAGGGCGATGTTGGCCTGGACGTCATCGTTCATCCATTGTTGGTACAGGGTGCGCAACTGCTCCAGGCGTGCCTGCTGCTGAGGGTTGTCGGCGGTGGCACTCTTGAGCTGGCCGTAATAATCATCGAAGGCTTTTTCGCCCTGTCGCAGGGGCTCCAGAAAGCTGTCCCGGCCGGTCAGCGCGTAGCCACGCATGCCGGTCTCGATATTGATCAGACTGCGCAGCACGGCCCCTGACTGGTTCAGGACTTCGTAGCTGTGGATGTTGCTTTTGACGCTGCTGCTGACCTGATCGAAGCCACGCAGGGCCGAAAGCACCAATATCACGATGATCAGCAGCACCAGGCCGAAACCGGCGTAGAGCTTTTGTGAAATGCTCAGATTGGAAAACATAGGAAGGCTGCTCCCGAACCGTTGACTGAATGCTTCACCAACGCTTGCCATGAGAGGGGCGAAGTGATGGCTTAATGATGACTAATTGGCATCAGCGGTCGGACTTTTCTTGTACAGAAAAAGTTCAATGTACAAGTTATTTTTTGCGAGATGAGGGATGGACCGCCTGCACGTTCGCCTGTTTTTCAGTGGCCTACTCTACCGTGCAGATCCAGCGGTGATTGTGCCGGTAGGGCGCTCGCGTAAACGCCACATCGGATACCAGGTTCATGCCGCGCTGCTGCAGGGCCTTGGTCAGTTGTACGAGTGTCTCTGCTTCGATAGTCATTGCTGTTACCTCGTCAGATTGACTGCGCTCATGATTCCTGACCAGTAGATCAGGTCGCTGATTCATTTTTTCTGCGGGGGCGATGGGTCACATTGTGGTCCTGGGCGGGCAGTGCGCCCCTGAATACTCGGCCGATCCAGGAGTTCCTGGCGCGATTGTTCAGGCTGCTCAACGGACGTATGATCGAGGCGGAGTCGCTGAGACTCGCACCTTTACAAGGACACGAGCATGGAAAAGTACTTCGATAATTCAGGCCTGTTCAAGGCTGCTTCGTATCACTGCAACCAGTCCCTGGATGGCGATATCGCCCGCTGGGAACTGAAAAACATTGCGTTGAATACGAAGGAGTTTTTGATATGTCCAAAGAATTACTCGGAGTTTCTGCTTTAGGCCTGATGGTGGTGGGTGAGTTTTGTGCAATCTACAGCGAGGTGGTAACGGCCAGGCTTGCCCAAACCGGAAATGTCTCATGGGAGGCATTCAGCGTTCCGGTGCTGATCATGTGTCTTGCAGGGCTGTGCCTGCTGGGCGCCTATTGGCTAGGTTATGCGGCGGTCGGTGACATCTGGGTCGTCACGGTGGTCTCGGTTACGTCCCTGTTGATCCTTGAACCCCTGGTGGTCTGGTCCCTGTTCGGTGAAGTGCCAGGGCGGGGTGCCCTGATCGGCTTTTGCCTGGGTGCCCTGGGCATGTTCTCCACCGTGATGCTGTAATTGCGGATGACGGCCCGGCAGTCTGCTGCCGGGCCGGGTTTCCATACTGGTTCGTCGTGATAATCTGCTGCTTCAATGCCTCGGTTTGAGGTGAGGCTTCCTTATCGATTCAAGCAGGTGCTCCCATGCAGACCCTCCCTCCAGAAGGCCTTCCACGCTATCGTTTGCTGACCGGCAAGGATGACGCCAAATTTTGCCATCGCGTGTCGGAGGCATTGGCATTGGGTTACCAGCTTCACGGTTCGCCCGCGGCCACCTTCAACGGTGAGCATGTGATCGTTGCGCAGGCGCTGATCTGGAACCCGGACAAGTAACGGCGCCACCGCTGGGGGAGCCGGCTTGCTGGCGATGGCGGTCGATCGGGCGGCGCAGGGCTTGCAGGAAAGTCGCACCGCCGACGGCTGAAAACCGCACGCTTGCGGTTCTGTTTTCCGGCTGCTGGCGGTTTTGTTCCTGATGACACTGGGGTCCCGATACCCCAGCCAGGAGCAAGCAATGTTCTATCCCATCGAAAGCAGACTCGGCCCGTTGCGCAGTGCCATGGAGCTGACCTTGCACACCTTTCATGCCGTGCAGATCTGGCAAGGCAGGGCCGCCAGCGAGGAGAAGACCGCGATCATCGGTTTTGGCGGCTTTCTCGGCGCGATCCGGAACGTGACGCGTGGCGCCGAGCAGGGCGATCCGTATGCCGACCTCTGGATGTTGCGCATCCAGGAGAAACTGCAACGCTGCAAGGCCGAGCTGGCACTGATCCAGGACAACCTGGAACTGCTCATGAGGGCCTTTCCGGACGCGATCAGCGCGGAGGAAAACTTCAGTATCCGGCCCGTCAGGTTGCCGATCGTCATCACCACCCAGTTCGGTTATCTGGCGATGTATCTGCTGATCACCTACGACAATATCGTGCGCCGCCTGCTGCACGCCTACCACGTTGCGCTGATCGATCGACGGGAGATGGAGAGCCGGATCCATGCCGGTGGTCGCCTGTTGCGCGGCCTGTTCGGGTTTCCCCGCAGGTACCGCCATTCCGGGGCGACCCGGGTCGATTTCGCGTATGACAACGACCAGGCCCGGCAGGCCAGGAAGCTGTTCGGCGAGTTGCCCATGGAGGTGCTGGATGGCACACGGCGGGCGGATTTTGCTCCGCCTCTCGTCCGTGACCGGGTCATTGAGGAAGCTGGCGATGTGGTCGAACAGTTCCCGTGGCTCGCGCCTGCGCCCAAGGCCAACGGCTATCAGGCGCCCGGGCTGACGACCGGCGATTGAGTCCCGCGATGTCCCTCAGCTACCCAGCCCATCCCGGCTGGGTAGTCTTTTTATCGGGCAGCGCTCCTGAATCGCCCGATCCTGTCCAGGGCACGCTCCAGGTTCGGATCGCCATACACGACATACTGACGGTCGACGACGACGGCCGGAATCCTGCTGATCCCGAGGCTCCAGGCATCGACGATGTCCTGGTGGGCGCGGCTGATGTTGGCGGAGACCTCGGCGCTCATGATTTCCCCGAAGGCCGCCTGGGCTTGTGCCGGGTCGGCAGGAAGATTTTCGAAAAGCGCCACCTCCAGCTGATCGAGGCGATCAAGATGAATCAGGCGCGTATCCGCCGACACATCAACCGGGTGCGCCGAGTCGGTGATGACCCAGGTCTCGGCCAGGCAAGGGGAGAGGCAGGCGAACAGCACGGCAGGGCTGCACAGTCGCAGCAGAGGATGAATATTCATGACAAGGATCCAGGTGACAGAAACCTCAATCCTCGGCAAAACGCCCGTCGCTGACAGCCGGAAAACTGCTCTGCGCCGGGCGGCTTTTGCTCACGGCCGCTCTCCCTGTTCGCCGCCGTGGTCGGTGCAGGCCGCGCCGCTGGCGATACCGCGCGCCCGGTCCATCCGCTGCGCCACGACCATGGCCGCTTCCAGTTCGCTGATGCCTTGGGCATTCATCAGTTCGTGACGCTCGGCCTTTTCCTCCGGTTCCGTCATCGCCATGGTCAGGTAGAGGCTCGGTGGCACCGCACGAAACAGCACCTCCATCGACTTGGAGAGGATCACCCCTTCGGTGAACTTCCCGGACTCCTTGCGCGCCGACAGCATCAGGGTTTTCTGCGCATCGGTGAGCGCGCGGAAGCGGGCGATCTTGTTGACCTCGTCCGGCGGCATATTCAGGCAGATCCACCACTCGATCATGTTCAGCATCGGCTTGGCGGCCTTGGGCAGGTCGTCGACGTTCTGGGTGGCGAGCCAGAACCAGGCACCCAGCTTGCGCCACATCTTGGTGATCTTTACCACGTAGGGCGACAGCAGCGGATTCTTGGTGATGATGTGCCCCTCGTCGGTGACGTTGATGATCGGCCGGCCGAGCATCTGGTCGCGTTCGGCGATGTTGTTCACCGTGTTGATCAGCGAGATGTAGGCGATCGACAACTGCGCGTTGTAGCCTTCGCGGGCGTAGGTCGCGAGGTCCACCAGGGTGATGTCGGCTTCCGGCCAGGGCGAGCCGTCGCGGTTGAACAGATCGCCGTCGGCGCCCTGGCAGAACATGTCCATGGCATCGGCCATCTCCTGCAGGCGCAGGCGACGTGGCTCCGGCAGGTCGCTGTCCTGGCCCATGTGCCGCAGGGCATCGCGGACGTCCTGGGTCAGCACGGTCTTGCCCCGGGCGGTGCATACCTGGGCAGCGTTGAGAATGCTCTGGCGAATCAGGCTGCGGTCGGCGCGAGTCAGGCGCTGTTCTTCCTTTTCCTCGCCGCCGGTGATCATCAGGCGCGCGGTGATCTCGAGTTCGCCCAGCACGTCGCGTTCGTCGTCGTTGTCCTCGGCGTCTTCGAGCTCGTCAGCCTCGGCCAGTAGCGCCTGGCTCGCCGTGTTCACCAGACGGTGGGCGTCGGCGAAGGGCGCCAGGCTGACACCGGAGCCGGGAGCGAGCTTGACCCGATGCACCTTCAGCCCCAGGCGCCGGGCGAAGTCGGCGAACAGCCCGAAGCTGTTGCCGGCCTCGGCGATGAACAACCGTGGCCGGTAGATGGCGACGACCTGGTTGAGCAGGTTGTTGAGGGTGGCCGACTTGCCGGCACCGGTCGGGCCGAACAGGAACAGGTGGGCGTTCATCTGCCGGTCGAGCCGGTTGAGCGGATCGAAGGTCAAGGGCCCGCCGCCGCGGTTGAAGAAGGTGAACCCCGGGTGCCCGGTACCTTCGCTGCGTCCCCAGACCGGCGCCAGGTTGGCGACGTGCTGCACGAACATCAGTTGGGTGTACCACTCGCTGTGACGCATGCCGGGGTTGAACACGCAGGGCAGCCAGCGCAGGTAACTGTTGAGCGGGGCGACTTCGTGTTCGTCGCGCACCGGTTGCAGCCCGGCGTTGAGCATCACGTTGTTCAATTGCAGGGTACGTCGGTCGAGCTCCTCGACATGCTGGCCGCGCAGGTAGAAGGCCACGGCGCCGCGATAGAGCTTGTGGGCGCTGCCCAGGTGCGAGCGGGCCAGTTGCACATCGTCCCGGGTCTGTTCGGAGGCGAGGGTGTCGCCCACGGATTTTTTGGCCAGGTGATTGAGGTGGTTTTCCAGGGTGTCCTGCGGGGTGATCACCAGGGTGATGCAGAGTACGGTGTCCTCGGGCATCTGGTCGAAGAGGGCATTGATGGCATCGCCGCCCTTGGGGGTTTCCCCGGTCAGGTGGCCGGTCATCGGCGGCATGCGCAGGCGGTCGAGCACGATCACGCGATGAGGCATCCGATCGAAATACCACAGGCCGTGTTCCACGTCCGAGCGGGGCTGTTCGAAGAACAGACGCTGGGCGAAGTCGCTGCCGCTGGCCAGCGCCAGTTCGTCCTCGGCGGCGTCCGGCGGATAGTCGGCCTGTTGGTAGAAGCGCTGGCGGTCTTGCGGTGAGTCGCCCAGCAGATTCGGCTGTGGATTGAACCAGTGCAGCAGCCAGCGGTGGATCTGCGCGCCATCGAGGCGACGGGCCTTCACGCCGGCATTGCCCAGGCCGCCGACCAGGCGTTCGCAGAGGCTGTTGAGGGCCTGCTCGCTGCCTTGGCCGCGTTGCAGCGGCGTGCCCTTGCTGCGCCGGTACACCACCAGGCGGATCTTGCGGCATTGACCGCGCCACGGGAGTTGGGTGACCGTCGTGTCTTCGAACAGACCTCCGGACTGAGACAGCGCCTCCAGGTGCTGGCCGAACATCCGCAGGTAGCACTCGCTGAATGCCGAACCGCGGGCACGCGGCTGGATGTAGGCGTCGAGCGTGCCCAGATAACCGCTCCAGTCGGTTTCGTCCTGGGCATAGAGCTGCAGCACCCAGGGCTGTTCCTCCAGTTCGTCGAAACTGTCCTGCAGGGCGTTTTCCAGGGCGTCGCGCACGGTGCGCAGCCAACTGGCCTCGCGGCCCTCGGTGCCGATGGAGGTCAGTTCGAAGAACGCCGCGACCGACTCGCCGTCCTCCAACAGCAGGCACTGCGATTCGGGCAGGTATTCCACCCACGGCAGCAGCTCGACGAAGCTGGGTGTCACGTCATAGAGGGCCTGCTCGTCGGCCTGGGTGGCGGGGCCTTTCTGCCTGGCTGGCATCAGTAGTCCTCCGTACGTTCGCCGGGCAAGGCGTACTGCACCCGTTGGTAGAGCGGAAATACCGTGCTGTAGCCCGGCACCGGTACCGGATCGGAGCCGGCCAGGTGCGGGAACACGTACAGGACCAGGTCCGGGTTGGGCAGGCGCCGGAACTGGCTGTGGATTTCGTTCCGGGCGGTTCGGCTATAGGCCTGCTGGTCGCCGGTGCGTTCTTCGAGTGGGCGGCGCAGGGTCTGACGGATCTCCACAAGGTGATGGTCCAGGGGGGCCTGACCGGATTGGCTGTCCCAGATATCGGCCATGGTCTGCGGGCCGTGGGGCAGCAACTGTTCCTTGTCCGTCGTGCAGCCACAGATGAACAGGGCGCCCAGCAGCAGGCCGGGCAGGGGCTTAATCGAGGGTATTGGCATGGCCTGTTCCTGCGAGTTGCCGCACCTGGCGGCCGAGGGTTTCGTAGTCGATCTCCAGTTGCCGGTCCAGATGCACGGCGACCTGGGCACCCGGCTGTACGTAGACCGCGGCAAAGGCCTGGCCATACAGCTTGTTGACCCAGTCGCCGACGTCTTTCACCCCGCCGGAGAGAATGCTGTTGAGCGCCGAAGGACCGGCTCCCACGGTGGCACCGCCGGGGGTGATCACGGTGCCGGTATCGGCCCTGTCGGCTTCGAGCAGTGCCGCCACACCGGCACCGGCCGCGGTGATCAGGCTTCTGCTGCCCAGGTACTGCTGGGCGTTGGAGCGCCGTTCGCCGGCGATGCAGGGCACCCCATAGGGGTCGCTGAGCCAGCCGATGCCACCCTGGATCCTGCCGGACGAGGGGTTGGCGGACGGGCTGCTGCCCTGTCGGCCGGTCAGCTTCTGCGGCGTTGGCAGGGTGCGGATGCGGCCGTCGTTGAAGACGAAGGTCAGGCTGACGATCTGCCCGCGTACGCAGGACAGGGTCCAGTCTCCAGCGGCGGTACCGCTGAGCACCGCTCCGGCGACGTCCGGCAGGTCGATGCCATTGGCGGTGAGGTTGTCCGCGCCGATCAGCACCTTGAACGGGTAGGGGTCATTGACCACGCCATCCACCGGAACCCGGCCAACCAGCGCGGTCATGGCGATGGAGCCGGTCAGGGTGCTGTTTTCGGGGAGGGTATAGACGCGGTTGACCGGTGCCGGGTCCTGGCCGCTGGCGATGTTGCGACCGGTCACGCCGGTGTTCTCCTTGTGCTGGCTTTGTCCCGGGTCGATGGCTTCGCGCAACCGGTCGGGGAACTGCAGGCCCGCTGCCGGTTTGCCGGAGCCGGCAGGCACCGGCTTGCCCTGGGCATCGATGGCGGTGGCGTCCTGGGGTTCGGTCCAGACCAGATCGTCCTGGGCGAAGCGCGTTTCGTCGCCAGGTTCCAGGCCCAGGCCAATCGGCAGGTCGGAGTCCTGCCGGCCGATGAAGCGCGTCGACAGCCTGTCCTGCAGATCCTCCAGCAGGCTCTGTCTCTGTTGGGGGCTCAGGTCCTGCCCGAGGCCTTGCGGTGTGCGTTCGAGCTCGGTGTTGAGAATCTTCTGGATACGCTGATCGAGATCGCCGTCGCGCTGGCGCAGCCGGGCATTTTCCTCCTGTTGGCTCTTGTTTTCCGATAGCAGGGCCTTGAGCTCCTCGCGCATGGCCTTGGTCTGGGCAACCAGGGTCGCGACCGTGTCGTGCGGGGTATCGCCATCGATGCCCAACTGTTTCATCTCCTCTGGAGTCAGGCGGTGTCCGCTCGGGTCGGAGCGGTCCCGTGTGGCGTCCTTGTCGGAACAGGCCCGGAGCAGGCCAAACAGCACCAGCAACACCAGGGGCAGGAGCAGCCATTTGAGCAGGGCATTACTTTTCATCGGCATTCCCGTGCTTGGCGTGGCGGCGAGGGCGCGCATCGATCGGACTGAGGCTGGGCAGCAGCGATTGGGCAAGGTCCCGTCCCCGTGTCACCAGGTAGACCACCGTCGTGTCGCTCGGCTGCCGCGCGGGGCCGAGGTAGGGGTGCTGGAAGGCGGCGCTGATGAAGTCGCCCTGCAGCTCGCGCGGATCAAGGGGCAGGGCGGTGCTGGCGAGGTTCTGCAAGCGGACGGCACTGACAATGTGCTCGTCCAGTTGCCAGGCGCCCAGCAGGCTCGCCGAGAGGGGCTGGCCGGGCAGCAGGCTCGACAGGTCCGGCGCATGCCGCAGCTTCATGGCGACCACTCCCGGCAAGGGTTCCACCGTACGTAGCGGGGCATAGAGGTTCTGCGCGGCATAACGGGTAAGGGTGACCGGTATCGGTGTCTCCCGTGGGGCAACGGTTTTGCCCGTCTGCGCATCGGCGTCCTTCACCGCAGGTGCGGCGTAACGCGTGGGCACTGCGGGCGCCTTGACGATCCGGATGGGCTCCAGGGCAGCCGCGCCCTGGGGGGCGCTGGCGGCGATATCGATCAGGATCAGTTCACCGCTCTGCACATCCTGCAGTTGCAGCCGGGTCGGCTCGATCGGCACGTTGGCGCGCAGGTACAGAGTGCCGCCGGTGCTCTGGATCCGCAACTTGTCGCCCAGCGAGCGGGGCACGCCGACCCGCACGTTCCGGTCGATGAACAGCACCCGTTCCTGGCCGACCTGCAGCGGTACGGCCAGGGGCAGTCGCTCCCAGGTCATCAGTTCGACGCCGTGGGACGGGCCGATGCCCAGCCAGAGGGCGGCTAAAAGCAGTGAGCGGCGCATCAGTCGTCTCCTTTCCGAGGGTCGGTGCTGACGCCCGACGGCCAGGTGCTGATGCGCTGCGGGACGCCGTCGTAGCAGTCCAGGGCCAGGCCGAACGGATTCTTCTGCGGGTCGATATCCCGACGTACCACCTTGAGCGGGTAGCGCACGAAGCTCTGCTTCACTCGCTCGGAACCGTAGAACTCCTCGGTGGCGAGATCGAGATTGAGTACCCACCGGTCCCGCCCCAGCACCTTGACCCGCTGCTCCGGGGCCTGGCCGTAGCTGCGCTCGGGAATCTCGAAGACGCCACGGGTGCGGCTGCGCAATTCACCGGCGACCTGGCGCTGCTGGAAATCCTGCTCCAGCAGCGACTTGCACGCGGGTGTCAGGTAGGCGGAGAGCTTGTGGATGGCGCGCAGGTAGTCCTTCTCGCCGTCCGCAGGCCAGCGGTTGAGTTGCTGGAAGATATACAGCCCGAAGGTATAGACCGATTCCGGCGGTACCTCCCACCATTTGCGCGTGCTGCCCGAGCGCAGGTCCGGCGGGATGTTGATGGTCAGGTTCCGGGGTGCCTCCCACCAACCCAGGCCCAGCAACAGCGCCACCCCGAACAGCAGGCCGCAACTGGCGCGCAGGGAGGTGACGTGGGCCTGCAACCGACTCACTTCGTTCTTGAAATGGCTCATGGGCGAGGGCTCCGGCGCGTGCTCCACAGGCCCGAGCGGTTCACCAGGTCGTGGCCGCCGATCCAGGCGGCCGGTACCGCTGAGCGGGTTGCCAGGTACCAATGCAGGTAACGGTACAGCCAGGTCTGCGGCTTGCCGCGTTTATGGCGCCGCAACAGTCGGCCGCCGACGAACAGCCCCAGGCCCATGCACAGCACGATGCCCGAAGGCATCAACGCGATGCTCTGCAGCAGTATCGCCGCGACGGTACCGAGACCGGCGCCGACCAGGGCGGCGGCGATCAGGGTGATCCACATCTCGTCGGCGGTGAGCCCGAGCACGATGACGGGTTGGTGGTTGAGGCGCGAGGGCAGAAAACGAATGGTTCCGTCGGGCAGGCAATGATCCGGGTCGTGTGTCATCGCAGTCATCTCCTCACAGCACCTCGGTGCCCTTGGTCAGCAGCCAGATCACCACCACCAGCAACAGGGCGCCGACGCCGCAGGTGAGGCCGAACTGGCCCCAGGTCTTCCTGCCGTTCTGCACCTCGGAGTAACTGCTGTAGGCGTGGTAGGCCACGCCACAGAATGCGGCGGCGGCAATCGCCAGGGCGATCAGTGCGACGATGTCGTAGCCGTGGTTCTGCAGGGTCTGGATGATGCCGTTGCCCTCGCCGCGGCTGGGTGGTTGCAGCTCGGGCAGGGCGGCGAGGCCCGTGCCGGGTGTCAGGGACTTGCCGGCGGCCAGGCAGAGGGTGAAGGGACGGAACAGTTTCCTGAAGAGCGAGAGGATGGTCATCGGGGGCCTCCATGGCGTTGTCGAAATTTGCGCAAAATCACCGCAACAGCAGCAGGGTGAGCAGGATGTAGATCAGCAGCACCTTGATCGTCAGTCCGGCGAACCGGCCCTGGGATAGCTGGCCGCTCGCCCAGCCCCGGTAGGCGCAGGCGATCGCCCAGGCGGCGAAGATCAGGGCGACGGTCAGGGCCAGGCCGGTCAGCAGGCCGGCGCTCTCTTGCGGGGTGAAACCGCTCATGGCCTGGAAGGCACTGAGCTGCGAGGGGGTCATGCTCATGGCGTTTCCCCGGCGGCACGGGTGTAGTGCCCGCTCGGCTCCGGCACGGCACGGGGCTGCGCCCGCGCTGGCGAGAGATAGTGTTCGATGCCTTGGCGAATCAGCTCCAGGTCGGCGGAAAGCTGCGAATAGTCGAAGTTGAACCGGGCGTGCTCGTCAGTGGGCAGGGCGGCTTCGGTGTACACCTGCCGGTTCATGGTATCGAGCAGGCGCAACAGCCCGGCCAGACGGGTGCGCTCATGAGCCGTCGGCTCGGCCTGGGCCAGGCCGGTGGCCAGGCCGAGCAGCGCCAGGAGGTAGTGCGGGTATTTCAAGGCATGGGGCATACAGGCGTTCCGCTCGAAGAAAGTTCGCTGAGCGTGCCGCAGACGCTGGAGGGGAACAGCCGGAAAACAGGATCGGATGGCGTGGGTTTACGGCTCTGGCGCTTACAGATATTTCTTGAAGCTGCCGACCGAGATGCTCACCGCCAGACCCAGGGCCAGTGCCCCCGGCAGTGTCACCAGCAGCGGATTGACGCTGAACGGCAGCGCGGGGTAAATGATCCATGGCGCGACCCAGAGCGGCACGATCAGCCGCTTGGCGCGGTGGTAGATGAACCCCGATTCCCTGCCGGCGCCAAAGCGCCGCAGGTCCCTGCGCACCAGGCCATCCACCACGGCGCCGAGGAGCACCATCAGCACCAGAGGCAGCGTCAGGGTCAGGATCAGTAGGCGCAGCAGAAAGGTCAGCACGGCATACACCGCCGCCAGGCCATAAGACTCGATGTGGGCATGGACCCGCCCCACATGGCTGCGTAGCCCCGAGCCGGGCTTGTCGTTCGAGCGGGCCGCTTCGCCCGACCGGCTGATCCAGTCGATCAGCCCGGTTCTCTCGAAGCACCATTCGTACACCTGCGTGATGATCCACCGGGCCGTCTGTTCGGGCTGCTCGAGCAGCAGGCTGGCGGGGTGGGCAGCGCAGATCCACGCCAACTCGCGGTCGAGCATGTCCCGCGAGCGCTGCCAGCCTTCTTCCGGCCAGAACAGCAACAGGCCGAACCACTCGCTCAGCACGCTGAAGAACAGCGCCACCAGCAGGATGCCGAACAGGCTGAAGGGCAGTTCCAGGATTTTGCCGAGCAATCCCTTTTCACGCGTTGATTGCGGGTGTCTGGCGGTGGGGGTGGTGCTTGGCATGGGCTCGCTTCCTTCAATGAATCGCCACTTCCCGCAGCTCGAAGCAGAGCAGCAGTGTCCCGGCCAGCGGGTCGCGAACTTCGATCCCCCGGGGGCCGACCCACCTTGGGCTCAGGCCGTTGTCCTCCAGCAGGGGGTAGAGGGCCTGGCCATCGAGCATTCCCAGCTGGGCGAGGCCGAGCAGATCGCTCAGTTCAGCGCAGATGGCCGGCACCGAGGCATGGGGCGCCCATACTGCGACGAAGCGCAATTCCACCCGGGTCGGCCACTTCATCGGGGCCTCATTGATCCAGGCCGGTTTCGGTCACCAGCACCGGGTAATGCTCGATACCCAGGCGCCGGGCGAGGTCATCGGCTGAGGCCGGGGCCATGTCCAGGCCCCTTGCGAGCAGGCGCAACTCGGCCAGAGCCGGCAGCCGTTGCACGTTGACCACCAGGCCGACCGCCTTGAGGTCGCGCAGTACCTCGACCCGTTCCCGCAGCCAGTGTCGCGACAGCTCGTCATCACCCACCAGAAAGATCGGCCGCAAGCCGGGGATGTTGTGGACGCGAGGTGCGATCCGCCCGGGTTTGAGGATGACAGAGCGGACCGGCAGCATGTCCGCCTCTGCGTAGGGGCTCACGCGCACGGTGGGCAGTTGCATGGCCTTACCCGGCCGTGGCGCTGCGGACAGGTTGAGTGAGCGGTAGTAGGCCAGCGCGGAGGTACCGCCCAGGTCCTCCACGACCTTGAGCTCAGCCTCGGTCGCAAAGGGAACCAGCAGCATCAGGGCGCCGAGAGAACGAAGGGGTTTCATGGGGTGTTCCTTCCTTGAACCAGTCCATGTGAAACGCGCGCCAGCTGGCGCGCGAAGGCCTTGCGATAGCGTTCGGCGGGCGCACCCCCGACGGGCCGGTGATAACGCCCGGCGGTGGTCACCCAATCGATGCCGGGCTCCTTGTGCTCCAGCAGCAGGTGGGTGACGACGCTCAGGTTGCGGTACGGGTCCAGCGCCTGGCAGGGGTGAGTGAAATGTTCGCCGTTCCAGCCCAGGTTGACCTGGCCGAGCCCGGCGTCCACCCGTTTGGCGCCGACCTCGTGGATCGCCAGCAGCAGGGCGCGGCAGGCTGATCGACGGTCGGCGAAGCGCCGGGCCTCGCCGGCGACATTCAGGGTCCAGGGCCAGGGTATCAGCCGGCCGCGCAGCCGGGCGCCACTCTCCTGCAGGGCCAGCGCGTACAGCACCTGCGCCGGCACCGGGGTGCCTTGCGTTGCCCAGCGGTAGGCCAGGGGGGGCGCCGCGGCGACCGGCAGGCTCAGCAGGCCGGCAACGGTCAGAACGCCCCACAGGCGCAGATGGCCCGGGCTCATTGCCTTCGCCATTGACCGTTCACCGGGCGCATCACGGCGGGAACGGGCCCGCTGTCGCCCAGGCGGGCCCAATGCCCGGCATCATGATTGAGGGTGATTTCCCGCCGCCGCACCTTCTGCGGATCGATGCCGGCCTGCCTGGCCCAGTCCCGTAGCAGGCTGTCGTTGCCGCCGTTGTCGAGCAGGTAGAGATCGAAGCGCTGGCCATCGCGTTGCAACTGCCCGACGCGGGTGATGCAGCTTTGGCAGCCGGGTTTCACGAAAACGGCGAGCCGGCCGGCGGCCTCGACCGGTGAAGCCAGAGCGGCGCTGCCGATCAGGTTCACTGGCAACTGATCGGCGTACAGCCGTTTATAGGCCCTGTCGTAGGCCCTCTGGTAATCGAGCAGCTTCTGCAGGCGGGCGAATTCGGCCTGAGCCTGCATCTGCGCATAGCGCTCCTGCTCAGCGGAGTCTCGTGCTTCGATGCCAAGGGCCGTCAACGGGTCGAGTTGGGGGGAGTGCACACCCAGCGGGCCTTCCATCAGGCGACGATAGCGCTGCCATTCTTCCTGTTTGAGCCCCCATTCGGCGGCGCGCTGCTGGTCGAGGGTGCTTTGCCGGTAGAGGCGATCTGCCTCGGTCGTCTGAGTGACGGGTTGTGCCATGACCGGCACCGACAGGAGCAGACCGCTCAACAGCCACCCACATCGTTGTTCGTCCCTCATGGTATCGACACCGCCGTGGCAGATCCGTCAGGCTTGACCCAGTGGGCCTTTCCCGAATCCAGGGCGGTCAGGCGCCAGCCCTGGAACAGCATGCCGGGCCGCAGCAGGTGCACATCTCCCAGCCGTTGCAGGCCCTGGGGCAGGACCGCCAGAAATGTCTCGCCCGCCCGGGACTCAAGGCCCAGGAGGGTGAAGGGGGGCGGGCTGGGCTTGGCGCTCACGGGGTTTGTCTTACGAGCTTTCGGCCTGGTTGAGGCACCGGGTGGCGCAGCCGCGGCCGTCGGCGTGGCGGGGCAGGTCGAGGAACACTTTTCCACGGTGGCCTGGAGCATCAGCAAGGTGCCTTCGCTGTGCTGCAAGCGGGTGCTCATGGCCGTCAGGTCCGCGGCAAGGCTGTCGACGGTGCGAGTGGTCGTCTCCAGCGCGCCCAGGCGCTTGAGCAGAGACTGCTGCGCGTGCTGGAAGTCTTCCTTGAGCACGCCCTTGAAAGGCTGCATGCCTTCCAGTTCATGATCGATCCGTTGCAATTGCTGTTGCAGGCTGTGTATCCGCTCGGCGGTCTGTCTTGCCTGCATCGCGTCCGAGAGGGTCGAGAGCCGGTCGGCGAAGAACACCGCACAACCCACCACCAGCAGCACCGTTGCGCCTTGTACCAGTGCACTGCGTGAAGGCCGTTTCATTCTCGGCCTCCGGCCAGCGACGTCGCGCTGAAGCAGATGCGCCTGGCGCGCTCGTCGATTTCCACCTGCCAGGCCGGCCCGGCCAGGGCCAGCAGGGCGTTGCCGACCGTGATCGGGCCCAGCCGGTAATGCGCGGCGGGCAGCGGGTGGGCATACAGCACTTGCACCCCCTCGGGCGCGGGGCACAGGCGATAACCCGAGCGGCGCAGGACATGGATCATGGCGTCCTGGACACTGGGGTTCAGGTGATCCGGTATGCGGATATCGATGACCTGGCGCAACAGATCCAACTGGTCGGCCCGTGGCGCGGTGTTGACCAGGGTGTAGCGCGCCATTCGCAGTGGCGGTGACAGCTCGGGGTGCAACGGACGGTCCCGGGACACAACCGGCAGCAGCGCCCCCGCAGAGTCACTGAGCCCGGTGGACGCAGGTGGCGGTTCTGGCGAGACGCAGCCGGTCAGCGCGATCGCCGCCAGCGGCACTGCAAGCGTTACAAGAGCGGCCAGGGGCCGGGTAGGGGAGCCATGCATCCAGGTGTCCTCACGCGGTGTTGAGCACAGGGTTGCAAACCTGCGAGACCGTCACCGTCAGGAAACTGGATTGCGATGCGCGTTATTTCAGGCGGCCTCTGACCGCGAACAGGAAAAAGCCCGCCGAAGCGGGCCTTTTCTTGAGGTTGTGCCCGGGGGCGAGAATCGCGACGGTCACCCGGGCCATTCTTCCTTGAGCGAAAGCAGCAGGTACGGCAGCCCGTTTTTCCTATTCAGCAGGCTGAGCACCAGTTGCAGACGGAACCGTTTCCCCTTGAGCGGGCACAGGTCGAAATGCACCTGCTCGGCCTCAGGTTGCCGGTTGTGGGCCTTGGCCGCTGCGCCAAGCAGCTCCCGCAGGCGGATTTCGAAGGTTGACCCCCGTTGGCCCCTGTAGTCCTTTACGGCTTTCTTCCATAGCCGCGGGGTCAGGATAAGGGCGTGCCTGAAGGTAGCGCCCGCCTGTTGCGGTTGGGACATATGACTTCTCCTGTTGGAGAGAAACCACCGGTCCCGACCGGGAGGTGATTTCCCGGTTGAGGTAACAAGACGATGCAGCAGGTCACGCCCGTATGCTTGAGCGTCTGCCCTGGGCGGATGCAAGAGTCGGGGAGAACAGCGCAGTCACAGTGAGGCTTCCATCGACGGAGGTCGATCGGTCGCATGACTGGAAGCGCTGCGACCTGGAGGCGGACCCTACGCAATGGCGTATCGTAGCCCCTCGGATCCAAGCTACATCGGCATGGTGCTGAAGATGTCAGCGGTATGCCCCCACACAATGAATAATGCTGTGGGGGCTGTCAAAACCCGATCTGCTACAGGTTCTTTCGGGGCCACCCTCAAAGTGTGACGAATAGCGCCGAGGTCCAGACCCGCGACTGGTCACGCTGGCGGGCGCTGATGAACAGCGGATGTTCACGGCCTTTTTCCAGGTTCAGCGAGTTCAGCTCGATCCGTCCCGCCACTTCGCGTGGTAGCGGCGCCTCGCTGATCTGTTCCAGCGAAACCTGCAGCTCGGCACCCGACAACGGCTTGACGAACGAGCCGCTGGCCAGCAGTTCCTCGCCGCTCAGATGCAGCGTCACCGTCGGGGCATGCACGTGCGCAGGCGGTGTGAGCGGGTCGCCGACCTTGACGTAGCCATCGATCCGCAACTGCACGTTGAGGTGGGCGCCGGCCAACTGGGAAATGTCGATTTCCAGGCTGTCGGTGTCGCCGTTGGTGTCGGTCTTCAGGGCCAGGGTGGTGGCGTCCTTGCGCCAGGCCACCTGTTCGGGGTGGTCGGCACCGAGGAAGCGGAAGGCGTTGATGGTTGCGCCGGTGAGGCTGATCTCGCCCGTCCAGTAGGCGCCGCGGTAGCGGTCCTTGATCCGTGCACCGCCCAGGCGCAGACGGATCCGCCGTGGCGACAGGCCGGCCTCTGCATGCAGGTTGCGCGACCAGATGCGCTGTTCGCCACGGAACAGTTCGATCTGTTCCCAGCCGGCGTCGCCCAACAGCCGGTAATCCAGGGCGGTTTCACCGTTGACCGTCAGCACATCGCCCATCAGGTGCTCGCCCAGGCGCAACACCGCCAGGCTGCGTTCGCCGGTGGTCGCGAAGGTGTGGCGGGCACGCAGGGCCCGGCCGACGCCGGCCCGGTCGAAGCTCTCGGCGATCACGCCGGTCAGGCCGCCGCGCGAACCGAACACCGCCGTGGCCGGTACACCGCCGCCGCAGCGGCCCTGGTGCTCGTCGCTGTTGGCCGCGGCACCGACCCGGTAGCCGCGCTGCAGCGCTTCGGCGTAGACCCAGTGGAACTGGCCCCAGGCCGAGCCGACTTCCACCAGGCGCTCCAGTTCGGGGTGGTGCCAGTCGAGGTTGCAACGTCGACCACCGACGTGGGGCATCATCAGGTGGCCTTCCGGGTTGTGCGCGTAGGCCGCGTACAGCTCATCCACCGGCCAGGCACCGGGCTTGATGGTGCCGGCGGTGAACTCGTTCCATTCGAAGGACCGCACCAGGCGTCCCTGGGCATCGAACGGGAACTGCGGCTTGCCCTCGTGGAGGAACACCACGTTGCGGTCGCCGCCGGCGCAGGAGTTGCCGCACCACTCGGTACCCGGATAGCAGACGAAACGCCCCGGCTCGTTGAGTTCGTGGATCAGCTTGACTGCCGCATCCCAGCGCTGCTCGGTGATGTTGAAATCGTTGGCGGTATAGCCGAGCACATCGAGGCCGGCGACATCACGACCGTAGCTGAGGTTGTACAGGGTGTCGTTGGTGCCCACGGTGTCATCGGAATGCACGTGCAGGTCGGCATACAGTGGCCGCAGCGTGCCGAGTGCCGCATCGACATTGACGAACGCCGAGCCGGGTTGCACGCCGGCCTGCCCGGTGACGGCCTGGATCGACCATTCGCCCTGCGCCGTCAATTCGATGGTCGGCACCCGCAGGATCGCCCAGCCTTCGCCGGCCAGGGTGAAGGGCAGGCGCCGGATCTGCTGCGCAGGCCCGGCCAGCGTGAGTTCGCCGGTCAGTGGTGTGTGTCGGCAGGTGTTGCCCCAGGCGTCGTCCGCGCGTACCAGGAGGTCGAACGGCTGGCCTTCGCCGACCAGGCGCGGGGCGATCACCTGCAGTCGCTCCGGTGCACCGGGAATGATGTCCAGCAGCAGGTCGCCCGGTACTTCGGCGAACTTGGAACTGCCCAGTGGGTCGATGAACAGGCGCAGGCGGAAGTCCTTTTCGACGAAACTCTGCACGCGGGTGCCGGCACCTCCCTGGCGGCGGTCGCCGAGGCGGATGATGATGCGGTCGCCGGGGTTGAGATAGCCGTCGACGATGTCGATCAGGATGGCCTTCTGGAAGGGCCGCTCATGGCCCTTCTGGTCGAAGCGCACCTTCAGGTGCTGCACCGTGGCCGGGCTCTGGCCCGGCACCAGGTCACCGGCCTGGTACTCGGCGCTGACATAGTTGGCCGCCGTCGGGTCGGAGGTCTGGAACAGCGCCCAGTCCGAGTAGAACTTGAACGCCAGCTTGAGCCAGGCGCCGTCGGCCAGGCCGCTGGCACCGACCTCGTAGACGAAAGTGATCTCGTCCCACTGGCCGGCCACCAGGGTCTGGCGGTCGCACTGGATGCTGCCGAGGAAGGGGCGTGCCTTGTTGCGTTCGTAGAGCCCGCTGGGGGCGATGTACGGGCCGGCGTCACGGGGATCGAAGGTCTGGCTCACGGGAATACCTCGTTGGAAATCGCAAACGTGATGGGAACGGCGGGGCGCCTCAGGCGGCCCGCCAGGATTGGTAGTGACGTTCGAGCCGGCGGAACACCAGGCTTTCCATCAGCCAGGCGAGCAGGCCGATGATGACGATGCCCAGCAGCACCTGGCTGCTGTTGCCGATCTGGCCGCCCATGGAGACCATCCAGCCGATGCCCTGGGAAGCGCCGATCATTTCGGCGGCCACCAGCGCGCGCCAGCCCTGGCTGAAGCCGATGCGCAGCGCGGCGGTGAGAAACGGCAGCGACGCCGGCAGGTAGATGTGCAGCAGCAGTTGCAGCGCAGTGGCGCCGAGGGTCCGGGCCGCGCGGACTTCGCCGTCGCGGATGCCCAGTACGCCCTCCTGCAGGGTGACGATCATCGGGAACACGGCGGCGATGAAGATCACCAGCATGATCGAGAAGAACCCGAGGCCGAAGATGATCAGGATCAGCGGTGCCCAGGCGATCGGCGGGATCGCCATGAACAGGCTGTTGAGCGGCGCGACGAACTCGCGCAGGCGCCGCGACAGGCCGGCGGCAGTGCCGACCAGCACTGCGACGATCACCGCGCTGCCGAAACCGACCAGTTCCTCCAGGGCGCTGGCGCGGAACTGCTTCCACAGCGAGCCGTCGTCGATCCAGCGCAGCGCCTCGGCGGCGACCACCCAGGGTTGTGGCAGCACGTAGCTGGGGAAACGGCTGGCCAGGACGATCCAGACCAGCAGCAGAAAGGGCAGCGAGGCCCAGCCCCAATGGGGTCTTGGCAATTTCATCGGCGGCTCAACGGGAGGCTTTCTGCAGGTAGGAGGTGTCCACCAGGTCCTTCAGGGGCACCGTGGTGTTCATGAATTTGAGCGCGTTGGAGTAAGCCATCAGGCGCTCGATGAATCGCTGGTCGGCGTCGCTCAGTTCGGCCGACCAGCCCAGGCGCTTGCGCGCTTCGGCGACGATGGCCCGGCCGTCGGCCTGGGTGCCGTCGGGGCGCTGCACCGGCTCGAGGCGGAACGCGTCGGCGATGATCGCGTTGGATTCGCTCGGGTGCTCGTTGAGGTAGGCAATGGCCCGGCGGTGGGCGCGCAGCAGTTTCACCACGTCCTCGGGACGCTCACGCAGGGTTTGCGGCAGGCCGATGACCACGTACCACGGGTATTGCGGCAGGGCCTGGTTCACATCCAGCAGCAGGCGGGCCGAGCCGCGCAGCAGGGCCTGGCTGACGAAGGGTTCCCAGGAGAAGGCGGCGTCGACGAGGCTGCGGTCGAGGGCGGCGTTCATGTTGCCTGGCGGCATGTCGACGATGTCCAGGTCACTGTCCGGATTCAGCCCGGCGCGCTCGCCGAGCACGTAGCCGCGCAGCAGCACGTCCATGCCGCTGCCTTTCTTCACGCCGGCCAGCTTGTGGCCCTTGAGCCCGGCCAGGTCGTGGATCTGGCTGTGGGCACCGGCCAGCACGGCGGCCTGGCCATAGTTGACCTTGGCCAGGATCACGCTCTTCAAACCCCGCGTATACCACTGGTACACCGGCGGTGCGCCGACGTAGGCGACGTCCAGCTCGTGGGCCGCCAGGGCCTGCTGGATCACCGGGCCGTCGCCGAGGGCCTTGATGTCGACGTCCAGTCCTTCGTCACGGTAGTAGCCGAGCTTGTCGGCGATCAGTACGGGGGCGTTGGCCATGGCGAACACGTAGCCGATGCGCAGCGGTTCGGCTGCCTGGGCCGGGGCCAGCCAGGAGGTCGCCGCCAGGGCGACCGGCAGAAGCAGTTTCTTGATCATGTCGGGCTCGTTGTCAGTGGGTGGAGTCGATGCGCAGGGGGGAAGCGGCCATGACCTCGCTGATGCGCGTCATCAGGTCATTGCGGTAGTCGAGAAACTCGGGCAACCGGCGGGTCTCGAGGTTGCTGCGCGGGCGCGGCAGGTCGATGGCCAGCTCGCTGTGAATGCCGCCGGGGGCAATGTTCATGACCACCACGCGATCGGCGAGAAACACCGCCTCGTCGATGTCGTGGGTAATGAACAGCACGGTCTGGCCCAGGGTGGCCCACAGGCGCAGGGTTTCCTCGTTCATCGCCGCGCGGGTGATCGCGTCGAGGGCGGCGAACGGCTCGTCCATCAATAGCACCTCGGGCTCCAGCACCAGGGCCCGGGCCAGCGAGACGCGTTGCTGCATGCCGCCGGAGAGCTGACGCGGCAACTGCCGTGCGGCGTGCTCCAGGCCGACCAGACGCAGGTATTTCAGGGCCTGCTGGCGTTGCTGCGCCGCGTCGCCACGACCGGCGAGCTTGAGCCCGAAGCGCACGTTCTCCAGGGCGCTGAGCCAGGGAAACAGCTGCGGGCTCTGGAACACGTAGCCCAGCCTGGGCAGCTCCGGCCGGGTCGGCAGGCCGTTGACCAGCACCTGGCCGGCCTTCGGTTTCTGGAAACCCGACAGCAGGTTCAGCAGGGTGGTCTTGCCGCAGCCCGAGGGCCCGAGAATGGCGACGAACTCACCAGGGCGAGCGCGCAGGTTCAGCCCCTTGAACACGGCATGGCCGTTCGGGTAGGCGAATTCGACATCCCGAACGCTGAGGGCATCGGGGGGCAGGTAAAGTTCGGCATGGGACATGGCAAGCGGCACCGAGTCATCTAGAATAGGCAATGCTTGGAATAATACGTATTAATACAAGTTGTCCCAAGACTAAATGGTCATAACCTTAGAAGCGAAGCGCCATCACCGTGCTTCATTCATTCCAACGGATCGGTAATCACGTGACTCTCCAGCGAGCAAGCGCCACCTCTCTCTACGAACAGATCGTCCAGCAACTGCTGCACGAGATTCAGCAAGGGCATTACGGTACCGACGGCAAGCTGCCGTCCGAAGCGGAGTTGATGGCACGTTTCGCCGTCAGCCGGGTGACCATCCGCCTGGCCCTCGGCAAGCTGGAAGAGGACGGCGTGGTGGAGCGCAAGCAGGGCAAGGGCACCTTCGTTGCCGCGCAGCAGGTTCGGCACAATCTGGATGCGCTGCGCAGTTTCCATGAGTCGTTGCTGCTGCAAGGGCTGCAGCCGACGATGAGCATGCTCGGGCATGAGCGCATCCCGGTGCCCGATGAATTGCGTAGCCTGTTCGAGGGCCATTGCGTGAAGGTCGAGCGCCTGCACTGGGTCGATCAGGAGCCAATCGCCTATGCCTGTAGCTATCTGACGGATGAACTGCGCGAGGTCGATTGGCAGGAGATGGCGCAGGTGCCGTTGTACTCGGTGCTCGAACGCACCACCGGGCGGGCGGTGATCCGCGCCGACATGGCCATCCGTGCCCGCGAAGCGGACAAGACCCTGGCCGCGCACCTGGGCGTCAAGCGCGGCACGGCCCTGCTGGTGATGGAGCGCACCTCCTGGTTCGACGATGACCGCTGCTGCGATCGTACGACCTTCTTCATCCGGCCGGAGCGTTATGCGTTCGTGCTCAGTGGGGTGTTCAAGAGCCGGTGACAGGACGGCGGGCTCCCCTGTCCAGGCGCGGTGCAACAAGGCTTGAAGCCAGTTGGGCGTCGAGGCTGATACCATTGCGCGATCATTGGTTCACTGTCTGGAACACCTTCATGAGCACCCCGTATTTCCGCCAACCCGTTGCCCAGGACGCCGAGCGCTGCTACGAGATCGAGATCGGCGCCTACGAGGGCGACGAAGCCGCCACCCTGGAAAAGATCCGCACCCGGATCGTGCAGTACCCGCAGGGTTTCCTGATTCTCGAGGTCGATGGCGGCATCGTCGGCTTCATCAACAGCGGCTGCGCCCATGAAGTGGTGATGTCCGACGAGGCGTTCAAGGAACTGGTCGGTCATGATCCCGTGGCACCCAATGTGGTGATCATGTCGGTGGTGGTCGATCCCGCCCACCAGGGCAAGGGCTACGCCAAGGTGCTGATGAACGAGTTCATCGCGCGCATGAAATCGCAGGGCAAGCAGACCATCCACCTGATGTGCAAGGAACAGCACGTCGAGCTGTACCGCAAGATGGGCTATGAGTACGTACGACCGTCGCCATCGGATCACGGTGGGATGGCCTGGCATGAGATGGTCATGTCGCTCTGAGTGGCTTGTAGAACCGGAGTAGCATGGTAGAGTAGAGTTAATAACAAATTATGTTTGAGGCTCTACATGAAAAGTTGGCTGCTTCTCGTGCTGGGGCTGCCTACCGCAAATTCGACCGAGCGCATGCGGGCCTGGCGGGCGCTCAAGGCGTGTGGCGCCAGCGTGCTGCGCGATGGGGTGTACCTGTTGCCCGAGCAGGCGGCTGGCCGGGAGGCGCTGGAGTCGGTAGAGCGTGAGGTCCTGTCCATCAACGGCACCGCGTACCTGTTGCGGGTCGATGACGACGGCGAGCGGTTTTTTCCGCTATTCGACCGCAGTGACGAGTACGCCAAACTGCGCGAGCAGATCGCGGCCTGTCAGCACCAGCTGACTTGCGACAACGCCCTGCAGACCGCCCGGCAGGTGCGCAAGCTGCGCAAGGCCTTCGCGCAGATCGGCACGATCGACTTCTTCCCCACGCAAGCCCGGCAACAGACTGATGAAACCCTGCAAGGGCTGGAAACGGCGATCAGCCGCACGCTGTCGGCGGACGAGCCCAGTCGTGGCGACGAAACGCTTCGCCTGTTGGCCATCGCGGACTTCCAAGGTCGCCGTTGGGCAACTCGCAAGCGACCGTGGGTGGACCGGCTGGCCAGCGCTTGGCTGATTCGCCGTTTCATCGACCGAAGCGGTGAGATTCTCTGGCTGGACACCCCCAGCGATTGCCCGGCCGACGCGCTGGGCTTCGACTTCGATGGGGCGACCTTCAGCCACGTCGCGGAGCGTGTCACCTTCGAAAACCTGCTGGCCAGTTTCCAGCTGGATGACCCTGCGCTGAAGCGCATCGCGGCGCTCGTTCACTATCTCGATGTGGGCGGCCAGCAGCCGGCCGAAGCGCCCGGTATCGAGCGGGTGCTGGCGGGGTTGCGCGAGAGCCTGGTTGACGATGACCAATTGCTGCTGGCCGCGAGCGGCATCTTCGACGGCCTTCTGGTTGCTTTTGCAAACGACGAGAAAAAACATGACTGACTCCCCTGTACGCGCCGCCGGGCAGGCGGCCGAGGCAAGGCCGCCCGTGAGCCTGTTCGAAGCCTTCCTGTTCTGGTTGAAGCTGGGCTTCATCAGCTTCGGCGGCCCCGCCGGACAGATCTCGATCATGCACCAGGAACTGGTCGAGCGCCGCCGCTGGATCAGCGAGCGGCGCTTCCTGCATGCCCTCAACTACTGCATGTTGCTGCCGGGGCCGGAGGCGCAACAGCTCGCCACCTATATCGGCTGGCTGATGCATCGCACCTGGGGCGGGGTGATCGCCGGGGCACTGTTCGTGCTGCCGTCGTTGTTCATCCTGATCGCCCTGGCCTGGATCTACGTGGCGTTCGGTGAGTTGCCGGTCGTTGCCGGCCTCTTCTACGGCATCAAGCCCGCCGTGACCGCCATCGTGCTGCAGGCCGCCCACCGCATCGGTTCGAGGGCGCTGAAGAACGCCTGGTTGTGGGCCATCGCCGCGGCGGCCTTTGTCGCGATCTTCGCCCTCGATGTGCCATTCCCGGCCATTGTCCTGGTGGCGGCGCTGGTGGGGTACCTGGGCGGCCGTTTCCTCCCGGACACGTTCGTCATCGGCGGTGGACATGCCGCGGCGAAGTCGAGCCATGGTCCGGCGTTGATCGACGATGACACGCCCACCCCCGAACATGCGCGCTTTCGCTGGGCGCACCTGCTGCGCCTGTTGGTGATCGGCGCGGCGCTCTGGGCGTTGCCCATGGGGCTCTTGGCCGCCGCATTCGGCTGGCAGGGGACGCTGACGCAAATGGGCTGGTTCTTTACCAAGGCCGCCTTGCTGACCTTCGGGGGGGCCTACGCGGTGCTGCCTTATGTTTATCAGGGTGCGGTCGGCCACTATGGCTGGCTGTCGCCGACCCAGATGATAGACGGCCTGGCCCTGGGCGAAACCACGCCGGGGCCGTTGATCATGGTCGTGGCGTTCGTCGGTTTCCTCGGTGGCTACCTGCAGCCGATGTTTGGCGCCGACCAGCCGTTTCTCGCCGGTGCGGTCGCCGCCAGCCTGGTCACCTGGTTCACGTTCCTGCCGTCGTTCCTGTTCATCCTGGCCGGTGGCCCGTTGGTGGAGTCCACCCACAATGAGCTGAAATTCACCGCGCCGTTGACCGCCATTACCGCGGCGGTGGTCGGGGTGATCGTCAACCTGGCGCTGTTCTTCGCCTACCACGTGTTCTGGCCGGACGGCATCGAGCGCCATACCGACTGGCCGTCACTGATCATCTGCGTGGCGGCGGCCGTGGCCTTGTTCAGGTTCAAGCGCGGGGTGATTCAGGTGATGCTGGGGTGTGGCCTGGTCGGCATGCTGGTCTATCTGGTGCGGCATGGGCTGCTGGCTGGTTGAACGGTCCTGCGCTGAATGTGCAGCGACCCTCGAACTCTAGTGACCGCCGTAGGCACGCACAGTATTCTCCCACGCCGATGGTTCGTAGGAAACCGACTTAATCTCGGAAGGCCATTTCGTCTCTTTACCAGGTGTTACGAGCTACACACTCGTCAACCGCAAAATCGCCGGCAGGGTCGCCACCAACAGCGTCACCGCCATCCCCGCATTGAAGACCCGCGCGAACCGTGGCCGGGTCAGCAATCGGCGAAACGCCACCCCACCCACCGCCCAGATGCCCACGCAAGGAATCGACAACGCCGTCAGCAGCGCCGCCGCGATGCAGAGATTCACCACGTGGTTTTCCACGGGAATGTAGGTCGCTGCCGCACTGATCGACAGTGCCCAGGCCTTGGGGTTGATCCACTGGAACACCGCGCCACCCACGAAGCCCATCGGCGGACGGCTGTCCTGATGCAGTTCCAGCGGACCGCTGCTGGCGATCTTCCAGGCGAGCCAGACGATGTAACCGGCTCCCAGCACCGCGAGCAGGGTATGGATGACCGGCACCGCTTCGAACAACTCGCCCAGGCCCAGCCCGAGAATCGCGAACTGCACGCCCACCCCGAAGGCGATACCGGCCACCAGTGGCAGGGTGCGCCAGACGCCAACCCGCGCACCCGATACCTGCACCATGGCATTGTTCGGGCCGGGGGTGCCGGTCATGACCACACCAAAAAGCAGAAACGCGACAAGCACCGTGAGATCCGTCATGAACACCTTCAACGAGCGGTAAAAGAAGGTGGCTATTTTATTGTTTGAATCGCGCACATTGGTTGCATAATGGTGTGTGGATTTGGCTTTGGTGCAATAAATGATAGATATCGACAAAATTGACCGAAAAATATTGCGCGAGCTTTCCCGGGATGCGCGGCAGACCAATGTGAAGCTCGCCGAGCGGGTGGGATTGTCTGCTTCGGCGTGCCTGCGGCGGGTGCAGGAGCTGGAGCGCTCGGGTGTGATCACCGGCTACCGGGCGGTGATCGACAGGAGCAGGCTGGGCGCCGGCTTTGTCGTCTACGTGACGGTCGGGCTGTCCAGTCACACCAAGGAAAGCCTCAAGGCATTCGAGCAAGCGATCAGCCAGTCGCCGGACGTGGTGGAGTTTCACACCATCACCGGCTCCATCGAGTACCTGTTGCGGGTCGAGGTCGCGGACATCAAGGCCTACAAGACCTTTCACACCGATGTGCTGGGAGTGCTGCCGCACGTCTCGTCGATCACCAGCCATATCGTGATGGATTCGCCGAAGAACGAACGCCCTTGAACCAGGGCGCTTGCGATCCGCATCGGCGCTGTTTCGGTCAATTGGCCGGCAGCGACACCAGCTCGATCTGCGAACCCCATGGCGTCAGGAAGTAGAACCACTGCACGCCATCGGGGTTGGTAATCGGCTCGTTCAGCACCTTCAGGCCCCTGGCCTTGATCACGGCCAGGCTGCGAGCCATGTCTTGGATCCGCAGGGCGAAGTGAGTGGCGCCGATGTCGTCCTCATGGGGTTGCAGGTGGTTGATCTTTGGCCCCTTGTACTGGAACAGCTCCACCTTGGCGCCGCCTTCCAGTTGCAGCATGACGAAGCGTTCCAGTTCGCTGGACTGATTCCAGCGGAACTGCTTCTTCCACTCAGCCGGAAGGGCACCCGGACGAATGTCCGAGATCACTTGGGCACCCACCAGGTCGGTGAAGAGTTTCACCGCCGAGTCGATGTCGGGTACGTTCATGCCAACGTGGTCGATGGCCGAAACCTGCAGCGCCTCAGGGGTGGTTGCCGGAGTGCCGGCTGTGGCGGCCTGGGCCATCGAGACCAGGGCCAGGGACAGTGTCAACAGGGCAATTTTTGCTGTTTTCACGGGATATTCCTTGGGGTGTAGGGTGACGAGGCCGCAGTGGCTGCGGCCTCCGTGCGGATCAGATCTGCGCCTGGCCACCGTCGACAAACAGCTCGGTACCGTTGACGAAGCTCGCGTCGCTCGAGGCCAGGAACAGTGCGGCACTGGCGATCTCTTCCGGCTCACCCACGCGTCCCTGCGGAATCTGCGAGGCCAGGTAGTCGAGCAGGCCTTGCTGCTGCGCCGCATCCGGGCCGGCCAGGTCGACCAGGCCAGGCGTACGGGTGGCGCCAGGGCTGATGGTGTTGACGCGCACGTTGCGGTCCTTCAGATCGAGGATCCAGTTGCGGGCGAACGAGCGCACGGCAGCCTTGGAGGCGGCGTACACGCTGAAGGCCGGGGTGCCGGAACTGGCGGCGGTGGAGCCGGTGAGGATCACCGAGGCGTTGTTGGCCAGCAGCGGCAGGGCCTTCTGCACGGTGAACAGCACGCCCTTGACGTTGCGGTCGAAGGTGTCGTCGTAGTGCTCTTCGGTGATCTGCCCCAGTGGCAGCATCGAGCCGCCACCGGCGTTGGCGAACAGCACGTCGATGTGGCCGCGCTCGGCCTGGATGCGCTGGTAGAGGGCGTCGAGCTGGTCGAGGCGGGTCGAGTCGACCTGCACGCCAGTGGCGTTGCCGACCTGGGCCACGGCGGCGTCCAGTTCGGCCTGGCGGCGGCCGGTGATGTAGACGTGGGCGCCTTCCTGGGCGAAGCGTTTGGCGGTGGCCAGGCCGATGCCGGTGGTGCCGCCGGTGACGACTGCGATTTTGCCTTCAAGTTTGCCGATCATGGTGTTTCTCCCGTTGGGTAGGTGATGTGTTGCGAGATGGGAAAAGCTTATCGACGGGCTGATTTTTTCAAAATAGAATTGTCTGAAATCTATCGTTGCAGAAATGAAATGAGCAAATTGCCCGATTTTGAGGGCCTGGCGATGTTCGCCAAGGTCGCTGAAGAAGGATCGTTCGCTGCTGCCGCCCGGGTCATGGGGGTGTCGGTGCCGACGGTGTCGCGTGCGGTCGCCAGGCTGGAGGAGCGCTTGGGTGGCCGGTTGTTCAACCGTACCTCGCGCCAGTTGTCGCTGACCGAGTTCGGCCTGAGCATGGCGGCGAAGGCTGGCGACATCTACCGCCAGGCCGAGGAGGTGGAAAGCGAAGCGCAGGAGCTGTCGGTGCAGCCACGCGGGCAGGTACGCCTGGCGATCCCGATGTCGTTCGGCCTGCGCTGGGTCGCGCCGCTGATGCCGGAACTGATCCGGCGCTTCCCCGAACTGTCGGTCGACCTGCATCTGTCCGATGCCTCGGTGGACCTGATCGCCGAGGGTTTCGATGCCGCGCTGCGGATCGCCGCGTTGCCGGATTCCTCGCTCGTCGCCCGCCGGCTGTGTGCCGTGACCCAGTTCCTGGTGGCGTCGCCTGCCTATCTGGAGCAACACGGTCAGCCACGGCATCCAAGGGAACTGGCCAACCGGCGGTGCCTCAGTTATGCCTATCGGGCCCGCACCCAGGTCTGGCGGTTCAGCCACGACAAGGGGGCTGAAGAAGATGTCGTTCCCAGCGGGCCGCTGCGGGTGACCAACTCCGACGCGATGATTCCGGTGCTGCTGGAAGGACTGGCGATCGCCGAATTGCCGGAGTTCATCGCCAGCGAATACCTTGCCGATGGTCGCCTGGTGCGCCTGCTGCCGGAATGGAGCATGACCCGTGGCGGCTTGTATTTCGTCACGCCGTCGGCACGTACGCGGCCGGTGAAGATCAGGGCGCTATCGGACTTTTTCGCCGAGCATCTCAGTGAACCTGCCTGGCGCTGGCCCAGGTAGAGCAGGGGCCATGATCGCGACTTTCGTTTCATAAATGAAAAGATGGATTTCTATCTTTAATGTTTTTGCTAGAAAGGGCCTTCGCTAGAGTGGAGGGCGTCGCCGCCGGTCACTGGCGGTAAACGAATCGACCACTCGAGGACTCCTCCGATGAAAACTGCCGTGCAACTGTTCCAGAACTACCTGGACGCCATCCAGAACCCCCGCGCCGCCGCCGAACTGTTCGCCGAGGACGGCGCCCTGGAAATTCCCTACCTGAAATCGCTGGGCATCACCGACCGTGTCGAGGGCCCGGAGCAGATCGAGGCCTTCATCGCCTCACTGCTGAACAAGGTTCCGGCGTTCAAGTTCCGTCGTATCCGCTTCCTGATCGATACCCCGGACCAGGCCTTTGCCGAGTACGACGTCGAGGCGCCGGTGCCGGCCACCGGGCGCATCTACCGCCAGTCCTACGCCGGTCGGCTGGTGGCCCGTGACGGCAGGATCCAGTTGCTGCGCGAGTCGCTGGACACCGTCGCCGCCGCCACCGCCTTCGCGCCTCGCGATGCCGTCTGATCGCCTTTCGCGATTCCGCAGGGCCTGGTTGCGCAACAACCCGTGGGGCCGGCCGGTCCGGCTACGTCTGTAAGGCCTTAGCTTTTTCCTGTTCAGGCAACAGGAAAAAGCTGGTTTCGCCGCGCGCCGGGTTCCCACCAGAATGCACTCCGACCCCGGGAGTACGTCGAGTGACGGCCCCGGATACACCACGCAACGCCTGGAGTGCGTATGAACGACCTCGACTATTGGCAGCAGCGGGCCGCCGGCCTGAGTTTTTGCGACAAGGCCCTGATCGATGGCCGGCCGGTCAGCGCCGCCGATCGTGCAACGTTCGACGCCATCAACCCGGCCACCCACCAATTGCTGGCCCGCGTGGCGTCCTGTGGCCAGGCCGAGGTCGACCTGGCGGTCAGCAGTGCCCGTCGAGCCTTCGAGCAGGGGCCCTGGGCACGCATGGCGCCGGGTGAGCGCAAGAGAGTGATGCTGCGCCTGGCCGAACTGATCATGGCCAACCGTGAAGAGTTGGCCCTGCTGGACTCGCTGAACATGGGCAAGCCGGTCATGGATGCCTACAACATCGACGTGCCGGGTTCGGCTCACGTCTTCGCCTGGTATGGCGAGGCGCTCGACAAGCTGTATGACCAGGTCGCGCCGACCGCGCCCAATGTGCTGGCGACCATCACCCGCGAAGCCCTGGGAGTGATGGCGGCCGTGGTGCCGTGGAACTTCCCGCTGGACATGGCCGCCTGGAAGCTGGCGCCGGCACTGGCCGCCTGTAACAGCGTGGTGCTCAAGCCCGCCGAGCAGTCGCCATTCTCCGCGCTGCGCCTGGCCGAACTGGCCCTGGAAGCGGGGCTGCCGCCAGGCGTGCTCAACGTGGTGCCGGGCCTGGGTGAAAACGCCGGGCGGGCGCTGGGCCTGCACCCGGACGTGGACTGCCTGGTGTTTACCGGTTCGACCCGGGTCGGCAAGTACTTCATGCAGTATTCCGCCCAGTCGAACCTCAAGCAGGTGTGGCTCGAGTGTGGCGGCAAGAGCGCCAACCTGGTGTTCGACGATTGCCGGGATCTGGACCTGGCGGCGCAGAAGGCCGCGTTCGGGATCTTCTTCAATCAGGGCGAGGTCTGCTCGGCCAACTCGCGACTGTATGTGCAGCGCTCGATTCACGACGAGTTCGTCGAGCGTCTGCAGGCCCAGGCCCGCCAGTGGTTGCCCGGCAATCCCCTGGATCCGGCCAGCCGCGCCGGTGCGATAGTCGACGCCGGGCAGAGCGCGCGAATCGTCCAGGCCATCGACCGGGCGCGCGAGGAGGGTGCCCGGCTGGTGTGTGGCGGCCGGCGCCTGACCATCGACGGCTCGGACAACTTCATCGAACCGACCATTTTCGCGAACGTCGACAGCCGGATGAGCCTGGCCCGCGAGGAGATCTTCGGCCCGGTGCTGGCGATCAGTGCGTTCGACAGCGAGGAGCAGGCGGTGCGTCTGGCCAACGACAGCATCTATGGCCTGGCGGCTTCGGTCTGGAGTGATGACCTCAATCGTGCGCACCGGGTTGCGCGGGCGCTGAAGGCCGGTACGGTGTCGGTGAACACGGTCGATGCGCTGGATGTGACGGTTCCGTTCGGCGGGGGCAGGCAATCGGGTTTCGGGCGCGATCTGTCGCTGCATTCGTTCGACAAGTACACCCAGCTCAAGACCACTTGGTTCCAACTGCGTGGTTGAAACAGCCGTTATGTTTTTCCTATATCCACTCCATATATTTGATGCTTTCTGAGTAGGTATTCCTGAGGGAATATTGAAACACCACAGTGACAAGTTGCCGCCGGCTCTTTCGAAGCGGGCGCGATGCAATCCTCTTTTGGCCCATGGCCGGTACTGCCAGATAAATAACAACCAACCCAATAGGCAGCGGGAGTGCGTTTAATCATGTCAAACATCTTGCGTGGACTTTCCTTTCGTAAAACTCTCCTGGTTTCGGCACTGGCCGTGGGCATGGCCGGTACCGCGCAGGCGGGGTCGTTGTCCATCGGTCACACCACCTGGGTCGGCTACGGTACCTTGTACCTGGCGCGCGATCTGGGCTACTTCAAGGAGCAGGGGCTGGACGTCACCTTGACCACCATGGAAGAAGCGTCGATGTACATGGCCGCCCAGGCTTCGGGCAAGCTTTCGGGCTCCGCCTCGACCATCGACGAGATTCTCAAGTACCGCAGCAAGGACTTCTGCTTCCGGGCGGTCGCCGCTCTCGATGAAAGCCACGGTGGCGACGGGGTGCTGGTGGGCAAGGACGTCACCAGCCTCAAGGACCTCAAGGGCAAGCCCATCGCCGTGAACGAGGGCTCGGTGTCGCAGTTCTGGCTGTCGTACCTGCTCAAGCAGAACGGCATGAGCCTGGCTGATCTGGATGTGCAGAACATGACGGCTGACGATGCCGCCACGGCGTTCATCGCCGGCCGCGTGCCGGCCGCGGTGACCTGGGAGCCACACCTGTCGCTGGTGCGTGAAAAGGGCCAGGGCAAGGTCCTGGTCGACAGCAGTGCCACGCCGGGGGTGATCGTCGATGTGGTCGCGCTGTCGTGCGATGTGATCGACCGGCAACCCAACGATGTCAAGGCGCTGGTCAAGGGGCTGTACAAGGCCGTGCAGTACACCCATGACCACCCGGAAGAAGCCTACAAGATCATGGCCAAGGGCGTGGGTGGCTACCTGGCCGACCCCAAGGAACTGGCCGCGGCCGCCAAGGGCGTGCGTTTCTATGACCAGGCCATGAGCGAGGCCTTGCTGGGCACACCCGGCAAGCAAGGCGAGATCGCCGGCATCATCCGCCTGGCCGACGACACCTGGAGCAGCCTGCAGAACAAGACCCTGGACGTTTCCTACGGCGACCTGGTCGACACCCGTTTCGTCAAGCAATAAGGCGGAGGCTCCCTGATGATCGATCGTCAATCCTGGGGCAGTCGCTGCCTGACCCCGAAAGTCGAGCTGCCGGCAGCCCTGGTGTTCAGCACCAGTGCGCTGGGCTGGCTGCTGGTGTTCGGCCTCTGGGCCGGGCTGTCCTACGGCGGTGTGGTGCCGTCGATGTTTCTGCCCACGCCAGGGGCGGTGGTCGAGGCGGGCCTGCGCCTGGCCGCCGACGGCACCCTGGGCAAGCACGTGCTGGCCAGCGTCGAGGTGGTGCTGATCGGCTTTGCCGTGTCCTCGCTGGTCGCCGTGCCGCTGGGGTTGCTGATGGGCAGCTTCCGGGTGGTGCAGGCGTTCCTCGAGCCGCTGGTGAACTTCATCCGCTACCTGCCGGTGACGTCCTTCGTGCCGCTGTTCATCCTCTGGATCGGCATCGGCCTGGAACAGCGGGTCGCGGTGATCATCTTCGGTACCTTCTTCCAGCAGTTGGTGATGGTGGCCGACGTGTCCAAGGGCGTCTCCAGGGACCTGATCAACGCCTCCTACACCCTCGGTTCCAGCCGTCGCGACGTGATCGTGCATGTGCTCGGCCCGGCTTCGCTGCCGGGCGTGCTCGACACCTTGCGGGTGACCATGGGCTGGGCCTGGACCTACCTGGTCGTCGCCGAACTGGTCGCCGCCTCCAGCGGCCTGGGCTACATCAGCCTCAAGGCGATGCGCGGCTTCCAGGTCGACGTGATTTTCCTCGCTATCGCGGTCATCGGCCTGCTCGGCCTGCTGACCGATCAACTGTTCCGGGTGCTTCGGCTCAAGGTGGTGTCATGGGCGCAGTAACTGCAATGCAAATGCCGGTCAACCCGGTGAAACAGCCGGTGGGTGCGCAGCCGCGGCTGCAGGTGGATCAGGTCTGCCTGCGCTACCGCAGCCCTGACGGCAATATCTTCACCGCCCTGGAGAACGTCTCGCTGAACGTGCCGGACCAGCAGTTCGCCGTACTGGTGGGGCCTTCCGGCTGTGGCAAGTCCAGCCTGCTCTACCTCACGGCCGGGCTGGCCGAACCGACCTCCGGCAAGATCCATGTCGGCGGGCAACAGGTGCGGGGGCCGGGCGCGGACCGCGGCATGGTGTTCCAGAGCTATACGCTGTTTCCCTGGCTGAGCGTGCGCGACAACATCGCCTTCGGCCTCAAGCGCAAGGGCATGGCCGCCCGGGAGCGCAAGGAGATCGTCGATTACTACCTCGACGAAGTCGGCCTGACGGCTTTCGCCGAGCGTTATCCCAAGCAGCTCTCGGGCGGCATGATGCAACGGGTGGCCATCGCCCGGGCCTTGGCCAACGACCCGCAGATCCTGCTGATGGACGAGCCTTTCGGCGCGCTCGACAGCCAGACCCGCATGCAGATGCAGCAACTGCTGCTCAGGGTCTGGGAGCACAGCAAGAAAACCGTGGTGTTCGTCACCCACGACATCGACGAGGCCATCCTGCTTGGCGACCGGGTCTACGTGATGGGCGCAAGACCGGGGCGGATCAAGCGCGAACTCGATGTGCCGATGCCGCGCCCGCGTGACATGGACATGGTGATGGAACGCGAATTCATCGAGATGAAGCGCGACATCCTCGGCCTGCTGCATGACGACTTGCAAGTTGCCCATTGAGGGGGAACTTCCAAACCTGTTTCACGGGTTTGGAAGTTGTTTTATCCGACTGTCTGGCGATATCGACTAATTATAGTCAGGCACAAGTTTAATAATAATTTACCGATGACCAGGCGCTACTTGATCTGCTGCAGCCGGCTCGCAACTACTGTTCATTCAACTACACCAAAGTCCTGGTGAAGGATATAACTCATGTCATTGGATAACATTGAAATCGATACCCTCGTGGTGGGTGCCGGCCAGGCCGGTGTGGCCATGAGCGAACACTTGAGCAAACAGGGTGTGCCTCACCTGGTGCTGGAACGCAGCCGCATTGCCGAAGCCTGGCGCACCGGCCGCTGGGACTCGCTGGTGGCCAACGGACCCGCCTGGCATGACCGTTTCCCGGGGCTGCAATTCGACATCGATCCCGATGGCTTTGCCGGCAAGGATCAGGTGGCGGCCTACTTCGAGACCTACGCGAAAAAGATCAACGCACCGATCCACACCGGTGTCGAGGTCAAGCGTGTGACGCGTCATGCGGGGCGTCCGGGCTTCACGGTGGAGACCTGCTCAGGCACGATCCGTGCGCAGCGCGTAGTCGCGGCGACCGGTCCGTTCCAGAAACCGCTGATTCCGGCCATCGCCCCCAGGGATGAGCGCCTGTACCAGATCCACTCGGCCCAGTACTTCAACCCGCAGCAACTGCCGGAAGGGGCGGTGCTGGTGGTTGGTGCCGGTTCGTCGGGGGTACAGATCGCCGACGAATTGCAGCGCGCCGGCAAGCAGGTCTATCTCTCGGTCGGCCCGCACGATCGTCCGCCGCGTGCCTACCGCAACCGCGACTTCTGCTGGTGGCTGGGCGTGCTCGGGCTGTGGGATACCGAGACCATGCAGGCCGGCCGCGAACACGTGACCATCGCCGTCAGTGGCGCCCGAGGCGGCCATACCGTGGATTTCCGTCGCCTGGCCCAGGCCGGCATGATCCTGGTCGGGCTGACCGAGTCCTTCAACGGCAGCACGGTGACGTTCAGGCAGGACCTGGTCGACAACCTCGACAAGGGCGATGAAAGCTACCTGGCTCTGCTCGACGCCGCGGATGCCTACATCGAACGCAACGGCCTGGACCTGCCGCCGGAGCCGAGCGCCCGTGAGCGCGTTGGCGATTCGCCCTGCATCACCCGGCCACTACGTGAGCTGAACCTGGCCGAGGCCGGGGTGAACTCGATCATCTGGGCCACCGGCTACGCCGTCGACTACGACTGGCTGCAGGTCGACACCTTCGACGACAAGGGCAAGCCACAGCACCAGCGCGGTGTCGGCAGGGAGCCGGGGATCTACTTCGTCGGCCTGCCGTGGTTGTCGCGTCGCGGTTCGGCGTTCATCTGGGGCGTGTGGCACGACGCCCGGCATGTGGCCGGCCACATCGCCACCCAGCGTTCCTACCAGGACTACGAGGACGCCGCCCAGCGCCAGGCGGCCGGTGCCCTGTCCGTCGCCAGCGCGCCCGTGTCCCAGGTCGCCACCGCCTGATCAACCCCGCCAGGCGCGCCCCCGGGGCGTGCCTCGCCCTTTTCGAGGAAACCTGCAATGGCCACACCGACGCACACCCGTATCCGCATGTTCAATACCAAGGAAACCTACCCCAACCAGACTCTGGACAACGACCTGTGCCAGGCTGTGCGCGCCGGCAACACGGTGTACGTGCGCGGCCAGGTCGGCACCGATTTCGCCGGCAACCTGGTGGGCCTGGGGGATCCGGCCGCGCAGGCCGAGCAGGCGATGAAGAACGTCAAGCAACTGCTGGAAGAGGCGGGCAGCGACCTGTCGCACATCGTCAAGACCACCACCTACATCATCGATCCGCGCTACCGCGAGCCGGTCTACCGGGAAGTCGGCAAATGGCTCAAGGGCGTGTTCCCGATTTCCACGGGGCTGGTGGTGTCGGGCCTGGCCCAGCCGCAGTGGCTGATGGAAATCGACGTGATCGCCGTGATTCCCGACTGACAGGAGCCTTGCCATGACCTTTTCCATCGTCGCCCGGTGCGAAAGCACCGGTCAGTTCGGCATCGCCATCAGCTCGTCGAGCATTGCCGTCGGCGCCCGTTGCCCCTGGCTGCGTCCCGGCGTGGGCGCGGTGGCCTCGCAGAACATCACCTTGCCGGCATTGGGGCCGGAAGCCCTGGACGAGCTCGAGCAGGGCCTTTCTCCTGCCCAGGCGCTGGACCGGGTGCTGACGCGCAACGGCTACAGCCAGTACCGGCAGATCACCGTCATCGACCACCTGGGGCGCACCGCGCATTTCAGTGGCAGTGAAACCCTCGGCGTGAACAACGCCGTGAGCGGTGAACAGTGCGTGGCGGCCGGCAACATGCTGGCCAGCCCGGCGGTGATCGAGGCGATGGTCCGCAGCTTCGAGCAGGCCGAGGGCCAGTTGGCCGATCGCCTGCTGGCGGCGATGCAGGCCGGACTGGGCGAGGGCGGTGAAGCCGGTCCCGTGCATTCGGCGGCGCTGGTGGTGGTCGGCGAGCTGCTCTGGCCGATCGTCAACCTGCGCGTCGACTGGGCCGATGAGGATCCGCTCGGCGAACTGGGCCTGCTGTGGCAAGCCTACCGTCCGCAGATGCAGGACTACATCGACCGCGCCCTGGACCCTTCGCGGGCGCCCGGCTACGGTGTGCCGGGAGATGATCGATGAGCCTCAGCCGCGAGTTGCTGGCGCGGCTGGTGGCGTTCGATACCACCAGCCGCGAGTCGAACCTGGCGCTGATCGGGTTCGTGCGCGACTACCTGGCCGAACTGGGTGTGCCCTGCGAACTGATTCACAACCCCGAGGGGAACAAGGCCAACCTGTTCGCCACCATCGGCCCGGCGGATGTGCCGGGCATCGTCTTGTCCGGGCACACCGATGTGGTGCCGGTCGACGGCCAGGCCTGGACGTGTCCGCCGTTCGAGCTGACGGAGCAGGGCGGCAACCTCTACGGGCGCGGCACGGCGGACATGAAGGGCTATATCGCCTGTGTCCTGGCACTGGTGCCGGCGCTGGTCGACAGTGCCCTGCGCCTGCCGGTGCATATCGCCTTGTCCTATGACGAGGAGGTCGGTTGCCTCGGCGTGCGTTCACTGATCGAGGTGTTGCGTGGGCGGGCGGTCAAGCCGCTGCTGTGCGTGATCGGCGAGCCGACGCAGCTCAAGCCGGTGCTCGGGCACAAGGGCAAGCTCGCCATGCGTTGTGACGTGCAGGGCGCGGCCTGCCACTCGGCCTACGCGCCGCAAGGGGTCAATGCCATCGAGTATGCCGCCCGGCTGATCGTCGAACTCGGTCGCCTGGGCGAAGCACTCAAATCTCCCGGCCAGCATGACGGGCGCTTCGATCCGCCGTTCTCCACGGTACAGACCGGCGTGATCCAGGGTGGCAAGGCCTTGAACATCGTGCCAGAGGATTGCCGGTTCGATTTCGAGGTGCGCGCCTTGCCACAGATGGACCCCTGGCAAGTGGCCGAACAACTGCAGCGGTACGCGTCCGACACCCTGTTGCCGGCGATGCGCGCGGTCAGTGCCCAGAGCGACATTCGCTTCACCGAGTTGTCGAGCTATCCGGGGCTGGCCACTTCGGTCGAGAGCCAGGCGGCCGGTTGGGTGGCGCAGTTCTGTGGTTCGCGCGAGTTCGGCACGGTGGCCTTTGGCACCGAAGGCGGGCTGTTCGACCAGGCGGGTATCCCGACCGTGGTCTGCGGGCCGGGCAGCATGGATCAGGGGCACAAGCCCGACGAGTTCGTCAGCCTGGCGCAGTTGCAGGCCTGTGACCAGATGCTGGAGCGGGTCCTGGCTTTCGCTTGTCAGGTCCGATGACGGCCCCATGCGGAGGTTGCGTCGGCAACCTCACGCCCCCTGCGGCACTCACTTCTGTAGCCGCGCCAACTCCTCGATGCAGTACTCCACGAACAGTTGCGCCGGCTTGGTCAGTTGCGAGCGTCTCGGCCAGGCGGCCGACAGGCCCGATCCCGTGACGGTCTCCGCCAGGGGGATGCAGGCCAGTTGCCTGCCGTCATAGGTGTAGTTGGAGAAGGGTCGGGTGACCAGGATCGAAAAGCCGAAGCCCTGGGCGACCATGCCCCGGACCATCTCGATCGAGGGGGAACTGAAGGTGATGTGCGGGGTCAGGCCGCGCTCGGTGAAGATGCTGACGAAGTAGGTCCGGCTGGGCAGGGTCCCGAGCAGGATCATCGGTTCGAGGACCAGGTCATGTAGCGACACCTTGGCCTGATGGGCGAAGCGATGATCGGCCGGCAGCAGCGCATAGGGTTGTTGCGGCGGCATCAGCGGCGCGGTCTCGATGGTGTGGTCCAGGTCGTGCTCGAAGAGCATCGCCAGGTCGATGCTGCCGCTGGTGAGCGCCTGGATCAGCTCCTGCTGTTCGCCATCGCGGATCCGGATCTCCACGCCCGGCCAGCGTTCGCGGAAGCCGGCGATGAGGCGCGGCAGGTACAGTGGCGCCACCGTCTCGTAGCAACCGATATCGATCTGTCCGGCCACCACATCGTTGTCGGCCAGGGCGTTCTGCTCGAACTCGTGCGCCATGCGCAGCAGCTCCTGGGCCTTGCGGTAGAAGCGGTTGCCGGCCGGGGTCAGCGACATGCCGCTGGCGTGCTGGCGGATGAACAGCTGGACGTTGAAGCTGTCCTCGAGCTGGCGTATGGCGGTCGAGACCGAAGGTTGCGCGATGTAGAGCTTGCGTGAGGCTTCGGCGACGCTGCCGCATTCGACGACGGCGGTGAAGTACTTCAACTGGCGAAGGTTATAGGCGGCCACGGAATCCTCTCATCAGACACCTTGCAGAACCTTATTCAAGCGCACCCCGATGGTGCGTGGTTATAAGTTTTTTCCGGGTAAGGCAGAACATTTTTACTCATTTCCCCCGAGATGCCGGCCCGGCACTATGAAGCGGCCCGATGCCGTCCGGCATCGAAGAACAACACCTACAGGGCAGGCACACCCGTTGCCCATCTGCCAGCAATCTTCATGCCTCGTGTCGTTCAGGCGCGAGCGCCATTGTCCAGGGGAATGTCTGATGAAGCAGTTCGATTACGTCATTGTGGGAGCCGGCTCGGCCGGTTGCGTGCTGGCCAACCGGCTGAGTGCCCACCCGGAAAACCGCGTCTGCCTGATTGAAAGCGGCAGCCATGACAACAGCGTGCGTATCCAGACGCCGGCCGGGACCATCACCCTGTACAAGAGTCGCAAATACAGCTGGAACTTCTTCTCCACGCCACAGAAGCAGCTCAACAATCGGCGCCTGCACACCCCGCGGGGCAGGATGCTCGGCGGCTCCAGCTCGATGAACAGCATGATCTACATCCGCGGGCATGCCAGCGACTACGACCGCTGGGCCGCCGCGGGTTGCCCGGGGTGGGACTGGAACAGCCTGTTGCCGTATTTCAGGAAGTCCGAACGCAACCTGCTCGGCCAGGATCTGCACTATCACGGTACCCAGGGCGAGTTGTGCGTCGATGTGCCGCGCGACCCCAACCCGGTGTCACGGCTCTTCGTGCAGGCGGCCGAGCGCTGTGGCATTCGCCGCAACGATGACTTCAACGGCGCCCGTTTCGAAGGCTCGGGGCTGTACAACGTGACCCAGAAGGACGGCAGGCGGCTGTCGAGCTTTCGTGCCTTCGTGCAACCGGTGCGGCAGCGGCCGAACCTGACGGTGCTCACCGACTGCACGGTCAAGGGCGTGGTCTTCGATGGGCTGCGCGCGGTGGGGGTGCGTCTGCTCGATGCCCGCGGCGAGTCGGTGATCCGCGCCCGGCGCGAGGTGATTCTCAGCGCCGGAACCCTGGGCAGCGCGCAACTGTTGCTGGCTTCCGGGATCGGCCCGAAGGAGCAACTGATCGAGGCCGGGGTCACGCCGCTGCACGATCTGCCGGGTGTCGGCAAGAACCTGCAGGATCACCTCGACGGCCTGGTCACCGTGCGTTCGCCATCCCCCCGGACCCTGGGCTTTTCCCTGGGCGCCTTGCCGAGCATTCTCGCCGCGCCGTTTCGCTACCTGCTTGGCCGCAAGGGCTGGCTGACCACCAACTACGTCGAGGCGGGCGGTTTTGCCCGCACGCCGCTGGCGGGCGAACTGCCCGATGTGCAGTTTCACTTCGTGCCCGGCTACCGCAGCCATCGTGGTCGCCTGTTCGAGTGGGGGCATGGCTATGCGCTGCACACCTGCGTATTGCGTCCGCGCAGCATCGGCCAATTGCGCCTGCAACCGGGAGGGGCGCTGGCCATCGATTTCAACTTCCTGGCCGACGACGAGGATGCGCGGGTCCTGGTCGAGGGTCTGAAGCTGGCGCGGCAGATCCTTGCCGACCAGGGTTTCGAGGCGATTCGCGGGACCGAGATGTTGCCGGGCAGCCATGTGCAGTCCGATGAGCAACTGCTGGCCTATATCCGCGAGCACGCCGCCACGGTGTTTCATCCCGTGGGCACCTGCAAGATGGGCACCGACGCCATGAGCGTGGTCTGTCCGCAACTGAAGGTGCATGGCCTGGAGGGGCTGCGGGTGGCCGACGCGTCGATCATGCCGACCCTGATCAGTGGCAACACCAATGCGCCGTGCATCATGATCGGGGAAAAGGCGGCCGATCTGCTGCTGAGCGCACAAGGGAGCGGCCAGGCCGCGCTGTGACGGCTGAAACCCGCTCACCCCAAAGGGTGATAGGCCGGCACCGCCAGTGATGAGAAGATGCTCCTGGCCGAACACCACCACCGGTATCGGCATGCGCTGAACTGCAAAAGGCCGCCTCGATGGCAAGCAATCGACTGACCACCCAAGACTGGTTCCGCCACATGGCCGACGTCACCTGTGTGATCGGCCAGCCAGGCTTCGTCGATGCCCTGTTCGCGGCGCTGTGCCACCTGGCCCCGAGCCAGGGCACCATGGTCTATCTGTTTCCGCGCCAGGGGCTGCCGTCGGCTTTGGCCGAGACCCGGGACGACGGGCCCTGGTTGCCCCAGGGCAGCATCCGCGAGTACATCGGCGGCCACTACCTGCTGTGCCCGTTCTACCGCGCGGCGATGGAAGGGGCGAGCGCCGGCTGCTACCGGCTGGCCGATGTGGCGCCGGACCATTTCAAGCGCAGCGAGTACTACCTGACGTTCTACCAGCACTCGCACCTGGAGGATGAGGTGAACTACCTCGTACCGCTGGGCACGGAACTGGTGATTGCCGTAGAGCTGGCCACCACGGCCACCTACCGTGCCAGCCAACTGCGCGACCTCCAGCGTGTGACCCCGTGGGTGCTGGCCGTGGTCAGCCAGCACTGGCGCCATCTGGAAGGCCAGGTGCTGGGCGGGCGTTTCGAGAGCGCGATCGAGCGACAGATCGGCCGTGCGCTGAACACCTTCGGGGCCTCGGTGCTGACCGAGCGCGAGTGCGCCATCGTGCAACTGCTGCTGCGGGGGCATTCGAGCAAGTCGCTGGCCCGACGCCTGGGCGTCGCCGAGGACACCATCAAGAGTCACCGCAAGAACATCTACGCGAAACTGGACATTTCCTCGCACTCGGAACTGTTCTCGCTGTTCATCAATTCCCTGGCCCAGGCCCGGGACGGTCTGGGCCAGGACCCACTGGCGCACTACCTCGATCACCGACACTGATGGATATCCCGCTGCAACGAGGGTCCTGGCCCGGATGAACACCGGCCATGGGCTTACGGCAGGCTGCTGCCTGGAAAAAGACCACAACGCGATAGGAGTCATGGCCATGAACGCCCCCGTTACCCCGCAACGTACCACCCGCGACTACCAGGCGGCCGACGCCGCGCACCACATTCATGCCTTCCTGGACCAGAAGGCCCTCAATGCCGAAGGCCCTCGTGTCATCGTGCGCGGGGAAGGCCTGCACCTGTGGGACAACGACGGCAAACGCTATCTGGACGGCATGTCCGGCCTGTGGTGCACGCAACTGGGCTACGGGCGCAAGGACCTGACCGTCGCGGCGGCGACCCAGATGGATCGGTTGGCGTACTACAACATGTTCTTCCACACCACCCACCCGGCGGTGGTCGAACTGTCCGAGCTGCTGTTCAGCCTGCTGCCCGGCCACTACAGTCACGCCATCTACACCAACTCCGGTTCCGAGGCCAACGAGGTGCTGATCCGTACTGTTCGCCGCTACTGGCAGGTGGTGGGCAAGCCGTCGAAGAGGATCATGATCGGCCGTTGGAACGGCTACCACGGCTCGACCCTGGCGGCCACGGCCCTGGGTGGGATGAAGTTCATGCATGAGATGGGCGGGCTGATTCCGGATGTGACGCACATCGACGAGCCCTACTGGTATGCCCAGGGCGGCGAGTTGAGCCCGGCGGAGTTCGGCCGTCGCTGTGCGCTGCAACTGGAGGAGAAAATCCTCGAACTGGGAGCCGAGAACGTCGCCGGTTTTATCGCCGAGCCGTTCCAGGGGGCTGGCGGCATGATCTTCCCGCCGGAAAGCTACTGGCCGCAAATCCAGCGCATCTGCCGCCAGTACGACGTGCTGCTGTGCGCCGACGAGGTGATTGGCGGGTTTGGCCGCACAGGGGAATGGTTCGCCCACCAGCACTTCGGTTTCGAGCCGGATACCCTGTCCATCGCCAAGGGCCTGACCTCCGGCTACATCCCCATGGGCGGCCTGGTGCTGGGCAGGCGTATCGCCGAAGCACTGGTGGAGCAGGGCGGGGTATTCGCCCACGGGCTGACCTATTCCGGTCACCCGGTGGCGGCAGCCGTGGCGATCGCCAACCTCAAGGCACTGCGCGATGAAGGTATCGTCAGCCGGGTGAAGGACGACACCGGTCCCTATCTGCAGCGTTGCCTGCGGGAGGTGTTCGAGCGGCATCCGCTGGTGGGCGAGGTGCAGGGCGCCGGGCTGGTGGCGGCATTGCAGTTCGCCGAAGACAAGGCCAGCCGCAAGCGTTTCGCCAACGAAAACGACATCGCCTGGCGCTGCCGGACCATTGGCTTCGAAGAGGGCCTGATCATTCGCTCGACCCTGGGGCGGATGATCATGGCGCCGGCACTGGTGGCCGGGCGCAGTGAACTCGATGAGCTGGTCGAGAAGACCCGCATCGCCGTCGACCGTACCGCACAGGAACTGGGCCGCCTCTGAGCCCTGCCTGCCGCATGAGCGTTCGGGGTGGCGGCGACGCCGCCCCGGGCCTCGCATTGAAGCGGACGTGCGCCCGGCCCATCCCGGTTGCATTGCTCACGAGGGCCCGGCGATCAGCCGCCGGTCCTGTTCTCTGAACGGCTCGTTTCGAGGGTTTGCTGCGACTCGGCAGCCGCCACCACCTTGAGCTCGACCTGGCCGACCTCCAGGGCCTGTTCGATGATCAGATCACCGCCCTGGCTTTTCAGCAGCGCCTGCAGGCGCTGGAACTCGCCACACCAGATGGTCTCGATGTCGCGGTCCCGGGTCTTGTCGCGTTCGTGACTCATGGCCACGGCACGCACTTGCAGGCGGCCGGTGTCGGCCTTGCCGCCCACTTCGACCCCGAACCCTGGCGTGGCGGTCTTGCGCAGTACCACCCGACCGTTCTGTGCCCAGGCGGTTTCCATGCCTTCGCGGGTCTCGTAGCCGAGGCTCGCAAGCCCCTGCAGGATCGCCTGGCGACGAGCGATGGCCGCCTGTGCCTGCAGGTGGGCCGCGATCACGGCCTTGCATTGCTCGATCAGTTCGTCCATCTGCTGCGGGGCCGGGCTGGCGTGACTGTTTGCGACGCGCTCCAGCAGTGGCTGATGAGTGGAATCCTTGAAGGCGGCCACTTCGTTGGCCAGGCCCTGCAACTGATTGAAACGGGCGCGTTGGTCCTGGTAGCGGCGCGTGGCGTGGGCCAGGTCGAGTACCAGGCTGTCGAGTAGCAGGTTGCGGGCCTGCTGGCGCGACTCGGCCTCGGCCTTCCGCAGTTTCAGAACAAATGCTTCGGCCGCTTGTGCACCGTGCAGCAGTTGCAGTTCGGCAATGTGTCGGTCGATGCGCAACAGGCGGACATCCCTTGAACCGTCGAGCTGCTGCCGGGCGATCCAGTCGGCCAGCGAAGGTGTCGGCGCATCGCTCTTCAATTGCTGGGCGAGGGCGTGTTGCTCTGCGCCGAGGGCTTCCTGTGCGGGCACGCTGGTCAGCAGGGCGAAACCCTTTGCCAGCAGGGTATCCGCGTCTTCACGTCGGGCACCCTGGGCCAGTTCGCCGATCTGCTGCAACAGTTCGCCGGTTACCCGGCCAGGCTTGGCGTGCAGGGCCTTGAGCAGGGTCGCCGCGGTTTCGTGGACACGCCGCTGCTGCTGGCGTTTTTCCGTCGCCCGGATAATCGCCCGTTCCTCGCGCTCTTCCAGGTCACGTTCGAGGAAGTCGATTTCGATGGGCACGGCCTTTTGCAGTTCGCGCAGTTGATCCTGTTGCAGCAAGGCGCGCAGGCGTTCATGCCGGGCCAATGTCGCAGCCCGGTCGGCTTCGCTCAGCTCGCCGATTCTGCCGGCCTGCGCCAGCCAGCGTTCGAGGGCGGTTGCCAGGCGCTGAAGGTGAGCCTCGCAGATCGCCAGGATCTCTTCCCGGGTGACGATGCGGACGACTTTCGGTCCACTCATGAGCTGGTCTCCGTGAGGGGCGCCGGGCTGTCCGGCTGGGGTTCGAGGGCAGGTTGCAGGGCGTTCTCGATCGCCGCCCGCAGCCGTGCCCGTTCATTCTCGCCATCGTGGTACCAACCATGGGACGAGACCCGGTGCAGGCTCGCAATGGCCCGGTGCAGCACCGACGGCCGCCAGATTTCCCGGGCCCGGGCGCGGTTCAACAGGGGGTGGCAGGGGGAGTCGCATTCGATGCCAATGGCATACAGGCCCGTGGCCGGGTTCTCGATCGCGAAGTCCAGGCCAAAGGCATCGCCCTCGTTGGCGCTGCTGGCTTGCCAGCCGAGCGACTGAATGTACTGGCCGACAGTGCTGACGAAACCGTCGCGCGGCTGCTGCTGACGGCGCCGGGCCTCGCCACGGTCGGTCTGCAGGCGGTTGAGCAGGCTGCTGCTGGTGGCGAACTCCCCGGACGACAGGCTCCGGGCATATTCCAGGTAACCCTGCAGGTAGTCGCGGGGGCTGTTGGGGGCGCGGTGGGTGTTGAGCATGTCGGAGATGTCGGCGATCGGCATCGAGGTGACCAGCACCACCTTCCGCCGGGCGCGGGTGACGGCCACGTTCAGCCGCCGCTCGCCGCCTTTCTGCCCGAGCACGCCGAAGCTGCGGCGGAACGCGCCCTGGCTGTTGCGGCCGAAGGTGGTGGAGAAGACGATGATGTCGCGTTCGTCACCCTGGACGTTTTCCACGTTCTTGACGAACACCGACATGTCTTCGCCGTCTTCCAGACGCTCGCGCTCCTGGGCGTAGGCCTGGCGGAACACCTCGTCTTCCTCGGCGCGTCGCTCCAGATGTTCCTCGATCAGGTCGGCCTGCTTGCGGTTGAAGGTGACCACGCCGATGGACGGGCGCTGTTCGTGGGGCTGGCGCCAGAGCTCGGCGAGATGTTCCACCACCCGCTCGGCTTCCAGGATATTGCTCTGGTTCTGGTAGAGCCCGTCCACCTGGATCAGCTCCAGCGGCTTGATCCGCAGGATATTGGCCTGGGGATGGCGCACCGGCACGCTCAGGCGGTTGCCGTAGAACGACGCGTTGGAGAAGCCGATCAGTTCGCGGTAGGCCGACCGATAGTGGATCTCCAGGGTGGTGCTGGGCAGTACGCTGCGGGCCAGTTGCAACAGGTCCGGGCAATCCTTGATCTCGCGGCGGTTCCAGGTGTCTTCGAAGGCTTCGCGCTGTTCCTCGTCGGCGTCTTCGTCCGGCAGGTCGCCGTCGAACAGTTCGGCCTCATCGCTTTCGACCCGGCTTGAGAAGAACGCCGTGGGCGGCATCTGTTTCTCGTCGCCGCTGATCACTGTCACCCGGCCGCGGTAAAGCGTTGGCAGGGCAAACTCCACCGGCATCTGCGAGGCTTCGTCATAGATTACGGTATCGAACAGGCGGGCCTTGAGCGGCAGGACGCGGCTGGCCACGTCGGGGTTCATCAGCCAGACCGGGCGCAGGCTCATCAGGCCCAGTTCCGAGCCCATTTCGATGAACTCGCGCAGGCGTCGCGAGCGTTTGCCGGTCAGGCGGGTGACGTCTTCCCATTGCTTGCGGCTGCCCAGGCGGGCAGGGTCGACGCCCTTGCCGAGCAGTTCGCGGTTGAGCAGGCGCATCTGGATGTCGGCCTCGGCCAGGCCGGCAATCTTCGCCCGGGCCTCGTCCTGGCCGAACAGCAGCTCCGGGTTGGCCTGTTCGATCCGGTGCTTCCAGCCGAGCCGGGCTTCACGATTGAGCAACCGGCGCACGGCGCTTTCGAGCTGGTCGACGGGGAACTGATCGAGCTTGTCCTGGATTTGGCGCAGCAGGGCGAGCAGTTCGAGGTCGGCCTGGCCGAGTTGCCCGACCCGGCCGCGAAAACGCTGGTAGGCGGCCAGTGCGGGCAGGTCCTGTTGCAGTCGGGTCAGGGCCAGCAGGTTGCTTTCGTTGGTGGCGACGGCACGTTCAAGTGCCTGGCGCAGGTCGTCGCCGATCCAGTCGGCCAGGGCCTTGAGCCGGTCCAGGCTGTGTTGTCGTGCACCGTGGCGCACGAGTGCGGCATCGAGGTCCTTGAGCAGCGCCTCGAAGCTCTGCTTCTGCCCCGTAAGAATCGCGGCATCGACCTGTTCGCCACGCGGCGCCGACGCCAGGCCCTGGGCCAGTGCCTGGATCTCGCGCAGGTGGCGGATATCCTGGCTGGTCAGGCTCGCCAGCTCCAGCCGGACGGCCTGGGCAATCGCTTCCAGGCCCAATGCCTGGCGCGCGGCGTTCAGGGCCGCATGCAGAGGGCGGGTGCGGATTTCCAGTTCGGCGGCGGCCAGCAGTGCCGGCACGCGGGAGTCGTCGGCCTGGGCGTCGTGGCTGCGCATGAAAGCCCGCACCCGCCTGCGCCGCATCAGGTGCAACGGGTTGATCCGGGCCAGCCAGGACTTGGCTTTGAGCACCTGGGCGGTCTGTACCCGCAAGCGCTCCAGTTCCTTGTCGGTCAGGGCACTGAGTGCCGGGGAGTGGGCGGGCAGGTAGTGCGCGGGATCCAGCTGGCGCAGCTGCAGTTCGACATCACCCAGCTCGGCGAGCAGGGTTTCGCCGCGCAGGGCCTGGGCCGTTTCGCTGCGACGGAACAGCGGCAACCAACGGGCCAGCCGCAGGCGCTGTTCTTCCTTCAGGCCCAGCAAGGCCTCGACATGTCCGGCCATCCAGCTCCGGTAGGGCGTGGGGTCGTCGACTTCGAAACTGGACAGGTGTTCCTGCAGCACGCCCTGGCGAGCCGCTTCCGCGGCGACAAACGCCTGCAGGCATTCGGTGAAAGCCTGCAAGGTCGCCGGGTCGGCGGCGAAAGGCTGCAACTGTGCCAGGGCACTGCCTTCGAAACGGGCCGGCAGCCAGAGACGGATCAGCGGTGCGCAGTTTTCTTCAAGGCGTGTCAGGCTGGCGATGTCCAGTCCTGCCAGGCGCTGGCGCAGTGCCGGAAACTCCAGGGGAGGGCTGCCTTGCTCCAGTTCGATCAGTTCTCCGAGCAAGCCGCGGTAACTGAGGCCGGTCGCCTCGTCGAGACGATGCAGGCTCTGGTGGAAACGGTCCAGTTCGCCTTCCAGGGTTTCGATGCGTGCCGCCAGGCGTTCGCGCTGGCGCTGCCAGTCGGGGGCCCAGGCCCCCTCGATAAACAGCGCTTCCAGTTGCTCGCGGATGCTGCGAATGACCGGCTCGCGGTCGCGGTTGACGTCATTGAGCATGACGATGCGCTGGCCCAGGCCTTCGGCAACCAGGCGCTTGTGCACCACCTCCAGGGCTGCATGCTTCTGGCAGACGATCAGTAGGCTGCGCTGGCGGCCAATGGCGTCGGCGACCATGTTGACGATGGTCTGGCTCTTGCCGGTGCCCGGCGGGCCCTCGACCAGCAACCCGGGACTTTGCCGGGCGCGCAGGACGGCAGCCTCCTGGGACGGGTCGCTGGCGGCGGTGAAGAAGCGCTGCAGTTCGGGCGGTGTCCCGCTGTCCTGCGCTTCGCCCGGCTCCTTGAGGCGCAGGGCGGTTTCCAGGCCGGTGCCAGCGGGGGACAGCGACCTCAACTGGCGCAGATCCTCGCCGATGGCCTGGCCCATGAAGGTGACATGGAACAGCACGGCGGCGCAGGCCAGTTCGTCCTTGTACGGTGTCACTTCGATGCTGGTCGGCGGCAGCGCGGTCAAGGCCCGTGATCGAGCCGTGGCGAGCATGCCAAAGGCGTCCATCACATCGGCGGCGCGGATCGCCGAGCGGCCCAGCAGTTCTTCGGCGGTCTTGCGCCACTGCTTGCAGGCCTCGGGGCCGAGCAGGCTGTCGAGCGCCGGGTTGAGCCGGACTTCCTCGCGCTCGCCGTCGAAGGCCAGTGCGACCTGGGCGCGGCTGCCGACTTCGACCAGCAGTTTCAGCGGCCACAGCAGCAACGGCACGATGCGTGGACGGGTATTGCCCCGGGCATCGCGGCTGAGCAGGAACGGGAACCCCAGGTACAACCCGTCGATGCCGGTATCGCGCTTGTACAGCGAGCTTTGCCGGTGCAGCGCGTGGAGTCGCGATTCCAGTTGCGTGTTGGCCAGGAAGCTTTCCGGGTCGAGACTCACCGAACGGGCGTTGCGCAGCAACAGGTGATCGAGCAGGGCGGCGGCGGGGCGACGCTCGCTGTCCAGTTCCTGGAGATCGACCCGCGCGGTGGTCTTGCCGATGCTCATGCGTACCAGGGGCCCACGCATCACCGCGGTGACGACCTTCTTCTCGAAGAAATCGAGGATCTGCGAGACGTACTGCTGCTTCTGCGGCTCCAGCCATTGCTCGGCGGGAATCGCCAGCAGCACCAGGGCCTTGGCCAGCGGCATGCGCCGTTCCAGGCGGAACTGCTCCGCCCAGTCATCCACCGCCGGTACGCCACTGCGGGCGAAGCCGCTGATACGCTCGTCGACGGCGCGATACAGATCCTGCCGGCTGTGCTCCAGCAACGCGCTGGCGCTCTGGGTGTCAAACAGCCGGACATCGGCTTCCCTGGCCAGGCCCGCGGCTTGCTCGACGATCGCCGTGGCCGAGCGGAACTGGCTGATGTTCGCGCTGAGCAGGACGATCAGGTCCTCTTCGGCGATCACCCGGCGCTCCGACAGGACCTGCAGCCCAGGATGGTCGGTGTCCGGCAGCAGGCGCTGGCGGTCCTGCCACTGGGCGGCCAGCCGTGCGCGGGAGGTGGACAGCAGGTAGATGCGCAACTGCTCTTCGTCGACCTCGATGTGCTGGTGCAGCGCCCGCTGGCGAACGTTCTGCGCGCGGACGCTGAGCCGCGACAGCCAGCTTTCGGTCTGCAACTGTTCGAGCAGGTCGGGCAGCGAGCCGCTGATCAGCCGGTAACCCTCCAGCGGATGGTCCAGCAGCCAGCCCGGGGTGACGATTTCTCCGCGATGGATCAGCGGGATTTCGGGGTTGAGCAGTTTGAGGGCCAGCATCAGGCGGAAATCGTCCTCGATGCCTTCGTGCTGGGCCACCTGGCGCAAGCCGGCCAGTAGCCGCGGCGCCAGGCCGATGTGTTCGGCCCAGGTGACGATGACGCCACGCAGCAGATGGTCGAGGGCCTGGGCCCAGTGGTCCGCCTGGGCCGCCGCCAGGGCGAATACCGAGGGTTTGCGAAAGCGCTGGCTGCCCAGGGTGATGGCCGCGCCTTCGTCATCATCCCGTTCGCTGTACGACGAGGCCGGAGCCTCTACCGGCAGGCCGTTGAGCCAGTCCTGCACCTGCGGCCACTGCCAGCGCTGGTGCCGGTCACGGGCCAGCAGGCCGCGCAGCAGCAGGTTCAGTTGCGGGTCGAGATCGTCGGGGATCGGCACGCCGTTGGCGAGCACATGAATCAGGAAGGCGTTGGGGTTGATGCCTTCGAAGCAGGCACCCTGGGTCAGCTGTTCGAGCAGGACCATGCCCAGGCTCCACCAGTCCGACGCCGGGGCCACGCCGCCGGCGATCGCTTCGGGGGCCATGTAGCGGCTGGTTTCCAGCGGGGAAACGATATCCAGGTCGAACTCGGACAGCCGCGCCGAGCCAAAGCCGCTGATCACCAGGTCCAGCGGTTCGCGGCTGCGCACCAGCAGGCTGGCCGGGCGCAGGTCGCGATGGCGCAGGCCGGCCTCGTTGAAGGCATGCAGGGCCTGGCCCAGCTCGCCGACCACATGGCGAACGGCGGCGGCATCGCGGACGACGCTGCCGAGGTCGGCCAACGTGCCGCCGGTCAGTTCCTCGATCACCTCGTAGGCGCGCTCATTCCAGCGGCCGGTGGCGAGAATCTCCGGCACATGGTCGCGGGGCAGCCGGCGGATCACGTCGTAGATGGCCGGGTCCGGTTCGGCACCCGGGCGGTACAGGGTCAGAACGGCCTGCTGGCCGCTTTCCTCATGCCGGGCGATGTAGCGCTCGCGGACGCCGTCGGTGCAACTGATCTGCCGCAGCAGGTGCCAACCCTCCACCCGTGTGGCGCTGTCGGGTTGCAGGGGCGCTTGTGGCGGCTCGATGTCGTTCGACGGGGCAGCCGCAGGGCCGCTGCCACACTCCAGGCACATCAGGTCGCCGGCCTCCAGGGGATGGCCATTTTCGCAGAGGGCGGTGAGGGGCGCCGCGGCGACTTCGTCGGCGACCTGGGCCAGTTCGTCCACGGTGACAACCGCTTGGGGACGCCAGCCATCGGGGTGAATGGCCTCGCCGGACAGGTCCCAGCCGCAGGCATGGTCACCGAGGATGCCTTCACAGAAGATTTCCGCGAGCGAGCGCTCCGACTGGCAGTTTGGGCAAAAACGAATCATCCGTATCACTTCCCTTGGCGAGGCCGCGAGGTATGGGCGCTCAGCTGTAGTTGGTGGCCTTGGTCATGGAGCAGGTCGCGTAGCCGAAGCAGGTCGTCACGCCTTGGGATGCCGGCCATCCAGACGCTGCCATCGTCGTCGAACATCAGGTCCAGCGCCTTGTCGGCAGGTATCAGCCGCCGCTCATAGGCGGCCAGACGCGTGCGCCCCCGTTCGGTGAACAGGCTCAGCCGCTGGTTGTCGCTGCCGCGCAAGGCCATCGATTGCGGCTGTTCCTGCCGGTAGGGGTCGCTGATCAGGCCATCAATCAGGCCATGGGCCTGCCGTAGCCTGGGTTCGAGCTGCTCCAGCGAATAGCCGCTGTAGACCAGGATGTCGACGTCGCTCAGGCGGCGCAGTTCACCGAGCAGGGCCAGCAATGCGTCGAACTGGTCGAAGGGCTCGCCACCGGACAGGGTGATGCCTTCGGCCTCGGCCAGCCACGGCTGCAGTTGCGCCAGCAGTTGAGGCAAGCCGATACGCCAGCGGCCGGGCCCCCAGGTGTCGGCGGAAATGCAGCCCGGACAACGAATGCTGCAGCCCTGGAACCAGATGCCCAGGCGCCGTCCCGGCCCCAGTGTGGTGACCGGAAAATGCACCCGTGACAGGCTCAGTTCCATGTTCAGCGACGTTCCAGGTTCAGGCCGTTGGCATCCAGTTCGGTAATCAGGAACGCCTGGCCCGGTTCCGCCTCCTGGTCGAACAGCGCCCTGGACAAGGGGTTGAGCAGACGCGCTTCGAGCTGGTTGCGGATGCCGCGGCCACCGTTGGACAGGTCGCGCAGGCACAGGTCGTGCAAGGTCTGGCGAGCGGCCGGGGCCAGTTCGATGGTCAGTTGCTGGTCGCGCAGGTCGGCGAAGGTGCTATCGACCATCTGGGTGAAGATCTGCTCGGCGACCTCCGCGCGGATAAAGTCGAATACGATGATGTTTTCACCGATGCGGTTGAGGATTTCCGGGCGGTTGAGCACCAGCTTGAAGTAACGGTCGATCTCGCCGTGGACCTTGTCGCGGACCGTTTCATAGGGTTCGCCCGGCAGCACGTTGGCGGCGCGTTCGCCATTCTCACCCTGGCGGTAGATGCCCAGGTTGGAGGTGAACACGATCAGCGCCTCGGAGAAATACACCCGATCGCCGCGGCCGGAGGTCAGTACGCCGTCGTCGAGGATCTGCAGGAACTTGTCGAGGATGCGCGGGTGGGCTTTCTCGATCTCGTCAAACAGCACCACGCTGAAGGGTTTTTCGCGGATGGCATTGGTCAGCTCGCCGCCCACGTCATAGCCGACGTAGCCCGGTGGCGCGCCGATCAGGCGCTGGTCGGCATGTTCGGCGCTGAACTCCGACATGTCGAAGCGGATGTACGCGCTTTCGTCGCCGAACAGCAGGCTGGTGATGGTTTTCGCCAGCTCCGTCTTGCCGACCCCGGTGGGCCCGGCGAGAAAGGCCACGCCCCGCGGGCGGTTGCCCTTGCGGCTGGCGCCGACGCCGGTCATGGCCCGTTTGACGATGTCGAGCATGTGGGTCACGGCATGGGTCTGGCCCTTGACACGCCGGCGCACGATGTCATCGGCCTGGCGGATGCGCTGTCGGTCGATCTTCAGCCAGGGGTCTTCGGTGACGCCGACCTTGTAGCGACGCACGGCATCGGTGATGCGTTCCATCGGCACGTCTTCCACCCGGGCCAACTGGGCGATGGCGCTCAAATCGAGCAACAACAGGCCTTCGGTGTTTTCGACGAAGGCGTCGATGGCCGCCTGCCGCTCCTGCTCGCCGGCGTCGGACTTGCCCGACAGCCCCTTGAGCAGTGCCGGCGCCAACGCCCGGCGGGCCATCTGGTCGGGTTTGGACACGGGTATGTGGCGTAGGCGCGGGTTGTCGACCAGCAGCCAGTCGGGCAGGTCGCCTTCCTTTTCCACCACCCACAGCACGCTGTTGAAGAAGGGTTTGCGCTGTTCTCCGGCCGGGCGGCTGCGGGTCTGGTGCGACAGGACCAGGGCCTGGGTGAACAACTGGTGTTCGGCCGCGCTCAGCGAGTCGTTGCGCACCACCAGGCGGGACGCGAAGTCGACGATCAGGGCGATCGGCTCGCCCGGGCGATTGACCAGGCGTTGCAGGGTAACCCCCAGCAGGTCGATTCCCGCTGGGGCAATGCCGTCTACTGGCGTGAGGCCCAGTTCGGTGAGCAGGGCCTGCCCGGTAGCCGGGTCGCTGCCGGGGCGCCCGAGCATGCGGAAACCGGCGACGGGGTCCCAGGCGAGCACTTGGGCATAGCCGCTGGTGAGCAGCAGATCGCACAGCGCCTGGTTGAAGCTCTGCGCCGTGACGGTGCCGGGCGCCACCTCGCAGGCTTGCAGGTCGCGGATGTTCCCTGACAGGACAAATTGGCTTTTCAGCGGCAGGAAGCGCAACAGGTCGCGCGCCCACCGTGGCTGTTCAAACGGAGCATTCCCTGGCATTGGCGACTCGCAGCGGTAAGGATCTGCGTAGGATGTTACCTACAAGATGTCTTCCTTAATACCCTATTCGGGTCTGAAGAAAGGCATGGCGCGAGGTCAAGGCGGTGGCCCGCATACTCCTGGACGGGTAGCGGGCCCTGGCAGGCGGCCTAGTGCGCCGGGGTAGGCTGTTCCGCGGCCTGGTGGGCCTCTACCGCTTCGGTCAGGTCCTGGGTCATGCGCAGTTCGACGCCGGTGGGAGAGTACTGGGTGGCCGCGGCGAACGGCGCGGCGGCGACCGGCACCGGGTGTGCACGACGGCGCCAGACGAAGAACATCACCAGCGCCAGGTTGAGCACCGCGAAGGCCCAGAACAGCCCGGACGGCCCGGCCCATTCCATCAGCGGTGAAATCGCCAGGGGACTGATCGCCGAGCCCAGCGAGTTGATCAGCAGCAGCCCCTGGATCATTCGCACCAGGGCGCCGGACGGCGCACTGTCCGCCGCGTGGCTGACGGCCACCGGGTACACCGCGAAGACGCCCCCGCCGAGCAGGAACATCACCACCAGCATCGGCCAGCCCGACGCCGGCAGCAGCAGGGTGATCGCCGACAACAGCACGCAGGCGGCGCTCAGGACGATCAGTACGGTCTGGCGGTCCTTGCGGTCGGACCAGCGGCCCACCGGGTATTGCAGCACCATCGCACCGAAAATCACCGCGGCCATGGTGTGGCCGACTTCGGTGACGCTCAGCCCGACCTTTTGCAGGTACAGCGGCAGCAGGGTGTACACCGCGGCAATGATCACCCCGGAGCCGAAGCAGCCCATCACGCCGGTCGGGGTGATGCGGATCAGTTGGCCGGCCGGCAGTGGCTCGGCGCGTTCGACCGGCGGGGTGACCCGCGGAATCATGGCGATCGGCACCAGCGACAGCGAAGCGAGCATCGCCGCGATGGTGAACGGTACGCTTTCACCGGCGTCCATCACCGGGCCGAGGCTCATCTGCCCGAGCAGGCCGGCGCCGTACAGCGCGATCATGTACAGCGCCAGCAGGCGCCCGCGGATCTTCGGCTCGGCCACCAGCAGCAACCAGCTTTCCACCACCAGGTACACCCCGACGAGCGCCCAGCCGCCGACCAGGCGCAGGCCGGACCACACCCATGGGTCGTGGCTCAGGCCCTGCAAGGCGATGGTGACCGCGATCAGTGCGGCGAAACAGCTGTAGGCACGAATATGGCCGATCCGCACGATCAGCCGCTCGTTGAAGACCGAGCCCAGGGTCAGGCCGATGAAGTAGGCCGACGACACGATCCCCACCATGCTGGCGGAGAATCCCATTGCGTCCAGGCGCAGGGTGGTGAGCGAAGACATCAGCGCGCTGCCGATGCTGATGATGAACAGACCCAATAGCGGTGCCAGCGCCATGGTCAATAATTGCACGGACATGATGACCTCAGGAAACGGACGGAGTGACGGTGTTGCAGGCGGGGTCTTATAGGAGTTCTGGGCTGGCAACGCAGGCGCGGATCTTAGCGGGCAGGGTCGTGCAAATGAAGAGGTCGACGCGCGATTTTCGGCATCCTCATCGCCGGTGTGATGTTTTGTCGCAGGGGCGTGAACGGTGGTAGTGGCGAATTCTGCGCCTACCGGAGATTTTGCGCTAACATCGCCGCTCATTTTCCTGACGAAGATAAGGACGTCACATGACCTTCATTCTGATCCTTCTGGTTATCATCGCCCTCCTGGTCTTCTATGTCATCGGCATCTACAACAAGCTGGTGACCCTGCGCAACCGCTTCAAGAATGCCTTCGCCCAGATCGAGGTCCAGCTCAAGCGTCGTCACGACCTGATCCCCAACCTGGTGGAAACCGCCAAGGGCTACATGGCCCATGAGCGCGGTACCCTGGAAGCGGTGATCAACGCCCGCAACCAGGCCGTGACCGGTCTCAAGGCCGCCGCCTCGAAGCCGGGCGATGCCGGCAGCATGGCCCAGCTGGGCAGCGCCGAGGGGCTGCTGAACAGTGCCCTGGGCCGCCTGAACGTGACCCTTGAAGCCTACCCGGACCTCAAGGCTTCCCAGAACATGCAGCAGCTCGGTGAAGAACTGAGCAGCACCGAAAACAAGGTGGCCTTCGCCCGGCAGGCATTCAACGACGCGGTGATGGCATACAACACCTACAAGCAGACGTTCCCGCCGGTGTTCTTCGCTGCCGCCTTTGGACACTCCGCCGATGCCAGCCTGCTGGAGTTCGCCGACAGTGCCGAGATCCAGGCTGCACCCAAGGTGTCGTTCTAATCCGCTTTCATCCACGGACGGTTCATGAATTTCTTTGAACACCAGGACCGCGCCCGCCGTCAAACCGGGCGCCTGGTCCTGTTGATGGCCCTGGCGGTCATCAGCCTGATCGCCCTGACCAGCCTGGCTCTGACCCTGATCTGGCACTTCTATGGCGAATCGGAGAGCCGCCGCAGCGTGACGCCGGTGCTGGACCCGACGCTGGTCGGCGCCGTGGCGGTGGTGGTGATCGGCGTGGTGCTGTTCGGCTCGCTGTACAAGCGCGTGCAGTTGAATGCCGGCGGCAAGCTGGTCGCCGAAAGCCTTGGCGGGCGGCTGATCAACCTGGATCCCCAGGACTTCCATGAAAAGCGCCTGCTCAATGTGGTCGAGGAAATGGCCCTGGCTTGCGGTGCGCCGGTGCCGTCGGTGTATGTCCTCGAAGATGACAGTATCAACGCCTTTGCCGCCGGCCTGAGCCCCAAGGATGCGGTGATTGGCGTGACCCAGGGGGCGATGAGCCTGCTCGATCGCGATGAGCTGCAGGGCGTGATCGCCCACGAGTTCAGCCATATCTACAACGGCGACATGCGCCTGAACATGCGGCTGATCGCCTTGCTCCACGGCATCCTGCTGATCGGCCTGATCGGACACTGGGTGTTGCGCAGCGATAGCGGTTCCTCGCGCCGTTCCTCGTCCTCGAACGACAACAAGGGCGAGCTGTTCAAGGTGGCCGTTGGCCTGACTCTGCTGATACTTGGCTATGCCGGGACATTTTTCGGCAACCTGATCAAGGCTGCGGTCAGTCGCCAGCGCGAATTCCTCGCCGATGCCTCGGCGGTGCAGTTCACCCGCAATCCCGACAGCATCGGTGGTGCCCTGAAGAAGATCGGCGGCCATGCGGCCGGCTCGCAGTTGCGGGCGGCGAATGCCGCCGAGTTCAGCCATCTGTATTTCGGGGCCGGGATCAAATCGGCCATCGACGGTCTGTTCGCCACCCATCCGCCGTTGGCGGAACGTATTCGCCGGATCGAGCCGGGTTGGGATGGCCAGTATCCGCAGGTGAAACGCTCGGGCGACCACCCCGAAGAGCTGGTCGCGCCATCGACGCCGTCTGCTCGCCCGGCCGGGTCGACGGCCTTTGCTCAAGCGGCGGTTGCCCAGTCGATTGCCGCGATCGGCGACCCTGGCCTGGCGCACCTGCAGGAGGCCCGGGATACCCTGCAGACCTTGCCCGAGGCCCTGATCCGGGCTGCCCACGACAGGGAAGGCGCCCAGGCACTGGTCTACGGTCTGTTGCTCGATTCGGTGGAGGTCCTGCAGCAACAGCAACTGGACCTGCTGCGCCCGCATCTGCAGCCGGCCCTGGCCGAGCGCCTGGAAGCCTTGCGGGCACCGTTGCGCGAGGTGCCCCAGGGGCAACGCCTGGCCCTGGTCGATCTGGCGATCCCGGCGCTCAGGCAGTTGGGCCGGGACGAGTTCAACGCCGTTAAGCGTGGCATGGCCTTGCTGATCCGCGCGGACGATCGGGTCGAGCTGCTGGAGTGGACCTTGTTGCGCATCGTCGAACGCAATGTCGAAGGTCTGCGCTCGGTGGCTGGCAAGTATCGCCTGGAGGCGCTGGCCGACGAGGTGGCGCTGCTGCTGTCGTTCCTGGCCCGGGCCGGGCAGGCTGATCCGCAGCGGGCCGGCCAGGCGTTTGCCCATGGCTGCGCCGAACTGGCGTTCGTGGTGCCGGCCTTCAGGGGCGAGGGCGACCTGAAAGCCCTGGAGGCGGCCTTGCATCGCCTGACCGGTTTGCTGCCGTTGCAGAAGCCGGCACTGCTCAAGGCCATGGCCCGTTGCATCGGGCATGACGGCCAGGTCACTGCGGCCGAGGCTGAACTGATGCGGGCGGTGGCCGATATCCTCGATTGCCCGATGCCGCCGTTGCTTGCGGCGGCTCAGGCATGACGCTGCTTCATTGGCTGCATCTATCTGGCTGATCCATGCGTTACACTGATCAATCTGTTTCCGATGAGTGTACGCCGTGGCCATCAACTTCGATTTGAACGATCTGCAGGCCTTTCGCGCGGTGGTCGAGCAGGGCAGTTTCCGCAAGGCGGCCCAGGCCATCAATATTTCCCAGCCGGCCCTGAGCCGGCGGGTGGAAAAGCTCGAGGAAGCCCTTGGCGTGCGGCTGTTCGAACGCACCACCCGACGGGTCAGCCTGACCCAGGTCGGTCGCGCCTTCGCGCCCACGGTGGAGCGGCTGCTGGATGATCTGGACGTTGCGCTGCTGGGCATCACCGATGTCGCTTCGACCCGGCTGGGGCATGTCACCGTGGCCTGCGTGCCCTCGGCGGCGTATTACTTCATGCCCAAGGTGATTGCCCACTATCACCGCCAGTACCCGAAGATCCGGATCAAGGTGCTCGATTCCAGCGCCAACGACGTGCATGCGGCGGTGCTCAGCGGCGAGGCGGACTTCGGCCTGAGCTTCACGGGCAATCTGCAGCCGGAAATCGAGTTCGAGCTGCTGGTGGAGGAGCGTTACGTGGTGGCCTGCCGACGTGATCATCCGTTGGCGCAGCGGGCCAGTGTGAGCTGGAAGGAACTGTACCAGCAGGACTACATCAGCCTCGACAAGACTTCGGGCAACCGTTTCCTGCTCGATCAGGCACTGATTCGTCTCACGCCGGAAAAGCCGGGGGTCTGCGAGACCCGGCACGTCACGACCATGATCGGCCTGGTGGAAGCGGGGCTGGGGGTGGCGGCGGTGCCGACCATGGCGATGCCGGGACCGGAGCATCCGATTCTGACCGGTGTGCCGTTGATCGAGCCGCAGGTGATGCGCAAGGTGGGGTTGCTCAAGCGCCGGGGCCGGGTGCTGACCCCGGCGGCCCTGGAGCTGGAGCGGCTGATCGTGGAAATGAAGCAGCCGGCGGGGTAGTGGGGGTTATGAGGTGGGGGCTGGCCAGGCCGTTTGCGGATGAATCCGGTTCCCACGGACTGTTGTGAGAACCGGATCTGTCCGCGAAAGCGCCAGCATCCGCCGCGCAAAACGGCTCAGCGGCTCACTGAGTCCAGCCCGGTGGCCTTCACCGTCTCCTGGGCAGCCGGGGCAGCCAGATACTGGAGCAATGCCTTCGCCTGTTCCGGGTGTTGTGCATCAACCGGAATACCGGCGGCGAACCGGGTCACCGATTGCACCGACTCCGGAATCTTGCCGACAAAGGTCACCCCCGGTACCGGCAGCAGCTCGCTGACCTGCTGGAAACCCAACTGGTATTCGCCGCTCGCCACCACCGTGCCCACCGGGATCTTCGGTACCATGCTCGCCTTGGGCTTGAGCTGGGCCTCGATGCCCAGGCGCTTGAAGAGCTGCTCCTGGATATACACACCGCTGGCGCTATCGGAGTAGGCCACTGACTTGGCCTTGAGCAGGGTGTCCTTCAATTCCTGCTCGGTGCCGATGGCCGGCTTGGCACTGCCTTCGCGCACCACCAGGCCGATCCGCGAGTCGGCCAGTTCGACCCGCGACGCGGGCACGACCTTGCCTTGCTTGATCAGTTCATCGAGGGCGTAGCCGACCATGATCACCACATCGGCCTTTTCGCCGCGCGCCAGTCGATTGGGGATCGCCTCCGGGGCCTTGCCCATGGACGGGCCGAGCGCGGTGTCGAGGGTGTTGCCGGTTTCGGCGGCGAATTTCGGGCCGAGAATCTTGTAGGCGGCGGTAAAGCCACCGGAAGTCATCACGCGGATTTCCTCGGCCTGGGCGACGCTGCCCAGGGCCATGCTGCCGATCAGGGCGAGTTTCAGAAAGAGTGCTTTCATCACATGTCTCTTCTTGGAAGGGTGGAATACGATGCTGCCCCGTGGGAACCGGCTCCCACAGGGCAGAGGGGGCACAAACTAGAGGGCAGGCTTGAGCTGCATATTCGCCTTGCGATACAGGAACAGCGTCGCGCACAGCGCACAGATGGCGGCAAGGCTCATCCAGTAACCCGGTGCGGCCTTGTCACCGCTGTATTCGATCAGCGCCGTGGAAATCGCCGGGGTGAAACCGCCGAACACCGCGGTCGCCAGGCTGTAGGCCAGGGAGAAACCAGCCACGCGGACTTCCGCCGGCATGATTTCGGTCAGCGCGGCAATCATCGCGCCGTTGTACATGCCGTAGAGGAACGACAGCCACAGCAGCACCAGCAGCATGCTGCTGAAGCTCGGTGCCTTGACCAGCAGCGACAGCGCCGGATAGGCCGTGGCCAGGGTCAGCCCGGCCATGGCCAGCAGTACCGGACGGCGGCCGATGCGGTCGGAGAGCGCGCCGCCCAGGGGCAGCCAGCAGAAGTTGGAGACACCCACCAGCAGGGTCACCAGCAGGCTGTCGGCGGTGCTCAGGTGCAGTACGGTCTTGCCGAAGGTCGGTGCGTAGACGGTGATCAGGTAGAAGGCGGTGGTGGTCAGCGCGACCATCAGCATGCCGGCAATCACCGTGACCCAGTTCTGTGCCAGGGTGTTGAGCACTTCACGCATGCCCGGGCGACGCTTGCGCTGGGCGAACTCCTCGGTTTCCGCCAGGTTGCGGCGCAGGAAGAAGATGAACGGCACGATCAGGCAACCGAGCATGAACGGAATGCGCCAGCCCCAATCGGCCACGGCGCTGGCGGCCATCCACTGGTTCAGGCCATAACCCAGGGCGGCGGCGACCACCACGGCGACCTGCTGGCTGCAGGACTGCCAGGCAACGTAGAAACCCTTGCGCCCCGGTGTGGCGATTTCCGCCAGATAGACCGAGACCCCGCCCAGCTCGGCGCCGGCGGAAAACCCTTGCAGCAGGCGCCCGAGCAGGACCAGGGCCGGAGCCAGCAGGCCGATGCTCTCGTAGCCGGGTACCAGCACGATCAGGATGGTGCCGCTGGCCATGATCGACAGGGTGACGATCAGGCCCTTGCGCCGACCGACCTCATCGATATAGGCACCGAGGATGACCGCGCCCAGCGGGCGCATCAGGAAGCCGGCGCCGAAGACCGCGAAGGTCATCATCAGCGAGGCGAACTCACTACTGGCAGGAAAGAAGGCGGCAGCGATATAGGTGGCGTAGAAGCCGAAGAGAAAGAAGTCGAACTGCTCGAGGAAGTTGCCCGAGGTGACACGGAATACCGCGCCCGCCTTGGCACGGGCGGAACTGGCGGTGGGTGGTGTGGCGTGCATCGTTAGATCTCCAGCGTTTTTTATGGCCTGCATCGGGTGCAGATTTTTATTGGTGGTGATACTGGAGCAGCCTAATAGATTTGATAAGTGCATTTTTAGAATGGATTGATGCATTTTATGGATCATTGCCAGGCTTTTGGTTGGGCGTGCTCCCAGAAAGCGCTAGTTTATCGGGCAGAGTCAGGAGATCACCCTGGGCGGCGGGACGGAGCCAAGCCTGATGTGAGTTCGTACAGTCAGGGTTCAGCAAGATCTGCTCACGGATATTGAGCAAAACGCTATGATCCGCAGGGTAGAGCGGATTTCGGGGGTGTGTGATCAGCGGTTCATCGGGAATTTTCGGGCTGCGCCTGTCGCGCCAGGCCAGTGGCATGTTGGCGATCCTGATCGCCATCGGCCTGTCATCGTTGGACACCGCCATTGCCAACACGGCATTGCCGGCGATTTCCAGCAGTCTGCACACCACGCCCGCCGCTTCGGTGTGGATCATCAACGCCTATCAGCTGGCGGCGGTGGCCACCCTGCTGGCCTTCGCCTCCCTCGGCGGGGTGCTTGGGCATCGCAAGATCTATATGTTCGGCCTGGTGCTGTTCACCGTGGCCTCGGCGTTGTGTGCGATGTCGACCACCTTGACCCAACTGACGCTCGCCCGGGTGCTGCAGGGCATTGGCGGCAGTGCGATCATGAGTGTCAACGCGGCGCTGATCTTCAGTTTGTTCCCGCCGGAAAAACTCGGCAAGGGCATGGGGCTCAATGCGCTGGTGGTGGGTATCTCGTTCGCCGCCGGGCCCACCGTGGCCTCGCTGATCCTGTCGGTGGCCGACTGGCCCTGGCTGTTCGGGGTGAACATTCCCATCGGGCTGATTGCGCTGGCGATGGCGATCCCTTCGCTGCCGCATACGCCGCCCAATGGCCAGCGCTTCGCCTGGGGCACGGCCGGCCTGAGCGCGCTGACCTTCGGTTCGCTGATCTATGCGTTGGGCGAGGGCGCCCAGTTCGCCGGGGCGACGGCGATCTGCCTGGCACTGCTGGTGTGTGTCTGCGCCGGTTACCTGATGATTCGACGGGAGGCCGGGCATCCGGCGCCGATGTTTCCCCTCGATCTGCTCAAGCGGCCGATGTTTGCCTTGTCAGCCCTGACGGCCTTCTGCTCGTTTGCCACCCAGGGCCTGGCGTTCGTCTCCTTGCCGTTCTTTTTCGAGACGGTACTGGGCCGCGATCCGGTGCAGACCGGCTACCTGATGACGCCCTGGTCGGTGGTGGTGGCGTTGATCGCCCCCTTTGCCGGGCGACTGTCGGACCGCTACCCGCCAGGGTTGCTCGGGGGAATCGGCCTGGGCGTGCTGTCGCTGGGCATGTTGTCCCTGGCCTTGCTGCCCAGTGATCCGAGTGCATTGGAGATCGGCATCCGCATGATCATCTGCGGGCTGGGTTTCGGCTTCTTCCAGTCGCCGAACCAGAAGGCCCTGTTGACCAGCGCGCCGCGTGAGCGCAGCAGCGGGGCCAGCGGGACGATCGCCACGGCGCGGTTGCTCGGGCAGTCGACCGGGGCGGCGCTGGTGGCCTTGAGTTTCGGTATCTCGAGCCATGAGGGGCCGATTCTGGCACTGTTTATCGGGGCGGGGTTTGCGGCGGCGGCTTGCCTGGCGAGTTTTTCGCGGTTGGTGGCGCGTCACGACATTTGACATGTTGACCCCGCCTTTGGCGGTTCGCGGGCAACCGAGCATCGGCCGGCCGCTCCTGCAAGGGGGAAAGGGATGGGCAGGGATTACCTGGCGTTTTTTGCGTCGCTGTTTCTTTCAAGGCTGGCCGATCAGATCCTGTTGTTCATCGTCCCGCTGATGGTGTTCCAGACCACCCACAGTGCCGCCTGGACGGGATTGGCGTTCTTTGCCGAGGCGTTGCCACGGTTTCTGGCCTTTCCGGTGTGCGGGGCCTTGTGCGACCGCTTTTCGCCGGTGCGTATCCTGCATCTGAGCCAGGCCTGCCGGGCCGCGGCCTGTGTACTGGCCGTTGCCGGTCACGGGCTGTTCGACGGGATCTACTGGCTGGTTGTGCTGTCGGCGTTGTGCGGGGTACTGACCACCCAGGGCATCATGGCCCGGGAGGTGCTGTTGCCGCATATCTTCGCGCGCTACAGCTACACCAGGACGCTGTCCTATTCGCAGATCGCCGACCAGAGCGGCCTGGTGCTCGGCCCATTGTTGGCCGCGCTGCTGCTGGAGGCCATGGCCTGGCAATGGGTGGTGCTGGGGGTGGCCGGGCTGTTCGTGCTGGCCGACCTGGCGATGCTCGCCTGGAAACGCAGCAGCGCGGTCACGCTCCCTGCCTTCGAACAGCAGCCGGGACCCTGGCTGCAGCCCTTGCGCACGGCCCTGGGGCATATCCGCACGCTGCCCGAGTTGCAGAAAATCATCTGCCTGGCGGTCGGGGTCAACCTGATCGTCGGCGTGACCCTGGCGACCTCCGCCACCCTGGTGGTCGGCGTCCACGAGCAGGGCAAGGATTACTATGCCGGGCTGCAGGCGGTGGGCGCCGGTGTGACCATCGCCATCCTGTTCGTGCTGGCACGGATCAGCCTGTCGTTGCGCCTGCTGGGCGGGCTGTCCTATGCGCTGATTCTGCTGGGCGGTTTCATCAGCGGCTTCAGTCCCTCGATCGCGGGGTATGTGTCAGGTTTCCTGCTGGTGATCGGCTTTGACAAGATGTTCAACGTGTACATGCGCAGCGTCCGCCAGCGGGCCATCCCGGTGCAGGATTTCGGCAAGACCGTTGGCGTGATCACCTTGCTGAACAACCTGCCGCAGCCCCTGGCAGGTTTGCTGGTCGGGATACTGGCGGCACCGCTGGGGGCTCGTGGGGTGGTGCTGGTGCTGAGCATGGCAAGCACGCTCATCGGCGTGGCGGTGTGCTGGCGATGGTTCAGGCGCGTACCGACAACCTGATCGCGCCACTGGAAAAACCCCGCTGATTGGATATTCTGTGCGGCGATTATTGATCCGGCCAGCCGCTGCTCCAGGCCTGGCGACAAGTACAGAGGATGTGGTGATGGCGGGCAGGTTGATCTATCTCATCGGGCCTTCGGGCTCCGGCAAGGACAGTCTGCTCGATGCCGCCCGCGATGACCTGGCGCAGCATGGCTGCCGGATCGTGCGACGGGTCATTACCCGTTCCGCCGAGGCGGTGGGCGAAGCGGCCCACGGGGTCAGTGCCGAGCAGTTCGCGGCGATGCGCGAGCAGGGGGCCTTTGCCATGAGCTGGGAGGCCAACGGCCTGAGCTATGGCATTCCCGTTGAAATCGATCAATGGCTGGCTGATGGCCTGGACGTGCTGGTCAACGGTTCGCGCGGCTACCTGCCCCAGGCCCGCCAGCGTTATCCCGACCTGCTGGCGGTGTTGCTGACGGTGGACCAGGCGGTGTTGCGCGAGCGGCTGCTGGAGCGGCGTCGTGAGTCGCCGGCGGAGATCGAGGCACGGTTGGCGCGCAATGCGGCTTTTACCCTCGGAGCCGGAGACGACCCGTCGCTGGTGCTGCTGGACAACTCCGGGCCGATCCGCCAGACCGTGACCCGGCTGTTCGCCCTGATCGGCAAGGGGTGAACCCGCCGACGTCCCGGCAGGTGTTGTCTGAAGTTGAAGGGGGGCTGTCCGGCTGCCGTTCATTCCCGACAGCCGCCTGAGCGAGGGCGGCCGGGGCCGCAGCCTGCGGACCGCTGATGGTGGTGTGGGGGCGAGCGCCTGGAGGCGTTGCGAGCCAACTTCCCCGGTTGAACGCGCGTGCAAAATGGTTCGTGATGCCCTATAACGGCTGACATCGTAAAGCCTGGCCTGGCGTTTCGCCAGCCGGGCTTGTCTCGGGAAGAGGTTATCGATGTTGCGTATTCGCGGGTTGAGCAAGGCCTACGCCACGGCCCAGGGACCGCTGGCCGTGTTGCAGGGGGTGGATCTGGAACTGGAGCAGGGCGCGAGCCTGGCCCTGATGGGGGAGTCGGGCAGTGGCAAGAGCACCCTGTTGCATCTGGTGGCCGGCCTGGACCGCGCCGACAGCGGTTCGATCGAGGTCGGCGGGCGTGACCTCTGCCAATTGAGCGAAGTGCAACTGGCCAACTGGCGACGCCAGGACATCGGCCTGATCTTTCAGCAGTTCAACCTGATCCCCAGCCTGAGCGTGGCCGACAACCTGGCATTCCAGGCGCGCCTGGCCGGGCGCCATGATCGGCAGTGGGAGAACCAGCTGATCGAGCGCCTGGGGCTTGGGCAGACCCTGTCGCGTTATCCCGAACAGCTCTCCGGAGGCCAGCAACAGCGGGTCGCCCTCGGCCGTGCCCTGGCGGCCCGACCGCCGTTGATCCTGGCCGACGAACCCACCGGCAGTCTCGACGAGAGCACCAGCGACGAGGTGCTGGATGTGCTGCTGGAACTGCTCGCCGACAACGCCACCAGCCTGTTGATGGTCACCCACAGCGAACGCATGGCCAGCCGCCTGCAGCGTCGAGTGCGTCTGCACGGTGGCCGGCTGAGCGAGTCATGAGGACGTTCTACTGGGCCTTGCGCGCGCTGCTCAGTCACTGGTGGCGGCATCGCGTGCAACTGGCCAGTGTCCTCGCCGGGTTGTGGTTGGCCACGGCCTTGCTGATCGGTGTCCAGGCGCTCAACAGCCAGGCTCGGGACAGTTATGCGCGGGCCAGCCAACTGATCGGCGGTGCGGCGCCTTATCGCCTGGTCAGCCGCGATGGCGGGCATTTCGAGCAGCAGGTGTTCGTCCGGTTGCGTTTGGCCGGCTGGCCGGTCTCGCCGTTGTTGCAGGGGCGTCTGGAGCTGGATGAACCAGGCCAGCCGGGGCATGTCCAGCGCCTGCAGGTGTTGGGCATCGATCCGGTCAGCCTGCCGCGCGACAGCAGCCTGGCCGGTCAGGCCGTGGACAGCGAATCGTTGCTGGCCTTCATCGGCGTGCCGGGGCAGACCTGGGTGGCGGCCGATACCCTGCAGCGCCTGGGGCTGAAGGTCGGCGAGCGGCCACGCACGCCGCAAGGACTGCTGCTGCCGCCTCTGGCCCTGCGCCCGCAACTGCCGCCCGGCCTGCTGCTGATGGATATCGGTGCCGCCCAGCAGTTGCTCGATGCCCCGGGGCAGTTGTCACAACTGTTGCTGGCGACCGACTTTGCACGCACCGATCCGCCGTTGCCGGGCGATTTGCGCCATCGCCTGCGTCTGCAGGCGCCGGGTGACGAGAGCGACCTGGCACACCTGACCGAGAGTTTCCATCTCAACCTCAGCGCCCTGGGTTTCCTGGCATTTATCGTCGGCTTGTTCATTGTCCACGGAGCGATCGGCCTCGCCTTGGAGCAGCGCCGCGGCCTGCTGCGCACCCTGCGTTCCTGTGGGGTCAGCGCTCGCTGCCTGTTGAGCGCGCTGGCGGTGGAACTGCTGGGATTTGCCCTGGTGGGTGGACTGCTCGGCGTGATCAGTGGTTACGGTCTGGCCAGCCTGCTGCTGCCGGATGTCGCCGCGAGCCTGCGGGGGCTTTATGGTGCCGAGGTGGCTGGCAGCCTGAACCTGCCGGCCAGCGATTGGCTAGCGGGGCTGGGGCTGTCCGTGGGCGGTGCCTTGCTGGCCGGCGCTGGCAGTGTCTGGCGGGCTGCGCGGCTACCGTTGCTGGCATTGGCCCAGGCCGAAGCCTGGCGGGCGGCCCAGGCCCGGCGGTTGCGCCAGCAGTTCTGGTTGGCCGTGTCGCTGGCGTTGCTGGTGCCGGCGTGCATCGTCTGGGGCAACAGCCTGGCCAGTGGCTTTGCCTTGATGGCGGCCTTGCTGATTGCCGCGGCGCTGTTGTTGCCGGTTTGCCTGAATGGGTTGCTGAGCGCCTTGCTGCCGGCCTGCCGTCGGCCCCTGAGTCAGTGGTTCATCGCCGACAGCCGCCAGCAGTTACCGGCGCTGAGCCTGGCGCTGATGGCCTTGCTGTTGGCCCTGGCCGCGAACATTGGCGTGGGCAGCATGACCTCGGGCTTTCGCCAGACCTTCAACGGCTGGCTCGACCAGCGCCTGTTCGCCCAGTTGTATATCACAACCCAGGACCCCGCTCAGAACGCGCAACTGGAACACTGGCTGGCGGCACGCAGCGATGTCCAGGCGGTATTGCCGGGTTGGGACGCCGAAATCAGCCTGCAGGGTTGGCCGACCCAGGTGCGCGGCATACCGGAGGTGCCGGCCTATCGTCAGCACTGGCCATTGCTGGCGTCGGTCGAGGGGGCCTGGCCGCGGTGGCTGGCGGGCGAGGGGGTGATGGTCAGCGAGCAACTGGCGCGGCACCTGGGGCTCGAACTCGGTCGCTCATTGGTGCTGCCTACCCCGGTTGGCGACTGGTCGCTGCCGGTGCTCGGCATATACGCCGACTACGGCAATCCCAAGGGTCATCTGCTGCTGGAGGGGCGTGCGCTGCAGGCCCACTGGCCTGAACTGCGGCCAACCCGCTACAGCCTGCTGACCGCTGCCGACAGCGTGGCGCCGCTCAAGCAGGCGCTGCGGCAGACCTTTCATCTCGACGAGGCGCACCTGATCGACCAGGGCGAACTCAAGGATACGGCCGGCAAGGTCTTCGAGCGCACCTTCGCCGCGACCACGGCCCTCAACAGCCTGACCCTGGGGGTGGCCGGCGTCGCGCTGTTCATCAGCCTGCTGAGCTTGAGCGAAAGCCGCCTGGGGCAGTTGGCGCCGTTGTGGGCGCTGGGGGTTGGCCGTCGCCAACTGCTGTTGTTGAGCCTGGGGCAGACCCTGCTGCTGGGCTCGCTGACGCTGTTGCTGGCAATCCCGCTGGGGCTGGCATTGGCCTGGTGCCTGGTGGCGGTGGTGAACGTCCAGGCCTTCGGCTGGCGTCTGCCGATGATCGTCTTCCCCTGGCAACTGCTGCACCTGTCGCTGATGGCGCTGGTGGTGACCCTGGTGGCGGCCGCCTGGCCGTTGTGGAAGTTGTTGCGGGTCAGCCCGGTGGCCTTGTTGAGGACGTTTGCCAATGAACGCTAGGGGCTTGTTCGCATTGCTGTTCGGCTTGCTGCTGGTTGGCTGCGATCAATCGCCGGCGCCTGAAGTGCAAGGCTTCGCCGGTCTGGGCGCGAGCGCCAGCGATTTCGCCCAGGTCGTACCGGGGCAGACGCTGGAGTTTCCCCGCGACCACGGTGCGCATCGCGACTATCGCATCGAGTGGTGGTACATCACCGCCAACCTCAAGGATGCCGAGGGTCACCGCTATGGCGTGCAATGGACGTTGTTCCGCAGCGCCCTGCGGGTGCCCGGCGACCTGCAGGGCTGGAGCGAGCCCACCTTGTGGATGGGGCATGCAGCCCTGACCAGTGAGCAGGGGCATCACTATGCCCAGGCCTTGTCCCGGGCCGGGGTCGGTACCGCTGGCGTCGAGGCCGAGCCGCTGCATGCCTGGATCGACGACTGGCAACTGCACAGCCTCTCACCGGCCAACCAGGGCCTGGGGCAGATGTTGCTGACGGCCCATGGCAGCGATTTCGGCTACCGCTTGCACCTCAGTAGCGATCGGCCGTTGGTGTTGCAGGGGGATCATGGCTATAGCCTGAAGTCCGGCAAGGGGCAGGCCTCGTGGTACTACAGCCAGCCGTATTTCCAGGTCAATGGCAGTCTGCAGGTCGACGGGCGTGAGGTCCAGGTCAGCGGCCAGGCCTGGCTCGACCGCGAGTGGAGCAGCCAGCCGCTGGCAGCGGAGCAGTCCGGCTGGGACTGGTTTTCCCTGCACCTGGCCGATGGCTCGAAGGTCATGCTGTTCCAGGTACGACAGCAGGGCGGCGAGGCCTATCGGGCCGGGACCTGGATCGGTGCCGATGGCCAGGCGCAGGTGCTCCGGGGTGACGATATCTTGCTGACGCCCGGGCGGGCGGCCCGCGTCGCTGGCCGCCAGTTGCCGGTGGAGTGGCAATTGGAGATTCCGAGTAGGCAGTTGCGCATCGAGACGAAGCCGTTACGGGACGATGCCTGGATGGGCACCACCTTTTCCTACTGGGAGGGGCCGATCAGCCTGAGTGGCAGCCAACAGGGCGTGGGGTATCTGGAGATGACCGGGTATTGAGGGCGCTTCCAGATGGCCTGGTTGATATTCGCCTGACCGCAGCGTGCCCGATAGAGGATGACTTAAAGGAGGACTGACATGAGCACCGAACCAATCCGCTTCAATGATGGTGCCTCGTACGAGCGGTACATGGGCAAGTGGAGCCAACTGGCGGGGGAGGCGTTCCTTGACTGGATAGCCCCGGCACCGGGCCAGCGCTGGCTGGACATCGGCTGTGGCAACGGGGCCTTCACCGAAATGCTGATCGGGCGCTGCGAGCCGGTGTCGGTGGATGGCGTGGATCCCTCCGAGGAACAACTGGCCTATGCACGTACACGACCGGCGCTGGGCTCCACCACGTTCCTGCTGGGTGATGCGATGGCGCTGCCCTACGACGAAGACGCGTTCGACATTGCGGTGATGCCGCTGGTGATTTTCTTCGTTCCCGAGCCGGCCCAGGGCGTTGCCGAGATGGCCAGGGTCGTGCGCCCTGGCGGCGTCGTTGCCGCCTATGCCTGGGATATGTACGGGGGCGGCTTCCCCTATGAGGCGCTGCTGTCGGAGATCCGCGGGCTGGGCATCGCGGTGCCGAAGCCACCCAGCCCCGAGGCTTCACGGATTGAGGACATGCGCCAGCTCTGGGGCGCGGCCGGCCTGCATGACATCGAGACACGCGCGATCGAGGTCAAGCGCACCTTCATGGATTTCGATGATTTTTGGGAAACTGCCCGGGGCGCGCCGAGTGTCGGTGCGACGCTCGCCAGAATGGCCGCCGAGGATCTGGCCCGGCTCAAGGCGCGGCTGCGTGAGCGTCTGCCGGCCGATGCGCAAGGCCGTATCACCTACGGCGCCCGGGCCAATGCGGTGAAGGGGCGGGTGCTGGGTTCGTGACCGCAAGTCTCAGCCTTCCATCGTCTCGGCCCCAAGCGTCTGCACCAGGCCTTCGAGCATTTCCGTGGTCGCAGGGTCCTGCGCCGGCTCGACCACGGCTCGCGCTCCGAACTGGCGCGTCAGGCGATATTCGCTCGGCGTGCAGTTGGCGAACTGCTTGAAGGCGCGGGCGAAATAGGAAGGGTCCTTGAAGCCGGCCTCATAGCCGATGCTGGTAATGGGCATCTGGCTGTTGTCCAGCAGCTCCTTGGCGAAGTCCATGCGCTTGTTCAGGATGTAGTCGGTGAAGCCGAGCCCGTAGGTTTCCTTGAACAGGCGGCTGAAGCGGAAGGTGGTCATGCCGCAGCGCGTGGCCAGTTCCTTCTGGTCGATGCTGTCGCGAAAGTGCTGGTCGATGTACAGCAGCACATGGCTGAGCGCCTGGTGCTTCTGATGGTCCGCGGTCATCCGGATACTGCCCGGCAGGGTCGGCGAGTGGTCGATCCGTGGGGTCTTGCGCTGGTCGTTGAGCGGGCGACGCAACTCGTGGAGCTGGAGCACCGCCGCCAGGTAGCGATTCCTTTCGGCGACGCTCAGGGGCAGCACCATGTATTCCCAGACACACGAACGCATGGCCCACACCGCCAGTTCCTCGGAGTGCTGCACGGTGAACATGGTGATCGGGATGGTGGGGGCGGCGTGCTTGATCTCCAGCAGCATCCTCAAGCCCGGTGTATCGGGACGATCGAAGTGGATGCAGATCATGTCGGGGTGCAGCTTGCCCGAGAAGGCCGACTCTTTTGCCAGTGTGCAGTCGCAGGCCTGCTCAAACTGCCTGATGAGTTCGGGGGTGCTTCGATCCCGGGTTCGATCGAACCACAGCAGTGATGGTTTTCTGGTCACCTTCGACGTCATGCGCTCTGCTCTGAGGTTCGTACGGCCATCCATTGAACAGTATTGCCAATGTGGCAGCGCCTTTTCAGATTGAATCTCGATAAAAAGAGCCGACCTCAGTGCCTGCTGTTCTATGTGGCGTCGGTGCCGTCTCATGCCTGCAAGCGTCTGCCCGCAAAAAAGTCCTAGGGATACGCAAAATCCTCCTAACCCTCCTGCAAGTGCCCTGACTACTGTAGCCACAAGCAGTTTTAAAACAGCTGCTGCCCGGTCATAACAACAAGCGAATGAGGTGTACGAAATGACTCTTCAAACTATCAAGACTTCGATAATGAAGTTCGCCAAAGATGAAGATGGCCTGACCATTGTGGAATACGCAGTGGCCGGTGGCTTGATTACCGTGCTGGTGGCTGCAGCCTTCGTTCTTTTGGGCGGCGCCGTGAACACCAAGATCAGAGCGCTGTGCCAGGCCGTCAATAACAACGTTGCGTGCTGATTACCCCCGACTCTTTGCCGGGGTGGCGCAGTTGTTCGTGGAATAACCGGTGGTCACTTCTTATCGGGGAACCACCGGATAATTCGATGAACTTCGAGCGGTCCCTGTCGATGCAAGTTGCGGGTTGCATGAATGCTCAAGTGAGGTGTGCAAAATGACACTGCAAACAATAAGAGCGGCGATACGCAAGTTCAGCGCGGATGAAAATGGCCTGACCATCGTCGAGTACGCGGTGGCCGGTGGCTTGATCACCGTCGCTGTGGCCACGGCGTTCACGCTGTTGGGTGGCGCGGTGAATACCAAGATCATGGCGCTGTGCCAGGCCGTGAATAACAACGTTGCGTGCTAACGACCCATCCCACCTGGGAGACGCGCCATGTCCACGGAACTGCTGTTTTCTACCGTTTTGCTGATAGGACTGCTTGGCGTGGCGGTGGTGAGCGACCTGCTTCGCCACCGTATTCCCAATACGCTGGTCCTGTTGGGACTGGCGCTGGGGCTGGTCGGTCAGTTTCATTCAGGGGGTATGAGCGGATTAGGCGATGGCCTGTTGAGCGTGCTGATCTGTTTTGCCCTGTTCATTCCCATGTATGCGGCGGGCGGCATGGCGGCCGGTGACGTCAAGTTGATGGCCATGGTCGGCAGTTTTCTTCCTTTCCATTATGCCTTGTGGGCGGCGTTGTTCAGCCTGATCGCTGGCGGCCTGTGCGGTTTTCTGATCGTGCTGATTCGCGGCCAGTTATTCAAGACCCTGGGGCGCTACTGGCTGATCATGCGGGCGCAGGCCTATCTGGCGCCCACTGCGGATGAAGCGGCCGGCAAGCCTTTCCCTTATTCGATTGCCATATTGCTTGGCACGTTGAACACCCTCAGCTGGCAACTGTTTGCCAGCGGGTTGGGAGGTTAGTCATGCGCATCGTCGAGAGTGACCGTTATCACAGTGAACGAGAGGCGGTGCAGCGGCTCGCCCCCCAACCCTGCACGATCAGCGAGACAGGGCTGACGGACAGCTTTCTCGGTGACCTGGTCTGCAAGCATCTGCATGATGCCGGGGTGCTGGACATGCCGCGGCTGGTCGAACGCCTGGCGCTGACCGGTGCCGTGCTGGAAGAGGTGCTGGCGTTTCTGCGCAAGGATGGCCGCGTCGAGGTGCTGGGCCAGGCGGGCGGGCAAACCGGTGGGCAGTCGCTGCGTTACGGCCTGACCGAACGCGGTCGCAGTTCCGCTCGCGATGCCCTGTCGCGCAGCGGCTACATTGGCGCCGCACCGTTTCCGGTGAGCACCTATCGTTCGCTGCTCAAGCTGCAGACCATCCACCATGGCAAGATCGGCGCGCACGACATGCGCATGGCGCTCGATGGCGTGGTGCTCACCGAGCAGATGCTCGATCAGCTGGGGGTGGCGCTCAACTCCGGACGGGCGCTGATGATCTACGGCCCGGCTGGTACCGGCAAGACCTACGTCAGCAGCCGGCTGATCCGTCTGTTCGCCGATCCCATCTGGGTTCCCCAGGCCATCGCGATCAATGAATCGGTGGTGGAGATCTATGACCCGCAGGTGCACCAGCGCCTGGATGACGACAGTCAACTGAACAACCTGATGCTCAACAAGGGCATCGATCGTCGGCTACTGCGCTGCAAGCGCCCGCTGGTCATCACCGGTGGCGAGTTGAGCATGGAGCAGCTGGATATCCGCTATGACCCCTTTACCCGCCAGTACCAGGCCGCCCTGCAGCTCAAGGCCAGCAATGGCCTGTTCATCATCGACGACATGGGCCGCCAGCGCATGACGCCCGCCGAGCTGTTCAACCGCTGGATCGTGCCGATGGAAGAGAAGCGCGACTTCCTCAACCTCGGTGGCGGACGCCATTGCGAACTGCCGTTCGACCTGATCCTGGTGTTCTCCACCAACCTCAATCCCCTGGAGTTGGCCGACGAGGCTTTCCTGCGGCGGATTGGCTACAAGCTGCAATTCGGTTACCTGAAGCCCGACCAGTACGAGCAGATCTGGCAGCAGGAGTGCGAGCGCCTGGGCATTCGGCATGACCCGATGCTGGTGCGCTACGCACTGCAGAAACTCTACGCCCTCGAAGGCATGCCGCTGGTGCCTTGTCACCCCCGCGACCTGCTGAACATGGCCCTCGATCGCCAGCGTTACCAGGGCGGCGGCGGGCCGCTGTCGCCACAGGAACTGGATTGGGCCTGGCGCAACTACTTCGTCCAACTCGACTTTCTTTGAGTGGGAGATACACAAATGAGCTCTCGTACTGCAACCCTGATTGGTATTTCCCTGGTCATGGGCCTGGGTGCCGCGTGGATGGCCAACTCCTGGTTGAGCGCACGGCTCAATGCCAGCCCGGATGATCACCTGCGAAACGTGGTGGTCTCCACGGTCGAGATTCCGTTCGGACAGATGGTCGAGGCCCAGCAGGTCACGACCGTGCGCATGCCCACGGAGGCGATCCCCGACGACGCCCTGGACACCACTGAAAAGGCGGTGGGCAAGATTGCCACGTTCGACATCCTGCGCGGTGACATCGTGCGCGGCGCCAGGTTGAGCGAGCACCTGGGCGGCAGCACCCTGGCCTCGCTGATCGCACCGGACAAGCGGGCCATTTCGGTTCGGGTGGACGACGTGGTCGGCGTCGGCGGGTTCCTGCTGCCCGGAAATCGGGTCGATGTGCTGGCGACCAAGCACACCGATGGCAACAGCAACAACGCGGTGTCCCGAACCATCCTCGAGAATCTGCGGGTGCTGGCGGTGGACCAGACCGCGGGGACCGACAAGACCCAGCCGGTGGTGGTGCGGGCGGTGACGCTGGAAATGACCGCCGCCGAGGCGGAAAGCCTGGTCACGGCCCAGACCGAGGGCAAGTTGCAGTTGGCCCTGCGCAATCCGCTGACCGTGGACAAGAAACCGGTCGCTGCGCCCGTGGCACCTGTCGAGCCGCCGGTCACCGTCGCCAGCGCCACGCCACCACCCAAGCCCGTCGTGCATCGCCGCAGCAGTGGCGGCGGCACCATCACCGTGATCCGTGGCATCGAGGCCCGGGTGGTCAACGTGCAGTGAACGAGCGCCCCACGGACCGTGGGGCGACCGATTCGGTAACGGCAAGTGAGGGACTGACGATGTGTCCTCGAATTCAACCACGGCTTGCCCTGACGCCCGGGTGCCAGCGCGGATCGGTGACCGTCCTGATGGTGATCGCCCTGACAGCGATCACCATGCTGGCAGCCCTGGCGCTGGACGGCGGGCACCTGCTGCTGAACAAGACCCGGCTGCAGAATGCGGTGGACGCCGCGGCCCTGAGTGGCGCCAAGACCCTCAGCCAGGTCAGCGGCGGCACCGGCATTGCCGCCACCACGCGGGCTGCCGCACTGAACACGCTGACGCTCAACGCCAATGCCAGCGGCAACACCGAGCTGGCGGCGGCCATCGGCGGCAATGCGGGAACCTTCGCGGTGGTGGAACTGGCCAACAGTGTCTACGGACCGTTTTCCTATCCCGGGCCTGCGGATGCCACCTATGTCCGGGTCACGGTACCGAGCTACAGCCTGACCGGCTTTTTCTGGAGCTTCGTCCAGACACTGGGCAGCGCCGGCCTGGGCAGCAAGAAGGTGGTGGCGATGGCCACCGCCGGACCGAGCCCCACCAGCCCCTGTGATCTGGCACCGTTGATGGTGTGCGGTGACCCCAGCCAGTACAACCCCGGCGCGGGCAATTTCTGGGGTTATCGTTTCGGTGACCTGCAGGATCTGAAAACCGGCTCGGGCACCTCATCCGCCATTGGTCCCGGCAACTTCCAACTGCTCGATTTCGGTTCGGGTGGCAGCGCGGTCAGGGAGGACCTGGCCGGCGGCGGCTCGGTCTGCCGCAGCGTCGGGCAGGATGTCACGACTTCGCCGGGCAACAAGGTCGGTCCGACTTCCCAGGGCCTGAATACCCGCTTCGGCGAGTACGCCGGCGGGATGAAGGCTTCGGACTATCCGCCCGACCTGGTGGTCAGCTACAGCACGCCGATGATCACCAACAATTCGGGCACCCTGCAGTACAACGGCCAGACCGTCACCTCGAGCAACGGCTCGCTCACCGCGGGCGGCCAGGCACTGCTGGACTACAACGACTGGCGGGCGAGCACGGCGGCCTGTGTCGCCGGTTCCGGCAGCGGCTGCCAGAGCGGCGGGGTCTTCGAACGGCGGATGCTCAAGGTGGTGATTGGCGACTGCACCGGGAAAAACAACGGTGCCACCTCGATCCCGGTGCTGGGCTTTGGTTGCTATTTCGTCGTGCAGCCGGCCGGTGGCAGCGGGAGCACGTCGGAGATCTTCGGCCAGTTCGTGAGCGAGTGCGAAGGGGACAACGTACCGGGTCCCAATCCTTCGGCGGACAGCGGCCCGCTGATCATTCAGTTGTACAAGACCTATATCAATGGCAGCGGCACCCCGAGCAACGACTCGTAGGAGGCGTCATGGGACTTCATGCGTTCCGACAGCCCAGGCACCAGCAGGGCCTGGCCCTGATCGAGTTCACCCTGGTTCTGCCGCTGTTGCTGCTGTTGTTGCTGGCGCTGGGTGAATTCGGCCGGATGCTGTTCCAGTACAACACCCTGTTGCAGGCCAGCCGCGATGCCGGTCGTTACGTCGCCGGCCAGGCCTGGAACCCGACGCTGGGCACCGTCGTACTGAGCAGCTCGCTGCAGACCCAGACGCAGAACGTCGCCGTCTACGGTGTGCCGACCAATACCGGCAGTGCCGTGGTGTCGGGGCTGACCACCGCCAACGTGACCGTCAGTGCGCTGGGCAGCAACCATGTGCAGGTCACCATCAACTACACCTTCTGTCCGGTGATCGGTGGTGGTACCTGCAGCGGCTCGCTCAGCGGGTTCTTCCCGACGCCGATTGCACTGAGCATTCCGCTGGTCGCAACCACTGTGATGAGGGTGCTGTGATGAATCGCAAACAGATGCGTGGGCTCTACACGGTGGAATTCGCCATTGTCGGCCTGCTGGTGTTCATCGTGTTGTTCGGCGTGCTGGAAATGGGCCGCCTGTACTTCACGGTCAATAGCCTCGATGAGTCGGTAAGGCGGGGTGCGCGCCTGGCGGCGGTGTGCAATATCAGCGACCCGGCCGTGCTGCAGCGGGCGATCTTCAATGCCGCGGGCAACACCGGCCCGAGCCCGCTGATCAGCAACCTGAACACCACGAACCTGGTGCTGAGCTACCTGGACGCCAGCGGCGCGGTAGTGGCCAATCCCAACGATACCACCAGCCCCACGGGATTCCGGGCCATTCGTTATGTCCAGGTGAGCCTGTCGGGCTACGTGTTCAACCTGTTCATTCCCGGCCTTGGCGTGGCCATTACCTTGCCCACCTTCAGGGCGATCCTGCCACGCGAAGCCCTTGGACATCACTCCGAATCGGGGGAGGTCACGCCATGCTGAACATCAAGGAAACCCCGTTGAACCTGGCGACCGGCAAGTCCGGGCTGCGCTTGCTGATCAGTAGCCGCGATGCCACGGCGTTGCGGGATCTGCAAGGCGTCTGCCAGCGCATACCCAGCCTGGAGGTGAGCACTCGCCTGGTGAGCAATGGGCATGTCGACCCGCTCTACGGCCTGGAGCGGATGCCCGACCTGCTGTTGTTGCGCGTCAGCCACCTGTGGCGCGAGGAACTGGCGGCACTGCTCCAGCGCCCCGTCCATGAACGCCCGCCGCTGTTGGTGTGCGGGTTGTTGAACGAGCAGGAGGCCATGCGCCTGGCGATGCAGGCCGGGGCCCGCGATGTGCTGCCGGAGCCGATCGCCGAGATGGAACTGGTCGCCGCCCTGAACCGTCTGGTGGCGGAGGCCCGCGCCAGCAGCGGGGCACAAGGCAAGCTGATCGCCGTGATGAGCGCCAAGGGCGGCTCCGGCGGAACCCTGCTGGCCTGCAACCTGGCCCATCAACTGAGCCTCAAGGACAGCAGCACCCTGTTGCTGGACATGGACCTGCAATTCGGCAGCGTGGCGCATTACCTGGAGGTGGCGCAGTCGCACAGTCACCTGGAGGTGCTGCAGCAGGTCGACGGCATGGACAGCGTAGCCTTGCGCGGGTTCTGCAGCCATTTCAGTCCGACCCTGCACGTCCTGGGCGGTCGGCCCGGCGAGCTGTGCCTGGCCCAGGACGCCCAGCCGGAACAACTCGATACCTTGCTGCAACTGGCCCGTGCCAGCTACGACTGGGTGGTGGTCGACCTGCCGCGGCAGATCGACCACCTCACCGGGTCCGTGCTGGAACAGGCGGACCGGGTGTACGTGGTGGTGCAACAGAGCGTCTGCCACCTGCGCGATGCCAGCTCCCTGATGCGGATTCTTCGCGAAGACCTGGGGGTGCGTGGCGACCAGTTGCAGGTGGTGGTCAATCGCTATGACAAGGCGGCGCCCGTCAGCCTCAAGGACATCGGCGAAGCCTTGCGCAGCGTGAACCTGGTGAAACTGCCCAACGACTTCGGCCTGGTCAACCAGAGCCAGAACTCTGGCGTGCCGTTGGGGCTGCAGGCACCGCGGGCGCCGATTACCGTCGCGATGCGCGAGATGACCGGGCAGTTGTACGGCAACCCGCTGGCCGGGAACAACGGTCTGTTCAAACGCGCCTTCAACCGTATCTTCAAGGGGTGAGCCATGATCAGCGAATTTCGTAACCGCTTGCGCAAACAGTCCGGCAAGCCCCTCGTGGCGCTGGCCGCCCAGCAGGGCGATGAGCCGCCGGTGCCCGCCGCGGAGCTGATGGCCTGGGAGCGTACGGCGCCGGAGATCCCCTACGAAACCCGCAGCCAGGTCACCCCGGTGGAGGCCGAATGGCGGGAACGGATTTACCAGCAATTGCTCAAGGTCATGGACCTGTCGCTGCTCGACGCGCTGGAGCAGGCCGAAGCCGCGCGGCAGATCCGCGATATCTGCCAGCGTCTGCTGGATGAACATTCGGCGCCGGTCAGTTCGGTCAGTCGCCAGTTGATCATCAAGCAGATCACCGACGAGGTGCTCGGTCTCGGCCCGCTGGAGCCGCTGCTGGCGGACCACAGCGTGTCCGATATTCTGGTCAACGGCCATGCCTCGGTGTATGTCGAGCGTTTCGGCAAACTGCAGAAGACCGATGTGCGCTTTCGCGACGATCAGCATCTGCTGAACATCATCGATCGCATCGTGTCCAGCCTGGGGCGGCGTATCGACGAGTCCTCGCCATTGGTCGACGCCCGGCTCAAGGATGGCTCGCGGGTCAACGCGATCATCCCGCCGCTGGCCATCGACGGGCCGAGCATGTCGATCCGTCGATTTGCCGTGGACCTGCTCAACACCGACAGCCTGATCCAGGTAGGAACCCTGACCCCGGCCATCGCGCTGCTGCTCAAGGCGATCGTGCGCGGTCGCCTGAACGTACTGATTTCCGGCGGTACCGGCAGCGGCAAGACGACCCTGCTCAACGTGCTGTCCAGCTACATCCCGCTGAACGAGCGGATCGTCACCATCGAGGACTCGGCCGAGCTGCAACTGCAGCAGCCCCATGTGGTACGCCTGGAAACCCGCCCCTCCAACATCGAGGGGCGGGGCGAGGTGAGCCAGCGTGAGCTGGTGCGCAACAGCCTGCGGATGCGCCCGGACCGTATCGTCATCGGCGAAGTCCGAGGCGTCGAGGCGCTGGACATGCTCACGGCCATGAACACCGGCCACGACGGTTCCCTGACCACCATCCATGCCAACACCGCGCGCGATGCGCTGGGGCGCGTCGAGAACATGGTGTCGATGACCGGTGCCACCTTCCCGATCAAGGCCATGCGCCAGCAGATCGCCTCGGCCATCGATGTGGTGATCCAGCTCGAGCGCCAGGAGGACGGCAAGCGCCGCCTGGTCAGCGTGCAGGAGATCAACGGCATGGAGGGCGAGATCATCACCATGAGCGAGATCTTCTCGTTTGCCCGCAGTGGCGTGGGTGAAAACGGCGAAGTGCAGGGCGATTATCGCCCCAGCGGGATGATCCCGGCCTTTCGCGAGGTACTGGCCAAGCGCGGTATCGAGTTGCCACTCTCGCTGTTCCGCCCCGAGTGGATGGAGGGACGCTAGTCATGAACCACATCTCCGGCGAATTCATTCTGATCTTCCTGGGCATGGTGTTCATCGCCGCCTTCCTGCTGGCCCAGAGCGTGGTGGTACCGGTGTTCGGCGAGGCGAGCAGGATGCGCAAGCGCATTCGCGGTCGCCTGCATGTGCTGGAGAAGGCCAACAACCTGCCGAACATGCAGACCGTGCTGCGGCAGAAATACCTGACGCGCCTGTCGCCCCTGGAGGCCGCGCTCGAACAACTGCCGTTCATGGCGGACCTGACGCAACTGATCGAGCAGTCCGGGCATGAATACCGCGCCTATCGGGTGCTGTTGCTCGGAGTCGCCATGGGCGCAGCGGCCGGGGCCCTGGCGCTGATGATGGGCGCCTCCGGGTGGGTGGCGCTGCTGGCGGCCCTGATGGTCGCCTGGTTGCCGCTGCTGAAAATCTTCAGGGACCGCAACCGGCGATTTGCCGACTTCGAGGTGGGCCTGCCCGATGCCCTGGATGCCATGTGCCGCGCGTTGCGCGCCGGGCACCCGTTCAACGACACCCTGCGGCTGGTCTCCGAGGACCAGAAGGGGCCGGTGGCCCATGAATTCGGCCTGACCTTCGCCGATATCAACTATGGCAATGACGTGCGCCGGGCCATGCTCGGCCTGTTGGAGCGCATGCCGAGCATGACGGTGATGATGCTGGTGACGTCGATCCTCATCCATCGCGAGACCGGCGGCAACCTGACCGAGGTGCTGGAGCGCCTGAGCCGGCTGATCCGCGGACGCTTCCGCTTTCAGCGCAAGATCAAGACCCTGTCGGCCGAAGGGCGCATGTCGGCCTGGGTGCTGGTTTCCATTCCCTTCGTGCTGGCGGCGGTGATCCTGGTCACCACCCCCAGCTACCTGCCGGTGCTGATCAATGATCCGGTCGGCCACAAGATGATCATCGGCGCCTTCTGCGCCATGTTGGTCGGGATTTTCTGGATACGCAAAATCATCCGCATTCAGGTTTAGGCGGTTTTCACCCTGTGGAGGGGCGAGTCATGGACTATCTGCTCGGGTTGTTCAGTCGGGTGACGGAGAATGAGGCGCTGGCTCGCCTGTTGTTCGTCAGCGCGATCGGTTTGAGCACGGTGCTGGCGGTGGTCACCGTCATCCTGTTGCTGATGGGGCTGCAGGATCCGATGCAGCGTCGCCTGGCATCGATCAAGCGCGGACATATCGGCGGCACGGTGGGAGCAGAGGTGCCGGGTGGCCTGCTGGTGCTGCTGGAGCGGGTGGGGCAGCAGTTCGGTTCGACCGAGACGGCGCAGGCGTCCGCCACCCAACTGCTGTTGATCCACGCCGGGTATCGCTCGTCTTCAGCGGTGCAGGTGTACTGGGCGGTGCGCTTGCTGCTGCCCTTGCTGCTGCTGGGGCTCGGGGTGCTGGTGTTGCCGCTGGTGCCCAGGCTTTCCCTGGCCCTTGGTTTGCTGTTGCTGACCCTGGTGGCGGGTGTCGCCTGGCTGCTGCCGGCATTGTACGTCGGCAAGCGCAAGCAACGGCGGCAACGGCGTTTGCGGGCGGCCTTTCCCGATGCGCTGGACCTGATGGTGGTCTGCGTGGAGTCGGGGCTGGCGCTGCCGACGACCATCGAGCGGGTGGCTGAGGAAATGGCGGTCAGCCAGGTCGAGCTGGCCGAGGAACTGGCGCTGGTCAATGCGCAGATCCGTGCCGGGGTCAGCAACACCGAGGCGCTCAAGCAACTGGCGGTGCGCACCGGGCTGGAGGATGTGCAGGGGTTGGTCAGTCTGCTGGCGCAGAGCATTCGTTTCGGTACCAGCGTGGCCGAAACCCTGCGCATCTATGCCGACGAGTTCCGTGACCGGCGTACCCAGGCGGCCGAGGAGGCCGGCGCGAAAATCGGTACCAAGCTGATCTTCCCGCTGATTTTCTGCCTGTGGCCGAGCTTCTTCCTGATTGCGATCGGCCCGGCCATGATCGGGGTGTTCCAGGCCTTCGGCAGCCCATGATCGCCGAACGCCGATCCATGACACTGGCGCGAGCCAGCCACCGGGGCTGGCTCATTTGCCGCTGACGCTGCCCGATTCCTTCTGCTGGTAACGCTCGGGGATGGGATAGTTGAAACTGTTGAGCCAGCGTTGCATGGCCTGGTCGCGTTCGGCGGCCGAGGCGGTCTGCAGTTGAGGAGAGGCCACCACACCGCGAATCTGCAGTTGCAGCCAGCGTTCGGTGTCCTGCTGCTGCTCTGACGAGGGGCCCGGGTCAATCGCCCAGGCGCTCGTGGACAGGCAGGCCAGGGACACCATCAACAACCTCTTGGTATTCATCTCGACTCCTCGTCTCTACTTGATCGCACTGCCGGGAGCGGCATCGGCGCCCGGGCGCGCGCCCTCGACAGCCGCTACATTCCGAGCCTGGGCCTTGAGTTTCGCCGCCCGGGATTGCGCCTCGGTGACTTGTTTCGGGCTCAGGTTGGAACGGCTCGCCAGCTCCGCGGCCTGCTTCCAGTTATCCTGATAGATCAACAGTGTCACCAGGTTGAAGGCGGCCAGCGAGTCTGACTGCTTGAGTTCCAGGGCGGTCAGAAACTCGAAGCGTGCATCGTTGATCCGCCGTTGGTTGAGGTAGACGACCCCCAGGTCATTGCGGATCTTTTCATCGGTGGGCGCCATCCTCGCGGCCCGTTCAAGATGGTCCAGGGCAGTGGCATTATCGTTTCGGGCCGCCGCCAACTGACCCAGGCCATGCTCGCCTTCGGCCGCCAGGCAAGTGCCGAGCAGCCCCTTGTACAAGGGTTCGGCGTCGCTGCGGCCGAGCATGCGCAGTATGCGAGCCTTGCGCAGGCGAACCTGGACCAGGTCGTCGGGCAGGCCTTCCAGGTTCGCCAGGCTGGCATACAGGCGGCCATCGTTGATCATTTCGTCGGCCAGGTTCAGGGTCAACTGCTGATCCGAAGGGGGAGGCGTGCAGCTGGCCGGTCGGGAAGATAGGGTATTGCTGGCACAACCCGTGAGCAGCACCGTTGCCGCCAGCGCCATCACCGTTTTCATTGCGAAAGCCCCATGCGATTGTCGAAGTCACCGCTCTCGAGGAAGTACATGCGGTAGAAGTTCGGGTCGTAATTGCGCAGTTGCTCGCCAGGCAGCGAGGGCAGCTTGGCGTTGGCCGCCAAGGGTTGAACCAGGTGCGGCGTGACGATCATCAGCAGTTCGCGTTCGTCACGGTTGAGCGTGTTGTTGCGGAAGAATGCGCCAAGCACGGGAATGTCGCCCAGCCCCGGAAACTTGTTCACCTGGGCGGTGTTGCGGCTGCTGATCAGGCCGCTGACGACGAAGCTTTCGCCATCGGCCAGGGAAATGCTGGTGTCGGTACGGCGCACGGTCAGCGCCGGGACCACGATACCGGAGATCTGCACGCCATTGGAGTAGTCCAGCTCGCTGACTTCGGGGGCGACTTTCAGGGTAATGCGACCGCTGCCGATGATGGTCGGGGTCAGGGTCAGGCGGACACCGAATTCCTTGTACTCGATGGAGATGGTATCGCTGCCCGAACTGGGTACCGGAATCGGCACTTCACCCCCGGCCAGGAAGCTCGCACTCTGGCCGCTGAGGGCCACCAGGCTCGGGCGTGCGAGGGTATAGGCGAAACCGCTGCCCTCCAGGGAGTTGATCAGCCCCAGCACATTGCCGCCGCCAATGCCGATATTGAACGAGTCGTTGTTGAGGGGGATGTTGGGCGCCAGGCGGCCAATCTGGCCGGGCGTCACCGTCACGCCGGGCACCGTGCCCGGCGAACCGAACAGGAAATTGCCGCTCTTGCCGAAGATCGAGGTACTGGCCTCCTTGAGTTTGCTGCGGCTGACTTCGACGAAGCGAATATCGGTCTGCACCTGGCTCGGCAGCAGCGGGTCTTCGGAAGGGACCGTCGAGACGCTGGTCAGCGCCGCGGTGGCCTTGCCCTTGACGAACACCATGCTTTGGCGTGGCGTCGGCGAGCAGGCGGTCCAGACCATCAGGCTGGTGGCGCCTGGAGCCATGCCGGTGAGAATGAAGGCACTGCCGCCGCTGGTTTGTACATCGGCGATCTTCGGGTCGCCCACGGCCAGTTGCGTAATGGGCACCGGCACCCGCAGTTCATCCTGAAGCCCCTGGCCCACCTCGAACACGGTGGGCAAACTGGCCAGTTGCGAACAGTTTCCCGCCGCGGCCTGGGCCGCTTCCATCCCCAGGCCCATCCATAACAGGCCTTGAACAATTGTCCTGAAAGCAGGCACGGTACGATAAATCATGATAGGTACACCCTCGCCGAACAGGCCGTCCGTGGGCTGACTGGGTTACCCCAGAACTGCCCCCCCACACTAACCACCAATGACGCCAGCAATATCCTCGATACCGCGCACGATCGGGGGAACAGGTCTGACTGATTCGCCGACTGATCGTTGAAAACAACTTGGGGTGATACAAGCCGGAATGGCTCGGTCCTTGTGTGAAAAGGTAGTTCAATCAAAGCAAAGCGCCATGATCGAAAGGAAAAACTTTCACTGCGCGAGGAGGGTGGTTGGCCCATTGATCCGGGACAGATCAGGGGCCTTGGCTACTTCGAGAGGAACTTGGGAGCGAACTTATGTGAACTTTGCCCAATAAGTCCGCCCTGACCCGTTACTTGGCTGCCGTATCTTGCGACTGGTTGTTGGCGTGATACAGCGCCAGGTGATTGGAAATGCACATGTCATAGGCCTCGACCAGAAACAGATGAGGCTTGGAGGCGATCGGTGGAACCAGGCAGCGGGTGGTGACGCGTTTGCCCAGTATTTCCGTATCGATATAGATGAGATTCACCGGAGACTTTTTCGGGTTTTCCTCTGCACTGAAGTACGCCCGGGTGTATTCCTCCTTGCCTTCGGTCTTGTCCAGCGATTGACTGTCGATCCGGGTGGTCAGGACGTCTCCGGCCGGAAAGCTCTTGTCCGCCATCAGCGCTACGCCGATCGGGCCGGTGAAGCCGGCCAGCAGCGCGTTCTTGCGCAGTTGCGATTGCAGGTTGGCATAGGTGACGAAGTGCAGCACCTTGATCGATGGCTGACTGCCCAGTTCCGGCAGCGTTTCATAAGCCCGGTGGGCCAGCAGCCGCGGGCCTGTGGGTTTGGTCGCGGTGTCCGCTACACGATAGATGGCATAGGCATCACTGGTGATCAGCAGACTGAAAATCTCTTTTTCGCTCTCACTGTGGGGGCGCAGGTCCTGGATGGCGATCTTGTCCGACTGCTCCAGCCCCGGAAACTCCGGTGGCGGCACGGGTGGCTGGCTGGCGCAGCCGGCAAGGACCAGCAGGCTGGTGGCAAGAAGGGTTTTCAACGGGTGCATGGAACGTCCTGTTGTCATGGAAGAGAAGGGCTTCGGGTTGGCTTCGAATCCATCTGCCGGGTGAGCGAATAGATAGTGGCTAATAGCCATTCCATGATGCGCGGCTATTGCCCGGCAACGGTATCGGTTTTGCCGAGTGCCCGGATGATATTCTGCCAACACTTCCCGATTTCCCTGGCAACCAAGCCACGCGGGTGCCTGGACTGCGGCTCGTCGACCACCCTGAGATTTTCCACAAGCCAGGCATCCGACCAGCCGGCCCATTCCCCGGCGACACACTTGAGGTTCGCCTGCAGAACCGGAAAAACCTCGTTCCACAAGATGCGCTGGACCTCTTCCTGCGAATAGCCGGACTCCCGGATGGCTCGTGCAATGGCGTCGTAGGTCAGCGGGTCGATCTCGGTATCGAGAAACAGCGACGAGAGGGCTTGCCAGATTTTCAGACGGTTCGTGTCAACGGACCTCATGGATGACGCTCCTTCAGCGGATGCCAAGGCAGACGTTGGCGTACATAGCCTAGGCGATGGGTAGAGCCGATTCGCCGTCCATCCCGCAAGGCGGATCATAAGTACCGTGCCAGCCCACCAGGGTGCGTTCGAACGAGTCCGCAAAGTACCTGGCGCCCTTGGCAATCCTGACCACGCCGCCGGCATAGGCCACCAGCATGGCTTCTTGCGCACGACGCTCCGTGGCTTCGCTCCACGCGCTGCTGCTGGGCAGCAGGTCCGGATCATTGGGGCTGACCCAGTGAACCTTGCTGACTTGCGCCGCCCGCCGCAAAAGCTCGGCCAGCCTGGAGTGCCCCTGATCCCGGGCGATATCCGCCGCCGTCTGCTCCTTGCCGGTCATGCTGTCTAGCGAGGCACCGGCACGAATCAATGCCCGGCAGGCGGCTTCATGACCGAAGTAGGCGGCCTGGTGCAGAAAGGTCCAACCGGAAGAGGCTTTTTGATAATGGCAGCAGCGCCGTGCAATCTGCGGCCACTCGTTCCACTCTGACAGCAGTGGATCCCACTTGCCATGCTTGGCCTGCTCGTAGGCCTGTTCCACGAGATTGTGCAGTGCGCTCATTTCGTTCTGTTCATGAGGGGGGAGTCGCTATACCGTGGCCACCTGCGCAGGAAAACGAAGGCCTGGACAGGGGCTAGGCGCACCTTCACGTCGCAGGCCCATCATTTCTCGCGTTCGACACACTGAATAAAATCCAACGGCTGTGTCTGCAAACAGTAACAAGAAATCGGAACATTGCGCATCAGGGAGAGGGAGATCAATGAGTTCATTCAGAGTGCGCAGGCTGGAGGGCACCGATACCCAGGCCTTGCTGGCATTCGAAACCCATAATCGTGAATGGTTCGAATCACGCATCGATGCACGCGATCCGGCCTTCTACTCATTGCAGGGCGTCACCGTGCATATCGAGGACTATCTGTCCGGTTTTGCCAAGGGCACCTGGCATCCGTTCGTTTTGGAGGACCCCAGCGGCAGGATCGTCGGCCGGGCCAATCTGAAAGATATCGACTCGTCCAAAGGCATCGCTGAAGTCGGTTACCGGGTCGCTCGGGACGTTTGCGGGCAGGGGCTTGCCACACTGGCCTTGAGGCATCTGATTCAGCAGGCCCGGCAACACTGGAAGCTCAAGCAATTGGTGGCGTATGTCTACAAGAACAATATCGGCTCAGCCAAGGTGCTGTCTCGTTGCGGATTCCGGATCGAGCAGGCGCCGCAGGAAGAAGTAGGGGATGATCGGCATCGATGGGTGCTGTCGATCTAGCTCGGGAAGGCCTGTCCAGAGCAGGCCAGCTGGGTTGGCCTGTCGGAGTGTCTGTCCCTTGTTTGACTTGCTGAATCGTTTCACTAGGTTTATAAAAGTCGAACAATTCCAATAAGGACCGCCCATGAACACCCTCCGACTGATTTTCGGCGTTACCGCTCTGACCACCGCTTCCCACGCCCTGGCCTGGGACTATGTGCTGCTCGACAGCGACACCCCTGCGCAGAACCGCCAGATCACCAGCCAGCAACTGGGGATCAAGACCGCCAAGCCGTTCTCCATAACCCTGCGCACCTTGCACGGCGGCCGCCAGGAAGGGGTCAGCATTGTCGACATCGACAACGGCACGATGAAGCTCTCGGTGGTCCCGACCCGGGGCATGAACGTTCTGCACGCCTCCGTGGGCAATGTGCGCATGGGCTGGGATTCTCCGGTCAAGGAGGTGGTCAACCCGGCCTTCATCGAACTCAACGGCCGTGGCGGCCTGGGCTGGCTGGAGGGGTTCAACGAACTGGTGGTGCGTTGCGGCTATGAGTGGGTCGGTCACCCGGGGCTGGACAACGGCGAATTGCTCACCTTGCACGGCCGGGCGGCGAATATTCCGGCCAACAGGGTCACCCTGCATATCGATGAACAACCGCCTTACGCCATTCGCCTGCAGGGCGAATTGAAGGAGCAGGCGTTCAAGAAAGTCGACTTCTCCGTGGTCACCGAACTGTCGACGTTGCCCGGTAGCGTGAGCTTTGCGCTCAATGACACGCTGACCAACAACGGCGACTATCCGAAGGAATACCAGGCGCTGTACCACAACAACTTCAGCACGCCGTTCCTGGAGCAGGGCGCGCGTTTCGTTGCGCCGGTGAAGCAGGTGTCACCGTTCAACGACAAGGCCAAGGGCGACCTGCCGGACTGGCAGACCTACCGCGCGCCAACCCGGGACTACGACGAGACGGTCTACAACGTCGTGCCCTACGCCGATGCCAAGGGCGATACCCTGGCGGTATTGCACAACAAGGCCGCTAACCTCGGGGTGTCGGTCGGCTTCAACACACAACAGTTGCCGGTGTTCTCCCTGTGGAAGAACACCGACACCCAGGGCCAGGGCTACGTGACCGGGCTGGAGCCGGGCACCAGCTTTTCCTATAACCGTCGTTACCAGCGTCCGCTGGGGTTGGTGCCGACCATCGGTGCCGGGCAGAAGCGGCAGTTCCAGATCAGCTATAGCCTGCTGGCGGACAAGGCGGCCGTGGATCAGGCGGTGCAGCGGGTGACCCAGATCCAGGATGGGCGCAAGACGGAAGTGCGCGGTACGCCCCTGGTGGACCTGAGCAAGGAATGATCCATCCTTCACTCGCACAACCGCAAAGGGCATTCGCGATCCGTCGCGCCGTCTGCGTCGGCTAGTCGACGGCGATCAGGTTGTCCCGGCACTCCAGAATCAGCCGGGCGCCTGTTCGCTCGCCGGTGCCGATCTTCAGGTTGAAGCCATGCAGGCTGATGATCGCCGCGACGATCGACAGGCCCAGGCCGAAGCCGCTGTGCTGGTTGCCGTCATCGCAGCGGTAGAAACGCTGGAACACCGCATCGCGCTCCGAGGGTGGAATGCCCGGGCCGGTGTCGATCACCTCGATCCGTGTGCTGCCCTGGTCGCTGGCCGCCAGCAGCACTACTTCACCGCCCGGCGGGGTGAACTTGATCGAGTTGCTCAGCAGGTTCGCCAGGGCCTCGAAGAGCAGGGCGCGGTCGCCGGTGATGTGCGGCAACACTTGCGGCAACTCCAGGCGCAGGCTGATTTGCGCTTCTTCGGCCAGGGGCAGGTAGAAGTCATGCAACTCGCGCAGCAGCGGTAGTGGGTCGAGCACCACGAAGCCGGAACGGCGTTGGTGGTCTTCCAGCTCGGAGATCCGCAACAGCCCCTTGAAGCGCGCCATCAGGGTGTCGGTCTCGGCAATCACGCCGTCCAGTTGCAGGGCCTCGGGAGAGTCGTGCGGGGCCTGCTGCTGGATGCGGTAGAGCTGCGCGCGCAGGCGGGTCAGCGGGGTGCGCAGGTCGTGGGCGATGTTGTCGCAGACGCCCTTGACCTCGTTCATCAGCCGCTCGATGCGGTCGAGCATGGCGTTGACGATGGCCGCCAGCATGTCCAGCTCGTCGCGGCGGTTGGACAGTGGCAGGCGGTGGCCGAGGTCGCCGGCGACGATCGCTTCGGCGCTGGCCTGGATCGCCCGGATACGGCGGATCGGCCGACGCCGCAGCAGATGCCAGCCGGCAATGCCGGGCAGAATGGTCAGCGACACCGCCCAGAACAGCGCATGGAGGATGATCCGCGTCACGCCGAACAGCGAGCCGTTGTCACGCACCAGCAGCAGCCAGCGGCCGTCATGGGTCTGGGTGGCGACGGCGTCGCAACTGTCCTGGGGCAGGTTGGGGTCGTCGGAATCGATGCAGTTGGCCAGTTCGTGGATGTGGCCGTCCATGATCAGGTCCGGCGGCATTTGCTTGATCGGCCCGCTGAGGTGCATTTTCTGTTCGTTGAACAGGCCGTAGGCGTCGACCCCGCGCATGTCGAAAGTCATGCTGGTGGTCAGCGCGTCCAGCAACTGCTGGCCCTGGAAGCGCGAGAACAGGTGCTGGCGCTGCATCAGCGAGTGGCGCGCCAGCGTGTCGAGGTAGCCGGAGACCTCGTAGTAGAGCACGCCCATCAGGCTGCAGCTCCAGGCCACGAAGAGGAAACTGTAAAGCGCCAGCAGGCGGCTGGTGGACGAGCGCCAGCCCTTAGAGGGGTTCGGCAATGACATAACCGGAGCCTCGTACCGTGCGGATCAGCGGTGGCAGGCCGGGACTGTCGATTTTCTTGCGCAGGCGGCCGATGTGTACATCGATCAGGTTGGTGCCCGGGTCGAAGTGATAACCCCAGACTTCCTCGAAGATCATCATCCGCGAGAGGATCTGCCCGGTGTTGCGCATCAGGAACTCCAGCAGCTTGTATTCGGTGGGCAGCAGGCTGAGCAGTTGGTCGGCGCGGGTGGCTTCGCGGCTGATCAGGTTCAGTTCCAGGTCGGCGACCCGCAGCGAGGTCTCGAACTCCCGGGCCGGGCTCTTGCGCCGCAGCAGTACCTCGACCCGGGCGGCCATCTCGTCGGAGGCGAAGGGCTTGGTCAGGTAGTCGTCGCCGCCGGCGCGCAGGCCACGCACGCGCTCGTCGACATCGGAGAGGGCGCTGATCATCAGGATCGGCGTGGCGACGCCAATGGTCCGCAGGGTGGTGACGATGGCCAGGCCATCGAGTTCCGGCAGCATGCGATCGAGGGTGATCAGGTCGTAGTCGCCGCTCACGGCGCGTACCAGGCCTTCACGGCCATTGTCCACCCAGTCCACTTCAAGCCCATGGCTGCTCAGTTCAGCCACGATTTCCTTGGCGGTTACAGCATCATCTTCGATGGTCAGGATGCGGGTCATTGCGGTTGCCTCGTACGGACCTTCACAACAGGCGTGGGATTTTGCCAACAAACCAGTGAAAGCTTTCTGAAGAAATTTTCATGTTTTCCTGGCGGTCGTTAAGGGGAGCGCCCCGATATCGGATCGAGGCTTGAAACATCTAGCCACACCTTTGCTGAATAAAGCCTGTCATCAAGTTTTTCAAAGAGATTGCGAACGTTCCTCAGGATTTGGTATCTGTTTGCTTGCAGCCGCTGGTCGTGCGAAGTGGCTGATTCCCCTGTCCGACACCTTGCGTTTGCGGTGTCCGGATCGTCCTCAGTACAGGTCTTTTTATGCATCGCCGTAATCTCCTGAAAGCTTCCATGGCCCTGGCGGCCTATACCGGCCTGTCGGCCAGCGGTTTGTTCGCGGCACGGGCGCTCGCCGCCACCGCGGACGGTGACATCGAACATTTTGATTTCGAGGCGTTGCAGGCCCAGGCGAAGGGACTCGCTGGCAAACCTTATGTCAGTACGCGGCAGGTGCTGCCGCCGACGCTGGCGAACATGACCCCGCAGCAGTTCAATGCGATCCAGTACGACGCCCGGCATTCGCTGTGGAATGAGCTCAAGGGTCAGTTGGATGTGCAGTTCTTCCACGTCGGCATGGGCTTCAGGCAGCCGGTGCGCATGTACAGCGTCGATGCGAAGACGCGCCAGGCGCGGGAAGTGCATTTCCGGCCGCCGCTGTTCAATTACGCCAGCAGCGGTATCGACCCGTCCCAGCTCAAGGGCGACCTGGGTTTTGCCGGCTTCAAGCTGTTCAAGGCCCCGGAAATCGATCGCCACGATATCGTCTCCTTTCTCGGTGCCAGCTATTTCCGCGCAGTGGACAAGACCGGTCAGTACGGCCTTTCGGCGCGCGGGCTGGCGATCGACACCTATGCGCACAAACGTGAGGAGTTCCCGGACTTCACCAAGTTCTGGTTCGAGACGCCGGCCAGGGACAGCACGCGTTTTGTGGTCTATGCCTTGCTCGACTCGCCGAGCGCCACCGGCGCCTACCGTTTCGATATCGATTGCCAGGCCGAGCAGGTGGTGATGATGGTCGAGGCCCATGTCAACGCGCGGGTGGATATCGAGCAGTTGGGCATTGCGCCGATGACCAGCATGTTCAGCTGTGGTACTCACGAGCGGCGCATGTGCGACACCATCCATCCGCAGATCCACGATTCCGATCGCCTGGCGATGTGGCGTGGCAATGGCGAGTGGATCTGCCGACCGCTGAACAACCCGGCCAAGCTGCAGTTCAATGCGTTTGCCGACAAGGACCCCAAGGGCTTCGGCCTGGTGCAGACCGACCACGAATTCGCCAGCTACCAGGACACCGTGGACTGGTACAGCCGCCGGCCGAGCCTGTGGGTCGAGCCGACCACGCCCTGGGGCGAGGGCTCGGTGCAGTTGCTGGAGATCCCGACCACCGGCGAAACCATGGACAACATCGTCGCCTTCTGGACCCCGAAGCAGCCGGTCAAGGCCGGTGACTCGCTGAGCTACGGCTACAAGCTGTACTGGAGCGCGCTGCCGCCGGTGGGTACACCGCTGGCACGGGTGCATGCGACGCGCTCGGGCATGGGTGGTTTCACCGAGGGCTGGGCGCCGGGCGAGCATTACCCCGAAGTCTGGGCCCGGCGTTTTGCCGTGGACTTCAACGGCGGCGGGCTGGAGCGGCTGCCGGAGGGGAGCGGGATCGAGCCGGTGGTCACCACCTCCAATGGTCAGGTGAAGGATTTCAGTGTCCTCAAGCTGGATGAGATCGGCGGCTACCGGGTGATCTTCGACTGGTACCCGACCAACGACAGCGTCGACCCGGTGGAGATGCGACTGTTCATTCGCAGCGGCGAGCGGACCTTGAGCGAGACCTGGTTGTACCAGTACTTCCCGCCCGCGCCGGACAAACGGCGTTATCCCTGAGGGGCGAGGCACCGTTTGAAATAGGTGGTGCCTGCTCCGTCGCTTTCGCGGGCAAGCCCGGCGCCTACAGGAACGTGCAGAACAAACAGCCCTGTACGGCACAACCTGCAGCAGCCGGGCTTGCCCGCGAAGAGGCCCTCAGGATCACCGTATATCCGGCACCAGCACCGGATCTTCCCGATACCACTGCGGCTCCATGCGCTTGAGGTTCTCCACCTTCGGCAGGTCGTTGATGGCGATGTAGGGCACGTAGGGATGCAAGGTCAGGTAGTTCTGGTGATACCCCTCGGCCGGATAGAACACCTTGTTGTCCTCGATCCGGGTGACGATCTTCGACGGGAACACCCTGGCGCCATCCAACTGCGCGATATATGCCTGGGCGATCTTTTCCTGCCCGGCGTTCACCGGGAAGATCGCCGAGCGGTACTGCGTGCCGCTGTCCGGCCCCTGGCGGTTGAGCTGGGTCGGGTCGTGGGCCACCGAGAAGAACACCTGCAGCAGCTTGCCATAGCTGACCTGGCTCGGGTCGTAGGTGATCTGTACTGATTCGGCATGCCCGGTATCGCCTTCGCCAACCTGTTCGTAATGGGCGGTACCCGCCGCGCCGCCGGCATAGCCGGACACCACGTTCTGCACCCCGCGCACATGTTGGAACACGCCCTGGACACCCCAGAAGCAGCCGCCGGCGAACACGGCCGTGGCCTGGCCGGCGGTGGCCGGCTCATCCAGCGCCGGCGGAGCGATCTGCACCGCCGGCTCGGCGGCAAAGGCCAGGCGCTGCACCAGCAGGATCGACAGGGCCAGGCCGGCCACAGCGGCCATCGTCAACAGCGGCGAGACGTTTTTTTTCTGCATCATGGACTTGCTCATTTCATGCATCCTCTTGGCAATCAACCGAAGGTAAAGGCGTAGGCCTGCACACCGGGGTCGAGAAATTCGATGGAAAAGGTGTGGTCGCCGACGTCACCGGCCTGGCGCACCAACTGATACAGGCGCTGTTCGGTCACCGTGCCCTGGCCGTTGGCGTCGGTATCGGTGCCGTGGTCCGCGCCCGGCGCCTTGCCATCGACCTGCACCTTGAAGCGAACGGGTTGGCCGCTGGCGGAAGGGCCGAGCACCAGATGCAGGTCACGGGCATGGAAGCGGAAAACGATAGAGCCGCCTGCCTGGTTCAAGGCCGCCTGTTCCGGGCGCACGGTCCAGTTGCCCGCCAGGCCCCACTGATTCAGCTGCGGTTGCCGGGGCGCGTCATAGGTCTTGGGTTGGTCGGCGAGCTGCTGGCCCGGGGAAGCAAAATGCTCGGCACGGTCATAGCCGATGTAGGTTTCCGGCGATTTCACTTCGGCTTCATCCGCCGCCTGCATCACACCGCTGGCCTGGGTGCTGACCACGCCGCCGGAGACGTTCCGGTTGCCGGCTTCGGCCAGCAGTTGCTGGATCACCTGCTCGGAGCCGGCATAGTCGCCTTCGCCGAAGTGGTGGTAGCGCACCCGGCCCTGGGCATCGATGAAGTAGTGCGCCGGCCAGTACTGGTTGTTGAAGCCACGCCAGATGGCGTAGTCATTGTCGATCGCCACCGGATAGCGGATCCCCAGCTTGCTCACGGCCTGGCGTACATTGTCGATGTCGCGTTCGAAGGCGAACTCCGGAGCATGCACGCCGATCACCACCAGGCCCTGGTCGTGGTATTTCTGTGCCCAGGCGTTGACGTAGGGCAGGCTGCGCAGGCAGTTGATGCAGGAGTAGGTCCAGAAGTCGATCAGCACCACCTTGCCCTTGAGTTCGGCGGCGCTCAGGGGGGCCGAGTTGAGCCACTGCACGGCGCCGGAGAGATCGGGCAGGGTGCCTTCGACCGGCAGGGGGCGTTCAGTCGACGTTTTGGCGGCCATGGCCATCATGCTGCCGGCCGGTTGTTCATCGTGAACCACCGCCGCCATCATTGCGCCTGGCTGCGGCGCCGGGTTGAAGGTATCCAGCAGTTTCTGCTCGATGCCGGCAGTGGCGACCGTCGAGACCCGGGTCAGCAGGCCGGTGTCCAGGCCCAGGGCAATCGCCGCCACCCCGGCGAGCATCGCCGCGCCGAGACCGCGGCGTAGCCACTGGCCGGTCCCGAGGTTGCGTTTCATCGCGCTGAATACCCGACCACCGACCAGCAGGGCACCGGCCAGGGAGGTGGCGGCACCGGCGGCGTAGGCCAGCAGCAATAGCGTGGTGCCGATGTTGGCGCCCTGCAGGGCCGCACCGGTGAGGATCAGGCCGAGGATCGGCCCGGCGCAGGGAGCCCACAGCAGACCGGTGGCGATACCGAGAACGAACGACGAGCGCACGCTCGGCTGCCCGCTTTCCGCCTGGGCCGAGCGTGACAGCCGGTCACCGGCCGAAACCAGCGGCCGCGCCAGGCGATCGGCCAGGTGGGGGAAGAGCAGGGTGATGGCGAAGAAGGCCATCAGCGCCATCGCCAGCCAGCGCCCGTACTGATTGGCCCGCACCACCCAGCCACCGCCGACGGCGGCGAGGGTGGCGACCAGGGCGAAGGTCAGGGCCATGCCGCACAGCAGCGGCAGGCCGCTGCGGCGCAACGATTCGCCGGAGCGGGCGAACACGAAGGGCAGCACCGGCAGGATGCACGGGCTCAGGATGGTCAGCAGACCGCCCAGGTACGCCAGGATGATTAAAAACATGATGCAGATCCTTGTCGATGAAGTTGAAACGTTGCCGGCCGTGGGGCTCTGGCTGGGGTTGGTCCCTGTAGGAGCAGGGCTTGCCCGCGAACAGGCCCAGCCGCTCAGCCCGCACGCGGCGTGAAGCTCATCGCCACGCCGTTCATGCAGTAGCGCAAGCCGGTCGGTGCCGGCCCGTCGGGGAACACGTGGCCCAGGTGGCCGCCGCAGCGATGGCAATGCACTTCGGTGCGGACCATGCCCAGCGAGCTGTCGCGACGGGTGCCGACGGCGTTCTCCAGCGGCGCTGTGAAGCTCGGCCAGCCGGTGTGGCTGTCGAACTTGGCCGAGGAGGAAAACAGCGTCTGCCGGCAGCCGACGCAGGCGAAGACACCGGCGCGGTGTTCATCGTTGAGGGGGCTGCTGTAGGGGCGTTCGGTGCCCTCATGGCGCAGCACCTGGTACTGGCTGTCGTTCAGCATCGCCCGCCATTCGGCGTCGCTGTGGTTGACCTCGAAGGTCTCGTCCGTGACGCCTGGGGCAGCGTTGCCGCCGAGGGTGGCGGCCACCGCGCGCCAGTCGACGAAACCGGCGGCGAGCAGGGCGGCGGCACTGGAAAGAAGAAAGCGTCTTCTGCTGGACATGGCATGATCTCCACGGCAATTGATCAGGCTTTCAGTGTCGGCCGGCAACGGTCGCCAAATCCTCCCGCAAAGTTAAATTAATCGTGAACATTTTCCCCCTGCCGATTCGGCACAATGGGGCGGACGTCATATGCTGTGAACGTCCCGGATATTTCACCTGCAGGAACGTCACACCATGGATTCACCCAAACGCATTCTGATCGTCGAGGATGACCTGCACCTGGCCGGGCTGCTGAGCCTGCACCTGCGGGACGAGGGCTACGAGGTCACCCATTGTGCCGACGGCAATCTGGGCCTGGCACAGTTGGAGAAGGGCGGCTGGGATGCGCTGATCCTCGACCTGATGCTGCCGGGCGTCGATGGCCTGGAAATCTGCCGCCAGGCCCGGGCCATGGCGCGCTACACGCCGATCATCATCACCAGCGCCCGCTCCAGCGAGATGCATCGGGTGCTGGGCCTGGAGCTGGGCGCCGACGACTACCTGGCCAAGCCGTTCTCGATGCTCGAGCTGGCGGCGCGGGTCAAGGCCCTGCTGCGGCGGGTCGATGCCCTGGCCAGGAGCCTCAAGGTCGACGCCGGCAGTCTCGAACTCAACGGCCTGAGCCTGGACCCGCTGGCCCGCGAGGCCCGGCTCGACGGCCAGGCACTGGACCTGACGCCACGGGAGTTCGACCTGCTGCACTTCTTCATGAAGAACCCCGGTACGGTGTATTCACGCCTGGATCTGCTGAACCAGGTCTGGGGTTACCAGCACGATGGCTACGAACACACGGTCAACACCCATATCAACCGCCTGCGGGCGAAGATCGAGGTCGATCCGGCACAGCCCGAACGGATTCTCACGGTCTGGGGCCGCGGTTATCGTTTTGCTCCCGCGGGGCGTGCCGAATGAACCTGAGCCTGTCCCAGCGCCTGTCCGTGGTGTTCTCGATCCTGCTGCTGGCCTGCTGCGGCGCCTCGGTGTGGCTGCAGGTGCGCGCCAGCGACATGCACGAAAAGGAGGTGGTGCAGGGGCTGTCCCGCGACCTGGCCCGCAGCATCGCCCTGGAAAACCGCCTGGTGGGTACCGAGGGCCTGACCATGGACGGTGTGCGGGCGCTGTTCGGCCAACTGATGAACGTCAACCCCAGCGTCGAGGTGTACCTGCTCGATCCGAGCGGGCGGATCACTGGCGACGCCGCGCCCCAGGGCCATCTCAAGCGTGACCAGGTCGACCTGGAGCCGATCCGGCGCCTGCTGGACGGCCAGCCGCTGCCGATTCTGGGCGATGACCCGCGCAGTACCGATGGACGCAAGGTGTTCAGCGCCGCCGCGCTGCACGGTGGCGGCAAGGCGTTGGGCTATCTCTACGTGGTCCTGCAGGGCGAGGAGCATGACCGCCTGGCGGCGCGCGTGAGTGCCAGCACGGTGTTGCGCACCACGCTGTGGGCCATGGGCCTGGTGGCACTGCTGGGGTTGATCGCCGGTCTGATTGCCTTTCGCCTGATCACCCGGCCACTGCGTCGCCTGACCGAGACCATGCGCGATTTCGACACCGATGCCGCCCCGGTCAACCCGCCGACACTGCCTCTTGCCGGTTCGGGGGGGGGCAACGAAATCGAGGTGCTGGAAGCGAGTTTCGCCCAGATGGCGGTGCGTATCGGCGAACAGTGGCGGGCCCTGACCCAACTCGACCAGGACCGGCGCGAGCTGGTGGCGAACATCTCCCATGACCTGCGTACGCCACTGGCGTCCCTGCACGGTTACCTGGAAACCCTGTCGCTCAAGGGCGAGCTGCTGGCGCCGGACGAGCGCAAGCGTTACCTGGGCACCGCGCTGGCGCAGAGCAACAAGGTCCGGCAACTGGCCCAGGCCCTGTTCGAACTGGCGCGCCTGGAGCATGGCGAGGTGCGTCTGGAACGGGAGGATTTCTCCCTCAGCGACCTGATCCAGGACGTGTTCCAGAAATTCGAGCTGATGGCCGAAACCCGCCATTCGAAGCTGTTGGCGGTACTGCCGCGCGGTGCGGCGATGGTGAGTGCCGACCTCGGCATGATCGAACGGGTGCTGACCAACCTGATCGACAACGCCCTGCGTCATACCCCGGAAGGCGGCAGCATCGAGGTGGCGCTGGTGCATGCATCGGGCAAGGTCCGGGTGACCGTCAGCGATACGGGGCCGGGTATCCCGCCCAAGCTGCTGGACAACCTGTTCCGGCGTCCCTTCAACCAGGACGGCGACCGTCGCAGCGGCGGCCTCGGCCTGTTGATCGTGCGGCGTATCCTGCAGTTGCACGACAGCCAGATCCGTCTGCTGTCGGTGCCCGGCAAGGGCGCGGTGTTCTGTTTCGAGCTGGCCGCAGCGGGCGAGTGAGTCAGGCGCTGGGGATGTTCAACGCCTCTTCGAGAAATCGCTGCATCGCCCTGACAGCCGGGGCCTGGACGGCAGGGACGGGGCGCACGTAGAGCCCGAAGGTCACCACCGGTGCGGCTGGCAGACCTTCGGCAGCCCCCAGCACCCGCATGCTTTGCGTACGGATGTTGCCTTCGAGCAGTACCGCAATGCCCAGGCCGGCCTCGACCGCCGACTGCACCGCCGGCAGGCTGGTGCTGCTGCACACCACCCGCCAGCCGATACCGGCCTGTTTCAGTTGCTGCTCCACCCGCGGCTGCCACAGGCAGGTGCCACTGAAGGTCACCAGGGACAGGACCCGGGCGTCCAGCGTCGGTTCGAGCACCAACCCACGGGCGCCGACCCAGAACAGCGGCAACTCCCAGCTCACCTGGGGCCTGGCGTTGATGCCATGGGTGTCGCCGACGACGATATCCAGTGCACCCTCGAGCAGCCGGGCGGACATGGCTGCGCTGCTGTCGACGGTGATTTCCAGGCTGACCTGCGGATAGGCCGCGGAAAACCGTTGCAGGGCCCGCGGCAGGCTGCCGATGGCGATATCCTCCAGCAGGCCCAGGCGCACCGTGCCCGCCACCTGGCTGGCCGCCAGTGCCCGCCGGGCATCGGCACCGGTGCCGAGAATGCTGTGGGCGTAGGGCAGCAGGGTATGACCGGCCTCGGTCAGGCGCAGGCCACGGGGCGAGCGTTCGAACAGCCGCCGCTCCAGGTCTTCCTCCAGGCGGCGCAGTTGCATGCTGACGGCGGCCTGGGTCCGCCCCAGGCGCTGGGCGGTAGCACCGACCGTACCGGTCTCGGCGACGGTGGCGAAAGTTCGCAGCAGGCTGCTGTCGAGATCGCGCATTATCAGAATTCCTTAAGCTGGAATCAGGAATATCAGCTTATTTGAATGTCGGCCGGCTGGCTAGGATAGGCGCTCATTGACAGGAGTTTTTGCCATGCAGGACAACGCCGCCGTACTGAACCCCCCAGTCGCACGCACCTCTCGCCGGAATCTGTTGCTGGCCGCGGGGCTGTGCGTGCTGTCGATGCTCTTCGTGCAATTCGGTGCGGCACTGTCGACACCAACCATGGACAGCTATGGAACCTTCAGTACCACCTGGTTGCGCCTGTGCTGGGCGGCGGCGATCCTGGGACTGCTGGTGCGTCCGCGGTTGCGCAGTTACTCGTGGTCGCGCTGGGGGGCCGCCGCCGGGCTGGGGCTGGCCATGGCGGTGATGACCAGCTGCTTTTTTGCCGCCATCCAACGCATTCCCCTGGGGCTGGCGATCGCCATCGAGTTTCTCGGGCCGCTGCTGGTGGCGAGCCTGGCCATCCGTCGTTGGCGGGCGCTGGTCTGGCCGTTCCTGGCGCTGCTGGGCGTACTGCTCCTGGCGCGTAATGACCAGGGCTGGGTCGGTGAACCCCTGGGGCTGCTGCTGGCCTTGGGTTCGGCGGCGGGCTGGGCCGGCTATATCCTGCTGATGAAACGGGTCGGCAGCTTGTTCTCGGGGTTTGAAGGACTGTCGGTGTCGCTGCTGGCCGCTGCCGTGATCACCGCACCCTTGGGGCTGTGGCAAAGCGGAGGGCACCTGCCGTGGCTGCAGGTGGCCAGTTGTGCCGGGCTGGCGCTGTTCGTACCGCTGCTGCCCTATGGCCTGGAGATGATCGCACTGCGGCGGATGCCAACCTCGGCGTTTGGCATCCTGATGAGTGTCGAACCGGCGGTCGGTGCATTGGCCGGCTACGTGGTGCTGAGCCAACCGATGGTGCCGCTGCAGTTCGCCGGCACCGCCCTGGTGGTCAGTGCCAGCCTGGGTGTGCTGGTGCTGCCTTGAGCGACGCTCAGGCCGGTTCCTGGGGGCGGCTTGTCGCCGATACTGCCGGCAACAGGCCGTATTGCCGGTCGGTGACCCGCGCCACGGCATGACCATGCCGGGCGATACGGTCGAAGACCTCGTTGCTCAGGCGATTCAGGCTGGTGGGGAAGCTTGCGGCAAACGCCGCATCGCTGCCTGCCGGCGCCTCGATCAGCGCGCTGGCGATGCCCAGGTAGCTGCCGCGTCCGGGCGCCTGGTCGAGGTATTCGACGAAGCTGCGTATCCGCAGGGCCCGGGACTGGTCGGACATGATGTCGGCCATGCGCTTGAGCCGCCAGGGGCTCAGTACGCCGGCCTGGAAGCCCGGCTTGAGTGGTGCGCCGGCATCACAGACGACGATCGGGTATTCGTAGCGTTTGCTGCGTCCGGTGGCCGCGTCGAAGAACGGCTCCAGGCCGAGGTTGTCGTAGACACCACCGTCATACAGGTGCAGCCTGGCGAAGGGCGGTTTGGTTGGCACCGCCGTGTTCAACGGCGCATCCCAGCCGCGTTGCATCCATTTGAAGCGCCGGCTGTCGAGCACCAGCGGGCCGATGCCGCCGGGAAATGCCGCCGAAACCGCCAGGGCCTCGGCCAACGGCATGTCGCTCGTGGCGGCGTAGCCGATGGAGTAGTCGCCCATGTTGCTGCGCTTGAAGCGAAAGCGCTTGCCGTTCTCGGCCGTGGTGCCGTTGATCGACCAGTCCGGCCGGCCACCGACCTGCGACAGCAGGCCATCCACGCCCCATTCGTTGCGCAGGCCCAACGCCAGCAGGTTGGCCCGCGACAGCAGGAAGCGCCAGTTCAGCGGATTGAGCAACTGGCGCAGGCCACTGAGCAGCAGGCTGCGTGAGCAGAGTTTTTCCCGCAGCAGCGGATACAGCCGCTGCAAGAACTGCGCCGAATCGGGCCACTGCCCGCCGTTCTCATGCAACAGCAGTCCCACCAGCAGGCTGCCACCGGAAACGGTCGAGAGCTGGCTGACCCGCTCCAGCGCCTGTTGTTCGGCCAGATACCTGAGTACCCCCAGATGAAACACCATGGCCCGGACACCGCCCCCCGAGAGGGCCAGGGCGAAATCCGAACGTTGACCAAGCGAGACGGCGGCAGAATCCATTGTTCCTCTCTGACAGGGGCTGATAGGGGAAAGAGTGCAGTAATAGCTTTTCGATATTAACCGTTCTGCTGACGAATGGTCGTGTTTGCCCGCCCAACCCCGGACTTTCGACCGGGGAGGGGAGCAAAGTCAGCATATTTTGTAGGACTGGTCTGAATTGCTGGTGACGGGCAGGCCCGGCATGAACTTGTCAGCGTACGCCGATCTTATGACGAACGTGGCAACAGGCTCATTGATTATTTATCGCCATGGGACCCGCAGCAGGCGTGCCGGGCACTGTCGGTGTAGCGATCATGGAACCGGACCCAGTTCATGATCGGGCCTTCGTTGCGTCCCTTGGGCGTCAGGTCGAGGAAGTTGTGCGCGCCGATCAGGATGTCCAGGCCTCGCGCATAGGTTGAATAGGTATGGAAGATCTCACCTTCGCTGTTGCGGTAGAACACGCTGAGCCCGGGCATTTCCTCGGCACCGCCGGCGAGGCGTTGGTAGTTGTAGTCGATCTGGCCGCTGGCCCGTTCCTCGGGCGAAAAGCTCACGCCGAAGTCGTGGTTGAAGTCGCTGCCGGCCGAGGACAGCCACTCGAACCGCCAGCCCATGCGCCGTCTGAAGGCCTGGAACCGGGCCCACGGCGCGTGGGAAATGGCAACGAACGCAACGTCGTGATGGGCCAGGTGCAGGTTGGCACCGTCGAAATGATCGGCCAGGAACGAACAGTGGGGGCAGCCCTCGGCCCAGCCGTCGCCGAACATGAAGTGATAGACGATCAACTGGCTGTGGTTGCCGAACAGGTCGGCCAGCCGTCGCGGGCCATCGGCACCTTCGAAGCGGTAGTCCTTGTCGACCCGCAGCCAGGGCAGGGCACGCCGCGCGGCGCTGAGCTGCTCGCGCTGACGGCTGAGGGCCTTCTCCTGGATCAGGTGTTCCCGACGCGCCGCCAGCCACTCCTGGCGCGATACCACGGCATGTTGTTCAACGTTGGGCTGGTTCATCACGAGGTTTCCTTGTGGTCGGTGCCGCCCGGCAAGGGCGCCGGGAAGCGGTGGGGGTACAGTTCTATGCTTAGTCGATTGGCGTCAGGCCTTCTCGACAGTCGCTTGTGGGCAACGTCTGAACCGGACCAGCGGCATTGCTGGAAAAATATTTTCAGCGGCCTGTCGATTCCGTGCCCGGCCGTTCGATTAACCCGTAGAGCCGCCACAGGGACGGCTCATCCACCATCAGGAGAACAGCCATGCGATTTATGGTGATCGTCAAGGCCAGCCCCGAATCGGAAGCCGGGGAAATGCCCAGCGCGCAACTGCTGGCCGCCATGGGCGCCTACAACGAGGAACTGGTGAAGGCCGGGGTGATGCTCGCCGCCGAGGGCCTGCATCCCAGTTCCAAAGGGGCCCGCGTACGCTTTTCCGGCAAGCAGCGTACGGTCGTGGAGGGTCCCTTCATCGAGACCAGGGAATTGATCGCCGGCTTCTGGATCTTCCAGGTCCAGTCGCTGCAGGAGGCCATCGATTGGGTCAAGCGCTGCCCGAACCCGATGGTCAGCGACAGCGATATCGAGATTCGCCAGATCTTCGAAGCCGAGGATTTCGGCGAATGCCTGACCCCCGAGTTGCGTGAGCAGGAAGAACGCCTGCGCACGCAGTTGTCCGGACAACCGTGAAACCTGACGACAGGAGATCCACCATGAGAATCATTCCCTACCTGACCTTCAACGGTGACTGCAAGGAAGCCTTCGCTCTGTACAAGCGCGTGCTGGGCGGCGAGCTGTTTTCGCTGTCCTTTGCCGATGCACCCGCGGAGGCTGAAGTGCCCAAGGACAGTGACAAGATTTTGCATGCCTGCCTGACCGTGGGCGGGTTCAGCCTGATGGCCTCGGACTGCCCGTCCGGCCAGCCGTTTCAGAAACCGCAGGGGGTATCGGTCTCCCTCAACGTCGACAGCGCCGCCGAGGCCGAGCGGTTGTTCAAGGGGCTGAGCGAGGGCGGCAAGGTTTTCATGCCGCTGGCGAAAACTTTCTGGGCTGAACGTTTTGCCATGTTCGAGGATCGTTTCGGCGTGGCCTGGATGGTCAACTACGAAGGGGCCAAGTCGTAACCCCGCACTCTTCCGGATTGCACGGTCTTGTGCCGGACCGGAGACTTGTGGGAGCGGGCTCGCCCGCGAAGCGTTTAGCGGTCCTGAGGACCCGTTCGCGGGCAAGCCCGCTCCCACTATCGAATCCTGCGGGTCAGGCGGTCTTGCGCCGCTCGACCCCGGTCGGACTGCCCAGGTCGGCCATTCGACGTTCGATCAATACATTGCGCAGGGCCTGACGCGAAGGTGCGTCCAGTTGGTGCGCGCGCAGATTGAGTTCCAGCAGAATCGGGGTGGACCAGTTGCGGTAGGTGCGTTCGGCCATCAGTACGGGGGTCGTCATTGATTTCTCCTTGAACAATGGTTTGCCGGGCAAACGGGGATTCCATGAGTTGCCAAGGCTAGTAGAGAACCCAAAATGGTGCATGCGATGTCCGACGGCTGGCATTGTGCAATCGTGCTGTTCGTCGGATATCGCCCTTGTCCCGAAAACACCGCTCAGCCCTTGAGGGCCGCCTCGATCACGGCGATGTCGATCTTGCCCATCCCCATCATTGCGTCGAATGCGCGCCTGGCCGCCGCCGGGTCCGGATGGCTGATCGCCGCGGTCAGCGCACGTGGCGTGATCTGCCACGACAACCCCCATTTATCCTTGCACCAGCCGCAGGCACTTTCCTGCCCGCCATGGCTGACGATCGCCTGCCACAGCCGGTCGGTTTCGGCCTGGTCGTCGGTCGCCACCTGGAAGGAGAAGGCCTCGCTATGGGGGAAGGTCGGGCCGCCGTTGAGGCCCAGGCAGGGGATGCCCATGACCGTGAACTCGACGGTCAGGACATCGCCCTGTTTTCCCGAGGGGTAGTCGCGGGGAGCACGGTGGACTGCGGTCACCGAACTGTCGGGGAAGGTCTGGGCATAGAAGGTCGCGGCTTCCAGTGCCGTGCCGTCGAACCAGAGGCAGATGGTGTTTTTGCTGGGCATGCCGATACTCCTCGGTTGATGGTCGGGAGGTTGTGTTTCAGATCCGTGCCAGGGCCTGTGCCAGGTCGGCCCGCAGATCCTCGACGTCCTCCACGCCCACCGACAGACGTACCAGCGCATCGCCGATCCCCAGTTGGGCGCGTGTCGCTGGAGGGATGGTGGCATGGGTCATGATCGCCGGGTGCTCGATCAGGCTTTCCACGCCACCCAGGCTTTCGGCCAGGGCAAAGATCCGCACGTTTTCCAGAAAGCGTCGCGAACCGGCCAGGTCGGTTTTCAGATCGACGCTGATCATCCCGCCAAAGCCGCGCATCTGTCGACGCGCCAGTTCGTGCTGCGGATGGGACGGCAGGCCGGGGTAATGCACCCGCGCCACCTGTGGCTGGCGTTCCAGCCAGGTCGCCAGTTCCAGGGCGTTGCTGCAATGGCGCTCCATGCGCAGCGCCAGGGTCTTCACGCCGCGCAGGGTCAGGAAGGCATCGAAGGGCCCGGAAATGGCCCCCACCGCGTTCTGCAGGAAACCCAGGCGGTCGGCCAGTTCGGTATTCTGCCCCACCACCGCGATGCCGCCGATCACGTCGGAATGGCCGTTCAGGTACTTGGTGGTCGAATGCACGACGATATCGAAACCCAACTCCAACGGCCGCTGGATCCAGGGACTGGCAAAGGTATTGTCGGCGACGCAGAGGATGCCCCGGTCACGGCACAGGCGGGCAACGGCCGCCAGGTCGGTGAGGCTCAGCAGGGGATTGCTCGGCGTCTCGATCCAGACCATCCGTGTATCTGCCTGCAAGGCCGTCTCCAGCGCATCGGGGACGGTCAGGTCGACGAAGCTGAATCGATGCCCGGCGCTGCGCTGGCGCACCTTGTCGAACAGGCGGAAGGTGCCGCCATACAGGTCGTTGCCGGAGACCACATGGGCACCGGCGTCGAGCAGTTCGAGCACGGTGGAGATAGCCGCCAGCCCGGAAGCAAAGGCGAAGGCCCGGCTGCCGCCTTCCAGGTCCGCCACGCAACGCTCCAGGGCAAAACGCGTGGGGTTGTGCGAGCGGCCGTAGTCGAAGCCCTTGTGCACCCCGGGGCTGTCCTGCAGGTAGGTGGAGTTGGCGTAGATCGGCGGCATCAACGCCCCGGTGGTCGGGTCAGGCGCCTGACCGGCATGGATCACCCGGGTGGCGAAGGCGCGGCTGGCCGCGGATTGGTCGTGCTGGCTCATGCGAGGGATCTCCGCAGGTGATTGAGCAGGTCGAAGCGGGTGATCAGGCCGTGGAAGCCCGAAGCGTCGGCGATGATCGCCACCAGCCCGCGGTCCAGTTCAGCCTGCAGTTCGGCGAGGCTGGCGCCGGGCGAGAGGGTCTGCAACTGGTCGGTCATGACGCTGGCGACACTCAGGCGGAAATGCGCGGCATCGTCATGCATGCCGAGCAGGATGTCGGACTCGTCGATGACCCCGACCAGTCGTTGCCCATCGACCAGTACCGGCAGTTGCGAAACGTCCGCCAGGCGCATGCGCTGGAAGGCGGTCAGCAGGGTATCGTCCGGGCCGACGCTGATCACCCGGCCGTCCTCGAAGCGGCGGGCGATCAGGTCGCGCAGGTCGCCGTAGCGCTTGACCTGCAGCAGGCCCTGGTCGTTCATCCACTGGTCGTTGTAGACCTTGGACAGGTAGCGGGTGCCGGTGTCGCAGACGAAGGTGACGACGCGCTTGGGCCGGGTCTGCTCGCGACAGTAGCGCAGTGCCGCCGCCAGCAGGGTACCGGTCGAGGAACCGCCGAGAATGCCTTCGGCGCGCAGCAACTGGCGGGCGTGGTCGAAACTTTCCTCGTCGGTGATCGAATAGGCCTGGCGCACGCTGGAGAGGTCGGCAATCGACGGAATGAAATCCTCGCCGATCCCTTCCACCGCCCACGAGCCGGCCGTGCCGAGGGTACCGCTGCGGCTGTATTCGGCGACCACCGAACCCAGCGGGTCGGCCAGCACCATCGCCAGGTTCGGCTGCACGCGCTGGAAGAACCGGGTCAGCCCGGTGAGGGTGCCGGCCGAACCGACGCCGACGACGATGGCGTCGACGTCATGCTGGGTCTGCGCCCAGATCTCCGGTGCGGTACTGGTTTCGTGGGCCAGCGGGTTGGCCGGGTTGTTGAACTGGTCGGTGAAAAAGGAGTCGGGAATTTCCCTGGCCAGCCGGGCGGCGACATCCTGGTAGTACTCGGGATGGCCCTTGCCGACGTCGGAGCGGGTGATATGCACCTCGGCGCCCATGGCCTTGAGGTGCAGGACCTTCTCGGTGGACATCTTGTCCGGTACCACCAGTACCACCCGATAGCCCTTGGCCCGGCCCACCAGCGCCAGGCCCAGGCCGGTGTTGCCGGCAGTGGCCTCGATGATGGTCGAGCCCGGGCGCAGCCGGCCGTCGCGCTCGGCGGCATCGATCATGGCCAGGCCGACCCGATCCTTGATCGAGCCGCCGGGGTTTTGCGATTCGAGCTTGAGAAACAGCGTACAGGGGCCGGTGTCGAAACGGCTGACCCGGACCAGCGGTGTATTGCCGATCAGTTCGAGCACGGCGGGGCGGGAATTGTTCTGCATGTCTTCACCTCGTTACGGATGGCTTCGTATTGGATGGACAGCGGCCCGGGGAGCGGGTTGTGAAGGAGTGGTGTTTGGACCATAGGTCGGGATTGCGCCGATCGCAAACGGGCGGGGGCAGGGTGTTTTGTCCAGGGGCGTGCCATCAGGGAATGGCGGTCTGCTGGCCACCCATAAATAAGTAGCTGTATTCAAAGAATTTTTTTATCTGATGGGGCTTCCCATCGCGAATAAAGGTTGATACATTTGTCCTCGTTGTCGCAGTGGCCCGCCAGGGTCGCCAAGGAAAGCGACAATGTCAGCTTCAAATCTACAGGGGCGTCGCCAAGCGGTAAGGCAGCAGGTTTTGATCCTGCCATGCGTTGGTTCGAATCCAGCCGCCCCTGCCATTTTATCTCTTCTCAAGTTTTTATTTTCAGACTGATTACAGTCCTGAATTCCGTTTCCCCGATTGAATGCACGCTACGGATATCTGCACGCTGGCGAGCTTCCACAGGGAATCACGCCACATTCAGGATTGTTCGCACAGCCGGAAACTTGCTAAAACGGACGCCTCTCACTGCGCGCCGATACCAGGGATGGCCGAATGATCCATGACGGACTCGTCGTTCTGATCCACTACGGGCTTTACCTGATACCCGGCCTGCTGCTTTGCGGGTTCTGGTTTGGCCTGGTGCCTGGGACCCAGCCGGCCCTGCGCATCATGATCCTGCTGCTGACCTTCGTGCTGCTGCGCGACGCGATGACGCCGCTGGGCCTGTGGTCGCTCAGCGGCGACCTGCAGATCGGCTTTATCGCCAATCCGTTCGTGCTGACCGTGCTCGGTGGCTTGTCCCTGGGGCTGATGGCGCTATTGGCCTGGCGGGTGCCGTCGTTGTGGCAACGGGTTGTGTGGTTCAGGGCAACCGTATTGCCGGGCCGGTGCTGGGTGTCGCTATCGGCTGCCTGATCGGCTTGCCGTTGCGGCTGTATCAGGGCATCGAACCGGCCGCGATCGCCGGCTACTGGAGCTGGTTCCCCGCAATGCTGGTGCTGGCCTATGGCGCCAATGCGCTGGAGGAGGTGCTGTTTCGCGGGTTCCTGCAAGGCTATCTGGAGCAGCAGGTGTCGCTGCTGCGGGCGGCGTTGATCAGTGCCGTGGCGTTTTCCGCCTGTCATGCCTTCCTGGCGCTGACGGTTACCCAACTGGGTTGGCCGGTGCTGCTCTTCACCCTGCTGGAGGGGCTGGCTTGTGCGCTGGTTCGCATGCGCCATGGCGTGCTGGCTTCGACGGCGACTCATGGCACGGCGATCCTGCTGATTGCCGTGCCAATGCTCTAGTTCAGGCCAGCCGTCACTACGGGAGTGCTTCGCGGCTGAAGGCTTGCACTTCCTTCACCAGGCTCTGTGCCGCCAGGTGCACCAGAGCGCCGCCCTTTTCCACGCTGGCCAGGGCCGGGTCGGAGCCCATGCGGCCATCCGGGAAGCGTGCACGGAAGTCGAGCGCTTCGCGGATCGGCCCGGTGTTGGCGATCTGCGGCGAGTACTCGGCCGACTTGATGGCGTCCGGATAGGCCCACTGCGTCACAGCGATCTCCGAAGGCGTGGCGTGGCTGCCGTGGCCGGTCGGGAACTGCTCACGAGCCAATTCGCCGACGCCCTCAAGGTCCCACCAGTTGCACAGCTTCAGGGCGAAACCGGCGCGGCGCCTGGCGAAACTGGCTTCGGCATACAGTTCGGAGAACGCTGCCTCGATCGAGGCGATGTTGCCGCCGTGGCCGTTGAGAAACAGGATCTTCTCGAAGCCGTGACCGGCCAGGGAGCGTACCCAGTCGCCGATGGCGGCGATGAAGGTCGACGGCCGCAGCGAGATGGTGCCTGGAAACGCCAGGTGGTGTTGAGCCATGCCGATGTTGAAGGTCGGAGCGATGAGGATATCGGCGCTTTTCTGCGCCTCATGGGCAATGATCTGCGGACACATCCAGTCGGTCCCCAGCAGCCCGGTGGGGCCATGCTGCTCGTTGGAGCCGATGGGTACGACGATGGTACGGCTGCGTTCGAGAAACTGGCCGATCTCGGTCCAGGTCGACAGGTGCAGAAGCATTGGATTTCCTCATGGCTGCTTGTTATGTACGGCACATGCTGCACCGCTGTCGCTGACTCGGCAAGGGTACTGCCGATCCGGTCCACCGTCCCTGCGGGAACCGGAAATGCCTTCTGTGGGAGATTCTAGGGTTCTGCGCGAGGCTTGGGGGCCTTTTCGCGGGCAAGCCACGCTCCTACAGTCAGGGGGTGACCCTGGCAGGGCTTCAAGGATCGACCTGGCCCATCAGTTCGCCAACTGACTCCGGGCGCTTGGCGTAGCGCTGGGCCAGCACCGCGCAGACCATCAGCTGGATCTGGTGGAACAGCATCAGCGGCAGGATCAGCACGCCGATGGTACTGCCGGCGAACAGCACCTGGGCCATGGGTACGCCGGTGGCCAGGCTCTTCTTCGAACCGCAGAACAGGATGGTGATACGGTCTTCCTGGTCGAAGCCGAAGGCCTTGCCCAGCAGGGTCGACGCTGCCAGAACCAGCCCCAGCACCACACAGCAGACCACCACCAGGCCGGCCAGGTCGCGGACGGGGATCTGGTGCCAGATGCCTTCGTTCACCGCTTCGCTGAAGGCGCTGTAGACCACCAGCAGGATCGAACCCTGGTCGACGAACTTCAGCCAGCTCTTGTTGCGGCCGACCCAGGCGCCGATCCAGCGCCGGGCGATCTGGCCGGCAATGAACGGCAGCAGCAGTTGCACGCTGATCTTCACGATGGCATCGAGGGTGGAGCTACCCTCGCCATGCACATTCAGCAGCAGGGTCACCAGCAGCGGCGTGAGGAAAATGCCGAACAGGCTGGAGGCCGCCGCGCTGCAGATCGCCGCCGGTACGTTGCCTCGGGCCAGGGAAGTGAAGGCGATCGCCGATTGCACCGTGGCGGGCAGGGCGCAGAGGTAGAGCATGCCCATGTACAACGAGTCGCCGATCAGCGGCGAGAGCACCGGCTTGAGCGCCAGGCCCAGCAGCGGGAACAGCACGAAAGTCAGGCCGAACACCAGCAGGTGCAGGCGCCAGTGGCCGGCACCGGCGAGGATCGATTCGCGCGAGAGCTTGGCGCCGTGCAGGAAGAACAGCAGGGCGATGGCGATGTTGGTCAGCCAGCCGAAACCGACCGCCACCTGGCCACTGGCGGGCAGGAGGCTGGCGAGAATCACCACGCTGATCAGTGTCAGGGTGAAGTTGTCGGGCAGGAAGCGGGGTCGGGTCATGGGGGGCGTTATCCGGGGACAGAAACAGTATGGGCACTTTAGCCGGTTCGATGCCTTCCGACTAACGCCAATAAGTCCCTGGATATCGCCTAACGGACACCTGTCCGGAAACACCCCTGGTCTGAGCCGTGTGCGATCCCCGTGGGTGCGGCTTGCCGGCGCTCCGCGATGGGCGGCAAGCCTGCTCGGTGATTGAAGCCGTCGGGTCGATTGCTATCGCCAGCAAGCCGGCTCCCCCAGGGACCTTGCAAACATCGCGGGTCACCTATTTCAGGTAGCAGGCGCCCAGCCAATCCGGCGGGTTGGGCGCCAGTTGCCGGGCGAGCGGCAGATAACGCTGGTCCAGCTGTGCCGCCAGCCAATACAACTGGCTGCTGCTTTTCGGTTCCCAGCTACCGCTGTAGCCGCTTTCGCCAACACCTGCACGGTCACGGTCGAATTTCACGGTGGTATGGACGAACTCCTGGTGGCTGCGTTGTCCGCTGGCGTAGGTCGTGAGCCAGTCGAGCGAGTGCGCCAGCCAAGCGCCGCCTGGTGTGCGGTAGTCCAGCCAGTTGCCGCCGATGCCGTAGGGGCGGGCCGCCAGCGCGGCCTGGACCAGTGGCTCTAGGTCATAGACGACGTAGTGCAGGGCATCGCGCTCCTTGAAGTCGGTAACGGAGCCATCGGGCAGCAGGTTATCGGCGACCTGTTGGCGAAAGAGCCCGAAGGCCTGCCTGAGCATCTGGCGGTCAGCCAGCGCGGCTGCAGCCAGGGTAACGAGCTTGACCCGATGGCTCTGCCAGTTGTTGGTATGGGTCCCCCCCTTGGCGCCATGGAACTGGGCGACCTGGGCCAGGTAGCCATTGCCGAGGTTGCGCAGGAAGGCGCGACTGGTCTCGCGGGTCTGCGGCCGCAACTGTCCGGCGGTCAGCGTGTAGGCCTCGATCAGTTGCTCAAGTTGGGTCTCGTCGATCGGATTGAAATCCGGCTGATAGGTGCTGAACCAGGCCGCGAGGCCTTCATCGACCTGCTTCAGATAGCGTGGATCCCCGCTCAGGCGCCAGGCCAGTGCTGCCCGACGCAGGATCGGCCAGTCCCTCTCGGCGGCAATGCTCTGTTCGCGTATGCCCTGGCCTGGCAGGGTTCCTTCGGTGTGCAGACGGGCCAGCGGTTGGGGCGTGGCGCTCAGTTGCCGACTCGCCGCAGCCAGTAGTTGCCTGGCAGACGGACTGCTGGCGGAGGGTTGGCAGACACTGGCGATCCCGGAACCGCCGGGGTCCGGTTCCACGGCAGCGAAGGCGGCGCTCGAGAGTGCGGTGCACAGCACCATGCAAAATCTCAATCCGGCATGTGCCTTGCGGCGAGCAGTCAGTGACACGTTCCATTCCGGTGTTTGAGGGGCGACGCGGAAAATCTAGCACGGCGTGGTTCTCGGCAAGATGAAAGGATCAGGCCGTCGGTTCATGTAGCAGAGGCCTTTGTTCCTGTCTGCCCAACTGCAGGGAGAGGATCGCCAAGCCCTGGACCATAGCCGCGCAGCCCAGCAGCAGAAGTTCCCCCTGTGCGGCGCCGGCCAGGCTCTTGAGCGCACCGAACAAGGCCGGCGCAAAGGCATAGCAGCCTTGGGCCGTGGCAACGATCAGCGTGACCACTCGCTGGGTCTGCGCCCCTGGAAACTCCACTTGTGCAATCAGCGGTGGCAGCGAGGTGGCGTTGCCGATGCCTACGCCGAACAGGATGACCCCGACCCACAGCGACTCGGGGAAAGCTCCCAGCCCAGTCAGCACCAGGCAGCCGAGCAGTTGGCAACCGTAGCTCAGGCAGGCGACGTTGCGGCGATTCGCCCCCGCTGGCATCAGCCAGCCCACCAGTGTGCGACCTGCGATTGCGCTTGCCGTTGCCAATCCCATCGCCAGCCCGGCACGGGTCTCGCTGACATGCCCGGTCAGGATGAGAAACAGGTGAGTGACCAGCCCGATCTGGGCGAACAGGCCCAGCGACATGGCCACCGCCAGGGTGACGAAGCGACGATCGCGCCAGAGCGAGGTGGTTACGGCCATGGGGGCAACGGCTGGCTGCACGGGCGGTTGTGCGGCACCGTCGGCATACTGCCCGAGCATTTCCGGACGGAACCTGAACACCGTGATTGCCAGCACGGCAATGGTCGCCGTCGACACGCTGGCAATCACGAGGGCCGCCTGGCTGAAGCCGATCCGCTCGATCAGGTACACCCAGGCCGAGGAGAAAATCACGCCGCCGATACTTGCGCCGTTATAGGCCGTTGCCAGGGCGGATGGGCGCTTGAGCACAAACCAGGGAGAGATGAGCGCATTGACGGCGGCCGCGCCGAGCGTGACCCAGCCCAGGCCGCTCAGGGTCGCGGCGATGAACAGTTGGTAGGGCTGGGCGGCGATGGACCAGCCGTAGATGCCGACGCCCAGCAGCACCGAACCCAGCACGGTGGTGAGAGGAAGTCCGAGGCCCCTGTAGAGCCGGGGCAGATTCACCACTACCAGGATTCCCGCGAGGAAATGCAGGGTAACTGCCGCCGAACACAGTGGCAGGGGCCAACCGGTGCGCTGGATCACCGCGTGAAGGAAGATCGGCGGCCCATAGAAACCGATACCCCAGCCAAACACCGCCATCAGGAAGGTCGCTGCCACGACCTTTCGGCCAAAAAAATTCGCTTGTTTCATGAATGCATCCTTTCAACAGGTTTTTGGCGAGTATGATGCGCGCTGACAGAGATACTTCATGTAATGGTGAACTATGGATGCAGAAACAACTGACCTGTCCCTGGCAGCCGTCGCCGGTGCGATCGCCGATCCGGCACGGGCACGAATGCTCTGCAGCCTGCTCGATGGTCATGCACGTACGGCCACGGAACTGGCGGCCGTGGCTGATATCGGTGCGTCTTCGGCCAGCGGGCACTTTCTGCGCCTGCGTGAGCAGGGACTGGTTGAAATGCTGGTGCAGGGCAGGCATCGCTACTATCGCCTGGCCAATTCCCAGGTGGCTCGGGCCCTGGAGGCGCTATTGGCAATCAGCGCCCGCGATGTGGTGCCGTTCCAGTCGGCAACGCCTTCAACCTTGCGGCAGGCCAGGACCTGCTATGACCACATCGCGGGAGAGGTCGCCGTCAGGCTGCATGACGCGCTGTTACGAGGAAACTGGATCGAGGCTGCGGGCAGGGATTACCGCTTGACGGCACAGGGAACCAGCGCCCTGGTTCGTTTGGGCATCGATGTCGAGGCGGTGTCCCGCCAGCGCCGACGCCTGGCCTATCCCTGCCTGGACTGGAGCGAACGTTCCCCGCATATCGGTGGGGCGTTGGGGGCGGCGTTGCTGGAGTTGCTGCTCAAGCGTGGCTGGGTCAGCCGTCATCTTGATTCACGCGCCCTGAGTCTGACGTCCAAGGGCGCCAAGGGGTTGGATAAGGCGTTTGGGATGAGTGATTGAGAGATCCACAATCATCCAACCGATATTTCCAGTATCTCGTCTCCAGCTTCATCCAGCGTGCCTGTCGAGGTCCAGCCCAGGTGCCGGTAGAAACCGTAGGAGCGTACGCTCGGGTCGCTGGCACATGCCAGGAACAAGCGCTTGAACCCTTGATCTCGCAAGGTATCGGTCATCATCGCCAGCAGGTGTTTACCGATGCCCTGGCCCTCGTAGGCGGGTAGCAGGGCCAGCACGGTGATTTCCCCGGTATCCCGTTCACCAAAACAGTAGCCGACGATCTGGCCGTCCACGCAGGCGACGAAGCCGGGAGCGCTGCCGTCCAGGATGCCTGCGCTCCAGGACTCGACGGTGATCCCCAGGGCGCGCAGATCCTCCTCGGTGAACGCATTTTCTCTCGTCAACCCGCGGATCCTGATGCAGGTCGATGAATCAGCCGGTTCGGCGCGGCGGAAGGTTAGATGGGGCACCAGGCAAATCCTCTCGGTTCGGGCTGTCTTGTCACAGGATGAGAAACCGCTCGACCACTTTTGCGGACAAGTGGTTGATAGGCAATTTGCGTTAGTAAATAGGCAACAGCCGATCCTCTACAAGCCTCGGGATGATGGAATTACATTGTTTTTCAATGTTTAACAGACGGCTACACGCTGGTAACAGGTGAAGGGGAAAGTAGGTTGCGTGAGCAGGTTTCGAGCCCAGCCTGAGTGGCCGGTTCAACGTTGCAGGGATGTCATCGGTTTTCCGGGCGAGGTTGGCGATTGAGCATCCTGCCCAATACCGATCTTCCCATCAGCTGATGTTGCACCACCGCCAGCAGGTGCAGCGCAACCAATCCGCCGAGCAGTGCGCACATGACATGGTGTTCCTGATGCAGTTGCAGCAACGCGGATCTGGAATGGACCCACTGTGGCAACTCGAACAGATCGAGTATCTCCACCGGGTGATTCATCATCAGCACCCCCGTGACCAGCACGGCAGTCACCGTGGCATAGATCGCCACATGGGCAAGCCCGGCCAGGCGAGCCTGCCAGCCACGGTGGGCGGGGTGCGCGGGGGCCTTTATCGCGAGCCAGAGACGCCAGGCGAAAAACGGGATGAAAAGGCTGGTGAGTTGAGGGTTGAACGACTCGACCCATTGCCGAAATGGCGCGTGCTGATCCAGCAGGGTCACGCCGAAGCCGCTGAAGGTCGCCCACAGGATCACGGCGGCAGATAACCAGTGCAGGAAGATGCGGGGTTTGGAATAGATGCCTGTTTCGCTGTCCTTGAGCATGGGCGTGGGGTAGTGGGAATGCTGAGTCAACGGGATGCCTTTTAGGAAATGAGTCTGATTCTCATGGGTGGCAAAAGGATATCTCTCTGAGCATGGGCTGTAAATTCCGACGATTCGCGCGGATTTCGGGAGTGAGGCGCAAACCCCATGAAATCCGAATGAACCCTCGCCACTGGCTCCTACCTAACGTCAGACACAAGGGAGGAAAACCATGCAAATCGAATATGTCTGGATCGCCCTGGCGGTGGTGGTGTTGCTGGTCGAGTTGTGGGCCATCAGGAGTGTGCTCAGGAGCGGACGGAGCGCCGGCACCAAGGGATTATGGATCGTCGTGCTGATCTGGGTGCCGGTGCTGGGCCTGGTGCTCTGGTTCTTCATCGGGCCGAAGGAGCCGACCCGGGAATTGCCGGCTACCGGACAGGGAAGGGGGTCGTTGTAGAGTGGCGACTTGTAGAGTGGCGATTCGTATCATCCGCTATTTGTGAACGGGGTCGCCTGGCGCCGATAGGCGGCCCGACGGGTGTGAGTCTAAGATGTGCACCCCAATCGCCGAGGAAGGCCGCTGATGCAATCCCCATTCGATCCACGGCTTCATGTCGATTGGAAAATACCTGGCGGCGAGCTGCTCGCGCTGTTCCAGCATTACTATCCCCAGATCAGCGTATTTTCCGGCGCAGGGTTCGAGGCGCTGCTGGATGAATTGTCCAACGAAATGGCTGAAGTCTGCCTGCAGGCCCTGGTGCCCCTGTTGGCGCAGCAGGGCTACGACGTGTGGAACCTGGATGCCGGAGCCGATGACTATCGGCCGGTCATCGTGCCTGTTGAACAACGCCAGGCCTTTGCCCGGTACTGGGAGAAGGACCACGGCGAGCCAAGGCTCACCCCGACCTTGATCGGCGCACAACAGCCGTCCGTGCCCGAGCCCGACAAGGCCAGGGGCAAGCGCCGCAAGCTGAACTGGCTGCAGGAGGTGCACCACTATCCGGGCGCCACCTACGTTGACGAGACCCACTACATCAACGGTTGGGCCTCGATCACCGAGCAGGACGAAGAGCACTGGCAGTGTTTCCTGATCAATTACAACCCATGGCCGCCGACCGAACAGGACATGCTCGAGCACCGAGCCGATGGCACGGACGGGGCGGACCTGCAACTCATCCATGCCAGCCCCGAGCGCAGCCTGTGGAAGCGCCGCGTCAAGAGGGGGGAACGCCACGGCGAAGACCGGTTCCGCTATGAAACCTGCCAGGGGCAGGCGATCCAGCCTTTCGGTCCGGCGGGGGTGGATTGGCCGGAGTGCGAGTGGACCACCCTGGTCATGGATTCGCGGATATTCGAACGCCAGCGCCTGTATGAGCCGGAACACCTCACGCGTATCTGGCGTATCACCGCGGACTCCAGTGAGGTGATTTTCGAGTACCCGGATGACGTGGCGATCCTGCAGATCGGCTCCCGTCGTTTGCTGTTCATGCAATACAACGGGCCGCGATGCTGGATCTGGGATGAGGAGCAGCCGGGCCAGGCCGCGGCTGCCCGGCCGATGCCCGCAGGCGGTGCCCAGGACTGGGCCTCCAGCCTGTACCTGGGCAACGACGAAGTGCTGCTGTTCAGCCAGGGCCAGCGCCAGAATCCGGAGGATGCGGGTTGGGGCGAGCGGGTATTGGAGGCATGGCGTTTCAACTTCGTGACCGGCAGCGCGAGCAGGGCGGTGCTGGATGGGTTTGGCAGCGAGATGCGCCAGCAGACACAGTATTTCGTCACGCAGCCCAAGCGCACGATCACGCTGCGCACCTTCCATGGCAGGGTGCAGGCTTGCCGTGGGCACGGCGATTGGTGGGTGCTGAACTATCAGTCCAACAGTTTCGGCACACGGACCATCGCCTGGTTCTGGAACCAGAGCAGCAACCGGGTGCTCAAGCTGTCGTCCAGGGATATTCCACGGGTCGAGCCGACGATTCGCTACCTGCCGACCCAGGATCGTTACCTGGCGTTCGAACGGGATTTCGTCGCACGGCTGCCGGCGTTTGCCGAGATGGTCGAGGCCAAGGGCTGTGAGGTGCTGGTCTTCGAATAGTCGGTGAAAGCCCGCTCCCACAGGAGAGCGAGCTGCAGTGCCTGGGCTTATCGAGTGGTTGCCTGCTTGCGGGTCAGCACACCCGCCAGCAGATCGAGGCCGGTACAGAACACGAAATACACCAGCGCCACGAACACAAAGATTTCCGTCGGATGAACCATCACCCGGTTGCTCACCTGCGTCGCCACGAACGACAGCTCGCCCACGCCGATCACATACGCCAGCGACGTGTCCTTGATCAGTGAGATCCACTGGTTGAGGAACGACGGCAGCATGATCGGCAACGCCTGGGGCAGGATGATCAGGCGCATGACCTGTACCGGCCGCATGCCCAGTGCCCGTGCCGCGGCCCACTGGCCGGCCGGCAGGCTCTGGATACCGGCGTGCACCGAGTACGCCAGGTACGCGCCGCCGATCAGCGACAGGGCACAGACCACGGTGAACAGCGCCGGGATGTCGAAGTGGAACAGAATCGGCAGCAGGAAGTAGCTCCAGAAGATCAGCATCAGCACCGGGATCGCCCGCAGGAAACCCAGTACCGCAATCAATAGACCTTTCGGCCAGCCTTTGACGGTGCTCAGGGCAATGCCCAGCACCAGGCCGAGGATGGCCGCGCTGACGCCGGACAGCACGCTCAGCACCAGGGTCAGCGCGGCGCCGCCCAGCGGGCCGTTGGGGTAGGCGCCGAGCAGGAAGTAGTCGAGGTTGTCGGTGATGACGGAAAAGTCCATGGTTCATGCCGCTCCCTGGCGATAACGGCGGGTCTGGCGGATCCACTGGCCCGCCGCTTCGATCAGCGCGATGCTGAAGATGTAGAGCAGGGTGGCGAAGCCGAACGCCTGGAAGGTCTTGAAGGTCTCGGTCTCGACCTGGCGCGAGGCGTAGGACAGCTCGGCCAGGCCGATGGCCATGGTCAGCGAGGAGTTCTTCAGGGCGTTCATGTATTGCCCGAGCAAGGGCCCCAGGGCCGTGCGCAGGGCCTGCGGCAATACCACGTAGCGCCACACCTGTGCCGGGCGCAGGCCCATGGCCAGGCCGGCTTCGCGCTGTTGCGGACGCACCGAGGCGACGCCGGCGCGGAACTCTTCGGCGATAAACGCCGAGGTGTAGAGCATCAGCCCCCAGAAACCGGCGATGAATTCGAAGGACGGCCAGTCGAGGGTCATGCCGGCGACGCTCACCTCATGGGGCAGGTTGAGCCAGGTCACCAGCTCTTCGGGCAGCAGCGCGCTGACGCCGAAGTACCAGAAGAACAGTTGTACCAGCAGCGGAGTGTTGCGCAGCAGCGCCAGGTAGCCACGTGCAGGCCAGGCCAGCCAGCGCGAGCCGGACAGGCGTGCCAGGCACACCAGAAAGCCCAGCCCGGTCGCCACCAGGCAGACCACGGCGGACAGCGCCAGGGTCAGGACAAATCCATCGAACAGCCATTTCAGGTACTGCGGGCCGAGCAATTCACCAAACATCGATCACGGTGTCCATCCAGAAGACAAAGAGCCCGCACGGCGAACCGGGCAGGCTGTGGGGGTACGGCGGGGAGGGCGATCAGCTCTTGTCGCCGATCTTGTACAGGCGCGCCAGCGGGGTCTTGGTGTCGGGACCGAACCAGGTGTCGTAGATCTTCTGCGCCTGGCCCTTGGCTTCCAGTTCCACCAGGGTCTGGTTGACCAGGTCGGTCAGGGCGGTTTCGCCCTTGGGAATGCCGACGCCGATCAGGTCGTTGGAGATGGTGAAGGGCGGTACTTCGTACTTGTCCTTGTCCGGCACGTTGGCCAGCAGGCCGATCAGTTTCGGGCCGTCCTGGGTGATGGCCTGGACGTTGCCGTTGCGCAGGGCGGTGAAGGCGAACGGCGTGTCGTCGTAGGCGACGACCTTGGCACCGGGGAATTTCTCGCGCAGCACGCCTTCGTTGACGGTGCCCTTGTCGACGCCGACGCGCCACTTGTTCAGGTCGTCGCGGGACTTGAGAGTGCCTTTCTTGACGATGAACTGCTGGCCTGAACTGAAGTAGGGAATGCTGAAATTGACCTGCTCGGCCCGCTCCGGGGTGATGGTGAAGTTGGCCAGCACCAGGTCGACCTTGTTGGCGACCAGCAACGGCACGCGGTTGGCCGGGTTGGTCGGTTGCAGTTGCAGTTTCACGCCGAGCTTGTCGGCGATGGCCTTGGCGTAATCCACGTCCAGGCCTTCGATCTGCTTGGTCTTGGCGTCGATGAAGCCGAATGGCGGGTTGCTGTCGAACGCGGCGACACGCAGGACGCCGGATTTCCTGATGTCTTCCAGGCGGTCGGCGTGGGCCAGGCCCGAGACGATCGCGAGAGTAAGGGCAGTGAGGGCAGTCAGTTTTTTCATGGGGTTCTCAACACTTGATGGATGATTCGGCGCCGAGTCTTGCAGCCCAACGACTGAACGACAAAAGAATATAAAAGAATGATTTGATATCTTTTGGGTATAAGTCGATTTTCCGGGCCTCTTTCCAGGCTTTCCCCGTAACTCGCGTTCCAGAGCCTTCCGGCCCGGCCGGGGAAGGAGCCTGCGACGCCCACCTGATCATGACGAGCCGATCGACAGCGAAACTAAGCTAATTCTAAAAAGATATTTATTGATGATTTTTAAGATCAGATAGTTTGAATAGAAAGCCCCATCCGTTCCGATCACAGGGAGTGAAACATGCCGCAGCCGTTGGACATCACCGCATTACCGCTGCTGGACCTCTCGGCGCTCGATGGCAACGCCGAACAACGCCAGGACTTCCTCGATGCGCTGCGTCACGCGGCACGGGACGTTGGCTTCTTCTACCTGACCGGTCATGGCGTCGACAGCGGCCTGCTGCGGCAGGTCCAGGAACATGCCCGGCAGTTCTTCGCCTTGCCCGACGAGGAAAAGGCCGCCGTCGGCATGATCCATTCGCCGCATTTCCGTGGCTACAACCGCGCTGCGTCGGAGATCACCCGGGGCCAGCCGGACCTGCGCGAACAGTTCGATGTCGGCGCCGAACGCCAGGCGCTCGCGGTGGACGCAAACACGCCGACCTGGGCCCGCCTGCAGGGGCCGAACCTGTGGCCGCAGGCGTTGCCGCAACTCAAGCCGCTGCTGCTCGAATGGCAGCAGGCCATGACCGGCATGTCACTGCGCCTGCTGCGGGCCTTCGCCGAGGCGCTGTCGTTGCCCGAAGGGGCCTTCGACCCGTTGTATGGCGACAAGCCCAACGAACATATCAAGCTGATCCGTTACCCCGGTCGCGCGGCGAACGAGAGCAACCAGGGCGTCGGAGCCCACAAGGACTCCGGCTTCCTCAGTTTCCTGCTGCAGGACCGGCAGGCCGGCCTACAGGTGGAAGTCGAGGAGGGCCGCTGGATCGATGCACTGCCCCGGGACAACACCCTGGTGGTGAACATCGGCGAGTTGCTGGAACTGGCCACCAATGGCTACCTGCGTGCCACGGTACACCGTGTGCAGTCGCCGCCGGCGGGCAGCGAGCGGCTGTCGATCGCCTTCTTCCTCGGTGCGCAACTGGATGCGGTGGTGCCGCTGTACCCGCTGCCGACCGCCTTGTTGCGCGAGGCCCGCGGACCGGCCAGCGATCCGGACAACCCGTTGTTCCGCGACGTCGGCTGGAACTACCTCAAGGGCCGCCTGCGTTCGCACCCCGATGTCGCCCAACGTTTCTATGCCGATGCACTGGCGCCCAAGGCCGTCAGCGCCTGACCCCTACACCCGATCAAGGACTATCAGCATGTTGAAAAAAACCGCATCGACCCTGGCGGTCTGGGCCGGACTTTGCTCTTCGTTCACCGCCCTGGCGGCCGAGCCCTTGCGGGTGGCCGCCGACCCGGTGCCCCATGCGCAGATCCTCGCCTATGTGCAGAAGCTCGACCCGCAACTGAACCTCAAGGTCATCGAGATCCCCAACGGCGTGAACTCCAACGAGTTGCTGGCCCATGGCGATGTCGATGCCAACTACTTCCAGCACCTGCCGTACCTGCACTCCCAGGAACAGGCCCTGGGCCAGAAGTTCGCCGTGGCGGCGACCGTGCACATCGAGCCGCTGGGGATCTATTCACATCGGCACAAAAGCTTCGACCAGGTACCGCCAAAGGGCACTGTGGCCGTACCCAACAACGTCACCAACCTCAGCCGTGCGCTGTACCTGTTGCAGGACAACGGCCTGATCAGGCTCAAGCCCGGCTTCAACAACCCGGCCACCGACCAGGCCACGCCCAAGGACATCGCCGAGAATCCGAAGCAGTTGAAGATCCTCGAAATCGAGTCGCCGCAGATACCGCGTGCCCTGGACGACGTGGACCTGGCGGTGATCAACGGCAACTACGCGTTGGAAGCCGGGTTATCGCCGGCCAGGGATGCCCTGGGCCTGGAGAAGGCCGGCAACAACCCGTACGCCAATATCGTGGTGACCACGCCGAAACTGCAGGATGACCCGCGTATCCAGCAGCTGGCCAGGGATCTGGTTTCGCCGCAGGTGGCGAAGTTCATCGAGGACAACTACGCCGGATCGGTGATCCCGGTCGCGGGCAACGTGCAATGATCCGCGTCGAGCAGTTGAGCAAACGCTATGGCGATGGCCCGGCGGTCCTCGACCAGGTGTCGCTGAGCATTCCGGACGGTTCGATCTACGGTATCGTCGGTCGCAGTGGCGCCGGCAAGTCGACCCTGCTGCGCTGCCTCAATCTGCTCGAGCGTCCGACTGCGGGGCGGGTGGTGGTCGATGGCCAGGACCTGGCCGCGCTGTCCGACCGCGAGCTGCGTCGCCACCGCCAGCGCATCGGCATGATCTTCCAGGGCTTCAACCTGCTGCATTCGCGCACGGTTTTCGACAATGTCGCCGTGCCCCTGGAAATCGCCGGCATCGCCAGGGCCGAGCGCCAGGCGCGGGTGGGTGAGTTGCTGGAACTGGTGGGGCTGGCGGACAAGGCGCAGGCCTTTCCCTCGCAACTGTCCGGTGGGCAGAAACAGCGGGTAGGCATTGCCCGCGCGCTGGCGGCACGCCCGGCGTATCTGCTGTCGGACGAGGCCACCAGTGCGCTGGACCCGGAAACCACCGAGTCGATCCTGCAACTGCTGCGCGACATCAACCATCGCCTGGGCCTGACCATCGTACTGATCACCCATGAACTGGACGTGGTCCGCTCGATCTGCGACCACGCGGCCTCCCTGGCCCATGGCCGGCTGCTGGAGTCCGGTCCGTTGCCGCGGCTGCTGGCGGACCCGGACTCCGCCCTGGGGCGCTCGTTGCGCCCGGCCGCCCCTCCGCACTTCGACGATGAAGTGCGCACACCGAGCCTGAGGTTGGCACTGCCATGAACCGCACGATCGATTGGAGCGAGATTTTCCAGCTGGTGCTCAATGCCACTGGCGAGACCCTCTACATGGTGCTGCTGGCCGGGTTGTTCACCCTGCTGATCGGCCTGCCGCTGGGGGTGCTGCTGTTCGTCACCCGCCGCAACGGCCTGTATCCGCTGCCGCGGTTGAACGGCAGCCTGGCGGCGCTGGTCAACCTGGGGCGGTCGCTGCCGTTCGTGGTGATGCTGATTGCGCTGATCCCGCTGACCCGGCTGGTCGTCGGCACCACTCTGGGCAGCACCGCCGCCGTGGTGCCGATCACCATCGGTGCCTTTCCGTTCTTTGCCCGCATTGTCGAAAGTGCACTGGATGAGGTCGAGAAGGGGCGGATCGAAGCCATCCTGTCCATGGGCGGCGACATTCGCCATGTGATCCTCAAGGTGCTGCTGCCCGAATCGTTGCCGGCGCTGCTCGCCGGTGTGACGCTGACCCTGGTGATGCTGATCGGCTTTTCCTCAATGGCCGGGGTCATCGGTGGCGGCGGCCTGGGTGACCTGGCCATCCGCTACGGTTACCAGCGTTTCAACAACGAGGTGATGGTGGCCACGGTGGTGGTGCTGGTGATTCTGGTGCAGGGTGTACAGAGCCTGGGCGACCGTCTGGTGCGCTCCCTGGCCCATCGGCGTTGAGAATTTCCCCGCTGCTTAGACTGATTATTTCTTTCGGTTATTTGTATAGCGCTTGCAAGCATATCCATGACGCCTGAAGCGCTGCTGGAATCGCTCTCTCGTCTGCCTAGGCAGCAAAGTCGCTGCCATGACGGATATCTCTCCATAAAAGGCAGCGCAACGGTCGTTTCGGCAGTCGTTTCTGCTGCTTGATCGGCGTCTTGTCGTCTGTGGGGCATTCCCTAGAATCCGCCCCATCCGCTTCATCCAACTATCGAAGATCAGGGAGCTCCACCATGATGAATGCCATGCAGATGCAAATGCCGATGAACACCATGCCGATGATGCCAGCCATGGGCATGCCGATGATGATGGCGACCATGACCTGCGAAATGATGGATGACGGCATGCTGTGCAAGATGATGCCGGCAGCGGGCATGGACATGGCGATGTTCCGCAACAGCGCGCAAATGATGCAGATGATGATGGACTGCGGCATGCCGATGATGATGCACTGCGCCAACATGAGCATGATGTGCATGTCCCAGACCGCAATGGCGATGCCGATGATGAACGGCATGATGCCCATGCCGATGATGGGCATGCCGATGCCATCGATGAAGTGCGTGATGGAATGCTCCATGCAGGGCGACGCCATGATGTGCAAGGTCATGCCGATGGCCGGCATGAACATGGACATGATGAAGAGCTGCTGCACCCTGATGATGAAGCTGATGAACGATTGCGGCATGCCGATGATGATGAGCTGCAACGGCATGCCGTTGATGTGCTGCACCTGCTGATCGCTGATCCGATCATGAAAGGCCCGGCTGGAGCGATCCATGCCGGGCTTTTTCGTGCCGGGTCGTTCAGTCCAGGCGTTCGGGGTGGGTCACCACCAGATAGGCCACCGCTTCGCTGTCGGCGGGGTTGCGGTAGCGGTGCGGCTGGTCGGCGTAGAACAGGATCGAGTCGCCAGGGGACAGCAGGTAGCGCTCGTTGTTGACGCTGATCTCCAATACGCCCTGGGCCACCACCAGGTTCTCCTGGACGCCGGGGCCGTGGCCCTCGGATGCCTCTTCGCCCAGTGGGCTCAGGCGCAGCTCGTAGAATTCCGATTGGCGGGTCACGTCGAAGGGAAACAGGGCGCGGCTGGTGAAGGTGCCATTGGCGTTGACCAGGCGCTTGCTGCGGCTGGCCGAGAGTACCGCAACCCCATCGAAGGCGCGGTGTTCGAGAAACGCCGCCACCGAGACCTTCAGGCCCTTGGCGATCTTGCACAGCACCTTGATCGACGGCACGCTGCGTCCGGATTCGATCTGCGCGAGCATGGCGCGGCTGACCCCGCATTGGCGGGCAAGGGCATCGAGGGAAAGGTGGTGTTTGCCGCGCAGGCGCTGCAGGTTCTCGGCGACCCGTGCACAGATCGGGTCTTCGTCGAGCGCCGGCAGGTTGTTCAGGTCCAGGGTTGGCTCATCGGAGCCAGCCAGGAACCGCGAAGGATCTTGTGCATTCACGCGTGACGGGTCTCGCTGGCGCGTACGCCCTGAGCCCATTGGAACGCCTGTTGGCCAGCGTTGCGTGCATAGAGCGCCCACAGTACCCGGCCCAGTTGCTGCGCCTGTTTGCGCTTGCGGTAGTGGGCGAGGTCGATGACGGTATCGGTCGGCTGCATGGGGACTCTCCTGTGTCGGTATGCGCTGAGAGTACGTGGTTGTTCTAATAACGATAAATACTGATTTTTTATTGATTGATTACTTTTTGATCTTAATCGCTGCGCCTGACAGTCCACCGTTCCCCTGTGGCAGACCGGGTACAATGGGCAAGTCCGGGCATTTCCCCCCCCCCCCCGAGCCCGGACATGCCCTTGCCCGGAGCCCGATTGTCGATGTTCACGCTGACCCGCCTGCAAACCCCACCCCCAGAGTCGATCAAAAGCCAGATCCTGCAAATGGTGGTCGACTATTTCACCGATATCAGCCAGGTCGCGCTGCCCCCGAGCAACCCGTTGTACAACCTCTATCAGTACGGGGTCGGCTACGAGGTGCATCTCTATCTGGAGGCCATGGACGGCAGCAAGGGCATCCCGGCGGAACTGATCGTGGCCCTGGATGACGAGGCCCCATCGCAGGTGCTGGGCTTTGTGCTGTATCTGCCTGCCAGGGATGACGCTCAGGCCTGCGCCGTAGCCTACATGGCCGTCAAGGCCGATCGCCGCCGACAAGGTGTGGCCCGCGCGATGCTGGCGCGGATGTTCGAGCACTACCCCCACGCCGAACTGGCCTGCTCAGCGGGCAAGGTGCCGTATTTCGAGGCGATGGGATTCCAGGTGCTGGCTGCCCGCGGGCCGCAGGTGCTGATGAACACTCGTGATCACGGGACCGACGGCCTGATTGCGGTGATCGACGTGGCGCCGATCTACAGCTCGAAGGAGGTGCGGCAGATTCATGCCTACCTGTTGCAGCAGCACGGGCGCAAGGCGATGGCGGAGGCCGAGAAGAAGCGCGACCGCCACCTCGACCAGCTTACGCGCCAGGCCAGTGCCCTGGTCCAGGAGCGTCTTGGCTGAGCCGCACTATTGTTGGGTGCCGAACATCGCGGTCCAGTAGATGCCCGAATCGCTCTTCGGGTCGACCGCATAGGCCCCGCCCATTTCGTGGAACTGCGGGTTCATCAGGTTGGCGCAATGGCCGGGGCTGGCCAGCCAGCCATCGACCACCTTGCGCGCACTGTCCTGGCCGGCGGCGATGTTTTCGCCGATCTGCTGGGCGAGGTAGCCCGCCAGCTCGGCGCGGTCACCCGGCGTGTGACCGTCGCGGTCCTGGTGGTCGAAGAAGTTGCTGTTGGCCATGTTGCGGCTATGCCCCTCGGCCGCGCCCGCCAGCAGGGCGTTCCAGGCCAGCGGTGCACTGGCGGCGAACGGCTGGCTGCCACACTGGCGCGGCTGGCTGCGGGCGCCGTTGATCATCTCCAGCAGTTTCTGGCCCTCGGCCTGGGAATCGCCAAGGCGCGCGGTCAGCAGCGGCCGCGCGAGGACGATACGCCAGTCGTTGCCCTGGCGGCTGACGCCGATGTCGACGAACTGCGGGTCCAGCACCACCCGGCAGAAGCTCTCGCGCACGGCCTTCATCGCTGCATCGGCATCCCGCGGCCCGGACAGGCTGATCGCCTGCACATTAACCATCGGATAGGCCGCCCGCGTCAGCGCCTGCTGCAGGTCGCCAGGGCTGTCCGGCGGCAGGACCAGGCGGGGATCGGCCGCCAGCGGTGGCAGTTCCAGCGAGGCCTGGCCACCACAGCGCTGGATCTGGCCACGGTAGCTGTTGATCGACTGCAGCAGTTGCGTTTCGTCGCTGGCCAGGGCATTGACACTGACTGCCAGCCCCAGGGCGAGCACGGCTGGACGCAGAGTGGAAAACAGGGCGTGCATGGACATCTTCCTCGAACGAACTGCGCACATGATGCGCGATAGTGCCCCGGTGAAGGCAAGGCCTTTTGTGTGAAACCGGTGGTGGAATGATTCATCCGTGGTGCGGTCGAACCTGCCAGCCCGCCCCGGATCGACTGCCCGGCCGTGGCAGGTTGATCATCGCGGGCAGGGTTTATTCGACAGGGTTCGATCATGCGTCTCAACGGGATAGTCGCGTGTCTTGTGATCACTTTTATCGCCTGCGAAGCCGCGCTCGTCGCGGCTGCCGAATCACAACCCCAGCCACAGGTCGTCATCGACAAGGCCGAAGCGCTGGAACAGAAAGCCGCCGAAAAGCAGAGCCCGGCAGCGCAGCCGAAGGCGCCAACCCTGACCCGGGGCGAGACGCAGGCGGTGGACCCGGCTGGCGATGCCGCGGTGGCCGATACCATCACCTGCCTGTCGCGCACTATCTACTGGGAGGCCAAGGGCGGTGAGCCAGCCGACATGGAGGCGGTCGCCAGTGTCGTGATCAACCGGCTCGGGCATGACGGTTTTCCCGGGACCATCTGCGAAGTGGTCAAGCAGGGCTCGGAGAAGAAGGCCTGCCAGTTCTCCTGGTGGTGCGACGGTCGTCCGGACGATGTCCAGGAGGAGGACCGTTATGCGCTTGCCAAGGAAATCGCCCGCAAGGCCCTCAACCAGCAGCTCGAGGACCGCACCCATGGCGCCATGTACTTCCATGACCGCAGCGTCAGTCCGGACTGGGTCAGGCAGTACATCCGCACCGCCGAGACCGCCAGGTTCCTGTTCTACAAGCCCAGGGACGACAAGGCGAAATAGCCCTGTACAGCGCAACGGTGCGGTCAAACCCTGAAAATGGTCTTAAATAACCGTCAGGGGGTGTCGGCACGCTTACTGTTCCTGCGGCCGACCGGTTTGTCCTGGGCTGATAGAGGGCTGCATTGTGTCGATAAGATTGCGTCTGTACCTGCTGATAGGCAGCGGCCTGCTCACGGTGCTGGTCATGGGGTTGGTCGGTTACCTGGGCAACCTGCGGATGGCGCAGGCCACCAGCGACAGCGAGGTGAGCATGACCCTGCTGCGCAATCACCTGGAAGCCGACATGATGCACGATGCCCTGCGCGCCGATGTGCTGTCGGCGATGCTGGTGGGGCTGGGCAAGAGCGCCAGTTCCGATACCGAGGTGCGCGATTCGCTGACCGAGCACGCCAAGCACTTTCGCGAAGTGCTGGAGGAGAACCTCAAGCTGCCGGTCAACGACACGCTCAAGGCGGCGCTGAACCAGATCAGGCCGAGCCTGGAAACCTACATCGGCGCGGCCGAGCATATCGTCGACCTGGCCATTGCCAACCCGGACGGTGCCCAGCAGCAGTTGGGCTCGTTCAACAGTGCGTTCAGCCAGTTGGAGGACGCGATGGCCAAGCTGAGCGAGCTGATCGAGTCCAACGCGCAGTCGAGTGGCGAGGGTACCCGGCACACCATCAACAACGCCAACCTGATCCTGGTGGGGGTGCTGGTCGCCGGCCTGCTGTTGCTGCTGGTCCAGGGGCGTTGGGTCATCAACGGCATCATGGGCCCGTTGCAGGCCGCCAGCCGTATTGCCGCCGACATTGCCCATGGCGACCTGAGCACGAAAATCGACGAGCCCCGGCAACAGGACGAGGCTGCGCGGCTGATCCGCAACCTGGCGACCATGCAGCGTGACCTGCGCAGCATGATCGAGGTGGTACGCAGCAATGCCCATGGCGTCAACGACATGAGCGAACAGTTGAGCGGCGGCTGTCATCAGGTGGCGGGCAGCAGCCAGCAACAGAGCGAGGCGGCCGGCACCATGGCGGCGGCGGCCAGCGAAATGACGGCGAGCATCGAGGAAATCACCCGCCACGCCGAGCGCGCCCTGGACATGGCCAACCAGGCCGAAGCGCTGGCCAAGAACGGCGGCCGGGTGATTCACCAGGTGGTCAGCGACATGGATGACATTGCCCGCTCGGCACAGCAGTCGGCGCAGGTGATTCGGACCCTGGACAAGGAGTCCGAGGCGATCTTCGGCATTGTCCAGGTGATCCAGGGCATTGCCGAACAGACCAACCTCCTGGCGCTCAACGCGGCCATCGAGGCGGCCCGTGCCGGCGAGCAGGGCCGCGGTTTCGCCGTGGTGGCCGATGAGGTGCGCGGGCTGGCCGGACGCACCAGCGCCTCGACCCAGGAAATCGCCGATATGGTCCTGCGTATCCAGAGCAGTACGCGCGAGGCGGTCAGCAGCATGGAGGCCGGGGTGGCCCAGGTCGACAAGGGCATGGCGGTGACCGCCGAGGTCGAACGGGCCATCCGCGAAATCCTCGAGGCGACGCTCAACACCAGTCAACTGGTCAACGACATCTCACGGACCATCGGCGAACAGAGCCTGGTCAGCAACGAGATCTCCCATCAGGTGGAGAAGATCGCCGACATGTCCGCCGGCAACAACCGGGTCATCGGCCAGACGGCGGAAGCCACCGACCAGTTGTCCAGCCTGGCCGGGAAACTGTCGCAATCGGTGGACCGCTTTCGGCTCTGACGACACTCAGGCGAGGTAGCGGCGGAACCAGGCCACGGTGCGGTCCCAGGCCAGGTTGGCGGCCGCCTCGTCATAGCGGGGCGTGGAGTCGTTGTGGAAGCCGTGGTTGACGCCCTGGTAGATATGAACCTCATAGGTCTTGCCCGCACTCTTGAGGGCCTGCTCGTAGGCCGGCCAGCCGTCGGTGATGGGTTTGTCCAGTTCGGCATAGTGCAGCAGCAGCGGCGCCTTGATCCTGGCGACATCCTCGGCCTTGGGCTGGCGGCCGTAGAACGGTACGGCCGCGCCCAGCTCGGGGTAGGCCACGGCCGCCGCATTGGCGACTCCGCCGCCGTAGCAGAAACCGGTGATGCCGACCTTGCCGGTGCTGGCATCCTGTTTCATCAACCATTCGATGGCGGCGAAGAAATCGTTCATCAGCTTCTCGGGGTCGACGCTCTTCTGCAGCGCCACGCCTTTCTCGTCGTTGCCGGGGTAGCCGCCGACCGAGGACAGGCCATCCGGCGCCAGGGCGATGAAGCCGGCCTTGGCCACGCGCCGGGCGACATCCTCGATATAGGGGTTGAGACCGCGATTCTCGTGCACTACGACCACCGCCGGGACCTTGCCCGTGACCCGGGCCGGGCGGACCAGGTAGCCACGCACCTGCTGATGGCCTTTGGGCGAGGGGTAGGTGATGTATTCGGCGATGATTTCCGGGTCGGTGAAGGATACCTGTTCGGCCAGTGCATAGTTCGGGCTCAGGGCTTGCAGCACGCTGGCGGCTGCCATCGCGCCGAGGGTGAACCTGGCCGCACGGTCGATGAACTCCCGCCGGGTGATCCTGCCATGGACGTAGTAGTCGTAGAGTTCCAGCAGTTCGGGAGCGAAGTCTTTCGCGGTGAGACGTTCCATCGTGGCGCTACCTTGTCGGGTGGTTCGAGAGGCTGATCCATGCATTTGAAGGATCAATGCAGTCGACTCATTAAAGCAGCCTTTGACCGTCCCATGAAACCAGGGCCGCACCGGAGCAGCGGCAATCGGCCGAAACGACCGGTGATGTAATTTTCGGTCTGTTTCATTTTTGGATGGGTGAAGATCGAGTCGGTGGCATCGCGCTCGATCAACTCGCCCATGAACATGAACGCTGTGTAGTCCGATATCCCGATATTTTTCCGAAATATGGCCTTTTGATGTTGCGTGCGACGCTCTAGAATCCCGCCGCAGCAACTCCGGTGATGGAGGCGCTTTGATATCTCACTAAGGACGCGGTAATGAAGATCGGAAAAATGCTGGGGTTGGCCCTGGCGCTTACGTTGAGCGGTTGCGCCAGTTTCACGAAGGATGAAGTGGCTCCGGTCAAGATGCCTTCCATGGCGGCCTATTCGAACAAGCCGAACGTTTTCGTCAAGTTCGATTTCTACCAGGGCGAGCCGAAGAGCGCGTCGGCGGTCGAGGTTCCACAAGCGCGGGAAATGCTCAAGCCGCAGTTGCAGAAGGCACTGACCGACTCGGGCCTGTTCGGCCGGGTGACCCTGGACGAGTTCCAGAAGCAGCCGGGTGACTACAACCTGCGCCTGAAGGTCTACAACCACCCGCCAGGGGGCGGTCAATTGGCGATGGCTTTCGTCAGCGGGTTCACCTTCACCCTCATCCCCGCGCTGGCGACCGACCAGTACACCATGAGTCTTGAAGTGCTCGACCCGCAAGGGCAGGCCCTGAGCAACAGCAGCAACCACGATGCGATCAACACCTGGATCGGTATCTGGTTCCTCCCACTGGCGAGCAAGACGCCGAAGGATGCGGTGAACGACACCTTCGGCCGCCAGGTCAATGCGCTGCTCAAGCAGATGGTCGAGAGCAACAGCCTCAAGTACTCGGCGCTGGGCTTCGCCCCTCGCGCCTGATCGGCAAGCCGATACGCCGTGCCGCCTTCGCCGTTCGCGGATGGGGCCGGCTCCCGCGGCAACCGCGCCCGACACACATGTTCTGTGCGTCGCCCGTTGTGGGGGCCGGCCTCATCCGCGAACGGCCAGCACCCTCAGGCTGTCATGCCCTCACTTCAACGCCTGGATGAACAGCGGGTCGCTGTACAACGCGTTCAGCAGGCTGCGCACCAGCGGGTTGTAGGCATTCGCCGCATTCGGAATGGCGATCGCTCCTATCGGGCTGCTGGCCCATTCGCTGTGCACTTCCCGGGTCGCATCGTAGGTCACCTGGCCCGCCTTGAGCAGGGTGAAGTGTGCCGCGAGTACGCCCGTGCCTGTGCCTGCGCCGGCGGTCAGGTCGTTTTTCACCAGCAGCACGTTCAACTGCCGTGGTGCCTGGGGATCGAGCAGGCCGGCCAGCCGCAGCTCCTGGTTCAGGGCGTCCTGGACATGCAGGGGGATGCTGCCGCTGGGCGAGCGGATGGGGTTGGTCCGGACGGTCAGTGAACCCTGGCCGCTGGCTGCGGTGACCTTCGCCTCGCTGATCGGCTCCAGGGGCAGGTTCTGCTTGAGCACCTGCACGTTGTCGAAACTGGGGTCGTAGCGGGTGATGGTCATGCCACACCCTTGCAGCAACAGCGCCAGCAGGGGGATGGACAGTAGAGCTTTTTTCACGGCATTTCCTTGCGTGAGTCGAATGGGAGCGGGATTATCGGTTGGTGGCTTTTGGCTATCAACCGATGATTGCGACAATCGACGCCGGTGTCTGTCCGGGAGTGCTGCCGTTACCGCTGTGCCTGCCAGTAGTCATGCAACCCACGCGCCGCCGGCTCGATGGCCGCCACGCGCTGGCGATGCAGGACCACGTCGAGGTCGGCCGGCAGTTCGAAGTTGTCCTGCTCGGCGCACAGGGTGATCGCGTCCAGCCACTGGGCTTGCGCCGCCGGCAACGCCGGCCATTGGCTGACACCGACGCCGCGCAGATAGCCGAAGCACCATTCCTCGGCCAGGACCAGTAGTTGGCCCTGATGCTCGGTTTCCTCGAAGCGGGCCCTGAAAGCCTGGGCATCGCTGGCCAGTCGGGTTGCCCGGGCGTTCATGTGGCGTACGCTCAGGTCGATGAAGCGCTTGCACTCCTGGGGCGTTTCCCAGTTCGGATTCTGGTCGCCCCAGATTGCCGGGAACCACACCGAGATATCGACTGGCAGCGGGCCGGACACCAGTGCGGTGAGGTAGCCGTCGAGCTCGGAAGGATTGAGGACGGAGTGGTCGTCGCCGTATTTGAGCAGCGTGTCTTCGATGAACTCGAAGTCGGCGTCGTTCAGTGGCTGGTCTTGCATGGGAGGATCCTTGCAGGGTCGGGCGCGGCAGCCATTCGCCGCGCTGGAGAAAAGGCGCGCAGGATGGCGCGTTCAGCGGCATTTATCCAGCGTGGCAACGCGACGGGCGAGGGCGCATGCGCGCCTCGCCGCGCTGACCATCACTTTTCGAGCGGCTTGCGCCCGGAAACGAAGTGGCCGACATCGTTGAAACCGGGCGTCGAGGCATGCCCCGGGGTGACCAGCGAATCGATGAAGGCTTCGTCCTCGGCATTGATTTTCACGTCCAGCGCCCGGGTGTAGCTGTCCCACTGTTGCTCGGTGCGCGGACCGACGATCGCCGAGCTGACCGCGGCGTTGTTCAACACCCAGGCAATGGCGAACTCGACGATGCCGACGCCGCGGCCCTGAGTGTATTGCTGGATCTGCTGGGCGATACGCAGGGACTCCGGCCGCCATTCGGTCTCGAGGATACGCCGGTCCTGGCGTCCGGCACGGCTGCTGGCGTCCGGTACCACGTCCGGGGCGTACTTGCCGCTGAGTACTCCGCGGGCCAGCGGGCTGTAGGGCACCACGCCAAGGCCATAGGCCGCGGCGGCGGTGATCTGCTCGACTTCGGCCTGGCGGTTGACGATGTTGTACAGCGGTTGGCTGATCACCGGCCGGTCGACACCGAGCCGCTCGGCCACGCGAATCACCTCGGCGATTCGCCAGCCACGATAGTTCGAAAGGCCCCAGTAGCGGATCTTGCCCTGGCGCAGCAGGTCGCCGATGGCCGCTACGGTGACCTCCAGCGGCGTGTCGTGGTCCTCGCGGTGCAGGTAGTAGATATCCAGGTAATCGGTGCCCAGGCGGGTGAGGCTGGCCTCGATGGCATTGAAGATATGCTTGCGGCTCAGGCCTCGGCGGTTCGGAGTGCCATCCGCCGGGCCGAAGCCGACCTTGGAGGCGATGATCCAGTCGTGGCGATGGCGCGCCACGCCTTCACCGACGATTTCCTCCGAGCGCCCGGCGTTGTAGACATCCGCGGTATCGATGAAGTTGACGCCCTGGTCCCAGGCCTTGTCGATGATGCGCAGCGAAGTCTCGGTATCGGTCTGCTCACCGAACATCATGCTGCCCAGGGTCAGGGTGGAAACCTTGAGTCCGGAATGACCGAGGAGGCGATAGCTCATGCTGGAGGTCCTTTTACACGGAAGGAAAGTGCTCCATCAGATACCAGAAGCCCGGCCTGGAGCAATCCCCAATTTCCCCCGGCAGTCGTGAACGAGCGGATCGGGTGGTTCGCCGCGTTTCCTGCCGATACGGGTCGAGCACGGCTACCGTTCGTCGGAACTGTCATTTCTGACAGGTATCCAGTCACGGTGAAATCGAGAAATATTTTGTTACGACTTGCTGCGGAGCAAGTGCTGCCCAGGTCGCATTCAATCTTGGTTCTACAGGGAGAGGAACAATGTTCAAACCCAGACATTTCGTCGCACTGGCGCTGTCGGTGATCGTGGCGCAGGGCGCGATGATTCCGGCAGCCATGGCCCAGGCCCGGCCGGCACCGACGACGCAGGGCATCAGTGTAACCAAGGCCGGTACTCAACTGGCAGCGGCCACCCAGAAACACCGGAAAAAACACAAGGTGCACAAGAAGGCGCAGCACTCGGCACAGCAGGAAAGCGCGACGAAGACCCTCGCGTAGCGGGCTTCCCTTGGGGGGAACGAAGGCCTGATAGCCGGCGCTGCCGGTATCAGGCCTTTTTCATGGGAACCGGTTACTGCGCCCGCAGGCCGCGGGTCACGCGCAGGGCCAGCACGGCACCGGCGACGATCACCGCGGCCAGCACATACAGTGCGGCATCGGTGGACCCGCTGGCATCCTTGATCCAGCCCACCAGGTAGGGGCTGAGGAAACCGGCCATCTGGCCCATCGAGTTGATCAGCGCCAGGCCGCCGGCGGCCGCGCCGGCACTGAGCAGGGCAGTGGGCACCGGCCAGAACATCGGCAGGCCGGTGAGGGCACCCATGGTGGCGATGCTCAGGCCAAGAATGGCAATGGCCGGCGAGCTGGCGAAGTTCACCGCGATCAGCAGGCCCACGGCGCCCATCAGCATCGGTACCACCAGATGCCAGCGCCGCTCCTGGCGCAGGTCGGCGGAGCGCCCGACGAACAGCATGAACACCGCGGCCAGCAGGTAGGGAATTGCGCTGAGCCAGCCGATCACCAGGTTGTCGCTGAAACCGAGGTTCTTGATGATCGAGGGCAGCCAGAAGTTGATGGCATAGACGCCACTCTGGATGCAGAAATAGATCAGCCCGAACGCCCAGATCGCCGGGTTCCTGAACACTTCGCCGAGGGAATCGCTGACGGTGCGCGGCTTGTTCGCCGCGTCCTCGGCCTGGTCGGCTTCCAGCACCGCGCGTTCCTCGGCGGTCAGCCACTTGGCGTTGGCGAACCTGTCGGCCAGCAGGAAGAAGGCGGCCACGCCGAGCAGGACGGTGGGGATGCCTTGCAGCAGGAACATCCACTGCCAGCCGGAGAGGCCACCCTGGCCGGCGGCGAAGTGGTTGAGAATCCAGCCGGAGAAGGGGCTGCCAAGCAGGCCCGAGACCGGAATCGCCGACATGAACAGGGCCATGATGCGGCCGCGTCGGAAACTCGGGAACCACTGCGAGAGGTACAGCACCACGCCAGGGAAGAAGCCGGCTTCCGCCGCGCCGGTGAACAGGCGCAGGGTGTAGAACTGGGTCGGGGTGGTGACGAACAGCAGGCAGGTCGACAGCGTCCCCCAGGTGATCATCATCAGCGCGATCCAGCGCCGCGGGCCGAAGCGGGTCAGTGCGAGGTTGCTCGGTACGCCGCACAGCACGTAGCCAATGAAGAAGATCCCGGCCCCGAGGCCGTAGACCGTCTCACTGAACTTGAGGGCGTCGAGCATCTGCAACTTGGCGAATCCAACGTTGACCCGGTCGAGGTAGTTGAACAGATAGCAGATGAAAATGAAGGGGATCAGGCGCAGGGTGATGCGCTTGTATACGGCGTTTTTCAAGTCAGCGGTGGCCTGGGGCAACGCGGCGCTCTGTGACATGTCGGTCTCTCTTTATTATGATTTTTCGCGATGCAAGGGTAACGTTGCTCGCCCTGTGAGTCTCGGCCACCCCGATGCTGCTGTCTTTGTGCCGGCGCACAGGGTTTGCCAGCATGACCTGTGCCGCTGAACAATTCATTGCAAGGACCCCTTCTCTCATGTTCGAACTGGACCACGACCTCGCGCAGGATATCGTCGACCGCACGATGGCGATCCTGCCTTACAACGTGAACGTCATGGACAGCCAGGGCCTGATCCTCGGCAGCGGCGAACAGGAACGCATCAATACCCGCCACGAAGGCGCGCAACTGGTGCTGGCCAACGGCAGGGTGGTGGAGATCGACGTGCAGACGGCCAAGTGCCTCAAGGGGGTGCAACCGGGCATCAACCTGCCATTGCTGCACGATCAGCGCCTGATCGGTGTGTTGGGCATCACCGGTGATCCGGACCAGTTGCGCACCTATGCCGAACTGGTGCGGATGACGGCCGAGATGCTGGTGGCGCAACGTCATCAGCAGGCTGAACAGCAGTGGCGGCGCCAGCGCTGCGATGACCTGCTGGCCTTGCTGCTCGGCGATGATGGTGACTCGCCACGCCTGCTCGACGAGGCCCGGCAGATGGGGCTCAAGCCACAATTGTCGCGAATTCCCTGCCTGTTCGAACTGGAACCGGGGCAGGCCACCGAGGCGCTGATCGCCTGGCTGCGGTCGCGTTACCCGGACAGTTGGTGCTTCAGTGCCAGCGAAGCGTCGTTGCTCTGGTGTCGCCCGGCGACACTGTCGCTGGATGAACCGCGTCTGCTGGAAAAACTCGACGGCCTGGGCTGGAAGGTATTGCGAGTGGCGGTGGGCGGCCAGGCCGATGGCCTGGCGGGGTTGCGCCGCTGTTATCGGCGGGTCAGCGATCTGCTGGGCTATGGTCGCGAAGTGCTGCCGAATACACGCGTGCTGCTGCTCGATCGTTATCGCCTGCCGGCAATGCTCTGGCGCTATCGCAACGACGATGCCCTGGAGGAACTGCTCAAGCCGCTGCGCAGGGTGCTGGCCAAGGACGGCAACGGTCAGTTGCTCTTGACCTTGCGCAGTTGGTGCGAGCATGACGGCCAAAGCCAGGCCTGTGCCGAGGCACTGGGTATCCATCGCAACAGCCTGCGTTACCGCATGGAGCGGATCGCCGAACTCAGCGGCGTCGATCCGTTGCGGCTCGATGGCATGCTGGCGTTGTACCTGGGGGTGCAACTGTTGCCCCAGACCTGACGTCCTGTGCTGCCCTGGTAGGAGCCGGCGGTGCGGCGATCCGACTTGTCGGGGCGCCGAACCGCCGCGAATGGTTCCGCAAGCCTGGCCGGCACGCCTCGGGTTTGTGTGAATGAACAATAAAGCCCCGCAATGCTTGTGCAGCAGACCGGCGTCATGCGCCGTTTCTGCTGGCAGCATGGACGCTACAAGAACCGGAGAAGCCCCATGAAAATCATCATCGCCCCCGACTCCTTCAAGGACAGCCTGAGCGCCGACGGTGTCGCCAGGGCCATCGCCGAGGGGCTGGCCGAGGTCCTGCCGCAGGCGCAACTGCTCCGGTACCCCATGGCCGATGGCGGCGAGGGCACGGTGGAGTCGGTGCTTGCCGCCTGCAATGGCGAACTGCGGAGCGAAACCGTCCAGGGGCCGCTGGGTACCCCGGTGCGGGCCCACTGGGGCTGGTTGCCGCAAAGTCGCACCGCGATCATCGAGATGGCCGAGGCCAGCGGCCTGCAACTGGTGCCGCCCGGACAGCGTGATGCCTGCGTCACCAGCACCTTCGGCACCGGCCAACTGATCGGCGCGGCCCTCGACGCCGCAGCGCAGCGGATCATCCTCGCCATCGGTGGCAGTGCCACCAACGATGCCGGTGCCGGCGCCTTGCAGGCCCTCGGCCTGGGCCTGTTCGATGACCAGGGCCGCGAGTTGCCCCGTGGTGGCCTGGCTCTGGCGGGGCTGCGACGGATCGACCTCGGCGGCCTCGATCCACGCCTGGCATCGGTACGTTTCGAAATCGCCGCCGACGTGAACAACCCCTTGTGTGGGGAACAGGGCGCCTCGGCGATCTTCGGCCCGCAGAAGGGCGCGTCGCCGACGCAGGTACACGAGCTGGACGCGGCGCTTGGGCATTTTGCCGATCAGTGCGCCGCAGTGTTGCCACGGGATGTGCGTGACGAGCCGGGCAGTGGCGCCGCGGGTGGGCTGGGGTTTGCCGCCAAGGCGTTCTTCGCGGCGCGGTTCCGCCCGGGGGTGGAGGTGGTCGCCGAACTGGTGGGACTGGAGCGGGCGGTGCAGGGCGCCGACCTGGTGATCACCGGCGAGGGCCGCTTCGACGCCCAGACCCTGCGCGGCAAGACGCCTTTTGGCGTGGCCCGGATCGCTCGCCAGCAAGGTGTGCCGGTCATCGTGCTGGCCGGCACCCTGGGCGAGGGTTATGAGCAGATGTACCAGCACGGGGTCGACGCCGCCTTCGCCCTGGCTTCCGGGCCGATGAGCCTGGAACAGGCCTGTGCCGAGGCGCCGGCGCTGCTGTCGGCGCGGTCACGGGATATCGCCCGGGTCTGGAGGCTGGCAGCCGGGCGTTGAGCGTCCTGTACCACCGGGTCGCGCGTGGGGTGGTGTCCGCCAGGTGATTCGGCGTTAAGCTTGGCAACACCAATGGTTTGTCAGGAGACGCTCGATGGCTGGTATCCGCCCGCAATGGACCCATGAGGAGGCCATCCCACAACGGGGCGGCCGCCAGGAGCGCTGTTCCCGGGCGGGATGGGCCGGCCTCGTCGATGCGTGAACCTTCCCTGCCGCCTGCCGCTGCCACCCCTGTTCAACCACGCCGCCTGGGGCCCGACCTGATCGCCGGGCTGTCTATCGCCGGTCTGCTGCTGCCTGAGGCGGTGGCTTATTCGAGCATTGCCAACCTGCCACCCCAGGCCGGGGTGATCGCGCTGTTCGCCGGGTTGTTCTGCTACGGCCTGTTCGGCACCAGTCGCTTCGCGATCGTTTCGGCCACCTCGTCGTCCGCCGCGGTGCTGGCCGCAGCGACGCTGTCCGTGGCCGGTACGGACATGGCCCTGCGCCTGACCATGGCCATCGGCCTGGTGATGATCACCGGCCTGATGTTCCTGCTCGCCGGGCTGTTCAAGCTGGGCAGCGTGACCTCGTTCATCGCCAAGCCGGTGCTGCGTGGCTTCGCCTTCGGCCTGGCGGTGACCATCATCCTCAGGCAGGTGGCGAACATCGTCGATGTGCATCCGCCACACAGCGACCTGATCCGCTTCATCCCGGAACTGCTCGGGCAATTGCCGCATTGGAACTGGGCGGGCGCGGCAGTGGCCGCCGTGGCGCTGGTGCTGTTGACGATCTTCGGGCGCCTGCGCCGTGTGCCGGGTGGGTTGCTGGTGGTGATGCTGGGTATCGTGGCAGGCAGATGGCTGGACCTGCCGAGCCTGGGCATCAGCCTGATCGGGGTCATCGACCTGCAGTTGGCAGTGCCGTCACTGCCGCGCCTGGGTTTCTCCGACTGGTTGAAACTGGTGGAACTGGGCTTTGCGCTGGTGATGATCCTGTACGCCGAATCCTATGGCTCTATCAGCGCCTTTGCCCTCAAGCACGGCGACCGGGTCAGTTCCAATCGCGACCTGCTGGTGCTCGGAGGGGCCAACCTGTTGTCCGGGCTGTTTCATGGCATGCCGGCTGGCGCGGGGTATTCGGCCACCTCGGCCAATGAAGCGGCTGGTGCAACATCGCGTTGTGCCGGGGTGGTCGCTGCGTTGGTGGTGCTGGCGATCGTGGCGACCGCGCTGCCACTGATTGCGCTGACGCCGGAGCCGGTACTGGCGGCGATCGTCATTCATGCGCTGGCCCGGGCCGTCAGCCTGGAGCCGCTGCAACGCTATTTTGTCTGGCGCCGCGATCGTTTCCTGGCGATTTGCGCGGTGGCTGCCGTGCTGTTGCTGGGGGTGCTGGATGGGCTGCTGGCGGCCGTGGCGATCAGCCTGATGCTGATGCTGCGGCAGATGTCCTCGGCGGCGGTGCAGGTGCTCGGGCATCTGGCCGACGGGCATGACTTTGTCGATTGCCAGTTGCATCCCCAGGCACGGCAGGTGCCGGGTGTGTTGATCCTGCGGCCTGGCGAAGCGCTGTTTTTCGCCAATGCCGAGCGGATTCTGCGCAGTGTGCAGCGTTTGGCCCATGAACAGGGGCCGCAGGTGCGGGCGGTGATTCTGAGCCTGGAGGAGTCACCGGATCTGGATGGCACCAGTATCGAGGCCTTGCAGGATTTTATCGTCCGCTTCAAGGGAGAAGACAAGCGGTTGCTGTTCGCCCGGCTGAAGCATGGGGCTCACCAGGCCTTGCTGGCGTTGCCGGAGGCGGATCTGTCCGAGGTCGTTCTCAGTGAGCTGAGTGTGTATGCAGTGGTGCAGCAGGCGGGGGCCGCGGGGGGACAGGGCTCGGCCTGACACCCCACAATCATGGGCTGGGCCTGCGGGCCCTTTCGCGGATAAATCCTGCTTCCCCAGCGGATCGTGGTGCCCCCCCCCTTCTGTGAACGCCGGAAACCCGTGGGAGCAGCATTTATCCGCGAGAGGCCCTCAAGACGCCCCTAGAGCGGCATGAGGGACCGGGACTCCACGAACTGCACGCCTGCGGCCTCCATTTCGCCCATCGCCCGCTTCAGCGAGCCGTCCAGGTCGATGGCGCGGCAGGCGTCCGGGACCAGGAAGGTGGTGAAGCCCGCCGCCCGCGCATCCAGCGCCGACCAGGCAACGCAATAGTCCAGCGCCAGGCCGACCAGGTACAGTGTATCGATCCCGCATTCCCTGAGGTAGCCCGCCAGCCCGGTGGGTGTCCGCCGGTCGGCCTCGACGAATGCCGAGTAGCTGTCGATCTGCGGGTTGCAGCCCTTGCGGATCACCAGCCGCGCATGGGGCAGGTGCAGGTCGGCATGCAGCTCGGCACCGTGGCTGCCTTGCAGGCAGTGATCGGGCCAGAGCACCTGGGGCCCGTAGGGCAGTTGCACGGTATCGAACGGCTGGTGCCCCGGATGGCTGCTGGCGAACGAGGCGTGGCCGGTAGGATGCCAGTCCTGGGCGATGATCACGTTGCGAAAGCGCCGGGCCAACCGGCTGATCAGCGGCACGATCTCGTCGCCACCGGCAACGGCCAGGTTGCCGCCGGGGATGAAATCGTTCTGCACGTCGATGACGATCAAGGCGCAGCGTGGGTCGTCCAGGGGCAGGGCGGTGGAGTTTGGCATGGGCGTGTCCTTGTCTGCCGGGTTCAGTTGACGGTCGAGCATACAAGCATGGCACAGCCGGGGGTGTCTGCTGCAATGGCTTGCTGCTGTAGGCGGGTGACGCCATGGCGGGTACGCTGTCGGCTGTTTTCAACGCAGCATCACCGAGTATCAAGGTTTTTCATCCAGACCCTAGACGGCGAAGCGTTGGCGAAGCAGCTCCGCCATGGCGTGCAGTTCGCTCGCCGGATTGCGCCCAATGAGCATGTAGGCGTGGGTCTGGCCAACCCAGAACACCACGTTCATGCCACGACGGACCTCTTCGGTCGGCGCTCGCACACCTTTCTTCGCCCGGGTGATGCACAGGGCCAACGGCCCGTGCCGCGGGTCCAGGTAGGCCAGTTGCGCAATCGGCTCGCTTTCGTACTCGAGCATCTGGGCTCGCTTGAGCTGCGCCCCCGGCAACAGCACCTGGGGTGGTTCCAGTACCAGCCCGAGGCCCTTGTCGAGGGTGCGCAACTGCGCGCGCTGGGAACCTTCGTCGTCCGGCAGACCATCCAGGGTCTGCGCGGTATAGAGCGTCATGTAGTCGGCGACCACGCTGCGCCAGCTGACTTCAGTCTGATCCTTCGGTGCGTGCCAGGCCTGGAACAGTCGATCGGCGGCGATCCCGGCGACCATGAAACTGGCGGCGACCGCCAGGAATCCGCGTCGGCTCATCGATCGCCTGGCCGGTTTCGATGGCAGCGTTTCGAGCATCTCGGCAAGACGACTATGCGGTGCCTGCTCCAGCAGTTCATCGTAGGCTTCCCGGAAGGGCAGGTTGCTGCGGCCCAGCCATTCGACGCGCTCGGCGACCGCCGGGTTCTCGGCAATGGCAACCGCCACCCGGGCACGCTCTTCGGCATCCAGCTGGTCGTCGAGAAAGGCCACCAGCCGCTCATCGGAGGGCATTTGTTGAGAAAACTGGTCAGTCATCGCCGTTCTCCACGGGTTGAGGTGGGTACGGCACGCAGGGGCGGGTTCTGCGCCAGCTTGATGCGCGCGGCGGCGAGCCGGCTCATGACCGTGCCGATCGGCACCTCGAGAATATGGGCTACTTCCTTGTACGACAGGCCTTCGACATAGGCCAGGAACACGGTCTCGCGCTGAGCCTCGGGCAAGGCGTCGACGCGCCTGATGACCTGCGCGGCGAGCACGTGGGTCTGCGCCACCTGCTCGCCATCGAAGGCCAGCACCTCGTCGGCATCGACCTGGCCCTGACCCCGGCGCACGCGCTGGGAGCGGATCTCGTTGAGCCAGATCGAATGCAGGATGCTGAACAGCCAGCGATCCATGCGGGTGCCGGCCACGAACTGTTCACCACGCTCCAGCGCCCGGACGCAGGTGGCCTGCACCAGGTCGTCGGCGAGGTGTCGTTGCCGGGACAACAGCAGGGCGTAACGCCACAGGCGTGTCAGGTGCTGGCCCAGTTCGGCTCGTATTTCCTTGTCGCTGGCGATGGCAGCCTCCGCGTTTTTCGGTGTTCAGGCCTGGGTCGGATGGGCGATGGCGTCGGCCAGGTCTTCATACTCTTCGCACTGGGTGCCACAGAGTGACTTGATGGCCTGCAACTGCTCCCGGGCGAGATCCAGGCGACCCTTGATCACATAGGCTTCACCCAGGTATTCGCGGACCTGAGCGTAGTTCGGATCGAGCTTGACCGCCTGCAGGTAATAGCCGATGCCTTCGTCGGTGCGTCCCAGCTTGCGGGTGGCATAGCCGCGATAGTTCAGGGCCTTGGCGGTATCGGGATTCTTCAGGGTATCGAGGACGTTCAGCGCTTCCTGGTACTGCTGGTCCTTGGCCAGGCTGTAGGCGTAGTCGGCGCGCGCGTCATCGCTGGCGCGGCTGCTCACCAGGGGTTCGCATTTGTTGGTTTTCGGATTCCAGACCTGCTGGCTGGTGCATTTGGGCTTGGGTGGCGCCGGCTCGTCGCCGGAGGCCAGTGCCAGGTTGCTCGACAGGGCAACCAGCGCGGAAACGATCAAGGTGCTTTTGCGAAGGCTCATGGTAGTGCTCCAGAGAATGGGCAACGATGAGAACGCCTGGGCGCCAGGTTTTATTCGATACCTCGGAAAATTATTTTATGCGGTGCTCCATCGGGCTCCCGGTTCCCGTTGCCGTAGGAGCGCAACCCGTGCCCGTGTTCCAGACTGTTGCAGGGTTTTATCCAGGCGAGAGCCGGCGGGGCCGGACAAACGCCATTCGTGCAGAGGCTGTGGTTGGCGCTCAAGCCGCTGTCAGAGCGCCAATAACTGGCGTGCCATGCATTGCGCATTTTCGGCTGCACTGTGGTCACCCATGACCAGTGCCACGGTAATGGCGCCGTCGATCAGGATCAGCAATTGCCGGGCAACCACCAACGGATCGTCGATGCCATGGGCTTCACAGAGCTCGACGAGGTAGTCGAGCAGTTTCTGCTTGTGTTCCTTGGCCAGCAGGCGCACCGGGTCCTGCGGGTCGCCGGTTTCGCCGGCGGTGTTGATGAAGGCACAGCCACGAAAGCCTTCCGAGGCGAACCAGCCACCCAGCACGCTGAACAGGTTGAGCAGGCGTTCGCCGCTGGTGGGGGCCTTGTCGACTTCATCGCGGTACCACTGCATCCAGCGGATATCGCGCCGGCGCAAGGCCTCGATAGTGAGGTCATCCTTGGTGCCGAAGTGCCTGTAGATGCTCTTGCGTGCCACGCCGGAGGTCCTGACCAGCAGGTCGATCCCGGTGGCATGGATGCCGCCCTGGTAGATCAGCTTTTCGGCCGTTTCCAGAAGGGTCTCGCGAGTAGGGTTGGGTATGTTCTCGTTCATGGGCACGATGGTGGAACGATCGTTCTCAATGGTCAATCCCCCTTGCAGGAATATTTGCCGGCGGCCGGAGCCGTGGCGCTGCCCAGGGGCCCGGGCCGGGTGGTGGGACTGTGTCGGGCAAGCCTGCTGCCACAGTATGACGGGGACATCAGACTGTGGCAGCGCGGGAGGTCAGACCCTGAAGAAACTGACCTTGCGTGTCAGGTTGTCGGCCAGCGCCGACAGCTCGCGGCTGGACAGGGCGACCTGGTTGGAGCCGACCGAGGTCTCCACGGCGGCATTGTGGATGCGGCTGATGTTCTGGCTCACTTCCTGGGTCGCGACCCCTTGCTGGGTCGAGGCACTGGCGATCTGCGCGTTCATGTCGTTGATTGCACCGACTTCCTGGCGGATACGGACCAGCGCATCCTCGGCGACGCGGGTCTGCTCGACGGTACGCTGGGCCAGTTCCCGGCTGTTGCGCATGATTTCGGCGGTGTCGCTGGCGCCGGCCTGCAGCTGCCCGACCATCTCGCGGATCTCCCGGGTCGAATCCTGGGTGCGGTTCGCCAGGGAGCGCACCTCGTCCGCCACCACGGCGAAACCCCGTCCGGCTTCGCCGGCGCGGGCGGCCTCGATGGCCGCGTTCAGGGCCAGCAGGTTGGTACGCTCGGCAATCGAATTGATCACCTCGACCACGTTTTCGATGGCCTGGCTGTCATGGGACACCCGCCCGACGGACTCGGCGGCGTTATCGAGCACTTCGGCCAGGCGCTGCATGTCGCTGGCGGTGGTCTGCACCACCTGCTTGCCGCTTTCCACCGCCTGGTCGGCAGCGTTGCTGGCCTGTGCGGCGTTCTGCGCGTAGGCGGCGATTTCGTGCACCGTGGCCGCCATCTGGTTGACCGCGGTGGCCATGCGTTCGGTTTCCCCGGTCTGCACGCGCATCTGCTCGTTGTTGCTCTCGGAACTGGCCAGCAGTTGCGAGGACGAGCCCATCAGGTCGTGGGCCACGGCGCGCACCTGGGTGATGGTTTCGGCCAGGTGGCGGTTGCTGGTCTTCAGTGCGCCCATGACGCTGTTGGGGTGGCGGGTGTCGATCACGCCGTCGAGTTGCCCGTTGGCCAGTTGCCGGATCGCGTCGGCGACGGCTTCCGGCTCGGCGCCGAGGGTCGACTTGAGGTTGCGGATGATCAGTGCCGAGACCAGCACGCTGAGCAGGATGGCGACGGTGGTGACCAGCAGCATCAGCGTGGCGAAGTGGCTGGCGGTGGTGCGCACTTCGGCCAGTTGCTTGCCGATCGAGGCCTCCTCCCAGTCGATCAGGGCGTTGATACGCTTGAGCCATTCCTTGTAGGCCGGCGAAATATCGCTCAGCAGGAAGGCCTGGGCCTTGTCCATGTCGCCCTGTCGGCGCAGCTCGATCAGGCGGGAGGTGAGGGCCAGGGTGCTCCGTTCGGTGCTCTTGATGTCGTCCAGCAGGCGGCGCTCGGCATCCGAGGCGCCCATCCTGGCGAAGATCGCGTCCATCGGTTGTGCCGAGGCCTGGTAATCGGCGTTCAGTTTCTCGATGTTGTTCAGATGGGTCTGCAGGCCGGCATCGTCACGCACCAGCACGGCATCGCGGATGGCGATGGCACGGTCATGCACGCTGCCGCGGAAGTTGATCGCGTAACGTTGCTTGACCGCGCTGTCGTCGCTGACATCGGTCAGCGTCGAGTCGATCAGGCCAACACGATTGACCCCGATCAGGGTTACCAGGATCAGCAGCGAAAGCACCAGCCCAAACCCCAATCCAAGGCGTTTGGCGATTGTCAGAGAGCGGGGCATTTCAGGTTTCCTTAGCGTAAACGCAGGATTGATATCAGAGAGCCATTATCTGGGTAGACTTGTAGCCTGTTACAAGGGGGCATTCCAATTTGTTTTTATCTATCGCCGCGATGGACGTTGCATCCCGGCGTTGGCAACAATGCCCTGCTTGAACACGAGCATCCGGGACAATGCATGGTGTAAGCTCACGTCTTCTCCGAATTCGACCCGAGCCCTATGCCGTCGCTTTTCAAACGCGCCCTGTTACCCAAACTGCGCAGCTTCCCGCTGACCGCCGACTCCCTCACCATCCTGCCCTCGGCTGCCGAGTTCCGGCGTTGTCTGCTGGAGCGGATTGCCGCGGCACGGCAGCGCATCACCCTGGTGGCGTTGTACCTGCAGGAAGACGAGGCCGGGCAGGAGATCCTCGATGCCCTGCATGCGGCCAAGGCGGCGCGTCCGGAGCTGGAGATCGCCGTGGTGGTCGACTGGCTGCGCGCGCAACGCGGGCTGATCGGTGCCGCGAAGCAGCCGGGTAATGCCGCCTGGTACCAGGCACAGACCCGCGCCCATGAAACCGAAGTGCCGATCTATGGGGTGCCGGTGCAGACCCGCGAACTGTTCGGCGTGCTGCACCTCAAGGGCTTCATCATCGACGACTGCGTCATCTATAGTGGCGCGAGCCTGAACAACGTCTACCTGCACAAGTTCGACAAGTACCGTTTCGACCGCTACCACCTGCTGCACAACCAGGCGTTGGCCGATTCGATGCAGGGGCTTGTGCGCAAGGAGTTGCTGGCTTCCCATGCGGTCTGCCGCCTGGATCTGCCGAGCCTGCCGAGCACCCGTAGCCTGCGCGGTGGCATCGGCGACCTGCGCAGCCGCTTGAAAAGCGCCCAGTACGACACCCGCGCCGGCGGTGAGCCGAGCTTCAGCCTGTCGGTCAGCCCGTTGCTGGGGCTGGGCAAGAACAATCCGCTGAGCCGGGTGATCTGCGAGCTGATCGCCGCCAGCCAGTTGCAACTGACCATCTGCACGCCGTATTTCAACCTGCCGTTGGCGGTGACCCGGGAAATCAACCGGGCGCTGGAGCGCGGGGTGAAGATCGACATCATCGTCGGCGACAAGACCGCCAACGACTTCTATATTCCGCCGAGCCAGCCGTTCAAGGTGATCGCGGCGTTGCCGTACCTGTACGAAATCAGCCTGCGGCGTTTCGCCAAGCGCCATCAGGCGGCGATCGACAAGGGCTTGCTCAACCTGCACCTGTGGCGTGATGGTGACAATACCTACCATCTGAAGGGCATGTGGGTCGACCAGCGCTACACCCTGCTGACCGGCAACAACCTCAACCCACGGGCGTTCCGCCTGGACCTGGAAAACGCCTTGCTGATCGACGATCCGCGCAGCGAGTTGCTGGAAGTGCGGGCACGGGAGCTGCAATTGATCCTGGAGAACACCCGGCGTATCGGCAGCTTCCGTGAGCTGGAGACGTTGGTCGACTACCCGGAGGCAGTGGGCAAGTTCCTGCGGCGGGTGAGCCGGGTGAAGATCGAGCGATTGCTCTATCGGATACTCTGATCCGTTGTGGGCGCCGAATTCATTGCGGCGTCGCGAAGAATCCCTCCCGGGCACGCGCAGGCGCCCGGGAGGGCAGGGCCTCAGTTCAGGCCCAGCTTGCCGCGCAGGGTCGACAGGTCTTCAGCCAGGGTGTTGACCGGGCCGACCAGGGCCTTGCGGTCATTGTCCTTGACCTTGTCATAGGTCTCGAAACCACCGTCCTTGGTCTTGTACTTGGCCAGGATCTTGTCCACGGTGGCAAAGTTCTTGTCGACCTTGGCGGCGAAAGCCTTGTCCTGCTTCTCGATCTGTGGGCGGAACAGGTCGACGATTTTCTTCGCGCCGTCGATGTTGCCCTGGAAGTCATACAGGTCGGTGTGGCTGTAACGGTCTTCCTCGCCGGAGATCTTGGTGGCGGCCACTTCTTCGAGCAGGGCGGCAGCGCCACCGACGACTTTCTCGGGCGGGAAGGTCAGGCTGGCCACACGCGATTGCAGTTCCTTGACGTTCTTGTCCAGGCCGTCGGCCAGTTCGCCCAGGCCCTGGGTCGAGTTTTCGGAGAACAGGCTGTATTCCAGGCGGTGGAAGCCGGTGAAGTCTTCGGCCTTGACGCCTTTTTCGTGATCGTCGACACGCGAGTCGATGGCTGCGTCCAGGTCACTGAACAGCTCGGCGATCGGCTCGATCGACTCGTAGTGAACGCGGGTCGGCGCGTAGAGCTTCCTGGCGGTCGCCAGGTCGCCTTTCTTCACGGCATCGGTGAACTGCTGGGTCTTGCTGGCCAGTTCGTCCAGTTGCTCGGTGACGTAGATCTTGTAGTCCGAAACCGGGCCGACCAGGTCCAGCGGTGCGGTGGCCGCGAAGGCCGAGAGCGGAGTGTGCAGCAGGCCGACGGCCAACAACAAAGCAAGAGGCGACTTCTTCATGAGAACTTCCCGGGTGAGTTAAGGGTCAAGCCGTGGTTTTTTGTTGTGTTGCAGAAAGCAGCGAGCGACCGATGAAGTCCTGGTCGCCGGTGACGCCCGGCAAGGTGAAGAAATAACCGCCACCGATAGGCTTGAGGTATTCCTCCAGGGGCTCGCCGTTGAGCCGGGTCTGGACGGTGATGAAGCCCTGTTCCAGGTCCGATTGGTAGCAGATGAACAGCAGGCCCATCTCCAGCTGGCCGTTCTTGCTGACCCCGTTGGAGTAGTTGAACGGCCGGCGCAGGATCAGGTTGCGCTGGGTCTCGGCGGTACGCGGGTTGGCCAGGCGGATATGGGCATCGAGCTTGGTCAGCTTGCCTTCAGGGTCCCTGGTGTAGTCCGGCACCTGGGTTTCCTTCTGGCCGCCCATGGGCGCGCCGGTGCTCTTGACCCGGCCGATGATGCTTTCCTGCTCCTGCAGCGGGGTACGGTCCCAGCGCTCGACCAGGTTGCGGATGATCCGCACCGCCTGGTAGCTGCCGTTGGCGGCCCAGGCCGGTTCGTCGCTGCCCGGCTGGACCCAGACGATCCGGTCCATGGCGCTGGCGTCGTTGGAGTCAGGGTTGGCCGAGCCGTCACGGAAACCGAGGAAGTTGCGTGCGCTCTGGGCCGGCTCGCCAGGCTTGGTCGGGGCCTGTGGCGGTACGGTGCCTTCCTGTTTCCAGCGCACCAGCAGCAGGTCCGGCGTGTTCTTGACGATGTCGCGCAGGGCGTGAATGTTGGTGTCCGGGGTGTTGGAGCAGAACTGGATGCTCAGGTCACCGTGGCACAGGTCCGGTTGCAGCGCATCGTTGGGGAAGCCGACCATCTGGATCAGGCGCTTGGGCTTGACCGACTCCAGGCCGAACCGCTCGTCGAACAGCGAGTGGCCGACCGACACGGTGATGGTCAGGTTGTCTGGCGTGACGACCGGGCCGAGGATGCCGGAGTCCAGGGGCGGCAGCTTCGGATCGACCTGTTTCACCGCGCCGCCATTCATCAGGAAAGCGATGCGTTCGTTGAGGGTGCGGAACAGCCGTTCCAGGTCCTTGCGGTCACTGGCCAGGACGTCGAAGGCGACGATCATGCCGGCGGCCGGGCGCGGGGTGACGATGCCGGTCTGGTGCTTGCCGTGGAAATCGTGGCGGTCCTGGGTCTTGTCGCTGCTCGGCGCCTGGGTGACCTGGGCCTGGGCTTGCGCCGCCGCCATGGCCGGGCAGCTCAGGGCACTGCCGGCGATGGCCGCGCCGGCCACGCCCATGCCCAGCAGGACACGCCGGCGGTCAGCGGAAAATTCTTTGTTGCGCTGTGGTGAATCGCTCATGTACGGCTCGTCTGCTGATTAAAGGCCGGAGAGGCCAAGGGCGGGATCGATTCCATCGAGTGCATCGGCCAGAGCCTTGGCCTTGTCGGCAATCTGCTTGCGTTTTTCGGCGCCGACGGTGTCGTAAGTGGCATAGCTGTCGCCGCTGCGCAGGCCGTTGAATTCGGCGTCGAGGGCCACGGCCGCGCTGTCGAGCCTGGGCAGCAGCTCGGGTGCCGATTTCACCAGCAGCGGCCGCAGCAGCTCGATGACCTTGCGAGTGGCCTGCAGGTTGGCGGCGAAACCGTTCAGGTCGACATGGCTGTAGCGTTCTTCCTCGCCGTTGCCGCCACGGGTATCGGCAATGCTGCGCATGCTGCGGGCGACGATGCTGACCAGTTGCTCCGGTGGCAGCGACTGGGCCAGCAGTTGTTGCCTGAGGGTGGTCACATCGGCCTGCAGCCGCTCGGCCACCGGCTTCAGACCGTCGACGCTGCGCTGCTGGAACAGGCCGTACTCGATCCGGTGGAACCCAGCGAAGCCTGGGTCCTGCTCACGTTTTTCGTAGTAGTCGGCGCGGGCGTTGATGCCGTTGTCCAGTTCGGCGAAACGCTGGGCGGCGGGCGCCAGGCGCTGGTAGGCGGCACGGGCCGGCACATAGAGTGCCTGGGCCTGGGCCAGGTCGCCGGCGTTGATTGCCTGCTGCAGGGCGTCGACGGCCTTGATCAGGGCGCTGCCCTGGGTGCTGAGGTAGACGCGGAACTCCGACAGCGGGCCGATGAACGCGGTCATCGAGGGGCGCGCCTTGGCGGCGGCTTCCGAAGCGGCGGTCGGGGTGACGTGCAGGGTGCCACGCGGGTTGCTCAGCAGGCCGCAGGTGATCGCGTAGTCGCCGGGAGCGAGGTTGGCGTTGATTACCTGGCTCAGGCCCGGGGCGATGTTCTCGCGCTCTTCGACCACCAGCACGCCATCGAGGATTTCCCATTCCACCGCACGGTCGGACTTGTTGACGATGCGGAAGCTGTTCAATCCGGCCGGTACGCTCAGCGCGTTCGGGTCGCAGCTGTGAGCGAGGATATTGACCGTGATTTCGTTGTGATGGCTCTGACGCTTGCTCGCGGCCAACTGCGAGGCGTAGTAGAACAGTCCACCGGCCGCGATCATCACGATCACCGAGCCGGCTACCGCCCAGCGCAAGGCCTGGGGAGGTTTGCCAGTTGCAGGGTTGGACATGGGTAACCTTACGGGTTGGGAACGGAAGAAGTTTGCTTGGCGGCCGGCGGTGAGGCCGGGATGAAGAACATCACCAGGGCGATCACCAGGTACAGCAGGTAGGCGCTCAATACGCTGACGGTCGGTGCGTCCTGGTAGCCGAACATGCCGGCCAACACCGAGCCGGCCGGGCCGTCCATCGGCAGCGTGGCACTGATGTCGAAGACCACGTCCTGCAGGTGATTCCACAGGCCGGCCTCATGCAGTGCCTGCACCGAGTTGGCCAGGATGCCGGCCGCGACCACCAGGATGAACAGGCCGGTCCAGCGGAAGAACAGACCCAGGTTCAAGCGCATGCTGCCGGTATAGATGGCGAAGCCGACGAGGATCGCCAGGAGCAGGCCGAGCAGGGCGCCGATCGGTGCGCCCGGGCCTTCGCTCTGCTGAAACACTGCCAGCAGGAAGAACACGGTTTCCAGGCCTTCGCGGGCCACGGCGAAGAACACCATGGCGATCAGTGCCCAGACCTGATGTTTCGAACCCGCCAGGGCCTGGTCGAGGGAAACGTGCAGGGCGTGCTTGATGGAGCGCGAGACCTTGCGCATCCAGAACACCATCGAGCTGAGGATGCCGACGGCCACCAGGCCGACGATGCCTTCGAACAGTTCCTGCTGCTTTTGCGGGAATTCGGCGCTCACCAGTTCCAGGCCACCACCGACCAGCAGGGCCAGGGCCGCAGCGAGAAACACCCCGATCCAGACGGCGGGCATCCATTGGCCACGGCCGGTCTGCTTGAGGTAACTGGCAATGATGCCAACGATGAGCGCGGCTTCGATGCCTTCGCGCAACATGATCAGAAAGGGAACCAGCATTCGGCAAGCACGTCCGTTACTTAAAGTGGATAGTAATTTGTAACATAATGATACTCATTACTAAACAGCTTTTGCCGCCGCTAGCTGAACCGTGGCTGAACGGTTGGGGAGGGAAGGGGCCGGCTTGTTGACGATAGCGGTGTATCAGCAAGCCGAGGCGTTACCGAGAGGTCGCTATCGCCAGCAAGCCGGCTCCTGCAAGGGATTGAGCCGCGGTCAGGAGCCCAGCGCGAAATCGACCGCCGCCAGCGCGTGCAATTCGGTGGTATCGAGCAGTGGCAGGCGACTGTCCGCGGGCTTGATCAGCAGACCGATTTCCGTGCAGCCGAGAACGATCGCCTCGGCACCGCGAGCGGCCAGCCCCTCTATCACCTGTTGGTAGACCTGCCGGGAATCCTCCTTGATGACCCCGACACACAGCTCGTCATAAATGATCCGATGGACCGCCTGGCGCTGCACCGCCTCGGGAACCAGCACCTGCAGCCCCTGGGCCGCCAGCCGCTGCTTGAGGAAATCCTGTTCCATGGTGAAGGCGGTCCCGAGCAGGCCGACTTTTCGGACGCCAGCGGCGAGAGCCGCTTGCCCGGTCGGCGTGGCGATATGCAGGAAGGGGATGTCCACGGCTTCCTCGATCTGCTGCGCCAGCCGGTGCATGGTGTTGGTACACAGCACCACGCACTCGGCACCGCCGGCCTGCAAGCGACGCGCCGCATCCTGCAGGATCAGCCCGGCATCGTCCCAGCGCCCGGCGTGCTGGGCCTGTTCGACAGGCCCGAAGTCGACGCTGTACATTAGCAGCGGCGCCGAGCGCAGCGGGCCGAGTCGTGAGCGGACCTGCTGGTTGATGATCCGGTAGTACTCGGCGCTGGACTCCCAGCTCATGCCGCCGATAAGGCCGATGGTGCGCATGTGGTGCTCCTGTCGATAAGGGGTTGCCGCGGCAGTCTGCGCGCTGGCGTCGATCATGATCTATCAGGAAATTTCAGATGCCCGGACAACGCCCCGGCGTGTTTCCCCTGCCAGCCCGTTCGCTGTTGGAGGGCCGCCTGTGTCTGCAACTGTTGCCGCGTTCCGCCTATAGCGGTCGGGATCCGGTGCAGTGGCAGACCCTGGGCATTGCCCTGGAGCATCAGTGGGGTGTGCACGCGATCGATTCCGACCGACGCGTGGACTTCGACACCCCTCCCGGCACCCTGGCCCTGACGCCGCCGGGTGTCGAGGTGTTTTCCGAGTCCGCCGAAGGTGGCGAGTATCTGCTGGTGCGCTGGCAACTCGAGGATGAACGGCCGCGGATACAACGCCGGCTGGAGAGTACCGGGCACGCACGAGGCTTGGCCCTGGGGCGGCAACTGCGCCGCCTGTTGCTGGAGCCGGACGGTGATCCGCTGCGGCTGGAGGCGACGGCACTGGAGTTTGTCGGCTTGTGCGATTCGATGCCGGCCGGCAATCCTCGACCGCGGGACTTTGCGGGGGTACTGCGCCGTTTTGCCGAGGATTTCGCCCAACCCTTGAGCCTGGCCCAGTTGGCGGCGGGGCAAGGGCAGTCGCAACTGCGCTTTCTGCGGGACTTCACCCGGGCCGTTGGCATGACGCCCCATGCCTATCTGCTGGAGGTTCGGGTGCAGGCGGCCCGGCGGATGATCGAGAGCGCTGACAGGCCGCTGGCGGAGATTGCCCTCGATTGCGGTTTTGCCCACCAGTCCCACCTGGGCAGCGCGTTTCGCAAGGTGCTGGGGATCACGCCTGGAAATTACCGCAGGCGTGTCACGGTTCGTTAACCTGCCACCCTACATATCCATTGGCGTCCACTCCCTGGTTGGCGGCTCCTCGACCATTGCCTTCGGCACCACCTTGCCCGTCGCCTGTTCAACCCGCTGCGCCACCTCCGGATCGTCGGAGAACAGCATCAGGCTGGCGTCATCCAGACTCTTTTCCGATTGATCCCGCAAGCAGTAGCCGATTCCCAGGTACAGCGAAACCACCGCCATCAGATTCAAGCCGATTTCCAGCATCGTCCTCTCCTTTTGTCCGTCAGCACTCAGGCAATCTGCGCCGCCTGCCGGGCCAGCGCGGTATCCGCCACCCGCACCGTGCGCCAGGTGTTGTAGGCCATCAGCAGCATGCCGCCGAGGAAGAACACTCCACCGACGAAGCGCACGACAAACCCGGGATGGCTGGCCAGCAAGGCCTCGACGAAGGAGTAGGTGAGGGTGCCGTCCTCGTTCACGGCCCGCCACATCAGGCCCTGGGTGATGCCGTTGACCCACATCGAGGCGATGTACAGCACCGTGCCGATGGTCGCCAGCCAGAAATGCAGGTTGATCAGCCCGACGCTGTGCATCTGCTCACGACCGAACACCCTGGGGATCATGTGGTAGAGAGAACCGAAGGTGATCATCGCCACCCAGCCCAGCGCGCCGGCATGGACGTGGCCGATGGTCCAGTCGGTGTAGTGGGAGAGGGCGTTGACGGTCTTGATCGCCATCATCGGGCCCTCGAAGGTCGACATGCCGTAGAACGCCAGGGACAGCACCAGAAAGCGCAGGATCGGGTCGGTGCGCAGCTTATGCCAGGCGCCGGAGAGGGTCATCATGCCGTTGATCATGCCGCCCCAGCTCGGTGCCAGCAGGATCAGCGACATGGCCATGCCCAGCGATTGCGCCCAGTCCGGCAGGGCGGTGTAGTGCAGGTGGTGGGGACCTGCCCAGATGTACAGGGTGATCAGCGCCCAGAAGTGGACGATGGACAGGCGATAGGAGTACACCGGCCGGCCGACCTGCTTGGGCACGAAGTAATACATCATGCCGAGAAAGCCGGTGGTCAGGAAGAAGCCTACCGCGTTGTGCCCGTACCACCACTGCACCATGGCATCGGTCGCGCCGGAATAGACCGGGTAGGACTTGAACCAGTCCACCGGGATCGACAGGTGATTGACCACATGCAACATGGCGATCACCAGGATGAAGGCGCCGAAGAACCAGTTGCCGACGTAGATGTGCCGGGTCTTGCGCCGTACCACGGTGGTGAAGAACACGATGGCATAGGCGACCCAGACCAGCGCCATCCACACCGCGCCGCTGAACTCGATCTCGGCGTATTCCTTGGTGGTGGTGTAGCCCAGCGGCAGGCTGACGAACATGATCACGATCACCGCCTGCCAGCCCCAGAAGGTGAAGGCGGCCAGGGTATCGCTGTACAACCGTACCTGACAGGTACGCTGCACCGCGTAGTAGCTGGCGGCGAACTGCGCGCTGCCGGCGAAACCGAAGATCACCAGGCTGGTGTGCAGCGGGCGCAGGCGGCCGAAGGTGGTCCAGGGCAGGTCGAGGTTCATTTCCGGCCAGACCAGTTGCGAAGCGATCAGCACGCCCATCGCCATGCCGATCACGCCCCAGAACACGGTGGCGATGACGAATTGTCGGACCACCTTGTAGTTATAGGCTTCTGCGTTTGCTGCTGTACTCATGCTCACGTCTTCCACGGTTGCCAGATCCTGCCAGGCCACCCCGGCCCGACATGGGACGGACTGTAGGAACTGCCGCGCAGGCAAAACAGACTCAGAAATGGCTCATTCATACGGATCAGGCTTTTATCCGGCGTGGATGGGCGATGATCTCGCCTGATATGGGTTTTGCTGAAAGTGGCTGTCCTGTTTGCTGGTATCAGGGGGACAGGGCGGCCCCAGGAGAGTGGCGGCAGTTTTCCGCGCAAGTTCCTACAGTAAAAAGCTGCATTTCAGATTTGCCGGACCGGCGCGGGTGTGCGAATTTGTCGCTCCCCCCATAGGTCGATCGGCGCTTTCGTGCTTAACTTCGACCTCTTCAAATATTTCTGGAAGGATTTCGTTCATGGCTCAAGTCACCCTCAAAGGCAATCCGGTCAAGGTCAACGGCCAACTGCCACAGGTCGGCTCCAAGGCCCCGGCCTTTTCCCTGGTCAACGCCGGCCTGGCCGATGTCACCCTGGAAAGCTTTGCCGGCAAGCGCAAGGTGCTGAACATTTTCCCAAGCGTCGACACCCCGACCTGTGCCACCTCCGTGCGCAAGTTCAACGCCCAGGCCAACGACGTGGCCAACACCGTGGTGCTGTGCATCTCGGCTGACCTGCCTTTCGCCCAGGCCCGCTTCTGCGGCGCCGAAGGCCTGGAAAACGTACAGAACCTGTCGACCCTGCGGGGTCGCGAGTTCATCGAGAACTACGGCGTGGCCATCGCCGAAGGCCCGCTGACCGGCCTGACCGCCCGTGCGGTGGTGGTGCTGGACGAGAACAACAACGTCCTGCACAGCGAATTGGTAGGCGAGATCGCCGACGAGCCGAACTACGATGCGGCCCTGGCTGTCTTGAAGTAAGCGGCGACCTCAGTCACCCACGGCCTGGCCTCGTCCAGGCCGTTTTTGTTTGTGCAGTGCTCTAGCGTGGGCCTGGTGCTGTGACAATTTGTGTTTGGGCGTAGGTGTCGCCGCCATATCGTGGTTAACTTCGACCCTTCCTCTACAACCGTTCAAAAGGATTCGCCGCATGGCTCAAGTGACGCGCAGGGGTGTGGTGGTGCAGGTCAATGGCGAACTGCCGCTCCCCGGCACCCGGGCACCCGCATTCTCCCTGGTGAACAAGGACCTGGCGGATGTCGCCCTCAGCGACTTCGCCGGCCAGCGCAAGGTGCTGAACATCTTCCCCAGCGTCGACACACCGACCTGCGCCAAGTCGGTCCGTGCCTTCAACGCCCACGCCAACGGGCTGAACAATACCGTGGTGCTGTGCATTTCCGCTGACCTGCCGTTCGCCCAGGCGCGCTTCTGCGGTGCCGAAGGCCTGGAGAAGGTGCAGAACCTGTCGACCTTGCGCGGTGCTCGATTCATGCAAGACTACGGCGTAGCCATCGCCGACGGGCCGCTCACGGGCCTCACCGCCCGGGCCGTGCTGGTACTCGACGAGCAGGACCAGGTGCTGCACAGCGAACTGGTCGCCGATATCGGCCAGGAACCCGACTACGTCGCCGCTCTCGCTGTCCTGCAGTAAGCGACCTTGCATTTATTCACGGCCTGTCCCTGTCCAGGCCGTTTTTCATTTGCGTTTCAGTGCCTTGCCCAAAGGTCGAAGAACGTCATGCAAAGGTAAATTGCCGGTAAAGGCACTTTGCATGAAACATTTGAGTGCTTATCTTTCAGGCTCCTAAGGAAGAAGCTCTCGCCCACAATGGTTGATCACTCCATGCAATCCTCTGCTCCTCGCAAATCCCGTCGTTGGCTGTTCGGCCTGTTCACCGTGTTGATCATCGCGGCGCTGTGCTGGCATTTCTGGCCGGCCGGCGAGCACAAGACCGAACACAAGCCGGCAGGGCATACCGGCAAGACGGGCATGATGCGCCCGGGCTTCGGCGCCTCCACCGGGCCGGTACCGGTGCGCGTGGCTCCGGCGACCGTCGGCGATTTCCCGCTCTATTACAAGGCGCTGGGCACCGTGACTGCGCTGAACACGGTCAATGTGCGGGCGCAGGTGGGCGGCCAACTGGTCAAGATCAATTTCCAGGAAGGGCAGATGGTCAAGGCCGGCGACGTGCTCGCCGAAATCGACCCGCGCAACTATGAAAGCGCCTTGCTGCAGGCCCAGGGCACCCTATTGCAGAGCCAGGCCCAGTTGAAGAACGCCCAGGTCGACCTGCAGCGCTATCGCGGGCTGTATGCCGAGGACAGTATCGCCAAGCAGACCCTGGACACCGCCGAGGCCACCGTACTGCAGTACCAGGGCACGGTGAAGAACAACCAGGGCGCGGTCGACGCGGCCAAGCTGAACCTGGCGTTCACCAAGATTCGCGCACCGATTTCCGGACGCCTGGGCCTGCGCCAGCTGGACGTCGGCAACCTGCTGGCGGCCAACGACACCCAGGCCGTGGCCGTGATCACCCAGACCCAGCCGATCAGCGTGGCGTTCACCCTGCCGGAGAACAACCTGGACGTGGTGCTGCCGCGTTTCCGCAGTGGTGCGCACCTGCCGGCCGAAGCCTGGGATCGTGGTGATGTGAAGCTGCAGGCCACCGGCGTGCTGCAGAGCCTGGACAACCAGATCGACATCACCACCGGCACCCTGAAGTTCAAGGCGCTCTACGAGAACAAGGACCAGATCCTGTTCCCCAACCAGTTCGTCAACGTGCGCCTGCTGGCCGATACCCTGAAAGGCGTGATACTGGCGCCGAGCGCGGCGATCCAGTTCGGTACCGACGGGACCTTCGTCTATGCGCTGGAGGGTGACAAGAAGGTCAGGATTCGTCCGCTGAAGGTCGGGCCGAGTGACGGTAATGTCACTGTGATCACCTCGGGCCTGGCCGCCGGTGACCGGGTGGTGCTCGAAGGCACCGACCGCCTCAAGGATGGGGGCGAGGTGGAAGTGGTCAATGACAGCCAGGACGTACCGAGTACGCCAGCCGAACACTTGCACGGTGCCAAGGCCAAGGACGGCGAAGCGGGTACTGACGCCAAGGCGAAAAAGGTCGGCGCATGAATCTCTCGCGGCTGTTCATTCTCCGCCCGGTAGCGACCACCCTGAGCATGCTGGCGATCGTCCTGGCCGGGGTGATTGCCTACCGGCTGCTGCCGGTGTCGGCACTGCCCCAGGTCGACTACCCGACGATCCGTGTCATGACCCTGTATCCGGGCGCCAGCCCGGACGTGATGACCAGCGCGGTCACCGCGCCGCTGGAGCGCCAGTTCGGGCAGATGCCCGGGCTGACCCAGATGGCTTCCACCAGTTCCGGCGGTGCCTCGGTACTGACCCTGCGCTTCAACCTCGACATCAACATGGATGTCGCCGAGCAGCAGGTCCAGGCGGCGATCAACGCCGCGACCAACCTGCTGCCCAAGGATCTGCCGGCACCGCCGGTGTACAACAAGGTCAACCCGGCGGATACCCCGGTGCTGACCCTGGCGATCACTTCGAAAACCATGCTGCTGCCCAAGCTCAATGACCTGGTCGACACGCGCATGGCGCAGAAGATCGCCCAGATCAGTGGTGTCGGCATGGTCAGCATCGCCGGTGGTCAGCGCCAGGCGGTGCGGATCAAGGTCAACCCCGAGGCCCTGGCGGCCAACAGCCTGAACCTGTCCGACGTGCGCACGCTGATCGGCGCCTCCAACGTCAACCAGCCCAAGGGCAACTTCGACGGCCCGACCCGGGTGTCGATGCTCGATGCCAACGACCAGTTGCGTTCACCCAAGGAATACGCCGAGCTGATTCTCGCCTACAAGAACGGCGCGCCGTTGCGCCTGAAGGACGTGGCCGAGATCGTCGACGGTGCGGAAAACGAGCGTCTGGCGGCCTGGGCCAACCAGAGCCAGGCGGTATTGCTGAATATCCAGCGCCAGCCGGGGGCCAACGTCATCGAGGTGGTCGACCGGATCAAGGCGCTGCTGCCGAGCATCACCGACAACCTGCCGGCCGGCATCGACGTCGCCGTGCTCACCGACCGCACCCAGACCATCCGTGCTTCGGTGACCGACGTACAGCATGAACTGCTGATCGCCATCGCCCTGGTGGTGATGGTCACGTTCCTGTTCCTGCGCCGGGCCAGCGCCACCATTATTCCATCGGTGGCGGTGCCACTGTCGTTGATCGGTACCTTCGGCGTGATGTACCTGGCCGGCTTCTCGATCAACAACCTGACGCTGATGGCCCTGACCATCGCCACCGGTTTCGTGGTCGACGATGCCATCGTCATGCTGGAAAACATCTCGCGCTTCATCGAGGAGGGTGACAGCCCGATGCAGGCGGCGCTCAAGGGCGCGAAGCAGATCGGTTTCACCCTGGTGTCGCTGACCCTGTCGCTGATCGCGGTACTGATCCCGCTGCTGTTCATGGCCGATGTGGTGGGGCGGTTGTTTCGCGAGTTCGCCATTACCCTGGCGGTGGCCATCCTGATTTCCCTGGTGGTCTCGCTGACCCTCACACCGATGATGTGCGCGCGTCTGCTCAAGCGTGAACCCAAGGAACAGGAGCAGGGGCGTTTCTACCGGGCCAGCGGTGCCTGGATCGACTGGCTGATCGAGTCCTACGGACGCAAGCTGCAATGGGTATTGAGGAACCAGACGCTGACCCTGCTGGTGGCCGTCGGCACCCTGGCGCTGACCGTGTTCCTTTACCTGGTGGTGCCCAAGGGCTTCTTCCCGGTGCAGGATACCGGCGTGATCCAGGGTATTTCCGAGGCGCCGCAATCGGTGTCGTTCGCCGCCATGAGCCAGCGGCAACAGGAACTGGCCAAGGTGATCCTGGCCGACCCGGCGGTGGAAAGCCTGTCTTCCTATATCGGTGTCGACGGCGACAACGCCACGCTCAACAGCGGGCGGCTGCTGATCAACCTCAAGCCCCATCGTCAGCGAGACCTCAGCGCGGCGCAGGTGATCGCACGCCTGCAACCGGAGGTGGACCAACTGGTCGGCATCCGGCTGTACATGCAGCCGGTGCAGGACCTGACCATCGAGGATCGGGTCAGCCGCACCCAGTACCAGTTCAGCATGTCCTCGCCGGACGCCGACCTGCTCGCCGAATGGAGCGACAAGCTGGTCCACGCCCTGGCCCAGCGCCCGGAACTGACCGACGTCGCCAGCGACCTGCAGGACAAGGGCCTGCAGGTGTACCTGGTGATCGACCGCGATGCCGCCTCACGGCTCGGCGTGTCGGTCTCCGATATCACCGATGCGCTGTACGACGGTTTCGGCCAGCGGCAGATTTCCACCATCTACACCCAGGCCAGCCAGTATCGTGTGGTGCTCCAGGCCCAGGCGGGGGAGAAGATCGGCCCCGCCGCCCTCGATCAGATCCACGTCAAGACCACCAGCGGCAGTCAGGTCCGGCTGTCGAGTCTGGCGCGGATCGAGGAGCGCCAGGCGCAACTGGCGATCTCGCATATCGGCCAGTTCCCGGCGGTGACGATGTCGTTCAACCTGGCGCCGGGCGTCGCCCTGGGCAAGGGCGTCGAGATCATCGACCAGGTCAAGCAGGAGATCGGCATGCCGATCGGCGTGCAGACCCAGTTCCAGGGCGCCGCCGAAGCCTTCCAGGCCTCGCTGTCGAGCACCTTGCTGCTGATCCTGGCGGCGGTGGTGACCATGTACATCGTGCTCGGGGTGCTTTACGAGAGCTATATCCATCCGGTGACGATTCTCTCGACCCTGCCATCGGCCGCGGTGGGTGCCTTGCTGGCACTGATCCTCAGCGGCAATGACCTGGGCATGATCGCCATCATCGGCATCATCCTGCTGATCGGTATCGTCAAGAAGAACGCGATCATGATGATCGACTTCGCCCTTGACGCCGAACGCAACCAGGGCATCCCGCCCGAGCAGGCGATCTACCAGGCGGCGCTGCTGCGCTTCCGGCCGATCCTGATGACCACCCTGGCGGCGCTGTTCGGTGCCGTGCCGCTGATGCTGGCGACCGGCTCCGGCGCCGAACTGCGTCAGCCCCTGGGCCTGGTGATGGTCGGCGGGTTGCTGGTCAGCCAGGTGCTGACGCTGTTCACCACGCCGGTGATCTACCTGTTCTTCGATCGGCTGGGACGGCGCTGGGGGCGGCATCCGAGCCGCCTGGAGCAGGCCGACACATGAACCTTTCCGGACCCTTCATCCGCCGGCCGGTAGCGACCATGCTGCTGAGCCTGGCGATCGTCCTGCTCGGTGGCGTCAGCTTCGGCCTGTTGCCGGTATCGCCACTGCCGCAGATGGACTTCCCGGTGATCGTGGTCCAGGCCAGCCTGCCGGGTGCCAGCCCGGAAGTCATGGCCTCGACCGTGGCCACACCGCTGGAGCGCTCGTTCGGGGTGATCCCCGGCGTCAACACCATGAGCAGCCGCTCCAGCCAGGGTTCGACCCGGGTGATCCTGCAGTTCGACATGGACCGCGACATCAACGGCGCGGCGCGGGAGGTGCAGGCAGCCATCAACGCTTCGCGCAACCTGCTGCCCAGCGGCATGCGCAGCATGCCGACCTACAAGAAGGTCAACCCGTCCCAGGCGCCGATCATGGTGTTGTCGCTGACCTCCGACGTGTTGCAGAAGGGCCAGTTGTACGACCTGGCCTCGACCATCCTGTCCCAGAGCCTGTCCCAGGTGCCGGGCGTGGGCGAAGTGCAGATCGGCGGCAGTTCGCTGCCGGCGGTGCGCATCGAACTCGAACCCCAGGCGTTGAACCAGTACGGCGTGGCCCTGGACGATGTACGTACCACCATCGCCAACGCCAACGTGCGCCGGCCCAAGGGATCGCTGGAGGACGACCAGCGCAACTGGCAGGTGCAGGCCAACGACCAGTTGGAGAAGGCCAAGGACTACGAGCCGCTGATCATCCACTACCAGAACGGTGCGGCCCTGCGCCTGGGCGATGTGGCGAAGATCAAGGACAGCGTCGAGGACCGCTACAACAGCGGCTTCTTCAACAATGACGCCGCCGTGCTGCTGGTGATCAACCGCCAGGCCGGCGCCAACATCATCCAGACGGTCAACGAGATCAAGGCGCAGTTGCCGGCGTTGCAGGCGGTGTTGCCGTCCAGCGTCAAGCTGAACCTGGCCATGGACCGCTCGCCGGTGATCAAGGCGACCCTGCATGAAGCCGAGATGACCCTGCTGATCGCTGTCGCCCTGGTGGTGCTGGTGGTCTACCTGTTCCTCGGCAACTTCCGCGCGTCGCTGATCCCGACCCTGGCGGTGCCGGTGTCGCTGATCGGCACCTTCGCCATCATGTACCTCTACGGGTTCTCCCTGAACAACCTGTCGCTGATGGCGCTGATCCTCGCCACCGGCCTGGTGGTGGACGATGCCATCGTGGTGCTGGAGAACATCTCCCGGCATATCGACGAGGGTGTGTCGCCGATGAAGGCGGCCTACCTCGGGGCGAAGGAGGTCGGTTTCACCCTGTTGTCGATGAACGTTTCGCTGGTGGCGGTGTTCCTGTCGATCCTGTTCATGGGCGGCATCATCGAGAGCCTGTTCCGCGAGTTCTCGATCACCCTGGCGGCGTCGATCATAGTGTCTCTGGTAGTCTCCCTGACCCTGACGCCGATGCTCTGCGCCCGCTGGCTCAAGCCCCAGGGCGCGCAGACGCGCCTGCAGCGCTGGAGCGAGCAGGCCAACGAGCGCATGGTCAGCGCCTACGCCCGCAGCCTGGACTGGGTGTTGCGCCACCGGCGCCTGACCCTGCTCAGCCTGCTGGTGACCATCGCTGTCAACGTCGCACTGTACGTGGTGGTGCCCAAGACCTTCATGCCGCAGCAGGACACCGGGCAACTGATCGGTTTCATCCGCGGCGATGACGGCCTGTCGTTCGGCGTGATGCAACCGAAGATGGAGACGTTCCGCAAGGCGATCCTGGCCGACCCCGCGGTACAGAGCGTGGCCGGCTTCATCGGTGGCAACAACGGCACCAACAACGCTTTCATGCTGGTACGTCTCAAGCCGATCAAGGAACGCAACATCTCGGCGCAGAAGGTCATCGAGCGCCTGCGGGTCGAGATGCCCAAGGTCCCCGGCGCACGCCTGATGCTGATGGCCGACCAGGACCTGCAGTTCGGCGGCGGTCGCGAGCAGACCACCGCGCAGTACTCCTACATCCTGCAGAGCGACGACCTGGCGGCCCTGCGCGAGTGGTATCCGAAGGTGATCGCGGCGTTCAAGGGGCTGCCGGAACTGACCGCCATCGACGCCCGCGAAGGTCGCGGCGCGCAGCAGACCACCCTGGTGGTCGACCGCGATACCGCCAAGCGCCTGGGCGTCGACATGAGCATGGTCACCGCAGTGCTGAACAACGCCTACAGCCAGCGGCAGATCTCCACCATCTATGACAGCCTGAACCAGTACCAGGTGGTGATGGAGGTCAACCCGAAATACGCCCAGGATCCGGAAACCCTGAACCAGGTCAAGGTGATCGGCAGCGACGGCCAGCGCATTCCGCTGTCGGCCATCGCCCACTACGAGAACAGCCTGCAGGAAGACCAGGTCAGCCATGAGGGGCAGTTCGCCTCGCAAAGCCTGTCGTTCGACATGGCCCCGGGCGTGACGGTGGAGCAGGGCACGGCGGCGATCGAGCGGGCGGTGGCCAAGCTAGGCCTGCCGGAGTCGGTGATTGCCAAGATGGCCGGCACCAGCGATGCCTTTGCCGCCACCCAGAAAAGCCAGCCGTTCATGATTCTCGGCGCGCTGGTGGCGGTCTACCTGGTACTGGGGGTGCTCTACGAGAGCTACATCCATCCGCTGACCATCCTCTCGACCCTGCCTTCGGCCGGCGTCGGCGCCTTGCTCAGCATCTACCTGCTGGGCGGCGAGTTCAGCCTGATTTCCCTGCTCGGGCTGTTCCTGCTGATCGGTGTGGTGAAGAAGAACGCGATCCTGATGATCGACCTGGCCCTGCAACTGGAGCGCCATTCGGCGCTCGAGCCCCTGGCCTCGATCCGTGAAGCCTGTCTGCTGCGCCTGCGGCCGATCCTGATGACCACCCTGGCGGCGATCCTCGGTGCACTGCCGCTGCTGCTGAGCACCGCCGAAGGGGCGGAAATGCGCCAGCCGCTGGGCCTGACCATCATTGGCGGGCTGGTCTTCAGCCAGGTCCTGACCCTTTACACCACCCCGGTGGTTTACCTTTATCTCGACCGCCTGCGCCACCGTTTCAACGCCTGGCGTGGCGTCCGTACCGATGGTGCTCTGGAAACTCCGCTATGACTGACCACTCCTACTGCAATGCGACCGCCCGGGCCGCACAACGCCTGGAAATGGCCCGCGGCTCGCGCCTGCTGAGCCTGGCCCTGTGCGGGCTGATGCTCAGCGCCTGCGCCGTCGGCCCGGACTACAAGCGCCCGGAAGCCGCCACGCCGGCGCAGTACAAGGAAGCCGCCGGCTGGCGCCAGGCCCAGCCCAGCGACTCGCTGGCCCGTGGCGCCTGGTGGGAGCTGTATGGCGATCCGGTGCTCAATGGCCTGGTGGAAAAACTCAACAGCGGCAACCAGACCGTGGCCCAGTCCGAGGCGCAGTTCCGCCAGGCCCAGGCCCTGGTGCGCAGTTCCCGCGGGGCGTTCTTTCCCAGTGTCGACCTGAGCGCGGGCAAGACCCGTTCCAGCCAGGGCACCGGCAGCAGCAACTCAAGCCTGAGCAGTTCCGCGAGCGGGATTCGCGACACCTACAACGCGCAATTGGGCGTGAGCTGGGAAGCCGATGTCTGGGGCAAGCTGCGCCGCGGCCTCGAGGCGGACCAGGCGAGTGCCCAGGCGAGCTTCGCCGACCTGGCGGCGATGCGCCTGAGCCAGCAATCGGAACTGGTGCAGAACTACTTGCAACTGCGGGTGATCGATGAGCAGAAACGCCTGCTCGAAGCCACCGTGCAGGCCTATGAGCGCTCGCTGAAAACCACCGAGAACCAGTACCGCTTCGGCGTTTCGGACAAGGCCTCGATCGCCCAGGCGCAGACCCAGTTGAAAAGCGCCCAGGGCGACCTGATCGACCTGGCCTGGCAGCGCGCCCAGTTTGAAAACGCCATTGCTGTACTGACCGGCCAGGCACCGGCCGACTTCAAGCTGGCGGCCACCCGCGACGTTCCGGCGTTGCCACAGATTCCGCTGGGCCTGCCGTCGCAACTGCTGGAGCGGCGTCCGGATGTCGCCTCGGCGGAGCGCTCGGTGATTGCCGCCAACGCCAAGATCGGCGTGGCGAAGGCGGCCTACTACCCGGACCTGACCCTGAGCCTGTCCGGCGGCTACAGCAGCAGTACCTATGCCGACTGGATCAGCCTGCCGAACCGCTTCTGGTCGGTGGGGCCGAAACTGGCGATGACCCTGTTCGACGGCGGGCAGCGCTCGGCGGAAGTGGAACGGACCGAGGCGGTGTATGACCAGACTGTTGCCAAGTATCGCCAGACCGTGCTCGACGGTTTCCGCGAGGTGGAGAACTACCTGGTGCAGCTCAAGGTGATGGAGAACGAGGCGGTGGTGCGCCAGCAGGCGCTGGACTCGGCCCGTGAATCCCTGCGCCTGACCGAAAACCAGTACAAGGCCGGCCTGATCGCCTATCTGGATGTGGTCACCGTGCAGACCACCGCCCTGAGTAACGAGCGCAGCGTGCTGAGCCTGCTGCAGAGCCGGCTGATCGCCAGTGTGCAACTGATCGCCGCCCTCGGCGGGGGCTGGGACGGCGCCACCGGGCCGGTGGCCGCCAAGTAACCCGATCCCTGCGGTGGGCCTGTTCGCGGCCAGCCTGGCTGGCCAGCGCAACTCCGTCACTCAAAAAAGGTATAGCGGTCCTTGCCGCTGTGCTTGGAGCTGTAGAGCGCCTGGTCAGCCTTGACCAGTGCCGAGTTCAGCGTGTCCTGCGGCTCGATCCGGGCCAGGCCGATACTGATAGTCACCGGATACTCGGTCATCGCTTCACGCACCCGTCGGCACAGGCGCGCCATCAGTGCCTCGGCCTCGATACGGGGCATGCCGTGCAGGTACACTGCGAATTCCTCACCGCCCAGCCGGGCATACTCGAAGTCCCCCATCACCGTCTTGATGTCCGCCGCCACGCGCTTGAGCACTTCATCGCCGACGTCGTGGCCGTGCACGTCGTTGACCTTCTTGAAATTGTCGACATCAATCATTGCCAGGTACTGGGCATGATCCTGCGGCGTCGTGCGCAAGTGCTGCTGGGTCTTGCTCATGAACGAGCGTCGATTGGGAATGGCCGTCAGCACATCGATATAAGCCTGTTCCAGCAGCCGTCCAGCCATGATGTGGTTGTGCAGCTTGGCCTGTCGCAGCCTGAAGAAACTGTAGAGGGTAATTCCGGTGAGAAACAGCGAATAGCTGAGGATCAGCGCCCCCTTGAGCTCGTAGACGACGATCCCGGTCATGAAGAAGGGATCGAGCACTACCCAGCAAACGCCCACTGCGCAGAGAAATGACCAGCGACTCAACGGCAGTACCGAGGCACTGTAGAGAATGCTGGAGGCTGCAAGGATCTGCCACACCGCATGCTGTTCCCGGGGCAGACCCTCGATGACCAGGCGGATGCCCAGCGCGATCACGGCGACGAACACCAGGTTCAGCAGGTCGAAGTGCCGTGCCTGGCGCACGAAGCGTTGCAGGATCACCAGGGCGGTCAGGCTGGCGATGAACAGCAGGGACATCCAGGTGAAACCCTGGGCGCCAATGAAGCTGACGATCAGGTCGAACAGCAGCCAGATCCCCAGGCTGGCCAGGTAGATCAGGCTGCAGAAACCGCGCAGCCGTTCGAAATCGTGTTGCGCAAACTCCGCCTGGAGTGTCGGTGTAGGAGCCTGGCTGGTCACCTGGGCTTCAAGGGTCTTGAGCATTGCGGGCCTTGTTACGCATTGAGAATCGTCTTCATGGACGATAGCGCAACTCAAGGCTTGCCAACCACCGGGCATGGCGGCCAGATCTACAAAAGCATGGCCGCCATGCACCTGCTTCAACTACGTGAACCGAGCTTTATGCGGATGAATGTGCCCTTCGAGTTGGGCCCCACCTTTCCAGCCCGGCTGAAGAGCTTGTAATAGGCCAAGTGCACGCCGTCAGCCATGTCAAAGAAGTATTTTGCCTCCAAGGACATAACAGTTCCGTTAGTGGTATCTGTCACTGTTTTATAGCTAAGGACCGGCTCATTGGGCCCGCCGATACTGAGGCCGATCCGATCACCGTCGGTCTGTCCGTCATAAAGCGCGATGAAGAAGTCCACGCGGTGGTCATGTTCTTGTAGGTATTGGTGGGTCACCCCGTCGCCTTGACTGAGTTCTTCATCCACCTCCGGCTTGCTGCCGGCCAAGCCGCCGTTGGGAACGCGCAAATCGATGGTGAAGCGCTCGGTTTCTGACTCGAAGGTGGCGCCGGCATGGTTGCGCACCTTGAAGGCAACCTTGGAGACACCTTCCTCTTGCAGATACTGAGAGGGCAAATACAGCCTGTGCGGGAAGTGGATCGGCCCGGGCATGTGTTGGGGAAACTCGTGGACGTTGCCGGTGGGCGATGTGTAGATCAGGGTCAAATGATCGACCTGGTCGTGTTGCGCGGGGTCAGGCCAGGCGGTCCTGATGTCCAGGGCAAGGTCGGACGTCAGGGCGCCGACCGGCAGAAGGTTGTGCTGCGGGTAGTGTAAGTTTTCCAGTGCTGCCGGGATGTGCAGGGGAGGAAGGGGGGTGTGACTCATCGCTATGGTCTCCATCGTGGCTGACAAGCGACAGGTGCTGCCTGGGCAACACCTGTCCCGCTGGCAATCCGGATGGATACAGCTGCCAGACGCCCATTAGGGCCTGCGCGGTCGAGACTGGCTACTGTCAGTTCTGACAGTCTTGCCAGGTTCCCGACGAACGTCAGATCACCGCGATCTGCACTTCATCGCCGGCCCAGCGCACTGGCCAGACCCGCAACTGCTGCTCCGGATACTCCAGGCAACTGCCGTCCTCGAGGTTGAAGTGCTGCTTGTACAGCGGCGAGGCGATCACCGGCTGGCCCTTGATATGGCCGACGATGCCGCGGCCGATCACATTGGCGCCGGACAACGGGTCATGGTTGTCGATGGCATACAGGGTACGTCCCCGGGTGTCATCGGGCAGGTAGAACAGCGCGACCTGGGCGCAGTGGAACCAGACCACCACGCCGGAGTTCTCCACCAGGTCTTCGCGGCGGCAGACCGCCTGCCACTGCAAATCGTTGGCCATGCTGTGTTGTGCGGTTGACTGGCCCATCAGAGCACCTCCTCATGTACGGCAATCAGGTTGAGTTCATCGGCGCGCACCGGCCGGCGCTGCGCACGTTCCTTGACGAAATGGATGTCCGGGTCGCCGCGCCGGTCGTTGACGAAGGTGCGGAAGCGCTTGAGTTTTTCCGGGTCGCTGATCGCGTTGGCCCACTCGCATTCGTAGCGCTCGACCACCCGTTGCAACTGGTTCTCCAGCTCGGCGGCCAGGCCCAGGCTGTCGTCGATGATCACCGCCTTGAGGTAGTCGAGGCCGCCCTCGAGGTTTTCCCGCCACACCGAGGTGCGTTGCAGGCGGTCGGCGGTGCGGATGTAGAACATGAGGAAACGGTCGACGTAGCGGATCAGCGTCTCATCATCCAGGTCGGTGGCGAACAGCTCGGCGTGGCGTGGGCGCATGCCGCCGTTGCCGCAGACATACAGGTTCCAGCCTTTCTCGGTGGCGATCACGCCGATGTCCTTGCTCTGGGCCTCGGCGCATTCGCGGGTGCAACCGGACACCGCCAGCTTGAACTTGTGTGGTGCGCGCAGGCCCTTGTAGCGGTTCTCCAACAGCAGGGCCATGGCCACGCTGTCCTGCACACCGTAACGGCACCAGGTGCTGCCGACGCAGGATTTCACCGTGCGCAGCGACTTGCCGTAGCCATGGCCGGTCTCGAAGCCGGCGTCGATCAGTTCGCCCCAGATCTGTGGCAGTTCGTGCAGTTGCGCGCCGAACAGGTCGATGCGCTGGCCGCCGGTGATCTTGGTGTAGAGGTCGTATTTCTTCGCCACCACACCCAGGGCGATCAGCTTGTCCGGGGTGATTTCGCCGGCAGCGATCCGCGGGATGATCGAGTAGGTGCCGTTCTTCTGCATGTTGGCCATGAAGGTGTCGTTGGTGTCCTGCAGCGGCACCAGCGCCTTGTCCATGATCGGCCGGTTCCAGCACGAAGCGAGGATCGACCCCACCGCCGGCTTGCAGATGTCGCAGCCGGTGTGACCCTTGCCGTGGCGGGCGAGCAGTTCCTCGAAGGTCTCGATGCCACCGACCCGAACCAGGGCGTAGAGCTCCTGGCGGGTATGGGCGAAGTGTTCGCAGAGGCTCTTGTCGACGGCCACGCCGCGGGACACCAGTTCGTGCTCGAAGACCTGCTTGAGCAGCGCGCTGCAGCCGCCGCAGCCGGTGGCGGCTTTGGTCTGCGCCTTGAGATCGGACAGATCGCTGCAACCGGCATCCACCGCGCAGCAGATCGCGCCCTTGGTGACGTTGTGGCAGGAGCAGATGGTCGCCGTGGCGGGCAGGGCATCGGCACCGAGGGTCGGGGTGCCTTCGTTCATGGGCAGGATCAGGCTGGCCGGGTCCTGGGGTAGGGCGATGGCGTTCTGTACGTATTGCAGCAGGGTGTCGTAGTAGCTGTTGTCGCCCACCAGTACCGCACCGATGACCTTCTTGCCCTCGGCATCGACCACCAGGCGCCGGTAGGCGGAGTTGGCCTCGTCGATGAAGCGATAGCTGCGTGCGCCCGGGGTGGCGCCGTGGGCATCGCCGATCGAACCGACATCGACGCCGAGCAGCTTGAGCTTGGTCGACATGTCGGCACCGTTGAAGGTGTCCGCGGCTTCACCGGCCAGGCGGCTGGCGACATTGCGCGCCATGCTGTAGCCCGGCGCGACCAGGCCGAACACGCTGCCGTTCCAGGCGGCGCATTCGCCGATGGCCGATATGGCCGGGTCGCTGGTCTGGCAGTGGCTGTCGATGACGATGCCGCCCCGTGGCGCGATCTCCAGCCCGCTGTTGCGGCCCAGCAGGTCCTGGGGACGAATCCCGGCGGAGAAGACGATCAGGTCGGTTTCGAGAAATTCGCCGCCGTCGAAATTCATCCGGTAGCGGTACTGCTCGCCGGCGACTATTTCCTTGGTTGCACGGGAGAGGTGGACACCGACGCCCAGGCCTTCGATCTGCGCCTTGAGGGCGGCACCGCCATCGCCGTCCAGTTGCACCGGCATCAGCCGCGGGGCGAACTCGACCACATGGGCTTCCAGGCCCAGGGACTTGAGCGCATTGGCCGCCTCCAGGCCCAGCAGGCCGCCGCCGACCACCACGCCACGGCGGGCTTCGGCGGCGGCCGCGCGGATCGCGTCGAGATCGTCGAGGGTGCGGTAGACCAGCCGCGCCGAGCCTTCGGAGCCGGGAATCGGCGGCACGAACGGATAGGAACCGGTGGCCAGGATCAACTGGTCGTAGGGCTGGCGGCCTGAACGGGTGACGATCTCGCGCCTGTCGCGGTCGATCTCAAGCACTTCGGCGCCCAGGTGCAGCCTGACCCCGTGACGCTCGTACAAGCCGGGCTCGCCGAGGGCCAGGGCCTGGGCGTCCTTGCCGGCGAAATATTCGGACAGGTGCACGCGGTCATAGGCCGGTTGCCATTCCTCTCCATAGACATGCAGTTCGAACTGATGCAGGGCGCCACGCTCGATCAACTGCTCGACGCAGTGGTGGCCGACCATGCCATTACCCACGATCACCAGTTTCCTGCGATGTTCGACATTTACGATAGCGTTCATGGAGCTTCCTCGGATCACGGCCAGTCACGGACTGGCGCAGCCAGAAAAAATGCAAAAAAAAACGCCTGGAGCCGAAGCTCCAGGCGCCTTTGCCTGGTGTCTTATTCCTGTTCTGTGTGTGATCGCCGTTGACCACCGGAACGGTCTGCCAGGTCATTCATGGCAGGGAGTGACTGGATAAAAGCAGGGAGTGTGCCAAGTGCCGGTTTGTACGGTTTACTCGGTCTTTGTCGGTATTTTCCGAATAAATTCGACCTGTGTTGGTGCGTTCCGCTTGGCGGCTGCCAGCTATGGGGGCGCCCCCGAGGGCTCTTTCACGGATGAATCCGGCTCAATACACATCCCGCACATAACGCTTGTCCGCCGCCAACGCCTGGACATATGCCTGTGCCGCATCCGCATCCAACCCACCATGGGTGCGTACCACCTGCCTGAGCGCCGCCTCCACATCCCGCGCCATGCGGCTGGCATCGCCGCACACATAGAACCCCGCACCTTCCTCCAGCCAGGCCCACAACTGTGCGCCTTGCTCGATCATCCGCTGCTGCACGTAGATCTTCTGCGCCTGGTCCCGGGAAAACGCGGTATCGAGCCGCTGCAGATGGCCCTGTTCACACCATGCCTGCAGTTCCTCGCGGTAGTAGAAGTCACTGGCGGCATGCTGCTCGCCGAAGAACAGCCAGTTCCTGCCCGTTGCGCCGATCGCCTGGCGCTCCTGCAGAAAGGCCCGGAACGGCGCGATGCCGGTACCCGGACCGACCATGATCATCGGCGCCGAAGGATCGGCTGGCGGGCGGAAGTTCGCTGCTTTCTGCACGAAGATCGGCACATCCAGGCCCTCGGCGCGGTCGGCGAGGAACCCCGAACAGCAACCGGAACGCGCCTGCCCGGCGTGCTCGTAGCGGACAGTCGAAACCGTCAGGTGCACTTCGCCCGGATGTGCCTTGGGGCTCGAGGAAATCGAATACAGCCGCGGTTGCAGCGGTTTCAGGCAATCCACCAGTTCCTGCGCACCCAGCTCGACCTGCAGCTCGCGCAGCAGATCCGCCGGTTGCCGGCCCCACAGCCAGTCCTTGAGCTCGGTCTTGTGTTCATCGGCCAGCAGGCGCTTGAGCTGGCTGCTGCCCGAGCGTTGAAAGACCCGTTGCAACAAGGCCGGACTGATCCGGCCGATCTCCAGATGGCGGCTCAGGGCGTCGACCAGCGGCATGGGCGTCTGGTCCTTGAGGAACACCACCGTCTCGGTGCTGCACGCGCTCAGGCAGCCACGCAGTTGTTCCACCTGTTCGGGGCAGTGGCTGGGCCAGACACCGAGGGCATCGCCGGCCTGGTAGTCGAGGCCGCTGTCAGCCAGGTCGAAGACGAACTGCCGGGTTTCCTTGCCCGCGTCGGGGCCGCTGAGCAGACGGTTGTGCTTGAGCCGGGCCAAAAACGGTTGCTGGCGGCTGTAACGTGGAGCACCGGCGAGCACCACGGGGTTGTCGGCAAGGGCCGAATCGAGCTGTTCCAACCAGGCGCTGGCCGGCTCCTGGTAGTCCGGCTCGCAGTCGACCCTGGCCGCCAGACGCTGGGCGCCGAGACTGTGCAGGCGCTCGTCGAGCTTGCGGCCGAAGCCGCAGAACTGATCGTAGCTGGAGTCACCGAAGGCCAGCACGGCAAAGCGCAGATGGGCCAGGCTCGGGGCATCGTCGGCTTCCAGCGCCTGCCACAGGCCATGGGCGTTGTCCGGCGGGTCGCCGTCACCGAAGGTGCTGGTCAGCAGCAGCGCACGACCAGCCTGGCTCAGCTCCCGAGCCTGGATGCTGTCCATCGAGGCCAGGCGCACCCGATGGCCTTTCTCCCGCAGGCGCTCGGCGGCCGACCTGGCGAATGCTTCCACCGTACCGGTCTGGGACGACCAGAGCAGCAGCACGGGCGGCTGTTCGTTCGTGACTGCCGGCAGCACCTGGGGCTGGGCCGGCTCCTGGCGGGCGAACAGACCGGCCAGGAGCCCTTCGAGAATCAGTCGGTTGGACGGTTGCAGCGGCGCATTCGCCGGCAGGGTCGGGACACCGGCTGCGGCCTGACTGTGGCCCAGTCCGAGCAGGAAGCCTTGCAGGTAAAGGTTTTCATCGGGCGCCAGCTGGAGGCTGGGCGTGCTGTCGAGCCCGAGAATCCGGGCCAGGGCTTGGGTCTGCATCGTATACGCGGCCTCCGTACGCAGGGGCAAGGGCTGTGGATCAGGCTTGGGCGAAGCGACCCGGTGCAGGGTCACGGCGCTGAACTTGAATTCCGGTTGCAGCGAGATCGGGTCCACGGCATCGCTGGTGACGGCGTTGATCGCCAGGTCGTCGCCGTAGACATCGTTCCAGTGGAAGGGCGCGAAGCAGTTGCCCGCTGCCACCCGCTCGCTGATCTGCGCCGGCAGCACGGCGCGTCCCCTTACGGAACGCACCTCGATGGCATCCTTCTCGGAGATACCCAGGCGCGCCGCATCGAACGGATTGATCTCGACGAAGGGGCCGGGATTGAGCCTGTTCAGCGCCGCGACCTTGCCGGTCTTGGTCAGGGTGTGCCACTGGTGCTGCAGGCGCCCGGTGTTGAGTACCCAGGGGAAGTGGTCGTCGGGTTGTTCGGCCGGCGGTTGCCAGGGCCGGGCGAAGAACCTTGCCCGGCCGCTGGCGGTGGGGAACAGCAGGCGCGGATGAGTGCCATCGGCAGCCGCTTGCGTGCCGTCGTTGAGGTAGCGGATCGGGTTGCGGTCCTGCTGCTGCCCGGGGCCGCAGGGCCACTGCAGGGGTGTCTGCTCCAGGCGCTGGTAACTGGCGCCGCGCAGGTCGTAACCGGTGCCGGGGTTCCAGGCGCGCTTGATCTCCTCGAACACTTGGGCGGCGCTGGTGTAGCCGAAGGCGTCGGCATAGCCCATTGCACAGGCCACCCGGGCGATGATCTGCCAGTCCGGCAGGGCCTGGCCGGGGGCGTCGACGGCCTTGCGCATCAGCGTCAGGTTGCGTTCGGAGTTGATCATCACCCCCTCGGCTTCGGCCCACAGGGCGGCCGGCAGGAGGATATCGGCGTAGCGGTTGGTTTCGGTGTCGAGAAAGGCGTCCTGGGCGATCACCAGTTCGGCGGCCTGGAGTCCGGCAATGACCCGTTGCCGATTGGGCGAGGATGCCACCGGATTGGTGCAGATGATCCAGCAGGCCTTGACCTTGCCGGCCTGCATGTCCTCGAACAGGGCGACGCTGCCGCCACCGACCCGCTGGCTCAGGCTGCCGCGGGGAATCTGCCAGAGGTCTTCGATGAACTCACGGTCGGCGGCCACCAGGGCCGAGCGCTGGCCTGGCAGGCCGGGGCCCATGTAGCCCATTTCCCGGCCGCCCATGGCGTTGGGTTGGCCGGTGAGGGAGAACGGCCCGCTCCCGGGACGGCAGATCGCCCCGGTGGCCAGGTGCAGGTTGCACAGGGCGTTGGTGTGCCAGGTGCCGTGAGTGCTCTGGTTCAGGCCCATGGTCCAGCAACTCATCCATTCGGCCGCCTCGCCGATCCATTGGGCGGCCTGACGGATCTGCGCCTCGGGCAGGCCGGTCAGGCTGGCGACCCGGGCCGGGTGGTAGTCTTCAAGAAACTCCGGCAATGCGTCCCAGCCCTCGGTGAAGCGGGCGATGAAATCGGCATCGGTGTGGCCGTTCTTCAGCAGCAGGTGCAGCAGGCCGTTGAGCAGGGCCAGGTCGCTGCCCGGCCTGATCTGCAGGAACAGGTCGGCCTTGTCGGCCGTGGCGTTGCGTCGCGGGTCGACCACGATCAGCCGGGCACCGGCCTTGAGCCGGTCCATCAGGCGCAGGAACAGGATCGGGTGACAGTCGGCCATGTTCGCGCCGATCACGAAAAACAGCTCGGCCTGGTCGAAGTCCTGATAGGAGCCCGGCGGCCCGTCGGCGCCCAGCGACAGCTTGTAGCCGGCGCCGGCGCTGGCCATGCACAGGCGTGAGTTGGACTCGATCAGATGAGTACGGACAAACCCCTTGGCCAGCTTGTTGATCAGGTACTGGGCCTCCAGCGACATCTGCCCGGAGACGTAGAAGGACAGGGCGTCGGGGCCGTGTTCGTCGAGGATCGCCTTGAGCCGGCGCGCGCTTTCGTCGATGGCCTGGTCCATGCCGACCTGGCCCGGGTCACGCTTGCGCTCGTGGCGCATGAACGCCTGGGCCATGCGTCCGGAGTGGGTGAGCGGCTGGGCGCAGGTACTGCCCTTGGTGCACAGGCGGCCGAAGTTGGTCGGGTGCTGCCTGTCGCCGCTGACCTTGATCACCTGGTTGTCGCGCACCTCCATGACGATGCCACAGCCGACACCGCAATAGGGGCATACGCTGCGTACGCTGGTCTGGGTCATGGTCTGTTGCTCCTGCCCGAGGAAATGATGCGTGCGGAAAACAAAAAGGCGCTGTGTCGCTCTCCGTCGAAACGGGGCAACACGGCGCCTTTGTCGTGAGGTCAACCGCCTGCGTTGGCGGTCGTTGTTCCGGTTTTTTCTGCAAGCTTTGCGCCAATTTGTGCAAAACCTGCGGAGGCGGGGGCTGAGTCAATGGGGCCGTGCTTGTCTGAACGAGCGCTGTCGCCAGCAAAGCCGCTTGCACCGGTGCAACTGCACCGCAGCTGTCATGGAATACCTGGGGGAGCGGGCTTGCCCGTGAACGGCTCAGCCTGCACGGTCAATGACTGTGCATCGAGCCCCGTGCCCCAGCCTGGTGCAAAATCAGGGCCTGGAGGCAAACACCTCGCCGATGCTGCGGCGCCTGGCCTGGGCCTCGCAAGCGCTGATCAACTGCTCCAGATCCTCGGCCGTCACATCGATGAACGCTTCCATCTGCGCCAGGGCCAGCTCCAGATCTTCACGGGTGATACCCAGGGGCTCGCCGGGGCGAGGAGGGTTGATAAAGGTCCTGGGCGGCTCGACATGCACCTTGGGGTAGCGCACCCGGGTCAGGTTGTTGTAGCCGATGGCAACCGCCAGCAGGCAGGTCGCCGCGAGCATCACCGGCTCCACGACCCGCCAGCCCAGGGCGACGGTATCCGGGTCGGCGATCACCATCAGCAGGGCGAGGGCCCCCGCTGGCGGGTGCAGGCAACGCAACAGGCACATGGCAAGCACCGCCAGGCACACCGCCAGACCGGCACTGCCCAGGCTGCGGTCGAGGAAATGCACCACCAGTATCGAGGCCAGGGTGGCGCACATGTAACTGCCGATGAGTGACCAGGGCTGGGCGAGGGCGCCCGAGGAAACGGCGAACAGCAACACCGCCGACGCTCCCAATGGCCCGATCAGGTGCAGCGCCACCGGCAGCCCGAACAGCCGGGCACAGGCCCAGACACTGATCACGGTGCCCAGGGCCACGCCAATGGCGGCACGGCTCCATTCGGTGGGGCGGGTATTGAGCGAGGGCGGCAACAGACGGCGGGACCAGTGGGCAGGCATGTCGGGAACAATCCACTTCAAAGGCACGGGACAAAAAAGAAGGGCTTGCGCGACTGGCGCAAAGCCCTTTCAAGGTTCCTGAGTTGGGGGAAGGAACGGCACCAGTGTGCCGGTTCCTTGAATCGCTGGCTAATTCATAATAATGAGCTTCAAGTGCATTATTTTTGCAGTGAAGGGAGGCTGCGACCGGCCAGGTAGCACAGGCAGCCACCGACGGCGGTGAGGCCGCAGAGCGCGTAGAACATGCTGGGTGCAGGTGCGTTGATCAGCAGGTAGCCACAGATCACCGGGCTCATGGCGCCCCCCAGGGCCGCCAGGTTCTGCGCGCCCAGGTAGCTGCCGCGCAGGTGCTCGGGGGCGATGGTGTCGATGAACAGGTATTCGGCCGGGTAGATGATCATTTCCCCGAGGGTGAAGATGAACATGGCGATGCACCAGGACACCAGGTTGCCGGCCTGGCTGAAACCGATCAGGCCGATGATGAAGAAGGTGATGCCCATGCCCATCCAGTAGCGCAGTTGCTCGCGCTTGAGAAAACGGCCGATCTGGTACTGCAGCAGGATCACGCTGATGGCGTTGCAGGCCAGGATCGCCGACAGGGTGGTCAGGGCCTCCTGGCTGCTGTGGGTCACCAGCAGGTACTGGGACAGGTACAGGGTGTAGCGGCCATGGACGATGGTGTTGAGCAGGCAGCCGCCGGTGAACAGGATCAGCGTGCGGTCGCCGCGCAGGGTGCGCAGGGTATCGAGGAAGCTGACCGGCTTGCCCGGTGAGTCCCCGCTGCGCGGAGCGATGCCGAACATCAGGAACATGCTCGCGAAGGCAATGCCGGCCGCGATCAGGAACGGTGCCTGCGGATGGATCCCGGCAATCACCACGCCGAGCATGGGGCCGGTGGCATAGCCGACGTTGGTCAGGGTATAGCGCAGCGAGAACACCCTGGCCCGCTGGCCCATGGGCAGGTTCTCGCTGATGATCGCCTTGGAACCGATCAGGAACAGGGCCGAGGCGGCTTCGGTGATGACCAGGGTGAGGGTGGTCAGGTAGAGGTTCTGGGCGAAGGTCAGCAGGGTGAAGCCGACGGCGCTGGAGAGCATGGCCAGGATCAGCAACTGGCGCTTCTCCAGGCGATCGATGACATAGCCGCCATAGAGCGACATCAGGGTGGCGATGAACACCGCGATACCCAGCAGCAGGCCGACGTCCTGCTGGTTCAGGCCCAGCTTGCGGCTGAGGAACAGGGTCAGCAGCGGGCTGGTGATGGCGCGGCTGACGACGATGGTCACGGAGCAGATCATCAACCGGCGGATGACGAGGGAGTAGGTGGCCACTGGGGTGCTCGAGTCCTTGTTCTTGTGTGTTCGGCGAGTCGCTACGCCCGCGTCGCGGGCGTTCGCTCAGGGCAGGTAGGTCCGGTAGTGCCGCTCGTGGACCGCCGCCGGATGGTCCTCGGTCAGTGGCGCGGCAGTCTCTCGCCACCATTGCGCGACGTCCTCGGCGGTGGCGATCCACACGTCGTCATGTTCGCGGATGCCTTGCAGCAGCTCGCGCAGCATGCCGATGCGCCCGGGCGTGGCGATGATTTCCGGGTGCAGGCGCAGCACATAGCACAGGCCGAAACGGTGAAACCCGGCGAAGTCCATCTGCAGATTGCCCAGTGTGTGGCTGTAGGAGGCGATCCGCGATTGCGCCGGAGGGACGGCGGGGCTCAGGTTGAAGGCGAAATAGGGCTCGTCCTCCAGTTCGTAGTGCAGCGGCAACTCGATCAGCCCGGGCGCCGTCGGATGGGTGAACGGCAGGTCATCGCCACGCCATGAGGACGACCAGACGATGCCCTGGTCCCGCAGGGCCTCGGTAAAGCCTGGCTGCCAGTGACCGGCGGGAATGCGGAAGCCCCGCGGGCGTTGCCCGGTCAGGCTGGCCAGGCTTTCGCAGCCGCGGATCAGCGCGGCCTTCTGTTCGTCGAGGCTGAGCCGCTCGTAGTCCTGGTGGCGGTAGCCGGCGCAGGCGATTTCATGGCCGCCAGCGAGGATCGCCCGGATATGCGCCGGGTTCTCTTCGGCGACGATGCCCGGAATGCACCAGCTGCTGGGCACCGCCAGCTCCTCGAACAGCGCAAGCAGCCGCTCGACCCCGCGCTGGGTGCCGTAGCGCCACACCGACAGGGTCTTATCACGTCCGGCCACCTGCGGCGCCTGGGTGAGGATGCCGTGGATGTCGTTGTAGTCGACGGTGATCACCACCGCGCTGCGATAGGGCGCGGGCCAGGGGCTCTGAAACGGCGGCAGGGCGAGCGATTTGCGGATGAACTCAGCCATGATGATGCTCCTTGAGCCACCAATGGGCGACGTCGCGGCAGGTGGCAAACCACACGTCATCGCGCTCGCGCATGTGTTCGAACAGCCGTTCGAGCAACAGCAGGCGGCCTGGCTTGCCGGTGATCTTGGGATGGAACAGGGTGGTCAGGCACAGACCCTCGGCGGCGGCACCGTCGAACTCACGGCACCAGTTGTCCAGGGTCAGCTCATAGCTGGCGGTGCGGTCCAGGCCACTGGGAAAATCCGGGCCCCGGGTGTAGGCGATGGAGGCATAGTCATCCATCTCCCAGCGCCCGGGAATTTCCACCAGCGGCCGCTCGTGGCCGGGGACATTCACCAGGTAGGGGCGATCGTCGCCACGCATGCTGCTGGAATAGATCACGCCGTTTTCCACCAGCATCGCCGGCGTGTCGCTCTGCCAGTCGCCTGACGGTGTGCGAAAGCCTTCGGCGCGGATGTTCAGGTGTTGCCAGAACACCTCGCGGCATTTTTTCATTACGTCCTTCTGCTGCTGCAGCGAAAGGGCGTAAAAGGATTCGTGCTTGTAGCCGTGGTAGGCCACCTCATGTCCGCGCTCGACGATCGCCTGGCACTGCCGGGGCCAGTTCTCCACGACCCAGGCCGGGACGAAGAACGTGGTGGGCAGGGCAAACGCCTCCAGCAGGTCGAGCAGGCGCGGCAGCGCGCGATACGGGCCGTAGCCGCCGAAGCCGAAGTACTCGGGCTTGCGCCAGATCGAGTCGTCGAGCATGGCATCGCCGGTCGGGCCGTCGAGGTCGAACGCCAGGGCCAGGCAGGCTTTGTGCCCATCCGGCCAGGTCGGGGTCGAGGACATGGGTGGTTGTTCCTTGTTTACACCAGCGCTTACTGGCCTTTGTTGATGGCGACGCTGTCGACCGCACCGACCGACAGGTCCCATTTCTTCAGGATCGCCTGGTAGCTGCCGTCGGCGATCATGCCCTGCAGGGCAGCCTGGATGGCGTCACGCAGTTCGCGGTTTTCCTTGCTCACGCCAAGGCCGGTGAACTGCACGGTCATGGGTGTGCCGATGATCTTGAAGGTGTTCTTTTCCTGGGTCGTCAGGTACGGCAGGGTCTCGCTGCCCTGGACGGCGGCGGCGATCCGGCTCTGGCGCAGTTGCGCCCGGGCGTCGGCCGAACCTTCGGTGCCGATCACCTTGATCTGCTGGTCGGCCGGGCAGTGGGCGCTGCTCCAGGCGGCGATTTCCGCCGGGAAGGTGGTACGCCGGCTGGTACCCACGGTCCTGCCGCAGATATCGGTCATCTCGTTGATGTCCTTGTTCTTCTCCAGGGTGTAGAACTGCGAGCCGCTGGTGAAGTAATCGACGAAATCCACCGCCTTCTGCCGTTCCGCGGTGTCGGTCATGCCCGAGAGCACGATGTCCACGCGCTTGGTGGTCAGGGCGTTGATCATCTGTTCGAAGGAGGTCTCCTGCCACTTGATCTTCACGCCCAGGCGCTCGGCCAGGGCGTTGCCCAGGTCGAAGTCCAGACCGGTCAGCTCGTTGGTGGCCGGGTCCTTGAAGTCCATCGGTGGATAGTTGGGCACGATCGCCGCGACGATCTCGCCCTTGGCCTTGATGCTGGCGGGCAGCTCGGCAGCCCAGGTGAAACCGGAGGCCAGGAGGCTTGCGAGTACTGCGGGAATTGCGAGGTTCTTCATGGTCGTTCTCTTATGAAATGTTGTGAGGTTCAAATGGAACCTAGGTTCGAACGGCAGAAATGAAGCTTTGGGTGCGGGGGTTTTGTGGATTTATCAGTATTTCTTCGGGGCTTCCTTCCTCCACGATCTGCCCGCCGTCCATGAACACCATGCGATTGGAAACCTCGCGGGCGAAGCCCAGTTCATGGGTGACGACGATCATGGTCATGCCGGTGCGCGCCAGGTCGCGCATCACCGACAGCACCTCACCGACCAGTTCCGGGTCGAGTGCCGAAGTGGGTTCATCGAACAGCATCAGCTTGGGCCGCATCGCCAGTGCCCGGGCGATCGCCACCCGTTGCTGCTGGCCGCCGGACAGCTCGATGGGGTAGCTGTCGCGCTTGTGCGCCAGGCCGACCCGCGCCAGCAGTTCCAGGGCTTCGTCGGTCGACTCCTTGGGCGAACGCTTGAGGACCTGGACCGGACCTTCGATGATGTTTTCCAGCACGGTCATGTGCGGGAACAGGTTGAAGCGCTGGAACACCATGCCGGTGGCCAGGCGCTGGCGGGCGATCTGCGCTTCGTTGAGTTCGTGCAGCTTGTTGCCGACCACGCGGTAGCCGACCAGCTCGCCGTCGACCCAGAGGCCGCCCTTGTCGATCTTCTCCAACTGGTTGACGCAGCGCAGCAGGGTGCTCTTGCCCGAGCCGGACGGGCCGATGATGCACAGCACCTCGCCCTGTTCGACTTCGATGTTGACGTCCTTGAGGGCGTGGAACGAGTCGTAGTGCTTGTTCAGGCCGACAGCCTTGACGATGGTTCTCATGTTCGGTTTCTCCAGGACGCTTACGAACGCTTGCCGGCGCCGCGGGCGAATCGGCGTTCCAGGCGGCTTTGGGCAAAGGACAAGAGGGTGATCGCCAGCAGGTACCAGATACCGGCGACCATCAGCAGCTCCATCACACGGGCGTTGGCGTAGTAGATGTTCTGGGCGTTGTAGAGCAGTTCCGAGTACTGGATCACACTGGCAAGGCTGGTCGCCTTGACCATGCTGATGAACTCGTTGCCCACCGGCGGGATGATGATGCGCATGGCCTGGGGCAGGATGATCCGGCGCAGCGCCTGCAGGCGCGGCATGCCGATGGACTTGGCGGCCTCGTACTGGCCGGTGTCCACCGAGAGCAGGCCGGCGCGCACCACCTCGGCGGTGTAGGCGCCCTGGTTGATGCTCAGGCCCAGCAGGGCGGCGACGAAGGGGGTCATCAGGCTGACGGTATCGACCTGGAACAGCCCGGGAATCCCTACGGTAGGGAAGATCAGCGCCAGGTTGAACCACAGCAGCAGTTGCAGGATCAGCGGCGTGCCGCGGAACAGCCAGGTGTAGGCGATGGCGACATAACGCAGGATCGGGTTGCTCGACATGCGCATGATCGCGGTGATGACGCCGAAGAAGATCCCCAGGATCATCGCCAGCACCGCCATGACCAAGGTGTTCAGCAGGCCGGTCAGGATCGACCTGGCGCTGAAGAACTGGCCGATGTATGACCATTCGATCTGGCCGTTGGCGAAAGCGCGGACCAGTCCGGCCAGGGCGATGACGATCAGGGTGGCGAAGAATATCCGCCCGTAGTAGCGCCGTGGCACATGCTCGTACTGGGTGATGTCGAACTGGTTCTCGGCCTGCTTGCGCTCGGCGAGCAGGCGATCCGCCTGGGTCTGGCTCATGGTATGTCTCCGTCTGCGGCGCCAGGGGCGCCGCCAGTATTTCTGCCTTGGATCACCGCCCCCTATAGGAGCCGGGCTTGCCCGCGAAGCTTTTGGCGGCCTCAAGGGCCCATTCGCGGGCAAGCCCGGCTCCTACAGGGGAGGGGGTTACGGGATCGGGTGTTGGGTCAGAGGCGCAAGCCCGCGTAATGGGTGGTCCATTGCTGTTGCACGGCCAGGGCCGCCTTCAGCCGGGCGATCTGCTCGCGCACCTGCTGCGGTGCGGTACCGCCCCAGCCGCTGCGGGCGCCGATAGCCGCTTCCAGGGTCAGGCAGTCGCGGACGTCCGGGGTCAGCCGGCTGTCGATTTCGGCCAGCAAGGCCGGGCTTGCGTCCCACAACTCGAGGTCGCGGGCTTCGCAGGCCTTGACCAGCGCGCCGGTGATTTCGTGGGCCTCCTTGAACGGTACGCCTCGTACCGCCAGCCAGTCGGCGACTTCGGTGGCCAGGGCGAAACCCAGCGGCGCCTGACGCCGCAGTTCCTCGACGTTGACGGTCATGGTCGCGACCATTCCGGCCATGGCCGGCAGCACCAGCAGCAGGGTGTCGACGCTGTCGAGCACGCCGTTCTTGTCTTCGCTCAGGTCGCGGTTATAGGACAGCGGCAGCGACTTGAGGGTCGAGAGCAGGCCGGTGAGATTGCCGATCAGGCGACCGGCCTTGCCCCGGGCCAGTTCGGCGATATCCGGGTTCTTCTTCTGCGGCATGATCGAGCTGCCGGTGGCATAGGCGTCGTCCAGGCTGACCCAGCGGAACTGCCGCGACGACCACAGGCAGAACTCCTCGGCCAGGCGCGAGATGTTGATACCCAGCATGCTGGCGACGAACAGGAACTCGGCGACGTGGTCACGGCTGGCCACGGCGTCGATGGAGTTTTCACAGACCCCGTCGTAGCCCATCTCGCGGGCCGACTGCTGCGGCTGGCGGGCGATGGCCGAACCGGCCATGGCCGCGGCGCCGAGTGGCGAAAGGGCGGTGCGGGCATCCCAGTCGATCAGCCGCTGGACATCGCGCAGCATCGACTGGGCGTGGGCCAGCAGGTGGTGGGCGAAGACGATCGGCTGGGCCTGCTGCAGGTGGGTGAAGCCCGGGCAGATGCTTTCCATATGCTGTTCGGCCTGTTCCACCAGGGCCTGTTGCAGGGCCAGCACTTCACTGGCCAGGGTGCGTACGTGGTCACGCAGGAATAGCCGCAGGTCGTTGGCGGTCTGGTCGTTGCGCGAGCGGCCGGCCCGCAGCTTGCCGCCCAGGGCGCCTAGGCGTTCGGTGAGCAGGCGCTCGATGAAGGTGTGCACGTCCTCATCGTCGAGGGTCGGGGCGATGCGCCCGGCCTGGAACTCCTCGCCGATCCGGTTCAGGGCCTCGACCAGGCTGCGGGTTTCCTGCTCATCGAGCAGACCGGCCCGCTGCAGTTCGTGGGCATGGGCACGGGAGCCGGCGAGGTCATAGGGCGTCAGGCGGAAATAGCGTTCCGGGCAGCGCGACAGGGCGGCCAGGGCCGCGGCCGGGCCGCTTTTGAAACGGGCCCCCCAGAGGCGATCGGTGGCTTGGGTCATTATTGTTTTCCTCACACGAATTGAATGTTCGATGCACCGCCGCAGCCCGCCTGCGGATGGCTCGGAACCGGCCTGCGGCGGGTGGGTCATGCATTGTTCAAGAGGGCAGTTACAGCGTAAGGGAACCGATCGCAATGTCGGTTTTTGAATACCTGGAGTCAGCGGGTTTTCGCTGATTTGCAGAATTTTGTTGTGGTTGCCAAGCCTTGTTTTCTGTGGTCATTATTATTAACCGGCTATGTTTTTCTTGTGGGACAGATCCTGGTTAATAGGCGGTTCGAGGTCAATAAGCATTATGGAAACCCAACTTTCCACTTCTGGAAACCCATCGGCGAAACCGACTCAGAGAGCTCCCCTGGCGCTCAGTGGACTGGATTTCAAATTGCTCAAGGTGTTCAAGGCGGTGGTCGAGGCCGGTGGCTTCAGCGCCGCCCAGAATGAGCTGAACGTTGGCCTCGCGGCCATCAGCAAGCAGATCTCCGACCTGGAGATTCGTATCGGCATGCGCCTGTGCACCCGTGGCCGGGAAGGTTTCTGCCTGACTGAAGAAGGTAGCCTGGTGTATCAGGCATCCATCGAGTTGTTTGCTTCGGTGGACAAATTTCGAGACCGGCTTAGTTCTGCGCAGAATGAACTGATAGGGGACCTTGGTATTGGTGTCGTGGATAATACCATTACCGATCTTAATTCTCCGTTAGTTGCTGCGCTGCGAACTATCAACGAGCAGTCGCCGAAAGTAAGGCTGCGCCTGCATGCGGCACAGCTGGATGAAGTGGAAAGAGGGGTTGTCGAAGGCCGGTTCATTGCCGGAATAGTTCCGGTTTATCAGAAAAGGGAAGAGTTCGATTACTTCAATCTGTACGAGGAACTGTCCGAGGCTTATTGCGCTGTCGGTCATCCGTTGTTCGACCTCGACGATTCGCTGATCGATACCGATGTGCTGCGCAATCATCCGTTCATCAATCACCGGTACGCGATTCACCGCGACAAGCTGAACTTCGTCGGCCACGACAGCCATTCGGCCTCGGCGTCCCAGGTCGAAGCGGTGGCGATGCTGATCCAGACCGGGCGTTTCGTCGGCTTCCTGCCCCAGCACTATGCGGCCGCGCAGGTTGCCAGGGGCCAGCTGCGCGCCTTGCGGCCGGAGACCATTCGCTTCAACACACCATTCAATCTGATCCTGCGCCACAACACGACACGCGGTCCGCTGATCAAGGCATTTGCCCAGGCCCTGGGCGTGGATCTCAAGGTACCCGCTCAGGTTCTTGCAGAGGCTGCCGGTGTTCGTTCAAGTTCGGACCGTTGATGGATTTATTGCAAGTCGGCGCCAGGGTACGAATGGGTCGGGCGCGGCTGTTGGTAGTGCCCGCGATAGTTAAGGCTTTATTCGGGCAAACTTGCGTTTCCTTGCCGGCGCGTCGGCGCAGGGAGCAATGGAAAGTCAAAACGCTTGCGCTCGCCAGCGGACTGTTGCAAAAGTCGGGAAGGGGATGTTGGCCGGGTAAGGAGACGCCCCGGCAATTGCCTTCTGTTAATTAATACCCTTGTTGCTCGCCGAACCGTCTTGCCAACCATGCCCGGCTCATTCCAGCAGTCGTACGAAACCCGGTTGCAATCCGAATACCTCGACCCCTTCCTGGGTCGCCTGCCCGGTCGTGATGGGCACCTGCCTGATCGGCTGGCCCGGCGCCTCGCGATAGTCCACCCGCATGCCGCTGGCATCGTGACGGATCGCCGCCGCGGGCAGGACGATCGCCTGGTCGTTGCGATAGGTGACGATGGTCAGCCGGGCACTCATGCCCAACCGCACCCGTTGCAACTGCTCGCGGGTCAGCTTGGGAATCGACAGCGTCACCGGAAACTGCGCACTGCCGCCCGGCACATCGTTGGGCAGGGCCAGGCTGCTGACGATATCGACCGAGCCGCTGAGCCGCTCGCCGTCGAAGCCGTCGCCGAGGATCTCCACGCTCTGCCCCGGATGCAACTGGTTGATATCCAGCTCGGAAACCTTGCTGACGATCTTCAATTGCTCGATGTTCGCCAGGCCGAACAGTACCTGCCCCTGGCTGACCCGGCTGCCGGTCTGCACCGGTGCCGAATTGCTGTTGGACGAGTTTTGCGAACCGTTGCCGCCCGGCGGGGGGACGACGATGCCGGCGAACGGTGCGGTGACGTCCTTGCCGTCGAGCAGGGCCTTGAGCGTCTCGTACTTGACCGTGGCGTTGGTCAGTTCCATATCGGCGATCTGCCGGTATTCGCCCTTGCCCTGGTCCAGCGCCTGCTGCAGCTCGCCTTCGGCGGCCGTCAGGTCCATGCGCTGGCTCTGCAATTGCTGCTGCAGGTCCTGCAGTTCATTGCGCGGGATGATACCGCGGTCGAACAGGTTCTGGCTTTCGCCCAGCTTGCGTTCGGTGTTGCTCAGCGTCATCTGCGCGCTGCGCAGGCTGCGCCGGGCCCGCGCGACCTGCTGGCTGTTGCTCCAGTCCTGCAGTTCCTGCACCGAGCGCCGCGCCTTGAGCTGGGCCGACAAGGCATCGCGCAACTGGATCTCGAGCAGGCCCGGGTCCATCTGCAGCAGGGTCTGCCCGGCCTCGACCCGTTGTCCCTGTTCCACCAGGATCGCGCGTACGTTGCCTTCGAACGGGGCGGTCAGGATGATGGTCTTCTGTGGCTCGATCTTGCCCACCAGGCCGATCTGGTGCACCAGCGGTGCGGGCTGCACCGGTATCCAGCGGTCATCCCCGGACTGGTCGGCGGCGGGCGCACGCAGGGTGGTGACCACGACACCGGCCACCGCCAGCGCGAGCAGCAGCCCCGCGCCCTGTATCCAGCGCTTGCGCCGAATCTGCTTGTCAGTAGTCATTGAGTGCAATGTCCCAGCTCTCCAGTGTCATGCCCAACGTCAGGTCGAGCTGCGTCTGGGCGTTCAGGTAGGCGATCAGTGCGGTGAGGCGCGAGCTCTCGGCGTTGCGCAGGTCGCCTTCATAGCTCAGCACCTGGAAGTTGCTCGAGCGTCCGGCACTCAGCTTTTCCCGCTCGATATCCAGCTTGCGGCGGGACAGGTCCACCGCACGCCGGGCGATCTCGTACTGTCGCCAGCGGGTGCCGAGGTCGCGAACCACGTCATTGACGCTACGCTCCAGGGCCTGGCGGGCGTCGGCCTGGATCAGTTCCTGTCTTTCCACGTCGACCCGTGCATGCACCTCGGCCTGGCGGGTACTCAGGTCGCCGATGGGGATCTGCACCTGGACCCCGGCATAGCTGTCCCAGCGCCGCGAGCCGTTGCTGCCGACGTCATTGTCGAGGCGGTCGCGAATCTGGTTGGCGCCGGCCACCAGCGACACGTCCCAGCGCCCCTGATCCTTGGCGATCACCAGGTTGAGGTCGGCCTGCTGGCTGCCCAGCAGGGTGGCCAGGTACTCCGGCTGCTGGACCTTGGCCACCCGCAGGGCATCCTGCTTGTCGATGTTGACCTGCGAGGCCTCCAGCGCTTCGCTGGCACGGATCTGCGTCGACAGGTCCAGGGCCAGCAGGCGCAGCAGCGACAGGCGGTTGATGTCCACCTGGTTGCGGGCTTCCTCCACCCCCAGTTCCTGGGTGGCGATATCGGCTTCGGTCTGGACGATCTCGAACTCGGCCATGCGCCCGGAGGCGATCAGCGCCTTGTTCACCTCCAGCAGGGCCCTGGCGCGCTTGAGTGCGTCCTGGGTGATGGTCAATTGTTCCTGGGACCTGAGCAGTTCCCGGTAGGCGGTGATGATGTCGCTGATGGTCTGCGACACGCTGGTCTTGAGGTTGAGCCGGTTGATCTGCTCGGATATGCGGGCCAGGCGCAGCGGCGCGGTGGTCACGTCCCAACCGGCGCCGCGCATCAGGGGCTGGATGATCGCCAGGTCGAGGCCGTCGCTGCGATAGCGGCCGGCGACGTCGGCATTGTTCAACTGCTGGGTCCAGGCCATGCTCAGGCGCGTGCCGTACTCACCCAGCAGGTTGGCGGTCGGCGACAAGGTGGTATTGCGTGCGCTGTCCTCCGAACCCTTGGTCGTCCGGTATTGTCCGGAGAGCAGCAGCTTGGGGTTGAAGGTGTCCTCGGACACCCGCAGGTCGAACTTCTGGGCGATGCGCTGCAGGTAGGCGCTGCGGATGCCGCGGTTGTTGCGCAGGCCCAGGTAGACCGCGTCGCCCAGGGTCAGGTTGGTGATCTGCTCGCTGAGCAGCACGCTGCGGGTCTGGTTGTTGCGCAGCGACGGCGCCGACGGCTGGCCCACCAGCGGGCTGGCGGCGAAGGCCTGGCAGCAGAACAGGCAGAGCAGGGTGGCCGTCCATGGCCTGCGTCTATTCATCGCGCAGCGCCTCCACCGGTTGCAGGTGCGAGGCCGAGATGGCCGGATAGAGCCCGAAGAACAACCCGACCAGCAGGGTGCTGCCGACCCCCAGCGGCAACGAGGCGGCGGCCAGGGAAAACTGCCAGTCGGACAGCCGGGCATAGAGGTAGGCCGCCGTGACCCCGAGGATCGCCCCGGACAGCGCGCCCACCGCCGTCAGCGTCACCGCCTCGAGCAGGAACAGGTTGCGAATGTCCCGCCGCCGTGCCCCCAGGGCCATGCGGATACCGATCTCCCGTCGGCGCTCGGACACATTCATCAGCATCACGTTCATGACCCCCACGCCACCTCCCACCAGCGAAATGCCCCCCAGGGCCATCAGCAGGTAACCGAAGGTCCGGCTCTGCCGCGTCATGCCGTCGATCATCTGCTGGGGAATCTGCACTTCCACTTCGCGCCCGCGCAAGGTGCTTTTCAACGCCGCGGTCAGGTCGCCGGCGACGGCTTCCATGTCCTGGTCGGCGGCGGCCCGGGCAACCACGCTGGTGATCTGCGGCGAATCGACGATGCGGCGCATGCCGGCCAGCGGCAGGAACAGCGAATCGTCGGTCTGTACCGGAATCAGCGCGGCCGCCGGTTGGCTGTGCAGGATCCCGATGACCTGGAACAGATAGTCGTTGAGGCGGATCCGGTCACCGACGCGCAGGGGCAAACCGGCGCTGCCCAGGGTTTGGGCGATATGGTCGCCGACCACGACATGGGTTTCACCCTGGTCGAAATCGGCAAGGAAGCGACCCTCGCGCAGCTTCAGGCGCATGGTGCCGGCCAGTTGCGCGGTAGTGCCGACCCAGTTGGTATTGCTGCCATGGCCCCGGAACACCGCCGACCCGCTGGACAGCGCGATCGGCGCCAGGTACAGCAGGGAAGGCACCATCGCCTGCAGGCGCGCGGTGTCGATACTGGCGGGCATCGGCTCGCGCAGGTCGGCACTGCCGGGAAACTGCGCGGCCAGGGTGTCGGTGCCCATGTCCTTGAAGATGGCCGCCGCTTCCTGCGCCGCGTTATGGCCGATATTGATCAGTGCCACCACCGACGAACTGCCGATGACGATTCCCAGCAGCGCCAGTATCGACCGCTTGCCCAGGGTGCGCAGGCTGACGAACGCCTCGTGCAGCAACTGGCTGGCACTCTGCTGGACCTGCAGGCTCATGCCGGACACGTCTCGTGCACGACGCCATGCTGCACCCGGATCTGCCGATGCAGGCGCTCGGCGATGTGCGGGTCGTGGGTGACGATGATCAGGGTGACCTGGCGCACCCGGTTGAGCTCCAGCAGCAGGTCCATGATTTCCCGCGCCGTGCTGCTGTCCAGGTTGCCGGTCGGTTCGTCGGCCAGGATCACCGAGGGCTCGCCGACCAGCGCGCGGGCAATGGCCACCCGCTGACGCTGGCCGCCGGAAAGATCGGCCGGGCGATGGTGGGCGCGCTCGCCGAGACCGACCTGTTCGAGCATCGCCCTGGCCCGCGCCAGCGACTCGCCGCGCGGCACGCCACGGTAACTCAGGGGCAGGGCGACGTTGTCGAGGGCGTCCAGGCGGGGCAGCAGGTTGAAACTCTGGAACACGAAGCCGATCTGCTGATTGCGGATGGCCGCCAACTGGTCGGGGCTGGCACTGAAGATATCGTGCCCGGCGAAGTGGTAGCGGCCGCTGTTGGGCAGGTCGAGCAGGCCAAGGATATTGAGCAGGGTGCTTTTGCCGGAGCCGGAAGCGCCGAGGATGGCGCAGCTTTCACCGGCGTCGATGGACAGCGAGACATCCTTGAGGATGGTCAAGGGTTGCTCGGCGAGTCGATAGGTCTTGCCGATGCCTTGCAGGCAGATGAGGCCTTTGTGAGCGGTCGTGTCAGTCATTACGCAGAGCGCCGGCAGGCCCGTCCGCGATCCAGCCGCTGCCTGAGCGCGTTGCCAGTGTCCAGGCATGTTGCAAGGCAGGATCAGGCACAGGTTTTGTTTTCCTATTTTAAAATTTTGTTTGAATAGTATCCGCGATCCCGCTCCGATGCCAGCGGTTCGGCGCAACGAAAAGGGCTGTCTGGGCTTGCGATTTTGTGACAAGAGGAAACACTTTTTTGACACATTCCATCGTATTTTTCGTGAGTCTTCTATTGCCTTGCGCGAGGGTAACGAATCCGCGAGAAGCTTGCGTTCCAAGGCTTTCAGAGGTATAAAAAATCAAATTTATTTTTAAAACGCTGTTCGTTCGGTCAGCTATCTCCTTGCAAAGGCTTCCCATCCATGGTCGCAAAGAAACTCAGCGCTCCCAATGTCACCAAGACTCGCTTGCTGGACGCCACGGAAGAACTGTTTACCAAGTACGGCTATGACGCCGTGCTGCTGCGCCAGATCACCGAACGAGCCCAGGTCAACCTGGCCGCCGTGAACTACCACTTCGGGGACAAGGACTCGCTGATGACGGCGCTGCTCGAACAGCGCCTGGGCCCCCTCAACGAACAACGCCTGGAACTGCTGGCCCGCTGCGAAGAGCAGGCTGACGGCCCGCTGGACTGCGAGACTCTGCTCGGCGTGCTGTTCGCCCCGGCGATGGGCCTGGAGCGCAGTGGCTCCGGTGAGCAAGGGCGGTCCTTCGTGCGTTTTCTCGGGCGGGTCTACAGCGATACTTCGCCCTTCATCCAGGAATACCTCAAGGAACACTACCAGCCGGTGTTCGAGCGTTTCTTCAATGCCTTCGCCCTGGCCTTGCCGGACATGCCGCGCAACGAGGTCGGCGTACGCCTGCAGTTTGCCCTCAAGGCCATCTCCGGGGTGATCGCCGGTACCGAGCTGCGCTTTCTGATGCAGGCCATGAGCCTCGGCCGGCCGGCGACGGATGCCGAGGTCATGGCCAAGCTGATCAGCCTGGTGTCGGCGGCGATTCATGCGCCGATGCAGGACCAGCAGGCGACCAGCGCCCTGGACCGGGTACTGGAAACCCAGCACGAAATCCGCCAGGGTCACTCGGCGGGCGCCAAGGTGGCGAGCAAGTAGCGCGGTTCATGGCGCTGCCCGGTCGGCCGTGAGCGCCTGGCCGGGCTGGCCGATCAGCACATCCTCGAAGAACCCGCCGATGGCCTCGGTGGGGTGACGCAGCTGGATCTCCAGCACCCAGAGCCTCTCGCTCGGCACGATGTCCAGATCCGCCAGGGTCGCGGGACCGTGCAGGGCGTGGGGAAAGTCGGTCAGTCGGTGGCCGGCGAGATTGCGTTCCAGCAGCCAGCCCTTGGCTTCGGCACGAGCCTGGGCGAAGTCGTACAGCTCGCGCCCGCTCAAACCGCCGCGCCAGGCCTGGCAGGTCTCCTCGAAGACTTCATGCAGGGCCTGGGTGCAGGCCTTGTGCAGTGGGTGGTCACCGAAGACGAACGTGTCACCGTAGTCGCCTTCATAACCATCCCAGACCGGGCCGAGGTCGACCACGGCGATATCGGTTGCCTGCAGCCTGCGCTGCAGATCCATGCCCTGGCGTGGTACGCGGATGGTATCGGGGCCGAAGCGCACGTAGGTCGGGTGCCAGGTGTGGGAGGCGCCCATGGCTTTCAGGTGCTGGTTGGCCATTTCCAGGGCTTCGCCGGTGGTCATGCCGACCCTGAGCTTGCTGACGATCTGGGCCAGGGCGCGTACCGACTGTTCGCGGGCCGCCAGCATACCTTCCAGGGAGTAACGCGGGCCGACCTGCTCCAGCACCGGGTCCCGTGGCCGTGCAGTGGCCGTGACGCCACTGGGTACGAAGGCCTCGGCGATGAACCGCTGTGGCGCCAGCCCGGCGGCGAGGCACTGGCTGCGCACCTCGCTGATCATCCGGCTGTTGCCGCAGGCGTAGACCTGCGCATCGGCCCAACGATGCCCATGCTGCAGCGCCACCTGTTGCAGCCGCGCCTGTGTGGACAATACCGCGAACCAGCGCAGTCGCGGATGTGCCCGGCTGGCGGCATCGAGGAATTCGCGATCGTAGAAGTCCTCCGCGCTCGATCCACCCCAGTACAAGGTGACTTCAGCCCCGTCGGCCAGGGCCCTGAGCAGCAGTGGCTTGATGCCGGCGTAGCCGGTGCCGCTGGCGAACAGCACGACCGGGCGCTGGCCATCGGGTTGCCAGGTGCAGGCCCCGAACGGCCCCTCCAGCGCCAGGCGCTGGCCGTTGTGCAATGAGTCGAGAACGCCTTCGGAAAAGACCCCACCCGGCACCCGACGAATATGGAACACCAGTCTGCCCTGGTCCTGTTCCGGCAGGTTGGCCACGGAAAAGCAGCGGCTGTCACCGTTATCGAGGCGAAACCTCAGGTACTGGCCGGCCCGCACTCGCAAGATATCGGTCGTTTCGGCCTGCAGCACCAACTCGCTGATATCGTGGCTGAGTGCGCGCTTGCCGAGCACCACGGCCGGGATTTCCAGGGTTGGCGTATCCAGCGACCAGCCGGGAATCTCCAGGCGCATATCGTTGCAGGCATGGCTCTGGCACAGCAGCGCCTCATCGGCGGCGAGAGGGAAGGAGGGCTGCGGATCGTCCGGGCCGAGCCGCTTGTCCCGGCGTTCGCCGCTGAGCACCTTGACCTTGCACGAGCCGCAGGCGCCGCGGCGACAGGAAAACGGCACCGGCAGACCGCTGGCGAGCATGGCGTCGAGCAACAGCTCGTCGCCGGCACTGAAGGTTTTGCCCGAGGGCGACAGTTCGATGACATGGCGATGGGGATGCATGGCGACCTCGGCACAGGGAAGACCCTCATTGTTGCGGTAGACTAGGACCATTAAAACCTCCAGTTCTGGAAACTTCAGATGGTCCAGTTGCGTAAATGGCGGCCCTTGCTCAATCTCGATGCGGACCCGGGCCAGGCATCCTATCGGCGGATCGTCGAAGGTCTGATAGCGGCCATCCGCGAGGGGCGCCTGCAACCCGGCAGCCTGTTGCCGGGCACACGGGAAATGGCGCAATTGCTCGACGTCAACCGCAAGACGGTGATCCTCGCGTACGAGGAGGCCATCACCCAGGGCTGGCTGGTCAGCGAAGCGCGCCGCGGCACCTTCGTCAACACGCAACTGGAAGCGATCGCGCCGTGCCAGGGCATAGCCCGGGACTTCGCTCCACGCCTGCTGACGGAACCGCCGGTGCCTTACCTGCAAGCCAGCCGTCGCGACCTGGCACTGCAGCGCCTGCCCGGTGCGCTGTTCTTCGACAACGGCGCCTCCGACCATCGCCTGCTGCCCCAGGCCGTACTGCACCGTTACTACCGCAATGCCCTGCGCAGCAGTTTTGCCGCCAACACCGTGCGTCATGGCAGTGATGGCAGCGATGACCTGTTGCGCACGGCCCTGGCCGAGATGCTCAGGAACAATCGCGGGTTATCGGTGAGTGCCGAGAACATCTGCCTGACCCAGGGCACCCAGATGTCGCTGTACCTGGCGGCCAGCGCGCTGATCCGGCCGGGTGACGTGGTGCTGGTGGAGCGCCTGAGTTATCCGCCGGCCTGGGCGGTGTTTCGTGCCCTGGGGGCCCGGCTGGTGACGGTCGACATCGACAGTGAAGGCTGCCAGGTGGACCAGATCGAAGCCTTGTGCCAGCAACACCGGGTGCGGATGATCTACCTCACGCCCCATCACCAGTTCCCGACCACCGTCAGTCTGCGGGCCGAGCGGCGGCAGAAGCTGCTGATGCTGGCCCGGCGTCACGACTTCTGCGTGATCGAGGAGGACTACGATCACGAATACCATTTCGAGGGCCGGCCCTATCTGCCGCTGGCCAGCGATACCGGGCAACGGCATGTGATCTATGTCGGTTCGTTGTCCAAGGCCCTCGGCTCGACCTTTCGCTGCAGCTTCGTCGTGGCGCCGGTCAATGTGATCCAGGTGCTGGAGCAGCGCAGCGCGCTGGTGGTGTCCCAGGGCGACGCGGTGATGCAGACGATGCTGGCGGCACTGATCAACGACGGCGAACTGAAAAAGCATCTGCGGCGGGTGTCGAAAACCTATCGGCAGCGGCGTGAAGTGCTTCAGGACAGCCTGATGAAGGCCTTCGGTGAGCGCATAGCCATCCGCCAGCCCCAGGGCGGCCTGGCTCTCTGGGTGGATTTCGAGGCCGGGACGGACGTCGACCGGCTGGTCGCACAGGCTCTGGAGCACAAACTGGTGGTGCGCAGCGGACGACAATTCTCGCCCCTGGATCTGCCGGAGAACGGCCTGCGCCTGGGGTTCGCCTCGCTGGATACGGACGAAATCCGCGAGGCCGTGCAACGCCTGGCGCAGGCCTCACGGCACGCCGTTCGCCAACAGCAGCCAGGCGTCAAGGCTGCAGCAGAATCGCTTCGGCCAGTTCCTGGTCGGTGGCCTGCAGGCCCGGATGTTCCTGGCGAATCTGCCTGAGAGCCGCTTCCAGGTAGGCGCCGCGTATCGCGCCGCCACTGGCGATGAAGCTGGAGGCCTCATCGCGGGAAGGGGCCACCGTCTTCTTGTCCTTCTTGAAGGTGGAATAGAGCGACGCCGATATCCCGGCCGAGGTCGCAATATCACCGGCATCGACCCTGGCGAGGGCATGACCGGCAGGAAGCAGGGCAGCAATTGAAATGACCAGCACTACGCGACGCATGATCGTACGCTCCTGGAATTCAGGGAAGGTGTTACACCTTAGAGCGTAGTTGTTGGCGCAGCACGGCATCGCCCGCTTATCGGACGCGGACCGTCAGCGCCGCACCGACCGCCAGGCCGCTTCGGCCAGCTCGTGGCGGTAGGTCCGTGGGGAGTGCTCGACCCGCCCGGCCAACCAGGCCCGGCAATAGTTTTCCGCCGGGCCGACAATCAGCGAAAGCAGCAGCTCCCTGGGAATCTCCAGCCGTTCATCGCCATCGACCGTGGCCGCCAAGCGCTCGCGCAACTGTCGGTTGCGGACCTTGTTGCGGGCCGCCAACTCATCGGCGAACGGCCCCTTGCTCACCACGAACCGCGCCTGGTACTGGAAGCGCGCCCATTGCGGCTGGTCGTCGACCCAGTCCACATAGCTGTGGACCAGGCCCTGCAACAGTTCCTTGAGGGTTCGCGCCTCGGCCAGGTGGGTCTCGCGCAACCGGGCCTGATCATCCAGCGCGGCGAAGAACAGGGCCGCGACCAACCCCTCCTTGTTGCCGAAGTGGTGATAGATCGCCCCCACGCTGGTATCGCAGGCCACCCGGATGGTCTCGATGGTGCTGGCCTCGATGCCCTGTTCGTTGAAGCACGACAGCGCCTGTCTGAGGATCGCCCGTTTCAGTTCGGCCCTGCGGCCCGGGTAGCAACGTTCCAGCAGATCGGGATTTTCCATCGGGGGCAGCCTTGTAGTGGGCGGGAGAGGGCGCGGGGCCCGGTTCGGGAAACTGGTCTAGCTTGACAGATTTTTCCGATGCGGAATATTGTTCTTTTACAGAATAATATTCTGTTTAATTCGTTCACCTTCTGGAGAGTTGCCAAATGAGTCAATCCCTGAACATGTTCACAGCGGTAGGGCCGGAGAAATTCAGCCAGATGACCTGCCAGATGGCACCGTATTTCAGCACCATCGAGCCGTTGGTCAGTGAGCTGCGTGCCGGGCATTCGGTGGTACAGGTGCCCTTTCGCCGGGAAATCACCAATCACCTGGGCACCGTCCACGCCATTGCCCTGTGCAATGCCGCCGAACTGGCGGCGGGGCTGATGACCGATGTCTCGATTCCCGCTGGTGCGCGCTGGATTCCCAAGGGCATGAGTGTCGAGTACCTCGCCAAGGCCAAGACCGCCGTACGCACCGTGGCCGATGGCAGTGCGGTGGACTGGCTGACGCCGGGTGACAAGATCGTGGCGGTCGACACTTTCGATGAGGCGGGTGTCAGGGTGTTCACGGCGCGGATCACCATGAACGTCAAGCTGTCCTGAGGACTGAAAGGGCACATGAACGGCGCCGCTGCTCGTGTGCCATTTTGTCGCACCGGCCGACGTCGGCAGGGCGACAGTGGTAAATTGCCTGCCCATGACCTCCTTTCTTCCCCCGGGAACATTCAGGCGCCGCACTGGAGCCTGGCTGAGCCTGTTCGCCATGCTGCTGGTGTTCGCCGGCCCGTTGATCGGGCAGGTGTCCAGCCAGGCCCGTGCGCCGCAGGTGACCCTGGAGGATCTCTGTGGTGGCCCTCCAGCAGGTTCCGGCCTGTTGCCGGAGCGCAGTCCCGCACCTTCCCCGCATCACCTCGCGCTCTGGGAAAAATGCGGCTATTGCTCGCTGCTGTTCCAGCATCCGGCATTGGCCGATTCCCATGGCGCGCTGTTCCTGGGCCCAGTCCCGCCGCCCGGCTACCCCGGTATTGCGTTCAGCCCGCAGCGGGCCGTCGCGCCGGTCTTTCCCGGCTCTCGCTCGCGTGCGCCACCCCGGGCCCGTGCCTGACCCATCCTTGTCAATCGTGGTCGGCAGCGTGACTGTGCGCAGTGGCGCCAGAGCAGCAGGCCATCACCCCTTGCGTTGCACAAAGGCTACCTAGAGGGCCGTTTACATGAATGAGTTATTGACTCGCCGCCAGGTCGTTGCCGGCCTCGGGGTTCTCGGGCTTGGATTGCTGGCCGGCTGCGACAGCTCCGGCAAGCTGACCTACAAGTACGGCAAGGACCTGAGCGACGAGATCCTCGGGCGCAAGTTCAAGCTCAAGGACACCCAGGGCAACGTCACCCTGCTCGGCAGTTTCAGCGGCCTGATGCCGATGATCTTCTTCGGCTTCACCCAGTGCCCGGCGGTTTGCCCGACGGCGCTGGCTCGCGCGGCCCGCGCCAAGAAACTGATGGGCCCGGACGGCGACAAGCTGCAGGTGGTATTCATCACCCTCGACCCGGAACGCGACACGCCGCAGGTGCTCGACGCCTACGTCAAGGCGTTCGACCCGAGCTTCGTCGCCCTGTACGGCACCCTGGAAGAAACCGCGCAGACCGCCAAGGAATTCAAGGTGTTCTACGAAAAGATCCCGGCTGGCGACAGCTATACGCTGTCCCACACCGCGACCAGTTTTGTCTACGACAGCCGCGGTCGTCTGCGTCTGGGCCTGTCGCCGTCGCTGACCGCCCAGCAATGCGCGGAAGATCTGCTCACCGTCATGTCGGTCTGCTGACAGGCGCTATCTAGAAAAATTCGAGATAATCAAATGAAGTCATTGAAATATATAGTTTTTTCAATTTTTGGAATGATCAGCCTGCACGCTTCGGCACACACCCTGGTGCAAGACGCCTGGGTCCGTGCCACCGTGCCGGGACAACCCTCCACCGGTGCCTTCATGCGCATCACTTCGGCTGAAGGGGGCAAGCTGCTGGAGGCGAAATCGCCCGTCGCCAGACTGGTGCAGATCCACGAGTCGAAGATGCAGAACGACATCATGAGCATGCAGCCGGTCGCTTCCGTCGAGTTGCCAGCCGGCAAGACCGTCGACATCGCACCCGAGGGTTACCACATCATGCTGATGAACCTGGTCGGTCAGGTGAAGGAGGGTGACAGTGTGCCGCTGACCCTGGTGGTCGAGAACGCCAAGGGCGTGAAGGAGTCGATCGAGGTCAAGGCCACGGCCCGTGCCCTGACCGAAATGCCGATGCACGATCATGGCAATATGACTCACTGACAAACCTTTTGCGGTTTTGGCAGAAAACGCCCCGGCAGGTCGAACCTGTCGGGGCGTTTGCATTGGCGGCCGCTGTCTGGTGTATCACAGTGTATCCGGGGCCGCCATTGATACATTGGCCGGCTTTTCGAGGGTTTGCGGACACCTACGCGATACATGGCTGCGATTGACTGTGAAGCCTCCCAGGCACACAGGAAATGCTGACATGAAATGGCTTTATAGCGGATTGGCCGCGGCGGGCGTGGCCCTGTCGGTGGGCATCGCCCTGGCGGCACCGGCGTCGAACAGCGCATCCAACGCGGAAAATGCTTCGCCGATCTATGGCGTGACCATCCCCGATGGCTATCGCCAATGGGAACTGGCGGCACCTTCACTGCAAGGACCGCCGCTGAACGAACTGCGGGCGATCCTCGGCAACCCGACGGCGCTCAAGGCCTACCGCAGCAACGACACCCGGCCGTTCCCCGACGGCACCATCCTCGCCAAACTGGCCTGGAAGCATATGCAGTCGCCCGAGGCGGCCAGTGCCCTGGTCCCGGCGGACTCGACCACCGTGCAATTCATGGTCAAGGATTCGAAGAAATATGCCGCCACGGGCGGTTGGGGTTTTGGCCGCTTCATCAACGGCAAGCCGGCCGATGTGAGCCAGCATGAAACCTGCTTCGCCTGTCACCAGGCCTTGGTCAAGGATCGTGACTACGTGTTTACACGATTGGCGCGTTGAAGGCAGCTCGTTCGCGCGAATCCCAAAACCGGATCAGCCAGCCGCTTGCGCTTCTGGCTGATCCGGTTTTGGCGCTGTTCCCCGCTGGCCCATTCGCGGGCAAGCCTGGCTCTTACAGAGCTGCGGCATTCACAATATCCTGGTACACCGAGAGACTGTAGGAACAGGGCTTGTCGGAACGTCGTACCGCCGCGAAGCTTTTGCTGTTGATCTCGCTTTGGCTTTTGCCTTGGCTTTTGATCTTGCTTTTGATCCACCGGCCCCGTTCCCAGCCGGCTGAGTGGAGGTCCTGTTTCGAGAGTCGCCCGGCAGGGATGCCGGGCGAGCCGTGTTGGGCCATGGATGGCCCGTCACGGCGTGCTCTCGAAACAGGGCCGGAGCGAAGGAACCCCTCGCGTAGCGAGGGGCCAATGGAGGGGCAAGCGTTTTTGGTTACTTTTGCCGCTTGGCAAAAGTGACTCGCCCGTGAAGGGCGAAACCGACACATCAGCTAAACGCGCAAATGGATATGCCCACGAGAGAAGCCTTAACGCCAGGGCTCCTGCTAACCTTGACCAACCCGCCGCTCCATGACCCGAGCCAGCACCGCCAGATCCATATCCCCCTCGCCATGCTCCACCGCATCGACCAGGTTGTCCCGAATCAACTCCGCACTTGGCATCGGCACCGAAACACTGCGCGCCGCCTCCAGAATCAGATTGACATCCTTGAGCCCCAACACCGCCTTGAACGCCGCATTCCCATATTCACTGCGGCCGATCAGCGCCCCATACCCGGAGTAGACCGGCCCCGGAAAGATCGTGGTCGAAATCAGATCGATCAGCGCCGCCGACTCCAGGCCATGCCCCTTGACCAGGCTGGCCGCCTCGGCCATGGCCTCGACTGCGGACACCAGCAGAAAGTTGGTCGCCAGCTTCATCGCATTGGCACTGGCCACACGCTCACCCAGGCGCCAGGTCTTGCGCCCGATCAGGTCGAACAGCGGCTGCACCTGATCCAGCGCCGCCGCCGGCCCCGCAGCCAGGATATTCAGGTCCCCGGCAATCGCCACATTCGGCCGGCCCATCACCGGCGCGGCGATATAGGTCAGCCCCCGGGCCTGGTGCAACCCGGCCAGTTCCTCGGCAAAGTCCACCGCAATGGTCGCCAGGTTCACGTGAATCAGTGGCGCCCTGAGTTCATCGAGCAAACCGGAGTCGAGCAGCACCGAACGCATCGCCTGGTCATGGGCCAGCATGCTGAACACCACGTCCACTTCGAAGGCCTGGCGCGGCTGCATGGCCGCCTGGGCGCCGAGTTCCACCAGTGCCTGCACCGGTGCGGGCGAACGGTTCCACACCCACAGTTCATGGCCGGATTTCAGCAGGTTGCTGGCGATGGCCTGGCCCATGCTGCCCAGGCCGACGAAACCGATTTTCATGAAGACACACTCCTGACGAAAGGGGATGGCATGGACGGCATCCGCCGCCCGACACGCTATTGAGCACAGCGGCAAGCGTCTGGAGTATGTCAAGAATCCTCCAGCATGCCTCGAAAGGTATCGGCTGCCGACTTCGATACATTGCCATACAGTGCAAACGCCGTAATGGCCTGGGTCGCACGCGGTTCCGCGCCCTGCATGAGCCAGGCGGTCAGGAGAGAAAAAGCGCGAAATCCCTTCATGAACGACGCAAGTTTGTATTTCCACCCAACAAAATTCGTGGTTATTATCCATCCGCGCTGTGGGACAGAATCCCCTCCAGTGTAAGAAGATTGCTACGGACAGCACAGTCCAGGCAGTCGCAGCCGATCGGGTCGACCCTAGCGCTGTCATCCCTGCGCAGGCCTCGTCACTGATCGTGAATCCTCCAGGGAATGAGAGGCTTGAATTGGTCAGAGAACCGAACGCCGCGCTTATCCAGCAATTGTTCGAATCCCGGGTCCTGCGTGATCCCTCGGCCCCGGCGCTGGGTTTCAGGGGGCAGGTGCTGAGTTACCAGCAACTCAACACCCGGGCCAATCGCCTGGCACACCACCTGCGTTCAGCCGGTGTCGGGCCCGATACACGGGTCGCCCTGTGCCTGCAGCGTTCGCCGCAGATGCTGGTCGCCGTGCTGGCCGTGCTCAAGGCCGGCGGCGCCTATGTCCCGCTGGACCCCACATACCCCGCACAACGCCTCGCACACATGCTGGCCGACTGCACGCCGCGGCTGGTGCTGACCCATGCCCCGGCGCTCGTCGGCCTGAACCCGGCGCTGGCCGGCCTGGCCGAACAGCCCGTGGTGCTCGACCTGGCCGACGAGGCCGCCTGGGCCGACTGTCCGGCGGACAACCTGCCGGCCCAGGCCCTTGGCCTGAACGATCGTCACCTGGCCTACGTCATCTACACCTCGGGTTCCACCGGCCTGCCCAAGGGTGTGCTGCTCGAACATCGCGGACTGGTCAACCTGGCCCGGGTCCAGGGCCCGCTGTTCGCCGTCGGGCCCGGCGACCGGGTGCTGCAATTCGCTTCCTTCAGTTTCGATGCCTCGGTGTTCGAATGGGTCATGGCCCTGAGCCATGGCGCCTGCCTGGAGATCGTCGAGCCGGGCACATTGTTGCTCGGCGACAACCTGGCGCAGGTGCTGCGCGAGCGGCACATCAGCCATGCGACCCTGCCACCGCTGGTGCTGGCCGGGCTCGGCGACCCCGCCGCATTGCCCGAGCTGGTGACCCTGGTGCTCGCGGGCGAGGCGCCGAACCCGGCCCTGGCGGCCACCTGGGCCAAGGGGCGGCGGCTGTTCAACGCCTATGGCCCGACCGAAACCACCATCTGGGCCACGGTCTATCGTTGCGACGAACACCACGACCCGCAATCGCCCGTGCCGATCGGCGAACCGATCGGCCAGGCCAGCGCCATCCTGCTGGACGAGGCGGGCACGCCGGTGCGCCCGGGCGAGGTGGGTGAGCTGTTCATCGGCGGTATCGGCGTCGCCCGGGGCTACCTGAATCGTCCGCAATTGACCGCCGAACGTTTTGTCGACAGCCCTTTCGCCCCCGGCGAACGCCTGTATCGCACCGGCGACCTGGCGCGTTTCGACGCCGACGGCCAATTGCTGTTCCTCGGCCGCAGCGATTTCCAGGTCAAGGTGCGCGGTTTCCGTATCGAGCCTGGCGAAATCGAGGCCTGTCTGGACAGCTTGCCGGGTGTCGAAGAGTCCCTGGTGATCGTCCGCGAAGACACACCGGGGGAACGCCGGCTGGTGGCCTACTACCGGGCGGCGGACGACATCAGCCCGCAGCGGTTGCGTGAGCACGCCCGGCAGAGCCTGCCCGAACACATGCTGCCGGCGGCCTGTGTACGCCTGACGCACTGGCCGCTGAATGCCAACGGCAAGCTCGATCGCCAGGCCTTGCCGGTGCCGGATGCCACTGCGCTGATCAGTCGCGAATATGTCGCGCCGGCAGACGGGCTGGAACAGTGGCTGGCGGATATCTGGGCGCAAGTGTTGAAGGTCGATCGGGTAGGGCGCGAGGACAATTTCCTGGCCCTGGGCGGCGACTCCCTGAGTGCCTTGCAGATCACTGTCAGGGTACGCGAACAGGGCGGTCGGCACCTGCCGCTCAAGAGCCTGTTTCTCGAGGGCACGTTGCGCCAGGTGGCACGGCAACTGAGCGAACCCCTGGCCGCTGGCCCGGCCGTTGTCACCGAAGCGTCGCCTATCGCCCCGCTGTCCTACCAGCAGAGCGGCGTCTGGTGGCTGAACAAGGTGTCCGACGCCCGGGCCTATCACGCCCAGAGCGTGATCAGCATCCATGGCCGGCTCGACGAACCGTTGCTGCAACGTTGCCTCGACGAGATCGTCAGCCGTCACGAGATCTTGCGCACCACCTTCCATGACGACGGCGAAGGCGTGCCGTATCAGCGTGTACATGACCAGGCCCGGGCCGCGCTGGCCTGCATCGATATCCCGGCGGAGGATGAACAGGCGTTCATCGAACGGGTCGAGCAGGAGGTGCACCGCGCCATCGACGTCGCATGCCTGCCACTGGTGCGCTGGCTGCTGGTCCGACGCGGGGCCGAGGCCTATGCCCTGGTGCATATCGAGCACCATTTCGTGCACGACGGCTGGAGCGCCAACCTGTTCCTCGAAGAACTGCTGCATCTCTACCAGTACCATCACGGTGATCGCAGCGACCCGCTGCCGTTACCTGGGGCGCAATACGGCGAATACGCCCGCTGGCAACAGAGTGAGGCGGCCGAGGCCGAATACGAACGGCAGATGCGCTTCTGGAGGCAGCAACTGCAGGACGCGCCGTTCACCCTGCCGCTGCCCACCGATTTTCCCAGGCCGGCGCAACGCAGCGGGCGGGGCCGGCAGTTGCGCTTCGAACTGCCGGCCGAGCTGGCCGCCAGGCTGCGTCAGTTCAGTGATGCCGAGGGGGTGACGGTCTTCACCACGCTGTTCACCGTGTTCCAGCTGTGGCTGGGACGGCGCTGCGGTATCGAGGACTTCCTGGTCGGCTCCGCCGTGGCCAACCGCAAGTCGGTGGCCTACGAGCGTTGCCTGGGGATGTTCGTCAACAGCGTGGTGATCCGTGCCGATCTCGGCGGTGCGCCGACCTTCCGCGAGCTGCTGGGGCGTACTGCCGAGCGCATGCTCGATGTCTACGACCACGAAAGCCTGCCTTTCGAACGCCTGGTGCGCGAGTTCCAGCCCAGCCGCTCGCTGTCGCGCAACCCGCTGTTCCAGGTGGCCTTCAGTTTCCACAACTCGCAGACCCCGCAACTCAAGGGACCGGGCTTCGACCTCTCGCTGTTCGAGGCCTACAGCAACCAGACGGCGAAATTCGACATCGAGGTGGTGGTGATTCCCCGGGGCACCCGGGCCGACAACCTCGACACTCTGTCGCTGCTCTGGAACTACTCGGCTGATCTGTTCAAGGAAGAAACCATGACCCGCTTGCGCGACAACTACCTGGCGTTGCTGGGGCAGTGCCTGGATGCACCGGAACGCCGCCTCGACAGCGACTCGGTGATCGGTGCCGAAGAACGTCACCGGCTGCTGACCGAATGGAACCCGGTCACGCCTGCCGAGCCGCCGCCACGTTGCCTGCACCAGCTGTTCGAGGAGCGGGTGGCGCTCGATCCCTGGGCACCGGCGGTCAGCCTCGAAGGCCAGACCCTCGGCTATGGCGAACTGAACGCCCGGGCCAACCGCCTGGCGCGCTACTTGCGAACCCTTGGCGTCGGCCCGGATGTGCTGGTGGGGCTGTGTGTCGAGCGTTCTCTGGACATGCTGGTCGGCCTGCTGGCGATCCTCAAGGCCGGCGGTGCCTACGTGCCGCTCGATCCGGTGTATCCGAGCGAGCGCCTGAACCTGTTGCTCGCCGACAGCAGCCCGGCAGTGGTGCTGACCCACGCCGCCGCCAGGCCGAGCCTGACCGCCGCCTGCAAGGGCCTGGCCAGCAAGCCACGCCTGCTGGACCTGGAAGTCGATGCCACGCGCTGGGCCGAACGGCCCGCCGACAATCTCGATCCGCAGGAACAGGGCCTGACCCCGAACCACCTGGCCTACGTGATCTACACCTCCGGTTCCACCGGCACGCCCAAGGGCGTGATGATCGAACACGCCCAGGTGGCGCGGCTGTTCAGCAGCACCGCCCGACAGTTCGAGTTCAACGCCGACGATGTCTGGACGCTGTTCCATTCCTTCGCCTTCGATTTCTCGGTCTGGGAGATCTGGGGCGCGCTGCTGCATGGCGCACGCCTGGTGATCGTGCCGACCCTGACCAGCCGCACCCCGGCGGATTTCTACCAGTTGCTCTGCGAGCAGGGCGTGACGGTCCTCAACCAGACCCCGAGCGCTTTCCGCAGCCTGCTCGGTGCCCAGGCGCGCAGCACTGCGGCCCACAGCTTGCGCCAGGTGATCTTCGGCGGCGAAGCACTGGAGATGACCACGCTCAAGCCCTGGTTCGCCGATCCGCGCAACAGCGACACGCAACTGGTCAACATGTACGGCATTACCGAAATCACCGTGCATGCCACCTACCTGGCGCTGCGGGCCGAAGACGCCGAGCAGACCGGCAGCCCCATCGGCCGGCCCCTGGCGGACCTGCGCTGCTACCTGCTCGGCAGCGCCGGACAGTTGCTGCCGATCGGTGCCGAGGGCGAGATCCACATCGGCGGAGCCGGGGTTGCCCGCGGTTACCTGAACCGCGCGCAACTGACGGCCGAGCGTTTTATCGACAACCCGTTCGTTCCGGGTGAGCGCCTGTACCGCACCGGCGACCTGGCGCGCTACCGTGCCGATGGCAGCCTGGAATTCCTGGGCCGTAACGATTTCCAGGTGAAGATCCGCGGGTTCCGGATCGAACTGGGCGAAGTCGAAGCCTGCCTGGCACGCTGCGCCGGGGTGCGCGATGCGCTGGTGATCGCCCGCGAGGACCCGCCGGGCGAACCACGACTGGTGGCGTACTACACGGTCGTCGACGGTGCCGTGCCGACGGTCCAGGAACTGCGCGGGCAACTGGCGGCGGCACTGCCGGAGCACATGGTCCCGGCCGCCTATGTCAGCCTGCAAGCCCTGCCGCTGACCGCCAACGGCAAGCTCGACCGCAAGGCACTGCCGGCGCCTGACGACAATGCCTTCGGCACGCGCCCCTTCAGTGCTCCGCAAGGTCCGGTGGAAATCGCCCTGGCCGAAGCCTGGGCCCATGTGCTCGGTCGCGAGCGGATCGGCCGCGATGACAACTTCTTCGCCCTGGGCGGGCATTCGCTGTCGGCCCTGCGGGTCCTCGAGCGCCTGCGACGACAGGGCATCGAACTCGATGCCCGACTGATGTTCAGTGTCCCGGTGCTGCGCGAACTGGCCGCCGGGGTCGAAGTGGCGGAACTGGCCGCCCCCATTCCGGCCAATGCCATCGTTCGTGGCCAGCCGATCACCCCTGACTGCCTGCCGCTGGTCAGCCTGACGCAAGCACAGATCGACGCCATCCTGGCCACGGTGCAGGGCGGTGCGGACAACGTCCAGGATATCTACCCGTTGTCGCCGTTGCAGGAAGGCATGCTGTTCCACCACCTGATGGCGCGCAACGGCGATCCCTACCTGCTCTGGTGCCTGATGAGCTTCAGCGACCGGCCGACCCTGGAACGTTATGTACGGGCGCTGCAAAGCGTGATCGAGCGCCACGACATCCTGCGTACCTCGGTGTTCTGGGATGACCTGGAAGAGCCGGTGCAGGTGGTCTGGCGTCAGGTCGACGGCCTGGTCGAGGAGCTGCAGCTGGATCCGGCCGAGGGTGATATCGCCACGCAATTGCGCCAGCGCTTCGATCCCCGGCAATTCCGCCTGCCGCTGGACCGTGCGCCGCTGATGCGCCTGGTCATCGCCCGGGACGAGGCCAACGACCGCTGGCTCGGCCTGCGCCTGTTCCATCACATCATTGACGACAACACTTCGCTGAAACAGCTCAATGCCGAGGTCGAGGCAGTGCTTGACGGCAAGGCGGCCAGCCTGTTGCCGGCGCTGCCGTACCGCAACTTCATTGCCCAGCGGATCAGGGGCGGCGACCAGCAGGCCCAGGAACAGTTCTTCCGCGGTATGCTGGCCGGCATCAGTCAACCGTCGGCACCGTTCGGCCTGCTCGATATCCAGGGCGATGGCAGCGGGGTCAACGAGGCCCGGTTGATGCTTGACAATGGCCTGGGCCAGCGCCTGCGGCAGTCGGCCCAGGCCCTGGGAGTGAGCCCGGCCAGCCTGTTCCATGTCGCCTGGGGCCAGGTGGTGGCGCACACTTCCAGTCGCCACGACGTGATCTTCGGCACCGTATTGTTCGGTCGCCTGTACGGCGGCGAGGGCGCCGAGCGCATCCTCGGGCCGTTCATCAACACCTTGCCGATCCGCATCGACCTGGCCGCCGAGGGCGTGGCCGCCTGCGTGCGCCGCACCCATGGGCTGCTGACTCAACTGTTCGAGCACGAACACGCCTCGCTGGCCCTGGCCCAGCGGTGCAGTGCCATCGCCTCGCCAACGCCGCTGTTCACCAGCCTGCTCAACTATCGCCATAGCGAACGGGCCACCGAGGGCGGTGACTCGACTTCCGGCGCCTGGAAGGGCATCGAGGTGCTGGGCGGCGAAGAACGCACCAACTACCCGCTGGTGCTGGCCGTGGACGACAGCGGCGAAGGTTTCCGCATCGGCGCCCAGGTCTGCGCGGCACTGGATGCACAACGCACCTGCGCGATGATGCGGCAGGCGCTGGAAAGCCTGGTCCGGGCCCTTGAAGAGGCACCGCAAAGCCGTGCCGACCGGCTGGATATCCTGCCGCCGGAGGAGCGTCGGCAGTTGTTGCAGACCTGGAATCCACCCGCGCCGCACACCGGCGTCAGCGACTGCCTGCACCCAGCGTTCGAGCGGCAGGTCGCCCGCCAGCCTTCGGCAATGGCGGTGAGCTTCGAGGGCACGAGCCTCAGCTATGGCGAGCTGAATGCCCGGGCCAACCGCCTGGCCCATCACCTGCGCCAGCGCGGGGTGGGTCCGGAAGTGCGGGTCGGGCTGTGTGTCGAGCGCTCCCTGGAGATGCTGGTGGGCCTGCTCGCCATCCTCAAGGCCGGCGGCGCTTATGTGCCGCTGGATCCGGCGTATCCCGCCGAGCGCCTGGCCTATCTGCTGCAGGACAGTGGGGTGGCGCTGGTGCTCGTTCATCAGGCCACGCGCACGCTGTTGGCCGAGCCGCTTCACGCTCTGGCGAATGCTCCCGAATGCCTGGAACTGGATCGTGAAACCTGGGCCGACGGCCCGGCGGACAACCTCGACCCGGCGCGCCTGGGCCTGACCCCGGCCAACCTGGCCTATGTCATCTATACCTCCGGCTCCACCGGCCAACCCAAGGGCGTGATGATCGAGCACCGTCAGGTGGCCAGGCTGTTCGCCAGCACCGCGGCGCAGTTCGCATTCAATGCCGGCGATGTGTGGACCCTGTTCCATTCCTTCGCCTTCGACTTCTCGGTCTGGGAAATCTGGGGCGCACTGTTGCACGGCGGGCGCCTGGTGATCGTCCCGGCGTCGACCTGTCGCGCTCCGGCAGACTTCTACCGGCTGCTCTGCGAGCAGCAGGTGACCGTGCTGAACCAGACGCCCAGCGCCTTCCGTGGCCTGCTGCAAGCCCAGGGCCGCAGCGAGGCGACCCACAGCCTGCGTTGCGTGGTGTTCGGTGGCGAGGCGCTGGAAACCACTCTGCTCAAGCCGTGGTTCGCCGACCCGCGCAACAGCGACACGCAACTGGTGAACATGTACGGCATCACCGAGATCACCGTGCATGCCACCTACCTGGCACTGCGCGCCGAAGATGCCGAGCGTTCCGGCGCCAGTGCCATTGGCCGGCCGCTGGCGGACCTGCGTTGCTATCTGCTCGATGCGGCGGGGCAACCGGTGCCGATCGGTGTCGAAGGCGAGATCCACATCGGCGGTGCCGGCGTTGCCCGCGGCTACCTGAACCGCGCGCAACTGACCGCCGAACGCTTCATCGACAGCCCCTTCGTCGCTGGCGATCGCCTGTACCGCACCGGCGACCTGGCGCGCTACCGCGCCGATGGCAGCCTGGAATACCTGGGGCGTAACGACTTCCAGGTGAAGATCCGCGGCTACCGTATCGAACTGGCTGAAATCGAAGCCTGCCTGGGCGGCTGTCCGGGCGTGCGCGAGGCGGCGGTGATCGCCCGCGATGAGCAACCGGGCGAACCGCGGCTGGTGGCCTACTACACGGTGGCCGATGGGGCCGCACCGGCTGTCCATGAGCTGCGCACGCAGTTGGCGGCAGCGTTGCCGGAGCACATGGTGCCCGCCGCCTACGTACGCCTCGACTGCCTGCCGCTGACCACCAACGGCAAGCTCGACCGCCAGGCGCTGCCGCGGCCCGACGAAACCGCCTATGCGCTGCAGACCCATGTGGCGCCGAGCACCCCGATCGAACGGGCTCTGGCCGAGATCTGGTGCGAGGTGCTGCGCTGCGAGCGGGTCGGTCTCACCGACAACTTCTTCCAACTGGGTGGTCACTCGTTGCTGGCGACCCGCATCGTCGCCCGTATCGACGATCTGCTGGGCATCGAGTTGCCGATGCGGGTGATGTTCGATCATCCGACCATCGAGGCGCTGCTCGATTACCTCTTTACCCAGGCGCAGGAAACCCGCGCTTCCCCTTGAGACCCTGAGAACGTCCCGGCCCATAAGGCCGGGTCGCGGCGTGCGGGGCCAATCACGCCCCTGAACCCTACAAAAACAATGCAGTCATGGATGGAAGCCTCTCATGTTCGACAAAACCTCGTTGCGTGATATGACGCCGGCGCAGTTCGCCGCCTTGCACAAACGGTCGAAAATCACGCCGGCAGAGCGGGGCGACACGGCACCGCGGGCCTCCTTCGCGCAGCGTCGGCTGTGGTTCCTCGCCCAGTTGGCCGGGGGCGGCGACGCCTATCACGTACCGTTCGGGCTGCGCCTGCACGGGGCGCTCGACCGCTCGGCGCTGAAACAGGCGCTGGACCGCCTGGTGGCGCGCCACGAGGCGTTGCGCACCACCTTTGCCGCCGAGGGGGACGAGGTGGTCCAACTGATCGCCGCGGCCGACTGCGGGTTCTCCTGGCAGGTCCACGATCTGGCCGCACAGCCTGAACCCGAGCCGCAGGTGGCGTTGCTGGCGGACGAGGAGGCGGAGGCCGCTTTCGATCTGCACAAGGGGCCGCTGTTTCGCGGGCGCCTGCTGATTCTCGGCGAGCAGGAACATGTCCTGCTGCTGACCCTGCACCACATCATCTGCGACGGCTGGTCGATGGCGGTGCTGACCCGTGAACTGGGCGAGCTGTACGAGGCCTTTCGCCAGGGACTGGACGATCCATTGCCGGCGCTGTCGTTGCAATACGCCGACTACGCCCAATGGCAGCACGGCTGGCTGGCGGAGCAGAGCCAGGCCGGCCACCACGACTACTGGCGCGACACCCTGGCCGGCGCTCCGGCCCTGCTGGAACTGCCCGGCGACCGTCCACGGCCGGCCCTGCAGCGCTACGAGGGCGGTTTCGAACCGCTGCTGCTGGATGAAAACCTTAGCCAGCAACTCAAGGCCCTGAGCCTGCGCCATGGCACCACGCTGTTCATGACCCTGCTGGCCGCCTGGGCGGTGGTCCTGGCACGCCTGTCGGGCCAGGACGACATCCTGATCGGCACCCCGGTGGCCAACCGTAACCGTCGGGAAACCGAAGGGCTGATCGGCTTTTTCGTCAACACCCTGGTTCTGCGCCTGTCCCTGGCCGGTGCGCCGACCACCGCGCAGTTGCTGGAACAGGCCCGCGCCGTGGCGCTGGGCGCCCAGGAACACCAGGAGCTGCCATTCGAACAGGTGGTGGAACGGCTCAACCCGCCGCGCAGCCAGGCCTACAGCCCCCTGTTCCAGGTGATGTTCGCCTGGGAAAACACCGAGCCGGGCACGCTGCGACTGGGCGGCCTGGACAGCCAGCCGCTACGCAGCCGCCACCAGGCGGCCAAGTTCGACCTGACCCTGGTGCTGGCCGAGCAGGACGGGCGCATCGGCGGCGGCCTGGAGTACGCCACGGCCCTGTTCGACGCGGCCACGGTCGCGCGGTTTGCCGGCCATCTGCGCCAGGTGCTCGAAGGCATGGTCGCGCAGCCGCTGCAGCCGGTCACGGCGTTGCCCCTGCTCAGTGCCGTGGAGCGTGACCGTCTGGTACGGGACTGGAATGGCCGTGAGCAGGCTTTCGACGCCCGGCGTTGCCTGCATGAGCTGTTCGAAGCCCAGGCAAGCCGCGATCCCCAGGCCATTGCCGTGCGCTGTGGCGACGACAGCCTGACGTATGGCGAACTCAATACCCGGGCCAATCGCCTGGCCCATGAGCTGCGCGCCCTTGGCGTCGGACCGGACGACCGGGTCGGGCTGTGCCTGGAGCGCACCCTGGACATGCCGCTGGCCGTCCTCGCGGTGCTCAAGGCCGGCGGGGCTTACGTGCCGCTGGACCCCGGCTATCCGCCGGCGCGGCTGCGCCACATGTTGGTCGACAGTGCGCCTTCGGTGCTATTGAGCCATGGTCCGGCCCGGCCGGCGCTGCTCGCGGCCCTCGAAGGCCTGCCAGAGCAACCGCTGTTGCTCGATCTGCAACAGGATGCGCAACGCTGGGCCTCGCACCCGCCGCAGGACCTCGCACCCCAGGCATCGGGCCTGACGCCACGCCACCTGGCCTATGTCATCTACACCTCGGGTTCCACCGGCCAGCCCAAGGGCGTGATGGTCGAACACCGTGGCCTGCTGGCGCTCAGCGCCGCCTGGGAACAGCTGTACGCCCTGCGTCCGGGCCTGCGCCACCTGCAGATGGCCGGGTTTTCTTTCGACGTGTTCAGTGCCGACCTGATCCGCGCCCTGTGTTTCGGCGGTGAGCTGGTGCTGTGTCCGCGCCAGACCCTGATGGACCCACCGGCTCTCTACCGCCTGCTGCGGGATGCGCGGATCGACTTCGCCGACTTCGTCCCGGCGGTGCTCAACCCGCTGCTGGCCTGGGCCGAGGAAAGCGGCCATGAACTGGCGTTCCTCGACACCGTGGTCTGCGGCTCGGACACCTGGAGCGCCCACAGTGCCCGCCAGTTGCGCCAGCGGTGCGGCGAGGCGGTCCGAATCGTCCATGCCTATGGCGTGACCGAAGCCAGCATCGACAGCACCTGCTTCGAACTGCCGGCCCGACCGGCGGCCGACGCCGGCCTGCCCATCGGCCGGCCGCTGGCCAACACCCGTATCTACCTGCTGGACGCCCTCGGCACACCGGTGCCGACCGGCGTTGCCGGCGAGCTGCACATCGGCGGCGTCGGTGTGGCCCGCGGCTACCTGAACCAGCCGCAACTGACGGCCGAGCGCTTCATCGACAACCCGTTCGTGGCCGGCGATCGCCTGTACCGTACCGGCGACCTGGCACGCTACCGCGCCGACGGTCAACTGGAGTTCCTCGGCCGTAACGACTCCCAGGCCAAGCTGCGCGGCCTGCGCCTGGAGTTGGGCGAGATCGAGGCGCGCCTGCTCGATGTGGCCGGGGTGCGCGACGGCGTGGTGCTGTTGCGCAACGACGCCGAGCAGCCCAGGCTGGTCGCCTACTACGTCGAAAGCGAGGCCGGGAGCACCAGCCCCGGCGCCCTGCGCGAGCAGTTGGCCCTGAGCCTGCCGGACTACATGCTGCCCGCTGCCTTCGTGCGCCTGGACAGCTTGCCGCTGACCGCCAACGGCAAGCTCGACCGTGGCGCCTTGCCGGCACCCGATGCCGCCGCTTTCGACCCGCGTCACTACGTTGCCCCGCAGGGCGAGCTGGAAACCGGCCTGGCGCGCATCTGGAGTGAAGTGCTGGGGATCGAGCGGGTAGGGCGCGACGACAGTTTCTTCGCCCTCGGCGGGCATTCGCTGCTGGTGATGCAGGTGATCGCGCGGATTCGCCGCCAGCTCGAGCGCGAAGTCGCGGCCTCGGCGCTGTTCGCCAGCCCCCAGCTGAAACAGTTCGCCCGCAGCCTGGAAAGCGCCCGGGAGGCGGTCCGGGCGCCCATCACGCGGATCGAAAGGGGCGTCGCGCAAACGTTGTCGTTTGCCCAGCAGCGCCTGTGGTTCCTCGCCCAGATGGAGGGTGGCAGCGCGGCCTACCATATGCCGCTGAACCTGAAATTGCGCGGCCCGTTGCAGGTGCCGGCGCTGGAGCGCAGCCTCAATCAGCTGGTGGCGCGGCATGAAGCCCTGCGCACCCGCTTCATCAGTGTCGAGGGCGAGCCCTGGCAGGTCATCGCCGCGCCAGGGCAGGGCCTGAAGCTCGAACGGCTGGAGGCCACTGCCGACCTCGACGGTCTGGTGGAGGCCGAAGGCGCACGAGCCTTCGACCTGGAGCAGGGGCCGCTGATCCGGGCCGGGCTGGTCCGTCTGGCCGAGGACCAGCACCTGCTGTTGCTGACCCTGCACCACATCGTCTCCGATGGCTGGTCGATGGGCGTGCTGACCCGCGAGCTCAGCCAGTTGTATGCCGCAGCGCTGGAGGATCGCGACGATCCGCTGCCGCCGCTGCCGCTGCAATATGTCGATTATTCGGCCTGGCAACGCCAGTGGCTGACCGCAGAGGTACTGGAACGCCAGGGCCGCTATTGGCGCGAAACCCTGGCCGAGGCGCCGTTGCTGCTGGAACTGCCGCTGGACCACAAGCGTCCGGCGGTACAGGACTATCGCGGCGGTGTGGTGCCGCTGGTGCTCGACGAGGCGCTGACCCGGCGCCTCAAGGACCTGAGCAGGCGCCAGGGCACGACGCTGTTCATGACCCTGCTTGCCGGCTGGGCGCTGGTGCTGTCGCGGCTGTCGGCGCAGGCCGACGTGGTGATCGGCGTGCCGTCGGCCAACCGCCCGAGCAGCGAACTGGAGGCGCTGATCGGTTTCTTCGTCAACACCCTGGCCCTGCGCCTGAAGGTGACCGGCAACCCCAGCGTCAGCCAGTGGTTGCAGCACACCCGTCAGGTCGCGCTGCAGGCCCAGGAGCACCAGGACCTGCCGTTCGAGCAGGTGGTGGAGCTGCTCAACCCGCCGCGCAGCCTGGCCTACAGTCCGCTGTTCCAGGTGCTGTTCGCCTGGGAACAGGGGCAGCAGGGTGAACCGGCCCTGCCGGGCCTTGCTGTCGAGCCGCTGGCAAGCCGCCAGCACGTCGCCAAGTTCGACCTGCAACTGGCCCTCAGTGAACGTGACGGGCAGATCGTCGGTGGCCTGGAATATGCCTCGGGGCTGTTCGAGGCGCAGACGGTCGCCGGTTTCGGCGAGTACCTGCGCCGGGTCTTGATGCAGATGGCCGCCGATAGCGAGCAGCCGGTCGCCAGCCTCGACCTGCTGACCCCCGGGCAGCGTCGGCAACTGCTCGACGAGTGGAGCCGTAGTCACACCGATCGCGTTCCGCAAGGCGGCTTCCTTGCCCGTTTCGAAGCCCAGGTGCAACGCACGCCACAGGCCGAGGCGCTGGTCCATGCAGAACAACGCTACAGCTACACCGAGCTGAATGCGGCCGCCAACCGTCTGGCACATTTCCTGCGCGGGCAGGGCGTCGGTCCCGAGGACCGTGTCGGCCTGAGCCTGGAGCGCTCGCCACAGATGGTCATCGGCCTGCTGGCGATCCTCAAGGCCGGGGCCGCCTATGTGCCGTTCGACCCGGCCTATCCGGCCGAGCGCCTGGCCTACATGTTCGCTGACGCGGCGCCGAGCCTGCTGCTGACCCACTCGAGCCTGAGGGAAACACTGCCGGCCACGGCGAGCGAACGCCCCCTGTACTGCCTGGATAGCGACCAAGCGCGCTGGGTCGGGCAATCCACCGACAATCCCGGCGTGGCGATCGGGCCGGACAACCTGGCCTATGTGCTCTACACCTCAGGTTCCAGTGGTCGCCCCAAGGGCGTCGCGCATACCCACCGGGCGCTGGACAACCTGATCGACTGGCAACTGCTCGACGCCGCCGGCCCGGCCCCGGCGCCACGGCGGGTGCTGCAGTTCGCCTCGCTGAACTTCGACGTGTCGTTCCAGGAAGTCTTCAGCACCCTGTGCCAGGGCGGCTGCCTGGTGCTGATGGACGAGGCGGGGCGCAAGGATCTCGCCACGCTGCGCCCGACCCTGGTGGCCAGTGGCGTGCAGCGGGCGTTCCTGCCGTTCGCAGTGCTGCAGCAGGTCGCCGGCCTGAGCGACGACGACACACCCGGGCCAACCGGCGGCTGTGACCTCGTGACCGCTGGCGAGGCCCTGCGGGTCAACGACGAACTGCGCCGCTTCGTCCAGGGGCTGGGCGGCGCATACCTGTACAACCAGTACGGGCCGACCGAAACCCACGTGGTCAGCCAGTTCAGCCTGGCCTGCGCCGAAGCCGCCGACTGGCCCGAGGCGCCGCCGATCGGCCGGCCGATCAACAATGCCCGGCTGTATGTGCTCGACGAGGCGCTGAACCCGGTGCCGCCCGGCGTTGTCGGCGAGTTGTACATCGCCGGCGCCTGCCTGGCGCGCGGTTACCTGAACCAGCCGGAATTGACCGCCGAGCGTTTCCTGCCCGATCCGTTCAGCCGCGAGCCGGGGGCCCGCATGTACCGCAGCGGCGACCAGGTGCGCTGGCTGGCCGACGGCAACCTGCAGTACCTGGGACGCATCGATCAGCAGGTCAAGCTGCGGGGTTTCCGTGTCGAACTGGGGGAAATCGACAGCCTGCTGCAGCAACAGCCGGGCGTACTGGAAGCGGCCGTGCTGCTGCGCGAGGATGCCCCGGGGGACAAACAGCTGGTGGCCTACATCGTTGGCCCGGCGTCGGCCGAGACGCTGCGCGAAGCCCTGCGCCGCCAGGTGCCGGAACATATGATCCCCAGTGCCTGGGTGTCCCTGGCGAATCTGCCGCTGACGCGCAACGGCAAGCTCGACCGCCGTGCGTTGCCGGCGCCGGAGCGGGTGTCCGGCAGCGCCTACGTGGCGCCCCGGGATGCCGACGAGATCCAGTTGACCGACATCTGGGGCGAGGTGCTGCGCTGCGAACGGGTCGGGATGCAGGACAACTTCTTCGAACTGGGCGGTCATTCGCTGTTGGCCACGCGCCTGGTCTATGCGATCAACCGGCGCATGGCCGCACAACTGTCCCTGAGCAGCCTGTTCAAGACCCCGACCCCGGGCGAGCTGATGGCCGCGATTCGCGCCAGCCGTGACGAGCAGATCCAGAGTGAACCGGCCTTCGCGGTGATCGAGCCGGACCTGGCCAACCGCCATGAGCCGTTCCCCCTGACCGATATCCAGCAGGCCTACTGGTTCGGCCGCGAATCCACGGTCAGCCTCGGTGGCGTCAGTGCCCACGGCTATGAGGAACTGCGCATCCGCGATTTCGACATCCCGCGCTTCGAGCGTGCGCTGAACCGGATGATCGAGCGCCACGACATGCTGCGCGCGGTTTTCCTCAGCGACGGCACCCAGCAGGTGCTGGCCCAGGTGCCGAGCTATCGCATGCCGCAGCTCGATCTGCGCGGCCTGGACCGCGAAGCCGCGCAACAGGCCCTGGACCACAACCGCCAGCGCCTGTCCCACCAGGTGCTGGACGCCAGCCACTGGCCGCTGTTCGAGTTCAGCCTGACCCTGCTCGACGATGGCATCAGCCACCTGCACATCAGTCTCGATGCGTTGATCGTCGATGCCGCCAGCAGCCAGATCCTCGCCCGCGAACTGATGGGCTTCTACCTGGAACCGCAACGGACGTTGCCGGTGCCGGGCCTGAGTTTCCGCGACTACGTGCTGGCCGAACATCGGTTGCGCAGCGGCGTGCGCTACGAACGGGCCCTGGCCTACTGGCGCGAACGGGTCACCCGCCTGGCACCGGCGCCGGACCTGCCGCTGGTGTGTCAGCCGCAGAGCATTGCCGCACCGCACTTCACTCGGCGCGACCGGCAGTTGTCGGTCGAGCACTGGAGCCGGATCAAGGAACTGGCCAGACAATTCGGCGTGACCCCTTCAGTGGTGCTGCTCACGGCCTTCTGCGAAGTGCTTGCGCTGTGGAGCCGTCAGCCGCGCTTCACCCTCAGCCTGCCGCTGTTCAACCGCCTGCCGCTGCACCCGGAGGTGGACTCGATCATCGGCGACTTCACCTCGCTGGTGCTGCTCGAAGTCGCCATCGACGGCAACCTCGGCTTTACCGACAAGGCCCGGGCGATCCAGCAGCAACTGTGGCAGGACATCGACCATGCGGTGGTCAGCGGCGTGCGTGTGCTGCGCGAGCTGTCCCAGGCCCGTGGGGCCCAGCAGACGGCGATTCCCATCGTGTTCAACAGCACCCTGTCCGAGGCGGCCACCCAACAGGCCGAGTACAACCTGGCCGATGCGCTGCAGGCGCAGAACGTGCACAGCATCACCCAGACCCCCCAGGTGTGGATCGACCATACCCTGCTGGAGCTGGAAGGGCGCCTGCTGTTCAACTGGGACAGCATCGACGAGCTGTTCCCGCAAGGCCTGGTCGAAGCGATGTTCGTCGCCTACAACGGCATCCTCGACCGCTTGCTCGAACCCGCGGCCTGGGCCGCCAGCACGCCCGGGCTGCTGCCCCAGGCCGGCCTGCCGCCAGCGCCGGCGTATCCGCAGGCATCGCCGCTGATGCATGAGCTGTTCGAGCGCCAGGCGCAGGCGACGCCGGATGCCCCGGCGCTGATCGCGCCGGGCCGGCAACTGAGCTACGGGCAGTTGCGCCACGAGGCCCGTCGGCTCGGCGCCCACTTGCAGACCCTGGGCGTGCGGCCCAACCAACTGGTCGCGGTGATGATGGAGCGCGGCTGGGAACAACTGGTGGCGACCCTGGCGATCCTGTATGCCGGCGGTGCCTACCTGCCGCTCGATCCGGCGCTGCCGGCACAACGGGTACGGCATATCCTGGAGCGCGCCGAAGCGCGCCTGCTGCTTGCGCAACCCGGCCTGAAGGCGGACAGCGACTGGTCGTCGCGGGTGGAGATCATCACCCTGAGCGAAACCATGGACATGGGCGAGTCGGCGTTGCAGGCGGTCGAGCAGAACCCCGCAGACCTGGCCTACGTCATCTACACCTCCGGTTCGACCGGCGTGCCCAAGGGCGTGGTGATCGACCACCGCGGCGCGGTGAACACCCTGCTGGACATCAACCGGCGCTTCGCCGTCAGCCCGCAGGACCGGGTGCTGGCGATCTCGTCGCTGAGCTTCGACCTGTCGGTGTACGACTTCTTCGGCACCCTGGCGGTCGGTGCGGCAGTGGTGCTGCTCGAACCGCGCCTGGCCCTCGACCCGCGGCACTGGCGTGAGCTGATCGAGCGGCATCGCGTCAGCCTGTGGAACTCGGTGCCGGCGTTGTTCGGGCTGCTGCTGGAGTCCGTCGAGCAGCAGGGCGGCCAGTTGCCGACCTGCCTGCGCCTGGCGATGCTCTCCGGCGACTGGATCGCGCTGAACCTGCCGGACCGGGCGCGGGCGCTGCAGCCGGCGATCGAAGTGATCAGCCTCGGCGGCGCGACCGAAGCCTCGATCTGGTCGATCTGCTACCCGATCGGCCAGGTCGATCCCGACTGGCGCAGCATTCCCTACGGCAAGGCCCTGGACCAGCAGAGCTTCCATGTCCTCGACGAGGCGCTGCAACCGCGGCCGACCTGGGTGCCTGGCCAGCTGTATATCGGCGGCATCGGCCTGGCGAAGGGCTACTGGCGCGACGAGAAACAGAGCGCCGCGAGTTTCTTCGCCCACCCGGCGACCGGTGCCCGGCTGTATCGCACCGGCGACCTGGGCCGCCTGCTGCCGGACGGCAACATCGAATTCCTCGGGCGCGAAGACAACCAGGTCAAGGTCCAGGGCTACCGCATCGAGCTGGGCGAGATCGAAGCCGTGCTCAACCGTCACCCCGGCGTGCAGAGCGCGGTGGTACGGATTCTCGGTGAGCAACTGGGTGAAAAACGCCTGGCAGCCTACGTGATCAAGAGCGATGCACAGTTGCAGTCCGCGGATTTCGCCCTGTATCTGGTGGACAAGCTGCCGGCCTACATGGTGCCGACGTCATTCACGTTCCTTGAAACCTGGCCACTCTCGGCCAATGGCAAGGTCGACAAGAACCGCCTGCCGCAGCCGCAGGAGGAGGCGGACGCGGGACCCTTGCTGGTTGCTGAAGGGCCCGAGGAACAACGTCTGGTGGAGATCGTCCGGCAACTGCTCAAGCGCGAGACGATTGCCGGCAACGCCAATCTGCTCAGCCTGGGCGCCACGTCCATCGATATCGTGCGGATCAGCAACGCCCTGGCCGCCGAACTGCAGTTCCGTCCGCACCTGGCGCAACTGCTGGCCCAGCCGACCCTGGCCAACCTGCTGGAACTGTACCGTCGCCACCGGGAGACCCCGCTCCCCGCCGGCCGTGTGCCACAACCGCCAGCGCTACAAGCGGAGGCGGTGATCGAGGACCCGCAACTGCGCCAGCAGTTCAAGGCCGACGAACGCGGGCGGCGACGTTTCGCCCGGCCGTTGCCGGCGGTGGCCCTGGCGCTTCCGACGGAGGCCGGCTTCGCCCAGCGTCTGCGCGACTATCGTTCGGTGCGTCGCTACGACCAGCAGCCGATTGCAACCCTGGCATTCGCCCACTGGCTGGCCGGTCTGTCGCGCGGGCAACTGGAGGGCGAGGTGAAATACCAGTTCCCCTCGGCCGGCGGTCTCTATCCGCTGCAGGCCTACCTGTACATCAAGCCGCAGCGGGTCGAAGGCGTGCCCGGTGGGGCCTTCTACTACGACCCGGTACGCCACCAGTTGCTGGCCATCGGCGAGCAATCCCGGCTCGACCCCGACACCTACGACTACTTCGTCAACCGCCCGGTCTATGAGAACGCCGCGTTTTCGCTGTTCCTCATCGCCGACATGGCGGCGATCCGTCCGCTCTATGGCGGGCGCAGCCGGGACTTCTGCCATATCGAGGCCGGCGCCATGACCCAACTGCTGACCATGACCGCCGCCAGTCACGGCCTGGGACTGTGCGGCATGGGCTCGATCGACGAACAGGCACTGCCGGCGCTGTTCGACCTGGGGCCGAGTCATCAGTTGATTTATTCGATGGTGGGCGGCCTGCGGGCCGAAGGCGAGCAGCGCAGCGTCGAGGTGGAGGCGTTCAACCGCACGCACACGGATGACGACAGCGACATGGAGGAAATTGAGCTATGAATGCCGAACAGTTGCTGGCCTTTTTCGACCGTCACGGTGTGGTGCTGGAAGCCGATGGCGACAAATTGCGTTGCAAGGCACCCAAGGGTTTTCTCACCGAAGACCTGCTGCAGGCACTCAAGCGGCACAAGCAGGCATTGCTCGGCCGGTTGACGGTCAATGACGGCCTGCGCCCGCGCGCAGTCGGCACGGCACCGTTGCCGCTGTCGTTCTCCCAGCGGCAGTTGTGGTTTCTCGACCAGTTGGAGCCGGGCAATCCGTTCTACAACATCCCCAATGCCCTGGTGCTCAAGGGGCGCCTGAACGTCAGCGTGCTGGAGCGGGCACTGAACGAACTGGTACGCCGCCACGAAGTCCTGCGCACGACCTTCGACGATCACGACGGCGAGCCGTGCCAGGTGATTCACGAGTACCGTCCGCTGGCACTGGCGGTCACCGACCTGAGCCAGCTGCCGGCCGCCGAACGCGAGTCGCTGGCACAGGCACGGGTGGCCGAGGAAGCCCGGGCTGCGTTCGACCTGGCCAATGGCCCGCTGTTGCGCACCTCGTTGCTGCGCCTGGCGGACGACGAACACCTGTGGCTGTACAACGTGCACCACATCATCGCCGATGGCTGGTCGATGGGCATCGTCCTGCGTGAAGTGGTGACCCTCTATGGTGACTACCTCAGGGGCCAGCCATCGAGCCTGGCGGCGCTGCCGGTGCAGTACGCCGACTATGCCTGCTGGCAACAGCAGCGGCTGGGCGGCGCGGCCCTGCAGGAGCAGCTCGACTACTGGCGCCGGACGCTGGCCGACGCACCACCGTTGTTGACGCTGCCCACCGATCGGCCACGGCCACGGGTGCAGCGTTATGCCGGTGCCACCGTCACCAGCTGTCTCGACAGCCGTACCCTGCGGGAACTGCAGGACCTCGCGCGGCAGACCCAGGGTTCGCTGTTCAACGTGTTGCTGGCGGCACTGGCGGTGCTGCTGTGGCGCCACAGCGGCCAGCAGGACGTGTGCATCGGTACCCCATTCGCCAACCGCGGGCAGGCCGAGATCGAGCCGCTGATCGGCCATTTCGTCAATACCCTGGTGATCCGCAACCGCTTGCAACCGCAATGGACCTTCGCCGAGCTGCTGCGCGAAGTTCGCGCCCGCATGCTGGAAGTCCACGCACACCAGGACGTGCCGTTCGAGCGGGTGGTGGAGGCGGTCAATCCCGAGCGCGATACGTCCTATTCGCCGCTGTTCCAGGTGATGCTGGTGTTGCAGAACACCCCCGGCGCGGCCGTGGACATGCCCGGGCTGAGCCTGGCGTCCTACGGTACCAGCAGTGCCACCGCCAAGTTCGACCTGGCCTTCGAGCTGGTGGAACAGACCCAGGGCCTGCAACTGGTGGTCGAATACAACACCGACCTGTTCGATGCGGGCACCGTGGAGCGGCTGAGCGGCCACTACCGGCAACTGCTCGAACAGGTCGCCGCGGACGCCAAGCAGCCGATCGGTACCTTGCACCTGTTGACCGGGGCCGAGCGCGAGCAGATCGTCGTCGACTGGAACCGCAGTGCGCCGCTGGCCCGGGAGCCGGGCTGCGTGCAACAGCTGATCGAGGCGCGGGCGGCGGCGGCAGCGGACGATTGCGCCGTGGTGTTCGAGGGCGAATCACTGAGCTACGCCGAACTCAACCGTCGCGCCAATCGCCTGGCCCATCACCTGCGCAGCCTTGGTGTCGGCCCGGACGTGCGGGTGGCGGTGTGCCTGGAGCGCTCGCTGGAACTGCCGGTGGCGATCCTCGCGGTGCTCAAGGCCGGCGGCGCCTACGTGCCGCTGGACCCGACCTATCCGGTCGGGCGCCTGGGCCATATGCTGGCCGACAGCGGACCCCGTGTCGCCCTGGTCCATAGGGCGACCCGCCCGTTGCTGCGCGAGGCCCAGGGCATGGCGCACCACGAGGTGCCGGTGCTGGATCTCGACACGGACGCGGGGCAATGGGCTGGGCAGGCGGTGGACAATCCCGATCCGCAGGTCATCGGCCTGACCCCCGAGCACCTGGCCTATGTGATCTATACCTCCGGCACCACCGGGTTGCCCAAGGGCGCAATGGTTGCCCATCGCGGGCTGAGCAACCTGTTGCTGTGGTGCCAGCAGGTCTGTGGCGACGGCCGGCAGGCGAGCATGCTGCAGAAGATTCCGTTCGGCTTCGACGCCTCGGCCTGGGAACTGCTCTGGCCCCTGGCCATGGGCGGACGCCTGGTGCTGGCCCGGCCTGGTGGCCATCTGGAACCGGACTATCTGGTCCGCACCGTACGCGAGCAGCGGGTGTCCGCGCTGGTCTTCGTACCGGCCATGCTGCAACTGTTCCTCGACGTCGACGAGCTGGGGCAGTGCCGGGACCTGCGCAACGTCTTCTGCGGTGGCGGCGAACTGACTCCGGCGATTGCCCGGCGCTTCCGGCAGGTATTGCCCGCTGCGCGCCTGCACAACGTCTACGGCCCCACCGAAACCACGGTGATCAACAGCATCTGGACCCTGCAGCCCGGTGCCGACGTGCCAGAGCGACAGTTGCCGATCGGCCGGCCGATTGCCGGCAACCGCCTGTATGTGCTCGACGAGCATGATGCGCCGGTGCCGGTCGGCGTCAGCGGCCACCTGCATATCGGTGGTGTCGGCGTGGCCCGTGGCTACCTGGGCCTGGCGGCGCTGACGGCCGAGCGTTTCATCGACAGCCCGTTCGTGCCCGGTGAGCGTTTGTACCGCAGCGGCGACCTGGCGCGCTACCGCGCCGACGGCCAGCTGGAGTTCCTTGGCCGCAACGACTTCCAGGTCAAGCTGCGCGGCGTGCGGGTGGAACTTGGCGAGATCGAGGCGCGCCTGGAGGCCTTCGCCGGCGTGCGCCGCGCCGTGGTGCTGATGGTCGGCGACGGCGCACAGCACCAGCGCCTGGTGGCCTGCTGCAGCTTCATGGCGCAGGCCCGGCCCGAGGAGACAGCGGTGCACGAGCATCTGGCGCTGACCGTGCCGGCGCAGGTCCTGCCCAGCGCCTACCTGTGGCTGGAAGAACTGCCGCTGACCGCCAACGGCAAGATCGACCGCGACGCGTTGCGGGTCATGGCCGACCAGGACCTGGCCAACCGCCAGGTCAACCTGTCGAGCCCGCGCGACCACATCGAACTGGCGCTCTACCAGATCTGGAAAGGCCTGCTGCTGGCGCCGCAGATCGGTATTCGCGACAACTTCTTCAATGTCGGCGGCACCTCGATCGCCGCGATCAAGATGGCCCATCAGGTCCGCGAGGTATTCGGCATCGAGCTGCCGATCCGCGTGGTGATCGGCCATCCGACCATCGAGGCCCTGGGCGGCTGGATCCGCTCGGGAGCGGGGCCGGCCGCGGCGCAAGGCAACCTGATCGAGTTCCGGCCGGGTGCCGGCCAGCGCAATGTGGTGTGTATTCATCCGGCGGGGGGCACGGCGTTCTGCTACCTGTCGCTGGCCAAGGTCCTCGACGAATCGGTCGGGGTGTATGGCGTGCAGTCGCCGGGGATCAACCCGGGCGAGCCCACGGAGCCTACGGTCGAAGCGATGGCCATAGCCTATCTGCGACTGATCGAACCGATGCTGGCCCAGCCGCTGATTCTCACCGGGCTGTCGTTCGGTGGGCTGGTGGCCTATGAGATGGCCCGGCGCCTGACCGAAGCGGGGTACCGCCAGGTCACCGTGGTGCTGCTCGATACCCAGGGCTCGGACAACGCCGCCTACCGCCAGCAGATGGCACCGGTGGACATGGCCGAGTTCCGCGACAAGCTGGTGCGTTTCAACGGCATGTATCCGGGCATCGACGATGCCCAGGTCGAACGTTACTTCCATATCTACAACCACAACCGCATGGCCGTGGCCGACTACGTCTGTGCCCCCAGGGCAGGGCGGGTAGTGCTGATCCAGGCCCGCGAGGGCTTCAGCCGTGCACAACTGCGTGGCCTGCGCGGTTTCTGGCGGCGTCGCGCCGGGGACGGTTACCTCGCCCGACTGGTCAATGGCGGCCACTGGGACATGCTCGAGACCGTCGAGCTGCGCCGCGTCGCCAGGGCCCTGGAACAGGAACTGCGGCGCTTCGATGTCGCCGCGCCCGCCGATTCCTTGCCGCAGGAGGCGTAATGGACAACGCTCAGCAAGCTACTACCCTGGTCCCATCGCCGACCCTGCTCGGACGCTTTGCCGAACAGGTGCGGGCAACGCCCCTGGCCCTCGCGGTGCTCGACCGGCAGACGCAACTGAACTACCACGAACTGGCCGCTGCCAGCGAACGCATCGCCCACGGGTTGCTGGCGCGGGGCGTACTGCCCGGCCAATCCCTGGCGTTGCGCATGCCGCGCTCCTGGCGCTGGCTGGCGGCAATCCTCGGCGCACTCAAGGTCGGCGCCGTGCTGGTACCGCTGGACCGTGCCAGCCCATTGGCGCGCCAGGCCCGCATGCTGGAGGACGGCGGTTGCGTCGGCCTGCTGCTGGACGAACCCAGCGCCGAACCATTGGCCAACCTGTGGCAGGCCGACGTCACGGCGCTGCTGGAACACCAGGCGCCGAGCCGGTTGGCGCTGCCCGGCGAACCGGCCGATGTGAGCTTCCTGTTCTATACCTCGGGCTCGACCGGTACACCGAAGGCGGTGGAAGTCGGCGAGCGTGGCCTGTTGCGCCTGGTGCAGCCGGATGGCTACATCGACATTCGCCCCGGCGACCGCTTTGCCTGCCTGGCCAACCCGGCCTTCGACGCGATCAGCTTCGAACTCTGGGCGCCACTGCTCAACGGTGGTGCCTGCGTCATCATCGCCGACGACGACCTGCTCGATGCCCGGCAACTGGCACAGGTGCTGGAGACGCAGCGGGTCGACAGCCTGTTCATGACTGTGTCGCTGTTCAACACCCTGGCCCAGGAGTACCCGCGTTGTTTTGCCAGCCTGCGCCAGGTCCTGATCGGCGGCGAACAGATCAGCGCCGTGGCGGTGCGCGACTGGTACCGGGCCAACCCGGACAGCGCCTGCCGGATCTTCAACGTCTACGGCCCGACCGAATGCACCACCTTCGCCCTGTGCCAACCGATTGCCCGTGATTTCATGGGTGCCTCGGTGCCGATCGGACGTGCCTTGCCCGATACCGGCCTGCGCATCCTCGATGAGCAGCAGCGCCCGGTCACGCCGGGCACGGTGGGTGAGCTGTACCTGAGCGGCAGCGGGCTCGCCCGTGGCTACCGCCACCGTCCGGAGGAAACCGCGCGCAGCTTTCTCATGCTGGCGGACGACGCTGGCCAGCCAAGGCGCCATTACCGGACTGGCGATCTGGTCCGGGAGAACGAGGCCGGCCTGGTCGAGTACATCGGCCGGGCCGACCGCCAGGTCAAGATCCGCGGTTTTCGGATCGAGCCGGGTGAAGTCGAGCAGCGCCTCCTCGAGCATCCCGGGGTCGCCCAGGCCTATGTCTGCACGCGCCGCCAGTCCGCCGAGGATCACCAGTTGCTGGCGTTCATCGTGCCGCGAGGCACCCTGGAACAGGCCGACTTCGACGCCTACCTGCGGGCGCAGTTGCCGGGCTACATGCGCCCGCACCATCTGTTCCTGCTCGACCGCCTGCCCCTGACCGCCAACGGCAAGGTCGATCGCGCCCGGTTGCTGGAACAGGACCGGCAACCCTGGCGCGCCACACCGACGGGCGAGCTGCCGGCCGCCAGTGAGCAGGGCGCGGAACTGTCCTGGCTGTTGGCTCAGGTGCGGAGCTTGCTCGGCCAGCCATGGCTTGGCGCCCAGGATGACTGGCTGGGCAGCGGCGGCGATTCGCTCAAGGCCTTGCGCCTGCGCTCGGCGATCCGCCGGCAATGGCAGGTGGAGTTGAACCTGGCGCAACTGCTGGGCGAGGACTTCGCCGCAGTGGCGGCCAGGCTGGTGACACCGCAGGTGTCCGCGGCGGCATACCCGCCGGCACCGCTGCCGAGCGCCGCCTGGCGCCTGCCGGCCACCGCCGAGCAACGTCGGTTGTGGTTGCTGCAACAGCGCGAGCCGGACTCGACGGCCTATAACGTGCCGTTGGTGCTGCGCCTGCCGGTCGGGGTCGACCCGGACGCGTTGGGTGCGGCCGTGGACCAACTGGTCGAGCGCCATGCCGCGTTGCGCACGCGTTTCGTATCCGGACCGGACGGTCTCGATCAATGGGTCGCCGAGCAGGGCACGCGCTGCCTGCGCATGCCCCCCGGACGATTTACCGAAGACAACTGGCAGGCTTTTGCCGAACTGGTGTTCGCCACCCCGTTCGACCTGGGCACGGCGACGCTGTTCCAGTCCTGGCTGCTGCCGTTCGCCGACGGTAGCGCCCGACTGTTGCTGCATCTGCATCACTGCGTGGTCGATGGGTGGTCGCTGAACCTGTTGTTCGACGACCTGCTGGCCCTCTACCAGGCCAATCGGCAGGGGCGCCACCTGCCTGAACCGCCCGCTCGCCTGACGCCGCTGGAATTCGGCCAGTGGCAGGGGCAATGGAGTGTCGCGCCGTACTATCGCCAGCAGCGCCGTGCCCTGGCGCAGTTCTACCGCGAACAGCCGCCAGCTTCGCCGGCCCTGGTCCCACAGCGCCGCGATGGCGGCGCCCAGGCCCGACAATTCCGGCAGAGGCTTGCGCCGTCGCAATCCAGGGCTCTGGAGCAGTTCTGCACGCAGCAGCGCCTGACCCGTTTCGAGGTGCTGTTCAGCGTCTTCGCCTGGAGCCTGCATGCGCTGACCGGCCTGTCACATCCGCGCATCGCCAGCCCGGTGTCCAACCGGCCGCTGGGGGAGTTCGAGGAGGCCGTGGGCATGTTCGCCAACACCGTGCTGATCCCGACCGAACTGGATGGCCGGCAGTCGCTGGAGGCACTGCTGCACGCGCAGACGGATCGGGTTCGCCAGGTCCTGGCGTTGCAGGACGTGGCCCTGGCCGATGTGGTCGAGGACCTGCGGCTGTCGGGCCAGCAGGCGCTGTTCGACTTCATGTTCGTGCTGGAAAACACCGATTTCAGCAAGCTGGACGGGCTGGGGGCCCAACTCGAATTCAGCGGTCCCGTGCAGGCCAAGTGCGCGTTGACCCTGTCCCTGGTGGACAGCCCCGACGGGTTTGCGGCCTGGTGGGAGTACCAGTGCGACCCTTTCGACCTGCAACGTATCGAGGCGGCCGCCGAGTTGTTTCGCGCCGGTCTGGATCTGTTGCTGCAGGCTCCGGACAGCCCGCTGGACCGGCTGCTGCTACCCTACCGGCACCGCCTGCCGCCGGCCAGCCTGGGCGAACGGGTACAGCCGCCGTTCGCCACCCTGGCCGACTGGTTCGAACATCAGGTGCGCTGTACCCCGGAGGCCACCGCCCTGGTGGCCGGCGAGCGGCGGGTGAGCTACCGGCGCCTGAACGAACTGGCCGATACCCTGGCGGCGACTCTCGGCGATGGCGCGAGCCTGCCAGCGTTGGACGGTGAACCGGGCCCGGTACTGCTGTTCCTCGATACCTCGGTGGAGCATATCGTCGCCCTGCTGGCCCTGGCCAAGCTCAATCTCACCGCCGTGCCGCTCGATCCGGCCTATCCGCAGGCGGTGCTGCGTCAAGTGATGAGCCAGTGCCGCGCCCATGGCCTGCTGTACAGCGACGCCACCGAAGCCGCCCTCGAACGCCTGGGCGAGCACGCCATCGCGCGGCATCGGGTGGCACTCGATGCGCCGCCGCGGCCGTTTTCCCGGACGCCGCACCAGGGCGAGCGGCCGCTGTACATGCTGTTCACCTCCGGCTCGACCGGCATTCCCAAGGGCGTCCAGGTCACGGACCGGACCCTGTGCAACCTGCTGCACTGGCAGCGCGGTGCGGGTGAGCTGGCCCCACGGGCGCGGACCCTGCAGTTCTCCATGCTGTCGTTCGATGTGTCGTTCCAGGAGATTTTCAGCACCCTGTGCGGCGGCGGCTGCTATCACCTGATCGTCCCGGCCTGGCGCCAGGATGCTCCGGCGCTGCTGGATTACCTGCTGAAGGCGGACATCGAGCGGCTGTTCATGCCCTGCGTGGCCCTGCAGCACCTGGCCGAAACCGCCGTGCGGCGGGGGATCTATCCGACGCAATTGCGCGAGGTGGTGACGGCGGGGGAACAACTGCTGTGCAACGACACCCTGCGTGAATGGTTCGCCGGCATGCCCCAGGCCAGTCTGTTCAATCATTACGGTCCGACCGAGACCCATGTGGTCTGCGCCCTGCGTCTTGCGCCAGAACCACGGGACTGGCCGTTGCGCGCGTCGATCGGCCGGGCGGTGAACAATGCCTGTCTGCTGCTGGTGGATGAACAGGACCGGCCGCTGCCCGCCGGCATGGCGGGTTACCTGCTGGTGGCGGGGCCGATGGTCGCCCGCTGCTACCTGGGGGATGCGGCGCTCAATGCCAGCCGCTTCGTCGAACTGCCCGATGATAGCGGAGCCACGCGGCTGTTCTATCGCACCGGCGATCTGGCCCGGGTCGATGCCCAGGGCTGCCTGCACTACCTGGGGCGCGACGATCAGCAGGTCAAGCTGAGCGGCCATCGCCTGGAGCTTGGCCAGATCGAGGCCGCCCTGATGCAACTGCCCGAGGTGAGCGGCGCCGTCGTCACCCTGGACGCCGACTCGGCGAAGCTGAACGCCTACCTGCAACTCGACGGGCCGCCGCCGGCACCGCAGGCGCTGGACCGGCGACTGGCCCGCGAGTTGCCGGCCCAGGTGCGCATCGATGCCTACTGGCAGGTCGGGGAGTGGCCCCGCACGCCGAGTGGCAAGGTCGACCGCAAGGCGCTCCAGGGCCTGGGGGAGCCGCTTCCACGGGAGGCGGCAGACGCATCCGCGGAACCGGCCAACCCGTTGCAGCAGCGTCTGCGCGAACTGTTCGAAGCGGTGATCGGCCGGCCGATCGGGCTCGACCAGAGCTTCTTCGAAGCCGGCGCGACCAGCCTCGGGCTGATGCGCCTGCACGCCCGCTACAACCAGGAAAGCGACCTCAAGGTGAGCATGGCCGATCTGTTCGAGCAGGTCAGCATCCGTCGCCTGGCGGCCCATCTGGCCAGCACACCGGTCGAGGCGCAGCAGCCACTGCGCGGTGGGGACAACAGCCATTCGCCGGTGGCGATCATCGGCATGGCGGTGAATGTCGCCGGTGCGCCCGACCTGGGCGCGTTCTGGTCGATGGTCCAGGCGGGCGAGTCGGGTATCGAGCTGTTCGCGGCCGAAGAGGGGCTGGTCGGCGCCCGTAGCCAACTGGCCGGGTTGTTCGACTTCGACCCCGAGTACTTCGGCATCAGCCGCCAGGAAGCACGGCTGATGGACCCGCAGCAACGCCACCTGCTGATGGCCTGTGTCCAGGCACTGGAGCACGCGGCACTGGTGCCGTCGGCGGACGGGCCGCGGATCGGACTGCTCGCCAGTTGCGGCGAAACCACCTATTTCCAGCAACTGCTGCGCCAGGCCGGCGACAGCGAGCTGCCGGACACCTTCCAGATGGCCTTGCACCACGACAAGGACTTCCTCGCGACCAAGGCCGCCTATCACCTGAACCTCGGCGGGCCGGCCATGAGCGTGCAGGCCGCCTGCGGCAGCTCGCTGATCGCCGTGCACCTGGCCTGTGCGCTGCTGCGCCAGGGCGATGCCGATGTGATGCTGGCCGCCGGGGTGCTGGTGGACCCGACGCTGACCGAGGGTTACCGCTACCGGCCGCAGCACATCTTCTCCCGGGACGGCCAGTGCCGACCTTTCAGCGATGATGCCAGCGGTACCCTCGGCGCCAGTGGCTACGGGGTGGTGGTGCTCAAGCCGCTGGCCCGGGCACAACGCGATGGCGACCGGATCTACGGGGTCATCGAAGCCTCGGCGCTGAACAACGACGGCCATGCCAAGATGAGCTATACCGCACCGTCGGTGGCCGGCCAGAGCGCAGTGATCCGCGAGGCGCTGGACAAGGCTGGCCTGCGCGGTGCCGACATCGGTTATGTCGAGGCCCATGGCACCGGCACGCTGCTGGGGGATCCGATCGAGGTGGCGGCGCTGGGCAAGGCCTTCGGCACGGCCCCGGCGGACAGTTGCGCACTGGCCTCGGTGAAGAGCCAGATCGGTCACCTGGGGGCGGCGGCCGGGGTGGTCGGGTTGATTCGTGCGACCCTGGCGGTGTATCACGCGGTGGTGCCGGCGAACCTGGGCTTCAATCGGCTCAACCCGCAGATCGATCTGCAAGGCACGCCGTTCTACATCCCGACCCAACCGCGCGCCTGGCCGCCAGGGCGCCGGCGCGTGGCCGGGGTGAGCAGCTTCGGCATCGGCGGCACCAATGCCCATGCGCTCGTCGCCGCCAGCCCCACGCCCGAGCCGGTTTCGGCAGCGGGCGCGGCCTGCCTGCTGCTCAGCGCCCACAGCCGCAGTGCACTGTTGCGCAACATGGCGGCGATCAAGGCCTATCGGGAGGCGTTCCCACAGCGGCATGAGGCGCTGCTGCGTTTCCTGCAAGCGGGTCGCCGCCAGCAGCGCTGGCGTTATGGCGTGTGCCTGGCGGCCGGGGAGACCTGGCAGGTGGACGAGGCACTGATCCGCGAAGTGCCGCCGTCGACCCGCACCTGGTCGGTCGGGGATGCAGAACCGCAGGCCATCCTCCGGGCCTGGTACGACGGTACGCGGCTCACCTGGCCGACGCGCTCGGCCCCTCCGCCATGGGACCTGCCGCCGTCGGCATTCGATCTCGAGCCGTGCCGGTTCCAGCCGGCGGCCGCGTTGCCGGCGGTGCCGCTCGACAGCGCAGCGCAATCGACTCGCAATGCCTTGCCGGACTGGTTCCACCAACGCCAATGGGTACGCCTGCGCCGATTGGGCAGCGGCAGCCCCCACGAACGTCGCGGCACCCTGGTGGTATGTGCCAACGAGGCACTGGACGGCGGCCTGCTGGACGCCTTGGGCCGCGTCTATCGACGGGTGGTCCAGGTCCGCGCCGGCAACGGCCTGCGGCGCCTGGCTGCCGATCGTTTCGAACTGGATCCGGGTGATTCCCAGGCACTGACGGCGCTGTTGGCCGAACTGATCGCGGCGCAGGTGGAGGAGTTGGACTGGCTGCACGCGTTGCCGCTGTCGGTCGGTGGCGCGGTGAACGAGCAGAGCCTGGCCGCTGCGCAATGGGCCTGCCTCGATACGCCGAGCGCCTTGCTCCAGGCCTGGGGCGAGGTCTCGGGGGCGCTGAAGCTGCGGCTCTGGTTGCTGTCCTGGCAGGCCTGTGCAGTCAACGGCGAGGTGCGGCGTCCGGAGCTGGGCGCCCTGGCCGGGGTCTGTGAGGTGGCGCCGCAGGAGTATCCGCTGCGGGTTCACTGGCTGGACCTGCCGGGTTCGCAGTGGGCGGACCAGGCCGGCAGCCTGGCGGCACTGCTGGGCGACTCGGCGGCATTGCCACGGCGTCTGGCGATTCGCGGCGACTACCTGTGGCAGCCACGCCTGATTGCCAGCCCGGCACCGGCGTCCCTGCCGGCCTCGCCCTTGTTGCCGGCAACCGGCACCTTCCTGGTGCTGGGGGGTAACGGCGGCATCGGCAGCAGCCTGTGCGAGCACCTGCTGCAGGCGCCGGGACGGCGGGTGATCGTGCTTTCCCGTCGCGGCGAGCGGCCGCAGAATCTGCGCGACTACGGCGATCGGGTCGAGGTCGTGCAGGCCGATATTGCCGATCTGGCGCGCTGGCCGAGTGTCGTCGAGCAGTTGGCGCGGCGTTACGGCGAACTGGTCGGCGTCATTCACGCCGCGGGCATCGGTGCCGGCAGCCTGATTCGCCATCGCGATGCCCGGCAGATGGACAGCGCCATGGCCGCCAAGACCCTCGGCATGCTGGCGGTGGAAATGCTGATCACACGGTTGTCGCCGGGGTTCGTGCTGTACTGCTCGTCGATGTCGGCGCTGCTCGGCGGTGCCGGGCACCTGGACTATGCCGCTGCCAGCGGGGTCATGGACGGTTTTGCCCATTACCAGCCGGAGGCGGCCAGTCGTTGCGTACGGCTGGGCATCAACTGGGATATCTGGCGCGAACGCGGCATGGCCACCGCCGTGAGTGCCGGTGACGAGGCTCACCAGCGCCACCTGGCGGTCGGTTTGTCCGTCGAGGAGGGGGCAAAGGTGTTCGACCTTGCGCTGGCCCTGCAACTGCCGCAGTGCCTGATCTCGACCACTGCGATCGAGGCGTCGCGCGGGTTCTACCCGCGGCGGCACACTGCGCGGGTGTCCGAGGCCGCAGCCCTCTGCGTCGAACGCGGGCCGGACCCGGCGGCACATCTGGGCGAGTGCCTGTGCCAGTGGCTGGGGGTCGACACCCTGGACGACGAGGACTCGCTGTATGAACTGGGCGCCGACTCGTTGACCCTGCTCGACCTGATCGACGAGGTGCAGTCGCGGCTGGGCATCGGCCTGCAACTGTCGCAATTGAGCCACAAGGTCAGCCTGCGGGAAATTCTCACGCTGATCGAGGGCAGTGGCGCCAGGACGGCTGTCGTCGATTGGGCCCAGGCGGTGCAACTGGATGTCTGGAACAGTGGCAACGGCCGCGACTGGCTATGCCTGGTGCACCCGGTGGGGGGCGATGTCCAGGCCTATCGCGAGATGGCGGCGGCCTTGCCCGAGGCGCTGGGGGTCTGCGTGATCGCCGATCCGCTGCTGCAGCATCCGCAGTTGCCGCCGATCGCGATCGAGCAGCGCGCCGCACGTTACCTGGAGGCGCTGCAGAGCCGTTTCCCTCGGCAGTCCTGCCACTGGCGGCTGGCGGGCTGGTCGTTCGGCGCCTGGGTCGCCCAGGCCATGTGCGCGCAGGCGCAAGCCATGGGCCTGGAACAACCGCTGCTGTACCTGATCGACCCGCCGGCGCCGGATGCCGGTGCCGAGCTGGCAGGGATGGACGAGGGGCATATCGAGCAGGTGTTCCAACGCGAGTTCGTCCAGCGCTGGCCCCAGGCGAGCGGGCAGGGGCTGTCCGAGGAAATGCGCGGCTACCTGCAACGCCTCACCGCCTGCTGCAAACACAACATGGCGAGCATGGCCGCCTTCACACCACCGGTTCTGCCGAACACCCAGGCCCGGTTGCTGGTCGCCACCCAGGCCAACCCCTATGGTGTCGGTCGCGCCTGGCCGGCCGACCAGCTCAAGGCGGCCTGGCAGGCGCTGCTGCCGCGGCTGTGCGACTGGCAAGCGCTGGATACCGACCATTACGGCATCGTCGCCGGTCACTGGGCACGGCTGATTGGCGAAACGATCGGCCAGGGAGGCGAACATGCGGCATGAGCGCAACGCGGACTGGCTGCAGGCGTTGATACCGGTGCTGCTGGCCGGGCAGGCCAAGGACTGGGCACTGCGCTGGAGCAACGAGTTGCAGGCGGCCCTGGCCGGGTTTGGCGAACCGCCGCCGTTTCGCCTGTTGCACGCCTGGCAGGCCGAGACGGTGTTGCCGGTGTTGCTCGAGGCCGACGTCGAGGGCACCAGCGTGGCGCAGCTGAATGTCCTGCGGCAATTGCATCGGCGTGCGGCCCTGGGCCTCAACGGCCGGCGGGGCGAGTGGCTGGCGGCCCTCAAGCCGGTATTGCCGGCGCTGTACCGGCGAGCCTTTCCCTATGCCACCGGCTATGCCCGGGCCCATGAGATCGCCATGGTCTACGCCAGCGCGCCGGCCAATACGGCAATGATCGCCGAGCACTTCGGCGATGCCCAGGCCTACGCGGACTACTACGCCCAGCTCAGCACCGATGCCAACGCCGCCGCGTTTGCCGATGCCAACAGCCGGGCCTACGCACGAATCGCCGCCGCGGCCTATGCCGACAACGATGCCCAGGCCTACGCCGGCATCTGTGCCGGGGCCACGCGGATCTGCGCGCTGGTGCGCGCCGGTAGCGGTGAGCGGCAAGCCGATGCCGGACGACAGGTATTCAGGCACCTGGCAGAAGGCTTGAGCCGCTGCCTGATCGAGGCGGCTCCGGCCGCACGGGGTTATTTCTCTGGAGAGCAGCATGAACAATGAAACGGAAATGTTCGACGTGGTGATCAATCATCAGGGCCAGTACTCCATCTGGCCCCAGGGCAAGGACATGGCCATCGGCTGGGTGGCTGTCGGGGCCCGGGGCGAGCGTCAGGCCTGCCTGGACTATATCGCCGAGCACTGGACCGACATGCGCCCGCGCTCCCTGCGTCAGGCCAGGGACTGAAGGCGGCCTGACCGGGCAGATGGCGGCAATAACTCAACAAAAAGGTGAGGGAACATGGATCAGTGGGCATTGAAGGCCGTCGAGAGGATCGCCGGCGAACGTCGGGCGCCGTACCAGCACATCACCGTCGATCGGTTGACTCCGATCATCGGCGCGCAGATCGGCGGGGTCGACCTGTCCAGGGAACTGGCGCCCGGGCAACTGGCGGAAATTCGCCGGGCCTTTCTGGAAAACCACGTGCTGGTGTTTCGCGACCAGCACCTGAGCGTCGAGCAGCACAAGGCCTTTGGTCGACTGTTCGGTGAGTTGCGCGCCTTGCCGCTGGAGGATATCGACGGCGACGATGCGGAACTGGTGGTCATCCGTGCCACGGCGCAATCGCGCTTCGTCGCCGGGGAGGCCTGGCACACCGACGGTACCGCGGACCTGGCACCGTCGATGGGTTCGATGCTGTACATCAAGGAGACCCCGGCCATCGGTAGCGGTGGCGACACCTTGTTCGCCAACATGCACCTGGCGTTGGACATGCTGTCGCCGACCCTGCAGGGTTTTCTGCAGGGGCTGACGGCCATCCATGATGGGGCGATTCCGTGGAAGGGCTACCCGGCGCCGGAGGGGTTGCCCAGGACCGAACACCCGGTGGTGGTGCGCCATCCGGAGACCGGGCGCAAGACGTTGTTCGTCAACTCCGGGTTCACCTCGCATATCGTGCAACTGTCCGAGGGGGAAAGCCGGGCGCTGCTGGACCTGTTGTTCGGCCTGGTGGCCCGCGAGCCGATTCTCACCTGCCGGGTACGCTGGGAGCCCAATACCCTGGTGTTCTGGGACAACCGCTGCACCCAGCACCATGCGGTGTGGGACTACTTCCCGCATTCGCGGTATGGCGAACGGGTGACAATCCTCGGTGAGCAGCCGCAGCCCTATACCGAAACCTGAAATCCTGTGGGCCCGCAGGCCTGCGCTCATCCACCGAATGGAGCGGGATGGGGGGTGGGTCAGGCCCACTGTGGCTGGGCGAGTCGGGGAAGCAGCGCCTCGACGATCAGCTCGCCGAAGGCCAGGTTGCCGTGCAACGGGTCATCGATCTCGCAGAACCGCGGGGCCTGCCAGCCATCCTCACCGTTGGCGGCGTCCCGCACATCGATCAGCTCGACGCCCAACTCGCGCAAGCGTCGAATCAGCACCTCCTGCGCCGCGATGAATACCCGCGCATCGGAAAACTCCGGCACCCGCTGCGGTGGCAGGACCACCAGCACCCTGATGCCCAGTCCCAGCACCCTTTCGTAGAACGCCAGGGCATACCGGCTCATTTCTTCTATGATCGACTCGAACAGGGGCCCGCCCAGAAACCCGGCGTCGAACTCGCCACTTTCATCCTGATAACAGTGCCAGTTCGGCCGACTGGCGAGAAAGTGCACGCTCATGCCGAGCGTACTGACCAGCGGAACCGACAGTTCTTCCAGCCGGGCCACCCCGGCCAGCTCCAGCGCCTGGCGATAACGCTGGTCCATTTCCGTATCACGAAACCCCACGTCCCCCGGCTGCGCTACCAGGAAATCGACGTTGAAATCCCGTCCGGCCCCCAGCGGGCCGCCGCAGGCCATCAACCCGCGGGCCTGCGCCGCCTTGCCGATCGGCCCGGCGTTGGAGTCGCCCAGCAGCAGGAAGCTAGGGCTTGGCGTAGTAGTCGAGTACGGCGTCTTCACAAACAAGGTCCTCGCTGGGCAGATGAGCGATCGGGTTGGCTGGTGCCACCGGCGGTTGGCCGTTCAGGGCGCTGAAGAACTGGCGCATGACGAACGCCACCCCGGCGGCCGTGACTTCGCGTTGGTTGTCCTGGTAGAAGGCGGCCTTGAACGGCGTGCCGGTGATGATCTCGTAGGAGGGGAAGTAGTCGACTTCCGGCTGTTCCTCGCACAACTGGCCGGCCACCGCGCGCAACACCGATTTGGAGTAGGTGGTGGCGGTCAACACATGCTGGCCGGTCGCGGTAGCGGTCAGCGGCACCGGCGACACGGTCAGCAGCACCCGGATCCGCGGATTCACCGAGCGCAACAGTTCGAGTGCCGTGTGCATTTCACGGTGGCTGTCGACGAAGCCGAAGTTGTGCAGGGCATGGACCTGCGGATCGAACGTCCCCTGCAGCGTACCGGGGCAGAGCGGGTACACCAGGCCGTTGCGTCGATTCACCCAGGCCTCGGTCAGCCCCAGGGTGAAAACGAAGACCCTGGCCCGCTGCAACGCCGTCTTCATCGCCGCCAGCGTGACCTGTCGGGCCTCCAGCAGCGCCTGCCGGCTGGCATGGCCTTCGGGTTCGACCACCGGCCGCATGGGGTCGAAGAAACGTCCATCGCGGCTCCAGAGCTCGTCGGGCATGGCCTGCCTGTCCAGGCACCACTCCAGCCACTGGCGCAACATCGCCGGGGTGTAGAGGTTGCCGGTGCGAAAGGAGAACACGCCATAGTGCCGCGCCTTGCGCTCGGCTTCCGACAGGCCGGCCGGCGCCGGTTCGCTGTCGACCCAGTTCATCCCGCGCTCCACCAGTGCCCGGCCGATATGCTGGGCAAAGCAGGAACCGGCGGTGACGATGGCATCGTCGCGTTCGATCCCGAATTGCGGCAGCCACAACTCGCTCATGCTTTCGGCCGTCTGCTGTGCCACGGCACTGCGCCAGAATGAACGAGGTGCCAACAGTTGGTAAGGATTCATCCCGGGTTCACTCCGAATTGGACCTGGTTGAGGGCGATCATGTCGTCGGTTCCAGCGCGCTGGCCGGCTGGCCGGCATCCAGTGCCCGGTAGCCGAGCAGGCCGATGGGCAGGCAGGCCAGCGCCAGGGCGGAAAACAGCACCACGCCGCCCAAGTGGCTGATCACCAGCGCCCCGAGCAGCGGCGCCAGCGCCGAGCCGAGCCCGGCCAGCATGGAAATGCCGATGAAACTGCCGCGCATGCCGGGCGGCGCGAGGCGATCGATCAGGGTGGCGAACAACGGCATGACGATGATCTCGGCCAGCGTCGCGAACCCGATCGCCAGTATCCAGCCGTACCACAGCGCGCCGGTGTTCAGGGCAATGATCGCGTGGCCGATCATCAGGCAGGCGAGGGCGAGGATGTAGGCGCGCTTGTCGGCCAGGTTCATCAGCCAGCCCATCAGGCACAGGTGGAACACCAGCACGACCGAGGCGTTGGTCACGCTCAGGCTGGCGATCACCGCGTTGATGTCCTCGACCTTGAGTGCCAGCAGGTAGAAGATCAGCGACTCGTCGACCTGGGCGTAGACCAGCACCAGGAAGAAGTTGGCGACGATGATGGTCAGGAACAGTCGATTGCCGAGCATCGCCCGCAGCACCTCACGCAGGGGCGGCGAGGTCGGCTCGGTACCGGCCAGGTGCGGCGCCTGCAGCCGATAGCGCGCGGCGCCGAAGATACTCAGGGCCAGCAGTGCGTAGGTGAAGGCGGCGATCGGAAACACCGCGTCGCTCTCGCGGTTGGCGAACCACATGCCGAGCAACGGCCCGCTGGCAGCGGCGCAATTGACCACGTAGTAGCGGATGTGGAAGAGAAAGGTGCGTTCGTTGTCGGTGGCGACGGTGTCGCTGAGCAGCACCCGCAACAGCGGTTCGAGGATGCTGTGGGCGACCGCCATGCCGATGATCGCGACGAAGTAGCTGGTCTGCCCGGGTGCCAGCCCCATCAGCAGGAAGCAGCCGGCGCCCAGGGCGCAGCCGAAGCCCATCAGGTTGCGGGCATTGAAGGTGTCACCGAGAAAGCCGCTGAGCGGTGAGAGGGCGATGCTGATCAGCGCACCCAGGGCCAGTTGCGCGCCGATATCGGTGATCGGCGTGCCGAAGCGTCGGTTCATCGCCACCACGATGAACGGCCAGACCATGAACGAGGCGACCCGCGACAGGCCGATGCCCAGCAGCAGCCAGCGGGTGGCCGCAGGCAGGGCCCACAAGGTCTTCCATAGGGCGGGTTTCTGGCGCAGATCCATCTGGCTCGTCTCGACAGGGAAACAGGGCCCCGCCTGGAGGCGGGGCCTGCTCATTGAAGAGGGCAATGCGCCGATATGCAAGCCCCGCGAAGCCGGTCGACGACTTTATTTGCGGGGCGGGCGAAAGCGGCCGTCAAGGCCGCTCACTTCAGTGTGGCGCGCGGGGAATGGTCTTGAGCAGATCGGCCGGGCTGATATGGCCGACCACCGCACTGCCCGGTTGCGGCAGGTCGAGGATGTGACCCTTGATCTTGCCGATGATGTGCATCTCGCAAGGCTTGCAGTCGAACTTCAGGGTCAGCACCTCGTCACCCTGGATCAGTTGCATCGGCGCGACCTTGGTCCGCACGCCGGTCACGCCCTTGGCCTGTTTCGGGCACAGATTGAAGGAGAACCGCAGGCAGTGCTTGGTGATCATCACCGGCACTTCACCGGTTTCCTCGTGGGCCTCGAACGCCGCGTCGATCAGCTTGACCCCATGACGGTGATAGAAGTCACGGGCCTTCTGGTTGTAGACGTTGGCCAGGAACGACAGGTGCGACTCCGGGTACACCGGCGGCGGGCTGGTCTCGGCCTTGCGGCCACCGCGCGGATGGGCGGCGACGCGGGCTGCGGTCAGCGCCTCGATCACTTCGCGGCGCAGGCTCTTGAGCTGCGAGTTGGGGATGAAGTAGGCCTGTGGTGCATCGAGCTCGATGGCGGTGGCGTGGTACTGGGTGGTGCCCAACTGGCCGAGCAGGTCGCGCAGTTGCTCCAGGGCCTGCTCCGGCTTGTTGGCCAGGCCGAACGGGCCGTCCAGGGCCACGCTGGCGCTGACGCCTTCCTCGCTGGTGGCGGTCAGTTCCAGACGCTCCTCGCGCAGGCGCGCGCTCCAGCTGACACCGACACGGCGCTCGGCGGAGGTCTTGAGCAATGCCTGTTGCCAGTTGTGATCCAGGTTGCGGTTCAGCGGGTGGTTCGGACGCAGGCGGTGCATGCCCTCCGGCATCTCGTTGGGTTCGACGCGGTAGCGGTAGCGTTTTTCACCGTCCTCCTCGAACTCGCCGCGCGGTTCGGCGACGTTGGCACGGAAGCCGACCACTTCGCGCTTGATCAGCACGTTGAGGCCATCGCCGTTGGACAAGGGCTCGGTGGTCACCACCTGCAGGTCGCGCTTGCCGGCTTTTTCCACCACGCCCACCGGCAGGCCGGTGAAGGTCGGAGTGTCGAAGGCGCCGATATCGATCTTGCGCTCGCTGACGAAGTAGTCGGTGCTGCCGCGGTGGAAAGTCTTCTCCGGGTCCGGCACGAAGAAGTGCGCGGTGCGGCCGCTGGAAGCGCGGGCCAGGTCCGGGCGGCCTTCGAGAATGTCGTCCAGGCGCTGGCGGTAGTAGGCGGTGATGTTCTTCACATAGCCCATGTCCTTGTAGCGGCCCTCGATCTTGAACGAGCGCACGCCGGCTTCCACCAGGGCGCGCAGGTTGGCGCTCTGGTTGTTGTCCTTCATCGACAGCAGGTGTTTCTCGTAGGCGACCACGCGGCCCTGGTCATCCTTGAGGGTATAGGGCAGGCGGCAGGCCTGGGAGCAGTCACCACGGTTGGCGCTGCGGCCGGTCTGCGCATGAGAGATGTTGCACTGGCCGGAAAAGGCCACGCACAGCGCACCGTGAATGAAGAACTCGATCGCCGCGTCGGTTTCGTCGGCGATGGCGCGGATTTCCTGGAGGTTCAGTTCGCGGGCCAGCACCAACTGGGAGAAGCCGGCCTGGTCGAGGAACCTGGCCCGTTCCAGGGTGCGGATGTCGGTCTGGGTGCTGGCGTGCAGTTCGATCGGCGGGATATCCAGTTCCATTACGCCCAGGTCCTGGACGATCAGCGCGTCGACCCCGGCATCGTAGAGTTCATGGATCAGCTTGCGCGCCGGCTCCAGCTCGTTGTCGTGCAGGATGGTGTTGATGGTCGTGAAGACCCGCGCGTGGTAGCGGCGGGCGAACTCCACCAACTGGGCGATATCGCTCACTTCGTTGCAGGCATTGTGGCGGGCGCCGAAGCTCGGGCCGCCGATATACACGGCATCGGCCCCGTGCAGGATGGCTTCGCGGGCGATGGCCACGTCGCGGGCGGGGCTGAGCAATTCCAGGTGATGCTTGGGTAGGGACATGTTTTTCTAGTCAGGCTGCACGGTCAAGGCGTGCATTGTACCGGCGAAACGCCGCGCCGGCACCCGTTGCGGCTGACCGGTCAGGCCTTGGCCGCCATCGCCGTGACTTCCACCTTCATGCCTTCGACCCCCAGGGCTGCCACGCCAATGGCTGCACGTACCGGCCAGGGTTTGACGAAGAACCGCCTGTAGACCTCGTTGAACGCCGGACGGTCGGCGATATCGGTCAGGTAGATGGTCAGGTGCAGGACGCGGTCCAGCGAGCTGCCGGCCTTCTCCAGCGCCACCTTGAGCGCCTGCAGGGTGCATTCGCTCTGCCGGGTGATATCGCCCAGTTCCAGGCTGCCGTCGGCACGGGTGGGGATCTGGGTGGACACCAGCAGGCCGCCGAAGCCGGCCACGTCGGAGGAAATCGAGTCCGCGTCGGGATCCGGCAGGAAGGTCAGGTCATGATTGGCCATGGGGTTCTCTTGTTGAAAGTTGCGCAGGGAAGGGCGCGTACCTGGCACGCCCGTTGATGAATCAGCCCGGCAGTATAGGCGTGACGCGCCGGTACCGGTACCGCATTGCCCCGACGAGTGGATTCGCTGTCGGAAAATAGAGACTTGCATGATAAAAGCCGCCATGAATATTATGATCATAATTTTTCGTTGCCAGCGATAGAGGTCAGTCCGCCATGGGCACTCAAGTCCACATTGCCCCCGAAAGTACATCCGCTGTGGCCCCGGCGCGGCGCAAGCCACTGGTGCGCCTGGCGGTGCTCGCGGCAGCGGTGGCCGCGGCCGTCGTTTACGGCAGCCACTGGTGGCAGACCGGACGGTTCGTCGAGGACACCGAGGATGCCTATGTCGGCGCCGAAGTCACGGTGATCAGCGCCAAGGTCCCGGGCTATATCAGCGAAGTGGCGGTGAGCGACAACCAGTTTGTCAGGGCCGGGGACCTGCTGGCCCGCATCGATGTCCGTGACTACCGCATCGCCCTGGCCAAGGCCGAAGGTGCCGTGGCCGCCCAGCGGGCGAGCCTGGCCAACCTCGATGCCACCGAACAGTTGCAGCAGGCGCTGATCAGCCAGGCCCGTTCGCAGATCGATGCCAGCGATGCCGAGGCCCGCCGCGCCCACGACGACCACGCCCGCTACCAGACGCTGGTGCGCAGCCTGGCGGTCTCCGTCGAAAGTGCCCAGCGTGCCGATGCCACCTGGAAAACCGCCCAGGCCGAACGGGCCCGGGCCGAGGCGGGACTGCTGGCGGCGCAACGCCAATTGGCGGTGATCGAAACCCAGCGGCAACAGGCCCGGGCCATGCTGGAACAGGCCCAGGCCGAGCGCGACCAGGCACAGTTGAACCTCGGCTACACCGAACTGCGCGCACCGCTGGACGGCTATGTCGGCAACCGCCGGGCCAAGGTCGGCGCCTATGCGGCAGCCGGCAGTCAGCTGATTTCGGTGGTACCGGCCCATGGCCTGTGGGTGGACGCCAACTTCAAGGAAGATCAGCTCGCGCGGATGCAGGTCGGCCAAGCGGTCAATATCAAGGCCGATATCCTGCCGGGTCGTGAGTTCCATGGGCACATCGAAAGCCTGGCACCCGCCACGGGCGCCCAGTTCAGCGTGCTGCCGCCGGAAAACGCCACCGGCAACTTCACCAAGATCGTCCAGCGTGTTCCGGTGCGGATCCGCCTGGACGGCAGCGACGCCGACTTCGGTGCCTTGCGCCCGGGGCTCTCGGTTCAGACCGAAGTGAACACCCGCGAACAACCGGCTATCGAACCGGCGGTTGCCCAGGCCAGCCGGCCATGAGTGACGGGCTGCCCACACTGAGCACCCGGCAGAAGGTCGCCGCCTTTGCCTGCATGTGCCTGGGCATGTTCATCGCCCTGATCGACATCCAGATCGTGTCCGCCTCGCTGCGCGATATCGGCGGCGGCCTGTCGGCGGGCGCCGATGACACCGCCTGGGTGCAGACCGCCTACCTGATCGCCGAGATCATCGTCATCCCGCTGTCCGGCTGGCTGTCGCGGGTGATGAGCACCCGCTGGCTGTTCGCCGCCTCCGCCGCCGGCTTCACCCTGACCAGCCTGCTGTGCGCGGTGGCCTGGAACATCCAGAGCATGATCGCCTTTCGCGCGTTGCAGGGTTTCCTCGGCGGTTCGATGATTCCGCTGGTGTTCACCACCGCCTTCATCTATTTCAACGGCAAGCAGCGCATCATCGCCGCCTCGACCATCGGTGCCATCGCCTCGCTCGCGCCGACCCTCGGCCCGGCGGTCGGTGGCTGGATCACCGACATTTCCTCCTGGCACTGGCTGTTCTACATCAACCTGCTGCCGGGCCTGTTCGTGACCCTCAGCGTGCCGCTGCTGGTCCGGGTCGACCAGCCGAACCTGGCGTTGCTCAAGGGCGCCGACTACCTGGGCATCGTGCTGATGGCGGTGTTCCTCGGTTGCCTGGAATATACCCTCGAGGAAGGTCCGCGCTGGAACTGGTTCAGTGACAGCACCATCACCCTGACGGCCTGGGTGGCGTTGGCCAGCGGGGTGCTGTTCATCTGGCGCTGCCTGGAAATCGACGAGCCGATCGTCGACCTGCGTGCCCTGGGCGAGCGCAACTTTGCCCTCGGCTGCCTGTTTTCCTTCATCACCGGCATCGGCATCTTCGCCACCATCTACCTGACACCGCTGTTCCTCGGCCGGGTGCGCGGCTACGGGGCACTGGATATCGGTATCGCGGTGTTTTCCACGGGGATCTTCCAGTTGCTGGCGATTCCGGTGTATGCGTTCCTTGCCAGCCGTATCGACCTGCGCTGGATCCTCATGCTCGGCCTGGCGTTGTTCGGCCTGTCGATGTGGAATTTTGCGCCGATCACCCATGACTGGGGTAGCAAGGAACTGCTGCTGCCCCAGGCGATACGCGGGTTTGCCCAGCAACTGACCGTCGCGCCGACGGTGACGCTGACCCTCGGCTCCCTGGCACCGGCCCGGCTCAAGCTTGCCTCGGGGCTGTTCAACCTGATGCGCAACCTCGGCGGCGCGATCGGTATCGCTGCCTGCGCCACGGTGCTCAACGACCGCAGCAACCTGCATTTCCTGCGTCTGGCGGAGCACCTGAGCAGCCGTAACGAAGAGATGAATCTCTGGCTCGAACACTTGAGCAGCAGTGCCCAGGCGCTTGGCCAGAACAGTCTGGATGCCAGTCAGATCGCGTTGCGCCAGCTCTGGGCCCTGACTTGGCGAGAGGCCCAGACGCTGACTTATGCCGATGCGTTTCTGGTGATCATGGTCTGCTTTATTCTGGCGACGGTGTTGGTGCCGTTGATGCACAAGGTTCAGCCACCGCAGCAGCCTTCTGCGGATGGGCATTGATCAGGTGCGGGAGCTGCTGTCTGTTCGGCTTTTTCCGGGGGAGGTGGGAGGTGGGGTACATATCCGTTTGCGCGTTTAGCTGATGTTACGGTTTCGCCCCTTACGGGCGAGTTACTTTTTTTCAGACGCCAAAAAAAGTAACCAAAAAACGCTTGCCCCTCCATTGGCCCTCGCTGCGCGAGGGTTCCTTCGCTCCGGTTCTGTTTCGAGAGCACGCCGTGACGGGCCATCCATGGCCCAACACGGCTCGCCCGGCATCCCTGCCGGGCAACTCTCGAAACAGAACCTCCACTCAGCCTGCTGGGAACGGGGCGGGTGGATCAAGAGCAAGATCAAAAGCAAAAGCAAAAGCAAAAGCTTCGCGGCGGTGCGGCGTTCAGCAAAAAAACTGAAGGGCCCGTGCGTATGCCATCGCCAGCAAGCCGGCTCTCACATTTTTGCGTGTAGACTTCCAGATTTTCCGTGATCGGTAACGGTAAGGCGTGCGTATGGATCTGCGTCAGTTGGAAGCTTTTGCTGCGGTGATGTCGGCGGGGAGTGTCACCGCCGCGGGGAAGATGCTCGGCCGTTCGCAGCCCTCGGTCACCCGGGTGATCCAGGAACTGGAGCAGGAGCTGGGTTTCGCCCTGTTCGAACGCAGCGGGCCGAAGGTCACGCCGACGCACAAGGCCTTCATGATGTATGGCGAAGTCGAGAGCGCGCTGTTGGGGATACGCAATATCCGCCAGCGCGCGCAGCATATCGCCCAGGAGGAGAATCACCAGATCAAGCTGGTGGCGATTTCGGCCCTGGCCGCCGGCCTGCTGCCGGCGGCGTTGGCTCGCCTGCCCGAGACTCTGCGGCCGCAGCAGGTCCAACTGCAGAGCATGTCGCCGGAAAACGTGGTGCAGGCGGTACTGTCCAAGACCATGGACCTCGGCGCGGTCAGCCTGCCGCTCGAACATCGCGGGCTGGATATCCACTGGATCGGCGAAGCCTCCTGTGTCGCGGTACTGCCGCAGCATTCGCCCCTGGCGGCCCATGAAGTGCTGCCCATGGATCTGCTGGCCCGCCAGACACTGGTCACCATGGCCAACCCCTACCGCTTTCGGCGGCGCATCGACAAGGCTTTCCGCGACGCGGGCTGCGGCACGCCCCGCATGCTCGATACCAACACCTCGCTGATCGCCATGCAGATGGCCCGCGCCGGCCTGGGCGTCGCCCTGGTCGATCCGTTTACGGCCAGGGGCGTGCCGGTGGAAGGCGTGTTGGTGCGTCCGCTCGGTTGCCATATCCCATTCTTCTTCGGCCTGATCTCGGCCTTCGCCAGCCCGCTGTCGGACGTGGCCCGGGCACTGATCGATGAAATCGCCCATTCGGCAAGATTGCTCTTGCCGCAAATGCTCATGCACGAAGCGGCAGCCCATGACGCGCTGCTGCAAAGTATCTATGCCGAGTAAGCCACGGGCACGTGGCGGCTTCTCGACAGGCACGACCGCCTGAAAATCATATTGGTTATATAAATATGCCTTTTTGTGCTTTGCGAGAATAAAAACCGCCTCTTAGTATTCGGATTACGAATTGAAGGCCGCCAAGAATTCATATTTGAATGTTAGCGGCCTTTGCAGAAATGCGATTCAAGGGACGGGGGCCGATCTCCCGACCTCATGCCGAGTACCCCATACATGTCCGATGCAACTGCCGCCACCGGCCTGGCGAAACTGGAAGCACGCCTGCGCCAGGATCTCGACTGGCTCGATCTGCCCGCCAAACCCTGGGTCAAGCCACGCCTGCACGACGGTCAAGCCGTGCTGGACGTGGCGATCATCGGCGGCGGCATGGCCGGCCTGACGCTGGCTGCCGAGTTGCGCCACCAGGGGGTGGCGGCAGTGATCTTCGATCAGGCGCCCGCGGGCTTCGAGGGGCCATGGGCGACCACCGCGCGCATGGAAACCCTGCGCTCGCCAAAACAGCTGACCGGGCCGGCCCTGGGCTTGCCGGCGCTGACCTTCCGCGCCTGGTTCGAGGCGCAATTCGGCCTGGAGGCCTGGGAGCGCCTGGACAAGATTCCGCGCCTGCAGTGGGCCGATTACCTGCGCTGGTATCGCAAGGCCCTGGCGCTGGAGGTGCGCAACGAACACCGGGTGAGCCGGGTGGCGCCACGCGCCGACGGCCTGGTGGAACTGCAGGTGCAGGCTGGCGCCCAGACGCAGCAGCTGCTCGCCCGCCATGTGGTGCTCGCCACCGGCCGCGATGGGCTGGGCGGGCCGTGGGTTCCGGACCTGGCGCGGGCACTGCCCTATGAGCTGTGGGCGCACTCGGCGGACGGACTGCGCAACGAGTGGTTCGAAGGCAAGCGGGTTGCGGTCATCGGTGGCGGCGCTTCGGCCATGGACAGTGCGGCGACCGCACTGGAGGCCGGCGCCAGCCGGGTCGACCTGCTGATCCGTCGCGCCGAGCTGCCGCGCATCAACAAGGGCAAGGGCGCCGGCAACCCGGGGATGACCCATGGTTACTGGCGGCTGCCGGCGGCCTGGAAATGGCGCCTGCGCAACTATCTCAACACCCAGCAGGTGCCACCGCCACGGGGCAGTACCTTGCGGGTCTCGCAGTCGGGCCGCGCGCGTTTTCTGCTGAACAGCCCGCTGCTGGCCGTGCAGGCAAACCCGGCCGGCGGCGTCTGGCTGGACACGCCGACCGCGCGTCTGGAAGCCGACTTCGTGGTGTTCGCCACCGGCTTTCGCACCGACTTCCGTCTGCGCCCGGAGTTCTCGCCGTTTTGCGCGCAGGTACGGACCTGGCGCGATCGTTTCGAGGCCCCGGCCGACGAGGCGGACGCGGAGCTGGCGGAACTGCCGGACCTGGGCAGCAACTTCGAGTTCCAGGAAAAAATCCCCGGAAGCTGTCCCGGCCTGAATCACATCCACTGTTTCAGCTATCCCGCCGCCCTCAGCTTCGGTGCGGTATCGGGCGACATTCCGGCGATCAGCGAGGGCGCCAAGCGATTGGCCCAGGCGCTGATCGGCGAGTTGTTCAACGCCGATATCGAGCAGCACTACGCGGCCATGCGCGACTACGCCGAACCGGAACTGCTGGGTGACGAGTGGGTTGCCAGCCAGCCGGACGCCCACGAGATGCGGCAATGATCGGCTGGACCCTGCGCCGGCTGGGCCAGTCGCTGCTGGTCATCTGGCTGATGACACTGGTGGTGTTCATCGGCCTCAATGCGATCGGCAACCCGATGGACATCCTGGTCGGCGAAGACCTCAACCAGGCCGAGCGCCTGCAGGCCATCGCCCACCTGGGGCTGGACAAGCCGCTGTGGGAGCAGTACCTGATCTTCCTCAAGGGCGCCGTGCACGGCAACCTCGGGCAGAGTTTCGTCTATCACGAAGACGCCATGCGCCTGATCCTGCAACGCCTGCCGGCCACCTTCGAACTGGCGTTCAGCGCGCTGTGCCTGGCGGTGCTGATCGGCGTACCGCTGGGCCTGTTCGCCGGGACATACCCCGAGCACCCGCTGTCGCGACTGATGATGGCCGGCAGCATCATCGGTTTCTCGCTGCCGGCATTCTGGGTCGCGCTGATGATGATCCTGCTGTTCTCGATCACCCTCGGCTGGCTGCCGGCCAGCGGCCGTGGCGCCACCCGTGAGCTGTTCGGCGTGCAATGGTCGTGGCTGACCCTCGACGGCTTGCAGCACCTGTTGCTGCCGGCGCTGAACCTGGCGCTGTTCAAGATTTCCCTGGTGCTGCGCCTGACCCGCGCCGGCGTGCGAGAGGTGCTGCCCCAGGAGTTCGTCAGGTTCGCCCGGGCCAAGGGCCTGTCACCGCTGCGGGTGATGGTCATGCACGTGCTGCGCAACACCATGATCCCGGTGGTGACGGTGCTGGCGATGGAACTGGGTTCGACCATCGCCTATGCGGTGGTGACCGAAAGCATCTTCTCCTGGCCGGGCGCCGGCAAGCTGATCCTGGACAGTATCAACACCCTGGATCGTCCGGTGGTGGTGGCCTATCTGATGGTGGTCGTGGTGATTTTCGTCGTGCTCAACCTGGTGGTCGACGGTTTGTATTACCTGCTCGACCCACGTGTTCGTATCGAGGCTGGCCGATGACCGCCGTGCTCGCCCATCGTTTGTCAGCGCAATCGCCGTGGCGGCGGGTGCTGGTGGAGTTCCTCGGCTCCCCCTCGGCCGTGACCGGCCTGGTGCTGTTGCTCGCGGTGATGCTGCTGGCGCTGCTGGCCCCCTGGATCGTGGTGCAGAACCCCTATGACCTGATGCAGCTCAACGTGCTGGATGCGCGCCTGCCACCGGGCAGCGCCAATATGGACAGCGGCTACACCTACTGGCTGGGCACGGACGGGCAGGGCCGCGACCTGGTGTCGGCGATCCTCTACGGGCTGCGCATCAGTCTGTGGGTGGGCATCGGCTCGGCGCTGATCGCCGCGCTGATCGGCACGCTGCTCGGGTTGCTGTCGGCCTACGTCGGCGGCTGGGTCGACGCCTTGCTGATGCGCCTGGTCGACCTGCTGCTGTCGTTCCCGGTGATTCTCATGGCGCTGATGATCCTCGCCTGGCTGGGCAAGGGCGTGGGCAACGTGATGCTCACCTTGGTACTGCTCGAATGGGCCTACTACGCCCGCACGGCCCGTGGCCAGGCGCTGACCGAGAGTCGTCGCGAATATGTCGACGCCGCGCGGGGGCAGGGCATCGGTTCGTGGCGGATCGTCATCGGCCACATCCTGCCCAACTGCCTGCCGCCGCTGATCGTCATCGGCGCGCTGCAGATCGCCCGGGCGATCACCCTGGAGGCGACCCTGTCGTTCCTGGGCCTGGGGGTGCCGGTGACCGAACCCTCGCTGGGCCTGCTGATCGCCAACGGCTTCCAGTACATGCTCGGCAACGAATACTGGATCAGCCTGTTTCCGGGCCTTGCGCTGCTGATCACCATCGTCGCGATCAACCTGGTGGGCGACCGCCTGCGCGATGTCCTGAACCCGAGGCTGCAACGATGAACCTGCCTGAATCGGCGATTGTCGCCGCAACGGACAAGACCGGCGTGCCGACGCTCGAAGTGCGCAACCTCTGCACCTCGTTCCACACCCGTGCCGGCGTGTTGCCGGCGGTGCGTGACGTGTCGTTGCGGGTGCAGCCGGGGCGCATTCTCGGCCTGGTGGGCGAATCCGGCTCCGGCAAGTCGGTCACCGGTTTCTCCATCCTCGGCCTGGTCGATGCACCCGGGCGGATCAGCGGCGGCCAGGTGCTGTTCCAGGGGCGCGACCTGACCCGGCTCTCGCCATCGCAACGGCGCGAGTTGCAGGGCAACCGCATCGCGATGATCTTCCAGGACCCGATGATGACCCTCAACCCGGTGCTGCGCATCGATACACAGATGATCGAGGCGGTGCGTGCCCATCGACCGCTGGGCAAGCGCGAGGCCCGTGAGCACGCCGCGCGCACCCTGGCGCGAATGGGCATCGCCAGCCCCGAGGAGCGCCTGCGCGCCTATCCCCATCAACTGTCCGGCGGCATGCGTCAGCGCGTGGCGATTGCCATTGCCCTGTTGCATGCGCCGGACCTGATCATCGCCGACGAGCCGACCACCGCCCTCGATGTGACGATCCAGGCGCAGATCCTCAGCCAGGTGCAGCAACTGGTGCGCGAGCAGGGGACCTCGTTGATCTGGATCACCCACGACCTGTCGGTGGTGGCCGGCCTGGCCGACGACGTGGCGGTGATGTACGCCGGGCGTATCGTCGAGCAGGGCACGGTCGGCGATGTCCTCGACCAGCCGCAGCACCCCTATACCCAGGGCCTGATCGACAGCCTGCCCAGCCGCAACAGCCGAGGCCAGCGCCTGCGGCAGATCCCCGGCATGGCGCCGGATCTGCTGTCGATGCCCGTCGGCTGTGCCTTCGCCGCCCGTTGCGCGCGGGCTTCGCCGTTGTGCGCGGCAGAACCTCAGCCCCTGCAGATGCCACGTGGACGGATCGTCCGCTGTTTTCACCCGGGAGCCGCCGATGCGCAGTGAGCAGATACCTCTCATCGAGCTGAACCAGGTCAGCAAGACCTTTGGCAAGGCGCCTGGCGAGCGTACCCTTCAGCACCTGCTGCAACGCCTGTGCCTGACCCGCCCGCAACTGCGGACCCACGCCGTCGACCGGGTCGACCTGCGCATCGCCCGCGGCGAAGTGGTCGGGCTGGTGGGCGAGTCGGGCTGCGGCAAGTCGACCCTCGGGCGGATGGTCGCCGGGTTGCTGCCGGTGTCCTCGGGCAGCGTCCGGGTCGACGGCCTCGACCTCGACAGCCTGACGGCCGGGCAGCGCCAGGCCGTGCGCCTGAAGGTGCAGATGATCTTCCAGGACCCGTCGGCCAGCCTCAATCCGCGCCTGCGGGTCGATCGTATCGTCGGCGAGGGCGCGCTGTTGCACGGTCTCACCGACCGGCGCGGTTTCGACGACTACGTCTGTGCCCAGCTCGAACGTGCCGGGCTCGACCCGCAGTTGCGCCAGCGCTATCCGCACCAGTTCAGCGGCGGCCAGCGCCAGCGCATCGGCATTGCCCGGGCCCTGGCGGTGCAGCCGCAACTGCTGGTGTGCGACGAGTCGGTGGCGGCCCTGGATGTGTCGATCCAGGCGCAGATCCTCAATCTGTTCATGGACCTGCGCGACCAGCTCGGCCTGACCTACCTGTTCATCAGCCACGACCTTGGCGTGGTCGAGCACCTGTGCGACCGCGTGGTGGTGATGTACCTCGGCCGGGTGGTGGAGAGCGCGTCGGTGGACGAGCTGTTCGCCCGCGCCAACCACCCGTACACCCAGGCCCTGCTGGCGCAGATTCCGCGCTTCGATGTCCGCAATTCCCGTTATGACGCGATCCAAGGGGAAATCCCCAGTCCGCTGAGCCCGCCCGGCGGGTGTCATTTCCATCCTCGCTGCCCGCGCGCCACGGCGCGTTGCCGCGAGGAAGTTCCAGCCCTCAGGGAGGTTTCGCCGAACCACCTGAGTGCGTGTCACCTCAACGAGCATCCCTGAACGGGCGCGCTGATGCCCGGCATGCTTTTCGCCATTGCGTACAAGGAATCACCCATGCAACCACGTGTTCGCTCACTGATCGCCTCGGCGCTGCTCCTGGCCGCCGGCGGCGTCTCGGCCCAGGACCTGCGCATCGGCTACGCCGACCCGGTTTCCTCCCTCGACCCGCAACTGAACAACTATGCCGGCGACCGCTCGGTGGCGCTGCACGCCTTCGAGTCACTGGTCAATCGCCACGATGACAAGACCCTGCCGGGCCTGGCCAGGAGCTGGAAGGTGCTCGACCCGACCACCTGGCAGTTCGAGCTGCGCGACGACGTCAAGTGGCAGGACGGTACGCCGCTGACCGCCGACGACTTCGTCTTCTCCTTCGAGCGGGCGCGCAACGTGCCGGGCAGTGTCGCTTCCTACGCCGGGGCCACGCGCACCGTGGAGTCGGTGCAGGCCAAGGATGCCCATACGCTGCTGATCAAGACCCGCACACCGAACGCCAACCTGCTGCCCGATGTCGACTCGATCTACATCGTCAGCCGCCATGCCGGTGCCACCGCCAGCAGCGCCGACTACAACTCGGGCAAGGCCCTGATCGGCACCGGGCCGTATCGCTTCGTGTCCTACGTGCCGGGCGATCGCACGATCTTCGCGCGCAACGACAGCTACTGGGGCCCCAGGCCGACCTGGGACAAGGTCGACTTCCGCTTCATCGCCAACGCCGCCAACCGCACGGCGGCGCTGCTGGCCGGCGATGTCGACGTGATCGACAAGGTCTCGCCGACCGATGTCGAGCGCCTGCGCAAGACCCCGGGGATCAACGTCTTCGCCTACCAGGGCCTGCGCGCGCTGATCATCCAGCCGAGCTTCCGCGAGGGGCCGAACGAGTTCGTTCGCGACAACAGCGGCAAGCCACTGGCGCAGAACCCGTTGCGAGACGTGCGGGTGCGCAAGGCGCTGTCGCTGGCGATCAATCGCCAGGCCATCGACCAGCGCATCATGCAGGGTACGGTCACCGAGGCCAACCAGTGGATGCCGGCCAACACCTTCGGCTACAACCCGCAGGTGAAGAACATTCCCTACGACCCGAAACAGGCCAAGGCGTTGCTGGCCGAGGCCGGCTTCCCGGACGGCTTCCAGCTGACCGTGCACGTTCCCGGCGACCGCTACCCGCAGGCACCGGAAACCTTGCAGGCGGTGGCCCAGTTCTGGACCCGCATCGGTCTCAAGGTGCAGTTGGAAGTGCTGCCCTGGGCGGTCTACGCCGGCAAGGCGAACAAGAACGAGCTGGCGGTCAGCGTGATCGCCTGGGGCAATGGCACCGGCGAGGCGGCCTATGCGCTGACCAACATCCTCACCACCGTCGACAGCAGCAAGGGGCAGGGCGCCTCCAACTGGGGGCGCTACAGCAACCCGCTGGTGGACAAGGCGCTGATCGATTCCACCGCCGAATTCGATGAGGCCAGGCGGCGCAAGATCCTCCAGGATGCGGTGAAAGTGGTCAGCGACGATGTCGGCATCATTCCGCTGTTCCACTACCAGAATATCTGGGCTGCGCGCAAAGGCCTTAAGGTCGAGCCGCTGGTCAGCGACCGTACCGCGGCGCTGATGGTCACCGAGCAACCTTGAACCCAATGCCTTCCTGCCTGGGCGGGAAGGCTGTCATCGATCCGCAGGAAACCTCATGTCTTCCATCACCGCCAACGCTGTCGTGCCCGATCTGCTCGACAGCCTGCTGAACCTCCAGCCCGGCACGGCCTTGCACGACGTACGCCATGCCCGGGAGAAAGTCGTCTCGGCGACCCAGGGCAGCCAGGAGCTGTTTTTCGCTGCCGAACTGGGCAACAACCTGTCGCTGTGCGAGCGCCTGTGGGTGGCCTACTACGCGGCGCGACTGACTCCGCAGGCGGCGCTCGCCGCGCACTACCTGGCGCAACTGCATGAACAGGGTATCGACAACACCACCCTGGCCAGCATCGACGCGGGAAACCTCGAAGCGCTGGGCGATAGCCGCCTGGCAGCGATACTGGGTTTTACCCGTACGCTGATCGAGTCCCCGGTACATGGCGACAAGGCTGCACTGCGAACGCTGCAACAGCAGGGGCTGAGTACCGAAGAGATCGTCGTCCTGGCGCAGTTGATCGCCTTTGTGTCCTACCAGGTCCGCCTGGCCGCCGGCCTCACGGCCTTGTCCCGCGCAGGAGCCGCCTGATGAGCGAACCGATCCGCAGCAATGGTTTCACCAACGAAGTGCTGGGCTGGAAAGCCTGGCTGCCGACCATCGACCTGCAAAGCGCCACGCCGGAGCAGATCGCGGTGCTCGAAGAGAGTCACCCGCAGGCCAAGACCTCGGACTATTACCTGACCCTGGGCCATCACCCGGACATCCTGCGCCAGCGCTCCCAGGCGTTCAACGCGATCATGTACGCCCCGGGCGGCCTGTCCCGCGCCGAGCGCGAACTGGCCAGCACCGTGGTCTCGCGGATCAACCGCTGTGTCTATTGCGCCTCGGTCCACGCGCAACGCTTCGAGCAGTTGGCCAAGCGCAACGACGTGATCCGCGAGATCTTCGCCGACCCGGCCATGGCCGGCACGACGCCCCGCGAGCGGGCCATCGTGCAGTTCTCCATCGACCTGACGCTGGCTCCGGCGAACCTGGGCGCCGGTCACATCCTGGCACTGCGCGAGCATGGGCTGGACGATGGCCAGGTGCTGGACCTGATCCATGCCATTTCGATCTTCGCCTGGGCCAACCGGCTGATGCTCAACCTGGGCGAGCCGGTGTTCCCCCGGCAGGCGTGACGCCCGGAGGGGAGGCAGGGCGGGGCGAAGCCTGCGGGCGCAGGCCTCAATCGACGAGAATGATCTTCGACACCAGCTCGACGCTGTTCCTGGCCTGGAGTTTCTTCATCAGCCTGGCGCGGTGGACTTCCACGGTACGATGGGAAATCTGCAGCTGCTTCGCCACTTCCTTGCAGGTCAGGCCCTTGACGATGTGCATCGACACCTCACGTTCGCGGGGCGTGAGGTCCACGGCGATGCGCTGCATCCGGCCCAGGCGCTCCAGGTGCCAGACGATCAGCTTGAACGGGTCGCTCGGGGTCAGGGTATAGCCCTGCGACCTGGCCCAGAACACCTCGCCGTCCTTGCGCTGCAGCAGGCGCTCATCGGAGTAGGAACCGCTCTTGCTGCGCCGCAGCCCGTTGCGACTGCGAGTGCCGAAGGCCCGGTAGTCATCCGGGGAAGGATGGATCAGCAGGGTCAGTTGTCCCAGCAGCTCTTCGCGCGAGTAACCGAACAGTTCCAGGAAGGCGGCGTTGCAGTCGAGTATCACACGGTCGCCGGTGATCAACTGGGGGGCGGGTGACGCCATGAATGCCAGGCGCTGCAGATCCTGTTGTTGCACGATAGCGCTCATTGACATCCTGATTCGGTGGGGGCGTTGTTATTGATGAGCCCAAGGCTGGCTTACGTACCCCATGTACGTAGTTGTACCAACTGGCGAGCGATCCCGTTGGTATTCCATTGTAATCGATGCTTCAGCCAATCCAAGAAGGAAATCGCCATGATCCATGACCGTGTCCCCATTGTCGCGGCCAGCTGTTTGCCTTTCGCGTGTCCCGGCGATTGTGCCGCCAACAGGGAAAAGGCCCGCACCTCGCTCCTTCAGGCACGCAGGAGCTGAGCAATGAATATCGCCAACTGGCTGGATGACGCCGGCCGGCGTTGTCCGCAGCGGCCCGCCTTGTTCGAGGGAACGCGGGAGGTGGCCGACTATGGCACTTTTGCCGCACTGGTCCGCCACCGTGCCGCCTATCTGACCGGCGAGCACGGCATCGTTCCCGGCGACCGCATCGCGTTGTTCATGCCCAACTGCTGTGAATACCTCGAACTGCTCCATGCCATCTGGTGGGTCGGTGCCGTGGCGGTGCCGATCAACTGCAAGCTGCACCCCAGCGAAGCCAGCTGCATCATCGGCGACGCCCAGGCCCGGCTGATCTTTACCGATAACGGCGGACTGTTCCCGCGCGAGGCCTTGCCCCGCGGATGTCGTGAGCTGGAACGGGAGGACATGGGCGCGCTCGCTCCGATGGATGCGGTACTGCCGGACACGCCCTGCCCACGGCATGCCGACGACCTGGCGTGGCTGTTCTATACCTCGGGCACGACCGGGCGTCCCAAGGGGGTGATGCTCAGTCATGGCAATCTGGTTGCCATGTCGCTGTGCTATCAGTTGGATGTCGACCCGGTCAGCGCCGAGGATGCCGTGCTCTATGCCGGGCCGATGTCCCATGGTTCCGGCCTGTTGAGCTGCATCCACGTGCGCTGCGGCGCCCGTCACGTAGTCCCGGATTCCCGCGGTTTCAACGCCGATGAGTTGTTCGAGCTGGCCGCACGACTGGAGCGTGTCTGTGTCTTCGTGGCACCGGCCACGCTGCGGCAGATGGTCGAGCAGGCCCGCCGCCAGGGCTATGGCGGCGAGGGCATCAAGACCATTGTCTATGGCGCCGCGCCCATGTACCTGGCGGATCTGGAAGAAGCGCTCGACACGTTCGGTCCGCGGCTGGTGCAGATCTACGGTCAAGGCGAAAGCCCGTTGATCAGCAGCCTGTCCCGTGAGGTGGTCGCGGCTCGAAGCCACCCCGACTGGACCAGGCTGGCCGCGTCCGTGGGGCGGGCCCTGGCGTGCCTGGAACTGCGTGTGCTGGACGCCGGACATGAGCCGCTGCCGTGCGGGCAGTTGGGGGAAATCGCCGTGCGTGGGCCCACGGTCATGCGCGGCTACTGGGGGACCGACCTGGCAACACGGCGTACCCTGGTGGATGGCTGGTTGCTGACCGGCGACGTGGGCTTTATCGACGATGCCGGCTACCTGACGCTCACTGACCGGGCCAGGGACGTGATCATCAGCGGTGAAGTCAACGTGTATCCAAGGGAGGTCGAGGAAGTGCTGGCGCAGCATCCGCAGGTCTTCGATGTCTGCGTGGTGGGGCAACCCGATGCCGAGCTGGGCGAGTCGGTGGTGGCGTTCGTCGTGCCACGTAGTGCCGGGACGCTCGATGAATCCTCGCTCGACGCCTGGTTCATCCAGCGCATGGCGACATTCAAGAAACCGAACAGGTACATCCTCTGCAGCACCTTGCCCAGGAACAACGTCGGCAAGATCCTCAAGACCGAATTGCGCCAGTGGCTCAAGCGCCATGCCGGCGAGGCCTGCATTCCCTGAGGGTGGTAGCGGCGGTGCGAGCGATGGCGATGCGGGCCCAGGCGCGATGATCGCCGCGAGCGCCCGCATCAGCCCATCGTCTGCTCCTCAGAGGTTCTTGCCGCCGCGCTCCATCCAGCCTCCGCCCAGGGCCTTGTACAGATTGACCTCGGCGCTCAGTTGCGCCAGCCGGTCGGTGATCAGGGTCTGTCGGGAACTGAACAGCGAGCGCTGGGCATCGAGAAAGGTCAGGCTGTTGTCGACGCCGACGCGATAGCGACGCTCGGCCAGGCGGTAATACGCCTGGTTGGCCTGTACCAGAGCGTCCTGCGCCTGCAGTTGGTCCTTGTAGGTCTGGCGGGCGGCCAGGCCATCGGAGACCTCCTGGAAGGCGGTCTGGATCGATTTCTCGTACTGCGAAACGCGGATGTCCTTCTGGATCTTCGCGTAGTCCAGGCTCGCCCGCAGGCTGCCGGCGTTGAAAATCGGCAGGTTGATCTGCGGCTGGAACAGCCAGCTTCCCGAGCCGCCCTTGAACAGCCCCGACAATTCATTGCTGGAGGTGCCCGCGTTGGCGGTGAGGGTGATGCTCGGGAAGAACGCCGCGCGGGCGGCCCCGATGCTGGCATTGGCCGACTGCAGCTGGTATTCGGCCTGGAGAATGTCCGGACGTCGCTGCAGCAGGTCCGAAGGCAGCCCCGCCGGCAGTTCGGCGATCCAGTCGGCGGCCAGCGGCTGGCTGGACGGGCTGTCCGCCACCGGTGCTCCCACCAGCAGGGTCAGGTTGTTGAGGTCCTGGGCGACCTGGCGCTGGAAGGTCGCCAGGCTGGCCCTGGCGCTCTCCACCGAAGTGCGCGACTGGCTAAGGGCCAGGGCCGAGGCCGTACCGACCTGGTTGCTGTGTTCGGTCAGGCGCAGGCTCTGCTCGTAGGAGGCGAGGGTGTCCCGGGTCAGGGCCAGCAGTTCCTGGTCGGCGCGCCAGGTCAGGTAGGCATTGGCGACACTGGCGATCAGGCTCAGCTGGGTACTGCGGCGGGCCTGCTCGGTGGACAGGTAGGTCAGCAGGGCCTGGTCGCTCAGGCTGCGGACACGCCCGAACAGGTCCAGCTCGTAGGCGCTGATGCCCAGCGTCACCGAGTTGCTGTGACTGATGGCCGCCTTGCCGGTCTGAGTGATGCTGGCCGGCACGCGCTGGTGCGTGCCGCTGCCAGTGGCGCTGATCGCCGGGAACAGGTCGGCGCGCTGGATCCGGTATTGCGCCTGGAAGGCCTCGACGTTGAGGGCCGCCACGCGCAAGTCGCGATTGTTGCGCAAGGCGCTTTCGATCAGTTGTTGCAGTGTCGGGTCGCGAAACAGCTCTCGCCAGCCGACGTCCGCCGCCAGCGTCGCCGGGGCCGTGGCCTGATCGGGTGTGCCGGGGTATTGGGCGGCGACCGGCGCCGCCGGGCGCTGGTAGTCCGGAATCAGCGAGCAACCGCCCAGGGCCAGCGCGGCCAGCAACCAGGGACTGAGGGATCTGTTCATTCTGCTCCTATCATCCACTTGGCCAATCCATGTCGCCCGCTGACACCCAGTTTGGCGGCGGAGCGCTTGAGGTAGGTTTCAATGGAACTGTTCTTGACGCAGAGTTTCTCCGCGATCTCGGGTACGGTACCGCCGGCCAGCAATCCCAGGCAGACCTCCTTTTCCCGTGCCGACAACGTGATCTCGCAGGCACTTAAGCGCTCACCGAACTCCTGTTGCAGTTGTGTCTGTTCCAGGCTCGAGGCATGGGCTGTCTTGCCCTGCGGGTTTCTGGCGCTGGCCTGTCGACAGGCACGGGCGTGTCTTTGCGCCAGCGGCAGCAACGTCTCGGAGAGGCATTTGAGGAAGGACAGCTCCTGCAGGGAGTAATCGCGTTCCACCCGCGGGCGGTGCAGCGAGATCACGCAGCAACGGTTGGCCTTGCGTGAAATGAGACTGCATTGATGGGACGTGCCGAGGCAATTGTTGTCTTTCTCGTCTTTCATCCGGGCGTTCAGATGAATCAGCAGTGCGTCCTGCACCTCCAGCACCCGTTTGACCAGAGGGTGGTCGTTGCGGTGCATGGCGTTGGTCGGACAGACCGCCTGCATTTGCGGGCTCAATTCGAGGCCCGCATGCCCCAGCAGTTGGACATCGACAACCGACGACTGGCTGTCGTCGACGGTCCATTCGCTGAGTTCGATCCGGCTGACAGCCACCGAGGCGTTGACCAACTGATGCATGTTGCTCAGAAACGTCTCGTCCCCGATGCTGGAAATCAGTCTCCCCAGTTCTTGATAGATATGGGCGTTCTTTGCTTCTTTGACATTCGTTCGTGGGCTCATATGCTGATCCTGCATATCAGTAATAGCTTGCAATTCTGTCGGCAGGGCAGAGGCGATCCGTCCATTACCCTTCGACGCTCAAACCATTTCTTGCCTGATACCTGGCAGCCCAGGCATGACGTGTGAATCCATCCACAAAAACGATTCAGTACTGAATCATTAGACCCAGCTACGTAGGATAAGTCTGTAGTAGAAAACAGGGACATCCTACACGGCTGAGCCGGCGCCAGTTTAGCTGGCGCCGACTTTCCCAGAGTGAAGCGCTTCTCCATCAGGATGATTGAACGGCACTCTCCCTCAACGCCCGGGAGATCGCCTGGCCCAGGGCCCCGACATGGGGTGGCTGGACCAGCGTGTTGTGCGTTCCGGGAAGTGCCGTGACGACTGGCGCGGCTTCCAGCAACGCCCCCCAACCCAACAGCGGATCGTTGCGTTCCTGCCCGCTGGCGGTGAACAGCGAGACCTTGAGCGAGCTGGCCGGGCTCACATAGGCGCCAATGGCCAGGCGTATCGCATAGGCCACCGCGAGATGGCTCCGCAGCAGGTCGGCATCGACGTCCTGGGGCAGCTCTTGCGGAAGCAGGCGATGAGTCATGCACAACGCCAGCATCGCCTCGATGGCATTCTCCTGCGCCAGTGCGGCCAGTTGCTGCCGCACCTGGGGTTCGACCTGCGTAGGCAGCCAGGCCATCAGGAACTGCGCTTCGCTCAAGGACTGCGCCGGGGCCGGCTCGGGACGTGCCGAAGCGTCGATGATGCCGACGAACTCCAGGGACTCACCCGCGGCCTGCAACTGCCTGGCCATTTCATAGGCGATCAGGCCACCGGCCGACCAGCCGGCGATCCGGTAAGGGCCTTGCGGCTGGACCTGGCGAATGGCTGCCAGGTAGCGCGCGGCCATGGCCGGCACCTCGAACAGCGGCGTTTCCCCGGCGACCAGGCCACTGGCGGCGAGGCCGTAGACCGGTACCTGCGGGTCCAGTGCCGGAGCCAGATCGCGGGCATACTGCACTTCACCGCCCAGGGGGTGGACCAGGAACAACGGTCGTTGCGAGCCCGTGCGGCGCACAGCCACCAGGTTGCCGTGCTGACCGGGACGCGCCTGGCCGTCCAGGGTCCGGGCGAAGCCGGCGATGGTCGGCTCGACGAACAGGTCACGCACCGCGATCGGCTTGCCGAGCACCTTGCGCAGGCGCGAGGCCATCTGCACGGCCATCAGCGAAATACCGCCGAGGCTGAAGAAATCGTCATGCCGGCTGACCTGCTCCAGTTTGAACAGCTCCTTCCAGAGTTGGGCGATGGCGATTTCGGTATCGCCCAGCGGCGCCTCGTAAGGCCGCGGCTCGGGCCGCGGCTCCTCGACCGGTGCCGCGATCGCCACGGCATCGGCCGAACGCGGCAATGCCGGCGTGTTCTCCAGCAACTGGCCGATGGACTGCTGTGCATCGCCCAGCAGATTTTCCAGGACCTTGGCAAACAGCTCGGCAATGGCCTGCACGGTGCTGACGTCGAACAGGTCGCTGGCGTATTGCAGGCTGCCGCGGATACGTTCGCCGGTGTCCACCAGCGACAACGACAGGTCGAACTGCGTGGTGCGGTGGGCGCTGTCCAGGGACGCCACCTGCAGCCCGGGCAGTTGCAGCGGAGCCGGTGGGGTGTTGTCCAGGCTCAGCATCACCTGGAACAACGGACTGTGGCTCATGCTGCGGGTCGGTTGCAGGGCGCTGACCACCTGCTCGAAGGGCAGGTCCTGATGGCTGTAGGCCGCCAGGGTCAGGTCCTTGATCCTGCCGAGCAGGTCGCTCACCCGCAGCTCGCGGTCGGTACCGATACGCAGCGCCAGGGTGTTGGCGAAGAAACCGATCAACGACTCCAGTTCCGGCCGCTGGCGGTTGGCCACGGGGGTGCCGACCACCACATCGTGCTGGCCGCTGAGGTGGTGCATCAATACCGACCAGCCGGCCAGCAGCACCATGAACAGCGTGCTGCCCTGGGCCTGGCTGAAGGCGCGCAGGTCGGCGCTCAGGCTTGGCGAGAAGGCGCACTCGACGATGCCGCCGGCATAACTCTGGATCGCCGGACGTGGCCGATCCAGCGGCAGGCTCAGCAGAGTGGGCGCACCCTCCAGGTGTTTGCGCCAGAAGTCGACCTGGGCCTGCAGCGCCGGGCCGTCCAGGGCCTGACGCTGCCACGCGGCATAATCCACGTACTGCAGCGCCAGGGCCGGCAGCGGATCCTTCTGCCCCTGGCTGAAGGCGTTGTACAGCACGCTCACTTCATGGGCCAGGACACTGTTGGACCAGCCGTCGGAAACGATGTGGTGCAGGGTGATCAGCAACACATGCTCGTCGTCCGCCACTTGCAGCAGTTGGCCGCGCACCAGCGGCCCCTGGCTCAGGTCGAACAGTTGTGTGGCATTGTCCTGGCCGAGACGGGCCAGCGTGGCCTCGCGGGACTCGGCCGACAGCGCACGCAGGTCCTGTTCCGTCAGCGGGAAGCGGGTATCGGCCGGAGCGATTTTCTGCAGCGGCTCGCCATCCACCAGTTCGAAACGGGTGCGCAGGGTTTCGTGGCGCATGACCAGGCGATCCAGGGTCGCCTGCAAGGCCACCTTGTCCAGCCGGCCGCTCAGGCGCAGGGCCATCGGCAGGTGGTAGGCGGCACCGGCGGCGTGATCGAGGTGATCGAGGAACCACAGGCGTTGCTGGGCGAACGACAGCGGCAGCCGACCCGAGCGGTTGGCCCGGGGAATCGATTGTGCCTCGCTCGGTGCGCTGGCGTTGACCAGCGCGGCCAGGCCCCGCACGGTGGGGTCGTCGAACAGCTCGCGCAGGCTGATCCGGGCGCCGAGCTTGCGGCGCAGCCGCGAGAGCAACTGCACGGCCAGCAGCGAGTGTCCGCCCAGTTCGAGGAAACCGTCATGCCGGCCGACCTGGTCCAGGTGCAGCAGGCCTTTCCAGATCTCGGCGATGGCCTCCTCGGTCTCGCCTTGCGGCGCCTCGTAGGCCTTGCTGGCCAGGGCGTCCTGGCCAGGAGCGGGCAGGGCGCGACGGTCGAGCTTGCCGTTGGCGGTCAATGGCAGCTTGTCCAGATGCACAAAGGCGCTGGGCACCATGTATTCCGGCAGACCGCCCAGCAAGGCACTGCGCAACTGCTCGGCCGGCACCGGCTCGCCGCAGACATAGGCGACCAGCCGCTGGTTATCCGAGTCACCCTGGCTGTCATCGCGGGCGATGACCACCGCTTCGCGAACACCCGGAACCGCCAGCAGGGCATTCTCGATTTCCCCCAGTTCGATGCGGAAACCGCGGATCTTCACCTGGAAGTCGTTGCGACCCAGGTATTCCAGGGTGCCGTCGGCCAGCCAGCGACCCAGGTCGCCGGTCTTGTACAGGCGGGCCCCGGGCACCTTGCTGAAGCGGTCGGCGATAAAGCGTTCGGCACTCAGCGCGTCGCGGTTGAGGTAGCCACGGGCCACACCGACGCCGCCGATATGGATTTCCCCGGCCACGCCCAGCGGCGCGGGCTCGCCCCGGGCATCGAGGACATGCACCTGGACGTTGGCGAACGGCCGGCCGATGCTCGGTTTCTCTCCGAGGTCGCGGATCAGGTCGAGGGTCGCGTCCACCGTGCACTCGGTCGGGCCGTACATGTTGTAGAAGCGGATACTCTGGCAGTTGCGCAGCTTCTCCCAGGTACTGGCGTTGATTGCCTCGCCACCGAGCAGCACGCTGACCGGCTGGTAGCTGCGACGCTCCAGCAGGCCGGCGGCGAGCAGGGTGTCGAGCTGCGACGGGGTCGAGTCGAAGGCGTGCACCTGGTGCTGTTCGAGGAAGTCGAGCAGCTCGCTGCCGCTGGCGCGGATCAGTTGCGGGATAATCACCAGCTTGTGCCCGGAGAACAGCTGCGAGATGCCCTTGATCGACATGTCGAAGAAGAAGCCGGCATTGAGCGCCACGGTGGCGGGTGTCGGGCAGTGCTGGTGGGTGGTGCGGGTCAGCACGTGCCAGAAGTTGAACACCGAGCGGTGCTCGACCATCACGCCCTTGGATTGGCCGGTGGAGCCGGAGGTGTAGATCACATAGGCCAGGTGCTCAGGCGTCAGGTCCGCAACGACCGGGTTGGCGTCGAAGGCCTCATCCTGTACGGCCTGCAGCGATTCGGCGGTGTCCAGCAGCAACAGCGGCAGGTCGCCGGCCGGCAGCGATAGCGCGGCCTGGGTCAGCACTGCCCGTGGCTGGCTGTCCTGGAGCATGAAGGCCATGCGCTCGGCCGGGTGGGCCGGGTCGATGGGGACATAGGCGGCCCCGGCCTTGAGCACGCCGAGCAGGCCGACGATCATGTCGAGGCTGCGTTCGGCGCAGATGGCCACGCGTTCGTCCGGTTGTACGCCGAGTGCCAGCAGTTGCCGGGCCAGATGGTTGGCGCGGCGGTTGAGCTGGCGATAGCTCAACTGGCGGTCTTCGCAGACCAGGGCCACGGCGTCGGGGTTGGCACGGACCTGGGCCTCGAACAGGGCATGGATCGGCTGGGCCGGTCCGAAGTCGGTGGCGGTGTCGTTGAAGTCGTTGAGCAACCGTTGCCGTTCGGCTTCGGGCACGACCTTCAGGTCGGCGGCCGGGCGTGCGGGGTCCTGTTCAAGGGCATCGACCAGTTCGGCAACGGCCTGGCCCAGGTAGGCCGCGATGCAGTGCGGGTCGATGCCGCTGATCGATTGTGCGGTGAGGGAGAACACCTCGCCGACGTTGGCCACGGCAATCTCGATCGGATAGTTGGTACGGGTTTCCGAGGCGAGGAAGTGGATGCCGTCATGGTCCGCCATGTCCTCGACGTCCTCCCCGGAGGCGTTGACCAGATCGCCGTGGCGGCAGTTGAGGATCACCGTGAACAACGGCAGCGCGGCATCCACCGCACTGCATCGCTGGGCCAGGGCCAGCGGCGCCTGTTCGTGGGTCAGCAGTTCGCTGAGCTGCTGGTAGGCATCCTGGACGATATCGCGCACGCTGGTGTGTTGCAGGCGAATGCGCATCGGCAGGGTGTTGATGAACATCCCCAATGCCTGGTCGGCGCCGGTGGTGCCCTGGGAACGGCCCGACAGCACGGTGCCGAAGATCCCGTCGTCGCGTCCGCTGGTGGCCGCGACCACCAGGCCCCAGGCCGCATGGAACAGTACCGAGGTCGGTACGCCCTGGGCCCGTGCACTGCGGTGCACGCGCTGGCTGAGGTCTTCGCTCAGGTGCTGCACCGAACGCTGGATCCCGGCACCGTTGCCATGCACATCCAGCACGCCGTAGGGCGCAGTGGTGGCGTCGACATCCGCCAGCAGGCGGCGGAAGTAGGCTTCATGCTCGGCCTGGGAGATGCTGGCGGCCTGGGCGATAAAATTGCGGTACGGCTGGGACGGTGGCAGTTGGTCGGCCTGCCCGGCCAGGACCGCCTGGATCTCGCGCATGATCAGGCGCAAGGTCACGTTGTCGCTGACCAGGTGATGGTCGAGCAACGCCAGCAGCCACTGTTCGCGCGGGGCATCGTAGGTGACGTACGCGGCGATCAGCGGCGCCTGTTGCAGGTCCAGGCGCAAATGGTGGGTGTCGGTTCGTTCACGCAGCATCTGCAAGGCGTCCACGCCGGGCGCGCAGTCGAGTGTGACCACCGGCAGCCGGGCGCGACGATGGACCACCTGCACCGGTTGCGGCAGGCCTTGCCAGCGCAGGGCGGTACGCAGGATGTCATGGCGGTCGATCACCACCTGCACCGCGCCGAGGAAGTCATCGAGCAGGGTGCGGCTGGTGAAGGTCACCACGGTGCGCATCAGGTAGGCATCGCCTTCGGACTGCAACAGGTGGTGGAACAGGATGCCTTCCTGCAAGGACGACAGCGGGTAGATATCCTGCACGTTGGCCGCGCCACCGGGCACATCGGCGACGATCTGCTCGATCTCCTGCTGGCTCAGGGTCACCAGCGGCAGCATGTCCGGCGTCAGGGCCGTGCAATCGGCCGGGATCAGGTTGGCCGGCACCTGCCGTTCGGCATTGTCGCCACCGGCCAGCACGGTGGCCATGGCTTGCAGGGTCGGTGCCGAGAACACCGTGCGCACGTCCAGTTGCAGGCCGGCCTGGCGCAGGCGCTCGATCAGGCTGATGACCAGGAAGGAGTGACCGCCGAGTTCGAAGAAGTGATCCTGGCGCCCCACACGCTCGATACCGAGCAGTTCCTGCCAGGCCTGGGCCAGGGTGAGTTCGATCTCGCCCAACGGCGCCTCGTAGTCGCGGCTCACCGCGGCATCGCGGTCCGGTGCCGGCAGCGCCGCACGGTCCAGCTTGCCATTGGTGGTCAGCGGCCAGGCGGCGAGGGTCACGAAGGCACTCGGCAGCATATGTTCGGCCAGGACGCTGGCCAGATGGCTGCGCAGGGCCGAGGCATCGAGGCTGCTGCCGTCCTCGGCGATCAGGTAGGCCACCAGGCGTTTGTCGCCGGGTTGGTCCTCGCGCACGATCACCATGGCTTCGCGCACACCGGTGCAGGCCTGCAGTTGCGCTTCGATTTCACCCAGTTCGATACGGAAACCACGGATCTTGATCTGCGAGTCGTTGCGACCGACGTAGACCACGCCACCATCGGCACGGTAGCGGGCGACGTCACCGGTGCGGTAGAGCCGCGCACCGGGGAGGTCGGAGTAGGGGTCGGCGATGAACCGTTCGGCATTCAACGCGTCGCGGTTCAGGTAATGCCGGGCGACCCCGGCACCCCCGATGTAGATCTCGCCATTGACGCCCACCGGTACCGGCTGCTGGTAGTCGTCGAGGATGCGCAGGCACAGGTCCGGCAGCGCCGGGCCGATCAGGCTGGGCGCGGCGGCGTCGATCTCGGCCTGGCTGACCGGGTAGTAGGTGGCGTGCACGGTGATCTCGGTGATCCCGTACATGTTCACCAGGCGGGTACGCGACAGCGGGGTGGTCGCCGTCCACGGCCGCAGGCTGCGGAAGTCCAGGGCCTCGCCACCGAAGATCACTTCCCGCAGCGCATGCTCCTGCGCGCTGCGGCCGCGGGCTTCGATGAACTGGCGGAAGGCGCTCGGCGTCTGGTTCAGCACCGTGACCTGCTGCTGGCAGACCAGCGCGTAGAAGTCGTCCGGCGAACGGGCGACGTCACTCGGCACGATCACCAGCTTGCCGCCGTAACTCAGGGCGCCCCAGATTTCCCAGACCGAGAAGTCGAAGGCGAAGGAGTGGAACAGCGTCCAGGTGTCGTTGTGATCGAAGTCGAACAGCTCGGCGGTGGCGTCGAACAGGCGGGCGACGTTGCCGTGTTCCACCAGCACCCCCTTGGGCAGGCCGGTGGAACCCGAGGTGTAGATGACATACGCCAGGTGCCGTGGTGTCAGGCCCAGCTCATCGGCCTGTGGGTTGCGGTCGAGGCTGCTGTCACTGGCGGCGTCCGCGCGGTTGAGCTCATCGAGTGTCAACACCGGTACGGCATGCGGCGGCAGGGCGTCGAGGCAGTCGGCCTGGGCCAGCAGCGCCACTGGCGCGCTGTCGTCCAGCAGGTAGCCGAGGCGTTCGGCCGGGTAGGCCGGGTCCAGCGGCACATAGGCCGCGCCGGCCTTGAGCACCGCCAGCACCGCGCAGAGCAGGTCGACACCGCGCAACGACAGGATTGCCACCCGGTCATCGGGGCGCACACCCTGGGCGAGCAGGGCACGGGCGATGCCGTTGGCGCGGCGGTTGAGCGCCTGGTAGCTCAGTGTCTGTTCGCCGAAGACCAGGGCGGTGCGTTGTGGGTGCGCTTGCGCCTGGGCTTCGAAACGCTGGTGAATCAACTGCTCGACCGGGAACACCGCCTTGGGCGGCCGCAGGGCCGGCGAGGCCTGGCGTTGCGCCGGGGTCAGCAAGGGCAGGCCGAGCACCGGCTGCTCGACATCCGCCACCAGCGCCTCGAGCAGAGTCTGGAAGTGCTGGGCGAAGCGTTCGACAGTGCCGCGGTCGAACAGGTCGCTGGCATATTCGATCACCCCGCTCAGGTTGCCGCCTTCGCTGCCCAGGGTCAGCATCAGGTCGAATTGTGCGGTTTCATGGGCCTGGGCCACGGGGATCACGTTCAGCCCGGGCAGGCTTTGCTCGGCACCGACCGGCGTGTTGTCCAGCGACAGGGCGACCTGGCACAGCGGGTTGTGGCTCAGCGAGCGCGGTGGCTGCAACGCCTCGATCACCTGCTCGAACGGAATGTCCTGATGCTCCTGGGCCGCCAGGAGGGTCTGACGGACCTGTGCCAGCAACTGCCCGACGCTCGGGTTCTGCCCCAGGTCCACGCGCAGGGCCAGGGTATTGACGAAGAAACCGATCAGGTTTTCGGTTTCGGTGCGGCCACGGTTGGCCGTCGGCACACCGATCACCACGTCGCGTTCATTGCCCAGGCGGGCCATCAGCACCGACCAGGCACTGAGCAGCGCCATGAACAGGGTGACGTTGTTGGCCTGGCAGAAGCGTTCCAGGCGCTGGTACAGCGCCGGAGCGATCTGTACCGGCACGTCGCCGCCGCGGTAGCTCTGCACCGCCGGACGTGGCCGATCGGTGGGCAGCGACAGCAGCGCCGGCGCTCCGCCGAGGTGGCCGCGCCAGAACTCGGCCTGTTCGGCCAGGTACTCGCCGGTGAAGGTGCGACGCTGCCAGGCGGCATAGTCGGCATACTGGATCGACAGCTCCGGCAGCGGGTCCGGTTGGCCCTGGCTGAAGGCCCGGTAAAGCTCGGTGAATTCCTTGACCAGTACGCCCACCGACCAGCCATCGGAGATGATGTGGTGCTGGGTGATGAGCAGGATGTGCTCGTCATCGGCCAGGCGCAACAGGCGTCCGCGAATCAGCGGGCCGCGTTGCAGGTCGAAGGGCTCCGTCGCTTCATTGTTGCCGATGCGCGAGGCACTGAGGCTGGCCTGCTCGTAGGACAGCGCGCGCAGGTCCTGTTCGGCCAGGCTGAAACCGCAATCGGCCGGGGCGATGATCTGCACCGGCTGCTCGCCCTGGCGCTGGAAGGTGGTGCGCAGGCTTTCGTGGCGCGCCACCAGGCGGTCGAGCGCGGCTTTCAGCGCGCTGCGGTCGAGATCGCCACGCAACAGCAGCGACATCGGCATATGGTAGGCACTGCTGGCACCGGGATCGAGCTGGTCGAGGAACCACAGGCGCTGCTGGGCGAACGACAGCGCCAGTGGCACGTCGCGCTCGACGACGGTGATGCTGTCGCTGGCGGCCGTTTGCAGGCCACTGACCACGCGCGCCAGCTCCGCCACCGTCGGATGGCTGAACAGCTGGCGCAGCATCATCTCGCCGCCCAGTTGCTGGCGTACGCGGGACACCAGTTGCGCGGCCAGCAGGGAGTGGCCGCCGAGTTCGAAGAAACTGTCGTGGCGACCGACGCGCTCCAGCCCCAGCAGTTCCTGGAAGATCTGCGCCAGGGCCTGTTCGGTGGGACCTTCGGGCGCGGTGTAGCCGCGCTCGGACATGGCGTCCAGATCCGGCGCCGGCAGCGCGTCCTGGTCCAGCTTGCCGTTGCCGGTGAGCGGGTAGGCGGCCACACTGACGAAGGCCGTGGGAATCATGTAGTCGGGCAGGGTGGCGCCCAGTTGCTTGCGCAGCGCTGCCACGTCCAGGCGGTTCGAGGATTGCGGGATCAGGTAGGCGATCAGGCGCTTGCCCTGGGCCGCATCATCGCGGGCCAGCACCCGCGCCTCACGCACGCCGTCGCAGGCCAGCAGTTTGGCCTCGATTTCCCCCAGTTCGATACGGAAGCCGCGAATCTTCACCTGGGCGTCCATCCGGCCCAGGTGAATGATTTCGCCGTTGTCCAGCAGCTTGCCGAGGTCACCGGAGCGGTACAGGCGTTCGCCGGGGCGCATTGGGTCGGCGATGAACCGTTCGGCGGTCAGCGCCTCGCGGTTCAGGTAGCCGCGGCCGACCCCCAGCCCGCCCACGCAGATTTCCCCGGCCACGCCGATCGGCAGCAGCCGTTGCTGGGCGTCGAGGATGTAGGCCACGGTGGTCGGGATCGGCCGCCCGACATTGGAAATGCCGGCGGCGATGTCCGCCGCGCCGATCGCCTTGTAGGTCACGTGCACGCAGGTTTCGGTGATGCCGTACATGTTCACCAGCGCCACCTGGGGGAAGGCACGATGGAAGGCATCGAGCTTGCCCAGTTCCAGGCTTTCACCGCCGAAAATCACATAGCGCAGGCGTTCCAGGCGTACATCGTGGCCGGCCAGTGCGGCCGCGCTCAGTTGCAGGAAGGCCGACGGCGTCTGGTTGAGCACACTCACCTGTTCACGTTCGAGGAACGCCAGCAGTTCCCCCGGATCGCGACGCAGGGCCTCGGGCACCAGGGTCAGGCGGCCGCCGAAAAGCAGGGCACCGTACATTTCCCAGACCGAGAAGTCGAAGGCGTTGGAATGGAACAGCGACCAGACATCCTCGGCACTGAAATCGAAGGCCGAGCGATTGTTGTGCAGCAGGCGTACCACGTTGCGGTGTTCGAGCAACGCGCCCTTGGGTTCGCCGGTGGAGCCCGAGGTATAGATCACATAGCACAGATGGTCCGGGGCGTTGAGGTTGGGCAGGTTGGCCAGATCCCGGGGACTGCCCCCGGTGTCCGCGTGGGCGTCACTGGAGAAGACTTCGATCCCGAGCGCCAGCAGCGCCGGGCTGGTTTCCCGGCCGGCGACGGCCTTGCGTGCGCCGCTGTCGCGCAATACGTAGGCGATACGCTCGGCCGGCGAAGCGGGATCGATCGGTACGTAGGCGGCGCCGGCCTTGAGCACCGCCAGCGTGGCAACGATCATGGCCAGCGAGCGTTCGAGGACGATGGCCACCAGTTCCTGCGGCTGGACGCCGGCATCGCGCAGGCTGTGCGCCAGGCGGTTGGCCTGTTCGTTGAGCTGGCGATAGCTCAGGCGTTCCTCGCCCAGGTTGACGGCGATACGGTCCGGCGTCTGGCGGGCCTGCTCCTCGAAGATCTGGTGCAGGGTCAGGGTGTCGGGCCAGGCGGCCTCGGTGTCATTGAAATAGAGAATCTGCCGCTGGCGCTCGACCGCGTCCAGCAGGGCGACATCATCGACCCGCAACTGCGGGGTGTCGACGAGCGCCTGCAACAGGCGCACGTAGTGCCGCATCAGTTGGTGGATGAACTCGGGGTCGAAGAAGTCGGCGTTGTAGGCCAGGTGCCCGCGCCATTGCTGTTCGCCGGCATCGATCAACAGGTGCAGGTCGTTCTTGCCATAACCCAGGTTGGTTTCCAGGGTATTGACCTCGAGCCCGGCCACCAGGGTGCGCTGGTTACTGGCCTGCTGGAAGTTGAACAGCACGTCGAACAGTGCGGTGCGGCTCATGTCCTTGGCCGGATTGAGCGCCAGCACCAGTTGGTCGAACTGCATGTGCCGATGCCGCCGGGCGTCGGAAAGGGTGCCGGCGGTCTGCTCCAGCAGCGCCAGCAGGGTGGTGTCGCTGTCGCAGTGGCTGCGGATCACCACCAGGTTGTCCAGCGGCCCCACCACGTCCTGCAGGGCCGGTTCGCGGCATGCCGCGCTGGTGCCGACGACCAGTTCGTCGTGCCCGGCATAACGCCGCAGCAGGGCGGTGAAGGCACTCAGGGCCAGGCTGTCGGTACCGACGCCGACCTCGCGGGCCAGATCGCCGAGGCGCTTGACCAGCGCCGCCTCGATGACGAACTCATGGGTGGCTTCGGTGAAGACATGGACCGCCGCCCGTGGGCGGTTGAGTGGCAGTTCCAGGGCCTGCAGCTTGCCACGCAGCTGGTAGGACCAGTAGGCACGCAGGTTTTCCAGCACGGCGGCGGGCAACTGGCGTTGCCAGGCGGCGAAGTCGGCGTAGCTCAGGGCCAGCGGCGGCAGCAGGGCCTCGCGCCCGGCGCAGGCGGCTTCATAGAGCGCCAGCAGGTCGCGCTTGAGCAACTGCAGGGAGGTGCGGTCGGCCAGCAGGTGATGCACGGCCAGGGCCAACACGGCGTCGTTCCCGTCGGCGCGCACCAGGCTGGCACGCACCAGGCTGCCGCCGTTCATTTGCAGTGGGCGGCGGGTCTGCGCCAGCGCCAGGGCACTCAGCTCGCCCGGGGCCGCCTGGAACTGTTCCAGCGTCAGGCTGGCCGCTGCGTCGAAGCTCTGCCAGGCGGTGGCACCGTCGGAATGCACCCGGCAACGCAGGATGGCGTGACGGGCCAGCAGCCCGTCGAGGGCCGCTTGCAGGGCCGCGACATTCAACTCGCCGGACAGCTCCAGCAACAGGGCGACGTTGTGGTAGACCGGGTTGGCTTCATACAGGTAACCGGTTTCGAAGGTATCGACGAACCAGACGCGCTCCTGGTGATAGGACAGCGGCGTGCGCTGCGCGACCGGCGCCTGCCGGGTGACTTCGGGCAGGCTCGGGGCCGGGTCCAGTTCCAGGGCGCCGATGCGGGTCTGCGGGGCTTCGGTGAAGCAACGCAGCAGGCGCTCGAAGCGCGCCGCCAGGCGTTCGATGGTGCCGGCGTCGAACAGCGCGGTGGAGTACGACAGGCTGCAGGACAGGCTCGGACCGCCTTCATCGATGTGCAGCGACAGGTCGTGCTGGGTGTTGTCCTTGTGCGACGGCAGGAACTGCAGGTTCAGCCCCGGCAACTGCAACTGCCCGCCGGCACCGCCGGCATTGGTGTAGAGCATGGTCTGGAACACCGGGCTGTAGCTGGCGCTGCGCGGTGGCTTGAGGGCTTCGACGATCTGCTCGAACGGCGTGTCCTGGCGGCTGGCGGACTCCAGCATCAGTTCCCTGACCTGTTGCAGCACCTGATCGAGGGTCGGGTTGGCGTCCAGGCGCACGCGCAGGGCCAGGGTGTTGACGAAGAAGCCGATCAGCGCCTGCACCTCCGGGCGGTCGCGGTTGGCGGTCACGGTGCCGATCACCACGTCCTGCTGGCCACTGATTCGGCCCAGCAGGACCGCCCAGGCGGCCATCAGGGTCATGAACGGAGTTGCGGCGCGGGACTGGGCGAACTTGCCGATGGCCTCGGACAGCGCCACCGGCAGGTCGAAGCCCAGGGTCTCGCCCTTGTAGCTCTGCACGGCCGGGCGCGGCCGGTCGGTGGGCAGGGTCAGCAGGGCCGGGGCACCGGCCAGTTGGCTGCGCCAGTACTCGACATGCCGGTTCAGGCGTTCGCCCTCCAGCTGCTGGCGTTGCCAGGCCGCATAGTCGACATATTGCAGGGTCAGGGCGGGCAGCGGGTCGGGCTGACCGGTACTGAAGGCCTGGTACAGCGCGGCGAATTCCTTGACCAGCACGCCGATGGACCAGCCATCGGAGATAATGTGGTGCTGGGTGATCAGCAGGCGATGTTCATCCTCGGCTAGGCGCAGCAGGCTGCCGCGGATCAGCGGGCCGTGGAGCAGGTCGAAGGGCGCCGCCGCTTCCTGCTCGCTCAGTTGCACGGCCTGTTGTTCGGCCTGGTCCCGGGGCAGGTGGCGCAGGTCGTGCTCCACCAGGTTGAAGCCGCAGTCTGCCGCGGCAATGACCTGCACCGGCTGCTCGCCCTCGCGGCGGAAGGTGGTGCGCAGGCTTTCATGGCGGGCAACCAGGCGATCGAGGGCGGCCTTGAGGGCGTTGCGGTCCAGCGGGCCCTGCAGCACCAGTGCGGCCGGCATGTGATAGGCGGCACTGGCCGTCGGGTCCAGCTGGTCGAGGAACCAGAGGCGTTGCTGGGCGAACGACAAGGCCAGCGGGCCGTTGCGGTCCACCGCAGGCATGGCGTCAGGGACGGTATCGATGACCCGTGTCGCACCGCGTTGCTTGAGCAGACGAAGCAGTGCGGCACGTTTCAACTGGTCGAGACTATCGTTATGTGAATTCAATTTATCAAGCATCCTTGGAGACGATAGCGAGCAGTTCGCTTTCAGACAGCGAAGCCATTTCTTGTTGCAGGTCCAGCAGTTCGTCGGACTCGTACTGAGCCAGTTGCAAGGTGGTGACCAGGTCGGCCAACGCCTGCAGCGACGGGTGTTCGAACAGGCCGCGCAGGGGCACTTCGACGCCGAAGGTCTCGCGGGCCCGCAAGGTCAGTTGCACCGCCAGCAGCGAGTGACCGCCGAGTTCGAAGAAGTCGTCGTGGCGACCGATCCGCTCCAGGCCCAGCAGCTCGGCCCAGATCGCGGCCAGCAGCTCCTCGGTCTCACCGTTGGGCGCTTCGTATTCGCGGTGGGCGAAATCCTCGGCTCCCGGGGCGGGCAGGGCCTGGCGGTCGAGCTTGCCGTTGGGGCTCAACGGCAGCTGTTCGAGCACCACGAAGGCCGACGGCACCATGTAGTCCGGCAACTGCGAGCTGAGGTACGGCCTCAGTGTCTGACTGGCGTTGCCGGCGGACAGGTGCGGTTCGACGCTAAGGTAGGCCACCAGGCGCCGGGCTCCCGGCACGTCCTCGCGGGCGATCACCGCGGCCTCGCGCACACCCGGCAGGGTCAGCATCAGCGCTTCGATCTCCCCCGGTTCGATACGGAAGCCGCGGATCTTCACCTGCTGGTCGTTGCGCCCGAGGAACTCGAGCACCCCGTCGGCCCGCAGGCGCACCAGATCGCCGGTGCGATACATCCGGGCGTCGTCGCCGGCCGCGAACGGGTCGGCGAGGAAGTGCTCGGCGTTCAACTGCGGCCGGTTCAGATAGCCGCGAGCCACCCCGTCGCCGCCAATGTAGAGTTCGCCCGAGACGCCCAGCGGAACCGGCTGGCCCTGTGGGTCGAGCAGGTACAGGCGGGTGTTGGGGATCGGCCGGCCGACAGGCACCGTGCCCTGGTCGTCCGGCGTGCAGCGATGCACCGTGGCCCAGACCGTGGCCTCGGTCGGCCCGTATTCGTTGTACAGGGTGATGGCCGGCTCGAATTCGGCACACTCGCGCACCAGCAACGGTGGGCAGGTTTCGCCGGCGACGATCATCTCCCGCAGGGTGCGGCGGCCCCTGGTGGCCGCCAGGCTGCCCAGCACCAGGCGACCCAGGGACGGGACGCAGAGCAGGGTGGTGACCGCCTGCGCATCGATGAACCGGGCAATGGCCTCGGGGTCGCGGGCCGTGTCGGCATCCGGGATGCACAAGGTGCCGCCGCTGAGCAGGGTGCCGAAGATCCCCGCCACGGAGCTGTCGAAGGCGATCGACGACAGCAGCAGGAAGCGCCGTTCGCTGTCCGAGGCGTACACCGCACAGCGGGCCAGGGTCGAGGCCACCAGGCTGCGGTGCTCGATCGTCACGCCCTTGGGCTTGCCGGTGGAGCCCGAGGTGTAGATCACGTAGGCCAGGTGCGCCGAGGTCAGCTCGGAGGCGGCGAACGTCAGGTTCGCCGCCTCCGCGGGCGGCACCGGTGCCGTGGTGTCCGCCTGTTCGATGGCCAGGCAGCGGGTTTCGCCAACCGGCTCGCCGAGCGCCGCACGTCCGGGCGGATCGGCCAGCAGCAGGCGTGGCAGGGCGTCCCCGACGATGGCGGCCAGGCGTTCGGCCGGGTAGGTCGGGTCCAGTGGTACATAGGCGGCACCGGCCTTGAGGATGCCGAGCAGGCCGATGATCATCGCCGTACCGCGCTCGACGCAGATCGCCACCAGGTCACCCGGCCGCGTACCAGCCTCGACCAGGCGCCGGGCCAGGCGGTTGGCGCGGGCGTTGAGCGTGGCGTAGTCGAGCTGCCCATGGGCATCGACCAGGGCGATGGCGGTCGGCGTCCTGCCCACCTGCTCTTCGAACAGCTGCTGGATGCAGACGTCCTTCGGATAGTCCAGATGATTCTGGTTGAAGGTGTCCAGCAGCAGGGTACGTTCGGCGGGCGGCAGCACATCCAGTTCCGTGAGCGCGATCTTCGGCGTGTACATCAGCGCCTGGGTCAGTTGCTCCAATGCCCGTTGCATCAGTGCGCACAGGCGCTGTGGGTCCACCGGCCGCACGCCTTGCACCTGCAGGCCCAGGGCATCGCCGTAATCGTTGACCGACAGGGTCAGCGGGTAGTTGGTCCGTTCGGCACTGCCAAGCAGGCGCATGCCCGGCCACTGCAACTGGCTGTCGTCGCTCTGGTGCCGGTAGTTGAGCAGGCTGGTGAACAGCGGCAAGGCTGTCGCCACACCGCTGCAACGCTGGGCCAGGGCCAGGGAGGCCTGCTCGTGGATCAGCAGTTCGCCAAGGTCGCGGTGGGTGGCCAGCAGCAGTTCATGAGCACCCTGGCTGGCCAGTTGCACGCGAACCGGCAGGGTGTTGATGAACACCCCCAGGGCCCGTTCGGCACCGACCGAACCTTGCAGGCGGCCGGCGACCACGGTGCCGAACACCACGTCATCGCGTCCGGTGCAGCGCGCCAGGACCTGGGCCCAGGCCACATGGAACAGCACCGCCGGGGTCATCCCGCGCTCACGGGCCTGGGCGCGGATCCGCCGGGTCAGGTCGTCGCCCAGTTGCAGTTCGGCCTCTTCGATGTGGTTGCCATCGCCCTGTACTTCCAGCAGGTCGAACGGTGCGGTCGGTGCATCGACATCCGCCAGGCGACGGCTGAAGTAGGCTTCATGGACCTCGGCCGGGGTGGCCTGGGTCTGGGCGATGAAGTCACGATACGGCTGCGGGGCCGGCAACTGGTCGCCCTGGCCATGGAGGATCGCATGGATTTCCTCCAGGACGATTTCCAGGGTCACGTGGTCGCTGGCCATGTGGTGGTTGAGCAGGGCCAGCAGCCAGCGCTCGGAGTGCGGGTCGCGGGCGATGCAGGCGCGCATCAGCGGCCCCTGGCGCAGGTCCAGGCGCAGCTGCCGCGGGTCGTTGAGGGTACGCAACTGCTCCAGCGGGTCGCGGTCGCTGTCGAGGGTGACGCTGTGCACCGGCAGGTGCGCTCGGCGTTGCACCACCTGCACTGGCTGCGGCAGGCCGTCCCAATGCACCGCCGTGCGCAGGATGTCATGGCGGTCGATGACCGTTTGCAGGGCCGCGATGAATGCATCGAGGCGCTGGCGGTCGTCGAATTCGATCATCGAGCGCACCAGGTAGGCATCGCCCTCGTGGCCCAGCAGGTGGTGGAAGAGAATCCCTTCCTGCAGCGGCGCCAGCGGGTAGATGTCCTGGATATTGGCGGCCCCGCCGGGGACGGCGCTGACGATCCGCTCCAGTTGCGTGGCATTCAGGTTCACCAGCGGCAGCATGTCCGGGGTCAGCTCGGTACAGCCGGCCGGGATACGGTTGGCCGGGGCCTGGAAGCGGATTGCCGGCTCATGGCTGATGGCAAGGGCCATCTCCCGCAGATTGGGAGAAGTGAATACGCTGCGTACGCTGGCATTCATGCCCTGTTGGCGCAAACGCTCGATCAGGCTGACCGCCAGCAGCGAATGACCGCCCAGCTCGAAGAAACCGTCGTGCCGTCCGACCCGCTCCACGCCGAGCAATTGCTGCCAGATCTGCGCGATGGCGTGTTCGACCGGCCCCTGGGGCGCCTCGTAGGTACGGCTGGCGAACGCCTCCTGGCCCGGTTCCGGCAGGGCGCGGCGGTCGAGCTTGCCGTTGGGGGTCAATGGCAACCGGTCCAGCACCACGAAGGCGCTGGGCACCATATGGCCGGGCAGGCGCTGCAGCAGATCGGCACGCAGTTGCTCGGCGGACGCCGGTTCGCCGCACAGGTAGGCGACCAGGCGCTTGTTATCGGGGGCGCTTTGGTGCGCGCGGGCAATCACCGCCGCCTCGCGAACACCCGGCAGCGCGGCGATCGCGGCCTCGATTTCGCCCAGCTCGACGCGCAGGCCACGAATTTTCACCTGGTCATCGTTGCGACCCAGGTATTCCAGCGTGCCATCGGGCAGCCAGCGACCGATATCACCGGTCTTGTACAGCCGGGCCTCGGCCCGATCGGCGAACGGATCGGCGATAAAGCGTTCGGCGCTCAGTTCCGGCCGGTTCAGGTAGCCACGGGCGACGCCGACGCCACCGATATGGATTTCGCCGCGTACGCCCACTGGCAACAACTGGCCGTGGCTGTCCAGCACATGCAGTTGCATATTGCGGATCGGCTTGCCGATGGGCATCGAACGGTCCCGGTAGGTCGCCAGGTCGGTGTCCGCCCGGTGCCAGGCCACCACGTCGCTGCACTCGGTCGGGCCGTAGCTGTTGATCACGGCCGGTCGCGGCTGAGGGAGTTTTTCCAGCATGGCGATCTGAATCGGCTCGCCCCCCAGTACCACCCGCTTCAGACAGGCCAGGGCCTGGTGGATGTCGGCGTCCACCAGCGCATGGAATGCGCTCGGCGACATGTTCAGGTGCGTCACACCGGCTTCGGCGATCTGCGTGACGATGGCCTCGGGGTTGAACGGCTCTTCGGCCAGGTGCAACACCGCACCGACCATCAGTGGCGCGAGAATGTTCTTCTGGGTCAGGTCGAAGTTATAGGAGGAGGCCAGCAGCACCGCGTCCCCGGCGTGGAACTCGAGGTCGTCGAGGTACCAGTCCAGCAGGTTGCGCAGGCCGCGATGCTCGACCATCACGCCTTTGGGCAGGCCGGTGGAGCCCGAGGTGTAGATCACATAGGCCAGGTGGTTGAAGCCCAGCGCCGGCACCTCGGGGTTGTGCTGTGCAGCCTGTTGCAGCGATGGGTCGTCCAGTTCCAGCGTGGCCAGGCCTTCGGGGACCGGCAACTGCAGCCCGTGCTGAATCACCAGGGCTTGTGGCGCGCTGTCGGCCAGCATATGGGCCAGGCGTTGCGCCGGGTATTGCGGATCCAGCGGTACGTAGGCGGCGCCGGCCTTGAGGATGCCCAGCAGGCCGATCACCATCTCCGGGCTGCGGCGGGCGCAGAGGCCAACGGTATGGTCGGGACGTACCCCCAGGGCGATCAGGCGATGGGCGATGCGGTTGGCCCGGGCATTCAGTTCGGCATAACCCAGGGACTGTCCGGCGCAGACCACTGCCACGGCGTTCGGGGTGCGCGCGGCCTGTTCTTCGAAGACCCGGTGGGGCAGGCGTTGCGGCGATTCGTCCAGTGCCGAGAGCGGTGGATTGAACGATGACAGCAACTGCAGGCGCTGTTGTGCGTCGAGCAGCGGCAGGGTTGCCAGCGGTTGCGTGACATCGCCGAGCAGGGCGTCGAGCAGGTGCAGCAGGTGGCGGCTCCAGCGTTCGATGGTGCTGGCATCGAACAGATCGGTGGCGTACTCGAACTGACCACGGATGGTTGCGCCGTCGTCATTGAGCGACAGGCTCAGGTCGAACTGGGTAGTGCCGCTGGCCTGGGGCAGTGGCGTCAGTTCCAGGCCGGGCAGCGACAGCGCCTGGTCCTGCGGGGTGTTACCCAGCACCAGCATGGCCTGGAACAGCGGGCTGTGGCCGAGGCTGCGCTCCGGCTGCAGGGCTTCGACCACCTGTTCGAACGGCAGGTCCTGATGGTCGTAGGCCTCCAGGGTGATGGCCTTGACCCGCGCCAGCAATTGCTCGACGCGTTCGTGGGCCTGGACATCGACCCGCAGGGCCAGGGTGTTGACGAAGAAGCCGATCAGCGCCTCGGTTTCCTGGCGCGGCCGGTTGGCCACCGGAGTACCGACCACCACTTCGGCCTGGTTGCTCAGGCGCGAGAGCAGGATCGACCAGGCGGCCAGCAGGGTCATGAACGGCGTCAGGCCCTGTTGCTGGCTGAACTGGCGCAGCCGGTTGCTGAGGGTGGCCGGCAGTTCCAGGGGCAGGGTGGCGCCCCGGTAGCTCTGTACCTGGGGCCGCGGACGATCGGCCGGCAGTTCCAGCAGGCCTGGCGCACCGCTCAGGTGCTCGCGCCAGAAACGGGTCTGGGCCTGCAGGCGTTCGCCTTGCAGGTACTGTTGCTGCCAGGCGGCGTAGTCGGCGTATTGCAGGGTCAGCGCCGGCAGCGGATCGTCCAGGCCCTGGCTGAAGGCGCTGTAGAGGCGATTGAACTCGCCGATCAGCACGGCCACGGACCAGCCATCGGAGACGATATGGTGCTGGGTGACCAGCAGCACATGTTCGTCCTCGGCCAGTTGCAGCAGGCGTCCGCGAATCAGCGGGCCCTGGCCCAGGTCGAACGGTGCGCCGGCTTCCTCACGGCCCAGTCGCTCGACGGCCTGTTGCCGGGCCTGCTCGTCCAGGTCCCGCAGGTCATGCTCGAGCAGACTGAAGCCGATGTCCTCTGGGGCGAAGCGCTGGCGGACGTGATCGCCCTGGCGTTCGAAGGTGGTGCGCAGGCTTTCGTGCCGCGCGACGATACGGTCCAGGGCCCGTTGCAGGGCCTGGCGGTCGAGCTGGCCGCGCAGGCGCAGGGCCGCGGGCATGTGATAGGCGATGCTGGCGGCGTGGTCGAGCTGGTCGAGGAACCACAGGCGTTGCTGGGCCAGGGACAGTGGCAGGTCCTGGTCGCGGGCCACGGCTTCGATGGTCTGCACGGAGGAACGGCCGGCCTGGTCCACGCACTGGGCGAGGGCTTGCAGGGAGCCGATGCCGAACAGGGTGCGCAGGTCGATCTCGGCCCCCAGTTCCTGGTGCAGGCGGGCCTGCAGTTGCACGGTGAGCAGCGAATGGCCGCCCAGTTCGAGGAAGCCGTCGTGACGACCGACCTGGTCGAGACCGAGCAGGGTTTTCCAGATTTCGGCGATGGCCACTTCGGTCTCGCCGACAGGGGCCTCGTAGGCCTTGCTGGCCAGGGATTCGACGCCCGGGGCGGGCAGGGCACGGCGGTCGAGCTTGCCGTTGGCGGTCAGCGGCAGCTTGTCCAGGTGCACGAAGGCGCTGGGGACCATGTACTCGGGCAGGTGCTTGAGCAGTTCGTTGCGCAGTTGTTCGGCAGGCGCCGGTTCGCCGCAGACATAGGCCACCAGGCGCTGTTCCTCACGGGCGATGACCACCGCTTCGGTGACACCCGAGATCGCCAGCAACGCGTTCTCGATTTCCCCCAGTTCGATGCGGAAACCGCGGATCTTCACCTGGAAGTCGTTGCGGCCCAGGTATTCCAGGGTGCCGTCGGCCAGCCAGCGACCCAGGTCGCCGGTCTTGTACAGGCGGGCCCCGGGCACCTTGCTGAAGCGGTCGGCGATAAAGCGTTCGGCACTCAGCGCGTCGCGGTTGAGGTAGCCACGGGCCACACCGACGCCGCCGATATGGATTTCCCCGGCCACGCCCAGCGGCGCGGGCTCGCCCCGGGCATCGAGGACATGCACCTGGACGTTGGCGAACGGCCGGCCGATGCTCGGTTTCTCTCCGAGGTCGCGGATCAGGTCGAGGGTCGCGTCCACCGTGCACTCGGTCGGGCCGTACATGTTGTAGAAGCGGATACTCTGGCAGTTGCGCAGCTTCTCCCAGGTACTGGCGTTGATTGCCTCGCCACCCAGCAGCACGCTGACCGGCTGGTAGCTGCGACGCTCCAGCAGGCCGGCGGCGAGCAGGGTGTCGAGCTGCGACGGGGTCGAGTCGAAGGCGTGCACCTGGTGCTGTTCGAGGAAGTCCAGCAGCTCGTTGCCGCTGGCGCGGATCAGTTGCGGGATGATCACCAGCTTGTGTCCGGAGAACAGCTGCGAGATGCCCTTGATCGACATGTCGAAGAAGAAGCCGGCATTGAGCGCCACGGTGGCGGGTGTCGGGCAGTGCTGGTGGGTGGTGCGGGTCAGCACGTGCCAGAAGTTGAACACCGAGCGGTGCTCGACCATCACGCCCTTGGATTGGCCGGTGGAGCCGGAGGTGTAGATGACATAGGCCAGGTGCTGCGGGGTCAGGCCGGCAACCACCGGGTTGGCGTCGAAGGCCTCATCCTGTACGGCCTGCAGCGATTCGGCGGTGTCCAGCAGCAACACCGGCAGGTCGCCGGCCGGCAGCGATAGCGCGGCCTGGGTCAACAATGCCCGTGGCTGGCTGTCCTGGAGCATGAAGGCCATGCGCTCGGCCGGGTGGGCCGGGTCGATGGGGACATAGGCGGCCCCGGCCTTGAGCACGCCGAGCAGGCCGACGATCATGTCGAGGCTGCGTTCGGCGCAGATGGCCACGCGTTCGTCCGGTTGCACACCGAGTGCCAGCAGTTGCCGGGCCAGATGGTTGGCGCGGCGGTTGAGCTGGCGATAGCTCAACTGGCGGTCTTCGCAGAGCAGGGCCACGGCATCCGGGTTGGCACGGACCTGGGCCTCGAACAGGGCATGGATCGGCTGGGCCGGTCCGAAGTCGGTGGCGGTGTCGTTGAAGTCGTTGAGCAACTGTTGCCGTTCGGCTTCGGGCACGACCTTCAGGTCGGCGGCCGGGCGCGCGGGGTCCTGCTCAAGGGCAGCGACCAGTTCGCTCACGGCGTGGACGAGGTAGTCGGCGATACGCCGTGGGTCGATACTGTCGATGGCCTGGGTGGTCAGGGAGAAACCGCCCCCTTCATCGGCCACGGCCACTTCGATCGGGTAGTTGGTACGCGCTTCGTTGCTCAGGAAACGCACGCCATCCCAGGCCAGCACGTGCTCCTGGTTGGCCAGGGAGCCGCCGTCGGTGGAATGGCGATAGTTGAACAGCGTGGTGAACAACGGCAGGCCCGCCGCGACGCCGCTGCAACGCTGGGCCAGGGCCAGGGAGGCCTGCTCGTGGGCCAGCATTTCGCTGAGGTCGCGATAGGTCTCGTCCACCAGTGAGCCGACCCCGGAGCGGGCCAGTTGCACGCGCACCGGCAGGGTATTGATGAACACCCCAAGGGCGCGGTCCGCCCCCGCCGAGCCTTGCAGACGGCCGGCGACCACGGTGCCGAACACCACGTCATCACGGTCGGTGCAGCGCCCGAGCACCTGGGCCCAGGCGATATGGAACAGCACGGCCGGAGTGACCCCGGCGGCCTGGGCACGGGCCCGGATCCGCAGACTCAGGGCCGGGTCCAGATGCTGGCTGGTCTCGCTGACCCGGGCACCGTCGCCCTGGACATCGAGGATGCCGAACGGTGCGGTGGGCTCGTCGACATCGGCCAGGCGACGTCTGAAGTAGCCCTCGTGCACTTCGGCCGGGGTGGCGAGGACCTGTGCGACAAACTCCCGGTAAGGCTGCGGAGCCGGCAGTTCGGCGCCCTGGCCCTGCATCAGGGCACGGATTTCCTCGAGCACGATGCCCAGGGACACGTGGTCGCTGATCATGTGGTGGTCGAGCAGGGCCAGCAGCCAGCGCTCGGCGTGTGGATCACGGGCGATGCAGGCGCGCATCAGCGGCGCCTGTTGCAGATCCAGGCGCAGCCGTCGTGGGTCGCTCAGTTGCTCCAGCTGGCTGCGCGGGTCCTGGTCCGGGCTCAGGGTGAGTGTTTCCAGCGGCAGTCGCACCTGGCGATGGACCACCTGCACGGCCTGCGGCAGGCCGACCCAGTGCACCGAGCTGCGCAGGATGTCGTGGCGGTCGATGACCGTCTGCAGGGCTTCGACAAAGGCATCGAGGCGCTGGCGGTCGTCGAACTCGATCAGCGAACGCACCAGGTAGGCGTCGCCTTCGTGGCCCAGCAGGTGATGGAAGAGGATACCTTGCTGCAGTGGCGCCAGCGGGTAGATGTCCTGGATATTGGCGGCCCCGCCGGGGACGGCGCTGACGATCCGCTCCAGTTGCGTGGCATTCAGGTTCACCAGCGGCAGCATGTCCGGGGTCAGTTCGGTACAGCCGGCCGGAATGCGGTTGGCCGGTGCCTGGAACAGGGCCTGGCTGTCGCGCCCGATGGCCTGGGCCATCTCCCACACGCTGGGCGCGGTGAACACGGTGCGGACACTGGCATGCAGGCCGCGCTGGCGCAGCCGGTCGATCAGGCTGACGGCCAGCAGCGAGTGGCCGCCGAGTTCGAAGAAGCGGTCATGACGACCGACCTGCTCGATACCCAGCAGGTCCTGCCAGACCCCGGCGACGATCTGCTCGACCTCGCCGCGCGGGGCTTCATAGGCGCGGCTGGCAAAGGCTTCCTGGCCCGGAGCGGGCAGGGCGCGGCGGTCCAGTTTGCCGTTGGGGGTCAGTGGCATGGCCTCCAGGTGTACGTAGGCGCTCGGCACCATATAGTCCGGCAAGGCCTCCAGCAGGGCCGCGCGCAGTTGCTCGACGGGCACGGCGTCGCCACACAGGTAGGCCACCAGGCGCTTGCTTTCGGATTGGCCGGGTTGGCTTTCCCGGGCCACGACCACGGCTTCGCTGACGCCTTCGCAGGCGGCCAGCACGGCCTCGATTTCCCCCAGTTCGACCCGGAAGCCGCGGATCTTCACCTGGTCGTCGTTGCGGCCCAGGTATTCGAGGGTGCCGTCGGCGCGCCAGCGGGCCAGGTCGCCGGTCTTGTACAGCCGGGCGTCCGAGGCGGTGCTGAACGGATCGGTGATGAAGCGTTCGGCGCTCAGTTCGGCCCGGTTGAGGTAGCCGCGGGCCACGCCGACGCCACCGATATGCAACTCACCGGCCACGCCCAGGGGCGCGAGGTTACCGGCGGCATCCAGCACATGCAGCTGGGTATTGCGCACCGGCGTGCCGATGGAGCGGAAGTCTTCGTTGTCGCGTTCCATCAGGCGGATCGAGGCGTTGACCGTGGCTTCGGTCGGACCGTAGGCGTTGAACAGCGCCGGACGATGGGTTTCCCGCTCGAACCACTGGGCCACCGCCTGTTTGCCCACGGCTTCGCCGCCGATCATGAACTGGCGCAGGGAGGTCGGCAGGGGGACATGGGCATCGCGGGCGACCTGTTGCCAGAACACGGTGGGCAGGTTGGCGACGGTGATCGCGTACTGCTCGCACAGCGCGGCGAAGGCGGCGGTGCCGGCGATCCAGGCATCCGAGCGCAGCACCAGGGTGGCGCCGGAGAGCAGGGCACCGAAGATCTCCTCGACGGACATGTCGAAGGTCATGGTGGCGAATTGCAGGACGCGGTCCTTTGGATTGAGGCCGTAGCGTTCCTGCAGGGCGCCGATCTGGTTGCACACGGAACGGTGCTCGAGCATCACGCCTTTCGGCTTGCCGGTGGAGCCGGAGGTGTACATCACGTAGCACAGGTGCCGCGAGGTCAGATGGGCGACTTGGGGATTGGCGTCGTTACCGGGGCTGTCGGTCAGCGACAGGTTGGGAATCGACAGTGGCGGCAGTTGCCGGGCCAGATCGCCCTGGCTCAGCAGCACCCGTGGCGCGCTGTCGTCGAGCATGTGTTGCAGGCGGTCCTGCGGATAGTTCGGGTCGAGCGGCACATAGGCGCCACCGGCCTTGAGGATGGCGAGGATGCCGACGATCATTTCCGGGCTGCGCTCCACCAGCAGGGCCACCCGCTCATCCGGCTGCAGGCCCGCGGCGATCAGGCGATGGGCGATGCGGTTGGCCCGGGTGTTGAGTTCGGCATAGCTCAGGGCGATGCCTTCGGCCTGCACCGCGATGGCCTCGGGGCGTGCCTGCACCTGCTGTTCGAAGAGGTCCTGCAAGCGCAGGCCTTCGGCGAACGGGACGTAGGTCCGGTTGAAACCGGTGAGCAGTTCGCGACGCTGCTGGTGATCGAGCAGCGGCAGGGTTGCCAGCGGCTGCGTGATATCGCCGAGCAGGGCGTCGAGCAGGCGCAGCAGGTGGCGGCTCCAGCGTTCGATGGTGCTGGCGTCGAACAGATCGGTGGCGTACTCGAACTGGCCACGGATGGTTGCGCCGTCGTCATTGAGCGACAGGCTCAGGTCGAACTGGGTGGTGCCGCTGGCCTGGGGCAGTGGCGTCAGTTCCAGGCCGGGCAGCGACAGCGCCTGGTCCTGCGGAGTGTTACCCAGCACCAGCATGGCCTGGAACAGCGGGCTGTGGCCGAGGCTGCGCTCCGGCTGCAGGGCTTCGACCACCTGTTCGAACGGCAGGTCCTGATGGTCGTAGGCCTCCAGGGTGATGGCCTTGACCCGCGCCAGCAACTGCTCGACGCGTTCGTGGGCCTGGACATCGACCCGCAGGGCCAGGGTGTTGACGAAGAAGCCGATCAGCGCCTCGGTTTCCTGGCGCGGCCGGTTGGCCACCGGAGTACCGACCACCACTTCGGCCTGGTTGCTCAGGCGCGAGAGCAGGATCGACCAGGCGGCCAGCAGGGTCATGAACGGCGTCAGGCCCTGTTGCTGGCTGAACTGGCGCAGCCGGTTGCTGAGGGTGGCCGGCAGTTCCAGGGGCAGGGTGGCGCCCCGGTAGCTCTGTACCTGGGGCCGCGGACGATCGGCCGGCAGTTCCAGCAGGCCTGGCGCACCGCTCAGGTGCTCGCGCCAGAAACGGGTCTGGGCCTGCAGGCGTTCGCCTTGCAGGTACTGTTGCTGCCAGGCGGCGTAGTCGGCGTATTGCAGGGTCAGCGCCGGCAGCGGATCGTCCAGGCCATGGCTGAAGGCGCTGTAGAGGCGGTTGAACTCGCCGATCAGCACGGCCACGGACCAGCCATCGGAGACGATATGGTGCTGGGTGACCAGCAGCACATGTTCGTCCTCGGCCAGTTGCAGCAGGCGTCCGCGAATCAGCGGGCCCTGGCTCAGGTCGAACGGTGCGCCGGCTTCCTCACGGCCCAGTCGCTCGACGGCCTGTTGCCGGGCCTGCTCGTCCAGGTCCCGCAGGTCATGCTCGAGCAGACTGAAGCCGATGTCCTCTGGGGCGAAGCGCTGGCGGACGTGATCGCCCTGGCGTTCGAAGGTGGTGCGCAGGCTTTCGTGCCGCGCGACGATACGGTCCAGGGCCCGGTGCAGGGCCTGGCGGTCGAGCTGGCCGCGCAGGCGCAGGGCCGCGGGCATGTGATAGGCGATGCTGGCGGCGTGGTCGAGCTGGTCGAGGAACCACAGGCGTTGCTGGGCCAGGGACAGCGGCAGGTCCTGGTCGCGGGCCACGGCTTCGATGCTCTGCACCGAGGAACGGCCGGCCTGGTCCACGCACTGGGCGAGGGCTTGCAGGGAGCCGATGCCGAACAGGGTGCGCAGGTCGATCTCGGCCCCCAGTTCCTGGTGCAGGCGGGCCTGCAGTTGCACGGTGAGCAGCGAATGGCCGCCCAGTTCGAGGAAGCCGTCGTGACGACCGACCTGGTCGAGACCGAGCAGGGTTTTCCAGATTTCGGCGATGGCCACTTCGGTCTCGCCGACAGGGGCCTCGTAGGCCTTGCTGGCCAGGGATTCGACGCCCGGGGCGGGCAGGGCACGGCGGTCGAGCTTGCCGTTGGCGGTCAGTGGCAGCTTGTCCAGGTGCACGAAGGCGCTGGGCACCATGTATTCGGGCAGGTGCTTGAGCAGTTCGTTGCGCAGTTGTTCGGCGGGTGCCGGTTCGCCGCAGACATAGGCCACCAGGCGCTTGCTTTCCGCCTGGCCGGGCTCGTCTTCACGGGCGATCACCACCACCTCGCGAACCCCGGCGCACAGGGCCAGGGCAGCCTCGACTTCGCCGATCTCGATGCGCAGGCCGCGGATCTTCACCTGGAAGTCGTTGCGCCCCAGGTACTCCAGGGCACCGTTGGCCAGCCAGCGGCCCAGGTCGCCGGTCTTGTACAGGCGCGCCTGGGGATCGCTGGAGAACGGGTCGGCGACGAAGCGCTCGGCCGTCAGTTGAGGCTGGTTCAGATAGCCCCGGGCAACGCCGATACCGCCGATGTGCAACTCACCGGCCACGCCCAGCGGTTGTACCTGGCCCAGGGCATCGAGCACGTGCATCTGGATATTGGCAATGGGGCGACCGATCGGCACGCTTTCGCCCGGATCGCCGGGACGGCACTGCCAGGCGGTGACGTCGATGGCCGCTTCGGTCGGGCCATAGAGGTTGTGCAGCTCGACACCGGCCAGTTGTTGTTCGAAGCGTCGTTGCAGGCCACGGGGCAGGGCTTCGCCGCTGCACAGCACCCGGCGCAGGTCGGGGAAGTCGCGACTGGCACGATGTTCCAGGAACAGATCGAGCATCGATGGCACGAAGTGCAGCAGGGTGATACCGGCCTCGCGGATCACCCGGGCCAGGTAGTCCGGTTCCTGATGGCCACCCGGACGGGCCATGACCAGTTCGGCACCGGCGAGCAACGGCAGGAAGAACTCCCAGACCGACACGTCGAAACCGAACGGGGTCTTCTGCAGCACCCGGTCGGTAGCGTCGACGGCGTATTCATCACGGGCCCAGAGCAGGCGGTTGACCACGCCCAGGTGTTCGTTCATCACCCCCTTCGGTGTCCCGGTGGAACCCGAGGTGTAGAGCACGTAGGCCAGGTGCCCGGGCAGCAGGCCGAGGACCCGGGGATCCGGGTTGAAGGTCGGCTGTGCCGCCAGTTGTGCGCTGTCGTCGGGGTCGTCGAGCAGCAGCACCGGCACGTTCAGGGCCGGCAGCCCGTCCCGTAGCGCCTGGACGGTGAGGACCGCACGTGGCGCGCTGTCGTCGAGCATGTAGGCCTGGCGGGCACTCGGCAGGTCCGGGTCGACCGGCACATAGGCACCGCCGGCCTTGAGAATGCCCAGCAGGGCGATGACCATCTCCGGGCCGCGGCGCAGGCTGACGGCAACCCGGGCATCGGGTTCCACCCCCAGTTCTATCAGCCGGTGGGCGAGCTGGTTGGCCTGGCGGTTGAGTTGTTCGTAGCTGAGCAGCGGCCCGCTGTCGCCGCGTACGGCACAGGCGTTCGGCCGCTGGGCGACCTGCTGTTCGACCAACTGGTGGATCAGCACGTCGCGCGGATAGACGCGGGCGGTATCGTTGAATCCGACCTGCAGCTGCCGGCGTTCCTCCTCGCCCATCAGCGGGAAGTGCGCCACGGGGGTGTCATGCTGTTCCAGCACCGCTTCGAGCATGGCGAACATGCGCTGTTGCAGGCGCTGGGCCTCTTCGAGGCTGTAGTAGGCGGTGTTGAAGTTGAAGTCCAGGTGCACGTCTTCGAACGGATGGTAGTCGCGCACGAAAATCGCCATCGGCGTCTGCTCGTAGCCGTTGTCCATGGTGATCACCCGCGACGAGGTGCCACCAAACTGATCGTCGCCGTCGAGGCTTTCGAACGACAGCGAAACGTCGAACAGCTGCCGACGCCCGGTCTGGGCCAGGCGCAGGGTGCGGTTGAGCTCGGCGATGGGGAAACGCTGGTGGCGGTAGCAGCGACGCAGTTGCGCACCGGCGGCGTTCATCAGGTCCAGCAGCGAACCTTGCGGGTCGACCGCCAGGCGAATCGGGCTGACCGAGGAGAACATGCCGGCGGTGGCTTTCTGGCGGGCGGTGGTGCGGTTGTGCACCGGCATGCCGATGACGATTTCATCGACTCCCACGGTGCGGCAGAAATAGGTGCCGACCACGCTGATCAGCACATGGGCCACCGACAGGCTGCGTTCGCTGGCGAACTGCGTCAGGGCGTTGTACAGCGACCGCGGCAGCATCGCCTGGACCTGGGCGCTGGGCGCCAGTTCGTTGGCCTTGCCGGCCTTGAAGTCGGCGCGGCGCTGCAACAGCGGCGGTGGCAGTTGCGCGTAGACTTCCTGCCAGAACTGACGGTCGCGCTCGTAGCGCGAGGACTGCAGGTAGGCACGGTCTTCCTCGAGAAACGACAGGTAGGAGTGGCCCTCGGCGACTTCCTCGTTGCCGGCCAGCAGGCTGTTGTAGGCGGCGCCCACCGCATGCCCGATCAGCGCCACGCCGATGCCGTCGGTGACCAGGTGATGGTAGCGGTTGAGCCAGTAATGGCGCTTTGGTCCGCAACGCACCATGCGCGCCTCCCAGAGCTGGCCGGTCAAGGACTCGAACGGTTTGCGAAAGGCTTCGCGCAGATACTCCATGGCCAGGCCGGCGTCGTCGTCGGCCTCGGAAAACTCCACCACTTCGAGCTTGACCTTGACCTCGGGCAAGACCCGCTGGCGACCGGTGCCGCCTTCATGGCTGAAACTCAGGCGCAGCGTGTCGTTGCGGTTGGCGACCATTTCGATCGCTTTCTCGAACAGCGGGATGTCGATCTCGCCGCGGATCTCCAGGGACATGCCGATGTTGTAGTAGGGCAGATCAGGGTGGGCGATCTGATCGAGCCAGATACCCTGCTGGACCGAAGCCAGTTCGTGGGACACGCTGGTTTGCGCGGACAGCTTTTCGGTCGACGAATCCATTTCGGAGCACCTGTTTGCAGAAATCAGTGGGCTCGTCTCCGAGCGAGGGACAGCACGGCGCGAAGGCTCGATTGTCGGTCGGCGGGACGAGGGAAAGCGTGCGAAAAAAGCTAGAGCATCCACCCGTTGATGTCTGTCATGGGAAGCAGGGACAACCGCGCGGTGCGGGCATCGGTGCGTTTGGGCGCGTGCGTGTGACTCTGTTATATCAACGGCCCTGAGTGTTCTTGCGAGGGTCGCACCATGTCATCGATTGCCGAAGTGAACCGCCCTGAGTCGAAGTTCTGGAGTCTGTCGCGTTTTCCCAACCATCCTCAGGCAGGCCCTGTCGAAGTGATCGATGCGTTGACGATTACCCGGGAGGCATTCATCCGTCGCTACGTCAACCGCAACCGTCCGTGCCTGGTGAAGAATGCCGTGCGCCACTGGCCGGCGTTCCAGAAATGGCAGCAGTTGGACTACTTCAAGGCGAACTCGCGCAACAAGCCGGTGGTGGTGCGTTCGAAGATCGTCTCGGAAGTCATCGGCTGGTCGAAACCCGAGGTCAAGGCGACGCTGACCGCGTATGCCGACACGGTTTACCGGGAGATGCCGTTTCACGAGTTTCTCGACGGCCTGGGCGAGGGGCATGATCCCCTGGTGGCGGACAGCTGCCGTTTTTCCGAGGGCTCGGCCATCGAGCAGATGAAGGATGACGTCGGCGGCCTGCCGTTCATGCCGCAATTGTCCAAATCCCGGCATTACCCGCCCCATCGCAGTTTCCTCTACCGCAATTCCTATACCGACTGGCATTTCCATGTGGTCGACGAGACTTTCATGGCCCAGGTGGTCGGTGCCAAGGAAGTGCTCCTGCTGCCACCGGACGAGGCCAGTTGGCGGGCGCTGCGGCCGGTGATCGAAGAGGCGGGCTACCTGTATGACATCGATACCCGGCGCTTCCCCGGAACGCGCGACCTGAAGGCGCTGCGCACGGTGGTGGAACCGGGCGATGCGCTGTACATCCCGGTGTACTGGTGGCACGCCGTGCAATCGATGGACGACGCGTTCGGTGCCACCGTTGCGGCAACCTTCCCGACGCCCCTGCATGTCAGTGGCGATATCCGCTCGCCGATCGCCAGGCGGGTGCTGCGTACCTATCTGTTTTCCCGGCTGGCGCCGCTGGTGCTGGGCGCGGTGGCCTACTCCCTGGCCTGGCAGCTGGCGCAGAAGGTGAGTGATCTCTTCAGCCCTCGCGATGTGCGCCCATGAGCCTCTCGCGCCGTCGGCCATCCTTCGACCTGGGACGAAGTTTCTATTTTCTGTGGTGCGGCGAGTCCCTGGCGATCGTCGGCACCGCCCTGATGGAGTTCGCCCTCGGGGTCTGGGTCTACTCCCATACCGGCTCGGCAGTGGCCTTCGCCAACGTGGTGTTGGCGGCGACGCTGCCCGCGGTGGTGTTCCTGCCGTTGGCCGGTGGGCTGGCCGACCGGGTCAGCCATCGACTGATCATCATCTGTTGCGACGTCAGCCTGGCGCTGCTGCTCTTCGCCGTCATGGGGCTGCTCTGGTTCGATCGCCTGGAGCCGCTGCACCTGTATATCTTCAACTGCCTGGCCTCGATCGTCTCGGCCTTCCGCAAGCCGGCCTACCAGGCAGCCGTCAACTCGATCGTCGCCCCCGACAAGTTCACCCGTGCCTCGGGCCTCATGGGGATCAGCAAGAACGCCTCGGCGCTGGTTGCGCCGTTGCTGGCGGGTGCGATCATGGCCCACGCGGGGTTGGTGACCATCCTGGCGGTGGACCTGATCACCTTCTGCTCCGGCACCTTGCTGGTGATCAAGGCCTTTTCCCATCTGCGGCAGTCCTGCGAACGACCTGACAGCCCTGCCAAGGGCACGGTGCTGCACGGAGCGATGGGGAACGTCGCGGCCGCCCTGAGGTTTTTTGCCGGCACTCGGCTGATGGCCGGCCTGTTGGTCTACACCATGCTGCGCAATGCCATGCTGTCGCTGGCCACCCTGATGATGACGCCGTTGCTGCTGTCCACCCTGGGCAGCCAGACCCTGGGCATGGCCTACACCTGGGCGGCCCTGGGCGGGCTCGCCGGTGCCGGGCTGCTGATATCCATGGGCAACCCGCGACGATTGATGGCCCTGGTGGCCGCGGCTGATCTGTTGCTGGCGCTGTGTGTGATTGCCCTGGGTGTGGTCTCCCACGCCTTTGCCTACTGCTCGCTGGCCTTTGTCGCCATTACCGCGGCGAGCGTGGCCGACGCCAGTGTCAACTCGCTCTGGATGCGCAGGATCCCCGCCGGCAACCGGGCGAGTGTCTTTGCCCTGATCAGCATGCTGACCATTGCCACCACCAGCCTGACGATCTTCGTCGGTGGCCTGCTGGTCGACCACTGGTTTCAACCGGCGCTGGTGCCTGGCGGGGCCTATGCCGAATCGATCGGACGCTGGCTGGGGGTCGGCCCGGGGCGCGGGGTGGCAATGCTGTTCGTGGCGGCCGGGGCCTGCTTTGCGCTGTTGGCCCTGAGTGTCCTGTGCCATGGGCCGATGCGCCGCCTGGAGGGCGCGCAGCCCGAGGCGGCACCGCGGCACACGGCTGATCCGGTACAGGCCGACGCCCTGTGAAAAAGCCCTGAAGGCCGCGTGGCGGGCCTGTTGTACCAGATTCCCGTGACAGACAGGCCAGGGGCGCTGGGTCAACCTTTGCAGGCTCTCGCGCAGTCGTCAGGACTGCGCCCGCATCGCCATCCGAGCCGACAACAATCGATAGAGGAGGACCTATGCGTCCGTCATTTTATGATCCCAGTCACTTCCCCAAGCTTCAGCACCTGGCCAACAACTGGGAGGTGATTCGCAAGGAGTTTCTCGCCCTGAATGCGCCGACCCTGACCATCAACCGGGTCGGCAAGCAGATCACCGATATCGTCAACGAAGTCGATGAACACATGGCTGCCGGTGGTCAGTACGGCTGGATCTGGGGCTGGGGCGACAACATGGAAGTGATGCCCGAGTGGACCCAGTATGGCCTGATGGCCTACGACACACCGATTCCCTATGCCCGTGAGGCGATGCCGGAAACCATCGAGCTGCTGACCCAGATCCCCGGGGTCAAGCTCTGTGCCCTGCTGCGCATGGAACCCAACGTGTTCCTGGGCACCCATGCCCATACCGGCACCTGGGAGGAGGGGCTGCTGCACATGCAACTGACCATCGATGCTCCCGTCACCGGCAACTACGCCTACCTCAACGTCAACGGCAACTTCAACCAGAGCACCAATGGCAACCTGGTGATCTTCGATGGCTCGCTCGATCACTTCGCGGTCAATGCCTCGCGGGATTTCCGTACCGTTCTGTACCTCGAGTTCTATCGCGAAAAGAACATGATCGCCGCCTGATAGCGGACGCAGCGGTCCGCGCAAACGGGCCGCTTTGGCCGTCGCCGGCGGCAGGAACGAAGAAGGGGGCGCAAGCCCCCTTTTGTTGTCTGTCCGCAACCGTCAGGCGAAAGTCGGCTGCAGGACTTCTTCCAGGAAGTTGAAGGCGGTCTGCTTGGCCAGCTGGGTGGACTCGAAGAACGCCAGGTGGCTGCCATCGCGTTCCACATGCAGGGTGGCCTCCTCGATCGAGGCGGCGATGTGGCGCGATCCGCCGATATGCGTGGTGGCATCGGCGTCGCCGGCGACCACCAGGGTCGGTACCGCGACCCGCGCCAGCTGCGAGGCCAGCTCGGTCTTGTTCAAGGCGTCGTTCAGGCGCGCATAGCGATAGAACAGCTCCGGGTTGACGTAGGGATAGAGCGCGACATGGGCGATCGGCTCGGGCGTGGTGGCCAGCGTCGCCTGGTCGAGGAACATCGTCTGCAGGTCGCTGGCCTCGTGGCGGTCCTGGGCCGCGGCTTCCATCAGCCACTCGAAGTTCTGCTGATGGGCGGTGCGCAGGTTGTCGTCGCCCAGGTTGTAGTCGCCATGCCACAGGCTCAGGGAACTGACCCGGTCGCCGTGGGCCGCGGCGGCACTGAGGGCGATCACCGCGCCGCCGCAGATGCCCATCAGGTGGGCGGTGGACAGTTCGTAGTGATTCATCACGCTGATCAGGTCGGCGACCTGGGCCTGGGTGTCCACGGCGATGCCATCGAAGGACTCGCAGGCACCGAACAGCCCGCGGGTCTCCCAGGTGACCACGAAGAAGCGTTCGCTCAGTGCGTCGAACCAGTCGCGGCAAAGGTCGAAGGGCATGCCGCAGGGCAGGGCGAGGACGATTGCCGGACGCTCCCGGTGGGTGCCGGCATAGACCGACAGGGCGACGTTGTCGCGGGTGGTCAGGTGCAGCGCCTCGATGTGCGGCGCGGCACCGCTGAAATCGAAATGCTTGAGCGCCCGCTTGAAGGCCATGCTCTCTTCGTCATCGTCGAAGTGATCGTAGCGGTAGTCGAGCGCCTCGCAGATCTTGCGGCTGATAAAGTATTCGAAGGACGACAGCTGGGCCTCGCCCCCGTGCAGGTACTGCAGGGCATGCACGCCGATCCGCGCAAAGGCGGCGTTGACCGCGCGTTCCGTGGCCCTGACGCTGGGCGAGGCCTGCTCGGGGAGCGGGCCATCGCCGTGGGCGAGAAAGCTCAGGCAAACGGGATCGGGCAGGTGGATGGCAAGGTGCCTAAGCATCCTCACGGTCTCGCACAGGCGCAACGTTGCGTCGGTGGAAATAGTCATGGATTTCAACTCCTGTAGGCACATTGCGCAGGCCAACTGTCGTCAGGCTGGTAGGGATCAGGCCACTTCGAATTTCTTGCCGCGGGTGGTATGGGTCACGAGGCGGTTGTAGTCCGGCGTCTTGTTACCGACCACCTGTACCGCGCCGTATTTCTCCAGGCTGATGCGACCGCCGTATTCCTCGATGTGATCGGAGTCCGGGTAGATCTTCACGAACGACGGCACATAGCGCGACGCGAAGCCCATGCGCATTTCCTGGGACTCACCGTTGTGCGGGTAGGAGGCGTGCATCAGGGTCGACCAGAAAATGATGAACTGGCCGGCTTTCATCACCATCGGCACGGCGGCGGATTCGTCGGGCTTGAAGTTCTCGTCGATCTGCAACTGGCGATAGTCGTAGCCGAAGAAACCGCGACGTACGCCGTCCTTGACCACCGAGCTGTTGTTGGCCTCGGGGTCGTAGCTCATGCGCTTGGTTTCGTCATAGTTCATGCTGTTCTGGGTGCCGGGGATGAACTGCAGGCAACCGTTGGCGATGGTGGCGTCGGTGAACGCGGTCCAGACGGTGATGGTACCGCCGAAGTCCTCGTGTTCCGGCCAGAGGATCTGTGGCTTGCCGGAGGCGTTGGCGAAGGTGTCGGCCTGGTGCCAGTCGGTGCCTTCATCGCCTGGGTACTTGGGGAAGAACTCGGTGCGCCAGCACAGTACGTCCGGGCCGAGGATGCTTTCGACGCGGTCGCAGATCTGCGCGCGGCAGATGTGATCGGCCAGGAAGTCGTCATCCAGGTGACGGTCGTAGTTGGCGATGTTGGTGCCGGCGGAGATGGCATCCAGGTCCTGGTAGGCCGCCGCGCTACGGTCGAGCATGCGCAGGCGGGTACGCTTCCAGGCCTCTTTCATTTCTTCCGGCGAATAGGCATCGAATGGGCCGATGAAACCGTTCTTTTCGAACGAGGCGCGTTCTTCCGGGGTCAGGGCGAATTTTTTGCTCACGGGTCTTTCCTTTTGGTCAATGGGCTTGAACAAGGTTGCGGGAGATGTAGTCGGCCAGGACCTTGGCGGTCGCGCCGTTCGCCAGGACACCGGGGTCGAGGCTGATCTGGAAGTGAGTCTTGAGTTTGTTCAGCGAGCGGATCAGGGCCAGGGAGGTGCCGCCGAAATCGAAGAAGTCGTCGTTCAGACCGATGTTCTTCAGGCCCAGGTCCTCGTTCCAGACCTTGAGCACGAACTGTTCGGGAGCCAGTTGCGTGCGGGAGATATAGTCGGCCAGCACCTTGGCGGTTGCGCCGTTCGCCAGGACACCGGGGTCGAGGCTGATCTGGAAGTGGGTCTTGAGTTTGTTCAGCGAACGGATCAGGGCCAGGGAGGTGCCGCCGAAATCGAAGAAGTCGTCGTTCAGACCGATGTTCCTCAGGCCCAGGTCCTCGTTCCACACCTTGAGCACGAACTGCTCGACCTGGTTGAGCTCCGGGTTGCCGGCCGCGCCGACCGGGGTGACGCCGCCGGTGGGCGAGGGCAGTTGCTGCTTGTCGATCTTGCCATGGGCGGTCACCGGCAACTGCGCCAGGGCCAGGTAGGTCGAAGGACGCATGTAGTCCGGCAGGCTGGCGGCCACCAGGGCGGTGACTTCACCACGGACCTGCTCGGTCCAGGCGCCGAGGCCATGGCTTGGGACCACATAGGCCACCAGGCGCAGGTCGCCATCACCATAGTCGTGTGCGCCGACATGGGCGGCCGCCACGTTCGGGCTGGTCTGCAGGCAGGCCTCGATCTCGCCCGGCTCGATGCGGAAACCGCTGATCTTCAGTTGCTCGTCGCAACGACCGGCGTAACGGTACTCGCCGTCTTCACTCAGGATCAGCAGATCGCCGGTGCGGTAGGCGCGGGTCGAGGTGCCGGGCAACTGGATGAACCGTTCGGCATTGAGGCTGGCACGGTTCAGGTAGCCCTGGGCCACGCCGGCGCCTTCGATATACAGTTCGCCGGCCGTGCCCCGGGGCACCGCTGCCTGGTTGGCGTCGAGCAGGTGCAGCCGCCAGCCATCCAGCGGCTGGCCGACGGAGACGATCGCGCCGGTTTCCAGGTCCTGGCCCAGCACACGCTTGAAGGTGGTGTGAACGGTCGCTTCGGTGATGCCGTACATGTTGATCAGTGCCGGCTTCTGGTCGCCATGGCGCGCGACCCAGGAACGCAGCACGGTGGTCGGCAGCGCCTCGCCACCGAAGACCACATAGCGCAGGGCCAGGGGCGCCTTGCTGCCACGATCGGCCTCGTCGAGGCCGCGGAAGGCCGATGGGGTCTGGCTGAGCACGGTCACGCGCTGGTCCGACAGCCATTGGCGCAGGGCGCTCGGAGAGCGGGAGACGTCATACGGCACCACGCTGACCTGGCCGCCGTGGGCCAGGGCGCCCCAGATCTCCCAGACCGAAAAGTCGAAACCGATGGAGTGGAACATCGACCAGACGTCCTGGGCGTTGAAGCCGTAGACGCGTTGTGTGCTTTCCAGCAGGCGGCTGACGTTGCCGTGGGCAACCTGTACGCCCTTGGGCTCACCGGTGGAACCGGAGGTGTAGATGATGTAGGCGGTGGCCTGGTCCGGGTCGCGACGGCCGACATCGGCACTCGGCTCCAGTGCCGGCGCGGACAGCAGTTGGTCGAGTGGCAGCACGCGCAGGGCCGGGCTCTGCGGCAGGTTCGCGGCGTCGCCGATCACCAGGTTCAGGCCGCTGTCGCGCACGATGTGCTCGACACGCTTGCCCGGATACTGCGGATCGATCGGGACATAGGTACCGCCGGCCTTGAGGATGCCCAGCAGACTGATGACCAGATCGACGCTGCGTGGCAGGTACATGCCGACACGCATGCCATCCTTCACGCCCTCATGGCGCAGGCGCGCCGCGAGCTTCGACGACAGCGCGTCGAGTTGCGCATAGCTCAATGTCCGAGTGGCGTCGGACACCGCCGTTCGCTCGGGAAACTCACGCGCCCGTGCACCGAATATCTCATGCAGGAAAGCACCGGACGTGAGAGGGGCTGGCGCGGTGTTGACCGATTCGCCAGTGTTCTTGATCGGCATGACTTACGCTCCTGTGTAATAACCAGGTGCAGCGAATCGGCGCCTTGACGAGTTGCGCTGCACTTGAGACGTCCCTGCGGCCTGGGGACCCATTGCGAAAGAGCCGGCACGATCCGCAGTGGCCGCATTTCAGCATTGAGCGGTCGCCGGCGTCTGTCGCGGGAAATGGGGACAAAGCCGTCACGGGCGGCATACGCGGCGCCTGTCCCGGTTTGCAGTGACAGACAGCTCCCCGCCATCGATGTTCTTATCCTTGCGCGGCGCTGGGACCGGTTCGGTCTCGCGCCATACAACGTGGATGTGAGGGGCTGTGGTCCAGGAGTGTTCAATGAGTCTTCAAGCTAACGCTGCGCCGGTTTTCACCGCTGACGAACTGCCGAATTCGCCGGCCTGGCCCGATGGAGTGGGCGACCCGTTGGTGCGCCTGTCCTTCCTGGCCCCCGGCATCAGCCTGCCGGTGGTGGTCGAGCCCGTCGCGGCCGGCCTGGATCCGGCGCTGTGGGCATCCACGCAACGCGAGGCGGTCGAGGCGTTGCTGTGCCAATACGGCGCGCTGCTGTTCCGCGGCTTCGACCTGGGTTCGGTCGCGGCCTTCGAAACCTTCGCCGAGGCGCTGTCGCCGGGCCTGCATGGCAGTTACGGCGACCTGCCGAAGAAGGAGGGTGGGCGCAATGTCTATCGCTCCACGCCCTATCCCGAACGCGAGATGATCCTTTACCACAACGAAAGCTCGCACCTGGAGAGCTGGCCGCGCAAGCAATGGTTCTTCTGCGAACAACCCTCGCGGGTCGGCGGGGCGACGCCGTTGGCCGATATCCGGCAGGTGCTCGGGCGCCTGCCGGCCGAGGTGGTCGAGCGCTTCGAACGCAAGGGCCTGATGTACAGCCGCACCTTTACCGCCGGTGTCGAACCGGGCTGGGAATCGTTCTTCGGCACCTCCTCGCGTGACGTCGTCGAACAGCGCTGCCGCGAGCAGGGCACCGATTTCGAGTGGCTCGACGCCGATACCCTGCAGATCCGCACCCAGTGTCCGGCGGTGATCACCCATCCGTTCACCGGTGAGCGTTGCTTCTTCAACCAGGTGCAACTGCACCATCCATTCTGCCTGGGTGAGGAGATGCGCGAGGACCTGCTGGACATGTTCGGTGCCGACCGCCTGCCACGGCTGGTCAGCTATGGCGACGGCTCACCGATCGAAGACTCGGTCATGGCCCTGATCGGCGAGGCCTACGAGGATTGCGCAGTGCGTTTCGACTGGCGCAAGGGCGATGTGGTGATGCTGGACAACATGCTCGCCGCCCATGCCCGCGACCCCTACGAGGAACCTCGGCTGATCGTCGTCGCCATGGGTGAAATGACCGCCCGGGACGATGTCTGGAAGCCCGTCTGAACGACCCCACGCCGGGTCTCCCAGGACTTTAAACGGCCGGCCGGCGAGCGGGCCCCAGCATTCAAGGACAGTCACCAATGAACAACGGGCAAGAGAAAAAGGCCAAACCCGGCTCGGTCATGCGCCTGCTGTGGCGCAACCATCCCTGGCTGACCCTGATGACCCTGTTGACCGGGGTGATCAGCGGCGTGGCCTCCATCGCGGTGGTCAATGTGATCAACCAGGCGATCCACGAGGAGCGCTTCCAGTGGCAGACGGTGTACTGGTTCGTCGGTCTGAGCGTGGTGGCGCTGCTGTTCCGTAATGGCGCCGCGCTGTTTCCCGCCTATGCCAGCATGCGCATCATGACCCGCCTGCGTATTGCCCTGTGCCGCAGGATCCTGGTGACGCCCCTGGAAGAGGTCGATCGCCGCGGGGCGCCGAATGTCCTGACCATGCTCACCAACGATATCCCGCAATTGAACAGTACCCTGGTGATCATGCCGACGGTGCTGGTGGAAACGGCGGTGTTTCTGTTCGGTATCGGCTACCTGGCCTATCTGTCCTGGATCGTGTTCGCACTGACCATGGGCCTGATCGTGCTGGGGGTCACGCTTTACATGAGCTTTTTCATGGGGGGCATGAGCGTCACCCGCAAGGTGCGCGACGAGTTCACCGCGTTCAACGAATACACCCATGCCCTGGTGTTCGGTCTCAAGGAGCTCAAGCTGAACGGCATTCGCCGCCGCTGGTTCAGCCGTTCGGCGATCGAGGAGTCCTCGACCAAGGTGGCCCGCTACAACTATTTCGAACGGCTCTGGTACACCGCGGCCGACAATGTCGGTCAACTGACCTTGTCGCTGCTGATCGGTTGCCTGCTGTTCGTGGCCCCCATGGCCGGCACAATCGACAGCAAGACCCTGAGCGCCAGTGTGCTGGCCGTGCTGTACATCATGGGCCCGCTGTCGCTGCTGGTCAGCGCCATGCCGCTGCTGGCCCAGGGACGTGTCGCCAGTGCCCGCCTGGCGGAGTTCGGTTTCTCCATCAACGACCCGCATCCCGAACCCGAAGCCCTCGCCAGCGAAACCGCCAACGTGCTGTTCCTGGATCACAAGAGGGACTGGAACAGCATCCAGTTGCAAAATGTGCGCATGAACTACGTGGATCCGATCAGCGGCTCCGGTTTTGCCCTGGGGCCCATCGACCTGACGGTACGTGCCGGTGAGTTGATCTATATCGTCGGTGGCAACGGCTGCGGCAAGAGTACCCTGGCCAAGGTGCTCAGCGGACTCTACATCCCCCAGGAGGGGCAGGTACTGCTCGACGGCAAGCCGATCACCGACACCTCGCGCAACCACTACCGTGACCTGTTTTCCGCAGTGTTCTCCGACTTCCAGCTGTTCAACCGCCTGATCGGCCCGGACGAGCAGGAGGATGCCAGCACGGAACTCGCGCAGAAATACCTGGCGACCCTGGGCCTGGCCGACAAGATCAGCATCGAGGGGATGGGCTACTCGACGACCAAGGCGCTGTCCTATGGGCAGCAGAAACGCCTGGCCCTGGTTTGCGCCTACATGGAAGATCGGCCGATCTACCTGCTGGACGAATGGGCCGCCGACCAGGACCCGCCGTTCAAGCGTTTCTTCTACGAAGAGCTGCTGCCGGATCTCAAGCGCCGCGGCAAGACAGTCCTGATCATCACCCACGATGACCAGTACTTCCAACTGGCCGATCGCATCATCAAGTTGGTGGACGGGCAGATCGTCTCCGACGTGAATTGTGCGGTACAGGGCAAGCGCGCCTGAATACCAGCGCTTCTTGACGCTTCCCGGGAGGCGGCTCCGCCAGGCTGGGCGAGGTCGCCCCCGGACCCGACTCAACTTTTAGCTATCGCCACCTTTTCGTCGTGGTGAGGCCGACCCTTTGCGAGAAGAAATGTATGGCGTTTGCTCTGACCGCTGCCCAACGCAATATCTGGCTGGACCAGATGACCCGAGGCGACTCGCCGCTGTACAACATCGGCGGCTATCTGGATATCGAGGGGCACCTCGATCCCGAGGTGTTCCAGCGGTCGGTCGACCTGCTGATGCAAAAGCACGACGCCTTGCGCATGGTCCTGCTCGACCAGCGCGACGAGGAGGGCGTGCCGCTGCAGTCCTTTGCCGAAACACTGCCGATGTGCGTGGCACCGATCGACCTGCGGGGCGAGGCGGATCCCCGGCAGGCTGCCCAGCGCTGGATGCAACGCCAGATCGAGACGGCCTTCGAGATGCGCGGCGGCCCGTTGTTCCGTCTGCATTTGCTCAGGGTCGAAGAGCAGCGCTATTACTTTGTCATCCACGCCCACCATATCGTGCTCGATGGCTGGGGTATCGATGCGCTCTTCGCTTCTCTCGGTCAGCTCTACAACGCACTGCTCGATGAGCGTACGCCCGATCTGACGGCGCCGTTCTATGTCGACTTCATCGAGGACGACCACGCTTACCGCCAGTCGCCGCGTTTCGCCCACGACCAGGCCTACTGGCTGGAAAAGTACAGCGAGCTGCCCGAACCCTTGCTGCCCCCACGCCACCTCCAGGCCCAGGGCGAAGGCCCGATCCGCAGCGGCCATTTCACCTGCGGTTTTGCCCGGCACTTCGACATCAGCCTCGACGAACTGGCCCAGAGCGTTCAGGCCTCGCGTTTCCACGTTCTGCTGGCGGTACTGTATGTCTACTTCACCCGGATCCATGCGCGCGATGAGCTGGTGGTCGGCGTGCCGATCCTCAACCGTTCCAATGCCAAGTTCAAGAAAACCCTGGGGCTGTTTACCCAACTCAGCGCGGTGCGCCTGAGGTTTGGCGATGAGCTGTCGTTTGCCGAGCTGGTGCAGGGCATCTGTCGGGCGGTCAAGCAGGATTACCGCTACCAGCGTTTTCCGCTCAGCGATCTCAACCGCTTGCTGGAACTGCGCCGTACCGACCGTCTGCAGCTGTTCGACCTGACATTCTCCTACGAGCCGCACCATTACCTGATCCGCTTCGGCCAATCGAGCGCCCGGGTGTACAAGTCCTCGAACGATCATGAACAGACGCCGCTGGCCATCCACCTGCGCACCAACCTCCACGACGATGAATCCCGGCTGCACTACATCTACAACGAGGCGTATTTCCAGGCCGACGAGATCGAGCCGATGGCCGAGCGCCTGCAGCATGTGCTGGACCAGGGGCTGGCGAATGCGCAGTTGCCCGTGCGCGCGTTCTCCGTGCTCAATGCGAGCGATGCCTCGCAGTTGCAGGCCTGGAATGCCGGGCAGCAGCCGTTCGCCCAGACGCAGACGATCCACCAGCAGTTCGAGGCCCGCGCCGCCGAGCGGCCGGACGCCGTGGCGCTGGTGCATCAGGACGAAAGCCTGACCTACGGCGAGCTCAACGCCCGCGCCAACCAGGTGGCCCACCGCCTGCTGGCCCTCGGTGTGCGCCCGGACGACCGGGTGGCCATCTGCGTCGAACGCGGCCCGGCGATGATCATCGGCCTCTTGGGTATCCTCAAGTCCGGTGCCGGCTACGTGCCGCTGGACCCGGCCTATCCCCGTGAGCGCCTGGCCTACACCCTGGGCGACAGTGAACCGGTGGCCCTGCTGAGCCAGCAGTCGGTGCAGGAAGCCTTGCCGCCGGTACAGGTGCCGGTGATCAATCTCGATGATCTGGATCTACGGGACGAGTCCGTCCGCAATCCGCAGGTGCCGGGGCTGACGCCTGCGAGCCTGGCCTACGTGATCTACACCTCCGGCTCCACCGGTCTGCCCAAGGGCGTGATGGTCGAGCACCGCAACGTCGCGCGGCTGTTCACGGCCACCGAGGACTGGTTCGGTTTCAACGAACAGGACACCTGGGCGCTGTTCCACTCGTTCGCCTTCGACTTCTCGGTCTGGGAAATCTGGGGCGCGCTGCTGCACGGCGGGCGTCTGCTGATCGTGCCGCAACTGGTCAGCCGCTCGCCACAGGATTGCTACGCACTGCTGTGCAGCGCCGGGGTGACAGTGCTCAACCAGACGCCGAGCGCGTTCCGCCAACTGATTGCCGCCCAGGGCGAGAACGCCCGGCCCCATGCCCTGCGCCAGGTGATCTTCGGCGGTGAGGCGCTGGACACGGCGATGCTCAAGCCCTGGTATGCGCGGGCCGTGAATGCCGGTACACAACTGGTGAACATGTACGGCATCACCGAAACCACGGTGCACGTGACCTACTACCCGTTGCAGGCCGAGGATGCCCAGCGCGTGGGAGCCAGTCCGATCGGCAAACGGATTCCCGATCTGCGCCTGTACCTGCTCGATGGCCATGGGCATCCGGTACCGCCTGGCGTGGTGGGCGAGTTGTATGTCGGCGGCGCGGGCGTGTCCCGGGGTTATCTCAACCGTGAGGAATTGAACGCTTCACGCTTCCTCGACGATCCGTTCGACCCGGCCCCCGGGGCGCGGATGTACCGCTCCGGCGACCTGGGTCGCTGGTTGGCCGACGGCAGCCTGGAGTACCTGGGGCGTAACGACGAGCAGGTGAAGATCCGCGGTTTCCGTATCGAACTGGGCGAGATCGAGGCGCAACTGGCCGCCTGCGAGGGCGTGCGTGATGCGCTGGTGCTGGTGCGCGAGGACGAGCCGGGTGACAAGCGCCTGGTGGCTTATGTCATCGCTGCCGCCGGCGTCGAGCTGGACGCCGTGCAACTGCGCGAGCAACTGCGCCTGACGCTGGCCGAATACATGCTGCCGAGCGCCTTCGTCAGTCTGCAGGCCTTCCCGCTGACCGCCAATGGCAAGCTCGATCGCAAGGCCCTGCCGGCGCCTGCGGCCGAGGCCTATGCCCGGCGCGAATACGTGGCCCCCGAGGGCGCGGTGGAAGTGACCCTGGCCGGGTTGTGGGCCGAGTTGCTCGGCGTGGACAGGGTGGGGCGCCACGATCAGTTCTTCGAACTGGGCGGCCACTCGCTGCTGGCGGTGAAACTGCTCGAACGCATGCATGAGGTCGGCCTGAAGGCCGATGTGCGGGTGCTGTTCGGTCAGCCGACCCTGGCCGCCCTGGCGGCCGCCAGCGGCCACGCAAGCGAAGTGCAGGTCCCGGCCAACGGCATCCCCGCCGGTTGCCGGCACATCACCCCGGACATGCTGCCCCTGGCCCGATTGAGCCAGGCCCAGATCGACCGCGTGGTCGCCGGCGTGCCGGGTGGCGCGGCCAATGTCCAGGATATCTATGCCCTGGTGCCATTGCAGGAAGGCATTCTCTATCACCACTTGAGCAGCGACGAGGGCGATCCCTACCTGTTGCGGGCTCTGCTGCGGGTCGACCGTTTCGAACGGTTGCTGGATTTCAGCGAGTCCTTGCAGGCGGTGATCGACCGGCACGATATCCTGCGCACCAGCGTGGCCTGGGAGGAACTGGACGAGCCGGTCCAGGTGGTCTGGCGCCAGGCCCGGCTGCGCCTCGAGGCGTTCCTGCCGCATCCGGATCAAGGTGACGTGGCGACCCAGTTGCAACAGCACTTCGACCCGCGCCGGATGCGCCTGGATCTGCACCAGGCTCCGATGATGCGTCTGCACTACGCCGAGGATGCCGCCAACGGCGGTTGGGTCGCGGTCCTGCTGTTCCATCACCTGATCGACGATGCCACTTCCCTGGCCCTGCTGGGCCGGGAGATCGAAGCCTTCAGTCAGGGCCGGGGCGCCGAGCTGGCGCCTTCGGTGCCGTATCGCAACCATGTCGCCCAGGCTCGCCTGGGGGTGAGTCGTGAAGAGCATGAGGCGTTTTTCCGCGAGATGCTCGGCGATGTCGACGAGCCGACCCTGCCCTTCGGCCTGCAGGACCTGCAGGGCGACGGCAGCGGCATCGAGGAGGCCCACCTGCCGGTGGATCCGGTCCTGGCCGGGCGGCTGCGGGATCAGGCCCGGCGCCTGGGGGTGAGCAACGCCAGCCTGCACCACCTGGCCTGGGCGCAGGTGGTGGGGCGTCTGTCCGCTCGCCAGGATGTGGTCTTCGGCACCGTGCTGATGGGCCGCCTGCACGGTGGCGAGGGCGCCGATCGCGCCCTGGGCATGTTCATCAATACCCTGCCGTTGCGAATCGCGGCAGGGGAGCAGGGTATCCAGGCAGCCGTGCGCACGACCCACGGGCGACTGGCGGCCTTGCTCGGTCATGAACATGCACCGTTGTCGCTGGCCCAGGCTTGCAGTGGCGTCGCGGCGCCGACCCCGTTGTTCAGCGCGCTGATGAACTACCGGCATGCCGCCGTGGGTGCCCAGGCACCCGAGGACGTCGGTCAGGCCAGGATCTGGGGTGGTGTCGAAGTGCTCGGTGGCGAGGAACGGACCAACTATCCGCTGTCGCTGTCGGTGGACGATCTGGGGGATTCCTTCGGCCTGACCGTTCAGGCCGTGGCCGGAGTCGGCGCGCAACGGATCTGCGGCTACCTGCATACCGTGCTGGAGCAACTGGCCGAAGCGCTGGACAGCCGGCCCGATGCACCACTGCACAGCCTGGACTGGTTGCCGCCGCGGGAGCGCCGGCAACTGCTGGAGGACTTCAACGCCTTCGATCGCGCCTATCCGCCAGGACTGCTGGTCCATCAACTGTTCGAGGTCCACGCTGCCGCACAACCTGACGCCGTGGCCGTCACCTATGAAGGCCAGCGCCTGAGTTATGCCGAGCTGAACCAGTGGGCCAACCAGATTGCCCACCGGCTGATCGCCGAGGGCATCGGCGCCGACGACCGGGTGGCGATCTGTGTCGAGCGCAGCCTGGAAATGGTCGCCGGCCTGGTGGGCATTCTCAAGGCCGGTGCCGGCTACGTGCCGTTGGACCCGTCGTACCCGGCCGAGCGCCTGGCCTATATGCTGGAAGACAGCGCCCCCAGGGTGCTGCTGACCCAGCGGGGCCTGCGCGAGCGTTTCCCCCAGGCGACCATGCCGGTGTTGCGGCTGGAGGCCGAGGCCAGGGGCGAGAGCGGCATCGACGCCGCGCCCCGGCACAATCCGCAACTCCCGGCACTGACCCCGCAGCACCTGGCCTACCTGATCTACACCTCGGGTTCCACCGGCCAGCCCAAGGGTGTGGCCATGCCCCACGCGCCACTGGTCAACCTGATGCAGTGGCAGATTGCCCAGGCCGCCGAGCAGGGCCGGCCCGTGCAGCGTACCTTGCAGTTCGCCGCCCTGGGTTTCGACGTGGCGTTCCAGGAAGTCTTCAGCACCCTGTGTGCCGGTGGCGAGCTGTCGCTGATCCATGCCGATATCCGCCTGGATTTCCGCCGGCTGTTCCAGCATATCTGCCAGCAGCGCATCGAACGGCTGTATATGCCGTGCATTGCCCTGCAAGCCCTGGCCGAGGCCATGGCGGCCGAAACCGGGCAGCCGGCCTGCGCCTTGCAGGATGTGATCACCGCCGGTGAGCAGTTGCGGATCACCGGGCCGATGCGGCGCTTCTTCGAGCGTCTGGACGCGGCGCGTCTGCACAACCACTATGGCCCGACCGAATCCCACGTCACCACGGCCCTGACCCTGAGCGGCGATCCACAGGCCTGGCCGACCTTGCCGAGCATCGGCCAGCCAGTGGCCAACACCCGTATCTACCTGCTCGATGAACAACGCCGGCCGGTGCCGGTGGGGGTAGCGGGGGAGATCTACATTGGTGGAGCCTGCGTCGCCCGAGGCTATCTGAACCGTGATGAACTGACCGCCGAACGCTTTATCGCCGATCCGTTCGCCACCACCGAAGGGGCGCGCCTGTACCGGACCGGTGACCTGGGTCGCTGGCAGCCCGACGGTCATATCGACTACCTGGGTCGCAACGACGACCAGATCAAGATTCGCGGTTTCCGTATCGAACTGGGCGAAATCGAGGCGCGCCTGGGCCAGTACCCTGGCCTGCGGGACACGGCGGTACTGGCCCGTGAGGACCGTCCCGGCGAAAAACGCCTGGTGGCGTATTTCAGCCTGCAGGACGGCCAGGCGCTTCCCGAGGCCGATGACCTGCGCCTGCATTTGCAGGCGTTGCTGCCCGACTACATGATTCCAGCGGCCTATGTGCACCTGGAAAAACTCCCGGTTTCGCCCAACGGCAAGTTGGACCGCCGCGCGCTGCCCGAACCTTCGGCCGATGCCTTCGTCAGCCGCGACTACCAGGCCCCGGTCGGTGCCATCGAAACCAGCCTGGCCGCGCTCTGGTGCGAAGTGCTGGGTGTCGAACGGGTCGGCCGCCAGGATCATTTCTTCGAGCTGGGCGGTCATTCGTTGCTGGCGGTGAAACTGATCGAGCGCATGCGCCAGGCCGGCCTGAGTGCCGACGTGCGCGTGCTGTTCGGCCAGCCGACCCTGGCGGCGCTGGCGGCCGCCGTGGGTGGCGGGATCGAGATAGTCGTGCCGGCCAATGGCATTCCTGCCCACTGCGAGCGCATCACCCCGGATATGCTGACCCTGACCCAGCTGGACCAGGACAGCATCGACCGTATCGTCGCCGGCGTGCCTGGCGGTGTCGGCAATGTGCAGGATATCTACCCGCTGGCGCCGTTGCAGGAAGGTATCCTCTATCACCATATCAGTGCCGAACAGGGCGATCCCTATCTGCTGCAGGCGACCTTTGCCCTGCAGGACCTGGCTCAGCTGCGCCGTTTTGCCGACGCCCTGCAAGCGGTGATCGATCGCCATGACATTCTGCGCACGGCGTTGCTCTGGCAAGGTCTGGAGCAGCCGCAGCAAGTGGTTCTGCGCCATGTCGAACTGCCGCAGGAGCAATTGCCGCTGGACCCGGCCGAGGGCGATATCCTCGGCCAGTTGCAGCGTCGCTTCGACCCCCGCGAATGTCGCCTGGACCTCACCCGGGCCCCGCTGATGCACCTGGCGTTCGCCGAGGATCCGGCCAACCGGAGGTGGGTGGCGATCCTGCTGTTCCACCATATCGCTCTCGATCACACCGCGCTGGACGTGATGAGCGCAGAGATGCTCGTCCATCTGCAGGGCGTGGCCGGGCAACTGCCGGCAGCCATGCCATACCGCAACTACGTGGGCCAGGCGCGCCTGGGGGTGAGCCGCGAGCAGCACGAAGCGTTCTTCCGCGAGATGCTCGGCGATGTCGAAGAGCCGACCCTGCCGTTCGGCCTGCTGCAGGTGCAGGGCGACGGGCGGGGTGTCAAGGAAGTCCGCCGCGATCTGCCGGCGGATCTTTGCCAACGCCTGCGCACCCAGGCCCGGCAACTGGGGGTGAGCGCGGCGAGCCTGCATCACCTGGCCTGGGCCCGGGTGCTGGGTGGCGTCAGTGGGCGTGACGACGTGGTGTTCGGCACGGTACTGCTGGGGCGGATGCAAAGCGGCGAGGGCGCGGATCGGGCGCTGGGGATGTTCATCAACACCCTGCCGTTGCGCGTCGACGTTGGCGCCTGCGGGGTGCGCGATGCGGTGCGCCAGACCCACCAGCGCCTGACCGCGCTGCTCGGGCACGAACATGCGCCATTGGTCCTGGCCCAGCGTTGCAGTGCGGTGGCGGCCTCGTCGCCGCTGTTCAGCGCGCTGCTGAACTACCGGCACAGCCCGGCACGCGAAGCCAGCGGTGGCGATCAGTGGGCCGGAACCCAGGTGCTCGGCGTGCTCGAACGGACCAATTACCCTTGCACCTTGTCGGTGGACGATCAGGGCGAAGGTTTCCTGTTGAGCGTCCAGGTCACGGCCGGAGTCGACGGTGAGCGGGTCTGCGGCTATATGCAGACGGCCTTGACCGAGCTGGTCGAGGCTTTGGAGTGCACGGCGGATGTGGCGGTGCGTGACCTGGCGCTGCTGTCGCACGCCGAACGCCGGCATCTGCTGGAAGATTTCAATCCCGCTGCCGTGCCTTACCCTGCCGACCTGACCCTTGCCGGGCAGTTCGAAGCCCGGGTCCTGGCCAGTCCCGATGCCCTGGCAGTGGTCCAGGCCGGGCAAAGCCTGACCTATGCCGAACTGAACCGCCAGGCCAACCAACTGGCCCATCACCTGCTCGGCCTCGGCGTGCAACCTGACGATCGCATCGCCATCTGCGCCCGACGCAACCTCGACACGCTGGTCGGCCTGGTGGCGATCCTCAAGTCCGGCGCCTGCTATGTACCGATCGATCCATCCCACCCGGCGGAGCGCCTGGCCTACCTGCTGCGCGACAGCGCACCACGGGTGCTGCTGACCCAGGCCGAGCTGCACGAACGGCTGCCGGCGGTCGAGGTGCCGGTGCTTCTGCTCGACCCCGAGGCACGCCGTGCGGCGGGTGTCGACGCGCAACCGCAGGACAATCCGGTGGTCGCTACGCTGGGCGCGGCCAACCTGGCCTATGTGATCTACACCTCGGGCTCGACGGGTGAACCGAAGGGCGTGATGGTCGAGCACCGCCAGTTGTCCAACCTGGTGAGCTGGCATTGCCGTGCCTTCGCGCTGACGGCGGGTGGCCAGACCGCCAGCGTTGCCGGTTTCGGCTTCGACGCGATGGCCTGGGAAATCTGGCCGGCGCTGTGCGCCGGGGCGACCTTGCACCTGCCCCCGGCAACCGCCGGCAGCGAGGATATCGACGGCCTGCTGAACTGGTGGCTGGCGCAGCCACTGGAGGTGAGCTTCCTGCCGACGCCGATTGCCGAGTATGCCTTCAGCCAGTCGTTGCAGCACCCGACCCTGCGTACCCTGCTGATCGGCGGCGACCGCCTGCGGCAGTTCCCCGAGGGACAGCGGTTTGCCCTGGTCAACAACTACGGTCCGACGGAAACCACGGTGGTGGCGACCTCGGGGCTGATGGAAGGGGGGACCGCGGCGCTGCATATCGGCAAGCCGGTGGACAACACCCGGGTCTATCTGCTCGACGAACAGTTGCATCCGGTGCCGCTGGGCGTACCGGGTGAGCTGTATGTCGGCGGTGCCGGCGTGGCCCGTGGCTACCTGGGGCGTGCAGCGTTGACCGCGGAGCGTTTCCTCAAGGACCCGTTCAGCGGCGAACCCGAGGCGCGGATGTACAAGACCGGCGACCTGGCGCGCTGGCTGGCCGATGGCAACCTCGAGTACCTGGGGCGCAATGACGACCAGGTGAAGATCCGTGGCCTGCGCATCGAACTGGGCGAGATCGAAACCCGCCTGGCCGGGCATCCGGCGATCCAGGAGGCGGTGGTCCTGGCCCGCGAGGACCATCCCGGCGAGAAACGCCTGGTGGCCTACTACAGCTCGACCGATGCCGCGCTGGAGATCGAGGCGCTGCGGGCCTACCTGCTGGAGCGACTGCCGGAGTACATGGTGCCTTCGGCCTACGTGGGTCTGGAGGCTTTCCCGCTGACCGCCAATGGCAAGATCGATCGTCGGGCGCTGCCGGTGCCGGATCTGGCGGCACTGGTCAGTCGTGGCTATGAAGCGCCGCAAGGGGACATCGAAATCACCCTGGCGCGAATCTGGAGCGAGGTCCTCACTGTTGAGCGGGTGGGGCGGCATGACCACTTCTTCGAACTGGGTGGGCATTCGCTGCTGGCGGTCACGCTGATCGAGCGTATGCGCCAGGCCGGGTTGAGCGCCGACGTGCGGGTGCTGTTCCGTCAACCGACCCTCGCGGCCCTGGCGGCGGCGGTGGGCAGCGGCACGGAAATCGTGGTGCCGGGCAACCTGATCCCCGCAGGCTGCGAGCGGATCACCCCGGACCTGTTGCCGCTGGTCAGCCTGACCCAGGCGCAGATCGACCACGTGGTGGCAAGCGTGCCGAAGGGTGCGGTGAACGTGCAGGATATCTATCCGTTGGCGCCGTTGCAGGAAGGTATCCTGTATCACCATCACCTGGCCGTGGACCACGCCGACCCTTACCTGCAACACGCAATGTTCAACTTCGACAGCCGGGCGCGGGTCGAGGCCTTCGTCCAGGCCCTGCAAGCGGTGATTGCGCGTCACGATATCCTGCGTACCGGCGTGGTCTGGGAAGGTCTGGACGAACCGGTGCAGGTGGTCTGGCGTCAGGCTGCCCTGACGGTGAGCGAGGTGTCGCTGGATCCTCAGGTCGCTGATATCGCCGAGCAATTGCGTGCCCGACTGGACGACCCACAGGTCCGCCTGGATATTCGCCAGGCGCCGATGCTGCGCCTGGACTATGCGCAAGACCGGCCCAACGGGCGCTGGACCGGTCTGTTGCAGTTCCACCATCTGGTCAACGACGCCACTTCGGTCGGGGTGCTGGTGGCTGAAGTCGAAGCCCATATGCAGGGACGAGAGGAGCAGCTGCCGGCCTCGATTCCTTATCGCAACTATGTTGCCCAGTCCCGCCTGGGCGTGAGCCAGGCCGAACACGAGCAATTCTTCAGTGAAATGTTGGGCGATGTCGATGAGCCCACCTTGCCGTTCGGGCTGCAGGATGTGCAGGGCGACGGCCGCGGCCTCGAACAGGCCCAATGTCCTGTGGACAGTGACCTCAGCCGCCGTCTGCGGATTCAGGCCCGGCAGTCGGGCGTCAGTGCCGCCAGTCTCTTTCACCTGGCCTGGGCCCGTGTCCTGGGCAGTGTCGCGGGCAAGGATGACGTGGTGTTCGGCACGGTGCTGCTGGGACGCCTGAAAGGCGGCGAGGGTGCCGACCGGGCATTGGGGATGTTCATCAATACCTTGCCTTTGCGCGTCGCGCTGGGTGGGCAGAGCGTGCGCGAAGGGATCATGAACACCCACGCGCGCCTGAGTGCCCTGCTCGGGCATGAGCATGCGCCGCTGATCCTCGCGCAAGGCTGCAGCGGCGTGGCCGCGCCGCTGCCGCTGTTCAGCTCGCTGCTGAATTACCGTCACCTGACGAGTGAGATTGCCGAACCGTCGGTCTGGAGCGGGATCGAGACCATTGCCGGCGAGGAACTGACCAACTACCCGCTGACGCTGTCGGTGGACGACCTGGGAGAAGACTTTGCCCTGCGCGTCGGTACCCTGGCGGGCACCGGTGCGCAACGGATTTGCGACTACATGCACACAGCTCTGGTGAATCTGGCCGATGCCCTGGAGCGGGCGCCCCAGACCCCACTTTCCGCGCTGTCGGTGCTCTCGGCTGTCGAATGTCGGCACCTGCTGGAGGATTTCAATCCTGCGGCCGTGCCTTACCCTGCCGACCTGACCCTTGCCGGGCAGTTCGAAGCCCGGGTCCTGGCCAGTCCCGATGCGCTGGCGGTGGTTCAGGCCGGGCAAAGCCTGACCTATGCCGAACTGAATCGCCAGGCCAACCAACTGGCCCATCACCTGCTCGGCCTCGGCGTGCAACCTGACGATCGCATCGCCATCTGTGCCCGGCGCGGCCTCGACACGCTGGTCGGCCTGGTGGCGATCCTCAAGTCCGGCGCCTGCTATGTACCGATCGATCCATCCCACCCGGCGGAGCGCCTGGCCTACCTGCTGCGCGACAGCGCACCACGGGTGCTGCTGACCCAGGCCGAGCTGCACGAACGGCTGCCGGCGGTCGAGGTGCCGGTGCTGCTGCTCGACGCCGAGGCCCGCCGTGTGGCGGGTGTCGACGCGCAACCGCAGGACAATCCGGTGGTCGCCACGCTGGGCGCGGCCAACCTGGCCTATGTGATCTACACCTCGGGCTCGACGGGTGAACCGAAGGGCGTGATGGTCGAGCATCGCCAGTTGTCCAACCTGGTGAGCTGGCACTGCCGCGCCTTCGCGCTGACGGCGGGTGGCCAGACCGCCAGCGTTGCCGGTTTCGGCTTCGACGCGATGGCCTGGGAAATCTGGCCGGCGCTGTGCGCCGGGGCGACCTTGCACCTGCCCCCGGCAACCGCCGGCAGCGAGGATATCGACGGCCTGCTGAACTGGTGGCTGGCACAGCCACTGGAGGTGAGCTTCCTGCCGACGCCGATTGCCGAGTACGCCTTCAGCCAGTCGTTGCAGCACCCGACCCTGCGTACCTTGCTGATCGGCGGCGACCGCCTGCGGCAGTTCCCCGAGGGGCAGCGGTTTGCCCTAGTCAACAACTACGGTCCGACGGAAACCACGGTGGTGGCGACCTCGGGGCTGATGGAAGGGGGGACCGCGGCGCTGCATATCGGCAAGCCGGTGGACAACACCCGGGTCTATCTGCTCGACGAGCAGTTGCATCCGGTGCCGCTGGGCGTACCGGGTGAGCTGTATGTCGGTGGCGCCGGCGTGGCCCGTGGCTACCTGGGGCGTGCAGCGTTGACCGCGGAGCGTTTCCTCAAGGACCCGTTCAGCGGCGAACCCGAGGCGCGGATGTACAAGACCGGCGACCTGGCGCGCTGGCTGGCCGATGGCAACCTCGAGTACCTGGGGCGCAACGACGACCAGGTGAAGATCCGTGGCCTGCGCATCGAACTGGGCGAGATCGAAACCCGCCTGGCCGGGCATCCGGCGATCCAGGAGGCGGTGGTCCTGGCCCGCGAGGACCATCCCGGCGAGAAACGCCTGGTGGCCTACTACAGCTCGACCGATGTCACGCTGGAGATCGAGGCGCTGCGGGCCTACCTGCTGGAGCGACTGCCGGAGTACATGGTGCCTTCGGCCTACGTGGGTCTGGAGGCTTTCCCGCTGACCGCCAATGGCAAGATCGATCGTCGGGCGCTGCCGGTGCCGGATCTGGCGGCGCTGGTCAGCCGCGGCTATGAAGCGCCGCAAGGGGACATCGAAATACGCCTGGCCGGGATCTGGCAAGAACTGCTGGGTATCGAAAAGGTCGGCCGCCATGATCATTTCTTCGAACTGGGCGGTCACTCGCTGTTGGCGGTCAGCCTGGTCGGGCGCATGCGCCAGGTCGGTCTGAGGGCCGATGTACGCGTTCTGTTCGACCAACCCACCCTGGCGGCCCTTGCGATAGCGACGGGCCAGGGCAGCGAGCTGGAAATCCCGGCCAACCTGATTCCCGCGGATTGCCAGCGGATCACCCCGGACATGCTGCCGCTGATCAGCCTTGAACAGGCCACGATCGATCGTGTCGTGGCCATGGTGCCCGGCGGCGTGGCGAATGTGCAGGATATCTACCCGCTGGCCCCCCTGCAGGAAGGGGTTCTCTATCACCACCTGGCGGCTGAACAGGGCGACCCCTATGTCCTGCAGACGCTGTTCGAGATGGCCGACCGTGAGCGTTTGAACACCTTTATCGACGCCTTGCAAAGCGTGATCGCCCGTCATGACATCCTGCGCACCGCCGTGCTCTGGCAGGGGCTGGAAACACCGCTACAGGTTGTCTGGCGTCAGGCTCGGCTGTCTCTGGAAGAGGTCGAACTCGATGCAGCCGAAGGCGAGATCGTCGAGCAGTTGCAACAGCGCTTCGATCCCCGTCATTCGCGCCTGGACATGACCCAGGCACCGCTGATGCGGCTGGTCTTCGCCGAGGACCGGCCCCATCGACGCTGGGTGGCGATACTGTTGTTTCACCACATGATCCTCGACCATACCGCGATAGAAGTGGTCCTCCATGATATGCAGGCACACTTGCTGGGCCTGGCCGGCCAGCTCGGTGCCGCCGTGCCCTATCGCAACTATGTGGCCCAGGCCTGCCTGGGCACGAGCCGCGAGGCCCAGGAAGGATTCTTCCGCGAACTGCTCGGGGATATCGATGAACCGACCCTGCCGTTCGGGTTGCTCGATGTGCAGGGCGATGGTCGCGATATCGAGAAAGGCAGCCTGGCCCTGGACCACCGCGTGGACTCGCGCCTGCGGGCCCAGGCCCGCCAGCTGGGGGTGAGTGTCGCCAGCCTGGTGCACCTGGCCTGGGCCCAGGTGCTGGGCAAGGTTTCGGGCAAGCGCACCGTGGTGTTCGGCACCGTGCTGATGGGCCGGATGCAGGGCGGCGAGGGCGTCGACCGGGCACCGGGGATGTTCATCAACACCTTGCCGCTGCGTGTGGAGCTGGCGGGACAGGGGGCTCGGGACGGGGTCCGGGCGACCCACGCCCGACTCACGGCGCTGCTGGGTCATGAACATGCGCCGTTGGTGCTGGCCCAGCGTTGCAGCGGTGTGGCTGCGCCGCTGCCGCTGTTCAGCGCGCTGCTCAACTATCGCCACAGTGTCGCGGCCGAACCCTCGGCTGAGGCGCTCGAGGCCTGGCGAGGTATCGAGGTGCTGGGCGCAGAGGAGCGCACCAACTACCCGTTGACCTTGAATGTCGACGACCTGGGTGACGGGCTCGAGTTGACGGTGCTGGTGACTGACAAGGTCGGAGCCCAACGCGTCTGCGGCTATATGCAGTCGGCGCTGGAACGCCTGGTCGATGCGCTCGAGCAGTCACCGGCTGCGGCACTCGACAACCTGTCGATCCTGCCGGCCGACGAGCGCGAGCAGTTGCTGGTGGGCTTCAACGACACCGCGCTGGAGTATCCGCAGGCGCAGACCATTCATGGGTTGTTCGAGGCCCAGGTGGAGCGTACGCCGGACGCGTTGGCGGTGGTCCATGACGGCAGGAAACTCAGCTATCGCGAGCTTAACGAACAGGCCAACCGTTTGGCCCATGCCTTGCGCAAGCAGGGTGTGCAGCCGGATTCGCGAGTGGGCATCTGTGTCGAACGCGGCGCCGAGATGGTTGTCGGCCTGCTGGCGATTCTCAAGGCCGGGGGCGCCTATGTGCCGCTGGATCCGGCGTATCCGGCAGAACGGATCGCCTACATGCTGCAGGACAGTGCGCCGGCCGTGGTGCTGGCCCAGAACGCGACCCAGGACCTGTTGGCCGGCGTATTGGTGCCGGTGATCAACCTCGATCAGCGCACCTGGCAGGACGAGTCCATCCGGAATCCACAGGTGCCGGGCCTGACCTCGGCCCATCTGGCCTACCTGATCTACACCTCGGGTTCGACCGGCCTGCCCAAGGGCGTGATGATCGAACACCGCAACACGGTGAACTTCCTGACCTGGGCCCAGGAGGCCTTTGGCAACGGAGCCTTGGACAAGACCCTGTTCTCGACCTCGCTGAACTTCGACCTGGCGGTCTACGAGTGCTTTGCACCGCTGACCTCGGGCGGCAGTATCGAGGTGGTGAAGAACGTCCTGGAACTGCAACACGGCGAGCACGATATCGGCCTGATCAACACTGTTCCCTCGGCGCTCAAGGCGCTGCTCGAAGTCGACGGCCTGCCGCAATCGGTGCACACGGTGAACGTGGCCGGTGAAGCGCTCAAGCGCAGCCTGGTGGAATCGCTGTTCGAGAAAACCGGCGTTCAACGCCTGTGCAACCTCTACGGCCCGTCGGAAACCACCACCTACTCCAGCTGGGTGGCGATGGATCGAGAGGATGGCTTCGCCCCGCATATCGGCAAGCCGGTGGGCAACACCCAGTTCTATCTGCTGGACGAGCAACAACAGCCTGTCCCGCTGGGCGTCCCGGGTGAAATCTACATCGGTGGTGCCGGCGTAGCCCGTGGCTACCTGAACCGCGATGACCTGACCGCCGAGCGTTTCCTCCGGGACCCGTTCAGCCAGGACGCTTCGGCAAGGATGTACCGCACCGGCGACCTCGGCCGCCACCTGCCAGACGGCAACATCGAATACCTGGGCCGCAACGACGACCAGGTGAAGATCCGCGGTTTCCGCATCGAACTGGGCGAAATCGATGCCCGCCTGGCGAAACACCCGGCCATTCACGAAGCGGTGGTCACCGCCCGCGAGGACGTGCCGGGCGACAAGCGCCTGGTGGCCTACTACACCCTCCAGTCCGCCGATAACGAGCCGGCTATCGACAGCCTGCGCGGCTGGCTGCTGGGGCAATTACCGCCCTATATGGTCCCGGTGGCCTATGTGCGTCTCGATGCCTTGCCGCTGACCCCCAACGGCAAGCTCGACCGCAAGGCTCTGCCGGCCCCGGACGGGGATGCGCTGATCAACCGTGGCTACGAGGCCCCGCAAGGCGAAAACGAAACCCTGATCGCCGGGATCTGGCAAGAACTGCTGGGTGTCGCGCAGGTCGGCCGACATGACCATTTCTTCGAGCTGGGCGGCCATTCGCTGCTGGCCGTGAGCCTCATGGAACGGATGCGCCAGGAGGGGCTGGAGGCTGACGTCAGGGACCTGTTCGAACACCCCACCTTATCTGAATACGCGGCAACGATGGAAAGAATGGAGATTGTTCTGTGAGCGTGATCGAACTGTTGGCCGTATTGAAAGAGAAGGATGTGCAACTGGCTGTCAAGGGCGACCAACTGGTAGTCAGCGGCCGACGACAGTCCCTCAGCGAGCCCGCCGTGCTGGCGATGCTGCGCGACAACAAGGCGGCGCTGATCGAGCTGATCAACGCTGGCGAATACTCCAGTGGCAAGGCCGGCGAGGTGGAGATTCCCGCCCTGGCCATTCCGCCCGGTTGTACGCGCATCACCCCGGACATGTTGCCGCTGGTCAAGCTCGACCAGGCGGCCATCGAACAGATTGTCGCCACGGTCCCCGGCGGTGCGGGCAATGTGCAGGACATCTACCCGCTGGCGCCCTTGCAGGAAGGTATTCTCTATCACCATATTGCCGCCGGGCAGGGTGACCCCTATGTCCTGCAGGCGCAGTTCGCGATCGCCAGTCGCGCGCGTTTCGACGAGTTCGCCGCGGCCTTGCAGCAGGTCATCGACCGTCACGACATTCTGCGCACCAGCGTGGTCTGGGAAGGCCTGGACGAGCCGGTGCAGGTGGTCTGGCGTCAGGCCCGGCTGGCGATCACGGAAATCGACATCGATCCGGTCGCCGGCGCCGCCATCGAGCAATTGCAGCAACGTTTCGACCCACGGCATTACCGCCTCGATATCAGCCAGGCGCCCTTGTTGCGGCTGGCCTTCGCCCACGATGCGGTCAACCGGCGCTGGGTGGCGATGCTGCTGTTTCATCACATCGCAATCGACCACGCCGCCCTGGAAGTGGTGCAGCAGGAAATTCATGCGTACCTTTATGACCAGGCCCGGACGCTGGGCACGCCGGTACCGTATCGCAACTACGTGGCCCAGGCCCGGTTGGGCGTGAGCCGCGAGACCCATGAACGGTTCTTCCGCGAGATGCTCGGCGACGTCGACGAGCCAACGCTGCCATTCGGCCTGCAGGATGTCCGTGGCGACGGCCGTGGCGTCGAGGAAGCGACCCGGGCGCTGCCCGCCGAACTGAGTCGGCGCCTGCGCACCCAGGCCCGGCAGCAGGGAGTGAGCGTGGCGAGCCTGCATCACCTGGCCTGGGCCCAGGTACTCGGGCGCCTGTGCGGACGCAGCGATGTGGTGTTCGGTACCGTGCTGTTGGGGCGGATGCAGGGCGGCGAGGGGACTCGCCGGGCGCTGGGCATGTTCATCAACACCTTGCCGCTGCGGGTGGCCGTCGGCGAGCAGGATGTGCGTGCCGGGGTCAAGGCGACCCATGCGCGGTTGAGCGCGTTGCTGGGGCATGAACATGCCCCATTGTCCCTGGCTCAGCGTTGCAGCGGGGTGGCTGCGCCGACGCCGTTGTTCAGCACCTTGCTCAACTACCGGCACAGCTCGGCGGATACGGTGAGCGGCGAGACGGTGCAGTTGTGGGAGGGGATCGAGGTACTGGGTGGCGAAGAGCGCACCAACTATCCGCTGATCCTGTGCCTGGATGATCTGGGCGAAGGTTTCAGCCTGACCGTGCAGGCGGTCAGCGGAATCGATGCGCAGCGGGTGTGCGGTTATATGCAGACCGCGCTGGAGCAGTTGGTCCAGGCTTTGGAACGAGCTGCGACCGTCGCGCTCAACCGCCTGCCGATCCTGCCGGCCAACGAGCGCGAGCAGTTGCTGGTGGCGTTCAACGATACCGCGCTGGAGTATCCGCAGGCGCAGACCATTCATGGGTTGTTCGAGGCCCAGGTGGAACTGACGCCGGATGCCCTGGCGGTGGTCCATGACGGTAGGAAACTCAGCTATCGCGAACTGAACGAGCAGGCCAACCGCCTGGCCCATGCCCTGCGCAAGCAAGGTGTGCAGCCGGACTCCCGCGTGGGGATCTGTGTCGAGCGCGGCGCCGAGATGGTCGTCGGCCTGCTGGCGATTCTCAAGGCCGGGGGCGCCTATGTGCCGCTGGATCCGGGGTACCCGGCCGAGCGGATCGCCTACATGCTGCAGGACAGTGCGCCGGCCGTGGTGCTGGCCCAGAACGCGACTCAGAACTTGTTGACCGGCGTATCGGTGCCGGTGATCAATCTGGATCAGGGCACCTGGCAGGACGAGTCCGTCCGGAATCCACAGGTGCCGGGCCTGACCTCGGCACACCTGGCCTACCTGATCTACACCTCGGGTTCGACCGGCTTGCCGAAAGGCGTGATGATCGAACACCGCAACACGGTGAACTTCCTGACCTGGGCCCACGGGGCCTTCGACAACGGAGCCTTGGACAAGACCCTGTTCTCGACCTCGCTGAACTTCGACCTGGCGGTCTACGAGTGCTTTGCACCGCTGACCTCGGGCGGGAGCATCGAGGTGGTGAAAAACGTCCTGGAACTGCAGCACGGCGAGCACGATATCGGCCTGATCAACACTGTTCCCTCGGCGCTCAAGGCGCTGCTGGAAATCGACGGCCTGCCGCAATCGGTGCACACGGTGAACGTGGCCGGTGAAGCGCTCAAGCGCAGCCTGGTGGAATCGCTGTTCGAGAAAACCGGCGTTCAACGCCTGTGCAACCTCTATGGCCCTTCGGAAACCACCACCTACTCCAGTTGGGTGGCGATGGGTCGGGATGAGGGCTTCGCCCCGCATATCGGCAAGCCGGTGGGCAACACCCAGTTCTACCTGCTGGACGAGCAACAACAGCCCGTCCCGCTGGGCGTACCGGGTGAAATCTACATCGGCGGTGCCGGCGTGGCCCGCGGCTACCTGAACCGTGACGACCTGACCGCCGAGCGTTTCCTCCGGGACCCGTTCAGTCAGGACGCTTCGGCAAGGATGTACCGCACCGGCGACCTCGGCCGCCACCTGGCGGATGGCAACATCGAATACCTGGGCCGTAACGACGACCAGGTGAAGATCCGCGGTTTCCGTATCGAACTGGGCGAGATCGATGCCCGCCTGGCCAAACACCCGGCGATCCACGAAGCGGTGGTCACCGCCCGCGAGGACGTGCCGGGCGACAAGCGCCTGGTGGCCTACTACGCCCTGGCCGAGGGTCATGCCTCGGTGGAGATCGACAGTCTGCGCCGCCACCTGCAGGAAAAACTGCCGGAGTACATGGTCCCGGCCGTCTACGTCGCCCTGGAAAAACTGCCGCTGACGCCGAATGGCAAACTGGACCGCAAGGCCCTGCCGGCACCGGACCTCGACGCCGTGGTCCGCCGTGGCTACGAGGCTCCGCAAGGCGAAACCGAAATCGCTCTGGCGCGGATCTGGAGCGACTTGCTCAAAGTCGAGCAGGTCGGGCGTCACGATCACTTTTTCGAGTTGGGCGGCCATTCGCTACTGGCCGTCAGTCTGATCGGCCATATGCGCCAGGCCGGCCTCAGTGTCGATGTGCAGGCGCTCTTCAGCCAGCCGACCCTGGCGGCCCTGGCCGCTGCCGTGGGCGGCGGGCGGGAAATCGTCGTTCCGGCCAACCTCATCCCGGCCGGCTGCGAGCACATCACCCCGGCGATGTTGCCGCTGCTCAGCCTCGACCAGGCGGCTATCGATCGTATTGTCGCCAGCGTGCCGGGTGGTGCGGCGAATGTGCAGGATATCTACCCGCTGGCACCCTTGCAGGAAGGTATCCTTTATCACCACCTGTCGGCCGGTGCAGGCGATCCCTACGTCCTCCACGCCCTGTTCACGGTGCCGGACCGCTCGCGGCTGGACGCCTTTGCCCAGGCGCTGCAACAGGTCATCGACCGGCATGACATCCTGCGCACCGCCGTGCTTTGGCAAGGTCTCGACGAGCCGGTCCAGGTGGTTTTGCGCCAGGCCCGGTTGCACTACGAGACCTTGGCGTTCGATCCGCGTTCTGGTGAGGTGGCGGACCAGCTCAAGGAACGTTTCGATACCCGCTACTCGCGGATGGATGTGACCCAGGCGCCGCTGATGCAACTGGTGTTCGCCGAGGACGAAGGACAGCAGCGCTGGGTGGCGATGTTGCGCTTCCACCACATGGCCCTGGACCACACGGCCCTGGAGGTGGTGCGTCAGGAAATCCAGGCGTACCTGCTGGGAGAGGCCGCGCAGTTGGGCAGCCCGGTGCCGTATCGCAACTATGTGGCCCAGGCCCGCCTCGGTGTGAGCCAGGAGGAACACGAACGGTTCTTCCGCGAACGTCTCGGCGATATCGACGAACCGACCCTGCCGTTCGGCCTGCAGGATGTGCAGGGTGACGGCAGCGATATCGAACAGGCCGATCTCGCACTGGACGCCGGCCTGAGCCTGCGCCTGCGGACCCAGGCCCGTCAGCTCGGGGTCAGTGCCGCGAGTCTGGTGCACCTGGCTTTCGCCCAGGTGTTGGGGCAGGCCAGTGGCCGTGACCAGGTGGTCTTCGGTACCGTGCTGCTGGGCCGCATGCAGGGTGGCGATGGCGCCGACCGGGCCCTGGGCATGTTTATCAATACCTTGCCGCTACGGGTGACCCTTGGTGGTCAAAGCGTGCGTGAGGGGGTCAAGACCACCCACGCCGAACTGACCGCCTTGCTCGGGCACGAGCACGCCTCCCTGGCACTGGCCCAGCGTTGCAGTGCCGTGAGTGCGCCGCTGCCGTTGTTCAGCGCCTTGCTCAACTACCGCCACAGCAGCCTGGCCGTGACCGAGCAGGCGCAGAGCGCCTGGCAGGGCATGCAGGTGCTGGGCGGGGCCGAAGAGCGCACCAACTATCCGCTGACCCTCAACGTCGACGACCTGGGGGACGGGTTCCACTTCACGGCCTTGGTGGCGACTGCCATCGGTGCACAACGTCTTTGCGGCTATCTGCAAAGTGCCTTGGACGGCCTGGTGCAGGCCCTGGAGCAGGCACCAGAGAGCGCCGTACAGGCGATTTCAATCCTGCCGGCCAGCGAGCGTGAGCAACTGCTCGAGCACTGGAACCAGGCCGGCAAGACCTATGCCGCCTCCGCGTTGATTCACCAGCAGTTCGAGGCCCGCGCGGCCGAGCGGCCGGACGCCGTGGCGCTGGTGCATCAGGACGAAAGCCTGAGCTACGGCGAGCTCAACGCCCGTGCCAACCAGGTGGCCCATCGTCTGCTGGCCCTGGGCGTGCGCCCGGATGACCGGGTGGCCATCTGCGTCGAACGCGGCCCGGCGATGATCATCGGCCTCTTAGGTATCCTCAAGTCCGGTGCCGGTTATGTGCCGCTGGACCCGGCCTATCCCCGTGAGCGCCTGGCCTACACCCTGCGCGACAGTGAACCGGTGGCCTTGTTGAGCCAGCAGTCGGTGCAGGAGGCCTTGCCACCAGTGCAGGTGCCGGTGATCAATCTCGATGATCTGGATCTACGGGACGAGTCCGTCCGCAATCCGCAGGTGCCGAGGCTGACTTCCGCGAGCCTGGCCTACGTGATCTACACCTCCGGTTCCACCGGTCTGCCCAAGGGCGTGATGGTCGAGCACCGCAACGTTGCGCGGCTGTTCACGGCCACCGAGGACTGGTTCGGTTTCAACGAACAGGACACCTGGGCGCTGTTCCACTCGTTCGCCTTCGACTTCTCGGTCTGGGAAATCTGGGGCGCGCTGCTGCACGGCGGGCGTTTGCTGATCGTGCCGCAACTGGTCAGCCGCTCGCCACAGGATTGCTACGCACTGCTGTGCAGCGCCGGGGTGACAGTGCTCAACCAGACGCCAAGCGCGTTCCGCCAGCTGATTGCCGCCCAGGGCGACAACGCCCAGCCCCATGCCCTGCGCCAGGTGATCTTCGGCGGTGAGGCGCTGGACACGGCGATGCTCAAGCCCTGGTATGCGCGGGCCGTGAACGCCGGTACGCAACTGGTGAACATGTACGGCATCACCGAAACCACGGTGCACGTGACCTATTACCCATTGCAGGCCGAAGACGCCCAGCGCATCGGGGCGAGTCCGATCGGCAAGCGCATTCCCGACCTGCAACTCTATGTGCTCGATGCCCGTCGCGAACCGGTACCGGTGGGGGTGGTCGGCGAACTGTATGTCGGCGGGGCCGGGGTCGCCCGTGGCTACCTGAACCGGGCCGAACTCAGCGCCGAGCGTTTCCTTGCCAACCCGTTCAGCCAAGAGCCGAACGCGCGTCTGTACCGCACCGGCGACCTGGCTCGCTGGGTGGCCGACGGCAGCCTGGAATACCTGGGGCGTAACGACGAACAGGTGAAGATTCGCGGCTTCCGTATCGAACTGGGCGAGATCGAGGCGCAACTGGCCGCCTGCGAAGGTGTGCGTGATGCGCTGGTGCTGGTACGCGAGGATGAGCCGGGCGACAAGCGTCTGGTGGCCTATGTCATCGGTAACACGGACGCCGGGCAACTTCGCGAGCAACTGCGCCAGACACTGGCCGAATACATGCTGCCAAGCGCCTTCGTCAATCTGGAAGCCTTCCCGCTGACCGCCAACGGCAAGCTCGACCGCAAGGCGTTGCCGGCCCCCGATCGCTCGGCGGTGGCCAGCCGTGGCTATGAAGCGCCCGAAGGCGATACCGAGATCGCCATTGCACGAATCTGGCAGGACCTGCTGCAACTGGAGCAGATCGGTCGCCACGATCACTTCTTCGAACTGGGCGGTCACTCGCTGCTGGCGGTGAAACTGATCGAGCGCATGCGCCAGATCGACCTCAGTGCCGACGTGCGCGTGCTGTTCGGCCAGCCGACCCTGTCCGCCCTGGCGGCGGCCGTGGGCGGCCAGCGCGAGATCGAGGTACCGGCGAATGTCATCCCCGAGGGTTGTCAACGTATCACGCCTGACATGCTGCCGCTGGTCGGCCTGAGCCAGGACGATATCGACCGCATCGTGGCCAGCGTGCCCGGTGGCGTTGCCAATGTGCAGGATATCTATGCCCTGGCGCCGTTGCAGGAGGGGATTTTGTACCATCACCTGGCCGCGACCCAAGGTGATCCGTACCTGCAATACTCGCTGTTCAGCTTCGACAGCCTCGAACGCCTGCACAGCTTCGCCCAGGCCCTGCAAGGGGTGGTGGCGCGGCATGATATCCTGCGTACCGCAGTGCTCTGGGAAAGCCTGGACACGCCGGTGCAGGTGGTCTGGCGCGAAGCGCCCCTGGGCGTTGAACGGCTGGAGCTGGACCCGGCGGACGGCGATATCGCCGAACAACTGCGCGAGCGTCTGGACCCGCGGCACACCCGCCTGGATATCCGCCAGGCGCCGATGCTGCGCATCGGTTACGCCCAGGATCCGCTGAACAACCGTTGGCTTGGCATGCTGCTGTTCCATCACCTGGTGGACGACGCCACTTCGCTGCGTATCCTTTGCAGCGAAATCGAGGCGCATATGCTTGAGCGGCAGGCAGAGCTGCCGCCGTCCGTGCCGTATCGCAACTATGTGGCCCAGGCCTGCCTGGGCGTCAGCCGCGAGGACCATGAAACGTTCTTCCGCGACATGCTGGGCGATATCGAGGAACCGACACTGCCCTTCGGCCTGCAGGACGTGCAGGGCGATGGTCGCGGCATCGAGGAAGTACGCCGGGACGTGGAGGCCGGCCTGAGCCGGCGCCTGCGCTTGCAGGCGCGGCAGCTCGGGGTGAGCGCGGCGAGTCTTTGCCACTTGGCCTGGGCCCGGGTATTGAGTGCCGTGTCGGGCAGGGACGATGTGGTGTTCGGCACCGTGCTGCTGGGTCGCCTGCAGGGCGGCGAAGGCGCCGACCGGGCCCTGGGCATGTTCATCAACACCTTGCCGCTGCGCGTGACCCTGGGCGAACAGGGCGTGCGTAGTGCGTTGAAAGCCACCCATGTCCGACTCAGCGCCTTGCTCGCCCATGAACATGCGCCGCTGACCCTGGCGCAGCGTTGCAGCGGCGTGGCCGCGTCGACGCCGTTGTTCAGTTCGCTGCTCAATTACCGGCAGATCGATATCAACGTGACCGACCAGGCGTTGGCCGCCTGGGAAGGTATCCAGACGCTGGATAGCGAAGAACGCACCAACTACCCCCTGACCCTGTCGGTGAATGACTTGGGCGAGGCGTTCAACCTGGCGGTCATGGCCGAGGCGCAGATCGGCGCCGAGCGGGTCTGTGGCTATATGCACTGTGCTCTGCAAAGCCTGGTCGAGGCGCTGGAAAACACGCCGGCCCTGCCATTGACCCAGGTGTCGATCCTGCCCGATGCCGAGCGCGAGCAACTGCTGGTCGGCTTCAATGCCAGTCGCCGTGATTACCCACGGACGCAGACCGTGCAGGATCTGTTCGAAGCCCGGGTTCGAGCTCGTCCCGAGGCGTGCGCGGCGATCCATGACGGCGTGTCGTTGAGCTATGCCGAGCTCAATAGCCGGGCCAATCGCCTGGCCCGCCATCTGCGTGGCCTCGGCGTGCAGCCGGGGGACAGCGTGGCGATTCTGCTGGAGCGCTCCCACGACCTGCTGGTCAGCCAGTTGGCGGTACTCAAGTGCGCGGCGGTCTATGTGCCGCTGGATATCAACGCCCCGGCCGAGCGCCAGGGCTTCATGATCGAGGACAGCCAGGCGCGGGTTCTGCTGACGCGTCATCGGCTGTCGCTGGCTGCCGCCGTGCAGCGTGTGGAACTGGACGGTCTGGACCTGTCTCGCCTGGACGGTGACGACTTGGGGATTACGCAGTCCAGCGAAAGCCCGGCCTATATCATGTACACCTCGGGTTCCACCGGTGTGCCCAAGGGCGTGCTGGTACCGCACCGGGCTATCACCCGCCTGGTGATCAACAACGGCTATGCCGACTTCAACGACCGGGATCGTATCGCCTTTGCTTCCAATCCGGCCTTCGACGCCAGCACCATGGACGTCTGGGGTGCCTTGCTCAATGGCGGCCAGGTGCTGGTGGTGGATCATGAAACGCTGTTGGAGCCGGCACGCTTCGGTGAGTTGCTGGTCAGCGCCCAGGCCACGGTGCTGTTTGTCACCACGGCGGTGTTCAACCAGTATGTGCAACTGATCCCCGAGGCGATCAAGGGCCTGCGGATCCTCCTGTGCGGTGGTGAGCGCGGCGACCCGGCCTCGTTCCGTCGGTTACTGGCGCTGGCGCCACGGCTGCGCCTGGTGCATTGCTACGGACCGACCGAAACCACTACCTACGCCACCACCCATCACGTGACCGAAGTCGCCGAGGACGCCGACAGCGTGCCGATCGGTCGTCCCATCGGCAATACCCAGGTCTATGTTCTCGATGCCCGCCAGCAACTGGTGCCCCAGGGGTGCAGCGGTGAAATCTGCATCGGCGGCAAGGGTGTGGCATTGGGTTACCTCAACCGCGCCGAACTGAGCGCCGAAAAATTCATTGCCGACCCGTTCAGCGCCGAGCCGGATGCCTTGCTCTATCGCACCGGCGACCTCGGGCGCTGGTCGGCCGATGGCCTGCTGGAGTGCCTGGGCCGTAACGATAACCAAGTGAAGATACGCGGTTTCCGCATCGAGCCGGGGGAAATCGAGGCGCGCCTGAGCACCCATCCGCAGGTCCGCGAATGCATCGTGCTGGCCCGCGAGGACGTCCCCGGCGACAAACGCCTGGTGGCCTATGTCACCGCGACCGGCGAGCCGGCCACGGCGGAAGAACTGCGCAGTTACCTGCAAGGCCTGTTGCCGGAGTACATGGTACCCGGCGCCTATGTGCAACTGAGTGCATTGCCCCTGAACCTGAACGGCAAGGTCGATCGCAAGTTGCTGCCGATGCCGGAGTCGGACGCCCTGGCCTGCAGCGAATACCAGGCACCGCAAGGTGAAGTGGAAAATCGGCTGGCGTCGATCTGGGCGGACGTGCTCAAGCTCGAGCGGGTGGGTCGGCATGACCACTTCTTCGAACTGGGCGGTCACTCGCTGCTGGCGGTGACGCTGATCGAGCGCATGCGCCAAGCAGGTCTGAGTACCGATGTGCGGGTGCTGTTCAGCCAGCCTACCTTGGCCGCGCTGGCGGCGGCGGTGGGCAGTGGCCGCGAGATCCAGGTGCCGGCCAACCTGATTGCGCCGGGCTGTGAACGGATCACGCCGGACCTGCTGCCGCTGGCGAACCTGGATCAGGACGCCATCGATCGGATCGTCGCCACGGTGCCGGGCGGTGTCGCCAATGTTCAGGACATCTATGCCCTGGCGCCATTGCAGGAAGGCATCCTCTACCACCACCTCAGCGCGCAGCGGGGCGACCCCTACTTGCTACAAGCGCAGTTCGCCTTCGACAGTGAGGAGCGTCTGGACGATTTTGCCAGGGCCTGGGAGTTCGTGATCGGTCGTCACGATATCCTGCGCACCGCGTTGGTCTGGGAAGGTCTGGACGAACCGGTACAGGTGGTTTGGCGCGAGGCCCGGCTGATACGCGAAAACCTGGAGCCGGACCCGCGGGCCGGCGATGTGGCGACCCAACTGCTTCAGCGGTTCGACGCCCGCCATTATCACCTCGATATTCGTCAGGCGCCCATGCTGCGCTTGATCCAGGCCTGGGATGCGCCGAACCGGCGCTGGCTGGCGTTGCTGTTGTTCCACCACCTGGCGATGGACCACACCGCGATGGACGTGGTGAGCCATGAAATGCAGGCCTATCTGCTCGGTCAGCAGGCGCAACTGGGCGCGCCGGTGCCGTATCGCAACTACGTGGCCCAGGCCCGCCTGGGCGTTAGCCAGCAAGAGCACGAGCGATTCTTCCGTGAACGCCTCGGTGATATCGAGGAGCCGACCTTGCCGTTCGGCTTGCAGCAGGTCCAGGGTGATGGACAGGGCATCGAGGAGGCCCAACTGACGGTGGGTTTTGCCCTCGGTCAACGCTTGCGGGCCCAGGCCCGGCAGGCGGGGGTGAGTGTGGCGAGCCTGGTGCACCTGGCTTGGGCCCAGGTGCTGGGTCGGGTTTCGGCCCGCGACGATGTGGTGTTCGGTACGGTGCTGATGGGCCGGATGGAGGGCGGCGACGGTGCCGACCGCGCCTTGGGCATGTTTATCAACACCTTGCCGCTGCGAGTGGTCCTGGGCGGGCGCAATGTGCGCGAGGGCGTCAAGGCGACCCATGACGAACTGACCGCGTTGCTCGGGCATGAGCATGCCTCCCTGGCGCTGGCCCAACGTTGCAGTGGCGTCAGCGCGCCGCTGCCGTTGTTCAGCGCGTTGCTCAACTATCGCCACAGCAATTACGCCGTGACCGACGAGACGCGGGCAGCCTGGCATGGCATGCAATACCTGAGCGCGGAGGAGCGCACCAACTATCCGTTGAGCCTCAGTGTCGACGACCTGGGCGAAGATCTCCTGTTGACCGCCCAGACCGTTCCAGTGATCGAGGCCAAGCGGATCTGCGCCTATATGCACCAAGCCTTGCACAGTCTGGTCGAGGCACTGGAGCAGGCCAGCGAGGTGCCGTTGCCGCTGTTGTCGGTGTTGCCGGACGATGAGCGTCGGCTGTTGCTGGAGGGCTTCAATGCGACCGCGGTCGACTATCCTCGGGACGAGACCGTGCACGGGTTGTTCGAAGCCCGGGTGGCGGCCTGTGGCGATTCGCTCGCCGTCGTCGACGAGAACGGCAGCCTGACCTATGACGCACTCAATCGCCAGGCCAACCGTATCGCCCACCGCCTGATCGAATGGGGTGTTGGCCCCGATGATCGGGTGGCGATCTGTGTCGAGCGCGGCGTGGACATGCTGGTGGGGCTGCTGGGCATTCTCAAGGCCGGCGCCGCCTATGTGCCGCTGGACCCGCATTTCCCGCTCGATCGCCTGACCTATATGCTGGAAAACAGCGCTCCGGTGGCGACTCTCACTCAGCAAAGCCTGCAGCCGATCCTACCCACCAGCAGCGTACCGGTGTTGCTGCTCGATCCCGGGCTGGCCGAGCGCGAAGGCTTCCTGGCGCAGCCCGAGACCAATCCACTGCGTCATGACCTTCATCCTGAACATCTGGCCTACGTGATCTACACCTCGGGCTCCACCGGGCTGCCGAAAGGCGTGCAGATCAGCCACCGGGCCTTGGGCAACTTCCTCCACGGCATGGGCCGCGAACCGGGGCTTTCGCCTGATGATCGGCTGCTGGCGGTCACCACGATTTCCTTCGACATCGCCGCGCTCGAACTGTACCTGCCCCTGGTCAGCGGGGCCTGTGTGGTCCTGGCCTCCCGTGAGGCGACCGTGGACGCTTTGCAACTGCAGCGCCAGCTCGACGAGCAACGGATCACCGTGATGCAGGCCACCCCGGCCACCTGGCAAATGCTGGTCAGCAGTGGCTGGGCCGGCAAGCCGGACCTGCGGATCTTCTGCGGCGGCGAAGCCCTGCCGCGCAACCTGGCCCGTGAGCTGCAGGCGCGCAGCCGCGAACTGTGGAACCTCTACGGCCCCACGGAAACCACCATCTGGGCCTGTGTCGCGCGCGTCGATGCACCGGGCGTCCCGGCCATCCTGTCGGCGACAGTGCCGATCGGCAAACCGATGGCCAACACGCGGTTCTACCTGCTGGACGACAACCGCCAGCCGGTACCGCTGGGCGTGGCGGGTGAGCTGTATATCGCCGGCGTACAAGTGGCGCGCGGCTACCTGAACCGTCCGGACCTGACCGCCGAGCGTTTCCTCGACGATCCGTTCCACGATGGGCGCATGTACCGCACCGGCGACCTGGCGCGCTATCGGCCGGACGGCACGGTCGAGTACCTGGGCCGCAACGACGACCAGGTGAAAGTCCGCGGCTTCCGCATCGAACTGGGCGAGATCGAGGCCCGTCTGGCCACGTATCCCGGGATCAAGGACTGCGTGGTGGTGGCACGGGAGGATCAACCGGGCGACAAACGCCTGGTGGCCTACTTCACGCCGCAGCAGCCGGAAACCGTGCTGCCGATCCAGAGCCTGCGCGAGCATCTGCAAGCGGCATTGCCCGAGTACATGGTTCCGACGGCTTATATGCAACTCGATGCCTTGCCCTTGACGCCTAACCGCAAGGTGGATCGCAAGGCGCTGCCGGCACCGGATGGCGCCGTATCTAGCCGCGAGTACGAAGCGCCGCTGGGCAAGGTCGAGGAGCGCCTGGCCGCTATCTGGGCCGACCTGCTGCACCTGGACCGGGTCGGTCGTCACGACAACTTCTTCGAACTCGGCGGCCACTCGCTGCTGGCGGTCACGCTGATCGAGCGGATGCGCAAGGCCGGTCTGAGTGCCGATGTGCGGGCACTGCTCGGCCAGCCGACCTTGGCGGCGCTGGCGGCGGCAGTGGGCCAAGGCACGGACATCGCGGTGCCGGCCAACCGGATCCCCGAGCCTTGTGAACACATCACTCCAGACCTGTTACCGCTGGTCAGCCTGACCCAGGCGCAGATCGACCAGGTGGTGGCGACGGTGCCGGGCGGTGCGGCAAACGTGCAGGACATCTATCCGCTGGCACCGTTGCAGGAGGGCATTCTGTTCCATCACCTGTCTGCCGGTGAAGGGGACCCCTATGTGCTGCAATCGCAGTTCCGCTTCGACAGCCGCAGTCGCCTGGACGACTTTGTCCAGGCGTTGCAGAGTGTGATCGAACGGCATGATGTCCTGCGCACATCGATCGTCTGGGAGGGCCTGGAGACGCCGTTGCAGGTGGTCTGGCGTCGTGCCCGGCTGAAGGTCGAGACCCTCGGGCTCGATCCGCGCGACGGTGAACTCTCGGCGCAACTGCTGCAACGCTTCGATCCGGCGCATTGCCGCCTCGATCTCCATCAGGCACCGCTGCTGCAGCTGGCCGTCACCGAAGAGGCGTCCAGCGGGCGTTGGTTGGGTGTCCTGCGGTTCCATCATATCGCCATCGACCACACCACCCTTGCGGTGGTGCAACAGGAAATGCAGGCGTTCCTGCGTGGGCAGGCGACCTCGTTGGCGCCGGCCGTGCCGTATCGCAACTATGTGGCTCAGGCACGACTGGGCGTGAGCCAGCAGGCCCATGAAAGCTTCTTCCGCGAGATGCTCGGCGATGTCGACGAACCGACCCTGCCGTTCGAGCGGCAAGAGGTCAGGGGCGATGGACAGGCGATCGCCGAGGCTCACGCAGGACTGAGTGCCGATCTGTCTCGACGCCTGCGTGGTCGAGCCCGCCAGGCGGGAGTCAGCCCGGCGAGCCTTGCGCACCTGGCCTGGGGCATGGTGCTGGGCCGTCTGTGTCAACGCGAAAAAGTGGTGTTCGGTACCGTGCTGATGGGCCGGATGCAGGGCGGCGAGGGCAGCGACCGGGCTCTGGGCATGTTCATCAACACCTTGCCACTGCGCCTGGACCTGGGCGAGCAGGGTGCCCACAGTGCCCTCAAGGCGGCCCATGGCCGGTTGACCGCGCTGCTCGGTCATGAACATGCTTCCCTCGCATTGGCCCAGCGTTGCAGTGGCGTGCCGGCATCGATGCCGCTGTTCAGCGCCTTGCTCAACTACCGGCATGGTGGCGGTGAAGCCAGCCAGCAGGTTCTGGATGCCTGGCAGGGTATCGAAAGCCAGGGTGGGGCCGAGCGTACCAACTACCCGCTGACCCTGTCGGTGGATGATGACGGTGTGGGCTTCGGCCTGACGGTGCAGGCGATTGCCGGCATCGATGCACGGCGGGTCTGCGGATATATGCAGGCCGCGCTGGAGAGTCTGGTGGATGCCCTGGAACAGGCGCCCGAGGCACCACTGGGCGGCCTTTCTATCCTGCCGGCCGACGAGCGCGAGCAGTTGTTGGTGGGCTTCAACGACACCGCGCTGGAGTATCCGCAGGCGCAGACCATTCATGGGTTGTTCGAGGCCCAGGTGGCAAGCACGCCGGATGCCTTGGCGGTGGTGCATGGCGAGCGCCGCCTGAGCTATCGCGAGCTTAACGAAAAGGCCAACCGTCTGGCCCATGCCCTGCGCAAGCAGGGTGTGCAGCCGGACTCCCGCGTGGGGATCTGTGTCGAACGCGGCGCCGAGATGGTCGTCGGCCTGCTGGCGATTCTCAAGGCCGGGGGCGCCTACGTGCCGCTGGATCCGGCGTATCCGGCCGAGCGAATCGCCTACATGCTGCAGGACAGTGCGCCGGCCGTAGTGCTGGCCCAGAACGCGACTCAGAACTTGTTGACCGGCGTATCGGTGCCGGTGATCAACCTCGATCAGCGCACCTGGCAGAACGAATCCGTCCAGAATCCGCAAGTACCGGACCTGACCTCGGCCCACCTGGCCTACCTGATCTACACCTCGGGTTCGACCGGCTTGCCGAAAGGCGTGATGATCGAACACCGCAACACGGTGAACTTCCTGACCTGGGCCCACGGGGCCTTCGACAACGGAGCCTTGGACAAGACCCTGTTCTCGACCTCGCTGAACTTCGACCTGGCGGTCTACGAGTGCTTTGCACCGCTGACCTCGGGCGGCAGTATCGAGGTGGTGAAAAACGTCCTGGAACTGCAGCACGGCGAGCACGATATCGGCCTGATCAACACCGTGCCTTCAGCGTTGAAAGCGCTGTTGGAAGTGGATGGTCTGCCTGCTTCAGTTCACACCGTCAACGTGGCCGGTGAAGCGCTGAAACGCAGCCTGGTGGAATCGCTGTTCGAGAAAACCACAGTCCAGCGCCTGTGCAACCTCTACGGCCCTTCGGAAACCACCACCTACTCCAGCTGGGTGGCCATGGACCGCGAAGAGGGCTTCGCCCCGCATATCGGCAAACCGGTGGGCAACACCCAGTTTTACCTGCTGGACGAGCAACAACAGCCCGTCCCGCTGGGCGTCCCGGGTGAAATCTACATCGGTGGTGCCGGCGTGGCCCGTGGCTACCTAAACCGTGACGACCTGACCGCCGAGCGTTTCCTCCGGGACCCGTTCAGTCAGGACGCTTCGGCAAGGATGTATCGCACCGGCGACCTTGGCCGCTACCTGCCAGACGGCAATATCGAATACCTGGGCCGCAACGACGACCAGGTGAAGATCCGCGGTTTCCGTATCGAACTGGGCGAGATCGAGGCGCGTCTGGCCAGGCACGCCGACGTGCGTGAGGCGGTGGTGATGGCCCGGGAGGACGTGCCGGGAGAAACCCGCCTGGTGGCGTACTTCACTCCGGCCGGTACGGGGCTTGTGTCCGACAGCGGCAACCTGCGCACTTATCTGCGCGGATTGCTGCCGGACTACATGCTGCCCGCGGCCTATGTGCAGCTCGAGCGGTTGCCCCTGACCCCCAACGGCAAGCTGGACCGCAAGGCTCTGCCGACACCGGACAGCAGCGCCTACGCTTCGCGTGTCTACGAAGCCCCGGTGGGTGAGGTGGAGATCAAGCTGGCGGCGCTCTGGGAGGATCTGCTCCAGGTCGAGCGGGTGGGGCGGCATGACCACTTCTTCGAGCTGGGTGGGCATTCGCTGTTGGCGGTCAGCCTGATCGAGCGTATGCGCCAGGCGGACCTGGAAGCCGATGTCCGGGTGCTGTTCGGCCAGCCGACACTGGCCCAGGTAGCCGCGTCGGTGGGTACGACACAACAGGTGGAGGTACCGCAGGCGAAGGTTCCGACACTCAAGCGCAAACGCGTTATCTGAAGCCCTGGCTCCGTACCCGACCGATTGCCGATCGGTCGGGTACGGAGCCGTTTTTCTCCCCCCCATCCCCCTGGCAACACGTCGAACTCTCGCAGGGCCGAGCCTTGTCCCGGCTTCCCATGACAGACAGTCCCAGGTGGATGCTCTAATTTTCGAGGCCTGTGGGGAGCATGGCGAATAGGGGTTGTTTCGCATGTGTCAGTGGTCCGCGGGCATTTGCCGCCGCGGCGCCGGTCACGCCTGCATCCCGATTGCCATGCTGTCTTCGAACCTCGAAGCCCCTCCGTTTTTATCGCGCGAACGCTGTCTCCGACACCGAGCCCTTGGGTTGCCAACCCTCTCCGACATGATAAACAGTAGGTTATTCGATGCACTTCAGCGAATTGATGGCAGTTCTTTCCACGCACGCGATTGGCCTTCAACTGGAAGAAGACAATCTGGTGATTCTTGGTGACGACGAGGGCCTTGACAGCGCCGTCTTCGATAGCCTGGTCGTGCACAAGGCGGAACTGCTCAGGCTGGTGGCTCGAAACGGAGGGGAATGGCTGAGTCCGGCCTTGCGCATCACGCCGCAGATGTTGCCGTTGGCCAACCTTGGCCAGGCCGCCATCGACCGGATTGTCGAATCGGTGCCGGGCGGAGCCGGCAACGTGCAGGACATCTACCCGCTGGCGCCCCTGCAGGAGGGGATTCTCTACCATCACCTGGCCGCCGGGCAGGGCGATCCCTATGTATTGCGTTCGTTGTTCGCGGCCGAGAGCCGCGAACGTCTCGACGATTTCGCCCAGGCCCTGCAGGCGGTGATCGACCGGCACGATATCCTGCGCACGGCGATGGTCTGGGAAGGCCTCGATGAGCCAATGCAGGTGGTCCTGCGCGAGGCGACGCTGGCGGTGGAGGAAGTCGCCCTGGCACCCGGCGACAGTGATATCGAGACCCGCCTGTGTGAGCGTTTCGATCCCCGGCATTACCGCCTGGACCTGCGCCAGGCCCCGCTGATGCGCCTGGTGTGCGCCGAGGACCGGGCCAATGCACGCTGGGTCGCGCTCCTGCTGTTCCACCACATCGCCATCGACCATGCCGCGCTGGAGCTGGTGCAATACGAAATGCAGGCCTACCTGCTCGGCGAAGGTCACGCGCTGCCCGAGGCGGTGCCCTATCGCAACTATGTGGCACAGGTCCGGCTCGGTGCCGGCGCCGATGCCCATGAAGGCTTTTTCCGCGACATGCTGGCGGACGTCGATGAGCCGACCCTGCCATTTGGCGTAGCGGAAATACCTGGTGGCAACCCGCGGATCGAAGAGCTGCACCTTCCTGTCGACGCCGATCTGAGCCGGCGTCTGCGCGACCAGGCCCGCCAGTTGGGCGTCAGTGCCGCCAGCCTGCATCACCTGGCGTGGGCGCGGGTGGTGGGGGCCGTGTCGGGCAAGTCCGATGTGGTGTTCGGCACCGTACTGATGGGCCGGATGCAGGGCGGCAAGGGCGCCGACCGGGCGTTGGGCATGTTCATCAACACCCTGCCGTTGCGGGTGAAACTCGAGGGGCACGCAGTCCGCGAAGGGGTCAGGACCACCCACGCACGCCTGACCGCCTTGCTCGGTCATGAACACGCGTCCCTGGCCCAGGCCCAGCGTTGCAGTGGGGTGGCTGCCCCGACGCCCTTGTTCAGCTCGCTGCTCAACTACCGCCACAGCGCCACCGGCTCGCAGGTCTCGGCCGAGACCGCCCGGGCCTGGGCCGGCTTGCAGAGCCTGGGTGGCGACGAGCAGAGCACCTATCCGATCACCCTGTCGGTGGACGATCTTGGCGAGGGGTTCAGCCTGGCGGTCCAGACCCTGGTGGAGATCGGTGCGCAACGTATCGGTGACTATATGCTGGCGGCCCTCGCGGCGCTGGTGGAAGCCCTGGAGCAAGCGCCGCAGACACCGTTGCAGCAACTGGAGATCCTCTCGGCCGCCGAGCGCCAGCAGGTGCTGCATGGCTTCAATGCCACGGCGCGTGACTATCCACGGCACAGCAGCCTGGTACAGCTGTTCGAGGAGCAGGTGGCGGCGCAGCCCGATGCGCTGGCTGCCGTGCAGGGCGGGCAGGCACTGACCTACCGGCAACTCAACGGCCGGGCCAATGCCCTGGCGCAGCATCTGGCCGGTCTCGGGGTACAGCCGGGCGATCGCGTGGGCCTGCTGCTGGAGCGTTCCTTCGACCTGCTGGCCGGCCAGTTGGCAATCCTCAAGTGCGGCGCGGCCTATGTGCCGCTCGATATCAATGCTCCCGCCGAGCGCCAGGCGTTCATGTTGCATGACAGCGAGGCGCGGCAGGTATTGACCCGCGGCTCCAGCGAGGTGCCGGAGGGTGTCCGGCGGGTGGATCTGGACCTGCTGGCGCTGGCCACCGACGTGCCGAACCCGCAGTCGCTGTCGGGCGCCGAGTCGGTGGCGTACATCATGTACACCTCCGGCTCCACCGGAACCCCCAAGGGGGTACTGGTGCCGCACCGCGCGGTGAGCCGCCTGGTGCTCAACAACGGCTACGCCGATTTCAACAGGCAGGATCGGGTGGCCTTCGCCTCCAACCCGGCCTTCGACGCCAGTACCCTGGATGTCTGGGCACCGCTGCTCAACGGCGGTTGCGTGGTGGTGGTGGAACAGTCGGTGTTGCTGTCCCTGGAGGATTTCCGGGCCCTGCTGCTGGCCCAGTCGGTCAGCGTGCTGTGGATGACCGCCGGCCTGTTCCATCAGTATGCCGCCGGCCTGATGGGCGCCTTCGCACAATTGCGCTACCTGATCGTCGGTGGCGATGTGCTGGATCCTTCGGTGATCGCCCGGGTGCTGGCCGAAGGTGCCCCCGGGCATCTGCTCAACGGCTACGGCCCGACCGAAGCCACGACCTTTTCCACCACCCATGAAATCACCTCGGTCGGCAACGGCGCGATTCCCATCGGCCGGCCGATCGGCAACAGCCAGGTCTATATCCTCGATGCCTTGCGCCAACCGGTGGCGGTGGGCGTGGCCGGCGAGCTGTATATCGGCGGGCAGGGCGTGGCCAAGGGCTATCTGAACCGGCCGGAACTGAACGCCACGCAATTCATCGCCGACCCGTTCAGCGACCAGGCCGGGGCGCTGATGTATCGTACCGGCGACCTCGCGCGCTGGAACGCGGACGGTGTTGTCGAGTACCTCGGGCGTAACGACGATCAGGTGAAGATTCGCGGTTTCCGCATCGAACTGGGGGAGATCGAGGCACGCCTGGCCGCCTGCGCGGGCGTCAGGGAAGCACTGGTGCTGGCCCGCCAGGACGAGTTCGGGCACAAGCGCCTGGTGGCCTATCTGGTTGGCGAGCCAGGCAACGTCTTGTCGGTGCCTGCGCTGCGCAGCGAGCTGGCGGCGTCCCTGGCCGAATACATGGTGCCGAGTGCCTTCGTGATCCTGGAGTCGTTCCCGCTCACCGCCAACGGCAAGCTGGATCGCCGCGCCTTGCCGGCGCCGGACGCCGACGCCTATGCCAGTCGCGAGTTCGAGGCGCCCGAGGGCGACCTGGAAACCACCCTGGCACAGCTGTGGGCCGACCTGCTCAAGGTCGAGCGTGTCGGGCGCAACGATCACTTCTTCGAACTGGGCGGCCATTCGCTGCTGGCGGTGAGCCTGATCGAACGCATGCGCCAGTTGGGCCTGAGTGCCGACGTGCGCGTGCTGTTCAGCCAGCCGACCCTGTCGGCCTTGGCCGCCGCCGTGGGAGGCGGACGCGAGATCAGCGTGCCGGCCAACCTGATTGCGCAGGATTGCGCGCGGATCACCCCGGACCTGCTGCCACTGGTCAGCCTGACCCAGGCGCAGATCGACCGGGTGGTGGCGACGGTACCCGGTGGTGTCGCGAATGTGCAGGATATCTATCCGCTGGCGCCGTTGCAGGAGGGGATTCTCTATCACCACCTGGCCGCCGGGCAGGGTGACCCCTATGTCTTGCAGGCGCAGTTCGCCTTCGACGATCACCCGCGCCTGGACGCCTTTGTCCAGGCCTTGCAGACGGTCATCGACCGCCATGACATCCTGCGCACCGGGGTGGTCTGGGAAGGCCTGGATGCGCCTGTGCAAGTGGTCTGGCGCCAGGCGAGACTGCACCTGGATGCGCTCGAGCTCGACCCGGCGGCCGGTGATATCGGCACGCAACTGCATGGCCGTTTCGACCCCAGGCACTACCGCCTGGACATCGGCCAGGCTCCACTGATGCGTCTGGCCTATGCCGAAGATCCGCTCAATCGGCGCATCACCGCGATGCTGCTGTTCCATCACATGGCCCTGGACCATATGGCGATGGAGGTGGTGCAACATGAAATGCAGGCCTGGCTGCTGGGCGAGGCCCAAACCCTGCCGACACCGGTGCCGTATCGCAACTACGTGGCCCAGGCGCGCCTGGGTGTGAGTCAGGCCGATCACGAAGCGTTTTTCCGTGACATGCTCGGCGAGGTCGACGAACCGACCCTGCCGTTCGGGTTGCAGGACGTACAGGGCGATGGTCGGGATATCGACGAGGCCAGCCTGCTGCTGGACAGCCGGCTGGACCAGGGCCTGCGCGCTCAGGCCCGGCACCTGGGGGTGAGTGCCGCGAGCCTGATGCACCTGGCCTGGGCCCAGGTGCTGGGCAAGGTTTCGGGCCGGCAGGATGTGGTGTTCGGCACCGTGCTGATGGGCCGGATGCAGGGCGGCGAGGGCGCCGACCGGGCGCTGGGGATGTTCATCAACACCTTGCCGCTGCGGGTCGCGCTGGGTGGGCAGGGGGTACGCGCCGGAGTCAAGGCGACCCATGCGCGGTTGACCGCGTTGCTGGGGCATGAGCATGCGTCCCTGGCATTGGCCCAGCGCTGCAGTGGCGTGGCGGCGCCACTGCCGCTGTTCAGCGCCCTGCTCAATTACCGGCATAGCGCCGTGGGCAGTGTGTCCGAACAGGCCATGCAGGCCTGGCAGGGTATCCATATCCTCAGTGAGGAAGAACGCACCAACTATCCGCTGACGCTGAACGTCGACGACCAGGGCGAAGGCTTCAAGCTGACCGCGTTGGTGACATCCTCGGTTGGTGCGCAGCGGGTGTGTGGCTACATGCGCACGGCGCTGGAGCAGTTGCTGGAAGCACTGGAACATACGCCGCAAGCGTCGCTGCAAAGCCTGTCGATCCTGCCGGAAGGCGAACGTGAGCAACTGCTGGTGGCGTTCAACGACACCGCGCTGGAGTATCCGCAGGCGCAGACCATCCATGGGTTGTTCGAGGCCCAGGTGGAACTGACGCCGGATGCCCTGGCGGTGGTCCATGACGGTAGGAAACTCAGCTATCGCGAACTGAACGAGCAGGCCAACCGCCTGGCCCATGCCCTGCGCAAGCAAGGTGTGCAGCCGGACTCCCGCGTGGGGATCTGTGTCGAGCGCGGCGCCGAGATGGTCGTCGGCCTGCTGGCGATTCTCAAGGCCGGGGGCGCCTACGTGCCGCTGGATCCGGCGTATCCGGCCGAGCGGATCGCCTACATGCTGCAGGACAGTGCGCCGGCCGTGGTGCTGGCCCAGAACGCGACCCAGCAGTTGCTGGCCGGCGTGTCGGTACCCGTGATCAATCTGGATCAGGGCACCTGGCAGGACGAGTCCGTCCGGAATCCACAGGTGCCGGGCCTGACCTCGGCACACCTGGCCTACCTGATCTACACCTCGGGTTCGACAGGTTTGCCCAAGGGCGTGATGATCGAACACCGCAACACGGTGAACTTCCTGACCTGGGCCCACGGGGCCTTCGACAACGGGGCCTTGGACAAGACGCTATTCTCGACCTCGCTGAACTTCGACCTGGCGGTCTACGAGTGCTTTGCACCGCTGACCTCGGGCGGCAGTATCGAGGTGGTGAAAAACGTCCTGGAACTGCAGCACGGCGAGCACGATATCGGCCTGATCAACACCGTGCCTTCAGCGTTGAAAGCGCTGTTGGAAGTGGATGGTCTGCCTGCTTCAGTCCACACCGTCAACGTGGCAGGTGAAGCGCTGAAACGCAGCCTGGTGGAATCGCTGTTCGAGAAAACCGGCGTGCAACGCCTGTGCAACCTCTACGGCCCTTCGGAAACCACCACCTACTCCAGCTGGGTGGCGATGGATCGAGAGGATGGCTTCGCCCCGCATATCGGCAAGCCGGTGGGCAACACCCAGTTCTACCTGCTGGACGAGCAACAACAGCCCGTTCCGCTGGGCGTACCGGGTGAAATCTACATTGGCGGCGCCGGCGTGGCTCGTGGCTACCTGAACCGTGACGACCTGACCGCCGAGCGCTTCCTCCGGGACCCGTTCAGCCAGGACGCTTCGGCAAGGATGTACCGCACCGGCGACCTCGGTCGCTACCTGGCGGATGGCAACATCGAATACCTGGGCCGTAACGACGACCAGGTGAAGATCCGCGGTTTCCGTATCGAACTGGGCGAAATCGATGCCCGCCTGGCGAAACACCCGGCCATTCACGAAGCGGTGGTCACTGCCCGCGAGGATGTGCCGGGCGACAAGCGCCTGGTCGCCTACTACACCCTGGCCGAAGGTCATGCTTCGGTGGAGATCGACAGCCTGCGCCGCCACCTGCAGGAAAAACTGCCGGAGTACATGGTCCCGGCCGTCTACGTCGCCCTGGAAAAACTGCCGCTGACCCCGAACGGCAAACTGGACCGCAAGGCCCTGCCGGCACCGGACAGCAGTGCCTTGAGCCATCGTGGCTTCGAAGCTCCCCAAGGCGAAACCGAAATCACCCTGGCACGGATCTGGTCCGAGGTGCTCAAGGTCGAGCAGATCGGACGTCATGATCACTTTTTCGAACTGGGCGGGCATTCGCTGCTCGCCGTGAGCCTGATCGAACGCATGCGCCAGGCCGGTCTGAGCGCCGATGTGCGGGTGCTGTTCAATCAGCCGACCCTGGCCGCGCTGGCCGCTGCCGTGGGTGGCGGACGTGAGATCGTGGTCCCGGCCAATGCCATCCCGCCGGGCTGCACGCACCTCACCCCGGACATGCTGCCGCTGATCGACCTGGACCAGGCGGAGATCGAGCGAATCGTCGCCAGCGTGCCGGGTGGTGCGGCGAATGTGCAGGATATCTATCCGCTGGCACCGCTGCAGGAAGGCATTCTCTATCATCACCTGGCCGCCGAGCAGGGTGATCCCTATGTTCTCCATGCCCTGTTCAACGTGGCGGACCGTCAGCGGCTGGACGCCTTTGCCCAGGCGTTGCAACAGGTCATCGACCGGCATGACATCCTGCGCACCGCCGTCCTCTGGCAAGGCCTGGACGAACCGGTCCAGGTGGTCTGGCGCCAGGCCCGCCTGCATTGCGAAGCCTTGGTGCTGGATCCGCGTGCCGGTGAGGTGGCGGTTCAACTGAAGGCGCGTTTCGACACCCGCCACTCCCGGCTGGACGTGACCCAGGCTCCCCTGATGCAACTGGTGTTCGCCGAGGACGAGGGCCAACAGCGTTGGGTGGCCATGTTGCGCTTCCACCACATGGCCCTGGACCACACCGCCCTGGAGGTGGTGCGACATGAAATCCAGGCGCATCTGCTGGGGCAGGCCGATCAACTGGGCAACCCGGTGCCGTACCGCAACTATGTGGCCCAGGCGCGCCTGGGGACCAGCCAGCAGGAACACGAAACGTTCTTCCACGAGATGCTGGGCGATATCGACGAGCCGACCCTGCCATTCGGCCTGCAGGATGTGCAGGTCGACAGCCACCTTATCGATGAAGTGAGTGCCGTTCTGCCATCAGCCTTGAGCCAGCGGCTGCGGGCCCTGGCCCGGCAACTGGGGGTCAGCGCCGCCAGCCTGCACCACCTGGCCTGGGCCCAGGTGCTGGGCAAGGTCTCGGGCACCCGGGATGTGGTGTTCGGCACCGTGCTGATGGGGCGGATGCAGGGCGGCGAGGGTGCCGATCGGGCCCTGGGGATGTTTATCAATACCTTGCCGCTGCGGGTCACCGTGGGCGAGCAGGGGGTGCGGGACGGGGTCAAGGCGGTCCACGGGCGACTGAGCGCGCTGCTCGGTCACGAACATGCGTCCCTGGCCCTGGCCCAGCGTTGCAGCGGCGTGGCCGCGCCAACCCCGCTGTTCAGTGCCTTGCTCAACTACCGGCATAGCGCCGTCGACGCGGTTTCCGAACCGGCCTTGCAGGCTTGGCAAGGGATCGAGATTCTCAGCAGTGAAGAACGCACCAACTACCCGCTGACACTGTCGGTGGACGACCTGGGCGAAGACTTCTCCCTGAGTGTCCTGGCCCTGGAGGGCATCGGTGCGCAGCGGGTCTGCGACTACATGCACACGGCCCTGGTCAACCTGGCGGCGGCCCTGGAGCAGGCGCCCCAGACGCCGTTGGCTGAACTTACGATCCTGCCCGATGCCGAGCGCGAGCAACTGCTGGTGAGCTTCAACGCCAGCCATCGCGACTACCCACGGACACAGACCGTGCACGGGCTGTTCGAGGCCCAGGTCCGTGCCCGCCCCGAGGCGTGTGCGGCGATCCACGACGGCGTGGCGTTGACTTACGCCGAGCTCAACGCCCGAGCCAACCGCCTGGCCCGGCACCTGCGTGGCCTCGGCGTGCAGCCGGGCGACAGCGTGGCGATCCTGCTGGCACGCAGCCATGACCTGCTGGTCAGCCAATTGGCGGCGCTCAAGTGCGCGGCGGTCTATGTACCGCTGGACATCAATGCACCGCTCGAACGCCAGGGCTTCATGATCGAGGACAGCCAGGCACGGGTCCTGCTGACCCATAGCCAGGTGTCGCTGGCGACCTCGGCACAGCGGGTGGAACTGGACCGTCTGGACCTGTCCGCTCTGGATCCGGATGACCTGGGGATCACCCAGTCCAGCGAAAGCGCGGCGTACATCATGTACACCTCCGGCTCCACCGGCACCCCGAAAGGCGTGCTGGTGCCGCACCGGGCCATCAGCCGGCTGGTGATCAACAACGGCTACGCCGATTTCAACGAACGGGATCGAGTGGCCTTCGCCTCCAACCCGGCCTTCGACGCCAGTACCCTGGATGTCTGGGCGCCGCTGCTCAATGGCGGCTGCGTGGTGGTGATCGGCCAGGACGACCTGCTGTCCCCGGCGAACTTCCAGCGCCTGCTGCTGGAACAGTCGGTGACGGTGCTGTGGATGACCGCCGGGTTGTTCCATCAATACGCTGCCGGCCTGGGTGAAGCGTTTGCCCGTCTGCGCTACCTGATCGTCGGCGGCGACGTGCTGGACCCGGCGGTGATCGCCCGGGTACTGGAAAACAGTGCCCCCGAGCATCTGCTCAACGGTTACGGCCCGACCGAAGCCACGACCTTCTCCGCGACCTACGAAATCACCGCGGTCGGCAACGGGGGCATCCCGATTGGCCGCCCCGTGGGCAACACCTGCCTGTACGTGCTCGATGCCCAGGGCCAGCCGGTGCCGGTGGGTGTGGCAGGGGAGCTGTATATCGGCGGACAGGGCGTGGCCCTGGGTTACCTGAACCGGGAAGAACTGACCCGGGAAAAATTCCTGGTCGACCCATTCGACAGCGAGCCGAATGCCCGCCTGTACCGCACCGGCGACCTGGTGCGCTGGCGCGCCGACGGCAACCTGGAGTACCTGGGCCGCAATGACGCCCAGGTGAAGATTCGCGGTTTCCGGGTCGAACTGGGCGAGATCGAGGCGCGTCTGGTCGAGCATCCCGAGGTCAGGGAAAGCGTGGTGTTGTGTCGCGAGGATCTCCCGGGCGACAAACGTCTGGTGGCCTACTTCACGGCGCAGCAGCCTGAAACCGTGCTGCCGATCGAGAGTCTGCGCGACCATCTGCAAGAGTCCGTGCCGGAATACATGGTGCCGGCGGCCTACGTGCAACTTGATGCCTTGCCACTGACCGCCAACGGCAAGCTGGACCGCAAGGCGCTGCCGGTGCCGGATGCCCAGGCGCTGGTCAGCCGCGGCTACGAGGCGCCGCAAGGCGAAGTGGAAGTGCTGCTGGCGTCGATCTGGGCCGATGTGCTCAAGGTCGAGCAGGTCGGTCGCCACGACCACTTCTTCGAACTCGGCGGTCATTCATTACTGGCGGTGACGCTGATCGAGCGCATGCGCCAGGCCGGCCTGAGTGCCGATGTGCGGGTGCTGTTCAGCCAGCCGACCCTGGCCGCCCTGGCCGCAGCAGTGGGTACGGCCAGCGACCTGGTGGTGCCGGCCAACCGGATTGCTCCGGATTGCCAGCGGATCACCCCGGACATGTTGCCGCTGATCGAGCTGGATCAGGCGGCCATCGACCGTATCGCGGCCACCGTGCCGGGCGGTGCGCCGAACATCCAGGATATCTACCCGCTGGCACCGTTGCAGGAGGGGATTCTCTATCACCACCTCAGCGCCGAGGAGGGCGACCCCTATGTGCTGCAAGCGCAGTACGCCTTCGACAGCCGTGCCCGCCTGGACGACTTCGTCCAGGCACTGCAAGCGGTTATCGACCGACATGACATCCTGCGCACTTCCATTCACTGGGAAGGCTTCGACCAGCCCTTGCAGGTGGTCTGGCGCCGTGCCGAACTGAGCACCGAGGAGCGCGCGCTGGACCCTCGCGCCGGCGATATCGCCGAGCAGTTGCAGGCCGGCTTCGATCCGCGCCAGGTGCGCCTGGATATCCGCCGGGCGCCGATGCTGCATCTGGCCCAGGCCTGGGACGAGCCGAACCAGCGCTGGCTGGGACTGCTGCTGTTCCATCACCTGGTCATGGACCACACCGCGATGGACGTGGTGCAGCACGAGATGCAGGCCGCTCTGCTCGGCCAGCAGGCGCAACTGGGCGCCGCTGTGCCTTATCGCAACTATGTCGCCCTGGCCCGCCTGGGCGCGAGCCAGGAGGAGCACGAACGGTTCTTCCGCGCACGCCTCGGCGATATCGACGAACCAACCCTGCCGTTCGGCCTGCAGGATGTGCAGGGTGACGGCAGCGAGATCGAACAGGCCCACCTGGCCCTGGACATGGGCCTGAGCCTGCGTTTACGAGCCCAGGCCCGTCAGCTCGGGGTGAGTGCCGCGAGTCTGGTGCATCTGGCTTTCGCCCAGGTGTTGGGGCAGGCCAGTGGCCGTGACCAGGTGGTCTTCGGCACGGTGCTGCTGGGCCGGATGCAGGGCGGCGAGGGCGCCGATAGGGCCCTGGGCATGTTTATCAATACCTTGCCGCTGCGGGTGACCCTTGGCGGTCAAAGCGTGCGTGAGGGGGTCAAGACCACCCACGCCGAACTGACCGCCTTGCTCGGGCACGAGCACGCCTCCCTGGCGCTGGCCCAGCGTTGCAGCGGGGTGAGCGCGCCGCTGCCGTTGTTCAGCGCCTTGCTCAACTACCGCCACAGCAGCCTGGCCGTGACCGAGCAGGCGCAGAGCGCCTGGCAGGGCATGCAGGTGCTGGGCGGTGCCGAAGAGCGCACCAACTATCCGCTGACCCTCAACGTCGACGACCTGGGGGAAGGGTTCCACTTCACGGCCTTGGTGGCGACGGCCATCGGTGCACAACGTCTTTGCGGCTATCTGCACAGCGCCTTGGACGGCCTGGTTCAGGCCCTGGAGCAGGCACCAGAGAGCGCCGTACAGGCGATTTCGATCCTGCCGGCCAGCGAGCGCGAGCAACTGCTCGAGCACTGGAACCAGGCTGGCCGGACCTATCCCGCCGATGCACTGATCCACCAGCAGTTCGAGGCCCGCGCCGCCGAGCGGCCGGAGGCCGTGGCGCTGGTGCATCAGGACGAAAGCCTGAGCTATGGCGAACTCAATGCCCGCGCCAACCAGGTGGCCCACCGCCTGCTGGCCCTGGGCGTGCGCCCGGATGACCGGGTGGCCATCTGCGTCGAACGCGGCCCGGCGATGATCATCGGCCTCTTGGGGATCCTCAAGTCCGGTGCCGGTTATGTGCCGCTGGACCCGGCCTATCCCCGTGAGCGCCTGGCCTACACCCTGGGCGACAGTGAACCGGTGGCCTTGTTGAGCCAGCACGCGGTGCGCGAGGCGCTGCCGGCGGTGGATCTGCCGCTGATCAATCTCGACGATGGCGATCTGCAGGACGAGTCCGTCCAGAACCCGCAGGTGCCGGGGCTGACGTCCGCGAGCCTGGCCTACGTGATCTACACCTCCGGTTCCACCGGTCTGCCCAAGGGCGTGATGGTCGAGCACCGCAACGTTGCGCGGCTGTTCACGGCCACCGAGGACTGGTTCGGTTTCAACGAACAGGACACCTGGGCGCTGTTCCACTCGTTCGCCTTCGACTTCTCGGTCTGGGAAATCTGGGGCGCGCTGCTGCACGGCGGGCGTCTGCTCATCGTGCCGCAACTGGTCAGCCGCTCGCCACAGGATTGCTACGCACTGCTGTGCAGCGCCGGGGTGACAGTGCTCAACCAGACGCCAAGCGCGTTCCGCCAACTGATTGCCGCCCAGGGCGACAACGCCCAGCCCCATGCCCTGCGCCAGGTGATCTTCGGCGGTGAGGCGCTGGACACGGCGATGCTCAAGCCCTGGTATGCGCGGGCCGTGAACGCCGGTACGCAACTGGTGAACATGTACGGCATCACCGAAACCACGGTGCACGTGACCTATTACCCATTGCAGGCCGAAGATGCCCAGCGCATCGGGGCCAGTCCGATCGGCAAACGGATTCCCGACCTGCAACTCTATGTCCTCGATGCCCGTCGCGAACCGGTACCGGTGGGGGTGGTCGGCGAACTGTATGTCGGCGGGGCCGGGGTCGCCCGTGGCTACCTGAACCGGGCCGAACTCAGCGCCGAGCGTTTCCTTGCCAACCCGTTCAGCCAAGAGCCGAACGCGCGTCTGTACCGCACCGGCGACCTGGCTCGCTGGGTGGCCGACGGCAGCCTGGAATACCTGGGGCGTAACGACGAACAGGTGAAGATTCGCGGCTTCCGTATCGAACTGGGCGAGATCGAGGCGCAACTGGCCGCCTGCGAAGGTGTGCGTGATGCGCTGGTTCTGGTGCGCGAGGATGAGCCGGGCGACAAGCGCCTGGTGGCCTATGTCATCGCCGCCGGCGTCGAACTCGACGCCGCATGGTTGCGTGACCAACTGCGCCAGACGCTGGCCGAGCACATGCTGCCCAGTGCCTTCGTCAGCCTGGAAGCCTTCCCGCTGACCGCCAACGGCAAGCTCGACCGCAAGGCGTTGCCGGCCCCCGATCGCTCGACGGTGGCCAGCCGTGGCTACGAAGCGCCCGAAGGCGCCACCGAAATGGCGATTGCGCGTATCTGGCAGGACCTGCTGCAACTGGAACAGGTCGGTCGTCACGATCACTTCTTCGAACTGGGCGGTCACTCGCTGCTGGCGGTGAAACTGATCGAGCGCATGCGCCAGATCGACCTCAGTGCCGACGTGCGCGTGCTGTTCGGCCAGCCGACCCTGGCCGCCCTGGCGGCGGCCGTGGGCGGCCAGCGCGAGGTCGAGGTGCCGGCGAATGTCATCCCCGAGGGTTGTCAACGTATCACGCCTGACATGCTGCCGCTGGTCGGCCTGAGCCAGGACGATATCGACCGCATCGTGGCCAGCGTGCCCGGTGGCGTTGCCAATGTGCAGGATATCTATGCCCTGGCGCCGTTGCAGGAGGGGATTTTGTACCATCACCTGGCCGCGACCCAGGGCGACCCGTACCTGCAATACGCGCTGTTCGGCTTCGACAGCCTCGAACGCCTGCACAGCTTCGCCCAGGCCCTGCAAGGGGTGGTGGCGCGGCATGACATCCTGCGTACCGCAGTGCTCTGGGAAAGCCTGGATGCGCCGGTGCAGGTGGTCTGGCGTGACGCGCCCCTGGGCGTTGAACGGCTGGAGCTGGACCCGGCGGACGGCGATATCGCCGAACAACTGTGCGAGCGCCTGGACCCGCGCCACACCCGCCTGGACATTCGTCAGGCGCCCATGATGCGCATCGGCTACGCGCAGGATCCATCGAATAACCGCTGGGTCGGCATGCTGCTGTTCCATCACCTGGTGGACGACGCCACTTCGCTGCGTATCCTCTGCGGCGAAATCGAGGCGCACATGCTCGGCCGGCAGGGGGAACTGCCGCCGTCCGTGCCTTATCGCAACTATGTGGCCCAGGCCTGGCAGGGAATCAGCCGCGAGGAGCACGAAGCGTTCTTCCGCGACATGCTGGGCGATATCGAGGAACCGACACTGCCCTTCGGCCTGCAGGACGTGCAGGGCGATGGTCGCGGCATCGAGGAAGTCCAGCGGGGCGTGGATGCCGACCTGAGCCGGCGCCTGCGCTTGCAGGCACGGCAGCTCGGGGTGAGCGCCGCCAGCCTGTATCACCTGGCCTGGGCCCGGGTATTGGGCGTCGTGTCGGGCAGGGACGATGTGGTGTTCGGCACCGTGCTGCTGGGTCGCCTGCAGGGCGGCGAAGGCGCCGACCGGGCCCTGGGCATGTTCATCAACACCTTGCCGCTGCGCGTGACCCTGGGCGAACAGGGCGTGCGCGAGGGCCTGAAGGCCACCCATGCCCGACTCAGCGGCCTGCTCGCCCACGAGCATGCGTCGCTGGTACTGGCGCAGCGTTGCAGCGGCGTGCCCGCGTCGACGCCGCTGTTCAGTTCACTGCTCAATTACCGGCAGATCGATACCCGTGTCACCGACCAGGCGCTGGCCGCCTGGGAAGGCATCCAGGCCCTGGACGGCGAAGAACGCACCAACTACCCCCTGACCCTGTCGGTGAATGACCTGGGCGAGGGCTTCAACCTGACGGTCATGGCCGAGGCGCAGATCGGCGCCGAACGGATCTGTGACTATATGCACTGTGCCCTGGAAAACCTGGTGCAGGCGCTGGAACAGACACCGCAAGCCCCATTGGGCGGGGTGAATATCCTGCCGGCGGGCGAGCGCCAGCAATTGCTGGAAAGCTGGAACACTCCGCATGTCTCCTATGCCGATGACACCTTGATCCACCGCACCTTCGAAGCCTGGGCGGTGGCGCAACCGGAAGCCGTGGCGCTGCAATACGAAGACCGCACGCTGAGCTACGGCGAGCTCAATGCCCGCGCCAACCAGGTAGCCCATCAGTTGCTGGCCCTGGGCGTGCGTCCGGATGACCGGGTGGCGATCTGTGTCGAGCGTGGCCTGGAGATGATGGTTGGCCTGCTCGGCATCCTCAAGTCCGGCGCCGGCTACGTACCGATCGACCCGGCCTATCCGGCCGAGCGGATCGCCTACCAGTTGCGCGACAGCGGCCCGGTGGCGGTGCTGGCCGATGCCGCCGGCCTGGCACTGCTGGAGACTTTCGACGGTCCCCGGCTGGACCTGCGCAGCCCGGCCCTGCAGGCCCAGCCCAGCAGCAACCCGCGGGTCAGCGGGATCAGCCCGCACCACCTCGCCTATGTGATCTACACCTCCGGCTCCACCGGGCTGCCCAAGGGCGTGATGGTCGAGCACCGCAACGTCGCCCGGCTGTTCTCGGCCACCCGGGCCTGGTTCGAATTCAACGAGCAGGATGTCTGGGCGTTGTTCCATTCGTTCGCCTTCGACTTCTCGGTCTGGGAAATCTGGGGCGCGCTGCTGCATGGCGGTCGCTTGCTGATCGTGCCGCAACTGGTCAGCCGCTCGCCGCAGGATTGCTACGCACTGCTGTGCACTACCGGCGTCACGGTCCTCAACCAGACCCCGAGCGCGTTCCGCCAGTTGCTCAACGCCCAGGGCGAGAGCGAATTGCGCCACTCCCTGCGCCAGGTGATCTTCGGTGGCGAAGCCCTGGAAACCGGGATGCTCAAGCCCTGGTACGCACGGGTGGCCAACGCCGGCACCCAATTGGTGAACATGTATGGCATCACCGAAACCACCGTGCATGTGACCTACTGCCCGTTGGTGGCGGCCGATGCGCAACGTGCTGGCGTCAGCCCCATCGGCGTGCGGATTCCCGACTTGCAGCTATACGTGCTCGATAGCCGGCGCGAGCCGGTGCCGGTGGGCGTGGTCGGCGAGTTGTATGTCGGCGGTGCCGGGGTGGCGCGGGGTTATCTGAACCGTGACGAGCTGACGGCCGAACGTTTCCTGCCGAATCCGTTCAGCAAGGATCCCCAGGCGCGCCTGTACAAGACCGGCGACCTGGGACGCTGGCTGGCCGATGGCAGCCTCGATTATCTGGGCCGCAATGACGACCAGGTGAAGATTCGTGGCTTCCGCATCGAACTGGGCGAAATCGAAGCCGCCCTGGGCGCCTGCACGGGTGTCCGCGAGGCGGTGGTGCTGGCCCGTGAGGACGAACCGGGGGACAAGCGCCTGGTGGCCTATGTGGTTGCCGCGTCCGGCCACGAGGTGGTGGCCGCCGAGCTGCGTGCGCAACTGTCGCTTTCGCTGGCCGACTACATGGTGCCCAGTGCCTTCGTCAGCCTGGACAGCTTCCCGCTGACCACCAATGGCAAGCTCAACCGCAAGGCGCTGCCGGCGCCGGATGCGCAAGCCCTGGTGCGACGTGAATACGCGGCCCCCGAAGGTGCCGTGGAAAACGCCATCGCGCAGATCTGGCAGTCGCTGCTGCAACTGCCGCAAGTGGGGCGCCATGACCACTTCTTCGAGCTGGGTGGGCATTCATTGCTGGCGGTCAAGCTGATCGAGCGCATGCGCCAGGTCGGTCTGGTGGCCGATGTGCGCGTGCTGTTCAGCCAACCGACGCTGGCGGCCCTGGCAGCGGCGGTGGGCGGGCATCAGGAAGTCCGCGTGCCGGACAACCTGATCGTGCCGGGCTGCGAACGCATCACCCCGGACATGCTGCCCCTGGCCGATCTCGATCAGGCCGCCATCGACCGCATCGTCGCGAACGTGCCCGGTGGCGTAGCCAATGTGCAGGACATCTATGCCCTGGCACCGCTGCAGGAAGGGATCCTCTATCACCACCTGGCCGCCCATGAGGGCGACCCCTATGTCCTGCAGGTGCTGTTTGCCTTCGACGACCGCCAGCGCCTGGCCGCGTTTGCCGAGGCCCTGCAGAGCGTGATCGAACGCCACGACATCCTGCGCACCAGCGTGGCCTGGGAAGGCCTGGACCAGCCGGTGCAGGTGGTCTGGCGCGAGGCTCAACTGAGCCTGGAAGAGGTCACGGTCGATCCGGCGGCGGGTGAGGTACTGGCCCAGTTGCACCAGCGGTTCGATCCGCGCCACTACCGCCTGGACATCGGCCAGGCGCCGCTGATGCGGATCGCCTATGCCCAGGAGCCGCTCAGCCAGCGGATCAGCGCGATGTTGCTGTTCCATCACATGGCCCTGGACCACACGGCCCTGGAAGTGGTGGTGGAAGAGATGCAGGCCAGCCTGCAGGGCCTGACCGGGCAATTGCCGGCCCCGGTGCCGTATCGCAATCATGTGGCCCAGGCACGCCTGGGGGCCAGCCGGGAGGAACATGAAGCGTTCTTCCGCGACATGCTCGGCGATATCGACGAGCCGACGCTGCCCTATGGCCTGCAGGACGTGCAGGGTGACGGCCGTGCCGTCGTTGAAGTGCAACAGCTGCTCGACAGCGGCTTGAGCCTGCGCCTGCGTGGCATTGCCCGGCCACTGGGCGTCAGCGCCGCGAGCCTGATGCACTTGGCATGGGCCCAGGTGATTGGCCGCCTATCGGGTCGGGATGAGGTGGTGTTCGGCACCGTGCTGATGGGGCGGATGCAGGGCGGCGAGGGCAGCGACCGGGCCCTGGGGATGTTCATCAACACCTTGCCGTTGCGCCTGAGCGTCGGAGACCTCGGCGCCCTGGCCGGGGTCAAGGCCACCCATGAGCGCCTGTCGACCCTGCTCGGTCATGAGCATGCCTCATTGTCCCTGGCCCAGCGTTGCAGCGGCGTACCGGGTTCGCTACCGCTGTTCAGTGCCCTGCTGAACTACCGCCATAGCACCGGTGGCGTGGCTTCGTCCGAGGCGATTGCAGCCTGGCAGGGTATGCAGACCCTGAGCATGGAGGAGCGTACCAACTATCCGTTGTGCCTGAACGTCGATGACCTGGGCGAGGCTTTCATGCTCACCATCCAGGCCGTGGAACAGATCGACGCGCGTCGGATCGGCGGCTACATGCAGGCTGCCCTGGAGCAACTGGTCCAGGCTCTGGAGGAGGCGCCGACCACGGCGCTCAACCGCCTGTCGATCCTGCCGGCCGACGAGCGCGAGCAACTGCTGGTGGCGCTCAACGACACCGCGCTGGAGTATCCGCAGGCGCAGACCATTCATGGGTTGTTCGAGGCCCAGGTGGAGCGTACGCCGGACGCGTTGGCGGTGGTCCATGACGGCAGGAAACTCAGCTATCGCGAGCTTAACGAACAGGCCAACCGTTTGGCCCATGCCTTGCGCAAGCAGGGTGTGCAGCCGGATTCGCGAGTGGGCATCTGTGTCGAACGCGGCGCCGAGATGGTTGTCGGCCTGCTGGCGATTCTCAAGGCCGGGGGCGCCTATGTGCCGCTGGATCCGGGGTACCCGGCCGAGCGGATCGCCTACATGCTGCAGGACAGTGCGCCGGCCGTGGTGCTGGCCCAGAACGCGACCCAGGAGTTGCTGGCCGGCGTGTCGGTACCCGTGATCAATCTGGATCAGGGCACCTGGCAGGACGAGTCCGTCCGGAATCCACAGGTGCCGGGCCTGACCTCGGCACACCTGGCCTACCTGATCTACACCTCGGGTTCGACAGGTTTGCCCAAGGGCGTGATGATCGAACACCGCAACACGGTGAACTTCCTGACCTGGGCCCACGGGGCCTTCGACAACGGGGCCTTGGACAAGACGCTATTCTCGACCTCGCTGAACTTCGACCTGGCGGTCTACGAGTGCTTTGCACCGCTGACCTCGGGCGGCAGTATCGAGGTGGTGAAAAACGTCCTGGAACTGCAACACGGCGAGCACGATATCGGCCTGATCAACACTGTTCCCTCGGCGCTCAAGGCGCTGCTCGAAGTCGACGGCCTGCCGCAATCGGTGCACACGGTGAACGTGGCCGGTGAAGCGCTCAAGCGCAGCCTGGTGGAATCGCTGTTCGAGAAAACCGGCGTTCAACGCCTGTGCAACCTCTACGGCCCGTCGGAAACCACCACCTACTCCAGCTGGGTGGCGATGGATCGAGAGGATGGCTTCGCCCCGCATATCGGCAAGCCGGTGGGCAACACCCAGTTCTATCTGCTGGACGAGCAACAACAGCCTGTCCCGCTGGGCGTCCCGGGTGAAATCTACATTGGTGGTGCCGGCGTAGCCCGTGGCTACCTGAACCGCGATGACCTGACCGCCGAGCGTTTCCTCCGGGACCCGTTCAGCCAGGACGCTTCGGCAAGGATGTACCGCACCGGCGACCTCGGCCGCCACCTGCCAGACGGCAACATCGAATACCTGGGCCGCAACGACGACCAGGTGAAGATCCGCGGTTTCCGCATCGAACTGGGCGAAATCGATGCCCGCCTGGCGAAACACCCGGCCATTCACGAAGCGGTGGTCACCGCCCGCGAGGACGTGCCGGGCGACAAGCGCCTGGTGGCCTACTACACCCTGGCCGAGGGCCATGCCTCGGTGGAGATCGACAGTCTGCGCCGCCACCTGCAGGAAAAACTGCCGGAGTACATGGTCCCGGCCGTCTACGTCGCCCTGGAAAAACTGCCGCTGACGCCGAATGGTAAGCTCGACCGCAAGGCCCTGCCGGCGCCGGACCTCGATGCCGTGACCAGCCGTGGCTACGTGGCCCCCGAAGGGGAGATCGAAATCGCCCTGGCCCATATCTGGCAGGAGTTGCTCGGCCTGTCCCAGGTCGGCCGGCATGACCGGTTCTTCGAACTGGGTGGTCATTCGTTGCTGGCCATGCGCCTGATTTCGCAGATTCGCCAGCAACTGGGGGTCGAACTGGGTCTGGCCGAGCTGTTTGCCCAGGCCGAACTGGCGGACCTGGCCCAGGTGATCGCCCAGGCCGGGCGCAGCACCTTGCCGGAAATCGTGCCGGTGGCCCGCGACCAGGCCTGGCCGTTGTCCTTCGCCCAGCAGCGCCTGTGGTTCCTGGCGCAGATGGAGGGCGCCAGCGCCGCCTACCATATGCCCGGTGGCCTGAGCCTGCGCGGCGTGCTCGACCGTACGGCCCTGCAACGGGCCCTGGAGCGCATCGTCGCGCGTCACGAAGGCCTGCGCACCACTTTCATCCTGGGCGACGACGAACAGCCGCTGCAACGGATCGCCCCGGCAGACGCCGGCTTCAGCCTGCAACTGCACGATCTGCAGGGCCTGGCGGATGTCGACGCCAGACTGCAGGCGCTCGCCAGCGAGGAAGCCCTGCAAGCCTTCGACCTGGAACAGGGGCCGCTGATTCGCGGCCGCCTGATCCGCCTGGCCGAGGATCATCACGTACTGCTGGTGACCCTGCACCATATCGTCTCCGACGGCTGGTCGATGAATGTCCTGACCCGCGAGCTGGCCGCGCTCTACGCCGCGTTCAGCCAGGGCCAGGAAGATCCGCTGGCGCCGTTGCCGCTGCACTACCTGGATTACGCGGTGTGGCAGCGTCGCTGGCTCAGCGGCGAGCGGCTGGAACAGCAAACCCGGTACTGGCAACAGGCCCTGGCCGATGCCCCGGCGCTGTTGATGCTGCCTACCGACCGGGTCCGTCCGGCCCAGCAGGACTATGCCGGTGCCGCGCTGCCGGTGGTCCTCGACGAACAGCTGACCCGCGGCCTCAAGGCCCTCGGCCAGCGGCACGGCACCACCTTGTACATGACGGTGATGGCCGCCTGGGCCGCGCTGCTCGGCCGTCTGGCCGGGCAGGAGGAAGTGGTGATCGGTTCGCCGGTGGCCAACCGTACCCGCAGTGAAGTCGAAGGGCTGATCGGCCTGTTCGTCAACACCCTGGCGATCCGCGTCGACCTCGGCGCGCAGCCGACCGCCGAGGCTTTGCTGGCCCGGGTCAAGACCACCACCCTGGGCGCCCAGATGCACCAGGACCTGCCGTTCGAGCAGGTGGTGGAAGTGGTCAAGCCGGTGCGCAGCCTGTCCCACAGCCCGATCTTCCAGGCGATGCTGAGCTGGCAGGACATGGGCGGCAGCGACCTGGCCCTCGGCGACCTGCGCCTGGAAGGCCTGGACGCGGGGCATACCCTGGCCAAGTTCGATCTCTCGCTGGACCTGGGCGAAGTCCAGGGCCGCCTGCTCGGTTCGCTGGAATATGCCACCGCGCTGTTCGATGAAGGCACCATGCGGCGTTACCTGGGCTACTTCCAGCGCCTGCTGGAAGCCATGGTCGCCGATGACCGGCAGGTGCTGGAAAGGGTGCCATTGCTCGATGACGCCGAGCGTGAACAGTTGCTGCGGGGCCTCAACGCCACCGAAGTGCCGTATCCGAGCCACAGCACGATTCACCAGTTGTTCGAGGAGAGGGTGCAGGCGCAACCGCAGGCCATCGCGGTGGCCTTCCAGGATCAGCGTTTGAGTTATGCCGAACTGAACCGCGAAGCCAACCGCCTGGCCCATCGACTGATCGGCCTGGGCGTCGGTCCGGACGACCGGGTGGCGATCTGCGTCGAGCGCGGGGTGGAAATGATGGTCGGCCTGCTCGGCGTGCTCAAGGCCGGTGCGGCCTATGTGCCGCTGGACCCGGCCTATCCGGCCGAACGCCTGGCCTACATGATCGAGGACAGTACGCCGTCGGTCCTGTTGACCCAGCGTGCATTGCAGGAACGCCTGCCGGCACTGGAACTGACGCGGTTGCTGCTCGACGCCGACCAGCGCCAGGCCTTCAGCGAGCGCGACGACAACCCGGTGGTCCCGGATCTGGGCGTACGCAACCTGGCCTACGTGATCTACACCTCCGGCTCCACCGGCAATCCGAAGGGGGTGATGATCGAACACCGCGGGCTGGTCAACTACAGCGTCGATGCCGCGCGCCTGTTCGGCCTGACCCCGGCGGACACCGTGCTGCAGCAGAACACGCTGAACTTCGACCTGTCGGTGGAGGAGATCTTCCCGGCCCTGTTGGCCGGTGCCACCCTGGCGCCAAGCCGGGAGATCTTTGGCAGCGAGGGGACGCAGGACTACGGCATCCGTCCGACCTTCCTGCACATGACCGCCGCCCACTGGCACACCCTGGCCGCCGAATGGCACAGCCAGCCGCAACTGGCCGCGCGCTGCCTGGCCGATGTCCGGCTGATCAACGTCACCGGCGATGCGCTGTCGGCGCAGAAACTCAAGCTCTGGGATGAAGTGCGCCCGACGCATACCCGGCTGATCAACACCTACGGTCCGACCGAGGCCACGGTGTCCTGCACCGCGGCCTACGTCAGCCATGATGCCGAGGCCGGCAGCGAGGGCAGCGGCAACGCCACCATCGGCAAGCCGATGGCCAACACCCGGATCTACCTGCTCGATGCCCATCAGCAGCCGGTGCCGTACGGTGTGGCCGGCGAGATCTTCATCGGTGGCGATGGTGTGGCACGCGGCTACCTGAACCTCGAACAGGTCAACGCCGAGCGCTTCCTGGTCGATCCGTTCAGCGACCAGCCTGATGCGCGCATGTACAAGACCGGTGACCTGGCCCGCTACATGACCGACGGCCGTATCGAGTACCTGGGGCGTAACGACTTCCAGGTCAAGGTCCGCGGTTTCCGCATCGAACTGGGCGAAATCGAGTTGCGCCTGGGCAACTGCGCCGGGGTCAAGGAAGCGGTGGTGATCGCCCGGGAAGACAACCCCGGCGAGAAGCGTCTGGTGGCTTATGTGGTCGCGCAACCCGAGGCAAGCCTGGACGCCGCCAGCCTGCGCGCGGAACTGGCGCCGCAACTGGCCGAGTACATGCTGCCAAGCGCCTTCGTGCTGCTCGACGCGTTGCCGCTGACCCCGAACCGCAAGCTCGACCGCAAGGCCCTGCCGGCCCCGGCGGAGGAGGCTTTTGCCAGCCGTGAGCAGGTCGCCCCGCAAGGCACTGTCGAAACGGTCCTGGCGCAGATCTGGCAGGACCTGCTCAACCTGGAACAGGTGGGGCGTCACGACCACTTCTTCGAGCGGGGTGGCCACTCGCTGCTGGCCATGCGCCTGATTTCCCAGGTGCGTCGACGCCTGGGCGTCGAACTGAACCTGGCGGACATCTTTGCCCAGCCGGAACTGGCGGCACTGGCCGAGGTGCTGGCGCACGCCGCCGGCAGCAGCCAGCTGCCGATCGTGCCGGTGTCGCGCGAGCAGGCCCTGCCGTTGTCGTTCGCCCAGCAGCGCCTGTGGTTCCTTGCGCAACTGGACGGTGGCAGCGCGGCGTATCACATCCCGGCCGGGCTGCGTTTGCGTGGCAGCCTGGACCGTGTTGCGCTCAAGCAGGCGCTGGATCGTATCGTCGCCCGCCACGAAGCGTTGCGCACCACCTTTATCCAGTTGCCGGGGCAACAGCCGGAGCAACGCATCGCCCCGGCCGACATCGGTTTCAACCTGCAATGGCAGGTGCTGACCGGGCAGGCCCAGGCGGAAGAAGAGCTGCGGTCCATCACCGCGCAAGAGGCTCGCGAGCCCTTCGATCTGGTGAACGGGCCGCTGGTGCGTGGGCGGCTGGTGCGCATGGCGGATGACGACCATGTGTTGCTGGTGACCCTGCACCATATCGTTTCCGACGGCTGGTCCGCCGGCGTCCTGACCCGTGAGCTGGGCACGCTCTACGAGGCTTTCCGCCAGGGCGCGGAAGATCCGTTGCCGGCCTTGCCGGTGCAATACGCCGACTATGCGCTGTGGCAGCGTCGCTGGCTGGAGGGTGAAGTCCTGCAACGGCAGGGGCAGTACTGGCAGCAGGCCCTGGCCGGGGCGCCGGTTCTTCTGACCCTGCCGAGCGACCGGCCACGGCCGGCACAGCAGGACTACAGCGGGCATACGGTGGGCCTGGCCCTCGACGCCGAGCTGACCCGCGACCTCAAGGCGCTGAGCCAGCGCCAGGGCAGCACCCTGTTCATGACGGTGATGGCCGCCTGGGCCGCGGTGCTCAGCCGCCTGTCCGGCCAGGACGACGTGGTGATCGGTACGCCGGCGGCCAACCGCCAGCAGGCCGAGGTGGAGGACCTGATCGGGTTCTTCGTCAATACCCTGGCGATCCGTGTCGACCTCTCGAGCGCACCGAGCGTCGAGAGCCTGTTGCAACAGGTCAAGCAGCAGACCCTGGCCGCCCAGGCGAACCAGGACCTGCCGTTCGAGCAGGTGGTGGAGGTGGTCCGGCCGCAACGCAGCCTGGCCCACAGCCCGATCTTCCAGGCGATGTTGTCCTGGCAGAACACCGAGGATGTCGATCTGGCGCTGGGTGACATGGCCCTGCAGGGCATCGGGGTGACCAGCAGCACGGCCAAGTTCGACGTGCTGCTGGACATGACCGAAGTGGGCGACCGCCTGTTCGGTACCCTGGAGTACGCCACGGCATTGTTCGACGAAGCGAGCATGCAGCGCTGCCTGGGTTACCTGGAAGCCATGCTGCGCGGCATGGCGGCCGATGAACGGGCGCTGATCGGCGAGATCGCCTTGCTCGACGAGGCGCAGCGCCAGGAACTGCTGGACGGTTTCAACGCCACGGCGGTCGACTATCCGCAAGACCTGACCCTGCACGGGCTGTTCGAGGCACGGGTCGCCGACTGCGGTGAAACGATCGCGGTGGTGGATGAGCAGGGCAGCCTGAGCTACGACGCGCTCAATCGCCAGGCCAACCGTATCGCCCACCGCCTGATCGGCCTGGGTATCGGCCCGGACGACCGGGTAGCGATCTGTGTCGAACGCAGTCAGGCGATGGTCGCGGGGCTGCTGGGGATTCTCAAGGCCGGTGCCGCCTATGTGCCGCTGGATCCGGACTACCCGATCGATCGCCTGACCTACATGCTCGGCAACTGCGCGCCGGCAGTGATCCTCACCCAGGAGTCGCTGCGGTCGGTGTTGCCACCGAGTGACGTACCGGTCCTGTTGCTCGATCCGGCCCAGGCCGAGCATGAGGGGTTGCTGGCCCAGCCAGACCATAACCCGCTGCGCGCGGACGTTCGTCCCGAGCACCTGGCCTATGTGATCTACACCTCCGGCTCCACCGGCCAGCCGAAAGGCGTGATGAACGAACACCGCGCGGTGGTCAACCGCCTGCTGTGGATGCAGGACGAATACGGCCTGGACGCCTCGGATCGGGTGCTGCAGAAGACCCCGTTCAGCTTCGACGTGTCAGTCTGGGAGTTCTTCTGGCCGCTGTTCAACGGTGCGCGGCTGGTGATGGCACGCCCCGGCGGCCATCGCGATCCGGCCTACCTGCGGCAGGTGATTGGCGAGCAGGGCATCACCACCTTGCACTTCGTACCGTCGATGCTCGACCTGTTCCTGGCCCACGGCCAGACGCAGCAGAGCGCTCTGCGGCGGGTCATGTGCAGCGGCGAGGCACTGCCAGGGCACCTGGTGCGGCGCTTCAAGCAGCAGTTGCCGCAAGTCGGCCTGTTCAACCTCTATGGGCCGACCGAAGCGGCGGTGGACGTGACCGCCTGGGATTGCGCCGGACCGCTGGAGCAGACCCCGGACAACACCCCGATCGGCAAGCCGGTGGCCAACACCCGGATCTACCTGCTCGACGCGTACCGTCAGCCGGTGCCGCGAGGCGTGGCCGGGGAGCTGTACATCGCTGGCGTGCAGGTGGCGCGTGGCTATCTGAACCGTCCTGAACTGAGTGCCGAGCGGTTCCTCGACGATCCGTTCGGTGACGGACGCCTGTATCGCACCGGTGATCTGGCCCGCTATCTACCGGACGGCAACATCGAGTACCTGGGCCGCAACGACGACCAGGTGAAGATCCGTGGCTTCCGTATCGAGCTGGGGGAAATCGAAGCGCGCCTGGCCGCTTGCGCCGGAGTCAAGGAAAGCGTGGTGCTGGCACGGGAAGACAACCCTGGCGAGAAACGCCTGGTGGCCTATGTCACGGCGCAACAGCCGGAAACCGTCCTGGCGGTCGAAGCGCTGCGTGGTCATCTGCAGGCCGTGTTGCCGGAATACATGGTGCCGGCGGCCTATGTGCAGCTCGATGCGTTGCCGCTGACCCCCAATGGCAAGCTGGACCGCAAGGCCCTGCCGGCCCCGGACGCTGGCGCGCTGATCAGCCGTGAGTACGAGGCCCCGCAAGGCGAAACCGAAAACCTGCTGGCGCAACTCTGGGCCGAACTGCTCAAGGTTGAGCGCGTCGGGCGGCATGACCACTTCTTCGAGTTGGGCGGCCATTCGCTGCTGGCGGTAACGCTGATCGAACGCATGCGCCAGATCGGCCTGAGCGCGGACGTGCGGGTGCTGTTCGGCCAGCCGACCCTGTCGGCCCTGGCGGCGGCGGTGGGTGGCAACACGGAAGTCGTGGTGCCGGCCAACCGGATCGCGGCCGGCTGCGAGCGCATCACGCCGGACCTGTTGCCCCTGGTCGACCTGACTCAGGAGCAGATCGACCGGGTGGTGGCGAGCGTGCCGGGCGGTGCGGCGAACGTGCAGGATATCTACCCGCTGGCGCCCTTGCAGGAGGGGATTCTCTATCACCACCTGGCGGCGGAGCAGGGCGATCTCTATCTCCAGCAGGCGCTGTTCCACCTGCGGGACCGCGAGCGGCTGTCGGCCTTTTTCGACGCCCTGCAGGGGGTGATCGGTCGTCATGACATCCTGCGTACCGCCGTATTCTGGGAAGGCCTGGACGAGCCGGTGCAGGTGGTCCTGCGTCAGGCACCGCTGGTGCTGGAGGAGTTGCCGCTGGCTGCGCAGGACGGCGATATCGACGAGCAATTGCGCAAGCATTTCGACCCGCTGCACTACCGCCTCGATGTGCGCCAGGCACCCTTGCTGCGCCTGGCCTGTGCCTACGACGCCAGTCGGCAGCACTGGGTGGCCGTGCTGCTGTTCCATCACATGGCACTCGACCATACCGCGCTGGAGGTGGTGCAGCACGAGATGCAGGCCTATCTGCTGGGGCAGCAGGCGCAGTTGGGCGCGCCAGTACCGTTCCGCAACTATGTGGCCCAGGCGCGCCTGGGCAGCAGCCAGGCCGACCACGAAGCCTTCTTCCGCGAGATGCTGGGCGATGTCACCGAGCCGACCCTGCCGTTCGGCCTGCAGGAGGTACAGGATGGCAGCGCCATCGAGCAGGCCCGCCGGGTGGTCGACCAGGCCTTGAGCCAGCGTCTGCGCCAGTGCGCCCGTCATCTGGGCGTCACTGTAGCCAGCCTGCATCACCTGGCCTGGGCCAGGGTGGTCGGCGGGGTCAGCGGTCGCGAGGACGTAGTGTTCGGTACCGTGCTGATGGGCCGGATGCAGGGCGGCGAGGGTGCCGATCGCGCGCTGGGGATGTTCATCAACACCTTGCCGCTGCGCATCGAGGTCAATGCCCGTGATGTCCGGGCAGGCGTCCGGGCGACCCATGACCGCCTGACGGACCTGCTCGCTCACGAGCACGCGTCCCTGGCCCTGGCCCAGCGTTGCAGCGGCGTGGCCGCGGCGACGCCGCTGTTCAGCGCGTTGCTCAACTACCGGCATAGCGCCGTGCAGGCCGACAGTCAGGCGCTGTCGGCGTGGAACGGGATCGAGGGGCTGGGCGGCGAGGAGTGGAGCAACTATCCGCTGACGCTGTCGGTGGATGATCTGGGTGAGGATTTCGTCCTGAGCGTCGCGGCCCTGGAGGGTATCGGTGCGCAGCGGGTCTGCGACTACATGCACACGGCCCTGGTCAACCTGGCGGCGGCCCTGGAGCAGGCGCCCCAGACGCCGTTGGCTGAACTTACGATCCTGCCCGATGCCGAGCGCGAGCAACTGCTGGTGAGCTTCAACGCCAGCCATCGCGACTACCCACGGACACAGACCGTGCACGGGCTGTTCGAGGCCCAGGTCCGTGCCCGCCCCGAGGCGTGTGCGGCGATCCACGACGGCGTGGCGTTGACTTACGCCGAGCTCAACGCCCGAGCCAACCGCCTGGCCCGGCACCTGCGTGGCCTCGGCGTGCAGCCGGGCGACAGCGTGGCGATCCTGCTGGCACGCAGCCATGACCTGCTGGTCAGCCAATTGGCGGCGCTCAAGTGCGCGGCGGTCTATGTACCGCTGGACATCAATGCACCGCTCGAACGCCAGGGCTTCATGATCGAGGACAGCCAGGCACGGGTCCTGCTGACCCATAGCCAGGTGTCGCTGGCGACCTCGGCACAGCGGGTGGAACTGGACCGTCTGGACCTGTCCGCTCTGGATCCGGATGACCTGGGGATCACCCAGTCCAGCGAAAGCGCGGCGTACATCATGTACACCTCCGGCTCCACCGGCACCCCGAAAGGCGTGCTGGTGCCGCACCGGGCCATCAGCCGGCTGGTGATCAACAACGGCTACGCCGATTTCAACGAACGGGATCGAGTGGCCTTCGCCTCCAACCCGGCCTTCGACGCCAGTACCCTGGATGTCTGGGCGCCGCTGCTCAATGGCGGCTGCGTGGTGGTGATCGGCCAGGACGACCTGCTGTCCCCGGCGAACTTCCAGCGCCTGCTGCTGGAACAGTCGGTGACGGTGTTGTGGATGACCGCCGGGTTGTTCCATCAGTATGCCTCGGGCCTGGGTGAGGCATTCTCGCGGCTGCGTTACCTGATCGTCGGCGGCGACGTGCTGGACCCGGCGGTGATTGCCCGGGTACTGGAAAACAGTGCCCCCGAGCATCTGCTCAACGGTTACGGCCCGACCGAAGCCACGACCTTCTCCGCGACCTACGAAATCACCGCGGTCGGCAACGGGGGCATTCCGATTGGCCGCCCCGTGGGCAACACCTGCCTGTACGTGCTCGATGCCCAGGGCCAGCCGGTGCCGGTGGGTGTGGCAGGAGAGCTGTATATCGGCGGGCAGGGCGTGGCCCTGGGTTACCTGAACCGGGACGAGCTGACCCGGGAAAAATTCCTGGTCGACCCATTCGACAGCGAGCCGAATGCCCGCCTGTACCGCACCGGCGACCTGGTGCGCTGGCGCGCCGACGGCAACCTGGAGTACCTGGGCCGCAATGACGCCCAGGTGAAGATCCGCGGTTTCCGGGTCGAACTGGGCGAGATCGAGGCGCATCTGGTCGAGCATCCCGAGGTCAGGGAAAGCGTGGTGTTGTGTCGCGAGGATCTCCCGGGCGACAAACGTCTGGTGGCCTACTTCACGGCGCAGCAGCCTGAAACCGTGCTGCCGATCGAGAGTCTGCGCGACCATCTGCAAGAGTCCGTGCCGGAATACATGGTGCCGGCGGCCTACGTGCAACTTGATGCCTTGCCACTGACCGCCAACGGCAAGCTGGACCGCAAGGCGTTGCCGGTGCCGGATGCCCAGGCGCTGGTCAGCCGCGGCTACGAGGCGCCGCAAGGCGAGGTCGAAAGCCGATTGGCGGCACTCTGGGCCGAACTGCTCAAGGTCGAACGGGTGGGGCGGCATGACCACTTCTTCGAACTCGGCGGTCATTCGCTGCTGGCGGTGCGACTGGTCAGCCAACTGGCTGCCGTCGGCTTGTCCCTGTCGCTGGTCGAGTTGTTCCAGCACGCGACGGTCGCGCAGTTGGCTGCCCTGCTGGGCAGCCGGGCCGAGCCCGCAGGGGTTGAGCAAGTGGTGCCGGTACGCACCACCGGCAGTCAACGGCCGTTGTTCCTGGTACACGAGTTCACCGGCCTGGACCTGTATTTCCCGACCCTGGGCCAGCATATCGACAGCGATATCCCGGTCTATGGCCTGCCTGGCGTTCCCCTCGGGCAGCCGCAGTTGCAGACCCTGGAATGCCTGGCGAGCCGTCTGTTGAACCTGATGCGCAGCGTCCAGCCGCAAGGGCCTTATCGTCTGGCCGGCTGGTCGTTCGGCGGCTTGCTGGCCTACGAGATCGCCATCCAGTTGGAAAGCCTGGACGAGGAGGTGGAGTTTGTCGGCCTGATCGATACCTACATGCCGCGCCTGGTGGATCAGGGCCGCGAGCGCTGGAGTCCGCACAGCGCGCATCGCCAGCATCTGCTGGAACGCTGTGAATCGTTCTGGAATGCCCAGGGGGTGAGCGAGGAAACGCTGGCGGCACTGGACGTGGTGCGTTCAAGGCTGCAGGACTTCGATTTCGAAGGGCTCCTGCAACATTGCCGCGAGCAGGGCGTATTGCCGCCGGAATTCGCCGTGTACGAGGCCGAGTCTCTGTGGCGGTACCTGGATCGCGAGGTGGCCCACGGGCATGCCCAGGCCCACTACACCGTGTTCCCCACCAGCGTACCGGTGCACCTGTTCACCGCCACCGAGCTGGCCCACGATGCCGTGCCCCATGACGGTTACCTGGGGTGGGACGCTGTGCTGCCGCGCAGCCAGCTGCAGCGTATCGAGGTCGCAGGCGATCACCAGAGCCTGATGCAGGCACCGCATATCCAGGGCCTCGCAGGGGCGCTCAATACGGCGTTGGCTGCGCTGGCCGGGCGTTCGGCGCCAGTGCGCGCCAAGCACCAGCCGTTGCTGACGATCCAGGGCGGGCGCGGCGATCACACGCCGGTGTTCTGCGTACCGGGGGCCGGCGACAGCGTCACGGGCTTTATCGGCCTGACCGACGCGTTCGGTGCGCATTGGCCGATCCATGGCCTGCAACCGCGCGGGCTGGATGGCCGCACGGTGCCGTACGGTTCGGTGGAAATTGCCGCCGAGGCCTACCTGCGGGCGCTCGACAGTGTGCAACCCGAAGGACCGGTGCACCTGCTCGGCCATTCCTTCGGCGGCTGGGTGGTGTTCGAGATGGCCCTGCGCCTGGCGGCTCGGGGGCGCGAGGTGGCCTCGTTGACCCTGGTCGACAGCGAATCGCCAGGCGGCAACGGTGTGGTCGGCAGGCCCTACACGTCGATCGGTGTGCTGGAGCGCCTGATCGAGACTATGCAACTGGCGGCGGGCAAGTCGATGGAAATCGACCGGGCCGCCTTCGAGGCACAGGGCGATGCCGATCAACTGCAGCTGTTGCATGCCGGCATGGTTCGCGCCGGGCTGCTGCCGCAACGCTCGGCACCGGACTCGATGCGCGGGCCGGTACGGGCCTTCGGTTCGGCCTTGCGCACCCGCTACCAGCCGTCGGCGGTCTATACCGGCCCCGTGCGCCTGGTGCTGGCCGATGACCCGGTGCTGGACGCGGCGGGCAACCAGCGCGAGCAGCAGGCCATGGTCAACGGCTGGCGGCGTTGTGCCCCGGACCTCACCGTATGGCGTGGGCCGGGTAACCATTTCACCATCCTCAAGGCGCCACATGTGCAGCATCTGGCGAGTTGGTGGCGAAGCTTCCATTAACCCAACCTCTTGAAATCCGGCGGCGAGGTCGCCGGGTCAACCTCCAACGCATTCGTGGCTTTCTATGAAAAAGTTGAAGTTTCGCAAAGTGGTAATCGTGACAGTGCTGCTGGTCCTGGCGGCGATTGTGTTCTACAGCGTCCAGGCACCGGCCAAACCGCCGGAGTATCTGACCGCCAGTGTCGAGCGCACGGACATCGAGAACTCCGTCCTGGCCAGCGGGGTGCTGCAGGGCATCAGGCAGGTCGATGTCGGCGCGCAGGTGTCCGGCCAGCTCAAGTCCCTGAAGGTGAAGCTGGGCGACAAGGTCAAGGAGGGCCAGTGGCTGGCGGAAATCGACCCGGTGGTGCTGCAGAACGCCCTGCGCCAGGCGCAGGTCAATGAACAGAACCTGACCGCGCAGAAACAGGCGGCGGCGGCGCAGCTCAAGGATGCCAAGTCCACCTACGAGCGCTACAAGCAATTGCGCGAGGACGATGCGATTTCCAAGCAGGACTTCGAGACCGCGCAATCGAACTTCGAGGTCCGGACCGCCAACCTGCTGTCGTTGGAGGCCCAGATCAGGGATGCGCGGATCCAGGTGGAAACCGCCAGGGTCAACCTGGGCTACACCCGTATCGTCGCGCCCATTAGCGGCGACGTGGTGGGCATCGTCACCCAGGAAGGCCAGACCGTGATCGCCAACCAGCTGGCGCCGGTGATCCTCAAGCTCGCCGACCTGGACACCATGACCATCAAGGCCCAGGTCTCCGAGGCCGACGTGATTCATATCAGCCCGGGTCAGGAGGTGTATTTCACCATTCTGGGGGATGTCGACAAGCGCTACTACGCCAAGCTGAGGGGGACCGAGCCGGCACCGCAGAACTTCCTGGAAACCCAGACCGCCGGTACGCCCAAGCAGAATACCGCGGTGTTCTACAACGCCTTGTTCGATGTGCCGAACCCCGATCACCGCCTGCGCATTTCCATGACCGCCCAGGTGCATATCGTGCGTGACCGGGCCAAGGAGGTACTGACGGTGCCGGTAGCGGCCCTGGGCGAGAAGAACAAGGACGGCACGTTCCCGGTGCGGGTACTCGACGCGCAGGGCCAGGCCCAGGTGCGCAACGTACAGACCGGCATCAACAACAATGTCCGGGTGGAGATCAAGACCGGCCTGGCCGAGGGTGACAAGGTGGTCATTGGCGAGCCGTCCGCGACACCTGCGGTAGCGGGGGCCTGACCATGAGCCGGCCTCTGTTGGAACTCAAGGGGATTACCCGCCGTTTCGTCGCCGGCGAGAAGGACTTCGTCGCGCTCAAGGACATCAACCTGACGATCAATGCCGGTGAACTGGTGGCGATCACCGGCGCCTCGGGCTCCGGCAAGTCGACCCTGATGAACGTGCTCGGCTGCCTGGACCAGGCCAACACCGGCAGCTACAAGGTCGACGGGCGCGAAACCGGCAGCCTGACGGACGATGAGCTGGCGCAACTGCGTCGCGATCACTTCGGTTTCATTTTCCAGCGCTATCACCTGTTGCCGCACCTGGCGGCCAGCCAGAACGTGGAAATGCCGGCGGTCTACGCCGGCACCGGTGAGAGCAGGCGCAACAGCCGTGCCCATGAACTGCTTGAACGCCTGGGACTGGCGGCGCACCTGGAGCACCGCCCCAACCAACTGTCCGGTGGCCAGCAGCAGCGGGTCAGTATCGCCAGGGCCCTGATGAACGGCGGCGAAATCATTCTCGCCGACGAACCCACCGGGGCCCTGGACAGCGCCAGCGGCAAGGAGGTGATGAAGATCCTGCTGGAGCTGCATGCGGCCGGGCACACGGTGATCCTGGTCACCCACGATGACAAGGTCGCTGCCCATGCCGAGCGTATCATCGAGATCCGCGACGGCGAGATCGTCAGTGACCGGCCCAACCCGAATCGTCCGGTGGAGGGCGGGAAAACCGCGCAGCGCCCACCGGCCAAGCCCCGGCAGGGCAACCGCCTGATGGCCGCTCTCGCACTGTTCCAGGAGGCTTTCGTGATGGCCTGGGTGGCGCTGATCTCGCACCGCATGCGCACCTTGCTGACCATGCTCGGGATCATCATCGGCATCACTTCGGTGGTGTCGATCGTGGCGATCGGCGAGGGGGCCAAGGAGTACGTGCTCAAGGATATCCAGGCGATCGGCAGCAACACCATCGAGATCTTCCCCGGCAACGACTTCGGCGACAACAAGGCGGGGTCCATCGAAACCCTGGCGCTTTCCGATGTGGCGGCCCTCAACAGCGAGTACTACATCGACAGTGCCTCGCCGAACATCGGGCGCAGCCTGCTGGTGCGCTACCGCAATATCGATGTGACGGCGACCGTCAGTGGGGTCAGCCCCAGCTACTTCCAGGTGCGTGGCATCAAGATGGGCCTGGGGGTACCGTTCAACCAGGATGACGCAAGGCGCCAGGCCCAGGTGGTGGTGATCGATCACAACACCCGCATCCGCCTGTTCGGCGCCTCGGCGGACCCGCTGGGCCAGGTGATCCTGGTGGATAACCTGCCGTGCACGGTGATCGGCGTGACCGAGGACAGGAAGAGCATTTTCAACACCAGCAAGAGCCTGAACATCTGGATGCCCTTCGAAACCGCTTCCGGTCGCGTACTGGGCCAGCGCTTCCTGGACAGCATCACGGTGCGGGCCAGGGACGGGCAGCCGAGCAAGGTGGTCGAGGACAACATCAACAAGCTGATGGAAAGGCGTCACGGCACCAAGGACTTCTTCACCTACAACCTCGACAGCGTCATGCAGACCGTACAGAAGACCAGCCAGTCGCTGGCCCTGCTGTTGTCCTTGATCGCGGTGATTTCCCTGGCGGTGGGCGGTATCGGCGTGATGAACATCATGCTGGTGTCGGTGACTGAACGAACCCGCGAAATCGGCATCCGCATGGCGGTGGGGGCGCGCCAGTCGGATATCCGCCAGCAGTTCCTGGTGGAGGCGGTGATGGTCTGCCTGCTCGGCGGGATCATCGGCATCAGCCTGTCGTTCGGGATCGGCTATGTGTTCTCGCTGCTGGTCAAGGAATGGAAGATGGTGTTCTCGCTCAGCTCGATCGTCACCGCCTTCATCTGTTCGACGCTGATCGGCATCGTGTTCGGCTTCGTGCCGGCGCGCAATGCCGCCCGGCTCAACCCGATCGAGGCATTGGCACGCGATTGAGCGAACCGCAGGAGCTCGCGCGGCTCCTGCCCGGCGCCCCGGAATGTCCCCATTTCCCATGCCAGACAGGCCACTGTCGCTGGGGTTAAATGCAGGCCACGAAAGGGCGATGTGGCAGGGCGGGCGCGGTTCCCGTGCCCGTCCCCGTATTGACCCGATGTCCTCATTTCCCCTGACACCTGTGCTCGGAGTCTGCGAGAGCGTTATGCCTATCGCCAAACCTGCTGCCCGCTTGCTGCTGCCCGTGCTGTGCGCGGCGCTGCTGGGCGGCTGCACCCTGGGTCCGGACTACCAGCGGCCACAGGTGAAGGTGGCGAGCCGCTGGTATGCGCCGCTGCCCCATGGCGCTTCGGTGGTGGGGCTGGACGACTGGTGGCGGCAGTTCAATGACCCGGCACTGGCGGCGCTGCTGCGCCTGGCCGAGGCCGACAGCCCGTCCCTCGACCAGGCGTTGGCCCGCATCGCCCAGGCCCGTGCGACCCTGGACGGCAGCCTGGCCGATGGCCGGCCGCAACTCAACGGCGGCTTGAGCAAGGCGCGGGCCGGCGTCAGCCAGCGTGCCCTGAACAAGGTCGGCAGCACCTCCGGGGCGACCCTCGATGCGAGCTGGGAACTGGACCTGTTCGGCAAGCTGCGCCGCAGCGACGAAGCTTCGCGCCATCTGCTGCAGGCCCGGGTCGATGACTGGCATGACGCCAGGGTATCCCTGGCGGCTGAGGTCGGTGATGACTTCGTGCAGTACCGCGGCTGTCAGCTGTTGGTCAACGCCTACCGCGACCAGGCGCAATCCCAGGAACAGACCGCGCGCCTGACCCGGCTGTCGCACCAGGCCGGTTTCACCTCCGCCGCCGATGCCGCGCTGGCCGATGCCAGTGCCGCTGCGAGCCTCGCGACCCTGACCAATCAGCAAAGCGCCTGCGATGTGCTGCTCAAGAGCCTGGTGGCCCTGTCCGGCAGCAGTGAGGACAAGGTGCGTGAAGTGCTCGGCGATCTGCCGCCGCGCCTGCCGGAGCCGGCCTTGCTGGATGTGCGGGAAGTGCCCGCCAACCTGGTTCGCCAGCGTCCGGACCTGGCCGCCAGCGAACGCGAACTGGCGGCCGCCAATGCGCAGATCGGAGCCGCCCAGGCCGACCGACTGCCCAGTCTCGGCCTGGTCGGCTCCTTGGCCGTGGGCACCACCACCGGCCAATACAGCCGAACCTGGAGCCTGGGGCCGCAGCTCAGTGTCCCGCTGTTCGATGGCGGCAAGCGGCGGGCGGCCGTGGACTCGGCCCGGGCCGGCTATGACTCGGCCCTGGCAACCTATCGGCAGACCCTGCGCACGGCCGTGCTGGAGGTCGAACAATCGCTGGTGCGCCTGGACGCCGCGCGCCGCTCGGAGGCCGATGCCCGGCGCGCCACGCAAGGTTACGAGGCGTATTTCCAGGCCGTCGATCGCAACTGGCAGGCCGGCAACGCCAGCCTGCTCGACCGTGAGCTGGCACGACGCTCGGCGTTGTCGGCGCAGATCGAACTGATCACCCTGCAACAGAACCAGGTGCGCTACTGGATCGCCCTGTACAAGGCCCTCGGCGGCGGCTGGCAGGACCGCGACGGGCTGGCGGGCGAAGTGCCGAAGCGGGGTGGGGCATGAGGCTGACGGCAGGCCATGGCCTGCTGGCACTGGCTGGGCTCGCGCTCTCGGGATGGCTGCTCTTCGGTCGCGCCGCGCCGGCACCGGCGGCCACGCCCGTGGTGGCTACCAGCCTGAGCGTCGAGGCGGTGCAGCCGCGCCGTGAAGACTGGCCACAGGTGCTGGTGGCCAGCGGAGCCCTCGCGCCCTGGCAGGAGGTGCTGATCAGCGCCGAGACCGGCAGTTTGCGCATCGCCAGCCTGAACGCCGATATCGGCGACCGGGTGCGCAAGGGGCAGGTCCTGGCCACCCTGGCCGATGCCAGTGTGCAGGCCGACGAAAACAAACAGAAGGCCGCGGTGGCCCAGGCGGCCGCACAGTTGCAGGAGGCGCGCTCCAACGAGCGACGCGCGGCGGTGGTCGGGCAGAGCGGCGCCTTGTCGGAGCAGCAACTGGAGGAGTACCGGGTCAAGGTACAGACCGCCGAGGCCAACCTGGCGTCGGCGAACGCCGATCTGCGCAGCACCCGCATCCGGCTCGCGCAGACCCGTATCGTCGCGGTGGACGATGGCATCATCTCCGGGCGCAAGGCTTTGCTCGGCGATGTGGTGGCCGCCGGCAGCGAATTGTTCCGGATGATCCGCGCCGGTCGCGTCGAATGGCAGGCCGAACTCGATGCGCGGCAGTTGCCGCAGGTACGCGCCGGACAATCCGCCGAGCTGGAACTGCCGGATGGCACGCAGGTGCGGGGGCGGGTGCGCCTGGTTGCGCCGGTGCTGGACAGCAAGACCAGCCGCGCGCTGGTCTATGTCTCCTTGCCCGGCGACTCATCGGCACGGGCCGGCATGTATGCCAGCGGCCGCATCGAGCTGGCCGACCGCGCGGCGCTGACCGTTCCGGATACCGCCGTGGTCCTGCGCGATGGCCGCTCCTATGTGTTCGTGCTGGGCGAGGACATGCATGTCACCCAGCAGGGGGTGGAAGTCGGGCGCCGGCGCGGGCGGGCCGTGGAAATCGTCGCCGGGCTGACCGAGCAGGCGCGGATCGTGCGCAGCGGAGGCGCCTTCCTCAGCGACGGGGCCAGCGTGACCCTGGTCCACAAGGCGGACGAGCGATGAACATCTCCGCACTGTCGATCCGCTACCCGGTACCGGCGGTCATGCTGTTCGTGCTGCTGACCCTGTTCGGCGTGTTTGGCCTGGATCGGCTCGGCATCCAGGACTTTCCGGACACCGACCTGCCCACGGTGGTCATCAGTGCATCGCTGGAAGGGGCGGCGCCCGAACAACTGGAAACCGAGGTGGCGCGCAAGCTCGAAGACAAGCTGACGTCGCTGCGTCTGCTGCAACATGTGACGACCTCGATTACCGAAGGCAGCGTCAGCATCAACGTCACCTTTGCCATCGACAAGGACGGCAACGAAGCCCTCAACGAAGTGCGCAACGCAGTGGACAGCGCCAGGGCCGAATTGCCGGCGAGCCTCGACACGCCGTCGGTGTCGCGCCTGACCACCAATACCTCGGCGCTGCTGACCTACGTGGTCGATGCCCCGCGGATGAACGAGCAAGCCTTGTCCTGGTTCATCGACAATGAATTGAGCAAGCACCTGCTGGCCGTGCGGGGCGTCGCCAAGGTCGTCCGGGTCGGCGGGGTGGATCGGGAGATCCAGGTCGACCTCGATCCGGCCATGATGGCAGGGTTGGGGCTTGGCGTGACGGACGTGGCCGCTCGCCTGCGGGCGATGCAGAAAGACAACTCCGGCGGCCAGGGCGATCTGGGCAGCGGCCAGCAGGCCCTGCGCATCCTGGCGGCGATCGACGACCCGGCGCAGCTCGGCACCGTTCGCCTGCCCACCGGCGATGGACGCATGGTGGCTCTGCAGCAACTGGGCTCGGTCCGCGATACCCATGCCGAGCGCAGCACCCGGGCCTTTCGTGACGGCAAGCCGGTCATCGGCTTCCAGGTGATGCGTTCCCTGGGTTTCTCCGATATCGGGGTGACGGCGGATGTGCGTCGCGCGATCGACGAATTCGACGTCCAGCATGCGGATATCCGCATCCAAGAGGCGAGCAACAGCGTCGCGCCGGTGCTGGAGAACTATCGCGGCTCCATGACCCTGCTGTACGAGGGCATGCTGCTGGCCGTCCTGGTGGTCGGCTGGTTCCTGCGTGACTGGCGGGCCACCCTCGTCGTGGCGACCGCGCTGCCGTTGTCGATCATTCCCACCTTTGGCGTGATGTATTTTGCCGGTTTCACCCTCAATACCATTTCCCTGCTGGCCCTGGCGCTGGTGATCGGCATCCTGGTGGATGATGCCATCGTCGAAGTGGAGAACATCGCCCGGCACCTGCGCCTGGGCAAAAGCCCGCGCCAGGCGGCGATCGAGGCCTCCGACGAAATCGGCCTGGCGGTGGTGGCGACCACCGTGACCCTGGTGGCGGTGTTTCTGCCCACGGCGTTCATGGGCGGGATATCCGGCAAGCTGTTCCGCCAGTTCGGCGTGACCGCCAGCGCGGCGCTGCTGTTTTCCCTGCTGGTGGCGCGCATGCTGACGCCGATGATGGCGGCCCATGTGCTCAGGGCCAGGTCCCATGTAGAGCAGGATGGCGGCTTGATGATCCGTTACCTGGGCTGGATCCGCACCAGCCTGAGCCGACGCCGGACCACCATGGCCCTGGTCGGCCTGCTGCTGCTCGGCTCCCTGGCGCTGATCCCACTGTTGCCCACCAGTTTTCTGCCGGCCCAGGACAATGCGCGCAGCACCATCAGCCTGGAACTCGTGCCCGGCAGCAGCCTGGAGCAGACCGCCGCCATGGTCTTGCAGGCCGATGCCCGCCTGCGCACGATTCCCGAGGTGGCGCATGTTTTCGCCGCGGTGGGCAGCGGCGATATCTCCGGCGGCGGCAATCGCAAGGCGAGCCTGACGGTCGACCTGCTGCCACGCGACGAGCGCGCCCTCAAGCAGTCCGCGGTCGAGGCGAAGATGCGCGAGGCGCTGCGCAGCCTGCCCGGGGTGCGGGTCAATGTCGGCGGCGACCGCAGCGGGGAACGCCTGGACATCGTCCTGGCCAGTGACGATGGCGACCTGCTCGAACGCACCGCCAGTGCTCTCGAACCCCAGTTGCGCCAACTCAGGGGGATCGGCAACGTGACATCGAGTACCGCGGTGCAAAGGCCGGAGATCCAGATGCGCCCCGACTACGTGCGCGCAGCCGAGCTGGGTATCAGCAGCCAGGACATTGCCGACACCTTGCGCATGGCAACCTATGGCGAATATTCATCGTCCCTGGGCAAGGTCAACCTGTCCCAGCGTCAGGTCGACGTGCGGGTTCGCATGCAACCGCAGGTGCGCACCGACCTGGAGCGCATCGCCCAGTTGCGGGTCAGGGGCCACGACGGCCAGGTTGCGCTGGCATCCCTGGGCGAGATCGGCATGGGCAGCGGGCCGGCGCAGATCGACCGGCTGGACCGCCTGCGCAACATCACCCTGTCCATCGAACTCAATGGCCGCAATGTCGGCGAAGTGATGGATGAAGCCCGGCAACTGCCGGGCCTGCAGCACCTGCCCGGGCAAGTGAAGCTGGTGGAGCAGGGCGAGCTGCAACTGATGAGCGAACTGTTCGGCAATTTCAGCCTGGCCATGGCCGTCGGCGTGTTCTGCATCTACTCGGTGTTGGTGCTGCTGTTTCATGACTTCATGCAGCCTTTCACCATTCTTTCGGCCTTGCCTCTGTCGCTGGGCGGCGCCTTGTTGGCCCTGCTGCTGGGTGGCATGAGTTTTTCCATGGCGTCGGTCATTGGGCTGTTGATGCTGATGGGGATCGTGACCAAGAACTCGATCCTGCTGGTGGAGTACGCAATCATGGCCCGCCGGGACCAGGCCATGCGTCGCCACGACGCCTTGATCGATGCCTGTCACAAACGCGCCCGGCCGATTCTGATGACCACCATCGCCATGGGCGCGGGAATGTTGCCGACGGCATTGGGCTGGGGCGGGGAATCGGGCTTTCGCCAGCCGATGGCCGTGGTGGTGATTGGTGGCCTGCTGGCTTCGACGGTCCTGAGCCTGCTGGTGGTGCCGGTGATTTTCACCTATGTCGACGACGGGCTCGAAGGGATCAAGCGGCTTGTGCGTGTACCCCGATAGGCGGAATGGACCGCCATCGAGGTGCTTTCAATAACCGGGAAATGGATTCAGAGGGCATTTTGCAGCGTGTTGGAACTCTCCGGGGCAGCCTTGGCGTCGGCCGAATGCATCCAGCGGATCAGCGAACGGCGACCGCCGATGCCCATCTTGATGGAGGCGCGCTTGAGGTAGCTTTCCACGGTATTGACCCGCAGCGCCAACTGCTCGGCCAATTCCGGAGCGGTGCGCCCGGCGAGCAGGCCGACGCAGACTTCGGTTTCCCGGGAGGACAGGTTCACGCCGAACATTTCCAGGCGTTCGAGGAAGCGCTGGCGCAAGGCATCCAGACCGCTGCCATCCAGCTCCTCGGTCGCCGAAAGGTCTTGGGGGTGGCTCGGTGTCGGCAACAGGGCCTCGACATGTTCGCCGATTATCGGCAGCAGGACGCAGGAAAACTCCTGGAGGAACGCACATTCCTGCGGGGAAAAACCTGGCGATGGCGCGGGGCGGTAGAGGGACAGGGCGTAGCAACGACTCCGGGTACGACAGATCAGGTGCAGGTGGTTGGGGCGGGTGTGCATGGTGGAGGCGTGTTGGCAGCAGGTCAGTTCGGTTTGCGGCCACGCCCCGACAGCGTCATCGACGGGCGGCGCGGGCCATTTGACCGCAGCGGCGTTCATCAGGGTATCGGTGCAGATCGGGCTGATGCCCACGCCGCCGATGCTCGAACTGGTCGGATCGGCGGTATCGAGGCGCAGTTCGGTGATGTGCGTGGCATCGACCGGCAGTTGTGCCGTGATCAGGTCATGCAGCATGCGCGGAAAATGACGATTGCCAGTACTGGCAATCACCTTGCCGACAGAGGGGAAAAGCCATTGCAGATTCATCAGGTCTCCATTTTGCTGTTGGGCACAACCGCAGGGCGCCGCCCAAGGTTCCATGAGATTTTTCGGGTACGTATCAGTGGGTCGAGGTCATCAGTTGGCTGGGGCTGGGTGAACGCAGTGCGCCGTCGTCGAAAGTCCGCAGTGCGGCCATGGGTGGCGGTCTTTCGGTCAGGCGTTGCACATGATTGATCCTGAGTATTCGGTGGTAGATGGCTGGCGTGCATTCCAGCGTGCCGTAGATGACTTTTTCGCCTTTGCTGCCTTGCACGACATTGCGTCGGGCGACCGTCCAGCCGGAGCGTTTTAGAACTTTCTCCATCAGGGCGTCGACAATGACTTCATAAGTACCGATTTCTTGAGTGGAGGCGAACTGCAACATGGCCAGGAACAGCGCGACGGTGCGCAGGTCAACTTTGGCTTCGGTAAAGCCGCTGTCCGAAGTGTCGCTGTTCAACAAGGCAAAGCGACTGGCTTCCCAGCAGTCGATCAGGTTTGGCCTGGAGCGATCATCGCTCAGGACGAAGTTCAATGCACCACAGATCAGGGTCGGTTTATAGGAGGGGCGAAGTCTGACACAACCGGTCACTTGAACGCCTTTGTGGGTATAGAGGTAGAGGGCATCGTCATCGTCGTATTCGTCGAATTCATATTCACTGCCGCAGTAGCTTGCAATATGCCACTTGCGTCGATCGATAAAGGCGGCCTTACGAATACTGAGTATTTGCTCTAATACATGGGAGGGGAGTTCAGAGTAGCTGGCGACAGCGACATGCACCTTGGAAAAAATATAAGAGGTCCAGGAAAACAGGTACGAGTGAGGGGCATAACCAATCATAAATGCGTCGCGAGGAGGAGATAGATGCATATTGTTATTGATCCCGGGTAAGCGCGGCAACTGTACTTAAGTGCAGCTGCCGGCTGAAGGAGAACTGCTGTCTAATTACCATCGTCCGAATACCGAGCTCGCCGCTCATTATCAGGCTCGCACCGATCGCATGGCGGAATTTACGATTCTGTGACAGCGATCACGAATTGCTCGTGACTCGAAGTGCCGAGGGTGATTATTCATCAAATTGAAACAAAGGCAAGGTGCACCCGCCTTTAATCGGCGAGGCAGGGAAGAACGACTTTTCCAGACTGCGGAACAAGTCGAGCGGAAAATAAATCCATTGCGGAATTTTTAGGGGGCGTGTCATGTACTACGTTGTAATTGCGATGTTGACAGTATTGCTGGTACCAGGTCCGACGAACTCGCTGCTGCTGCAGTCGGGGGTCATTCGTGGTCTGGGGACTTATTCACTGAAGTTGGTTCTCGCCGAATGGACGGCCTACCTGATCCAGATCACCGCGTGGGGAGTCTTCATCGATGCGCTGACGCAGGATCACGCATGGGTGGTGGTGCTGACCAAGAGCCTGGCGGTGATGTTCCTGTTCTACATTTCCTTTAAGTTGTGGTTTTCGGCGCAGGTCGATGCCTCCGGAAAGCCTTCTGCCATCTCGGTTTCGGCTATGTTCGTGGCGACCCTGACCAACCCGAAAGGGCTGTTTTTCGCCTCATTCGTGGCCCCGCCAGGCACCTTCCTGCATCTGCAAAGCTACCTGGAATTCATGGCCGTCTTTTCCCTGGTGATTCTGCCCGTGGCTCTTGTCTGGGTGAGTCTGGGGGCGTTTTGCGAACGCAATTTCTCAGCGCTCCTATCGGGCAACAGGGTCAATAAATTCGTTTCATTGGTCATCGGGCTGTTTGCCAGCATGGCCTTTTACAACTTGGCCTCGAAAGTCATCCTGGCCTGAAAGATTCCTGGCGCAATGCTGGAAAAGATCAAGACGATAACCGGGTCGGCCTCGGCGGTGAGAGACCCGCGGGGAAGGAAAGAGGGGCTGACTCGGGACTATCGGTTAGAAAATATTGTAGCGAATGGCCTTGACCATGGCCTGTCTGATATTGGTGCAACCCAGTTTCTCGGTAATTTTCTTGGCGTAGAATTTCACCGTGCGTTCAGTGATATTCATGATCAGGCCAATCTCCTGATAGTTCTTGCCAAGGGCCAGCCAGTGTAGAAACTCGATTTCCCTGGGGCTCAGTGACAGCAACTCTTCCTGGTTCTCTTCAATTGGCCGATGCTGATGGATGATGGTACTGATTGCCTGGATCAGGAACAGATTCGAGTGAATGATGCGTTCAAAGTCAGGGTCGCCTTCGACACAGGGCAAGTGCAATGAACCGAAAGCACTGCCGGGCTCATGAGTGGGAATGCTGAAGCCCTGGTCGATACCATAACGGGCGGATTGCTCGAAGACTTTGTTGGGAGTACGGGCACGGTCGTGTATCGTCGCCCAGAAAAAAGGGGATGAGGTGATGGCGGCATTGGCCATGACCGGATCGGACTTGTAGAGTGCCTGTTTGCGATAGGTGTCGACCCATTCTTGCGGATAGTTTCCATGAATGGAAATTTCGCCGTTTTCGATTAAGTGCGAGTCGGCGTAGACATAGGCGAATCGTGTTATTTCCAGCTTTTGAAGTGCCCAGCTCAAGACTTCGACATAGGTTTTTTCGCTGGCCCCAGGCATGTTGTTTTCAACTTCTCTAGCCAGATCAAACGTATGTTTGATTGTGCGGAGTTTGGGCATGAGAAACGGGCTCCGGTCAGCTCAATGTGCGCCGATTTATGCATCCGTAGTGGGGGGTGACATCTGTTTTATAACATCGACGAAAAACCATTTCAACATGTGTCAAAGTGAAATCATCCAGGGTAAAAAACCGACTGAATCACTCATGTTTGACGTCATTCCCTTGCCTTGACCGGCCAGGGTGGTCAGGTCCTTCGCGACGATTCAGTCCGTACCGGAGGAACTGTGTGACCGCCCAGTCACGAACAAGTTCCTCGGCAGGGCGTCCCGGTTCATTCGCGAAGAACGGAACACGGCAGTTGGCTCCCTCCAAGGGATGACAGCGTCCTGGCCCAGGCTGAATCTTGCCAGCACACGGACGTTACGTTTGTATCGCTTCAGTTCTTTGGGCGGCATAATGCCACTGCCTTGGGCACACGGATGTGCCCGCTGTTTACCATCCCCCCGCGCTATCCGAGGTTCGCCAGTATGCAGTTCATTGACGATTCCGATGCCATGTACCGCCTGCTCATCCAGAGCGTGGTGGACTATGCCATCTACATGCTAACTCCCGAGGGCATCGTCGCGAACTGGAATCCCGGCGCCGAGCGCGCCAAGGGGTACACCGCCGGGGAAATCGTCGGCAAGAACTTCTCGCTGTTCTACAGCGAGGAGGAGCGTGAGCGCGACCAGCCGGCGCAGAACCTGGAGATTGCCCGGCGGACCGGCCGCTTCGAGGACCAGGGCTGGCGCCTGAAGAAGGATGGCAGCACCTTCTGGGCCCACGTGGTGATCGACGCGATTCATGATGACCACGGGCAACTGATCGGCTTCGCCAAGATCACCCGGGACATCACCGAGAAGCGCGACAACGAGCTGCAACTGATGGAAGCCAAGGTGCTGGCCGAGCAGTACAGCGCCGAGATGGCCTCGCTGTCGCGCTTCCTCGACTCGGTCATTTCCAATATTCCCGCCAGCGTCATCGTCAAGGACGTGCAGACCAACCGGGTGCTGCTGGCCAACGACCAGGCCGAGGCGCTGTTCGTGCCGAACGGCGGCAGCATGGTCGGCAAGCTCATGGCCGACTGCCTGCCGGCGGAGTCGGCCGCCTACATCGAACAGCAGATGAGCCAGGACCTGCGCATCGGCCAGGTCAGGACCGTCGAGACCCTGGTCAATACCAATCGCGGCCCCAGAACCCTCAGAAGCCGCACCGTGCTCAACCAGGACCCCGGCAATGCCTCCGAGTACGTGCTGTTCGTCGCCGAGGACGTCAGCGTCGAACTGGCCGCGAACGCCAAGATCCACCACATGGCCCACCATGACGCGCTCACCGGCCTGCCAAACCGCGTGCTGTTCCACGAGCGGCTGAGAAACGCGCTGCAGCAAGCCAAGGGCACGGGCAGGATCACTGCCACGCTGTGCCTGGACCTGGACGACTTCAAGAACGTCAACGACGCCCTCGGCCACGGTTTCGGCGACAAGCTGCTGCGGGTACTCAGCGCGCGCCTGCGGGCCGAACTGCGTGACAACGACACGCTGGCGCGGCTGGGCGGCGACGAATTCGCGGTGATCCTGCCGGATCTGGAGACGGCCGAGGTCGCCGAGATGACCGCGCAACGGCTGATCCAGGCGATTCGCCCGGCGTTCCTGATCGACGGCCACAGCTGCTCGGTCGGCATGAGTATCGGTATCGCCCTGTCGCCGCAAGACCACCATCATCCCGAGCAACTGATGGGCTACGCGGACATGGCGCTGTACGAGGCCAAGCGCAACGGCCGCAGTCGCTTCGAACGCTTCAGGCCGCAGCTGGACGAAGCGGCACGCTATCGTCGCACCATGGAAACCGACCTGCGCACGGCGCTGCACTTCGGTCATCTGCAACTGCACTACCAGCCGATCGTCACCCGGTGCGGCAAGGAGATCTCCGGCTACGAGGCACTGCTGCGCTGGCGGCACCCGACCAAGGGGATGATCATGCCGAGCGACTTCATTTCCATGGCGGAAGAGACCGGCCTGATCCACGAGGTCGGCAACCGGGCCCTGAACCTGGCCTGTCAGGAGGCGGCCAGTTGGGGCACGGAGCAGACCGTTTCGGTGAACCTGTCGCCGATCCAGTTCAAGAACCCTGGCCTGGTGGATTCGGTGGCGCTGGCCCTGGCGGACGCCGGCCTGGCACCGTCACGCCTGGAGCTGGAGATCACCGAATCGGTGCTGCTGGACAACAGCGAAGAGAACGTGAACATGCTCCGGGCCCTGAAGGCCCTGGGCGTGGCCATCTCCCTCGATGACTTCGGCACCGGCTACTCGTCACTCGGTTATCTGCGCTCGTTCCCGTTCGACCGGATCAAGATCGACATGTCGTTTGTGCGCGAGATGGCCCATAGCAAGGAAGCGCTGGCGATCATCAGGGCCATTACCGGCATGAGCAACAGCCTGCTGATCAAGACCACCGCGGAAGGGGTGGAGACTGCCCAGCAGGTGGAGCAACTGATCATCGAAGGTTGCTCGCACTTCCAGGGCTACTTCTTCGGACGGCCGATGCCGGCGGACGAGCGGCTGGGGAGCCTGTCCCCGGAGGCGGACGAACGCTTGTCACCAGCGGCCTCCCTGTAGGAGCGGGCTTGCCCGCGAAAGAGTCCTGAAGTCTTGCCGGCTGGCGGTGGTGCACGGCCCCGCGCTCAGCCTGCCGGGCTGTCTGCGTATCGTCTATGCGCTGGATGACGACTCGCTGCACACGCGCCCATGCGTAAGCTCCATCTGGCTCATTCACTCAGAGTGCGCCTTTCCACAACTCGTCAAGATGGCGAAAACCCCAGGCCTCGGGCGACTCCCGGCCCACGATCCTGTCCGCACCGCAGACCTTGGCAAGGTCGACGATTCGGGGCAGGATCGGCGTACGGCCCTTGGTCATGAAGAACACCTTGACCTTGGGCGTGAGCAAAGAGCGTTCATGCTGCTCCGTCACCACCCCCAGCGCGCCGCTTTCGAGCCGTACCAGGGAGCCGACCGGGTAGATACCGACCGTGCGAACGAAGGCCTTGAAAACGTTCTCGTCGAAATGTCCCTGCCATTCCGCCATCTTGTGAATCGATTCGGCAGGGCCCCAGCCTTTCTTGTAGGGGCGATCGGAGGTGATGGCATCGTAGACGTCACACACCGCGCCCATCCGGGCGAACAGGCTGAGTTGCTCGCCCTTGAGGTTGGACGGATAGCCTGAACCGTCGATCTTCTCATGATGGTGGAGGCAGACATCCACGGCCAGCGCACTGACGTGATGGCAGAGCACCAGAATCTCACCGCCGGCCTGTGGATGTCGACGGATCAATTCGAACTCGGCGTTGTCGAGCTTGCCGGGCTTGTTGAGAATCGCATCGGGTACCGAGGCCTTGCCGATGTCGTGCAATAGGCCGGCAATGCCCGCTTCGTGCACCAACGCCTCGGACAGTCCGAGTTGGCGGGCCAGGGCGATCATCAATGCGCACACCGCCACGGAGTGCAGGTAGGTGTACTCATCGGCCGTTTTCAGCCGGGCCAGGCTGATCAGGGCATTGGGGTGTCGATGAATGGAGTGGGCGATATCGTCCACCACTGTATCGACGTCATCGAGATCGATCACCGCCCCCATCCGTGCATGGCTGAACATCTCCACCACAGCCGCCTTTGACCGTTCGCAAATCCGCCGGGCCGAGGCCAGTTCATCCTCCATGCTCGAACGGATCACCACGGTTTTCTCGGCGATGTCCTCAAGGCGTTCATCAGCCTGTTGTGCCGCCTCCTCGGGTGAGAGGCTGAGCGCACCAGGGGGTATATCGAGTCCCTTGTCGGTATCGATCCAGACCTGAGAAACCGAAGAGTTCAGAATCTGCTTGAGATCCTGCTCACTACTGAGCAGAAATCGCCCCCTCAAGAAAGGATGGTCCATCCAGGAGCCGCACAGTTCCTTGATGTACATGCCAACACAAAGATCAGTGGTTTTTATACGTTTCAACATGGCAGACAGCCTGTATCCAGGTAAGCACTCAAGTCCTGCGATTGAAAGCAACTCTCATTCGATGGCCAGTATTACGCCATCTCAGTCCATTGTTTGGGCCAATGCCTGTTTATAGTCAAGATAGACGTTGGCTGCGCAGGTCAGGAACGCCTGCTCCCACAGAGGCCTGAGTTACGATCCTGGGCACGCTCGCCTTGCTGGCCTTCAATGAAATAAACCTTTTGCCATGTGGTGTAGTCAATTGGAATAAGGGCCCCGTTTTCAGTGGGCCAAGGCGTTGGCTGTGAAACTGCAAGCAGCCCGCCCACCCCGATTCATCCCTAGGAGGCAACCATGGCCCGAGCCCTCTGGAAAGGTGCGATCAGCTTCGGTCTCGTGCATATCCCGGTATCCCTGAACACTGCCGTGCATGCCCAGGGCGTGGATTTCGACTGGCTCGACAAGCGCAGCATGGACCCGGTGGGCTATAAGCGGGTGAACAAGGTGACCGGCAAGGAGATCGAAAAGGACAACATCGTCAAGGGCGTGGAGTACGAAAAGGGCCGCTATGTGGTGATCAGCGAAGAAGAGATCCGCCAGGCCCGACCCGCCGCAACCCAGACCATCGATATCTTCTCTTTCGTCGAGGCCAGCGAGATCCCCTTGCAACACTTCGATACGCCGTACTACCTCAGCCCGGACCAGCGCGGCGGCAAGGTCTATGCCTTATTGCGCGAAACCCTTCACAGCACTGGCAAGGTCGCCCTGGCCACGGTGGTGCTGCACACCCGCCAGCACCTGGCGCTGTTGCGGCCACTGGACGCGGCGCTGGTGCTGATCACCCTGCGTTGGCCCGATGAAGTGCGCGGGCTGGACACGTTGGAGCTGGACAGCAGTGTGACCGCCAGCAAGCTGGACAAACGTGAACGGGAGATGGCCAAGCGGCTGGTGGAAGAGATGAGCGGGCCCTGGACGCCTGACGATTACCATGATGCGTTTCGCCAGACCATTCTCGACCTGGTTCAGGAGAAAGCCAGCAAGGGCAGGATCGAGACCGTGGACAAGGGCGAGGAGGGCGGCGAGAAGGGGGCGGATATTATCGACCTGACCGAACTGCTCAAGCGCAGCCTGGCGGGGGGCGGTGGCGCCAGGACGAAGAAGAAGCCGGCGGCGAAACGACCCCGCCAGGCATCCTGAGGGTGAAGGCGCAGGCCCGCCGACCTGTTCGCGAATAAATGCGGCCCCCCGCTTTATCCGCGAACGCGCCTGTTGCCGCGAGCCGGCCGGCAGCCCCTCAGCCGATCCCCAGTTGCCGGCGCATACGCACAGTGATCGACTGGCGCACCTTGGCCATCTCCGCCCACGGGTCATCCACCTCGGCCAGGCGCTCATGCAGGTTGCCGATGTTCCACTGGTTGGCCCCCTTGAGCTGCGTCAGCTCCTCACGCCAGATCGGCACCGACACCGGCAATCCTTCGCGGGCGCGCAGCGAATAGGCGGCGACGGTGGTCGCCCCTCTGCCGTTGCGCAGATAGTCGATGAAGATCCGCCCGATCCGGTTCTTCGGCCCTGACACGGCACTGAGCCGATCCGGAAACAGCCCTGCCAGGTGCTCGACGATGGCGTGGCAGAAGTCTTTCACCTCATCCCATCCCGCTCGCCGGGTCAACGGCACCACCAGGTGCATGCCCTTGCCGCCACTGGTCTTGAGAAACACCTTCAGGCCCAGCTCGTCGAGCAGTGTCAGGGTCAACCGAGTGGCTTCGAGCATGGCCTTCCACGGCAGCGCCGGGTCGGGGTCGAGGTCGAGGACGAAGCGGTCCGGCTGGTCGAAGTCCTTGTCGGTAGCGTTCCAGGTGTGCAGTTCGAGCATGTTCATCTGCACCGCAGCCAGCAGACTGTCGGCGCGATCGAACACCATCGCCGCCTGTCCGGCCTGTTCCTTGCCATAGCTGACCACGCCGGGAAGGTGCAACTGCCCGGCATGTTTCTGGAAGAACATCTCGCCGCCCAGGCCATCCGGTGCGCGCACCAGCGCCACCGGCCGATCCTTGAGCTGTGGCAGCAGCCAGCCGGCGACCTGGGCGTAGTATTCGGCGATCTGCCGCTTGGTGGTGCCGGTGGTCGCGTCGATCACCCGGTCGGGGTGGGTCAGACGCAGGCTGCCCGTTTCTGCGGGCGGCGCCTGCACAGCCTTTTTGCCGGGCTGGGCCAGTTCCCGGTCGACGCCGCTGGCCGGTTTGTCATCGCGCAGGCCGTGAAAGACCGAATGACGCACCACGCCGTCCCGGGTCATCTGCGCATAGGCAACTTCCGCCAGCAACTGCGGCTTGAGCCAGTGCACATCGCAGGCTTCGGCGCCGGTCGGTGGATTGGCCAGCGCCGGCTTGCCGGTTTCCAGCGGCTTGAGACGCCCATGAATGCTCGCCAGCGTCACGGCGCTGAAACCGGTACCTACCTTGCCGGCGTAGCGCAGTTCGCCACTGTCGGGGTCGTGCAGGGCCAGCAGCAGGGCCCCGAAGGAGGTGCGGCGGCCCTTGGGCTCGGTATAACCCACGACCACGAACTCCTGGCGCCGCTTACACTTGAGCTTGATCCAGTCACTGCTGCGACGGCCCCGGTAAGGACTGTCGGCGCGTTTGCCAATCAGGCCTTCCAGTTCCAGGCGACAGGCGCTGTCGAGCAGCGCCTCGATCGGCTGATCGAAATCGGCGGAAAACTTCAGTCGTTCGGAGCCGTTGTGTTCGAGCAATTGCGCCAGGGTACCGCGCCGATCCTGTATCGGTAGCGGGCGCAGGTCCTTGCCGCCGAGGAAGGGCAGATCGAACAGGTAGTAGGTGATGCGCTCGTCACGCTCGGTGTCGAAAGCATTCTGCAACGCCTGGAAATCGGCAACGCCGTGACGGTCCAGGACGACCATCTCGCCATCGAGCCACGCCGAATCCAGGCCCAGTGCCTTGAGCGCCTTGACCTGGCGCGGCATTTTCGCGCTCCAGTCGTGGCCGTTGCGGGTGAACAGGCGAACGTCATCCCCGTCGATACGGGCCAGGATGCGGTAGCCGTCGAACTTGACCTCGTAGCGCCAGTCCCCGCTGGGTGGCGAGTCGACCAGGGTGGCAAGCTGCGGTTGCAGCGCCGCCGGCAGGCTGGCCGCCTGGGGCCGCGGCTTCGGTTTGGCTTCATGTTGGCGAGCAGGCGAGGCCGCCTGGCGTGGCACCAGGGTTCGATCGCTGAGCACGCTGTCGGGGAGAGCGGCGACGATGCTGTAATCCGCTTCGCTGCGGGCCTGGCCGTCGTGGGACTTGACCAGCATCCATTGCTCCTTCTTGCCCGCCAGGTGAGTGCGGAACAGGTTCCAGGTGCCCGACAGCTTCTCGCCTTGCAGGCGAAAACGCAGCTTGCCCTTGGCATAGGCTTCCCGAGGATCGCCCTCGGGCTCCCAGATGCCGCGGTCCCAGACGATCACGTCACCGGCGCCGTAATGCCCCTCGGGGATGTTGCCCTCGAAATCCGCATAGTCCAGCGGGTGGTCTTCGACATGAACCGCCAGGCGACGAACCTTGGGGTCGAGCGAGGGGCCCTTGGGTATCGCCCAGCTTTTCAGGGTGCCGTCCAGCTCGAGGCGAAAGTCATAATGCAGATGGCTGGCGTCATGCTTCTGAATGCAGTACTGCAGCGCGTGCGCCGTATCGGGGCGCCGACGCTTGCCGGCGGGCTCGGGCGTGGCATTGAAGTCGCGTTTGCGCTGATATTCCTCAAGAGGCTTGGCCATGACGGGCTCCGTAACGATTCACGAGGTCTCTCTGGTTGGGATGCGAGGGCCAATCCGGGAGTTCAAAAAAGCTCGTGGCTGCCGCCGAGCCTGTCTATAGCTGCACTTGCGGCTCCACGCCGGGCTCGGTGACCAGTTCGTCGTCCAGGCCGAGATCGGCCAGCAGGCGGCGGGCGTCGTACGGAGCGTGCACCTTCTGGTCGTTGTCGAAGTAGCAGTACACGTCACGCGAAGCCCGCCGGGCCGGTGCCCGCTGAACGATCAGCTCGGCATCCCGCGGCTGGCCACCCTCGCTCCAGGCCTGGATCCGCGAGCGCCAACGGTGCAGCGCCTTGGCGGTGTAGCCGCTGCTGTAGAGTTCGACGTCGCCGTGCAGGCGCAGGTAGACGAAATCGGCGGTGACATCCTCGACATACGGCCATTTACCGGCACTGTCGGAGACCACCAGCGCCACCTCGTGCTTGCGCAACAGGTCGACGAACGTCTCGCAGAGAAAACTCGGATGCCGGATTTCCACGGCATGGCGCAAGCGCGCGTTGCCGCGATTGGTGGTGCCGCCGTTGCCCTGCAGGCGCTCGGCGGCATGCCCGGCGCAAGCCCGGGCGGCCTGGCGGTCCTTGGGCAGTTTTTCCAGAAAATCGCTGAAGCGCTGCTCATCGAACGTCATCGACGGCGGAAACTGCCAGAGAAACGGCCCCAGCTTGTCCCCCAGCATCAGCGGGCCTGAAGCGAAGAAATTGGCCAGCGGCTCGTCGATCTCGCGAAGCCTGCGCACATGGGTGATATAGCGCGGCGCCTTGACCGAAAACACAAAGCCATCCGGCGTGCTGTCGCGCCACTGCACATAGCGTTCAGGCGTCTGCAGGGCATAGAACGAACCATTGATCTCGATGGTGTTGACCGCCCGCGAAGCGAAGGCCAACTCATCATCCTGGCGCAGCCCCTTCGGATAGAAATCCTTGCGCCACGGGCTGTAGCGCCAACCGGAAATACCAATGCGGATTTCGCTCATGAGTGCATCCATTCATTCGAGTCAATACATACTCATAGCGACCCTTGGGAATCCTGGAGGGTTCAGGGCGATGGACAAACGGCCTGGGTGATTGATGGCTGTTCTACCTACTGTCGTCGAGTGGTGAATCGGGATTCCCATCGGCCTCGATCTGACAGCTTCGGCCTTCTTCGCCTTATATCATCGCAGTGGATACACACTTTAAACTTCGCGCCGTCGTTAGTTATTACCCATGACGGCGATGATTGCTGCCTTCAGGTATCTTGCCAAATACCGGGCAAGATGTAGGAAGTTGAATAGAGCCACTGATGATATTAAGGAATTGCTGTGAGAAAGTTACTGATCCCCGCCTTGTTTGCAGGCTGTTTCGGAACCGGGGCACAGGCGGCGGAAATTTCCGCGGCCATCGGCGCTACAGGCCAGGGAGCCCCGGCCCTTCGCGCGGGCCTGGGCTTTGGCTGGGATCAGCAGTGGTTCAATACTTCCACAGGGCATCTGACCGGCTATTGGGATATGGGCTACACCTATTGGGGGGCCGGAGATCAGGCGGGAACGCGTCACACTCTTTCTTTCGCCCCGGTATTCGTCTACGAGTTCGGCAACTCGGGCGTAGTACCCTTTGTGGAGATCGGTGTAGGTGTCTCCACTTTCTCGGGCTCGAGAGTCGGCGACAAGAAACTGGGAAGTGCCTTCAACTTTGAAGACCGACTGGGCGCCGGTATCAAGTTGACGAACAATCAGCGCCTGGGTGTTCGCGTCATTCATTATTCCAACGCGAGTATCAAGAAGCCAAACCAGGGCATAGAGTCGTACTCGTTGTTCTATAGCCACGATATCTGACGGGCCTGGCGAGAGCGAATTCGGGCAAATGATTCTGAACACCCCGGCGACGGCAGCGGTCTACCCCTTCGTGTTCAACGTGGGCGGTAAGCTATCGGCGACTGTCAAGCGGGCGCCCGCATACCGCAAAGGCTAGGAGGCGACATGGAAAAAGACACGCAAGCACAGGCGAAAACCCAGGGTGAGCAAGAGCGGGATAACGATGCTCACCGGCCCGACGGCTCGTCCGGAACCGGGCACGACTCCACCGCACAGAAAACAGCCCGGGACCAGGGCCCGCATTCATCCGAACAGGCGAGTGTGAAGAACGACCTCGGCTTCGATCCGGACTCCCCAGACCTGGAGGACCCGCAAGTGGATCCCCAAGGGCCGGCAAAACCGCCCAGGGACGAGCGCCAGCACTAGGCTGTGTACGAAATTGTTTGAAACGCAGGTTAGGCAAGGCAAAAACCGGCGAGGAAGCGCAGTTGACTGGTTGTCAATGAGCATTCCGAGCCGGTTTTTAACGCCGCATAACCAAGTTTCAAGCGATTTCGTACATAGCCTAGATAAGACCGGGGCCGGGGGCCATCCGGGAGCCCCTGGACCCGGCTCATCAACTACGGATGTCCGTCACTTGCCATGGCTGGCATGCAACGCCTTGACCTGCTCCAGGTGATGCTCGAGCGTCGGCAGGGTCTCGCTGGCGAACGCCTTCAGCTCGGCCTTGTCCGAGGAAGCCGCTTCCTTCTTGAACAGCTCCACGGCTTTTTCGTGAGCCTTGAGCTGGTTCTCGACATAGGACTTGTCGAAGGATTCGTCACGCCATTCCAGGATCATCTTCTTGACCTTGTCGGTCAGCGCCGCCTCGTCGGGCACCTCGATGTCCAGCTTGTGGGCGATCTCGGAGAGTTTCTGGTTGGCCTGGGTGTGATCGCTGACCATCTTTGCGGCGAACTGCTTGATGTCGGCGCTGTGGCTCTTCTCCTGGGCCAGCTTGCCGAGCACCACTTCGGAGATGCCCGATTCGGTGGCGGCATCGACGAAATCGTTGGAGGTCGCGGCCTGCACCTGCAGCGATGCCATGCCCAGTGCCAGCGCCAGGCCCGCGTATTTGAAGAATGGATTGCTCATCTTTCACTCCTTGCTCGTTGGTGCGACTTCAGTGTCGCGTTAGGTGCGACCCGGGGCCTGGGAAAAAGGTTTAGTTTTTTTGCGGGCGCGGGCGACCAATGACACGGGACGCAATTAAATAAAACCTTCACGGCAGCGACAGGTCAGTCTTTGTAAGGGCCTTCTTTCCAGGGCCAGGGAGGTGCCAGATGAAACTCGTCTGCCTGTTGTATGGATGCCAGTGGCGCAGCCTGCTGATCAGTGACGTCGCCGGGCACAAATGCGAATGCTGCGAGCGCTGCGGGGCCGTGCGCCACCGCCATGCCGACCAACCCATCCACCTGTAGAACCCGGCTTGCCGGCGAACCGCCGCAGGCGGCCATCCAAACGGAGAACCCTCATGCCTAAGCCAAACACCCAAAAGCCTCCACTCGATATCGACACCACCGAAGACCGCATGGGCAGCGTCCATGAACTGGACTTCAGCGAACGCCGCGACGAACGCCAGGGCCGCATCGGCGACGAACGCCCGGCGCGGGAAGTGGAAGAGGAGTATCCGGCCAGGCGCGTGGCCGAGAGCGGCATGACCGGCGGCGAGGCGCTGAGCGACAGCCCCCATGAAGACAACGTCACCCTCGATGACCTCAGCCCCGAGACGCTGTTCGACGAAACCGGCGCCCGCGGCCCGGACGAACCGGGTACCGGCGGCACTCCGGCGGACCAGAGCCTGCGCCGGGTCAGGGCCGCTGAGATCGGCGGCGGCATTGGCCTGGACGAGGCCGAACTGGCGCGCTCGGCACCGCTCGACGGCGAGCCGTGGACCGATGACGTCGTCCCCTCCAACAACGGGAGAACCTCCAAATGAACCCACAGCGCTGTGCCTGCAATCATTGTTCCTGCACCGTAGGGGCCAACGCCGTCATACGCGATGGCAAGGCCTATTGCTGCCAAGCCTGTGCATCGGGCCACCCCCAGCACCAGCCTTGCTGCAAGGGTGAGTGCAAATGTGGCGAGGCAAGTCATTCGACTTCACCTTGAGTTCCGTGGCCGGGCCTGGCTCGTGGCTGTAATGGCAGTTCCCCGCCAGGCTGAGTGTCCCTTTGGTCTTCCCACAGCCTGCTGTTGCGGGAGACGGTTCTTGACCCGCCAACCCTTTCCATCCCCAATAGGCTTCTCGTCGCGCAACCAGGGAACAGGACGCACATGGGGCTGCAGATTTCCGACACCGCCACCTTCATCACCTACCTGAATGCCGTGATAGCCGTGGCGGCGCTTTGCCTGAGCATCAGTAATCGAAGGACTCAACTGGCGACCTATCGCCTGACCCGCTCCAGCCACTGGAGCAGCACCAACGACCTGCACGTCATCAGCGCCGAGCAACTGGACGATTCCGTCCTGGTCAAGCTGGTGTTCTTCAATCCCGGTGCGATCGCCGCCTTGATCCAAAGCCTGGCCGTCTACGAAATTCCGCCGTCGGTCTGGTGGTGGCCACGCCGTTTGGACGGGCTACGGCGCAAGCGCATCGAATTCGCCCAATGGTGGCCAACGTGCGATGAAAACGAGAAGACACCGCGCCTGTTTGCAGACCGTTATCAGCAACTGCTGGTAAAGGAGAGCCGCGTCATCCTGGTGAGATTCCCCGGCAGGATCAATCGCCTTGTCCATGCCTTTGAGCTGAAGACCAATCATGGCCCGATCACTACCTGGTATGCCCTGGACTTCATCGAGAAGGGGTTTGCGTTTCAATCCTATCGGCGTTTCAAGTGAGGTCGGTCGGGTTTCATGCTATTCAGAAGGCATGGCGTTCAGCGTCGACACCGCCTTGATGTCTGCGGCGCAAGCGGTTGCGATGATCACACGCAGCGTGCTTCGGTACTGATCGGTAGCCGCATTGGCTACGGCTACCGATTGCGGTCCTCAGGCACCCGTTGGAGCGCAGGAGCCTTCGAGCAATGCATCCACGACCGTGCGAGACAAGATGATGGAATGAACCACCCCCAACAACAGGTCCCGTTCGAAACCATCCAGTTGCGGGCGGGTACTCTTGGACAATCCGTCAGTGGGAAGAGATTCTCAACGACATGCCTTGAGCACGGACGTCATCGCCCAGCTGTATGCAGAAACAATTGCAGGCTCATTCGCTGTTTGATCAAGAGCTCGACAGGAGTACATTTGTACTCCTTGCCGAATTTCCGGCTCCGACCTCACGGATTCTGCAACTCCTCAAACCCCAACTCCCGAATAAAAACCGAAAACAGCTCCGGCTGCGAGGAAATATCCAGCTTCGCGTACAAATGCCGCCGATGCGCCTTGATGGTCTCCGGTGAAATTCCCAGCCGCTGGGCCATGGCCTTCGACGAATACCCGCGCAGAATCAGCCGGGCGATTTCCAGTTCCCGCTCGGACAACACCCCCTGACCAAACTTCGCCAACGCATCGCCCACCGGCGGCTGTACCGGCACGGAGATGCCGATACGCGTCCAATTCTGATGGAGCAGGGCCAGCACCCAGCCACTGACCAGGCTCAACTTCCCCAACTCCGCCGAATCAAACGCCCGGCGCATGCCGAGCGACAGCGACAGCACTCCGTCCGGCAGTTGCAACAGGAACTGCACTTCATCCACCAGCACATGGTCCTGGAAGTAGTTCAGGTAGTAGTCCGTTTGCCAGAAGTGGTCAGGCGCGACTTCCTCGAGGTGATAGAAACCACTGGCCAAACCTTCGCGAGCGGCCTGGTAGAACGGGTCCAGCAGGTACAACCCATCGAGATACAGCTCACCCGCCGCCGGTGCCGGCGCCGCATCGTATTCCTCGAGCACATGGGGCGCGCCCTGGGCGGGGAAGTGAATCGCCAGGGCGTTGTCGAATGGCACCCAATGGCGCAGTACCAGGATCAGCTGTCGCCAGAAGCGCGGGCTGCCGATCTGTTCGATCGCGCGCGCCAGCGCGGTATGGCTGGCGACTTCCTTGAAGAGAATGTCCACGGCTGAGTCCTTGAAACGGGTAGGGCATTGGCGCCCGATTTAGCGCGCCTGTCAACGGGGGTACCCCATAGGGGGAATTGCCCGGCCGGGCGCATCTGCCTAGATTCCAGGCCTATCAAGCGAGCCGTCGAGCCCGCAACTTGTCGAATTCCAGTTCTGCCTCCCAACACCTAGAACAACGCGAGGATGAACCTATGACCGCTCCTTCCCCTGAACTCAAACCCACACTGAGCGTGCCCGATGTGGTCGCCATCACCGTCTCTTCGGTGACGCCCGCCAGTTCGGTGTTTGTCATTGCGCCGTTTGCGATCGCCCAGGCCGGCACCGGGGTGATCTGGGCGTTCATCCTGGGGGGCGTGCTGGCGCTGATGTTCGCCCTTTGCTATGCGGAGCTGGGCCGGGCCCACAGTGCCGCGGGCGGCGAGTACGTGTTCGCCAAGCGCGTGTTTGGCGGCATGGCCGGCTACGCCACGTTCCTGACCGTGCTGGCGATGCTGCTGTTCATTCCGCCGGTGCTGGCGACTGGCGCGGCGACCTACCTCAACGCGGCACTGGGTACGCAGTTCGACGGGCAGACCGTCGCCCTGGTGATCGTGGCCCTGAGCTATCTGCTCGGTATCCTCAACATCAAGCTCAATGCCTGGGTCACCGGCAGTTGCCTGTTGCTTGAGGTGGCGGCGCTGATGGTCATCGTGGTGTTGGGCTTCGGCCATGCCCGGCAGCCGGTCGGCAACCTGCTCAACCCGCTCATGCTCGACAATGGTGTGTTGCACGCGGCGCCCTGGGCGCTGGTGATCGGTGCCGTCGGCACGGCGCTGTTCTCCTTCAATGGCTATGGCGGCGCCGTGTTGCTCGCCGAAGACATGAAGTGCGGCGGGCAGGGCATCGCCAAGGCCGTCCTGTGGTCGCTGGTGCTGGTGGTGGCTATCGAGTTGATTCCGCTGATTGCGCTGCTGATGGGCGCACCGTCGCTGGAAGCCATGCTGGCCAGCCCCGATCCGATTGGCTACCTGCTGACGGCCCACGGCAACGAAACACTGTCCCGACTGGTCAGTGCGGGGATTTTCCTGTCGGTGTTCAACGCCATCATCGCCCTGGTGATCCAGATCGGCCGGGTGATCTACAGCAGCGGGCGCGACGAGTTGTGGATGCCGTCCCTGAACGGGGCCTTCACCCGCATCCATCCCAAGTGGGACTCGCCCTGGCTGGCTACGCTGTTCCTGGCCGTGCCTTCGGCGGCGTTGACCTTCAGCTCCAACCTGTCGGAACTCACGTCCTTCACCGTGCTGCTGATCCTCTGCGTCTATCTGGTGGTCGGCCTGTGCGCGTTGTTCAGCCGGGTGCTGCGCCGTGACCGTGAGCACCCGTACCGGATGCCGCTGTGGCCGCTGCCGGCCCTGGTGGCCGTGATGGGCGCGGGGTATCTGCTGGTGACCTTGCTGGCTGGTGCCTCCACCCGGGATATCTTCATCATTCTGGGCATCCTGCTCGGCTCCGTGGTGCTATACGGCACCTACGGCAAGCTGAGCCCGGCTTTCCAGAAACTTTAAGCGAGAGAAACGATGCGAGCACGCGACTTTGGTATCACCCTGGGCCTTGGAAAGCCGGGCCCCCACAACGCAATCACTGACGTGCCGGGGGTGCGGGTCGGCCATGCCACGCTGGACAAGGTCCATGAGGGCAAGCCCGTGCGCACCGGTGTCAGCCTCATCGAGCCCCGTGCCGGCGCCGCGCGCTACGAGCCCTGCTTCGCCGGCTGCCATGTGCTCAACGGCAATGGCGATGCCACGGGCCTGGAGTGGATTCGCGAAGCGGGGCTGCTGACCACGCCCATTGCCACCACCAACACCCACAGCGTCGGTGTGGTGCGTGATGCGCTGATCGCCCATGAGCACGCGACCCTGGCGGACCCGTCGACCTACTGGTGCATGCCGGTGGTGATGGAGACCTACGACGGCGTGCTGAACGACATCTGGGGTCAGCATGTGAATGCCGGGCTGGTTGAACAGGCGCTGGCGGCGGCCAGCGGCGGGCCGGTGATTGAGGGCGCCGTAGGTGGCGGCACCGGCATGATCTGCCATGAGTTCAAGGGCGGGATCGGCAGCGCTTCTCGGGCCTTGCCGGCGGAGCAGGGTGGCTGGACCGTCGGCGCCTTTGTCCAGGCCAACCACGGCCAGCGTCGCGAGCTGCGGGTCGACGGCTACCCCGTAGGCCGGGTACTGCTGGATTTGCCCTCACCGTTTACCGAACAGGATACCCCGGGCATGGGCTCGATCGTGGTGGTGTTGGCTACCGATGCCCCTTTGCTGCCGCATCAATGCCAACGCCTGGCACAACGCGCCTCGGTGGGCATCGCCCGCACAGGCGGGGGCACGGATGATTCCAGTGGCGATATCTTCCTGGCTTTCTCCACCGGTAACACGGGGCTGGCGCCGGCCGATTACAATCGTCGTGATCTGCCTCGGACGGCCCAGGTCGCCATGGTCAATAACGACCATATCTCGCCGCTGTTCGCGGCGGCGGCCGAGGCGGTCGAGGAGGCGATTATCAACGCGCTACTGGCCGGGCGGCCGATGCGGGCCGGGGATGGGCGGGAGGTGCCAGCCTTGCAGGGCGCACGCTTGATCGAGGCCCTGCAGACCCTGGGCTGGCGAGCCGCAGTGGTATAAAGCCGCTCTGCAGGCAACAACACAATCGAATGATCGGGCCCGGCTGCGCGTGCTGCGCAGCCGGGCCTGTTGCAGGATAGCAGCAAAACAATGGCAATTTAATACTAACTTTCATCTCATCTTAGTTGCCCTCGATAAAAGGGACAGTCTGAAAAAATGTCTGTAGGACGGTTGCTTTGACTCGTACAGACGAGTATGTTCTTTACTAAATGTTACTCAGCGCCACCCATCAAATTTTCAAAACAAGATCCTGAAAAGGGAAGGGTAAAGAGCATGAGCCACCATCGCTGGAAAACCGTCCGTCCACCCCTGCATTTCCCGTCGCCACCCTGAACAATCCGCGCAGCCTGCAACTTGCTGGTCACATGGATGGCTGATTAATGGCCAAGGGAGAAGTGCGCCTGCAAAAGGCTATCTGAACGGGCACCTATCACCGAATCGACAATATCGGGATGACAACACGTCATTTCGTATCGCTATGCATTATTAAAAGCTGGTCATTTTATTCCATGAAGACCAATACATTTCTATTGGTTCGAGAGGTATTGCTATGCCTGCTGGAGCGATATTCATATCCTTCGATGCTGTTGCGGTTTCCGGCATCACCGTCGAAGCCTCGAAACTGGCGAAACATCTCCTGCACAAGGGGATAACTTCGTACCTCGACCTGGGTTATGAAATAAAGGTCGACAAGGGCAACTTCAACAAACCCTACGATCATGAAAAGGATATCTATCGGGATATCTTCAACCTGGTGCGGATCGAGGATATCGACACCGTGCCTTATTACAACGTGGACTTCATCGAGTACTCCCACAACATCCTCATTGCCCAGAAGGCCCAGGTATCCGCGCAGGAGCAGCAACACCTGCTCAAGGCCATTGGCGAGTCGGCCCAGGCCTTGTCCCTGCGGATCATCCAGTTGTGGGAGCAGCTCGATATCCGGCATGTCATCGTGGAAAACGCCACGCTGCCGGAAAACATTATCTACACCCAGGCGCTGTACCTGGCCATCGAGCGCTACGGCCGGCAGCATGGGCTGGGCAATTTTGTCATCTGGCGCGACCACGACCTGATGTGGAGCAGCGAAAAGTCCGTGATGAAATACGGGCCGGAGCCCTATCCCCATGCGGTCAAGCCGGTCAGTTCGCCCCATATCACCTATGTCACCCTCAACAACGACCTGAAGGACAAGCTCGAACACTGGTGCGATCACCGGGTACAGGTGCAGGTCCGCAGGAACACCTATGACTTCAGTGGCCAGGGCCGCTACCACTCTATCAAGGAGCGCCTGGATATCCGTGACAGCGACCTGCTGATCGCCCGCACCACGCGGATCATTCCGCAAAAGCGCCAGGATCGCGATATCCATCTGGTACAGCGCTTGAACCAGCGCTTCGCCCGGGACGGCAGCCGGCGCCGGGTGTACCTGGCACTGGCGGGCGACCCCGGCGAGCATCCGGCTTATTTCGCCGAATTGAACCAGTTGGCCCGGGAACTTGAGGTCGAGGCCTATATCAAGTTCATCGGCGCACTGTCCCACGACTATATGCCGTCGGATGAGCGGACAATCACGGTCGAGGATCTTTACCACTCCTGCGACCTGGTTTCATTCCTGACGTCCTGGGGTTACGACAGTTATGGCAACCCCGTGGGGGAGGCCATCAGCAGCCAGCGCTGCTATATCGCCAGCAACTATGAGTATTACCAGGAAGTCTATGGTCGACATGGCTTCGAGGCGCCGATCATGGCGATTTCGCAAGAACATGACGGCCTGCCCGACGACAACTTCGTCGAGCAGGTCTACCAACTGCTGAACGACAAGGCGCTGATGGAACAGATAGCCCAGCGCAACTTTGCCATTGGTCGGCGGGTGCTCTCCAACAATATCGTGGACATGCTTGACCTGAGCCCTTGCGGAGGAACTATGCGTGATACTGTTTTTGTTTCGGTGGTGCTGCCGCTTTATAACGAAAGCGACCGAATCGATGTCGTACTCGACTCACTGTTCCACCAGAAAACCCGGGACAATCTGATTACCCATGCCAGTTATGAACTGATCATCGTCGATAACAATTCGACCGACGATTCAGTGGCCAAGATCAGGCGTTTCAGCGAGCGCCATCCTTCCCTGGATATCCATGTGATCCAGGAGCTTACCCAGGGGGTTTCCTCTGCCCGCAAGCGCGGCATGGACTATGCCTCGTTGCGCTCGAAAGAGCGGGATATCCGCCTGGGCGTCGACAACCGGCACTACATTGCCTCCGCCGACGCCGACTGCACCGTCGACCCGTACTGGCTGCACGCGCTGATTGCCAGGATGATCGCCGAAAACGGTGACCTGGGCACCTGCAACTACTACTACAACGAAGCGCATTTCCGCCAGCGGCCGAACCTGTACAACGAGATCCAGAAGACCCTGCGTTGCCGCGAGATGTCCTTCTCGCTGTTCGGTGGCTTCCCGGACGGCAAGGGGTTCGCCGTCGAACGCCGGCTCTACGACCGGGTCGGCGGCATCGAGATCTTCTACCAGCTGGAAAACGGCCGTTTCGTCGAACACCTCTCCGATGACTGGGACTTCGGCATCCGGGTGATCGCCTGGGGCGGCAAGCCGGTCTACGCCCACGAATCACGGATCGAGATCAACAGCCGACGGGTGGACACCATTCTCGACGAGGTGATCACCGGCAATGCCTACGGCCAGGACGGCATCATCATCATGAAGGACGTGCGTCCGGAGGCCGAAGAGCAGGCTCCGACACTACGCGACACCACGCCTGCCGAGTCGCGGCAGGCCTGGGAGTACTCGATCAAGGACTACGTGCCGAAGAACATCGTGCTGCCGGCGCTGCTCAACCCGCACATTCTGTTGGAGAATCCGGCGGTGCGGGCGTTCTTCGGCGAGCCGGTGGCGGACCGCCTGTACCAGCGCATCCACGAGATCAAGCAGCAGTCGCGGGTGATCGACTTCAAGCCGATCCACGCCTACAAGACCCCGTCCTATCGCCTGTACTTCGAGTTCCGCGAGGAAATCTTCAGCGCCCTGCGCCGCGCCGTGGGCGAGGACATCGGCTACCCACCGCCATTGCCGGCCTGTTTCGACAAGGTCAAGCCCGAGGATTTCCAGCGTTTCGTCTACTACTTCGCCGAGGACCGCGAGTCCGGCGAAGCCCATAACTACTTTGCCAACGGGGGGGTGTTCTGATGAACGGCGAAGCCCTGTACTCACTGCACGATATCGACCCGAACTACCCGGTACCGCGGGTCCATGAGTTCCTCGCGCACCCGGACAACAGCGCCTTCCTTGAGTACGTGTTCAACGACCCGTTCGGCTGCCACGTGTTCCCCGGCGATATGCCCGGCTATCCGTTGCCGTCGTTCTTCGCGGACATGGACCGGGAAATCCGCCAGGCCAGGCAGATCCACCTGTGGGCCTACATTCCCACCTGTCGCTACCGCTGCCATTTCTGCCAGTACCCGACGGTGATCCTCAACCCCAAGGCGGCCTCGTCCCAGGTGGTGTTCCGCGACGTGGTGGACTACAACATCCGGGAAGCCGGCCTGTGGCTGCAGAAGGTGCCGAGCCTGGCCCGGGCCGAGGTCGGCGAGTTCAATATCTTCGGGGGGACGCCCTCGCTGCTGCCGGAGTCGGAGCTGCGCCGGTTGATGGCGTTCTACCGGAGCCACTTCAACTTCTCGGCCGCGACCCTGCGCTTCGAGGGCGAGCCGGGCACGCTGAACAGGGAATACCTGTCGCTGCTCAAGGAACTGGGTTTCACCAAGATCAGCTTCGGCGCGCAGTCCTTCGACGACCGCATCATTGCCGCCTGCGGGCGCATGCACTCGGCCGAGGAGTGCGTGGACACCATCCACCACGCCCGCGCCATCGGCCTGGAGTGGGTCAGTGTCGACCTGATCTACGGCATGCTCGGCCAGAGCGTCGATGATGTGAAGTACGACATGCAGAAGGCCCTGGCGCTGGAACTGTCCCATGTGGTCATCAGCAAGCTGCACATGGAGGAGTTCATGAAGACCCGCACCGGGGTCTCCGGCGAGAAGCAGAGCCACTGGCAGCGCAAGGGCCTGATCAGCATGAACGACATGACCTTCCCGGGCCTGGGCAAGCAGTACCAGATGCGCGAGCTGGTGGAGCAGTACCTGGCGCCCAGCTATCGCGAGCACCCGACCATGTACTTCCACCAGAACGACCTGCAGCCGGAAAAGTGGAAGGGCCTGATCACCGACCTCGAGACCCAGTACCCCGAGGTGGCGATCGGCCTGGGCGGCAGTTCCAAATGCACCCGCGCCGAAGCGATCAATATCACCGGCTATGCCAAATACAAGCAGGCGCTGGACGAAGGCCGCCTGCCCATCGACGAAAGCCGTGGCGTGTCGCCGCTGCAGCGGGAGGTGAACGCCTTCAAGATGGCCCTTTCCACCCTGGTGCCGGTGGACGACCAGGTGTTCCGCCAGCGCTTCGACGGACGCAGCTACCACGACAACCCGATCATCAGCGCAACCCTCAAGACCCTGGTGGACAAGGCGCTGGTCAGCGTCGAGGGCGACCGGGTGCGGCTGACGCCCAATGGCGTGACCCTGGTGGAAGCCATCATCAATACCCAGTTCACTGAGCCCCGGGCCTGAAGGAGCGCGTCGATGCAACAGCACAACACCCCCTCCACAGCGGTCTTCAGCCTCCACTACATCGCCATCGATACCGAGGCCGGGGTGACGCCGGAGCAGTTCGAAACCTTCGTGCGCGAGAAAGGCGTGCACCTTCCCTGTTACCCGGGCTGGAGCTGGACCCTGCTGCGCGGGCTGCGGGGCGAGCGGGCAGGGCAGTACCTGATGCTGTTCGAGATCGCCAGTGCCCAACAGCGTGACCTGTATATCACGGCCGATGGCAACAAGACCGAACGGGCCCGCCAGTTCTGGCGTGAGCGGCCGCAGGCCCTGGATATCCTCGGCGAATGGCGACGCTACGGCACCTACGCCGAACTGCCGACGCTCTATACCGACTACCGCCTGCTGGCCGAAAACCGCAAGAGCACGGTCGCGCCGGGCCCGCGCTACCAGGAGCGGGCAGGGCAGGCGCCCATCGCCCGGGTGATCGGCCTCCACAACCTGGCGTTGCGTGCGGATGTCCAGGCGCAGACCTTCGAGACCTTCATTGCCGAGAACCACCATCGCATCGAGGACTACCCGGACTGGAAGTTCCACCTGCTCAAGGGCGAGCGCGGCAATCGCCTGGACCAGTACGTGGTGATGATGGAGATCGCCAGCCTCCAGGCGCTGGATGTGTTCTACCCGGAGCCGGATATCGCCACCGACGAGGCGGCGAAATTCGCCCGGGCCCATCGCGACACCAAACAGATGTACGAGGAGTGGAAGCAACTGGCGTCGTTCTCCGGCTCGCCGCAGATCTACACCGACTACCTGTCGGTCGCGCAGAGTCTGAGCTGATGACGACTCAAGTGCTCGACTCACGACTGGCGGGCAATCTGCGCCAGCAGCAGGCTACTCGGCGGATTTTCCTTGTCGCCGGGCTGGGCATGGCCGCCTGGGCACCGCTGATTCCCTTCGTCAAGGGCCGGCTGGCCATCGGCGACGACACCCTGGGCCTGCTGCTGTTCTGCATCGCCGCCGGTTCCATGCTGGCGATGCCCTTTACCGGGTGGCTGATCGCCCGGTTCGGCTGCCGGGCCGTGATCCTGGCCTGCGCCACACTGTTGTGTCTGGTGCTGCCGTTCATGATGCATGCCAGCGCAACACTGGCGCTCGCCGCGGCCTTGCTGCTGTTTGGCGCGGTCAACGGCCTGCTCGATGTGTCGATGAACGCCCAGGCGGTGATTGTCGAACGCGACAGCGGGCAGGCGAAGATGTCCGGTTTCCATGGTTTCTACAGCATCGGCAGCGTGGCCGGGGCGGGTGGCGTCAGTCTGCTGTTGTGGGCGGGGCTGGCGCCTCTGCAGGCGATCCTGCTGGTGGTGCTGCTGATCGCGTTGCTGGTGATGCAGGCCTGCGCCCATCTGCTCGGCCGACAGCCCCGGGAGCCTGGTGAAACCGCTGGCCTGCTGCGGGCGCTGGTCCAGCCGAGCCTGCTGGTCATCGCGCTGCTGTGCTTTTTCATCTTCATGATCGAAGGGGCGATGCTCGACTGGTCGGCAGTGCTGCTGCACAGCGAGCGGGGCATGGACAAGAGCCACGCCGGCTTCGGCTACACCCTCTACGCCCTGGCCGTGGCGCTATGCCGGCTGGGCGGTGACCGCCTGGTCAATGCCGTGGGGCACCGGCGCCTGCTGGCGGCCGGTGCCGGCTGCGCCGCCATCGGCCTGTTGCTGATCGTCTCGATCGATCGGCCGGGGGTGGCGCTGGGCGGCTTCGTCCTGGCGGGCATCGGCCTTTCCAACATCGTGCCGATCCTGTTCAGCACCGCCGGCAACCATCCGCGCGTGCCATCGGGCATGGCCCTGTCGGCCGTGACCCTGGTCGGCTACAGCGGCCTGCTCAGCGGCCCGGCGCTGATCGGCCTGGTCGCCCGGCATGCCAGCCTGACCAGCGCCTTTGGCGCCGGGGTGGTGATCCTGCTGCTGGTCTGCGCCAGCGCCTGGCGCATCACTGGCCGGGGGCCGAAGGCTGTGCGCTAGACACCGGTTTGTTTCGTCCCGACGTTACCCCTCCATGGAGTCATCATGAATCAGGAATCCGCAGCGGTATTCAGCCTGCACTACATTGGTCTCAACCTGAAAAAGGGCGTCACTGCCGAGCATTTCGAGGATTTCGTGCGCCAGCGTGGCGTCGCCATCCCGGCGTATCCCGGTTGGCGCTGGACGTTGCTCAAGGGCCTGCGCGGCGAGCGACAGAACCAGTACCTGATGCTGTTCGAAGCGCCCAGCGCCGAAGAATATGCCCACTACATCGACCACAACGGCGACCAGACCGCCCATGCCCGCGAGTTCTGGCAGCAGCATGGCGAGGCGCTGGAACTGATCGCCGAATGGAAAACCTTCGCGACCTTCGCCGAACTGCCGACCCTTTTTTCCACCTATTCGCTGCTGGCGCAGAACAACCACAGTTCCCTGGCCGAAGGCCCCAACTACCGCGCCGTGGCCGGCGAGAAACCGGTGGCACGGGTGGTGGGCATCCATAACCTGGCGTTGCGCTCCGGCGTGTCGGCGCAGACCTTCGACGACTTCATCACCGGCAATATCCAGCGCATCGAAGACTACCCGGGCTGGAAGTTCCACATGCTCAAGGGGCAGGGCGGTAACCGCCTGGACCAGTACGCGGTGATGCTGGAGATCGAGAGCCTGGCCTCGCTGAATGCCTTCCACCCGGAACTGGACGTGTCGACGGAAAAGGCATTGACCTTTGTCCGCGAGCACCAGGAGAGCGAGCGCATGTACGAGGAATGGCGGCAACTGGCGTCCTTCTCCGGTGCGCCGCAGGTGTATACCGACTACATCACCATTGCCGGGAATGGCGACTGACATCAGCGGACTTCTGAGACGGCCGCTCCTACGCTACGCGTAGGAATGCCTCCCAGGACGCTTGTCGTCCGCTCTTGTGACGCAGGGCGTCACGGACTGCGTTTCCCACGCGGCACGTGGGAACGATCAGTAACGTCGTGTTGGTGTTCAGGCTCGAAAAGTCTAGAATCCGCGCTGTTGCAAGGCCCCAGCGAAGGAAAGCGAGACGGAACCATGCTCGAAGCCAACCCCAATTGCCCGATCCGTCGTCGGCTGGCCCATCTGCCCTGGGTCGGTGATAACCGCGCCGGCTTGCGCCATTGGCTGGAGATCCAGCGCGACCCATTGGCCTGGCTGCAGAAAATGCACGCGATGCAGCCGGACGTCGCCGTCATGCGCATGGGCCCGCAGCGTGTCTGGTGTCTGTTCCATCCGCAAGCCGTGCACGAGCTGATGGTCGAGCATCGCGACGACCTGCGCCGCTGGGCGCCAGCCCTGTGCATGCTCAAGCAATGGAACGGGCGCAGCTTCATGATGCGCGAAGGCGAGCCGGCCCAGGCACAGCGCAAGGCGGTACGTCCACACATTACTGCGCCAGCGGCCAGTGAGGTGCGCCACCTGGCCGCACAGTGGGCAGAGCGGATAGAGGAGGGGCGCGAGTACGATCTCGACCTGGAAATGGCCGCGTTCAGCGCCACCCTCAGCGGTCACGCGCTGTTCGAGGTGGACCTGGAGCCTTCGGCCTACCGGATCGCCAAGGCGGTGCGCCTGCTGTCGCGGGTGGCGTTGCTGGAAATGTCCACCGGTCTGCCCCTGGGGCACTGGTTCCCGAGCAAACTCTGCCCGCGCAAACGCTGGGCGCTGGGGCAATTGCGGGCGGTGGTCGACGAGGTTGCGCAGCAGTCGCCCAGGCCCCTGGTCGAATTGCGCGATGAACTCTGCACGCTACTGATGGCATCGCACCAGTCCACTGGCGTCACCTTGACCTGGTGCCTGTTGCTATTGGCGCAACGTCCGGACCTGTGCAAGCGACTGCGGGCCGAACTGGCCCCCATCGACTGGCCAGCCATCCGCTCGGTCAGTGACCTGCGCAACTGTCCCTTGCTGCGGGCGGTGCTGCAGGAATGCCTGCGCCTGTACCCACCAGCCTACGGCCTGGCGCCACGGCAGGTGACGGCAGACATCGAAGTGTCCGGGCATTCGCTCAAGCGGGGCGACGTGGTCATGGTCTCCAGTTGGATCACCCATCGCGACCCACGCTGGTTCGAGACGCCCCTGGAATTCCGCCCGGAACGTTTCCTGGACTCGGCAACGTGGCCGCGCGGCGCCTATTTCCCGTTCGGCCTGGGGGACCGTTCCTGCCCGGGAACCGCGATGGCGATGATCGATCTGGCGGCAGCGCTGGCCTACTGGGTGGAGCATTGGGACATCGTGTACGACGGCGAGCTGGCGCCACGGGGGTGGTTTTCCCTGCGGCCGCAGCGGGCTCGGGTTCGGTTCGTGCGGATAGCCGAGGGTTAGTCGAGTGGCTGGACTTCAGTGTATGACTGCGTAACCGGTTTTTCGTCCTCTTTAACCAGAATTTCGACACTGTATTCCTTTAGCGGAAGGATCTTTGGGCGGCCATCCTTATAGATGGCCAGCTTGGAGCCGGAGGTGGCCACCAGAAAGCCCGAGGCAATGATCTTCTCGCCGTCCCTGACCACGTAACAGCGCTTTTTTGCCTGCTCGGAGAAATCGCAACCCTTGGCAAAGATCTCGCGATCGCGCTTCAGTGTCTGTTTGGCGCCATATTCGCCAATGACTCCAGGGAGAAGCAATACCGGCAGCAGAATGAGCGGAATCAGCATCAACAAAGTCGTGATAACTGCGGAAAGCACCACGAGTCCACTGGTGAGCGCGACGTATCGATTGCGAGTGTATTTTTCAACAGTGCTCTTTATCCGAATACTGGTTTCGAATTTCTTGATAAGCACCCATTCAGTGGAAAGCCCCAGGATAGTGCCGGCGATGATTAGCCAGACCACCGGGTTGCGCACAATGCCGGTCCAGTTGCCAAGCGACTCGACCAGGGCCACGTAGGCGTAAACGAAATAATCGCGAGCTTCGACCTCGAATAGCCCAGAGGGAATATGCAGGCCACGCAAATAGTCCTGCCAGTAGATCAATCCAGTGACGTACGGCGCGGCATAACCGACGAAGCCAAGAAAAGGCAACGCGAGTACCCAAGGGAATTGACTGGTGGATTTGGCGATGACGGCAGGCGTAGTCGTGTCGATCTTTTCTTCAGCGCTCATTGGAATCCTTTCGTGTGGTGGCTGATCAAGCTGAAAGCGCAGGGCGTCCGAGCTGAATTGGAGCGGGCGACATTTTACGTTCCGGCAAACAGATTCGACGAGGGGCAGTGTGAACGCCATTACGCACATACACAATTTAACATAATATACATTATGCGTAGTATCATATGACTCGTTCAGTCCGCTTCTCCACAGAATTCATGAGCCGGACCTTACGCAAATCAAGACCTTGCGCTAACGTCTCGTTCCCGGACGTTTCGCTCATTGCATCGCCACATCATCCAAGGACGCTTCATGAAATGGATCATCACCGCAGCCATGCTGTTTGTCTGTAGCACAGGATCAGCCCAACCCATCACGCAACCGTTCACTGCTCAGGTTCAGAAAGTCTCGGACGCAGTGCTTTGCGGAGTCTACAAAGGTCAACGCTCGGAGTTCGCCAACGTAATGAACAAGCAATGTCGCGCTCAGGCACGCGCCGCGTTCGACGGTCTGCCAGATAAAAAGTCGCTCAAGGACTGCATCAAGCCTGGCAATGTGATCGACGATGACGTCAGGAAATGCATGAAAGGCCTTTGACTCGGCCAGACAAAGGCCCCAATGACGTATCCAGCCTCAGCATAAACAAGGGATCAGCATGCTTCGTGGAATGAAAGCACCACTCATGGCCTTACTCGGCACTCTATCGCTCATTCAGGCATCGCCATCCCTGGCGGATAACATCAATGGGAAGAACCTCTATTTACAACGATGCGCCATGTGCCATGGTGCCGATATCAAGGGAACAGGCCCGCTGGCTAAAAAAAGCAATCCTCCCACGCCTGATCTGACGACGTCAGCCTTCAAAAAGCGGTTGAATGATTACCCGGGCGTTATTGTTTCATCGGTAATACTTCGCCCCAATGGGGATTTGATTCCAAGAACCTTGCAGGAGAACGGTGTAAAGCTGCCTTCGCACGCCTGGAGCGTTAAGGATTTTCGCGATTTGAACCAATACATGGTGGGTGCTATTTCAGGAAGTCGATAATCCCGCTTGACTGACATTCATCCCCTCACACTGCTGGGATACGACCTTCACGGGCAACTCATGAAATAACTCAACTAAATGGAGATTTAGTTGAGTTATCCAATTCCATTCATTTAACCGCCCGCTTCTCGGTTGATTCCGGCTGTGTTAAAACCACTCAAAACCTGAACCGGCGAGGACGTACACATGGGGCAACTCAAGGAAGCTTTGAAGCTGTTCAACGATGAGGAGCTTGAAAATGTGCGCGAGCATGTGAAAACGCTCTTCGATCTTGGCAAGGCACGCGCCACAGTCGCCGAGCTGGAGCTCACGAACCGCTTGAATACCTCCCTGGGCAGCGACAATCAGATAGTGCCCATTTCGAACATCATCGATACCTATTCAGAGGTGCATGCCTACAACCCTGCCGTGACCGATCGCCAGGTGCTCGGTGCGGTCATGGGGCCCCTGGAAAAAATCGTCGCAGGCGGTTCTGCCAGGATGCGCAATGTCATTGGCAGCCAGATAGCGGACATTATCAGGACCTTTCTCGCCCACGACGAAGAACTCACGGCAGGAAAGGACAGATACTTCGTCCTGACTGACGGCCCCTCCATCGTCAAGTTGGACCTCAGGATCTGGGCAACTTCTGTAAATGCCAGCGACATTCGTGAAAAGATCCAGAAAATCCTGGTGATCTCAGCCGTGAAGTCATCGATTGATATACAAAAAACCAATCTCAATACCTTTATCTCGCTCTACCAGAGTCAACTAAGCCGATCGTCTCTGAGCCCCCATGAAGTCATCGAGGAAATCACTCAAGCCACAGAGATCATTCGTGCACTCAAAAGCTTTGCAGCGCCGATCTAATCGCCGCGCCACCGACTCTCACTCATAAAAGCAAGCGCCACTGCGCAACCGGGTGGCGCCCGACACGAATGCTCGATAGGCGTCCAGGGCACGTGCACAAAATTTGGGAACGATGCACCATCCGAGGGCTCTGATGCTACTCTGAAGCCGTTTGCTATCAGCCAGGCTACTGCCCCATGACATCCGCCGAGCTAGAGAGACCTGCCATGGAACCCGCCCCCCGCCCATCGACGGCCCGCCCCTGGCTGGCCCGGCTGTGTCTTTCCGTGTCGCTGCTGACTGCACAGGCCGCATTGGCCGCGCCCTCGCCCTCTCCTATCGATCTGTACATCCTCGATGCACCGCCGCTGACCTTTGTCGACGATTCCAACGGGCATGGCATCGTCGGCGATATTGCCGTGCAGGCCATCGCCAGGACAGGCCACACCGCCCATATAGAGGCATTGCCGTGGGCCCGGGCGCAGCGGCATGTCAGTGACAAGCAGGATCTGTTGATTGCACCACTGACGCGCACGCCGGAACGTGAGGATCGCTTCACCTGGATCGCGCCGATCATGAGCATGGACCGGGCGTTTTTCAGTCTCGACAAGCCGGTGACCAGCTTCGACCAGGCCAGGAAGACCTATCGGGTGATCGGTGTCGGGCTGGGCAGCGCGCAGGAGGAAATCCTGCGTACCCAGGGTTTTGACAAGGATCAGATCTACCCGCTGACCATCGGCGACAATCCCGCGCAGATGCTGCTCATGGGCCGGATCGATGCCTGGTTCAATGGCGTTCCGGAGAGCCGCTATATCTGGCCGAAGCTCTCCGATCGCAAGCTGTACATGAGCCCGGTGATGAGTTCGGCGCAGGTGTATCTGGCCTGCTCCAAACAGTGTTCCGCGGATCTGGTGAAGCGGCTGCGCAATGCCGTGGAGGCACTGCGTCGGGATGGGACCCTGGAGCGGTTGCGGGTGAGGTATATGCCGGAGTGATGATAGCTGCACTCCCCACCTGTTTGAGGTTACGGTGGGTCTGCCCGCCTTTCAGGGGGCAGTCCAAAGCCAGGCAAGGCTTGGCAGTGCCCTTTCTTGTTGTTGCATACCTTGTTTCCGCCTGATGGAACTGGCCCAATGTGGTTGTCCGATATCTACAAGACATCCGTAGGACTGAGCTCGTCGTCTCTACGAATTGCCTGACAACCCTCCCCACACGAGCCGGACAGGAGCCCAGATGCAGCTCAAACACAAAGTCGTCGCCTTGGGGATTCTGCCCCTGGCGCTGGCGATCGCGGTGATCTGCGGCCTGGTGTTTTCCCTCAACCGCCAGTTGGGCGACCAGCAGGCGCAACTGATCGAACACAGCATCCTGGCCAGCAAACGCGCCGAGCTGAAGAACCATGTCGCCCTCGCCCAGAGCCTGATCGCGCCGTTGTATAACGACGGCCAGGGCGATGAACAGGCCCGGCAGCAGGTGCTGGAGGTGCTGCGCAAGCTCAGTTTCGGCGTCGATGGCTATTTCTTCGTCTATGACCGCCAGGGGCGCAACCTGATGCATGCGCGGCAGGCGGAGCTGGTCGGCCGGGATCTCTGGGAGATGCAGGACCCCCACGGCCTGGCGGTGATCCAGGCACTACTGAAAACCGCACAATCCGGCACGGGTTTCCAGCGTTATGCCTGGAACAAGCCGTCCACCGGCCAGGTCACCGGCAAGTTGTCCTATGTGGTGATGCTCGATCGCTGGGGCTGGATGCTCGGCACCGGCATCTACCTGGAAGATGTCGACCAGGCCACCCGGCAGGCCCGCGACGAGGTGGCCCGTGGCATTCACGAAACCATGCTGGCGATCGCCCTGGTGGCACTGGTCGCGGTGCTGTTGGTGTTCGCCGGCGGCATGACCTTGAACTTCAGCGAGCAGCGCCTGGCCGACCGCAAGCTGCGGCAGTTGACCCGGCGTATCGTCAGCCTCCAGGAAGAGGAACGCTCACGGATCTCCCGCGAGCTGCATGATGGGATCAGCCAGTTGCTGGTGTCGATCAAGTTCAAGTTCGAGCTGGCCGGGCATGTCTTCGAAAAACAACAGTACGCCAAAGGCCTGGGCATCCTCAGAGAAGCCACCGAGCGCATGGGCGAAGCGATTGGCGAAGTGCGCAACCTGTCCCACGACCTGCGCTCGTCGCTGCTCGACAGCCTCGGCCTGCCGGCGGCGATCGGTCATCTTACCGCGGAGTTCGAGCAGCGGACGGGGTTGCAGGTGAGTTGCAGCGTCAGTGACTTCGACAGCCGCCTGGCCGACGAGGCGGCGGTGTCGTTGTTCCGTATCGTCCAGGAGGGCCTGGCAAACATCGAACGGCATGCCCGGGCCCGTCACGTTTCGATCAACCTGTACAGCAGCGAAACCTCGATCCGCCTGCGAATGGTCGACGATGGGATCGGTTTCGACATCGCCCAGGTCACCCGCAGCCAGGCCGGTATCGGTCTGCGCAATATTCGGGAACGGGTCGAACAGCTCGGCGGACGCGTCGAATTGACCTCGATACCGGGTCGAAGTGAACTGGATGTACTGTTGCCGGCAGGCCAGCCAAGAGCGGAAACGGGCCGCTGACTACAGGCAATCCTGCGCGGCACGCTCGAACGGCGAGGCCTTGAAGGTCGATGCCAGCAGTTGCCGCTCGTAGAGGAACACTTTGCCACCGCTCGGCGCCTTGTAGGCCTCGAGCACATTGTCCGCGGCGAACTTGCTGGCCACGACGATCTTGTAGTGCCGCTGGCTCTGGGAAACCATCGGGGTCAGGGCGTTTTTCTGCAGTTTCGGCACCACGCACTCGGTGTACTCCTCCGGCGTCTTGCTGGTCTGCAGGGTCAGCGTCGGGTCGTTGGGGGCGGAGGCACACCCCTGGAGCAACAAGGCGGCGAAGGCCAGAACGGGAAGCAGTAAGCGGCGCATGGGCAAATCCTGGTTAAAGACGCGGTTCGTTGGAATGGCGGCAATTTTCCGGTGTGCCCCGGCAAAACGGAACTTGCGATGCTTGATGTTCACTATTACCGGAACCGATAGTTCACTGCCCTTGCCCTGCTCCACCGTGATTCAGCAACGGTATTTTCAAGGCGTTCAGCCGGTTGATCAGGCGGTCAGTCATGGCTAGACTCTGGCGGCCAGTCTGGAGACCGACAATGCCTGAACTACGCCCGCACTACTCGAGCCCCGATGCCCGCGACCTGATCCTGGATGCGGCGCTGAAGATATTTTCCGTCTCGGGTTTCGAGGGTGCATCAATTCGCCAGGTGGCCCTGGCCGCGCAGGTTTCGCCGCCGCTGATCCACCATCACTTCAAGGACAAGGAAACCCTCTGGGAACAGGTGGGCGAGCGGGTCACCGCCGATTTCCAGGTGTGGTTCAAGGACCTGTCGCTGACGGAAAACGCCATCGACGCCCAGACCATCCCGACCCTGGTCGGCGCCTACATGGATTACTGGAAATCCCACCCCAGCGCGCTGCGCTTCCAACTGTGGCGGATCATGGGCAAGCAGGACGAGGAACGCAAAAGACGCTCCGAACAGCTCAACAACCTGTTCGTGCCGATTTTCGCCAGGGCCCAGGAAGCCGGTTACGTGCGCAACGACATACCGCCCGGCCAGGCGATGATCACTGTCGGCGGGCTGATCCAGTACTGGCTGCACAGCCGGATCGAGGCCCAGGATGCCATCGCCGTGAGCGGCCACCCGGTGCCGGATGACCAGGCTTTCCTGGCCTATGCCCTGAGCCTGATCACCCGTCCCGCCTGATCAGCCGGTCAGGTACTGCTCACGCAGACGCTCGCGCAGCCCACGCTTGCTGATCTTGCCCACCGCGGTGGCCGGGAACACGTCAATGAAGCAGTACTGGTCCGGCTGCTTGAAGCTCGCCAGCCCCTGCTGCTGCAAGAAGTCACCGATTTCCCGCGATTCCATGGGCTGGCGCAGGATGATGAACGCGCAACTCTTTTCCCCCAGGTACTCGTCCGGCAGGCCGACCACCGCCGCATCATAGATCGACGGGTGGCTGATCAGCACACTCTCGACCTCGTCCACGGCGATCTTTTCGCCCCCCCGGTTGATCTGCTCCTTGTCGCGCCCGCAGAGACGCAGGTAGCCCTCGGCGTCACGCCGGGCCAGATCACCGGTGCGGTAGAAACCGTCGGTGCGGAAGGCGTGCCGGTTATGCTCGGGCGCACCGTAGTAGGCGCGCAGGGTGTACGGCCCACGCACGAGCAAATGGCCCTTCTCCCCCACCGGCAACTCCCGATCCTGGTCGTCGACGATCAGCACTTCGTCCGCCGGCGACAGCGGCCGGCCCTGGGTGGTGCAGACCCGATCGAGCGGATCGTCCAGGCGGGTGAAGCTCAGCAGCCCTTCGGCCATGCCGAACACCTGCTGCAGTCGGCAGCCGAGGGTCGGTTCGACGCGGCGCGCGACATCCTCGGCGAACGAGGCCCCGCCGACCTGCAGCACCTGCAGCGAGTCGAGTACCGGTGCCAGTTCCTGCGCGGCCTCCAGCCACAGCAGAACCAGGGTCGGAACCAGCGAAACATGGGTGACGCCATGGGCCTCGATCAGTTCGAAGCACTCGATCGGGCTCGGATCCCGGGCAATCACCACGCAGCCTCCGACACTGAGGGTGCCGATGAAGCCGGGACTGGCCATGGGGAAGTTGTGGGCCATGGGCAATACCGCCAACTGGCGCGAGTCACTGTCCAAGCCACTGACGTGGGCACTGGCATGGGCGTTGTACAGGTACTCGTTGTGCCGCCGTGGAATCAGCTTGGGGATGCCAGTGGTACCACCGGACAGCTGGAAGCAGGCGATATCGTCGGGGCTCGGCTGGGCGATGGTCGCCGCAGTGTCCTGCCCCGCCATCAGGTCGCGCCAGGACTCCTGCGGCTCGACCGCCACCACCAGGCGCAACGACGGCGAGCCGATACGGATGCGCTCGACCACCGCTTGCCTGGCGCTGTCATGGGGGTATTGCGGATGGAACCAGGCCACCGCATCGGTCAGGCCGACGAACTGGCCGATCTCCCGTTCGCCATGGGCCGGCAGGGCCATCACCGGGACCACGCCGAGGCGGAACAGGGCGAACACCAGTTCGACGACGGCCGCCTGGTTGTTCAGTTGCACGATCGCCACCTGGCCCGGCCGCAGGCCGCGGCTCCACAGTGCGGTGGCCAGGCGCTCGACACCTTCGTACAGTTGTCGATAACTGAGGCAGCGCTCGCCATCGACCAGCGCCGGGCGTTCCCCATGGCGCTCGGCCTGGGCCTTGAGCATCTGGCCCAGGCTCAGCTCCTGCCAGTACGGCAGACGACGGTACTCGCTGGCCAGGCCGGCGGGCGGCGCCACGCACTGCGCCCTCAGTTCACTCAGATTCTGATGCATGCTTGAAAATCCCTTTGGATGATTGGCTTCCTGTCAGGCCTGCAGCCGCGATGCCTCGACCAGGTTTTCACTCAGGCCCGGTGCCAGCGCATCGAGCATGGTCCGCAACTTGACGCAGGTTTCGCGGTATTCCAGTTCCGGCTCGGAGCCGGCCACCAGGCCGCAGCCGGCAAAGGCCCAGGCCTGCTCGCCGCGCACCAGTGCCGAACGCAGGGCCACGGCGAATTCGCCATCGCCCTCGCTGTCCAGCCAGCCGACCGGTGCAGCGTACCAACCGCGGTGAAGGCTCTCGTGCCGGCGAATCCAGCGGATCGCCGCCTGACGGTCCAGCCCGCCCACCGCCGGCGTCGGGTGCAGCGCCTCGACCACCGCGAGCAGCGGCACTTCGGACAGCAGACGGCCGTGGATCGGCGTCATCAGGTGCTGGATATGCTTGAGTCGATGAACCACCGGGACCTCAGGCACCTGCAACTCGGCGGTGAAGCGCCTCAGGTCACTGCGCAGGGTTTCCACCACCAGCGCATGCTCATGGCGATCCTTGGCGCTGGCCAACAGACGGTCATGGTTGGCCCGATCACTTTGCGCGCAGGTGCCACGGGGAATGCTCCCGGCCAGCGCGGTGGTCCGCAGTTGCCCGGCCTGTTGCAGTACCAGGCGTTCCGGCGTGGCGCCGAGGAAGCAGCTGTCCCCACGGCGGAAGGCGAACAGATAGGCTCCGGGGTTGCCCTGCGCCAGGGCCTGCAGGATGCGTGGCAGGCTGAAAGGAGTGTCCGCCTGGATCCTGACCTCGCGCGCCAGCACCACCTTGTGCAACTGGCGGCTTTCGATATCGGCCAGGGCCCGCTTCACCCGGGCTTTCCATTCCTCCGCCGGCAGGCTTTCGCGAACCCGCGGATTGCGTCCCGGCTGCAAGGTCGTCACCGGCCTGCCCTGCTCCGTCTCCCACCAGTAATAGAGGTCGTCCAGCAGCTCCTGGCACAACGCCTGGCAGTCGGTCTGTTCGTCGATCTGGCTGGCCAGCAACAGATGCTCGCCCTGGCGGCTCAGCCGGGGCAGGACGAAAGCGGCCTCGGTAAATGCCCGCCATTGTTCCGAGCAGGGATTTTCCCGGTCGAAGGTGCGGCCGCCGAACAGCCGTGGCCGCTGTGGTCCGACGATGACCGCCTCGGCCATCCAGCGTTGCCAGGCCTGTTGCAGCTCGACCAGCGACTGGTCCTGCTGCAGCCCCAGTTCCAGGGCACGGCCGACGCCCACCATCGCCGGGCCCGATTCGGCGAACTGCCAGAGTACGGCCTGAGTGAAGCCCCAGGCGGCGGCAAAGGCCCGCAGGCCGTCACAGGCCGGCCAGGGGCAACTGAAACAGGCCAGGACCGGCCGTTGTTGGTCGGTGGCGCGTTGCCGGGCCTGCTCCAGGCAGTCGAGCAAGGCCGTGCGATCGATAAAGGGACTCATGCTTGCACCCGTTCAGGATAAGTGGCGCGCCAGTGCAGGATCTGCTGCTGGATGTTCCAGTGGATGATCTGCTCGTAGAGTTTTTCGATGAAACCGACCTCGAGGCCGGCCGCCTCCGCCCACTGGCGGCGCTCGGCAAGCATCGCCGCCACCCGCTCCGGCGCGGGGATGCTCTGCTCGCTCGGCTTGAATCGGGCGGCGGCCTTCACGTAGCGCAGCCTTTGTTGCAGGGTTTCGAGGATCTGATGATCGAGCGCATCGATACCGTCGCGAATGTCATTCAGGTCCAGGCAGGCTTCAGGTGTCTTGAGGTTCACAGTCGGCATGGCATTGATCTCGGTTAACGGAGGTGGACGTTGCGGGAAGCGGTACGGACCGCCAGGTTGGCAGGCGCGAGCGGCCCTACGCTGCCGGCGAACTCGGCCACCTGCTGCAGCAGGTGAAAGTGCCCGCCCGGTTGCAGATGCAGCTGGTCGATGGCCGCCCAGTCGCGCCACCGCTCCAGGTCGGCCAGCGGCACATGCTCGTCATCACGCCCGTGAAACAGGCTGACGGCACAGTCCAGGGGCTTCGTCGGCTGGGCGCGATGGGCTTCGGCCAGGGCAAAGTCGGCACGCAGCATCGGCAGGAACAACGCCCGCGCCTCGGCATCACGCAGCAGTTGCGGGGCGATGCCTCCCAGTTCCAGCAGGGCCGTGGCGAACGCCTCATCCGAGTGCCCGGCCAGGCAGCGATGCGGCGTCAGGTGCGGCGCGCGGACCGACGACAACAGCAGCCGCGCCGGCGGCCGCCCCTGCTCGCAGAGCCGGGCCGCCAGCGCATGGGCAACGAAGCCGCCCATGCTGTGCCCCAGCAGTACCAGTTGCTGGTTGCGCGGCAGCGCCGCCAGGGCCTCTTCGGCCAGTTCGGCGATCGAGCCCGGCAACGGCTCGAACATCCGCCGTCCACGCCCGGGATAGAGCATGGCCGAGACTTGCACAGCGGTTCCCAGGTGTTCGGCCAGGGACCGGTAGGTCGCCGGCTGACCGCCGGCGTGGGGGAAGATGAACAGGTGCACGGGGCTGGGCGACTGACCGCCCAGCGCTTCGAAAGTCAGCTTCATGAGCGTTCTCCAGGTCAGTCGCGGGTCAGGCCAAGCAAGGTTTCGGCAATGACCGCCAGCGACTCCTGATCACTCAACAGCTCCCAGTGCAGCGTCCACAGCGTCTGTGGCGCCGGCGCCTGCTCCAGCAGGTCCTGCCAGTCGTGCAACGGCTCGGACCAGCATTCGGCACTCGCCGCGCTTTGCAGGACGCGCACCGGCGCCGCCAACCGTGGCGTCGGGTAGCCCGCCAGCCCGGCATGCAGGTTGCGACAACGCTGCAGCAGCGCCTGGAATGCATCGGGTTCCAGGCCACGGGGGATTCTCCCGGCCTGCCGCGCCTGTAGGTACAGATCGCCGGCGGGCACCGGCGGCAAGCCGAAGAAACGCGCTGGCTGCAGCACGCCATCCTGTTCGAAGCAGCGGGTGGAGAGCGGATCGAGCAGCATCAGCCCGGCCACCGGTTGGCCGCGGCGTTCCATCTCGCCGGCCAGCGCCGTGGCCAGTTTCGCCGCCACCGACCAGCCCAGCAGCAGGACCGGTCCGGGCAATGCCTTGAGGGTCTCGATAAAGCCGTGCAGTGCCGCAGGCAGCTCGCTGCCGCAGCGCCCCTGGGGATCGCGCAGGCCCACCAGGCTCAGTTGCCCGTCCAGGCGGACGGCCAACTGCCGATAGCTCTCGCACTCGCCATCAGCGGTCGGCAGGCAGACCACATTGACCCCACCCACCGGGCGATTGAGCATCACCAGTGGCTGTTCGGCCTTGGGCTGCCCCAGCCAGGCGACGAAATCCTGCAGGCGCGGATGCTGGAACAGGTCGCGCAAATGCACCTCGCACGCCAACTGCTGGCGCAGCAAGGCCATCAGCCGCGTGGCCAGCAGGCTGTCGCCGCCCAGGGCGAAGAAATCGCTGCGTCGGCCGACCTTGTCGCGCTTGAGCAACTGCGCCCACAGCGCCGCGACCTGGGTTTCCAGCCCCGGATGGGCCGGCTCGTAGTCATCGCTGCCGACCTTGTCGCCCAGCTTCAGGGCCGGCAGGCGGCCGCGATCGACCTTGCCGTTGCCGCTCAACGGCAAGCGCTGCAGGGTGACCCAATGCGCCGGCAGCATGTACTCCGGCAGGTGCCCCGCCAGGTGCCGCCGCAGGCGCTCGGCATCGAGACGGACCGCCGGCTCCAGGTTCTGTGCCAGCAGCACATGCTGGGCAATCACCGCCGCCTCGCTGCCGGGCTCGGGGAACACCTGCTGCCGGGCGAAACCGCTGCCACGCAGTTCGGCCTCCCATTGCGGCAACGACAGGAACGGCAGGTTGTTCTCCACCCGCCAGTCGTCATAGTCGCTCATGCCTTCGATGAAACCGATGCTGACCATCTGCAGGCGACAGTTCTGCGTCGCCTCGATCACCAGCAACTGGCCGCCGGGGCGCAGGATCTGGCGCAGCGAGGCCAGGGTGTTGGCCAGGTTGCGCGCGTCGTGCAGCACGTTGACCGCCACCACCAGGTCCTGGGACCCCAGGCGTACGCCTTGCGGCTCGGGCTCGTCGTTGATGTCGAAGTGGCCGTAGTCGATGAAGTCCCAGCGGGCGAAGCGCTGGCGGGCGCGCTCCAGGAAGAAATCCGAGAGGTCGGTGAAGCGATAGCGCACATCGTGCCCCTCAAGGGCGGCAAACAGCGATTCGCTGGTACCGCCGGTACCGGCACCGACCTCGAGGACGTTCAGGGTGCCCTGGCGGTTGGCGGCCAGGTGCCCCACCAGTTGCGCCGCCACCCGGTTGAGGAAGGCATTGACCGGGTTGAACCGGTAGATGCCTTCGGCGACCCGGGTCGAGCCCTCGGGGAAGTAGATTTCCAACGGGTCGAGGGTGCCGCGGAACAGCGCCAGGTGGCCGTCGATGCTGCGGCGGATATAGGCCAGCACCTGTTCGGCATGGTCACCGAGCATGCCGATATCGCTCAGGGCCTGCCAGGCCGCCTCGAAGGCCTCGGCACCCAAGCCGCGGCGGGCGGTATAGCTATCACCGTCGCCCGCCTGCAGGAAACCGTCGTCGGCCAGGGTCTGCAGCCATTGCCCCACCAGCTTGGCATAACGCGGCAAGGCCTGCAGGCGCTGCATGACCTGCGCCTTGTCGTGGGTCATGCCCTCTTCGGTGAACAGGCCGGCCTCAGCCAGGGTCTTGGCCATGCCGAGGGCGGCCAGGCGTTCGATATCACGCCAGAAGGCATTGAAGCTTGGCAGGTCCAGATCGACCAGGGCCTGCTGCACCTCGTCCCGGCCGGCCTCGACAGTGGCCTGCCAGCGCTCCTCGACGTCCGCCGGCGGCTCCTGCCGGCAGCCGACCGGGTTGAGCGGGTCGTGCCGTTGCGCCGGGTCCAGGGTGACGTAAGCCACCAACTGACGGCTGCCGGCGCTGTCTTCCTGGACGTCCACCGCCGTACCCCGGATGCCGGGCTGGCGCGCCAGCACCGATTCGATCTCGCCCAGTTCGATCCGATGGCCCTTGATCTTGACCTGGAAGTCCTTGCGACCGAGGAATTCCAGGCGGGCGCCTGCGGTATAGCGCGCCAGGTCGCCGGTGCGATAGAAGCGTGCACCGCTCTGCGGGTCGAGGCTGAACTGCGCAGCGGTACGCTCGGGATTGTTCCAGTAGCCCAGGGCCACACCGATACCACCGATGTACAGGTCGCCCTTGACCCCTTCCGGGCAATCGCGTCCCTGGCTGTCGAGCACCCGGTAATACTGGTTGGTCAGCGGGTAACCATAGGGAATCGAAGCCCAGCACGGGTCCACCTGCCCGACCTCGAACCAGTTCGACCAGATCGACGCCTCGGTGGCGCCCCCCAGGGCCACCAGGGTCAACTGCGGACCACAGGCCCTGGCCCGGGCCGGCAGGTCCAGCGGCACCCAGTCGCCGGACAACATCGCCAGGCGCAGGCTCTGCGGCAGACGGGCGCCCTGCCCCTGCAGTTCGGTCAGCAGCATGTCGAACAGCGCCGGCACCGAGTTCCACACGCTCACGTCGTGGCGTTGCAGGCTGGCCAGCCAGTGCCGCGGCTCGCGCAGGCTGTCGGCCGCCGGCAACACCAGCGCCGCGCCGGCCGCCAGGGCCCCGAAAATGTCGTAGACCGACAGGTCGAAACTCAGCGACGACAGGCCGAAGATCCGGTCGCGGGCATCCACCTGCCAACGGCGGTTGATGTCCAGCACGGTATTCAGTGCGCCGCGGTGGTCGATCATCACGCCCTTGGGCTGACCGGTCGAGCCCGAGGTGTAGATGATGTAGGCCAGCTCTTCATTGCGGCCCGTCCCCACTTCCGGCGACAGGCCTTGGGCGGCGCGGGTCGCAAGGTCCACGGCCAGGGTGGCGAACGGCCAGTCCCGTTCGGCACCGCCGCGCTCCACCAGCACCGCCCGAGCGGCGCAATCCTGGTGGATCAGACGCAGGCGTTCCAGCGGCCCATCGGCCGCCACCGGCACGTAGACCCCGCCGGCCAGTAGCACCGCGAGGGTCGCGGCGATCTGCACCGGGCCCTTCTCCAGGCAGACCATGACCCGGTCACCCGGCACCACGCCAGCCTCGACCAGGTGGCTGGCGATGTGCGCGGCCACTTCGAACAATTCGGCGTGACTCAGGCACACCGAGTCGCTGAGCAGCGCCGGCGCCTGCGGGGTTTCCTCGACCCAGCGCAGCCAGGGCTGATAGAGCACGTCTTCGGGCAACTCGCCGGCCGTGGCGTTGACCTGCTCGCGCTCCTGCTGCTGGCGCGGCGGCAATGGCAACGGCAGCGACTGCTGCCAGTCCTGGGTGCAGAGCCATTCGATGGCCTGGCGATAACAGCCGAACATCTCATTCAGCAGCCCGGCGGGAAACAGCTCGTCGACCGCGTCCCAGTTGAGCATCAGGCCGTCGGCCAGCGGATAGGTCTGGTGATCGAGCCAGACCTGCGGCGTCTGCGACACCGACCAGCCGAGATCGCCCAGTTCCTGGCGGAACAACGGTGCCGGCATCGGCTTGTCCAGGTTGCAGGCGAACACCACCGGGGCGCTGCGGCGGGTTTCGTGGGCCATTTCCCGCAGCACTTCTAGGCCCGACCAGGCATTGTGCTGCAGGTCGTCATGCAACTGGCGCTGCAGGCGCCGGGTCTGCTCGACGAAACTCAGCGGCTGGCTGACATCCACTTCCAGCAGGGTCAGGTTGGTGAAATCGGCGATCATGTGCGCGACGTCCGGCGCCTGTTCCTGGCGGTCGAACAACGGCAGGTTGAGCACGAAGTGCCCGTCGCTGCTCCAGCGCCCCAGGACCTGGGCAAAGGCACTGGCCAGCACGCTGGCTACGGTCAAGCCGGCGTCGCGGGCGCGCGTTTGCAAAGCGGCCAGGGAGGCCAGGTCGAGGGTGAAGGCTCGTCGCGAAAAACGGGTGCGGGTCAGTTGTTCCGGCTGACGGGCCAGGGGCAGCGCCGGGCCGCCGGGCAGATCGGCGATGCGCTGGCGCCAGTAGTCCTGGGAGGCCGCCAGGCTCGCTGCGCGCTGTTGCGTCTGGGTCGCCAGGTAGTCGGCGAAACCGGTGCTCAGGGCTGGCAATTCGCCGCCGCGGCCGACATAGAACATCGCCAGGTCGTGCAGGAAAATTTCGAAGCTCAGCACGTCGGCGACCAGCAGGTCGAGGTTCAGGTGAATACGGCTGCGCCCTTCGCCCAGCAGGCTGAGCTGCACATCGCAAACCTCACCCTCCTCGACCCGCAGTCGCCGATGCGACAGACGCTCGCGCAAGGCCAGCAGGCCGGCTTCGGCCTGCGCCGGGGCGGCGTCCCGCCAGTCGTGGCGTTGCAACGCGGCCCACGGGCTGCGTGGCAAAATCTGCTGCTCACCGCTGGGCAGGAAACGCGCCCGCAGCATCGGGTGACGCTGCAGCAGCTGGAACATGGCCTGTTCCAGCCTTGGGGCATCGACCGCCTGGCCATCGAACTCGGCATACAGGTGACAGCCGACACCGCCGAGGTGCTGGTCATCCTGGCGACCGATCCAGTAGGCCTGTTGAATCGGTGTCAGGGCAAAGGCGGCGTCCGGTTCGCTCTTCGCCACCGGCGCCAGTTGCGCCCGTGGCTTGCCCGGCCGGGCTTGGGCGGCCCAGTCCTGCAAGGTGGGGGCTTCCAGCAGGCGGGCCAGGCTCGGCAGCTTGATGCCCCTGGCGGCCATGCGGGTCTGCAGGCGCATCAGCTTGATCGACTCCAGGCCGTATTCGATCAGTGAGCGGTGCGGGTCCAGTTCCCGCGGGTCTAGGTCGAGCAGACTGGCGACTTCCTGGCGCAGTGGCTCGAGTAGAGAGGTCGCGCCGCTGGCGTCGACCGGGTCAAGTTCTCGTTTGGCATATGTCACTTAGAAACCTCCTGTTATCAAGTCAGTCAAGTGCCGTTCAATCACGTTCAGTTGCCGTCGGGTTGCTCCCGTAGGGTTCGACTCAGCAGGCTCACGGCCAGCGGCAACGCCAGCAGGCCAAGCCCGTAGAAAACCGGCCAGCCCAGTCGGGTCAGGCCTTGCATGAGGGTCATCAGCACGATCAGGGCGATCAGCCGGCTGATGCCATAGAGCGCCGCATAGTCGGTGGCGGCCTGGCGGCTGTTGGCCCAGCCGAGGATCACCGCGCAGATCACCACGTACAGGCCGCTGACGCCGAGGTTGATGGTGATGGCGCCGAGCATCGCCAGCGCCTGCCGGCCCTGCCAGGCGCCCAGCAGGAGCAGCATCACCGCCAGCAGGCCGAGCACGCAGAACACCGCCAGGCTGGTGCGCAGCCCGAGCCGGCGCAGGGTCCAGGGCGCCAGCACGGCGGCGAACAGGCCACATAGCGGCGACAAAAGCCCGACCACCGAGCCGACGGTTTCCAGGGGGACACCCAGGTCGATGAGCATCACCCGATTGAGGCTGAACAGGCTGATCAGCACGCTGGAAACCACGGACAGCAACAGCAGGCGCCGGCGCATCATCGGCTGGGCCAGGGCCCGGAACAGGCTGGCGGAAGGCTCGGCCGCATGCCGCTGGCCGACCGCCGGGCGCCAACCGAGGATCGGCAAGGTGGTCAGCGCCAGCAAACCGGCCACGGCGAGAAAGATCGCCTGCCAGCCGAGACGCTCGAACAGCATCACGAACACCCCGCCGCCGGTCATGGCGCCGATGCTCAGCGCGCCGACCTTCATCGCGCCGGCCAGGGCCCGGCTATGGGCCGGGGTGGTTTCGGTGACCAGTGCATCGAGGGCCAGGTCCATGGTCGCGGCGGCAAAGGCCACCAGCAGCCCCAGGGCCAGCAGCGCCACCGCAGGCCACTGCTGGCCGAGGCCGATGCTCACCACGGCGATGATCGCCACGGCCTGCATGGCCAGGATCCAGCCAACCCGATGTTCGCACCAGGGCCAGCGCCAGCGGTCGACCCACGGTGCCCAGAGGAACGTCATGCCGAACGGCAGCAGCAACAGGAACAGCCAGCCCATGCGCCCCAGTTCCAGGCCCTGGGCTCGCAGCAACGGCGGCAGGCCGCCCTGGACCAGGCCGAACAGGATGCCGAAGGCCAGGTACAACAGGCCGATGCGCGGCAGCAGGCGCCAGTAGTTCCGGTGCCCCTCGGAACGGACGACGGCGAGCGTGGAGAGGTCTTCAGACATTCGCGGCGCCCTCAGAAGTTCGCCGTCAGGCCGACGCCGACGACCCGGCCGCTGCCGATCTTCACCGCCTGGACCGAGGCGCTGTAGTAGGCCCCCATGGCCTCGTAGCGCCGGTCGAACAGGTTGTTGCCGAACAGGTAGACGCCATAGTCCTTGTTCTGCCAGCCCAGGCGGGCGTTGGTCAGGTCGTAGGAGCCGAGATTGAAGGTATTGGCGACGTCCGCCGCGCGCTTGTCGAGGTAGTGGTATTCGACATGGCCGTAGAACTCGCCGCTGATCGGCACGCCCCACTGCTCGGCCGGCACCCGGTAGTCGAGCCCCAGGTTGGCGGAGTACTCCGGTACGTTGGGCACCTGGTTGCCGTCACGGGCACCGCGGGTCAGCGCGGTGACCGTGGCGTCGACATTCTTCAGCTCGGCATGGGTGTAGCCCACGCCGGCGTTCACGCTCAGGCGCTCGGTCAACTTGAGCCGGGATTCCAGCTCGGCGCCGACCGAGTCGTAGTCGACGGTCACCGGCTGGTAGTTGACGCCGTTGTAGACATAGAGATGGCCGTCCTTGACGTCGTTGTAGAACACCGCGCCATTGAGGGCGATCCGGTCATCCCACCAAAGGCTCTTGAAGCCCAGCTCGTAGCTCCAAATCTTCGACGCATCGAAAGACTGCTCGTCACGACCGAACGGGGTATTGGAAGAGTTCCACGGATAGTCGGCACCGACCACGCCGCGCCCTACGCTGACGTAGGTCATCAGGCTGTCGGACCAGTCGTAGCTGAGGCTGCCGCGCCCGGTGAGGAAATTGTCCGACATCGAGGCGTTCTGGTGGTACTGGCTGACAGTGCCCAGGTCACCGCCGCTGTAGCGATAGGTCGCGTCCTTGCTTTCGTGGGTGCCACGCAGGCCGAGGGTCGCCTTCAGGCGCTCGGCCAGGGGCACCGTCGCCTCGCCGAACAGCGAGTAGCTGTCGGTGCTGAAATCGTTCTTCTGCTGGCCGCTGAACACCGCAAAGCGCGGCTGGGTAAAGGCTTCGCCGTCGGTATGGGCGGTGAACTGCGAGTGCCAGAGGTTGATCCCGGTGACCCACTGCACGTAGCTGTCTTCCAGGGACGCGAGGCGAAACTCCTGCATGTAGGCGATATCACGCAAGGTACCGCGATAACGGTCGGTATCGCCGTCGAACGCCGCTGTCGGGCTGCCGGTCAGCGCCGAGTAGAGCACGCTGTCGATCATGTCCATGCGCTGGTCGAAGGTCGAATACTGGACGCTCGACAGCGAGGTCAGTTGCGCCCAGCCCAGGTCGTGGGTGACCCGTAGGTTGACCGCCGAACTCTCCCGGCTGAAATCGTTGCGCGGGTTCAGCCCGCTGTCCGGCGTTCGCCCGCTGCGCAGAATGAAGCGCGGCGCATCGTCGTCATTGCGGTTGTAGGAGAACGTCAGCAGCGCCTGGGTGTCGTCGTTGGGCAGGAACAGCAGCGAACCGCGCATCGCGCTGATCTGCGAGGCACCGTCCTTGCCGCCGGCGGCGCGGTTGGAGATGTCGCCGCCCTGCTCGCTGTAGCGCAAGGCCAGGCGCCCGGCGACGTTGTCGCCCAGGGCCTCGTTGCTGATCAGTTCGCCCAGGGCGTAGCCCCGGCTGCCCCCTTCCACCCGCACCGAGCCTTCATGTTCGAATGACGGCCGATTGGGTACCACATTGATCGCCCCGCCCTGGGTGTTGCGCCCGTACAGGGTGCCTTGCGGGCCCCGCAACACCTCGACCCGCTCGATGTCCAGCAGCGCCGGCGGTACCCCGTAGGCGGAAACCGGCACTTCGTCGACGTTGAACACGATGGAGGTGTCGTCGGCCGACAACGGAGAAAACGAGCCGACCCCACGGATATTGCCGGAGTTGCTGTACTGGCCACCGGATTCCATGTAGTTGAAGTTGGGCACCTGACGCGCCAGGTCGGCGTTGCTCGACGCCGGGGCAATGTTCTGCCGGGCCTGTTCCGGGGTGATCACGTTCATGCTGACCGGGACCTGCAGTTCGGTTTCCTCACGCTTGCGGGCGGTAACCGTAATGTTCTGCAACTCGAGGGTGGGCCCACCGCCCTCCTCGGCAATCGCCGAAGACACGCTCAGCCCCGGGCTCAACATGGCGCCATAGACCAGGCCCAGCGCTGCCCTACCCTTAAACGATTGCCACATTGACCCGTCCTCTCCCTGAACCGCTGAGCATGCTTTTTAAGAATGAGATGCAATAATATTTATTGACTGAACGAATAGTCAATACGCTGAACATGTAAATAATAACGCCCACGGATGACACGGATGCAACACCGTGCGCGAAACATCTGAAGGAAAATGAGGGGAGAATCAGTGGAGACGGGGGAGATGGTTCAGCGCTTCGCCTCGGCCAGGCTGGCGCACAGCCGGCTTACGCACACCGAACCGACCACCGCGAGAATGATCGGCACCAGGAAGTCATGGTCGATGCGGGTGAACTCGACCACCAGGACAATGGCGGTGAGCGGCATGCTCATGGAGGACGCGAGGAACGCCGCGGCGCCGACGATGGCAAAGGCACCCAGCGGAACGCCCGGCCAGGCCAGGCTCCACAGCCCGCCGAGAATGATCGCCAGCAACGCGCCGATGGCCAGCCCCGGCGTCAGCAGGCCGCCTTCGGCACCGGCACGCAGGCTGCTGCTGGTGATCAACACCTTGACCACCAGCAGCAACGCCGCCAGGCCGATCGTCAGCTCGCTGTCGAAGCCCAGTTGCGCGGGCCCCTTGCCGTTGCCGAGGATCTGCGGCAGGTAGACGGCAATACAACCGATCAGGGTAAAGTTGAGCAACGACAACAGCGGCAGTTGCCAACCCCGCGCCGCGTGGGTCCGTGCCTGCCCAGTGAGGCGCACGAAACCATGGGCGGCCAGCCCGAACAGCGGGCCGGCGAGCAACGCCCAGGCCAGCAGACCGGGACTCAACGGCAAGGCCGGCACCACGTACTGCACCTCGGCACCCAGGCCGATCCAGGCGACACAGGCGCCGATCGCCGAAGTCGCCAAAGCCATGATCGCCGCCGGCCAACTGAAGCTGCCGACCAGCACTTCCAGCACGAAGATGGCCCCGCCCAGCGGCACGTTGTACACCGCCGCCAATCCAGCGCCCGCGCCACAGGCGATCATCAGCCGCCGGGTTTCGGGCGACAGGCCGGCCTTGTGCGACAGCCAGGTGCCCACCAGGGCACCGACCTCGCGGGGCGCGACTTCGCGGCCCAGGGGGGAACCCAGGGCGACGGTGACGATCTGCAGCAAGGCATGGGCCAGGGTGGTTTTGCCCGGCATGTCGGCGGCACCCGGCGCCACGGCTTTCTTGACGCTCACCAATGGCCGGCCGAAACGATAGAGCAGCCACCAGCCCAGGCCGGCGACCAGGCCACAGAGGGCGAGCACCAGCACCCGGCGCTCGGGCGAGGCACTGCTGACGCCGACCAGGAAGCTTTCGTGACTGCTCAGGCTGTCCTGGCCGTAGCCATAGGCGAGGTGCTGGATGGCGTGCAACAACATCGCCAGCAGCATGCCACCCAGGCCGGCACCGATGCCGGTGAGGATCACCACGCAGCCGAGGATCAGTCGTTGCCGCATGCCTGAACGGGTCTGTGGGCGTACGCCCTGCTGCTGTAGTCCCTGTTGCGCCAAAGCCATTGCAATCCCCGCACCGTCCAATACACCCGCAGGTCAGTATGTAGCGTGGGGACGGGCCTGCAAATCCTCGGATGGGATCGAGTCAGGCAGGGTTCAGGAAAGCCTGGCAGGCGTTGCTGCAAACGGACAAACAGGGCTGACAGCACCCCGTTTCTCTCCATGGGGCCACGCCTGATGCATGCCCTAGCTCTGCGCACGTCGCAATGCATTGAAGGCCAGCTCATCCTGCAATTCCTTGAGCAGGCGCACGGCATCCTCCCGCTGGCGCAAACCACCCAGGGCAATCCCCGCGACCATCAGGTCGACACGCCCGCTCTCGCGGTCATAGACCCGCACGCTCAACGAAGCATCGCCCAGCACACAGTCACAGGCCAGCGGCGCAAAGCCCTGTTCGAGCAGCGCTCGTAGATCCATTAAAGAAAACACCGGCGATATCCTTGAGCAGGTTGGCTGCGAGCCGGGCAACAGGCCCGACCGCCATGCCTCCATGCTGGGACGCCAGGCCGGCGCAGGAAACCCGAATATGAACTAATGGCACTGGTGCATTTGCACTAGCAGTCCTGGGAACGGGTGCCGAACAGGCCACGCTCACGGGCCCAGACAATCGCCTCACTGCGGCTGTGCACGTCGAGCTTGGAGTACACCGTCGCCACGTGATTGCGCACGGTATTGGGCGCCAGCTTCAGCCGCGCGGCGATTTCCTTGTCGGCCAGGCCTTCGCAGATCAGCTCCAGCACATCGCGTTCACGCGGCGTCAGGTCGGCGAAGGACAGGCCCGGCAGCTTGCGGGCGTTGACGTTCTTCACCGTCGCCAGCTTCTCGATCAGTTTCTGGCTGAACCAGGACGTGTCCTGCATCGCCGCCTCGATCGCCGCCACCAGTTCCAGCTCGGAGCGCTTGCGTTCGGTGATATTCATCAGCACCAGCAGGTAACAGTGTTCGTCCTGAATCTGCACACTGTCAGCGGACAACGCACAGTCGATCAGTTCGCCGTCCTTGCGCCGGATGCGCAGGTCCAGGCTCTCCAGGCGACCGGCCTTGGCCAGGGCGGCGAACACCTGTTCGCAGATTTTGCCGTCCTCGAACAGGCCGACCTCGTCGAGCCGCATGCCCAGCAACTCCTGCGCCTGGTAGCCAGTGGTACCGAGCAGCGCCTCGTTGACGTCCAGCAGTTGGCGACTGGCAACGCCACAGAGCAGGGTCGGCGCCGGCGCCAAACGAAAGGCCTTGGCGAAACGCTCCTCACTCTGGCGCAAGGCGGTTTCGGCACGGCGGCGCGGTTCCAGGTCCATGAAGGTGAACAGCATGCAGTCCTGCTCGTTGATGTCCAGCGGCTGGCCGGCCACGATCACCAGCTTGCTGCCGCCTTCGGCCAGCTTCAGCTCGGCCTGCATCTGCGGAATGGTCGCCCCCTCCCCCAACCGCTGGATCGCCAGCTCGCGGCGCTCGGCGTCCTCCAGTACATCGAGCTCGTAGACCGAGCGACCGATCACCTGGTCGCGGCTGTAGCCGGTCATTTCGAGGAAGCCCTGGTTGACCTTGATGTAGCGCAGGTCGCTGAGCCGGCAGATCACTGCCGGTGCCGGGTTGGCACCAAAGGCCTTCTCGAAGCGCTGCTCGGCACTGGCGAGCTCCGTGGCGTCGCTGATGATCAGCACCAGGGATTCCGGTTCACCGGCGCGGTCGGTGAGGATCATGCTGCGGATATGGTGCACCCGGGTACGCTCCGGGTCGGCCTGGGCGGTGACCTCGACCACCAGGTCGCTGAAGGTTTCGCCATTGGCGACCCGGGCGATCGGGTAGCTGTCGGCACTCAGGGGGTGGTGATTGCGGTAACGCAGGGTAAAGCGCTCACGATACTGCTCGGCATTCGCCCCCAGTTCGCCGACCTCGCTGACACCATGCATGGCCAGGGCAGCTTCGTTGGCCCAGAGAATGCCCTGGTCGACTTCGATCAGGATCACTCCGTCGGACAGGCCGGCGATGATCTGTTGCAGTTGGCGGCGGTTGGTTTCGGTGGCGAGGACATCTTGGCTCATTGTTTCTCCCGAGGTGTCTGATGGCGCAAGGGCCGGCGTTCAAGCCGACCGTTGCAACATCTGACCCCCGCGAGGTGCGCAAGTGCCTGAAAAATGGAGGCCATACGCAGAACCCCACTACCTGTAGGAGCCGGGCTTGTCGGCAAGATCGGTGTCAGGGCTTGAGCGACGCGGCGATCCAGTTCGCCAGGTCGATGACCTCGGTGGCGCTGATGGTATGTACCACACCGGGGTATGAATGAAACTGCGGCTCGATGGACAGGCTCTTGAGGTACGTCAGCGCATCGGTCGCTCCGGCGTAGGGAACCTGCGGATCCGCCGTCCCATGCCCGATGAACACGCTCAGGTTGCGGTAGTTCGCCGGCGTCCTGGCCTGGGTGCGCACCACCGGCAACAGCCGTCCGCTCAGCGCCGCGATGCCGTGCAGCACCTCGGGATGCCGCAGCGCCACCTCGTAGGTCATCATCGCGCCCTGGCTGAAGCCGACCAGAAAGACCTTCTCCGGCCGGGTGTGATACTTCTCGGTGACCCGCTGGACGAAGTCGGTCAGCGCCTCGGCGCTCAGCTTCAGGTCATCGCTGTTGCCATCGTACTGCGCCGCATCGGTACGCTTGTGGAACCACTGGTAGCCACCCGAACTCAGTTCCAGCCGGCCGCGCACCGACAACACGGTGTAGTTGTCCGGCAGGCTCTCGCGGATGCCGAACAGGTCGTCCTCGTTGCTGCCATAGCCATGGAGGAAGATCACCAGCGGCTGGTCGCGGGTATCGGGCTCGGCCTGTTCCAGGTAGGTCAGTGGCATGTCGGCCAGCAGCTCGGGTTCGGCTGCCTGGGCCAGGGAACAGGTCAGCAGCAGTGCGAGGGCCAGGGGTTTGAACATGGTCGATCCTTTCGGGTAAGCGGGCGATAAGGTGTTCAGAGCAGGAAACGATCGGTGACATTGCGCCGCTCGTTGTCGTCGCGCATGTCGTAGCCGGCCGTGGTGGCGATATTGGCGTGGTGCGCCAGCTTCTGGGCAATCGACACATCGTACTCTTCGATCACCCGGGTGATAAAGGAACGCCGGAAGTCATGGGGCATGATCTCGACACCCACCTGCCGGCCGCGTTGCTTGGCGATGTAGTAGATCGCGTGCTTGGTCAGCCGTTCGCGGGTGATGTGGTGGCCGCGACGAATCCGGTTGAACAGGAAGCTGTCGTCGGCCACACCCGCGGGCAGTTGCTCGCGACGAAAACGCAACCAGGCGTCGAGCTTGTCGAAGGCCCAGGCCGGGGCGAACTTGATCAGTTCACGGTTGCCCTTGCCGATCACCCGCAGGCTGCGCTCGGCGGCGTTGACCTGGTGCAGTTCGATATCCACCGATTCGGACTTGCGCATGCCGGTGCCGTAGAGGATCGCGATGATGGCGGCATCGCGCAGGCCCTGGGGCCGCGGGTCGGCGGCGCAGACGTCCATCAGGTCACGGATCAGCGTGCGGCGCAGGTTTCGCCCGGGGCTCAGACGCGAGCCGCCGGCGGCCTTGACCGCGCGGATTTTCATCAGTTGCTCGGGGGTGATCAGGTCCTGTTGCCAGGCCTGGTTCATCACGCCGCGGATGGCATTGACGTAGAGCGACGAGGTATTGGGCGCGAAGCCGTCTGCCCGCAGGGCGGCCACCAGCGCGGTGAGATGGGCCGGCTGCAGCTGGTGCCAGGCGATCTCGTCGATCGGCGTGTCCTCCAGACCCAGGCGATCGGCGGCATCCTGCAGCACGTAGCGCATGGTCTGGCGGCTGGAGGGCGCCAGGCGGGCCAGGTACAGCGTGACCGGCGCAAGCGTCCGGGCCAGAGCGGTGGGTGCGGTGATCGGCGGTGGAGAAGACAAGACCTGCACTCGAACGGGGGTGAGGTCGCCACTATACCGCGACTGGATGGTTATACAGTAGCGGATGCTGATTGGGGTGAAGTGATGGGTCGACCGGCCCTTTCGCGGGCTCCTGCTGATACACAAAGCCGAGGCGACGGTGGCAGCGGGCTCGCCCGCGAAAGGGCCGGCACAGGCGCGCCAGAAACCGGCTCAGGACTCGGGAACGCCCTGCTCCCATTCGGACCAATGGCCGACGATCTCCTGCACCAGGGTGCTACCCACCCGGTAGAGGTTCTCCAGCGCCGGGGCGAAGCCACCCTGCTGGGCATAGTCGAGCAGGTTGTCGGCATCGCTGTAGCCCGGATACGGCCGGTCGAAGTTCGAGCCGGCGCGCAGCACCGCCAGGCGCCCGATGTCCAGCAGGCCGGCCCTGGCCGCCCGCGACAGCGCTTCATAGGTGGAGTTGTCTTCCTGCTGGGTGGTGCAGTAGACCCCCTCGCCGTCGGTCAGCAACCGGGTCCACACCTCTGCCCGCTCGCCCAGGCGCGTACCGGAAAACCAGGTACAACTCGAAGCGGTATCGCCACAGATCACCTGCGGCGGCTGGTTGGCCGGCGCATGGGGATACTTCGTCCGCCAGAGCGCCGACTCGGCGCTTTCGCTCAGGACGACATGGCGGGTCAAGGCATACGCCTTGGCCTGCAACCGCGCATTGAGCTCGAAGACTTCGGTGCGATAGTCCAGCGGCGGCTTTTCGTCCGGCCCGCGGGTGTTGATACCGATGTAGCCGCTCGGCCAGTGCGGCGGCGCATCCCGCGAGTCGAGCCCCCACTGGGTACCGAAGTCCACCAGGTAGCGGGCCCAGGCCGCAGTACCGAGAGTGCCCCGGTGCGGGTTGATGCCGGCAATGCCGACGATCAGGAAATAGGTCTGGCGCAGGTCGAAACGGTTCGACAGGGCCAGCGCCAGGGTCGAGGCCGTCGCATTGGTCTGGCCCATGCCGGTCACCAGCAGGCAGACGCCCTGGTCGTTGCAGAGAATGTTCGGGTAGTCGGCACTCAATCCCGGCAGCGGGATTTCCTGGTTGAACGCCAGGCGCTCGATCCAGCTTTGCGCTTCGGGCGCGAACATGCTGATCAGCACGACTTTCGGCGTGATCGGCAGCTCGGCAGTGGATGACATTGTCGAGGACATGAAAACTCCATTCAGGGGGCTGCGGGCTCCGGTGCCCGCAGCGCGGCTCAAGCGGCTCGCCGAATCAGTGCGGCAGTTCGAGCTGGCGGACGATCCGGTCCTTGACCAGCAGCCGTTTTTCCTTGAGCTTCCTCACGTCGTCATCCTCTGCCAGCGCCGCCTCGGCTGCCAGCACCTGCTTGTCGATCTCGTCGTACTCGTCGAGCAGGTGGTTGAGCTTGCTGTCCTGGGCCCTGCGCTCCGTGACCTGCTCCCGGGTCAAATGCAAATCTGCGAACAAGTCGTGCTTAACTGGCATATCGTCACCTCGTAAATCTTGAAACCGATGGCTGTTCAGGGAGTTACCGCCTATCAATAGCATGCCCGGGCGCCGATTGCCTCACTGCTTTGCCTTGCGACGGCGAATCCACAGCCAGCCAAGACCACCCAGCAACGCCGCCGCACCCGCCAGCACCAGCCCCTTGTAGGGGCGCAACGCCGAACGCATGGCGTTGAGCGGTTGGGTCAGGTAGCGCCGATTGGCCTGGTCGAACCGCGGCTCCTGGCACTGCTGGCCGAAATTCCCGGCCCAGCTGACATAGGGACCCTGTTCGACATAACGCTGGTACAGCGAGATTTCCTGATCGCTACCGGCAACCCAGCCGGCGGCCTTGCACAGTACCGCGGCAAACGCCTGGCTGCTGTGGGGCAACTGGTCGGCCGCCCGGCTGGCCAGGTCGGCAGCCACATAACGATAGTGATAACGCTGGTTGGGCGTGGCCTGCGCACCCTGCTGGCGCTTGACTTCCGCCTCCTCCAGGAACGGCCCCGCCTGCACTTCGACGGTGCCCAGGCTGTAGCTGCCTCCCAGCCAGCGGTAGTCCGGCGACATTTCATAGCCGAGGATTTCCATTCCCGACTGGCGCGCCAGCTTCGCCGCGGCATACAGCGCCTCGGCACGGCCGGTGGCGGTCCAGCGCGAGGCGCCGTCCTTGCGGTCCTGGCCATAGGCCTGGGCGGCGGCCTGCAGTTCAGGGCTGTCGAAGTACGCCGGGGCCTCATCGTAACGGCCCTCGCGCAACAGCCGGCGCCCGAGCAATTCGCGCAACTGCGCCGCCACCGGGCGGCGTACGTAGTTATCCTTGTCCTGCTGGGTGGCCGGCGGCGGCGCCGTCACATGGGCATCGACATAACCTTTCAGCTCATCGAGGGTCAGCACCCGCTCGGCCACGGTCGCCGCGTCCGGCCAATAGATGTCCTGGCTGCGATAGAGCTGGTCGAACGCCTGCAGGTAATCGCCACGGTCCAGGGCCAGGATCGCGCTTTCGCCTTCGACCCGGCAGCCGGGCTGGACCGTTTCGTAGGCCCAGTCCGGCGTGCGTCGCGAGCCCCAGACCTCGTCCTTGGGGAACGCTGCCGCGGCCTTGGCATAGGCCGCCGCAGCCTGGACCTTGTCGCCGTCACGCAGGGCCAGCTTGGCCCGCAGCCACCAGGCCAGGCCGCCATCACCGGCATGTTCGAGATAGCCCTTGGCGGCGGCGAAATTCCCCTTCTGGTAACTCAGCGCCGCCAGCCGGTCGGCGTTCTCCAGGCTGTCGCCGACACTGGCGAGCAGCAGTTGGGTCAGGCGTTGCTCCTGTTCCGGCTGTTCGTCGAAGAACCAGCCAACACGGCTCAACAGGTAGGCGGTGAACAGCTTCTGCACCGTCGGATGGGTCAATTGTTCCTTCAACGGCTCATCGGGCAGCGCCACCAGTTCGGCGGCGACCAGCCTGAGCGAGGCGTAGCCACTGGCCGAGCCCAGGCGGCTCTGGCTGGCATACAGCTGGATCGCATCCTCCCAGTTGCCCTTGAGCTTGGCCAGGCGGGCCTCCTCGCCCAGGCTGGCGATTCCCAGTTCCAGCGGATCGCTGAAGTCGCCGGCACTGAACTCGCGCGCCTGCTGAAAGGCCAGCCGTGCCTGGGCCTGCAAGGCCGCCGGCGTCTGTTGCGGATCGTCGCCGGCCTCGGCGCTCAGCGCCACCAGCGCCCGTCCCAGGGAATAGGCTGCCCAGGTGCTGCGCAGCTTGCGCTGTTCGGCGGGCAGCGCCAGCACCTTGCGGAAATACTCCGCCGCCAGGGCCTGGCTGCCAGCGTCAAAGGCTACCGCACCGGCAATATACAGGCGCAACTCATCGGGCAGATCGGCCCCCTGGGCCTCCACCTGCTGCGGATCCTGCAGGGTGCGCAACTGGGCGACCCTGGCCCGCAGATTTTCCGGCAGTTCGCTGGCCTCGACCTTGTCGCGCTGCTCGCGGTAGGCGTTGGTATTGTCATCGCTGTACCAGTACATCCTCAGGGTCGCCTCGGTGGCGGGCTTGAGGCCGGCGATCACCTGGCCGAGACGGTTCACTTCGAAGGCAAAGTTGGTTTCCGGCAGGTCGGCCAGTGTCTGCGCCCGGTCGTCCAGCAATCGCAGCGGAAAGTCCGGGCCGCAGGCCAGTGCCGAACCGAGCGGCAGGCTGAGGGACAGGCACAACAGGTGCCGGGGCCAGTTACGGGTAAACATGCCACGCTCCTTGATCGATACGGATACAGCGCGCCCAACCCAGGGCACGCCGGCCGCCAGCGGCGATACGGACGCTGGACTGGCGGCTGAAGACGAGATGTTGCGGTGATGCCTGCAAGCTGTAGCCATTGAGCCCATCGGCGCCATCGCAGTGTTCGGCGCTCAGTTCCACCCGTTCGGGCAGCGGCTGGTCGAGGTTGCCGACGTTGGCGAGGCTGATGTCATAGAGTCCGTCCTTGAACGACAGTTCGACCTGCCACCGGGCGGACAACGCATCGCCCCGGGCCACCGCAGCCAGGGTGGTCAGGCTCCAGGCCCGGCGGTCGCCCGGCAAGGGCAGGCGGAACCAGATCAGCCCGGCCAGGTGCGCCGGTGGTTTGTCCCGCAGTTGCCGGCTCAGTTGCGCCAGTTGCTGCGGATCGGCCAGCAGCTCACGGCGCTCGCCGCCACGGTTCAACGGTGCTTCACCCTCCACCAGCGGCGCACCGCCGCTGTCCGGCAGCAGCGCCACCCCATAGGCCGGCAAGGCGAGATAGAACGGCTTTTCGCTGATGCGGCTCCAGCGTTCGGCCCATTGGCGGGCCTGAACCGGGTCGAACAGGCCCAGCCGTGGATGGCTCACGGCGTGAACCTGCAACACGCTGCTGTCCACGACCTGCAACAACCCGGGCAGTTGCGGGCTGTCGAGCCAGGCGGGCAAGGCGGTGATACTCAGTTTCAAGCCGGAGGGCAATTGCCCGCGCAATTTCAGCAGGAAGTCGGTATAGCCCGACAAGCGGGCACTGGCGCTGTCATGGTCGATTTCCAGCCCGGTCAGCTTGACGCCCGCGGCCTGCCAGTCGGTCAGCATCTGCCCGATCTGCACGCGCGCCCCCTCCAGGTCCAGTGCCGGCAGTTGACCGTCCAGGCGCACCACCGCGATCAGTGGCCGGCCATCCGCCTCGAGCCGCGGCAGATCGACCAGCGCCCGGCTCCACCCTGCACCGGGCTGTGCCTGCAACGCCAGCACCCGCAGGGTCGAGAAATCCGCCCGGCTCTCGGCCAGGGCCTGCTCATGGGCGGGCCGCCACTGGCGCTGCCAGACATACAGTTGCTGGTCGAGGGGCGTTGCCGGGTCGGGCTGGCAGCCGGCAAGCAGCCCCAGCATCAGGCATGAACACAAGCGGCGAAGAAATGTGGCGGGCATACAATCCTTTGTCGGGCGCATGCGAGCGCCGTTTCGAGGGACGATATTACCTCAACGCGGTGGCCGCCGGCACGCGCAGGCTGAAGCAGCCGGCTGGGAAATGGACGACAGATGGCAGGGCAGAATGACAGTGGTTCGCTTGCGTCTGGAAAAACGCGATCTAGTCTTTCTCATAACCTTGAGTCAATGCCCTCAACCGAAGTCTGGTCAGCCGTTTTGCCCAGTGACAACGACACAGTGGAGTCCGAGTCATGGAGGAAACCCTCATCCTGGTCGATGAGGATGATTGCGAGACCGGCAGTGCGCAAAAGCTGTTCATCCATCAACAGGGCCTGCGGCACCGGGCCTTCTCGATCTTCATCTTCGATGAACATGGCCGCTTGCTGATGCAGCAGCGGGCCATGGGCAAGTATCACTCCCAGGGATTGTGGAGCAACACCTGCTGCGGACACCCGCGCCAGGGCGAGCAGACCCGGGCCGCCGCGCAACGGCGGCTGTTCGAGGAAATGGGCCTGAGCTGCCCGCTGCGCGAAGTGGCCTCGCTGCTCTACCGGGAACAGGTCTCGAACCAGTTGATCGAGCACGAATTCGATCACCTGTTCGTCGGCCTCAGCGATATCCCCCCGCTGGCCAACCCCGACGAAGCCATGGCCTGGAACTGGCTGCCGCTGGCCGAGATCCCCGGGCACATCGCGGCGGCGCCGCAGCAGTACACGATATGGCTACGCCGGATCTTCGAGACCTACCCGCTGTCGACCCTGCGTTTCTGGTACGAAGTCGCCCTCACCGCGCCCCTCTCCCCTCATTCGTCACGCTGAGAGGAGCGGAGCATGAACACAAACACGCACTGCGCGGTGGCGGGCGGCCTGCCCAACGAAAAAGCCTGCCGCCCCCTTGATGACTGGCGTCGCGCCGTACTGGCACGCCTCGAACAACGGCTCGATGCGCAACTGCCACCGGCGCACACCGTGCCCTCACGCCTGCACGAGGCCATGCGCCATGCCCTGCTGAACCCGGGCAAGCGCCTGCGTCCGCTGCTGTGCCAGGCCAGCGGCCTGGTGGTAGGCGCCGATCCGCAGGCCCTCGACGTGGTGAGTGCCGCCCTGGAAATGGTGCATGTCAGCTCGCTGGTCCACGACGACCTGCCGGCCATGGACGATGACCCGTTGCGCCACGGGCAGCCGACCGTCCATGTCCGGTTCGACGAAGCCACCGCCATTCTCACCGGCACGGCCCTGCTCACCCAGGCCTTCCTGACCTTGCAGCACGCCCCGCTGCCCAGCGCCCGCCGACTGCGCCTGGTAGCGGAACTGGCCCAGGCCACCGGCTCGCTGGGCATGTGCGGCGGGCAGATGCTGGACCTGCAGCCGCCGGCAAGGCCGATGGACCTCGACACCCTGGAGCGTTTGCAGCAGCTCAAGACCGGCGCGCTGATCAGGGCCGCCGTGCGCATGGGCGCGTTGTGCGGCCGCCCGCTGCGGGCCGAGGTCGAGGCGCTGGAGCGCTATGCGACCGCCATCGGCCTGGGCCTGCAGGTGGTCGACGACGTGCTGGATGTCACCCAGGACTCGGCAACGCTGGGCAAGACGGCCGGCAAGGACGTCCGCGATGCCCGCTCGACCTACGTCTCGCTCATCGGCCTGGCCGCCTCGCAAGCCCTGGCCCGGCAACTGAAGCAGCAGGCCCATGCCGCCCTGGCCCGCTTCGACAGCCGCGCAGACTGCCTGCGGGCCCTGGCCGACCAGGTCATCGACCGCCAGCGCTGAGCGGTGGAGGCAACTACGCCATGTTCGAACTACTCAATACCATCGACAGCCCGCGCGATCTCCGGGCCCTGCACCGGCAGGCCCTGCCGTCACTCGCCGACGAGTTGCGGGCGTTCATCCTGCACAGCGTCTCCCGAACCGGCGGGCACCTCTCGGCAAACCTGGGCAGTGTGGAAATCGCCATCGCCCTGCACTATGTCTTCGATACCCCGCACGACCGGATCGTCTGGGACGTGGGGCACCAGTCCTATCCTCACAAGATCCTCACCGGTCGGCGCCAGGCCATGGCCGGTGTTCGCCAACAGGGCGGCATATCCGGTTTTCCACGGCGGCAGGAGTCCGAGTACGACAGCTTCGGCACGGCCCATGCCAGCACCTCGATTTCCGCCGCGCTGGGCATGGCGCTCGGCATGCGGATCAAGGGCCGGCGGCGCCACTGTGTCGCGGTGATCGGCGACGGTGCCTTGAGCGGTGGCCTGGCCTACGAGGCACTGAACAATGCCGGGGTGCAGGCAGACCTGCCGCTGCTGATCCTGCTCAACGATAACGACATGTCGATTTCCCCGGCGGTCGGCGCGCTGCGCAACCACCTGGCCGGGCTCACCACCTCGACAGCCCGGCCCGACGCGGCCAGCCTGTTCGAGGCCCTCGGCGTGGAGTACAGCGGCCCCATCGACGGACACGATCTCGACGCGCTGATCCCCGCCCTGCAAGCGCTGAAAGGTCGACCCGGCCCGCAACTGCTGCACGTCATCACCGAAAAGGGTCACGGCTACAGCCCGGCCGCCAGCGACCCGGTGCAGTATCACGCGACGGGCAAATTCAATGCCCAGGAAGGTCTCCAGGCCGTGCCCGCCGCTCGGCAGAGCTACGCCCAGGTGTTCGGCAACTGGCTGTGCGACGAAGCCGGGCAGGACCGGCGCGTTGTCGCCATCACCCCGGCGATGCGCGAAGGTTCGGGTCTGGTGGAGTTCGAGCGGCGCTTTCCCGATCGCTACTTCGACGTCGGCATTGCCGAGGCGCATGCCCTGACCTTTGCCGCCGGTCTGGCGACCGAAGGCCTGAGGCCCGTGGTGGCGATCTACTCGACCTTCCTGCAGCGGGCCTACGACCAGTTGATCCACGACATCGCGTTGCAGAACCTGCCCGTGCTGCTGGCCATCGACCGCGCCGGCCTGGTCGGTGCGGACGGTGCCACCCATACCGGAGCGTTCGATCTGGCCTACCTGCGCTGTGTCCCCAACCTGGTGATCATGGCGCCGGCGGATGAGAACGAATGCCGGCAGATGCTGCACACCGGCCTGTGTCACAACGGACCGGTAGCGGTGCGCTACCCGAGAGGCAGCGGCTGCGGCGTCCCGCTGCAGGCCCGGCTGACGCCCCTGCCGATCGGTCGCGGCGAGATTCGCCGACAGTCGACCCAGCCGGCAGGCCGGCGAGTGGCCATACTGGCCTTCGGTTCGCTGTTGTCAGCCAGCCTGGAGGCTGCCCGGCGCCTGGATGCGACGGTGGCCAACATGCGTTTCGTCAAGCCGCTGGACATGAACCTGATAGAACACCTGGCCAGCAGTCACGACCTGCTGGTAACGGTGGAGGAAGGCTGCGTCAAAGGTGGTGCCGGGGCCGCCTGCCTCGAATACCTGTCCGCCTCGCTCAGTGGCCGGCCGACCCTGCAACTGGGCCTGGACGACCACTTCATCGAACACGGGACGGTCGAGCAGTTGCTGCAAGCCTCGGGCCTCGATGTCGAGGGGATCGTCACCTCGGTCCAGGTCTTTCGCGAGCAGGTCCGCTCGCGCGACGCGCCAGCCCGGGTCGCCCCGCCATGAACACAGTCACTGTGGTGACCGACATCAAAGCTGCCACCAGCGCGGCAACAACTGCCGGACCCGGGCCTCGGCGAACCGGTCATCGATCAGTACCACCACGCCGCTGTCCTGCTGGCTACGGATCACCCGCCCCGCCGCCTGCACCACCTTCTGCAGGCCCGGGTAGAGGTAGGTGTAGTCGTACCCCGAGCCGAACAGCGCCGCCATGCGCTGCTTGATCTGCTCGTTGAGCGGGTTCAGTTGCGGCAGGCCGAGGGTGGCGATGAAGGCCCCGATCAGCCGCTGGCCGGGCAAGTCGATGCCCTCGCCGAAGGCACCGCCCAGTACCGCGAAACCGATGCCCTGGCTGTGCTCGGTGAACTGTTCGAGAAAGGCCTGGCGCTGGCTCTCCTCCATGCGCCGCGACTGCAGCCACAAGGGGATGTCCGGGTGGGTGTCGGCCATCCGCTGCGCCACCTGTTGCAGGTAGTCGAAGCTGCTGAAGAACGCCAGGTAGTTGCCGGGACGCTGCCTGAACTGCCCGGCCAGCAGCTCGACGATGGGCGCCAGCGACGCCTGGCGATGGACATAACGGGTGGAAACCTGGCTGACAATGCGCAGGTCCAGCTGTTCACGCCGAAACGGCGACTCGACGTCGATCCAGGCCGTGTCGGCGGGCAGCCCCAGCAGGTCGGCATAATAGTGCCGGGGGCTCAGGGTCGCGGAAAACAGCACGCTGCTGCGCGCCGCCGTCAGGCGTGGCCGCAGGAACGCTGCCGGCACCACATTGCGCAGGCACAGTTGCGACAAGCGTCGGCGGCCCACATCGCGCACACTGATATCGAACAGGAAATGCTCGTCGAACAGCTCGCCTACCCGGGCGAACTGCAACAGTTCGAAGTAGAACGCCTGAAGCTCGCCATCCAGACCCTGGGGGTGGTCATTGAGATAGTCGCCGATGGCTGCGGTGCACAGGGTCATCGCCGACAACAGCTTGCCCGGCGCCTGGTCGTAGGCCTGGTAGTTGGCGACCTGCTCCTTGTGCAGCGCATTCCATTCGCGGTTCAACCGCTGCAGGGCCTTCTGCAATGGCTGTGGCGCCGTCTTGCGCACCTGCCCGAGCACGTGCTGGTCGAGGCCGGCGCTGTACATCTGGCGACCGCGCTCGACCAGGTTGTGGGCCTCGTCCACCAGGGCTGCGACCTGCCACTGGTTGGCCTGGGCCAGGCCGAACAGCAGCGCGCTGAAGTCGAAATAGTAGTTGTAGTCGGCAACCACCCAGTCGGCCCAACGGGCCATTTCCTGGCTCAGGTAATACGGGCAGATGTCGTGGGCCAGGGCGATCTCGCGCAGTGCCTGGCGATCGAGCAGGGTCACTGCGGCGGCGGCCTCGCGCGCGGCCGGCAGGCGATCGTAGAAGCCGTGCGCCAACGGGCAGGCCTCGCCATGGCAGGCCTTGTCCGGATGCTCGCAGGCCTTGTCCCGGGCCACCAGCTCCAGCACCCGCAACGGCAGGCCTGGCTGGCTGGCGTGCAGCACTCGCGCGGCGTCCAGGGCCAACTGGCGCCCCGGCGTCTTGGCGGTGAGAAAGAACACCTTGTCCAGCCGCTGCGGGGCCAGGGCCTTGAGCATCGGAAACAGCGTACCAAGGGTCTTGCCAATGCCGGTCGGTGCCTGGGCCATCAGGCACCGACCGGTGCTGACCGCCTTGTACACGGTCTCGGCCAGGGCGCGCTGGCCGGGGCGGAACTCGCCATGGGGGAATGCCAGCTGGCGTGCGGCCTGGTCGCGGGCGCTGCGATGGGCCATTTCCTGTTCGGCCCAGTGCAGGAAGCATGCACACTGCCCCTCGAAGAACGCCTTGAGATCGGTGGCACTCCAGGTTTCACGCAGCAGGGTTTCCTTTTCGCTGACGATATCGAAGTACACCAGCGCCAGATGGATTTCGCTCAGTTGCAGGTGCTCGCACGCCAGCCAGCCGTAGATCCGGGCCTGGGCCCAATGCAGTTGGCGGTGGTTGGCCGGCTGTCTGGCGAGGTCGCCACGGTAGGTCTTGATTTCCTCCAGTTGGTTTTGTGCCGGATCATAGCCATCGGCCCTGCCCCGAACCCGCAACTGCTGGTAATGCCCCTCCAGGGCCAGTTCGGCGCGATAACCCTCGCTGCGACGCGCGGCCACGGTGCGGTGGCCGGTGATGCCCTCCAGGGCGGTCGGCGACGGCGTGAAACGCAGGTCGAGGTCGCCGGCCTTGGCGGTGAACTCGCACAGGGCCCGCACGGCGATGCTGTAGCTCAAGCGACCGGCTCCGCCCATTGCACGTAGCAGACCGCGACCGGCATCTGGTGCCGGTGACAGAACTCCAGCCAGCGCAACTGGTTGTCCTGCAGGCGGTCGCCGGGGCCCTTGACCTCGATCATCCGGTAGGTTTTCTGCGCCGGCCAGAACTGGATCAGGTCGGGCATGCCGGCGCGGTTGGCCTTGATGTCGAGCAGCAGCCGTTCGAACCAGTGCCGCAGGTGCGCCGCCGGCAGGCACTCAAGCGCCTGTTCGAGCAGTTCCCCGCTGAGCACGTTCCAGAACACGAAGGGCGACTGCAGCCCCCACTTGGCGACGAAGTTGTGCCGAATGGTCTGCTTGTAGCGCTCATCCGCCAGTTGCTCCAGGCACGCGGCAAACAGCTCGGCGCGGCGGGCATGGAAATCCTCGCTGTGCAGGTCGGCCGGCCCGCTCTGGAAGGGGTGGAAGAACGCACCGGGCAGCGGCGCGAAGATCGCCGGCCAGCACAGCAGGCCGAACAGCGAATTGATCAGGGTGTTTTCGACGTAATGCACCGGCCCCTGCTCTTCCCACAGGTGCCGGGCGACCCGCTGCTCGACCGACTCGTGCGGCTCGCAACTCAGGCTGAAGTCCAGGCGCATCACCGGCACCGGTGCACTTCGGGCAACCGCCGGCAGCCCGAGCCGACGCCGCAATCGCGGCAGAATGCGCTGCAGGTGCTGTTCTTCCCCGGCGCTCTCCGGCGCCGCCAGGGCCTCGTCGGCCAGGGTCATGGCCAACCCGTGCTCGCCCAGGCGCTCCAGCACCCGGATACGCCGCAACCGGGCGCCGGGGTAGCGGCAACCCTGGTAGATCGCCAACGCGCCGGACAGGTCCTCCAGGCGCTCGCTGTGCTGGCCCAGTTGAAACAGCAGCTTGCCGCGCCGACGCTCCAGCCAGGGGTTGTCGGTTTCCAGCCGGTTGACCTGCTCCAGCACCCGGCCCACCTCCTCCCCGACCTCCAGGGCCTGCCGCGCCGCCTGCAGGTGCAGGTAGCCGTCCACGTCGGCGCGGCTGCGCAGGCCACGGGAGTCGGCATGAAACTCGACCTTTTCGTAGCTGAAGATGCCGAGGTCGGCCAGCACGAACTCCGACCAGTCCTGGTACAGGTTGCCGAAGAACATCAGCCGCAGGCGGTCGCACAGGTCCATCACCTGCAGGCTGTAGAGCCGGTCGGGTACCTGCGGGCACCACTGGGCGAACGGCCGCGGTTCGACGTGCAACGGCGCCAGCAGCTCGTACAGCTCGGTTTTCTTCAACCTGGACGGGGCCTGGAACGCCTGGACGATCTCGGCCTTCTGCAATACAGCGAACAGGCTCTCCAACGCCAGCGGCAGGTCATCGCGGACCCAGCCAAGGGCCAGCAGCGGCTGTACCGCCGTGGGGGTGTCGCCAATCTCGTCGTAGTTCAGCCGGCTGCCGCGAAAGTGCTCGCCCTTGCGCATGACCATGCGCACCAGCAGCGCCTGCGCGGCCCTGGGCAGTCTGGCGAAGTCGTCGATGAACGCCCGCTCCCGCGCATCCAGCAAATCGGCGTAACGCTGCGTCAGCCAATCGAGCACACACTGGAAGTTGTTCAGGTAGTAAAACGGATCGTCGAGGGGCGCAGTTGTCACGGGCAGGCAGGACCACGGTTGTCGAATGCTGGTTATGCATACAGATAACAGCCCGCCCCGCGTCTGGCAAACACAATTGGACAAAGGGTTGCCCGGTACGGGGTTTCAGGGCCCGGACTCCAGGCGCAGGGCATTGCATAGCGCGCCCAGGGCCGGCTCCAGGTGGCGGTGACCGTTGGAGGTGCTGCTCAGGCGCAGGCAATCGCGGTGCAGGCCGTGCAGGCTGAACAGTTCACCGGGGGCGATGACGATGCGCTGTTCCAGCAGGTGCTCGAAGACCTTGCGCATGTCCACTTCACTCCGGGCCCGTGCCCAGACCGTGGCGCCGCCCTGGGGCGGGACGAAGTCGAGGCTGTCGGGCAGGCGTTCCTGCAACAGTTGGCAGACCTGCGACATGCGCTCCTGCAGCAGGCGGCGCAGGATACCCAGGTGCTGGTCGAGACGCCCGCTGCCGTACAAGCGGGCAATCGCCTTCTGCCGGGTCGGCGACATGCGGAACGAGCGCAGCAGGAAATGCCGTTGCAGTTCCACCCCGAAGTGTCGCGACAGCAGGTAGCCGAATGGCGCCTCGCAGCCCATGAAACGCTCGAAGCCGGCCAGCACCAGCAGGCGATCCGGGTCGACCAGGTCACGCATGCGCGCGCCGGCGGGCTGGTAGGCCAGTTCACCGTGGCTGTCGTTCTCCAGCAACCACACGCCAAACTGTTCCAGCAGCCGGGCGATCTGCTGGCGATGCTCGGCCGGCATCAGGCTGCCCCGGGGCATGTTGACCGCGGAAGACATCAGCAGCAGCTTGACCGGCTGTGTGCGCAACAGCTGTTCGAGCTGTTCCAGGTCGAACAGCCCGTTGCCGCCCAGCGGCAATTCGACCACGTCGACGCCTCCGGCCTGCAACAGGCGCAGGATCACCCAGTCGCAGGGCGACTCCACCAGCACAGTGGTGTGTTTCAACGCCAGGGCCGCCATCAGGGTTTCCAGCACACTGCGCAGGTCGGCACCGATATAGACGTCGTCGGCATGCCAGTAACGCTGGGCCGAGGTGGTGTAGCGCACCGCCAGGGCGGCTCGCAGCTCCATCTCGCCAAAGGGTTGCAGTTGCGGCTGCTGTTGCCGCGGGTACTGGCGTACCAGTTCACGTTCGAGCAGCAGCAGCGGGTTGTCCAGCGACAGCAGCAACGCCGGCTCGTCATTGCCCAGCACCAGGGTGCCGGGCCTGCGCGAATGCACGTAGATGCGCTCCAGCAGATCGGCCCCACCACTGACGAACGAGCCGCCGGGTACCGGCAAGGCGTAATAGCCCGACTTGGCCTGGGAATAGACCCGCCCCTCCTTCTCCAGCAGGGAATAGGCGTACTGGACGGTGGAAATCGACACGTTCAGGCGCTCGGACAACTGGCGCAACGAGGGCAGCTTGACCCGGGCTTCGGTTTCGACCTCGTTGATCAGGCTGACCAGGTAACGGTAGACCGCCTGGTAGGCAAAGCCCGCAGGCTTGCCTTCCGGGGTCGTTCGCGGCGTCCGGCCGCTCGGTCCGGTCGGGGTCGAAGCGGGTTCGGGAGTTTTCGAGGCAGTCAATCGCAAACCCTTTAGCGTCCCGACAGGACTTCCTTGCGGACTTCGCCACTGTCGGGATGGATGATATCGACACGGTGCTTGTCCGGGTCGCTGGCCCGGACCCGGGCAATCAGCGAGGCGGCGGCACTGAAGTCGACCTGTTTTTTCTGGTAGAGATCCTGCAGGCGTTCAAGGGGCAAACCGCTGACCTCGCTCAGCCACTGCTCAACCTGCTCGCCGGCCGGCTTGCCCGACAGCGCCTTGTGCAGCTCCGGCAAGGCCACCAGCATGCCCGGGTGGCAGCGGCGCAGGAACGGTTCCAGGCCACGGCCCTGATTGACGAAGGGCGCGAACAGCAGGCAGATCAGTTGCCCCTCGCTCAGGCCATAGGCTTCCTGGGCGTAGACCCGGGCCAGCGCCCGGCGGCCGAGGAGTTTCTCCGAGCTGTCGTAGGCCGCCATGGCCTGCTCGATCAGGCGTGCCGACATGCGTTTCTTGCGCATCATCACCACGGCCAGTTGCAGGTATTCGGTGATCCCCGTCTGGTAGCTCAGGCCCCTGACATACTGCGCCTGCAGACCGCGCATATGCGCCATCAGCAAGGGATTGGCGCAGTCGGATTCACTGAAGTGAAACGCCAGGTCGTCGAAGCGGAAACCGAGGAACTCGGTCAGCAACGGCCAGCGCTGCTCGATATCGCTGCCCACCAGGTCATGCACGCCGACCAGCATCGGCGGCTGGCTGCGACTGGAGCGACTGATGGCCGGCCCCTGGGGCTGGGTCGCGGCGTCACCGTAAAGCTCCCGGTAGTATTCCAGGCTGAGTTCGTTGCAGGTCCTGACCGCCTCCTCGAATTCCAGCGCGCGCCCGCCGAGCGGGCTGCGCTCGGGCGTTTCGGTCGAGCGCAGCAACCATGTCAGGTACTGTTTCTGCTCGCGGGGCGGATCGCCGATGATCAGCGCATCGATGCCCTGGTCCCAGGAACTGGCCCGCTCGTAGAAATCGGCCATCGACAGGTAGCAGTTGTTGCAGAAGGTCGTGCGGCCATCGCCCGCCGTCAGATGGCCGTTCATGAGCAGGTCGCGCCGATTGAGGTCGCGCCCCAGGTCGGACAACGGCGTGCGATGGTGGAACGGGCGCACGTGCCGGTTGTCGACCATCAGCAATTCCACCCGCGGATCGTCATAGACGAACAGGGCGCAATACCCCTGATGGATGTTGTTCATCACCGTGGACGTCAGGCCCGCATGACGCGAGGTGGCGATACGCAGGTTGAAGGTGGCCGGCGAGCGGCCGGCGATGCTCAACTGCGCGGCCCTCAGGAAGGCCAGCGTGTAGCTGCTGTCCTTGCCGCCACCATGGGCCACCATGACCTTGAACTCACCGATCCGCTCGATACCGCCGGCAGCGACGATCAGGCGCTGGATCAACAACTGCAGGGCGATCCGTTCGGCGCGGGTGAAGTAACTCATCAACCGTTGTAGGACCTGTTGATATACATAGTTCATTGCCTGCTCATGAATAGAGCTCATAGCCTTTACACCTGGATTGGGTTCAGTGTCGGGCCAACGGCGCTCGTATTATCCGCGCTTGCCAGGTCTTGCCATGTTCAGGTGCCTGTTTGGCGTCCGCCACCGGAACATGTCGGGCAACAACAAGAGTATTACCCCGAGCCTGCAACATCCATAGCAGGATATACGAGAGTGCCCTGATTACTGATTGCCGGTTAGCGTTGGAAATTTTCGGAGAAAGAACTTCCTAGGAATATTCTTACATCAACTTACAAACTTCGATTACATGCAATTTCTTAGCTGGCAGCACCCCGCCGCACGGGCGCTGCCTGGCCCTGCCTATGCTCTGCAAACTCGGCGCCCAAAGCTTGTGCAACTGGACCACTGCGGTACAACAACTGAAACTCGACCATGACTCATTCCTTGAGCTGAAAGTTACCGGTTAATTATCAGTGCTTAGAGCACGATTAACAGATACAGAATTTCTGAAAAAACCAGTTCAGTTGCAGTAAAACAGGCATTCCGGGGAAGTTCATCCGCGATAAAATATTGGACAAAATAAAAAGCCCCGTATCAGTCGCCTGATACGGGGCTGATGACACCTTGGCCGGCGTCAGGCCGGATCGAGCTGCAACGCCACGCGACCACGGCATGGACAGGCGTCCATGAAACGATGGGCCTCGACGAACTCGTCGAAGGGAAACGCGCGAATCTCCATCGGCGGCAACACACGATCGGCCGTCAACTGGTTGATATCGCGCAGGGCCCGTTGCACTGCCGCCTGGTCCTGCACAATGCCCAGCTCCGGCTTGCCGGTGAAGTTGCCGATGCAGTGCACGAAGAACTGGATGTTCTTCTGGAACGCCGCGCAGGCAGGGAACGGCGTCTGGTTGCCGCCCTGCAGGCCATAGAGCACCAGGCTGCCACGCGGCGCCAGCACATCGCCGAGCATCGACATCTGCGGGCCGCCCAGGCCGTCGAAGACCATGTCGACACCCCGTCCATCGGTGTACTTGTTGATCTGCATCAGCAGATCCTGCTCCTCGGTGACCACCACCTTCTCGGCGCCCAGGGCCAGCAGGCATTCGCGCTCCTCGGCGGTCTTGGTCGCGGCGATCACCTTCACGCCCAGGGCCTTGCCCAGTTGCACGAAGGCCGGGCCGGCGCAGTGGCTGGCATCGGTGATCAGGGCGAACTGCCCCGGCTTGACCCGCGCCAGGTCGACATAGGCGAAATAGGCGATCAACAGCGGGGTGTAGTGAACGCTGGCCTGGACCGGCGTCAGCACATCCGGATAACGGGTCAGGGACGAGCGCGGCATGAGGATCACTTCGCCGTACACCGGATAGTCGTTGGGGCTCTGGGCCGGGAAGCTGGCGACCTTGTCACCGACCGCCAGGTCATCCACGCCATCGCCGACCGCCGTGACCACGCCGGCCATCTCATGACCGATACCGGCCGGCAGACGGGCGTGGGAGGACGCCAGGTTCTGCCGCCAGAGCACGTCGTACCAGCTGATACCGATCGCCTCGACACGCACCTGCACTTCGCCCGGTGCGGGCAAGGTCGTCGCATGCTCTTCGCACTTGAGCACCTCGGCCGAACCAAACTTGTGAAAACGGATCGTGCGGGACATCGCAAACCTCGCCAAATGAACTTCTAATGACACGAACTCTATCCGGGCTTTGTGGGGAACACTATCCGTGCCCGTTAATAGTCGACATGCCTGTCATTGATTCGGGGGCATTGTACACAATGTCAGCCGCAGCGGGCCGCGGCTGTGAGAAAAGCCGCTTTTGCCGGCCGAACAGGCCCCGAAATCGGGGACCAGACGCTGCCATTCCCCGGCGAAATAGGAAAGTTCATTTTTCCAGTGCGAATCAGACGGTTTTGCCCGTAAGATTCACCTCTTACGTTATTGACCCTCCTGTGAAGCGAGCCCGATGAACCGTAACGACCTGCGCCGCGTCGACCTGAACCTGTTGATCGTGTTCGAGACCCTGATGCACGAGCGCAGCGTCACCCGGGCTGCGGAAAAGCTGTTTCTCGGCCAGCCGGCGATCAGTGCGGCGCTGTCGCGCCTGCGCAACCTGTTCGACGATCCGCTGTTCGTACGTACCGGCCGCAGCATGGAACCTTCGGCCCGGGCCGAGGAAATCTTCGCCCTGCTCTCGCCGGCCCTGGACTCGATCTCCACGGCAGTGAGCCGCGCCGCCGAGTTCGACCCGGCCACCAGCACCCAGGTGTTCCGTATCGGCCTGTCCGACGACGTCGAGTTCGCCCTGCTGCCGCAGTTGCTCAAACGCCTGCGCGCCGAGGCGCCGGGCATCGTGCTGGTGGTGCGCCGGGTCAACTACCTGCTGATTCCGGCCAAGCTCAGTTCCGGCGAAATCTCCATTGGCGTGTGCTACACCTCCGACCTGCCCGCCAATGCCAAGCGCAAGGTGCTGCGCCGCAGCTCGCCCAAGGTGCTGCGCGCCGACACCATGCCCGGCCCGCTGACCCTCGATGACTTCTGTTCGCGCCCCCATGCGCTGGTGTCCTTCGCCGGCGACCTGAGCGGCTTCATCGATACCGAGCTGGAGAAACTCGACCGCAAGCGCCATGTGGTGCTGGCGGTCCCGCAGTTCAACGGCCTGGGTACGCTGATCAGCGGCACCGACATCATCGCCACCATCCCCGATTACACCGCCGATGCCCTGACCGCCGCCGGTGGCGTGCGGGCCGAGGACCCGCCGATTCCGGTGCAGAGCTTCGAGCTGCACATGGCCTGGCGCGGTTCGCAGGACAACGATCCGGGCGAACGCTGGCTGCGTTCGCGGATCCAGATGTTCTGCGGGGACCCCGAGAGCCTGTAGGCCGGTTCCACTGAAGGCCATAAAGGCTTTTAATACAGGCACTTAAGTCGAAAATGCGTCCATTACCGTCCGTCTGATTCCACTCAATTCCACCTTGACTGGGGGTATCTTTTGGGAAAAACCAAAAAGATACCCCCACGCCATGTCCGCCGAAAGACCGCCTGCCTTCCGCCAAAAACTCAGCGACGCGTTCATCCGTTCGCTGACCACCGCCGGCAAATATGCCGACGGCGAAGTGCCGGGTCTGTATCTTCAGGTGCGCCCCTCACTCAAGCCCGGCAAGTCCCCCTCTCGTCATTGGCGCCTGAAGTACCGTCTGCGCGGCAAGGAGCAGGTCTTCGTGATTGGCCGGTACCCCGAGGTGAGCTTGAAAGAGGCCCGCGAGTCGGCCCGGGCCGCACGCCATAACGTGTTCCATGACCTCGATCCGCTCAAAGCGAAACGGGCCAGGATCGAAGCGCAAAGGCTCAACGAGGCACGTACGTTCGCCTACGTGGCCGAGGAGTGGCTGAAGTTCAAGTCTCCCGACCTGGTCAGCAAATCCATCGCCGGATTTCGCGGCGCCCTGCGCAACCACATCTTGCCCGCCATTGGCACCATACCTGTGACCGAAATCAGGCTTGAGCACATCACCGCAATCATCAGTGCCCTGCGCCGTGCCCGCACCATGGCCATGGCCAAGCGCGTACGTACCCTCATCCGGGCCGTGCTCGGCTTCGCGCAGGGGCGCGGCTGGCTGGAGCGAAACGTGGCGCTGAGCAACACCGAGGAACTCAAAATCCGCCAGGTCGTCACCAGCAATCCCGCGATCGAGCGACCGGCCGACTTGGGACGCTTCTTGCTGCGCCTGGATGAACTCGCCCCGAACAGCGTCACCACGGCAATGCGCTTGCTGGTCATGCTGCCGGTGCGTCCGGGCGAACTGGTGAAGATGCGTTGGGAAGACATCGACCTGATCAACGCCGACTGGCGCTTTGTGGTCAGCAAGACCCGGTACCTGGACAAGAGCAAACACATCGTCCCCCTGCCGGAGCAGGCGCTGGTGCTTCTGCGCGAGCTGCACAAGCGCCGGGTGGTGGATGAGGCCGGCAACGGCTGGGTGTTCGTCTCCCCGGTCTACCCGGGGCGCCCCATCAATGCGACATCTCTGGCCAAGTCCTATCAGCGACTCTGGCCGGAATACGCCATTACCGCTCACGGCTTTCGCGCCACCTACCGCACCCTCGCCCATGAGCATTTGGGCATCGATCCGATTGTACTGGAGCTGTCGTTGTCTCACCGCATGCCAGGCGCACTGGGCGCGGTGTATGCCCGCGCTCAATTGCTACCGCAGCGTCGGGAGGCCGCGCAGCAATGGACGGATTATTTGGATCGGTTACGCAAGAATGCGGCGTTAGCGGCGCAGAGTGACTGAGTCAAAGTGGTAGCCGACCAGGTCGGTGGCGACCTCTGGTTCCAGCTGTACGTGGTGCACCCTACCCTTGCCGATCAGCTCGTCGCCCGGGCACTGGCGGCGGGCTATCGAACCCTGGTCCTGACTACCGACGTTGCGGTCAACGGCAAGCGAGAACGTGACCTGCGCAGCGGCTTCGGTCTGCCGTTCAAGTGCAGCCCCAAGGTGCTACTGGATGGCATGCTGCATCCGCGTTGGTCTTGGCGCCTGCTCACCGGGGGCATGCCGCAGATGGCCAACTTCGCCAGCCGGGAAGCCTATGACGTGGAACTGCAGGCCGCCCTGCTCTCGCGGAAAATGGATGCGAGCTTCGATTGGAACACCCAGCAGCGACTGCGGCAGCGTTGGCCCCATCGCTTACTGGTCAAGGGCGTGCTGCCCCCCGAGGATGCGTCCCGCTGCATCGAGCTGGGCGCCGACGGCGTCATCCTGTCGAACCACGGGGGACGTCAGCTCGATGCCAGCTGTTCGCCGTTGGCGACGCTGCCGGACATCGCTCAAGCGCATCTGATGCCCGCGCCCTGCATGCTGTCGCCTTGGATCGAGACCAGGTACACATGGGGTGCCCGTATATTCAAAAGCTCATCCAATGAGATCTGCCGCTCGATGTGATCAGCGGCCGGTGACGGGAATCCCGCCGGCACCTTGAAGGCACAGAGAGGCAGCGCAACGCCGCCCCCAGCCAAAGGACCTAGAATGGTAAAGCTCATGACGCACGACTTCCGATATATCTGTACGAATATACAGTTAACTTAGAATAAACTTTACTCCTCGCGCTCACAAAATAGGCATCATTTATTTAGCAGCGTCAACATAGACTCGACAAGCCCCTTATAATTATAGGCGCCCTCTGCCGAATCATTTCCGCATTCATACTTCGAAACCTTCCCCGCATCGACCAACAAGAAGTTGTTAGCGATCTGTTTCTGGTAGAACCCTCTTGCACTCATCTCATGACATGGCACAGCAATGACAGCAGCATGAGACTCCCTTGATGCATAGAAAAGACGAACAGAGACAGAAGCGCACCCCATAATCTCTTCATTAATGAACATCAGATGGCCAAATCTCTTTTTTTCATCTTCCCTCGAACCTTCAAGCTTACCGCCAATAGCAAGCAATACACGCTTCGCGATATCCATTGACGCGCCATCTGAGATCCCGGGTAGTGCTTGTTGGATTATCTGCGTGCCAACAGGCACCGCGCAACTTCGGATTTCTAGGTTTCTATCATATCTTTCAAGCTGAACGAACAAACCGCTACCCTGAAGAAGCGTCATCCATCCATCATAGTCAAACAGGCCTCTCCCACTTTCACTCATGGCCTTAGCCATGGCATCAAACAAGGTAGAGACGCCTTTGAACAAACGCCTAGCCTCATCACTCAACGTAGCCTCTCTACTAGTTGAGGCTGTAAAAATATTACCAGTGGAGTTTAGTTGAAACTTAACCGCCGCATCTTCGTCTTGAGACATAGATTCAAAATCAAACCTTCCCATGCTTGCCCATCCCTGCTCAACCAAGATGATGATTAGTACCCCGAGAGCCTGAGCCCGAGCACCTGGACAGAAGCTGCCCCGCCTAGTTATACGCCTTAGCCTAAGAGAATTGAAAGAGTGGAGTCCGTAAAGCTCTACGCGTGGAAGCAAGACCCGACATGGTCGCCTTGGTTAAGCCGGTCTCTATCTCGCAACTCAAGCTTGATATCCATTTGTTCCCTCACCCCAGAAATGGGTAGTCCCGCTCAGTTCCCTCCCGAATGCAGCAGGGCGTGTTGAAGTATGTGCTGCTCGTAGGCCTGATCAGCCGCCGCCACCTTGTTGGCACACAAGAACGCCTGGCGCCCCATACTGTGAGTCAGGCTGATCTACATGTTGATCACGATCCGTTGCAGCTCCAGCGCATACAGATCGGAGATCAAGTTGATCGGCGTATGCTCATCACGTACTAGCTCCGCCCACAAATCGGCCCCCATCTTGGTACGGTCCGATCGGCTCCAACGCAGAAAAATAGTACCCGCCCCGGTCGACGGCTTGATCAAGCGAATGGGCAACAACGTGAAAGGGTACCTGTTCCAGCAGCAGTGAGCCGTTGCCGATGCTCTTTGCGACATCCCGCACCGATGGACCATCTACGTCGCTGCCTTCTGCGTACACTATGGCCCAGGCCGAGCGCGACAACCGGCGCCGCAAGAAGGCGGCCGCACTGCAGGAGGAAGACCTACGCTTGAAGGTTCGACCAGGGACTAAACAGGCCCTGGCTGAAATCAAACAATGGGCCGAAGTTGAGGAAAATGGCGAAGCGATGATCTTGCTCATTGCCACTCCGGAATATCCCGCGCGCCCTGCAAGATACGCCAGACGTCAATATGGTCATCACGCTCGATGTAAAACACCAGGAAGGGATAACGCTTCAACGGCCAACAGAGCAACCCAGGCAGCTCGAGTTCATGGGCGTAGCCAGATCCCGGAGCTCGGCTGACGAGAGATGTATAGACGCGCTCCAGAACGTCTACAAAACCGAGCGCTGTCTGTTCCGCCTACTCGTCAAGGTTGTAACCGGTCGCCTACTCAACCTCCTGCCCGGCCAGGGCCTGCGTGATGACCGGAATCCCTCCTTTCCCGTGCAACTGTCTCATTCGTCAGCCCGGAGCACTGGCAACAAGGTTGGCTGGTCCGGCACCGCGTCCGGGCTGAAATTCCGTCCCCATCAAATGCACCCGCCACATATATGCCAAAGGCTAGGCCTGGGGCTATAACTGCAACGGATGCTCCAGCAACGAATCGACATCACCGGGCACTAAAGGCTCGTCCTCGGACTGTTGCAACACCGTTTTCACCCATTCGAAGTGCGCCAGTTCAACCATCTTCATTGCTCTCAACCGGAGAGCATTACTCCAAGTCGTACTTCTCACGCACCAGATGAGCGATGCCCATTCGGTCCAACACGCTCATCGGGCACAGAAAAGTCACGCGCACCGTGCCGGGCAGGCGGCTGATGTCGATGGAACCGGTGATGGTCGCGCGATTAAGTATTTCGTCATACGGCAGGCCGGTGACATTAGCGGCGCGCCGTAGGCCGTTTTCCACAGCGAGGTTGAGGTTTTCTCCGCTGCCGATGAAGGTGATCGGACCGCTCTGCTCGATTTCCTGCTGGCCCCATTGCTCGCCCAGAGCACGGACATCAGCGCGCTGACGGGCATTCATCGGCCGCGCCATCGGTGGTAGATCATCGAGGTTTTGCAGGAGGATCGGACCTTCCAGCGTCAGGTTCTTCACCACCTCAACCACCACTTCGGTTTCCCCGGAGCAATCGGTGGCGTGCCCAGCAATTTCCCCATTACCCTGCTGGGCGTGCATATCGCCCATGTACACCCCGGCGCCCGGCACTTTAACCGGGCAGATCAGCACACAACCCTCGCGGATCGAGTTGGTGTCCATGTGGCCATCGGTCTTGGCCGCGTGCAGCTCTTCTCTGGTCATACCGAAACGGTGCGGGGCGCTGATCAGGTACTGGCCGAAATCGGCGCAGTTGTGCGAGTCGGGCAAGTCTCGCGACGGCAGGGTACCGATATTGCCGAGAAACGGCCGCATGTGCGCGGCGACACCCGGGATGTCGGCGCGGGCTAGAGACAGGATCGAATGCTGGGCGGCGAATTCCGGCAGTGCTGACATTTCGGACGCCTTACCGGCGAGCCGGTTGGCGATGTCCTGATTGACCGTCAGGCTGACCTGATTCTTCGCATCGAACACGATAACGTAGCCATGGCTAAAGCGGAACGCACTAACTTCGGCGCCGCAGTGGTTACAGCGAATCGAATCCTCGCCGATGCCTTCGACATGGCTAGCCGGGTGTTCGGTGCCGCATTTGGCGCAAAACTTGGAAACGAACGGATCACCATTGTAGCGACCCTCGACGAACGACATGACCCCGGAAGACGTGGCCAAGGAGGTGACGCGCATGCTTTTGATCTTGATCGCCACGGCGTCGCCGATTTCAGCGCCGTCAATGGCCACCGGCTGCGTCACCTCATGGCCACCCTCGAAGGCCGGAGTGATCATCGGTCCCCAGCAGCCCGGCGGCGTGCCGGTGATCAGGGTGCCGCCATCAGCCAGCGGTCCGAGCATCGCCAGGCTCGGACCGATGATGCCGTGGGTGTATTGATCGACCCGCAGGCGGTCGACCGGCGTGACGTTGGGGATGGAGTCAGAAGCAGGCGTTGTCATTGTGGTCCCCTTGGGAAAATAGGAGCGAACGGCCGCCGGCTGAGGCAGCCCGAGAAGGGTCAAACAGCGCATAGTTCAGCGCAGCTTTGTATCTGCTCTGTGTTCAACGGGGATGGGTAATTGCGGGTGACTGTATCGGAGGGCGCGATAGACACATTGCGATACACGCTACAGGAGATCTCGTCGCCTCTCGCCGCGGTGCTCCTCTGCCGAACAACACCTAATACATGATCCTGCAACGGGGGTTCTACCCCACAACCAGAACCCTCAGGCGAGGCAGGTCGATTTTGACCTGGGCTCCCCAGAGCAAAAGGAAGGTGCTCTGGCGTTGACGCTGAGGCGCATGGATCCACCGCAGGGAGTGCCGTATATGCTCCTGTCGCTCCAGGGAGAGCCTTTGAGCAAGTAGGTTTTCATTGCTGCCCTCCTGAACGAGGAAGTTGCCCCTGCGCAAAAGTGCCTATTGCCTGTAGCGCATTTGCTGCTGAACGCAGGTAGAACGCTTGCAATTGAAATACGTGCCAGCGCGTCATGTAGATCTCCACACGACAATCGACTCCGCTACAGATTGCGTGCTCGGCTAAGCGAGTGGAGTCGGACAACAGCAACTCATCGTCGCCGACCTGAACCATCATTGGAGGTAGCCCTTTCAGGCTGACCTGCAGCGGCTGCTCCATCAGTTCACCGGCATACCACCTCAACCCCTGCTCCAACCAGCCTCGACTGATCATCGGATCTTGCTTTTTACGCGAGGACATTGAGCTGCCGCCAAAACGAGGGTCGACCATCGGCGACATCAATAACAGCGCGCCGGCAAAACGAACGTATAGGTCGCGCAGTTTTAGCGCCAGACACAGCGTCAACGAAGCGCCTGCTGAATCACCGGCCAGGAAAATCCGTGAGGGTGTATAGCCCTGAGCCCTCAGCGCCTCGTAGCAGACCAAAGCGTCATCGAGCCCAGCAGGATAAGGATTCTCTGGCGCTAACCGATAATCAACCACCCACACCGACATACCCGAGTTCTTGGCCAGACGGCTTGTAATACTCCAGTGAGTATGAGGCGAGCCCACACAAAACGCCCCCCCGTGCAAATACAGGATTACCCCACCGTTTTCGCCTTGCTTAGGAGCAACCACTTGCACCGGTACGTTATTGACTAATTGACGATAACGAAACACACCGTGCGTGCCCGGCATCAATGCCGACAACACTCGCACAACTTTACGCTGCGCCGCAGCACCCAAGCCCGGACCGATCAGCGAATGGAATGTGGTGCGCAAAAAGAGCCTTAAGAAGCCCGCGCTCAGCCGTTCCTTCAACGCCCCTGGGGCAGCTATGGTCACTCCCCCCTCGAGCGGACGGCTGAAGCGATAGGCGTGCAAGCCAGAATACCGAGTTAACATGCGATAGCTGACTGTAAAACCCGGCCAGTTGGTGCTGTTGTTACCGGCTGCGTCGAGGTACCAGCTCTTGCAGCCGCTCCATACCGTAGCAGCCAAGCGCTGCTGAGTGCGCCGGTGGAAGCGTTGAGACACGCTGGCATCAACTTCCACGGTATTGGCACCCGAGACTTGGAGCATACGCCAGCAGCGCATAACGTGGGCAATCTGACTCTCCAGCATATAAACGATCGAGTTGTGCCCTAGATTGGTGTTCGGTCCATACAACATAAAAAAGTTCGGAAACTCGGGCACCGTCAGCCCAAGATAGGCGCGTGTACCGTTGCGCCAGGCGTAGTTCAGGTCGACCCCTCCACGTCCAACGATGCGCATCGGCGCCAGGAACTCGGTTGCAGCAAAACCAGTGCCATAGATGATCGCATCCACGTCATGTTGCTCACCGTCAACCGTCTCAATGCCGCTCTCGTTGACCCGCGCTATGCCCTGCGTCACCAATTCCACATTGGATCGACTCATGGTATTAAAGTACTCGCTGGACAGCAGAATACGTTTGCAGCCGTACGGATAATCCGGCGTCAGCTTCTGTCTCAATGATGGATCGCGTACCTGCTCGGCCAGTAACCGACGAAACGGCACACCCACCGCCCACTTCATCAGGCCCTTGAAACGTGTGAAGGCCAACGCGCGGGACTCGTAGCGCAGGTAGATCAGAGCGCGGTAAGCGCGCATAACCCCCGGCATTTTCTTAAAAAGCGACTTTTCCCGTTCGGAGTAGGCGCGGTCCGGCCGTGGCATCAGGTGCGCGGCAGAACGCTGGAAGACTTTCAGCTGCCCGACAGTAGCGGCAATCGCCGGCACGAACTGAATCGCCGAGGCACCGGTACCGACCACCGCTACCCGTTTGCCGGCCAACGGATAATCGTGGTCCCAGGTCGCCGAGTGGAACACATGGCCCTTAAAGCGCTCCATCCCCGCCAGCGCGGGAAATGCCGGACGGCTGAGCTGGCCGGTACCACTGATCAACAACGAAGCGCTTAGCACCTGGCCGTCTTTCAGGGTTGCACGCCAAAGCGAGCTGGCTTCGTCGAATTCAGCGGACACCACTTCAGCGCCAAAACGAATGGATGGATGCAGCCCGTACGTCTCTGCGCAACGACGCAGATAGGCGTAAATTTCGGCCTGGGGCGCGAACACTCGACTCCAGTCCGGATTCGGTTCGAACGAGAACGAATACAAATGCGAAGGCACATCACACGCCGCACCGGGGTAACTGTTGTCTCTCCAGACGCCGCCAACATCGTGTTTTTTCTCCAAGATCAGAAAGTCCTTCACCCCGGCCTTTTGCAGGGCCACGGCCATGCCGATACCGGCAAATCCCGTACCGATGATAATGGCGCTCAGGGGCTTGTCCGCCTGACGATCAACTTGCGCTTCAGGCTGTGACATGAGGCACCTCTTTATTTTTTTTAGCAGCGACGGCATTTTCGAAACGGGCGGAGGCGTGCGTCTGTGGGAGACCACGAATCAAGTCCACGGCCTTCTCGGCGATCATGATCGTGGGCGCATTGGTGTTGCCGCCGATCAGGGTGGGCATGATGGATGCGTCAACGATACGCAGCGCTTGCAGGCCGTGCACACGCAGTTGAGCGTCGACCACGGCCGATGGATCTTCACCCATACGGCACGTGCCGACAGGATGGTAGACGCTGTCGGTGCGCTCACGCAGCAGGGTGCGAATCTGCTCATCGGTTTCGACCCCCTCGGTGTACAGGCTTCGTGTGATCCATTTGGCCAGTGCCGGAGCCTGCATCAGACGACGGGTGAGTTTGAATGCCGCGACCATGTCTTCAAGATCCTGCGGCTCTTTCAGAAACGCCGGATCGATAAGCGGTGCCGCTTGTGGATCGTTGCTCGCCAACGTAACGCTGCCGCGACTACGTGGCCGTAACAAACAGACGTGGCACGACAACCCATGCCCCAAGCGCATGGTCCGCGCATGGTCTTCGACCGGGGCAACGACAAAATGCAATTGGATATCCGGTTTATCCAATGTGTCGCAGGTTTTGAGAAATGCTCCGCCTTCGGCGAAGTTAGAAGTGAGCATGCCGCGGCGCGCTTGGCGAAATCGCCAGATCTCCTTCAGCATTTTCAAGCAGCCTCCCAGGGAAACGCCCATGGCGTCGAGGCTGTTGGTCTTGTAAACGAAGACGAAATCCGGATGATCCTGCAGGTTTTGCCCGACACCTGGCAGTTCGTGCAACAACGGGATGCCATGGCGCTGCAACTGCGCCTTCGGCCCTACCCCGGAGAGCATCAATAACTGCGGTGTCTGCAAGGCCCCTGCGGCAAGGATCACTTCACGTCGAGCTCGAAGGGTGTATACCTGCCCGTGTTGCAACACCTCCACACCCACAGCACGGGTGCCTTCGAACAAAATGCGTTGCACCTGGGCACGGGTTTCAACGCTCAGATTATCGCGCACGCCAATATGGGGCAGCAGGTAAGCGCGTGCCGCACTGTAGCGCTCACCATGTTTTTGCGTGACTTGGTAGACACCGACTCCCTCCTGCTCTGATCCATTGAAATCGTCGTTGAGCGGCAAACCGGTTTCGCGGGCGGCCTCCAGAAAACGCTGCTGAAAGGGATTGTCGGAGCGCAAATCGCTGACCCATAACGGCCCGTCTCTGCCGTGCCAGGCATCATCAAGGCACTCGTTATGCTCACTGCGTAGGAAGTACGGTAAGACGTCCTTGTACCCCCAGCCAGGATTACCCAGAGAGGCCCAATGGTCGTAGTCCCACTGATGTCCACGCACATAAATCATGGCGTTGATCGCCGAAGAGCCGCCCAACGCTTTGCCTCGCGGCTGATACCCCGTGCGTCCTAGCAGTCCGGCCTGCGCGACAGTGCCGAAGGCCCAGTTGTTCACCCTGGTTGGCACCATAGCCACTGTGGCGGCAGGAATATTGACGAGACTGGACCGTCCCTCCCCTCCAGCTTCCAGCAAGCAGACGCTGGTGTCCGGATCTTCGGACAACCGTCCGGCCACCACGCAACCAGCAGAACCTCCACCGACGACGATGAAATCGAAAATCTTTTTCATGGTTGTTATTCCTTGGGCAAGGCAGAGCGACGTCTGCGGCTTCGCAAACGCGCGACCTGGTTTGACCAGGCGCTGCAGTGACCTTTTATTGTTGTTGGAACGGCGAACCGTGCGACTCAATGGTGACGCGCCTTGTTAAAGATCCGAATGCTGCAACGGGACAACTACTTTATTATTTGGGCCAATGTTTTCATCGAAGGCACATGGTATGAGCTTTAGGAATTTTCTTCGGGGTCCGACCAGTGCCTTGCTGATGGTTGAGTTCGGCGATGAAAAAGGTTTTCCGGCTGAAAAGATTTTGCTCGGCTCGGGACTGACATTGGCGCAATTGGCCGATCCGAATTTGGAGTTAACTGCCGACCAGGAGCTGCGCGTTGCCGAAAACCTGTTGCGTTTATCAGGCCATGCTGCGGGGCTAGGTTTCGAAGTCGGCATGCGCTATCACTTCTCGACCTACGGCCTATTCGGTTACGGTCTGATTAGCAGTGCAACCATCGGCGATGCGCTGGCTCTGGCGCTGCGCTTTTTGCCGTTGACCTACGCGTTCACGGTGGTCGCCTATGAAGAACAAGGCGATGAAGGGGTACTGACCTTTGCCGCTCCAGGATTAGCACCGGACCTACGCGAATTTCTATTGGCCCGCGACATGACAGCGGCTGCGCTGTTGCTAAAGGAACTGGGCGGCAATGACTTTTCGTTATCACGCTTCTGTCTGAGCAAGCAGCCGCCGCCTATCCCTGAAAATGTGGAAGTGCTGGGGTGTGCCCCTTCGTACGCGGCTAAAAGCAACAGCTTGGCCTTTGATCGCTCTTTTCTCCGTCTCCCTTTACCTCAAGCCAACGCGGTGACTGTTTCGATGTGCGAACAGATGTGTACGCAACTGATGCAGCGTCGCATCGCACACGCTGGGATGACGGCATTGGTGCAGCACTACCTGACCACCCCGGATAATGGCCTGCCCGATCTATCCAGCATTTCCGAGCTACTACATGTGAGCCCGCGCACACTCAAACGCAGACTAAAAGAGGAAGGGACCACATTCCGAAAACTGCTCGCCGACGTCCGTAGTCGCAACGCCATCAACCTGCTAAAGGACGGTCACATGAACCTGACTGAGATCGCTGAACGCTTAGGCTTCAGCGACCTGTCAAGTTTTTCCCAGGCATTCAAGCGCTGGCATGGCATATCGCCAAGTCAGTTTTCACAGCAAAAAAACAACTTTGGCATTTATTAGACAGACGAACTGTAACCCCCCCGAGCGCTTACATGAGAGTGAATACCCGCTTCTGACCGATTTTGTTGAGGACTTCGGTTTTATGAACTATTGGTACACCAACCGCTAAAAGTGCCTTTTGGGCGTAAGCGTCCGGCAAACTCACCTTCCGAACTCCAGCTTTAAGGGCGATGGTGTCCGCGTATTTTTAAGCGGACGCGATCACCCTTATCGCCAGGATTTCCATGCGCCAACGAAGCTCTTATCCGAAGCCTTTCAAAGCCCAGGTCGTTCAGGAATGCCTGCAACCTGGCGCAACCGTGTCCAGTGTCGCCATCAGCCACGGCATCAACGCCAACGTCATCCGCAAATGGCTGCCGCTCTATCGAGACCAATCCGCGACAACTTCGCTACCGGCCTTTGTGCCACTGAAGGCTGCCCCTAAACGGCCAGTTGAAGCGTCAGTGATCATTGAGTTAGCCATGGCCGGGCAAGTGATCACGGTGAGATGGCCGACCTCAGATCCCGAGGGCTGTGCGCAATTTATCCGGGCTGTCGCCCAATGATCCGCATCGATGCGATCTGGCTGGCCACCGAGCCGATGGACATGCGCGCCGGCACCGAAACCGCATTAGCCCGTGTGATCGCGGTATTCGGTGCGGCGAAGCCGCACTGCGCTTACCTGTTCGCCAATCGCCGGGCTAACCGAATAAAAGTCCTGGTGCACGACGGCGTAGGCGTCTGGCTTGCAGCGCGACGACTGAATCAAGGCAAGTTTCACTGGCCCGGCATTCGCCATGGCAGCGAGGTTGAACTCGACAGCGAACAACTCCAGGCCTTGGTGCTGGGCCTGCCGTGGCAGCGCGTTGGTGCAGGCGGTGTGATCAGCATGCTGTAACCGCCGTGCATTTGGCCGGTCTACGTGTCGTCGTCACGTGCCTGCTCTGGCACAATCGGCGGCATGACTTCCTCGCCCAACCTCGACCAGATGACCCCGGAACAGCTTCGTGCCTTGGCGGCACAGGCGTTGCAGTTGCAGTCCCAGGTCGAGGCGATGAGCAAGAAGATCCAGAACGATCAAACCGTCATTGAGCAGCTCACTTACGAAATTGCCCTGCTCAAACGGCACAAGTTTGCCAAGCGCAGCGAGCAAATCAGCCCGGCGCAAAGCAGCTTGCTGGATGACTTGCTCGACACAGACCTTGAGGCTATCGAGGCCGAGCTAAAACAGCTCCTTCCAGCTGCGCCACAGGCCGAACCACGGCAATCCCCGAAACGTGCGCCATTGCCGCCGCAGTTTCCACGCACGGTGATTCGTCACGAACCCGAAAACACCCAGTGCGCCTGTGGCTGCCAACTTCAACGCATCGGCGAAGACGTCAGTGAGAAGCTGGATTACACACCGGGTGTATTTACCGTCGAGCAACATGTGCGTGGCAAATGGGCCTGCCGTCAGTGCGAAACACTGATCCAGGCGCCGGTGCCAGCGCAGGTTATCGACAAAGGTATCCCGACCGCAGGCTTGCTGGCCCACGTCATGGTGGCCAAGTTTGCCGATCACTTGCCGCTGTACCGGCAGGAAAAGATCTTTGGTCGCGCCGGGCTGGCCATTGCTCGCTCGACCTTGGCCCAGTGGGTCGGACAAACCGGATTGCGGCTCCAGCCGCTGGTTGACGCACTGCGTGAGGCGGTGCTGAACCAAGGCGTGATTCACGCCGATGAAACACCAGTGCAAATGCTTGCGCCAGGCGAGAAGAAAACTCACCGAGCTTATGTTTGGGCCTACAGCACGACGCCGTTTTCGGCGCTCAACGCGGTGGTTTACGACTTCAGCCCAAGCCGTGCCGGCGAACATGCACGCAACTTCCTGGGCGTCTGGAACGGCAAGCTGGTTTGCGATGACTTCGCTGGCTACAAAGCTGGTTTTGAGCAAGGCATCACTGAAATCGGCTGCATGGCTCACGCCCGCCGCAAGTTTTTCGATCTGCATGTCGCGAACAAAAGCCAGTTGGCCGAACAGGCGCTGCACTCGATTGGCGGTTTGTACGAGGTTGAACGCCAGGCTCGGGATATGAGCAACGAAGACCGCTGGCGAATACGTCAGGAAATGGCGGTACCGATCAGCAAAACACTGCATGACTGGATGTTGGCCCAGCGCGACTTGGTGCCCAACGGATCAGCCACGGCCAAAGCCCTCGATTACAGCCTGAAACGCTGGGTAGCGCTGACGCGCTACCTAGATGATGGGGCTGTGCCCATCGACAACAACCAAGTTGAAAACCAGATACGGCCATGGGCGCTTGGCCGCTCGAACTGGCTGTTTGCCGGGTCGCTGCGCAGTGGCAAACGGGCGGCTGCCATCATGAGTCTGATCCAGTCGGCACGCATGAATGGGCATGATCCGTATGCCTATCTCAAGGATGTGCTGATGCGGCTGCCGACGCAGCGGGCCAGTGAGATCGGGCAATTGCTACCGCATCAGTGGGTGCCGGCCTGACTTACGCAAGGTGAGTTCGCCGGACGCTTACTTTTGGGCACACCGCTGCACAAAACTTAAGATCGGCCCCCTCAAATCAATGAACAGCCCATGGCTGTATAGACAGATCCAAGCGTCAGATTCCTTAGCTAGGACCAGACTGACCGGCTGCTTTTGGCCGGTAGCTGGTAAGCGTCCGCCCAACTCACCTTGCGTAATTCAGGACGGCATCCGACGCACATCGTCGTGCACAGGCCTTGCCCAAAAGGCTAGAATCGTCGGAGCACGAACTCAATCGCCTGCAGCGTTAGACCTTTTGTCAACTGAAAGTGAGCAAGACAAGAGCTTCAATGAACTTTAAAGTCGCTTGCTTTACCCACCGGGTGCCGCCCTTGCCAATGGTTAGGAGCTTCCATCTCTACTGAAGCTCAGCTCCTCAGCGGGCCCAAGTCAATCGCCAGGCAGCGAAGGTCAGTAACCTGTGCAACCATCGTGTCGCTGGCCTCGTCATAGGTGAAGGTGCCCAGGAAATAGAACGTGAAGTACCTTACCAGTCGTGCCTGATCGAGAAGTTCATTCACATAGCGCCTTGATCGGTGCTGAGTCATGACCTCATCAGAGACCTGGAGAGAAGCATCTTTGTCCGCAACCTTGTCATAGAAGCTGAATACGAAGCCGGCCCCTTCCCGCGGCTCAATCCGCCCACCGCCGTTGTAGACGTATCCTGCAGTGCCAGGCCTGGCCCAAGCCACCTTCTTGAAGTATGAACGCAACGGTATCTCACCACGCCCTGTCACGTTGATCGTTACCTCGGGAAAGAGGTCTTTCAAGGCTTCGCGTGTGTCGTGGTAGTAATCCACTAGCTCACGCAGGTCACCGCTTCGATGCTTCCGATCAGATCGGGTGCCTTCTGCGCCGCCACCGCCCCGTCGACGAATAGCACCAGCCTCGTCCTCGTCACCTGGTGCTGCTCGAGGTGGACGTACCACGGGTTGCTCTGGCTGTGTCGGGGGAACAAAGATATCGATTACCTGTCAACGCCAACCCAAAACTGACCCCTCTACCTCATTTTTCGCCAACTGAAATTTGACCCCCTTGGCCTGTTTCTAAACGGTTTTCTCTGCCCTGGTCGGGCTGGTACCCGCCTTGCGTTTGTCCTTGAGGCGATAGCTGTCGCCCGAGATCTGCACGATGTGTGCGTGGTGTAGCAACCGATCCAGCATCGCGGCCGTCAGCGTCTGGTCATCCGCAAAGGTGCCAGCCCACTGGGTAAACGGCAGGTTGCTGGTCAGAATCATGCTGCCGCGCTCGTAGCGCCTGGCGACCACGTTGAAGAACAGGTTGGCTTCGTCGCGACCGAAAGGCAGGTAGCCAATTTCGTCGATGACCAACAACCGAGGCCCCATCACCGCACGGTTGAAATACTCTTTCAGGCGATCCTGTCGATGGGCCGCTGCCAGTTGCAGCATCAGGTCAGCGGCGGTGATGAAACGGGTTTTGATACCCGCCTGGGTCGCGCGATAGGCCAGGGCGCAAGCCAGGTGCGTTTTGCCTACGCCACTGGGGCCGAGCAGGACGATGTTCTCGGCACGTTCGACGAAGCTCAGCCCGGCCAACTCCTGCAGTTGCGCTCGCGGCGCACCGCTGGCAAACGCGAAATCGTACTGCTCCAACGTCTTGAGCGCAGGCAGTGTCGCCATCTTCAGCAATGTCTGGCGCGAGCGCTCAAGGCGTGCCTCAGCTTCAGCGCGCAGCAACTGCTCCAGGAAATCGGCGAAGCTCTGTTCCTGAGTCGCGGCTTGTTGTGCCAGGCCCGCCCAGTCCACCGCCATCCGTTCAAGCTTGAGCTGTTGGCACAGTTCGATGATGCGGGCATGCTGCAGGTTCATCGGCTCAACTCCAGTAACTCATCATAGACCGAAAGCGGGTGCTGCAAGCTCTCATGCGGTAGAACCCGTCCCAGGCGCAACGAGGTGATCGTCGGTGCGCTCGTCACCCGGCAGGCTGGTAGGGGCAGCAAGACATCACGTTCTTCAGCCAGGCGAGTTGCCGGTTTTACACCGGTGGTGCCATGTATCCGCTGGTGCGCGATTTCCTCGAGCCAACGACCAATATGCGCATTGGCGGTGGCCACATCCAACGGTAATCCCGCGCTCTTGAGCGTGGCCGCCAATGGTGTAATGAAACTGCCCTTGAGGTAGCCGTTGAAGCGCTCGACCTTGCCTTTGGTCTTGGCCCGATAGGGCCTACAAACACGAGGACGAAAGCCATATTCGTCGGCCAGCGCCAATAACCGGGGATGCCAGCGATGCAGACCTTCGCCATAGGCATCGCGCTCCAGGATGATCGCTCCGGCGTTGTCGAACAGCGCCTCCTCGGGTACCCCGCCGAAATAAACAAAAGCCTCACGCAAGCCGTCCAGCCATGCATCACTGTCTTCGCGGGCACCGAAGCGGACGAAAGTGACGCGGCTGTAGCCCAGCGTGGCGACGAATGCCTTGAGCGGGTTACTGCCCCTGCGGATGGTGGTGAAATCGACTTGCACCTGCTGACCGGGCGCCGTCTCGAAGCGCACCACAGGGTCATGACGCGGACATTTGAACGGTGCCAGGTAGGATTTGAGCCGGCTGATGCCGCCTGTGTAGCCTTGTGCCTGGACTTCACGCAATAGCACCGTCGCAGGAATCCAATGTGGCCGGGCCGCTTCCACGCGTTCTTGCAGATAAGCCTTGAACGGGTCGAGCTTCTCTGGACGCGCTGCTCGGCCTGTATAGCGCGGCGACTCGGCTTCGCCACGCAGGTACTTGCGCACGGTGTTGCGCGACAAGCCCAGCGTGCGCGCGATGGTTTTGATGCCCATGCCCTGACGGGCCAATACCCTGATTTCCACTGACTGCTCCTGGGTCAACATCTCGGCAGCTCAAAGCCGCCATGATGGCCCAGGGGGTCAAATTTGCGTTGGCGTTAGGGGGTCAGTTTTACATTGGCGGTGACAAGCACCTCCCTTTCTGAGCCCGAGGAAAGTTCAACTCAAAAAACCTTCAACAAAATCCTAAGAAAGCCAATAGACATAGAAAAACTTCAAGAAGCATTAATTTCATTAACAGAAAATGACATCACAACCGAAAAACATGGACGAAGCATAAAAATCGATAGCAAACATATTAAGCCTAGATGGCCACAGAGCCCTACCAACAAAGCCACTATCATTTGATCATGGGGATTGCACATGAAAACACTGTTTCTATTAATGGCCCAATACGATGGACAGGTTGTGATCCCCCTGAAGGTAGTATGCGATGACTACTTTACCCACCTGACACCTGAGATACTCCAACGCAAAGTCATGGCTGGACAGCTCAAGATTCCGATTACCCGTCTTGAGAGCAGCCAAAAATCCGCGCGCGGCATCCACATAAGCGACTTGGCGGATTATCTCGATCAGCAAAGGGATAGCGCCATAAAGGAACTTCGGAAATGTAATTCTTTTCCCAACCTTACGAGACGATAATCATTACATCACAAAACCCCAATAAACCAATCGATATTAAGCCCAATACTCTTGATTTGGAAAATTAGAGAACCTTCTGGTGTAAGCATGCGACGAGAATCGGCTCTATTCGCATGGAAATGAAATATAACAAGTCCGCAAAATTATCAGTAAACCACAAACTCATCAGAAACTTCACACATCATTCTCGGACTAACCCAACACCTAGCGCCTTGTCTCTGCAAAGCGAACGCCGTTAGGCTGGTTGGGTCATGGACGATGTCCGTGGCCAAGCGTCCCAACCCGAGAGGTGCCCGAAGCGCGGTGTGCTTCCCTGGGGTGTAGTGATTGCTCAATGTAATCGCTACACAAACTCTATGGTAGATCGTGCGGGGCAGGCTTCGGCTTGGCCGGCTCCGTTGGAGGCCGGATTGCGACCCCCGTACGGTCTGCCCTCCCTCCCCTATCTCAAAGGCCTCCATCAGCACCCAAGTAACGCCGAGCCAGGCATCCAGGGGCCTGATCAAGAGAATCCCATACCAACCCGGTCGGTGGTCACACCAGAACAGCCTGAATCAGCTCACTCCTTGAAATAGAATGCGACAAACCCGTCTGTAAGCAGCGAGACGATCCCACGGTTTTATCGGATACTTCTCACGCGCTCTTAGTCCATAACCGACTGAGCAAATCCCCCTTCGTAAGTAAGCTTGTTGAGTCACAGGCATACCTGTGGCCGGGTGTCAGAACCTGTAATCCTCACGAAGGTGCGGTTGCGCCATAAGCGATCGTGTCGGCGCTTCATAGCGTTGGCAACTTCGCCCATATGGTGGACCGTGCGGGGCAGGCTTCGGCCTGGCCGGCGTTCCTTCGTGAGCCGGATTCTGACCCCCGTGCGGTCCGCCACTCCAACCGCGTCAGAACGGCGGGTGTCGGTTCCTTAACCTCACGAGGGAGATAAGGAGAATGGCCTACCCCCCTTTCACGCCCGGGCACCGCCCGCTTCACCCGGCGTTAGCACAACGTGGTCATGGAGTTGCTCTCCATGATTGATCGCTCGCTACTGTCTCGCCTACCCACACCGACACTGATCAAGCTCACCTCCCTAAGCGCCAGCGAAGCAGTCGATCACTTACGCCATGCCGCCAGCCTTTGCCTGGACGGTGCCCGCACCCTGGCTTTTTACGATGAAGAGCAACAGGAACTGGCCAACAAATTGATCAAGGACGCTATCGCCCTCTACGACATGGCGCTTCTGCGGCAACGCTATCGCCTTCCTGCCAACTCGACCGATAGCGTCCACCTCAATGCCTGTACCGACGACCTTCCACTGCCACTGACGCCCTGGGACGAACAGTTTGCCCAGGAAATCGCCAGCGGCGCCCGTTGCGCCGGACAGTGGCTGAATCGGCGCTCGACCCAGCCACTGTGGTGGCAACTGACTCAAGCTCGCCAGGGCTATCCAGAAGGCGGTCGCCGCGATGCCTTTGAGGCCGGTTTTCTGCGACACCTGCAGCAGCAGTTGATCAAAGCGCACTACAAACCACCAGACCGGTCCGCTCCAAGCTGACAACATCCCTTACTTGATAGCTGCCTTGAATAGCCGCCGTCACACTCCCCCTTGAAGTCCAGGTTCTCGAATATCAGGGCCTCCCGCACCATGGGGCGACTGATGACGGATCGCCTCCTTCACGACGCTAGAAGTTCGAACTCCTTCCGTTGCACAGCGCTCCGGCGTTCAGCGACACCGTCGGCGCGCAGGAGTGACCATGACGACTCAGACACTGCCCCACACAGCAGAGGCGTTTGTAGACGAGCGCTGCTACAGCACCGACATCCCCGCGCGCCTCGACCGCCTGCCGTGGACCCGTTTCCACACCCTGCTGGTCCTGGCGCTGGGCATCACCTGGTTGCTCGACGGCCTGGAAGTGACCCTGGCCGGTGCCGTCTCCGGGGCCCTCAAGGACAGCCTGGCCATGAGCAATACCGAGATCGGCGTGGCCGGTGCCGCCTACATCGCCGGCGCGGTGCTCGGCGCGCTGTTCTTCGGCTGGCTGACCGACCGCCTCGGCCGGCGCAAGCTGTTCTTCATCACCCTGTTCCTGTACATCGGCGCCACAGCGGCCACGGCCTTTTCCTGGGACCTGTGGAGCTTTTTGCTGTTCCGTTTCCTCACCGGCGCCGGCATCGGCGGCGAATACACCGCAATCAACTCGACCATCCAGGAATTCACCCCGGCGCGCTACCGCGGCTGGGTCGACCTGACCATCAACGGCACCTTCTGGATCGGTGCCGCCCTGGGCGCCGTCGGCTCGGTGGTGCTGCTCGACCCGGCCGTGGCCGGCGGCGAACTCGGCTGGCGGCTGTGTTTCGGCATCGGTGCGGCACTCGGGCTGATCATCCTGCTGATACGCCTGTGGGTCCCGGAAAGCCCGCGCTGGCTGATGATCCACAACCAGCCGGAAGAAGCCGAGCGCATCATCGCCGAGATCGAGCGCCATTACCGCGAGCGCGGCATCGAGGTGCCCCCGCTGCAGGAGCCACCGCTGCGCCTGCACGCCCGTGATCACACGCCGTTGCGCGAGGTGTTCCACAGCCTGTTCGTCGACCACCGCCGCCGGGCGCTGGTCGGCCTGACCCTGCTGACCGCCCAGGCGTTCTTCTACAACGCGATCTTCTTCACTTACGCGCTGGTCCTCACCGACTTCTACGACGTGCCTTCGGCCCATATCGGCTGGTACCTGCTGCCTTTCGCCCTCGGCAACTTCTGCGGGCCACTGCTGCTCGGACGGCTGTTCGACGTGGTCGGTCGGCGCATCATGATCAGCAGCACCTACCTGATTTCCGGCGTGTTGCTGTGCCTGAGCGGCTACCTGTTCCAGCAGCAGCTGATCGACGCCACCCAGCAGACCATCGCCTGGGTGGTGATTTTCTTCTTCGCCTCGGCGGCAGCCAGCTCGGCCTACCTGACTGTGGCCGAGACCTTTCCACTGGAGATCCGCGCGTTGGCCATCGCCGTGTTCTACGCCTTCGGCACCGGCCTGGGCGGTTTGATCGGCCCGACGCTGTTCGGCGCGCTGATCGAGACCGGGCAGCGCACCAACGTGTTCTACGGCTACCTGATCGGTGCGGCGCTGATGGTCATCGCGGCGGGGGTACAGGCGATCTGGGGGGTGGCGGCGGAGCGACGGTCGTTGGAGCACGTGGCCAGACCGTTATCACAGGTGAAAGATAGCTAGCGTTCTCGTTTCTCTCGCCAAAATTTACTTACTTTCATTCGTGCCCGCTTTTCCATTCCTACCTGCCCAAATAAAATCCGGCTTAATACTACATTTCAACCCAGCATCAACAAGATCGTCAAAAACTTTTAAAATATCTATTGCCTTCCCACAAAACGCAAGAAACTCACCCTGACGAAGCCCTTCCCTAGACTCTAAAAAATTACAACCAGACGCCTTAGAAACAGCCATCACATGATTTTTATTCTTATAATCACCAAAACAAAAAACCTCATAATCCTTATCATCGAGTTTGATCCCATGTATGTCCGTTGCAACCAAAGACCAACCGCACGCCAAACACTTCATACCACCAGTACTACCTTCCTTGAAGGCAACCAGCTCACCACCACATCGCTCACACATCATCAAAGAATAACTTATCATCACGGCTTACCTGGATAGAAAACTTTGAAACCACCTTGATTAGATAGATCAGGAAGATTCGGATTAAGAGGAGACATAGGGGCAACCACCATTTTACCATCACCATAAGCCCATACCAAATTAGTTGGCGCCTTAACCGAAACTCCCATCTTATTCGCAAGATTCTGGGCAAATCCTGCATCGCAAGCCCCCGTATCACAGGATAGCAAGCGTATAGAGAAAATAAATCCGTCCCCGTTTCTGAATCCGTCCCCGTTTCTGGTCCCCGTTTCTGCCCGTTTCTGCAGGTGGGTGAAAGACAGCTAGCGTCTCGATCCCCCGACCTCACGAATATACGCAACTAACGCTGTCGACCGATAACTGACGCTGTATATTCTCGCAGTACCATCGATCAAATCAGAAGCTTGAGAGCTGCACAAAGTTGGGGATGGCTGACCAGTGCGACTGATGCCCAGCAACAAGATATTGCTAGGGTGGTATTGGCTTGATGTAGAAAAGCAGCTATTGCCCCGGCGATGGCCAGCCGGAGACAATAAATTTTTTCCACTCCAACAGAGCCCTCTCGAAATTATTTAGGCTCATATCTATGAAATAATTTTCATCATAAAGAGAATATATCCTAACTCTCTCCACGCTAAGAATCGCCCCCCAACATTCACGCCCCCAATCACCTTGCGTCGAACCTCCAGTTCGTATTTGCTGTATCAGCGAAAGCCCATGATCAAGCCATGGGACAGTCTCAAGATAGGGGACTCCACCGTCATCAATCAGAAGACACGAAAGTAAGTCGATCCCTGCCTCATTACGGACACTTGAGCAACAGTTAGGAAACGGCTTCCCAAAAGAATCATCCCAAAAAAAAGACAGCTCCACTTCAAGCCCTACATAATTGGATAAACTTTTACATTAGGAGTCAAATAACCCTGCACTTCAACCCCGCTTGGAGTAGTCCCCTTCCACATCGGGACTCCTTGCGCATTCATTCGTTTTCTAACACATTCATCCGAGCTTGATAGCTCGACCATGGGTAAGTCACGGGGTCAGCGACCATGCGAGCACGTGCAGGATTCAGCTCGATGTAGCGACAACACGCCAGTAGATAAGCATCCGATTGCACGACACTGGACTTGTATCGGCTTTCCCACAAGGAGCTTCAGCCGATTGCGATAACGTGTCGTCCGTGCTGCCAGCGCCTTCATCAACTGGCCCAACCATGCGACTGTTTCACGGGGGCCAGCAAAAGATGAACAGGATTGGTCATCAGGCAATAGGCGTAGACCTTCACGCCGAATACTTCCTTGAGCTCACGCAGATTCGCGAGATAACACTGATAATCTTCCGTGCCCGCAAACACTATCTGACGGTTATGACCACGCTGTACTACATAACGCGGGTAGTTTGGTAACACAACACGTCCCATCCTGGGCATACCTGAAGCCTCCTTCCGTTGAAGCTTTCAGAGTAGCAAACGGATTATAAAATAAATCCGCCCCCGCTTCTCGACAATAAATTTTCCCCGTCATCAACCAGAAGACACGAAAGTAAGTCGCCCCTGCCTCATTACGGACTCTTGAACAACTGTTAGGTAACGGCCGTCCAAAAGAGCCATCCTCAAAAAAGATAGTTCCATTTAATCCATACATAATCGAAAAGAGAAACGGAGATGGAGATGGAGATGGAGATGGAGATGGAGATGGAGATGGAGATGGAGATGGAGATGGAGATGGAGATGGAGATGGATTTATTTTCCTGAGTCTCGCCCGAACTCCACATACCGCTTTTCTCTATCCGTAGATTAACAACACTCTCCATCTCCTCCAAGAAACAATCCGCTCCTTTCAACTGGCCTCGTCGCAGAGCCCTGTGGATCAGGCTAGGCTCATCAGCTGAACCAGCTTATTGTATAAATCTTTCGTGACGATGGCACGGTTCTTTCACGAAAAAAATAAATCCGCCCCACTTATCCTCACAAAAATAAAATAATCAGAAAGCACCACCCTAAACATGGAACTTTTCAAACTAACTAATCATAGCGAAAATCAATAGAAAGCTTAGAGCGCTCGACATCAAAGCTTAACTCACACCCAACCCAGAGTGGAAAATCCCCAACCATCCCTTTTTCAGAGTATTCTTTTTTCAGCAACAACAAACAATCAAACAAGTCACTATCAACCTTTGAGCTAGGAGGGCTAAACCAATCCTTTTTCCCATCTGCATCTATGTAATCAAACAAAAGCTTGCAGTGATCATTTCCTTTTGATATCTCAGCATCAACAACAACAAATCTTGCTTCATCAGGTGCAATTGAAAAAAGTATCTCACCTATTGCCAAGTAAATTTCATCTTCGCTCATAAACTATACCCCTCCAGGAGCATTAACAAAGGTTTCACGAACCCTGCCGTTAAAAACAGCAGGGCGCGGTGGCTTTTGACCTTGACGCGAGACCGGCTAATGGGCGTCCCCGTTTCTGTTTCCCCGTTTCTCCGCGTCCCCGTTTCTCCGATCACAAGGTGCCAGAACGCTCCTCAAACCGATTGCGATAAGGGGCCGTCCGTGCTACAAGCGCCTTCATCAACTAGCCCAACCCTCGACCGCGTCACCGGGGGCCAGCAAAAGATGAACAGGATTGGTCATCAGGCAATAGGCGTAGACCTTCACGCAGAATACTTCCTTGAGCTCCCGCAGATTCGCGAGATAACGCCGGTAATTTTCCGCACCCGCAAAAATTATCTGACGGTTATGACCGCGTTACACTACATGGTGCGGGTAGTTTGGTAAACAATACGTCCCATCCTGGGCATACCTTAAGCCTCCTTCCGTTGAGTCTTTCAGAGTAACGGTTCAGAAAATAAATCCATCCCCGTTTCTGCATCCCCATTTCTGGTCACCTATACCGCTGCCGGGCGTTGTTCGCAGATAAAAACAGCGGCGCGAGGCCGGCACCGAGCCAATAGAATCTTAATCTACTTTTTATATGAAAACTCAACTCCAAACTTCATTTCATCAACATTTAAATTAACCTCACAACCAGTCCAAGCACCGGCTCCGGCAGTCAAGTTATTCGCAACCATGTATTCACGTAGCTGAACCAACAACTCTGTCAAATCCCCCACTGCTCGACCATCTGGATCAAACCAGGTCAGCTCGCCCGCTCCATCAACATAGTCAAACTCATACGTTCCTCCATCGCCCTCAGGAAAGAGTTCAGCTCTAACTATTAGCTTCTGAGCACCTGACGGCCCCGCATCAACTAAAAGCTGTCCTATTTTCTGATATATCTCTTGGTCAATCATCAGATACCACCCGGGGAATTTTTGAAATCAACAATCACTGGACGCCCACCATCAATCCGATAGCTTACATTAAATCGATCCGGCCGGACACCCCCACCAGAATATATAGGCTCAATTTTAACATTCACAGACTTTCCAGCCTTTGCTGCATCCGACCAGACATTTTCCATTACCTTCCATACGCCTTTGTTCAGGTTACCATCCATCGGAACCAAATTTAGCTTTTCACCTGGTCCACCAAGAATACTGGCAATCAAATGCCCTCCCTCATCTCCCTCCTCTCCACACTTACCAGCCTTGCACTGCTGATACTTGTTCCTATCCTTCACCATAGCAGTTAGATCCGCCTCGACTTTCTCTACTCGTCCAAGGTTATCTGTTTGATAAACCTTGTTACCATCTACCTTATAAATGGTATTCGGCTCAGGTTTATTGAGAGCTTTACTCCATCCACCTTTGGCCCCAGAATCAATTTCCACTTCGCGCAGGACCGGTGGCTTATCTGGGAAATTATTCTTTTCTGGAGATTCTGGAGATTTATCAGGTTTTCCTCCACCGCCAGATATTGAAGATCCCGACTTACCGCCAACGACGCTAATTACTCTCTTGCCAGCTTTTATACCAAGAGACTGGACCTCACCCAAAATAGAGTCAATGAGGAATCGGCTAGCAACAACATAACCATTCCCATTGAATACCGCCCCCTCAGCACCTTCTGCATACTTCTGCTTTGCGGCAGCATGCTGCTCCTTCAAATCCGTTTCATCTTCATCAATAAGCTTGGCCGCCAACTTAATTGACGCGCTTTCCGTCAATTCTTCCTTCTTATCACCGTATGCAACTTGAGCTAATTGATTGACCGCAACACTAAGCACAAATTTCATTGGCCCCATCATTGCCTGGATGGCAATTGCGGTAGCTTGAATTTGTTCCACCGGTAACTTTTGAGCAAGTTTTAGAGCAAACTGAACCTCATCAAGCGCAGCCTTACCGATTGTCATTTGCTTTTCTGTAACTACAGTCTCGCCAATCAGATATTCCCCTGGCTTTGGCGTGTAATTTTCTATCGGAGGAACATCACACCCACCACTTAGAGAGCATGATTTTATTTCAGAGTCGTAATCAGCAGCCAAATCAGCGAATCGACCTAAGCTCTTAACCAATTCATCATTCAGAGATCCGACTATTGAAGGGTCAATTCCGCGACGGACTAGATTTTTTGCTATTGCCAGAGCCCGCTCATCACCCAGCGCTTCCCTAGCGTTCGCGGGAACATCCGATATATCAACACGCTGGGCTTGAATTTCCCCCCAAAGAGCACTCAACCCACGAATAAATCTGTTAACGCTTGCCTGCTGAATTTCCTTAAAGTTTTTTACATTCGAGGACCAGCTTTCGTAAGTCCCAGCAGGATGAAGCAGAGCATCAACCGAAGAATCACTTACATACAAATCCGTACGATGTTGATAATCCCGGGTAACGCTATACGACTCGTTGACATCACGATTTAGGCCAAGTGTAGAATCATGACCGGTAACCTTATCGTCACGAACCACAATCTCACCACTACCAACAGTGGCGCGTACGATCTGCTCACGATCCTTCTCAGAGTTCCAGCCACTGATACTCCAGCCAGACTGCCCCTCTTTGCCCTTGCCTACCTGGCTGGCATCCTGAGGCGTACCGCCTGCGCTACCGTTGCTGTAGGTGCCACCGACGTTCAGGTAGTAACCATGCTCCCGGTCCTGCCCAGCAATGTCGCTGAAGCCCAGGGTTCCGGTATCCAGCTTCAGATTGCCGCTGTCGGATGCAATCACGGCACCGTTGATCTGGGTGTGATTCTCAGTGCGAATATCGAGTTTGTCTTTGGCGGTAATGCGGGTCTGCTCTTCAACCCAGTTGGTTTTACCCGTCGTTTCTCCATAGCCGACCGAGCCGCTGACACCCGACCCTGGTCCGAATGCCACCGTGGCGCTAACGTCAAACTCCTTGCCCTTGGCCTTGCCGGTGTCCGCCACCGATGCCACATTCAGGTCGCCACCTACACGACCGACAACCTCATTACCTCGAAGGTTGGCACCCGCAACGTTCGTGTCCTTGCCACTGGTGAAACTGAGGCGATCCCCTGCGTAAAGGTAAGCTTCCTGCTGGTTAACGCCTTCGCGTTCCAGGTTACCCTTGCCGATATTGACGCTGACGTAGCCCCCGACGCCCTCTGAGCCGACTGTTATTCCGCCCTCTGCACCTCCACTGCTTCTGGTGCTCGTGCTGGTGCTGCTGTTCTGTGCGGAACGAATATTGAGATCGTTCGCGGCATCCAGATTGATATTGCGCCCAGCCTGAGCCTGTGTGCCGATCAGAGTCAGGTCGTTGCTGGCCTTCAGGTTGATATCCCGGCCCGCATCCAGTTGACTTGCCCCCGATGCATCACGGCTGCTGTCCTGTGCTGCAGTACCGTAGCTACCGCCAAAGCCAGCTTTGAAGCCTCCACTGGTTCCGCCACGTACCCCAACCCAGCTTTCACGCTGGGTACTTTCCTGGGTGGTACCTTCCCGCGCGACATCAAAAGAAACATCGCGCCCGGATACATTGATATCCCGACCAGCATTGAACTGACTGCCTTTGACCGAGACATCATTATTAGCGGTCAGCTTGATATCGTTACCGGCTTGAAGCGTCGAAGCACGACCAGTCTCTTCAGTGACCCGCTCGCCACTACCCTGCTGGCTATGACCCGTTTTTCCCTCCTGAGTAGAGCCCAGGAGAAACTGACTGATGGCGTCCGCCGCCTTGAGTACGCTGGAAACCTGGCTGACCGCATCATCCCCCTTCCCAACCCCGGCGATCGCGTCTCTGGTTTTGCCCAGGTTGTGGTTGACGGTCACGGTGGCGCCATTACGTTCAGCCAGACGCTGCTCTTCCGTAATCCGTACCTCACGCGCTGCATCAATATTGATATTGCGTCCGGCGTTCAGCTCTATGTCGTTGAACGCCTTGAGGTCGGAACCAGACTGGTTGATATCGCGCTTGGCGTTTACTGTCAGGTTCTCACCCGCATCGATCTGGCTGGCTGCGGCTGTCTGCTGCTCATTCCGGTTTTGTTTGGTCTTGGTCTCTGTGCCAAAGAACGCACTGATACCGTTATCGTCACCGGAGAACCCGATACCGGATTGTTTTTTCTTTTGCCAATCCACCTGCGCGGTATTGTTCTGCGCAGCAACCACATTCACATCGCGCCCGGCATTCAACGCGACATTGCGCCCCGCCTTGACCCCACTACCGCTGATATTGATATCGCGCTCGGCCTGCAGGCTCGCATCGCGGTCGGCCACCACCTGGCTGCCCACACTGGTGCTGCTTTGCGCCTCTCTCCCGGCTTCCTTGGCCGAGGAGAAGGAGATAAAGCCACCCGAAACGGAAAGCCCGGTTTTCTTCTTGTACTGCTCACTGCGGCTGTACGCGGTGTCATTGGCCGATACAAGGTTGATGTCACCGTCCTTGTTAACCACACCGGCATGCAGTTCAACGTCGTTACCCGCCGTCGCCTCGCTGGCGCGCAAGCGGATATCGTTACCCGCAGCCACCACCACATCATTACCCGCGTCCAGCTCACTACCGACCTGGCTCGCCGTGGTTTTCAGCTGACTCTTACTGCTTTTGGAAAGCCCAAGGAAACCGGACTTGGTTTTCTTGCTGTAGGAACCATGCTCCTCGACCCCCGACAGCACGGTGACATCACCTTGGGCCGCGACCATCAGGTCGTCATGTGCCTTGAGCTTGCTGCCGATGATGGTGACATCACGACCGCCATTGATGTTCATGGCACCATCAGTGCCCTTGCTGGCATTAATGGTCAGGTCCTTGCCGGCTTCCACCACGGAAGCGACGTTGGTGCTGTCGTAGCTCTCCCGCTGCTCGCTCTGACTGCGACCGAATGAGCCTTTGCTTTTCTTGAAAAAGAACGAAGCGCTCTCATCCTTGGCGGACAACACACTGATATCGCGGTTAGCATCCAAGGCAACGTTCTGTGTGCCCTTTACTTGGCTGGCAACCAGCGTCAAATCTTGCCCGGCCTGAATGGAAAGATCGCCCCCGGCCTGAATGACAGAAGATTGCTGACGCACCTGATCAGTACTGCTGGTTAACTTTTTAGTCTGGAGCGCTGCATGACTTTCGTTCGCAGCAGAGGCTATGAAAACGTCACGCTCGGCAGACAAAGCCAGTTGCTGATTGGCGACAATGGAGCTGGCAACCACATTAACGTCTTGCCCAGCCTTAGCGGTGAGGCTACCGCCCACCTGCACCTGGCTGGCATTCTGAACCGTCTGGCTCTGGCTCCAACTGCCTTTCTTCAGAAGACTATTGCTCTGACTGACCTGTTCGGTGGAGATGATGGCAAGATCTCCTCCTGCTTGGAGCTGCGCATCACCTGTGGCCTGCAAGACACTGCCGCTGTTTCGAATATCGCGTCCTGCGGTCACGGCAAGAGCGTTACCCGCCTCGATACGCGCAGCACTGTCCGCAAAATCCTTGCGATGGCTGATCAGGCCGTCATGGCTCTGATGCGTGGTCACCGTCCGCTCGTTGCGCACATCGCCCGTGACGGCCGTCACGCTCACGTCGCGCCCGGCAATAATCCCGCCGGCCTTGTTGCTGAGGTTGTTGCTCGCCAAGGCGTCGAGACGATTGCCCGCCTCCAGCAGACCGCTATTCACCAGGTCATTGTTGGCGGTCGCCTTCAGGTTGTTGCTGGCCCGCAGGGTGCCGGCGTTTTCCAGGTCCTTGCCGGCGATCAGGCTCACATCTGCGCCCTGGATCAGCGCGCCATTGTCCGCCAGGCGGTTATTGGCATTGGCCAGGTAAAGCACCGGAACCAGGACCTGCTCACCGTTGATGGTCTGGTTTTCCATCCAGACGATGTCGTGGGTCAGGGCCGCGACCTGTTCGGAGGTCAGGGTTACGCCCAGTTGCAGATTCAGTTGCTGCTTGCTGGCGATCGCGTTGTTCATCAGGTACTTGAACATCGCGTCATCGGAGGTCTGCCCATCGATGAAACGCTGCCCGGTACGGGCGGTCACGGCCTGCTGGATCAGTTTCTGCTCGTAGAAACCATCGCCCAGGCGCTTGGCACTGGTGTCCGGGTCGTAGCCCAGGTTGGACAGCAGGTAGTCCGAGCTCATGAACTGCTTGAGGTCGGTGAGCACCGGGTTGGTCTCGATCAGGTATTTCTGCGGGCTGGAGCGCCCCGAGGTATCCGGCAGGCCCGGTACGTGCGGCGGGTTGGCGGCCTGGGCCGTACTGCCCTGCCCGCTCAGGCGGAACAGGCCGTTCTGCCCGGTCGGCAAGCTGAAGCCGGGCAAGGCCACCGGGTTGATCTGCTGCTGGGCCAGGTCGGGCGGGAGCTGCGCGTTGATGTACACCGCCGTCGAAAAACCGTTACCCGTCCCCGTGTCGGCGGCGGTGCGGCCTGCTGCGACATACTCATAAAAAGGCCGGATGACGCTGTTGCTGATCTTGTTATCGGCATCGAGCGTGACATTGCCACCGGCCTGGATGATGGCGTCGTAGGACTTGTCACTGATGTTGGTGGTGACTGAAGTCCCCCCCAGGTCGACGGTCGCCCAGCGGAAGAACGCACTCAGGTCCGAACCGTAGGAAGCCGAGGGCGTCGGGTTGTTTCTGGCGTTGAACGTGGCGGCAGCGCCGGCCGCGGCGCCGGTTTCGTTGACGAAACTCCAGTAGCGGCGCGTGGTTTTGATTTCCTGCGGTTGCAAGCCCTTGTTGTTGATCGTGCTGGCGTTGACTTGCACATTGCCGGTCGCGGCAATGAGGCTGCTGGTGTTGTTCAGCGTTTGCGTGTCGATCTGCAGGTCGGCGCCGCTGGTCAGGCTGGCGGCTGCGGTGCTGCGGGTGACATTCAGGCGATCGGTTTCCGCCAGTTCCCACAGGCCGTTGATACGGCCACCACCCCGATCATCGCAGCCGGCCACGGGGATCAGCGTGCAGGAAAGCCGGGTAATGCCCGTGGCACTCTTTTCATGCTCGGTGTATTCCAGCACATCCATGACGTTGTTGACGGTCGTCGCCGCAATCGTCAGCTTGCCGAGGCTCTCGATATCCCCCGAGCGGTTATCCAGCAGATCGGCCTGGGTCCCCGCCCCGTCGCGGGCAATCAACGCCGTCCCCAGGCTGTAGACCTGCGCGTAGCTATTGGTGAAGCGGCTGGCCAGCAACTGCAGGTCGCCGCCGCTGGAGATCAGGCCCTGGTCGTTGACCAGCGCCCCGGTGGTGACCAGCAGGTCCTTGCCGCTGCCCAGGGTGCCGGTGTTGGTCACACCGGCTGCGGTCAGTTTCAGGTTGTTGCTGGAGGTCACGCGCCCGGCGTTGTTGAGCAAGGCATCGAGGTTGATCGTGGTGTCGCCACCGCCGGCGATGCTCGCTGTACTCTGCAGATCGGCCTGCGCCGCGTGGAAGTCCAGGGTACCGAGGCTGCTCAGGCGGCCCTTGCCGCTGTAGTGGCCGCTCAGGTCGATATCCAGGGCACCGTCGGTGCCGAACAGCCCATCGTTGCGCCAGTCGATCCCGCGGCCCTTCAGGCCCGACGTCGACAGCAGTTGGCCGCTGGCGGTCTGGGTCAGGCGGTTGACGTTGACGGTCAGGTGCTCGGCCTGGATCGAGGTGCTGTTGGTCCAGCTGTCGCCGTCCAGCGTCAGGTCGCCGTGGGTGACCAGTCGGCCGCCGACGTCCTCGAGGTTGGCCATGGAGAGGCCGAAGATCCCGGTACCGACGTGCAGCAGGCTACCGCCCTGGTTGCGGAAACTGCCGGCGTCGAGCCCCAGGTCGGTGTTGGCGGTTTCCAGGGTGCCGTTGCTGTTGTCGAGCAGGCCGCCGATGGCGAAGAGGGTCTTGAGGCTACGGCCCAGCGAGCGCAGTTGGCCGTTCTGGTTGTCCAGGCTGGCCGCCGTGGTCGACAGGGTGCTGCCACTTTCGATGATGCCCTGGCGGTTGTTCAGCTTGCCCAGCAGGGAGAAGCTGATTTCGCTGGCGCTGATCTTGCCGCCCTGGTCACCGCTGTTGTCCAGGTCGGTGCCGCTGACCTGCACCAGGTTAGAGGCGTAGAGGCCGCCGTTACGGTTGTCGATATTGCCGCTGCGGGCATCGAGCACCGCGTCGCCGGCCTGGGCGGCGATACGGCCACCGTTGTTGTCGATACCGCCGAAGGCATTGAGGGCCAGGCGCTGCGCCTGGATCGTGCCGCCCTGGTTGTTGGTCAGGTCGTAGCCGTTCTTCAGCACACCGATGATATGGCTTTCGAACGCGCCCTTGACGCTGGACAGCAGGCCGCCGCGGCTGTCGAGGTTGGCCGCAGTGATGGTCAGGTCACCGTCCTGGGCAATGACCTTGCCGCTCTGGTTGTCGATATCGCCCGTGACACTCAGAGTGACCGCGCCCTTGCCCTGCAGCGAGCCCTTGGCGTTAGCCAGGCTGTCGGCATTGAGTTGCAGGTCGGCATTGCGGCTGGCGATCAGGCCGTCGGCGCTGTTGTCGACGTGGCCGCTGGCAGTGATCAGCAGGGTGTCGTTGGCACCGATGGTGCCCTGCTGGCTGTTGTCCAGGCTGCCGGTGAGCAAGGTCAGCAGGCCCTGGCTGTTGATGCCGCCGTGCTGGTTGTTGATCTGTGCACTGCGCTGCACCCGCAGCGGCCCGGCGCTGGAGAGCTTGCCGTAGTGATTGGTCAGGGTGCCGAGCAGGTCGAGAGTGACCCCGGCATTGCCGGTGAAGGTGCCGTGGCTGTTGTCCAGGTCGGTGCCGGTGAAACTCAGGGCATCATCGGCGCTGATCGTGCCGCCGTTGTTCAGGGCCATCGCCTGCAGGGTCAAGGCAGCCGAGCTGGTGATGGCGCCGCCCAGGGTGTTGTCGAGCAGGCCGGCGACGGTCAGCTGCTGGGCCACGCCGCTGGAAAGAACGCCCTGGTCGCTGTTGTCGAGGCTGTCGGCCTTGACGGTCAGGGTTTTCTGGCTGACCACCGCACCGGCCTGGCTGTTGAGCAGCGCACCGCTGAGGGTGACGCCGACATCACCGCTGCGGCTGGAGACGGTACCGCTGTTGCGGTTGTCCAGGCGGGTGCCGGTGACAGTCAGGCCCTGCCAGCCGGAGAGGACGCCGTTCTGGTTGTTGATCGTGCCGGTGGCGGTGAGGCCCAGGGTATTCTCGGCCATCACCAGGCCGGTGAGGTTGTCCATCGTGCCGAGGGTCAGCGTGCTGCTGGCCTTGCTGGAGACCTCACCGGCATTGTTGTTCAGATGGCCGAGAGTCGCAGTCAGTTGGCCGACGCTGTTGATCAGGCCGCCCTGCCCGTTCAACGCCGTGTCGGCGGTCAGGATCAGGCTGTCCGAACTCAGGACCCGGCCCCGGTTCTGGTTGTCGAGGGTGCCGGCAGTGACCGTGGTCTGGCGCTGGCCGCTCAGGGTACCGCCCTGGTTGCCCAGGGTCTGGGTAGCGGTGACCTTCAGGTCGCGGCTGGCGATGACGCTCTTGCCGCTGTTGCTGAAGTTCTGCGCCGTGACTTCAACGTCGCCTTCGGTGTTGCGGCTGTTATCGGCGTTGACCCCGGCTTCGATGATGCCGTTGTTGGTCAGTTGGCCGCCGCTGTTCACGGTGATGCGGTCCTTGGCCACCAGGTTGTTCTGGCTGGTCAGGTCGCCGGCGGTCTTCACGTCCAGGGTGGTGCCGGCGTAGACCGGGCCCTTGGCTTCCAGGCTCTGGGCCTTGATATTGACCGCCCCGGTCGCGGCGGTATCGACCAGGCTCAGGTGGCCGTTGGCATCGAGCTGAATGTCACCGCCGCTGGCGACCATCTTGCCGTCAAGCTTCACCCCGACCCCGGCTTCGGTACCCACCAGCTTGATCGCCCCGGCGTACATGCCGCCCAGGGCCGAGGAGTCGATCGCCAGTTGCGGTGCGCTGGCCGGATCGGCTGCGCGCGCGGTTGCCTGGAGGGTCTTGGCATCGACGTCGTTGGCGCCGGCAACGAGGGTCAGGTTCTTCGCCTGGATCTCGGCATTGAGCTTGGCCGAGCGGGTGATGATCTCGAAGCGGTCGAGATTGTTCGCGTTCAGGCCTGCGCCTTCGATGGAGACACTGCCCTTGTCCACCTGATAACGGCTGACCTCGCCGTTCTCGATCACCGGTTTGCCGGTGGTCAGCGTCGCCTGCGGGGTGTTGATGAAGCCACAGCCGTTACAGGTGATGCCATAGGGGTTGGCGACGATCACATGGGCCGACTGCCCCGCCACTTCGGTATAACCGCGCAACTGGCTGGGGCTGCCGCCGTTGACCTCGTTGAGGATGGTCGACGCGGCGCGACCGTTGAGATTGCTGTTGCCAAGAATGATCCCCCCCAGTTGCGTTGACTGGGTACGGCCGGTAGCGTTGTTGAGAATGACGCCGTTGCTGCCGACGTTGTAGTCCTGGAACTGGTTGTGCGACAGGCCGCTGCCGTTCGGGGCGGCGATGTTGACGATGGGCACGCCATTGCCCGCCTGCCCGAGCGTCGTCCCCGGCGCACTGACCACGATGCCGTCCGCCTGGGCCCACAGCGGCTGCCAGAACATGACGTTCGCCAGCAGGAAGGCAATCCCGCGCTTGGGCAGCCCCAGGCAATGGTCACGTTTTTTCAGGGATGCAGAAGGCTGCCCCGCAAGGAAGGCGAACTGGCGAACGTCCATGTCAGAAATCTCGGCGTTCCACACAAAAAACGGGCCGCCTGATCTCTCCACAAGGAGACAGGCAGCCCGTTTTCTGCACGAATGATATTAATATGATGTCACAATATTAATTTGCCACTATCTTGGCGTCAATGATCTGCATGGCTCCACGCCACTCCCCGTCACGCCATTGACAGGCGCCGTGACCTTGCGCTCGTCCCGCCACGCCAAAACAGCCGTCCACTGAAAGCCCTGGACGACCACCCTGGCGCCTGTCCGAAATCGCCCTTCTCGATCGCGCATCCTGCTGGGGGTATCGCGGATATTGTTGGGGGTAAATTTGTGCTTCGGCGAACAACAAATGCCGTTCTAGAGCCCAGCCCAAATGTTCTGCGGGGACCCCGATAGCCTCTAAACGCTGCAAGTCCCTGCGCCAGGTGCAACCGCCCTCCTCCGGCGCGCCATTTTGGTGCGCAACCCTGTGTCGCGGGAACAGCCCCGGCGCCTGGTCTTCCCGCATCATCCGGCCCCGGCGCCGAGAACCGATATAAAGGCCGCAAAATCGATCATCCCACCCGGGAAAAGCGGTCGATTTCTGCACTTGCGGTTTTCCGGCATCGTTATTGCTAAAGCTTGCCTACCAGCGCAAGTCTTCGTTCACCAAAGAAAAATGTGAGCCAGGCCACCAGCATGGAAAGGCAAGCGGCGCCGATCCGAAGCGCCGCTGGAAGTCGATAACGCACACTGAGGTGCCCCCACAGCCAGTACTCGATCATCTCTCGCAGGGTCTCGCATCGTGAAATAGCCAGGTAGAAGGAAAATGCCGTCGTCTTGAACGGCAAGGAGTGCGATATGTCCCGAGATTTTTTCAACGAAATGTATGACGCGGACGGTGCCTGCCGCCCCCATTACCAGCCGTTTGCACACTGGCTGGCGGATACACCGCCCGAACTGTTGGAGCAGCGCCGTCGCGAAGCCGACCTGCTGTTCCACCGCGCCGGTATCACCTTCACCCTCTACGGGGACGAACAGGGCACCGAGCGCCTGATCCCCTTCGACATCATCCCCCGCAGCATCAAGGCCAGCGAATGGCAAATGGTCGAACGCGGCTGCATTCAACGGGTGCAGGCGTTGAACCTGTTCCTGGCCGACGTCTATCACGACCAGCGCATTCTCAAGCAAGGCATCATCCCGCCCGAACAGGTGCTGGTGAACGAGGGTTATCAGATTGCCATGCAGGGCCTGGACCTGCACCGCGACATCTATGCGCACATCGCCGGGGTCGACCTGGTGCGTGACGGCGATGGCAGCTACTACGTGCTCGAAGACAACCTGCGCACCCCCAGCGGCGTGAGCTATATGCTCGAGGACCGCAAGATGATGATGCGGCTGTTCCCCGAGCTGTTCGCCAGCCAGCGCGTGGCGCCCATCGACCACTACCCCAACCTGCTGCTCGACACCCTCAAGAGCGCCAGCCCGCTGGACAACCCCACCGCCGTGGTGCTGACCCCGGGTCGTTTCAACAGCGCCTATTTCGAACACGCGTTCCTGGCCCGGGAGATGGGCGTGGAACTGGTCGAAGGGGCCGATCTGTTCGTGCGCGACGACCATGTCTTCATGCGCACCACCGCCGGCCCGAAACAGGTGGACGTGATCTACCGGCGCCTCGACGACGCCTACCTCGACCCGTTGTCCTTCACTCCCGACTCGTTGCTCGGGGTGCCCGGCCTGATTGCCGCCTACCGCTCGGGCAACGTGGTGCTGGCCAATGCCGTGGGCACCGGCCTGGCCGACGACAAGTCGATCTACCCCTACGTCGGCGACATGATCCGCTTCTACCTCGACGAGGAACCGATCCTCAAGAACGTCCCGACCTGGCAATGCCGCAACCCCAAGGAGCTGTCCCACGTGCTGGCGCACCTGCCGGAACTGGTGGTCAAGGAAACCCAGGGCTCCGGCGGCTACGGCATGCTGGTCGGGCCGGCCGCCACGGCGGCGGAAATCGAAGACTTCCGCGCGCGGCTCAAGGCCCGCCCCGAGGCCTACATTGCCCAACCGACCCTGAGCCTTTCGACCTGCCCGACCTTCGTCGAGAACGGCATCGCGCCGCGTCATATCGACCTGCGGCCGTTCGTCCTGTCGGGTAGCGAAACCCGCCTGGTCCCCGGTGGCCTGACGCGGGTGGCCCTGCGTGAAGGCTCGCTGGTGGTGAACTCGTCCCAGGGCGGCGGCACCAAGGACACCTGGGTAGTGGAGGACTGACACATGCTTTCAAGAACCGCTGCAGACCTCTACTGGATGTCCCGTTACCTGGAGCGCGCCGAGAACCTGGCACGCATGCTCGAAGTCAGCTACTCGCTGTCGCTGATGCCCCAGGCCGGCCGCACCGACGGCCAGGCCGAGCTGGCCATGTCGCTGCTGGCGGCAGGCACCCTGGATGACTACAACCGGCGCCACGACGCGCTCGACACCGCGCGCATGCTGCATTTTTTCGCCTTCGACGAAACCAACCCCGGCAGCATCTACTGCTGCCTGCAGGCGGCGCGCACCAATGCCCATGCGGTGCGCGGGCGGATCACCGCCGACATGTGGGAGAACATCAACGCCACCTGGCTGGAAATGCGCAAGATCGCCAGCAATGGCCTGGCCCGCTACGGCATGAGCCAGTTCTGTGACTGGGTCAAGGAGCGCTCGCACCTGTTCCGTGGCGCCACGGCGGGCACCATCATGCGCAACGATGCCTACTGTTTCATCCGCCTGGGGACCTTCATCGAGCGGGCCGACAATACCCTGCGCCTGCTGGACGTGCGTTACGAGATGTTCGGCGAGGCGTCGGAGGAAGTCAGCGACCATTCGGCCCGCGGCTACTACCAGTGGAGCGCCCTGCTGCGCGCCCTGTCGGCGTTCGAGGCCTTCAACGAGATCTACCGCAATGCTCCCAGCGCCAGGCAGGTGTCCGAACTGCTGCTGTTGCGCGCCGACGTGCCGCGCTCACTGCATGCGTGCATCGAGGAACTGGACCACATCCTCGCCGGCCTGCCCAGCAACAGTGGCCGCGCCTCGCAGCGCATGGCTGCGGAACTCAACGCGCGCCTGCGCTACACCGACATCGACGAGATCCTGGAGGCCGGCCTGCACCCCTGGCTGACCGATTTCATCGAATGCATCCGCCAACTCGGCCAGACGGTTCACCACTCCTACCTGGAGGTCGTATGAAGCTCGCCATACACCACGACACTCGCTACACCTACGCCAACCCGGTGAGCGCAAGCATCCAGTTCCTGCGCCTGACGCCCAAGAGCACCGAGCGCCAGCAGATCCTCGACTGGCGCGTGCAGATGCCCCGCCAGGTACGGAGCCAGATCGACCCCTATGGCAACGTGCTGCACGTCCTGACCCTGGAAGAGCCCCACAGCGCCCTGGCGCTGAGTGCCTGCGGGCAGGTGGAAATCGACCAGTCGCTGGAAGTCGAACACGACAGCCAGTCGCCCTTGCCGTTCCTGCGTACCAGCCGCCTGACCCTGGCCGACGCGGCCCTGATCGACTTTGCCACACAACGTTGCGGCCGCCGCCGTGATCGTGCCGCCCTGATCGAACTGATGGCGGGCCTGGCCGAGCGCATGCCGTACAGCCCTGGCACGACCGCGGTCGACAGCACCGCGGCCGAGGCGTTCGCCGCCGGGGTGGGCGTGTGCCAGGACCATACCCATGCATTTCTTGCCTGCGCCCGCAGCCTGGGGATCCCGGCCCGGTACGTCTCCGGCTACCTGTGCACCGAGGATGAAAACCACCTGGCCAGTCACGCCTGGGCCGAGGCCTGGCTGGAGGATGGCTGGTACAGCTTCGACGTGACCAATCGGCTGGCCAGGCCCGATCGTCACCTGAAACTGGCGGTGGGCCTGGACTACCTCGATGCCTGTCCGGTACGCGGCATGCGCCGCGGAGGCGGAGCCGAGTCGATGCTGGCGCAGGTCAAGGTCACCTCGCTCCCACAGGGGCAACAGCAACAGTAGGCCCCTCCACTTCAACCCGCCGTCGCCATGACGGCGGGCTATTCAACGTACACAGGTAAAACACATGACGTACTGCGTGGCCATGCACCTTGCCGACGGGCTGGTGTTTGTCTCCGATTCACGCACCAATGCCGGGATCGACCAGATCTCGACGTTTCGCAAACTGTTCATTTTCAGCACGCCGGGCGAGCGGCTGCTCGTTCTGCAGAGCGCGGGCAACCTGGCCACCTCGCAATCGGTGGTCAACCTGCTCAGGCAGCGTTGCAACGGCACGGGCAACCACCTGTTGAATGTCCGTACACTTTATGACGCAACGGTGCTGGTGGCCGAAACCATCCGTGAGGTCGTCATCCGCGATCGCAGCAAACTGGCGAGCAAGGTCGACCTGAGCTGCTCGTTTCTGGTCGGTGGGCAGATTGCCGGCGGACCGATGGGCCTCTACAGCATCTACCCGCAAGGCAATTTCATCCAGGCCACCGAGGACACGCCGTTCCTGCAACTGGGGGAAAGCAAGTACGGAAAACCGATCCTCGATCGCAACCTGACGTACCAGACGTCATTGGGCGAGGCGTTGCGTTGCGGCCTGATCTCGTTCGATTCGACCATCCGCAGCAACCTGTCGGTGGGCATGCCCCTGGACCTGCTGGTGTATCGCAAGGACGCTTTCGGGCCGGCGCAAAGCTATCGCATCACCCAGGACGATCCCTACTACGCCCAGATCCGCAACCAGTGGTGCACCGGGCTCAGGGACCTGCTGGCCGATCTGCCGGCACCGCCCAAAGACTACATGGCCTGACGTCCCCCGTAACCGGACCTTTCGTTCATCGAGGTTTTTCCTGGCAGGTGCCCCTTGTCCGTGCGGTGCGCCTGCGACTCGAGTGCAAGCGGGCGCAGTCCCCCTTGCAGGCGCCTGCCACCGACTGGCTACTGCATCCCGACCCGAGTCCCTGTATCCTTTGCCCGAAACCAGGAATGGCTTTGTGCTATGCCCCCTTCGGAAAGGGTCGCCGGCCCAGGAATTCGGACTCCTATCAGGTATTGACGTGAAGCGTGACATCCACCTCGTTGTCCTTCTGCTATCGATCATCGGTTGCTCACTCGCCTCGTTGACGCTCTGGAAAGTGATGGCCTCCCGCGAGCGGGCGCTGGAGGAAATCAACACCCACAGCCTGAACCTGACCCAGGCGTTATCCACCTATTCCGAAGGCATCGTCAGGCAGAGCTCACTGCTGCTGCTCGGCCTGGTCGAGCGCCTGGAAACCGAAGGCAGCGGGCCCGCCCAGATCGAACGCCTGAGCCAACTGGTCAGCCGCCAGCAGCCCCTGATGCCGCAGATGAGCGGCATTACCGTGTACGACAGGCACGGACACTGGCTGATGTCGTCCAACCGCCCGATACCGGTCGGTGCCAACAGCAGCGACCGGGCCTACTTCATCCATCACCGCGACGACCCATCGCGCGAGCCGTTCATCGGCCTGCCCATCCGCAGCCGCACCAACAATGAATGGGTGATCACCATCAGTCGCCGTTTCAACGACGCCGACGGCGGGTTCGCCGGCGTGGTGGCCGTTACGCTGGGGGTGGAGAACTTCCTGCGCCTGTTCGGCCAGATCGACGTGGGCCAGGAGGGCGCCATCGGTCTGTCCTACACCGACGGCTCGATGCTGGTGCGCTACCCGTTTCGGGAGCAGGACATGAGTCGCAACTTCTCCAAGTCGCCGATCTACGCCAAGTACCTGATCGACAAGACGGTGGGCACCGCCTCCTTCACCTCCAGCCTGGACGGGGTGGAGCGCCTGTACGCGTTTCGCAAGAGCGACAAGCTGCCCCTGGTGACCACCGTGGCCCTGGGCAAGCGTGAAGCCCTGGCGGCCTGGCAACTGGAGGCACTGCTGTCGTTGCTGGTGGTGTGTGGTCTGCTGGTGGTCACAGGCACCATCGGCTGGATGCTGATACGCAATATCAACCGCCGTATCGCGGTGGAAAACGAACTGCGGCTGACCCAGCAACAGTTGCTCGACAGCAACCAGCAACTCGAACGCCTGGCGATGCACGATGCCCTGACCGGCCTCGCCAACCGGCGCTGCTTTGACGAAGCCCTGGAGCAGGAAGTCGGCAGAGCCCGTCGTAACGGGACATCGCTGGCGTTGCTGATGATCGATATCGATCATTTCAAGCGCTACAACGACACCTACGGCCACCCCGCCGGCGACGCCTGCCTGCAACAGGTGGCCCGGCTGCTCTCGACCTGCATTCGCCGTCCACCCGACCTGCTGGCGCGCTACGGCGGTGAAGAGATGGCCGTGATCCTGCCCGATACCGACAGCGCCGGCGCCACCGTGGTCGCGCGCCTGATGCTCGAACGCCTGGCTCTGGAACCTATCGCTCACCCGAGCAGTCCCTTTGCACAGGTGACCGTCAGCATTGGCATTGCCTGCGCCACGAAAACTGACCTCGACAACTGGCAGCCACTGCTCGAACGTGCCGACCAGGCGCTCTACATCGCCAAGGAGGCCGGGCGCAACCGCCTGCATGTCGGCTGAAACAGGCCGGCAAGGCACATGCTGATGGTGTCCCCCTCCTCTGGCCAATCGAGATCGCATCCTTGAACGACTTCCGGCAAACCGCTTCCTCCAACCGTGCGCTTGACTGGCTGAACTTTTTCCTAGCGGACGTGCGCGACGGCCTCGGGCCTTACCTGGCGATCTATCTGCTGGCCGTGCACCAATGGCAGCCGGCGAGCATCGGCCTGGTCATGACCCTGGCCGGCATCGCTGCACTGCTGGCCCAGACGCCGGCCGGCGCGCTGATCGACCGGACGCCAGCCAAGCGCGCGGTGGTGGTGATCGCCGCCCTGCTGGTCACCGGCAGTTGTCTGTTGCTGCCGATGGTCTCGTCGTTCGGGCTGGTGGCCCTGACGCAGACCGCCAGCGCCCTGGCCGGCTCGGTGTTCGCCCCGGCCATTGCCGCCATTTCCCTGGGCCTTACCGGCCCCAAGGCCTTTACCCGGCGCGTGGGCCGCAATGAAACCTTCAACCACGCCGGCAATGCCTGCTCGGCCCTGCTGGCCGGTGGCCTGGCCTACCTGTACGGGCCCGTGGTGGTGTTCTACCTGATGGCGGTGATGACGGTGGCCAGCCTCATCGCGGTCAGTCGGATACCCGGCGCGGCCATCGATCACCAGGTGGCACGTGGCCTGGCCCATCTGCCAGCGGGCGACGCTCACCCGGCCGGCCTTGCGCTGTTGCTGCATAACCGCACCCTGCTGCTGTTCGCCGTGTGCTGCGCCCTCTTCCACCTGGCCAACGCGGCGATGCTGCCGCTGGTGAGCCAGAAGCTGTCGCAGGTCGATCTGCACCTGGCCACGCCGCTCACTTCCGCCTGCATCGTCGCGGCGCAACTGGTGATGGTACCGATGGCACTGCTGGTGGGCGCCAAGGCCGAACAATGGGGGCGCAAGCCTTTCCTGCTCGCCGGTTTTCTCATCCTGCCGCTGCGCGGCGCACTCTACGTGGTCTCCGACAACCCGTTCTGGCTGGTCGGTGTGCAACTGCTCGACGGCATCGGCGCGGGGATCTTCGGCGCATTGTTCCCGATCGTGGTCAAGGACCTGACCGAGGGCAGTGGCCGCTTCAATGTCAGCCTGGGTGCGCTGAGCACGGTGTTCGGCCTCGGTGCGGCGCTGAGCCCGGGGCTCGCCGGGCTGGTGGTCCAGTCGGCCGGCTACGATGCCGCCTTCCTGACGCTGGCCGCCATCGCCGCGGCCGCCTTCATGCTGGTGTTGCTCGCCCTGCCGGAAACCCGCGCTCGAACGGCCCCGCAAGTGGCCTTTTCATAACACCTCGGCACTGTCCAGGCGCTGCAGCAAGGTCTCGCCACGCTGCCACAAGGCCTCACGGCGTGCCTGCGACATGCCGTCGAGGCTGCGATAGACCAGGGCCAGCCGCGGGTTGGCCGCCAGCGGCTGGCGATGGCGGATGAGGAAATGCCAGTACAGCGCATTGAATGGGCAGGCATCCTCCTCCACCGCCCGCTCGACCTTGTAGCTGCACGCCTTGCAATGGTCGGACATGCGCTGGATATAGCGACCACTGGCGCAATAGGGCTTGGACCCCAGGTAGCCGCCGTCGGCATGCATCACCATGCCCAGGGTGTTGGGCAGTTCAACCCAGTCGAAGGCATCCAGGTAGACGGCCAGGTACCATTCGCAGATCGCGGGCGGCGCGATCCCGGCCAGCAGCGCAAAATTGCCGGTGACCATCAGCCGCTGGATATGGTGGGCGTAGCCCAGTTCCAGGGTCTGGCCGATGACCTGGGCCATGCAGCGCATGCGGGTCTTCCCCGTCCAGTAGAACTCCGGCAATCCACGCTCGTTACCCAGGTAGTTGAGCCCGGCGTATTCGGGCATGCGCAGCCAGTAGATGCCCCTCACGTACTCGCGCCAGCCGATCAATTGGCGAATGAAACCCTCGGCGGCGTTGAGGGGCACCCGCCCCTCGCGCCAGGCGCTGTCGACGTCTTCGCACAGCTGGCGGACATCCAGCAGGCCGATGTTCAGCGCGGCACTGATACGGGCATGGAAAAGATAGGGTTCGCCCTCGGCCATCGCATCCTGATAGTCGCCGAAGGCCGCCAGGCCGAACTCGAGGAAATGCGCCCACAGCTCCCGGGCCTGGTCGTGGGTCACCGGATAGTCGAAGGTGTCGAGCGCGCCGTAGTGCTCAGGGAAACGCTCACGGACTAGGTCCACGACCGCCGCCGTGGTCGCATCCCGGGCAAAATGTGCCGGGAATGGCCCGCGCAAGCCCCGGGGCAACGCTTTGCGGTTGTCGCCGTCGAAGTTCCAGGCACCGCCCACCGGGCGACCGTCGGGCTCCAGCAACAGGTTGCAGCGTTTGCGCATGCCCCGGTAGAAGTGTTCCATGCGCAATTGCTTGCGGCCGGCAGCCCAGCGCGCGAAGGCTTCCCGCGAGCACAGGAAGCGGGTGTCACGGTGCCAGACCAGGGGCAACCCGGTGTCGCGTAGGGCCTGTTCCAGGCGCCATTCGCCACACTCGGTCACGTGCAGTTCCTCCACGCCCAGCCCGGCCTGCCAGCGGCGCAGCTCGCCGGCGATGCTGCCCGTATTGCCCGGATCGTCCAGCGGCACGTAATGCACCCGCCAGCCACGCTCACGCAGGGCCTGGGCGAAATGGCGCATGGCGCTGAAGATCAGCACGATCTTCTGTGGATGATGGGGCACGTAGCGCGCCTCACCCTCGACCTCGGCCATCAGCAGGACATCGCGCGTCGGGTCCAGTGCGCGCAGTACCGCCACATCGAACGAAAGCTGGTCGCCCAGCACCAGGCCCAGCCGCACCGCCTGCGCTACCACTGGCTGGCCAGCGTCACCGGCACCCGCAGGGGTTCGATCGGGCCGCTGCGCTGCCCGCACATCTCATCGTGCACCACGTGCTGCACCAGCATGCAGCGCAACGGCGGTACATCGGCGAGCAATTGTCGCAGTTCGGTGGTCGAGCGCAGGTGCATCACCTCGCCTCGTGCATCGCACAAGGTTTGCGGCCCGGTCCCGGTCAGTGCGCGCAGGACATAGAAACCGCCCTCCAGGGACAGCAGTTCAAGCTCATCGATGGCGCCGGCGTGGGCCAGCTCGGTCAGGTGTTGCAGGTTCATGGTGTGCCCTCCGGCAGGCGGCGGAAGAACAGGGTGATCTGCCCGATCTCCACGCCGAGTTTGCTCATGCTCGAGCGGTTGATGAGGGTGTCGTCATCCATGCGGTACATCCAGTCGTCCAGGTCGACTGCCCAGTGCCGGCCATCGACCGGCAGATCCAGGCGATAACGCCAGCGCAAGGCATTGCCGGCGACCTGCCCCTGTGCCTCGCCGATCACGTCACCGGCCGTCCCGCGCCAGCGACCGGGGCCATCCGGGGTGAGCGTCCAGGTCCGCTGCTGGCGGGTCCCGTCGCTGTAGAGGAAATGCTCGTCGAGAATCAGGCTCTGCCCTTCACGGCGGCTGTCGATGCGCACCTGGAAGCGCTTGACCACTTCGCCCGAACGTTTCTGGAACATGCCCCAGGCCTGCACCGGTCGGGAAAAGAACTCCACCAGGTCCAGGCGCGGCTGCTCCCCGGCATAACGATCGACATCAACGTTGCCGCAACTGCCCAACAGCAGGCAGCAGATCAACAGCAGACTTCTGTACATGCTCACTCTCCTGACGAATTCCCCGCCTGGCCGAGCAGGCGCTGGCGCAGTTGTGGGTCACGGGCGCGCGGGTCGAGCCAGATGGCGAAGAACGACCGGGCAAAGGCCGGGTCGGCGATTTCCCGGCTCAGTCGACCGTCGACATAGAAACGACAGCCCTGGCCCGGCAGATACAGCCCGGTGATGCGCATGCCCGGGCGGACATCGACGAATGCCTCGCGCATTGCCTGCGCCCAACGCGCCTCGGTGGCAGGGGGCAGCGGCCCGTCGGCCAGTCGGCGGATTTCATCCAGGCTGGCCTGTACCAGCGTGTCCCGGGACAACGACCGGTGGTAGATCAGATCCAGGGCGAACGGCTGTTGCCAGCCCTGTACCGGCCCCGCACTCCAGACCTGGGCGCTGTACAGGCGCAGGCCGAACCAGGTGAACTCGCCCGTGCCGATCAGCCGCGCTCCCGGCAGCCCGGAGCGCCAATCCGCCCAGGCGGGGGGCGTGATCGTCAGCAGCAGGCCGAGGACGAACGGGCTGAGCGCCGAGGTTCCATATGTCATGACCAGAACACCGGAAGCGGAGAATATTGTACAAGCATATATCTTTGTACAAGTTTTTGTATAAATTTTCGAAGACTTGGGCAGGTTCGGATCGCCCTGCCCTCGACACCGCGAAAATCAGGACTGCGTGGCGGGCACAGCATGCCAACGAGAGCTAATCTGCGCTTGTCAAGGCAGACCCTTGCGAAAATTTGTCGCATTATTTCAAATTAACTATTCAGTTAATTAGCAAGCTAAGGGTATAGTCGCCCGCATTCACACAGCGAGACGTTCTTGTATGACACAACCTTCTCAGGCCCGCGGCCTCAGCAGATTCATCCTTTCCGGTCTGGGCATCGTCATCGCCCTGCTCGGCCTTGCCCTGGCCGCTGGCGGCGTGCGCCTGGTCACCCTGGGCGGTAGCGGATACTTCCTGATCGGCGGCCTGGTCATGGCAAGCGCCGGGCTCCTGATCGCCCGCCGCAAGCCGGGTGGCGCCTGGCTGTTCGCCGCGTTCCTGATCGGCACCGCGATCTGGGCACTGGTGGATACCGATCGCAGCTTCTGGCCAATGTTCTCCCGCCTGTTCATGTTCAGCGTCATCGGCCTGGTGGTCGCGCTGGTCTACCCGACCCTGGTGCGGGCCTCCGGCCGCACAGCCGGACGCGGCGCCTACAGCGTGGCCGGGATACTGGCGATCGCTCTGGTCTGGGCGGTGGGCAACATGTTCGTCGCTCACCCCACCGTGCCGGCCACCGGTAACGGCCCGGCACTGACACCGGTCGATCCGGCCAAGGCGCAGAAGGATTGGGCGCATTACGGCAACACCGAGGGCGGCAGCCGCTTCGCCGCGCTGGACCAGATCAACCGTGCCAATATCAATCAGCTGAAGGTGGCCTGGACCTACCATACCGGCGATGTGGCCATCAGCGACGGCAACGGTGCCGAGGACCAGCTGACCCCGCTGCAGGTCGGCGACAAGGTGTTCATCTGCACCCCGCACAACAACCTGATCGCGCTGGATGCCGACACCGGCAAGGAACTGTGGAAGAACCAGATCAACGCCCAGACCAAGGTCTGGCAGCGTTGCCGCGGCATGGCCTACTTCGATGCGACCCAGCCGCTGGTCCAGCCGTCCCAACCCAACAGCGTGCCGGTGATCGCCGCCAGCGTGCCGGCCGGCGCCAACTGCCAGCGTCGCCTGCTGACCAACACCATCGATGCCCGCCTGATCGCGGTGGACGCCGACACTGGCGCCTTCTGCGAGGGCTTCGGCAACCATGGCCAGGTCGACCTGAAAGCCGGTCTCGGTGATGTACCGGACTCCTACTACCAACTGTCGTCCGCGCCGCTGATGGCCGGGACCACCGTGGTGGTCGGCGGCCGTGTCGCCGACAACGTCCAGACCGACATGCCCGGTGGCGTGATCCGTGGTTTCGACGTGATCACCGGCGCCATGCGCTGGGCGTTCGACCCGGGCAACCCGCAGGACAGGCAGGCACCGGCCGAAGGCAAGACCTACGTGCGCAGCACCCCGAACAGTTGGGCGCCGATGTCCTACGACCCGGCGATGAACACCGTGTTCCTGCCGATGGGCAGCTCGTCCACCGACATCTACGGCGTCGAGCGCACCGCGCTGAACCACAAGTACGGCGCCTCGGTCGTCGCGCTGGATGCCAGCACCGGCGCCGAGAAGTGGGTCTACCAGACCGTGCACAACGACCTCTGGGACTTCGACCTGCCAATGCAGCCGAGCCTGATCGACTTCACCCGGGATGACGGCAAGCAGGTGCCGGCCGTGGTCATCGGCACCAAGGCCGGGCAGATCTACGTGCTCGACCGCGCCACCGGCAAGCCGCTGACCAAGGTCGAGGAAGTGCCGGTCAAGGCCGCCAACATCCCCAACGAGCCCTACTCGCCGACCCAGCCGAAATCGGTGGGCATGCCGCAGATCGGCGCCCAGACCCTGACCGAGTCGGACATGTGGGGCGCGACCCCGTTCGACCAGTTGCTGTGCCGTATCGACTTCAAGAAGATGCGCTACGACGGCCTCTACACCGCGCCGGGCACCGACCTGTCGCTGAGCTTCCCGGGTTCCCTGGGCGGCATGAACTGGGGCAGCCTGTCCACCGACCCGGTCAATGGCTTCATTTTCGTCAACGACATGCGCCTGGGCCTGTGGATCCAGATGATTCCTTCGGCCAACAAGGGTGCCGCCGCAGGCGGTGGTGAAGCGCTGAACACCGGCATGGGCGCGGTACCGCTCAAGGGCACGCCGTATGCGGTGAACAAGAACCGCTTCCTGTCGGTCGCCGGCATTCCATGCCAGGCCCCGCCCTACGGTACCCTGACCGCCATCGACATGAAGACCCGCCAGATCGCCTGGCAGGTCCCGGTCGGGACCGTCGAAGACACCGGCCCCCTGGGCATCCGCATGCACCTGCCGCTGCCGATCGGCCTGCCGACCCTCGGCGGCACCCTGTCGACCCAGGGCGGCCTGGTGTTCATCGCCGGCACCCAGGACTTCTACCTGCGCGCCTTCGACAGTGGCAACGGCAAGGAGATCTGGAAATCCCGCCTGCCCGTGGGCAGCCAGGGCGGCCCGATGACCTACGTGTCACCGAAGACCGGCAAGCAGTACGTGGTGATCACCGCCGGTGGCGCGCGGCAATCGACCGACCGCGGGGATTACGTGATGGCGTACGCTTTGCCGTGATCCTGGAGCCCGCCTGCGGGTGGGCGTTCCATTCGCCTGACGGGGCCAGCTCGAACCAGCCCCGTTCGGCATCCATGTCCAGATGGACACAAAGCTTCACAATCCCTCACATTCCTCTCGACCGTTGCGAGGCACACTAGGACCTTGCGCAATGATTCCGTCGAGTGCCCATGCCTCTTTCCCCTTCCTCGGCCAAACGCTGGCTGATCCTGTTTGCCGTGATGCTGGCCTTCCTGCCGGTGGTGATCGACATGACGATCCTGCACATCGCCATTCCGCCACTGACCCTGGCACTGGGCGCCTCCGGCACCGAAGTGCTGTGGATCATCGACATCTATCCGCTGCTGATGGCCGGCCTGCTGGTGCCCATGGGCACCCTGGCCGACCGGATCGGCAACCGACGCATTCTGCTGACAGGGTTGCTGGTGTTCGGGATCGCTTCCCTGCTGGCGGCCTTTGCCCCGAGTCCGGCCATGCTGATTGGCGCCCGCGTGCTGCTCGCCCTTGGCGGTTCGATGATCATGCCTTGCGTGCTGGGCATCATTCGCAGGACCTTCGAGGATGAAAGGGAGCGAGCGATGGCCTTGGGCTTATGGGGTACCGTCGGTGCCGCAGGGGCGGCGGTCGGGCCGCTGATCGGCGGTATGCTGCTGGAGCACTTCTGGTGGGGCTCGGTGTTCCTGATCAACGTGCCGGTGGTGCTGGTCGTGGTGCTGTCCGCCTTCGTGCTGTTGCCCCGCCGCGAGATCACCACGCCCGGCGGTTGGGCCTTTGGCCAGGCGCTGGTGTTGATCGCCGGCATCATTGCGCTGGTGTATGGCATCAAGACCGGGGTCGCCGGGACACAACCGCTGGTGCTCACCCTGTGGATCCTGGCTTGCGGCCTGCTGTTGCTGACGCTGTTCGTCCGCCTGCAACTACGCGCCGAAAGCCCGATGCTGGACCTGTCGCTGTTCTCGCATCCGGCGATCCTGGCGGGCATGATCATGGCCCTGGTCGCCTGCGGGGCGCTGGCCGGGGTGGAACTGACCCTCGCCCAGGAACTGCAGTATGTGCTGGACAAGACGCCGTTGCAGGCCGGGATCTTCATGATCCCGATCATGGCGGCAGCAGCGATCGGCGGCCCCTGCGCGGGCCATCTCACCCACCTGTTCGGCCTGCGCCTGGTGGCGAGCCTGTCATTGGCCCTCTCCGCGCTGGTGCTGGCGCTGCTGGCCAACGCCGACTTCCATCATCCCGGCCTGTGGGTACCGGCCCTGCTGGGAATGCTGGGCCTGGCCCTGAGCATAGGGCTGACCGCCTCTTCCATCGCGATCATGGGTTCGGTCGACGCCAGCAAGGGCGGTGCGGCGGGATCGCTGGAGGCCACCGGCTATGAACTGGGCAGTGGGCTGGGCATCACCTTTTTCGGCGTGTTCATGTCCAGCGTGTTCGGGCGCACGCTCGAACTGCCGGCCAGCCTGGCCCAACCGCTGGCGACCCAGGCCAGCCGTTCGATCGGTGACGCCCATGTCGTGGCCCGGCAGTTGGACGCGCAGCAGGCCGGTGCGGTGATCGAAGCGGCAAAAGCGGCCTTCTCGACCACGCACTCGGTGCTGCTGACCACCTCGGCCGTGCTGATCGGCCTGCTGGCGGTCGCGGTGTTTTTCATGCTTGCCGGCCATGCCCCCAGGGACATGTCCCCGGCCTAGGCCAGCGGGATCACTTGGCTGCGTGCCTGGCCTGCAGTTCCGGCATCGCCGAAGAGTGATGGTTGAGGATCTTCCACTGACCGTTCAGTTGCTCATAGACGAAGGTGTAGCGGGCCTGCACCTGACGGGTCGAACCATCGGTCCCGGTCAGGGTGAAGGTGTAGACGCCGCTGTCGATCGCCACATCGTTGCCCAGGCGATGGATGTCGCGGTAGTTGATCTGTCCGATCGGCTTGAGCGCCAGGAAGTGGTCGAAGTAGTCCTTGATCTGCGCCGGCGTGGTGCGCACCTGGTTGGAGACCGTCGGCTGCAGCATGGCGTTCGGCGCATAGAGGTCCACCACCGACTGGGCATTGCCGCTCTTGAGGGCCGCGTTCCAGCGATCGAACAGGCCGGCGATCTCGCGGTCCTTCTGGTTTGCCGGCTGCGCGGCGACGTCGTGGTAGACATAGGGGGCCGTTTGCGCAGCCTGGGCAAACGGGGCGCTGAGGGCTGCCAGCAGTACCAGGGCCGAAGTCTTCATGTGCATTGCAACTCTCCAGTGATGTCCGATGGCTGCACTTTGCCCGGCGCCGCCCCGGCCGCCATCGGCCAACCGGAGCCTTTTGCCTATGCCATTCGGCAGATAGCCCACGGCCCGGTTACACGGTTTAATAGCGCCCTCGCCTGTACGGGCACGCCTCTCGAAGCGTCGGAGCCCGACCATGCAAAACCTGCCTCATGATCCGGGCAGCGCCCTCGCCATCCGCACCCAGTACCGGCAGTCACAAAGTCGCGCGGCGCGCCTGCGCCTGCTGGTCGACACCGGCCAGGAACTGACCCGGCTGTCCCCGGCGGCCATGCGCGAACGCGTGCTTGTCCGCGCCTGCGCGTTTCTCGCCATGGATCACGGGGTTCTGCTGGAGCACGCGGCCGATGGCCGGGTCCACAGCAGCGCGAGCCTGGGCAGCCAGGAGCGCCTGAACAGCCTGGAGCAGCAGATCGATACCTCGCTGCGCAGCCCCTGCTGGCAGGAACAGCCCGGCGCCCTGCTGTCCCGGGTGCTGCGGGTGCCGTTGCGCGGAGGCGACGACCGGGCCTTCGGCCTCCTGGTGCTGGCCAACAGCACCGGTATTGCCGCGCCCGATAACGAAGACCTCGAATCCCTGCAACTGCTCGCCACCCTGCTGGCCGCCCACCTGGAAAACGACCGCCTGCTGAGCACGCTGATCGTGCGCGATCGCACCCTGTCGGATCTGGTCAGCCGACTGTTCCGCGCCCAGGAAGACGAACGCAGGCGCGTGGCCTACGACCTGCATGACGGCCTGGCCCAGACCCTCGCCGGGCTGCATCAACGTCTGCAGGGTTTCGCCGGCCGGTGCCCGACACTGCCGCAGGCGCTGGATGCCGACCTGCAGGCGATCCTGAACCTGGCCCAGCATTGCGTGGTCGAGGGGCGCCAGTTGATCGCCGGACTGCGCCCCAGCGTACTCGACGATTTCGGCCTGCTCACTGCTCTGGACAAGGAAGCCGACCGCCTGCGTGACGCCGGCATCCAGGTGCAGTGGACAGCTCGCGACCCGGCGCGCCTGTCGAGCCCGGTGGAGATCGCCCTGTTCCGGATCGCCCAGGAAGGCATCAACAACATTCTCAAACATGCCCGGGCCAGCCAGGTGCAACTGGCCCTGGAAGTGCGCGACGGCCAGGCTCTGTTGCGGGTGGCCGACAATGGCGAAGGTTTTACCCCGGCCCTGGCGCTCGCGGCCCACGACGCCCGCCACCTGGGGCTGGCGACGATGCAGGAACGCGCCAGCCTGCTCGGCGGCACATTCACCTGCATCAGCAGCGCACAGCGCGGCACGCAACTGTCGATCAGCGTGCCCTGCACCCTGGAGGAAACCGCACAATGACAGCCGCCCTGCGCCTGGTCCTGGCCGACGACCATGAGGTCACCCGTACCGGCTTCGTCGCCCTGCTCGCCGGCCATCCGCAATTCGACGTGATCGGCCAGGCCTGCGACGGCCAGCAGGCCGTGGAGCTGTGCGAACGGCTACAGCCCGACATCGCCATCCTCGACATCCGCATGCCGGTGCTCAACGGCCTGGGCGCGGCGCGGATCCTGCAACAGAAAATGCCGGCGCTGAAAGTGGTGATCTTCACCATGGACGACAGCCCGGATCACCTGGAGGCGGCCATGCAGGCCGGCGCCGTGGGCTACCTGCTCAAGGACGCACGCCGTGACGAGGTGATCGATGCCCTGCAACGGGTCGCGCGCGGCGAGGAGGCGCTGAACAATGCGGTCAGCGCCCGTCTGCTGCGGCGCATGACCGAACGCCACGGCCAGGGTGCGGCGGCCAGCGAAAACCTCACCGCCCGCGAGCGGCAGGTGCTCGGGCTGGTGGCCGGCGGCCTGAGCAACCGTGAAATCGGCGAAAGGCTGGGCATTACCACCGGGACCGCCAAGGCCCATGTCGAACGGGTCATCGGCAAGCTCGGCGCAGCGGACCGCACCCAGGCCGCGGTTCGCGGCATCGCCCTGGGCCTGGTGGCGCAACCGTGAGGCTGCTTTCCGCCCGGCGCTGGATCGACCTGCCGCTGCGGGGCAAGGCGCTGGTGGCGATCTCCCTGCCGCTGGTGATCCTGCTGATGTCGCTGGTGCTGATCTACATCACCGAACGCCAGACTGCCCACGCCGAAGAGGACGTACGCCGGGTGCTGCGCGTCCAGGGCGATATCCAGACCGTGCATACCCTGCTCGCCGAGGCGGCCGCCAGCGTGCGCGGCTACCTGTTGACCGGGCGCGAGGACTTCCTGCCGGGCTACCTGAAAGCCCGCCCGCTGATCGACGGCGCCCTGCAACGGCTGAACCGGAACGTGCGTGATGAACGGGTGCGCCGGCACCTGGAAGCCATCGAACCGCTGATCGACAGCAAGGTGGCGGGCCTTGAGGAAATGCTCGCCGGACACCGCGCCAACCCGGCGGCGATCACGCCGATCCTGATCAGCAACAAGCACATTCTCGACGAGCTGCGCGAACATATCGGCACCATCCTCACCCTGGAGGACACCCTGCTGGCCGAGCGTACCGCCGCCGCGGTCGCGACCCGTCAGCGACTGCTGCTGTCGACGCTGCTGGCGGCCTTCTGCGGCCTGTTCGGCGCCATCGTCGCGGTGCTGTTCCTGTCCAGGGGCATCGTCGCCCGGGTGCAGCAGGTCAAGGGCAATGCGCAGCGCCTGGCACTCGGCCAGCCACTGCAGCCGCAACCGCCGGAAAACGATGAAATCGGCCAGCTCGGCACCCGCCTGGTGGAAGCCGGGCTGCTGCTGGCCGAGCGCGAGCGGGCCCTGCGCGACAACGAGGAACGGCTGAGGCTGATCATCGACGGCGTGAAGGACTATGGCATCTTCGCCCTCGACACCCGCGGTTTCGTCACCAGCTGGAACGCCGGCGCCGAGCGGATCAAGGGCTACACCGAGCAGGAAATCATCGGCCAGCACTTTTCGCTGTTCTACCTGCCCCAGGAATGCCCGGAACATCCCGAGCATGCGCTGTGCGAGGCGACCCGCGATGGTCACTACATGGAAGAGGCCTGGCGTATCCGCAAGAATGGCAGCCGCTTCTGGGCCAGCGTGGTGATCACCGCCCAGTACGACAGCCGCGGCGCCTTGCGCGGCTTCTCCAAGATCACCCGCGACATCACCGACCGCCGCACGGCCGAAATCGCGCTGCGCACCGCCCGCGAGGAAGCCGAGCGCGCCAGCCGCGCCAAGAGCGAGTTTCTCTCGCGCATGAGCCATGAACTGCGTACCCCGCTCAACTCGATCCTCGGTTTTGCGCAATTGCTGGAGATGGATGCGCAGCCGGGGCAGGAAGCCAACGTCGGGCACATTCTGCGCGGAGGCAAGCACCTGCTGGGGCTGATCAACGAGGTGCTGGACATCGCCCGGATCGAAGCCGGGCACCTGCAGTTGAACCTCGAGCCCGTACCCCTGGCACCGGCCCTGCAGGAGGCCCTGACACTGGTCTCGCCAATGGCCGCCAGTGCCGGCATCCGCCTGTTGCCATTGCCCGCGCTACCGGCGGACAGCGGCATCATCGCCGACCGGCAGCGCCTGACCCAGGTGCTGCTCAACCTGCTGTCCAACGCCATCAAGTACAACCGGCCCCGGGGCCAGGTCAGTATCGAGGTCAGGATCGATCAGCCACGGGTCGCGGTATCGGTCAGCGACACCGGCAAGGGCATTGCCGCCGAGCGCCTGGGGCAACTGTTCAAACCGTTCGAGCGCCTGGATATCGACCCGAACATCGAAGGCAGCGGCCTGGGCCTGGCGCTGAGCAGGAACCTGCTGGAAATGATGCAAGGCCGCCTGACGGTGCACAGCCAGCCCGGCCTGGGCTCCCGATTCACCCTTGAACTGCCGTTCGTGCGCCTGCAGGAGAACCCGCAGCCCGGTACCGCCGCCCTCGAGCGACCGGTCGAGCCGCCGGCGCCCTGCGCACCGACCTGGCGCGGCCAGGTGCTTTACATCGAGGACCATCTTTCGAGCCTGGCGCTGATCGAAACCCTGTTGCAGCGACGCCCGGGTATCAGGCTGCTGTCGAGCATGCAGGGACAACTGGGGCTTGACCTCGCCGCGCAGCATGCGCCACAGCTGATCCTGCTGGACGCGACGTTGCCGGACATGGAGGGGCTGGCCATCCTGCGCCTGTTGCGCAAATCGCCTATCACTCGCTCGACCCCGGTGCTGATGATGACCGCAGACGCCAGCGAGACCACCCGCCAGGCGCTGTGCGAGGCCGGTGCCACGGCGGTGCTGGGCAAGCCGATCCACATCCCCACATTCCTCGCCCACCTTGACCAGTACCTTGCGGAGCCCGCGTGAACAACGACCTGCGTATCCTGATCATCGACGATCAACGCCCCAACCTCGACCTGATGGAGCAACTGCTGGTGCGCGAGGGGCTGAGCAACGTCCTGAGCAGCACCCAGCCGTTACGAACCCTGGACCTGTTCAACAGCTTCGAGCCGGACCTGGTGATTCTCGACCTGCACATGCCGGAGTTCGACGGCTTCGCGATCCTCGAACAATTGAATCGGCGCATTCCGGCGGGCGAGTACCTGCCGATTCTCGTACTGACCGCCGACGCGACCCGCGACACCCGCCTGCGCGCCCTGGCGCTGGGCGCGAAGGACTTCATCAGCAAGCCCCTGGATGCCCTGGAAACCATGTTGCGGGTGTGGAACCTGCTGGAAACGCGTGCGCTGTACAAGACCCTGCGCACGCTGGTGCCCGCCGAACGGATCGAGCTGCTGCGTCAGGCGGGGACGCTCTAGACAGACCGCCAGACGTGGTCCGTACCGAGGCTCAGTGACCGCTTCCAGAGGCCTTGCCGGTCGATGGGCCGGCAGGCGCTCACGAACCGGTCCCTATCCCACCCAGCCAACCGCCGTCTTCGGAATGATGTCGGACTCCTCCAGCTTGGACGCGAACATGCTCACCGCCTCCACCGCATCGCTGGTGCCGCTGCGGATCTGCAGAATCACCGAGCCGGCCTGGTCGGCCAGGGTGACGCCACGTTGTGCCCCCTCCTGGGTGACATGCATGCTCGCCACCGCATCACGGGTTTCGGCGAGGATCTTGCCGATCACCTCGGCGATCTCGGTGGTCGAACGGCTGGTGCGTCCGGCCAGTTGTCGCACCTCGTCCGCCACGACGGCAAAGCCCCGCCCCTGATCACCGGCCCGCGCCGCTTCGATGGCGGCGTTGAGGGCCAGCAGGTTGGTCTGTTCGGCGATGCCGCGGATGGTATTGACGATGGCCGTGATCTCCTCGGAACGGCCGCCCAGTTGCCCGACCAGGCGCGACGAATTGCCGATGTTGTCGGCAATCAGGCGCATCTCCTTGGCCGTCTGCTGGATGACCTGCTCACCCTGTTCCGCGACGCGCTCGGTCTCGGCGGAAATATGGTAGGCCCGCGCCGCGCCGAGGGAGTCCGCCTCGAATTTCTCGACACGCTCGGTGATGTCGCTGGCGAACTTGACGATCTTGCTCAATTTGCCAGCGGCATCGAAGACCGGGTTGTAGGTGGCTTCGAGCCAGACGGTCTTGCCGTGCTTGCCGATGCGCTTGAACTGGCCACTGAAGAACTCGCCGGCGTTGAGCCGACGCCAGAAATCGCTGTACTCGCTGCTGTTGACCAGGCTGGACTCGCAAAACAGCCGGTGATGCTTGCCCTTGAGGTCGCTCAGGGCATAGCCCATGGTGCTGAGGAAATTGTCATTGGCCCAGAGGATATTGCCACTCAGGTCGAACTCGATCACCGCCATCGCCCGGTCGAGTGCCGCCAGCTTGGCGCCGGTGTCGGCCTCCCTGACCACCTGGCTGGTGACATCGAGGGCGTATTTGACCACCTTGCAGACCTGGCCCTGCTCATCCAGCACCGGGTTGTAGCTGGCCTCCAGCCAGACATTCTGGCCCTGGGCGTTGACGCGCTTGAACGTGCCGGAAACGAAATTCCCGGCGTGCAGCTGGGCCCAGAACTCGCTGTACTCGCGGCTGTGGACCAGCTCGGGGTCACAGAAGTCCTTGTGGGACTTACCAGGCAGTTGGTCTGCACGGTAGCCCATGGTTTTCGAAAAATTCTCGTTGGCGCGGATGAGCTTGCCATCCAGGCTGAACTCCACCACCGCCATGGAGCGGTCGAGCGCGGCAACCAGTCCCTTGTAGTTCTCCATCTCGGCCGTCCTGGCCGCCAGTTCATCTTTGAGTTTTCTATTGAACATGACACACCTCGGCAAAGGACGCACACCCTTAACCGATTATCGGCCGATAAGGGTATGGCTGAAGGCCCATCGAAAGAATTAAGGGTATGCCTGATTCTAGATGCGGAGATGGATGAGTGGAGGGCTGGGGTGAGGCGGTTGGCGTATTCGCGGGCAAGCCCGGTTCTGCAAGGGCGCGGCATACACGAAACTTGTGTACGACACCTTCCTGTAGGAGCCGGGCTTGCCCGCGAAGCTTTACCCTTGAGCCCGCGGGCCAACGCCGTTGGGTCTAGAGCGTGTAGGAAACGCCAACCTGAATGGTGCGCGGTGCACCCGGATAGGCATAGACGTTACCGAACGCGCCCTCTTCATAGTCACGGTCGAACAGGTTCTTCACATCCAGGTTCAGCCGCACCTTCTCGTTGACCTTGTAAAAGCCGAGCAGGTCGACGACCGTGTAGCTGCCCATGGAGAAGCCGGTCGCGGCAGTCTGGCCGGCACGCTCGGCGACGTATTTGCCCCCGACACCCAGGCCCAGCCCCTTGAGCGCACCCTCCTGGAACTCATAAACGTTGAGCAGGCTGAAGCTGCTGCGCGGGATGTTCATCAAGCGGGTTCCCTTGGGAATCGTGGTGTCCTTGGTCACTTCCGCATCGACATAGGCATAGCCGCCGATCACCCGCCATTGCGGCGTCAGGTTGCCGGTCACGTTCAGGTCGAAACCGCGGCTGCGGACCTCACCTGCTGCGACCTTGAAGGTGATGGGGTCAACCGGATCGGCGGTCAGCACGTTGCGCTTGTCGATCTGATAGATCGCCGCATCGACGCTCAACTGACGATCGAGTGCTTCCCACTTGATCCCCACTTCATAGGATTTCCCCTTCTCCGGGTCGAAACCCCCGCCCTGGCGGCTGGCGCCACTGTTGGGCTTGAAGGAACGCGCAGTGTCGGCATACACCGCCAGCGTGTCGGTCAGGTCATAGATCACCCCAAGACGCGAGGTCACGCCGTTTTCGCTCTTGGTCCAGCTCGGCACGCCCGTCACAAAAGACTCATAGTCATCTTCGAAACGCTCGAAGCGAGCCCCCGCCAGCACCTTCAGGCGCGAGGTCAAGGCCACCTGGTCCTGCACGAAGGCCGCGTAGGTCTTGAGGTTTTCCTTGTCATGGGTCGGCGTGCGGGTCAGCGCCGGCCGCGCCTGACCGTACACCGGGTTGAAGAGGTCGACCGTATAGGAACCCACGGCACCGCTGGAGCGCCGGATGATCGACTTGTAGTCGTAGTCCTCGTACTCGACGCCGGTCAGCAAGGTGTGCTCCAGGCCCCAGGTGGCGAAATGCCCGGTCAGGTTCAACTGGGCGTCCTTGTCCGTCCACTCCAGCTTGCGGTAGTTGAAGTTGCGGCCCAAGGTACGCCCATCGGTGCCGATGCCGTTGGCCTCGACCGCATTGCCCTGCAAGGTCCCGTCCAGCCACTGGAAACCGCCGCCCAACGTCCAGTTCTCGTTGAGCAGATGCTCGAAGCGCACCTGCGCCATGTTGTTGTCGTTGTGCAGCTTGCCCGCGTCCTTCTCACCGAAGAAAGTATCGCGCGAAGCCGTGCCAACCTGCTTGGCATAGTGCGTCACACCGCGATCCAGCGGGTGGTTGTTGCGCATGAAATCACCCTCGAAGGTGATTTTGGTATCGTCGGTGGCCTGCCAGGCGATCACCGGCGTCACGCCATAGCGTTCGGTCTCGACGTGATCACGAAAGGTGTCTCCGCCCTCGCCGATCACGTTCAACCGATAGGCCAGGCGCCCTTCCTCATCCAGCGGGCCCGAGGCGTCCAGGGTCCCGCGCTTCATGCCCTGATCATCCAGTTGGCTGCCCAGCGTGACGGTGCGCTCGGCCAGCGGCTGCTTGGACACCACGTTGAAGGTACCGCCGGGATCACCGCGGCCGTAGAGCGTGGTGGCCGGCCCGCGCAGCACTTCCAGGCGTTCGATGGTGTTGGCATCGGGCATGTTCGGGTAGCCGCGGTTGATCGGGAAACCATTGCGGTAGAACTCCCCCGTGGTGAAGCCGCGAACCGTAAAGGTGGTCAGCCCCTGCCCGCCGAAGTTGTTGGCCCGTCCCACGCCGCCGGCATAGTCGAGCGCGTCCTGCAGGCGGGTCGCGCCGATATCCTCCACGGCATCCTTGGGCACCACGCTGATCGACTGTGGCGTCTCGTGAATCGCGGTATCGGTGCGCGTCGCACTGGCTGAGCGTGTAGCACGATAGCCCTTGACCGGCCCCTGTGCGGTTTCATAGTCCGCAGTACCGACGACATCGGTGGCTTGCAATTCCAGGGTGGTCTTTTCCGCGGCGTTCTGCTCTGCCCAAACGGACGAGGCAAACGCCTGAAGCACGCAAATCGAAATCAGGGTGCGACGCATTAACAATGAATCCTAGTAAAAGAGCCAAATGAGAGGGTATAGGCGCCAAAAAAAGCCGGCGCATGGTATGCCATCTCATTAGCTTTTGATACTGATTCTCATTAAATATTTTTGCAGCCCTGTCGAGTCTACGGCCAGTAAAGAACTGAGCCAGATCAATCACTTGCCGAAAAGTTACACCAAGCGGCCTTGCAGGAGCGGTCTTTGCATCCCCGGCAACGGTGAATTGCAGTTGGAATCATTGATAGGCTGCTAACGAAGGGCGCATGCTAGAGGGCTGGCTGCGCGCTCATATCATTCCGAATGATAGTTACCTTCGCTTCATTCGATTCGTGTGCGATCAGCGGCCAACGCATGATCCGCCCATCCTCAATAGATTGGCGGACTCCCCCCATGGAACAGTCACTTAAACTTTTGCGCTTCCCTCTCGCGGCCCTGGCAGTCGTGGTGATGAGCGCTTGCGGTAAGGCACCGGTGGCAGCAGGCGGCGCGATGCCGGCGGCCAAGGTCAGCGTGGCCAAGGTCATCGAACAACCCGTCAACGAATGGGACGAATTCACCGGGCGCCTCGAGGCTCCGGAAACCGTGGAGATCCGTCCGCGCGTCTCCGGCCAGATCGACCAGGTGGCCTTCACCGAGGGTGCGCTGGTGAAGAAGGGCGACCTGCTCTTCCAGATCGACCCCCGCCCCTACCAGGCCGAAGTCCATCGCCTTGAAGCCCAACTGCAGCAGGCCCGCGCCACGGCCAACCGTACCGCCAACGAAGCCGAACGCGGCAAGCGCCTGCTGACCAGCAACGCGATTTCCACCGAGCTGGCCGACACCCGTACCAGCACCGCCCAGGAAGCCAAGGCCGCGGTCGACGCGACCCAGGCACAACTGGACCTGGCGCGTCTGAACCTGAGCTTCACCCGCGTCACCGCGCCGATCACCGGCCGTGTCAGCCGTGCCGAAATCACCGCCGGCAACATCGTCACCGCCGATGTCACGCCGCTGACCAGCGTGGTCTCCACCGACAAGGTCTACGCCTACTTCGACGCCGACGAGCGGGTCTACCTCAAGTACACCCAGTTGGCCCGCCAGGGCAAGCGCGGCCAGACCACGCCGGTCTACCTCGGCCTGTCCAACGAAACCGGCAACCCGCACCTGGGCCAGATGAACTTCGTCGACAACCAGGTCAACCCACGCACCGGCACCATTCGCGGTCGCGCAGTGTTCGACAACAGCGACGGCAGCTTCACCCCAGGCCTTTATGCCCGCCTGAAGCTGGTTGGCAGCGGCACCTACGACGCCGTGCTGATCAACGACGAAGCGGTCGGCACCGACCTAGGCAAGAAGTTCGTGCTGGTGATGGATGCCGACAAGAAGACCGCCTACCGCACCGTCGAGCTGGGTCCGAAGATCGAAGGCCTGCGCATCGTCCGCAGCGGCCTGAACAAGGATGACACCGTCATCGTCAAGGGCCTGCAGCGCGTGCGTCCGGGTTCACCGGTGGATCCTGAAGTGATCCCGATGGCCAGCAAGGAAACCCTCGCCGCCCTGGCGCAACAACGACAAGCCCTGGAAGCCAGCAACCTGCCCCAGGTCGCCCCGGCCAAGGCCGCCCCGACCCAGGCAAACAAGCTGGCCGCAGCGACTCCACGCGGTTAAGGGATACACACGATGAATTTTTCCCAGTTCTTCATATCAAGACCGATCTTCGCGGCCGTACTGTCGCTGTTGATCCTGATCGCCGGTGCGATCTCGCTGTTCCAGTTGCCGATCAGCGAATACCCGGAAGTGGTGCCGCCGACCGTGGTGGTGCGGGCCAACTTCCCCGGCGCCAACCCAAAGGTGATCGGCGAAACCGTGGCCGCCCCGCTGGAGCAGGCGATCACCGGCGTCGAGAACATGCTCTACATGTCCTCGCAGTCGACCGCCGACGGCAAACTGACCCTGACCATCACCTTCGCCCTGGGCACCGACCTGGACAACGCGCAGGTGCAGGTGCAGAACCGCGTCACCCGTACCGAGCCCAAGCTGCCGGCCGAGGTGACCCGGATCGGTATCACCGTCGACAAGGCCTCGCCCGACCTGACCATGGTCGTGCACCTGACCTCGCCGGACCAGCGCTACGACATGCTCTACCTGTCCAACTATGCCCTGCTCAACATCAAGGATGAGCTGGCGCGCCTGGGTGGCGTGGGTGACGTGCAACTGTTCGGCATGGGCGACTACTCCCTGCGGGTCTGGCTCGATCCGAACAAGACCGCTTCGCGCAACCTGACCGCCACCGACGTGGTCAACGCCATCCGCGAACAGAACCGCCAGGTCGCGGCCGGTCAGTTGGGCGCCCCGCCCGCCCCGAACGCCACCAGCTTCCAGATGTCGATCAACGCCCAGGGCCGCCTGGTCACCGAGGAGGAGTTCGAGAACATCGTGATCCGTGCCGGCGACGACGGCGAGATCACCCGCCTGAAAGACATCGCCCGGGTCGAACTCGGCTCCAGTCAGTACGCCCTGCGCTCGCTGCTGAACAACCAGCCGGCGGTGGCGATCCCGATCTTCCAGCGTCCCGGCTCCAACGCCATCGAGATTTCCAACGAAGTCCGGGCAAAAATGGAAGAGCTGAAGAAGGACTTCCCCCAGGGCATGGACTACAGCATCGTCTATGACCCGACCATCTTCGTCCGTGGCTCCATCGAGGCGGTGATCCACACCCTGTTCGAAGCCCTGGTGCTGGTGGTTCTGGTGGTGATCCTGTTCCTGCAGACCTGGCGCGCCTCGATCATCCCGCTGGTGGCCGTACCGGTGTCGCTGATCGGTACCTTCGCGGTCATGCATGTGTTCGGCTTCTCGTTCAACGCCCTGTCGCTGTTCGGCCTGGTACTGGCGATCGGTATCGTGGTGGACGACGCCATCGTGGTGGTGGAAAACGTCGAGCGCAACATCGGCCTGGGCCTGAGCCCGGTGGAAGCCACCAAGCGCGCCATGCGCGAGGTGACCGGCCCGATCATCGCCACGGCGCTGGTGCTCTGTGCGGTGTTCGTCCCGGCGGCGTTCATTTCCGGCCTGACCGGCCAGTTCTACAAGCAATTCGCCCTGACCATCGCCATCTCGACCGTGATCTCGGCGTTCAACTCGCTGACCCTGTCGCCGGCCCTGGCCGCGGTGCTGCTCAAGGACCACCATGCGCCCAAGGACCGTTTCTCCAGGTTCCTCGACGCGCTGCTCGGCGGCTGGCTGTTCCGTCCGTTCAACCGCTTCTTCGACCGCGCCAGCCATGGCTACGTCGGCGCGGTGGCCCGTGTCATCCGCGTCAGCGGCGTGGCGCTGGTGCTCTACGCCGGCCTGATCGTGCTGACCTGGCTCGGTTTCTCGACCACCCCGACCGGCTTCGTGCCCGGCCAGGACAAGCAGTACCTGGTGGCCTTCGCCCAACTGCCGGACGCGGCGAGCCTGGACCGTACCGAGGACGTGATCAAGCGCATGTCCGACCTGGCCCTGAAACAGCCTGGCGTGGAAAGCGCGGTGGCCTTCCCCGGCCTGTCGATCAACGGTTTCACCAACAGCCCGAACGCCGGCATCGTGTTCGTCACCCTGAAGCCGTTCGACGAGCGCAAGGACCCCAGTGAGTCGGCCGGCGCCATCGCCGGTGCGCTGAACGGCAAGTACGCCGGGATCCAGGAAGCCTACATGGCGATCTTCCCGCCACCGCCGGTTCAAGGCCTGGGCACCATCGGTGGCTTCCGCCTGCAGATCGAGGACCGGGGCAACCTGGGCTACGACGAGCTGTACAAGGAAACCATGAACATCATTGCCAAGAGCCACAGCGTGCCGGAGCTGGCGAACCTGTTCACCAGCTACACCGTCAACGTGCCGCAGGTCGATGCCGCCATCGATCGCGAGAAGGCCAAGACCCATGGTGTGGCCGTCAGCGACATCTTCGACACCCTGCAGATCTACCTGGGTTCGCTGTATGCCAACGACTTCAACCGCTTCGGTCGTACCTATCAGGTCAACGTCCAGGCCGAACAGCAGTTCCGCCTCGAATCCGACCAGATCGGCCAGTTGAAGGTCCGCAACAACAAGGGCGAGATGATCCCGCTGGCGACCTTCATCAAGGTCAGCGACACCTCGGGGCCGGACCGCGTGATGCACTACAACGGCTTCATCACCGCCGAAATCAACGGTGCCGCGGCCCCGGGCTACAGCTCCGGCCAGGCCCAGGCGGCGATCGAGAAGCTGCTGCAGGAGGAACTGCCCAACGGCATGACCTACGAGTGGACCGACCTGACCTACCAGCAGATCCTCTCGGGCAACACCGCATTGCTGGTGTTCCCGCTCTGCGTCCTGCTGGCGTTCCTGGTACTGGCGGCCCTGTATGAAAGCTGGAGCCTGCCGCTGGCGGTGATCCTGATCGTACCGATGACCCTGCTGTCGGCGATTGCCGGGGTGATCCTGTCCGGTGGCGACAACAATATCTTCACCCAGATCGGCCTGATCGTACTGGTGGGCCTGGCGTGCAAGAACGCGATCCTGATCGTCGAGTTCGCCAAGGACAAGCAGGAAGAAGGTCTCGACCCGCTGAGCGCGGTACTGGAAGCCTGCCGCCTGCGTCTGCGGCCGATCCTGATGACCTCGGTGGCGTTCATCATGGGTGTGGTACCCCTGGTGTTCTCCAGCGGTGCCGGTGCCGAAATGCGTCATGCCATGGGTGTGGCGGTGTTCTCCGGGATGCTCGGCGTGACCTTCTTCGGTCTGCTGCTGACCCCAGTGTTCTATGTATTGATCCGCCGCTTTGTCGAGCATGGTGAAGCTCGCAAGGCTGCCCGGGCCCTCAAGCTGGAGGCGCAACAATGAGCAGTATGAAGGCCTTTCTCCCGAGCCTGCTGGTACTGGCGCTGAGCGCCTGTGCCGTCGGCCCGGACTACAAGACCCCCGACACCCCGGCGGCGAAGATCAGCGCCGCCAGCGATGACAGCGCCGATCGCAGGAACTTCGACCGTGCGCGCTTCGAGGGTGTCTGGTGGCAACAGTTCGACGATCCGACCCTCAACCAGCTGGTCACCCAGTCCCTGAGCGGCAACCGTGACCTGCGCGTCGCCTTCGCCCGCCTGAAGGCGGCGCGGGCGATCCGCGACGATGTCAGCGACGATGCGATGCCGACCATCACCAGCCGCGCCAGCGCCAACCTCGGCAAGGGCCAGGTGCCTGGCCAGACCGAAAGCCGGGTCAACAGCGAACGCTATGACCTGGGGCTGGACATGGCCTGGGAAGTCGACCTGTTCGGCCGCATCCAGCGCAACCTGGAGGCCGCCGACGCCGACCAGCAGGCGGCCGAAGCCGATCTGTACCAGTTGCAGGTGACGATGATCGCCGAACTGGTGGATGCCTACGGGCAACTGCGCGGCGCGCAACTGCGGGAAAAGATCGCCCTGGCCAACCTGAAGAACCAGCAGGAGTCCCGGGGCATCACCGAAAGCCTGCGCGATGCCGGAGTCGGCGACCAGCTCGACGTGGTCCGCGCCGATGCCCGCCTGGCGGCGGTCGAGGCCAGCGTGCCGCAACTGCAGGCCGAGCAGGCCCGGCAGAAGAACCGCATCGCGACCCTGCTCGGCGAGCGTCCGGACAGCCTGACGGTGGACCTGAGCCCGAAGGAGCTGCCGGCGATTTCCAAGGCCCTGGCCATTGGCAACCCGGGTGACCTGCTGCAGCGTCGGCCGGACATCCTCAGCGCCGAACGCAAGCTGGCCGCCGCCACTGCGCGGATCGGCGTGGCCAAGGCCGACCTGTTCCCACGGGTCAGCCTCAGCGGCTTCCTCGGCTTCACCGCCGGGCGTGGCTCGCAGATCGGCTCGTCGGCAGCCAATGCCTGGGCCCTGGGCCCGAGCATCACCTGGCCGGCGTTCAACCTGGGCAGCGTGCGGGCCCGCCTGCGCGGCGCCAATGCCGAGGCCGAAGGTGCATTGGCGACTTACGAACAGCAGGTGCTGCTGGCCCTGGAGGAATCGCAGAACGCCTTCACCGACTACGGCAAGCGCCAGCAGCGGCTGATCTCGCTGATTCGCCAGAGCGAATCGAGCCGTGCCGCCGCCGACCTGGCCGCGATCCGCTATCGCGAAGGCAGCGTGGACTTCCTGGTGCTGCTCGATGCCCAGCGCGAACGCCTGGCCGCGGAAGACAGCCAGGCCCAGGCCGAGGTTGACCTGTATCGCGGCATCGTCGCGATCTACAAGGCACTGGGAGGCGGTTTCACGCCGCAGACCGTCGCCAGCAACTGATTCAAGCTCTCCCGGTTGGATGCCCCTCCGACCGCTTCGGCCCCGCAGCCCTTGGGTTGCGGGGCTTTTTTTCATGCATGAACAACACCGGGCGATAGTGTTACAAGATATTTCATCAACTCCGAAATACTCTAACGAACTGTCATTTCTGACAGTTACCGGGGAAGCAGGCGCTGGGTACGTTAAGGACGCGCATAGATCGTGCGCTCACTCATCGCAAGGAGAAGCGTCATGAAAATTCCCCCTCGTCTTGTCACCTCACTTGGCCTGGCTATCGCCGTCGCCAACCTGGCCATGACGGCACAGGCTGCCGGATGGGCCTATAGCATCGGCAACGGCTCGTTCAGCAATACCCTGGTGACCGCTATCAATGATTCCCATGTGGCTGTGGGCAGGGCCGAAGGCACAAACTTCATCACCCGAGCCGTCTATGACACTACCGCTGGCGGGGCCACGGCCCTGCCCTCCCTGTTCGCCTCCGCCAGTGGCGTGCAAGCGAGCTGCACCGCCGACGCGGTCAATAATGCGCCGCTCAGCACTGCCGTGGCCATTGGCACCTGTGAAGACGCCAACGAAGTAGGCCAGGGTGTCAAGTGGAATCTGAACAATCCCAGTGCAGCCCCTGTGCAACTGCAACCGCTGCCCATTCTCGCCGCGCTGCACCTGGTAGCTGACGTAGAGACAGAGCCCGTTGCCGTCAACCAGGCAGGTATCGTGGTGGGCAACAGCATCAGCCCCACGGGGGTGACCTCTCCGGTGTACTGGAGTGCGGCCGGGGCGGCGAACCTCCTGCAACCGCCGCTGCTCGGCTCGGTCGACAACTGCAACGTGGTGGATATCAATGACGCTGCGATCCCCTCGGTCATCGGCAATTGCCCGGCAGGGGTCGGAGGCCAGGGAAAAAACCTGGCCGTGCTCTGGACCACTCTCCCCAGCAGCTTTACCGTGTTACAGCTGCCCAGCGGGGCCAGCTACTGCGAGACCAGTGTAATCAATGCAATCGGACAAATCCTCGGCACCTGCTACTACACCGGCACCGGCAGCGGCACGCCCGGTGTGTATAAAACCGTGCAATGGCCGGCCGGCGGTACCAGCGCGCCAGCGGTGATGACGACCATCAACGGCAGTACCTCATTGCGTAACTCCGGGGTAGCCATGAATGCTTCGGGGCAGATCACCGGCAACCGGGTGAAAGCCGGCGGCTTGACCGGGCCCTTCGTCTGGGACCCCGCAACAGGTACCAACGGCATCCCGATCCCACTCTTGTCGGGCAGTTCGCAAGCCGTCGCCAAGGCGATTTCCAACAATGGCATCGTCGTCGGTTGCGGCGAGGTCAATGGTGAAAGTGAAGCCTTTGCCTACCATATCACCGGCGCTACGCTCATCCCGATCACTTCCCTTGGCGCCGGTGGCAACGACTGTGCCGACGCCATTTCTCCCAATGGCGCCTATACCGCAGGCATCAGCGAAGACGCGAGCGTAAGCCAGCAGGGAGACGGCGTGGTCGCCAACACCCCCTGAGGCGGGCACGTGAAGGGTTCAGGGTTTGCACCTGAGTGTATTGGTTTGATCCAGAGGGATACTGAAATGACTTCTATCGTTCTTTCGTCGTCGGCCTGTTCCGGGGAGACAAAAACGGCGTACTCCTTGCGCTCCCGAAAAGGGCTTGCATCGGCCTTGCTGGTTGCAGCGGGGATTATCTGCCCGCTGATCGCGACACCCAGCCAGGCCGCGCTCGCCTGCCGCACTATTTGCCATAGTAACGTGCCCGCCAGACCCCTGAGTTACGCTTCGGCTTACACTGTCGGATACAACAATGGGTACAACAGTGGCTATAAAGCGGGTTACATAGCGGGCAACACCCATGCTCTTGCCATGCAGTACAATGCAGGCTACGACTATGGCTTCTCAGGCGGTTACAGCGGCGGTTATCCCGCCCACCCGCCGATTTATCGCCCGGCCCGCTATTAAGGCTGGCTGAGTGGGTTGCAGGAAAGGGATGAGTCCGGCAGCGGATCCATCCCTTTTTAATGGCTGATCAGTCAAGACCGCATTCAACGCCACCTTGATAGACCTCGTCGATCAAACCGTCGGATAAAGCGATTGGACAAGCCCGACCCGGACTTCTAGTCTACGCCTGCGTAAACCCCGCGCTTCAAGCAGTTCCTGCCCATGATCGTCCGTCCCAAGCCGAACCTGTTCGCCATCCTGTTTTCCCTCAAGGGTTCGATCGCCCGCCGGATTGCCCTGCGTTGCCTGATGGTGACCCTCCTCGCCGCAGTCATCGTGCTGGTGGAAACCGCGCGCCCGGAGCTTTTTTCCAAGGTCAACGCCACGCCGTTCACCCTGCTCGGCCTGTCGCTGTCGATCTTCATGAGCTTTCGCAACAACGCCTGCTACGACCGCTGGTGGGAAGGCCGCAAACAGTTGGGGCAGATGATCATCGATATCCGCTCGCTGATCCGCGAAAGCCAGGTGCTCGGCGAGGGTCCGCAGCGCACCGTGCTGTTGCGCGAGCTCTGCGGCTTCGCCCATGGCCTGATCGCCCGCCTGCGCCGGGAAGACGAACGCCAGGCCATCAGTCCCTGGCAGCAGGCCATGCCAGACCCCGGCCACCCGAATGTCACCGACCAGTTGCTGCAAGGCATCGGCGCCCGTTGCCAGGCCCTGGCGCACCAGGGGTTGATCAGCGAATGGCGCTATACGGTGTTCGCCGGGCTGCTGCTCAGCCTCAGCCAGGTCCAGGCCAGTTGCGAACGGATCAAGCTGACACCACTGCCCTTCCCCTACAACCTGCTGCTGCACCGGACCATCTACCTGTTCTGCATCCTCCTGCCCTTCGCCATGGCCGAACCGCTGGGCTGGCTGACGCCGGTGTTCACCGCCATCGTCAGCTACACCTTCCTTGGCCTGGACGAGATTGGCGACGACCTGGAGGACCCGTTCGGCTTCGATGAAAACGACCTGCCCTGCAGCGCGATCCTGCGCACCGTGGAACGCGAAATCCTCGCCAGCCTCGGCCACCGCGACCTGCCGCCACCGCTGCAACCGGTGGAATACGTCCTCAACTGAGCCCCGGGGTTTGACTCCGGGACGCTGCTGACCGAAGCTGGCAACCTCACGAAAAGCTCGCCAGCTCACGGACCCTGCATGACGAAGCCCCGCCGCTATCTGCTGATCAGCCTGTCGCTACTGCTCGCCCTCGGCTTCATCTGGCACAAGCTGCCCGGCAAGCTGGCCGCGCCCCAGGCGCCGCACGTCAACTACGGCCAGGCGCTCAAGCAGGCGCACAACGGCCTGCCGGGGGCCGCGCGGGTGCTCTATCAGCAGTTGGCGCGCACCGACCTCTCGGACATCCGTCGCGCCGCGCTGCATGCCGAACTGCCCAACTACCCCAGCCCGCGCGCACTGAAACTGGCCGATGCGGACCTGCAGAGCCCGTCGGCGCTGGTGCGCGAAGCGGCGATCCAGAGCATCGTCGGGCTGGTGCCAGGGGCCCAGCGCAGCCTGCTGCTGGGGCCGGTGCTGGAAGACAGCGAACAGGAAGTCCGTTTCGCCGCGGCCAATGCCATGCTCGGCCTCTCACCGGACGACCAGGGACTGTACTTCGGTCCGCTGCAGCAGGTGGTCGACGAATATGAACGCACCCTCAAGGCCCAGCCGGAAAGCGCCGAGGCGCAGTTCCAGCTGGCCCGGCTGTACCTGCATGAGGGGCAGCTGGACGAAGCCCAGCAGTCCCTGGAACGCGTCTCGCAACTGGAGCCGAACAACCTCAAGGCAGTGGTCGCGCAGGTCGAACTGCTGGATAAACGCAACCAGCCGGACCAGGCCCGCCAGTTGCTGGCCAGGCAGTTGGAGCTGCAACCGCAGTCGGCCTACCTGCAACATGCCCTGGGTGTGTGGCTGTTGCACCACGGGCAGAGCGAATATGCGCTGCTGAGCCTGGCCAAGGCGGTGGAACTGGAGCCGGACAACAGCGAGTACCGCTTCAAGCTCGCCACGACCCTGCATGATCTCGACCAGCTCGAGGCCGCCCAGCGCCAGTTGGAGGAACTGGTCCAGCGCCACCCGGCGAACCGCAAGGCCCGGGTACTGCTGATCGCCTACTGGAAGGAAAGCGGCCAGTTGCAGAACGTGCAGATCCTGCTGGCCCAGCTGGAGCAGCAGAATCCGGATGACCCGGCGTTGCAGCAAGGCCTGTAGCCCTCCCACACAGACACAATAGCGCCGTTGAAGTGGGGAACCGTGGGTGACGCTGAAGGTCCAGTAAGGAACTCCCAGTCAAAAGAGCCCCTGGAATTGACTACATCCACTGCCCCCAGCACACCCAAGGCAGCCACTGGCATCGAAGGCCTGGACGACATTCTTTCCGGCGGCCTGTCCCGCGGCCATGTATTTCTGCTCGAAGGCGAACCCGGTACCGGGAAGACCACCGTCGCATTGCAGTTCCTCCTGGCTGGCGCCGCCGCCGGGGAACGCTCGCTGTATATCACCCTCTCGGAAACCGAGGAGGAACTGCGCCAGGGGGCCAGCTCCCATGGCTGGGACCTCGACGACAACATCGAGATCTTCGAGCTGACGCCGCCGGAGAACCTGCTCGATACCGAACACCAGCAGAGCCTGCTGTATTCCTCGGACCTGGAACTGGGCGAAGCCACCCGGCAGATCTTCGAGGCGGTCGAACGGGTCAAGCCGACCCGCGTGGTGCTCGACAGCCTGTCCGAGATCCGCCTGCTGGCCCAGAGTTCGTTGCGCTACCGCCGGCAGATCCTGGCGATCAAGCATTACTTCGTGCGCTACGACGCCACGGTCCTGCTGCTCGACGACCTGACCAACGAATCTCTCGACAAGACCGTGCACAGCGTCGCCCACGGGGTGATCCGGCTCGAGGAACTGGCGCCCAACTACGGCGCCGAACGGCGCCGGGTCCGGGTGGTCAAGTACCGTGGGCAGAAGTACCGCGGCGGCTACCATGACTTCACCATCAGCAACGACGGCGTCCATGTATTCCCGCGCCTGGTGGCGGCCGAGCATCGCGGCGAGTACCTGCGCCAGCAGCTGAGCAGCGGTATCAAGGAGATGGACGCCCTGCTCGGCGGCGGCATCGAAACCGGCTCCAGCACGCTGATTCTCGGCCCGGCCGGTACCGGCAAGACCCTGATCGCGATGATCTTCGCCGCGGCAGCCGTGGCCCGCGGTGAAAAGGCCGCGCTGTTCATCTTCGACGAGGAACTGGGCCTGCTGTACGAGCGCATGAAGAACATCGGCATCGACCTTGCCGCCCTGCGCGCCACCGGCAACCTGTGGATCGACCAGGTCGACGCCGCCGAACTCTCCCCCGGGGAGTTCTCCCACAAGGTCCGGCGCTGCGTGGACGAGGGCCATATCAAGACCGTGGTGATCGACAGTATCAACGGCTACCAGGCGGCCATGCCGGAAGAAAACGCGCTGATCCTGCACATGCACGAACTGTTGCTGTACCTCAATCGCCGCGGCGCCGCGACGTTCATGACCGTCGCCCAGCACGGGCTGGTCGGTGACATGCAGGCCCCGGTGGAGATCACCTACCTGGCCGACACGGTGATCCTGCTGCGCTACTTCGAGGCCCTCGGCCAGGTGCGCCGGGCGATGTCGATCATCAAGAAACGCACCGGCTCCCATGAGTCGACCATTCGCGAATACCGCATCAGCCCGCGCGGGATGACCATCGGCGAACCGCTGGAGGCCTTCCAGGGCGTGCTGCGCGGCGTTCCGACCTATCTCGGCGAGGACCTGCCGCTGCTGCAGGACGCAGACTTGTGAGTCTGCGCGACGAGGTCTCCGAACGGGCGATCATTCTCGCGCCCTGGGGGCGCGACAGCCAGATTGCGCGGATGGTCCTCGAACAGGCCGGATTCAGCGGGGTGATCGCGCAGAACCTGCCGACACTGTGCGACGAACTGAAGCTCGGTGCCGGCCTGCTGATCATCGCCATCGAGGCCTTGCAGACGACCGACCTCGAACCGCTGCTGCAGCACCTGCAGGAACAACCGGCCTGGTCGGACCTGCCGATCGTCCTGCTGACCCATCATGGCGGCCCGGAACGACCGGCCTCTTCCCGCTTCGGCAGCCAGCTGGGCAACGTCACCTTCCTCGAGCGCCCCTTTCATCCGGCGACCCTGGTCAGCCAGGTGACGTCGGCCATTCGCGGCCGAAGGCGACAGTACGAAGCCCGCGACCGGCTGATCGACCTGAGCCAGAGCGAATTGCGACTCAAGGAAACCCTGGAAACCCTCGAGCAACAGGTCGAGGAACGCACCGCACAACTGCGTCACAACGAGGAAGCCCTGCGCCAGTCGCAGAAAATGGAAGCGGTCGGCCAACTGACCGGCGGCATTGCCCACGACTTCAACAACATGCTGACGGGCATCATCGGCAGCCTGGAACTGCTCAAGCGCCGACTGGCGCGCGGGCGTCTGGAAGACCTGGAAAACCTCATCGACCTCGGCGTGACCTCGGCCAACCGCGCCGCCGGCCTGACCCACCGGCTGCTGGCCTTCTCCCGACGCCAGTCGCTGGACTCCAAGCCGGTGGACATGAACGAGCTGGTCAGATCCATGGGCGAACTGCTCCATCGCAGCCTGGACGAGAGCATCGAACTGCGCATGAACCTGGCCGAAGCGCTGTGGACCGCCGAAGCCGACCCCAATCAACTGGAAAGCGCCCTGCTCAACCTGGTAATCAACGCCCGCGACGCCATGCCGGACGGCGGCCAGTTGCTGGTCAGCACTTCCAACCAGACGCTGGACCTGGCCTTCACCCAGACCCAGGGCCACCTGGAACCCGGCGACTATGTGCTGCTGCAGGTCCGCGACACCGGCTGCGGCATGCCGGAGAGCATCATCAGCCGGGTATTCGACCCGTTCTTCACCACCAAACCGATCGGCCAGGGCACCGGCCTCGGCCTATCGATGATCTACGGTTTCAGCAAGCAGTCCCATGGCCACGTCTGCATCGACAGCCATGTCGGCCAGGGCACCTCGGTCAACCTCTACCTGCCGCGCTACAAGGGCGAGCCGACACTGCAGGACGATTCGCTGCAACTGCTGCCGACCTCACACGCCGCGCAAGGCGAAACCGTGCTGATCGTCGAGGACGACCCGGCCGTGCGGGTGCTGGTGCGCGATGTGTTGAGCGAGCTGGGCTACCACTTCGTCGAGGCGGCGGACGCCAATGCCGCCGTACCGGTGCTGGAGTCCGGCCAGCGCATCGACCTGCTGATCAGCGATGTCGGCCTGCCGGGGATGAACGGCCGGCAACTGGCGGAGATCGGTCGCCAATTGCGCCCCGGGCTCAAGGTGCTGTTCATCACCGGCTATGCCGAGCATGCGGCGGTACGCGGCGGCTTCCTCGATCCGGGCATGCAGATGATCACCAAGCCCTTCAATCTGGACCTGCTGACGGCCAGGGTGCGGGAAATGATCAACGCCTGAGTCAGGCCAGCAGGCGCTGGATCTGCTCCTGCAGGGTATCGAGGTCAAACGGCTTGGCCAGGATCGGCGCCTTGCGGGTGATCGGGCTGTCCGTCTCGAGGATCTCCGCCGGATAACCGCTGATGAAAATCACCTTCAGGTCCGGGCGCAGCTTGATCGCGGGCTCGGCGATGTCGACCCCGGAAATCCCGCCGGGCAGCCGGAAGTCCGTGACCATCAGGTCCAGGTTGGGCTTGGTCGCCAGGATCTCGAATGCCTGCTCGCCGTTTTCGGCCTGCAGCACCCGATAGCCCACACTGGACAGATAGGCCGACAACACCATCAGGATCGACGGGTCGTCCTCGACGATCAGGACGACGTCTTGTGCATCTTCACTCATGGAAAACCTTCATTCTCAAAATTCTGCCCATACGACCACCGGCCCGCCCGGAGGTTGCGTCGGTTTACCGGTTTTCCTGTAACGGCAGGTGAACGCAAAAGGTCGAGCCTTCACCCAACCGGCTGCTGACCGTGATGGTACCGCCATGGGCGGCGACGATCTGCTCGGAAATGAACAGGCCCAACCCCAGCCCGGCGACCGCATGGGCCGCCGAAACCCGCTCGAACTGCTGGAAGATACGTTTCTGGTTCTCTTCGCTGATGCCGATACCGCGGTCACGGACCTCGATGCAGGCCTGATTGTCCCGTGTATAGACGCGGACATCGATCGGGCTTTTCGCACCGTAGCGCACAGCGTTGGTCAGCAGGTTGGAAACCACCTGCTCGATACGGAACTCGTCCCAGTTGCCTTCCACCGGCCCGCTCGTCTCGAAGTTGAGGGTCGATTCGGCAGCCTGGACCTGGGGAGCAAAGCCTTCCAGCAGCTTGCTCACCAACTGCGACAGGTCGAAGCGGCTCGGGCGGATCGACAGCTTGCCGGTACGGATACGCGACACGTCGAGCATGTCCTCGATGAGCCGGATCAGGCTCCGGATCTGCCGCTCGTCACGCTCGACCATGGCCGTCATCTTGTCGAGGCTGAAGGCCGCGGCGTTGTTGCGGGCCAGATGCATCTTGCGCAGCTGGGTTTCGAGGATCAGCCCGTTGAGCGGCGTGCGCACCTCGTGGGAGACGATCGACATGAAATCGTCGCGCATGCGCACCGCGCGTTGCAGTTCCTCCTGGGTCGCCTGCAGCTCGCGCAGCAGTGCCTCCTGCTCGCGCCGGCTCTGTTCCAGGGCCTCGACCTGCTGCTTCATGGCCTTGCTCTGCCGGTACAGGTCGACGAAGACGTTGACCTTGCTCTTCACCGCATGGGTGTCCAGCGGCTTGTAGAGAAAGTCCACCGCGCCGCTTTCATAACCCTTGAAGGCATAGTTGAGCTCACGCCCGCCGGCGCTGACGAAGACGATGGGAATGTTCTTGGTCTTTTCCGTGCCGCGCATCAGTTCGGCCAGTTCGAAACCGTTCATGCCGGGCATCTGCACATCGAGAATGGCCATGGCGAACTCATGCTGCAACAACAGCGACAGGGCCTCGTCGGCGGAGTGGGCCTTGTAGACGACACGATCCTCACGTTTGATCAGCGCTTCCAGCGCCAACAGATTTTCCGGCAGATCGTCGACGATCAGCAGTTTGGCCTGGATAGTACTTAGCATGCGATTCGTTCCAGCTCGGCAAGCAGGCGGCCAATGCCGCGAAGAGGGAGTATGTAGTCGGGAGTATGCAGCGCCAGGGCCGCCTCGGGCATGGTGGCCACCCGCGCCTCGCGCGGGTCCTGCACCACCGTCAGGCCACCCTGGGCCTTGACCTGGGCCAGTCCGCCGGCGCCATCGTGGTTGGCTCCGGTCAGCAGCACCGCCAGCAGTCGTGAGCCATAGGCATCGGCGGCCGATTCGAACAGGTAGTCGATGGAGGGACGCGAATAGTGCACGCGCGCCTCGCAACTGAAGGAAAACGTGCGGTCCTGCTCCACCGACAGGTGATAGCCGGGTGCCGCGAAATACAGGGTGCCGGGGCTGATCAGCTCCTTGTCGGCCGGTTCCCTGACCGGCATCGGCACACGCCGGGCGAATACCTCGGCCAGGTGGCTCTGGCGCTCCTCGGGCAGGTGCAGCACGACGATGATCGGCAGGCCGAAACCTCTCGGCAACTCGCCGAACACCGTCAGCAACGCTTCGACACCGCCAGCCGAAGCCCCCATCGCTATGGCTTCGACACGCTGTCGCTGGGTGAACTCAAGGGCCAGTCTGTTCATAGCTTGCGATAGATCCGCTCTTGCTTGACCAAGGTCTCGAACTGCTTGCCAAAGGAGGAAAATTCCAGGGTTTCCTTGTTGCCCAGCGCGAGGAACCCCCGGTAGCAGAGCGACTCGTGAAACAAGCCAAAGGCTCTATCCTGAAGCTTTTTATTGAAATAAATCAATACGTTACGACATGAAATTAATTGAGTTTCTGAGAATACGCTGTCGGTTGCCAGGCTGTGATCGGCGAAGGTCACGTTCTCACGCAGCGTCTTGTCGAAAATCGCATAGCCATAAGCGGCCGTGTAGTACTCGGAAAACTCCCGCTGCCCACCCGCCAGCTGATAGTTACGGGTATAGGCAGGCATGTTGTCCAGGGAAAAGATCCCCTGCTTGGCCTTTTCCAGCGAACTGGGATTGATATCGGTGGCGTAGATGATGGTGCGTTCCAGCAGGCCTTCCTCGCGCAGCAGGATCGCCATCGAGTAGACCTCTTCCCCCGTGCTGCAGCCGGCCACCCAGATCTTGATCGACGGGTAGGTCCGCAGCAGCGGCACCACCTCCTGGCGAATCGCCAGGAAATGGCTGGGGTCGCGAAACATCTCGCTGACCGGAATGGTCAGGAACTGCAGCAGTTGCATGAACGCCGCCGGGTCGTGCAGGACCCGTTCCTGCAGCGCGGAGATGGTTGCGCAGTCGAACTGGCGCATGGCGTGAACGACCCGGCGCTTGATCGATGCACCGGAGTAATCGCGAAAATCGTAGCTGTACTTGAGGTAGATCGCCTCGATCAACAGGCGTATTTCAATGTCGATATTCTGCTGCACTAGATCCTTTCCATTTTCGGCAACCACACGCGAATCAGCGAGAACAGGCGGTCCAGGTCGATCGGCTTGGCCAGGTAGTCGTTGGCGCCGGCCTGCAGGCAGCGTTCCTGGTCGTCCTTCATCGCCTTGGCCGTCACCGCGATGATCGGCAGCTTGCGCCAGCGCGGGTCCTTGCGGATTTCGACGGTGGCTTCATAACCATCCATTTCCGGCATCATCACGTCCATCAGCACCAGGTCGATGTCCTCGACCTCATTGAGCCGCTCGATCGCTTCGCGGCCGTTACGCCCGATCTCGACCACCGCACCCTTGTGCTCCAGGGCGCTGGTCAGGGCGAAGATGTTGCGCACGTCGTCGTCCACCAGCAGGATCCTGCGACCTTCGAAGACCTTGTCGCGGCTGCGGGCGGTCTTGAGCATGCGCTGACGTTCATGGGACAACTGCGATTCGACTTTGTGCAGAAACAATGTCACTTCGTCGAGCAGGCGCTCCGGCGAGCGGGCGCCCTTGATGATGATCGAGCGCGAATACTTGCGCAGGTCGGCCTCTTCATCGCGGGTCAGGTTGCGTCCGGTGTAGACGATCACTGGCGGGAACGAGCGGATCTCGTCGGTGGACATCCGCTTGAGCAACTCGTTGCCGAGCATGTCCGGCAGCTTGAGGTCGATGATCATGCAGTCGTAGACATTCTCGCGCAGCAGGTCCAGGGCCTCCTGAGCCAGCCCCACCGCGGTGATCTGGATGTCGTCGTCGCCGATCAGCCGGGCGATGCTGTCACGCTGCAGGTCGTCGTCCTCGACCAGCAGGACGCGCTTGACCTTCTGGGTCAGCTTGGCCTCGAGCCGGGAGAAGACCTCCTTGAGTTCCTCGCGAGTGGTCGGCTTGACCGCGTAGCCCATGGCGCCCATGTGCATGGCGGTTTCGACGCGGTCCTCCACGGAAATCACGTGCACCGGGATGTGCCGGGTAGACGCCTGCTCCTTGAGGCGTTGCAGCACGGTCAGGCCGGAGTGATCGGGCAGGCGCATGTCCAGCAGGATCGCATCCGGGATGAACTGCGCCGCCAGCCCGAAGCCCTCGTCGGCACCGTGGGCCACCAGGCACTGGTAGCCCAGTTCGTGGGCCAGGTCGTAGAGGATCTGGGCAAAGCTCGGCTCGTCCTCGATCACCAGGATGCTGCGGGTGGTGAACGGCGCCTTGTCACGATCGTCGGCGAAACGCTCGATCGGCGTTTCGATCGCCGCCGGCGGCTCGACACGGGGGCTGGCCGCCATGATCGACGGCACGTGGGCCGGCACCGGAGCCTGGGTGACCTCGTTGGTGGCCATGGTGTACTCGCGCGGCAGCGCCAAGGTGAACACACTGCCCCGACCCGGCTCACTGGCCACACTGATCGAACCGCCCAGCAGCGCCGCCAGGTCGCGGGAGATGGACAGGCCCAGGCCGGTACCGCCGTAGCGCCGGTTGGTGGTGCCATCGGCCTGGTGGAAGGCCTCGAAGATGCTTTCCTGCTGCTCGGCGGCAATGCCGATACCGGTGTCGCGCACACTGAAGACAATGCCGACACCGGGCCGGCTGGAAACGGTCAGGTTGACATGGCCCTGCTCGGTGAACTTCAGCGCGTTCGACAGCAGGTTCTTGAGCACCTGCTCCAGGCGCTGGCGATCGGTGAACAGCATCTCGGGCGCGCCCTCCTCGATCACCACGCTGAATCCCAGGCCCTTGTCGTTCGCCAGCGGCAGGAACAGGTTGTCCAGGCCTTCAACGAGCCGTGCCACGCTGGTGTTCTCGGGGCGCACCTCAAGCTTGCCCGCCTCGACCTTGGCGATATCGAGAATGTCGTTGATCAGGTTGAGCAGATCGTTGCCGGCGGAATAGATCGACTCGGCGAACTTGACCTGCTCGTCGGTGAGGTTTTCTTGGGGGTTCTCCGCCAGCAGCTTGGCCAGGATCAGCGAACTGTTGAGCGGCGTGCGCAGCTCGTGGGACATGTTGGCGAGGAACTCGGACTTGTACCGGCTCGAACGCTGCAGTTGATCGGCCCGTTCTTCCAGCTCGACCTGTGCCTGGTTCAGCTCGCTGTTCTTGCGGTCCAGTGCGTCGCGCTGTTCGGCCAGGGCAGTGGCCTGCTCGGCCAACTGCTCGTTGCTCTGCTCCAGCTCGGTCTGCTGGGTCTCCAGGTGCACCTGGGACTCCTTGAGTACCCGGGATTGCTCCTCCAGTTCCTCGTTGGCGGTCTTGAGCTCCTCCTGCTGCACCTGCAACTCTTCGTTGAGTTGCTGGGTCTCGGCCAGTACCTCCTGCAGGCGCTGGCGATAGCGGGCGGCCTCGACGGAAGTGCCGATACTGCCGGCAATCAGCTCCAGCAATTCGATGTCGCGCTCGACGAGCTCACGCAGGAAGCCCAGTTCGATCACGCCGTTGACTCGCCCATCGTCGCGGGTCGGCACCACCACCACGTGGCGTGGCAACCCCTCGCCGAGACCGGAACTGACCTTGAAGTAGTCCTGCGGAAGTCCGTCGAGACGAATCAGGCGGTCCTCGGTGGCGGCCTGGCCGACAATACCTTCATCGGTGAAGACCTCGACCCGCTGCTGCTCCTGCTCGCGAGACAGACCATAGGTGGCGATGCGCCGGAAACCACCATGCTCCTCACGGACATACAGGACACCCACGGCACTGCCCAGGTACTGGGCGCAGAACTGCAGAATATTGCGCCCCAGGGGGCTCAGCCCGAGCTGGCCGAGCATCTGCGAGGACAGTTCGTTCTGACCGCCACGCAGCCAGGCCTGCTTCTCAAGGCGCTCGGAACTCTTCAGTTGCGACTCGAGATTCTTCCCATAACTCGCTGAAAGATTTAGTAAATCCCTTCTACCAACGTAAGCCAGGAGCGCACTCAGGCCCAGCACGAAGACCAGATAGGCAGTGATGCTCCATAGGGTGGTACGCCGCACATCGTCATTGCGGGACAGGCGCAGTTGCTGCTCGGTGTCGATGGCATTGGCATACTCGCTGCGGATCTCGTCGGTCAGGCGCTTGCCACGCCCGGCCTTGATCGCTTCGCGATAGTCGCCCTTACTGCGCTGCAGATCGATCATCGATTGCGCGTATTCGGTCCAGGCCCCCTGCAGGGCCTCGATGCGCCTGAAACGATCGACCTGCTGCGGGTTGTCCGCCACCAACTGCTGCAAGCCGCGCAGTTCGGCAATGATCTTCGGCCTGGCGACTTCATAGGGGTCGAGGAAGTGCTCATCGCCGGTGATCAGAAAACCGCGCATGCCGGTTTCCAGGTCCACAGACAGCGTCATCACCTCATTGATGTTGTTGATCACCCGGTCCGTGTGCTGCACCCATTGGATCACCGAAAGCAGATAGCTGATCAGGGAAACGAAGAACACTGCGCTGAGCACACCCACCCCAAGCGGCAAGCTGATGTTGCGACTCAGGAGTTTGCGAAAACTGCTCTCATCAACCGAAGACGGTGAATTCATTTCGGGCCCCGGAGGAAGTCTTGAAAACCAAGGAGTTTGACGTAATTTTGTAAAAAAAGGATCCATTTTTCTCACAGCGTAGAAGGCATTTTCCTGCCTCGCACTGCCCAGCATCAATCAGACCCGCTATCCTACTCTCTTGTACAGCAAAATATTTTTGTACAAGAAATAGAACTTGTGGCAATTGGCCGCTTACCAATACAAAAGACAGGCACCTTCCTGCTCCGCTTTCACTTTTTTGGGAAACCCCTTATGTGCGCAGCCAGCTCCACCATCCTGGTCGTCGAAGACGACGCCATTGTCCGCATGCTGATTGTCGATGTGCTGGAGGAACTGGAGTTCAGGGTCCTGGAGGCCAGCGGCAGCGACGCGGCCCTGGAGTTTCTCAATGACACCACCACCCCCATCGACCTGCTGATGACCGATGTCGGCTTGCCCGACATGGACGGCCGAGACCTGGCGAGGACCGCGTGCCAGGTCCGCCCCGGACTCTCGGTGCTGTTTGCCAGCGGCTACGCCGACAGCCTCGAAGTACCCGCCGGCATGCAGGTGATCGGCAAGCCGTTTTCGATCGATCAGCTCAGAGATAAGATTAAAAGCATTATCTAACTAGTTGTTTTTATTGGGATTATTATTCTAGAAATAACTTTAGGTTCGGCTTTTTACCGCAGCCCTCCCCACCTTTTCTCGACCCGGTGGTCACCCTGCAGCTCAGTTGACGCACCGGTAGATGGCATGCTTTCCTACTCGCCTGTTCTGGGTGCCCTTCACAGGGTGAAACGGGAAACCGGTGCGTCGGCGGATGCTTCATCATGCCTGACAAGTCCGGTGCTGCCCCCGCAACGGTAAGCGAGAGAAGCGTCAGATCCACTGTGCCAGCCGGCATGGGAAGGTGATGCTGGAAGGTTCGAGCCAGGCTGGAACCCCTCGCGAGCCCGGAGACCGGCCCGGAAATATCGAATGACAAACCTGCGGTGGGCAGGCGCTGTTGAAACCTCCGGGCCCGGCCCGCCGAGGTTTTTCTGCGCGTGGCCGCCTGCTGAAGACCCAGAGGGAAGCGCCATGTCCGTCACCACCGCCAGCCATTCCGGCACCGTCACATCGACCCGCAGCCAACGTCTCGTCGCCGCCATCGGCGCCAGCGTCCTCGGCGTGCTGCTGGTTTATTTCGCCGGGTTCTCGCACATCGATGCGGTCCATAACGCCGCCCACGATACACGTCACAGCGCCGCCTTCCCTTGCCACTGAGCCGTGCCACCGAGAACCCTGCCATGATCAAGCGTATCGCCCAAACCGCCGGTTTCAGCGGACTGCTGGCCGCCCTGCTGCTGACCCTGCTGCAAAGCTTCTGGGTCGCCCCCCTGATTCTCGAAGCGGAAACCTACGAGAAGGCCCCGGCCAGCGAAGCCCATGAGCACACCGGCGCCGCCATGGCCGGGCATAGTCACGAAGGCCACGATGAAGCCGCGTGGGAGCCGGAAGATGGCTGGCAGCGCGTGCTCTCCACTACCGGCGGCAACCTGGTGGTCGCGGTCGGTTTCGCCCTGATGCTCGCCGGCCTGTATACCCTGCGTACGCCCAATCGCACCTCCCAGGGGCTGCTCTGGGGGCTGGCCGGCTACGCCACCTTCTGCCTGGCACCGACCCTCGGCCTGCCGCCGGAACTGCCCGGCACCGCCGCGGCGGACCTGCTGCAACGGCAGATCTGGTGGGCCAGCACCGCGGCCTCCACTGCCGTGGCCATCGCCCTGGTCGTGTTCGGCCGGCATTGGCTGCTCAAGCTGCTGGGCGTGGCCATTGTCGTGGTGCCCCACGTGATCGGCGCGCCGCAACCGGACGTGCATTCCAGCCTGGCACCAGAAGCGCTGGAGGCGCAGTTCAAGATCGCCTCGCAACTGACCAACGCGGTGTTCTGGCTGGCCTTGGGCCTGATCAGCGCCTGGCTGTTCCGTCGCAAGGCCGACACTCGGCACCGGGCATGACAAAGCCCCCCGCGCAGCCAGCCCTGGCGGCTGGCTTCGGTTGCCGGCAAGGCTGCGAGGCGTCGGTCCTGCGGCAACTGCTGGAAAGTGCCCTGCAGAGCTGTCGACTCGACCTCTCGGCAGTCACCGGACTGGCCAGTATCGATGGAAAACGCCATGAGCCGGGATTGCTGGAACTTGCTCGACAACTGCAACTGCCACTGCTGTTCTTCAGCGCCACGGCGCTGCAACCCTACGAGCCACATCTGAGCCATCGCTCCAGCCTGGCTTTCGCCCATACCGGCTGCCACGGCGTTGCCGAAAGTGCCGCCCTGGCCCTGGCCGAACAACAGGGACAGTCCCCGGCAAGCCTGCTGATTTCACGCCAGAAGCACCCGCAGGCGACCTTCGCACTGGCCTGGACCGGGCAAAACCCTGGATAATCCCCTCCTCCTGCATGAGCGTTGTTCATGTGAACCCAGGATTTACCCGCAAACCCACCCGGCGAGCTCCGCGTGCGTTCGACGCGAAACCAGCGACTGCCGTCAGGGCTTCGCGGATAAATCCGGTGCCCATGGAACCTTGCGCGCAGCCCGTTCAGAGAAGTTTATGACCGTCTATTTCATCGGTGCCGGCCCCGGCGATCCGGAACTCATTACCGTCAAGGGCCAGCGCCTGATCCGCAGTTGCGCGGTGATCATCTATGCCGGCTCACTGGTACCTGCGGCCGTGCTGGAGGGCCATGGCGCCAGCCAGGTGATCAACAGCGCCGAACTGCACCTGGAACAGATCATCGAGTTGATCAGGGCGGCCGATGCCCGCGGCCAGGATGTGGCCCGGGTGCATTCCGGCGACCCCTCGCTGTACGGCGCCATAGGCGAGCAGATTCGCCACCTGCGCGAGCTGGGCATCGCCCACGAAATCGTCCCCGGGGTCACTGCCACCGCTGCCTGCGCGGCCCTGCTCGGTGCCGAGCTGACACTGCCGGATATCTCCCAGAGCGTGATCCTGACTCGTTACGCCGACAAGACCGCGATGCCCGCAGGCGAGGAGCTGGGCGACCTGGCCCGGCACAAGGCGACCATGGCGATTCACCTGGGGGTCAACCATCTGGCGAAGATCGTCGCCGAGCTGCTGCCTCATTACGGCGCGGACTGCCCGGTTGCGGTGATTCACCGCGCCACCTGGCCCGACCAGGACTGGGTACAGGGCACATTGGCGGACATCCAGGCCAAGGTCGAGGCCAAGGGATTTCGGCGCACGGCGCTGATCCTGGTGGGACGGGTACTGGGCAGCGACCATTTCAGCGAATCATCCCTGTATCGGGCCGGTCATGCCCACTTGTATCGACCCTGAACAGGCGGAGAAAAGAACGATGCCCGAACCGACGTTTTCCGGAGCCAAGCTGGCACTGCTCTGCGGCGATCAGTTGTTGACCTACCTGCGCGACATGAAGGACGGCATCCCCTATCCTGGCCACTGGGACTTTGCCGGCGGTGGCCGCGAAGGCGAGGAAACCCCGAGCGAATGCGCGCTGAGGGAACTGGACGAGGAGTTCTCCCTGCGGATCGGCGCCGAACGCATCGAGTGGGCGCGACGCTACCCCAGCGTCACCCAGCCAGGCAGCCACTCATGGTTTCTGGTGGGGCAACTGGTCCCGGCGGAGATCGAGGCGATCCATTTTGGCGATGAGGGACAGTACTGGCGGATGATGCCGATTGCCGAGTACCTGGAGCATCCGCTGGGGGTGCCGTATCTGCAGGAGCGGTTGCGCGACTACCTGCGGGGGCGCTAGCGAGCTTCAGGACGTATTCGCGGGCAAGCCCGCGAATGGGCCGACACAGGCACCACAAATCCTGCCCCCAATAAAAAACGGTGCTCACAGGCACCGTTTCTTGCGACTCAAGGCAGCGAACGCCCTGCTACCGGACTCAGTAGTAGGCGTTTTCTTTCTGCGTATGGTCGGTCACATCACGCACACCCTTGAGCTCGGGCACGCGTTCGAGCAAGGTGCGCTCGATCCCTTCCTTCAGGGTCACGTCCGCCTGGCCGCAGCCCTGGCAACCGCCACCGAACTGCAGCACGGCGATGCCGTCGTCGACCACGTCGATCAGGCTGACCTGGCCGCCGTGGCTGGCCAGCCCCGGGTTGATCTCGGTTTGCAGGTAGTAGTTGATGCGCTCGTTGATCGGGCTGTCGGCATTGACCATCGGCACCTTGGCGTTCGGCGCCTTGATGGTCAGCTGGCCGCCCATGCGGTCGGTGGCGTAGTCGACCACCGCGTCATCGAGGAACGCCTCGCTGAACGAATCGATCCAGGCGGTGAAGCTTTTCAGGCCCAGCGCGGTGTCTTCCGGTTTTTCCTCGCCCGGCTTGCAGTAGGCAATGCAGGTCTCTGCGTACTGGGTGCCCGGCTGGGTAATGAAGATGCGGATGCCGATCCCTGGAGTGTTCTGCTTCGACAGCAGGTCCGCCAGATAATCGTGGGCGGCATCGGTAATGGTTATGGCGCTCATGGAATCTCCTCACAGATTGCTGTCAGTCTACGCCAAATCGCGCCACTCGACAAAGTCCTAGTATTTTTGTCGGAAAAGCATCGAGACCCCATTCGTCGAGCCGACCAGCAGCGCCGAGAAAATCAGTGCGCTCGCCAGCCAACCCGCCGGACTTGGCCAGATCCCCAGCAGCAGGATCGAGCCGAGAATGCCAAAGACCGGAATCAGCAATGACAGCGGCGCCACCCGGGACAACGGGTACTCGCGCAACAGCAGGTTCCAGCCCCAGTAGCTCAGGTGCGTGGCACCATACACCTGAAACGCCAGCGAGCCCAGCAGGCCGGCGCCGATCTGCCCCGGTAGTTCGACGAAGGGAGTCACGCCGCCCCGGAGCCAGGCCAGCAGCAACAGTGGCAACGGTGCGAACAGGCTGGCCCAGAGGACAAAGGCAAACACCTCCCTGACCCGTGACAGCTTGATCAGCACGTTGCCCAGGCTCCAGGCCACGGCGCTCAATACCACCAGCAGCAGGCCGGCCCTGCTCGCCCCCACCGGGCTGCCGAACAGCACGCAGGCCAACCCCAGGGCCGCCAGCAACGCGCCGACGAGTTGGGACGCTTTCAGCGTCTCGCGAAACAGCAGCACGCCCCAGCCCAGGGTAAAGAAGGCGCTGGTCTGGATCAGCAACGAAGCCGTTCCCGGCGGCACTCCCAGGCTGATGCCGAAGTTGATCAGGCCCCACATGGCAACGCCGAAAATCATCCCGTAGGCGGCTATCCAGCCCATGGCCACCTGCGGACGGCGGATGAAAAACACCCCCGGCAGCGCCGCCAGGGTGAAACGCAACGCGGTCAGCAGCAAGGGATCGACTCGCGCCAGGCCGAGCTTGGTGACAGGGAAATTCAGGCCCCAGACCGCCGTGACCAGCACGGCGAGCAACAGGTGTTTTTTCTGCATGGCAAACCATCCGGATAATCAGTTCCGGGCTACTTTGCCCGCAGGTGCAATGGCCCGCTTGCAACTCAAGGCCAGATAAGGATAAAAATGGGCCAAAGATCAACCCCTGCCCCTTTATCCCATGCCCGACTTCTACCCGAGCAGCACCCAGAACGTCATCGTCACCCGTCATGACTACCGTGACGGCCAGCGATTCGACTCGCACCGCCACGAACGCGGCCAGTTCGCCTATGCCGCGTGTGGCGTGATCACCGTATTCACCGACGACGGTGACTGGGTGGTGCCGCCGGGACGCGCCGTCTGGGTGCCCGCGGACCTGCCGCACGCCATGTGCATGCGCGGCCCGGTGACCATGCTCAACGCCTATGTTCTGGCCGAAACCGGGCAACGCCTGGCACTGGCCGGGCAGTGCCAGGTCCTGGAGGTTTCCGAGCTGCTGCGCCAGTTGCTGGCACAGGCGGCCGAGGTTGGCAGCAACGGCAGCGGCAATGAGCGTGACAGCTACCTGCTGGGCCTGCTGCTCCACGAGATGGCCCGGATGCCCCGGCTGGCACTGAACGCGCCGCTGCCCCGGGAGCCTCGCCTGGCGCGGATCTGCCGCCGCCTGCTGGACCAGCCCTCACTGGAGGTCGCCATCGACGACATGGCCCGTGACGCCGGCATGAGCCGCCGCACCTTCACCCGCCTGTTCCGCCAGCATACCGGGGTCAGCTTTGTCGAATGGCGCCAGCAGGCCTGCCTGCTGGCGGCCGTGGTGCGCCTGGGCAACGGTGAAGCCGTGACCCGGGTCGCCCTGGAGCTGGGCTACAGCAGCCCTGGCGCCTTTGCCACGGTCTTTCGGCGGGCACTGGGGGCGTCCCCCAGTCGCTACTTTCAGCAGGACACGCCCTACAGGTTCTCGTAGCGGTTCATGTCCAGCACACCGGCATTCACCGGGTCGGTTTCCTTGAGGTACGTCGTCAGGTCGTGGAAATAGAACCAGAACTGCGGGTGGCTGCGACGAATGCCCCAGCGCTGGACGATCTGCTCGAACGCCGCCGCATCCCGGGCCTGCTCCATGGCATCGACGAACGCGGTCACCTGCTCGGCCGGCACGTTGAACATGAAGTTCGGATAGCTGCTCAATACGCCGGGGTAGATGGTCACGGTATCCAGGCCCGGCTGGTAGCGGTAGGCCTCGCCGAGCATGAATGCGACGTTACTGTGGGCCCGGTTGCGCAGCAGGCTGTAGACCTCGCGTTTGCCGCCACGGGTCTCGACGCGCAGCATCGTCGCCTCCGGCAGTTGGTCGATCACCTTGAGCCCGGCCGCCGGGCGCGAAGCCAGCCGGCTCAGGGACTGTTCGGCCTCCTGCAGCGCCGGGTCGATATTGGGCCGCGAGCAGTAGGCGCCGTCACAACGGTTGATCGGGTCCGGGTGGACGTTGAGATCGCCGTAGCGCGCCAGCAACTGCCTGGCAAAGTCGAGTTTCGGGTCCTTGCCATGGAGCTTCAGCGCGCTCGGCTTGCTGTCGTCGATACGCTCGTAATCCAGCCACATCTTGATCTTGCCGCTGTTCTGGTACCAGTCGTCGAGATAGCCATCGCGCGAATCCGCCGGCATCAGACGCAGGAAGTTCTGCTCGGCGCCGTTGCGGATCAGGTCGAAGTACAGCCGGGTCTGGGCCTGGTGCGAAACGTTGCCGAACACGTCGAAGTTCACCGCCAACTGATAGTAGGTGCGTTCCAGCAGCGGGTAGTCGAACAGCCACAGGGTCTGCGGGACTTCGCCGATCAGCCCCTTGCTGACCGTGGCGCTGTCGAAATGCCGGAAAATGCTCAGCAAGGCGTTGTCATTGCCGGCCCACAGGCTCGACCAACTCGGTGCCGGCACGGCGGCATAGGCTTCGGTGCGCAGCGACTCGTATTCGTTGCGCTTGTCCCGGTAGGCCAGCCACAGGCTCAGCACGCTGCCGACATCGTCGTTCTGCCCGGGCATCGCCAGCAGCGGCGTGGCCTTGCCCCGATAGCTCGGGTCGGTGATGTACAGATCATGCTCCGGCGCCTGGAAGAGCGCCCAGAAGTTGTCACGGATCACGTCGGTTGCAATCTGCCCGCGGCAGACCGGCCCGCGGATGAAGGTGTCGACGAAATACTCGGCATTGTCGAGCATGAACTGGTAGCGCGCCGCGGCCGGGATCGCCTCGAAGGTCTCGAACGGATTGGCCCGGCGCTGCGGGCCATAGCCCGGCAAGGCGCTGACCTGCCAGTTGCCGCTGTAGAACAGGGTCTTGATCCGCGCCATCTTCGCCGCGTTGAGGGCATAGGTGATGTGGGTCTTGTGGACGATCGCCCCCTGCACCGGCCACAGGCGGTAGTAGACCTGGGTGCCGGGATCGTCATTGGGGCGCCGGGTGTTGATCAGGTCGATCGGCTGGCCGCTGGGCGTACGCGAACGCACCCACTGGTAGAAGTGCCCGGATTCGCCGCCATCGAAATAGATGTGGGCCAGGAACCAGTGCTCGTACAGCCAGCGCGCCACCAGGCTTTCCCGGGCGCCCGGGGCGTTGAGCAGGTTTTCCCACTGGCTGATCTGCTGCGCCTCGCGGGCCGTCGGCGCCAGCGGCTGGGCATCCATCGGCGCACCGAGCGCCAGCCAGGCGCGCAGGGTCTGGTACTGGCGGTCGGTCAGGCCGGTCACCGCCAGCGGCATGCCTTCCCGGGGGTGGGCACTGGCATAACCGTCGAACTCCTCGGGCAACGGGCACAGGTTCTGCCGGTTCAGGCCCAGCACGATGTCGTCCGGCAATTTGGCATTGGGCTGCAACGGCGTGCGGTGCCCCAGTTCCAGCATGCGCGCCATCAGCGCCGCCTGGCTGCCCTGGGCATCGAGCACCGAATAGAACTTCTTCTGACGCCACTGCAACGGGGTCTGCGCATCGATATACAGACGTGTCGGCTTGAGCGCCTTGCTGCGGTCGCCATCATAGACCGGCAGCTTCGACGCCCCCCGCGCCGCCCCCTCGGCGCTGCCCAGGTTGAGCTGGCAGGCGGAGTCGTAGCAGGCGTGGCAGGCCACGCACTTCTCGGTGAAGATCGGTTGTATATCACGGGTGTAGGAAATCGCAGGGGCCGGGCTTTGCGCCTGAGTGACACTGCTGAACAGCAGCAGTAAGAAAACACTGACAAAGCGATGCGACATATCCCTGGTCCTGGAAGTAAAAAAACGCGCTGATTCTACCCTGTCGCCAAGGTTTCAACATGAGCGATTTTCATGGAAAAGCCCGACATGCTCTCAAACCGTACAGCTTTGCTATCATCGCGGCTCTTTTTGTATCCGTCTTTCCAGGTAGTCCCATGTCCGACCGCAGCGCTCGCCTCAACGCTCTCCAGCAGGCCCTCAAAGAACGCATCCTGATTCTTGATGGCGGCATGGGCACCATGATCCAGAGCTACAAGCTCGAGGAGCAGGACTATCGCGGCAAGCGCTTCGCCGACTGGCCGAGCGACGTCAAGGGCAACAACGACCTGCTGGTCATCACCCGTCCGGATGTGATCGGTTCGATCGAGAAAGCCTACCTGGATGCCGGTGCCGACATCCTGGAGACCAACACCTTCAACGCCACCCGCGTCTCCCAGGCCGACTACGGCATGGAAGAGCTGGTCTACGAACTGAACGTTGAAGGTGCGCGCCTGGCCCGCCAGGTGGCCGACGCGAAAACCCTGGAAACCCCGGACCGGCCACGCTTCGTCGCCGGCGTCCTCGGCCCGACCAGCCGTACCTGCTCGCTGTCGCCGGACGTGAACAACCCCGGCTACCGCAACGTCACCTTCGACGAACTGGTGGAGAACTACACCGAGGCCACCCGTGGCCTGATCGAAGGCGGCTCGGACCTGATCCTGATCGAGACCATCTTCGACACCCTCAACGCCAAGGCGGCGATCTTCGCCGTCCAGGGTGTCTTCGAGGAACTGGGCTTCGAACTGCCGATCATGATCTCCGGGACCATCACCGATGCCTCCGGCCGTACCCTGTCGGGCCAGACCACCGAAGCATTCTGGAACTCCGTGGCCCACGCCAAGCCGATCTCCGTCGGCCTGAACTGCGCCCTCGGCGCCAGCGAGCTGCGCCCTTACCTGGAAGAGCTGTCGGACAAGGCCAGCACCCACGTCTCCGCCCACCCCAACGCCGGCCTGCCGAACGAATTCGGCGAGTACGACGAGTTGCCCGAGGCAATGGCCAAGGTGGTCGAGGAATTCGCCCAGAGCGGCTTCCTGAACATCGTCGGCGGCTGCTGCGGCACCACTCCGGCGCATATCGCGGCGATCGCCCAGGCGGTCTCGGCGTATGCGCCGCGAGTGATCCCGGACATTCCCAAGGCCTGTCGCCTGTCCGGCCTGGAGCCGTTCACCATCGATCGTCAGTCGTTGTTCGTCAACGTCGGCGAGCGGACCAACATCACCGGTTCCGCCAAGTTCGCCCGGCTGATCCGCGAGGAGAACTACACCGAAGCCCTCGAAGTCGCCCTGCAGCAGGTGGAAGCCGGCGCCCAGGTGATCGACATCAACATGGACGAGGGCATGCTCGACTCGAAGAAGGCGATGGTCACCTTCCTCAACCTGATCGCCAGCGAGCCGGATATCTCCCGCGTGCCGATCATGATCGACTCCTCCAAGTGGGAAGTGATCGAGGCCGGCCTCAAGTGCATCCAGGGCAAGGGCATCGTCAACTCCATCAGCATGAAGGAAGGCGTCGAGCAGTTCATTCATCACGCCAGGCTGTGCAAGCGCTACGGCGCCGCCGTGGTGGTGATGGCCTTCGACGAGGTCGGCCAGGCCGATACCGAGGCGCGCAAGAAGGAAATCTGCAAGCGCTCCTATGACATCCTGGTCAATGAAGTGGGCTTCCCGCCGGAAGACATCATCTTCGACCCGAACATCTTCGCCGTTGCCACCGGCATTGAGGAACACAACAACTACGCGGTCGACTTCATCAACGCCTGCGCCTACATCCGCGACGAGCTGCCCTATGCCCTGAGCAGCGGCGGCGTGTCCAACGTGTCGTTCTCGTTCCGCGGCAACAACCCGGTGCGCGAAGCGATTCACTCGGTGTTTTTGCTGTACGCGATCCGCGCCGGCCTGACCATGGGTATCGTCAACGCCGGCCAGCTGGAGATCTACGACCAGATCCCGCTGGAGTTGCGCAACGCGGTGGAGGACGTGATCCTCAACCGCACGCCGGAGGGCACCGACGCCCTGCTCGCCATCGCCGACCAGTACAAGGGCGACGGCGCCGCCAAGGAAGCCGAAACCGAGGAGTGGCGCGGCTGGGACGTCAACAAGCGCCTGGAGCACGCCCTGGTCAAGGGCATCACCACCCATATCGTCGAGGACACCGAGGAATCGCGCCTGTCCTTCGCCCGCCCGATCGAAGTCATCGAAGGCCCGCTGATGGCCGGCATGAACATCGTTGGCGACCTGTTCGGCGCCGGCAAGATGTTCCTGCCCCAGGTGGTCAAGTCCGCCCGGGTGATGAAGCAGGCGGTGGCGCACCTGATTCCGTTCATCGAACTGGAGAAAGGCGACAAGCCGGAAGCCAAGGGCAAGATCCTGATGGCCACGGTCAAGGGCGACGTGCACGACATCGGCAAGAACATCGTCGGCGTGGTGCTGGGCTGTAACGGCTACGACATCGTCGACCTCGGTGTGATGGTCCCGGCGGAGAAGATCCTGCAGGTGGCCCGCGAGGAAAAATGCGACATCATCGGCCTGTCCGGGCTGATCACCCCGTCGCTGGACGAAATGGTCCACGTGGCCCGGGAGATGCAGCGCCAGGACTTCCACCTGCCGCTGATGATCGGCGGCGCGACCACCTCCAAGGCGCACACCGCGGTGAAGATCGAACCGCGCTACAGCAACGACGCAGTGGTCTACGTGACCGACGCCTCGCGTGCCGTCGGCGTGGCCACCCAACTGCTGTCCAAGGAGCTCAAGGCCGGTTTCGTCCAGCGCACCCGCGAGGAATACATCGAGGTCCGCGAGCGTACCGCCAACCGCAGCGCCCGCACCGAACGCCTGAGCTACGCCGCCTCGATCGCGAAGAAGCCGCAGTTCGACTGGAGCGGGTACCAGCCGGTCAAACCGACCTTCACCGGCACCCGCGTACTGGACAATATCGACCTGCGCACCCTGGCCGAGTACATCGACTGGACGCCGTTCTTCATCTCCTGGGACCTGGCCGGCAAGTTCCCGCGCATCCTCGAGGATGAAGTGGTCGGCGAAGCCGCTACCGCGCTGTACAAGGATGCCCGGGAGATGCTCGACAAGCTGATCGACGAGAAGCTGATCAGCGCCCGTGCCGTGTTCGGCTTCTGGCCGGCCAACCAGGTACAGGACGACGACATCCAGCTGTACGGTGACGAGGGTCAGCCTCTGGCCAGGCTGCATCACCTGCGCCAGCAGACCATCAAGACCGACGGCAAGCCGAACTTCTCCCTGGCCGACTTCGTCGCACCACAGGGCAGCGGCCTCACCGACTACGTCGGCGGTTTCATCACCACTGCCGGCATCGGTGCCGAGGAAGTCGCCAAGGCCTACCAGGACAAGGGCGACGACTACAACTCGATCATGGTCAAGGCCCTCGCCGACCGCCTGGCCGAGGCCTGCGCCGAGTGGCTGCACGAAAAGGTGCGCAAGGAGCACTGGGGTTATGCCAAGGACGAACAGCTGGACAACGAGGCGCTGATCAAGGAGCAGTACAGCGGGATCCGCCCTGCCCCCGGCTATCCGGCCTGCCCGGATCACACCGAGAAGGCCACCCTGTTCAGCCTGCTGGACCCCGAGGCCAGCGAAGGCAAGGCCGGTCGCAGCGGCGTGTTCCTCACCGAGCACTACGCGATGTTCCCGGCGGCGGCGGTCAGCGGCTGGTACTTCGCCCATCCGCAGGCACAGTATTTCGCCGTGGGCAAGGTCGACAAGGACCAGATCGAAAGCTACACCGCGCGCAAGGGCCAGGACCTGGCCGTCAGCGAGCGCTGGCTGGCACCGAACCTGGGTTACGACAACTGACGCGATTCGCGGGCAAGCCCGGCTTCTGCAGTTACCTCCACGTTCGCGCGTGGGAAGGTCTCACCGCACGCCCGGCGACCACCGCGGAAATTGTCTATGCTCTCCACACACAGACCTGTGTGGAGGGCTTTATGGACGACCCTATCAATAACAAGCCACCGACCTTCTGGCAGATGCTGCACAGTGTGATGGCGGCGGCGTTCGGCGTGCAGAGCGGGAAAAACCGGGCGCGCGACTTCACCCACGGCAAGCCCAGCCATTTCGTGATCCTGGGCATCCTGTTCACCGCCGTGTTCGCCTTGACCCTGCTGGGTATCGTCAAGCTGGTGTTGCACTTCGCCGGCGTCTGATGCGCACGAGACTTCGCGGCTCCCCGCTCCTTCGGGGAACCGCGTGCTGCTGCATCCGACTACACCCCTTTCATTCCTGAGCCCCACAACGGACTGCACACAGACCCGGGAACGACCTTCAGTTCAGGCCAGGCCAAACGGCCCGATCACTGATGACTGACCCAGAACACCGCCGTGACCACCACCAGGATGATCAGGAACAGGATGGCCCAGGCATCGACCGCGCTGTCGCTTTTCCTTGTCTTGGTTGGATTGCTCATCGCATCGCCTCTTGTAGATTTTGTCGGTGATTGCTCGAAGACTCATCGACAGTTAAGACCACAATTGTCCCCACCACAACCAAGGGCTTTGCAGCTTCGCGGAGCATATCGATTTTGGTTATGTTCATATTCAAAAACATCATTTTTGCACATAACCGCAAACTGCTATCTTTCGCCGGCTCCCCCTGGGAGTGCGCGGCCGTGCGCGCGGAATTGTTCAGGTCTGGCGACGGTGTCTTGCCCTCGACAGACCTATAAAGCCTGAAAACAGGATCAATATGTACGTATACGACGAGTACGATCAGCGAATCATCGAGGACCGCGTCAAGCAGTTCCGTGATCAGACCCGACGCTATCTGGCGGGCGAACTGAGCGAAGAAGAGTTCCGCCCCCTGCGCCTGCAAAATGGCCTCTACATCCAGCGCTTCGCGCCGATGCTGCGGGTCGCCGTGCCCTACGGCCAACTGAGTTCGCGCCAGACGCGGATGATGGCCAAGATCGCCCGCGACTATGACAAGGGCTACGCCCACATCAGTACCCGGCAGAATATCCAGTTCAACTGGCCGGCGCTGGAAGACGTTCCGGATATCCTCGAGGAACTCGCCACCGTGCAGATGCACGCGATCCAGACCAGTGGCAACTGCCTGCGCAACGTCACCACCGACCAGTTCGCCGGCGTCGCCGCCGACGAGCTGATCGACCCGCGCCCCTGGTGCGAAATCGTCCGCCAGTGGACCACCTTCCACCCGGAATTCGCCTACCTGCCGCGCAAGTTCAAGATCGCCATCAACGGCTCGAGTTCCGACCGTGCGGCCATCGAAGTCCATGATATCGGCCTGGAAGCGGTGTACAACGCCGCCGGCGAGCTGGGCTTCCGGGTCCTGGTCGGCGGTGGCCTGGGCCGTACCCCGGTGGTCGGTGCCTTCATCAACGAGTTCCTGCCGTGGCAGGACCTGCTGAGCTACCTCGACGCCATCCTGCGTGTGTACAACCGCTATGGCCGTCGTGACAACAAGTACAAGGCGCGGATCAAGATCCTGGTCAAGGCCCTGACCCCGGAAGTCTTCGCCGAGAAGGTCGAGGCCGAGATGGTCCACCTGCGTGGCGGCCAGACCACCCTGACCGAAGCCGAAGTGCAGCGGATCGCCAAACACTTCGTCGGCCCCGACTACAAGGTGCTGCAAGACCAGGCTGCCGAACTGGCGGCACTGGACCAGCAGCACCCGGGCTTTGCCCGCTGGCGCGTGCGCAACACCCTCGCGCACAAGAAGCCGGGTTATGTCGCCGTGACCCTGTCGCTGAAGCCGACCGGCGTTGCCCCGGGCGATGTCACCGACAAGCAGTTCGACGCGATCTCCGATCTCGCCGACCGCTACAGCTTCGGCCAACTGCGCACCTCCCACGAGCAGAACATCATTCTCGCCGACGTCGAGCAGAGCAAGCTGTTCGAACTGTGGGGTGAACTGCGCGAATACGGTTTCGCCACGCCGAACATCGGCCTGCTGACCGATATCATCTGCTGCCCGGGCGGCGACTTCTGCTCCCTGGCGAACGCCAAGTCGATTCCGATCGCCGAGTCCATCCAGCGCCGTTTCGACGACCTGGACTACCTGTTCGACATCGGCGAACTGGACCTGAACATCTCCGGCTGCATGAACGCCTGCGGCCACCACCACGTCGGCCATATCGGCATTCTCGGGGTGGACAAGAAAGGTGAAGAGTTCTACCAGGTTTCCCTCGGCGGCAGCGCCAGCCGCGACGCCAGCCTGGGCAAGATCCTCGGCCCGTCCTTCGCCCAGGACGACATGCCCGACGTGATCTCGAAGCTGATCGACGTGTACGTGGAACAGCGTACCGAAGACGAGCGCTTCATCGACACCTACCAACGTATCGGCATCGACCTCTTCAAGGAACGCGTCTATGCAGCGAATCATTAAGAACAACCAGGTGGTCGACGAGACCTGGCACCTGCTGCCCAAGGACGCGACCCTCGACGGCATCACCAACTGCGACGACCTGATCGTCCCGCTGGCCCTGTGGCGCGACCACGGCCATGCCCTCAAGGCCCGCGACGGCGGCCTGGGCGTGTGGCTGGACGCCGACGAGGAAGCCGAGGAGATCGGCGACGACGTCAAGCACTTCCAGGTGATCGCCCTGAACTTCCCGGCCTTCACCGATGGGCGCAACTACTCCAACGCCCGCCTGCTGCGCGACCGCTACGGTTTCAAGGGTGAACTGCGGGCGATCGGCGACGTGCTGCGCGACCAGCTGTTCTACCTGCATCGCTGCGGGTTCGATGCCTTTGCCCTGCGTGCCGACAAGGACCCGTATGAAGCCCTGGAAAGCCTCAAGGACTTCTCGGTGACCTACCAGGCCGCCACCGACGAACCGCTGCCGCTGTTCCGTCGTCGCTGAAACGCCGTGGTCCGGGCTCGCCAGAGCCCGGGCCCGCTCGCCCCACGGCAAAAGCCGAAATGCTTGATCGATTTGAATGTTGCGGTGCTCTTATGGGCGATTTCCGGCCAAGCCCGGCGTCTACAATTGCCCCTGCGGCGTCCTTTGCAGTATCTCTCCGGTCAGTTTCTCCAGTTCCCTGCCCTGCTCTTCACGCCAGGCCTTGAGCTGGTCGCCCATCTGCGCCTCCAGTTCGATATCGATGAATTCATGCCACGCCGGGTCCTGGCGACTGGTACGCCGGGCATCGAGCGCCTGCACCACCGCCTGGTGCCGGCTGTTGATCGCCTCGAAGCGCTCGGGATAGCGGGCCTTGAGATGGTCACTCCAGAACTCGCGCGCGGCCATCGAGCGGAGGTAGTCCGGGCTCTTCTCCCGTTCGAGCACCTTGAGATAGGCGGCATCCAGCGCCGGCTGCGGCACCCCGGCCAACTCGGTGAAGGTCATATGGGCGGGCTGTCCCGGCAGGCCGAGTCGGCTGGCCAGGCCGATCCGGTAGGCCAGCCGGACTTCCAGCGGGTCGACATGGACGCCCGGTTTCTGCAGGCGTGCCTCGACATCGACCTGCGCCAGGGCCTCGATCTCGTCCAGGCGCCACAGTCCCCTGGCCAGTTTCAGCAGGTTCCTCTCGGTGAGCGTCGGGCTGTCGCCAGCCATGACCCTGGCCTGGAAGACCAGGGTACGCACCTCCATGTCACTGAAGATCAGTTCCGCACCGTCGGAACAGGTCTGTGGCTGGGACGCGGTAACGAACAGCTCCTCGCGCAGATCGGTGTACTGGCTGGCCGCATCCAGCACCTGCCAGACCCGCCTGCTCAGGGCCTCACGCGCCTCGCGGTACTCGGCCGTGGCCGTCAGGTCGGCCAGCAGGCGGAAGAAATCCCCCGCGCCCTGCTCGCGGAACAGGGCTCGCCATTGCTGCTCTTTCAACATCTTCTGCCCCCGGGACAAGCCCACGGTCCAGCGGTCGTAGGCCTGCAGAGAGGGCGTCCGGTGAATGGCGTGGACGCGGCGCCTGGCCGGCGTATCGACGCCGAAGTTGATCCCGGTCTGCTGTTCGTAACGCTGCAGGCGCTCCATCTGCCCGGTCGACAGCCGCGGGTTGTCGTGCAGATGAATCACCCGGTTGATGGCGACCGGATTGGCGTAGACCGACTCGGGAATCGTCACGATCAGGTTGTCGCGCAGGTCCAGCATCTGCAAGCGGTGCAACAGGCCCAGGCCCGTGGGCCACTCCTCGATGTGGGTATGGCGCAACAGCAGGTGTTCCAACGCGGGCATGCCGCTGACATCCGGGGGCAATACCAGCGGATTGTCCGAGAGGTTCAGGAACTTGAGCCTGGTCAACCCGGCAAGGACACTGCGGGCCTGGGTATTCATCACGATCTGGTTGCCTGGCAGATGCAGATGCACCAGTTCGGACATTTCCGCCAACGCTGCCGGCAAGCCATCGAGGTGATTGAACCCCATCGACAACCAGCGCAACTGCCGAAAGTTCGTCAGAAACGACAGCTCGCTACTGCTGAGGCCCATGTCGTTCATGAACAGAAACCCCACATGACTGAAATCGGCGGTGAGCGGCGGCAGGTCGCCGACGCGCATGCCCAGCAGGTCCAGTTCATGGAAATGGCGTCCGCCCAGCAGGTTGCGTGGTGATTGCCGACGCCAGCAGGCCAGGATAGCCTCCGCCACCCGCTGCTTGTTGTCCATGGCCACGGGGGCCACCTGCAGGCTGCCGCGAACCCGGCGCCAGGTCTGGCGCTGTACCCAGCTGTCCAGTGTGGCGGACAAGGTTTCATATTCCTCGCGCCGCCGCTCGAGCTCGATCAGGCAGGCCGGTTCGGAAAGATCGAGCGACGTGATGAACGTTCTCACTTCATCGGCGGAAAAACCCGGGTACAGGTCCCGTACCCGCTGGCTCAGGCGTTCGGAGTCACCGACAACGGCACCAACGTCGCTCAACGGGTAGCCAATACGTCCCGAGGCCAGGCGCATCGGCGGCTTGAAGCGCTGACTGTACGGCGCCAGGCCCAGAATGCGCTGGCCGCTCTGCGAATCGACGGTGACCCGGCGGACAATCTGGTCCCGAAGCCAGGTGCCATTGACCGTCGCTCCAGAGCCGAGGTTCTCGCGCGCCGATTGCGGCAAGGCCAGCGCCAGGGCGTCGAAGATATCCTGTGCCGTCCCCAGGATCAGCCCTTCGCCATCGAGGGCCGTGTATTGGTGACCGACCTTGAGCAGCACACGAAGGGTCGTGGCCTGCGCCGCGCCCACCGCCTCGACCGCCTCACTGATGATCCGCTGCCGGCGCAGCTCCAGGCGCAGGTTCTTCGGCCAACCGGGCAACAATTCAAGAGCATGCAACGCCAGGCGATCGGCCTGGGGCTCTTCATTGCTGGCCAGATACCAGCTTTCACAGACCCGATTGAGCCTGAGCTGCTTGAGGTACCAGCGAATCTCCTCGACCAGACGCAACGGAATCCGTTCGCTCATCTGCTCCAGCTCGGCACCGCTGGCCTGGCTGATCAGTTCCTCGGCGATGCTCCTGGGCAGCCCGGGAAAGCTGTCGAGCATACGCCTTTCGAGCGCGTTGTCGGTCATTTCGCTGACCTCGTACAAGGTATCGAACAACCACTGTCGGCGCTGGGCCGCCGCCTGTCGAAGGCGTAGCGCCAGTACCCTGGCACGCTCGGCCCGGTCCGGCAGGGTGCTGCCCAGCAGCTCCAGGCGTTCGGTTTCGCTCAGCATGCCCAGGGACAGGTTCAGCATATCGCCCGACTTGAGTTGCGACTCGCTGATCTGCAACGACGAGAATTGCTCCGAAGTACGCAGGCCATACTCTTGCAGTATGTCGCCCTCGGCATTGAACAAATGGATAACGCGGTTTTCCGGCCAACCCGGCAATGATGTCAGCACCCGCAGTTGCAGATCACCCTGCTCCAGGGTCCGTATCCGGGCACCCGACGCATCGGCAATGAATTGCTCGATGGCCTGGTCGATTCGGAAACGCTTGAGGGTATCGAGCAGCAACGCTGGCGGGCGCTGATTGTCCACCAGGCTGCGGCGCAGGGCGGGCACCTCGCTGCCGTACAACTGCCGGACCTGCTGCAGGATCCGTTCACCCAGCCCGGCAACCGGCCGCCCCAGGCGCTGGAACAGTTGCATCACCGACCACTGCGCCGGCCGTGCATGCAGTGTCTGCCAGGTACCCATGCCATTGTGCCGCAGGGCCGGGGAATGGAAGGCCTCACCGCCTGGATGTTCGATTCGCCAGCACAGGCGCTGGCGGTCATAGCCCACCACGTAGAGCTTGCCCTCCAGGGGCAGGTAATGATTGCCCTCGAACGGATAGAGCCCGGTTTCGTCGGGCATCGTGCCCTCCGGCAGCCGGATGCCCCGCTCGTAGGGCGCCAGGTCGGGGTTCCACAAGCGGGTGCGTCCGCCGACCTCGACCGGAATCAGCGAGTCGACCAGAGGTGATACCTTGATCGACTTGAACAGCGCCCGGCCACCACCGATGACCAGTGCTCCGGCCGCGAACAGCGCGACATTCTCCGCCACATCCATCAGGTAACCGAGGGCTTCGTGCCTTTGCCCCAGGTGCCAGGCCTCCAGCCCGTTATAGACGTCCGTGACCAGTTGCACCACGGTCGCCGCCAGGATCACCTCGCCGATCACCGGCACGAACGACAGGGCCAGGGTCAGCAGGCTCAGCCCGGCCTGGAGGTAGGCATCCAGCCTGGCCTGTCGCACCCGGGCATCGACATCGGCCGTGGCCACCACCAACTGCCGTGCATGAGCCTTGATCTGCTGGTAGCGCTGCTGCTGCAGGCTCTCGAACAGGTCACCCTCGATCGGGATTTCACTCAATGTTACGTGGCGCGGCAGGATGCCCATCGGCGGCCGACCGTAGCGCCTGAGCGCGATTCGACCGTGGATGGTGGCGAGGAAACGCAAGCGTTGCTCCTCGGCGATGAAACGGCTGAAAAAACGCCGGTAGTCGGGGGACTGCAGCTTGAGGGCCAGGTCCTGCTCAAGGGAGAAGAAGCTGCTGTAGCGCTTGAGGGGCGCCTGGGGATCCCCCGGAATATAGGCGATGCAAGGGGCGACCGTGTCACTCGAGAGTTGCGCCCCGATCACTACCCAGCCGAAGGACTCGATGTCGAACAGGTTCATCCGGCTGCAATGAACCCTGGCCCCTTCCAGCTTCAGGTCGGTTTCTCCGTTGGCCAGGCGTATCAACAGATCATGCACCGACGAGGTGATCGCCCCTTTCATGCAGGCGATATCGGCGCTGACCCTCAGCGCACGCTTGTCATAGTCGAGAAAACGCCGATTGACCGAGCCCGGAGCGCGGTCGGCGGGTTTGAAGACATCGTCGATATGCGCCTGGTAATGCCTGCCGAGATCCAGGCCGCGGCAGATTCCGGCGAAGATCTCCGGCGCGAGCACCGTTCGCCGGCCGGGTATGCGGCCGGGCAGCCTGATGATACCCCTGCCCCTGAGCGCGCCCGGCTCGGTCTCGCCAGCCTCAAAATTCTGCAGGGCCGCGCCCAGCAGCGTCTGGCGCTGTATGAAGGAATAAAGCCTGCTTTCGAAGATACTCAGCAGGTAGGTCTCGTCGATCCTGATGAACTCGGTGCGATCCACCTCCAGGGCGGTATTGAGATACTTCTCCAGGGCCGTGAGCAACAACGGTCGGCAGAACTGCTCGATACCCTGCAACTGTGCGAGGATCTGTTGCACTTCATGCCTGGAGGTTTCCAGCGCCAGCAGGTGCTCGCGAAACGACTGGCGCATGGCCGCACCGGCCTGGTACAGCCAACCGGGTATCTTTTCCCTGACCGTATCGAAATGCACCCCCAACTCTGCCGGCGCAGCACTGTCGAGCGTGGAACCTGTTTCTGCCATGAGCCTCGTCCTGAAAATCCATTGAAGGTTCCAGCGTATTGACGGGGCGACGACAGGGAGGGGTATTTATCGCTGGCCCCCTGGCCGCTGGCGACAGGAGGCGCCAGCGGCCAGGGAGCGGAAGGGTTACCAGAAACGCTGGCGGGTCAGGCGATTCCAGCCGTTGAGCAGCACCCGCTCGAACGAGGCGCTGGCGGCCAGGCCGACACGCTCCTGCAGGCTCTTGCGCTCGGCATAGTGCAGATGGAACAGTTCGGCGCTCTTGGCGCGTTCGGCCAGGTATTCGTCACTGGTGCGCAGTTCGTCGACCAGTTGCTTGTCCAGCGCGGCAATGCCCAGCCAGACCTCGCCGGTGGCCACGTCGTCGATCGCCAGTTGCGGGCGATAACGGGCGACGAAGTTCTTGAACAGTTGATGGGTGATGTCCAGATCCTGCTGGAACTTCTCCCGGCCCTTGTCGGTGTTCTCGCCGAACACCGTCAGGGTGCGCTTGTATTCGCCGGCGGTCAGCACCTCGAAGTCGATGTCGTGCTTCTTCAGCAGCTTGTTGACGTTGGGCAGTTGCGCCACCACGCCGATGGAACCGAGGACGGCGAACGGCGCGCTGATGATCTTGTCGCCAATGCACGCCATCATGTAGCCACCACTGGCCGCCACCTTGTCGATGCACACGGTCAGGGGCACCCCGGCCTGGCGGATACGCGCCAGTTGCGAGGAGGCCAGGCCGTAGCTGTGGACCATGCCGCCGCCGCTTTCCAGGCGCAGCACCACTTCGTCCTTCGGCGTGGCCAGGCTGAGCAACGCGGTGATTTCATGGCGCAGGCTCTCGGTGGCACTGGCTTTGACGTCACCCTCGAAGTCCAGCACGAATACCCGGGACTTGGCCTGGGGCTGTTTCTTCTGCTTCTTCTGTTTCTTGTCGTCCTTGCCCTGTTCCTTGCGCAGCGCCTTGAGCTGCTCCTTGTCCAGCAGCGTCTGCTCCAGGCGTTCGCGCAGGCCCTTGTAGAATTCGTTCAGCTTGCTGACCTGCAACTGGCCCGCGGACCGGCGCCGGCCCTTGCTGCGCAACGAAGCCGCGACCACCAGCACCACGATGATCGCGATGACCAGGGTGACGGTCTTGGCCAGAAAACTGGCGTATTCGGAGAGAAACTCCACGATAGCTCCTTAAAAATCCAGACAGCCCCGGTTCCGGCGGCTTGACGCCCCAAGCATACCGTCGGGACAGCCCTGCGGCCAGCCGCCGTCACCGCGCGATACAAGTCTCTAACAGACATTTCAAACGAGCGTATGTTTTTTCATTGACAGGCTTCCGGCATCCTCATAACCTCGCCAGAACATCAACGTACCGGGATGACGCGGACGTGGGCAGCATCTATCTGATTCGACATGGCCAGGCTTCCTTCGGCGCGGACGACTACGACGTCCTCTCGCCGACCGGCGTGCGCCAGGCGCAAGTCCTCGGCCAGCACCTGGCCGAGCTGGGCCTGAGTTTCGATCGTTGCCTGGCCGGCGACCTGCGTCGCCAGCAGCACACTGCGGAGCTGGCCCTGGAGCAGTTCGCCCGGGTCGGCATGCCGGTGCCGCCGCTGGAGATCGATGCCGCCTTCAACGAGTTCGATGCCGACGCGGTGATCCGCGCGCTGCTGCCGGCCATGCTGCCGGACGAACCCGAGGCCCTGCATATCCTGCGCAACGCCGCGCAGAACCGTGGCGAGTTCCAGCGCATCTTCGCCCGGATCATCGAACGCTGGCTCAACGGCAGCCACGACCCGGCGGGCCTGGAAAGCTGGCTGGGTTTCGTCGAGCGGGTCAATGGCGGCCTGCAGCGGATCCTGGAACGCGCCGACAACACTCAGAAGATTGCCGTGTTCACTTCCGGCGGGACCATCACCGCCCTGCTCCACCTGATCACCCAAGTTCCCGCCAGGCAGGCTTTCGAGCTTAACTGGCAGATCGTCAACACCTCGCTCAACCAGCTCAAGTTCCGTGGTCGCGAGGTGGCCCTGGCTTCCTTCAACAGTCAGACCCACTTGCAACTGCTGAAGGCGCCGGAACTCATCACCTTCCGCTGAGAGCCGGCCAACCGTGACCCTTGGGGTCGCTGTAATCACCCATAAAAGGATCGAACCATGACCGCTGTAGCCAAAGCCGTAGAAGCGATGAAAGCCAAGTTCAACTCGAAAGCCGCTACCGGCCTGGATGTTGTCTTCGGTTTCCGTATCGATGAAACCCAGCACTTCTCGCTGATCGTCAAGGATGAAACCTGCGAACTGAAGGAAGGCGAAAACCCGGACGCCAACGTGACCCTGGTGACCGACAGCGAAACCATGCAGGGCATCGTCAGCGGCGACACCGACGGCATGCAGGCCTTCATGAGCGGCAAGCTGAAAGTCGAAGGCGACATGATGCTGTCGATGAAGCTGAGCGAGCTGTTCCCTGCCTGATACCGGCAGCGTAGCGCTTGAAGACAAAAGCCAGGGATTTCCCTGGCTTTTGCGTTCTACCGCCCCGACATTCGCCGATCAGTTGCTGGCGAGCTTGTCGTCCTTCTTCACCGTCTCTTCCAGCGAGAAGCGGCCCAGCGGGTTCTGCTGGAAGTTCTCGATGTTCTTGCGCGAGATGTTGATGTAGGGGCTGTAGTACAGATCGATCCAGTTGACATCGGCCTTGGCCATCTTCTGCAGGTCGACGTACATCTGCTGGCGCTTGGCCGGGTCGCTCTCGATACGCGCCGCCGCCACCAGTTCCTTGACCTTCTCGTTGCGGTAGCCGGTCATGTAGTTGTTGTTGGTGTCGTGGCCGAGGACGAAGGTGGTCTTCTGGTCGGCATCGAGGATGTCGTTGGTCCAGTACATCACCGACAGGTCATAGGCGCCGTCGATCAGCATCTGCCAGCTCTGGGTCGGGTCGACCTTCTGCAGGTTGGCGGTGACGCCGACCTTGGCCAGTTGCTGCTGGACCATGACCGCGATCTGCTCGTCCGCCTCGTTGCCGGCGTTGACCACATAGTTGAGCTTGAGGTCCTTGACGCCCGCCTCGGCCAGCAGCTTTTTGGCCTTCTCGGGGTCGTACGGGCGCTGCAGGTTGTCCGCGTAGTGGTACTGGCCGCCCTTGGGGATGTAGGAATAGGCCACGGTGCCCTTGCCGAAGGTCACGGTATTGACCAGCGATTTCTTGTCGATGGCGTAGTCCAGTGCCTCACGCACCTGCTGCTTGGCCAGATCGCCGTGGGCGTGGTTGATCAGCAGGTGGTCCTCACGGGTCGACGGATCGAGGTGAACCACCAGGTTCTTGTCTTTCTGCAGGGCATCGACCCGCGAGAACGGCACGAAAATCGCCGAATCCAGCTCACCGGCCTGGACCTTCAGCATCCGCGTGTTGTCATCCGGAATGGAGATCCACTCCACGCCATCCAGGCTGACGTTGGCGGCCTGCCAGAAGTCCGGGTTCTTCTCCAGCACCACGCGATCGCCTCGGATCCATTCCTTGACGGCGAAAGCCCCGGAGACCACCGGTTTCTCCGCATAGGCGTCTTCGCCCATCGTCTCGATGGCCTTCTGCGACAGCACCGAGGCGGTCGGCGAAGCCAATTGCGAAACGAAGGGGGTCGATGGGGTCTTGAGGGTCACCACCAGGGTCTGCGGGTCCCTGGCTTCGGCCTTGTCGATCAGCTTGAACGAATCGCTCCACAGCGAGGCCTTGTTGTCACGGATGCGCAGCAGGCTGAAGGCCGCATCGCCGGCGGTGATCGGCGAACCGTCGGAGAACTTCGCCGCGCGCAGCTTGAAGGTGTAGGTCAGACCATCCGGCGAGACCGACCAGGACTGCGCCAGGCCGGGCTGCAGCTCGGTGCCGGCCTTGTCGACCCGCACCAGGGTGTCGTAGACGTTGGCGAACACCCAGGTATCGCGGTTCTGCGCACTCTTGATGGGATCGAAGGTGGTGCTGTCCTCCCGGCAACCGATGGTCAGCACGCCCGCGGCCTGTGCCACGCCCGCCGCCAGCGAGCAGACGGCCAGGGCGGCCGCGCTCAACAGTCTGAAGTGCCTGGATCTCATGCGTATAACTCCCTGTTAATCGAGGTTGGGGTTGGGGTTTGCGACAACGGTTGCTCGAGCACGCAGCTGTAACGCTGGTGTTCGAGCTGATGGGTGGGCGGCCGGGCCTCGGCACAGGCGGGCCGGGCCTGCCGGCAGCGCGGATGAAAGGCGCAACCGCTCGGGGCCTGCAGCGGGCTCGGCGGCTCGCCGGGCAAGGGTTCGGCGGGCAGGCGGCGTTCGGGGTCGATATCGGGGATCGAGTCGATCAGAGCCGCGGTATACGGATGGCGCGGCGCGCCGAACACCGCCTCGACATTGCCCTGCTCGACGATCTGCCCCAGGTACATCACCGCCACCCGGTCGCACAGGCGCCGGACGATCGCCAGGTCGTGGGCGATGAACAGGATCGACAGATTCAGGCGCTGGCGCAGCTCCAGCAGCAGGTTGACGATCTGCCCCTGGATCGACACATCGAGCGCCGCCAGGCATTCGTCGGCGACGATAAGCCGCGGTTCCACCGCCAGGGCCCGGGCAATGCCGACCCGCTGGCACTGCCCGCCACTGAGGCTGCCCGGCTTGCGCCCGGCCAGCTCGGGGCGCAGGCCGACCAGCTCAAGCAATTCCTCGACCCGCGCGGCGATCCTCGCGGGCGCCACCTTGCGCTGTACCCGCAGCACTTCGGCGAGGGTCTCGCCGATGCTCAGGCGCGGATTGAGCGCGGCATAAGGGTCCTGGAAGATCATCGCGGTCTCGCGACGCAGTCGCTCCAGCTCGATGGTACCGCCCCGGGCGACGTCGACACCGTCGAACAGCACCTGGCCAGAGGCGATATCGTTCAGGCGCAGGATCGCCCGGCCAAGGCTGCTCTTGCCGCTGCCGGACTCGCCGACCAGGCCCAGGGTCTCCCCTGCCGCCAGGCTCAGGGACACGCCATTGACCGCCCTCACCCATTGCCGCCGCAGCCCCAGCAGGCCGCGGCCCTGGGCGGCGAAGCGCACGTGCAGGTCCTTGACTTCGAGCAGGCTCATGGCTGACCTCCGACCCGCAACGGATAATGACAGGCGACCCGTTGCCCCTGGTCGAGGGCCCACAGGTCCGGCAAGGTTTCACGGCAGTCGGCCGCGGCTTGCTGGCAGCGCGGATTGAAACGGCAACCCGCCGGCAGGTCGGCGAGCAACGGCGGCTGGCCGCCAATGGTGCGCAACGGCTCCTGGCTGGCGCCACCGGCCGGCTGGCAGGCCACCAACCCGGCGGTATAGGGATGCCGCGGGTACGCCAGCAGGTCCTGCTTGCGCCCATGCTCACAGAGGCGACCGGCATACATCACGGCGATCGAGTCGCAGGTCTGCGCCACCACACCCAGGTCGTGGGTGATCATGATCAGCGACAGGCCGCGCTGATCGCGCAAGTCCAGCAGCAGCCGCAGGATCTGCGCCTGCACCGTCACATCGAGGGCGGTGGTCGGCTCGTCGGCGATCAGCACCTTCGGCTCGCAACCGAGAGCCACGGCGATCATCGCCCGCTGGCGCATGCCACCGGAAAATTCGTGGGGGTAGTTGTCTACCCGGCGCTGCGGGTCGGGAATACCCACCTGGCGCAGCACCTCGATGGCCTGGGCCCGGGCCTCGCGGCGCGAGCACTGCTGGTGCTGGCGGATGCCTTCGGCGATCTGCTCGCCGATACGCATCAACGGATCGAGATGGCTGCCGGGGTTCTGGAACACCATGCCGATCTGCCGACCACGCATGGCCCGCATGCCCTTTTCGTCCAGCGCCAGCAGGTTCTGCCCGGCCAGGCGCACGGCCTTGCCCTCGACACTCAGGCTGCCGGACGGCAACAGGCGCATCAGCGCCCGACAGGCCAGGGTCTTGCCCGAACCGCTTTCCCCGACCAGGCCGAGGATCTCGCCCTCGCCCAGGTCGAAGGACAGACGGTCGACCAGGGTCAGGGGTACCGGGCCATTGTGGGCCACCACGCTGAGCTCCTGTACCTGCAACACCGGCGCACGACTCATGTCCGCTCCCCCATGGCTTCGGCGACACCGTCGGCCAGCAGGCTGAAGCCCATGGCGAGGGTGACGATGGCAATCCCCGGAAACGTGCAGATCCACCAGGCGCTGGTGATCAGGCTCTGCCCTTCGGCGACCATGGTGCCCCACTCCGCCGTCGGCGGCTGCACCCCCAGGCCGAGATAACTCACCGCCGCACCGTTGAGCAGCACCAGCACCGCATCGGACATGGCGAACACCACCGAACTGAACAGCGCATTGGGCAACAGGTGGCGGAACAGGATGCGCCCATGGCCGAAGCCCAGGCTCCTGGCCGCCAGGGCGAAATCGCTGTGCTTGAGGATCAGGATCTGCGAGCGGATCAGCCGTGCATAGGACACCCAGCCGACCAGGGCCATGGCGATGTAGAAGCTGGTGAGGCCCGGGCCGAGGATCGCCATGATCGCCAGCATCAGCACCAGGAACGGAAAGGCCAGGACGATATCGATCAGGCGCATGCAGAGGGTATCGAAGCGACCCCCGATGTAGCCGCACAGGGCGCCGACCACGGTGCCGATCAGGAACGGGAAGACCACCCCCAGCACCGCCAGTTGCAGGTCGACCCGGGCCCCCCAGATCACCCGCGACAGCACGTCACGGCCGAAGTGATCGGTGCCGAACCAGTGCGCCGCGCTCGGCCCCAGCAGGCGTACCTCGGTGTCCTGCAGGATCGGATCGTAGGGCGCGATCCATGGCGCGAAGAGCGCGAGCAGCAGCCAGCCACCGAGAATCGCCAGGCCCAGGACCATCGCCAGCCGGCCGTTGCCCAGCCGCAGGCCGAGCAGGTTGCGTCGCAGTGTCATCGTCTGTGCGCTGCTCATCGGACGTTCACCCGCGGGTCGATCGCCACCGTGGCCACGTCGGCCAGAAAGTTCACCGCCACCGTCGCCAGGGCGAGGACCATCGCCACCCCCTGCACCACCATGTAGTCACGGCCGAAAATGCCGCGCACCAGCAACTGGCCGATACCGGGGATGGCGAACAGGCTCTCCACCACCACCGTGCTGCTGATCAGCCAGCCGATGTTCACCGCCAGCAGGTTGACCGTCGGCACCAGGGAATTGGGCAGCACATGCCGACGCAGGATCGCCGCTTCGGACAGGCCGCGGGCGCGGGCGGCGGTGACATGATCGGCCTGCAGTTCGGCCAGCATGCTGGCACGCAGGTTGCGGATCAGCACCGAGGACAGCGCCAGGGCGATGGTCAGGCACGGCAGCGTCAGATGGTGCAGCTTGTCCAGCCAGGTGCGCCCGTAGCCGGTCACCGGGAACCAGCCCAGTTGCACGCTGAACACCAGGATCAGCATGATGCCCAGCCAGAACGCCGGCACCCCCAGGCCACTGGTGGTGAACACCCGCACCAGGTTGTCGGCCCAGCCGCCCTTGTGCCGCGCCGCCAGGGTCGCCAGCGGGATGGCGATCAACAGCGCCAGCAGCACGCTGCCCAGCACCAGGGTCAGTGTCGGCTCGATACGGCTGGCAATCAGCTTGAGCGTATCGACCCGATACTGGATCGACTGCCCCAGGTCGCCCTGCAACAGGTTCCGGAGGAAATAGAAGTACTGCAGCGGCAATGGCTGGTCGAGGCCGAACTGCGCCCGGACATTGGCCAGCGCCTGCGGCGTGGTGCGCGAGCCCAGCAGGGCCCGCGCCGGATCGCCGGGAATCGAGCGGATCAGCACGAAGGTCACTAGGCTGATACCGAACAGCACCGGCAGCAGCTGCAGCGGCCGGGCCAGGATGAAACGGTAGCGCTGCAGGTTCATGCAGCGCCCCGGTGACGCCGCAGGAAGTCGAGCAGGACCGGGAAGTAGGCCTGGGGCTCCTCGTAGAACGGCATGTGGCTGCTATTGGGGAAGACATGCAGCTCGACATCGCGCAGCGACCGCTTCATCCGGTAGGCGCAGGCCGGGGTCAGTTCATCGTGCTGGCCGGTGGTGATCAGCACCGGCATCTCGAAGGCCTTCATTTCCTCGATGCGGTTCCAGTCCTTGAGGTTGCCGACATACAGGAACTCGTTGGGCCCCTGCATGGTTTCGTAGGGTCCCATGTTCCAGTCGCCCAGGGAGCGCTGCACCGGTGCCGGCCACTCGTCGAGACGGCACACATGGCGGTAGTTGAGCAAGGTGATCGCCGCCTGGTACTGCGGGTGGTCGAACCGCCCTTCGGCTTCATGGCGCTGCATCATCGCCACGGTCTCGTTGCCCAGGGCGCTGCGCAGGCGCTCCAGTTCCAGGGTCAGGTGGGGGATGTCGCCGACGGTGTTTTCCAGCACCAGGCTCTTGAGGTGGCCGGGATGGTGGATCGCATACTCGATCGCCAGCCAGCCGCCCCAGGAATGCCCGAGCAGGTGTACCCGCCCCAGTTCCAGGGCCTGGCGCACGTGTTCCACCTCGGCGACGTAGCGGGTGATATCCCACAGCGCCGGGTCGGTCGGCCGGTCGGAGGCACCCGTGCCCAACTGGTCGAACGCCACCACCCGCAGGCCCTTTTCCTTCAGCCAGCCATGGGCGTCGCGCAGATAGTCGCACGGCAGGCCGGGGCCGCCGTTGAGGCACAGCAGCACGTCGTCGCCGCTGCCGAAGCTGTAGGCCACGATGCTGTGACCATCGACTTCAAGGGTGTAACGCTGATCCGGTTCCAGCTCGTACCACATTGCCGCTCTCCCTGTTGCAGGCCTTGTGGCCTGTCGGCTTCACCCTAACGGGTAATTTCCTAGCCCATAAGCTAGCAATTCTTATAGGTTTGGTATGGCTGTCCCTCGCCGAGGCGTGGCATTCTACTTGCTTGATTTCAGGATTGAAATTTTCAGGAGAGCAAAGGATGCAGACCAAATTCACTGAAGTCGACCCCCGCCGCTTATCCGGCAGCACCCTGGATGAGCTGATGGACAACGCGATGGTCCTGGCGGGTCAGCTGGGCTTCGATGCCCTGGTCTACGACTACACGCCGGTACCGACGGACCACGAGGGCGCCCTGATCACCCCGTCGCTGCTCAAGGTGCGCAACACCCCGTCGGACTGGCATTCGCTCTGGTGCGAGCAGGGTTTCTACCAGATCGACCCGGTGCAACACCTGGCCCTGAACAGCACCTCGCCCTTCGTCTGGTCCTACCGGCCCAAGGCCGAAACCGCCCTGCAGAAGGTCATCGACCAGCGCCACTCGCCCGTGACCAGCTACCTGCATGACCGCCAGATGACTTGCGGCGTGAGCGTGCCGATTCACCTGCCCAAGGGTGGATTTGCCTCGTTGACGGGATTACGCACAGGCAACGGTAAATATGTCCTAAAGGACGCCCAGCAGACCCTGACAGAATTCAGCGTTATTTCCCACGCATTACAGGAAGCGGCCTACCCATTATTCAGCCCTGAGATACGCGCCTACCCGCACATCCATCTGACCCGGCGCGAGCGGGAGTGCCTGCAATGGGCTGCCGAGGGGCTCACCGCCAAGGAAATCGCCGAACAACTGCACCGTTCACTGGCTACCGTGACCCTGCACCTGGCCTCGGCCATGCACAAACTGGGGGCGAAGAACCGCGTACAGGCAGTATTGCGCGCCGTGCACTATCGACTGCTGGACAACTGAGCCGCAAAACCTAGCAATTCACCTAGTTATGCCGGCCGGCCAGTTTCGCTATCGTTCCCCACATCGTGCATACAGGGAGCTTGGCGAGATGGAATTCAAGGAAATACAGGAAGGCTTTGCGAACTTCGGCCCCTACCAGACCTGGTATCGGGTGACCGGTGACCTGGCCAATGGCCGCACACCCCTGGTGATTCTCCACGGGGGCCCGGGTTGCACCCACGATTATGTCGACGCCTTCAAGGACATCGCCGCCAGCGGCCACGCGGTGGTGCATTACGATCAACTGGGCAACGGCAAGTCCACCCACCTGCCCGATCAGGACCCTTCATTCTGGACCGTCCAGCTGTTTCTCGACGAACTGGACAACCTGCTCGACCACCTCGGCATCCGCCAGCACTACGTGCTGCTCGGCCAGTCCTGGGGCGGCATGCTCGCCAGCGAGCACGCGGTTCGTCAGCCGGCCGGGCTCAAGGCGCTGATTCTCGCCAACTCGCCATCGTGCATGCGCACCTGGGTCAGCGAAGCCAACCGCCTGCGCGAGCAACTGCCACCCGCGGTGCAGCAGGCCCTGCTCAAGCACGAGAAGGCCGGCACCTACAGTGATCCGGAATACGTCGAGGCGTCGCGGGTCTTCTATGACCGCCACGTCTGCCGCATCAGTCCCTGGCCGGAAGAGGTGGCGCGCACCTTCGCCCAGGTCGATGCCGACCCGACCGTCTACCACACCATGAGCGGCCCGACCGAGTTCCATGTCATCGGTTCACTGAAGGACTGGACCATCATCGATCGCCTGCACCGGGTCCAGGTGCCGACCCTGGTCATCTCCGGCCGCCACGACGAAGCGACCGAAGCGGTGGTCAAACCCTACGTGGAGAAGATCGCCGGCGCGCGCTGGGCGCTGTTCGAAGACTCCAGCCACATGCCCCACGTCGAGGAACGCCAGGCGTGCATGGGCACGGTCCTGCAATTCCTTGACGAAAGCCTCTAGCCCGCTGCTTCGCCCCTGCCCCTTCGAGAACTGCCCGGTCTGATCCAGACCGGGCTTTTTCGGCTACGCTGCATTCCGGCTCGCGCATCAGGAACGCTGATCATCCTGCAACACCCAGACCTATAAGGCCCGCTCAGGCTTGTGAGCGACGCAGGGCGAGCATTAGATTAGCCAATAATCTCTGGCCTCCAGAATAAGCAGAAGGGATAAGCATGGCGCTTACTGACCAGTCCACTCAAATCCGTGCCGGCGAAGAACTCGATGCCGCCCTGATCGACCCATACCTCAAGGCGCATATTCCCGGCCTCAGCGGCCAACCGAGCATCAGCCAGTTCCCCGGCGGGGCCTCGAACCTCACCTACCTGATCCAGTACCCCGAGCAGGAGTTCGTCCTGCGGCGGCCACCGTTCGGCCACAAGGCCAAGTCGGCCCACGACATGGGCCGCGAATTCCGCATCCTCAACCAGCTCCGGGACGGCTTCCCGTACTGCCCCAAGGCCTATGCGCACTGCACCGACGAAAGCCTGATCGGTTCCGAGTTCTACGTCATGGAGCGGGTCAAGGGGATCATCCTGCGCTCCGAACTGCCGCCGGAACTGGGCCTCGATGCCGCCCGTACCGAGGCCCTGTGCAAGAGTTTCATCGACCGCCTGGTGGAACTGCACCGCGTCGACTACACCGCCTGTGGCCTGGCCGACCTGGGCAAGCCGGAAGGTTATGTCGAGCGTCAGATCCGCGGCTGGAGCGAGCGTTATGAAAAGGCCATGACCCCGGATGCGCCGAGCTGGGCAGCGGTCAAGGCCTGGTTGAAAGACAAGATGCCGGCCGACCACCCGACGTCCAGCATCGTCCACAACGACTACCGCTTCGACAACGTCATCCTCGACCCCGAGAACCCGATGCAGATCATCGGCGTACTCGACTGGGAACTGACCACCCTCGGCAACCCGCTGATGGACCTGGGCAACACCCTCGCCTACTGGATCGAGGCCGACGACCCGGCACCGGTGCAACTGATGCGCCGCCAGCCCAGCCACGCGCCAGGCATGCTCAGCCGCCGCCAGTTCGTCGAGTACTACGCCGAGCGTGCGGGCCTGGCGATCGACAACTTCGACTTCTACTACACCTACGGCCTGTTCCGCCTGGCCGGCATCGTGCAACAGATCTACTACCGCTTCTACCACGGCCAGACCCAGGACAAACGCTTCGCGCAATTCATTCACATGAACAAGCTGCTGGAGCAGATGAGCCTGCAGGTCATCCGCAACTCCAGCCTCTGATCGCGACTACAACAAGGAAAAACCATGTCCAAGACTCAGTTGTTCGACCTCGACGGCAAGATCGCCTTCGTTTCCGGTGCCAGCCGCGGCATCGGTGAAGCCATCGCCCGGCTGCTGGCCCAACAGGGTGCCCACGTGATCGTCTCCAGCCGCAAGCTCGAAGGCTGCCAGCAGGTGGCCGACGCGATCATCGCCGACGGCGGCAAGGCCACCGCGATCGCCTGCCACATCGGCGAGATGGAACAGATCAGCCAAGTCTTCGCCGGCATTCGCGAACAGTTCGGGCGCCTGGACATCCTGGTCAACAACGCGGCGACCAACCCGCAGTTCTGCAACGTGCTGGACACCGACCTCGGTGCTTTCCAGAAAACCGTCGACGTGAACATCCGCGGCTACTTCTTCATGTCGGTGGAAGCCGGCAAACTGATGCGCGAGCACGGCGGGGGCAGCATCATCAACGTCGCCTCGATCAACGGCGTCACCCCGGGCATCTTCCAGGGCATCTACTCGGTGACCAAGGCCGCGGTGATCAACATGACCAAGGTCTTCGCCAAGGAATGCGCGCAGTTCGGCATCCGCTGCAACGCTCTGCTGCCGGGCCTGACCGACACCAAGTTCGCTTCGGCCCTGGTCAAGAACGACTCGATCCTCAAGACCGCGCTGCAGCAGATCCCGCTCAAGCGCGTGGCCGACCCGAGCGAAATGGCCGGCACCGTGCTGTACCTGGCCAGCGACGCCTCCAGCTACACCACCGGCGTGGCGCTGAACGTCGACGGTGGTTTCCTCTCCTGACCCCTGGGTTGCAAAGTCCTCCTTGCAGGAGCCGGCTTGCCCGCGAAGCTTCAGGCGCCCTCACCGCCGCCTTCGCTGGCAAGCCCGGCGCCTGCGGTCTTGGCCGCCACAGGCCGATCGCTCCGACAGATCCAGCTTCCCTGCGCCGATGACCTCGGCTTTGTAACCGTTCGTCGCTCCTGTTAAAGTCCGCGCCCATGAAACTGGCCCGTACCGACCGCTCGCTCATTGCCTGGATGCTTTACTGCTGCGTCCTGTTCAATGTGTTCGCCTGCAGCATCGGCCACGGGCAGATGGTCGGCCAGCAGCTCAACGGCATCGGCGGGCAGTTCTGTGCCGTCGACCCGGGCACCCGGGCGCCGCTGTCGAGCAATCCCGCCGAGGAAAAGCTGCCCACCCTGGCCAAGGCCTTCGGCTGCCCGCTGTGCTCCACCGGTGGCATGGGCCCGGCGCTCAACTCCAGCCTGACCCTGGCGATCCTCCCGGAACAGCACAGCCCGCCGCGGCTCCACAGCCCCCACCTGCCACTGCCCAGTCGCTTCACCTGGCCTTCGGCCCATCCCCGCGCACCACCCCTCGCCTGATTCATTGCGCCCAACGATCAGCCCATCCGGTCGACGCCCAACCGTGTCGTGCCCGTGCGCGCTGGATATTTGCCATGACTTCAGGAATTCACCATGAAACGCTTCCCCCTTTTTGCGGGCCTGCTCGGCTGCCTGTGCGCCGGAGCCTGGGCGCAAGACACGCTCGACCTCGCCCCCATTACCATCGAAGCACAGCCAGCCACCGAACCGGGGCTGGACCTCGACACGCCGATCGCCACCGGCTCACGCCTGGGCCTGAGCCCACGGGAAACCCCGGCCTCGGTCAGCGTCGCCAACCGTGACAGCCTCGAACGCCACGGTGCGCGCAACTTCCAGGATGCCGCCAACAGCCTGCCAGGGGTCAACGCCACCGCTCCGCTGGGCTTCGGTGGCTTCGTCTCCTACCGCGGCTTCACCAGCGGCCAGGTCAGCCAGATGTTCAACGGCATCGTCGTCCCCACCGGCCTGGCGCGACCGGTGGATGCCTGGATCTACGACCGGGTCGAACTGGTCGGCGGCCCCTCCTCGCTGCTCAATGGCGCCGGCTCCGTCGGCGGCTCGCTGAACTACATCACCCGGCTCGCCAGCCGCCAGGAACAGGCGGCCGAAGGCAGGATCAGCTATGGCAGCAACGACACCCGGGAAATCTCCTTCGGCCTCAATCACGCCCTGAGCGATCCCGGCGCCGACGTGCAGCACTACGCCCGCCTGGATGTCAGCCACAACGCCAGCAACGGCTACATCGACCGCAACCGGCGTGATGCCTGGAGCGCGGCATTCTCGCTGCTCAGCGACCTGACCCCGGAGCTGTCCCACACCCTGGCCCTGGAGTATCAGGACGAGGTGCTCGACAGCCCCTACTGGGGCACGCCGGTGCTCAACCCCAAGGTCGGCGAACTGAAGATCGACAGGCACAACCGTTTCAACAACTACAACGTCGCCGATGGCCAGTACGTGCAACGCACCCGCTGGCTGCGCTCGATCATCGACTACCGGATCAGCGACAGCACCAGCCTGCGCAACACCCTCTATCACCTGGGCAGCGAACGTGACTACCGCAACCTGGAGACCTATCAGTACAACGCCGACAACACCGCCGTGAACCGCTCCACCGCCTACCTGGTGCGCCACGCCGGCGAGCAGAACGGCAACCAGTTCGAGTTGCGCCACCAGTCCAGCCTGTTCGGCCTGGACAGCCGCTGGGCCGGCGGTTTCGAGTACCGGGTCAACACCACCACCAACCACCCGTGGAATGTCTCGGCCGCCAACCGCGTGAGCCCGGACCACTTCGATCCCGGCTACTTCTATGCGCTCCCCGGTACCCGTCCGGGTTTTGTCAGCGACAAGACCAACCAGGTCACCACCCGCGCCCTGTTCGTCGAAAACCGACTGATGCTGACCGACAAGCTGGCCCTGCTGACGGGGCTGCGTTACGACGACATCGACCTGGACGTGACCAACCACCGTGTGGTGACCGCCAGCAATCCGCGACACCTGCGCCGGCGCTGGGAACCGATCACCGGGCGCGCCGGGCTGACCTACCAGTTCGTGCCCTCGGCCAATGTCTACGTGCAGTACAGCACGGCGGCCGAACAACCCGGCGGCACGCAGAACTTCGACGTTTCCACCGGCAGGCAGTGGGAAATCGGCAGCAAGTTCGACTACCTCGACGGTCGTGGCAGCGCCACGGCGGCGGCCTATCACATCGTGCGCAAGGACTTCGCCGTCACCGACCCGCTGGACCCGAACAACACCCTGCCGGTGGGTCAGCAATCATCGAAAGGCATCGAACTGGCCAGTTCGCTGCGGATCACCCCGAAACTGCTGGCCGAAGGCAACTTCGCCTGGGTCGATGCGCAGTACGATGAATTCAACGAGAAGAACGCCGCCGGCGTCGTGGTTTCGCGCAAGGGCAACACGCCGACCAATGTGCCGGAACGGGTGGCCAACCTGTGGCTGACCTATGACTTCGATCCGCACTGGCAAGGGGGTGTCGATGCGCGTCATGTGGCCAGGGTGTATGCCGACAGTGCCAATACCCGGTACGTGCCGGGCTATACCCTGTATGGCAGCTTCCTGAGCTACAGGCTCGACAGCCACACGACGCTGACCGGGCGAGTGCGCAACCTGACCAACCAGGTGTATGCCGAGTTCGCCCACGTGTCCCCGGCGTATTACCTGGGCACGCCGAGAACCTTCGAGCTGGCGGTGCAAACCCGCTTCTGATGGGGTTCAGAGATCGGATAAATCCTCCCACAGTGCCCGCGTCGTTCGCAGGATCCATGCACGGCGCGAGCACTTGGGGGAGCCGGCGGTCCGGCGTCCCGGTTCATCCGCGAACAGGCCGCCACCGAACCTACAGACTGTCAGCGACCTTCTGCGCCACATCCGCCGGCACCCAGGCCTTCCAGACCTGCGGGTTGTCCTTGAGAAAGGCCCGGGCCACCTGATCCGGCGGCAGGCGTTCCTCGCTCATTTTCGCCAGCGCCTGGTTCAACAGGTCGATCGGCAGGTCGACCTTGGCGAAGAACGCCACCACCTGCGGGTGTTGCTGGCGGAACGGTGCCGACACGCCGATACTCAGCTTCGAGGCCAGTGACCGGGTCGGCTTGGGGTCGGGATTGTCGGCATCGGTCAGGGTCTTCCAGGCCTCGGCATCGAACGGCGGCTCCTGCAGTTGCACCAGCTTGAACTTGCCCAGCAGCGGCGTCGGCGACCAGTAGTAGAACAGGATCGGCTTGCCGCGCCGAATCGACGAGGTGATTTCGGCATCCAGCGCCGCACCGGAGCCACTGCGGAAGTTCACATAGCTGTCGCTCAGGCCATAGGCCTTGAGCTTCTGCTTGTTGACGATCTCGGAGGTCCAACCGATCGGGCTGTTGAGAAAGCGCCCCTTGCCGGGCGACTCCGGGTCCTGGAACACCGCCTTGTAGCGCTTGAGATCCTCGACACTGCGCAGCCCCGGCGCCAGGGGCTTGATACCCCGCTCAGGATCCCCCTTGATCACATATTCCGGCACCCACCAGCCCTCGGTCGCGCCCTTGACGGTATCCCCCACCGCCACGACCTCGCCCGCCGCCTCGGCCTTGACCCAGACCGGGCTGCGCCCGGCCCACTCCTCGCCGATCACCTGGATATCGTTTTTGGCCAGCGCGGTTTCCAGGGTCACGGTAGTGCCTGGCAGCGTGTCCGTCGGCAAGCCGTAGCCCTTCTCGACGATATGTCGCAACAGCTCGGTGATCAGGCTGCCACTTTCCCAGTTCAGGTCGGCAAAGTGGATCGGAACCGCCGCACGGGCCGGAAGCGCCGCGAAGGCAACGCTCAATACCGCCAGGGAGCCGGCGAACAGCGCACGAAATCCTTTCATGGGTCTACCTCAGTCATGGAGTCACCCTCGACGCGTTGCCGAAAGTCTCTGAATTAATCAGTCAACTGACTTTAGTAGAGGTTCCCTGACAATCACGGCGCGCTTCAATCCGTAGCGTGCGTCTGAAGTTGCTGCAACTCGCGCCGGACCATGCTGGCGTATTCGGCCGGGGTCATTGCATAGAGCTGTGAAGCGACCCATGGCAACCAGGCGCCCTGCAACTCGCCCTTGCGTTCGAACAGGCGCCGGGCATCGCGGCGGGCCTGTTCCAGGTGCTGCTGATGAAACCCGGCCCTGCCGCCACTCATTGCTCGCTGGCCTTGAATGTCAGCTCGCCCTTGCGCCACTTCGCGGCCTTTCGGGTGACGTCCTTGAGGGTCTTGGTCAGGCCTTCCTGCAGCTGTTCATGGGCCGCGAACACCATCACCACGGTATGGCCTTCCTTGAACAGGATGCCGTGGCCCTGTTCGCAGGTGACATAGGCGTAATCACCCAGTCCATAGACCGTCAGCTTGATTTCACGAAACTTGATATCGAACTTCCCACCTTCGCGACTGGGCAGTACCGCGGCGCGGAAATGATCGCCGACTTTCAGTTCAAGACGCTGTTTGTCATCGACGACCATCGCCGTTTCAGTGTCGATTTCAGCGATATAGATGCCTTCGGCGGTTTGTTCGGTGATGTAGACGAAACGTGATTGAAACTGCTTGACCAGCTTTGCCCGCAGGTCGCCCAGTACGAACAATGCGTGCATATCCAGATTACTGACTGCCAACGAAAAGCCCTCAAACCCAAAAATGAAGCCGCCCGGCGGGGAGCAGGCAGCACAAGACATTCGGTCATTGCCGACGGTTACTCACTGGAAACCCTGATGACTGCGTGTCGACCCCGCGCAGGTCGCGTGAAAAGACACAGAGAGACTAATGGATCAAAAGCCCCGTTACTTCTGCGAATACTCACCAGGGTGTGAAGGAAAACACCGCATATCGCTGACGCCAGCCAGTGGGACAGTGAAGTTGCGGAGATGACCTTTCTGAAAAAGCGAAGTTTCCGACGTGCAAGTTGAAAGCCCCCCAGGACAACGATCGGGGGCACGACTTCGATTTTAGAACACGTCGACCCATCACTGCCAATCAAACCACCGTCAAGTGGTATCAGACAAGACAAAAAGTACTGACCGATTGCCGGTCTGGCAATCCCTTGCGGCATGGAACCGGTGATTTCCGCAGTATAGCCGCTCAAGCACCCGGTAACGATGCCGATACAAGGGCAGGCATTCATTGAACGGAGTCCATGATGATCAGCCTGAATCCACTCGCGATCCCCATGCCTTCGCTGACCAGCCGCAGCGACGACACCGAGGATTCGGCGCCGGCCCTGTCGATTCGCGCCCTGCTCGGCGAGGACGCCGACAGCGACTTTAACACCGCGTCTGCCGGCAACAGCCTGGCCGGCAATGAGTTGGCGGCGAAAAACCGCGTCAAGCAGTTGAAGAAACAGATCGAACAACTGCAGCAGAAACTGCGGCGGGCCAACGCCCGCCTGGCAGCACTGAAAAAGGCCCGCTACCGCAGCGAAGAGGCCCGCAATGCGGCCATCCAGCCGGCCCGGGCCGAGGTGATGGCGCTCAACAGCGCCTTGAGCAGTGTCAATATCGCGCTGTTCATGGCGCAGAAACTGCTGGCCGGGATGGTCAACACGACCGTCTGACAGCGCCGACCCCATCAGGCGCGGGGCCAGCGGTCACTTGTGCGGCGCGCTTTCCGGCCGGTAGCCCAGGCGCAGGCCACCCCAGTGCCGGCCCTTGACCATGATCGGCACCGACAGGTCGTGCATCAGCTCGCCGGTATCGCGGGTATAGGTCTGCAGCAGCACCGGTTGCTGATGGCTGCCACAGCGAATGCCGGTGCGGTCATCGAACTTGCGCTTGGTGCGGTTCTGCAGGGCGTCCTTGGCCGCATCCCCGGTCAACGGCTGGGAAAACGCCTGGTTGTGGGTCGGCACGTAGCCTTGCGGGGTACAGGCGATGGCGAACACCAGCCCCTCATGACGGCTCAGCAGCGGCTCCTGGATCGCCGGCAAGACCTGGTCGGTGTAACGGTCGAAGCGGGTCTGGTACTTGGTCGGTGACGTGTTGGCAATGGGCTGGTAGCTGCGGTCGAACAGATCCTCGAGGCTGATGCGGTTCTGCTCGATATCGGCCTCGAAGCGGGCGGCGATCTGCGCCGCGCCCTCGCGCGCCAGGTCGTAGGCACGCTGGTGATAATCGTCCAGGCCGACCTCGGCCAGCCGTTCGCTGATGGTCTCGGCCTGCCCTTCCATCTGTACCGCAGCCTCGGCCAGCCGCCGGGTTTGCTGGTCACTGATCGACAGGTCGCCGCGCATCTGCTCTACGGCACTGAACAGGCTGCCCAGTTGCTCGCGATTGTTCTGCGCGCCGTGGGCGATTTCGCTGACCTGGCTTTCCACGCCCGCCGCCAGCTGGGCAATATTTTCCAGTTGCCGGCCGGTGTGTTCGACCTGCTCGACACCGCTCTCCAGGTCCACCGACAACTGCTGGATCTGCTCCACCACCTGTGCCGTGCGCTGCTGGATATCGGCGACCATCACCCCGACCTCATCGGTGGCGGCCGCGGTGCGCCCGGCCAGGCCACGCACTTCGTCGGCCACCACGGCGAAACCGCGTCCGTGCTCGCCGGCACGGGCCGCTTCGATGGCCGCATTGAGGGCCAACAGGTTGGTCTGGCTGGCGATCGCCTGGATCACCAGGGTCACTCGCTGGATTTCCTCGCTGCGCTGGCTCAGGGCCTCGATCAGTTGCCGGCTGGCCGCCGCGCGCTGGCTGAGCTGGTGCATGCGGCTGATCGACTCCGACAGCACCGCGTGCCCCTCGGCACTGCTCTGCCGCGCCTCGCTGGCCGAACCCAGCGCCTGCTGGCTGAGCTGCGACGTGGCCTGCTCGGTGTCGATCACCCGTTCGGCGCTGCTGACGATCTGCGCCGCGGCATCGAGTTGCGATTGCAGCTTGCCGGCCAGTTGCTTGACCGCAAAGGCCACACCGGCGGCGGACAAGGCGTTATGGCTGGTGGCATAGGACAGGTCGCGGGTCAGTTCGCCCAGCGCATCGCCCTCGGCCCGGGCGGCAATGGCAGCCGGACGTGGACGCAACAGCGGCAACCAGGCCAGCAGCAGCGCCAACGGCAGGCAGACGCCCAGAGACCAGTCGGCATAGGCCATGGCCGACAACAGCAGCGCCAGCCCGATGCTCTGCAGCAGCGGTACGAGCCAGCGTGGGGACGACTTCGACTGCGCCTCCAATGGCGCGAAAACCCCGGACAGAATTCCTTCTCCAGACATAGGCGTTACCCACTCTCGGCTTCTGATTGTTTTCCTTCATTAAACGCCATCACACGGCCATTATCCATGGTCCATTAGTGGTAATCGGCGAAGGGGAACGATCCAGGGGACCGGGCGGCGCTGGAGAACGTGAGAGGGTTCAGGGGCAGCACCGCAGGAACTGACGAGCGGCCGGGTCGGGACTCTGCACGCCGTACCCGCGCGGCGAAGTGCTCGCAGCCGATCATGTCGGGGCGTCGGGTACGGCGTCTATCGGCGCTTGCATCGGGGCGCTTTGGCACCCCGACGAGGCCGCGGGCATCAGGAGGCCGATCAGGCCTGGCGCTGGTGCTTGTCGATCTGCTCGTGACGCTCCTGCGCCTCGATGCAGTATTTGGTGGTCGGGCTGATCAGCAGGCGCTTGAGGCCAATCGGATCGCCACTGTCGTCACACCAGCCGAAGGAGTCGTCGCGAATGCGGTCCAGGGCCTGTTCCAGCTGCGGCAGCATGCGCTGGTCGCGGTCGATCGCGTTCACCAGCCAGGTGCGCTCTTCTTCAACGGACGCGGCGTCGGCCGGGTCTGCCGGAGTATCGAGGCTTTCGATGGCGACACGGTTCTGCTCGATACGCTCGTGGGTTTCCACTTTCATGGCTTGCAACAGTTCGGTGAAGAAAGCCAGTTGCTCGGCGTTCATGTAGTCGTCCGCCGGCATGGCCAGCAACTTTTCCTTTGTCATTGATTTCTCTATAGAAAATACGTGCATTAAGGCGAATTAGGGAGCGTTCTGGGCACCTGAGGGGATGCACAGAAAGGCGCCGTCCATTCCAAGCGCCACCCGGCACTCAATTTACGAGGGGCGGCAGTCTAAGGCCGAGTTATCGAGTCAGCAACAGAAATGACAGCAAAATCGTTTCGATCGCCCCGAACAGGCGCGATGAAGCCCTGTATACGGGGGATCGGAATGCTTTTATAACAAGAAATTCCCTGGCCTGCCTGCAGCCGGGAGACGGACGGCAGTGGCCAGCGGGCCGGGAATGGCCGCACCACAGGCGCCAACCCTGCGCGCGGCCTCGACTGCCACTATTCGCGCAAGGCCCTGCGCAATACCTTGCCCACCGTGGTCTTGGGCAGTTCCTCGACCCGGAACTCGACGATCCTCGGCACCTTGTAGCCGGTCAGGTACTCCCGGCAATGCGCCAGCAACTGCGTTTCGGTCAAACCCGGATCCCGCCGCACGACGAAGATCTTCACCCGCTCCCCGGTCACCTGGTCCGGCACACCGATCGCCGCCACCTCGGCCACGCCCGGATGCAGCGCCACCACGTCCTCGATCTCGTTGGGATAGACGTTGAAGCCCGACACCAGAATCATGTCCTTCTTGCGATCCACCAGGCGGATGAAGCCCTGCGCGTTCATCACCCCGATGTCCCCGGTCGACAGCCAGCCGTCAGCGTCGAGGACCTTGGCCGTCTCGTCCGGGCGCTTCCAGTAACCCTTCATCACCTGTGGCCCACGTACCTGCAGCTCGCCCTCCTCGCCGATTTCCGCCAGCGTGCCGTCCTCGCGGACGAAGCGCACCCAGGTCGACGGCAACGGCACCCCGATGGTCCCGCTGAACTCGCCCTCGCGCATGCGCTTGATATCGATCGGGCTGATGCTCACCACCGGCGAGCACTCGGTCAGCCCGTAGCCCTCGATGATCGGCACCCCGGTCACCTCCTGCCAGCGCCGTGCCACGGCGGTGTGGGTGGCCATGCCGCCGGCGATCGCCAGCTTCAGGTCGGAGAAGTCCCGGGCGCGGAATTCGTCATTTTCCAGCAGACCGTTGAACAGCGTGTTGACCCCGACGATGCCGTTGAACTTCTCCTTGCGCAGGATCATCTGCACCCGTTTCACGTCCCGCGGGTTGGCGATGAGGATGTTGCGCCCGCCCAGGCACATGAACATCAGGCAGTTCACCGTCAGCGACAGTACGTGGTACAGCGGCAACAGGGTGACGTTGGTCTCCTGCCGGTTCTCGTCGAGCTGGTCGCCGACCCAGGCCTTGGCCTGCATCAGGTTGGCGAGGATGTTGCGATGAGTGAGCATCGCGCCCTTGGCGTCGCCAGTGGTGCCGCCGGTGTATTGCAGGAAGGCGATGTCATCGTGGGCCAGTGCCACCGGCCTGGCCTTCAGCCCGCGGGCCTGCTTCAGCATCGCCGGGAAACGGATCGAGCCCGGCAGGTCGAAGCATGGCACCTGCTTCTGGACATGGCGCAGCACGAAGTTCAGCGCAGCGCCCTTGAAGGTCCCGACCAGGTCCCCGATGGCCGCCACCACGATGTTCTTCAGCGAACTGCCCTCCATCGCCTGTTCCAGGGTGTGGGCGAAGTTCTCGAAGATCACCAGGGTTTCGGCGCCGCTGTCCTTGAGCAGGTGCTTGAGCTCGCGGGCGGTATACAGCGGGTTGACGTTGACCACCACGGCGCCGGCCAGCAGGGTGCCGAACAGGCAGATCGGGTACTGCAGGCAGTTGGGCATCATCAACGCCACGCGATCGCCCTTCTTCACACCGCGCGACTGCAGCCAGGCGGTGAAGGCGAAGACCCGGCGCTCCCATTCGTCATAGCCCATCTCGGTGCCGATACTGACGTAGGCCACCCGCTGGCGGTACTTCTCCACGTGTTCGAGGAACACCTCGCGCAGCGACGGGTAGCGGTCGATCTCGGCCTCGACATCCGCCGGCACGCCGGGATGGTAGGCCTTCACCCAGACACGTTCGGTGCTCTGCAGGCTCGCGACACTCATGGCAGTCTCCTTGTTGTTGTTTTATTTTTCGACGATCGCCGTCACGCCCAGGCCGCCAGCGGCACACACGGAAATCAGCCCGCGGCCGCCACCGCGCTGGTCAATGGCCTTGGCCAGGCTCGCCAGCAGCCTGCCGCCGGTGGCGGCGAACGGATGTCCGCAACCCAGCGAACCGCCATTGACATTGAGCCTGCTGCGGTCGATGGAGCCCAGCGGCGCCTCCAGCCCGAGCCGTTCACGGCAATAGTCGGCATCCTCCCAGGCCTTGAGCGTACACAGCACCTGTGCGGCGAAGGCTTCGTGGATCTCGTAGAAGTCGAAGTCCTGCAGGCTCAGACCTTCACGGGCGAGCATTCGTGGTACGGCGTAGGCCGGTGCCATCAGCAACCCTTCGCTGCCATCGACGAAATTCACCGCTGCGGTTTCGCCGGTACGCAGGTAGGCCAGCACCGGCAGGTTGTGCGCCGCCGCCCACGCCTCGCTGGCCAGCAGCACCACCGAGGCGCCGTCGGTCAAGGGCGTCGAGTTGCCGGCCGTGAGGGTGCCGTTGCGCTTGTCGTAGGCCGGTCCCAGCCCCGCAAGCCTCTCCAGGCTGGCGTCGGCGCGCAGGTTGTTGTCGCGCTGGAGTCCGCGATACGGGGTGACCAGGTCGTCGAAAAAGCCCCGCTGATAAGCCGCATGGAGCGACTGGTGGCTGCTCAGGGCCAACTCATCCTGGGCCAGGCGCTTGATCTGCCAACGCTTGGCCATCTGTTCGCAGTGTTCGCCCATGGACAACCCGGTGCGCGGCTCGCCATTGCGCGGCAGCAGCGGCTTGAAGAACATCGACGGGCGAATGCCGAGCAGGCTGCGCAGCTTGCCCAGGGTATCCTTGCTGCGATTGGCTTCCAGCAGGATTCGGCGCAACGACTCGTTGATGCCGATCGGCGCATCCGAGGTGGTGTCGGAGCCGCCGGCGACCCCGACCTCGATCTGCCCCAGGGCGATCTTGTTGGCCACCAGCAGCGCCGCCTCCAGGCCCGTGCCGCAGGCCTGCTGGATGTCATAGGCCGGAGTTTGCGGCGCCAGCGTGGTGGACAGCAGCGTCTCGCGGGCCAGGTTGAAGTCCCGCGAATGCTTGATCACCGCACCGGCGGCGAACTCGCCGAGGCGCTGGCCATGCAGGCCGAAGCGCTCGACCAGCCCTTGCAGGGCGGCGGCCAGCAGGTCCTGGTTGCTGTCATGGGAATACGCGGTATTGGAGCGGGCAAACGGAATCCGGTTGCCGCCGAGAATCGCGACCCGTCGTACCGGGGCCGGGGTGAAACTGTATTCGGTCATGCGGAGTTTCCTTCCATACACTGGCCCTTGTCTCTTGTGTTTCCTGTGGAAGCGGGCGGCGTGTTCAAGTGAGCGTGAGCACCCCACGCATGTGCGGCTTGTCGCCCGCCGCCGTGCGCACTTCAAAGGCCTGGCGCGCCTCGGAGGACGGCAACTTCCATAACGTCGCACTGCCGGGCAGGAACATCGGCAGCTTGAACTCGCAGTCGAGCCCGGCCGCGTCCAGGGGCCGCGGCGGCTGTTGCGCCGCCAGGGCCCGGCCGAGGGTCCACATGCCATGGGCGATCGGCCGCTTGAAACCGAACAGCCGGGCGCCTGGCCAGGAGGTGTGGATCGGGTTGTGATCGCCCGACACCCGGGCAAAACGCCGTCCCAGGTCCGCCGCCAGCGGCCAGCGCTGGGTCAGGACCCATGCCTGTTCATCCGGCTCCAGCTCACCCTGCCAGGGCTCGCCGACCGGCGCGGCGACACCCCGGCGCAGGTACAGGCTCTCGCTTTCCCAGACCAGGCTGCCATCGCCATGGGCCTGGCTGACGATCAGCAGCGCCTGCCCCTTGGGGTGCGCCACCCAGCGTTCGCAATGCACCTGCAGGCGCAACGCCTGGCCCTCGTGCAGCCGCCGGTACTGGCGGATGCGATTGGCCAGGTGCACCATGCCGCTGGCCGGCCAGGGAAACGCCGGGCTGGTCAGCAGGAGCAGGTGTAGGGGAAACGCCAGGGTGTGCACGAAGGACAGCGGCACCCCGTGTTCGCGGCGAAAGCCACAGGCACGGGCGTAACGCTCGATATCCGCCGCGCGCAGTTCCACCGCCGGCCGTACCAGCCGCTCCTGCGGCAGGCGCGGCGCCCCCTCGACCTTGGGCTTGCGCAGGCTGCGCAAGCCGCTCCACAGCAACTGGCCGGTCGAAGGCACCGGATCGATGATACGAAGGGTCGAATCGGCGTTCATGGTTCAGGCCCCCAGCAGGCTTTGCCCGCACACGCGGACCACCTGCCCGTTGATCCCGCCGGAAGCCGGGTGTGCCAGCCAGGCGATGGTCTGCGCCACGTCCTCGGCCTGCCCGCCCTGGGACATGGCGTTCATCCGCCGCCCCGCCTCGCGGATCAGCAGCGGGATCTTCGCGGTCATCTGGGTCTCGATGAACCCCGGCGCCACGCCATTGACCGTCACCTGCTGCCGCCCGGCCAATGGCGCCAGGCCCTGCACCAGGCCGATCACCCCGGCCTTGGAGGTGGCATAGTTGCTCTGCCCGAGATTGCCGGCGATCCCGGAAATCGACGACACGCAGACGATCCGCCCGCCGGGGTTGAGCCCCTGCCCTTCGAGCAGCGCCGTGCTCAGTCGCAGCGGCGCCTCGAGGTTGACCGCCATGACCTTGCGCCAAGCCGCTTCGGTCATCTTCGCCAGGGTCTTGTCCTGGGTGATGCCGGCGTTGTGCACGACGATATCGAAGGCACCCTGCTCCCCGACAAAGGCCAGCAGCCGCTCGGCGGCCTGCGGCGCGGTGATGTCCATGGCCAGCGCCGTGCCCCCCAGTGAACCGGCCACCTGCTGCAACTGCGCCTCGACCGGTGGAATATCCAGGCAGACCACCTCGGCGCCCTCGCCGGCCAGCACCTGGGCAATCGCCAGGCCGATACCGCGACAGGCGCCGGTGACCAGCGCCCGGCGACCGGCCAGCGGCCGCTGCCAGTCGATGGCCTTGGGCACATCCACCGGCTCGGCGATGCGCACCACCTGGCCGGAAACATAGGCGGAACGGCGCGACAGGAAGAAGCGCAGGCTGCTGTCCATTTCCGTTTCCGCACCGGGTTCCACGTACAGCAACTGCACGGTGATGGCCTTGCGCAGCTCCTTGCCCAGCGAACGCACGAAGCCCTCCAGGGCCCGTTGTGCCACGGCCTGGGCCAGTTCCGCGCAGTGCTCCGGCGGCGTGCCCAGCACCAGCACGCGACCGTGCTGGCTCAGGCGCCGGACATTGGCATGGAAGAACCGGTACAACTCGTCCAGTTGGGCGATATCGGCCAGGCCGCTGGCATCGAACACCAGGCCCTGGACCTTGACCGTGGAGGGAGCCTCGACACTCGCCGGGGCGGCGGCGACCGTCTCGGTAGCGGCGAAGATCCGCTGCAACTCGCCCAGCAACCGGCCTTGTGGCGCCCCCGCCAAGACCACCGGATTGAGATGGTTGCCCACCTGCCCCTGCCGGTAGCGCTGCAGCGGCAACGGTTGCGGCAAGCCGACCGAGCGGGCCAGGCGCCGCCCCCAGGGCGAATTGACGAAAGCAAGATAACTGTCAGACATGAAAGAATTCCGTTCCAGACCCGAGAAAGATCAATAGCTGCTGTCGTCAGCGACAGCCGTGCCTTCGCTGACCGCCGCACGCCGCCTGGCTGCCGGCTTGGCGGCCTGCTCGAAGTGCGCCTGGCGCCGTTGCAGGGCTTCGAGCAGACCGAAGTCCTGCGGGAAGTCGTCGACCTGGATCGCGTGGTCGCCGTACTCGACGTAGCGTTCGAGCAACTGCTCCTCCTCGGCGCTGATCAGTTGCAGTTCCAGGGCCTTGGCACGCCAGGCCACGAAGGCCTCGCGGGAGATCGGCAGCGGCGCAATGGTCCCGTCGCGGACCGCTGTCTTGAGCCGCGCCTCGATCAGTTCCACCTGCGGCAGCAGGCGGAAGGCCAGTTCGCCATAGGCCAGCTTGTCGATGTCCGGTTGCGGGATATAGGAATCGGCCAGCAGCCGATCGCGGCTCGCACCCGACTGTTGCACCAGTTCGGCGACTTCGCCGAGCAGGCGGTCGGACGGCTTGCGCAGCGGGATACCGAACGGGAAGCTCAGCGCGCGAATCACCCGCGCCGCGGCCTTCGACGGGTAGTTGTCGAGGGTTTCGGCCAGGGCCTCATGGGCACGCAGCAAGGCATCCTGGGCAGCCCAGTGCACCAGCGGCAGGTCGCCCTGTGGACGCCCGTCGTCCTCGAAGCGCTTGAGCACGCAGGACAGGATGTACAGTTGCGAAAGGATGTCGCCCAGGCGACCGGTGATGCTTTCCTTGCGTTTCAATGCACCACCCAGCACGCCCATGGAGATATCCGAGGCCAGCGCCAGCACCACCGACAGCCGTTCGATCTGCCGGTAGTAGGCGGCCAGCGCCTTGTCGGTTTTCGCCGGGGCCTTGAGTAGTCGCCCGCCGCTCAGGCCATGGACCGCCGCCCGTACGGTGTTGGCGACGACGAAGCTGATATGGCCGAACATTGCACTGTCGAACGCGTCCAGGCCGGCACGGCCCTGGGCGCGGGCAGCTTCCATTTCGCGGAACACATAGGGATGGCAACGGATCAGCCCCTGGCCGTAGATGATCAGGCAGCGGGTCATGATGTTCGCGCCTTCCACGGTGATCGCGATCGGGCTCTGCTGGTAGGCGCGGGCCAGGAAGTTGTTCGGGCCCATGCAGATACCCTTGCCGGCGACGATGTCCATGCCGTCATTGACCACCGCCCGGGCACGCTCGGTGACGTGGTACTTGGCGATGGCCGAGATCACCGACGGTTTTTCCCCGGCATCCAGCGAGGCCACCGATACCTTGCGCACCGCGTCACAGGCATAAAGGTGCCCGGCCATCCGCGCCAAGGGGGCCTGCACGCCTTCGAACTTGCCGATGGGCAGGCCGAACTGCTTGCGCATCGCCGCATAGGCGCTGGTGCCCCGCACCGCGATCTTGCTCAGGCCGACGTTGGCCGACGGCAGCGAGATCGCCCGCCCGGCAGCCAGGCATTCCATCAGCATGCGCCAGCCGTTGCCGACCTGGTCGCGGCCGCCGATCACCCACTCCAGGGGGATGAACACGTCCTTGCCCTGGGTCGGGCCGTTCTGGAACACCGCATTGAGCGGCCAGTGCCGACGGCCGCTCTGCACGCCGGGATGGCTGGTGGGAATCAGCGCGCAGGTGATGCCCAGGCTGCCCTTGCGCCCCAGCAGGCCCTCGGGGTCTTCGGCGCGGAACGCCAGGCCGAGCACCGTGGCGATCGGGCCCAGGGTGATGTAGCGCTTGTCCCAGGTAACCCGGAAGCCCAGCACTTGCTCGCCCTCGAACTGGCCCTTGCAGACGATGCCGACATCCGGGATGGCCCCGGCATCGGAACCGGCGTACGGGCTGGTCAGGGCGAAGCACGGAATGTCCTCGCCGCGCGCCAGCCGCGGCAGGTAGTGCTGGCGCTGGGCCTCGGTGCCGTAGTGCAGCAGCAGTTCGGCCGGGCCGAGCGAGTTGGGCACCATCACCGAGATCGCCGCCGCCGAGCAGCGGGTCGACAGCTTCATCACCACCTGGGAATGGGCGTAATGGGAGAAACCCTTGCCGCCATACTGCTTGGGAATGATCATGCCGAGAAAGCCGGCATCCTTGGTGTATTGCCAGGCCTGGGGCGACATGTCCTGCCAGACCTGGGTGGTTTCCCAGTCGTTGGCCATGTCGCAGAGGGTTTCCACCTCGTTGTCGAGGAACGCCTGTTCCTCCGCGCTCAGGCTCGCCGGAGCCGCCTTGAGCAGGCGCTCCCAGTTCGGCTTGCCGCTGAACAGCTCGGCATCCCACCACACCGTGCCGGACTCGATGGCGGCGCGCTCGGTGTCGGACATCGCCGGCATGATCTGGCGAAACAGCGCCAGAGCCTTGCTGCTGAGCAAGACCCGACGCAGCGGTTTGATGGCCAGCACCCCAGCGGGCAGCAGGATCAGGATCGCCGCCACCGCCGCCCCCAGCGGGCCGACCACGTTGAACAGATAGCCGCCGGCCAGCCAGGCCAGCACGACACCCAGCCAGGCACTCGCCGGGGCTTGTCGATAGGCGAGGACCAGAGCCCCTGCCAGTGCAATCAATAACCAGGAAATCATGAATACACCTCTTGTGCGATACGAGACAAAGCACCGATGCCGCTCTTGACCGACATCCTTGATCAGCCACCCGTGGGTGGCTCGCAGGCTCTACCTTACAAAGAATAGATATGTTTTAAAATTATTTTTTAAATTAATTTTTACCATAAACTCGAAACCAAAAAACCGACCCCCGGTCGGTTCTGCAAAGGCAGGGAATCAACGAATACAGGCGCTACGACGATGACATCGGAAAGGACCGCGCGGGATGCGCCAGCAGCACCCTCTCCCTGTCACCGTCGTATACACGACGAGACGTGTCAGAACCTGTAGGTTGCCGACAGGCTCACTACTTCACCCGAGGAGTCGGCCTTGCCATCGAGGGTCGATCCACCCAGACGATCCTGGTTGTGGGTATTGATCTTGGCTTCCTTCACGAACTGCCGCGAGTAGGCACCGTCGATGCTCAGCCCGGGTATCTCCTTGATCTCGTAACCGAAGCCCAGCGAGGTGAACCAGCGATCGTTGTCGGGAATCCGCGGGTCGCGGGTCGAGCCACGGGTCGGCGTCTGGTCGAATGCCACGCCCGCACGCAGGGTCAGGCGGTCGCTGAACTTATAGTCGCCGCCCAGCGAGTACATCATGGAGTCCTTGTAGTTGTAGGGAATGGCCACGAGGACGTTGCCATCGGACTTCAGCGTCAGGTCCTTGAACGACGACCATTGGGTCCAGGTGGCACTGGCACCCAGGGTGAAGCGATCGTTGAACACGTGGACCCAATCGAGACCAGCGGTGGCCGGAATGTCCAACTGGGTACTGGCATTGGCACCATCCGGATAGAGCTTCAGGCCTGGGTAGGCCAATTCCACCAGCGACTCTCCGTTGGGACCGAAGGGTTGGGTCATGTAGGTCCGGCCCAATGCATCGGCACGGATGTTGTACTTGCCCTCCATCTTGTTCTTGATCTTGGCGTGATAGTTCAGACCCAGAGTGTCCTGGCCGGTGGGTTTCCAGACTACGCCGGTGAACCAGCCCACCGAGGTGTTATCCACCTTCACCCGGATCAGGTTGGAACCGACACCGGACGGGAATGGCAGGCCGATGTTCGGGGAAAGCGCAGCAGCCCCCGTCAGGTTGAGGTTCTGGCTGACAAAACCCTTGCTGTGCTGAACGATGACACCGGCACCGAGCGAGAACTCATCGTTGACCTTGAACGACAGGGAGCCGGTCAGGCCAACGGTTTCAATCTTGGTGTCCACTGCGAAGTCGCGTCCTTTCCAGTCCTCATCCCAGGTGCTGCGCATGCCTTGCGGCACGACCTGGCTGAGACCGAAGGCCAGTCGATCGTTGATCGGCATGACCATGAAACCTGTTGGCAGCCAGGCGGTGAAGCCACCCTGCCCGCCATCGCCGGTCAGCGGCACGGCATCCCCCGGGATACCGTTTCCGTCTACGGGAGTCGTTGACGCAGGGTTGCCCTGATAATCGGTGGCAGTCCCCTTGTACTTGATCTTGATGCGGGCGTAGTCAACGGTGAACTGCGCGACATTCTGGTCGATAAAAGCCATGGCTGCCGGGTTGTTGTAGGCCGCGCTGGGGTCGTTCTTGAACAATGAACCACCGCCGAAAGCACGCCCCCAGCCGGGAGCACCATAGGTCGGGGTGGAAAAGCCGCCTGCCTGGACCTGCACCGTAGTCCCCAGGCCACCGAGCACGGCCAGTGCGACTGCAATGCGTAAATGTTGTTTCTTATTATTCATGCCCCACTCCTTATTATTATCAACCGCCACCGGTCATCCCGGCTCACCCACACTTGAACAGGCGCCTCCGAAGAGGCGCCGTTCTTTTCAACGAGTGATCAGCACGTTGTCCCGCTTATTGGAGAACGAAAGTCGGGTTGGGCGTAACGCTCAGGGCGGTGATGGTGCAGCTGCCAACCGATTGTGGAGCAGGCGACAGCGACAGCACCCCGCCACCGTAGGCAGTGGTCACGTTGGCAGTACCGCAGTTGCTGATGATCGAGAAGCTGACACCACCAACCGTCGCACTCGTTGCGCTGGTAGGAGTCAGTGTCCATGGCAGGCCGCCCATCTTCGGCACGTTGCACAGTGCGTTGCTGCCACTGACAGTGACAGCGGTGATCGATGCAGTTTTGCTATCGGCTGCAACGGTACCCGTGAAGGTAATGTTGCAGGTGACTGGCACATTGAGCGAAGCAGGTGATTTCACCGTGATGGTACCAGGCGCGGTGAAAGTGCTTCCTGCTGGAGGCGACACGATGGTAGCAGCGCTAGCCATCGACATGGCGCCCATGCAGACAGCCATGGCAGTTGCAGACACGAGAGTCTTGATGCCTTTCATTGTTGTTTTTCCTCACATGTATGGCGATTCATTTCGCCGGGGTTAATGGCCTTTTGAGACGACACGGAGTACCGCAACCACGACCGAGCTTCCCTTTCAGCCAAACTTCAAAATTCTGCTGTGGCCTGAACCACCGCCGACTCAGGGGACTACCCGGAACGTCGGCGGCATCTGGATCGAAACCGTCTTGATGGTGCAACCGCCGTCCAGCGCCACGTTGGCCGCCTGGAGCTTGCCGGTGCTGTTGTTCCAGCTGCCTTCGGCGGTCGTCGGCCCGCAGTCGCCGCCCACCAGCGGCGCATGCACGGTGACCTGGATACCGGACATCGCACCGCTGGTTTCATCCTTGGCGATCAGCTTCCAGGGCAGGTGCGTGGCCTCGACCTGGCCGCACTTGAGGCCGCCGTCGAAACCGACTTTCTCGACGCTGACATAACTGCCGTCGGCACTGATCCGGCCGCTGACCTGGATGGTGCAATCGGCACTGATGATGCTCTTGGCGAAACTGATGGGGCCCTTGGCGGTGAACTCGGCATTGGCCGGCTCGATCCGCGCCGCGGCAAAGGCCGGCGCCACCTGGGAAAGCCCCAGCAGCGCGGCAACGACACGAACGGTCAACAGAACCTTGTGCATGGTCGACATCCTTCCCGTTACTTATTGTTTTTATCCGGTCAACTTGTCACGGCTGCAAACAGCCCCCTGAAAGTGGGCAAGCCGCTCCCGTCATGCGCACTTTCAAGTACGCATTCAATGCAACTCTTCAATTCAATCGGTGTAGCGAGTGCCGTACTGTTGAAGCAACTGCTTTCGCCTGGAAGGTTGCAGATTCGCCAGGCGCACATCACCCGCGTAGTGCGCCAGCACCCGGTGATCCATCAGCCGCCGCCAGAGGAACGGCACGTAGGCCCAGACGATCATGCTCGCGTAGCCGTAGGGCAACTGCGGCGACTCGTCGAAGTGCCGCAGTGCCTGGTAACTGCGGGTGGGATAGGCGTGGTGATCGGAGTGGCGCTGCAACTGGAACAGAAAGATGTTGGTGACAATACGGTTGCTGTTCCAGGAGTGCCGGGGCGAGCAACGTTCATAACGACCATTGGGCAACTTCTGACGCAACAGGCCGTAATGCTCCACATAGTTCACCACTTCCAGCAGCGAGAACCCGTAGATACCCTGGATGATCAGGAAAGGAATCACCGCCACACCCAACCAGGCGATCAGCACGCCCCACAGCACCACACTGAACAGCCAGGCCGTCAGCACCGTGTTTTTCCAGTGGAAGGTCGGCAGGCCCTGCTTGTGCAGGCGCTCGCGCTCCAGGTGCCAGGCCGAACGCAGGCTGAACCAGACCGAACGGGGCAGGAAGCTCCAGAAACTCTCGCCCAGGCGCGAACTGGCCGGATCCTCCGGCGTCGCCACCCGTACGTGGTGACCGCGATTGTGTTCGACGAAGAAGTGCCCATAGCAGGTCGGTGCCAGGGCCACCTTGGCCAGGAACTGCTCCAGCGGCCGGGTCTTGTGGCCCAGCTCGTGGGCGATATTGATCGCGATACCCGTCGCCGCCCCGGTGGACATCGCCATGCCCAGGTAGGTGAACCAGCCGATACTGCCATGCACCTGGGCCCGCTCGCTGATGTAGCCCAGCAGGCCGGCCAGGCCGCCCTGCAGGTGATGGGCCTGGACCAGTTGCGTCAGGCCACCGCCGATGATCCAGTCGATGCCCCCGGCGGCCATCCAGGCCGTGGTGACCACGGAAAGGCACATCAGGGCGACACAGGCGTAGATGATCCAGCGGTAGTAGGTCTGTTTTTCGAGGTCAGGAACGATGGTTTCCGGTGGGTTGCTGCGGTCTTCGCCGAGCAGGCCGTCGATCATCGGGATCAGGCCGAAGATCACCACCACCCCGCTCCACCACAGCGATTGAACGCCGGTGACCAGGGCAAAGATGCCGGACAGCACCGGGGTTGCCATGGGCAAGGCGCCGAGCCACCACAGGTGACGCTTGCCATCCGTCCAGATGCCAGGTGCAGCGACAGTGGAGTTCATGGCAACCTCCGGACGACGCTGATGGACGGCGCTGTGGCGGATGCAGCCCAGATGCGGGCCGAATCTTGCGCCAGGCAGCGGGCAGGAGTAGACAGAGAAAATGCTTCAAAAGGCGTTATTTTCATTATTCTAACCGCTCAATTGCATTTTTTAAAAAAAACATTCAAAACGTTTTTTCAAAAAACTAGCCCGATTTCGATAGCTCGTCAACTATTTTTTTGGCGTCATTTCGAATGTCGTTCGTGGTGCCGCTCGCACACCTGAAACCCATCTCAGGAAAGCGTGGCAGCCTCTGCTTCGTGTTGCCGGGTGATGCCTTGTTGCTCGTTGGTCCGAGCGGCGACAGCGCGCACCATGGCCACGACCGGCTCAACTGCCGTCACCGGCAGCATGTGCCCTCGCCCCTCGAGAATGTCCATTTGAATGCCGGGCACCAGGCCCGCCATCGACTCGCCGTGCCGGCGATAGTCCAGCACCTCGTCCTGCGCGCCGTAGATCAGCCCCACCGGCAGGTCGAGCTGCGGATAGCGCCGGACCATCCGCGGCAGATCGTCGTTGACCGTGGCGATTTCGCTGGAGGCGCAATAGAAGTTGCCGGAGCGCATGCCCAGCAGGCCGCCGCCGCGCTCGGCGAAATCCGCCGGCGGCCGTTCGGGCGCGAACACCGCCTTGAGCAGGCTGCCGCGTCCGAGCATGGCCATGGGCGCCGCCAGGGTCCGGGCGAACCAGCGCCGGATGAAGTCGGGCCTGACCCCCAGTGACAGGAACACCAGGGGCAGCATGCGCTGCGGATGGGTCAAGGGAGCCACCAGCACCAGCCCGGACACCCGCTGTGGATGATCGAGCGCCAGGGCCAGTGCCAGCGCGCCACCCAGGGAGTGCCCGACGACCAGTGGCCGGTCCAGGTGCAGGATCTCGATGAAACGGGCGACCAGGCTGGCCTGCGCGGTAATGCTGACACCCGCACCGCGAGAGCGGCTCGAATAACCGGAACCGGGGCGATCCAGGGTGATCACGCGGAACTGCTCGCACAGCCGGGGCGACAGCGAATGGGTCAGGTTGCGCCCGCAACCGCTCAGGCCATGGATCATCACCAGCACCGGGCCCTTGCCTTCATCCACATAGTGAAGGCGCTCGCCGTCGACTTCGATAAAACGCCCATCGGGCGGCACGGCCTGTTCGATCCGGCGATTGATCCGGTTGCTGGTGGCCCAGAGTCCGACACTGCCCAGCACAAAAGCCACCGCTGCTACGCCCCATCCCATGACTTCAGCCCTCTGCCTCCCTGCACCCGGCCAGGAACCGGTAATGGCTCCTGCCGTGGCTATCTCCCGGCGCCTGTTGCGCGACTCCCATCGGTCGGGTGAGTCGGTCAATTCGTACAGACCACTAGCGTAGGTGAGATTTTCAGGTAAATTATTTAAATTAATTTTTAAAACAAATAATTTAATTGTGCAACACCGGGTTTTCCCCAAGCGACGAAACTGACGGTCAGGCGTCGCCACAATCGAGGTACACACCATGAATGCGTACTCGTCACCCCCAGGCCGCGAATCGGTCGATATCGCGATCATCGGCTCCGGCTTTGCCGGGCTGTGCATGGCCATCAAGCTGAAAGAGGCCGGGATGGCCGATTTCTTCATTGCCGAACGCGCCGACTCGCTCGGCGGTACCTGGCGGGACAACCACTATCCGGGCTGCGCCTGCGATGTGCAGTCCCATGTCTATTCCTTTTCCTTCGCACCCAACCCGCACTGGAGCCGGCAGTTCGCGCCCCAGGCGGAAATACGCGCCTACCTGGAGCGCTGCGCCCGGGACTTTGGCCTGACGCCGCACCTGCGCTACAACATGGAGCTGCAGCAGGCCGTGTACGACGAGACGCAGCAACGCTGGCACCTGAGCTTTTCCGATGGCCGCGAAGTCAGCGCCCGGGTGTTGATCAGCGGCATGGGCGGGCTGTCCCGCCCGGCATTGCCGGATATTCCGAGGCTGGAGAATTTCGCCGGCAAGAGCTTCCATTCCCAGCACTGGGATCACCAGTACCCACTGGAGGGCAAGCGTGTCGCAGTGATCGGTACCGGTGCCAGCGCCATCCAGTTCGTGCCGCAGATCGCCCCGCGGGTGGCGCACCTGAGCCTGTTCCAGCGCACCCCGCCGTGGATCCTGCCCAAGCCCGACCGCCCGTTGTCCGGCGCCGAGCGCTGGCTGTTCAAGCACCTGCCGTTCACCCAGCGCCTGGCCCGTTCGGCCATCTACTGGCTGCTCGAAAGCCGGGTGATCGCCTTCGCCCGCCAACCCAGGCTGATGAAACTGGTGCAGAAGGTCGCCCTGCGCCACCTGCACAAGCAGGTCGCGGCCCCGACCCTGCGCCAGGCCCTGACCCCCGACTACACCATCGGCTGCAAGCGCATCCTGATCTCCAACGACTATTACCCGGCGCTGACCCGCAGCCACGTCAGGGTGGTGACCCAGGACGTGCAGCGGATCGAGGCCGATGCCGTGGTCACCGCCGATGGCGTGCGCCACCCGGTCGACTGCCTGATCTACGGCACCGGTTTCCAGGCCACCGAACCGCTGCCCCGTGGCCTGCTGATCGGCCGCAACGGCGAGGACATCATGGACGCCTGGGCCGAGGGTGCCCACGCCTACCTGGGCACCTGCCTGCCCGGCTACCCCAACCTGTTCCTGATCATCGGCCCCAACACGGGCCTGGGGCACAACTCGATGATCCTGATGATCGAGGCCCAGGTCGACTACATCCTCCAGGCACTGAAACAGATGCGCGACCAGCGGATCCGCGCCCTGGAGGTCCGGTCCCAGGTCGAAAGCCGGTACAACAGCCGGCTGCAGCAGCAGCTCAAGCGGGCGATCTGGTCCACCGGCGGTTGCCGCAGCTGGTACCTGGACCCGCGCACCGGCAAGAACACCACGCTCTGGCCGGGCTCGACCTGGCGCTTCCGCCAGGCGACGCGGCACTTCGAGCTGCGCGACTACCTCACCTTCGGCGACAGCCATCAGCGCCCCGCCGCTGCCGCGCCCGCCGCCATCGAACCCGCACAAGGCAGCCACTCATGAAGACATTCGACGGCAAGGTCGCCGCCATCACCGGCGCCGCTTCCGGCATGGGCCGCGCACTGGCCATTGCCCTGGCCCGAGAGGGCTGTCACCTGGCGCTGGCCGACAAGAACGCCGCCGGCCTGGAACAGACGCTGCTCCTGGCCCGCGCCGCGGCGCTGCTGCCCCTGCGCATGAGCTCGCAGGTGCTCGACGTGGCCGACCGCCAGGCCATGTTCGACTGGGCCGCGGCCACCGCCGCCGAGCATGGCCAGGTCAACCTGATCTTCAACAACGCCGGCGTGGCGCTGTCGAGCACCATCGAGGGCATGAGCCTGGAAGACCTGGAGTGGATCGTCGGCATCAACTTCTGGGGCGTGGTGCATGGCACCCAGGCCTTCCTGCCCTATCTCAGGCAGTCCGGCGAGGGACATATCGTCAACACCTCCAGCGTGTTCGGGCTGTTCGCCCAGCCGGGCATGAGCGGCTACAACGCCAGCAAGTTCGCCGTGCGCGGTTTTACCGAAGCGCTGCGCCAGGAACTCGACCTGATGAACTACGGCGTCTCGGCCACCAGCGTGCACCCGGGCGGTATCCGTACCGATATCGCCCGCGCCAGCCGCATCAGCGACAACGTCAAGGGCCTGCTGATCGACAGCGAGCAACAGGCCCGGGCCGACTTCGAGAAGCTGTTCATCACCAGTGCCGAACAGGCCGCCAGGGTAATCCTGCAGGGCGTGCGCAAGAACCGCCGCCGCGTGCTGATCGGCCGTGACGCCCACGCCCTGGACCTGTTCGTCCGGCTGCTGCCCAGCGCCTACCAGGCCCTGGTGGTGTTCCTCACCCGGCGCCTGTCGCCCCTGGGCCGCCGCAAGAACAGGGCCGCAGGCTACGACGTCAAGGACTCGGGCGGAATCTGACCGCCCCCAACCGACATTTCAGGAGGGCCAGCCATGCTGCCAATCCGTCGCGACATCCACCCCGAACTGCCAGCCGAACGCATCAAGGACTGGCATGCCGAAGGCCCCTGGGTCACGCATTTCTTCAACGCCCTGTCCCTGCTGTTCCCCTCCGGCGAGCTGTTCTTCATGGACAGTGTGCGCCACTACCGCGACCGCATAGAGGACCCGCAACTGCGCAAGGCGATCCAGGGCTTCATCGGCCAGGAGGCCATGCACAGCCGTGAACACCTGCTCTACAACGACCTGCTGCAGCATGCCGGCCTGCCGGCGCACCTGCTCGACCGGCGCCTGCGGGCCATCCTCGACTTCCAGAAGAAACACTTCGCGCCGTCGTTCAACCTGGCGATCACCATCGCCCTGGAACACTACACGGCGATGCTCGCCGACCTGCTGCTACGCGACCCGAGCCGCTTCGGCGATTCGGTCGAGGGCTACCGGCAGATGTGGACCTGGCACGCCCTGGAGGAAACCGAACACAAGTCGGTGGCCTTCGATGTCTGGAACACGGTGATCAAGCCGGGGCCCAAGCGCTACCTACTGCGGACCGGCGCGATGCTGTCGACCACGTTCTTTTTCTGGCTGGTGGTGTTCGACTTCCATGTCCGCCTGCTGATCGCCGACCGCAAGGCCGGCCATCACCTGCGGGGCGGGTGGCGGATGATCAAGTATCTGTTCGGCTGGCGCGGGGTGTTTCCGCGCATTGCGCTGCCGTGGCTGGACTACTTCAAGCCGGGGTTCCATCCCTGGGACCATGACAACCGCGAGCAACTGGAGCGCATCGAGGGGTTGATGGAGGCCATCAAGGGTGGCAAGCCTGCCCAATAGTTGAGTGGGCGCCGGAATCAGCTGTCACCTTTAGAGCCCTGTTCGCGGATAAATCCTGCTCCCGCAAACGCTTCGCGCTGAGCACAGGCCCTATGAGCCCGGTCAATCGGTGGGAGCCGGCGGTCCGCTTCATCCGCGAACAGGCGCAACCCATCTCAGAAGGCCTCCTCCACCGCCTTCACCTCACTGGCGGTGTCGATACTCACCACCACCGACATCCCCGGCCGCAGCCGCTCGGCCTCGGCCTGGCCCGGATCGACAGTGATCCGCACCGGCACCCGCTGGGCGATCTTGACGAAGTTGCCGGTGGCGTTATCGGCCTGCAACAGGCTGAACTCCGAGCCCGTGGCCGGCGCGATGCGCTGGACCCGCCCGGTAAAGCGGCGATGGTCGAGGGCATCCACGGTGAACGAAGCCGCCTGCCCTTCGCGCACCCCGGCCATCTGCGTTTCCTTCAGGTTGGCGATGACCCAGCGCCGCTCCGGCACCAGCGCCATCAGTTGCGCACCGGAGTTCACATAGGCGCCCAGGCGCACGCCGATCTGCCCCAACTGCCCGTCCCGGGGCGCCACCACCCGGGTATTGGACAGGTCGATGCGCGCCAGCTCGACCGCCGCCTCGGCACTGGCCACCGCCGCTTCCAGCGACCCGCGGTTGACCACCACCGTCTGCAGGTCCTGCCGGGAAATCTCCAGCGCGGCCTCGGCCTGGGCGATGGCCGCCAGGGTCTGGGCCCGGTCGGCACGGGTCACGTCCAGCTCACGGCGTGATACCGAGCCATCGGCGATCAACGCCTGGTTACGGGCCAGGTCGGCTTCGCTCTTGCGCGATTGCGCCTTGCTGTTCTCCAGGGCGGCGCGCCGCTGGGCAATGGTTGCCTCGGCACTGCGCCGTTGCTGCAGATTGTTGGCCAGGGCAGCCTTCTGCACCGCCAGTTGGGCCAGTGCCTGGTCCAGGCGTTGCTGGTAGATGCGGTCGTCGAGGCGCACCAGCAGGTCACCGGCCTTGACGTGCTGGAAGTCCTGCACCGGCACCTCGAACACATAGCCGCTCAACTGCGGGCCAATCAGCGTCACCTGGCCGCGAACCAGCGCGTTCTCGGTGCTCTCGATGGCACTGCTGAACGGCGGCAGTTGCCAGGCGTACAGCACGATCAGCACGCCGACCAGGGCGATCGCGGCAAAGCCCAGTGACGAGATGATCCGCACCCGCAACGAGCGCGGTTCGGTCGACGATGCCCCGGGAGGCGTCTGGCCCTCGGCGGTGGCGGCAATGGCATTGGTGGTGGTGACGGATTCGCTCATCGTGGGGTGGCACCGCTGCTGGAGGTGAAAGGTGGAGGATTGCCGGCGACCCGCCGCGTGGTGCTCATCAGCCACAGGCTGCGGATGAAGATCCAGATCATGGTCAGCACCGCGATCAGCGCGATCAGCATGAACACATCGTTATAGGCCAGCACGTTGGCCTCGCGGGTCGCCGCCGTGGCCAGCGCGCGCATGCCCTGGGTGGTACGCAGCGCCGGATCGAAAATGGTCGAGGCATAACCGGCGGCGGAACCCTGTATCCGCGCGGCCACCAGCGGGTCGCTCAGCACCAGGTGCTCGACGATGCTGCTGGAGTGGAGTTTCTCGCGCACCACCTGGAAGGTTCCCAGCAGCGCCGAACCGATCAGCCCGCCGAGGTTGTTGCAGATCCCGAACAACACGGAAAAACTCACCAGGTTGCGCGGGTTGGTGATCACGTTGCGGGTGCCCAGGGCCATGGTCGGACCGACGAAGAAGGTACCGCCGAACGCCAGCAGGAACTGGCTGAGGTACATGTTGGCCGGACGGGTCAGGTTGTTCGAGAAGCTGTCGAGGGAGGAACCCAGCGCCATCAGCGCCAGGGAAATGATCAGCGGCATGAACAGGTGGTCGGGATGAATGGTCAGGGCACTGACCGCCAATCCGGCGATGCTGCCCACCAGCATCACCAGATAAAGGCTGCGCATCTGCTCGCTCCCCATGTTCAGGGCCTGCAGGAAGCCCACCGCCCCCGTGGACTGCTCGGAGAACACCAGGCGGATGAGGATCACCGCCAGCGCCAGGCGGATCATCGCCCCGCTGCCCAGCCAGCGGGTCATCAGCATCGGGTTGCTGCGGTTGTGCTCGATCGCCAGCCCGGCCAGGATCAGCACGATCGACGCGGCGCTGGCGATGCCGATCCACGGCGCCTCCAGCCACCAGTCGATGCGGCCCAGGGACAGCACCGCACACAGCAGCGCGACACCGGTGGCGAGGATCGCGAAGGTGAGAAAGTCGAGCTTTTCGAAGGTCCTGAAACGGTCGCCCGGTGGCAGCTTGAGCAGGAACACGCAGCCCAGCGCCGCCAGCGCCAGGCCCAGTTCGAACAGGTACAGGCCACGCCATTCGGCGATCTGCAAAAGGTCCTCGGAAAACAGCCGGGCCAGCGGCAATGCCAACTGCGAGGTGCCCAACCCCAGCACCAGGGCCTTGAGCCGCCATTTCGCCGGGAACGCCTGGATCATGTAGTAAAGGCCGAGGGAGCTCAGGGCCGCGCCGACCATGCCGTGGGCCGCGCGCACGGCAATGGCCGAACTGAGGTCGTTGACGAACAGGTGGCCGAAGGTCACCAGGGCGTAGAGCACCAGGAACACCTCGGTGAACGCCCGCAGACCGAACTGCTGGCGAAATTTCACCAGCAGCAGGTTCATCGAGACATTGGTCATCACATAGGCCGCCGGCAGCCAGGCCATTTCCGCGGTGGTGGCGCCGAGTGCGCCCTGCAGGTAAGGCAGGTTGGCCACCACCAGCGCATTGCCCAGGCCACCGGTCAGGGCTACCAGCAGCCCGACCATGGCATAGGCCAGGCGCCGGGGCGTCGAATGCAGTGGAGTCGAGGGTGAGCCGGGCAGACTGGGGCGTTCGTGGGGCTGCCAGTTGCGCGGCGTGTACTGATTCATCCCGGATTCCCGAATACAAGAGCGACTTGGAGATTACTTATTTTCGTACAGCGCCGGGAGCCTGTCAGAAAAATTCCCATGCTCGAAGCGGTTGCAGTGGGTTGAGCAAAAAATCACCGATTGCAAGCCGCAGAACGTTACAAGTTTTCACATCCCCCCGGATTCCTGAATAGAGCCTGTCTGTATGTCAAAAAGGACACGATGTTGAGCTATCTTTCATAGGCTTTTCACATCTCTACGTTTACCGTAGCCCCTGTCCAGGACTCAAGTCAGGGAATTGATGGAAATCATGAAGATAACGCGACATCACTCCTTTACCTTTCACGGTTTTAGGCTTTAATCGCCGGATGTCCGTCGTGTGTGTTTAGCATCTTCCTACAAGCAGTTCTGGTTTTGCCCGACACACTGGTACAAGTCGTCTTTCCCATGGTGAAATCCGACCTGTCACACGATGACACAGATCATCGCTTGCATTACTGAAACCTTTCTGGAAAGAAGCCTTTGAAACCTTACCCGATTCAGCGCGTGTCGATCGTCATACCGGTCTACAACGAAGAACAGAGCTTGCCCGAGCTGTTGCGCCGTACCGAAGCCGCCTGCGCGCAGTTGAGCCAGGACGTGGAAATCATCCTGGTTGACGACGGCAGCCGTGATCGCTCCGCCGATCTCCTTCAGGAAGCCGCCGAGCGCGAAGGCAGCCCGGTGGTTGCCGTGATCCTCAACCGCAACTATGGCCAGCACGCAGCGATCATGGCCGGTTTCGAGCAGTCCACCGGTGACGTGGTGATCACCCTGGACGCCGACCTGCAGAACCCGCCGGAAGAGATCCCGCGCCTGGTGGCCCAGGCCGCGCTGGGCTACGACGTGGTCGGTACCGTGCGCAACAACCGCCAGGACTCGGCCTTCCGCCGCTGGCCGTCGCGCCTGATCAACCTGGCCGTGCAGCGCTCCACCGGCGTTGCCATGAGCGACTACGGCTGCATGCTGCGCGCCTATCGCCGCAGCATCGTCGACGCCATGCTCGCCTGCCGCGAACGCAGCACCTTCATCCCGATCCTGGCCAACAGCTTCGCCCGCCACACCACCGAGGTGCTGGTGCAGCACGCCGAGCGCGAGCACGGCGACTCCAAGTACAGCCCGATGCGCCTGATCAACCTGATGTTCGACCTGGTCACCTGCATGACCACCACGCCCCTGCGGCTGCTGAGCATCATCGGTTTCGCCATGGCCGGCCTCGGCGCGCTGTTCGCCTTGCTGCTGATCTTCCTGCGCCTGATTTTCGGCGCCGAATGGGCCGGTGACGGTACCTTCGTGCTGTTCGCCGTGCTGTTCGTGTTCACCGGCGGCCAGTTCATCGGCATGGGCCTGCTGGGTGAGTACCTGGGTCGCATGTACAGCGATGTCCGCGCCCGTCCACGCTTCTTCATCGAGAAAGTGCTGCGCAGTCAGCCCTCTTCCAGCAGCACTGCCGCGCAAACCCCTTCTACAACTACTGTCAATCAGGTTGCCCCATGAATCCGAAAGCTGTTGTCTTTGCCTATCACGATATCGGTTGCGCAGGCATCGAAGCCCTGCTGAACGCAGGTTATGAAATCGCTGCCGTGTTCACCCATGCCGACGATCCCAAGGAAAACACCTTCTACGGTTCGGTAGCCCAGCTGTGCGCCCTCAAGGGCATCCCGGTGCATGCCCCGGAAGACGCCAACCACCCGCTGTGGATCGAGCGCATCGCCAAGCTGAACCCGGATTTCATCTTCTCCTTCTACTACCGCAACCTGCTGAGCGAAGCGCTGCTGGCCACCGCCAAAAATGGTGCGTTCAACCTGCACGGCTCGCTGCTGCCACGCTATCGCGGCCGCGCGCCCGCCAACTGGGTACTGGTCAACGGCGAGACCGAAACCGGCGTGACCCTGCACCGCATGGTCAAGCGTGCCGATGCCGGTGCGATCCTGGCGCAGAACCGCGTCGCCATCGAGCGCTCCGACACCGCCCTGAGCCTGCACGCCAAACTGCGTGACAGCGCCGCCAGCCTGCTGCGTGACGCCCTGCCACAACTGGCCCAGGGCAAGCTGAGCGAAACCGCCCAAGACGAGTCCAAGGCCACCTACTTCGGCCGCCGTACCGCCGCCGATGGCAAGCTGGTCTGGAGCAAGCCTGCCGAAGAACTGTTCAACCTGGTGCGCGCCGTGACCAAGCCTTATCCGGGTGCGTTCTGCGCCGTGGGTGAGCATAAGCTGATCGTCTGGGGCGCCGAAGTGGTCAAGGGCAACGAAGGCCAGGCGCCTGGCCGCGTGATCAGCGTCGACCCGCTGCGCATCGCCTGCGGCGAGGACTCGCTGGTGATCAACGCCGGCCAGCGCAATGAAAACGGCCTGTTCCTCAGCGGCCCGCAACTGGCCAACGAGCTGGGCCTGGTCGACGGTTCCCTGCTGCGTGGCGCTGAAGCGGCCCGCAAGAAACGTCGGACCCGCGTGCTGATCCTGGGCGTCAACGGTTTCATCGGCAACCACCTGTCCGAGCGCCTGCTGCGTGACGACAAGTACGAAGTCTATGGCCTGGACATCGGCTCCGACGCCATCGAGCGCCTGCGCAGCCACCCGAACTTCCACTTCGTCGAAGGCGACATCAGTATCCACTCCGAGTGGATCGAGTACCACATCAAGAAGTGCGACGTGGTCCTGCCGCTGGTGGCCATCGCCACCCCGATCGAATACACCCGCAACCCGCTGCGCGTGTTCGAACTGGACTTCGAGGAAAACCTGAAACTGGTTCGCTACTGCGTCAAGTACAACAAGCGCGTGATCTTCCCGTCGACCTCCGAAGTCTATGGCATGTGCCAGGACAAGAACTTCGACGAAGACACCTCGAACCTGATCGTCGGCCCGATCAGCAAGCAGCGCTGGATCTACTCCGTCTCCAAGCAGCTGCTGGACCGCGTGATCTGGGCCTACGGCGCCAAGGGCCTGAACTTCACCCTGTTCCGTCCGTTCAACTGGATGGGCCCGCGCCTGGACCGCCTGGACTCGGCCCGTATCGGCAGCTCCCGCGCCATCACCCAGCTGATCCTGAACCTGGTGGAAGGCACGCCGATCCGCCTGTTCGACGGCGGCGAGCAGAAGCGCTGCTTCACCGACATCGCCGACGGCATCGAGGCGCTGGCGCGTATCGTCGACAACGAGAACGACTGCTGCAACGGCCAGATCATCAACATCGGCAACCCGGACAACGAAGCCAGCATCCGCCAACTGGGCGAAGAGCTGCTGCGTCAGTTCGAAGCGCACCCGCTGCGCGGCAACTTCCCTCCGTTCGCCGGTTTCCGCGAGGTGGAGAGCAAGGCGTTCTACGGCGCCGGCTACCAGGACGTGGAACACCGCAAGCCGAGCATCGAAAACGCCAAGCGCCTGCTGAACTGGGAGCCGACCGTCGAGATGAGCGAAACCATCGGTAACACCCTGGACTTCTTCCTGAAGGAAGCCATGCTCGAAATCGCGGAAAAACGCTGATGCAAGCTGGACTTCGTATCGATGTGGACACCTATCGCGGCACCCGTGACGGTGTGCCGCGACTGCTGGAACTGCTCGACGAGGCCCAGGTCAAGGCGACGTTCTTCTTCAGTGTCGGGCCGGACAACATGGGGCGCCACCTGTGGCGCCTCATCAAGCCGCAGTTCCTGCTGAAGATGCTGCGCTCCAAGGCAGCCAGCCTGTACGGCTGGGACATTCTCCTGGCCGGCACCGCCTGGCCAGGCAAGCCGATCGGTCGGGACCTGGGGCATCTGATGCGCCAGACCCTGGCCGCCGGTCATGAAGTCGGCCTGCACGCCTGGGATCACCACGGCTGGCAGGCCAATGCCGGACGCTGGAGCGAAGTCGAGCTGATCGAACAGATCCGCCGTGGCGTCGACTGCCTGAGCGACATCACCGGGCAAGCCGTCGAATGCTCTGCCACCGCCGGCTGGCGGGCGGACGAGCGCGTCGTGCAAGCCAAAGAACATTTCGGCTTTCGCTACAACAGCGATTGCCGGGGACACGGCCTATTCCTGCCACGGCTGGCAGACGGTAGCCCGGGCACCCCGCAAATCCCCGTGGACCTGCCGACCTTCGACGAAGTCGTCGGTGCGGACCTGGCCGCGAAAGACTTCAACGCATTCATACTCGACCGGTTCAGCCCGGCGAAACTGAATGTCTACACCATCCATGCAGAAGTAGAAGGGATTCTGATGGCAAACGAGTTTCGTCAGCTGCTGGCGCAAGCCAAGGCACGCAGTATCGAGTTTCAACCCCTGGTCAATCTGCTGCCAGCCCAGCTGGACAGACTGCCCGAAGGTCGACTGGTGCGTGGCACCCTCAGTGGCCGTGAAGGCTGGCTGGGGGTACAGCAGGGATGACCAGACGCTGGGCTTTGCCACTCCTGTTCCTCGCTTTCCTGCTGTTCTATCTGGCTCCGCTGATGAGCCACGGCATGTGGATTCCGGATGAAACCCGCTACGCGCAGATCGGCCAGGAAATGCTCCTGCGCGGCCACTGGGCGGCACCGCACTTCATGGAGCTGCGCTACTTCGAGAAGCCGATTGCCGGCTACTGGATGATTGCCATCGGCCAGGCGATCTTCGGCCAGAACTTCTTCGGCGTGCGCTTCGCCTCGGCCCTGAGTACGGGCCTGAGCGTGTTGCTGGTGTATCTGCTGGCCGGGCGCCTGTGGAACGACCCGCGCAAGAGCTTCGCCAGCGCCGCGCTGTTCATGAGCTTCGGGTTGATCGCCGGCCAGGCCGGCTATGCCAACCTCGATCCGCAATTCACCTTCTGGGTCAACCTGAGCTTCGTCGCCCTGTGGCTGGCGATCGACAGCCAGACCCGCAAGGCCCGCCTGCTGTCCTGGGCGGCCCTGGGCTTCGCCTGTGGCTGGGGCTTCATGACCAAGGGGTTCCTGGCCCTGCTGCTGCCGGTACTGATCGCCCTGCCCTACATGATCTGGCAGAAGCGTTTTCGCGAACTGGTGGGTTATGGCCTGGTGGCGGTGCTGGTCGCCGCGCTGGTCAGCCTGCCCTGGGTCATCGCCGTGCACCTGCAGGAACCGGACTACTGGCGTTTCTTCTTCTGGCACGAGCATATCCGCCGCTTCGCCGCCGAAGACGCCCAGCACACCCGGCCGTGGTGGTTCTACCTGCCGCTGATCGTGGTTTCCAGCCTGCCCTGGGCCCTGCTGTTCCCGATCACCCTCAAGGATGCCTGGAAAGGCAAGGGCCAGCGGATTACCGCGTTCCTGCTGCTGTGGCTGTTCCTGCCGCTGGCGTTCTTCAGCCTCAGCCGCGGCAAGCTGCCGACCTACATCATGCCGTGCCTGATGCCATTGGCGCTGCTGATGGGCCATTCGCTGATGGAGCGGCTCAACCAGGGCCTGCCCAGGGTGTCGCGCCTCAATGGCCTGCTCAACCTGCTGCTGGGCCTGCTCGCGCTGGCTGCCGTGGTGTTCTTCCAACTGAAGAAACCGTTCTACGACAACGAGCCGCAGCACCTGGCCCTGCTGTGCGTGGTGATCGTCGGCTGGATCCTGTTCAACGCCCTGACCGTGTTCAAGCCGCTGCAATTGTGGGCGCTGCCGGCACTGGGCATGGGCCTGCTGATCGCCCTGCTGCCGGCGGCGATGCCGAGCGTGATCGTGCACAACAAGATGCCCGACCAGTTCATCGCCGACCACGAGCAGGAACTGGCCAGGAGCCGTCATCTGCTGAGCAACGACCTGGGCGCCGCCTCGGCCCTGGCCTGGCGGGTGAAACGTACCGACATCACCCTCTACAACACCCAGGGCGAGGTGAAATACGGCCTCTCCTACCCGGAGGCCGAGCACCGTACCCAGGACATGGACCAGATCCAGGGCTGGATGGAGCAGGCCCGGCGTGAAGGCCAGGTGGGTGTGGTGATGCGCGTCAAGGACGAGGAAGAGTTGCGCGAAATCGACCGGTTGCCCAAGGACTTCAAGCGTTACGACGAAGGCAATATCGTGATCCTGATCTTCCCGCAGAGCGCTCCATGACCCTGGTTCTCCTCCTCGGCGCCTGCCTGCTGACGTGCCTGGGCCAGGTGGCCCAGAAGTTCGCCGTCGAAGGCTGGCGTGAAACCTCCCCGGGCGCACTCGACAAGCTGCGTTCGCCCTGGTTGTGGCTGGCCCTGGCCAGCCTCGGCCTCGGCCTGCTGGTGTGGTTGCTGGTACTGCAGCGGCTGGAGGTCGGGATCGCCTATCCGATGCTCAGCCTCAACTTCGTGCTGATCACCCTGGTGGCGCACTACCTGTTCAAGGAATCGATCGACCGCCGCCACTGGCTGGGCGTCGCCCTGATCATGGCCGGCGTGGTGCTGCTGGGGTTGCATCTATGAGCCTGGCACGCGGTTTCACCTTCGCCAGCGCTAGCGTGGTGCTGGTCAGCAGCGCCCAACTGGGCATGCGCTGGAGCATGACGCGCCTGCCCGAGCCAAGCCAGTGGCTGGACGCGCTGATGACCGGCAACGTCTCGCTGGTCGCCCTGGCCGTCGTAGCGGCTTCGATCCTCGCCTATGCACTGTCGATGCTCTGCTGGCTGATGGCCCTGCGTGACGTGCCGCTGGGCCGCGCCTACTCGCTGCTCAGTGTCAGCTATGCACTGGTCTACCTGCTGGCCGCCAGCCTGCCGTTCTTCAACGAAAGCTTCAGCCTATCCAAGACCCTGGGGGTGGCGTTGGTCATCCTCGGTGTCCTTACGATCAATTCTCCACGTATACCCCGTCCTAGAGACTCCGTATGAAAATCAGCGTAATTGGTAGCGGTTATGTAGGCCTGGTACAGGCGACTGTTCTGGCCGAAGTCGGTCATGACGTCGTGTGCATGGACGTTGACCAGAACAAGATCGACTTGCTGCGCAAGGGTCATATCCCGATCTTCGAACCAGGGCTGGAGACCATGGTCAAGAGCAATCTGGAAAGTGGCCGCCTGCACTTCACCAGCGATGAAAAGCTGGCCATCGAGCACGGCCAGGTGCTGTTCATCGCCGTCGGCACGCCATCGGACGAGGATGGTTCGGCCGACCTCAAGTACGTGCTGTCGGTGGGTGACGCCGTGATCCGCCATCGCTTCGAACCGCTGATCCTGGTGGAAAAGTCCACCGTGCCGGTCGGCACCGGCGACACCCTGCGCGCCCACATCGAGGCCGGTCTGAGCAAAGCCGGCCGCAGCCTGCAGTTCGATATCGTCTCGAACCCGGAATTCCTCAAGGAAGGCTCGGCGGTCGAAGACTGCCGCCGGCCGGACCGCATCATCATCGGCTGCGAACGCGAGGAAGTGCGCGAGGTGATGCGCGACCTGTACGCACCGTTCAACCGCAACCATGACCGCATCATGTTCATGGACCTGCGCAGCGCCGAACTGACCAAGTACGCCGCCAACTGCATGCTGGCGACCAAGATCAGCTTCATCAACCAGATCGCCGAACTGGCCGAACACCTGGGCGCCGACATCGAGGCCGTGCGCATGGGCATCGGCGCCGACCAGCGCATCGGCTACCACTTCATCTACCCGGGCTGTGGCTACGGCGGCTCGTGCTTCCCCAAGGACATGCGCGCCCTGATCCACAGCGCCCAGGAAGCCAACTGCTCCAGCGACCTGCTGCAGGCGGTGGAGGCGATCAACGAACGGCAGAAACACAAGCTGTTCGACCGCATCAATGCGTTCTACAAGGGCGACCTCAAGGGCAAGACCTTCGCCCTCTGGGGCCTGGCGTTCAAGCCCAACACCGACGACATGCGCGATGCGCCAAGCCGGGTGCTGATGGAAGCGCTATGGGCCGCCGGTGCCCAGGTCCGCGCCTTCGACCCGGAAGCCATGCAGGAAACCCAGCGCCTGTATCCCGATGAACCGGGCCTGTCGCTGATGGGTACCCCGGAAGCGACCCTGGTCGGTGCCGATGCCCTGATCATCTGCACCGAGTGGCAGCAGTTCAAGGCGCCGGACTTCGAGCGGATCAAGCAGCGCCTCAAGGCACCGGTGATCTTCGACGGCCGTAACCTGTATGACGCCAACCGCATGCAGCGCAAGGGTTTCACCTACTTCGCGATCGGCCGCGGCGCGTCCCTGGAACTGCCGGTGACCCGCCATGGCCAGGTAGAAGCCTGATCCCCGGCGTGCCTCTGTAGGAGCCGGCTTGCTGGCGATAGCGGTCTGACAGCCCCGATGCGGTCGTTGAATGGCCGCCTGGCGGCGGTTCGCGGGCAAGCCACGCTCCTACAGACTTCCTTCGCGTCCTCAAAACGGTGTCATCCTCCTTTCACAAGGACTTCGTTGTGACATTGACCTCCCGCGCCACCCTCAATCGTCAGTCCCTGGGCCTGGGCCTGCTCGCCCTGCTGCTGTTCCTCGCCGGGGTTCACCAGCAGGCGGCCATCGGCTTCGATTCGCGCTTCGTCCTGTTCGCCCAGGAAATGCTGCGCCACGGCCCGGGCTTCTTCCCGACCACCTACGGCGAGCCCTACCCCGACTACTCGGCCTTCTCGACCGTGCTGGTCTGGCTGTTCGCCCTGCCCTTCGGCACCGTCAATGCCCTGGCGGCGTGGCTGCCCAGTGCCCTGGCAGCGGCCTGGATCGTGGTGCTGATGTACCGGCTGGTCGCCCCCCGCTCCCCGCGCTGGGCACTGCTGAGCATCGCCCTGCTGTTGTTGAGCAACACCTTCATCACCGAGACACGTGCCGTCTCGCTGGATCTGCTGCTGGCCGCCGTCGGCTTCTCGGTGTTCTACCTGGGCTATACCGCCGATCATTTCGCCGCACCGAAACGCCATGGCTGGATACTCGCCCTGCTGGTGCTGGGCTTCGCCATCCGCGGACCGATCGGCCTGGTGATCCCCACCGGCATGCTCTGCAGCTACTACCTGCTGGGCGGCCAGTGGCGGCGCCTGTTCGTCTTCGGCTTCCAGGCCCTGGGCCTGCTGGCGGTCTGTATCGCACTGCTGCTATGGCTGGCCTGGCTGGATGGCGGCAGCGTTTTCCTCCATGAAGTGATCCGCATGCAGTTCACCGGCCGCATGGATGGCAGCGAAGGCTCCAGTGGCCTGCTGTATTACTTCGGCAGTTCGTTCGGCAACTACGCCCTGGCCTATCCGCTGGCGGTCCTGGGGGTGGTGGCACTCTTCGCCGGTGGTCGCCAGCAACGTGGGCCGGCGCTGCAATTGATGCTCTACTGCCTGGCCGCCGGCCTGATCGTGATGCTCGGGCTGTCGGTACCGCAGGCGAAGAAGGCCCGCTACATCCTGCCGATGGCGCCAATGATCGCCATCGTCGCGGCCTTTGCGTTCCAGGCCGGCCAGGGGCGGCTGTTCGCCTGGCTGCGCGGGCTGATCCAGGGCCTCTGGCTGCTGCTGCCGGCGCTGCTGATCGGCGGGATGATCCTGCTGCATCGACGCTTTCCCGAGGAACTGCCGACACTGGGCATCGCCCCCTGGCTGGTGGGTGCCCTGCAGGTCATCGCCGTGATGATGCTGTTCAAGACCCGCTGGCGTGCCATCGGCCTGGCGGCCTGTGCGGTATTGGCGATGTGGGCGAGCTACATCCTGGTCGTCGAGCCGGTCGAGCGGACGGCCTATGACACCCGGACATTTACCCGGGCAGCCCAACAGTTGATCCATCAGGCGCCGGCGCCCGTGGTGCTGCACGCCATGGGCAAGGACGCGAAGGCAATCAAGTTCATGGTCAACCTGGACGAGGATCTGCAACCGCTGTTCACCGATACGCCGCAGCAGTTGCAGGCGGTGAGCGGGCCGGCGTGGCTGGTGATGGACAGGCAGGATTACCAGAAGCTGCAGGGTACGCCGGTCGGGGCGCTGGTGCCGGTGTTGAGTGGGCGGTTCGACAAGAATGATTTCGTGCTGCTCAAGCAGCCCTGATACGGAGTCGCCTGGCCGCTCCTGGCGGTTCGCGGGCAAGCCCGGCTCCTACGGGGGATCGATACCGAACGCGGCATTGGCGTACGGCACCATCCTGTAGGAGCGTGGCTTGCCCGCGAACCGCCGCAGGCGGCCAGACGACAGCAGCCGACTACCCTCAGGCGATCACCACGCTGGCGCCTTTGAGCGTATCCAGCCCAACCCCCACCAAGGTCACCGAATCAGCGCCAAAGCTGAGCACGGTGTCATTGCCGACCACCTTGGCATGTTCAAGAATGTCGTGCCCCTGGGTATCGGCATAGCCCATGAACACCAGCTTGTCCGAAGACTGGAAGCCGCTGATGCGGTCCTGGCCAAAGGCACCGTTGAACAGAAAGGTGTTGCCCCCGCCCCGTGCCTCCATCAGGTCATTGCCCGCCCCGCCGATGAACAGATTGCCGCCCTTGGCCGCGCCGATCAGGTGATCGTTGCCGCCATTGCCCAGCAACCATTCACCCGAAGCCTTCGCGGTCAGGGTGTCCGCCCCGGCGCCGCCCACCTGCGAAGCGACATACTGGCCGCCGGACAGGCTCTGGTCAGCGACCTTGTGGGCCACGTCCCGGGACAGGAACACCAGGTGCGGTTCACTGCTGACCAGCGTGCCGATATCCCTGGCAATGGTGATCCCGCCCTGGGCATCGCGAAGATACAGCGTGCCCTGGCCGTCATTGGCGATCTCGACGCTGTCGAGAGGCTTCTGCAGGTCAAGGGTGTTATGGCCCTTGCCACCGAGAATGATGTTGTAGCCGCCGTCGTCGCGGAACGTGTCATCGCCGCCGCCCCCTTCGAGATAGTCGTTGCCGCGCCCGCCCTTGAGCAGGTCGCTGGCCTCGCTGCCAATGATGAAGGTGGTGCCGCTATGGGCCTCGGCGTTGCGGTTGAGGTCCTGCACCCAGGTCTTGTCCCGCGCCGGATCCGACAGGTTGCTGACGACGATGGTCGAGTTCCTGCCGGTCAGGTCGTAGAACGACGAATCGACTATCCGTTGCATGCCGTTGCCATAGGCGGTCGGCAGGTGTGACAGCCAGGTGGCGATGTTGCCGATGGAGAACGGCATGGCGTTCCAGGCATCGGACGCGTAGTGGTCGTTGAAGTTGACGATGTTGTTGGTCGCCGAAGCCTTGTAACCGTCATGCACGCCGAGGGTCGCCAGGGTCAGGCTGGAGCCGTCGAGGGCCCGGAACACCGGATCGTTTTCATAGCCGATGTTCAACACATGGGTGCCCGCGCCGCTCTGGGTCGGCGAGGCGAAGGCGATGTAGCTGGCATCCTTGTAGAAACCGCCCCACTGGCCCGCACTCAGGTCCGCCAGGCTGTTGACCGCCAGCCCGCCCAGGCTGTGCCCGCTGACCAGCACATCCTTGCCGCCCAGGCCGTTGGCCCGGGCAAAGGCGGCGACGCTGTCGAGCAGGCCGGAGAAGGCATTGGCGCTGTAGTTTTTCGCGTAGTCCTTGGGGCCGATGGCCGCCAGCAGGTCATTGATCGCATCACCGATGGTGTCGGTGATCACGGTTTCCCGCGGGCCGCTGGTGCCGCGAAAGGCGATGCCGATGGAGGTCAGGTGGCCCTCGGCGTCGTACTTGCCGAGCACTTCCGCCTGAGCGGTGGTGTAGCCGGTCTTTTCGCCGTAGAAGGTACCCCGGCCATCGGTCTTGCCGACGTAACCCAGCTGGCTGGCGCTGATCGGCGTCCAGCCGGCCGCCTTCACCGCCGCCAGCGCCGCCTTCTCCGAATCGGGGTTCCAGGGCACGCCGGGAATTACGCCCTGGGCGTCCGTGCCACCGATCAGCGCCTTGACCAGCGTCGCCGGCAGGCCGAGGCCGAAGCCGTGCTGCTGGTAACCGACAGCCAGGCCATTGTCGATGTTGTGGTAGGAATACAAGGTGATCGCCATCGCGTCAGCGTACAGCGCCTTGGAGACAGTGGAACCCGCATTTTCATAGTCAAAAACACCCATGGTATTGCCTCTCTGTTGTTGAAATTGTCGAGAAAGCCTGCAACGGAAGTCAGTGAACGGCCGCCGGCGCCACGAACGCCTCATCGACCCTGGCCAGGTCGGTTTCGCGCAGCGTGCCGGCGTAGTAATGCAATCGGGTCCAGGCCATCAGGTAGTCATAGCGCGCCTGCGCCATGTCCCGACGGGTGCTGTAGAGCTGTTGTTCGGCGTTGAGCAGGTCGAGGTTGACCCGCTCGCCGCCGAGGATGCTTTGCCGGGTGGAGAGCACCAGCGACTCGGCCGAAGCCAGCGCCTTGCGGTAGGCGCGCAGCTTGCTCGCCCCCGACTGGCAGGCGTTGTACTGGCGCCGCAGCTCGATCAGGGTTTCGCGGGTCTTGCCATCGAGTTCGTATTCGGCCTGTTCCAGGTTGGCACTGGCCTGGCGAACCGAGGCGGACACCCCGCCACCGGCGAACAACGGCACGCTGACCTCGAAGCCGACGGTGTTGGTGTCGTAACGCTGGTTGTAGGTGTTGCCGCTGTCGGACTCGCTCTTGCGCAGGCTGGCATAGGCATTGAGCTTGGGCAGGTGCCCGGCGCGGTTGCGCTCCACTTCGTAGTGCGCCACCTCCACCGCCTGGCGCTGGGAAGCCAGCGTCGGGTTGTTGCTCAGGGCCAGCTCATGCCAGGTGGCGAAGTTGGCCGGCTCCAGTGGAAACGACTCGAACCCCTGCGCCAGCGGCGCCAGCTCGGCGACGTCGACCGTCGGCACGCCGATCAGCGCTCCCAGCTCGCGCAACGCCGCATCCTGCGCATCGCGGGCCTCGATCTCCTCGGCCGTGGCCAGTTCATAGCGCGCCTGCGACTCGAGGATGTCGGTGCGGGTGCCCTCGCCCTGACGGAACAGCTGCGTGTTCTGCTGGAACTGTTCGTCGAGGGCCTTCTTCCGGGCCCTGGCGATCTGGATCTGGTCCTCGGCGAACAGCGCCTGGGTGTAGTAGGTCAGCACCCTCACCAGCAGTTCCTGGCTCTTGCCGCGAAAGGTCTCGTCGGCAAACAGCGCCTGGGCCACGCCCTTGCGATAGTTGGCATAGGCCTCGTAGTCGATCAGCGGCTGCTGCAGGGTCAGGGTCGAGCCGGAACTGGTGTAGTTGCGGTCCTCATGGAAATTGCCGCGTTCGTTGAGGTAGGTGACCCGAGAGTCGTTGCGGCCCTGGTTGTAGTTGTAGGACAGTCGCGGCAGCAGGCCGGCGCGGCCGATGGCACGGTTTTCCTGGCCGGCATCGCGCTCCTTGAGCGCGCCGAGGAACACCGGGTCGTTGCGCAGCGCCTGCTCATAGACCTGGAACGGCCCCATGGCCTGGCAATCGAGGGAAAACAACAGCAACGCAGCCGCCACACACAGCGGTTTGGTCATCAGGCGCAACATACTACTCCTCGGTCAACGCAGAGCCCGCACGGTCCATCAGGGGCTTGAACAGATAGTTGAGCAACGACCGCTCACCGGTGCGCACGAACATTTCCGCCGGCATGCCCGGCTTGATCACCAGCCCGTTGAGTTTCTCCAGGGCCAGGTCGCTGACCGAACTGCGCAGTACGTAATACGGCGTACCACTTTTTTCATCGAGCAACTGGTCGGCGGAAATCAGGCTCACCGCACCGCTGACCCGCGGCGTGCGATTCTGGTTGAAGGCGGTGAACAGGATGTCCACCGGCAATGCCGTGCCGACCTTGTCCACCAGGTGGACCGGCAACCGCCCCTCCACCTCCAGGCGTTCGCCCTGCGGGACGATCTCCACCAGGGTGTCGCCGGCACGCACCACCGCACCTTCGGTATGCACTCCCAGGTTCACCGCGATACCTTCGGCCGGTGCGCTGATTTCGCTGTGCTGCAGTTCGAAACGGGCCGAGGTCAGTTGCTGTTCCAGGGTCAGGGTCTTGAGCTGGGCCTCGGCCAGTTGGCTGCGCACCTCCTTCTGGTATTCCTCGGCGTGCTGCGAAAGCTTCAATCGCGACTCGAGAATGCCCTGGTCGACCCGCCCGCTCTCACCGCTGTTCTGCGCCAGGTCCTGCTGCACCTGGGACAGTTGCCGCTCGTACTCCAGCAGGCGGTTGGCCGGGATATAGCCGTTCTCGGCCAACGGCCGCAGATTGTCCAGTTGACGCCGCAGGGAGTCGGCGCGGGCGTTCATGTCGGCGCGGGCCCGACGCATGCCGGCCAGTTGCGCACCAGCGCCCTCGATGGCGGCACGAATGCCGGCCTGTTCGCGGGCAAACGCCTCGCGCCGGCTGCTGAACAACTGCCGCTGACCTTCGAGTACCAGGCCTAGTTGCGGGTCGGTATCGGCGGTCAGCTCATCCGGGAAGTTCACCCGCGCCAGGTTGTCCCGCTCGCTCTGCCAGCGCGCCTGGCTGGCCCAGGCCACCCGGTACTGCGCGCGCAGGGACTGGACATCGGCCGAGCGCTGGGTCTGATCGAGGCGAAACAGCGGCTGCCCCTGGCGGACCAACTGCCCTTCGTGCACCAGGATCCGCTCGACCACCCCTCCGCCGAGGGACTGCACCGCCTTGCGCTTGCCGGAGACCACCACGGTCCCTTGGACCGCAATGCCCTGGTCCAGCGGCGCCAGGGCCGCCCAGGCGAAGAAGCTGCCGGCGCCCAGCAGCGCCAGCCACCAGCCGGCGCGGACAAAGAAGCCGGCATCGCGCTCCTGGCGCTCGTGGGGTTCATCGTGTTGCATCAGGCTGTCCTGGCTCATGCTCCGCTCCTGCGTGTCGCTGCACCGTATTGCCGGCTCAGGCTGAGCCCGGCTGGGGTTGGGGATGGCTCGCGCGGGGCTTCGGCCACCGTGGCCGCCGCTGGTTGCGCGTTGCCGGCCAGGGCCTTGAGCACCTCGGCGCTGGGCCCGAAGGCCTGCATCCGCCCCTCGTTGAGCACCAGCAGCTTGTCGGTCTGGGCCAGGGACGTGGTCCGGTGGGTCACCAGGATCACACTGCTGCCCTGGGCCTTGAGCTGGGCGATGGCCGCGGTGAGCGCCGCCTCGCCGACCGCGTCGAGGTTGGAGTTCGGCTCGTCGAGGATCACCAGCCGGGGGCCGCCATATAGCGCCCGGGCCAGGGCCACCCGCTGTTTCTGCCCACCGGACAGGCCGCAGCCATCGTCGCCCAGCAGGGTGTCGTAGCCCTGGGGCAGGCGCAGGATCAGTTCATGAACACCGGCCTGTACCGCGGCAGCCACCACCTTTTGCGGGTCGGCCTCGCTGAAACGGGCGATGTTCTCGGCCACCGTGCCACTGAACAGTTCGATCGATTGCGGCAGGTAGCCAATGTGCGGGCCGAGTTCATCGCGGTCCCAGCGATGGATATCCGCGCCGTCCAGGCGCACCACGCCCGCCAGGGTTGGCCAGACCCCCACCAGCACCCGTGCCAGGGTGGACTTGCCCGACCCCGAGGCGCCCAGTACGCCCAGCACCTCACCGGCCTCGATGGCAAAGCTGACATGGTGCAAGGTGGCCCCGCGCCGCCCCGGGGGACCTGCGCTGACCTGCTCGAACGCCACTCGCCCCTTGGGCTCGGGCAGGCTCATGGCGGGCTCGCCCTGGGGAAACTCGCGCAGCAGTTCGTCGAGCCGCCGGTAGGCCAGCTTGGCCGCGCTCCACTGCTTCCAGACGGCGATCAACTGGTCGATGGGGCTCAGGACGCGCCCCATCAGAATCGAGCCGGCGATCATCATCCCGGAGCTCATGTCGCCCTTGATCACCAGCAAGGCGCCCAGCCCCAGCACCAGCGATTGCAGGCACAGGCGCAGCGACTTGCTCAGCGAAGTCACCAGCGCGCCGGTATCGCTGGCCTGGTTCTGCCGCGCGAGAAACCGCGAATGCACCTGGAACCAGCGTCGACGCAGGGCCCCGAGCATGCCCATGGCCTGGATGGTTTCGGCATTGTGCAAATGGCTGGTGGCCAACTGGCTGGATTTCTGCGAATAGCCACTGGCTTCGGCCAGGGGTTTGCGGGTCAGCCACTCGTTGAGGCAGGCCAGCGCAATCAGCAGCACCGCGCCCACGCTGGCAAACACTCCGAGCCACGGGTTGAACAGGAAGATCACCAGCAGGTAGAGGGGAAACCACGGCGCGTCGAAGAACGCGAACAACGCGGGCCCCGTGAGAAACTGGCGGATATGGGTCAGGTCGCCCAGGGCCTGGCCGGCATGCCCCTCGCCGCGAAACAGGTTGCGTTCGAAGGCCGCCTTGTACACCCGCAGGTTGAACTGCCGTTCGAGCTGGCTGCCGATGCGGATCACGATGAAACTGCGGATGGTTTCAAGCACCCCGATGAAGGCGAAGAAGCCCACCACCATCAGCGTCAGCATCACCAGGGTGGTTTCGTTCTGCGACGTCAGTACCCGGTCGTAAACCTGCAGCATGTAGATCGACGGGACCAGCATCAGCAGATTGATCAGGGCGGTGAAACAACCGACGCTGATCAATATGCTCTTGTAGTCACCCAGTACGCGGAACAAGGGTGTACCCGAAATCATCTTCAACGATTTCATTTATCGTCCCTGATTTTTTGATTCTAGAAATTCGTGAGACCCGCAAGGATCTCTGCCCTGTCACTGAAGTTGATTCAAAACATGCAACGGCCCTTTTCCCCTGGCGATGGATTCGCCATCCAACGGACAGAGGCAGCCATCAGGCTGCCTCCTTTCCCAGACTCAGGCGACGATATCCGTCTGCACCGCCTGCCCGACGGTCATGACCCGGAAATCGGCCACGCCGTCCCCATCGAAGTCGACCGTCAGGTCATACCCCAGCACCGCCTCACGGGACTGCCCGGTGAACTTCTCGACATAGGTCAGGCCCGAGCCGTGGGTGAGAGCACTCAGATCGATCTTGTCCTTGCCGCTGACGAAGTCGACGATCCAGTCGGCACTCTCCGGGATCGAGTCGCTGATATCGCGATACAGGAAGGTATCCCGACCGGGGCCGCCCACCAGCCAGTCAAGCCCGGGGCCCCCGACGAGGATGTCGTCGCCGGCCCGGCCATTGAGACGATCTTCGCCGTCGCCACCATTGAGGTGGTCGGAACCGCGGCCGCCGATCAGGAGGTCGTCACCGGCGCCCCCGTAGAGGGAACTGGCCTTATTGCCCGCCCTCAGCGTGTCGTTGCCAGTACCCCCGAGCAACAAGTCATGACCACCGCCGCCGACGATACGATTGTCCTGGGCATTACCGACGATGTAGTCGTTGCCGGTCGTGCCGTTGAAGTTGACAAGCGGGTCAGGCACATCCTGCCTGGGAGAAACGGGATTGAGGGTAAACAAAGACATATCATTTCCTTAAAAATCAATAGGTAAAGCAACAAGAGCGCTTCGCCAACGAAAGGTCGTATCGGGCGGACTCTTGTGTACGGCGGTCCTGGGCAGGCGGTCACCCGCGCTTGCCGAAACTCAGTCGCGGCTCTTTCTGCCGAGGGTCAGCTCACCTTGCTGGCGTGACACCGAATAACCCGCGCCATCCCGGTTCAGGTGCACCAGGCCGCTGCCCTGCTGATCGAACAGCCACAGGCCATCCGGAGTCGGCTCCCAGCCGCTGGGGCGCTCGCCGAGCAGCTCGGTGGCGCACTCCAGGTCGCCCGTCAGCATGGGCGGCTGGGCCGCCAGCTCCAGCACGCAGGTCCGCGCCGGGCTCGAGCTGCTGGACAACTGCCATTGGCCCGCGAGCGATTCGCGGCTGGGTAACACCAAACTACTGGCCATGACGGCTTCTCCCATGAAAGTGAGTGACAGGGCCAGCAGCCAGGCCCCCCTGCGTTTTCGAGTGATGGGCCCGCTGGCGGGCCGGTGGTGGTCTTGCATGCGTTCCTTGCTCGTGGGTTTCATACCATCAGACCAGAATATCCGTGACCGCCATCCGCCCTACGGTGACAACCTGGAAATCCGCCAGGCCCTGCCCGGAAAAGTCGATGGCCAAGGTGCCCTGGTCGGTGTCGGCGTCATGACTCAACACCGCCTCGCCAGCCCGTCCGGTAAATGCGTCGACGAAACTCAGGCCGCCCCCCTGGGTCAGCCTGCCCAGATCGATCTGGTCCTGGCCGCTGACAAAATCCATGATCCGATCAGAGGCCTGCGGCGTCGAGTCGGTGATGGCGCCGAACACGAAGATGTCGTTGCCCTCGCCGCCCCAGAGGCGATCCGCACCGCCGCCACCCTGGAGGATATCGCTGCCGGCGCCGCCACGCAGTTCGTTGGCCACGTCATTGCCGATCAGCACATCGTGGCCCGAACCGCCAATGGCATTCTCGAGGGTGACGCCGTGGGCAATCGAGACATTGCCCCGCAGGCCACCCACATCGGAGAACGAACCGGCCCGCAGATTGATTTCCTGGTCCTGGGTGAAACCGGAGAAGTCCAGGGTGTCATTGCCACCCCCATCCCACACCGAGAACACCAGGGCATCGGCAGACGACTGGGCACTGAGGTAGTCACGGCCGGTGTTGGAGTTGAAACCATAGACGGTGTCATCGGCACGGGTACTGTAGTTGGCCCCATAGAGCTTCTGGATCGCCGCGATATCGTCGCGCAACGGCGCGGATGAATAGTGTTCGGCGCCGTTCTTGACGAAGTTCTGCCCGGTGTTGCTTTCACTGAAGTAGCTCATGATGCTGTAACCCAGCGTGTCCTGCACGTAGCCGGCATCCCGGTAGCTCGGCTGGTCCACATTCGCCCCGTAGTCACTGGGGTGGGACAGCCCCAGGGTATGGCCGATCTCATGGACCAGCGACATGCGCCCATAGTTGTTCAGGCCGGGTGCACTGTTGAGGTCGTAGCTGTCGCTGACCAGGTACCACGACTGGCCGTCGTAGTCGGGATCGGACCCTGGCGCATAGGCGAACGCCGCGCTGCCCGCCGGGCCGACCTCGTAGTTGCCAAAGCTCAGGTGCCCTTCGCCACCGCTCGGCGCCTCGGTGAAGCTCAGGTTGGCGACATCCGCCCAGGACTGCAGGGCCAGCACCGCCTGCGCCTGCTGCAACGCGCTGAACTGGCCGAAGCCGCCGAGGCCGTGGTCGACCTTGAGCTCGACGAAGTTCGAGGGCGGCGTGTCCGGGAAGGCGAACGTCAGCTCGACGGTGCCGTTGCCGTCCTTGTCCTTCCAGGACTGGCCGCTACGGGTGAGCTGCTGCGCCGCCTGGTCCACGGAATAGCTCGGCTTGCCGCTGGTGATAGGGGAATTGATCGTTGTCACGCAAAATCCTCAAGGCAGGGCATCAGGCCACGATATCCGTGACGGCCATCCGACCGACCGTGGTGATCTGGAAATCCGCCAGGCCCCGCCCCGCGAAGTCGATCGCCAGGGTGCCCTGGTGGGTGCTCTCGTCATAGGCCAGTACCGCCTCCCGGGCATTGCCACTGAAGGCACCGACGAAGTTCAGGCCCGAGCCGCGGGTCATCCCGGCCAGGCTGATCTCGTCCTGACCCGTGGTGAAATCCATGATCCGGTCAGAGGCCTGCGGCGTCGAATCGGAGACGGCGGAGAACATGAAGGTATCCCTGCCGGCACCGCCCCATAGTTCATCCGCGCCACCGCCGCCCTTGAGAACGTCGTCGCCGGCACCACCGCGCAACTGGTTGCCCAGTTCGTTGCCGACCAGCAGGTCCTTGCCCGAGCCGCCCATGGCGTTCTCGATAGCCACGCCATGGGCGATGGAAACATTGCCACGCAGGCCGCCCACGTCGGAAAACGCCCCCTCATTCAGGTTGATCTCCTGGTCCTGGGTGAAACCGGAGAAGTCCAGGGTGTCATTGCCACCGCCATCCCAGACCGAAAACACCAGCTTGTCCGCGGACGAGGTGGCGGTCAGGTAATCGCGGTCGGTATTGGAGTTGAAGCCATAGGTGGTGTCACCGGCGCGGGTGCTGAAGTTGGGGCCGTAGAGTTTCTGGATCGCCGCAATATCGTGCAACTGCGGCGCCGAAGGGTAGACAGACGCGTCGTCCTTGGCGAAATCCTGTCCGGTATTGGTTTCACTCCAATAGCTCATCAGGGTGTAGCCGACGGAATCCTCGACCACATCGGCCTTCAGCCCGTAGTCATCGTCGCCGCTGATCCGATTCCACAGCCAGTCGAGCCAGGTATCTTCCCGGGAGTTGTAGTCACCGGGGTGGTCCAGGCCCAGGGTATGACCGATTTCGTGAACCAGGGCGAATCGGCCAGCGCTGCCCATCACCGGCAGCTGGTTGGGCCCGTCGCCGGAGGCCCGGCTACGCAGCCATCCGGACCAGGTATCGTCGCTGGGCACCCGGTACCAGGACTGGCCGTCAAGGATGGGGTGGCTGTTGGGCAGGAAGGCGAATGCCGTGGCACCGTGCATGCCCTCGCTGAAATTGCCAAAGCTCATTTGCCCCTCCCCACCCGCCTGGGCCTCGGTGAAGGTCACATTGGTCACATCCGCCCAGGTCTGCATGGCCAGTTTCGCCTGCGCCTTCTGCTGCGCATTGAACTCACTGAATCCATCCAGGCGCATTCCAACGAAGGCCAGGTTGGGTGCGGTGAGAAACTGGTAGGTCAGGTCGATTCGACCGTCACCGTCCTGATCCGCCCAACGCTGATTGTAACGGGCGAGATGCATCGCGGCCTCATCCGTGGTCAGGGAAAACTTTCCGGAAGATTCCAAAGTATATTGCCGGACCTCGGACGGAAACTGTCCAGAGAGAACTTTATTGGAGCTGGTAGATGTCATGCTTAAATCCTTGAGGCATGGAAAAACTTGCTCGAACCGGTAACTAACCGATAACAAGCCGGCCTATTGGACTTTTCCCTGTCCGAAGCCTCCTGCAAATAACGCTCATTCTTCCATCCCTCGTACAACTTTTGAAAATGCTATCTGAAGCGTGCTCAGCCCCAGGAGGAAAAGTCGACAAGACCGTTAAATCATCCAGACTTTCCCCTCGAGATTTCCCTTTACCCAGGCAACAGCAACTTCTCCATTCGACTTGCAGGAGTAGCGTAGACGCTCCCCTGTTTGTTCAACTTACGCCATGATATCCGTGACTCTTACCACACCCAGCGTAGTAACCCGGAAATCGGCTACACCATCGCCAGAGAAGTCCACTTCCAACGTCCCCTCGTGGGCACGGCCCAGTACCGCCTGCCCGGCCTGCCCCGTAAAGGCCTCGACGAAGCTCAGGCCCGAACCATGGGTAATGTCGGTCAGGTCGATCCGGTCCTCGCCGCTGACGAAATCCATGATCCAGTCGGCGGCCTCTGGCGTCGAATCCGATATCCGGGTGAACACGAAGAGGTCGCGCCCTTCCCCTCCACGCAGCCAGTCAGGCCCGGCACCCCCCAAGAGGACGTCGTGGCCGGAACCGCCGGTCAACCAGTCTTTACCGTCGCCACCCTCGAGGATGTCATCGCCGGCATCCCCATACAGGACGTCGCAACCAGGCCCCCCGATGAGCCGATTGTTCGCCGCATTACCGATAATCACATCGTCGCCCCTGCCACCCACGGCGTTTTCCAGGGTAACGCCCTTGGCGATCGACACATTGCCCAGCAGCCCGCCCACGCTTGAAAACGCGCCGGCGTTGAGGTTGATGTTCTGGTCCTGGGTAAAACCGGAGAAGTCCAGGGTGTCATTGCCGCCACCGTCCCAGACGGTGAACACCAGCTTGTCCGAAGACGAGGTGGCACTGAGGAAATCGCGCCCGGTGTTGGAATTGAAGCCATAGACGCTGTCATCGGCGCGCGTAGCGTGGTTGGCGCCATAGAGCTTCTGGATGGCCGCGATATCGTCCATCAGCGGACCGGACGCATGGGCCCCATTGAATTTCTGGCCGGTGTTGCTTTCACTCCAGTAGCTCATGACGCTGTAGCCACGCGTGTCCTGCCAATAGCTTGCATCCTTGTAGCTTGGGCTGCCCTTGAGGGCGTCGTAGTCTCCAGGGTGGCTCAGGCCCAGGTTATGGCCAACCTCGTGGACCAGGGTCTGGCGACTGTAGTTACCCAACCCGGGCGTCTTGCTTTCATCGGCCTTGTACCAGGACTGTCCATCGCTGCTGGCTCCGGAACCCGGCTGGAACGCGAATGCGGCCCCCTTCTTGCCGGCGCTGTAGTTGCCGAAGGTCAGATGCCCCTCCTTGCCTGGCTTCGCCTCGGTGAACGTCACGTTGGCGACGTCGGCCCAGGATTGCATGGCCAGGACCGCCTGCTTTTTTTGCAGGGCACTGAACGGACTGAACCCGGTGACGCCCAGGCCGCTGAAGTTCTTGGGGGCGGACGTCAGGAAACTGTAGGTCAACTCGATCTGCTGATCGTCATCCCGGTCCTTCAATACCCTGCCGCTACGGTTGATCTGGTTGACCGCCTGCTCCTGGGAATAGAGTGGCTTGCCATCAATCGACAGGGGCGTCTGTGACGATGCCCATTCGGGCGGATCCCGATGCACCGAATTAAAGATTTTATCGAGGTTTCTGGTAATGGGCTGAGGCATTCTGATGCAAGTCCTTGAGACAGGGAAAACGTGCCCGAACACGTCAATGTTCGGCCACGAGGGTGCGCATTTGACGGCCCCTTATCCGATGAATCCTGCAAATAGCGCTCACCCGACACCTTGCGATTCGAGGAGGCGGCGCAGGCGCCACCTCCCGTTTCATCGACTCAGGCCACGATATCCGTGACCGCCGCCTGGCCCACCGTGGTGACCAGGAAGTCCGCCACACCGTGCCCGGAGAAGTCGACCGCCAGGGTGCCGAGGTTGGTACCCGCGGCGTAGGTCAGTACCGCATCGCCGGCATGCCCGGTAAACGCGTTGACGAAGTTCAGGCCCGTACCATGGGTGATCCCGGACAGGTCGATCTTGTCCTGGCCACTGACGAAATCCATGATCCGGTCGGCCGCCTTCGGTGTCGAATCGGAAACCGCGCCGAACACGAAGGTGTCGCTGCCGGCACCGCCCCACAGCTTGTCCGCACCGCCAGCCCCGTAGAGTATGTCGTTGCCGGCACCGCCACGCAGTTCGTTGGCGACGTCGTTGCCGATCAGCAGGTCGTTGCCCGAACCGCCGATGGCGTTCTCCACCGTTACGCCCTGGGCAATCGAGACGTTGCCGACCATGCCGCCCACATCCGAGAAGGAACCTGCATGCAGGTTGATCTTCTGGTTCTGGGTGAAGCCGGAGAAGTCCAGGGTGTCATTGCCGCCGCCGTCCCAGACCGAAAACACCAGCTTGTCCGAAGACGAGGTGGCGCTCAGGTAGTCACGACCGGCGTTGGAGTTGAAACCGTAGGTGGTATCCCCGGAACGGGTGCTGTAGTTGGCGCCGTAGAGCTTCTGGATCGCCGCGATATCGTCCATCAGCGGGCCGGACGAGTAGGCCTCGACGCCGCCCTTGCTGAAGTTCTGGCTGGTGTTGCTTTCGCTCCAGTAGCTCATGATGCTGTAGCCGCGGGTGTCCTGCCCGTAGGTCGCATCCTTGTAGCTCGGGTTGCCCTCGCCGGCGTTGTAGTCGCCAGGGTGGGACAGGCCCAGGGTATGGCCGATCTCGTGGGTCAGGGTCTGGCGCCCGTAGTTGTTCAGGCCCGGCGTCTTGTTGACGTTGTAGCCGCTCCCGGTCAGGTACCAGGACTGGCCGTCGTAGCCAGGCTCGGTCCCCGGCAGGAAGGCGAATGCCGCCGCACCTTCCTGACCGGCGCTGTAGTTACCGAAGGTCATGTGACCATCTCCGCCCCGCGCCGCCTCGGTGAAGGTCACGTTGGCGACATCGGCCCAGGACTGCATGGCCAATACCGCCTGCGACTTCTGCAAGGCACTGAACTGACTGAACCCGGTAACGCCCAGACCGCTGAAATTCGAGGTCGGGGACGTCAGGAAGGTATAGGTCAGCTCGATCTTGCCGCTGCCGTTCAGATCATGCCAGGCGGCACCGTCACGCAGCAGTTGCGTGGCGGCCTGATCGACGGAGTAGGAGGGTTTGCCATTGACCGTGAGATTGCCACCGCGGTCATACTGATGGCTGAAGCTATCGATCTGGTTGAAGGCGGAACTTGTACCGCTGGCCGCCAGCGCCGACTCTACCGAAACAATAGCTTTCGCTTTGACTTTCGACATAAACACACTTCCTTGTTTACAAGTGAAACAGTTTTTGTCCGATAGCGACAATCCCTTGGCGAGATCATCCTATCACTCGCCCTTTTTGAAGGCAGCGAGAAACTGACACATTTTGAAATCAACCGTCCAGCGCTTTTTTTGATATCAAAACGCCAAAATCCGGAAAGATCCCGTAAACATTGCCTATGTCTGGGAAAATATTTTCTGACAGAAGTTTCCCAACCCCATGAGCAGGACATCGCGAACATTCAAGTGAGAAAAATGCATAAGCGAAGTGCATCGTTAAATGACCAATGGGTCATTTATTAACTTATGGGTCTTATTACTATTTTTCACCCTTTATTATTGTAGGACAATCCAACTATTCAACGCCACCGGTCCAGCCCCCGCATTCCCGCCATGGCATGCCCGCGAGGCCCCGGACAGCTGCACAGATGTTCTAGACTTGCCCTGGCCAGGCAGTGCCTACTGTCATCCTGCACGATTGAGCTATGTTCCAGGTACAGCATGCCCAGCAACGCCGACAACTGGATCGACCTGACTCAGGATCGCGATACCGGTATCGAAACCCTCCGTGCCCACTTCAAGGGGCACGCCTATGACGCCCACTGGCACGACACCTACCTGATCGGTGTCACCGAACAGGGCGTGCAGCAATTCAATTGCCAGCGCACCCGCTTTCACAGCATGCCGGGCCATGTGTTCATGCTCGAACCGGGGGAAATCCACGACGGCGACGCGCCCACCGAAGGCGGCTTCACCTACCGGACGCTGTACCTGGAACCCCACTGGCTGGAGCGTGAGCTGGGCGCATTGTTCCAGGAAGCGCCCGCCAACAGCCAGTTGTCCTTTGCCACACCGCTGGCGACTGGCGACAGTCGCCTGGCCCAGGCCACCAGCGCGGCGTTCCAGGCGATGCACAGCCCGGAGCTGCGGATCGTCCAGCAAAGCGCCCTGGACCAGATGTTCGACGCCCTCACCCGCCACCTGCACTGGCGCACCCGCTACCGCGAGGACCCACGCCTGCCGCGGGTGGCACAGCGGGCCCGGGAATACCTGCATGCCAACCTGCAGCTGGATGTCAGCCTGGATGACCTGGCCGCGGTGACCGGTGTCGACCGCTTCCGGCTGACCCGGGCCTTCAAGTCGGCCTACGGCCTGCCACCCCATGCCTACCTGGTGCAATTGCGCCTGGCCCGGGCGCGGCAACTGCTGGCCCGTGGCGAACCACCGGCCACGGTGGCGATGACCCTCGGCTTCTCCGACCAGAGCCATCTCGGACGCTGGTTCGTCCGGGCCTACGGCCTGACGCCGGCAGCCTACCGCAAGCGCTGCTCAAACCTTCCAGACGCCTGAGGCGGCAACCGCGAAGATCGTTGCATCGATTCATTCGCGGAGCCGCCCTTCATGCTGTCCACTTTCCCCAACCTGCTTCCTTTCGTGCTGTTCGCCTTCGTCGCCTCGGTCACCCCCGGGCCGAACAATATCCTGGTGCTGAGCAACAGCGCCCGTCACGGCGTGGCGGCGGCGTTGCCGATCATCCTCGGTGCGGGTACCGGAGCCGCGTTGATCGTGCTGCTGGTGGGCAGCGGGATCGGCCAGTCACTGAGCGACCTGCCCGCGCTGCAAAGCCTGATGCAATGGCTGGGGCTGGCCTGGCTGAGCCGGTTGGCCTGGCAGATCTTCACGGCCCCGGTGAACGCCGTGGACTCCACCGCCACTCAGGCACGGCGTCTCGGCCTGCTGGGCGCCGCCAGCCTGCAATTGATCAACCCCAAGGTATGGATGATGGCCCTGGCGGTGGTCGGCGTGTTCGCCGGCAACGGTGCCGAACGCCAGGCACATGTCGCCTCCTTGTCCCTGGTGTTCTTTCTGGTATCACTGCCGTGCATGGGACTGTGGGCCGTGCTCGGTGCCGGCTCGGCCCGACTGCTGCGCTCGCCCCTGGCGATGCGGCGTTTCAATCGCGGCATGGCGTTGCTGTTGCTGGCCTCGGCATGGATGAGCGTGCTGGCATGATGGAGTCCGAGTCGCCCCAGTGCAAAAGCCGGTCGCCCTGGTGCGCTTTTGCCAGGCAATGGCTGCGTAACTTAGCCGAACGGTGCAAGAAGACACCGGCCACGACAATAACGACCTGCCGCGAGACTCAGCGCTCATGAAAACCCCGAACCTGAAAAGACTGTTCAACGGTTGTCTGCTCCTCGGCGCCACCGCATTGCTCGGCAACCCGGCCTTCGCGGCCGAAGACGCTTCCTGCAAGAACGTGCGCATGGGCGTGGTCAACTGGACCGACGTGATCGCCACCAGTGCGGTGGCCGATGTGCTGCTCAACGGCCTGGGCTATGAAAGCAAGCAGACCAGCGCCGTACAGCAGATCATCTTCGCCGGCATCCGCGACAAGCGCCTGGACATCTTCCTCGGCTACTGGAAGCCGGCGATGGACAAGAACATCGAGCCCTTCGTCAGCGCCAACCAGGTCAAGGTCATGGCCAGCCCCAGCCTGGCCGACGCCCAGGCGACCCTGGCGGTACCGCAGTACGTGGCGGACGCCGGACTGAAGACCTTCGGTGATATCGCCAGGTTCAGGGACCAGCTCAAGGGTACGATCTACGGTATCGAACCCGGCAGCGGCGCCAATACCACGATCAAGACCATGATCGACACCGACCATTTCGGGCTCAAGGGCTTCAAGCTGGTGGAGTCGGGAGAGGCCGGCATGCTGGCCGCGGTGCAGCGGGCGATCAACCGCAAGGAGTTCGTGGTCTTCGTCGGCTGGACCCCGCACCCGATGAACATCAACATGAAGATCGCCTACCTGACCGGCAGCGAGGACGTCTACGGCCCCAACGAAGGCGCCGCGACCGTCTCCACCGTGACCGCCCCGGACTATGCACAACGCTGCCCGAACGTGAACCGGCTGCTGGAGAACCTGACCTTCACCGCAGCCCAGGAAAGCCAGCTGATGGTACCGATCATGGAGCGCCAGGCTCCCCAGGATGTCGCTCGGCAGTGGCTGCGTGATCATCCCGAGGACCTCAAGCGCTGGCTGGCGGGGGTCACCAGCATCGACGGCCGGGATGGCGTGGCAACGGTGCAGGCCAGCCTGAAACCGCAATGACCGACTATCCCCTTTCCCCCGGCATGAGCGCCTTCGTCAGCAAGACGCTCGGTTTCACCTGTCCGGACAGCAGCATCCAGGGCCTGCGCCGCAGCTACAGCCGGATGTGTCGGGCCTTCACCCCGCCCCGTCCGGCTGATATCGAAGTCCGGGAGCAGCGTATCGGCCAGGTGCCGATACGCCTGTACCGCCCGACCTCACCTCGCCCGGCCAATGGCTGGCCCTGCGTGGTCTATCTGCATGGGGGTGGCTGGGTGGTGGGTGATCTGGACTCCCACGACTTCATCACTGCCGAACTGGCCTCCAGGCTCCAGGCCGTGGTGGTTGCCGTGGACTACCGGTTGGCACCCGAGCACCCCTACCCGGCCGCATTCGACGATTGCCTGGCCGTCTGGCGCGGCTTGCGTGCCGAGGCCGGCACCTGGCAGGTGGACCGGCGGCGCATGGCGATCGCCGGCGACAGTGCCGGCGGCAACCTGGCCGCCGCCGTGTGCCTGGCGCTACGCGATGCCGCCGAGCCGCAACCGCTGTTGCAGGCGCTGATCTATCCGGGACTGGGTGGTAGCGACGGCCTGCCTTCACGTAGCGAGTGCGCCGACGCGCCGTTGCTCAGCAGCGACGATGTACGCAGCTATCACGCCTGGTACCTGGCGGACAGCGACAGGCCTGAAGCCTATGCGATGCCACTGCGGGCAACGAACTTCCAGGGCCTGGCCGCGGCGTTCATCGCCGTGGCGCAGTACGACCCGCTGCGGGACGACGGTGTCTGCTATTTCGAGCGCCTGAAAAAGGCCGGCGGCAGCGCCAGCCTGCATGTCGGCCTGGGCCTGGTGCACGGCTGCCTGCGGGCACGGGGGCAGGTGCCCGAGGTGGACCTGCTGTATGAAAAGCTGCTGGCGCAGTTGCGGCGCCATCTGACCCTGTGAGCGAGCGCCCCGCGAAACCTCTACCCTAAGCGGGAGCCGGCCCCACAGACAGGGCCGGCAACGTCAGATCACGAAACGGGCCACCATCGCCTTCAGGTCCACCGCCAGGCGCGACAACTCATGGCTGGCAGCGCTGGTCTGGTTGGCGCCGGCTGCCGACTGGGAGGCCAGGTCACGGATGTTCACCAGGTTGCGGTCGACCTCGCGGGAGACCTGTGCCTGCTCCTCAGAGGCACTGGCGATCACCAGGTTGCGCTCGTTGATCAGGTTGATCGACTGGGTGATCTGCTCCAGCGCAACCCCCGCCGCCCGTGCCCGCTCCAGAGTATCCTGGGTACGCTGGTTGCTCTGCTGCATCGACTGCACGGCTTCACTGGTGCCGTTCTGGATCCCCGCCACCATCTGCTCGATCTCGCGGGTCGACTGCTGGGTCCGATGGGCCAGGGCCCGCACCTCGTCGGCCACCACCGCGAAACCACGCCCGGCTTCGCCGGCCCGGGCCGCCTCGATGGCGGCGTTGAGCGCCAGCAGGTTGGTCTGCTCGGCAATCGCCCTGATCACGTCCAGCACCTGGCCGATGTCCCGGCCCTGGGCGGCCAGGCCCTCGATCAACGCCGAAGTGCTCTGCACGTCATGGGTCATGGTCTGGATCGCTTCCACCGTCTCCACCACCCGATCCCGTCCGTCGCGGGCGGCGTGGTTGGACTGCTGGGACGCCTCGGACGTCGAGACCGCGTTACGCGCCACCTCTTCCACGGCGCTGGTCATTTCGTTGACTGCGGTGGCTGCCTGTTCGATCTCGTTGTTCTGCTGTTGCAGGCCACGGGAGGCCTCTTCCGTCACCGCGCTGAGTTCCTCTGCCGCCGAGGCCAGTTGGGTGGCCGAGCCGGAAATCTGCTCGATGGTCTTGCGCAGGTTGTCCTGCATGCTCGACAGGGCCGTCAGCAGGCGCGCCGGCTCGTCCGTACCGTCGATCCGGATCGGCTTGGTCAGGTCGCCACCGGCAATGATCTCGGCGGTTTCGACGGCGGTCTTCAAGGGGCTGACAATACTGCGGGTCAGCAACCAGGCCAGCAGCACCGTCATCAGGGCGGCAATCACCGAAACGCTGATGATGCCGGTGCTGGCATTGTCATACTGACGGCCCGCCTCGTCCGAGGCGGCCTTGGCCCCGGCCTTGTTGATCTCCACCAGTTGATTGAGCTGCACGCCCATCAGGTCGGTCCCCGCCTTGATCTGGGTATTGATCAGGTTGCGCAACTCATCGAGCTTGTTCTGCCGGGACAGCTCCATCATGCGGGTCTGATCCTGCAGGTAGGTCTCGAGGGTCGCGGAAAACTCCCGGTACTTGGCCAGTTCCTCGCCCTGGGAAGGCAGGTCGGCGTAACTTTTCTGATCCTTGCGAACCTTGTCCACCAGGAACGCGATGCGCGTTTCGGCTTCCTGCAGAGCGGCCGGTTCACGATTGGTCAGGACCCGAAAGGACAGGATGCGCATCCGCAGCACACCCTCGATCACATTGCCCAGGTAGCCCACGCTGGGCAACTGGTTGGTCTGCATGTCGATGGACGCCTGACGGATCACCGTCATGCGGGTTTGCGCAAACACTCCCAGCACAATCACCAGCAATGCAATGAATGCAAAACCGAGAAAGGCCCGAGGGGCGATATTCATATTGCGTAGGGACATGGGAAGCTCTCTCTCAACAATGAGGCGATCAGCATCCATGCCATCTCTCTATCGGGCTCTGTCACCGGATAGTTTCAACGCCATGCAGCAAAACGACATGGACTCATCAGCAATATCGGCAGGACTTTATGTTTTATACAGGGCGAAAAGTAAAAATACTTCCAGAAATTACAACTAGTTGAGAACTCTTATCTATGACGCAAAAAAGATAGCCTTTTAATATCAAAAAATCGATTCAGCTAGTGTAACTTTATAACGCTTTAAATAAAACTGGATCCAATACCCAAGGGAAAACAATGAAAAAGGCGGAAAGCGAATGCACTTCGCCTCCCGCCTTCTACAAATCCTGGAAAACCCCGTGGTTATTCGCCCGTCTTGATCCTGCTCCACAGTCGTGTGCGAATCCGATCGATGTTCAACGGCATGGCCTCCAGGGCAAACAGCTTGCCCATCATCTGCGGGCTCGGATACACCTTGGTGTCGGCCTTCAGGGCCGGGTCGACCAGGCTGTCGGCCGCCGCGTTGCCGTTGGCATACTTCACGTAGTTGCTGATACCGGCCATCACTTCAGGCCGCAACAGGTAGTTCATGAAGGCATAACCGGCCTTCTCGTCCGGCGCATCGGCCGGCATGGCAACCATGTCGAACCAGATGGCCGCGCCCTCCCTGGGAATCGAATAACCGATCCTGACCCCATTGTGCGCCTCCTGGGCGCGACTGGCGGCCTGCAGGATATCGCCGGAAAAACCCACCGCCACGCAGATATCGCCATTGGCCAGGTCGGTGGTGTACTTGGATGAATGGAAGTACGCCACAAAGGGCCGCACTTTCATCAACAGCGCCTCGGCCTTCTTGTAGTCCGCCGGGTTCTTGCTGTGGTGCGGCAGGCCCAGGTAGTTGAGTGTCGCCGGCAACAATTCGGGGCCATTGTCGAGAATCGCTACACCACACTTGTGCAACTTCTGCATATTCTCCGGCTTGAATATCAGGTCCCAGGAGTCCACCGGCGCATTGTCCCCCAGTACCGCCTTGACCTTGTCGATGTTGTAGCCGATCCCGGTGCTGCCCCACAGATAGGGGAAACCGTGTTCGTTGTCCGGATCGTTGACCTGCAGGGCCTTGAGCAGCACCGGATTGAGGTTCTTCCAGTTCGGCAACTGGCTCTTGTCGAGCTTCTTCAGCGCGCCGCCCTGGATCTGCCGGGCCATGAAGTGGTTGGAAGGAAACACCACGTCATAACCCGATTTGCCGGTCATCAACTTGCCATCCAGGGTCTCGTTGCTGTCGTAGACGTCGTAGCTGAAACCTATCCCGGTTTCAGCCTGGAAGTTCTTGGTGGTGTCCGGGGCGATATAGTCCGACCAGTTGTAGATCTTGACGGTTTCGGCCGCCTGGACGAAGGACGCCACCAGCATCAGGGGAGCAAGGGACATGCGGATCATGAGTCGATTCCTGGGTATGGTTGTTATTGGCAGGCTCAAGTGATCAGAGGATCAGAAAATCAGCACATAGGTCTTGCGCACGGTCTCCTGGATATCCCAGATGCCGGTGCTGTTGGCCGGCAGCATCAGGGCATCGCCGGCCTCTATTTGCAGGGGCTCGCCCTCATCTGGCGTGAAGGTGCAGCGACCCTGGATGAAGTGACAGAACTCCTGGGCGGTGATCTGCCGCCGCCAGCGCCCCGGGGTGCACTCCCAGATGCCGGTCTCGACGCCGTCGCTGCGCTCGACGCAGGTGACCGAAGTCACCGACACCGGCTCGCCCAGGGGGACCGCGACCGGAGTCGAGGTCTCCAGGGCGACCGTGGCGGTGTTCTTGAATTGCGTAATGCTCATGGATTGCACTCCAGCGGATGAATGATCCGGCGCCCCAGCGCCGGCTACTGCATGAAACTTTCCATGAAACCGGCCAGGCGGCTGGCCAGCTTGCGGCGCCAGGGGGCGGCATTGGGGTTGGCCAGCACCTGATCCTCGTGGACGAAACTACGCACGATCGCGTTGTAGCCCAGCCAGCGGCAGGGCTCGGGCTCCCAGGCACGGAGCGCGGCCAGCCCGCCTTCATGGATCACCCAGGGCTGCCGGACACGCGCGGTATCCTCGCGCAGGATCAGATCGGCCAGGGTGCGCCCGCCCAGGTGACTGGCCCCCACGCCCTCCCCGCCATAGCCGCCGGACAGCGCGATACCGTTGGCACGATCGCAGAGCATGTGCGGCCGGAAACGTCGCGGCATGCCCAGGTTGCCACCCCAGGAATGGCTGATACGGACCTTTTTCAACTGCGGGAACAGCTCACCGAACAGGTAGCGACGCAGCTCGATTTCCTGCCCGCTGAGGTTGAAGTCATGCCGCAGCCGGCCGGCGAAGCGATAACCGCCGCGGGCACCGAAGACCAGTCGATTGTCGGCCGAGCGCTGGCCGTAGGTGACCTGGCGGCTGCCTTCGCTGAAGGCCTGGCCGCGGTCGAGGCCGATTTCCTCCCAGGTGGCCGCCGGCAGCGGTTCGGTGGCCACCAGCAGGCTCTGCACCGGTAACTGGTAGCGGCCCAGCGGTGGCAGGGTCACCGAATAGCCCTCGACGGCCGGCACCACCCAGTGGCTGCGGACCTGGGCCTTGGCGGTGCGCAGCCCCCCGGGGCGCCAGTCGGTCACCGGCGTGTTTTCGTAGATCGGCACCCCCAGCCGCTCCACCGCACGGGCCAGCCCGCGGGCCAGCCGGGCCGGCTGGATCGTCGCCATGTGCGGCGAGAAGATCGCCCCGTACGGCCGGGCGATGCGAATCTGCCGGGCCAGCTCGCTGGGGCTCAGCCAGGTGTAGTCGGCTTCGTCCAGGCCCTGGCGGTGCAGGCCCTGCAGGTAGGCCCGCAAGCTGTGTTCCTGCTCGGGATAACGCGCGGCACAGTAGAGCACCCCGCCCTTGCGATAATCGCAGTCGATGGACTCCTGATCGATGACCGCTTTCACCTCGTCGGGAATGCCGTGCAGCAGATCGAAGGCGTCGCGCCGTTGCTGCGGCGACAATCCGGCCAGCAGGCGATCCTCGCCCAGCAGGTTGCCCATCAGCCAACCGCCATTGCGCCCCGAGGCCCCGAAGCCGGCGGTCTGCGCCTCGATCACCACCACCTTCAGCTGCGGGGCCTGGCGCTTGAGGTAGTAGGCGGTCCACAGCCCCGTGTAACCGGCACCGATGATCGCCACATCGACGTCCAGGTCCCGCTCCAGGCTGGGCCGTGGTGTCAACGGCTCATCGAGCTGATCCATCCATAAACTGATATTTCGCCAGACCGGCATGCAGCACTCCGCAACCTGTAACAGATGGCTGCGATGCTAGTCCGGCTGCTCAAGGCGTGTCTTGCGCGCGTGCACGCAAGGAAATTTGCCGGACATAGGCCTTGGGCGACAGGCCGGTGTGCTGGCGGAAACAGCTGTAGAAGGCCGAAAGCGAGTTGAAACCGGCGGCGAACGCCAGGTCGTCGATCCGCGCCGACGGCCCGGCCTGCTCCAGCGCCGCGAGCAGATGCCGCAGGCGGGCCTGGTTCACATAACGGTAGAAGCTCTGGCCGAGCACCTGGTTGAGCAGGTAGGAAATCTGGTTGCGGCTGTAGCCACTCTCCCTGGCCACCCGTTGCAGGTCGAGGCCGGGGTCGAGATAGGGTTGCTGGCGCTCGAAGTACTGCTGCAGGTCGTCCGCCATGAAGCTCAGTTGCCGGGGCGAAAGGCCCAGGCGGCTGGTCGCCGGACGCAATGGGCTCGCCTCGGGGCTGGCGGCCTGCTCATGCACCAGCGAGGCGTATTCATTGACCCGCCAGATCAGCCCGTCACGGACGGTGATCGCCTCGCTGGAACGAAACGACACCAGCCCCGCGCCACCGCGCAGGGTGAGCTTGTACTGGATGAACGCCGTGTTGCCGTCGAGACGGATCCGGTCGCTGTGTTCCAGCGCCTCACCGCAATCGCGGGGCATGCTGGCCTGTACGTAGTCACGCAACTCGCCCAGGCCCATCACGCGGTTCTGGAAGAAATCGTGGTACTGGACATCCGGGTGATACAGGGCCATGACGCCGTCCAGGTCGCGATGTTTCCAGCGCAGGTGGTAGCGCAGGACGATTTCGCCGGTGGCCCGGGTCTGCAGTGGACCGTCATCGTCGTCGAACATGGAGCGCTCGCAAGTGAAGGTTTCATGACATCGATCAAGTTACAGGAAAACAATCGCCCCACAGGCCGAAAAAACTCCCTGCGGGTGATGGACGGGTGCTATTTTTAGCACTCGGCTTTTTAACACAAGGCCAGGTCGGACCATGAGGTCCTGCCGTTCCTACCCGCGAGCACAAGGAAGCGCTCAATGACACAGGTGGGCAACATGAGCAAATTCTTCAGCAAGGTCACGTTTCCCAATGCCTGCCAACTGATGCGCTGGCATTTTCATCCGATGGGTTTCGAAGCCAGCATGGACGCGCCGGGCAGCATGGTCGCCCGACTGTTCGACCGGGCCAGCGGCGAGACCCTGATCGCCATCGCCGGCATCCCCTGTGCGACGGTGATGAATGCGGCCGATGTGGAACGCATCATCGAGGCGATCGAGGCCGAGCTGGAGTCCTTTGTACCCCCCCAGAACCTGCAGGTCCTGGCCTGATCAGTCACACGCTGTCGCCTCAACGACAGCTATCGCCAGCAGGCCGGCTCCCACGGGGTACAGCCGTGCCGGTGTGCCTACCTTGTCAGTGACACCACCGTTCACCTGGCGCGCCAATCGGCAAAAAACGCCTTGCCCGCCGCGATCCGATCGGACGCCTTCGGCGCATTCGCCGCCTGGGCATCCGGAGCGTCCAGAAACCAGTAGCAGTGCTTCACCGCCCGGGTGATGCCCACATAGGCCAGGCGCAGGATCTCGTCCTTCTGCGCGCTGTCATACGGCTCGGCATCGCCGTCCCGGCCCAGCCCGGCCATCCGGTAGACCTGGTTCTTGTACGGCGAACGCGTCAGGTGCAGGCAATCACCCAGGAGAAACACCGCATCCGCCTGCAGGCCCTTGGCGCTGTGGTAGGTCAGTTGCTTGAGCCGCCGCTGCTCGAAGGGCAAGCTAGAATCAGCATTAACTACAGCCTGAATATGTTTTTCAATCAACAACTTATCGCTACTTTTTCGAAACAGCATCAAGATACTGTCGCCGTTCCGATAGTGCTCTGCCAGGCGCCTGCCCAACTCCGCATCATCGCGCTCGAACACCTGCACCGGCCCCCCTTCCCTGGGCTCGCCGGCAGCCTTGGCCTTCTTCCCGGCGATGGCCGGCGCCGCGCGCACGATATGCTCGGCGGCATCGATGATGTGCTGGTGGCTGCGGAAGTTGTCGCTGAGCATCACCCGCGTGGTCGACGGCGATGGGAACTCCTTGCCGAACTCCATGAAGTACTTGGGCGAGCTGCCCCGCCAGCCGTAGATCGACTGCCAGTCATCGCCCACGCACAGCAATGAGGAGTGCTGGGCGCCACGCCCGACATGCAGTGCCGGACCGCGCCGGCGAATCTCCCGCAGGCTGGCGCGCAGCCAGGAAACGATCTGCGGCGAGACATCCTGGAACTCGTCGATCATCAGGTGCGACAGCGGTCGCAGCAGCTCGTCGCTGAGCAGCGCCTGGTTTTCCGGGCTGTTTTCACCAAACAGCGAGAACATCCGGTTGTAGGTCATGATCGGCGGCGACTGCGCCAGCAGGTGCGCTTCCAGGGCCTTCCAGAACAGGCTCAGGGCTTCGAAGAAGAACCGGTCCGGATCATCCCTGGCAAAGCTCATCCGGCCGACCGCCACGCTGACGTCCAGGCCAAGGTTCTCGATGAACCCGGCCGCCATGACAAAACAGTCGAGCAACGGCGCCGAGGCCAGCTCACCCTTGACCTTGTAGTCGAATCCCGGGCCGGCACTGGCATTATCGCCCAGGGACGCCAGTACGCGCTTGGCCGACTCATAACTATCCAGCCATATCAATGACTTACGACAGAAAGCTTGAAACAGGGTGCGCTTTACAGCCCACTCCGCACGCACCGTCAGGCGCGATCCCGGGCGGGTGATCTGCGGACTTTCGCGCGGGTCGAAGCCCAGCACCACCCAGGCATCCAACTGCTCGATGTAGCCGTGGCAATGGAACGGCGAGCCGTTGATCTCCAGGGTCTCGCGGTTCGGTTCGATGCCCTTGATCGGCCAGGCACCGGCGCGGAACCACAGGTCCTCGATGGTATCGCACAGTTCCTCATCGCGCCGGGAAGCCAGCTCGGTCACCGCCATGCGCTTCTGCACGTCAGGATGGTCCTGCTCCAGTTCCTTGAGCTGCAGGGCATGCTTGTACAGCGGCGCCAGAATCTCGCGAAAACGCGGATTGTCCCGCTGCAGGCGGTGGTAGCAGGCGTTGAGGTGTTGGCGCTGGGCGTCGTTGATCCGCAGGTCGAACGGGTTGCTGTCGCTTGCTTCGTCGTCGCCGGCCGTGCGTGTCCCCAGGTTCTCGAACGCCTGCAACTGGCCGAAACCCGGCAGGCCGCGAACCATCGGCAGGATTCGCGAGTGGAAAGTGCGCACCACCTCCCTGGCCTCGCGCAGGCCGAGCGGGCGCCCCCACAGGGCGAAGACCTCGATCAGCTTGGCAATGAAATCCTTGCGCGACTCGCGGGTGAAGGTCACCACGGTCAGCGAGTCGAGCTCGAAGCCCAGGTAATGGGTCAGCAACAGGATGCGCAGCACCAGCGAAGTCGACTTGCCCGCGCCAGCCCCGGCGATCACCGCAGTCGACGGGGTATCGCTGAAGATCATCTTCCACTGCGCCGCGCTGGGTTGCCCATGGGCAGGCAACCGTCGGGCGACGTCGGCCTTGATGCGTTTCTTCAACTCGCCGCTCAGCGGCAGGCGCCAGTCGTCGAACAGGTTGTCATCGACCCCGGGCGCCCGGTGCTCCGCAGGACGGGTATCACGGATCAGCAGAACCTGGCGGCCTTGCTCCAGGCCCTCGGCGTGCCCTTCCCGATAGCCGTACTCGACACCGGCGCTGTGGCCGCTGCGAAAGCCGTCCGCCTGGCCCTGCAACCAGGACGCCACGTGCTGCGCCCGCAGGCGGCTCAGGCCACCGCCCAACAGACGGGCCAGCAGGCGCCTGAACAGCGGCAACTGGGCCAGGGAGGAAAGTTCGGCAGGCGGTTCGGGGCTGTATTGCGACACGCTGACTCCAGGTCTGGGACTGTCCGGGCGAAAGGCCTATGGTCGCCCGATTGGACCAGCAGTTCTAGTCAATTGCTTTTCAATCAGCCATTTAGATGACGAAGTGAAAGAACAGACATCACTCTGCCACTGACCAATAATCGATTAAATCGATCATTATGAAGAACAATTTACGCTTTTTATCGATATTGCTTTGACCGATGATGAGTCCATCAACCACCGGTCATCGCGACACCAGCCCGCGACGAACCTGAACAGGAGCAGAATCATGCTGCAACTTCGACCTTTCAACAGCCTGGGCGGGGCCCATCATGGCTGGCTGAACGCACACCACCACTTCTCGTTCGCCGAGTACTACGATCCGCAACGCATGCACTGGGGCAACCTGCGGGTCTGGAACGACGACGTGATCGCCCCCGGCACCGGCTTCCCGACCCATCCGCACCGGGACATGGAAATCATCACCTATGTGCGTGAGGGCGCGATCAGCCACGAGGACAACCTCGGCAACAAGGGCCGTACCGAGGCCGGCGATGTGCAGGTCATGAGTGCCGGCACCGGCATCGCCCACAGCGAGTACAACCTGGAGTCGACACCGACCAAGATCTTCCAGATCTGGATCATCCCGCAACAGGCCGGTGCGGCGCCTTCCTGGGGCACCCGGCCGTTTCCCAAGGGCGAGCGTGGCGAAGGCTTCGTGACCCTGGCCAGCGGCCGGGAGGGTGATGAGCAGAGCTTGCGGATCCGCGCCGATGCACGGCTGGTGGCGGCCAACCTCAAGGCTGGCGAAAGCGCCGAGTACCCTCTGGGCAGCGCTCGCCGCGCGTACCTGGTGCCAGCCACCGGGGTGATCGAGGTCAACGGCCTGCGCGCCGAGGCCCGCGATGGCGTGGCCGTGGCCGAGGAAGAGGTGCTGCGGGTCACCGCGCTGCAGGACAGCGAGATCATCCTGGTGGATGTGGCTTGAGGCGGCGGTGACTGTACCGACGCTTTCGCGGCTGAATCCGACGCCCACAGGTTCTGTGCAGTACACAAAATATGTGTGCGCCCCGATCCACTGTGGGGGCCGGATTCAGCCGCGAACGGGCACAGGCATCAGGCCGGGGAAATCGCCCCGTCCACCAGCACCTGCGCCTCTTCCACCAGGCGCTTGAGGTGATCGTCGCCGATAAAGCTCTCGGCGTAGATCTTGTAGATATCCTCGGTGCCCGATGGCCGCGCGGCGAACCAGCCGTTCTCGGTCATGACCTTCAGACCGCCAATCGCCTGTCCGTTGCCCGGCGCATGGCTGAGAATCTGCCGAATCGGCTCCCCGGCCAACTGGGTCGAACTCACCTGCTGCGGCGACAGCTTGCCCAGCAGCGCTTTCTGCGCCGGCGTGGCAGCGGCATCGACCCGTACGGAGAACGGTTCGCCCAGTTCGTCGGTCAGGCCACGGAAGATCTGGCTCGGATCACGACCGCTGCGCGAGGTCATCTCCGCCGCCAGCAGCCCCGGAATCAGGCCGTCCTTGTCGGTGGACCAGACACTGCCGTCCTTGCGCAGGAACGACGCACCGGCACTCTCCTCGCCACCAAAGCCCAGGGAGCCGTCGAACAGCCCGTCGGCGAACCACTTGAAGCCCACCGGCACTTCGTACAGGCGACGGCCCAGGCGCGCCGCCACGCGGTCGATCAGGCCGCTGCTGACCACGGTCTTGCCCACGGCCGCCTCGGCGCGCCATTGCGGACGGTTCTGGAACAGGTAGTCGATGGACACCGCCAGGTAGTTGTTCGGCGCCAACAGGCCGCCAGAGGGGGTGACGATGCCATGGCGGTCATGGTCGGGATCGCAGGCGAAGGCGACGTCGAAACGCTCCTTCAGGCCGATCAGGCCCTGCATGGCATGGCTGGAGGATGGGTCCATGCGGATCTTGCCGTCCCAGTCGACGCTCATGAAACGGAAGGTCGGATCGACCTGGGTGTTCACCACCTCCAGGTTCAACTGGTAGTGATCGGCGATCGCCGACCAGTAGCGCACGCCGGCGCCGCCCAGCGGGTCGACGCCCAGGCGCAGATTGGCACTGCGGATGGCATCCATGTCGATGACATTGGCCAGGTCCGCCACATAGCTGTTGAGGTAGTCATGGCGGTGGGTGGTGGCGGCCTTGAGCGCGCGCGCGTAGCTGATGCGCTTGACCCCGGCCACCTGGTCGGCCAGCAGCTCGTTGGCCTTGGCCTCGATCCACTTGGTGATATGGGTATCGGCCGGGCCGCCATTGGGCGGGTTGTACTTGAAGCCGCCGCTTTCCGGCGGGTTGTGGGACGGGGTGATCACCACGCCGTCCGCCAGGCCACGGGTGCGACCGCGGTTGTAGCAGATGATCGCGTGGGACACCGCCGGCGTCGGGGTGTACTCGTCGCCCTGGGCGATCATGGTTTCCACGCCATTGGCGGCGAACACTTCCAGGGCACTGGCTCCCGCCGGGGTGGACAGTGCATGGGTGTCGATACCGACGAACAGCGGACCGTCGATCCCCTGGGCCTGGCGATACAGGCAGATGGCCTGGCTGATGGCCAGGACGTGCCATTCATTGAAACTCAGCTCGAACGAGCTGCCCCGATGTCCTGAGGTACCGAAGGCGACACGCTGGGTGGAGATCGTCGCATCGGGTTGGCCGGTGTAGTAGGCCGATACCAGTCGCGGGATATCTACCAGCAACTGTGCCGGTGCCGGTTTGCCCGCAAAAGGACTGAGTGTCATGCAAAACCTCTGGAAGTGAAGGGTACGGGGAAAGCGCGCAGTTTACTGGCAGTTCGACACCGCCGGTAAGCTATCTATCCCGTGGCGGGAAAGATTTTTATGAGAGGCACCCCCTTCGGGCAAAGGGGGCGCGGGAGGGAGAGTCGTGCAGCGCGAATCCGGCGTCAGGACGCCCTCGCCCGCTCCTGCTGATGGCCGCCACCCTGGCTGTATTGCAGGTCATGGCGCAGCTTGGCGATCAGCTCCGAAATGGCGCGGCTGCTATCGAGCTTCGAGGCGCAGATGCCGGTGACCATCAGGTCCACCCGCTCGGATTTCCTGTCGAACACCTTGACGGTGAGGGATTCATCCGCCCCGACACTGCACTGGCAGCGCGTCGGCAGAAAGCTGCTTTCAATGATATTGCGTAATTCAAGCGACGATAGCGATAGCATGGCGACTCTCTCCGTTATATGAGACTGCCAGTTTCGAAGCCGGGACGGTCATCGACCGCCTGCGGAGGGTTCACACATCACAAGCCCTGCAAGCGCCACCGCCCTGTCCTATCCTGAAAGGCGGGTGCACCAACACAGACTAGGCCGTTTCCCCGCCATGCGTGAGCGCTGTTCGTCCGACAGGCGCACCACTGGTCGAGTTAATAGCGAAATGCCGCTATTCGGCCGGCAAGAAAAAACCTTTGCCGAGGCGGCATTTGCCCTTATCTTCGCCAGTTGTTTGCGGTTGCACCGTGAAAACGGTGCGGACCACCCGCGTTGTATCTTTCCACCGAGGGCACGACCCCTCCTGACCCCAGGGCACAGAAAGCTCATGAATTCGACGACCATCGCCGCCACCTTCCTGCTGGCCATGACCACAGCCGCCAGTGCGGTCGCCGCCGACAAATCGGACCTGGCGCCCTTCCCCAAGGCGGAAGACGGCTTCACTCGCACGGTCATCCGTGTGCCGAAAATGACCAAGGACTCCGACCACCGGGTCGAGATCATCGCCGGCAAGGTCCTGCCCGTCGACTGCAACCAGAAACGCCTGACCGGCAACCTCGACGAGAAAAACCTGGAAGGCTGGAGCTATGCCTACTATCGCCTGGAAAGCGTCAGCGGCCCGGTTTCCACCCTGATGGCCTGCCCGCCCGGCACCAAGCCGAAAAAGGACTTCGTTCCGGTCGTCGGCAACGGCTACATGCTGCGCTACAACAGCAAGCTGCCGCTGGTGATCTACGCGCCGGACGATGTGCAGATCCGCTACCGGATCTGGAGCCCGTCCAAGCTGATCAAGAAAGCCGTCAGCGAATGACCCGCAGAGCCAGCCGATGATCACCTGCCACGTCAAATACGTCATCGATCCGTATCAACTGGCTGAGTTCGAGGCCTATTCCAAGGCCTGGATCGGTATCGTCCAACGCCTGGGCGGTACCCACCACGGCTACTTCCTGCCCAGCGAGGGCGCGAGCAATATCGCCTATTGCCTGTTCAGTTTCAGCTCGCTGGCCGAGTACGAACGTTATCGCCAGGCGGCCCTCAGCGACCCCGAGAGCACCGCCCTGGTCGCCTCGGTGGTGGAGAAGAAGTTCATTCTCAGCTACGAGCGCAGCTTCATGCGCCCACTGCTGTCCTGAGCCAGCCCGCTCAGGCAGGAATCGCCTGCGGCCTGACCAGGGCCGCACGCTCGACCACATGGCGCAGGCTGTCGAAATTGATGTTGGCACCGGAGTTGATCGCCACCAGCGTCTGCCCCCGGGCCCCACTACCCGCCACGTACTTCCTGATCCCGGCCACCGCCAGCGCGCCCGACGGCTCGGTGATGGAGCGGGTATCGTCATAGATGTCACGGATGGCGCTGCACAACTCGTCATTGCTGACCGTGATCACCTCGTCGACATGCCGCCGGCAGATCTCGAAGCCGTACGCACCGATCTGTGCCACCGCCACCCCGTCGGCGAAGGTCCCGACCTGCGGCAACACCACCCGCTCGCCGGCCTGCAAGGCCCTTTGCAGGCAATTGGAATGCTCCGACTCGACCCCGATGATCCGCACCTGCGGTCGCAGGTATTTGACGTAGGCGGCGATCCCGGCGATCAGGCCACCACCACCGACCGGGACGAAGATCGCGTCCAGGGTTCCCTGGTGCTGGTTGAGCAGTTCCATCGCCACCGTGCCCTGGCCGGCAATCACCTCGGGATCGTCGAATGGCGAGACGAAGGTGTAGCCTTTTTCCTGCGCCAGGGCCAAGGCATGCGTCAGGGCGAAGGGAAAGCTGTCGCCGTGCAGTACCGCCGTGGCTGCACGGCTGCGCACACCCTGCACCTTGAGCTCGGGCGTACTGGTGGGCATGACGATCGTCGCCTTGATCCCCAGGGTACGCGCCGCCAGGGCCACGCCCTGGGCATGATTGCCCGCCGATGCGGTGATCACCCCGCAGTTGCGCTGGGCTTCGCTCAGTTGCACCAGCTTGTTGTAGGCACCACGGATCTTGAAGGAAAAGGTCGGTTGCAAGTCCTCGCGCTTGAGCAGCACCTGGTTGCCCAATGCCTCCGACAACGCCGGGGCCGGTTGCAGGGGCGTGCAGATCGCCTGATGGTAGACCGGTGCCGCAAGAATCCTGCGGACATAGCGGCCCAGCAGTTCGTCATCGACGTTGGCGTGTTGGCTGGCGGTATCGGTGTTCATCTGGCTCTCCGGGTTGGCACTTGACCTCGGAGGCAGAAACGACAAACCCGCCTCGGAGGCGGGTTTGGGTAAACAGGTGCAGCTCAGCCCGCCGGATAAGGAATGGCGATAATAATAATGCTTGGCTGAGGCAGAACGTGGACGTAGGTCATGGCCCGAAACTATCCGGGAGCGATGGACAAGTCAATGGGGAAAATTCGCCGTGGCTTGCCTGAGATATACGAAACATATACGCTTCGTATATCAACTTCCTCAAGAGAACCCCATGGGTATCGTCAAGATCTCCGATGAACTGCATGAACAGGTCCGCATGGCCAGCGCCGCCATGGACCGCTCGATCAACGCCCAGGCCGAGTTCTGGATCAAGCTCGGCCTGCTGGCTGAACTCAACCCGCAACTGGGCTACAACGAGTTGGTCAATCGTCTGCTGCTGAACCGGGACGATCTCATCCGGGGGCGCAGCTGATGTCCGTCGGCCTGATCAAGAGCGAAACCGAACTGGCGCTGATGCGCGAGGCCGGGCGCCTGCTGGCGCAGGTCTTCAGCATGCTCGACGGCCTGGTGACCGCCGGCCTGTCGACCCTGGAACTGGACCGGCGGGTCGAGACCTTCATCCGCCAGGAGTTGCTGGCCCGCCCGGCGAGCAAGGGCCAGTACGACTACCCCTACTCCATCAACACCTCGATCAACGAAGTGGTGTGCCACGGCATGCCCGACGCCCGGGCGATCCTGCACGAGGGCGATATCGTCAATATCGACATCACCCTGGAAAAGAACGGTTTCATCGCCGATTCCAGCAAGATGTACCTGATCGGCGCCGTCAGCCCAAAGGCCCGGCGTCTGGTGGACAAGACCTTCGAGGCGCTCTGGGAAGGTATCCGGGTGGTACGCCCCGGCGCACGCCTGGGCGATATCGGCCATGCCATCCAGAAACACGCCGAAGGCAATGGCTACAGCGTCGTGCGCGAATACTGCGGGCACGGCATCGGCCGGCAGATGCACGAGGAACCGCAGGTGCTGCACTTCGGCCGACCGGGTACCGGCCTGGTGCTGCGCGAAGGCATGGTCTTCACCATCGAGCCGATGCTCAACCAGGGCAGCCCACGCACTCGTGGCCTGAAGGACGGCTGGACCGTGGTGACCCGCGACGGCAGCCTGTCGGCGCAGTGGGAGCACACCGTGGCGGTGACCCGTGACGGCTTCGAGGTGCTGACCCTGCAACCGGAACTTCAGGATTGTCCGACACCTCAGTGAAACCTCACGCAAACGCGATCAACTGACGCGGTCAGCCTTCCCGGCCAGACGATTGAGCCCCACGACCATCAACCCCGCCCCCGCCAGCATCGCCAGCAGGAACAACGGGTAGGATACCCACCACGGCGTGCCGGCGGTCATCATGCTGTATTCGGACATGCCACCGATGCTGGCGATCAGGTTCAGCGGCAGGAATACCACGTTGATCAGGGTCAGCTTGCGCAACAGGCCATTGGTGCTGTTGTTCATCAGGTTGCCACGGGCATCGATCAGCGCGGAAAACACGTTGGAGTAGATTTCCGCCTGCTTGTAGCACTGGTTGTTCTCGATGATCAGGTCGTCGATCAGGCCGATCGCCTGTTCGCCGAAGGCCTGCTTCTGCGCATGATTGCGCAGCCGCGTCAGCACCGCGCCGTTGCTGTGCAGGGCATTGATGTAATAGATCAGGCTCTCGCTGAGATTGAACATCTGGATCAGGTGGCGGTTTTCCATCGAGGCATAGAACTTCTGCTGCAGCTCGCGGGCAACCAGCTTGATCACCTTCAGGTGCCCGAGATAGTGGTGGATGTTGTTGAAGAGCATCTCCAGCAGCACGTCGAGCGGCGTGTTCAGCGCCTTGTGGCTGCCCAGGCCATCGAGCTGGGAGGCATCGGTGGCGATCACCAGCAGGCGCTCCTCGCACAGCAGCAGGCCGCAGGAGGACACTTCGAAGGACAGGCTGTCCGCTCCCGAGTAGTTCAGCGGGCGCTTCCAGATCAGGAACAGGTTGTCCGGGTGGAACTCGATACGCGAGATCTCGTCCGGGTCCAGGGCCGAGGCCAGGGCATGCTCGTCGAGCTTGAAATGACTGCGCAGCAGTTCCCGCTCGACCGCATCGGGGTTGCAGAACAACATCACCGCGGCCTCCAGGTGCGCGACAGCCTGCAAGGCCCCCTGCCGCAATTCGAAACGCCTGATCATCGCCGCCCTCCTACCAGGCCTGGCCGCGACGCTTGAGCTCAAGGCGCCGGATGAACTCCTCGAGCACCAGCCCATACAGGTCATCCTGCAGGTAGGCATCCTCGATCCCGGCATCCAGGTTCGGGTTGTCGTTGACCTCGATCACCACCACCTTGTCGCCGGACTGCTTGAGGTCGACCCCATACAGCCCGTCGCCGATCAGATTGGCCGTCCTGACCGCCAGGTCGACCACTGCCCGCGGCGCCTCGTGAATCGCCAGGGTGCGGCATTCGCCGTTGACGTCCTGGCCCTTGGCCTTGTGGTTGTAGATCTGCCAGTGTCCCTTGGACATGAAATACTGGCAGGCGAAGATGGGTTTGCGATTGAGCACCCCGATGCGCCAGTCGTACTCGGTGTAGAAAAATTCCTGGGCCAGCAACAGCACCGAATGCTCGAACAGTTCGGCGGTCGCCTCCAGCAAGGCCTGCTGGCTCTCGACCTTGATCACACCGCGGGAGAAACAGCCGTCGGGGATCTTCAATACCAGCGGAAAGCCCAGACGCTCCCCCACCCGCTCGAAATCTTCCGGTCGCTCCTTGTACAGGATCTCGGTCGCCGGCATGCCCAGGCCATGGCTCTTGAGCAGGTCGGTCAGGTAGACCTTGTTGGTGCAGCGCAGGATCGACGCCGGATCGTCCATCACCACCACGCCCTCGCTCTCGGCCTTCTTGGCGAACCGGTAGGTGTGGTTGTCGACGCTGGTGGTCTCACGGATCAGCAGGGCATCGTATTCGGCGATCCGCCCGTAGTCCTTCCTGCCGATCAGTTCGACATCGATACCCAACCCCTTGCCGACCCGGATGAAATTCTCCAGCGCACGGGCATTGGAAGGCGGCAGGGCCTCCTGGGGATCATGCAGGATCGCCATGTCGTAGCGGGCCAGGCGACGCGAGCGCGGCAGGCGCCAGATCCTGCGACTGAAACCGTCCAGCGCCTGGGCAAAGTGGTCTTCCTGGTCATCACGCAACTTGTGCAGCGTTCCGGCCTTTACGCCTTCGACATGCCAACCATTGGTCTTCTTGAAGTCCACCAGCAATAGAGGACAGGGAAATACTTCAAACAATTGCCGGGCAAGTTCCTGCAAGGGCTCGATAACCGTACTGCCAAAATACAGCGTCAGGGTAAAACCTTCGGTATCACGATAAAGATGATCACCCAATGCCCGGTCCAGGGTCTTGTCCAGATCATCCAGGGCTAACCCGTAAAGGGATTTGCGGGCCAACTCGCTGATGGTCTTCACCGACGGAATGACCCGATGCCCACGCGCCTCGGCCAGCAACGAGCAGTAGTAGCCGTGCCCCAGGTACTTGTAGCTGCGACACAGGTTGATCACCTGCACGCGCTTGCCCGGCTCACCGGCACGGGACTGTTCGAGGTACTCCTGGGCCGTGACGATATCCTCGCAGGGAAAGTACGAAGCCCAGTCTTCCTTGCGTTCGACAATAATAACCAGCTGACTGCCCAGATTATTCGACAAGGACAAATAAGTTTCTGGGGATATTGCTACCGGAAAACTTTGATCGGATACTTCGCGCCAATCACCTTGCACCGCTGACATAGAGATAGATCCGTTGAACAAGACACTTTCTATTAAGCACGAAGTTTCGGGAAAGTCCCGTTTCGTTACGCAACTTTTACGGTGGTTATATGGATCTTGTCTTTCGCCCTGCCACAACCGATGACTTGCCCGCCCTGCTGCAACTGGAGGAGCACTGTTTCACCAGCGACCGCCTGACTGCGCGCAGCTTCCACTGGATGATCAATCGCGCCCATGCCCGGCTGATCGTCGCCCAGCAGGCCGACGCTCGGCTGGCCGGCTATGCGCTGCTGCTGTTCCATCGCGGGACGTCCCTGGCACGCCTGTACTCCATCGCCATCGCGCCCCACGCCCGCGGCATCGGCCTGGGCAGGCAACTGCTGCAGCGCAGCGAAGCCTGCGCCCTGGACCACGATTGCGCCTACCTGCGACTGGAGGTCCGCACCGACAACGGCGCGGCGATCGCCCTGTACGAGCACAACGGCTATCGCCGTTTCGGCCTGATCAACGACTACTACGAAGACCACGCCGATGCCCTGCGCCTGGAAAAGCGCATCCTGCACCATCCGGCCAGGCGCGAGGCCCAGGTGCCCTACTACGCCCAGACCACCGAGTTCACCTGCGGCCCGGCCTGCCTGTTGATGGCGATGGCGGCCCTGCAGCCCGAACGCCCGGCCACTCGGCGCGAGGAGGTACAGCTCTGGCGCGAGGCGACCACCGTCTTCATGACCTCCGGCCACGGCGGCTGCAGCCCCCAGGGCCTGGCGCTGGCGGCCTGGCGGCGCGGTTTCGCGGTACGCCTGCAAGTGAGCATCGATGGCCCCCTGCTGCTCGACGGCGTGCGCAATGCGCATAAAAAAGCCGTCATGCGCCTGGTGCATGACGGCTTTGAAGAGGAACTGCGAGCGACCGATGTCGAACAGGTGCTCGCTGGCACCCTGGACCTGCCCCGCCTGCTGGCGGCCGGCGGCAAGCCACTGGTGTTGATCAGCAGCTACCGCCTGACCCGCTCCAAGGCACCGCACTGGGTGATCGTCACCGACTGCGACGAGGAGTTCGTCTACCTGCATGACCCGGATGTCGACCACAGCCAGCATCGCCAGCCGCTGGACTGCCAGCATCTGCCGGTCAGCCACGGCGAGTTCGACAAGATGAGCGCCTTCGGCCACCGCAAGCTGCGGGCCGCGGTGATCCTCTACTCCAGGCCGACCCTGTAGAGTGCGCCGTCATCGGCATCGGTCAGTACATACAAATAGCCGTCCGGCCCCTGGCGGACATCGCGTATGCGCGACTTCAACCCACTCAACAGGCGCTCCTCATGCACCACCTGGTCGCCATCGAACTGCAGGCGGATCAGTTCCTCGGCGGCCAGCGCGCCGATGAACAGGTTGTGCTGCCATTTCGGGAAACGGTCGCCGTCATAGAAAGCCATGCCGCTCAGGCCCGGGGATTTTTCCCAGACATGATGGGGAGGCACGGTGCCCTTGACCGTCTTGCCCTGGGCCTCGGGAATGGGCTGGAGCGAGTAGTTGATGCCATGGGTCGCCAGCGGCCAACCGTAGTTCTTGCCGCGCTCGATGATATTGATCTCGTCGCCGCCACGGGGCCCGTGCTCATGGGTCCACAGGGTACCGGTCCAGGGATTGAGGGCGGCGCCCTGCTGGTTGCGGTGGCCGAAGGACCAGATCTCGGGGCGTACCCCCTGCTGGCCGACGAAGGGGTTGTCGTCGGGCACCCGGCCATCGGGGAAGATCCGCACTACCTTGCCCTGCAGCTTGTCCAGGTCCTGGGCGGTCGAGCGCTGGTTGTTTTCGCCGAGGGCGATGAACAGGTAGCCATCACGGTCGAACACCAGGCGCGAACCGAAGTGGTTGCCCTCCGAAAGCTTGGGCTCCTGGCGGAAGATCACCTTGAAGTCGACCAGTTGCTTCAGATCCGCCGACAGCCGCCCACGCCCGACCGCCGTGCCGGCCTTCCCGCCTGCGCCACCGCCTTCGGCATAGGACAGATAGACCAGGCGATCCTCCTTGAACGACGGCGACAGCACCACGTCCAGCAAGCCCCCCTGGCCCTTGGCCCAAACCTCGGGAACGCCGCCCAACGGCGCCGAGAGCTTGCCGTCGGGGCTCACGACCCGCAGCCGCCCCGGACGTTCGGTGACCAGCATGCCCTGTTTGTCCGGCAGGAAGGCCAGCGCCCAGGGATGCTCCAGGCCGCCAACGATCTGCGTGGCAGTGACCGGCCCCAGCTCGGAGTCGACCGTCTGCGCCGCCAGGGCCGGCTGCAGCGGCAGGCTCAGCAAGGCGCCGGCGCAAAGCGCGGCTATCAGATTTTTTCGCAACATGGACAGTTCCTTACGGGGATAAAGAAGGGCCACGGCAACGTTCAACGCTGCGTGTTCGGAGTGCGGGTACCCGGCTGGATCGGCACCGCCATCGGTGCCTGCTGCTGGCGTGGGTAGCCGTTGCCGATCGCGCCGTTCTCGATGGTCGAGGGACGCGGCGTCGGCAGCGTGTTGGGCCCGCGCAGGGGCGGCGTGCTGGGTTCGGAGCCCTGGCGGCTGTTGGGGTTGGCGCGCCGGATCGGGCTGTTGTAGGGGTTGTCGCTGTTGGGCAGGTTCTGCGCCAGTTGCAGCGCGGCGGGCCGGCCGCCGTCCAGGGACGCCGCAACGGCGGGAATGGCGACGGTCAACAGGCCGGCTGCCAACCAGGGTGCCAGGCCGATTACCACTCTGTTCATGACGCCTCTCCTGATGCGATAGATTCATTCCCTTGATTGGATAGCACCCTGGCCCGCAGGTTCGAACCTGAGGGAAATTTCATATGACAGAATGCTTCAGCGCCGCGTCCGGCGCCCCTTCGGCGAAAGCCACAGGCCACCCGGGGGTGGAACTGGACTGCTGGCGCAACCCTCTCGTCGGCTCCCGAGCGCCTCCAGGCCCCCGGGAGCCTCGCCGGTTGCTACTGATTGGCGGGTTGACGCACCCTGTGCATTGGCAGCGATACCGCATAGGCCATCGCTTCTTCCCGGGTCTGGAACGAACCGAGTCGATCGGTCCCGGTGCACACCTTCCAGGGGCCACCGCCAACGCGGATCACATCATAGCCGTTGACATGCGTCTTCAAGAGCTGGGAAACGCTCATGGTCACCTCCTTTTCACGTCCAAAGATCCAAGGCGTTGCCCCGCCACCATACACCCGCCTGGCGCCAACGGCCCCTCCGTATGTCGGGCGCCGGACGGGGGTTGTATTGGAACGATAAGTCCCGCACGATGATGGCGTTTAGACATTTATCGCCGCGAGCAGGCAGGAACCGCCGTTGGGGATGATGAAATCATCAGCACCCCTGCCTCGTGGAGACGCCCTCATGAACAACCGCCCGCTGCAACCCCACCAATACCTGTGCGCGGAGGAACGGGCGGCCATCGCGGAGATCGAGGCGACCACCAGCATCCTGCGGCTGGTCACCCGCGTCACCCAGATGCGCTTCGCCGCCATCGCCAAGTTCACGGACACCGAATGGATCACCTGCTCCGTATACGATCCGAGCAACCTGGGCATCGAACTCGGTGAAAGCGCCCTGGTGGAAACCACCATCTGCAACGAATTCAAGCTCAATCCGCAGGCGCTGCTGGTGCCCGAAATCAGCAAGCACGAGCGTTTCGCGATCAGGCCGATCGTGAAGCGGTTCGAGCTGGAAAGCTACGCAGGCGTGCCGATCTTCCTGCCCGATGGCCGAATGTACGGCGCCTTGTGCGCCCTGGACTCCACGGCGGTGCCCCTCGAGGACCCCGATGTCGGCGAGACGCTGGGACTGTTCGCGCGCCTGGTGGGCTGCATCTTCTTCTCCAACCTGGTCGAGCCGGGCGCAACGCCGTCCGGATGACGTTCAGGCGCAGACCGGCGTACAACTGTCATCGCACCTATGCGACAATAGGCGCAATGTCCGGTCTCAACCCCCGCATTCATCGCCCAACCATTGGGCCACAGCCTGCAGATGCTGCTGTCGCCCCATGCCTGTTGGTCCAACTCAAGCTCCGACTGGAGCGGGCTGGAAAGACTCAAGATTGGTATCGAGTCGGTATCGGCTGAACGATCCAGCTGCGCAAGCTATTGATAGGTAAGTATTTTGATCTCCACAGCTAACATCACCATGCAATTCGGCCCCAAGCCGCTGTTCGAGAACGTTTCGGTCAAGTTCGGCAGCGGCAACCGCTACGGTCTGATCGGCGCCAACGGCTGCGGCAAGTCGACCTTCATGAAGATCCTCGGCGGCGACCTCGAGCCGTCCAGCGGCCAGGTCATGCTGGAGCCCAACGTGCGCCTGGGTAAACTGCGCCAGGACCAGTTCGCCTACGAGGAATTCACCGTGATCGACACGGTGATCATGGGCCACGAGGAGCTGTGGAAGGTCAAGGCCGAGCGCGATCGCATCTACTCGCTGCCGGAGATGACCGAAGCTGACGGCATGGCCGTCGCCGAGCTGGAAACCGAATTCGCCGAAATGGACGGCTACACCGCCGAATCCCGCGCCGGCGAACTGCTGATGGGCCTGGGCATCCCCCTGGAACAGCACTTCGGCCCGATGAGCGAAGTCGCTCCCGGCTGGAAGCTGCGGGTGCTGCTGGCCCAGGCGCTGTTCTCCGATCCGGAAGTGCTGTTGCTCGACGAACCGACCAACCATCTGGACATCAACACCATCCGCTGGCTGGAAAACATCCTGACCCAGCGTAACAGCCTGATGATCATCATTTCCCACGACCGGCACTTCCTGAACAGCGTCTGCACCCACATGGCCGACCTGGACTACGGCGAGCTGCGCCTGTTCCCGGGCAACTACGACGAATACATGACTGCCGCGACCCAGTCCCGCGAGCAGTTGCTGGCCGACAACGCCAAGAAGAAAGCCCAGATCGCCGAGCTGCAGACCTTCGTCAGCCGCTTCTCGGCCAACGCCTCGAAGGCCAAGCAGGCCACTTCCCGGGCCAAGCAGATCGACAAGATCCAGTTGGCCGAGGTCAAGCCCTCGAGCCGCGTCAGCCCGTTCATCCGCTTCGAACAGACCAAGAAGCTGCATCGCCAGGCAGTCACTGTCGAGCGCATGGCCAAGGGCTTTGACGGTACCACGCTGTTCAAGGACTTCAGCTTCACCGTCGAAGCCGGCGAGCGCGTGGCGATCATCGGCCCGAACGGTATCGGCAAGACCACCCTGCTGCGCACGCTGATGGGCGAACTGACCCCGGATGCCGGCAGCGTGAAGTGGACCGAATCGGCCGAACTGGGCTACTACGCCCAGGACCACGCCCATGACTTCGAAGACGACGTCACCCTGTTCGACTGGATGAGCCAGTGGACCCAGGGCGGCGAGCAACTGGTACGCGGCACCCTGGGCCGCATGCTGTTCTCCAACGACGAGATCCTCAAGTCGGTCAAGGTCATCTCCGGGGGTGAACAGGGCCGCATGCTGTTCGGCAAGCTGATCCTGCAAAAGCCCAACGTGCTGGTGATGGACGAACCGACCAACCACCTGGACATGGAATCGATCGAGGCGCTCAACCTGGCGCTGGAAAACTACCCGGGCACGCTGATCTTCGTCAGCCACGACCGCGAGTTCGTCTCGTCCCTGGCTACGCGCATCATCGAGCTGAGCCCGAATGGCGTAACCGACTTCAGCGGCACCTACGACGACTACCTGCGCAGCCAGGGCGTGCTGTTCTAAGAGGCTCCCGACCGCTGCCATGCTCCCCGTGGCAGCGGTTATGCACTGATGAGTCAAAGACCGTTGGCTGCCCAATCGCGGTGAGGACGCCGCAAAAATTAGTTAGCCTGCTTTCATTTATCCCGGCATGCCGCCATGATGGAGTTCTCCAACCGCCCGCCCGCGAACGAGCCTCCATGTCAGCCCAGCAACCGCCCCGCCAGCCCGGCAACCTGACCGTCACCCTGCAAATCGTCTCCATCGTCTTCTACACCTTCGTCGCCTTCCTCTGCATCGGCCTGCCGATCGCGGTACTGCCCGGCTATGTGCATGAACAGCTGGGGTTCAGTGCGGTGATCGCCGGCCTGACCATCGGCTCGCAGTACCTGGCTACCCTGCTCAGCCGCCCCATGGCCGGACGCATGGCCGACAGCGTCGGGACCAAGCGCGCGATCATCTACGGACTGGTGGGCATCTGCCTGAGCGGCGGACTGACCCTGCTGTCGACGCTGATCCAGCAGTGGCCCCTGGCGAGCCTGATCATCCTGATCCTCGGGCGCCTGCTGCTCGGCACAGCCCAGGGCCTGATCGGCGTCGGCACCATCAGTTGGGGGATCGGCCAGGTCGGCGCCGACCAGACCGCGCGGGTGATTTCCTGGAACGGCATCGCCTCCTACGGCGCCATCGCCATCGGTGCGCCACTGGGGGTACTGATGGTCGCCGACTACGGTTTCGCCAGCCTCGGCATCGCCCTGTCGGCCCTGGCCGCCGGCGCCCTGCTGCTGATCCGCAACAAGCCCTCGGTACCGGTGATCCGCGGTGAACGCCTGCCGTTCCGGGCGGTGTTCGGCCGCATCGCCCCCTACGGCACCAGCCTGACCCTGGCGTCGATCGGCTACGGCACCCTTACCACCTTCATCACCCTGTTCTACCTCAGCCGCGGCTGGACCGGCGCCGCCTACTGCCTGACCGTATTCGGCAGTTGCTTCATCCTTGCGCGGCTGTTCTTCATCGGCAGCATCAACCGATTCGGCGGTTTCAAGGTGGCCATCGCCTGCATGAGCATCGAAACCCTCGGCCTGGTGCTGCTCTGGCTGTCACCCTCCACCGGCTTCGCGCTGGCCGGCGCGGGCCTGGCGGGGTTCGGCTTGTCTCTGGTGTACCCGGCCATCGGCGTCGAAGCCATCCGCCAGGTGCCCACCAGCAGCCGCGGCGCGGGGTTGAGTGCCTATGCGGTGTTTTTCGACCTGGCGCTGGCGATCGCCGGCCCGCTCATGGGCGCGGTCGCGTTGAACCTGGGATATGCGTGGATCTTCTGCTGTGCGGCGCTGCTGTCGATCATCGGCCTGTCGGTCACCGTGCTGCTGGCACGGCGCCCGACAGCCGGATGAGTCACTGATCGGCGGTCTGCATGCCGGCGCGGTTCGGCACGCTCAGGGTCTTGCTGAAGAAGCGCCCGGCCTCGGAGATCAGATCGCGGTGGATATCCGCCCGGTTGACACCTTCGGGGTCGGTACACAATCCCGGCGTGGCGTGCAGCTGTTCCTCGCTGCAGGGCGCCATGAACACGAAGTGTCCTGCCCCGGCGATCAGCTTGAACTGCGGCGCCACCGGCAGCTTGCGCGCCAGGGCCGCGGCGTTCTTGTCGGGGAACACCAGCTTGTCGCCATCGCCGCTGTACATCAGCACCGGCACGTGCACGTCGGCCAGCGTGTGCCGGCCGAACATCAGGCCCAGTGGCGCCATCAGCATCAGCGCATGGACCCGTGGGTCGGCCACCGGCTGCAGGTCATCGCGGTCGACGATCAGTTCGCCCTTGGTGGTGCAGGCGTCCTTGTCGTCCGGAAACTCCTGGCAGTAGCGCCGCAGGCGATCGAGGTTCGGCTGTGCGCCGGAGAGGATCAGGGCGGTCTCGCCGCCGGCGGAATAGCCGATCACCCCGACCTGATCGGCCTCCACGAACGGCGACAGCATCGGGTCGCCGAGGGTGGCGGTGATCGCCTCGGAAATCTGCATCGGCCGGCCGTAGAGGTTGCTCAAGGTACCCAGCCGGCTGTGGTCCTTGTAGTTGTCGCCGGGGTGCAGCACCGCGACCACGACGAAGCCCTTGCGGGCCAGCGAGGTTGCCAGGTCATGCAGGGCCAGCGGCGTGCCGGTGTTGCCGTGGGATAGCATCAACAGTGGATAGCGGCCAATGGCGATCCGCGAGTCCTCGCTGGCCTGGATGGTGTAGCCGCCGATCTTGCTCCACTGCTCACGGCCGGTGGAGGGGTAGAAGACAATCGCCTTCATCGGCTGCAGATCCAGCGGATCGAGAAACGTCAGACGATGAAAACCCACGCTCCAATGAGCCGCGGGAGCCGCCTGCACCGTCGTGAAGCCTGCGGCCAGGCAAATCAGCAATACTGCACAAAGACGCATCATCGGGATGCCCACCTTTGTCGAGTCACTACACACCAAAATCTCTGTCATTCCTTGAAACTGAAGCACTGCACCGGGCTTCGACCGACTCTTCGCAGTTTTCCAGAGCGCCTGTGCGGATGGTTTTTGCACAAGATGGGCCAAACCTGCGCAGACAACGCAAAAAACTCCGTACCCGATCATTCATCATGATCAGAGTACAGAGTTTAGTGTTTGTTACCGGAAGTTTCTTGCGCGTTTACAAAAGCTTTACGCGGCGGCGAACAAGGTGTCGTTTATCCGCGCCTGGGCGTCGCTCATGGCCTTGGTGCGCACTTCTTCACCATAGCCCAGACCGTGGGCGCGAACGAACTCGATGTCGGTGATGCCGAGGAAGCCGAACAGTACTTTCAGGTAGTCTTCATGGCCTACACCGGTCGGCAGGCCTACATGCAGGCCACCGGAAGTCGAGACGATCACTACCTTCTTGCCACCGGCCAGGCCTTCAGGGCCGTTTTCGGTGTAGCGGAAGGTCTTGCCGGCCACAGCGATACGGTCGATCCAGGCCTTGAGCTGGGTCGGCACGCTGAAGTTGTACATCGGCGCGGCAATGACGATGGCGTCCGCGGCCAGGAACTCTTCCAGGGTCGAAGCGCTCAGTTCGGCTTCGTGGCGCTGGGCCGCATCGCGCAGTTCGGCAGCAGTGCCGCCGGCAGCCAGGGTCAGGCTGGAGAAGTGGCTGATGGCATCGGCGGCCAGGTCACGGTAGGTCACCACGCTCGAAGGCTCGGCGGCCTGCCAGGCCTTGACCACGCTTTGGCTCAGTTGGCGCGAAGCCGAGTTGTCACCCAGGATGCTGGAATCGATGTGCAAGAGTTTCATGCGGGATCTCCAAGTGAGGATCGCCACTTGGCGATCGAGTTGGAATAATCCTACTTGCGAAGCCAATAAATGATTAGCCGCTCAAAATGCGATAGATTGTCCTACCCATAGAACGACCGGAACTTCACACCATGCAAGACCTCAACGATCTCTACTACTTCGCCAAGGTCGTGGAAGCCGGTGGTTTCGCCGCCGCCGGGCGCCTGCTGGGGATTCCCAAGTCCCGGCTGTCGCGGCGGATCGCCGAACTGGAAGAGCGCCTGGGCGCCCGCCTGCTGCAGCGCACCACCCGACAGTTGAAGCTGACCGCGGTGGGCGAACGTTACCTGCGCCATTGTCAGGCCATGCTGCTGGAGGCGGAGATGGCCGACGAGGCCGTGGCCAGCATGTCCAGCGAACCTCGTGGACGGCTGCGGGTGTCGTGCCCGATCGGCCTGGCCCAGGTGTTCATGCCCCGGGTGATTGCCAGCTTCCTGGCGGCGCACCCGCTGGTGCAACTGGAGGTGGTGATGGTCAACCGTCGGGTCGATCTGGTCACCGAAGGCATCGACGTCGCTCTGCGGGTTCGTGAACATGGCGACGAGGACCCGTCGCTGGTCACGCGGCGACTGCGCCAGGCCCAGACCTTCATGCTCGCCACCCCGGCCTTTCTGCAGCAGCACCCGATCGACAGCGTCGACGACCTGCTGAACGCCCCCGCCCTCGGCGCCCTGGAGGCCGACCGCCAGGTCCATCTCAGCCTGCTGGACGAACGCGGGCAGAAGCGCGAGCTGGCGCTCGAAGCCCGGCTGGGCGTGGACGACTTCATTGTCCGCAAGGCCTGCGCCCTCGCCGGCCTGGGCTTCACCGTGCTGCCCATGCTCTACTGCGAGGAAGAACTGGCCAATGGTACCTTCGTGCGCATCCTGCCCGAATGGTCACTGCCGGGCGGCTGGCTGCAGGCGGTCTACCCGCACCGTCGCGGGCTGCTGCCGGCCGTACGGGCGTGGATCGACCACCTGGCCGAAGCCTTCAGGGAATGTGGAGACAGAGCACTATGAAAGGAGCCAGCATGAACCAGGAGGCCGTCGCGCGCTTCTGCCTCGACCTGCCCGGCGCACGGGAAGACTACAAATGGGGCGGCGTCAGGGTGTTCTCGATCGCCGAGACCAAGATGTTCGCGCTGCTCAACCTGAGTGGCGACACACTGTCGCTCAAGGTTGGCAAGGAACTGTTCCTCGGTTATGTCGACCGCCCCGGAATCCGTCCCGCACCCTATCTGGCGCGGGCTTTCTGGATCAGCATGAACGCGCCCTACCCGCTGGGCGCCGAGGAACTGCAGGAGCTGCTGCGCCGTTCCCACCAACTGGTGGTCGCCAAGCTGCCCAAGCGCAGTCAGGTCGGCCTGCTGCTGTAGCGCTACCCTACAGAAAGGACAGATGCGCCAGGGTGGCGTCGAGAAACAGCCGATCGATCCAGAAAACCTGGTGCAGCAACACGATCAGCCAGAACACCACCTGGAACGACAGCTTGCGGGTTTTGTGCCGGAACGCCTGCTGGGCGATCAGTGCCCCCGGCCAGCCGCCCAGCAGCTCGACGCCATGCAGGACCTTCTCCGGTATGCGCCAGGCGTCATTGCGCGCCTTGCGCTTGTCGTTCCAGTACAGAACGAACGCCAACAGGCTGGCGCTGCCGTAGAGCCACAGCGGCCAACTCGTCCCGCTGCCCAGCCACAGGCGCAGCGCGCCGAAACCGGGCAAGACGCAGAGCAGCAGCCCCAGCAGCACCTTGAGCTTGAGCTGGCGGACCCGGCCCGTGGGCGCTGGCCGGCCATTGCCGGGAGTGTTCGGCTTGCTCATCCCTTGGTCGACCAGTCGACCCAACCGAACTGCCAGGTGGCCAGGATCACCAGGCCGAAGACGATCCGATACCAGGCAAACGCCGCGTAGCTGTGGCTGGCGATGAACTTCAGCAGGCCGCGCACGGCGATCATGGCGAACACGAAGGAAGTGACGAAGCCCACCGCGAACACCGGCAGGTCGGCCATCTGGAACTGATGGCGGAAACCATAACCGGAGTACACCGCGGCGGCGACCATGGTCGGCATGGCCAGGAAGAACGAGAACTCGGTGGCGGTCTTGCGCGACAGGCCGAACAGCAGGCCGCCGATGATGGTCGCACCGGAGCGGGAGGTTCCCGGAATCATCGCCAGGCACTGGGCGAAGCCGACTTTCAGGGCGTCCTGCCAGCGGATCTCATCCACCGTTTCGGCATGCACCGTGTGCTCGCGCCGCTCGGCCCAGAGGATGACCACACCACCCACCACCAGCGCCGAGGCCACGGTGATCGGGTTGAACAGGTAAGTGGCGATCACTTCCTTGAACAACACCCCGAGAATCACCGCCGGCATGAACGCCACCAGCAGGTTGAGGGTGAAACGCTGGGCACTGCGCTCCCTGGGCAGGTCCAGGACCACGGTGAAGACCTTCTGGCGAAACTCCCAGACCACCGCGAGGATCGCGGCCAACTGAATGATGATGTTGAAGGCGATTGCCCGTTCACCGCCAAAACCCAGCAGATCGGCCACGATGATCTGGTGGCCGGTGCTGGAAATCGGCAGGAATTCCGTCAGGCCCTCGACAATCCCCAGTATCAACGCCTGTGCGGCGGTCCAAAAATCCATCATTCCCCCTCAAGGCCCGCTCCCGCAGGCCCTACAAAAATCGAAAAGCGTGATTCGCCATCTCGGCGATCCACTGGCAAGCCTGCTGCGCAGTTCGTCGGCAAACCGTGAAAAATGCCTGAAAAATCAAACAGCAACTCAGGTTTGTCGAGATTGGGCCGAAATCCTATCAGACATGCCTGTTTATCGCTGCCTCGATAGTAGCCATAAGCATAGTGGGCACTGTGGGCTAAACCTGCTGGTATAAGCTGCATGACAGCAGGACAACAAGAAAAAAAGGAACGGTGGTCTTATGAATAGCTTGCGCAGTGTGTCGATCAGCCGACGCTTGTGGCTCATCCTGGTCCTGGCGGTAGCCATGCTGCTGACCCAGGGCCTGCTGATGCTCAAGCAGACCCATGACAACCTTTACCAGGCCAAGGCCCTGAAAACCCAGCACGTGGTCCAGACCGCCAGCGGCATCCTCGCCTACTACCAGGGGCTGGAAACCGCCGGCACCCTCAGCCGCGATGCCGCGCAGAAACAGGCGCTGAGCGTCATACGCGGGCTGCGTTACGACCAGAACGACTATTTCTGGATCAACGACCTGCGCCCGGTCATGGTCATGCACCCGGCCAACCCCAAGCTCGAGGGCCAGGACCTGTCCGGCATCAAGGACCCCGATGGCTATGCGCTGTTCAACGAGATGGTGATTCTGGCCAAGGCCAAGGGCCGCGGCATGATCGATTACCGCTGGCCGAAGCCGGGCGCCAGCGCTCCGGTGCAGAAAACCTCCTATGTGCAGTTGTTCGAGCCCTGGGGCTGGATCATCGGCTCAGGCGTGTACATCGACGATGTGCAGGCCGAGTTCTACGAGCAGGTGCGCAATGCCTCGCTGGTCGGCCTGGCGATTGCCGTGCTGGTGAGCGTGCTGGTCCTGCTGATCGGCCGCAGCATCGTCCATCCGCTGCGGGAAACGGTCCAGGCCATGGCCAACATCGCCAGCGGCGAAAGCGACCTGACCCGCACCCTCGATACCCACGGCCAGGACGAAGTGACCGAACTGGCCCGCCACTTCAACGCCTTCACCAGCAAGCTGCGTGGCGTGGTCAGCCAGTTGCAGGTTTCGGCCAGTGAACTCGGCCAATCCTCCAGCGACCTGGGTAACAGCGCCATCGAATCCCAGACCCGCAGTCAGCAGCAATCGCAGCAGATGGAAATGGTGGCCACGGCGATCAACGAGGTGACCTATGGCGTGCAGGATGTCGCCAAGAACGCCGAACAGGCCGCCAGCGAGGTGCGCGATGCCGAAGGCCAGGCCCGCCAGGGCCAGTTGAACATCGACAACAGCCTGCAGCAGATCGACCAGTTGTCCGCCACCATCGCCCAGGCGGTCGAGGTGATCCGCACCCTGGCGGCGGAAAGCACGCAGATCGGCAGTGTCCTGGAAGTGATCCGCGCCATCGCCGAGCAGACCAACCTGCTCGCCCTCAACGCCGCCATCGAGGCCGCACGGGCCGGTGAACAGGGCCGCGGCTTCGCCGTGGTGGCCGACGAGGTGCGCTTGCTGGCCCAGCGTACGCAGAAATCCACGGCGGAGATCCAGGCGATGATCGAACGTCTGCAGAATCACTCCGAAGCGGCGGTGAAAGTCATCGGCGACAGCAGCCGTGTCTCGCAGCAGACCATCGAACTGGCCGGGCTGGCCGGCGAAAGCCTGAATGCCATCAGCCAGGCGTTGCGCAACCTCAATGGCCTCAATGCCTCGATTGCCAGCGCCACCCTGCAACAGGCCCACGTGGTCGAGGAGATCAACCAGAACGTCACCGAGGCGGCGGGCCTATCCCACACCACTGCCCTGGCGGCCGAACAGTCGAGCACCGACAGCGACCGGCTCAAGGTGCTGAGCGAACAGCTCAACGGGTTGCTGCGCCAGTTCCGTATCTGACCGCAGAGCCTGTTCGCGGATCAGTCCGGCCCCGACAATTTTGCGGCGCACACAAGACCAGTGCTCACCGCGATGCCTTGTGGGGCCGGCGTCCAGGCTTATCCGCGAACAGGTCGCGGGAGAGAAGCGCAATCGCGCTGCGGCCCTCCCTTCTCCCTGCCACTCTGGGTACAATCCGCCCCTTTCCCTTCGATCCAGAGGTCTCCCATGTCCGGGCTTGAACTGTTCGCCGCCGCCCTCGGCGTGATCGCCGTCTGGCTGACGGTCAAACAGAATCCCTGGTGCTGGCCGATCGGCCTGGTCATGGTGCTGCTCTACAGCTGGATATTCTTCGATGTGAAGCTCTACTCGGACATGCTGCTGCAGGTGGTCTACGCCGTGCTGCAGCTCTATGGCTGGTGGCAATGGACCCGCGGCGGCATCGTGCACCAGGGCCGCGAGGTGTCCAGCCTTGGCCCGCAAGCCCTGCTGGGCGGCCTTGCCGTCGGTGCCTTGGGCAGCCTGCTGCTGGGCGCTGCCATGGCCACCTGGACCGACGCCGCACAACCCTGGCTCGATGCCGCACTGACCGCCTTCAGCCTGGTCGCACAGCTGTGGATGGCGCAGAAACGCATCCAGTGCTGGCCACTGTGGATCGCCGTCGATGTGATCTTCGTCGGCCTGTTCATCTACAAGGACCTGTACCTGACCGCCGCCCTCTATGGCCTGTTCACCCTGCTGGCCGTGCAGGGCTGGCGCGAATGGCGTACCGACCCGGCGTTGCAGGCATGAAGGTGGTGGTGCTGGCGGGCCCCGAATCCAGCGGCAAGAGCTGGCTCTGCGAGGCCCTGCAGGCACGCTTCGGCGGCCTGCTGGTGGGTGAATACGTGCGTCATTTCATCGAGCGGGAACAGCGCGACACCTGCCTGGCCGACATCCCCGCCATCGCCCGCGGCCAGTTGGCCTGGGAGGACGAGGCGCGGGCACGGCAGCCTTCGCTGCTGATTCTCGATACCCACCTGCTGAGCAACATCCTCTGGAGCCAGACCCTGTTAGGCGACTGCCCCGCCTGGCTCGAACCGGCCCTGCTCGCCCGGTATTACGACCTGCACCTGCTGCTCAGCCCCGACGGCGTCGAATGGACCGATGACGGTCAGCGCTGCCAGCCCGACCTGGAGGAACGCCGGGCGTTCTTCGAGGCCAGCCGGCAATGGCTGACCCGGCACCGGCAGACGGTCGAGGTGCTCGGCGGTGATTGGCAGCAAAGGCACCGCCAGGCCATGGGTGCGGTCGAGAAGCTGCTGGGACGCTGACTCCGGCCAACGCCGCAAAAGGCCCGGCCCCGCAGCCGCAGTGTCCACTCATGAAACACCCTGCACCGCCGCAAACGACCAGATTCAACAGCTTGGGGCCCTTGCACGGCCATGTGTCAAGCCACTGATACAGCTGTCTGAAAGCCCCATTCCACGGGGCTTTGCCACCTCTCCAGCGCTCTCCCGGCACGGACCTGTTTCAAAGCTGAAACAGGCAAACAACGTCACCTGCCCGACAGCCCTGGCAACCCATTGATACAGAAGAAAAAACGAAAAGCGGCACAGCTTCTGCTCTTTCCTTCCCAACGCTGAACAGGGCCAGCGCACTGAAGAAGGAACACTGCCGTGGGGATGACAAGAACAGCTTTAACCCGCACCTTGCTGATCGGTTGCGCCATTGGCTCGCTGTTCAGCCTGACCGCCGAGGCCGGTGGCAACAACGGCGTGATCGTCCTCGAGCGCACCGTCCAACCGCAAATGTACGGCCGCCCGCCCCTGCAGCCTGATCCGAATCCGACTACGGTCAATGCCAACCCCTCTGCCCGTGTCATCTCGCTGACCAACGGCATGGAACTGAGCGACGGTGATATCGCCGGCATCAGCACCGGCGCAACCGTTAACCGTGTGATCACGGTCCATACCGAGCACATGCCCGGCCTGAGCAACCCCAACGGCCTGCCGGGCCTGTCCTCCGGACACGGTGGCGGCAGCGGTGCCAGCATCGCCAATACGGTCAATCGCGGGCTGTCGGCCGGCATGGGTGCCCTCAACGCCATCGGCAAGGGGCAATGAAATGAAGCGCACCCTGCTTTTTCTCGCCCTGTTCAGCAGTTTCACCGCCTACGCCGACAGTGGCGTGACCGCCAATGACAATGCCGTGATCAACAACTCCGGCCAGCAGTACAAGGGCAGCCTCATGGTCAACCAGGCCGCCGGCGACCAGCAGCAACAGATCAACAGTCGTGCGATCGCCATCGGCACCGACGCCAGCGCATCGACCGCCCTGACCCAGAAGCTCAGAACCCCGGCCAGCACGGCGATCAACGCCAAGGCGGCCATCCAGGGCAACGCCTTCAGCAATGGCACCGGCATGGTGGGCGTCAACCAGTCCGCCGGCGCCAACAACCAGATGATCAACGCCGTGCGCATCAGCATCAGTGCTGCGCCGCAGAGCGTCGATGACAGCGCCCTGTCGCAACAGAACGTGGCGCTGTCACCCAACTCCGGTTCATCCGGCACCCCAGGCAGTCGCCAGGTCGTTACCAGCGACCAGGCCTTCACCGGCAGCCGGGGCGTGATTCAGGTGAACCAGAGCGCGGGGGTGGGGAACCGCATGGCCAACACCCTCAGTATCCGGGTCGCCGACTGACCCGAGCAGTGCAATTAGAAAGTACCAACACTTAACCAACTAATAAGCACGGAGATACATCATGAAACCTACAATGGCTCTCAAACCACTGGTGTTCGCACTGGCCGCAGTCATGGCAATGGCCGCCCAGGCAGGCGGCAACAACCACGGCCATGGTCACCATGGCCCCAAAGGTCCTGACCTCGGCACCCTGCTGCAGATCACCGCCGGCGCCGGCGCCGCCGTGATCGACACCCAGTACAGCCACAACAACGCCGTGATCAACCAGGGCACCAGGAACAACGCCAGTGCCAATGACTCGCTGAACGGCTCGAGCGGCAACATGGGCGCCAACGTTGCAGCCGGCGACGGCAACCAACAGGACAACGCCGCCGCACTGGCCACCGCCGACGAAAGTTTCATCTTCGGTACCGCCGTCTCGGCCAGCAGCGCCACCCAGACCAACACCAACAACGTCGTGCTCAACCAATCGACCCAGAACAATGCGTCGATGAACAACTCCGGCAACAATGGCTCCGGCAACATGGGCGTCAACATCACCGCCGGCAACTTCAACCAACAGAAAAACAACCTGGCCATCGCCGTCTCCGGTGGCCGCGTAGCCACCGCCGCCGCCGCCGCCAACCAGACCGAAAGCGGCCTGCTGGTGACCAACAGTGGCGTGCAAGCCTATGAGAAAGAAACCCTCAAGGGCACCATCGATCTCAAGGGCAGCTACAAGGGCACCGGCTCCGGCACGATCAAGGGTGACGACGATCATCATGGCCATGGCTACAAGGGTGGTCATGACAACGATGACCAGAAGTTCACCTTCAAGGAACAAGGCTCTGTTGAACTGGCCGGCTACTGGACCCAGCAAGTGCTCACTCCCAACGGCTGGAAAAACGTTGTCACCAACAACGCCAGCATGAACAACTCGGCCAACCACATGTCCGGCAACGCTGGCATCAACGTTTCGGCCGGGGTGGGCAACCAGCAAAGCAACTCGCTGTCCATCGCCGCCGGTTGCAAAGCCTGCATGTAGTCGCGACAGCAGAGAGCCCCGGAAACGGGGCTCTTTTTTCCGCACCTGAAGGCGTATCGACCATGCGTATTCTCGTCCTTGCCTTGCTGATCGGCCTTTGCGACCTGACCCAGGCCGCCACCATGGCGGTCCCCGGCCTGCCCGGCGCCAGCGTCTTCTACAAGAACGTACAGAGCATCCGCGAACGGCGTTTCGCCAACCTGGTCCAGCAGAAAACCGATTTCAGTTGCGGCGCCGCCGCCCTGGCCACGGTGCTGCGCCAGGCCTACTGGCTGGATGTCGACGAGGAGCAGGTGATCAAGGGCATGCTGACCACTTCCGATGCGGAACTGGTCAAGACCCACGGTTTCTCCATGCTGGACATGAAGCGCTACGTCGAGAGCATCGGCATGCGCGCCCGCGGCTATCGCATACCCGCCGACAAGCTGACCAGTGTCAGCATTCCGGTGGTGGTGCTGATGGATATCCGCGGCTACAAGCATTTCGTGGTGATGCAGCGCGCGGACAAGGACTGGGTGTACATCGGCGACCCGGTGCTTGGCCACAAGCGCTACGCTGCCGCGGATTTCGCAAAGGGCTGGAATGGCATCGTGTTTGCCATCGTCGGCCCCGGCTATGACAAGACCAACGCTCTGCTGGCCCCGCCGGCCCCGCTCACGGCGAAAGACAAGCTGGATACCTTCAATCCGGTCAAAGACGCCGAGCTGATGGATTTCGGCTTTATCCAGAGCGATTTTTTCTGAAGTGCAGTAACGAGTAAGGGAGCAGGAAGCCCCGGGAGCAACAGATGAAAACTCCACACTGGCTGGTCGTGAGTTGCCTGGCATTCGCCTGCCTGCCCGCACAGGCGACATCACCCTTCAAACCCATCGAAATCAAGGATCAGGAACTGTCCGAGCTGCGTGGCCGTTATGTCATGCCGGGACGCATCATCAGCTTCGGCGTCGTGATGCAAAGCAGTTGGAAAAACGCCAGTGGCGACATCATCGGCGCAACCACCAGCCTGCAGATCCAGCAATCGACGGTCAAACCGCAGTTCTACGTTTCCACCTACAGCACCCAGGGCAACGGCTCCCCTACCGCCCCGGGCTCCGGCACGGTGGTTGGCGGCAACGGTTTCACCACCTCGGCCGGCGTGACCCAGGTGGTCCGTGCCGCCGGCGATGGCAACAGCGCCTACAACAATGTCGCCATCAACGTCAGCGAAGCCAACCAGGCCCCCGTCAGCGGCCAGCAGGTCGGACAGATTCTCAACAGCGGCGGTAGCATCAGCGGCTCTGGCGCGGCCGGCAATATCACGGTTTCCGCGGTCTCCGGCGGCATTCAGATGGCGATCGCGGCCAGCAACAACCAGGGCCATTCGCTGCAGCAGATCGCCCAGGGTGGCGTCCTGCAGTCCACCGCCCTGCTCGGTGGCCAGAACCTGGTCCACAACATGACTCAACTCAATGTGGTATTGCAGAACAACCTGCAGACAGTGGGAGCCTTGGACTGCAACCTGACCCAACTCAAAGGCCTACGCAACATGGGATTCTGAACTACGCTCACTTTCGACCATTGGAAGTCAGTAAGGGATGGCTAATTTCATGTACCGATCGTTTTCTCTGCGGGCGGCAATTTGTGTGGGGACACTTTTCCCGGCAGCGATGTTGCAAGCGGCACCTGACGCCGAGGTGGAGGCCCTGAAACAGGAACTTCTGGAGCTCAAACAGCGTTACGTTCAACAGCAACAGGCGCTTTCGGTGCTGGAACAGCGGGTTCGACAGGTCGAGGACCAGCCGGCGGCGCCGCCGCCCAAACGCCTGGTCAAATCGCCGGCCGACCTGAGAAAGGGCCAGGCGGTGGCGGGGGCCAGCGCCAATGCCCCAGGTGCCGCGGCAGGGACCTCCGGGGCCTCCTATGGCCAGTCGCTCAAGGATGATTCGGCACCGGCCCAGAGTGTTTCCGACCTGTACAACGAAGCCAGCGGCTTCTTCGGCAATGGCAAGTTCAGTGTCGAAACGGGCATCACCTATTCGCGTTATGACACCCGGCAGCTGACGCTGAACGGTTTCCTCGCACTGGATTCGATTTTCCTCGGCACCATCAACCTCGATCGGATCAAGGCCGATACCTGGACGCTGGATCTGACGGCTCGCTACAACTATGAAAACCGTTGGCAGTTCGACATTAACGCTCCGGTCATCTATCGCGAGTCCACCTATCAATCCGGCGGTGGCAACGGTGGCAGCGCCGCCTCGACCGTGGAAGACACCGTGACACGCGACCCGACACTCGGTGACGTGAACTTCGGGGTGGCCTACAAATTCCTCGATGAAACGGAAAGCCTGCCGGATGCGGTGGTCAGCGTCAGGCTCAAGGCGCCGACCGGCAAAGACCCTTTCGGCATAAAATTTGTCCAGTCGCCAAAGAGCAGCAGCCTGTTCGTGCCTGAGGACCTGCCCACCGGCAATGGCGTCTGGGCGCTCACCACCGGCCTCTCGCTGGTCAAGACATTCGACCCGGCGGTACTGTTCGGCACGTTCGCCTACACCCACAACTTCGAGGACTCCTTCAGCGACATCAGCGCCCAGCAGGGCGTCACGCAGCCAGGCAAGGTCAGTATCGGCGACAGCTACCAGTTCGGTGCGGGCGTTGCCTTCGCCTTGAACGAAAAGATGAGTATGTCGTTCTCGGTGTCCGACCTGGTGCAACGCAAAAGCAAACTCAAGCCCGATGGGCAGAGCTGGCAAAGTGTAGTGGGCAGCGACGCCAACGCCGGCTATTTCAACGTCGGCATGACCATCGCCGCCACGCCGAACCTGACCATCGTTCCACAATTGTCCCTGGGCATGACCCCCGACGCCCCGGACTTCAGCTTCAGCCTGAAATTCCCCTACTACTTCTGATCCAGCCTGATGGCGCCCTCTGCCCCGGCCATCGCCGTGGCAGAGGCGCCTGTGAACGGCGCCATACCTGCCTGGGCAGCCTCCAGTGCCTAGCGAATCTGATGCTTGTGCAGCAGCCGGTAGAACGTCGGCCGGGAAATCCCCAGCACCTTCGCGGCGATACTCATGTTGTCGCCATGCCGATTGAGCACATCGCACAACGCCTGGCGCTCGGCCTGATAGAGGTAATCCTCCAGGGTACCCATGGCCAGCTGGGCACTGGATTCGCTGGCCAGGCCCAGGTCACCGGCCTCGATCTGCCGCCCCTCGGCCAGCACCAGGCCACGCCGGACCCGGTTGGCCAGCTCGCGCACATTGCCCGGCCAGCCATGGTTGCCCATGGCGACCAGCGCCTCCTCGCTGAAACTGCGCGGTCGCCGCCCGGTTTCCTGGCTGTAGAAATGGGAGAAATGGTTGGCCAGCATCCGCACGTCACCGTGGCGTTCACGCAGCGGCGCCGTCACCACCTGCAGTACATTCAGGCGGTAATAGAGATCCTCGCGAAAGCGCCCGGCAGCGATCGCGGCTTCCAGATCGACGTGGGTCGCAGCCAGGACCCGCACATCGACCGGGATCGGTTGGCTGCCGCCCACCCGCTCGATGTGTTTTTCCTGGAGAAAGCGCAACAGGTTGGCCTGCAGCTCCAGCGGCAGGTCGCCGACTTCGTCGAGAAACAGCGTCCCGCCATTGGCTGCCTCGATGCGCCCGACCTTGCGCTGGTGCGCTCCGGTAAAGGCGCCCTTCTCGTGGCCGAACAGTTCGGACTGGATCAGGTGCTCGGGAATCGCCCCGCAGTTGATCGCCACGAAGGGCTTGGCGTGGCGCTGTGACTGACGGTGCAGGGTGCGGGCGACCAGTTCCTTGCCGGTCCCGCTTTCACCCCGGATCAACACCGGCGACTCGGTCGGCGCCAGTTTTCCGAGGAGCTTGCGCAACTCGCGGATCGACCGGCTGTCGCCGAGCAACTCGTGCTCCGGCGGTTCGACAGGGGCCGGCCCCTGCCCGCGCAGGCGCGCCATGCCGAAGGCGCGACCCAATGTCACCTGTACGCGGGAAACGTCGAAGGGCAAAGTATGAAAATCGAAGAACCACTCGCAGACGAAGTCACCCACGTTCTGCAGACGCAGGACTTCCTGGCTGAGCACCGCGATCCATTCGGTGCCGCTGCGACTGATCAGGTCCTTGACCGCATCGGGGCGCTCCAGATGAAACGGTTGCAGGCGCAACAGGCCGATATCGCAGGGCCGATCGACCGCCGCCTCGAGCTCGCAACTGTCGACATCCCAGCCAATGCTGCGCAGGCCGGGAAGCAACTGGTGGCAGTCGTTGCAGGGATCGACCACCAGGAGACGCCTTAGCGGTGTGGCTTCTTGCATGACAGCTCCCTGGCGCCTGAATTATAAAATTTTATTAGAAACAGTAATTTGGCAAACCTGGCTGTAACACTAGCAAGAAATTGACGCTAACTTGTACCGATTGAGCATAAGGGCGAAAGCCGATCGAACGCGCCAAACATAACGGTGAAACCATTTCGGTATTCGAGAGTCTTGTTGGAGGCACTGAAAAAAAGTTGAAAAAAACTGTATTTCCCGTGTGACCTGATGCCCCTCAGCGGACATCAGTACAAGTAACCAGCCGCGACGGTGCGCCCAGCCGACGGCTGACACACTGTTTGGGCATACTTGAGAGAAGACCCCATGAACGCCCCGCTCCGTTTCAACGAAGCACTCCTGATGGCCGGCAACGCATTCAAACCCTTCCAATGCGTGGCCTGGACAGCACAAGACAAAGGCGACCTGAGCCTGACCGTAATCGATCGCACCAACAACAGCATCGACCGCCGGCAGATCTCTTGCAGTGACTATTCGAACCTGGCGCAGTTGAAATCCGTTCTGGAACAGGCCCGTGCCGAATTGAGCAAGAAGGGCTACGACTTGCAGCCCTGGACTTTCTCGGCCTGATTCTCGATCTTTAAAGCGATAAGCTTCGCGGGCAAACCCTGCCCCTACAGTAACCGAGCAAGACACGCCGCAATATCTGCAGGAACGTGGCTTGCCCGCGAATGCGATCAAATGGACACAACGTTGGTAGCTGAAGTTAGAGCAGCTCGATGTGCCGATAATCGGCCCCGAGTTCACTGGCCAGTTGCCGCGCCCGCCCCAGGCGAATCGGCCCCTTCTCCAGGTCGACCAGTAATGTCGGGCAATTGAATGGCGCCAACCCCGTCCAGGCCTTCAGGCGCCCATCGGTCAAGACCAATACCCGCTGCCGCTCCTCGGCAAAACGCCGCTGCCTGACGGCCAACCAGTGGCCGGCCTCCTGCAAGGCCGCCAGCAACGGCGTTCCGCCGCCCGCCCCCAGGTTCTCCAACCAGCCCGCCAGGCCACTGGAGGCCTTCAGCCCCTGGACCTGCCACTGCGGCCGGCTGCCACTGGCGGTCAACAATGCCAGGCGTGCCCGCTGGCGATAGGCATCGTCGAACAACTGCGCGAGCAGCCCCTTGGCATCGCTCAGGGCCTGATGTCGACGGGTGGAAGCCGATGCATCGACGATCACCAGCCACAATTCGTGGGCCGTACTGCTGCGCAAGCGAAAACGCAGATCGCGGCGGGCCTTCGGCCGCCCGCCCAGTAGCGTCCCGAGCCAATCGATCGCCCCGCTCGCCGCACCCCGGGCCGCACCCTGGCGGCCTCCGGGAACCTCACCCGCGCCGGTTCTGGCATTCGCCCCCGGCTTGAGTCGAGGGCGAATGCCTAGGGCTTTTTTGGCCAGCTCGGAATGTCCCGACGAGCCCCCATGGCCATGGCCTTGGCCGGCAGTTCACCCCATTGCCCCTGGGCCTGCTCCGTGCCCGGCGCCGGATCGGGGCGGTTCTGTGGCGCGCCGGCAGGAGGGCTTGACGAGGTTGCGGGCGAGTTCTCGCGACGCCGATGACGCAAGGCAAACTCGGCGACCGCCTCGATATCCTCGTCGGCGATCTGCCGCGCTCCCCGCCAGGCGGCGTGGGCACGGGCCGCCCGCAGCCAGACCAGGTCGGCGCGCAGGCCATCGACCCCGGCGGCAAAACAGCGCTCGCTGATCGCGGCCATCGCCCGATCATCCAGGTCGATTTCCAGCAACAACGCCCGGGCCCGTTCGCAACGCTCGCGCAGCACCTGCTGTTGTGTTGCCCACTGGTCGCAGAAGGCCTGCGGGTCGCTGTCGAAATCCAGCCGGCGCCGAATGATCTGCGTCCGCTCGGCCGGTTCCGGCTGGCCGCTCAGGGCGACATTCAGGCCGAAACGGTCGAGCAATTGCGGGCGCAGCTCGCCTTCCTCGGGGTTCATGGTACCGATCAGCACGAAGCGCGCCGCATGCCGATGGGAAATGCCGTCGCGCTCCACCAGGTTGGTGCCGCTGGCCGCCACATCGAGCAGCAGGTCCACCAGATGATCGGCCAGCAGGTTCACCTCATCGACATACAACACGCCGCCGTCGGCCTTGGCCAGCACGCCGGGGGAAAACTGCGCGCGGCCCTCCCCCAGTGCCGCGTCCAGGTCGAGGGTGCCGACCAGGCGCTCCTCGGTGGCCCCCAGGGGCAAGGTGACGAACTGCCCGCTGGCCAGCAGGTCGGCCAGGCCACGGGCCAGGGTCGACTTGGCCATGCCGCGCGGCCCCTCGATCAGCACGCCGCCGATCTTCGGGTCGATGGCGGTCAGGCACAGCGCCAGCTTCAGCGCATCGGCACCGACCACCGCCGACAGCGGGAAATGCGGGGAGTCAGTCATGGTGCATAGTCCTCAGGCATCTTCTTCAATATCCAGCAGCAGGTTTTCCAGCGCCTCGCGGTAGTCCCCCGGCTCACGCCACAGCCCGCGCTGCTGGGCTTCCAGCAGGCGCTCGGTCATGTCGCGCAAGGCATGGGGGTTGTGCTCGCGGACGAACGCGCGGGTGTCGGCATCCAGCAGGTAGGCATCGGCCAGCAACGCGTACTGGTGATCGTCGATCAGCTGGCTGGTGGCATCGAAGGCGAACAGATTGTCGACCGTCGCCGCCAGCTCGAAGGCACCCTTGTAGCCATGGCGCTTGACCCCGTCGATCCACTTGGGGTTGGCCGCCCGCGAGCGGATCACCCGGTTCAACTCCTCCTTGAGCGTGCGGATCTTCGGCAGGTCCGGCTGGCTGTGGTCGCCATGATAGCTGGCGGCGGTTTTGCCACTGAGGCTTTCCACCGCCGCCAGCATGCCACCCTGGAACTGGTAGTAGTCGTTGGAATCGAGCAGGTCATGCTCGCGGTTGTCCTGGTTCTGCAACACGGCCTGGACCTGGCTCAGGCGTCGGGCGAACGGCGCCCGGGCCGCGGTACCCTCGTCGGAGCCGCCATAGGCGTAGCCACCCCAGTTCAGGTAGACCTCGGCGAGGTCCTCGCGGCTCTGCCACAGGCGCCCGTCGATGGCATTCTGCACACCCGCGCCATAAGCGCCCGGCTTGGCGCCGAAGATCCGCCAACCGGCCTGGCGTGCGGCCTGCTCGGCATCCAGGCCCTGCGCCTGCAGTTGCTCGCGCTCCTGGCGAACGCGGGCCGCCAGGGGGTTCAGGTCCTCGGGTTCGTCCAACGCCGCCACCGCCTGCACCGCCGCGTCGAACAGGCGGATCAGGTTGGCGAAGGCGTCACGGAAGAACCCGGAAACCCGCAGGGTCACGTCCACCCGAGGGCGGTCCAGCAGGCTCAGCGGCAGGATCTCGAAGTCGTCGACCCGCTGGCTGCCGGTGGCCCAGACCGGCCGCACGCCCATCAGCGCCATGGCCTGGGCGATGTCGTCGCCGCCGGTGCGCATGGTCGCCGTGCCCCAGACCGACAGGCCAAGCTGACGCAGGTGGTCGCCGTGGTCCTGCAGATGTCGCTCGAGAATCAGGTTGGCCGACTGGAAACCGATGCGCCAGGCCGTGGTGGTCGGCAGGTTGCGTACGTCCACGGAAAAGAAATTGCGCCCGGTAGGCAACACGTCCAGTCGCCCGCGGCTCGGTGCACCACTGGGACCGGCCGGGACGAAGCGCCCGTCGAGGGCGGCAAGCAGGCCCTGCATTTCCGCCGGCCCGCAAGCATCGAGCCGCGGCGCCACCTGTTCGAGCAGCCCGTCGATGATGCTGCGCACATCGGCCCATGCCTCGCTGTCCGGCAGCTCGGCGAGCCCCGCCAGGGCCTGCTCGATCAAGGCTGCGGCATACAGTTCCAGGCGCTCGCGACTGTCGCCGGCGGTGCGCCAGGTGGCCGCGCCGAGGTCGCGCAGCGCCTCCGGACGGCAGCCGGTCCAGGGTTCGGCCAGGTTACAGTCGAGCGGGTCGAAGCCCAGTTCGAAGGCCTTGGCCAACGCCCGCAGCAGGCTCGACCGGGCACCTCGCCCGTCACCGCGGGGAATACGCAGCAGGGCCAGCAGGGTATCGATGCGCAGCCGTCCCTGCGGCGACTCGCCGAACACGTGCAGGCCATCGCGGATCTGCGACTCCTTGAGGTCGCAGAGGTAGGTGTCCAGGCGCGGCAGCCAGATCGCTGCGTCGGCATCGCTGTCGAGCCCGGCATCCAGCTGCAGCTCGCGGTCGATCTGCGTCTCGCGTACCAGTTTGAGGATGTCGCGCTGCAACTCCCGGGCCCGGCGTGGGTCGAGCAGTTGCGCTTCGTAGTATTCGTCGGCAAGCAGTTCCAGGTCGCGCAACGGGCCGTAGGTTTCGGCACGGGTCAGCGGCGGCATCAGGTGATCGATGATCACCGCCTGGGTCCGGCGCTTGGCCTGGGCCCCCTCGCCCGGGTCGTTGACGATAAACGGATAGATATTCGGCAGCGGCCCCAGCAGCGCATCCGGCCAGCAGTGCTGCGACAGACCGACCCCCTTGCCCGGCAGCCACTCCAGGTTGCCATGCTTGCCGACATGGATCACGCCGTGGGCACCATAGCGGTGGCGCAACCAGAAATAAAACGCCAGGTAGCCATGGGGCGGCACCAGGTCCGGATCGTGGTAGACCGCACTCGGGTCGACCTGATAACCACGGGCCGGCTGGATGCCGACGAAGGTCAGCCCCAGGCGCAGCCCGGCGACCATCATCCGCCCGTCGCGGCACATCGGGTCGTTTTCCGGCTGCCCCCAGCGAGCCAGTATCGCCTGGCGGTTGGCCTCGGGCAATTGCTCGAACAGGGCCTGGTATTCGGCCAGCGCCAGGCTCTGCCGGCAGGGTCGCAGATCGAGGCTGTCGAGATCGTTGCTGACGCCGCCGAGCAGGGCCTGGATCAGGCCGGTGCCACTCTCGGGCAGTTCGGCAACCGGGTAGCCCTGCGCCTGCAAGGCCCGCAGGATATTCAGCGCCGCGGCCGGCGTGTCCAGGCCGACACCGTTGCCGATGCGGCCGTCACGGGTCGGATAGTTGGCCAGGACCAGGGCGATGCGCTTGGCGCCGTTGTCCAGCCGTGCCAGGTCGACCCAGCGCCGCGCCAGTTCGGCGACGAAGTCCATGCGCTCGGGCTGGGCCCGGTAGCAGACCACGTCGCTCTGGCTGCGCTCGCTGCGCCAGGCCAGGTCCTTGAAGCTGATCGGCCGGCTGATGATCCGTCCGTCCAGTTCCGGCAAGGCGATGTGCATCGCCAGGTCCCGCGGCCCCAGGCCCTGCTCGCTGGCCTGCCAGCCGGGCTCGTTGTCCTGGGCGCAGATGGCCTGGATCACCGGAATGTCACGGCGGAACGGCCGCAGGTGCGGCGCCTCGGGGGTCGACTGGGCAAAACCGGTGGTATTGAGGATCACCGCCGCCGACACTTCGTCCAGCCAGTCCTCGACCGTCGCCAGGCAGGCCGGCTCCTTGAGGCTGGCCACGGCGATCGGCAACGGGTTCAGCCCGGCCGCCTGCAGGCGCTGGCAGAACACATCGACGAAGGCGGTGTTGGCCGCCTGCAGGTGCGAACGATAGAACAGCAGCGCCGCTACTGGTTGGTCGGCCTGCCAGTCGGTACGCCAATCCGCCAGTCGCGCATCGACCACGCGGGGGTGGTAGATCGCCGTGCGCGGCAAGGCGCGAGGCTCGTGCCACGGGTAATCGCGCCCCAGCCAGGTACTGGCCAGGCAATTGAACAGTTGCAGGGCGTTACCCAGCCCCCCCTGGCGCAGGAAATGCCAGAGCCGTTCGGCCTCGGCCGCCGGGACGTTGCCCAGGGCGCTCAGTTCCGGGTCGGGACGGTCATCGCCCGGCACCAGGATCAGCGCCACGCCGCGCTCGGCCAGTTGCACCAGGCGCTCGATGCCGTAGCGCCAATAGCCGATCCCGCCGTGCAACGACAGCAGGATCACCTTGGCGTGTTGCAGCACCTGGTCGACATACAGGTCGACCGAGGCATGATTCTGCACCTGCATCGGGTTGGCCAGGCGCAGGCTGGGGTAATCGTCCGGCAGTTGCTGCGCCGCTTCGGCGAGCAACGCCAGGCTGGAATCACCGCTGCACAGGATCACCAACTCGGCGGGGGTCTGTCCCAGGTCGGCAATGTTGTCGTCCGACACGAAACCGCCGGGCTGGGTCCTGAGCAGGTGCATGGGGTCAGACCGTCAGCGCCGCGCGCAGGGTCGACTCGAGCAGGGCGGCATCCAGTTCCTGACCGATCAGCACCAGGCGGGTGACACGCGGCTCGTCAGCGCCCCAGGCACGGTCGAAGTGCTTGTCGAAACGGGTGCCCACGCCCTGGATCAGCAGGCGCATCGGCTTGTTCGGGATCGCCGCGAAGCCCTTGACCCGCAGGATGCCGTGCTTGACCACCAGTTGCGTCAGGGCATCGAGCAGCAGGCTTTCATCGGCTTGCGGCAGGTCGATGGAGATCGAGTCGAAGGCATCGTGGTCATGATCGTCGTGATCATCGCCGTCGTGGTGGTGATCGTGGTGGCTGTGACGGCTGTCGATATGTTCTTCGGAGCCGGCACCCAGGCCGAGCAGCACGTCCAGCGGCAGGCGACCGCTGCTGGCCTCGACGATCTTCACCGCCGGTGGCAGTTCCTCGGCCACTTCCAGGCGGACCTTGGCCAGGTCTTCGGGGGCGATCAGGTCGGTCTTGTTGAGAATCACCAGGTCGGCGCTGGACAACTGGTCGGCGAACAGTTCGTGCAGCGGCGACTCGTGGTCCAGGTTCGGGTCGAGCTTGCGCTGGGCGTCCACCTGGTCGGGGAAGGCGGCGAAGGTACCGGCGGCCACCGCCGGGCTGTCGACCACGGTGATCACCGCATCGACGGTGCAGGCACTGCGGATTTCCGGCCACTGGAACGCCTGGACCAGCGGTTTGGGCAACGCCAGGCCGGAGGTTTCGATGAGGATGTGGTCCAGATCGCCGCGCCGTGCCACCAGTTCGCGCATCACCGGGAAGAACTCTTCCTGCACGGTGCAGCACAGGCAGCCATTGGCCAGTTCGAAGACGCGACCGACCGCCTCTTCCTCGGTGCAACCGATCGAGCACTGCTTGAGGATTTCACCATCGATGCCGAGTTCGCCGAATTCGTTGACGATCACCGCGATGCGGCGGCCCTGGGCGTTGTCGAGCATGTGGCGCAACAAGGTGGTCTTGCCCGAGCCGAGGAAGCCGGTGACGATGGTGACAGGAAGCTTGGCCAGTGTTTTCATCGGGATGCCCCTTGGCAAAAATAGCGGGCATACGGGACGAGAACCGCTGCCGGAACAGGCGCGGGTAGGTTCGCCACCGGATCACCCCGCCCGGTTTAAGTGAAATTCTGTCACGAGGCAGGTCTCCTGGCTTGCGGGCGGGTGTTCGGCAGTCGCCCGATCACCGGGTCTTGCGCCTTCCCGCCCCAAGGGGCAGTGGCCAGGCAAGACTATCAAACCGCTCACAGTTGCGGGGGCAGCCGCGGCTTGCCGCGTTCCCATCTTAGCTTCGGCCGGATGCCGAAGAACCTCGAACCTGCAAGGCTACGCAGTGCGCGGGAGCAGGTCAATCTCGACGGCCGCTGTGGTTTAATTGCGCCCCCTTTCACCCTGCCCGTTTCAAGGAAGCCCCGCCCATGAGTGCCACCGGCACCACCACCGTCCTGGTCATCGGTTATGTCTGGCCCGAACCCCGTTCCTCGGCCGCCGGTGGGCACATGATGCAGATTCTCGAAAGCTTCCTCGAAGCCGGCTGGCACATCACCTTCGCCAGCCCCGCCAGCGTCGGCGAGCACAAGGCCGACCTGCAGAGCCTGGGAATCGACGAACAGGCCATCGAGCTCAACAACAGCAGCTTCGACACCTTCATCACCGCCCTGCAGCCGGATGTGGTGCTGTTCGACCGCTTCATGATGGAGGAGCAGTTCGGCTGGAGGGTCGAGAAGCACTGCCCCGACGCCATCCGCGTGCTGGAAACCTCCGACCTGCAAAGCCTGCGCGACGCCCGCCAGCAGCAGCTCAAGGAACGCCTGAAGGCCGATCCGGACCCGAACGACTTCAGCACGCTGTTTGCCCCCGACCTGCCGCAGGTGTTCCAGCAGATGAGCGAAACCGATCAGGCCCAGCGCGAGATCGCGGCGATCTACCGCTCGGACCTGAGCCTGATGATCTCCGATGTCGAGATTCGCCTGTTGACCGAGCAGTTCCGGCTGCCGCCGGCGCTGCTGCACTGGTGCCCGCTGATGCTCGATCAGCCCGCTGCCTTTCGGCCGTTCGAGGAGCGCGCGCATTTCCTCAGCATCGGCAACTTTCGCCACGCACCGAACTGGGACGCGGTGCTCTGGATGAAAACCACCCTCTGGCCGCTGATCCGCCAGCAATTGCCGAGCGCGCAACTGCACGTCTACGGCGCCTATACACCGCCCAAGGCCACCGCCCTGCATAACCCGACCCAGGGCTTTCACGTGCTGAACTGGGCCGAGGATGCCTTGCAGGTCATGAGTGCGGCGCGCATCTGCCTGGCACCGTTGCGCTTTGGCGCCGGGATCAAGGGCAAGCTCGCCGATGCCATGCTCTGCGGCACGCCAAACGTCACCACGCCGATCGGTGCCGAAGCCATGCACGGCGACTTGCCCTGGCCCGGCGCCATCGAGACCCGCGCCGAAGCCCTGGCCGCGGCCGCCGTGCAGCTCTACCAGGACCCGGCGGCCTGGCGGCAGGCCCAGGCCGCCGGCCACGCCTTGCTGGCCGCCCGCTACGACCGGCGCCAGCACGGCCCGGCCCTGGTGGCGCGTATCGAGCAATGCCGGCAGCGACTGGCACAACATCGGCGCGACAACTTCACCGGCGCCATGCTGCGGCATCACCATCACAAGAGCACCCAGTACATGGCCCAGTGGATCGAGGCGAAAAACCGCAAGGCCTGAGGCCTCATGTCGAAGGCAGGAACAACCGGGCGATCTCGATCAGTTGCGGCCCCCGATCCGGCGCCAGCACCAGGGCCGAACGCGGCGGCAACAGCCGGCCCTCCGGCGAACGGGCGGGTTTCCTGGCGAAGTTCACCGTGATCAGGGTGCCGTCGCTGAACGAGGTACGCTGAACCAGGCGATCGGCCGAAAACACCTGGAAATCGCTCAGCCGCTCGGTGAACAGCCTTTCGTGCAACGGCCGGAACACCTTGTCATAGGCCCGAATAAACGGCAGATCGCGGGCCAGCACCTGGTCGTTGAGGTGATACAGGGGCGGCACCATGTACAGCAACTGCAGCAACGCCGTGGTTTCCCGCTCGCTGGAGAACTTCAGCGAGCCATATTCCCAATGGTGGGTGCTGACCAGGCTGTCGTGGAACACCAGCTGATACAGCGGCAGGCGAAACTGCGCCGAGGTGACGAAGCGGGCGACCGCCGGCTTGAGCGGTATCGGCTTGAAATACAGGTCCGGGGTCTCCGGCGGCCAGTACCCGCCACGGTAGAACGGCGACTGCTTGTTCTTGCCGATATCCGGGTCCATCCAGGCGAACGGCTGGGTGGCGATGCCATGGCTGTAGGCGATGCTGGGCACATAGAAGGCCACCCCACCCTCGCTGCCGGTGACCAGCCCCAGCTCGGTGCCGGGAAACTGCAAGCGGCGCCTGCGCGCCTCGGCATCCTCGCGCTCGCTGGTTTCCCGGCCCGGGGTATAGTCCCTGAACTCGGGACCGGCGGCATCGACATCGAGAAAGTAGCTGTTCAGGCGGGCGCCACGGGCAACCGCACTGATACGCCGTTGCGCATAGGGTTCGACCACCCGGGAATTGACATAGACCCCACGGCCATTGAAGCCGCGCAGCTTTTCCCCCCGGCTGTCGCGATAGCCCGCCGCCGCCAGTTCGTCGCCCATCTGCGCCGTGGCCCAGGTGGCCCGCAGGTTGGAGGGATGCGCACTGCCGTAGCTGTCATACACCGCCACCAGATAACCGGCAGCCTTGGCCGCCTCCACCGCCTCGGGGTGCCACAGCGCATCGCGCCAGTCGTCCGCCCCCAGCCAGGCCCGGCTCAGGCCGGCCTTGCGCAGCGCCTCCACGGTCTCCAGCGACAGACCGCCGCCCCAGCGCCGGGGCGATGCCAGCCAGGGGCCGAACGCGTCGAGCAACTGCCCGCGGACCTGCTGCCCCCAGGCCACATTCGCCGCCGGATCGTGATTGCCCGGCAGCGGCTCGACCGGCACCAGTGGCAACGCCGCCTGCAATGCCGTATTGAGCGCACGGGTCACCTCGCGCCGACGAAACAGCGACACCCCGCTCTTCCAGTCACCGGCCTCCTGCAACGCGGCCTCGAAACTTTCCCGTGCCGGTGGGTCGAACGCCGCCCACAACCTCGATGCCAGGTGCCGATGATCCTGGCGACGCGCGGCAAAAAACCTCAGGAACGCCGGCCAGTCCTTGATATCCGCAGTTTTCAGCGGCCCCGCCCCCCACAGATAGATATGCGCGGCCCCGCCAAGCCGGGCGACCAGCGGCTGCCGGGCAATTTTCTGTTTCAGCGAAACCAGGCGGTGACGGGCCTCCAGCCACTGGCGATAGAAACGCGCGCCATACAACGGATCGGCCGGGCCGACCCTGATGCTGACCGTGAAGGGCGCGTCCCCGGCCAACCGGTTGAACTCGTGACTGATCCGCGGCAACGGTCGCGAATCCTGCTCGATCATGCCGAAACGGGTATCGAAGGGCGTTTCGATCAGCCAGGTGATCGAGTGGTCGCCCCGCAACTCACTCCAGAAGGGCATCGACAGCAGGCCGTTGAGGGCATCCGGCTCATAGCGGCGCAACAGCCAGTCCAGCCACTGGCGATCGTCAGCGGGGACATAGGCGCCCTCCCCGAACGGCAGAGCATAGGCCTCGATGGCTGCGGCCTCCAGGGGCCGCGGCCACTCCAGCAGCCCCGGCTGATCGGCGCGGATCGACAGGCGCAAGGCGTCCTGCTCGATCCCGGCCTCGACCCGGAAGCGATTGGCACCGTGGCTGATACGCCAGCTGCGCCCGGTCAATCCGTCGGCCCGGGCACTGTCGGAAAAGGCCGGCGCGCTCAGTACCGAGACCTGGCCATCGTCACGGTGCAGGGTGACCTGCAGGGTCGCCGGATCGACGCTGAACACTCCGCCGCTGTAGGGCAGGTCGACCGGCAACTGCCCGAAAACCGGCAGGCTGGACAGACACAGGGCCAGCGTCAGGAACAGGCGACGAAATCGATCAATAGCGGGTACGGGGCGCATGGCGTTCCACAGAGGTATCCCAGGAATTTTGAGAGCCTGCGGACACTAAACGACATCGCCCTCCTTCTCCGTAAGAACGGTCTCTTAGCGACACCTGAAATATCGCCAAATCGCTGCTACCAGGATCTGTCCTACGAACCCAGCGGGCGACGCAGCAGGTAGGTATCCATGATCCACCCCTTGCGTTGCCGGGCAGCCTCACGCAATTCACGGATCTGTCCGTGCACTTCATGCAACTTGCCGCTCACCAGCAGCTCGTCCTCGGTGCCCAGGTAGGCTCCCCAGTAGATGTCCAGGGTCTGGTCGACGAACTGGCCGAAGGCACAATGGGCATCGAGCATCACCACCACATTGTCCAGGTCGGCCGCTTCCAGGCGCCGGCCAGTGGTGATACGGATCGGTTCGCCGATGCGGTTCAACGGGATTCGATGCCGCGCCGCCAGCGCCTGCACGCTGCTGATCCCGGGGATCACCTCGACCTCGAACGCCGGGCCGCCAAGCGCCACTACCCGCTCCAGTACCCGCAGGGTGCTGTCATACAGGCCCGGCTCGCCCCAGATCAGAAAGGCGCCGCACTCGTTCTCGCCCAGTTCCTCGTCGATCAGCCGGGCGAACAATCCGGCGCGCTGCGCATGCCAACGCTCGACCCCGGCTTCATAGGAATCTTCATCGTCCTCTCGCAGCGGGTCGCTGACCTGCACCAGGCGATAACCCGGCTGTTCGATGTAGCGCTCGCAGATCTCCCTGCGCAGGTTCACCAGCTCTGCCTTGGCCCGTCCCTTGTCCAGCAGGAAGAACACCGAGGCGCGATTCAGGGCCCTGATAGCCTGCAGGGTGATCTGCTCCGGGTGGCCGGAACCGATACCGATCAATAGAACGCTCTTCACCGTTTTGCTCCTGGAAATGGGCACGATAGACGCCGTCCAGCCTGTTTCAGCTTATCCGAAACCTGGCGCAAGGTTGGCAGATGGCCGACGAAGGAGGCATTATCGAGCAGCAATAATAATAAAAGCGCTTCCAATGACTCGAACGACCCGTATCACCGATCCCTCCTATGAACTGATGGATGACCATAACGGCCTCTCCATCATCTACCGCCAGCACGGCTTCCCGTGCCCGCTGGTACGTTGGCATTTCCACAAGGAATACGAGCTGCACCTGATCGTCGCCAGCTCCGGCAAGGTCTTCATCGGCGACTACATCGGCAACTTCCATCCCTACACCCTGTTCCTCACCGGCCCCAACCTGCCCCACAACTGGATCAGCCAGGTGGCCGAAGACGAGGTGGTGCCCAAGCGCGACATGCTGGTGAACTTCACCGACGAACTGTTCGAGGAAGGCCACCAGATCTTCGCCGAGCTGAAAACCCTGGCGCCGCTGCTGGAACGGGCCCAGTACGGTATCGAGTTCCGCTGCAAGGACACCATCGGCCAGGCCGCGCAACTGATGCAACGCATCGCCGACTCCCAGGGCGTGACGCGCCTGGGGCACTTCCTGATCCTGCTGGAACTGCTCAGCACCTGCGACGACTACCAGTTGCTCTCCGGCGTCACCACCCCGCAACTGGCCGACGAAAACAATATCGACCGCACCAACCGCGCCGTCGACTACATTTTCGCCCACTACGCCCGGGAACTGCCGCTGGAAGAAGTCGCCGACTACCTGGGGATGAAGCCCACCTACTTCTCCCGGGTGTTCAAGCAGGCCACCGGGCGCTGCTTCGTCGAGTTCGTCAATCGCCTGCGCATCAGCAAATCCTGCGAACTGCTGGTCGATGGCGACAAGCCGGTCACCGATGTCTGCTTCGAGTCCGGTTTCAACAACATTTCCAACTTCAACCGGCGCTTCCAGCAGCTCAAGGGCATGACCCCCTCGCACTATCGCCGCCTGGCCGTCCAGCGCCTGACCGAACAGAACCTCGGTTGACCCCCTTCGGGCGCCCCGCTCGGGGCGCCCCCGGCCGATTGCGCAAAATCCTGTACGGATTTACCCCCGCCCGCCTACCCCGGAACACCCGGCCTTGAGCCTTCGTACGGAGGTTTCAACGAGACGCGCCCTACCCATCGAGTGCAAAAAAGTATCGATCACAGTGTCTTCAAGGATTTGTCTGGCTGGCGATTGAGGGCTGTAATCAGCCACAGATTCTTCCGGGGCACAGGAAGACACAACAACAATAAACCGACCTTCGACCGCCACCGGGCGCCAGAAGAGGAGTGTTCGATGAAAGCCATAGCAAAAGCTCTGCTCGTCTCCACCTGCCTGACCGCCAGCAGCGTCAGCTTCGGCGCCCAGACCCTGACCATCGCCACCGTCAACAACAGCGACATGATCCGCATGCAGAAGCTGTCGAAGACTTTCGAGGCCGAGCACCCGGACATCAGGCTGAACTGGGTGGTACTGGAAGAAAACGTGCTGCGCCAGCGCCTGACCACCGACATCGCCACCCAGGGCGGCCAGTTCGACGTGCTCACCATCGGCATGTACGAAGCCGCACTCTGGGGCGCCAAGGGCTGGCTGGAGCCGATGAACAACCTGCCCGCCACCTACGACATCGATGATGTGTTCCCCTCGGTACGTGATGGCCTGTCGGTCAAGGGCACCCTGTTCGCCCTGCCGTTCTACGCCGAAAGTTCCATGACCTACTACCGCACCGACCTGTTCAAGGACGCCGGCCTCACCATGCCCGAGCGGCCGACCTGGGAGCAGTTGGGCGAATTCGCCGCCACGCTCAATCACCCGGACAAGGAGCAATACGGCATCTGCCTGCGCGGCAAGGCCGGTTGGGGCGAGAACATGGCGCTGATCACCACCGTCGCCAACGCCTATGGCGCCCGCTGGTTCGACGAGAAGTGGCAGCCGGAATTCACCGGCCCCGAATGGAAGAACGCCCTGAACTTCTACGTCGGCACCATGAAGAAATCCGGCCCGCCCGGCGCGTCGAGCAACGGTTTCAACGAAAACCTGGCGCTGTTCAACAGCGGCAAGTGCGCGATCTGGGTCGATGCCAGCGTCGCCGGCTCGTTCGTCACCGACAAGACCCAGAGCAAGGTCGCCGACCATGTCGGCTTCACCTTTGCCCCGCACCAGGTCACCGAGAAAGGCTCGGCCTGGCTCTACTCCTGGGCCCTGGCGATTCCCACCAGTTCCAAGGCCAAGGACGCGGCGAAGACCTTCAGCGCGTGGGCCACTTCCAAGGAATACGCGGCCCTGGTGGCCAAGGAAGATGGCATCGCCAACGTCCCGCCGGGCACCCGGGCCTCGACCTACAGCGACGCGTACATGCAGGCCGCGCCGTTCGCGAAAATCACCCTGGAATCGCTCAAGGTGGCCAACCCGAAAGACCCGAGCGCCAAGCCGGTGCCCTACGTCGGCATCCAGCTGGTGACCATCCCCGAGTTCCAGGCCATCGGTACCCAGGTCGGCAAGCTGTTTTCCGCCGCACTGATCGGCCAGACCACGGTTGACCAGGCCCTGGCCTCGGCCCAGCAGAGTACCGAACGCGAGATGAAACGCGCGGGCTACCCCAAGTAGACGCTGACCTGCAGGCGCCGGGCCTGCCCGCGAAGATCTCGGTCCAGGCAACACGCCATGCCAGGAACACCGAGTCGCACCCTTCGCGGGCACGCCCTGCTGCTGCACAAGATCCGCTCCCTGACCCCAAGCGGTTTTGAAGACCATGAATACCACCACTGCAAAAGCCCATATGGACCGTCCCCAGCCGCTGCGCAAAAGCCGTCTGCGCAACCCCGGCTGGTTTCTGGTCAGCCCCTCGGTAGCCCTGTTGCTGCTGTGGATGATCGTACCGCTGGGCATGACCCTGTACTTTTCGCTGATCCGCTACAACCTGCTCTACCCTGGCGAAAACCAGTACGTGGGCCTTGAGAACTTCAGCTACTTCCTCACCGACTCGGGCTTCCTGCCCGGCGCCACCAATACCCTGTTGCTGGTGGGCAGCGTGCTGCTGATCAGCGTGGTGTTCGGTGTACTGATCTCGGCCCTGCTGGAAGCCAGCGAGTTCCTCGGCCGCGGCATCGTCCGGGTACTGCTGATCTCGCCGTTCTTCATCATGCCCACGGTCGGCGCGCTGATCTGGAAGAATCTGCTGTTCCATCCGGTCTCGGGCGTGCTCGCCGCGCTGTGGCGGCTGTTCGGCGCCGAGCCGGTGGACTGGCTGGCGCACTACCCGTTGCTGTCGGTGATCATCATCGTGTCCTGGCAATGGCTGCCCTTCGCCATCCTGATCCTGATGACCGCCATGCAGTCCCTCGACCAGGAACAGAAGGAAGCCGCGCGCCTGGACGGTGCCGGCCCGCTGGCGATCTTCTGGCATCTGACCCTGCCACACCTGGCCCGGCCGATCGCCGTGGTGGTGATGATCGAGACCATCTTCCTGCTGTCGGTGTTCGCCGAGATCTTCACCACCACCAACGGCGGCCCCGGCTATGCGTCGACCAACCTGGCGTACCTGATCTACAACCAGGCGCTGGTGCAGTTCGACGTCGGCATGGCCTCCGCCGGCGGCCTGATCGCCGTGGTCATCGCCAACATCGCCGCGATCATCCTGGTGCGGATGCTCGGCAAGAACCTGACAGACAAGCCCTGAGGCCCGCGCCATGACGACCCTGACCCTCAAACAATCACGCCGCCTGCAGAGCGTGCTGCTCGGCATCCTGGCCTGGGCCCTGGCCCTGCTGATCTTCTTTCCGATCTTCTGGATGGTGCTGACCAGCTTCAAGAGCGAAATCGACGCCTTCGCCACGCCGCCGCAGTTCATCTTCAGCCCGACCCTGGAGAACTACCTGCATATCCAGGAACGCAGCGGCTACCTGCGCTTCGCCTGGAACTCGGTGGTGGTGTCGTTCAGCGCCACCGCCCTGTGCCTGCTGATCGCGGTACCGGCGGCCTACTCCATGGCGTTCTACGAAACCCAGCGGACCAAGCGCACCCTGCTGTGGATGCTCTCGACCAAGATGCTGCCACCGGTGGGCGTGCTGATGCCGATCTACCTGCTGGCCAAGTCGTTCGAGCTGCTCGACACCCGCCTCGCGCTGATCGTGATCTACACCCTGATCAACCTGCCGATCGTGATCTGGATGGTGTACACCTACTTCAAGGACATCCCCCGGGACATCCTCGAAGCCGCCCGTCTCGACGGCGCCACGCTGTTGCAGGAGATGCTGCGGGTGCTGCTGCCGATCAGCAAGGGCGGCCTGGCCTCGACCATGCTGCTGTCGCTGATCCTGTGCTGGAACGAGGCGTTCTGGTCGCTGAACCTGACCTCCTCCAACGCCGCGCCGCTGACCGCGCTGATCGCCTCCTACTCCAGCCCCGAGGGGTTGTTCTGGGCCAAGTTGTCCGCCGTCTCGACCCTCGCCTGCGCACCGATCCTGATCTTTGGCTGGATCAGCCAGAAACAGCTGGTCCGCGGCCTGTCCTTCGGTGCCGTGAAGTAATGACCCCAACACGGACCGGTGTTCTGCCAAACAATCGAGGAGCCACATCATGGCCAACCTGAAAATAAGACATCTGCAAAAAGGCTTCGAAGGTCTGTCCATCATCAAGGGCATCGACCTGGAAGTGCGCGATCGCGAATTCGTGGTCTTCGTCGGCCCGTCGGGCTGCGGCAAGTCGACCCTGCTGCGGCTGATCGCCGGCCTTGAGGAAGTCACCTCCGGCACCATCGAGCTGGACGGCCGCGACATCACCGAAGTCAGCCCGGCCAAGCGCGACCTGGCGATGGTGTTCCAGACCTACGCCCTGTACCCGCACATGAGCGTGCGCAAGAACATGTCCTTCGCACTCGACCTGGCCGGCGTGGCCAAGGCCGAGGTCGAGCGCAAGGTCAACGAGGCCGCGCGCATCCTCGAACTCGGCCCCCTGCTGGAGCGCAAGCCCAAGCAACTCTCCGGCGGCCAGCGCCAGCGCGTGGCCATCGGCCGGGCCATCGTGCGCAACCCGAAGATCTTCCTGTTCGACGAACCGCTGTCCAACCTCGATGCCGCGCTGCGGGTGCAGATGCGCCTGGAGCTGGCGCGCCTGCACAAGGAACTGCAGGCGACCATGATCTACGTGACCCACGACCAGGTCGAGGCCATGACCCTGGCCGACAAGGTGGTGGTGCTCAACGGCGGGCGCGTCGAGCAGGTCGGCTCGCCCCTGGAGCTGTACCACTCGCCGGTCAACCTGTTCGTCGCCGGCTTCCTCGGCACGCCGAAGATGGGCTTTCTCAAGGGCAAGATCAGCCGCGTCGACGCCCAGGGCTGCGAAGTCGAACTGGAGGCCGGCACCCGCATCAGCCTGGCCCAAAGCGGCGCCAGCCTCAGCGTCGGCAGCCCGGTGACCCTCGGCATCCGACCGGAACACCTGGAAATCGCCAAGCCCGGCGACTGCGTCCTGCGGGTCACCGCCGATGTCGGCGAGCGCCTGGGCAGCGACACCTACTGCCACGTCCGTACCCGTTCCGGCGAGGCGCTGACCATGCGTATCCGCGGCGACCTGGCCAGCCAGTACGGCGAAACCCTCGACCTGCACCTGGACAGCGCCCACTGCCACCTTTTCGATGCCGACGGTGTGGCGCTGCCCCGCGCGCTGCGTGCCGCGGCCTGATCAAGAGAACCCGCAATGAACCTGAACAAACAGAACCTGCACAACCTGTCCCCCCAGGTCGCACTGCCCGGCTATGTGGCGAGCGACACCCGGCAGGGCATCGCCCATATCGGCGTCGGCGGCTTCCATCGCGCCCACCAGGCCTACTACACCGATGCGCTGATGAACCTCGGCGAAGGTCACGAGTGGAGCATCTGTGGCATCGGCCTGCGCCCCGAGGACCAGGGCGTACGTGACGCCCTGGCGGCCCAGGACCACCTCTACACGCTCTACGAACTGGGGGACGGCGACGACACCGAAACCCGCGTCATCGCCTCCATCAGCGGCATGCTGCTGGCCCAGGACGGTGCCCGGGCACTGATCGACAAGCTGGCCTCGGCCGAGATCCGCATCGTTTCGCTGACCATCACCGAAGGCGGCTACTGCATCGATGACAGCACCGGCGAGTTCATGAGCCACCTGCCGCAGGTCCGGCACGACCTCAGCCATCCGGACTCCCCCCGGACGGTCTTCGGCTTTCTCTGCGCGGCCCTGGCGCAGCGGCGGGCCAACGGTATTGCGGCCTTCACCCTGATGTCCTGCGATAACCTGCCGCACAACGGCGCGGTGACCCGCAAGGCGCTGCTGGCCTTCGCCGCGCTGCGCGACGCCGGCCTGCACGACTGGATCGCCGCCAACGTGAGCTTCCCCAACGCCATGGTCGACCGCATCACGCCGATGACCAGCTCGGCGCACCGCCTGCAACTGCATGACGAGCACGGGATCGACGATGCCTGGCCGGTGGTCTGCGAACCCTTCGTGCAGTGGGTGCTGGAAGACAAGTTCAGCAACGGCCGCCCGGCCTGGGAGAAGGTCGGCGTGCAGTTCACCGACGACGTCACGCCCTATGAGGAGATGAAGATCAAGCTGCTCAACGGCAGCCACCTGGCCCTCACCTACCTGGGTTTTCTCAAGGGCTACCGTTTCGTCCACGAGACCATGAACGACCCGCTGTTCGTCGCCTACATGCGCGCCTACATGGACCTGGACGTCACCCCGCAACTGGCCCCGGTGCCGGGGATCGACCTGGGCGACTACAAGAACACCCTGGTCGAGCGTTTCTCCAACCAGGCGATTGCCGACCAGTTGGAGCGGGTCTGTTCCGACGGTTCGTCGAAGTTTCCCAAGTTCACCGTGCCGACCATCAACCGGCTGATCGCCGATGGCCGCGACACCGAACGCGCCGCCCTGGTGGTGGCCGCCTGGGCCCTGTACCTCAAGGGCGTCGACGAAAACGGCGTGCGCTACCGCATTCCCGATCCACGGGCCGAGTTCTGCCAGGCGATGGTCACCGATGACAACCTGATCGTGCAACGCCTGCTGGGCGTGGAGGAAATCTTCGGCACTGCGATTCCCCAGTCCGAAGCCTTCGTCGCTGCCTTCAAGTCGTGCTACGACAGCCTGCGGGAAGTGGGGGTGAGCAAAACCCTGGAGCGCCTGCTGGCGAGAACCTGATCCCATTGCCCTGTAGGAGCCAGGCTTGCCCACGAGGGGTCTTCCTGACATTCACACGTTGTCAGGGCCGACGCCTTCGCGGGCAAGCCCGGCTCCTACAGGGTTGTGTTCACACCACGACCGGGGGCGCGCCCCAACCACCAGGCACCACCATGAACCAGAAACTCTACCTCGGCATCGACTGCGGCACCCAAGGCACCAAGGCCCTTGTCCTCGACAGCGTCAGCGGCCAGGTGCTGGGCCAGGGCTCGGCCCCCCACGACCTGATCAGCGGCGCCAACGGCCGCCGCGAGCAGGACACCGGGCAATGGCTGGAGGCGTTCATCCAAGCCACCCACCAGGCCCTGCAAGCCGCACAAATCGATGGCCACGCCATCCGTGGCCTCGGCGTTTCCGGGCAGCAGCACGGGCTGGTGCTGCTCGACGAACAGGGCCAGGCCCTGCGCCCGGCGAAACTCTGGTGTGACACCGAAAGCACCCCGCAAAACCAGCGCCTGCTCGACTACCTGGGCGGCGAAGCGGGCTCGCTGGCGCGCCTGGGCCTGGTGATCGCCCCCGGCTACACCGTGTCCAAGCTGCTCTGGACCCGGGAGCAGCACCCGGACCTGTTCGCCCGCATCGCCCACGTCCTGCTGCCCCACGACTACCTCAACCACTGGCTCACCGGCCGGGCCTGCGCCGAGTATGGCGATGCCTCCGGCAGCGGCTATTTCGACGTGCGCCGACGTGACTGGGACCGGCCGCTGCTCCAGCACATCGACCCCAGCGGCCGCCTGCAGGCGGCCCTGCCGGAACTGATCGAGGCCCACCAGCCAGTCGGCCGGATACAGCCCGCCATCGCCCGGCGGCTGGGCATCAACCCCCGGGCCGTGGTCGCCAGCGGTGGTGGCGACAACATGATGGGCGCCATCGGCACCGGCAATATCCAGCCCGGCGTGATCACCATGAGCCTGGGCTCCTCCGGCACGGTCTACGCCTATGCCGAGCAGCCGCTGATCAGCCCGGATGCCGCAGTGGCGGCGTTCTGCTCCTCCAGCGGCGGCTGGCTGCCGCTGATCTGCACCATGAACCTGACCAACGCCACCGGCGCGGTGCGCGAACTGTTCAGGCTCGGGCTCGACGAGTTCAACGCCCTGGTGGCCCAGGCCCCCATCGGCGCCGAGGGCGTCAGCATGCTGCCGTTCCTCAACGGCGAGCGGGTGCCGGCCCTGCCCCGGGCCAGCGGCAGCCTGCTGGGCCTGACCCTGACCAACCTGAACCCGGCCAACCTGTGCCGCGCCGTGGTCGAGGGCACAACCTTCGGCCTGCGCTATGGCCTCGACCTGCTGCGCGGCAACGGCCTGCAGGGCCAGAGCATCCGCCTGATCGGCGGCGGCGCGAAAAGCCCGGTCTGGCGGCAGATGGTCGCCGACATCATGAATACTCCGGTCATCTGCACCGAACAGAGCGAGGCCGCCGCCCTCGGTGCGGCGATCCAGGCGGCCTGGTGCGAGTCCGGAGCGCTTCACGGCCTCGCCGAACTGTGCGAGCGTTGCGTCAGCCTCGATACCGGCAGCGAGACCCGGCCGATCCCGGCCCATGTCAGCGCCTATCAACCGATTTATCACCGCTACCGCCAACAGGTCGCGGCCCTTCAAGAGCAAGAGTGAGCATCCATGTATCTGGTCTGTGGTGAAGCGCTGTTCGATTTCTTCAGCGAGCCCGACGCGAGCGGGCAAACCTCGAAAGTGAATTTCAAGGCGATTGCCGGCGGTTCGCCGTTCAACGTCGCGGTGGGCCTGCGCCGCCTGGGCGTGGAGGCGGCGCTGCTGGCCGGGCTGTCCAACGACTACCTGGGGCGCCGCCTGCAACAGGTTCTCCAGGAGGAAGGCGTGCGAGCCGACTACCTGCGGGATTTCGACGCGCCCACCACCCTGGCGATGGTTGCCGTCGGTGCCGATGGCTCGCCCCAGTACAGCTTTCGTGGCGAGGGCTGTGCCGACCGCCAGTTGCTGCCGGAACACCTGCCGCCCCTGGACGACGCGGTGCGCGGCCTGCATATCGGCTCCTACTCGTTGGTGGTGCAGCCGATCGCCGATACCCTGCTGACGCTGGTCCGCCGGGAAAGCGGACGCCGGCTGATCACCCTCGACCCCAACGTACGCCTCAACCCGCAGCCGGACATCGGGCTGTGGCGCCAACGCATCGCCGTCCTGGCGGCCCACGCCGACCTGATCAAGGTCAGTGACGAGGACCTGCACCTGCTCTACCCCGATCGCGAACCGCAGGACGTCGCCCGGGAATGGCTGGAGCAGCGCTGCCAACTGCTATTCCTGACCCGTGGCCGCCAGGGTGCCAGCGTCTACAGTCGCCGCCACGGGCACTGGTCGGTGCCGGCCCGACAAGTCACCACGGCCGATACCGTGGGGGCTGGCGACACCTTCCAGGCGGCGCTGATCGCCTGGCTGACCGAGCAGCAACTGGATTCGGTGCAGGGCCTGGAACGCCTGGAAAAGACCCAGATCGAAGCCATGCTCGACTTCGCCGTCCGCGCGGCCGCGATCACCTGCAGCCGCATCGGGCCGGACCTGCCCTATCGCCACCAGGTGGTCTGACGGCAGGAAAACGACGGATGGTGCCTCGAACTGTCATTTCTGACAGGTGGCAAACGAGAGTCCGTAGCGTTAACTAGGCTGTGTACGAAATTGTTTGAAACGCAGGTTAGGCAAGGCAAAAACCGGCGAGGAAGCGCAGTTGACTGGTTGTCAATGAGCATTCCGAGCCGGTTTTTAACGCCGCATAACCAAGTTTCAAGCGATTTCGTACATAGCCTAAGCCCGTCACTTGTAGAAGGCCGTCACAGGTGAGCCAGAGAAACGTCTCATCAAGGATGGATCAAACATGGCAAGCCTTCTGAAAGCTCATGCAACCACGCTCATGACCTGTGGCGTCCTGTCCGTCGGACTCATCGCACCGCTCGCGCACGCCGCCACCTTTCAGCCCGTGGGGCCCACCAGCGCTACCGCCAGCAGCATCGCTCAATCGGTGAACAGCACCGGCAAGGTCGTCGGAGCCATCGGCTCCGATACACCGGGCGGCCCCGATCGGGCCTGGGTCGATCCGGGTGTCGCGCTGACCCCGCTGAACAGCGGTGACTCATGTCGCGCCAACAGCATCAGCAACGAACCATCGACGGGAAGTCCCAATCGCATACTCGGTGTCTGCACGGCACCCAGTGGCCTGGCACGTGTAACAACCTGGTCATCCGGACTCAACAACCCCACCGAGGACAAACCGCTGTCGCTGCTCGGCACCGGGCTGCTGCCCGACACCAGCGCCAAAGCCACCTCCCGCAGCCGCGTCACGGGGTTCACCGCCGGCCAGAGCCTGAACAGTGCCGGACAGGCCACCTCCGTTGTCTGGAACCAGGGCAACGCCGTCGCTCTGGCCCTGCTCGACGTACCGCTGGTGCGCGACAACTGCCTGCCTGTCGGGGTCAATAACCAGGCATTCAACAATCTCGCCATCGCGCTCAACTGCCCCGGCCCCGGTGGCACGGTAACGCCAAAGCTTGCCACCAACGGGCTGCTGGGCTTTACCGTGGTCAATCTGCAGGTGCCCACCAACAGCCATTGCGAACTCGTTGCCGTCAACACACAGCGCCAGGTTTTCGGTACCTGCCTGGACCCGGCAACCTCCAAGCCGACAGCCGCCTACTGGGAAACCCCGTCCAGTGCGCCGAAGTTGCTCAATATGTCCGGGCACCCGGCCAACCAGGCCAAATTCGCCAATGAACTCGGTTATGTGGCGGTCACCTATCAGCTGACATCGGGTGGCTTCGGGGCGGCGCTCTGGCAACCGGCAGCCAGCCGCATATGGTTCGTCACCCCACCGGCGAACATCACATCCCTCGCGATCGTCGCGCTGGCGAGCAGCAATCGCCTGCTGTTGGACCAGACCAATACGGCACAGATCGTCAACGGTGCCACCTGGACAGTTGAAAACGGTCTGCAGGCCTGGGGCAGCTATCAGGGGCAGCCGGTCCAGGGTATCGACATGGATAGCAGCGGCAGCTATGCCGCTGCCACAGCCACGGTCGCGGGGAAAGTCGTAGCGCTCAGAGCGATCCTGCCCTGAACCGATCCTCGGGAGCGCCGGGCAGCCCGCTCAACCCGGGCCGTCTTCGCCGTCCTCCACCAGGCCCCAGTCCTTCACATCCAGCTCCCGAGCCGCCACCGGCGGCGCGGGTGGTGTGCTCTGCGGGGCCAGAGCCCCGCCGTCCTGATGCAATTTCAGGCGCAGGCGCAGGTTGTTCACCGAGTCGGCGTTCTTCAGCGCCTCCTCCTCGTCGATCGCCCCCTCCACCACCAGGTTGAACAGCGCCGTGTCGAAGGTCAGCATGCCGCTGACCTCGGATTTCTCCATGATGCCCTTGAGTTCGGAGAACTCGTTGCGCTTGATGAAATCGCGGATCGTCGGCGTCCCCAGCATCACCTCGACCGCGGCCCGGCGCTTGCCATCGGTAGTGCGCACCAGACGCTGGGAGACGAAGGCCTGCAGGTTGTTGCCCAGGTCGTTGAGCAACTGCGGGCGACGGTCCTCGGGGAAGAAGTTGATGATCCGGTCCAGCGCCTGGTTGGCATTGTTGGCATGCAGGGTGGAAATCGCCAGGTGCCCGGTGTCGGCAAAGGCCAGGGCGTGCTCCATGGTTTCACGGTCGCGGATCTCGCCGATGAGGATCACGTCCGGGGCCTGGCGCAGGGTGTTTTTCAGCGCGGCATGGAAACTGCGGGTGTCGACCCCCACCTCGCGCTGGTTGATGATCGACTTCTTGTGCCGGTGAATATACTCCACCGGGTCCTCGATGGTGATGATGTGCCCGCTGCTATGCCGGTTGCGGTAGTCGATCAGCGCCGCCAGGGAGGTGGACTTGCCCGAGCCGGTGGCACCGACGAACAGCACCAGGCCACGCTTTTCCATGATGGTTTCAAGCAGGATCGGCGGCAGCTTGAGGTCTTCGAAACGGGGTATTTCCAGCTTGATGTTGCGGGCTACGATGGAAACCTCGTTGCGCTGCTTGAAGATATTGACCCGGAAGCGCCCGACACCCGGCAACGACAACGCCAGGTTCATTTCCAACTCCCGTTCGAACTGCTGGCGCTGTTCGGCGTCCATGATACCGTCGGCAATCAGCGCCACCTCGCCGGTCTTGAGCGCTTCGGTGCCCAGCGGCTTGAGTACGCCATTGAACTTGGCGCAGGGCGGCGCCCCGGTCGACAGGTACAGGTCCGAACCGTCCTGGGCGGCAAGGAGTTTCAACAAGGCGTGGATTTCCATGGCAACGATGTCCGCAATACATTCGAATGAGGTTGAAATGCTCAACCAGGCGTCATTTCAGATTGGCAACGCGCTACAGCTTGGCGGGATAATGGCCCGCCACGCAACCCAAAGCTTCATCTTCAAGGCAGGTTTATGAACGGATTGCCCCACGACAACGATGTCGCCACCCTGCTCGCTTGCCTGGACTGGTCGCAAACCGCCCTCGGCCCGCGTCAGGACTGGCCGCAGAGCCTGCGCACCGCTGTCGATATCGTCGTCCATTCCCCCATGCCGATGCTGCTGTTGTGGGGCACGGAGCGAGTGCAGATCTATAACGACCGTTTTTCCCGGCTCTGCGGCAACCAGCATCCCCAGGCCTTCGGGCAAGCGTTTGCACTGACCTGGCCGCAATACCTGGAGTTTAGCGCACCGCTGTTACAGGCCGTGGCCCAGGGCCGCAGCGTCGAGCTGGCGGAACAGCAGTTCATCCTGCAGCGCCCCGAAGGTGACACCGACCTCTGGCTGGACCTGACCTACAGCCCGGTGCGCGACGAGTCCGGCGAGGTGGCCGGCGTGCTGGCCACCGCCATCGAAGTCAACGAACGACGGCTGCGCGCCCAGGAACTGGAGCAACGCTCCGAGGCCAGCATCAAGGCCCAGCGCGACAGCGAGGAACGCCTGCAACTGGCGATGGCCGCCACCGGCACCCTCGGCACCTGGGACTGGGATATCGACCAGGACCGTTTCGTCACCGATGCCCGGTTTGCCCGGCTGCATGGCGTCGACCCGGCACTGGCGGCACAGACGCCCCTCAGCGTGTACATGGAAAGCGTGCACCCGGAAGACCGGGGCCTGGTCGCTCGCGGCATCAAGCACTGCCTGGAGAACAACACCGAGCACGCCGAGGAATACCGGGTACAGACCGACGGCCAGATCCGCTGGGTGTTCGCCCGCGGCCGCTGCTATCAGGGGCCCCATGGTCGCGCCCAACGCTTCGTCGGCGCCGCCCTCGACATCACCGAACGCAAGCAGAACGAACAGGCCCTGCGCCAGAGCCAGACCGAGCTGCAACTGGTGATCAACGCGGTGCCGGCGCTGATCGCCTACGTCGACCGCGAGGAGCGCTTTCGCCTGAACAACAGCGCCTATCTCGACTGGTTCGGCAAGACCCCACAGGAACTCTACGGCAAGACCCTGCGCGAAGTGCTCGGCGAACAGGCCTATGCCATGCGCGCCGAACATGTCGCCGGGGCCCTGGCGGGCAAGGCCTGCAGCTTCAGCCTCGACACGCCCTATCGCGACGGCAGCACGCGGCACGCCAACATGCGCTACCTGCCGCGCCACGGCCAGGATGGCGCGGTGAACGGCTTCTACATCTTCGTCAGCGATGAAACCGAGCGCAAACGCACCGAGGAAGCCTTGCGCAACCTCAACGAAACCCTTGAGGAGCGCGTCGCCCAGCGCACCCAGGCGCTGGCCGAGTCCAACCAGCGCCTGCAGAACGAGATGTTCGAGCGCGAGCGCGCCGAAGACGCCCTGCGCCATGCGCAGAAGATGGAGGCGGTCGGCCAGCTCACCGGTGGCATCGCCCATGACTTCAACAACATGCTCACCGGCATCATCGGCAGCCTGGACCTGATGCAACGCTACATCGCCGCCGGGCGCAGCGCCGAGATCGGCCGCTTTGCCGATGCCGCGGTCAACTCCGCCCAGCGCGCAGCCGCCCTGACCCACCGCCTGCTGGCATTCTCCCGCCGCCAGTCGCTGGACCGCCGACGCATCGAGCCGAACCAGCTGGTGCAATCGCTGGAGGACCTGTTCAGCCGCACCAAGGGCGCCCATATCGAGCTGCAGGTGCGCCTCGGCCAGGACGTCTGGCCGGTCAATACCGACACCGGACAACTGGAAAGCGCCCTGCTCAACCTGGTCATCAACGCCCGCGACGCCATGCCCCATGGCGGCACGCTGCTGATCGAGACGGCCAACAGCTACCTCGACGGCAGCGACATCAGCACGGTGGAACCGGTCAAGGCCGGCGACTACGTGATGATCGGCGTCAGCGACAACGGTACCGGCATGAGCCCGTCGGTGATGTCCAAGGCCTTCGACCCGTTCTTCACCACCAAGCCGATCGGCCAGGGCACGGGCCTGGGCCTGTCGATGATCTATGGTTTCGCCCAGCAATCCGGCGGCCATGTCACCCTGCACAGCAAACCCGGCGAAGGCACCTGCGTGCGTCTGTACCTGCCACGCTTTCACGCCCAGGCCGTCGAGGACGAGCCACCTGCGGACTGCCCGCAATCGCCGACCGCATCAGTCGATGAGTCGGTGATGGTGGTCGAGGACGACCCGGCGGTGCGCATGCTGGTGCTCAGCCTGCTGGACGAGCTCGGCTACACCGTTCATCCGGCCGCCGATGCCAGGACCGCCCTGCCGCTGCTGGAATCGGCGCTGCGCATCGACCTGCTGGTCACCGACGTGGGCCTGCCGGGCATGAACGGCCGGCAGTTGGCCGAGATCGCCCGCCAGCACCGCCCCGGGCTCAAGGTGCTGTTCATGACCGGTTATGCGGAGAAAGCCGCCGAACGCCAGGGTTTCCTCGAGGAAGGCATGGACCTGATCGCCAAACCCTTCACCCTGGACCTGCTGGCCAACCGGGTGCGCGACATGCTCGGCCATTGCAGCTGATTTCAGGCATAATCGCGCGCCCCAGCGTTTCAAGGTACCCGTCAATGAAAGCCCAAGCCCGTCATATCCTGGTCAGGACCGCCGAGGAGGCCGAACAGCTCAAGCAGCGCATCGCCAAGGGCGAGGCCTTCGACGTGCTGGCCAGGAAGCATTCCACCTGCCCCTCGGGCAAGCGCGGCGGCGACCTCGGCGAAATCCGCCCGGGGCAGATGGTGGGGGCCATCGACCAGGTGATCTTCAAGAAACCGCTGCGCACCGTGCACGGGCCGATCAAGAGCAAGTTCGGCTATCACCTGGTGCAGGTTTTTTACCGCGACTGAAGGCAGACCGCGTTATCGTGCTTCGCGGATAAATCCTGCTCCCAGGGTTCACTGGGCTGCACAAAACAGGTGGCCGACACCCCACTGCCGTGGGAGCAGGGTTCATTCGCGAAGAGGCCGGCAAGCCCCCTGAGGTCCGGATCAGTCCCGTGGGATCAGCGCACCACGCACCTGAATCACCCGGCTCGCCAGTCGATGCCCGGCCAGTGCCGCCGCCTGCGGATCGCCCCCCGTCAGCCGACTGGCCAGGTAGCCGGCACTGAACGAGTCCCCCGCCGCCGTGGTATCGACCACCGTCTCGACCTGCTGCGCCGGCACCTCGAACGCCTGGTCCGCGCAACGGATCAGGCAGCTTTCGGCTCCACGCTTGATCACCACCTCGGCAATACCGAACGCCTCGCCAGCACTGAACACCGCGCCGGCATCGGCATGCCCGAACAACGCCTGCTCGTCCTCCAGGGTCAGCAGCGCCGTGTCGACGTAGGGCAGCACCGAGCGATAGGCCGCCCGGGCCTGCTCGACACCTGTCCACAGCCGTGGCCGGTAGTTGTTGTCGAAGACCACCCGGGTATCGCCCTCACGCGCCTGACGCAGCACCGCGAGCAGCTTATCCCGGCCGGTTTCGCCGAGCACCGCCAGGGTGATGCCGCTGAAATACAGCACGTCGTAGTCCGGCAGCGCCGCCAGGACCGGCGCGGCCGTGGCGGCGGTGAAGCAATCGCGGACCGCCGCCTCGTTGCGCCAGTAGAGGAAGCGCCGCTCGCCGCGCTCATCGGTCTGGATGCAGTACAGCCCGGGCAAACGACCGGGCAGGCGCTGGACCAGGCCCAGGCCGATGCCCTCCTCGGCCCAGATCCGACACATGGCGTCGCTGAAGCTGTCGTCGCCCAGGGCCGTGACGTAATCCACCGAGCCGCGCCCGGCCAGTTCGCGGGAGAGGTACACCGCGGTGTTCAGGGTGTCGCCGCCGAAGCTTTGCCGCAGGCTGCCATCGGCGTGTTGTTGCAGTTCGATCATGCATTCGCCGATCAGGGCGATGCGCGGAGGAGGCAGGGTCAGGGTGCTCATGCTGGGAATCTCGTGGTGGTGTGTCGGGCCTGTTCGCGGGCAAGCCCGCGAAAGCGATCTCAGGCTAGAAACAGGTCTCGAAGGTTTCGATCACCCGCAACTGCTCATCGACAATGCACCCCACCCGCCACTTGTCGAAGGTCAGGCACGGGTGGGAGGTCCCGAAGGAGATGATGTCCCCCAGCCGCAACTCACAGCCCGGCGCCACGCTCATGAAAGCGTGCTGGTCCATCACCGCCGTGACCTTGCAGGCACTGACATCCTCGCCCAGCGCCGGCACCACCCCGGCCTGGTAGCGCCGCAACGGCATCGGCAACCCGGCATCGAACGCCACGTCGCGCTTGCCCAGGGCGATCACCGCAAAGCCCGGTTCCGGCATCGACTGCACATGGGCCCAGACCTCCATCGCCGGGCGCAGGCCTTCATCCAGATCGGCGCGGCGATGCAGTACGCAGCACTGCGCCTCCTTGTAGATGCCATGGTCATGGGCCACATAACTGCCGGGGCGCAGCACACTGAGAAAACGCCCATCGGCATTCTGCGCCTTGAACTCTTCGGCGATCAGGTCATACCAGGCCGAGCCCGAAGCGGTGATGATCGGCTTGGTGATGGCGAAGGCGCCGCTGTCCTGCAACTGCACCGCCAGGCGCACCAGGGAACCGGCAAAGGCACGGATGCCGCTGACGGCCTGGTCGCCGTGGATCACCCCTTCATAGCCTTCGATCCCGGTCAACGCCAGCGCCGGCTGGGCCCGGATCGCCCGGGCGAGGTCGAGCACCTCCTGCTCGCTGCGGCAGCCACAGCGGCCGCCGACCACGCCGTACTCGATCATCACGTTGAGTTTCAGGCCACGGCCGGCGAAGAACCCGCCCAGGGCGGCGACGTTGTCCGGGTGGTCGACCATGCAATGGAACTCGAACGCCGGGTCCGCCAGCAGCTCGGCGATCAGCGCCATGTTCGCCGTGCCCACCAGCTGGTTCGCCATCAATACCCGTCGTACGCCGGCGGCATAGCCGGCCCGGGTCTGCACCGCAGTGGCCAGGGTCAGGCCCCAGGCACCCTCGGCCAGTTGGCGCCGGAACAGCGCCGGAACCATGCTGGTCTTGCCGTGGGGGGCCAGTTCGGCGCCGCTGCGCTGCACGAAGTCCTGCATCCAGCGGATATTGTGTTCCAGCGCCTCACGGTGCAGCACCAGCGCCGGCAGGCTGACATCACTGACCAGTTGGGCGCCGATGGCGGCCGCGCCCTTTTCCACCGGGGGAAGGTTCACAGGCATGTCTCTGACTCCTCGAAACGCGGCCGCAGGCAGCCGCTGCTAATCGTTGATCCGACGCGCCAGGTTGTTCGCGCTGTCGATCAGCACCCGGCGATAGTCGTGGTAGTTGTTCTTCGCATCGGCCCTTGGGGCGACGATGCACAGGGTCGCAATGCAGATGCCGCGTTCATCCTTGACCGGCGCGGCGAAACAGTGGGTGAAAGTGTCGGCAACGCTGTCGAAGGAGAAGAACCCGTCGATTCCGGCCTGGCGGATTTCCTTGAGGAACACCTCCAGGGGCAGGCGCTGGCCGTCGGGCAGGATGAAGTCGTCGGGATCGATCAGGTCGACGATTTCCTGATCGCTCAGGTGCGCCAGCAGCAGACGACCGGAAGCGGTCCAGGGAATCGGCGCGTTCTCGCCGATATCCGAGGAGATGCGGAAATGCCGCTCGCCCTCCTTCATCAGCGCCACCGTGTACTTGCGCCCGTTGAGCAGGCACATCTGCGCGGTCTCGCGGGTCTGGCTGACGATCTCCTGCAAGGCGTGATCGGCCTCGCGGCTCAGGTCGAAGTGGCGCAGGTGGGCCTGGCCGAGAAAGTACAGCTGGCGACCGAGGTAGACATGCCCTTCCTTGCCGACCGGCTCCAGGATCCGACGCTCCAGCAACGACGCCACCAGCTCGTAGACCGTCGACTTGGGGCTGCCGATGCCACCGGCGATGTCGTTGGGACGCAATGGCTGGCCGACCTCCTTGAGGTAATCGAGGATATCGAACGCCCGGTCCAGTCCCTTTGCGCGGCGCTTGATGGTGTCTTCGGTCATGATCAGTGCAATCCCATTGAAAAATTGCCGGGGAGTTTACCCAGAGAGCCACGGTGATCGTTAGGACCTCTTCACGGGCAAGCCACGCTCCTACAGATCTGTGCTGTCTGTAGGAGCGCGGCTTGCCCGCGAACGGCGCCCCAGGCTCACTTCTTCCGGTAGGCGATACAGTCGATCTCGACCTTGCAGTCGACCATCATGCTCGCCTGCACGCAGGCCCGCGCCGGCGCATGCTCGGGCTTGAAGTACTCGGCGAACACCTTGTTGAAACTCCAGAAATCCCGCGGGTCCTCCAGCCAGACACCGGCCCGCACCACATCCTCCAGACCGTAGCCGGCCTCCTCGAGAATCGCGATCAGGTTCTTCATGGTCTGGTGCGTCTGTTCGACGATCCCGCCGCTGATGATCTCACCATCCACCGCCGGCACCTGGCCGGACACGTGCAGCCAGCCATCGGCTTCGACGGCCCGGGCGAAGGGACGCGGCTGCCCGCCACCCGCGGTGCTGCCAGTGCCGTAACGAGTAATGCTCATGATGTGCTCCTTGAGTGAAAGTTAAAAACGGGTGTTCCTGAGGAATTCCGCCAGACGCGGCGACTGCGGGCGCTCGAACAGTTCCTTGGGTGGTCCCTGTTCCTCTATGCGCCCCTGGTTCATGAAAACGATCTTGTCCGACACCTCGAAGGCGAAACGCATCTCGTGGGTGACCAGCAACATGGTCATGCCCTCCTCGGCCAACCCCTTGATCACCGCCAGCACTTCGCCGACCAGTTCCGGGTCCAGCGCCGAGGTCACTTCATCGAACAGCATCAGGCTCGGGTTCATGGCGATGGCCCGGGCGATCGCCACCCGCTGCTGCTGGCCGCCGGACAGTTGCCCCGGATAGTGATCGCGGCGCTGCAGCAGGCCGACCCGCTCCAGCCATTTCTCCGCCAGGGCCACCGCCTGGTCCCGGGGCAGCTTCTTGACCTTGAGCAGGCCCAGGGTGACGTTCTGCAACGCGGTCAGGTGCGGGAACAGGTTGAACTGCTGGAACGCCATCCCGGTCATGGCCCGGTGCTGGGCGATCACCTTCTCCGGATGACGGACGCGCTTGCCATCGACCTCGCTGTAGCCGATCGACTCGCCATCGAGGGTGATCTGCCCGCCCTGGAACTCTTCCAGCAGGTTCACGCAGCGCAGCAGCGTGGTCTTGCCCGATCCGCTGGAGCCGATCAGCGTGACCACGTTGCCGCGGTGCATGTCCAGGTCGACACCCTTGAGCACTTCGAGCTGACCGTATTGCTTGTGCAGCCCGCGAATGCTGAGCAGTGCTTGCTTGTCGTTTGTCGCAATCATGGCAACGCCACCCGCTTTTCAATATGCCGACCGAGCAGTTCGATGGCGTAGTTGATGATGAAGAACAAGAACCCGGCGAACAGGTAGAACTCCAGGGTCATGAAGGTCCGGGCGATCACCTGCTGGGTGCTGAGCAACAGCTCGGCAACGCCGATCACCGACAACAGGGTCGAGGCCTTGACGATCTCGGTGGACGAGTTGACCCAGGTCGGCAGGATCTGCCGCAGGGCCTGGGGCAACAGCACGTATCCGAGCGCCTGGAAGAAGGTCAGGCCGATGGCCTGGCTGGCTTCCATCTGCCCGCGGGGAATGGCCTGCAGCGAACCGCGGACGATTTCCGCGACATGGGAGCCGCAGAACAGCGTCAGGCCCAGGGCACCGGCCTGGAACGCACTGATCTGCCAGCCCAGGGCCGGGGCCATGTAGAAGCAGGCCAGCACCAGGACGAACACCGGCGTACCGCGGATCAGGTCGACGTACAGGCGAAATGGCAGGCGCATCCAGACATTGCCGTAGGTCAGCACCAGGCCGGCGACGATGCCGATCAGCGTGCCGCAGACAATCGCCAGGGCCGAACACTGCACGCTGGTCAGGAAGCCCTGCCACAACGGCTCGCGGGCGATCCACAACTCATGCAGCCAATGGGGGGATTCGTACATGACAGGCTCCTAGCGGCGGATCGCCAGACGCTGTTCGAGCTGACGCAGCATCAGGGCAATGAGGTAACAGGCGGCCACGTAGAGCGCGGTGGTGACCAGCCAGGTCTCGATCACCCGGTAGCTCTCCACGTTGATCTTGCGGGCGTAATAGGTCAGCTCCGGCACGGCGATGGCCGCCGCCAGGGAGGTGTCCTTGAACAGCGAGATGAAGTTGTTGGACAACGCCGGCAGCACGTTGCGCAGCATCACCGGCACCGTAATGTAGGCACGCACCTGCCATTCGCCCAGGCCGATCGCCAGCCCGGCCTCGCGCTGGCCCTTGGGGATGCTCAGCAGCCCGGCGCGGAACACCTCGGTCAGGTAGGCGCCGGCATACAGCGACAGGGTGATGATGAACGAAGGGATCTTGTCCAGCCGGATGCCCAGGCTCGGCATGGCGAAGTAGATCAACAGGATCAGCACCAGGATCGGCGTATTACGGATCACCGTGACGTACACCGAGGCCAGCGTGCGCAAGGTGCGGTGCTGGCTGAGCAGGGCGAACGCCATCATCAGGCCGATCGCGCAGCCGATGGCGATCGACACCAGTGCCAGCTCCAGGCCCAGGCCGAGCCCCGCCAGCAAGCTGGGGAAGTCGCGCCACACGGCAGCAAAATTCAACTGATAGTTCATGGTTCACAGTACCTTCGACAGGGCACCGCGCGCGGCGCCCTGCTCTGGAGAGATCACTTGAATTCGACGGGGAAACCGATTTCCGGAGTGGGCAGGTCGACACCGAACCACTTCTTGAAGGAGGCGGCGTAGGTCGGGAACTCGACCCCGGTCATCGACTCGTGCAGGGCGGTGTTGACGAAGTTCAGCCAGTCCTGGTCGCCGCGCTTGACCGCACAGGCATAGGTCTGCGGGCTCCAGGCGTAGGCCGGGCTGCGGTAGCGGCCGGGGTTCTGCACCATCAGGTACTTGACCGAGGACTGGTCGGTGGCGGCGGCGTCGGCGCGACCGGAGTTCACGGCCTGGTACATCAGGTCGACGCTGTCGTACTGGTCGACCTTGGCCTGGGGCAGCGCCTGGTGCACCAGCTCCTCGGCGTAGACGTTCTGCAGCACGGCCACGGTGACCTTGTCGCCGGCAGCCTTGAGATCGTCGATCTCCTTGTACTTGCTGTTGTTCGGCAGCAGCAGGCCGACCCCTTCGCGGTAATACGGCAGGGTGAACGCCACCTGCTGGGCACGACTGGCGGTGACGGTGATGAACTGGCAACTGATGTCGACCTTGTCGGTCAGCAGGTTGGGAATCCGCGCATCCGACGACTGCACCACGTATTCGACTTTGCTCGGATCATTGAACAGGCCCTTGGCGATCATGGCGCCGATGTCGATATCGAAGCCCTGCAACTTGCCGTCCGCCCCCTGGAAGTGCCAGGGCGCGTTGGTGCTACCGGTGCCGACGATCAGGTGACCGCGCTTGAGCACGCTGTCGAGCTTGCTGTCGGCGGCCTGGGCCGTCCCTACCGCAGCCGCCGTAGCGGCCAGAATGAAAGCACAGGCTTTGAACAAGGAAGGTACGCGTTGCATGACGTTGCACTCCGATGATGTGTATTCCGCTATAGCGGAACTTGGTATGTAACAACGGAATAGACAGCAGAAAGTGTGCCACAGGAAATCGCGGTCGTTAACCGGCTCGGTAAAGTTCAGGAAAATCAGAGAGATAGGTTTTTCTGCAGGAAACCGGTTACACAAGGTGCGCGTGGGCAAATGCTACGGAAGGCAACGATGGTGGGTGCCAAGGCCCCAAGGCGGTGCAGGAGCGAAGATCAGGCGCTTCGCGGACAAGCCCTGCTCCCATCGTTTTTTGCCGCATGCAAATCTTGTGTACGACATCACCCTGTAGGAGCAGGGCTTGCCCGCGAATGGGCCGCCAGGAGCAGCACGAAATCCGGACCAGCGCAGCGGCTTCTGCTTTGCGGCACCCAAGCAAACAGCTAGTATCCCGCCCTCTCTTCCCACCGCCCTTGCGGGCCTACATGGATGTCGCGATGCGTTCCCTGCTTCTGCTCTGTTTAGTTACCCTGATCACCGGCTGCAGCATCAGGCAGCAGGTCACCCCAGTCGATTTCGCCGCCAACCCCGCCGCACGGATCTGCGTGATCCCGGCTGATGGCGTGCGTGAGTCGTTTACCGAAGCCTATGGTAATGCCCTGAAGGCCAAGGGTTTTACCGTGGAAGTGCTGCCCAGCGTCAGCAACCCGCAGAACTGCCCCCTGAGCAGCACCCTGCTGGGGCGCTGGAGCTGGGACATGGCGCTGTATCTGTCGGAAGTGGATATCAGGGTCTACCAGTTCGGCCGGGAAGTCGGCTCGGCAACCTATAACTCAAGAAGCGGCTCATTGCGCATGGACAAGTTCATCAACGCCGAAAGCAAGATCAAGGAACTGACCGACCAGTTGTTCCCGATCGGCGTGCGCCCCCTGAGCGCCCAGCGCTGAGATCGCAACAGCCCAGGCAGGCGCGAGTGCCAGGCATCACCCTGGGGCTCGCGTGCGGGAACGCAACGGCACCCTGTTCGAGCTGTCTGGAAAGTGTCGCGGCCGCGCTCAGTGCAGCAGCATCACCACCGCCACGGCGAACGTCGCCATCACTGCCGTCATGCCGGTCATGTACAGTGCAAACCCCTTGGCCATGCTGATCCCCCGAAATAGGCTGTAGAAATCACCGTCGTTTTTTTGACCCTTCCAACAAACGGTCAAGGATTCTAGCAGCGAGTGATGTGTTTTTGACATTAACTTTCGCATGAATACTTTCGCCTCCCGATCGGTGGCGGCTGAACCATTTAATTAGCAGCCTAATAAAAAGCTCCGCACTTAATTCAGCGTTAATCGTGTGCAGGGAAAGTGAAGTCGACCGCGTCAGCGCAGATCTCCCCTGCCGCCTTGCGCGGCATGTCCAATGCCCTGGCGATTGGACCCTTGTTCAGCCTGATTCGGAGAAAGATCATGAAGTTTCGTACCTTACTGATGAGCGGTGCCCTGGCCCTGAGCGCCTTCGCCGGCGTGGCCCAGGCCGACACGGCTGCCACCGCCCAGGCCGTGCCCTATCACTACGGCATGCCCCTGAATATCGACAAGGTCATCTCGATGACCGAACAGCCCACCGCGGAGTGCAAGGTGGTCAAGGCCGACATGAAGTTCATCGACAAGGCCGGCAAGACCGAGGACGTCAGCTATCGCAAGCTGTCGGATGCCTGCAACTTCAACAACTGAGGCAGGGTTTCGAAGGCCCATTCGCGGGCAAGCCCGGCTCCTACAATTTTGTGTCGTTCACAATCTGGCGTACTCCCTCGAACCGTAGGAGCCGGGCTTGCCCGCGAATGGGCCCCAGAGCCCTGCCTACCCTAATGAAATCCCCCGCAAGCAGGCGCTGCCCCAGGCTCAGCGGCTGTCGAAAGCCTTGAGCATGGCCTTCTGCGTTGCCTGCAGCCGCTCCTTCACCGCCTCCCGAGCCCCTTCCAGGCGCGCCGACGGCGCCACCACGCACAACGCGTAGGCACTTTGCCCGGCCAACAGCTCGACGCCCATGGCGCTCACCCCCGGCATATGCCCGTCGGCATCGAAAGCCACCCCCGTGCGCCGCACCTCCGCCAGCTCCGCCAGCAGGTCCGGCCAATGGGTCTTGGTCATGGGCGTCAGGCTCTTGAGCTGCTTGCCCAGCAGTTGTACCACCGCCTCGTCGCTCATCCGCGCCAACAGCACCTTGCCGCCCGAAGTCGCATGCATGGTCAGGAACGAACTGGCATCCGGCACCACCCGCAACGGCTGGTTCGACACCGCCATCTGCAGAATCAGCAACTCGGCACCGCTGGCATGCAGCAGCACCGCGGTTTCACCGGTCTCGCGCGACAGCTGTTCCAGGTAGGGCCTGGCCTTTTGCGTCACATCGATATGGCTGTGGGACGCCAGGCGCATCAGCGCCGGCCCCAGGCGCACCCCGGCCGGCCCCTGGATTTCCAGTAACTGTTCCTGGGCCAGGGCATCCACCAGCCGCTGGACCGTCGAGCGCGGCAGATCGATGCGCTTGGCGATCGCCCCCAGGCTCAAGCCCCCCGGTTCGTCCTCCAGGCAGCGCAGAATGGCAGCCGCCCGGCTGATCACCTGGATACCCCCACGTTCGGTTTCAGGGACTGACATCGACATTGCTCCTTTGTACCGCTCACTGATACAGTGTACCGAAATATTGTTAGCGGTGACGTTTTCGCGCAACCGCCTTCCACAGGATTTGCGTGCATGCTGTCCCCACCCCCCGGGCCACCCGTGGCCGTTCCCTTCGACCGGCGGCTGATCATCGGACTGGTCGGCGTACTGATCGCCGCCCTGACCTCGGGCATCAACGACCGCGTCACCGAACTGGCACTGGCGGATGTGCTGGGGGCGTTCGGCATCGGCCATGACGAAGGCACCTGGATCAGCGCATTGTATGCAGCGGCGGAAGTCTCGGCGATGCTGATCGCACCCTGGCTGGCGGTGACCTTCTCGCTGCGGCGCTTCGCCATGGCCATGACCCTGGCCTTCGGCCTTTTCGGCGTGCTCTGCCCCCTGGCGCCGAACCTTGAGGCGCTGTTGCTGCTGCGGGTGTTGCAGGGCCTGGCCGGCGGCGCCCTGCCGCCTTTGCTGATGACCGTAGCCCTGCGTTTCCTGCCCTGGCACTACAAGCTCTACGGTTTGTCGGCCTATGCGCTCACCGCCACCTTCGGCCCGAACATTTCCCTGCCCCTGGCCGCCACCTGGACCGAAAACCTCGACTGGCGCCTGGTGTTCTGGCAGATCGCACCCTGCTGCCTGCTCGCCACCGCCTTCATCGCCTACGGCATCCCGCAGGATCCGCTGCGCCTGGAGCGTTTCAGGCAGGCCGACTGGCGCGGCGCGCTGCTCGGTTGCGGCGGCCTGGCCATGCTGGTGATCGGCCTGCTGCAGGGCGAACGCCTGGACTGGTTCGCCTCGCCGCTGATCGGCCTGCTGCTGGGTGGCGCGGCCCTCTGCCTGCCGCTGTTCCTGCTCAACGAGTGGTTCCACCCGCTGCCGCTGTTCAAGGTGCAACTGCTGGAACGGCGCAACTTCGCCTATGGCATCGCCACCCTGGCGCTGTTCGTCATGGTCTCGATGTCCGGCGTCGCCCTGCCCGCCAACTACCTGGCCCATATCCAGGGCTACCGCGCCGAGCAAAGCATGCCGCTGGCCCTGCTGATCGCCCTGCCGCAACTGCTGCTGGCGCCCCTGGTCGCCACGGTGATCAACCGCAACTGGGTCGACTCGCGCTACGTGATCGCCTGCGGCCTGCTGCTGATGACCCTGGCCTGCCTCGGTGGCTCGCAGTTGACCAGCGCCTGGGTCCGCGAAGATTTCTACCCGCTGCAACTGCTGCAGACCCTCGGCCAGCCGATGATCGTCGTACCGCTGCTGATGGTCGCCACCGGCGTGATCCAGCCCATCGAGGGCCCCTTCGCCTCGGCCATGGTCAATTCGCTGCGTGGCCTGTCCTCGGTGATCGGCGCGGTCCTGCTGGAGAATTTCATCACCACCCGCCAGCACCTGCATTCCAACACCCTGGTTGACCAATGGGCCGCCAACCAGCAGGCCCTGATTCCGCTGCTCGATGAACAGCCGCTGGCCGGCATGGCCGCGCGCCTGCGCGAACAGGCCTTCGTATTGAGTTTCAGCGATGCCTTCCTGGCCATGATCGGGCTGATGGCGATCCTGACGATTCTCCTGTTGACCCTGCCGACCCGCCCTTTCCCTCCCCAAGCGCCGAAAATGCCATGAAACCGAAACTCTCTCTCAGCCTGGTCGGGGGTGCCGTACTCCTGATCGTCGCTTACAGCGGCTATCACCTGCTGCGCAACGACGGCACGCAGAGCACCGACGACGCCCGCATCACCGCCGATTCGGTACTGATTGCCCCGCAGATCGCCGGCGTGGTGAGCAAGGTCGCGGTGGCCGACAATCAACCGGTCAAGGCCGGCCAACTGCTGCTGGAAATCGATGCCCGCGACTATCAGGCCGCGCAGGCGGCTGCCATCGCCGCGGTCAACGCGGCCCAGGCCCAGGTGAAGGACCTTGCGGCGGAGGTCGAACGCCAGGCGACGCTGATCACCCAGGCCGACGCCACCCTGCGCTCGACGGCGGCCTCACTGAAATTCGCCCAGGCCAATGCCCAGCGCTATCGCAACCTGTCCAGTTCCGGTGCCGGCACCCGCGAAGAACAGCAGAAAGCCGATGCCGAACTGGCCCGCTGGCAGGCCGTGCACGACCACGACGCGGCGGCCAGGCTGGAACAGCAGAAGAACCGGGAAGTGCTCAAGGCCCGCCTGGAGATGGCCCACGCAGCAGTGGAACAGGCCCGCGCCGCGCTGCTCAAGGCCGATCTGGAGGTGTCCTATACCCGGATCGTCGCGCCCCACGATGGCGTGGTCGGCCAACGCAGCGTCCGCGTCGGCGCCTATGTCGCGCCGGGCAAGGCAGTCATGGCCGTGGTCCCGGTCAGCGATGCCTACGTCGTCGCCAACTTCCGCGAGACCCAACTGGCCCACATGCAGCCGAACCAGGCCGTCGACATCAGCATCGACAGCTTCCCCGACCGCACCTACAACGGCCATGTCGACAGTCTCGCTCCCGCCACCGGCCTGAGCTTCTCCGCGATTGCCCCGGACAACGCCACCGGCAACTTCACCAAGGTGGTACAACGGATTCCGGTGAAAATCGTCTTCGACCATGACCAGCCCGGCCTGAACGACCTGCGGGTCGGCATGTCGGTGATTGCCCGGGTCATCACCCTGGAGAATCGATAGGATGCGTGGCTATTTTTACCTGCTGGCCTTTTTCGGACTCGGCGCCTGCAGCGTTGGCCCCGACTTCTCCAGGCCTGCCGCTCGACTGCCCGCCACCTGGGCCGCAGAACCCCGGGAGGTGCGCAGCAATGCCGCCACCCGGACCATCGACGCCCACTGGTGGCGGCAATTCAACGATCCGTTGCTGAGCGAACTGGTCGAACGCGCCGCCCAGGCCAACTTCGATGTGCGCACCGCCAATGAACGTCTGCTGCAGAGCCGGGCGGCCCGCCAGATCGCCGGTGCGGAGCAACTGCCCGGGGTGGCGGCCGACGGCAGCTACCAGCGCCAGCGCAACAGCGCCGTCGGTCTGATGGACGCCTCGGGCCACAGCGGCAAATCGCCTTTCGAGCTGTGGAACCTGGGCCTCGATGCCAGTTGGGAAGTCGACCTGTGGGGCCATGTACGACGCGGCCTGGAAGGCGCCGGGGCCGCGGTCGAGCTCAGCCGCGCCCAGCGCGACGGCGTGCTGCTCAGCGTCGCGGCGGAAACCGCCACTGACTACCTGCGCCTGCGTGGTACCCAGGCGCGCCTGGAAGTGGCGCGGCAGAACCTCGACATCGCCCGGCAGAGTCGAGACCTCACCCAGACCCGCTACGACAACGGCGTGACCACCCAGCTGGACACCGCCAATGCCGCCGCCCAGGTTGCCGATATCGAAGCCCGCCTGCCCTTGCTCGAGGCGCAGCAGGCCCATCTGATCAATGCCCTGAGCTATCTCCTCGGCGAACAGCCGGGCAGCCTGAGCGCACGGCTGTTGCCTCCGGCAGCGATTCCCCTGCCCCCGCTCCGGGTGCCGGTCGGCCTGCCTTCGGAACTGGCGCAACGGCGCCCTGACATCCAGCAGGCCGAAGCCGCCCTGCACCGCGCCACCGCCGCCATCGGCGTGGCCGAGGCCGACTTCTATCCACGGGTCAGCCTAGGCGGCGGCTTTGGTTTCCAGGCGCTGCAGGGTTCGGACATCGGCAGTTGGGGTTCGCGGCAATGGAGTTTCGGTCCCAGCCTGTACCTGCCGATCTTCCAGGGCGGCCGGTTGACCGGAACGCTCGAACTGCGCGAGCACCAGCAGCAGGAAGCGGCGTTGAACTACCAGCGTACGGTGCTCGCTGCCTGGCATGAGGTGGACAATGCGCTGACCGACTACAGCGCCGAACAGCGTCACCATGCGGCCCTGGAAGAAGCGGTGAAGCAGAACCGGATCGCCCTGGCCAATGCCCGGCAGCGCTACAAGGAGGGTGCGGTCGACTTCATCAACGTGCTGGGCGTACAGCGAGCGCTGATCGCCAACCAGAGCGAACTGGCCGACAGCGCGACCCGCGTGTCGACCAACCTGGTGCAGCTCTACAAGGCACTGGGCGGGGGCTGGCCACAGCCTGCCAAGGACAGTTGAAAACTCCCACAGGGTCTACCGCCCAACGCGCCCCAGGCGAAGCCGCGCCATGTTCAGCGTATCGGTCAACACCCCATCGCGAATCGCATAGGCGCGCATCACCCCCTCCTCCTCGAACCCGAACTTGCGGTACAGGGCCTGGGCCGCCTGGTTGTCGACATAGACGCTCAACTCGACCCGTTGCAGGTTCATCCAGTTGTCCGCCACCTCCAGCACCGCCGCCAGCAACTGCGAACCAATGCCCTTGCCCTGCCAGGCCGTCGCCACGCCCATGCCGATACTCCCGGCATGACTGCGCCGCACCCGCGCATACTGCTCCAGCGAGCAACTGCCGATCACCACGCCCTGATGCAACGCCACCAGCGACAGCTGGCGCTCGTTGCCCTGGTTCTGCAGCAACCGCTGACGCCACACCTCGGCTGACTGGAACGGCATCTGCAGGACCTGACGGCAGACCGCAGGCTCGTTGTACAGCGCGGTGACGCCGTCGATATGGGCTTCGCGGAAACGTTCGAGGGTGATGGCGGGAGTGTCGGCGGGCATCGTCTTTTTAATCCATGAAAAATGACAAGGCCGCCCAGTGTAGCGGCCTGTACGGTTACAGGCGAATCAGCCACACAGGCCGCCAGACCTACTCAAACCACTCCCGCCGCTCCCTGAAGGTGTTCAATATCAGCTCGACGATCATCTGCACCTCTTCCCTGCCCTCGGCCCCACGCCGGCTGGCCAGCCAGGCACGCCGCTGCATGCCCTCGTGGAACAGGCCGGGCAAGGCCGCCAGGCCACGGTCGAAGCGGGTGATGTAGCGCGGCAGCAGACCGATGCAGGCACCGCAGCGGATCATTTCCAGCATCAGCTCGTAGGAATGCACCTGCACCACGCCGGCCAGGCGCTGCTCCAGCACGTTGTTCCACGGCTGGAAACCTTCGACCTGGCGATCCTGCTGCCACTGCACCAGCATGTAGTCCTCCAGGTCCTGCAGCGAGTCCGGACGCACCGCCACCCGCGAGTAGCGCTTGGCGATGTGCGGCAGGTAATCCAGCCGCGCCAGGGGCTGCGGTGGGGTCGTGTCGAAACTCGGCCCGGGCAGTGGCGAGTCGCCATCCGACAGCCAGACCACCACCTCGGCACTCAACGCCTGCAACGACAGGACGCTGTCCACCGGGATGATTTCCAGGCGCACGCTGGCGTTGCGACGCAACAGGGCGATCAGGTCGCGACCGAGGATGTCGTGCAGGATCGACTCGGCAATCGCCAGCCTGACCAGTGGCTGCTCCATGACCGGCAGCCGCCGTTCGTGGGCCAGGGCCAACAGTTGCGCCTGCAGGTGCTGGCCTTCACGGCTCAGGGTCAGGGCGCTGCCCTGGTAAACGAACAATGGCCGATTGAGCTGGTCTTCAAGCGCCGCCAACTGCTTGCGCAACTGGGTCGACTTGATATTCAGGCTGCGCGCCGCCTGCATGAAGCAGCCACAGCGCGCACTGGCGAGAAAAAACTGTGCGGTTTCCGGCTCGATCCGTTCGGCCAGCGCCAACCAGCCCCCGTGCGTCTCGACGGGACCGTGATACTCCATGTCGCCCGTACGCTGGGCGGGTTCATTCAACGACATCATTCAGACTCCCTGTCGACGCCTCACGGCGCCCAACCATCCAATGGCAAGTTTCCCGTCAGTGTTTGTCTTCCAGTACCTGGTTGAGCACCGCGCCATCGATGCTCAGGGTCGCGGTGTTCAGCATGCCTTCCAGATAGGCCTTGGCAATCTGCTGCTGACGCTGGGCCCGCAGGGCTTCACGCAAGCGATCGCGCAACTCGTCGAGAGTGGCCGTGCGGGCCGGCTGCAGCTCGGTGAGCCTGACGATATGAAAGCCGGCCGGGCTCTGCACCGGATCGGCCACCTGGCCGACCTTCAGCCGCGACAATGCCCCGCGCACTTGCGGCATCAGTTGCTCCAGCGGTTGCAGTCCGGTATCGCCACCGCGGCTGGCGGTTTCGCGGTCCTGGGAATACTGGGTCGCCAGGGCGGCGAACTCGCCCGGTGCGGCCTGGGCCTTGCGGCTCAGGTCCACGGCCTGCCTGCGCACGCTTTCCAGCGATTGCTGATCGGGCACCGCCAGGAAGATCTGGCTGACCCGGTACAGCGCCGGCGTCTGCCACTGCGACTTGCCGCTGTCGTAGGCCTGCTGCAGCTCCTCGTCACTCGGGTAGTCGGCCGGCACCTGGCTGACCGAGGCCATGTAGTTGCGAAAGACGATCTGCTCGGTGGCCGCCCGGGTCTGCTGCTCGATTTCCGGGCGCTGGCGCCAGCCCTGGGCATCGGCCTGTTCGAGCACCGCCTTCTCCGCCAGGCGGGTGCGCAGCCAGCTTTCCAGGGCGCCGCGGTTGCTGCGCAACTGCTCGCGCGACGCCTGCGGCAACGCCGCGAACAGCGCCTTCAGCTCTTGCGGGGACACTTGCTGGTTGCCCAGCCGGGCCACCGCCGGCGCACTCGCGGTGGCTGGTACGGCGGCCGGTGCCGGCTGCACCGCCGCCACCGGATCGTTACCCGGACGCATGGCCAGGGCAACGGCCCCGACCAGCACGGCCAGCGCGCCCGCGCCGGCCAGCAGGTTGCCTCTGTTCACAGGGCGGCCTCCTCCTCACGGGTTTGCTCCGGCTCGGCCGCAGCCTGGGCCTTGGCCTGCAACTGCGCGGCCTGCTGGCTGTATTCGCGCAGGTAGACGATGAACTCCTGCAACAGGCGATCCCACAGCTCCAGGTTGGCCCGCAGGTAGTTGACGCTGACGCCCGCGGCGACCACCACGTCCATTTCCATCACCAGGAACTCGCCCTGCACCGACAAGCGGGCGAAACGCCGCGAAGCGTTCCACAACTCGGCCAGGCCGGCCGGCAGCTCGCCCTGCACACGCAGGGCGCAGCTGTAGGTGAAGTCGACATAACCGCCCTCCTGCGTGCCCGGGTTGCCGAAACGCACGGCATAGCCGATGCCCTGGCTGGCGCTGAGCAGTTGCACGATACCGTTCTGCTCGGTGCGGTTGACCCGGTAGCCGGCGCCTTGCAGCAGCTCGGTCAGGCTGTCGGGGGTAACTTGTTCGATCAGTTGCTCGCTCATGGAGGTTCTTCCTTGTGTCATGGGTTCAGGGATGCGTGGGTCGCATCGAACTGGTTCTTGTAGAGGTCATCGCCAAAGGCCTGGGCCATTTCCTCGAACTTGACCCGGGCGCTGCCGGCAAACGGCTGGCGGATCTTCATCACTTCGGCCACGTCGATCTTCTCGTAGGCGGCGAGGATGTCCTTGGCGATGCCGTACATCTGCTGATTCTTGGCTGAACATTGCTGCACTTGTGTGTCACGCTCGGTCAACTGGCCCTGCAACCTGGCCCGTTCGGCTTCCTTGGCCTTGGCCATCACCAGCAGGTCGTCATAGGCCTTCTTGTACTTGCCCAACTGCTCGTTGGCCGCCACGGAGAAGGCCTGGGCCTGGTTTTGCAGGGCCTGCTGCTGGCCAGCCAGTTGCTCGCTCAGGCCCTTGGCCCTGGCCAGCTCGGCCGTCAACTGCCGGATCTGATCCTGGGCCGCCCTGGCCTGGTTCTCGGCGGCAATCCGTGCCGCACTGGCCTGGGCCTGCTCGCTTTGCAGCGCCTGCAACTGCTGGGTGGTGCTGCGCAGCTGGGTCCGCAGGCGCTCTTCCATGCCTTCGGCGCTGGCGCCGTGGGCAGTGAAGAGACCAACGGTCAGCAGGCACAACGCTGCCGGGATTCGCCTGTTCATGGGGATTCTCCTTCGGGCTTAGAAGCGCGTGTTCAGCTCAAGTTGGAAGACATCGACCTGGAACGGGTCGCCGTAGACTTCCTCGGCGCTCAACCAGCGGGCCGAGGCGATGATGTTCTTGTCCAGGCTGTAATTGCCGCCGATGAAGTAACCCTTGGCGTTGGTGCCGCCCAGGTGGTAGGAGGAGTCGTTGAAACCGTCAGGCAAGGCGTCCGGCTGGATGTACTTGTAGCCGGCGTAGAGGTTCCAGTCGCCCTTCTTTTTCAGCTCGAGCGCGTTGCCGAGGGTGAATTGCATCATCAACGCGCTGCCACCGCTTTCGAACTCGCCGTTGCTGTTGATGTTGTTGACGATCTGGCCCTCGGAACGCTTGAGCATCTCGCCCTTGTCGTACGCCAGGTTATGAATGAAGTTGGCCTGGCTGCGCAGCTTGAAGTCTTCCGGCAGTTGCGTATCCCAGGCCAGGTTCAGGTCGAGCACGTTGAATTCCGAGGCCAGGCCCAGGTACTGCGGCTGCGGCGTCAGGTTCGGGTTGGTTGGGTTCGGCGTGATGTTGCGCAACAGAAACACGCTGTTGCCGTGCTGCATGAAGGCCAGGCGGGTGCCATCCGTGTCGCAACCCGGCTGGCCGTCCCACGGCTTACAAGGGCTGGAACGCTTGCCCTCGATATCGTTGAAGCTGTAGTAGGCCGCCGAGCCCTTGAGGCTGTTGTCGGCGTTGATCTTCCAGTTGGCGCCGATCTGCCCGCCGATCAGCCATTTGTTCTGGCTGTCGGCCTTGTCGATGCCGTTGCTGGTTTCCGAGTCCGAGGTGTATTCGACCGGGAATGCCCCGAGGGTACCGAACAGGCCCCATTCGCTGTTGAGCGTGTGATTGAACACCGCCGCCACGCCGTCGAAGTTCAGGTCGTTGGAGTACATCATGTCGGTGGAATAGAACGGGTTGGCGAAGCGCCCGCCGGTTACCGTCAGGTCCTGCGAAGGTTTCCAGCTGATATACCCCTGGTCGAGCCAGATGTCCTTCTTGGCAAAGCCGCCGCCGAGGGTCTGGGTGGTCGAGACCGGGTTGTTGTCGGAGCCGGTGCCGATGCGCACGCCGGCGACCCACTCGGGCGTCAGGACCGCCTTCATGCCCAGGCGGGCACGCAGGCGGAACAGGTTCTCGCGGTCCTCGCGGCTGTTGAGCAGCGGCGGATACTGGGTGTTGGTGCTCCGGTTCACGTCATAGGGCGAGCCGCTGTTGATCCTGGCGTAGTCGATCAGGGTGTTGCCGTTGCCACCTGAAAAGTAGCGGGACTCATTGCGCACGCGCAGGTCACCGTCGAAGCTGATGCGCGAGACCCAGTCCGGGAAAGTGTTGGGTTGCGCCCAGTTCTCCTGCCTGGCGGTCGCCATGACTTCGGCCTTGACCTGGTCGCGGATCTGCTCGCGAACAATCGCCGGCACGTACTGCACCCGCACCTCTCCCGGCGTGGCCGAAGGGGTCGCAGCTGCCACGGCGTTGGCCTGACGTGCCTGTACCGCCTCCTTCTCGGCCTGGGCGATCAGGCCCTCGGCCTGTTCCTGCTTGAGCACACCCTGCTGCACCAGCAGGCGGATCAGATTGATCGTGGCGTTCTGCGAAGGCGCGGCGGGCTGCGCCGCCACCGCCTGGCCGACCAAGGTCGCGATGACCATGCCGACCGCCAGGGTCAATCGATTCACGTTGGAAATCATTTGCACACAACTCCTGTTGAAAAGCGTGAAAGTGTTCGATCAGTCCGGGCGTCGGCCCTTGAGCGATACGCGAATGGGCAAGGTCAATGAAGCCGGTGTGCGCTCCCTGAAACGCGGTGCGTTCTGCAGGGACGCGATGATCCGCTCGTCAATCTTCGGCTCGCCGGTCCCCTTGACCATAGCCACCTTGAGCACATCGCCGTCCGCCGAAAGCCAGAAATCGACCTGCACCGAAAACGCCAGCCGACGCAGGTCCGGATCGTCACGCAGCAGCCGTTGCAGGGTCGCGGCCAGGTACTGCTTGTAGGTACCGGTGCCCAGCCCGCCCCCGCCGGAACCGGCCATGCCACCGCCCTTGCCCGCGCCGATGTTGAACGCGTCGCCGCCGGCCTGGGCGTCGCCGTCGATCTGCATCGGGTTGGCCAGGTCGTCCGCCGGTGACGGCGGTGCCTCTTCCTGAGGCTTGATGTCCTCGGGCTCGGGCGTCGGTTCGGGCACCTTCTCCTCCACCGGCGGTTCCGGCTCCTTGGGTTTCTCCGGCTCCGGAGGCGGCGGTGGTGGTGGAGGCGGCAACGGGATGATCATCGGCACCTTCGGCGCCTCACGCCGTACCCCGCTCATGTCATGCGCCCACTGCCACAGGAACCAGGCGGCAGCCGCCCCCAGCAGCAGCCCGGCGCCCCACTTGAACAGGCGCAGCGGCGACGGCTTCACGGGCTCGGGGCTGATCGGTAATTTCGCGGTCATGGTCAGCCCTGATTCGGTTTGCCGGTGACCAGCCCGACCTGGGACAGCTCCAGGCGCCGCAGCAGGTCGAGCACTTCGATGACTTTCTGGTACTGCACCGTGGCGTCGCCGCGCACGATGATCGGAAAGTCCGGGTTCTGCGCCTTCTCGATACGCAGGCGTTCCTCCAGCTCCGGCAGGGTCACCGGATAGGCATCGAGGAAGACCTGGCCACCGTCGTTGACCGAAATGGCCTTGGTCTTGGCCTCGGACAGCGACACCGAGGCACTGGCCTTGGGCAGGTGGATCTGGATCCCCGAGACCTGGGCCGTGGCGGTCAGGATGAACATCACCAGCACCACCATCAGCACGTCCACCAGGGGCGTGATGTTGATACTGTCGACGGCGGCATCGTCATCGTCGTCATGGGAGGCGTTTACGGAAGCCATGGCAGTTCCCTCCCCTCAGACCGACAGCAGGTCGACGGCATGCTGGCCGGCCTGGGCGGGCCTGGCACGATTGGCGTCATGGCTCTGCCCCTCACCGTGCATTTCCGCCAGGCGGGTGATGAACTCGTCGACGAACACCCGCATGTCGGCACTGACTTCCTTGTTGCGGGTGATCAGCCGGTTGTAGCCGAACAGCGCCGGGATCGCGACGAACAGGCCCATGGCGGTGGCCAGCAGGGCTGCGGCCATGCCCGGAGCGATGGCGTTGATGTTCACGTCACCGGCCATGGCCGTGCCGAGGAACACCACCATGATCCCCAGCACCGTACCGAGCAGGCCGATGTACGGGCCGCCGGCGATGGCGTTGGACAGCGTCGAGAGTTTCGAACCCAGTTGCTGGTTCTCCCGGGTGCGCACACCGTCCATGGAGCAGCGGATGGCCTCGATGGTGGCCGCCGAAACCGACGAGGTATCGGCGCCCTGGGCGCGACGGGTGCGAATCTCCTTGACCGCCACCAGATACAGGCGCCACAGCGAGGAATGCTCCAGGCGGCGGGCCAGGTCCTGGTCGTCGGCGAACATTTCCAGGCGCGTACCGACCTGGGCGAACTGCTCGCGGAACGCCTCGTTGGCGCGGCTGACACGGCTCAGGGCGCGGTTCTTGCGGACCATGATGACCCACGACTGCAGCATCATCAGCACCAGGATGGCGATGATCACCCAGGCATCCGCCGGCACCGACTTGAGCAGGAAGCCCAGGCTGCCGAAGCCGAAACCGGACTGTTCCTCATCGGCGCCATAGGCCACCAGCTTCGACTCGGCGCCTTGCGCGCCGGCATCGGCCAGCAGCACGGCGGCCGGCCGCACGACCTTGGACAAACGCAGCTCATCGATGGCGCCATGGAAGCCGGCGAAGGGGCTCGCCGCCGCCGCGGGGTCGGCAGCCGGCAGGTCGCCGCCCAGGGCGATCGGCGAATTGAACGCCGCGACTTCCTGGGCCAGGCTGGCACTCTCACGGCCGTTGACGAACATCGAGACCTTGCTGCCCTGGGCGGTCAGCGCCAGGTGCTGCCACTGGCCAGGGTTGAGCGGCTGGGTCGATACCGCGCGCTGACCGTTGACCTCCACAAAGGGCGTACCCTGGCTGGCCCCCAGCAGCAAGGCATGGCCACCTTCGCGCCGGGCCATCAGCAACTGCTCGCCCGAAGCCTGGTCCAGACGCACCCAGGCGCTCAGGGTGAAGGCCCCCCCGGGGTTGTATTGCAGCGACGGACTGGCCGGCAACAGCAGCGGCTGGCCACTGAACTGCAAGGCCGCGCCGATCACCCCGTCGATACGGCTGCCGGTGGCGTTCTGCGCGTGGTTGGAGAAGGCCGTGGCATCCTTCGCCGGCGTCCCCGGCGCGCCATCGAAGTGATAGACCGCGGTGTAGTTCGGTTCGAAGGCCAGTTGCCCATTGCTGGTGGCCGGGGCCTTCGGGTTGCCGTAATACATCCAGATGTCCTGGCGCTGGCCGCCTTCGACCTTGGGCACATCGACCCAGATCAGCGCCATGCCCATCAGCGGGTCGAAGCTTTCGATCTGATAATTGAGCACGGTCTTGTCGTCGGCCGCGATGAAGCGCAGGTCCGAACCGTCTTCCTTGACCCCGTCGAAGGTGAAGTTGCCGGTGTGCAGGCGCACCAGCAGGCTGGTGCGACCCAGGGCCTCGCTGATGGCCGCGCCCTGGGGCGTGGTGTCGACGCTGATCTGCTTGCGGTAATGCCAGTCGTCCTGCCACCAGGCCTGGGCGGTGGCCGGGAGCACGAAGCCCAGGCAGATCAACAGGGACACGATTAAGCGTGACATGCGGTGGTTCTCCGTCAGTAAAAGGGTCAGAAAGTCGCCTGCACACTGAAGTGCAGACGTGAGTCGTATTTGCGGGTGTTCGGGCCGTCGAGCAGCGGGTAGCCCCAATCCAGGCTGCCGGACAGCCATTTGCTCAGGCTGGCGCGTGTCCCCAGGCCGACGCTGGCCAGGCTGTATTCGTCTTCCTGCTCGGGCAGGGCCTTTTCCAGGGTCAGCCGCGCGCCTTCGGCGAAGGCGTAGAAGCGCCACTCCTTGACGTAGCTGCCGACAAACCTGGCCAGCGATGGCGTGCGCAGTTCCTGGGAGAACAGCATCCCGCTGTCACCCGAGCGCTCGGCCGCCAGGTAGCCACGCACCGAAGTGGCGCCCCCGGCGGAAAACTGTTCGTTGGACACCAGCGGGCCGGACGCCAGCTGGAAGGCTGCCTTGGACGCCGACTGCCAGTCGCGGGTGAAGGTGTAGGTGTAATTCAGGTCGCCCTTGAGCACGGTGAAGCTGGGGCTGGCACGGTAGCGCTTGTAGTCGAACTCGTCGGAATCGCTGCCATAGCCGAAGAAGCTGCGGGTCGCCGCCACCAGGTTCAGGCCCAGGCCGAGCTGGGCGCTTTCGGTATAGCGGTAGCCGTTGTAGCCAAAGGTCAGCGGGGCGTACTTGAGCGGAATCTGGTCGCTGCTGCTGCCGAACTTCAGCTCTTCCTCGAAATCCTTGAAGTCCACGCCGATGGAGAACGAGTTGGCCCAGGCCCCGCTGGAAGGCAAGGTGTAGATACCCGAGACGCCATAGGAATGGCCCTTGCCCAGTACGTTGCTGCCGCCGATGGTGGCGACATTGCTGTCGGACTGGTAACCGGAGAACTGCAGGGTCCAGCGCTCGCTCAGCGGTGCGCTGTAGGAACCGGACCAGACCTTGGCGTTGCTCTGGTCCTCGGGGGCGGTGAAGTAGGTCAGCGAGACGCTGTGCCCCAGTTGCCAGAGGTTGTCGTAACCCAGGGAGGCGACTGCTCGCAGCTCCTTGGTGTCGGCACTGTAGTCGTTGTTCAGCCCAAGGCTGGCGTGCCACGGATTCTGGTCCTCGACCTGCAGGTCAACGTCCATGGTCCCGGGCCGTTGGCCTTCGCGCACCAGCGGCATGACCTGGCGACCGGCACCCTTGTTGAGCGCCGCCAACTCGCTCTGGACCTTGGCAAAATCCGGTACCTCGCCCTCTTTCAGGGCCGGCACGTCTTCGCGGATCTCCACCGGCGAATAGTGTTTGGCACCCACCACGCGCACCCGGCCAACCTTGGTTTCGCTGACCTGCAGGAAGACGATGCCACCCTCGACCTTTTGCTCGGGCAGTTCGACGAACACCGACTGATACCCCTTGGCCTGGTAGACCTTCTGCAGGGCATCGCGGGCGCCTTCGATATCGGCCAGGGCCTTCTGCGGACCGAGGAACGGGTAGACCGCTTCCTCGATGTCCCGGGCCTGCAACACGGTGTTGCCGCGCACGACGTACTCGTTGACGTCCACCAGACGGGCCACCGGAGCCTCCTCGGCGACCGATGGCCCGGCCAGCAGGGCCAGCACCAGGCCCGCGCCGGCCGGCCAGGCGCGTCGTGCCCCTGTCGGTCGCGCCGTCTCTTTGAAGAACAGATGCTCCACACCGCCCCCTTGATTCAAGAAATGGCCCCGAGCGTTGTCGAGGCCGCATGGCCGGGGCTGTCGCCCCTGGCGCCTCATTGGTTGTTCGTGATCGCCAGCGATGGATGCCGTGCCAGCCAGGTGTGCAACAAGGCGAAGTTCAGCGAGAACTCCGGCATCTGCAGCAGGGCGCCACAGAACAGTTCACCGACGATTTTCTGGATCAGCAGCACGGCCTGCGGGTTGTCCAGCAGCGTGGCGATGTCCTTGCTCAGGACGTTGAAGCTCCAGACCTTCTGGTTCAGGTCCAGGCCGACGAACCAGCGGAACAGCAGGTTGTAGTTGAGCTGCTCGTACAACTGCTGTTCGCCGGGCACCGAATACAGCAGTTGCAGCAGAAGGATGTGCATCACCGTCTGCGGGGCGATCAGCATCTTCGCGTTGGCCCCCGCCGCCAGCAGGACGTCGCGATGCTCGTCGAGCAGGTCGTCGATCTGTGGCCGCAGCAGCACCAGCGAGTGACCGGGCGGGATGTAGCTGGAGACCTCCTTCAAGGCGCCCTGCCAATCTTCCTGGGACACGATCCAGACCCACGGTGCACCGTAGCGATAGACCGACACCGGCTTCTTGCGCGCCGCCTCGACGATCTTCGACAGGCGCTGGTCCAGCTCCTGCATGCCCACTTTCGAGTAGCGTTCCATAGTCCCCATACCCTCCCCTCCAGCGTTCCCTGCAACCTTGGAAAACGGGGCCTGACGCCTCCGTGCCCGTTCTACATATCCAAGACGGGGCTGGCCTTGTGCTACCGAACTTTTGTCACAAAAGCTTCATTCCTGGCGCTTTCCGGCCAGCAAATGCGGCCTGAAAAATCCATGCCCGTAGGCGCCGGTGGGGCCCATGGAAGTGGGATTGCCCGCCACAGGACGGCTGGGCAAAAAAAGGCGGCCATCAAGGCCGCCAGAGAGGAGAAAGAACCCGCGTTTACAAGGTCAGGTTGCCCCGTTCCTCTTCGGTCAGGCGTAGCCTGGCCTGCTCGCTCAAGGGGCCCGCACCGAGGACCTGGACCGGGCTGTCGGGGTTATAGGCTGGCGTGTGGCTGGCACTGTCGCGACTCGGGGTCACCGGTTCGCTGCCGAAACCGAGCACCTCGACGGTGAAGACCGACGGCCGATCCTGCTTCGCCGCCTGTTGCTGCTGCCGCGCGGCGTCTTCGGCCGCCTGGGAGGCCGCAGCGCCGGCGGAGCTGGCGGCGGTCATGGCCCCGGTGTTGATCGACGCGGTCATCGGCACCCCCGAGGACTTGCCCTGGGTCTGGATGTTGGCCGCGTTGACCACCTGCAAGGCCGCGATGTTGACGTTGCCCGACACCCGAATTCCCGCCTCGCCGGCATCGATGGTGCCCAGCGGCGCGATCAGGTCGATGTCGCCCGGCGCGATCTCCGGAATCGGGTTGAGCGTCGCGATCCCCGCCCCGGTGCTCGGTACCGAGGGCGACAGGGTGACATTGCCCCAGTTGTCGTAGACCCGCTTGGGCGGCGTATAGACCACGGTGGTCTTCGAACCGCGCCCGGCGTTGATATCACCGGCCGCCGACCAGGCCATGATCGAACCGCCGAAGGTGGTCATGATGCGGCTCTGCCCCAGCAGGATGCTGTCCAGGGAATAAAGCTGGATATCGCCGGCACCCTGGGTGATCACGCCGGCCGTGGACGGTGGCGCCACGCCCTCGATACCGAACACCTGGCCTCCGCCCGGCGTGAGCATCTGGATGTTGCCACCGAAGTCGGTGTGTACCCCGGCGCCACCGAACAAGGTGATGTCGCCCTGGTAGGTGATCGGATTGCCCGCCACGTCGGTCTGCGGGAAGAGCAAGGCGATGGCCTCGCGACCGCGCAGGTAGCTGCCCTGGCGTGGTCCGCCAACCTGGTTGTACTCGCGTCCCGCTGCTTTCAGCTCGGCGAAGTAGACCTCGCGGGCGAAGATCCGCTGTTGCTCGGGCGACAGGGCCGCGTAGTCGGCACGCGCCTGATCGGCAGTGCCACTGAAGCCGTACCGCTCGGCCAGCCAGGCGACCAGTTCGGTCCCGTAGGTCTTGGCCACCTTGCCGCCGCTCAACGACTGGCCGGCCTGTGCCAGGTTCTCCGGGTTCAGGTAGGTCTGGACGAAACGCAGGTAGTCCGCGCCATTCGTGCCGAAACCGGCCTGCATGACGATGCTGGCACCCGGGCGGCTGTCGCCGGGGACCACGGCACCGATGCTGGTGATGCTGGCCTTGTCTTCCATCAGGATATTGCGTCCTGCCGTCAGCTCCAGGGTACCGGGACCGGCCACCGTGAAGTTGCTGTAGAGAATGTCGCGGCCGGCGGAAACGATGGAAACGTCGTTCGGGTCGTTGTGCACGAACAGGTTGCCCGTGCTGGTGTATTTGTTGATATCAGTCATGCCCGAATCACTGCTGCCCAGTGCGGTACCGCTGCTGACGATATCGCGACCAGCCATCATCCAGACCGGGCCGGCACCTTCGTACCAGGTCTGGCCAAAGCGTGGAGTGCCAGTCCCCTGGAAGCTGATGATTCGGCCGCTGGTGACGCCCAGCAGGTCGCCGTTGAGCGCGTAGAAGCGCGAAGGGAGACGGCTGGCGGCAATGGTGTCGGAGGCGGTGGCGGAGCCAAAGGCGAACAGGGGCAATACCGCCGGTACCTGGGCCGTGTTGCCATCCGTCGACAGGTTGTTGCCGTTGGTCACCATACTGCCGTTGATCAAGCCCGCGAATGCCGGACGCCAGGGGGTCGCCATCGTTTCAGCGGCCGCGCCGGAACGACTGACGCTGAACCCACTGGCGTAAATGGAGTCGCCGGCCAGGAACTGCAGTTCGCCGGTCACTGAAGGTGCCAACAGTAACGGTGCCTTGTATTCGGGGTCTCTCAATTGGCTGGTGGCAGCCTTGCCATAGTAGAAACTGCCGCTGGCCGCGACCGCCCGCAGGATGGAGGGGTAGACCACCGCCGCATCGGTGACGGTACCCAGGGTATAGGGGGTGAGGTTGCCACCGGCCGAGAACAGATCGATCGCCGTATGCCCGGTCCACAGGGTGAACCAGCTCTGGCCCGCACCATTGACGCCGCCGCTGACAAAAGGCGTGGCGTTCATCAGGGCGACCCTACCCGGATCCTGCACGTTCTGTACGACCAGATCGCCCAGCGTAGACAGATTGAACGTGGCATCCCCCGGAACCAGCGTCATGCCGCCGGCCGAGAGGGCGCGAGTGGCGATCGTCGGATCATAGGCCCTGACCTCGCCAGGTGCCTGGTCCGTGGCCTGGTTGCCGTAGTGCAAGGCCACGCTGCCCATCGATGCGCCATTGAGTTGCACATGCCCGCGCAGGTCGACCAGCAAACCGTTCTGCTGTCCCTGGGTGAGATCGCTGGCCGGGTTCAGCGCGCCCCCTACCCGCAGGTTCAGATCGCCACCGCCGGTCATCTGCACGCTGCCATCGGCCGCTACCCGCCCTGTGCTGCCAACGGCAAGCACCAGGCCCTGGCTGCGCGGGTTGATCGACGTTGCAAACGCCGCCCCGGACAGGGGGGCCAGGATGCCCGCATCCCCCGCCACCTGGACATCGACATTACCGCCGCCCAGGGTGCCGAACCCGGTGAAACCGACCATCTGGTCGGCGCCACTGCCGCCCAGTGCGGCAGTGTTGGTGTAGGTGCCGAAGTTGATCCACCAGGCGGTTGGCTGTGCCTGTCCCCCTGTGTCGACGCTGCCGCTGCCCTGGCGCCAGAGCCAGTTGCCGACACCGGCGGTGTCATGGCCCAGGTCCGCCGAGTTGGGCCGTCCCAGGCCAGTCGAGACACGGTCCATGATATTGCCGGTGAGATCGCCGCCCACCTTGAGGGTCAGGTTGCCACCGGCGTCCGGGTACCAGGCACGGTAAACGCTGGTGGCACTGCCATTGACCAGCTCCTCGTAGCCACCGAAGGCATCGCCAAGGACTGTTCCGCCGGTCCCCCGCGCCCGGGCCTGGTTGTAGGGATCATTGGCGGAGGTGGCTGTCGATGAGTTGCCGGCGGTGTAGACGCCGTAGAGCGAGTCCATCTTCAGATCGCCACCGGCCAGCAATTCAAGGTCTGCCGTACCGGTACGAACCACGCTGAAGCGCTGGCTACCGGCAACCAACTGAGACTGACCGACCGCCTTGCAGAACGTCGGGTTGTCGGTACATAGCTCAGGGTAACCAATGGCATCGAAATCGATGGGTTGGCCAACCAGGCTGGTATCGCCGGCCCAGTTCAGCGACCCCTCCTCGGTCCAGACATAGCTGGTGGCTGCCTTGCAGAACGTCGGGTTGTCGGTGCACAGATCCGGGTAGCCAATGGCATCGAAGTCGATGGGTTGGCCGACCAGGCTGGTATCGCCGGCCCAGTTCAGCGAACCTTCTTCGGTCCAGACATAGCCACCCGGCTTGGCCTTGCCGAACATGCCGTAATGGGTATCCGCCAGATGCAGGTCACCGCTGACAGGGTACGGCTGGACGATACGGCTGTCGGCCGCTTCGGTGTCGGCTCCCGCCACCAGGCGCAGCGACCAGGACTGCGAACCTTCAGCCAGCATCGGCGCAACGGCCCAGATCTGCCCCTGGCGGCCGGCAACCTCAGGACGCAACTGGATGGACTCCACGCCCGCCAGCAGTTTTACATCGGTACCCGAAGGAATCAGAGCGCCCCGGGACAGAACCTGGTTCCCATTCAGGACCACGGTCTGCGTCGTACCGGCAACGCCCGGCAACGGCACGCCCCTGGGCCAGGTCAGGGCCTTGAAGTTGGCCGCCACCGGAAGCAGGCTGCCGGCATCCAGCTGGGTGCCCGCCGCCAGGGTCTGGGACTGACTCAACAACGTACCGGCGGCAAATAGAATATTGCCGGAGGCGTCGCGTACCGCTGCCGCCAACACGGTCCCCGCCGGCAGCGACAGCGCCTGGTCGAGTGTCGCCGATATCGGCAGGCGGGTTCCAGGCGCCAGTTGCAAGCCCTTTATCGGCAAGTCGTAGTTGAGAGTGACGCCGCCGGGGAAGGTCGTGCCATCGGCCAACGTCACCCCGGCCCCCGGTACCACGGTATCGCCACCATTGATGTCGATCCCTGGCAGCAAGATCCAGCCCTTGTCGTCCTGGGTCGCCGGCGGTGGCGCGAACCCGTCGCTGATACTGCCGTAGATATTCAGGTCGCCACCGGCCCGCAAGGTCAGGCTGCCGACTTCGCCGGAACCGTAGACCCCGGTCTTCCGGGTGTTCGGGTTCACACTGGCATAACGATAACCCGACAGATCGATATCGCCTTGCACCACCAGGTCGCCGTCCGGCGTCGCGCTGACAATCTCCACGCCGGGACGCAGATGGAAGGCATCGGCATAGGTGGCGTTGTTCAAGCCCGCCAGCTTGCCTTGCATCAGGCTGGCATTGGCCAGGGCAGCATTGATGAACGCGGTACTCTGCAAATGCTTGGCGTCCAGGTAGGCCTGGTCGATGATCTGGTAGGGACGGCCGCTGGCCGCCGGATCGGTGCCGTAGGCCGCATCGTCATAGCGCCAGGTCCCGTTGACGGCGATCGAACGCGCCCCCTGGATGGTCAGCGGACCGCTGGCATCGATGGCAATGTCGCCGCCGGTGGCGCCGCCCAGGCGCGGCGCATTCAACGCCAGGGTACCGCGGGCCCGACCATCGCTATGCCCCGGCAGATTGCCCAGCGCCCCATCGGTGCCGTGGCGCAGGTCGATGCGTGCACCGCTGCCCAGGGTCAACTGACCATTGCCCGAGTTGAGTTCGACGATCGCCCGGTTCGGCGAATCGATGATCTTGCCGTAGCTGTCGACCCGCAGGCGCGTACCATGGGCATCGAGTACGGCGCTGCCGTCCAGGGTCAGGCCGTTTTTCGCCGACAGGCGAATACTGCCCACCCGCTCGCCGCTCGCATCGACGGTACCGCTCACCCGCAGGCTGCCGTTGTCGATGGAGACAGTCACGTCACCGGCCTTGAGACCCTCGCCAATGGTCAGGTCGCCCTGCTTGAGCTGGAAGCTGCGCGAACCGGTAACCTGCCCCTCGTTGATCCGCTGGTTGAGGGCGGCGAACTGCTCATCGAGCGTTCCCGTCGCCCCCAGCCGTTGGGCCTGGATCTCAACACCCCCCGCCGTGTACGGCATCAGGGTGCCGCCCGCATCGTAATAACCGCTGCTGGAGCCGAGAATACGCCCCTGCAGGTCAACGATACCGGCCGCTGCATCCAGCGCCACGGCGCTCAAGGTCCCGGCCTGGTTGTACCTGGCCGACAGGTCGATACGCGAGCCCGCCGCCTGGTGGATATTACCGTTGCGGCTCTCCAGCCTGACGCTGCCGCCCCAGCCGTACTTGGTCACGTCGTTGAAGACAATGGCCCGCCCGGCCACATCGAGCCGGGCATCATCGGTGAGCAGCACGTCACCGGTCGCCCCCAGAGTGACCTTGCCGCTGGGCAGGACCACGGCGCTGGCCAGTCGGATACTGCTGCCCTGCAGGGCCAGTTCGGCGCCCTGCCCGTTCACCTCACCCACAGCGGCGCCCAACGACGAAACGTCAATCGTGCCACCAGCGGTGATGCGGTTCACCGAGCCAGCCTCACCGGTCATCAGCGGGGTCAGGACGTTCAGGTTGCCGCCGCTGTACTGGAAGCCCTTGCCGGCCTCGTAGGCACCCTGGCTCCGGTAGACCGAGAGGCTGCCCTTGTGGTTGGCGGTGATGCGTTCGCTGGCGTTGAGATTGACGTTGGCGAAACCAAGCACCAGGCGATCGAAGCTCTTGACCGTATTGGGCTGGGCGAAGTCGCCATAACCGAACTCGATGCGTTGGGCCTTGATATCCAGGCGCCCGCTGCCGGTTCCCGCGCCACCAGCGATCACCGAACCGGCCGGCTTGTCCGAGCCCAGCCAGATCAGGTTGGCGGTATGGATCGTGGCCACGTCGCCAGCGCCACCGGCACCGTAGATCGCCGGAGTGGACAACATCAGGTTGCTCAGGCGCGACTTGCCGGTCTGTACGTCATAGGTATCGAGCGTCGTGGTGCCATGGAAGTTGAACGCATCACGCGCCGACAGTTGCAAGGTCTCCAGGGCCGGCGCACCGGACTGGGTGTCACCTTGCAGCAGGCGATCGATCAGTTGCTGGTTGAGCGTCAGGCCGGCCGGCAGCCGATTGCCGGCCACCGCATCGGCCAGCGCTTCTGGCGTACCGACGTTGATATTGTTCAGGGCCAGGGTCAGGTGACGAGTGCCGTAACGCACCTTGTCATCGAGCTGGAACGCTGTCGGCGTGACAGCGGCGATGCTGCCGTTGGAATACAGCGAAGTCTGGCCGGTGCACGGGACAAGGGCACAGGTACCCACCTTGATCCCGCCCGTCACCGCCGTTTGGCCCTCAGGCAGGTTGACGACATTGAGCAGACCGTTGGAGACGGCGAGCAGGTTGCCAACCTGATAGATAAAGCCGTTCCGGGCATCGTAGGCGGCGTTGCCGTAACCCAGCGTGTTGATCGAGGCGCCCTGCTCCAGCACGATGTCCCCGGAACCGGTGGCCAGGAACACCTCCGGTGCTCCCAGGGTCGCGCCGTCGCGCATGACGATGCTGCTCGACAGTTTCGACAGGGTGATGTAGTTGCCGCCCTGTCCATAGGTCAGCGTCGGCAACCCGCCAATCACCATGCGCCCCGCCCCCAGGGCACTCAGGCTTTGTGCATCCAGGGTCACACCGTCAAATTGCGCCGTGGCCTGGCGCCCGGCGCCGACGATTTCCAACGCGGAGCCGTTACTGCCCAACACCGCGACCGTACCGGCATAACCCCCTTCGGCGGCGTCGAATTTGCCGATCCCCGCAAAGGTGAAGGCTTTCTCCCCGGCGCCCTTTTCCAACTCCAGCTTGAGCGTCCGGGCGTCCTTCGGCAGCAGGGCCCGGGGCACGCCGAGGCGGGCCGCGTCCGCAATCGCGAACTGTGCATAGCTGGTTTCGTTGTACTGCGAGTAGCGACGCAAGACGTCGCCGTAGGTCAGGATGATCTGGTTGGCGATACCGTTGCGGATACCGGTGTTGGCAATGGACAACTGGCCCGAGGTTGACCACGATCCGTTGCGCATCCGTTGCGTACCACCCGCCGTGCCGCCGGTTGCCAAACCATTCAGTTCGACCCGGAAGGCACCGGGCAACAGGGCGTAGGTCGAAGGCATCAAGGTGTAGGTGCCAGCCGGCAGCCCGGGAATCCCTGCACCGAGAGTGATCTGCTGGCCGATCATCGGGTCGACCGCGCCCCCTTCCGGTGATACCGGCGCATAACCCGGCTGCACGCCGGGCACGATGGCATAGATCGGGTTGGTCGCCAGGCCCGGCAACAGGAAGCTGCCATCGGAGCCGAACTGGACCAATGGATTGAAGCGCGCATCAGTGGAACCGCCACGCCCGGAAATGAAACCGGCACCGAGCAGGTCGCCACCGCCGGACAGGTCCAGGGTGGCGTCGGGCAGGACCGACACCGACTTGCCACCCAATGCGATACCCACCTGCAATCCGCGGTTGGCGGTGGGTGTACCGCCCTGCCCGAGGAATTCCACGGCCTTGCCGTTGTAGTAATAGGTCTGGCCATCGAAGGTACCACCATACGGAAGCACCAGGCCCTTGCCGCTGACGGAGGTGATACTGCCGGGAAGCAGTTCCACTTTCTCCACGCCTGGGGTGCCCAGGCCGCTGCCGATTTCGATCAGCCCCAGGGGCGCTCGGACCACGCCACCCTGTTTGATGACCGCCGCCCCGAGCCGCAAGCGACCAAAAGCCGAATAGGGAATCGGCGCACTGGCATCGCCCACGGGACCGATGGTCAAGGTTCGCGTCGGATCGAAACCGCTACCACTGCCTCCGGAACCCGCCATGATGGCGGCACTGGTCTGTGTGGTCGGGTACAGCTGGGCCGCGCGCAGAGTCATGTCACCGGCAGTGTACAGACCTGTCTTGGGACCTGTCGTCGGATCGGTATCGCTGGAAACCGCCAGCAAGCGCAAGTCGCCCTGGCTGGTCAGCTCCACCTGGTCGAAACCTCGACGCTCGATGGCCACCGCCGGTTGGCCCAGGTACGCGACGGAGCTCTTGACCCCGAAGGTAACGTCACCGCGCACATCAATCAGCTTGGCATCCGCAGAGAACACACCATGGCCCAGCGGGGTTGGCGAACGACCGTTCAGGCCGGGAACGACATAGCTCTCTTTCCCCAATGACTCGAGCATCCCACCCAACAGCAGATAGGCGCTGGAAAGACGAACCCGAGCCTGATCCGCGGCGTTGCCCGTCAATCCAAGGTAGCTGGAATAGAGTTGCAGGCTTTGGCGGGTCGATAGCGTCACATCGCCATCAACGCTCAACAGGCCACTGCTGAACAAGGTCAGGTTGTCAAAACCTCCAGCCTCGAACTGGTCGACGCCGAACCGGCCCTGCCCGTAGGTCAGCACACCCGCCGCGTCCTCGGCCGTGGTCGGTAGCGTATTGGCCTGACGGTTCTGGCTGAGCACCAACTCGCGGTAGTTCAGCACTCGATCGGTGGCAAACGCCTTCAAGTACGCCTGGCTTTGCAGGGCCACCGTCAGCGTGCCGCCAGCAGCGCCCTCTGCACCGGCGCGGGCATTGAAACGGCCATCCAGGTACAGGCCGTTGTTCGAGGCCAGGGTGATGCTGCCGCCATTGCTGGCGACCAGCGTGCGCCCCTGCCCCGGGACGTCGAGCATCGCCTGTGTGCCGGAGGCTTCCAGTCGTGCACCTTCACGAACCACCAGGAACAGGTCGGCCGCCTTGACCTTGCCCGTCGCGGCGTCGAACGTGCCACCCAGGCTGATACTGCCGCCGTTGGCCACCCGGCCGTAGACGCGACCACTGGCATCCGTCGCCGTCACGGCCCTGGCCGCCACATCGATCAGGGCGTGCTCGCCTACCCAGATGGAGCGGCCATGGCCGATGGCATTGACCTGATCCGAACTCCCTGTGGTGATCGCCCCCAGGCTGACCTTGCCACCCCAGGCGCTCAACGTGCCATCCAGCGTCAGCTGGCCGATGCTGTTCAGGGCGATGGCCTGACCGGGGTCGACATGGATGAGCGCACCGCGGCCGACACTCAGTGCGGTGCTGGCCATGTCGGCAGCACTGGATGTATTCGTCCCCGCGTTAAGGCTCAGGCTGGCGCCGCTACGCTGTGTCAGCACCCCCTTGGCGGCATCGTTCTGGTAGAGATCGGGCGTCCAGCGTTCCAGCAGTGTCGATGGCGATCCCCCCGACGGTATGTCGCCGGCCTGCTCCCCGACCCGATAGACCGGCATGCTTACGTCGACCTGAGTACCGTCGGTGACGGTCAGCCCCTGGTTTCCGGTGATGTCGTAGGCCGAGAACCCCTTGTTGAAGAAATCGCCCGCCAGTTGAAGGGTACCGGAAGCTGCCGGTGTCGAACTGTCGCCGATCTGTACCTTGCCGGCCTGCAGCTTCAGGGTGCCGCCACCGTTGACGCCGTAGCCACGCAGTTCACCAGCAAGCGTCAGATCAGCTGCCGCCGTGGAGTTACCCACGTTGACAGCAAGGGTGATGTCGCCCCCTTTGCCACCGCTGAGCTTGCGATTATTGAGCAGGGCAGCCCCCGAAGAGACATCGACCAGGCTTCCCGTCCCAAGCGTCACATCACCGGTACTGCGTAGCGAAACCGCCCCCCCGTTGATATAGGGCAACCGGCTGTTATCGCCATCCAGCGCCAGGTTGCTCCATAGGCCAGTGGTATCGAGTTTCACCCCAGCCACGATGTCGACCACGGCCTTCTGGCCAGCCGCCGGCTGGATGATCTGGTCGATGACGCCCTGGGTCGGGTTGGCGGAGTTCACCTGATTGAGCACGTTGCCCAGATGCAGGCTACCGGAGTGAGCGGTCAGGTTGGCATTGACCCGAACCTGCGGCCCGTACAGGGTGATATCACCGCCCTTGCCCACGCTCAGGTCGCCATTGACCTGGACCTGCTGCCTGGCCGCCACCTTGATGGCGCCGAGCTGGAAACCATTGAGTTGATCGCTGTCCAGGTACAGGGTGCCCTGGCGATCGGCTGGCAACGCGGTGCCCAGGTCCAGTCCGGCTGCAATCTGCTCGACCCCGTCGCCGATCTGCACCTGGTCCGCAACCGCGTCCAGGCTGTAGCGCAGGGTGCCGGTCTTCTTGTCATGGATCGGCGTGTACTTGCCGAAAATCAGCTGCGCCCGCTGGGCGACAGCGTTGCGCGATTGCTGGTAGCCATCGAGATTGAGGTTCGGCGCCTGGTTCTGCCGGTCGCCCTTGAACACCTCACTGACGATCTGGCCTTCCAGCACCGCGTTGCTGGTACCGATCACCAGCTTGCCAGCATCACGGCCCACGGTGTAACCCGATTCATAGCGTTGCTGCTGCGCGATCATCGGGTTGTAGAAATACTCGGTCTGGCCCCAGCGGGCACTGCTGGACTCGAAGCCCTTGTAGATCCCCGAATAGAGAATGTCTCCGGGGGCCCGGGACAATTCGTAAAGGCGACCGTCGGGCCCCTTGAGCCAGGTCTGCCGGATGTAGCCGGACTGTACGTCGACGGTGCCGCCGGACAGGTTGAGCTGTGCGCCCTGCTGAGTCACCACCTCCTTGCCGGTGAAGGTCAGCGTGCCGCCCTGGGCCATCCATTCGCCGATGTTGTGGCCCTGGGTACCGAGATACCCGCCGACTTCCAACAGACCGCCCGCCGTGTACCAGCGATCGGTGGCATAGCCGTTGGTGCCGGCGGGGACGAACACCAGCTCGCGCAGGTCGACCCAGACGTCGTTGTTGATCAGCTTGCCACCGTCACGGTTGACCGGTGCGTCGCGCTGTTCGTTACCTTGCACGTTGATCTTGATGTTGTTGGACTCCATCGAGACCTTCACGCCGACCGCGCCGGAAACGTCGATCACCGCGCCATCACGCACCAGGCTGCGCTGGGCGGCACTGACGGCCACCTGGCCGCCGGTGGCGAGGGTGATGGAACCCTTCTGGAAGTCGACGTTGCCCCCACTGACGATCTCGATGCGCGACTGGTCGGTGCGATCGCTGACCGTGCTCAGGTTGTTGAAGAACCCGGTGATCAGGGTGTTTGGCAAACCGTCGAGACCGGTCAGGCCGTTGTTGCGCTGGCTGTCAAGAGCAGTAGCATCGGTGTTTTCCAGCAGGATCGCGGTGGTACTGCCCTGCCCCAGGGTCACGCTACCGGTGGTGTCGGTAGCCGAGTTGAGCAGGTGAATGGTGCCACGGGTGTCGACCGAGGTGCTCGCCAGCGCCACACCGTTCTGCTGTACCTGGTGCCCGGTCAGGGTGACATCGCCGGTGGAGGCCAGGATCAGACCGCTGTTGCTCACCTTGCCGGCGGTACTGCCGGCTTTCAGCGAAGTCGCCACTTCGTTGCCACGGGTGGTCGAACGCTGGTTGCTGCTGGTACCGACACCGCGACGAATGTAGAAGTTGTCACCCGCGGCCAGGGTGGTCTGGCCTTTGGCAGTAGCGATGGTCCCGGCGTTTTCCACCTCGGAACCGAGCAATAGCGCATAACCGCCGGCCTCGGTCGACGAGGTGGGCGCCAGGGTCTGGATGATCGCACCACGCTGAACCTCGACCTTGCCCGCCGCATCGGTGAAGGTCGGCTGGGTGCCATTGGTGTCGACGTAGATGCCCCGCTGGATGAACTGATCGTCGCTGATGGTTGCCGCAGCGGCCACCAGGTTGCGCACGTTGACCTGGCTGGAACCGCTGAAAACCACACCGTTGCGGTTCATGATCATCACGGTGCCATTGCCCTTGACCTGGCCCTGGATTTCACTCGGACGCGCCAGCGGGTCGTTGACACGGTTGAGCACCGCCCAGTTCGACTGCTGCTGGAAATCCACCGTGGTGTTGCGCCCGACGTTGAAGGTTTCCCAGTTGAGAATCGCCTTGTCGGCGGTCTGTTCGATGGTCACGGTGGTCTTGCCACCAGCTTGGGTCTGGGTCGGTGCCTTGGCATTGAGCCAGCCCTGGGTCAGGCTGTTGTCGACCTGCAGGCCGCCCTTGCCCAGGCCATCGGGAATATTGCTCAACTGGCCGAGCGCGGCCTGGCGACCGGCCGCCTGGGCTGCCTGCTGGGCGGCGATGGCGGCCACGGTGCTGTTGAGGTTGCCCAGCGAGCGCTGCAACTGCTGGTTGGCCCGGCTCTGCTCCACCAGGGTCGGGATGCCTGGAATCTGTCCGCTGTTGTTGCGCGCCGCGGTGGCCGACAGGTTGGCCCCCTTGTTGGTGAACCAGGCCGAACTGAACGCCGTTTCCGCCTGGGCGCTGCCCGCCACCATCCACAGGGCGATGGCCTGGGCCAGGGGCTTGAGCCGCAGGATCGAGGGGGCGTCGTCGTGACGCCGGGCGTTGAGTCTTGCCGAGGGTTTGCAGCGCAGCATCACTCCATCCTTTTCAGATCGTGCCAAGGGCGGCAACGCATGACCCGATCGGTGACGGGGCGTTGCTCATTACCGGATAGGCGGTTACGGAAGGTCGCGACCGAACTTCTGTCATGGAAAATTCATCTGCCGGGAACCGTGCTCCCAGACGCAAGAAATCAGCAACGGCAGGACCGTTGCTGATCGGGTATTGCCAGTCGTTGAAGCCAGGGTTACAGCGGACGGCCGATGGTGTTGCAGACGCTGGTGTTGCCGATGTACTGGGCGCTGGTCGCGGTCAGGAAGCTGCTGCGAACAGCCACTTTCCAGGCAGCAGGCAGCGGCACGAAGCGGTTGGCGGTGATGGCGGCGTCGTTGTTGCTGGCAGCGTTGGCACCGTAGTGACGGGTGAAGAAGTCACGCACCTGAGAGGTCTGGGTCGCATCGGCGTAGCACTGGCTGAACACCAGGTTGGTGAAGCCCAGGATCGGGTAACCCGAGGATGGGTAGGCTACGACGCTTGGGTCGGTGGAGCTGGCAGTAGCAGCGAAAACAGGTACCCAGGCGTTGGGGTTGGCACGGTTGGCGGCAGCTGGAACCGGTACGGCAGCGATGGCGGCCGAAACGTTGGCAGGGGCTGGCGACAGGCCGTTGATCTTGGCCACTTTGGTGGCGTCGTCCAGACCGGCCAGGGTGGTCGCGGCGAAGTCGGGGCTCATGTAGGTCACACGGCCTTCTACAGCGTTGACAGCCGCCATCACACCGGCGCTGGTATCAGGTTGAGCGGGCGAAGCCTGATCGGCGCTGATGGCCCCGGCTGGCAGACCACCCGAGAAGCTGGTGCCGAAGGTGGTGGTGACAGCGAAGGTGCCGCCTTCAGTTGCAGCCGAGCACTTGGCGTTCAGGAAGCGGGTGAACAGCTCGGTGGTACCGCTGCTGGCTTTGCGGTAAACGATCTGGATGTTCTTGTTGACGCCTGGAACGATGGTGCTCCAGTTGGAGATACGGCCGGAGAACACGCCGCAGAGTTGGTCAACGGTCAGGTTGACGCTATTGCCGCCCGACAGGTTGAAAGGAACGGCAACCGAAGTGGCAACCGATGGCACCTGGATCAGCGGGCCCCAGGCGGCACCGTGAGCGGAGACGTAGCCATCCAGTTCAGCCTGGGTCAGTTTCGAGTCGCTGCCGGCCCAGTGCACGTTCTTGCCAGTGGTACCGGCCACGAACTTGGTGTAGTCGTTGTTCAGGAAAGCTGCTTTACCTGCACCGCTGCCTACGCCGATGTAGGGAGCAAAACCGGCAGTCAGTACGCCGGAAGTCTGGTACAGCGGTTGTGGCAGGGTGGCACCGCCGCCGTTGAGGTCAGCCATTGCAGCCTGTGCGGTGCACAGGGCGGCGAGAGCCAGGGAAACTGCCAGAGCGTTGCGCTTAAACATGAAGAATCTCCTTTCGTCGTGTTCGTACGTTGAGGTTGCTCGTTCGTGACGCCATGGCGCTCGATGCGTCGCCTTCGTTCCAGACGACTTGTGGGCTGAGGCCATGACGCAGAAGTTCTCAACTTCCGGTGACAGATAAAGGAAAAAACCTCGGGTGAAAGCGATTGATTTTCAAATTATTTATCGGGTGATTTCGCCGTTTTTACTGCAAGTTCGTGGTGTTTTTTCGGGAGTGGCAAAGAGCCCTGCGCTACAGGCGACAGGAACCGCGACACCCTTTTGCGGATATGACAGAACAGGGAACCCGAGTTCTGAAGTGACAGTTCCTGCTAAGGTGCAGGAAATCTGAGAAAAACCTGCAGGCTCCCCTTCATGCCCCACCTTGCCCGAACCCATCCCCGCCTGACCATCGCCACCCTGCTCGGCCTGGCCGCTGGCGTACTGGTGCCGATCAGCCCGGTACTGACCAAGATCCTTGTTGGCTGGAACAGTGCCGTCTGGTCCTACCTGGCCATGATGCTGTGGCTGACCGTGCGGTCCCGGCCGGAGGATGTGCAGCGGTTCGTCGAACGCGAGGACGAGAATGCCGGGACGGTGTTGCTGATCGTGTCGATCGCGGCGATTGCCAGCCTGGCGGCGATCACTGTCGAGCTGGCCGGCGGCAAGGATCTGGAGGCGCATGCCCGGGCCTGGCACTACGCCTTTACCGGGTTGACGGTGCTGGGTTCATGGCTGCTGATCGGAGTGATCTTCAGTGTGCACTATGCGCGGCAGTTCTATCTGTCGGATGAGGATGAGCCGCCGTTGCGTTTTGCCGATGGTGAAAAGCATCCGGATTACTGGGACTTCCTGTACTTCTCTTTCACCATTGGCGTGGCGGTGCAGACGTCGGATGTCGGTGTGGCGACCCGAGCGATGCGCAGGGTGGTACTGGCGCAATCGTTGATCGGGTTTCTGTTCAATACGGCGATACTGGGCTTTTCGATCAATATCGCGGCGGGCTTGTTTGGCTGAAAGGCTGGCTTACACCAGACTGTAGGAGCTTGGCTTGCCAGCGAAGACGGCCTTGAAGGCCCTAAAAGCTTCGCGGGCAAGCCCTGCTCCTACAGGGCCGGAAACATCCGGAAGAACCGGATATGTCCGGCAGGAGCAAATGGCAGGATTACTCGGTGGTCAGCACACCACGGCGAATCTGGTCACGCTCGATGGATTCGAACAGCGCCTTGAAGTTGCCCTCGCCGAAACCATCGTCGCCCTTGCGCTGGATGAACTCGAAGAACACCGGGCCCATGAGAGTTTCCGAGAAGATCTGCAGCAGCAGGCGCTTGTCACCCTCCTGCGAGGCGCCGTCCAGCAGGATGCCGCGCGATTGCAGTTCCTGGACCGGCTCGCCGTGGTTCGGCAGGCGGCCTTCGAGCATCTCGTAGTAGGTGTCCGGCGGCGCGGTCATGAAGCGCATGCCGATCTTCTTCAGCGCATCCCAGGTCTTGACCAGGTCGTCGGTGAGGAAAGCCACGTGCTGGATGCCTTCGCCGTTGAACTGCATCAGGAACTCTTCGATCTGCCCCGAGCCCTTGGACGACTCCTCGTTGAGCGGGATACGGATCATGCCGTCCGGCGCGGTCATCGCCTTGGAGGTCAGGCCGGTGTACTCGCCCTTGATGTCGAAGTAACGGATCTCGCGGAAGTTGAACAGCTTCTCGTAGAAGTTCGCCCAGTAGGCCATGCGCCCACGATAGACGTTGTGGGTCAGGTGGTCGATGATCTTCAGGCCCGCCCCTTTCGGGTGGCGGTCGACGCCTTCGAGGTAGACGAAGTCGATATCATAGATCGAGCTGCCCTCGCCGAAACGGTCGATCAGGTACAGCGGCGCGCCGCCGATGCCCTTGATCGCCGGCAGGTTCAGTTCCATCGGGCCGGTGGCGATGTGGATCGGCTGGGCACCCAGCTCCAGGGCACGGGAATAGGCCTTCTGCGCGTTCTTCACACGGAAGGCCATGCCACAGACGGACGGGCCGTGCTCGGCGGCGAAGTACGAGGCTTCGCTGTGGGGCTCGTTGTTGAGGATCAGGTTGATCGCGCCCTGGCGATACAGGTGCACGTTCTTCGAGCGGTGGGTCGCGACCTTGGTAAAGCCCATGATCTCGAAGATCGGCTCCAGGGTGTTCGGGGTCGGCGATGCGAATTCGATGAACTCAAAGCCCATCAGGCCCATCGGGTTTTCAAAGATATCTGCCATGGTGGCGCCTCATCATATCAATCAAGTAACGGTCGGTTAGTTGCTGTCGATGCGGACGCTGGAGGGTGGCGCGCAGGAAATCCCCCGCACGCTGCGGGCAAGGAAGTCGCCGTAGATCAGTTTGAACCCGAGTATCTTCATTGCAACCCAGTCTCTCAGGGCGAGGCTTCTGTCGCCAGAAGACATTATTCTTATATGCGTAAGCAGATTCTACATGGCGTAAAACGTTTTGTCCGTATCACTTTTCACTTCCGGTTGGGCAACGGCGATGCCAGCCGGTTGCACAGGTAGATGCCGACCAGGATCAGCACACCGCCCAGGCACATGATCATCGTCAGTTGCTCGCCCAGCAACAGCGCGCCGCAGATCACCGCGGTCAGTGGGTTGAGGCCGATGAACACCCCGGCGCGGGTCGCGCCGATGCGCTGGATGCCATCGTAGTACCAGATGTAGGCCAGCGCCGAACCCAGGCCGCCAAGATAGACCAGGCTCAGCAACTGCTGCGGTGTCAGGGCGCGGATCACCTCGACACTCGCCTCCCCGCGCAGCCAGGTCGCCAGCCACAGCATCGCCGTGCCGAGCCAGATGGAATAGGTCACGGTGGCCAAGGGCCCCAGCGCGCGGGTCAGGTTGCGGGAGAACAGCGAGTAGATCGCCCACGACAGCACGCAGCCAAAGATCAGCAGGTCACCGATCCAGGCCTGGCTCGCCCCCGCGAACAGCGAATGGTTGCCACTGACGATCACCAGCCCCGCGCCGCCCATGCACACCAGGATACCGAGGACCTTCACGGCACCGAGGCGCTCCTTGAAGAACAGCCAGGAGGCCAGCCCGAACACCGCCGGGTTGAGCACCACGATCAGCGAGGCCCGCGAGGCGTCGATATAGTGCAGGCCGTAAAAGAAGCACAGGTTGTAGAAGAAGATGCCGAAGAAGCCGAGCACCAGCAGTTGGGCGAACTGTTTCCGGTCAGGCAGCACCAGCGGGATCCGCGCCAGCAGGATAAAACCCAGCAGGATCAGGCTGGCCAGCAGGAACCGTAGGCTGGCCAGCAACCACGGGGCGATGTCGGCGCTCAGGAAACGCCCGGCGACAAAGGTGCCGCCCCAGATCATCGAAACCCCGGCAAGCTTGAGATAGACCCACGGTTCGTCGCTGTGGCTGAAGGTGCCGGCCTGGGTGTGCATGATTTCTCCTGGGCACGCGGCCCGATGGGTTGCTAATCTGCGCGCATTATTTTTCTTATTCGCAATCATCGTAAAATGAGTAAAAACTCATGACCCTGACCCAACTGGAAGTGTTTTCCCTGGTGGCCGAACTGCAGGGTTTCACCAGCGCCGCGCATCGCCTGGGGATCAGCCAGTCGGCGGTGTCCCATGCCCTCAAGGGCCTGGAACAGGAGCTGGGAGTCGAGCTGTTGCGCCGTCATCAGCATCGGGTGGAACTGACCGATATCGGTGCGCAGTTACTGCAGCGAACCCGGGCCATGCTCGGGCTGGCCGAGACCCTGAAGCAGGAGGCCGCCGACGCCAGGGGCATGAAAAGCGGGACCCTGCGGATCGGCTCCTTCGGTCCGACCGCTTCCAGCAAACTGCTGCCGGCGCTGCTGGAACGCTACCGGCGCGAGCATCCCGGTATCCAGGTGCATGTCGATGAAGGGCCGGACCGCCAGGTCGTGCAATGGCTGGAAGAACGGCGCATCGACATCGGTTTCGTGGTGCTGCCCGAAGAACGCTTCGACACCATCCCCCTGGTGCAGGACCAGATGATCGCCGTGCTTCCGGTCGGCCACGCCTTGAGCCACAAGGCGGCGGTCGAACTCCGGGAGCTCTGCCAGGAGCCGTTCATCCTCACCGGTGCCGGCTCCGGCGAACTGGTTTCCAGGCTGTTCGCCGCCCAGCGCCTGGTGCCCGATGTGCGTTACCGCACCACCCAGTTGCTCAGCATCCTCGCGGCGGTGGCCCGTGGCGAAGGGCTGACGGTGATTGCCGAGCAGTCGCTGCCCGACCACCCGGCCCCGGGTTATGTCAGCCGCCCCCTGTCGCCGCCGGTCACGCGCCAGATCGGCCTGGCCGTACTCGACCGCCGCGCGGTTTCCCCCGCGACCGAGGCGTTCCTCGACCTGGCCACACGCGGCAATCATCGTTGAACGTGCGAATGCATCAGCCCCGACTATCCTGCCAGGAGCCGTGCCACCCACCGCTTCCCCTGCCCAAACAGGTCTTCCCATGCCACTGACTGTCAAAGGCCGCCCCTGGCCTGCCCGCTACGGGCTGAATCTGCTGATCGGCCTGCTGCCCGTCGTTTCGGGTATCGCCATCCTGCACTGGCAGGCCGACCGGGCGCTGAACGCCAATACCCGGGAAACCGCCCAGGATGCCCTGAAGCAGTTCGAGCTGATGCTCGACAACGCCGAACGGGCCGCCCACGCCATCGTGCCACTGGCCGGGCGCCCCTGCGCTCAGGTGGAACTGGCCCTGCGCGAGCAGGTCACCCGCCGCCCGTTCGTGCGCGCCGCCAACCTGGCCTGGGACAACAACCTGTATTGCACATCGTTGTTCGGCCCCTACCAGGAAGTCATCGATCCGGCCAACTATGTCGCCGGCAGTCTCTGGCTGATGAAGGGCAACACGGTGACGCCCGGCTCATCGCTGCTGGCCTATCGGCTGGCGCAGGGCAACGGTGCGGCGATCGTCAGTATCGACGGCTATCACCTGAGCAACCTGCTGCACCTGATGGGGCGCGAGACCGGCCTGGTGTTGCAGGTCGGCAACGCCTGGACCTCCGGCCAGGGCCAGATCATGGATGGCAAGGCCCCGGCCTTCGCCGTGGCCCGTACCACACTGCGCTCCACCCGCTTCCCGTTCAGCGTCAGTGCGGGCTTTGCCGAGGGCGAGACCTGGCGCTACCTCGTCCGGGAGTATCGGGAACTGCTGGCGCTGCTGCTGATCCTCGGCCTGCTGGCGGGGATCACCACCCGCTGGCTGCAGAAGCGCTCGGGCGCGCCGAGCAACGAACTGCGGCGGGCACTCGAGGCCAGGGAGTTCATCCCGTATTTCCAGCCGGTGGTGCGCAGCGGCACGCTGCAATGGTCCGGTCTCGAGGTGCTGATGCGCTGGAACCACCCCCGCGAAGGCCTGGTGCGCCCCGACCTGTTCATTCCCTTCGCCGAGCACTGCGGGCTGATCGTACCAATGACCCGCTCGCTGCTGCAGCAGACCGCCGCCCTCCTCGCGCCCCATTCGGCGTCGCTGGAGCCGGGGTTTCATGTCGGTGTGAATATCACCGCCCAGCACTGCCACGACCTGCAACTGGTGCAGGATTGCCGGGATTTCCTGGCGGCCTTCGCTCCGGGCCAGATCCGGCTGGTGCTGGAGCTGACCGAACGCGAGCTGATCGAACCCGGCGAGGTCACCCACCAACTGTTCGAACAATTGCACGACCTGGGCGTGATGGTTGCCATCGATGATTTCGGCACCGGCCATTCCAGCCTGAGTTACTTGCGCAAGTTCAACGTCGACTATTTGAAGATCGACCAGAGTTTCGTCGCCATGATCGGTGCCGATGTGTTGTCGCGGCATATCCTCGATAGCATTATCGAACTGAGCGTCAAACTGGAACTGGGCATCGTCGCCGAAGGGGTGGAAACAACCGAGCAACGCGATTATCTGGCCGCCCGCGGCGTGGATTTCCTGCAGGGTTATCTGTTTGGAAAGCCGTTGCCGGCGGCAGACTTCCTCAATAGCCTGAAACGCCAGGCCAGTGAATATCGTGAATAGTGTCCGGCGGCGAAGATAACGGTTCAATCCCGGTAACATCTGCCGCCCCGGACATATGATTTACTCTTGGACAAATAACTACTACACTTTTCCTGCCTGCAGTAAATCGACGGGAAAGCCTCTGGCTTATCAATAATGATCCGCGGCATTCCGGGCGTTACCGACAACGCCTTATCGGATCGACTGCAAGCGCCGGCTTGCCTCTCTCGTTACAGGTTGCCCGCAACCCAATAGACCACTGGAGTAAAAACCTTGTCCAAACTCGCTGAGTTCCGTGCCGCAGAAAAAGCCCTTCAAGAACAACTCGCCCAGCTGGAAGCATTGAAGAACGATGCCGGGCTCAAGAAGGAAATCGAGTTCGAGAAGAAGCTTAATGACCTGATGACGAACTACGGCAAAAGCCTGCGGGACATCATCGCCATCCTCGACCCGCACGCCAGCTTCGGCAAGGCCGCCCAGGCACCGAAACAGCGCCGTGCCCGCGTGGTCAAGGTCTATCAGAACCCGCACACCGGCGAACTGATCGAAACCAAGGGCGGCAATCACCGTGGTCTCAAGGCCTGGAAAGAACAGTACGGTGCCGCGACTGTCGATTCCTGGGTTCGCAGCTAACTGCCCGGTCGGTCGATAAAGAACAAACCCTGCACATGCAGGGTTTTTTCATGGATATAACCTTGCCCGCCGAGTGTGACAGTTGTATGCCACTGCAATCGCCAGCCTACTGGCAGCGCAAGCAGGCGCCAGATATTTCAGCGCCCGACAGGCATAGTTCAAAAGAGTTCAACCCGTTCGAAACTTTCATCCGGATCGGTTAATGACAGTTTGCCAGTAGGCTATGGACTACTGCCATCAAACCTGATCCGCTTGTAAAAAATCCCCCACACTCCTGAGTGAACAGTCGTACCTCTTTGCGTCGGTCGGATAAAAAACGCCGCCTTGCATCTTTCACATTTTTTTCACATCAACTCTTACAGGATGAAGGCTGCTAAAGGACTAGCGCCCCAATGCCCGCTTCGGCGGGCTTCTTTATGCCTTCGATATTTACCCGTCGCCTCTGCATATAACGCCCCAAGCCAGTGAAGTAGCCGGCTATTACCTTTCGCCTTGAACAGCGCTCCAGAATGCGGGTCGAGCGGATTTGGAGCTTGAGTCCGCTTTCCGTATCATCCCTTTCCCACAAGGTCCAATGAGCGACCGCCGTTCCATCACCTTCGCGGAGGGCTTATGAGCCTGCACGACCTGAACACCTTCCCTGGCGTAACCGCCCAACCCGACAGCGCCACCCGGGGCTTCGTGTTCAACCACACCATGCTGCGCGTCAAGGACATCACCAAGTCCCTGGATTTCTACACCCGGGTACTGGGTTTCTCCCTGGTGGAGAAGCGTGATTTCCCCGAAGCCGAATTCAGCCTGTACTTCCTGGCCCTGGTCGACAAGGCACAGATTCCGGCCGATGCGGCCGAGCGTACACAATGGATGAAGTCGATTCCCGGCATCCTGGAACTGACCCACAACCACGGCACCGAAAACGACCCGGACTTTGCCTACCACAACGGCAACACCGATCCGCGCGGCTTCGGCCACATCTGCGTCTCGGTACCGGACATCCGTGCCGCCTGCGAGCGCTTCGAAGCCCTGGGCGTCGAATTCCAGAAACGCCTGAGCGACGGCCGCATGAAACACCTGGCCTTCGTCAAAGACCCGGATGCCTACTGGGTTGAAATCATCCAGCCAGCACCGCTGACAGACGCCGAATAAGGCGCTGCCACGCAAAAGCCCCATGGACCAAGGATCCATGGGGCTTTTTTACACCATCACCCTGTTGGAGGGCGATCAGGCCGGAGCCGAAGTCCGGATCAGGTGATCAAAGGCACTCAGCGAAGCCTTGGCCCCCTCGCCCACCGCAATCACGATCTGCTTGTACGGCACCGTGGTCACGTCACCGGCCGCGAAAATCCCCGGCAGCGAAGTTTCGCCCCGCGCATCGACGATGATCTCGCCCCGTGGCGACAGCTCGATGGTGCCCTTGAGCCAGTCGGTGTTCGGCAGCAGACCGATCTGCACGAAGATCCCTTCCAGATCGACGGTGTGGAACTCACCCGAATCGCGGTCCTTGTAGACCAGGCCGGTGACCTTCTGGCCGTCGCCCTTCACTTCACTGGTCAGCGCACTGGTGATCACCTTGACGTTCGGCAGGCTGTGCAGCTTGCGTTGCAGTACGGCGTCGGCGCGCAGCTTGCCGTCGAACTCCAGCAGGGTCACGTGGCTGACGATACCGGCCAGGTCGATGGCCGCCTCGACACCGGAGTTGCCCCCGCCGATCACCGCGACGCGCTTGCCCTTGAACAGCGGGCCATCGCAATGCGGGCAGAAGCACACGCCCTTGGCCTTGTATTCCTGCTCGCCCGGCACACCCATTTCGCGCCAGCGGGCGCCGGTAGCAAGGATCACGGTCTTGGCCTTGAGGCTGGCACCGCTCTCGAAGCGCACTTCGTGCAGGTCGCCGGCATGCTTCGCCGGAATCAGCGCACTGGCACGCTGCAGGTTCATGATATCGACGTCATACTGGCGTACGTGCTCTTCCAGGGCCCGGGCCAGCTTCGGCCCTTCGGTTTCCTGGACCGAGATGAAGTTCTCGATCGCCATGGTGTCCAGCACCTGGCCACCGAAACGCTCGGCCGCAACACCGGTGCGGATGCCTTTACGCGCAGCGTAGATTGCCGCCGAGGCACCGGCTGGGCCACCCCCGACCACGAGGACCTCGAAGGCCTCCTTGGCGTTGAGTTTTTCCGCCTGCTTCGAGGCGGCACCGGTGTCGAGCTTGCCAAGGATCTCTTCCAGGCCCATGCGGCCCTGGCCGAAGTTCTCGCCGTTGAGGTAGATGCTCGGTACAGCCATGACCTTACGATCGTTGACTTCATCCTGGAACAGCGCACCGTCGATGGCGACGTGACGGATGTTCGGGTTCAGCACCGCCATCAGGTTCAGCGCCTGGACCACGTCCGGGCAGTTCTGGCAGGACAGCGAGAAATAGGTCTCGAAGTGGTACTCGCCCTCGAGCGAGCGGATCTGTTCGATCACTTCGACACTGGCCTTCGATGGGTGACCGCCGACCTGCAGCAGGGCCAGCACCAGCGAAGTGAATTCATGCCCCATGGGCAGGCCGGCAAAACGCAGGCTGATATCGCCACCGGGGCGGTTCAGCGAGAACGATGGCTTGCGCGCATCGCTGCCGTTTTCCAGCAGGGTGATATGAGTCGAAAGGCTGGCGACGTCTTTGAGCAGCGCGAGCATTTCCTGAGATTTCGCGCCGTCATCGAGGGAGGCGACGATCTCGATCGGTTGCGTAACCCGTTCCAGGTACGACTTCAACTGGGCTTTAAGATTGGCGTCCAACATGAGGGCGATTTCCCTTTTTCAATACGGTAGAAATAACAACGCCCAGGTGGATACCACCCGGGCGTCATGGGGCGGTGCGGCTGACTTATGAAGTGCGGATGACCGCCCTCGACTGGAGCATGGACTTAGATCTTGCCGACCAGGTCCAGGGAAGGCGCCAGGGTGGCCTCGCCTTCTTTCCACTTGGCTGGGCAGACTTCGCCTGGGTGGGCAGCGACGTACTGGGCAGCCTTGATCTTGCGCAGCAGCTCGGAAGCGTCACGGCCTACGCCGCCATCGTTGATTTCAACGATCTTGATCTGGCCTTCAGGGTTGATCACGAAGGTACCGCGGTCAGCCAGGCCGGCTTCTTCGATCAGCACGTCGAAGTTGCGGGAGATGGCCAGGGTCGGGTCGCCGATCATGGTGTACTTGATCTTGCCGATGGCTGGCGAAGTGTTGTGCCAGGCAGCATGGGCGAAGTGGGTGTCGGTCGAAACGCTGTAGATCTCGACGCCCAGCTTCTGGAATTCGGCATAGTTGTCAGCCAGGTCTTCCAGTTCGGTCGGGCAGACGAAGGTGAAGTCGGCTGGGTAGAAGAACACGACAGACCACTTGCCTTTCAGGTCAGCGTCCGACACTTCGACGAATTCACCGTTTTTGAAGGCGGTTGCTTTGAAGGGCTTAACTTGGCTGTTGATGATAGGCATCGTTGACTCTCCGTCAGTGGTTGTGAACTTGATGGGAGAATCCTAGCCATTCTTTTGCGATCTGGCTCATTGGCAAAGCTGATGCTCGCGATTGGTTTTCGCTATAAGCCCTACGTATTAATAGAAGAAATTTTATCAGCCCGGCCCCACCGACTTCTCGACGGCCAGGCTCATGCCCTCGAACGGGCTGGCCTCGACGTAACGCATGGCGGATTTCAGGTCCTTCCAGCCGACATAACTCATCAGTGACTTCAGATCCCAGCCGCTGCGATGGGCCCAGGTGGCAAAACCCCGGCGCAGCGAGTGGCTGGTGTAGTGCTCGGCGGCAATCCCGGCGCGCGCCAAAGCCTGGCGCAACAGCGGGATGATGCTGTTGGCGTGCAGCCCCGCCTCGCCCAGGTTGCCCCAGCGGTCGATGCCGCGAAACACCGGCCCACGGACTAGTGCCGCACAGTTGATCCATTCGATATAGGCCTGCACCGGGCAAAGCCTTTGCAACGCCGGCGTTTGATAGGTACGCCCGAGGTTGTCGCGATCACTCTTGCTGCGCGGCAGATAGAGCGTGATGCCGGCGCCGGCCTGGGCCACCACATGCTCAACCTCCAGCCGGCACAACTCATCGCTACGAAAACCGCGCCAGAACCCCAGCAGGATCAGCGCCAGGTCGCGCCGCGCCCGCAGCAGTCGTGACCGATCCTCCAGCGCCAATGCCGCCTGCACTTCCTGTTCCAGTGACTCGACCACCCGCTCCAGGTGCTGTAACTGCAGCGGCTGGGCCTGCTTCTCCTGCACCGGATGCAGCGCGCGGATGCCCTTGAACACCTGGCGCACCACCGGTGCCTTGGTCGGGTCGGCAAAACCCTGGCTGTTGTGCCACTGGGCCAGGGCCGACAGGCGCAGTTTGAGGGTGTTGATCGACAGTACGCCGGCATGGGCCGCCAGGTAGCGCGCCACGCTGTCGCTGGTGGCCGGCAGGAAGCCGCCCCAAATGACTTCGAAGTGTTCGATGGCGGCCTGGTAGCTGCGGCGGGTGTTGTCCCGCGTGGCGGCGCGCAGATAGCGATCCAGCTCGCTCATGGGCAGAAATCCCGGCAGGTGTACGGAAAAAACCGGGCTGGAAGCGAAAAGCGCTTCTCACACGGGGTAATACCACTATATCCCATGTGAAAAATTCGGAATATCGCTTTATATTTTTTCGATTTATACTATGTATTTACATGCTACGTAACACAGTACGAAATCGTAGGAGAGAACATGGCTCGCGGCGGCGTGAACAAGGCGGTGGTGCAAACGGCACGTATGGCGATCCTCGCCCGCGGCGAATACCCCAGCATCGATGCGGTACGCATCGAAATGGGCAATACCGGCTCGAAAACCACCATCCATCGCTATCTGAAGGAGCTGGACGAAAGCGACCAGCGTCAGGCGGCCGCGGGCGAGCACCTGGATGACGAACTGACCGACCTGATCACCCGCCTCGCCCGCCGCCTGCAGGAACAGGCCCGCGAGCCGCTGGAGCTGGAACAGGCCCGCCATCGCCTGCTGGAGAACCAGTGGCAGGAGCAGTTGGGCGCCCTCACCCGCCAGTTCGAGCAGTTGCAGCAGGACTTCGAGGTGCAGGCCGCAGCCCTGGCCCAGGAGAGCGAGCAGTTGCACACCACCCGCTCGATGCTGCAGACCGAGCAGACCCGCAACGCCGGCCTGACCCAGGCCTGCAGCGACCACGAACTGCGCCTGGCGGACAAGGAAGCCCAGGTGCGCTCCCTGGAAGACAAACACCAGCACGCCCGCGACGCCCTGGAACACTTCCGCAACGCCGCCCGCGAACAGCGCGAGCAGGACCAGCGGCGCCACGAGGGGCAGTTGCAACAGGTGCAGATGGAATTGCGCCAGGCCCAGCAGAGCGCCCTGGTCCGCCAGGATGAAATCACCCAGTTGCACCGCGACAACGAGCGGCTGCTGGCGGAAAGTCGCGGCATTGCCAAAGAGGCCAGGCAGCTTGAGGAGCAACTGCACAAGGGCAGCAAGCGCGAGGAACAGTTGCAGAGCCTGATCTCGACGCGGGAAGGCGAACGTACCCTTCTCCAGGAGCGCCTGAGGGTGTCGCAGCAGGAAAACGACTCGCTCAGGCAGGGCCTGGAAGAGCAGCGGGCAACGAACAGGGAACTGGAACTCAGGCTGCGCGAGGTCGAAGCCGAACTGAGCAAGGTCCGGGAGAATGTGCGGGAAGCCGAGGCCGTACCAACCCGGACGATTGAAAAATAGGCTGTCGAATCAGTTATCCAGACAACGAACAAGGTCTGACCCGGCAATATCACCCAGGATTTCAGTGGTGTCGTACTCGACCCTGAAACTGTTTCCGTCGCAAGCCACCACCAGGACCTTGCGGGTGACGACATGGGTGACCCCCGGGGTCGATTCGAACCGCAGTTCATCCCCTACGTTGATGAACGGATCGAAGGAGATGCGCTGGGTTTTCTTCTGCTTGCCATCGGAAAAGTGGATCAGGTGAGTCTCCATGACGACCTCCTCCAGGGATGCAGGAAAGCCCCGGTCTCGCGATCGCCTGTCGATCGCCAAGTCCATTTCATGGCGTATCGACCTCGCCGGCTACTGTCAGAAATGACAGTAGCGACGAGCGGCACATGGCACCCTGCCTCATCGCTGCCGCCGGTACCGCATCAACGACACCAGAAAGAGCAGCAGCAGAATTACGTCGCCAACACCAACTCAAGCTGACTGAGCAGATACACGACCCGTTCATCCCCGTGATAAACGCTCACACGGCTCCTGACCCAACAGGAATTTGCCGGATCCGGCGTTATTTCAACACTGAACTTCAACACACTGTCAGCCCCCATCAGCTTCTCTGCCGACAACTGCGTATCCCGTACACAGAAGCGTGTTCCCATACCGTATTTTTTCCTGAGCAACTCGCCGGTAACCTGAAACGCCGTCTGCGAAATAATTGCTACCGGCCAGCACGGAAAACCGGGAAAGTGCCCGGCACATTGCTGCGCAGACAAAGGTCCCGCCAAGGCCTCCAACTGCTCATGCTGGTACATCAGGCTATAGATGGGCACCGGCCATTGATAAGGGGAACGGGAAGTAACACACCGACTGTCGTTGGCGTAGCTGCGGAAATTACGCTGAAACAATGCCGGCGAGAGAATGGCATATTCACAGATCAACTCTGCTATCGGCTCGCGGCCCCATGCCCGCGCTGAAACTTCCAGGGAGCGCTTATCGAGATTCACGACCTGGGCACTGGCGTGGAAACCTTCTTGAGCCATGGCCTGCTCAGTGCTCTTTCGTATGAAATGCGCTCTGGTTGCCAGATAATAGCCGTCAGCCCCGTTGTGCAATGCAACAGCCGCACAGCCACCCAGAATAGCCATATGCCGCCCCAACTCACCGGCTGTTATGGGGCCGACCTCATGGACAAGAGGCTGTTCGCAAGTGAACGTCCCGATCAGTGATTCCCCCTCCTGCCAAAGCGCCTGAAAGGCGAAATACGGCACTTGCAGCCTGATTCGCCGAGAGAGTTCAGCAGGATCAAAAGACCGCCTTTGCTCTTTCATACCCACGCACCCACGCCGTGTTTTCGAGAACGGATAATCGATGATCTCCTCGAACACCCAGACAGGGACAACACCGGCCCCGGGGTCGATACTCCAGGACTGGAGTTTGCAGACGGGCCTTACGCGGTCAGCCTCGCTGATCGCCTATCTGCCACTGGACCTATTTCATGGCCTCTCGGGGCCGTTCGCTACTGTCAGAAATGACAGTAGCGACGAACGGACGAGTCACTGCCTACCTCGATACAGCATCAACAGCACCAGGTACGGCCCACCCAGCAGCGTCGCCACCAGCCCCGCCGGCATCTGCTGGGGAAAGATCACCTGCCGGCCCAGCCATTCCGACACCAGCATCAGGGTCGAGCCCAGCAAGGCCGCCACCCACAACTGCTGCAATGGTTTGCGGGCACCGGCCAGGCGGGCGATATGCGGCGCCAACAGGCCGATGAAGGACAACGGCCCGACCAGCAAGGTAGCCAGGGTCGTCAGCACCCCGGCAAACAGCAGAATCAGCAGCCGTGCACGTGCCAACGGCACACCCACACTCGCCGCTGCGCCCTCCCCCAGCGACAGCGCCTGCAGCCAGCGCGAAAACAGCGGCGCCAGGCCCAGGCCGAGCAGCAGCACCACGGCGGCGGCCCAGGCCAGGCTCGGTGGGATGTAGTAGGTCGAGCCAGTCACCAGTTGCAGCATCAGCGACGCCCGGGGATCGCCGCTGGCCAATGTCGCGCTGACCATCGCCTGGAACCAGGCACTGACCGCCACGCCGATCAGCAGCAGGCGTTGCGGCGAAAAGCGGCCCCGCCCCAGCCACAGCAAGCCTGCCAGGGCCGTCAGGGAGCCGGACAGGCAGGCGGCGAACAACAGCGCCGGGGTCGGCTGGCTGACGGCGAACACCACCACGACAATGCCCAGCGCACCACCGGAACTGACCCCGAGCAGGTCGGGGCTGGCCATCGGGTTGGCGGTGGCCCGCTGCAGCAGCGTGCCGGCCAGCGCCAACAGGCCGCCGGCGGCCAGTGCCAGCACACTGTGGGGCAACTGCCAGAACAGCAGACCCCGGACCTCGGCCCAACCGGCCAGGGACCAGCCCTCGAGCCCTTGCGACACCGCCAGGGACAGAAACAGGCCGACGCTCAGCAACACCACCAGGCCCAGCCAGCGCCCCCGCGTGAAACCCGCACCGCTCGGCCAATTGGGCACCCACTGGCCGGCCATGCCGCTGCGCAGGCGCGGCAACATGGCGACCAGCAACGGCACGCCGAGCAACGAGGTGACCGTGCCGGTCGGAATCAGGTGCGCCGACAGAGCCTGGCTGGTGGAGGCCAGCAGCACGATCTGGTCGGTCGCCCAGAGAATCGCCGCGCCAATGCAGGTCGCCGCACACAGCCGTTGGTACAGGGTACGGGCGCCCAGCAGACGGCCCAGCGCCGGCGCCGCCAGGCCGAGAAAACCGATCACCCCGACCTGGGCCACCACCAGCGCGGTCAGCACCACCGCCACCAGCAGCGCCACCAGCCGAATGCGCTCGACCCTGGCCCCGAGGCTGCGCGCGGTGCTTTCGCCGCTGTCGAGCAGCGCCAGCGGCCGGCGCACCAGCCACACGGCCAGCAGCGAACCGGCCAGGCCCAGCGCCAGGTGCAGGCTGGGCTGCCAGCCGGCCTGCTCCAGGGAGCCGCCACCCCAGATCTGCAGGCCGAGCAGGAAATCGAAGTGCACCAGCGCGATCGCCAGGCTCACCGCACCGCAATAAAGATTGACCACCATCCCGCAAAGGATCACCGCCATCGGCGACAACCGCTGCGGCCAGGCCAGCGCCAGCACCAGCAGCACCGCCAGCCCACCGCCGCCGAGGGCTACCAGTTCGCGCCCGGCCGACCAGCCCTCGGGGGCATACAGGGTGTAGAGCGCCAGGGCCAGGTAGGCCCCGGGGAAAATGCCCAGGGTCATCGGCTCGGCCAGCGGATTGCGCAGCACCTGCTGGATCAGCGTACCGGCCAGCCCCAACGCGGCACCGCACAGCAGCGCCATGGCCACGCGCGGCAACAGCGACTCATGCAACAGTACCTGGGACAGGTTGTCGGGATCGGGCCTGAGCAGTGCCGACAGCCAGGGGCGCCCCCCCAGGGTCGCATTGACCTGCCACAACGCCAGCAGCGAAGCCACGGCGAACAGACCCAGGACCAGCAGCAGACAGCCGCGCGGGAGGAACGACAAACGCAAACTAGACACTTGCAGGCTCCTGATGGGCCATTTGATACAGGGCCGTTTCGACCGCCCGGGCAAAGCGCTGCTGGGACACCAGCCCACCATAGGGGGCAATCACCGGCAGCAAGGCCACCCGCCGCTCGCGCACGCAAGGCAGCGCCTGCCAGACCGGACTCTGCTCCAGCGCCGTGCGCACGCCCGGCGCCAGCGGTCCCACCAGCAACAGGTCGACCTCGGACATGGCGGCAATCCGTTGCAGCGCAACCAACGCATAGCCCGCCGAGTTGCCGGACCAACCGGCAGCCCTCACGGCATTGTTCACACCGATGCGCGACAGCACCGCATCGAACAGGCTGCCGGCGCCATACACCCGCAGGTGATGCTCATCCACCGCATCGGCGACCAGGACAGCCCTCCCCAGCAATTCCGGCCGTTGCGCCAGACGCTGCCGCAGCTCCTCCAGGCGTTGCCCGGTGGCATCGACCAGGGCCTCGCCCCGTGCAGGACAGGCGAGCAGCGCCGCCATACGCCGGGTCTCCTCCTGCAAGGCGGGATAAGGCTGCCCGGCGCCCATGTAGGCGCCAAAAGTCGCTGTCGGCGCCAGACGCTCGAGCATCGGTCTCAGACCGGCATGCCCCGGCGTCAGCAGCAGCAGGTCCGGCTGCAGCTGCTGCAACAGGGTAAAGCTGGGCTGGTACAGCAGGCCGACATCGATCACCCCGGCGGGCAACGGTGGCTCGACGATGGTCCGGCGGTACCAGTCCGGCAGCGGCAAGGCGATCGGCACCAGGCCCAGGGCCAACAGGGTCTCGGTCAACTCCCAGCTCAACGGCACGATCCGCGACGGCGCCCCCGTCGCCCGGGCTTGCCCGATGCCCGCCAGCATGGCGGCGCCTGCGACCCCTTGCAGCAGGCGCCTGCGACTGAACCCGGCGCTCATCGGGCGAACCCGATCAGGCGGCCGCTGGCGGGGTCGCTCAGCACCCCCATGGGGACCCCGTAGACCTGCTCCAGGTGGTCCTCGCGCAGCATCTGCCCGGCCGGAATCTGCAACTGCAGGCGCCCCTCGCGCAGGGCGATGATCTCGTCGCAGAAACGTGCGGCCATGTTCACGTCGTGCAGGATGATCACCGCACCCATGCCGCGTTGCCCACACAGATCGCGGACCAGTTCGAGCACCGCCAGCTGGTGGCCGATATCCAGCGCCGAGGTCGGCTCGTCGAGCAGCATGCAGCGGCAGTTCTGCGCCACCAGCATGGCGATCCAGGCACGCTGGCGCTCGCCGCCGGAAAGGCTGTCCACCGGCCGCCCGGCGTACCGGGCGACATCGGTGGCCTGCATCGCCTGCTCGACCCATTGCCGGTCCTCGGCACCAAAACGGCCGAGGGCGCCATGCCAGGGATGACGCCCCAACGCCACCAGCTCACGCACCAGCAGGCCATCGACCGCCGGCGGCTGCTGGGGCAGATAGGCAATCTGCCGGGCAAAGGCCCGCGACGACCAGCTCTGCAACGGCTGGTCGCCCAACAGCAGAGCTCCGGCACTGGCCGGGTGCTGGCGGGCCAGCAGCTTGAGCAGGGTCGACTTGCCCGAGCCGTTATGGCCGATCAGGCCATAGATGCGTCCCCGCCTGAGCGTCAGGTCCATGGGGTGCAGCAAGGTTCGGGCGCCGGCATTCACGCCGACGCCCTCCAAGCGGTACAGCGCTTCACGCTCAGGCAACACGACGGGCCTCGCAATCGCATGGGGTTCAGTCAGATTCATCGAACGAAGGGTTCCTCTGGGCTGGTGCCGGCGGCAACATCAGCAACCACCTGGCCGCTGTCGAGCTTGATGCAACGGTCGGCCAGGGTGAAATAGCGATCATCGTGGGTGATCACCAGCACCGCCTTGCCGCGGGCCTTGAGGTCCGGCAGCAGGGTCCGGTAGAACACCTCCTTGAACGCCGGGTCCTGGTCGGCCGCCCACTCGTCGAACACGTAGAAGGCCCGGTCCTCGAGCAGTGCCACCAGCAACGCCAGGCGCTTGCGCTGGCCCTGGGACAGGTTGAGCGTGCTGAAGGCGCCGTGCTCGATGCTGACCTTGTGCTCCAGTTGCAGCTCCCTGAGCAGGCGCCGGGCCTGGGGTTCCAGGTGCGGCGGCATCACCCCCAGCAGGGTATCGAACAGGAAGAAGTCGCTGAACACCGTGGAGAAGCGCTGGCGATAGGCATCGCGGTTGCCCGCCGTCACCGCCCGGCCATCGAGCTGCACGCTGCCGCCCTCGCCCTCGTACAGCCCCACCAGCAGCTTGGCCAGGGTGGTCTTGCCGCTGCCGTTGCCGCCGATCAGGTAGGTGAGCTGGCCCGGCTCGAAGGCCAGGTCGATCGGCCCAAGCATGAAGTAGCTGTTTTCCTTCTCGCGGAAATAGCGGTGCGTCAGCCCACGCAACTCGATGCGCTGGAAGTCGGCGCCCGCCTCCTGCTCACCAGCGGGTTCCAGCGGCAGTTGCTCCTGCAGCCGCGCGATCCGTTCCAGGGCGATCCGCGCCGAACCCAGGCTGGGCAAGGCCGCCAGCAGCCCCTCGATCGGCAGAATCATGTACAGGAAGATCATCGCGTAGCCGGACATCACCTGCTGGTCGACCCCATAGCTACGCGCCAGCACGAACAGGGTCAGACCGATGAAGGCGAACAGCACCAGGTTGCCCCAGCTGGAAGCGGCGCTGAACAGCACGTAGCCCAGGGTCCGCTGCACCCGCACCGACTCGATATGCGGCGCCAGCGTGTCGTCGACGAAGGCCTGCCGGCGGGCCCGATGCAGCTTGAGTTCCTTGGCACCGTCGAACAGTGCGCGAAACTGCTGGATCAGATCATCCTCGCGCTGGCGAGAACCGCGCAGGTGCCCGAGCGCCCGGCTGTTGACCAGCAGGAAGCCCGCCGCGCCGACAAGCACGGCCAGCAGGGCGAACAGCAGAATCTGCCATGACAGCCAGCCGAGGTAAGCCAGACAGCCGATGATCACCGTACTCTGCATCATGATGGTCGGCAGGTTGATGAACAGCACCACCAGCGTATCCAGGTCGCCGGTGAGCACCGCCAGCGGCCGCCCGCCGCCATAACGCTCCAGATCAGCGTAGGAGGCATTGGCGATATGGCCGATGGTGCGCAGGCGCACGCTGGCCTTGGCCCGTTGCCCCAGGTACATGAACAGGGTCTGCGAGAGCAGGCGCAAGGCCAGCACGCCGATGCCGATCAGCATGAAATGCAGGCCCAGTTCGCCCAGCTCATCGCCGCGCGCCGACAATGACTGGTTGATCAGCGCCACCAGCGCGGCACTGCCGAAACCGCTGGCGAGGCTCGCCGCCGCCGCGATCAGCAGCAGCCAGCGCGCGCCCCGCAGCAGGCTCAGCAGCAGCACGAACGGCGTGCCGGGGCTTGCCGGCCAGCGCGGCTGGCCGGTGGTGGGTGGAGGTGGGGTTCGGGTCGAAGTCATGGGCGGTCAGTACTTCACTCGCAGGGTCAGGGTCGCATTGCGCGGGTCGCCATACAGGCCGTAGTAGTTGGCCGGCACCCGCGCGTAGTAGGTACGGTCCAACAGGTTGTTCATGTTCAGTGCCAGGTCCAGGTGCTCGCTGACCTTGTAGCCGACCAGGCCATCGAGAACCGCGTAGCCGCCCTGGTAGCTGACCGCGTTGCGCGTGGTCCTGCTCTGCGCCCGTACCCCGGCGCCGATGCGCCAGTTGTCCAGCAGGCCACCGTCGAAGTGATAGGTGTTCCACAGCTTGAGCATGTGCTTGGGCTCCTCCGGGTCCTGGATGCCGTTGGAACCGGCCGCTGCCGCCCCCAGCAACTCGGTCTGCAGGTAGGTGTAGCCGGCCTGCACATCCCAGTTCGGCAGCACCTTGCCGGTGACTTCCGCCTCGAAACCACGGCTGCGGGCCTTGCCCTGGGCCAGCCAGCGTCCGGGATTGGCATCGTCGGCGATCGGCCGATTCTGGTCATCGATCTGGAACACCGCCAGCGTCGCGCCGAGCTGGCCGTCGAGGAACTCGCCCTTGAGGCCGAGTTCGGCCTGGTGCCCGGTGCGCGGCTTGAGCACCGAGCCACTGGCGGTGGTCTGGAAGGCCTGGGACGGCGTGAAGATGTCCGAATAGCTACCGTAGGCCGACAACCAGGAATTGATGCCATAGACCACCCCGGCATAGGGGGTGAACTTGTTCTGGTCGGGATCGTTGACCGTTGCCCCGTTCGATGGCAGCAAGCTCTGGCGGGAGCTTTCGTAGTGGTTCTGGCGACCACCGAGGATCAGCGACAGGTCGTCCACCGGCTTGAAGGTCACCTGGCCGTAGACACCGTACTGGCTGGTGTCGGAGGTGGTGCCGGTACGGTAGGGAATATCGCGGTTGGCCACGGTGATGTTGTCGATATCCACCACCCCGCCACTGTTGCCGCCCGATAGGCTGTGCTGGTGGCTCTCGGCGTAGTTGACGCCCAGCATCAGCTCATGGGTGCGCCCGAACAGCTCGAACGGGCCATTGACATAGGAGTCCACACCCACCCAGCGGTAGCGGTCCTGCTGGCGCTGCAGCCAATAGTTGGCGGTACGGTCGAGGTTGACCTGGCCATTGATGTAGCCGTATTTGGAGCTGATTTCCGAAGTGCGGTAGTTGACCGCCGTGCGGTTCTGCCAGCCGTTGGCGAAGTGATGTACCAGGTCGGCATAGATCTCGGTCATGTCGGTGTCGGCGTAACTCCAGTCGGTGCCGTAGAAGCCCGAGCGCTTGCCATTGACGAAGTTGCCGTTACTGAAGGTCGACAGACCATAGTCCAGACCATTGAGGTTGATCTTCTGCTGGGCCATGCCGACGGTCAGTTCGGTGTCCGGATCGAGATCGAAGGCCAGCGAACCGTAGATCAGCCCCTGCCCGGTCTTGCCGTCATCCTGGAAACCACGCTTGTCCTGGCTGCTGAAGCCGAGCCGGCCCTTGATGTTACCGCTGTCGGTCAGCGGCCCGGTGACATCCCAGGCGGTGCGATAGGTGTCCCAGGAGCCGGCCGAGATCGAGCCGGTAAGGCCGAACACGTCCTGCGGGCGCTTGCGCACCAGGTTGACCGTGCCGCCGGGATTGCCAAAGCCCTGCAGCAATCCGGCCGGACCGCGCAGCACCTCGACCCGGTCGTACAGCGCCAGGTCGAACTGCGGCAGGTATTGCAGGCCGTTGTTGGCCGGCAACCCATCGAACTGCACCTCGGCGGCATAACCGCGGGACTGGAAGTAGCTGGTGCCGTCGCCGTAGGTCACAGCGGTGATCCCGGGGGTGTTGCGCAACGCATCATCGACACTGGTCATGGCCTGATCGTCCATGCGCTGGCGGGTGATCACCGTCACCGAGGCCGGCACGTCCCTGGGCTGCGCCGGTACCTTGCCGACCGTCACCAGGGACGGTTTGTAGCTGTCCGAGCCTTCAGTCGTGGCAGCTTGCTGTGTAAGCTGATCGCCGACCACGCTGGTCTGCGGCAACTCTGTCGGGGGCGCAGCGTGGGCATGCCCGACCGCTACGGCTAGGGCCAGCGGAGCCAGCAGCAGCGGCTTGAGCGCCAGCCGGCGGGTGTCCCGGTCGATCGCCAGGGAATGATGCGCAAAACGTTCGGTCATACTGCTGCTCATGAAGGTTCGAGGCTCAAGTTATTGTAAATGCGACTGGTTTGCATTAATTTTGCCAGTCTGTTTACTGAGCTTCAGGACAACTTGTATCGATGAAAGGACAGAATTGGCGCATTTCTGCCGCTCATGAGCCTTCCGCGCAAAAAGCGGCCATCAGCCAGCACCGCGAGTTTCCCGAAGACGCCCCGCCGCTGGTGGTCCGGGCCTACGACTACGCCTCGGGTGCCAGGCAGCAGCCCCATTCCCACGCCCGTATCCAGCTGATGTATTCGCCACGTGGACTGATGCGCGTCAGCACCGAAACCGGCGCCTGGACCCTGGCACCGATGCGCGCCCTGTGGATTCCCGCCGGGGTCACCCACGAGGTGCGGATGGTCGGGGAAATCTCCATGCGCTCGGTCTATCTGGCCCCCCACGCGGTGCCCTGGTGCTGGGACGAATGCTGCGTGCTGACGGTGACGCCGCTGATGCGCGAACTGATCCTGATGCTCAACGACAACCCGGGCCTGGCCGAGACGCCGCGCCAGCAGGCCTCGGGGCTGTTGCTGCACCTGCTGGCCCAGGCCACGCGGCAGAACAACAGCCTGCCGATGCCCCTGGACCGACGCCTGCGCAAGGTCTGCGATGCCATCCTGCAAAGCCCGGACAACAACGACACCCTGGAGGAATGGGGTGAACGCATCGGTGCCAGCTCACGTACCCTGGCCCGGCGGATGAAGGAGGAGACCGGCGTGACCTTCCACCATTGGCGCCTGCAGGTGCGGGTCGACGAGGCGGTCTGCCGGCTGGTACAGGGCGTGTCGATCAACGAGGTGGCCCAGGCCCTCGGTTATCGCAGTTCCAGCGCTTTCATCTACATGTTCCGCAGCCTGCTGGGGAGCACGCCGGCGCAATATGTGGAACGGATCCTCTGCGGGGCACCGGGGGTGGTGAATGAAGAGGCCAGCGCCGAACGGGTCGGAACCGGCTCAATGGCCTTGGCAGAAACAACCCGCCAAGGCGCCGCCACCCGCTGAACACGGACAAACCGGGCTGCCCTTTCTCATGGCAGGCCAGGAAACCGCCGACTAGCCCGACCCGCCATGCCGGAGCAATCATCCAGGCTGGTTCGCTGTCGTCGACAGCACCTGTCCCACGTGGTCGCGATCTTCCAGGCCACGGTGCGCATTGCGCATTGATCGTCTGAAGTTCGCCCAGTATTCGGAAGCGCGAACGGTCGTCGATGCCCTCCTCGACCGAATACACCACACCCCCATGACGGAGACCCCAGCCGTCAGGTGGTGTCTCCGTTGCTCGCAAAGAAAAGGAGACACCATGGAAATGAAGACCTTGCTGCACGAACTTCTGGCGGCATTCGGTGCCGACCTCAAAGGCACGGAGAAACAGCTGAAGCAGTCGATCGCGGATGTAGGGAGCGAGTTTCGCGGCACCCTCAAGCGCGTCCAGACGTCACTCGGCGACAACAACAGCGGGTTGCGGACGCTGCTTGAACAACAAAGTGAGCAGATCGCCGCGCTGAATCTCAGCATCGACGACCGGTTCAACGAACTGCGCTCGTTCAGGGAAAAAACCGTTGACGGTCTTTCCGACAACGCCGGAGCGAAAGGCCATGAGCCTCTTGCACAGGGCGAGGAACCGGAGGAAGTCATCGACGAAAGAGACGTTCGGCTGGAGGCGGCCATCAGGCACCTCGACTCGAAGAGTCGACTCATCCAATGGCATCTGGGGATCATCAGCGTCGGCGTGGCCTTCCCGTTCATTCGGGGCGCGTTCGAACAGATCCTTGCGCTTTGCCAACGTTGATCCACCGTTGTGCCTCGGCCTGAGCGAGGCGGCTTGACCCTTTGCTCGCCCGCCCGGGCGAGCAAAGGTTTTCATCCCTTTACGCCTGGGCGGCGGCCAGCTTGTCTTCGGTGCGGGTGTCGAAGTCCGTGGCGTCATGCCGCTCGCGCAACTGGCTGGACAGTTCCCCGGACACGCGGTTGACCATCCGCCCGCGCTGCACGGCGGGACGGGCGTCGATGGCGTCGGCCCAGCGCCGGACGTTCGGGTAGTCCTGCACCGACAGGAACTCGGCCGCGTCATAGAGCCGGCCCTTCACCAGGCCACCGTACCAGGGCCAGATGGCGATGTCGGCGAGGGTGTAGGCGTTGCCGGCGATGTACTCGGTGACGGCCAACTGCCGTTCCAGCACATCGAGTTGGCGCTTGGTTTCCATGGCGAAGCGGTTGATCGCGTATTCGATCTTGATCGGCGCATAGGCGTAGAAGTGCCCGAAACCACCGCCCAGGTACGGCGCACTGCCCATCTGCCAGAACAGCCAGGACAGGCACTCGGCACGGGCCGCCGGTTCGGTGGGCAGGAACGCGCCAAATTTCTCCGCCAGGTACTGCAGGATCGCCCCTGACTCGAACACCCGGATCGGCTTGGCACCGCTGCGGTCCAGCAGCGCCGGGATCTTGGAGTTCGGGTTGACCTCGACGAAGCCGCTGCCGAACTGCTCGCCTTCACCGATACGGATCAGCCAGGCATCGTATTCGGCGCCCTGGTACCCGAGCGCCAGCAGTTCCTCCAGCAGGATGGTGACCTTCTGCCCGTTGGGCGTGGCCAGGGAGTACAACTGCAGCGGATGACGGCCGACCGGCAGTGCCTTGTCATGGGTCGCGCCGGCGATCGGCCGGTTGATGTTGGCGAACTTGCCTCCATTCTCGGTATCCCAGGTCCAGACCTTGGGCGGCTGGTAATCCGATGAATCACTCATGCTCGGTACTCCTTGGTTTCAATGGATGACGCGTTGGCGTGCCAGGGCTCGCGCCCCTAGCGCACCGATGAATTGTCGTTGCGACGCGAATACAGGCAGTCCTGCGCCAGGGTTGCGCGCATCTGTGTCGCCTCCTGCTCCAGCCGCTCGCACATGAAGTCGACGAACACGCGGATCTTGCGCGACAGTTGCCGGCTCGACGGCCAGACGATGCTCAACGTGTCCGGTGGAATCAGGTAGCCATGCAGCAGGCAGTACAGCGAGCCGTCGGCCAGCGCCTCGCGGGCCAGGAAGTCGGGAATGGTGCCCAGGCCGAAACCCTTGATCAGCGCCGCGCGAACCATTTCCATGTTGTTGCTGACCATCACCGTGCGGGTCCGCGGCTCGCGCGCGCCCTCCTCGCGCAGCAGCGGAAAGTCCAGCAGCTTGCCGTTCTTGTAGTAGCGAAAGCGCACCGCCAGGTGATCATCCAGCTCGGCCGGGGTCTGCGGTACGCCATGCCGCTCCAGGTAGGACGGTGCCGCGCACAGCACCGGCTGCACGCCGGGCAACGGCCGGTGCATCAGCCGCGAGTCCGGCAGCTCGCCGCTGCGGATGACCACGTCCATCCCCTCCTCGATCACATCCACCAGCTTGTCGCTGAAGTCCAGGTCCAGCTCGATATCGGGATACAGTTCCATGAAGGCGATCAACACCGTCTGGAACAGGTGATAGCTGGCCGCTGGCATGCTCACGCGCAAGCGCCCGCGCGGGATTTCGGTGGACTGCGACAGCGTCGACTGCGCATCGTCCAGGTCATCGAGGATGCGCCGGCAACGCTCCAGGAACACCCGGCCCTCGTCGGTCAGGCTGAGGCTGCGGGTCGAGCGCTGGAACAGCCGGACGCCCAGGCGCTGCTCGAGCCGGGTCACGCCCTTGCCCACCGCCGACGCCGACAACCCCAGCGCCCGGCCCGCCGCCACGAAACTGCCCAGCTCCGCCGTGCGGATGAAGGACATCAAGCCACTGAGTCGATCCATCTGCCGCCCCCATTCGATCATTTTATTCCGCTATAGACGGAATTCTTACCGTTTTTCACACGATTACCCGTTCCTTATCATCCTTGCACGTTCTGTCGACCCCGGTAAACCACCGGATAGTCGATGCAGTCACCTTTAACTGCGGGCGCCTTGACCGGCCCGACACCAGGATTTCATGTCATGTTCAACCTGCTGCTACAACAACGGCTGATACTGCTGGCGGTGTGTATCACCGCCATCACCATGCCCTTCAACTTCACCGCGCCCGCGGTCGCCCTGCCGGCCATCGGCCAGTCCTTCGGCGGCTCGCCCATGGAACTGAGCTGGATCACCAACGCCTTCATGCTCACTTTCGGCAGTTGCCTGATGCTGGCCGGCACCCTGGCCGACAGCTACGGTCGCAAGAAAATCTTCATCGGCGGCGTCAGTGCGTTCGCCCTTCTGGCCGCGATCCTGCCTTTCGCCCCCAACCTGGTCCTGTTCGATGTGCTGCGTGGCGCCCAGGGGGTGGCGGCGGCACTGGCCTTCTCCGGCGGCATGTCGGCCCTGGCCCAGGTCTTCGACGGTGCGGGTCGCATTCGCGCCTTCAGCTTCGTCGGCACCAGCTTCGGCATCGGCCTGGCCGTCGGCCCGGTCATCGCCGGCGCCATCATCGAAGCGTTCAACTGGCAACTGATGTTCCTGCTGATCACCGTACTGGCAGTCATTTCCCTGGTACTGGCCGGCCGCCACATGCCGGAGTCGCGCAACCCTGACGCCGCCGGCATCGACTGGCCTGGCGCGATCACGTTCACCTGGGCGCTGGGCATCTTTACCTTCGCCATTCTGGAAGTGCCGGAGAGCAGTTGGACCAATCCGCTGGTGCTCGGGCTGTTCGTCGTGGCCCTGCTGTCCTTCGTCGCCTTCGTGGTGATCGAAAAGCGCGTGGCGCAACCCATGCTCGACCTGAGCCTGTTCCGCTACCCACGCTTTGTCGGCGTGCAATTGCTCGCGGCCGCTCCAGCCTACTCCTTCGTGGTGCTGCTGATCCTGCTGCCGATCCGTTTCGTCGGCATCGAAGGCATGAGTGCGATCGCCGCCGGCTGGCTGCTGATCGCCCTGTCGGCCCCGCTGCTGGTACTGCCGATCGTCGCCGGCTACCTGACCCGCTGGCTGTCGCCGTCGACCCTGTCCGGCAGCGGCCTGCTGGTGTGCGCGGCCGGGCTGTACTGGCTCAGCCAGGTGCCGGTGGGCAGCAGCGCTGCCGAACTGGCCTGGCCAATGCTGGTAATCGGTGCCGGTATCAGTCTGCCCTGGGGCCTGATGGATGGCATGGCGGTCAGCGTGGTGCCCAAGGAGCGCGCCGGCATGGCCACCGGCATCTTCAGCACCACCCGGGTGGCTGGCGAAGGCGTGGCGATTGCCGTGGTCACCGCATTGCTGTCGGCCTATACCGCCAGCAACCTGGGCGTATTGGCGCAGGGCGACCTGAGCGAGGTGGTCGGGGCCGCCCAACACCTGGCCACCGGCAACCTGGCCGGTGCCGAGCAACTGCTGCCGGCGGCCGGACGTGAAGCCCTGGCGGCCGGCTACAGCGCCGCGTTCAGCAGCCTGTTGTGGGTACTGACGGTGATCACGGTGCTGACGGCCGCGGTGGTGTTCCTGTTCCTCGACCGCGGCCAGGTCGAGGACGGCGCGGCCGACGGCACGACCCTGGACCCGGCGGCCTGAGCCATCAGGCTCGGCCAACAGCCCCCAGGGTCTTCAGATAGGCACAGAACATGTCCGCCATGGCATCGGCATACACCTCGATTTCCGCCTCGGTCCGCGGGCTCTCCGAATAGGTCTTGCCCACGGAACCGAGGGTCATGCCGATCAGCTCACAGGCCAATGCCCGGGTGCTCGCCGAGGCTTCGGGCAAGGCCTCCTCAATGAACAGTTCGAAAGTCCGCCGCCCCGCCGCCCTCACCTCCCGGGCCTGGGGCGCATCGCGGTACAGCGGCGCCGCATCATTGAGCGCCACGCGCACCGCGGCCTCATCGCATTCGGAACGGACGAACGCCCGCACCAGGGTCCGTAGCCGCACCAGCGGCGGATGCGCGCGATCCTCGACAATGGCGCAGAGCATGTCGCTGGTCTGTTGCCATTCATCGCTCTGCAAACGGAAGAGGATCGCCGCCTTGTTCGGAAAGTACTGGTACACCGAACCGACGCTGACACCGGCCCGCTCGGCCACCCGCGTGGTGGTGAAGCGGCGCATGCCTTCCTTCGCCAAAACCTGAACAGCGGCCTGCAGAATCGCCGTCACCAGCTCATTGGAGCGGGCCTGCCGGGGCTGTTTGCGTGAGGTAATCCGCGGGCTTGGGCGTTCGCTCATGGGAATGGCTCGCAATGCGAATAGAAAATGTGAAGGTTCATTCGCATTATAACGGCTCACCTACCTGCACAGGAAAAGCCCATGAGCACCCTGACCCAAGCCCCGCTCGCCCCCCTGCTGGAACGCCTGTTCAGCCAGGCCGACGCGAGTTCGCCGATGAGCAGCCCGGCCTTCGCCAACGTCTCGAAGCAAGAGCGCGAGCGCCTGATGCGCAGCAAGACCGAATACCTGAGTCTCTATACACAGTTGAAGGACTTTCCGCTGGCCGTTTCCCGGGAGACCGGTAGCCTGCTCTACATGCTGGCCCGTAGCTGCGATGCCCGGAACATCGTCGAATTCGGTACCTCGTTCGGTATTTCCACCCTGCACCTGGCCGCGGCGCTGCGTGACAACGGCGGTGGACGCCTGATCAGCAGCGAGTTCGAGCCGTCCAAGGTGGAACAGGCAAGGCGCAACCTCGTGGCCGGCGGGTTGGCCGACCTGGTGGAGATCCGGCTCGGCGATGCCTTGCAGACCCTGGCGAACGACCTGCCGGAGCCTATCGACCTGGTCCTGCTCGACGGTGCCAAGGCGTTGTATCCGCAGATTCTCGCGCTGCTGGAAAGCCGCCTGAGGCCAGGGGCGCTGATCATCGCCGACAACGCCGACTACAGCCCCGAGTACCTGGAGCAGGTGCGCGGGAGCGGTTCGGGCTACCTGTCCGTGCCGTTCGCCGAGGACGTCGAGCTGTCCATGCGCCTGGGCTGACCCAGGCCGCGCCCCCATCGTTGTGGGAACCTGTACCCTGCCGTGCGTCGCCCTGATCGAGCGTATCGCCCACAGATCAGTCACAACCCTGAGCATCGCCGCTACCGAGGTGGGTAGTGGCATGCGGCAATCCCCCCGGTCATCAGGCAATCGTGCCAGGCCAATGATCTTTATCGTCAAGGAGACCCACCATGACCGTAAACATCAGCAATCTGACGATCGCGACCCCGGTCGCCACCTCCGCCACCAACCCCGCGGCCCTCGAACTCAACGGCGCACAGGCCATCGCGCAGTTCCCCAGCGTGATCCAGGTGCTGCCGGACGGATCCCTGCAGTTCAACGCCCCCACCCGGGGCGCCTCGAGCAAAAGCACCCACCGCACCCGCTGCGAATGGAAGGAATCGATCTACTGGGCGCTGACCAGCGCGACGGAACACATCAACGACCAGGAAATGACGGTGACCAAGGTCAACTCCGCACAAAAGGTCGTCGTGTCGCAAATGCACGTGAAGGGCGATGACAGCCCGGCGGTGAAGGTGTTCTGGAACAAGGGCAATATCACCCTGGGCTTTCGCCAGCGCTACAACCAGACCGACCCGGTAAACAGTACGCTGCTCAAGGGCGTTCCACTCGGAGCCAGGTTCAGGGTCAGGATCCGCGTGACGGCCCTGGGCGTGGTCAACGTGAGCGTCGAGAACAACGGCCTGTCAGGACTCTCGGGCGATCTGCAACTGGACAGCAGCTGGAATACCCAGCGATTCGACTTCCACGGCGGCGTCTACAACCAGATCGACTTCACCGACGCGACACCGGCCGATGACGGTTCGATCTGCATCATCAGCGACCTGCAGATCAGCCACCTCTAGGCTGTGTACGAAATTGTTTGAAACGCAGGTTAGGCAAGGCAAAAATCGGCGAGGAAGCGCAGTTGACTGGTTGTCAATGAGCATTCCGAGCCGATTTTTAACGCCGCATAACCAAGTTTCAAGCGATTTCGTACATAGCCTAGGTGATCGCCATTGCAGCGATGGCTAGGCCGCCGGCCCCTTCGCGGGCAAGCCCGCTCCTACGCGGCAACCGACCTGTAGGAGCGGGCCTGCCCGAGGATTCGAACCACAGGCCCGGAACCCAGCGGGCGTTATTTCGAAACGACCTGAAGAACTGTCAACTCTGACAGTAGCCACCCACGCCTTGGCAGCCCAACATGGAAGCGGATCAAGAACCTCAAGCAAAGCCGTATTGAGCCTGTGCCCCCCATGGTCCCCCGAGGACTGTTGCCATGAAGCCCACTACCTGCCTGCTACTGATGCTCTCGCTCATGCCCTGTGCCCACGCGATCGACCTGACTCCCGGCCAGACCAACGGCCGCGGCCGGATTCCCGGCGCCTATGGCAACACGCCCGGCGGCGACCCCGCCTACAACTTCCCCATGACCTTCCGTACCGGCGACGGCGACTGGGCGAGCGACCTGTCCCTGCCCGACCTGGCGCCCGCCGCAGCCCAGCTTACGGTCAGCACCGGCGCCAGCTACCCCAGCGTGCTGTCCCTGAGAAACACCGACATCGGCGTCCAGTCCATCTCCATGAACCGCGGCGATAGCCTGGCATTCCTCTACGACAGCGCCAGCCAACGCTGGAAGGTCCAGACCCATGAATACACCCCCAACACCGTCGGCGCGGTCATCCCCGACTTCACCTCGCCACGGGTCATTCGCTACAGCCTGGGCGATGGTGACTGGACCGACAACGTCACCCTGCCCGGCAATGCCGGCGACGGCAACATCGTCCTGGTCCGGTCCGATGCCACCTACTCGACCACTATTTCGCCACCGCCCGGTACCGGCGACCCCGTGGTCATGAACCGGGGCGAAAGCTACGCCTTCGTCTACCAGTACGCCAGCAATCGCTGGAACGGCACCCGCATACGCTATCTGTCCAACCCCATCGCCCAGCGCCTCAACGACAACTACAACGAGGTCAAGAACGATTGCCTGGAATACGGCAGCCGTGCGCGCCGGGGCCACTACTACTGCAGCGGGAACATCATCCGCGCCACCACCGATGGCAACTACAACCCCTGGGAGCGCCCCAGTACCGGATCGACCTCGTACTCATGGATCCGCAAGGACATCGGCACCGACCATCTCTACCGCCCCGTCGGCTTCATCCTGCGCTCGCCGCTGTATGCGGCCATCCGGGGGCTGCCGGGCATTTCCGTGGGCTGGACCTGCCTCTACCCTTTCGACGGCTGGACCAACAGCGGCAAGGACTGTGATGGCATTACCGCGCAAGTCGCCGCGGCGGCCGGCTGGCCCTTCAACCCCTCACCGGCCCCACGCCCGCCAACCGGCAACAGCGGCTACGCATTCGGCTCCTGCGACAAGCTGGGCATCACCACCCGGGAGCAATGGCTGCAGTTCTTCGCCGTCGGCCAGAACGCCCTGTGGAACCAGTGTTCCTGGAACGTCGACAGCCAGACCAGCTGGAATGCCATGCTGGCGATCCACCAATCCGACATCACCCCCTATTCCCAGATCGATCCGCAAAGCGGCATCGACGCCAGCTGGTACAAACCCGGCCACAACGAGCTGCGCCTGAACAATGCGGCCAGCAACACGACGCTGAACGCACAGGCCATCGAGGCGATCTATTTCGATGTCAACGCCCAACCCGGCTCACTCGATTCGGCCAGGAACTTCCAGCGCAAGCTGGGCCAGGCCGGCTACCCATCGGTGCCGATCGTCCAGCTGAATTTCCGCGCCGCGCCCAGCGAGCGTTTCAACTTTGCGGCCAGCGATCAGGCAGAAACCTACAATCGCGCCCAGTGCACCCAGTACATCGACTCGGCCACCTGGATCCAGCGCTACGACCCCGGCACCGGGAAAAATGAATGGACCCTGTCGGTGCTGCCCACCGAGTGCGGCAGAAACATCCAGTCGGACCAGAGCGACAAGGCCTATGCCGAACTGCTCCAGACCTACGGCAACGATCCGGCCTGGAAAAACAATGATGGCGGTGGCATGCGGCGCCAACTGATCTGTCACCTGGCGATCGCCCGCCAGAAGGCCCCGTGGAATCTGGAACCTTTCCGCCCTGACGTATCCCAGCAGGCGGCCATCGACGCGGGGTGCAATCCCGTCTCCCGGTAGCGCCGGGCACACCCTACCTATCTACCTCACGCCGGGCAGGCACGGCGCCTAGCGTAGCCGATTCGAATCACGTATCGGACCCACGCTCATGTCCAACGCCCCCACCAACCTGCCCGTTGCCCCCACCCGGCCGGAGGCCCTGTTGGCCGCCGCCAGCCAAAAATACGACTACTCCATCAGCAGCGCCGGCCACCTGCTGAACCTGATGGTCCCGACGGAGATACGCGAGGCCCTGAACAACGCGCGAACGGTCGACGAGGCCCGCGCCACGCTGTCCCGGCTGTGCCGTCAGCCGACCTTGCTGCAGGCCCTGAACGACATCAGCGGCACGCCCATCCCCTCCGGCGGGGCCGCCTGGGCCGCCCTGGCCAGCCTGGTGCGCGCCACCGGCATCAGCGCCGATTGGGCCAGGGATAACGGCCAGGCGTCGATCGCCGCCTTCATTGCGCCCGGGCTCGGCGAACAGCGGATCGACTTCCTGCAGGCCGTATTCATCCGCGTCCTGCTGACCCGGAACTACGCCGCCCCGGAGGCCCCCGCCGGCGGCGTGGGCACGCCGCCGCCCCCCCTGGAAAGCCCTGCACGGCTGGCGGACAGTGCCCAGCCAGGCGCCAACCTGGCGCTGCTCAGCGCGCTGCTGCCGGCGACCACGCCCCCACGACCACTGGCCTCGGCCCTGCTGGCGTACCTGGGGGTCTACGACCTGTCGACCCGTATCCCCACGCACTGGAGTACCGTGGAGGACTATCAGTTTCTGCGTGCCCTGCCGCACTTCCAGGCGCTGGCCGCAAGGATGGGCGACGGCACGACCGACACGCCGGTTTCGCCAGGGCAACAGGCCCACCTGCTGATCCAGGCGCTGCTGGCCACGGTGGAAGCCGACGTCAGCGACCTGTGGCCACTCGGTAGCGAATTGGGCACTGCGGATGCCGCCGCCGGCCAGGGCTGGCACATACTGCGCGACAGCGCCCTGCGCGACATCGGCCAGCAGTTGCTGGCCCGGCACAGTGTCGATGACCCGGAACAGGCGAAGTTCCTCGCCCGCCTGCTGCTGCAGCGCGAGCGCCCCGAATGGTTTCTCGAGGACGTCGAGACCATCCACAACGACTACGCCCGGGACGTGGCCTCCATCACCTGGCGCTACGTCACCCGCCTGTGCGAAGCGCTGGCGCCGCGCTCGACCCTGGGCAAGCCCCTCGGCGAAGTGGTGCGCCTGGCCGGCGCGCTGGAAAAGCTCGCCGGCGTCTGCGCGCTGGACCCGGGCACCGGCCAGGCAAGGCCCGCCGATGCCAATGAACTCGGCACCCTCAGCGGATTGCTGCTGGCCGAGTCCACCCAGGCCTGGGGCAGCGTCTGGCAGGCCAGAAACGCCGCGCAGTTGCTGGACACCCTGAACCGGGTCGAACAGAACCATCGGGGCCTGCTCGAGCACCTCGGCGCGGAAAAACCGCCGGACCTGACGAAACTGGCCAGGCAGGCCCTGCGCGCGCGCAAGGCCGACCCGGACGAACGGGTCCAGGTCACCGAACACGCGGACACCTATTTCAACTTCTCCCCCTCCCCCAATCAGGTGCTGCGCAGACCCGACCCGACCTGGACGGTGTCGGCCGTGCAGCGCTTGCTGATGAAGGATGCCGGGATTTTCGAGGAGGAGCGCGCCACGGTGGTCGGCCAGTACCAACAGCAGATCGCCCGGTACGCCAACGCGCGCCTGCCCCAGGTGGAAATACGCATCTCGCAGATCCTGCAGCAACTGGCGCCGCAAACCCTCAAGCGCCTCGACAGTGGGCGCTGGCGCGTGCACCAGCTGTCTTCGCGCAACGCCCAGCTCTATCAGGAAGGGATTTTTGCCGTGGTGGAAATGGCCCCCGAGGGCAAGCGGCCGGCCCTCTACCTGGCGGCCCGAAAGGACCCGTCCGGAGTGTTCTTCCTGCGCCCGGAAAATGTCCAGGACATGCGGAAAAAGGAACAGGGCGGCCCCCTCGACACGCTACTCAAATACAACCTGGTCGTGCACCTGGGCGGCAAGATCATCAAGGTCATCAGCGAAGCGGCCCAGGATGTGCCCGTCGAAGGGATAGGCCTGGAGCCCGGCGCCTGGCAGGACGGTAAACCGGCGGCGGACCGATCCAGCCTGCACCCCCTCGACCCCGGCAGCGCGGCCTGGCAACTGGCACGCCAGTTGGCCAAGCCCCTGTGGCTCGACCCCATGGTCTGGGAAGCCGCCCACGAGGTCGACCGCAAAGGCCGTGCCCCCTGGCAGAGCGGCGCCAGCTTCAGCCTGTGGTCGCTGATCCCGCTCTACGACTACTTCAAGAAACCCGTTGCCGAGCGCGGCGAGGAGGATCATCGCTCGGCCCTGTTCGACGTCGGCACCCTGTTCGCGCCCGGCGCCGGTCATGCCAGCCGGGCCATGTCGCTGCTGGCCCATGCGGCCTTGAGCGCCGCGCGGGCCGGCCTGCTGCGAACCCTCGGCCAGGGGCTCACGCTCAAGACCGTGATCGGCGGCCTGCAAGGGGTAATTAACGCCACCGCGTCGCCGCTGTTTCGCCAGGGCCTGCGGGCGGGTGGCCTGCAGTTGACCCAGGCCGCCGGGGAAACGCTGCTGAATATTTCTCCGGTCCCCCTGCCCAACACGCGCTGGTTCGGCAAGCGCAGCCAGCAGCTCTGGCAATGGCTGCCGGGCCTGCAACTGAGGGAAAAGGCCACGCGGCTGATCGATGAGGTGCTGACCAACCGCCTGCGGCCGGCGAACCTTGGCAACCTCAGTGCCTACGTCGTCGAGGATGGCGAAGCCCTGCTCCGTCAGGCCCGCCCGCACCGCTTCAATGGCAGCGCCAGCCTCTACCACGCCAGGGACAGCCGCAACGCCGACCGCTGGCTGATCCGCTACACGGATGACACGCGCCGCGAAAAGGTCTACGAGATCAAGGGCAACTTCAAGCCGAAAAACCACTACGTGGAGATCATCGACCCCATCAGCCGAAAAACCGTGCTGACGGTGGGCAACCAGGCCGGAACCTGGCAGCGGCTCGCGGCCAAGGGTGGCGTGCTGCCCAGCAATGGGCGCAAGATCACCTACCCGATCATCCAGCAGTGGCAGGAACTGGTCAAAATCGACAGCAGCAAGGCCACGCTGAAATTCCAGGCGCAGTTTGCCAAGTCCCACGGGCTGAAGGACAGAAGCCTGTGGGAGTACGTCTCGGTCAATGGCGAACTGGCCGATGAGGGGAAATTCCTCCAGGCCGAGGCCGCGGGCCGCACCTTCAGCCCGCCCACCGTACAGCAACTGCGGGAATGGCGGGACATGCCCGCCGCCGTCCGCCGCAAGACCTCGCAATTCCAGTTCGCCATGGACCACGGCATCCAGTTGCGCGCCCTGGCCCGCCAGGCCAGGAAAACCGGTGAACTGAACTGGCAGGGGCAATATGCCGTCGACCTGGATGAAGGCCGAATCTTCCACGCGCCCACTGCGGATGACCTCAACGCCTGGCGCAACCTGACCCCGGGCCATGCCATCCCCTGGTACGAGTTCGCCCGCGAGCACAGCATCAACCCGAAGACCTTTTCCCGCCTGATCAACCGCGGCCACAAAGCGGACGGTGCCCTGAGTGTGATGGGCGAACATTCGATCAAGCAGAAGACCGGGCAGACCTTGCGCGACGTCACCGCCGCGGATATCCAGGCCTGGCGCGACCTGTCACCGGCCGAACGCAAGCAAACCAGCCGGGAACGGTTCGCGGTGGCCCGTCACATCAACCCGAACATCCTCGGCAGGCACATCACCACACAGGGCGAACTCAAGCCACTCGGCGAGTTCCGGGTCAACCAGGCCGCCGGTATCGAATACCACGAGCCCACCGTGGAAGAGATCATCGAGTGGCGGGACCTGCCCAGGGCCGAACGCGAAAAGACCTCCCGCGACCGCTTCGCCCTCGACCGGCGCATCGACGTGCCGGGCTTCCAGATCCATGTGAAGGCCAACGGCGAGTTGACGGCGGTCGGCGAGGTCAAGATCCGGCCCGGCGATGAAACATTCCGGCCGCTCACCGCCCAGGACCTGGTCGACTGGCGCGACCTGTCGGCAGCGGAACGCAAGCAGACCAACCGGAAAAAGTTCGCCATCGCCCGCGAACTCAACCCCCGGGTATTCGCCGATGAGGCCCAGGCCTCCGGTGAACTCAAGCCTCCAGGGCAGTTTCGCGTCGACAAGGCCAATGGCGTGGAATTCCATGAGATGACCGCCGAAGAACTGGTCGCCTGGCGAGACCTGTCCAGGGCCGAACGCAAGCTGATGCCCTGGCACCGGTTCGCCCTGGAGCGCCAGATCGATCTGAAGAGCTTCCACCAGTTCAGCTACACCAACGGCAAACTCAAGGACATCGGGCTGTTCAAGGTCAACGCCGCCGCCCGGCAGCGCGCCGCCGCGCCAGACGGCCAGCCAGCGCTGCCGCCCGCCCAGGCGGCATCAGCCGAGGGACCGCCGGCCAAACGTGGCCGGTACGCGCCGAAGGCGGCGATGTCGCCGGCCGAGGCGAAAAAATACGTGGCCCACCGTGTGCTGGAGTTGCAATCGCAACTGCCGTCCTACACAAAGGACAAGACCACCATGGCCGTGGCGCTGCTGGACGACCCCGACGGTCGACAGATCACCGCCATCGCCTCCAGCAATCCCAGGGGCTACCTGCCCAAGGGGGTCACTGTGAAAAAACACGAGCACTTCGTCCGTGGCAATCTGCACGCCGAAGCCGACATCCTCGAATGGGCCGCCCAGCACCAGTACCAGGTGGCGGTGATCGGCGCCGGCCGGCCCATCTGCCGCCCCTGTGCCGAATTGATCGAAGCGGCCCAGGCCGTTCCCGCCACATCGCTGAAGAAGGTATGAACATGAACACTCGACTCGCCACGGTAGCGCCAGAACTGGTGAACTGGGCCGAAAGCCTGCCGGCAGCCCGCCGCCGAACGCTCGCCTGCGCGGTGGCGCAATGGGCCTGCGCCAGGACCGATGTGGCCGGGCTGCTGGGCGAAGGCCCGCTGCAACGCCTGCTGCAACCCGGCTACCATGCCACGGCGCAGGACCGCGCCCTGCTCGGCGCCAAGGCCGATGAACTGGACGAACAGTACTTTCGCCTCGCCGATGAAGGGGAGATTTCGGAGCAGGCCCTGGGCGGGTTCGAACAGGCCAGGGCGCTGTCCTCGCTGCTCTGCTCGTTCGATGCAGGCAACCTGCCGAGCCTCTGCGACACCCTGTACGAAGCGCAGGCGGTGACCGATGACCTGCCCGCCTTCGAGCAACTGTGTCGAAGCTACGCCATGCCATAGATACCTACCACATCCGCACGTGGCCCCGCCCCTAGTGTGTCCGATTCGAACCACGAATCGGACCACAGGCCATGCCCAATTCCCCCCAAGCCCCTCTTCCTGCCACCGCGACCCCTCGTTCGGCGCGCAACCGCCGCCTGATCATCGACCAATTGCCCACCTGGCTTTCCGGCGCCAGCCTCGAGCGGCGCCAGGCCTTCGCCGCCTGCCTCAAGCGCAGCCAGGCGTCCAAGGCCGCCCTGGCCAAACACCTCGACGGTTTCAAGAGCGTCAGGGAATTTGCCGCCCCGCTGCTGGCCCAGGCCCTGCTGAAACACTACGGCCCGGGCCTGGACGTGTACCAGGATCGGCTCAAGCACGTCCACATCCTTGCCGCCGCCACCCTCGGCAGCCCCCGCCAGGAACAGATCGTCAACCAGAGCCTGCTGCAGGCGGCGCTGCAGAATTTCGAAAGCAGCGAAACCGGCCATTTCGGTTTCGACCGCGGCTCGGCGATCCTGCGCACCAGCAGCCTGCCGCTCAAGCACGCGATCACCCCGCCGGACTTCGCCAGCCTGGCCCGCCAACTCGACCTGGGCGGCCAGTACCAGAAACACATCGAAGGCTTTCTGCTGTCTGCCGAGCCGGGTCAGCGCGCCGGCTACCGCCAGTTGTTCGAGCGCCAGCAACGCGACGAACTGGCCCTGCAGACGGAAATCGCCCGGCTGCAGGGCCAGCTGGACGAGGCCGCCTACCAGATGCTGCAGAGCCTGCTCGACCCGGATCGCACGCCCAGCTGGGACCAGCGCCCGATCAGTTGCAACACCCTGACCCTGCTCGACTTCGCCAACCCCAGCGGCAGCTACGGTGCCCTGCTCAAGGGGGTCCTGCTGATCGAACGCCAGGTGCCGTCGGGCAGCAGCGAGGCCCCCTGCGTGCTCTACCTCGCCGGTGAGCCGAAAGGGGCCGTGCGCCAATACGCCTCGCGCCAGGCCGTGCATGACGACCTGCGCGAACGCCTGCGCGACAGCCACTATCAGACCTTCTTCCGGCGCTACGTGCACGTGCGCAGCCAACCGGCGTTCTTCCAGGCGCTGGCCGAATGCCTGGCCCCCCTGGACCGCCTCACGGGCCAGCGCAAGCCGGCAACGAATGCCGACCTGCAATTGCAACTGGGCTCCCTCGGCGATGACCCGCTGGACGAATTCTGCGTGTTGCAAACCGTGAAGCGGCTCGACGACGCGCGGGTCACCGCGGTCCCCACCGACGACGAGGACCGGAAAACCCGCAACGCCCGCCTCAAGTCCCTGCTCAACTGGACCGAGAACCTGCTGTTCCTGGTTCCCGGGCTGGGCGAAGCCATGCTCGCGGTGGCCGGCGGGCAACTGCTGGTGCAGCTCTTCAACGGCATCGAGCAGTGGCGGCACCATGAGCAGGAACAGGCCGTGCTCGGTTTTCTCGGCGTGGTGCTGAACCTCGAACTGCTCGGCCTGGCGACCGCGATGCACGTCGATTTCGACGGCGCGGACTTCATCGAGGGGCTGCACCCGATCAGCCCCGAGCCCGGCAAACAGGCACTCTGGAAAGCCGACCTGGCGCCCTACGAACAGACCCTGCCCGAGCTCGGCCGGGCGCACCCCGACGCCACCGGCCTCACTCACCACCAGGGCGCCGCCTACCTGAAACTGGAAGGCCGCCACTACCGGGTCGGCCCCGACAACGGCCGCCATCGCTTCCGCCTGCGCCACCCCAACCGCGCCGAGGCCTACGCGCCGCTGCTGCGGCATAACGGCAAGGGCGCCTGGCAACTGGAATTCGAACGGCCCGAGCAATGGCAACAGCCGCAGCTGTTTGCCCGGCTGGACCCACAGGCCGCCAGCCTCGACAGCGAGTCGGCCAACCGCGTCCTGCAGGCCAGCGGCATCGACGAACACCTGCTGCGGCGCATGCACATGGACCGCCAGGCACCGCCCGCGCTGCTGCAGGACAGCCTCACCCGCTTCCGGCTCGACCAGGACCTGAGCCAGTTGATCCGGCGCCTGAGCAGTGGCGCCGCGGCCGACGGCTCGCTGAACGAGCTGCACATGGAACTGCAACTGCTCACCAGCGAACCGGTCTGGCCGCGCACCAAGGTCCTGCGCCTGCTCAACCGCCAGCGTGCGCAGATCCAGGAATACCCGGCCGGGCAGCCGCCGGAGGTCAGCCGCATCGACCTGCAATGGCCGGGCCTCGATGCCAACCGCCTGCTGAGCCACGTGCTGGAAAACCTCACCGAGGGTGAAATCCGCACCCTGCTGGACGAGGAATTCGGCGCCGGCCCGTTCAGCCTCCAGACCCGCACCGCCAACCTGCGGCGCAAGCTGGCCTCCCAGGCGAGCGTGCAGCGCCAGGCCCTGTTCACCTCGCACTACCGCTACCGGACCCAGTCGGAGCTGCCCGCGGCCGCGGTGATCCAGCGCGACTTTCCCGGGCTGTCGAGCCCCATCGCCGAAGAGCTGGCGAGCAACGCCCGCCCGCTCGAACTGCAGCAACTGCTCAACGCCCGCCGGGTACCGCTGCGCCTGGCCGAAGAGGCGCGCCACTACCTGCGCAACCAGCGCCTTACGCGTGCCGTCGAAGGGCTCTACCTCGCGTCCAGGCCCAACCCCGACAGCGACCGCCTGATCCTGCGCCTGTTGCAAAGGCTGCCCGGCTGGCCGCGGCAGGTGCGGCTGGAGATCCGCGAGCGCACCGTCAATGGCGCCCTGCTGGACAGCATCGGCGACGAGTCGGCGAGCATCCGCAAGATCCTGGTGCGCAACGGCGGCGGTTACGACACCTACGACGCCCAGGGCCAGGAACTGCACGCCGCCGACGACCTGTATGCCAGCGTCCTGCACGCCCTGCCCGATGCCGAACGCCAGGCCCTGGGCTTTCCCGGCACCCACGAGGCCGAGGGCCTGCGCCAGCGCCTGCTGCAACAGCCGCTGCCGCCGCGCCGGGAGCTGGAAAAACTGCTCGGCCTGCCGCCCATCCGCCCCGGTTACCAACCGCCCATGCGCCTGGCCGATGGCCGGCTCGGCTATCCTCTCAGTGGCAGCGGTGCCGGCGGACGGTCCCTGGGCTCACGCTCGGCGGCCTTCACCGAACTGGCCGAGCGCCTGTACCCGGATCACGCCTGGCAGGAAGTGCAAAGGTTTCTCGGCCTGCAGGGCCTGAACGAAGGCGCGGCCGTGCGCCGTCTCGAAGCGTTGGAGGCCGAATACAACACCCTCTGCGCCGAACTCGATGCCTGGTCGACGGCCGCCCCGGGGTCCATCGCCAACCAGCAGTTGCGCAGCCAATTGGCGGACAGTCTCATACGCTGCTGGCGCCGCGCCCCTTCCACCAGTTCCACCCTGGGCGGTGTCCAGTTCAACTTCCTCACCATGGGCGACCTGACGCCCCTGCCCACGCTCTCGGCGGACTTCAGCCATGTCAGCGAACTGACCCTGCTGCATGGTTTCCCGAATGCCCCGAGCAACATCGACGGGTTTCTCGCGCGCTTCCCCAGGCTCCAGCAACTGAGCATTCGCGGCGGCATCCTCCAGGAACTGCCTGCGCGCCTGGAATCGATGACGCAACTGACCCACCTGGACCTGAGCAGCAACCGCATCGTCCTCACCCCACAGGACGCCAGCCGCCTCGCCGCCCTGACCCGCCTGAGAAGCCTGAACCTGGGTCGCAACCCGGCACTGGGACGCACACCGGACTTCAGCGCGATGACCGAACTGGTCTACCTCTACCTCAACGACTGCGGGCTCGCGACCTGGCCCAGCGGTTTTGAACGACTGCACGGGCTGAACCTGCTGAACCTGCGCTCCAACCGCCTGACCCATGTACCGTCGGCGCTGCTGCGCACCAGCCAGGAAGGACAGCGGATCGCCAGGGCCCTCGACCTGTTCAACAACCCCATCGACAACCTCGATGACGTCGTCGAGTACTACGAAGAGACCGATATCGACTTCAACCTGGAGCTGCCGATCGACTCGGAGGACGATGACCTGTCACTCGACGATGAGCCCATCCACAACCCGCACCTGCCCCGCGGCCCGGTGTCCCGGGATGGGGAGGCCTGGCTGCAGGGGCTGGCGCCCCAGGAGCAGGAAGCCTTTCACAATGACTGGCTGCTGTTGGCCAATGAAGAGCCGGCGGAGCAGTCCGAGGCGTTCTTCCGGGTGATCCAGGACCTGCAAAAGTCCGCCGACTATCTGGACACCCACCTGCGCCCGCGGGTGCTGGACAAGGTCCGCCGCATGGTCCGCGCCATGGTCGCCGACACCGCGCTGCGCGAGAAGCTGCTGCTCAAGGCCAACGCCCCGGATACCCACGCCTGCGAAGACGGCATCACCGTGGTGTTCAGCGACATGGGCCTGGATGTGCTGGAACACGAGGCCTATGCCCAGCCCACCCCGCAGCAGATCGAAGCCAGCCTGCTGGAACTGGCCCGGGGCAAATCCCGCCTGAACCGGGTCAACCAGCAGGCGCGCGCGGAGATCAATCGGCGCAAGGCCGAGGGGCGCAACCCGGATGAGGCGGAAGTCTACCTGGCCTACCGCACCGGCCTGGTCGAACGGCTGAACCTGCCCTGGCAGGCCTCGACCATGCAATACGGCGAGATCGCCAACATCGACCAGGACCAGCTGGACCGGGCCTACGCCAGCATCCTCGACCTCGAACGACAGCCCCTGGACCGGGTCAGGGAAGCCTTGCGGCAAGGGTTCTGGCGGGACTACCTGGACATCCAGTACCTGCAGGAACTGGATGCGAAAAGAGCCCTGCGCGACAACAAGGGCGGCGCCCTGGATGACCTGCACAGCGCGCAACAGCGCTGGTTCGCCAGCGCCGGCCTGCCCGCGGCGGAAAAGGCCCGGCTGAAGTCGGCCATACAGGCCGCGGCCCGTATCCTCGGCATGTCGGACCAGGCGGTGTTCGCCCGCAGCATGACCGACGCCGAATACCAGGCCCTCTACGAGGCAATCGCCCGCGAATACGAAGACGAACTGGAGCGCCTCACCCAGCAGGCCCTGCAGGAACTCGAGCCGAGGGTCGCCTGACATGCCGCGCACACCTCAAGCCCCTGCCGCCTTGCCTTACGGACGCTTCATCTGGCGTCGCCTACCGGACTGGCTGAAGAACACCTCCGCCGAACAACGCGCCGACCTGCGTGAAGCCTTGCTCACCTGTTATCAATCCGCAACGCGGGCCGCCGAGTTCCTGGCCCCCCTCATGAGCCTGGATGCCTTTGCCGAACCGATCCTGGAACTGGACCTCAAGGCGGACCACCCCGAACTGCACGACATGCAACGGGCCACCCTGGACAAGACCTGGCACCGCGACAGCTTCCTCTGGCAGCCCATCTACGATGCCAGCCCCGAGCACAGCCTGCTGGAAGCCGCCCTGCTCAACTTCGAAGACTGGGAAACGCGCAGCACGGCGTTCGGCAGCGGTTCGGCCATCTACCTCACGGGCAAGGCCAAGGGCGTCAAAAGCAGCCTGCGACCCGAAGTGTTCGCCCGGCGTTGCCGCCACCTCGACCTGGGCGGCAAGTACCTGCAACACCTCAGGCAGACACTCGACGACAGCAGCGAGGCTAACAAACCCCGGCCTTCCGGCGAAAAACACCAGCTGTTCATCGACCACCAGCGCAACCGCTTCAATGCCGAGCTGCAGATGGCCTACCTGAGTGGCCACCTCAGCCTTGAGTGCACCAAGGCGCTCAAGGTCTTTCTGCTCCCTCGCAACCAGACCTTCGGCAAGCGCCTGCTGTGCCATCGGGTCAGGCTGTTGGGCCAGGTGCTGCCGGGCGTCATCCATTTCGCGGCCGACCCGGAGAATGACCGGGGCCGGTGCGCCGTGTACTTCCCCGGCCACCCCGAGTATCCCCTTCAGGAATACAGCTCGCTGCTGATGTTTCAGGTGGCACTCGTAGCCCACTTGAAAACGGCTCGCACTCGGCAGCGGATCAGCCAGCTCCTGCCGATCGATCACCAGGAACCCCTGCTGCGGGAAAAACTGAAAACTGCTCTGCACGCCTCTAGCGAAGCGCACATTCATATCGTCGACCTTTCCAGTTGGATCGAGGTGGAGCTGTTCGAGGAAATCCACCGACTGCGCCTGCTGCACCTGATGAGCGACCTGGGACGGCTGGCGCCCTCCGCGGAAGACGTGAAGGCCGCCGAGCGGGAAAAACTGCTCGACGAATTTCAGTTGGCCGGGTTGAACCTGCTGTCCAGCCTCAAGGACTCCATCCCCAGGTTCAAGCGAACCCTCTCGGACCCCTTGGACATGATCGATACGAACCTGGTCTACCAGGACATCCACACCTGGAGCAAGGCGCAACGACAGGCCGGCGCCCTGCATCTGCTCAATATCATCGAGGCCCGGGCAGGTGGCCAGGTGACCCCAGCGATGCACAGGGAAGCCCGCTCGCTGCCCGACCTGATCCCCGTTCGTGCACACGGCCATACCCGCCTCTGGAACCCCGACCCCAGTCACTACCGGGTGGCGCTGCGCCTGCCCGATGGCCAATGGCAAACCAACGCACTGGGCCTGCATGAGTGGACCAATAAATACTACCTGTTGCTCAATGACACCTATTACGAAGTCCGCTACAACGACGCCAGCGGTCATTGGCATATCGTCAGCCCGACCCAGCCGACGCTCTATTCGCCGCCGCTGCTGCACAACGGCGTCGGCGCCTGGCGAACGATACACGAGGACACCAGGCAGTGGCCCAAGTCGACGCTGCTCGCCCGCCTGTCGCCCCGGGCGGCACAATTGCCGCGACCGTTGGCCGATGCCCTGTTGCTGCTGGGACACGTCAGCCTGGAGACGTTGCAGCAACTCCATCGACACAGCCGTCGTGCCTCGCCACAGTTGCTCGACAGCCTCAAGCGCCTGTGGATCGTCAAGGAAATCGAGGGTTCCAGCCTCGATCGGGGGTCAGACAGCCACTGCGCCGAACTCTGCTCGGCAATCCGTTCGCTGCTGGTGCAACTGCTGCCGGATGCGCCTGCGCAAACCTCGCTGCGCATCAGGAAACAGAAATCACGCAAGTTCATCCAGTACCCCAAGGGCTCGCAGTGGATCGAGGTCGATGAAATACAGTGGATGCCCGAGCTGTTCGACCAGTTGTATCGACAGCTCGAGCAACCCGACACCTCACAGCAGCAGCGCCTGCGGGTCCTGTATCCCGAGCTGCCCTTGAGCTTCCTGCAGGATCTGGATTTCACCCTGGCGCTTCTGGAGCAGAGCCAACCCACGCTGCCATGCCTTGCAAGGGAGATCGAGCGGGCCCTGGAGCAGCTTCACGTTTCACGGGTATTCGAAGGCCTGCACCCGGACTGGCCCCATGCCCGGCACAGCGAACACCTGGCCTTCTCGCTGTTCGAAACCCTGGCCGGCTGGCCGGCGGATATGCGCCTTGAGTTCATGGAAGCCGAAGCCGCGCGGTGCACGCCCATCCAGGGAATCGGCACGGACAGCAGTCTGAACTACCGCCGGTTGCTGAAAAGGAACGCCCTGTACGAGATTCAGGACCGCCAGGGCAAGACCCTGGCGAGCGAACCCGATTTCTACAAGGCCCTGTGGCAGGCTCTGCCCACCCGGGCACAACGGGACCTGGGCCGGCGCAATGAGATCAGCCTGGAGGAAGACCAGACCACCACCGACCTGAAACGTGCACTGTTTCGCCAGGCCACCAGGCTGCGCGATCAGGTGCCCGCGGTGCGTGCCCTGCAACGCTTCCCGGAACCGCCGATGAGCGCTTCCGCCGCGCCCCTGCCGGTGCAGTTCGCGGTTCCCGGCCGGGTGGTCTCCGGCCTGCAGCCGGGCGACGACGGGGTCTACCGGAACCTCAATCGCCGCCCCCTCTCCAACCATGCCCACCCCTACTACATTCTCGAACGTCACCGCTATTACCCGGTGGCCTGGACACCCGAAGGCTGGCGCCTGCTCAACGCCAGCAACCCCTACGGTTTCTATCAACCGCTGCTGCAACGCCGAAGCCGATCCAACCCCAGGTGGACGCTTCATGACCCGGACCACAAGCACCGCCTGCTGGACAAGGCGCAACGCCTGCCGGTACCGACGGCCAACGACAGCGCCGACGAGCCGGCGCAAAACAGCCTGTTCACCCAGGCACAGCACAAGCGCCTGGAGACGCCCAAATCCTACCGTACCCAGCTGAATTCACCGCTGACCTACGATCGTATCGACAATGCCCGCTACCCCCTGCGGGACCTGGATGGACAGGCGCTGACCGTCATCGCGCTGCACTACTCCAGTACACCCGGCAGCGCCCAGTCCCAGGCACGAGCACAACAACTGCTGCCCTACCTCGCACAGGGGATAGAAGTGGCACGGCTGTACGAAAGAAAGCTCGGCATCAGGCGGTTCAAGGCACAGCACATGCGCTCCGCCGACGAACAGCACCTGGTCGGCCGCTTCCACGTCACGGCCCGCCGCGACCTGGCCAGCGGCGAACTGCTCGGTGTCTATGGCGGCATGCTGATTCCGCTGATCGTCTGCCAGCATCGCCTGGACCCCTTCGCCACCTGGGTCCAGTATGAGCGCTCGCTGGAACTGATCCGCTTTCGCGACGGCCAGCCACGAACGGCCCTGCCGTGCCTCAGTGGTGACAACATCCTGTCGCGGATCAACACGATCTTCGAGTACGAGGACGGTGTGCCCGCCAGGCAGGCCCGCAGTGGCTACAACGTCGAGGCCGTGGCCTTTCCCGTCGACATCCGCACCCATGACGGCTGTATCGAGAAGGACCGTTATTTCCTCACGGCACTGTTCACCAGCCAAACCGTCAAGGCGGATGAGGAACTGCGTCTGAACCACGGCTACAGCGATGAGCAGATCCGCACGCTGAACAGTGCCGAGGCGCCGCAAGCGCAGGGACTCGCCAGCCCGCCCGACGACCTCGATGTCGAGCCAGGCAGCATGCATACCTACCGCAGCCCAGGATAAGACGGCGCCTAACCTGCCCGTTCGAATCACTCAACGGGCCCGTGCCAATGACTGTACCCACTACAACCCTTACGAGCGGCGCCACCCCTGGTGCCGCCTCCCCTGCCCCCCAGTTGAACCGCCACCAGGCGTTCATCGCCAGCCGCCTGCCGGCGCCGCTCAAGCAACGGCATTCGGCCTGCCTCAAGCCGCTGCTCGACATCCCCCCCACCACCCCGGCCTGGTACAGCCAGGCCGACGCCAGCCTGCGTGGCGCCTTCGAGGCCAGCCAACTGGCGCGCTGCGCCAGCCAGCACCCGTTCGAAAGCCTGCTCGGCCAGATCACCCCACTGGCAGCCTTCGCCGCGCCGCTGCTGCAACTGGCGATCCGGCAGACCTTCAGGCTGGAGCTGGATGTGCGCGACACCTATTTCGTGCGCCGCCTGCAAACGCCGCGTCCGGCCAGGCTGGGCGGGCTGCTCGACTTCTCCGCCGGCGACCCCAAGGTCAGTGGCTGGTACTGGGATGTCACGCTGCTGGAAGCGGCGCTGCACAACTTCACCGCCGACGAAGCGGCCAAACCGCCCGCCGAAGGCGACGAGTTCATCACCCGCGACCACAGCACCGAGCAGGTGCGGATCGCCGCCTATGACCGGGAGCGCGCGCTGTCCCTGCGCCCCGAGCAGTTCGCCACGCTGTGCCGCCAGCTCGACCTGGGGCAACGCTACCAGGAACACCTGCACGCGGTACTCAACCCGGCCGATGCCACGCAAAAGGCCCAGGTCCGCCAGACCTGGACCACCCACCTGCACAACCAGTTGGCCGAGGCGGTGCACCTGGCGCGGATGCAGGCGCACATCCCGGACGATGCCTACCAGATGCTCACGCACTGGCTGGCCGGCGGCACGGACCTGCGCCTGGGCGGCCACCCGGTGCAGCCCGCGCGCCTGCGGATGCTCGGCGTCGACCTCGACGAAGTCCTGTTCCTGCGCCCCGACGCCGGCCCGTCACCGCGGCGCTGCCTGGTCTACCTGCCCAACGACGACCTGCATCCGCTGCGCCACTACGATTCCAGCACGGACTTCATGATCGACCTGCGCACGCGCCTGCACAGCGCCCGGTTCCGGCGTTTCTTCGCCGGGTTCATTGCGTTGCGCGAACAGCCGGCGTTCTTCAGCGCGCTGAAAAAACGCCTGGACCCCGGCGACCGCCATGACCTGTGGGACGACTACGCCGTCGATCCCGAACGGCGCGTGGGGCTGGACCTGATCGAACTGTACCTGCCGACGGACAGCCGCCCCTCGCTGCCAAACCTGCTCCGGGAGCAGTGCGAATCCAGGATCGAGCGCCTGCTCGGCGACGCCCGGGCCCTGGCGGTGCCCACCGACGACGAGGATCGCCAGGCACGTATCGCGCGTTTCCTCGGCTTCGCCGACGCGGCCATGGACCTGCTCAACCTGCTGGTGTTCATCCCCGGCGTCGGCCAGGTGATGCTGCTGGCCATGGGCACCCGCCTGCTGCATGAGGTCTACGCCGGCATCGAGGCCTGGGAGGCCGGGGAAACCCGCCAGGCCTGGGCCCAACTGCTCGGCGTGGTGATGAACCTGGCCTTCATCGGCAGCGCCGGCGTGGTACTGCCGCATCTGGACAGCTCGGCCTTCGTCGACGGGCTGATCCCGGTCAGCGTGCGCCAGGGCATCACCCGGCTGTGGAAACCCGACCTCGGCCCCTATCGGCACCCGCTGCAACTGCCGGCCCGCTCCCAGCCGGATCGGCTGGGCTTGCACGAGTACCTGGACCATCGCTATCTGCCGCTGGACGACGGCTACTACCAGTTGCACGCCGACCCGCGCAGGGCCGGACGCTATCGTGCCCGCCATGGCCGCGCCGAGGAACTGCTGCACCCCTACGCCCCCGAATTCCACAGCAATGGCGCCGGCGCCTGGCGCCACGCCTTCGAACGGCCCCTGGGCTGGTCCGACGCCCGCCTGTTCCAGCGCCTCGGCCCCGAAGCCGCGCGCCTCGACGCCAGCGCCGCGCAGCGTGTCCTGCACATCAGCGGCGTCGACAACGACGTGCTGCGCGCCCTGCATCACAACCGCGGGCGAACCCCCGCACTGCTCAGCGACAGCGTGACCCGCTTCGCCCTCGACCGCGAGCTGGCGCACCTGCTGCAACGCCTGGAGAACGGTGGCAACTCGGGCGGCACCCTCGACGAACTGCACATGGAGCTACAACTGCTGACCAGCGACCCGGTCTGGCCGGCCACCCGGGTCCTGCGGCTGCTCGACGATGCCGGGCGCACGCTTCAGGAATACCCGGCGGGCATCGACGCCCAGGTGCCACGGATCGAGGTGAGCTGGCCGCAGCTGGAGGCCGATGACCTGCTCCGCCAGGTGCTGGACCCGCTCGACGACAGCGAAATCCGCCTGTTGCTGCGCGAGGAGTTCGGCCAGGGCAGCACCAGCCTGGCGGCCCGGGTCGCGGCCCTGCGCCGACGCCTGGCCGGGGCTGCGCTCAAGCGCCGCCAGGACCTGTTCGAATCCCACTACCGCCACCGCACGGCCGCCAGCCGTGGCGAACCGGGGGCCGCCCTGTTGCAGCGCGATTTCCCCGGCCTGCCGGACCGCCTGGCCGAGGAGCTGGCCCGCGCCGCCGACGGCAACGAAAGCAAACGCCTGGCCGCCGGCCGGGTACCGCTGCGCCTGGCCGAGGAAGCCCGCTACCTGTTGCGCAACGTGCGCCTGGCGCGCCTGTACGAGCCGCTGTACCTCGACTCGGTCAGCCAGGCCGAGGGGTATCGCCTGGTGCTGCTGATGCTCGGCAAGTTGCCGGGCTGGTCGAGCCAGGTCCGCCTGGAGGTACGGGACCGCTTCTTCGCCGGCCCCCTGCTCGACAGCCTCGGCCCCGAGACGGCGCCGATCCGCAAGGTGCTGGTGAGAAACGGCGAACGCTACGAGGCCCATGACGATCAGGGCCAGGAACTGCACGGTGCCGACGACCTGTACGCCAGCGTGCTGCACGCCCTGCCCGATGCCCAGCGCCAGGCACTGGGTTTTCCCCATGTCGGCCAGGGCGCGCAACTGAAGCAGGCCCTGCGCGCCCTGCCGCCGCTGCCCCGCGCGGAACTGGCGCGGCACCTGTCGCTGCCGCCCATCAGGCCACGCTGGCGTTCGCCACTGCGCCTGGCCGATGGCCGGGTCGGCTACGCCCTGAGCGGCCGCGGCGCGGGCAACGGTCCGGGCACATCCCTCGTCAGCCGGCTGGCCCGCGAGCTGTACCCGAACCTGTCGCTGGCGCAGGTGGAAACCCTGCACGGCCTGCGCGACCTCGGCCAGGGCGCGGCGATCGGCCGGCTGCGCGCCCTGCAAGGCGAATACCGCACCCTGGAAAACGAGCTGGAGGCCTGGGTCGGCGAGCCCCAGGGCGCCGAGGGCAACGGCAAACTGCGTTTCGCCGTCCAGCTCAAGCGCTGCTGGCGCCACGAAACCGATCGCGCCATCGACCACGAGGGCGACCCGATCGTCCTCGACCACCAGGGCACGCGCGTGCCCGGCCATGAACTCACCCTCACCGGCTACCCGCTGGACAGCCTGCCGCTGCTGTCCGGGCGCTTCGTGCATGTCGCCGAATTGCACCTGCGTTCGATCACGCTGCAGAACTCGCCATCGCTGGAGCGGTTTCTGGGAGCGTTCCCCAACCTGCTGCGGCTGAACCTCTCGGGCAACCTGCTCACGCGCCTGCCGGCGGCCCTGGCGCACATGAGCCGGCTGACGCACCTGGAGCTGAGAAACAACCAACTGGTCATCCCCGCCGCCGGCACGAGCCCCCTGAGCCCGTTGCGCCACCTGCAAACCCTCAACCTGGAAAACAACCCGGACCTGGGCAGCCTGCCCGATCTGCGCCCGCTGGCCGCCCTGCGCTTCGTGAACCTGCGCAATACCGGCCTGCGCGAGATCCCACAGGGCTATGACCGCTTGCCCGATCTGCGCCGCCTCGACCTGCGGGACAACCGCATCAGCCAGGTTCCCGACGAAGTCTTCGGCCTGAGCGCCGCCCGCCAGCAACTCAACCTGTCGATCAACCTCGACGCCAACCTGATCCCCGCCGACCTGCATCGACGCATCGCCCGCTACCGCCAGCAGACCGGCATCGACCTGGGTCTGGAAGTGCTGCCCGAGAGTGACGACCTTTCCGAGTCGAGCAACAACTCGCGCCCGCACTCCCAGGCCAGCCAGCACCACAACCGCTGGGGCAGCGCCTCGCCGGTGCCGCGTGACAGCGCGCCCTGGCTGCCGGGCCCGGACACCGCCGAGCACGAACTGCGGCGCGACACCTGGCTGCGCCTGGCCAGCGACGATATCGAGGCCTCCGAAGCCTTCTTCAAGGTGCTGGCCGACCTGCGAAACTCCGCCGACTACCTCCAGGGCCACGGCGCCCACCGCCCGCAACTGCTCGATCGGGTCTGGCGCATGGTCAAGGCCGCCGAGCAGGACAGCAGCCTGCGCCACCGGCTGTACCTCATGGCCAACCGCGCGGTCGACACCAGCGGCAGCATGATCGAGGCCGATACCTGTGAAGACGGCATGACCGTGACCTTCGACGACATGGGCCTGGAAGTGCTGCTGCACGAGGCCCGGGCCCTGCCCCTCGAACAGCGCGAAGAGCCGTTGTTGCGGCTGGCGCGCGGCAAGGCCCGCCTGGCCCAGGTCAAGCAGCGGGCCCGCCAGGTGATCGAGGCGCGCCGCAACAGCCAGGAAGCCGTGCATGAAGCGGAAATCCACCTGGCCTTCCGCATCGGCCTGGCCGACCGGCTGGACCTGCCCTGGCAGGCCGGGAGCATGCTCTACAGCCAGGAGGCGAACGTCGACCGGGCGACACTGGAACAGGCCAGTCGGGCCATCCTGGCCGAAGAGCGCCTGCCCGGCGAAGCGGCCAGGCGCCTGCTGGAGCAGCCGTTCTGGGAAGAATACCTGCTGGAGCGCTACGGCCAGACCCGGCTCAAGGAACCCAGGGAGCAACGCGACGACATGATCGGCGCGCTCGATGACCTGCTGGACGCCCAACGCGAATGGTTCACCGGCGATGCCCTGGACCTGGCACGCAAGAACGCACTGCAACAGACCATCAGCCAGTCGGCGCGGACCCTGGGCCTGACCCAGACCGAAGCGTTCCTCCGGGCCATGAGCGACAGTGCCTACAAAAGCCACGCCGAACGTATCGCCAGGACCTACCAGCGGGCATTGGCGCAGTTGACCGAGCAACTGCGCCAACAGCACGGGCTGTGAGCCAGCGCCAGCACTATCTACCGCCCCGCCCGCGCCGGTCGCGGTAGCGTGGCCGGCATTCCAGCGGCCCCGCCCCGCCTCCGCGCGGCGTGGCCGCTCCCCCCATCAAGGTACCCTACATGCCCGATCAACCTCCCTTTTACCTGCTGTCCCAGGCCGCGGAGTTGCGCAGCACCCTCAGCGCCGAAGAACAGGCGCTGTCCATCGGCAGCGCCGAGCGCAATTGGCTGAGCAACCTGTACCTGGCGAACCAGGACGCCCGCGAGGCGCTCGATGAGCCGATGTACGTCGACAAGCTGCTCATCGTCGCTCAGGGCGCGACCACGGCGGACCTGGCCGGCAGCTTCCTGGCCAGCGGCGCCGCCGGCCACGCGGTGTTCCTCTGCACCCCGGCATTCGGCCTGGAACGCTTCGGCTCCCGCGACCTGGCCCTGGCCAAAGTACGCGAACGCCTGGCCGTCCCGGCCCAGCGCGATGAACTGCTGCGCTTCGTCCCGCTGCACATCCGCAACGCCATCGGCCTGGAGCCACTGCCGGCGCTGATCACCCGCCCGATCCATGGCATCGTCCTGGATGACCGGCGCCAGGCCATCAACACCTACCTCGACATCACCCTCAAAGACCTGCAGGACGAACTGCTGGAACTGCCCAGCCTCAAGTCCCTGCTCAATCAGTTGTTCGACAGCACCCTGGGCAAGCGCTTTCCCCAGGCCAACCTGAAGGCCCTGCGGGTGATCAGCCACCAGGCCCCCAGCGCGGCGGAATCGACCAGCGGGCTGCCGCTGCGCGCCCTCTCGACCCACTCCCTGACCGAGACCCTGCTGGAGCGCTACAACCACGGCCCGTGGCCCGGCGACCAGGTCCACGAGTTCCTCGCCCCCGGCTACACCGCGCAGGCAGCGGACACCGCGGTCTGGGAAAATACCCTGCTCACCCTCGCCGGCCAGTTGCCAGGCCACCTGCAAAGCCGGCTCAACGCCTTCTGGGACGCCCCGCTGGCTATCGGCCAGCCGCGCCGGCACTTGTTCGTCGACGCCCTGGGCAGCCGTTTTCGTGCCGAGCTGCTGCACCGGGAACAGGACCTGAATGAAATCGCCGCCGACGACTACCCGGTGCTGAGCGCCCTCTATCCGCTGGACCGCTCCCGGCTCGGCGCCGTGGCGCTGTACACCCTGATGGTCCAGTCCAGCGCCGGCTCGTACCCGCTGGCCAACGCCTTCGTGGTCCACAACCTGGGCCGCCGCTCCGCCGAATACCTGCTGTATGGAGCCGATCGGCTGCAGGCCTTCGACAGCCAGGCGGCGCTGCTGGAATCGGTGAGGACGCAACTACAGCAGCCCGGGCAAGACCCAGACTGGCACCTGGGCCTGTCGCTGCGCGAACGCGCCGAACTCCAGAGCGCGTCCCTCACCGGCGTCGCGCTGATCGCCAGTTCCCTGTCGATTTTCGATACGCTGTTCAGCCGCGTCATCAGCAAGCTGCTGGACAATGTCAGCTACGTGCTCAAGCGCTATCGCGACAGCGACGGCGCCCTGGTGCTGCCGGCGGCCTTCGACAGCGCACTGGATATCCGCGGCCTGATCTCCCTCCGGCTGCCGGCCCTGGCCACGGGCCCGCGCTGGAGCCATCGGCTGGATCTGTCACCCAGCGAAAAACCGGCGTCACAGCCGCTGATCAAAACCCTGCGGCCAACCCTGGAGACCGCCCGGCACCAACTGGCGACCCTGGAACAGCTCAAGGCCCGGCTCAGCGAGGGCCTGCAAAAACGTCCGTCACTCAAGGACTTCATCCGCGGCGAGCTGTCCAGCGCGCTGAAGCAGGCGAAACTGCACAATCTCTCGCCCGACAACCTCTACCTCAACCACTACGCCTCGGCACTGCCCGAGGTCGGCGACCCCAGCCTGCCCCCGCTGACGTCGCGGAGCGTGGTGGACCATGTGCTCGAACGCCTGACCGACGGCAGCGGCGAACCCGACCAGACCACCAGCGGCCTGTTCAGCAAAACCGCCGACGGCGGCTGGTCACGGGTGACCAACCTGGAGATCGAACCGTTCAACCGGATCGTCGCCACCCTGCTGCCGGACCTGCTCGGCCAGTACCTGCGCCGGCAACGCTCGCTCTATGGCGAGCTGTCCGGCACCCTGCACGAGGCGATCCGCAGTGGCTTGCGCCAGGAAGTGCAACTCAAGGAAATGCGCGGCGCCCTCAACGCCGGCGACCTGGACCTGCTCGACAACCTGCTCGACAGCCATCGCCGCGACGAGCGCCCGGGCCTGCACGGGTTCATCCCGGACGCCTTCGCCCTCACCTACAGACCCGACACCGCAGCCGCGCCGATCAGGCTGCACAACTGCTTCCTGCTCACCGCCCACGGCGGCCTGGACCAGGAGCACTCCGGCAGAACCCTGCTCTGGACTCCGGCCCAGGGCGCCGAAGCCTTCGACTCGCTGCACAGCGCCGACAACGAGTTGCAGCGGCGCCTGCATGACCCGGTGGAGCGCCTGTCCCTGCTGGAAAACACCACGCAAGAGCAAAGCCCCCCGCATTTGCCCATCGTCACGCCGCAGCGCGGCAACCGCCGGACCTACCCGAGCCTGGGCTTCGAGCTGATCCACAACGGCCTGCAGAACAATCGCTACAACTCACTGATCGACAAGGCGCTGGCCGACTTGAACCATGCCGTCACCTCGGATTACAAGGGTGACAACCTGCACCAGCACCTGCAAAGCTGCCTGGACAGCCACGCCACCGTGCCCATGCTCGAACGGGCGCTGCAAGCGGCGCAGAACAGCGCCACCCACCTGGCGCTGCCGCCCTGGCTCAGGAGCGCCGGCGACAGCCAGCAGTTCGCCCTGGCCGCCCTGCTCGACCGCTATCGCCAGGACGCCGCGACCACCGATGATTACCACCAGGGCATTCCCGATATCCGCGAGACCGCCCGCACCAAGCTCAAGAGCCTGCTGGCGCGGGACTTTCCCCAGGCCAGGCTGGACCCGCAGCGGATCACCGTCTGGCTGACTCCGCGCGAGGCGGCGCTGCCGCTCAGCGAACCGTTGAGCGAATTCGCCCTGCGCCATGTCGACGACATCAGGCCGCGCGCGATCAGCCTCAGCAGCGACGCAGGCAGCCTGCCCGGCACGTTGACCGACGAGCGGATCAAGGCCCTGGTGCAGGAGGCGGACATCGGCCAGCACTACGCCGCACTGCTCGAATCGCATCTGTCGCCCGAGGTGCTGCACAACGCCCATCGCCGTCCGGCGTTCAGCCGGCACAGCTTCTGGCAGGGCCTGCTGCACGCCTTCGTGCAACGGCTGCGCAACACCCTCTCGCAAAAGGCCCACGCCTACATCAAGCACCTGCTGGCCATGCCGGACGGTGTCGCGCGCCTGCCGCTCGATGGGCAGCACATCGAACTCAAGCCACTGCAACTGCAAAGTGGCGCGCAGACGCCGGCCGACCCGGTGGCCGGGTTCTACCTGATCGGTCCGCACGCCAGCCAGCCGGGCCCGCGTGTCCTGTTCTGCCCCCAGGGCGATCGACCGGTGTTCCAGGAATACCCCAGCGAAGCGGCGCTGCTCGGCGACCTCGGGCACTCCACCAGCCTGCAGCAGCAGGTCCTGGAACGGCTGCCCCTGGCACGCTACGCGTACTACGCGCAGCAGGCGTTCAAGGGCGCCCTGACGCTCGGCGACCACCCCGAGCGCGGCAATCTGTTCCATCGGCTGTACCAGGACATGACCGGCCTGTTCAAGCACCTGCTCGGTTGCCAGTACCTGGCAGGCCGGGGCTCGCTCTGGAACAAGGCGCTGTCCTGGCTCAAGGGTGAACTGCAACAGGGTGCGACCCAGCTGCTGGGCCGGCTGCGCCTGCCGTGGCTGGTCTGGCAGTCGCTCTCGCAACTCAGGGACGCCGGGCAGAAAGCCTGGCAAGGTCGCTGGAGCGAGGCCATCGAGGCGTTCGCCATGACCCTGGCCAAGCTGGCGATGGCGCGCCGCGGCTGGGTCCAGTCCGACCTCGGCGGTGCCGCGCGGCCCCCCGCCAGCGCCCCCGCCGAATCGCCCTTCCCCAGCCCGGCCTGGGGCGACCAGCGCCTGACACCCGGGCAGAAGGCCATGCTCCTGGGCCTGCAGGCCCAGCGCGTCGCCCTGCAGCACATGACCCCGAACAGCGCCGGCGACCTCTACACCGACCCGGCCAGCCAGCAGACCTTCGTGGCGATCGGCGGTCGGGTATTCCGGGTACGCCAGGAGCAACAGCGCTGGCGCATCGTCACCGACAGCGGCCAGGGCCCCTGGCTGCGCCAGGATTCCCGGGGACAGTGGTCATTCGACCTGGCCGACCGCTGCCTCAAGGAGGCTCACCATGAAAATGCTTGATCATTGCATCGGCCAATGGGCGATCCGCGAAGAACTGCGGGTGGAGGCCGTCGGCATCCACGACATCCGGCAACTCTATCCCAACCGCGCCCGCATGCTCGCCCATGCCCATCGCCAAGCCGTGGCATACCTCAACAACGCCCTGTACAACGTGGACCGGCTGTTCAACGGCCAGCGGCTGGACACCAAGCGTCGTCGCTTCATCGAAAAATGCCTCGGCGTTGCCCAGGTCGACAACGACATCATCCGCAAACTCAAGATCCGCCTGGGCGTCATGCTCGACGAATTGCTCAAGCCCTCGCTCAACCCGCAGCACTCGTCCCGCTACATCGTCGGCTCGGGACGGCAGCCGGATCACGGCAACCAGGCCTTTACCGTGAGGCGGGAAAGGGGTGGGAACATCTATCTGACCGAACGTTTCTTCGAGCCAGGCCTGGAGGTGTACCTGCCCATACGCCCGCGCACCTTCGACGCCTATGGGCACCACATGGCCACGGTGCTTTTGCACGAAATCAGCCACATGACCCTCCAAACCCTGGACTTCGCCTACCTGGACCCCAGCCGTCCGTTCGTCGACCTGATCGATACCAGCACACCCGATGGACGGCTTCGCCACCTGGTGCTCGAAGAACTGCAACGGAATGCCTTGTCCGCCACCACACCGGGCAACGAGCTGTTCAAGACCCTCGATGATTACGAGCTGCGCTGGAACGATCTGGAAGGCGACCTCAGGCAGCGGGCATTGAGCCTCACCGGCACCCGCGACCTGGACAGCGCCCGGCGGGTCTTTTACTCCGACGCGGGCAAGCGCACCGATGTGATTCTCAACAACGCCGACTCCCTGGCCCTGCTGATCACCCACCTGGGCCGGCCAGTGGAGTTTCAGCCCCTGGAAGAGCCCCGCTCCAACCCGTCAACCTGAGCCACGAAGCCGCCCACATGAACCACGAGAACCGCAGCACTACCCTGGCAGCGGAGCTGTCCGCTGTCAGCTCGGCCTTTGAGAGCCACGTCATCGAGCTCCCGCCGGGCGACAACCTTCTCCCCAGCCCGGCCTTCAAGGCCGATGGCACCAGCATCGCCGAACTGACGCTGAAGTTCCTGCAATCGGCGCTGCCCCATCGGACGTTCTCGCAGGACAGCCTCGCCAACCTGAGCCCTTCGCAGTTGTTGTGGGCCTGGCTGAGCCCTGGCGAGGTGAACAGCCAGAAGGCTGCGGCGCTGGTGCAGAGTATTGTCCACTCGGCACTCGACGACAGTCCCGGGGTCGAGAACAACCCCAGGGTCCAGGCCTTCGTCACCCTGCTGTCACGGCACTTCGCCTCGGAGCACCCGTCGACGCCCATCGGGCTCACGCCGGATATCCGACAAGTCCAGGCCGACATCATCCACGGCAGCCTCACCGCGCAACCGCCCACCCCGGGCCTGACCCTGGCCGAACGCGAACGGCGCCTCGACGCCTACGCCACCCGCGTGCGTACCAGCCTGGCCAACACGGAAAAAGGCAGTGAAGCGCAGAGAAACAGCCACTTCATGACCCATCAGCCCTTCACCCGGCCCGAGGGCTATATCAGCGCCGGGCTGCTCGCCGCCAGCCTTGATCCCCAGGAAAGGATTCCCATCATCTACACCAGCGCCACCCGCACCCTCGCCAACGAGGAACGCACCTCCAGCCGCTACGAGCGCACCTATGCCGCCTGGGAGATCGCCGCCGGCCTGCACCAGCACGACGCCCCGGACAACAGCGGCAGCGTGCTGAACTTCCAGTACGAGCAGTTCAGGTCGGAACAGGACCGGCAGCGGGTCAGGGACCTGGAATCGCTCGGCCAGGGCCTGAGGGACCACTGGCAGGAGGACGTGCTGGCCGCCCTCGACGACGTGACGGACGCCCAGGCCAGGCGTTCCGGGGAGGCCGATGCGTATCAGGTCAAGGCCATGCTGGCGAGCCTGCGCCGGGACCTCGTCCTGTTCGGGAAAACCTCCGCCGCCACGCAGAAAGCCGTGATCCGCACACTGGATTACAACGGGCAGGTGATCATTCCCAATCTCTATGGTTATCCGCTGGAAGGCTATGCCTTCATTCCCTACCAGCCGTATGACCAGGTCCACCGCCCCAATCGCGGGCTGATGCTCGACCTGCGCAACGTCACCATCAGCGCCATCAACGGCGACCCGGCGTTCGCGCACTGGGCCCGAAACCACAAGGGCACGCTGCTGCAACGCTTCAACAGCTGCGACGCCCAGGGCGGCCGGGATGCGCACTGGCCCAGCGCGCCGAACCTGCTCGACACGCTGATCGACAACCCTTCCGCGCAACTGGAGCGCCCAGTGTTCCAGGGCAGTTTCCCGGTGCGGCAGGCCTTCAACTACACAGGGTCGGCGACCGCCGGATACCGCTTGAAGTATGCGCCCTTCGACACCATCGCCAGCCTGTATACCCAGCTCAACGCCAGGAACGCCCAGGCCCGCAGCCAGACCCAGCTGTTCAGCAGTACCCAGCGCAACTGGCGCACGGCGCAAAAGATCTGGGCCAGCACCTTCGGCTACATTCCCGTGGTCGGCAACATCGGCAACCTGGTGTTCGGCGTCCATGAGCTCACTGCCGGCATGAGTGCCCAGGAACGCCTGGGCGGCAGTGTCGCCATCCTGATCTCGACCCTGCAGTTGGCCCATGAAGTGCCAGCGATCGTCGCTGGCACCACCCCCCTGGAAGACACCGGCAGCCCCGGGTTCGGCTGGAAGGCGAACCCACAGGGCAGCGAGTGGCGTTTCAGCCTGGAGGCCGAAACCCTCGACCTCGTCGGGGTCGAATCCGCGGTCGAGGACCGGGAAACCGGCGTCGAGCCCGACACGCAGCAACCGCCACCCGCCCTCCCGTCCGTGGTCGTCACCGAAACGACGGTGGTGGCACAGGTCAAGGATGACGGCTCGGTGTTCGAGCTGGCGGGCAAGTCGTATATCCGGGTGAAGGAGCAGGTCTTTCAAAGCCGAAGCAGCCTGCTCGGCCCGGAACAGCGCACGGTCATCGACCCGCACAGCGAAAGCCCGCTGTTCCAGGTGCACAATGGCAGTGGCAGGTGGCAAAGGCTGCGCGGGCTCCAGGGGGGCGGGCATTGCCTTGGAAAACTGTGCTACGCCTCGGTCAGCGAAACCGAGGTGGGCATCGAGATGCACCCCGCCCCCCCCGCGGACGAGTCTGCGGCCAGTGACACGGTGCTGTTCGCGCTTTCCAAGACCCAGCGCCAGCAAGCCTTCGCCGCTGAGGTGGTCAACCTGGAAACCTGGCTGAGCCATGAGCAATCACTGGCCGAATTCAAGGCCATCTACACCCGGGAACGAGCGAATCCCCATGGTTTCTGGGGCCCGGCCCAGAGCTACACCGACTGGCAAGCCATCCGCCGCATGGTCCGCGACGACGCCTCCCGGCTCCCCCTGCAGGACATCGACCACCCGCTGCCGAATGAAATGCTCGATGAAATCAGACAGCAGTTCACCCGCCCACCCCATCCGACGCTGCACCTGGATGAGGAGGCCAGCACCCGGGCGCTGTTCGACAAGATCCTGGTGCCGCCCAGCAGTGCCGATGACCTCACCTTCCTCGTCGGCCGCCGGCAGAGCCTCAGGCTGGCCAGCTATACCCGGCACATCCTGTTCAAATACGGCTTGACCGCCCGGCAGCTGCGCCTGCTCCTTTCCGAGCGGGCCACGGTGCGCGACACCGTGAGGACGGTGATCGACGAACGTTATCCCGACCTCCGTGAGCGTGCGGAGATTCTCTTCAGCTCACACGAATTCGACCTGCAGCACCTGCCCTTGAGCCAGAGGAAGCTGGATACCTTCTTCGAGTGCCTGGAGGACCAGAGCATTGCCGTGGAAAAATTCCGCCTCATCGTCCAGTGCATCGATACCGATACCCTCCCGCTCCCCAGCTCGGCCATCTACCTGTTCAGCAACAGCCGCAAGATCAACATCCTCAAGGCCCTGGACGAGCCACAACTGCGGCAACGACTGCAAAATGCCTCGACCCTGGTCGAAAGGACTTCCAGTTTCTGGAGACGCCTGCGGCATCGTAACTACGTGGTCGAAACCTCCGCGACCGGAGACCCGGTTGCGATCCTCAACTGGTCGTTCTTCAAGCTCAAGAGAACCCCCGTCCTCAGGGACGCGGGCCAGTGGTACGTCAAGGAGCAATGGTGGCCGGATATGCTGGACAAGCGCTATGCCAGCTTCGATGAACTCGAGCAGGACCTGCAACGGCGGTTCGGCGGGTTCCGGCAGACGCTGGCGACGGAAAATATCACCCTGGTCTCCACCCCCGCCCTGGCCGCGGCCAGCTACGAGGTCGAACGCTCCCCGCAAGGCGCGCCGATCGCGGTTTTCTACCGGGCCTTGCACGAGGCACAAACGAAAAGGGTCCCTATCGTCAGCGAAGCCGGCAAGCTGTTCGTGGTCAACAGCGACCCCAATTGGTCGGCGGTGAGCGACAGGGCCTTTTCCACCCTCGGCGACCTGGAGCGGGCCATCCGGGGGGCCTTGACCGAGCCGCTGGAAATCTGAGGTACGCCCCCCGGACGGCGCCATGCACAGTTACCGCAGGCCCTGGCGGCGGGGCACCTACCCTGGCCCTTCGAATCAACAATCGGGCCCGCTCCCATGACCGCAACGACCGCAACAACCGGCAGCGACCACGCTGCCGGCTCCCCTGCCCCGGCTCTCAACCGCCACCAGGCCTTTATCGCCAGCCGCCTGCCGGCGCCGCTGACGCAACCCGGCTCGGCCTGCCTCAAGCCGCTGCTCGACATCAACCCCACCACCCCGGCCTGGTACAGCCGGGCCGACGCCAGCCTGCGCAGCGCCCTGGAAAACAGCCAACTGGCGCGCTGCACCAGCCAGCACCAACTCGAAAGCCTGCTCGGCCGCATCACGCCCCTGGAGACCTTCGCCGCCCCGCTGCTGAAAACGGCCATCCAGCAGGAAACCGGCCTGGACCTGGACGTGCGCAACACCTATTTCGTGCGCCGCCTGCACGTACGGCGCCCCTCCAGCCTGGGCGGGCTGTTCGACTTTTCCGCCGGCGACCCCAAGCGGCGCACCTGGTACTGGGATGTCTCGTTGCTGGAGGCCGCCCTGCACAACTTCACCGCCGGCGAAGCGGCCCAGCCGCCCAACGAGGGCGACGAGTTCATCACCCACGACCACAGCACCGCCGACGTGCGGATCGGCGCCTACGACAAGGACCGTACCCTGCCCCTGGCGCCGGAGCGCTTCGCCACGCTGTGCCGCACCCTCGACCTGGGGCAACGCTACCAGACGCATCTCACCGCGGTGCTCAATCCCGAAGAAGCCGCGCAAAAGGCCCTGGTACGCCAGACCTGGACCACGCACCTGCACAACCAACTGGCCGAGGCTGTCCACCTGGCGCGGATGCAGGCGCACATCCCGGACGACGCCTACCAGATGCTCCGGCAGTGGCTGGCCGGCCGCACCGATATCCGCCTGGGCGATCATGCCGTGACCCCCGGCTGCCTGCGCATGCTCGGTGTCGACCTGAGCGACATCCTCTTCCTGCGCCCCGAGTCCGGCCCGTCACTGCGGCGCTGCGTGGTCTACATCCCCGGCGACGACCAGCATCCCGTGCGCCACTACGACTCCAGCGCCGACTTCATGGTCGCCTTGCGCACGCGCCTGCACCAGGCCCGCTACCGGCGCTTCTTCGCCCAGTTCGTGCCAGTGCGTGAACAGGCGGCATTCTTCATTGCCCTGAAAAAGCGCCTGGACCCCGCCGACCGCCACGCGCTGTGGGACGACTACACCGTCGACCCAGCACGGCACGTCGGGCTGGACCTGGTCGAGCAGTCGCTGCGGGTCGGTACCCGCCCGTCCCTGCAGACGGCGCTCAAGGATCAGTGCGAACTGAAGATCGGCCGCCTGCTCGGCGACGCCCGCGCCCTGGCCGTGCCCACCGACGACGAGGATCGCGAGGCGCGCATCGCCCGCTTCCTGGGCTTCGTCGATGCGGCCATGGACCTGCTCAACCTGCTGGTGTTCGTCCCCGGCCTCGGCCAGGTGATGCTGCTGGCCATGGGCACCCGCCTGCTCCACGAGGTGTACTCGGGCATCGAGGCCTGGGAAGCCGGCGACACCCGCCAGGCCTGGGCCCACCTGCTCGGCGTGGCGGTGAACCTGGCCCTGATCGGCACCGCCGGCGTGGTGCTGCCCCATGTCGACACCTCGGCCTTCGTCGACGGACTGATCCCGGTGAGTGTCCGTGAAGGCGTCTCGCGGCTGTGGAAGCCCGACCTCGCCCCCTACCGGCACCAGCCGAACCTGCCAGCCCGCAGCCAAGCCAATGAACTGGGCCTGCACGAGGCGGCGGACGGGGCCTACCTGCAGTTGGAGGGCCACTACCACCGCCTGGACGCCATCGGACCGGGCTATTATCGCGCCCGCCACAGCCAGGCCGCCGAACTGCTCAACCCCTATGCCGCCGAATTTCGCAGCAACGGCGCCGGCGCCTGGCAACACGAACTCGAGCAGCCCCTGGGCTGGAGCGACGAGCGCCTGTTCCAGCGGCTGGGCGCCGAGGCTACCAGCCTCGACGCCGCGACCGCCCGCCGCCTCCAGCACATCAGCGGCGTCGACAGCGATGTGCTGCGCGCCACCCACCAGAACGTCGAGCGGCCACCGGCCCTGCTCAGCGACAGCGTGACCCGCTTCGCCCTCGACCGCGACCTCGGCCGCCTGGTGCAACGCCTGCAGGACGGCGGTGCGTCCAGTGGCAGCCTCGATGAGCTGCACATGGAACTGCAACTGCTGACCACCGACCCGGTCTGGCCGCGCACCAAGGTGCTCAGGCTGTTCAACGCCGCGGGCCGGACGATTCAAGAATACCCGGCGAGCGTCGACGCCCAGGTCCCGCGGATCGACGTGCGCTGGCCGGACCTGGACGCCGACGGCCTGCTCCAGCAGGTGCTGGGCAAGCTCGACGAAAGCGAGATCCGCAGCCTGCTGCGCGAGGAATTCGGCCAGGCCACCACCAGCCTCCCGGCCCGGGTCGCGTCCCTGCGCCGGCGCCTGGCCGGGGATGCGGTGAAGCGGCGCGCCGACCTGTTCGAGTCGCACTACCGCTACCGCACCGCCGGCAGCCGTGGCGAACCGGGCGCCGGGGTGCTCAAGCAGCACTTCCCCGGCCTGCCGGACCCGATCGCCGCGGAGCTGGCCCGTGGCGCCGATGCCCTGGAACGCCAACGACTGATCAGCGGGCGCCTGCCGGCGCGCCTGGGCCGGGAAGCCCGCCACTACCTGCGCAACGTGCGCCTGGCGCGTCAGTACGAATTGCTGTACCTCGACTCGGCCAGCCAGGCCGAGGCCTACCGTATCGTCCTGAGCATGCTGCGCAAGCTGCCGGGCTGGTCGAGCCAGGTGCGCCTGGAAATCCGCGACCGCTTCTTTGGCGGCCCGCTGCTCGACAGCCTCGGCCCGGACACGGCGCCGATCCGCAAGGTGCTGGTCAGGGACGGCGAGCAGTACCTGGCCCATGACGCCGACGGCGAGGAACTGCACGGCCCGGACGACCTCTACGCCAGCGTGCTGCACGCCCTGCCCGATACCGAACGCGCCGCGCTGGGCTTTGCCCATGTCGGCCAGGGCGCCCAACTGAAACAGGCCCTGCGCGCCCTGCCGCCGCTGCCGCGCGAGGACCTGGCCCGCCTGCTGGCCCTGGCGTCGCTGAAGCCGGGCTTTCGCCCGCCGATGCGCCTGGCCGACGGCCGGGTCGGCTACGCCCTCAGCGGGCGCGGCGAAGGCCTGAGCCGACGCGACGGCCTGGCGCGCCAGCTGTACCCGAACCTGTCCGTCGAGCAGGTGGAGGCCCTGCACGATCTGGGCACCTTGCGCCCGGCCGAAGCCCTGGCCCGGCTGGAGGCCCTGCAAGCCGAATACCGCGCCCTGGAAACCACCCTGCAAGCCTGGCAACGCGAACCGCAGAGCTATATCCAGGCCTTCAACAGAGGCCGGGCCATGGCCGGGATCCTCCGCTGCTGGCGCCATGAAATGGAGCCCGGCGCCATCGGCCTGCTCAAGCTCAAGGGCAACCTGGGCCACCTGCCGGTGCTCCCGGCCAGTTTCGACCAGGTCACTGCGGTGCACCTGGAACACCTGGAGCTGGAGGACTGGTCGACGCTCACGGATTTCCTCGGCCACTTCGCCAAGCTGGAACGCATCGACGCCTCCAGCCACCTGCTGCCGCACCTGGCCCCGCCGTTTCGGCAGTTGCCGGGCATCCGCTACCTGCGGCTGCTGGACAACTACGCGACCGCGCTCGGCCCCGACAGCCAGGGTTACTACCGCTTCAACGGTGGCAGCGACACGCTGTATGCCTTCAAGCACGAGGACGGCAGCTGGGCCCCGGTCACCCCACCGCCGGGCCGCTTCGATGCCACTGGCCAGTTGGTTTCCCCCAGGCAGCTGCCGTCCTGGACCGACGGCGAAATCTGGCAGCACTACCGGCTGCAGGGCACGGCCGCCGACGCGTTCCGCAACCAGGCCGCCCTCACCGGCAAGAGCCCCGCCTGGGAGTATCCGGGTTCGCGCGAGCGCGCCCGGACCCGGCTGCTGCGCGACCTCAAGTGGGCGTTCCCGGAAAAGACCACCCCGGAGCGTGCCGAGCTGCTCAAGGGCTACAACCTGCTGCCCAGCCAGTGGCCGCTGCTGAAAAAGGCCCTGCAGGACACCGGCCGGATCCCCGACTGGGCCGAAAGGCACAAGATGCAGATGCAGGATGCCGGCAACCTGCAACGCTTCGACCTGTTGCAGGCCGAGGTGGTCCCGCAGATCCGCCATCTGCGCAACTTCGAGCTCGCCAAGCTCGAACTCGACCGGGATTTCCCCGACTACTACACCCAGGATTTTCTCGACGCCTTCCTGCTCAAGATCGGCTACCAGCGCAATATCCGCAATTGCCTGTACCGCACGGACATCCCGGCGATGTTCCGCAGCGACGACCGCACCCCGTTCGAACTGGCCCGCGACAACACAATGCTGGCCCGCGAGGCACCCGGCGAGGAACGCGCGACCACCGAGGAGGCCCTGAGCGCCAGTTTCAGCCTCGACGATGCCAAAAGTTATGGCCTGGGGGGCGGCCCGGGTGAAGGGCAATTGCGCTACAACAGCCAGTTCGACCGTTACCCGGGCGGCCGCGATTCCGACTCGGACATGCAGACCGAGGGCGACGCCGACAGCCAGATGGAAAGCGGCTCGGACGCCGACAGCGATGAGCCGTGGAACCGCGAGCGCGGCTACAGCCCACGCCGTCTGCGCCAGAGCGTGGCGTTCCTTTACATGATCGACACCCGGGGCATCGAGGTGGTCCCCGGCCAGGAGAACGAGTTCTTCAACAGCGCCGGTCCCCAGGGGCTGTTTCCCAACGACGACATCGAAGGCGAAATCTCCGTGCCGGCGCTGGGGCTGAGTGCCGACCGGGTCTGGCTGGTCAACTCTAGCCATACCCGCGCCGCCAATGTGCACGCGATCAACGAGGCGGCGGGCGAACAGGCCGCCGGCATCGAGCACGACACCTGGGACGGCGTCGAGAACCAGACCGTGTACGACGACCTGATCGACCAGGTCGCGGTGTCCGGCGGGCAGGTGGTGACGGCACCGCCCAACAGCTCGATCTTCTCCGATGACGTGGTGTGGCCGCATCCGCAGCCGTCGGCCTGAAGCTGAACGGTGGCTTCTGGCCGATCATGGCCAGAAGCCCAGGCGCCGCGAATCAGCCGGCCGGCAAGCGCTGGCCGGACGCCCAGTCGCCTTCGAGCAGCGAATCCACCACCGCTCGTGCCATTTCCACCGAGTGCAGCAGGCTCCAGAACAGCGAACGTTCGAAGGGGTCGGTGTGCAGGCTGAGTTCGTCGCCATTGAGCTGCGCCGATTCGAGCAGGCGCGAGACGTGGGTCAGCGCGTCATAGGCATTGACGCCTGGCTGGATGGCGAACAGCGAAGGTTTGCCGGGGGATTCGGCGGTGACGGGTTTGGCGCGGGTGACGGTGAGGGGGGCGAGTGAGTCGTCGGCGTCGTGTTCTGACGGGGGATCGGGGGTGAGTTTCTTGGTCATTGCGTAAAGCTCCTCAAGCAATAAAGGAGCTTGTCACCCACGCTGCAACACGGAAGGTGGCAAGCCATGCGCAGGTTTGCAGACCGGTGCTTGAGGAACCCTCCCGGTAGGCCGAAGCCTCCTGCGCACAGCTCGCCATGACACGAGCGTAAAAATGCCGCTTTCGCGGCGCTGTGCGCCTCAAGCATCCGGGCTGCAAAACCCGCGTCGCTGAATTTGCAGCGACCTGCGGACTGTATTCCCAGCACCTTGGCGCACACCATAGTGTCCCACGCCTGATTGTCGTGGGACATATTGGATTGTGTTGAAGGTTGTTTCTTACAGGATCAGCCCTTGGCCAGCGACCCCGACACCGGCAGGCTGTCCAGCAGCCGCAAGCCAGTGGTTTTCACGAAGGTCGCGTAGTCCATCGGCCGCTCGATGCGGGTTTCGGCGTTCGGCAGCACGTAGGCCCAGGCGCGGCCCGAAGCGCTGTCATAGACCAGCTTGAACAGGCGCGTCGGCACCCAGACATTGTTGTCGCCGACCGTGCCATGGCCTTCGTCGAACAGCGGGCCGGTGAACACATAGACGTTGCCGCCCGCACGCTGGGCGAACTTGCGCACGTCGGCCTCGACCTTGCTCCAGATCTTGCGATTGTTGGTCGGGTCCTGCGGCACCATGTTCGACAGCGCGAACGATTGGGCCATGGCATTCGGCGTCGGCGCATCGGCCGCCGGCGCCTGGTGCCCGCGGTCCACCGCCGGCTGCTGGGCGCGATAGTCGCTCAGCTCGGCGCGGCCGCCCTTGGGAATGCGCGGGTCGGGGTAGAACTGGTTGGTGCGTTCCTCACCCTTGGCGTCCTTGAGCTGCGCGGCGTTCAGGCGCTCGACCACCACCAGTGGGGTCTTGCTGGTTTGCGAATACAGCACCGCGAAGGTGTCGGAGCACAGCGCCATCGGTTTCATGCTCGCCGGTACGCTGCCGAGGTTGATCGGCCGCGCGTTCGGGAACAGTTGCGCGCAACCGTCGAACGAGGCCTGGCGCTCCTGGCTGGAATACAGGTCGAGGGCCGCGCTCTGGCTGATGGAGCCTGCGCGGTGCCCCGACTTTTCGTGTGCCGCGGGCGTGTCGAGAAAATCCAGCACACTGCGCGCCTGCACCGCGCCGCTGGTAAACAACAAAAGGGCTGACAAACCAACTGCTAACTTGCCTGGTTTCATGCGTCGCTTCTTTACTCGGGAGGGTCGAAAAAAATCCTGCAAAGCCCTCTAGGTCGGGGCTCGGCGAGGCTTCTACCATCCACTGCCGGCAAAGGACAAGAAAATCCTGCAACGAGCGTAGGAATCGGCGAAAAGCTGGCAGACTGACAGTACCTAACCCGGAAAACCCGACGATTTTCCGCCGCCATGGCGTTAAACTGCCCGGCCCTTTCCGACTGCCGACGTTAGCCCGATGAATCCGCAAGCCCTGTCCACCCTCCATGCCCACCTGCTCGACGCCCTGGCGAACCCGCCCACGGAGACCCGCAGGCTGTTCCATGGCCGTGGCCGTTGCTGGCCGGGGCTGGAGCAACTGACCGTGGACTGGCTGCAGGGCGTGCTGATGGTCTCGCTGTTCCGCGAGGCGGAGGCCGCGCAACTGGACGCGCTCAAAACCACGCTCGGCGAACTGGGCCGCTCGCCGGCCTGGCAGGCCAGTGGCGCCCATACCCTGTTGCTGCAGCACCGCTACCTGCCGCTGAGCCCGGCCGAATGGCTGCTGGGCGAGCCCATCGACGAGTGGACCCTGACCGAAGGCGGCCTCAAGTACCGGGTCGACCTCGGCAAGAAGCAGAACAACGGCCTGTTCCTCGACATGCGCTACGGCCGCGACTGGGTCCGCGCCCAGGCCGGTGGCAAGCGGGTGCTCAACCTGTTCGCCTACACCTGCGGTTTCTCGGTGGCGGCCATCGAGGGTGGCGCCGAGCGCGTGGTCAACCTGGACATGTCCCGCGCGGCGCTGAGCCGCGGTCGCGACAACCATCGCCTGAACGGCCACGACCTGGGCAAGGTGGCGTTTCTCGGCCATGACCTGTTCAAGTCCTGGGGCAAGGTGATCAATGGCGGCCCCTACGACCTGGTGATCATCGACCCGCCGTCGTTCCAGAAAGGCAGCTTCCTGCTGACCAAGGACTACCAGCGGGTACTGCGCCGCCTGCCGGAACTGCTGGCCGAAGGCGGCATGGTGCTGGCCTGCATGAACGACCCGTCGCTGGGTCCGGACTTCCTCATCGAGGGCGTGACCCGCGAGGTACCGGGCCTGCGCTTCGAACAACGGCTGGAGAATCCGCCGGAGTTTCCCGACAGCGATGCCGATTGTGGCCTGAAGGCCCTGGTGTTCCGGCTACATCCCGGCCAGGCCTGAACATGCGGGGCGAGCCGGCTGGCCCGTTCGCCCGATACGCCCAGGCGGTTTGCGTCACATGTCGCGAATCGGCAAGCTGTCGACCAACAAGAAACCTATATTCAACCGATCGTTCCCACGCTCCGCGTGGGAACGCTCATTAATCTATCTGCCCAACCGCGAGGCTGTTGTGTCCAGAGGCATCGTTTTATCGGTATCGGCGTCCTGCCTGTTCGCCGTCATGTATTTCTACACCTCCCTGCTGTCGCCGCTCAACGGCGAGGACATCTTCGGTTGGCGCATGCTGCTGACCGTGCCCTGCATGACCGTATTCATGCTGATTTCCGGCGACTGGAAACTGGTGCCGACTCTCGTCGCGCGCATCGCCCGGCAGCCGGCGCTGCTGCTCACGCTGATGGCCTCCTCGGCGCTGCTCGGCGTGCAGTTGTGGATTTTCCTCTGGGCGCCGCTCAACGGCCACAGCCTGAACGTGTCCCTGGGCTACTTCCTGCTGCCGCTGACCATGGTGCTGACCGGGCGCATCGTCTACGGCGAACGGCTGTCGCGGCTGCAACTGCTCGCCGCCCTGCTCGCCCTCGGCGGCGTGCTCAACGAGCTGTACCAGGTGGGCCGGGTATCCTGGACCACCCTGGTGGTCGCTGGCGGCTATCCGGTGTACTTCGTGCTGCGCCGGCGCATCGGCACCGACAACCTCGGTGGCCTGTGGTTCGACATGGCGCTGCTGCTGCCGGTGTCCTGGTGGTTCGTGCACAGCGGGGAGCAGGGCTTCGCCGTGGTCGACCAGCGCCCGGCGCTGTATGCGCTGATCCCCGGGCTGGGGCTGATCAGCACCGCGGCGCTGATCTGCTACCTGCTGGCCAGCCGCAAGCTGCCGTTCGGCCTGTTCGGCCTGCTCGGTTATGTCGAACCGGTGCTGCTGGTGTTCGTCGCCCTGCTGCTGGGCGAAAGCATCGCCCCGGGCGAATGGCTGACCTACATCCCGATCTGGCTGGCGGTGGCGGTACTGGTGCTCGAAGGGGTCAAGCGCCTGCTGAGGCAGCGCCGGGCCCAGTAGCCCCTGCACCGTGTCCACCGGTGGAAGAGCGGAGGGTCTTGCGGCACGGGCTGTTGCCATTCGGTCCGAGAGGCGGCGGATTGATACCCGCCGCCTTCGCCTGGACGACTGCCGCCCCAGCCTGCCTGGCTCAGAGGGCCGCAAAGCCGCGCTGCAGATCCTCGATCAATGACTCCACCGCCTCCAAGCCGATATGCAGGCGAATCACCGGATGGCTCGCCGCCACCGGGAACTGCCGATCGCCCAGGTCGGCCAGGGTCACCAGGCTCTCGTAACCGCCCCACGATGCCCCCAGCCCGAACACTTGCAAGGCATCGATGAACGCCTCGGCCTGGCGCCTGTCGGCTTCGGCGAACTCGAATGACAACAACCCATTGCTGCCACTGAAGTCGCGCCGCCACAGCGCATGCCCCGGATGCTCCGGCAACGCCGGATGGAACACCCGCCGCACCTGCGGCTGCGCCTTGAGCCACTGGGCAATTTCCAGGGCCTGGCGCTGGTGCACCTCCAGCCGCGCCGCCAGGGTCCGCGCACCGCGCAGCACCAGGTAGGCGTCGTCCGGGCTGACCGTGTTGCCGAAGCTGTCGCTCATGCGCGCCAACGCCGGCCAGGCCGCCTGGGTGGTGCAAACGCTGCCCATGACCACATCGCTGTGGCCGGCCAGGTACTTGGTCAGGGCCATGATCGAGATGTCCGCACCGAGCGCCAGCGGCCGGTACTGGTAGGCCGAGCCCCAGGTGTTGTCCACCGCCACCAGGATGTTGCGCGGCTTGCACAGGGCGACGATCGCCGGCAGGTCGGCCAATTCGTACAGCAAGGAACCGGGCACCTCGCAGTAGACCAGCCGCGTGTTGGCCCGCAGCCGCGCGGCGAGGTCCTGGCCATCGGCCGGAAAGTACTCGACCTCGATGCCGAACGGCCCGAGAAACTCTTTCGCCAGTGTGCGCACCGGCCCGTATACGCCGTCGGTGATCAGCACATGATCGCCCGGCCGCAGGTAGGCCAGCAGGGTCTGCGCCACCGCCGCCAGGCCGGTGCCGAACAGCCGCGTGCGGTAGCCGCCTTCCAGTTCGCTCACCAGGTCCTCCAGGGCGAAGGCCGTGGGGTTGCCACGGGCGCCGTAGCTCAGCACCTGTTCATGGTCGCGCCGACGGCGGGCATCACGCATCTGCGCGACGTTGTCGAACAGCACCGTGCTCAGGCGCGTCACCGGCACGTTCACCGCCCGTGCCCCGCTGCCCGCCGCAGTACGGGCCGCGTGGACCAGGCGGGTGCGCACAGCGCTGGCAGCCGCCGGTTTCAGCGGCTTCAGGCTGGCGATTTCGGCCGCGGTCATCTGCCCCAGCAGGCCGGTCTCCCAGGCCAGGTACTGGCGCGCCGCGTCCTTGTTGCCCGAGTGGCGGTCGTGGGTGAAGAACAGAAAGTCGATACAACGCTCATCAGGCAAGGCGGCCGCGTCGCTCACCAGCGGCAGGCCGGCCGCCTGCCAACGGGCGAGGTCGCCCGCCAGCAATCGGGCAGCGGCCTGTTGCGCCGCCGGCAGTTCCAGCAGTGCCAGGCGCGCCACTGCCGGGTCGTCGGCGATCAGCACCAGTGGCCGCCCTTCCCCGGCCAGCTCGGCGGCCAGCAACGGGCGGATCGACCACTGCGAACCGGCCACATGGTTTTTGCGAAAGCTCATGCTCGGCCGCAGGTCGATCAGCGCCACCCGCCGTTCGGCCCACTCACGCACCAGCACCTCGGGCTCGATCCGCGGCAGCTCGGGCAACGACGGCAGCGTCGTCACCGGCAGTTGCAGGCCGCTGTGCAAGCCCTCCGCCAACACCTGGGCATTGTGCCCCAGTTGTCGCAGCCAACTGGCAACGATCGGCGCCCGCACACCATCGTCGTCGAACAGCACCAGCCGCGCCTGGCGCACGCCGATATACAGGTCGGTGGCCTGGATCAGTTGGCCGCCAGGCGTGTGCTGCGCGCCGGGCAGGCTGCCACGGGAGAATTCCTCGGCACTGCGCACATCGCAGAGAAACAGGCTGCCCGCGGCGCTGGCGGCCCAGGCTGCGACCTCGGCGGCGCTGACGCTCGGCACGCCGGCACGCTGCGCCAGATGCCGGGCGGCGGCGCGCTGTTGCTCGACGCCAGCCGGCGCCTGCTCGTCGCGGTAGCGCCGGGTGCTGCCATGTTCCAGTGGCAGGTCGGCCAGGTACCAGCCCTGGGTGCCGTTTTCCAGGGCGTAGACCGGGTTCTTCACCCCCAGGTTGATCAGCGTCTGCGCGCCGATGATGCTGCGGGTGCGGCCGGCGCAGTTGACCACCACCGGCGTCGACTCGTCCGGCACCAGGTCGTGCAGGCGGTAGCCCAGCTCGCCGTTGGGGCAGCAGATGGAACCGGGGATGGTCATCTTGCGGTATTCGTCGAACGGCCGGCCGTCGAGCAGCACCAGCGGCTTGCCCTCGGCCTGCCAGGCCGCCAGTTCGCCGGCGCTGAGATGGGGCGTATGGCAGGCCTCTTCCACCCGTTCGCCAAAGGCCTTGGACGGCACGTGGACACCGGCGAACAGTTGCAGGCCGGCAGCCTGCCAGCCATCGGCGCCGCCTTCGAGGCGATGCACCTGGCGGTAGCCGAGGTCGGCCAGGCGCCGGGCCGCGCGCAACGACAGCTCGCCGCCGTCCTGGTCGTAGATCACCAGGCGCACCGCCGGGTTCGGCGCCAGGCGCCGAGCTTCCAGTTCCAGGCGGCTATAAGGCAGGTGCACGCCATGGAACAGGTGCGCCTCGCCGTACTGGCCGTGTTCGCGGAGGTCGAACAGGGCGATTTCCCGGCCATCGAACAGCCACGTCTGCAACTGTGCCGGGGTAATGGTTGTGCTCACGAAAGCCTCGTCTCGGGATAAAGATGTCATTCCAGCACCAGCGACCGTTCGGCCGGCGCCACCTCGCGGCCGCGGACATAGGCCCGCTGCACCGCCGGCCGGGCCTGGATGCGCTCGCGCCAGGCCCGGATCGCCGGGTAGTCGGCCAGGTCGAAGCCCTGGCGGCGCGGCTGGATCCAGGGAAAGATCGCCATGTCGGCGATGCTGTAGTCGCCGGCCACGTAGTCGCGCCCGTCCAGGCGCCGCTCCAGCACCTCGTACAGGCGGGTCGCCTCGCCCTGCAGCAGGTCGAGGGCGAACGGAATCGGCTCCGGGGCCTTTTCCCGGAACAACTGCCACTGGCTCAGGTACGGGGTGACATGCCCGACCTGCCAGAACAGCCACTCCTGCACGCGCTGGCGCTGGACGCTGCCGGCCGCGGGCAGGAAGCGCCCGGCCTTGTCCGCCAGATACGTCAGGATAGCCCCGGATTCGAACAGGCTCAGCGGCTCGCTGCCGGTGCTCGGCGTGTGGTCGACGATCGCCGGAATGCGGCCATTGGCGCTGATCTGCCGGAATGCCGCGGCGCGCTGCTCTCCAGCGCGGATGTTCACCGGTTGCAGGCGGTGGTCCAGGCCCAGCTCTTCGAGCAGGATGCCGATCTTCAGGCCATTGGCGGTCGGCCAGTAGTAGAGGTCGATCATCAGGCGTAGGCCTTGATCGAAGGCGCCATCTGCGACTTGTTGTAGTTGAGGACGGTGCCGTCGTCCTGCACGCCGTAGCGGCCTTCGAGGGATTCCAGAGGGCGCCCGTAGAGGTGGAAATGCAGGGTCGCCTGTTCGCCGTCGACGCGGATGCTGTGCAGGTCCTCGCCGAGGAAGGCGATCGAGGTGCCGGGCTGCACCACCACCTCGCGCTCCAGTTCCAGCACCGCGCGGGCCGGGTCGCGGCCATCGTCGCGGCGGGTGTAGACACGGTTCAGTTCCTGGCCCTCGACGGCGCTGATCACCGCCCAGGTCTCGTGGTTGTGGGCGATGGTGCTCTTGCCCGGCAGCAGCGAGTTCAGGTACAGGGTCGGGGTTTCGCCGTCGTCGTTGAGGCGGTAGCGGAACGCGGTGTTGCCCTCGCCCGCCACCGGCGCCGGGAAATGATCGAAGTTGAACAGATCGCGGCGCTCGGCCAGTTCTTCCAGCAGGGCAACGATGGCTTGCAGGGCCGCGCGGTCGACGCCACGCTGGTGGATGGCGCGGATCTTCACCAGGAAGGTTTCGATCACGTTGGCGCGTTCGGTGGTGCTCATGGCAGGCTCCTTGTAGGTGCGTCAGATGGACAGGCTGAAGGGGCTGATATTGGTCAGGCGGTACGGGTCGGCCTGTACCGGACGACGGTTGTCGCCCAGGGCATGCCGGAGGAACTCGCGGGTCCGCTCGCTTTGCGGCTGCTGGAAAATCCGTTGCGCACTGCCGGATTCGACGATCCGGCCGTTCTCGGTGAAATACACCACGTCGCTGATCTCCTCGGCGAAACGCATTTCGTGGGTCACCAGCACGCAGGTCATGCCTTCCTCGGTCAGCTCGCGGATCACCGTCAGCACTTCGCCGACGGTTTCCGGGTCGAGGGCCGAGGTCACTTCGTCGAACAGGATCAGTTCCGGGCGCATCGCCAGGGTGCGGGCAATCGCCACCCGCTGCTGCTGGCCGCCGGAGAGCTGGCCGGGGTAGGCCTCGGCCTTGTGCTCCATGCGCACCTTGGCCAGCAGTTGCCGGGCCTGCCGCTCGGCCTCGGCACGGCTGCGGCCGAGCACCTTGCAGGGGGCGATCAGCAGGTTCTCCAGCACCGACAGGTGCGGGAACAGGTTGTACTGCTGGAAGACGAAACCGACCCGCTTGCGTAGCTCGATCAGTTCGGCCTCGCGCTGCAGGCGGTGCACCTCGGTGTCACCGACACGGATGCTGCCGCGCTGCGGCTTGAGCAGCCCGGTGATGCAGCGCAAAATGGTCGATTTGCCCGAGCCGGACGGGCCGATGACCGACACCGCCTGGCCGCGCTGCACGTCCAGGTCGATGCCCTTGAGGACCGGGTTGGCGCCGAACGACAGGTGCAGGTCGCGCAGGCTGACCAGGGGTTCAGTAGAAGGCATAGCGGCGCTCCAGGCGTTGGGTCAGGCGGGAAATCGGGTAGCAATAGGCGAAGAACAGCGCCAGCACGCTGAAGTAGATCAGCACGGTGAAGCCGGTCCGGTTGACGGTGTTGCTGGCGATCTGCGCGGTGTCGATCAGGTCGTGCACGCCCACCAGCGAGGCCAGCGCGGTACCCATGGTGATCACCGCATAGAGGTTCATCCACGGCGGCAGCATGCGCTTGAAGCACTGCGGCAGGATGATCGAGCGAAACAGCTGGCCGCGGCTGAACGCCAGCGAACGCGCCGCTTCCCACTGGGTCGACGGAATCGAGCCGATGGCACCGCGAAAGATCTCGGCGACGTTGGCGCTGGCCGGCAACGCCAGGCCGAGGGTGACCTTCACCCAGTCGGGGAATGGCAGGTAGTAGCCGCCGACGTGGATCTCGAACGGGAACACGTAGGTGGTGAAGTAGATCAGCACCAGCCACGGCGCGTTGCGAAACAGTTGCACCCACAGCCGCGCCGGCAGGCGCAACAGCCGCAACGGCGACAGGCCGAGGGCGCCGATCAACAGGCCGAGCAGCGAGCCGAGGGCGATCGCCAGCAGGCTGATCAGGATGTTCTGGCCGAAGCCCGCCGCCAGCGCCGGGCTCCAGCGCAGCAACGATTCGACCACCGCGGTTTCAATGGCCATAGCCGGGCATCCTCAGGCGCGCTTCCAGGTAGCGGCCGACACAGTTGACGATAAAGCTGAGCAGGCCGAAGAAGCTGAGGATCAGGATCATCAGTTCCAGCACGTTGTCGCTCTGGGTCCAGATCATGATCGAGGCGTAGGTGATATCGCCGACAGCGATGGCCGAGGCCACGGCGGTCATCTTCACCAGGTCGATCAGGTTGTTCACCAGCGCCGGCAAGGCGAAGCGCAGGGCCAGCGGCAATTGCACGTTCCACAGCAATTGCCGGCGGCTGAAGGCCAGGGAGCTGGCGGCTTCGAGGGTCACCGGCGGCACCGCCTCGATCCCCGCACGCAGCGCCTCGGCATGGAAGGCGCCCTTGTGCAGGGAGATCACGATCACCACCCAGGCGAACGGCGTCAGCGGGTTGGCCGCGCCCACCGCCTGGGTCAGCAGCATGTTCAGCACCAGGAAGGCGCAATACAGCTGGACCAGGGTCGGCGTGTTGCGCGTGACCTCGACGAAGACCCGCGCCGGACGCGCCAGCCATCGGCTGGCGCTGGTGAGCATGGCGGCCAGGACCACCCCGGCCAGCAGGCTGCCGACAAGGGTCAGCCCGCACAGCAGCAAGGTGGTCCAGGCCCCCTCCAGCAGGCTGCCGCGCTGGTAGGCGTCGAGCAGGAAGCGATAGTTGAGGCCCAGTTGCGCGGCCCATTGCACGAACGTTTCCATCAACCGCGATCCTCGACCAGCCGGGCGCAGGCCGCAGCGATCCGCCGGCCGGCTTCACGGACGCTGTCGGTGGCGGTGGCGATCGACAGCCGCAGCCACGGCGACAGGCCGTAGGCGCTACCGGCCACGGCGGCCACGCCCGCCTCCAGCAGGTAATCCACCAGGTCGTTATCGCTGGCGATCAGGCCCCCGTCGGGACGGCGCCGGCCGATCAGGCCGGCGCAGCGGATGAACAGGAAAAAACCGCCTTCGGGCACCAGCACCTGCAAGCCGTCCACCCCGCTCAACGCGGCCACCAGCACGTCGCGCCGCTCGCGATAGGCCGCCACCTGCGCCGGCAGGAAATCCAGCCCGCCCTGGTAGGCGGCCAAGGCCGCGGCCTGGCTCACCGAGGACGCCCCGGAAGCCGACTGCGACTGCACCACCGCCATGGCCGCGGTGAGCACCTGCGGGCCGGCGCCGAAGCCGATGCGCCAGCCGGTCATGGCGTAGGTCTTGGACACCCCGCCCACCAGCAGGCAACGTGGCTGCAGGTCCGGCGCGACATTGAGCAGGTTGAGCGGTGGCTGGCCGTCGAAACGGATGTGTTCGTAGAGTTCGTCGAGCAGCACCAGCACCTTGGGATGCCGGCGCAGCACCTCGGCCAGCGCCTGCAGCTCGGCGGCGCTGTACACCGCACCACTGGGGTTGCCGGGGCTGTTGAGGATCAGCCAGCGGGTACGCTCGCCGATCAGCGCTTCGAGCTGCGCGGGCGTCAGCTTGCAGCCCTGCTCCAGGCTCGACTGCACGAACACCGGCTCGCCGCCGTTGATCCGCACGCTGTCGGGAAACGACGGCCAGTACGGCACCGGCACCAGCACCTCATCGCCCTCGTCTAGGGTCGCGGCGAAGGCGTTGAAGATGATCTGCTTGGCACCGTTGGCGATGACGATGCCGGCCAGCGGGTAGTCCAGGCGGTTTTCCTCGGCCAGTTTGCGCCGTACCGCTTCACGCAGGGCGCGCACCCCGGGGGTGGCGGTGTACTTGGTGGCGCCGGCGGCAATCGCCGCGCAGGCGGCCTGCTTGATGTGCCCGGGGGTGTCGAAGTCCGGCTCGCCGGTGGTCAGGTCGAGAATGTCCCGCCCGGCCTCGCGCAGCTCGGTGGCGCGGGACTTGGCGGCGGCATTGGCCGACAGCGAGACCTTCTGTACCCGCCGGGAAAGTTGAACGGTCATGGCAGCACCTTGCCTGGGTTGAGCAGCCCGCGGGGGTCGAGGGCCTGTTTGATCCGACGCATCAGGTCCAGCTCCACCGGGCTCTTGACCTGCGCCAGCAGCTCGCGCTTGCGCTGGCCGATACCGTGTTCGGCGCTGATGGAGCCGCCGAAGGCGTGGGTGTTGCGGTGCACCAGCTCGCTGAGGGCGGCGTAGTGGGCCATGTGCGCCTCAACCGGCTGGCCCAGGGGGGCGGCGACGTTATAGTGCAGGTTGCCGTCGCCCAGGTGGCCGAAGGTCAGGTTGCGCACGCCGGGGAAATGTTCCTGCAACAAGGCATCGGTGCTGGCGACGAACTCGACGATGCGCGAGATCGGCAGCGAAATGTCGTGCTTCATGTTGCGCCCTTCGCGGGCCTGGGCCTCGCTCATGTTCTCGCGCAACTGCCACAGCGCAGCGCTCTGGGCCAGGCTCTCGGCGATCAGCGCATCGGCCAGCAGACCGGCCTCGAAGGCCTCGCCCAGTACCCGCTCGAACGCCGCGCGGGCGTGTTCGGCGCTGTGGTTGTCGGACAGTTCGAGCAGCGCGAACCACGGCTGCCGCGCCGTGGCGAACGGCTGCGGGCCGTCGGGGAACTGCTGGCGCAGCAACGCCAGGCAGGCCGCGGACATCAGTTCGAAGGCGGTCAGGTCGGCGCCGAAACCGGCGCGGGCATGGGACAGGAAACTCACCGCCTGGGCCAGCGAGTCGAAGGCCAGCAAGGCGGTGCTCCGGGCCTTGGGCAGCGGGAACAGCTTGAGGGTCGCGGCGGTGATGATACCCAGGGTGCCTTCGCTGCCGATGAACAGGTCACGCAGGTCGTAGCCGGTGTTGTCCTTGCGCAAGCCGCGCAGGCCGTTCCAGATCTCGCCGTCGGCGGTGACCACTTCCAGGCCCAGGGTCAGCTCGCGGGTATTGCCGTAGCGCAGTACCCCGGTACCGCCGGCGTTGGTGCCGAGGTTGCCGCCCAGGGTGCAACTGCCTTCGGCGCCCAGGCTCAGGGGGAACAGACGGTCGGCCTGGCGGGCGGCATCCTGCAGGTGCTGCAGGATGCAACCGGCCTCGACGGTGACGGTGTCGTTGTCGGTATCGAGCTGGCGGATGCGGTTCATCCGGTCCAGGCGCAGCAGCACGCTGCGGCCGCTGTCGTCCGGCGTGGCGGCGCCCATCAGCCCGGTGTTGCCGCCCTGCACCACCAGCGGCGCGCCATGGTGGGCACACACACGCACCACGGCGGCGACTTCCTCGGTGCTGGCCGGGTGCACCACCGCCACCACCTTGCCGTGATAGACCCGGTGCTTGTCACTCAACCAGGCCGCCCCGTCGGCACCGTCGCGGACATGGGCGGCGCCCAGCAACTGCTGCAACTGGCTGAACAGCAGGCTCATGGCGCGGCCGCCAGGGGGGCGCTGTTGCGGTACTGCTCATGCAGCTTGAGCAGGGCCTGGGACGGCGGCATGCCGGTGCGCTTGCCCAGTTCGATCAACCAGCCGCTGCGATGCCAGTCGCGGACGATGGCGTCCAGGCGGGCCTGGGTGTCCCGCTCACCCTTGCGGACCCAGATCACCGACGGCGACGGGATCAGGTCGTCGGGCAAGGGAATCTCGTAGCCGCTCCACTCGGCCTCGTCGAGCAGGCTGTGCATGGTCGGGCTGACGTGCACCGCCGCCACGCAACCGTTGCCGCGCAGCGACAGCAGCGACTCGGACTGGCTGCGGAAGGCCTTGATTTGCGCGCCGTAGGTTTCCTGCAGCGGCTTGATGAAGTTGCTGCCCTGGGACACGCACACCGGCTTGCCCTTGAGGTCTTCCCAGCGAGCGATGCCGGCGCCCTTGCGGATCAGCGCGGCGCCGCCGACTTCCTCGTAGGGGGTGGGCACGTAGTCGAGGATTTCGGCGCGTTCTTCGGTCAGTTGCATGTTGGCGACCAGCACGTCGACCTTGCCCTGCTGGAGGAATTGCACGCGGTTGGGGGCCAGGACCGAGACGGTTTCCAGTTCGACGCCCAGGCGTTCGGCGATGCCCTTGGCCAGCTCGACGTTGTAGCCCTGGTGGGCACCGGTGGCGGGGTCGATGGTGCCGAACGGCGGACCGCTGAGGATCACCCCGACACTGATCCTGTGGCGTTGCTGGATTTTGTCCAGGGTGGCGTCGGCGTGGGCCAGGCCGGTGAGCAGCGCCAGGGCCAGCGGCATGTACTTGAGCATCGCGGTATGTCCTTTGGATGGTGGGGAGGACCCGAGGGCCTCTTCGCGGGCAAGCCGCGCTCCTACAGGGTCCGTGTCGTACATAAGGCGTTTGTACGCCGCAGCTTTGTAGGAGCGTGGCTTACCCGCGAAGAGGCCCCCAAACCTCACAAACACTCAGCGGCTGAACATCAGCCCTTGTATTTCTCGTGCAACTCCACCAGCGCCGGCGACGCCGGGGCGATGTGGTTGCGCGTCTCGGCCTCGATCAGCCAGCCGCTGCGGTGCAGGCCCTGCACCACGCTGTCCAGGCGCTTCTGGGTGTCGGTCTCGCCGGTGCGGGTCCAGATCACCGACGGCGCCGGGTTCAGCTCCGGGGTCAGCACGCGGTAGTCCTTCCACTCCGGGTTGCCGGCCACCAGCGGGTTGATCAGCGTCGAGTCGTGCACCGCCGCCACGCAGTTGTTGCCGCGCAGGGCCAGCAGGGACTCCGACGAGCTCTTGAACGCCTTGATGTCCGCGCCCAGTTCGGTCAGCGGCTTGACGTAGCTGCTGCCCTGGGAAGTGCACACCGGCTGGCCCTTGAGGTCTTCCCAACGGGCGACCTTGCTGTCCTTGGGCAGCGCGGCGGCACCCCCGATCCTGTAGAACGGCGTCGGCACATGGCCGAGGATCGCATCGCGTTCCTGGGTCCATTCCATGTTGGCGATCAGCAGGTCGACCTTGCCCTGCTGCAGGAACTGCACGCGGTTGGCCGGCAGCACCGGCACCAGTTCCACCGCCACGCCGAGGTCCTTGCCCAGGGCGTTCGCCAGGTCGACGTTGAGCCCCTTGGGGTCCTGGGTCGCCGGGTCGATGGAGCCGAACGGGCCACCGGACAGCACCACGCCGACCACCAGCTTGTGCCGCTGCTGGATCTTGTCCAGGGTGGCATCGGCCTGGGCCGCGGCGCTCGCGCCAAAGGCCAGCAAGGCGCCGAGCACGGTGGGCAGGAAGCGATGGATCGGTGTGCGCGTGAACTGCATGGTTATCCCCTCGATGGCGGCCGGCGTCTCCCGGCCTCGTTGCCCCGCATGCTAGGGACGGCCCTCCACGAACGGAAATGCAAATATCTAATATTGTTATAACTTTCTGGTTATTAGTTTTTTGAAAAAATGGCATAACCCGTATTTACAGGGACTTTATTGGGGACTTGCATTTTTATCTCGCCATATACATAAGAATCCGTAATCTATTGCGAACCACCCTTGATATGAATTCGAGCCGCCCATGCCCTCGCCCACCCTCGATCTGGAACTGCTGCGCACCTTCGTCGCGGTGGTCGACCACCACACCTTTGCCGAAGCCGGCCAGCACCTGGCCCGCACCCAGTCGTCGGTGACCCAGCAGATGCAGCGCCTGGAGCACCAGGTGGGGGTCAGCCTGTTCCAGAAACAGGGGCGGCAGAAACAGCTCACCGAGCCGGGCCGGCAGCTGCTGCGCCATGCCCGGCAAATGCTCTCGCTCAATGATGAAGTGCTCAACTCGCTGCAGGAGAGCCATCTGAGCGGGGTGCTGCGCATCGGTTCGCCCCACGACATCGCCGACACCATCCTGCCGCCGATCCTCAGCCACATCGCCCGCTCGGCCCCGCGCCTGCGCCTGGAGATCGACGTGGGCCGCAGCCCCTACCTGATGGAAGACCTGCACCGGGGCAAGATCGACATGGTGATTTCCACCCGCGAGGACTCGCGGCTGCAGGGTTTTGCCCTGCGCACCTCACCGGTGTGGTGGATCTGCTCGGCGCAGTACATCCATGTGCCGAGCGAGCCATTGCCGCTGATTCTGGTGGAGGAACCGAGTATCTATCGGCGTTATGCCATCGAGGCGCTGGAACGCGCCGGGATCGCCTGGCGCCAGGCATACCTGGCGTCGAACCTGATCGGCATCAAGGCGGCGATACGCGCGGGGCTGGGGGTGACGCCGCGCAGCATGGAACTGCTGGGGCCGGATATGCGGGTGCTGGGCGAGAACGACGGATTGCCGCGGTTGCCGGATGTGACCTATCACCTGTGGATCCGGCCGAATACGGTCAACCCGCTGGTGCGCCGGGCCTATGATCTGATCCGCGCGAGCCAGGGGTTGTAGATCCCTCCCGACCTGCTCTCACACCCGATCGTTACCACGCTCCGCGTGGGAACGATCAGGTTACCGGTAGCCAGAGGCGGAATCGGGCTCCACCCAGCGGCGATTGCTCGACCGTCAGCGTCCCCCCCTGGGCCTCCGCCGCGCGCCGGCTGATCGCCAGGCCCAGGCCAAAGCCGCCCGTGGAACGATCACGACTGCGATCCAGCCGATAGAACGGCTCGAAGATCCGCTCGCGTTCCTGCTCGGGAATGCCGATCCCATCGTCATCCACCCACAACTCGCAGCCCTCGGTCGTCGCCTGGATGCCCACCTGGATGCGCCGCTCGCAGTAGCGCATGGCATTGCGCAGCAGGTTCTGTACCGCCCGCGCAGTCAGCCGCGGGTCCAGGGAGAAATGCTCCTGGGAACCCTGCATCAACACGTCGAGCACAATATCCGGCGCCTCCAGTTCTTCGTCGAAACTGCCGAGGATGCTGTCGACGAACTCGTGCAGCGGCACCAGCACCCGCTCCGGCAGCCGCCCGGGATTCTGCAGGCGGCTGTAGGACAACAGTTCCAGCACCAGGTCATCCAGCTCGCGGATGTGCCCGACCAATCCCTGCAGTCGCTCACGTGAAGCCGGCGGCAACTCGTCGGACAGCGCCAGGGCCAGGCCGAAATCCAGCCGGGTCAGGGGCGTGCGCAACTCGTGGGACACCGCATTGAGCAGGTCACGCTGCTGGTTGAGCAGGCATTCGATGTCGTTGGCCATGGTGTCGAACACCTGCGCCAGTTCGCCGATGTTCGAGCGCGGCGAGATCCGCGTGCGTTCGCTCAACTGGCCCTGGCCGATCTGCCGGGCGGTCTGCTTGAGGCGCTCCAGGTCCCGCCAGTGCGGGCGCAGCCAGAACAACAGGCAGCCCAGCAGCGCCGCGCCGACCAGCACGTTCATGCTCCAGTACAGCAGCTTCACGTCCAGCGGGTCCGGCGGTATCACCACCTGCACCGCCAATTGCCCATCCAGCGGCGAGGCCACCAGGTCCGGCGCGCCCCAGTCGCCGACACGGATGGCGTTCTCGCCATGGCGCAGGCGCTTCTGCTCCGGCTCGCTGAAGCTGATGTCGTCGATGCGGATCAGCGAGACCCGCAGCGGCGCGAAACTCTGGTCCAGCTCGGCCGCCACCGCCGGCCAGCGCGTGTTCGGCACCGTCTTGAACTGCTTGACCAGGAGGTCCTGCATGCCCCGCGCCTGGTCGATGTTGTAGTTCAGGAAGCGCTCGTGAAACACCCCGACCACCAGGTCCGGCACCAGGTAGATCGCCGCGCTGAAGGTGATGATGGTCATCAGGTAGAGCCGGATGAGGATCTTCAGCATCGGCTCAGCATTCCCATTCGGAACGGCTGAACAGGTAGCCCTTGCCCCAGACGGTCTTGATCTTGCGCGCCTCGCCGGCGTGATCGTCGAACTTGCGCCGCAGCTTGGAGATCGCCACGTCCACCGAGCGGTCGGTACCGTTGAACTCGATACCGCGCAGGCGCTGCAGGATCTGGTCGCGGCTGAGCACTTCGCCGGCATGCCGGGCCAGCACCACCAGCAGGTTGTATTCGCCGCTGGACAGTTCCACCTGCTGGCCACGCCAGGTCACGGTGCGCTCGGAAAGGTCGATGCACAGGTTGCCCATGAGGATCTGGTCGCTGGCCACCTGCGGTTCGCTGAGGCTGCTGCGGCGCAACAGGGTGCGGACCCGCGCCAGCAGCACCCGCGGCTCGCAAGGCTTGGTGACGTAGTCGTCGGCGCCCATCTCCAGGCCCAGCACCTGGTCGTGGCTGTCGTCGCGGGCGGTGAGCATCAGGATCGGCAGGCTCGCCGAATCGGCGCGCAGCAGGCGGCACACTTGCAGGCCGTCGAGGCCCGGCAGCATCAGGTCGAGGATCACCAGGTCCGGCGGCTCCTGCCGGGCCCGCTCGCGCACCTGGTCGCCACGGGCCAGCACGTTGACCTGATAGCCGTTGCGCTCCAGGTAGCTGGCAATCAGTTCGGCAAGGGCGGTGTCGTCTTCGACCAGGAGAATCGTCGGCATAAATAACTACGAAATGAAGGAAAAGGTGAAGGATATACGCCCTTACGCGTGCGCGAGCATTCGCTTCACACTTTTTCACCAACCACCTACATTGCTTCACAGCAGCGCTTGACGGCCGCCCTTAGCATGCCCGGGTCATCATTGGGACTCGATTATGTTGAAGAAGCTGTTTGCCCCGCTCTGCCTGTCGGCACTGGCCCTGGCGCTGACCGCCTGTGACCGGTCCGCCGGCGAGCCCGAGACCATGCCCGCACCCAAGGTCCGGGTCGAGACCATCCACACCCAGCCCCTGTCGATCAGCAGCGAGCTGAGCGGCCGCATTGCCGCACCGCGGATCGCCGAAGTACGCGCGCGGGTCGCCGGCGTGGTGCTCAAACGCCTGTTCCAGGAAGGCAGCGACGTCAAGCAGGGCGACGTGCTCTTCCTGATCGATCCGGCACCGTTCAAGGCCGACCTGGACAGCGCCGTGGCCGCCCTGCAGAAGGCCGAGGCCAATGCCTTCCAGGCCAGGCTGCAGCACCAGCGCTACCGCGAACTGGTGGAGAGCAACGCCATCAGCCGCCAGGACTACGACAACGCCCAGGCCGCCGCCCGCCAGAGTGCCGCCGACGTCGCCGCCAACCAGGCGGCGGTGCAACGGGCCCGGCTGAACCTCGGCTACGCCACCGTCACCGCGCCGATCTCCGGGCGTATCGGCCGTGCGCTGGTCACCGAGGGCGCGCTGGTCGGCCAGAACGAGACCACCGCCCTGGCGCTGATCCAGCAGTTGAACCCGATCCATGCCGACCTGACCCAGTCGACCCGCGAACTGAACGACCTGCGCCGGGCCTTCCGCGCCGGCCAGTTGCAGCAGGTCGGGCAGAACCAGGCCAAGGCCACGCTGATCCAGGACGACGGCAACGCCTACCCGCTGCCGGGCAAGCTGCTGTTCACCGACATCAGTGTCGACCCGGGCACCGGCCAGGTGATCCTGCGCAGCGAATTCCCCAACCCGGAACTCGACCTGCTGCCCGGCAGCTTCGTGCGGGTGCGCGTCGAACAGGCGGTCAACCGCGAAGGCATCAGCATCCCGCAGCGGGCGGTCCAGCGCGACAGCGCCGGTGTGCCGCAGGTGCTGCTGGTGGACGGGAACATGCAGGTCAGCCTGCAATCGGTGAGCCTCGGCGCCGCGCAGAACGACCGCTGGATCGTCAACGCCGGCCTCAAGCCCGGTGACCGGATCATTGTCGAAGGCCTGCAGCACGCCCGCCCCGGCGAGCCGGTGCAGATCGATGACAGCCCCCTTTCCCTCGCCCAGTCCAAAGGACAGTGAGCATGCCGCACTTCTTTATCGACCGCCCGATCTTCGCCTGGGTGGTCGCCCTGTTCATCCTGCTGGCCGGCGTCCTCGCCATCCCGCAGCTACCGGTGGCACAGTACCCCAACGTCGCGCCGCCGAAAGTGGAAATCGTCGCGACCTACCCCGGCGCCTCGGCCCAGACCCTGGACGAAAGCGTGGTCAGCCTGATCGAGCAGGAGCTCAACGGTGCCGACCACCTGCTGTATTTCGAGTCCCAGAGCAGCCTGGGCAGCGCCACCATCACCGCGACCTTCCAGCCCGGCACCCACCCCGAAATGGCCCAGGTCGACGTGCAGAACCGCCTCAAGGCGGTCGAGCCACGGCTGCCCGCCGCCGTCACCCAGCAGGGCCTGCAGGTGGAAAAGGTGTCCGCCGGCTTCCTGCTGCTGGCGACCCTCACCTCCAGTGACGGCCAGTACGACGACACCGCGCTCAGCGACTACCTGGCGCGCAACGTGATGAACGAGATCAAGCGCCTGGACGGCGTCGGCAAGGCCCAGTTGTATGGGGCCGAACGCGCCCTGCGGATCTGGATCGACCCGCAGAAGCTGGTCGGTTTCAACCTCACCGCCGCCGATGTCAGTGCCGCCGTCGCGGCGCAGAACGCCCAGGTCTCGGCCGGCAGCATCGGCGACCTGCCGGGGCCGTCGACCCAGGAAATCACCGCGGCGGTGCTGGTCAAGGGCCAGTTGTCGACGCCCCAGGAATTCGCCGACATCGTCCTGCGGGCCAACCCGGACGGTTCCACCGTGCGCATCGGCGATATCGCCCGGGTGGAGATCGGCAGCCAGGAGTACCAGTACTCGACGCGCCTGAACGGCAAGCCGACCACCGCCTTCAGCGTGCAATTGTCGCCGGGCGCCAACGCGCTGAAGACCGCGACCCTGGTACGGGCGAAAATGGATGAACTGGCGCGCTACTTCCCGGCCGGCGTTGAGTACAAGATCCCCTACGACACCTCGCCGTTCGTCAAGGTGTCGATCACCAAGGTGATCTACACCCTGCTCGAAGCCATGGTGCTGGTGTTCGCGGTGATGTTCCTGTTCCTGCAGAACATCCGCTATACGCTGATCCCGGCGCTGGTGGTGCCGGTGGCGCTGATGGGGACCTTCGCCACCATGCTGGCCCTGGGTTTCTCGATCAACGTGCTGACCATGTTCGGCATGGTGCTGGCCATCGGCATCCTGGTGGATGACGCCATCGTCGTGGTGGAGAACGTCGAGCGGATCATGGCCCATGAAGGCCTGCCGCCCAGGGAAGCCACCCGCAAGGCCATGGGCCAGATCGGCGGCGCGATCATCGGCATCACCCTGGTGCTGGTGGCGGTGTTCATCCCGATGGCCTTCATGCCCGGCTCGGTGGGGGTGATCTACCAGCAGTTCTCGTTGTCCATGGCGACCTCGATCCTGTTCTCGGCCTTCCTCGCGCTGACCCTCACGCCGGCGCTGTGCGCGACCCTGCTCAAGCCGATCGCCCCGGGCGAGCACCACGCCAAGGGCGGCTTCTTCGGCTGGTTCAACCGGCGTTTCGAACAGATGAGCGACGGCTACCAGGGCTGGGTGGTCAGTGCGCTCAAGCGCAGCGGCCGCTACCTGCTGCTGTTCGGCCTGCTGGTGGTGCTGCTGGGGCTGCTGTTCAGCCGCCTGCCCGCCTCGTTCCTGCCGGTGGAGGACCAGGGCTACACCATCACCGACATCCAGTTGCCGCCGGGTGCGAGCAAGAACCGCACGGTCAAGGTGGTCGAGCAGATCGAGGCCAATGACGCCAGCGAAGCGGGTGTCGGCGACACCACGATGATTCTCGGCTTCAGCTTCTCCGGCAGCGGGCAGAACGCCGCGTTGGCCTTCACCACCCTCAAGGACTGGTCGGAACGCAGTGCCGAGGATTCGGCGGCGGCCATCGCCGAGCGGGCGAACATCGCCTTCAGCGAACTGAAGGATGCGGTGGCCTACGCCGTCCTGCCGCCACCGGTGGATGGCCTCGGCACCTCCAGCGGCTTCGAGTTCCGCCTGCAGGACCGCGGTGGTGTCGGCCACCCGGCGCTGATGCAGGCGCGCACCGAACTGCTGGAAGCGGCGCAGAAGAGCAAGGTGCTGGCCAACGTCCGCGAAAGCGCCCTGGCCGAAGCACCGCAGGTACAACTGGAAGTCGACCGCAAGCAGGCCAATGCCCTAGGCGTGTCGTTCGCCGATATCGGCGGCATTCTCTCCACTGCCGTCGGCTCGGCCTATGTCAACGACTTCCCGAACCAGGGCCGCATGCAGCGGGTGGTGATCCAGGCCGAAGGCGACCAGCGTGCCCAGGTCGAGGATCTGCTGAAGATCCACGTGCGCAACAGCAACGGCAAGATGGTCCCGCTGTCGGCCTTCGTCCAGGCGCGCTGGACCCAGGGCCCGGCGCAGTTGACCCGCTACAACGGCTACCCGGCGATCGCCATCTCCGGCGAATCGGCACCGGGCTACAGCACCGGCCAGGCCATGGAGGAGATGGAGCGGCTGGTGCAGCAACTGCCGCAGGGCCTGGGCCTGGAATGGACCGGGCTGTCGTTGCAGGAGCGCCTGTCCGGCGCCCAGGCGCCGATGTTGCTGGCGCTGTCGCTGCTGGTGGTGTTCCTGTGCCTGGCGGCGCTGTACGAGAGCTGGTCGATCCCGACCTCGGTGCTGCTGGTGGTGCCGCTGGGGGTGCTCGGTGCGGTGCTGGCGGTGACCTTGCGCGGGATGCCCAACGACGTATTCTTCAAGGTCGGGCTGATCACCATCATCGGCCTGTCGGCGAAGAACGCGATCCTGATCATCGAATTCGCCAAGAGCCTGTACGACGAGGGGCATGACCTGCTGGAAGCGACGGTCCAGGCTGCGCGGCTGCGGTTGCGGCCGATCATCATGACCTCGCTGGCGTTCATCCTCGGCGTGGTGCCGCTGGCGATCGCCACCGGCGCCAGCTCGGCCAGCCAGCAGGCGATCGGCACCGGGGTGATCGGCGGGATGATCACGGCGACATTGGCGGTGGTGTTCGTGCCGGTGTTCTTCGTGGTGGTGATGAAGCTGGTGCGGCGCAAGGCTTCATGATGCTTCGCTGAACCTGGGGCCCCTTCGCGGATTTATCCGCGAAGGGGCCCCACCAGACAGCATAAATCCCGGTTATTGCACCAACTGGTTGATCTCGATGATCGGCAGCAACACCGCCATCACGATCACCAGCACCACACCGCCCATCACCACGATCATCAACGGTTCGAGCAACGCCGTCATCCCCATCGCCCGCCGTTCGATATCCAGCGACAGGGTCTGCGCCGCCCGTTCCAGCATCGGCGGCAAGGCACCGGTCTTCTCGCCACTGGCGATCAGGTGGATCAGCAACGGCGGAAACACCTTCTCCACCTTCAGCGCCGCCGCCAGGTTCACCCCTTCCCTGACCCGCGCCGTGGCCTCGCTCACGCTCAGGCTCAAGCGGTCGTTCGACACCGTCTGCCGCGCCGCCTCCAGCGCCCGCAGCAACGGCACCCCGGCGCCGCCGAGAATCGCCAGGGTCGAGGCGAACCGTGCGGTGTTCAGCCCCAGCACGAAACGACCGATCATCGGCAACCGCAGGATCCGGCTATGCCAGCCCAACCGCGCCGTCGGCTGGCGCAGGTACAACCGCCAGCCCCAGAAAGCCCCCGCCAGCCCGGCAAAGCACAACGCGCCCCATTCACGGATGAAGTCGCTGGCGTTGAGCATCACCAGGGTCAGCCCCGGCAGGTCCTGCCGTGCCTGGGAAAAGGCGCTGACCACCTGCGGCACCACGTAGCTGAGCAGGAAGATCACGATGCCCACCGACACCAGCCCGACCACCGCCGGGTAGATGAACGCCGTGAGCACCTTGCCGCGCAGGTTGTTGCGTTCCTCGATGTAGTCGGCCAGCCGTTCCATGACCTGGGCCAGGTCGCCGGATTCCTCGCCGGCGGCGATCAGCGCCCGGTAGATTTCCGGAAAGTCCCGGGGCCGCCGGGACAGCGCGTCGGCCAGGCGCATGCCGCTACGCACATCGGTGCGCACCGCACTCAGGGTCTGAGCGATGTGCTTTTTTTCCGCCTGTTCGACCGTGGCGCTCAACGCCGCCTCCAGCGGCAGGCTCGCTCCCAGCAGGCTCGCCAGTTGACGGGTGGCCCAAGCCAGGTCGTTGTCCGAGAGTTTTGCGCTGAACAGCCCGCCGGCCGTCTCGCCACTGTCGCCAGCCTCGGCCTTCAGCGACAGCGCGGTCAGCCCACGCCCGCGCAAGGTGGCCATGGCCGCGCCCTGGCTGTCGGCCTCCAGGTGGCCGGACTCGATCTTGCCCTGGGCATCGGCCGCTTCGAAGCGATAGCGGTTCATCAGGCGTCCCTCGTCACACGCAGGATTTCTTCCGGCGCCGTGGCACCCGCGCGGACCCAGCGCTCACCGTCCTCGCGCAGGCTCAGCATGCCCGCCGCCCGTGCCGCCTGGCGCAACGCCTGCTCGCCGGCGCCCTGGTGGATCAGGGTGCGGATCTCGTCGTCGATGCAGAACAGCTCGTGGATGCCGGTGCGGCCGCTGTAGCCGGTGTGGCTGCAGGCGCTGCAGCCGACCGGGCGCCAGGTGCCCGGCGTGGCCGGATCGGGCTGGCGACAGTGTGGGCACAGCCGCCGCACCAGGCGCTGGGCCAGCACCCCGAGCATCGACGAGGCCAGCAGGAAAGGCTCCACGCCCATGTCGATCAGCCGGTTGACCGCCGACACCGCATCGTTGGTGTGCAGGGTCGCCAGCACCAGGTGCCCGGTCAGCGAGGCCTGCACGGCAATCTGCGCGGTTTCCAGGTCGCGGATCTCGCCGATCATGATGATGTCCGGGTCCTGGCGCAGGATCGCCCGCAGCGCCAGGGCGAAGGTCATGTCGATCCTGGCATTGACCTGGATCTGGCTGATACCCGGCAGGTCGTATTCCACCGGGTCCTCGACGGTGAGGATGTTGCTGGTGCTGGCGTCGAGCCGGGCCAGGGCGGCGTAGAGGCTGGTGGTCTTGCCACTGCCGGTGGGGCCGGTGACCAGCACGATGCCGTGGGGCTGGCGGATCAGGTGGTCGAGCCGGGCCAGCAGGTCCGGGTCCATGCCCAGGGTTTCCAGTTGCAGGCGCCCGGCCTGCTTGTCCAAAAGGCGCATCACCACCCGTTCGCCGTGGCCGGTGGGCACGGTGGAGACGCGGATGTCGATCGGCCGTCCGGCGACCCGCAGGGCGATACGGCCGTCCTGGGGCAGGCGTTTTTCGGCGATGTCCAGTTGCGCCATGATCTTGATCCGCGACACCAGTGCGCCGTGCAGCGCCTTGCGTGGCGAGACCACGTCGCGCAGGGTGCCGTCGACCCGGTAGCGCACCACCGAATGGGTCTCGAACGGCTCGATATGGATATCGCTGGCCTCGTCGCGCGCCGCCTGGGTCAGCAAGGCGTTGATCATGCGGATCACCGGCGCGCCGTCCTGGGTGTCGAGCAGGTCGGTGACTTCCGGCATGTCCTGCATCAGCCGGTCGAGGTCCACCTCGTTTTCCGCGGCACCGACCACGGCGGCGGCGCTGCCGGTGTCGGCATAGGCCGTGGTCAGCAGGCTGTCGAGTTCCTCATCGCGTACGCGCTCCAGCCGCGCCGGCCCGAACTGCCGGCGCGCCTCGCTGATGGCCCAGCCGGGGGTCGAGGGACAGGCGGTGAGCACGCCGTCGACCAGCACCAGCCGCTGGGCCTTGGCCCAGGCGTACGGTAATGCGCTCATGGCTGCGCCTCATTCAGCGACACCGGCACCGCGCGGATCGGCCTGGGTGCCTGCGGCACGGGCACCGGCTGCGAGCCCGGAATGGCGTGGGCCGCACTGGGCAACTGCGGGGCCTGCATGTCCGGCAAGGCCCAGTTGCGTTCCGGCGTCAGGCTGCCCTGGGCACGGCGGATGAAGTCGTAGCGGTTCAGGGTGATCGCCCGCCCCGCCGCGCCGTCACGGATGATGTACGGCCGCAGGAACACCATCAGGTTGGTCTTGTTGCTGTCGCGCCGCTCATGGCGGAACAGCGCGCCGATGCCGGGGATGCTCGACAGCAACGGCACGCCGTCGTTGCTCTGGCTGTAGCCGTCCTGCAGCAGGCCGCCCATGACCATGATCTGCCCATCGTCGAGCAGGATGCTGGTGTCGATCGCGCGCTTCTTGGTCACCGTGCCCGCCGCCGTCGCGGTGGCGCGGTCGTCGACGCTGCTGACCTCCTGATACACGTCCAGCTTCACCGTGCCGCCCTCGGAAATCTGCGGCCGGACGTTGAGCTTGAGCCCGACCTCCTCGCGCTGGATGGTCTGGAACGGGTTGTTGCTCGAACTGCTGCCGTTGGTCACGTAGCTGCCGCTGACAAAGGGAATGGTCTGGCCGACGAAGATGCTCGCCACTTCGTTGTCCAGGGTCAGCAGGTTCGGCGTCGACAGCACGTTGGAGCCGCCCTTGCTCTTCAGGGCACGGGCCAGCACCTTGAGGTCCATCACCTGCCCCACCCCGGGAATGTTCACCGATCCGCGCACCACGCCGACGCTCAGCCCCTGAGGCAAGGCGTCGATGCTGTTTTTGGCGGTGGTGACAATGCCAGCACCGCCCAGGTTGGTGCCGGCGAACACCCCGCTGCCCCCCAGGTTGCCGCTCTGCCACTGTACGCCGAACTCGTTGGCCTCGTCCTCGCTGACCTCGACGATCAGGCTCTCGATCACCACCTGGGCACGGCGCTGGTCGAGCTGGTCGATAACCTCGCGCAGGTTGCGGTACAGCGGCTCCGGCGCGGAGATCAGCAGGGTATTGGTGGTGGCATCGGCCTGGATGGTCACGCCGCCGGCGGAAAACGCCAGGTTCTGCTCCTTGCCCGGCCCCGTGCCGGAAGCCTGGCTGGAACCGTTGCGGGCGGATTGACCGTAGAGCGAATTGCTGCCGCTGGTGCTGCTGCCGGTCTGGGGGGTGCTGTTGACCTGGCTGCCGTTCTGGCTGTTGTTGCTGTTACTGCCGCCGCCGAGCATGGCCCGGGTCTGGTCGCCCTCGCCGCTGCTGTCGCTTTCGCCGGTGAGCAGCCCGCGCAGGGCCTGGGCCAGCTTGCCGGCCTGGGCGTTGCGCAGGTACACCACGTGCAGGTTGCTCGGGTTGCTCTGGGCGTTGTCGAGCTTGTAGATCAACTCCCGGGCCAGTTGCGTGCGCTCCGGGCTGCTGGCGCGGATGATCACCGAGTTCGAGCGCGGATCGCCCAGTACGCTGATTTTCTGCGTCGGGTCGTTGCCCTGGTTCTCCAGCAACTCCGAGACCATGCTGGCGATATCGCTGGCGATGCCGTTCTGAATGTTCACCACATCGGTGTCGATGGCGCTCGGGGTGTCGATGCTGGCGATCAGGCTGGCCACCCGTTGCAGGTTCTGCGCGTAGTCGGTGATGACCACGGTGTTGTTGCCCGGGTAGGCGTTGATCGGGTTGTTCGGTGAAACGATCGGTCGCAGCACCGGAATCAGGTTCACCGCGTTCTCGTACTGCAGGCGGAAGGTTCGGGTGACCATGCCGTTTTCCGCCGGCTTGTCCGAGCTATAGACCGGTCCGCCGAGCAGCTTGGCATCGGCCTCCGGTACCACCTGGGCGACCCCGCCGACATCGACCACGCTGAAGCCCTGCATGCGCAGGGCCGAGAGCAGCATGTCGTAGGCCCGGTAGGCCGGTACCTCACCTTCGGAGACCAGGGTCAGGTTGCCCTTGACCCGTGGATCGACCAGGAACTGCCGTCCGGTGGAACGCGACAAGGCGCGCACCACCGCCTGGATATCGGCGTCGACGAAATTCAGTTGCACCGGCTGGTCGCCCAGCGGGTTGCTGGCCGGGAGCGCCTTGCCCGGCCCATGGCCGGCCCGTGCCGAATTGCCCACGGGATGCAACACGCGCCGCGGCTGCTCGGCCTGGGCCTGGGCCCGCTGCCGCTCCGCCAGGACGTCGCCGCTCTTCACGGTCGAACCCAGTGGCCGCCCGAGTTCGCTTTCGGCCAGCAACGGAGCCTGCGGCGCCGTACCGCTACTGCACGCTGTCAATGCCAACAGCAACCACGGGGCCGCCGCCTGGCGGCAGCGCACCCCATACAACCAGCCTGAGCACTTCATGAAGCTTCCTTAGCGCCAAGCGCCTGATCCATGCGAACGGTTCCCGACAGTCTGCCCGCCGAGCCTTCGGGTTCGGCTGCGGCCGCCCGTTGCAGGCGGGCCTCGACCACATCCAGGGAGAATGAGCGGGGTTTGCCCAGCAGCCAGTCCAGCAGCACGTCGGCCGGTGCGTCGTCGACGGTCAACAGCCAGCCGGCGCCACGGCCCTGCAACCGGTAATGCCCGGACAACCCGCTGGCTTCGAGGCTGGCGCGCAGCCCCGCTTCCAGGTCAGCGGTGGCCGGTCGGGCAAGACCTTGCAGCAGGCCTTCCAGGGTCTGGGCCTGGGTTTTGAGCCTGGGTGTTTCGGCGGCCCAGTAATCGAGCCTCTTCAACGGCGGCTGGATCAGCACCAGCCAGACCAGCAGCCCCGAGACGCCGAGGGCCATGCCGCCGACCAGGCGTCGCTCCCGTGGCGCCAGACTGCGCCAGTAGCCCTGCGCCCGGGCCGACAGGGCCTGCCAGCGGGCCCGGTACTGCGCCAACCTGGGGTTATTCATTTTCCGTCTCCGCCAGCGGTTGCCCCGGTTCGGCCTGGGCCTTGAGGGTCCAGCCCTCGGCGGCGGCGCTCGCCAGCACCCCGGCCTGGGCCAGTTCGGCCTGCCAGGCGCCGGCCGCCCCCGGCTTGCGGTTGTCGGGCAGCAGGTTCAGGTGCAGTTCGCCGTTTTCGAACACCAGGCCCTGCACACCGCCGACCACGAACGGCATCGCCAGGCCGGCCTGGCGTACCAGTCGGGAGAAATCGCTGTCGCCGGCAGCGCCGGCCTCCCGCCGGGCCAACTGCTGGCGCGCCTGCTGCAAGGGGTTGAGCACCACCGGCAGCGCCGGAAAGGCCTGCCTGACCCGCTGCACCATCCACGCCTTGAGCTGTTCGCCCTGCTCGGCCTGCCGCGCCGCGTGGAGGTTCAGGCCTGCGGTCCAGACCACCACCGCCAGCGCGCAGCAGGCCAGCGCCCGTCCCCAGTGACCGGCACTGGCGCCCGGCTGCCACAGGGCACCGTGCAGCCCCCAGCCCGGTGCCTGGCCGGTCCAACGGCGGTCGGCGGGCACTGCCTGGAACAGCGGATTCGCCGCCGGCGCTTCACCCAGCCAATGCAGCACTTCGCCGCGGCCCTGCCATTGCGCCAGCGCCTGGTCGATATCCGGGTGCACTTCGGCCAGGTCCACCCCCTGGCGAATCAGCAGATGCTCGTCGCGGGCCTCCAGCACCGGTTCGCCGGCAATCACCGGCAAGCAATAGGCCGCCGGATACAGGCCACGCAGGCCCAGACCGGCCTGGCGCACCAGGGCGCCGAAACGTTCGAGCACCTCCCGTGGCAACCAGGCGACCGGCACCCGGCCCTGGGCATCGCGCGGGCCATGGGCGATGTGCATCGACTCGCAGGCGCCGAGGATCAGCGCCTGGGCCGCGCAGTCGACCGCCGCGCGGATCTTCGCTGGCGGCAGCGCCGGCAGTTCGAGGCTGGCCAGCAGGCTGTCCTGCGGGTGCAGGTAACATTCCACGGCCACGCCCTGGTTGGCCTGCCCCAACTGCCTGAGGTTGGCCCGGCCGGTTTCAGCAAGCCGGCCCTGGCGGTCGAGCCGGGCGAACGCCAGCGGGCTGTCGAGTTCCAGCGCCTGCAAGGGCGGCAGGACGATACGCAAGAGGCTCATACGCCCACCCGCGACCAGATCACCTGGGGCATTTCCAGTTCGCTACGGTGCAGCAACGCGGCCAGATTGACCCGGCGCCGGTCGTTGCGTACCTGGCCGACCAGCAGGAACCACTCGCTGGTGATACCGACCTTGATGTCGGCAACCGCCACTTGCGGCATGCGCAGGCGGTTGACGAAGTCGCCACGATTGATGAACCACTGCCCCGCATCACGCTCGCCGATCAGGCCCCGGGCCCGCTGCGGCGACAAACCCGGCACCTGGGAAGCCAGCACCTCGGCGCTGGCGGTATTGCCGTTGACCCAGGTGTTGGCCGGCAGGATGGTCACATGGGGCGCCAGCCGGGCGAGGGTCTCGTCGTCCACGCCGTCGACGCTGCGCAGGTCATCCAGGCTGCGCAGCATCGGCCGGCTGGCGGGCAGCGGCTTGTCGGCAGCTCCCGGCGAGGTCAGGCGACCGCTGTCGAAGGTGCCCTGCACCTTCGCCGCGGCCTGGCGCTGCGGATTCGGCAGGCGCGGGTAGGAACTGATCACCCGCTGGGCAATGCGCTGGGCGACCGCCGCCTTGACGCCGAGCATTTCGCACAGGCGGGCAAAACCCTCCATCTGTTCGTCATCGACGCGCTCGTCGCGCACCAGGTTGCGCAGGTTGAACTTGCCCTGCTCATCCTCCAGGTGGCCGTCGAACTGGCCGCCACGTTCGCCGAGGATCGGCCGGGCCCAGGCCTGGGCCTGGTGGGTCAGCGGGTCGCGCTGGCGGGCCTCCCACAGCCGTTGGCGGCTGATTTCGAGGCCGCCACGCAACTGCCAGGCGCCCTGGACCCGCGATTGCTCGGCCTCCAGGCTGCGGGTGAACACGGTCTCGCGGGTGAGCATGCCGGCGGCGATCACCGCCACCACTGCGGCGATCAGCAGCGCGCTGATGATCGCCATGCCCTCCTGCTTCGCGGCCATCGGGGAATGAGCCTTCATGACCGCGACTACAACTGCCAGGAGCCGATATCGGCATTGACCCCGTCACCGTCCGGCTGGCCGTCGGCACCGAGGGAAAACACGTCGACTTCACCGTTGGCGCCCGGGTTCAGGTATTGGTAAGGACGTCCCCAGGGGTCGTTGGGCAAGCGTTCCAGATAGGAGCGCCAGTTGCTGTCCTTGGCGTTGGCCGGCCGCTCGACGAGGATCTTCAGGCCCTGGTTCTGGCTCGGGTAGCTGCCGTGATCGAGGCGGTAGAGCTTGAGCGCCTGCATCAACCCGCCGATGTCCTGCCTGGCCGCGGTGGCCCGCGCCTGGTCGGGCCGGTCGAGGACCTTGGGCACCACCATGGCGGCGAGAATCCCGAGGATGACCACCACGACCATGATCTCGATCAGCGTGAATCCCTGCTGTGCCCGACGACCTCTGGAACGGGAATTGATACGCGCGATATCCATCTCGACAGTCCTTGGCTTGATTCGATTCGCGGCGGATTGTTGCAAGAAGATATGTCACCGATATTGAAAATCCTCGGGTGAATCGCCCGGGCAAAAACTCGGGAGCTTTGGTCAGCAAGCGGTCAAACAGGCACGCTAGGCTGTGTACGAAATTGTTTGAAACGCAGGTTAGGCAAGGCAAAAACCGGCGAGGAACGCCCGGGGTCGCGCCCGACTTGACTGGTTGTCAATGAGCATTCCGAGCCGGTTTTTAACGCCGCATAACCAAGTTTCAAGCGATTTCATACATAGCCTAGGCTCCGGACTCGCTTCCCCATGTCGAGACAGCCCATGCAGCGCCCGTTCCGCCAACAAGGCTTCACCCTCATCGAAGTGCTGGTGGCGCTGGCGATCATCGCCGTGGCGATGTCCGCCGCGGTGCGCGTGGCCGGTCTGATGACCCAGAGCAACGGCCTGCTGCGCGATCGCTCCGTGGCCCTGCTGGCTGCCCAGAGCCGGCTGGCCGAGCTGCGCCTGGAGGGTCGGCTGGGCACGGGACGCAAGTCCTTCGAGTGCGATCAGGGCCGCCTGGCCCTGCGCTGTGATCAGACCATCGGCCCGGCTGGCAGCCCACGGCTGTGGCGGGTCGAGATCCTGGTAGTGGACCGGCGCCACGAAGGGCCGCCGCTGGCGCGCCTGGAAACCCTGATGAGCCTGCCCGACCTCAAGGCCGGGTCAGTTGCGGCAGGAACGGCGCTTCGCTGAGCCGGGTCACCGCCAGGTGCAACTTCTGCGAGCCCTGCTCGATCAGAATGCCGTCGCGCTCGATCGCCAGCAGCCGTACGCCCTGGCCCAGCCGCTCACCGGCGAGAAAGCTGCGCGGCGGGCCATCGTTCAGGCTGAGGATCGCCACCGCGCCACGCGAGCTGGCCATCACCCCGGAGACCTTGATGTCGAGCCGGACCGGCTGGTTGGAAAACCACTGCAAGGCCGGATTGTCGCTGCGCGTCGCCGCCACCGCCGGCTGAGCCGCGGGCACCTGGGACACGGCCGGCGTCAGCAGCAGCGTCGACCAGACCAGCACACCGGCCAGGGCGGCGAGCAGGGCCGCCGACTGAACGATCTGCACCGGGGAAAAGCGCGGGGTCCATTGCATGCTTGAGGCTCCTTTTCTATCGGTCTGCGCCACAACGAAGGGCCCACAGGGGCACGTCCGAACAGCCTACCGGGCAATTCTCACGTTTTTATTTCACACGCCCATCATCTTTGCCAGGCAGCATGGAGCCAGCCTCGAGGAGCCTTGTCGAATGGATGCCCTACGCCCCGCCCAGGCGGGTTTCACCCTGATCGAACTGATGGTGGTGCTGGTGATCGTCGGCATCGCCAGCGCCGCCATCAGCCTGAGTATCCGGCCCGACCCACGGCAACTCTTGCGCAAGGATGCCGAGCGCCTGGCCCAGGCTATCCAGGTGGCCCAGGCCGAAGCCCGCGCCGATGGCCGGCCGATTCTCTGGCTGAGCGACCGCCAGGGCTACCAGTTCATCCGTACCGATGGCCAGGGCGGCAAGGAGCAGTTCGACGGTGACCCGCAACTGCGTCCGACCCGCTGGCAGAGCGCATCGATACAGGTGCAGCGGGATCGCGACAGGCCCCTGATACTCGACGCCGAGTGGATTGCCCAGCCCATGCGCCTGTCGCTCTCCGATGGACTGCACAGCATTGGCGTGGTACGCAGCGCCAACGGCGAGGTGCACGTGCAATGAAGCGCCAGGCCGGTTTTACCCTGATCGAGGTGATGATCGCGCTCATGCTCATGGCGGTGGTCAGCCTCATTGCCTGGCGTGGCCTGGACAGCGTCAATCGCACCGACGAACACCTCAGGCGCAGCAGCGCGCAGACCCAACAGTTGCTGGCCGCGCTGGGCCAACTGGAGCGTGACGTGGCGCTGCGCGCCGGGATCGAGCTGGTGGAACCGCTGCGGCCAGACCGGGAGCCTTCGTCGTCGGCCGGGCCAGTTCCGTTGAGCGTGCGCAGCGCCGAGGGCAAGGGCTTTCGGCTGGACCTGATTCGCGCGTCGCCGCAGCAGGATGGCCGCCTGCAGAGGGTGCGCTGGTGGTTGAAGGGCGGGACGCTTTACCGGTCGGCGGCAGAGGCGCGCTCGAGGTTTCCGCTACCGGCCCCGCAGGACGGAGTGGCGGTGCTGGAACAGGTGACCTCGATGGACCTGCGGGTGTGGCAACCGGGCAAGGGTTGGCGGCCGTTGAGTGGCAATCGCCAGGACAATCCGACAGGGCTGGAGATCAACCTGGTGCGGGATACGCCACAAGGCGGGGAGCGCTATCGGCAGGTGTTGGGGCCGTTGGAGTGAATCCGGGAAGTGGGTGGAAGATGGGCGGGCCCACAATACTCAACTGAGCAACACCACCCCACCCGGCAATTCGGTGCACTTGGCCCCATACGCATCGCGAATCAGCAACGCCACCCCCGCCAACTGATCCAGGCTGAACCGCGCCTGCACCTTGCGCTTGCCCAGTTCGCTGTTGAGCAGCACCAGCATGCCCGGTCGATAGCGGTTGATCTCGCTGATCACCGTGGCCAGGGTCGCATCGTTGAACACCAGCATCCTGTTGCGCCAGGCAATCACCGCCGTCGGGTCGACAGTCTGCGGCTCGCCGGCCTGGCGGGTGTCGTACACCAGTTGCCGGCCGCCCTCCAGGCGGAAACGCCGGCCCAGCACCTCCACCGTCAGGGTACCTTCGATACAGGTGACACAGACGCTCCGGTCGAGGTTGCGCAGATTGAAGCGCGCCTGTTCGGCCGTCATCAGCCCGCCGCCGGCCTGGACTTTGACCGGTCCCCGGGTCCGCGCCAGCACCTCGACCTCGCCGCTGAGCAGTTCGATCCGCGCATCACCGTTATTCGATGGCAGCCGGTTGATCCGGGTCTGGGTGTTGAGCTCCAGGCTGACGCCATCGGCGAGGTCGACGCGCCGTTGCTCGCCGACCTCGGTGCGATAGTCCGCCCCCAGGCCGGAGAAACCGCCCGGCACGGTGCCGCGGACCAGGAAAAACGCCGCCGATGCGGCAATCGCCCCCCCCAGGAAGGCCCGGCGCCCGAAATGCCGGGCCCGTGGTGGATGCTGCAGGTGTTCGAGAGCCGGTTTGAGCGACTGCCACAAAAGCTTGGCCTGTTCGAAGGCCCGGGCGTGCTCGGGGCTCTGTTCGCACCATTGGCGCAAGGCCCGCGCATCGGCGACGGTGGCCTGGCCGGAGGTCAGGAGAATCAGCCAATCCCGGGCTTCGCTCTGCAGGCGGGCGCTCGGGCCGGCCCGCAATGGGGTGATGGAAGTCGTGTTCAAGCGCACAGATACTCACGAAGATTTCGCTGATGTATGACTAAGACGGTTTTCCCGCCCCGGGACCGAACCGCTGAATCACTTTTCTTTCCAGACGGGCCGCACAATGCCCCAGGGCGGCCTTCAGTTCCTTCTCGACCATGCGCGTGGAAATACCGAAACGCTGGGAAATCTCCAGGTGAGGCGCCTCCTCCAGGCGGGCGGCCATGAAGATCCGCCGGCGTCGGGCCGGCAGTTCGTACAACGCGTCGAGCAGCGCCTGAATCTCCTTCTGGCCACCGACCACCCGCTCCGGGTCAAGGGCCTCGTCACTCAGGTGCAGCAGTTCCTCGACCTCTTCGCCGGTGAGCAGGCGCGCATCGGCCTGGCGGCGGTCGGCGGCGATGTTCAGGGCCATGCGGTACAGGTAGGCGTTGGGCTGGGTCAGGTTCAGCGGCGGCTCCATGCGGTCGACCCGCAGGTAGGTCTCATGCAGCACGTCATTGGCCAACTCCTCCGACCCCAGCCGGCGGCGCAGGCGCAGCTTGAAATCGTCGTAGGAGGTCAGGAACAACCGGACCATCGGACTGTGCCCGATATTCTTCATACCCCAGCGGCTCCCTTTGGTGCTGTGCAATCCATGCTCGTTCCTGCTGAATCCGGCGTTAAAAGAAGGGTCACCGGCTGGCGCAGCGACGACGGGGCCGAACGCTCGACCCGCACCGTACGCAAACGCTCGACCAGCGCCCCATCGCGCTGAACATCCCCGGTCGAACTGACCAGACGGCTGTGCTGCAGGGCACCGTCCTGGCCGATCCAGACCTGCAATACCGCCCGGTAGGTGCCGGGACGGGTCAAGGGGACGGCGCACAGGGCCTGCTCGATGGCCTGCTGGATCGCCCGTGCGTAACTGCCGGCCAGGGCCCCGCCCTTGCCGGCCGGCGCCCGGGCCGACGACTCGCTGACCTGGGCCACCTGCAGGGTGAAGGCGTCGGCACGGGCATAACGCGCCATCAACCCGCTGCCGGTGAGCAACAGGGCCAGGGCCTCGCCGGCCCGGTAGTGGCCGTGTACCGCCAGGGAGCGGCGGGCCCGGGTCAGGTCGCGGTCGACCAGCACCGCCATGCCGGTCTGGCGACTGAAGGCATCCAGCGCACCGGCCAGGTCCTGGGCAGCGATATCGAACTCGACACGGGCCTGTGGATCGACCTTCAGCGGCTCGGCCGCCAGGCAGACGGGCGCCTGCCCGGCCAGCAGCGCAGCCAGGGCGATGAGTAGCGGACCCAGGCGAAAAAACGACAGACGCACGGCCACGGATCGAAGTCCCTGCACTGCTGACGTGTCCCTGAAAACCGTCATCCTGAGGGCTGTTTATGAACCTGGTATGACGGTCGCCGCAAAAAAACCATCACCCAGGCCGGCCGGGCTTTGCACTAGACTTCAGGGCACCAGGACCGCCGTCGCGCGGTCAGCCAGGAGGCCACATGAAAGCCCTTTCACGTCTTGCCAGCATGCTTCTGCTCGCCACCCTGCCCGGCCTGGGCCACGCCGCACAGGTTGAGCCGAGCGGTTGCGTCGAAGTCAGCGTCGACGGCTACAAGGCACCGGACTACCCGTGTCTGAGCCAGCAGATGAGCAGCCCGGAAAACCGCGAAGCCAGGCGCCGCAACCTGGAAGCGACGAGCCCGGATATCCGCACAAAGGCACCGAACCAGGTCGGCCTGGCCACGCCAGCCGCCACCCACATACGCATGGGCAATACCCTCGGCACCTCGGTCAAGCCGCAGCGGCCGGTTTCGGGCCAGTAGCACCACCGCAATTGGCCCGTGGGTTTTGCCGGAAATTGGCTATAGGTGCGCTCGCCTGCCGCCTCTACTCTTGTTCACGCCGCCCTGCTTATCGGGGGGGCCGTCCAAACAGGAGAACCGCCAATGTCTGTCCAGGCGACCAATACCCTTCGATTCAAGGCCGCCCCGGGGTGCAGCGCCGAACTCGGGCGGCGCCTGGAAACGCTGGCCGAAACCCTGCGCCATGCCCCCGGCTGCCTGGACTACGCAGTGACTTGCGCGGGCGAACCCGGCGAGTGGACCGTCACCGGCCACTGGCAGTCCGCCGCAGCGCTGCAGGCGCATTTCCAGTTGCCGGCCCTGCAAGGCTTCATCGACCTGCTCGGCACCCGACTGGCCTGGCGCATCGACCTGCAGCACTGAAGTCGGTACCAGCAGCGCTTTGAAGCAGGCAGCAGGGAGAAGCCTGGGAATTTTGCAGTGACCGCGAAGCTTTTGATCTTCGGCCCCGTTCCCGGCAGGCTGCGTGGAGGTCAGTCGGCAACCCCCAACCGCCCCACCCCGACCCGCTCCTGGCGAGTCCGCGTCGCCAGGCAGTAGTACAGCGGACAAGTCACCACCAACCCGACCAGCCACGACAGATCCGCCCCCTCGACCAGATTGGCATAGGGCCCGACATACAGCGACGTATTGGCAAACGGCAACTGCACCAGAATCCCGATGAAATACGCCACGATCGCATGCAGATTGAAGCGCCCGTAGATCCCCCCATCCGCACTGAAAATCGAGGCAATGTCGTACACCCCGCGCTTGATGAGGTAGAAGTCGATCAGATTGATCGAAGCCCACGGCACCAGCACCAGCAGCAGCGCCAGGATCAGGCCGATGAAGTGCGAGATAAAGTCCGCCGAAGCGCCCAGCGCCACCAGGCAGCAACCCGCCAGGATCACCCCGGACAACAGCACCCGTACCTTGATGCTCGGCGTCCAGTGCCCGGCGAAGGTCTGGATCGAGGTGACGATCGACAGCACCGCGCCATACAGGTTGAGGGCGTTGTGGCTGATGATGTTGAGCAGGAACAGCACCATCAGGATCGGCCCCAGCCAGCCGGTGGCCTGTTTGACCGCCAGCATCGCCTCGGTGCCCTCGGGCGTGGCCAGTGCCGCCACCGCGCCAAAGGAGAACGACAGGATGGTCCCCAGGGACGCGCCCAGGTAGGTCGCCCAGAACGGCCGGCTGATGCCGATGTCGACCGGCAGGTAGCGTGAGTAGTCGGAGACATAGGGCGAGAAGCTGATCTGCCAGATCACCCCCAGCGATACCGTGGCCACCCAGCCGGACAGGTTGAAACCGCCCCGGCTGAAGAAGTCCGCCGGCAGGTCGTGGGCGAAGATGTAGATGAACCCGGCCAGCAAGGCGCCGCCCATGACCCAGGTACCCAGGCGGTTCAGGCTGTGGATGAAGCGGTAGCCGATCACGCCGATGGCGGTGGCGCCCAGGGCACCGATCAGCAGGCTGGCCGACATCGGCATAGACGGCACGATCCCGGTGATCGACTTGCCCGCCAGGACGATATTGGAAATGAAGAAGCCGATGTAGATGATCGCCGCGAAGAACACGATCAGCAGCGCACCGTAACGGCCGAACTGGCCGCGGCTCTGGACCATCTGCGGAATGCCCATCCTGGGCCCCTGGGCCGATGCCAGGGCGATCACCAGGCCGCCGACCAGGTGCCCGAGGGCGATGGCGACCAACCCCCAGAACAGGTTGAGGTGGAACACCTGCACCACCATCGCCCCGGTGACGATCGGCAGGGGCGCGATATTGGTACTGAACCACAGGGTAAACAGGTCACGCGCCTGGCCATGGCGCTCGGCCAACGGCACGTAGTCGACCGTATGCTGTTCGATCAACGGATCTTGCTGGGACATAGTCATGAACTCGGTTCTGTCTGTTCTTATCTTTGTACGAAGCCAAACCAGGGGGTGCTCTGCGGCACCACCCAATGAACACCATATTATGGTATTCCAAAAAATCCACAAGACTGATCCGCATTTCCTGACGGCATCTGATCCGCAATTCTACTCCGAAAAAACCCGGTAGAATCAACTGAAAGCCCCGTAAACATTGGGATTTCGTCAATGATTAAACGTTTGTCGGCCTCCTGAAAAAGCCCTTGCAAAGACAGAATTACGGTATACCATCAGACAATAATTCAACAAAAAATGCCGCTGGCGGCGGCCGAGGTTTCTCCAATGATCGACGCAACCCTCTACAAGCAAGTCATGGGCTCGTTCCCGTCCGGTGTCACCGTGATCACCACCCTGGACGACGACGGCCAGATCGTCGGCCTGACCGCCAGCGCCTTCAGTTCGCTGTCGATGGAACCGGCGCTGGTGCTGTTCTGCCCCAACTACAGCTCCGACTCGTACCCGCACCTGATCAGGAGCAAGCGTTTCGCCATCCACGTGCTGTCCGAAGCCCAGCAGAAGGAGGCCTATGCCTTCGCCCGCAAGGGCAAGGACAAGGCGCAGGGCATCGAGTGGAGCCTGAGCGAGCTGGGCAACCCGCTGCTGGGCAACGCCACGGCGATCATCGAGTGCGAGCTGTGGCGTGAATATGAGGGTGGCGACCATGCGATCATGGTCGGCGCGGTGAAGAACCTGATCGTGCCGCAACGTGACTGCGGCCCGCTGGTGTATTGCCACGGCAAGATGGGCTCTCTGCCCGCCGTGGCCTGATCGACCGGCCTCGCTGCGGCAGTGCCCGTGGGCACCGCCGCGTCCCCCGCCTCAGGTCCGGAAGCGCCGGACCCACTGATTCAGGGTCTCGGACAGGTGCGTCAGGTTCTGCGCATCCTGACTGGTCGAGTCCGCCAGATCCGCCACCAACTGCGCATCGCCATGAATCTGGCTGATGTGCCGGTTGATGTCCTCGGCCACCTGGTGCTGCTCTTCGGCCGCCGTGGCGATCTGGGTGTTCATGTCGCGGATGACGTCCACCGACTCACGGATCAGCTCGAAACTGGCCCGCGCCTCATTGATCGACACCACGGTTTCCTGGGACACCTCCAGGCTGGCGTGCATCTGCTGGCCCATTTGGTGGGTACGACGGGCCAGGGTGCCGAGCAGCTCATCGATCTCACCGGTGGAGTCGGCCGTGCGCTTGGCCAGCGCCCGCACCTCGTCGGCGACCACGGCAAAACCGCGACCCTGCTCACCGGCACGGGCGGCTTCGATCGCCGCGTTGAGCGCCAGCAGGTTGGTCTGCTCGGCAATCGAGCGGATGGTGCCGAGAATCGACTGGATGTCATTGCTGTCCTGCGCCAGTTGCTGCATGGCCTCGGCCGACAGGCCGATCTCCTGGCTCAGCCGGTCGACCTTGTTCACCGCCGTCTCGATCTGCTTCTGCCCGCTGTGGGCCTGGCGCTGGCCGTTGTCCGCCGAGTCGGCGGCCTGGTTGCAGGAGCGCGCGACCTCATTGGAGGTGGCGACCATTTCATGGAAGGCGGTCGAGACCATGTCCACCGCCTCGCGCTGGCGCGCGGCGACCTCGGCCATTTCCCGGGACACCTCGGTGGTGCTGCCGGAGGTGCTGTGGATCTGCACCGCCGCCTCGCCGATACGCTGGATCAGGCTGCGGATCGCTTCCAGGAACTGGTTGAACCAGCCCGCCAGCTGCGCGGTTTCATCGCGCCCGCGCACCTGCAGCCGTGCAGTCAGGTCACCCTCGCCCTGGGCGATGCCCTCCAGGCCATTGGCCACCCCACGGATCGGCCGCACGATCAGGCCGGCGAAAAACGCCCCGGCAAAGGCGAACAGCACGGCGCAGACGACCGCGATGGCGGCGATGATCCAGGTCAGGCGTGTGACGCCGGCCATCACCTCGCTTTCGCGCACCAGGCCGACGAAGCGCCAGCCCAGGGCCTCGGAAGGCTGGACGTTGGCCATGTAGCGCTCGCCGGCCAGTTCGACCTCGACCAGCCCCTTGCCGGCCTTGGCCAGGGCCGCGTAGCCATCGCCCAGTTGGCTGAGGTTCTTGAAGTTGTGCTCGGGCTGTTGCGGGTCCACCAGGACCTTGTCGCTGCCTTCGGTGAGCATCAGGTAGCCACTGTCCCCCAGGCGGATCTGCTTGACCAGGTCGGTCAGTTGCTTGAGCGAAACGTCGATGTTGACCACCCCGCCCTGCTCGCCCAGGCGATTGGCGAAACTGCGCACCGTGCTGACCAGCACCACGTTATCCGCAGCCCAGTAGTAGGCACCGGTGCGCAGGGTCTTGCCCGGTTGGGCCATGGCCGCCTGGTACCAGGGACGGCTACGCGGGTCATAGTTGGCGAGATTGGGATCGCCCGGCCAGAACACATAGCCGCCCTCACGGGTACCGAGGGACAGATAGCTGTAGGCCGGATGGCTCTTGGCCAATTGCGCGAACAGCCGGAACACCTGCTGGTCCTGCTCGCCCATGGCGACTTTCGGTGCCTCGGCATCCAGATAGCGTTTGAGCTGGCCATCCACATTGTGCAGTTGAGGGGCTTCGGCGAGGAACTCGACGTTCTGGGTGATGCCCTCGAAAAACAGCTGCATGGCGTTCTCGACCTGGCGGATTTCCCGGCCACTGCTGTCCAGGAACGCCTCGCGGGCCTCGTTGCGCAGGTTGATGATGATCAGGACTGCCACGAGGATGACAGGCAAGGCGGCAATTGCGGCGAATGCCAGGATCAGTTTTTGTTTTATGTTCATCGGGTAGGACGCGTTCCTTGTCAGGTGAGTGCGAATCGTCGGTGAGAAAACTTTTGCAGACATCCCATATTATGGTATACCAATAACCTATCGATGAGCCAGTTTCTCTGGCCGACTCGAACCCGCTTGAACATATCCGGCAGCGCCCCGCGCGCCATCCAGGCAACAGGCCCGCAGTCGACCGGCCAACTACAAGAGACCCGAGGTAAGCGTCATGAAATTTTCCCTGTTCGTGCACATGGAACGCTGGGACGAAAGCGTCAGCCACCGCCAACTGTTCGAAGACCTCACCGAACTGACGCTGATGGCCGAAGCCGGTGGTTTCAGCACCGTGTGGATCGGCGAGCATCACGCGATGGAATACACCATCTCGCCCAGCCCGATGCCGCTGCTGGCCTACCTCGCGGCCCGTACCACCACCATCCGCCTGGGCGCCGGCACCATCATCGCGCCGTTCTGGCACCCGCTGCGGGTCGCCGGCGAATGCGCCCTGCTGGATGTGATCAGCAACGGCCGGATGGAAGTCGGCCTGGCCCGTGGCGCCTACCAGGTCGAATTCGACCGCATGGCCGGTGGCATGCCGGCCTCCTCCGGAGGCCTGGCCCTGCGGGAGATGGTCCCGGTGGTCCGTGCCCTGTGGCAAGGCGACTACGCCCACGATGGCGAGATCTGGAAGTTCCCGACCTCCACCAGCGTGCCCAAGCCGGTCCAGCAGCCCAACCCGCCGATGTGGATCGCCGCCCGCGACCCGGACTCGCACAACTTCGCCGTGGCCAACGGTTGCAATGTCATGGTCACGCCGCTGATGAAGGGCGACGAGGAAGTGCTGGACCTGAGGAACAAGTTCCAGACCGCGCTGGACAACAACCCCGGCGTGCCACGGCCGCAACTGATGGTGCTGCGCCACACCCACGTGCACGCCAAGGACGATCCGCAAGGCTGGAAAGTCGGCGCCACGGCGATCAACCGGTTCTACCGCACCTTCGATGCCTGGTTCGGCAACAAGCAGGTGCCGCAGAACGGGTTCCTCGCCCCGAGCCCGGAAGAAAAGTTCGCCGAGCGCCCGGAGTTCGAACTGGAGAACATCCGCCGCAACACCATGATCGGCACGCCGGAGGAGATCATCTGCCGCCTGCGCTACTACCAGGAACTGGGGGTCGACGAGTTCAGCTTCTGGTCTGACAACAGCCTGTCGCATGCCGAGAAGAAGAAGTCCCTGGAGCTGTTCATCCAGCACGTGGTGCCGGCGTTCCGCTGAAGTCCTCCATAGCCCCCCTTGCGGGAGCCGGCTTGCCAGCGAAGGCGCTCTCGAGTGCGCCAGAAGCTTCGCGGGCAAGCCCGCTCCCCCAGAGGAGTTTCTCTCGTCACAGGGGTGTGATTTTCCGGCCAGGCTGCTGCGCTATGTCACACCGCCGGCCGCTGCGCAGGTGCTATATTCCCGTCACTCCGCCAGCGCCCCGGGCCTTGCCCCGAGGCGCTGGCGATCTTTTGGCTACAGACGACGGTGACGCATTCCATGAGCAATCCCCTTCCCCTCGCCCGCGATATCGACGGCAAGGCCATTGCCGCCCGGGTACTCGAAGAAGTCCGCGAGGATGTCGCGGCCCTGGCCGGGCAAGGTGTCGTGCCGTCCCTCGCAGTGCTGCTGGTCGGCGACGACCCGGCCAGTCATGTCTACGTGCGCAACAAGCTGCTGCGTGCCGGGGAAGCCGGTATCCGCTCCCTGGAGCATCGCCTGCCGGCCAGCGCCAGCCAGGCCGAGGTCCTGCACCTGATTGCCGAACTCAACGCCGACCCGACCGTCAACGGCATCCTGGTGCAATTGCCGCTACCGGCGCACATCGAGGAACAGGCGGTGATCCACGCCATCGACCCGATCAAGGACGTGGACGGCTTTCATCGGGAAAACGTCGGCGCCCTGGTGCAGGGTGCCGAAGTGCTGACGCCCTGCACACCGAGCGGCTGCCTGCGCCTGCTGCAGGAAACCTGCGGTGACATCAGTGGCTTGCACGCGGTGGTCATCGGCCGTTCGAACATCGTCGGCAAGCCGATGGCCACCCTGCTGCTGCAGGCCCACTGCTCGGTCAGCGTGATCCACTCGCGCAGCGTCGACGCCGCCGCCCTGTGCCGCCTGGCCGATATCGTGGTGGTCGCGGTCGGGCGGCCGCAGCTGGTCGACGCCAGTTGGCTCAAGCCAGGCGCCGTGGTGATCGATGTGGGGATCAACCGCATTGAAACCGAAGCGGGTGCGCGGCTGGTCGGAGATGTCGACTATGCCAGCGCGCGCACGGTGGCCAGCGCGATTACGCCGGTGCCGGGCGGCGTCGGGCCGATGACCATTGCCTACCTGCTGAAGAACACCGTGATCGCCACCCACCTGCAAGGCGCCCGCCGCCCCCTCGCCGCAGTAGCGGGCTGATCGCGCCTAGAGGGCGCCGGCAAAGGCCCGGCGCCCAGCCTGCATCTCGGTGCGCAGTTCGCCGATGAAGTTGGCGACCGACCTGATGCTGGTGAAACTGCTGATGGCGACACCATTGAGCTGAAGGTCCACGCGTCCGGACACCGGGTCGAAGATCTTGATCATCAGCGCACCGCTGCCGTTGGCGGTGCAGGTGCAGGACAACGGGAGAAAACCGGACTCAATGATCTGGCACAGTTCACGTTCTGGAAGCATGGCGGTCATCCCTGAAGGCGAGCTCGAGGCAGCTCTTGCCGAACCAGCGTAGACCACCTGCCGCAAAGTGCCTGCGGCGTGACGGTCTGGAACCGTTCCTGGCTCACCACTTTAAGGAAATGTGAACCCCGTCACGCTATCAACCCCGAATCAGTGCTTGGCCGGCAGTGCCACCAGGGCGAACGCCTTGCGCAGGCGGGCCATTTCCTCTTCCTTGCCGACGGTGACGCGCATCCAGGTCGGCCAGTTTTCCCAGGTTCGCGCCACCCGTACTCCGTGCTGCGCCAGGGCCTGGGCCACGTCACTGGCCGGGCGACGCAGGTCGACCATGAAGAAATTGCCCTGGGCATCGGTGCAGGTGAAGCCGCGGTCGCGGAACCAGGCCATGTTCTCACTGCGGATACGGGCGTTGGCCTGCCGGCGCTCCGGCAGCAGCGCACGGTCTTCCAGGCTGGCGATGCCACCCAGCAACGACGAAGCGGCGGCGACATTCTGCTCGCCCAGCACGTTCAGCTTTTCCAGCAGCGCCGGCTGGCCGACGGCATAGCCCAGTCGCGCCCCCGCCATACCGTAGATCTTGGAGAAGGTACGCAGCACCAGCAGATCGGGATGGTCCTTGACCAGCGGTACGCAACTGGGGGCATCGCAGTAGTGGATATAGGCCTCGTCGACCACCACCAGCGCACCGGCAGGCTTTTCCCTGAGGGCCCGCTCGATCTGCACCATCGGCGTGAGGGTGCCGGTCGGGTTGTTCGGGTTGCAGATATAGATCGCGCCCAGGTTGGCATCCGCCGCGAGCATGGCGCCGATGTCATGGGCATGCCGGGCATCGAGGTCGATCTCATGCACGGCCGCTCCCTGTGCCCTGGCGGCCAGAGCCGGTGCCTCGTAGGTGGGTGTCGCCAGCACCAGGCTGCGGCTGCCACCGGTAAAGGCCATGACCGCCTGCTGCAGGGCGACCTTGGAGCCGGCGTAGATCTCGATGTGTTCTGCGGGCACCGACAGTTGCCGCGCCAGCAGGTCAACCAGCTGGTACTGGAACCGGTAAGGGTAGCGTCCGGACAGGGCGACGCCCTGCTCCATGGCCCGCCGAGCCGCCGCCGAGGGCCCCCAGGGGTTCTCGTTGAAGTCGAGACGGACCTCGCTGGACGAAGCCTTCGAAGCGGCGGGCAAGGCCGCCGAAAATGCCCTTGCCGAACCACTCAACAACGGCAGTGCTGCCATCAACCCCACCACCGAACGACGTGTTACATCCACCATTTACCCGATCTCCCTTGATCTCCAGGCTGGATGGCCTCCAGGCCACTTGTTATCAAAGGGACGAAACGGGAAAAGTACGATTTATCGGCAATCGGGTATCGGTCATTCTACAAATAGTGGCATATTCGAACCATTCCAACCTGCCTCCCCGGCACGCCCGCACGATTGGGCTAGAGTTTTTATCCGCATCAGCCTAATTCTTTTCATAGAGTCGGCAGATAGCTTTGTATGGAAGACAGGAGCAGTCGGAATGAGAAACAACCAGCCTGTTACACAGCGTGAAGTCTCGCTTGCCCCGCAACAAAAGCTTATCTCGACGACAGACGCCCGAGGCGTGATCACCTACTGTAATGACGCGTTCGTGGAAATCAGCGGTTTCGATCGGGCCGACCTGATCGGCGCACCCCAGAATATCGTCCGCCACCCCGATGTCCCTCCAGCGGTATTCGCCCATATGTGGGGTGCCCTCAAGCAGGGGCGGCCCTGGATGGGCATCGTCAAGAACCGCTCCAAGGCTGGCGATCACTACTGGGTCAACGCCTACGTGACGCCGATCTTCGAAGGCAGCCAGGTGGTGGGCTACGAATCGGTCAGGGTCAAGCCGACGGCCGAACAGGTCCGTCGTGCCGAGTCGTTGTACCGGCGTATCAGCCAGGGCAAGACCGCCGTGCCGCGCCAGGATACCTGGCTGCCGCTGCTGCTCGACTACCTGCCCTACCTGGGACTGGGCCTGGCGGCCGCCGTGAGCGGCCTGTTCCTCAGCGCACCGCTGGCGATCGCCGTGACCGTGGGCCTCTCCGTGCCGATCGCGCTGCTGTCCTCACGTTGGCAACGGCAAGGTCTGCAGCGTCTGCTGCAACTGGTCGAGCCCTCGACCAGCGATGCACTGCTGGCGAAGATGTACAGCGATGCGCGAGGCCACCAGGCGCGCCTGGAAACCGCCCTGGTCAGCCAGGATTCGCGCCTGAAGACCTGTCTCACCCGCCTGCAGGACACCGCCGAGCAGGTCAGCGAACTGGCCGGGCAGTCCGACCTGCTGGCCACCGACAGCTCCAAGGGCCTTGAGCGCCAGCGCCTGGAAACCGAGCAGGTGTCGGCCGCGGTCAACCAGATGGCCACGACCACCCAGGAAGTGGCCAGTCATGTCCAGCGCACCGCCGATGCCACCCAGCAGGCCAACCAGCTCACCCGCCACGGTCGCGATGTGGCCCGCGACACACGCCAGGCCATCGAGCGCCTTTCGGCGGTGGTCGGCGAAACCGGCATGACCGTGGCGCAGTTGGCCAGGGACAGCGACGAGATCGGCACCGTGGTCGACGTGATCAAGGGCATTGCCGACCAGACCAACCTGCTGGCTCTGAACGCCGCCATCGAGGCGGCCCGCGCCGGCGACATGGGCCGCGGCTTTGCCGTGGTGGCCGACGAGGTTCGACAACTGGCCCAGCGCACCTCGCAATCCACCAACCAGATCCACGAACTGATCACCAAGCTGCAGACCTCATCCAGCAATGCCGTGCAGACCATGGAGAACGGCAATCGCCAGGCCGAGGAAGGCGTGGCCTGGGTGCTCGAGGCGGACAAGGCGCTGGTGGGGATCAGCGAAGCCGTCGCCCATATCACCGACATGACCTCGCAGATTGCCACCGCCACGGAAGAGCAGACGGCGGTCGCCGACGAGATCAGCCGCAATATCAGCACGATCGCCCAGCTGGCCGATCAGTCCTCGGAGCAGGCCATCCTCTCCACGGAACTGAGCAAGGACCTGACCAGGACCGCTTCCACGCAATACTCCCTGGTCGAACGATTCAATCGATAGCCTGGTTGCACAATGGTCGGTCAACGCCGAAACTCAGCGCCAGGGCTGAAGCGATCATGCACGCCGCTGTGTCAGCGGTCTGTACGAAATGTTTTCGAGCGAGGGCCAGGCAAGGCAAAAACCGGCGAGCAAGCCCAGTTGACTGGAGTCAACGAGCATGGCGAGCCGGTTTTCAACGCAGCCTGGGCCAGCGCAGATCCATTTTGTACAGAGCCTGGCCGCGTCAGCTCTGGCACGTTGATCCTCATCTGACTGACACAGAAATGCCGCTCTCTCAGGAACGTTTTATGTCGCTCAAAGCAACCTTTGCCGCTGTGCTCAAGGCCATGCGCGCCACCCGTGGACTCTCCCAGAAAAAACTCGCCGAAGTCAGCAGCCGGACGTACATCTCGAAGTTGGAACGTGGGCAATGCTGCCCGACCCTGGAGATGATCAGCGCACTGAGCGTCCCGCTGAACGTCAGCCCGCTGACGCTGATGGCTGTCACGCTTGGCGCGCAGACCGGTGAACCGATCCAGGTGCTGCTCGGCCGCCTGGAACGCGAAGCCGCCGAGCTGGCGCAGTCGGGGGTGCTCAAGGAACTGCAGATTCCGTTCAGCGAGGAACCACGGGTACCGCCGCGTCGTGCCCAGCCCCGCCTGCGCGATTCATCCCAGGCCATTCGGCAAACCGAGTTCTGCTTTGCCGAGTAGCCCTGGAACCTTGCGTTTGCCTCAGCTGTTGCGCAGGGCGTTTTCGAGGTCGGCAATCAGATCCGCCTCGTGCTCCAACCCGATCGAAACACGGATCAGTCCCTCGGACACACCGGCCTTGGCACGCAGTTGCGCGGGCACGCCGGACTGGGTGGTCGAGGCCGGATGGCAGATGAGCGACTCGGTGCCCCCCAGGCTCACGGCGGACTTGAACAGGGTCAGCGCATTGATGAACTTGAACGCCCGCTCGCGGCCACCGTCGAGGATGAACGAGAAGGTGGAGCCCGGCCCGCTGCACTGGCGCTCGTACACCGCCTGATAACGCGAATCGTCAATCAGTTCCGGATGCAGCACCTTGATCTTCTGATAGGGGTTGTTCGCCAGCCAGTGGGCAATGGCGCTGCCGCTGCGAGCCGCCTGCTTCATGCGCAGCACCAGGGTTTCCATGGAGCGCGAAATCATCCACGAGGAATGCGGGTCCAACTGCGAACCGAAGGCGCTGCGGATCGCCCGCACCTTGGCGATCAGTTCCCTGCTGCCGGTGATGCCGCCGGCGACCAGGTCGCTGTGCCCACCGACGTACTTGGTCAACGAGTAGACGCACAGGTCGGCGCCATGGCGGATCGGCTGCTGGAAGATCGGCCCCAGCAGCGTGTTGTCGCACACGATCAACGGACGGTAGCCATGCCGGGCCGTGAAATCATCGACCTCCGTCCGGATCGCCTCGAAGTCCACCAGGGTGTTGGTCGGGTTCGCCGGCGTCTCGATGTAGCAGATTCGCGCAGCGCCATGGCGCGCGGCGGCCTCCAGTGCCTCACGGATCGATTCGCGCGACAGGCCGTTGTCGATGCCGTGGGAACCGATGCCCCACTCGGGCAGGATCTTGGCGATCAGGGTTTCGGTACCGCCATACAGCGGTGCCGACTGCACGATCTGGTCTCCTGGCCGCAGGAAGGCGAGCAGCACCGCGGCAATGGCGGCCATGCCGCTGGAGGTCACCGCGGCCGCCTGCGCGCCATCCAGCACCGCCAGGCGGTCCTCGACCATTTCCAGGTTCGGATGGTTGAAACGGCTGTACACCAGCCCGGCGGCCTCCCCCTCGGGCAGCGGCTTGCGGCCGGAAACGATATCGAAGAACTGCGCACCGTCTTCAGCGGTACGGAAGGCAAACGTGGAAGTCAGAAAGACCGGCGGCTTGACGGCGCCCTCGGACAGAAACGGGTCGTAGCCGTACGACATCATCAGCGTTTCCGGGTGCAGCTCGTGATCGGCAATTTTCTTCTTGTGGTAGCTGGAGTAGGACATTCGTGAGTCTTCCCTGAACTGAAATAGAGCCCACGCACCTCGTCTCAGCCACGCGAGACACGACGAACCGAGCGGGTGGTGAACCCATCCAGTGTATCCACTGCCCACAAAAAGATTCTTTCCATTTCCATCACGAAAAACCTAGTATGGGAAATATTCTTCCATAAAAAGTCAGAATGATGAAAACAAGAACTGCGAAGATCGAACTGGACGACACAGACCTGAAAATCCTGAAGATCCTCCAGGACGATGGTCGACTCAGCAACGCCGAACTGGCGGAGCGCGTTTCCCTTTCGCCCTCGCCCTGCTGGAAACGCCTCAAGCGCCTGGAGTCGATCGGTGCAATCAGGGGCTACCAGGCCATCCTGGACAGGCACCTCATGGGCCTGGGTGTCGTCGCCTTCGTCAGCATCCTCCTGGACAACCATACCGAAGCCACCTGCCGGGTCTTTGAAGAGCGGGTCCGGCAAATGCCCGAGGTCACCGCCTGCCACAACATTTCCGGGCAGCACGACTACCTGCTGCAGGTGCTGGCCGATGACCTGGAAAGCTTCTCGGCGTTTGCCCTCAACCGCCTGCGCACCATCCCCGGCGTCAAGGAGATGCAGTCGAGCTTCTCGTTGCGCGAAGTGAAGGCGTCCAACAGGATCAGCGTTCGCCAGGCGTGACTCAGCGGGCCTGGCTGAGAATGATCCGGTCGAACAGACGATCACCCAGCCATACCCGCAGGCCAATCAGCAGCCTGGCGAACTTGCCGGCCGCGTAGCGCGTGCGTGGATTGCGGCTGGCGACGGCCCGGGAGACAACGTCCGCGATCACGCCCGGATCACTGGCCGTACCCTGGCCGTAGGTCTGTCCGATCAGCCTGGCGACCACCTGCACCAGCCGTCCATAGGGCCCCTCGGCCGAACGCTTGACCAGGCTCTGGCTGGCGCCCTCGCCGAAGCCCGTTTCGATAACGCCGGGCTCGACGATCACGACCTTGATGCCGAACTCGGCGACTTCCAGGCGCAGACAGTCCGACCAGCCCTCCAGGGCATGCTTGGTGGCGTGATACCAGGCCCCCAGGGCGCTGTACATCTTGCCGCCCATCGAAGTGATGTTGACAATGTAGCCTGAGCCCCTGGCACGCATCGAGGGCAGCAGCAACTGCGTCAGGCGCGCCGCGCCGAAGACATTCACCTCGAACTGGTAGCGGGCCTCGTCGATGCCGATTTCCTCCACCGGCCCGTACAAACCGAAGCCGGCATTGTTGACCAGCACCTCCACGCCGCCGGTCTGGGCGAGGATGGTTTCAACGCCGGCAACGATCTGCCCGTCGCAGGAAACATCCATGCGCAGGACCTGAGCGCCCAACCGGGCCAGATCGGCCATCTTCTCGACACTGCGCGCAGCGACGTAGACCTGATAACCCTCCTCGATCAGTTTCCTGGCAATGGCCTTGCCCATGCCCGACGAAGCGCCGGTGACCAAGGCGGTTTTCTTTGTGTGGGTGAACATGTCGAACCTCGCTTGTCTGGATGGAACCCATTATCCGGATACCGCCAGGCAGCTCACTTGCCATCGGTGCCAGGAGGCCGACAGTTCGCGCCAACGCTGAACGAGTTGTCCTGTCGCTCAATTCAGGCGCATGGCATGGCGGACGCGCTCGGGCGTCTGCCCGGTCCAGTCCTGGAAGGCGCGGTAGAAGGAATTGGGATCCTCGAAGCCGAGCAGGAAGGCAATCTCCCCTCCGGACATCGTGGTACTGCCCAGGTAGTGCCGGGCCAGGCTCTCCCTCGTGGCATTGACCAGGGCACGAAAGTTTTCCCCTTCGTCCTCGAGACGGCGCTGCAGCGTGCGTTTGCTCAAGCCCAGGCGCTCGGCGGTTTTCTCGATGGTGGCGGCGTTGCCTGGCAGCAGTTCCAGCAACACCGCCCGCACACGCGCCACCGTCGTCGCCGTGGCATCGAGTTCGCTGAGTCGTCGGCGCAGATCGGGCTCGAATACCCGCCACATGCCTTCGTTGACGGTGAGGAATGGACGCAGCACATCCGCTGCGTCAAAAGTGACAGCGGGACATTCCGCGTACTGCACGGGCGCACCGAAGAAGTGCTCGTAACGCCGCGCATAAGCGCCGGGGGGCGACTTGGGAAGAGCGACCCGCAGCACCCTGATCGGTTCGCGGGTAGCGAGACGGGCCAGGTGCAGGAAGAATGCCACCTCGGCCACCTGCAACGAATACGGCACCGCGCTCTGCGCCAACAGCCAGCGAGGCGATAGCGTCAACTCCCCCGCCTCCCCCACGACCACCTCAAGGCTCATGGGAGCCACCAGTTGCTTGTACTTGGCCAGGCGCTGTACGGCCTGCATGAGATTGGCGCTGCACAGGGCCGCGAACAACGGTGGACTGAAGGTCTCCGCCGACACGGTTTCGACCAGGCGCAGGGGAAACATCAGATCACCCGATTCCGCCTCCAGAGCACTCCAGAAACGGAAATACTCTTCTGTGCTGAGCCCGGGCCCTGCCCGGGAAAACAGGTCGTCGGGGAGACCGGCCCGACGCAGGACATGAACGGGTTGCAGGCCAAAGTCCCTGAGCAGGACCTGCCAGCCGATGTCCAGCCCAAAGGTTTTGTTCTGCATCGTCAGTCCCTGTCGTGGGTCCTGGGTGGCGACATGCCGCCCTTTCAAGCATGCCCCAGTATAGAGAGATGGCGCATTTTCCATTCATGCAAAACGCGCCACGACCTATTCAAGTGGCGCCACGGCCTCATGCCTTTGCCAATGGCAATATCTCCTGGCTATGCGTCCATCCGGGCAAGCAGCCGCGGCAGAATGTCTGCCGCCTGGCCGACAAGGGCGAACTCGTTTTCCCCTTCGACCGACTCCGGCTGCAGGTTGACATGCACGACGACCGCGCCCTGTTTCCTGGCGACCTGGGGGATCTGCGCCGCAGGCTGCACCACGCCCGAAGTGCCGATTGAAAACAGCAGATCGCAATCGCCGGCCGCCGCCAGTGCGTCACGCCAGGCCTGTGCCGGCAGCGACTCGCCGAACCAGACCACACCGGGGCGGATCTTGCCATTGCATTTGTGGCAGCGTGGCGGCTCGATCCTGCGCCCCTCCTCAGGTTCAGCCAGTGGCCCACTGACGCCCTGATACGGCCGCGTGCACGCAAAGCAGCGCGGCGAATGGAGGCTGCCGTGCAAGTGAATGACGTCCCGAGACCCCGCACGCTCATGCAGATCATCGACATTCTGGGTGATGACCGTCAGCCGGGGGACCCGTCTGGCGAGTTCGGCAATAGCCAGATGGGCGGGGTTGGGGCTGGCGGCGAGGACCTTCGAGCGTCGCCACTCATACCATCCCCAGACCAGCGCAGGATCGTTGCGAAAGGCTTCGGCGGTGGCCAGGGCCGCCGGGTCGAAGCGGCTCCATAAACCGGTCAAGGCGTCGCGAAATGTCGGGATGCCACTCTCCGCCGAAACGCCCGCACCGGTGAATACCACCACATGGCGTGCATCACGCAAGCGTTGCTCCTCAAACTCGATCATCACCTGTTCCTGTCTGCGTAATCGATCTGGCCAGTGTACCCGCCTGCGAGCCAAAGGCCTCGCCAAAAGCCACGATTGCCTGACGATTCACCCCGGAGTTTATCGCCGCCAGGACTGCGCTCTGGCACAATGGCAGCATGACGTTCCTGCCCGATCCCCAGCCGCTAACCCCGCCACAGCCTGATGCGCTGACCAGGAGGACGTGACTCATGCCCCTTGTCACCGACGACTGGCAAGTTGGCACGTTGATCGAAGCCTCATGGGTGCGTGCCGATGCCGCGAGCTTCCCCCGCCATACCCATGATGAGTATGTGCTGGGCACGAACCTCAAGGGCACCGAACACATCTGGCTCGATGGCCGGACGCTGACCGCCAGGCCCGGCGAGATCACCCTGTACAACCCGCTGGCCATGCAGGCCTCGGAGTTTTGTCCGACCGGGGTCGAGTATGTGAGCCTGCATCTGGACCCTGAGGGTATTTCCCGCGTGGTCAGGGACAACAACCTGGCCAGCAGCACCTTTGAGCAGGGCGTTTTCAGTCACCCCGACCTGCACCAGGCCCTGCTCGACTTCGCTCGGACACCGGCCGCTCATCGCAGGCAGCGGGAGGAAGCCTTCCTGTGCCTGCTCTGCCAATGGCTGGAACCCCGCAATACGCGGTTCGGCGAACAGCACGCCGCCGTCTCGCGGGCCGTCGAGTACCTGCGTGACTGCCTGACCCGCAAGGCCGATCTGGATGACCTGGCCGCAGCCGTGGGTCTGAGCAAATACCACCTGGTGCGATGTTTCAAGAAGCAGATCGGACTGGCGCCCCTGCAATACCAGATGCAACTGCGGCTGATCGAGTCGCGCCGGCGGCTACGTGATCGGGCCAGCGTGCTGGACGTCGCCACCGAACTGGGCTTCTACGACCAGAGCCACTTCATCAACGCCTTTCGCAAGGTGATGGGCGTCTCTCCCCAGGCCTACTCGGACGCTTACAGGGACAGCCCGCGAATGCCACGCAAGGGCCCACGGCGTTAGGCGACAGGCTGCCCGAGGATGAACTCCTGGTACCCCGTTGCGATCACGTACACCGCGAACCAGGCGAAGATCAGTGCCGAGGCGATGTAGCTGTACCTCAGCATGCGGTCACCCAGCAGCTTGCCGCCGTGGCTGGCCGCGGTGCACAAACCGACGCTCCAGCACACGCCCGCCACGAAAAAACCGGCGAGAAACAGGGATGCATTGCCCAGCCCACCGGCACCGGAGCGGGAGATGAGCGTGCCGCCCACCGCCGCGAACCAGAGGATGGCGCTGGGAGAAGAGACGGCCATGAATATTCCCCGCAGGAACGCCTTGATCGCCGAGCGCTCCACGACCTGCCCCGCGTTCTGCATGGTGCCATGGCTCTGCCAGGCATTGATGATCATGCGCACGGCGAAGTAGATCAGCAGCGCCGATCCTCCGATCCACAGGCTCCATTTCACCCAGGTGAACTGGAGCAGGACGGTCATCCCGACCAGGGCCAGGATCGCGTAGATCAGGTCGCCGAAGCAGGTACCCAGCCCGAGCCAGAAACCCTGCAGAAAGCCCCGCTGCATCGCCAGGGTGATCATGGCGATATTGGCCAGGCCGATGTCGAGACAAAGCGAAAGACTGATAAGAAAACCACTGGTGAACTGCACGGACAAACCCAGGCAAACGTAAACAGGTCGCTGATTGAGCCAGAACGCGGCGGCGGAATATTGGAAAAAATTGCTGTTGCCCAGGTATCTGCCAACACCGCCCGGGCCAGGGCGGCCACAGACCTGACTCGTGGAGCCAGGGTTGCGCTCGGCGCTGTAGGCCGGCGGGCAAAACGCCGAGGCAAGCTGCCGCCATGTTCCGACAGAGCGCTGCTACACTGATGAGGTCGAACGGAGGATCCCATCATGTCCGAACGAGAACTCACCAACCTGCTGTCGTTGATGAACCAGCGCCAGGCCTGCCTGAGCAGTGCCTGCAAGGAGATAGCCGACTGGATCGACCGCCAGGGCGACATGCCGGCGGCCGGCAAGATCCGCGCGAGTCTCAAGGCGCTGGAGGCCGAGGATGCCCAGGTGCGCAAGACGCTCACCTCGCTGAGCATCGAGCGTCCATTGCCCAGGTTTCGCAGCTGACTGAAAACAGGTGAATGGATCCGTGTTTTCCGGCAGCGGCACGGGACAAGCCTTTGTTGACACGAAGGCTACGGTATGCTGTTGTCCGCTCGCCGCCGCCCCTCCCCGGCTATAGCTACAGGCTATACCCCACGAACGCGCCCTACCTGGCCTTTGACAGGCCGGCCTTGCTCAGCCCCTTGGCATTGTGATCGCCCGGCGTGGTGGCCGAAATGGCGGTCGCCTTCGACAGGCCCTGGGTCGCCTTGGAGTGGGCGACGCCGGAAGTGGCAACGCCATGTCCCTTGGAACCGTTACGGGCCAGGCCAGTATGTTGGCCGCTCACCCCATGATCCCGAACCGCCTTGCCGACATGATCGCTCTGGTGACCCAGTGCCTGGCCTCGCCCCTCGGCGCTCGCCGAGCGCCCGGCACCGGCGTGACCGCCGCCCTCTCCCCCATGCCCACCGTGGCCGCCACCGCCGTTGCCACCTCCACCGCCACCGCCCTTGGCATACGCGGAGGTCATGAGGGAGAGTTGTGCCGGTAGCAGCGGAGCAGTTGCAAACATCATGAAGCAGGACATGACGGCAATCAGGTTGGTTTTTTTGAAACGCATGATGGCTTCCAGTTGAGTGAGTCTTTTGCACTGCCTGGGACTCGATCAATGGGTTGCCGTTCAATGGAAGACGACAGACGGAAGCCTTCATGGCCTTTTATAAAGTGAATGAGAACGCCTCTCCCTGGATCCCTTCGACAACCGGCCACCGCCGAAGCGAATGGCCGGTGGAGCGGGTCAATTGAAGGCACCACTGAGCACTTCATAGATGATCCCGCTGGCAATCGAAACCAGGATCAGGTCGGCCCCTGCCTGTTGCCATTCATAGCCGTCGTAACGCGGCAACTGCCCCAGCAGTCGACCATCGAGCTTCCTGGCGATACCGGGTGGCAGCGGCTTGCCCCGGGCCAGGTTCTTGCGAATCCCCGGCGGCAAGGCAGGCCCCGGGCTCCAGTAGTCACGGTATCCACCCAGCACGACGAGCACCCCATTGCGGTCGATGCTGGGACCCTGCGCCCGATCGCCATGAGCGGATTTCCTGCCTTTACCGTGACCGCCCTGATCGTCCTGGCCCTGAAAACCCTGGGAAAACTTCTTGCCGTTTCCCTGGCCATTGCCCGGATCTGCCCAGGCGGAGCCGGCAGCCAGCACCAGAGCGGTGGTCAGGGCCGTCAACAAGCGAGCGTTACGCATGGTCGTCCTCCTGAAAAGGAAATGTCTCACCGCTATCAATGTAGCTGCCCCGAAGCCGGTGCGCCGTGCCAGCAGAGGCTCAAACCGCTTGCGGCCCGCCTCCCAGATGAACCAGCAGGCTTTGCATCGGCGCCGCCAATTCATGCCACTGCCGAAAGCAGAGGCAGAGCTGCCGCCGTGCCCAGTCATCGTTCAAGGCAAGCAGCCGAAGGGGGTACCGCCGTTTGTAACGCCGGGCGATGTCCCGGGGCACGATCCCGACACCGACGCCATGGGCAACCATTTCGCACAAACCTTCGAAGGTTTTCATGCGAACCCTGAGATCGAGAGGCCTGCCCGCGGCATGGGCATGGTCGTTGAGGTGATCCTGCAGGGCATTTCCGGGGGACAGGCCGACGAAGGGAAGATCCACGACCTGCGAGAACGTGACGTCCTTGCCTGGCGGAAACGGCTGCCCGGCCGCCGCGATCAACACCAGGTGATCCTTCGCCACGGCCTGCAACTGCAGGCCCTGCGCGTCAACGGCATCCGAGACGACACCGGCCTCGACCAATCCGGCCGCCACCGCGCTGACGATGTCGGCACTGGTGCGCTCCCTGAGTTCGAGGCGTAAACGGGGGCGCTCGGCCAGCCACGGTGCAAGGCGGTTCGGCAGAAACCCGGTGAGTGCGGCGGTGTTGGCATACAGGTGGATCGTGCCCCGGACACCGGTGGCAAAGTCCTGCAGTTCGCCCTTGAGCCTCTCCTGCTGCCGAAGCATCAGCCGGGCGTGATGCGCCAGCACCTCGCCCGCCTCGGTGGTCACCACTCCTCGCGGGCGTCGATGCAACAGGGCCACGCCGGCAGCGCTTTCAATGCTGCGCAATCGCTCGCTGGCCGAGGCCAGGGCCAGATTCGCCCGGGCCGCGCCGGCGGTGATGCTGCCGGCATCCACGACACACAGGAACAACTGCAGGTCCGCCAAGTCGAAACGCATGGATCACCTCGCTCCTGCCTTCGGATCATCCGAAGGCTGTGCTGATATTTCCGCATTGTGCAGCGTTCCGCCAGAGGCTTCAATTCAGCCCTGTTCCCCCCTCGAAGCGGATCACTCATGCACGATCACACGCTGTACATTGTTCTGTTGGCGGGCACCTTCCTGGCGGCCGGCCTGGTCAAAGGCGTCACCGGCATGGGGCTGCCAACGGTGGCCATGGGATTGCTCGGCACGGCGATGCCGCCGGCGGCCGCTGCCGCGATGCTGCTCATACCGTCTTTCGTCACCAACGTCTGGCAACTGTTTTGCGGCCCATCGATAACGCGCCTGCTGCGCAGGCTCTGGCCGATGATGCTGGGCATCCTGCTCGGCACCGTGGGCGGCTCGGCATTACTGGTGAAGGCAGACCCCGCCTGGTCAGGCTTCGGCCTGGGCATGGCGCTGATCGTCTATGCCGTCTACGCCCTGGTTGCGCCCACCCTCGCGGTGCCGGGCCGGGTGGAAAAATGGCTATCGGCGGTCATCGGCCTGATAACCGGGGTGGTGACAGGGGCAACAGGTGTGTTCGTGATGCCTGCGGTGCCCTACCTCGGGTCACTGAACATGAACCGTGAGGAACTGGTTCAGGCACTGGGCCTGTCCTTCACTCTCTCCACGGTGGCCCTGGCCATCGGGCTGTTCTCCCACGGCGCCTTTCACGTCGAGCAGTTCGGTATGTCGACAGCAGCCGTCGTGCCGGCACTGATCGGCATGTGGGTGGGCCAACGTGTACGGAGGCGGATCAGCCCCCTGCGCTTCCGCCAGTGTTTCCTGCTGTTGCTCCTCGTGCTTGGCCTTGAGCTTTGCTCTCGGCCGTTGCTCTGAGGCAAGCTGGAACAGGGTGGCTGCGCTCAGGCAGACGACTCGCCGTCCTGTGCCGAACGCAGGTGCAGATAGACGGTGTTCCTGGAAACCCCCAGGTCCTGGGCAACCCGAATGACGGCGCCCTTGAGCTTGAAGATGCCCTGCTCGTGAAGCAGGTTGATGACCGCCTTGTTGTAGCCGCCCGAGGACACCGCCATCGTCTCGGCGACCTTCCTGCGCGCCGTGCTCAGCGCCACCAGCACGGTTTCATTGACGTCAGCGCCAAAGTTCTCCGACAGCACCTCGGGGGCGCCGGCGGGCAGTTGCGTGAAACTGCCGAGGATCTCGTGCAGCGGCGTGTTCAGGTGGAAGTTGATGCACAACAGCCCTATCGGCGTGCCCTGCTCGCCGCGGATGACGAGGGTGGTGGACTTGAGCGGTTCACCGTTGCGATTGCTGCAGAAGTAGCTCATGCCGGAGCGGTTCGGCGAATCGTTGATCTCGGCGAGCATGCGCAAGGCCAGGTCGGTGATCGGCGCCCCCGCCTGCCGCCCGGTCAGGTGCCCGTTGATGATCTTGATCACCGAGGCGTCCAGGTTGTCCAGGCTGTGGAGGACGAACTCGAAGCCCGCCCCCAGGTAGGCTGCCAGGCCGTCCAGCAGCGTCGAATGGGACTGCAGGATGGCCTGGTCTGCCGGCGAAAGCTTGACCATGCTCCGGGGCATCAGGCCGAGACGGCGATCGCCTCGATCTCGACCAGCACACCTTTTGGCAGGGTCTTGACCGCCACGCAGGAGCGTGCCGGCTTGGACACGAAGAACTGCTCGTAAACCTCGTTGAAGACGGCGAAATCGGCCATGTCATGCAGGAAGCACGTGGTTTTCATCACCTGCTCGAAGCCGACCCCACCTTCCTTCAGGACAGCTTCCAGGTTCTTGATGGTCTGCAGCGCCTGCTCGCGAATGCCGCCTTCCACCACCTGGCCACTGGCAGGGTCCAGCGGAATCTGGCCGGAGGTGAAAATCAGATTGCCGAAAGCCTTGGCCTGGGAGTACGGGCCGATTGCAGCGGGGGCATTGGCGCTGGTGATGGTCTTCATGAAAGGGGCTCCGATAGCGATTGGTGTGACCCATGAGGGTAAGCCCAGGATGCTAAAATGAACAAATGCTCATTCGCAATACTTTTATTCACTCTGCAGCATCATGCCGAAGCGCGGCCCTGCCATTGCCCGAGCAGCAGTCGACGTTACAAAACCGGGGGCTTCAGACGAGGACCAGCGGGTTTTCACACCATCGGCGAAGGGCTGCTCCCCGTCATTCAGCGTCAAGCTCCGCATTGGAAGGCTTGTAGCCCAGGCTGCGCATCAGATCGCGCGCCGTTTCGAAAAACACCTGCTTGAAGCTGTCCGCACATTCCTCCGTCAACCGGCTGGCAGGCCCGGAGATGACCAGCGCGCCCATCAATTCATGCTGCGCACCATAGATCGGCAAGGCCATGGATGAGGCATGCGGGTCGGTCGCACCACAGGAATAATAGGGTTTCTCCAGGGCAATGCCGGTCTGGAACGGCGCGCGCAGGGCCTGGGCACCGGCGGCCTCGTCCATGGGCCGCATGTCGCCTGGCTGCATGTTGAGACGAAGGCGATGGGAGGAGTTGACCCGATACTGGCACATCCGATAGGCGCCATGACGCACGTAGAACGAGGCGGTCTCGCCGGACTGCTCGGCCAGATAATGCAACCGAGGCATGACATGCCGCTCAAGGTCGAGGGTTTCCTGGTACACCGCGTTCAACCTCATGACCTCACTGGCCAGTTGATAGCGGCCATCGCTCATTCGAGTGATGAAACCGTGGTTCTCCAGCGACACCATCAGCCGCATGATCGTGCTTTTGATCAGCCCCGTACGCTCCGTGAGTTCCACCAGGCTCAACGCCGAATCGCCCATTTGAAACGCTGAGAGCACAGTCAATACACGGTCGGCCGAAGCCACACCGTTTACCGCTGGACGCGGCCGCGCTTTTACCATCAGAAAGACCTCACGTGATAGGTGCCCTCATGTTTCGCAAGGGCTAATGCACGCATTATCCGACAACCCCCTGCTCCTCGCCATCCTTGTGCCGCCGATGCGGCCCTGGATGGATTCGGGCAAGAAGAAGGCCAGCCGTCCCTGGCCTCGGCGTAATCGGTGGACTGGCGTTGAAAAACCTCTTCGCGCTGGCCCACATGAGGCCCGGCCCCCAACGGCCCGCTGGCGCTGCCGGAGGCTATGCCGCCAAAATATTAGAACAACATTCCTTTTTTTTAATCCACCTACAACCACACCACTCTTCACCGCATCCTTACCACGCAGTTAAATCGGGAAATACCGGACGCCAGGCATCGCATTTTTGAAACTTATGATTTATTTTGAAATAGCATTTCATTAAATTGCAAAACACAACAACAACCAGGCGCCCTGTTGCGCCCCTGTCGCCCGGAGCCTCCATGAGCTTCTTCGCCGCGCCACCGCGCACCGAAACCACCGTTTTCACACGCCTGCCCGATCGCTACCGCGATGTCCGCCCCACTGCGTGGGCCAATGCCAATCGCCAGGGCCGGGCCATCGACTCGTTTCTCGAAGGCCCGTCCTTTGATCGTCAAGGCAACCTCTACGTGACCGACATCCCCAACGGCCGGATTTTTCGCATCTCCCGCCAGGGAGAATGGGAACTGGTCTGCCAGTACGACGGGTGGCCGAACGGCCTGAAAATCCACCAGGATGGGCGAATCTTCATCACCGACTACAAGCGCGGCATCATGGTGCTCGATGCGCAGAGCGCAAGGATCGAGCCATTGCTGGAGTCCGCAGGCTCGGAAGGTTTCAAGGGCGTCAATGACCTGGTGTTCGCCCCCAACGGCGACCTGTACTTCACCGACCAGGGCCAGACCGGCCTGCAGGATGCCAGTGGGCGCGTGTACAAGCTCGAAGCCGGCGGCAATCTCACCTGCCTGCTCAATACGATCCCCAGCCCCAACGGCATCGTCTTCGACCCGCACCTGAACCACCTGCTGATCGCGGTGACCCGCGCCCAGCAGATCTGGCGAATCCCCCTGGGCAACGGCTCGATCATCGGCAAGGTGGGCGTCTTCGCCCAGTTGCATGGCGGCCTCGGCGGCCCGGATGGCCTGGCCCTCGATGCCCAGAGCAACCTCTATGTCGCCCACACCGGTTTCGGTTCGGTCTGGAAGCTGTCCAGAGTCGCGGAGCCCCTGGAGCGCATCGTCTCTTGCGCCGGGATCAGCAACACCAACCTGGCCTTTGGCGGCGACGATGGACAGACCCTGTTCATCACCGAATCCGAGACCGGCAGCATCCTCCAGGTTCGTACCGCCAGCCCTGGGCTGCCCCTGTATTCCCATAGCTGACAGCCATACGGCTCACACAACAATTACAAAAAGAGTAATGACATGTCCCACGACACTCCCAACGCTGCGGCGCCGCTCGACGACGCCGAGGGCGAACGCCTCATGCGCCGCGTTCTCTGGCGACTGATCCCGTTCATCTTCCTCTGCTATGTGATCAGCTACCTGGATCGCACCAACGTCGGCTTCGCCGCCATCAGCATGAACCAGGACCTGGGCCTGACCGCGACCCTGTTCGGCTGGGCCGCAGGGCTGTTTTTCTTCGGCTACTTCATCTTTGAAATACCCAGCAACCTGCTGCTGCAACGCTTCGGCGCACGCGTGTGGATTGCGCGGATCATGATCACCTGGGGCCTGGTCTCCATGGCGACGGCGTTCGCCACCGGCCCCATCAGTTTCAGCATCGCACGCTTCCTGCTGGGCCTGGCCGAAGCGGGCTTCACCCCCGGGGTGTACCTGTACTTCACCTACTGGTTCCCGGGCAAATGGCGGGCCAAGGCGACTGCGGCATTCCTCCTGGGAATTCCCGTTGCCAACATCGTCGGCTCGCCGCTGTCCGGCTGGCTGCTGGAACAGCACGGCGTCTGGGGGCTGAAGAACTGGCAGTTGCTGCTGGTGACCGAGGCCATGCCGGCCATGCTGCTGGGCGTTGCCTGCCTGTTCGTGCTGGTCGATACCCCGGCGAAGGCCAAGTGGCTGACCGCGCGCGAAAAAGCCTGGCTCAGCGAAAGGATTTCCAAAGAGCAGCGGACCATTGGCGCATCGCACGGCAATACCCTGCGCGCCGCCCTGACCAACCCCAAGGTGTTTACCCTGGCCGCCATCAATTTCTGCTGTATCGTCGGCTCCATCGGCATCGGTATCTGGCTACCCCAGATCATCAAGGGCCTGGGCATCAGCAACGGGATGGTTGGCCTGGTGGTGGCCCTGCCCTATCTGCTGGGTGCGGTGTCGATGACCCTGTGGGCCCGTCTGGCCAACCGCAGCCAACGGCGACTGCCCTATGTCGTGGCGGCCCTGGCGCTGGCCGCAGTGGCCCTGGTTGCCGCCGCCCTTACGACCCATCCAGTGCTCAGGATCGCCAGCCTCTGCGTGGCCGTGGCCAGCATCCTGTCGTTCCAGGCAACGTTCTGGGCCATTCCCTCGACATTCCTCACCGGCCGCGCCGCGGCGGGAGGCCTGGCGATGATCGTTTCGATCGGCAACCTGGGCGGTTTCACCGGTCCCTTCCTGATCGGCCTGATCAAGGATGCGACCCACAGTTTTACCCTGCCGTTCTTCGCCGTGGCGTCGATCCTGCTGATCGGTACCTGCCTGATGATCTGGCTGGGCGACCCGGCCAAACAGCAGCCGGCACAGCCCCGGGCACTCGAAAGTCACGCCTGAGCCGCCGCGTGGCGCCTTATCGCAAAGGGCGCCGCGCGACCAGGATCACCAGAAGACCGACCGCCAACAGGCCGCCGGCAATCCCCAGGGTTGCCGGCGCACCGCAATGGGCGGCCATCAACCCCGCCAACATGCCGCCCAGCGCTTCGAAACCGAAACGCATGGCGATGTAGAACGCGACTACGCGACCACGCAACTGGGCCGGCGCAGTGCTCTGCAACTGCATGTTGGTGCTGACGTTGTTCAAGGTGATGCCAAACCCCAGCAGCCCCAGGGCCAGCAGCGCCCATGGCAGCGCCTCCGAGAGCCACAGTCCGATCAGGGCCACCGCGCAGAGCAGCGCACCGGCATCGGTAAAGCGCCGCAAGCGCTGCTGCGCGCCCCCGACCGCCAGCACCAGGGTGGCGACAAATGCGCCCGCCCCTGCCGCCCCCCAGAGCCAGCCGAGAATACGCGCATCGCCGGCATACACGGCCTTGGCCAGAATGGGCAGCAAGGCGGCGTAGCAGGAGGCCAGCAGGTTCACCATAATGACGTTGCCCATGAGCTGGCGAACGCTTCGGCTGCGCCACATGTAGGCCAGCCCCTCGCGAAACACCTGGGCAGTCGATCCGGCGGCCTTGGGCGCCGGCGTGCCGCGCACCTTCAGCAGGCCACCGAGCAACGCCAGGAACCCCAGGGCCGTGAGCATGAAACAGGGCGCTTCGCCAGCCAGGGCGATCAGGCCGCCCGCCAGGGGTGGGCCGACGAAACGCGCCGCATTGATGAGCATGGCATTGAGCGCCAGGGCGTTCGGCAAGTCCGCGGGGTCGTCGACGAAACTGCCGATCAGCGCCTGGCGCAAAGGAGTCTCCAGGGCATTGAGCAAACCCAGCAGCAGCGCCATACCGGCGATGAACACTCCATCGATCCAGCCCAGGCTGGTTGCCAGGGCCAGGACAAGCGATTGCACCACCAGCATTCCCTGCACGGCGACCAACAACCGACGCTTGTCATGGCGGTCGATCCAGGCGCCGGCGAGCGGACCGATCAACAGCTGGGGGGCCAGCGAAAGAAAGGTGATCAGGCCCAGCAGGACGGCCGAGCCTGTCAGGTGATAGGCCAGCCAGGACAAGGCGACCTGCTGCACCCATTTGCCCAGGGTCGAGACACCCTGGCCAATGAAGTAGATCTGGAAGTTGCGATAAGCGAGCGCCCGAACGGCCGCGGGCCACGGGTTACGACGAAACGACGATGAATCGGACAAGACTGCGTATCCTCAATAGGCCCGCGTCCGTGTCCAACTCATCGCCTCGTGCATACCGGTGGCGAGGTATGCATTCTGTGCTGAATCAGCCCGGCAGCAGGCAACCTTTCTTCTTCAGGGACTCCAGGACCCAGGAGCGGTCATTGGTACCCTGGGCAATGTGCTCCATCTGGGCGGTTTCGGCAGCATGCTTGGCGGTCGCACGCTCGTAGACTTCGGCAACATGGTCGTAAGGCACGCACAGCAGGCCATCGTCATCACCGATGACCAGGTCGCCCGGCTCGATCACCATACCATCAATGGCGATCGGTACGTTGATCTCACCCGGACCATCCTTGTACGGCCCCCGGTGCGAAATACCGGCGGCAAACATCGGGAAGTCGCCTTCGCCAATGCTCGCGGCATCACGGATCGCGCCATTGACCACGATACCGGCCACACCCCGCTTGACCGCGTAGGCCACCATCATTTCGCCGATCAGGGCGTTGGTCAGGTCGCCTCCGGCGTCCACCACGATGACATCGCCGGGCTCGGCGATATCGATCGCGTAATGCAGCATGAGGTTGTCACCAGGGCGCGCCTTGACGGTCAGTGCCGGGCCGGCGAGTACGCCTGCGCGATGCATCGGGCGCAGACGGGCTCCGCCTGCGGTCATGCGATTCATCGAGTCGCTGACGTTGGCGACCGGAACCTCGCGATAGCGCCCAACCCATTCTGTGCCGACCTTGCGCGCGCGCTCAAGCACTTGGAAGCCAATGCTCATGTGACCTACCTCTCTTGGTTTTTATTGGATGTCTTCGACGGCTGCCGAATCACATTTTTAGAATGTCATTTCATATTTGCATTGGCAAATGCTTTTTCAACCTACATTCGTGGACTAGACGAATAGCAGAATCATTTTCTTGCAACGTCATTTCATTATGTTAGGGTTAATCCATCGCCGCTTCCGAGCGAGCGCATTTGCCCAGACAAGAACAAGGTACTCACGATGTCCCGCACCCTGCTGCTTACCGGCCCTGAACTCGCCGCCGATGCCATGACACTCGCCGCCGAGCACGGCATCCGAGTGATCCCCACCACACCGTATCTGCCGGAGCAGGAGCTGGAAGCGATCATCCGCGCCGAGCAGCCCGACGCGATCATCGTTCGCCAGGGCAAGCTGACCCGCGACATGATCCAGGCTTCGAGCAAACTCAAGGTGATCGCCAAGCATGGTGTCGGCTACAACACCATCGACATCCAGGCCGCCGCGGATCACGGTATCCCGGTCTCCATCGCGGTCGGTGCCAACGCCCAGTCCGTGGCCGAGCATGCCTTTGCATTGATGTTCAGCGTGGCCCGGCAAACCGCGCTGCTCGATGCGCGGATGCGCGATGGGCACTGGGACAAGAGCTCGGCCAACGGCATCGAGCTGTTCGGCAAGACCCTCGGCCTGGTCGGGCTGGGCTCGATCGGCAGCATTCTCATGGACCTGGTCGCGCCCCTGCGCATGAAGGTCAAGGTATACGACCCCTACCTCAAGCAGTTACCGGAGCGCGCCCATGTCGAGCGGGAGGAGGATTTCGATCGCCTGCTGAGCGAAAGCGATATCATCAGCCTGCATTGCCCGCTGACCGAGAGCAACCACAACCTGATCGCTGCCGATCAGTTCGCCCGCATGCGTCCCGAGTGCATCCTGATCAACACCGCACGGGGCGAGCTGATCGACACCGACGCCCTGGTACAGGCGCTGAGCGAGCGCAGGATCGCCGGTGCCGGCCTGGATACCTTCAACCCCGAGCCGCCGCCTGCCGACAGCCCGCTGTGGGGGCTGCCAACACTGGTTGCCACTCCCCATGTCGGCGCCAACACCTCAGCAGCCAGGGATCGGGTCGGACTGGTCGCCCTGGGCCAGGTACTCGACACCTGGGCGGGCAAGGCCCTGGATCCGCGCTGCGTCGTCAATCGCCACCTGCTCGACAACTGATCGATAGACAGGCGCCCGGCCGTTGCCCGGCCGAGCGCCTTCACCCAGCGAAACTCCAGAAAAAAAACAATCGGAGAGCCCCATGAATCCTGCAACTTCCCAGCCTGACGCACTCGAGCGCAGTACCATGCGGCGGGTCGCCTGGCGACTGCTACCCTTCCTCATCGTCTGCTACCTGATCGCGATCATCGACCGCGGCAACATCGGCATGGCCTCGCTGCAGATGAATGCGGACCTTAACCTGACAGCCAAGGTCTTCGGCTTCGCCAGCAGCCTGTTCTTCTTCGCCTACTTCCTCATCGAAGTCCCCAGCAACCTGGCCATGCAGCGCTACGGCGCACGAATCTGGATTGCCCGGATCATGATCACCTGGGGCCTGATCTCCGCCGGCACCGCCTTCGTCCAGGGGGCCAACTCGCTCTATGTGATGCGCTTCCTGCTGGGGGCGGCCGAGGCCGGCTTCTTCCCCGGCGTGCTGCTCTACCTCACCTATTGGCTGCCGTCGGCCTACCGTGCCCGCATGGTGGCGTTGTTCATGGTGGCCATTCCGGCGGCCAACTTCATCGGTTCGCCGTTGTCGGGCCTGCTGCTGGGACTGGACGGCTGGATGGGCATGCGCGGCTGGCATTGGCTGTTCATCCTCGAAGGCATCCCGGCGGTGCTGCTGGGTATCGCCTGCCTGTTCGTGCTGACCGACCGTCCGGAGCAGGCCCAGTGGCTCACCGACGAGCAACGCTCCTGGCTCACCAGCCGCCTGGCTGACGAAGCCTCTAAAAAGACCGCCATCGGCCACATTTCCCTGTGGAAGCTGCTGCGCCACAAGGATATCTGGGTGCTGGCGCTGATCTATTCGGGAGCCTCCGCGGCGGGCAGCACCATGAGCGTGTGGGCGCCACAACTGCTCAAGACCTTCGGCCTGACTTCCCTGCAGATCGGCCTGGTCAATGCCATCCCCTACGGCATCGCCTCGGTACTGATGATCATCTGGGGCCGCAGCTCGGACCGTACCGGTGAACGCCGCTGGCACACCGCCATGACCCTGCTGCTGATCGCCGCCGGCCTGCTGATGACCCTGTTCACCTCGTCGCTGGCCGCCACGGTGTTCATGCTGACCCTGGTGCTGGTCGGTGCCTACTCGATGAAAGGCCCGTTCTGGGCGCTGGTTTCCGGCTGGCTTTCGTCATCCACCGCCGCCGCCGGCCTGGCCGCCGTGGGGGCCATGGCCAACCTGATCGGTGGCGGCCTGATGGTCAACGCCTACGGCGCCATCCACGATGCCACCGGCAGCTATGCCCTGGCGCTGATGCCACTGGCAGCCCTGTGCACCTTCGCCGGCATCAGCGTGCTGGTCATCGGTCGCAAACGCCAGCTTGAGCAGGCCGCACCCGTCCCCGCGGCCAGCGCCAAGTAAGTCGCTGCCCCTCCCCGCGATACCCACCTCCGCCCTCGGCGGTGGGTATCGTGCCCCCAGAACAACAATAATCGAGGTATACCCGATGTCCCTGTCACGTCGTCATTTCCTGCTGGCGGGAGGCGCACTCGGCGCCGCCGCCTCCATGGGCGCCCTGGCCAAGGTGCCCTTCAGCGAGGGGGAAGCCAGCCCCCGACTGACTCCGCCGGCTGGCAGCGTGGACTGCCACATGCACCTGTACGACAGCCGTATCCCGGCGGCCCCCGACGCCACCCTGCTGCCACCCGATGCCTCGCTGGAGGACTACCGCGCGCTGCAGAAACGCCTGGGCATCCGCCGCATGGTGATCGTGACGCCGTCCACCTACGGCACCGACAACCGCGTCATGCTCGATGGCCTGCTGCGCAGCCGGGGGGATGCGCGCGGAGTCGCCGTGGTGGATGGTTCGGTCACCGACGCCGAACTGGCCCGCCTGCAGGACGCCGGCGTACGGGGTATCCGCTTCAACCTCAGCCTCGGCGGTACCGCCCTGGACGATCTCGAGCGTCTGGGCGCACGGGTCAACGAGCTGGGCTGGAATGTCCAGTTCGCAACCGGGCCCTTGCTGCCGGAAGTGGCGCCGCGGCTGCTCAAATTGCCAGGGAGCATCGTCATCGACCACATGGGCCACGTCCCCCAGCCTGAAGGCCTCAAGTCGGCGGCATTTGCCTCGCTCGTGCAATTGCTCGACAGCGGTCGGGCATGGGTGAAGGTCTCGGCACCGTACGTGCGCTCGAAGGTTGGCGCTCCGGGGTTCGAGGATGTCGGGAGGGTGGCCAGCCACCTGATCGGTCGTTACCCCCAGCGCATGCTCTGGGGCAGCGACTGGCCACACCCGACCCTCGCCAGCGGGCAGAAGCCGGATGATGCCTCTGTCCTGGACCTGCTGCTGGCCTGGGCGCCTGAGGAAAGCACCCGCGCCCTGATCCTGCGCGACAACCCTGTCAGCCTGTACGGTTTCTGATTCGCTGCGGGCGCTGCCCCGGCGCCCGCCTCCGTTGCCGACCGTTGGAGGGTTTCAACGGCCTGGCACCGGTTCATGGGGCTTGACCCGCGGCATCACGATGTCATGCTGCTTCACGCGCCGATACAAGGTCGCCCGGGAGATACCCAGGGCTTGCGCCGCCGGCCCCGGCTGCCAGCGATGGCGCACCAGGGCCTCGAGCAACGCCTGGCGTTCGGGGCTGGCGGGGACCTCCGCCCGCACCGGTGGCAAGCGGCCGTGCAGGTCCTCGGGCAGGTCCTCCAGGCGGATGCTGTCACCCGGACAGATGGCGCAGGCGTAGCGCAGGACATGGCGCAACTGGCGCACGTTGCCCGGCCAGCTGTAGCCCAGCAGACACTCCAGGGCCGCAGCCCCCAACCCCAGGCGCATGCCGCAGCGTGCGGCTTCCTCGTCGAGGATGCGGTTGATCAGGTCCAGCTTGTCGCTACGCTCGCGCAGCGGCGGCAGTTCGAAACGCGCACCGCTGAGACGAAAATACAGGTCCTCGCGAAAGGCGCCTTCGGCCACCAGGCTCGCCAGGTCGCGGTGGCTGGCGCAGATCACCTGAATGTCCACCGCCTGCCGCCGCGCCGCCCCCAGCGGCGCCACTTCGCCCTCGGCCAGCGCCCGCAGCAGGCGTGTCTGCAGGGCCAGCGGCATGTCACCGATCTCGTCGAGGAACAACGTGCCGCCATCGGCCTGCTGCAGCAGCCCGCGCGCGCCCTTGCGCTCGGCACCGGTAAAGGCGCCGGCGACATAACCGAACAGCTCGCTCTCGATCAGGCTCTCGGGGATCGCGGCGCAATTGAGCGCCACGAAGGGCTTGTCGCGCCGCGCGCTTTGCTCATGCAACTGGCGCGCGAAGACCTCCTTGCCGGCGCCGGTTTCGCCATGGATCAGCACGGGCAGGTTGCGGTCCTTGACGCGGACCGCCAGGCGCAGGCTCTCGGCGATCCGCCGGTCCGGTTCGCCGGCGGCGTGGCGCGCAGCCGCCCTCTTGTGCGCGCCCCGGGGAACGCTCAGACGAATATGCAGGCCGTGCTCGGCAGCATGCCGCGGGTGCTCGTCGGCGGCCGCGTGCAACAGGTCCGGGTCGAAGACCTCGCCGATGTGCCGTGGCAGTTGCCCATGGCGCTCCAGCAGGTAATGCCGGGCCGAGGGGTTGAGCGCCTGCACGCAACCGTCGGCGTCCCAGGCGAAGAGGAACTCCGGCTGGCTGTCGACATAGCCCGGGGCGGCGTGTGCCCGCAACACCCACAGGCCACGGGTGCTGTGCATGAAGAAGGCGTTTTCGATGTCACGGGCACTCTGCACGGTCATCTGCCGGATCAGGTGCTGGCTGCGGCGGTCATCCGGGGATTCGACGGCCGACACGTCGAGGACACCGAGCAGCTCGCCCCAGGGGTCGAACACCGGTGCCGCCGAGCAGGTCAGGCCGATGAAGGCGGCGCGGAAATGGTCACGCTTGTGCACCGTCACCGGGATGCCATTGGTCAGCACCGCGGCCACGCCACAGGTGCCCTCCTCGCCTTCCGACCAGCAGGTTCCCAGGTACAGCCCGGCACGCCGGCAATCGGCACGGATCGCCGACTCCACGCGATAGTCGATGGTATTGCCCTGGGCGTCGGTGAGCAGCACACAGTAGTCGGCGTCGCGCACCCGGCCATGCAACCGCGAGACCTCCTCGCCGGCGATGCACAGGAAGCTCTCGGCGCGCTCGCGGTATTCCCTGAGCAGCGTCTGGCTCAGGATCCGCGGGCCCTGCAGGGAGCCCGGATCCAGGTGGTGCTGCTCCATCGAGCGGCGCCAGGAGTCGAGGATCAGGTTCGGTACCGGCGCTTCAGGCAAGCGGCCAGCATGACGCAACACACGGCTGACACAGTCCACGTGGGCTCTGGAGTAGGCAGGAAGCATGGGGCCTCCACGGCGTGTTTCATTGTTCTTGTTGCGCTCATTTAAGCCCCGCCTCGCCTGCGGGACAAGTGCCACGAACAGACGGCGGCCGACTGAGACGCAGCGTCTCAACGTCTCACCGCAACGCCGGGCAGGCTGACATGGCCCGTCTCATTCGGCTGTGGTCCCAGGCCCCGCCCGATACGGCACCAACCGCTCTGGCCCGCCACATGTGCCGTCATGAATAGCGCCCTGGCACCGCCCTTGCTATGACCCGGCAGACACCGGGACGTCATCCCGCACCCACAACAACAATCAGAGGTGCCTCATGTCCGCCACTGTTGCTTCGCCCTGCTTCCTGGCCGCCAAGGTCGCCCTGATCAACGCCGTCGGTGGCGGCCTGTCCCTATGAGCGCCGCCCTGCGTGTCGGCATCATCGCCAACCCCGCCTCGGGACGGGACCTGCGCCGCCTGACCGCGAATGCCGGGCTCTACTCCAGCACCGACAAGGCCGCCGTGGTCCAGCGCCTGCTGGGCGCCTTCGGTGCCACCGGCATCGAGGAGGTGCTGATGCCACCGGACATGACCGGCATCGCCGCGGCCGTGCTCAAGGCGAGCAGCGGCCGCCACGCCCGCGAAAGCCGCTGGCCACGCCTGGAGTTCCTCGACATGCCGCTGCGCCAGAGCGTGGAGGACACCCGCCTGGCCGCGCGCCTGCTGGTCGAGCGAGGCGTCAGCCTGGTGGCCGTGCTCGGTGGCGACGGCACGCACAAGGCAGTGGCCGCCGAGGTCGGTGACATCCCCCTGCTGTGCCTGTCCACCGGAACCAACAACGCCTTCCCGGAGCTGCGCGAGGCCACCGGGGCCGGGCTGGCCGGCGGGCTCTATGCCAGCGGGCGGATTCCCCCGCAGGTCGGCCTGCGGCGCAACAAGCGCCTGCGCGTGCGGCTGGCGGCACGGGGTATCGACGAGATCGCCCTGGTGGAGGTCGCCGTCTCGCCGCTGACCTTCACCGGCGCCCGCGCCATCAGCCGCGCCGAGGACCTGGCGGAAATCCACGCGGCGTTCGCCGAGCCCCACGCCATCGGCCTGTCCTCGCTGTGCGGGTTGTGGAACCCGGTGTCGCGGCGCTGTCCCCGCGGCAGTTGGCTGCGCCTCTCCCCGCAGGCTGACGAGGCACTGCTGGCGCCGCTGGCCCCGGGCCTGCTGCAAGCCTGCGGCATCGTCGCCAGCGGCAGCCTCGAACCGGGTGTGCCGCGCCTGCCGCTGCTGGCCGCCGGCACCCTGGCGCTGGACGGTGAACGCGAGATCGAGTTCGTCGCCGCCGACCGCCCCAGCATCACCCTCGAACTTGACGGCCCGCTGAGCATCGACGTCGAGGCCGCCCTGGCCTTCGCCGCCCACCATCACCTGCTGGCCGTTGCCGGCAAGCCCGTGAACCACCCTGGAGAACAAGAAAATGTCCACGCTACCGACTGAACAACTGCTCCATGCCTATCGCGTGATGCGCACCATTCGCGCCTTCGAGGAACGCCTGCACGTGGAGTTCGCCACCGGCGAGATTCCCGGCTTCGTGCACCTGTACGCCGGCGAGGAGGCCTCCGCCGCCGGGGTCATGGCCCACCTCGACGACGAGGACTGTATCGCCTCCACCCACCGCGGCCACGGTCACTGCATCGCCAAGGGGGTGGACGTGTACGGCATGATGGCCGAGATCTACGGCAAGAAGACCGGCGTCTGCCAGGGCAAGGGTGGCTCCATGCACATCGCCGACCTGTCCAAGGGCATGCTCGGCGCCAACGGCATCGTCGGCGCCGGCGCACCGCTGGCGGCCGGTGCGGCACTGGCCGCCAAACTCAAGGGCAACCGCGCGGTGGCCGTGGCCTTCTTCGGCGACGGCGGCTCCAACGAGGGTGCGGTGTTCGAGGCGATGAACCTGGCCTCGGTGTGGAACCTGCCGTGCATCTTCGTTGCCGAGAACAACGGCTACGCCGAGGCCACGGCCTCGAACTGGTCGGTGGCCTGCGATCACATCGCCGACCGTGCCGCCGGTTTCGGCATGCCCGGGGTGACGGTGGACGGCTTCGACTTCTTCGCCGTGCACGAAGCCGCCGGGGCCGCCATCGAACGCGCCCGCGCCGGCGAGGGCCCGTCGCTGATCGAGGTGAAACTCACCCGCTACTACGGCCACTTCGAAGGCGATGCCCAGACCTACCGTGCCCCCGATGAGGTCAAGCACTACCGCGAAACCCGCGACTGCCTGATGCAGTTCCGCGAACGCACCGTGCGCGCCGGCCTGCTGCAGGCCAGCGCCCTGGACGGCATCGACGCCGAAGTGCACGCGAGCATCGATGAAGCCGTGCTGCGGGCCAAGGCCGATCCCAAGCCGTCGCCAGCCGACCTGCTGAGCGACGTGTACGTCGCCTACCCCTGAGATCAGCCGCCGGGCGCCGTGCGACAGACCCGCACCCCGGCCCATGGAACAACAAGAGGAGAGCCATCATGGCCAGAAAGATCAGTTACCAGCAGGCCATCAACGAAGCCCTGGCCCAGGAAATGCGCCGCGACCAGACGGTGTTCATCATGGGCGAGGATAACGCCGGCGGTGCTGGCGCACCCGGTGAGGACGACGCCTGGGGCGGCGTGCTCGGCGTCACCAAGGGCCTGTTCCACCAGTTCCCCGGCCGCGTGCTGGATACCCCGCTGTCGGAGATCGGCTACGTCGGTGCCGCCGTGGGCGCCGCGACCCGTGGCCTGCGCCCGGTGTGCGAACTGATGTTCGTCGATTTCGCCGGCTGCTGCCTGGACCAGATCCTCAACCAGGCGGCCAAGTTCCGCTACATGTTCGGTGGCAAGGCGGTGACCCCGCTGGTGATCCGCACCATGGTCGGTGCCGGCCTGCGCGCCGCCGCCCAGCACTCGCAGATGCTCACCGCGCTCTGGACGCATATCCCCGGGCTCAAGGTGGTCTGCCCGTCCTCGCCGTATGACGCCAAGGGGCTGCTGATCCAGGCCATCCGCGACAACGACCCGGTGATCTTCTGCGAACACAAGCTGCTCTACTCGATGCAGGGCGAGGTGCCGGAGGAGCTGTACACCGTGCCCTTCGGCGAAGCCAACTTCCTGCGCGAGGGTGATGACGTGACCCTGGTGACCTACGGGCGCATGGTGCACCTGGCCATGGACGCCGCCGCCAGCCTGGCGCGCCAGGGAGTCTCCTGCGAGGTGCTGGACCTGCGCACCACCAGCCCGCTGGACGCCGACAGCATCCTCGAAAGCGTGGAAAAGACCGGTCGCCTGGTGGTGATCGACGAGGCCAACCCCCGTTGCTCCATGGCCACCGACATCGCCGCGCTGGTGGCCGAACAGGCGTTCGATTCGCTCAAGGGCCCGATCCGCCAGGTCACCGCGCCGCACACACCGGTGCCCTTCTCCGACGCCCTGGAAGACCTGTATATCCCCAGCGCGGCGAAGATCGAGGCCACGGTCCTGGAACTGGTGCAAGGGAGGAAGGTGGCATGAGCCGAATCCATACCCTGACCATGCCCAAGTGGGGCCTGTCGATGACCGAGGGGCGTATCGACTCGTGGCTCAAAGATAACGGCGACGTCATCGAGAAAGGCGACGAGGTGCTCGATGTGGAGACCGACAAGATCAGCAGCAGCGTCGAGGCGCCCTTCAGCGGCATCCTTCGCCGGCAGGTGGCACGCGAGGAAGAAGTCCTGCCGGTCGGCGCCCTGCTGGGCGTGGTCGTCGAAGGTGAAGCCAGCGACGAAGAGATCGACGAAGTGGTCAGGCGCTTCCAGGCCGAGTTCGTTCCGAACGGCGGCAGCGAGGCTGACAGCGGGCCCACACCACAGAAAGTCGAGCTGCAGGGGCGTGTCGTGCGTTACTTCGAGCGCGGCGAAGGCGGCGTACCGCTGGTGCTGATCCACGGTTTCGGCGGCGACCTGAACAACTGGCTGTTCAACCACGAGGCGCTGGCGGCCGGACGCCGGGTCATCGCTCTGGACCTGCCGGGCCATGGCGAGTCGGGCAAGACGCTGCAACGCGGCGACCTCGACGAATTGAGCGGCGCGGTACTCGCCCTGCTCGATCACCTCGATATCCAGCAGGCACACCTGGCCGGGCACTCCATGGGCGGCGCGGTGGCGCTCAATACCGCACGGCTGGCGCCTCGGCGGGTGCGCACGTTGAGCCTGCTGGCCAGCGCCGGGCTGGGCACGCAGATCAACGGCGACTACCTGCAAGGCTTCGTCAGGGCCAACAGTCGCAACGAGCTCAAGCCGCAGTTGGTGCAGCTGTTCTCCGACCCGGCGCTGGTCAACCGGCAGATGCTCGAGGACATGCTCAAGTACAAGCGGCTCGAAGGTGTGGGCACGGCGCTGCAGCAGCTTGCCGACCAGCTCTTCGCCAACGGCCGGCAGCAGCACGACCTGCGCCATGTCCTGGATACCGCCGAACACTCGGCCCTGGTGATCTGGGGCGAGGCGGACGCGATCATCCCGGCCAGCCACGCCGAGGGGCTGCCTGCCGAAGTTCACGTGCTGCCCAAACAGGCCCACATGCTCCAGCTCGAAGACGCCGAGGCGGTCAACGCCCTGCTGCTGGACTTCCTCAAACGCCATTGACCAACGAGGGTCCGCCCATAGGGCCGGGCCCCAGGAGACAGCCATGACCCTCAACACCAACAGCATGCGTGCCGCGGTCTGGCACGGCCGCAACGATATCCGTGTGGAAAACGTGCCGCTGCCGGGTGACCCGCCAGCCGGCTGGGTGCAGATCCGCGTGCACTGGTGCGGCATCTGCGGTTCGGACCTGCACGAGTACGTCGCCGGTCCCGTGTTCATACCGGTGCAAGCGCCACACCCGCTCACCGGCATCAAGGGCCAGTGCATTCTCGGCCACGAATTCTGCGGCGAAATCGTCAAGCTCGGCCCCGGCGTCGAAGGCTTCAGCAGCGGCGAGGTCGTCGCGGCCGACGCCTGCCAGCACTGCGGGACCTGCTATTACTGTCGCAACGGTCTGTACAACATCTGCGAGAACCTGGCCTTCACCGGCCTGATGAACAACGGCGCCTTCGCCCAATGGGTCAACGTACCGGCCAACCTGCTGTACAAGCTCCCCGCGGGCTTCCCCGCCGAAGCCGGGGCGTTGATCGAGCCGCTGGCGGTGGGCATGCACGCGGTGAAGAAGGCCGGCAGCCTGCTGGGGCGCAACGTGGTCGTAGTCGGCGCGGGCACCATCGGCCTGTGCACCATCATGTGCGCCAAGGCCGCCGGTGCCGCGCAGGTGATCGCGCTGGAGATGTCCTCGGCCCGCAAGGCCAAGGCCCGTGAGGTCGGCGCCAGCCATGTGCTCGATCCGAACGAATGCGACGTGCTGGCGGAGGTGCGCCGCCTCACCCAAGGCCTGGGGGCGGACGTCAGCTTCGAGTGCATCGGCAACCAGCACACTGCCAAGCTGGCCATCGACGCCATCCGCAAGGCCGGCACCTGCGTGCTGGTGGGCATCTTCGAGGAACCCAGTTCGTTCAACTTCTTCGAACTGGTGGCGACCGAGAAGCAGGTGTTCGGCTCGCTGGCCTACAACGGCGAGTTTGCCGATGTGATCGCCTTCATTGCCGACGGCCGCCTGGACATCGCCCCGCTGGTCACCGGACGCATCGAGCTTGAAGACATCGTCGAGAAGGGCTTCCAGGAGCTCGTGAACAACAAGGAGCACAACGTGAAGATTATCGTTTCACCCCAAGTGCCTTGAGTTTCACCTTGAGGGCCGCAGGTTGCGGCCCTCTTCAGTCATGCAGCCGGTATCAGACCCCACCTGTTACATCGGTGAACAGCAGAATCTCCCCTCCAGAAGCTGACGGAAAAGTAATGTCGGGCTCAGGTCGCTGACAGCACGGGATCACTAACTTGATCACGAAGCCAGGGACCAGGCCGGCCGCATTGGCCTGCCTGGAGACCCGCGAATCATCTGACTGGACGCAACGGCATGCAAAGCAAAACCACGAGACGTTCCTTCGTCAAGGGCCTGGCCGCCACCGGCCTGCTGGGCGGGCTGGGCATGTGGCGCGCCCCGGTTTGGGCGCTGACCAGCCCGGGCCAGCCGAATGTGCTGACGGGCACCGACTTCGATCTCTACATCGGTGAGCTGCCGGTGAACATCACCGGCACCCCACGCACGGCAATGGCAATCAACGGTTCCCTGCCCGGGCCGACTCTTCGCTGGCGCGAAGGCGATACCGTCACGCTGCGCGTGCATAACCGCCTCAGGCAGGACACCTCCCTCCACTGGCACGGCATCATCCTGCCGGCGAACATGGACGGCGTGCCAGGCCTGAGCTTCCACGGCATCGCGCCCGATGGCCTGTACGAATACAGGTTCAAGGTCCGCCAGAGCGGCACCTACTGGTACCACAGCCACTCCGGCCTCCAGGAGCAGGTGGGCGTGTACGGCGCACTGGTGATCGATGCCAGGGACCCCGAGCCATTCACCCACGAACGTGATTACGTCGTCATGCTCAGCGACTGGACAGACGAGGACCCGGCGAGGGTTGCCTCCAGGCTCAAGAAGCAGTCCGACTACTACAACTTCCACAAGCGGACCGTCGCGGACTTCATCAGCGATGTGAGCGAGACGGGTTGGTCGGCCGCGTTAGCCGATCGCAGGATGTGGGCCGAGATGAGGATGAACCCTACCGATCTGGCCGACGTGAGCGGGTACACCTACACCTACCTCATGAACGGCCAGGCCCCGGACGGCAACTGGACCGGCGTATTCAAGCCCGGCGAGAAAATCCGCCTGCGCTTCATCAACGCCTGCGCCATGAGCTATTTCGATGTGCGGATTCCCGGCCTCAGGATGACGGTGGTAGCCGCGGATGGGCAACCCGTCCATCCGGTTTCGGTCGACGAGTTCCGCATCGCCGTTGCGGAAACCTACGATGTCATCGTCGAGCCTGAAGACCAGCCGGCCTACACCATTTTCGCTCAGTCCATGGATCGCACCGGGTACGCCAGGGGCACCCTGGCCGTCCGCGAAGGCTTGCAAGCCCGGGTGCCGGCGGTCGACCCGCGCCCCCTGCTGTCCATGAATGACATGGGCATGGATCACGGCGGGATGGATCACGGCGCCATGCCGGGCGGTATGCCGGGCATGGACCACGGCACGATGGCCGGCATGGACCACGCCGGCATGACCGGCCTGAGCACGACGCGGCAGGGCCATCCGGATTCGGAGAAGCACAATCCCCTGGTCGACATGCAGGCGACGAACCCGCTACCGAAGCTGAACGATCCGGGCATCGGGCTGCGTAATAACGGACGCCGCGTGCTGACCTATGCGGACCTGCGCAGCACCTTCCCCGACCCGGACGGCCGGGAGCCGGGCCGCACGCTCGAGTTGCACCTGACCGGCCACATGGAGAAATTCGCCTGGTCCTTCGACGGCATCAAATTCTCCGATGCCGAACCGCTGCGCCTCAGGTACGGCGAGCGCCTGCGCATCACCCTGGTCAACGACACCATGATGGCTCACCCCGTCCACCTCCACGGCATGTGGAGTGATCTGGAGGATGAGAACGGCCGTTTCCAGGTGCGCAAGCACACGATCGACATGCCGCCCGGCTCAAAACGAAGCTATAGGGTAACGGCCGATGCGCTGGGGCGTTGGGCCTATCACTGCCACCTGCTGTTCCATATGGAAATGGGCATGTTCCGGGAAGTCCGCGTGGAAGAATGACGGGAGATTCGAGATGACCCCACCGATGCAGCGTAACGCCCTTTTCCCCATGGCGGCGGCAGGCCCGCTTGCAGCCAATACCCCATTCTCCTGGTACGGTGACCAGGCCAAGGCAGGGCAACATGAGCAATAACCTGGCAAGACCCGCGCTGCTGACCTTGACCGCTGCCCTCGGCCTGCTGAGTGGAGCGAGCGGTTTCGCCGCTCAAGAGAGGGACCATTCGGCGATGGGACACGGCAACATGCAGACGGATAGCGTGCCCTCGCCGGGATCGATGCCAGGCATGGATCACGGCGCCATGAATCATGGTGCCATGAATCATTCCGGCATGAACCCTGGCCCGGCTACGCCGGCGGCGACCAGCCGGACGCCGATTCCGGCCCTGACCGACGTCGACCGCCAGGCCGCCTTACCCCCATTGGGCGGGCACCAGATCCATGACAACCGGATCAACAGCTTTTTCCTGCTGGACCAGCTCGAGTACCAGGCTGCCAACGAGGGCAGCACCCTGGCCTGGGAAGCCTCGGGCTGGGTGGGCACGGACACCGACCGGCTCTGGCTTCGCTCCGAAGGCCAGCGTACCGATCGCACCACCGAGGACGCCGAGCTGCAGCTGCTGTACGGGCATTCGATCAGCCCCTGGTGGGACGCCGTCGCAGGGGTACGCCAGGATTTCAAGCCGCAATCGCCCCAGACCTGGGCGGCGTTCGGCGTCCAGGGCATGCCGCTCTATGACTTCGAAACCCAGGCCACCGCCTTCATCGGTGAAAACGGCCGGACAGCCGTTCGGCTGAAAGGCGAGTCCGACATCCTCCTGACCAATCGCCTGATCCTGCAGCCAACCGCTGAAGCCAATTTCCATGGCAAAAACGACCCGGCACGCGGCGTGGGTTCCGGCCTCTCCAATACCGAAGTCGGGCTGCGGTTACGCTATGAAGTCGTGCGCCAGTTCGCCCCCTACATCGGCGTCACCTGGAGCCGCGCCTACGGCAGGACCGCCGGCTTCATCCGCGACGAGGATGGGGACGTGGATGAGGCGCGTTTCGTTGCCGGCATCCGGATGTGGTTCTGAGCATGAACCGTGCCCGCGCCGCCGTGGCAGTGGCCGATGCCCTTCATTGTTTGTGCTGGTGCAACATGGTCTGAATCTGGTGGGTCGCCTGGCGGGTACTTTCCGCCAGTTTGCGCACCTCATCGGCCACCACGGAAAATCCACGTCCCACCTCCCCGCCCTGGCCGCCTCGATCGCCGCGTTCAGCGCCAGGAGATTGGTCTGGTCGGCAATCCCCTTGATCACCCCCACCACCGTCGCAATCTGGTCGTAGGTCGCCTGATTCTGCGTCAGCATCTGCTGATGGGCTGACTGGGCCGATCGCTCATCGCTGATGTCGCGCACCGCGCCAATCACCCGGGTCAATCGCCCCTGCTCATCGCGCACCCCGCGGCCACGCTCGCGGCACCAGATATAGCCCCGGCTCTTGTGCCGCATCCGGTACTCGAAAACATACTCGCCACTGCCGTGGAGACCGAGGATTTCGCGGTCGAAGATTGCCATCATCTTCGGCAGGTCGTCCGGATGGGTAATACCCACCTGGGCCTCCCAGCCATCGGGCAGCTCCTGGGCGGTGTACCCCAGCAGGACGCGGAACTGATTGGAAAAGCGCATGCAACTGGCCGGGTCCTGAACATCGCCGTTGACCACCGCGATGTCCCAGCAGCCCTCGGTCAGGGTCGACTGCAACAGTTCCCAGACCCTGGCCTCCAACTGATGCTGGCCAGCCCGCTGCAGGTGCTGTTGCACCTCGAGGTCGAGAGCCTGCTCCCGCTGGCGCATCGGCTCCAGTTGCCGATGCAGGGTTTCAAGCGCGTGCTCAACCTGCGCCAGACGAATGGCCTGTTGCTCGGCCAACTGCGTGGCCGCCTGCAACTGCTGTGTAAGACGCGCGTTTTCCTGCGTGGACTGCTCCAGTTGCCGGGCCTCGCCGGACCCTTGTGGCTGTTTGTGCTTCTTGAAGAACATGCGCCTGCCCTTTGTGCGTCACGTCGAAACACTGAATCTAATCGCAGGCCCAGGGTGATTACTTGTACGAGCCTGAAGCGGGTCTTGCCCATGCCTGCCAGGCAAGGGGACAGCACCCTGTCGACAAGAGGGGTTCGCCAGGCAGGTGTAAGGATCACGGTCTCGCATCGATGAAACACCGTGGTGCTTCAGGACTACAGGGGGCAGCGTGGCCCTTTGAAAAACAATGTTATCCGGGCCTGAGGGGTGTGTTGTTATCACGAACGACAGGAGGCGCGACCGAAGGTGATCACGATTGAGGCGATCATCATCACGCCAGCCAGTATGAAGGTCAGGCGCATGCCGGAAGCAATCGCCAAAGCGCTGGCGTGCGAGAACGCTTGCGTTCCGACACCGTACGAGAAAACGGCCCCCATCACGGATGCCCCGGTGATCAGGCCGACATTGCGCGACAGGCTGAGCAGTCCCGACACGGTGCCGCGCCGATCCTGGGGCACGTCTGCCAGCGTGGTGGTGTTGTTGGCCGCCTGAAAGAGCTGGTAGCCCGGCGTCAGGACGATAATGGAAATCAGGTAGCCCGCAACGCCGATCATGTTCGGCAAAAACGCGAGCAAGAGAGCGCCCGCCGCCAACAGGGCCAGTCCCAGGGCCAGTGCACGGTCACTGCCCCAGGTATCAACGAGCCGTCCCGAGGGAACCCCGCTGAAGATGGAAATCACCGGTCCCATGGCCATGACAAAACCGACCTGCGCCGCCTTCAGGCCCAGACCGACGCCCAGAAAGAAGGGCCCCACCACCAGCGTCGTCATCATGACAGCGGCCACCAGGCCGTTGACAAGCAGGTTGGGCACCAGGCGCCAGCCCAGCACCGACCACACGCTTGCAGAAGGTGTCGTGCCCTCGCCGGTGCCGCCCGGCAGCGTCACGGCAGCCAGGATCAAGGCGACAAACGCCAGCGGGAACTGGACCCAGAAGATCCCGCGCCATCCCGTCACCTCGATCAAGAGCCCGCCCAATGAGGGGCCCAGGGCTGTTCCGAGTGCCGAGACGGTACCGAGCAGGCCCATCGCACGCCCCATACGCGCCTCACTGGCCGTCTGGCGCATCAACGCCATGGCCAGCGTCATCAGGAAGGCGGCGCCGATACCCTGGAGCGCCCTCGCACCGATCAGCAGCCACAGGTTGGGCGCAACGCCGCACAGCCCCGAGGCAACGCCGAATATCGCCAGTCCAGCCATGAGCATCGGTTTCAGCCCGAAGCTGTCGCCGAGCCGGCCAGCGATCAGGACCGCGATCGTCAGGGTCGCCAGGTAGGCGACGACCACCGACTGCACCTGGGCGAACGGTGCCGAAAACGCCTCGGCCAGCGTGGGCAGCGCGATATTGGCAATGCTGGTGCCGAGCGAGGTCAGCAGCATCGACAATGCCAGCGTGAACGTGATGCCTGCTTGTGTTCTCTTCGATACGAGCGATTGCGCCCATTTCATCACCTTGCCCCCTTTCCAGAATTTCAGACTCAAAGTAGTTTGCAACTTCAAGTCAACTTGAGGTCAAGCATGAAACTTCTGGATATTGGCGAGGTGTCGGCGAAGAGCGGGATCAGGCCCTCGGCGCTGCGCTACTACGAGGAAGCCGGGTTGATCGCGTCCATCGCACGGCATGGGCTGCGCAGGCAGTTTTCGCCCGAGGTGCTGTTGCAGCTCAAGCTGATTTCGATGGGTAAATCAGCGGGTTTCTCGCTTGGGGAGATTGCCGGCATGTTCGGCAGGGATGGCCTGCCGGACCTGTCACGCCCCTTGCTCCATCACAAGGCTGACGAGATTGACCGCCAGATCCGCGAGCTGACGGCCCTGCGCGACACCCTTCGCCACGTTGCCGACTGCCCTGCGCCATCCCACCTGGAATGCCCCACTTTTCGGCGACTGGTAGAGATGGCCGGCAAGCGCGACATCAAGCAGGCAAAGAAGAAATCACCCGCCTTCAAGGCCAACCGGTGACCCTGGAAGCGGGCCCGCTCAAGGCGTCACACCGGTCTCGCCAGCCAGGCCACGAGGTCCTCGGGCGGCATGGGCTTGGCGTAGTAATACCCCTGCCCCTGATCACATCCCCAGCCACGCAGGAGATGATGGTGTAAATCCGTTTCTATACCTTCCGCCACGACCGTGAGACTCAAGTCGCGCAGAAGGCTGATCAGGCCTCGAACAATGTGCCACTCATTGTTCCCCGGCTGCAGGTTGGCCAGCAGCGAACGGTCGAGCTTCACACTGGTGGCGGGGATTCTGCGCAGATACACCCAGTTGCTGTAGCCACTGCCAAAATCGTCGATGCCAATCGCCACACCCAGGTCTCGGAAGCGTTGCAGTTGCTGGTGGACCATATCGAAGTCGGTCACGAGTGCGCTCTCGGTGAACTCGAGTTCTATATGGCGAGCGTCCAGGCGGTATTCGCTCAACGCGCGGGTCAAGTCCTCGAACAGGTGGCCGTCACCCAGATCCAGCGCAGAGATGTTCAGCGATACCGACAGCTGCAGCCCTTGAGCCTGCCATTGGGCCAGTTGCTCGCAGACACGCCGGACCACCAGGCGTGTGATGCCACGAATCGATGCGGTCGTTTCAGCCAAGGGGATGAATTCCGCAGGGCTGATCGGACCCAAGGTGGGATGGGTCCAGCGCAGAAGTGCCTCGACTGCCACACAGCGATTATTGGCCAGGCCGACCCTGGGCTGGTAGACGAGGCGCAATTGATCCGAAGCGATAAGCGCCGCCTCGAGGTCGTTGAGCAATGTGGTGCTGCGACGCAGGCTGGCATCCACCACAGGGTCATAACCCAGCCAGCGATGTTCGCTTTGACGTGCGGCGTCGGTCATGCTGGCCATCAGGCGCAGGCTGTCGAGTGAGGCATCGACCTCTACGCCCAGTTCCAGAACACTGATAGCCACGTCCGCGAACACCGGCACGTTGCCACAGTGCAGCGGCCTGCTCAGCGCCAGGACGATTTTATTGAGTTGTTCGGACAAGGCCATCGCCTCGCAAGGCTCGACCAGGGTCAGGAAGCTCAGGGTACTGACCCGATACAAACGTGCGGATGCAGGCAGCACCTCCAACAGGACTTCCTTGACCGCGAGCATGAAATCGGTGAAAAACTCCACACCCAGAGCCTTCACCTGTCTGTCCATGCCAGATGCCGAAATCGGCTCGATCAATACAGCCAGTTGGCCGGCAAATGCATCGGCGTCATGAAGGTCAGCCTCGAAGCGCCGCCGATTGGGCAACCCGGTGATCGGGTCGTAAAAATGTTGCTGGTGGATGGACTGCAGTCGCGACACCACAATCTGCGCGGCATTGCGCAGCAGCTCCTGATCGCGCTCGTTCAGAGCCGCTCGCGTCTTCCGGTCGATGATGCACAGGCGGCCTACACTCACACCGGGCCTGACCATCAGGGCAGCCCCGGCGTAGTAGCGGATGTACGGGTCCCCCGTCACCAACGGATTATCGACAGTACGGGAATCTGTCTGTGCATCGCAGATTTCCAGCACCGTCTCCTGCCCCAGGCAGTGAGCACAGATGGACAGCTCCTTCGGCGTACGCTCCAGGGCCATACCTATCCGTGCCTTGAATATCTGATAGTCGCGATCAATGATGCTGACCAATGCGATCGGCACATTGAAATAAGCGCAGAGCATGGATACGACGCTGTTCAGCACAGGGTCCGAGCCGCTTGAAAGCTCGGACGTCAAACGGTCGACCTCGACCAGACGCAAGCGTTCATCCTGCTCGATTGTCGTATTGTCCATGGTAACTCCAGTTGCAGTGTGAAAGGCGCATGCCCTTAAGAGTGGCACATTGCCGGTTTGTTCATCCTTGAGGGCTCCGCAAGATGGAACCTCATGCTCCTTCAAAGGAACTAATGCCAGACCGTTACTGACGGGGAAAGCCTCCAGGCAGCGCCCTAGACGCTTGCCAGCTATGATGATGGCCAGAAACCTCAACACCGGAGTCATTCTTGTCCAGTTTTTTTAGACGGGCCGCCAACGTTCTTCAACGTTTGGAACGAATTCATCTCAAGCGCCCGACACGCTACCTGGGGGCTGTGCTGGTGGTTGCGTTGTGCTGTGTTGTGCGTGCACAGATGTCAGCCACGGCGCTCCCTTATCTATTCTTCATACCCGGCTTGATGCTCATCGGCTTCTGGTTTGGTGTAGGACCCTCCGTACTGGGATGCGTCCTGGCAGTGCTCGCGGCACAATATTTCTTCATAGGACCGATCGGTTTTGAAGACGACCCGACGACGTGGCTCAACAGCCTGAATTTCGGATTGGTCACCTTGGGCATAGCCATCGTCTGCGCCCTGTTGCGACGCAGCCTCAGAGCACTGGACAAGGTCAATAAAAACCTTGAAGGCGAAGTGCAACGGCGCACGGATGAGCGCGATGGTATCTGGAAGGCGTCTCCCGACCTCATCTGCACACTGTCCGAGAGCGGTGAAGTGCTGGCGATGAACCCCGCCTGGCAGGTCGAAACCGGCTGGAGCGAGCAACAGCTCAGGGAAGGCGCGTTTTCCAGTCTGATTTCACCGGCACAGTTATCGGACGCCTTGCGCAGTCTCGGTGATCGCCCCATAGCGGAACTCGATACCCAGAGTGTGCGCAGCAATGGCCAGCCCCTGCTCCTGAACTGGAGAATCGCGGAGCGTGCAGGCCTCTATTTTGCTATCGCACGGGACATCACCCTCTACCGTGAGCGACAGCAGGCACTGGAACGGGTCAGCACCCAGTTGCAGCAGAGTCAAAAAATGGAATCGCTCGGACAATTGACGAGGGGGCTGGCGCACGACTTCAACAACCTGCTCACCATCATCAATGGTACCCAGGAGATGATCCAGCAGCGCCTCCTCCAGGGGCGATTCGGTGAAGTCGAGCGCTATGTCACGCTGGCCAGAGACGCCACCCACAGGGCCAGTTCACTGACACATCGGCTGCTGGCTTACGCCAGGAAGCAACCCTTGGCGAGTGAAACGGTCGACCTCGCCCTGCTCATGGAGGGCATGAAAGAGCTGATTGCCAGAACGCTGACACCGCAGATTGAATTCCAGTTGCTGACAGCTTCAGACTCAGCCCTGTGCTACTGCGATGCCCATCAATTCGAAAATGCCCTGTTGAACCTGTGCATCAACGCACGCGATGCCATGCCCAACGGCGGTTGCCTGACCGTCGAGGTGCTCAGGCTGACTCTGGACACTCCCCCGCCGGGTTCCGATCTGCACAGGGGTGACTATGTGCAGATACGGGTCACGGACACCGGCCAGGGCATGCCGGCCAGTTTGGCCGAGCATGCGTTCGAGCCGTTTTTCACCACCAAACCGCTGGGTTCGGGTTCCGGCCTGGGACTCTCGGTGGTGCAGGACTTCATACGTCAGGCATCCGGGCATGCGCAAATCGAATCAGTGTTGGGTGAAGGCACCTCGGTCAGCCTGTTCTTGCCGGTATACAGCGGCGTGATGCCGGCTGCGAAAGATACCCCCGTCGACAGGATCGATAGGGCCGGACAGACGAACCTGGGCTCGGCGCTGGTCCTCGACGATGAGGCCGCCATACGCGAACTGGTCGGAGAGGCATTGCAGGACATGGGCTACCAGGTGGTCGAAGCGAGTACACCCAGTCAGGCTCTACAGCAGATCAATGAGCTACAGAATCTGCAGTTGATTGTGACGGACATCATATTGCCCGGTAACGTGAATGGCCACGACGTCGCCAAGGCTGCATGGGCAATGCGACCCGCCCTCAAGATTCTGTTCATATCAGGTTTCGTCGATGCCACCACCCGTATTCACGAACAGCAGGGCAAGGCCAAGCTGCTGGTAAAGCCCTTTACCATTCAGGAGTTCAAGACAGGCGTTGAACGACTGCTCAGTTAGCCCGACGGCTTCGTCGGGGGGATCATCGATTCACCTGCAAGCCAGGAAACTAGCTAGCCATACTATTACCACGACGCCGAACGATTAAACTTTCTGTGAAATCTTCATGGCTTGGATGAGAGCCATGGGGAGCCCTTTCAAAAACGTCTTGTTCCAACACCTTGTTCATAAAGATAACGGCAAGCGTGCCGATACTCCAAAAGCACTCCAGTCACTGCACGCTGTTTTTGACGATGAGCAAGGAACACAAAATGATGTCTACTCGTCAGAACGCACTCAAAGCAGCAGACGTCATCCTGTGCGGATTGGTGTGCCTGGCAGGGCTGGCCATCACCTTTCTGGTACTGGCTCTGTTCGAAAGGTCAGAGCAGCGTACCGTTAGCGTTGCTTTTCAGCTGGAGGTCGACGAGAGATTCAGTCGCCTGCAACGACGCTTTAATACCCAGGTCCTGAAACTGGACGTTGTGAGGCGTTTCTTTATCAACGCCGACGATGTCACTGAAAGGGAGTTTTTGGGATTCGTCACGCCCCTGGTCGGAGAGGACGAATCCTGTGGCTGGGTACCGAGGATTCTCGAGAAGGACCTCCAGGCTTTTCGCGCCAAGGCGCTTGGTAACGGCACCAGTGATTTTTCATATCATGAAATGAATCCCGTCACCGGCGAGAGAGCCCCCCTCACCCACCGGCCGGAACACCTGATATTGCTCTACTTATTGAAGCGCGATGACGTAACGATCATGCCCGGCATGGATGTTCTGGCTCGCCCGGGCCGCCAGGCCTTGATGAGCAAGGCACGAGAAACACGTCAAATAGCCGTGTCGGAACCGTTGGAAATGACCAATGGGCAGTCGGGAATTTTCTTTGTCGCACCTGTCTTCCGCGAGTCCCGCAAGGCTTCCTTGAACGATGATGATTTGCAGGGATTCGTTGTCTCCACCGTGCGCTTGGCTTCTTTGATGGAACAAGGGATTCCATTGCCAAGTCTGCAACGACTGAACGTGACGCTTTCATTGAGCGACACGCAGCATCAAGGGGAAACCATTTATCACAGCTCGACCCCTGCTGCCCCTTCAGGGCTGTACGCGCAGCGGCTGCTGAAAGTAGCCGACCAGAATTACCTGATCCAGTTCAGACCCAGCTCGACCTTTCTGCTCAGCAACAGCTACGCCCTGTCCACCAACCTGATTATCGTGTTCGGAGCAGGGTTGACACTGCTGCTGACCTCGATGGTGTACATGCTGATCACGCAGCGCGCCCGTGCGCTCTCGCTGGTTGATGAACGCACACAAGACTTGCGTCTGTTGAATATCACCGACCACCTGACCGGCGTCTATAACCGCCGATACTTCGAAGAATTGATGGAAAGCCTGCTCGTCGAGGCTACCGTGCACTACCGCCCTCTGTCGCTGATCATGTTTGACGTCGATCACTTCAAACAGATCAACGACCGCTACGGCCATCAGTGGGGTGATAACGTTCTGAAATCGTTGTGCACACGGATACGTTCGGCCACACGCAAAACCGATCTGTTGTGCAGAACGGGCGGAGAAGAGTTTGCATTGATCTGCCCGGATACCGAACTGGACGATACGAGACTGCTGGCAGAAAAGCTTCGAGCTCTGATAAGCAACCTGCCGTTTGACGATATTGGACAGGTGACTTGTAGCTTCGGCGTTGCGACGTGGACTCCATCAGAATCGTTTGACGCCTTCGTCCGGCGTGCCGATACCGCGATGTACAGAGCCAAATCAAGTGGTAGAGATCAAGTCCAGCTTGCCGAGGTGTAGCAGAGCGGCTGCCGGGGTCCAACACCACCAAGCAGCACGCCGGAAGATCATCTTCACCAACAGCCCGCCCACCGAGGGGACTATTGCGGCTTTTCCCGACGATAAGGTGAGGCTTCACCCGTACTAGGCCCATCGTGTCCCCGCCACATCCCATGACAGCGCCTGCTGCTCTCTCACGTGACTCCAGGTGCCGTGGTCCAGGCGGTACATGACCATCGTCTTGAGGATCCGCTTATTGAACCCTTCGTACTCGATCAGCGTGACCAGCAGCGGAACGTCGGCTTCCCAATATTGCTCAATGTAAGCCAGCTGTTTTTCGAGGGTACCCGTGGGCGCATAGCTGAACAGAAAACAGAACTGGGGACGCTCCTTGAGGGCTGCATCAGAGATGCTTTTTTGGCTCGTTGATCTCGTTTTCAAGGGGACTCTCCCACTCCCACTCGGCAAAGACCACCGCGCTTTTCTGCGCGTCGCGGATCACCGCATCGGTACGGCCACTGGACTCAAAATGAGCGTAGTACCCCATCAGGTCGGCGACCCGGCGTACGGTGTAGCCGGTATGGATGTTCCAATCCGAAGTCGAGCCCCAGTCCCGACTGTAGCCATCCAGGGGGAAGTCGCGGTACCAGCAATAGGCAAACAGCGTCGAGAAATCGTTGAGCAGGTCCGTCTTCATGTTTCATATCCTTTTGGCCCAGTGAAATGCTGAGCCCTTGATAAAACCCCCAACCTCGCTTTTTTGCGCCTTTGGGCCCCGCTGCGCAGGTATGATACGCGCCCGAAGCCGTCCGCTGGAGGCGGTGTGTTTGAGCACAGGAAGTCCCATGAAAAAAATGCTGTTCGGTGTGTGTCTGCTCTCACTGGCCGGTTGCGTCAGCTCGCCCGATACCACCTTCACCCAGGCCACCCCAGGCTGCAAGTCGTCCACCACTGAGGTCAACGGAAAACCGGTCACCACGCAGTTCTGCATCAAGTCCATCGCCTTCAAACCCTCGCAATACCGAGTGGCTGTCAACGACCAGGTGCTGTTCACCGGTACGGATTACCAACGCGTAGCCTTCACCAAAACCATCAAGGAAGGCCCGGCCAAAGGGGGGTGCGATGAGCTGATGCAATTGCAGGGCTCAGGTTCCAAGCCGGTACTCTTGAACCAGTTGCCCGCCGAATTGGTGGCCGGTTGCCGGATTACCGCCGACGCGGCCGGAAATGCCCAGGCCTTCAGCAAAGACGCCGCTTGCGACAAGGTGTTCTACAAGTCGCTGGTGTCGTTGTTGGGGAAAGTGACGCCGGTTGAAGTGGCCCGCCAATGCACCGTGGCGGTCGGTGAGCAAAAAGTGTTTGACCAGCGTTTCGATTTTTAGAGAACGCAGCTGGAGCGGAGGAATGGATAGCGTTCCTCTGCTCTGGCCGTCAGTCGGGAATGCAGCTGCCGCTCGGCTGCGCGGGGCCTATAAGGCGCTTTCGAAGCGCTCCTTGATGCCCGCCACAATGGCAGGAATGTTGAAATCGTGGGGCGCCGCAGTGGCCCGTGGCGAAATACCTTTCAGTTTTCGATCAATGCTGCTCAGGCGAGACAAGAGCGAGCCACTGATGGCTGCGTACTTGGCCAGCAGGAGCAGATAGTCGTCAGCGGTAGGGTTGAGGGCGTCGACCGCCCCAGCAATTTTCATTATCTGCTGGAGCGTAAACTGTCGCTGGTCCTGATAGGTCTGCAGGTCATTGACCCGGTTCAGGGCCCGGCCCTCCCTGAGAGAGAACCGGATATCAAACAAAAAGTGGGTCTGAACAATCGGCTCGTTATTGAAGAAGTCCTTACGACCGCATGCGCTCTCCAGCACGGTCATAAACAAGGTGATGCCGGGTGCCAGTGTCCTCTTATCCGCCTTGATGGTAACAAGGTCCTCGGTTGGCGAGCCGGAACGGGTCAATAACCCCTGTACGGTGTCGAATGCAGCATTGGAGATCAATACGTCAAGATTGCTCATTTCCCCAAGCACGTAGCTCGTCTCGCTGGCAAACGGTCCCCAGAGTACGCCGACCGGGGGCGGAGCACCAAAAAGGGTCTTGCAGCAGGCATCGATCATCTGCTCGACCGACTCAAGCGACCACTCACTGACCAAGGTCAGGTGCCGAAAGTCGCCCGACATGAGGGAGGTGTCGTCGCCATATGAGCGGTAATGGGCTTCGATCCTTTGCTTGAGCTCGGCGGCTTGGCCGTCAAGGCGCCTATACAACTCATTAAAGGATTGATCGATGTAAACCTGGAATCGGGCGTTCAATTTGAGCAGCTGTTCGACACTTCTCGACTGTCCCATACATCGCTCCTGGTGTGAGTGGATATCAGCCCGTGCTGCGCACCTCAGCTTCTGGTCCTTGGGCACCCAGCACAGGCGACGGCCAGAGCATAAGCCGGGGTTCCCGGATTGCCTATGGCTATCTGCCAGCTAACCCCTGGCGTATGACCCTGAGGGCACCCTGAACGCACTCAGTCCCTCGCCATTGGCGACAGAGGCGCCCTTCTAGCCCTACACGATGCCCACTCCACCATGACACTCTGCGAAGGCGACACCATCAGGCTCATCACCGTTGATCTGGCCGAGATCACCTATAGGGATTGGCTGAGTTTCAGGGAGGCAGCGCCGGGAGACATTGCCCAAGTCCTGCACCTGTATGACAGCCCCTCCGGCAGATCTCTGCAATTGGTCTGCGGGCCTCCACCCGGTAACTTCGAGTGGGGTGCTACGTTCAAGGAGCAAGGGTTCACCTTTGAGGTCGTGTCCAGGAAGGTCGATGAAATATAGCCGTATCTCACGACCCCGGCGCAGCTTCAAGGTAAATGATCGCTGGCGCAGCTGCGAATGGACTGGATGCTGGAGAAGCAGACCGCCAGTGCCAGCAACTGACCGCGCTGTGTAGAAAAACGGGAAGCCAGGCTTCCTGCTTAACCATATGAAGGCACGCGGCGACAACCGAGCCTCACCGCAGCCTCAGGTCATTTGGCGCTGAAGTCGAAGCGCCAAAGACCGTGATCGCGGGTGAGAGTGACATCCACCTCTGTAGCAGTTACAGGCAAGACGTACTGGGTCATATCAGAGATGTTCTGAACGATGAACCAGCTCGATGGCTTCCCGCTTGAACCCGGGGCTGTATTTCTTGCGCTTCATGAACACTCCTTCAGCTCGGTGTGAGCTTACTCGAAAGTGTCCGTGTTAGTGGGGTAGAACCCAGGCAAGCCTACAAAGCTTTGCAGGTCCACCGTTTCTGCGGCCAAGCTGATTACTGATCCGATCGTGGAACAGGCCATGATGTCGCTGACCGCGATAGTCAACCGCGCTCACAGTATTCTGCACCCGTCCGATGAGGATCACGCCAAACGCATTCTGCGAATCCTGCGTTCGCGCAATCACCAAGAACCGGCTCAAAACATCAAGCTCTGGGCAATCCAGAATGGCTGGTTACCCAAGGCAGCTGAACGTTTGGAAGCCCTGGCCGAAAAGACGTTCGCGTTGCGGTCAAAGCCAAAATTCGATACCCCAGAACATGCCAAGCAAAGCTACCAGCGTTGGACGGACGCAGCTAAGTCTTAGCAGCACGACCAAGCGGGAGGGCTACTAAAAATGCCTTACTAAACATCCCCGGCGCCATCTCAGTCAACGCAAGAAGATCCCTCTCGCCTTCGAGATAGCCGCCTGTCACACCTTGCAGATGGCTCTCGTAGGTGTTGGCATTTCGCAAACCCACTCCTTCCACACACTGAACCAGCACCCGAGCGGTGCATTTCTGGCGCAATATCATGGGGGGCGCAAGCATGGAACAATCACGCAGGTTGAACACAGGCAAACGGTAATATTTGGTATCAACTAATCACAACTTCAAACAATCCCCGCCTGATTTTTTTAGTGTCCAGCGAAACGCTGCTGCATGATCGGCAAGTGAACTCAACCTGGTCGACACGCTGTTGTCGCTTCCCCTGAACACGGATGTCAAATGAACACCCACACCAACTTTTTCTTTGGAAAGCACGCCCTTGGCGAACTCTATGACGTTGCCCTGGACAAACTCAACGACATCGACGGCCTGACACAATTGCTCTGCAATGCAGCAGCCAAGGCCGGTGCAACAGTCTGTGGCACCCTGACCAAACGTTTCGAACCTCAAGGCGCAACGATTCTGGTGCTACTGGAGGAATCGCACGCCTCCTTCCACACCTATCCAGAACATGGTGCATTGTTTCTCGACATCTTTACTTGTGGAACAAGCTGCGACCCCACCAAGGCCTTCGATTTCATTCGTGAGCATTTGCAGTGTGGCGAATCGGCGATGAAGGTCGTGGAGCGCGGTGCAATCTGATAAGAATGCCGCCCGGTTTTCCCCAGGCGGCAGGCGTTGCTTGAGCAGGTAACCGGTGTCACTCGACCGACAGGGATTGACGCTGGCTGAGTCCATAGTTGGATAGGCGCAAATAGCGTTCATTGAGGTTCATGAACGGCCGAATCAGCGGGGCGATGATGAGCAGAAATGCAATCGTACCAATACCGAAAGGCCCGCCCAATACCCACCCAGCCAGGAAGATGGAGATCTCCAGAACCATTTTGGAAAAGGTGAAGGACCAGCCCACCTTGCGCATGATGGTGATCACCATCAGATCGATGACACGAATACCAATCCCGCTCATGATAATCAGCGCAGAAGCATAGGCGCACAACGCCAGGCCGATGGCGAGCATCACATAGGAAGTGAACCTGGCGCTCAGCAGGTCATCGATCTCCAGCAGCAGCCATAAGTCGATGAACAGACCGGTCAGCGTGGTGGTGACAAACGGACTGATGGGAGGCCATCGCTTGTTCCACAGGGCCCACCAGGCCAGCATGGCGATGGAAAAAATCGCGGAACAGGCACCCAATCCCAAATTCAACTTACCGTTCAAACCAATAACGAACACGTCTAGCGGGTCAGTCCCCAGATGGCTGGTGATGAAGAACAACGCCCCCAACGAAAATACCACCACCCCTCCCAGGTACATGCTCAGCCGATCCACCGCCGACCAGGCCCTGGCACTTTCAATCAATACCCGTCGAACGGTGCCGTTACGATCACTTCTGTTTCTCATTCCAAGTACGCTCCTTCGTTGAAACTTTCGGTTGTCCAAGGCCATCCCCTCAGCGTGTGCTCATGGAGATGAAGCTCAACCCGTTGCCGACATGGCGGATGGTTGCCTTGCTGTTGCCCTGGCCGCCTTCACAGATTTCGTTCTGTACTTCATGGCTGGCCTCGGCCAGGTACAGTCCTCCCAACAGGGAAGCCTCGGTACCCTGGGGGGACTGCATGACCAACGGGGCAGTCAGAGACGGCTTGAGATAGCCGGGCTCGCGCAGCAGAACGCTGACCATCTGCGGCATTTCAGGAAAACGCCCCAGCAGACCGCCGCCGAGGCAGACGACCTCGACTCGGAACAGCTCGACCAGGTTGGCCACAGTCAGTGCCAGCGCCTGAACGGCCCGCAAACGCCAATGGCTGAGCGCGGCCTCGTCAGAGAACCCCATCGAAGCGACAAACTTGTCCAGTGAGCGAAACGAGGCGTAAGCCTGCAGGCAACCGCTGCGGCCACAACTGCACAAAGCCCCTCCTGGCCAGACAAGCAGATGCCCCAGCTCCCGATTGGGCAGGATGCGTCCCTGGTAGACCACGCCACCGCCCACACCGGTACCCAGCGACAGATGCAGCAGGTTCGAGGCCCGCATGACCGTGGCATCACCGTAGGTCGCAGCGGTACCATCATCACACCAGATCACCCGATCGACGCCGGCGACACGAAAGACATGTGCCAAGGCGACCCCCTCCCAGTCGGGCCGATTGGGCCAGCGGATGATGGTGCCGTCGGCGTTGAGCGTCGGAGCGCTGGCGATGACCAGGCTACTGATCGGACCATGGAGCAGGATCTGCGATTCGATCAGTGCCTTCACCTGGTCCAGGATGACCTGAGGATGAAGACCGGAGGGAATCTCGATACGCTCACGCTGCATGATCCGTCCCGAGAAACTGAAGCACAGGGCGATCTTGCTACCACCCAGATCTACGCTTGCGCAATGCATCAGAAGCGCCCTCCACCGTCGACGGCAATCACCGCCCCGTTGATGTAGGAGGCCTCCGCACCGAGCAGAAAGGCGACCACCCCGGCCACCTCGGCTGGCTGCCCCAAACGACGCAAGCCGATGTGCCGACAGATCTCGCTGGCTTCGGTTTCGCTGTAGTGAGTCAAGGGGCCGGCGATCGCACCAGGGGCAACTACATTGACCGTGATGCCCTGTTCGCCTACTTCGAAAGCCAACGAACGAGCATAGGCATGCAGTGCACCCTTGGTTGAGGCATACAGGCTTTGGCCCGGCATTCCGGTCTCACCAGCACGCGATCCGATCAGCACCACCCGCCCCTGGCGCCGCTGTAGCATTGGGCGCATGAATTGACGCAACAAACGCGTGACGCTCTCGAAATTGAGCGAAAACAGCCGTTCGCTGTCCGACGGGCTACTGAATAGGGCCGATTTGCGCAACAGATTCGCCGCACAACAAACCACCGAGTGAATGACCAGCCCCCTGTCAGAGCAGATCGACATCAATCGCGTTGTCTCCTGCGCATTCGTCAGGTCGCAGGCCAAAATGATCAAGCGACCTGGCCACTCCCGTGTCCGCTCGAGCAGAGCCTGCAACGGTTGTTCATTGCGGTGAAACAGCGCAACCACGGTGACGCCCAGGCTGAGCAACTTTTCGCATATGGCAAGGCCCAGCGTACCGGATGCCCCTGTCACGAGGCATGCCTGTCTATTTGATTCCTGCATGATTTTCCCTATCTGCTACAGCTTTGATATTGGTGGTTGTACAGCCACCTTGAATGACACCGGGTGCTGCCTGTCCCCCGCTGTCACGACAGGCAACTGACGAAATTGCTGACCCTCGAAACAACTCAGGCAAGGCGCCCCGTCCTGGTCATAGGCATCGACGCAAGAAAGTCGTAACAAGGCAGTTGCTGGAGATCGGTGCAGTGGCCAACGAGTTTCATCAAGACCGGCCTGGCTGCAGAGCAGCCGAATCATCAAGGGGTCGACGGCGACCCACTGATCCTCCACCAGCAGCTCGGCCCAGTAGTGCCCCGTGGCATAGGGAGCGCTTAGCAACAGACCAAACACCTGTCGTGCGGGCATCCCACGCATCAGGGCCTGCTGCACCAGCAATTTGGAGAAGCCGCCACACTCGGCCACCCGGTGCTCGACCATGAACGCCAGATCCCAGCGCAAGGCGTCGTGCAGCATGAAAAAGCGCATATCGGCACAGGTGTGTTCGATGAGTTCGATAAAGGGTGACGGCAGCAGCCTCTGGTGCCCCGGCAGGATCAACTGCTCCTGGTGCACCTGCATCTGGTCAGGCGTATCACAGACACGCAACTCACCACTGGGGAGCAAGATCGTGATGGCGTGCTCTGGCACCGCATCGAGTGCGTAGCTGAGCTCGATGCACCGATCACGCTCACTGTCACGAAAGGCTGAAGACCAACTGCGCATGGCCAACTTGTGCAGCGATGGCAAGCGCAGGTAGAGGGAAAGGTTGTACAGGTCATCAGGGTCGAAGCATTCGCCGTCCTTGCCCTGACATGAGGCCAGCCCCAATGCCTTGAGCTCTGCCAGCAACTGCGGTGCGATACCGTAGAGCGCCGCACCCTGCTCGTCCACACAAAAGCGGCGGTGACCGTCCTTCACCTTGGCCAGCTCCACCAGCACACGCCGGGCTTCGCCTTGAGCCTGCTGCGCCAGCGTCATCATACAAAGCCCGGCAGCTCACATTGTTCATGAGCCTGGCAACCACTCAAGGTCGCGATCGAAGGCGCAATCTGCTGCAGGTGCAACGGCCCTTCGGGTGCCTGAATGCATGCGTCAACACTCAACACGAAGCCACGCTCGCGATGCCAGCCCGATTGCGAGGTGCGCCGAACATGATTGGCCCAGCGCGGGTCCCCCAAGGGGGGGCGCCGGGCATCGGCCGGCCTGACGATGAAGGTTGGCGCTCGATCAGTGTAGGGCCCCGTATACATGCTCTCTCGCGAGCGGACATCAGCCAACGCCAGGCGGCCATCGGCAAAGCGGATTTCGCGCAGGCATTGCTCGACGTCCCGGCGTAGTGTGAGGTCGGAGCGACCGGAGTTGCACAGGTCGGCACATAGCATCACCCCATGGGAGCCTTGCACGGTCTCCAGCGCGACACTGCGCTCAAGGTCCACCTGTCCGTGTTCATCGAGCACCTGCAGACCCGCGGCACGCAGGTGCTCATTGATGGAAAAGAAACCATCGAGCGGACCGAAACCCATCTCGGAAAATACCAGCATCGAATCGGGCGCCAATGCTTGCAGTCGGGCGCAGGCCTGGTCGATGAAATCGTAGGCCCTCAGCACATGGGGACGGTATCCGGGCTGGGCCTGCTCCACCTCATGCCAGAGAAAATGCGACAGGCGATCCGCCAGTGTGAGGTTCACGATCATCACATCGGCTTCAGCGCCCAGCGCCAGTGCGCTATCCAACTGCAGCGACGCAATCCGGTAGGCCTGCTCGGCGAAATCTTCGAGTGGCTGACCGGTGTAGAACAGTGAAACGTCGTGGGCATACCTGACCCCGCGAGCATTGAGGTCTCGCAGCAGGCTTCTCGGGTAGCTGGTGTTCATGGCATTGAGCATCGGATAGGTGATCAAGGTGCCATTGAGCGGCTTGGGAGGATGCGTCAGTTGCACATTGACCACGGCAAAACGCTGTTGCGCCATCTGCGGCCACTCCCATAACCTGGGCGCCATCACATCGGTGGTTTCCAGAATCCGTGGCATCTCCCCGGCACTGTGCGCACTCCAGTAGGAGAAGCAGCCATGACGACCGGGGTTCACACCGCTAAAGGCAGTTGCCAAGTTGCTCGGCTCATAGGGAACCGGGCCGCAGTCCAGATGGCGATAATTGTTAACGCCCAAGTGTTTTGCAAACCACGGCAGTCGGCCCTGAGCAACTTCTTTCTCGAGAACAAGCGGATCCATACCCTCCGCAACGACAATGAGAGTTCTCATGCTGCCAATCACCTCTTTTCTTCCCTGAAATAACGTCGAGCACAGCCAAGTACATCTTTTATCGATGTCCTCGACATGACAGCGCCACAAACTTCCAAAATATCTCTATGAATTCAAAGCGCATCCAGGCACCCAAAAGGGGCACCTACGCAACTCTGTTCAACACGTCCAAAGCGTAAGGGAAAGCGGATAAAAATTTTGTGACAGCGTGCCTATGCCACGCCAACCGTGGCTCCCCGAAAAGCTCTGGAGGCGGAATTTGTTGGTGCTTTTTTAGCACAGTGATTGGCGATGTAACGAGAAGTGTAATTCCGAGGTTATTTCATAATATTACAAATGATTTCTAAAAAAAACTTTTGCGCCCGACTTAAATTCACATGCTATCGTCTGCCACGCGCTTAATTGCCAAGCATCTTTATTCTTTAAGTTTGGCACTAGTGTACAAACTCCACCATTAGAACCGTATTCAAGCGGCGTACCTGCGCGCTTGCCTCACCAAGGACGGAAACAATGACTCTCGCAATTCACGGCGGTACACCACTACGCCAAACAGCATATCCACAATGGCCGCATTACGGCCCCGAAGAAGAACAGGCTCTGCTACGCAGCCTGCGCCAGGGACACTGGTGGCGCATGCAAGGCAACGAAAACCTGGCCTTCGAGCAGAGCTTCACCCAAGTGCACGGTGGTCACTCGGCTTTCGCCGTAGCCAACGGCACGGTTGCATTGGAAATCGCCCTGCAGGCGGCCGGGGTCATGCCCGGTGATGAAGTCATCGTTCCGGCCTTCACCTTCATTTCCACCTCGATGGCCTGCCAGCGCATTGGCGCGACGGCCATACCGGTCGATGTGTGTGCCGATACGCTTTGCATTGACCCGGCTGCGATCGAGGCCAACATTACTCCACGCACGCGAGCCATCATCCCGGTGCACATGTCCGGGCACATGAGTGACATGGCCAGCCTGAGCCGTATCGCCGATCAGCATCGCCTGGTGCTCATCCAGGATGCTGCTCATGCTCATGGTGCACAGGGTCTGGGTGGTGCCAAAATCGGCGACTACGGCACGCTGGCCTGCTTCAGCTTCCAGAATTTCAAGCTGATGACTGCTGGCGAAGGTGGCTTGGTTTTGTGTCCGAATGAAGCCTTGCGAGAGAAGGTCTTCCTGTATGGCAATTGCGGACGTCCGCTGGGCGATCGCAGCTACCAGCATACGGTGGTCGGTACCAATGCTCGCTTGGGCGAGTTCAACGCCGCAGTGCTCAGTGCCCAGCTTGAGCGCCTCCCGGCACAGAACGAACTTCGCCAGCACAACGCCCGGTTACTGATGGACGCCCTGAACCATGATGCGCTGGTGATTCCACAAGGCCGTACGGCTGATGCCCATGTGCACCCGTACTATATGGTGCTGTTCACCCTTCCCGAAGACGGTGATCTTGGCCAACTGGACCGCAATCAGGTGGTCGATGCACTGGTTGCCGAGGGCATCCCGGCGTTCCGTGCCTATCAGGCGATCTACCGCATCCCGAGCTTCTGGCAAGCACCGGCGCCAGCCCACTACGACCAGGCACATTTCATCACCCATTGTCCTGTCACTGAGCGGGTGGCTAGCCGAGGGATCTGGATCCATCACCGTGCACTGCTTGGCAGCGAGCAGGACACGCTGGATATCGCCCTTGCCGTGCGCAAGGTGGTCCAGCACCTGGCTGGCTCGCGATGATGGGACCCGGCATCGCGCTAGTTGGTTCGGGTTGGGTCGTCAGGACGATCTGGGCTCCGCTGCTACAGCGACATGGCGGTCGGATCGTATCGATCATCGACCCTGATCCGCAGGCAGGCCAGGCACTCGCGGAGTTGGCACCCACAGCGCGCCAGCATGCCTGTATGAGCCATCAGGCCCTGCAGGGGTGTGACGTGGCCCTGATCTGTTCTCCCAACGCCCACCACACTCGACAGGCACTGCGGGCCATGGAGCAGGGACTGCACGTCATCCTGGAAAAGCCCGCTTGCCTGTCGCTGCGTCACGCTCAGGACCTGATCGAGCGCAGTCAGCACATGGGGGTGCAATTGTCAGTGACGGGGGCGGCCTCCCATCGCAGTGACGTGCGAACCCTGCTGGATGCCGTCGCAAGCCAGGCTATCGGCAAGGTGCACTGCATCGACGTCGCCTGGCGTCGGCGCAATGGAGTGCCTCGTCCAGGGTCGTGGTTCACGCAGGCGGATCAGGCGCTGGCAGGATCAGGCGCCGATCTGGGCTGGCACCTGCTGGAGGTGGCCCTGCAGGCACTGGGCTATCCCCTGGTGGACAGCGCCCTGTGCAATCACGTCCCCGCCGACGGTAGCGAAGCGGCGCAACGGGCCAATTGGCGAGCCGACACCGACGACCACGAGAACGCGGTCCTGGAGGTCGAGTCGCAGTCATATTGCGCACTGCGTACGCAGGCCGGTGCCATGGTCTTTCTGCGCACCGCCTGGTCGTCCCATCAGCCCTGTGACGAAACCACCATCACCCTTTACGGCACTGCCGGCGAGTTGCGGTTGCATACCACGTTCGGTTTCAGTCAAAACCGTGTGCAAGCTCCCAGCCTGGTCCTGAGCACCAAGGGAAGCCAACGGCATCTGAGGTTCGAGGCCGAAGACAACCTGGCACCCTACTCGGCGTACCTGGGCCACACACTGCCCCATCTAGGCAGGAGCACAGCCGGCAACGAGCTGGAGTTCTGCAAGTTGCGCTCGCTGACCAGTGCCATGTCCGCGATGTATCCGAACCTGCCGAACTGACCGGGCCCGGCCCGGCAGTTCATTGAGTATTCGTGCAAGGAGCTATCACCATGACCGGTTACAAGGCGATCACGGAAAAGCTGAAGCAACTGTCCAAACTTTCACTGCCGATCGTCATTTCGCGTATCGGTTTTCTCCTGCTCTCACTGGTCGACACGCTTCTGGTCGGTCGCTATGCCACCGACGCGCTGGCGGCCATCTCGATCACCCACGCCATTGCCGATACCTACATGCTGATCGCGGCAGGCTTGCTGTTCGGGATTCTGGTCATGAGCTCGATTGCCGTCGGCAAGCAACAACCCCGGGAGGCGGGGCTGGCTCTGCAACGTGGCGTGATACACGCCCTGGGCCTGGGCCTGGTCTGTATCGTTGCCAGCCTTGCGAGCCTGCCGCTGCTGGTGAGGTTCGGCGTGGACGCGTCCCTGGCAGGTGCGATCGCCGAGCTGATGCAGGTCGTGGCACTCGGACTGCCCGCTATCCTGTTGTACATCGCCTACTCGTTCTTCCTGGAAGGCATATCGCGCCCACTGCCGGCGACGTGCGTGATTCTGGTAGGCAACCTGGTCAATGGCGTGCTGTGTTACGCGATGGTCTACGGCAAGTTCGGTTTCGATGAGATGGGCGCGCTGGGCTCCGCCTGGTGCACGACCTTCGTACGGATCCTGATGGCCGTTGCGATCATCTTCTATGTGCATCGCCTGTTTGCTCAACGCCAGGAATACGGTATCAATACGCGGTTTGCCTGGGCCTGGTCGCAATGGAAAATGCAGCGGCATATCGGCTACGGGGGCGGTCTGAGCTTCGGTATTGAAGCCGGTGCATTCATGCTGATCGCGGTGATGGCCGGCATCGTTTCACCACTGATCGCGGCGGCCTGCGCCGTGGTGGTGAATATCCGTTCGATCCTATTCATGATTCCCATGGGCATCGGCTTCGCCACCTCGATCCAGGTGGGGATGGCCCATGGTCAGGGCGATACCCGAGAGATCAACCTGTCCACGTGGTGCGGTCTGTGGTTTGGCGTGTCGTTGACGGCAATCTGCGCAATCGTGCTGGCGATCCTTCCCGGCCCGCTGCTGGCGCAGTACAGCACTGACAGTCAGTTGCTGCAGATTGCGGTACCGGCCATGTTGCTGCTGGCCCTGGCCCTGCCCCTGGACGCTTGGCAGGGCGTCATGTCCAATGCACTGCGTGGGCGCGAAGATGCCATGGCCCCCACGCTGATCCACGCCATTGCCTATCTGGTGGTCATGACCCCACTCGGCTGGCTTCTGACCGTCCAGTGGCAGCGAGGCCTGGTGGGTATCGTCGAGGCCATGCTCGTGGCCAACGTGCTGGCAGCCTCGCTGATGACCTTGCGACATCGCCAGCTCAATCAAGGCATGCGCCAGCCCACACTGGCCTGATCGGCGAGGGATGCCCATGAAACTGTCCGTCATCATGCCGGTACATGCCAAGCCAGAACGTTTGCGTTTATGCCTGGCAAGCCTGCACCGACAGCAGGAGCGTTGTGACTTTGAGACCCTTATTGTCGCCGATGCCGCATGTCCAGCCGTGCTGGCCCAAGTTGCCGAACAGCCTCATGCCCGGGTGCTGAGCACACCCGGGCTAGGCCGCGCGGGCGCAAGAAACCTGGGCGCGAGCGCAGCCCAGGGCGAAGTGCTGCTGTTCATCGACGACGACGTACTGGTGCTCGATGGCTTCTTCGAGGCCCACCTGCAAGCCCAGACAAAACGACCCGGGTTGGTACATGGGCGTATCCGAGAGTTGATCGCGCTGTGCGGACGAGGCGATCCACGCCTTGGTACGATCGGTTGCCCGCCGATCCTGCCACAGGATCTGTTGCAGGGGCGCTGGAGTCCTCAATCTTCGCGACTGGCCACCAGCCCCCTGGAGCAGGCGGCTGAGCACCCGCGATGCAACGAATGGCCCTGGCTGGCCAGCGCCGGCGCCAACCTGTCGATCCAGCGTGAACACTGGCAGCAAGTCGGAGGGTTCGATGAAGCCTATGGCAAACGCTGGGGTATGGAGGACCTGGATCTGGGATGGCGCCTGTGGCGTGCGGGCGTGCCTATCAGCATGGAGAGGGATGCCTGCGCCTACCATCTCTCCCATTACAACCCAACCCGCTGGGAAGAGCACGCGCCCAACCTTGCCCATTTCCAGGCCCGTGCCAACACTGCCGAGGCCCTGGCTCTGGACGCACTGCTTTCCCCGACCGGCTCGTTGGCCCGCTACATCGAACGGCTCGACCAGATCCGACAGCAAGCCCCTGTTTGAGACACCTGTGCGTGAGCCGCCAAGGCGCCGACGAAGCGCGCCTGGCTGGCGAACAACATCATTACCTGGCTGCGGTACATCAGGGCAGCCTTCAGCCAGCGATCCCAAGAGCACTGGCATGAGTGGCTGACAAGCCCGAGCCCCAGGCGCTCGACGTGGCTGGCCAGGGCCTGTTCATCCAGTTGGCCCACATAGGGGAAGTCGGCGTAGAAACACACCGGGTTGTCCAACTGGCGGGCCAGCCAGTGCGTCAGGCAGTGATCCACGTGCCCACCGATGCCCAATGGCGCGCAGACGATATCGGCGGGCCTGAGCATCGCCCGCACCGTGGCGAGCTGCATTGCATCCGGTTCTGGCCACAGCGCCGGGTCAACCCGGGCCGGCAGGAACAAGGCATTGATGTCGGCATGTGCGAACCGGTCGCGACCGTCCAGGCGCAATGCGGCATCATCAAAGCCCGCTCCTGCCCGCTCGATGCCCAGGCTCATCGCGGCCCGGATATCTTCCTCGCGGCGCAGCGGCGGTGAGGCGAATCGCCGCCAGCGCGCATCGCCAACCGCCAGCGTGCTACCCGCCGTCGCATCACCGTCGAACAGGGTCAACAGCAAGACATCGCGCCCCCGGGCCAGGCCGGTCATGCCACTGCCCAACGACCAGACAGCATCGTCCGGATGGGCTGACAGCACGACCAACCGCCCCTCAAGCCCGTTCCGGGTAATCGGCCCCATGCTCAAGCCACCTCGGGAGTACTACGGGCATAGAGCTGGCTCAGGCGCAAAAATCGTGACACCTCGCGCCGATTATCGCTGGCCACCCGGCAACGCCCCAGTTTCAGCGGTGACAACTGGATGTCCGGAAAACTGTGCATGCGCACCCAGGACAAGTCGGCAAAGCGCTCGGCCAATGTCTCCAGCCACTGCTCGCAGGCCTGCGCGCGTCGTTCGCCAGGCAGGGCCGCGCATTCGAGAACCCCGTGCAACATGGCCTGCTCGAAGGCTTCGCTGACGTGGGTCTCGGCGCAAGGCACGCAATGATCCATGTAGAGGCCGAAACGCAGCAACGCCTGGTGGATCTGCACTTCCATCGCACGCTGGGTGGCGTCCTGGACTTCATGATTGCCAAAGTTCACGTATCCCACATCCGCCGTCGGCGCCAGCGACTGCACGCCACGGCAGATGAACGTGAGCAAGCCACCCAGGTCCTTGAAACCATTGACCGCGAAACAGTCGAAACGGCCCTGCAGTTGCTCTGGAAGCGGCTGGAATACGTCATATTCGACCACTTCTATCGTGTCGATCGCCTGCGCCCGGCAAGTCCGCTCGATGGTTGCCAGCAGGTCACGGTCGATATCGGCCACGACGATTCGCTGACGATAGCCGTGCAGTGCCAGGAACAGCGAGAACAGGGCATCATCTCCGAGCAGCAGCAGGTTACCGTGGTTCAGATCACCGAGGCTCTGCATGATCTTGTAGCGCCGGATCTGGGTTTCGAAGGTTTCGATGGACTGGTCATAGATGGACTTCTTGTCACTGAGCAGGTCAGCCATCACCTCACGATAGCGGGGTTCGAGGCGCAGGCAGGCATCGTCCACCAGGTGCAGACCATGGCCAGGCAAGGCCCCCAGCGGGGTGCCCAGCACCAGTTGTGGCACCGCCTGCTCCCGGATCAGCTGAAGTTGCCCCTCGGCCAGCAACTCGACCAGGCAATGCAGGATCTGACGAACCGTCAGGCGGGAGGACAGCAGCTGATGGATTCGGCGCGGGCGGGTCAGTTTGCTCAGCAAGTCGTCCAGTGCGGCCTGCTCCTGGGCGGGTGCTGCCAGACGAGCGGGCAGGTGTGCCAGCAGGCGTTCACGTAGTTGTACCAGGTTGTGCATGCAACCTCCTGTTCATGCGAGTGAATGGCGCCGTCAGAGCACGGCGTCGAGGATGTTGCTGGCGCAACGTCCGTGGAAGAAATTGACCCCGACCTCAACGGTCTCCCCGCGGCGGTCTGAGAATCCCAGGCCGGTGCCGAACAGCCCGCGCACAGCCTGTCCTGCGCAGGTCAGCTCATGGCTCAACGGGTGCTTGCAGAGGTTGCCTTGGAGGGTATCCAGCGCCATGGCACACCCTTGCGGGTCACGCAGCTCAGGCATCCGGGCTTCATAGCCGGTGGCGTTTATCAACAGCGGCGCTGCCCGTTGCCACAGATGGAAGTCGGGATCACCAATGTGCAGCACAACGCCTGGAGATCGTCCGGACTCGATGTCCAACAAGGTTTGCCGGGCCGATCCACGCAATCCCCGGAAGCGGTTGACCTCGCCGGTCACCTCATCCACCAGATCGCCTGGTTGCAGCAGTGCCGACGGTGTTCCTGATGCCATCCACAGCCCTGGGCGCTTGCGGCACAACACATGCAGCGAGCGCGGCGCCCATGCATCGCTGAATCGCCTGAGCAGGTACTCGACGGTGGAAAAGGCACTGTGGCTGCCACCCAGTACCAGTACCTGGCGGCCCTGGCCGAGAGCATCGCGCAGTTGCGCATCAGCCTGGCCCCTGAGCACCGGATCGGAACCCAATGGCGCCGGCCAATCTTGCTCGATCATTTGGCGCATCTTCGCGCAGGGCACCTGCAATTCACGTCCTTGGGCGCCACAAGCCAGCACCAGATAACGGCTGGTCAACTGCCCCCAGTCTCCCCAGCAGGTGAAACCTGCGTCGCTCTGTTGCACCGCGTCGACCTGCCGACCGAATGCAACGGTGGTGGCCGGGTGCTCAGCGCATAGCTCGAGCACTACCTGCGCCAACTGCCGAAGGAAAGCCGAAACGCTGTCGAGCGACAGAATCCGGGAAGGCTCTTGCAACCAGCGTTGTACATCGCGCTGGCGAAGGCATTGGGCAAAGGCACCGTCAGGTCGAATACCCTTCAGAAAGTCCTGGATGGGCGAGTTGGCCTGGATGTCGTAGGCCAGGCAATCCCATTGGGCCAACGAAGCACTGCGCTCATGCACCTCGACGCCAAGCGACAGCAGCGCCGGCAACTTGCGCTCACGATCGGCGGCGATGAACAGGCCAAGGGCTGCGGGGCCGAAGCCGATAATCTGAAGCTGTCTATCCATGTGCTTGCATACCTCTGTCGAAGGCGGCCGGAACACTGGCCGGCCTGCGCGACGGTCAATCAGAATGAGTAGGACAACTCGACGCTGACATGGGAATCGCCCGAGAGCGCCTCCCAGGTGTCATCGCTGCCGGAACTGTCGATGTAGACGGCACTCAGGCCGGCACGCAGGGCATCGCTCAAGCCAAGGTCCAGAGACGCGTTGATCATGTTGTTTTTCGCATCGCTGGCTTGTGCGGTAAATCCAAGAAATACCGAAGAGAGATAGCGGTCGTTGAACTGCAGGCGCCCCCCCAGCAGGAACTTGCGATCAAAGATGCTCACCGGTGCCAGCGCCTTGTCACGGTCACGGTGGTACTCCCCGATCAGGCTCAGGTCAGCCTCGCCCAATACCCGATTGATCGCATACTCCACACCCACCGACAGCTTCCTGGAGTTGTAGTCGCTGTCCGAGACCCGCTGGTCGAGCGCCTCCAGCTTGTACAGCCACTGGCCGTCCACCCAGATGGCATCCAGGCCCCACTGGCTGACCTCGGTGTATTGGGCGACCAGGCTCTCGCCCTCCTGGCGAAACGCCGGCGTGCGATTGGTGCCCTTGAAGTAACTCAGGCCGATATCCAGGTCCGAGAGGGACATGAAGTAGCGTGCGGCAATGTCCAGGCTGTCCGGATTGCCGCCATGAATGTACTCGGCCGTCGGCCGCACCCGATAGGGTGCAAACCGCGACGGTTCGGCATAGAACTGTGTCGGTTCGAAGCCGTCCAGCAGGTACAGACTCAGGTGTCCGGGCCCCATCAGGCTGCCCAGCTTCAGTGCTTTCTGCGAGAGTTTCTCTTCCGGCTGCAGGCCATCGAGGTTGTCATAGGTGTTGATCACATCGACCAACTGGCGAGTCTCCATCACCCCCCAATGCTCCTTGATCCGTCCCAGCTTGGCTTCGCGACCCTCCTGTTCCAGCAGCAGATACAGCTCGTCCCAATAGAACGACGGGCGCGGGTCCCGGTCACTGCTCGACAGATAGCGTGGGTTGGCCACCACCCGCATGCGCAGCGAATCCCAGCTGTCCACGTACTGGTAATCCACGCCAAACTCCCGAGTGACCGGCAATTCGCTCTCCTCAAGCTCAGTGGCCGGGTCGGAGGGAAAGTAGTAGCCCTTGATCGCGAGCTTGCCGGCTAGCGAATGCTCCGCTTGCGCAGCCGCGTCGTACCCGGACATGAGCAGCGCCGCGGCCAGTGGCCAGGTCCATGGGTGGCGGACGCCGTCGGTCATTGGGTCAGGTTCCCCAGCCGGGCAGGCTCGAACGCCTCCTCCTTGATCCCGGTACGAAATTGCACGTCGGAACTGACCAGGACCGTCTGGCGACCGGTGATATGGTTGACCATGCTCATCTTCAGCGCCCGCCAGTAGCGGTTCAGGAACAGCTGGTAGCCATCCAGGCTCAGGGTCTTGAACAGCGTCCCCTTGCGGTCGTAGTACTGGGTCTTCATCTGCCGGAAATCGTGCTTGTCGTACCAGACCTCGATCGCGGAATAACCCGAGTAGGGATAAAGAGGGATTTGCTTGACCACCGCACACTCGGACTGACCGCACGCCTCGTCACGCAGCCACTCGTAGTCGTAGTTGCCCACCTCCATCGAGCCGATGTCCTCATAGGAGAACTCGCTGCCGGAGAACGAACCGGAGCGGTCTGCGGCAGCGACTCGCTTGACCCGTCGCAGGCTTGGCAGGTACAGCCAGACCTGGTCACCCTCCATGATCTTGGAATGGATCAGCACCCGGGAATTCTTGATGTTCTCGGGGGCTTCGAAGGTCAGCAGTACCTTGTCGCCCACCTGCTTGTCGGCCATTTCGAAGCTGTTCATGCGCATGAAGCGATCGGTGCTGGCACCGCCCTTCTCCACCAGGGTCAGGCGGATCCTGGCTGAAGTGTCCTGGTAGCCCTCATCGCTGTCGCGCCACTTCTGGGCGTAATGCCGTCCCAGGTCCTGGGCCTGTCCCGCATGGGCGGCAACAGACGACAGCGCGGTTGCCATCGACAGGCAGGCGACCATGAAGAGATTGCGGTTCATTCTGACTTTCCTTGTATAGGGTGGCGACTGGGAGAACGATTCATGCCTGGCGCACAGCGAGCCCGGCTGCGGCTCGTCCCCAGAGGTAGCGATCAAAGGTCAACAGCACCAATGGCAGGCACAACGCATCGAATATCAGGCCGAGGAAGATCGCGATGGCAGCCAGCAGGCCGAAATCGGCGTTCATGGAGAACGGCGAAAGCGTCATGACCAGGAAGCCCGAGGCCAGAATCACGGCATTGGCGAACACCGACGGCAGTACGTGCTGATAGGTCGAGCGCAGCGCCTCGCGCGGCGGCTGGCCATGTTCCAGGCGCTGTGCCTTGTAGTGGCTCATCAGGTGGATGGTGGCCTCGACAATCAGCCCGTAGGCCACGACACAGACGTTGATCGCGGCGGTATTGACCTCGCCCCGCATCAGCCCCCAGAGACCGAACATGACGAAAAACGGAAACACGTTGGGCAGCAGGCTGATCAACCCCAGCGGCACATTGCGCAGGAACAGGGCCACCATCAAGGTGATGCTCACCAGTTCGAACAGCAGGCCATCGACCATGTACTCGATACTGATGTGGGTGAGGTTGGCAAAGACCACCGCCTCGCCCGTGCCCACGCCCGGTACCAGGGCGGTACGGTCGGCATGGGTGTTCCACCAGGCGTCGGCACGGGCCTTGATATCGCGGATCTGCTGGGTATCCAGGCGCGTCAATGTAATGACCACCCGCGTGGCCGACTTGTCGATGTTGATCTGGTTGCTCAGGTCCAGGCCGAACGGCAGTGACATCTCGTAGACCAGCAGCATCTGCGCTGCGAGCGCCGGGTCCTGCGGCAGTCGGTACGCCTCGGCGCGCCCACCGTCCATGGTCTGGTTGAGCTTCTTGATGGCATCGCTGAGGGTGGTGACCGAGTCGACCTCTTTCTGCGTGCGCAACCACTGGGCAAAACGATCAAGCTCGGCCAGGAAACGGGGGTCGGAAATGTCCCCGCGACTGGACGTGGCGACATACTCCAGGCGATAGATACCCGAGAGGTTGTCCATGGCGAATTCGGTCGCAGTGCGCACCGGGATGCTGGTATCGAAGTTCTCGACGATCCGGTCGTTGATCAGGTTCTTGCTGGCCGGACCAAGCGCCAGCAGGAACACGGCCACGAAGCCGAGCAACCACAGCTTGGGCCGACGCAGCAAAGGCTCCATGTACAAGTAGTAGCGACGGCTGGCGGCCCCCTCGAGCGGCTTGAGGCGCAACAACGGAATCAGGACCGCCGAGACCGCAACCGAGACGACCAGGGCCATCACCGCACCGATCGCGGCCAGCACCCCGAACTCCTTGTAGGGCGGTGAGGCGGCAAACACCAACGAGTAGAACCCGACGGCGTTGGTCGCGGTACCGATGGCAATCGGCTTGACCGTCTCACGAATGGCCGCGCAGGCCAGGTCCACACGGCGGTTTCCGTACTGGCCACTCTTCTGTCGAGCGGCCGAAATCATATGCATGATCTCCGCCACCGACGTGGCCAGCACGATGGTTGGCAGCAGCCCGGTCAGGGCCGTGGCCTCGAATCCAAGCCAACCGCTGGCGCCCAGGGTCGCGGCAGTGGCCATGGTGATCGCCACCAACACCACCAGCAAGGCACCCAGACTGCGCAACATCAGTACACTGGCCAGCAGGATGATTGCGTACATCAGCGGCGTGAGGACGGCCATGTCCTGCTGCGAAGCTTCGGGGTACGCCGCTTCGACGGCTGCCAGTCCGGTCAGGTGTATCTGCAGATGGGGATTGGACTGACGGAAGGCATCGACCATCGTACGCGCCCGGGTGGTCGCGTCGATGGCCGCATCGAGGGTCTGGGGCGGGAACTGCAGCGTGACCAGCACGCCAGCGGTCTGGCCATCAGCCGAGACCAGGCGCTTGACCAACTCAATGTCGTTGCGCCCAAGGCGCTCCATCAAGGCGATGTGCGAGTCCGTCAGATCCGCCGGCTCACGTACCAGTTCATCGACATGGACCGTATCGCCCTCGGCAAAGACATGCTGGAAGTTGGTCACCGAATCGACACGATAGGCGTGCGGGATCATCCAGGCCTGTTCAGTCAGCGCATGCAACTGCTCCAGGTCTCGGCGGTTGAACAGGCTGCCCTCGGGGTTCTTGATCACGAACAGGAGCGTGTCGGACTTGCCGAATTGACGATGCAAGGCATCCAGTTGTTCGACGGTTTTCTCGCCCTCCGGAAAGAACGATCGATAGTCGGCAGCGAACCGTATTTGCGTCATCCCCCACGACATCGCCAGCACCAGCACGGTGACCGCCAGGAACAACACATGGCGGTAGCGTTTGAGCAGGAGCTCGAATTTTTCTCCGGACATCATCAGGCACCTTTCCTTTCGCCAACGGGGGCCGGGGAACAGCAACGCTCGATGATGGCGAGTACCTGCAGGACGCCCTCATCGACCGTACACCGCTCACTCTGCACAACACACTCGCAGTCACGTGGCGGTTCGTAGGCGCTGTCTATTCCGGTAAAACCGGGCAAGTCACCGCGACGGGCGCGCTGATACAGCCCCTTGGGATCACGTGACTCGCAGACTTGCAGTGGCGTGGCCACATGCACCTCAATGAAACGCCCCGCTGCAAATAGCGCCCGGGCAGCCTGGCGATCCTCGGCAAAAGGCGAGATCGCGCTTACCAGGACAATGAAACCGCTGTCATGGAACAGCCTGGCCACCTCGCCCAGGCGCCTGACATTCTCCTTGCGATCCCCGGCACTGAAGCCCAGATCACGATTGAGACCGACGCGCAGGTCGTCACCATCGAGCACTCGGGCACGTGCCCCTGACTGCAACAGGCGCTGCTCGATACCCCGCGCCAATGTGGTCTTGCCCGAACCGGACAAACCCGTGAACCACACGCACAGGGGCAGGTGGCTGCCCGCCAGTGCCGCCTCCGGCCAAGGGTGCAGGTTGCCGCTCGCTTTCACGTTGCTCATTGAGATTTCCTGTACGTTCATTCGTAGGCCGAGCGGATGACCCGGCAGGGATTGCCCGCAGCGACGACGCCCGGTGCGATCGAACGGGTGACGACGCTGCCGGCGCCGATCACGCTGCCCTCGCCCACCTCGACACCGCCCAGCAGGATCGCGCCGGCGCCGATCCAGACATCGTTGCCCACCCTGATCGGGTCGGCTCGCAGCACACATTTGCGTTCTCCCTCGACCTCCACGGTGCGTTGTGCCGGGTGCACGGGGTGACGGGTGGTGATCATCTGCACATTGGGCGAGACGTAGACCCGATCACCGATCTCGATCCGGTTGCCATCGAGCAGCGTGCAATTGACGTTGATGTACACGTCGTCGCCGATCTCGATGTGCGCGCCGTAATCACACTGCAACCCCGGCTCGATCCAGCTGCCCTGGCCGAAGCGGCCCAGCAGTTGCGCGAGCAGCGCCTGCCGCTCGTCGTACGCCGAGCGGCTGGCCTGGTTGAAACGCTGAATCAGCCCCTGGGCCCGCAGATGCAGGCGGGTCAGATCAAGGCTGGGCGAGTGGAACCACTGGCCCGCCAACATGCGCTGGCGTGTGGTGGCGAACGCCTGGGCGCTCACCTCGGTTTCCTGGACATCCATGCTGGAGCTCCTGCGCACTGGGCTGCGTCAAGGGGTAAAGGGTTTTTCGAAGACCGAGATATGCTTGAAGGCCCCGGCCACGAACGGGCTCCTGTCCCAGCCGGCCCACCGATGGACCCGCCGCAGTCCCGCCAGACGCGCCATCAGATCGAGCTCGGCGGGCCAGGCGTAGCGCAACTCCACCGGAATGACCTGCGTCCCCTGGCCATCCAGGCGGATGAAACGACAGCTGATGCGCTGAGCAATCGGCTCCAGGCGAGAGGCCTCCAGCAGCACCTCATTGCGCTCCAGGCCACCGACATACACCGGCTGGTCCTTGCCATAACGGCTCAGGTCGGGGTTGAAGGCCTCGATCACCAGCCGCCCACCAGGCTTGAGCAGACCGCTGGCTGCCTGGAAGCAGTTGACCTGGTCATCCTGCGACAACAGCAGGAAAAGCGAGCTGAACGTACAGAACGCCATCTGGAAGGGGCCGCCGCCAACACCTTCGAGGGTTGAAAAATCGGCCAGGGTCGTCGGTACCGCGTTACCACCGGGTTTCAGGCGCAGCTTGTCGAGCATCGCTGGCGAGGCGTCGACCCCGTGCACGTCTACGCCACGCTCGCGCATCGGCAAGGCAAAGCGCCCGGTGCCGATGCCCAGTTCCAGGACAGGTCCCTGCCCTGTGCACAGCTCGACCAGCGTATCGATGGCATTGTCCGCCGCTTCGCCATACAACTCGTCGTAGACCGGAGCCAGGGTTTCCCCGTAGAAGCTTGGATCGTTCATTGATTTATTCATGTATTGGGTTTTCCTGGGCAAAAGCCTCCCCGACGGGGGATTTTCATCCCCCGCTGGGTTCAACGTTCAGTGGTTGTCGAACTCGGTTCGACGCTAGGAAAGCGCCTGCTTCACGTAGTCACCGAGGTGCTTGTCCTGCACGTCGGCCACGCTGCGCAGTTTGATGTGGCGACGAAACTTGCCACCGCCTTCGAGCACCCCGTGCGGGTCCTGGAAGGTGTAGCCCTGGCCAAACTCCACAGACACGTGTTCCTGGTAGGCATAGACGCCGCAGAACGGCGCCGCATGGGAAAAGATGATGCCGCCATACTTGACCATTTCGGACACGGTCCCGGCCACCTCCTCCACCACCGTACGCACCCGCTGGACGATCTCCAACATGGACTCGTGAGTCGTGGCCAGGTCATGCAGCAGCGCCGCAACGGCTTCATCGCTCTGACGCGTCATGATCGGTTTCCTTGCATGTCTGACTCCTCCTTGGACGTAGCGCTCACTGACCCACGGGCGAGCACAGTTCGATCAGGGTGCCGCTCGGGCAGCGTACGTACGACACCACCTGCCCCCAGGGTTTGCGGGTGACCGCCGCATGCTCGCTGGCACCGGCCGCCAGGGCCTTGTGGTGGGCAGCCTGGACATCGTCGGTCACCAGCGCGATCTCGATACCCAGCGGTTTATGCTTCGGTTCACAGAAGTGGTAGCCGCCCTCGCAGTTGGAGTCGGCCAGTTCCCGGCTGGCAAAGGCCAGGGTCGTCGCCCCGGTCTCCAGCTCGCCATAGTCACCGGAGTCATCGAGAAAGCGCGTGGCCAGGCCGAAGGCCTCGCCGAAAAACGCCAGGGTCGCAGCGACATCAGGGACATAAACGATCGTGTATCCAAATTTCACAGTGTCACTCCTTGATTGGTGTATCTCATGTGGCCCGTCTCATCGTCACCCGGATGGTGCTCGAGCCAGCGTGGATTGTCCCGGCATAAGCCGTAGCCCGCCAGCGCTGTGTCAACAAATGTACGAATCCTCATCGCTCGGGACGACCAGCCGGCCACGGCCAGCGAATAGCCATCGAGGCAATCGCTCGCGGCCAAATGCCAGCAAGCCTGCTCGGAACGCTTGCGCGTGCCGTGCCCTCGAGCGATCCGCACCTGCCGCCAGTGCTGGCAGATGCCCAGGCCGGTGGCCTTGGCCCAGGCTTCCCTGAGGGTCCACAACCGGTAGAAATACGCCAGGCGCCGGGACGGTGCGGTCCGACTCAACGCCCGCTGCTCGCCAACGCTGAAGAATCGCCGACACAGTGCCTGGACATCGCGTGGCTGATGCACCTCCACATCCACCCCGACCGGGCTCGCCGACACGGCAAGCACCAACCAGCCCTGGCTATGCGAGAGGTTGAAGTGCAGCGACGGCTCCTGGGGTCCCAACAGCCTGGGTTTGCCATGCGGTCCCTGCCCCAGGGTGATGCGCGCCGGCTCACATTCCAGGTAGCGGGCCAGCACCTCTCTGAGCCAGCCATGACCGGTCAGGAACTGCTCGCGCCAACCCAGGTCGACGCAGGTCTGGTAGCGGGCCTGCTCCTGAGGACCGAGCCACTGCAGATAACGCGCACGCGCAGGACGATGCATCCCTTCGGACAGGGACAGGCGCCATAGGTCGACGCATCCTGGGCCTGGCAGCGTCATCGCCACAGGTACCAGCGGGCAGGCAATCATACCGTCAGCTCCTCCCTCGACGACGGTGCGATGACCTCGAGCGCCTGGCGCAACGTGGTGATGACAACGTGCATGGCAGCGCCACCGAGCATCCCATAGTGGTCGGCGTCGATCGTCGTGCAGCCGGCCTGCGGGTTCAACTGCGCCAGTGGCTGCAGGCCGCTGGAGCGGTTCTGCGCGCTGGCCCGCAGGTGCCAGGTGTAGCAGTCGACGGGTACATAGCGGTAGGCCAACAGGGCCGCGTAGTGCCGGCAGAACAAGGTGAAACGCTCCTCCAGCACGCGCCCCACCAGCGTATCGTCCTCCTCTGGCGCCAGCAGCCATTGCCGGGTCTGTTGCAGGTCCTGCTGGAACAGCTGTTGCAACAGGTCCGGGGGGAATGCCGCAACGTCGCCGCCGCGGGCGCCCGCATCGATCGTCACGACAGCCAGGCGCTGGGAAACCTCGGGCATGCCGATCATCTGGCGCGCCATTTCCGCGGCCACCACTCCCCCAAACGACCAGCCGGCCAGCACCACCGGCCGGCAATCAACGATCAGTGGGCACAGTTGTCGAACATACTCACGGGCCTGTTCCTCGATCGAAGCGAAGTGCTGCTCAGCATCGGCGCAGACACCGGCAATATCGAAGACGCCACGCAAACTCTCGACCAGCGGCAGGTAGCAGGACAGCGCACCACCGACCGGGTGTACCAGCACCAGCAGAGCACGCTGGTTGTCGTGACTGAAGCGCACCAAGTTGCGCGAACGTCCAACCACTGCCTGCAGGTGGCCCAGCAGGGCCGAAACGCTGGGATGGGCATAGAGATCAGCCAGGCTCAGTTGCATGCCCAGTTGCGTATTGAGCGCCTGCAGGATGCGCACCGCGTGCAAGGAAGTGGCCCCGAGTTCGAACCAGCTACTCTGGGCGTCGCGAACCGCGGGCAACACCTGGCGTACGCATTGCAGCACCAGTTCCTGCTGGGGACAGAAGCTTGGGTCTGTCTCTACCGCGTCTGCCGCCTGCGCAGCCAATCCGGCCAGGCTCTTGCGATCAAGCTTGCCATTGGCCGTCAGCGGCAACTGGGCCAATTGCACCATGCGCGATGGCAGCATGTAGTCATTGAGGTACTGCCCAGCGAAATGCCGCAGGGCCTGCGTGTCCACCGCCGATCCGTGCTCCGAAACAACGAACAACGTGAGCCCACCGTTGGGGTCGAGGCATGCCACAGCCTGGCGTACCCCGTCGGCTCGGCAGAATACCGCCTCGATCTCCGCCAGTTCGATGCGAAAACCATTGCGCTTGACCTGCAGGTCCTCGCGTCCCAGCAATTCCATTTCTCCATCCATGCGCAGGCGCCCCAGATCCCCGGTGCGATAAAGGCGTTGTCCCAGGCCCGAGTGCTGTGTGAACACTTGATCGGTACGTGGCTGGTCCTGCACGTAGCCAGTGGCCAGGCCCTGCCCGGCGATGAACAGCATGCCCTTGACGGCAGGCGGGCAGCAGCGTCCCAATGCATCGAGAATGTAGAAACGCTGGTTGGCCAAGGGCCGGCCATAGGGAATACTCGGCCACGCCGGGTCCACGGCATGAACCTCGAAGCTGTTCGACCAGATCGCCGCTTCAGTGGCACCGCCCAAGGCGATGAAGCGCGACTGTGGCGCACACTGGCGCAATCGCCCGGGCAAGCCGAGGCCGATCCAGTCGCCGCTGGCCATCCACAAGCGTACGCTGGGCGCCGGCGCCCCCAGCGCCATGGCCTGGGCGTAGTCGAGCAGCATCTCCATGATCGCCGGTACCGAATTCCACACGGTCACCCGGTGCTCGCGCGCCAGGGCGACCCAGCCCTGGGGATCGGCCTCGCGGCCCTCCTGCGCGAGCACCAGCGCACAGCCGCTGAGGGCCGGCATGAAGAGATCGAAGACCGACAGGTCGAAACTGAACTCGCTGACGCCGAACAGCCGATCGCCGCGGCCGATATCCCAGCGCGCCTGGCAATCCTGGAGGGTATTGACGGCCGCATGATGGGTGATGCTCACGCCCTTGGGCGTCCCGGTGGTCCCGGAAGTGAACATGATGTAGGCCACGCTGCTGTTCACCGCCGGATACGTCGGCGCAATGAAGTCTCCCTGTGCCTCGTCGCCGCGCAGCCAGGAGCGGTAGTTCAGGGACCAGTTGACCGGCGAGGCCAGGATCGCGGCAATATCGTCATCGTCATCACCCAGGACGGTGGTGGCCGCCGCCTGGCTGATCATCGCCCGTACCCGTTGCACCGGCGAACGCTTGCTGACCGGCACGTAAGTGGCTCCAGCCATGAGCGTGGCGTAAATGGCCACGACATTCGCCACGTCGTGACTGCCGCGGATCACCACATGATCGCTAGGGCCCACGCCGTTCTCGTTCAGGTGACAGGCCAGCAGGCTGGCCTGACGCAACAACTGTGCGAAGCCCAGGCTGCCCTGCGCATCTATCACCGCCGGTGCATCGGGACACTCCCGGGCCTGGTGCAGCAGCCCTTCCCAGAGGGTCATGGGGGCAAATACGCGCTCGGTCCGGTTGAACGCCAGGAGCCGCTCCTGCAACACGGCAGGCAGGCGCATCTCGACGTCCCCCCAGGCCGCGCTGTCGGTCGCCAGGTACAGCAGGTGATCACAATAGGCCTGGAACGCCTCGGCGATCACGCCCTGCTCGAAGACGCCCTCGCGCTCGTCCCAGGTCAGCCAGAGGACCGAGTCCTGCTCGAATGCCTGCGCATCGATCCAGATCTGCGGGGTCATCATGGCGTGATCGACCTGCTCGAACGCCGGTGGTGCCAGTTGCATGTCCAGCAGCGAAGAGAACACGTAGGGCATTGGAGGCTCGGCGCTGCTGCTGCGGGTGTCATGCCGGCGGATCCACTCGCGTACCGCGCTGGTGCCGTCGTAGGCGCCGTGCTGCATGGCCGCATGCAGGTCTTGCTGCAACAACCGCACCCGTTCGCCAAATGGCAACTGCGTGGCGGGCAGATCGATGAGCACCGTGTCGGAATGATTGCCAAGGCACCTTTGCACCGCCTGCCCGAGCGCCGCCCGATTGCTGTACATCACACTGCAGGTCACCGACGCCACGCCGGACCAGCGAGCCAAGGTCTGCAGGTAAGCCGTGAGCAGCACCGCGTTGAGTGAAACATGATGCGCCCGGGCCTGGGCCCGCAGCGCCTGCACCTGGGCGGCCTGCAAGGGCATCCGGTGCTCGATGAAGCGCCCTGGCCTGACGGTCGGCGAACGCCGGCAAGATCTGGGCAGGTCAGGCCCGGCGGCCAGCGTGGCAATCCGCTCGCGCCAGTAATGCCGGGCCTTGAAACGGGCCAGGCGCTGCACACGGACCCGCTCCGCCACCACCTCGGACCGATAGCCGGCTGACACGTGAGGCCTGTATTCAGGGTCTCGGAGCAGCGCTGCCAGATCGTTGATGAAGATCTGCACGCTCGGCGCATCGAACAGTGCCAGCCGGTAGACCACATGCAGGCACCGCTGCCCCTGCCCCTCGACCAGGACCAGGCGAACCAGGGCGCGCCCGGCCGACAGCGCCGCCACCGGCAGCCCCTCCCCCAGCGCCGCGCAGCTGCGTGGGGGATGCCCGGCATGGGCCTGCACACGCTCCACGACGCCTGGCCCGACCTGCATGAGCTTGAAACGTGGCACCTCGGCATCCAGCGTGTAACCCAGGATCGGGTGCAGCAACACGAGCCGTCGCAGGGCCTCTTGCAGGGTCTCCTGCCTCGGGATATCACCGGCATACACCAGGTGCAGATAAGCCGCTCCCCCCTCGGAAAACGCCGAGTGCTCACCCAGCCAATAGGCCTGGCGCAGGCCGGACAGTTCGCTGGCCAACGGGTCGGGCTGGGCAAGATGGTCGAGCAAGCGCGTTTTTTCGCGCCGGGCGGCCTCACGAATGTGCTCGGGCAGCTCGGGTTGCTCACTGTAGTACCTGAGCGCACCGGCCTCTTCATACAGGTGCACGCCACAGGCCTCGCAGTGTTCGATCAGGCTGACGATCGACTGGCTCACAGCTCCCCCTCCGTCATGCCCCTGAACTGCCGGCTGTCGTCCAGCAAGGCGCCGGCGAAGCTGTGCAGGTCGGCACTGCTGGTCACTCGTGTCAGCTCGATGCCGCTCTCGCCAGCCAACTGGGGATAGCGCTGTTCCAGCAGCGCGCACAGTTGCAGCGCCTTGAGCGAGTTACCGCCCAGTTCGAAGAAGTTGTGCTGCGCCGACAGCGTCTCGCTTGGCACTGCCAGGAGTTCGGCACACAGGCGCAAGACGTCAGCCAGCAGTTGTACGTGCTCGGGAAGCGTCCCTTGTCGTTCATCCATGGTATTTCTCGATCAGCAGTGCGGCCGCCGTCGCATAGGCATCGGTGCCCATGCCGGCAATGAACCCGTGGCACAGCGGGGCCGTGACCGAAGCGTGACGAAACGCTTCACGGCCGAACAGATTGGAGATATGCACCTCCATCCAGCGCCCGGGATAGTCCTCCAGTGCATCGCGTAACGCCCAGCCGGCCATCATCAGCGCACCGGGGTTGATCACCATGGCCTCGGCCGTGTGATTGGCCTCGATAAAGTCGATCAACTCGCCTTCGTGGTTGCTTTGCAGCGCACGAACCGTCCAGCCATGCGCCGCCGCGACCGTCGTCACCTCGTCGGTGATGTCCGCCAGCGTGCGATGCCCATAGACCTGCGGCTTGCGCAGGCCGAGGCGCCCCAGGTTCGGACCGTTAAGCAGTAGCAACGTCGGCATGCCGGCCTACCTCCAGCAGGTTCAGCAATTGTCCCGGCTCCACCAGATGGTGGTCGCAGGGGTGGGCGCGGACCTCCTCGACCGGGTTGTCCCAGAGCGCGAGCGCCGTCTGCATGCCGGCGCTGCGGCCGCACTGCAGGTCCGCCACGGCATCGCCGACGAAGAGGGTCGTTGCCGGGCGCAACGCCAGCGCCTGGACGATCTTCAACGCCATGTCGGCCGCCGGCTTGGGTCGAGCGACATCATCGCTGCCGACAACGGCGCCGAAGTACTTGAGCAACCCCAGGCTGCCGAGAATCGCCTCAGTCCGCGCATGGTCCTTGCCGGTGGCGATGGCCATCGGCACCTGACGTTCATGCAGGGTAGCGAGCAGTGCCCTGACCCCGTCGAACACCTGGATGCGGTGCATGCGCGCATTACTCTCGCGCATGAACACCGGGTGCATGGCCAGCGGCAGTCCCATCTGCCGCATGATTTCCGGGAAGCTGCGCCCCAGGTACCGACAGTACTCACTGAACGGCGGTGGTACGGCGTCCGCTCCCAGTACCTCGGCATGAGCGGCATGGTAGGCCTCGGCGATCACCTGCTTGCTATCAATGAGGGTGCCATCGAGATCGAAGATCACGGCCTGAACAGGTAGGTTAGCCATGGGCACGCATCTCCATTGCCTGGTGGTTCAAGCCGGCGTCCACCGTTGCAGCCATGGCACCGACATCCAGTGAAGTCGGTGCCAGGAACCGCGCAACCGCACCGAAACTGCCCAGGGGATCATGCAGCACCTGGTCGTAATCCACTTCGAGCAGGCGCATGTTCGGACGCGAGCGGACCCAGCGCAGTACATTCGGTACATGTTCGGCATACAGGCGGAACAGGGCCTGGCCCTCCTCCTCGTTCCACTCCTGGCCGCTGTGGTGCCGGGCCATATCGCCCTGTGAGCGAATCACTGCCTCCAGTTGCCGGTGCATGAATACCACCCGGTAACCATGGGTGGCCGGCAGGTGCGGGAGGAAACGCGACACCAACTTGACGGCCCGGCCCCTGGCCTGGGCCATCCAGGCCTGATAGCCATCCCGGTTCTTGACCGCTTCCCATTCGAAGTAGCCGTGGGGATTGCGATCGTCCTGTCGACGAACGTTGTCGGTCAGCACCGGCATGCCCGCACACAACAGGGCACGCATCATCATCGAGGTGCCAGAACGCGGTAAGCCGGAGATCACCGTCACGTATCCACCGTCACCGCTCACACAGTCCGGTACGTCCATACAACCAAATCGTTTGAGCATGCCTACTCCTTGCCAGCTCATCAGTTGGGTGGCGCGCCGATCAGCCGCGCGCCACCAGCCCCAGGCGATTGCCGAACGGGTCCTGGATGGTCGCCTTGTAGCTACCCCAGCCGGTGCGTACAGGCGGTTCGATCACCTCGACCCGTGTGGCCAGGCGATTGAAGATCTGGTCCAGGTCAGTGACCTGCAGGTCGATCATCGTTTTCGTCGAGGGCCTGGCCATGGCCGGGTCCTCGATCAGCCCAAGGCCCGCACCGCGTTGTTCATCGACATCCAGGCTGATCCAGACCGTTGCCGCATACCGACGACTGACACGCAGGCCCAGCACGTCGACGTAGAAGGCTTCGGCGGCGACCAGGTCCGGCACCGCCAGCGTGCAGAAGCACAACGTGGTGTCATTGGGCACTGACCACCTCCCGTGTCTGGGCCTGCAGGTCATGACCGATATGAAACTCGAACTGCACCGGACGCCGGATCAGCGCGCAGACCTGCGACTGGGCGATGCTCTGTGCCAGAGCCTGCTCCAGTTCCTCGACACGCGGCGTCGCCCAACTGCCCAGTGACAGCTTCAGTTCAATGTCCTGCAAATGAACCGGCGTCGGAGCGACGTCACACATGCCACGAATGTCCACCATGGCCCGGGCATCGAGCGTGGCCGTCTCGGGCAGTGGGAAACGCGTGGCCAACTGCTGCAGCACGTCCGCGGCGATCGCCATCAGCAGGTATTCCTGGGGGTTGGGGCCGCAGTCGATACCGGCCAGTTGCTTGGGCTGGTCGATGAGGAAACTGCGGCGGTCACCGGCATCCTGTCGCTGGAAGTCGGCGCGCAATTGAGTGCCGTACAGCCACTGGCAATCGAGCGCGAGCTTCTGTGGCTGATCCAGGGACGCCCCGGCCTCAGCCTGGGCAGGGAACTGCAGGTCCAGCAACGGTTCGCCCGCCGCGCTCACGGTGACCGAAAGCGGCAAGGGCTGGACGAAACTCTGGTGGTTCGGGCTGTGCGACTTGACCGCTTCGATCACGTCCACCACCTCGCTGATTTTCTTGTCGATCATCGAGCGGATCTGGTACCGGACCTGCGGGGCCAGCGTGTCGCCTTCGGTCATGGACGCCCGGGTGGTCATCGACAGGTGACCCACCGTGGTGCGCCGGGCCGAGAACCCGGAGACTGCGGAAACCAGGAAACAGCCGGACAAGGCGATCAGTGCCAGCTCTCGCGGGGTCGCTGCCTCCAGCATGCCATGGGCCGCCAGTGACGACCCTGGGCGCACGGGCACTTCGAAACAGCGCGGCGCCCTGAGCGTCCCGATGGTTGCAGAGTGCACGCCGGCCAGCATGTCGCCGGTGGGCGAGCAACGGGCATAGGCGCCATAGCGAAACAGCGCCTGCTGCGGCTCCCGCTGGACCTCGTGGACGATCTCGCTGAAGCCCGAAATGTTCATGCCGTTTCTCATACGCCGGGCTCCTGCCAGTAGACTTTTTGCAGCGCTTGCTCGAGGTCCGCGCACAGATCCTGCGCATCCTCGATTCCAACCGACAGGCGTATCAACCCCGGCCTGATGCCAATGCGCTCCTGCTGCTCGCGGGTCAGGCCGCTATGCGAAGTGTTAAACGGCAGGCTGATCAACGACTCGATGCCACCCAGGCTGGTGGCGCTGGTGATCAGTTTCAGGTGTTCGAGCAATTGCAGGGCCGCGGCATCGCCACCCTCGACCTCGAAACCGAGCATGCCGCTCACCGCTTCACCGGCGTAGTCGAACAGGTGCCGATGGGCATAGTCCTGCGCGTAGATCGAATACACAGCCTTGACCCGCGGGTGCGCCTCCAGGAAGCGGGTGACCTGCCTGGCGCCCTCGGCATGCGCCTGCATGCGCAACGCCAGGGTCTTCATGCCCCGCTCGAACAGGAAGCACACGAACGGGTCGAGGTTGCCGCCAAAGCGCAGCATCTGCGCCCAGATGCGATCGACCAGCTTGCGACTGCCGGCCACCGCCCCGCAGGTGGTATCACTGTGCCCGTTGAGATACTTGGTGGCCGAATGGATCACCACATCGGCGCCCCACTCCAGTGGCCGGCAACTGATGGGCGTGAGGAAGGTGTTGTCCACGACCAGCAGGATATTGTGCTCCTGGCACAAGGCCGCAATCGCTCTCAGGTCAATGGCCTTCATCAGCGGGTTGGACATCAGCTCGAAGAACACCAGTTGGGTCTGGGGGCCGATCGCCTGGCGAATCTGCTCCAGGTCCAGCGGGTCGACGTAACTGACCGAACGACCGGCCTGGCTGATGTCGGCATGCAGCAAGTTGTAGCTGCCGCCATAGAGGTCATGGGAGGAAATGATGTGGCCGTTGCGGTTGGTCAGGGCGAACAGCGTGCAGGCGATGGCGGCCATACCCGATGACAGCACCAGCGCACTCTCGGCACGCTCCAGCGTGGCCACCTTCAACTGCACCGACCACTGCCCGGGGTTGCCGTAACGGCTGTAGGTCGGGATGTCCCGGACATAACCCTCCAGGAACGACTCGTAGGTCGTCTGGCTGAAGCGAAAGGTGGAACTGGAGAAAATCGGCGTCCCGACGGCCCCGGTAACCGGGTCCTCATAGGTTCCGGCGTGCACGCATAACGTGCTCTGGCCTTCGTCGAGCGTCATGCGCCGATTGTTTTCCATTGCCGGCCCGGCCAGCCGCTGGCGGCTCAGTTGGTTGAGCCAGGGCAACTGATCATTGGTGCCTGGACGATTGGCGAACGTCTCTTGCATCTGTCTGGAGTCTCTCACGCGGCGGCCTCCATAGATCGAGATCCGACATCGCGCCGGGCAGGCCCGGCGTCAGTCCAAATGGGCGACATCAGGCAGTCCTCGCCGGCTGCTTGCTGGCAACAAAGGTTTCCAGACGTTCGAGCGAATCGACCAGGTCGATGGAAAGTTCCTCGTCCTCGATGTTGAAACCGAACTCGGTCTCCACCTGGATCAGCAACTGCAGGGCATCGATCGAGTTCAACCCCAGGCTGCTGATGAGATTGCCCCCCGTCAGCTCCTCGCGGCTCAGTTCCCGGCCCACAGTCGTCGAGAACACCTTGATCAAACGGTCGGTATCGCTCATTTTCACAGCTCCTTGGTGAATGAAATCGTGCATTGGAAAATCGTTGACTCGCGCCGCGACAGTTCGCGACCGATAAAACCCAGGCGGCCCAGGGCGGACATCAGGTCGACCAGGCGCAGGTAGGCGGTCCCTCCATGGGTCAGCCAGTCCAGGCCGACGCCCGCCGCCTCGCCGTCCTGCAGGAAAATCTCATCAACGATGAGCGTTCCGCCGGGCGCCAGGCGCGCCAGAAGCCCGGCCAGATCCTGGGCAACCGGGGCCTGGTGCAGCGTGTTGTCCAGGACGATGACGTCGAAAAGATCGGCCTTGCCGCTCGCCAGGCACGGGTCGATCGCCACGGGGATATCGAGGTCCGGTGGGTTGAGCCCGCCCAGCAGGACGACACGGCTGGCGGCACGGTCCAGACCTGCGCGCTCGAGCAGAACCCGGGTGTAGGTCGCACCCGTGGCACTGACGTCCAGCACCCGCAAGGCACCGGCTCGAACGCGCTGCACACTGCGCCAGGCCAGTTGAGCCAGTAGGCGCTTTTGCGGGCCGGCCACCGCTCGCTGATACGCCTCGCGCAACGCGGCTGGCTGCTCGCCGGCTCGCTCGAACGATCGTTGCCAGGCCCCACGGGCAAGCACCTCGGTCAGGCTACCGGGTTGGTTGTAACCCTGGGCGCTCAGTACCTCGAGGTCCAGCATTGGTGCCAGCGCCTCCAGTCGCGGGGACTCATCGAGCGGCTCACGACTCTCCGAGACCAGTCCGCAGGCGGCGGCGATGTCGAAGGCGCTCGCCAGCATCGAGGCATTGAGCCCCGTGCGCTGGGCAACCTGGTCGATGTTCAGCCCCTGGGCGCTCAACTGGAGTGCACCGCTCTGCCACAGCCCCAGCAGCAGTTGCGAACGCTTGTAGGCCTGTGCGACCGAGGCCAGCGCCTCATTCGAAGCCGGCCGGTAGTGCCGGCTCAGCAAAGGCTTGCCAGTGCTTGCGCGTGGTATCGACACCACGCGCTCGAAGCGATCGGGCACCTTGCCCGCACCCAGGCGCTGCTGGCAGTGAGCACGCAACTGTGCCTCGTCCCAGGCCCGCTCCGCCGACCAGACCACGAACGCGAAAATATGATCATTGCCCACCTGCCGCGACCTGACCGCACGTACCGTGCAGTCGATCACCGCAACGTGGCTCGCGATCACGGAGGCGATCTCGAATGGCGAGATCCAGCGCTCGCCACGGCGAATGGCGCTGCTTTGCCGCCCGACCACGCCGTAGCCGCCAGCGGTCCGCTCGACGATATCGCCAGTGTCATGGACCTTGCCGTTCTCCAGCAGGGTCCGCAACACGAATGGCTCACCCGCCGGCGGTTCATCAAGAACCCGGATCCCGGGCAGCGGGAAGCCGATCGACAAGGCCGGCAGCGGCGCCACACCGCCGAACAAGGCACCACTCTCGGTGCTGCCGTAGTTGCGCGAAAGCCCCACGCCAAAGGCCTGTTCGAATTGGCTGTCCAATACCTGGTCCACCGGACCGGCCCCGGACATGGCCACCTTGAGCCGGGCACATCGCCCACCCGTACCCGCCCGCTGCGCCAGCAACCCGGCAAGCATCGGCGTAAGCACGCAGTGCGTGGCCCGCTCACGCAACGCCTGCTGCGCCAAGCCCAGTTCCATGGGCTTGCAGATCTCGACTCCGGCTCCGGCCAGGATCGCCCCCCATAGCCACCCCAACGCGTAGGCATGGTAGATCGGCGCGACAAACAGCACCCGGTCATCCGGTCCCAGTTGCAACAGGTTGCAGTAGCGCAACCCCTCGTCCCGCCAACTGGACAGCTCGCGAATCACCAGTGACGGTTCACCCGTCGTACCCGAAGTCATCAGGCACAACCCCAGCGGCTGATCGGCCGCCTGCCCGTCGGGTACATCGGGCATGTCGCTCACCAGCAGGTTGCCATCGCCCAGTTGGAGCACCTGCCGTGTGCTGCCACGTACGGCGTAACGCTGCAACTCGTCCGACGGGGTATCGCCCGCCACGAGCAGCGGTGAAAGGCCCCTCTTGAGCACCAGCAGCATCAGCGCGGCATGCTCGACCGTGCTGTCCAGCAGCAGCAGGACACGGCGTGGGCCCCGTTGCGCCAGCTCATCCAGTTGTCGTTCCCAGGCGCTTCGGCGATCGGCAGCGACCGCAGCCACGATCGGCCCCTCGAGCACCGCCTCGAACCACGACTCAAGCACCACGGCGGTAGTCCTCCCTGGCACGTTCGAGCAGGGTCCTGATGACCTGCGGGGCATAGGACGGCGCGCGGCAGAGTTCATCGAGGCTGATGGCATCCTCGAAATACAGGCTCAGGGTGTCCCACGGTGTGAAACAGCCCTTGCAGGCATCCAGACGAGGACGCTCGGCCAGCAGCAGTTGGTAGAACGGCGACCGATTGACCGGTGCCAACGCCTTTTGCCAATCGCCGCTGACCAGGTTGCCCATGTTGTGGAACCAGATATTGGGACACGGCGTGGCGACACCGTCACTGAACGTCGACAGTACCAGACGTGGCAAGTGGCAACGCCAACTGCGCCGACCGTCCCGGTAGAAGCTGCTCAGGCGCTCCAGGTACGCCTTGGGCGGAAGGATTTCGGGATACCGATCCCTCAGTTCGAGCAATTGATCAATATGGACATGCTGCTCGGGTCGGACCTTGAAAGCCTCGCTGTCTGGTCCCCGTACCGGAAAAGGGAACAATTGCGGCGGGTTGTCCGGGAACCGCGCACACCATTCGACGAATTCACGCAGGTAGGGAGCGCTACGGTCGTTGAGCACACCATAGATTTCCAATGGCAGGCCAGCGCGCAATACCATCTCTATGCGATCCATGATCATCTGATGGATACGTGGCGACTGGACGCGGTAGCTGTTGCCGTCGGCATTGCTGCTGTCCAGGGAGATCTGTACCACCACGTTGCCCAACTCGGCCAGGCGCCGGACCTTGACTTCAGTCAATGGCAGGCCATTGGTCTGGACCACCAGCACTTCATGCAACGGGGACATGCGTTCGATGAACGTCATGATGTCCTTGATGATGAAGATCTCGCCCCCGGTGAGCTTGAGCAAGGGGGGACGGAAGCTCTGATTGACGCGCTCGACCACCGCGTGCAGCCGCTGGCCCAGGTCGCTCTCTTCACCGTAGACATCGTGCACCGGCGGCTGGAAGATCAACTTGCCTTCGTGGGAGGACTTCATGTTGCTCTGCCCGGTCAGGCAATAGGCACACCCCAGGTTGCAGGAGTCTTCATTGATGACCAGGTCATTACCCAGCAACTGGCGATGACCGAGAAAGTTGACCGGCTCTGCGTGGCTCATGGTTCAGGCCCCCTTGCTGAACTGGATGTCACGCAGGCTCAACCCGGCGCGGTGAAGTTGCATGCTGATACCCAGTTGCACCTGGCGCAGCTCGCTGAGCTTTTGCCGATAGAACTGCTCCAGCTCGGGGCGCTTGGCGTTCGCATAGCTGTCATCGAGCGCCTCGCGCTCAGCCAGGTCGGTCATCTCGGACACCAGTGCGTAGTTGAACGCACTCATCGCCGCACGCAACTCGGTGGCCTTTGCCTCACCGGCCTCGAGAATCTCAAGGCCCCTTGGAGAGTCGAGCACCGATCGGCGCAGACGGGACATGAACGTGTGCATGACGATGTCGTAGGTTTCGAACTCGAACACTGCCGGCTCTTTCTCGATGATCCCCTCTTCGGCGTACTTCTCGCCGTACAGTAGCGCACTCACGTTCGACAGCTTGAGCACGCGTGGGTCCTCGAAGTCGTAACTCAAGGCATTGAGTGAGACATCGAAATCGTCGTGCAACTTGCCCTCGGCTCGCAGGGTCTCGACCGCCTCCGCCCCCGGGTAGAGTTCCAGGCGCACCGTGTAGCGGCGCAGGTTGTGACCCATGTACTGGCGCAGGAAATCGTTGTTGTCGCGGATCTCCTGGAAGGTCGACCAGGGGTGGTAGGCAATGAAACCAAACGCCACGTAGATACCGGCCCCACGCACCAGCTCGATGGCGCGCTTGTTATCCTCGACCGTAGACTTTTTCTTCCAGCGATCCAGACCGATCTGCGAGCCGGACTCGATCCCGATCAGCACCTTTTCCAGGCCCGATCGATACAACAGGTCGAGGAGCGGTTTATCCTCCTCGTGCCAGTTCTTGGCCTGCATGCAGCAGTTGTAATAGATCTTCATGCCTCGATCGAGGATACCCTGGGCAATGTCGGCGATCCGTTGCTTGGCGAACGGTGCGCCACCCGGATCCTCGAAAGTCGAGTCGACAAAGTCGAAGGTATTGAAGTTGTACCGGTGGTACAGCCGCTCGATCTCGTCGACGATGTTGTCCGGCGTTCGCGCGCGCCAGAGCTTGCCCGGGTTGACCTTGTTGCCCGCATGCGGAGCGTTGCAGAACGTGCAGCGCGCCGTGCAGCCACGGGTAGTCGCCAGCCGCAGGTAGGGCAGCTTCCCGCTGTTGATCTCGAACTGGTCGCGGGCAGGCTCTGGCAGCATGTCAAGCTCCGGGACCGGCTTGCCGATGGGGTTATCGATGACCACACCGCTGCTTTCGCGCCAGCTCAGGCTGGGCACTGTGGTGTAGTCCTTGTGATCCCAGAACGCTTCGACGTAGCGCACCAGAGGTACATCGCCCTCGCCCCGTACCAACGCATCGAGAAACGCCCAGTTGGGGTTGTCCAACAACTTCGAACCCAGGAACGTCGCCAGCGGCCCCCCGGCCAGGAACGCCACCTGCTCGGGCAAGGCCGCCCGCAATGCCGAACCGAAGGCCGTAGCGTGACTGACGGTCACGGTCGTGAGGGAAAAGCCGATCAGGTCGGGAGCGAACGCCACGACCTCTTCGATAGCCAGTTCATCGCCACCGACCACCGGCTTGACCTCCACCACCCGACACTCGGCTCCCAGGTTGCGCAGAATGGCCACCAGGTAGCTGACCCCCAGGTGCTCCGAACTCATCACCAGGTCACCATCGAGCAATACCGGAAAGCACACCCGCATTGGCCTCGGATGCCGGAAGTCGACCGCTGAATGCAACGGGTTGGCTGCGGGTTCCTCGACCACTTGCGCCAGGTTGGTCAGCGGGATCAACCCGGCTGCAGCATTAGTAAACTGTGCACTTTGCATTTAGAAATACCCGATCTGCTGCAGTTGGCCATCCATGAATTGCTGCTCCTGCTCGCTCATGCGTCGTCCGCTCGCGGCCCTACGCCCGTCTTCGCGGACAGGTTCCCGAACGGGGTCGATCAGCCAATGGCCGTCAAGACCTTCGGGTACCGCCAGCCCGAGGTGAGCCAGGATCGTGGGGAAGACATCCTCGATACGCGCCTGGAGGGCGCCATTGGGCGGGAATTTCGGCCCGCGCACGAAGAGCACACCGTCCGGCCGGTGCACACCACGTTGCGCGGGCACGTTCCAGATCGCCCCATTCAGCGAGGGGGTCGGCATCACGGTGAAATCCTTCGGTATGAGCAGGTAGTCCGGAGCTTGGTCCAGGCTATCGCCGGCATAGACTTCGTCACGCTTGACCAAGGTGAACCAGGGCTGCCCCTGCTCGTCCACCAGTTCAGCCAACGCGCCTCGCAAACGCTCCTCGGCCGCTGGCAACTGCGCTTGGTCCAGGTAACCCTGCGCTTCGCGCCCCTGCAGGTTGGCATTGAGCCCGAAGCAACCCGGGGTAGGCATGTAGAAGCTGGTCCGCGACCAGTCGACGGTCCGACGGTAGAGTCCGGGTGCATCGAACCAGGAACGCACGCCTGGATCATCCGAGCCAGTGGTACTCGCCGGTGCGACGGGCTCGTGCCGGCAGGCAAGCAGGTCATGCCCGAGCAGAAACTCATGCATGCTGAAGTCCGCATGGCACAGGCCAAACCCGTGATCGGAAGCCACCATCACCAGGGTGTCGTCATCGGCAAGACTCATGACCTGCCCCAGTGCGCGATCGACTTCGATGTAACAGTCCTCGACTTCCTGCCCCGGACGCTCTTGATCGCCCCAGTAGTAGTGACTGACTCTGTCAACTTCCGTGAACACCACAAACAGTGCATCCACCGGACGAGTTCGCTGCAGAAAGTTGCAGGTTTCCGCACGACCACGAATAAACTTTGCAGCCTGCTCGCAATAATCTTCCTGCCCGCGATACATGGTTACGATATCGGAGTGATAGTGCATATCAGCCTGCATGAGCTCGTGCATCAACTCACTGGGGGCGGTATAGCGCAAGGTTTTTGCCAAGGGCCAACTGATCATGTAACCACCGGCAGGCCCTACCGGAGGATGTGTCATGGGGATGTTATAGACGCCGACTTTCAAGCCTTGGCGTTCCAATGCCAGCCAGCAAGGTTCACGACCGTAATCGGCAGCATTCATGGCCCTGAAGCGGTAGTCCGGCGACTGGGTCGCCCAAAACTGGTAGATGCCATGTTCACCGGGCGAAACACCCGTAAACATGGAGGCCCATCCCGGTGCCGTATGGGGAGGAAAAGTCGATTGCAGGACACCCTGGCCGCCTTGGGCAGCCAAAGCACTGAAGTTGGGAAGCAGGCCGCGCGTCATGAGGTCCTTCATAACCGTGTACGAGGCGCCGTCCACGCCAAAGAACAAAAGCTTCAACTTCTGACTATCCATAGTCCACCTTGAACTCTCGAAAACCAGGCCGACTTGAGCTTAGTTTTTCGACTTATAACCGGACCTTAATTATTTAATTAACTTCCACACTCAAGATCAACCAGACCACACCTGACTGATCATGCTGAAAGAAAATAACACCGAGGGTCAACGGGGACATTTTTTAAATCCAAGAACATGTAACAAAATCATTCGATATTTTAGAAATCAATACAGAGTTTGATTTTTCTGAAACAGTCCAGGCGATAGGCCAATTGTTTAGCACTTGCGTAGTGGTGGACTTCAGGCAACCGCGCGAGGCCGGCCTCGACCTGGCCGATGATTGCCTCGTTTACCGGTTGGCGACCCTCGCGTGGTCTGCGTACCAATACACCCAATACGAAGTCAGCTACGGTCATCTCGCCCAAAGCCAGAACAATCGCAGTTACAGCGTGCAATTGGTACAACCACTGTTGCACTGGCAGAACTGGATTGCCTACCAGCAGGGTCACTTACAACAGCTGCTGGCCGATGCGCAGTTGGAAAAGGAGCACCAGGCGTTGATTCTGCGCTTGGCGCAAGCCTACTTTGCGGTTCTGGCCGCAAAAAATGTCGTCGAGTCGGTTGAGCAACTGCGCATCACCTCCAGCGCCCAACGTGACAGCGCACGCAAACGCTACGAACTGGGCGGTGCGACCATCATCGATGTGCAGGAAGCGCAAGCCAGCTCCGATATCGAGGGCAACACCGACTTCACCAGCAACACCCAGGACCGCATCAGCTCTACCAGCGTGCCGTTGATTGAACCCGCCCATGTCGTGAGCCTGCCCAAAGGCCAAGCCTTCGCCCTGATCGAAGGCGCCAACCTCTGGAAGATCCGTATGCCCCTTCCTGCCCACGATCCCGACGACTGCATGCCCAGGGACCTGCAGACCCTGGCCGCCAACATGCGCAAACGCCACGTCGATGGAGGCGGCGAATTGTGGGTCGGTAGTGGCAGCCGGGGTTCTTCCCATTTCCACGGACACACCGATCAGCAGCTTTTGCCCACTCAGCGCCAAACCAGACAACTCCCTTTCCCTTGAGTGAAATTTCCTAGAAAATCCCGAGCGCTTGTTTTGCGCCTGATCACGGGGCTAGGCTCCGGCTTGTCACTGCCAATTCAGTGACCGGGTTTAGTAGCCCGCCATATGACTAGGCGCGAAGTGCCCCCTTCTGCCAGGCTCGTTTTTCAGCCTTCGCTTTATGGTGGCCGTGCGCAGGGCGCCTTCGTGCGCGCCGGGCCTAGTCACCGGTCTACTAACCTGCGTTCGGCCGCCACCCTATCGTTTAGTAGCGATGGATGCGGCTCTCTCAGTTGACTGACTGGAGTCACGCCACATGTTCAAACCTACCCCCAATCCGCCGGCGAGATCCAACGTCGGAGCCATCGATCCGCGCATCGCCGACCGGGCACTGTCCCACTATGACCTGGGGCCAGAGGCAACACCGAAAGCCGTACCGACGTTTGCTGTCTCTGCGGCAGCCACGCCACCTGGGCAGCCTCCGCTCTCGTTGAACCACGAGGCTACTCTTCTCGACCTCCATTCGATTCTGCAGTCAGCGGCAGCCACGGCCTACGAGAACGCCGACAACCAGACCGGCTCGAATCGCAAGGTGGCGATGGGTGTGGTGCACCTGATAGAGCTGGCGCAACTGAGGATGGATTCGATGCTGGAGAAGTCGATCGTCTGTGCCAATGGCTGACGTCATTCTGCCGTGGAGCGGGAAGCCCAGCGTCCCGTTTTTTGCCCAGCAGCAAGAGGTGCTCGGTGCGGATCAGTACCAACTCCTGGAGCAATGTATGCACGGCCTGGTCTTCCAATGACAACGTGCTGTATCACCTGTATGGGCAGCAGATTTGAGTAGAATTGCCCCTTGCTCCACGATCCTGGTCGCGCCGATGTCCGAACACCCCAACCCAAACGTATCACCCGTAACCACCCAGCCACGACGCTTCCGACGGCCACGCTGGCTGGAGTGGCGACAACGCCTGGCGTTCTGGGTCGGCGCGCTGCTGGTGGGCCTGGTCGCGCTGGCCTTCGCCTGGCTGGCGGACCAATCCTTCGCTCTGTTTAAGCACATGCTCGGCGTCGCCTCCTGGCTGCCGCTGCTGGTCACCCCGGCGGGCTTCGCCCTGTTGGCCTGGATCACCCAGCGCTGGCTCGTTCAGGCCAGGGGCAGCGGCATACCCCAAGTAATTGCCGCACTGGAGTCGCCCTCGCGGCGCTTGCGCGCCAGGGTGCTAGCGTTACCGGTTGCCGCCGCGCGAATGCTCTTCACCCTGGCCGCCCTGCTGGTCGGTGGCTCGGTGGGCCGCGAAGGGCCTACGGTGCACGTCGGCGCCGCCATCATCTATGCCTTCGGTCGACGTCTGGGCCTGCACGGCAGGCGCACCATCGCAGGACTGATTCTCGCCGGCGCCGCCGCCGGCATCGCTGCAGCTTTCAACACGCCGCTGGCAGGTATCGTTTTCGCCATCGAGGAACTCAGCCGCACCTTCGAGCAACGCTTCAGCGGCCTAGTGCTGACAGCGGTTCTAATCGGCGGATCCATCACCCTCGGCCTGATGGGCCACTACTCGTACTTCGGTGAGATCGGCGGCAGCCTGCCGGCCGGCTGGGGCTGGAGCGAAGTGCCAGCCTGCGCCCTGCTCGGCGGCCTGCTGGGCGGGCTCTACGTCAAACTGGTGCTCCCCACCCAGGCCGGCTGGCTTGGCCGCATGTGCCGGCTGCGCGAGCGCTTCCCGGTACCCTTCGCCGCCGCCTGCGGCCTGTTGCTGGCGCTGCTGGGGCTGGTCTCCGGCAACCATGTGTTTGGTACCGGCTACGAAGAAACCCGCGCCCTGCTCGAAGGCCACCCGATGACCGGGCAGGACTTCCTGCTGTGGAAGTTTCTGGCCAACGTGGTGTCCTATCTCTCCGGGATTCCTGGCGGCCTCTTCTCGCCCTCGCTGAGCATAGGCGCGGCTTTCGCCCCGCTGCTGTCGTTGCTGCCCAACCTCAACCCACAGACCTGTGCGCTGCTGGGCATGGGCGCCTACCTCGCTGGCGTGACCCGCTCGCCGCTGACCGCCTCGGTGATCGTGCTGGAACTATCCCACAGTCCCGACCTGCTCATCCCTATGCTGGCCGCCACGGTCATGGCCGCCACCATTTCCGGCTGGATCGCCCCGGTCTCGCTGTACCACGCGCTGGCCCGGCAGCTGCTGGACAAAATCGCACCGAGCAACCCTTGATCCGTGTATCGCCATCTCGGTGGTGATCGATGAGCGCAGCCGCGGCGATTACTTGGGTGCCAAGGTTGCCGCACGGGTGTTCCGTCGCGTGAGTTGCCGGGTGCCAGGGGCTGCTTTGGGTCGATGTAGCCTGTCGCGACAGGCTGCAATCGACCAACGCAGACCTTCGCATGAGTCTGAAAAATGAGGCGCCTATAAAAGTCAGTGACGATTGAGTGAGCCTAAAGATGTAATGGCTCTGATACACAAGAATTGTCAGACGGCGCACATTATCTGCGCGACTGAGTAACAAGCGCCAAAGCATCTGCCCCCGCTGCAAAACGCAGTTGCCCGGACGTATCGTGTGCCGCACGCCAGACGCCTTCGGCTACGTCCTGCTCGAGGGTGTATTGGCCGCTGCCCAACTCGGCGAAAATCGCCTGGGCCATTGGCGCGTAGTCGGCAGGAATCATCCCTGCCATGCGCTCGCTGGCGTTTTCGCTGAAGCGAGTAGTGGGGGCGTAGCCGGGTTCCACCAACTTGGCGCTCACATTGAAGGCCGCCAGTTCCAGGGCCAATGAGCCGGTAAACCCTTCAATCGCCTGCTTGCTGGCGGTGTAGGCGGCGACCAGTGGCATGGGCGCCAGGGTCGCGCTGCTGGTGACGTTGATCACTACCCCAGAGCGACGGGCGCGCATTTGCGGGATCACCGCCTGGGTCATGGCTATCGGTCCGAAGGTGTTGGTTTCAAAAATCTCCCGCACTGCGGTCATGGGCGTGGCCTCCAGCGCGCCGAACAGGCCGATACCGGCGTTGTTGACCAACACATCAATAGTCCCGCTGGCCTCAATGGCAGCGGCGATGCTGTGGGGCTGGGTCACGTCCAGCGCGAGGATGCGCAGGCGCTCCGAAGAGGGCAACAGCGTGTTCTGTGGCCTGCGCATGGTGGCGATCACGTTCCAGCCTTGGGAGAGGAAATAGCGCGCGGTTTCAAGGCCGTAGCCGGAGGAGCAGCCAGTGATAAGGACGGTTTTCATGAGGTATTCCAGGCAGTGAGTCTGGTGAAAACGATAACCCTACCCTACTGGACTCACTATAATCGGCTGTCCACATTTCATTCGCAGGAGTCCATTTATGGGCGACCCGCTGTCCGATGTCATCGCGCTGCTCAAGCCGCGTGCGGTGTTTTCCAAAATCATCAGCGGCGCCGGGACTTGGGGCGTGCGCTACTCCGAATTTGGCTTACCCAGCTTTTGCGCGGTGCTGGAAGGCAGTTGCCGGCTTGCCATCGACGGCCAGCCTGAGCTAGTCCTGGAAGCGGGGGATTTTTTGCTGCTGTCCAAGACACCCGCGTTCACCCTCTCGGGGTTCGCACCCGTGCAGCCGTTGGCAATGGTGCCCGTGTATGGCAATACCCATCCCGATGAACTGCGCCACGGCGACCCCGACGCACCGGCCGATGTGCGCCTGTTGGGCGGGCATTTCGACTTCGAGACCCCCGAAGCCTCCCTATTGGTAGCGATGTTGCCGGCACGGGTGCATGTGCGCGGTGTCGAACGCTTGACGACCTTGGTGCGCCTGCTGCGAGAAGAGTCTATGGCGCAGGCGGTCGGGCACCAGTTGATCCTCACGCGGCTGGTGGAAGTGTTGCTGATCGAGGCCCTGCGCTCGATCCCGCCGGAGCAAACGCCCCAAGGCTTACTGCGCGGCCTGGCTGATCCTCGGCTGGCCAAGGCCCTGCGCCAGATGCATGGCGACATTGCCTACGGCTGGACAGTCCCAGAGTTGGCCCAGGTGGCCATGCTTTCCCGTTCGGCTTTTTTCAAACGCTTCATGACCACCCTGGGCCAGTCGCCGATGGAGTACCTGCTAGGCTGGCGCATGACCGTGGCCAAGGACCTGCTGCGTCACACGCAAATGGGGATGGTTGAGGTAGCGGAGGGCGTGGGGTATCGGTCCGCCAGTGCGTTCAGCACTGCGTTTACCCGGCATGTGGGGACGCCGCCACGTCAATACGCCAGAGGCGCTAGCCGCTAGTTTTCATGAACGACTATCAAGTTCAGTCCTTTGAAAAACAGCGGCCTGAATCGAGTCTCTTGTCTGGACAGATCTGGCCGGCAGTTTGTGGCCGAGTGCAGCCCCTCGGGGTAGCACGCGAGGGCTAAGAAGGAACGTATCGGAAGAGTAGTATGACAAACAGCAAAAAGCCGCAACACTGCACGATCTGCGCACGCCTACTCGACAATCCGCAAGATCCGCTATCAGGCAATACCGGCGGGGATTGCTAGGGATGCATAGGCGCTATCGAGGCGCAAATGGGATGCGCAGAGTCGCTCGACTACGTACTGTAGTGGTCAAAAACTCCCGGACACAGAATTGAGTTTTTCTTCCGCAACCGCCGGCGGTGCGAAGCCGTTGTGCTGATGCGGCCGTGTCCAGTTGTACCGCTGCATGAGGTAAGCGAGCCGGTTCCCGTCCATCATCATGGTCAGGGCCCCCTTGATCATACGCAACGCTGCATGATGAGGCCCAAGCTCTATGGGAGCGCAAGGTCCGCATCGCAGCGAGCTCACTGTCGTATCGATCGAGAAACTATTCGACGTGCCTGCCGACTGGCTTTATAGTTCCGTTTAGTGGAACAGATGTGACCCGTATGAGCGAATACGAAGTGAATGAGCATGGCGTTCCTCAGTATCCCAAGGGGCATGCTGGACGGCTGTTTGTGACCCTGGCCGCGATCGACCGCCTGGAGCGTGCGACGACTACCAGCGTTGCGGCGTTGACGGGGCTTAGCAAAGGCAAGATTGACGACTACGTGCGAGTACTCAACCTAGAGTTCGGCACACGTATTGTGAAGCAAGGTCCCGAATTTCGTATTGAGTCTTGGGGAGAGGTGTTGAAGCGAGCCGGTGTCAGAAAGGCTCTTCAGGCCCCCTTTGACGGGGCAAACCCGACGCCTACTGAAGCTCAGAATGATCGACAGGAAACCTCATGAATATCAAGAAGCTGCACATAAAAGGCTTTAAGAGCTTGGCTGATTTTCAGCTTAAGGATGTCTCGCCGTTTCTGGTATTTGCAGGTGCCAATGGCTCTGGGAAAAGCAACATTGCCGATGCTCTGGCATTCATGGGGGCAGTCGTTAAATTCGGTGCGTCACAGGCCAGGACGCAGTTTGGAGGCTTTTCTCAGATTCACTGTTACAAGTACCGCAAGGAGCTGCGCACCAGCATCAGTTTCTCCATGGAGGTTGAGCTGGATGGCAACCTCCACGATTACAGCCTCACGATCCGCTCCCTGGACAAGAAACCTCAGTTGGCAGAGATGTTGAAGGTGGATGGCAAACTGTTGATTGATCGACGTCCGGGGGCGGATTTAAAAGTCCAAATGGGCGAGTCGACGGGTCTCCAAAGCCTGCCTGACTACCCGCAGGATCTGGCGGCACTGATGCTGTTGGGGCAGAGTCCACTTCGTGCGTTTTTGACCAATACCAAGGTGTTCCGTATTGATCCGATGGCGGCGAAGGAGCCGGATAGTTCGACCACCGATACCACCGAGCTGGACACTCAAGGGAAGAATGTTGCGTCCATGCTGACTGTCCTTGAGAAGGACCCTGATTTCAGGGACCAAGTCCTGGAATGGATGGAGCTGATCGTCCCCGGAATGGAAAGCCTCTCCACTGAGAAGCAACGCTTGGATGGATCGACGGTCATTACGGTGGGGCTAACCTGCTACCCCATAACATCGAAGCGTTTGTCGATCGACTGGATGAAGCGGGTGCGCAAGAGATTTTCATCCTCACGGACTTGGAGGATGAAGCTCATGTGCAGACGGTCAGAGACCGGGTGTCCCATCAGCGCATTCGCTTTGCGTTTGTGGCCGTCAAGGCACTGGAGGCTTGGTTCCTGGCAGACACCCAGGCCATGAACGCCTGGCTGAAAACTGATGATTTTTTGAAGAAGCGCCGGAGCAAACAGCAGAAAAACCCTGGGAGAGAGTCAAGCAGGTTGCTGCACAGCGAGGTGCTCGAGGGCCTGGCAGCAAAGTCGCTCTTGCCAAAAAGGCTGTCACACACTGGGGATTCAGCGTCGAGCACTCATCGGCTCACCCTTCCTGCCCCAGTGCACGGGAGCTGATTGAATTCCTTCGCAATAACCGGTGACCGCCCAGTGCCAGACGTGACGATGCACTGGCTCGAGGCCGTATGACCTGTCGTAAACCGCAAGCTGCTTTGGCGAGTTTGCGACCCTTGGGGCTTGCTTGCATCCCCATGCCTCTGGCCCGTCCGGGGCCGGCTCGCTCCGCTTGCTTGGGACGACTCCGAGACAACGGATGCCAAAAGCCTGGTGATTAATCCGCACTGGGTTCACGAAGGTTAAGTCAAGCTGTTCTATCAGAATAAGATCAAGAAAGCCGCTCAAACAACGGCAACCCATTTATCTGAGGCCGAGCAAATAAATAACCTTGCATCAAATCAATACCCAGCGCCACCAAAGCTTGGCTCTCTTCGTCAGTCTCAATCCCTTCGGCAATAAGCGTAATGCCCAATCGCTTGGCCACCAATACGATGCCGGCGACGATGGCTTGGCGAACCAAATCCTGATTGATTCCCCGAGTGAGTGCCATATCTAGCTTGAGTACAGCAGGCTGAAACTCTGCGAGTAGATTCAGCCCTGAGTAACCCGAGCCAAAGTCATCTATTGCAGTGGTGAAGCCCTGTCGCTCGTACTCCTTGAAGATTGACTTCAAGTGCTCGGTGTCTTCGATCCGCTCGCCCTCGGTCACTTCGAACATGAGCAGGTTGGCGGGGAAGTTGAATGTTCGAGTTGCCTCTAAGGTAGCCCGAATGCAAGTGTTGGCACGGTAGACGGCATTTGGCAGAAAGTTGATGCTCAACTTACAGTCTGTCTGCCGCCCCAACCCCAGTGCAGCCGCTTGCTCGATGGCTTTCACGCGACAGGCCTGATCAAAGCGGTACAAATTGTCGGGGGATACCTTGGCCAAAATTTCCCCAGCGCTTTCGCCCTTCAGACCGCGAACCAGTGCCTCATAGGCGAACGGTCTGCCTGAGGGCACATGGATTATGGGCTGGAATGCCATGATAATTTCGAAATCCAGGCTGGCAAGATCACGACATTGGGAGCAACCAATCGCTAAAAAGGGCTGGGGAAAAACAGGCTTGCTCATAGAATATCGTCGAGATCAGGAAGTATGTCTGTGCAGGATGCTCGAATATGCACATTAAGCCAATCTCTTCCCGTCCAATCCATCGACGGATGGACTGACTGCCCAAACGTTTTCTGCCTTGTGCGATCGATAGTCGACGACGGTTCGATACAGAGGGTCAGCATAACGTGGTGACCAGGATCTTGCCGACATGGGCCATGGCGTTGCGCATGAAGTGCACGCGGCAGCGCTGCCAGGTGGTGTGGAAAACCTTGGAAACGGCGGCCTTGAGGCCTTCGTGGGCATCGGAGATCACCAGCCTTACGTCCCGCAGGCCCCGTCGCATCAGGCTGCGCAGGAAGTCCGTCCAGAACGGCTCTGCCTCCGATGGACCGACCCGCATGCCCAGGATTTCACGCCCACCATTGGTGTTCACGGCCACGGCGATTATGACGGCGACCGAAACGATACGCCCGGCCTCCCGCACTTTGACGTAGGTCGCGTCGATCCAGAGGTAGGGCCAGTCGCCTTCGAGGGGGCGGTCGAGAAAGGCGTGGACGCGTTCGTCGATCTCGCCAGCCAGCCGTGACACCTGGCTCTTGGAGATGCCGGTCATGCCCATGGCCTTGACCAGTTCATCGACCGAACGCGTCGAGACGCCTTGGATGTAAGCCTCCTGAATGACCGCTACCATGGCCTTTTCGGCAGTGCGCCGTGGCTCCAGGAAGCCTGGGAAATAGCTGCCTTGGCGCAGCTTGGGAATCTTCAGATCAACATCACCGGTGCGGGTTTGCCAGAGGCGATCACGGTAGCCGTTGCGGCTGTTTGTCCGGTCAGGGCTTTTGACGTCGAAGCCGGCGTTGCACAGGCCTTCGACATCGAACTCCATCATGCGCTAGGCAACGAACTGGATCATTTGCCTGAGCAGATCAGCATCTGCCCCTTTCTCAACCAACTCGGTCAATGCGATAGTGGGCTTGGGCATCGTGGTTTCCCTGGTGTTCGTTAGGTCTTCGCAAACTCAACGTTAGCCAAGAACCACGATGACCATCCTCTTTCGCCCGCAGGGCGCCTTCGGTTGGTTCAGTTACACCACTTCTCGGGACACGATCATCAGAAAGCGGAACAGTTGTACGCGACATAAGGGTACACCCCCTTTATCGAACTGGCTGTTGTACCCCTAAAACGACTGGATTTCCGTGAATGAGTCTGGAATCCGATGGACCGTAAAAACGAAAAAACCCGCCAGAAGGCAGGTTTTTCAAGGCTTCCAGAGATCCTGCAAGCTTTCTATGGAATGTCAAATGGTGCCCGAAGCCGGGGTCGAACCGGCACGTCCTTACGAACGGGGGATTTTAAGTCCCATGCGTCTACCAATTTCGCCATTCGGGCGGCAGCGCGGTGAAGCGGTCGACACGGTGGCTCATGCGGAGCAGGAGCAGCTCAAGGCCTCTCGGCACCGGTGCGACAAGGGCACGAATATATACATCCCCTCCCCTTGAAGCAAGTTCACCGGCGCCAATTTCCCGTATTCGACACATTTCGCAAGCTTATGATTTTCAAGGGATTGCGTTCTGGTTCGGATGAAGCGGTGAATCAGGGAAACACTTGCCCGTCATCTTCCCGCTTTTTCATTGCCGGCACTACCCGTTTTCAGGGCGGCAGCATCGGTCCCTGCCGATCCAACTCACGGAATTTTCCCTGGAGAAACTGATACAGGGCCTGCACCGAGGCGGAAATCTGCCGACGATGAGGACACACCAACTGCAGCCGGGTGTTCTCGCCATGATATTCGGGCAGCAACAGTTCCAGGCGCCCGGCCGCGATGTCGGCGCGTACTTCCAGCCAGGCCTTGTAGATGATGCCCTCACCCGCCAGCGCCCAGTGCCGCACCACATCGGCATCGTCACTGAACAGCGTGCCCGTCACCGAGACGTCCCGACGCTGGCCGTCCTTGTAGAACGCCCATTTGTCGTAGTAGCGACCTTGCAGCACGTAGCAGAGGCAATTGTGTCCGGCCAGCTCATCGAGGCTGCGCGGGCGCCCGTGGGCTTTCAGGTAGGACGGGGCCGCCACCAGCACCCGGCGATTTTCCGCCAGGGGCAAGGCGACGAAACTCGCATCCTCGAGTTGACCGTAACGGATCGCGACATCGACGGGATCACGGAAGACGTCGGAAATCTGGTCGGAGACGGACAGGCGCAGAATCAACCGCGGATGCAGGCGGCGAAACTCGATCAGCCAGGGTGACAGCAGGTTGCGCCCGAGGTCGGAGGAAACCGCCATCTGCAGGGTACCCTGCAACTCCAGGCACTCGACATGCAGTTGCTCGCGCCCTTCGCGCAGGGTCTCCAGCACACCGCGCGCATACGGCAGGTAGCGCTCGCCTTCGGCGGTCAGGCGCAGGCTGCGGGTCGAGCGGGCGAACAGGCAGATGTCCAGCTCACGTTCCAGGCGCTGGATCGCCGCGCTGACCTGGCCAGGCAGCAGGTCCACCTCGCGGGCGGCATTGGAGAAGCTGCCCAGGGCGGCGGAGCGAACGAAAAGCGCCAGGTCATCGAATCGGATCATTTTCACACCAGGAGTGAAAGAGCTAACCGATCTTACCCCTTTATCTCTCCGAGCACGAAGATCAGAATCAGCGCCAATCCCTCATCCCGCTTCCATGGAGTTCCTGATGAACCTCGCGCACATCACCGCCCAGCGTTACACCACCAAGGCCTTCGACGCCTCGAAACGCATTCCCCAGGCCGCCATCGACGAACTGCTGCCCCTGCTGCGCAACGCCCCTTCATCGGTCAACTCGCAACCTTCGCACTTCATCGTGGCCTCCACCGCCAAGAGCAAGGCGCGCCTGGCCAAGGGCGCCGAGGGACGCTTCGCCTACAACGAACCGAAGATCCTGAATGCCTCCCACGTGATCGCCCTGTGTACCCGCACCGGCATGAGCGACAGCCACCTGGAGAAGGTGCTGCAGCAGGAACAGGCCGACGGACGCTTCGCCAGCGATACCGCCAAAAGCGGCCAGCAACAGATCCGCTCGGGCTTCGTCGACCTGCACCGCTATGAGCAGAAAGACCTGCAGCACTGGATGGAGAAGCAGACCTACCTGGCCCTTGGCACTCTGCTGCTCGGTGCCGCCGCGCTGGGTATCGATGCCACGCCGATGGAAGGCTTCGATGCCAAGGCGGTGGATGCCGAACTGAACCTGCATGCACAAGGCCTCACCAGCGTGGTACTGGTCTGCCTGGGCTATCGCAGCGACAGCGACTTCAATGCCAGCCTGCCGAAGTCGCGCCTGCCGGAAGACTATCTGTTCACTCACCTCGACTGATCGGGCTCAGCCAAACCGGTTTGCCTCAGCTTGCCAGGCCATGGCCTGGCGAGCCCTTGCGGCCCGCAATCCGCTTGCCCTCCTGCAACCCCACCTCCTGCGCCTGCCCGTCGCGCTGCTTGCCCTGTCGCGCCTGCCCCACCAGCCGGGGAATCAGCGGCCCTTCCGGCAGATGCCGCCAGAAACGCCCCGGCATGTGCTGGCGCATCGCATCGGGATTGACCCGGGCCGGGTTGAAAATGTGCCGGTAGTAGGTCAGCCACAATTCAGCACCGGGATCATCGGCATGCCGGGCCCATTGGCGCCACTGCTCGGGGCAGTGGCGCCGGTAGTCGAGGGTTTCGCCATCGAAACGGATGCCATCACGCGGCGTCGCGATCAGCCAGCGCTGCCGGCCCAGTCGTTCGGCGAAATGCCCGCTGGCACTGGCGAGAATGTCATGGGCCGGCTCATGGAAGGCCACCAGGTCCAGTTGCAGTCGCTCGGCCAGGGCCTCGGGCAGCGGCACGAAGCGCACGAAGGCATGCAGGTGATGGGCCTCGCGACCGACCTGGCGGATCCGTCGTTGCAACTCGCTGCCCAGGCGGTCGCCGGCGAGCATGGCGGTGCGGTCGCCATGGGCGACCCGCCAAAGCACCTCATAGAGCAGATTCCAGCGCTGCTCGCCACGGTAGCGGGCGGCCTGTTCGAGTTGCGCCAGCAAGGCCGCCGGCACCCGCGCACAGAACACCCCCGGGCCCGTGGGCAACGGGGTGGATCCGGCCAGCAGGTCGGCCACCGGCCCCTGGCTCCAGGTCACGTCGACCGGGTCGATACCATGACCGAGCAGCACCCGCGCCTGGTCACGCCAGGTCGCGAAATCATCGTCACAGTCCAGCGCGATCATCCCCACAACCCCATCTGCAGGGGTGCCTGGGGCTCGCGCAAGCGACTGCGCAGCAGGCCGCTGCAGGCTTCCGCCTGGGACGGCCGATAGTCGCTGGTGACGATGAACGGCCGGGCCTTGTCCAGCACGCAACGCAGCTGGATCAGGTCGTCGTAGCGAATGCGCCGCTCCCGCCGCAGCGCGACCATGCGCTGCACGCTGCGCAGGCCGATCCCCGGAATGCGTGCCAGCAACGCCGGTTCGGCACGGTTCACGTCCAGCGGAAAGACCTCGCGGTTGGCCAGCGCCCAGGCGAGCTTGGGGTCGATGTCCAGCGCCAGGTTGCTCGACTGCTCCAGCAGTTCGCCCGCCTTGTAGCCGTAGCCGCGCATCAGGAAGTCGGCCTGGTACAGGCGGTGTTCACGCAGCAAGGGGGGCGCAGCCAGCGGTACGCTGTCGGGGCTGTCGGGGATCGGGCTGAACGCCGAGTAGTAGACGCGCCTGAGGCCATAGCCCTGGTAGAGCGATTCGGCGTTGCGCAGGATGGTGCGGTCGTCCGTGGCATCGGCGCCGACGATCACCTGGGTGCTCTGCCCGGCCGGGGTGAAACGCGGCGCCCTGGCCTCGCCCGCCACCGCCTGCTGGCCGAGGTGGATGGTCCCCATGGCCTGGCGGATGGTGGTCACCCGCTTCTCCGGCGCCAGGCGCTTGAGGCTGGCCTCGGTGGGTAGCTCGATGTTCACGCTCAGACGGTCCGCCAGGCGCCCGGCCTCCTCGATCAGCAGCGGGTCGGCGTCGGGAATGGTCTTGAGGTGGATGTAGCCACGGAACTGGTGCTCCTCGCGCAACAGCCGCGCCACCCGGATCAGTTGCTCCATGGTGTAGTCGGCCGAGCGGATGATGCCGGAGCTGAGGAACAGCCCGCTGATGCAGTTGCGCCGGTAGAAATCGAGGGTCAGGCGCACCACCTCCTCCGGCGTGAACCGTGCCCGCGGCACATTGCTGGAACGGCGGTTGACGCAGTACTGGCAATCGTAGAGGCAGAAGTTGGTCAGCAGCACCTTGAGCAGCGAAACGCAGCGGCCGTCCGGGGTGAAACTATGGCAGATGCCCATGCCGTCGGTGGCACCGAGCCCGTCACGGCCACGGGAACTGCGCTTGGGCGCGCCGCTGCTGGCGCACGAGGCATCGTATTTGGCGGCGTCGGCGAGAATGCCGAGCTTGGCGATGAGTTGCATGGGACATACTCGAACACTGATTATCCATACAGTATTCCGAGATCACGCCACATGCAAGCGCCACCCGGCAAAAGGCCCGTTCAGCACGTCGCAAAAACAGAAAAGCCCGAGGCGATCACTCGCCCCGGGCTTTCAGACAGCCGGGCTCAGTAGTCGATCAGACCTTGACGATCCAACCGGCTGGCGCCTCGATGTCACCGGTCTGCACGCCGGTCAGTTCCTTGTACAGGCGCTGGGTCACCGGGCCGACCTCGGTTTCGCTGTGGAACACGTGCAACTTGCCCTGGTACTCGATGCCGCCGATCGGCGTGATCACCGCGGCGGTACCGCAGGCACCGGCTTCGGTGAAGTCGCCGATCTTGTCGATCAGCACATCACCTTCCACCACTTTCAGGCCCAGGCGCGATTCGGCCAGCTCGATCAGCGACAGACGGGTGATACCCGGCAGTACCGAAGGCGACTTCGGCGTCACGAACTCGTTGTTGGCGGTGATGCCGAAGAAGTTGGCCGAACCCACTTCCTCGATCTTCGAATGGGTCAGCGGATCCAGGTAGATGCTGTCGGCGAAGCCATTTTTCTTGGCTTCGGAGCCCGGCAGCAGGCTGGCCGCGTAGTTGCCGCCGACCTTGGCTGCACCGGTGCCCTGGGGAGCTGCGCGGTCGTAGCTGGAGATCACGAAGTTGTGCGGCTTCATGCCGCCCTTGAAGTACGGGCCGACCGGGATGCAGAAGATCGAGAAGATGAACTCCGGTGCGGTACGCACGCCGATGTTGTCACCCACGCCGATCACGAACGGACGCAGGTACAGCGCACCGCCAGTGCCGTACGGCGGAATGAAACGCTCGTTGGCCTTGACGACCTGGCGGCAGGCCTCGACGAAGGCTTCGGTCGACGGCGCCGGCATCAGCAGGCGGGCACAGCTGCGCTGCATGCGTGCGGCGTTCTGGTCAGGCCGGAACAGGTTGATCGAACCATCCTTGCAACGGTAGGCCTTCAGGCCCTCGAAGCACTGCTGGCCGTAATGCAGCGCGGTCGAGCCTTCGCTGATGTGCAGGACGTTGTCTTCGGTCAACACGCCATTGTCCCACTCCCCCTTGCGGAAGTAAGACAGGTAGCGCTTGTCGGTCTTGATGTAGTCGAAACCCAGCTTGTCCCAGTTGATGCTTTCCTGACCCATGACACCCTCAATCTGATAACTGCCCGGATACCCCGGGTTTATGACTTTTTTGCGCAGACCACCACAATACTCTATTCGGACAGGAAATCGCAGCCTGGACGATGTGCATGTCCTACATGCGTTTATGCGTGGTTCCCACGACGTGCGGATATTCAGTCGATACCGGCCGCCAGCACGGCCGATCGGCCCAGGCGATACTGGTTGTTGCCACTGCGCTTGGCGTCGTACATCGCCAGGTCGGCGATGTGGATCAAGGTGTCCATGCTCACGGCATGATCGGGGAAAACCGCCACGCCCAGGCTGGAACCGATACGAATCGGCTGTTCGTCGAGGCTGATCGGTACCGACAGCTCGATCAGCACCTTCCCACACAGGCGATGAATCTCTTCCGACAGGCCAATCCCCTGTTGCGCCAACCCCTCGAAAATCAGCACGAACTCGTCGCCGCCGATGCGCGCCACGGTATCGGAGACCCGCATCAGGTTCTTCAGGCGGTTCGCGGTGGCGATCAGGATCTGGTCGCCGGCGGCGTGACCATGGGCATCGTTGATTTCCTTGAAGCCGTTCAGGTCGAGAAACACCAGGATCACCCGCGTTCCGCCATCACGGGCACGCTCCAGGGCCCGGCACAGCCGTTCCTCCAGTACCAGGCGATTGGGCAGCCCGGTCAGGGCATCGTTGTGGGCCAGGGTATGCAATTGGCTGGCCCAGGCCTTTTCCTCGGTGATGTCGCGGACCACACCCATCATCTTGACCACCGAATCGTGGACGTTCTTCACCACGTTACCGGTCTCGCGCAGCCAGTGGATACTGCCATCCGGCCAGATCACCCGGTATTCCTCATCGTGGTTCTCACCGGTCTCGATGCAGCGCAACTCGCCGGCACGTACCCTGTCCCGGTCATCGGGGTGCACGCTGGCGCAAAACAGTTCGTAGGACGGGACCACTTCGTCGACCTTGTAGCCGAACATGCCGTAGATGGCTTCCGACCAGTAGAGCTTCTCGGTATCGACATCCCAGTCCCAGGTGCCGATCCGGGCGAAATACTGGCTGCGCCGGAAACGCTCGGCATCGTCACCGGTCTCGCCGCGCCGGTTGCACTCGCTCAACCGGTGCAAGAGCGTCCGGCACTCAGCCAGCTCCCGACGAGCCTGGCGCCCGCGCCACCAGAACACGACGATCAGGGCAACCATCGACACCGCGACAAACGCCTCGATCCACTCGCTCATCCGTGAAAACCAGTCAACTTGAACATGGGCACGCAAAAGGTTAATAGCAAGTGGCTATCTTAATCCATGCTCAAGGTGCGCCATAGCGGTTTAGTGGCAATGTGCCTCGATCCTCGACCGAGGTCACGCCGGCCGCCGGCAAGCGCCGCGTAAAGACAGCCCGTCGACGCCCGTCACTCTTCTTGTTCGAGAGAGTCGATTTTGCTATACCTGCACGCTGTTTTTCACCCGCAATAACAGGCGCCTCTCCCGCATGTTGCTTGTGTTGATCCGAACGGACCGCCACGCCCCGCCTGCTCGGCGAAATCACCCTGCTCGACATCCACCACGCCCTCGGCGCGCCGAGCTGGAAATCATTCATGGGGTAGCCCCCCTGGAGACGTCATGACACAGACAGAACTGCAGGTCACCGACCTGCTCGAAGGCGACGGCAAGGCTGTGGTCAAGGGCGCGCTGATCACTACCCAGTACCGCGGCACGCTCGCCGATGGCAGCGAATTCGATTCTTCCTACAGCCGCGGCAAGCCGTTCCAGTGCGTGATCGGCACCGGCCGGGTGATCAAGGGCTGGGATATCGGCCTGATGGGCATGAAGGTCGGCGGCAAGCGCCGGCTGTTCGTGCCGGCGCACCTGGCCTATGGCGAGCGCGGCATGGGCTCGCGGGTGGCGCCCGGTGCCGACCTGACGTTCGAGATCGAACTGCTGGAAGTACTGACCCGCGACGATTGAGGCGCTCAGGCGACCAGCCGCAGTTGCATGACGATGGTGCGTTCCTCGCCGTGCCAGACATCACGCACAGCCTCGAACCCCAGCCGTGCGTAAAAGCCTTCGGCGGTCACCGTCGAGGGCACCTTCAACCACCCGACACCCGCCTCCCGGGCCAGCCGGACCACCTCGGCCAACAGGGCCCGGCCGACGCCAGAGCCCTGGGCCCGCGGCGCCACGAACACGCTGCGCACCACCTCGCCATCGAGGCTGGCGGTGCCGATGATCCGCTCTCCCTGCTGGGCCACCAGCATGCTCCGAATGCCCAGCAGGCTGCGCACATCCTGCGGGCCGAAGCGCTGTTCGACGCGGTCGATCACCGCTGCCGGATAATCCGCGGCATTGCTCTCACGCAGAGCCTGGATGATCACCTGGCTGATGGCTTCGGCATCCTCGTCACGGGCCAGGCGAATGCTGTACACCATGGGGCTGAACCTCAAGCATCCGTTCACTGAAGGCACTATCCTACGCGCCGCGACCAGTGCGCAAGGGCAAGCTTGTTCCCCGGGAAACCCTGCGACTATGCTTGGTTTGCCGCCCGCCTTTCGCCCACCGGAGATGACCTCATGCCCGACCCGCAAGTCGACAGCGCCCTGGAAACCCTGCTGCCCCTGATGGCCGGGCAACCCTTTCTGGTGCTGACCGGTGCCGGCATCAGCACCTCCTCCGGCATCCCCGACTACCGCGACAGCGCCGGCGTACGCCGGGGCAAGGCGCCGATGATGATCCAGGAGTTTCTCGGTTCGCCCCAGGCCCGCCGTCGCTACTGGGCCCGGGCCATGCTCGGCTGGCCACGGGTGCGCCAGGCACGGCCGAATGCCGCCCACCGGGCGCTGGCCAGCCTGCAGGCAGGCCAGCACCTGAGCGGCCTGATCACGCAGAATGTCGATACCCTGCACGACCAGGCCGGCAGCCATGACGTGATCGAGCTGCATGGCAGCCTGCACAAGGTGTTGTGCCTGGATTGCGGCATCCGCCTGGAGCGCGATGCCGTGCAGCACGCGCTGGAAACACAGAACGCCTATCTGCTGGAGATCGAGGCGGACCAGGCGCCCGATGGCGACACCCTGCTCGATGCCCATTTCGAGTCGGACTTCCAGGTCCCCCGCTGCCCCCACTGCCAGGGCGAGCGGCTGAAACCGGATGTGGTGTTCTTCGGCGAAAACGTCGCCCCGGCGACCGCCAGCCGCGCCTTGGCCTGCGCCGAGCAGGCGGCGGGGCTGCTGGTGGTCGGCTCGTCGCTGATGGCCTATTCGGCCTTTCGCCTGTGCAAGCGCGTGGCCGAACGCGGCAAGCCGCTGATTGCCATCAACCTGGGCAAGACCCGCGCCGATGAACTGCTGGACTACAAATTCGCAGCCTCCTGCGAGCAATTGCTGCCCTTGCTTGCCGAACGCCTGGGCTGACCGGCCAGGCTTCGCACAGTCGACTCAACCCGGAATGGTCAGCCCCTTGATCACCGCCGGCCGGGCGAGGAACGCCTCCAGCGCGCGGGTGACGTGGGGGAAGTCCTGGATGCCCACCAGCTCGCCGGCCTCGTAGAAGCCGATCAGGTTGCGAATCCATGGGAAGGTGGCGATATCGGCGATGCTGTAGTCGTCGCCCATGATCCAGCGGCGGTTCTCCAGGCGCTGGTTGAGCACCCCCAGCAGGCGCCTGCTTTCGGCGACATAACGGTCGCGTGGCCGCTTGTCCTCGTAGTCCTTGCCGGCGAATTTGTTGAAGAAGCCGAGCTGGCCGAACATCGGGCCGATTCCGCCCATCTGGAACATCAGCCACTGGAGGGTTTCATAGCGGGTGGCCGGGTCCACGGAGAGGAAACGACCGGTCTTCTCGGCGAGATAGACCAGGATCGCCCCGGACTCGAACAGCGGCAGCGGCTGGCCGCCCGGGCCATCCGGGTCGATAATGGCAGGGATCTTGTTGTTGGGGTTCAACGACATGAACTGCGGGGTCAACTGGTCGTTGGTGGCGAAGCTGACCAGGTGCGGCTCGTAGGGCAGGCCCAGCTCTTCGAGCAGGATCGACACCTTGACGCCGTTGGGGGTCGGCAACGAATACAGCTGGAGGCGGTCTGGATGTTGAGCGGGCCATTTTTGCGTGATGGCGAACGACGAAAGATCGGTCATGAAAGGCTTCCGGCTGGCGACTGGGAACAACGTTCGAGCCGATTATAGGCACAGCCTGCGGGTCCGCTCACCCTGTCTGAGCCGGCAATTTGCGATACGGATGATCATCAACCCGTGAGTCTGGAGATACCCATGAAAGCGAGAACCCTGAGCCTGTCACTGTTGACGGCAGCCCTGCTGGCCCTGGGCGGCTGCTCGACGCCCACGGTCGTGACCTTGCAGAACGGCACCCAGTACCTGACCAGGGACATGCCGAAGACCCACGGTGCCGATGGGTTCTATGAGTTCCGGGACATCTCCGGAAAGAAGGTGCGGGTCAAGGCCGACGATGTGGCGACGGTCAAGGCGGAGGATTGAGGCGTCGACTCCGGGGGGCTGTCCGCGGGCAAGCCCTGCCCGCAGAGAGGGTCGCACAAGGCCAGAAAGATCAGCGGAAATCCCGGCTGCGCACGGTGATGTCCGCCAGCATCGGACTCAGGTCGCTCAGGCGCCCGGCAATCACATTGCGCACCTCGCCCTCGGTTTCCAGGCGCCCATCCACCCTCAGCAATTGCGAACCCACCAGCACCTGTCGCTGGCGTTCGGCCAGGTCGCGCCAGACCACCACGTTGGTGTTGCCGAACTCGTCTTCCAGGGTGACGAAAGTCACGCCGCTGGCCGTACCCGGACGCTGGCGGCCGGTCACCAGGCCAACGATGCTCACCGGCCGCCCATGTTCGAGCGCCAGCAGTTCCCGCGAACTGCGGCAGCGCAAGGCACGCAGTTGCCCACGCAGCAAGGCCAGCGGATGCGGTCCGAGGGTCGTGCCCAGGCTGGCATAGTCGGCCTGCAGGTCCTCGCCGACACTTGGCCGCGGCAGGGCCACGGCGGTCTCGGCCTCCCGTGACAAGCCGGCGAACAGGCCCAGTTGCGGGTCGACCCCGGCTACCTCCCAGCGGGCCCGGTAACGATTGCCCGCCAGGCCACGCAGGGCGCCGGCATCCGCCAGCAGCTCGCGGGTCCGGCCATCGAGCCGCGCCCGCTCGATCAGGTCGGCAATATCCGCAAAGCCCCTGCCCTGCCTGGCCGCCTCGATCTGCCGCGCATCCTCCTCGCGAAAGCCGCGGATCATCCGCAGCCCCAGGCGCAGCGCCGGCTGCGGCCCCTCGTCCGGCTCCAGGCTGCAATCCCAGGTACTGGCGCGGACATCCACCGGACGAATCCGCAAGCGGTGACGCCGGGCATCCTGGAGGATCTGGTCCGGACTGTAGAAGCCCATCGGCCAACTGTTGATCAGCGCACAGGCGAACGCCGCCGGCTCATGGCACTTGAGCCAGCAACTGGCATAGGTCAGCAGGGCAAAACTGGCGGCATGGGACTCGGGAAAACCGTAGCTGCCAAAGCCCTTGATCTGCTCGAAGATCTGCGCGGCGAACTCCGGCTTGTAGCCACGCGCCGCCATACCATCGGCCAGTCGCTGACGATGGGGTTCAAGCCCACCGTGGCGTTTCCAGGCCGCCATGGAGCGGCGCAACTGGTCGGCCTCGCCGGGCGTATAGCCTGCCGCGACCACCGCGATCTGCATCACCTGCTCCTGGAACAGCGGCACGCCCCGGGTCCGCTTCAGGACTTCCTTGAGATCGTCTGACGGATAGGTCTCGGGCTCATGGCCGTGTCGCCGACGCAGGTACGGATGCACCATGCCACCCTGGATCGGCCCCGGACGGACAATCGCCACCTCGATCACCAGATCATAGAAGTTCTTCGGCCTGAGCCGCGGCAGCATCGACATCTGCGCCCGCGACTCGATCTGGAACACACCGATGGTGTCGGCCCGGCCGATCATTTCGTAGGTCGCCGCATCGTCCGCCGGAATGCTCGCCAGGGTCCAGCGCGGCCCGCCGCGATACTGCTGCACCAGGTCGAAACAGCGGCGCAGGGCGCTGAGCATGCCCAGGGCCAGTACATCGACCTTGAGCAGCCCGACCTTGTCCAGGTCGTCCTTGTCCCACTGGATGATCGTCCGCTCGGCCATGCTGGCGTTTTCCACCGGCACCAGGGTGTCCAGCGGCTGCTCGGAAATCACGAAGCCGCCCGGGTGCTGGGACAGGTGCCGGGGAAAACCGATCAGTTGCCGGGTCAACCCCAGCACCCGGCGCAACACCGGGCTGTCGGGGTCGAAGCCGTTTTCCCGCAGCCGCTCGGCCGACGGCGGCTCGTCGCTCCAGCGGCCGCAGGCATCGGCCAGGGCATTGACCTGGTCCGGGGGCAGGCCCAGCGCCTTGGCCACATCGCGCACCGCCCCCGCGCCGTGATAGGTGCTGACCACCGCGGTCAATGCCGCCCGCCCGCGGCCGTAACGACGGAAGACGTACTGCAGCACCTCTTCGCGGCGTTCGTGCTCGAAGTCGACGTCGATATCCGGCGGCTCGTTGCGCTCGCGGGACAGGAAGCGCTCGAACAGCATGTTGGTGCGATCCGGGTTCAGTTCGGTGACCCCCAGGGCATAACAGACCACCGAGTTCGCCGCCGAGCCACGACCCTGGCAGAGGATGCCCTGGCTACGGGCAAACTGGACGATGTCCTGCACTGTCAGGAAATAGCTGTCGTAGTCCAGTTCGGCGATCAGCTTCAGTTCCTTTTCAATCAGATCCCGGACCCGCTGGCTGATCCCCTCGGGCCAGCGTCGGCGAAGCCCCTGCTCCGTCAGGTGGCGCAACCAGGAAGCCGGAGTCTGCCCCTCGGGTACCAGCTCGCGGGGATACTGGTAATTCAGCTGGTCGAGGGTAAAGCGGCAACGCCGGGCAATCACCAGGCTCTCGGCCAGCAAGGCTGGCGGATAGAGACCGCGCAGGACATCGAGGCTGCGCAAATGCCGTTCGCCATTGGGATACAACTGCTGCCCGGCATCGGCCACGCGCACGTGCAGGCGGATGGCGGTCATGGTGTCCTGCAAGGCACGGCGGCTACGCACATGCATATGCACGTCGCCGCTGGCCACGGCAGGGATCGCCAGTGTCGCGGCCAGGGCCTGCAGGCGGGTCAGGCGCCCTTCATCGTCTTCGCCGCAATGCAGCTCCACCGCCAGCCACAGCCGTTCGGGAAAACGCTCGCGCAACCAGCGCCCATCGGCCTCGGCCAGGTCCGGGCCCGGTAGCCACAGGGCCAATAGCCCCGGCAGCGCCTGTTCGAAATCCTCGCGCAGCACCTGGTATCGGCCCTTCTCCACCCGCCGCCGGGCCTGGGTGATCAACCGGCAGAGCACCTGGTATCCCGCCAGGTCCTCCACCAGCAGGACGACACGGGGGCCGTTCGCGATCCGCATCTCGCTGCCGATGATCAGCGGCAAGCCGGTGTCCTGCGCTGCCTGCCAGGCACGCACGATACCGGCCAGGGTGCACTCGTCGGTAATCGCCAGGGCTTGATAACCCTGCTCACGAGCCCGCTCGAACAGTTCCCGGGCACTGGAAGCACCGCGCTGGAAGCTGAAGTTCGACAGGCAATGCAATTCGGCGTATTCGCCACTCATGCGAACCAGCCCTGCAGCAGCAGCGGGCCGCCCTCACCTGCCGGACGATAGGCCCAGCCCTGCCGGCCGCCACGGATCTCGACCCGATAGTAGTCGCGGCGCACATCCGCGCCGTCCCACCAGCCCGACTCGATGCGTTCCGGCCCGAGCAACACCCGCGCCGCCTGCTCGGGCAGCGGCAGCGGTTCCCTGAGCAACCAGCCCGGACGCAGCGGCCCGGCCTGGGACAGTGGGCCCGGCGTACTGGCGGCCAGCGGCTGCCAGGCGCATTCGGGACGGTGGTCGGCCTGGAAGCACAGGCCCTGCACGGCCTCGTCGCCCAGCCGGGCGCGCAGGCGTTCGCGCAGTTGCTCCCAGGGCAAGGACTGTTGCGGGCGTTCGTCGAACAGCTCGCGGTGTTGGGGGACGAACGCCGGCAGGTCCTCGGCCTCCAGACGAAAACCGCGCACCGCCGACTCGACCTGGATCTGCTCCAGGCGCCCACGGGCCAGTTCGAACAGCATCGCCGGGTCACGCTCGGCACTGAGCAGACCGACCTTGATCCGCGTGTCGACGCCTTCGGCATGTTCCAGCAGCAGGTCGAAGCGCTGCACACCGCTGTCGCGGCCACAGAGAAACGCCGCCAGGTCGCCGGTCAACCGCCGCAGGGGAAACAGCAAGGCCTGGTGGGACGTCACGTCGAAGTTCAGTTCGATCCGCGCGGCGAAACGATCCGGCGGCTGGTAGAACGCCAGGGCCAGCGGCCGCTCGCCCAGCAGGGTGTCGATATGCTTGAGCAACGACGCCTCGAAGCGCCGGGCCAGGCTGTGCCGGGGCAACGCCAGCACCTGCTGCAGGGTGCGCAGGCCCATGCGTGACAAGGCCGTGGCCGCGCCCTGCTCCAGCCCGACCCGGTCGATGGACATCTGCCCCAGGGCCTGTCGCAGGGCGGCCTCGTCGGCCAGGGCCAGGCCATCGTAGGCATTGGCCAACACCCTGGCCGCCGCCGGATGGGGCGCAACCACGATCCGGTGACGAAAACCCAGTTCGGTCAACTCCCTGCGCAGGCGCGCCTCCAACTGCGGCCAGGGGCCGAACAGGCCCAGGCTGGACTCGATCTCGAACAGCAGGGCCCGGGGATAACGCAGGCTGACCTGGGAACTGAAGCCGTAGGCCCAGGCGGCGAGCAACTGCTGCCACTGCTCGATCTCGGCAGGGTCGTATTCGGCCGTGGCGAACGCCTTGGTCAGCGCATGGGCGGCCGTCAGCGATTGTCCGGGGCGCAGGCCCAGGGCCCGGGCCGAGGCGTTCACCGCCTGCAGCACCCGCCGTTGCGGCGAACCGCTCAGCAGCGCCAGTGGCGCATCGGGCTCGGGGATTCGCCGCAGCACGCCGTCCAGCGCCAATTGCGGGAACACGATGCAGACCCAGCGCATGCCAACCTCAATGCCCCGCGCCGAAGGCGATCGGTGCCGGATAGGCCAACCCACCCCGGCACTTGAGCACGCGCAACTGCGCGGGCCTGCCATCGATGGCGAGCCGCAGGGAAGCGGGCGACGGGTTGATCGCCTCCTCCAGCGAGCGATAGGCGAATGCCAGGGTCTGGCCACTTTCCGCCGCCACCTGCAAGCGCCGCAGCGCCCGGTCATCGGCCTGTTGCGGCCAGCACAGCACGGCACCGCAACTGCCGGAGCGAAGGCACTGCTCGGCGGCCCACAGGGCATCACGGGGAGCGGCCTGGATCACCGACAACTGCCGCAGGTCCACGCCAGCGCCGAGCCAGGCCTGGGGGTAAGGCACATGAGGCGGCGCCACCAGCACGACTCGCTCACCGCTGGCCGACAGGCGCGCCAGGGTCGGCCAGAGCAGTTGCAACTCGCCCACGCCCTCGCCGGCGATGAGGATCTCCGTCAACGCCGACTCCGGCCAGCCACCGCCGGGCAGCACCGCATCCAACCGGGCATGCCCGGTCGAGGGCAGGCGGGCGGCCTGTACCGCCGGCCGGCCCTTCCAGACCCGCCGCTCATCGAGCAGCGAATCGAGCGCGACCACGGCCCCCATCAGCCTTGCCTCACCAGGCCGCAGAACACCCCTTCGATGGCCAGTTCCTGGTGTTCAGGGTCGACGACGATCGGGGCATAGGCCGGGTTGCGGGCCAGCAGGCGGATACCGGTCGCACTGCGTTCGAAACGCTTGATGGTGACTTCGCCATCGAGTCGGGCGACGACGATCTGGCCGTTGCGCACCTCGACATTGCGCCGCACCGCCACCAGGTCGCCATCGAGGATGCCGTCGCCAATCATCGAATCACCCTGGACCCGCAACAGGAAGTCCGGCGTGCGGGAAAACAGCGCCGGGTCGAGCCACAGGCGCTCGTGAACCTGCGCATCGACATCGATCGGCCGCCCCGCCGCCACCCGCCCCAGCAGCGGGATTTCCAGCAGGGCCGGACGTGCGGACTGGTTGAGCAGGCGGATGCCCCGCGCCTGATGGGCATTGACCTCGATGAAGCCGGCCTCGGCCAGGGCCACCACGTGCTTGCGCGCCACGCTGCGCGAGGCGAAACCAAAGGCCTCGGCGATCTCGGCGAGGCTCGGGGGCTGGCCGTGGTCCGCGATGCGTTCGCGGATGAAGGTCAGGATGGCGGAACGGCGGGGAGTCAGATTCGTCATGGAGTACATTTGTACTCCTATGGGATTTTCCTGACAAGAGCCGCCAGTCGCTCGCCGGCCATGGATCGCTCCCAGGCCGTCACCCAGGCTGCGGAACCCGCTCCAGCGAATCACTGAAAACGCCATGAACCGAACCGACCTACAGACTTATCTCACCAGCCAACTACATGTAAGAAAACACCTGAATAACCAGAATAAAAACAACAAGCATCTTTAATCCGAAGAAACCTAAAGAATATTGAAAATGGAAATCCAGCCGTTATATTCAAACCCGGCAAATAGCGAAACCCCTCTACAACCCTTTGAATCCAAAGCTTCAGCAACCACAGATCAAAAAGGCAAGTCATAAGGCCAAGTCCAGCAAATGGACTTTCACGATAAAAACGGAAACTTGTGCCAGGAGGCCATCCCGCATGCATCCAAAACATCCGGCTGAACTCGACAACCTGTTCCAGCACAATACTTTCATGCCCGACGCGTCGCCCAACCGTTTCAGTCGCCTGCTGGACCAGATCGACCAGGACCGCTACACCACCCTCGCCACCCTCTATGCCGAAGCCTATCGCCTGTTTCCCGCCACGCCCGAACTCGGCGGGTTCTTCGCCAGCACGGCCAGCCTGATCCTGCTGCCAGCCGTCGAGCGACGGGCAACCCTCAATGAACCGGCCTTCCAGATCTGGGCACGCCGCTGCGTCGGCCTGACCTACCAGGTCCTCGACGGCCTGCAATCGGCTCGCGGGGTCCTGCTGGAGAGCCTGCGGGCCTTGCCGGAGCTGCTGCAGCGCCTCGCCCGGGCAGCCGCGGAGCACCAGCACGCCAACCGCCCACCCGTGCGCCGCTTCGATATCGACCCGCTGATCGCCGCCGAACTCGCGCCCTGCTACGAATTCCCGAGCGACGAGGCGACCCGCCAGCGCCTGGAGAACACTGGCTATTCCATCCATTTCTTCAGCGATGTGGTGAATGTCGCGCTGTCGCGCATCGCCCTGACCTGGCCCGGCTGTCACGAGCAGTTCCGTCACCTGGTCCGGCTCATCTGCTACCTGCCGGACAGTCACTTGCGCAGCGGCTCGGCCAGGCGCTACAGCGGCGCGATCCTGCTCTCGGCCAGGGACCACTCGCTGCTCGAGGTCGAAGAGTCACTGGTGCGCGAAACCGCCCACCAGTTGCTGTATTGCATCGAGGAGATCTGCCCGATCGTCGATCCCCAGGCCGATGAGGAACGCCTGTACTTCCTGCCCTGGTCGAACCGCCCCTGTGGCCTGGCCGAATATTTCCAGGCGTTCTTCGCCCAGCTCATGCGGCTCAAGTACCTGGAGCGCGTGCGCCAGCGCCCGGCCAGCGAAATGCAGCGCGCCGAGCACCACCTGGTGTTCATCCTGCGCGGCCTGGGCCGGGCCCTGGCGACGCTGACCGGCAGCCGCGAACTCACCGCCCGTGGCCGCCTGCTGCTGGACAACCTGGCCGAGGAGGTCCTGGCGCTGGAGCGGCATCACGCCAACCTGCTGGCTCGCAGCGGCCAGCTGTACGACCTGCGCCTGGCGGTCTGAACGCGCCGCTCAGTTTGGGTCCAGCAAACCACCGGCCCAGTTGCGCGACAGGCGACTGCCGGTGAACTTCGCCACCACCATGCCCTGGGGCACCAGCCGGTCGCGATGGCGCGTCAGCATGCGGCCGGCCTGCTCGGCATACAGCACCACCTCCGAGGACGGGTCTCCCGGGCGACCGATGATCCGCGCAAACCGCTGGCCCTCCTCGACCTGCTCGCCCAGTTCCCGCTCAAACACCAGCACGCCGGGGCACGGTGCCAGGATGGTTTCCATGTGTCCCATTTCCATGGCCGCCACCGGCCAGTCAGCCACCGCCAGGTCCTCGGCGATCACCCCCTGGGCACACAGCCAGGCATACAGGCCGGCGGCATCCTGCTCGGCGAAACGGTCGGCGACATCGCCCTGCCCGCGCAACTCCAGGGTCGCCGCCATGCGCCCGGCCGTCTCGCCGGCCCGCAACCAGGGGGCGATGAGGGTTTCCTCGAAGGAACCGTCGCCGCCATCGTCCCAGATGATTGCCACGTCCATCTTCATCGCGGCCGCCAGGGTCCGGCCGCGGGGCCAGAAGCTGCGGTGCAGGTAGAGGTAGGGCAGCGCCTCGTCATCGGTGTGCAGGTCCAGCACCACATCCGCCGGAGCCGCCAGTTCCACCAGTTGGCGCTGCCATGCCTGGACATTGGTCGCGCACCGCCCCAACACCGCCGACTGGTCGAACCCGCGGTTGAAGTTCTGCCCGGTGGCCTCGTGAAAACGCCCGAGGATCCGTCCCTGGCGAAACTGCCCGATGCCCAGCGGGTTGGCCTGCGGCACCACGGTCACACTGCCCCGGAGCCGGCCCGCGGCCTCGGCGCCGGCCAGGCGCTGCAGCAGCAGGTGCAGCACCAGCATGCCGGCGATCTCATCGGCATGGACCCCGGCCTGCAGGTGCACCTTCAGGCCGTCGCCAGGCTCGCCGAAGCGCCAGGCGCCGACCCGGACCGGATCGCCGTTGTTGTTGCGCACACTGAACGAAACATCCTGCGCCATGCCCCCGCCCTCCCCTCATTGAAGGTTGAAAATCGTTGCCGTCGACAGTGGAAATTGAACATTCGTTCAACTAAGCTCTCACGGGCAAGCCCGTTCCCGCAGTGGTCGCGCCCGCCGCACATCCGGTGCCCACTGGATACTTCTGGCAGCGGCTTGCCGGACCGCCGTGAGGCACCCGCCCATCCGCTCTCTCGAACAAAGGAACATCGCGTGCCAACCGCCTCTCCCAAATTCCGCCGTGCCGAACCCGACGAGCGTCGCGACCTGCTGATCGCCGCCACCCTGCGCTGCCTGGCCCGGGACGGTCATGCCGGCATCTCGGTGCGACGTATCGCCAGCGAGGCCGGGGTCTCCGTCGGCCTGCTCAATCACCACTTCGGCACCCTCGACGCCCTGATCGCCGACACCTACCACAAGCTCGCCAGCGAACTGACCAGCAGCCTGCTCGACGAAGTCAACCAGGCCGGCAGCGCCGCGGAAAAACTCGAGGCGTTCCTGGTCGGTTCCTTCTCACCCAGGGTCCTGGACCCGCAACTGCTGGGCGTCTGGGTGGTGTTCTGGAGCCTGATCCGCCATTCCGAACACGTCAGCCAGTCCCACGAACGCAGCTACGGCGCCTACCTCGACCTGATCCATCGCCTGCTCGACGACCTGGCCGACAGCGAAGGCTTCGTGATCCGTGACACCCGCCTGGCCGCCATCGGTCTATCGGCGATGCTCAACGGACTCTGGCTCGAGTGGTGCCTGAACCCCGAGACCTTCAGCCCCGCCAACGGCCTGCACATCTGCCGGTGCTGGATAAAGGGGTTGCGAAACGGCGCATTCGACACCGACGACGTCCCGTGAGGCAGGCTCAACCAGGCCGGCGTCACCCCGGGGCCGGTTCATCACACCGACCTGCGCAGCGGTGTGCCGCGCCGTTCGGCGAAGGCGAACAGCGCCTCGATCAGGAACGTCAGACAGACATAGACGCCGGCCACCAGCAGCAGCGGCTGGTACACCTGCAGGGTCTGCGCGCGCACCACGTTGGCCGCCCCCAGCAGGTCGATCACCGCGATGGTCGAGGCCAGCGCCGTGGACTTGAGCAGCATCACCGTCTCCCCCGCCAGGGTCGGCAGCAGCAACCGCAGGGCCCGTGGCAGACGCACCCGCAACAGTGCCTGGCGCGGCGTCATGCCGAAGGCCGAAGCCGCCTCCATCTCGCCCTTGGGTACCGCCAGCAGCCCACCGCGGATCACCTCGCCGACATAGGCGCCCACCGACAGCACCAGGGCGAAGACGATGTACCAGTAGCCGTCGCGCAGATAAGGCCAGAGAAAACTGCCGCGAATCGGCGGGAACTGCGCGAACAGGCTGCCCAGGCCGTAGTAGAAGATGTAGATCTGGATCAGCAGCGGCGTGCCGCGCAGCACGCTGGTGTAGAACAGGCTGGCCCTGGCCAGCAGGCGGTTCTTCGACAACCGCGCCAGGGCCACCAGCACGGCCAGGATGAAGCCCAGCACGCTGGAAATCAGCAGGATGCCGACGGTGGTCTGCAAGCCGCGCCCCAACAGTGCCGTGTACTCGAATATCCACGCTGGAATCATTGCGTTCACTCAGCCAAAGGCATCCAGCGACGAATGCGCCGCTCGAGCCGTCCCGACAGGTAGTTGGACACCAGCGTCACCGCGTAATACAGCGCGGCGGCAGTGAGGTAGAACAACAGGTAGTGCCGCGTCGAACCCGCCCCCTGCTTGGCGGTGTACAACAGCTCGTTGGTGCCGACCACGCTGATCAGCGCACTGTCCTTGATCAGGTTGATCCACAGGTTGGCCATGCCGGCCAGGGCATGGGGCGCCATGATCGGCAGCGTCACCCGCCGGAACAGGGCCAGCCCGGTCAGGCCATAGGCCTTGGCCGCCTCGATCTGGCCGTAGGGAATCGCCTGGATCGCCGCGCGGAAGATCTCCGAGGCATAGGCGCCCTGCACCAGCCCCAGCACCAGGATCGCCGCCAGCGGCCCGCTGACATTCACCGCCGCCTGCCCGAAATGGGCCAGCAGCGAGTTGAGCAGCATGGAACCGACGTAGTACAGCAGCAGGATCAGCAACAGCTCCGGCACCGCGCGGAACAGGGTGGTGTAGCCGCGCATCAGCGCCGCCACCGGCCGCGGCCCGCCGACTTTCAGGCAGGCCACCAGCAGGCCGATCAACAGCCCGACGACGAAGGCCCCGGCGGAAATCTGCAGGGTCATCCAGAGCCCCTTGAGCAGCGCACTGCCCCATCCCTGCTCGCTGAAATCGATCAATTCGAACATTGCTGGCATTTCACTCTCCCGTCACTGACCTCAAACTTCGCACCTACCGCCGTTTCTGAAATCGGCACCGTCCTGTAGGAGCAGGGCTTGCCCGCGAAGCCTTTCAGCGATCCCGGGGACGCCTTCGCGGGCAAGCCCTGCTCCTACAAGGGGCGGTGGTGTACCGGGAACGGTGTTCAGAACGCCGGTTTCACGCTGGTACCGAAGTAGCTCCGGGAGAGTTCGTCATAGTCCCTGCTCGCCAGCAGGGTCGTGATGGCCTTGTCCAGGCGGGCCTTGAGTTCGGTGTCGTCCTTGCGCAGCCCGGCGCCCACACCGCGACCGAAGATCGGGTCGTAGGGCACCGAGCCGAGGTAGGCCAGGTCCTTGGCGTCGGGGGTCTTGACGAAGGCCGTCATGGCCGTGCCGTCCGCCATCATCAGGTCGATGCGCCCGGCGATCAGGTCGGCGTTGGCCGAGTCCTGGGTGTCGTAGTACTTCACCTCGGCGATCTTCTCGTAGTAGGCCTTCAGGTAGCTGGCGCTGACGGTGGAGTTCTGCACGCCGATGATCTTGCCCTTGAGATCATCCGGGTACTGCTTCACCGAAGCCCCCTTCGGGCCGACGATGGCGATCGCCGAGTCGTAGTAGGCCTTGCTGAAGGCGATCTGCTTTTCCCGTTCCTCGGTCACCGACATCGAGGAGAAGATCACGTCGATCTTCTTCGCCAGCAGCGACGGGATGATCCCGTCCCAGGCCACCTCCCTGATCTCGCACTCGGCCTTCATTTCGCTGCACAGCTTGTGGATCAGGTCGACCTCGAAGCCCTTCCACTCCCCGTTGGCCTGCTTCTCGGTGTACGGCGGATAGGGTTCTGCCGCGACCGCGAAGCGGATGGGCTGAGCCTGTGCAGCACTCATGCCGGCCAGGAGGATGCAGGCCGCACCGGCCAACCAGTTTGCCAAACGTCGATATCCCATGATGTTGCCCCGTCTTCTTATGTTGCGTTAGCGAGTTTGATGAGCGTTGACGAACTGCCGGCAGCGCTCACTGCGTGGGTGTACGAACACTTCATCCGGCGAACCGGTTTCCTCGATCAGCCCCTGGTGCAGGAAAGCCACCCGGGAAGAGACATCGCGGGCGAAGGCCATCTCGTGGGTCACCAGGATCATGGTCCGGCCTTCTTCGGCGAGGGAGCGGATCACCCGCAGCACTTCGCCGACCAGCTCCGGGTCGAGGGCCGAGGTGGGTTCATCGAACAGCATGACCTTGGGCCGCATGGCCAGGGCCCGGGCGATGGCCACCCGTTGTTGCTGGCCCCCGGAGAGAAACGCCGGGTACTCGTTGCGCTTGGCCGCCAGTCCTACGCGCTCGAGCAGCGCCTCGGCCCGTTCGGTGGCCTCGGCGCGGCTCTCGCGCAGGACCTGGGTCGGCGCTTCGATCAGGTTCTCCAGCACCGTGCGATGGGGCCAGAGGTTGAAGTTCTGGAACACCATGCCCAGGGTCGAACGGATGCGCACCAGTTGCCGGGCATCGGCCACCAGCGGCGCGCCGGGGCGGTCATAGTTGAGCCGGAGGCTTTCACCATCCACCAGGATGCGGCCCTGGTCCGGTACTTCGAGCAGGTTGATGCAGCGCAGCAAGGTGCTCTTGCCCGAGCCGCTGGCGCCGATCAGCGAGATCACCTCGCCTTCACGGGCGGTCAGCGACACGCCCTTGAGGACCTCGATATTGCCGAAGCGCTTGTGCAGGCGGTCGACTTCGATCATCGGTCGGGTCGCCTCCACTTGCACCGTGCCCTGCACCGTCACCGGCTCGATCAGCGGGCGGGCCGGCTCGTCGGCCAGCCGCCCGACGAATTCGCGAATCCTCCGGCAAGCCTCGGCCAGGCATTCCTCGCCAAGCGTGAAGGACAGGCGCACGAAGCCCTGTGCCGGCTCGCCGAACGCCGCCGCGTCGAGCACCGAAACCCCGGCTTCGCGCAACAGTCGCCAGGCGAACTCCAGCGAGGTGAGACCGGTCTGGCGCACATCGAGCAGCACGAACATGCCGGCGTCGGGCTTGAGCACCGCGAGCCGCGGGCATCCGGACAATTCCTGTACCACCAGGTCACGGCGCCGGCGATAGATGTCGCGCATGCCCTGGGTCACCTCGTCATGGGCCTGCACCGCCTTGAGCGCGGCCTCCATGACGAAGCCGGGCAAGCCGTAGAGCATGCTCAGCACCAGGGTCTCGGCGTGGCTCACCAGGGTGGCGTCGGCGACGATCCAGCCGATGCGCCAACCGGTCATGGCGTGGGACTTGGACAGGCTGCCGATGGTCACGCAGCGTTCGGCCATGCCTGGCAAGAGCGCGAGACTGACATGCTCGCGCTCGAAGGCCAGGCTCTCGTAGACCTCGTCCACCACCACCCACAGGTCATGGGCGATGGCCAGCTCGGCGATCGCCTGCAATTGCTCTCGGCCAAGCACTACGCCGGTGGGGTTGTTCGGATTGGAAAAGAAGATCGCACGGGTACGTGGGGTAATCGCCTTGGCCAGCAACGCGGCATCGAGCCTGAACCCGGCGTCCGCGGCACAGGGCACGCGTACCAGGGTCGCACCCGAGGCCTTGAGGGTGGCCTCGTAGGTGACGTACATCGGGTCCAGGGCGATCACCTCGTCGCCGGCATTGAGCAGGCACAGCGAGGTGATGAACAACGCATTCTGTGCCCCGGCCACGGTGATCACGTTCGCGGCCTGCAACGGCCGATCGAAACGCTGGCCGTAGCGGGCGGCGATGGCCTCGCGCAAGGCCAGGCGGCCGGCGATCTCGGTGTAGTGGGTATCGCCTTCGCGCAGAGCCTCGATGGCCGTCTCGGTGATGAAATCGGGGGTGGGGAAATCGGGGTCGCCCACACTGAGGATGATCACATCCTCGCCACGGCGCTGGGCTTCGAACGCCGCATGATGGATATCCCAGGCGGCGACGCCCTGGCCACTGATCCGTTCGACAAAGGGTGAAAACCGCATGCCAGTGCCTCGTTCGAAGTTGAAGAAACGCAAGCCCGCAAGCCACCCGAGGGTGCTGGAGCCAACATAGCCAAGACTGAACAGTCGTTCAATAGCAGAAAGCCGTGAGCTTCGCGTTCAGCGCAAACAGGTCGTTTTCACGACAGTGCCCTAACGCACACAGGTGTGTCTGAGTTCGATCAGCGTCACCCCGGCATGTGCGAACCCGGCGCGCAGATCACGCTCCAGCGCCTCCAGGTTCTGCGGCTCGGCCACCCGGCAGCCGAACGCCCGGGCCAGCAGTTGAAAATCCGGATTGCGCGGCAACACGCCGATCGGCTCGATATCCAGGTCGAGCATGTCGTCGCGGATCTGGCCGAGGGCATCGTTGTTCCAGAGCAGCACCACCAGCGGGCTGTCCAGTTCCTCGACGGCCGTGGCCAGTTCCTGGGCGGTGTAGAGAAAGCCGCCATCGCCCACCAGCACCAGCCCGGGACGTTGCGGTGCGGCGAACTTGCCACCGATCCCCGCCGGCAGGCCGTAGCCGAGGGTGCCGTAGCCGGTGGGGTGCAGCCAACTGCGCGGGGTACGGCTGGCGAAGGCGTAGTTGCCAGTGTAGGCCAATTGGGTCATGTCGCTGCTGATGAAGGCATCGGCCGGCAGCACCGCCGCGATGCGATCGAGAATCCGCTGGTGGAGGCTCTGCAACGCGCCGTGCCCCTCGCGGATGGCGGCCTTCAAGGCCGCGACCGCCCGGCTCGCCTGTGCGGCATCGCGCGACGCCGTCGGCAGTCGCGCCAGCAACGCCGCCAGGGTCTGCTGCGCATCGCCGTGCAGCGCGACGCGGCAGGGATAGCAATCGTTGAACTTGCGCGGGTCGATATCGACCCGGATCACCTCGCCGCTCAGCGGCAGCCGTTCGCGCCAGTAGTCGGTATCGGCCATTTCGGTGCCCACCGCGAGCACCACGTCAGCCTGCCCGATCAGTTGCCAGCCGGGCTCGACGCACAGGCTGGCACCGGCATTGAGCGCCAGCTCCGGGGCCAGCAGGCCCTTGCCGGCGACACTGGTGAACAGGGGCGCCGCCAGACGCTCGCTCAGGGCCCGCAACTCGTCCCCGGCCGCCAGGGCACCGCCGCCGGCGATGATCATCGGCCGCCGTGCCTGCTGCAGCCGCGTGGCGGCCTCCTCCAGCGCCTGGGCACTGGGCAGCCCACGCCCCGGACGGCGTACCACCTCGGCACTCCAGTCGCGGCTGACCGGCCCGGCCAGCACATCCAGCGGCACCGCAATGTGCACCGGCCGCGGCCGCTCGCTGTCGAACACGGCAAAGGCGCGGGCAACCAGTTCCGGCAGGTCGTCGGTGTTCAGCGCCACCGCGGAAAACGCCGTGATCGGCGCGGTGATCGCCCGCTGGTCCCGGGTTTCATGCAGGCAACCCCAGCCCTTGCCGAGGCTGGCGGTGTGATTGACGCTGGAAATCACCAGCAGCGCAACCGAGTCGGCATAGGCCTGGCCAATGGCGGTGGCGGCGTTGGTCACCCCGGGACCGGTGATGATGAAACAGACCCCCGGCTTGCCGCTGACCCGGGCATAGCCGTCAGCCATGAAACCGGCCCCCTGCTCATGCCGGGTCAGCACGTGGCGAATACCGCTGCCGGGAAGCCCGCGATACAGCTCCAGGGTATGCACGCCGGGAATGCCGAACACCGTGTCGACACCATAGCGGGCCAACAGCCGCACCAGGGCCTGGCCACCGGTGAGCGGGGTCAAGGAAACGTCGGGGATCGATGGGGAGTTCATGCCAGCCCTCGCCTTTGTCGTTGTGGAGTGATGGGGACCGCGCAGAGATATTAAACACTTGTTCAATAGCATGGCAATCATCACCCAACCCCGCCAAAAAACCGAAAAGAACAGCTATCCGCTTGTTTTTAAAGGCTATTTTTTGTGACGAAAAATGCGTCCGGCACAGACCTGTTACATCTTTGAACATCCTTGTCGCGTCCAGCATTAACTACCGCTCCCGGCTCTGGGCTTGCGCGCTGAATGGCAGCCATCACCCAACGACAAGGAACCCGGCATGAGCCCCACCCTCCCCTCGAAGACAGCCGACCCGAGCGTTTCGCTGGAGCAGGCCATCGAGCACTTTCTCGCCGACCTGCCCGAGCAGACCGCCCGGCGCATCCGCCTCGTCAGCGGCATCGACAGCCCGGCGCTGCGCAGCGCCTACGCCGAATCCCCGCAGGTCCCCGCACTGCTGCAAGACACCCGCGCACGCTTCGAGCTGGATCGGCAGATCGGCGACTTCATCGACACGCTGGACACGGCCCCACCGGCGAACGCCGGGGTGCCCCATGTGCACTGGCAGTTGCAGTTGTCGGGCCTGGAACTGGTCTGGCCGGCGATCTGCGTTCTGCAGGTGTACGATCCACCGGCGACGGTGGCGGGCGAATATGGCGCCGACCTGTCGCCTGACCTGCCCAGGGTACGGGTGGCACGTGCCCACCTGCTCGACGGCACCCTGTGGAGCCATGCCCTGGCGCAGATGTCCCCGGACCAACGCGAGCGGCTGCTGGATGGCCAGTACCTCACCGCCGATACGCAGTTGGCGGCGCTCAGGCAGAGGATCAGGCCCCTGCTGCGCTCGCACCGGCAGGAACTGTTCGACAGTTTCCACGCCGCCAGGCAGCGCTCCGATGATCCCCTGGTGAATCGGCTGCGCCAGCGGCTGCCGCGCCTGTCGAAGTCGGCCGCCATCGAGCTGCTGGTCAATGCCAGCGCAGGCGATCTTGAGGCAATGCGCTTTTCCACGGGTGAACTGAGCGGTCGCCAGGTGCGGGACGCCCACTGGTATCTGCAGGAAGAGCGCTTGAGCCAGGCCTATGAGGGGCTGTTTCTCAAGAGTCGACAGCACCATGGCGACAGCCTGCGACTGATGCTCTACAGCGTCGCCAGCCTGCCCGGCTGGCCAGCGGAGGGGGCTCGCCTGGAACTGCGCGACCAGACGGCGGACGGCCCATTGCTGGCCGGCATCGGCGCCTCCCAGGCCGGACAGCGGCATATCATCCTGCGCCACCCTGACCACTTCACCCTGGCGGTCACCGAAGGCACGGCGCCAGCCCCGGAGCCCGACCTGCCCTCGGCCCTGGCGAGCCTGCCCGAACCGCTGCGCAGCCAGCTCGGCCTGACAGACGCTGAAACCAGCCGACGCCAACTGCAGCAGGCGGCCCTTTCACGCGACCACCTGCGCACCCTGCTGGAGATCCCCGCCATGCAACCCCCGCAACGCCTGCCCGACAGCAATGGTTTCCAGCATGCCTCGCCTGTCGCCTTCGTCTCCCCCGACCAGCTTGCCCAACGCCAGCGAGCCCTCTTCGACAACCTGGCGGCCACCAACGGACGGACCCTGTTGCTGGCGCAACAGCAGCCCAACTTCCGCTGGTTCGCTGACCTGCTCCTGGGGCGGCAACTGGCGCAGGACTTCCCCCAGGCCGCCTCGACGGCCCCCGATGCGATTTACCTCAACACCTTCGAACAGACGCGCTACCGGCCCTTGTCGGAGCTGGGCGAACCCGGCGAGCAGGTGCTCTATCGCCGGGTCACGCAATCGCGCACGCTGAAGGAAGTCTTCGTCCAGCACCTGGCCGGCAACCGCCAGACGTTCGACACGACCCACAGCGGGCTGTATGCCAGCCCGACCGACGCCTATGCGCCGCAACAATTGATCGGCCTGGACCTGGACCGACTGGCAGGTACCCTGGACAAGGCCGGCAAGACCTTCGACACGCAGTTCGCCGATCGGCTGGACAATTTCTGGAACGGCGCCGAGACGCTGCTGAAGGAGAATCTGCGCACGCAGATTCGCCAGGAAGCGCAGTTGCGCGAGCTGGACCTGACCCTGGACGAGAGCAATCGACAGGACCTGGAGCGGGTGCTGGACCATCCCACCCAGGCCCAGCGCCTGAAAGCCCATCCCGCCGACGGGCCGATCCATGTCTATCGGATCGTCCTGCAGGCGCAGGATGCGCCCCTGGAAGGCAGCCTGGTCATCACCCGCAGTCCCGATCTGGACACCTACAAGCTGCCGGCCGTGCTCTATCAGGTCGGCCGGGGCCTGGAGCAGTTCGTGACATTGCAGGCCCTCAAGCGCAGCCTGGTACAACGCTTGAGCGACGAAACCGAGCGCGAGGCGCTGCTCGACCTGCTACCCAACCGGCAGCACGCCCTGATTGCCGCCAACCCGCCCGAGCGCACGGCGCCGTTCAGCTACCGGATCGAGACGGGCGACGCCCTGCAGGTGCTGGTCGATGGCCTGCTGGCCAAACAGAAACTGGATTTCGCCGACACCTGGCGCTTCGTCCGGGGAGCGCCTGGGCTCGACAATGATGCCGACGAGTTCGCCCGGCAACTCAACGACTCCGTCAACCTGGCGAAAAGCCTGGACATCTTCCCGGTGCTGGAACGCCGCAATCGCGACCTGATGTTCGGCGACCTGCTCGGGCGCCTCGAAAAACTTTCGGCAGACGAACAGAGCCGGCTGGCCAGGCTGTGGCGCGCAACCCTGAGGACCAGCCCGGTGCCCGCCAGCCTCGGCGATCTGCCCGCCCTCAGGAGCCATGCGAGCGGCCTGCTGCGCACGTACCTGCAACAGCACTATCCCCAGGCCGCCATCGATCCCGACAGCACCGAGGTACAGGTCACCCACACCCGCACCTACCCGAGCCCCGCCTGGCAGAGCCTGCCATCGACCGTGACCAGCCGCCATCGCAGCCTGTCGCTGACCGCCCTGGCACTGGAGAACATTCCCGGCTCGCGCCTGGGCGAGTCCGTCACGTTCAAGGCCAGGGCCAGCACGCTGACGGGCAGCCCGCTGAACCTGTCGAACAGAGACATCACCACCATCGTCCGCACCGTGGATGCACCGGGTCGATACAAGGCACTGCTGAGAAACAGACTGCAGGGGCCGGACCAGGCATCGCTGCGCCGTGACTGGGTCGAGGGGGAACGGGCCCGCCTGGAACTGCATGCCTATGTCGCGCACCTGAGTGGCGATCTGCTCGATGACAAGGACAGCCCGTCACAAAACGGCTACAGGCGTATCGAGCATCTGCTCAGGTACCCCTCGGCCAGCAAGCGCCCGCTGCTCGATGGGCATGAAGTCCATGCCAACTACCTGATGCTCGGCGGCACCGGCGAGGCACACAATGGCATGAGCGTGGACGAAGTGCTGGTCATCAGCACCAGCGCGCCAGCCAGCACGCTGCTGTTCCTCGCACCCCAGGCACCGGACGGCAAGGCCTTGCGCGAACTGGCCAACCCCGCCGCGCTCGAAGCCTTGCTGCGCGAGTCGGGCTGGAAGCAATACTGCATCTCGCGGGCCGCGCGCAACGAACAATGGGACCCGCAACAACTGTTCGCGCGCCAGTTCCCGCAGGTACGCTACTTTCCCATCGCCGGCGATCTGTTCAGCACCCTGTTCGATGCCCGGATCAGGCATGTGATTGCCAGCGTGGAATATTTCGCGGCGAGCAACCAGCGGGTGGACCGTGACACCCTCTGGTACTGGATCAATGCCGGCCTGCACCTGGCCGCCGAGATCGTGCTGGGCCTGGCCCCCTTGCAACTGAGCCTGCCGGCCTACCTGCTGCGCGGCCTGTACGGGCTGGCCCATGCCAGCCAGGCCTTGGCCCTGAGGCACTATGAGGAAGCGGCCGATGGACTGATCCGGACACTGTCCGATGCCGCAGCGCCGTTGCCCCTGCAACCGCTAAAACCGCTGCTGCGACAGATTCCCTCGATGCCCTCGAAGCTGTCCCGCCTGATCAGGACCACCCGGGCCGGCCAGGACGGCCTGCGCCAACCGCTACTGAGCGCCGAGCCCTCGACGGTCACGCCGATCCGCTACCTGGCCTCGGACCTCAGGCGGCATGAAGTGCGCAGGCTCCCCGAACTGGAGTACCTGCGCGACGGCCTGTTCGTCGACCGCGCCTCGCGCCTCACGCAGTACCTCCAACTGGAGGGCAAGTGGTACCGCACCGGCACCCGTGCCGGCCGGCGCTACGTGCTCATGGAGCAGCATTGGACGCAGGATATCGAACTGATCCGGGTTGGCAGGCATTGGCAGCCCCTGCCCATGGGCCGCCTGTCGGGCGGTATGCGCCAGGCGCCGGACCAGGTCGGCGCCGCGCGCTATGAGGTCCCGGCCGCCCATCGCCAGACGATCGCCACCTACATCGACAGCGGCGCCGCCATCGACCCCAACGCTCCGGGGCTTTCCGCAGGCCAGCGGCAGGCCGCCCTGCAATACACCCAACGCCGCCAGCAACTGGTGGCGCACGCCGAGCGCTTCTTTGCCGAGGGCCCGGCCCTGCCTGCCAGGACACCCATCGCCGACCTGGCGAGCGCCGGGTCGGCGACACAACTGTTCGAGCGGGCCTATCGACACCAGGACGGCATCGTCCTTGGGGTGCCCCATGGCGCCAAGGGCGGTCGAAAGATCCTGATCGAGCAGATGCGCTCACTGGCCAGGGACCACCGGCTCAAGACCCTCTACCTGGAAAACCTGATGAACGACCTCGACCAGGCGAGCCATCTCGATGACTTCAACCGCACCGGCTACCTGTCGCCGCTGTTCAGGGAAAAGCTGCGCCAGTTGGATATCCTCGAGGGAATCGACCACCAGGGCCTGCAGTCAATCCTTCGCCTGCTGCGCGAGGCCCATGAAAATGGTGTCCGGGTCCAGGCCCTCGACTGTGTCGCCAGCTATCGCCTGGGCCTCAACCAGTCGAACCCGAACAGAACCCGCCCCCTCAAGTACTACGCCCGGCAAGTGATCAACGCCGACCAGTTGCAGCACGGGCCGGGCCGCTGGATCGCACTGGTCCAGGACATCCATGCCGCCACCCTCAAGGGTGAACCCGGCCTGGCGGACCTGATGGGCGCGGTGAGCCTGCGCGCCAACGATGTCGGCGGGCAGCCCTTGCCCCTGCAGATCCTGCAGGATACGGGAGACTCCACGCGGAACAGGTTCGGCCAGCTGTGGTTTCTGCGCGCCGATGCCCGACTGGATGTGAACGTCTCCCCCCTGCCCCTGCCACAGGTGCCGAGACCCCATCGGGCGCTGATGAGAACACGAGGGGACTTCCTGATCGAACAACGTGGCGGGCAGTATCACGCGGTCTGGCTGTCCCGGCGCCTGATCGACCCGGGAATGCCGCAGCCGTTCGTGGTGTTCGACCAGCCCATCGTGCAGAGCCGGCGTGTGCACAGCTCGGGGCGCAGCTACGAGGTGTTCCATATCGAGGATCCCACGGGGTTGTTGCGCCCGGAACTCGGCCGTCTCATCGGTACCGAATACAACAGCCTCGCCGACCTGGCCTGGGGGCTCCAGCAATCCGGCCTGAAGCAGGTGGTGGAACTCGACGACCTGGCCGTCTACCTGCGCCAGCCGGTACTCGACACCCACCCACAGTTGACCCGGCCGGGCATGTTCACCATCGAGACGGCACCCCAGGGGCCGGTGCTGATCAGCCGCTCCGTCGATCGCTCGCTGAAGGCCACGCCCATCAGGATCAAGACCGGGACCCGGCAGTTCTATATCCATCAACCGAGGTGGGGCTTCAGCGAAGCCCGCCTGTTCGACAGCATCGACAGCCTCAGTCAGGCCCTGGTGAGCGAACGAGGGCTGGTGCGTTGGGTCGAATCCACCGACCTGTGACTCACGCCGCCCGCGAGGTACGGGCAGTGAACAGGTAACCCGCGCCGTGAATGGTGATAATCAGTTCCGGCGCGGCCGGGTTGTCATGCAGTTTGCGCCGCAGGCGCCCGACCAGCACATCGATGGAGCGGTCGCTGGGCAACCATTCGCGGTTGCGCAACTGCTCCATCAACTGATCGCGGCTCAGGGTCTGGCCACTGTTGCGCAGAAATACCTTGAGCAACTGGAACTCGCCGTGACTGAGCAGCGTCTCGCTGCCATCGGAGGCCTTGAGCCGACGGCGCTCGGTGTCCAGGGTCCACTCGGCGAAACGGGCGAGGTGGCTGGAGTCGGCCGGCTGGTCCGGCTGTATCCGACGTAGCAGGTTGCGCGCGCGGCACAGCAGTTCCCGCGGATTCAACGGGCTGCCCAGGCAGTCATCGGCGCCGCAATCGAGCGCGGCGATCCGCTCGGCCTCGTCATTGCGCCCACCGACCAGGATGATCCCTACCTGCGAATTCGCTCGCCATTGACGGACCCGTTGCAGGCAGGCAGGCAACTGCATATTGAGCACCACCAGCGCCACCGGCCGGCGCTCGAGCAGGCACGCGGCCCGCTCGGTGGACGCGACGCCGTCGACGCCATACCCCTCGGCGGCGAGACAGGCCTGCAACTGTTCACGGATCAGGCGATCGGGCTCGACCACCAGTACACGAGGCATGCTCTTCATTGCCAGGCTCCTGTTCGGCCGGCGGGCGGCCGTTCTTGGAATCATGCGAAGCGGTGGGACTGGCATGCACTCTAACGCCTATTGAACACTTGATCAACAAGCGTGACGGGGTGCCCTGAATCCTCGTTCAGCGCAGAAAACGCCGGTAGCCGCCCATCTGCAGGCCGTCGACCCAGGCCTCGCAGATCTGCACGCCCTGGGCCGGGGTGAAGGTGTTGGGATTGAGCCCGCATTCGAGCCACAGACCATCGAGCAAGGCACTCAGGCCGATGGCCGCCAGGTCGCTGTCGAAGCCCTCCCAGCCCTCCTCCTCGGCCAGCAGGCTCAGGGCATTGCCCACGATGGTGCGGTACTCGCCGTAGGAATGGTCGTGGGCGCGGTCGATGGCATCGGCAGTCTTCACCGCGCCCCAGAAGGCCAGCCAGGCTTCCAGCAGCTCGGGGTCGAGCATGGCCGGGGAAAACGATGATTCGAAAAACGCCGACAGGTGCCGACGGGCGCCCTCGCCCGCCCTGGCCACCGATTCGCGCAACAGGCTCATGACCTGCCCGGTGATGTGCAGGTAGGCATCGGCCACCAGTTCATCCTTGCCGGCGTAGTGATGGCCGATCAACCCCACCGACACCCCGGCCTCGGCGCAGATCTTGCGGATCGAAGTGCCGACGAAGCCGTACTTCTTCAGGCAACGCAAGGTCGCGGCCACCAGGTTGGCCTTGCGCAATTGGGGGTCCATCCGTAGAAAACGTGCTTCCTCGGCCATAGTGCTCCTGCCCTCTCAAGGTCGATGACTGACGGTACCTGCCCGAATCAGCCGATGGGGTACAGCGCCTCGTCGAACTGCGCCAGGCGCGGAAACACCAGCGGATGGTCCTGGTCGAGGCTTTCCAGGCGCCGATGGTAACCGAGCAGGTATTGTTCGCGAGCCTCGGCACTGATGTAGGGCACGTGCCAGGCCACGTAGGGTGGCAGCACGTCCAGCCCGACATAGGCCAGGGTGCCGCGCAGCAACGGGCGCAGCATGTCCTCCAACGGCCCGTGGATCGCGCCCTCGCCGAACATGTGCTCGCGCCCGCCCAGGGTCACGGTGACCAGCGCCCTCTTGCCGACCAGGCCACCCTGGTCGTAGAAACGCTTGCCGCCGTAGCAGAGGCCGGACACCAGCACCCGGTCGATCCAACCCTTGAGGATAGCCGGTACGGAGAACCAGTAGAGGGGGAAATTGAGGATCAGCAGGCCGGCCCACAGCAGCTTCTCCAGCTCCTGGCGGATATCCGCGGCCAGGCTGCCGTTCTTCACGCCCACGCGTTGTTCCAGGGCATAGACCAGGTAGTCGGGGTTGTCCCGGCTGGAAAAGTCCCCGGCACTGGCGACCGGGTTCCAGTTCATCGCGTAGAGGTCGCAGACCTGCACGCTGTGACCCTGAGCCTGCAGGGTCTGCAGCGCCTGGTCGCGCAGGGCGGCGGTGAAGGATTGGGGTTCGGGGTGGGCGTGGATGATCAGTACGTTCATGGAAGGTCCTCATGGCGATGCCGAAGCGGCCGGAACAGCGCCGCCAAAATGGTCGCAAAACTCTGTGGGAGCCGGGCCTGTCGGGAGGCCGCACCGCCGCGAATGGGCCCGCCCAGACATAACCCGGCTCACGCCAGGCGAATCAACGCATCCACCGCCAGCGCCCCCTCGGCATTGACCAGCAGCGGATTCACATCCAGTTCCAGCAACTGCCCGGCGTTCTCGCAGGCGTAGTCCGCCACCGCGCGAATCGCCGCGACCAACGCCGGCAACGGCACCGCCGGGCCGCCGCGAAAGCCGCTGAACAGCGGCGCGCAACGCAAGCCCAGCAAGGCCTGCTCGATGGCCTGGTCGGTGGTCGGCAGCAGCAGGCTGCGGCTGTCCTTGAGCAATTCCACCAGGATGCCGCCGGCACCGATCACCAAGGCCAGGCCAAAACCGGGCTCGCGCTTGACCCCGACGATCAGTTCGGCCAGCGGCGGCGCAGCCATGCGTTCGAGCAAAACCTGTTCGAAGCGCACTTGCGGCGCGTGCCGGGCCAGACTCTCGCGCATCGTCTGCAGGGCACTGGCCAGGGCGACCTCGTCCTGGAGATTGAGCGCGACGCCACCGGCCTCGGTCTTGTGCGGCAGCTCGGCGCTGACCACCTTGAGCACCAGCGGATACCCCAGGCTGCCCGCCTCCAGCAGCGCCTGCTGCGGATGGCCGATACGCGCCTGCGGCAATGGCAGGCCGAACGGCCGCAGAGCCTGCTTGGACTGCCACTCATCCAGCAGGTGGCCTGAGCCTGCCGCGGCCGGCGGGCAGATCGGCACCAGGGCCGCCTGCCCATCGGCCAGCAGCCCTTCGCGGCGCGAGCGGTAATGGGCGATCCGTGCCCAGGCCGCCAGGCCGTCCTCGACCCCTTGCAAGGCCGCCACCCCATGGGCGTGCAGGCGCTCACGAGCCGATGCCGGCAGCAGCTCGGGAAACGCCGAGGCGACGAAGCCGGTCCTGCCATGACGCTCGAGCGCCTGGCAGTAGAGCTCGAGCAACAGGTCGCACTCCTGGCGCTCGCCGGTGAACTCGGCCGGATAGTCGAGCACCAGCAGGGCGGCATCGGCCGGCGTTCTCAGGGCGGTGTCGAGCATCCGCTCCAGCGCATCCCGGTCGCCCCAGATCGCCGTGGTGAAGTCCAGCGGGTTGACCAGGTTGGCGTAGCCGGGCAGCACCTGCGCCAGTTCCGCGCGCTGCCCGGCATCCAGTTTCGGCAGTTTCAGGCCGTTGCGTTCGGCGTAGTCGGCAATCAACCCGGCATCGCCACCCGAGCAGGCCAGCCCGGTCAGGCTCGGCCCCATCGGCAGGTTGCCGCAGGCGGCGGCCTTGAGGGTTTCCATGAAGCTCACCGGGCCGCTGACGCGAATCACCCCGAGGCGATCGAACAGGCTGTCATAGAGCGCGTCGGAGCCGGCCAGGGAACTGGTATGACTCAACGCCAGTTCGGCGCCGATCTGCGACACGCCGGTCTTCAGGGCGATCACCGGAATACCCTTTTCCAGGGCCTTGCAGGCCGCGCGGGCAAACCCCGGCACGTTCTTCAGGCCCTCCAGGTGCAGGCCGATGGCGGTGACCCGTGGCTCGTCGAGCAGCACGTCCATCAGCTCGGCCACGCCCAGTTGCGCCTGGTTGCCGACCGAGGCCAGGTAGGCCAGCGGCAACGAACGGTCGCTCATGGACAGGTTGTAGGCGAAGTTGCCGCTCTGGGTCAGCACCGCCACCCCCTTCTCCACCGTCTTGCCGCCATGGGCCACCGGCCACAGGGCGACGTTGTGCAGGTAGTCGAGCAGGCCATAGCAGTTGGGCCCGAGCAGCGCCATCTCGCCCGCCGCCTGCAACAGTTGCGCCTGCAGGGCCTGGCCTTCGGCACCGGTCTCGGCGAAGCCGGAGGCATAACAGATCGCCCCGCCCGCGCCCCGGGCCGCCAGCTCGGCGACGCAGGCCAGGCTCAGTTCGCGGTGGGTGGCGATGAACACCGCGTCGGGAGCGCAAGGCAATTCCGCGACCGAAGCCACGCAGGGAATTCCGTCGAGGCTGGCATGTTGCGGGTTGACCAGCCACATCGGCCCCTGGAAGCCGCCTTCGGCGCAGCGCTTGAGCGCCCGCGCCATGCTGCGCCCACCGACGAACGCCAGGTGCCGAGGGGCCAGCAGACGCTTGAGATTGTCTCGAATGGACATGCCGTGCTCTCCTGGTTCGCTCAGCGCAGCAACGGCCGCAGCAGCTCGCGGGAAATGATGTGGCGCTGGATTTCCGAGGTGCCCTCCCAGATCCGCTCGATCCGCGCGTTGCGCCAGATCCGCTCCACCGGCCCCTCGTCCATCAGGCCCATGCCGCCGAAGATCTGCACCGCCTCGTCGGCGGCACGGCCCAGCACCTCGCTGGCGAACAGCTTGGCCATGCCGGCCTCGCCGTCGGTCAGGGTGCCCTGGTCCATCTTCCAGGCGGTGTGCAGGGTCATCAGTTCGGCGGCGCGGATTTCCGTGGCCATGTCCGCCAGCTTGAAGGAGACGCCCTGGTAGCTGCCGATGGGCTGGCCGAACTGCCGGCGGTCGGCCGCCCACTGCAGGGCCGCCTCCAGCGCGCGCTGGGCCTGGCCGACGCAGTTGGCGGCGACCATCACCCGGCCGGCGGTGAGCCAGGCGTTGGCGACTTCCCAGCCCTTGCCCACCTCACCGAGCACCTTGGACGCCGGGACGCGACAGTCGTCGAAAAAGATCTCGCTGGTGTGATACCCACGGTTGCTCACGCATTTGGGGCCACGGCGGATGGTCATGCCAGGGGTGTCGCAGTCGACCAGGAAGGACGTCACGGCATTGCGCCGGCGGCCGTTGTGCTCGTAGGTGTCGGTGACCGCGAAGACGATGGCGAAGTCGGCGTGCCCGGCATGGCTGATGAAATGCTTGCTGCCGTTGAGGATGAACTCATCGCCCTCGCGCACCGCGCGGGTCTTGATCGCATTGGCGTCGGAGCCGGCACCGGGTTCGGTCAGGGCGAAACAGTCGATCTTCTCGCCGCGCACGCAGGGCAGCAGGTAGTCCTCGATCTGCGCGCCCTGGCAGGCCATGAGGATCTTCGACGGCCGCGCGACGAAGACGTGCAGGGCCCAGGAGACCTTGGACAGCTCACGTTCGATCAGCGCCTGGGACAGGTAGTCGAGGCCGCCACCGCCGACCTGCTCCGGCATGTTGAAGGCATAGAAGCCGGCGGCGATGGCCTTGGCGCGGATCTGCGCGGCAAGCTCCGGCGGCACGGCATCGGCGCGGTCGACCGCATCTTCGTGGGGCAGCAGTTCCTTCTCGACAAAACTGCGCACCGCTTCGACCAGCATGTCCTGCTCTTGGGTCAGTTGGAAATTCATGGGTTACCTGCTGTCCGGTTACTGGCCAATGAAGTGGGGAGCACGTTTTTCCACGGCGGCCCGCAGCGCCTCGACGCCATCGCGGCTGCGGCCACAGAGCAGGCCGGCGGCCTGTTCGGCCTGCAGTTGCTCGGCCAGGCTGCGAGCGGCGCCCTCGCGCAGCAGCGCCTTGGTCTGGGCGAAAGCGAAGGTCGGGCCGGATGCCAGCCGCGCGGCCAGTTCATTGGCGGCGCCGGCCAGTTGCTCATCGGCGCAGACTTCACTGACCAGGCCGGCGGCCAGGGCCCGCTCGGCACTCCAGAGTTCGTCGAGGAACAGCAGGCGCTTGGCCTGTTCCGCGCCGATCAACCGTGGCAGGTGCCAGCTGGCCCCGGCGTCCGGCGAGTAGGCCATGCCGGTGTAGCCGGCCTTGAACCGCGCGGTTTGCGCGGCCAGGCGGAAATCGCAGCACAGGCTCAAATCCATGCCCGCACCGACGGCCGTGCCGTTGACAGCGGCAATGGTCGGCTTGGCGAAACCGTGCAGGCGGCTCATCAGCACATGGGCGGTTTCGGTCCAGCCATAGGTTTCGAGGATGCCGCGGCGTTCGGCGTCGGCCCATTCGGCGAGGTCGGCGCCAGAGCAGAAGCTGCGGCCATGGCCGGTCAGCAGCAGTACCCGCACCGCCGGGTCGGCGGCATGCCGGTCGAGCAGATCGATCAGCGACTTGAGCGTGGGGATGTCCAACGCATTGCGTTGCTCGGGGCGGTTGAGGGTGATCCGGGCGATGCCGGCCTCCACCGTATCGAGCAGGGTCGGTTGGGAGCTCATGAAAGGCCCTCGGCTTATTGTTCTTGGGTGTGAGGTGGAACATTGAGGGCGATACTAAACAAGTGTTCAGTAGAGTCGCAATCGCTTGAAGTCCTTCATTCAATTTCTTGGAATATTCATCAATCTATTGATTTATATGAATTTATCTTGATGAAAAAGCCTGCCAGCAGGGGAAGTTGTTACATCTTCGAACAACTCGCTGGAGGGGTTGACCGGGGGCCGTCAGCAGCAGACCAAAGAACATCAACACCGCTGATATCAACTATTCCTGCCACCGCCTTACACCGCCTCGGCCCAATCACTAAACTGCCCTACCCGTCCCGTTCCAGAGCTTCCCGACCATGTCGACCCACCCCCACGCCACGCCCGTGATGACCCGCGCCCTGGTGATGCTGTTCGCCTTCTGCTGCGGTGCCATCGTGGCCAACATCTACTACGCCCAGCCGATCATCGAACTGATCGCCCCGGACCTGGGCATCTCCGCCCACAGCGCCAGCCTGATCGTCTCCCTGACCCAGATCGGCTATGCCCTGGGGCTGTTCTTCCTGGTGCCGCTGGGTGACCTGCTGGAGAACCGCAAGCTGATGATCGCCACCGTGGTGGTCTCGACCCTCAGCCTGGTGGCCGCCGGCCTGTCGCGGCAGCCCGGTGTGTTCCTGATGGTGTCGCTGCTGATCGGCTTCAGTTCGGTGTCGGTGCAGATCCTGATTCCCCTGGCCGCGCACCTGGCCCCGGAGGCGTCCCGCGGGCGGGTGGTCGGCGGGATCATGGGCGGCCTGCTGCTGGGCATCCTGCTGGCCCGGCCGCTGTCGAGCGTGGTGGCCGACCACTTCGGCTGGCGCACGGTGTTCATCGGTGCCGCGGTGTTGATGCTGTTCATCATGCTGGTGATCCTGACCACCATGCCCAGGCGCCAACCCAGCCACAGCGCCACCTACGGGCAACTGCTCGGTTCACTGGGCAAGCTGTTCCGTGACCAGCCGGTGCTTCGCCAGCGGGCCTGGTACCAGGGGTTGATGTTCGCCACCTTCAGCCTGTTCTGGACCGCCGTGCCGCTGGAGTTGTCACGGGTCCATGGCCTGTCGCAGTCGCAGATCGCGCTGTTCGCCCTGGTCGGCGCGATGGGCGCGATTGCCGCGCCACTGGCCGGGCGCCTGGCGGATGCCGGACACACCCACCGCGCCTCACTGCTGGCGATGCTGCTGGCGACCCTGAGCTTCGTTCCGGCGCTGGTTCACCCGGCCTATAGCGTGATCGGCCTGGCCGTGACCGGCGTGCTGCTGGACTTCGCCGTGCAGATGAACATGGTGCTCGGCCAGCGCTCGGTGTATGCCCTGGATGCGGCCAGCCGCGGGCGGCTCAATGCGCTGTACATGACCAGCATTTTCATCGGCGGTGCCATCGGTTCGGCAGTGGCCAGCAGTTTGTACGAGCAAGGTGGCTGGGCGGCGATCATGGCGCTGGGCAGCGCCCTGCCGCTGGTGGCGCTGCTGAGCTTCCTGGTGGTGGCCGGTCGGCAGAAACGGCTGGCTGCGGTGGCCTGACCATCGGGATTGGTGGTGACCGGTCTTTGGTTTTCGCGGATGAATCCGGCTCCCGGTTTTGTGGCGCACACAGGATTTGGGCTCGGCACGTCATTCGCGAAGGCGCCCCCCCACAGCCACCACCGAATCCAAGTATGATCGACATTTTGCTCACCACAGGGCGTGGATCATGACCGCAACGAAAGACCGGGTTCGCATCGTCGACAGCACCGTCCTCTCCGACGACTGGTACCTGCTGAAGAAAACCACCTTCGATTTCCTGCGCAGCGACGGCACCTGGCAACGCCAGAGCCGCGAGACCTATGACCGTGGCAATGGCGCGACCATCCTGCTGTTCAACCGGGAAAAACGCAGCGTGGTGCTGACCCGCCAGTTCCGCTTCCCGGTGTTCGTCAACGGCCATGACGGCATGCTGGTGGAGGCCGCCGCCGGCCTGCTGGAGAACGCCTCGCCCGAAGAGCGGATTCGCGCCGAGGCCGAGGAGGAAACCGGTTACCGGGTGCAGCATGTGCAGAAGATCTTCGAGGCCTACATGAGCCCCGGCTCGGTCACCGAAAAGCTGCACTTCTTCCTGGGCGAGTATGACGGCGACAGCAAGGTCGGCCATGGCGGCGGCCTGGAGGCCGAGGGTGAAGACCTGGAGGTCCTGGAGCTGTCCCTGGAAGATGCCCTGGCGGCAGTAAGGCGCGGGGAAATCGTCGATGCCAAGACCATCATGCTGTTGCAGTACGTGGCCTTGAACAACACCCTCGATACCCCGCGCTGATCCACCTCAGACCGGCGAGTACGGCAAGGCCCGCTTGTGCGCGGTCCGGGCGTAAGCCGCTTCGATGATTGCACTGACCTGCGCCGCCACCGGCTCGCCCAACAGGTAGGCGTCGATCTCGGCGTAGGTGCAGCCATAGGCGGCTTCGTCCGGCTTGCCCGGCACCAGCTCCTCCAGGTCCGCCGTCGGCGTCTTGAACACCAGGTGCTCCGGTGCGCCCATGGCCGACGCCAGCCGACGCACCTGGCCCTTGGTCAGGCCCGACAGCGGCGCCAGGTCGCAGGCCCCATCACCGAACTTGGTGAAGAAGCCCATCAGCGCCTCGGCGGCATGATCGGTGCCCACCACCAGCCCGTCGACGAAATTGGCCAGCGCATACTGGGTCATCATCCGCGCCCGGGCCTTGACGTTGCCCTTGACGAAATCCACCCGGGCCGGGCTGGCTTGCAACGCCTCGACGTCGAGGCTGTCCATCAGCCCCTCGACACAGGCCGAGATATTCGCGCTGCTGATCTCGTCCGGCCGGATGAACGCCAGGGACGCCTGGGCATCGCTTTCGTCGGCCTGGGACCGGTACGGCAGGCGCATGGCGATGAAACGTGCCGCCACGCCCTCCTCGCGCAACTGCTCGACCGCCAGTTGGCACAGCCGGCCGGCGGTCAGCGAATCGACCCCGCCACTGATGCCGAGCACCAACGCCCGGCAGCCGGAACGCTTGAGCGTCGCCTTGATGAAGTCGATACGCCGGGCCAGTTCCACGGCCTCGTCACCACCGGCCAGTTGCCGGTTCACGCCGAGTGCCTGGGCAATACGATCCTGAGTCGCGGTTCCCATCTCACACCTCCAGTTGCCGATTGATTTCAGTCACCTTGAACACCTGCGCCGCGTAGCGCAGGAACGACGGGTCTTCACAGACGTTCTTCACCGGGTCGTCGGAGAACTTCACCACCGGTTCGCCGTGCACCCGCACCAGCTTCATCACGATGCTCAGCGGTTCGACACCCTCGACGTCGCACGCCAGGCTGGTGCCCATGCCGAAGCCGAAACGTGCCTTGCCCCGCACATGGCGCATGATCGGCAGGCACTTCTCGAAGTCCAGGCCATCGGAAAACATCAGTTCCTTGCTCATCGGATCGATGCCCAACTGCCGGTAGCGCGCCAGCACCTTGTCGGCCCAGACCAGCGGATCACCGGAGTCCTGCCGCAGGCCGTCGTAGAGCTTGGCGAAGTACAGGTCGAAGTCCTTGAGGAAAAAGTCGGTGCTGATGCAGTCGGTCAGGGCGATCCCGAGCCGGCCGCGATACTCGCGTACCCAGTTTTCCAGGGCTGCGTTCTGGCTTTCGCGCAGGCGACCGAGTTGCTGGTGCACCATCAGCCACTGGTGGGCCATGGTGCCGATCAGCGGCAGGTCGAACTCGTAGGCCAGATGGGCGTTGCTGGTCCCGACGAACACCCCGGGGAAGTCGCGGCGCATGATGTCCACCACCTCGCGCTGGGCGCGGAACGACAGCCGCCGGCGGGTCGAAAAGTCCGACACCCGCAGGTCGGCCAGTTCCTCGCGGCTGAGGTTCTTCTCCAGCCATTCGAACTTCTGGTAGAGCTTGCGGCTGACGTCCTCCAGCAGCACATCCGGGTACTTCTCGCGGTTGCGCAACTCGCTGACCAAGGCCAGCACCGGCTGCTCGAACATGATGCAGTGCAGCATTGGCCCGCGGACGCGGATAGCCAGTTGCCCATCCACTTCGCTGACGTGGATGTAGCGCAGGTTGAAGCGGAACAGGCCGAGGAACTGCTCGAAGTCCGCCGTCAGGTACTCGCGAAACCGCCGGTTGAACAGGAAGCGCAGCTCGCCTTCGCGCATCTGCAGGCCGGCGAGCTTTTCCAGCTCGGTGCGCACTTCGGGAATCAGGTGGCCGAGCTTCTCCCGGGAACGGACGATGAACTGGTATTCCACCTCGACGTTGGGGTGCTGGTGCAACACCGCCTGCATCATGGTGAAGGTGTAGTAGTCGGTATCCAGCAAGCCCTGGATGACGCCGCCTTCGCGGTTGAATGCGCTTTCCATGAATTACTCCTTGTGGCCGGTCGCACGGACCAGCTGTTCGCGACTGTTGACGACTTCGATACGCGCCTGCTGCAGGTCGTGGATGGCCTGCTGCGCGCCCTCGGCGCTGATGGCCCGGCAGGCCGGCAGGTAGACGATGACCTTGAAACCGGCCCCCGCCAGTTGCAGCGCGGTGGTCTTGACACAGAAATCCAGGGCCAGGCCGCCGACGATCACCTGTTGGACCCCGCGGGCATTGAGGTACTCGATCACCCCCGTGGAGAGCTGGTGGTAGAGGTCATGGAAACAGGCCCCGTAGGGGTGCAGCGCCGGCTCCACGCCCTTCCAGACGAAGTAGTCGTAGTCCTGGGGCGCCGGCAGTTCGTCAAGCAGGGTGAAACCTTCGGTACCGGGGACGCAGTGGCTGACCCAGGTCAGGTCGGCATGTTCCAGGCCGGTGGGCTTGAGCATGTCCTCGTGGGACTCGACCACCCAAGGCGCCTGGGGACTGTGGGCGTCCTTGCTGCCGACGCGGATCCCGGCCAGCGAGGCCATGAAGTTCAGCTCGGCACCGATCAGGTGGCCACCGACGACCGGCAGTTCATCCGGGCAGAGTGGCGTGAAGCCCTTTTGGGCATCGACATCGAAGGCGGCGGTCGTGATCACTTGAGCAGTCATGGCAGGTTCTCCCTTTGCGATAAGACAAAGGTACATGTCATGTACTTTCAAATCAAGCCCGATTTCAAAAATATTCAGATCACCCATTTAAAAGCTACGAACCGCGAGGAACCCTTCTTGACCAATAAGTACATGACAAGTACTTTTAAGAAAAAGGAGATACCTTCCATGTACGAGCTCGCAATTTATGGCGGCGCCTTCAACCCGCCCCACGCCGGTCACGCCCAGGTCATGATCGAGGCTTCGCGCCATGCACGTTCAGTGTGGGTGGTGCCCTCCTTCAGGCACCCCCATGGCAAGCGCATGGCCGAATACGAGCGGCGCCTGGGCTGGTTGCAGGCAATCGTCGAACAGGTGCGGCCGGCCTGCGCCTCGGCGATCTCGGTGAGCCGGATCGAGCAACAGTTGGCCCGACTGACCGACGCACCGATCTACAGCTATGGGCTGCTCTGCACCCTGGCCGACATCACCAGACTGCCAACCCGACAGATCGCCCTGGTGGTCGGGCATGACGTCGCCGCGCAACTGCCGGACTTCCATCTGGGTACGCAACTGCTCGAACGGTTTTCGGTGCTGTGCGTGGATGAACAGGTGGGAGTGCGCAGCACCCTGCTGCGCGAACGGCTGGCCCTGGGCGAGACACTGCCCGCCCACTGGATGGCACCGGGGATGAATCCGGTAGACTACGGACTCTATGCCGCACACAGGAACTGACATGCCGGACCCGATCCCCAGCTCACCGAAGAAAAGCGACTACCTGCACACCGTCGACCTGTGCGTGCTTTTCTACTGCCGCGAGACGCAGGCGCTGCAGATCCTGCTGCACAAGCGCGAGGCCGAGCCGTTCCAGGGCCATTGGGCGCTGCCCGGCCTGGTGGTCAACGGCGCGGTGCCCGACCTGACACTGGCCGACGCGGTGGAACGCCTGCGCGCCAGCGACAAGGTCAACCTGCCGCTGGCCTGGATCGAACAGGTCGGTACCGTCGGCGATGCCTTCCGCGATCCCCGCTGCTGGTCCTCCTCGACCTACTACCTGGCGATCGTCGCCGAACCGCCGAGCCTGAACGAACACCAGGCCTGGTTCGCCCTCGACAGCGTTGCCGACGGCTCGTTGCGCCTGCCGTTCGATCACAACACGCTGGTGGCGGCGACCCAGGAACGCCTGCTGTCCAAGTCGCTCTACAGCAGCCTGCCGTTGACCTTCCTCGGCGCCGAGTTCAGCGCCCCCGAGGCCACTGCGATCTTTTCCCTGGTGCTGGCGCGCCCGGTGCTCAAGACCAGCACCCGCCAGCGCCTGCTGAAGATGACCGAAGCCGGTTACCTGCGCGAAACCGGGCGCAAGAAACAGGGGGACGGCGGCCGCCCGCAGGCCACCCTGGAAAACCTCAAGCCCGGTGCCCTCTACCTGTTCGACCGCTGTTTCCTGGAGTGAAAGCCCGCATGAAGCCCGATACCGAATCCGAATGCCTGTTGCACACGCCCTACTTCGACGTGGTCAAGCAAGGCGGCTATTTCATCGTCAAGGAACGCCAGGCCATCAACGGCGTGGTGGCGATCCCGGTGATGCCCGACGGACGCCTGATGCTGGCGGTGCTGCAGCGCCGGGCCATCGGCGCGCAATCCATCGAGTTTCCCCGTGGCGCGATCGACCCGGGCGAGACCGCCCGCGATGCCGCGGCCCGCGAGCTGCTGGAGGAGACGGGCTGGCCGGCGCGCAATGTCACGGAGCTGGGGTTGCTGCACAGCAACACCTCACTGATCGCCAGCGCGGTGGCCGTGTGCAAAGTGGACATCGAGGGGGTGGCCAGCGAAAGCACCGATGGCGAAGTCGACAAGGTACTGTTCGTCACCCGACAGGAACTGATGGCGATGATCGCCGCGGGCAGGATCACCGACGGCCACACCCTGTCGGCCGCCATGATGCTGGTCGCCCAGGCTCCCGGCCCGACGTTATAGCGTCACGCTGCCGCTGATGCAGGTCACGGCGGCACCGCCGACCCAGATCTCGTCGCCGACCTGCTCCACCCGGACCCGCCCGGCACGCCCCATCGCCGTACCCTGGCTGACCCGATAGGACTGCGGCGCCCGCCCCTCGCCCAGCAGCCAGCGGGCGATGCCGGCGTTGAGGCTGCCGGTGACCGGGTCCTCGGGCATGCCGTCGCCGGCGATGAAGGCCCGCACCTCGAACTGGCACTCATCGCCATGGAGTTCCGGATGCCAGGGCGCAACGACACCCACGGTCAAGCCTGCCAGTTGCACGTAGTCGGGCCTGATCGCCAGCACCCGCCTCCGGTTGGGCAACATCAGCACCATCCAGTCCGCCCCGTTGTCGACCCACTGGGCCTCGAGCACGTCTTCAGGCGCCAGGCCAAGGCCCAGTCGGGCCCGCTCGCGCAGTTCCGGCTCGACCGGGCCGGCACGCAGCAGCGGTGGCGCAAGAAACGCCAGGTCCTCGCCCTGGCGGCGAATCCGTACCAGGCCGACGCCACACTCCTGGATGATCTCGTCGCCCCTGGGGACACCGCCGACCTCCAGCCAGGCATGACAACTGCCCAGCGTCGGGTGGCCGGCAAAGGGCAGTTCCCGGGTGGAGGTGAAGATCCGCACCCGATAGTCCGCCCGCGGGTCGCGGGGTACCTGCAGGAAGGTGGTTTCGCTGAGGTTGGTCCAGGTCGCGAAGGCCTGCATCTGCTCGTCGGTCAACGCATCGGCGGCGAACACCACGGCCAGCGGATTTCCCTTGAGGGGTTGGCGACTGAACACATCCAGTTGCTTGAAATCGTGCTGGCTCATGGCGCTACTCCCTGTCGAAAGAACGTGATCGGTGGTCAGTGCGCCATTTCAACACACAACCCTCGTTCAAATCCCGTCGCGGGCAATGTCCATCGCAAAGTAGGTCAGGATGATATCGGCGCCGGCGCGCTTGATCGCCCCCAGGCTCTCGCGCACCACGCGATGCTCGTCGACGGCACCGGCCTGGGCGCCGAACTTGATCATCGCGTATTCACCGCTGACCTGGTAGGCCGCCAGCGGCAGGCGCGAGGCTTCGCGGATATCGCGGATGATGTCGAGGTAGGCCCCGGCCGGCTTGACCATCAGCGCGTCAGCGCCTTCCTGCTCGTCCAGCAGCGACTCGCGCACCGCTTCGCGGCGGTTCATCGGGTTCATCTGGTAGGCCTTGCGATCACCTTTCAGCGCGGTGCCACCGGCTTCGCGGAACGGCCCGTAGAGGGCCGAGGCGAACTTGGTCGAATAGGCCATGATCGAGGTATCGAGAAAGCCGGCGGCATCCAGCGCACCGCGGATGGCCTGGACCTGGCCATCCATCGCCGCGGACGGCGAGATGAAATCGGCCCCCGCCTGGGCCGCGACCACCGCCTGGCGGCCGAGATTGCGCAGAGTCGCGTCATTGTCCACCGCATCGCCATGCAGCACGCCGCAATGACCGTGGGAGGTGTACTCGCAGAAACAGGTATCGGACATCACCACCATTTCCGGCACGGTGTCCTTGCAGATCCGCACCATGCGCGCCACCAGGCCCTGCTCGTTCCAGGTGTCGCTGCCATCCGCGTCGAGGTGGTGAGACACCCCGAAAGTCATCACCGACTTGATCCCGGCACGGGCGTAGCGCTCGATCTCGCTCGCCAGCTTCTTCTCGGGAATTCGCATCACCCCGGGCATGCTGGTGATGGGTACGAAATCATCGATGCCCTCCTCGACGAAGATCGGCAGGACCAGGTCGTTGAGGCTGAACTCGGTTTCCTGGAACAGGCCGCGCAGGCTTTCGTTACGGCGCAGGCGACGCAGGCGCGTGGTCGGGAATAGCTGTGACATGGAATTTCCCAAAGCAGATTCAGAGACGGATTCAGAGGCTGCCGAGCTTAGGTCAATCGACCAGCGGTTTACACCGGCAGATCAGGAAAGCTCTATTGCACCCCCTGCAACAGTCTGCCGCCCACAAGACCCGCGGCACCAGCGGTTTTCACCGCGAAATCAAGACTTGCCGGTCATTTTCCGGCCATCCGGCCTATTGGCCAAACCGCCAGCGGTGGTGAATTTGCAACATGTAGTGCGATAAAAAAATCACTACAAAACCATTGACGGGCGCTTTTTGCCCTTGCATGATGAAGCCACTCCCCGATCGGGAGTGCTGCAAAAAGCTGTTGTGACAACAGGCTCGACAAGCCGTCGAGCTGTTCCGGATCTGTACTGCCCACAAGGCAGATTGATGAAGCTGACCTGTCGTGATCGTCCCAACGGGCGAGAAGCACCGGCCTAACATCCTCAAAATGCTTGTGGCTGACTTCGTTACTGTCGTCGGCGCCGTTCAAGGATCGCGCTGCTGCTTCTTTTCGTCGAGACGTCCTGTGTAGCGGGCCTGAACCCACGCTACACGAATCATCACCAGGGCTGGCGCCACATTCCACGGGCAGTATTGCCCGCATGCGGCACCTCAGCAATTCGCCGTCTTGGCAACGATACACGCGTAAACCAGACAGATTAACGAGTGGTCAAAGGGGCTTTAACATGAATCTGAACAATCATCCAACTCTCGATCAACTGGCTGAACTGTTCGCATCCCGCAAGGACAGCCACGACGACCATATCCTCTGGATCAGCGAAACCGGAGAGGTAAGGCTCGATCGCCGCGCGTCCCATGTCGACGAGCAGCATTTCAGCCGCGCCCAGCCCAACCTGCTGGCCTGCCTCGTGATGTACCGTCGCGGTCAGGGCTACACCGGGAAAAAGGCGGCGGCGGACAAGGACTTCATGGGCCGCGTCATGCAGTCCCTGAAGGCCGAATGGGCCTCCCACCATCACGCGCTGGCCAAGAGCGCCTGACGGCCTGAGCCATCGAGCCCACCCATGATGGGTGGGCTCACTCCCACCGACGTGCAAAAATCCAGAGTCCTGCCGGATTTGCCCAGCTCAGCGTAGCGCCTCTCTTCCACACTGAAGTCATTGCCTATCACCTGCGGCCCGATTCCATTGAGGAGAACCCCACGGGCGACCGCGCCTTCGCGCCCAGGGCCTGCCACCGGGTCAGTTCCGGCGCCAGCGGCAGCCGCGCTTAGTCAGGCCCGACACTCGACGTGCAGCACACCGTCCGCGCCTGACGTGCAGCGCATTTCCAGTGGCAGGAAGGCTTCGATCACCCGCATGTTGCTCTGCAGGTGCCCGGTCATCTGCGGCGTGGTAAAACTCCCACCGCCCGCCATCGCCATGGGCAGTAGCAGTTGATCGGCCAGATGCTCGCCCACCGCCGCCTTGCTGTTCAACCAATGCCGTGCCGCGTCGACCGCCGCATCGGCGACCGCCTCGGAGCGCACGTTGAACTGCCCGAAGGCGCAGAACACCTCGCTCAACCGCTCGCAGCGAAACTCCAGCAACAACACGTTGCCAGGGCTGTCCGCCGCGATACGCTCCGTGCGACAGGCCTCTTCGGGCAAGTGCAGGCGCTTCGCTACCCGGGCCAGCTCACGCTGGGCAACGTCTTCGACAATACCGCCGAGCAGCACCCGCGCATCACGCGCCAGCACTTCACCGCGCTCGGTCAGGTACAAGGGCTGCAAGGTGGAAGGCTGGACGAACACTTCCAGTTCGCCACCCCCGGCCGGCACGAAGCCGTGGCGCAGCAGTTGCAACTCGACCTTTGCGCCCATCCGCCGCAGCAGCGGCAACCAGGCGCGCTCGAGGAACTCGTATGGCGGTGCCAACGGGTTGTGGGTTCCACCACTGATCAGCACCCGGCTAGGCTCCGGCGCCCGCAGCAAGGCCGGCAGCAAGGTCTGCAACACCAGCGAACAACTCCCGGCCGTACCGATGGCAAAGCGGAAATCCCCGCCCCGAATCGCCCCCGGCTCGAAATACAGGCTTTGCGAACCCAGCTGTGCGCCTTCCACCTGAGCCCCACAAACTTCGGCAGCCGCCAGCACCGCCGTCAGGTGCTGACGCAGCAGGCCGGGCCGGCTGCGCCGTGCCCGAATGTTACCGATACGCAGTGCCCGCCCGGTCAACATCGACAGGCTCAGGCCGCTGCGCAACACCTGGCCGCCGCCCATGGCGCCGTCCAGTTCGATCATGTCCTTTTTCATAGGCTTCCTGAATCATGCATAAGTACGGACCATCTCCCTCAGGTAGTGGTCCAGTCGTTCACTGTTCTCATGGTTGCGCGGCAAGACCGGCACCGGCCGCTCCAGTTGCGCCTCGATGAAGCCGTGCAACGCCGGGCGACGCGGGCCATGGGCGGCCTCGTCGGCGCTGCGCTTGAGTTGCAGCAACTCATCGACTTCCGCCAGCAGCATCGGATCGTCGACCGTCCCGAGCAGCGCATCGAAGGTCATCGGCGGCCGCCCCCGTCCCAGGTCAATCCAGCGCACCGCCAGCAGGGGCCGCAGCACGTAGAAGTACTTCTTGAAGCGCACCGTTTCCCCTTGCAGGTAGCCACGAAAAGTCTTCCTGGCCATCGACAGGTAGTGATTGCGCGCGGCGGGCGGGCTGTAGAACGCCTCGGCCAATTCACGCAACGAACGGGTCGCGGCCTCCTCACGGCGATACACCAGGGGCGAATCGAGCCATTCGAGCAGGGTCGGGTTGGACTTGCGCAGCAACCCCAGGGTCTTGCGCAACTCCCAGCCACCGATATCCAGCTCATCGTCCAGCGGCCGCTCGATCACATCCCGTGCCTCGTTGACCTGGATGAACCAGTCCGGCTTTTCCACATAGACGAAGCGCACATCGTAATCGCTGTCCGTCGAGGAAAAACCCCAGGCACGGCTGCCCGATTCGCAGGCATACAGCACCTTCACATTGCGCTCGCGCTCTATCCGCGCCAGCTCCTGCAACACCCGGGCACGCATGGCGTCATCCAGCGGGTGGCGTTCGAAGTGTTCCATTTCCCTATCCTTTCAACCGGTTGCACTGGCAACCCATGCACTCAACAGGCGCCGCCCCGTCCAACATGATCTTCATCCTTCTTTTGCAACGGAGCAGAGTCCCCCTGGGCAACCCCATCCCCTTGCCCTACCCCTTCACACAAACCACCTGCCGCAAGGTATGCAGCACTTCCACCAGCTCACGCTGGGCGTGCATCACCTGGTCGATGTCCTTGTAGGCCATCGGGATCTCGTCGATCACCGCTTCGTCCTTGCGGCACTCCACATGGGCCGTCGCGCGGATCTGGTCTTCGACCGTGAACATCTGCTTGGCCTTGGTCCGGCTCATGACCCGCCCGGCACCATGGCTGCAGGAGCAGAACGATTGCTCGTTACCCAACCCGCGGACGATGAAGCTCCTGGCCCCCATGGAACCGGGAATGATCCCCAATTCACCCTTCTTCGCCGAGACCGCGCCCTTGCGGGTCACCAGCACCTCTTCACCGAAATGCCGTTCCTTCTGCACGTAGTTGTGGTGGCAGTTCACCGCCTCCAGCGCCACGTCGAACGGCTTGCGAATCACCTGGCGCGTGGCGGCGATCACCGCCTCCATCATCACCGCACGGTTCTGCCGGGCGAAGTCCTGGGCCCAGGCGACCGCTTCGACGTAGTCGTCGAAGTGCTGGCTGCCTTCCTCGAAGTACGCCAGGTCCCGGTCCGGCAGATTGGCGATGTGTCCGCGCATATCGGCACGGGCCAGTTCGATGAACAGGTTGCCGATAGCGTTACCGACACCACGCGAACCGCTGTGCAACATGAACCAGACCCGGTTCGCCTCATCCAGGCAGACCTCGATGAAGTGGTTACCCGACCCCAGGGTTCCCAGGTGCTTGCGATGGTTGGCGTTCTTCAGTTTCGGGTACTTGTCGGCAATGGCCTTGAACCGCGGCTCCAGCGCCGACCAGGCCAGGTCGGCCACACTCGGTACCTCTTCCCAGGCGCCTTTATCACGGCCACTGCGTGGGCTGGTACGACCATGGGGAACTGCCCGCTCGATGGCGCTACGCAGGCCCTGCAAGTTGTCCGGCAGGTCGCTGGCGGTCAGCGAGGTGCAGGCAGCAATCATCCCGCAGCCGATATCCACGCCCACCGCCGCCGGGATGATCGCGCCCACCGTCGGGATCACGCTGCCGATGGTCGACCCCTTGCCCAGGTGCACATCGGGCATCACCGCCATGTGCTTGAAGATGAACGGCATCTTCGCCGTGTTCATCAGTTGCTGGCGAGCCTCGGGCTCGACCGGAACCCCCTGGGTCCAGAGTTTGATCGGTTTGCCGTTGGCGACTTCGAGCAAGGTGTAGGTCTGGTCTTGCATATTCTTCATTTCCTGATGGCCGCAACTTCGGCCTTGTCCTGGTTTGACGGCGACAACGAGGGGTGAAACCTGCGCCACGCTCTGCCATTGAGCTATCACCTTGCGGTGTACGGGAATCGAACCCGCGACCACGGCGTACTGTAGTTCCACCGGCATTCGCCGGGTAAATCATCAAAAGGGTGGTACGACAAGGGAAGTGACTGATCCGTGTTGCCACGGGCCGGATTCAGACCGGCATTCAGATGTACAGCCACTGGCATTCGTACCTTTCGTGACAACCGACAAGAGGGTGATGAGACGTCTTTGGATGTAGTCCCACCGGCATTCGGTTGCCGCGAAATTCAACAGGGTCGCGCCCTGCCCATCACGGGCGAGCAGGCTTTCCTTCGTTCAGATCGGCAGTTCGTCGATCACCTGCACCCAGTGCCGCGCACTGTAGGTGCCGGCGGTGAACTGGTCGATGACATCGAACACCGCGTCACTGAAACCGCCGACATTGAGGATGTCCGGCCGATCCGGTGCCTGGGTGCTCGCCCCGGGCTGCAGGTCGATGCAGATCAGGCGCGCATCGGGGTTGATCCGGCGCAGACGCTCCCACTGCAACAGGGTTTCACTGGCGCCATAACGGCGATCATCGATCCAGGATTCGTTGTCCGAGACCAGGATCAGGGTATCAACCCTGGCCTTTTCACGAACCAACTGTGCCAGGGGCGCCGAACAGCAGGTTCCCCCGCCACCGATCGCGGCCAGTTTCTGGGCATTGCTCATGACGCTGTCGCGTGGGTTGAGCTGCACCTTCACCACCTCGTTTTCAAAGGGCATCACCCTCGCCTGCGGCGTCTTGCGCAGCACGGCAGCCGCGATCATCGCCGCCACATCGATGCAGCGCACCGCCGTGGTCGCCCCCTGGCGATAACCGGTGACCGGGCTGTGCATGGAACCGGAAACATCCGGGCAGACCACCACCGAGCCGCGCAAGGCCGGGACATTGTCCAGCGACAACTCCAGGGCATCCTGCAACGCCTCGCCAATCACCGCCGGCACCTCCTCGCCGATCATCCGGTAGGCCGCGAGCAACTGGTACGGATAAACCCGCGCCTTGGCCACCTCCTCCGGGCTCGACAACCGCGCGGCCACCGCCGCGGCACATCCCGCAACCTTGAAAGCATCGTGGCGGGCCAGGGTGTTCAGGTTCATCCGCAGGGCCTGCCAGCCCATGTTCATCGCCAGCTCCGCCCACTGCTGCGGGTCCAGTGCCTCGTTGCCCAGCAACTGGAACGGTACCTGCGGCAGTTGCCGGCTCGCCCCGCCACGAAACTCCAGCAGCGATCGGGTCAGCGGCGGCAAGGCATCGAACGCCACCGGCTTGCCGATCACCCAGGCGAAGAATGCCTCGCGCCAGGCCTCTGCCGGCTTGGGATGAACCATCTTCAGCACGTCGGCCAGGGACGGCTGGTTACCCACCGAAGCCTGCAGCAACTGTCGCTCGCTGGCGTTGTTCAGCCACTCCTGGACCAATCGCTTGGGCTGCGAGCCCAGCGACTTGCGCCCGGTGACACCGCTGCGCAGGATCTGCACGAAGTTGCGCAGCATCTTGCCGCTGTCCACCACCTGGGCGAATACCACCGGCAGCATCACCGACCGCTGGGCCGCCAGGGCTGCCAGCAGCAAGGCCGGCATATCCTTCATGTGACCGTGCTGGCGAGCGTAGATCGCCGCCTTGGCGACGAAGGCACTGTCGACCTCGGCCACCCGCTTGAGCACTTCGTCCAGCTGACCTTGTGCGCTGGCATGGTAGGTCTGGTTCAGGCAACCGGTCACCGCCAACTGTGCCAGGGCATGGCGAGCCGTGTAGGCGTATGCCGCAGCACCGGAGGCATTGTGGGTATCACAGGCCACAGGCTGGGTGCGGGTCTGGAACAGTTGGGTGTTGGCCATCTTGGCTTCTCGCTCTGTTGTCTCGTTCGTTGCCAGAGATATTGCAGAGCACGTGCCAGCTTTCCAGAACCCGCCCAATATTTTTATAAACAATTGATTTTATTGATAAAAATATTTTAACCCAAAAAAATCCAACTCAATGACCCGACGACCCCGTGATTTTTATTTATCATTGGATATCGTCATTTATCCAAAAAGATAAACATGTCCAGCAAGCGTACGGTCACCATCGGTTTCATCGGTTCCAACCTCGATCGCGTCGGCAAGGGCGCCAACCGCTGGGGGCATTGGCGGCCCAGCATCGGCCTGTGCCAGCAGCCCGACCTGCTCGTCCATCGCTTCGAACTGATCCACGGCACCGATGCCCGCGATGTCAGCCTGGCCGAGCGGATCCGCAACGACATCCGCCAGGTATCGCCGGAAACCGAGGTGCGCCTGCACCCCATGACCCTGCGCAACCCCTGGGATTTCGAGGAGGTGTACGGCGCGCTGGACGACTTCACCAACGCCTACCACTTCGATACCGAGCATGAGGAGTACCTGGTGCATATCACCACCGGCACCCACGTGGCGCAGATCTGTTGGTTCCTGCTGACCGAAGCGCGCTACCTGCCGGCACGCCTGGTGCAGACTTCGCCGGCCCGACGCCTGGACGAAGAGGCCCGGGCCACCGGCACCCACACCCTGATCGACCTCGACCTGTCGCGCTACGACCGGATCGCCAAGCGCTTCAGCGACAGGCGCCTGGAGGGCCTGGCCTTTCTCAAGTCCGGGATCGCCACCCGCAACGCCGCCTTCAACCGCACCATCGAGCAGATCGAGCGGGTCGCCGTGCGCTCACGTGCACCGATGCTGCTGATTGGCCCGACCGGGGCCGGCAAGTCGTTTCTCGCCCGACGCATCTATGAACTCAAGCGCAACCGGCATCAGGTCGAGGGCCGGTTCGTCGAGGTCAATTGCGCCACCCTGCGTGGCGATGGCGCCATGTCGGCGCTGTTCGGCCACACCAAGGGCGCGTTCACCGGCGCGCAAAACAGTCGCGAGGGGCTGTTGCGGGCAGCCGATGGCGGCCTGCTGTTTCTCGACGAAATCGGTGAGCTGGGCCTGGACGAACAGGCGATGCTGCTCAAGGCCATCGAGGAGAAACGCTTCTTCCCGCTGGGCTCGGACAAGGAGGTCGACAGCGATTTCCTGATCATCGCCGGCACCCATCGCGACCTGCGCAGCCGGGTGGCCGAAGGCCTGTTCCGCGAGGACCTGTACGCCCGCATCAACCTCTGGACCTTCGACCTGCCCGGCCTGGCGGACCGCCGCGAAGACATCGAGCCGAACCTGGATTTCGAGCTGGAGCGCCACGCCCGCGAACAGGGCCACCTGGCGCGCTTCAACGTGCAGGCGCGGCGCCGCTACCTGGCCTTCGCCTGCTCCAGCGAAGCGAGCTGGCTGGGCAACTTTCGCGAGCTGTCGGCCTCGATCACCCGCATGGCGACCCTGGCCGACAGCGGGCGTATCGACGAAACCCGCGTCGAGGAGGAGATCGGCCGCCTGCGCCGCGCCTGGGGCCTGAGGGAAGCCACGGACGCCGTGGAGCGCCTGCTCGGCGAGGGCGCCGGGGATATCGACCTGTTCGACCGCCTGCAACTGAAGGCGGTGATCGAGGTCTGCCGCCGTGCCAGCAGCCTCTCGGATGCCGGCCGACAACTGTTCAACGCCTCGCGCCAGGCCAAGGCCAACCCGAACGATGCCGACCGCCTGCGCAAGTACCTGGCACGGTTTGACCTGGACTGGAAACAGCTGAAGGACGACGCTTGAGGGCATTGCGTGGGATAAAGGCGCTCAAATGAGCGGAAAATGACGTTTTTTCGCGTCTGGAGGCCGCTTTCTGTATCGTCCTCGCGGGATCAGTCTACGATTCTGTAAGACCGGTCGCCATGGAGTGTGGCCGCGACACAAGAACCAGATGAAAACCGCAAGAGAGAGCCATCCATGAAGACCGTCGCAGAACTGTTGAAACTCAAGGGTAGCCAGCGCCAGGAGGTTTACACCGTCCGCAACGATCACACCGTGTTCGAGGCACTGATCAAGATGGCCGAGAAAAACGTCGGTGCCCTGCCGGTGGTCAGCGAAAGTGGCCAGGTGGTCGGCATCATCAGTGAACGCGACTACGCCCGCAAGGTGATCCTGCACGGGCTGAGCTCGGTGACCACCAAGGTCAGCGAGATCATGAATGCCCCGGTCATCACCGTGGACACGCACCAGCGGGTCGAGACCTGCATGGCCATCATGACGGAAAAGCACCTGCGTCACCTGCCGGTGGTGGAAGACGGCCAGCTGATCGGCCTGCTGTCGATCGGTGACCTGGTCAAGGAGGCCATTGCCGAACAGGCCGACCTGATTCGCCAACTGGAACAATACATCCGCGGCGAATAACCGTTTTTTCCACTGAGTTGCCAATGTCGATCCAGCCACGATCGGCATTGGCATGCCGGACATCCCCCCGCAAACCCCTCGCACAAATACTCCCGGATACGGCCCAAAGCCCCGTAAATCCGGGGGAATTCGCACTTCCAAATTTTTCACAACGCTTTCACTTCGCGCCCACCTGCGCCTCTTTAAATTCCCACTATCGCGATCAGCCCTCCGTGGACGCCTGATCACGAGGGTCATTTACCGGGCCGATGCCCTTTCAAAGTTGCCAGACCAGTCGATGGGGGAATTCGTGGTTATCCTTACTGCCGTCCAATCCGTGTTGCCGCAGCCCCTCAAGCCCCGCGTCAGGTCGGCACTGCTGGCAGTCGGCATGGCCCTGGCTGCTCTGATGGCCACCGGCTTTGCCCTGTGGCCCAGGACCCCCATCGACCTGGCGGTGCGGGATCACCTGCGCAGCACTGGCGTCTATGCGCAATGGAAAGCCGGGGATGTGATCGTACTGGTACGCCACGCCGAGCGCTGCGACCGTTCGAGCAACCCCTGCCTGGGTCCGGAGGATGGCATCACCCGCCTGGGCAACCGCTCCGCCGCGCAGGTGGGCAGGGCCTTTCAGCAGGTCGGCATGAACAACACCGACGTACTGAGCAGCCCGACCACGCGCACCGCCCAGACCGCGCAGGCGATGTTCGGCAAGAGCGCCATCACCGCGGACTGGCTGGTCAGTTGCGGGCCAACCCTGGGACAGGATGCGCTCGCCCACAAGGCGGCTCATCGCAACCTGGTGCTGGTGACCCATAGCGGTTGCATCGACGACCTCGAAAAACAACTGGGTTATCGCCACGTCGCCAAGAGCGAATACACCAGTTCGTTATTTGTCTCGGTAGGTGCCGACGGCCAGCTGAAAATGCTCGGCATTCTGAATGCCGAAGATTGGCCAACCGCCCTCGGCACCAGGATATGAGCGGCATGTAACGGACACTTTGCAATTTTAAACATCACGACCATGGAACCGGGTCGTCAAATGAATGCATCTTGCTTCGCCCACTTCGGTTGAAGTCTCGCCCGCTGCCAGATCCGGCATTTACGTCTGCGCCACAATCCCCCCCAGGCTCGGTTCCTGTCGTGAACCTGAATCTGTCCAGGCAGGCGTGCACCCATGGTTTGCAGCGTTACCGGTCGGACAACCGCTGTCGCGAATCCTGGTTAAAACCCTTGTGGCGGTAGAGACCGCTAAGGCCAACTCATGAACGCTCACATTCCCCACCTCTCCCCCGCGACGCTCAGGCGCTGGTCGCTGCCGGCGCTGATACTCGCCTTCGGACTCTTCTATCTGTTGCCGATGATGTTTCACGGCCTGTGGACCCCCGACGAAACCCGCTACGCCCAGATCAGCCAGGAAATGTTGCTTAGCGGTAACTGGACCGCTCCACATTTCATGGGCCTGCGGTACTTTGAAAAACCCATCGCCGGCTACTGGATGATCGCCATCGGCCAGGCCATCTTCGGCGAAAACCTGTTCGGTGTGCGTGTCGCCTCGGCGCTCAGTACCGGGCTCAGCGTGTTGCTGACCTACCTGATCGCCCGCCGCCTGTGGAACGACCCGCGCAAGAGCTTCGCCTCGGCCCTGCTGTTCATGAGCTTCGGCCTGGTCGCCGGACAGGCCGGCTATGCCAACCTCGACCCGCAGTTTACCCTGTGGTCGAACCTCAGCCTGGTCGCTTTCTGGTTCGCCAGCGACAGCCAGCAGCGCCGCCAGCGTCTGTGGGCCTGGGCCGTGCTGGGTCTGGCCTGCGGCATGGGGTTCCTGACCAAGGGGTTTCTGGCCCTGCTGCTGCCGGTGCTGGTCGCCCTGCCCTACATGATCTGGCAGCGCCGCCTGGGTGAGTTGCTGCGCTGCGGTCCGATCGCCGTGGTGGTCGCACTGGCCGTCGCGTTGCCCTGGGTGCTGGCGGTCAACGCCCAGGAACCCGACTACTGGAATTTCTTCTTCTGGCACGAGCACATCCAGCGCTTTGCCGGCAACAACGCGCAACACGCACAACCCTGGTGGTTCTACCTGCCGTTGCTGGTGGTGTCGTGCCTGCCCTGGTCGGTGCTGCTGGTGCCGACGTTCAAGCAGGCCTGGCAGCAAAGACGCCAGGCCGGCATCGGCTTCCTCTGGTTGTGGTTCGCCCTGCCGCTGGCGTTCTTCAGCCTGAGCAAGGGCAAGTTGCCGACCTACATCATGCCCTGCCTGCTGCCGCTGGCACTGATGATGGGCCATGCGCTGATCGATCGGGTGGCCCGTGCCGAAGGCCGCATGCTGCGCCTCAACGGCATACTCAACCTGACCCTGGGCGTGGTGGCGCTGGCTGGCCTGCTCGTGCTGCAGGCGACACGCGGCCTCTATGCGAACAGTCATGCCGAGGTGTTCAGCCTGTCGCTGGTGTTCATCATGCTGATGGTCTGGATCATCGCCAATGCCCTGCAGGTCCTGCGCCCCGTGGCGTTCTGGGCGATGCCGGCACTGGGTATCGCCCTGCTGGTAAGCCTGCTGCCGGCCGGCATGCCGGCCAGCGTGGTGAACCACAAGATGCCCGACCAGTTCATCGCCGAACACCTGGATGAACTGCGCCAGACCAGGCGCCTGCTGAGCAACGAGCTGGGCACTGCCGCGGCGCTCTCCTGGCGCCTGCAACGTCCACAGGTCGATTTGTTCAACACCGTCGGCGAACTGAAATATGGCCTGGATTACCCTGATGCGCAGGGGCGCCAGGTCACGCTCGAAAGCGTCGGGCAGTGGATGAGCGAAGCCCGCAGGCAAGGCTCGGTGGGGGTGGTCATGCGCGTCAGGGACACTGCGCAAATGGAGGAGCTCGGACTGCTGCCACCCGATGGCAAGCGCTACCACAAGGGTGACAGCGAGATCATTATCTTCCCGCAGACCCGGCCATGAACCTGAGCCACTGGAAAACCGACAGAGGCGCCCTGGCCCTTTTGCTCGGCGTTTCGGCCCTGCTTCTGCTGTCGGGCCTGGGCTCGCGGGAGTTGTGGGGCGCGGAAACCCGCTGGGCAAACATCGCCTTGCAGATGCTGCAGTCGGGCAACTATTTCGACCCGTATCTCAAGGGGCTGCCCTACTACGACAAGCCCCTGCCCTCCTACTGGCTGATCACCGCCAGCGCCAAGCTGCTGGGGGGACTGGGCAACGTTTCGCTGCGCCTGTCCTCGGTGATTGCCGCCTGGCTGAGCGTGTGGCTGGTCTACCTGATCGGTGAGCGCCTGTGGCGCAAGGGTACCGGCCTGGTGGCCGGCTGGATGCTGGCGACGACCTTCTACTTCGTGTTCTGGGCCCGCGTGGCCACCGCCGATATCCTCACGGTGTTCGGTGTACTGGCCGCTGTCTGGTGGTACTGGCGCGACCCGGATGACACGCGCCTGGGACGCTACGCGATGTTTTTCCTGATGCTGGCACTGACCTCGCTGCTCAAGGGCCTGATCGGCTTCGTACTGCCGGGACTGTTATTGCTGCCACACCTGTTGGCCGGGGGCCGCTGGAAGCGCCATCTCAACCTACGGCTGCCGACCGCCCTGCTGGCCGCCCTCGCGCTCTACGCTGTGCCCTTCGTGCTGTCGAACCTGTACGGTGCGCCGACCTACGGCGAGAGTGGTCTGGCACTGGTGTTCAGGGAAAACGTCGTGCGCTTTTTCGATCCTTTCGACCACATGGGCCCGATCTACACCTACCTGATCTACCTGCCGGCCTACACCCTGCCCTGGGCTCCCTGCTGGATGCTGGGCCTGTGGCTGGCACTGCGCCAATGGAAACGGATCGAGCCCAATACCCGCTGGCTGGTCTGGGGCCTGGGCCTGTTGTTCGTGTTCTTCACCGCCAGCGGCAGCCGCCGCAGCTATTACGTGCTGCCGCTGGTGCCGTTCGCCCAGTTGCTGGCGGCCTGGTGGGTGACCCGAAGCATGGCGCAAAGACGCGCCGACGGCAAAGTCAGCGGCCCCGGCTGGGCCAAGGGTTTCGCTGCGGCGGCAGGATTCGTGCTGCTGGTCGTTGGCATCGCCTATCCGTGGAGCAATGGCGGTGGTGGTGCCATGCGTTTCGCCGACGACGTGCAGGCCAAGGCCAGCCAGCGGGCGCCGTGGGACGAATGGCAGATGGTGATGATCGAGGTCGACAACAAGCTGCCGATGTACCTGAACAACCAGGGCAGACCCTTTTACTACGTGCAGGAAAACCAGGATTACCCGCGCAACGGCGACAGCGACGACCTGATCGACTGGCTGGAAAGAACCAGCGGCCGCCGCTGGGACCCGACGCGGACGCTGATCGTCACCAGCTTCCGGGCCGGCGAGCCGCTGCCCCTGAACTACCTCGCGGCCGATCATGACGTCGTGCTGACCCAACCCACCAACGGTGCGCGGCTCGCCCATACCCGCGAGGATGGCAGCGTCGCCTATATCCCGCGGCGTGAAGGCCCGCTGGAAACAGTGGGCCGCCCGCAATAGCGGATCGGGCCGGATGCATGCAGCGGCCGGTTCACGTAGAGTGGAGACCCCGACATGGCTCGGGGCTCCATTCATTTCCCGCAAGGATCGCCATTGATGAAGCCCGCCGTGCACCGCTGCCCGGTACCACCCGACTCGAGTATCAACCGCCTGCTGGCCAACGCCGACTTCGTCGACAGCCAGTGCATCAGCGATAGCCATCTCGACCGCACGGCCCTGCGCCATGCGTTGAACATGATGGCGACGACACCGGCCTGGATCGACGGGCTGATGCAGTTGCGCAATCGCCTTGTGGGCCTGTTCGGGCTCAAGGACCTGGGGCGCCTGACCCGCATCGACCTGGCGCGGGCGGATGCCGACTACCGGGAGAACGATCGCGTCGGGATCTTCACGCTGGTCTCCAACCAGCCGGATGAAGTGATGCTGGCCGACCGCGACAGGCACCTCGATGTCTATCTGACGCTGCACCGCTCGCCCGTCACCCCAGAGGGTACGCGCACCCTCACATTGTCGACGGTGGTCCACACGCACAATCGGCTGGGCCGCCTGTACATGCTGCCGGTGGCGCCGTTTCACCGGCTGATCGTGCCGCTCACCCTGCGAAACGCCGGCCGCCGCTGAACCGGCCAGCGGCCCCGGACGCCCGCAACGCGCCAGGGCCGCCGCCGGCGAGCACTCAGTAGCCCAGCGACAGGCCGGTATTGCGCCGCGGGTCATTGGCCCCGTAGAAGCGGTTGTTGCCCACCGGCTTGCCATCGAGCGACGGCGCGCCGACCAGGATCGCCGCCAGGTGATTCAGCGGCTGCGGGCCGGTGAACCGGTGCCCCCAGCTTTCGAGAATCTTCTGCGTGTCCGGGCTTATCGCGTAGGTCTCGAGATTGGTCTCCTCCGGCAGCCATTGCTGATGGAAACGTGGCGCATCCACGGCTTCCTGGATATTCATCCGGTAGTCGATGACATTGAGGATGGTCAGCAGTGTTGCGGTGATGATCCGGCTGCCACCGGGCGTACCGACCACCATGACCGCCTTGCCATCCCTGGTGACGATCGTCGGGCTCATCGATGACAGCGGCGTCTTGCCAGGCGCGATGGCATTCGCCTCGCCCTGCACCAGGCCGTACATGTTCGGCACGCCGACCTTGGCGGTGAAGTCGTCCATCTCGTCGTTGAGGAGGACCCCGGTCCCGCTCGCCATCACCCCGGCGCCAAACCAGTCGTTGAGGGTGTAGGTCACCGACACCGCGTTGCCCCACTGGTCGACGATCGAATAATGGGTGGTGTTGTTGCCTTCATGAGGCGCCACACCCGGCTTGAGGTCCCGGGAGAGTCCGGCCTTGTGCGGATCGATCGCGGCCCGCAGCTTCTCGGCATAGGCCTTGTCCAGCAGGTGCGCCACCGGGTTCTTGACGAAATCGGGATCGCCCAGGTAGCTGTTGCGATCGACATAGGCGTGGCGCATGGCCTCGATCTGGTAGTGCAGGCCCTGGGCCGAGTGATAGCCCAGTTGCTGCATCGGATAACCTTCGAGGATGTTCAGGATCTCGCAGATCACCACGCCACCGGAGCTGGGTGGCGGTGCCGAGACGATGTGGTAGCCGCGGTAGTCGCACTCGATGGGGGCCAGCTCGCGGGTCTTGTACCTGTCGAGGTCATCCTGGGTGATGATGCCCTTGCCGGCCTGGCTGGAGTCGACGATGGCCTTGGCCACCCAGCCCTTGTAGAAGCCGTCGGCACCCTTGGCGGAGATTTCCCGCAGGGTTTTCGCCAGGTCCTTCTGCACCAGTTTCTCGCCGACCTGCAGCGGCTCGCCCCTGTTCAGGAAGATTGCACCGGAGTCGTGGATATCCTGGCGGAACTCGTCGGTGGCGGTGTGCAACAGGTCGATGTCGCCCTGCTCCAGTGCGAACCCCTCCTCGGCCAGCCTGATGGCCGGGGCGATCACGTCGGCGCGCTTTTTCGTGCCGTATTTTTCCAGTGCCCGTTCCAGGCCGGAAACCGTGCCCGGCACGGCAACCGCCAGGTGTCCTTTCGAACTCAGGTTGGGGACGACGTTGCCGTCCCTGTCCAGGTACATGTTGGCCGTGGCGGCCAGCGGCGCCTTTTCACGGAAGTCGAGGAAAGTCTTGCGGCCATCGGCCAACTGCACGGTCATGAAGCCGCCACCGCCGAGGTTACCGGCTGCCGGATAAACCACCGCCAAGGCGTAACCGACCGCCACCGCGGCATCCACCGCATTGCCGCCCGCCTTGAGCACATCCACCCCGACGTGGGTGGCCAGGTGTTGCGCGGTGACGACCATGCCGTTCTCCCCGGCGACCGGTGCCTGGGACGCCGCATGGACAGGGGTAACAGCCAGAATCAGCGCCGTCGCCAGCAGCGAGCGCGCAAGGGTTTCGAATTTCATGAGCCGAATTCTCTTTTTCTTATTTGCTGGGAACGCAGACGCCTGTCTGCGCAGGCCCTTGACAAGGTAGCCGCTGCGAATGCCCGTTACCGACTTTTTTGCAGGACCTGTTACATTTCCGTAACATTTCCCGCCTTTCATATAGCCCTCGCTTGCTCCCCCGCTGGCCCCCATCTCAGGTACACCATGAAACCCGCCCGCCTACGCGCCGATGTCCTGGCCGGACTCACCACCGCTTTCGCCCTGGTGCCCGAGTGCATCGCCTTTGCCCTGGTCGCTCATCTCAACCCGCTGATGGGCCTGTATGGCGCCTTCATCATCTGCACACTGACCGCGCTGTTCGGCGGCCGGCCGGGCATGATTTCCGGTGCCGCAGGTTCCATGGCGGTGGTGATCGTCGCCCTGGTGGTGCAGCACGGCGTGCAATACCTGCTGGCGACGGTCGTGCTCGGCGGCCTGATCATGGTCGCCTTCGGCCTGTTGCGCCTGGGCAAGCTGGTGCGGATGGTGCCGCACTCGGTGATGCTCGGCTTCGTCAACGGGCTGGCGATCATCATCGCCCTGGCCCAGTTGGAGCAGTTCAAGGACGGCGAGGGCTGGATCCGCGGTGAACCTCTGGCCGTGATGCTCGGCCTGGTGGCACTGACCATGGCCATCGTCTACCTGCTACCGCGCCTGAGCCGCAGCGTACCGCCGGCGCTGGTGGCGATCCTCGGGGTCGGCCTGCTGGTCTACCTGTGCGGCCTGCCGACCCGCACCCTGGGCGACATGGCCCACATCGCCGGCGGCCTGCCGCTGCCCACGCTGCCGCAAGTGCCGTGGAACCTGGCAACCCTGCAGATCATCGCCCCCTATGCGGTGCTGATGGCCCTGGTCGGCCTGCTGGAAACCCTGCTGACCCTCAACCTCACCGACGAGATCACCGAAACCCGCAGCTACCCGGATCGCGAGTGCACCGCACTGGGCGTGGCCAACATGGTTTCCGGCCTGTTCGGTGGCATGGGCGGTTGCGCGATGATTGGCCAGACGGTGATCAACCTCAGTTCCGGTGGCCGTGGCCGACTGTCCGGCGTGGTGGCCGGGCTGATGGTCCTGCTGTTCGTGCTGTTCCTGTCACCGCTGATCGAACGTATCCCGCTGGCCGCACTGGTGGGAGTGATGTTCGTGGTGTCCCAGCAGACCTTCGCCTGGGCTTCGCTGCGGGTGCTGAACAAGGTGCCGGTGAACGATGTGCTGGTGATCATCGCGGTCACGGTGATCACGGTGTTGACCGACCTGGCGATGGCGGTGCTGTGCGGGATCGTGATCGCTGCGCTGAACTTCGCCTGGCAGCATGCCCGCGAACTGTACGCCGATACCCATCAGGAGCCCGACGGCAGCAAGCTGTACCGCTTGCACGGCACGCTGTTCTTCGCCTCGACCACGCCATTCCAAAACCTGTTCGATCCGGCCAACGACCCACAGAAGGTGGTGCTGGACTGCCGCCACCTGAGTTTCGTCGACTACTCGGCGATTGCCGCACTGAAAAGCCTGCGGGAACGTTACGCCAAGGCCGGCAAGCACCTGCGGGTCGAACATCTGTCGGAACGCTGCAAGCAGCTGCTCAAGCGGGCGGGAGTGCAACACGGATAGGCATCCGGTCTCTGCCTGATCGCCGCGCCGTCTATTCACCCCGGCCCGGTATACGAAGTGGCTGACAACAAGCGGAATAATGGCTTGGAAATATCGGGACACAACTGACAAACCTCGGGACAGCACGCCTGCACAATCTGCGAAGATGGAGAAACAGCCTACCCGGCTGTCCGCTCCCATCGGTCGTCACCGATTGAGAAAGCGTACATGGAACAAGGAGTGTCAGGATGAAAGCCCTTCTATTGATGATCGCCGGCCTGCCCCTGGTCGCCTGCGGCAGCGACACCCCGCCAACCGCCAATGCGGTGCTGGAGGCCCTGAAGGCCAACGGGGTGCCCTTCGGGGCCGTGAGCTACCCGAAGCGCAAGCCCCTGAGCCTGCTGCCCAACACCTACAAGGAGCGGGTGGAAGTGGCATTCCCCAGCATCGCGCCCAAGGGCGGCCAGTTCTTCGTCTGCGAGACCCGCGAATACTGCGATCATCTGCAGGAGCACTTTCATGCCTTGCGGGCCCTGGCCGGCCCGCATGTCTATCGCTCGAAAAGCGGCCGGGTCCTGGCCCAGCTCTACAGCACCCTGGAGCAGCCGGTCGCCAATCAGATCCGGGCCGCCATCGAGGAACTGTAGAAGGGCGTCAGCCCTGGGAGTCATCCGGGCGATTGCGCCAGACCAGCGCCGGAATGGCACGCACATAGATCAGCTCCCCCACCAGCTCGACCAGGGTCTGGGTGATCACGGCGGCAGCTGCCAGGCTGCGGATATCCTCGGGTAACGCCAGGGCCAGCGGCAGCACCACCAGGGAATTGCGCGTGGAGGCACTGAAGACGACGGCACGGGCCGCGCTCGCCGGCAGTCGGCACAGGCGCGCGGCCAGTGCACCCGCCAGCGGTGCCAGCAGCAGGAAGCCGAGGTACACCGGCAACACCGGCGCAAGACGCTCGATATCGCGCACCACTCCGGCGATCTGCGATCCGATCACCGCCACCAGCACCGCGGCCATCGCCGGTACCGGCAGCCAGGCCCAGCTGTCGTTCCAGGCCGTGACCACTCGCGAACGGCGGGCCAGTGCCGAGGTCGTCAGGGCCAGCAGCAATGGCGCGACGATCAGCATGAGGAAGGCTTCGACAAACGGCCCGACCGCTATCACCACCGCGGACTGACCACCCAGCATGCAGGCCAGGTAGACCGGCAGCAGTATCAGTTGCAGCAGCAACAGGATCGGCGTCGCCGCCAGTACCCGCCGCGAATCGCCCCTGCCGATATGGGTGAACACCACCACGTAGTCGATGCAGGGCGTGAGCAGGACCAGCAGTGCCCCTGCCAGAATGGCCGGATGCGCCACCAGGCCGCGACTCAACGCCCAGGCCAGCAGTGGCACCAGCACGAAGTTGGCCAGCAGCAACGCCGACATGAAGCCCTTGTGGCCAAGGCCCTGGCGCAAGTCGAGGAAGGGAATCTGCAGGAACATCGCGTACATCAGCACCGCGATCGCCGGCGTCACCAGGGCATCGAGGCCCCGGGCGATACCGGGAGCCATCAGCCCGAGCAGTATCGCGATGATCACCGCAACGAAGTAGAGCGGTATCTGGTTGCGCTCAAGTGCGTCCCGATTCAAGCCACGTCCCCCTGCCGCAAGAGCGGGTAAGCCCATGCAACGGGGGGACGTTCGTCGAGCGGCGAATTACTGGACCGCCACACGGATGCCGAAGCCGATCAGGAACATGCCGGCGACCTTTTCCAGCGCCGTGGTCAGCTTGCGGCTGGACCGTACCTTTTCGGCGAAGAAGTGCGTCAGCAGCACCACGACCAGGCCATAGAGGAAGGTCAGCGACGAGACGGTCACCGCCATGAAGGCGAAGGTCAGCACGCCCGGATGCCGGGCCGGGTCGATGAACAGTGGGAAAAACGCCATGTAGAACAGGATCGCCTTGGGGTTGAACAAGGTGATGATCATGGTCTGGCGCAGGTACTGGTGGGCTCTCATCTCGAAGGGCATCGCCGTGCCGGACTTGGCGAACAGCAGTCGGCTGCCGAGATAGAGCAGGTACGCCGCGCCCATCCACTGCACCAGGTGAAACGCTGCCGGATAGGCCTTGAGCAGCGAGGCCACGCCCGCGACCGCCAGCCACATCAGTACCTGGTCACCGAGGATCACCCCGACGGTCGCCGCCAGCCCTGCGCGCACACCCCCCTTGCCGGTCGAGGTGATCAGGGCGAAATTTCCCGGCCCCGGAATCAACAGCAGAATCACGAACGCGAGCACGAACGCCCCGTAGTTACTGACACCCAGCATCACCTGCACGCCTCCTCGGTTCCACGAGGCACCAGCATGCGCATCCCCCGCCAAAGAAGCAAGAGATCGAGGTGCCCTGGCCCAGCCCGGCGGTCACTTTCAATCTGGCGTTGAAAGTTCATCAAGGAACCGGCCCATTATCAAATGTCCTGCGATGCCGCAGATTACCGCCCTCGCCGATGCGATCCCGAATCCACCCTGGAAGGTAGTCCCGGACATGAACCATTCACTGCTCGCCAGCCAGCCTACGCTCACGGCTGCCCGCCTGCCGATTGCGCGCCTGCTGGCGCTGACCATGACCAGTTTCATCGCCACCGCCAACGAAACCGTCCCGGCCGGGCTGCTGCCGCAGATCGCCCGGGGGCTCGATGTTTCCGAAGCCCTGGCGGGCCAGTGGGTGACACTCTGCGCCCTGGGCTCGGGGCTCGCGGCGATCCCGCTGACGCTCGCCACCCGTGGTCACGGGCGACGCTCATTGCTGCTGTTGACCCTCGCCGTGTTCTTTCTCGGCAATGCCCTGAGCGCCCTGTCGTCTTCCTATGCCCTGACCCTGCTTGCCCGTCTGCTGATCGGCGCGGCCACCGGCCTGGCCTGGAGCCTGCTCGCCGGCTGCGCACGGAGCATGGTCGAGGTGCCCCTGCAAGGCCGTGCCATGGCCCTGGCGATGCTCGGCATTCCGCTGGCCCTGGCGCTGGGTGTACCGCTCAGTGCCTGGCTCACCCACTGGGTTGAGTGGAGAACGATCTTTGCCCTGCTCTCGGGGTTGAGCCTTGTGCTGATGCTCTGGGTGAGGCTGGGAATTCCCCAAACCCACACGCCAGGCCCCATTGCCCGCCTGCCCCTGCGCAGGGTGCTGAACACGCCGGGCGTACGGCCGGTGTTGCTGGTGGTCTGGCTCTGGATCATGGCGCACTACAGCCTCTACACCTATATCGCCCCCTTCCTGGAAAGTGCCGGCCCGGCCGTATCGCTGGAACGTGTGCTGCTGGTTTTCGGCATTTCGGCCATGCTGGGCATCTGGCTGGTGGGCCTGCTGGTCGATCGCTGGCTGCGCCGGCTGGTCCTGTTCAGCCTGGGCATCTTCGCCGCCGTGACGTTGACCCTGGGTCTGAACGGCGCCTCGACGGCCGTGCTGTATGTGGGCGTGACACTCTGGGGCCTGAGCTTCAGCGGCGCGCCAACCCTGCTGCAGACCGCATTGGCCGATGCGGCCGGCGAGGCTGCCGATACGGCGCAGTCGATGCTGGTGACCGCCTTCAACCTGGCGTTTGCCGCCAGTGGCGTGATGGGCGCACTGCTGCTGGACACCTTCGGCGCGGCGTCGATTCCCTGGTCGCTGCTGGCCTGGCTACTGCCGGCCTGGCTGATTGCCTGGGCAGCCCGCCGCCACGGTTTCCCGGCGGGACGACGCTCGCCACGCAAGCCGGCCTGAGCGCCCGACGATCAGATCAGCCGTTCGATCCGCTTGTGCCGCCAGACCTGCTGATAATAGACGGCCTGCAGCAACAGCATGCCGACATAGGCCGCCGGGAAAGCCATCCATACGCCCTCGAGGCCCAGACGGGCATCAAGCAGATAGGCCACCGGCAGCTCAATTGCGACAATGCAGAAAATGATGATCAACACCGGCGCCATCACCGTGCCACTGGCCCGCATGATGCCACCGATCAACGCCTGGAAGCCGAATATCAACAGGCTCCAGAGCAGGATGTGCAACAGGTGGCCGGCGGTGGCCCTGGTCGCCGGATCGGTGATGAACAGGCCCAGCAGCCAATGGGAAAGACCATATCCGAGGGCGATCAGCCCACCGGTCAGGCCGGTGTTGATCAGCATGCCCGTGCGCAGGATCGGCCCGATCCGCTCCAGGCGCCCTGCCCCGATGGCTTGTGCGCCGAGGATCGAGGCGGTGATGGCGATCGACAGCGCCGGGAACTGTACGTAGTTGACGATCTGCGTCACCGCGCCATAGGCCGCGGTGGCCTGGGAGCCGTGCTGGTTGACCAGCGCCAGGATCACCAGCTCGGACAACGACAGCACGATCATCTGCAGGCCGGTCGGCAGGCCGATACGCAGCACCTTGCCGAGGATCGCCCGATCCAGGCGCATCGCCGCCAGCATTTCGCGGTCCGGTGCCATGACACTGTCCTGCTGGCGCAGACGCAACCCCAGGAACGCCATCGCACAGGCCGTACTCGCCAGGCTAGCCAGGGCCGCGCTCTGAATACCCATCTGCGGCAGCCCCAACCAGCCACGGATCAGTGCCGGCGTCATGACCAGACCGATACCGGTGGACACCAGCAAGGCCAGCAAGGGCGACAGCGTGTCGCTGATACCGCGCAACAGTTGGGTGAACAGGATGAAAATCAGCAACAGCGGCATGGTCAGCATCATCACCTGCGCGTAGCCGACCGCGTCGTCCAGGACATCGGCGGGCGTACCCAGCGCCTGCAGGGCCGGCCGGGCGAAAATGCTACCGAGTACCGCCGCCACCAGTCCGATCAGCATGCCCAGGGTCAGGGTCGCGCCCACGACGGCCTTGAGCGCATGCAGTTCACGCGCGCCCCAGGCCTGGCCGATCAGCACCGAGGCGCCGGCCCCCAGGCCGATGATCAGGGCAATGAAGAAGAACACCACCGGAAACATTCCGGACACCGCCGCCAGGGCTTCGGTGCCCAACATCTGACCGATGTAGATACTGTTCAGCGTGCCGGAAAACGACTGCAGGAAGTTGGACAGCACCATGGGTGCGAGGAAAACCAGATAGACCTGCCAGAGAGGACGCTGCGGGTGCGGCTGCATGTAGGACTCGGATCTCGGATGAGGTACATCGACGTAGGCGCCGACTCTAACCTATAGAAGATTCGTGAGGGACTTTTGTCACCTGCCCAGCTTCTGGGCGAAGGGATTTTCCTGACGTTGTCCAGCCATTGCGGGTCCGGCCTCGCCTGCCCGGGATCGACCTGGGTGACGCGCACCAGACTGCGCCTGAGCCGAATACAGGGCTGCCCGGATCACTAAAAGGTGTTTCAGCACTCGCCTGTGAGAGTGTCTGGACTGCACAGCGGACATCGTTGAATGGCAGGCAACAAGCTAGGCAATTGCCCACAAAATCTGAAGAACGAACTGACTATCAGGCACTGCCAGCTTGAATCGACTATCGCACCTGGATCGCTATCGTCTATCGCAGGAGCAATGATGAACTTATCCCTGAGCCTATACGAGGCGCTGACCACCGCCAGCGCTCCCCCCGATAAAGCCAAGGCAGCGGCAGATGCCTGGGAGGCCGAAATGCAGAATCTTGCGTCAGGATCCGATCTGCGACAGACCGAGGAACGCCTGCTGGCATCGATCTCCGAGCAGGGCAAGGACCTGCGCGCAACGATGAGCGAGCAGGTTCACGAACTGCGAACCACGATGAACGAGCAGGTTCACGAACTGCGAACCACGATGAACGAGCAGGTTCACGAACTGCGCGCCACGATGAACGAGCAGGCTCACGAACTGCGCGCCACGATGAACGAGCAGGTTCACGAACTGCGCACCACGATGAAAGAACAGGCCCATGAGCTGCGTACCCTGCTCAAGGAACAGAACCACGAGTTGCGTACCCTGATGTTCCAGCAAGGTGCCGAACTCCGCACGCAGAGCCACGAACAAGGCAGCGAGCTTCGCCTGTTGATGCAGCAGCAGGGCGCGGACCTCCGGTTGTCGATGTCCGGGTTGCAGGCACAGATCAACGTGATGCGCTGGCAGATTGGCCTGATTCTCATCTGTGTCGCGATACCGCTGCTCAAGCTGGCGTTCGACCTGCTGACCCGCTGAGCCGGCCAGCCACAAGACGAGTGCCACTGACTCCAGGCACCGAATCATCATTTCAATTGATCATTCAAATCGTGAAACGGAATTTTTTATTTGCCTCGGTTCCCGACAGGATAAGTCACCTTTCAACCGTCGGATGCTCCACCATGAACCTGAACCTGGCCATTGCCTGCGCAATCGTAGTCTCTTTCGCCGTTGCGCTGATTCACACCTGAGTTCCCATCAACGCAATTGCTCGACCAGCCAGTTGCGAAAGGCCGCCATCGCCGCCGTTTCGGCACGCGACTGCAAGCGGGTCAGCCAGTAGCTGCCCGTGACGATACCGATATCGAAAGGCTGCCGGATATCACCGGTATCCAATTGGCGAGAGAACATCATCGGCGGCGCCAGCGCCACCCCCGCTCCCTGCAATGCAGCCTCCATCATCGCCAGCGACGAATCGAAAACCACACTGTCGGCCACCAGGCTGTTGCTCGGCAAGCCGGCACGCTGGAACCACTCGGGCCATTCATCGGTGCGGTAGGAACGCAACAGCGTCTGTTTCAGAACATCCGCCGGAGACTGCAATTGCTCGGCGACCTGCGCAGTGCACAACACCGAGAGCGGTGCCTCCAGCAAGCGCATGGCGTCGACGCCATGCCAGGCTCCCGTACCGAAACGAATAGCGAAATCGAGCCCCTCGGCCGCCACATCCACCCGGTTGTTGTTGGTGGACAGGCGCAGGTCGATAAACGGGTGGCTCTCGCGAAAATCCGCCAGCCGCGGCAACAACCACCCCACGGCGAACGTGCCCACCGCCCCCACCGTCAGCACCTCCCGGTAGTGCCCACCCTCGAACCGGCCCAGGGCCTGGGCAATCCGGTCAAACGACTCGCACAGCACCGGCAGCAGGCTCTCGCCTTCGGCGGTCAGCATCAGGCCACGGGGCAGGCGCTTGAACAGAGCGACCTGCAACTGGCTCTCAAGGCTCTTGACCTGATGGCTGACCGCCGCCTGAGTCACGCACAACTCGACCGCTGCCCGGGTAAAACTCAAGTGCCGCGCGGAGGCCTCGAAAGCCCGCAGGGCATTGAGTGGCAAATGAGGACGGACCATGGCGCTTGCTCCTAGTTTTTCTAATGGCTAATCCGAAATTTCATCGTTTGTCGAGGGGCTGACTCATCCCCTAGATTGAGCTTCGCCCCGCAACTGCGCCGTGGACCAGGCAAGCCTCACGCCATGGACCGGAACATGGACGACGGTCCAGAAAACAGCCCGACAGGATGCGGACAAACAATCAAAATCATGGAAAAAGCCAGATTATGCCGATAAGACTCACAATTCGTGACAAATTACTCACCAGCCTCTTGTGCCTGCTCAGCACCGGGAACAGCTTTGCCGGCCAGACACCCGTCGACCCGCTCAAGGCCGTCGTGGATGCCGCGATTGAACCGATCATGCAGGAACAGGGCGTCCCCGGCCTGGCCGTGGCGGTCCTGGTCAACGGCCAGGCACATTATTTTAACTACGGTGTTGCCTCCAAGACGGACAAACAGCCGGTAACAGAAAACACCCTGTTCGAGATCGGTTCGGTCAGCAAGACCTTCAACGCCACACTCGCGGCCTATGCCGTAGCCCAGGGCAAACTGTCGCTGGCGGAAAACACCAGCCACTACCTGCCCGAGCTGCGGGGCAGCGCCTTCGACAGGATCAGCGTGCTCGACCTCGGTACCTACACCCCCGGCGGCCTGCCGTTGCAGTTTCCCAACGAAGCGGACAGCACCGACAAAATGATGGGTTACTTCCAGCACTGGAAGCCGATCTACCCTGTCGGCGAGCGCCGCCAGTATTCCAACCCGAGCATCGGCCTGTTCGGCTACGTGGCCGCCAGGAGCCTCGGCCAGCCATACGACGACCTGATGGAAAGGACCCTGCTGCCCAAGCTGGGGCTAAAGCACACCTACCTCAGGGTTCCCAAGGACCAGATGAGCCGCTACGCCCAGGGCTACACCAAGGAGGACAAACCCTCCCGGGTCGGCCCTGGCGCGCTGGATTCCGAGGCCTATGGCATCAAGACCACCGCCAGCGACCTGCTGCACTACGTCCAGGTGAACATGCGGCCCCGGCAACTCGACGCGCCCCTGCAACAGGCGATCAGCCTGACCCACAGTGGCTACTACCGGTTCGGCGACACCACCCAGGGCCTGGGCTGGGAGTTCTACCCCTCCCCGGTCAAGCTGGACACCCTGCTCGAGGGCACCTCGTACAAGATGCTCGAACCGCAGGACATCACCCGGTTCAAGACCCCACAATCACCGCAGGCCGATAGCTGGGTCAACAAGACAGGCGCCACCAATGGCTTCGGCGCCTACGTGGCGTACCTGCCGGCGAAGAACATCGGCATCGTGCTGCTGGCCAACAAGAACTACCCCAACCCGGTGCGGGTCAAGGCCGCCTACCAGGTACTGAGTGCCGTGCAAGGCATGCAGTAACCCCATGGGCAAAAGCCCTTGCACTTGGCTATGATCGGAGGTCATGAACACCCTGCCTCCGATCCGCCAGCCCTGTCCTCCCGGCGCCTGCAATTGCGAGCGGGAACGGCTGCTGGAGACACCCGGTAGCGACATCCGCATCCTGCGCCTGACCCGCCAGGAAGAGAAAATCCTGCTCGAACGCCTCGAAGACCTCAAGAGCCTGGCCGACCTCGAACGCCTGCAACAGCGGATGTACGAGCAACTGGGCATTCGCCTGACCATCGCTCCTGGCCCCAACGAAGTGCGGACCATGCGCGGTATCGGCATTCACATCGAAGAGCTGCCGGGCCTGTGTCGCAAGACCCGCCAGTCGATCCCGGCAGCGATCCGCCGCGGCCTGGAAAAACGTCCGGAAATCGCCTACGAACTGCTCAACGCCCACGACCTGCTGGGCGGTCTGTGAACCCCTCTCAGCGGCTCATCTGCCGACGCTTCAGGGTCTGGCTCGGCAACTCGCGGAACAACGCCCGATAGCTGCTGGAAAACCGTCCCAGGTGCCAGAACGACCAATGCATCGCCACTTCGGCGACGGTGCTCCGCGCCTTGCCGTGCAGCAGTTCGTGGCGCGCGCCGTTCAGACGGCGCAAGCGCAGCCATTGGGTCGGGGTCATCCCGGTGAACGCCTTGAAGGCATGCTGTAACTGGTGCAGCGACACGCCGGCCACCTGAGCAAGTTCCAGCAGGTTCAGGGTTTCCTCGGGGGCATCGGCCGCCCATTCGCCAATGCGCTTCATGATGCCGCGCTCCTCCGTGCGCCGTTGCCACGAGCCGCGGTCCAGGCAGGCGTTATCGAGAAGGTACAGGCAATCCTCCAGCAACTGCTGGCTCAGGGCCTCCCGGCTTGGCGGATCGCCAGCCTGACTCAGACGAGTCAGGGTTGCGCTGAGCCAGCGGCCGAACAACGCATTCTGCTGCGAGTTGAGCGGCGCCATGAACAGGCCGTCGAGCCGGGCGATGTCCAGGCCGTGATGCCGAACGAACTCAGGGCCGAACACCACCGCCACTTCCTGGTAGTTCTCCGGTGTGATCCAGATGTTGCGGCTCTCGCCATTGAGCACATACAGGGCGTTGTCGCTGCGGTCGAAACAGAAGGCCAGCGCGCCCGACGGGGCACTGAAGTTCTGCTCCACACGGGTGTTCATGCACTCCTCGTAGATCTGCACGCCCTGCAGGTCCAGGTAGCGAATCTGCCCGGCGAAATGCCCTGGCGACATCTGCTGGTAATGCTGGACCCAACCCGGTGTCGCCCGGATCTGTTCGGTCACGTCGGCGGTCTTGAACGCCTGGACCCGCAAGGAATTTGGCTCTGTCATGGGAGACCATCGCGCACCTTTATGGTGCATCTTGGTATGGGAAAAGTGGATAGATGGAACCGCGCAACTGACAGCAAGATAGTCGCCAACGCGCTGCAGGGGAAGCCTCCCGCCGTTTTCAGGCAAGCGGAAGGCCCAACCTGGCGTCGATGAAACCAACGACGAGGTCCTTATGAACGCCCCTTTCGATCAGCTGTCCTCATGGCTGAAAGAACACAAGATTACCGAAGTGGAATGTGTGGTCAGCGACCTGACCGGCATCGCCCGCGGCAAAATCGCACCCACCAACAAGTTCCTGCATGAGCGAGGCATGCGCCTGCCGGAAAGTGTGCTGCTGCAAACGGTAACCGGGGACTTCGTCGAGGACGATGTCTACTACGACCTGCTCGACCCGGCCGACATCGACATGATCTGCCGCCCCGACGCCTCGTCGATCTACCTGGTGCCGTGGGCCATCGAACCGACCGCGATCGTCATCCACGACACCTTCGACAAACAGGGCAACCCGATCGAGCTGTCGCCACGCAACGTCCTCAAGAAGGTCCTGCAGCTCTATACCGACAAGGGTTGGCAGCCGATCGTAGCGCCGGAGATGGAGTTCTACCTGACCCAGCGCTGCGAAGACCCGGACCTACCGCTCAAGGCCCCGCTGGGTCGCTCGGGCCGTGCCGAAAGCGGTCGGCAGTCGTTCTCCATCGACGCCGCCAACGAATTCGATCCGCTGTTCGAAGACGTCTACGACTGGTGCGAAGCCCAGGGCCTGGACCTCGACACGCTGATTCACGAAGACGGCCCGGCGCAGATGGAAATCAACTTCCGCCACGGCGATGCCCTCGACCTGGCCGACCAGATCACCGTGTTCAAGCGCACCCTGCGCGAAGCGGCGCTCAAGCACAACGTCACCGCGACCTTCATGGCCAAGCCGATCGCCGACGAGCCTGGCAGTGCCATGCACCTGCACCAGAGCGTGGTCGACATCGCCACCGGCAAGCCGATCTTCGTCAACGCGGACGGTTCCAAGAGCGAGCTGTTCCTGCACCACATCGGCGGCCTGCAGAAGTACATCCCCAAGGTGCTGCCGATGTTCGCCCCCAACGTCAACTCGTTCCGCCGTTTCCTGCCGGACACCTCGGCTCCGGTCAACGTCGAGTGGGGCGAGGAAAACCGCACCGTCGGCCTGCGGGTGCCAACCTCCAGCCCCGAGGCCATGCGCGTGGAAAACCGCCTGCCGGGCGCCGACGCCAACCCCTACCTGGCAATCGCCGCCAGCCTGCTGTGCGGTTACCTGGGCATGGTCGAAGGCATCGAGCCCAACCCGCCGGTGGAAGGCCGCGCCTACGAGCGGCGCAACCTGCGCCTGCCGATCACCATCGAGGACGCCCTGGCCCACATGGAAGATTGCCCGACCCTCGACCGCTACCTGGGCAGCCAGTTCGTGCGCGGCTACGTGGCGGTCAAGCGCGCCGAACACGAAAACTTCAAGCGGGTGATCAGTTCCTGGGAACGTGAATTCCTCCTGCTCAGCGTCTGATCCCCCAACCCGACCTCACCCACAACCACTCAACGAGGTGTCGACATGCGTCTATTGAAATCCGTGGTCCCCTTCACCCTGGCGCTGCTGTTCGGCGCCACGGCTCACGCCGAACCGACCGTCAGCGTCTACAACTGGACCGACTACATCGGCGAGACCACCCTCGCCGACTTCCAGGCCAAAAGCGGGATCAAGGTGATCTATGACGTGTTCGACTCCAACGAAACCCTGGAAGGCAAGCTGCTCGCCGGCCGGACCGGCTATGACGTGGTGGTGCCTTCCAACCATTTTCTCGGCCGCCAGGTGAAAGCCGGGGCGTTCCTCAAGCTCGACCGCGCGCAATTGCCGAACTGGAAAAACCTCGACCCGCAACTGCTCAAGCTGCTGGAAAAGAACGATCCGGGCAACGCGCACTCGGTGCCCTACCTGTGGGGCACCAACGGCATCGGCTACAACGTCGACAAGGTCAAGCAGGTACTGGGTATCGACCACATCGACTCGTGGGCGGTGCTGTTCGAACCGGAGAACCTGAAGAAGCTCAGCCAATGCGGTGTCTCGTTCATGGACTCGCCGGACGAGACCTTCCCGGCGATCCTCAACTACCTGGGCATGGACCCACGCAGCTCCAACCCCGAGGACTACAAGAAGGCCGAGGCCAAGCTGCTGACCCTGCGGCCGTACATCACCTACTTCCACTCCTCCAAGTACATTTCGGACCTGGCCAACGGTGACATCTGCGTTGCCTTCGGCTACTCCGGCGACGTGTTCCAGGCCGCCAACCGGGCCAAGGAGGCGAAGAACGGCATCAACATCGCCTACTCGATTCCCAAGGAGGGCAGCAACCTGTGGTTCGACCTGCTGGCGATCCCGGCCGACGCCGCCAACGTCAAGGAGGCCCATGCCTTCATCAACTACCTGCTCGATCCGCAGGTGATCGCCAAGGTCAGCGCCACGGTCGGCTACGCCAACCCCAACCCGGCCGCCCAGCAGTACATGGACGCCGACCTGGTGCACAACCCCGAGGTCTACCCACCGCAGGAAGTGCTCGACAAACTGTACATCTCGACCACGCCGACCCCGGAAATCATGCGCCTGATGACCCGTTCCTGGAGCAAGGTGAAGACCAACAAATGAGCCACGACAGCACCATGGAACATGCCCGTTCCTATTACGCTGCCACCGCCCACTCGATGCCGGACCGCCCCCGGCTCGAGTCGGACCTGGTCGCAGACGTCTGCGTGATCGGCGGCGGCTTCACCGGCGTCAATACCGCGATCGAGCTGGCCCAGCGCGGCCTCTCGGTGGTCCTGCTCGAAGGCCGGCGCATCGGCTGGGGCGCCAGCGGGCGCAATGGCGGCCAACTGATCCGTGGCATCGGCCATGATGTCAGCGGCTTCGCCCGCTACGTCGGCAAGGACGGCGTGCGCTACCTGGAGCGGGCCGGCATCGACTCGGTCGCGCTGGTTGGCGAACGGATCCGCAAACATGCCATCGACTGCGACCTGCGCTGGGGCTTCTGCGAACTGGCCAACACCGCGGCGCAGTTCGCGGCATTGCAGGCCGAGCAGGAACACCTGGCCCAACTGGGGTATGCACATCAAACGCGAATCGTCGAATCGCGGGACATGCGCCAGGTGGTGGCGTCCAGCGCGTATGCCGGTGGCCTGATCGACATGGGCTCCGGGCATCTGCATCCGCTCAACCTGGTACTGGGCGAAGCGCGGGCAGCCGAGTCGCTGGGGGTACGGATCTTCGAACAGAGCCCGGTGCTCGAACTGCTGCATGGCAGCCGCGTGCGGGTGCGCTGCGCCCACGGCAGCGTGCGCGCCGACAACCTGGTGCTGGCCTGCAATGCCCACCTCGATGATCTCGAACCGCGCCTGAGTGGCAAGGTGCTGCCGGCCGGCAGCTACATCGTCGCGACGCAACCGCTGACCGCGGCGCTGGCCGCCGAACTGATCCCGCAAAACCTGGCGCTGTGCGACCAGAAGGTCGGCCTGGACTACTATCGACTGTCCGCCGACCGCCGCCTGCTGTTCGGCGGCGCCTGCCACTACTCCGGGCGGGATCCGGCGGATATCGGCGCCTACATGCGGCCGAAGATGCTCAAGGTGTTCCCGCAACTGGCGGATGTGCGCCTGGACTTCCAGTGGGGAGGCAAGATCGGCATCACCGCCAACCGCTTCCCCCAGGTCGGCCGCCTGCGCCAGCAGCCGAACGTGTTCTATGCCCAGGGCTATTCCGGTCACGGCGTCAATGTCACCCACTGGACCGCCCGGCTGTTGGCCGAAGCGATTCACGCCGGACAGAGCCAGGGCATGGACATCTTCAGCGCGGTCCCGCACATGACCTTCCCCGGCGGCAAGGCCCTGCGCTCGCCGTTGCTGGCGCTGGGCATGCTCTGGCACCGGCTGCGCGAGGTGCTGGGCTGAGCATCACGCCCAGGGTTGCAGTTGCCAGCCATCGACGCCGGCCTGCAACCGTTCGGTCAGTTGGAGCCGATCGAGAAAACGCCGGTCATGGGACACCACCAGCAGCGCACCGTGAAACTGAACCAGCATGCTTTCCAGGGCCTGCAGCGACGGCAGGTCCAGGTGATTGTTCGGCTCGTCCAGCAACAGCAGCTGCGGCGGCTCGTCCGCGTAGAGCACGCTGGCCAGCGCCCCCTTGAGTCGTTCGCCACCGCTGAGCAGGCCGCTGGGCTGCATGACGCATTCGGCCCCCAGGCCCAACTGCGCCAGACGGCTACGCAACTCGCCTTCGCTCGAATGCCGATTCACCGCTCGCAACTGTTCCAGGATCGAACGCTGCGGATCGACAGCGGACAGGGCCTGGTCAAGATAGGCCAGCGTGCCATTGACCGTGAAGTCGCCGCCCACTGGCGGTAGCTGCCCAGCCAGGACCTTGAGCAGGGTGGACTTGCCGCTGCCGTTGCGCCCCACCACGCCGATCCGCTGCTGCCCATGCAGGACCAGGCTGAGCTGTCCCTGTACACGGGGCAGGCGCAGGTCGTCGAGGACCAGCACCCGCCGTCGCGCAACCTGCGCACTGACTGGCGCCTGCAGCACGACCGCCACCTCCTGCTCCACCGCGCGGGCCGCTTCACGCACCTGTTGCGCCAGGTTTTCACGTACCGCCGCCTGCTGGGCCTGCTGCTTGCCACGGGTGTTTTCACTGATGCCCTTGCGACGCCCCAACAGGATCGGCGCCTGGTTGGCCTGCCCGGCCTGCCGTTCGGCACGGGCCTGGCGCTGCTCCTGGCGCGCCTGCTGAAGCCGTAGGGCCTGCTCGGTACGCTTGCGTTCGAGCCGGGCGTGCTCCAGCTGGCGCACCGCCTCGTCGCGCTCGACGGCCTTCTGCTGCAGGTAAAAACTGTAGCCGCCGCCATAGCTGCGCAGGCCCAGGCTGGACAGTTCGACGATCCGGCTCATCTGCTCCAGCAGCTCCCGGTCATGGCTGATCACGATCAGGCCACGGGGCCAGCGCCGCAGTTGCTCCATCAGGGCCTGACGCGCAGGCCGATCGAGATGATTGCTCGGCTCGTCGAGGATCAGCGTCTGCGCATCCGACAGGCTGGCTCCCGCCAGCGCCACGCGCATCGCTTCGCCACCGCTCAGGCTGGCGACGGGACGGCTGATGTCCAGCCCCTTCAGGTCATGGCGCTCCAGTTCGGCCTGCAGTTGCTGGCGAATATCCCAGCGCTCGCCGACCTGGTCGTAATCGGCCGTATCGAGACCACCGGCTTCGATACGCTCCAGGGCTGCCAGCAGTTCCTGCACGCCGAGCAATTTCGCGATCGAGGCATGGGGGTCGAGCTGCTGGGCCAGATAGTGGACCTTGCCGCCACGCCGGCAATACCCTTCGGCCGGCGATAGCTGCCCCGCGAGCAGGCGTGCGAGCACGCTCTTGCCGACGCCATTGCGCCCGACAATCGCCGTCGGTTGTCCATCGAAGCGGGCATCGAGCCCGGAAAAAAGCACCCGGCCATCGGCCAGGACATAGGAAACGCTTTCCAGCGCCAGGTACGAATTCGTCATGCGAACTCCCATCAATGCCATGGACTCCACCCTGCAGCAGGGGGTGCGGAGACTGACCGTCGGAACAGACGGCGGCATCAATTGCGCATTGGACGAACACCTCGAAAAAAGCAATGGGCCGTCAGTATCACCGTGACCGACGCCCCCTGACAAGACTATGCCAACGCGCAGAAATCGCTGCGGCCGTCACAGGTGACCCGGATCGTCAAGGAAGGCGACGTCGGCACGCTCGCAGCCCCTGGGGCTGAACCACCGTTTCCAGGAGCTACAGCCACCAGCGCAAGAGGAAGAAGAACGCCATGCTCAGCAACATGCTGAGCAGCGTGTTGCGGGTATAAAGCACCAGGCCGACGGCCACCAGCGAACTGATCAGGTAGGGATTGTCCCACTGCAGGTTCAACTGCCGGTCCGGCATGAACACGATCGGCCCGCAGATCGCCGTCAGCATCCCCGGCACGGCAAAACCGAGAAACTGCCGGGCATTGCTGCTCAGGCGCAACGGCAGGCGCGGTTCGAGAAACACATAGCGGTTGAGGAACACCAGCAGCCCCATTCCGACAATCACGGCCCAGACCATCATTCACGCCCCCGATACAGCTTGTTGCAGACGAAACCCGCCGCCATCCCCGCCAGCCCCGACAGCACCAGCGCCGACCCCCACTGCCAGTAGCTGAACAGCACCGAACAGAACAGCGACACCGCCACGCACACCACCGTCGGCACGTTGCGTACCACCGGCGTGATCAGGGCGATGAAGGTGGCGGCAATGGAGAAATCCAGCCCCAGGTGTTCCAGCCCGGGAATGCTGCTGCCCAGCACGATTCCGGCCAGGGTGAACAGATTCCAGGCGATATAGAACGTCAGCCCCACCCCCAGCGCGTACCAGCGATCGAACTGGTGTCGGTCGTGCTGGCTGGTCAGGGCGAACAGCTCGTCGGTCAGCAGAAACCCCAGGCCAAGGCGCCAGCGTCCCGGCAGCGGCGCGATCACCGAGCGCATGCTCATGCCGTAGAGCAGGTGTTGCGAGGTCAGCAGCGCGGTGGTCAGCAGGATCGAGAAGATCCCCGCCCCGCCCTTGAGCATGCCGATAGCCACCAGTTGCGCGGCGCCGGCAAACACGATGCCGGAGAGCCCCTGGCCTTGCAGAGGGGTCAGATCGGCCTCGATGGCCATGGAGCCGGCCAGCAGCCCCCAGGGTGCGGTCGCCAGGGAAAGCGGCATGATCGCCACGGCACCGCGCAGGAATGCACTGCGGGGCAAGGAATGTTCGGACATGGAAGCTCGGACGTCAGTAAAGGGCTGCCGACTGTGGCAGGCCCTTTGCGCCGTGTCTTGAACAATCTTGCAACGCTGAGCGGCGCCAGCCGGCACCGCTCAGGATGCGAACCGCGCTCAGCGGATCGGCGGCAGACGTACCTTGCCGTCGCGGCACTGGGTTTTCACGCCCTTGCCGCACGACTCGAAACCCAGGTCCTTGTTCAGGCACACCCGGACTTCCGACAGTTGCGGACCGCTGCAACCCACCGTGACGCCATCGGCCGGCAGGCCCGGATTGCCCTGCTGGAACAGCTGGACGATTTCTGCGGCGGAGTACTCCCGGACGCTGGTCGACGGCTGCAGCTCATCGGGGATGTGCACCTTGCCCAGGGCCTGGTCGGTGGTCTGCAGGTAGCGGTCGGCGCCCAGGCCACTGCAGGTGCCGTGCTTGCTCCACTCATGTTCGAGCAGCTTGGCCGTCGGGAACATCGTGCTGCCCTGCTGGCGCTGGGCAGCCGTCAGCGGTGTCAACGGCGCACAGAACTGCGGCCAGCCGCCCTTGGCATACTGCGGCCAGAGTCCGTGGAGCACAAAGCCGTAACCCTTGCCCTTGCACTGTTCATTACCGGCATGGGTCAGGCAGAAGGTCGGCGACCACGACAGGCTCAGCAGGTAATAGTCGAACTCGCCAGCCTGCCCCTTCTGCCTGTTCTTTCCCGATGAAGACTGCTGATCCGCCTGTGCGCCGCCCATCGACAACATCAGCACGGCCAATACCACGCAAATCCACTTCATACTGACTCCCTGCTCCTGGTTAGGTTGGACATCGATCCCCGATGTCAATGATGGCTCTACACGAATCCCGTTAAATAAATTGTTAAGAAACCTTACAAAACAGTAACATTTGATACGATTATCCCTCGCCCGAACTTCTATCATGGCAGGCATCGCTTGACCTGCCCGGCCTGCTGGTTCGGGCAAACCGTCGCCCCGGACGGTTGCGCACCCGAACACGGTGCTTTCCTGGGTTCCAACGCGCCATCCGGCGCCCGCCACTACCTGCTGCAATCGCTCTAAGGGAGCCCCGGTTCATGAGTATCCGCAACATCCGCAAGAAAGTCGTCTCGCTCCTCTGGACGCTGGGCGTGCTTCTGGTCATCTACTGCTTCCCGAAAACCGTGTTCGGCTTCCTGGCGCTGGTGGTGATCTGCGGTATCTACGATTTCCTGCGCAATGGTATCTATACCGCCGAACTGGCGAAGAAATATTTCATCGGCAACGGCCGCAATACCTGGGTCCTGTCGCCGTTCAACACCCTGTTCGACCTGGTGAGCCGGCGCAACCGCGGCGTCTATCGCATGCAGGACCTGCCCGAAGACTGCCAGCGCGAGTTGCAGCAGGTCATCGACCGGGCCATGGACCACAAGGACGAGATCATCCAGTACCTCGACGGCCGCATGGCCCAGAACAAGCGCGGCATGCTGTTCTTCCAGTGGTACGGGCGCAAGATCGACACCGAACTGGACATCCGCGAACTGCAGCAGAAATTCCCCTATGTGAAGACCGTCGGCGTCTCGGTGTTCAACGCCAACCAGTCGACCTCGTTCCACTTCGGCCCGCTGCGCATGATGTTCCGCGTGCTCTACAACATGGCGCCGGCACCGCATCATGACGGTGTCTACATCCAGTGCCGCAAGGACAAGCACTTCTGGCATGACGACCCGTTGTTCATCTTCGACGACACCCTGCTGCATGCCTCGTTCAACAAGAACGACACCAAGCGCTACTGCCTGTTCATCGACATCGTGCGGCCGTCCCGCACGCCGTTCATCCTGCGCGGCGTGATCGCCGGCTTCGCCGGTGCGGTGTTCGCCCTGCGCCGGGTGTTCTACAAGAACTGGAAGCTGATCCAGTAAGCCCCACCCCACCCTGGGCGCCGCATATCCGCTCGCCCAGGGCCCTCCTGCACAAACACCACCTACATACCTGCCCGCCCCCGCTGCCTGACGGTGGAAAACGGCCCGGCCGAGGTCCGCCGGCATATCCAGACGGCCTTCAGCCGGGTCGGTTGCGAGGGATTGAGCGAGCGTGAGCACAAGACGGCGCACATACTGCCGCATGGCCATTGGGCGAAGGCCACGGCGAAGGAAATGAACAGTTCCCGCAGACCGTGCGCCTGCACCGCAAGAATTTCTATCTGAAGCCTTGAGGTGGGAGCCGGCCTGCTGGCGATCCGGACAACGCGGTTTTAAGCCCTACCGCGTTGAGGCCATCGCCAGCGACCGTCTCCTGAAGGGGGTGTTGGATCAGGAGGCCAGCGAGTAGATCAGCGCCGAAATCGATACCAGACCGACCAGCGTGACGAACACGTTGGACAGCTTGCCCGAGTACTGACGCATCGAGGGAACGCGGCGGATCGCATACATCGGCATCAGGAACAGCAACGCGGCGATGATCGGCCCACCCAGGGTCTCGATCATGCCCAGGATGCTCGGGTTCAGCGTTGCCACCAGCCAGCAGACCACCAGCATGAAGGCCGCCGTCATGCGGTCCAGGGCCTTGGCACCGGGCTTGCGGCCGCTCTTGATGATCAGGCCCTTGAGTCCTTCACTGGCACCGATGTAATGGCCCAGGAACGACTTGGCGATCGCCACGAAGGCAATCAGCGGCGCGGCGAAGGCGATGGTCGGGTTGCTGAAATGGTTGGCCAGGTACGACAGGATCGACAGGTTCTGCGCCTTGGCTTCGGCCAGTTGGGCCGGCGACAGGGTCAGCACGCAACTGAACACGAAGAACAGCACCATCACCACCATCAGCAGGTGGGCGCGGGACAGGATCTGGCTGCTGCGCTCTTCGGCGTGCGCCCAGTAACGGCGCTTCTGGTCCACGGCGAAGGCCGAGATGATCGGCGAGTGGTTGAACGAGAACACCATCACCGGAATCGCCAGCCACAGCGTGTGCAGCAGTGCCGACGGCTCCGGCAGGCTGCTGGCGGTGGCGAGAATACCGCCGTTCCAGTGCGGGATCAGGTACACCGCCAGAAGCGCCAGGGCGACGATGAACGGATAGACCAGCATGCTCATCGCCTTGACGATCAGTTGCTCACCACACCGTACCACCGCCAGCAGGCCGAGGATCAGCGCCAGGGACAGGATCGCCCGCGGCGGCGGCGCGATGTGCAACTGGTGTTCGAGGAAGCTGCCCACGGTGTTGGTCAGGGCGACGCTGTAGATCAGCAGGATCGGGAAGATCGCGAAGAAGTACAGCAGGGTGATCAGCGCACCGGCGGTCAGGCCGAAATGCTCCTCGACCACTTCGGTGATGTCCGAACCATCGCGCCCGGAGAGCACGAAGCGGGTCAGGCCGCGGTGCGCGTAGAACGTCATCGGAAACGCCAGCAACGCCAGGATCAGCAGCGGCCAGAAGCCGCCCAGCCCCGCATTGATCGGCAGGAACAGGGTTCCGGCGCCGATCGCCGTGCCGAACAGGCCCAGCATCCAGGTGGTGTCGTGGCGGCTCCAGCCGCTCAGTGCAGCGGGAGCCGATTCATAGCGTTGGTCGACGCTGTTGGCCTGGTCATTCATCCGGTCGAGTCTCCGTTAGCCGGTCATTACCACGCGACCGGGGCGGAAAACAGCTTATTGGCAGCGCCCCGGCCATAAGAGGGGCGCGATTGTCCGGGATAACGCTTGAGAAGCAAAGGGCTAGCTGAGCAACGGTTGCCTGTGCCGGGGTTTCCGGGGGCGTCTGTGCCGTTGCCTGACGGCCTGTACGCCCTGGTTGCGACCTGTCGTCACAGCGCTGAAAAGCCGTACGTTCCTTGAACTTGCCGGCAATAGCCCACGCAATCGCGCATGGAGCCTGGATCCACCCTGGCGCTCAACGGCGGGTTCGGATTAAGTTGCTGATTCAGCAGGAAAAATGGAAATTCCGATAAAAATACCCAGGGGCGCGCCCCGTCGGGCACCCGAAGGCGCTCTCCCCACCCGGCCCCGCAGAAGAATCGGCCTGTGGCGCCCAACTATTGATACACTGTAACAACCCATTTCATCCTCCCTTGCCAGTACCCTCCATGATCCCAGTGCAATGTCGTGTCTGTTTCACCGCCCTGCTCCTGCTGCTGGGCGGCTCGTCCGCCCTCGCCGATGACCTGATGATCACCTGGCCAGGCGACTGGGAAGTGCAGACCCTGCCACCCGCGCAAAACGCCGTGGGCGAGGTGATCAGCGGTCTGCGCCAGCGTGCGGTGAAGAACGATGCCAACGGCGACCCGCTGATGGTCATGGAACTGACCCAGTCCGCCCTCACGCCCGGGCATCAGGTCAACCTGCCCGGCGTGCTGCTGGAAATGCGCAAGGCGGTCCAGAAGAACTTCGTCGAGCGCGGTTTCATGAGCGTCTGCAACCGCATCCACGACAGCACCCTGGGCGGCATGCCAGCGGTGGAAACCACCTGCACCATCACCCAGAACGGCGGCCACGTGATGACCCAGACCCTGGTGGCCGCGGCGCGTGAGGGCAAGGCGTACTCCCTGCTGTACGCCGGCTCCGCGGATGGCTACAAGGCCCAGGAAGCGACCGTCAATGGCATCCGCGCCAGCCTGCACCTGGAGCCCTGAACCACGGCCTTCAACCGGCCAGGAAGCCTCGGGCCATGCCACTGGCGGCGATCACGATCAGCATGATCAGCAGCGCCTCGACATGGCTGAGCCGGGCGAACAGCCGGGCCCGGCCAATGTCGATATAGGCGCCCTTCTTCTGCGCGATGCGCCACTTGATCAGGCTGATCATCGGTGCCAGCTCCAGCAGCAGGACAATCACGAACAGCGTCAGCTTGAGGTGAAACAGCGGCTGGTGCAGGTAATAGTCACTGCCCTTCTCGAAACCGCCGAAGGCGCGCAGGCCGCCGGTGATCAGCAGCACCGCGGCACTGATCCCCCACAGGTTGTCCCAGACGAAGACCGGGCGCAGATCGGTCGCAGCGCTGCCGCCAAGACGCAACAAGGCACCACCCCGACCGAACACGGCGGCCAGGGCAATGCCGTAGGCCAGGAGGTGAAGAGCGGCCAGGAACCAGTGGACGAGCATGGTGGTGTCTCCATTGTTGGACACCACAGTTGTAGCTCACTCCCCCGATCTCTGCCGATGACTTCCTGCTGATGAGCGCCTGTAGGAGCCGGCGGTGCGGCGATCCGACTTGCCCGCGAAGCTTTCAGCGACCTCAAGGGCCTCTTCGCGGGCAAGCCCTGCTCCTACAGCGGGTCCTTCGTACGCATTTCGGTGTACGACTCCATCATCTCAAGGCAACAGAATCACCTTCTCGCTGCTGCCCTGGTTGACCTCGGCATAGCGCGTCGGCCCTTCGGCCAGCGGCGATTCGCGCAAGCCCGACGGCAGCTCCAGCAGCCCCTCATCGAAGAAACGCCCGAACTGTTCGAGCATCCGCGCGCAGGCCGCAGTGCCATAGAGCAGCGAATTGATCCCGACCACCGAGCCCCCCTTGCGATACAGCGCCAGCGCCGGCAATTGCACATGCCCGTCGACCGGTGCGGCGATGATCGCGATACGGCCGAATGTCGCCAAGGCACCGACCGCCGCCGGCAGCCAGAAGCCGGTGGTATCGAAGATCACCTCGGCCCCTCCGGGGAACACGCCATTGACCGAGGCTGCCAGGTCTTCGGGCTGGCCCAGCACGACCGTCTCGAACCCCCGCGCCTGCAACGCCAGGGCCTGCTCCGGCCGACGGACTGCCGCCAGCACCTGCGCCCCACGGATCTTCGCCAGGGCGATCGCCGCACTGCCGACCGCGCCATTGGCGCCGATGACCAGCAGCCGGGTCCCGGCCTTCACCAGGCTACGCTCCAGGGCATCCCAGGCGGTGGTGTACGGCACACCGAGGCTGGCCGCCTGGGCAAAGCTCAAATGCGCCGGCTTGCGCGCCACCCCCTCGGCCGGCAGGGTCAGGTACTGCGCATGGGAACCGTCGCCGGTGAAGCCCAGCTCCTTGCCGGTGCCCCAGACTTCCTGGCCGAGCAGCGCCTGCGGGCCCTCGACCACCACTCCGGCGAAGTCCCGCCCGGGTACCCGCGGCAAGGTGGTGTAGGAAAAACGACCCAGTACGTTCTTCACATCGCTGGGGTTCAGGCCGGCAGCCTTGACCTGTACCAGCACCTCGCCGGCGGCGGGCACGGGCATGGGCAGGTCGACCCATTGCAGGGCGCAAAGATCACCGGTTTTCGAAAATTGCAGAGCTTTCATGGAGTGCGTATCCAGATAGGGAACGGAAAGGGGTTCAGGACAACCAGCCAGCCACCAGTTGCTTGCCCAGCGGCCAGGCCTTCTCGCCCAACTGCATGCCGAGCAAGCCCACCAGGGCCACCGCGGGAGGCGCCGGGGAACGGAAATCGAGCCCGCCGTACAGCAGCCCGACGGCAAGACCGATAACGAGAGAAATCAGGTAGCTCATGATGAAATCCAGGCTCCGAAAGGGAATGCCTGCAGTTTATGGCCGACAAACACGGGCTGTCGGCCAAAGGCTTCTGGATATCGGTCAAGCGAGGGAGAAAGGGGTTCAGTTCACCGGGTAATGCGAGGGCGAGATGCCCAGGGCCCGACGGAACATGTCGCTGAAGCTGCTGGGCGAATACCCCAGCGACCGGGCGATGCGGCTGACCGGTACGCCCTGGATCAGCTCGGCCACTGCGGTCGCCAACTGCACCTGGCGCCGCCATTCGGCGAAGCCCATGCCCAGTTCCGCCTGGAACAACCGCGCCAGGGTGCGCACGCTGGCCCCGGCGGTCTCGGCATGCTGGTCGAAGGAAATCGCCAGCGACGGGGCACTCATCACCGCCTGGCACACCGTCAGCAGGCGCCGGTCGCTGCCGGAAGGCAGGGCGATCTTCAACATCGAACGCCGCGCCCGCCGCAGCTCCAGCAGGGCCAGGCGGGTCAGTGCGTCGTAGTACTCGCCCTGGGTCTCGTCGGCCTGCGCCACCAGGCCGATGATCAATTCGCGCAGCAGGCCGCCGACCTCGATCACCTGCACCGTGCTTTCCAGCGTCGCGGCCAGGGCCGGACGCAGGTAGATGTTGCGCATCTGCAGGTCCGACACCACCCGGATCCCGTGGGAGACGCCCGGCGGCAGCCAGACTGCCCGCTGCGGCGGCACCGCCAGGGCCTCATGGGGCGTCTCGACCCACATCACCCCGGACATCGCATACAGCAACTGCCCCCAGGCATGCTCGTGGGGCTCGATGAACAAGCCCCGCGGGTAGGTCCGTGCCAGCGGTTGCACCGGCCGGTCGGTGTCACTCAGGTCGGGCGGCGCGGCCAGGGCCATGGTCAGCCCGCGACAGGCGTACGCAGGGTGACGAATTCTTCGGCCGCCGTCGGGTGCACGCCGATGGTTTCGTCGAAGTCACGCTTGGTCGCCCCGGCCTTCAGCGCAATCCCCAGCCCCTGAATGATCTCGCCAGCGTCCGGTCCGACCATGTGGCAACCCAGGACCTTGTCGCTACGGGCATCCACCACCAGTTTCATCAGGGTTTTCTCCTGGCAATCGGTCAGGGTCAGCTTCATCGGCCGGAAGCGGCTCTCGAAGATCGTCACCTCATGGCCCTGCTCCCGCGCCTGCTCCTCGGTCAGGCCGACGGTACCGATGTTCGGCTGGCTGAACACGGCGGTGGGGATCAGCTTGTAATCGACCGGGCGATACTGCTCGGGCTTGAACAGCCGCCGGGCGACGGCCATCCCTTCAGCCAGGGCCACCGGCGTCAATTGCACACGGCCGATCACGTCGCCCAGGGCGAGGATCGACGGTTCGCTGGTCTGGTACTGCTCGTCGACCTGGATGAAACCCTTCTTGTCCAGTTTCACCCCGGTGTTTTCCAGGCCCAGGTTGTCCAGCATCGGACGCCGCCCGGTGGCGTAGAAAATACAGTCGGCCACCAGCTCGCGACCGTCCTTGAGGGTGGCCTTGAGGCTGCCATCGGCCTGCTTGTCGATACGTTCGATATCGCTGTTGAACTGCAGCGTCAGGCCCTGCTTGGTCAGTTCCTCGGCCAGGTGCTTGCGCACCGCGCCATCGAAGCCGCGCAGGAACAGGTCGCCGCGATACAGCAGCTGGGTCTCGGCGCCCAGGCCGTTGAAGATGCCGGCGAACTCCACGGCGATGTAGCCGCCACCCACCACCAGGATGCGCTTGGGCAGTGCCTTGAGGAAAAACGCCTCGTTGGAACTGATGGCGTGCTCATGCCCCGGAATGTCGGGGATCTGTGGCCAGCCGCCAGTGGCGATCAGGATGTGTTTGGCGCTGTAGCGCTGGCCGTTGACCTCGACCTGATGCGGGTCGACCAGCTTGCCATGGCCTTCGAGCAGGGTGACGCCGCTGTTGACCAGCAGGTTGCGATAAATGCCGTTGAGGCGGTTGATTTCCTTGTCCTTGTTGGCGATCAGGGTCGCCCAGTCGAAGTTCGCTTCGCCCAGGGACCAGCCAAAACCCTTGGCCTGCTCGAAATCCTCGGCGAAGTGCGATCCGTAGACCAGCAGCTTCTTGGGTACGCAACCGACGTTCACGCAGGTGCCGCCCAGGTAGCGGCTTTCGACCACCGCCACCTTGGCTCCGAAACCGGCGGCAAACCGCGCCGCCCGCACACCGCCGGAACCGGCGCCAATCACAAACAGATCAAAATCGTAGGCCATGTCTATCTCCTCGGCAGGCACACAGCATACTCGCTGTAGCCTCTCAGGTCAGTTAGCCATTACATAAGGGCGCATAACAAAAAAGCCACCCGAAGGTGGCTTTTTCTGGAACGCTACGAAGCTGAAGGCGCTTAGTAGGCCTTGCCAGTCTTGTAGAAGTTCTCGAAGCAGAAGTTGGTCGCGTCGATATAGCCTTCGGCGCCACCGCAGTCGAAACGCTTGCCCTTGAACTTGTAGGCAATCACACAACCGTCCTGGGCCTGCTTCATCAGGGCGTCGGTGATCTGGATCTCGCCCCCCTTGCCCGGTTCGGTCTGCTCGATCAGGTTGAAGATGTCCGGCGTCATGATGTAGCGACCGATGATCGCCAGGTTCGACGGCGCATCTTCAGGTTTTGGCTTCTCGACCATGTTGCGTACGCGGTACAGGTCATCACCGATCAGGTCGCCGGCGATCACACCGTACTTGCTGGTTTCCTGCGGGTCGACTTCCATGATCGCCACGATGGTGCAGCGGTACTGCTTGTACAGCTTGACCATCTGCTTGAGGACGCCGTCGCCTTCCAGGTTGACGCACAGGTCGTCCGCCAGCACTACCGCGAACGGCTCGTCGCCGATCAGCGGACGACCGGTCAGAATGGCGTGGCCCAGGCCTTTCATTTCGGTCTGGCGGGTGTAGGAGAACGAGCACTCGTCCAGCAGGCGGCGGATACCGACCAGGTATTTCTCCTTGTCGGTGCCCTTGATCTGGTTTTCCAACTCGTAGCTGATGTCGAAGTGGTCTTCCAGCGCGCGCTTGCCGCGGCCGGTGACGATCGAGATCTCGTTCAAGCCAGCGTCCAGCGCTTCTTCGACGCCGTACTGGATCAGTGGCTTGTTCACCACCGGCAGCATTTCTTTGGGCATGGCCTTAGTCGCTGGCAGGAAGCGAGTACCGTAACCGGCTGCTGGGAACAAGCATTTCTTGATCATATGAGTCCTTAAAAAGGGCGGTGTGTACGAGTTTCGGCGCAGTCTAATCAGGCGGCGGTCACCTTACAATGCCCCGCTGATAGCATCCTGACGCCAACATAGAGAAAAACGACGGCAGATAGTTCCAAGGCATCGACAAATAGTCTGACGCCCGGTATTCGAGGCGACTGATGAGCCCCTCCTGCCCCACCTTCAAAACCCTGATTCTAGCTGCTGATAGCGGCTCGCGCCGGGTTCTGCGCTATCATCGTGACATTTCCCCAACCAGTGAGACGAAGCGATGTCGGCAGCGAAGAAAGTGAACGGTTACCTGATTACCCAGGCCACCGATGGCCAATGGTGGGTGGCCGGTGTCGACGGCGAGCAGATTGCCGGGCCGTTCGCGACCGAGGCCCTGGCCAGTGAAGTGGCCTCGGTGTTCGAGGATACCCCCGCCCCAACGGCCAAGCGCCGCTAAAAATAAAGGGCTGAACGACATGAAGGGTTTTCTGGCATTGCTCGCGGTACTGGCCCTGGCGGGATGCGCAACGGCCTCCAAAACCTACCTGGACAACGGCCAGCAAGGCCTGGAAATCGATTGCTCCGGCGAAGCGATGTCCTGGGCCAAATGCTACGAAAAGGCCGATGACTCCTGCGCGGGTACCGGCTACACCATCGTCGGCACCGATGGCACGCCGCAGCCGAAGGAAAGCGACAAGACCCTGGGCGTGGACGTCGGCAACTTCAAGAGCCGCACCGTGGTCGTGATCTGCAAGTGACCGGCGTGGGCGGGCCGGCCTCAGGGCTGGCCTGAAATGCAGCGGGTCGCCGCATCGAGCACCGCGCTGGAACGCAGCGGGTTGTTCGACATGCTTTCATAGAGGCGGATGCTGCTGCCCCCCGAACGCTCCTCGATATCGAGCAGGGCCGCCGGCGAACTCGACAGACGATCGCGCACCACCATCCTGATCCCGCTCTTGTGCGGGGTCAGCAACGAAGGACCGCGGCTCTTGTTCAGAATCGTGTCCACACAGTTGGCATATTCATTGGGCTTCTTGCCCGAAATCACATTCAGCGTCGGCGGTGTCTGCTGGATTTCCGAAACACTTGCACATCCGCCCAACGCCAACATCGCAGCGACCCAAGCGCCCCACTTCATGAAAAACCCTCCAATAAAGACGCTCCGACAGCATCAATGCGATTTTTCTCCGTTGCGAAGAGGAATTTAATCCAACTTTTATGGCGACAAGCCGGTGTAATCCGTCAGACTTGTCACCCTACCCGCAGAATCCATCCATCGCAGCGATAAAACCAGGCTGCGCCACATGCTATCTTTTTGATTTTGTAGAAAAAGCCTTCTGGAGGCGGTCATGAAATTCATCCACCAGCGCGAGCACCTCAACGAAGACGACATCGTCGTGATCGAATGCTCCCAGACCTGCAACATCCGCCTGATGAGCGACGCCAACTTCCGCAGCTTCAAGAACGGCGGCCGCCACACCTACCACGGCGGCGCCTTCGACACCTTCCCGGCCCGGATCACCGTGCCCAGCACCGGTTTCTGGAACATCACCCTGGACACCGTGGTGACCAAGCGCGCCATCAGCGTCACCCGCAAGCCGAACCTCAAGCATTCGATCCGCATCATCCGTCGCTCCGCCTCGAAGCTGCGCTGAATCTCCCCTTTCCTTTTAGTGAGTGGAATGACCGTGACTACCAAATACGTCATCAAGTACACCCTCAACGGTGAACGCCGTTTCGAGTTCGCCCAGTTGGAGAACGGCACAGAGGCCGAGGCCCGTGCCGCGCTGGAAGCCGTGCATGGCAAGGACGATGTGATTGCCGACGTGAAAGTCAGCAAGGCGCTGTAAGCGCCGCGCCGGACAATGCCGCGAGCAGCGCATGACCCTTGATCTGTTTGCCGACGACGAACTGCGCCAACCCGAACGCCACGAGCGGATCGGCGAGCAATCGTGGGTGCTGCGCGGCTTTGCCCTGCCCCGGATCGAGCAACTGCTCCCGGCCCTGCGCGAGGTGTTGCGCCAGGCGCCGCTTCGGCAGATGGTCACCCCCGGCGGCTTCACCATGTCGGCCAGCCTGAGCAGTTGTGGCCGTTGGGGCTGGACCAGTGACCGCGACGGCTATCGCTACAGCGCCGTCGACCCGCAAAGCGGCCAGCCCTGGCCGGCGATGCCCGAGGTGATTCGGCAGTTGGCCGTCGACGCCGCCAGGGCAGCGGGTTTCGAAGACTTCGAACCCGATGCCTGCCTGATCAACCGTTACGTGCCGGGAGCGAAGATGTCCCTGCATCAGGACCGCAACGAGCGCGATCTCGGCGCCCCGGTGGTCTCGGTCTCGCTGGGGCTGCCGGCGATGTTCCTGTTCGGCGGCCACGAACGCGCCGACAGGAGCCAGCGCATCCCGCTGCTGCACGGCGATGTGGTGGTCTGGGGTGGCGTCGACCGCCTGCGCTTTCACGGCATCCTGCCGGTCAAGGACGGTCACCATCCAGTACTGGGGGCCCAGCGCATCAACTTCACCCTGCGCCGTGCCGCCCTCAACGGTTGACGTCCACCACCACTCGTCCACGCACGTGCCCGGCGAGTAGGCGCGGCGCGACCTCCAGGGCTTCCTGCAGACCGATTTCGTGACTGATCAATGCCAGTTGCTGGAGATCGAGGTCACTTGCCAGGCGCTCCCAGGCCAGGATGCGCTGCGCCCTGGGCTGGGTCACGCTGTTGATCCCGGCCAGGGTCACGCCACGCAGGATGAACGGCGCCACCGTTGCCGGAAAGTCCATGCCCTGGGCCAGGCCGCAGGCGGCGACGGTGCCATTGGCGCGGGTGCTCGCACAGACATTGGCCAGGGTATGGCTGCCCACCGAATCGATGGCGGCGGCCCAGCGTTCCTTCGCCAGCGGCTTGCCCGGTTGCGACAGGGTCTGGCGATCGATGATCTCGGCGGCGCCCAGCCGTTGCAGATAATCATGCTCGCAGGTGCGCCCGGTCGAGGCCACCACCCGATAACCGAGCCGGGCCAGCAGCGCCACGGCAAAGCTGCCGACACCACCGTTGGCGCCGGTCACCAGCACTTCGCCCTGGTCCGGCGTCAGGCCATTGCGCTCCAGCGCCAGGATACTGAGCATCGCGGTGTAGCCGGCGGTGCCGACGGCCATGCTCTGCGCCGGGGTAAAACCCCTGGGCAGCGGGATCAGCCAGTCGCCGCTGAGCCGGGCCTTCTGCGCCAGGCCGCCCCAATGCCCTTCGCCGACACCCCAGCCATTGAGCAGCACCCAGTCGCCGGCCTGATAGTCGGCATGACTGCTGTGCTCCACCGTCCCCACCAGGTCGATGCCCGGCACCATGGGGAAACTGCGCACCACCGGGCTGGCCCCGGTGATCGCCAACCCGTCCTTGAAGTTCAGGGTGCTGTAGGCCACCCGCACCGTCACATCGCCTGGCGGCAATTGTGTTTCGTCGAGAGAGGCCAGATTGGCCCGGTAACCGCTTTCGTCCTTTTCGATCAGGATGCCGCTGAACATGCTCACCTCCAATTTAGACCGATCGTCTAGAAATAGTCCTGAAAAAACTACCGCGCCAGGCTGCCCATGAACCCCTGCATGAAGGTCTCCAGCGGAGCCTCGCTTCCCACCAGCCGGGCCCGCAGTACCGCGCCTTCCCAGCCGATCCAGAAGAAACTCGCCAGGGCCGGACAATCGGCGGTCACCGCCAGCTCACCGGCCTGTTGCGCCGCCTGCAGGCAAACGCTCAGGCGCTGCTCCCAACTGCGCAGCACCGCCTCCAAATGCTCACGGTAGCTGTCCGGCAATTGGGTCACTTCCTGGCCCAGGTTGCCCACCAGGCAGCCGCGGCGAAAAGCGTGTCGGGCCATGCCGGCCTTGGCCTCATCGACGAAACCGCGCAGACGCTGCAAGGGCGACAGCGATTCGTCCAAAAACCAGCGGTCGAGCTTGCGCGCGAAGTAGCCGGCGTAATTGGCCAGCACCGCCTGGCCAAACGCTTCCTTGCTGTGGAAGTAGTGATAGAACGAGCCCTTGGGCACCCCGACCCGCTTGAGCACGACATCGATACCGGTGCTCATGAAGCCTTGTTCGGTGAGGATTTCCGTGCCACAGCGCACCAGCAGCTCGCGGGTCTGCTGGTGTTCCCGAGGCACCTTCGGCGGGCGGCCGGGCTTGCGTGGCACAACGTTGCGGGTCGTCATGGGAACAATATAGACCGATCGTCTCAAAAATGCATCCGACCCGGGTCGTGATATCGGCTCGATCGACCAGGCCGAGGCTTTCGCAACGCTACCGAGCCTGCTCAGGCGCAGAAGTCACTGGCCTGGCCGATGGCATTCCTGATACAAACCTGTGCTGTTCCCGTCGCCATTCCCTTATCTGCCCGGAGAGAAGTCGTCATGAGCAACTGGCCCGACACCCGTCTGCTTGAGCTGTTCGGCATCCAGCAACCGATCATCCAGGGCCCCCTGGCGGGGGTGACCACGCTGGCGATGCTGGTGGGGGTCGCCAGGGCCGGCGGCCTGGCCTCCCTGCCCGCCGCCATGCTGACCGCCGAACAGATCCGCCAGCACACCGAGGCGTTTCGCCGCGCGGTCCAGGCTCCCCTGAACATCAACTTCTTCTGCCACCCGATGCCCACCCCGGACCCGGAGCGGGAAAAGCGCTGGAAGGAACGCCTGGCGCCCTACTACCGCGAGCAGGGCCTGGACTTCAACGCCCCCACACCGGTGTCCAGCCGTGCGCCCTTCGACGAAGGCAGTTGCCAACTGGTGGAAGAACTGCGTCCGGAGATCGTCAGCTTCCACTTCGGCCTGCCGCCCCAGCCCATGCTCGACCGGGTCAAGGCCACCGGCGCGACCCTCGTCGGCTGCGCCACCACCGTGGATGAAGCCCTCTGGCTGCAGGAACGCGGCTGCCACGCGATCATCGCCATGGGGGTCGAGGCCGGCGGCCATCGCGGCATTTTCCTGAGCAACGACCTCAACACCCAGGTCGGCACCATGGCCCTGGTTCCGCAGATTGTCGACGCGGTGAAGGTCCCGGTGATCGCCGCCGGCGGCATCGGTGATGCACGGGGCATCGCGGCGGCCTTCATGCTCGGCGCGAGCGCGGCGCAGTTGGGCACCAGCTACCTGTTCACCCCGGAGGCGAAGGTCTCGGCGTCTCACCACCAGGCGCTGCGCACCGCCAAGGAAAGCGAGACGGCCCTGACCAACCTGTTCACCGGCCGCCCGGCGCGCGGGATCATGAACCGGGTCATGCGCGAACTGGGACCGATCAGCGACATGGCGCCGGCGTTCCCGCTGGCCGGCGGCGCGCTCATGCCCCTGCGGGCCAAGGCCGAGGCGGACTTCAGCAACCTGTGGTCGGGCCAGGCCCTGCGGCTGGGGGTGCAATTGCCTGCCGAGGAACTGACCCGGCAACTGGCGCAGCAGGCACTGGCCAGGTTGCAGGGCCGCTGATCGTGGGGGGATGGCCCACTCGCCATGGCCATGAAATCGCTATATATTTCCCTATATAGCGTTTCATCCCAGCCGGCGCCGCACACGTCCTATAACAAGCGACGCCCGTCCCACCCCTTGAACGGAGCCGCTTCATGATCACTCGTGCCTCACGCCTTGCCCCGACCTGCCTCGCCGCCCTGCTCGGCGTGTTCGCCTTCGCCCCGGTCCAGGCCGCCGAAGTCCAGGTGGCCGTCGCCGCCAACTTCACCGCGCCGATCCAGGCGATCGCCAGCGACTTCGAGAAAGACACCGGGCACAAGCTGATCGCCGCCTACGGCGCCACTGGCCAGTTCTATACCCAGATCAAGAACGGCGCGCCATTCGAAGTGTTCCTCGCCGCCGACGACACCACCCCGGCCAAACTGGAGAAGGAAGGCGACATCGTGGCCGGCTCGCGCTTCACCTACGCCGTCGGCACCCTGGCCCTGTGGTCGGCCAAGGACGGTTACGTCGATGCCAAAGGCCAGGTGCTCAAGGACAATCACTACCAGCACCTGTCCATCGCCGACCCGAAGGCCGCCCCCTACGGCCTGGCCGCCACCCAGGTCCTGGCCAAGCTGGGCCTGACCGACAAGGTCAAGGACAAGCTGGTCACCGGCCAGAACATCACCCAGGCCTACCAGTTCGTGTCCACCGGCAACGCCGAGCTGGGCTTCGTCGCCCTGTCGCAGGTCTACAAGGACGGCAAGCTCACCAGCGGTTCGGCGTGGATCGTCCCGGCCGACCTGCATGAAGCGATCAGGCAGGACGCGGTGATCCTCAACAAGGGCAAGGACAATGCCGCCGCCAAGGCGCTGGTGGAATACCTGAAGGGCCCGAAAGCCGCGGCCATCATCCACGCCTATGGCTACGCCCTGTAAATGCCGCTCGACAGTACCGACTTCGCCGCGATCTGGCTGACGCTGAAACTGGCGTCGCTGACCACGGTGATCCTGTTGCTGGTCGGCACCCCCATCGCCCTGTGGCTGTCGCGCACCCGATCCTGGCTGCGCGGGCCGATCGGCGCGGTGGTGGCCCTGCCGCTGGTGCTGCCGCCGACGGTAATCGGCTTCTACCTGCTGCTGGCCTTCGGCCCTCACGGTTTCATCGGGCATTTCACCCAGGCCATCGGCCTGGGCACCCTGACCTTCAGCTTCACCGGCCTGGTCATCGGTTCGGTGATATACTCGATGCCGTTCGTGGTCCAGCCGCTGCAAAACGCCTTCAGCGCCATTGGCACCCGCCCGCTGGAAGTGGCCGCGACCCTGCGCGCCAACCCCTGGGACACCTTCTTCAGCGTGATCCTGCCGCTGGCGCGTCCCGGTTTCATCACCGCCGCGATTCTCGGCTTCGCCCACACCGTCGGCGAGTTCGGCGTGGTGCTGATGATCGGCGGCAATATCCCGGACCGGACCCGCGTGGTTTCGGTCCAGATCTACGACCACGTCGAGGCCATGGAATACCTCCAGGCCCACTGGCTGGCCGGCGCCATGCTGGTGTTCTCCTTCCTTGTCCTGCTGGCGCTGTACTCGAGCAGAAAAACCAGGATGGGCTGGAGCTGAGCCATGACCGCCTCGATACAGACCCGCCTGAAACTGCACTACCCGGGCTTCGCCCTGGATCTGGACCTGCGCCTGCCCGGCCGCGGTGTGACCGCGCTGTTCGGCCCCTCGGGTTCGGGCAAGACCACCTGCCTGCGCTGCCTCGCCGGCCTGGAAAAAGCCCCGCAGGCCTTCATCCAGGTCAACGACGAAATCTGGCAGGACAGCGACCGCCAACGCTTCGTGCCCCCGCACAAGCGCGCCCTGGGTTACGTGTTCCAGGAAGCCAGCCTGTTCCCGCACCTCTCGGTGCGGGCGAACCTGGAGTTCGGCCTGCGCCGCATTCCCCGGGCCCAGCGGCGGGTGGACATGAGCCAGGCCTGTGAGCTGCTGGGCATCAGCCACCTGCTGGAGCGTCACCCGCAACACCTCTCCGGCGGCGAACGCCAGCGTGTCGGCATCGCCCGGGCGCTGCTCACCAGCCCTCGCCTGCTGCTGATGGACGAACCCCTCGCCGCGCTCGACAGCCAGCGCAAGAACGAGATCCTGCCGTACCTGGAACGCCTGCATGACGAGCTGGATATTCCGCTGCTCTACGTCAGCCATTCCCAGGACGAGGTCGCCCGCCTGGCCGATCACATCGTCCTGTTTTCCGCCGGCAAGGCGCTGGCCAGCGGGCCGATCGGCACCACCCTGGCGCGGCTCGACCTGCCCCTGGCCCTGGGCGACGACGCCGGCGTGGTGATCGCCGGCCAGGTCAGCGCCTACGACCCGCACTATCAGCTCGTGACCCTGCAACTGCCCGGCAGCCCATCGAACATCCGCGTGGCGCACACCCCGCAGGCCATCGGCAGGCAATTGCGCTGCAAGGTCCAGGCGCGCGACGTCAGCCTCAGCCTGCAGGTGGAAGAACACAGCAGCATTCTCAACCGCCTGCCGGTCACCGTCACCGGCGAAACCGCCGCGGACAACCAGGCCCATGTGCTGGTGCGGCTGGATGCCGACGGCACCCCGCTGCTGGCGCGGATCACCCGCTACTCGCGCGACCAGTTGCAACTGCGGACCGGCCAGCGGCTCTGGGCACAGATCAAGGCGGTGGCGGTACTGGCCTGATAAAAGGCACCTCCGGGCACGGCCGCGGTCAATCGGTCATACCGTCTGATTCTCCTTCAAGGACGCCGCCATGCCCGATGCTTCAGCCCCCGCCGAGCTGTCACCCGACCTGCATTACGTCGACGACACCCAGCCAGGTATCCGCCGCAGGAAATGGCGCAAGCGGTTCGCCTATTTCAATGCCGAGGGCGAGCGCATTCGCGACCCGCAGGAGATCCGCCGCCTCGACGCCCTCGCCGTACCCCCGGCCTACACCGACGTGTGGATCTGCGCCGATCCGCAAGGCCACCTGCAAGCCACCGGGCGCGATGCCCGGGGCCGCAAGCAGTACCGCTATCACCCGCGTTGGCGGGAGATCCGCGATCAGGACAAGTACGCCCGGCTGCTGGCCTTCGGCAAGGCGCTGCCCAAGTTGCGGCAACAGTTGCAAACGATCCTGGCGAAACCGGGGTTCAACCGCGACAAGGTCATGGCCACGGTGATCAGCCTGCTCGACACCACCCTGATCCGCATCGGCAACAGCCGCTACGCCCGGGAGAATCGCTCCTACGGCCTGACCACCCTGCGCAACCGGCATGTCGCGATCAACGGCAGCGCCATCGTCTTCCAGTTCCGTGGCAAGAGCGGCGTCGAGCACCGGGTCACGGTCAGGGACCGGCGCCTGGCCACGGTACTCAAGCGCTGCCTGGAACTGCCCGGCCAGCACCTGTTCCAGTATCTGGACGAAAACGGCGAGCGGCATGTCGTCAGCTCCTCGGACGTCAACGCCTGCCTGCAGGAACTGACCGGTGCCGATTTCACCGCCAAGGACTTCCGCACCTGGGCCGGCAGCGCCATGGCCCTGACGGTGCTGCGTGAACTGCACTGGGAACCGGAGGCCGAGGCCAAACGGCAGATCGTCGAAACGGTCAAGAGCGTCGCCAGGCAGTTGGGCAATACCCCGGCCGTGTGCCGCAAGTGCTACATCCATCCCGGCGTCCTCGAGGCCTTCGTCCTCGGTGAGCTGGCCAGCTTGCCCAAGCCGAGGCTGCGCAAGGGCCTGCACCTGGAGGAAGTCGGCCTGGCGATGTTTCTGCAACGCCAGGCGTGACACAGCCCCCGTCGGTCAGTGCCGGGCCTTCCAGTCCCGCAGCCATTGCAGGCCGGCCGAGGTGTTGCCCCGTGGGCGATACTCGCAACCGATCCAGCCCTGGTAGCCCAACTGGTCGATCAGTTCGAACAGCCAGGGGTAGTTCACCTCGCCCAGGTCCGGCTCGTGGCGATCCGGTACTCCGGCGATCTGGATATGGCCGATATGGGCCAGGTCGCGGCGCAAGGTGGTGGCCAGGTCACCTTCGACGATCTGGCAGTGGTAGCAGTCGAACTGCACCTGCAGGTTGGCTGCGCCGACCGCCTCGCGAATGGCATGGGCCTGGTCCTGGCGGTTGAGGAAAAAGCCGGGCATGTCCCGTGGGTTGATCGGCTCCAGCAGCACCGTCACTCCGACCTTGGCGGCCGCCGAAGTGGCATGGGCGAGGTTTTCCAGGTAGGTCGCCTGATGGCGTTCGCGGCTGGCATCGGCGGGCAACAGGCCGGCCATCACATGGATATGCCGGTTGCCCAGTACGCTGGCGTACTCCAGGGCCCTGGCAAAACCGTCGCGGAACGCCTGCTCACGGCCGGGCAAGGAAACGATACCGCGCTCTCCCGCCGCCCAGTCGCCCGGCGGTGCATTGAACAGCACCTGGTGAAGGCCATGGTCGTCCAGGCGTTGTTTCAGTTCCTGCACGGGATAGTCGTAGGGAAACAGGTATTCCACCGCCTCGAAACCATCGGCGGCGGCGGCCTGGAAACGATCCAGGAAGTCGTGTTCCGGGTAGAGCATGCTCAGGTTGGCAGCAAAACGGGGCATGGGAATTCTCGGTGTCCGTGGCGAAAGGCGTAGCAATACACAAGGTTGGCGGATCGGGCAATGACACATGATGGCCGCGAACGGCCAAACCCGCCCGGCCCGTTCCGGTTTTACCGCAGCGCAGGGCCTCCCACCCTGCCACCCTAGGCCTTCGAGATCACCACGGAGCGCCACTCCCATGACCCAACAGCATACGGTCGAGGTGCTGCTGCGCCCGGCCGTGGAGTTGTACACCGTCGCCGTCTGCGCCGGCTGCATCGGGCTGTGCCTGTTCGCGCCCTGGGTACTTGGCCTGACACCGCTGTTCGGTGCACTGACGGCACTGGGTTATCTGCTGCTGGGCTGGATACGTTTGCGCCAGGCACTGATGGTACTGCGCTTTCGCCGCAATATCCGGCGCCTGCCGCGCTATGTCATTACCAGCCAGCGCATCCCGGTCAGTCACCAGCGGCTGTTCGTCGGTGCGGGTTTCAAATGGGAGCAACGGCATACCCAGCGCCTGATGCAGACCTACCGCCCGGAATTCCGTCGCTATGTCGAACCTTCGCCGCTGTTCCTGCAGGCCCGCCGACTGGAACGACGCCTGGAACAGGCGCGTTTGCCCCTGAGCCTGCTGCCTCGCCTCACCGCCTGGGACAGTCCGTTGAACCCGGTACGGCCGCTGCCACCGGTAGGCGGCTCGCCCCGCCTGCATGGCGTGGAGCCCGATGAAGTCGAGGTGTCACTGCCCCTCGGCGAACGCGTCGGCCACAGCCTGGTGCTGGGCACCACCCGGGTCGGCAAGACCCGCCTGGCCGAGCTGTTCATCACCCAGGACATTCGCCGGGTCAAACGCATCGAGGGGCGCACGGAATTCGAACCGGTGATCGTCTTCGACCCCAAGGGCGATGCAGACCTGCTCAAACGCATGTACGTGGAAGCGCGCCGCGCCGGACGCGACAAGGAGTTCCATGTGTTCCACCTCGGCTGGCCGGATATTTCAGCCCGCTACAATGCCGTCGGCCGCTTCGACCGGATATCCGAGGTGGCCAGCCGGATCTCCGGGCAACTGTCCGGCGAAGGCAGCAGCGCCGCGTTCCGCGAGTTCGCCTGGCGCTTCGTCAATATCATCGCCCGGGCCCTGGTGGAGCTGGGCAGCCGCCCGGACTACCTGAAGATCCAGCAGCACGTGATCAATATCGATGCCTTGTTCATCGACTACAGCCACCACTACTTCGCCCGTCATGACCCGGATGCCTGGGAGTTGATCGCCGGCCTCGAAGGCAAGCTCAACGAAAAGACCACCCCGCACAACATGCGCGGCCGCCAGCCACGGGTCACGGCCATCGACCAGTACCTGTCGCGCACCCGGGTCGCCGACCCGGTGATGGACGGCCTGCGCTCCGCCGTACGCTACGACAAGACCTACTTCGACAAGATCGTCGCCTCGCTGCTGCCGCTGCTGGAAAAACTCACCACCGGACGCATGGCCGAACTGATCTCGCCGGACTACGGCGCCCTCGACGATCCGCGGCCGATCTTCGACTGGATGCAGGTGATCCGCAAGCGCGCAGTGGTGTATGTCGGGCTCGATGCGCTGTCCGACCCGGAGGTCGCCGCGGCGGTGGGCAACTCGATGTTCGCCGACCTGGTCTCGGTGGCCGGGCATATCTACAAGTTCGGCGTCGACGACGGCCTGCCCCACGCCGACCGCGAACAGAAGATCCCGATCAACCTGCACGCCGACGAATTCAACGAACTGATGGGCGAGGAGTTCATCCCGATGATCAACAAGGGCGGCGGCGCCGGCATCCAGGTCACCGCCTACACCCAGACCCTCAGCGACATCGAGGCCCGGCTCGGCAACCGTGCCAAGGCCGGCCAGGTGGTCGGCAACTTCAACAATCTGTTCATGCTGCGGGTACGCGAGACCGCCACGGCGGAACTGCTGACCCGACAATTGCCCAAGGTCGATGTGTACTCGACCACCCTGGTCAGCGGTGCCACCGACAGCTCGGATGCGTCGGGCAGCACCGACTTCACCAGCAACACCCAGGACCGGGTCAGTTCGACCTGCGTGCCGCTGATCGAGCCGGCCCACGTCGTCAGCCTGCCCAAGGGCCAGGCCTTCGCCCTGATCGAGGGCGCCAACCTGTGGAAGGTTCGCATGCCCCTGCCCGCCCCCGATCCGGACGAGAGCATGCCCAGGGACCTGCAGGCCCTGGCCGCCCACATGCGCAGGCGCTACGCCGACGGCGGTGGCGAATGGTGGAGCGCCTCGACGGCGCCCGGCTCGTCCTGAGCGATGTCGCAGAGTGCGCGACGTACAGCCTGCGAATACCCCTGCGACAGCAGTTGATCCAACCCTGTCAGGCATCGCTCAGCAGGCTGGCCTTTTCCGGCTGCCCATGCTGGCGGGCCGTCACCAACCCGATAAAGGAAATCGCCAACGCCAGGACGATGGTCGAGGTCACTTCCGTGCGGTGCTCGGGCGTTGCCATCATTACCCCCAGTGCCGCGCAGATGAAGGCGATCACCAGGTAGGTCAGCCACGGGAACAGCCACATGTGAAAGGCCAGCTCGATGTTCTGCCGCTGCAGGCGCCGACGCATGCGCAACTGCGAGATCGCGATCACCAGGTACACCAGCAGCGCGATTGCACCGGAACTGGCCAGCAGGAAATCGAACAGGCCAGCCGGGGCGAAGTAGCTGAACAGGGTCACGCCGGCACCGAGCACACTGCTGGCGATCACCGCCGCACGCGGCACACCGGCCGACGAGGTTCGCTTGAGTGGCCGGGGCGCATCACCGCGCTTGCCCAGCGAGAACAGCATGCGCGAGGCGATATAGATCGACGAGTTCATGCAACTGGCCACGGCGATCAGCACCACCGCATCCACCATGAACTTGGCGTGGGGAATGTTCATCAGTTCCAGTGCCCGCTGGTAGGAGCCCACCGTCGTCAGTTGCGGATCGTTCCAGGGCACCACGGAGATGACCACGAAGATCGACAGCAGGTAGAACACGCCGATCCGCCAGATCACCGAACGGGTCGCCTTGGCGATGTTGCGCGACGGATCGTTGGATTCGGCTGCGGCGATGGTCACCGCCTCGGTACCGATGAAACTGAACATGATGGTGATGAATGCACCGACCACCGCCGACAGGCCATTGGGCGCAAAACCACCGTGCTCGGCCATGAGCCGGCTCAGGCCGCTGGCCTCGCGCTCGGGAACCCAGCCCATCAGCACGGCGAAACCGACGCCGATGAAACCGATGATCGCCACGACCTTGGCCATGGCGAACCAGAATTCGAACTCGCCGTACTTGGACACGCTGAACAGGTTGGTCACCACCAGCAGCACGATCGACAGCAGGGCGAACAGCCAGGCATCGATCCCCGGGAACCACTGGTTGAGCACATGTCCGGCGGCCAGGGCCTCGATCGGGATCACCAGCACCCAGAACCACCAGTAGAGCCAGCCGATGGTGAAGCCGGCCCAGCGGCCGATGGCCTGGTCGGCGTAGGTGGAGAAGGAACCGGTGTCGGGATTGGCGACGGCCATTTCGCCGAGCATGCGCATCACCAGCACCACCAGCAGCCCGGAAAACAGATAGGCCAACAGCACGGCGGGACCGGCCGCGGCAATGGCATGCCCCGAACCGACGAACAGGCCTGCACCGATGATCCCTGCGATAGACAGCATCGTGACATGGCGCGGCTTGAAGCCCTGCGCCAATTGGCCGTTGGAATCCTTGGGGTTCAGGCTATGCATTGTTTTTCTTCCCTAAAGCGTCGCAACGAGACGGCACGCCACTTTACGGACTTTGAGCGACAGGCAAATGTCCTGAGCACGTCGCTCATCGAACTGATTTCGACATGGAACGATCGTGCCTGGAGCCGGCGATCCGGCGTCCGGATTCATTCACGAACGGGGTCAGCGGAAACATCCCGAGCCATTGATTCGGCCGCCCGCCAGAGCCGGATCCTGTAGCCTCCAGAGGCTCTGGCAGCAGGAGCAGCAACAGCTGCAAAAGGTTCAGGCGTGGCTGATCGAGCAGGCCGTCAGACCGTTTCTCTCCAGATAACGCTGCTGGTCCTCTGCCGCCAGCTCGAACGTTCCCAGCGGCACGACGACCGTGGCGATGGCCCGGTTGAACCGCCTCGAAGCCTCGAGTTCCGCCCGTGCCAATTCGGCAATGGCCGCCTGCTGCGGCGAGTGGACAAAGATCGCCGAACGATATTTCACCCCGATATTATCGCCCTGACGGTCCCGCGACGTCGGGTCATGCAGCCCCCAGAACGCCTCGACCAGCGCCGGATAGTCGATGACGCCAGGATCGAAATCGACCTGAACCACCTCGATCAGCGGCTCGCTGCGACCCGCTTGCGCCGCGTAGCCGACCCGGCTGTCCACCACTCCGTGCAGCTCGCGCAAGGCCGCTTCGGCACCCCAGAAACAGCCCGCGCCGAAGGTGGCCTGTTGTAACCCGCTCATGAGCTCACCTCCCCTGCTTGCAGGTGCTCGTTCAATTGCCGGATGTGCTCCGGGCCGATACCGCAGCAGCCACCGACGATCAGCGCGCCTTCATCGACCCAGCGCTGCGCCCATTGCAGGTAGGCCGCCGGGCCCAGGTCGGCACGAATATCGAGCAGGGTGTCGTTGGCCTGGGCGTCTTCGCTGACCGGCGCAAACGCGTTGGCATAGACCCCCAGTTGCAGTTCGCCGGCCTGCGCCGCGAGTGCCTGTCGCGCGCTGATCAACGCCGGGCCCATGCTCTCGGGCTGGCTGCAGTTGAACAGCAGCGCACTGGCACCCAGTTCCAGCGCCACCTGCGCCGCCTGCTCGATGCTTTCGCCGGAGCGCAGGCGCGGTACATCGTCTGGCAAGGCGTCCACCAGGGTGAAAGACAGCCACAGCGGCTTGTCGTCACGGCCCAGCGCCTCGCGTACCGCCCGGGCCTCGGCCAGGGAACTCTGGGTTTCCGCCAGCCACAGGTCGACATGCGGGCCCAGGCCGGCAATCAGCTCACGGTGAATGGCCAGCGAACGCTGGTGGTCGAACAGATCCGGCCGATAGGAACCCAGCGCCGGGGGCAGCGAACCGGCCACCCGCACATCGGTCCCCTCGGCCGCCTCCCGCGCCAGTCGGCCGGACAGCGCCGCCAGCCCACGGCCATCGCTGGCGAAACGCGCCTCACCGATATGAAACGGCACCACCGCGTAGCTGTTGCTGGTGATCACCCGGGCACCGGCCTCGATAAAGGCGCGGTGTACCCGGGTCACATGCTCCGGGCCCTGCAACAGCGCCAGCGCCGACCACTCCGGCTGCCGGAACGGCGCTCCGATACGCTTGAGTTCGCGCCCCATGCCGCCGTCGAGCAGCGTCAATGCGCGCCGGCTCATTGCGCCGCCACCTTGTCGCCAGCAGCCTGCAGCCACTGGTTGACGGTCGCCGGGTTGGCCGCGACCCAGGCCTTGGCGGCCTTCTCGGCCGGTTGCTTTTCACGCTCGATCTTCAGGATCAGTTCGTTCAGCGAGGTCGGGTCGATGCTCACGTTCTCGAGGAACGCGGCGATACGCGGCGCGCGCTGGCGCAGGCTGGCGGATGCGAGAATGTGCACCTTGGCATCCGGATAGGCGCAGGTGATGCTGCTCTTGTTCAGCCAGTCGGTATCGACGGTCGGGCTGATGAACTTCCAGCAGCCGTCGGCCTTGTACAGCGGGTCGCCCTTCTTGTTGTCCTGGGCGTAGCCGTCGAACGGCGGCTCATCCAGGCGACGCAGGTCATAGGCGGAGAAGATCCAGTCCGGGGTGTAGGCATAAAACACCACGCCACGCCCGGCCTTGTAGGCGGCATCCAGGCGCGCGTAGGTGACCGCGGCCTCGGTGGAGACCGACTCGAAGTTCCTCGCGAAGCCGAAGTCCTTGGCCTTGATCTCGCCGATGTAGGTCGACTCCCAGCCGGCCGGCCCCACCAGCAGTTGCGCCTGGCCACCGCCGGGCGGCGCGAACAGCTGGGCCACCTCGGGTTTGCGCAGGTCATAGACCGACTTCACACCGTACTTGTCCTGGATGTAGCCGGGAATGTAGAAGCCCTGCACACCAAGGTAAGGCTGCTTGTTGGGGACCAGCGAACGGGTACCGCCGGTGACGTACCTGGCCCATGCCGCCGACTGGTTCGGCAGCCAGATGTCGGTGAGCACGTCGACCGAACCATCGCCCTTGGCCGCGGCGGCGAACAGCACCGGCACGTCACCGGCCAGATAGGAGACATCGCCGTCGAGCCGGGAACTGATAATGTCGCCGAGGATGTACTGGATGGCGACGGCGCCGGTCCAGTTCTGCTCGCCGATGACGATCTTGTCCTTGGCCAGTGCTGCCGTGGCCGGCAGCAAGGCCCCCAGCAGAGCGGCGCCGGCCAGGGCGCGGGAGAGGAACTTGGGCATGAACGGGGTTACTCCTGAATGAAACGATGACGTTTGCGAAGGGAAGCCTGGATGATCCGGTCCGGTACCAGGGCACAGAAAACGATAGCGATGCCGGCGAGAACGCCCTCACCGCCCTTGATGTTGCGCAGCGCGGTCATGACGTCGTAGCCCAGGCCACCCGCGCCGATCAGCGCTGCGACGACCACCATCGACAGGCTCATGACGATGGTCTGGTTGACGCCCAGCAGCAGCGAACCGGCCGCCAGGGGCAACTCGACCCGGGTCAGCGTCTGCCAGGGTGTCGCCCCATGGGCCACGGCTGCCTCCACCGCCGCCTTGGGCACCTCCTGGATGCCGAGAGCGGTGAGACGAATCATCGGTGCCAGGGCGAAGACCACCGTGGCGATGACCGCAGGCGTCTTGCCCACGGAAAAGAACGCCACCGCCGGAATCAGGTAGACGAAGGTCGGCAGGGTCTGCATGACGTCCAGCCATGGCGTGATCAGGCGCCGCGCCAGGGGCCGCTTGGCCAGCAGGATGCCGGTGGGAATGCCAATCAGCAGCGACAGCAGCACGGAGGCGCCAACCAGGGCGATGGTCGAGACGGTGTGTTCCCAGAAGCCGAACAGGCCGATATAGCCCAGAGCCAGGGCACAGGTCAGGGCCAGCGGCGCACCGGCGCTGCGCCAGGCCAGGTAGACCAGCGCCAGCGCAGGCACCGGCCAGGGGATCCAGCTCAATGCGCCTTCCACGCCCTCGATGACCGAGCGCACCGCGACAATCACCCCGACGAAGGCGCTTTCGAAGGTCAGTTGGGACCAGCCGATCAACCGGTCGATGCCACCCGCAATCGCCAGCATGCTGTCGCGGTCGGCCGGAAACTGCAGCCAGACACCGGCCGCGTCAGGGGTGAAGGCGCGCCACAGGGTCAGCACCTGGCTTGCCAGCAACAGGGCTGCGGGCAATGCCCAGGCGTGCGGCGCACGGCCCTGAGCGTGACGGCTCAACCCGGCACTGGCGGCGCGGTTGCCCAGCAGTACGGCCAGGGCAACGGCCACGCCCACGCTGGAACCGCTGCGCCAACTGCCGCCAAGCAATGCCAACGATGCCAGTTCGATCAGCAGTGCCAGCCAGAACAGCCCATTGCGTCCGACCGCGACCAACGCAGCCGGGCCCAGCAGCCAGGAAGTGAGGCCCGTCTTGCTCGATACGGTCTGCGTCACGTGCGCCGGTGCTGCGTCCTCTGGCGCGCCGGGCACCGCCAACGGCGCGGCAGCGCGCGGCCGCTCATCGAAGAAGTCCGCCACGCCGGCATCCGCCGGGTGTTCGAGCAGTTCCTGCGGCGTGCCGACCTGGATCAGCTCGCCAGCGCGCAACACGGCAATGCGATCGGCCAGGCGCAGGGCCTCGCCCGGGTCATGGGTGACCAGCAAGGTGGTGATGCCGCGCTCACGTACCAGTTGCAGGAAGCGCCCCTGGAGGTCGCGGCGGATGGTCGGGTCCAGGGCGCTGAACGGCTCATCCATCAGCAGGATGTCGGGCTCGGTCACCAACGCCCGCGCCAGTCCGACCCGTTGCTGCATACCGCCGGACAGCTCATGGGGAAAATGCTCGCCCCACTCCGCCAGCCCCACCGCCTGCAATTGTCGCTGTGCCGCAGCCAGCCGGGCGGCCTCCGGCTCGCCGCGCAGTTCGAGGGGCAGGGCCACGTTGTCACGCACGCTGCGATGGGGCAACAGGCCGAAATGCTGGAACACCATGCCGATGCGCTGCGAGCGCAACTCGCGCAGCGCCTGGGCCGACAGGCTGCCCAGGGCCGTGCCCTCGATCAGCACCTCGCCGCTGCTCGGTTCGATCAACCGGTTGACGTGGCGCAACAGTGTCGACTTGCCGCTGCCCGATGTACCCATCAGGCACAGCACTTCGCCGCGCCGTACCGCCAGGCTCACGTGCTCCACGGCATTGTTCGAGGTGTGCCGCCCATTGCCGGCATAGCACTTGGTCACGCCGCGGAACTCCAACGCGATATCGCAGGCCAAGGACGGCAGCGGGGAGAGGGTTGGCGCGTGGGAAGGCACCGGCACGGCGGCACTCTCCCGGCCCCTGGCAATCAGTTGGTATTCACTAGCGCTCACGTGTGCCCCTGGAATTCATGAACTTTCCAGGTGTACATGGCAGACTTCATGCCAACCATAAAATCATTGAAATACAATGACTTGCCAACATATCAGCGCAACGCGCCTGCTGCTAAACCAGCATCGCTGCCCACCAACTGTTGGCTGGCGAACAGCGTTTGCACTTCAGTCGGCGATCAGCGCTGCGGGTTCAGGGTGGCGTTGTCGATGACGAAACGGTACTTCACCTCGCCCTTGAGCATGCGCTCGTAGGCATCGTTGATCTCGTCGGCGCGGATCAGTTCGATGTCGGCGGTAATCCCGTGTTCGGCGCAGAAATCCAGCATTTCCTGGGTTTCGGGGATGCCGCCGATCATCGAGCCGGCAATGGTGCGACGCTTCATGATCATGTTGAACACGTTGGGCGACGGATGCGGCGAAGCCGGTGCGCCGACCAGCGACAGGGCACCGTCACGCTTGAGCAGGACCAGGAACGCATCGAGGTCGTGCGGGGCAGCCACCGTGTTGAGGATCAGGTCGAAGCTCTTGGCATGGGCGGCCATCTCGTGGGCATCACGCGACACCACCACTTCATCCGCGCCCAGCGCCTTGGCGGCCTCGCGCTTGGAGGCCGAGGTGGTGAAGGCCACCACGTGCGCGCCCATGGCGTGGGCCAGCTTGATACCCATGTGCCCCAGGCCACCGATACCGACCACACCGATCTTCTTGCCGGGCCCGGCATTCCAGTGCCGCAACGGCGAATAGGTGGTGATGCCGGCACACAGCAGCGGCGCAACAGCGGCCAACTGGTTTTCCGGGTGAGCGATGCGCAGGACATAACGTTCATGCACGACGATCTTTTCCGAGTAGCCACCCTGGGTCCAGCCCGGGGCATCGGGCGTCGGGAAGTTGTAGGTGCCGATCATCCCGTCGCAATAGTTCTCCAGGCCCTCGTCGCAGTCGGCGCAATGCCTGCAACTGTCGACGATGCAGCCGACCCCGACCAGGTCGCCGGCCTTGAAGCCGCTGACGTGGGCGCCGACCGCACTGACGCGACCGACGATTTCGTGGCCGGGTACGCAGGGATAACGGGTACCCTCCCACTCGGAACGCACCTGGTGCAGGTCGGAATGGCAGACGCCGCAGAAGGCGATGTCGATCTGGACATCGTGGGCACCGGGCGCACGACGGGTGATCTGCAGGGATTGGAGTGGTTTATCGCCCGCATGGGCACCATAGGCATGCACTTGCATCGGAATTTTCCTCTGGCCGTGAATCGAACGGGCGGTTGCACGCGGCAACGACCCGGCTACCCATATTCACAGGGAGGAGGCGGACCGCAGTAGCGCAATCCGGTCGTATTCTTGCCTGATCCTCTCGATAGCACAGGCAAGACCGGAGAGGACACTGGACTATCGGCCGATCGGCATGGGGCGCAGGTCCTGATCCGCCACAACGGGTCGAAAATCTTTTCCTGCCCGGGCAGGCCCGGCATGAACCGGGACGGCGCTGCTGCACAGGCAGCAGGCCAGCAGCAATCGATGCTTCCCCACCATCATCCGCCTCTCCCCGCCCATCCCTGCCGTTCCCACAGGCCACGTCCTGCAAGGGCTGCAGCCTTGCCCGGGGCGCTGGCACACATCCTGCTCACCCCCCCGGGACTGCCGGCCCGCCCGGTGCCCATGGAGCGACACGATGATGAGAACCGCTGACGCAGCACGCCTACTGATCCTGGCCGCCCTGTTCGGTGGCGCAGTGATCCTGGCTCCGGCACAGCCGCGCCAGGACGGCTTCGCCAATATCGCTCCAGGGCATGCCGCATGGGCCCCCAAGGACTACTGGCCGGGCCCCTGAGCCCTGCCGACGTCTTCATCCAACCAGGAAGCAATCCATGAAACTGCCGTTCAAGCTGGCCTGCGGTGCCGGCCTTCTCGCCCTGTCGCTGCAGACCCTGGCCGCCGTGCATGCGCCACGCCCGGATCCGCAACAGGGCGATGGCCGCGTGTCGCCCTTCTACACCTGGCAACAGGAGATTCCGGCCCAACCCGGCAAGCTGCTGCGCAGCGAGCCTCTGCCGGTACAACTGAGCCTGGCCGAGGCCGGCGCCCAGCAACGCATCCTCTACAGCTCCACCAACGGCATCGACGGCAAGACGCCGATCGTGGTGTCCGGCGCGCTGTTTTTGCCCAAGGGCAAGGCTCCCACCGGTGGCTGGCCGGTGGTGTCCTGGGGCCATGGCACGGTTGGCGTGGCGGATATCTGCGCGCCGTCCTGGGCCGGTCGTTCGATCCGTGACGTCAACTACCTCAACGCCTGGCTGCGCGAGGGTTATGCCGTGGTCGCCACCGACTACCAGGGCCTGGGCGTGCCCGGCGGGCATCCGCTGCTCAACAGCCGCGTGGCCGCCTACGGCATTCTCGATGCCGCACGTGCGGTGATCGCCGGCACACCGGGGCTGGCCAACAAGGTGCTGATCGTCGGCCAGTCGCAAGGCGGCGCCGGAGCCTATGCGGCGGCAGCCTATGCGCCGGACTACAGCCCGGCCCTGGGCGTCAAGGGCACGGTGGCCACCGGGGTGATCTACAAGATCACCGATAACAAAACCCGCCCACCGAAGGACCCGAACCAGGTCGATGAAACCCTCGCCTACGGCTTCTACACCCTGCTCGCGCAACAGCAGTACGACCCGAGCATCGATCCGCAGGACTATTTCACCCGCGAGGCCCTGCCGTTCGTGGAGCAGGCCCGCACCAGCTGCCTGGCTGCGCTGGAGGCAGACACCGTGTTCAGCGGTCGGACCCTCGCCAACACCCGCAAGCAACCCAGCGCCGAAGCCGCGGCAAAACTGCGGCCGTGGATCCAGGCGATCGACTTCCCGACGCTGAAGCTCAAGCAGCCGATCTTCATCGGTGCCGGCGAGACCGACCCGAGCACCACCGCGCAAAGCCAGAGCAGCCTGGCCCGCGACAGTTGCGCGGCGGGCAGCGTGGTCGAGGCCCATGTGTATGCCGGGCTGGAACACAGCGGCACGGTCAACGCCTCGCTGAAGGACTCGATTCCCTTCGCCCGCAAGGTGCTCGCCGGTGAACCGATCACGCCGGTCTGCAACCCGACTCCGCAGTAGCCACCGCTTGAGGCGGTACATGCCCGGGGATCAATTGGGGCACAATGGCCACTGATCCCCGGAGCAACGCCCAATGTCCCTACGCGAATTCCGCACCCTGGTCGCCATTGCCCAGTACGGCTCCTTCGCCCGTGCCGCCGAAGCCATCCACCTGACGCAATCGGCGGTCAGCCTGCACGTGAAGAGCCTCGAGGACACCTTCGGCGCGCCATTGTTCGACCGCACCCGGCGTATCCCGCTAATGACGCCGGCCGGTCACCTGGTGCTCGATCGGGCCCGGGAGATCCTGGCGATCCACGACAGCATCGCCGCCGACCTCAGCGACGGTTCACAGCTGCGCGGCACCTTGCGCATCGGCGCGATCCACACAGCCCTGTCCGGCTTCCTGCCGGCCGCGCTGGCGGCACTGAGCGCCGAACATCCGCACCTGCGGGTGAACGTGGCGTCCGGCATGTCCGCTGAGCTGGCCATTCGCATCGACAACGGCGAACTGGATGCGGCCATCACCACCGAGCCGGTCAAGCCCTACCCCTTCGGGCTGGTCAGTACCCCGCTGTACCAGGAAGGGTTCTGGATCGTCGCCCCGGCCAACCTGCCCTGCCGCGATCCGCGCGGCTTGCTGCAGGACTACCCGTTCATCCGCTTCGACCGCCGGGCCTGGGCCGGCAGGACGATAGAGCGGGAACTGCGCAGGCTGCGCATACGGGTACAGACCAGCATGGAACTGGACAGCCAGGACGCCATCCTGCAGATGGTCGCCAGCGGTCTGGGTGTGTCGATCATCCCGCTGTCGCGGCAGAACCTGCCGGCATCGCGCAAGATGCTTTGCCTGCCCTTCGGCGAACCGCAGCAGATGCGCACGGTGGTTCTGCTCGAACGCGAGGATCGCCCGGCGGGACGCTCGGCCCAGGCCCTCGTGCAAGCGGTGCGCGCCCAGGCAGGGCACGCGACAACCCATGAGAAATTATCAAGCTAGCGGCAATTTTATATCGTTTTTTATTGTCGATCGTGAACGCTATCGTGGGGCGGTTCGTTGCCATCCGAGAGCGCCATGCCTGCTACCACCGATCAACCGACCCTCACCGCGGAGAAAACCCGACAGCGCCCTCATCCGGCACCGGGAGCCTGTCGATGAACGCCACTCTGATCCTGGCGCTGGTGCCCATCGCCTTGCTGATCGCCCTGGGAGCGTGGTTGCGACATGCCCGCTTTCTCGCCGAAGGCTTCTGGCCCCAGGCCGAACGCCTGGGCTACTACGTGCTGCTGCCGGCGCTGTTCTTCCACGGCCTGTCCAGCGCGCAATTGGGCGACATTCCGGTCAGGGAGATGATTCTCGCGCTGGTGCTGCCCACCCTGGCGGTAGCGGCCATTCTGGTACTGTTACGACGCAACCTGGCCGTCGACGACCCGGCCTTCACCTCGTTGTTCCAGGGTGGCGTGCGCTTCAACAACTACGTCGGAGTCTCCGCTGCCGCCGGGCTGTTCGGCAGCCACGGCATCGCCCTGGCCGCAGTCGCCAATGCAGCCATCGTGCCCACGGTGAACATCCTCTGCGTACTGGTCTTCGCCCGTTATGGGAGTGGTACGAGGCTCGGCCTGGCAGGCGTGGCCCGGCAGCTCGCGCTCAATCCACTGGTGGTGGCCTGTACCCTGGGCATCCTCATGCAGCTCACGGGTACCCGCTTGCCGGCCGGCCTCGAACCGACCCTGAAGGCGCTGGGCCAGGCCTCACTGCCCCTGGGCCTGCTCTGCGTGGGGGCCGCCCTGGACCTCGCCGCCTCACGCAGTTGGCTACGACCGGTGGGCGTTTCGTCAGTCGCCAAGTTCATCGCCATGCCCCTGACGACCCTGCTGATCTGCCACCTGCTGGGCCTGCGTGGCGAAGCCGCGATTGCCGCTATCCTGTTCCAGGCACTGCCCACTGCGTCGTCCTCGTACATCATGGCCCGCCAGTTGGGTGGCGATGCGCCGTTGATGGCCGGCATCATCGCCAGCCAGACCCTGCTCGCGGGCATCACCCTGCCGCTGGTGGTCATGGGCTGCACCCAGTGGTTGTAAGGGAGCCGGGGCTGACGCCAACCGGCCATCACGGGTATCGTGGCGCCTGACACCCGCCCCCGGATATCGCACTGATGGACACAGACACACCGCCCCCCGTCTCGGACTGGGTGGTACGCAACGCACAACCCGGACGAGTGGAACGGATCGAAGCCTGGTTCGGCGGCCACGGCTACGATCCGCACCGCCATGACACCTATTCCATCGGCCGCACGCTCGCCGGCGTGCAGAGCTTCCACTACAAGGGCTCGCTGCGCCATGGCATCCCCGGCAACACCCTCGTCCTGCACCCCGATGAGCTGCACGACGGCATGGCCGGTACCGAGGCCGGCTTTCGCTATCGCATGGCCTACGTCGACCCGGCGTTGATCCAGCAGGTGCTCGGCGGCGAGCCGCTGCCGTACATCGCCGGCGGGCTTTCCCAGGATCCGCGCCTGTATCACGCCAGCGAGGCGTTCGTGCAAGGCATGGATCATCCGCTCGATACCCTGGAGGAACAGGACGCCCTGTTCGACCTGGCCATGGCCCTGCGGGCGGTCGCCGGCAAGCCCCGTGGACGCAAGCGCCTGGACTACCCGGCGGCCGAACGGGCCAGGGAGTTCATCGTGGCGCACCTGAACCAGGAGATTACCCTGGAGATGCTCGAGCACGTCAGCGGCCGCGAGCGCTGGAGCCTGTCCCGGGATTTCCGGGTCCTGTATGGCACCAGCCCCTATCGCTTCGTGACCCTGCGCCGCCTGGACCAGTTCCGCCGACTGATCCTCGACGGTTTCACCCTGGTCGACGCCGCCCTGATCAGCGGTTTCCACGACCAGAGCCACATGACCCGCCACTTCACCCGCTGCTACGGAGTCCCGCCTTCACGCTGGCTGGAGCGCCTGCGGGCCAGCGGCCGACTTGCAGGATCGTACAAGTGCCACTGATCAGCCTTTGGCTAGACTGACGGCTCCCATTCATAAAGAGGATTCGTCATGTCCCATTCCCTGCCCGAGCCGAGCCTGCAAGCCGTGAACCTGGCCCACAAGGTGTCGCTGATCGATGAGCACTGGAGTCCGAAAGTGGTCGCCGAGATGAACGACTATCAGTTCAAGGTAGTGCGCATCGAGGGTGAGTTCATCTGGCATTCCCACCCGGAAACCGACGAGGCGTTCATCGTGCTGGACGGGACCCTGCGCATCGATCTGCCCCATGGCAGCGTGTACGTCGGCCCGGGCGAGCTGTATGTGGTGCCGCGCGGCGTGGAACACCGGACGGCCGCCGACAGCGAGGCCCGGCTGATGATCATCGAGCCGCGGGGCATTGTGAACACAGGCCATGAGGGCGGCGAGCTGACGGCGCCCAACGATCTCTGGATCTGAGTCAGAGCGACCAGGGCCGTGCCCCTCACCGGCTTCAGAGACAGGCCCAGGTGAGGCCGGCCAGGGCTGCGGCCAGCAGGTATCCGCAACCGGGTTGGAACAGCAGCAACAGCACCGTCACCCCCAAGGCTTGTGTAACCGCTTGCCGGGGGTGAGCCAAAGACAGTTGGCTGCCATAGGCAGGGAGCGTGCACCGCCGAACACTGCGGCAAAAAAATGTTACGACAATGGACTCACTTGGTGCACACTCGCCCCGCCTTGAAGCATCCTGCACATATTCAACGGTGATTTCCCCCTAAAAATGTGCGCTTCGCACATAAAACAATGTCAGACCTGCCCGCTTTTTCTGCCCGTCCCGAGCCGCTGAAAGTGGGCCTGGTTATTGCTCATGCCCCGGCAACGCAAGCCCACCTTTCATTGCACCGTTTTTCGGTTCGGAGAAAAGCACATGAGTTCCACCGGCGAATTTCCCCTGAGTGAAGCCCCCTCCCATGCCCGCAAGGGACTGCTGTCCATTTCCATGGTGCTGTTCAGCTTCACCTTCTTCACCGGCACCATGTTCGCCGGCGGCAAACTGGGCATGGCCTTCAATTTCGTCGACATGCTGTGGGTCGCGGCCATCGGCAACAGCCTGCTGGCGCTGTATGCCGCGGTGCTGGCCTTGATCGCCTCGCGCAGCGGCCTCAATACCGTCCTGATGGGTCGCTTCTGCTTCGGCGAAGCCGGCAGCCGCCTGTCCGACTTCATCCTCGGTTTCGCCGAACTGGGCTGGTACGCCTGGGGCACCGCCACCGTGGCCATCGTGCTGGTGAAGATGCTCGGGCTGGCGAGCGGCCTGACCATTCCATTGATGATCCTGTTCGGCCTGGGCTTCAGCCTGACCGCGATCATCGGCTACAAGGGCCTGGACGTGCTGTCGCGGGTTTCGGTACCGCTGATGTTCATCCTGCTGGTGATCTCGATGGTCATCGCCACCCGCAAGATCGGCGGCCTGCAGGGCCTGGCCGCAGTGATCCCGCATGAGGCCATGAGCTTTTCCGCAGCGGTGACCATGGTCTTCGGCACCTTCGCCAGCGGCGCTACCCAGGCCACCAACTGGACCCGGCTGGCGCGCAGCGGACGGGTCGCGGTCATCGCCAGCGTGATCAGCTTCCTGGTCGGCAACGGCCTGATGATCGTCGCCGGCGCCTGGTGCGCGATCGTCTACCAGCAGGCCGACATCGTCGAGGTGATGATGTTGCAGGGGCTGTCCTTCGCCGCCGTGGTCATGCTCTGCCTGAACCTGTGGACCATCCAGGGCCCGACCATCTACAACGTCTCGGCCGCGGCCTGCCACCTGCTGCGCAGCGAGCGTCGCCGCAGCATGACCCTGGCCGCGGCCGGTGTCGGCATCCTGCTGGCCATCGGCGGCATGTACGAAATGCTCATCCCGTTCCTGGTGCTGCTCGGCTCGATCATCCCGCCGATCGGCGGCGTGATCATGGCCGATTTCTGGTACCGCCATCGCGGCAAGTATCCGCAACTGGCGAGCGTCAAGCTGCCGCGCTACAACTTCAATGGGCTGGCGGCCTATGCCGTCGGCGCCCTGCTGGCGTACAGCTCGCCCTGGGTCGCGCCACTGGTGGGCATCGCCGCCTCCGCGGTGTGCTACATCGGCCTGGTGGAACTGCGTGGCCGGGACAGTGCCCTTCACCCCATGCAAGGTGGTCAATGAGCCTGACGGTCGAGGAAATCCTCAAGCTCCCCGGGCTTGAGGAACTGCGCGTCCGTGCCGGCGCCGCTCACCTGCAGCGCAGCGTGCGCTGGCCCTACGTGGCCGAGAACGAAGGCATCGCCGAGTGGGTGATGGGCGGCGAACTGGTGTTCGTCACCGGCATCAACCACAGCCGCGAGGAAGGCAACCTGCTCAGCCTGGTCGAGGATGGGGTCGCGGTCGGCATCGCCGGGCTGGTGATTCTCACCGGCGAGGCCTTCATCCAGCGCATTCCCCAGGCGGTCATCGAGCGCGCCGAACTGCTCGGCCTGCCGCTGATCGAGCAACCCTACCTGCTGAAGATGGTGGTGGTCACCCACGCCATCGGCACCGCGCTGGCGCACATGGCCCAGGCCAGGCGCTCGCGGCAGGATATTCTCGGCCAGTTGCTGACCGGCGACTACCCGAGCCTGGCCATCGCCCGCCAGCGCGCCGCCCACGCGCAATTGCCGGTCGAGGGACCGCGGCGCCTGCTGGCCTTGCGGCTGTCGGCGGTCAACCTGCTGTTCGAACGCCACGCGCCCGACCAGGCGGAACAGTTGCTGCAAAAGACCCGCCAGGCGTTGCAGGATCACCTGGAAGCCTGGAGCCGGCAGCAGCCCGAGCCGCTGCCGGTGATCCTGCAAGGCGACCTGTTCGTGCTGCTGCTCGCCGACCATGCCGAACTACCCCAGGCCCTCACGGCGCTGTATCGCAGCGCCAGCGGGCAGATCGGCGAGCTGAACCTGTTCATGGGCCTGGCCAGCCGCGTCGAGGACTGCGGGCAGTATCGCCGGGCCCTGGGCGAGGCCCGCCAGGCGCTGGACGTCGCCGAAAGCCTGCGCCCGGCCAGTGGCCTGTGCGACTTCAGCGAGCTGGGGGTGCTGCGCCTGCTGCAGGGTATCGGCGACCGCACACTGATCGATGACTTCGTCAGGCAGATCCTCGGCCCGCTGATCGGCACTGGGCGCAAGCAGCCGCTGACCCTGCTCAGAACCCTCGACGCGCTGCTCCAGGAAAACGCCAACACCTTCAAGGCGGCCAGCCGCCTGCAGATCCACCGCAACACGCTGGCCCAACGTATCCAGCGCATCGAACAACAAAGCGGGCAATCACTGGACGACCCGCTGTTTCGCATGAATGCCGCCGTGGCCCTGCTGGCCTGGCGCATGACTCAAACCTGTAAGGAGCCTGCATGAACATCATCAATGCCCGCCTGCGCGGCAAGACCGGCCTCTATCGCATCGAACTCGACGGCGAGCGCATCGGCGCGATCGTCGCCCAGCCCGGCGTGGCCCAGGCACAAGCGGCGGACCTGGACGCCGACCAGAACCTGGTCACCGCGCCCTTCATCGAACCGCACATCCACCTCGACGCCACGCTGACTGCCGGCGAACCGAGCTGGAACATGAGCGGTACGCTGTTCGAGGGCATCGAGCGCTGGGCCGAACGCAAGGCCCTGGTCACCCATGAAGACACCAAGACCCGCGCACGCAAGACCATCGACATGCTGGTCGACCACGGTATCCAGCACGTGCGCACCCACGTCGACGTCACCGACCCGACCCTGGCCGCACTCAAGGCCATGGTCGAAGTCCGCGAGCAAACCCGCCACCTGATCGACCTGCAGATCGTCGCCTTCCCCCAGGAAGGCATCGAGTCGTACAAGAATGGCCGTGAGCTGATGACCGAGGCCGTGGCGCTGGGTGCCGACGTGGTCGGCGGCATTCCGCACTTCGAGAACACCCGCGACCAGGGCGTGTCCTCGGTGAAGTTCCTAATGGACCTGGCCGAGCGCACCGGCTGCCTGGTCGACGTGCACTGCGACGAGACCGACGACCCGCAGTCGCGCTTCCTCGAAGTGCTCGCCGAAGAGGCGCGGGTTCGCGACATGGGTAGCAGGGTCACCGCCAGCCACACCGTGGCGATGGGTTCCTACGACAACGCCTATTGCTCCAAGCTGTTCCGCCTGCTCAAGCTGTCCGGGCTCAACTTCGTCTCCTGCCCGACCGAGAGCATCCACCTGCAAGGACGTTTCGACACCTTTCCCAAGCGCCGTGGCGTCACCCGCGTGGCCGAACTGGACCGGGCCGGCCTGAACGTCTGCTTCGGCCAGGACTCCATCGTCGACCCCTGGTACCCCCTGGGCAACGGCAACATCCTGCGAGTGCTCGAAGCCGGCCTGCACATCTGTCACATGCTCGGCTACCAGGACCTCACCCGCGCCCTGGACCTGATCACCGACAACAGCGCCCGTACCCTGAACCTCGGCGAGCGCTACGGCATCGAGACCGGGCGCCCGGCCAACCTGCTGATCCTGTCGGCACCGGACGACTACGAGATGATCCGCCGCCAGGGCCAGGTGCTGGTGTCGATCCGCGCGGGCAAGGTGCTGCTCAAGCGGACGCCGGCGACGGTGCAGCGCTATTGATCCTGATCGCCAGGTTTCCCCCATCCGGCCGGGTATGACGAAGGATTGTCCACCCGGCAGGCCCAGCCATTACCGGTACGGAAAAACATCCGCCTGTGACAGCCCACGGGAGCGGGCGTACGCCACCAGCAACTGACTGACCAAGTGGACGCACGGCCCCTGGCAACGCTGCTTTCCTCGCGCGAGAGGGCACCGGTGCGGAGCACCCGTGGGCCTACTGTAGGGGTGGCATGCACTGTGTCATCCAACAATAGCCGACCGGGTCGGTATGGGGTCAGGCCATGCCTCTATTGAAGATCGCCGTTAACCAGATGCGCCCCTCCCGGGCGGGGCCGGGGCACGAGGGTTCAAGCGGCAGAGGGGTCGGCAGTGCAGCCGATCCTCCATAACGAAAACACCTGCCGGGTTTCGAACCCCAACCGCCGATAGAGCGAGACAGCCGACCGGTTGTGACTGAACACATGCAGAAACGGCAGGTCACCACGCCTCAGGATATCGCGGCGCAGGCTGTTCATCAGCCGCGCGGCCAGACCTCGCCCCCTGTAGGCCTCGTCCACGCAGACAGCGCTGATCTCGATGAAGCCGTCGAGCCGCATCCGTTCACCGGCCATGGCGATCAATCGCCCTTGATTACGCAGGCCAATGTAGCGGCCCATTTCACCAGTGCGTTGGCCGAACGGGCCGGGGCGGGTCTGCTGCGCCAGCTGCAGCATCGCCGCGGTATCCGCAGGCCCTAGGCACTGCAGATCCTTTTCGTCGACCGAAGCGGGAGGGTCGATGGCGACCATCTGCAGTATCTCGCCCAGCGCCTGCATCGGCAGTGCCTCCAGCGGCGGGCAGGTGCTGATCGTCTGCATCAGCACAGGGCCGGTTTCGCCAATAAGTCGGCCAAGTGCCTGAAACGCCTCCGGGCTCGGGCTCGCCACTGCCGCAAAGGGACTGACCGCCGGCAGATAGCGCCGGGCCAGGCAACCGCCCTCCCCCAGTTCGCGTTGCCGGCCCGTCAGCGCATGCCAAGTCGGATTATCGAGCATCACCTCGTTCCTGTTCATCGTCTGCCTACCCTTCAAGGTGGTTAAAACCATCAGCCCAACTGGCCGATCAGGGTAAAGGCGAAGACCAGCGTCGCCGCGAAACCCACTAGGAAGGCCAGGGTGCGCAAGCCTGCGATACCGCCGGTGTACACCGCGAAATGCACCAGCCGCGCGCCCAGGAAGACCTTGGCCGCCATGACCGTGGCCGGGGTACTGATGCCCAGCGTGGCAGCAGTCAGCACCAGCGGCGCGAACACCGCCAGGTTCTCGATCGCATTGGCATGGGCCAGACGTGCCCGCTGTGCCCAGCGCGGCCCCTGCGGCTTGGCCGGGTCGGGGTTGCCCAAGGCCGAGGCCAGCCCCTGCATCCTTGCCCGGGCCAGGGTGTAGGGCAGCCACATCAGCGCGGTAGCCAGCACGACAAGGGTGAATGAGTAGAGTTCGCAGGTGAGTTTCATGAGTGCGTTCCAGATGGGAGACGCGACCAGTCTGTTGCGCTTGAGGCGAATGAGCTATGTTCATAAATGACTTTTTTACGATCATTCACGACATGAAAATCGATATTCTGGTACTTGATGGCGTCTTCGACACCGGCCTGACTGCGCTGCTGGATACCTTCGCGACCGCCAATGAACTGATGGCCCGGAGCGGCGATGCCAAAACGCCTTTCGAGGTTCGCCTGGCCGGCCTGCACAGCCCCGTATGCACAGCCATGGGGCTCACCACCCTGGTCGAGGACCCAGCGTGCGGACACCGCCCCGACTGGGTGATCGTGCCGGCGATCAACACCAAGCAACCCGAGCGGCTGCTGGAGGCGCTGAACCGCCGGGACGTGATAGACGCCAAGGCCCGCCTGCGCGACTGGCACGCAGCCGGCATCCCGATCGCCTCGGCCTGCCTGGGCACCTTCATCCTGGCTGATGCCGGCCTGTTGGACGGGCACAGGGCAACTACCAGTTGGCCCCTGGCAACCCTGTTTCGCCAACGCTACCCGAAGGTCGAGCTGGACGATTCGCACATGGTTATCGCCTGCGACAACCTGGTGACCGCCGGGGCTGCCATGGGCCATCTGGACCTGGCACTCTGGCTGGTACGCCAGGCCAGTCCCGATCTGGCAGCACGGGTGGCACGCTTCCTGTTGATCGACACCCGTGCCTCCCAGGGCCAATACATCATTCCCGACCACCTGGCCCATGCCGACGCACTGATCCAGCGTTTCGAGCGCTGGGCCCGCAGACGCCTGGCCCTGGGCTTTTCTCTCAAGGAGGCGGCGCAGGCTCTGCACGTCCATCCGCGCACCTTGCAAAGGCGCACCGAGGCGGTCCTGGGCAAATCGCCGCTGGCGTTTTTCCAGGACCTGCGGGTCGAACGGGCCAGGCAACGGGTGGCCAACGGCGGTGATCTGGAGGCCATAGCCGGCGAAGTCGGTTACGCCGATGCCTCAACCCTGCGCAACCTGCTGCGACGCAAACTCGGCCGTGGGGTACGGGAGCTGCGCAACGAAATCAGATAAGGCGGTGTTCCGGCACAAATCGTCAGGCCGTTGAGGCCTAATTATTACCCGGACAATATTGACGAAAAATTAATACCCGGATATTAATAGCCTCCTCACACGGAGGGATGATCAAATGTCCGAGCTGCTTACAAAACCTGTCACGGCCTTCGAGGCCCATCGTCTATTGAGCGCAGGGCCGCTGGTGGAGGTGGCACTGGCCGTCAAGGCCACTCACGAAAAAGCCCCGGCCAGTCCGGTGCTGGTGTTCGACGACCGCACCGGCCGGGTCATCGACCTGGACCTGCGTGGCACCAAGGCCGACATCATCGAGCGCCTGTCCCAGCCACCCCGGCCATCTGCCGGGCGCTATCGTCCACGCAAGGACGCGCCCACCGTGCCCGCGGCGGACCAGCCCACGGAACCGAAAGGCCGTGGCCGGCCGAAACTCGGCGTAGTGGCCCGCGAAGTGACCCTGCTGCCCCGACAATGGGAATGGCTGGCGGAGCAACCCGGCGGCGCTTCCGCCGTGCTGCGCCGCCTGGTCGACGACGCGCGCAAGAACGGCGGTTCACGCCAGCAGCGGCGCGCGGCCCAGGAGGCCGCCTACCAATTCATGCTGGCCATCGCCGGCGACTTCCCCGACTACGAGGAAGCGACCCGGGCACTGTTCGCCGACGACCGCGCGGGCCTGGAACAACGCCTCGCGACCTGGCCCGAGGATATCCGCGAGCACGCACTGCGTCTGGCCTTCGCCCCCAGGGACAACGCCCGGTAAACCACCCAATGACAGGAGTCACGATGAGCGCCCCCACTGCCCGATGCCATCTCGAGCCGACCCGGGAGGCTGGTCGACGTTTCATTCAGCGAGGCCTTGTCGGCGAAGTGACGATGCTCAACCTGCTGCGCTTTCGCGAAGTCGCCGACTACGGCGCCACCCCCGAACTGGCACCGGCGCACCCCATCAGTGGCGCCGAGGCCTTCGAGCGTTATATCCGGCACACCCTGCCGCTGCTGCGCCAGACCGGCGGCGAACTGCTTTATCTGGGCAGCGCGCAAGCCTGGCTGATCGGTCCCGAAAACGAACGCTGGGACCGGGTGATGCTGGTACGCCAGAGCAGTGTCGAAGCCTTTCTCGGGTTCGCCAGCCACGCCGGCTACCTCGAAGGCCTCGGCCACCGCACCGCGGCCCTGGAAGACTCGCGTCTGCTGCCGATGACCGCCCACCCATTCACCGCTGTCGAAGGAGCCCGCCCATGACCACCCTGCACGCCAATGGCCTGGAACTGGCCTACGACAGTTTCGGCAACCCCCACGACCCGGCGATCCTGCTGATCGCCGGGCTCGGTAGCCAGATGATCCGCTGGAGCGAACCCTTCTGCCGAGCCCTGGCGGTCGAAGGGTTCCGGGTGATTCGCTTCGACAATCGCGACAGCGGCGGCTCGACCCACTTCGGCCAGCACGGCACGCCGGACCTCGGCGCCCTGGTCGCCGCCCTGATAGCCGGGCAACGCCCCCAGGTGCCCTACAGCCTGCACGACATGGCCGGGGATGCCCTGGGCCTGCTCGACGCCCTCGCCATCGACCGAGCCCACGTGGTGGGCCGCTCCATGGGCGGCATGATTGCCCAGTTGCTGGCCTGCGAACATCCCGAACGGGTGCTGTCGCTCACCTCGATCATGTCCAGCACCGGCAACCCGGCCCTGCCCCAGGCCGCCCCTGAGGTCATGGCGATGCTGATGCGTCCGGCACCCGACCCGGCCACCGACGAAGCCGCGTTCCTGGCCCACAGCCTGGCATTTGCCCGGCGTATCGCCGGCAGTGGCCAGCCCTTCGACGAGGCAGCCCATCGCGAACTGGTCCTGGAGGAGCGCCGTCGCGCCCGCGGCAGCGGCGGCACGCCACGGCAGATCGCGGCCATCGCCGTCACCGGCGACCTGCGTTCGCGCCTGGTGGCTGTCCGTGCTCCGACGCTGGTCATCCATGGCGCGGACGATCCGCTGATCCTGCCCGCCTGCGGCCAGGACAGCGCGGCGTCGATCCCAGGTGCCGAGTTCCTGCTGATCGAAGGCATGGGTCACGACCTGCCGCCCGCGCACTATCCGGCCATCAGCACAGCGATCGTGCGCAACGCCCGCCGGGCGTGAATCATTGCCGGTCCGGCTCGCCGGCCAGCACGATGCCCGGCACCCTGGCGAAGTCGCCCTCGCGGGACAGTTCCGCGGTCCGTTCCAGCAGGTAACGCGCCGGCGGCTTGCCGACGGCCTTGCGGAACATGGTGACGAAACCGCTGGAGCTCTCGTAGCCCAGGTCCAGGGCCACGGTCTGCACGCTTTCACCCCGGCTCAAGCGGCGCAACGAAAGAATGACATGCAGTTGCCTGCGCCAACGGCCGAAGCTCACCCCGGTCTCCTGCAGCAGCAGGCGGCTCATGCTGCGCTCGCTCATGCCGATGCGGCGCGCCCACTCACCCATGGCAATCCTGGCGCTGGGCTCGGCCAGCAGTGCCTGGGCCAACTGACGCAGGCGCCGATCCCGCGGCATGGGCAGATGCAGGTCTTCCACCGGGGCCTGGCACAGTTCGTCCAGCAGCGTCGCCACCAGCCGCGCCTCACGCCCCTGTTCGGCATACAACTGGGGAAAGCTCGCCGCCCGCAACAGCAGTTCACGCAGCAGCGGCGACACGGTCAGGGTGCAGCAGAACTTCGGCAGGTCCGGTGCGGCATCGGGCTCGACGAACAGGCAGTAGCACTCCGTCTCGCCGGCACTGCGCGCCACATGCTGCAGGCCACCGGGGATCCAGACCGCGCACTGCGGCGGCACGATCCAGACCCCCTCGTCGACCTCGCAACTGAGGATGCCACGCACCGAATACAACAGCTGCGCCTTGCGATGCTGGTGGAGGTCATACTCCCAGCCGTCTGAGACCCGCGAAGCATGCAGGGCATAAACGGGACGGGGGATTTCGTCGACCGCCCCGTAGCCTGCCGGGTCGTCGAAAGGAATCTGTAGCATGCCGGGCTGTCCTTGAATGATGAACGGCCCTTGGCCGTTTTGAACAATAGTGTGGCCATATTGCGCAATGACGTCCAGCCAGGGGCCGGGTATCGTGAAGTCATTGCAGTGAAAACCCAGGAGAACGGACATGCAGGTCGATGACACCCACTTCCCACTGGTCTGGATGCAGGCAAACCGGACAGGCCTGGCCGCCGACGACAACCCCTTCGCCGGCTTCGAAGCCTTGCTGGAACGTCAGCAGCCCTTCGTTCTGCTCAACGAGGAGGGCCTCGGCGAAGGTCGTTATGAGCACACCCACGAGGAGCGAAAGCAGGTTTCGCTGTGGATGAAACGCCACAAGGAGCCGCTGCGGGCCTTCGTGAAGGTGGCGATCTATGTCGAGGCCGATGCGGCGACCCGGGCGGCGACCGAGTCCTTCGCCCCCGCCTACGAGAAATTCTGGGGCTACCCGATGCTGATCGTCGCCAGCCGCGACGAAGCCCTGGCACGGGCCCGGGACCACCTGGCGAACTGAGGCGAAGGCCGTGCAACCCATTCCATCCACGATAGAGGGGGCCCTGCCCCTGGTTGCCATCAGCACCGTTGAAATCCGCGCACTCGGCCAGGCGACCACAGCCCTGCAGGATCGCCTGGGCCACCTGCTCGAGGCCCTGCAAACCGGCTCCGGCTGCACGGCCTACAGCCTGGCGCGCAGCACCTCATGCCCGCGTGCCTGGATCCTGACCGGCTACTGGAGCGCCCTGGCACCCATGCGGGCGCATTTCGAACTGCCCTGCCTCAAGGAGCTGTTCGCCCTGACACGAGAACGGCTGGCCGACCGGCTGAGGTTCGCCACCTTCGAACTGAGCCTGCCTCCACCCGAGGAACGACCGGGCAGGTGAAACGCCTGCCCGGCCCGGCTCAGTGTCGCTGCAGCCGGAGGTAGGACTGGTGCATGTCCGCCGCCCAGCCGTCGATGACCGCTTTCACATCATCGGGTTGCATCACCTGGCTGGTGTTTTCCAACGGCTTGCCGGTACCCTGGCGGACCACTTCGCCAATCACCGCGTGGCTTTGGCCATCGAGAAAGGCGGTTTCCGTCGCCAGCGTGGTTTGCTGGTCACGAATCCCCGAAGCCGTGCTGACTGCCGCCGCTACCAGGGCGATCGGCACCAGCTCGTAGGGCTTGAGGCTTTCGGTCTTGCTGTTGACCGCGGTGATCGCCGCGCGGACCACCACCACGCCGGGGCCGGGCCCGTTGGCCAACGGCAGGGATTTGCCCAGCTCACGCTGCAGGGCCTGGTCGTAGTAGCGGGTGATGCCCTGCAAGGTCGCCAGGGGGATCTGCGCCGTGGGCTGGGGCGCGGGATACAGCTGGGTCGGCTCGATATAGACGCGGGTGTATTTCCTTGGCTCAAGCCGGGGGTCGACCCAGCGCATCACCTCGGCCCCCGAGGGGGTCTTCTCCCGCTTGAGCAGGCTGTAATCCTTGAGAAAACCCGAGTAGTGATCGGATTGAGCGGACTGGCCCGCACAACCGACCACCGCAAACGCGGCGACGCACAACGCACCGATCATCAATCCTGACTTCATGCCGACACTCCTTTTGGCTGGCCACTACCGGTACAGGAAAGGTAGGTATAGTCAAGGAACACCGTCTCGGCACCTGCCGCACTGGCGCAATCGTCGTGTCAGCGCTCAATTGCAGTTTCCGTCAGGCGGGCCTGCAAGGCCGCCCGGGAGGAAACGAACCAGACGTTCCCACCGGCATTGGACTCGGCCACGAACTCGGCCAGGGCCTTGCTGCCTCGGGTATGGGCGGATAGGTCACCGATGACGGCCACATGCAGCCGGTAGTTGACGAACTTCTGCAACAGCGCGCCGGCCAGGCCGCTGCGCAAATCGAAGAACGTTGGGGCCAGGCGTTCCACGGGAATTGCCAGCCAGCTCGCCTGCACCTCCCAGGCGGCGGCGATCAGCTCGCGAGCATCCTGCTCATGCACCAGCACTGCGCCGCTGTCGGCGCAGGCCAGCACCCGCACGGAGCCCATTCGAACCACTGTGTGCTCATGCATGGGGGGCCTCCTTCCCGCTGCGCAGAAACGCCAGTACCTCGTCGCCCTGCCCCCGGACATAGTGCGGCGCCTCGGCAACCAGACGGGTAACCGCATGGGGCACATGAGCCGCCACACGCGCCATGGTCTCACGGCTGTCGAGCAATACGTCTCTGCCCCCGGCCACCACCAACAGCGGCATATTCAGGCGACGCAGTGCCGCATCATCGAGGACCGGTACCTTTTCCAGGCGGGGCTTGAGGCTGCGGCCGATCAGTTCCATCAACTCGAATACCCCGAGCGCCTCGGCCGACAAGCCCCGGGGAGGAGCCCCGAGTACCTGTCGCCGAACCCGACGGCGCCCCCACTCCCCCAGCAACAGTAACGGCAGCGCCTTGTACCAGAACGCCCGTTGCCGGCCGATGCCCGAGGGATAGAGCAATACCAACTGCCCCACACGCTCGGGATGGCGCGAAGCAAAATCCACGGCCAGCCAGCCACCCAGAGAAGCGCCCACCAGCGCCGCCCTATTGATCCCCAACTGCTGCAGCACCTCGGCCAGCCAACTGGCATAGGCGCCACTGGCCAGGGCCGGTCTGGTCGCGGCGCTGAAGCCCGCCTCGCCGATCATATCCAACGCGTAGACGCGCAAATGCCGGGACCAATCGGCCGCCTCGAACATCCATGCGGCCGCGTTGGACAGCGAGCCGTGCAGCAGCACCACCGGCGTTGCGCTCGGGTCACCACACGCCACGACAAAGGTTTCCCCATGCGACGTCTGCAACCGCAACTGCTGGTTCGGCACCGGCCAGCTCGACAGTACCGCCCGGTAACGGTCGAGCACCTGCCGCTCAAGGGCCGCCGACTTGTAGAAACGGCTCACTGGAAGTCGTCCACCAGTGCCTGGATCGTCGCCAACAGCGCCGCCGCATCGGCGGGTGCCGCGATCAGCACGATCTTGAGCAGCGAGCGCGACAGGTCATGGGCGGTCTGGCACTGGATCGGTTCGGCCTCACCACGACGTCCCATCAGCGTGGCCTGCAACAGGGTGACCAGACGCTCGGCCTGCGGCACCGACAGTGCGGGCACTTCGACGATACAGGTGGCGCGAAGCGGCTCAGGTGGCAGGTTTTCGGCCGCCGCCCTGCCGGCAAAGGCCGCCACGTCTGCGGCCTTCAACCGATAGGATTTGCCAATGCGAGTCGCCGCCAGGCGGCCCTCGCGGATAAAGCGCAGGACCGTCTTGGCGTGCAATTGCAAACGCTCGGCAGCCTGGGCAACGGTGTAGAACTCTTCAAACATGTGAATACCAACACTCCCCATTGCTACCTAATATACAAAAAACAGGTAGCAATAGGGAACAAATCAGTCCTTCACCTTCGCCGCGATCAGGAGGAACTGCCCAGGGCTTTCAAGAGCACGGGGTCACGCCCATAGATATCCGGCGCGTAGAGCAAGGCGCCATCGTGGTCGACCTGCACCGTCCAGTACCCCAGCACGATCGGCACCGGGGCTGTCAGCCGGTACTCATGAGTGGTACCGCTGGCCAGCAGGTCATCGGTGCGGGTTCGCTCGGTGCTGCTCAACAGCAGATCACGCAGATGCAACGGCTGCTCGACCCGCACGCAACCCGAGCTGAACGCCCGCGGCCCCTTGGAGAACAGCGGCTGGCTGGGGGTGTCGTGCAGGTACACCGAGAACGGGTTGGGGAAACGCAGGACGATCTTCCCCAGCGGGTTGCGCGGGCCGGCGCCCTGGCGCAGGAGGATGTTGCCCGGTCGTTCCCAGTCGACTTCGTTCGCCGCCAGCGGGCGCCCTTCGCTGTCGAGCACCTGCAGGTTCTGCTGGGCGAGGTAGGCCGCGGGGTCAGGACGGATGGCCGGCAGCTTGTCCTCGCGAAGGATGGTCGGCGGGACGGTCCAGGTCGGGTTCAGGGTCAGGCGGGTGATGCGTGACTTGAGCAGTGGCGTCTGCCGATCGGCCCGGCCGACCTGCAGGCGCGTCTGCCACAGCGGTTCACCGTCACGATAGAAGCTCAACTGCGCCGCCGCGACGTTCACCAGCACGCCCTCGGGCTCCAGGTCCGGAGCCAGCCAGCGGAAACGTTCAAGGTTCAGCCGCAACTGTTCGCGGCGCAGCGCCGGGCTGATGTTCAGCTCGACCAGCGTGCCAGGCCCGATCACCCCGTCGGCCTGCAGCGAATGCCGGTACTGGAAGTGCTTGACCGCCTCGGCGAGGTCCTCGCCGTAGACCTTTTCAGGACCGGCGGGCAGGCGCTGCAGGTAACCTTCGGCCAGCAGGCGCCGGGCCAGGGCCGGCACCCGTGCGTCCTCCATGCCGGGCCGCAACAGCGGACCGGAGGCGAGTTCCGACCAATGCGGCAGCGGCTGCTGGCGCTGCGCCGCATAGGCGCTGCGCAGGCTGCGGTACAACTCGGCATGCGGGCGAGCCTGATCGAAGGCCTGGGCCAGGTCCTGCAAGCCGGTCGCGGCCAGCGTCAGCAGCTCGGCATCGGGTTCGCCGGTGGGTGGCTGGGAACGCCAGAGCGGCTCGAAACGCGCCTGTGACAGGCGCCCATAACGCAGGTCATGCAGGGCTTGCAGATACTGCCGGCTGATCTGGATATCGCTGCACAGCGGATCACCCGCGCCCGGCTCCCGGGCCAGCGGATAGCGTGCCGGGTCCAGCCCATCGTCAGCCAATAGTGGCAATTGGGCCTGCAACGCCGCCAGACGCCCTTCGACGGACCAGAGCGGAACATTCCCCTGCTGCTGGTAGAACGCCTGCAACCTCAGCTGTGTCGGCGCATCCAGCTGCGCGGCCAGGCCCGGACAGCTCGTCGGCAACTGGGCAAGCGCCGCCTGCAACGGCGTGGGGGGATCGCCGAGCAGATCGTCGGCCGTCGCGACCAGTGGTGCCACGAGCAGGCAAAGGCTCAAGTAACATGCGTGTTTTTTGAACAAGGGCTAGGCTCCCATCCACGATTATCGCGCGGGCGGTCTAAGGTTATGACAGAGGCGAAAACCCTCGAGACAGCCGGGATCGCACAACCCGTGGGATGCATGAACCTGCACTGAAGGCGGAGACGCTCTCTACATGCTGACATCTTGCTATCGACTCTGCCTGATTATTCTGACCCTGGCCGTACCCTTCGGTTCAGCCCTGGCCGCCAGCGCGGCAAAACCGACGCTGTACGGCAGCCTCGCCCACGCCGCGCCGGAACTCAACCCCCTGGTGCTCAAAAGCGCGCTGAATGCCATGCAGTGTGCAGTCGGTCGCGGCCATGAACAGTCCGAGCGCCTGGCGGTGATCGACTATTCACTGCCCTCCACGGCCCGCCGCCTGTGGATCTTCGACCTGCGCAAGCGCACCCTGGTACTGCGTGACCTGGTCGCCCACGGGCAGAAATCCGGAGAGAACTTCGCCACCCGTTTCTCCAACCGGGTCGGCAGCTACCAGTCGAGCCTGGGGCTGTTCCGCACCCAGGAGAGCTACGAGGGCACCCATGGCTACTCGCTGCGCATGGACGGCCTGGAACCGGGCTTCAACGACCGTGCCCGCGACCGCGACATCGTGATCCACGCCGCAGACTACGTCAGCCCCCTGTGGAGCCAGCGCGAAGGCCGCATCGGCCGCAGCCAGGGCTGCCCGGCCGTGCGCCCGCAGGTGGCGAAGCAGGTGGTCGACAAGCTCAAGGACGGCCAGTTCATGTTCTCCTGGTACCCTGACCGGCACTGGCTGAAGTCCTCGACCTACCTCAACTGCAAGCCGCAGCAGATGGCCAGTGCCAAGGCCAAGGGCGTCACCCGCTAAACCTGCTGGGTTCACGCCACACCGCCCCTGTGCCTGGTGCGCCCTCCTGTGGGAACCGGCTTGCCGGCGAAGGCGGCCGTGTGGACGGTGCAGGGCTTGCCCGCGAATGGGCCGCCCAGCCTTGCACCTGAATGCCGTCAGCGCCCGCTCTGCCCCGCCGCCTCATGCTGGCGCGCATAACTGGCCCCCATCAGGTAGAAACAGCCACCGGCAATGATGAACCCGGCCAGCATGTAGAACATGAACTGCGGCGCCCACCAGGCCAGGGCAAAGCCGCAGAGCACCGGCCCCATCGCGCCACCCAGGGCCGACAGGTTCTGTGCCCCATAGTACATGCCGCGCAGGTGCGCCGGGGCGATCCGGTCGATGAACATGTACTCGGCCGGAAACACGATGATTTCCCCCAGGGTGAACACCGCCATCGCCAGCGACCAGTGCAACACCGTGCTCGACAACGCAAAACCCGTCACCCCCAGCAGGAACAGAGTGAAGCCGGCCGTCAGCCACAGGTTCAGGTGCTCATGGCTGATGCGCTTGCCCACCAGGAACTGCAAACCGATGACCACCACCGCATTGACCGCCACCACCGCACTGATGATGCGGTAGGTGAACTCCGGGCTGGTGGTGGTCACCAGGTACTGCGACAGGTACGCGGTGAACTGCCCGAACACCACCGCGCTGAGCAGGCCACCGAGGGTGAAACAGACCAGGCGCTTGTCCCTGAGCAGAATCCGTCCCACGCCGATGAAGGACACCGGCGCGCGGGTCCGGTCGACCGGCGCCAGGTGCCGCTCGCCGAAGTGGTAATACGCCAGGAACGCCAGCGCGCCCAGCAGCGCCGAGACCACGAACGGCAGCCGAACGTCCAGGTGCGCCAGGCCCGCGCCCACGAACGGCCCCACCGCATAGCCGATGTTGATCAGCGTGTAGCGCGCCGAGAACACCCCGGCCTGCTCCGCTTCCGCCAGGACGCGGCCGAGGGTCGCCTTGACCACCACGTCGACCGCCGCATAGGCGAAGTTGAACAGCACCAGGAAAAGGAAGAACAACCAGAGCCGATGGGTGATGCACATGCCGATGAAACCGAGCATGAACAGCACGGTGAAACCCAGGATCAGGCGAAAACTCGAGCCGCGGTCGGTCAGGTAGCCGCTGTAGATACTCAGCAGCGAGCCGGCCACCAGCGCGCAGCCGACCGTCAGGCCGATCTCGCTGATCGCCAGGGAAAACTGGGTGGACAGGAAAATCACCAGGTAAGGCAGGGTAATCGCCCGCCCCAGGGTGAGGATCAACGTTGAAAACAGCAGCAGATTGACCGAAGTCGGATAACGCTTGAGTACCGCCAACATCCTTATTGCCTCCTGGTCCCACGCCACTCAGGGCAGGTCCCTGCAAGGCTCGACGCTGTCTTCTGACGAAAGGCCCAAAGTATCCCAGAAGCGGCCTGCCCCGTCATGCCCTCATACCGCGTGCACCTCACGGCATTCGCGCCAAAAGCCCGTGGGAAATTACACGCCCTGAAACATAAAGTTTCAATTTCCTCGACCGATACTCCGGCCGTGCCCCTTCGATCGGCACGTATCCCCTTTCATACCAGCGGTTTATCCCGGCGGAGATTGCCCGAATGCTTGCCCCACTCAACAGGCTGTTGGAAAACATCAGTGTCAGAGCCAAGCTCACCCTGGGCTTTGGGGTCGTCATGCTGCTGACCCTGCTGATCGCCACCACCGGCTGGCTGGGCATCCGGGCCCTTGGCGACCGCAGCGACCGCATCCTCGACATTGCCAAGCTCAACGACCTGACCCGCGACGTGCGCAATGCCCGGCTGTTCTACAGCATCAACCCGAACGCCGAGCGCGCCGCCGCCGTGGTCAAACTGCTCGACAGCCTCGACAGTCACCTGGCCAACGACCGCTCGGTGTTCCACTCCCCGGCCAGCCGGCCGCTCCTCGAAAACGCCAGCACGGTCGCCAAGAGCTACCGGGCGCATTTCAACGATTTCAGCCAGGCCGTCCAGGCCCGGGATGCGACTCGCGCGGTGTTTGGCGGTCACGCCGACGAAGCCGTCGCCCAGTTGAAGAAACTGATGGAGATGGCCACTTCGCCGAGCGGCGACCAGGCCCAGATCGACAGCCTGGTGAAAGCACAGACGGTGGTCCAGCAGGCCCGCTTCCAGTTGCGCGGTTACAGCTACAGCCTCAAGCCCGAGTTGCAGAAGCCGGCCAAGGAGGCGATCGATGACGCTATCGCCTACATCAAGACCCTCTTCAGCCACCTCCCGGCCGCCATGACCGCCGACGTGCAGCGCCTGCAGCAGGCCATGAGCAGCTACCGCGACACCGTTGCCCTGTTCTCCGATGCCCAGGACAAGGCCGACAGCGCTCAGGTGCAACTCGATGGCGACATCAAGAACCTGCTCGCGGCCACCCAGCAGCTGTCCCAGGACCAGATCGACCAGCGTCGCGACGATGTCGAGGCCGCCCGTAACCTGCTCGCCGGCGCCCTGCTCGCCGCCCTGCTGCTCGGCATCATCGCCGCCTGGGTCATCACCCGGCTGATCGTCGGCCCGCTGATGGAAACCCTGCGCCGGGCCGAACAGGTGGCCAGCGGCAACCTGAGCGACAACGCGACGGTTTCGCGCCGTGACGAACTGGGCCTGCTGCAACTGAGCATGCAGCGCATGACCCTCAACCTGCGCGAGCTGATCGGTGGCCTGCGCGACGGCGTGATCCGCATCTCCGGCGCCGCCGAGCAACTGTCGGCTGTCACTGAACAGACCCGTAAGGGAGTCAACAACCAGAGACACGAGACCGACCAGGTCGCCACCGCCATGAACGAAATGGCGGCGACCGTACAGGAAGTGGCACGCAACGCCGAACAGGCTTCCAGCGCCGCGGTCAACGCCAGCCACGAGGCGCGCGCAGGCGACGAGGTGCTGGCCCAGGCCATGACGCAGATCGAGCGGCTGGCCGACGAGGTCGGCAACTCCACCCTGGCAATGAGCGACCTCAAGCAGGAAAGCGAGAGGATCGGCAGTGTGCTCGACGTCATCAAGTCGGTGGCGCAACAGACCAACCTGCTGGCGCTCAACGCCGCCATCGAGGCGGCCCGGGCCGGCGAGGCCGGTCGCGGTTTCGCCGTGGTGGCCGATGAGGTACGCAGCCTGGCGCAACGCACCCAGAGCTCCACCGAAGAAATCGAACAACTGATCAGCGGCCTGCAGGGCGGCACCGACAAGGTCGCCAGCAGCCTGGACAGCAGCCGTGCCCTGACCGACAGCAGTGTCGAACTGACCCGCCGGGCCGGCGCCTCGCTGCATGGCATCAGCGAATCGGTACAGGCCATCGAGTCGATGAACCACCAGATCGCCACCGCCGCCGAGCAGCAGAGCGCGGTGGCCGAAGAAATCAACCGCAGCGTGATCAACGTGCGCGACATTTCCGAGCAGACCTCGACCGCCAGCGAGGAAACCGCCGCGTCGAGTGTCGAGCTGACCCGTCTGGGCAACCACCTGCAGACGCTGGTGGGCAAGTTCACCCTGTAACCCCGCAAGACGTACTGGTCACGAACGTGCATTCGGCCGCACACTGCCGGGGAGAATCCTCCCGGCAAGGCGCCTGACATGCACGATGATCCCTCGAAAGCCCTGATCGACAGTTGGACCGGCAACGCCCGGGCCTGGGCCACGGCGATCCGCGAGGGGCAGATACGCAGTCGCCAGGAAGTCACCAACGCCGCGATCATCAACGCCGTGCGGCCCTGCCTGCCGGGCCGGGTGCTGGACGTCGGCTGTGGCGAAGGCTGGTTGTGCCGGGCCCTGGCCGAACACGGCGGCCAGCTCATCGGCGTCGATGTCTCGCCACCGCTGCTGGAGTTGGCGACGCAAGCCGGCGCGGGCGATTTCCACTGCCTGTCCTACGCCCAGATCATTGCTGAACCGCAACGGCTCGGCACAGACTTCGACGTGATCGTCTGCAACTTCTCCCTGCTCGACGAGCAGACCGCCGAACTGCTGGCCGCCCTCGCCCGCACGGCCCGCCCCGACGCCCACCTGATCATCCAGACGCTGCACCCACTGTGCGCGGAGCCACCCTACGCGGACGGCTGGCGAATGGAACATTTCACCGCGATGGGCCCCGGCGACTGGCAGCCGATGCCCTGGTTCTACCGCACCCTGAGCAGCTGGCTCGCCACCCTCGCCCCGGCCTGGCGGCTGGAGTCCATCGAGGAACCGCGCCTGCCCGAAGCGCCGTTGCCAGCTTCATTGATCATCAAGGCCCAACACATCGGGCCGAACACGTAACAAGATTTTACAAGCCCATTGCCACTGGCTATGATCGGCGCTCCGGAGATGGCATTCCTCCGTTCCCAACCGCTGTGCTGCTGCAGCTGATGATGCCTACAGACACCTGGTCAGTTCGGGTCTGTAGGCGCGCGCGTGCAGAATCCCTGCTGGTCAGACCCAAACGATGACTGTGGCTGACCCTATGTCCAGACTTTCACGCCCCGAACAACTCGATCTCCTGCCCTACCTCGGCAAATGGCTGCTGTTGGCCAGTGCCATAGCCCTGCTGGCCGGCAGTGCCTCGGCGTTCTTCCTGTTCTCGCTGGAGCATGCGACCCAATGGCGCGAAAGCCATCCGTGGGTGATCTGGCTGTTGCCGCTGGCCGGCCTCGCCGTCGGCCTGGTCTATCACTGGCTGGGCAAGCCGGTGGACGCCGGCAACAACCTGCTGATCGACGAGATCCACGACCCGAAGAAGACCGTGCCACTGCGCATGGTGCCGCTGGTGCTGGGCAGCACACTGGTGTCGCACCTGTTCGGCGCCTCGGTCGGTCGCGAAGGCACCGCGGTGCAGATGGGTGGCGCCCTGGCCGATCAGATCACCCACTGGCTGCGTCTGCGCCGGGAAGACCGGCGGATCATGCTCATGGCCGGCATCAGCGCCGGCTTCGCCTCGGTGTTCGGCACACCGCTGGCCGGGGCGCTGTTCGGGCTGGAGGTGCTGGCCATCGGCCGGATGCGCTATGACGCGCTGTTCCCCTGCATGGTCGCGGCCATCGTCGCCGACCAGGTCGGCCTGGCCTGGGGCGTGGCGCATACCCATTACCCGATCGGCGAAGTGGTGCCGGTGCAGTTCTGGAGCATCACGGCGACGATGCTGGCCGGTGTCGTCTTCGGCCTCGCCGGCCTGCTGTTCGCCACCGCCACCCACCGGTTGGGCGCCTGGGTGAAACGGCGGGTCGGCTACCCGCCGCTGCGGCCACTGCTCGGTGGCGTGGTGATCGCCGTCGCGGTGTGGGCACTGGATGCCCACCGGTACATCGGCCTGGGCATTCCCGGTATCGTCCAGTCATTCCAGATGCCGCTGGCGCCGTGGGACTGGTTCGGCAAGCTGGCGTTCACCGTGGCTTCGCTGGGTGCGGGGTTCAAGGGCGGGGAAGTGACGCCGCTGTTCTACATCGGCGCCACCCTGGGCAACGCCCTGGCACCGCTGCTGCACCTGCCGTTCGCCATGCTCGCCGGGCTCGGCTTCGTCGCGGTATTCGCCGGGGCGGCCAACACCCCGCTGGCAACCATCGTCATGGCCATGGAGCTGTTCGGTGCCGAGATCGCGCCGTTCGCCGCCATCGCCTGCATCGCCAGCTATCTGGTGTCGGGCCATACCGGTATCTACAACGCCCAGCGCGTCGGTCACAGCAAGCATCGTGCCGGGCTGCCCGAAGACCTGCGCTTGGGCGAAGTGAAGCAGTACCGGGCGCAGGCCAGGTCCGCCGAGAAAGACCAGGCATAAGGCCAGAGAGCTCTGGTTCGAGGTGAACAGACGGATGGGCGCCAGCGTGACGCCAATCCCGTTTCGGTGCTTACTGTTTGCCGACGCCCAGCGGCGGAGTCCGCGGCGGCACCAGGCGCTTGCTGCCGGTCGCCTCGAACGCCGCGGCCAGTTGCAGCAGCGCCGAGTCGTCATAGGCACGGCCGGCGAAGGTCAGCCCCACCGGCATGCCGATATCGGCCATCACGCCCATCGGCACGGTGACCGTCGGCACGCCCAGGTGACGGATCGCCAGGTTGCCGTTGGCCACCCAGATACCGTTGCTCCAGGCGATGTCGGCGGACACCGGATTCACATCGGCATCGGCCGGGCCGACGTCGGCCACGGTCGGGAACAGCACCGCGTCCAACCCCTTCTCCTGCATCCAGTCCTCGAGGTCGATGCGCCGGGTCTGCTCCAGCCCGCGCAGGCCATCAGGCAGCGTGCTGATCTCGTTCCACGGGGTGATACCACGTTCGGCCATGCGCACGTACTCGTCCATGCCGGCGGCCAGGTCGCCCTCGCGGTTCGGCAAGGTGCCCGGGTCATGCGGGAAAATCTTCGGCCCGTCGACATCCACCAGACGGTTCAGCTTCGGATCGCCGTTGGCCCGCAGGAAATCGTCGAACGCCCAGGCGCTCAGGTCCCACAGTTCATGGTGCAGGAACTCCTTGGACACCAGCCCGCGGGTGAACACCGTCGGCGCTCCGGGGCGGTCGCCCTCGCAGTTGGACACCAGCGGGAAATCCACCTCGACCACTTCGGCACCGGCCGCTTCCAGGGCCTGGCGTGCCTGCTGCCACAGGTCGATCACCGAGGCGCGGGTGTGGATGCGCTGCCCGGTCGGGCCGCCGATGCCCGGCGCTTCGCTGGTGCCCGCCTCAGGGTCGGCGTTGATGAACATGCGCGGCACGCCCAGGCGCTTGCCGGCCAGGGCCTGCGTGCCAACCGCCAGCGCCGGATAGGACCCGGGCCGCACCGAAGCCACGCTCGGAATCGGCACCCAGGGCTGCAGGCGCCACAGGTCGCCACGGGTGTCCGGGTCTTCGGCGACCACCACATCGAGCACTTCCAGCAGGTCGGCCATGGTCCGGGCGTACGGCACCACCACGTCCATGGTCGGCGTCAGCGGCCAGTTGCCGCGGACCGAAATCACCCCGCGCGACGGGGTGTAGGCACACAGGCCGTTGTTCGACGCCGGTCCGCGGCCGCTCGACCAGGTTTCCTCGGCCAGGCCGAAGGCGGAAAAACTCGCGGCGGTCGCCGTGCCGGCACCGTTCGACGAGCCCGAGGCAAAGGGTGCGGTCAGGTAGTCGGCGTTGTACGGGCTCTCGGCCCGGCCGTAGACGCCCCGCTGCATGCCGCCGTTGGCCATTGGCGGCATGTTGGTCTTGCCCAGGCAGATCGCCCCGGCGGCGCGCAGGCGCTCGATGGTGAAGGCGTCGCGATAGGCGACCAGGTCCTTGAAGGCGGGGCTGCCCGACGCTGCGGTCAGGCCCTTGACCAGGTAGCTGTCCTTGGCGGTGTAGGGAATGCCGTCCAGCGGGCCCAGGGTCTCGCCGCGCGCACGGCGCGCATCGGAGGCCCTGGCCTCGTTGAGCGCCTCGGGGTTGCGCACCACCACCGCGTTGAGCGCGGTGGGCGTGTCGGGGCCGTCGTAGGCATCGATCCGGGCGAGATAGGCCTGAACCAGTTCTACCGCCGTGGTCTGGCCGGATTCGAGCGCGGCGCGCAATTGCGCGATGGAAACCTCGGTTACTTCGATCATGCTGTTACCGTCGACTGCTTAAAGGGGGACGCGGTGATTGGAATCGCCACATCTTACCCCAGGCACCGACGCGGCTCACGTGCTGGAAGGCGACTGTGGCGTACCGGGGTTCAGTTGCTGGTGCCGGAACTGCCGGCCAACGTCCAACTGAATACAGTCATCTGATGCGGCTTGCGCAACGCCGTTTCTGCCCGGTCGAGCGCAAACGCCTTCTTCCTGCTTCTGGTTACGTACTCAATCGGTGTGGTGCCTCTTTTCGAGCAGCGTCTGGAAAAGACCGACAAGGCTCGATTGCTGCTCGCCCAGCGCGGCAAAGAACCTGCGATCGACCTCCTCCACCACGACGATTGCCTTTTGGGCAATATCCCGACCGGCCTCGGAGACGGAGATAATCTTGGCCCGCGTGTCAGTGGGGTGGATTTCCCTGACGAACAACCCATTGGCAAGCAGCGTCCTGACCACCTGGGAGGTGGTCATCGGATCGCTGCCGGTCAATTGCGAAAGGCGCGCCTGGGTCAGGGGCTCCTGGGCGCCGAACCAGGTAGCGACCGCCAGCATCACGAACTGGGTGTGGGTCAGACCCAACGGCTGCAAGGCGGCACGCTGCTCGCGCTGCCAACTGTTGGAGATACGCCAGAGCAGAAAACCCGGGCTCTCTGACGGCCCCTCATGACGGGTTGGCAGCGGCTTCGGTTCGCTCGGGCTCATGCGCCCACCGCACGCTCTGCGCGGGCCACCAGTGCGCGCAAAACGTCAGGAAAGTCGCTGGACACTTGCGCGCAGACTTCCTCGGCCCCCTCTCCCGTCACCTCGATCGAATAGACGATCAAGTGGTTGCCATTAGCCAACGGCATGATTTCGTGCCTGACACGAACGGTGATATCACCCAGCACAGTCTCGTCCGTAAACCCGATCGGTGCATTGACCTCGACCAGCTGCGACCGGATGACCTCCTGGTCGGGCAGCACCATCGTCATCCACGTGCCTGTGGCGAACGGCCCGTCAAGCGCACATGAATGGACGCCCGCGTTCCAGTCCTTCCATAGGTGAACCGCCTCAAAAAAGGCCCAAATGGTTGCCGCAGAGGCGTGGGTCTCGTGATTGTATGAAGCGCTGGCGTGCAGGCGGTTGGGCATGGCGAACTCCTTCTCTATAAGTAAACTTATAATAAGTATACATATAAAATCCGCCAATCGTGATTGACATGAGATTCGATTGATTTCCACGGAATGAGCCGGCTATCCGCATGAACCTCACTCGATATCTATGCCGTCACCGGGAAATACTTCGCCACCAGTGCCGCCAGGATGGCTGCGCTCTCGGCGTCCATCACCCCGTCGTGGTTCGTCGGCCGGAAGTGCAACTGGAAGGCCCTGACCAATTGCTTGAATCCCTCGGGCGTATCCGCGTCCGTTACCTCATAACCGTACTGCTGGAACAGCGCCAATACCGCGGTTTGGGAAGGCAAACCGTCGCGAATGTATTGCTGCTGGTAGCTATCGCGGGTCGCCTCGTCGAACCAGGCCCCGACACCTGCCAGGTACAGCTCACGCCAGGGAAAGGCCGCCCCCGGATCGCTCTTGCGGCGCCAGGCGATATCCGAGTGCCCGAGCACCTGGGTTGGGCCGATGTTGGGGTAGCGGGCCAGGATATTCAGGGCCAGCTGTTTCACGGCTTCGATCTGCCGGGGTTCGTAGGGCGGGAAGTGAAACGCTCCCTCGCTCTCGGAGGCCAGGTTGACGATCTCGATGCCGATCGAGGAGTCATTGAGTCGGGTTCTGCCGCCCCAGGCACTGACGCCCGCGTGCCAGGCACTCTTTCCCTCGTCGACCAGGCTGAAGACTTCCTGCTGGCTGAAGCCAGCCTGGATATAGCTTGGGTCGGTGACATCGGGTACCAGGTAATGACAACTGACACTGGGTCCGGTGAGCGCGGCGACGGAAGTGGCGAAGTCACCGGCGGTGTAATGCAGCACCAGCAAGCGCACGCGTTCGTCGAGGCTGCGTGTGCTGCGGTAGGCCTTGTAGTTGATGGGTTTCATGAGCGGTTCCTTTCCCTGTGAGTAGACATTCAAGGGAAATAGCGTGAACCGCACTGTCGGCAGATAAAAATAGGCCGAATACTCTACCACTATAGGAGATGTCTGCAAGGCTCCTAAACCTTAGGAGCCACCGGCCCTTTCAATTTGCCGCATATGTCGTCATGCACCTATCAAAATCATCATTTATCCGAATCAGCTCAGCATAAGGAATTTTATCATCTTCTGCCTTGGCCACATATAGGGAACCCAACAACCCAATATACATATCGTAAGAACCACTCGCATCATCAGAAACAAGAGACTGATATTTTTCAGAGCTCTTTATGGAAAAAATTATTTTATCCTTATCACCTGAGCCACCACCCCGACCAACATGACTAGCCTTTATAGGCTGAGTAGCACTATCCACATTGAAAGCCTGCGAATTTAGGGTAGCCAATATTTTCCCATAAATACTTCTCAAGTTTTCATCAGTCAGTGTTTCGATATTTTTCAAAAACTCCAATGCTGCCTTTTTACTTTCTGCATCAGCATCCGGATCAGACGCCTGATTCAACAAGCTCAAAACCTCTGGGCCTGGCGCCGTGGAAATCAGCGCAGACTGCATTTCAGGATTGTATTTTATTTTATTCAAACCCCCACGAACATCTTCAATGGCCTTTTCAGTCGACGCCAAATCGCCTAATAAAATTTCGTTCTGGACCGTCAACTTATTCAACCTTTGAAGGCTTCCACCAAGACACTGGGTAGCATTTGCCGCCTTTATATAAGTTGAAATCTGCACATTGGGGTTTGCATAAACTCGCAAGCCAGCTGTCAACCCTGTCAGCCCGGCCATTGATTTTACAAAGTCAGAGTGGCTATCAGTAAGAGCACCTATCGCTGTAATGGACGCAAAACCAAGAGTTGCCTCATCAGAATACGCCTTGAAATCCTTCACCTTGTCACTGTAGAAAGCGTATTGGCATGACCTGACATAGGTCTTCTGAAGCGCTCGTACCACGAATTTCGTTGCATCATCAGGACTGGGCACCACACCGACGAGCTTACAAACCTGCTCAACCCTGTTCTTGAGATTTTCCGGAACCGGCTCCGAACCAAACTGGCTCACCGGTCTGTAGTCCGTTAATGCGTCAGGAGGCGCCATGGGTGGGGTTGTACAGCCTGCACTCATGAGAAGAACCGCGCCCACGCAAGCAAACGACAAAAGCTCTCTCATCATTCCCTCCCTGGCTAGAGTCATTTTGACATCAGCCTAGAAGACTGTTCGCGACCTTCAAGCCTCAGGTGAAAATTTCTTCACCTATCTGCCTTATGGTGGTCGTGCGCAGGGCGTCTTCGGGCGCGCCGGTTTCCAATTGCACCGGTCTGCTAATCTGCGTACGGCTGCCACCTCTCGTCTAGCAGCGACGGTGATAGCTCCCAATCAAGCACTTGGAGGATTGGGCGGGAAGCTACCCTTCCCGCTCGGCGCTGCCTGCCTGCACGCTTCCACGCCTCACCTCTCATGGAACCAAGGATCTCGAAGCATGAAAGCAGCCCGGATAGCGACACTGCGGCCGATGATGACCGTCGGGGGAGCTCTCCAGCCTGATGGGCAGCCAGGGGTCGCCGCCCGACAGCAAGGGGCGCGTGCCCGATACCTTCTCAAAGGGGCTCGGCGTACGAGTGAATGCAACTGACAAAATCGGCATGGTGGGCTTCTACAGGACGTTCCAGGCCAGGGAGATTGAACATCGGCATGTCCCCTGGCAGATGCCCTGGTTACCGGTGAAGGCCGTGCGGCGGGTCCAGAAACGGGGTTCGCCATCAGCGCGCAGATGATCCCTTCGGTGGCGGCAATGGGCAGTTGGACCTGCAGAAGATGGAACTGCATTGGGCCTTTGGCTGACGGCTGCCGTGAGCAAACCGCTGGTCAAGTCGAAGCAGTGGCCCGACCAGCCTCCAGGCGCTGTTGTGACAACGGCTCTTTTTCCTGTGCCGCGCGGCCAACGGTTAACCCTGCGGATTGATTCATGGCCTAATATCTCCGCCCCATGCCCAGGTAGTGCTCTTATGGCCCGCCCTCTCGTCGCCCTGCTGCTCGTCGTCACCAGTTGCGCTGCCTACGCAGAAGAACAGGTACCGCTCTACCGGGAGATCAAGGATTGGGTGGTCGCGTGCGACAACATTCGCTCGTGCACCGCCATCGGCGCAGTTCCCATGCGCGACGATACGGGCGCCAGGCTCACCTTCAGCCTGCGTATCATCCGCGAAGCGGGGCCCGCAGGCGTATTGCGGGTCGGGGTGTTCAGCTATAACCCCGCTACCGGAAAGCCGCTGCTCGACGGCAAGCCGCTGCGCACTTCCCTGGCCGCTGGCGAGTTGAAAGAGGGTGATGTGCCCGAGGTCCTGAGTGCGGCAGGCGATCAGGCCAGAGCACTGATCGCGGAGCTGCGTAATGGCAACGAACTGACCCTTCCCACCCAGGATGGCCAGTCGTTTGTCTCCCTGGCCGGTATGAGCGCAGCACTGCTGCTGATGGACTCGGTACAGGGCCGGGTCGGCACCGTCACGGCGCTGGTACGCCAGGGGGCGGCCAGCGCCAGCACTGTAACACCCGCCCCACCCCGTCCGACCCTGCCCCCATGGTATCCGCCAGTGGCGCTGACCCCGCCCCAGGCCCAACACATCCGGGATGTGGTCATGGCGACCACGCGCGCGTCATGGCAGCAGGACCAACTCGACGACACCCCCGCCGAAGGCGAGGCCTTTGCCCTGAGTGATCGCCAGGCGCTGGTGATCATCAAGACCGATTGCGCCGCGTACAACTGTTCATACCGCCTGTATGAAACGCCCATCGGCCATCCCGAACAGGCCCGCCCAGCCAGGATCGATGCAGTGCCGCGGATGCCGGACATGTTGCCCAACGGCAGCATCCGGTTCGATCCGGCCAGCGGAGAACTCAGCAGCCATGAACTGGCAATGGGCATGGGCGGATGCGGCACGTCACTGCGCTGGCAGTACGACGGCAGCGCGTTCAGGCTGACCCGCGCAGCGCAGCTGACCCTATGCGTGGGGCTGAACGAAGCGTACTGGCCCGTGCTGTGGCGAAGCCCGGCGCTCCCAGCCGCCGTTGGGCCTGCCCACGTTGAATGAGGCAGGTTTTTTCGCCGAGTTTATCCCGAACGGCCTTGCCGGGTGACTGGCAGTACTGATCGCTCCGCGTTCAGCGGCGTTGCCACCTACCGCCACGGGCCGATCACGCAACCATGGAGCCTGAAGCAACTCGACGGACACAAAGAAGGAGTCCATGTCGACATGGATAAACTTGCGCTCATCATCCTGACGGGCAGCACCAGAAGCAGATAGCCGGACATCATCCAGATCAATCAGCACGATGTTTGGCATCATCCGAGCTGCCTTTCATATTCCAGCGCAAGGGCGCAACGAACAGCATCAACGTCATCCAGATGAAAGTCGCCGGCCCCGCCAGTAGGAAAACCAGGCTGGCGATCAGGCCAGAGACGGCGTCACCGATGACGGCGGTGAAGTAGTAGAGGGAGAAATTCCGGCCCACCTGGCGATCGTCGGACAGGCACTGGATATTGGTCACGATGGCGATATCGACGAAGGCGCCGACGAACCCGACCACGAACAGGATCGCCAGGAACAGCCAACTGTGGAACTGCAGAGCGATTGCAGCGGCGAAAAACAACGCGCCGTACAACGCCCAGTAGCGCAGTACCAGGCGGGCCGTGGTCTGCCTGTTGAGCCGGGTGTACAGCATGCCGCCCAACACGGTACCGGCCGCCAGCAGCGAGAAGACATAGCCGACGGCCGCTTCCGAGCCAAAGTGTTCCAACACCGATGCCGGCAGGATGAAGCGGATCACCGAGGTGGCGAACATGGCGCATAGCGTGGTGCAACAGATCACTGCGAACAAAGGTGCGTTGCCCACCCGCAGTTCGCCCACGCTGCGTAGCGCGTCGCGGATCACTGATCGTCCATCAAACGCCACCGGTACGCTCACCTTGCCGGGCAGCAACGTGGCGATGCTGATGGCTGACAACGCGAGGCACGCGGCAAAGAACAGGAAGGTCACCGCGCTGCCAAGGGACAACGCAAAGGCAGAGAACACCAAGGGACCGAGAATGGAGGAAATGTCTTCGATGACCTGGACGCCACTGTTCACCGACGACAACCGGTCCTTTTCCACGATGTCCGGGAAATACGCCCGGAAGGTCGGCACATAGAGACAGTCCAGAGCCGTCATCAGCATCGCCAGGCCGATGACCACCAGCAACGCCGGTGTGGCAAAGGAAAAGAGCGCAAGGAAAGCCAGCGCCAGCACACTCTTGGCAAGCTCTACCCCGACCAGCGTACGACGCTTCTGACAATTGTCCGCCAGCCAGCCGCCAATCGGAGAAAACAACGCACTGGGCAGGTAGCGGAAGAAGTACACCATCCCGATCAGCAACAGGTTCGCTTCGGTCATGGAGACTACCGCAACGGCAAATGCCGTTTCGAAAGCGAATTCACCACACTTGGAGAAGAAGTACCCTACCGAGAGCGTGCGTGTGCTGCGGTTCAGATTCAACGCTTGCATGTCGATACTTCACTTTCTGCCAGCTCAGGCGGCTCAGACGTCATTGCTCATCGTGAGTCCCGAAGCTCGCAGAATGGCCGGAAATAAACGATGCAATACGCTGTCATTACGCAACAACTGCGCGTCAGCACCCGTGATACCCAAGGGACGAGGAAAACTTAACAACCGTCCCTTTCAAAGACAAACGCATGCCTGTAAGTAATCATGTCCTGATGGATCGCCGGCACGCGAGAGGCAGGCACACCACTGCCGCGCCAAGGCAGCGCTCACCGCCACTCAGAACTGGCCGTGGGCCGCACTCCACTGTTCGAACGCATCCATCATCCGGCGCCGGGTCAATGGATCGGCCGGTATCAGGTGTTCGATTCTCAATGACTCCACGGTGATATCCAGCGGCATGCCGAAGGTCGTGAAGGTGGAGAGAAAACTCAACTCCCCCTCAGGGGTGCACACACGAGTCAGCAGCACAGGATTGGCAGCCAGTGCCTGCGGAGCGATGGCGGGCGCCGGCAGGTTGCGCAAGCGCATGGCAAGTTCCGGATTGCCAACCGACTCCCTGGAAGCGCGTTGCCAGGCAACCGCACGGATCTCGTCGGCATTGACCAGCCGGTCGCCCAGGCCACCGGGGCACAGCAGTGTTTCCAACAGGTTGAGGCCTGAGGCCGGGTCCTGGGCAACGCCTGCCATCGCCAGCAGCAGGCCGGTGCTCACATTGGCGGCGGTGACATTCCAGTGGCTGTCGATCACGATCGCCGGTGCCGGATTGTTCGCCTGCAGGATGTGATCGATGGCCCCATGCACTATCTCCAGGGCGGGCGCATCGAGCGGCGAGGCGGCGTAACGGGGTGCGTAACCGGCGGCGAGAAAGACTTCGTTGCAATGCTCCAGCGAGGCGCCCAGGGCCGAAAGGATGGCGTGCAAGGTGCTGGGGCCTGCCTTCGCGCGCCCGGTTTCGATGCAACTGAGGTGGCGCTGCGAAACCCCGGCCATGAGTGCAAGGTCGAGCTGGCTGAGCCCCGCCTGCTGCCGCAACTGCCGCAGGTGTTGACCCGCCGCCAGGCCCTGCGCGGGCCGCTTGTGATGGAACAACTGCTGATTCATGCCTCGCCTCCGACCGTCCTTGTGCCTGGCGTCCATGACCTCACAGGTCATTGAGCGCTCATCACCCTACCACTAGTGTGCCTGCAACCCCTACCCAGGAGAGGACAATGGCACTTCGTTTCATGGCGCTGGCATTGCTGGTGCTCTTTTCGCTTTATACCGGCTGGACGATGCTGATCGCCGAGCAGTCGCTCGTGGCCTTTGGGCTTGAGCTGATGTCGCGGCCTGACACTGCCCAGGTAGTCGTCGACCTGTACCTGATGGCAGCCCTTGCCTGCATCTGGATGCTGAAGGACAACCGATCGCGCGGAGGTTCAGGCATTGCCGTGCTTCCCTACCTGCTGCTGACAGCCGTGTTCGTTTCCCTGGGGCCGCTGCTGTACCTCGTGGTCAGGGGCCTTGATGGGGGGCGCCAGGCATGAACACGGCCTTGAACCTCTATGCGCTCTGCGTGGTTGTGCTGTTCCTCAAGATGTTTGCGCTCTCCTGTTATCAGGGCTTCTTCCGCTTGCGACATAAGGCATTCACCAATGCGGAAGACGCCGCCGTTTTCAATCAGGTCGCACAAAAAACGGAACGCCCGGAAGTGATTCGCGCCGCCAAGGCCTGGGCGAACGACCTGGAAAACATCCCGGCCTTCTTCGCATTGGGCGGGCTGGCCATCGCCCTGGATGCACCGGCATTCGTCATCGCCGGGTCGAGCCTGCTGTTCACCCTGGCCAGGGTGCTGCACACGCTGGCCTATCTGACGGGCATCCAGCCTTGGCGAACCGTTTTTTATGGCGTTGGAACCCTGTGCCTGCTGGGGCTCTGCGCGGCTGTCGCGATGAGGGTGGTGATGACTGGGTAACACCAGCCGGCAAGACAACTCCCGTTCCCTTGCCGGAGGCTTCCTGAACGATTGTTTACCCCCTGATCAGCGAACCCGCCTCGTCGGGGAATGGCCATGAGGCCACGACTCACGCGATGCTTCCGGCAGCCCTGCTGGTTCCCCCAGCGCTGCCGGTCGAGATCAGGTCCGCCAGAATCGCTCGTTACGCCGCCGGAGGAAATGGCGGCACAAGCGGCTTGCCATCCTGAAAGACCCGGTCCTTGCCGTCCTGCTTGGCTTTATACATATTGCTGTCGGCACACTTGAGCACGGCCGACATATCGGAGGTCGCCGAAAACCGTGCGATGCCCGCACTGCAGGTGTAGTGGTGCGGAGGCGAGACGCTGACGCGGATGGCGGCCAGCAGACGCAGGGCATATTCATGGGCAATCGCGTCATCGTCGCCCAGCAGCAAGACACCGAATTCCTCGCCGCCGAGCCGCCCGACACTATGGCTGCCCGGCGTCGACTTCAGGCAGGTGGCCATGGCGCATAAAATCCTGTCGCCGATATCGTGACCATATTGATCGTTTTTCAGTTTGAAACTGTCGATATCCAACATGATGAAGTAGCCACTATTCCCTTGTGCCAGCACCTTCTGGAAACTACCCATGAATGCACGCCGATTGAGCAGAGAGGTGAGAAAATCCGTCTCCGCCAACGTTCTGAACTCACTTTCGATCAACAGCACCGAACGCATATTCCTCAAGTAGGTCAGATTCAGGATAAAGCCGATCATCATGGAGAAGATGCAAAACAGCACCAGATAAATCTCCAGCCCCTGGTACGCACCGACATCGAGACTGGGCCATATCAATATCCAGACGGCCGTGGTGGAGATCAGGTAATCCTGAATCGTGATAAATAATATGGCGCTGCCTACTACCATGATCACCGCAAGCGGAAGAGAAAAAATACGCAATGCCACGTGAGCCTCGATCACCTGTACAAAACCGAGGGCCAGGAAAAAAATATAAAGGCCACCCAATACTCGCCATACGGGAAAGCTGGTCACCACACGATGGAAGTACCAGAGAGCCAGCAGGCACGCCGTGACCAGTACATTTGCAAGGTTCAATCCCGACAGGGGATCAAGCAGCAGTACCCATAACCATGCGACCAGTCCTGCCAATTCCGCCTTGGTTACCGCTGGCGATAATAATGTACGCATTCTCGGCCTGATCTTGAAAGTCGCCGGCATTGTTCAACTCCTCTTCCCGTAACGACTCAAGTGCAATGTCCAAAGGAAACGCCCCGTTTCCCATGACAGATACCCATGGCGCAGATCAACTCAAGTCGCTGGTGACCCTGCCAATGGCATCAACCACTTGCTTGGCGCCCTGCTGGATATCTCCCATTGCCATGCCTGCCTGCTCCGCCAGCCCCAGCAAATGGTCGGCCTGGTCCCTGCTGCCCTGGACAAGCACCGCGGCTTGATCGGCCAGTTCCCGGTTTTGTCGCACCACGTGGGTAATCTCTTGCGTGGCCGCGCTGGTACGGCCGGCGAGCTTGCGTACCTCATCCGCCACGACTGCGAAACCACGCCCATGGGTTCCTGCGCGCGCGGCTTCGATAGCAGCGTTAAGCGCCAGGAGATTGGTCTGGGTGGCAATGGCGCCGATGGTGTCCACGATGGAGCCGATCAACTGGGACTGCGACCCAGCGCTGTCATGCTGTCGGTCACTGAAGCCATCTGCTGCGCAATGGTTTGCGTGCCAAGAATCGAAGCAGCGGCCAGTTCCATGCCTCGATTCGCTTTCACATCGGTATCGCGCGATACGTCGTAGGCCATGTTCGCGGCCTGCTTGATCACCTCGGCTTTCTCGACCTGTTCGGTCACTACGCTGGCGAATTTGGTGATTTTGTACACCCGGCCGGAGGCGTCCTTGACCGGGTTATAGGTGGCCTCCAGCCATACCACCCGACCGCGTTTGTCCACCCGACGAAAACGTCCGGCACTGAACACGCCCCGATTCAAAGACTTCCAGAACTCGGCGTAATCTGCCGAAGCCACGTCCTCGGCCAGGCAGAACAGGCGGTGGTGCCGCCCCTGGATCTCCGCCAGGCTATAACCCATCGCCTGGATAAAGGCCTCGTTGGCAGAGAGAACCTCACCCGCAAGATTGAACTGGACCATGGCCATCGAGCGGTTCAGCGCACTGAACATTTCGATGACCTCCTGCTCCTTCTGCGCCAAGGGCGGCGTGATGAAACCATACCCCTGGAAGGCGCGATCCGCCGCGTTGAGCCAACACATGCCGAGTACCACGGCACGACCGTCGGCGGCGGTATAGCATTGCTGTTCAATGGCTCGCGGATTCGCCGCAAATCCACCCTGCGGCTCAGCCATGAGCTCGCCCATCGCCCTGCCTGACAGATCACTCGACGAGTACCCCAGTGCCTCTGCGAAACGCTGGTTGGCCGAGACGATCCGGCCCGTTCCATCGACCCTTACTGAAAGAAAAACCGAGTCGATGTCGGTGATCGTCCCCAGCAATGTGGTCAGATCCTGCCGACAGTCGAACAGGGCATTCTTGATGCGACGATTAAACACACTGACCTCCGGTATCAATGAGTACAACGAACAAGGACGGTGCCTGGCGATCAAGTCGCTCTCAACGGCGCGGCCAAGGAACAGGCCCGCTCATCGGCCTAGAGGCCGCGAAAGTTCCAACCTTCGACAGTCTCGCTATTCGCACAGCTGTCTTTGGCACCCAACTCCATGCTCACCCGTGCCACCGCAAAATTGATGGACATGGCCCGCCGAATCAGTTCGAGGAACGCAGGACTCAGTTCGACCAGATTCTGGTGGCATTTGAAATATCCCTGCAGTTTTCCCTCTTTGATCATGCGTCGCATATGAGTCTTGGAGACCCCGAGGCGCGATGAGAGCTCAACATAAGACGATACGTTATAACCTCTCTCCAGCGAGCCGTTGCGCAAGGCATCGGTATACAGCGCGAGCATCGGCAGGTGGCCGCCATCACGATTCATGATCCACTTAGCTTCGGGCAAGAGCTTGTCGAGCATCAGGTCCGCTTCCAGTAACCTGGCAAACCCGCGGAAAAAAATCTGCAGCAAATCCGTAGATCCTCGAGGCTCCGCCAACCAACTATCGTAGGGAGGAATGATCTGCGAGGGCAGCAAGTACGACTTGATAATACGGCTGGCTTCAAGCAACGCCATTTCGGTAGGCCCGAAAATACGCTGGCGCCCATCTTCGGCATGCAGGCCAATATGCATATAACCGGTAATAAACAAGAATGAACAATAGGAATCCAGACTGTTGCGCGACAGATAGCCACGCTCCTGACAAAAAGCCTTGACTCTGGACAGAGGAATCCGATTATCGCTGAAATTAAAACTCAACAACGAGAGAGCCACCATGAGCCTGTCATATTTTAAAAGATTTTTATAAAACAGGGGCTTTCTCCGATAACTTTCCATTACTAGGTCGAAATGCAAAAGAATAGCTCCATCCATATCGCCCTGGGTCATCTCGGAACTGGTCTCTTTCAAATACTCAAGCAGATCAGTTTTATTCATCAACGCTCAACAACCCTCACAAGACGACCTTAAACAGCTGCTACAGCGTTGCTGACAGTATAGGCATATTCGATCAGCTGGTTAGTTCACCCCAAAAATGTTCCATGGTTTTCCCTTGCCGGAATTACCCTTGATTTCGTACGGATACGGTCAATTTCTTTAATCGATCTCTGCCTGGTAGCCAGCGACTGTACTGGCAGTTCAAATGGGCTTGCCCGATCTTCAGACCTTCCGTTTCCACCCATTCACTTCAATACGGCAGTCCTCGGTTATTTCATCCAGATAAGGGGCTATCTTCTCTTCATCCAGCATGATCAGGGTCCGCCCGGCCGCAGCTCGCAAAGGCGCTCCTTTTTAATTCAACCGAAACAACACCCGCGCAAGCATGAATGCGTGCTCTATGGGCAAAGTGATGGTAGCGTGTGCCCGCGCCCTGTCGCCGGCAGGCAAGCGGCGTCGAGCGCGGATTGGTCGAGACCAGCCCATGACGATCAGCAAAGCACAGACAGGTAGTTGTCCTCACCATGCCATTCACCCGCCCACCCGAAGCGCTGGCACGCCAGATCGAGCAACTCGAGGAGGCGGTCGTGCGTATGCGCGAACAGGCATCGGTGCTGGCCGGCGAGAGGCTGTTCGTCGCTGCGGAACAACTCCTGGAAAACGCCAGCAGGCTGGAGCATGCCACGGCAAACCTGAAATCCACGGCCGGTCGATAGCCGCTCGCGCCCCTCAACGAGCGAGCCGGGCCCTGGTGCGGATGAATTGCTGTTCAGTGACAACCGTCCCCCACTGGCTGCCCTGCTCCTGCTTCACCAGCTCGAACCCCTGGGCCTCATAAAGTCGCCGCGCAGCGTCGAGGCCGCTGAACGTCCAGAGTCGAGTCGCATCGAACCCGGCATCGTCACAGAAGCCCAGCGCCTCGCTCAACAACCGACGCCCCACCCCACTCCCTCGACAGCCATCGTCCAGGATGAACCAGCGCAGGTGGGCCTCGTTGTTGCCCAGGTCCTGCCCGTCGATGGCGATCGAACCCACAATGCGTCCATGGTGAGTCGCGAGCCATAACCGGTTGCACGGCTGGTCGAGACGCCCGACGAACTCGGCAACAGCGGTGGCCACCTGGCTTTCGAACACCTGGCCGAACCCTGCCAGCCGGGAGTAGAACGCCGCATGCATCTCGGCTATCCGGCCCACCACGCCTGGTCGATATCCGCTAATGATGCTGATGCCATGGGCTGCAGGCTCGGCAGAACCCAGTCGCCTTGCGGACAAGGCGCGAGCATAGGCCGCCAGGCCCTGCGCGACCACCTGCTGCTCGGTCGGGTTCAGGTGGCCCAGCGCGGCGCTGACTTGCAACTGGCCATAGCCATGGATGTCTGCAACGGTCTTTCTACCGTGAGGGGTCAGACGCAGCAGCTTGGCGCGGGCATCGTCATGACTGGCCGTCTCTTCCAGTTCGCCGGCCTCGATCAGCTTGCTCACCATGCGGCTCACACTGGATTTCTCAAGCCCCAGAACCTGCACCAGTTGGGCGGCCGTCATCACTCCCTGCGCGTCGATCTCCAGCAAGGTGTGCACGGCGGATGCCGAATGGTCGGTACCCGCCAGTGTCGTGCGCATGAACCCCAGTTCACGCACCATGGTGCGTGAGGCCGAGCGTATTTCATCGATCAGTAAGGAGCTGTCGTTCATGGGAAATGCCCGCCGCCAAATAGTTGCATCATACAACCATTACTTTGACGGCCTGTCCAGCGCTCCCTGGCTCGCCCGTAAGCCATCAGCCCTCAACACCCGTGTAGGAGCGGGCTTGCCCGCGAACACCGGCGCAGCCGGTGCCACCCACCGAGTTGTCCGCTTCGCGGGCAAGCCCACTCCCCCAGGGGCGCGCCGAAGCCGCCACTAGGGGATCCAGGACCGGGCGTTCTCCCCGCACCCTCTCAGTGCTTCCAACCCCATCGGTTTGGCGAAGTAATAGCCCTGCGCCTGCCCCGCCCCCATTTCGCGCAACAGTTCCAGGGTCTCCTGATCCTCGACCCCTTCCGCCACCACACTCAGATCCAGCGATTCCGCCATCCGTACGATGGCCCGTACGATCGCCCGGCTGCGCGCGCTGCCGGTCAGCTCGAAGATGAACGACTTGTCGATCTTCAACCCGCTGAAACGGTACTGGTGCACATAGCTCAGCGACGAGAACCCCGCACCGAAGTCATCGAGTACCACCGACATGCCGTTGTCGGCCAGCCGCTGCATGGTCTGCCGGGCAATCGCCGGTTCGGCCACCAGCGCGCCCTCGGTCAGTTCCAGGCAGATCCGCGACGGCGAGACGCCATGCTGCGCCAGCAGCGCCAGCACATCACCGGCAAAGTCCGGGCGGGTGATGCTGTAGCTGGAGCAGTTGACGTGCACCGCCGGCCAATCGGCGTGCTCGGGTTGGGCAAGGATCGCGGCGACGCTGCCGAGCATGTACAGGTCCAGCCGGCCGATCAGGCGCAGGCCCTCGAAATCCGTCAGGAATTCTCCCGGGGCGATCACCCGCCCGCCCGGCTGGTGCCAGCGGACCAGCGCTTCCAGGGCCAGCAGTTCGCCGGTTTCAACGTTGACGATCGGCTGGAAGTACGGCAGCAGCTCGTCGCTGCGCTTGAGTGCGTTGCGCAGGGCCCCTTCCCGCTCGACCTGGTCCGAGACCTCGCGGCGCAGTTCCTGGTTGAACACCGCGTAGCTGTCGCGTCCGGCGCTCTTGACCCGGTACATCGCCGCATCGGCGTCGCGCAGCAGGTCGGCGGGCTCGTGGTGGAACTGGCTGTCGGCACTGACGATGCCGATGCTGCAGGAAGAAAAGACTTCATGGCCGTTGATCAGGAACGGCAGGTCGAACGCCACCAGGATCCGTTCGGCGACTTCGGTCACCACCTCCAGCGGCGCATCGGGGACGAGTACCGCAAACTCATCGCCGCCCAGCCGTGCCAGCATGTCGCTTTCGCGCAGGCAACCGCGCAGACGCTGGGCCGCCTGCATCAACAGCAGGTCGCCAAAGTGATGGCCAAGGCTGTCGTTGACCATCTTGAAGCGATCGAGGTCGATGAACATCACCGCCAGGTGCCCGCCTGCGCTGTCGAAGTGCGACCAGGCCAGGTTCAGACGCTGCTGCAGGTAGGTACGGTTCGGCAGCCCGGTCAGCGCATCGTGGGTGTTCTCGTGCTGCAGCTTGGCGTTGGCATGGTCGAGTTCGCGGGTGCGGCTCTGCACCCGGGCCTCGAGCATGAGGTTGGCGGCATGGATCGCCTCGGCTGCGCTGCGCCGCGACAGCGCGGTGTCGATGTGCCGCGAGACGAACGTCAGCAGTTCCTGGTCGCGCTGGGTGTAGCGCACCTGCGCGGTGTAGCTTTGCACCGCGAGCACGCCACGCACCACGTCGCCATCGAACAGTGGGATGCCCAGCCAGGAGTGGGAACGGACGTTGTCTTGCGGCGCGTCGATCTCGCCGATCGAGGTCAGCCGGTCGACCTCGTCGACGTCGAACAGGCAGGGCCGGCGCTGGCGGATCACGTACTCGGTCAGGCCGCGGCAGCCGCGCCGGGGGGCCGGACGGTTGGTCTGGCGTTCGTCGACGTAATAGGGAAAGGTCACCTCGCCCGTCGCGTCGTCGAACAGAGCGATATAGAAGTTCTGCGCAAACAGCAGCGCACCCACGATGTCATGCAGGCTCTGGAACAACTCGGCCATGTCGCCGGGCCGGCTCGACAATTCGGCGATCTGGAACAATACGCTCTGCAGGTGCTCGGCGCGCTCGCGGTCCAGTATTTCCTGGCGCAGCGCGTCGTTGAGCGCCGACAGTTCGAGGGTGCGGCGCATCACCGTTTCTTCCAGGTCCGCGCGGTGCAGCATGCGGTCCAGCGCCATCGCCACATGGCGGGCCACCACCAGGAACAGCGCGCGGTCCTCGGCGCTGTAGATACGCGACACGTCGTAGACCTGCATGGCGAGCATGCCGAACACCTCGTCCGAGGCGTTTTTCAGCGGCGCCCCCATCCAGAACTCGGGGCGGTCGCCCACGCAATAGAAGCGCTGCTCGGCCTGGGCGGCGAGGATCCCGGCGGCGTCGATCAGCAGCGGCTGGCCGCTGGTCAGCACCTGGCCGGTCAGGGACAGGTGATCGGGGTCGAGGTATTCGTAGTTTTCGGACTGCAGGGCCTGGGTGTCGATGATGTCGACATAGTACGGGTAGTCGATCTTGCCGGTGTGCGGGTCGTACAGCGCGAGGTAGAAGTTCTCGGCGTCGATCAGGCTGGCCAGCAGCCGGTGAATGCCCACCAGGAACACCGAGCGGTCACGGGTCGAACTGGCCAGGTAGATGATTTCATAGAGCACCCGCTGGGTGACTTGCGCCCGCGCCAGGGCATCGGCCTGCACCTGGACACCCAGGCGTCGGGCGAATTCGGCAAGTGCCGGCTGCGTGGCCTGCTCGAGCGGCGCGAGCAACCAGCCCAGGACGCTTTCGCCACGGCCGGTGGGCCAACGGTGCAGGCATCGGGCCCGGCAAAAGGCTTCGAATTCGTCATTCGAGACGATGGACGGCCACTGCGCCCGGGGGGCGCCCTGCCCGACCAGGTGCAACTGTTCGCCGGCGCGATAGACCGCCCAGGCGCTGGTGTGAACCCAGTTGCGCGCCGAGTCCAGCAGTTGCTCGATCGTGTCCTCGTTGTCCGCGGCAATCGCGGCAATGTCCGAGTGACCTTCCTGTTGATCGGCGACGGTATCGCAATCGTTCGATTGCCCAGAGGAGTCGGTCAAGCGACGAAAACTCATCAACACTCCCAGAGCCAAAACTGGCGATACTCAGTGACTGACCGCTAGCGATCCGCTCTCAGGTCAACCCCATGGCGTTCTTTGAATCGTTTATATGTCGGGTGCCAGCCATAGCGCCTTAATGCCATATTGACAGTATCGAGGCGCGTTGAGAATGGGGCTGAGACAGGAGTTTTCCGAACGGTAAATGGGGCCTGATAGGCTCACCCGGACGTGAGTGACGGGGGATGGCCGCCATTGGCGGTTCGCGGTCAAGGCCAACGGCCGTGTGCATCCGGCTCAACGCAGATATTGGCCGCGTCGAAGCCATGCGGATGCTTTCATTCGACCGGGATGAGTTGGTGACGCGGTGGTAGGCGGTTGAATCCCTCATTCCAGGCACAACGGAGCATCGCGGCAAGCGCTCGGTTTCAGTCCACTGAAAGCGATTGCCATCGCCAACAGCAAGGCCGCCACGCAACCACCGAGCGCCAGGTTGATGCCAGGTAGACTCGCCGTGCCACCGAGCAGCGCAACCCCCATCACACCGCCCATCTGCCGGGCCGCGTTGAGGGTGCCGGAGGCTGTTCCGGCATAGTGTGCCGGCACCGCTTCGAGCATCGCGTGGGTGAGCGTGGGTATCGCCAGCGCGATACCGCCTCCAGCCAGCAGCATCGGCAGGATCAACAGTCGGTAAGACTGCTCGGCCAGCGCCGCCAGCATCAGCCCGTAGCCACAGGCGGAAATGCCCAGGCCCAGCATCACCAGGGTGCGACCCGACCAGCGCCCTGCCAGATGCCCGGCCAGCAGGTTCATCACCATCAGCACCCCCATCATCGGCAGGAAGGCCAACCCCGTGCGCTCGGGTGTCCAATGCCATTGCGCCTGGAAGTACAGGCTGAAGGTAAAGACCATGCCGTAGAACACCAGGTTGGCGATCAATCCGACGCTCATCGTGCACCTGACCACCCGGTTGCGCAGGACAGCTGGTGGCAGCATGGCATTGGGATTGCCGTTCTGCAGATGGAGAAACAACCCTGCGGCCAACAGGCAGACCACGAAGGCCGCCAGCACCAGCGGATTGCTCCAGCCCTCATGACCGGCTTCGGTCAGCGCCAGCGTGAGCATGACCAGGGCCAAGGCGCCACAGAGTTGCCCGGGCAAGTCCAGCTTGCGCCCGGGCTGCCCCGTTCCGGCGGGAATGCCGCCGAGCGTGAACCACAGCCCCAGCAGACCGATCGGCAGGTTGATCAGGAACACACTGCGCCAACCCCAGTGCTCGACCAACACCCCGCCGAGCACTGGCCCGGCCGCCAGCGCAATGCCACCACCGGCACTCCACCAGCCCACGGCCCGACGACGCTGGGCAGGATCGACATAGAGCTGGCGCAGTAAGGCGAGTGACGTCGGCACCAACAAGGCCGCGCCGAATCCCTGGATGCCCCGCCAGCCGACCAGCCCCCAGAGCGTCGAGGCCACCCCAGCACCCAGCGAGGCGCCGGTGAACAGCACCAGGCCGATCAGGTACAGGCGCCTGGCGCCCAGGCGATCGCTCAACGTACCCGCCAGCAACAGCGAGGCGGCAAACACCAGGGCATAGGCATTGACCACCCATTGCAAGCCGCGCACATCCGTGTCCAACGCGCTGCGCAAGGTATCGAGGGCCACATTGACGACGCTCACGTCGATCAGAACGATGGCGAAACCGAGGCAGGCCGCCAGCAACGCTCGGGTGGAAGGGGATTGCGGATGCTCAGTCATGTCCGACTCCTCAAGGAAAGAAGCGACGATACAAGCCGGACTATCCGTGCGAATATTCCGTAAATGCTCACGCCATATCGGGAAAAACGCACAGATGCTGGACTGGGAAAACCTGCGCTACTTCGTGGCGATCGTCGAGGCCGGTAGCCTCTCTGGCGCCGCACGGCACATGAAAGTCGACCATGGGACGGTCAGTCGGCGCCTGTCGGCGCTCGAAGCCGAACTGGGCGTGAGGCTGCTCGACCGACTGCCGCGCCGATGCAGCCTGACCGCCATGGGCATGCAGATCCACCGGCTCGCCCAGGACATGGAGCGGGCCGCATTCGGCATCGAACGCCTGGCCAGCGCTGAACAGGCGAACATGTCCGGCAAGGTCACCTTGAGCGTACCGCCGGTACTGGGCACGAACTTCTTCGCCGATCGGCTCGCCCCCTTGAGGACACGTCACCCAGGCATTCAGCTGTCGATGGCCAACCAGGCGCAGAGCGTATCCCTGGAACGCCGCGAGGCCGATATCGCGGTCCGGCTGTTTCGGCCGAGCGAACCGGCCAACGTCACCCGCCGCATCGGGCGCATGCCGTTCGGGCTCTATTGCGCCCACGACTATGCCCACGCGGCACAGCCACAAGACTGGGGTTTCATCGCCTATGACGCACAGTATGCCGACATGCCGCACCAGCAATGGCTGCTGTCCGTGGCGGCAGGCCGCCCGGTGGTCTGCGAGGTGAGCGACATCAGCACCCAGCAACGGGTCGCGCGCTCGGGCCTTGGCGTGGCCGGACTGCCACTGTTCATCGGCGACCCTGACCCGGCGCTCAGGCCCCTGCCCTGCGATGGCGAAAGCTTCTACCGCGATATCTGGCTGGTGGTGCATGGCGACCTTGGCAAGTCACCGCTGATCCGGGCCGTACTCGATTATGTTTCGGAAACAGTGGAGCAGGTGTTTGCCACCTGAGCCAGGCGGCGCAACCGCGAAGATCCGCAGTCTCGTCCGCTATCGCTTCCTTCCCGGCGAAAAGACCGGATAATAGCGGCCATTCGTATTTTCGCTCTTCTGGTAATCCCGCATGGAAATCAAGGTCAACTTTCTCGACAACCTCCGACTCGAAGCCAAATTCGATGACTTCACGGTGGTGGCCGATCAACCCATCCGCTACAAGGGCGATGGCTCGGCACCGAGTCCCTTCGACTATTTCCTGGCCTCCTCGGCCCTGTGCGCGGCCTACTTCGTCAAGGTGTACTGCGAAACCCGCAATATCCCCACCGACAACATTCGCCTGTCGCAGAACAACATCGTCGACCCGGAGAACCGCTACAACCAGATCTTCAAGATCCAGGTCGAGCTGCCCGCCGACATCTCCGACAAGGACCGCCAGGGTATCCTGCGCTCCATCGACCGCTGCACGGTAAAGAAGGTCGTGCAGACCGGGCCGGACTTCGTCATCGAGGAAGTGGAAAACCTGGACGCCGATGCCCAGGCCCTGCTGATGCCGAGCAGCGATTCGCCCACCCGCACCTACATTCCCGGCAAGGACCTGCCGCTGGAGCAGACCATCGCCAACATGTCCGCCATCCTCTCGGGCCTGGGCATGAAGATCGAGATCGCCTCATGGCGCAACATCGTGCCGAACGTCTGGTCGCTGCATATCCGCGATGCGCAGTCGCCGATGTGCTTCACCAACGGCAAGGGCTCGACCAAGGAAAGCGCCCTGGCTTCGGCCCTGGGCGAGTTCATCGAGCGCCTGAACTGCAACTTCTTCTACAACGACCAGTTCTGGGGCGAAGAGATCGCCAACGCCGAATTCGTCCACTACCCGGACGAACGCTGGTTCAAGCCCGGGCGCCAGGACGCCCTGCCCAAGGAAATCCTCGACGAGCACTGCCTGGCGATCTACAACCCCGATGGCGAGCTGCGCGGTTCGCACCTGTACGACACCAACTCCGGCAACACCGAGCGCGGCATCTGCTCGCTGCCGTTCGTGCGCCAGTCGGATGGCGAGGTGGTGTACTTCCCCTCCAACCTGATCGAGAACCTGTTCCTCAGCAACGGCATGAGCGCCGGCAACACCCTGGCCGAAGCGCAGGTACAGTGCCTGTCGGAGATCTTCGAGCGTGCGGTGAAGCGTGAAATCCTCGAAGGCGAAATCGCCCTGCCGGACGTGCCGCAGGAAGTACTGGCGAAGTACCCGGGGATTCTGGCCGGCATCCAGGGTCTCGAGGAACAGGGCTTCCCGGTGCTGGTCAAGGATGCTTCCCTGGGCGGTGAATTCCCGGTGATATGCGTGACCTTGATGAACCCGCGCACCGGCGGTGTGTTCGCCTCGTTCGGCGCGCACCCGAGCTTCGAAGTGGCGTTGGAGCGCAGCCTGACCGAACTGCTGCAGGGGCGCAGTTTCGAGGGGCTGAACGACCTGCCGCAGCCGACCTTCGAAAGCCAGGCGGTAATGGAGCCGAACAACTTCGTCGAGCACTTCATCGACTCCAGCGGCGTGGTGTCGTGGCGTTTCTTCAGCGCCAAGGCCGACTACGAATTCGTCGAGTGGGACTTCTCCGGCCAGGGCGAAGACTCCAACGCCGAGGAAGCCGCCGCTCTGTTCGGCATCCTCGAAAGCCTGGAGAAGGAAGTCTACATGGCGGTGTACGAGCACCTGGGCGCGTCGGCCTGCCGCATCCTGGTGCCGGGCTACTCGGAAATCTATCCGGTGGACGACCTGATCTGGGACAACACCAACAAGGCACTGTTCTTCCGCGAAGACATCCTCAACCTGCACCGCCTGGACGAGGAAGGCCTGCAAGGGCTGGTCGGCCTGCTGGAAGAAAGCGAACTGGACGACTACACCGACATCACCACGCTGATCGGCATCGAGTTCGACGAAAACACCGCCTGGGGCCAGTTGACCATCCTGGAGCTGAAGCTGCTGATCCACCTGGCGCTGCAGAACTTCGAGGAAACGAAGGAGTTGGTCGAAACCTTCCTGCAGTACAACGACAACACCGTCGAGCGCGGCCTGTTCTACCAGGCCCTTAACGTGGCGCTGGAAGTGGTGCTGGACGACGATTTGGAGATGGCCGACTACGAAGTCAACTTCCGCCGCATGTTCGGCAACCCGCGCATGGACGCGGTGCTGGGCTCGATCGACGGCAGCGTGCGCTTCTTCGGCCTGACGCCGACGAGCATGAAGCTCGAAGGTCTCGACCGCCATCAGCGGCTGATCGACAGCTACCGGAAACTGCACGCGGCCCGGGCCAGGATGGTCGCCTCCCGCTGAGCCCTGTCGAGAGAAAAAAGCGCCCCGTGCGCTCTTTTCTCCCTGGCGACCGAAGTAGCCTGGACCCGCTGCGCGAGTCACTCCTTCAACCGCAAGGAGGGATTGTCCGCCGGGGCCTCGGCAAAGATCAGCAGCGGGTCCTTGAGCAGGTAGCCCTTGAGGTCGCGGACCTTGCGCAGGTCCTGAAGCTCGCAAGTCCAGATGTTCAGGCCCTTGCTGCCCTTGCGATGCACCCGCTGTTTCTCGAAACAGCGCTGAACCCAGCGCCAGTCGTCGGTGTCCTGCGACTTGGCCAGCTCGGCTATCTCGGGGTGCTCCTGGACATAACGGTGAAAGATGGCCGGGGACACCATGAACGCCGTGCCGGCAACGCTGTGAACCTTTGCCGCGGCGGTGTTGGTCACGATCCTGCCGGTGAGGATGCCGTCGCGAAGCCAACGGATGAAAGCCTCCCCCCTGGCCTTGTCGCCCCCATCGTCGCTTGCCTCGGCACAGGCCAGCGCAACCACCGGCTTCGGAACCACTTCGGCGGGTGGCGGTTGAGACATCCTCGCCGAACTGCCCTCCTGCCCATCGGCAATCGATGCCTGGTCAGCCTGGGTCAGCAGTTCACCCAAGGCGCCGGCCTTTTCATCGTGCCCCGCCAGAACATGGATCAAGGCCCTCCAGAGCTCGGGGTAGCCACTCAACCACTGGAGTGTCGAATGAGACACCAACTGGGTGAACAACAGGCCAGCCGCGGCGACATGAGCCTGGTCCGGACTGTCGTTGAGGTACTTGAAGCGGTAGGGCCGCTCGGGTGGCCCCATCCAGGGATACCATGCCGCACCGTTGGACAACTGCACACTCATGTCGACGATGATCCTGCCGAGATCGCGCAACAACGCGCCATAGGCCGTGGCGACGCTCCAGGCCTCCGCCTGGACGCCCTGCACTTGCGTGCTGGCCCCGGCCGGCAGCAGGCGCGACTGGCGCAACTTCAGCACATAAACCGTGGTGCTCAGGCAGTGGTCGAGCAAGCCACCGGGGTAGGCGTGATGAGCGTGCCGCGAGGCGGGAAACTGCTGGGCCAGCTCGGCACAGCGCTCGATGGGCTTGAGATAGAGCCCATCGAACTGGTCGCGTGACAGCGAAACGAGTTGCCAGATCTGCCCGAGCAGCGCTTGCCGGCGCGGCGTCGCAAGGAGTTCGGCAGCCGACTGCGGGATGAAGTACCCGACTGTCGGCGCTGCCCCATGGGAGTCTGAATCTGCGGGGTTTATTTTCAGCAACCGGCGCCAGAACATCGAAGTGTCATCCGTATCCGTGGAAAGACCTTTCGAATTCCCGGGCAGCCTGCGACGAACCCGGCCGCCCGTGAATCCTCGTTTTCTACCTGGATTTACGCACTTGCAGGGGGAGGATAACCATGGAGAAACAGGTTTGCGGCTTGCGTGTTTTCAGCCGCTGAAAGCGTTGCGCACCCGGCAGGCGCCTGGATCAGCGCTGGGACAGAATGCAGCCGAGCAACCCGGGAAAACGCGTGTCGAGCATTTCCAGGCGCAATGAATTCATGTGCGTGGTGCCGACGTTGCGAGTGTGCACCAGCCCCGCATCGCGCAGCACGCGAAAGTGGTGGGACATGCTCGACTTGGGCCGCCCGCCATCCAGCTCACCGCAGCTCGCCTCGGCCACACCGGCAAGGCTGCGGACGATTTCCATGCGCACAGGGTCGCTCAAGGCGTAGAGCACGCGTTCGAGCATGAGGTCTTCGGGAGCCGGGTGTTTGAATTCTCGCATGCCGGGAATGATAACAAGACTTCCCTTTATTGCCATAGTTCGATTACCATCGAACAAACGAATCAACCTATCCATCGTCTCCTGGAGATTTTCCATGTCGGCACTGTTCGAACCCTACAAGCTCAAGGACGTCACGCTGCGCAACCGCATCGCGATCCCACCGATGTGCCAGTACATGGCCACCGACGGCCTGATCAACGACTGGCACCAGGTCCACCTTGCCGGCCTGGCCCGTGGCGGCGCCGGCCTGCTGGTGGTGGAGGCCACCGCCGTGGCACCGGAAGGCCGCATCACCCCCGGCTGCGCCGGCATCTGGAACGACGAACAGGCCCAGGCCTTCGTTCCCGTGGTCAAGGCCATCAAGGCCGCAGGCTCGGTGCCCGGCATCCAGATCGCCCACGCCGGCCGCAAGGCCAGCGCCAACCGGCCATGGGAAGGCGACGACCACATTGCCGAATCCGATGCCCGCGGCTGGCAGACCATCGCGCCGTCCGCCCTGCCCTTCGGCGCGCACCTGCCCAAAACACCAAAGGCCATGACCCTGGAGGACATCGCCCGGGTCAAGCAGAACTTCGTCGATGCCGCCCGTCGCGCCCGCGATGCCGGTTTCGAGTGGATCGAGCTGCACTTTGCCCACGGTTACCTGGGCCAGAGCTTCTTCTCCGAGCATTCCAACCAGCGCACCGACGCCTACGGCGGCAGCTTCGAAAACCGCAGCCGCTTCCTGCTGGAAACCCTTGCTGCGGTGCGTGAAGTCTGGCCGGAAAACCTGCCGCTCACCGCGCGTTTCGGCGTGCTGGAATATGACGGCCGTGACGAGCAGACCCTCACCGAGTCCATCGAACTGGCCCGCCGGTTCAAGGCTGGCGGCCTGGACCTGCTGAGCGTCAGCGTCGGCTTTACCATCCCCGTCACCAACATCCCATGGGGCCCGGCCTTCATGGGTCCGATCGCCGAGCGCGTGCGGCGCGAAGCCGATATCCCGGTAACCTCGGCCTGGGGCTTCGGCACCCCGCAACTGGCGGAAGGCGCCCTGAAGGCCGGGCACCTGGACCTGGTCTCGGTAGGCCGTGCGCACCTGGCCGACCCGCATTGGGCCTACGCCGCAGCCAAGGAGCTGGGCGTCGACAAGGCCGCCTGGACACTGCCGGCGCCTTACGCGCATTGGCTGGAGCGCTATCGCTGAGTCGTTGTCGCGTTGAACCGGAAAGGCACCGATGTTCCGGTGCCTTTTCTTGCCCGGCTCGATGCCCCCCAAAAAACCGCGACGGATTTCGGGCGTCAATAACTCGAAAATCACGACCGATCGCTAGCAAAACGCCAGCACTTCCCTTAGGCTTCGCCTCGCAAAACCCGTGTGCCAGGAAGGCCGCCATCATGACTTTCCAACCGACACCGGTGCTTGACCGTCAGTTCAATCAGGGAAGTCCATGTTCCGCGTCATCAAGGCTTCGGCCATCTTCTTTCTCGTCGGCCTGCTCAGCGGCTGTATCACCCACAGCGCCTCACTCGTCAGCGACCCGCTGCAACCGGCCAGCGGTGAGCCCGTGGCCTACCTGGTCGGTTCCATCGGCCCACAGTCGTTCAAGCTCTCCCCGGCCGACAACCAGCGCCTGCTGATCCGCAAACGCGGCTCCGCCTATGGCGCCGCCGGCCTCTGGATGCGCGGTGGCAACCAGACACCGCAAGACATCGAGGATGGCGACGGCGCCGCCAGTGTCTTCGTACTGCCCCTCAAGCCCGGCGACTACGAGTTCTACGATTTCCAGTTCTTTTCCGCCCAGTACACGCCTGGGCTTGGCACCACCTTCACCTCGCGCCAGGCCCGGGAAAAATTCAACCTGCCGCTACGGCTCGAAGCCGGCAAGGCCTACTATCTCGGCGAATTCCGCTCGATGTGCCTGATGGGCGACCGCTGCGCCTTCCTGTGGCGGGACCAACTCGCCCGCGATGGTGCCATCGCCCTGCGCCAGCAGCCCGCCCTGCCGCCGCTGCAGCGCCTGAACCTGGATCTCAAGAGCGCCGCCCCCTACCTGTTCATCGCCCCCACGTCGACCACCGGCAAGCCTGCCGGCGCCACGGAAGTCAAACCATGAGAACACTTGCCGGCCTCGTCGCCGCGAGCCTGCTGACCGGCTGCACCGCGACCAACACCCTGCCCGACAGCACCTTGGCCGATGGCCAGGACTACCTGCAGCCCATCCATGTGATGGTCGACGACCCCCTGCAGTCCTCGACGCTGCGCAACCACCTGCGCGAGACCGGGGTTTTCCGCAACATCGAAACCGGCAGCGGCAAGGCCGACGAGTACAGCGTGCAGGTCAAACTGAAGATGCAGCGCGAGTACCCGCCGTTCCCGGTGGTTCTGCTCAGTTGCGCCACCCTGTTCATGCTGCCCCTGTCGAAGGAAATCGATACCGACACCGAGTTCACCGTCCTGCGCGGCGACCAGCGTCTCAAGCAATACCGCTATCGCAACAGCACCCGCAAATACACCTGGCTGCTGGATCAGGGCGGCGAGATGGAAGGCCAGAACCTCGGCCGCATCGCCCGCGCCTTTGCCCGGGACGTGCGCCAGGACCAACTGATCCCTGCCGTCGGAGCTGCACAATGAGCCTGAAGCCTTCAGCTGCCGCTGCGCTGCTGGGTGCCGCCCTGCTGACCAGCGGCTGCACCAACAACCTGAAGCCGCTCGACTACCACGCCGAGCGCGCCTACGTCCCGGTCACCCTGGACCTGGGTTCCATCAACAATCGTTTCGACGAGCAGCGTCATCGCCAGATGATCGGCGTGCTCAAGGACACCGGCGCGTTCTCCATGCTCGACGGCGGCTACAGCCGCAGTGGCTACAGCCTGTCGATCCGCGAGCCCTATGACGGTGGTCCGAGCTACCTGGGCCTGCTGAACGTCTTCACCCTCTTCACATTCCCGATGCCCTACCCTTACAAGGACAACCTGCGTGGCCAGGTCTACAAGGACGGCGAGTTGCTCAAGACCTACAACTATTCCCGCGAAGGCTGGAGTGTGCTGGCCTGGTACGTGCCACTGTCGAGCGTGGAAAACCGCCGGCAGATGCTCGATCAGTTGATGAACGAAATGGACAAGGATCAGGTGATTCCCCATCAACCTTGAACCCCGGCCTGGTCAGGACCACTGACTTTTGCACCCCTCTCAGACGCTCGGGAGAGCCATGGATGTCCGGCAATATCGGTAACGAGTACCTTCACGCAGTGCTGACCGGCCTGCGATTCGTCTTTCTGATGGTCCTCTCGGCCTGGCTTGCCGGCAAGTTGCAGGGCCTGTTTCACAACCACAACACCTTCGTGTTCATCGGTTTGTTGATGACAATCTGGTTTGTCCTCAACGAACTGTTGGAACGGGCCGGCAGGAAGCGCCGTCGCGCGTCATCCGAGAAACACTGATTACCCCATAGCCAAAACAACCACAGGACTATCATTTGCCTACACCTCCACTTCGCCAGATCCGCGCGCAGTACGACGAGCAGACCATTCGCGTCTACCAGGCCTATTCGGACTCCATCGCCGAGGCCGCCCTCGCCCACGGGACCTTCGTCTCGCCGCCGTTCAAGATGGAACGGATGACCTGGATAAAACCTTCCTTCCTCTGGATGATGTACCGCGCCGGCTGGGGCCTGAAGGACGCCGGCCAAACCCGCATCCTGGCGATCGACATCACTCACGAAGGCTTCGCCTGGGCCCTGGAACACAGTTGCCCGAGCCACCCCGACGAATCGATGAGCCAGGAACAATGGCAGGCCCTGAAGGACAACTCCCCGGTCCGCATCCAGTGGGACCCGGAGCGTGACCTGCACCTGCAACCGCAGACCCACCGCGCCATCCAGATCGGCCTGGGCAAGGAAGCTGTCGCGCTTTACGTCAACGAGTGGATACGGAACATCACCGACGTGACCCCGCTGGCTCGCCATATCCATGGGCTGGTAGCCGGGAACCGGCTTGCCGAGGCACAGCAGGCGCTGCCGGTGGAGGTCGAGTACAGACGACCTTCAGTGGCCTGAGCAGTACCTTTTCATCATTCAGACGAACATGTTCAAGGATATTCATAAGTCATGAAGAGCCCCAAACTGCTGACCCTCGCTCTCGTCCTGGCATTACCGGCCTGCCACTCCAATGTCCGGGACTCTTCGCCCAGTTTCGCGAAGGATGGGGTGCAACTGGGTCAGAAAAAGGTGGCGGTCGATGCCGAGCACGCCAAGGTGATCCTGAAGTCATCCGGCAGCACCGCTCCCGTGGAGTATTCGATCAGTCGCGCCAATGACCCCGACCAGCGCCTGGAAGTCCTTGGACGCGTGGTGGACTCGGGCCGCGGGAAAGTATTTGGCTGGATCGCCAAGCTCAACGAAACCAGCAGCAGCGCGCTGCTGAAGAACTTCCCGCAGTTGGAAGTCCAGGCCGATGCCAACCAATCGCTGCTGGTATCGGGTTACGGCCGCAGCCTCGGGACCGCCAATCATTATACCTGCGGCCCGATCAACACCCGCTTTACCCCGCAGAGCGGCAAGGTTTACCTGGTGGAATTCCAGTACATCGAACAGCGCTGTGAACTGCATGTCTATGACGTGACGAAGCCCAAGGAGCGCATTCCTGTGCAGAGTACGCCTTCGACGTAAAAAGCGTCGGCGTCTTTCATTGGCTGATGACGAATCGACCTGCATCGCCCTCCACACCCGCTCGACGAACGAAAGGCTCCATCAGGCGTTCCCCCGAAGGCCTGAGGAACGACCCTCGGATGTCCGAACGGGCCGGCCGGCTCGGCATTGCGCTTTCATGATTTCGTCGCGGCAACTGCCTTATTTTGGGGAGGCCGTGAATTGACGGCTTCATCCCACTTTTCCGCGAAGCGGTAAAGCGGCAGAAACGCTTGCGTGAGTTCGATACCCAGCCGGGTTAGACCATAACCGCTTTTCCCGGACTCAACGATACCCGCCTCGCGCAGCTCATGAATTCGAGCCTGAAGGACTGTGGGAGAAATCTCACCAGCGGCAGTACGCAGTGCCCTGGAGCTGAGTTCGCCGCCTTGAAGCTCCCAAAGTATTCGCAAAGCCCATTTTTGCCCCAAAAGATCCAGCAGCGCCATGATAGGCCGGCGTGGGATTTCAATTGATTGGCTGGTAGGTCTGTCATCACTCATGCTGATTGGCCTTGACTGCTACGTTTACTGTAGCAATCCTCACTGCTACATTATCAGTAGCGGAGGATACACCATGTCACGCATTTCGCCTCTCAGTGCTCCATACCCGCAAGATATCCAAACCGAATTCGATCGAATCATGGGACCGGGCGTACCGCCCCTGGTGCTCTTCTCGACCCTTGCAAAGAGCGAACGAGCCTGGCGCAAATTCATGGGAGGCTCGCTGCTGGACGGTTCTGTCCTCACCCTTCGCCAACGGGAGCTGGTGATCAACAGAGTCTGCGCACGCACGGGGTGCGAGTACGAGTGGGGGGTGCATGTCCTGGCATTCTCAAAAGCTGCCGGCCTCTCCAGGGAAGACATCGCCGAAACCTTGCGGTATCCGCTCAATGGGACTCACTGGTCTGCCGATGAGGCGGCCCTGCTAAGCACCATCGACTCTCTGCATGATCGAGCTACGTTGAGCACCGCCGAGTTCGAACTGGCAAGAGAACACTTGAACGAGGAGCAAATTCTGGAGGTGCTGATGCTCGCCGGCTTCTATCGCACAGTTTCGTACATCGCCAATGGGCTGGATCTCCCACTGGAGAAGCACGCAGCCCGATTCAGCGCGTTCAATCCCGGCTGAAGGTCAGCTCGCAAGGTGCAGCCCATGGCCCAGATCGAGCTCAAGAGTCCAGGCACTGGCACCGTCAGCGACGGGTTTATTTTCACACCATCAAAATCAGAAAATAAATCCATCCCATTGTCCTTACGCTCTCCAATGGGGTAGAGGCCGAAATATCGCTGCTATAGCCGCCTTCACCTTCAGGAAAACACTACACAGGACAAATCATAATGAGATGGCCATTTCCAGAACAGTCTCCACATGGGTCTCATTGCCACTTACCGCTCCCGGTTTCAACTCATCCAGGACATAAGCAATCTGGACCTTGGCCCCCACAACAAAAAGCTTACGATCCTCCTTGGCGGTAGCACTGTAGATGCTTTCATCCCTCACAGAACCATCGTCCAGCAACAAGCTGAATGAATTAACCCCCGTAGAAGAATCCTGCCCTGCAAAATAGACTTTTTTTACAATACCAGACACAAGCAGAAGAGGAATTTTCCGTTCCTCGATATTTTTCCACCATTCTTCCGACCCAAAAAGACCATGAGTCCCGTTAAGTCCTAAAAATGGCTTATTGGGATTCAACGTTAAGGCTTGTGTCAAAGCGACCCGATCCGGATTCCTTTTCAAGTCCTCAGATAGCAGATATACGGTCTTCATAGGCCCATCGGCCTCATTAAAACTCAAAAACACGAAACCACCTCAAAAATCACTTAGGAACCACTTCAAATTTAACTATATTTTCATTAAAAATATCTAGCGCCTTGCCTTTGCCAAGCTGCGTTGTCATCTGACCCTTCTCAACCTTAAAACGCGCATTCTCCTGGTTCCAGGGCCCCTTGACGATAGGCATGGAAAGCTGATTCATCGCAGGCTCGTTTGCAGCAATACCAATGCTTTGGAGCTTTGCAGAGGTCCCCGGGGCAGTCGTTATCCGAACGGTTACACCATCATAGCCAGACGAGTAAGACAACAGCGGAGAGGTGGACGTTTCTCCTGTTCCTGACAGAGAACCTGTAGCTTTGAGAGTATTAAAATGCTCTAAAGACATCGTACGGTAAACAATTTCATTGCCATAGGCATCAAACTCCAATACCGGGCTCAGTGGGTTTTCGGCTCGGGAAACCGGCACCCCCACACCAGGCCGCCCTGAATTTCCTGGCAGAACATCGACATAGCCACTGTTCACAGAGGAAGAAGCTCCCTTGCTTCCCCCCGGGACTACAGTTGCCGACAAACCTGGTGCGCTGACGGAAAACGGATTGAATCCTGTCTGGTCCAGCCATTGCCCAAACGAAGGAGCCCAGCCCGACTCCCCATTTACGAACATATGAGCGACTTGATCGATATGCAACTGGCCAGCAGTAGTCCAGTCGCGAGTATTGCCACCACCAAAACCAGTAAATTTCCCAAGAATATCCGCTGCCTTTCCGTCAGGAAGTGTCGCAACGAACTCATCCACGGCTTTTGAGCCGGCATCAATTTCAGCTCGGATTTCAGGGCAGTTCCCGGTCTTTTGACAAGCCATGAGCCGCTCGCGATTCGCAGCATCTCTGGCATTGGCTTCTGCCTGCAGCTGATCGCAAGTACCTTCGGCCTGACAACGTCGTGCTTTCTCGGACAGTTCCTGAATATCTCTATGATTCAAGAAGTTATATTGCGTTGCGTTCTCTGCAACCGAAGATGCGATACCAGAGTCGCCTCGCGAGGCAACAGCACCCAAGACTCCAACAATCTGCGAAAGTGCCTTCAGGCTCGCTTCAGCCCTGATGTACTCGGTCGATCCTGGGATCAAGTTCGCCGGCATCAGCTTGTCGCCGACCGCTCCGAGCAATAGCTCGTTAACCCCACCCGAAATCGCCCCGGTCTGGAAGTCGCCGCCCATTGCCTTGGAGAGCAGACCACCCAGGCCAGCATGCAGGAGGATCTTCTCCAGGCTACCCTCGTCGAGGCCAAGGTCACCGATCTTCCCGGCGCCCACCGCGCCGCCGATGCTGATTGCCGTGCTCGTCGCGGCACTGGCAAGGTTGTCCTTGAGACTACCCCCGTACACCGCCGTCTTGATCAGCGCATCGGCCGTCACCTTCATTGCAACGGTCTGCGCGCTCGGAAGGTCGAAGCCTATCTTGTCGGGACTGTAGCCAAGGCTCTGCGTCACCCCGGCGGTCGCGAACGAAACGGCATACCCCTTCATCGCATCGGACGAGGTCACGTCCTTGAACACCGCGCCCAGGTTGCCGCCATTGTTGATGAAGCTGGTGGTGGCATTGGTCGCTGCGCTGGTCGACACCGCAGCGACACCTGCCGCCAACACCGGCGAGCTGCCCGCCATGGCGGTCATGACTGCCGGCCCGACCACTGCCGCCATGATGATGGCGATAATCAGCTGCGAAGCCGGCCCCAGCCCCGAGGTGTTGTACTTGAAGGACTCGTGGATCTCCTTCACCTGCCGCCAATCCACGTCGCCGCGCTGCTCGGCATCCTTCAGCCAGGCCAGTTTCGGGTCGGCCTTGACCATGGCGTCGATGGTCTGGCTGACCGTCTGCTGGTTGACCTCCCTGACGTCGATCTTCAGGCCTTCGACCGCCTTGATGGTGATCTTGCCCTCGGCGATCATCTGTGTCTGGCGCAGGGTTTCGTCGGTGTTGCCCTTGCCCTTGGCCGAGTTCCAGAACGAGTTGTTGTTGGTCTTGGTATGGCTCTCGTCGTGCAGGTCCTTCACGCCCTCGAAGACGATGGCCCCGCCACTGTCAAGCGTGATGTCCTTGCCACTCTGCAACTGCGCCACCTGGTAGCGCTGGTCGCCACCGCTCTTGAGCGTCAGGTCGCCGCCGGTGGTGATCTGGCTGCCGACGTGGGTGACCTGGGTCACTTCGTCATGCTTGAGTTTCAGGTTGCCGAAGCCACCCTTCTCCTTCATGTCGTACAGGGTATGGTCGGTGTTCTGCGCCGCCAGCAGTTGCAGGTTGTTCCCCGCATTCACCCCCACATCGCCGCCCGACTTCAGGTTACTGGCGACCAGCGTCACATCCTGCTTGGCCTGCGCCGTCAGGTTGCCACCAGCGGTGAACTCGCTCGCGACCTGTTGGGTATGGCTGTCCAGCTCGTGGATGCGCTTCTTGCCTTTCTTGCTGCGAGTGTCGACGCTGTCCTCGTCTTCGGCCGACATCAGCGTCAGGTCACGACCGGCGCTGACTTCAAGGTCCTTGCCCGCCTTGGCGGTACTGGCGACGGCGTTGATGTCCTGCCCCGCCTCCAGCACCAGGTCACCTTCGGCGCTCACGCCGGAACCGAGGTTCTTGACCCGCGTGGTCACGGTGTTGTTATGCCCACCGTTCTTGATGACATGAGTCTCGCTGCTGTCAGTCACCGCCAGCAGGTTGATGTCGCGACCGGCCTTGAGCGTCGCATCACCACCACTGCTGATCTGACTCTTGTTGGTCAGGTCCTGCCCGGCAATCATGCTCAGGTTGCCGGTCGCCGAGATGTGGCCACCGTCATCGAGGATGGTGCGATGGCCACTGCCATCGCTGACCAGGATGGCGGTGCGGTCGTTGACGATGTCGCCGTTCAGCGCCGTCAGGTTGACCTGGTTGCCACGGATGTCGCCGGCCATGGCATTGCGGATGCTGTCCTGGGCCATCATCGAGAAATGCTGGCCGGCTTCCATCAGGCCGCCGTTGTACACACTTTCGCCGGCGATCACGCTGGCATCGTTGCTGGCACGCAAGGTGCCGACGCTGACCAGGTTATTGCCGGCAATCACGCTGATGTCGCGCCCCTGGACCAGGCTGCCGCCGCGAATGTCGCGGGAATCGACCTTGGCCAGGTAGAGCACCGGCACCAGGACTTTCTCGCCCTGCACCTCGCGCTCTTCCATCCAGACGATGTCGTGGGTCAACGACGCTACCTGGGCCGAGGTCAGCCCGACACCGACGGTCAGGTTGAGCTGGTCCTTCGAAGCGATGCCGTTGTCCATCAGGTAGCGGAACTGGTCGTACTCGCTGGTCAGGCCGTTGGCCAGGAAACGCTGGCCGGTCTGGGCGAATACCGCGTCGCTGACCAATCGGGTTTCGTAGCCGCCGTCACCGAGCCGGCGCCAGGCCTGCTGGTTGTCATAGCCCAACTGCCCGAGCATGTAGTCCGAGCTGAAGAAGCTCTTCAGGTCGGTCAGTTGCGGGTTGGTCTCGATCAGGTACTGGCCCTTGGGGTTACGGCTCTGGGTGAACATCCCGTAGTCGCCCTGGGGCAGGCGGAAAGTCGGCAGCGCCGTCGGATCGACGGACACGAATGGCGAGCCACTGAAGTCGGCCGGCACGAAGCTGACTTCGACGCTACCATCCGCATTGACGTGCTCGACCCGCGTCACATCCTTCGGTGCCTGGGCCGGCGGGCTGCTCGCGTTGACCGCGATGTCGATACCGCCGACTTTCGCGCCCAGCTGGTTGTCGCCCAAGGTGCCCGTCAGTTGCGCCAGGGTGTTGTCCACCAGGCTGCCGTTCTGGATGTTCTGGGCGACGTTCAGGCTGACCTTGCCGCCCGCCTGGATGGTGGCGGCATAGACGGTGTTGCCATCGGCACTCCAGGTGGTGACGTCGCTCATCAGGCTGAAACGACTATCGGAGGAACGGCTGATCAGCTCGTTGAAACGCGCCTCGTCGAAATGGCCAGCAGCGACGGCGGCGTTGAAAGCCGGCACATCGGAGGACTCCATCTGGTCCCAGTAGCCGGTATCGATCCGGCCTGGCGTGCCGATCTGAATGACGTTGTAGCCCTTGCGCGATACCGCCCCCTGGTTGAGCAGGCTGCCTGCGGTCAGGGTCAGGTCGCCGTTGGCCGCCATCAGGCTGTAGCGGTTCTCGATCTTGTCCGCCTGGGCCGTGAAGCCCTTGCCCGCCACCAGGCGCGCTGCCGCCGAGTCCTTGAGCGCCTGTTCGTTGAAGACCTTGGTGATGGTGATGGTGCCGCGCTTGAACGAGTCATGCCCGCCACAGTGCTGGCCACAGACCCAGGACAGGCTGCCGGAAACCGCCCCGCCCTTGCTCATCTCGAACTCGGCCTTGGCGTTGGTCAGCTCGCTGGCCTTGAGGTCGATATTGCCTTCGCTCTCGACGCTGCCGGAGAGGTTGCTGAACACACTGGCCTTGCCGTCATCCAGCGCGGCGAAGCTGAGGTCGCCCTTGCTATAGATGTCGCCGTAGAAGTTGCTCAGGCTGTCGCCACGAACGCGCAGGTCGGCGCCGCTGAACAGCAGGCTGTCCTTGTCGTTGTAGACGCCGTTGGCCGCCGTCAGCCTGACGGCGCCAAGCGCACCGAGGGTGCCGTGGTTGTTGATCCGTGCCGCCTGGATCGCCAGGGCCTGGTCGGCCACCAGTCGGCCGAGGTTTTCCAGGGTGCCTTGCAGCGTGAGGCGGGTATCGCCACCGCTCGCCAGACGACCACCGGACTGGTTCAGGTCGACAGCAGTGATCTCCAGCGCCTTGAGGGAGGAGATCACCCCGCTGTTGCTCAGGTTGCCCGCGAGTTTGAGGGTCAGGTCGTTGTCGCTGACCAGTTCGCCGGCGTTGCTCAGGCTGGCGACGTCGAACTTCAACGCACCGGCACTGGCGATACGCTCGCCTGCGGCGAGCGCCAGGGCCTGGCTGCTGGTGTAGGTCAGCCCGCCATTGAGCTGCCAGGTGCCCACACCCTCCACGCTACCGATCTTCCAATCGCCAGCGCCCAGGCCGATCATGCGGCCCTGGCCGCTGCGCAGGCTGGCAAGACCCAGGCTGAACAGCCCCTGGCCACCGTGCTCGATACGGCCGCCGGTATTATTCAGCGATGCCGCGGAGAGGCCGAAAGTGGTGCCACCGACAACGATCGAAGCATTCTGGTTATTCAACTCGCCATTGAGCGCGATATGGCTGGCGTCGCCCTTGAGCGCGCGCAACTGACCAGCGCTGTTGTCGAGGCTGTCGCCGTCGACGGTCAGGTTGCCCGCCGACTCCACCAGGCCGCCCCGGTTGATGATCCGGTCCACGGTCAGTTCGAGGTTGCCCTTGAGGCTGGCGATCAGGCCCAACTGTCCGTTGAGGGCGCTGTTGTCGAGATCCCCGGCAATGAGCTGGACGTCCGAACCCTTGATACTGCCAGCCTGGTTGTCCAGCGAGCCCTTGTTCAGCAGCAGCGAAACCTGGCTGCCTTCGGCAAGCAGGTTGCCCTGCTGGTTCAGCACCTTGTTGGCGGCGAGCTTCAGTCCTTCGCTGCCGGCCAGGACCTTGCCTTGCCCACTGTTATCGATCTCGGCGGCCGACAGCTCGATCCGGCGGGCCAGGACCTGGCCATTGCGGTTGTCGATACGGCCCTGGTCAGCCGAAACCCGGACCTGCTCGCCGACCACGACACCCTCGCGGTTGTCGAGGTTCGTCGCCGTCACGTCGACTGCACCGCTGGTGGACTGCAGGCGACCGCCCTGGTTGTTCAGGTCCTGTCGGGCCGTGATCTTGAGCGTGCCGGACTCGGCACTGACACGGCCCTTGAGGCTGTTGTCGAGGCTCAGGATATCGGCGGTCAGGCTATTGGCGATCAGGGCGCCGTTGCGGTTGATGACCTCGCCGCCCGTCAGCAACAGATCGGTACCGGCCAGCAGCTTGCCGTCGGTGTTGTCCAGTTGCTCGTCGGCCTGCACCTTGGCCGCGCCGCCATTGGCGTTGATCAGGCCCTGGCGGTTGTCGATGCGGGCTGCGCGCACCTCGGTCTCGGCCGATACCAACTGGCCGCCACGGTTGTCCAGGGTCTGCCCGGCCTTGGCGTCGATCTTGCGGCTGGCGATCACATTGCCACTGTTCTGGATCGTCTTGCCCAACAGCGTGACATTGCCTTCGACGTTACGACTGCCATCCTGGTTGACCCCGGCATCGATGCTGCCGCTGTTGACCAGTTGGCCGCCACTTTCCAGGCGGATGCCGTCATGGGCCGCCAGGCTCTTGCTGCTCTGCAGGTCGCCGGTAGTCTTGATATCGAGCTGGCTGCCGGCATAGACCGCCTCCCTGGCCTCCACGCTCTCGGCCGTGACCTTGACCGCCTCGCTGGCAATGGCCTGGCCCATGGTCAGCTTGCCGTTGGCATCGATCTGGATGTCGCCGGCGCTGGTGGCCATGTTGCCGGCCAGGCGCACGCCAACACCTTTCTCCGTGCCCACCAGGCGGATCGCCCCGGCATACATGCCGCCCAGGGCGGAACTGTCGATGGCCAGCGCCGGGGCCGCACTACCGTCGTCGGCCCGCGCCACAGCGGTCAGATCATCGACCTTTACATCATTGCGGCCGGTGATGACGTTGAGCTGCCTGGCGTAGATTTCGGCGTTGATCCGGGCACTGCGGGTGATCAGGTCGAACTGCTCGACGGTCCCGGCCTTGAAGCCCGCTCCGTCGATGTCGATGGCCCCGCCATCCACCTGGAAATGGTCGACCCGGCCATTCTCGATGACCGCCTTGCCGGTGCTGAGGGTGACCCGCGGGGTATTGATGAAACCGCAACCGTTGCAACTGATGCCATAGGGGTTGGCGACGATCACGTGGGCCGACTGCCCCGCCACTTCGGTATAGCCACGCAACTGGCTGGGACTGCCGCCGTTGACCTCGTTGAGGATGGTCGACGCGGCGCGACCGTTGAGGTTGCTGTTGCCGAGGATGATCCCGCCCAACTGGGTAGACTGGGTGCGGCCGGTGGCGTTGTTGAGGATGACGCCGTTGCTGCCGACGTTGTAGTCCTGGAACTGGTTGTGCGACAGCCCGTTGGCATTCGGGGCGGCGATGTTGACGATGGGCACGCCATTGCCCGCCTGCCCGAGCGTGGTTCCCGGTGCACTGACGACGATGCCATCGGCCTGGGCCCACAACGGCTGCCAGAACATCACGTTCGCCAGCAGGAAGGCGACCCCGCGCTTGGGCAACCCGAGGAAATGGTCACGGTTTTTCAGGGCAGCAGAAGGCTGCCCCGCGAGGAAGGCGAACTGGCGAACGTCCATGTCGGAAAATCTCGAATCGGTCGAAGCAAAAAATTAAAGGAAGAAGTCCAGGCGGAAGTAGATCGGCGCCTCACGCTCGGTAATCGGTGCCGGGCGTTCCAGGGAATGGGCAAAGGTCACCGTCGCCGCCACGTGCTGGCCGCGGGCGAACAGTTCCAGCGAGTCGCTGGTCATGCGCCCGTGCTGCTCGGCGTTGTAGCGGTCGCGGCGGATCACGCCCTGGTCATAACCGATACTGGTGCCGTACTCGGCGAAGACCGGACGCATCCAGTCCCAGGTCACCGGCCGGCTCCAGCGCAGGTCGTTGCGCCAGTAGCCACCACTGTCCCCTGCCAGGGTCTGGTCCTTGTAGCCGCGAATCGACGACTGGCCGCCCAGGCTCATGCGCTGCGGGCTGAACAGCACGTCTTCGCTGCGCTGGCCGGTCATCAGGCTGCTGAAACTGAAGGACTCGCCCCACAGCTTGAACGGCTGCAGGTAGCTGACGGTGGCGGTGTACTTGCGGTAGCGGGCATCGGCCTGACCCGGCTTGGGGTCGTGGTTGGCCTGGGCGTCAAAGGCGCCGATGCCGTTCTGCATGCCCAGGTCGACGTTGACGAACGCGCCGCCGATGCGCCGGCCATGGTTGATGCCGAACTGCGCTTCGCTGATGCGGTTGCTGCTGACCGCCAGCTTGCTGTCTTCGATGAAGTTGTTGGTGCGCAGGTAGGACACGCCGGTGTTGAGCGAGGTCTTGCTCATCGCATCGCGGTAGATCACCCGTTCCAGCTTCAACTGGTGGTTCTGGCTGTCGCCGGTCTGCTTGAAGTCGAAGCCGCTGGCCTTGGCCAGGGAACGGTATTCGCTTTCGCTGTAGGTGTAGCTGAGGTTCCACCAGCCGAACGGCAGGTTGTAATAGAACATTGCGTTGCGCGAGGTCTTCTGGTGATCGCTGATGGCATCGTGGCCGGCACGCAGCGACAACTGGTCGGCCAGGCCAAGCGGGTTATCCCAATCTAGGCTGGTGCCCCACTGCTGCTCGCCGGTGCTGCGCTGGCCATCGTTGTGCCGCGACAGGCCGACCCGCCAGGGTTTCTGCGGGTTGTTCCTGACCAGTACCTCGCTGCCGCCCACTTCCCTGCCCGGAGCCAACTCCATCTGGGCCTGGTTCGACGGCAGGCGGTTCAACTGGTCGACCATCTGCTCGATCTCCCGCAGGTTGAGCAGGTCGCCCTGCCGGCCGGGAAAACTCATCTTCAACTCGCGCTCGGAAATGCCGCTGCCCTCGGCGCCCTTGAGCCCTTCGAGCTTGCCTTCGACCACCAGCACTTTGAGGTTGCCGCTGGACAGGTCCTGCTGTGGCAGGTAGGCGCGACTGGTGACCAACCCCTTCTCTATATAGAGGTCGGTGATGACCTTGAGCAGTTCGTTGAGCTGCGGCACGCCCAGGCACTGGCCGATGTAGGGCTTGAGCAGGCGCTCGCGCTCACCGCTGGAGAGCGAGTCCGCGCCCTGCAGGTCGATGGTCTTGATCGGGAAGCAGCGGCTGTCCACCGGTGCCTGGGGTGCCACGGGGGTGGCACTCTTGCCAGGCAGGTCCTTGAGTTCTTCGAGACGGCGGCGCTGTTCTTCGAGGAGGCGATCCTGACGATCGCGGATCAGGTCAGTGATACCGGGGGTATTATCAAGAGAAGCGGCTTGAGCGGTATTCAGAGCGGAAACACACAGCAGCGCAACGCAAATCCTCGTCCCGAAGGCGAGTGGAGACATGTTCGATCCCTCGAAAAACAACTGATAGCAAAATGGTGGCGCGATGGTAGAGAGACGTATCCTTGACGTCAACAAATGCTACTTTTTATTTCAGCGCCGACACACCCGGGAGGACCCGGCATGCCCCCGGCAGGAGTGCATGCCTTGGCAGGGGGCCGGTCAGGCCTTGGTATTGACCGTCACGGCAGCGCCGGTGCTGCCGAACTGCTGCAGGTTCTGCAGCACGTTGATGGCCTTCTTGTAAGCCGGAACCATGTAGTTGGAATACGCGTCCTTTTTCATGGCGCGGTCCTGGATCGTGGTGATCTGGGTCGCGAAGTATTCCAGGGCATTGAACTTGTCGTCGGGGTTCTTCTGCACCCCGAACTTGTCGAAATCCTCACCGGCATTGAGCATCAGGCTGGCGGTGAACGTATCGATCAGGCCATTGTCCTTCAGGAAGGTACTGATTTTTCCCAACTGCGCGGGCGTGACCTGTTCCGGGTTGAAGTCCTTGAACTTGGGCCGCAGCTTGGCGGCCGCCATCTTGCCGAGATCGAGTGCCAGCGGGTCCTTGCCGACCGTACGCAGCAGTTGCTGGGCCTTCTCGCTCTGGATCTTGTTCTGCTGCGCGGGAGCGCCGTCCTTGACAAAAATCTTCAGACCCGCCGCCGAGGCCCAGGCCCCTACCGTCCCCATGCTCATGGTCGGACTCCCTGGCTCAGGTGAGTGAAAATCTGCTGCTGCGGTTGACGTGCTGGTGAGGCAGTCATAGGAAACGTCCCTGATTTAGGTGTGAAAAGCGAAATTCTAGTCAATGTTCCAATCAGGATACAATCTATCTACATTCCATTACATAAAGATGACGCCTGCTCCCACCGGACGAAAGCCGGTGCCAGAACCCCGACATCCTGCACGATCGTACCTAAAGACCCTCCAGGCCAGGCCGATAACCTCTCGCAGCCCTGAAAAGCTGACGAATAATAAAAGCCGCTCTGCAAGGACAGGTCCCATGCCCACGTTCCGTACGATCCAAGCCCGCTATACGCTGTTTCTGGTCCTGTTTGTCCTGCTGCTGTTCGTCCTGACCGTGGTCGGCATCGGCCAACTGGTCGCACCCAAGCTGCGCCACACCGAAGAGCAGGTGGCACTCAATCGCATTGCCGAAGTGGCGGAGCAGATCCAGGGCGAACTGAACAAGGTCCAGGCCCAGCAACGCAGCATCACCCAGACCATTCCCCTGCTCGACAGCGACGCCATCGACAAGGTCCTGCCCGGCCTGGTGGACCAGTACGGGGAGCTCAAGGTGTTCGGCGGCGGCATCTGGCCCCTGCCCGGCCAGCGCACGCCGGGGCAGAACAAGCACAGTACCTTCTGGCACCGCGATGCCAACGGCCAACTGAAGGTCAATACTTTCTGGAACAGTGCCGAGGCCCCCAACTACTACGACCAGCCCTGGTACAAGGGCGGCATGGCCACGCCACGCGGCCAGTGCGCCTGGGCGGCGGCCTACAAGGATGACGCCAGCCAGGAACCGCGCACCAACTGCGCCATGGCGATCCAGCGCAACGGCGCGCCCTACGGCGTATCGACCATCGACGTGACCCTGGGCTTCTTCAACGACCTGGTGGCCCGCAAGGAGAAAGACCTGGGCGCCGAGATGCTGATCGTCGAGGCCGACGGCAAGATCATCAGCAACAGCACCCACATCAGCAGCCCGGTGGTGCTCAAGAACATCAACGACCTGGCCGGCAACTCGCCCTTCGCCGCCCAGATCAAGGCCGCCCTGCAGGAACGCGACAATGGCCGGCGGCGAGTGGAGTTCGATAACGCCGGTGTCGCCAGCACCTTCTTCATGCGCCCCATCGAAGGTTCGCCGTGGTTCCTCGCCACCGCCCTGCCGACCCAGTCGATCACCGCCCAGCGCGACGACGTGCTCAAGACCCTGAGCCTGCTGCAGGTGCCGATGATCGTGCTGCTGGTGCTGCTGCAGATCTACGCCATCCGCAAGCTGGTGCAGCGCATGCGCGTGCTCAAGGGCAATATCGATGCGCTGTCCAGTGGCGATGCCGACCTGACCCGGCGCATCGTCATTCGCGCCGAGGACGAACTGGGCGCCATCGGCCATTCGGTCAACCGTTTCATCGTCTACCTGCAGAACATGATCGGCGAAGTCACCCAGGCCACCGGCGACATGTCCAGCAGCCTGGAAAAACTCCAGCAGACGTCGGCGCAGACCAACCAGATTCTCGCTCGCCACGCCTCGGAGACCGACCAGACGGTGACCGCCATCACCGAGATGAGCAGCACCGCCGAAACCGTGGCGCACAACGCCGCCGAAACCGCCGCCTTCACCCGCCGCGCCAACGAAGACGCCGACCGTTCGCGGGTGGTGGTGGGCGAAGCCTCCGGCAGCGTGATCGCGCTGATCGACGAAGTCTCCAGTGCCACCCAGAAGGTCGGGAGCATGCAGGAGGATGCCCAGCGCATCACCGAGATTCTCGGGGTGATCGGCGCCATTGCCGGGCAGACCAACCTGCTCGCCCTGAACGCCGCCATCGAGGCCGCCCGGGCCGGCGAGCAGGGTCGCGGTTTCGCCGTGGTCGCCGACGAAGTCCGTGCCCTCGCCGCCCGGACCCAGGCCAGTACTTCGGAAATCAACGAAATGCTGACCCGCCTGACCCAGGGCGTCAGCTCCTCGGTCAGCGCCATGGAAAACACCCAGGCCAGTTGCCAGTCGGCCGCCGACGCCACCGCCCGGGTCAACGCCGGGCTGGACGAAATGGCCGGCTCGGTCAGCCACATCAACAGCCTGAGCACGCAGATCGCCACGGCCGCCGAGCAGCAGAGCGCGGTGACCGAGGAGATCAACCGCAGCATGGTGCAGATCCGGCACATGGTCGAGGAACTGGTGCACAGCGGCCAGGCCACCGACGCCAACACCCGCAGCCTGCTGGAGGCCAACAACCGCGTCAGCGCGCTGATGGGACGCTTCAAGGTCCGCTGACCCGCCACAACGCAGTACCCCGCGACCGTTCGGCGTGGGGTACTGCAACACTCATCGACTGCCCGGGTGCAATGCTGGCTCATCGCCTATGCTCACTGCTGCTTCTTCCCTTTAAACAAGGAATGCAGTAGGAGCTAACATGGAACAGCCCTCTTTCCAGACCTATGCCAAAAGCCTGAGCAACGAGATCCATATAGAAGCCGATATTGCCGTGGTCTACGCCTACGTGACCCAGCCGGATCGCTGGCACGAATGGCACCCGACCTCCGTCAGCGCCGAAACCGGCATGCACGGTCCCGTGCCCAGGGATCATCGCTTCACCGAGGTCATCGACCTGCTCGGGTTGCGCGTCGACATGAACTACCGTGTTGTCGTGGCCGACCCGCCCCACACCTTCAAGACCGCCTTCACCTCCTCCGTCGTCGACGGCTGCATCTATTACGAACTCCAGCGTCAGGGCCGCGGCACCCACTTCTGCCGAACCCTGCAGTACATCACCGAACTCAACCTCAACGGCCTGCAAGGCCGCATGCACGAACTGTCGACCCGGGCACTGAACAACCTCAAGTACGTCCTGGAAACCTCGCGCCATACCCTTGCCTGACAAATCCGTCATCTTCCCCTCAGGTTGCCGACAGCGGCGACGGCGCATCATCGATGCCCGTCGCCGCCTCTCCCGCCCGCAAGAATGTTGCTGACTGTTTCAGAACCCCTTGCGATTGGCGTTATCGGCGAAAATGTCGCCCTCTCACCCAGCCTTCCGGAATCTGCCCATGAAAACCCCACTGCGCATGGTCGCCCTCTCGGCCCTGTTGATCGCCTCCCTGGCCAAGGCCGCCGAACCGCTGTCCATCGATGTCCATCGCGATGCCAACTGCGGCTGCTGCAAGCAGTGGATCGCCCACCTGCAGGCCAATGGCTTCCAGGTCAACGACCACGTCGAGGCGGACATGAGCGCGGTCAAGCAACGCCTGGGCGTGGCACCCCGACTGGCCTCCTGTCACACCGCGGTGATCAACGGCAAGTTCGTCGAGGGCCACGTGCCGGCCGAACAGATCAAGGCCCTGAGCCAGCGCGCCGACCTGCGCGGCATTGCCGTGCCCGGCATGCCCATCGGCTCGCCGGGCATGGAGATGGGGGATCGCCAGGACGCCTTCCAGGTCATCGGCCTGACCAAGTACGGCACCGACCAGGTGATCGCCGACTACCCGGCGCGCTGAGCGCCTTAATCGGCCGTTAATCGTTTCTGCGCAGCATCGGGCGGATTCCCCAGGAGGTCGCCCATGCCCACGTCACGCTCCCTTGTCCTTGGCAGCCTGCTGCTCGCCGCCTCGCTGCCGGCCCTGTCCCACGCCGCCGAAGGCCCGGCCTACGGGCCGCAGCTGCAAGGTTTCGACTATCCCTATCCGCTCGAGCACTTCGCCTTCCAGTCCCAGGGCCAATCCCTGCAGATGGGCTACATGGATGTGAAACCCAGTGCGCCGGCCAACGGCCAGAGCGTGGTGCTGATGCACGGCAAGAACTTCTGCGGCGCCACCTGGGACAACTCGATCAAGGCCCTGAGCGCAGCCGGCTACCGGGTCATCGCGCCGGACCAGATCGGTTTCTGCACCTCCAGCAAACCCGCCCACTACCAGTACAGCTTCCAGCAACTGGCGGCCAATACCCATGCCCTGCTGGAGAGCCTCGGCATCCACAAGGCCGTGCTGCTCGGCCACTCCACCGGCGGCATGCTCGCCACCCGCTACGCCCTGCTCTACCCGCAGCAGGTCGAGCGCCTGGCACTGGTCAACCCGATCGGCCTGGAGGACTGGAAAGCCCTCGGCGTGCCGTACCGCACCGTCGACCAGTGGAACGAGCGCGAGCTGAAACTCAGCGCCGAGGGCATTCGCAACTACGAGCGCAACACTTACTACGCCGGGCGCTGGAAGCCCGAGTTCGAGCGCTGGGTCGACATGCTCGCCGGGCTGAACAAGGGCCCGGGGCACGTCGCGGTGGCCTGGAACTCGGCGCTGATCTACGACATGATCTTCACCCAGCCGGTGTACTACGAATTCAAGGATCTCAAGGTGCCCACCCTGCTGCTGATCGGCACCGCCGACACCACGGCGATCGGCAGCGATATCGCACCGCCCGAGGTCAAGGCGCGCCTGGGCCGCTACGACGTGCTCGGCAAGCAGGTGGCCAGGCTGATCCCGCACTCGACACTGGTGGAATTCCCCGGCCTGGGCCACGCCCCGCAGATGGAGGAACCCGACCGGTTCCACAAGGCCCTGCTCGGCTGGCTGGCCGCACGACAATCATGAGGAGCACCCGATGACGTTGCAGATTGCGGTAATCGATGACTGGCAGGGCGTGGCCGGCGAGGTGGTGGACTGGTCGCTGCTGGACGGTATCGGCCAGGTCAGCTTCCTGCATGACTACCCCGCCGCCACCGAGGTCATGGCCGAACGCCTGGCCGGCTATGACGTGATCTGCGTGATGCGCGAACGCAGCACCTTCGACGAAGCCCTGCTGCGCCGGTTGCCGCGTCTCAAGCTGCTGGTGACCGGCGGCATGCGCAATGCCGCCCTCGATATCCAGGCGGCCAGCGCCCTGGGCATCCAGGTCTGCGGTACCGAGAGCTACAAGCATGCGGCGCCGGAACTGACCTGGGCACTGGCCATGGCCCTGAGCCGCAACCTGGTCCGGGAAGCCAACTCCCTGCGCGCCGGCGACTGGCAGGTGGGGCTGGGCAACGACCTCTACGGCAAGACCCTGGGCATCCTCGGCCTGGGCAGCATTGGCCAGAAGATCGCCCGCTACGGCCAGGCCTTCGGCATGCGGGTGATCGCCTGGAGCCAGAACCTCACCGCCGAACGTGCCGCCGAAGCGGGCGTGGAATACGTCAGCAAGCAGGCGCTGTTCGAGCAGGCCGACCTGCTGTCGGTGCATCTGGTGCTCAGTGATCGCTCCCGCGGCCTGGTGGATGCCCAGGCATTGGGCTGGATGAAGCCGTCCGCCTACCTGGTCAACACCGCCCGTGGCCCGATCGTCGACGAGGCGGCGCTGATCAGTGCCCTGCAGCAGGGCCGGCTCGCCGGCGCAGCGCTCGACGTATTCGAACAGGAACCGCTGCCGGCCGGCCACCCGTTCCGCACCCTGGACAACGTCCTGGCCACGCCCCATGTCGGCTACGTCAGCCAGAACAACTACCGGATGTTCTACAGCCAGATGATCGAGGACATCCAGGCCTGGGCCACCGGCGCACCGATCCGCGTCCTCGGCTGACGCCCCGAAACCGGCCACGCCCGTGCCTTGTACGGGCGCGGTCGGCGCCCCCTTCTCGCCCATCCGCCCCTCGCCCCGCGCCAATCGGGTGCAAACCTCCCTGCCCGCTTGTTCCCGAAAGTTGTCGTGAACCACGCGCCTTATATCCAGTAGGAAACTTTTTGAAATTTGTCGTCTAAATACCGCCCCACCAGTCGGCAACATCTCTCCTACACTGTGTTTCTGGGCCTACTGACCAGCCGGTCATTTCCTCGGAAAAAAAATCGAACCTTCTGAACCGGTCGTCAGTCAGGTTAAAGGTAAGGCGCCTGATCCGGGTGGAACAGGCACAGGCGCCACCCCACTCTTTTTCTTGCTCAGGTGCGTCGAGCGGCCTCGTGCCCCAACCACCCGAGCGGGCGTGTCCGACAAAAGGAAGCGGTTTGGGCACGCTGCGTGAAAGCCATGGATCAGATCGGATAAAACGGGAGAGGCACATGATCAGCGCTGCGTTGGAGATTCAGGGAGAAGGTTTGATTCAGGTCAGCGAACCGGTCCACGTGCCCGTCCCTTCAACGGGAGGGAAGACGTTGTCATCGGTGGTAAGCGTCAACCCCAACAAGAAGAAAGTGCTGTTCGTCACCTCCGAGTTCGCCGACCTGGTCAAGGCCGGCGGCCTGGGCGATGTCTCGGCGGCGCTGCCACGGGCCATGCGCCACCTGCATGATGTGCGGGTGCTGATTCCCGGCTACCCGCAAGTGCTGGACAGCGACAACCCGATCCATATCGTCGGCGAGCTCGCCGGCCACGCGGCTCTGCCCCCCTGCCGGATCGGGCGCATGGACATGCCCGACGGCCTGGTGATCTACGTGCTGATCTGCCCCGAACTCTACGAGCGCGATGGCACCCCGTACGGTGCCAACAACGGCCGCGACTGGCCGGACAATCACATCCGCTTCGCCCGCCTGGGCCTGGCCGCGGCCGACATCGCCGCCAACCTGGGCCAGATCCACTGGACCCCGGACCTGGTCCATGCCCATGACTGGCCCGCCGGCCTGGCCCCGGCCTACATGCACTGGCGCGGCCAGCGCACGCCGACCCTGTTCACCATCCACAACCTCGCCTATCAGGGCGTGGTCAGCCTGGCCTGCTGCCCGGAGCTGGGTATTCCGGCCCACGCCCTGCAACAGGAAGGCATGGAGTTCTACGGCAAACTGTCGTTCCTCAAGGCCGGCATGGCCTACTCCAGCCACATCACCACGGTCAGCGCCACCTACGCCGAGGAGATCACCACCCCGGAATTCGGCTGCGGCCTGGACGGCTTCCTTGCCAGCAAGACCTACCAGGGCCTGCTCAGCGGCATCCCCAACGGCATCGACGAAAGCTGGGACGCGGCCACCGACCATCACCTGGTCCAGCCCTTCCACATCGGCGACTGGGAGGGCAAGGCGGTCAATGCCGCCCACGTGCGCCAGCTGTTCGGCCTCGAAGCATCCACCGGCCCGCTGTTCGCCGTGGTCTCGCGGCTGGTCTACCAGAAGGGCCTGGACCTCACCCAGGCGGTGAGCGAGTTCATCGTCCGCTCCGGCGGCCAGATCGCGATCATCGGTCGTGGCGAGCCGGAGGAAGAGGAAGCCATGCGCCAGCTGGCCCTGCGCTTCCCCGGTCGGATCGGCGTACGCATCGGCTTCAACGAAACCGATGCCCGACGCATGTTCGCCGGCAGCGACTTCCTGCTGATGCCCTCGCGCTACGAGCCCTGCGGCCTCAGCCAGATGTATGCCCAGCGCTTCGGCTCGCTGCCGGTGGCGCGCAACACTGGCGGCCTGGCCGATACCATCGAGGACGGCGTGACCGGTTTCCTCTTCGACGAATCCACCGTGCAAAGCTACGAGTCGGCGCTGCGCCGGGCCTTCAAGGTGTTCGCCTACCCGCCGCTGCTCAATGCCATGCGCTGCCGCGCCATGGCCGCACCGTTCAACTGGTGCAAGGCGGTGGAGCCCTACGCCGAGCTCTATGAAACCTTGGTCGCCAATTCCCGGAGCAGGTCGGGCAAGCACTGAGGAGTGGCCACGGATGTCGCTAAGGACTCTGGAAACCTGGTCCCACGGCGCGGTCATGCTCGACGCGGAACACACCCGTTTCGCGTTGTGGGCACCGGACGCCTTCTACGTCAGCGTCGAGCTGGAGGATGGCCGCTCCCTGGCCATGCTGCCGCAGAACGACGGCTGGTTCACGTTGGAAACCCGCTGCGCCGCCGGGACCCGCTACCGTTACAACATCGACGGCGAACTGCAGGTCTGCGACCCGGCTTCCCGCTCCCAGGCCGGCGGGATAGCCGAACCGAGCCAGGTGGTCGACCCCCTCGCCTATCACTGGCGACACAAGGACTGGCAGGGACGGCCCTGGCACACCGCGATCATCTATGAGCTGCATGTCGGCGCCCTCGGCGGCTACCGCGCGGTGGAGCAGCACCTGCCGCGCCTGGCCGAACTGGGCATCACCGCCATCGAACTGATGCCCCTGGCCGAGTTCCCCGGCGAACGCAACTGGGGCTACGACGGCGTACTGCCTTACGCGCCGCAATCGAGCTATGGAACGCCCGAAGACCTCAAGCACCTGATCGACAGCGCCCACGGTCATGGCCTGGCAGTGATCCTCGACGTGGTCTACAACCACTTCGGCCCGGACGGCAACTATCTGGGGCGCTACGCCCGGGACTTCTTCCGCGAGGACCGCACGACCCCCTGGGGTGCCGCCATCGACTTCCAGCGCCGCGAAGTGCGCAGCTTCTTCATCGACAACGCGCTGATGTGGCTGCTGGAGTACCGCTTCGACGGCCTGCGCCTGGATGCGGTGCACGCGATCGACGACTCGACCTTCCTGCGCGAACTGTCCCGGCAGGTGCGCCGTCAGGTCGACCCGGCGCGCCACGTGTGGCTGACCGTGGAGAACGAATTCAACCAGGCCAGCCTCCTGGAAGAAGCCTATGACGGCCAATGGAACGACGACGGCCACAACGCCCTGCACGTGCTGCTGACCGGGGAGACCGAGGCGTATTACGCCGACTATGCCAAGGAAACCACCCACAAGCTGGCGCGCTGCCTGAGCCAGGGTTTCGTCTACCAGGGCCACCCCAACCGCCACGGTCGCTGCCGCGGCGAACCCAGCGCCCACCTGCCGCCCAGCGCGTTCATCCTGTTTCTGCAGAACCACGACCAGATCGGCAACCGCGCCTTCGGTGAACGCCTCAACCAGCTGTGCCCGCCACAGGCCCTGCGCGCGGCCACCGTGCTGTTGCTGTTGTCGCCGATGATCCCGCTGTTGTTCATGGGCGATGAAACCGGCGCCGAGGAACCGTTCCTGTTCTTCACCGACCACCACGGCGAACTGGCCGATGCCGTACGTGAAGGCCGGCGCGGGGAATTCGCCGAATTCGCCGGTTTCGCCGACCCGCAACGCCGCGCGCGGATTCCCGACCCGAACGCCGCGGCCACCTTCGAAGCCTCGCGACCGAACCTGGTCCCGACCACCGAGGGCAACCGTGGCGCCACCGCGCAGCTCTACCGCCAACTGCTGCAGATCCGCCACCGTGAACTGCTGCCCCGCCTGCCCGGCACCCAGGCACTGGACGCCGAGGTGCTGGCCGAGGGAGCCATCAGCGCACGCTGGCGCCTGGGCGATGGCAGCCTGCTGCGTATCGACCTGAACCTGGGGCCCGAGCCGGTCGAACAGGGCGCCGACGGAGTCATCCGTTGGCTGTTCGAAAGCACCGCCGGGGCCGCCCGGCAACTGGATGAAGGCCAACTGGCGCCCTACTGCGCGCTGGTCGGCCTGAGCAACGACGATGACCCGTCGACCCTCGATGGAGAACGCCCATGAGCGATGCGCAACTTGAAATACTCGCCAGCCGGGCGGGCCTGGCCGTTGACTGGATCGACGCCAATGGCCGGCCGCAGAAGGTCCGGCCCGAGGTCCTACGCAAGGTGCTGGCCGGCCTCGGCCACCCGGCCCATGACGAGGCCGCCATCGAGGCCAGCCTGCTGGAACTGCAACTGGCGCAACAGGACCAGCAACTGCCGCCACTGCTGACGGCGGACGTCGACAAGGGCCTGGACCTGGCCCGCTATTTCGCCCCCGACACCCCCTGCGAGGTCCACCTGGAAAACGGCTCGGTGCTCCGTCTGCGGCTGGACAACGAAGCGGTCCTGCCCGGGGTGGTGCCGGTCGGCTATCAGACGGTGCGCATCGACGGCCAGCAGTTCACCCTGGCCGTGGCCCCCGCCACCTGCTTCAGCGTCGACGCGGCCACCGACACACGCCCGGCCCGGGCCTGGGGCCTCGGGGTACAGCTCTATAGCCTGCAACGCCCGGCCGACGGTGGCTTCGGCGACACCCAGGCCCTGGAGGAACTGGCCCGGGCCGCCGGCGAGCGCGGGGCCGATGCCCTGGCGATCAGCCCGGTGCACGCGATGTTCAGCAGCGACCCGAGCCGCTACAGCCCGTACTCACCGTCCAGCCGCCTGTTCCTCAACAGCCTGTATGCCGCACCGGGGGCGATCCTCGGCGAACGCGCCCTGCGCCTGGCGATCGACAGCACCGGGCTGGCCGACGAGCTGCACGCGCTGGAGCAGTTGTCGCTGATCGACTGGCCCCGCGCCGCACGGGCCAAGTACCGCCTGCTGCGCGCGCTCTACGAGGGTTTCCGGCTTGGCGACCATCCTCTGGGCGAGGACTTCGCCAGCTTCCGCCGCGCCGGCGGCGAAGCCCTGGAAAACCACTGCCGGTTCGAGGCCCTGCAAACGCGCTGCGTCGCCCGTGGCGAAAGCGGCGACTGGCGCCACTGGCCGCAAGAGTGGCGGCAACCGGACAGCCCGGCCCTGGCCCGCTTCGCCGAGGAACACGCCGAAGACATCGAATTCCATGCCTTCAGCCAATGGCTGATCACCCGCAGCCTGGAGCGTGCGCAGGAGGCCGCGCGCAGCAGCGGCATGGCCATCGGGCTGATCGCCGACCTGGCCGTCGGGGCCGACGGCGGCGGCAGCCAGGCCTGGAGCCGGCAGGACGAACTGCTGGCAGAGCTCACCGTCGGAGCACCGCCGGATGTGCTCAATCGCTCGGGCCAGAGCTGGGGCATCTCCGCCTTCGCCCCCGAAGGCCTCAAGCGCCACGGTTTCCGCGCCTTCATCGAAATGCTGCGGGCCAACTTCGCCTATGCCGGCGGCCTGCGCATCGACCACATCATGGGCCTGCAACGGCTCTGGGTGATTCCCCTCGGCTCGCCGTCGAGCGACGGCGCCTACCTCTATTACCCGATCGACGACCTGCTGCGCCTGCTGGCCCTGGAGTCGTCGCGGCACCAGGCGATCGTCCTCGGCGAAGACCTCGGCACGGTACCCGATGGCCTGCGGGAAAAGCTGATCGCCCGCTCGATACTCGGCATGCGCGTGCTGCTGTTCGAACAGGAATACGGCCATCGCTTCAAACCTATCCTCGACTGGCCGGACAATGCCCTGGCCACCACCACCACCCACGACCTGCCGACCCTGAATGGCTGGTGGCACGCCCGCGACATCGACTGGAACATCCGCCTCGGGCTGATCGACACCGCCACCTGCGACCACTGGCGCCAGACCCGCCAACATGAGCGCGACGGGCTGCACCGGGCCCTGAGCAACGACCCGCAGAACTTTCGCGACGAAGCCCACGAGACCGACCAGGTCGTCGACGCCAGCGTGCGCTTCCTCGGCCACACCCGCGCCCCGCTGGTGCTGCTGCCGCTGGAGGATGCCCTGGGCGTGGAAGAGCAACCGAACCTGCCCGGTACCATCGACACCCACCCCAACTGGCGCCGGCGGCTGCCGGGCTACAGCAGCCAGCTGCTGGACGATGTCGATGCCGCCCGGCGTCTCGAACTGCTGGCCTGCGCCCGGCTGCAGGCCGCCGAGCGTGACCGATGAGCAGCCTGCGCGCCACGCTGCGCCTGCAACTGCACAAGGGTTTCCCGCTGGACGCCGCCATCGAGTGGGTGCCCTATTACGCCCGCCTGGGCATCAGCCACCTCTACGCCTCGCCACTGCTCTGCGCCCGCGCCGGCTCGATGCACGGCTATGACGTGGTCGACCCGACCCGGGTGAACCCGGAATTGGGAGGCGAGCCGGCGCTGCGACGGCTGGTGGCGGCCCTGCGCGAACACGGCATGGGCCTGATCCTCGATATCGTGTCCAACCACATGGCCGTCGGCGGTGCCGACAACCCCTGGTGGCTCGACCTGCTCGAATGGGGACGACGCAGCCCCTACGGGGAGTTCTTCGACATCCAGTGGCATTCACCGGACCCGTTGCTCGAAGGCCAGTTGCTGATGCCCTTCCTCGGTAACGACTACGGCGCGGCCCTGCAGGAAGGCTCGGTGGTGCTGCGCTTCGATGCCGAACGCGGCGGCTTCCATGTCGAGCACTACCAGCATCATTTCCCGATCTGCCCGCGGGACTACGGCCAGATCCTCGCCGACCTGCCGGAACTGGACGACCTCGCCGCCCGCTTCAAGGCCCTCAACACCCTGCCCGATGCCTACGGCCGGGCCCGGCAGTTGCGCGCGGAACTGGCCAGCCGCACCGCCAGCCACCCCGTCATCGAAGCCAGCCTGCAACGCTACGACGCCCGGGAACCGGAAGGCTTCGAGCGGCTGCACCGGCTGCTCGAGCGCCAGCACTACCGGCTCGCCAGCTGGCGCACCGCTGGCGATGACATCAACTGGCGACGCTTCTTCGATGTCAATGAACTGGGCGGCCTGCGCGTCGAGCGTCCGGCGGTGTTCGAGGCCACCCACCAGAAGATCTTCCAGCTGGTCGAGGAAGGCCTGGTCGACGGCTTGCGTATCGACCATGTCGACGGCCTGGCCGATCCCCGCGGCTACTGCCGCCGACTGCGGCGGCGGGTCGACGCCCTGGCGCCGGGGCGACACCTGCCGATCTACGTCGAGAAGATCCTTGGCCAGGGCGAGCAACTGCACCGCGACTGGAGGGTCGATGGCACCACCGGTTACGAATTCATGAACCAGCTGTCGCTGCTGCAGCACGATCCCCGCGGAGCCGAACCGCTGGCCAGGCTCTGGAGCCAGCTCAGCGAGCGGCCCGCCGCGTTCGGCGAAGAAGCCCGGCTGGCGCGCCAGCAGATGCTCAACGGCTCGCTGGCCGGCGACTTCGAGAGCGTCGCCCAGGCCCTGCTGCAGGTCGCCCGGGACAATGTCATGAGCCGCGACCTGACCCTCGGTGCGATCCGCCGGGCGCTGCAGGAACTGATCGTGCACTACCCGGTGTACCGCACCTACATCAACGCCTGCGGCCGCCCGGCCGACGACGAGCCGTTCTTCCAGCAGGCCCTGGCGGGCGCCCGTACCACCCTCGGCGAAGCCGACTGGCCGGTGCTCGACTATCTGCAGCAGTGGCTCGGCGGCCAACCCTGGCGCCAGCGTCCACCGGGCCGCGAGCGCAAGTTGCTGCGCCACGCCAGCGTGCGCTTCCAGCAACTGACCTCGCCGACCGCCGCCAAGGCCGTCGAGGACACCGCGTTCTATCGCTCGGCGGTCCTGCTGTCGCGCAACGACGTGGGCTTTTCCACCGAACAGTTCAGCGCGCCGCCGGCGGACTTCCACCAGGCCAACCGGCAACGGCTGGCAGCCTTCCCCGACAACCTGCTGACCAGCGCCACCCATGACCACAAGCGCGGCGAGGACAGCCGGGCGCGTCTGGCCGTGTTGAGTGAATGCGCCGACACCTATACCGGCTGGGTCGGACACTGGCGTGAGCTGGCGACTGCGCTGCGCAGCAGCCCGGACGCGCCTTCGGCTGGCGATGAGCTGATGCTCTACCAGACCCTGCTCGGCAGTTGGCCCCTGGACCTGGCCGTCGACGACCAGGCCGCCTTGCGCGACTACGCCGAACGTCTCGGCCAATGGCAGCGCAAGGCCCTGCGCGAAGCCAAGCTGCAGAGCAGTTGGAGCGCGCCGAACGAGGCGTATGAAAACGCCTGCCACGACTTTCTCCAGGCGCTGTTGCTCAAGCCCGAAGGGCTGGCACTGCGCACGGCGATCGCCACCGCGGTGCACACCATCGCCCCGACCGGTGCGCTCAACAGCCTGGCGCAATGCCTGCTGCGCATGAGCGTGCCGGGGCTGCCGGACCTGTACCAGGGCAACGAGTTCTGGGACTTCAGCCTGGTCGACCCGGACAACCGTCGCCCGGTGGATTTCGCCACCCGGCAAGCGGCACTTCAGGCAGCCGGCACGCCCGCGGAACTGATCGACGACTGGCGCAGCGGACGGATCAAGCAGGCATTGATCGCCCAGACCCTGGCCGTGCGGGCCCGGCACCCGGAACTGTTCCGTCGTGGCGACTATCAGCCCCTGGAGGTGTGTGGCGAACACGCCGAAAAGGTACTGGCCTTGCGTCGTGGCAACGCGACGCAACAGGCCATCGTGGTGGTGCCAAGGCTGGCACATGGGTTGTTGGCCGAGGTCGGTCGGCCCTGGGTAGCCCCGGCGACGTGGGGTGATACCCGGATCAAACTGCCGCTCGCCGCCCCGCACGGCAAATTAAAGGGACTTTTTTCCGCAGGTGCAGTCACACCCCATGGGGAGCTTATGGTCGGTGACGCACTGGGAGACTTCCCGGTCAATCTCTTTACCCAAACTTGAGTGTCTGTTCAGGAGCATGGCGATGAGTACCGACGAAAAACGCATCCGCGAGTTTGCCTATCAGATCTGGGAGTCGGAGGGCCGTCCCGACGGCCAGGAGGCCCGCCACTGGGAAATGGCCCGCAAGCTGGCCGAGGCCGAGGCCCTGGCACCGAGCAGGCCGGCCACGGCCGCCAAGGCCAAGCCCAAGGCCGCCACCACCGCGGCCAAGCCGGCCGCCAAGAGCACGGCCAAGCCGGTGGCGACCAAGGCCACGGAGCCGGCCGTCAAGAAGCCCCGGGCGCCACGCAAACCGGCGGCCAGTTGAGCCGCTGAAGAACACCTCGATCCTCCTCTCGCTGGAGCCGGCTTGCCGGCTCCCACAGGGTCCGAGTCGCCCATGGATCGGGGGCGGGAACGGGCTTGCCCGCCAATTGCCCCCTCAGGCATGCCCCCACAAAAGTCCGAACGGTGTCGGGGATATTTGAAGGGCCACCACTCTCAGCAGGAGCACCCATGAGCAAGCCAAAGCACGACAAACCCACTCCCCAGGCCTCGCGTATCCGCGAGGGCCTGCCCTTCCCCCTCGGGGCCACCTGGGACGGCCTGGGCGTCAATTTCGCGCTGTTCTCCGCCCATGCCACCAAGGTCGAACTCTGCCTGTTCGACGCCAGCGGCGAGGTGGAACTGGAGCGCATCGAGCTGCCCGAGTACACCGACGAGATCTACCACGGCTACCTGCCCGACGCCCATCCCGGACTGATCTACGGCTACCGGGTGCACGGCCCCTACGACCCGGGCAACGGCCACCGCTTCAACCCCAACAAGCTGCTGATCGACCCCTACGCCAAGCAACTGGTCGGCGAACTGAAATGGTCCGAGGCGCTGTTCGGCTACACCATCGGCCACCCGGACGGCGACCTCAGCTTCGACGAACGCGACAGCGCGCCCTTCGTGCCCAAGAGCAAGGTCATCGACCCCGCCCACACCTGGGGCCGCGACCAGCGGGTCAACGTGCCCTGGGAGCGCACCATCATCTACGAGGCCCACGTGCGCGGCCTGACCAAGCGCCACCCCGCCGTCCCCGAGGCGATCCGTGGCACCTTCGCCGGGCTGATGGTCGACGAAGTGCTGGAGCACATCCGCTCCATCGGCGTGTCCTCGGTGGAACTGCTGCCGATCCACGCCTTCGTCAATGACCAGCACCTGCTGCACAAGGGCATGACCAACTACTGGGGCTACAACAGCATCGCCTTTTTCGCCCCCGACCCACGCTACCTCGCCAGCGGCAAGATCGCCGAGTTCAAGGAGGCCGTCGCGCACCTGCACGCGGCCGGCCTGGAGGTGATCCTCGACGTGGTCTACAACCACACCGCCGAAGGCAACGAGCAGGGCCCGACGCTGTCCATGCGCGGCATCGACAACGCCTCCTACTACCGGCTGATGCCCGACGACAAGCGCTACTACATCAACGACTCGGGCACCGGCAACACCCTCGACCTGAGCCACCCGTGCGTGTTGCAGATGGTCACCGACTCGCTGCGCTACTGGGCCACGGAAATGCACGTGGACGGTTTCCGCTTCGACCTGGCGACCATTCTCGGGCGCTACCACGACGGTTTCGACGAGCGCCACAGCTTCCTCGTCGCCTGTCGCCAGGACCCGGTGCTGCGCCAGGTCAAGCTGATCGCCGAGCCCTGGGACTGCGGCCCCGGCGGCTACCAGGTCGGTGGCTTTCCGCCGGGCTGGGTCGAATGGAACGATCGTTTCCGCGACACCGTGCGCGCCTTCTGGAAAGGCGACGACGGCCAGCTCGCCGACTTCGCCGCGCGCATGACCGCCTCGGGCGAGATGTTCAACCAGCGCGGCCGTCGCCCCTACACCTCGGTCAACTTCATCACCGCCCACGACGGGTTCACCCTGCACGACCTGGTGTCGTACAACGACAAGCACAACGAGGCCAACGACGAGAACAACCAGGACGGCAGCAACAACAACCTGTCCTGGAACCATGGCGTCGAGGGCCCCACCGACGACCCGGCGATCAACGCGCTACGCCTGCGCCAGATGCGCAACTTCTTCGCCACCCTGCTGCTGGCCCAGGGCACGCCGATGATCGTCGCCGGCGACGAATTCGCCCGCACCCAGCACGGCAACAACAACGCCTATTGCCAGGACAGCGAAATCGGCTGGGTCAACTGGAACCTGGACGACGACGGCCACTCCCTGCTCGCCTTCGTCAAACGCCTGGCCAAGCTGCGTCTGGCCTACCCGATTCTGCGGCGCGGGTGTTTCCTGGTCGGCCGCTACAACGAGGAACTCGGGGTCAAGGACGTCACCTGGCTGTCACCCGATGGCAACGAAATGACCACCGAACAGTGGCACGACCGCCACGGCCGCTGCCTGGGCATCCTGCTCGACGGCCGCGCCCAGGTCTCCGGCCTGCGCCGCACCGGGGCCGACGCGACCCTGCTGATCGTGGTCAACGCCCACCATGACGGGGTCAACTTTCGCCTGCCGGCCGTGCCCCAGGGCCGCTACTGGACCTGCATGCTCGACACCAACGACGCGCAGATCCATGGCCGCGAGCAGTTCGACTTCGACCGCGAGTACACCGTGACCGGGCGTTCACTGGTGCTGTTCGAATTGCACCGGGAATAGGGGGCGGCGTCTCGAAGCGACAATAAAAAGTCGCATTTCGGGCCACATGAGCGATACTTGAATTCGGCGCTTCAGGATCGAGGCGCCCGCAGCCCCTCCACCAGGGGCTGCACGAACTTCCCGCACAAGGATGTGGAACCCATGAAATATCAATCCGCTGCCCGACATCAGGCCGCGCCGCCGATCTGGAGTGCTTCCCGGCAACTGGCCAGGGTGCCGTGCCTGAACCTCAACCGCCTGGTCGAACCGGGCGGACGGGTCGTGGTCATCGCCCCCCATCCCGGTGATGAAATCCATGCCTGCGGCGGCGTGCTGCAGATGCTCTCGACCCTCGGGCATCCCCTGCAACTGATTTCCCTGACCGATGGCTGCGCCATCTATCCCGGTTCCCAGCTCTGGTCGGAACAGCGCCTGAGCGTGGTCTGTCCCCAGGAAACCGCCGAGGCGCTGCGGCGCCTGGGGATCGAGTTGCACTGCCTGAAGTGGATACGTGGCGGCTTTCGCCACGGCGCGCTGGAACAGCAGGAGGATGCGATCTGCCAGTATCTGCGGCGTTATCTGCGCCATGACGACGTGGTCTTCACCACCTGGCGCGAGGACGGCGACAGTGACCATGACGCGGTCGGTCGCGCCAGTGCCAGGGCCTGTGCCGCCACGGGCGCGCGGCTGGTCGAGGTGCCGGTCTGGACCTGGTTCCGCCCGCTGCGCGAGGAATACCTGCTGCCCTGGCACCGGGCCCGCAAGATACGCCTGAACACCTGGGGCGTGGCACGCAAGCAACATGCGCTGCACGCCTTTCACAGCCAGTTGCAGGGCGACCCGGAAAGCGGCATCCCGCCCGTCCTCAAGCCCAACCTGATCGAACAGGCCCGGCAGCCGTTCGAAATGGTGTTCATCTGAGGCCGCCGAACCCCATCCTGTAGGCACGAGGAGCCGGGACAAGTCCGGCTCCCGGCGTCATGTCGACATCAGGACACCGGCTGCAGCATCAGTACCGCCAGCGGCGGCAGGTTCAGCACCAGCGAGGAGCCCTGCCCATGGCTGGCGATGTCCTCGGTGAATGCCCCGCCGCCATTGCCATAGTTGGATCCGGCATAGATCGCCGCATCACTGTTGATCACCTCCTGCCACTGCCCGGCGAACGGCACGCCGATGCGGTAGCCCTCCCGCGGTACCGGCGTGAAGTTGGCGATCACCAGCAGCGGCCGACCTTCGCGACTCCAGCGCAACCAGGCATAGACGCTGTTGCTCGCGTCATCGCCAATCAGCCACTGGAAGCCCTGGGGCAGGTCGTCCTGCTCGTGCAGCGCCGGCTCCTGGCGATACAGCTGGTTCAGGTCGCTCACCAGCTTCTGCACTCCCAGGTGCTCGGAGTACTGCAGCAGGTACCAGTCCAGTTGCCGGTCATGGTTCCACTCACGCCACTGGCCGAACTCGCAGCCCATGAACAGCAGTTTCTTGCCCGGGTGCGCCCACATGAAACTCAGGTAGGCCCGCAGGTTGGCGAACTTCTGCCACCGATCACCGGGCATCTTGTCGATCAGCGAATGCTTGCCATGCACCACCTCGTCATGGGATATCGGCAGGATGAAGCGCTCGGACCAGGCATAGACCAGGCCGAAACTCAGTTCATTGTGGTGATGGGCGCGGTACACCGGGTCCTGCTGGATGTAATGCAGCGAGTCGTGCATCCAGCCCATGTTCCACTTGTAGGCAAAGCCCAGGCCGCCCTGCTGGGTGCCTTGGCTGACCCCCGGCCAGGCCGTCGACTCCTCGGCGATCACCAGCGCCCCCGGCGCCTCGAGGGCCACCACGTCGTTGAGATGGCGCAGGAAATCGATGGCCTCGAGGTTTTCCCGACCGCCGTGGCGGTTGGGCACCCACTCGCCGGCCTTGCGCGAATAGTCGCGGTAGAGCATCGACGCCACCGCATCGACCCGCAGCCCGTCGACGTGGAAGTGCTTGAGCCAGTGCAGCGCCGAAGCCAGCATGAAGCCATGCACTTCGGTGCGCCCGAGGTTGTAGATCAGCGTGTCCCAGTCCTGGTGGAAACCCTCCAGCGGGTTGCCGTACTCATACAGGGCGGTGCCATCGAACTGCGCCAGGCCATGGGCATCCGTGGGGAAATGCGCCGGCACCCAGTCGAGAATCACGCCGATACCGGCCTGGTGGCAGGCGTTGACGAACGCGCCGAACTCCTCCGGCGTGCCGTAGCGGGCACTCGGGGCGAACTGCGACAGCGGCTGGTAACCCCAGGAGCCGCCGAAGGGATGCTCCATGATCGGCATCAGCTCGATATGGGTGAAGCCCAACTGCTGCACATAGGGAATCAGCCGCTCGGCCAGCTCGGCCCAACCGTAGCGGCGAGAAACCTCGCCAACCTCGTCGGTCTCGCACTGCCAGGAGCCGGCATGCAGTTCGTAGATCGACAGCGCGGCGCTGGTGCGTTGCCGCTCGCCCCGGGACTGCATCCACTCATGGTCCTGCCAGTCGATCCGCAACGGCGCCGCCACCCGCGAGGCGGTGTCCGGCGGCAGCTGGGTGGCCAGGGCCACGGGATCGGACTTGAGCGGCAGGATCGAATGCGGCCCGAGGATCTCGTACTTGTACGACTCGCCGGGCTGCAGCCGCGGGATGAAGATCTCCCAGACCCCGCTGGGGTGACGCAGGCGCATCGGGTGGCGGCGGCCATCCCAGCTGTTGAAGTCGCCGACCACCGACACCCGTCGGGCATTCGGCGCCCACACGGCAAAGCGCACACCGTCGATGCCGTCGACCTGGGTCAGTTGCGCCCCCAGGCACGTGCTCAAGTCACGGTGGTTGCCCTCGGCGAACAGGTACAGGTCCATTTCGCCCAGCAACGGGCCGAAGCTGTAGGGGTCTTCGCCCACCTGTTCGCCGCCGGCCCACTGGATACGCAACAGATAGGGCCGGGGCGGCTCGAACCGGCCGGCATACAGCCCCGGCACTTCGGTTTCACCGAGGGCGCCGAGCACCTGGCCGTCCTCCCGGGCCAGCACCTCGACACTCAGCGCACCGGGCAGGAACGCACGGATGATCTGCCCGCCCGCCCCGTCGTCATGGGGCCCGAGAACGGCGAACGGGTCCTGGTGTTCGGCCCGCACCAGCGCCTCGATATCACGGGCCGCCGGCAACAGGCCGACCCTGGCTTTACCTTGTTCCTTGCTTGAACTCATAACGACTCTCCACCGGACAAGGTTTTCACCTCACTCAACAGTCTGTCCAGACCGTGCAACGGTACCCGCAGCCAGGTCGGACGATTCTGTGCCTCATAGGCAATTTCATAGGCAGCCTTCTCCAGACTGAACAGGGCCAGGGCCGCTTGCGCGCCCGCCGGATCCTGCCACGCATGAGCAAGACTAGTCGTTGCCTGCTCATATGCCCGGATAAAGGCCTGCCGCGATTCCTTCAGGTAGCGCTCGGTCACCCGCGTCAACGCGGCCTGCGCCGCCTCGGAAGAGTCGACGCTGTGGGAGCTGTCGAGGGCCATCGCCGCGGCATAGTCGAACGAGCGCAGCACGCCGCTGACGTCCTTGTACGGACTGTGCTTGCCCCGCCGTTCCTGCAACGAACGCGCCGGTTCGCCCTCGAAGTCGATCAGGTAGGCATCGCCCTGCACCACCAGCACCTGTCCCAGGTGCAGGTCGCCATGCACGCGGATGCGCAAGCCGCCCACCGCCTGGACGGCCAGGGCCTGGACATGGGCGAGGATGGCCTTTTTCCCGGCGACCAGCCGGGCGACCAGGGCCTGGTCCGCGGCCGGCAACTGCGCCTGGTGCTGTTCGAGCAGTTGCAGGGCACGGGTGACCTGGCTGCCGATGTGCTTGCCCCAGGCCTGGCCGTCCTTGCCGGTGCTGACCTCGGCGCTGAAGGCCGGGTTGTCGGTCGGTGCGGCCAATACCTGGTGCATTTCGCCCAGACGCTGGCCGAGCAGGCCGGCGAAATTCACCAGTTCGTCGTGGGCATCGATGGACACCTCGTGCTCCGCCGTGCCATCGGCGAGCTCGTCACGAATCGCCCGCTCCAGGTTGTTCTGGGTCCAGATCCAGGCATCGCCCTGGTTGTTCAGCAGGCCCTGGGCAATCATCAGCAAGCTCTCCTCACCCGCCGGGTCGCGACGCACCACCGAGCCCAGCAATGGCGAAATATGGCGGTAGCCGCCGGCGCCCAGGTAGGCGCTCATTTCCAGTTCCGGGTGGATACCGGCACTGACCTTGCGGATCAGCTTGAGCATCACCCGCTCACCCACCACCACCGAGCTGTTGGACTGCTCGGCCGACAGGTAACGCACTTCGGCATCCGCCGGCAGCGGCTGCGTCAGCAATTCGGCGGTGGCCTGGAAGTGCAGCTCGCCGGCCTCGCCGCTCAGTACACGGCCCTCCTGCAGTCCCTGGATCACCGCCCGCACGAAGCTGTCGAGGCTGAAGGCATCGGTGATCAGCCCCACCTGCCGTCCACGGCGCACCCGGGCCAGGGCCAGTTGCTGCGGCAACGCGGCGTTGATCTGCTCCTCGGCGAGCAGGCCGAACGGCACCTGGTAGCGACTGACCTGGCCGCCGACGGTGACGTGCACTTCACTGAGCAGCACCGGCTGCTGCGGCTCGCCGAAACGCAGGCCATAGGCGATATGCACCTGCTCGATCGGCGCATGCTTGTCGGCGAACCAGCGGCGCATCGGCAGCCATTCGGGCAGCGAGGTCTGCTCCAGGCTGGTGCGGGCCGGCGCTTCGAGCAGTTCTTCAAGGCGCTTTTTCAACACCAGGGTGGTGAAGTCCGGCATGCACTGCGGCGGCTCCACGTGCCAGGCGGGCATCTGGGTCTGCGAAGCGAGCAGAAACCAGTAGAAGCCGTAGGGCGCCAGGGTCAGCAGGAAGTTCAGTTGACCGATCGGCGGAAAGGCATTGCCACCGAGCATCTCCACCGGCACCCGGCCGGCGAACTGCGACAGCTCCAGCTCCGCCGCCTGAGCCGTGCGCGAGACGTTGGCGACGCAGAGGATGATTTCGCTCTTGCCCTCGGCATCGGTGTACTCGCGGGTGTAGGCGAGAATCCGGCGGTTGGCCGGCGAGAGCATCTTCAGGCTGCCACGGCCGAAAGCCTTCTGCTGCTTGCGCACCGCCAGCAGGCGCCGGGTCCAGTTCAGCAGCGAATGCGGATCGCCGGCCTGGGCCTCGACGTTCACCGACGCATAGCCGTAGAGCGGGTCCATGATCGGCGGCAAGACCAGGCTCGCCGGGTCGGCGCGGGAGAAGCCGCCGTTGCGGTCGATCGACCACTGCATCGGCGTGCGCACGCCATCGCGGTCGCCCAGGTAGATGTTGTCGCCCATGCCGATCTCGTCGCCGTAGTACAAGGTCGGCGTGCCCGGCATCGACAGCAGCAGGCTGTTGAGCAGTTCGATGCGTCGGCGGTCGCGCTCCAGCAGGGGCGCCAGGCGCCGGCGGATGCCAAGGTTGATCCGCGCCCGGCGATCGGCGGCGTAGTAGTTCCACAGGTAGTCGCGCTCGCGGTCGGTGACCATCTCCAGGGTCAGCTCATCGTGGTTGCGCAGGAAGATCGCCCACTGGCAGTTGGCGGGAATCTCCGGGGTCTGGCGCAGGATGTCGGTGATCGGGAAACGGTCCTCCTGGGCCAGCGCCATGTACATGCGCGGCATCAGCGGAAAGTGGAAGGCCATGTGGCATTCGTCGCCGTGGTCGCCCTTCTGCTCGCCGAAATACAACTGGGTGTCTTCCGGCCACTGGTTGGCCTCGGCCAGGAGCATGCGGTCGGGGTAATGGGCGTCGATCTCGGCACGGATGCGCTTGAGCACATCGTGGGTCTCGGGCAGGTTCTCGTTGTTGGTGCCATCGCGTTCGATCAGGTACGGGATGGCGTCCAGGCGCAGGCCGTCGACGCCCATGTCGAGCCAGTAGCGCATCACCGACAGCACCGCCTTCATCACCTGCGGGTTGTCGAAGTTCAGGTCCGGCTGGTGGGAATAGAAACGGTGCCAGAAGTACTGGCCGGCCACCGGGTCCCAGGTCCAGTTGGATTTCTCGGTGTCGAGAAAGATGATCCGGGTGCCGTCGTACTTGTCATCGGTGTCGGACCAGACGTAGAAATCCCGCGCACTGGAACCGCGCCTGGCCCGGCGCGCCCGCTGGAACCACGGGTGCTGGTCGGAGGTGTGGTTGATCACCAGTTCGCAGATCACCCGCAGGCCGCGCTTGTGCGCCTCGGCGATGAAGCGCCGGGCGTCGGCCAGGGTGCCGTAGTCCGGGTGCACCCCGCGGTACTCGGCGATGTCATAGCCATCGTCGCGACGTGGCGAGGGGTAGAACGGCAGCAGCCAGATGGTATTGACGCCCAGATCGGCGATGTAGTCGAGCTTGGCGATCAGCCCGGGAAAGTCGCCGATCCCGTCGTTGTTGGAATCGAAAAAGGACTTTACATGGACCTGATAGATGACCGCGTCCTTGTACCAGAGCGGGTCGTTGATGAAGGTTGCAGGGCGGGATTTCTTCGCCATGGCGAACTCCTTTGGTTAGCGCCTGCTCATCAGAGCGGCTGGATGCGCCAGATCCCGAACGGCTGGTGCCAGGGCTCGATACGCATCCACTGGGTCTTGCCGTACCAGGTCCAGGTATGGCCATTCATCAGGTCTTCGCCGCGGGTCTGGGCGTCGTCGGGCAGGCCGAACTCCCACAGCGGCAGCTCGAAATGCGCCTCCTGGGCGTTGTGCGGGTCGAGGCTGACCGCCACCAGGATGAAGCTGCTACGGTCCGCGGTGCGCTTGCCGAAATACAGGATGTTGTCGTTCCAGGCGTTGTAGACCTGTAACCCCAGGTGCGTCTGCAACGCCGGATGCTGGCGGCGGATGCGGTTGAGCTGGGCGATCTCGGCGATGATGTTGCCCGGCGCGCTGTAGTCCCGCGGACGGATCTGGTACTTCTCCGAGTCGAGGTATTCCTCCTTGCCCGGCAACGGCGCCGACTCGCAGATCTCGAACCCCGAGTACATGCCCCACAGGCCCGAGCCCATGGTCGCCAGCGCGGCCCGGATGAGGAAACCGGCACGCCCCGACTCATGCAGGAAGGTGGGGTTGATGTCCGGCGTATTGACGAAGAAGTTCGGCCGGTAGCACTCGCGCCATGGCGACTGATTCAGCTCGGTGAAATAGCTGGCCAGCTCGGCCTTGGTATTGCGCCAGGTGAAATAGGTGTAGCTCTGGGAATAACCGATCTTGCCCAGGCGCGCCATCATCGCCGGTGCGGTGAACGCCTCGGCGAGAAAGATCACCTCGGGGTAACGGCCACGAACGTCGGCGATCAGCCATTGCCAGAACGGCAGCGGCTTGGTGTGCGGGTTGTCGACGCGAAAGATCTTCACGCCCTCCTCGACCCAGCCGACCACGATGTCACGCAGCTCGATCCACAGACTGGGCACGGCGTCGGCGGCATAGAAGTCGACGTTGACGATGTCCTGGTATTTCTTCGGCGGGTTCTCGGCGTACTTGATCGTGCCGTCCGGGCGCCAGTTGAACCAGCCGGGGTGCTGCTGCAGCCAGGGGTGGTCCTGGGAACACTGGATGGCGAAGTCCAGGGCAATCTCCAGGCCGTGCTCGGCGGCGGCGGCCACCAGCCGGCGAAAGTCCTCGCGAGTGCCCAGTTGCGGATGGATCGCCTCGTGCCCGCCCTCTTCGCTGCCGATGGCGTAGGGGCTGCCCGGGTCGTCGGGGCCGGCGGTGAGCGAGTTGTTCGGTCCCTTGCGATGACGACGGCCGATCGGATGGATCGGCGGGAAGTACAGCACATCGAAGCCCATGTCGCGGATCGCCGGCAGGCGGGCATGCACATCATTGAAGGTGCCATGGCGCGCGGCATCGTCGGTGACCGAACGCGGAAACAGCTCGTACCAACTGGCGAATTGCGCCCGTTGGCGCTCCCCATCCAGGGCGAAGTCCTGGCTGAGGCTGAGATAGGCCTGGTGGTCGGCCTGGCGCATCAGCACGGCGGTGGCCGGTTTGAGGAAACATTCCACCTGCCCCTCGTTCGAACGCTGCGACAGCTCGTCGTACAGCGCCGCCAGGCGTTCGGCCAGCTCGCCCTGGCTGCGCTCGCTGGCCTGGCGCACGTGCTCGCGGCCCTCCTGCAATTCCAGGTCGATGGGCACCGCGGCGACGAATTTCTTTTCCAGTTCATAGCAGTAACTGCCGAACTGATCGATCCAGGCCTCGATCCGGTACACGTAACGGCCCTGGCCGCCGACGCGCAGCCGGCCCCGCCAATGGTTGTTGCCCTGGTCGGTCATCGCCGCGCGCTGCCAATCCTCGGCCTCGAGCGGCTTCCAGGCCAGCAGCACCGCCAGCTTGTCATGGCCGTCGACGAACACCCGGGCCGTCACGGTCACCTCCTGCCCGACCACGGCCTTGACCGCGAACTGACCGCCGTCGATGGCCGGCATCACATTCTCGATGGCGATGCGCGGCAGCAATAGCGCCTGGGACAACGGCAGGACTTCGGCGACCTGCTCATCCAGCGGTTTATCAGTTGTCATCGAGCATCGCTCCCTACGTCCTGTGGACGCTCTACCTTGCGTGATCATCCGGCTTCGTCCTGTAAAGGCCGCTCAAGTTCGGAGCCGGTCGGTGGCGCAAAAGTTCAGACGGATTTGGCGAACGGGCCGCTCGTCCAGAAAATGCAGTCGATTGCGTTGCAACGGGGTCAACCGCAGCACCTGATGGCCATGCACCCAGGAGTGCCCATGAACATTCCGATTCCGGCGGAAACCCCCGATCCCAATATCGACCAGCCGACCCTGCCCCCCACCGAACCGCAACCGGTTCCCGAGCAGGAACCCCCGGAGAGCACACCGCCGCCCAAGATCGATCCACCGACGACCATGCCGCCGGTGATCGCGGAACAAGCATAGTCAAGCCTGAACACGGACACGCTCCCGTAGGAGCCGGGCTTGCCCGCGAAAGCGGTAGTGTCGGCGCCACAATGCCTGGGTGAATGGGATCAGCGACGATCCTTTTCCAGCAGCCGGACGATTCCCGGCATCAGGCTGAACACCGCCAGCGCCAGCAGCGTGCTGAGCACCGCCGTGGCCTCGCGCCCCAGGCCCACCGCCACGCCGATGGCGGCGGTCATCCACAGCCCGGCGGCGGTGGTCAGGCCCTTGACGTGTTGCCCCGCCTCGTCGGCATGCCCCTTGAGGATCGTACCGGCGCAGAGGAAACCGATGCCGGCGATCACCCCCTGGACCACCCGGCTCATGGCATCGGCCTGGGCACCGGACACCTGCGGCACCAGGACGAACAGCGCCGCACCGAGGGCCACCAGCATGTGCGTGCGCACACCCGCGGCCTTGCCCTTCTGTTCGCGCTCGAAACCGAGCAGGCCGCCCAGCAGCGCGGCGATCAGCAGGCGCAGGGTGATGCGCGTGACCTCGCGGATATCGCCGATATCGGCGAATTCGGCTTGCAGCGTTACCCATACGGTGTGCAACACGGCGTCCATGTCCCCAACCTCTCTGAGCTCGACAGACGGTGGACAGCGGATCGCGGGCAACGGTTCGACCGTTGACCGCTAATCGGCTGCGGCGAACGAAGCCCCCTGCCCGCACCCTAAATCCTGTCAGCCCGGAGAAATGAGGAGAACACCATGCCCGTGCAAATCGATCGCGCCAGCCAGACCTGCACCCTGCAGGAAAACGACACCCGGATCAGCGGCTTGGCCAGGGATGTGAAAATCACCACCGACGACGCCAGGAGCATGTCCCGCGCCGAACTCGATGGCCGGCAGATCTGGATCACCGAGGCCGAAGCCGACGCCCTGACCGTCGCAGGCGCCTTCGACGGCCGTCACCATGTGAAGGCGACGTCGAGTGATTCGGTGATTTGATTGACCCGTGTCAGCCTGCCCGCCCGGCACCTGTGCCAGGCGCCGGCAGGCGCGCGCCGGCGTGGCCTGCACCGGGGATGACAAGTTGTCGCAGGGGTTTTTCCGGCGCCATCTGATCCGCTTTTTATTCAGATACCTGAGTCTGTTATGCAAACAGTTCGCTCGGCATAGTGTCCTGGCCTGATGGAGGCTGACGAGCGACAGATCATGAGCGAAAGAATCCCCGTCCAGTTAGTTGACACCTTCGAGCCTTCGCGCCCCAACAAGATGAAGGCCAAGTCGAGCGACAACCTGATTCACACCCGCAGTTTCACCGGCCTGTTCCGCAGCCTGCGCATCAGCGGCGCGGGCTTTCTGTTCCTGCTGTTCTTCGGCACCGTCTGGTTGAACTGGGGCGGCCGCCAGGCGGTGCTCTGGGACCTGGCCAACAGCAAGTTCCATATCTTCGGCGCGACCTTCTGGCCGCAGGATTTCATCCTGCTCTCGGCCTTGCTGATCATCTGTGCCTTCGGCCTGTTCGCCATCACCGTGTTCGCCGGACGTGTCTGGTGCGGTTACACCTGCCCGCAGAGTTCCTGGACCTGGCTGTTCATGTGGTGCGAGAAAGTCACCGAGGGCGAGCGCAACCAGCGGATCAAGCTGCAGGCCGCGCCCTGGGGGCCGAACAAGCTGGCCCGGCGCGCCGCCAAGCACACCCTGTGGCTGGCGATCAGCCTGATCACCGGGCTGACCTTCGTCGGCTACTTCACCCCGATCCGCCCGCTGGTGCAGGAACTGCTGAGCCTGCAACTGGGCGGGGTCAGCCTGTTCTGGGTGCTGTTCTTCACCGGCGCCACCTACATCAACGCCGGCTGGCTGCGCGAGGCGGTGTGCATGCACATGTGCCCCTATGCGCGGTTCCAGAGCGTGATGTTCGACAAGGACACCCTGACCATCTCCTACGATGCCGCCCGCGGCGAGAACCGGGGCCCGCGCAAGCGCGAAGTGGCGCCGGCCAGCGTCGGCCTCGGCGACTGCATCGACTGCCGCATGTGCGTGCAGGTCTGCCCCACCGGCATCGACATCCGCGACGGCCTGCAGATGGAATGCATCGGCTGCGCCGCCTGCATCGACGCCTGCGACTCGATCATGGACAAGATGGGCTACGCCCGCGGCCTGGTCAGCTACACCTCCGAGCACCGGTTGCAGGGCGGCCGCACCCACCTGCTGCGGCCGCGCCTGGTCGGCTACAGCGCCGTGCTGCTGATCATGATCGGCGCGCTGGCGGTGGCGCTGGTGCAGCGGCCGATGGTCTCGCTGGATGTCAGCAAGGACCGTGGCCTGTTCCGCGAGAACAGCCTGGGGCAGATCGAGAACATCTACAGCCTCAAGGTCATCAACAAGACCCAGCAGCGCCAGCAGTACCGCCTGGAACTGATCGACGGCGACGGCTTCCAGCTGCAGGGTCGCACCGAACTGAGCCTGGCGGCCGGCGAGATCGCCGACTTCCCGGTCTCGGTGGCGATGACCACCGAGCGGGCGAAGAGCAGCTCCCAGGAGCTCGCCTTCCGCCTGGTCGACATCGATGAGCCAGGCGTCTACAGCGTGGCGAACAGCCGCTTCGTCGCCCCGATGAACCGCTGATGACCTAGAATCCCCGGGGCGCCAACCCCAGGGCCCGCGGGGAGTGTGGGACGCAACACTTTGGGAGCCGGCGGTCCGGCTCCCACAGGTTAGTGTCCCGACAGTTACAACAGCCAGCTCCAACAAGACAACCGAAAACCTGCCGTTGCGTGCCCGTATCCAATGAGCCAAGCCACCATGAAACGCTACGAAAAATTCGCCGACGACATCGCTGAACTGATCCGCTCCGGCGTCCTCGGCCCCGGCCAGCGGGTGCCGTCGGTCCGTTATGCCAGCCAGACCTACGGCGTCAGCCCGTCCACGGTGTTCCAGGCCTACTACCTGCTGGAACGCCGTGGGCTGATCCGGGCCCGGCCGCGCTCGGGCTACTTCGTCAACACCCATGCGCCCAGCCCGTTCTCGGAGCCGGTGATCAGCAGCCAGGTGCACGAGTCCACCGAGGTCGACGTCAGCGAACTGGTGTTCTCGGTGCTCGACTCGATCAAGGACCCGACCACCGTGCCCTTCGGCTCGGCCTTCCCCAGCCCGACGCTGTTCCCGCTGCAACGCCTGGCCCGTTCCCTGGCCAGCGCCAGCCGCGAGATGGACCCGCGCATGGTGGTCACCGACCTGTCACCGGGCAACCCGCAACTGCGCCGGCAGATCGCCCTGCGCTACATGGTCGGCGGGCTGATGCTGCCGATGGAGGAGCTGCTGATCACCAACGGCGCCCTGGAGGCGCTGAACCTGTGCCTGCAGGCGGTGACCGAACCCGGCGACCTGGTGGCCATCGAGGCCCCGGCGTTCTATGCCTGTCTGCAGGTGTTGGAGCGCCTGAAGCTCAAGGCCGTGGAGATCCCGGTGCACCCGCGCGACGGTATCGACCTCGGCGTGCTGGCGCAGAACCTCGAAAAGCATCCGATCAAGGCCGTGTGGTGCATGACCAGTTTCCAGAACCCGATGGGCGCGACCATGCCCGAGGCGAAGAAACAGGCACTGGTGGAGTTGCTGCGCGAGCACCAGGTGCCGCTGATCGAGGACGATGTCTACGCCGAGTTGTACTACGGGCAGCAGGCGCCCAAGCCGGCCAAGGCCTTCGACACCGAAGGGCTGGTGATGCACTGCGGTTCGTTCGCCAAGAGCCTGGCGCCCGGCTACCGCATCGGCTGGGTGTCGGCGGGGCGGTATGCGCAGAAGATCGAGCGGCTGAAGCTGATGACCTCGCTGTGCGCCTCGATGCCGGCCCAGGCGGCCATTGCCGACTACCTGCAGCACGGCGGCTACGACCGCCACCTGCGCCGCCTGCGCTATGCCCTGGAAGAACAGCAGAGTGCGATGCTCGCGGCGATCGCCCGCTATTTCCCGGCACAGACCCGGGTCAGCCAGCCGGCTGGCGGCTACTTCCTCTGGCTGGAGCTGCCGGAGCAGATGGATTCGCTGAAGCTGTTCCAGATGGCGCTGGCCCAGGGCATCAGCATCGCACCGGGACCGATCTTCTCCCCGGCGCGGCGCTTTCGCAATTGCATCCGCCTCAACTATGGCAGCCCATGGAACGAGGCTTCGGAGAAAGCCATGGAGACCCTGGGGCGGATCGTGCGTTCGTTCTGAGCGGACCTATTCGCGGGCAAGCCCTGCTCCTACAGGCCGGAGTCGTACTCAGGATTACCAGACCCACTCTGTAGGAGCAGGGCTTGCCCGCGAATAGGCCGTCAAGCCTTGCGCCCGGTCATGAAATCAGCGCCCGCCGGCAAGGTCGACGAAGGTCCCGGTGGTGTAGGACGCCTTGTCCGAGAGCAGCCAGATGATGCCCTCGGCCACCTCTTCTGCACGCCCGCCGCGTCCCATGGGAATTCCCGGCTCCAGCTTGCTGACCCGGTCCGGGTCGCCGCTCAGCGCATGAAACTCGGTAAAGATGTACCCGGGACGCACGGCATTGACCCGGATCCCCTCCCCTGCCAGCTCCTTCGACAACCCCAGGGTAAAGGTGTCCAGTGCGCCCTTGGACGCCGCATAGTCGACATACTCGTTCGCCGAACCGAGCCGCGCCGCCGCCGACGACACGTTGACGATGCTGCCGCCCTGCCCGCCATGCCGTGTCGACATGCGCAGCACCGCGTGCTTGGCGCAGAGCATCGGCCCCAGCACGTTGGTCTTCAGGGTCTGCAGGATGCGGAACTCGGACATCTCGTCGACCCGCGACTTCTGCCCCACCGTCCCGGCATTGTTCACCAGTGCGGTGACCGGTCCGAGTTCGGCGTCGACGCGCTGGAACAGGTGGATCACCCCGTCCTCGTCGCTGACATCCGCGCGCACCGTGATCGCCTGGGCGCCCAGCGCCCGTACCTGTTCCTGCACCCGGTGGGCCGCATCTTCGTCCCGCAGGTAGTTGATGCAGATGCGGTAGCCCTGCCGTGCCGCCAACAACGCCGTCGCCGCGCCGATACCACGGCTACCACCGGTGATGACGATGACTTTTTCCATGACACCCTTCCCCCGTCGCCTGGTCGCTCTGAACCTTCAGAATAACCGCGCAGCAGGAAGTTTGTGTAGCCACCCGGGCCGCCGGGAAGGCTGTCATCGGGAGCGTCACGGAATCGCGCGATCGGGCAGCGCCTGCTCCCAGCCACCGCCAAGGGCCCCGTACAGTCCGACCAGCGCCAGCGACACCGCCGCCGTGCTGTCCACCAGCGCGTCCTCGTTGGCGAGCAAGGCGCCCTGCACCGTCAGCACGTTGAGAAAGTCCACGGTGCCCTGCTCGTACTGCTGGCGGGCACTGGCCAGGGCCAGGCGGCTCTGCTCCACCGCCTGGTGCAAACTGTCGCGCCGACGCTGCCCGGCCTGGTAGGCACTGAGCGCGTCGTCCACCTCGTGCCAGGCATCCAGCACGGTCTGCCGGTAGCGCAAGGCGGCTTCCTGCTGGCGACTCTCGCGCAACTGTAACTGCCCTTGCAGGCGCCCACCCTCGAACAGCGGCACACTCAGGCTGGGCCCCACGGCCAGCGTATGCGAACCCCAACTGCCCAGGTCGGACAACTGCAGCGCCTGGAAGCCGAGGTTGCCGGAGAGGCTGATACGCGGGTAAAAGTCCGCCCGGGCCATGCCAATGGCCGCCGTGGCCGCATGCAGGTCGGCCTCGGCCCGACGGATGTCCGGGCGCCGTCGTGCCAGTTCGCTGGGCAGGCCGATCGGCACGCTGGCGGGTGGCACGGGAATCGCCGTCGCCGCCTGCAACTGCCCGGCCAGGGCCTGGGGTTCGAGCCCCATCAGGCGGCTGAGGGCATTGATCAACCGCGCTTCGCCCTGTTGCAGGGCCGGCAGTTGCGCCTCGATGGTGGCGACCTGCGCCGTGGCCTGGGCCACTTCCAGTTCGGTGGCCACGCCCTCGTCGCGACGCAGGTGCGTCAGGGCCCGGGTCCGTCGGGCAATCTCCAGGTTCTGCCGGGTCACCGCCTGCTCGTTCTGCAGCGCCCGCAGCTGGATATAATCGCGGGCGGTTTCGGCCAGGATCGTCACCAGCACGGCGCGGCGGTCCTCTTCGGCGACCTGCACATTGGCGTCGGCCGCCTCCACCGAACGTTTCACCCGCCCCCACAGATCGGCCTCCCAACTGATGCCCAGGCCGGTGCTCCAGAGGTTGTAGTCGTGCCGGCCGTTCTCGCCGGAAGGGTCGCTCAGGCCCCGACTGCTGTTGCGCGCGCGGCTGTAGCCGGCAGCGCCGTCGACCTTCGGCAGTTCATCGGCGGCGATACTGCGCCGTGCCGCACGACTCTGCGCCAGTCGGCTGGCGGCCCGTTGCAGATCGAGATTGCCCGCCTGGACCTGGCGCATCAGCGCGGCCAGTTGAGGATCAGCGAAACCCTCCCACCAGGCGGCTTCGGTCGCCCCCTCAGCCGGCTGGCTGTGCCCGGGCTCGCCCTGCCGGGTGTGCCAACGCTCACCCAACTCAGGCTTCGGCGCCTCAAAGTCGGGGCCCAGCGTGCAACCCTGTACCAGCAGCGTGGTGATCAACAACCAGGGGAAATACCGGTTCATCGCAAGCTGACCTCACGCACGTCCGTCGAAGCGGTATCGATTCGCGCCTCCACCGACATGCCCGGCCGCAGGCGCTCAAGCAGCGGCTGCCCACGGTCGAGGACGATCTTCACCGGAATACGCTGAACCACCTTGGTGAAGTTGCCGCTGGCATTCTCCGGAGCGATCGCGGCAAAGGTCACGCCGGTGGCCGGGGCGATGCTCTCGACCTGGCCCGTCAGCGGCGTATCGGCAAAGGTGTCGACGGTGATACTCACCGATTGGCCGGGGCTGACATGGGTCATCTGGTTTTCGAGGAAGTTGCCCACGACATAGGCTGCGTTCACCGGCACCACGGCCAGCAGCACATCGCCCGGCTTGACATAGGCGCCCTGGCGCACACTGCGCCGCCCGACCACGCCGTCGAACGGCGCCACCAGCACGGTGTGCGCCAGGTCCAGTTCGGCCCGTGCCTGGCGTGCCTCGGCCTGCTGCACGGCCGCCTGGGCGGTATCGCGCCGGGCCAGCAGGACATCGGTCTGCTTGCGGGTCGCCTCCAGGGCCGCCCGGTGTTCGGCCAGCCGGGCCGCGGCGGTGCGCTGGCGGGTCTCGGCCTGCTGGGCATTCTGCAGGGTGCCGGCGCCCTGCCCGGCCAGGTGCTGGTAACGCTGCCACTCATGGGCGGCGAACTGCACATCGGCCTGATCGGCGTCGACCACCGCCCGCGCCTGCTCGATCAGCGCCTGCTGGCGCAGGAGGCTCGCCGCGGCATTGGCCAGCTGTGCCCGGGCACTGGCGACACCGGCGCGGGCCGCCGCCAGGTCGGCCTGGTAGTCCTGGTCATCGATGCGCACCAGCACCTGCCCCGCCTCTACCCGCTGGTTGTCACGCACCAGCACCTGGCCGATGAAGCCGGCGACTTTCGGTGCCACCAGGGTGTAGTCGGCGTTGACGTAGGCATCGTTGGTGCTCTGCACCGGGCCGCCGCCGAGCAGCAGGTACCAGAGTCCGTAAAGCAAGGCGCCGGCCAGGAGCACGGCGAGGATCAGCAGGGGTTTGCGTGAAATTGAAGTATTCATGGTCAGTGTCCGAAAAAGGGGGAGATCAGGCCGCGGCGCGCGGTGGGTAGATGCGCGTCGGCAGGATCGGGATCAACAGGATCAGCGCGATGGCGAGGCCCGCCACGCACAGGTAGAGGTCGGCGCTGGTCAGGGTCACCACCTGCTCGTGCAGCCGATGGGCCAGTTGCCCAGGCTCCACCGAGTCCGCCAGCCAGGGCTGGCTGCCCAGGCGGTCGACCAGGTGACTGGAGTGAAAGTGCTCGCGGCGCACCGTCAGGGTTTCCAGCAGGCTGCCCGCCGCCACTGCGGCAAAGCCCTTGATGGTGTTGAACCAGGCCGAGGCGAATGGCCCATCCGCCGGGGTGATGCTGCCGGTCGAGAGCATCAGCAACGGGATCACCGCCATCGGCTGGGCCACGATCTGAATGGCCTGCAACAGGTAGAAGTTCTCGCGGTTCCAGGCCACGGTGACCTGGGAGCCGATCACGCAGACCAATGCCAGCAGGAACAGCCCGGTGGCCAGCACCCAGCGGCAATCCACCACCCGGTTGTTACACAGCGCGACCACCAGCGGCAGCGCCAGCAGTTGCGGTACGGCGACCCAGAGCAGCACCGGCGCGGTCTGCAACGGCCGGTAGCCCTGGACCTGGGCCAAGTAGCTGGACGGGATCATGATCACCGCCAGCAGCACGAACAGCACGCCACCGAGGGTGACCAGCGCGTGGGTCAGGTTGCGGATGCCGAGCATCTGCAACTTGAAGAACGGCAGCGGGTGCGACCATTCGTTGATAAAGAACAGCACCAGCAACAGCAATCCACCGCCGACCAGCACCCGGATAAGCTGCGCATCGAACCAGCCCAGGCGCTCGCCCTGCTGCAGGCCGAGCACCAGCATCACCAGGCCGGGAAAACCCAGCAGCAGCCCGCGCCAGTCGAACTGGCGCAAGCGCTCCAGGCGCAGCGGGTCCTGCGGTATGCCCCAGGCCACGCAGGCCATGGCCACCAGCCCGAGCGGGATGACCTGCCAGAACGCCCATTGCCAGCCGGCGTATTCCACCCACCAGGAGGCCAGGGGCGTGCCGAAGCTGGGGCCGAAAGTCGCGGTCAGGGCATAGCCGCCCAGGCCATAGAGCTTGATGCCCGGCGGCAGGAAGCGCAGCGCCACCGACATCAGCATCGGCGGCAAGGCGCCGCCGGCAAAGCCCTGAACCACGCGGATCAGCATCAGCACCTGGGTATTGGGTGCGAACGGCGCCAGCAGGGCCAGTACCAGCAAGCTGCCGATGGCGCAGAGGGTGAAGCGGCGCAGGGAAAAGGTCACGGCGCACCAGGGGGCAAAGGCCATGGCGCTGACCGACATCGCTGCGTAGGCCGCAATCAGCCAGGTACCCTGGTCGTAGCTCAGGCCCATGGCGCCGCGGATATCGGCCATCGCCACCTTGGTCACGTTTTCGTTGAAGCCCGAGGCCAGCACCGCCAGCAACACGCCGACCAGGCCGACGCCGATGCGCAGGCCCAAAGGTGTGGCGGCCGCTGCGGGCCTGGCTGCGGCCGCCAGCGGCAGGCTGGTTTGCAGGGCGGTCATGAGCCGGCCGTCCGGGCAGGCTCGGAGGGAAGAGACATCGCAAAAACTCCGGTTTCACTGGGAAATCCGAGTCTATGCAGGGCCTGAAGCTATAAAAATTGACAAATATCTACAACTGGATTGCACCAGGCGCAATGATTACGCCGGCGTAGCGTCGCACATGTCCTTCAGCGTGCGGCGCAACCAGCGATGGGCGTGGTCATTGTCCAGCCGGGGATGCCAGGCCTGGATCACCACGATGGTTTCCACCGGCACCGGCAATTCGAAAGTGCGCAGGGGCAGCCCCAGACTTATCAGGTTGCGCACCATTGGCCGCGGTATCGACGGCAGGATCAGGTCGGAGCCGGCCACGGCGAACATCGCCGCATGAAAGGTCGGCAGCACCAGGGAGACCCGCCGCCGCAGATTCAGCTCGGCCAGCAGCGCATCGATCGGCCCACGCGCCCGGCCACGGCGCGACACGCTGATATGGTCGTAGCGGGCAAAGCGCTCGGCATCCAGTTCCTCGTCGAACAGCGGATGACCTGCCCGGGCGATACCGATCAGCGAAGTGTTGAACAGACGTTGCACCTTGATATCGGCACCGAACTTGCGAGGGGCACAGATCGCCAGGTCGATGCGCCCCTCGTTGAGCGCATCGTCGTCGGTATCGCCTTCCGGCACCATGCGCAGCGTGGCGTTGGGCATGTCCCGGGCCAGGCGTTCGAGCAACTGGTTGCCGAAAGCGCCGAAGAACATGTCGTTGGCCCGCACGCTGAAGGTCCGCTCCAGGGTCGTCAGGTCGGTTTCCTGGCCGGGGGCGAAGACCCCATGGGCCAGCTCCACCACGCCGCGCACCTGTTCGCGCAGCTCCAGCGCCCGCGGGGTCGGCGCCAGACCACGCCCGGAGCGGACCAGGATCGGGTCATTGAGGGCTTCGCGGATGCGCGTCAGCGTGCGACTCATGGCCGGGGCACTGAGGTTCATGCGCCGGGCGGCCGCGGTGACCGAGCCTTCTTCGAGCAGGATGTCGAGGGCTACCAGCAGATTCAGATCAGGTATTTGCATGGGCTGAGCATACCCGGCAGCCGCGTCGATCGCCACACCGGACTCTTGCGCAGGGTGCAATCATCAGGGGAACGGATGCAGCATTCGAACGACTCAATCAGCCTTGTAACGCGCGCAGGCCAGTGCACTGAGGGCAATGGCCAGGCCGGCCAGGGAATAGACCCAACTGGCCGAGGCGACCGGCAGCAGCACACCCGCCAGTAACGGGCCGACACCGGCACCGATGTCGCGCCATACCGCATTCGAGGCCAGGGCCTGGACACGCCCGGCGCCGGGATTGCGCTCGGCCACCAGGGTCACCACCAGCGGCAATTGCAGCGCCCGCAGGACCAGCACCGAACCGGCGCCGAGAATCAGCCAGTGGCTGCCGAAGGCTGCCAGGGCCAGACCGCTGAGAATCGAGAACAGCAACAGCATGCGTACCACGCCATAGCGGTCGGCCACCCGCCCGCCGAGGGGGCTGAGGAACATTTCCGAGACATAGCGCAAAGCCATCAGCCCGCCGGCGATCACCACCGCATCGCCACCGAGCACGGCACTGGCCTGCAGCGACAGGCCGAAGATGAACAGCCCGTCCAGCGCTACCCCTTCGACGAAGGACCAGAGCGCGACACTGTCCGGCCACTTGAAGCGTCGCCCGACCGGCGCCGCCAGCTCGTGCCCCTGGCTCGGCAGGCCGTGCGCCACCCACAGGCCGATCAATGAAGTGGCGCACAGCAGCAGGAAAATCAGCCGCGGGCCGATCTGCAGACTCAACCAGCCCCCCAGGGCCAGGGCGATCATCGGACCGATGGCGATGATCCCCCGCGAGCGCCCTGCCCGGCGTGCCGCGCCGGCAGGCTCGAGGGTCGCCAGCACCTGCGTCGACAGGTTCAACGCGGCAAACGACAGGCCCCAGCCCAGGCGCAACAGCAGCAGCCAGAAGAACCCTGAAATCAGCGAATTGCCCAGGGCGCACACGGCACTGACGGCCGCGGCCAGCATCAGGGTGGCGCGGTCGCCCTGACGGGCGTAATAGCGCAGCACATGGCCGTAACCGAAGATCCGCACCAGCCGGTTGGCCGCCAGCAACACCCCGGCCTGAGCCAGGGTCACGCCAAAGGCCTGGGTGTTCATCGGCAGCAGCAGGTACAGCAGGACATCGCTGGGCAGACACAGTGCCAGGACAATCGCCGCACGGCGGGAGGCGGAGTCGGTCGAGTGAGCGGCCACGGCTGACATGAGGGCAGGATCTTCGCGTGGTGGAACAAGCCCGTCAGCATGCCGGGTCGAAACGATCGACCGCAACATTTTTTGAAACATGTTTGTCATGTTGCTGGAGCAACAGCCGTTCAACAAAGTGCATGCGAACAAACACCAGCGCCCCCCCGGCAGGAGCCGGATTGCCGGCAATAGCTATCGCGCTGGCACCCTCCTTTTCATTGGATCGTTCCCACACAGAGCGTCATCGTAGGCTCTTTGAGGGCAAGCCCTGCACACAGCTGGCATAGAGACTGCATTATTCCTTTTAAGCAGCTCATCATCACCATGACTGCTTAATTAAGAATAAGCCCTGCAGTCCCTCTCCCTGGAGCATTCGATGAAATCCCTCAACCCGATCACCAAGGCCGCCCGCCTTCTGGCCGCCGCCACGGCGCTGGTACTGGGCCTGCATCCGCTGGCGCAGGCCGCCGAAACCACCCCGGCCGAAGTCAAACTGGACTACGCCTATTACTCGCCGGTCAGCCTGGCATTGCGGCATTTCGGCTGGCTGGAGAAAGCCCTGCCGCAGACCAAGGTCACCTGGGTCCTGAGCCAGGGCAGCAACCGTTCCCTGGAATACCTCAACAGCGGTGGCGTCGACTTCGGCTCCTCAGCCAGCCTGGCTGCCGTACTCAGCCGGGCCAACGGCAGCCCGATCAAGTCGATCTATGTCTACAGTCGCGCCGAGTGGACCGCACTGCTGGTGCGCAAGGACTCGCCTTACCAGAGCCTCGCCGACCTCAGGGGCAAGAAGATCGCCGCCACCAAGGGCACCGACCCCTACCTGTTCACCCTGCGCGCCCTGCAGCAGGCCGGCCTGGGCAAGAACGACGTGGAACTGGTGCACCTGCAGCATCCCGATGGCCGCACCGCCCTGGAAAAAGGCGACGTCGACGCCTGGGCCGGGCTCGATCCGCACATGGCCGCCAGCGAACTCCAGGCCGGTTCGCGCCTGCTCTACCGCAATCCCGACTTCAACAGCTACGGGGTGATCAGCGTCACTGAGAAGTTTGCCAAGGAACATCCACAGACCATCGAAACCGTAATCGGCGCCTATGAAAAAGCCCGCGAGTGGGCCCTGCACAACCCTGACGAACTGGCCGGCCTGCTGGCCAGCGAATCCGGCCTGCCGTTGGATGTGGCCAAGCTGCAACTGTCGCGCACCGACCTGAAAAACGCCCGTCTCGGCCCTCAGGACCTGGTGGCCTCGAAAGCCGCCGCCCCGATCCTGGTATCCGAGGAGCTGGTTCGTCGTGGGGTGAATGTCGATCAGGTCATCGACCAGTTGATCGAAACCCGGTTCAACCCTGTCGCGGTCGCCCGCCAGTAAGCGCGTCCCGGGAGCCCCCATGAACGCCAAAAGCAAAGCCCTGCCTGCCGCCCTGGACACACCCGCCCCCGCCGCCGGCACCACGTCGGTCTGGCCTCGGCGACTCAAGGGGCTGGTGCTGCCGGTGCTGATCATCGCCCTGCTGGAGGGAGTGGTGCGCCTCGGGTGGGTGCCCGCGTATCAGATGCCGGCACCGAGCGATATCGTCCTGACCCTGCGCGATCTCGGTCAGGGAGCTCTGTGGAAACACATTGGCGCCAGCCTGCTGCGGGTGCTCAGCGGCTTCGCCATCGGTACCGGCCTGGCCCTGCTCTTCGCCGCCTGGGTCGGACTCAGCCGCGAAGCCGAAGCCTACCTGGAACCGACGTTCGCCGGACTGCGCTCGATCCCGAGCCTGGCCTGGGTGCCCCTGCTGCTGTTATGGCTGGGCATCGATGAAACCTCGAAGATCGTCCTGATCGCCATCGGCGCATTTTTCCCGGTGTACCTCAACGGTGTCGCGGCGATCCGCAATATTGACCGCAAACTGGTCGAGGTCGGACAGATGCTCGGCTTCAGCCGTTACCGGCTGGTGCGCCGAATCCTGCTGCCGGCGGCCCTGCCGGGGCTGTTCACCGGCCTGCGCAGCGGCATGAGTCTGGCGTGGATGTTCCTGGTGGCCGCCGAGTTGATCGCCGCAACCAAGGGCCTGGGTTACCTGCTCAGCGACGGCCGGGAAACCTCGCGCCCGGATATCGTGCTGGCGGCGATTATCGTTCTGGCCCTGCTCGGCAAACTCAGCGACGGCCTGCTGGCCGGCCTGGAAAAACGCTGGCTGTCCTGGCGCGACACTTTCAATGGCCAGGACCGGGAGTCTTGAACATGAGCGAAACACTGCTGGACCTCTACGTCGAACGCAAGGCGTTTGCCCAGACCACCGTGCTCAGGCAGGTCAGTCTGCAACTGCACGCAGGGGAAACCGTCAGCCTGCTGGGCCCCAGCGGCTGCGGCAAGAGCACGCTGCTGAGGATCGTCGCCGGGTTGGAAAAGGACTTCGAAGGTGAACTGAAACACACGACCTCGCCCATCGCTTTCGTCTTCCAGGAACCCCGCCTGATGCCCTGGCTGACGGTGGAGCAGAACATCGGCTTCAGTGAAGACGAGGGTTACGACCGCGCCTGGGTGACACAACTGATCGAGGAGGTCGGTCTGAGTGGTTTCGCCCAGGCCTTGCCCAAGCAACTGTCAGGCGGCATGGCGCAACGGGTGGCGATTGCACGCGGATTGTATTCGAAACCACGGGTGCTGCTGCTCGACGAGCCATTCAGCGCGGTCGACGCCTTTACCCGCATGAAGTTGCAGGATTTGCTCCTGCAACTGGCTCGGCGGCATGGCATCGCGCTGTTGCTGGTGACTCACGATGTCGACGAAGCGTTGTACCTGAGCGACCGGGTGCTGGTGATGGATAACCGCCCCAGCCGCATTCGCCAGGCCCTGGCGGTCGACCTGCCACATCCTCGCGATCGTCGCGATTCGCAGTTGGCCGACCTCAAGGCCCTGTCACTGACCGAATTGCACCGGGCTCATGTGATCTAGATCAGACCAGCAATGCGCGACGCTTGAGCTCGTTGTTGAGAATGAAGTCATTCTCCGAGTAGTCGATCGGGCAGTCGATCACGTGCACGCCCGGGGTCTTGATGCAGTGTTCGAGCAGCGGCAGCAGGCCCTCGGCGCTTTCCACGCGGTGGCCGTTGGCGCCATAGGCTTCGGCGTACTTGACGAAGTCCGGGTTGCCGTAGTCCAGGCCGAAGTCGGTGAAGCCCATGTTCGCCTGCTTCCAGCGGATCATGCCGTAGCCGTCGTCACGCAGGATCACCACGGTGATGTGCATGCCCAGGCGCACCGCGGTTTCCAGTTCCTGGCTGTTCATCATGAAACCGCCGTCGCCGCAGACCGAGATCACCGGACGATCCGGGTGCACCAGGTGCGCCGCCATCGCCGAGGGCAGGCCGGCGCCCATGGTCGCCAGGGCGTTGTCCAGCAGCACTGTGTTGGGCTTGTGCGCCTTGTAGTTGCGGGCGAACCAGATCTTGTAGATGCCGTTGTCCAGGGCGACGATGCCTTCGGACGGCAGCACGCGACGGATGTCGGCGACCAGGCGCTGCGGGTACACCGGGAAGCGGTTGTCGTCGGCGCCTTCGGCGATCTGCGCCTCGTTGGCTTCGCGAATCGCCATCAGGCGGCTGAAGTCCCAGTGCGGGTTGTCGCCCAGGGCTTCGCCGATCTGCCAGACGGCGTTGGCGATGTCGCCGATCACTTCGATCTGCGGGAAGTACACCGCATCGACTTCGGCGGAGCGGAAGTTGATGTGGATGACTTCGGTGCCGCCACGGACCATGAAGAACGGCGGCTTCTCGATCACGTCGTGGCCGATGTTGACGATCAGGTCGGCCGCTTCGACGGCGCGGTGGACGAAGTCGCCGGACGACAGCGCGGCGTTGCCGAGGAAACGCGGGTGACGCTCGTCGACCACGCCCTTGCCCATCTGGGTGGTGATGAACGGGATGCCGGTCTGGTCGATCAGTTGCTTGAGGACCTTGGCGGTCATCTTGCGGTTGGCACCGGCGCCGATCACCAGGATCGGGCTGCGGGCCTTCTGCAGTTTCTCCACGGCAGCTTCGACGGCCTTGTGCTCGGCCAGCGGGCGGCGGTGCAGGCTCGGCGGGATCGGCATCGAGTCGGTCTGCTCGGCGGCGATGTCTTCCGGCAGTTCCAGGTGCACGGCACCGGGTTTCTCTTCTTCAGCCAGGCGGAAGGCTTCGCGCATGCGCGCCGGGATGTTGTCGGCCGAGGCGAACTGGTGGGTGTACTTGGTGATCGGGTCCATCATGCCGCAGACGTCGATGATCTGGAATCGGCCCTGCTTGGACTTCTTGATCGGCTTCTGGCCGGTGATCATCATCATCGGCATGCCGCCCAGGTAGGCGTAGGCACTGGCGGTCACCAGGTTGGTCGCGCCGGGGCCGAGGGTCGACAGGCTGACGCCGGTCTTGCCGGTCAGGCGGCCGTAGGTGGCGGCCATGAAGCCGGCGGACTGCTCGTGGCGGGTCAGGACCAGCTTGATCGGCGACTTGCGCAGCGATTCCAGCAGGTCGAGGTTTTCCTCGCCAGGAATGCCGAACACATACTCGACACCTTCGTTTTCCAGGCATTGCACAACGACATCGGCGGCCTTGGCCATTTATCTACCTCAATCTCGACAAGCGCTTTCGCGCGTCTTGCAGTTGTTGTCAGGGGACGGACCCGGTTTTTCACGCAGGCGGTGCCACAGTAACATCGCTCTGGCCACTCTGGACCAACGCAGAGCGCACAAAACCTTCGACTTTGCGCCGTTCGACGAAGTCACGGATAAAGGCGGCTGCGGCCTTGCGACGAATTGGCACAGCCATGGCCCACCCTGCACGCCTCAGAAGTACTTGAGCCAGGCGATATCCCGCCGCCGCTGCTTGAGCCGGGCGAACCAGCGGGTCGGGAAGAACAGCGCGAAGCCCAGCAGCAGGCTCAGCAGCCAGACGCTGGAGAGTTGGCTGAACGCATAGACCCCACCCTCGGTCGCGCCCCAGAAGGCAAAGGCCGGCAGGTACATCGCCTTCAGCACATACAGGTGCAACAGGTAGAAGAACATTGGCGCCCCGCCATAGATCGCCAGGATCGCCACCACCTTGCGTTGCTGCAGCTGCTCGAACAGGGCCAGCAGCAACAGGCCGACGCCCAGGGTCGGCAGCAGGAACATCAGCGACGGTGGATACTTCTTCGCACTCAGGAAGCTCATGACCGTGCGCAGTGCATCGCCGGTATGCACCCAGGGTGCGTCGCCATAAACGTTCAGGTAGCGGATCGACACAAACGCTAGCAGCAGGCCACCGCCGAGTTTCAGCAGGCGGGCGCGACGCACCGCCGACTCGACGCCGCTGGCGAACCAGGGGCCGATACTCCAGCCGAGCAGGATCACGCCGATCCACGGCAGTACCGGGTAGGTGGTGCGGGCACGGGTGTACTCGGTGAGCTGGATGAAAACCTTCTGGTGCAGCACCGACCAGGGGATGAAGAACGGCGACTCGGGCCCCAGCACTATGCCATCAAGCAGATTGTGCCCGCCGACGATCACCAGCCCGAGCCATACCAGCCAGGCCCGCCGCAGGTGCAGCAGGCCGGCCAGCACGATCATGCAGAGGCCGATGCACCAGATCACCTGCAGCCACAGGGTCTTGGGTGGGAACTCGCCGTTCCAGGCGAAGCAGACCAGGGTCAGCTCCAGCAGCACCAGGAAGACGCCGCGTTTGAGCAGGAAGATCGACGTCTCGCGAGCGCTGTGCTTCTGGCTGTAGAGAAACGCCGACAGACCGGTGAGGAAGATGAACACCGGCGCACAGAGGGTGGCGAGCAGGCGGGTGAAGAACAGGTCCGGCGCGACCGTCAGCGCATCGACTGGGTCGCTGACCTGGCGGTGCATGAAAAAAGTTTCACGAACATGATCGAGCACCATGCACAGCATGACAAAGCCACGCAGCGCATCGATGGCACAGAGACGGAGGTTGGGACCGGCCGATGAGGCGAACGGCCCGGAAGTGGGCGTCATATCGATAGCTTACGGAGAGGGATGAGGCGGCAGAATCTAATTTCGATACGATATAACATCAATAAAAGAAACATCTTGAAACGTTTGTACCGTGGTTTAACCGAAGGGATTGCAGGCTCGAACCGCCCCGCCCTCGCCGCCTTTTGGCGGATGCTGCGGCAATAACGTCCCTAAATCCGGTGCTTCTTGCTATCTTGTGCGCCGTTTTAAATAGCCAGCTATGCATTTTCCCTATTAGCCGCCGCCTTCATAGTCATTTTCCTTTGCACGAGACAGGTTCCGCATGTCCGATCCCATTCATCTCAAGGATCACGAGACCGAAAAACGCCTGGTCAACAAGCGCCTGATCGCCTGCGGGCTGCTGGTGCTGGGCCTGGCCGGCGCCCTCGTGGGCCGCCTGTACTTCCTCCAGGTCGTCGAGTTCAGCTACAACTCCACCGTTTCGGAGAACAACCGCGTTCACGTGCTGCCGATTCCACCGGAGCGCGGGATCATTTTCGACCGCAACGGCGAAGTGCTGGCCGACAACCAGCCCAGCTTCAACATGACGCTGACCCGCGAACGTGCAGGCAATGTCGCCCAGGTGCTGGACACGGTGATGAACGTGCTCAACCTGCCGGAAGAAGACCGGGCGATGTTCGCCAAGGCGCTCAAGCAGTCACGCCATCCGTTCGAGCCGGTGACCCTGCTCTACGAACTGACCGAACAGCAGATCGCCCTGCTGGCGGTGAACGAATTCAAGCTGCCGGGGATCGAGGTCGAGCCGCAGTTCGTCCGGCATTACCCGCTGGGCGACCACTTCGCCCATTCGGTGGGGTATGTCGGGCGGATCAACGAGAAGGAAATCAAGCAGCTCGACCCGGTGGAATACCGCGGCACCCAGTCCATCGGCAAGACCGGCATCGAGCGCTTCTACGAGAGCGAACTGCATGGCCATGTCGGCTACGAGGAAGTCGAGACCAACGCCCAGGGCCGGGTGATGCGGGTGCTCAGGCACACCGATCCGATTCCCGGCAAGAACATCGTCCTGAGCCTGGACATCAAGCTGCAGGAAGCTGCGGAAAACGCCCTGGGCGACCGCCGCGGCTCGGTGGTGGCCATCGATCCGAAGACCGGCGAAGTGCTGGCGATGGTCAGCAAGCCGAGCTTCGACCCCAACCTGTTCGTCACCGGCATCCGCGCCAGGGACTACTCGGCCCTGCGCGACTCCATCGACCGCCCGCTGTTCAACCGCGCCCTGCGCGGGCTCTATGCGCCGGGCTCGACGATCAAGCCGGAAGTGGCGATCGCCGGCCTCGACAGCGGCGTGATCTCGCCGACGACACGGGTGTTCGACCCCGGCTACTTCCAACTGCCGAACGTCGAGCACAAATACCGTAACTGGAACCACAGCGGCGACGGCTGGGTCGACCTCAACGCGGCTATCATGCGCTCCAACGACACCTACTTCTACGACCTGGCCAACAAGCTCGGCATCGACCGCCTGCACGAGTACCTGGACAAGTTCGGCATCGGCCAGAAGGTCTCCCTGGACATGTTCGAGGAATCCCCCGGCCTGATGCCGTCCCGCGAGTGGAAACGCGCCACTCGCCGCCAGGCCTGGTTCCCGGGCGAGACGGTGATCCTCGGCATCGGCCAGGGCTACATGCAGGTCACCCCGCTGCAACTGGCCCAGGCCACCACCCTGATCGCCAACAAGGGCGTGTGGAACCGCCCGCACCTGGCCAAGACGATCGGCCAGGAGGCGCCGGTGGACGAGCATCCGATTCCGAACCTGGTGCTGCGCGATCCGCGGGAGTGGGAACAGGTCAACTACGCCATGCAACTGGTGATGCACGACCCTCGCGGCATCGCCCGGGCGGCGGCGCAGGGTGCGCAATACCGCATCGCCGGCAAGAGTGGTACCGCGCAGGTGGTGGCGATCAAGCAGGGCGAGCGCTACGACCGCCTCAAGACCGCCGAGCGTCACCGCGACAACGCCCTGTTCGTCGGCTTCGCCCCGGCGGAGGATCCGCAGATCGTGATTTCGGTGATGATCGAGAACGGCGAGGCCGGCGGCCGCGTCGCCGGCCCCGTGGTACGCGAGATCCTCGACGCCTGGCTGCTGGACAAGGACGGCAAGCTCAAGCCGCAGTATGCGCACCCGCTCAAGGCGCATGAGGATCCGAAGGTCTGAGGCAATGAGTCCATCCTACCGCTCCATTTTCCAGTTCAGGCCAGTGGAGCGGTAATCTCAAACCGACAATTGAAGATCTCCTTTTCTCTTGAAGGAAGTCTCTTACAACAACGCCCCCATCCTCTCTTATTCCATCTTGAAAACGACAGAGCTTGACGAAGTACCTATCCACCTGAAGAAAAACTCCATAAAGAAAATTCCCACAGAAAGAACCTCCTGAGTGGCAGCACCTCCTCCCAGCCACTATAGATAGTGTCCCCACCACTCAGGATGCAGCCACATGAAAGCCTGTACCGCCTATCGTGCAGGAAACTTGGCCCTGCTATTCATCAAGGAACAACTCAAGGAGCCCATAGCGCTCTTCTGGATCATCATTTCCCCCTGTGCAGCCTTTTACCTGCTGGTACTGTTCAAGGGAGAAAGCCTTGCCTTTTCCGATGACTATATCCAGCGCACCGCCTGGTTCTACGCCTACGTCGCCTCAAATGTCGCCCTATTCGGCTTTTCCTTCTACATCATTGGCCGTCGGGAGAGCGGGTTCATCCGCTCATTCGCCTACAACCGTAAAGCAAGGCTGGTTTTCCTCATTGCCCAGAACTTGGCCTACCTGACCATTGCAACCATCTATTGCGCCACCTTTTATCTGAGCACGCGCCTGCCTTTCGAATCCTACTCAATCCGCGAATTCAGTCTTATCCTGATAAGATTCCAGGTCAATTACCTGTTCTTCTGCTCACTAGGAGTTTTGTTAGCGCTACTGCCCATCAACTTCCAGAACGCCAATACCCTGTTATCGGCGGTGTCGCTGGTCATGCTGGTACTTGGCCTGTCACGCGGTGTTTCCGAGAACTCCATGCTTGCAGCGCTCAACACCAGCAATCCCTTGTGGCATGCATCGCAACTGATGGCGCTGGGGCTCAACCAGCAATATGAGTGGGTGCTGCTGTCTATCGTCCTGTTTACCGTCAGCATGGCAATCAGCGTCAAGCTGCTCCGCATCAACCCTGTATGGAGCCGGTACTGATGAACTCCCTGCAAGCCAATCTCCTGTCCTTCAACTATGAGAACAAGGTCCTTTTCAAGGAGGCTTCACTCACGGCAGAAGCCGGGGCGATTACCGGCCTGCTCGGCTCGAACGGCTCAGGGAAAACCACCTTCTTCGACATCATCTGCAAACTGAGAAAACCCGCCAGAGGCAAGGTGATCAATACCTTCGCCAAGCAGCTCTATCTCTCACAGATACTCACAACGCCTCCCGCCCTGCGCATGTTCGACATATTCAGGATGACCAACCTGCTGTGCTCATCCAAACAGATCTCCCAGGCACAGGTGTTGAGCAGGCTTTCATCATGGAGCCCGAGCATCACGGAACGCTATCAGGAGATCTGGAAGAAGAAGTCATCGCTATGCAGTTATGGAGAAAAACGCTGGTTCTTCACCCTTTCTTTGCTGTCGATAGAGGCTGACCTGATCATTCTTGATGAGCCAACAGCGGGTGTAGACCCGGAGTTCAGGCACTACATTTGGCAGTGCCTGCATGGTGCGGCTCAGAGTGGGAAGGCCATTCTGGTTTCGTCGCACAACGTCAATGAGATCGCCGAACACTGCGACTGTTTCTACATGATCAGTCATAAGCAGTTCAGGCGCTTTGCCGATGGGCAATCATTTCGGGACAGCTACAGCGCCCGTACGCTCGATGAGGCATTCATCAACGCCGCGGCTTGCTGAGAAGACCACTCGATCCAACGGCCTGGCTCGTCAGGCCGTACTCCCCCGCCGATAAAACGCCAACACCCCACCCAGGGTCATCAGCAGTCCACCGGTCACCCGGTTGAACGCCCGCAGGTGCCCGCCCTGCAAGCGACTGAGCAAGCGGGCGCCGCACAGCGCGTAAAACAGCATGATGCTGACATTGAGCAGCGTCAGCACCACGGCCAGCGCCGCGTACTGCGGCAGTTGCGGCTGCGTGCTGTCGATGAACTGCGGCAGGAAGGCCGACATGAACAGCAAGGCCTTGGGGTTGGTCAGGGCCACCACGAAGCAGCGCACGAACAACCCGACGCTGCGACTGGAGCCCTGCTCCACCGGCAGTTCGGCCAGGGCTCCGCTCGAACGCAGCATTTTCCAGCCGAGCCACACCAGGTAGCCCGCCCCCACCCATTTCACCGCCTGGAACAGCGTCTCGCTGGCCTGCAGCAGGATGCCCAGGCCACAGGCCACCGCCGTGACCAGCAGGGCATCGGCCAGCACCGCCCCGCCCATGCCCCAGGCCGCCGCCCGTACACCGTGGTTGGAGCCGTTGTGCAGGGCCAAAAGCACCGTCGGGCCCGGCATGGCGATGATTGCCGCCGCACTGATCAGGAACAGAAGCAACGTTGCCAGCGTCATAAATGAAGATCGCCTTGAAAAGAAAAAAGAGTGCCATTTTGCGGCCTGCGCCCCTGCCCTTCAACCGACCTGTCGTTTGTAGTGGACGGGACTAAGATGTTTCGTGATAAAACACCAGCATGCACTGAAGCGTTTCAGCGTCCTTCCCATCAGACAGGGTATTGCCTCATGACCGATCAGAAGCTGCTCGACTCACTGTTTCCCGCCGCTGCGGACATTCCGGAAAAGTACCGGCTCGACGGCCAACTGGAACAACGCGAATACCTGGTGGACGGCGCCCTGCGTACCTGGAGCGGCCCACTGGCGCAAGTGCGCAGCCCGGTGTATCTGGCCGGCCCCGACGGCGACGAGCAGGTGATCCTCGGCAGCACCCCGCTGCTGGACGCTGAAACCGCCCTCACCGCCCTCGATGCGGCGGTCCGCGCCTACGACCGTGGCCAGGGCCAATGGCCGACCCTGCGCGTGGCCGAACGCATCCAGCATGTCGAAGCCTTCCTGCGGCGCATGCGCGAACAGCGCGAGGCGGTGGTCAAGTTGCTGATGTGGGAGATCGGCAAGAACCTCAAGGACTCGGAAAAAGAGTTCGACCGCACCTGCGACTATATCGTCGACACCATCAACGCCCTCAAGGAGCTGGACCGCCGCTCCAGCCGCTTCGAGCTGGAACAGGACACCCTCGGCCAGATCCGCCGCGCGCCCATGGGCGTGGCGCTGTGCATGGGCCCCTACAACTACCCGCTGAACGAGACCTTCACCACGCTGATCCCGGCACTGATCATGGGCAACACCGTGGTGTTCAAGCCGGCCAAGCTCGGCGTGCTCCTGATCCGCCCGTTGCTGGAAGCCTTCCGCGACAGCTTCCCGGCCGGGGTGATCAATGTGATCTACGGCAGCGGCCGGGAAACCGTCAGCGCGCTGATGGCCAGCGGCAAGATCGACATCTTCGCCTTCATCGGCACCAACAAGGCCGCCAGCGACCTGAAGAAACTGCACCCGCGCCCCCACCGCCTGCGCGCGGCCCTGGGCCTGGACGCGAAGAACCCGGGGATCGTGCTGCCGGAGGTGGACCTGGACAACGCGGTCAACGAATCGGTGACCGGCTCGCTGTCGTTCAACGGACAGCGCTGCACCGCGCTGAAGATCCTGTTCGTCCACGAGGACGTGGTCGAGGCCTTCATCGAGAAATTCAATCGCAAGGTGCAGAGCCTGTTGCCCGGCATGCCCTGGGACCATGGCGTGGCACTGACGCCGCTGCCGGAAGCGAGCAAGGTCGACTATCTCAACGGCCTGGTGGCCGATGCGGTCGCCAAGGGCGCGCGGGTGGTCAACCCCGGCGGCGGCCAGACCCGTGCCTCGTTCTTCTACCCGGCGGTGCTGTACCCGGTGAACGCGCAGATGCGCGTGTACCAGGAGGAACAGTTCGGCCCGGTGGTGCCGATCGTGCCCTATCGCGACCTGGAGACAGTGATCGACTACGTGCTGGAATCGGACTTCGGCCAGCAACTGAGCATCTTCGGTACCCACTCGGCCCAGGTCGGGCGGCTGGTGGACACCTTCGCCAACCAGGTCGGGCGGATCAATATCAATGCCCAGTGCCAGCGCGGCCCGGACACCTACCCGTTCAACGGCCGCAAGAACTCCGCCGAGGGCACTCTCTCGGTTCACGACGCGCTACGGGTGTTCTCGATCCGCACGCTGGTGGCGACCAAGTTCCAGGAAAGCAACAAGGCGCTGATCAGCGACATCATCCGTAATCGCGAGTCGAGTTTCCTGACCACCGACTACATCTTCTGAGTCAGAGAAACAGATACACCGCCAGCAACACCAGCGAAACCACCAGGATGGCTTCCCCGAACAGTTCGAGGGAGCCCTCCCGCTCCGGGCCATACTCCCAACTCACACTGGGCTGGCGCATGGCCCAGCGCCGCTGCGGCCGCCTGTCGAAATGTCCCAGTGCCCAGATGGCAGCCCCGATGGCGCCGAACTCGAGGGCGATGATCAGGAAAAGTGTCATACCGCTGTCCTTTTCAGGTCGGATAATCAAGACATTAGGGCGTCGTCGAGGAAAAACGTTCGTCGTGGAACGGCATTTTTTTACTCGCCGGCCTGATGTCCTTTCGTCCTGCAGCCCGCACTGTTCTATCATTACCCCCAGGCTCCATCGGCCAACGATTTCGCCATTCTCATAAGAAACTCATGCCACGTATCGACCTGCGCCGACTGATCCTGTTGCTCTCGCTTGCCGTTGTCACCCTGACCGCCGGCAACCTGTTCTTCGCCAGCTACCAGACCCAGCGCAACTTCCTGATGGCCCAGACCCTGGAAGCCAACCGCATCTACGCCGTGAAGCTGGCCAGCTCCACCGACGACTTCCTCAAGTCGACCCAGCAGCAACTGGCCCTGAGCGCCAACCTGCTGCCGGAGATCTGGGACCAGCCGGACCGACTGTGGCAGGAGGCGCGCCGCTTGCGCCGCCAGACCAACAGCTTCAATTCGGTGGTGGTCATTCGCGCCGACAACCGGATCATCGCCTCCTCGCCACTGTCGATGCACCTGACCGGAACCCTTTCCGTCAGCGAAGGCACCCGCCAGGCCAGCGCCTCGCGCCAGCCCTATATCTCGACCCCGTATGTGGGCAACAACAACCACCTGATGATCCAGATCTCCCATCCGATCTTCGACGGCAAGGGCAATTACCTGGGTTACCTCGGCGCCGGGATCTACCTCAACGAACCGAACATCCTGCATTCGCTGCTGGGCGAGCACTACTACCGCGACGGCTCCTATCTCTACGTGGTCGATACCCAGGGCCGGCTGATCTACCACCAGGACCCCACACGGATTGGCGAGGTGATCAAGGGCAATCCGGCGATCGACGCGGTCATCACCGGACAGACCGGCAGCCGGCGGCTGACCAACTCCAAGGGTATCGACATGCTCACCGGCTATGCGCCGGTGCCCCGTATCGGCTGGGGAGTGATCAGCCAGCGGCCCACCGACATCACCCTCGAAGGCCTGCAGCGACTGATGCTGGAGGTTGCCGGTTACGCCGTGCCGCTGTCGCTGCTGTCGTTGCTGGCCATCTGGTGGCTGACTTCACTGATCACCAAGCCGCTCTGGCAGCTGGCCAATTCGACCGAGCACTGGGGCTCCTCGAGCGCCGCGCAATCGGTGAGCAAGGTCAGGGCCTGGTACTACGAGGCGGCGCAATTGAAAAACGCCATGCAGAAGGCGCTGCTGTCCCTGCACCAGCAACTGGGCCGGCTCAACCTGGAGAACGTCACCGACTCGCTCACCGGCCTGACCAACCGGCGCGGCCTGCAACTGATCCTCGAGGACTGGGAAAACCACCGCCAACCGTTTTCGGTGCTGGCCCTGGATATCGATCACTTCAAGCAGGTCAACGACAACTACGGGCACAGTGCCGGTGATCTGGTGCTGCAGCACGTGGCCCAGCAGATGCGACGACACTCGCGCGAAAGCGACGTGCTCTGCCGCCAGGGCGGCGAGGAATTCCTCATGCTGCTGCCCGGTATACCGCTGAACCAGGCGCTTCAGGTCGGCGAACGGCTGCGTGCGGCCATGGCCTACACCGAAAGCCCGAACGGCATCCCGGTCACGGTGTCCCTCGGCGTCACCGACTGGCCGCGGGACGGCGAGACCGTCGCCCACGCCCTCAAGGAAGCCGACCTGGCCCTGTACCGGGCCAAGGGCAAGGGGCGCAATCGTGTCGAAGCAGTGCCGCCGGCCACCACGACCGGGTAGACTGGCCTACACGTGACAGACAACGGGCCAGCCAGCGCCCGCCTCTGCAGATTCCGAACACCCGACGACTTCGGGGACTTCCCGCGAGACTTTCCGCCAGCATGACTTTCAACTTCGACACCCTGCTCGACCGCCGCAACACCGGTAGCACCAAGTGGAGCCGTTATCCCGCCGATGTCCTGCCCATGTGGGTGGCGGACATGGACCTGCCGGTGGCGAACGAGATCACCCAGGCCCTGCACAAGCGCCTGGAACACCCGCAACTGGGTTACAGCGTGGCCCAGGATGCCCTGCGCGAAGCCATCGTCGTCGACCTGTGGAACAAGTACGCCTGGCGGATCGAGCCTCAGGAACTGGTGTTCCTGCCCGGCGTCGAGCCGGGCTTCAACATGGCCCTGCGCGCCTTCGTGCAACCGGGCCGCAATGTCGTGGTGCAAACCCCGAACTACCGCCCGCTGCGCCTGGCCCCGGGCAACTGGAACCTGCCGAAGGTCGAACTGCCCTTCCAGCGTGACGCCCAGGGCAACTACATCACCCCCATCGCCGCCCTGCGCGACGCACTGCAGGACGGCGGTGCGCTGTTGCTGAGCAACCCGCACAACCCACTGGGCAAGGTCTTCCCCCGCGAGGAACTGCAACAGGTGGCCGAGGCCTGCCTGGAACGCGGAGCCCTGATCATTTCCGACGAGATCCACGCCGATCTCTGCTACGACGGCCGCCGCCATGTGCCGACCGCGTCCCTGAGCCCGGAGATCGCCAAGCGCACCATCACCCTGATGTCGGCGAGCAAGGCCTACAACATCGCCGGCTTGAAGACCGCGTACGCGATCATCCAGGACCCGGTCGTACGCGAGCGTTTCAACGCTGCCCGTGGCGGCATGGTCGACAGCGTCAACGCCCTTGGCCTGGAAGCCACGCTGACCGCCTACCGCGAATGCGGGCCATGGCTGAAGGGGTTGGTGGACTATCTGCAGGGTAACCGCGACTACCTGCAGCGCGCGGTGGAAACTCGCCTGCCCGGCGTCGTCCTGCAGCCGGCCCAGGGCACCTACCTGGCCTGGCTCGATTGCAGTGCATTGGGGTTGGAAGATCCGTACCAGTTCTTCCTCGACAAGGCCAGGGTCGGCCTGAGCGCCGGCGTCGAATTCGCCGACGAGGCCCGGCAGTTCGTCCGCCTGAACTTCGGCTGCCCGCGGGCGTTGCTGGAAGAAGGGATCAGCCGGATGGAGAACAGCCTGCGCCAGCGCTGAAAGCCCAGGCTGACGCAAGACCTGTAGGAGCCGGCATGCTGGCGATCCGCCGCAGGCGACCATTCAATGAGAATGCTGTTGCCTGGGCTACTGCTATCGCCAGGCCGGCTCCTACGGCGCGGGATCAGAATTCGTCGGCAACCGACTCAAGGATCTTGCCCATCAGGTACACGGTGGTACGCGCCACCTGCTTCACCGCTTCCTTCTCTTCATCGGTGACCACCCAACGGTCGATTGCCGCGTTGACCTCCTCGGAGTGCTTGGCATCGATGATCGCGTGGGCGACGAAGAAGGTCATCTGCTTGTCGGTCAGCTTGAGGCTGTTCTTGCAGATGTCCATCATCGGCTCGAGGTGCTCGTAGGAGTCCTCGGCCCAGAAGCTGTAGCCCAGGCGCGGGATGATGCCACGGCAGACCGAGACGTAGTCCAGGTAGCCGTAGAAGGCCTCGGTGGCCGGCAGCATCGGTTTTTCGAACTCGGCCGGGTCCACGCCGATGGCGATCAGGTCGTTATAGGCCATGTTTTCATGGCCCAGTTCTTCCAGCGCATGCTTCATGGCGAAACGCAGCAGGCCGACCTTCTTGTGATCCTGGTTCCAGCAGGCCACCGCCTGGTTGATCGCATTGTTCTTGGTGTAGTGATACACCTGCACGATCGACTTGATGTACAGCTCCCGTTGCAACTCGGGACGTTTCATCATCTGGAAGAAACGCCCGGCCTTGATCTTGGCCCATTCGGCGTCGCAGACGGCCTTCAACTCGGTACGAAACTCAGTCATTTCACTCTTTCCCTGTTGGTTCATGAATCGCTTATGACATTTGTTATGGATTACAGGCGCAATACGGACTTGATGATGTACATGAACTTCGAGAAGAACCCGAGACCTTCGATCGTGTCCCAGTGCTCCATCAACACCCCATTTTCCACACGATAGATATCGATCACCTTGTACTTCACGGTAAAGAACCGATGTTTCGCCCAATGGGTGGCATAGAGGAAGACATAGTCACCCTCGGCACAGACTTGCTTGATATGCGTGCCGGACTCCGGAAAAGTCTTGAAGAACTGCGCAAAGTACTTCTTGAAACCTTCACGACGCGGCGGAATGAACACATTGTTGTGCTGTACATAGTCTTCGGCAATCAATGTATCGGCGACCGCCAGTTCACGCTTGGCAAACATGCGTTCATAGAACTCGATAACCACGGCCTTGTTCTGGGCTTCCATCTGAGATCAACCTCATTATTGTCGTTTTATTATGCTTTTCAGACCGCCAGGACCTGGCGGCTGGCACGGGCGGCCAGGGTATGGCGCATCAGTGCATCGATATCGCCGAGATCGGCCGGGCACTGTTCCAGGCCGAAATAGGGGGTCACCGAGGGCAGCAGCTCGCCCTTGTACACCGCGTAGTAGTGGTCGCCGCGTTCCGGGATCTTGAACAGGATGCCGTCCTGGTCGAACACCGAACTCTCGAATTTCGGTGCCAGGCGCGGTTTCACATAGGTGATGAAGGTCCTGTAGCCGCCCAGCAACGCCACCAGCGAGGCGCCGGTCATGGCCAGTGCGGTGACCACGTTGCCGACCGGGGCGTGCTTGTCGACGATCAGGCGTGAAAGCTCGATGCACTCCCGCTCGTAACCGGGGCCGGAGAACTGCACCAGGCGCTGGTGGTCGATGTATTCACCGGACTCATGGGGAAACGGCGTAAACCGCTGGGTACCGATGATTTCACCGTCGTAGTAACAGGCGAACACATAAGAACGGGAGTCGTACTCGTCGAGACAGACGGTTTCATCGACCGCGTCACCGAACAAGGTACGGTAGTACACCTTGCGCTGACCATAGAGACGATACCGGGCCCGCGACAACTCGGAAAATTGCTCAGGCGTTACAACTTGCCTGATCTTTACCTTATCGGACTGGCAATGTTCCTGCAGGACCGAATCGTAGAAGGCATGAATCGCCGCACCGGCCGAATCATCTTTCACCAGTTGCATGGGGGTGAACGGCAATACCGCCTTGTTACTTCCGTATGACGACATGAGACGCTCCTTTATTATTATGCTTCGTATTGTTTCTCTCAACCAGACACACGATACAGAACCCATGATTCAACTCATGAGTTCACTTCCTGATACAACGATGCTGCCAAATCCGATGTGCAAGGGGCTGAAATTCGGCAAGAGCCAAGGGCCTATTCGCGGGCAAGCCCGGCCCCGACAAGTTCTGCGCCGGATAAAAGTTCCAGATGCACTCTGTGAGCGCCAACTGGCTGGCAATAAACGTTGACGCGCAATAACAGACAGACAACGGCACCTGAACAGCCGACTCCCCAGTCGGCTGCCGCACGCTACCTTTTGTTCAGCGTTGTTCGAGGGCCGAACGAATCAGCTCGGCCCGTTCACCCAGCACCTGCGGGTTGGCCAGGGGAATATCGCCGTGGGCAAGGTCGAAACCGTCGCCGACGAACCGGGCGATCACATGCAGGTGGGCATGACCGACGGTCTGCCCGGCCACCGCACCATCGCACAGCAGCAGGTTGATGCCCTCGCACGGCTGGCCGTCGAGCCGCAGGCCACTGTTGCGCAAGGCCGTTGCCACGCGCTGGCCGACCACCATCATGTGGCCCGCGGTTTCCGGAGGAATTTCGCCCAGGCCGCTGGCATGGGCCTTGGGAATGACCAGCACATGACCGGGAGTGATCGGCTGGATGGACAGAAAGGCCAGGCACTGTTCGTCTTCATGGACGATGCTTGCGGGTGCCAGCTTGGCGACGATCGCGCAGAAAATGCAGTTCACGAATTAGCTCCCTCTAATTGTTATGTGCAAACCCCTGACACGCTTGTGCTCCGGGCTTGCTAGGCTGAATTCCCTTACAGACCTATACCGCTGATCGAACAACTGGGGGCGAAAATACGCCGAGGTTTGAATGGCTGTACACGCGAGTTTTGAAATTTTTTGTATCCGGCGTCCCCGAAAAGCAGCTAACGCGCTGATTTGTCTTCAGAAAATCGCCCTAAAGCCTATTTCCCGCCCCCACGGCCCAGCCAAAAAAAACCGGAGCCCCTTCGGACTCCGGATTTTTCCTGGGCTCGGCGGCCTCGATTCACCACCGACAAAGGCCTTAAGCCAGTTTTTTCAGGCGCGGTCTGGCCTTGGGAAAATAGGGTCGCCTCAACAACCCTCCCGGTGCCGATTGGCTGGTCCGAGTCGAAGTCTCCTGCACTGGCGCCTCTCCCCCAAACTCGGCGACATAGGGCGTCTGCCCGCAGCGCACCAGGTTGTTGATCGGGAACTCATCGCCATTGTCTTCCATGTACGCCTTTTTCATGGGGCCACTCCTTTCCAAGGTTGATCACCGCCGACTGGCAGTCGGCGCCTCAAAAACCTTCAGCGTAGACCAGCGACGGCGATCCGCAGGCTCTGGCGCAAGGTTCCGACGAATGACCGGTCGGTCACCGAATCACACCGAATCGAGCCGCTGCCGCAGGCGGCCGAAGGCTTCCAGCACCTGCCGGGGTTTCTCCAGCATCAACTGGTGCCCACAGTCGCGCAGCACCTCGAACCCGGCCTGGGGCAATTGCCGGGCCAGGGCCTCGCCGCCGCTGGCCGGGGTCAGCCCGTCGCTGTCGCCGCAGAGCACCTCGATCGGCAACCTGAGGCTCGCCAGGTGCCCGGCATCCGGCCACTGCACACCTTCGAGCAGCCCCTTGAACACATACAACCGATTGTTCTCGGTGATCTTCTCCTCGTAGGCCACCAGCTGCCGGTCGGCCGCCGGATGCCAGGCACGCTGGCGAAAGCCCTTGGCCAACACCGGCCGGATCAGTTCCAGCACCCACGCCGGCAACGCCATCAGGCCACCGCGACTCAGCGGCCGGTGCAGTTGCGAGCCCAGCAACAGCGCGCCACTGACCGCCTGCGATTGCAGCAACGCGCTCATCGACAGGCCGGTGCCGAAGGAGTGCGCCACGATCAGGTTGCGCCTGCCGCCGAAACGCCGCAGCAGTTCCAGGTAGTCGGCCACCAGCTCGGCCCAGGCATAGGCCGCTGACCGGCGCGGCTTGTCGCTGGCGCCATGACCGAGCAGGTCCCAGGCCACCAGGCCGTAGCCCTCCTCGCCCAGTGCCTGCCACAGATGGCGCCACTGGTCCTTGTTGCCGCCGGCGCCGTGGCAGAAAAACACCACGGTGTCGGCCTGGGCCTGGCCGGGCTGGTGAGCCACGCTCAAGTGGCGACCCGGGCGGATCTCGAGCAACTCGCCGCGCACCTGCGGCAGATCAACGGAGGAAAAGGCTTCAGCCATGCGCTGTGGGTCCTGTCGGATGGAAAAGGGATGGGTTCACCAGGCGCCCTCGCGACTCTGCGCCAGGCGGGACGCTTCGGCGAGCACCGATGAGGCGCCGAGCAACGCGCGGGTGTAGGTGTGCTGCGGCTCGGCGAACAGCCGCGCCGTCTCGCCCTGCTCGACGATCCGCCCGCCCTGCATCACCGCGATGCGATCACACAGCCGCGCCGCCACCCGCAGGTCGTGGGTGATGAACACGATGCTCAGGCGCAGGCGGCGTTGCAAGTCCTCCAGCAATTCGAGGATCTGCACCTGAATCAGTGCATCCAGCGCCGACACGCATTCGTCGGCGATGAGAATCTTCGGCCGCACCGCCAGCGCCCGGGCGATGCCGATACGCTGGCGCTGGCCGCCGGAAAATTCGTGGGGGTAACGCTCGAAGGCGGTGGGCGGCAGGCCGACCAGTTCCAGCACCTCGCGGGCGCGCTGCTGCGCTTGGCGAGCCGGCACGCCCTGGGCCAGCGGCCCGGTCATGACGATCTGGCCCACGCTCTGGCGCGGATTGAGCGAGGCGAACGGGTCCTGGAAGATCATCTGGATCTCGCCCCGCAACGGCCGCAGGCGGCGCTGGGACAAACCGGCGACCTCCCGCCCCTGCCATTGCAGTTGCCCGCTGTCCGGTTGCAGCAGGCGCACCAGGCAACGCCCGAGGGTCGACTTGCCCGAACCGGACTCGCCGACGAGGCCCAGGGTCTCGCCTTCACGCAGGTACAGATCGACGCCGGCCAGGGCCCGACTGGCGCGCTTGCGCCACCAGCCGCCCTGTCCGGTGTAGGATTTCTCCAGTTGCCGCGCCGCGAGCACCGTCGACACCTGGCTCAGCGGCGGACGCGGCGCCAGCGGGCTGGCCGAGACCGCCGCCAGCAGCCGCCGGGTGTACTCCGCCGCCGGAGCCTGTAGAACCTGGGGCGCACTGCCCTGCTCCACCAGATGGCCCTTTTCCAGCACCAGCACGCGATCGGCAATCGCCTGCACCACGGCAAAGTCATGGGTGATGAACAGCACCGCCATGCCCTTGTCGCGCTGGATCCGTCGCAGCAGTGCGAGGATCTGCGCCTGGGTGGTGACATCCAGCGCCGAGGTCGGCTCGTCGGCGATCAGCAGCGCCGGGTCGAAGGCCAGCGCCATGGCGATCACCACCCGCTGACGCTGGCCGCCGGACAATTCGAAGGGATAGGCGTGGCGCAGGCGTTCCGGGTCCGGCAGGCCGACGTAACCGAGCAGTTCGAGTACTCGCCGACGACGGCTGGCCGCCGCCTTCACACCATGGGCGGCGAGGGTTTCGTCGATCTGCCGGCCGACGCTCAGCAGTGGATTGAGCGCGCTCATCGGTTCCTGGAAAACCATGCTGATATCGCGTCCACGCAACTGGCGCATGCTCGCCTCGTCGAGTCCGGCCAGATCATCGCCGCGCCAGCGGATGCGGCCGCTCTCCAGCGTCAACGACTCGGGCAACATCCGCAGCAGGGCCTTGGCCAGCATCGACTTGCCCGAGCCGGACTCACCGACCACGCAGAGCAGTTCGCCGCATTCGAGCTGCAGCGACAGGTCGTACAGGGCATGGCTGCGATCGGCACCGGCCGGCAGCGCGATGCGCAGGTGCTCGATGCTCAGCAAGGGATTGTGGCGGTCTGTCATGAGTGGGCTCCTGGTTGCCGCAGCGGCGCGCAGGCCACCCGCAGGCCCTCGCCGACGCGGTTCACCGCCAGCACGCTGAACAGGATCGCCAGGCCCGGCCACAGGCTCATCCACCAGGCATCGCGCAGCAGGCCGCGGGAGGCGTTGATCATGTAGCCCCAACTCATCGCCTCGGGATCGCCCAGGCCGAGAAAGGCCAGGGCCGCTTCGGTGAGAATCGCGGTGGCCATGACGAAGGTCAGGGTCACCAGCAGCGGTGCCAGGGCATTGGGCAGGATCTGGCGGAAGATAATCGCCGTCGACGACTGCCCGAGCACCCGCGCCGCCTGGACGAATTCGCGCTGGCGCAGGCTGAGGAATTCACTGCGCACCAGGCGCGCCACCGCCGGCCAGGCGACCAGGGCGATGGCCAGGACGATCGAACCCAGGGACGGTTCGAGCACCGCCACCAGGATCACCGCCAACACCAGTTGCGGCACGATCTGGAAGAACTCGGCGATGCGCATCAGCACAGCGTCGAGCCAGCCCCCGAAGTAGCCGGCCAGGGCACCGACCAGGGCGCCCACCAGCAGGGTCGCCAGGCTGGCCAGCGCCGCCACCGCCAGGGACACCCGCGCGCCATACAGCAGGCCACTGCCGAGGTCGCGACCGAGCATGTCGCTGCCCAGCCAGTGTGCCGGGTCGTGGAACGGTGCGAGCAGCGGCTGGCTGTTCATCTCCCAGGGCTGGCTGTCGGTCAGCCAGGGAGCGGCCAGCGCCAGCAGGCCCAGCACCAGCAGAAACAGCAGCCCGGCCAGTGCGGACGGCTGCGCAAGGAACCGGCGCAGGAACGAATGCCGTTGCATCAGTGTTGCCCTCCGGCGCCGATTCGCGGATCGAGCCAGCGACAGGCCAGGTCGGTCAGCAGGTTGAAACTCACCACCATGATCGAAATCACCAGGAAGCCGCCCATCAATACCCCGTAGTCGCGCTGCGCCAAGGCCTCGTACATCAGCCGACCGATGCCCGGCCAGGAATAGACCACCTCGATCAGCAGGATGCCGCTGGCCAGTTGGCCCAGTTGCAGGCCGGCGAAAGTCACCACCGGCAGCAACGCATTGCGCAGCACGTGGGCCCAGAGAATCCGCCGCGGCGACAGGCCCTTGGCCCGCGCGGTGCGCACGTACTCCTGGCCCAGCGCTTCCAGGGTCGCGGCACGGGTCAGGTGGATGTAGAGGGCCAGGAACAGAAAGCTCAGGGACAGGCATGGCAGCACCAGGTGCTGCAAACGGTCAGCCCACCAGGCCAGACCCTGGTAGTCGGCAGCGACGGTTTCCATGCCGAAGGCCGGCAACCAGTCGAGACTCACCGAGAACAGCAGGATCAGCAGCATCGCCAGCCAGAACGACGGGGTGGCATAGAGCAGCAGCGCGCCCTGGGCAATCAGCCGGTCGAGCCACGGCCGGCGTTCCCGGCTGCACGCTGCAAGCACGCCCAGGGCGATGCCGGCCAGCGATGACAACAGGAACGCCGAGCCCATCAGTGCCAGGGTCGCCGGCAGCCGCTCGGCGATCAGCGACCAGACCGGCGCCTGGTTGCGATAGGAATAGCCCAGGTCCAGTCGCGCGATATGGCCCAGATAGATCAGCAACTGCTGGGCCACCGGCTTGTCCAGCCCCATGTCCTGACGCAACTGCGCGATGTACCGGGCGTCATCGACCCCGGCTTCGCCGGCCAGCATCAGCGCCGGGTCGCCCGGTGCCAGGCGGATCAGCAGGAAGCTCAGCACCAGCACCCCGAGCACCATCGCCAGCGCCCGCAGCAGCCGCGAGCCAAGGAAGATCAGCCCGCTCATGGTGTCGGTGCATCGAGGTAGACGCTTTCGTCGTCTTCGTTGAGGCTGGTGGCGGTCTGCAGCAGGTTCCTGACCTGGCTATGGTAGAGCGTCGGATAGCGCATCTCGAAGATCGGCAGGATCGGCAGGTCGGTGTTCAGGCGGTTCTCCAGCTCGCTGTAGACCTGGCGACGCTGCTCGCCGTCCGCCGTGTTGGCGACCTTGCTCCACAGCGCATCCGCCTGCGGGCTGCTGTAGCCGCTGACGTTGGCGAACGGCGAGGTCTTGAGGATGTAGTCGGAGCGGTACAGGTAGGCGGTGGTCAGGTACGGATCGCCGACCTGGAAGATGAAGTTGTAGGTCAGGTCGAAATCCCAGTCGCTGACCCGCTGGAACCAGGTGGCCGCGTCCGAGGTGACCACCTGGACCTTGAAGCCCAGCGGCTGCAGAGCCTGCTTGGTGTACTCGGCGGCGCGCTCCCAGGCACCGCCCTTCTCGCCGTTGAGCAGGCGGATGCGCACCGCGCCGACATCGACGCCGGACTCGGCGATCAGCGCCTTGGCTTTCTTCAGGTCATAGCTGTACTGCGGCAGTTGTGGATCGTGATACGGCGAGCTGGAGACGAAGGGTCCCTGGGCCACCTTGCCCGTGCCGAAGAAGATGTTGTCGACAATGAACGGCCGGTTCAGCGCATAGAGAATCGCCTGGCGTACCTTGGGGTTGTCCAGCGGCGGCTTGCGGGTGTTGATCTGCAGGAAGGCCAGCCCGGAGTACAGTTCCCAGCCCTGCTCCGAAGACTGCACGCCCGGCAGGCCGCTCAGGCGCTTGAGGTCGGAGTAGTCGGCATCGCCGCTGCGCAGCACCTGCACGTCGCCACGCTCGAAGGCGGCGGCCCGGGAGGAAGCGTCGGGGATCACGTGGAAGACGATACCGTCCAGGTGCGGCAGGCCCTTTTTCCAGTAGTCGGGGTTTTTGCCCAGCTTGATATAGGCACCTCGTTTCCATTCCTGGAACACGAACGGACCGGTGCCGACCGGCTTGAGGTTATAGGGGTTGTTACGAAAATCGGTGCCTTCGTAGAGGTGCTTTGGCACCACCGGGCGCAGGCCGCTGCCCAGGGACGAGAGCAGCGGTGCGAAAGGCTTCTTCAGGTGGAAGGTCACCTGCAGCGGGCCGCTGGCGTCGATGGAGGCGACGAATTCGGTGAACACCCCGCCGAGGCGCTTGTCCACTTCCGGGTAGAAGGTCCGAAAGCTGAACACCACGTCGTCGGCGGTGAACGGCTGACCATCGTGCCAGCGCACGCCGTCCTGCAGGTCGAAGGTGTAGGTCAGGCCGTCGGCGGAGACAGTCCAACTCCTGGCCAACACCGGTTTGGGTTGCAGGTGGGTGTCGTAGGTCAGCAGGCCCTGGAGGATCTTGCCGCTGACGTACTGGGTCGAAACATGGGAGACCACGCCATGCATCAGCGATGGCGGTTCCGGCTGGGCCACCAGGTTGAGCACACCGCCATCGCGGGGTTGTGCCTGCACGCTGCCAGCCAGGATCAGCGCACTGGCGGCGAGGCCGAGCAGGGCCCGGCGCAGGGGCCGGGTGCGAGATGAAGGGGTCGGCGAAAAATCAGGCATGGCGGGCTCCGCAGGAAAGATTCGGCAGGCACGGCACAGGGTGTGCGACCGGCCCTTTCGAGGGTTTTAGCAAGGCCTGTGCCAGTGCTTTTGCGCCCGTGTTTGCGCGGTACCGGGTTGCCGCGCAGTGATGAAAAAACCACAACCCGTGCCGGACACTGTGGAAAAAGCAGCAGCCTCCCCTGTCTCATCGTTGGGAACCGGCTTGCTGGCACCCAAAAACACCAGTCGCGGCTCCCCGAGAAAACCCATTGCCCTGCCCTGGCACAACCCTTGCGACAACTGCGATCTTCGAACCCGCGAGCCTCTTCCCATGTTTCTGGATTACCTGGGCAACCCCATCGATAGCGACCTCTCCACCACCCGACGCGGCATCGACGACTTCATCGGCGGTTTCCTCGGTTATCACCCACGCGCCGAAAACATTCTCGCCGCCGCCGATGCCGACCCGAACTCGCGGCTGGCCAATGCCCTGGCCGGCATCCTGCTGATGTTCAGCGAGTCTCCCGACGGGCCGCGCCTGGCCGAGCGTTATCGCCAGCAGGCCGATGCCGTGCACGTCGCTCACCGCCGTGCCGACCTCTACCTGGCGACCCTCGATGCCTGGATCGCCGACGATCTGGAACGGGTACTGGGCCTGACCGAGCATTTGCTGGACAGCTTCCCCCGCGACCTGTTCGCCGCCAAGCTCAACCAGTACGTGGAATTCAACCGCGGCAACTGGCCGGCGCTGCTGCGCATTGCCCTCAAGGCCCGCGACGCCGCGCCGGAAATCGCCCATAGCCATGGCCTGCTGGCCTTCGCCTATGAACAGTGCCACCTGCTCGATGAAGCCGAGGCCGCCGCCCGCCAGGCCCTGGCGCTGCAGGCCGACGAAGCCTGGGCCCAGCACGCCCTCGCCCACGTGCTGCTGACCCGCGGGCGGATCGAGGAAGGCATCGACTTCCTGGAAAGCGTCAAGCACCACTGGCAAGGCCTCAACTCGTTCATGTACACCCACAACTGGTGGCACCTGGCGCTGTTCTACCTGGCCCGTGGGCAGGATCAGCGAGTGCTGGAAATCTATGATCGACACGTGTGGGGCATCCTCCCGGAATACTCCCAGGACCAGATCGGCGCGGTGTCGCTGCTGGCCCGCCTGGAGCTGGCGGGGGTGGATGTCGGCCAACGCTGGCAGGCCGTGGCGACCTACCTGCGGGTGCGGGTCGCAGACACGGTGCAGCCGTTTCTCAGCGTGCAGTACCTGTATGGCCTGGCGCGCGCCGGGTTGCCCGAGGCGGACCGATTGCTCGAGGCCCTGCGCGAACGCAGCCACAGCGCACCGGCTTTCAGCCGCGACACCTGGGCCCAGGTGACATTACCCCTGGCCGAAGGGTTGCTGGCCCATGCCCGTGGCGACTGGCATACCGCAGCGCTACGCCTGGGCAGCGTGTTGCCGCGCCTCAACGATATCGGCGGCAGCCACGCCCAGCGCGACCTGTTCACCCAGATCGAACTGGATGCACGGCTGCACGCGGGCGATTGGCGAGCGGCGCAGCAGACCCTGGAACTGCGCCGAGGCTACGATGCGCTGGATGTGCCGACCAATCGGCATCTGGTACGGGTGTATGAGGCGCTGGGGTTGCCAGAGCAGGCACGGAAGGCTCAAGACCGGATTCGGCAAGCATTCAATTGAGGCACGTCATTCCAAGAGGCCGCTCTGCTTACAGCAAGGATAGGCGTTAGGCCTCTAGGTGATACGACAGCATGGAATCAGCATCCCGCCAATTCAGCCTATCCTTTTCGAATAGAATTCCCGACTAATATAAATCCCCTCCTTTTTATAGTAATCAGGAATACTACCAGAATACTCAAACCCACAAGAGCGAACGACTTCTATACCTTGCCTCTGAGTTGCCAAGTGAAAATAGTAAAGCACTTCAATATCTATCCCCCTCGCTCTCTGCTGCAGCAACTCTATCAGCGCAACGCCTTGGGCGTGATACCCAGGAAGCAAGCCAAATCTTATTTCCGCCACATGACGCTCAATCCACCGAGATCGCCGTTCGACTTCCCCCAAACCGACAATCGCAGAGGACTCATCCAGTACGCAAATAGCGATACCTTCGCCATCATGCTCCTTTTCGATCAATTGCCCCACCCACGCTTCCTCCATGCTCTGCGTTAGCAGACTGACATCCTCAGATCGCTCAACCCGTTCAGAGTCCTCACCAACCAATCGAATGAAAAAGCTCAACAAACTCTCCGCATCCTGAACAGACGGCTGCTTAAATCTCATTTCGCTTCTTCTCATAATAGGGCGCACAACACACGCAGTCAGGTTTCCTAGGTACAACATCGACCTCAAATATTCCACTCAAGAGCAACGAGGAAAATGTCATTCGTCGATTTACGTACATCTTCTCCTCATGACCGAGAAACCATTTGAAAACCTCAGCAGCACCCAGCGTTCCAGCAACGGAAGTCGCCAAGACATTCACCGGCACCGGACCTGTATGTTCCGAGCGTGAATAATCATCAGGGAAAAGGCATGCGAAGCAAGCGCTTTCCCTCGCTGGCAGCATTGAAAAAACGTAACCATATGAAAACTGCGCAGAGGCATGCACCATAGGCTTCAAGGTCCGGATACAATACTCACTCACCGCATTCCTGCCATCAGGTGAATCACCACCCTCGACAATCAACTCATAACTCTTCAGTAACCTATCAATATTTTCCCTTGTTAATTTCTCCTCAATCAGATCAATCTCAATTTCTGGATTCAGGTCACTCAGTGTCTTCTGCGCAGCGCGCCCTTTAGAAGTTCCGATGTCGCTGGTTCTGTATAAAATCTGCCGATTCAGATTCGACAACTCAACGATATCGAACTCAATGATGGCGATTCGCCCAATTCCACCAGCTGCCAGCGACATCAATAGAGTAGACTTGACTCCACCAGCGCCGATGACAGCCACTGACGCACGAGCAAGACGTCTTTGACCCGCCTCTCCCCACTCAGGCATGTTTTCATGTCGATTGTATCGAGCATCCTTGAAATCAAACCGCATATTTCCCTGCCTCAACGCATCAAGAAATTTATTAAAAATATAATTCGGCTCTGAACACTCTCCCAATCTGGCGTCAGAGCCGAATCATTCAAGATTTCAAGCTGACTGCTGCTTTTCAGCCATCACAAGCACGAAAGCTCCTCGCATTGCAGTTACCACCGCTGACATATTCCAAATCTTCCTGAAACAACTCAAGCACTGGATACTCATCGAGAGCCGCTTCTATTGATTCAGACTCGATTTCAGGTTTCCCAATCAAACCTTCAGGCAAACCGCGCAAGTAAATCTTCATAAGACTTTCCTCATTTCCCAGATAGATTTAATCTCAGACCAGAGCCCTCCCGGCCCGACGTTCAGAAATATAGAAACCAGAATAAAATAACGTCAACAAAAACGGCATGAATTTTTTATTTAACAAGCACAGACTTAAGCCACACAGGAAAATTAAAATGACTACAAAAAATATAGAAACATCCCACAAAAAAGCCCTTCCCTTATTTAGAAGTGAAGTACTAGCGCGTGCTACAGAAAACCGATACGGCCACCCCTTGGACATCAACCCTTCCAAAGAAAATAAATTCGTCATATTCCTGACGTACATATGGAGCCTACTTATGGTTTCCAGTGCAGGCTTGTACATAATCAATCATCAAGAAATCCGCCTTGAATGCTCTGGCAATTCTGCCACCAGCAAATATTACCCCTGGAATCCACTGAAGCCCCCAGAAAGCCTCAAGGACTGTAGAACACCATATGAAATGGCCGAAAACCAAACTCAAGAAGAAACTTCCAATCCTTCTGCAGACTGAAACGACAGAGTGCGGTCTGGCTTGCATCGCCATGGTGACGAGCTATTGGGGAAAATCTCTTGACCTGATGCTTTTACGCCAGCATTTCAATGTATCGCTGAAGGGATCCTCCTTAAAAAGCCTGATACAGATAGCCCAACATATGGGTTTACAGTCCCGACCATTACGACTGGAACCTGCCCAATTACCCAAACTGAAGCTTCCATGCATTTTGCACTGGGATATGAACCACTTCGTGGTGCTGAAGAAAGTCACCGGAACCCGTTTGACCATACACGACCCGCCTACGGGATCAGAAACATGAGTTGGACCGAACTGTCTCGACATTTTACCGGCGTAGCGTTGGAACTCACCCCGGGAGAGCTATTCAAGTGCTCTGACAGCCCTCGAAGAACTCCCCTGCTATCCATACTCGGTAAAGTCGACGGACTGTACTCAGGGGCTACCAGACTGCTACTGATAGGGTTAGTCCTGCAGACAGTCACCTTGATCACCCCTTTTTACCTGCAGTGGGTACTGGACGACGTGTTGGCCAGCAATGATCAGCAACTGATGACCCTTCTCGGTGTTGGATTCTTGCTGCTGATGGTGCTTCAGGCCGGACTTGGGCTGTTGCGGTCGTGGATGACTAGCGCACTATCGACCTATTTGAGCTATCAATGGCTAGGCAACGCCTTTTCTCATCTGCTACGCCTACCCGTCACCTGGTTTGAAAAACGCCACCTGGGCGATATTACATCCAGGTTCAATTCCCTCCACGCAATCCAGAAGGCCCTCACAACACAACTGATCGAGGGCGTGATCGACGGTGTTCTGGTCATCACCACCTTTTTTCTCATGCTGTACTACAGTGTCCTGCTGACAAGCATATGTGTTCTAGCCGTAAGCATATATGCAACCTTGCGTTGCTGTGCCTTCCGTATTCAGAAGGAAAAAACATCCGCACATATCTCGCAAATAGCGAAACAGAATACTCTTTTTATCGAATCGGTCCGCAGCATACAGAGTATTCGTTTGTTCGGGCGCGAGGAGGAACGACGGATTACCTGGATAAATGGCCTGGTAGATCAACTCAACATTGAACTTAGAATTTCACGAATTTCAATCTCACTCCAGTCGACCAGCACCCTGATCTTCAGCTGCGAAAGAGTCGTGGTGATTTGGCTGGCAGCACTTTCCGTCATGAGCAGCAACTTTTCAGCTGGCATGCTATTAGCCTTTCTAAGCTACAAAGAGCAATTCAGCCAGCGCATAGCCGTACTCATCGACAGGATCTTCGAACTACGTATATTGCGACTCCACGGTGAGCGTGTCGCCGATATTCTATTGACGGCGACTGAGCAGGACACAGAGGCTGCTGAAGCAGAATTGCACGACCTGATAGTCAATATTGAGTTACGAAACGTCTCGTTTCGTTATGCCAAAGATGAACCCGATATAATAAACGACTTGAGCCTGATGATTCCAGCAGGCGAATGCATCGTAATCACCGGAGCGTCGGGGTGCGGAAAGACAACCCTGCTCAAGTTATTGCTAGGCTTGCTTAAGCCCACCAAGGGGGAAATCCTCATCAATGGAATTTCACTTGAGAGCCTGGGTTTGAAAAACTACCGAAAACTGGTCAGTACGGTAATGCAGGACGACCAACTATTCAGCGGTTCGTTATCAGATAACATCTGTTTTTTCGATGCTCAACCTGTTGTAGATCGTATTATCGAAAGTGCTCAGCAAGCGGCTATACACGATGAAATCATGGACATGCCCATGGCCTATAACACCCTGATAGGAGATTTGGGCTCAGGCCTTTCAGGTGGACAGAAGCAGCGCATTCTGCTGGCCAGGGCCCTCTACCGGACACCCAGATTGCTGGTACTTGATGAAGCTACCAGCCACTTGGACGCGTGGAATGAAAAGCGGGTCAATGCTGCAATTGCCGATCAGGCCATGACTCGAATAATGGTGGCACACCGCAACGAAACTATTGCAATGGCACAGCGCGTGGTGACCCTGGATAAGGGACGAATCTCAAGTGATACTCGCGCCGTCAGCTAGGGGCTGTATGAAACGTTTTCAAGCGAAGGCCGGTTTTCAACGCAGCCCGGGCGCACGCAGATACATTTCGTACAGTGTCTGATGCTGCTGCGCAGTCACCGCCGCGCTTCGAACACCCCCCGCGCAATCGCCCGCGCCACGCAATCGGCTGCCGCCGAGCCGATATAGCCGATCTGCACCTGCCGACGCGGCCCGTCCACCAGCGGCAACTCCCCGGAGGCCAGGGCGAACACCGTGTCGCCATCGAACGGCAGGTGCGCCGGCCGCACCGCCCGGGCAATGCCGTCCTGGGCCATGATCGCCACACGCTTGCACTCGGCAGTGGTCAGCCGGGCGTTGCAGGCCACCGCCACCAGGGTGGTGTTGGCACCGGCCTGCAGGCGGCCCATGCTGTCCAGCCGCGACAACTCCGGCATCGGGTCGCTGGCGTCCATCACCGCGGTGGGCCGCGCGCCCCCGAACTCGCCGGCGATCTCCCAGGGCCAGGACCAGAAGGTCTGTCCGTCCGGCATGTACACCGAGCCGATGGGGTTGGCCACCACCAGGGCCGCCACCACCAGCCCGTCCTCGAGGGCTAGCGAAGCCGATCCGAGCCCGCCCTTGAGCACGCCGGCCATCGCTCCACGGCCGGCCCCCACCGAACCCAGGGCGAAGTCTTCACCGACATTGTCCAGTGCCTCGAAGCCAAGGCGGCGGTACGGCGGCTCCAGCCCCCAATGCTTGTCGCCACCGTTGGCCAGGTCATGCAGCACCGCCGCCGGCACGATCGGAATCGCCGGTGCACCGGCCTTCAGGTGCAGGCCGACTTCCTGTTGCGACAGCGCCGCCGCCACCGCATCCGCCGCGCCCAGGCCGAACACCGAACCGCCGGCGAACACCAGCGCATGCAGTTGCCCGACCATGTTCTGCGGCTCCAGCGCCGCCGACTCCCGCCCCCCCGGACCACCACCACGAATATCGATGCTGGCCGTCCAGGCGCCATCGGTGCGGATCACCGTCACGCCGGTGTCGACCCGCAGGTCGGTGGCGTGTCCGACGCGAACGCCAGGTACATCGGTCAACAGGTTACGGGGTCCCGGTAACGGCATGGTCATTTCCTGAGTTGAAGAATATCGGTGTCCTGCCCTTGCGGGAGCCAGCTCCCACAGCACATGTATCGGATCCATTGAGCAAGTGATGTGCCAGCCATCGATGACCCCATGTCGGCTCGGCATGGCTGGCGAAGGCCTGTTGCTAACTCAACAGCCCCCATCGCGACTGCTGACAAATCAACACTCGCCTTCCCCGCTACGCCCACCCACCGCGCGCTGTAGAAAAACCAACAGCCTGAATCGCCGCCGTTGGAAAAACACCAGATCCGCTTCGTCATACGAGCCAAAACCTTGATTTTAAAGGGCTAAAACACATGGCACAGGCCTTGCTCCACGGCCTTCAGCAGAGCTTGAGACCGCGGCCATCGCGCCGGTCCGGCAACAAGCCGTCACTGACCACGCTTGCGACGACCCGCCACGACACCGTCGCCTTACCCGAACAAGGTGGGCCCTGCCAGGGGCCACACCGGGGAACCACTGGAGCGATTCACATCATGAGTTCGACACGCGCCGCCGGCCGCCAGGCCCTTACCACCTTCACCCACAGCCTGCTGTTCCTCGCCGTCTGCGAGGCCCTGAGCTACAGCAGCCTGACCCTTGCCGCCGACATCCCCGCCAGCGACAACCCACTGGACACCGTGGTGGTCATCGGCAACCGCGGCCAGGCCCGTACCCTGGCCGAAAGTCCGGCCCCGGTGGACGTCATTTCCTCCAGGCAACTGCTCGCCACCGGTCAGGGCGACCTGACCCGCGCCCTGAGCAAGGTCCTGCCGTCGCTGAACCTGCCGGCCTCCTCCGGCTACGGTTCGGCCTCGGTGGTACGCCCGGTGAGCCTGCGCGGCCTGAACGGCGACCAGGTGCTGGTGCTGGTCAACGGCAAGCGCCGCCACAACAGCGCCCTGCTCAACAACGGCACTTTCCTCAACTCCGGCTCGCAACCGGTGGATCTGGACATGATCCCCACCGCCCTGGTCGATCATGTCGAAGTCCTGCGTGACGGCGCCTCGGCCCAGTACGGCTCCGACGCCATCGGCGGCGTGGTCAATATCGTGCTCAAGCAGACCGACCACGGCGGCAGCCTGTCCACCACCTACGGCCAGAACTTCGAGAACGGTGACGGCGAGACCGCCCGCCAGACCGGCAACCTCGGCCTGTCGCTGCCCAACGACGGCTTCATCAACCTGGCCCTGGACGTGAAGAAACAGAACGTCTCCGACCGTTCGGACGCCGCGCCCTACACCGACAGCGCCGGCAACACCAGCCTGCGCCACACCTACTACGGCACCGGCCTGCCGGAAGCGCGCAACTTCAGCTTCGGCTACAACGCCGAGTTGCCGGTGGACGACGCCCTGACCCTCTACTCGTTCTCCACCTACACCCGGCGCAACTCGGAAAAACCCCTGGCCTTCCACCAGCCGGCCAGCTTCGACGGCATCGCCACGCCGTTCCCCGAAGGGGTCGAGGACACCCTGCGTTTCATCGAGAACGACTTCCAGGTCGCCTTCGGCGGCAAGGGCCAGGTCGCCGGCTGGGACTACGACCTGTCCAGCACCTACGGCCAGGACCATGCCCAGGCGACCCTGCGCCACACCTACAACCTCAGCTACGGACCGGACTCGCCGACCTCCGTCGACACCGGGGTCAAGACCTTCAGCCAGTGGACCAACAACCTCGACCTGACCCGCGCCTTCGACCTCGGCCTGGCCAAGCCGACGCAGATTTCCTGGGGCCTGGAACAGCGCTATGAAAACTACAAGATCGGCAAGGGCGACTACGAGTCCTATGCCCTGGGCAACTTCAGCACCGGCGCCAGCGGCAACCCGATCGCCCCGGGGACCATTTCCGGGGCCGGTACCACGCCGGCCGATGCCGCCGAAAAAGGCCGTACCAGCGTCGCCACCTACGCCGAGATCGGCCAGGACCTGACCGACAAGTGGCACGTCGACCTGGCCGGGCGCTATGAGCACTACAACGACGGCTCCGGCACCACCACCAACGGCAAGCTCGCCACCCGCTACCAGCTGACGCCGATTCTCGCCGTGCGCGGCAGCTTCAGCACCGGGTTCCGCGCACCGTCGCTGGCCCAGCAAATCTACAGCTCGACCTCCCAGAGCAGCGTCAACGGCAACCTGATCGACTACCGCAACGTCGCCGTCGACTCGGCCGTGGCCAAGGCCCTTGGCGCCGAAACCCTCAAGCCGGAGAAATCGACCAACTTCGGCCTGGGCCTGACTCTGCAACCGCTGGACAACGCCAGCATCACCCTCGATGCCTACCAGATCAAAATCAAGGACCGCATCGCCCAGACCGGCTACCTTGGCGGAACCCCGCAGATCAACGCGATCCTCGCCGCGGCCGGACTCAACACCAACCAGGCGGTCACCTACTTCACCAACGCCCTGGACACCACCACCCGCGGCATCGACCTGGTCGGCGACTACCGCCAGGACCTCGGCGCCTACGGCAGCCTGCGCTACACCCTGGGCTTCAACTGGAACACCACCGAGATCGATGCGATCCACGCCTCGGACGTGGCCCAGCAGGCCCTCGGCCCGGATGGCGGCTACGACCGCCAGCGCCAGGGCAACCTCAAGCACGGCACGCCGGAATCCAAGCTGCTGCTGGGCGGCACCTGGACCGTCGACAAGTTCGACATCGGCCTGAACCTGACCCGCTATGGCGAGTACACCCAATACGGTACCGCGGCGATCTACGACCGCACCTTCGCGCCGACCTGGATCACCGACCTCAACGTCGACTACCACGTGACCAAGGCCATCACCCTCACCGCCGGGGCCAACAACCTGTTCAACATCTACCCGGAACGCACCAGGCTGGCGAGCAGCTCGGGCGGCTTCCCCTACGGCAACTTCTCGCCCTACGGGACCACCGGCGGCTACTGGTACACCGGCGTGACCTACAACTTCTGACCCACCTGGCGCTGCCGGCGATCACCTGCGTCGCCGGCCTTGCCTGCTCAACGGGAGCCCGTTAATGACCCGCCGAACCGATCAACTCAAGCTCGGAGCCTTTCTCGCCAACAGCGGCCATCATGTCGCCGCCTGGCGCCATCCCCTGGCCCAGGCCGATGCCAGCCTGGACTTCGCCCACTTCAAGACGATTGCCGAAACCGCCGAACGTGGCCGGTTCGACGCCCTGTTCATCGCCGACGTGGTTGCGCTCTGGGGCCACCACCACGATGCCCTGAGCCGCACCGCCCGCGCCGAACATTTCGAACCGCTGACGCTGATGTCCGCACTGGCGGCCGTGACGAACCACATCGGCCTGATCGCCACCGCCACCACCAGCTACAACGAGCCGTACCATATCGCCCGCAAGTTCGCCTCCCTCGACCACCTTTCCGGCGGTCGTGCGGCCTGGAACCTGGTGACCTCGGTGGTCTCCGACGAGGCCTGGAACTTCGGCCGCGAACGGCACATCGACCACGGCGACCGCTACCAGCGCGCCGAGGAATTCCACGACGTGGTCAAGGGCCTGTGGGACAGCTGGGACGACGACGCCTTCACCCGCGACAAGGCCAGCGGCCAGTACTTCGACCCGGACAAGCTGCATACCCTCAACCACCGTGGCGAACACTTTTCCGTACGCGGCCCGCTGAACGTCGCCAGGCCACCCCAGGGCCACCCGGTACTGGTCCAGGCGGGCGCCTCGGAAGCCGGCAAGACCCTCGCTGCGCGGGTCGCCGAAGTGATCTTCGCCTCCGCCAGCGACCTGGCCGATGCCCAGGCCTTCTACCAGGACATCAAGGCCCGCGCCGCCGATCTTGGCCGCGACCCGGACCACATCAAGATTCTCCCCGGCATCACGCCTTTCATCGGCGAGACCCGCGAACAGGCCCAGGCGCTGTTCGACGAGTTCCAGGCCCTGATCGACCCGGTACTCGGCCTGCGCCTGCTGGCCGACACCCTTGGCGAAGATATCGACCTGAGCGGCCATGACCTCGACGGCCCGTTGCCCGAGACCCCGGTCGGCCAGCGCGGCAGCCGTCGCGACAAGGTGCTGGAGCTGGCGCGCAAGGAAAACCTCAGCATCCGCCAGCTGTACCTGCGCCTGGCCGGCGGCAACCCGGTGATCGGCACCGCCGCCGATATCGCCGATCATTTCGAGGCCTGGTTCCAGGCCCGCGCCTGCGACGGCTTCAACGTATTCTTCCCGTACTTCCCCGGTGCCATCGAGGTGTTCGTCGACCAGGTGACGCCACTGCTGCAGGCGCGTGGACTGTTCCGTCGTGAATACCAAGGCCGCACCTTGCGGGAAAACCTCGGGCTGCCACGGCCGGCCAACCGGTTCAGCCGATCATGAGCGGCGGTTTCTCCCTGGGCTTTCTCAGCCGCGTCTACCGCCCGGCCTTCGACCCGCAGGTCTACCGCGACACCCTGGAGCTGTTCCGCGTTGCCGAGGAGCTGGGCTTCGACAGTGGCTGGGTGGCCCAGCACCACTTCGCCAGCGAACAGGGCCGCCTGCCCTCGCCACTGGTCCTGCTGGCCGCCATCGCCCAGCGCACCCGGCGCATCGCCCTGGGCACCGGCATTATCGTGCTGCCACAGGAGGACCCGCTGCGCCTGGCCGAGGATGCGGCGGTGCTCGACCTGCTCAGCGGTGGCCGCCTGGAACTGGGCCTGGGTGCCGGCTTCGACCCGCAGACCTACGACGCCTTCGGCCTAGATCACGGTGAGCGCCACCGCGACTACGAAACCCGCCTGCAACGCCTGCGCTCGGCTCTGGGCAACGCACCGCTGAGCGCCGACGGCGCGCGCCTGCTGCCCCGTGCCGAAGGACTTGGGCGATGCTTGTGGGAGGCGACTTCACGGGTCGAACAGGTCGCCGCCCGCGGCAACGGGCTGATCATGGCACCCAATCCGCACCTGCCGCCCGAGGCCGGCGTGGAGCTGGTGGAGCGCTATCGCCAGGCCTGGACCGGCGACAACGGCACCCCGGCGCGGGTGGTCCGGGTTCAGGCGGTCTTCCCTGACGCGGATGCGGCGGCGCCGGGATCGACGCTGCACGGCGATATCCTCGCCTACGTGCGTCGCCAGCAGAGCATCGGTGTCTATCGGGCCGGAATCGATGCCGACTTCAACCAGGTGCTCGCCCGTCTCGGGGTGCTTCACGGAGCACCGGAGCGGATCGTCGAGGCTCTCGCCCAGGGACCGCGCCTGGGTGCCCACGACCATCTGGTCGTGCAGGTGCAGACCGCCAGCACGCCACTGCGCGAGGCCATCCGCGCACTGCAGATCATCCGCGAACGGATCGCCCCGGCGCTGGGCTGGCAGCCGACCCCGCAGCGTCCCTCGTCCCTGGAGAAACCGCATCCATGAGCAGCGTCCGTCCCTTCAAGCTGGGTTTCCTCAGCCATGCCTTTGGCGATGATCCGCAGCAGGTCTATCGCGACCTGATCGAACAGTTCGAGGTCGCCGAAGCCCTCGGCTTCGACGGTGGCTGGATCGCCCAACACCACCTGAGCAACGGTTTCGGCCGCCTGCCCTCGCCGCTGATCCTGCTGTCGGCGATCGCCGAACGCACCCGCACCATCGAGCTGGGCACGGGTGTCATCGTGCTGCCCTTCGAGGACCCGGTGCGCCTGGCCGAAGACGCCAGCGTGCTCGACAGTCTCAGTGGGGGCCGCGTGCAGCTGGGACTGGGCAGTGGTGGTGCCAACCTCGACAACTTCGCCGCTTTCCGGCGCGACGCCGAGGAACGTCAACAGGACTTCGCCCGACACCAGCAACGGCTGCAGCAGTTGCTCAGGGGCGGCCCGGTGGACACCTCAAGCGACCTGACCCTGCAACCGCCGGCAGCGGGCCTGGCCCGACGCCTCTGGCATTCCCACGGCAGTGTCGAGGGCGCGGCCTACACCGCCCGGCAGGGCAATGGCCTGCTGTTGGGGACGGCGACCCATGATCCGCTGACCGTGCAGAAGCCTTTGGCGGATGCCTACCTGCAAGCCTGGGAGCATACCGGGCAACCGCCGCGCATCGGTGTGGTCCGGGCGATCTTTCCGGCGGCCGACCGCGCCAGCGCCCAGGCCGAACTGGCGGTGGACATCGAACGACATATCCCGCGTCTCAAGCGCGAGGGGCTGATCGATGAGGCGGTGGACCTGCAGGAACACCTGCGGCTGATGAACGTGCATCACGGCCACCCCGACGAAGTGATTGCCAGCCTGCGCCAGGACCCGTCGCTGCTGCCCTACGCCGACTACGTGATCGCCGTGGTCCAGGCCGAAAGCTCGACCCAGGCGCAGATCCTCCGGCGCCTGGAAATCCTCGCCGGCGAAATCGCCCCGGCCCTTGGCTGGCGTCGCGCATGAGCACAGCGCAACCCTGGCTGGCGGTGGCGTATGCACCGACGCTGCAAGGCCGGGGGGCCCATTCGCGGGCCAGCCCGGCTCCTACGGATGTGCGTCATGCCTCCTTGCCGCCTACGACTCGATCCATTGGAGGAGCGGGCCGATCGGTGCTCCGCTTGCTGGCGATCGACAACAACGCGCAGTATCAGGCACAACCCCATTCCTGTCCGGGAACCCCACATGGCACTTGAATTCAGTTGGCAACTCCCCCTGTGCGGTCCCGGCCAGACGCCGGGCTGGGCCCAGCAGCCCGGCCAGTGGATGCAACTGGCCCAGGCGGCGGAGTACGCAGGGCTCGACGGCCTGTGGATCCCTGGTGGCGCCCATTGCGCCGACAGCCTCGGCGTGGCCGCTGCGCTCTGCGCCCATACCCGGCACCTGCACCTGACCGTCAGCGTACCGCCGGAAGTCATGCTGCCCGCCGCCCTCGCCGCCACTGTCCAGAGCCTGCAATCGATCAGCTGCCACCGCGTGCGACTGCACCTGCCCGACAGCGAACAAGGCAGCCTGCGCAGCGCCTTCGGCGAATGGCTCAACCGCGACCAGCGCAACGAGCGTATCGGCGAATACCTGGAAATCCTCGGTCCACTGCTGCAACCCGACGGCGACGAATTCAACTACGACGGCCGCTACTTCCAACTGGAAAACGCCGGCGTCGGTCGCCGCCCGCTGCCCGCCCCGCCCCTGGTGCTCGATGACTCCCAGGACGCCGCGCTGATCGCCCGCCATGCGCAGGTCTGCCTGCTGCGCTCGGGCGCACCGCACTGGCTGCAGCAGGCCATCGAACGCCTGCGCGACAGCCAGGGCCGGCTGACCTTCGCCAGCCGCTTCGGGCTGATCGTGCGCGACACCGAGGACGAAGCCTGGGAGGCCGCCCAGGCCACCCTGGAACAGCCCCCCTTGCAGGTCCCGGACGTCCCGTCGCGGGTCCTGCCGCTCAAGCGCCAGCAGCACCCGGCACGGCGCTTCGAGATCCATCCGAATCTGTGGCAACCCCACAGCGACCAACCGCTGTACATCGTCGGCAGTCCGCACCAGGTCGCCACCCGCCTGCAGCAACTGCACGGACTGGGCCTGGGTCAGGTGATCGTCCAGGGGGAGCCGGCGGTGCGCGAGGTGCTGCGGTTCGGCGAACAGATCCTGCCGTTGCTGACGGCTCAAGGCTTGCGCAAGGAGCGCTGCTAGCATGCCCCACGAATACCGCTCGGCCCTGGAAATCGACTGGTTCCTGCCCACCAACGGTGACGGCCGCCACCTCACCAGCAGCGGCCTGCCCCGCACCGGACTGCTGCAGGCCGGCGAGCGCGCGCCGACCCTGGACTATCTGCGCCAGATCGTCCGCGCCGCCGAACTGGCCGGCTTCGACTCGATCATGGTGCCGACCGCCAGCGGCTTCGAGGACCCCTGGCTGATCACCGCGGTACTGGCCCAGGAAGTGCGTCGGCTGAAGTTCCTGCTGACCCTGCGCCCCGGCCTCGAACTGCCCGCCTACACCGCGCACCGGGCGGCCACCCTGCAACTGCTCAGCGATAACCGCCTGGCCCTGCATGTGGTCAGCGGTTCCAGCCGCTTCGAGCAGCGCTCGCTGGGCGACTACCTCGAACACGACGAGCGCTACGCCCGTACCGCGGAATTCCTCCAGGTGTTCCAGGCGGTCTGGGCCGGCAAGGGCCTGCCGTTCCACGGGCGCTACTACCGCAGCACCAGCGCCACGCCGATCAGTCCCTATGCCTCGGCACCGGCGATCTACTTCGGCGGAGCCTCGGCGGCGGCCGAACAGGTTGGCGCCACCCACGCCCAGACCTACCTGATGTGGTGCGAACCGCCGGCGATGATCGCCGAACGGATCGAACGCATGCGCGAACTGGCGGCGCTACAGGGGCGCACGCTGCGCTTCGGCCTGCGCCTGCACATCTTCGCCGCGGCCACCGACGATCAGGCCTGGGCCCATGTCGAGAAGCTGCTGGAGGAGATTCCCAAGGAGGCCATCGACCGGGCGCAATTGCAACTGGCGGCGTACGAGTCGGTGGGCCAGAGCCGCCAGACGCAACTGGTCCAGGGCCGTGGCCGACGGGCGCGGGAGCTGGAGGTTTCGGCCAACCTGTGGGCCGGTGTCGGCCTGGTGCGGGGGGGCGCCGGAACCGCGCTGGTGGGTAGCTATGAGCAAGTGGCGCAGCGGATCGAGGAGTATCACCAGCTAGGGGTCGACAGTTTCATCCTGTCGGGTTTTCCGCATCTGGAAGAGGCGATTCACCTGGGTAGCGAGCTGTTGCCGCAGTTGCGGCGCATCGGTGCGATGCAGCGACAAACCGAACAACGAGTTTGAATGGGCCCCATGGGTGCGACTTTGCCTGAACCGGCCTCTTCGCGGGCAAGCCACGCTCCTACAGAGCCATGTTGTGCGCAAGACCGGCGTACGACACAACCTTTGTAGGAGCGTGGCTTGCCCGCGAAGAGGCCGGCACTCCTTGCACCAAACTACCGCCCCTCCACCGACTCAGGATTTCGCTCGGCCCTTGAGCATGCCGTGGTTGACCAGCAAGGTACGCATCGCGTTACGGGTAATCCCCAGCAATTGAGCGCTGCGCAGTTGGTTGAACCCGGAAAAGGCAAACGCCTCGCGCACGATCAGGTCTTCGATGTCATGCAGCAGGCTCTCGCCCGGCACCTCGAACAACCGCAGCAACTGCTCGCGGATCACCTCCTGGGGTACCCGCGCCACCGTACTGGCACTGGGACTGCGCGCGGCACTGAGGCCGGCGGAAAACTTCAGGTGCTCGGGGCGGATCGGCTTGTCGCCCGCCACCAGCAAGGCCAGGTGCACGACATTCTCCAGCTCGCGGATGTTGCCCGGCCAGGGATAGTCGAGCAGCGCCTGGGTAGCCGCCTCGGAGAGCATCGGTTCGACGATTTTCAGCCGTTGGCTGTAGAGCTTTCGGAAGTGCTCCACCAGCGGCAGGATGTCCAGCGGCCGCTCGCGCAACGGCAGTACGCGGACCTGGGCGACGTTGATCCGGTAGAACAGGTCGAGGCGGAAATTGCCCGCCTCCACCGCCTGTTCCAGGTCGATGTTGGTCGCCGTCACCAGGCGGATATTGATCTTGATCGGCTTGCGCGAGCCGACCCGGACGATCTCCTGCTCCTGCAGCGCCCTGAGCAGTTTCACCTGCAACGGCAACGGCAGGTCGCCGATTTCGTCGAGAAACAGCGTGCCGCCATCGGCCTCCTCGAACCAGCCGGCACGCCGCCCGACCGCTCCGGAAAAGGCCCCGGCCTCATGCCCGAAGAACTCGCTCTCGGCCAGGGTTTCGCTGATCGCCCCGCAGTTCACCGGAACGAAGGCACCCGTGCGACCGCTGGCCGAATGGATATAGCGCGCCACCAGTTCCTTGCCGGTGCCGGTCTCGCCATTGATCAGCACCGGCGCTTCGCTCGGTCCGACCCTCTGCAGGTAATCGAGCAGTTGCCGCGAACGCGGGTCGGCGAATACCAGGGCCTTGGCGCGAATCGACAACGGGTCCTTTTCACCCTGCGGCAGGGTCAGGATCGGGCCGGACCGCCCGGCGGTCGTACTCATAGCTTGGCGATGGACACTTCTGTGGATTTGACGAAGGCGATCACCTCGCCGCCGACCGCCAGTTCAAGATCGCGCACCGAGCGCGTGGTAATCACCGAAGTGACGATGCCCGAAGCGGTCTGCACGTCGATCTCGGACAGCACCTCACCGAGGTTGATTTCCTTGATGACGCCACGGAACTGGTTGCGGACGTTGATAGCCTTGATGGTCATGGGGCAGCTTCCTGTCTGGGAGAGTGGCACGAACGTCGTGCGGTTCGTGGATAAGGTGCACCTTTCTCTATTTTTTCAAAAGGAATTAATAATCATCATTTTATTCCTTTAGGAAATAAGTCAGCGAATCTTCCTGAACACCCTTCCTGCGTGGCTAGAATCAGCTTTCGGAAACCGGCATGGCGGAACCTCGCGGACCGACCGTTGCCACACGGATACCCCCGGTATTTCAAGGAGACTTCAATGCGAACGCTCGATCTGGCCGGCGTGGCCGTCCCCGTCATCGGCCAGGGCACCTGGCGCATGGGTGAGGATCAGCAGCAGCGCGCCCATGAGGTGCGTGCCCTGCAGGCCGGCATCGACCTGGGCATGACCCTGATCGATACCGCCGAGATGTATGGCGACGGCGGTGCCGAGGAAGTGGTCGGCCAGGCCATCGCCGGGCAACGCGACAAGGTGTTCCTGGTCAGCAAGGTCTATCCGCACAACGCCAGCCGCAAGGGCATTCCCCTGGCCTGCGAACGCAGCCTCAGGCGCCTGGGCACCGAATACATCGATCTGTACCTGCTGCACTGGCGCGGCCAGTATCCGCTGGAAGAGACGGTCGAAGCCTTCGAGCGCCTGCGCGAGCAGGGCCGGATCGGTCGCTGGGGCGTGTCCAATTTCGATGTCGAAGACCTGCAGGAATTGGCCTCGCCGTTCTGCGCCACCAACCAGGTGCTGTACAACCTGCAAGAGCGCGGCATCGAGTTCGACCTGCTGCCCTGGTGGCAACAGCACAACCTGCCGCTGATGGCCTACTGCCCGGTCGGCCAGGGCGGCGCCCTGCTCGACAGCCCGACGCTGCAGCAGATCGCCGCTCGCCACGCCGCCACCCCGGCTCAGATCGCGCTGGCCTGGGTGATCCGCCATGAAGGTGTGCTGGCGATTCCCAAGGCGGTCAACCTGGAACACGTGCGGCTCAACGCGGCTGCGGTGCAACTGGAGCTGGACGAACACGACCTGGACGCCATCGACCGGGTGTTCATGCCGCCCAAGCGCAAGCATCGGTTGGCGATGGTTTGATTCCCAGCAGATGGGAGCCAAACCAACAAATCACTAAGAGCTCCAGGCAAAAAATCCCGCAAGGTGGTATTTCTCTGCAAAAAAGAGAGGAATACCCCCATGGAAGCCGCAAAAGGTACCGCCGCCCTGGAAAAGGCCTTCGACCTGCTCGAAGCCATCGGCCTCGCCCCCGAGGGCCTGGAGACCCAGCAGTTGGCGGCCCGGGTCAATCTGCCCCGCTCCACCCTCTACCGCCTGCTCGGCCTGCTGGTCGAACGGGGCATGGTCCGCCGCGATGCCCACCAGAAGCGTTACCGCTTGGGCTTTCGCTACCTGGAAATGGTCCGTGGCGCCTGGCTGGAACCGGACCTGGTCGCCGCCGCCAGCTTCGAGTTGCGCGCCCTGCGCGACCTGACCGGCGAAACCACCTACCTGGCGATCCGCGATGGCGACCAGGTGCTGTCGCTGGAGCGCTGTGACGGTGCCCACAGCCATCGTTCCGCAGCGGCCATGGGCCAGCACAAGCCCATGCACTGCACCGGCCAGGGCAAGGCCATTCTTAGCGTCATGCCTGACAGCGAGCGCCGTGACCTGCTCAAACACATGCCGTTGGTACCGCTCACGCCACTGACCATCACCGATCGCGACCGCCTGCTGATCGAGCTGGAGGTGACCCGCACCCGTGGCTATGCGATCGACGACGAGGAAATTGCCCTGGGCATCCGCTGCGTCGCGGCACCGGTGGTCGACTCGGCAGGACAGGTGCGCGGCGCCCTGAGCATCGCCGGGCCGGCCTATCGCCTGACCCGCAAGCGCCTCGACCTGCTCGGGCCGGAGGTCGCCGCCTCGGCCCAGCGGGTTGGCAGCCAGTTGGCCGTGCGACACATCCCGGATAATCCGGATGCCCTGCAACCGCTCAGCGAGCGCTGGGCGTTCCTGGGTGGGCAGCCGCGCTGGAGCGAACGCGAGGCCTGCCTTTACTGGACCGACCGGCTCGGTCCGGCCGTCTACCGGCACGGCACCCACGGCACGGAAAAGGTATTCCATTGCGAGCGGCCGATTCTCGGCATGGAGTTGACCACCGACGGGCTGTTCGTCGCCCTCGACGAGGAGTACCTGTTCGTCACCGAAGGCCGCATACGCAACCGTGGCCAGTGGGGGTTCGGGACGCCGAGCTGCCTGTGCAGCGACCGCGAGGGGCGGCTGTGGGCAGCGATCCGCATGGGCAGCGGGCAGTGGAAGGTCGGCGAGGTACACCGCGACGGCACATTGGCCAGCCACTGGCAGTTCAACGAGGCGATCAGCGCGCTGTGCTGGGACTCGCAGCACGGCCAGCTGTTCGCACTGGCCGCAGACTCGGGCACGATCCTGCGCCTGGACAATGCTGGCCAGGTGCGCCGCTTCGCTACCCTGCCCAAGGGCTCAGGGCTGCTCAGCGGCCTGGCGGTGGACCTGGATGGCAGCGTCTGGACCGCGCTCTCGGGCGGCTGGAGCATCGTCAAGTTCGACCGTGGCGGCAACCTGGAACGCATGGTCGGCGTGCCCGTCGCCTCGCCGACCGACCTGTGCTTCGGCGGTAGCGACGGCGCAACACTGTACATCACCTCGGCACGCCAGGCGGTGAGCCGCGAGGCCCTGAAGACCGCGCCGTGGTCCGGCACGGTCATGAGCACGCCAGTGGACAGTCGCGGAGCCCCGGCCGCCATCACCCGGGGCCCCGCCTGAGGCTACTTGAGGGCGAAGGTGTAGCTGAGGACCACCCGGTTCTCGTCGCGGCGCCTGGTCACGTCGCCCTGGATCTCGACGTTGCGCCAGCGCAGCGCCAGGTCCTTGAGCGGCCCGCTCTGGATCACGTAGCTGACATCGAGGTTGCGTTCCCATTCCTTGCCGGCATGACCGTTGACCTGGAAGTTGTCGCCATACACATAGCGAGTGAAGGCACTCAGGCCCGGCACGCCAAGACCGGCGAAGTCGATGTCGTAGCGAGCCTGCCAGGAGCGCTCGCGGGCACGGTCGAAACGCAGCACCTGGATCGCGTTGGATACGCCCGGCAGATCGGTGTCATGCAGGAACGGCAAGGCACTGTCGCCGGCGTTGAACTGGTAGCCCATCGTCACTTTCTGGAAGCCATAGGCGGCGCTGAGCAGCCCCGAGGTCATGCGGCTGTCGAGCACGCCGGCACGGGCCTGGCCGCTTTCGCTGCTGTCCAGGTAATTGAGGGTGCCGCTGAGCCGCCAGCTTCCGACATCGACGAATTTAGTGCCGGTGTACAGCGTCTGCTGGTAGACGTTCTCCAGGCGCCCGCCCCAAATACCCAGGGACAGGCTCGGGTCCGGGGTCCAGGTACCGCCGAGGTAGTTGAAGCGGTCGCTGGTGACGTTCAGGTAGTTGCCGGTCTGCATGTCGCGCGAGCCGCTGAACTCGCGGTAGTTGACCTGGCGCATCTGGCCGAGGCTGAAGCTGAAATGCTCCAGCTCGTTGACATCCAGCATTGCCCCCTCGAAGAACTGCGGCAGCAGCCGCGAGTCGCCGGCATACACCAGGGGGATTTTCGGGAACAGCCCGCCGACCTTCAGTTCAGTCTTGGAGATTTTCATCTTCAACGCCGCCGTCGCCTCGGAGTACTGGTTTTCCGAGCTCGGATCGGCATTGCGCGGCCCACCGGCCCGGTTGTAGGCCCCCGGCAGCAGGGCGCTGCCGCTACGATCCGGGGCTGAGTCGAGCTTGAGCCCGAGGCCGGCATACAGGTCCACGCCAAGGGCCACTGGCGTATCGGTATAGCCGGACTGCGCCTTGAGGATGAAGCCCTGGGCCCATTCCTCGATCTTCGACTGCGCTGGCGGCTTGGAGTCGCGCAGGTCGTGGTTGTAGTAGAAGTTGCGCAGAGTCAGGTTGGCCTTGCTGTCGTCGAGGAAGTCCGCACGGGCAGTAACCGGCAACAGGCCGGAAACACAAAGCGCGAGGACTGGGACGGATGAGGAGCGAAGCGGACGCAATTGCATTGTTATTATTTTCCTTCGGTCGAGTGATGTTGCGGCACCGGCTCATTGAGCTGGCGCGGATTCAGCGGGCTTGCCAGTTGAATACGAGGGTGCTGCCCAGGCGCTGCCCGGGCTCCAGGACCTGAGTGCCCTGGGCGGGCCATTCGGCGACCGGGCTGTTGAAAGCGTCGGCCAGGTGCGAGACCGGCTCCAGGCACAGGTAGGCGGCGTCCATCGGGGCAAAGGCGACGAAATGCGTCAGCGGCGCCTGGGCCTGCATCAGCAGGCGGCCCTGCGGGTAATCCACCCGCAGGGCGCCATCCCATTGCGAGCCGTACAACGCAAGTTCCTGCTGCGGGCTGTCATCGATGACCAGTGGCTGCTCCAGGGAACGCGAGCGGCCGGTCGGCAGGTAGGCGGCATCAATGTCCCAGGAGCGGCCGACGCTCAGCTCGATCCGCATGCCCGGGTGACGCTGGAAATAGGGATGCAGGCCGAGCCCACCGGGCATCGACGAGTGCCCGAGATTGGTCAGGCCCAGGTCGATACGCAGTCGCTGGCCTTCGAGGCTGAAACGCTGTTCGAAGCGCACCGGCCAAGGCCAGTGCTCGCCGGTGTATTCGCAGGCCAGGTCGACATGCCCGGTGCCCTGCTCCACCACCTGCCAGGGCAATGTCTGGGCCACGCCATGCAAGGTGTGCGGTAGCGCCGCCGGATGCGCGGGCAAGACGTGGCTGGCACCGGCATGCTCGAGCCTTGCGTCACGCAGGCGATTGGAATAAGGCAGCAACGGGTAGATCCCGCCGCGCGGCCAGGCCAGCGGATCGAAGGCCTCGGCGCGGATCGGCGTCATGATATCCAGGCCATCGGCCTGCAGCAGCGCCACGCGCCCACCCCATTCGGGTAGCAGGGCCAGGGACCAGGTTGCGTTCGCCAGTTCTATACGTTTCATCGACAGCTCCAGAATCGAGGCATGCACAGTCCCGTCCGGCGCGCTTTCACGTGCCGGGGGGAGGTTTTCCAGGGAGGATTGCGAAGGGTTCTAGCTGCGTCGGAACCGCTCGAACACCGCCATGTCCAGCTCCAGGCCGAGCCCGGTGCCGGCTGGTACCTGCATCAGGCCGTCCTGCAGCAGCCCCTTGATGTCATGCAGCCAGCCGTCGGTCTCGACATAGTGGAACTCCACCAGCGGCACATCCGGCTGGACCGCCGCCAGGTGCAGGGTCGCCAGCAGCCCGGGGCCGAAGTACGGACTGTGCGGCAGCACCAGGGTGCCATGCCGGCTGGCCAGCTCGGCGACGCGCAGGCACTCGCTGATGCCACCGACCTTGGTCACCGAAGGCTGGATCGAGTCCACCGCCCCCTGGCGTATGGCGCTTTCGAACTGCACGGCGGTGCACCAGTTCTCCCCCGCGGAGATCGGCACGCCGTGGCCACGCAGGCTGGCCAACGCCGGGAAATCCTCGGGCGGGAAGATCGGCTCCTCGAGCCAGGCCAGTTCGAGTTCCGCCAGCGCCGGCAGCCACTCGCGCGTGTCGTCCAGGCTCCAGGAGCAGTTGACGTCGGTCGCCAGCGGGATATCGCGGCCAATCGCCCGGCGGCACGCAGCGACTTCCGAGACCGTGTTCTCGTGCAGCTTGATGTGCCTGAAGCCCTCGCGCAGCGCGCGCTCGCACACCGCTGGCGCCAGACCGTCGGTGCCGTAGCGCACCAGGCTGGCGTAGGCGGGAATGGCCGCGCGGCTGGCGTTGCCGAGCAGGCGGTGCAGCGGCAACCCTTCGCGCCTGGCCTGCAGGTCCCACAGCGCCATGTCGACCCCGGAGAGGCCGAACATCGTCACCCCATAGCGACCGAAGATGTGCAGGCGCAGTTGCGCGTCGAGGTTCCAGGCCGGGATGTCGTGGATAGTCTGGCCGACGACCAGCGGCGCGATCAGCCGGTCGATCATCGCGCGCACCGAGTCCGCCACGAAATAGCCGAAGGCCTCGCCCCAGCCGACATTGCCCTGTTCGTCCTCGACGCGGACCAGGACGTTCTCCAGGGTGTGCCAGGTCAGCGGCGTGATGACCTTGGCCGGGCCACCATCGTGAAACGGGATCTCGACGACGAAGGTCTGGAGGCTGGCGACTTTCATGGGCGGGCATCCAGCAGGCTGACCAGCCTGGCTCCGGCGTAGGCGCCACCGACATGGTCGCGGCCGGAGGTAGCCGGGTCCATCGCCTCGTAGGGCAGGTAGCCTGGCGCAAGATGATCGCCCGCATTGTCCTGCGGTTGGTAACCCAGTTCCCGGGCACGACGGTTGTGGAACAACGGATCGGGGCTTTCGGAAACCCCATAGACCACCTCATGGCGCACCTGCGGGTTCTCCAGGCCGATGCGTACCAGTTGCGCCAGGTCGCGGGCACTGGTCCACATCCGCAGCCGGCGGGCATCGGCCACCAGCGGATCGGCGTTGCCGATGCGGATGACGAAGGTCGCCAGGTCGTAGCGCTGGCTGAAGGCGGCACAGGCTGCTTCGCCGAACACCTTGCTCATCGCGTAGTAGCTGTCCGGGGCGGCGGGCGCGTCGTCGAAAGTCTCGGCCACGTCGGTACGGTACTGCCCGACCACATGGTGGCTGCTGGTGAACAGGAAACGCCTGGCCTCATGACGCCGCGCGGCTTCAAGCAGGTACAGGGTGGCGTGGTAGTTCGGCTCCACGGTGCTCTGGAAAGTGATGTCGGTACCGTGGGCGCAAGCCAGGTGCAGGATGCCGAAGACACCCTCGACCGCACGCTCGACCAGCGCTGGATCGGTCAGGTCACCGACGATTTCGCTCTCCCCCGGCTGCAGGTCGCCGACCGGGCGGCGATCGAGCAGGCGCAGTTGATAGTGTTCGCGCAGCAGGGGCCGCAGGGCGGTGCCGACGATGCCGGCCGCGCCGGTGATCAACAGGGTTTGCATGGAATGGATATCCTCGTTCTACGGTCGGCCCTGCCGGTGGACCGGCACGGCCGTTGAATGATCAGGCCGCGATCAGGGCGGGGTTGGCCACGGTCCTTTCGGTGACGAAGATCGCCACGATCAGTGCACCGATGATGCCCAGCAATCCGGCCAGGGCGAAACCACTGGCGAAAGTGCCGGTGTACTGAATGATCAGCCCGGTCACGGTCGGGGCGACGATGCCGGACAGGTTGGCCAGGCCGTGCATGAAGCCGCCGGCGGTGCCGACCTGGTGATCCGGCACGGCGTCCTGGATCATCGACCAGTACGCCGGGGCGGACAGCATCAGGAAGCCGACCGCAATGGTCATCACCGCCACCGCGCCGGCGATGCTCTCCAGTTGTCCGGTCAGACCGACGCAAGTGGCGGCGACCAGCAGGCAGCAGACCAGCACCACCTTGCGCGAGAACAGCCGCCGACCGGTGCGTTTGAACACCCAGTCGATCAGCAGACCGCCGCCGATGAAACCGAAGGTACCGACCAGCCAGGGCAGCGCGGTGACCACGCTCATGGACTTGAGGTCGACGCCCTTGGCATCGATCAGGTAGCTGGGGAACCAGGTCATGAAGAAATAGAGGATGTAGTTGTAGCAGAACAACGACAGCCCCGAGATCAACACTGCGCGCTGGCGGATGACCTCGATCACCGGCGTGGCCGGCAGGTCACTGGCAACCTGCACCGGAGTCTCGCGATCGGCATTGATCAACGCCAGTTCCTCGGCGCTCACTTCGGGGTGTTCCTGTGGCGTCGACGTCGCCAGGCGCCACCAGGCAAGTGCCCAGACGATGCCGACCACGGCGATGACGATGAACGCCACGCGCCAGCCCAGCCAGATCGCCAGGAAGCCGACGATCGGGCCAGCCAATGCGCCACCCAATGGACCGCCAGCCTGGGCGATACCAATGGCGCGGGCCCGCTCGGCAATCGGGAACCAGCTGTTGATGGCCTTGTTCGCCGTGGTACTGACCGGCCCCTCGCCGATGCCGAACAGGGCCCGCACGATCAGCAGCGACCAGAAGTTGAAGGCCAGCGCAGTGGAGCCGCACAGCACCGACCAGAACGACATTGACCAGGTCAGTACCCGCTTGGGGCCGAAACGGTCGGCAAAGTAGCCGCCAACGAAACAGAACAGCGCATAGCCGAAGAAGAAACTGCTGAAAATCAGTCCCTTCTCGGCTGGGGTCAGGTGGTAATCCTGGGTAATGAATGGCATGGCAATGGACAACGCCGCGCGATCGACGTAGTTGATCACCATGGCGATGAACAGCATCGCCAGGATGGTCCAGCGAAAGGACTTCTTGTTCTTCATCGGTGTCTCCGCGCGCCCTCGTTGGGGCGCGTCTGTTGTTATTACGGTTATTGCGGCGAGCGATCAGGCGGTGTAGTCGACCGCCACCCACTCGAAATACTGCTTCAGGTCCTGGACCAACGCCTGGTGGGCCGGGTGAGGCAGGTAGCGCGCTACCGACTCGGCATCGTCGAAGCTGGAATCGAGCAGGTAATCCCAGCAGATCGGACGATCCAGCTCATTGGCCGCCACATGCCAGCCACGGATGAAGTCGATGCGCTGCGGCAGCAGGCGCATGCGTTCGACCAGCTCGGCCTCGAGTTCAGGCTGGGCGGGCACATCCGGCAGGCGGCGAAACATCACAAGATGACGCATCATGCTTTCACCCTCCCCTCATCCCTGGGCCCAGGCCGGCGCATCCTGCAACGCGACCGGACGCAGGAAACGCTCCAGTGCGGCATAGCCGACCGAAGTGGTCTGTGGCGCAGTGGACGATGGCCATGGCCCGCCGTGCTGCTGCGCCGCACAGACCGCAACACCGGTCGGCACACCCTGGAACAGCACGCGACCGGAAACCTGCCCGGCGGCTCGCGCCAGGGAACGGTTGGCCGGCGTGTCGTCACTGGCCCCCCAGAGGGTGGTGGTCAAGGTGCCACCGATCGCCGCCAGCACCTGCTCGACCTGGGCCATATCATCGGCGACCACGACCAGCGCAGCCGGGCCGAACATCTCCTCGCGCAAGGCCGGATTGGCGATGAACGCCGCCGCATCGGTGCGATACAGCCGTGGTGCCGGGCCCGCCGCAGCAGTCCCGGCGAACAGCGTGGTGGCGTGCCCGGCCACCACCGAACTGGCATGCTCGAACCCTTCGCGCATGGTCGGCGTCAGCATCGCATGGGTACGCACCGGTTCAAGCGCCGCGCCCAGTTGTGCGACGAAACGCTCGCTGGCCTCCCCCTTGAGCAGCACGATCACACCCGGACTGGTGCAGAACTGGCCGCAACCCAGGGTGATAGAACCGGCCAGGGTGTTGGCCAGACCCTGGCTATCCGCTTCCAGCGCGGCCGGCAGGGCCACCAGCGGGTTGATCGAACCCAGCTCGCCGAAGAACGGAATCGGTCGCGGCCGCTCGTTGGCTAGCCGCCACAGCGCGGTACCGCCCTGGTACGAACCGGTGAAGGCCACGGCGGCGATTCCCGGATGCTGCACCAGGTAGCCACCGGCACCACGGGAGGCGCCCTCGACCAGGGTCAGCACGCCTTCCGGCAGGCCCTGGGCCAACACCACCTGGCGCGCCAGGTCGAACACCGCCCGGGACAGGCGCGGATGACCGGAGTGGGCCTTGACCACCACCGGGCAACCGGCCGCCAGGGCCGAGGCGGTATCGCCACCGAGTACGGAGAAGGCGAACGGGAAGTTGCTCGCCGAGAACATCGCCACCGGCCCCACCGGGCGCAGGACGCGCACCAGACGCGGACGCCCGGCCGGCGGTGCGCCGGCCACCGCCTCATCCACGACGCTACGGATGGCACCGGATTCCAGTTGCTCGGCAAAGCCACGCAGTTGGAACGCGGTACGTGCCACTTCGCCATTCAGGCGTACGGCACCGAGATGGCTTTCCTCGTCGGCGATCGCCACCAGATCGGCCTGGTGTGCTTCCAGCGCCGCCGCCAGGCCGCGGAGCAAGCCGGCACGTACGGCCACGCTGGCCTCGGCCCAGGCCGCAGCGGCCTGCACCGCCAGGTTGACCGCCTGGTCGATCGGTTGATGCGCGTTATTCCCGGTCATGCCTGGTCTCCACGCGATTGCGGCTCAAGGTGATAACCACGGCCGGCATAGTCGAAATCGACCAGCTCGTTGATCGCGACGTTCTTGTCCGCAGGCGAGGCGTAGAACGCGCGAATCTCGCTGATCAGGCCGCTGTCCTTGTCGAAGATGTACCACTCGTCACCACGCAGGGCGGTTCCCAGCTTGCCTTTCCAGTGGGTCCACTCGATCACCGCCTCATCGCTGTCATGGCTGACCAGGATCTTGTCGATGGTCCACTGCGAGCCCAGGTTCTCGACGCACCAGACCCATTTGCGGGCGATGGTGTCGGCACTGCGCCATGGGACATCCGGCAGGCCGGCCGGGAAGTAGTGCACGGCATCGGGGGTGAAGCAGGACACCAGCTTGTCGTAGTCGCCTTCGTTGCAGGCGGCGAAGTAGCGGCGAATGGTCTGCGCGTGTTTATGCTCTGCCATGATCGGGGTCCTTATCGGGCGATGATCGAAGGGATGGCCGGGCGACCGGAGGCGACCCAGTCCTGGTAGGCGGCGATGGCCTCGGGGCTTGGCGGGTAGACCCCCCACAGCGCCTCGCCGGCGGCGATGCGCATGGCCAGGTAGTGCTCGATGTCGTCCTGTTCCAGGCAGACCTCGGCCAATTCCTCGGCCAGGTGCGCGGGGACCAGGGTCAGGCCATCGGCGTCACCGACGATCACGTCGCCCGGGTAGACGGCGATGCCGGCGCAGCCAATCGGCACTTGCAGGTCAGCCACGTGGTGGTAGGAGATGCGGGTGGTGGCGGTGATTTCGCGGGCATAGGCCGGCAGGCTCATTTCGGCGATCTCGCTGCCGTCGCGCAGTGCGCCGTCGGTGACGATGGCGCGGGCACCACGGGCCAGCAGGCGGGTCACCAGGATGTTGCCGGCGGACGCGGCGGCCGGGTCGTTGCGGCTGTCGATCACCAGCACGTCGCCCGGCTGGATCTGCTCGACACCCTGCCACTGCAGGTTGTCGCCATTGGGCCGGGTGGTCATGGTGCCGTAGGTGTCGATGTCCTCGCGGGCCGGAATGAAGCGCATGGTGAAAGCCCGCCCGGCGAACGGCTTGGCATTGCGGCTCATGGCTTTCAGCCCGACGAACGCCGGCTGGCGAAAGCCGCGCTTGAACAGTTGCGTGGTCAGCGAACCACTGGAGCAACGCGAGAGTTTTTCGAGGGTCGCATCGCTGACCGACACCTTGCGATTGGCGCTGTTGTCGTAGTCTTCGGCGTATTGGTGAATCGCCATTATTGTTCTCCAGGCTGAATGGGACGGCGGGCTCGTCGAGCCGGCAACTGGAGACCGATCCTAGGGGCAAGCCCGGCTGCGACAAAACGTCATCACCCGAGAACCGGGCCGCTTGTCCCACATGGCGAGAATCGCCCCTGGCGACACTGGCGGAAAAAAACCTCGCGAAGGCAGGTGGCGCTAGGCTGCGCGGGACTTTCCACCGGAGCCTTCGGCATGTCCGCCTACCCACTCGATCCCAACCTCGCCGCGTATGTGGCGCACAGCGCGACCTTCACCCCGGAGAACGACAGCCTGGCAGCTCGTCGCGCAGCCTTTGCCAGGGCCTGCCGGCATTTCACTCCGCAGCAGCCGGCGAACATCTGGGTCGAGGACGAACACCTCGACGGCCTGGCCGTGCGCCTCTACACGCCCCTGCAGCCGGCACCGGCAAACGGCTGGCCAACCCTGCTCTACCTGCATGGCGGCGGTTGGAACATGGGCAGCCACACCACCCATGACTGGTTCGCCTTCGCGCTGCTCAAGCGTCTTCCCGTGGCCATCGTCGCGGTGGACTACCGCCTGGCGCCAGAGCATCCGTTCCCGGCCCCGCTGGAGGATGCGCTGACAGTCTGGCACGCCCTGCGCCGCAGGCATTGGCCACAATGGGACTCGGAGCGGTTACTGGTCGCGGGCGACAGCGCCGGCGGTTCGATCGCCGCCGGCCTGTGCGTTGCCCTGCGCCAGCTCGGCTTGCCGCAGCCGCTGCTGCAGGCGCTGGCCTACCCGGTACTGACGGCGGACGAGACACTGGAGTCGATGCAGACCCATGCCCATGCGCCGATGCTGAGCACCGCCGGGCTGCGGGCATCGCTGGCCGGCCATCTACCGGATGCCGAGCAGCGGACCGACCCTCGCGCGCTGGCCCTGGCGATCGATGACGCCACCGGCCTGGCGCCGGCCTTCATTGGTGTCGCCGAGTACGATCCGCTGTTCGACCAGGGCCGGCAATACGCGCAAGCCCTGCAACGCGCCGGGGTTTCCGTCCAATTGCACATCGGCCGGGGCCTGGTGCATGCCAGCCTGCGAGCGGCCGGAGTGGCGGCGGTGGAACAGTTCTACGACGCCCTGGCCGAGGCCCTGGGCAAGGCGCTGGCCCTCTAGCGGCATCGCTTCGATTCCCACAGTGCGGGACGCAACGCCCCTCGGCCAGGCCGGCGCGATTGCAGCCCGCCACCCTTTTCCACACGCTGCGCCGCATTCCACTTCATCCAAAAATAATCAGGGGAATGCAACATGAAAGTCTTCATCACCGGCGCCAGCGGGCGCGTAGGCAGCCAGGTCGCCAAGGCGCTGATGCAGCACGGCCACACGATCAGCACCGTGGTACTGCCGGGCGACCGCAATCTCGCCGCGACCCGGGCCACCGGCATCGACTGCATCACTGGCGACCTGGCCGACCGCAACTGCGTCCGCCAGGCCATGGAGGGCGCCGAGGCGGTGTTCCACCTGGCGGCACTGATCTCCTTCCGCACAGAAGACCGCGACCGCCTCTGGCAAGCGAACGTCACCGGCAGCTACAACGTCTTCGACTGCGCCGCACAGCAATCGACCGAGCGGCCGGTGCGGCTGATCTTCGCCTCCAGCGACCAGGTTTACCCGACACGCTTCGCCCGCTATCGCCCAGTCGACGAACACCACCCGCGCGAGCCCTACAGCTTCTACGGCATGACCAAGCTGCTCGGCCAGGACCTGCTGGACTTCTTCGCCCGCACCCATCCCAACCTGAAAGTCACCACCGCGGTGTTCTCACACATCGAGGCGGCAGCCGAAGTGGTCGACCCGAATGGCGAATACTCGCGCCCGGCGTTCTCCCTGCAAGGGCGCATCGACAGTCTGCGCGCCGCCAGCAGCCACAACGCCAACTCGGCAGCCAGCGACGTGCAGCGCCTGCTGGATATCCTCGAACCGCTGGCGGGTGACGACGACCCGCTGCTGCTCGCTCGCGATGCCAACGGCAATGCCCATACCCAGGAGTTGACCGACGTGCGCGACATCGTCGACGCCCTGCTGCTGATGCTCGACAAGCCGGCGGCCATCGGCGAAACCTTCAACCTGGCGCCACCGAGCCTGGTCGGCCTGGACACCTTCATCCCTTACCTGGCCAAGGCCACCGGCCGGCGCTACGTCGAGGCCAACCTGCCAGCCGAACTCGGCCAGCCCCACAGCACTGCCGCCAAGGCGCGCGCCCTGCTCGGCTGGTCACCCCGCTACAGCCTGTTCGACATGGTCGACGAAGCCATGGCCGCGCAGAAGCGCTGAGGCCCCTCTCCTCCTCCACCTCCTCACGCAGGTCGTCCCGGCCTGCGTGTGCCTGCACAGGCGAACCTTCATGAACAAGAACAAAAGCCAATATCGTTGGTTCATCGTGACCCTGCTGTTCATTGCCATGGTCATCAACTACATGGATCGCGCCGCGCTGTCGGTTGCCATGCCCTTCATCACCCAGAGTTTCGAACTCACGCCCAGCGAAAAGGGCATGGTGTTCAGCGGTTTCTTCATCGGCTATGCCGCCTTCAACTTCATCGGCGGCTACCTGGCAGACCGCTACGGCCCCAAGCGCGTGTTCCTGTGGGCGATGTGCATCTGGTCCGGGCTGTGCGCGCTCACCGCCACGGCCTACAGTTTCTGGTCGCTACTGATCGTGCGCGCGCTGTTCGGCATCGGCGAAGGCCCGGTGCCGACCACGGCAAACAAGGTGGTCAACAACTGGTTCCCGATCCGCGAGCGGGCCCGGGCGGTCGGCATCAACCAGGCCGGAGGCCCGCTCGGCGGCGCGCTGGCCGGGCCGGTGATCGGCGTGCTCGCGCTGTCGCTGGGCTGGCAATGGTCCTTCGTCATCGTCGGGGCCATCGGCATGGTCTGGGCGATCGCCTGGAAACTGATCGCCACCGACCACCCGGCCCAGCACCCACGGGTGAGTGCCGATGAACTGGCCGATATCCAGGCCGGGCGCGACACCGCCACGACGACCGATGACGCCACGAACAAGCCGAGCCTGCTTTCCGTGCTGCTGCGCCCGGCCGTGCTGTGCACCGGGTTCTCGCTGTTCTGCTACAACTACACGCTGTACTTCTTCATGACCTGGTTCCCCAGCTACCTGGTGGACACCCAGGGCGTCAGCCTGCAACAGATGAGCTGGATCACCGCCTTCCCCTGGCTGGTCGGGGCCTGTGGCATGGCGGCCGGTGGCTTCCTGATCGATCGCATCTACCAGAAAACCGCGCGCCAGCTGTTCTCGCGCAAGGTGGTGCTGGTCAGTTGCCTGACCATCGCCGCAGCCTGTATCGGCATGAGCGGCCGCTCCGAGTCCACGCACCTGGTGGTGTTCTTCATGTCCATCGCGATCGGCTTCCTGATGCTCACCGCCTCGGCCTACTGGGCGCTGATCCAGGACACCGTGCCCAGTTGCTACGTCGGCACCGCCGGCGGCCTGATGCACGGCATGGGCAACTGCGCCGGGCTGTTCGCACCAACCCTGACCGGGTTCATCATCCAGATGACCGGCACCTACAGCGCGGCGTTCGTCGTCACCGGCGTGCTGGGCGTGGCCGGGGCGCTGGCGGTCGGCTTGTTCGTCCGTCAGCGCAATGAAGTGCCCAGCCAGCGGACGGTGACCACCGGCTAGGGGGTGTGCGGACGGCCACCGGCAGGCGCACAACGATGCCGTCATCGGTTAGACTCGCCGCCCACATTCGACAACAGGGAAGTCAGCATGAGTGTTCGAGGCAAGGATCGGCAGATCGACAACATCGAGTTCAACGTCAGCGACATCGCGCGCAGCAAGGCCTTCTATGGCGAAGTGTTCGGCTGGAGCTTCGTCGACTATGGCCCCAGCTACACCGAGTTCAGCGACGGCCGCCTGACCGGTGGCTTCACCACCGGAGAGCCGGTGCGGCCGGGTGGGCCGCTGGTGATTCTCTATGGGCAGGATCTCGAGGCGATCCAGCAGAAGATCGAAGCCGCGGGCGCGACCATCAGCCGGGCACGGTTCTCGTTCCCCGGTGGCAGCCGCTTCCACTTCATCGACCCGGATGGCTACGAACTGGCGGTCTGGAGCGACCAGCAGTAACGACTTGGGGCAGTCCAAGCCGGCAGTATTCACAGAATCTCCTTCTGCAAGGCAGCTCCCATATACTGCCGCCCTCTTCCCTCATTCAAGGATGAATCGTGCGTATCATCGTCATCGGCGGCCTGGGCAATTTCGGCGCGCGGATCTGTCGGCGCCTGGCGCTGGAGCCCGGCCTGGAGCCGATTGCCGCCAGCCGCAGCGCCAGCGCGGGCCGGCACCGCTTCGACAATGGGCAGACCGTCGCCACCCTGCGGCTTGATATCGAAGCCGCCGATTTCGAGCAACGCCTTGCCGAGGCCAGGCCGGACCTGGTCATCCACTGCGCCGGGCCCTTCCAGGGCCAGGACTATCGCGTCGCCCTGGCGGCCTGCGCCGCCGGAGCGCACTACATCGACCTGGCCGACGGCCGCCACTTCGTCGACCGTTTCGCCGCCAACGTCGATGCGCAGGCACGGGCGGCCGGCGTACTGGCCGTCTCCGGTGCCAGCAGCGTACCGGGCCTCTCCTCGGCGGTAGTCGACCACCTGGCCCGATCCTTCGCCCGCCTGGACAGCATCAGCACCGCCATCGCCCCCGGCCAGCAGGCGCCTCGCGGCGTGGCGACCATCCAGGCGGTGTTCGGCTACGCCGGCCTGGCTTTTGACCGATGGAACGGTGGCGCCTGGGTGAAAAAGTACGGCTGGCAGGACATTCGCACCTTCCGCTTCGCCGGCATGGGGCGCCGTTGGGGCGCGGCCTGCGACGTGCCGGACCTGGCCTTGTTCCCAGCCCGTTATGCCGGGGTCCGCGATGTCGAATTCCATGCCGCCCTGGAACTGCGCCTGGAGCATGCCGGCCTGTGGCTGGCTGCAGCCTTGCGGCGCCTGGGCATACCGCTGCCGATCAGCCGGTTCGCCGCACAGCTGGATGCCTTGTCGAGAAAGGCCCTGGACCGCTTCGGCAGCGACCTGGGCGCCATGCGCGTGCACCTGCGCGGCCTGCGCCAGGACGGCACACCCGGCAGCCTGACCTGGCAACTGACCGCCCCCGGCGGCAACGGCCCGGAGATTCCCTGCATGGCCACCGTGCTGCTGGCCTGCAAGCTGGCCAAGGGGGAAATCCTCCGGACCGGGGCGATGCCGTGCCTGGGCCTGGTGCAACTGCAGGAGTTCGAACCGGAATTCCAGCGCTGGGGCTTCACCTCGGCAGTTGTCGACGGCGAAACCTGACACGCCATCAATGCCTGTGCGGCTTGAGCAGCGGCGTCAGCACCAGCATCGCCAGCGAGGCCACCACCAGCAGGCCGTAAGACACCTCGAAGGTTCCGGTGTGATCGCGCAGGAAGCCAAAGGCAAACGGACCCAGGGCAGCCACCAGGTAGCCGATGAACAACATGAAGGCGGTCCATTGGCCGGCTTGTTCATGAGTGCGGGTGTTGTCCAGTGGCAAGGTCATCGCCAGGGCGAAGCAGGTGCCCTGCCCCAGGGCAATCGCCACCACTGGCAGTGCGCCAAGCAGGGCCGGGGCCAGCCAGAGCGCCGCCGCACCAGCGGCCGAAAGAACCGCCGACCCGCCCAGCCAGGCACGGCGATCCGGTGTGGAGCGGGTCATGACCCCGGAGACGAAACTGCTGATCGCGATGATGGCGGCGAACAGGCCCAGGTTCAGCCCCGATCCCAGGCTGTTGATCGCCAGTTCCCGACTGCTCTCCCCCACCCAGGCGAAACAGGCATAGCAGACGAACTGGCCCAGGCCGAAGTACACCGCGATCAGCCAGGCCCGGCCGCTGCGAAATGCCGGTTGGCTGACAGGGCTGCAGGCGCTTTGCACAACCTGCGGTCGGGACGGGAACGCCGTCGCCAGACGTTGCCAACTGATCATCGCCAGTACGCAGAGCACCGCCCAGATACCCGCCGCCACACGCCAGCCACTCTCGGCCAGCGCCACGTATTCACTGCCCACCGCGGCCAGGGTGGCGCCGATGCCGAGACCGGCGGCATAGATGCCCATGAGCATGGCCGCGTTGCTGGCGAAGTGGCTCTTGATCCAGCCGCCGATCAGCGGGCCGGAGATGGCAACGCCCACCCCCACCAGGAAGGTCGAAAACAGCAGGCCGGTCGATGACCCGGCGAATGCCCGCAGGACCATCGCTACCCCCAGCAGGGCCAGGGAGAACAGCACCACCCGGTCGTTGCCGAAGCGGCGACCGATGCGCGGAATGAAAATGGCGAACAGGCCCATGCACACATCCGGTATCGCCGTCAGCAGCGCCGCCTGGGCGTGCCGCAGGCCGAATTCGGCCTGTATCGCGCCGATCAGCGGCCCGACCGAGACGATGCCCGGTCGCAGCGACAGCGCCAGGATGAACAGGCCGAGGCCCGCCATCAATTCGATTGCCCGCGTTCTCTGTGCAACGGCGACTGACATGTGCTGCCTCCAGGTATCTATCGCTGAACTGATTTGTGTGGCAAATACTAAGTTCGCCACCGACCTGGACGGTTTTGCATGAATGCCAATATTCGTCGCCAAAGTGACAGCCGCAAAGCCGAGGGGCACAGCGATGATCATCACGACTATCAGGACCTGCCCCGGGTGATCACCGCGTTCTCCCGCGACCAGCCGGCCGGCAGCTACAACGCGCCGCACAGCCATCCGCGGGGGCAGTTTCTCTATGCCAGCAAGGGCCTGATGCGGGTCGCCAGCGAACAGGGCATCTGGTACATCCCGCCCCAGCGCGGGCTGTGGATTCCGGCGGGGGTGGTGCACGACCAGGTGATGCTCAGCGACACGCGGATGCGCACGATCTACGTCGAGCGCAGCCAGGCCGAACGGTTCGGTGAGCGGGTCAAGGTGATCGAGGTCGACACGCTGCTGCGCGAGCTGATCCTGGCCCTGGCCGAGCAGCCGATGCTGTATCCGGACGACCCGCCCAACCGCAGCATCGTCACGCTGATCCTGCACAAGCTGGAACATTCGCGGACGGTGCCGCTGGAGATTCCCTGGCCCCGGGACCGCCGTCTGGTCACGATCTGCCAGCAGATACTGGAGGAGCCGGGCAAGGCACAGACCATCGAGCAATGGTCCGAGGTGGTCGGCGCGAGCAGCCGGACGCTGATCCGGTTATTCATCAGCGAAACCGGCATCACCTACCGGCAGTGGGTACAGCAAGTCCGGGTAGCCCGGGCCTTGACCCTGCTGGAGGCTGGCGAACCGGTCAATCGCATTGCCGACAGCCTGGGGTTCGCCAGCCCGAGCGCCTTTTCGGCGATGTTCAGGCGCCTGCTGGGCGAGTCGCCCAGGGACTATCAGGAGCGGGACTGAAGACCTAGATCGGCTTGATCGAAATCACCTCGAAGTAGCGAAACTTCTTCTTTTTCGCCGCGGCCTTGGCCTCCTGCTCGGCGGTGAAGGTGCTCAGGGTGTTGGCGTCGTACACCAACTCCTCGATCTCGCCTTCGAACTCCTTGGTCGCGTGCAGGATCACCCGCAGCTTTGGCGACAGAGCCTTGGCGACGGGCCGGGGTTTGGCGGGCGCTGCCGGGGTGACGACAAGCTTGGGTTCAGGTACTTGCGGGGAGATCGGTTCAGCACTCGGGCGCAGGGAGCCGAACAGCGCCAGGCGCATCTCCTCTTCGCTCAGGACATTGCTCATTGCGGGTGTCTCGATTACAGGTAGGCAACTGGATATGTAGTAAGCTAACGAACTTTACCAGAGTTGTCTGTCGTCCGCTGCGATCGTTGTCACCGTTTGCTTTCCACCTTGCAGAATCAGGCCCCCTTGGCGATCAACTTGGCAAGAAGCCCCGCCCGGCGCAGGCGATCGGCATTTTCCTTCGCCACGAACTGCGGCAACAGTTCCCGGGCCTGCTGTGCCGTGAGGATAAACACCCCGTCATCGTCACCGATAGCCAGGTCACCCGGCTGGACCTGGACGTCACCGACCCGCACCGGCAGGTTGAGTTCGCCGCTCTGCCCCAGGCTGCGGGTGGTCAGTGCGCTGACGCCTCGGCTGAAGATCGGCAGACGGTGCTCGCGCAGCGCCGCGACGTCGGTCACCGCGCCGGACACCACCACGCCGGCCAACCCCTTGATCAGCGCCGCCAGGGTGCGCAACTCGCCCCAGCAGGCACACTCGCGGTCGCCCTCGCATTCGATCACCAGCACATCACCCGGCTCGCAACACAGCAAGGCATCGCGCAGGATGCTGCCATCGGGTGTGCGCAGCCTGGCCGTCACCACGTTGCCGATCATGTGGATGCCCTCGAACAACGGCCTCAGGCCCCGCAGGTAGCCCGTGTCGAGCACATGGCCGATGGTGGAGCTGGAAATACTCCGGTACTGCAGCAGCAGTGCTGCGTCGACCAGTTGCCGACGCGGTGCGATTCGTGGGTTCAGCGACATTTCTTCGGCCTCAGCAGGGGGCAGGTGGAACAGTATTCGACCGGATGGCTCGCCTCGTAGTAGAAGCAGCAGGTGCGTCGAAAGCGGATGCGCTTGCCTTCGTTTTCAAGGATCGTCGGCGGTCGGCGAAAATGCCGGAGCGGGTTGTAGTCCAGGCCGAACAAGGCCGGCTCGGCCTCGTTCAGCAGCCAGTGGAAATCAGCCTCGCAGCGCTGGCGAATCAAGGGGTCCTCGACCTTGGCCATGCGCTTCTCGTACAGCGAAAAGACCCGCACCGCGGTGTTCTCCCAGAGAATCCTGCGGGAAATGCCGGTGACTCGGTAGAAAGTCTGCCACAGCGGCTGGAACGTTCCGGCGAACAGGCTGGAGACGATGGACTCGCGCCAGGCCTCGCGCTGCCCCGGCGCGTAGCCGAACGCCTGGGGCTGATCCAGCGGCATCGACGAGGTCCACAGGCCATCGTCATGCCCGTACTCGACCCGGCAGTTGTCCAGCGACAGCAGCAGGCCCTTGTCGTACACCGACATCGCGTACAGGCAGGCGCCGGTGCCGAGAAAGGAGAAACGCTTGGCCAGCAGCGAAGCGGTGATCGCCAGGGTCGGCGAACCGATCACCGGACCCAGCGCCTGCAGCAGGTCTTCGCAGGTCGTCTCATCGAGCAGGGCCCGCGCCGGCAGCGAACGCGGGTCGCTCTGCTGTACCGGCTTGAGCCGCAGCGCCCCGGACAGCAGCGCCCACTGTGCGTCGGTGAACAGATGGGCCAGGGTCATTGCGGCAATTCCCGGCCAAACGGGATGCACAGCGGTGTTCCGAAGAACGGGTCGCTGATGATCCGGCAGTTGAGGTTGAACACCTGCTTGACCAGCGCCTCGCTGAGAATGTCCGCCGGGCGCCCCTGGGCGAAGGCCGTGCGCTGGTGCACCGCGACCATGTGGTCGGCGTAGCGGCAGGCCAGGTTCAGGTCGTGCAGGACCATGACGATGGTCTTGCCCTCCTGGCGATTGAGGTCGCGCAGCAGGTCGAGGACTTCGATCTGGTGAGCCAGGTCGAGAAAGGTGGTCGGCTCGTCGAGCAGAACCATCTCGGTGTCCTGGGCCAGGGTCATGGCGATCCACGCCCGCTGCCGCTGGCCGCCGGACAGCGCGTCCACCGGACGCTCGGCCAACTCCAGCGTGCCGGTCTGCTGCAGGGCGCGCTCGACCATCGCCTCGTCCTGCTGCGACCACTGCTGCATCCAGTTCTGGTACGGGTAGCGCCCCAGCGCCACCAGTTGCCGCACACTGATACCCTCGGGCGCGCTCGGCATCTGCGGCAGGATCGCCAGTTCGCGGGCCACCGTCGCCGTCGACTTGCGATGGATGTCGGTGCCGTTGAGGATCACCCGCCCCTGCTGCGGTTTGAGCAGCCGGGCGAAGGATTTGAGCAGGGTGCTCTTGCCGCAGCCGTTGCTGCCGATCAGTACCGACACCTGGCCCTGGGGCAGTTGCAGGTCGAGCCCTTCGATGATTGCCTGGCGCTGGTAACTCAGGGTCAGGCCTTGGGCTGTAATGGATGCCATCTGCAATTCCTCAGTGCCGCTGGTTGATCAGGAGATAGAGAAAGAACGGTGTGCCCAGCACCGCGACGAAAATACCCGCGGGCAGGTCCAGGGGCAGAAACAGCGTGCGCCCGACCAGGTCGGCCAGCATCACCAGGTTCGCGCCGACCAGCGCCGACATCAGCGCCTGCCCGGCAAACCCCGGCGCCACCAGGCGCTTGGCGATATGCGGGGCGACCAGCCCGACGAAGGCGATCGCCCCGCCCCAGGCCACGGCCGCACCGGCCAGGGCCACGCTGACCAGCAATAGCCCGGCGCGCAGCCACTGCACCCGGGCGCCGATGCCCCGGGCCAGGTCGTCGTCCAGTTGCTGCACCCGCACCTGCCGGGCCAGCCAGAGCAGCAACGGCAGGATCGCCAGCAGACAGCCGGCCAGGGCCCGCGGCTCCGGCCAACTGGCGCCGTAGACACTGCCCGTCAGCCAGACATAGGCCGACAGGGTGGTGGTCAACGGGCTGAACACCAGCAGGAAGGTGGTCACCGCCGCCAGCAGCGCCGACACGCCGACGCCGATCAGCACCAGGCGCAGCGGCGACGTGCCCTGCTTCCAGGCCAGCAGGTAGATCGCCAGCGCGGCCAGGCCGGCTCCGGCCATCGCCGCCAGCGGCAGGAACTGCGAACCCAGGGCCAGCGAGAAGAACGACAGGTAGCCCACCGCCGCGGCGCTGGCGCCACTGGTGATGCCCAGCAGGTCCGGCGAGGCCAGCGGGTTGCGGATGATGCTCTGCAGGATCAGCCCGGACACCGCCAGCGCCGCCCCCACCAGAGCCGCCAGCACCAGACGGGGCAGGCGCAGTTGCTCGACGATGAAGGTCAGCCCCGGGTCCGCGCCGCCGGCGAGCACGCGCAACACGGTCAGCGGCGACAGGTTGATCTTGCCCAGCGCCAGCGCGCCGAGCATCACCAGCAGGGTCAGCAGCAACGCCAGCACCAAGCGGCCCAGGCTGGAGAGGTCGAGCTGCCGGGAAAAGACCCCGTTACGTACGGTCACAGGCCTAGCCATGACGAGCCCCCCGTCGAGCCAGGACAATGAAGAACGGCGCCCCGAAGAACGCGGTCATCACCCCCACCGGCACCTCCTGCGGCAGGATCACCACCCGCGCCAGGGTATCGGCCAGCAACAGCAGCGTCGCGCCGAGCACCGCGCAGCCCGGCAGCAGCCAGCGATGATCGACGGACAGGCTCTTGCGCACCATGTGCGGCACCAGCAGACCAATGAAACCGATACTGCCGGCCAGTGCCACCGCACTGCCGGCCAGGCCGACGATCAGCACGCTCATCAGCAGGCGGATCGAGCCGGTACGCTGCCCCAGCCCGGTGGCGATCGCCTCGCCGGCGCTCAGCACATTGACCTGGCCGGCCAGCAGCCAGGCGCCGAACAACGCGAACGACACGCCGACCAGCAGCGGTGCGGCCATCTCCAGGTCACGCTCGGAGAGCGAACCGGCGAGCCAGAACAGCACCGTGTCCAGGCCCTCCTCGTTGACCACCAGCAAGGCCTGACTGAAGGCGGAGAACAGCGCGGTTACCGCCGCCCCGGCCAGCACGATACGCAACGGGCTGAGACTGCTCTCGCCCCGGTTGCCGATCAGCCACACCAGTGCGCCGGCCAGCGCCGCGCCGAGAAAGGCGCACCACAGCCATTGCTGCATCGACGACAGGGCCAACAGCGACGAGCCGAGGATGATCGAAAAGGTCGCACCGGCGTTCACCCCGAACAGCCCCGGCGAGGCCAGCGGGTTGCGCGTCAATGCCTGCATCAGCGCGCCGGCCACGGCCAGGCTGGAGCCGACCGCGATCGCCATCAGGGTCCGCGCCAGGCGGGTGCTGACGATCAGTTGCTCGCCGGCGCTGAGGCTGTCGGCCTGCATCAGGCCACTCAACAGCTGTGCCGGAGAGATCCAGGTGGCACCCGCCGCCAGGCTCAACAGGCAGGACAGCAACATCAGCAGCAGCGCCAGGCTCAGTTTCGAACCACGACTCATGAGGAGGCCACCACCCGGGCGATGTCATCGAGCATCTGGTTGGCCCCGAGGATACCGCCGGAAAAACTCCAGGCGATGCTGTCGACCCGCCAGACCTGACCATCGCGCGGAGCGCGCAGGTGCTGCCAGAACGGGTAATGCAGCAGACGCTCATAGTTGTGCTGCACGGTCTGGCTGTCCGTGCGCTGGAAAACGAAAAACAGGTCGGCATCGACCACAGGCAGGCTCTCTTTACTGGTGAGTTTCATATAGGTGCCATGCGCGCCACGGGCCACCGGATTCCAGTCGAAACCCAGCTCGGTGAGCACGGAGCCGGCGAAGCTGCCCGGCAGGTAGCTGCGCACATGGTCTTCGCGCACATCCAGCACCGAGACGGTCAGCGGCCAGCGCCCGGCGAACTTCGCCTGCAACTGCTCGCGCAGGCGGATGACCCGCTGCTGCCACTGTCCGAGCAGGTCGCTGGCCGCCTGCTGACGGTTGAGCGCCACGCCCATCAGCGCCAGGGTCCGCTTGAACTCGAAAACCTCTTCGAGCATCAGCACCCTGCCCATGCGCTCCAGCAACGGCGCGATACGCTGGTGGCGAAACCGCGAGGCGACGATCACGTCCGGCTTGAGCAGGACGATGTCCTCCAGGCTCGGCTGGGTTTCCAGGCCGACATGGGCGACACCGGCCAATGCCGGACGCAGGTAGCGAAACGTCGGTTTCTCGGTAGGCGAGTCGACCACGCCGACCGGCGTCAGCCCCAGGGCCACGGCGCAGTCGGTGGCGCCCTGGAACAGCGTGACCAGCCGCGGCCCCTCGGCCCGGGCCAGGGTCGGCAGGGCCAGCAGGCCGAGGGACAGGCGCAGCACGCTGCGCCTGGAAGGATGCCAGGAACGCTCAGACTTCACGGCGCAACCTGTGGAACGGGTTGACCACCTCGCCCTTGCCGAACGGCATGCTGCCCGGCCCACCGGCGCGGGCGATCATCGGCGTCAGCAGCAGCTTCTGCGGCCAGCGCGGTACCTCGAACAACTGGAGCTGGATCATCGCCCGGGCCTCGTCGTCGAACTCGATGCTCTGCAACAAGCCTTCGAGCACATCGCGCAACACCGTCCACAAGGCCGTCACCGGCACCGCATAGACCTGCGCCAGGGTGTCGATGATCGCCCGCACGTTGACCTGGATACCCAGGGTCTGCAGCCAGAACAGCAGATCCTCGGGACGCTCGTGGTAAAGGGTGTTGGCATGGCCCTTCTTGATCCGGTAGACCGGGTCGGCCATGCCGTTGCGCTCCAGCCACGGCACGAAGATGCGCAGCGAGTCATGATCGCGCAACAGCAGGCCCTGGGCCTGGCCGGCCTTCAACACCAGCACCGCGTTCTGCCCATGGACCTCGCCGAGCATGCCGATGCGCAGCATGCGCAGGTTGATGTCGAAGAAGCTGTGGCTCAGTTCGCGAAACAGGGTCAGCACCGAAGCCTGGTTGCGCGGCAACTGGCGATACTCCAGCCACTCGTCGAAGAAGTGCCGGTCGCTGTCGGGCAGCGGCGTGCCCAGCGCGGCCATCGGCAGCAGGCGGCACTCGGGATCGTCGAGCAATGCCTTCGGATAGCCCCGCACCATCGCCGACAGGTGCCGCGGCGCCTCGTCGAACAAGGTCGCCTCGGGCGGCATGAACGCCCACCACTTGCCCTCGTCGCACAGATGCAGCGAGCGCGCCAGGGTCTCGTCGCGGGTCAGCGCCTGGCGCAGCAGGTTCTCGCTGAGGCCGCCGTTGATCATCTTCACCGCCGGCAGGTAACGCGAGGCACCGAGGGAGTAGATCGCCATCGGCAACTTGAGGTAGTCGGCACTCGCGAAGCACGGGGTCATGGACCGCAGCGACGACGTGGCGAACACCGGCGCGCCCTGGAAGGCCAGGCGGCGGCAGTCACCGCGCGCGAACGCCGAGCCCAGCTGTGCCTCCAGCACATGTTCGAACTGCCAGGGGTGAACCGGCAGGGCGACGTGGCTGCGCTCGATCCCCAGCCCACGCAGTTCCTGTTCCAGCTCGGCCTGCAGGTTCTCCGGCAGCAGGTAGCGCGCCGGGAAGGACTGTTCGAGGTCCCCGACCCCGTCGCCGCATTGCAGCAGGGTCTTGTCCACCGCGACCCAATGCAGGCTCACCGGCTGGGCGAACTCGGCCTGGTAGCGCCGGTACTCGTCCTCGTCCAGGCCCTGCTTGGCCTTCGCCAGCGGGTGGTACGGACGATCGCGCAGCGACGCCCACTGCTCCATGGTGCGAAAGAAGGTCGCGCCATCCTGTGCCATCAGGTCCTGGTGGTCGATGCGGTGTTCCAGCGACAGCGCGGTCTGCCAGACACTGATGCGCAGCACTTCGAGAAACAGCGCCAGGCCCTTTTCATTGTCCTGCAGGCGCGGCGCCAGGCCGCTGAACACCCGCTGCATGAAGTCCTCGGGCGACAGCCGGGCCCAGCTTTCGCCCTGGCGCGCCAGCACCGGCGTACCTGGCACCTTCTCCCATTGCTGGGTGATGCCGGGACGCAGGGCGATGCTGATGAAGCGCTGCTCCGCCGCATCGCAACACCACTCCCAGATACGCTGCTGCGGGCTCGCCTCGGCCAGCAGCGGCGCCTGCGGATGAGCCAGTTGCCAGTGGGCGGTGTCCACCAGGTTCAGCGGTTCGCTGCCAAAGAAGTCTTCCGCCAGCAGGCAGTCGACCAGATCCTGCATCACCAGATCGGCGGCACGTGAAGTGAAGTTCATCGAGTCATTTTCCTTCTGCAGAAAGGGTGGCCAGGCGCGCTTGCAGCGCCCGGAAGGCAATACCGCGCTCATCGCCGAGAACAAAGGCGCGCACGCCCCGTTCCTGCCAGCAGGCGGCATCACCGGGTTGTCGGGGGATGGTGCAATACGGCACGCCCGCGGCCTGCGCGGCCTGCCAGGTGTCGAGCAATGCCTGCTGCACGGCCGGCTGGTCGATCCGCCAGGGCATGCCCAACGATTGCGACAGGTCGGCGGCGCCTTCGAGGATCATGTCCAGGCCCGGTACCGCGGCGATCTCGGCGGCGCGACGAACGCCTTCGGCGCTCTCGATCATCGCCACCAGCATGATCTGCTCATTGGCCTCGCCGACGTACTGCGCCAGGCTGTGCTTGCCGAACGCGCCGGGGCGCCCGGCGTTGAGGCTGCGCCGCCCCAGCGGGTGGTACTTGCAGGCGGCGATGGCCTCGGCCAGTTGCCCGGGGCTTTCGATCATCGGCAGGACGATGCCCTGGGCTCCGCCATCGAGCAGGCGCAGCAGGGTCTTGGGGTTGAGATCGGCGACCCGCACCAGTGGCGTAAGACCATAGGATTCGGCGGTGCGAATCATGTGCTCGACGGTTTCCGGATTGATCAGCACATGTTCCATGTCGATGATCACGAAGTCGAAACCGGCCTCGGCGATCAGCTCGATGGCCGCCGCCGCCGGGATCGAGCTGATCAGGCCGTAGACCGTCTCGCCCGCCTGCAACTTGCGCTTGAGCTGGTTGGTCCTCAGCATGCTTGCGGCCTGTAGGCGTGCAGCGGGTTGGGTACCGAGCGGAAGCGCCGCTCGCCGTCACCGAGCAGCCGGCGCTTGGTCAACTCCTCGACCTCGTAGCTGGGCGCGAATACGTCGAACAGCGCGAAACGCTCACGGTGCTGCGGATGGGCCGCCTGGTAGGCCAGGATCACCTCGGCGGTCATCTGCCAGAACAGCGCTTCGTCCAACTGGTACTGCTGGCGCAGGAAGATCGCCATTTCGGTCAGGCAGATGAAGAAGAAGCAGTCGCAGGAGAAGTCGCGTACCGCCTCGACATCGTCGGTGATGATGAACGAGTTGCGGTTGAGCCTGGCGTGGCTGGCCGGCAGCGGGACCAGGGTCGGGCACAGTTCCGGGCGCGCCAGATGGGCCGGCGAATAGCGGACACCGTCGTGGAAGTCCTTGAGGGCGATACGCTGCGGCCACCCCTGCTTGACGATCAGCACGATGTTCTGGCCGTGGGACTCCATGCCGATGCCCTCGGCGTAGAGCATGTGGATGATCGGCGGCACGGTGACCTGCAGCAGCTGGCGGGTCCAGGCCTGCAGGCCGTACTGGCGGATCCAGGCATCGATGAACGGCGCCTGCGTGCCCTCGCCGTAACGATTCTCCACATGGCTCAGGCCGTTGAACGGCACCGCCTGCTCGTCGGCCCTGAGGTACGGGTGCAGACTCTCGCGCCAGATCGCCCCGAGGGTGCCGTAGGTCTGCGGCGCACGGGACTCGGGCAGGTGGTCGTAGTCGAAGCTGACCCCGGCGACTTCGCCGAGGATGACGAAATCCAGCGCGCGGGCGGTGGCGTCGCTTGCAATCAGCTGCTGCAGCCAGTCGGTGATGATCGGTCCGTTCATCACCGTATGCCGCGCCAGGATGCGGGTACTGGAGGTGTTGGTCATGCTCATCGCCAGCTTGACGTACGGGCGCTCCCTGACGCTGGCATTGGCCAGCGTGCGGATCGACTGCTGGGCCTTGTAGGTATCGTCGGAGGTGCCCAGGTAGATCAGCTCGCCACTGAGCAGTTCCGGGTAGAACGTCGCGACGATGGTGTTCTCCCACTGCCAGGGGTGCACCGGCAGCAACTGGTAATCGTCGATACTGCGCCCCTGCCCGGCCAGGCTGCTGGCCAGCTGTTCCCAGCGCGCGGCACCGAACTCCTGGCGGATAAACGCCGCGAAGTCGAGGTTGCGCGAGTGGTTGACCGCCGCCCGCGAGTTGGCCACCGCCAGCCAGACCACGGCGATCGGCGTGGCGAACTCCGGCCCGTAGCGGAGGTTGTCCGTCAGGGAGAAACCGATGCGCGACTTGTAGCAGGGGTGATAGCTGTGGGCGTCCATGAAATGCTGCTCCAGGGCATCCACGTCCAGTTCATGGGCCGGCACCGCAGCGGCATAGCCCTGGCTGCGGGCCTGCAGGTCCTTGAGCTGGGTCTGCTCCAGTTCGAGGATGAAACGGGCCAGGTGCGGGCTGTCGCGGAACTCGCCGAGCCATTCGGCCAGGGCCTGGTGCAGGTCCGGGGTACTGCGCTGACCGTTGTCGTCGACCCGCTCCAGGCTGCCATGTTCGAGGCGGATCACCGCGAAGCTGTCGCTGAGCAGGCCCTTGCAGTGGTACTGCACTGCGGCCTGTCGGGCATCACGGCCGTGTACGGTGAAACGATGCAGGCCGTCACCCAGCGGTTGCGCCTCATAGGGCAGTACCGCTTCGTACAGCAGGGTCTGCAGCAGTTGCCCGACCACCCGCTGCTGCACGGTGGCCCGGCAGCGCTTGTCGACCGTGGCCAGCCAGGCGGTGCTGGCCGGGTGGCCGAGTGGCGTTTTCAGCCATTGAGCGGTTGCCAATTCGAAAGTCGTCATGTCCGTACCTTGAAAAAGAGTGTCAAAAGAAGAGTCATCGCTGCTCGACGGCGGCGGGCTGGGCCTCGGCCGTTTCGTCGTGCTGCGGAAAACGCCAGGCGCATGGCAGCGCCAGCAGGATCAGGATGCCGGTGGCGATAAACACCTCGCTGATGGCCGCCGGGCTGGCCGCCTGCCCCGCCGGCCCCATGCGCCACTCCAGCCAGAGCGAGGCGATGACGATGGCCAGGGACGCCACCAGACGCCGGGAGATGTTGTTCATCGCCGCCCCCTGGGTCACCATCGGCTCGGGCAAGGCATTGAGCCCGGCGGTGGTCACCGGCATGTAGGACAGGCCCAGGCCGGCGCCGCGGACCATCATCAGGGCGAACACCACGGCGATCGCCGCGTCGGCCTTGAGCAGGCCCAGGGCCAGGGTCGACAGGCCAGTGAGCAGCAGACCGCAGGCCACCACCGTGCGCGGTCCGTGGCGGTCGAGGATGCGTCCGCCCATCTGCCCGAACAGGCTGGCGAACGCCGCCGTGCACAGCAGCGCCAGGCCGGTCCAGATGGCGCTGTAGCCCAGCACCACCTGCACCAGCAACGGCAACAGCACCAGGCATTCGAACATGCCGACCGACTGCACCACGGCAATCACCACGCTCAGGCGATAACCGCGCAGGGCGAAGATCCGCAGGTTCAGCAGCGGCGCCTGGCGGCTCAACTCCACCCGGACAAACGCCACCAGGCACAGCAGACCGGCCAGCAGCATGCCCAGGTCGAGGGGATCGAGCAGCGTGCTGGCGTGGCGCAGGCCGCTGATGGACACCATCAGCAGACCGATACCGGCCGCGATCAGCAGGTAGCCGGCCAGGTCGAACGGCTGCCGCTCGGCGGGCTCCGAATCCGGCAGCACCACCATCCCCAGCACCAGCGCCAGCAGGCCGATCGGCACGTTCATCAAAAACAGCGAGCGCCAGCTGAACCACTCCAGCAGCAGGCTGCCGCACAGCGGCCCGAGTGCCGGGGCGAGCATCACCGCCGCACTCCACAGGCCGGTGACCCGCCCCCGTTCGGGCTTGGCGTAGACCGAGAAGATGATCGCCAGCGACAGCGGAATCATCAGCCCGCTGGCAATGCCCTGCACCACCCGGGCGGTGATCACCAGGCTGATCGAATTGGCCACGGCGCCGAGCAGCGAGGCGCCGACGAACAGTGCCACGCCCCACAGGTACAGGCGCTTGCGCCCCAGACGCTGGCTGAGGAAGCTGGTCAGCGGCATGGTCATGCCCATGCTGGTCATGAACCCGGCGACGATCCAGGTCGCCAGCAACGGGCCGATCCCGAACACGTTCATGAACATCGGCAACGCCGGGTTCAGCGAACTGTTGCTCAGGCTGACCGTCAGCGTCCCCAACAGGACGTTGAACACCACCCAGCGCCGCGGCACGGCGAACCTCACGCCCACTGGCCGTTGCCCCGCAGCAGTTCGCCCTGGCGCACGAAGAGTTGCGGCGGCCTGGGATGACAGAGGAAGTCGGCATGGGAGATGTTGTAGCCGTAGGCCCCGGCCAGCGGCAGTACCAGCAGGTCACCGACTTCGACCCCCTTGAGCGGCCGGGCGCGGCTGAGCACATCCTTGGGCGTGCACAGCTGGCCAACCACCGTGTACAGCCGTTGCGGCGCATGGGCCGACACTGCCGTGCGCGGCAAGTGCAACACCGGATGATCATGGCTCTGCGCCGCCGGCAGGCGGAACTGGTGGGTCCCGCCACGGCAGACCAGGAAGTTCACGCCGTGGCTGCTCTTGCGGTCCAGCACCTCGATCACGTAGTAGCCACAGAAGGCACTGATGAAGCGCCCGGGCTCGAAGCGCAGCACCGGGGCATCGGCCTGCCCGGCGAGCCGGCGCTCCAGGTAGCGGCACAAGCGCTGCCAGTCGAACTGTGGACCGCCCAGGTAGTCGACACCGATACCACCGCCGACGTTGAAATGCGTCAGTTGCTCGGGATAGGCCGCCAGCGCCCGCCACTGCTCCCAGCGTTGCAGGTAGAAATCCAGCAGTTGCTCATGGCGCTCCACCGACAACTGATGGGACATGGCGTGCACATGGAAGCCCTTGAGACTCAGGTGGCTGGCACTGTCGACCCGTTGCACCGCCAGGGCCAGGTCCGCCTCGTCGATGCCGAACGGCGTGGCGGTACCGGCCATCGCCAGCTTGCTCGACAGGGTCGGTGGCAGTTGCGGGTTGACCCGGATGAACACCGGCTGCACCCGTCCGACCTGGTTGGCCAGCCGTTGCAGGCGCTCGATCTCGTTGAGGCTTTCCACATGGATGGCCTCGACCTGATGCTCCAGTGCCGCACGCAGATCGGAGTCGAGCTTGCCCGGGCCGGAAAACACGTAGGGCTTGCGGGTCGGGCAGGCCATCACCCGCTCGATCTCGCCCCCCGAGGAAATCTCGAAACCGCTCACCAGCGGCGCCAGGGCTTCGAGCATCGGCGCCTCGCTGTTGGCCTTGATCGCGTAGTACAGCTCGACGCCGGCCGGCAGCGCCGCCATCACCTGGCGCACATGCCCGACAAGCGCATCGAGGTCGTGGATGAACACCGCCAGCGGATCGCTGCTCATGGCCCGGGCGTCCCGAATCGCGCCCAGAACGGTTTCAGGCAACTCAGCCATAGCGAACCTCCTCGCTCCAGGGTGAATGCAGGTTGACGTAACCCGCCTGACGGTCAGCCGCGGCCGCCAGCCGCACCTTGAGGTTGGTCTTGCAGGCGATCGGTTGGCCGGCGATCAGCGCGTCGAGCTCCGGCGCCGGGCCGACCAGTTCTTCGCGAATGCTGCGCAGTTGCCGTTCCACCTGCCGCCACATCAGCGGGGCCAGGTGTGCCCGCTCCCAGCTCAGGGCGAGCACCGCCTCGGACAGGTTGTTGATCAGCAGGCAATAGCTGATCCGGCTCCAGCCCTGGGCACGGGAATACAGCAATGACTGCCGGACCCGCGGATGCAGGCCGACCTCGATATGGCCCGCACCCAGCTCCTCGGTCAGCTTGACGCCCTCGAAGTCGCGCAGCAGCAGTTGCCGGGGCTGGCCGGCGTCGTGGATCAGCACGGTGTTCTGCAGGTGCGGCTCCATCACCACACCGTGGTTGAAGAACAGCGCCATCACCGGCCTCAGCAGCAGGGCCTGGTAGCGCTCGAACCAGTCCAGCAACTGGCTGTCTTCCAGCGGCTGGTCATGAAAGCCCTGCAGAAAGCCGTGCACCAGCGGCCGCGAATGAATATCGCGGGCGAACAGCGTGCCGGCCATGACACTGCGATCGGCACCGGCCCGCCGACAGAAGTTCTCCCGCAGGATCGCCCCGGTCTGTTCGCGGAACCAGTGGGCATCGGCTTCGTCGGCCTGCTGCGGTGCCCAGCTCACCGAGCCGGGCTCGGCCACGGTCGACAGGCCACCCAGGGTCTGCGGCGTGCTCTGCTGCAGGCGCTGGAACAACTGGTCGATGATCAGCGTGCTTTCCAGTTCGTACCAGGCGTTCTTGCGCACGCAGTTGGTGATGCGCACATTCAGCGAACCCTTGATGAAATAGTCATGCCCTTCGATGTACCAGGTGCGCATCGAGGCGGTCGGGCTGGCCAATGGACCGGTGGTGCCATGGTCGAAGATCTGGCCCTGTTCCAGCAGGCGCCGGACCCGACGGTCCTGCATGAACAGTTGCCCCTGTACCGGGTGCATGCACAGCATGGCGTGGCCTGGCCGGGCCCGGCGCTGGTCGGCGAAACCGGCCAGCACCTGTTCCTCGCTCAAGCCGTTGGCAGTGATCCGCAGGCCCTGCAGCGGTACCTCGAACAGGTGCAGCGCCGTGCGTGCCTGGAACTCCGGGGCATAGGTTTCCTGGGCCAGATGGGCCGGCCACAGGCGCGCCTTGGGGGCGGGATGGTTGGGATGACCGAACCACAGCCCCTGCTCGCTGGCGAGGTAGTCGCGCAGGGGGTCCGGCCGTTGCTCGTCGAGATTGTGCGCGACGATGGCCGCGGTCAGGTGCTGGCTCTGCAGGACCTGATCGAGCAGTTCGTCGTTGCTGGCGTTGGTCATGTGCTCGCAGGCCGCCAGCAGCTGTTCGACGAATTCGGGGAACGCCAGGCAATGCCAGACACCCGGCCCCTTGCGCGCATAGACGTCGGACAGGTAGCGATGGCTGCCCAGGCGGTCGCGGCGATCCACCAGCACGAAGAACTGTTGCTGGTTCGGCAGGCTGATGGTCAGCGGAATGCCCTTCCAGGCCAGCCCCTCCAGGTAACAGCCGGGAGCGATGCCCTCCATCTGCTGCGGCCATTCATAACGCAGGCAGTTCTCGGGTAGCGCGAATTCCTTGATCAGGCAATTGAGCAACGCGCGAGTGCTCGCCAACTCACTCACCATTTTCGAAATAACAGCACGATCGGGATTATTCATGGTCGCTCCACATTGGCCGCAGCCTCACCGGGGACGTGATATCGCAATGACGACACGTGGCATTCATTGCCAGAAAACAGCCAGTTTCTTTCCATAATAAGCAGATAACTCGAAGTGGATATTCGACAAACTCTGCAACTACCTGAAGTTGCCCCTTGATGACCGGAGCCAGGCAACAGCCAAGTTCACCGCATCAATCATCGCGGTGGGTTTTCAGCATTCATCAATATTGGGCAAACAGTGTCGCGAACAACTTCAGCCGCGTACCTGCAACAGGGCGGCCGCCAGGGCCTTTTCAAACCGCTGGATGACCAGTCCGCATTGTTCGTCATCGATGATCAATGGCGGCAACAGGCGAATCACGTTGCCGTGGCGTCCGCCGCGTTCGAGCAGCAGCCCCTGCCGGAAGCAGTGCTGCTGGATCGCCACCGCCAGTTGCGGATCACCGGGGAAGCTGCCGAGACGGTCGGCCGGCTGGCGCTCGTCGACGATCTCGATACCCAGCATCAGGCCCGGCCCGCGGACCTGGCCGATGGCCGGGTGGCGTGCCTGCAGCAACTGCAGTTGCTCCTTGAGCCAGCGGCCGCGGGTTTCGGCCTGGGCCGCGAGGTCCTGCTCCTGCAGTACGCGCAAGGTCGCCAGACCCGTGGCCATGGCCATCTGGTTACCACGGAAGGTACCGGCGTGGTTGCCCGGCGACCAGGCATCGAATTCGCGCCTGAGCCCCAGCACCGCCAGGGGCAGGCCACCGCCGACCGCCTTGGACATGACGATGATGTCCGGCTCGATCCCGGCGTGCTCGAAGGCGAACATCCGGCCGGTACGGGCGAAGCCGGCCTGCACTTCATCGAGGATCAGCAGGATGCCGTGCTGGCGGGTGACCTCGCGGATCCGGCGCAACCAACTGGCCGGCGCGCTGTTGACCCCGCCCTCGCCCTGCACCGCCTCGACGATCACCGCGGCCGGCAGGGACACGCCGCTTTCGACGTCCTCGATGAACTGGCTGAAGTAATAGCCCAGCGCCTCGACTGCGGCCTCGCCACCGATACCCAGCGGGCAGCGGTATTCATGGGGATACGGCAGGAACTGCACCCCCGGCATCAGCGTGGCGATGGCATTTTTCGGCGCGGTGTTGCCGGTCAGCGCCAGGGCGCCATGGGTCATGCCGTGATAGGCGCCGCTGAAGCTGATCACCGTATTGCGCCCGGTGAAGGTCTTGGCCAGCTTGAGTGCCGCCTCCACCGCATCCGCCCCGGACGGACCGCAGAACTGCAGGCAGTAGTCCCGTCCCTGCCCCGGCAGCAGGCCGAGCAGGGTTTCGCTGAAGGCATCCTTGACCGGCGTGGTCAGGTCGAGGGTGTGCATCGGCAGGCCCGAAGACAGGAAACTGTCCAGGGCACCCATGATCGCCGCATGGTTGTGCCCCAGCGCCAGGGTGCCGGCACCGGCCAGGCAGTCGAGGTAAGTATGGCCTTCGACATCCGTCACCCAGACGCCATGGGCCTTGGCAATCGCCAGCGGCAACTTGCGCGGATAACTGCGCACATTGGATTCGAACTTGCCTTGACGAGCCAGATAATCGGCATTGGTTTGCCGCACAGGATTAGAATGCAATAGGCCATCATTCAACATCTGCTCACCCTCCATAATTCCTGAATGAAAATTATTACCAATGACTGACAAGTGCAACTGTTAGTTCCTGAATATTTAAAAATTCATGAAACTTGCGGAAACTTCGCAAAAAACATCAGACAGCCGGATACCCAAGTCTTATAAACTTGTAATACGCAAAGATGCGCGGCGTGCGTTATGCATCTTCAATATAAAAACAACAGGTGCCGTTATATGTTCAAGGCATTATCCAACTTGCATATCGTCAAATGATTCGCTGCTGTTGCCGAACCGCGGAACGCGCAATGATCCTGCGCAGGCGCCGATCCCTGGCGCACCCGCCCCGAGTCAGAAGCCGACGGTGGCCGAGAGCAGATAGGTCCTGGGGGTCGACAGGGTCAGGCCAGGCTCGCTGTCATCCGAGGCACCGGCCGAACTCCAGTAGCGCTTGTCCATCACGTTCTCGACGCTGGCGCGCAAGGTGATGGACTTGTCGTCGATCTTGAAGGCGTAGCGGGCACCGACGTCGAAACGCTCCCAACTGTCGATTTCCTTGCTGTTGGCCTGATCCAGGTACTGCGAACTGGTGTAGATACCACGGCCGGTCAGGGTCAGCCCCTCGACACCGGGGATGTCCCACTCGGCGCCCAGGTTGACGTTGTACTCGGGGGTGGCCGGCGCGCGGTTGCCGTCGAAGGCGCCGTTGGTGGTGTTGTTCAGCTTGCTGTCGATGTACATCACACCACCGAGCAGGCGAAAGCCCTTGAGCGGTTCGCCGAACACGCTCAGTTCCACACCGCGGTTCTGGCGCTTGCCGTTCGGGCCGAAGACCCGCGAAACGGCATTGGTCTCGTAGGCCGGCTGACGGATCTGGAAGGCCGCGGCGGTCAGGGCGACAGGGCCGAAGTCATACTTGGCACCGACCTCGAGCTGTCGGCTGATGAACGGCGGGAAGATCTCGTCCTCGTTGATCGAGGTCGACGGGGCGATCTTGCCCTGGCTCAAGCCCTCCATGTAGTTGGCGTACAGCGACAGCTCGTCGGTGGCCTTGAACAGGATGCCACCCGATGGCGAGACCTTCTCCTCGTCGTAGGAGGTATCGCCCTTGACGCCGTTGGTCCAGTCGTCGACCTTGACCCGCTGCCAGCGGGCGCCGAGGGTCAGCAGCAGGCGGTCATCGAAGAAGCCCAGGGTATCGGACAGTGCCACGCCAGTGAAGCGGTTCTCGGTATAAACCTTGTCGTCGTAGCGGGTGGGCGTCAGGGGGTCCGGTGTCTGCACCGGGTTGTAGAGGTTGCTTCGGCCCGTCGCGTAACGCGCCCCGCCGTTGGTGAAGTCCATGTAGAAGTCACTGGCCGCCAGGTTCAGCTCATGGCTGACGGAGCCGGTGTGGAACCAGCTGCGCACGCCCGCCGTGGCGGTGCGGACATTCTCGTCCCGGGTGAAATCCCGCGGCGAGACCGTAAAATCTCCGGCATTGTTGGTGATCGACACGGCGTGGCGCAGAAAGTCGTGGTTGCTCTTGCGCAGGCCGACACCGCCGTAGACCATCACCGAATCGCTGAGGTCGTACTCGCCGTTCAGCGTGCCGAAGGTGTCCTTGGTGTGCGCCCAGCTCCAGGCCTGCGCATAGTTCCTGTGCACGTCGTTGGGGTTGGGCACCTTGGCGTTGGCGCCAATCTGTACCCGCTCCTGCGGCGCGTCGGTGTCACGTTCGGTATGGCCGATGTCGGTCGACAGGCGCAGGCGCTCGCCGCGAAAATCCAGGCCCAGCACCGCCATCTCGCGATCGACGCTCTGGTGATCCCAGGTGGTGTCGCCGGACTGCTTCACCCCGTTGAAACGGACACCGAACTGGTTCTCGTCACCGAACCGCCGACCGATATCCACGGCACCGCCAGTCTGGCTGTCGGAAGCGTAGCTGCCGGTGAACTCGGTGATCGGCTTGTCGGTGGCCCGCTTGGGCACCACGTTGATGCCACCGCCGACGCTGCCACGCGGCGAGATACCGTTGATCAACTGGGTCGGCCCCTTGAGGATATCCACCCGATCGGCCATTTCCATGTCGATGGTGTAGGTCGGCAGCACGCCATACAGGCCGTTATAGGACACGTCGCTGTTGAACAGGCTGAAACCGCGGATGGTGAACTGCTCGTAGCGCCCGCCGGCCGGGTTGGTGGCGCGAACCGAGGGGTCGCTGGCGATCAGGTCGCCGAGGGTACGGGCCTGCTGGTTCTTGACCGCCTCGCTGGTGTAGGTGGTCATGCTGAACGGTGTTTCCATGAAGTCCCGCGAGCCGAGCATCCCCTGCGAACCACGGCGCGCGACCTGGCCACCGGCATAGGCCTGGCCACCGGCCGCGCCATCGGCACCGAGGATCGAGGTGGTCGGCAACTGTACGCTGCCGCTGCCCTGCGGGGCCGGCACCAGGGTGTAGGCCTGGTTGCCCACCGGCACCAGTTGCAGCCCCGAACCCTGCAGCAGGCGGGCGAAGCCTTCCTCCACCTCGTACTCGCCGGACAGGCCGTTGCTGTTGTGCCCGCTGACCAGCGCCGGGTCGACCGACAGGTTGACCCCCGCCAGCCCGGCGAAACGGGTCAGGGCCGCGCCGAGACTGCCAGCCGGGACTTCATAGCTACGACGGACACCGTTCTCCGCCCAGGCGGGCGCAACCAGCAACGGTGTGGAACTCAGACTCAGCACGAGGCCGAAACGCAACAGGGGACGCAAACGCAAGGGAGGCACTGCGGACATGGGAGAAAGCTCTCATATTTTGTTCACTTACCTGGAATGACCGGCGAGGTGAAAAAAAGGGACAGCCTTCAGGCAATATTTTTTTCCGCGACTTTTTTACGAGGTACCAGGGTGACCCAATAGCGGGTGCGCATGTGCACATCCACCGGCAGGCTGGCGGTCAACAGCTCGAGGATGCGATCGGTGTTGTCGAGGCGGAAACTGCCGGTCAGGCGCAGCGTTTCCAGGGCCGGCTCCCAGCGCAGCAGGCCGCTGCGATAACGCCCCAGTTCACGCAGGAAGTCGCCCAGCGGCTGGTTCTGCGCCATCAGCACGCCGTCGCGCCAGCCCGGCAGTTGCCCGTCGAAGGCGCCCACCGCGCCCGCGCCGGAGGCACGCAGGCTGATTTCCCGGCCCTCGCCCAACGACAGCGCCGGGCCTTGCAACGGCTGCAACTGCACCGAACCGCTGACCACCGACACCCGGCAATCCTCGGCATTGAGGCGCACGCAGACCTCGCTGCGGCTGACGACGATACGCCCGTACGGCGCCTGGATGGTCAGGGCGTTGCCGCCCGGCACCTTGAGGGCCATTTCGCCACGCACCAGGGTCAGCCGCCGGGCCTTCATGTCGACGTTCACCGCGCTGGCGGTGTTCAGTTGCAGGGTGCTGCCGTCGGCCAGCGGTATGCGCTTGCGCTCGCCGGTGGAGGTCTGCAGGTCGGCCCGCCAGACCTCCAGCGGCAGTTGCCGACCGATCAGCCAGGCGGCCGGTACCAGCGCCGCCACGCCGAGGGCACGCTTGAGCACGGCACGTCGCCCCGGATCCGGACGATCCAGGGTGGCCATGGCCAGCGCCGTGGGCAACCCGGAAAAACGCTGGCGCAACAACTGCGCCTTCTGCCAGGCGGACTCGTGGGCACTGCTGCTTTCGCGCCAATGCTGCAGCTTGCGGCGGTCATCCTCGTTGGCCGCACCCGATTCCATCAGCGCCAGCCATTGCCCCGCGGCGCGGGCCACGGCACGGGCCTCGGGCGTAGCATTGGAATACATCAGAGTTCCACCAGCAGGCAGTGTTCGTAGGCCTGGGCCATGTAGCGCTTGACGGTCCGCTCCGAGACCTGCAGGCGCTCGGCGATCTGGCGATAGCCCAACCCTTCGAGCTGGCTCCAGAGAAAGGCGCGGCGTACCACGGCCGGCATGCCATCGAGCAGTTCGTCCAGGGCCTGCAGGGTTTCGAGCCATACCCAGCGCTGCTCCGGCGACGGCACGCACGCCTCGGGCAACTGGGCCAGGGCTTCCAGATAGGCCTGTTCCAGGCTGCGTCGGGTGTAGAAATTGCTCAGCAGGCGCTTGCCGATCGTCAACAGGAACGCCCGCGGCTCACGCAGCTCGACCAGCGGCTGCGCGCTGGACAACACCCGCAGGAAGGTATCCTGGCTCAGGTCGGCGGCATCCCAGGCGTTGCCCATGCGCCGCCGCAGCCAGCCTTCCAGCCAGCTGCCGTGATCGCGGTACAGGGTATGCAGGGTGTGCTCCGTTGGCGTCGTGGCTTCAATCATGGGAGAGAACCTGAGCGTAAGGGTGTTAATGAGACTGATTCTAATTAGTGTTACATCCATAAACCAAGTCTTTTTGTGAAAATGCTTACAATCAGGAGGGCTGGCGTCTGTCGGGCCCGATCTCTTCACCCCTGAACCGGACCGCCGCCGCCCCACGCGCAGGCTGCTACGCTGCTGTCAATCACCACAACAGCTGGAGCCCGACCATGCGCAACCCCATCCCGGACTTCCGCGCGCGTTACCGCGCCGCCGTTCACCCGCGCTACAACCCTTGGCTGCATGGGGGTTTCGTCCTGGCTTACGGGGCGCTCTGCATCGGCCTGTTGTGGCACTCGCTGCACGCGTTGCAGCCAATGGAATGGCTGGCCCTGCCGCTGTCGCTGCTGTTCTTCAACCTGTGTATCTATGTCGTGCACCGCTGGCTGGGGCACCACCGGCAGCCGTTCGCCCGGCTGTTCTATGCCCGCCATACCGGTGACCATCACAGTTTCTTCGGCCCCGGCTACATGACCTGCGACACGGCACGGGATTGGCGGGTGGTGCTGTTTCCCGCCTGGCTGATCGTGCTCCACAGCCTGGTGTTCGCCCTGCCGCTGTGGCTGGCCCTTCTGCCATTGAATGCCAATGTCGCGGCGCTGTTCGCCAGCGGCACCCTGCTCGGCTACCTGGCCTATGAGGTGTTCCACGCCTGCGAACACCTGCCGGCGAAGCATCCGCTGGCGCGCCTGCCGTGGATCCGCCAGATGCGCCGGCTGCATGAGCTGCACCATCGGCGCGAACTGATGCAGGGGCGCAATTTCAATATTGTGCTGCCATTGATGGACTATCTGTTCGGCACCCTGCACTGGGAACCGCTGGAGGACTGACAGGCCTCAGCCACCCGTCCAGACAGCAGGCACATTGATGGCCCCGCGACCGTTCAGCAACAGCCAGAATCACTTTATTTTCAGGCAGTTAGGTTGAGCATAGATGCGAACGGTATGGACCACGCTGATCTCGTTTTCCCTCGCAGGCGTAGCGCTGTGCGCCGATGGCAAGGAACTGAAGCCCAATGATCGCTACATGTGCAGTTGGGGGGCCGGCACCGCGGCGCGGGCGCAGGAACTGAAGCTGTCGGGGGTTTCGCTGTATGCCGCGCGGCAGAAGATCCAGGCCTACAAATTCAGCAAGGGCTGGATGCGCATGATGGCCCTGGGTATCACCGAACAGACCTACGACAGCCCGTCACGGCTCAAACCCGAGGCCATCCGCCGCGGTTTCTACGAGGATTGCGTCAAGTACAAACTGGCACGCCGCTGACTGGGAACGGCCGCTCAGTTGCTCGCCATCCGTTCCACATTGCCCGAGGTCACCAGCGCCTTGAGCGAGGCATCGAACCGTTTCAGGGCATCGACCTGCAGGTCGCGCTGCTGGTTGATCTGTGCGGCGATCTCCGGCGCGGCCTTGCCCTTGACCCACACCGAAGACAGTTGCTTGCCGGTGGAGCCTTCGGCCTGGCCGATGTATTGCAGGTTCGCGTCATAGAACTTGGCGATGAAGCGGGCCTCGAACTGATTGTTGCGCTTGGTGACCAGGCGGCTGTAGGTATCGAGCATCACCACCACGTCAGGGCGGGCCTGCACCACCGCATCGAGGTTGTCGTAAACGGTCACCGAAGCGAATTGCTTCTGCAACGAACCCTTGAGCCAGTCGATCGCCAATTTCGGGTCCGAGCTGTTGACGAAGGCGCTGCTGATGCGCGAATCGAGGGCATCGTTCTTCGCCCCGTTCAGCGCAACGCTGTGGTAGCGCTCCAGGTACTCGAGCGTATTGACGGTGTTTTCGCTGTACAGCACACCGACCGAGCGGGCCTGCTTCAGGCTGAAGCCGCTGTCGGCCACCGGCAGGAAGTGGCAGGCCTGGTCGCCATTGGCGCTCTCGGCGGCCTGGGCGGGAAAGGTGGTGGCGATACCTGTGCTGAGGACGGCGACAAAAGCCAGCAGGGTTGAAATTTTCATCGCTCGGGTTCCTTCAAAAGCAGGTTCGGTATGTCGCTATCTTCCTCTTTCGCTCAAAAAACAGAACTTGCGTTTCTTGATGGTCACTATCAACCGAACGAATGATGGAAGGCAGCAAGCTGCAAGGGCTGACATTTGCGCCGACCTCGCCCCCCTTCCCTGGCAGTAGGCCGTGCTACTGCTTACGCAACTGCCACACACGTGCTGCAGATACAGGCTCTAGCCTAGCAGAGCGCTGGCACCGGTGTAGGGTTTTTCTGACCCTTTGGACAGCCTGCATTCAACATTCGGCAACGGCCAGGCCAGCGCTATAACCCCCTGTGCTATCGAGTCCACGATCCAGCACTTTTGCGTCTGAACAGCGGCTGATCAGGACGCGGCCTCGATCACCCATTTCACCTTTTTCAGCGCTTCACGCAGCACCGTCATGTCCACCGAACCGAGTGCCAGGCGGATCGCATGGGGCACATGGGCCGAAACGGCAAAGGGCTCGGCGGTCGACACCGAGACGTTCAGGTCCAGCAGCGCCTTGGTGATCCGGTCCGCCCGCGCCTCCTCGGCCAGCGGCAGCCAGAGAAAGTAGGAGGCGGGATGGGTGATGCACGGCAACCCCGCCAGCACCTCGGCGACCAGGGCCTGGCGGGCGCGGGCATCGCGGCGTTTTTCGGTTTCCAGGCGGGCGACCGTGCCATCCTCCAGCCAGGCACAGGCCAGGGCCGTCATCACCCCCGGCGTGTTCCAGGTGGTGGCCCTGATCGCCCGCTGCACCAGCGGCACCTGGGGCAACGGCACGGCGACAAAACCGACCCGCAGGCCGGTGGCGACATTCTTCGACAGCCCCGAAACATAAATCGTCCGCTCGGGCGCCAACGCGATCAGCGGTGCCGGTGGATCTTCGGCCAGGAACGCATAGGCACCGTCCTCGATCAGCCAGAGATCGTGCCGCCGGGCCAGGGCCACCAGGTGCTCGCGCTGCTCGAGATCCAGCACCCAGCCCAACGGGTTGTGCAGCGTCGGGATGGTGTAGAGCGCCCGCACGCGGCGTGTTCGACACAGTTGCTCGAGCGCCGCCAGGTCGGGCCCGTTCGGGAGCACGGGAATCGGCAGGATTTCCAGGTGCAGGGCCTCGGCGATCACCTTGAAACCGGAATAGGTCAAGGCATCGGCGGCGATCACGTCGCCAGGTTGCAGCAGCGCCATCATCGTCACCGCCAGGCCATGCTGGGCGCCGCCGACGATGAGCACCTGCTCGGGCGTGACCGTCACGCCACGCACCCGCAGATGGCGGGCCACGCTGTTGCGCTCGTGCTGGCGGCCCGCGTGGGGCTGGTAGCGCAGCAGGGACTCGAGGTCGCCCGACAGCGCCAGTTGGCGCAGGCCGTTGCGCAGCAGCTCCGACTGGCCTGGCAGCGAGGGATAGTTGAAGTTGAGGTCGGCCACGCCCACGGCGATTTCCGGCTGGTCGATGCCCTGCCCCGGCGGCAGGGTGGTTTCCCGGACGAAGGTGCCGCGCCCGGTCTCGCCGCTGACCAGGCCCATGTTCTCCAGCTCGCCATAGACCCGCGTGGCGGTGACCAGCGCCACCCCGTGGGTTTCGGCCAACTGCCGGTGGGTCGGCAGGCGGCTGCCCGGTGACAGCCTGCCCGAGCGGATATCCGCAGCGAGGGTGTCGACCAGCGTCTTGTAGCGCAGACGTGGCATGTGAAAGCGTATCCATGACAATTTTTTGATTGTCATCATGGTCGACCCTAGCATGCCCTTCATGCAACCCCCACGTGAGCCGAGGAGCCTGCTGCCGAATGGAACAGCTATCGAACCTGCAACAATCGACCACCCGCCAGCGCACGCAAGGATGGCTCAACGGCCTGATCGGCGTGGTGATTTTCAGTGGCTCGCTGCCCACCACACGGCTGGCGGTGCTGGAGTTCGACCCGGTGTTTCTCACGGTGGCCCGCGCCAGCATCGCCGGCTTGCTGGCGCTCGCCCTGCTCTGGATCTTCAGGGAACGGCGACCGGCCCGGGGCCAGTGGCTGTCGTTGCTGGTCGTGGCCCAGGGGGTCGTTGTCGGTTTTCCCTTGCTGACGGCACTGGCCCTGCAGCACGTGACCTCGGCGCACTCCATCGTCTTCGTCGGTTTGCTGCCGCTGGCCACGGCGATCTTTGGCGTGCTGCGCGGCGGTGAGCGGCCACGGCCGGCGTTCTGGTGCTTTTCGGTACTGGGCAGTCTGCTGGTGGTCGGTTATGCGCTGGCCCAGGGACTCAGCGCGTCGCCCGTGGGGGATCTGCTGATGCTGGCGGCGATTGTAGTCTGTGGCCTGGGTTATGCCGAAGGGGCCAGGCTGTCGCGCACCCTCGGCGGTTGGCAGGTGATCTGCTGGGCGCTGGTGCTGTCGTTGCCGGTGATGCTGGTATTGAGCGGGGTTTGCGCGCCGCCGAGCTTTTCGGGCATTACGCCGGCGGCCTGGGCCAGCCTGGGGTATGTGTCGCTGTTCAGTATGCTGATCGGGTTCGTGTTCTGGTACCGGGGGCTGGCTCAGGGAGGGATTGCCGCGGTGGGACAGTTGCAGTTGCTGCAGCCCTTCTTCGGCTTGGCGTTGGCGGCAACCTTGTTGCATGAGCGGGTGAGCGTGGGGATGGTGGGGGTGACGGTGGCGGTGATTTTCTGTGTGGCGGGGGCTCGCAGGTTTTCCCGGTAGAGGCTGGGAGAGCTTCTGAAAATCGAAGCGCGTTGCCGGCGTGATCGACGGCGCCGGAGACCGTCATGGAAAAACCCTATAAAACAATAAGAAAAGCCCTCTCTGAGAACGTCCTGAAGCGGGTCGATGAGGGTCTTTCCGGTCGAGATCCGACTCTCTTGATAGACTCTCTGCAACGTCACCACCCGGAGATCACTGTGCTTCGTACGTTTGAACGATGGCTCGACCCCTTCCCGCCCGACGAGGTGCCACCGCCGCCCATGGGCCTGCTGCGGTTCCTCTGGGCCTGCACCCGCGGCGCCCGCGGCTACATCCTCGCACTGGCACTGCTCAGCGCCGGGGTATCGATCTACGAAGCCTGGCTGTTTTCCTTCCTCGGGCAGGTGGTCGACCTGCTTTCCAGCTGGAAGGCCGGCGGCGCCGCCAGCGGCGAGGAAAGCCGCGTGCTGTGGGGCATCGGCATCGTGCTGCTGACCAGCATCGGCCTGGTGGCACTGCGCACCATGGTCCAGCACCAGGTCCTGGCGATCAACCTGCCGCTGCGGCTGCGCTGGGACTTCCACCGCCTGATGCTGCGGCAAAGCCTCTCGTTCTTTTCCGACGAGTTCTCCGGCCGGGTCACCACCAAGGTGATGCAGACGGCGCTGGCGGTGCGCGAAGTGCTGTTCACCGTCATCGAGATCCTCCCCGGTATCGGCGTGTACTTCATTGCGATCATCGCGCTGGCCGGCGGCTTCGCCCTGAAGCTGATGCTGCCGTTCGTGGCCTGGGTCGCCCTATTCGGGCTGGCCATGCTGTACTTCGTGCCGCGCCTGGGACAAGTCGGCCAGGAACAGGCCCATGCGCGCTCGTCCATGACCGGGCGGGTCTCGGACGCCTACACCAATATCACCACCGTGAAGCTGTTCTCGCATTCCCGGCGCGAGGCACAGTTCGCCCGTGCGGCGATGGAAGACTTCAAGGACACCGGCTTTCGCCAGATGCGCCTGGTCAGCCAGTTCGAGATCGTCAACCAGGCGCTGGTGGTCGGCCTGATCCTGGGGGCCGGCGGTTATGCCCTGTGGCTATGGCACCAGGGTGGGATCGGTACCGGTGCGGTCGCGGCGATCACTGCCATGGCCTTGCGGATCAACGGCATGTCGCACTGGATCATGTGGCAGATGACTTCACTGTTCGAAAACATCGGCACCGTGCAGGATGGCATGGCCACCCTGACCCGCGGCCCCAAGGTGCAGGATGCGCCGAACGCCGGCGAACTGGTGACCTCGGGCGGCGCGGTGAGCTTCGATAACGTGAGCTTCAACTACAACGGTGAGCGCCAGGTGCTCGATGGCCTGAGCCTGCAGATCCGCGCGGGCGAGAAGATCGGCCTGGTGGGGCGTTCCGGCGCCGGCAAGTCCACGCTGATCAATCTGCTGCTGCGCTTCTACGACGTGGACCGCGGCGAGATCCGTATCGATGGGCAGAATATCGCCCAGGTCACCCAGGACAGCCTGCGCAGCGCCATCGGCATGGTCACCCAGGACACGTCCCTGCTGCACCGCTCCATCCGCGACAACATCGCCTACGGCCGCCCCGACGCGAGCGAGGCACAGATTCGGGCCGCCGCGGCGAACGCCCAGGCCGACGGGTTCATCAGCCAACTGAGCGACCGACAGGGCCATACCGGCTACGACACCCTGGTCGGTGAGCGCGGCATCAAGCTGTCGGGCGGGCAGCGCCAGCGCATCGCCATTGCCCGGGTGATGCTCAAGAACGCGCCGATCCTGCTGCTCGACGAGGCCACCAGCGCGCTGGATTCGGAGGTGGAAGTCGCCATCCAGGAAAGTCTCGACGAAATGATGGAGGGCAAGACCGTCATCGCCATCGCCCACCGGCTGTCCACCATCGCGGCCATGGACCGGCTCATCGTCATGGATGACGGGCGCATCATCGAACAGGGCACCCACAGCGAACTGCTGGAGAAGAACGGCACCTACGCCCGGCTCTGGCAGCACCAGAGTGGTGGATTCCTGGGCGAGGACCTGGGCGTGGTGGAAGCAGTGGAGTAGCGAGAGCCCTGCGCGGCGGTTGAGGTGAAAAGGCCCCGGGGAGCCTTTTCGCCTCAACGCATGGGATAGCGCATCCACACCCGGCTGCACGACGGGACGCCTTTGCCGATTGGCTGTTCGCGCAGTTCGAGCAGTGCCTGGCGTCGTTGCACCTGGCCTGTCAGCCAGCAGGCCGTGCAACGGCTGCCAGGCCGCGGCGCCGGACCAGCCAGTACACCGCGGGAATCACGAACAGGGAAAGCAGGGGTGCGGTCAGCATGCCGCCGACCATCGGCACCGCAATACGGCTCATGACTTCACTGCCGGTACCGCTGCTCCAGAGGATCGGCAAGAGCCCGGCGACGATCACCGCCACGGTCATCGCCTTGGGCCGGATACGTTGCACCGCGCCTTCGCCGATCGACGCCAGCAGCGCCGACTGCGTGCACTCGCCGTTGGCCTGTCGCTCGGCCCAGGCATTGTTCAGGTAGATCAGCATGATCACCCCGAACTCCGCCGCCACCCCGGCCAGGGCAATGAAGCCGACACCGGTGGCCACCGACAGGTTGAAGCCCATCAGGTACAGCAGCCACACGCCACCGGTCAGGGCAAAAGGCAAGGTGCCCATGATCAGCAGCGCTTCGCCAAGACGGCCGAAGGTCAGGTAGAGCAGCACGAAGATGATCGCCAGGGTCGCCGGTACCACCCAGGCCAGACGTGCGTTGGCCCGCTCCAGGTACTCGAACTGACCGGAGTAGCTCAGGCTCATGCCGGGCTCGAGCCTGACCTCGCGCTCCACCGCCTGGCGCAGGTCGGCCACCACCGATGAGAGGTCACGACCGCGTACGTCGATGTACACCCAGCCGGAGGGACGGGCGTTCTCGCTTTTGAGCATCGGCGGCCCGTCGGCAAGGCCCACACGCGCCACGCTGCCGAGGGTGATCTGGCTACCCTGCGCGGTATAGATCGGCAGTTGCCGCAGGGTTTCGACAGAGTCGCGCCATTCACGGGGGTAACGCAGGCTGATCGGGTAGCGCGCCAGGCCCTCGACGGTCTCGCCGATATTGTCGCCACCGATGGCTCCGGCGACGATGGCCTGCACGTCGGCAATGTTCAGGCCGTAACGCGCCGCGGCCTGGCGGTCGATATCGAGGTCGATGTAGCGTCCGCCGGTCAAACGCTCGGCCAGGGCCGAGGTCACGCCGGGCACGCCCCTGGCGACACGCTCGATGGCCTGGGTCACGTGGTCGATCCGGGCCAGGTCGTTACCGGCCACCTTGACCCCGATCGGGCTCTTGACCCCGGTGGCGAGCATGTCGATCCGATTGCGGATCGGCGGGATCCAGATATTGGTCAGGCCTGGCACGTGCACGGTACGGTCGAGTTCCTCGACCAGTTTCTCGCTGGTCATGCCCGGGCGCCACTGAGCCTTCGGCTTGAGCCGCACGATGGTCTCGAACATTTCCAGCGGTGCCGGATCGGTGGCCGACTCCGCGCGCCCCGCCTTGCCGAACACGCTGGCCACCTCGGGCACCGTGCGAATCAGCCGGTCGGTGCGCTGCAGCAACTGCGAAGCCTGTTGCGCCGACAGCCCTGGCAGGGCCGAGGGCATGTACAGCAGGTCCCCCTCATCCAGCGGCGGCAGGAATTCCCCGCCCAGGTGGGTCAATGGCCACAGGCTGCTGAGCAGGATCAACAGGGCGCCCAGCAGTGTCATCAGCGGGCGCCGCAGTACAACCGCCAGGGCCGGGCGGTACAGGCGGATCAGCCCCCGATTGAGCGGGTTATGCTGCTCCGCCGGCAGCGGCCCGCGAATCCAGTAGCCCATCAGCACCGGCACCAGGGTCACGGCCAGGCCGGCGGCGGCGGCCATGGCGTAGGTCTTGGTGAAGGCCAGCGGTGCGAACAAGCGTCCCTCCTGGGCCTGCAGGGTGAACACCGGGACGAACGACAGGGTGATGATCATCAGGCTGAAGAACAGCGCCGGCCCCACCTCGATGGCCGCCTCGGTCATGACCTGCCAGTGCTGTTCGCCGTGCAGCAAGCGCCCCGGATTGAGCCTGTGCCAGGCCTCTACCCGCTTGTGCGCATTCTCGATCATCACCACGGCGGCATCGACCATCGCGCCGATGGCGATGGCAATCCCGCCCAGCGACATGATGTTGGCGTTGATGCCCTGGTGACGCATGACGATCAGCGCGACCAGCACCCCCACCGGCAGCGAGATGATCGCCACCAGCGACGAGCGCAGATGCCAGAGGAATGCCGCGCACACCAGGGCGACCACGATGAACTCCTCGATCAGCTTGTGGCCGAGGTTGTCGACGGCGCGGTCGATCAACTGGCTGCGATCATAGGTGGTGACCAGTTCGACGCCGGCGGGCAGGCTCTTCTTCAGCGCCTGGAGCTTGTCCTTGACGCGGGCAATCGCCTCCCGCGCATTCTTGCCACTGCGCAGGATCACCACGCCCCCCACGGCCTCCCCCTGGCCATCCAGCTCGCCAATGCCGCGGCGCGCCTCCGGCCCCCGTTGCACCCTGGCCACATCGCCCAGCGTCACCGGCGCCCCCTGGGCGCTCAGGCGCAGGGGAATGGCACGGAAATCGTCCAGCGTCTTCAGGTAGCCCGAGGCCCGCACCATGAACTCGGCCTCACCCTGTTCGAGCACGCCGCCCCCGGTTTCCTGGTTGGCCTTGCCGATAGCCTGCGCCACTTCTTCCTGGGTGATGCCGAGGCTGGCCATGCGCAACGGATCGAGCACCACCTGGTACTGCCTGACCATGCCACCGATGCTCGCCACCTCGGCGACATCCGGCAGGGTCTTGAGCTCGAAGCGCAGGAACCAGTCCTGCAGGCTGCGCAACTGCGACAGGTCATGCCCGCCGCTGCGATCGACCAGGGCGTACTGGTAGATCCAGCCCACCCCGGTGGCATCCGGGCCGAGCACGGGCCTGGCCGAGGCTGGCAGGCGCGACTGCACCTGGCTCAGGTACTCCAGTACCCGCGAACGCGCCCAGTACAGGTCGGTCCCGTCCTCGAACAGCACATAGACAAAGCTGTCGCCGTACGCCGAATAGCCGCGCACGGTCCTGGCGCCCGGCACCGAAAGCATGGTCGTGGTCAGCGGATAGGTGACCTGGTTTTCGACGATCTGCGGCGCCTGCCCCGGATAGGAGGTGCGGATGATCACTTGCGCGTCCGACAGGTCCGGCAACGCATCGATCGGCAGGCTGCGCAGTGAAAACAGCCCCCACGCCAGCAGAAACAGCGTGATGAGCAGCACCAGGATGCGGTTGCCCACCGACCAGCGAATCAGTTTCTCGATCATGGTCGGCTCTCCCTGGCAGGCGCTGCCGAGGCTGACGGAATGTCCGGTGCCGTCGTGGCCTCGATACCCTTGAGGCTGGCTTCGGAATCGATCAGGAACTGTCCCGAGGCCACCACCTTCTGCCCCGCCTGCAGCCCTTGCAGCACCGCGACCTGGCCGTTGCTCTCCAGCCCCAGCCGCACCTGTACCGGACGGAAACGTCCCTGGTCCTCGGCCAGCATCACCATGTCGCGCTTGCCGCTGCGGATCACCGCTTCGGCCGGCAACAGCAGGCTGTCATCGGCCTGTTCGTCCGGATGCAGGGTGACTTGCGCGGTCATGCCCGGGCGCAGCCGCCCCTCGCGATTGGGCAGTTCGATACGCAGGCGCAAGGTGCGGCTCTGCAGGTCGGCGTCGGCGAGCATGGCGGTCAGCCTGCCCGGGATCACCTCGCCGGGATACGCCGGCAGGCGTGCCTCTATCGCCTGCCCTTCGCGCAGGCCGCCGGCCTGGCCTTCCGGCACCGCGGCCTCAAGCCAGACATTGAGCACGCCATTCATCCGCGCCAGGGTCGCCCCCGGCATCAGCGCCATGCCCGGACGCAGCTCCAGCGCCTGGATCACCCCCGTGCCGGGCGCCACCAGCGTCACCCGGTTCTGCACCTGGCCGCTGCGCGCAACCCGCCCGATCAGCTCGGCGGGCATACCCGCCAGCAACAGACGCTGGCGCGCCGCCGCCTGCAACCCCGCATCCCCCAAGCGACGCAGGGCCAGAAACTCCTCCTGCAACCCGACCCACTCCGGTGCCAGGACATCCGCCAACGGCGCACCCTTGACCACCCTGTCGCCCGTGGCCCGGCCATAGGTACGTTCGACGAAGCCCGCGGTGCGGGCCTGCAGCACGCTGAAGTCCCGCTCATCGTAGGCCAGCACGCCGCTGACCAGCAGCGAACGCTGCAGCCGTCCGGGGGTTGCCGTTGCCAGGCGCACCCCCAGGTTCTGCTGCACCCCCTGGGTGATCTGCACCGCCGGCTGCATCTGTCCGGCATCGGCCTCGGCGTACTTGGCCACCAGTTGCATGTCCATGAACGGTGACTTGCCGGGGGCCGAAAAATGCTGCTGCGGGTACATCGGGTCGTACCAGTACAGCGCCTTCTGCTCGTCGGCAACCGACGCAGGCCCGCCACGGCCCTCCTGCGCCAGCCAATAGCCCGCCGCGACACCCGCGGCCAGTGCAAACACCACGATCAATCCGATAGAGGTCCGCTTCATGCCCGCACCTCTCCATAGACGAAGTGCAGCCGCGCGGCCGTCGCCGCCAGTTGCCCCTGCCAATCGATATCCTGCAACCACGCCTGCACCCGCTGGCGCCGTGCCTCAAGCACCTCTGCCAGGGCCAACTTGCCCGCCCGGTAGTCGGCCAGGGCCAGGCGCACCCGCTCCTCGGCCAACGGCAGCAGTGTCTGGCGACTGCGTGTCACCGCCCGTTGCAGGCGCTGGTACTCGGCCAGGTCCGCTTCCAGCTGCGCGGTGTGCTCACGCAGCAACGCCTCGCGCTCATCTTCGAGCTGCCGCACCTGCGCCTGTCGCGCGGCAATCGTCGGGTCCTGGCGTGATCCGCTGAACAGCGGCAACTGGAAGCTGACCTGCACACTGACCATGTTGCTGAAGTCCGGCCCACGCCGCTGGTAATCCACCTGCCATCCCCAGTCCGATTTCTTCTCGGCCTGCGCCTGATGCACCTGGGCCTGCGCCTCGCGGGTCATGGCCCCATAGGCCGCCAGTTCCGGATGGTCATGCAGGGCATGCAGGTAGTGCGGTGCATCCACGGCCCATTCGGGGAATGCCCGCGCCCGAGGGTCGCTGTCCTGCCCGACCCAGCGTTTGAGCGCCGCTCGCGCCTGGCTCGCCTGGCTCGACAACCGGTCTTTCTGCTCATCCAGTTGCGCCGCCTCCTGTTGCGGCGCCAACGCATCGGCCGTCGCGCCTCCGCCGCCGGCCAGCCGTGCGCGCACGACCGCGGCGAGCAAAGCGTTTTCGCGGTAAAACTCGTCGAATTGCTGCAACTTGCGCTGCACCGTATAGGCCGCGATCCAGGCCTGCGCCGTGGCTGCGCGCACCTTCAGGCGCTCGACCACGGCCTCGGCATCGGCCCGCTCGACAGCCGCCTGGGCCGTCTCGACCCGCGCCTTGCGCTTGTCACGGTTGGGCACCTCCTGCGCCAGGCCGACCACCTGCATGGTCATGAAGTCGCGATTGGCATTCCAGCGGTCGCTACCGTCCACCGGCAGGTTCTGTACCCCCAGGTTCAAACGTGGATCGGGCAGTTCACCGGCCGGCAGCACCGCATGGCGTGCCGCCGACATCTGCTCCTGGCGCGCCTGGAGAGAAGGCGCGTTGCGCTCGGCCAGTTGCAGCGCATCGTCCAGGGAAAGTGAAGCCGCCTGCACCGACAGGGTCGGCAGCAGGATCACCAGGGCGGCCATCGGCGTCAGCCCTGCATGAAGACGTGGGAAAGTCATGAAGAGGATTCCTCGAAAAAACCGGCGCATGCGCGCATGCCATCGTCCGGCCGCGAGGGCGGAACGATGCTCTTGGGTTTACGAAGGAATCAGGCGCGGGGCGGTCGCCACAGGTCGGGCGCAGCCCGGGTCAGCAGGTTCCGCGCATAGCTGTCGGCCAGGCCTGGCGCGGCAAAGGGCATGGCGGGCTCAGCCAGGTTGACCTGGAGCACGCTCGCGGTGCTGCACTCCTGGCCGACCTTGCAGGCCTTGGAGCCATGATGGGAGGACTGTCCCTGGTCCTGACAGCAGTCGTGCTGCATCCCCGCCATCCTGTTCATCCCCGCGGCCTGCATCGGGCAGGGTTCGACGGATGAGTCGATCCCCGCCATCCCGTTGAAGGGAAGCGCGAGAACAAGCATCAGGAGGGTGAGCCGTCGCAGCAGGTCGATCATGCCGGTGAGTGTAAGTGAGTTCCGTTAGCTCGACATTAACAACCTTCACACTCGTGCCCCGCAGGAACGACGTTCCAGCGCTTGGCGTTCACCCTCGGCCTCATTCAGGCCCCTGAACCTGTCAGGGCCGCCAGTGCGCTGCGCAGCGATGCCTGCTCGGTGAGCTGGTAAAGCTGCAACTCATCCAGCGTCTCCCGGCCCAGTGCGCGCTGGAAGGCGTCGCGGTTGGCCAGTTCCGCGTAATGGGCCTGGGCATGGTCACCGAGGTTGGACTGGAAGATCCCCGCCGCACTGACCGGCAGGAAGTCTTCGTAGACCAGAGGCTCATAGGCCAGTTCCCCACTGGCCAGTAGCGCCTCGACGTCCCGGGACACCCCACCGGCCGCCAGGCCCTTGTCCGTCGCCCGGTAGCGGAAGAACGCCAGTTGCTCGCGGCGCAAGGTCTCGTAGTCATCCGGGAAGGCCTTGAACGCCTCGGCCAGCAGTTCACTGTAACGCTGCGCATTGGCTTCCGAGGGGAATCCCCCCAGCGCCTCGCGGGCCTGCCCCAGCAAGGCGTCGTACAGTGCACGGCCTTTCGGGGTCAACGCCACGCCACGCTGCTCGATCTCGCCGAAACGCGCCGAGTGACTGCCCTGCTCCGGGCCCTGCGGGCCGACGAAGTCGATGGCCTCGTTGAGGGCCTTGAAGCTGGTCTGACGCAGCAGGATCGGGCAGCGACGACGTGGCGGCCCCTCGATCACCGCCTTGGGCGTGATACCACGGCCGGGCATGTCGGCCTGCACCTGGTCGATGTCCAGGGTGCGCGGCGTCAGGTGGTTGATGTGCGGCCCCTTGAACGCGACCACATCGGCGATCAGGCGATGGGCACCGTCCAGGCGCTGGTAATCGGCCAGGCTGACGGTGGCCTGGCCGTGCCAGCGGAAGGTTTCCAGCGCCTGGGTGACGAACTCGTCAGCCGCTGCGGCATCGAGACCGCCGTCGCGCTCGGCCTGGGCGATCAGTTCCAGCACCCGTGGGGTGAAGATCTGCCGCGCCGCCAGGGTGCGCTCGGCGAAGGTCCGCAGCGCGGTGTCCTGGATCAGTTCCAGGCGCAACAGCGAGGTGAATACCCGGAACGGGCTGGCGCGCAAGGCGCTTTCGTCCACCGCGCGAAAAGCCGTGGAATGCACCGGTACACCGGCCGGGGTCAGGTCGTAGTAACCCACCGGCTGCATGCCCATGACCGCGAACAGCCGGCCCATGGTCGCCAGCTCCGCGGCGGTGCCGACGCGGATCGCGCCGTGGCGCTCCAGGTCCAGCCGCTCCAGCTCGCCGGTATGGGCCAGCGCCTGTGCCACGGCCGGCTGCGCCGCCAGGGTATGGCGGTTGGTGTCGGCCACCAGTTGCATCAGGTCGCCATACAGCGGCACCTCCTGCTGGTACATGGCGCTCATGGCCCGGGAAAAGTCGGCACGAATACGATCAGGCGAAACAAGGGTGCTCATCAGGCAGGTCTCCGCTCAGGCCAGTTGCGCCAGGCATTGTTCGAGGATGTTCAGGCCATCTTCCAGAATGGCCGGTTCGATGGTCAACGGTGGCAGCAGCCGGATGATATGCCGCGCCTTGCCGCTCGGCATCAGCAGCAGGCCGGCTTCGCGGGCGCTGGCCAGCACGGCGGCCAGATGCTGCGGCGCCGGGCTGCCATCGGCATTGACCAGTTCCAGGCCACGCATCGCGCCGACCCCGGTCAGGCGGCCGACGCAGGCAAAGCGTTCTTTCCAGGCGGCGTGATACCGGGCGATCAGCGTGCCCTGCCCTTCGCCCCAGCGCGAAAGGTTGTCATCGCTCATCTGCCCCAGCGTCGCCAGGCCGGCGGCGCAGGCCAGCGGGTTGCCGGAATAGGTGCCGCCCAACCCGCCTTTGGGCAGGGCGTCGAGCAGTTCACGGCGGCCGACCACCGCCCCCAGCGGCACCCCGCCGGCCATGCTCTTGCCGAGCAGCAGCAGGTCCGGTTCGATGCCCAGCCGGGTAAAGGCAAAACGCTCGCCGGTGCGGCCGAAGCCCGACTGCACCTCATCGATCACCAGCACGATGCCGTGGCGGTCGCAGAAGGCCCGCAACGGCTTGGCGAAATCCGCATCCAGGGCCAGGAAGCCCCCCTCGCCCTGCACCGCCTCGATGAAGATCGCGCCGATGTCCTCGACCGCAATTTCCACGCTGACCAGGCGCTCCAGTGCCTTGAGCGCCTGCTCGGCGGTGACGCCGGTGTCGGCACTGGGGTACGGCAGGTGAAACACCGGCCCCGGCAGGCTGCCGACCTTCTGCTTGTACGGCGCCACCTTGCCGTTGAGATTCAAGGTGGCCAGGGTGCGGCCATGAAAGCCGCCATCGAAGGCCACCACGCCACTGCGCCCGGTAGTACCGCGAACGATCTTCAGGGCGTTTTCCGCCGCCTCCGCGCCGCTGTTGGTGAGCATGCCCGACAGCGCATAGCTGACCGGCACGAACGCGGCCAATGCCCGCAGGTAGGCGCCATATTGGTCGTGGGGTACGGCATTGAACGCGGCGTGGGTCATGCGCCCGGCCTGCTCGCGAATGGCCGCCACCACCGCCTCGTTGCAGTGCCCGAGGTTGAGGACGCCGATACCGCCGATGAAATCGATGTAGCGCTTGCCGGCGCTGTCCCAGACGAGTGCGTTGCGTCCGTGGGTCAGCTCCACAGGGTGAACGATGTTGATCGATTGGCTGATGCAATCCTGATTCATGGCCCGCTGCCGTTCCTGGTGAAAGTGCCTCCATTCAAGCGAGCAGGTACGGGCAAGACAAACGATAAATAGTCGCGGGTTCATTCCTTTCAGTCATGAAGTCGCGCTATCACCCCAAGAACCCCACCCTACATCCCTGCCATAGACGGATAAAACTGAAAAACCCGTCCTGAACTCACACGCTCTCTGCCCATTGAATTCCAGGAAGGAATGATATTTGGAATTTTGCTCGTTTGTTCGACCAGGCTCTCGGCGCCGATACTGCCCCCTGTCAATTGTGCCTGTCGTCACGCCAAAGGAGTCCGAATCATGATCAGTCAACTGCTGCAACGCCTGGGGGTGCCCGCCCACGCTTATAGCGAAGGCACCTACGCGGTCCATACCCCCATCGATGGCAGCCGTATCGGCTCGGTCAAGCTTGAGGATCGCGAACAGGTGCTGTCGCGCATCGCCACCGCCCAGCGTGCCTTCCAGGCCTGGCGCCAGGTGCCGGCGCCGCGTCGTGGCGAGCTGGTGCGGGTGTTCGGCGAAGTGCTGCGCGAGCACAAGGCCGACCTCGGCGAGCTGGTGTCCATCGAGGCCGGCAAGATCACCCAGGAAGGCCTGGGTGAAGTGCAGGAAATGATCGATATCTGCGACTTCGCGGTGGGCCTGTCGCGCCAGCTGTACGGCCTGACCATCGCCTCCGAGCGTCCTGGCCACCACATGCGCGAGACCTGGCATCCGCTGGGCGTGGTCGGGGTGATCAGCGCCTTCAACTTCCCGGTCGCGGTCTGGGCCTGGAACACCGCCCTGGCGCTGGTCTGCGGCAACGCGGTGATCTGGAAACCGTCGGAAAAGACCCCGCTGACCGCCCTGGCCAGCCAGGCGCTGCTGGAGAAGGCCCTGGCCCGTTTCGGCGAGGCCCCTGAAGGCCTGGCGCAACTGATCATCGGCGACCGCCAGGCCGGCGAAGTACTGGTGGACGACACCCGCGTCGCCCTGGTCAGCGCCACCGGCAGCACCCGCATGGGCCGCGAAGTGGGCCCACGGGTCGCCGCACGCTTCGGCCGCAGCATCCTGGAACTGGGCGGCAACAACGCCATGATCCTGGCCCCGAGTGCCGACCTGGACCTGGCGGTACGCGCCGTGCTGTTCAGCGCCGTCGGCACCGCCGGCCAGCGTTGCACCACCCTGCGTCGCCTGTTCGTGCACAACTCGGTCAAGGCCGAGGTGGTGGCCCGGGTCAAATCCGCCTACGGCAAGGTGCGGATCGGCGACCCGCGGGAAGGCAACCTGATCGGCCCGCTGATCGACCAGCAGAGCTTCAACGCCATGCAGAACGCCCTGACCCAGGCGCGCGACGAAGGCGGCCAGGTGTTCGGCGGTGAACGCCAGCTCGCCGACCGGTACCCGAACGCCTACTACGTCAGCCCGGCGCTGGTGGAAATGCCGGGCCAGTCCGCCGTGGTACGCCACGAAACCTTCGCGCCGATTCTCTACGTCATCGGCTATGACGATTTCGACGAGGCGCTGCGCCTGAACAACGAAGTGCCCCAGGGCCTGTCGTCGTGCATTTTCACCACCGACGTGCGCGAGGCCGAAGCCTTCCAGAGCGCAACCGGCAGCGACTGCGGCATCGCCAACGTCAACATCGGCACCAGCGGCGCGGAAATCGGCGGTGCGTTCGGCGGCGAGAAGGAGACCGGCGGCGGCCGCGAATCCGGCTCCGATGCCTGGAAAGGCTACATGCGACGCCAGACCAACACCGTGAACTACTCCCGCGAGCTGCCGCTGGCCCAGGGCATCGTGTTCGACTGACCGCTATCCGGGGTCATCGCCGGTCGGTGACCCCGCTCTCTTCAGGTTGTCGAAATGCGGCGTCATTTCGACACCGCCGCGCGGGACGCCAGCCGACCCTACCGCCGATAAGCCTTGCCGAAGTGCCGTTCCAGTCGCGACTGCACCAGCTCCAGCAGGATCGACAGCAACCAGTAGATAACCGCCGCGGTGGTCAGCATCTCCATGTAGCGATAGCTGGAGCGGCCGTAGGACTGCGCCAGGAACATCACTTCCCACACCCCCATCACCGAGATCAGCGACGAGTCCTTGAGCATGGAGATGAACTGGTTGGCGGTGGGTGGAATGATCACCCGCATGGCCTGGGGCAGGATGACGTGCCGGAAGATCTGCCGCGAGCGCATGCCCAACGCCAGTGCCGCCTCCCGCTGCCCCCGGGCAACGCCCAGGATGCCGGCGCGGAAGATCTCGCTCAGGTAAGCCCCGTAGTTGAGCGACAAGGCAATGATGCCGGCACTGATTGCCCCTGGCACCATGCCCAGTTGCGGCAGCCCCAGGTAGATCAACAGGATCTGGATCAGCAGCGGCGTACCGCGGAAGAACGAGGTATAGAAGCTGGCAATCCCCACCAGGACCGCGCTGTTCGACAACCGCGCCAGGGCGGCGGCGAAACCGAACAACACCGAGACCACCATCGAGCACAGGCACAGGAACAGGGTCAGCGCCGCACCCTGCAGGAAGCCGTTCGGCCCCAGTTTGAAACCGGCCAGGTTCGGGAACTTCTCCAGGATGATCGAGAATTTCAGGTCAAAGCTCAGGAAGAACGCGACGAACAGAACGAACAGCGCCAGCCAGGTCAGGTACAGGCGCGTGCGAAAACCCAACAGGCGCGTGCCCGCGGCCTTGGCCACGGGCTTCGGGGAAGGTTCGAAGGCACTCATTTACTGATGTCGGCGCCGATCCATTTCTGCGACAGACGAGCCAGGGTGCCGTCGCTCTTGAGTTCGGCGAACACCTGGCGCACCTTCGCCTCCCACTCGGGGTCGCCCTTCTCAATGGCGACCGAGTTGGGCTCCTCATACAGCGGGGCACCGGCCAGCTTGAAACGCTTGTCCTGGTTCAGGCGCGGTTGCGCGGTCACCAGGTTGGTCAGGATGGCATCCAGACGGACCCCGGCGCCCAGTCCCAGGTCCTGGAAGGCCACGTTGTCGGTGTCGTAGGGCGCGATCTGGACGAAGTCGAAGGGATAATCGATCTTCTGGTCTTCGGCACCTTCGATCACCAGGTTCTTGTTCAGGTAGCTCTCGTAGCTGGAGGCGCTGGTCAGGCCCACCTTGCGACCGTCCAGGTCCTTGGCCGAATGAATGCGGTCATCCTGGGCGTTGACCACGATCACCGCCGGCGAGGCGTAGTACTCGACCGGGAAATCGAAGACTTCGGCCCGCGCCTTGCTCGGTGTCATCGAGCAGATGCACAGGTCATAGCGGCCGCTCCAGCGACCGGCGGCGATCACGTCCCAGGAAGGTGTTTCCAGGCGCAGCTTGACGCCCAGCTTCTGCGCGACCGCCTTGGCCACGTCCACGTCGAAGCCATCGAGCTGGTTCTGTTCGTTCAGGAAGGAAAACGGCGGATAGCTTTCCATCAGCACATTGACCAGTTCCTTGCGTGACTCGACCCGATCCAGCGTGACACCGGCAACAGCCTGTGAAGCAGCGGCAAGGGCGAGCAGCCCTGCGCCCAGCAAGCAAGGAAAACGCATATAAGTACCTGAAAAGTTGGCTGAAAACGAATTTCAGCTATTTAATAGCTATAAGCGCACTGAACATAGTGAATTTTCTTCATAAGCACATCCAGGAAGGTTATATGAAACAACGATCGATGGTGGTTCTAGACGGTGGCATGGGGCGCGAACTGCAACGCAGCGGTGCTCCGTTCCGCCAGCCGGAGTGGTCCGCACTGGCGCTCAGCGAGGCCCCCGAGGCGGTCGTGGGCGTGCATGCCTCGTTCATCGCCGCCGGAGCCCAGGTCATCACCAGCAACAGCTACGCCGTGGTGCCCTTCCATATCGGTGAGGAGCGCTTTGCCCGGGAAGGACGTCAACTGGCCGAAACCGCCGGCAAGCTGGCCCGCACCGCCGCCGACGCCAGCGCGCAGCCGGTGCAGGTGGCGGGCTCCCTGCCACCGCTGTTCGGTTCCTATCGGCCCGACCTGTTCCAGCCTGAGCGCGTGGCCGAAGTGCTCACGCCGCTGCTCGAAGGCCTGGCGCCGCACGTCGACCTCTGGCTGGCCGAAACCCAGAGTTCGATTGCCGAGGTCCGGGCGATCCACGCCCACCTGCCGGCCGATGGCAAATCGTTCTGGGTGTCGTTCACCCTGCAGGACGAAGACATCGACGATACACCACGCCTGCGCTCCGGCGAGCCGGTGGCCGAAGCCATCAAGGTCGTTGCCGGCCTGGGCGTGAGCGCCGTGCTGTTCAACTGCAGCCAGCCGGAAGTCATTGGTGCGGCCGTGGACGTGGCGCGCTCGGTGATCGAAGGGCTGAACGTCGATATCGCCATCGGTGCCTACGCCAACGCTTTCCCGCCGCAACCCAAAGAGGCCACCGCCAACGATGGCCTGGACGAACTGCGCGAAGACCTCGACCCACCCGGCTACCTGGCCTGGGCCCGGGATTGGCGGCAACGCGGTGCCAGCCTGATCGGTGGCTGCTGCGGCATCGGCCCGGAACATATCGCCGAATTGAAGCGCAACCTGGCTTGAGCCTCTGATGAAACAGGCTCGCGCCGGGATCGAGCAGCCGCTGCATCACGCCGCGTTCGGACTGACGTTCGTGGCCCTCGACCCCGATGGTCACCGGTTGCGCGTCTGCCTGCCCTGTCCGGCGTCTCTGATACCGGCGGCCGCGTGGCGATATGTGGTCGCCTGAAAACCTGTCAAACGGTCCTGTGCAGCAAAGGCATGCGGCTTGATCCAGTTTTCCGGCTGCGATTGCCAGGGGGACTGGGGAGGATTCGAGGCTTCTCTTTCAGGAGCCCCGCCATGTCCCACCCTCGCCACACGCCCCCTGCGCTCGCCCCCACTGGCCTGATGAAGCCTTTCAGGCGCCTGGGCCTGATAGTCCTGGTACCCCTGCTGCTCGCCCTGCTCAGCCTGCTCGTGGGCAGCCTGGTGAGCATCAGCGGGCTTTCGCTCATGCGCTTCGCTCAGTGGCAAGCGTGGCAGGTCCACCATTACGGGTACTTCCTGCTCGCCCGCCTCCTCCTCTTCAGCCTCGCCGCGTGGGGATGGGTGTGGTTCCGTCGCAGGGCCCTGCCGGTTCAGCCGGGCGTTCCCGACAGCCTGAAAAGGGCCGAGGTCATTGCCGCCCTCGGCATCCTGCTGATCGAGCTGGTGCGGGCCCTGGCACTGTGGGAGGGCCTGGCATGACGCTCTATGCCAACGATTACCTGGAGTACTACCTGACCCTGGTGGGCTGGCTGGTCAGCAACGGGATCTGGAACGTGATGATGGACTCGGGCTTCTTCGCGCTGCCCTTCCTGGTCATCCTGCTGCAGGAGTGGTTCAAGGCCCGGGAGGAAGGCGGTGGCGCCGAGCTGGCGTTTGCGGCCAGCGCCAGCATCGAGCACCGCTTGTGGCTGGCGACCGCGGTGATCCTGTTCGCCGGAGTGCCCGTCATGACCGTGAGCCTGAGTACCCTGGAGTTCGACCAGAGTCGTTCGGAACAGTGTCAGCATCAAGCCCCCCTGCCCCAGAACACCGGCTGGTCAAAGTCCTTCACCACCCTGAACGGCCAGAGTGCGAAGGTGCCGTTCTGGTGGTTCTTCGTGCACTCGGCGTCCAAGGCCGTGAGCGGCGCCGCGGTAGCGGCCATTCCCTGCGGGACGGATCTGCGGCAGATGCGCATGGAGGTGAACAACACCCGCCTGACAAACCCACTGCTGGCTCAGGAGGTGGCCGACTTCGTCGACGACTGCTACGGCTACTCCCGCGCCAAGCTGTTCATGAAGCAACCTGACCTGACCGAGGAACAGACCAACGACATCAACTGGATCGGCTCGCGGTATTTCCTGGAGAACAAGGGGTTCTACGACACCTATCATTCCAAGACTCCACGCGACGCATGGCCTTACGATCCTGAGCGGGACGCGGGCCTGGCGAAAGTACCCGGCGGTGGCGGCTACCCGACGTGCAAGCAGTGGTGGGATGACGAAAAGGAGGGCTTGAAAAGCCGGGTGCTCGCCGAAGTGGACAGCTCGCTACTGGAGCGTTTCACCAAGTGGGCCACGTTTACCAGCAAGGACAAGGTGGACGAAGCGCTCATCCGGCAGGTGGTTTCACCGAGAAATCAGCAAATGACCCAGGGCAAGGTCTATACCGACTACGGTGGCCGGATTGGCCCTTCGATTCCTGACGTTGCGGCCCGGGTGACCGGCGCGGTGGGCACGACCATGGGCACGCTGACGAACCTGCCGGCGATGGACGTCGTGCGCCAGGCGCTGCCGATGGTGATGGCCCTGCTGAAGATGGCGCTGGTGATCTGCATTCCACTGGTGCTGGTGCTCGGCAGCTACGACCTGAAGGCGGTGATCACCGTGTCGGTGGTGCAGTTCGCGATGATCTTCGTCGACTTCTGGTTCCAGCTGGCGCGCTGGATGGACAGCACCATCTTCGATGCCTTGTACGGGTCCGGCTCGCCCCATTCGAACCTGAACCCGTTGATGGGGTTGAACAATGAGCAGGCTGATTTTCTGTTGGGTATTGTGATGGGGGCGATGTTTATCATTCTGCCGTCGTTTTGGATGTCAGCACTAACATGGGTTGGCGTCCGATCAGGCCAAATTCTCAGAGGTTTGACAGATGGAACTAGCAGCTCTCAACAATTCGGAGGAGCAGGCAAAAACATCCTAGAGAACGCCATGAAGAAATCACTTAGCAGGATCAAGAAAAACTGAATCTAATCAAACTTATGAAATGCTGGATCATTTATATTATCCGGAGAATAAGGATCAGGAAATAGCTGCTCGCCATCCATCCAAACAGCTTTCTCTTCCTCCATTCCTACCTCTGAACTGCTGAGCAATATATCCTTACACAGGATAACTCCAATAACTACGACTACAGCCCAAAACGCCACACATAAAAAAACACCAATTAGAGACAATCGCACCAACCCACCCAGCAAGCTCGCCAACATGGCGGGTACTCCTTTCTTCATCGCCCACCCGATCACTGGCTCCTCCCACCTGCGATAGCGGCGGGAGAGCCAGTCAAATACGCGTTTCAGACGATAGACAAGTCCCTTTTTCCTGGCTTTAGCAACCATGCTTATACCCTCGCGATTGAGATTTGCGGCGCCGTACTGCTTCTCGGCACGACGCTCAAATCAGCTTGGCAGAGGGTCTGTACAAGCACCTGTAGGCTTTTTCCCAAATAAAGACGGATTCGACATCTGGGTCCCGGAAACCCGATTCAACCAACCTAGCGCGGGGTGGCGATGGGCGTGGTGCACCTGATCGAACTGGCACAGTTGAGGATGGACAAGCTCCTGAATGGGCATGCCGTCAGCCGATAGCACTGGCGCTGTAAGTACCACCGGCGCGGTGGGTCAGCGGGCATCTTCCAGCCGACAGTTTCTCCAGTGGCAGAAACGTTGAATCATCCCCTGCATGATCCGTCCAATGACCTACTGCCCTGTATCCCGGGCAGCGAATTCATCCTGATAAAGCGCAGGTCATCCGTCCCCCGGCGCTCAAGAACCCCGGAGAAGTCCCATGCATCGTGTGGTCGACAGCGATACCCAGGAAATAAGAATAGATTTTCTTCAGGACACCCTGTTCGGCGTCAACGCCTTCAATTTCCACTGCACGGCACAGCTTTCACTCTCACCCACCGGCCCCTCATCGACCTTGCAACTCTTGATCGCACCGCCCTGGCCTGAACAGTTCGAAGCGGCTCATTCGCTCACCTTCCGTTGGAACGAGACGCTGTACAGTGGGACGGTCCGCGCCGCTCACCGGCAGCCCGATGGCCGCCTGCTGCTGACCCTCGAGCGGCAACCCTGAGAGGCAGCCGCCCAACTGGCGCAGCAGCAGGAAGCACCGAGGCCACCGGCGTTCAGCCCTTGCTGTGTTCGGGAGAGGACGGTCCCTTGGTCACACCACGTGGGCCGGTTATTCCCCAGGCCACCAGGCCGACCACGGGCAGCAGGAAAATCACCGCCGTCCAGAAGGCCTTGCTGCCAGAGGGTTCGGGGCTTCTCCAGACGCTGTTGATGGCCCACAGGTCCAGTAACAAGAGGATGACCAGAGCCCCGATCCAAAAGTAATAGGTTTGCATGATGGTTCTCCTGGTTGATAAAGCATTAGGTCGGACGCTATCCGGGCAGTTCAGTCAATCTCTCAGCCCTCGGACCAGGGGCGAGGCCAGGTTTCCCCGGGATCGCCGCCCGGTTGATCGGGCACGGGGCATTGTCCGGGGGGGAAAAGGATTTAAGAACTTCAGCCCGCGGGGTGGTCGATTCAAGGAGGTGCCCGTCTCACAGCCAGTGAACAAACACCGCTCAACGAACCGATTGATCAAGGGGAAGTCATGGCTTACCTGGACCTGCTGCAATGGCCCGCCATGGTGGTCACCGTATTGGCCGCCTGGCTGATCGGCTCACTTAAACCCAGACGCCGAATGATCGGCTTCGTCTGTTTCACCCTCAGTAACGTGCTGTGGGCGATATGGGGATGGCACGCCCAGGCCTATGCGTTGATCGTATTGCAGGTCTGTCTGTGCGCAATGAACGTGCGCGGTTTCGGGAAAAACGCACGGGATCGCAAAACCGCCCACTCGCCCAGCCAAGGGCACTGATCTCGAACAGTCCCCGGAACTACCCGGCACGCTGGCGGGTGGGGTCGCGGCTCTGCGCCAGCAGCAGGTCGACCACTGCACGACAACGTGCCTGATCATCCAGGTGCGCGGGTTGGGCCTGGAAGCAGCGCAATTGACGTTCGGCGCTGGTGCCGTCCCGCAACAGGTTGAAGGCCTGGTTGAACAGTTGCTCCTGGCCCAGGGCCTGCGCCGTGGCGCCGAAGGTGTGGTGGGCCGACGCCAACCAGTGGTGCAGATCCATTACCGGCTGTTCGGGGTCCATCAGGTAGTGCCCGTGCACGCCCCAACGGCGAGCCTGAAAACGGTTCTCCTTGAGCAACCAGTGATGGACCAGGGTGTAGCGCTGACCGGGCTCGGCGTGCAGGCAGGCATGGCGCACCATGACGCTGAACAGGCCGGCCAGGGTCAGGACATCCTCGACGCGAGGACAGGCATCGGTCAGGCGCAGCTCAAGCGTCGGATAGCGCAACGACGGCCGGATCCCCCACCAGATCGGCGTGTCGGCACGTAGCGCCCCGGCGCGACGCAGCAGGGCCAGATAGTCGCCGTAGGCCTGGTCATCATTCAGGTATTCGGGAACGCCCATGCGCGGCCACTCATCGCACACCACCTGGCGGTAGCTGAAGTAGCCACTGTCGCGGCCTTGCCAGAACGGTGACGAGGCGCTCAGCGCCAGTAACAACGGCAGCCAGGGCAGTACCTCGTTCATGACGCGGATGCGGTCAATGCCTGGGGGCACTTCAGCATGCACATGCAGGCCGCTGAGCACACTGCGCTGCGCGACCTGGGCGTAATCGCCGAACAACTGCCGGAAATGCTCCTGCCCGGTGGCACGTTGAAGGTGCCACTGGGCCACTGGGTGCGTTCCCGCGCAGAGGAAGCCCAAGCCGTGAGGCGCCAACGCCTGGTCGAGTGCGTAGCGTCGCTGGCGCAGGTACTCGCTGGCCTGAGCGAGATGCTCGAACACGGGCGACGCCACTTCGATCTGGCCCTGGAACATTTCGGCGGCGAACCCCGCGCCCAGCGCCTCACGACAATCGCGCAGCACCTGGGCCGAAGGCTCGGCGACCATCTGCCGGCTGTCCAGATCGGTGATGAAATACTCCTCTTCGACCCCCAGACGCTGTGGCAGGCCGTGATCGAAGGACATGGCGGGCCTCATCGCTCACGGCAGACGGGTGACGGTGAGCACCACCACCGCGATCCGCTCCACCTGCTCATAGCCGGGTTTGTCCAGCTCCTCGCCAAACACATCAGGGTCCAGTTCCCGATAGGTCCAGCCATAGCGCCCATCGACCAGAAGCGTACGGGCGGCCTCGAGAAACGGATCCTGCCCCTGGACTATCGCCACGCCGGTGTACAGGACCAGCGCACCGTTGACGTCCAGCCGTGGCAGGGAAGCCTGGAGGATGCGCAACGACAGGTGCTCGCCCAGTGCCCCGCCGCCATGACGATAGGCTCGTTGCCGGCTGTCGTTCATGTAGGGGGGATTGGCCACGATCAGATCGAAACGCCCCTCGATGCTGTCGAGCAAATCACTGTGGTAAACGCTGAAGTTGCGCACCCCGGCCAGCTCGGCATTCACCGCACTCAAGCGCAGGGCGCGCGGGTTGATGTCGACGGCCAGCACCTGCGCATCATGCCGGGCACGCGCCACCAGCAGGGCCCCGACACCGGTGCCGCAGCCGATGTCCACGGCACGCCGCACCGGTGCAAAACGCTGGTTCAAATAGTCTGTGATCACACCGGCAAACCGATAACTGTCGGGCCCGAAAAACACGGCATCCGGCTCTTCGGTCGGAAACGCGGAATGGGCCAGCAGCAGGTCTCCCAGGCTCGACCATCGAATCGTGCTGCGCAGGCGACCGGCGTCTTCCCGCAAGATCCCGGCCTGCTGCAGTTGGGCAAGCTGCGCCGCCTCCAACAGGCTGGGCTCGAAGGGTCGGGACCAGCCAAATACATCGCGAAGATCCACCGCACAGGGTAGCGGTGATCGGGCCAGCACCCGCTGGTGCGTCAATGGCGTGGGTGTGACGAAACGGTAGCCGTCCGCCTGCAGACGCCGCCCCAGTTGCACCAGCGCCTGGTCGGTCTGGCGCGACAGCGTGTAGTCGCAAGGATTCATGGCCGCTCTCCTGAGCAATCAGCGCAAGCGCTTACGCAGTTCGAGGAAGGTGCGGGCGGCAAAGAGCCCGGCGGGCCGGCTATGGCGAGGGGCGGATAGCCAGGGCAACAGCACCGCGATCTGCTGGTCAGGTGAATACCGGTTCAACACCTGGCGCAAGAGGCAGGTTTCCGGATCGTCTTGAGCATCCTCCGCCGCCCGGCGATGGGCCACTCCCCCCCGGGGAATGCCAACAGGCGTTGAGTCCTGCCACCTTCCCGCAATCCAATCCTTGATCAGTTGCTTCTCATAGCCATTGAACACCCCGAACATCGCCGCGGCGTCACCCTCGATCAGACGCCAGAAGCGACTGTCTCGCGGGTCCTGGTGACGACGGATCCAGCCCCGGTCCTGCAAGGCCTGCAAGAACGCCGGAATACACCCCGGTTGCTCCAGCCACTGGTTGACGGTCTTGCCTTCGAAGCGACAGCGATCGGCATGCAGGTACTGGCCGGCCAGTCGCTTGCGCTCCAGCATCGACACCACTTCCCGCTCCAGATCGAAAGCCCTGATCACGTCCAGCGTGCCCAGTCCCAGGTCATTGAGCTGATAACCGCGGGCCACTCGTTGCCAGTACTGTTTGGCGGCCATGCCGACCGGCTTCAGTTCGCTGACGGCTTGCACGGCCTTGCGCGCATGGCCCGTGCTGGCGTTGTCGATGGTGACGTGCAGCGTAAAGTAGTAGGGGTCGATGCCCCATTCGCTCAGCTCGTAGGCGCAGATCAGCAAATGCAGGGGCAACTGCTCGTAACCCAGGTTGTAACCCAATACCTCCGGCAGGAAGGCATCGGCAGCGTGCCCCAGCGCCAGTTGAATCACACCTTGCCGATAGTGCTCGTCGCCCAGATCCGGATCGTGCTCGCAGTCTTCATCGGCCAGCAGCCGGCGATACAGGGCCACATGATTGAGCGCGGCCTCGCCATCCCCCAACTCCTGCAGATAGGTGGTGATCAGACCGTCATAGCGATAGTCCCTCCAGTGTTTCAACGTTCCGTACAGCCAGGCGCCATCGACCAGCTTGGTCGGTGCCACGGCCTGCAGGAAGTACAGTGCATGCGCCTTGTTGCGCAGATAACGTCGCCCAGCGCCCTGGCGGCGTTCCTGCAGGTAGTGAGCGTACTGCCGGGCGACCTCGGCACAGTGGCCCTCGACCCAGGCCAGCAGCTGATGGAATTGAGTGGGCAGCGGATGGGCAGCCGGTTCCACCTGTTGCAATTGCTGGTGGAGAACGTCACAGGCCAGCTCCACGGGCGGCTCGTCACCCAGGGCCAGCAGTTGCTGGTACAGGTTGCGCAGTGGCGCGCACGGTAGCGGTGCCAAGCTTGCGCTCAGCGCTTTGACTGGCGTCATCGAGTACTCCTTCAAATCAGTGGCTCATGAGGGGAAGAGCCGCTGCGCAAAGGAAAGATTCCATTCCGTTTCATCAATGGCTGATGACCGGTCCTGCTGACGGAAATCCGTCGTTTCGCTTCATCGGCACCGGGCCTGAAAGAATGCTTCGCGACGGTCGAAGTCTGACAAGGCGCAGCGCTCCTGTCCCTGTTCCAAAGACCTCAAGGCGAAGCGGCCAAGCCGACGTCGATGCCGCACCGCCCTCCCCTCTCTATACCCCTATTGCAGAAGCACGCCGCTTGCTTATAAGCATCAAGCGGCAGAAAAACAGCAAACTACCGTTCATCGCCAGAAGAAAATTTAGTTCCAACTTCTCCCACCCACCCCAATCCCAGTTAATGCTCGCCCTGCGGTGAGCGAAACAACTCAACGAACCAGAGGTATCATCATGACCAGTAAAGGCAATTCGAACCCAGGCAACTTCGCCAACGATCGTGAAAAGGCATCCGAGGCCGGCAAGAAAGGCGGTCAGGCGTCGGGCGGCAATTTCGCCAACGATAAGCAGAAGGCCTCTGAAGCGGGTAAAAAAGGTGGCCAGCATAGCCACGGTGGTCAAGGCCGCGGTTGATGTCTGAGTCCTTGCGCAGGGGCTGCGGCCCTTGCGCCTCTTTTTGCAAGCCTTGCACCCTGCTCTCTCAGGCTCGGCATGACGACTCTCGGAGATTGTCCCTTTATTCTGGATAGTCTCTGCTTCGGTATATTCTCTATAAATCGGAAAATCCGGCTGTAATAAAGAAGTCAAACCCAGAGCATTGATGGCCCTAAAAAATGTCGAAATTACCGATCATGGGTGTTTCATATTTAAAGTCTATTCTCCTTTCGGGATGAGTTGAAACTACCAGGCCACTCCTGCTCGATACGGATGTTGCCTTGCACAACCGCTGCCGTTCAAACGCAATCGGATTGAACTCCCTTCAAGCACCCTGCTTCATACCTTAGGCAATGGTTCTCCACCGTTCCACCCGCCAAGGATGATGAGCATGCCCCATGCCGACACCCTCCAGCATGACGTACTGCAAACCCTGCTCAGCCGTTTTCCGGCGTCTGCGCCTGCCGCCCACACCCTGCGCACCTTGCAGGCCCACGGCCTGGATCGATTGCCGTTGCCAGGCCAGGGCAAGACCTTGCAGCGCTGGCAAAAACTGGCCCAAGTGGCCGGGCATGACCTTTCACTGGCCAAACTCTATGAAGGCCATACCGATGCGCTGGCAATCCTGGCTGAATGTGATGCGCAGCATCTGAAGGAGCAGGCTATCTGGGGCGTCTGGGCCGCCGAGCCGCCCTTTGCCAGCACGCGGATTGTCGCCCGTCGCGGCCCGCAGTTGCAGTTGCGCGGGCGCAAGGCCTGGTGCTCGGGTGCCCACCACATCGATCGCGCACTACTGACCGCCTGGGATGAAGAAGGCCGTCAGCAACTGGTCGCCATCCATCTCAATGAGCCCACCCAACACCTGGACGCCAGCACCTGGCACGCGGTGGGCATGGCAGACACCGGCAGCGTTGAGCTCGAGTTTCGCGACACCCCTGCGTACCCGGTGGGTCAACCGGGGCGTTATCTGGAGCGTCCGGGTTTCTGGCATGGCGGGGCAGGTATTGCCGCTTGCTGGTATGGGGCCAGTGAGGCCCTGGCCGAGCATCTGCGCCAGTACTGCTGCACCCGGCGATCCGATCCCCATGCCAACGCCCACCTGGGGGCCGTCGAGGCGTCCCTGTGCGCCGCCAGAGCCACACTGCGCGAATGTGCAGCCTGGATCGACGCGCATCCGCAGGCCGAGGCCAGCGTCCCCGTACGCCGCTTGCGGGCAGTGGTGGAAGAAGCCGCCTCGAACGTGAGCGCTCATGTGGGACGTGCGCTGGGGGCCAGCCCCTACTGTCGTGATCCCCACTTTGCCCGGCTCGCTGCCGACCTTCCGGTGTACCTGCGGCAAAGCCATGCCGAGCGGGACCTGGCAGAGCTGGGCCACCAGGTGGCCGATGCGGCGCCAGGGAGCTGGCAGCTATGAGCACCGCCATGGACTCGAAGGCGATTGAGGGAACCGGCACGCCCCTGGCCGACTGGCAACGCTCGGTGTCCCTGGCGGAGGTGCCGCCCATCAGCCGCAACACGCTCGTTCCCGACGGATGCCGGCTGGTCGTGGTCGCACCGCACCCCGATGACGAGGTGCTGATGTGCGGGGGGCTGCTGGTGGGCCTGGCGCAACAGCCGGCACCGAACCTGTTGTTGATCTCGGTGACGGACGGCGAAGCCAGCCATCGAGGGTCGACGCGCTGGACTGAACACCGGCTTCGGCAGGTGCGCCCCCAGGAGAGCCTGGCCGCCCTGCATGAACTGGGACTCAAGACCACGCAGCTGCAATGGTTGCGCCTCGGGCTGCCGGACAGTGACGTTGCACGCCATGAACCCGAGCTGTGCCACGACCTGTCGCAATGGATCGAACCCGGGGATCGCGTGATCACCACTTGGCGCGAGGATGGTCATGCTGACCATGAAGCGGTTGGGCGGGCCTGCGCCGGGGCAGCCCGACAACGCCAGGCCATGCTGTTCGAAGCCCCCGTGTGGGCGTGGCACTGGGCCCTGCCGAACGATGCCCGCCTGCCGTGGAAACGTGCTCGCAAACTCTCGCTCGACGCCTCGACGCTCTCACTCAAGCGTCGGGCGATCGCCGCTCACCGCAGCCAGACAGTGCCTGATCAGGACACCGCGCCAGTGCTGCAGGCCCATGCCCTCGAAAGGCTTCTGCAACCCTTTGAACTGGTATTCACATGAGTGTGAGCGAGCACTACTTCGCCCAGTTGTTTGCCGCCAGTGACGACCCCTGGCAATTTCGCAGCCGCTGGTACGAGCAACGAAAACGCGACCTGATCCTGTCCTGCCTGCCACGGCAACGCTATGGGCGTGTCTTCGAGCCCGCCTGTGCCAATGGCGAGCTCAGTGCCGCCCTGGCCTGCCGCTGCGACGCACTGCTGTGCCAGGACGGCGACCCGACGGCCGTGCGCCTGGCACGGACACGCCTGGGCGACTTGCCCCACGCGGTGGTCGAACAGGGCCGGCTGCCCACGACCTGGCCGGCGGGACCGTTTGACCTGATCGTACTGGGCGAGATCGGCTATTACCTCAGTGCCTGCGACTGGCGCCAGGTTATCGCCCAGGCCCTCGACAGCCTGGCGCCCGGGGGTGAAGTGCTGGCCTGCCACTGGCTTGCGCCCATCGCGGGGTGCGAACAGGACGGAAGCCAGGTCCATGCCCTGCTCGAACGCCATCTGCCCCTGCATCGGGTCGTGCGCCATGAGGAAGCGCAGTTTCTGTTGGAGCTCTGGAGCCCGGAGCCCTGCGTCGTCAATCTGCAGGAGACCTGCCTATGATCGCCGTGATCGTACCTGCCCATAACGAGGCCCAGCGACTGGGGAAATGCCTCCAGGCCTTGAAACGGGCCGCCCGCCCTGTGGAACGCCTGGGCGAAGCCGTCCAGATCCTTGTCGTCCTGGATCAGTGCAGCGATGCCAGCCACTCCATCGCCGTGGCACATGCCGTTCGCACCCTGAGCATCGACGCACGCAACGTCGGCATGGCCCGCCGGGCCGGCGCCTCCCTGATGCTGGAGAACGGCGCTCGCTGGCTGGCGTGTACCGATGCCGACAGTTGCGTCCCTCCCGACTGGTTGCTCTGCCAACTGGCATTTGGCGCCGATGCCGTGTGCGGCACCGTGCATGTTGAGCACTGGCAGGCTCATCAGGATGCCAGGCTGCGCCAGCGTTATCAGGCGCACTACCAGGCGCGCGAGCATCATCGCCACATCCATGGGGCCAACCTGGGCATTTGTGCCAGGGCCTACCAACGGGCCGGCGGCTTTCAACCCCTGCCACTGCACGAGGATGTACAACTGGTGAACGACCTGCAGCAAAGCGGGGCTCGAATCGTGTGGACCGCCCGCAACAGTGTCTCCACCAGCAGTCGCAGCGACTGTCGCGTGCGCGGCGGATTCGGCGATTTTCTCACTGCGCTGGGCACTTGAGCCCCGCCATGGGCTTCCTCCTGTGGATGAGCGTGCTGGGCGGAATCCTGCTGGTCCTGGCACTGACCTCCTCCGCCTTGCGCTGGATGCCGATCACCACCTCGGCCGCCTGCCTGGTCATGGGGATTGCCATGGGTCCTGCCGGACTCGGCTGGCTGCAACTGGACCTTCATCAGGCGTCGTCCTGGATGGAGCACCTGAGTGAGGTCGCCGTACTGTTTTCCCTGTTCGTGTGCGGACTCAAGCTGCGCCTGCCTCTGAAGGACCCCAGCTGGCGAGTCGCCTTGGGGCTTGCCGGACCGGTGATGTTGCTGAGCATCGCGGCCACCGGCATGGCGCTGCACTATCTGCTCGGACTGCCCTGGGGAGCCGCTGTGCTGGTGGCCTCGATCCTCGCCCCTACCGACCCGGTATTGGCCTCCATGGTTCAGGTGAACGACTCGAGGGATCACGACCGGGTGCGTTTCGGCCTTTCCGGCGAAGCAGGACTCAACGACGGGGTGGCCTTTCCATTCGTCCTGTTGGGGCTGGCGATGCTCCAGGCGCCAGGCAGCACCAGCGATGGCTGGCTGGAGTGGCTATGCAAGGATCTGGTGTGGGCCGTTCCGGCAGGCCTGCTGATCGGCTACGGCATGGGGCGCGGGCTGGGCCGGCTGACGCTGCTGATGCAAACCCGAAACCGGGACAGCACCTCCTCGCCCAACGACTACCTGACGCTGGCGCTGATCGCCCTGGCCTATGTGATTGCAGAGGCATTGCAGGGGTATGGTTTTCTCTCGGTCTTCGCGGCCGCGCTCGGCTTGCGCCGGTCGGAAGTGCTCTCCTCGGACAGTGCCAAAGCGCCCGCCGAGCACCTGGTGCAGCCCGTGGTCGGGCACCAGAACGTCGAGCCGCACCTGGCCCTGCATGGCGATGTCGATGCCCTGGAAGAGGCCCAGGTGGCGGCGGGGGTGATGATGGGGGACATGCTGGCCTTCGGTAACCTGGTGGAAAGGGCCATGGAGGTGTTCCTGGTCACCCTGCTGGGGGTCGTCATCGTGAACTATTGGGACGGGCGGGCAGTGATCATCGGCGCCCTCCTGTTTCTCGTCATCCGGCCGTCGAGCGTCCTGCTGCTGCCTTGGGGCCCACTGCTGCAGACGCCTCAACGGTGGCTGGTGGGCTGGTTCGGTATCCGCGGGATCGGCAGCCTGTATTACCTTTTCTACGCCTTGAATCACGGGCTGGACGCGGACCTGGCCGGGACCTGTGTCGGCCTGACCCTCTCGGTGGTCGCCCTCAGCATCCTGATCCATGGCCTGAGTACCCAGCCCATGCTTGCCCGCTATGAGCGCCTGAGGGCGAAGCAGGATGACACCTGACCCGAACGGGACCGCCTGCCAAACAGGTCCACGCCCTGCCGCTTCATCCTGCAAGTCGAATCAGAAGCTGACGGTCTGCACTATCACCGACCAGCTTCCGAGCAACAGCCAGAAGAGGGCAAAAAGCAGCGGTGAACGCAGGGAGAACAGCAGCGATTTGCGGTACCCCTTGTGCGTCGATTCACTGGCGCAGAATAACGGCGACTCATCATAGGCCAATCCCATCACCGGCTCGCTCTGCAAGAGCTGGCTTTGCTTGAAGTGCCAGTGATCGATGATCTCGTACGCCGCCTTGATGCCAGGCCAGGCGTTCAGGGAACTGAGAATGCCGAGCAAGGCCAGTATCGGCGGCAGGGACAGCGTGAACAGCTTGCCCCACTCAGGATTGACGTTGCTCATACAGGAAGCGAAAGCGATGACCAGAAATGACTGGGCCGTGAGGTAGGCGTCCGTCCGATTGGACAGGATGGTGGTTTCGTACTGGATTTCACGGCGATAGAAATCCAGGCGCTCCTTGGGAGAGCCGAACATCTTGGCATTCTGCTCGGTCAGGTCATCCTCGTTGATCCGAGACGTCAGGATCCGGGGCATCGCAACAGGCTCTCGTGGTCAGTTTCCATTACGCGTTGTCGGGCTGCCCGGAGACAGATCCTCGGCGATACATGACGGCTCTCCTGCAAAACGCTTGAAACTCAAGGACCCGGCTGCCGCGATAATAATTCCATTGTTTTTATCCAGGCCCGACACAAGGCAACCACAGCGCAACTGGCCGCTTCGCCAGTTTTACCGCTCGTCCGTAAAAAAAACATCCGTTCAAACCAATCCGGGCGACGCCTTTTCCATACCCCTGTTACCGATTCAAACGCACTGAAACACACACCGCACTGAATGCAGCGCGCGTGAGGGAGCACCTATGAAAATCAAAAAACCTCATCTGTCTTTCCTGATCAGTGCAATGACGCTACAGGGGTGTAATGCCGTTCTGTTGAACCCCAAAGGCCAAGTCGCCATTGACGAGCGCAACCTCATCTTTCTCGCCACAGCGCTGATGCTGGTTGTCGTCTTGCCGGTGATCGTCATGACCTTCTGGTTCGCCTACCGCTATCGCGCCAGCAACAAGACTGCGCCCTACGCACCGCGCTGGGCCAGCTCACACAGGATCGAGGCGGTCGTCTGGGGAGTGCCGCTGCTCATCATCTTGGTTCTGGGTGTCGTCACCTGGCGGACCACCCACTCGCTGGATCCCTACAAGCCCCTCGAGTCGCAGGTCGCACCGCTGAATGTCCAGGTGGTGGCGACAGACTGGAAATGGCTGTTCATCTATCCCGACCTGGGGATCGCCAGTGTCAATGAGCTGTCCCTGCCGGTAAACACTCCGGTCAGCTTCACCATCACTTCCGACGCGGCGATGACGTCATTTTTCATTCCCGCATTGGGAGGCCAGGTCTACGCCATGGCCGGCATGCAGACCCGGCTCCACCTGATCGCCAACGAAACGGGGCAGTTGCGGGGCATCGCCGCCAATTACAACGGCCCCGGTTTCTCGGACATGCACTTCGATACCTATGCCACGACCGCCAGCGGGTTCGAGGCGTGGGTGGCCAAGGTGAAAACCGCCCCACGATCACTGGATCACGCGCAATACGCAAGGCTCGCCAGACCCACCATCGCCCATCCGGTGACCTACTACTCCCGCGTCGATGAAACGCTGTTCCAGGCCATTGTGGACCAGTACGAGGGGATGAACCCGTCCAACGGAACCAAGGGCAAGGAAACCGGGATGCGTGCCATCGGAATCCATGACCGCAAGCCCCAACCCATGATGTCGAAGGAGCCCTGACATGTTCGGAAAATTGACCTGGGACGCCATCCCCACCGATGAGCCGATCATCATGTACACCCTGGCGGTGGTGGCGCTGATCGGCGTCACCCTGCTCGCCTGGGTGACCCATAAGCGGTACTGGGGCCACCTGTGGCGCGAATGGCTCACGAGCGTGGACCATAAGAAGATCGGCTGCATGTACATCATCGCGGCACTGGTCATGCTGCTGCGCGGTTTCTCCGACGCCATCATGATGCGGACACAGCAGGCCATGGCCGCCGGTGGGGGAGCCGGCTACCTGCCCCCGGAACACTACGATCAGATCTTCACCGCCCATGGCGTGATCATGATCTTCTTCATGGCCATGCCGTTCGTGGTGGGGCTCATGAACGTCGTCGTGCCGCTGCAGATCGGCGCCCGCGATGTCGCCTTCCCTTTCCTCAATGCCTTGAGCTTCTGGCTGTTCGTGGTCGGAGCCGTGCTGGTCAACGTGTCATTGGGGGTCGGCGAGTTCGCCCGCACCGGCTGGGTCGCCTACCCGCCACTTTCAGGGCTCGCCTATAGCCCCGGCGTCGGGGTCGACTACTATATCTGGTCATTGCAGATCTCCGGCATCGGTACGCTGCTCACCGGGGTCAACTTCTTCGTGACCATCCTGAAGATGCGGACCCAGGGCATGACCCTGTTCAAGATGCCGATCTTCACCTGGACGGTGCTGTGTACCTCCATTCTGATCCTGGCCGCCTTTCCCATCCTCACCGCCACACTGTTCATGCTGACCATGGACCGCTACCTGGACATGCACTTCTTTACCAATGAAGCCGGCGGCAACCCGATGATGTACGTCAACCTCATCTGGGCCTGGGGACACCCGGAGGTGTACATCCTGATCCTGCCGGCATTTGGCATCTTTTCGGAAATTGCCGCCACGTTCAGTCGCAAGCGCCTGTTTGGCTATGCCTCGTTGGTATGGGCAACCATCGCCATCACGATCCTGTCGTTCATCGTCTGGCTCCATCACTTCTTCACCATGGGTGCCGGCGGCAACGTCAACGCGTTTTTCGGCATCATGACGATGATCATCGCCGTGCCGACCGGGGTGAAGATCTTCACCTGGCTGTTCACCCTGTACAAAGGCCGGGTCCGCTTCGAAACACCCATGCTCTGGACGCTGGGCTTTATCGTGACGTTCAGCATCGGTGGCATGACCGGTGTGCTGCTCGCTGTGCCGGGGGCGGACTTTCTGCTGCACAACAGCCTGTTTCTGATCGCGCACTTTCACAACGTCATCATTGGCGGTGCGGTGTTCGGCTACATGGCGGGCCTGACCTACTGGTTCCCCAAGGCCTTCGGCTTCCGTCTGAACGACAAGTGGGGAAAGACCGCCTTCTGGTGTTGGCTGATCGGCTTCTACTTCGCCTTCATGCCGTCCTACGTGTTGGGTTTCATGGGCATGACCCGACGCCTGAATCACTTCAACAACCCCGAGTGGCGCCCATGGCTGATGCTGGAGTTGATCGGCGTGGCGATCATTCTCTGTGGAGTGACGTGCCAGGCCGTGCAACTGTGGGTGAGCATTCGCGATCGCGACAAGAATCGGGACAAGACCGGAGACCCCTGGGACGGGCGCACCCTGGAATGGGCAACAGCCTCCCCGCCCCCGGTCTACAACTTCGCTCAACAACCGGTAGTGGATGACCTGGATGCCTATTGGGGAATGAAGGAGCGTGGCATCAGCACCCTCACCCACACCGACTACCGGCAGATCCACATGCCCAGCAACACCTCGGCCGGCCTGCTGATCAGTCTCTTCACCTTCCTATGCGGTTTTGCCCTGGTCTGGCACATCGGGTGGCTGGCAGTGCTGGGACTGGTCGCCGCCGGTGTGGCCCTGATTGTTCGCAGTCATGACGAGCACACCGACCATTTCATACCCGCGCAGGAAGTCGCCGTGATCGAGAAAACCCGGCTTCAGCATCTGACGGAGGCGTCATCATGACTCACACGGTATTGAATCAAGCTATCGCCCATAACCACGAACAGGGCCATGAAGACGCGGGCTCCCTGAAGGTGTTCGGCTTCTGGGTCTACCTGATGACCGACTGCATTCTGTTCGCGACGCTGTTCGCCAGTTACGCCGTCCTGCGCGACAACGTCGCCGGTGGACCTTCGACGGTCGACATCTTCGAGCTGCCTTATGTCCTGGGAGAAACCCTGCTGCTGTTGCTGAGCAGCATGACCTACGGCTACGCGATGCTCGCCCTGAACCGAGGTGCCGCCGGGCAAGTGATTCGTTGGCTTGGGCTGACGTTCCTGCTGGGGTCCGCCTTCGTGGGCATGGAGATCAATGAGTTTCACCATCTGGTTCAGGAAGGGTACGGCCCTGCCCGCAGCGGCTTTCTCAGTGCCTTTTTCACGCTGGTCGCCACCCACGGTCTGCACGTCGCCATCGGCCTGATCTGGATGGCCGTTCTCATGTGCCAGGTCGCCCGTCGGGGGATCACCGGCACCACGGCAATGCGTCTGAGTTGCCTGAGCCTGTTCTGGCATTTTCTCGATGTCATCTGGATCTGCGTGTTCACCGTCGTCTACCTGCTGGGAGTGGCCTGATATGTATACCCAAAGCCCCATCAACAGCTCAGCCGGTTCAAGCCATGGCAGCAGAACGTCCTATCTGATCGGATTTGCTCTGTCCCTGGTGCTGACGATCATCCCTTTCGGCCTGGTCATGTTCCCGACACTCCCTCGCCACTTCACGGCCTGGTTGGTCATCCTGAGCGGTATCGTGCAAGTCTTCATTCACTTGAAGTACTTCCTGCATCTGGATACAGCCGCCGAGCAGCGCTGGAACCTGATTGCGTTCGTTTTTTCGCTGGTCATCATCCTGCTGCTGGTGGGGTTGTCGTTATGGATCATGGAAAGCATCCACATCAAGATGCTGGCACATTGAGTCACGCTCCCGGGCACTTGATCACCCCACTATCGCCCGTTACTTGCCAGCCCTGACAATCGACCTTCAATCATTCTCAACCTGAGGCTGCGCACGAGCAGTCGACGCGCCCCCACAGAGGCTTTATTTAGCGAGACGATTTATCGACTGACCATCGAATAAACTCAAAACAAGTTGAACCTTCAATAAACATCCATCCGTCGCCCCTATAAAAGAATAAAAAAACCTTGAGCGTTTTCTCTCCTCAACATTAAACGGGCCAACGGTTCGTACTTTAACAATCATGAGGTGAGATAAAATGGCTAATACTGAAAACACCAATCCTGGAAACTTTGCCAATGACCGTGAAAAAGCCTCTGAAGCAGGCCGCAAGGGAGGCCAGGTATCGGGAGGCAACTTCGCCAATGATCCGGAACGAGCCGCCGAAGCCGGTCGCAAAGGCGGTGAGCACAGTCACGGCGGGGGCCGGCATGCCAGCGACGCCCAGGACAACGAGTCTAACGGCGGTCGCGGCGGCAACTTTGCCGAAGACCGTGAAAAGGCTTCAGAAGCGGGGAAAAAAGGTGGCCAACATAGCCACTCCGGTGGGCAGAAATCCTGAGTACGTGTAACCCGGACCAGGCCTCAGGGACATCGGGGCCTGGTCCCCCTCTCGCCAACCCCTCTTTCATCCTGATATTGAAGGGCCCATCACCTGAACGGCCGTGATGCCTTGTGCGACCCAGACAGACCGATGCGCTCGAGGAGATTCAGCATGTTTTTACACAATAAGCGCCTTCAATACACCGTACGCGTCGCGCAACCCAACCCGGGCCTTGCCAACCTGCTGCTTGAGCAGTTTGGCGGTGCCAATGGCGAGCTCGCCGCCGCCGCCCGGTACTTCACCCAGGCACTGGCCGAAGAGGATCCAGGCCGCAAGGACCTGCTGATGGACATTGCCACAGAAGAACTGAGCCATCTGGAGATCGTCGGCTCGATTATTGTCATGCTCAACCGGGGCGCCAAGGGCCAGATGGCAGAGGGCGTCCAGGCAGAAGGCGAGCTGTATCGATCCATCAACGGGGCCGGCAATGATTCACACATCACCAGCCTGCTCTACGGGGCCGGAGCCCCACTGGTGAATTCCGCCGGCGTGCCCTGGACGGCGGCCTACGTCGACTCCATGACGGAACCCACCGCCGACCTTCGCTCCAACATTGCTGCCGAAGCCCGCGCCAAGATCGTCTACGAGCGGTTGATGAACGTGGTCGACGACCCCGGTATCAAGGAGGCGCTCGGTTTCCTGATGACCCGGGAAATTGCTCACCAGAAGTCGTTCGAGAAAGCCCTGCACGCCATTCAACCCAACTTCCCCCAAGGCAAGCTGCCGGGTATGCCTGAGTTCGCCAATACCTATTTCAGCATGTCCAAGGGCGAGCCTGACCTGCGCGGTCCATGGAACAATGACGAGGATTTCGAGTACGTCGACAATCCTCAACCGGCGCTCGATGGTGGGGACGGTAGCGCCAGCGTGGACCTGCCCGCTGCCGACGAGGATGTGCTTGAAGCCATGAAAATTCGAACCCAGTCGGACCCGGCAGCCAACCCTCTCACCGGTGCGGATCTGGGGTCTGGACTCACTCGCAGCAAAAACCCCCTGTAAACGTCAAACGAGTGCGGCGACGGTCGCACTCTTCCAGGTGGAGGGCGCGCTGAATAATGGGTTAACCACAACTTGTGTACACCCCCTCATTCAGATACCCCAGGCAAATAACCGCACCCGAAAGAGCAAGAACGCCCTTCCATCCTCGATATCCGATGTTATTCAGCGATTCGCGGCGAACCGACTCAACCCGCCAAGTTCCCGGTTAGTTCCTCCCATCCCCCGCTTGTTTCACGACGATCCAACCACGCCTTATGAAATGACGCCAATCATTTAAAACCTATACAAAACATGTACAAGAAAAAATATCTGTACAACATTAATCCGAACAACAAACCATACACGCGTTTAAATAAAAACCCAGAGGCTAATTGATATCGCGCCATTCAATTCAACCTTCAAATAATTTGAACCTCCTGCCTTGCCCGCCCGACCAACTCAAACAACAAGGAGGGAAAATGAACAATCAACTTTTCATCATCGAATACTTTCTTCACGGCGAGCAGAAGTCTTTCATCATCAGGGCACCCACAATGAATAACGCCGAGGCTTGGCATTGGGCCTGTTGTGATGCGGGCATAGGCCGTATTCCCCGATTCGCCCGAGAGCGCGTCAAACGGATCAGTAAACCGCTCGCCGAACGCTATGGCGTCGAGAACGTGAAATGGTGGCGCTCCGGCGAAGCGCCCTTTGTTCCAAAACCCTATATCCCGCCGCCACCCGACTGACCGCCTGTTGCGACAGATAGCCGGGTTGATTCCCTTCATTTGAAAGACAAGCCAGAAAAAGGAGGACTGCGATGAACCGAGTAGCGAATAACAAAAAGACCACCCAAAACCGTTGGCTCGCGGCAACCGAACGCAGCAACCGCCTGTTCAGGGAGGCGGCCCGGTTGGATGACGAAGCCTACGACCTGCTCAGCGACGGTGTCGTCACCTCGGACACACTGGAGAAATTTCGCCTCGCCAAGGAGCAGGCCGCGGCCAGGTACGCGCAAGCCCGCAAGGCCTGGGAGCAAGCCAAGAATGAGTTTCAGCTAACCCCTGAAGACGCTGGCGACAGCTGCGGCTGATCCGCAGCCGTTGCCGGCCACCGCGTTCGGGCGCCGTCAGCCCAGCGACCCGTCAATGATCCGTGGCGTGAGCCGGTGGCCAGGGTGAAAGCCCCATCACGATGCCCTTTTGGAGAACAGTGAGGTGTTCAATGACCATGACCGTAGGCGATTTTCTGGTGCAACGCTTGTATCAATGGGGTGTTCGACGCCTCTATGGCTATCCGGGCGACGGCATCAACGGTGTCTTCGGTGCCCTCAACCGCAGCCAGGGCAAGATCGAGTTCATTCAGGCCCGGCACGAGGAAATGGCCGCCTTCATGGCCACGGCCCACGCCAAATTCACCGGCGAACCCGGCGTGTGTATCGCCACCTCAGGTCCGGGCGCTGCACACCTGCTGACGGGCCTCTATGATGCGCAGATGGATCATATGCCTGTACTGGCGATCGTTGGACAGCAGGCACGCACGGCGCTGGGCAGCCATTACCAGCAGGAATTGGATCTGGTGTCGATGTTCAAGGACGTCGCGGCCGCCTTCGTCCAGCAGGCCTCAACCCCTTCGCAGGTTCGCCACCTGGTCGACCGGGCACTGCGGATCGCCATCGGTGAGCGACGCGTCACAGCCTTGATTCTGCCCAACGATCTTCAGGACCTCGAATACGAGGAGCCAGGTCGCGCCCATGGCACCGCGCATTCCGGCTCAGGCTACAGTGCCCCGCGGGTGATCCCTCATGCGCAGGACCTGCAACGCGCGGCCGAGGTCCTGAACGCCGGGAACAAGGTGGCGATCCTGGTCGGCGCCGGCGCGTTGCAGGCCACCGAAGAGCTCATCGCCGTGGCCGAGAAGCTCGGAGCCGGCGTCGCCAAGGCGCTACTGGGCAAGGCAGCCCTGCCTGATGACCTGCCCTGGGTCACCGGCTGCATTGGCCTGCTGGGCACCGAGCCCAGCTACAAGCTGATGAACGAGTGCGACACCCTGCTGATGATCGGTTCCGGGTTTCCCTATGCCGAGTTCCTGCCCAGGGAAGGCCAGGCGCGTGCGGTGCAGATCGACCTGCGGCCCGGCATGCTCAGCCTGCGTTACCCGATGGAGGTCAATCTGCAGGGCGATGCCAGCCAGACCTTGCAGGCACTGCTGCCATTGCTTGAGCACAAGACACGCCGCCAGTGGCGCAAGAAGGTCGAAAGCTGGCGCGCCAGTTGGGACAGAACCCTGGAAAAACGCGCCCTGGCCAAGGCCGATCCGATCAATCCGCAACGGGTAGTGTTCGAACTCTCGCCCCGTCTTCCCGACCACGCCATCATCACCAGCGACTCCGGCTCCTGCGCCAACTGGTTTGCCCGCGACCTGCAGATCCGCCAGGGCATGCAGTGCTCGCTGTCCGGCGGCCTGGCCTCGATGGGGGCCGCGGTGCCGTATGCCATTGCCGCCAAGTTCGCCCACCCTCGGCGCACCGTGGTGGCGCTGGTCGGCGACGGCGCCATGCAGATGAACAACATGGCCGAACTGATTACCGTGGCCAAGTATTGGCGGCAGTGGGAAAGCCCCCGCTGGATCTGCGCCATCTTCAACAATGAAGACCTGAACCAGGTGACCTGGGAACAGCGCGTGATGGAAGGCGATCCCAAGTTCGAAGCCTCGCAGGGCATTCCGGACGTGCCCTACCACCTGTTTGCGATCTCCATCGGCCTCAAGGGCATCTTCGTCGAGCGCGAAGAGGACGTCGCCGCGGCCTGGGAGCAGGCCCTGGCCGCCGACTGCCCGGTGGTCATCGAGTTCAAGACCGACCCCAACGTGCCACCGCTGCCGGCGCATATCACGCTCGAACAGGCCAGAAAAATGGCCTCGACCCTGGCCCAGGGCGATCCCGATGAAGCAGGCATCCTCTTGCAGACCGCCAAACAGGTGATGAGCAGCGTACTGCCCAAACGCAAGAGGTGATGGGTCAGGCCTTGATGGTTCGCCGGCAGGCGCTACCCGATCTGGCGGCGCTTCCCTTTGACCGTTCGACTTTCCTGCTGTGTTAACGGCGCAACGCCACAGCTTTTCCAATGCTTTTATTTGCAATCCCTGCGCCCGGTCGAAGTCGGACCTTGTATGGCAGCCGTTCTGCCAGCCGCCACCGCTCATTTTCAATCAGGAGGAACCCATGCAAACCCAAGCTCATCACGCCCCACTCGAAGCCTGCAAACGGTTCGCGCTCGAACAGAACCGGCGACTGTTCGACAGGGCCTATGCCCTTCAGCATGCCGCCTATGAACTGCTGGAGCGCCCCGACCTCGATGCGGAAACCTTCAGCCATTACCAGACGCTGAAGGCCAAGGCGCAGAGTCAGGCCAGAGAAGCCATCGAGCATCTGCAACTGGTGGACCGGGATATCGCTTGAGCCCGATCGAGGCCACCGCCCGAAGGTGACCACCGCGCATGAATCACCGGCCTACGGCATTGCCCATGAGGTCAGACAGGAGGTAGAGCGCCAACTGAAGCCCCCCCTTATTTAAACCGGAGAACTTTCACTCATGAACTCACCACTCCAGAGCAAGCACATACTCATCATCACCTCAAACACCGGTATCGAAAGAGATGAACTGTTAAAACCGCTGCAGACCCTGCGTGAGCTGGGTGCGACGGTCACCCATGGGTCCAGCGAAGGCGGTGCGACCCAGACCTTCCTGCACGATACCGACAAGGACAGGCAGGTCGAATCCGACGCTCGATTGGCGGATCTGAACGGCGGCGGCTTCGATGCGCTGCTGATTCCCGGCGGTACCGTCAACGCCGATACGCTACGCCAGGATGGCGAGGCCCTTCGTCTGATCAACGACTTTGTCCAGGCAGGCAAGGTCGTTGCCGCCATCTGCCACGGGCCCTGGACATTGATTGACGCCGGCGTGATCGCAGGCAAAACGCTCACCTCCTACCCCAGCGTACGGACAGACCTGGTCAATGCCAAGGCTGAATGGATCGATGCCTCGGTCACGCAATGCCAGGCCAATGGCTGGACGCTGATCACCTCACGCAACCCCGGCGACCTGGACGATTTCAACCAGGCCATTGCGCAGGCGCTCGTGGCCGCCTGACGACCTCCCTGGCAGGTCATTCGGCGTCAGGCGATACAGCCGGCAACAGTCAGATGTCCCAGCGGTATCGCATTGGCTCCTACCGGACAACTCAATCCAGGCAACTTCGCATGAGTCGCCACTGAACGACCCATCGCTGAACTGCCCATCCCTGATTCTGATGGAGACGCACGTATGAAAATCTATCCTCGCCCTCCCTTTCCGTCCCAACCCCAATCCACTCCCGGCTCGCAGAAAGCCATGGATCCCTACCCCGATTGCGGGGAGCAAAGCTACCGGGGCTCCGGCCGCCTGCAAGGCAAGATTGCCTTGATTACCGGCGCCGACAGCGGCATCGGCCGCGCCGTGGCGATTGCCTTTGCGCGCGAAGGCGCCGATGTCGCCGTGGCCTACCTGGATGAACATGAAGATGCCCGGGAAACCGCGCGCTGGGTCGAACAGGCCGGTCGCCAGTGCCTGTTATTGCCCGGCGATATAGCGCAGAAAGAGCAATGCAGCGAACTGGTGGCCAAAACCGTCGAGACATTCGGGCGCATCGACGTGCTGGTCAACAATGCCGCCTACCAGATGACCCACGAGACCCTTGAGGACATTGCCGATGAGGAGTGGGTGCGAACCTTCGACATCAACATCACGGCGATCTTCCGCCTCTGCAAGGCGGCCCTGCCCCACATGGCCAGCGGCAGCTCGATCATCAATACCAGCTCGATCAACTCCGATGCGCCCAAGCCGACCCTGCTGCCCTATGCCACCACGAAGGGCGCGATTGCCAACTTCACTGCCGGCTTGGCGCAACTGCTCGGTCCCCAAGGCATTCGTGTCAACAGCGTGGCGCCCGGTCCGATATGGACACCCCTGATCGTGGCCACCATGCCGCCTGAAGAGGTCAGGAACTTCGGTCAACAGACGCCCCTCGGGCGGCCCGGCCAACCCGTGGAAGTCGCGCCGCTCTACGTGCTGCTGGCCTCTGACGAGTCCAGCTATGTCTCGGGGTCACGCTATGGCGTCACCGGCGGCAAACCGATCCTATAGGCTGGAGATACTCAATCGCTCACCCACCACCATTTCGGTGATCCAATCGATCAGAATGGAGGTATAGGCATCCTGCGCGACCTCGGTACTCAAGCTGTGGTCGGCGTCATCAATGATGCGGTGGGTGAGCGAATGGGTCTGTTGAAACGCAGCCCGGTAGCTCATGATCGTGGCATGGGGCACATGCTCATCATGCTCCGACTCGACAATCAGAACGTCTCCCCGAAACGCCGCACACGCTCTCAGGGCGCGGTTTTCAGTCGCCTGGATGTGACTCGCCCGGTACTGCATCAGATCCCTGCGATCGAGTTGGCGTTTGGCCATGTGCCAGTTTTCATCACGATAAATGGCGGGTACCCGCAGGGCCAGCCAGCGCACCTTGCGCAGCTGGCTGAGAATCGTCGCCAGGTAGCCACCATAGCTGGTGCCCACCACAGCGATCGATGAGGTGTCCAGGGCGGGATGCGCCAGCAACCGGTCATACGCGGCCAACAGGTCACGCAGGTTGTCTTCACGCGTGACCTGCGCCTGTCGGCTGTCCTCTGCGCCATGCCCGCGCAGATCGAAGGTCAGACAGATACAGCCCAGGCCGGCGATCCCCCGGGCACGCTTGAGGTCACGCTCCTGGCTCCCTCCCCAACCGTGCACGAACAACACGCCGGGGACCTTGGATCGGGGGCTCAGAAAATTGCCCGCGATGGAGTCTTCCTCGACGTTGATCCACACCGGTTCGCTGTTAGCAATCATGGTCATCGACCTGTGCATACTTGAGAATGAAATCACCCCGGCCATCAGGGCCGCGATACAGCACCCGTGCCGACTCAGGCAGCGGGCATTCGGCATGGGCCTCATGGGTGGAAGCACGAACGGCCTTCACCGCCGGGCGCTCACGAAACACCTGCAACGCTGCCAGTTCGGCCCCCGTCGCGCCGCCCACCCGCCAGGACTGCTCAAGCACGCCGAACTTCGATTCTCCCTCCCTGCCCATGCCCTGCAGCACGTCATAGTTGCGACGCGAAGCAAAGAAGCCCGGAAAGCTCAGCGCGGCGGCAGTGTCATAAACGCGCGCATACTCGATGGCCTTGCGCACTTGCGGCTCCAGGTCCCGCGCCAGCAGATCGACGTAGTCGCCACGTACCAGCAACAGGTCGGAGCCGGCGTACACCGACTCACCGTGCCGGTTCAGTACCTGGTGCTGGTGGCCGTGATAGGTCATCAGCAAACCGTCGATCAGGGTCTGTCCCACGCTGTGGGTCACGGCCTGTTCAAGGTTTTCCTCCAGGACGATGCCCTGGGCACAGGTGGGCTCATCAAGACCACTCAACCACTGCGCCAGATCGGTGCTGTCGTGCAACACCGCCTGGCCGGACCCGCCGCACGCCTGCACCTGCTTGACCCGCAAGGGCCCTGAGCGCAGCGCCTCAATAGCCGCGTGCCGGGCATCGTCCCGATCGAACACCGTCAGGCCCGCCAGCACCACGGCCCGCACCCGTTCCGCGAATTGGGGATTCCACCCCTGCGGCTGCCAGCGCGTTCGGGAAAGCAACGGGTGGGAAATCGCCTTGGTGGCCATGAAAGCGTGTTGCACATAGCCACCCAGCAGGTCCTCCACACCGCTGATGCCCAGTTCGACCCGCTCCTCACCGACCAGGGTGTGGGCAGGAACGAAATACAGCGCCTGCGCCGACTCGCGGTCCTGCGACCTGATGTCGGTGAATGACCAGCCGAGAATCTGTGCCAACCAGCGCGCCAGCGCCAGGTTGGTCTGTTCCTCATGCTCCCCGGCCCCGACACTGCCGTAGGCCACCACACACCGTTGCTTCGCCGTAACGCTCATGGGGAGGGCTCCCTTTGTTGACCCTATAGGGAAGCCGACTGACCCCGCGGATCAATAGTTCGGCCGGATCGATCAACGGAGCGTGGCCGTCGTGACGGCCTGCCGACCCGCAGGGCGCCGGCTATCCGGGGCGCACGGATTCTTCTTGAACTGCACGGCGCAAGGCCCGGTCGCAGCTACAGGGGACAGCTCGAAATCAGCCCCCTCGCGCCCGCGTGGTCCGCTCACAGTGAAGCCGACACGCGCAGGCCAGACCCGGAAGGAAGGAGGAGAACGGTGAACCAGGTCAACCCCGTACCAGGCCCAGCCAGCCTGCCACCGGCTGTCGATGCGATACATCGCCTGACGGTGCTCACCCTCAATGTGCACAAGGGCTTCAACCTGTTCAACCGGCGCTTCATCCTGCCGCAGTTGCGCGAGGCCGTACGCAGCACCGGGGCTGATCTGGTGTTTCTCCAGGAAGTGCATGGCAGCCATCGCCAACACGAGCAGCGCTACCCCGATTGGCCTTCATTGCCTCAGTACGAGTACCTGGCCGACAGCATGTGGCCGCAGTTCGCCTACGGACGCAACGCGGTGTATCCCCATGGGGATCACGGCAATGCCCTGCTCTCCAAATTTCCGATCCTGGCCTATGGCAACCGGGATGTTTCGGTCCAGGGCAACGAGCAGCGCGGGCTGCTCCACTGCACACTGGATGTGCCCGGGCATGCCCGGGTGTTCGCCATTTGCGTGCATCTGGGCCTGCGCGAAGCCCAGCGTCAGAATCAGATCGATCTGTTGTTCGATTACCTGGGGGCATTGCCCCCCGACGCGCCGGTGATCATCGCCGGGGATTTCAACGATTGGCGTCGACGCGCTGACCGCCGGCTCTGCGAGAAGTCCTGGGTCGAAGCCTTCGCCCAGCTTGAAGGTGCGCCGGCACGCAGCTTTCCTGCGCGGTTTCCCTGGCTACGCCTGGACCGGGTCTATGTGCGCAATGCTTCGCCCCTGGGCGCACGCGTGCTGAGCACACGCCCCTGGTCGCACCTGTCGGACCATGCGTCGCTGGTGGTGGAGCTGGCCCTGTGAACGCCCCCTGGCTGGAAGGTAATGACGTCCGGTTGCTGATCAATGGCAACGACTATTACCGCCGTGTCTTCGACAGCATCGGCCAGGCTCGCCAACGCGTGCTGCTTGAAACCTTCATCATCCAGGACGATGCCGTGGGCAAGGCGTTGCAGCAGGTGCTCGTCGAAGCCGCTCGACGGGGCGTGCAGATCGATGTCACGGTCGATGGCTACGGTACCGCCGACCTGCCTCCCGCCTTCATCCAGGCCCTGACCTCAGCGGGGGTGCGCCTGCATGTCTTCGATCCTCAACCGCGATGGATGGGCATGCGTACCAATCTCTTTCGGCGCCTGCACCGCAAGCTTGTCGTGATTGATGGCCAGCGGGCGTTTGTCGGCGGGCTCAACTATGGCGCCGATCACCTGGACGAATCCGGCCCCATGGCCAAACAGGACTATGCGGTGGAGGTGACCGGCCCCGTCGTGGCCCAGGTGCAGGCCTGCTGTCTGCGCCTGCTGGGCCAAGAGCCACCCGAGCAGCGGGCGGCGCCCGACGGCCGTCTGCGCGGACAGGCATGGGCACGGTTGCTTGACCGTGACAACCAGCATCACACCAATACGATCGAGGAGCAGTACCTGGCAGCCCTGCAGGCCGCCCGCTTTCGCGTGCTGATCGCCAACGCCTACTTCTTTCCGGGTTACCGGTTGCTGCGAGAGCTGCGTAACGCCGCCCGGCGGGGTGTGGAGGTGACGCTGATTCTGCAGGGGCAGCCGGACCTGCGTTGGGTGCGTGCCCTCTCCAGGCTGTTGTACAACCACCTGCTACGCGATGGCGTCAGGGTATTGGAATACTGTCGTCGGCCACTGCATGGAAAGGTCGCGCTGGTGGATGATCAATGGGCCACGGTGGGTTCGAGCAACCTCGATCCGTTGAGCCTGGCCTTGAACCTGGAAGCCAATCTCTTCATTCGCGATGACGTGTTCAACAAACACCTGCACGATCACCTTCAACAGCTCATCCGCCACGACTGCAAGCGGATCACCCTCGAGCGCATGGTCCGCGGCTTCTGGTGGAGGGCCCCGCTGATCTTCCTGTGCTTTCACTGCATCCGGCATTTTCCGACGATTGCCGGCTGGCTGCCGGCGCACAAGCAATACCTGCGCCCCCTGGCCCCCCACGCGCAGCCCATCAGTTGCCAGGAAGGAGAGCGCTGATGACGGGCAAGGCCTGGCAGGCCCGAAGCCGGCAGTGGCTGACACTGTGCTTTGTGGCGCTCGTCTGCACGCTGCTTTACTGGATGGCCCGCCACCTGGATTGGCACCAGGTCCTGCGTTCGATTCAAGGCTATGAACCCGGGACACTGCTGCTCGGTCTGGCGATGGCCCTGCTGAGCTACGCACTGGTCAGCGGTTATGACCTGCTCGCCCGCGCCTACACCGGCCACACGCTGCCGGTGCGGCATGTTCTGCCGGTGGCCTTTGTCTGTTATGCCTTCAACCTGAACTTCACCACCTGGATCGGCGGCATCGCCTTGCGTTTACGCCTCTACAAGCGCCTGGGGCTTGAAACAGCCACGGTCACGCAGATCATTACCCTGGGGATCGTCACCAACTGGATAGGTTATGCGGCCCTGGCCGGCGTGGTGTTTTCCCTGCGTCTGGTGACCTTGCCGGACAGCTGGAGCCTGGGGGCGCTCGGTTTGCAGCTCATCGGACTGACGCTGGTCGTCATCGCCGGGGGTTATCTGCTTGCCTGCGGGTGGGCCAGGCAAAGGGCCTGGGCCTGGGGCAGGTACGAGTTCACCTTACCCTCGCTGCGCCTGGCGCTGTTTCAGGTCGGGCTCGGTGCCAGCAACTGGGCGTTGATGGCGGGCCTCATGTTCCTGCTGCTCCCGGCTTCCTTGAGCTATCCTGCGGTCCTGGGGGTTCTGCTGATCAGTTGTGTCGCAGGCGTCATCACGCATATTCCCGCAGGGCTGGGTGTGCTGGAGGCGGTTTTTCTCGCCCTGCTCCACGACCAGCTTGACCAGGGCCCGCTGGTGGCCGCACTGCTGGGTTATCGAACGCTCTACTACCTCATCCCCCTGTTGCTCGCGGGCGCCAGCTACCTGGTACTGGAAAAGCGTGCCAAAGCCATGCGCCAATCGGCCAACGAGAGTCCTGGAGGGTAACGCCTGGAACCCTGGCCGAGCTTTTCCGTACTGTCGTTCAACCGAGGCCTGGGCCCTTGCGCTCGTCATCATTCCATGAGGTGTGCCATGTACGAAGACCGAAAGGAACACGCCTTACAGGCTTGGGAAAAACTGCTGGAAAAACCGGAGAGCCACATGAACGCCAAGGAGCAGCATGAAGAGCTCGTGCGGCTGGCCGATGAGTACTTCGACGAAGGCTTCATCGACGGCGACGAGCGCGCCGCGCTGCTCGGCAGGGCAGCTCGTGCCTACGCGAATGTGGTTGAGGGCGCTGATGACTCCCTCATTGATCCTGCGCAATGACCGAGATTTTTCCATTTCGCTCAAGTATGGCGAACTTGATCTGGTCCACGCGTTCGATGCCCTGGTTTGAACGTGCCGCTTCCATGAGATCCGCTTCGATCAGACGCGCCTGACGCAAGCGCTCATGCAGAATCCTGCCGTGCTCGACGAGAATCGTGGGCTCGCCGTCGATCAGCCGGGATATCGTCGAGAATCGTCGCTTCAACAGCGACAGGCCCACGTCCACCGCAATCAGCGTGACGATGACCACGATGGAGTTGGTCAACGAGAAATCGTCGCCAAGCAGCGCCTGCTGCGTGGCCTCGCCAATAATCATGAGCAATACCAGATCGAACGTGGTCAGCTCCGCCAGCGAGCGTCTTCCAGCGATTTTGAACAGGATCATCAAGGCCACGTACATCGCGGCCGCTCGTAACACGGAGTCCATGGTGCACCTACGGTAGGATGTATTGTGTCAGTTCAACGGGCGAGGAGCCCGCTATCGATACGCGGCTGCTGTAGCCTCCCAGGCCATCGCCTCGCAGCATCAGATAAAGCGTGGCCTGTCCTTGAGCGTCGGTCTGCAGCCAAAACCTGAGCCCCCGTGCGGAGCTGACCGTCCTGATCGGATCGGGTTGCAGGGTTTCAATGCTGAATCCCTCGAAAAGATCCCCGTCCAGCGCCAACTCGACCTGCGAATGGGCCCGGCCACTGGCAACGGCTATCTTCATGGGGTTGGTCGAGCCGTTGCGGTGAACGATCTCGTAGCGCAGCGTTACCCTGCCGTCCTGGCTGTGAAGCTCCCGGGTGCTCAGCGGCCCACGAGAAAAAACCCCGAGCAATGCCATCAACACGATAACGACCAAGCCATACCAACCCCACCGCTCAAATCGCCAGACTTTGAGCTGATAGGCCATGTCTTCGCGTACCGGGTAATCGCGACTTTGCTCGTCCGCGGATTCAGGCTGGTTCACGCAGCTCCTCCCATGCCCTCTCGCCGATCCTGCCTGCGGTGCACGACGGCGCGGTGGTGAACCGCAAGGCGTGCTTATGCAGACAAGCAATGATGTTTGCGGCGGTGGACATACCCCTTTCTCCCCAGGTGTTTTTCGACGGACGCCAAGGCTGTCACTGCCTCACCGACCGCTTGTGGTGGTCAAGACCGGATTGGCCCACCCGGCAGTCCTTGCGGATCGCCAGGTACCCTTCGCGCTCCATCACGACACGTTGCCTGTTCGGTGGAGTCTGCAAAGGGGGAAATTGTTCAGAAAAGCTGAGCGCAGGGGGAGCTGTTGCGGGGTGGCGTCAAAGATGAAGGGGGTGTTGAAGCAGATGCCCGGGGTGTAGACGAACCGACGCTTACGTGTACATCTTTTAGAATTCTGTACAACTTTTCAGGTGGCGGTACCCAGCTATTCGAGTTTTCACCTCGATAGGGCGATGTCAGGGTATTGGCACCTCAGGTGTCTGCGGACTCATCCGTCGCTCGCGCATTGAGCCTGAGCTCCTCCTTGATCTCTGCGACCAGAAGCGCAATGGCCCGAATCGACCTCAGACCTTGAGGGTCAATGCCGGTGACGGTGAGCTGCTCCTGCCGGGTATCTGCGTCCATCAGCTGAATCGTGAGGGTTTTCCCCTGATCGACCGTGCAGATGCACGGGGTTGGCAGAAATGCGGTTTCAATCAGACGACGCAATTCAAGAGTAGAAGGCATCGCAAGGGCGTCCCACTAGATAGGTGATTATTCATTCAGGAAGAAAACAAACCCAATTAATTGGGTGCGCACCGGGATTTATAGCAAGTTACTGAGAAGTTGAGCGTGCGGCCGAAATGTATCCCACGAAAGGGCATCCCGAGTCAATCCAGACTTGCTCACTGACAGATTCGGTTCTCATCGCTGCTCTTTATCAGCAAGCAGAAAGCCAAGCGGTCATTGCCATCACCTTAATATCAACCCCGCCAGCCTACTTATACGAAGCGGCACCCGACTTGTATAAGTTTATCCGAATGCCGCTCGTCGCCATTTTCGAAAAAAAAGAAAACACACCCATCGCCGCCACTCTCTGAATAGTTGCCGGCAGCACGAATTAGGCTGTGTACGAAATTGTTTGAAACGCAGGTTAGGCAAGGCAAAAACCGGCGAGGAACGCCCGGGGTCGCGCCCGACTTGACTGGTTGTCAATGAGCATTCCGAGCCGGTTTTTAACGCCGCATAACCAAGTTTCAAGCGATTTCGTACATAGCCTAGATCGCCAGAAAACATGCAGTCAAACCAAGGATATCGATCATGGGAACGTCAATTGATAAGCAGCACAATAATCGCCAGCGAGGCGTGGAAACACGTCCTGAAGCCAAGACTGGCCCGACCTCGAATTCACCCCCTTGTTACGAACATCAGCGAAGGATCAGACAGTCCGAAGCCATCGTCGGTGCATCTCAGACACCCCCCGTTTGTGAAAGAAACCTATTACACCATCCATAAGGCTGCGCTATTTGATAAAAACCCTGGCACATCAGCATTAAATTCTAAAAATCTCTCTGACAGAGAGGAAATCCAGCATGAGTACTCAAGACAAGCAAGGCCATATGAGTGTGAACGAAACCGCTAAACAGGGTGGTGGAAACAGCCATGGTAGCGGGCGCAACCGTTGACGTGCCTGATACAGGGGAGCTGCGCTCTCCTGTTTACCTCATGGAGCGAAACCATGCCTTTACACATTATCAACTTCACCGGGCCCATCACCGCCTCCACCTGCAGCCAACTGATCGAAAAGGCCTCAGCGGCCGTACAGCAAGACGCATCAGAGCTGGTGCTCAATATCGCGACCATGGGGGGTGAATGTAGCTACGGGTTTACCCTGTACAACTTTCTGTTGTCTCTGCCGATTCCCGTGCATACCCACAATCTGGGTACAGTCGAGTCGATGGGCAACATCATCTTCCTGGCTGGCGAGCGCAGGACCGCCTGCCAATACAGCAAGTTTCTATTTCATCCCTTTCATTGGCATGTTCAGGGTGCCGTAGATCATTCACGCATGTCCGAATATGCCATGAGCCTCGATTACGACCTGCAACTGTATGTGCGTATCGTAGCCGAGCGCACCCACGGCGCTATCGAAAAACTGGAAACCGAAAAATACCTGATCGCCGCACCGAGGATCATCGACCCGCAACAAGCGATCGCCGCCGGTCTGATCCATGCCATCGACTTGCCCATCATCAAGTCGGACTCGGTCAGCAGCTTCATTTATTCCTGACGACTTTGATTTAAACGGGAGAATCACAATGGACGAAGAAACGATTCGGCTCACCGCCTATCGCATCTGGGAGCAGCAAGGCAAACCTGAGGGCCGGGACTTTGTACACTGGCTACAAGCCAGGGATGAGTTGGGAGCGGCTGGCACTGACAAGTTGTCGGGCTCTGTCGAGAGCAGCGTCGCGCCACCTGAACCGGAACACTCAAAAAGCAAGGCACCCTCCTCGTCGACCCCGCGCAAAGTACGCAGCAAAAAGACCGCAACCTGAACCCGCCTATCCGGGCATGGCGCGCTTGTTCAAGAACCTCCACCATCCGTCGGCAAGCTGGAAAAACAATCGAGAAAGCTCAGGTTTTTTAAATCTCAATAGTGAGTCTGGTCACTCCAGGCTGCTCATAAGCACTCCTGTCTTGCCCGTACTCAGTGCGGGCTTTTTTATGGATTTTATCTGGCCAATGCACCCAGACGCCTGAGCCCATGCACCCACACGACAATACGCAAGGGCTGTATAGGGAGGTGGATTTCAGAGGTCTGTGCCGGTGTACGCTTTGCCTGACAACGACGGGATTTTCACCTGCCCTGGGTAGCCCTCTCCCAGGTTCACCATGACCAGCGCGGTCTTGCGCCGGTGTCACTGAGCGTCAAGCACGGCACGTATCTTTCGGGGTAGATCAGCAGGCTGATAAGGCTTGGGAAGCACCTCGAACTCATGCACCTGGATATTGGCCCGCTCGAGCGCGTCTTTCGCGTAGCCTGTGGTGAGCAGGATCCTCGTGTGCGGATACAGGCGGGATATCTCACGCGCCAGTGCCGCGCCGTCCATGTCCCCCGGCATGATCAAATCGCTGAACACCAGGTCGTAGGCCTTGTTCTGGAGCAGGGCCAATGCCTGGGCGGCATCGTGCGCGGTGTCTATCTGATAGCCGTAATCCGACAGAATCACCTGTGCCAGCTCGGCCACCTCGGGCCGGTCCTCCACAATCAGGATGCTTTCACAACCTTGCAGCGACAGAGGCGCTGTCGGCGCCTGCTCGTCGCAGTACTCGCTGTCATCTGCAGGAAAATACAGGCGTATCGTGGTGCCGACACCGGGGTATGAATGGATGCGGGCCGTGCCCCCCGATTGCCTGGCAAAGCCGTACACCATCGACAACCCCAGGCCAGAACCCTTGCCCTCTTCCTTGGTGGTGAAGAACGGCTGCACGACTTTGTCCTGGAGCTCCGCCGCTATCCCCTTGCCATTGTCACTCACCGAAAGGCTGACATAGCGCCCCTCTGCCAACCCCTCCCGTTGAAGCTTGGCGTCGCCTGGAATCCGCACGTTGCAGGTTTTGACGGTCACTGTCGGATCGACGCGGCCCTCCAGCGCCTCCTGGGCGTTCGTCAGCAACTGCAGGACCGCCAGCTCAGCCTGGCCAGGATCAATCAGGCAGTTCCACAGATCGTCGGCCAGATCAACCTGCAGGTGGACGTCATGCAGCGCACGCGCCATGACGCCGGGGCGGCTCAACAAGGTGTTCAGGTTGAACACACGACTCTCCAGCCGTTGCTTGCGCGAGAACGCCAGTAACTGCTGAGTCAGGGTTTGCGCCTTTTCGGCGGCGGCCCTGGCACGATTGGCGCTATTGAAAATACGCTGCGGATCGCTGCCAGGACGCTTTGCGCTCAACTGAATCAATTCCAGATAGCCCACCATCACCTGGAGGAGATTATTGAAATCGTGGGCAATACCGCCGGTGAGCTGCCCCAGTGCCTCGAGGTCCTGGGCCCGACGCCTGCGCAGCGCCACATCGTGACGCTGGCTCACATCCAACTGGGAGGCGAAAAAATACGTCAGTCGGCCACGTTCATCGAAGAGCGGGAAAATAAAGAGCTCGTTCCAGAAAGAGGAGCCGTCCTTGCGGTAATTGATCACCTCCACACACACTTCATGGTGCCGCCCGACCGCCAACTGCACCTGCCGTCGGGTGTCCTTGCAGGTCTGCGGGCCCTGCAGGAACCTGCAATTGCGTCCGATGACCTCGTCGTGCTCATACCCGGTCAGGGTCAGGAATGCCTGATTGGCAAAAATGATCGGATTATCCGGCTGCGCCGGATCGGTCACGATCATCGCGCTGTGGCTGGCGTCCATGGCTGCGAAGAAGCGGTCCTTGCGGTTGGAAGAAAGCGTCGTCAAATGCATGCCATCGACGACGGGCTTTTTCTGTCTTGCCAAGGTTCACCTCCCACTCAACGATGCGTTTTACATGGACCGTGAAAATGCTTCGGAGTGCAGCTTGATTCGTTTCTCGGCCTGTTGCGCCATCGCAGGAGCATGGCGTAGGCCGTCGAGCAGGTTGCCGTGAGGGTCGATCCAGCGCTTTCGAAGCGCTCCCTGATGCCTCTCGACTTGGCCTGCTCACCCCCTCGGAAAAAAATTCTCCCGGTGTCGCTTGACCAGGGAGAACGATCGTTCTACATTGAACTCATGAACCCACCCATGACGGATCGCGTGCTTAATCCGTTCACGGCCGGTTCGAGTCGGAGGGTCTTTCTGGCTGTGGATGATCAACACTGCGGGAGAAGTTTGGGGATCCAGATGATCCCCATCCGCAAGTTTGCGAAAGTGCGCAGGCAGAAACGACTGAATTATACGCTTGGGCTGACCGGGCACTGAATATCGAGCAAACGCTGAGTTTAAGCCGGGCAGTCAATAATATTAATGGAAGGCGCAATCACTATGGCACCCGCGCTGGATGATTATCGCGCAGCCGACCATGCAAGGGAATTTGCATAGTTGTTGTTAGAGGCCTCCTCATAAGGGCCTGAGTTTCAAAAGACGTTACCCATACCGATTTATCCAACCAGACTGGAGGCACTACCATGTCCAATGCCCAAACTCGCCCGCCACTTCCTCCCTTCACTCGCGAATCGGCGATTGAGAAAGTCCGACTCGCCGAAGACGGCTGGAACAGCCGCGATGCCGAAAAGGTCTCGCTCGCCTATACACTGGATACCCAATGGCGTAACCGCGCTGAATTCGCGACCAATCGCGAAGAGGCCAAGGGCTTTCTCACCCGCAAATGGAAGAAAGAGCTGGACTATCGCCTGATCAAGGAACTCTGGGCCTTTACCGATAACCGCATCGCCGTCCGTTACGCCTACGAGTGGCATGATGATTCCGGTAACTGGTTCCGCTCCTACGGTAACGAAAACTGGGAATTTGAAGCGGATGGTCTGATGCGCCGCCGATTCGCCTGCATCAACGACATGCCGATCAAGGAAAGCGAACGCAAGTTCCACTGGCCACTGGGGCGCCGTCCGGATGATCATCCAGGCCTGACAGAACTTGGGCTGTAAGTTGTCCCATCAATCCAGATCCATCTTTATATCTCAAGTTGGTCAACTGGATAGGGCGTGACGAAAACCATTCGTTCAATATGAACGCTCTATAACGCAAGTACGGCTCCAAGCGTGATGACACTGCGCGGCGAAACTTCAGTTTCGAGGAGCCGTACGCCTGCGCCATAGAGTTTTGATACTACTGGCGAGCGCGTTATTTACGACGTCAGCGTTGGGTAACAGCCGCGTCGTCAACGCAAGTAAAGTTGCGCCAATATCGCTTCAACGCGCCTTTCTCCAAGGCCGGCCATTCAATACAAGCCAGATTGACTTGAACATCCCGTTAACCCCCGCCAAGCATCCAGCAGACCTGGCCCTTCTCAAGAAGGATCAGGTCTGCTGATAAGGCCGATCCCTACTCGCTCACAGATACCGCAGCCGCACCCGCCCCAAGCAGGCTCCATGACTGCCGAACTCATCCTGTTCAACGGCAAAACCGCGAAACGCCTGGCGCCACTGCCGTTGCCAGCAAGGAAGGCCACGGGCAACGATGGCCGCTGCGCCTGCACCCCACTGATCCCACATCGATCACACGCCTGCCAGAACCTCATCCAGCATCTGCGGCCAGAAACTGATCCAAGGCTTGTTTATGATTGAGTCGAAGCGTGCCAGAAAAACGAGGAAGTCAACCGCGAGCATGCGGTCGAATGTGGACTTGGCGGAACGGATCGCAACGACCGCGTTGAAACGTCAGGACGCGGAATGAGGAAGGGTTGGCTCACGAGAACCGGGCCCCGCGACTGCGGCCAAGGTCCCCCGCCGCTGGCGCCGCATGATCGGGCGCCAGACAGGCTGACGAGAGGCATGATCAGTGGGTACAGCCAGTCCCCATGACGTGGTACGCGATGGTGTGCCGAATGCCCTTGGAGTCGTCATAAGTCATCTGCACAGGCACTACGCCGCAGACGTCCGGTATTTCGGTACTGGCGACCACGTGGGCGATATCCAGGTCCTGAGCGTCACGATAGGACTCGACGGTAACCTGCGGGGTTTGGGCAGTGAGTTCATCGGCTACTGCAACGGAACAAAGACCACCCAGGAATAAAGCGAATAAATATTTCATGGCAACTCACCTGTATTGAGGGCGAAAAAAGGCCTGGCTTCACGCCGGGGTGGCGCAGCCTGAGATAAGGGGTTGGGGGGTAGCCCGGTCGCCGTCAGACGCCGGGCAGACTCACAGCAGGGTCAGAAAGGCTTGGTCGGCAGATACTTGCCATCCAGGGTGATCACGGCACGGGAACCGCCTTCCGGATCTTCGACCTTCTTGATGTCCAGCTTGAAGTTGATGGCGCTGATGATGCCGTCGCCAAACTTCTCGTGGACCAGAGCCTTGAGGGTGGTGCCGTAGACCTGCAGCATTTCGTAGAAGCGATAGAGGGTGGGGTCGGTCGGTACGCTGTTCTCGAAGCAGCCACGAACCGGGACGGTCTGCAGCAAGGCGATGCCGTCGGCGTCAAGGTCCAGCTTTTCGCCCACGACCTTCGCGGCGTTGGCAGGCAGCGGGTGCTGACCCAGCAGGGCTGCCGTGACGAAGGCTTCGGACAGGCCGGTACCCTCGGTGAGTTGCGCGTAGGACAGGCCTTTGCGGGCCTTGGCCATCACGATGATTTCAGTCAGGGCCTGGCGAAGGCTTTTGGTGGCTTGTGTCTGGATCATGGGGTTATCTCCTCGGTTGATATCGGGTTCAGGCAACTTGCCTGGCTGGTTTGGAAACGGCGTGGACTTGCGGATGGTCGGCGAGGGACACAAAGGTCCCGGTACTGCCATCGAAGGCGTCGATACGCCCGCTCTCGATGTCATAGATCCAGCCGTGCAGGGTCACGCGGCCCTCTTCAAGGGCCAGGCGCACCGACGGGTGAGTCTGGATGTTGGCCAACTGCGCAATCACGTTTTCGCGCACCATGGCCGCGACCTTGGTCGGCTGGTCCGGATGCTGGCGGGCCTCATTCACCACCCGGGCGGAATCGGCATAGCGCAACCAGCCCGCCACAGCGGGCATGTGGTCCAGGCACTTGCAGGTGGCAATGGCGGTCATCGCCCCGCAATCGGAGTGACCGCAGATGACGATGTCGGCGACCTGCAGCGCGGCGACGGCATATTCGACCGAGGCCGACACACCGCCCGGCTCAGGGCCATAGGAAGGCACGATGTTGCCCGCGTTGCGGATCACGAACAGATCGCCTGGTTCGCGCTGGGTGACCAGCTCAGGCACCAGCCGACTGTCAGAGCATGAGATGAACAACGCCCTTGGGCTCTGCTGCGTGGCCAGGTCCTGGAACAGCTTGATCCGCTCGGGAAAGGCGTCCCTCTGGAATTTCAGAAAACCGTCAATGATGTCCTTCATGGCTTCGTCCTCGATGTCGCGGGTTGTTGAAGCCAAGATTAGGGGTGGACTTACATAAGGTAAAAGTCTCATTTATTATGCTGTTGATCAGATTATCTTATGGATAAATCCATGCTTGCCCGACACATCCAGTATTTCCTCGCCGTGGCGGAGCATCACAGCTTCACGCGGGCCGCTGCGGCGTTGCATGTCTCCCAGCCTGCGCTGTCCCAGCAGGTCAAGCTCCTGGAAGAAAGTCTCGGCGCCCAGCTGTTCGATCGCTCTGGACGCACGACCTGTCTGACCGATGCCGGGGAGGTCTATTTACAGTATGCGCGCCGGGCCTCACAGGAACTGCGCGAAGCCAGGCGAGCCATCCATGATGTGAGCGACCTCAGTCGCGGGTCGTTGCGGGTGGCGGTGACACCGACCTTCACGACCTACCTGGTGGGCCCCCTGGTCGAGGCATTCCACTCGCGTTACCCGCAGATCACCCTGAACGTGCAGGAGATCTCCCAGGAGCGCATGGAGGACCTGCTCATCGCTGGAGCGTTGGACGTGGGGATCGCGTTCGATGAAATACACACCCCGGACATCGATTCCCTGCCCTTGCTGATCGAAACCCTCGCCCTGGTGGTGAACCGCACCCACCCCCTGGCGCAGGAAAGTTCCATTGGCCCTCAGGCCCTGAGCGGCGAGTCGCTGGTTCTACTCAGCACGGAATTCGCGACCCGCGAACAGATCGATCGCTACTGCCGCGAGCACGGAATACGCCCTGAAGTGCGGATGGAGGCCAATGCACTCGGTGCAGTGATCGAAATCGTTCGCAGGACCACGCTGTCGACTTTGTTGCCCGCGAACACCGCCTTCGCCCACGGCGACCTGGTGGCGATCGCACTCGAGCCCGAACGCTTGCAGCGCACCGCCGTCCTTATGCAGCGCAAAGGCGCCTACCAGAGCGCCGCGGCTCGGGTTTTCATCGAGCTGGCGAAAGAAGTCTCTGCTCAACTGAACGAATGAGGGTCTAGAAGCCGCTGACCGGCTGGAGACGGCAGCCACGACAGGTCGGTTGAAGTCGAGGGGTCAGTGCCGAAAAGTCATGGTGCATTCAGGCGACCACCGGCCAGGCCTGCACATCTATCTGAAATCCACACTACTAGGGTCTGTATGATAAAGCCTCTTCCGGGCCCTTACCCGAAGTGCTGTATCCGCTCCGATACATGAACCTCGCTCACCAACTAAAACTCATTGGCGTCAATCAAGAACCCGGTTAGCCAGTCCAATTTTCCCACAAGAGGAATTGGCAAAAACCGAAAACCAGAATCCATGATGCTAGACAAAACACGACAGACATGATGGCATACAGGAGCATGTCACGTGATCAGTAGAGGTGAACCTTGGATCGAATAAAGCATGGAAAACGGTTCACCAAGAGAATCTACTACCCACGAATACTGGGTACGATATTGTGTGCGCCCATCATTCTAGAATCCATCATCCACCAACAGAATTTCCTGATCCTGGCGTCATTGCTTTTTATAAATGTTGCAATATGGCCCCATGTAGCCTACAGAATTTCCAACCGCTCAAAAAACCCTTACATGGCAGAAATACGAAATCTGGACGTCGACTCACTGCTGTGCGGCTTATGGATGGGCGCCATCGGATTAAACCCGATCTCTTCAATAAGCCTATCCGCAATGGTGGCAATGAACGCCATCAACACGGGCGGTTTGAAGAGTCTGAAAAAAGGGCTGACCCTGCAAGCATCAGGCATACTCGCGTGGCAGATTCTCGTCGGAATAGACTTACAACAAAGCTCAATTCTGTCGGCTTGGTCAAGCCTGCCACTGTTGACGCTATACCCTATCTCGGTAAGCTTTACCTCATATAAGCTTGCCTCAGAGCTATACAAGATAAAAAACACCCTGAACAGCCTTAGCATAACAGACGAACTAACCGGGCTTTTAAACAGGAGATACCTGGACGAAGAGCTGAAGAACATCGCCAGCTCCAACAACAGAAAAAACAACACGTTTCTCATAGTGCTTGATCTGGACAACTTCAAAGCAGTGAATGACCGTTACGGCCACCCGACTGGCGACTCCATTCTTTGCCTGCTGAGCAAAACACTCAGGTCCTCCTTACGCTCTGCCGACCTTATTGCCAGGTTCGGCGGCGATGAGTTCTGCATAATCATGGAGGGCGTTTCCCTGGAGCAGGCTGCAACGATAATCGAGCGCGCCTGTCAAAATTTCAAAATCAACAGCGCTCATATCGTAGCCCCTTCATTGAGCGTCAGCGTAGGCATAGCCAGTTGGCATGACGAGTTCGAAAGTGCAAAACAGTGGTTCGCCCACGCAGACAGCCTTCTCTATAAAGCCAAGAAAAGCGGGCGCAACCGGATTGTCACGGACAGCCCCCACTGCGCCCCGACGGTCGTTCAATAAAAGCGCCGGAAACAGCAGAACACGAGCCGCCGCCAGCACATCCGCGAACTCACCACGCGCCGCCACTACAGCGGCCACCATGCAGTGCACCTGCTGATCAATGGCGAGCGGCTGGGCAGCGGTTTCGACATCCTCGACTGCGCCACGCGCGCCGTTGGGCGCTGGCGTTGTGGGAGCGGGCATGTCGAACCCGTTCCCACAGATAGTGCTTCACGCCCCAGACCGTTGCAGTAGAATCGCCGCTCATTTTTGCCAGGGCACTTGCCATGACCTCTCACCAGACCCCGCCCAGCGCCCCCCAGGCCAATGAACTGATCCTTGGCCTTGAGGACCGCCCTCGCCTGCTGATCGGCCTGCTCGCCGCGCTGCAACACCTGCTGGCGATCATCGTGCCGATCGTCACCCCCGGCCTGCTGATCTGCCAGGCCCTGGGCGTGTCGGCCCGTGACACCAACCTGATCGTCTCGATGTCACTGGTGATCTCCGGCCTCGCCACCTTCGTCCAGTGCCGTCGTTTCGGGCCGTTCGGCGCCGGCCTGCTGATCGTCCAGGGCACCAGCTTCAACTTCGTCGGCCCACTGATCGCCGGCGGCGCCCTGATGGTCAAGCAAGGCACACCGGTGGAAGCCGTCATGGCGGCAATCTTCGGCGTGGTCATCGCCGGTTCCTTCGTCGAAATGGGCATCTCGCGCATCCTGCCCTTCGTCAAACGCATGATCACCCCGCTGGTGACCGGCATCGTCGTGCTGATGATCGGCCTGACCCTGATCAAGGTCGGCCTGATCAGCATGGGCGGCGGCTTCAGCGCCATGGGCAACGGCACCTTCGCCAACGGCGAGAACCTGCTGCTGTCCGGCGTGGTGCTGGCGATCATCGTCGTGCTCAACCGCATCCCGCTGGTGTGGATGCGCAGTTGCGCCATCGTCATCGCCCTGGCCGTCGGCTACGCCCTGGCCGGCTACCTGGGTCGCCTGAACTTCACCGGCATGCACGAAGCGCCGCTGTTCCAGGTGCCGACGCCGCTGCACTTCGGCCTGGGCTTCTCCTGGTCGCTGTTCATCCCGATGCTGGTGATCTACCTGGTGACCTCGCTGGAAGCCATCGGTGACGTCACCGCCACCAGCAAGGTCTCGCGCCAGCCGGTCGAAGGCCCGCTGTGGATGCAACGGATCAAGGGCGGTGTGCTGGTCAACGGCGCCAACTCGCTGCTGGCCGGGGTGTTCAACACCTTCCCCAGCTCGATCTTCGCCCAGAACAACGGCGTGATTCAGCTCACCGGCATCGCCAGTCGCCACATCGGCCAGTGGATCGCCCTGATGCTGATCCTGCTCGGTCTGTTCCCCTCCGTGGCCGGCGCGATCCAGGCGGTCCCGGAGCCGGTGCTGGGCGGCGCGGCCATGGTCATGTTCGGCGCCGTCGCGGCCTCGGGCATCAACATCCTGGCGAGCATCACCCTCGACCGCCGGGCGCTGCTGATCATCGCCGTGTCCCTGGCCCTGGGCCTGGGGGTGTCGCAGGTGCCGGAGTTCCTCGCGCACATGCCGGCGGCGCTGCGCAACGTGCTCGAATCCGGTGTCGCCACCGGCGGTATTTGCGCCCTGGTACTGAACTGGTTCCTGCCGCCATCGCCGCAACCCGGATGATTGCACGGGGCAACGCAAGGTTGCCCCACGTCCGGCCCGGCAGGCGCTGACGACCGCCCGGGCCCGGATGGACCGGCCCGGCTGTCGGGTCCGCATACCCCCTCTCAGGGCGAAAGCGTCAGCCGGCACTACACTCAGTGAAGACCCGGTAGTGCACAGGACGTCCGCCATGATGCAATGGAGCAGGTACAGAGGTACCGCGCTGATCACCCTGTTCGTCATTCTCGCCAGCCTCCTGGCATTCCTTCTGGTCAAGGCCTTCTCGGGCGAGACCTCCACTTACGTCGAATCCCGCGACCTGATTCGCCAGCTCAAGCAACTGGACGCCCGGCTCGATGCCAGGATTCTCAAGACCCGCATCAGCGACGAATACAACTACAACCTGCTGGCCGGCCCCGCCGCGGAATCGGGCAGGCGCTGGGAACAACTGGTCACGCTGAACAGCGCCCTGGACAGTTCCCCCATCTGGCAGGCCCGCAAGAAAGCCTACCTCGATGCCTCGGGGGAAAAGAGCAAACTGATCGAACAGTTCCAGGCGCACAACACCACGCTGCGCGATGACCTGGAAAGCCTGTCGGCGATCGAGGACGCGATCCAGGCCGACCTGCAGCCGTTGAGCACCAGCCACCCGGTGGAAACCCTCAGCGTGCTGTACAGCGCCTCGAAACTGACCCTGAGCACGATGGAATACGCCCACCACGTGACCAACGGCAGGGCCGAAAAGATCGAGCGCCAGATCCAGTACCTGACCTCGCAGAAAAACACCCTTCCCCCCGCCTTCGCCGCACCCATCGACAAACTGATCGAACAGGTCAACGTGGTGGTCAGCGAGCAGCCCCAGACCAATGACCTGCTGGAACGCATCGGCTTCATTCCGGTGGCGGCGAACCTCGACGCCATCAACGAACTGCTCAATGAAAACCAGCGGCGCGCCGACCTGCAAAACCGCCAGTACCTGGTCTATCTGAGCCTGTGCGCGGCGCTCATGGTGCTGTGGGTGTTCTATCTGATCATCCGCCAGTTGCGCAGCCATGCCCTGATCAACCAGATGAACAGCGCGTTGCAGGCGGCCAACGAACGCCTTGAACAGCGGGTGGAAGAGCGCACCCGTGAACTGCGCGAGGCGCAGAGCGAGCTGATGAGCACGGCCCGGGCAGCGGGCATGGCGGAGATCGCCACCAACGTGCTGCACAACGTCGGCAACGTACTCAACAGTGTGAACATCTCGGCCGACCTGGTGACACGCCGGGTGCGTGGCAGCAAGGCACAGGGGCTCGGCAGGGCCGTGCAACTGATCAACGAACGGGCCGATGACCTGGGCCATTTCTTCAGCCAGGACGAAAAGGGCAAGCTGCTGCCCGCCTACCTCAACCAGTTGGTCACCGCCATTGGCGCCGAACAGACGGAGATCGTCCAGGAGCTGGGACAACTGAGCAAAAGCGTCGACCACATCAAGGAAATCGTCAGCACCCAGCAATCCTACGCCGGTGCACCCAAGCTGCTCGAACCCCTGAATATCGCCGATCTGATCGAGGATGCCCTGCGCATGAACAGCGGTTCGCTGACCCGGCATCACGTCAAGGTCGTCCGGGACTACCAGCCGGTACCGATCTTCCTCGGCGACAAGCACCGGCTGCTGCTGATCCTGATCAACCTGCTCAGCAACGCCAAGCAGGCCGTGTCCGACCTGACGAACCGCGAACGTGAAATCACCGTGAGCGTGCGGGTGGTCGACGGCACGACCTTGCGTATCGGCGTGCAGGACGATGGCGAAGGCATCTCGCCGGAGAACCTGCCGCGCATCTTCACCCACGGTTTCACCACCCGCAAGGACGGCCACGGCTTTGGCCTGCACAGTTGCGCCCTGGCGGCGGTCGAGATGAAGGGGCGCCTGAGTGTGCACAGCGACGGGCCGGGCAAGGGGGCGCTGTTCACCCTGGAAGTGCCCCTGGACGAACCGCCCCGCAGACCTGCCGACGTCAATGCTGCCACCCCCACGAACCCGCAGTAGGCCGGCCCCTCGGCATGCCACCCGCCCAAGGCCGGAAGCACTGCAACACACCGAAAAAAGGCTGATAAATCAAGGCTGTAGACTGGGTGAAAGGTGCCTTTTCTAAATTTAATTTCATCCGCTGCACGCCGCATTTGACTCGGAACTGTCACATGGCCACCGCTTAATTGTTTCAAGAGTTTTCAGCTCTTATTTCAATTTCGTGACCAGGACCCGAACCAATGAACAAGCTGTACAGTCCCGTGATGGGGGCCGCCCTGGCGAGTATCATGATGTCTGCCCACGCCGACTTCATCGATGACAGCCACGCCGACGTGACCCTTCTCAACCGCTACCTGAACCAGCAGGGGCGCGACATCAGCGGCAGCAGTGCCAAGGCCCACAGCATTCGCGACTGGGGCCAGGGTTTCCAGTTCGACTTCAAGTCCGGCTACACCGAAGGCACCATCGGCCTGGGCCTGGACCTGCAGGCCTTCTACGGCCTGAAGCTGGATTCGGGCGGCGACCTCAACGACAGGAGCCACCAGGGCCGCTACCCCGGCAGCATGTTCCCCCTGGATGACGGCAAGTCCGCCGACCAGTTCGGCGTACTCAGCCCGACCTTCAAGGCACGTTTCCTCAAGGACGAGCTGCGCATCGGCACCCTGTACCAGAACAACCCGATGCTGGCCAATACCGACGGCCGCCTGTACCGCCAGACCAACACCGGCGCGCAACTGGTCTCCAGGGACCTGGACAACTTCACCTTCACCGTCGGCGACATCAACCAGACCAAGATCCGCAACGAAACCGGCGACACCGGCATGATCACCGCCGGCGGCACCCAAAAGAGCGACCGCTTCCTCTATGGCGGCGCGGACTACGCGGGCATTCCCGGCACCACCCTGAGCGCCTGGTACTCGAGCCTGCAGGACTACTACCAGCAGGCTTTCCTCGGTGCCAAACGCCATGACGCACTGCCCGTCGGCGCCATCGACAGCGACTTGCGGGCCTACCGCAGCCTCGGCATCGGAGGCAACGGCGACGGTGACAGCGAGTACGCGGCGGCCGGCTACTACGGCAACGGCATCAGCAAGGGCCGGATCAACCAGGCGACCATCAGCCTGATGGAAAGCTACAGCCTGGCCGGCCATACCGTGGGCCTGGGCATTCAGAAAAACAGTGGCGACAGCGACTTCCCGTACCTGGACTCGGGCCTCAACAGCGGCGACAACCGCCAGGGCCCGGGCTCCGGTGCCGACACCCCGGCGCTGACCAACCTGCAATTGAACAAATTCCAGCACGCCGGCGAGCGGACCTGGCTGGCCCAGTACAAGTACGACTTCGCCCAACTGGGCATCGACGGCCTGAAGTTCGCCGCCACCTACGCCCATGGCGACCAGATCCGCACCGCCGCCAACAGCGATGCCAGCGAATGGGAACGCGACCTGGCGCTGACCTATGAAGTGCAGACCGGCCAGTTCAAGGGCCTCGGGGTGAAATGGCAGAACGCCCACGCCGCCCCGGAAATCACCGGCCAGACCCTTCAGGACGAAAACCGCTTCTACGTGAGCTACGTCATTCCGCTGTGGTAATCCACGCCCTGCTCCCGGGCCTCCGATCGTTCCCACGCTCTGCGTGGGAACGATCAGACAACACCACTGCCTCTCACCCGCCTTGCGCCAGCCCAAAACCTGTAGGAGCGTGGCTGGTCGGGGCGCCGAACCGCCGCGAAAGGGCCCTCAAGTCCAACGGCTGATTCAGATACAATCTGTTCCCCCACCCGCCGCACCGAGACCCCAAGCAACGTGGCCAAGCTCAACTTCAGGCACATGGAAATCTTCTGGGCCGTGATGACCACCGGCAGCGCCACCGCCGCCGCCGAACTGCTGCACACCTCGCAACCCACCGTGAGCCGCGAGCTGAGCCGCCTGGAGTCGATCACCCAGTTGGTGCTGTTCAAGCGGGCCAACGCCAAGCTGATTCCCACCGAACAGGCGCTGCGACTGTTCGAGGAGGTCGAGCGCGCCTATTTCGGCATGGAACGGATCGAACGCACCGCCGAAGCCATCCGCCAACACAAGAACGGCCAGATCGCCCTGGTGACCTTGCCGGCGTTCTCCCAGGCCCTACTGCCGATGGTCTGCAAGCGCTTTCTGCGGCAATTCCCGGATGTCGCGCTGACCATCACCCCGCAGGAACAGCCGCTGCTCAATGAATGGTTGTCCTCGCAACGCTACGACCTGGGGCTGATCGAGGACGCCACCCTTGCGCTCGGCACCGAAAGCGACTGCGTGTTCACCTCGGACATGGTCTGCGTACTGCCACCGGATCACCCCTTGGCAGCCAAGTCGGTGCTCGCCCCCGAGGACTTCGAAGGCGAACCGTTCATCTCGTTTGCCGCCAACGACCCCTACCGCAAGAAAATCGATGCGTTGTTCGAGGAGCATGGCGTCAGCCGCCGGCTGCAGGTGGAAACCCATAGCGCGGCTGCGGTGTGCAGCACCGTCGCCCAGGGTGTCGGGGTGTCGACCCTCAACCCGCTGACGGCGCTCTCCTACGTCAACCTGGGGCTGACCATTCGGCGCTTTGCCCTGTCGATCCCCTACTCCATCCGCGTGGTGCGTCCGCTGCATCGTCCCCACTCCGTACTGGTCGATCGGTTCGTCGACGCCTTGCGCGATTGCTGTCGAGATCTCGAAGCCCAGCTCGCCGAGATTCCCTAGCCAGTGCACGGCCCACCGGCCATATCAGAAATGAATGGACACCCCGAAAACTGATATTTTTTATCCGGACACGGCAATGCTAAAAAGGCGCACCCACACCGGTACACCTCCTGACAACACTCGCGAGCCCCGGCGTGGCCTTATCCGACCTGGGAAAACCCAGGGAACATCGCCTTTCAGCCCGAGCTTGCCCCATGACCCTCGAACAGCATGCCGCACACGTCGCCAAAGCCCATGGCACCCCCGTCTGGATCTATGATGCCGCCGTCATTCGCGAGCGTATCCGCACGCTGAAAACCTTCGACACCGTGCGCTTCGCCCAGAAGGCCCTGTCGAACCTGTCGATCCTCAGCCTCATGCGCGAGGAAGGCGTGAAACTCGACGCCGTGTCCCTGGGCGAAATCGAGCGGGCGATCAAGGCCGGCTTCAACCCGCGCAGCAACGTCGATGGCCCCTCGGACCTGGTCTACACCTCGGACGTGTTCGATCGCCCGACCCTGGCGCGTATCGTCGAGCTTGGCGTCGAGGCCAACCTCGGCTCGCTGGACATGATCGAGCAGTTGGGCGAGCTGTCGCCCGGGCACCGCGTGTGGCTGCGGATCAACCCGGGCTTCGGCCATGGCCACAGCCCCAAGACCAACACCGGCGGCCCCAACAGCAAGCACGGCATCTGGCATGAACAACTGGCCGAGGCCCTTGAGCTGCTGAGCCGCTACGACCTGCACCTGGTGGGTGTGCACGTGCACATCGGCTCGGGTGTCGACTACGGTCACCTGGGCCAGGTCTGCGACGCCGTTGCCCAACTGCTGGAGCAGATCGATCGGCCGATCGAGGCACTGTCGGCCGGCGGCGGGCTCTCGGTGCCCTACCGCGAAGATGAGGAACCGATCGATGTGGAGCACTACTTCTCGCTGTGGGACGCGGTGCGCCGTAATGCACAGACCCGCTATGGTCGTCCGGTACGTTTGGAGCTGGAGCCTGGCCGCTTCCTGGTGGCCGAGTCGGGCACGCTGGTCTGCGAAGTGCGTGCGGTCAAGCAACAGGGCGCCAACCCCTTCACGCTGGTCGACGCCGGCTTCAACGAACTGATCCGCCCGACGCTCTACGGCAGCTACCACCGCGTGTCGCTGGTGGCCCAGGCCCCGGAGCGGCCCTCGATCAGCACCCTCATCGCCGGCCCCCTGTGCGAATCCGGTGACGTCTTCACCCTCGCCGGCGACGGCGCCCTGCGCTTCGAAACCATGAGCCGGCCAACCACCGGCGACCTCATCCTGTTCCACAACGCCGGGGCCTATGGCTCGACCATGTCCTCGAACTACAACTCGCGGCCGCTGGTGCCGGAATACCTGCTCGATGGCGAGCACTCCCGCCTGATTCGGCGGCGGCAGACCTTCGATGAACTGCTGGGCCCGGAACTGGCCTGCCTGGGCTGACCCCCAAAAACCTCGCGGCGTCACCTTTTGCAGGGTGACGCCGCGTTGGCGTTACAGGATTCAGTGGGCTTCGCTACACGACGTTCCCGCCCCGCGCTTCCCTCAATCCCCGGCACAACCGTTGCCCCAGGTCTTGTAGTCATATTCCTTGATCTGCCCGTCTGGCGTCTTGTAGGTCATCCTGGCGTTGGAAATCCCGCAGGCATACGGCTTGGAGTCCACGCGGATCACTTCGGCGACATCCTTCCGGTCCAGGGCAAACGCCTGGGCACTGAAAAGAACAGCGGCAACGGCCAAGCCCTTTACATAGATATTCATGGCAACTCTCTCAATAGGAAAAACACAAGCCGACCCGGCGAATCCGGTAGAAGGCGCTGGGTGCAGACTCGCAACCGTTCGTTATCCGAGGATTAAGAAAGTTATGAAAAAGTTTAAATAAACCGTTATGAATCAGTTAAATCAAAGTTAATTATTTAAAACTGCAAGTTGCATTTTATTCCATTAAAAATCATGACAAAAAGTTCATGAAACCTGTCATCATCCGTCTACCCGGAACAGCGGCCTGCTCTGGCTGATCAGCCGCTTGCCGTCCACCGTCCAGTCAGGAGCCCAGCGGATGCTTCCATCAGCCCCTCTTCTTTCCGGCAACCGTTTGCACCTGCGCCGTCTGCGCGGCCGGGTCGGACTGGCCCTGGTGGCCTGCCTGTCCTTTCTCGCCGGCATGACCGACGCCATCGGCTTTCTCGCCACGGGCGACTTCGTCTCGTTCATGAGCGGCAACACCACGCGCCTGGCGGTGGCCGTCAGCGAGGGGGACCTGTCGATGGTGCTGCGCCTGGTCGCGGCGGTGATGGCGTTCATCGCCGGCAACGTGCTGGGCGTGCTGGCCGGACGCGTCGGCGGCAGGCGCTCGCTGCCCTTGCTGCTGTGCGTTTCCACCCTGCTCTGCATCGCCGCGATACTGCCGTTCAACACTCGCGTGCCGGCCTTGCTGACCGCGATCATTGCCATGGGCATGCTCAATGCCGCCGTCGAACAGGTCAACGGCCTGCCGATCGGCCTGACCTACGTTACCGGCGCCCTGTCCCGCTTCGGCCGCGGCCTGGGGCGCCGGCTGCTCGGCGAAAAGCGCGATGGCTGGCGGGTGCAACTGGTGCCCTGGAGCGGCATGCTGGTGGGTGCAGTGTTTGGCGCCATGCTGGAGCGCCAGATGGGCGTGCAGGCGCTGGTGGTCAGTGCGGCGATCGCGGCGGTGCTGGGGCTGATCGCGCTGAGGATTCCACATCAGTGGCAGAAGGATTTCATGCCGCGCTAAGGGCAGTCCGCAGACAATGAACGGCGGGTACGCTACTGGTATGCACTCACGCCTTCCTGTAGGAGCCGGCGGTGCGGCGATCCGACTTGCCCGCGAATAGGCCCGCCAGCACCACAAAAATATCTCGGGCTGCCCCTCTCCTCATTCCACACTCGCCCGTCCCAACATCCCATCTTGTAGCACCCAGGCTACAGCCATTTCCCACATATATTCACCCACGACCCCAGGGATGTTTTCCATTATTTCCAAATATTGAAAAACCTATCCGTTCAGCCAGTTATTAATCCCCTTCGAAAGATATTAAATATCTACTTACAAAAGAGCAGCGTCTCTCTCTTTCAACCAGAAGATTGGCGAACACTCTCCTCCTGCCTGATCTGTCAGGCCAAGAGTGGCCCTGCTTTCTCCTGGTCACCCAACCCCGAGTTCCACCTGGAGTCACCAATGAAAATCGGCCACCTATTCCTATTGTCAGGTGCATCGTTGCTGCCGGCCATCAGCATTGCACAGCCTTCCATTCTTTCTTCGCTGCAGGCCAAAGGCATTCAGGTCACGGTTCTCGATGATGAAAGCCTCAGCAAAATCAAAGGCGCGGCAATGATCACCGGTCACCCCTACCCCAGCGTTACGCAAGGGTTGAAGATCTACAACATCCGGCTGAAGCGCTTTGGCAACGAGCACGATTACCGGTCGTACTACTCGGTAGGCAGCCACTGGAGCCCGCACAAGGAGGTTATCTATACGGAAAATGGCATGAGCTACCACGTTGCCGGTGACCGTTGGCTCGCAGATAAATCAGATGCCCCCGGCGGAGAATGGAACGCCAATAACGCAGTGGAAGTTGACGTTCACTACCAAGCTCTGGACAAAAATGGTTCACCACTCAACTTCGGCTGGAGAAACACCAGCTGGAATCGGCCGATCTCGACTTTCTCCTGGTAGCGTCAACCTTTTGCAACAACACCCTCACCCACTTTAAACGCTACAAGAGAGAAGCCCATGAAGATTAATAACAGCATCCCATCACCCACCTATAATCCAATCACACCAAAAACAACTTCGACGAAAGACCACAGCGCCTTCTCGATAGAAACCGCCGAAAACATCAAGAACGAGACCGACAAAGTCAGCATAAGCGCTGCTGGCGCCGAAATGTCTGATGTGATGGATCCACCTGTGCCAATAGGTGCCGTACCAAAATGGTGGGGGGAATTTGCACTCGAAGTCATATTCCTGCCAGATGGAACGTCAGCATTTAAAAATGAGGCAAGGTTCTCAAGCCTTTCCTCTGGAGAAATGGATGAGTACTTCACCCTGCTGAGACACCACACCGATGAACTGTACAAACGCAACGGCCTGATCGACGACGAATCGACCTACGCCGCCCTCAACTCCCGCTCAACCAACGAAAGGCTCCATCAAGAGTTCCTGGAGAGCCTGAGGAACGACCCGCGAATGGCCGAGTTGACCGGTCGACTCGGCATCGCCCTTTCCTGACTTCATCGCCGCCAGTCATCCAGCCATGCTCCGGGAGCCTGGCTGGAACTCCTTCACCGGGCTTCATCCCCTCACCGATCATCCTCGTGGATCGACGACGGATGCCGGCACAGGCCGTCAACCTCGATATCCATATAGGGGAACAACGGCAGTTGCATCAGCGTGTCATGCAGTGCCTCGACGCTGGGCACGTCGAACACGCTGTAGTTGGCGTAGTGCCCGGCGATACGCCAGAGGTGGCGCCAGGTGCCCTCGCGCTGCAGGCGCTGGGCCAGTGCCTTTTCGTCGGCCTTCAGTTGCGCGGCCCTGGCCGGGTCCATGTCCTGCGGCAGTTTTACGGTCATCTTCACGTGGAACAGCATGGTCGTTTCCTTCTTGTCTTAGCGGCGGGCAAAGCGCGACAGTTGCGTCTCGTCGAGGGTCAGGCCGAGGCCGGGGGTACGCGGTACGTGCAGCTGGAAATCGCGATAGACCGGCGCTTCGCGGACGATTTCCTCGGTCAGCAGCAAGGGTCCGAACAGCTCGGTGCCCCAGGTCAAGTGGCGCAGGGTGAGGAAGGCGTGGGCCGAAGCCAGGGTGCCGACCGAGCCCTCAAGCATGGTCCCACCATACAGGGCGATACCCGCCGCCTCGGCGATCTGCGCGGTGCGTAGCACGGCACGGGGTCCGCCGTTCTTGGCGATCTTCAGGGCGAAGATACTGGCGGCGCCGTCGGCGGCGAGGCTGAAGGCGTCCTCGACGCTTTCGATGGATTCGTCGGCCATGATCGGTGCGGGGCTGCGCTGGTTCAGGCGCACCTGGCCGGAGCGGTTGACCCGGGAGATCGGCTGCTCGATCAGGTCGATGCCGTTGTCGCCCAGCACCTGGCAGCCGCGGATGGCCTGGGACTCGTCCCAATACTGGTTGACGTCGACGCGCACGCTGGCGCAATCGCCCAGGGCCCGCTTGATCGCGATCACATGCCGGAGGTCCTGTTCCAACGGATTGGCGCCGATCTTCAGCTTGAAGATGCGGTGCCGGCGCCGTTCCAGCATCTGCTCGGCTTCACCGATATCCCGGGCGGTGTCGCCGCTGGCCAGGGTCCAGGCCACTTCCAGGCTGTCGCGCACGCGACCACCGAGCAGTTCGCTGACCGGCAGGCCGAGGCGCTTGCCCTGGGCATCGAGCAAGGCACTTTCCAGGCCGGACTTGGCGAAGGTGTTGCCCTTGGCGATCTTGTCCAGCTTGAGCATGGCGGCGTTGATATTGTCCGCGGCCAGGCCGATCAGGGCCGGGGCCAGGTGGCTGTCGATATTGGCCTTGATGCTTTCCGGGCTTTCATAGCTGTAGGACAGGCCGCCGATGGTGGTGGCTTCGCCGATACCCTCGATGCCATCGCTGCAGCGCAGGCGCAGGATCACCAGGGTCTGCTGCTGCATGGTGTGCATCGCCAGCTTGTGGGGGCGGATGGTGGGCAGGTCGACGATGACCGCCTGTACCTGTTCGATCACTGCATTGCTCATTTGCCTGGGCACCTTGTGGCCGACGGCGCCCCTGCGCCGCCGTTGTCGTTCAATGGGTGGGCAAAGGATTGCCTGTTGGCGGCGAGCAATCCAATATCGATTACCTCTGCCACCATACCCAGGAAGTCTGATGGAGCTTCGCCACCTGCGTTACTTCAAGGCGCTCGCCGAAACCCTGAACTTCACCCGCGCCGCCGAACGCCTGCACATGGCCCAGCCGCCGCTGAGCCGGCAGATCGGCCAACTGGAAGAAGAACTCGGCACCCTGCTGCTCGAGCGCGGGCGGCCACTGCGCCTGACCGAGGCCGGACGCTATTTCTATGAACAGACCGGCACCCTGCTCCAGCAACTGGAACAGATCGGCGCCACCACCCGGCGCATCGGCCAGGGGCAGCGACACTGGCTGGGAATCGGCTTTGCGCCCTCGACTCTGTATGGACTGTTGCCAGAGCTGACCCGAGCGCTGCGCAGCGACGCCGAGTTGCAACTGGACCTGGTCGAGATGACCACGCTGCAGCAGGTCGAAGCGCTCAAGGCCGGGCGTATCGATATCGGCTTCGGGCGCATTCGCATCGATGATCCGGCCATCGAGCAGCGGGTGCTGTACGAGGACCCGCTGGTGGCGGTGCTGCCGCGCGGGCATGCGCTGGGTGGCACGACGCCGAGCCTGGCGCAACTGGCCGGGGAGGCCTTCGTGCTGTATCCGGCCACGCCACGCCCCAGCTATGCCGACCATGTCCTGGCGCTGTTCGCCCACCATGGCTTGAGCGTGAAGGTCGGGCAGTGGAGCAATGAACTGCAGACGGCGCTGGGGCTGGTGTCTGCCGGGCTGGGGGTGACCCTGGCCCCGGCGTCGGTGCGCCAGCAGCATCGGGCGGATCTGGAATACACCGGGGTGAGCGATCGGGATGCGGTGAGCCCGATCATCCTCAGTCGACGCAAGGACGAAGCAAATCCGGTGTTGCAGCGTTGCCTGGAATTGATCGAGGCACTGCTCGCGGAACGGGCGCCATAACCTCGTCGTCACCTGCGTTCGATCCCCGCTCGCGCGACGATCAACATCCAGGTTGGTCTGTTCCTTGCTGAGAGAGGGATAAGCCGACGGTGATCGGCACCAAGGATCACACTGCCGCCCGGGCATTATCCGGACACTGCAACGACTATCCGGTTACTGCAGAAGCCGGTGCCCGAAAGCGTGCAGACGTGGTTGCCTGTGTAACGAGAGGTGACAATGATCTCCATCGAAGCAAGCCTTGCGAGCGGTGAGTGCTTCAGTGATTTGCAGCTTTTCACTGAACAGAACCAGTTGTTCCTGCATTACGACCTGGACAGCGTGCGGACCAGTGTCGGGCGCATCTTCAAGCCGCACGAGCTGGTTGCGGTGCACACCAGCGAGGCGGTTGGCGCCTGCATGCACCATGTGACCCGCGGCGGCCTGGCACTGAGCCGGCTGGAGTACGCCACGGAAGTGGATATCGACCCCGGACGCCTGGAGGATTTCTACCTGATCCAGATCCCCATCCAGGGCGGCGCGCTGATCCGCTGCGAGGGGCTGGAATTCGAATCCTCGCCGCTGGTGGCCTCGCTGCTGTCGCCGACCCTGCCGGCGCGGATGCGCTGGCAGGGTCACTCGCCGCAGTTGACCCTGCGCATCGAGCAGGCCGACATGGCCTACCACTGCCGCCAGCACATCCCCCAGGCCAGCCAGCGCCTGCCGCAATTCGATCCGCGCCTGGATTTCTCGCGGCCCGGGGCCGCCTATTTCCTGCAGTTGCTCAACACCCTGGTCCACGCCATCGGCAGCGCGGAGCACCCGCTGCACCAGCCGCTGGTGCTCAAGCAGTTCGAATCGGCGCTGCTCAATTCCCTGCTCTACGGGCAGCCCCACAGCGCCCTGGACAATCTGGAGCGCCCGGCGGAAAAGAACATCTCGCCCTACTTCATCAAGCGCACCGAGGCCTACATCCGCGAGCACCTGCACGAGCCCCTCAGCGTCGAATCGCTGGCCGAGCAGGCCGGGGTCAGCGTGCGCACGCTGTTTGCCGGCTTCCGCAGTTTTCGCAATACCAGCCCGATGGCCTACATGCGCGAGCTGCGCCTGGAGCGGGTGCATGAAGAACTGACGCGCAATGAACAGGCGTCAGTGACGGATGTGGCGTTCAAATGGGGATTTGCCCACCTGGGGCGGTTCGCCCAGGAGTACAAGCGGCGGTATGGGGAGCTGCCTTCGGCGACGCGGCGCTTTCGGGTGTCGTGACCACCCGCTGCCCTGGCGACCGTCTTGAGAGCCCCCCCTGCGAGGGCTCTCAAGACGGTCTGAAAGAGGGGCCTCAGCGCAAGCGCGCCAGGGTGCCGGACGGCGACTCCCCGAACGCCTTGCGGTAATCACTGGCAAACCGCCCCAGGTGCCCGAATCCCCACTCCAGCGCCACACTCGACACACTCGCCGCCGCCCCGCCACTCAACAACGCGCTGCGCACCGCGGTCAGTCGGTAATGCTTGAGATAGGCCATCGGCGTGAGCCCGTGATGACGCCGAAACGCATCGTAGAGTTTCTCCCGCGAGACCCCGGCCACCTGCTCCAGATCGTCCAGGCGCAGCGCCTCGCGGGCATGGTCCTGAAGAAACTGCCGGGCACGCACCAGGTAGTGCGGAATCCGCTCCTGCCCGCCCTGCTCCAGTTCATCGGAGTAGTTGTTCGGCTGCGCCAGCAGCAGCGCGCGGATCAGCAGGCCTTCCATGTCCCGGGCCAGACGCGGCTGGGCGTACAGCGCGCTGAGCTGCGGCCAGTTGTCCAGCAACTGGCGCACGCTCAGCCACCAGGCCGCCACTTCCTCGCGGCCAATATCCATTTGCGCCCGAAAGCGGATCGGCTCGCGCAATGGCCGCTGCAGCATTTCCTCGGCCACCTCCTCCAGCGCCCGCCGATGCACCACCACCTGAAGCTTCTCGCAGTCGCCGCCCAGCTCCAGCGAGTGGGCTTCCAGCGGTGACACCACCAGCCCGCAGCCCGCATCGGAACGCACCTGGTCGCGACCGCTGCGCAAACGCTGCCGCCCGCGCAGCGGCAGGCTGATGCTGTAGGCGTCGAGCGAGCGGATACCGATATTCACCGCCGTGCCGTAGGCGATGCGCCCCAGCACCGTGCCCAGCGCCGGCAGGCGCGTGCCGAGGTGGCTGAAACAGAGCTGTTCGGGGTGCCGGGAACGCAACTGGTGCGGGCCACAGATGGCGCTCATCCATTGCTGCGCCTGGGTCAGTTCGGCGCAGCGGTTATGCAGGGTGGCAATGGCGCGGTGCATGGGCGTCTCCTCGGCTCGGTGGACTGGCTCGATTGTCCGGCGACAACGCCCCGTCCCACTATCCATTTTGTGCAGCTATTTGCCCCGCCGTCATCCGCGCCCTGCAAGGGCGGAAGAAATGGCTGGTCAACGCCCACTAAACGGCTAGAGCGACCTCGCCGCCAGCGCTTCAATCCGGCACAGAACTCCAACAACGAGGACACGCCCGATGAGCGCCCGCACCCCGAGCCAATGGCAAGACTACGTCCAGGGCTGCCTGGACTTTCGCCCCGTCGAGGGCATCTACCGCGTCGCCCGCGATATCTTCACCGAGCCGCAACTGTTCGACCTGGAGATGGAGCTGATTTTCGAGAAGCAGTGGATCTACGCCTGTCACGAAAGCGAAATCGCCAACCCCAACGACTTCATCACCCTGCGCGCCGGGCGCCAGCCGATGATCATCACCCGCGATGGCAACGGCGAGCTGCATGCGCTGATCAACGCCTGCCAGCACCGCGGCGCCACCCTGACCCGCCAGGGCGCGGGCAACCAGTCCACCTTCACCTGTCCGTTCCACGCCTGGTGCTACAAGAGCGACGGCCGCCTGGTGAAGGTCAAGGCCCCCGGCGAATACCCGGAAGGCTTCGACAAGGCCACCCGCGGCCTGCGCAAGGCACGGATCGAGAGCTACAAGGGCTTCGTCTTCATCAGCCTGGACACCCACGCCAGCGACTCGCTGGAGGACTTCCTGGGCGATGCGCGGATCTTCTTCGACATGATGGTGGCCCAGTCGCCCACCGGTGAACTCGAAGTGCTGGCAGGCAAGTCCACCTACACCTACGACGGCAACTGGAAGCTGCAGAACGAGAACGGCCTGGACGGCTACCACGTGTCCACCGTGCACTACAACTACGTGTCCACGGTGCAGCACCGCCAGCAGGTCAACGCGCAAAAGGGCCAGGGTGACAGCACCCTGGACTACAGCAAGCTGGGCGCGGGCGATGCGGAAACCGACGACGGCTGGTTCAGTTTCCACAACGGCCACAGCGTGCTGTTCAGCGATATGCCCAACCCCGCCGTGCGCCCCGGCTATGCCAGCGTCATGCCAAGGCTGGTGGAGGAATACGGGCAGGTCCGCGCCGAGTGGATGATGCACCGCCTGCGCAACCTGAACATCTACCCCAGCCTGTTCTTCATGGACCAGATCAGCTCGCAGTTGCGCATCGTGCGCCCGGTGGCCTGGAACAAGACCGAAGTGATCAGCCAGTGCATCGGGGTCAAGGGCGAGTCCGCGGCCGACCGGCGCAATCGCATCCGCCAGTTCGAGGATTTCTTCAACGTCTCGGGCATGGGCACGCCGGACGACCTGGTGGAGTTCCGCGAACAGCAGCGCGGCTTCCAGGCCCGCCTGGAACGCTGGAGCGATATCTCCCGTGGCCATCACCGCTGGACCGAGGGCGCCACGCCCAACAGCGAAGCCCTGGGTATCCGGCCGGTGCTGACCGGTCGCGAATTCACCCACGAAGGCCTCTACGTCAACCAGCACGGCACCTGGCAGCGCCTGCTGCTCGAAGGCCTGGCCCGTCGCGCCCTGCAACCGAAGGAAGTCCAAGCATGAACCTCTCCCTGCACTACACCATCGAGCAGTTTCTGTTGCGCAAGGCCGAGCTTTGCGATGCCCAGGACTGGGACGCCTACCTGGAGCTGTTCGACCCGGACAGCGTGTTCCACCTGCCGCAGTGGGAAAGCGAGCACCGCTACGTCGAAGACCCCAACCAGGGCCTCTCGTACATCTACTACGAGGACCGTTCCGGCCTCGAAGACCGGGTGTTCCGCCTGCGCACCGGCAAGTCCGCGGCGTCCACGCCGCACCCGCGCACCCTGCACCAGATCAGCAACCTGCGGGTGCGCGAGCTGGAAGACGGGCAGTTCGAGGCCCGCGTCGCCTGGCAGACCCTGTACGCCCGCCAGGGGCGCCAGGGCAGTTTCTTCGGCCACTGCTCCTACCTGCTGCGCCAGGACGGTACGGACTTGCGCATCCGCCGCAAGCACGTGCTGCTGCTCAACGACACCATCGATTCCGTGCTGGACTTCTATCACCTCTGAGGGCTGCCGCCATGACCCATAACGTTGCCCTCAGCTTTGCCGACGGCAAGACCTTCTTCATCGCCGTCAAGCCTGGCGAGCTGCTGCTGGACGCCGCCCTGCGCCAGGGCATCAGCCTGCCGCTGGACTGCCGCGAAGGGGTCTGCGGCACCTGCCAGGGCCGCTGCGAATCCGGGCGCTACGAGCAGGAATACGTCGACGACGAAGCCCTCAGCGCCCGCGACCTGGCCCAGCGCAAGATGCTCGCCTGCCAGACCCGCGTGCAGTCCGACGCCACGTTCTATTTCGACCACGACTCCAGCCACTGCCATGCCGGCGAGCCGCTGCGCTTGCAGAGCACGGTGCTGCGTGTCGAACAGGTTTCGGCCAGCACCGCCATCCTCCACCTGGACGCCAGCGCCCAGGCCGACACCCTGCAGTTCCTGCCAGGCCAGTACGCCCGCCTGCAGGTACCGGGCACCGACCAGTGGCGCGCCTATTCCTTCGCCAACCGGCCGAATGCCGGCAACCAGTTGCAGTTCCTGATCCGCCTGCTGCCGGACGGGGTGATGAGCAACTTCCTGCGCGAACACTGCGTGCCCGGTATGGCGATGCAACTGGAGGCGCCACTGGGCAGCTTCTACCTGCGTCAGGTGGAGCGGCCGCTGGTGATGGTGGCGGGCGGCACCGGCCTGTCGGCCTTCCTCGGCATGCTCGACGAGATCGCCGAGCGCGGCGACTGCTCGTACCCGATCCAACTGTTCTACGGGGTCAACCAGGAAGCCGACCTGTGCGAGACCGCGCGTCTGGAAGCGCTGTGCCAGCGCATTCCCGGCTTCGAGTTCACCCCGGTGGTGAGCCAGCCCGGCACGGACTGGAACGGCCGCCGCGGCTATATCCACGAGCACTTCGACGCCGCGCGCCTGAACGCCGAACCCTTCGACATGTACCTGTGCGGCCCGCCGCCGATGGTGGAGGCGGTGAAAGGCTGGGTCGCCGACCAGGCACCGGGCGAGGTGCAGATCTACGCCGAGAAATTCCTGCAAAGCGCAACGACCCGACGTTAACCCGAACAATCACAACAACAGAGGCAAACATCATGACCGTAGCCATTTCCCAGAACGCCGACGTGCAGCGCTTTTTCGAAGAAGCCGCCGGCTACCGCAACGACAGCGGCAACCCGCGGATCAAGCGCATCATTCTGCGGGTGCTGCAGGACGCCGCGCGGTTGATCGAGGACCTGCAGATCAGCGATGACGAATTCTGGACCGCCGTGGACTACCTCAACCGCCTCGGCGGGAAGAACGAGGCCGGGCTGCTGGTGGCCGGGCTGGGCCTGGAGCACTTCCTCGACCTGCTCGCCGATGCCCGCGACGCCCAGGCCGGCAAGGTCGGTGGCACGCCGCGGACCATCGAAGGGCCGCTGTACGTGGCCGGTGCGCCGATTGCCGAAGGTGAAACGCGCATGGACGACGGCAGCGAGGACGGCCAGGCCACGGTGATGTTCCTCGAGGGCCGGGTGCTGGACCTGAACGGCGCGCCGATCGCCGGGGCCACCGTCGACTTGTGGCATGCCAATACCCAGGGCAACTACTCGTACTTCGACCAGAGCCAGTCGGAGTACAACCTGCGCCGGCGCATCATCACCGACGCCGAGGGCCGCTACCGCGCCCGCAGCATCGTGCCCAGCGGCTATGGCTGCAACCCGCAGGGCCCGACCCAGGAATGCCTGAACCAGTTGGGCCGTCACGGCCAGCGGCCGGCCCATGTGCACTTCTTCATCTCGGCACCGGGTTACCGGCACCTGACCACCCAGATCAACCTCTCGGGTGACCAGTACCTGTGGGATGACTTTGCCTATGCCACCCGGGACGGGCTGGTGGGGGAAGTGACGTTCAGCGAGAACGGCGTGCACGGCGTGAACGGGCGCTGTGCGCAGATGACCTTCGACTTCGCCCTGCAGGCGGCCACCCATGCCGATGACCAGGAGCGCAGCCAGCGGCCTCGGGCGTTGCAGGGGCATTGAGTCGCGGCACCGGTCCTCACAGCAGCGCGGCGGTTCGGCGGCCCGAAACGCCGCGCTCTACACAAGGGCTTCAGCGATCGAAGTAATGCGCCAGGCTCAACAGGCTCTCCGACTGCCGCGTCAACTCCCCGCTCACCCCCTCCACCCTCCTCGCCTGCTCCACGCTGCGCCCGATGGCCTCGACATTGCCCTGCAACTGTTCATCCAGCAGTTGCACCACCTGCTCCTGCTCATGCATGGCCACGGCGATCTGCTGTCCGAGGCTGTCCACACTCTGCAATTGCCCGGCGACCGCGCTCAGGGCGCTGGCCACCGCCTGCACCCGGCCGGCGCCGGCCCGGGCCAGTTCCTCGCACTGCCGGGCGACCTCGCGGTTGCGGCCGTTGGCCTGCTCCAGGCGTTCGAGCAACGGCCGGATGCGTGCCGTGGCCTCCTGGGTCCGCGCCGCCAGTTGCCGCACCTCATCGGCCACCACACTGAAGCCGCGCCCCGCCTCACCCGCACGGGCGGCTTCGATGGCGGCATTGAGCGCCAGCAGATTGGTCTGGCTGGCAATGGCATCGATCAGGCTGGTGAACCCGCCGATGGCTTCCACCTCCTGCGCCACCTCCCGGGCCGCGCGGGCGCTGGTACCGATGGCCTGCTCCAGCGTGCCCAGCGCCTCGCCCGCCTCCCGCGCCTGTCGCTCACCGCCGCTGGCCAGGCTGCTGGCCTCGCTGGTGGACTGGCTGGCGAACTGAACATTGCGCGTCACTTCCTGGATGGTCGCCGCCAGTTCATGCAGCGCCGTGGCCACCTGCTGGTTGGCCTCGCGCTGGCGATCCAATTGCAGCGCCTCCTCGCGGATCATCCCGGCCATGTCCCGGGCCTGTCCGCCCAGCCCGGCCCCGGAGCCAGCGATACGCACCAGCGCCGCCTGCAGGCGCCGCTCTTCGCTACGCAGGCCCCAGGCGACCCGGGCCAGGCTGCTCTCGCCGCCGAGAAAACCGGCCAACCAGGGATCGGCGCAGACTTTGCCGTGATCATCCAGCAGACCGGCAAGGCGTCGTCGCAGCAACCCCTGCGGCAGCAAGCCGCCAGCCGCCGAGGACAACCAGCGCCACCAGGACGCGCCGCCCGGCGCGCCATGCCGGGCGATACGCCGATAACCCCGACGCGCCTGCCCGATGCCCGCCTCGTCCAGGGGCAGGAAGACCGCCCCGTAACCACTGATACCCGTGGCCCCATGCACCGGCTTGATGTACAGCTCCAGCCATAGCTCGCCAGCGTCGCCGCGCCGGTGGCACAACGGCCCCAGCCAGGGCCGGCCGCGGCCGAGGGTCTGGTACAGGTGCTCGACCAGGCGCCGCGGCACCTGCGGATGCAGAAGGTCATCGAGGTACGTCTGCTGCACGGCGGTCGGGGTGAGCCCATGGGCCTCGCAGAAAGCCTCGTTGAAAAACACCAGCCGCCCCTGCAGGTCGGTCCGGCAGATCAATGCATCGAAATCCATGGCACTCCCTCAAACTCAAAAAAAAAGGCCTGCCACTCAGGGCAGGCCAAACGCTGATGAAGACTGACGCCCAGGAGCCGATCAGAAGTGGTGGATATAACGCACCTGCAGCCGCGAGCCGTCGGGGCGGTTTTCCACGTCCTGTTCGAAATAGGCGTTGAACACCAGGTGATCGTCCTTGGAGAAGCTGTACATCGCCCCCGGCCCGATGGCCCAGACCTTTTCCCGGCGCCCGGAGACTTCGTGGCCGTCGACCCGGGTGTCGCTGATCTGCTTGAGCCAGTAGCCGTTGATGCCCAGGCGCAGTTGCGGGGTGACCGCGTAGTCGGTGGCGAAGTTGGCGTGCAGGGCCTGGCCGGCCTGGATATCGCTGGCATCGCCGAAGCCGTAGCCGGGGTCGTGGTTCTTGAAGTTGTACAGGTAGTGGGCACGCACCGAGGCCGTCCAGTTCGGGGTGAACCAGTAGGTCGCCGCCCAGTAGGGGTTGAACGACACCGCGTTGTTGCCGGGGTTGATGTCCTTCTTGTCGCTGTACTCGCCGGTGGGCAGGTTGACCTGCAGTTCGATGCGGTGCACGAACAGCGGACCGTCCTTGCCCATGATCGGGTCGAACTGGATGAACGGGCCGATCAGCCAGTCGCCGACCCCGCCCTGGTCCTTCAGGGCCGCGTTGTCGAGACCATCGTCGACCTTCATTTTGGTCACGATGGGCAACACGGTGTTCAGGCCGAGGCTGGCGTTGCCCAGGCGCAGGTCCGAGAGGTAGCTGACCTGGGTGACCGCGACCTGGTAATCCAGCTCGGTCCTGGGCAAGCCCAGCTTGTCGCCGTTCTTGTCCACCAGGCGGTTGGCGCTGTAGTTCTGGAAGTACTGCTGCAGGTACCAGCCCGGCCCCGCCGGCAGGCCGCCGTCGAGAAAGCTGGTGAGGCCGAGGTTGACCACCGGCAGGTCATAGGCCTGGGCGGCACCACTGCCGAGCGCGAGGGCACAGGCCAGGTTACGGATGTTGTTCATGCAAGGCTCCTTGGCTCTGTAGGAAATGCATCTGCGCTCGCCCAGGCGGCGTTGAAGACATTTCGTACAGACCCGAATGTTGTTGTAAGAGGCAGGAGACTCAACGGCCGAGTTCGGGGTGCGCGACGGCGACCCGGTACTGCCCGGCGTGGAAGACCAGCGGTTCTCCGCCGCTGTGTCGGTAGTGCTCGATTTCACCGAGGAAGATCAGGTGGTCGCCGCCCTCGTACTGGGTCAGGTTGCGACACACCAGGGTGGCGATGGCGCCGTCCAGCAGCGGCACGCCCGCCGTGGCCTCGACATGCTCGATGCCGGCGAACTTGTCCGCCGCCGGCCGCGCAAAGTGCCCGGACAGGCCGTGCTGGTCGCTGCCCAGCACGTTGATGGCGAAGTGGCTGGCGGCGAGGAAGTCGCTCACGCTCGGCGCCGTACGCGCCAGGCTCCAGAGCACCAGCGGCGGGTCCAGGGACACCGAGGAAAACGAGTTGGCGGTCATGCCGACCTTGCGCCCGTCGGCGCCACGGGTGGTGATCACGGTGACCCCGGTAGCGAACTGGCCGAGCAGGTTGCGCAGGGCGCGGGGCTCGCTGCTGTCGGCAGCGATCAGGTCCAGAGGCAGGTGCATTGCGTTCATATCCATCACTCCTCAGGCGGCCACGGGCGAAAGCTTGGCGATGAAGGCCTGGCAGGCCTGGGCATCGAACCACCACGGGGCGAAGCGGCGCGGATCGTCGAAGTTGTTGGCGATGACCGAAGCCAGGGCCTGCGACTGCCCGGCGGCGCCGAGCAACTGCAACAGATGCTCAGGCGGTGGCAGCAGCATGCTGTTGGTCCAGCCGACCACGTGCTGGGCGTAGTCCCAGTAGCGCTCGAAGGTCTGCACCATCCACTGCGGGGTGAACGGCTGGTCACCGTGGGCGAGGATCGCGTCGAGGTAGACCTTGCTGCACTTGGCGGCGTTGTTGGAGCCCTGCCCGGTGATCGGGTCGTTGACCACCAGGGCATCGGCCATGCCGAACACCGGCAGGCCCGAGGGCAGCTCCAGCACCGGCTTGCGCACCATCGGCGTGAAGCGTCCGGCCAGCACGCCGCCGGCATCGGTCAGCTCGACATGACGGCAGCGCTCGGCTTCCCACGGCACATAACGGCGCACGATCTCCAGGCTGCGTTGCAGATGCTGCTCGGGGGTCTGCACGTCCTGCCAGCAGTCCATCGGACCGCCGGGGATGCCTTCGAAAACCATGATTTCGCACGGCCCGCTCAGGGTCAGCGCCGGGAACACGAAGTACTCGCCCACCCCGGGAATCAGGTTGAAGGCCACCCGCGAGTACGGCGACATCGGCGTCATGCCCTTCACATAGGTCAGGGCCAGGGCCCGTTGCGGCTGGTTGAAGCGGGTGCGCTCGGCGTCCTTGGGGAACTGGTTGACGATCTCGCCCTTGCCGGCGGCCAGCAGCACCAGGTCGTGGCTGGCGGCCAGGCGTTCCAGTTCGGCGATGCCGACGTCCTCGATCTGCAGCTCGCCGCCACGGCGGACGAACTCGTCCATCCACGCCGGCATCTTCAGGCGCTGGTCCACCGCCTGGGCGTAACGCTCCAGGCGCGCGCTCCAGTCGATCAGCTTGCTGCCCGGCTGCTGCGGGTTGGGCACGGTCAGGCCGATGCCTTCCACCGCGGGGCACTGTTCTTCCCAGAAGTTCAGGCCCAGGTCGCGTTCGGTCTGCAAGGCGGTGTTGAACATGCACTGGCTGGACATGACCTTGCCGGCGCGGATCTGCTCGGCGGTGCGGTTGGTGGTGATGCTCACCTGGTAGCCCTGGGCAAGCAGCCCGAGGCCCAGTTGCAGGCCGGCTTGTCCGGCCCCGACGATAGCGATGCGACGCATGGAGTGTCTCCTGTTGTTCGAATGTCTTGAAGAAAAAGCCCGCGCACCCGGCGCGAGCAAAACGGCTCTATTCGGCCAGCCGCGCAATGGCGGGCTGGTTGCGCTCCGGTCCCATCACCGAGTAGCCGCCATCCACCGCGTAGTCCGCGCCAGTGACGAAGCTGGCCGCCGGCGAACAGAGGAAGGCCACCACCTGGGCCACTTCGGCCGGATCGCCGAGGCGTCCGAGCAGGTGATAGTCGGCGGCCACCCGGTCGGCCTTGGCACGGTCACCGCCGCTGACTTCGGCGATCACCCGCGACCAGGTCCAGCCCGGCGACACCGAGTTGACCCGGATGCCATCGGCGGCCAGGTCCATGGCCATGCACCGGGTCAGCTGCTGCAAGGCGGCCTTGGACACCGGGTAGAGCCAGCGCCCGGTCTGGGCACAGCCGGCGGAAATCGAGGTGAAATTGATCACCACGCCGCCGTTGGCCTTGAGGTCGGCGTGCACCGTACGCACCAGTTGCACCGCCGACACCAGGTTGATGTCGAGGGCGCGCAGCCACTCACTGCGGTCGGAGGCGATGCCCTGGTCGAGGTAGGTGCAAGCCAGGTTGATCACCAGGTCGATCCGGCCCCAGCGTTGCCGGACCTGCCCCACCGCGTCGCCGAGAGCGGCATCGTCGGTCAGGTCCACTGCCACGAACAGGCCGTTGTCGGCCAGGCCCGCCGCCACCTCGGCGCCCCTGGGATCGATATCCAGCAGCGCCACCCGGGCGCCGGCGGCGACCAGCGCCTCGGCGACGGCGACACCGATCAGGGTCGCGCCGCCACTGATCAGCGCCACCTTGTCCTGCAGGTTCATGGACATGGCTCAACCCTCGATCGGCAGGTCGGCGCTGGCGGCCCAACTGGGCATCAGCGTGTTCGACGGCAGGCTTTCATCGAGCAGCTTGTGCGCGGTCACCGCCCCGGCCACCGGCAGGCCGGTGGGGTCGAGCAGGCCGATCTGCACCAGCACGCTGGCCTGGTCCCAGTAGATATGCTCGTGATAGAGCTTCGGCCCGCGGAACTTGACCACGCCTAGCATCGGAATCTCGACAAAACGCCCGGTGGGGGCCACGCCCGGCAGCAGCCAGTCGATCTCACGGTCGTGGGTGAAGCTCATGATGAACTCGTCGACGATCTGCGAGGCCCCCACGGTGCGCGAGATCGGCGTCAGGCTCATGTCCTGCGGGTTGCCATGCACGAAGTGGTAGCGATAGAAACGCGCCAGCTCGCGGTAGCCGACGCCACCGGTCATGGTCGGGATATGGTTGACGTAAGGCTGGGGCACCATGGTCGCCATGGTCGCGGGCACGTCACGGGTATCGAACTCGTGGCGGATATGTTCTTCCCACAGTGCCGACAGGTTGTAGTCCGGGCCGATGGTACGGCGCAGCGCGGCGATGGTGCGCTCGTGGGCGAGCAGTGCCGAAGGCTTGTGAAAGTGATCGCCGGCAGGACGGGCGAAGGCATGATCGACATTCGGGTAGACATAGGCTTCGGTGCCCGGCGCCTGCTGCAACGCGGCGATGATCGACTCGCGGGCGTCGGCCTGGCAGAACTGATCCCGTTCGGCGAAGTGCAGGACCAGGCGACCACTCAGGCCTTCGAGTTCATTCAGGGCCTGCTCGATGCCCACCCCGTAGTAGCCGACGGCACAGGCCACTTCCGGCAGGCGACAGGCGGCGAGGTAGGCAAGCTTGCCCCCCAGGCAGTAGCCGACCACGCCGAGACCGTCTGCGCTGCAGGCGTCCAGGCCACGCAAATGGCGCAGGCTGGCGGCGATGTCGCGGATGCCGTGGCCTTCGTCAAAGGCCTGGTAAAGGGCGAAGGCGCGTTGGAAATCGGCTTCGTTGTAGCCCAGATCCACCCCGGCCTCCTGGCGCCAGTACAGGTCCGGTACCAGCACCGTGTAGCCTTCCTCGGCCAACTGGTCCGCCACTTCGCGCATGGCGGCGTTGACTCCGAAGATCTCCTGGCAGAGCACCACGCCCGGGCCGCGGCCATCGATGGATGTGGCCAGGTAGGCCTGGAACTGCTCGCCGGAATCCGAGCGGACGTTGACGTAATGTCCCTTCATTGCGATGTCTCCAGTCGTTGACGTGGGGACATCTTCGGGCGGTTGCGTGACTGGGGCTGTCCGCTGGCTGCGTGAAAAGTCCGCTGGCTGCGAAAAGTTTTCGGCGGGTGCCATTCATCACGACGCGGTCGTGTGGGAGTGGGTTTAACCGCGAATGGGCACGTCAGCACACTGCAAGCACTTCAGGTTCGCCCCCTCCTCCTCACTTCCCTTCACCGCGTAAACATCTGTTTTGTAGTCTTTATGCTACGGCCACTCCCTACGTATATTCACACGCAACTTCAGAGCGAACTTCATTATTTCCAAATAATAAAAAACCTATCCGTTCAGCCAGTTATTAAACCCCTCCAGAAGATATTAAATATCCACTTACAAAAGAACAGCACCTTTTCTTCCAATCAGGAAGGCGACGACCACTTCTCCCCAGCCTGAATCTGGCAGACAGACAGTGGCCTCGCCCTCTCTTGGCTCACAAAGCAACATTGAACCTGAAGTCACCCTCTATCGACCTTCTGGTAATTAACCCCTAAGCCAGCCAACTCAAGAGAAAATATAAGACATAAATATCAACGGACTTCCAAGCACACAGACACATAATTCTTCCTCAACAAAGCCGCCCTCTACTCACCCCCTCCAAAATACCGTTTTCCGGACGCCCTGGCTGGCACGGCAAATAAAGAAGATAAAGTCAGCATCAGCGCCGCTAGCTCGACAAAAAACGGCAAAAAACGGGGACGGGAAAAAACGGGGACGAAAAAACGGGGACCAAAAAACGGGGACGAAAAACGGGGACGGATTTATTTCCCGAGCCTCGCTTCGGCCGCTCCGGACAACGTTTCAACAATACTCTCCACCTCGCCCACGAAACGATCTGTTCTTGTCAACGGGCCTCGCTGCGGAGCATTACCGGAGAAAATAAATCCGTCCCCGTTTCTCGGTCCCCGTTTCTCGGCGTTGGCGTGGAGCACATCGGTGGGGCTGTCAGCATCGATCAGCAGACTGGGGATCAGGCAGTCGATAGCTCTGCAAGCAGGGGTACGAACCTGATAGTTCTGCCAGTAGGCAATGACCCGGAAAAAGCCCACACTCGGCACAGCAGTTTCGACCCTGCCTGGAGTCTGGCCAATGCTGACGCTCCCCCGCGGAACCCTACTGTGTCGCTATCACTACGATCCACTGGATCGCCTGATCGACTGCGCTGTATCAAACCAAGCCAATCTCCTGCGTTTCTACTGCGAAAGCCGCCTGGCCAACGAGATCCAGGGCGCTAAACAGACCCGTTTTTTTCAACACGACAACCAGCTACTGGCTCAGCAACAGCGCCAGGATGATGCCCAGGACACCTGGCTACTGGCCACAGACTCGCAACGCTCGGTGCTGAAAACCCTCCGAGGCGCCATCGACCACCCCATCGCCTATACACCCTATGGTCATGGCAAGATAACGAGTGTCCTGGGCAACTTGCTGGGCTTCAAGGGCGAAAGAGCCGATCCGATCACTGGGCACTATCCGCTGGGTAATGGCTATCGTGTCTTCAATCCGGTATTGATGCGTTTCAATAGCCCGGACCGCTGGAGCCCTTTTGGTGCTGGCGGCATAAACAGCTATCTGTATTGCCTGGCTGACCCCGTCAATCGAGTAGATCGCGATGGACACATTTCAACTCCAAGCCCCCGCACGGTGCTTCCTGATCTCTGGCGAATAAAAAGCGCTAACAGCACAACAAAGTTCTACACCTCCAGACTGGGCGTCAATGCCTCCAACGAGAAGACGCTGAAGAAAACGATAATGCGCAACGAGACAGGCAGTGGCTGGACTGAGTTGACAAGTTGGCCCAAAAAAAATGGCGATGCAAGAACCAGAATGGCCGCAGGCAGTTGGCTAAAACCAGAAATCACCGTTACCGACAATAAAAGCATCCGGACAATAAAAAACAACAACCCGACCCTGCTGGAGCTGGCCTTCAATCAAACCCCCGGAAAACTATTGATAAAACCCAACATACACGGAATCCCTTACGACGTCGACGACAGAAACTTCGAAAACTACAAACGTGCGCAAGCAGCAAAACTGCTGTCCAGCTTGCCCAGCGCAGAGGAGCGTGAAGCCCTCTCAGCCCGCATCACTGAGCACATGGAAAAAGGCTTGGTTCTCGGTGTTCGCCCCAAGTCATCAAGAGATAACATCAGAACCGACTGAACAACAGGAACACTTCCAGCAGCACAATCTTTAAACACTATTAAAAACGAAAAACGAAAAACGGAAAAACGGGGACGCGTGAAAAACGGAAAAACGGGGACCGGAAAAACGGGGACAAAAACGGGACAAAAACGGGGACGGATTTATTTTCCTGACTCTCGAGCCGGCCGCCCCGGACCTCGTTTCTCTATCCGTAAGCCAATAATCCTTTCCACCTCGTCCACGAAACGATCCGTCCCGGTCAACTGACTTCTTTGCAAAGCATCGCGGATCAGGCTGATTTCATCAGTTGCAACAGCCTGTCGAACAAATGCCTCGTAACGCTGGCCACGTTCTTTCGCAGTATCACCCAAAGCAGCGAAGCAAGGATCAACATCCAGCAAACAGTCGTTTTCTACACCACTCATCCGAGCTTGATAGCTCGACCATGGGTAATCTACCGGATCAGCGACCATTCGAGCACGCACAGGATTCAGTTCGATATAGCGACAACACGCCAGCAGATAAGCATCCGATTGCACGACACTGGACTTGTATCGGCTTTCCCACAAAGTGCCCGAACGACCCTCCAGCCGATTGCGATAACGTGTCGTCCGTGCTGCCAGCGCCTTCATCAACTGGCCCAACCCTGCAACCGCGTCACCGGGGGCCAGCAAAAGATGAACATGATTGGTCATCAGGCAATAGGCGTAGACTTTCACGCCGAATACTTCCTTGAGTTCCCGCAGATTTTCGAGATAACGGTGATAATCTTCCGCATCCGCAAACACTATCTGACGGTTATGACCGCGTTGGACTACATGGTGCGGGTAGTTTGGTAAAACAATACGTCCCATCCTGGGCATACCTGAAGCCTCCTTCCGTTGAAGCTTTCAGAGTAGCAAACGGTTCAGGAAATAAATCCGTCCCGCTTCTCCCGTCCCGTTTCTCCCTTTTCTCCTTTTTTGTTATTTTCACCTCTTATTTTTTTTACTTTTATCAGAAAACTCAACATCAAACCCGGAAGACTCGCAACTCTCGAAACCATACGCAACTTCCCCATCAGCAGAAAAGACCATGAGCCGCCCATTCACAACATCGGACGTATGAACATAATCGCCAATAGCAACATCTGTCCCCAACTCAACCGCAAGATACTTTGCGAGACCACCTAACGAATCACCATATAATTCAAAATAGCAATAGCACACAACAAGAGTTTTGTAGCCGACTTCACTAACATCCAGTCTAACTCCGACCAGATATTTCTGCTCAGAGGATTTAATCTCCCAAAAATCATCAATCCCTACAAAGTTCCCAACTGGAATACCAAAATAGTTTGAGAACAGGGCAGAGACTCTCTTCATATCAAGCTCTTTCCTGATAGAAATCTCAAAAATTGAAATAGTCATTTTCTGCTATTAAACAAATTTATTAATTTTTGACCCGAACCCTCGCTGAGGCCCGGATTACCAGCTCGCAACATACCTTCATATGCCCTTAGCGCGCCCCCCTGAAGACCTCCATTCCTGACCATATCCACATACAAGCCGAACTCAGCCTGGGTTAATTGCACTAGCCCAGGCCCTGTCCTTGGGAATATGGAAAAACGGAAAAACGGGGACCGGAAAAACGGGGACGGAAAAACGGGGACGGATTTATTTTCCTGACTCTCGAGCCGGCCGCCCCGGACCTCGTTTCTCTATCCGTAAGCCAATAATCCTTTCCACCTCGTCCACGAAACGATCCGTCCCGGTCAACTGACTTCTTTGCAAAGCATCGCGGATCAGACTGATTTCATCAGTTGCAACAGCTTGTCGAACAAATGCCTCGTAACGCTGGCCACGTTCTTTCGCAGTATCACCCAAAGCAGCGAAGCAAGGATCAACATCCAGCAAACAGTCGTTTTCTACACCACTCATCCGAGCCTGATAGCTCGACCATGGGTAATCTACCGGATCAGCGACCATTCGAGCACGCACAGGATTCAGTTCGATGTAGCGACAACACGCCAGCAGATAAGCATCCGATTGCACGACACTGGACTTGTATCGGCTTTCCCACAAGGTGCCCGAACGACCCTCCAGCCGATTGCGATAACGTGTCGTCCGTGCTGCCAGCGCCTTCATCAATTGGCCCAACCCTGCAACTGCTTCACCGGGGGCTAGCAAAAGATGAACATGATTGGTCATCAGGCAATAGGCATAGACCTTCACGCCGAATACTTCCTTGAGTTCCCGCAGATTTTCGAGATAACGGTGATAATCTTCCGCATCCGCAAACACTATCTGACGGTTATGACCGCGTTGTACTACATGGTGCGGGTAGTTTGGTAAAACAATACGTCCCATCCTGGGCATACCTGAAGCCTCCTTCCGTTGAAGCTTTCAGAGTAGCAAACGGTTCAGAAAATAAATCTGTCCCCGTTTCTGCGATCGGAGAAAATAAATCCGTCCCCGTTTTCCCGGAGAAAATAAATCCGTCCCCGTTTTCCCGAGAAAATAAATCCGTCCCCGTTTTCCCAGCATCAAGGCCACCAGCTCCATCGGGCGACGACTGTTGATCACCGTATAGATCGGGTCACGCTTGCTCCGCGGCAGCTTCTTAACACAGCTCTTAGCGGACGCCCGCACGGCCTCATCCGTACCATAAAAACGAAAAACGGGGACCGAAAAACGGAAAAACGGGGACGGATTTATTTCCCGAGCCTCGCTTCAGCCGCTTCGGAATTCGTTTCAACAGTACTCTCCACCTCGCCCACGAAACGATCTGTTCCTGTCAACTGGCCTCGTTGCAGAGCATTATCGGAGAAAATAAATTCGTCCCCGTTTCTGGTTCAGAAAATAGATCCGTCCCCGTTTTCGGTCCCCGTTTTCGGTTTTCGCAGTCCCCGTTTTCGCATCCTTTGAAATTTCTTCCAGCCTAGCAAACAAATAATTTAAATTATCCACGACTATTACTCATAGAAATTATATTCTCAACACCCCGCTCCATTTTCAAACGAGCGGATACGTTGGCTGAGTGAATAAATATTTTAGGAGCAAGAAATCCATTTAGAGCCACAGCCTCCTCAATCCAGACTATGACGTCATATCCTGTCCCACGCATGTCATTCCCGAGATCATGATCGGACCGAAACGGGGACGGATTTATTTTCCCGAGGGGCTGCATCCTTTGTGCTTGGTGTGTGTTCGCAACTATCACCGTAGACCAAGATCAGCCCTTCTTCATTTTTCGCTTTCAGCTCAGGTACTTGGACGTTAAGTAAGTGCCACTCAAATCCGTCACCTTTTTTGTTTTTTTTGCACGTCACCTTTTTTGCAATTTAACGGCTAGAGCCACCCTCAGAATCCATGAATGAGCGATACTTTTTAAACACATCAGTAGCTGCTTCATCACCCTCTACAAGCTTCTCATAAAAGGCAGGATCCTCTGCCCACTCCTTAAACACCAAGGAGCTAGACGAATCTTTAGCCCCTTGAGGAGAATATGAAAGCACCCAACATTTGGAGAGCTCAACATCGGTTAATTCAAAAAAATCCATAGCTACTGGCTTAGGATAATCATCCTCCGCATCCAAAAAAATATAAACCAGAGGCGCATTATCCCAAAAAACAACCCCATAAACAGTATATTCCCTACCCAAGACAAGACCAAATTCACCATCAGGATAACGAATATACTCCTCAAGCCTACTCAAAACACCAGCATCTTTTATTTCGTACAAATTATCTATTCTACAAATAACCTTCATAATCAGTCTGAACCTGGATGTTTATAAGGAGGATCTATAGATGGAACTGATGGATCATTACCCCACGGCTTCACATCATCAACACTATGTTTTTTGAATTTAAAGTCATAAAGCTCACCCGTCTTAGGATCTCGAACATAATGCACAACTGAATCCTGCCCGTTCGATGATTTTATCTTAAGCTCCATCTTATCCATACCCAAATATCTAGAGTCTTTAAGATTCTTTATAATCACCACTCCCTGCCCTTCCTTGGCAGCGCTCAGTGCCATTTCGTCCTGGAGGCTTTTAGGAGCACGACTCCACTTATCAACACCTTCTTCGCTTCCTACATTATTGCTCTCTCCGTCGCTGCCGTTATATATGTTCCCTGATGAAGGAAGGCTATCTACTGGAGAAGTATAGATTTCTCCTCTTGAATCCACAATCTGACTGCCCCCGGCGGTAGGTACCGAGGTTGGCTGGCCCCCTGCAGCATACCCACCACTCGCCGGATTGGAACCTTGCCCTTCCAAAATCGGGTTGACCAGCGCACGGCTTTCATCGTCAAGCAGATGAACAGGGAAAGTTGTCCCGTAGTAAACCTTCACCAGCTCTACAGCTAGCCTAACCTGCAGATCCACCATTACTTTTGAGCTGCGCTCGCTAGCCTCATGAATGATAGAGTTGATCGCCTCGCTCATCCGAGCCTGATTTTCTGGAGTAGCGGCTCCAGCAGCTAACAAGGTTGCCGCCATACCGGCAATCAGCGCACCACCTATGGCTACAGGCACGAAATTCTGCTGTGCAGCACCTTGAGGCTGCTCATACTTCGCAATCAAATTCATGAGAAGCATGGCTTTAGCTGGATCCTGACCAGCCATCTCTGCAATGCCAGTGATTAATCCTTTGGCCTCTCCCTCTAACTGACCAGCTTTTGTACCGCTCAGCAGATAGCGAACACCCTCCTCCCTTCTTGTTTGATCCTTACTGGAGAGATAACGAAGACTACGATTTAGATTAATTACATTATTCGCGACCCGCGAAGCCATATCGAGGTCATCGATATTCTTTGCGAGAAACTCCATGGTACCCAAGAGATCCTTAAGACTCCTGAGTGCCTCCACGCTATTCTCCCCATATAGCGAAACATTCCGTTTCCACTGGTCATAGGTTTTACCGGGATCCAGCACAGCCCCTACTGACGTCCCCGAAGCGTACAGGTCCGTCCGACTTTCTTTATCTTTGGTTACCTCGTATGCCTTCCCGACATCGCGGTTAAGCCCTTGGGTTGAGTCTCCACCCGTTTCGGCGTCCTTACGGACAATGATGTCCCCTGCACCTACGGTTGCCCTGACAATTTGCTCTTTGTCTTTTTCGTAGTTCCAACCACTGACACTCCAGCCGGTCTTCCCTTCCTCGCCTTTACCCGTCTGGCTAGGGTCCTGCGCAGTGCCACCGGAACCGCTCTGGTTATAACTGCCACCGACATTCAGGTAGTAACCATGCTCCTTGTCCTTACCGGCAATATCACTAAACCCCAGTGTTCCAGTGTCCAGCTTCAGGTTTCCGTTATCAGCAGCGATCAACGCCCCATCAATCTGGGTGTGATTTTCAGTGCGGATATCGACTTTTTCCTTTCCGGTAATGCTGGTCTGCTCACCTACCCAATTCGTCTTGCCAGTGGTTGCTCCATATCCCACCGAGCCGCTGACGCCAGCGCCTGGACCAACGGTAACCGTTACATTGATATCGAACTCTTTGCCTTTGACGGTACCGGTATCCACAGCAGACGAGACATTCAGGTCACCACCGACACGACCGACAACCTCATCCCCACGTAAGGTTGCCCCAGAAACGTTAGTGTCTTTTCCACTGTTGAAACTCAGGCGGTCTCCGGCATACAGATACGCCTCCTGCTGTCGCTCACCTTCGCGCTCGAGATTGCCCTTGCCCAAGCTGACACTCGCGTACACGCCAACCCCTTCGGAACCGAAGGTGAAGCCAACCTCCCCACCACCACTGCTTCTGTTGTTTTCGGTGGAATAGCCATTCTGAGTGGACCGAATGTTCAGCTCGTTGCCGGCCTTCAGGTCGATGTCGCGACCGGCCTTGGCCTGGGTACCGATCAGATTCAGGTCATTGCTTGCCTGCAGGTTGACGTCCCGACCGGCCCCCAACTGAGTAACAGTCGAAGTGCCCTGGCTGCTGTCGCCACTGGCTACGCCATGGCTTCCACCGACACCGACTTTAAAACCTCCGCTGGTGCCTCCATGAATACCGCCCCAGCTTAGACTTTCGCGGGTTTCCTGACTGATGCTGCCCTTGGCAGCATCCAGCACCACATCTCGACCTTTGATGTTGATGTCACGCCCGGCATCCAGCTGAGCGCCACGGACCAACGCATCATTACCAGCCGACAAATTCAGGTCATTACCGGCGCTAAGCGTTGAGGACCGATTGGTTTGCTCAACAACTTGCTGACTGTTGCTCTGCTTGCTATTACCGAATTTGGCATCGACCGTGGGGCCGTTGAGGAACTGCCCTACCGAGTCCACGGCCTTAAGCGTGCTCGACCCCTTGCTGACGTTATCCTCTCCCTTCCCAGCCCCGCTGACAGCATCCTTGGTATTGGCGTAGTTGTGATTGAGCGACACACCCAGCCCGTTGCGTTCCTTCTCTCGAATCTGCTCTTTAAGCAGGCTTTCTCGGGCCGCATCGATGTTGATGTTTCGCCCAGCCGTTAGATCAATGTCGTGGGATGCCTTGAGATCTGAGCCAACCTGATTGATGTCTCGCTTGGCATTAATCGCCAGGTCCTGCCCGGCACTGATCTGGCTGCCGGCCGCAGTCTCACGCTCGATACGGTCTTTTTTCGTGGTGCCTTCAGTACCGGCAAAAACACCGATGCCATTACCATTGCTGGAGAAACCTGAACCCGTCTCCTTTTTCTTCTCCCACGTGCGTTCGCTGCTGGTGTTCTGGGCGGCAACCACGTTCACATCACGCCCAGCACCCAAGCTGACGTTACGCCCAGCACTGATACCGCTACCAATAAGGTTGATGTCTCGCTTGGCCTGCAAACTGGCATCGCGATCAGCGTTCACTTGGCTGCCGACGCTGGTGCTGCTCTGCGCTTCACGACCGGCCTTCTTCGCCGACGAGATCGCTATCGAAGTTGGTCTTTCCGTGTAACCAAATTTCTTTTTATATGCCTCGGTACGGCTGTAAGCCGTATCGTTTGCGGAAACAAGGTTGATGTCACCGGTGCTGTTGACCAGTCCGGCGCGTAGCTCGCTGTCGTTAGCGGCGCTAATCTGACTGGCGCGCAAGCGGATATCGTTACCCGCAGCCACCACCACATCATTACCCGCGTCCAGCTCACTACCGACCTGGCTCGCCGTGGTTTTCAGCTGACTCTTACTGCTTTTGGAAAGCCCAAGGAAACCGGACTTGGTTTTCTTGCTGTAGGAACCATGCTCCTCGACCCCCGACAGCACGGTGACATCACCTTGGGCCGCGACCATCAGGTCGTCATGTGCCTTGAGCTTGCTGCCGATGATGGTGACATCACGACCGCCATTGATGTTCATGGCACCATCGGTGCCCTTGCTGGCATTAATGGTCAGGTCCTTGCCGGCTTCCACCACGGAAGCGACGTTGGTGCTGTCGTAGCTCTCCCGCTGCTCGCTCTGACTGCGACCGAATGAGCCTTTGCTTTTCTTGAAAAAGAACGAAGCGCTCTCATCCTTGGCGGACAACACACTGATATCGCGGTTAGCATCCAAGGCAACGTTCTGTGTGCCCTTTACTTGGCTGGCAACCAGCGTCAAATCTTGCCCGGCCTGAATGGAAAGATCGCCCCCGGCCTGAATGACAGAAGATTGCTGACGCACCTGATCAGTACTGCTGGTTAACTTTTTGGTCTGGAGCGCTGCATGACTTTCGTTCGCAGCAGAAGCTATGAAAACGTCACGCTCGGCAGACAGAGCCAGTTGCTGATTGGCGACAATGGAGCTGGCAACCACATTAACGTCTTGCCCAGCCTTAGCGGTGAGGCTACCGCCCACCTGCACCTGGCTAGCATTCTGAACCGTCTGGCTCTGGCTCCAACTGCCTTTCTTCAGAAGACTATTGCTCTGACTGACCTGTTCGGTGGAGATGATGGCAAGATCTCCTCCTGCCTGGAGCTGCGCATCACCTGTGGCCTGCAAGACACTGCCGCTGTTTCGAATATCGCGTCCTGCGGTCACGGCAAGAGCGTTACCCGCCTCGATACGCGCAGCACTGTCCGCAAAATCCTTGCGATGGCTGATCAGGCCGTCATGGCTCTGATGCGTGGTCACCGTCCGCTCGTTGCGCACATCGCCCGTGACGGCCGTCACGCTCACGTCGCGCCCGGCGATAATCCCGCCGGCCTTGTTGCTGAGGTTGTTGTTCGCCAAGGCGTCGAGGCGATTGCCCGCCTCCAGCAGACCGCTGTTCACCAGGTCATTGTTGGCGGTCGCCTTCAGGTTGTTGCTGGCCCGCAGGGTGCCGGCGTTTTCCAGGTCCTTGCCGGCGATCAGGCTCACATCAGCGCCCTGGATCAGCGCGCCATTGTCCGCCAGGCGGTTATTGGCATTGGCCAGGTAAAGCACCGGAACCAGGACCTGCTCACCGTTGATGGTCTGGTTTTCCATCCAGACGATATCGTGGGTCAGCGCCGCGACCTGTTCGGAGGTCAGGGTTACGCCCAGTTGCAGATTCAGCTGCTGCTTGCTGGCGATCGCGTTGTTCATCAGGTACTTGAACATCGCGTCATCGGAGGTCTGCCCATCGATGAAACGCTGCCCGGTACGGGCGGTCACCGCTTGCTGGATCAGTTTCTGCTCGTAGAAACCATCGCCCAGGCGCTTGGCACTGGTGTCCGGGTCGTAGCCCAGGTTGGACAGCAGGTAGTCCGAACTCATGAACTGCTTGAGGTCGGTGAGCACCGGGTTAGTTTCGATCAGGTATTTCTGCGGGCTGGAGCGCCCCGAGGTATCCGGCAGGCCCGGTACATGCGGCGGGTTGGCGGCCTGGGCCGTACTGCCCTGCCCGCTCAGGCGAAACAGACCGTTCTGGCCTGTCGGCAAGCTGAAGCCGGGCAAGGCCACCGGGTTGATCTGCTGCTGGGCCAGGTCGGGCGGGAGCTGCGCGTTGATGTACACCGCCGTCGAAAAACCGTTACCCGTCCCCGTGTCGGCGGCGGTGCGGCCTGCTGCGACATACTCATAAAAAGGCCGGATGACGCTGTTGCTGATCTTGTTATCGGCATCGAGCGTGACATTGCCACCGGCCTGGATGATGGCATCGTAGGACTTGTCACTGATGTTGGTGGTGACTGAAGTCCCCCCCAGGTCGACGGTCGCCCAGCGGAAGAACGCACTCAGGTCCGAACCGTAGGAAGCCGAGGGCGTCGGGTTGTTTCTGGCGTTGAACGTGGCGGCAGCGCCGGCCGCGGCGCCGGTTTCGTTGACGAAACTCCAGTAGCGGCGCGTGGTTTTGATTTCCTGCGGTTGCAAGCCCTTGTTGTTGATCGTGCTGGCGTTGACCTGCACATTGCCGGTCGCGGCAATGAGGCTGCTGGTGTTGTTCAGCGTTTGCGTGTCGATCTGCAGGTCGGCGCCGCTGGTCAGGCTGGCGGCTGCGGTGCTGCGGGTGACATTCAGGCGATCGGTTTCCGCCAGTTCCCACAGGCCGTTGATACGGCCACCACCCCGATCATCGCAGCCGGCCACGGGGATCAGCGTGCAGGAAAGCCGGGTAATGCCCGTGGCACTCTTTTCATGCTCGGTGTATTCCAGCACATCCATGACGTTGTTGACGGTCGTCGCCGCAATCGTCAGCTTGCCGAGGCTCTCGATATCCCCCGAGCGGTTATCCAGCAGATCGGCCTGGGTCCCCGCCCCGTCGCGGGCAATCAACGCCGTCCCCAGGCTGTAGACCTGCGCGTAGCTATTGGTGAAGCGGCTGGCCAGCAACTGCAGGTCGCCGCCGCTGGAGATCAGGCCCTGGTCGTTGACCAGCGCCCCGGTGGTGACCAGCAGGTCCTTGCCGCTGCCCAGGGTGCCGGTGTTGGTCACACCGGCTGCGGTCAGTTTCAGGTTGTTGCTGGAGGTCACGCGCCCGGCGTTGTTGAGCAAGGCATCGAGGTTGATCGTGGTGTCGCCACCGCCGGCGATGCTCGCTGTACTCTGCAGATCGGCCTGCGCCGCGTGGAAGTCCAGGGTACCGAGGCTGCTCAGGCGGCCCTTGCCGCTGTAGTGGCCGCTCAGGTCGATATCCAGGGCACCGTCGGTGCCGAACAGCCCATCGTTGCGCCAGTCGATCCCGCGGCCCTTCAGGCCCGACGTCGACAGCAGTTGGCCGCTGGCGGTCTGGGTCAGGCGGTTGACGTTGACGGTCAGGTGCTCGGCCTGGATCGAGGTGCTGTTGGTCCAGCTGTCGCCGTCCAGCGTCAGGTCGCCGTGGGTGACCAGTCGGCCGCCGACGTCCTCGAGGTTGGCCATGGAGAGGCCGAAGATCCCGGTACCGACGTGCAGCAGGCTACCGCCCTGGTTGCGGAAACTGCCGGCGTCGAGCCCCAGGTCGGTGTTGGCGGTTTCCAGGGTGCCGTTGCTGTTGTCGAGCAGGCCGCCGATGGCGAAGAGGGTCTTGAGGCTACGGCCCAGCGAGCGCAGTTGGCCGTTCTGGTTGTCCAGGCTGGCCGCCGTGGTCGACAGGGTGCTGCCACTTTCGATGATGCCCTGGCGGTTGTTCAGCTTGCCCAGCAGGGAGAAGCTGATTTCGCTGGCGCTGATCTTGCCGCCCTGGTCACCGCTGTTGTCCAGGTCGGTGCCGCTGACCTGCACCAGGTTAGAGGCGTAGAGGCCGCCGTTACGGTTGTCGATATTGCCGCTGCGGGCATCGAGCAGCGCGTCGCCGGCCTGGGCGGCGATGCGGCCACCGTTGTTGTCGATGCCGCCGAAGGCATTGAGGGCCAGGCGCTGCGCCTGGATCGTGCCGCCCTGGCTGTTGTCGTTCAGGCCATTCTTCAAGACGCCAATGATGTGGCTTTCGAAGGCACCCTTGACGCTGGACAGCAAACCACCGCGGCTGTCGAGGTTGGCCGCAGTGATGGTCAGGTCACCGTCCTGGGCGATGACCTTGCCGCTCTGGTTGTCGATATCGCCCGTGGCGGTCAGGCTGACCGCGCCCTTGCCCTGCAGCGAGCCCTTGGCATTGCCCAGGCTGTCGGCATTGAGTTGCAGGTCGGCGTTACGGCTGGCGATCAGGCCATCGGTGCTGTTGTCGACGTGGCCGCTGGCAGTGATCAGCACGGCGTCGGTGGCACCGATGGTGCCCTGCTGGCTGTTGTCCAGGCTGCCGGTGAGCAGGGTCAGCAGGCCCTGGCTGTTGATACCGCCGTGCTGGTTGTCGATCTGCGCACTGCGCTGGACCAGCAATGGGCCGGCGCTGGAGAGCTTGCCGTAGTGATTGGTCAGGGTCCCAAGCAGGTCGAGAGTGACCCCGGCATTGCCGGTGAGGTTGCCGTGACTGTTGTCCAGGTCGGTGCCGGTGAAACTCAGGGCATCATCGGCGCTGATCGTGCCGGCGTTGTTCAGGGCCATCGCCTGCAGGGTCAAGGCAGCCGAGCTGGTGATGGCGCCGCCCAGGGTGTTGTCGAGCAGGCCAGTGACGGTCAGCTTCTGGGCCGCGCCGCTGGAGAGAACGCCCTGGTCGCTGTTGTCGAGGCTGTCGGCGGTGATGGTCAGGGCCTTCTGGCTGACCACCGCACCCGCCTGGCTGTTGAGCAGCGCACCGCTGAGGGTGACTGCGACACCACCGCTGCGGCTGGAGACGGTACCGTTGTTGCGGTTGTCCAGGCCGGTGCCGGTGACGGTCAGGCCCTGCCAGCCGGAGAGGACGCCGTTCTGATTGTTGATCGTGCCGGTGGCGGTGAGGCTCAGGGTATTTTCAGCCATCACCAGGCCGGTGAGGTTGTCCATCGAGCCGAGGGTCAGCGTGCTGCTGGCCTTGCTGGAGACCTCACCGGCATTGTTGTTCAGATGGCCGAGGGTCGCAGTCAGTTGGCCGACGCTGTTGATCAGGCCGCCCTGCCCGTTCAACGCCGTGTCGGCGGTCAGGATCAGGCTGTCCGAACTCAGGACCCGGCCCTGGTTCTGGTTGTCGAGGGTGCCGGCAGTGACCGTGACCTGGCGCTTGCCACTCAGTGTGCCGCCCTGGTTGTTCAGGGTCTGGGTGGCGGTGACCTTCAGGTCGCGGCTGGCGATGACACTCTTGCCGCTGTTGCTGAAGTTCTGCGCGGTGACTTCAACGTCGCCCTCGGTGTTGCGGCTGTTATCGGCATTGACCCCGGCCTCGATGATGCCGTGGTTGGTCAACTGGCCGCCGCTGTTCACGGTGATGCGGTCCTTGGCCACCAGGTTGTTCTGACTGGTCAGGTCGCCCTGAGTTTTCACTTCCAGGGTGGTGCCGGCATAGACCGGCCCCTTCGTTTCCAGACTCTGGGCCTTGACGTTGACCGCACCGGTGGCCGCCGCGTCAACCATGCTCAAGTGGCCGTTGGCATCGAGCTGGATATCGCCACCACTGGCGACCATCTTGCCATCGAGCTTCACCCCGACCCCGGCTTCGGTACCCACCAGCTTGATCACCCCGGCGTACATGCCGCCCAGCGCCGAGGAGTCGATCGCCAGTTGCGGAGCACTCGCCGAATCAGCCGCGCGCGCGGTGGCCTGGAGGGTCTTGGCATCGACGTCGTTGGCGCCGGCAATGATCGCCAGGTTCTTTGCCTGGATCTCGGCATTGAGCTTGGCCGAGCGGGTGATGATCTCGAAGCGGTCGAGATTGTTGGCATTCAGGCCTGCGCCTTCGATAGACACACTGCCCTTGTCCACCTGGTAACGGCTGACCTCGCCGTTTTCGATCACCGGCTTGCCGGTGGTCAGCGTCGCCTGCGGCGTGTTGATGAAGCCACAGCCGTTACAGGTGATGCCATAGGGGTTGGCGACGATCACATGGGCCGACTGCCCCGCCACTTCGGTATAGCCACGCAACTGGCTGGGGCTACCACCGTTGACCTCGTTGAGGATGGTCGACGCGGCACGCCCGTTGAGGTTGCTGTTGCCGAGAATGATCCCACCCAGTTGCGTTGACTGGGTACGGCCGGTGGCGTTGTTGAGGATGACGCCGTTGCTGCCGACGTTGTAGTCCTGGAACTGGTTGTGCGACAGACCGCTGCCGTTCGGGGCGGCGATGTTGACGATGGGCACGCCATTGCCCGCCTGCCCGAGCGTCGTCCCCGGCGCACTGACCACGATGCCGTCCGCCTGGGCCCACAGCGGCTGCCAGAACATGACGTTCGCCAGCAGGAACGCTATCCCGCGCTTGGGCAACCCGAGGAAATGGTCACGTTTTTTCAGGGATGCAGAAGGCTGCCCCGCAAGGAAGGCGAACTGGCGAACGTCCATGTCAAAAATCTCGGCGTTCCACACAAAAAACGGGCCGCCTGATCTCTCTACAAGGAGACAGGCAGCCCGTTTTCTGCACGAATGATATTAATATGATGTCACAATATTAATTTGCCACTATCTTGACGTCAACGATCTCTCTGCTACGCGGGAGAGAACGGATATCAGCAAAATCGCCTCCCCGCCCCACCTCACGGCTCTCCACTCACCGTCTAATGTTGTGGTATCCCGCCCAGGCCAGAGAGGGACCCGCTGATGAAAACCCGAGTCGAACAGGTGGTGCTGCTTGCGGACCTGGTCGGTACCGCCGTGTTCGCCGTTGAAGGTGCGATCAGTGCCATGCGCGCGGGCCTGGATCTGCTGGGGGTGATGGTGATTGTCTTCATCGTGGCCCTGGGTGGCGGCGTCACCCGCGACCTGCTGATCGGCGCCACGCCCCCCAACGCGATACGCGACTGGCGCTATCCGGCCCTGGCGTTTGCCATGGGGCTGCTGGCCTTTGTCTTTCATACCCAGGTGTTCAGCCTGTCGGAGTCGCTGCTGACCCTGCTGGATACCGCAGGCCTGGCCCTGTTCGCCATCGCCGGTGCACAGAAGGCACTGAACTTCGGCATCTCGCCCTTCGTCTCGATGCTGATGGGCACCATCACCGGCGTCGGTGGCGGGGTCATTCGCGATATCGTGCTGGCGCGCATTCCGATGGTGCTGCAGGCCGACCTGTATGCCAGCTCTGCCTTCACCGGCGCCGCCGCGCTGATCATCGCCCGGCGCCTGGGTGTACCGCCGGTGAGCGCCGCACTGCTGGCCGCAGCCGCCTGCATCGCACTGCGCCTGGCTTCGGTGAGCTGGGGATGGCAGTTGCCGAAGATCACGGTTTGAAACAGAAGGTGCGTGCATCCCAGCGACCAAAGCGGGACAACTCCCTTTCCCCTGAGTGAAATTTCCTAGAAAATCCCAAGCGCTTGTTTGCGCCTGATCCCGTGGCTAGGCTTCGGCTCGTCACTGCTCATCAGTGACCGGGTTTAGTCGCCCGCGAAACTAAGGCGCATAGCGTCATCCTTGAGACAGGCATTTTTGCCTGAGCTATATGGTGGCCGTGCGCAGGGCACCCTCGGGTGCGCCGGTTCCCTAGTTTCCGGTCGACTAACCTGCGTACGGCCGCCACCTTATCGTTTAGTCGCGGGCAGTGGCGGCTCCAGCCAAACTAGGGAGTCATGCTGCATGTTCAAGATTACCCCCAATCCCCCGGCCTCATCTCACGCAGAAACCGTCGCCCGCACATCGCCGACCGGGCCTTGTCTCATTACGATCTCGGACCGTTACGCAATAGCCCGCCCGAATCCAGACATCAGGAAGACGCGCTGGTGACCGTCTACTCCATCCTGCAATCGGCAGCGGCCACCGCCTATGAGAACGCGGACAACCAGACCGGCTCGAACCGCAAGGTCGCCATGGGCGTGGTGCATCTGATCGAAATGGCTCAGATGTGGGTGGATTCCGTGCTGGATAAACCGGCAATCGGCACTGACAACTGATAGAGCTGAGGTATTGACAACGGGAAGCCCGGCTTACCGTTGTCACTACCTCAAGCAGTATCTACCGATGATTTTGGCTTTGCTGGGCCTGCATGTACTGACGCAGCAGTTGGTTGATCCGAGTCTGATAGCCCGCACCTTGTCCCTTGAACCACTCGAGCACATCAGCATCCAGACGGATAGTCACCGCCTGCTTTACCGGCACGCGCAGTTCGGCACGACGAAAGAAGTCTTCACCCAACTCCGGCATATCATGGGTGTCGATGTCTTGATCTTCCTGTTTAGCCAGACGCTCCCAATCAGTTTTCGACATAGCGTTTAGCCTCCTGTTTAGTGGCTTTTCGGGCGGACAGGATACGAATCACATCCCCTCGTCGCTCGGTGTATACGACCACGCCCACCAGCGCCTTGATCCAGCCAAGGCCAATCCAGCGCTCCTCGCCATAGCCGTAGCGGTCATCGCGCAGGGCCAACATGGGGTGCTGGAACATGTCCGTGACATCATTGAAGTCGATGCCATGTTTGTGAATGTTCAGTTGGTTCTTGTCTTCGTCCCATTCAAACTGCATAGGACGCCCTGTATTTACGTACGTACATACACAATACGCTCCTGAGTAAAAAATCACAGCACCCATAGTGAGAATCTGACCGACACCTTTACCCCGCTTAATTGTCGGATAGCACTGAGACAAGCGTCCTGGCTACCTAATCTGCTGGTTCAGATGCAGCGGATAAACCTCAATGAGCCAGATGGGAAACAGTGGCAGACATGACCTTCCCATGATCCGAACGGTCAGTCAGGGAGGGTGTCGTCAAGCTTCAGATGGCAAAGGCGATTGCCTGTAGGGATCAGAGGCTAAAGAAAAAGCCCCCCCACTGGCATCCGAAATTCTGTGATCAATCTTTACTGCCTGGCGCACTAGCGCTGACGCTTGCGTCGTTGCCATCTGAGACTCCAGAGGCACTGGGATCAAGGCCGAATGACGCGCTGTGCTCGTCCCAGTCGATGTGATAATTTTTAAAAACAGATAGCCGCTTCACCCAGGAAAAAATCAAAAAGGAAAGGATGAACACTAAAAAACTCACCGAAACCAGCAAGTTCCTCAGCTACGTTCTACGACACGAGCCCCAGTCCATCGGCCTTCAACTGGACAGCGAAGGCTGGGCGGATATCGACGCCCTGATCGCTGGCGCCGCCCAGTCAGGCCGCACTCTGGACCGCAAACTGATCCAGGCGGTGGTCAGCAGCAACGACAAAAAGCGCTTTGCTCTTTGCGAAGACGCACGCCGCATCCGTGCCGTGCAGGGGCACTCCACCGAAACGGTCAGCATCCAGCACATCGAGAAAGTGCCGCCCGAGGTCCTGTACCACGGCACAGCCACCCGCTTCCTGGAGTCGATCCAACAGAAGGGATTGATCCCGGGCTCTCGCCATCATGTGCACCTCTCCCAGGAAGTGAACACCGCCGTCGCGGTCGGACAGCGATACGGCAAGCCTGTGGTACTGGAAATCGATGCGCTGAAAATGCATCAGCAGGGCTTCAAGTTCTTCCAGGCCGACAATGGCGTCTGGTTGACGGACCATGTGCCTACTTCCTTCATCACCCAGCAATAGCCGCTGCTTTCGGACCACGCCGTTCTCCAGCGGCCAACTCGCGCTGCTGGCTTCACACCTCGGCTCAAACAGCGGCCCCTAGCCCTTCAACCGCAACACCATCGCACACCGCAACCCCGCGTCATGGCCTAAGTCCACCTCATGCTGCAACTGCGCCACATGTTCCTCGCCCAGACTCGCCGCCTCGACCTCGACAAACCCCAGCCGCGCATAGAACGGCGCGTTCCAGCGCAAATGCCGGTAGGTGGTCAGGCTCACCGTTGCGAACAGTTCGGCCCGCGCATGGGCGATCGCCGCGGCCATCAGAGCGGTACCCAACCCCAGTTTCTGATGCACAGCATGCACCGACAGCTCGACGATGAAAAACGAGCGATCCATGGTTTCCGCTGCCAGAAAGCCCACCGGCTGATCGTCGGCATCGGTTGCCACCCACAAGGTACGGTGACGACACAGCTGCTCCAGATAATCCGCCGGCAACGGCTCGCCCTCGGCCACCCAGCCCAGTCCGACCTCGCGAAAAATGGACGCGGCGGAACGCTCGACCGCCGCCAGGGCGGGAATATCGTCAGGACGTGCGGGGCGAATGACAGGCATCGGGATCTCGGGCTCGCGAATAAAACGCTCACCATAACAAAACCCCACCCGACTTGACCCCCTACCCACCCGCCCCTGCAATCAACCTCGGCCCATCGTGGTAACCTCAACCCCTCAAACTGTCTGCCGCCAAGGAGGCCCACTTGCCCGACTCCATTCACCTGGACGCCCTGCGCGCTCGCTTCAACGCCGGCGAAACCCTGAAGTACGTGTTCTTCTGGGGCCACCAGCGCAGCAAGGACACCCTCACCGCCAGTTGCTTCAGCCAGTGGTATAACGCCGAATTCACCGTCGACGGGCAACGCTACCTCACCGCCGAGCATTTCATGATGGCCGAGAAGGCCGCACTGTTCGATGATCAGGACATTCGCACCCAGGTGCTGCACGCCCCGACACCCGGCGCGGCCAAGGCCCTGGGTCGCAAGGTACGCGGCTTCGATGATCAGAAATGGCTGCAGCATCGCTACGGGATTGTCGTGAAAGCCAACCAGGCCAAGTTCTCGCAGAACCCGGCGCTGGGCGATTTCCTGCGCGGCACCGGCTCACGCATCCTCGTCGAGGCCAGCCCGGTCGACAGCATCTGGGGCATCGGCCTGGCCCAGGACGACGCACGGGTGAACGACCCCAACACCTGGCAAGGCCTGAACCTGCTGGGCTTTGCACTGATGCAGGTCCGCGACGGACTGAACCCGGCGCAATAGCCCTATCGCTCAGCACTGGCTGCCCGCCGCCAGGGCCGAACGCTCCAGCCCCCGCTGCACGACCCACACCAGCGGCAACGTCAGCAGCAGGATCGCCGCCAGGGTGATCACCGCCACCGGTATGCCGGTGAGATCGCCCAGTCGTCCAGACAGCATCGGCGCCAGCGCCCCCCCGCCGATCGTACCGGTGTAGAACAGGGCGAACGCCTGCTCGCGACGCCCCGCTGGCGAGACATCCGGCACCGCGCCATACAGCACCGAGGAGGTGCCGTTCAGGGCCAGCCCCAGCAGCGGCAACATCAGCATCAGGCCGGCCAACGGCAGGTACACCGCCAGGATGATCAGCAGTGCCGTGGCCGACTCCGTCAGCCAGACCGTCCTCACCATGCCGATGCGCGCCCCCAGGTAACCGCAGAGCAGCTTGCCGAAGGCACCGCCGACGAACAGCAGCGCCAACGCCACGCCGATGCCCGCCGTCCCGGCCCCCTTGCTGGTCAGCAGGAACGGCAGGAAAGTGAGAAACCCCATGCGCACCGCACTGTCCAGCACGCCGGTCGCCAGCAGCGCCCGCAACCCGCTGACGGAGCCGCTACCGACACCGGCCTTGGCCTGTTTCTCCTGAGCAACTGCGCGGTGCTCCCGCCTCGGAATCAGCCACCACAGCAGCGCAGCAGCCGCCAGGCCCAGCAGCCCGACCAGGCTGACACTGGCACGCCAGCTGATCAGTGTCAGCAGCAGACCGACCAGCGCCGGGATCAGCATCTTGCCGATGTCGCCGGCGAAGTTGTATTGCGACAGCGCCTCCTTCACGCCCCCTCCGGCCTCATGGCTGTCGGTGACCATCGAGGACGCCAAGGGGTGCTGGGTACTGGCGCCCAGCCCGCCCAACATCAGCGCCAGCAACAGTACCATCAGCCCACCGGCCTGCCCGGCCAGCAGATAGGCCACTCCCGCCAGCGCCGTCCCGCCGATCAGCAGGCGCTCGCGTCCCCAGCGCAACGCAGCCCGGCTCGCCAGCAACTGCAAGCCGGCCATCACCCCGGAATAGGCGCCGCGCAGCAAACCGACCTGGGCGTAGCTCAAGCCGAACTGCCCTTGCCAGATCGGCAGCAGGACATAGATCACATCCGTCAGGCCATCGTGCACTGCATGGGCGCCGCAAGCCGCCAGCAGCGAGCGGCGGCGCACCGAGGTCGCAGCGCTTGGGGGTTCGTTGAGGACAGCGTCTTCGTTCATGGTTTTCATTATTGGGAACGCCAGGCAGCAGGGTTGAAAACATCAGGCGTGGCTTGGACAAGCCCTGGGTGGGCGCCAGCCGACCAGGGCAAGCAGCAGCGACAGCAGTTGGAAGGCAATGACCAGCGCCACGCAGCCCGGCCAGCCCCACTGGCTCCAGATCAGCGCCGGCACGACGGCGCCGCCACTGCCGCCCAGGTAATAACCGCTCAGGTACCAGCCGACCGCGCCGGCCTTGTTGTGGCGGGCAGTGGCCGTGATGAAGGCATTGGCGGCGGCCTGCGCCAGGAACACACCCGTGGAGCTCAGGGCCAGGCCCAGCACGATCAGCCACAACGACGGCAACAAGGTCAGCAGCGAACCCGCGACCCCGAGCAGCGCCGCCCCCAGCAGCAGCTCGGACTGCGGCCGGGATCGGCTCAGGCGCCCCGCCAGCGGGATCACCACCAGCGCCAGCAGGAACACCATGTAGAGCGTGCCCAACGCCGCGCTGCCCAGTTCGAACGGTGCCTGGCCCAGATACAGGCCGGCATAGGTGAAGGTCGCCACCTGGGAGAACAGCACGCAGAAACCCACGCCATAGGCCGCCAGCAGCGGCCGACTGCGCAACTCGCGCCGGGCCGGCAGGCCATCCACAGCCTGGCGCACCGCCGGCCGCGGCTGGGCCGGCAACAGATAATGGATCGCCACCGCCACCAGCAGGCTGATCGCCGCCAGCAGCTCGAAGCCTTCACGCCAACCGATGTACTCGCTTATCACCCCGCTGACGAAGCGCCCGGCAAACCCGCCCAGCACCGTCCCGGCAACGTACAGGCTGGTGACCTCGGTCACGCTGCCACCGCTCCAGCGCTCGCCGATGTAGGCCACGCTGCTGGCGAACACCAGCGGAATCAGCATGCCCTCGGCGAACCGCCAGGCCAGCAATTCGGCAAAGCTGCCGGCATGGGCGGCCAGCCAGGCCGGCACGCTGGAGAGCAGCGCTGCCGCGACGATCACCGTGCGCCGCTCGAAGCGGACGGTCAGCCGACTGACGAAGGGCGCGGTGAGCGCCACCGCCAGGGTGGTCACCGTGATGCTCCAGCCGGCCTGCCGCGCGCTCACCTGAAAATCCACGGCCAACACCGACAGGATGCTCTGGGTGGCATAGAGGTTGAGAAAGGCCACGCAGCCGCAGAGAAACAGCGCGACACGGGCAGACAATGGACGGGAATGCATGGAGCCTCTCGTTTTCTGGCGTGAGGACTTTATAAGATAGGCGCATCGTCCAAGACCAATACCGAATTCGGACCGATCAATACCCAAGGATCAGGATGCTCGACCTCCGCCGATTGCGTTACTTTCTGACCGTGGCCCAGGAGCTGCACTTCGGCCGCGCGGCGCAACGCCTGCACCTGGCCCAGCCACCGCTGACCCGGCAGATCTCGGCGCTGGAAGCCGAGCTGGGCTTTCGCCTGTTCGACCGCACCAGCCGCTCGGTGACCCTCACCGCCCAGGGCCGGCATTTCCTGCCCTATGCCCGCGCCGCGCTGGAGCAGGTCGACCTGGCCGAAGTGATCGCCGGCAAGCTGGCCAAGGGCCTGGCCGGCCAGTTGAGCATCGGCTACGCCAGCTCCATCGCCCTCTCGGACCTCTTCAGCCAGGCGATCCAGGTGTTTGCCCAGCGTTTTCCAGAGGTGCAACTGGCCCTGGTGGAAGAGCCTTCCGGCGCCCACTGGTCGCAGATCGTCGATGGGCGCCTGGACATCGGCATGAGCCGCAAGGCCCTGCCCGCCGGGCAGCGCGCGGTACAGTCATTGTCCCTGGGCGATGAACCGCTGGTGGCCGCCCTGCCCAGCGACAACCCGCTGGCAAGCATGAACACGGTGACGCTGGAACAACTGGGCGCCCACCCGCTCATTCTGTTTCCGGCCGACTACGGGTCGGGGCTCAACGAAACCATCGAGCAGCTCTACCAGCGACACGGCGTACCATTGCAACGCGGCCCGGCCGGGCGTCAGATCACCTCGATCATCGCCCTGGTCGCCGCCGGCCGGGGTGTGGCCCTGGTGCCCGCCTGTGCCCAGGCCCTGGCGAAAAAGGGCGTGACCTACCGGCCGCTGTCCGATCCCCAGGCCTGCGCCCCACTGCTGGTACTGACCCGCACCCAGGAGCGCGGCCTGCTGGTGGAAGCATTCATGGGCGTCATCGACGAGTTGAGGCCGGTAGGCAAGTAGCGCACGGCGCGCAGGAAAGCTTTAACGCTACGGCGCGAAACCGTATTCGCATTGACGGTCCTGGCGCGGAGATTCATAGGTCTTTACCTGACGCACCGTTACGCGATAATAGCGCTTAGCTATCATCCTCCAGATTCTCCCCCTCGTAAGAATGCCCCGGCTAACAAGGAGTTGGCGTCTTCGGTTTCAGTTTCACAGTGGGAAGACATTGCCGCCAGCACGATGCTACTTAGAGTCAGGAAGCCCACGACATGCTACAGGCCTTCAGCCGCGGAAAGTCGCACCTTTACAGACGCTATCTCGGTCACCGGGAAGCTGATGAAGCCCGGGTGTGCGAAGAGGACGAGATCACCGCATTGATCATGGGGCCACTGGATTACCTGCCCGCTGCCACCACCAGCCGGTTCTGGCGGGCCATGGTCGAGCAGGATGGCCGGAGCACCGCCCATGGATTTCCCGAGGGCCCCGCCCAGCACGTCGAAATGCACTTCTGGCCACGGCGGGCAATAGAACCGGACCTTCTGGTCGAGCTGCACTGGCCCGGCGGAACACGGCGCCTGCTGCTGATCGAATTCAAGTGGAACGCCGCCCTGAGCGGCAGCGATCAGTTGCATCGCCAGTGGGATGAGTTCCTCACACCGGGGGAGCGCGAAGATGCCTGGCACCTGTTCATTGCCCCGGAAATCAGCGCCGGCCTCAATGCGCTGGCCGAAGGCGATATCTGGGACGGTCGCCTGTTGCTGCGCACCTGGGCCGATGTCCTGGAGGTGCTCAGGCACCTGCGCGACCCCGATGTCCCTGGCCTGCAGAAATGGAAAAAACAGGTCAGGTCTTTCCTGGTAAAACTGGGGATCAATCGTTTCCGGGGTTTCAGGCACCTTACCCCACCCCGAACCGTCGATGATCCGGTCATTTTCTACAGCCCCATGAACGGCTTCACAAAGCTGGTGGCGCCACCCACCTTTCCCGAGGCGGATTCGCCCGCCTTTATCTGGAGTACCACACCATGAACACCTCAGCCGATATTGGCAAGTCGATCAGGGACAGCTTCCACTTCGTGTCCAGGGTCGGCGCCGAATGCGATCACCTGGCCAAACTGATCCGGGAAGAGTTCAGTCGGCTGCTGTTGACCGCGGAAATCGCGAAACGCTACCGGGTGGCAGGCAAATGGATCGACAAATCCATCAATGACGCACATGGCTGGGTCTGCCTGGAGATGGGCTCTTCACTCCCCTTGATCATCAGGCCCAAGCAAAAAATTGGCGGCTATCTGTTCGTCCAGATCAGCCTGGCCGGACATGGCACCGATGCCAAAGATCCACAAGGCCCCTTGCTGCACGTTGGCTGGTGGCATGAACCCATTGACTTTGACGAGTACCATATGGGCTTCCCACTCGTAGCCAGCCCCTGCCTCACACTTGAGGAACAGCGTTTGTTCAAGTGGACCTACTCGGCCTCCGAGACCGAATGGTGCTACAGCCTGCGCCTGACAGACATCAACAGTCCGGCAGACGTACAGACCCACATCATCAGGCCGATGAAAGCTCTGCTGCTCGGCAAAGCACCGGCGGACGCACTGTCAGGGACAGCAGCGGTGCGTTATGAATCGGTGAATGACAACACGGGGTACTACCGGATACTGGCTGAGTCGTAACGCCCCTCGCCTTATACCCGCCTTGAGGAAGGCACGCGCCCTACTCGTACACCGTCACACAATTACGCCCCGCCTTCTTCGACTGATACAACGCCTGGTCCGCCCAGGCGATCAGGTCGGCGTGGGTGACCGAGGGGCGGCTGAGGTCGGCCACGCCCAGGCTGATGGTGAAACGGATGGTCACGCCCTCGTGCACCACTTGCTGCGCCTCGATCGCCTTGCGCAGGCGCTCGGCAAAGAACCGTGCACTGGCCTTGTCGGTGTCCGAGAGCACCACACCGAACTCCTCGCCGCCATAACGCCCGGCCACGTCGCTGTCGCGCACATGCTCGCGCACCACCTCGGCCACCCGCTCGATCACCTTGTCGCCCGCCTGGTGCCCGTAGGTGTCGTTGACCCGCTTGAAGTGGTCGATATCGAACATCACCAGGCTGGTCGGGTTGCCATGGCGCTGGTTGCGCGCATAGGCCACCTTCAGGCTCTCCTCCCAATGCCCGCGGTTGTACAGCCCGGTCAGCCGGTCGGTGCTGGAGAGCTTCTGCAGTTGCGCGTTGACCGCCTGCAACTGGTTGCGGTTGGTGGCCACGTCGGTCACGTCGTAGATCACCAGGCAGATATGGTGGATCGCACTGTCGGTCGAGCGCAGCGCCAGCAAGGTGGTGTTCTGGTACATGAAATCTTCCTGGCCGGTGATCGGCTGGTAGTTCTTGAACCGTACCAGGTAGGGGCGCTGCTCCCAGATGGTGAAGCCCGGCGTGCCGAGGGTCGCGACACTTTCCACCTTGCGACTGAACCACTCGCGGTCGACCTCGGGAAACAGCTCGAAGAACGAGCGGTTGTGCGCCTCGCCCGGCTGCACCCCGGAGCGGTTCTCCATGAAGGTGTTCCACACCTGCACGCGGTAGTCGCGGTCGAGCACCACCACGCCCACATCGATGCTCTGGACGATCGCCAGCAACCAGTGAAACTCGTTCAGATCGATGTGGTCGCTCATGGCTCAGCTCATCAGGTAGGCGAGTTTATGGGTCAGGCGCTCGATCGAGTCCTCGGTGAACAGCAACAGCAGGTCGAAGTGGATATCGTGACCTTCCAGGCTGTAGCTGATCTCCACCGCCAGGGTCTTCTTCCAGCGCTGGCTGTTGATCCGGATCAGGTCCTCGATGGCCGCGTGCTGCCCGAGAATCTGCGGGTGGCCCTGGGAGAACACCACGTCGATCTGCTCGGCGATGCTGCTCAGGCAGGCGCCGATCAGCACGCTGGACAGGTCCAGGAGCATTTCCAGGTCCGAATACTCCGGACCCTGGCGCTTCATCAACTGGGCCATGTCGGCGATTTCCGAATCATGGAACATCAGCAGCGCCTCACCGGCGATACCGCCACCGATAAAGCCCTGGCAGATGGCGGTGAGCCGCTGGCAACTGCCGGCATCCGCCAGGGCCATGTGCAGCTCGCCGACTTCGAGGATGTTGACGTTCGGCACCGGCAACTGCACGAACACCCCGAGCACCTTGGCAATCAGCGCGGCCGCGCGGCCAATGGCGACGTTGACCGTCTCGCGGAAGGCATCGCGAAAGCTGATCTGCGCGTCCGACGTCGGGCGCAGCGGCGCCTCGTCCGGTGCATCGAGCAGACCCAGTTCGCCCAGGATGCGCTGCAACTCCTGCTGGTCGAACGGTTTTTTCAGGAACGCCAGCGCACCCAGGGCGCGGACGCGGCGCACCGCCTCTTCCTGGACGTCGCCGGAGATCACGATGACCTGGGCCTGGAGCCCTTCGGCACGGATAGCCGCCAGTACCTGGTAGCCGTCCATTTCCGGCATGGTCAGGTCGAGCAGCACCACCTGCCCCAACCCCTGGCGAATCGCCTCCAACCCTTGGCGTCCGTCACTGGCCTGCGTGATCGAGACCGGCCAGTTCGCTGGCAGAGCGCGCAATATCTGCTTGCGCGCCATGCTGGAGTCATCACACACAAGTAGGGGAATCACTGACACAGACCGGCGCTCACGTGTTGGGCATCAGGGAAAACATTAGTGGCATGATGCCATAAAATTGACATAAAACGCTGATCGCCGAGGAATTATTGAGAACCACGTCGAATAATCCGCCAGGGTATCGCCGATACGCAACTCAGGGAATGCCCTAGATCAAGGATACTCCTGCCGGCTCCGGGCAGAGGGCCGACGACGCGGATTACACTCTTTGACATTTTTTCGACAAACCACTCACAGACCGGCAAGGCACTCAAGCCTAGGATAGGTGGCCCATTCGCCAGTTCGCCGGGTGCTCCATGTTCCGCTCGCTCTGCACGCTCCTCCTGATCGGCTTCCTGCTGGGCAGCACGGGGTGCAACGGCCAGCCGCCGGTGCCGCCGCCCACCCTGGAAAAGGGCGACTACAGCGGCATCATCCGCTATCTGCAGGAGCGGATTCCCGAGGAGATGGCCGAGCAGAACGTCCCCGGCCTGTCGATTGCCCTGGTCGCCGGCCAGGAGGTGATCTGGGCCCGTGGCTTCGGCTATGCCGACAAGGCCGGCGGTGTCAGGGTCACCAACCACACGGCGTTTCGCGCCGATGCCCTTTCCAAGCTGCTGACCGCCAGCGCCACCCTGCAACTGGTCGAGCAGCAGCGGCTGAAGCTGGACGCACCGCTGCAGGACACCCTCCCGGAGTTCCATGTCCGCTCGCGTTTTCATGAGCGCCAGCAGGAGGCGGACCAGGCCGTCACCCTGCGTCGCCTGCTCAGCCATCAGGCCGGCCTGCCCGGCGAATACCTGCGCGACCTGCGTACACCGTCGGCGCTCGACCAACTGCCGCAACGGGTTTCCGGCCTGTGGTTGAGCAATCCACCGGGCCGGCAGGTGGCCTATTCCAACCTGGGCTACGCACTGGTCGGCGCCGCCATCGAACGCAGCAGCGGCGAAACCTTCGAGAACCAGTTGCAGAAAACCCTGCTGCAACCGCTGGGCATGACCCAGTCGAGCTTCATCGGCGACAGCGAGCTGCTGCCCTTCCGGGCCCAGGGCTACCGCAACGGCTCGCCCCAACCCGACAGCACGATTCGCGACCTGTCCGCCGGCGGCCTGTGGACCAGCCCGCAGGACCTGAGCCACTACGTGCAGATGCTCTTCGCCGAGGGCACCTACAAGGGGCGGCGGATCATGGCGGCGCAGTCGGTGCGGGAGATGTTCCGCCAGCAGAACCGCGGTAACGCCCTGGATTTCGATTGCCCGATGGGCCTGGGCTGGTTCCTCGCGCCGTGCGGTGACGAGATGATCAGCCCGGGGGTGCGGACCTTCCAGCACAGCGGCTTCAGCGGCGACTTCGTCTCGCAGATCAGCCTGCTGCCGGACCCACAGTTGGCGGTGATCATCATGGCCAACTCCGACACCAGCGCCGACCTGGTCGCCTCGCTGACCACCCGTTCGCTGCGCATGATGCTCCAGGCCAGCGCCGGGCAGGCCGCCTGCACCGAGGCGTGCGAGGACGAGCCGCTGGCCGCCGGCGAGAGCCGCCGCCAGGTGCCCAGCGCCATCGACCGGCAGCGTCTGGCGGGGTTCTACGCCACCTATGCCGGCGTGCTGCGCATTCGCGACGAGAACCAGCGCCTCTACGCCGAGCTGGGCGGCGAACGCTTCGAGCTGCTGCGTGATGAACAGGGCTGGCTGCGCGCCGAACAGAAGCGCCTGGGCTTCTGGCCGGTGGACCTGGGCGAGTTGGGCCGGCTGCAACTGGACCTGACCACGGTGCAGGGCCGGCAGATCCTGCTGGCCCGCAGCCATGGGCAGTTGATTCCACTGGGGGAACGGATCGACCCGGTGCCACTGCCCAAGGGCTGGCTGAAGACCGTCGGGGACTACCAGGTGATCAACTCCGACGAGCCGCAGACGGCCCTGAGCGGCGTGAGCATCCGCATCGAGGAGGGTTTCCTGCTGATTCGTGGACGGATCGAGGAAGAGGAACTGACGGAGTTCATCCTGCTGCCGGTCGACAATGCCCACGCGGTGGTCGCCGGCAGCGGGCTCGGCCTGGGTGACACCATCAGCCGCCAGGTGCTGGGCATCACGGCCCTGGGCTATCGCTTCAAGCGCGCCAGCAAGGCGCCACCCACCCTGGTCTTCTAGCCCAGGGGGCGGCGATCGCCCCCAGGTCTGGCGGTGCTATGAAGCGGCCTCGGCATGGGCCCAGGTCATGCGGAACGACGCCCCACCCCACTGCGAATCGCGGACCTCGACCTGCCCGCCATGCCACTGGGAAACCCGCCGCACCAGCGCCAGCCCCAGGCCGAAGCCGCCGGTGCGACGGTCGCGGCTGGCATCCAGGCGCAGGAACGGTTCGAAGATCTTCAGGCGCCCCTCCGGCGGCACCCCGGGACCGTCGTCACAGACCACCACCTGGTAATCGTCGCCCTGGCGCGTCAGCGACACCTGCACCCGCCCCTGCGCATAACGGATCGCATTGCGCAGCAGGTTGATCACCGCCCGGGCCATGAACCGCGGTTCGATGCAAACGGTTTCGACCTCGCAGGCCGCAATCGTCAGTTGCACACCCGCGGCCTCCGCCTCCAGGGCCACGCTGCCCACCACGCTGTCGAGCCAGCTCTGGGCCTGGATGATCTGCCGCCGGCTCTCCCCCGCGCCGTGTTCCAGGCTGGCGTAGGTCAGCAGTTCCGAGACCATGTCTTCCAGCTCGCCAAGGTCGGCATACATGTCGCCGATCAGTTCGCCGCTGAACTGCGGATCGACATGCTGGCGCAACTGGTCCAGCTCGAACGACAATCGCGCGATCGGCGTGCGCAACTCATGGGACACCGCATTGGTCAACTCGCGCTGATTGGCGATCAAGCCCTCGATACGCGCCGCCATCTGGTTGAAGTGCTCGGCCAACTCGTAGATGTTCGACCGTCGCGGCAGATGCAGCCGGGCGCCCAGATCGTTGTTGCCGAAGCGCTGCGCGGCCAGGCGCAGCCGCTCCAGGTCACGCCAGTGCGGCCGGACCCAGAAGAACAGCGTGATCCCCACCATCAGCCCGAGCAGGATGTAGGCCGCGATGGTGTACGGCACCGTCAGGCTGGGCTCGGGCGGCAGCTTGATCATCAACAGTTGCGAACCGTCGTCGATCCGCGAGATGAACTCGGTGAACTCGTCGCGCACCACCAACTGGTTGGACGCCAGCAACGCCTGCTCCCGCGGGCTGAGATCGAGCGTATCGGTGTCCACCAGGCTCAGGGTCAAACCATAGTGCGGCTTCCACTCCAGCAGTTGCCGCTCCCGGCCGGCCCGATCCAACGGGCGCAGGTCCTTGACCAGTGCATAGGCCTGGCCACGCACCGACTCGCGGTTGAGCGCTTCGGTCGGGCCGTCGAGCAACTCGGTGAACATGTAGTCGACCGCGTAGATGGCCGCGCCGAAGCCCAGGGCCAACAGGAAGTAAAGACGCAGGAACAGGCGCAGCATCTACAGCTCCCAGCCAAACGGATTGAACAGGTAGCCCTTGCCCCAGATGGTCTTGATGCACACCGGTTCGCGGGGGTTGTCATGCAACTTGCTGCGCAGCTTGCTGACATAAACGTCGACGCTGCGGTTCAGGCCGTCGAAGGCGATCCCGCGCAGGCGGTTGAGGATGTCATCACGCGACAGCGTCTCGCCGGCGGCATTGGCCAGCAGCCAGAGCAGTTCGAACTCCATGGTGGTCAGTTCGATCACCTCGTCGGCCAGGCGCACCTCACGACAACTGCGGTCGATGCTCAGGCGGCCGAACTCCAGCGTACCGCGCGCCAGCGGGTCCGGCACCTGGCGCCGCAGCAGCGCACGCAGCCGGGCCAGCAGCACCGGCGGCTTGATCGGCTTGACCACATAGTCGTCGGCGCCCGACTCCAGGCCGAGGATGTGATCGAGGTCATCCTCCCGGGCCGTCAGGATCACGATCGGCGTATCGGCGATCGCGCGGATATCGCGACAGACCTGCAGGCCGCTCTGCCCCGGCAACATCAGGTCGAGCACGACGATCCGCGGCCGCCATTCCTGGAAAGCCGCCAACGCCACATCGCCGCGATGCACCGTGCGCACCTCGAAACCATGCTGTGACAAAAATTGCGCGACCAACGCGGCCAGCTTGAGGTCGTCTTCAACAAGCAAGACTTTGCTCAATGTCGAACTTTCCATAAGTGACAATCTGTAGATATATAAAGTGCGCGCATTATAAGCGCGCCATTGTGAATAAATTCCAGTTCCGCAACAAATAAATCGCTCAGCCAAAGTACCGCTATACAAACTTTTACAATCTGCAAACTTTTTAACAATTAGTCGGCTGATTCAATTAACGCCCCTCTCTGCAAAGCCTCGGCGAGACTTGCATCGGCGAGAAAAAATTGTTCAAATCCGCCCTCCTTCAATCCGGCAAGCCCTGTTGTCGTGTCGCCCAGGCGTTGATTCGCGCGGCGTCCGGCCCGGTGGCGCCAACTCGACCCGTCGTCGCCGGCCCTTGCGCACGCGCCGACTCCCCGTCTCCCGACCCCGATTGAATGACCATGACTATTCGACAAAGAGTCCCTCGCGACAACCTTGCCCTGAGCGAACTGTGGTTACGCTCGGTGCGCGCCACCCACACTTTCCTCGAAGAAGCCGATATACAGGCCCTGTATCCACAAGTGCGCGACCTTTACTTGCCGGCGGTGCAAGTCTGGGTCGAAGAAAACCCCGACCGCAGCCCGGCCGGATTTATCGGCATCGACGGTGAAAAGGTCGAAATGCTGTTCATCGAACCGGACCAGCGTGGCCAGGGTATCGGCACCCGGCTGCTCGATTTCGTGCGCCAGCGTGGCGGCCCGTTGAGCGTCGACGTCAACGAGCAGAACCCCGCGGCCCATGGTTTCTATCGGCACTATGGCTTTCGCGATATCGGCCGCTCGCAGACCGATGGCCAGGGGCGCCCCTTCCCCCTGATCCACATGGCCCTCGAGCCGCAATCGAAGCCCTGAAGCCCCTGACCGTTCTCCCGCTGCGCGGGGGAGCGGTCATCAGGCCGGTTGCGCACGCACCGAAAAGCGTTCGCGATAGGCCTGCGGCGTGACCCCCACGGCCCGCAGGAAACTGCGGCGCAGGGTCTCCTCGCTGCCGAATCCGCAACGGGCGGCAATCCGCTTGATCGGCGTGGCGGTATCGCTGAGCAGCCGGCGGGCACTTTCCACCCGGATATTCTCCACCGCCCGGGCCGGCGTCTGGCCGGTTTCCTGGCGATAATGACGGACGAAACTGCGCTCGCTCATCCCGGCCTGCTGGGCCAGGATCGGGATCGACAGGTCCAGTGCCAGGTGCTCGGCGATCCACGCATGCAGGTCGCCGAAGCGGCTGGTGCTCTTTTGCAGCGACAGCGTGGCGCTGAACTGTGACTGCCCGCCCGGACGCTTGAGAAACACCACCAGGTGCCGGGCAACCTCCAGGGCCATCGGCCGGCCAAGGTCCTGCTCCACCAGTGCCAGGGACAGATCGATGCCGGCGGTCACCCCCGCCGAGGTCCAGACCGGCCCGTCATTGATGAAAATCGGATTGGGCTCGACCTGCAACTGCGGATAACGCTCGGCCAGTTGCTCGCAGCGGGTCCAGTGGGTCGCCACCCGCCGGCCATCCAGCCAGCCGCTGGCCGCCAGCAGAAACGCCCCGGTGCACACCGACGCGACCCGCCGCGCACACGCCGCCTGCTGGCGCACCCACGCCACCAGTTCCACGTCCTCGGCCGCCGCATAGGTGCCCCAGCCACCGGCAATGATCAGGCTGTCACAGGGGGTTCCCGCCGCGGGCAGCGGCTCGGCGAGCATGGCCAGGCCGGCCGAACTCATCACCGGCCCGCCCTCGGCGGCGATCACCCGGGGCGCATAGGGAGGCGGCAGGCCCTGGGAACGGGCCAGGTCGTTGGCCGAGGCGAATACCTGCAGCGGCCCGGTGACATCGAGCAACTGCACGTTGGGAAAAGCCAGTATGTCGATGCTGCGGGGCGTATTCATGGCGATTGGCGTAAAACGTGGGTGGTATGGCGTATTCGCCAGATCCTACGAAACTACAGTGAAGCCGTCTACAGACACCGCCCCGTCTTCTCAAAGGAGCTTCGCCATGACCCTGCACATCGGTTTCCTGCTGTTCCCCAACGTCCAGCAACTGGACCTGACCGGCCCCTATGATGTTCTCGCGTCGTTGCCAGGGGCCAGGCTGCACCTGATCTGGAAGGACCTGGAACCGGTGAAGTCGAGCACCGGCCTGGTGTTGACCCCGACCACCCGCTTCGACGATTGCCCGCCACTGGATGTGATCTGCGTGCCCGGTGGCGCGGGGGTCGGAGCATTGATGGAAGATCTCGAAACCCTGGGCTTCCTCGGGGAACAGGCGGCGCAGGCACGCTATGTCACCTCGGTCTGCACCGGCTCGCTGGTGCTGGGCGCCGCCGGCCTGCTGCGTGGCCGCAAGGCCACCACCCACTGGGCCTATCACGACCTGTTGGCCACCCTCGGGGCGATCCCCGTGCAGGACCGCGTGGTGCGCGACGGCAACCTGCTGACCGGCGGCGGCATCACCGCCGGGATCGACTTTGCCCTGACCCTGGCCAGCGAGCTGTTCGGCGCCGACGAGGCCCAACTGATCCAGTTGCAGCTTGAGTACGCCCCCGCGCCACCGTTCAACGCCGGCAGCCCGGACACCGCGCCCCAGGCCATACTCGACGTGGCCCGCGAGCGGGTGGTGGAATCGCGTCGCCTGCGCAGTGAAATCACCGCCCGCGCCGCCAAGCGCCTGGGCCTGAACTGATCCTGTACTCCCATGGGAGCCGGCTTGCTGGCTCCTACCAGGGGGCTGCGCAACCGGGGCCCGAGTGTTGACAGGAAAAATGCCAAGGCGCATTGTCTGACAACCTGACTTTTGAGCCCGCGCCGATGTTTGAACTCCAACGCCCCGATTCCCTGGTCGAACGGGTCGTCGCCGCCATTCGCAACGAAATCGACACCGGTCGCCTGGCGGCCGAGGCGCGCCTGCCCACCGAGCAGCAACTGGCCGACCAACTCAATGTCAGCCGTTCCGTGGTCCGCGAAGCCATTGCCCAGCTCAAGGCCGACGGTGTGCTGGTCGCCCGTCGCGGGCTCGGCTCCTATATTTCCAGCACGCCGGCCGGCACGGTCTTCCGCTTTCCCAGGAGCGAGGGTCGCGACACCGACCTGGCGCAGATGTTCGAGATGCGCCTGTGGATCGAGACCCAGGCCGCCTCCATCGCCGCCCAGCGCCGCGATGCCGCCGACCTGCAGCGCATGCAGGAGGCCCTGCGGGAGATGCACGAAAAGCGCAGCGACTTCACGGCCGCCGCCAATGCCGACGTGGCCTTTCACCGGGCCATTGCCCAGGCCAGCAAGAATGACTACTTCGTCGCCTTTCACGATTTCCTGCGTGGCCAGTTGGCCGAGGCCCGCCGCACCGCCTGGGAAAACTCGGCAACGCATTCGGTGGGTGGCCCGGCGGATGCCGGCCGCGAGCACCAGGCCCTGTTCCAGGCTATCGCCGATGGCGACCGTCAGGCTGCCGCGGCGTGTGCCGAAGCGCACCTGCGCGCGGCAGCCCGACGCCTGCAACTGGAGCTGCCGGCCATGAATTGACCCGCAGCCCGCGTCCGAACCGTGTTTGCGCAAGGCTTGAGGGCCCTTCGCAGGCAAGCCACGGGCCTACCGGGGCGTGTCGGGCGCAGTGGTGAGTGAGCACGAAGGGAAGGTTGCCCATGACATTCTTCAGGCACCTTAGTCTGACAACCTGATAACAAGACACCGCAAAGACAGGGATAATCGAACCATGCTCTACGACTTCTGCATCATCGGCGGCGGTATCGTCGGTCTGGCCACCGCCATGGAACTGCTCAAGCGCCAACCCGGCGCCAGCCTGGTGATCCTGGAAAAGGAGGCCAGCCTCGCCCGCCACCAGACCGGGCACAACAGCGGCGTCATCCATGCCGGGATCTACTACGCGCCGGGCAGCCTCAAGGCCGACCTGTGCAAGCGCGGTGCCCAGGCCACCAAGGACTTCTGTCGCGAGCACGGCATTGCCTACGAGGTCTGCGGCAAGATGCTGGTGGCTTCCACCCCGCTGGAGATGCAGCGGATGAACGCACTGTACGAACGCTCGCAGCTCAATGGCCTGAAGGTCGAGCGCCTGGATGCCGAGGAACTGCGGCGCCGCGAGCCGAACATCGTCGGTCTCGGTGCGCTGTTTCTCGATGCGACGGGGATCGTCGATTACCGCCAGGTCTGCGAAGCGATGGCCCGGGTGATCACCGGCAGCGGCGGCGAAATCCGCCTGCAGCAGACCGTCACCGCGATCCGGGAAAACACCGACAGCGTCACCGTCAGCACCGAAGACGGTGTCTGGCAGGCACGCCGGCTGGTGGCCTGCGCCGGCTTGCAGTCCGATCGCCTGGCCACCCTGGCCGGGGTGCCCATCGACCACCAGATCATCCCGTTTCGCGGCGAGTACTTCCGTCTGCCGGCGTCGAAGAACGACATCGTCAACCACCTGATCTACCCGATCCCCGACCCCGAGCTGCCATTCCTCGGCGTGCACCTGACCCGCATGATCGACGGCAGCGTCACCGTCGGCCCGAACGCGGTGCTGGGGCTGGGCCGGGAGAACTACCGCAAGTTCTCGGTCAACTGGCGGGATGTCGCGCAGTACGCCCGCTTCCCCGGCTTCTGGAAAACCATTCGGCAGAACCTGCGCTCCGGCACCCAGGAGTTGAAGAACTCGCTGAGCAGGCGCGGCTATCTGGAACTGTGCCGCAAGTACTGCCCGTCGCTGGTGGTCGAGGACCTGCTGCCCTACGAGGCCGGCATCCGTGCCCAGGCGGTCATGCGCGACGGCAGCCTGGTGCATGACTTCCTGTTCGCCGAAACCGCGCGCATGGTCCACGTCTGCAACGCGCCCTCGCCGGCCGCGACCTCGGCGATGCCGATCGGCGAGATGATCGCCAAGCGGATTCTCGGGCCGCGTTGACCCTACTCGTCCAGCGGCATGTCCAGCAGTGCCGAACCCAGGCTCTTGCCATGGGCATCCAGCGCCAGGGAGCGGGTCACGCCACCGCGCAGGATGCCCGGCAGCACGAAGTTCAGCGCCTGCACACCGGGCAGTTCGTAGCGCCGCACCGGCGCGGCGGCCGGGTCGCGCAGCTCGGCGAACCAGGCCGCCACCCGCTCCGCGGTCAGCCACGCGCACAGCCGCGGATAGTCTTCGGCGCGATAGGCGATCACCGAGATGTTCGAGGTGTCGCCCTTGTCGCCAGTACGCGAATGGGCCAGGGACCGCAGCTTCAAGGTACTCATTGCAGATCCTCCAGATGAACCCGGGCAACCAGGCTTTCGCGCGGCAGCAGCAACGACGCCACCGCCACCACCTGCCGTACGCTCTTGCTGGCACCACCGCCGCCGGAGGGGCCATTGGTGTACAGGGTTTCCACTTCATTGCCGACGCGCACCGCATCGGCCCGCCGGGCGCAACGGGCGGCCACCCGCAGGCGGACTTCCCAGGGCTCGGCCGCCGCGCGCTCGCCCAGGCGCTCGCCATGCAGCGAATCGACACCCATCAGTTCGGCCCGCACCTCCTCCATTTCAACGCCGATGATCCGCAGGCGCTCCAGCACCACCTCCCGCGCCAGCCGGGCACGGGCCAGTGCCCCGGGGCCGCCGTAGGACATCTGCCCCTCGCCGATCCAGCCGTCCAGGTAACCGACCGAGACCTTCAGCGACTGCGGCCGCGGCAGCCCGCTGGCGCCCTGTACCTGCACCCGGTCCGGGCCCTGCCCGGCAAAGCTCACCCGGGAAAAATCGGCGGTGACATCCGGGGTCAGGTAGGCCGCCGGGTCATGCACCTCGTAGATCAGCTGTTCGGCGCAGGTGGCACGATCCACCCGCCCGCCGCTGCCGGCGACCTTGGTGATGATCGCCCCGCCCTGCTCGTCGACCTCGGCCAACGGGAAGCCCAGGTAGGCCAGGCCCGGTACGTCCTTGATGCCGGGGTCGGCGAAGTAGCCGCCGGTGATCTGCCCGGCGCATTCGAGCAGGTGGCCGATCAGCGTGCCGCGCCCCAGGCGCGGCCAATCGTCCGCCGCCCAGCCGAACTCGAACAGTTGCGGGGCAAGGAACAGCGACGGGTCGGCGACCCGGCCGGTGATCACCACATCGGCATCCGCCGCCAGGGCCTGGACGATGCCCTCGGCGCCCAGGTAGGCATTGGCCGAAATCAGCCGCTCACCCAGTTGCGCCAGCCGCAGGCCATTGTCCAACTGCCGCTCGGGCTCGGCCTGCAGGGCCGCCAGCACGTCATCGCCGGTCACCGCCGCCACCTTCAGCGCCGGCAGGCCCAGCTCGACGGCGATCCGCCGCACCTCCCGGGCCGCGGCCAGCGGGTTGGCCGCGCCCATGTTGGTGATGATCCGCAGCCGCCGCGCATTGCCGGCCACATAGGGCAGCACCCGCTGCATGCGCTCGCGCAGCAACGGATCGTAGCCCGCCGCAGGGTCGCTCAGGCGGGCCTGCTGGGCCAGCGCGATGGTGCGCTCGGCCAGGCATTCGAACACCAGGTAATCCAGCTCGCCCTTGGCCGCCAGTTCCACGGCCGGCTCGATACGGTCGCCGGAGTAACCGGCACCGGAGCCGATACGCAAGGTTTTCATCGCAAAGCCCTTCATTTCAAAAGACGCCCAGAAGCAACGCCGTCAGGGTCATCAGCACCGAGGCGGCAAACAGGAATGGAATGGTGAAACGCTGGTGGTCGGCCAGTTCGATCTTGCACAGGCCCACCAGCAGGAAAGTCGCCGGGGTCAGCGGGCTGACCGGGAACCCGGTGGTGTGCACCCCGAGCAGCGAGGACTGGGCCACCTGCAGCGGTTCGACCCCCAGGGCCTTGCCGACCTCGGCGATCACCGGCATCACGCCGAAGTAGAACGAGTCCGGGTCGAACAGCAGGCTCAGCGGCATCGACAACAGCCCGACCACCGTCGGGATCAGCTTGCCGTGCCCGGCGGGAATCTGCGCCACCGCCACTTCGGCCATGGCCTTGAGCATGCCGGTGCCCTGCATGATGCCGGTGAACACCCCGGCCGCCAGGAGAATGCTGGCCATGGTCAACGCGGTCCTGGCGTGGGCATCGATGCGCTCGCGCTGGGCGTCGACGTTCGGGTAGTTCAGGCACAGGGCAACCACGGTGCCGAGCATGAACATCACCACCGGGTCGACCCAGCCGGCGATCATCACCACCATCACCAGCACGGTCAGCAGCAGGTTGGCCCAGAACAGCCGCGGACGCCGCAGGCGCTCCTCCTCGGCGCTGATCACCCGGGTCGGCACGCTGTCCACCGCCGCCCCGCCCCCCAGACCGAGGCGACGCTCTTCACGCCGGCCCAGCCACCAGGCGCTGGCGAACACAAAGAGCAGGCCGACGATCTGCACCGGGATCAGCGGCTGGAACAGCTGCGCCACCGGCACGTGCAAGGCCGCCGAAGAGCGCAGCACCGGCCCGGTCCACGGCAGGAAGTTGACCCCGGCGGCCATCGCCGCGACGCAGGCCAGGATGCGCCGGTCGATGCCCAGGCGGGTATACAGCGGCAGCATCGCCGGCACCGTGACCAGAAAGGTCACCGCCCCCGAACCGTCCAGGTGCACCAGCAGCGCCAGCAGGGCGGTGCCGACGACGATCCGGCTCGGCCGGGTGCCGACGGTACGCAGAATGCGATCGATGATCGGGTCGAGCATGCCGGCATCGGTCATCACGCCGAAGAACAGGATGGCGAAGACGAACATGCCGACCACCGGGGCGACGTTCTTGATACCGGTAATGATGAAGCCGCTGGTCTGCAGACCGAAGCCGCCGAGCAAGGCGGCAATGATCGGCAGGGCGATCAGGGCAACCAGGGGAGAGAGGCGCTTGCTCATGACAGCCGCAAGCAGACAGAGAATGGTGATGACACCCAGCGTGGCAAGCATGGGAAGACTCCAGTGAGCCGCTTCTTCAGAGAGCGGGCGGTTATTGTTTTCCCCGGAGTATTGAAAGGCGGTTAAGCTTTGTAAATTGGAATGTTCACCGCCTTGTATTCGGAAAAACAGAATGAAGAATTCCATCCAGCATATTCGCGCCTTCCTCACCGTCGTGCGCGCCGGCAGCTTCACCCGGGCGGCGGATGAACTGCACCTGTCGCCGTCGGCGCTGACCGTGCAAGTGCAGCAGTTGGAAGACTGGCTCGGCGTCGCGCTGCTCGAGCGCAGCCCGCGTCAGGTCAGCCTGACCAGCGCCGGCCAGCAGGCCCGCGGGCCGATGGAGAAGCTGCTGCTGGACCTGGACAACATCGTCAACGGCTCCCGCGGCCTGGCCAGCCTGCAGCGCGGCGTGGTGACCATCGCCGCCCTGCCGTCGATCTGCTCCGGCGCCCTGCCGCCGGTGCTGCGAGCCTTTCGCGAAGCCTATCCGGGCGTCGAAGTGCGCCTGCGCGACGTGGTCGCCCAGCGCATCGATGCCCTGGTGCGCGACAACGAGGTCGATTTCGGCCTCGGCGTGCGGGCGCGGCTCAGTCATGGCCTGGACTTCGAGGTGGTGATGGTCGACCGGCTCTGCCTGTTCGTGCCCGAGCAGCATCCGCTGGCGCGCAGGAAACGGGTACGGCTGGCAGACCTCAGCGGCCAGCCGATGATCCTCACCGGGCGCGACAGCAGCGTGCGCGAGCGGGTCGAGCAATTGTTCGACGAGCAGCGCCTGACCCTGGTCCCGGGGCTGGAGGCCAACTACATGTCCACGGTGCTGGCATTGGTGCGCCAGGGGCTGGGCATGACCCTGTTGCCGGAGTCGGCGGACGACCGCCTCAGCGGCCTGATCCGCCTGCCGGTGGAACACGCCGGCGTCAGCCGCGAGATCGGCCTGATCACCCGCGCCGGGCAGACCCTGGGGCCGGCGGCGGCCCGCTTCAGCGCGCTGGTGCGCGAACGCTTCGCCCTCGGCTCAGAACCGAGTGACGTTGTCGCCGAAGGTCCGGATCAGTTCCAGTAGCATCTTCACCCGCAGCGGCAGGTTGCCGGCCGGGTACACCGCATGCATCTGCGGGTTCTCGCCGCCGCTGGAGGTCAGTCGATACTCGGGAAACACCCGCACCAGCCGCCCCTGCTCGACCTCCGGCTCCGCCAGCCAGTCGGCCAGGCGGGCAATCCCCACCCCGGCCAACGCGGCCTGAAACACCGCGGCGCCCGAACTGAAGCGAAATTTCGGATGCACTCGGTAGCTGATGGCCTGCTGCTCATTGCGAAAATTCCACTCCTTAAGAATCCGCGGGGCGGTGTGCAGAATCAGCGAATGACGGTCCAATGCCTCGATCGAGTCGGGCGTGCCGCACCGCTCCAGGTAGGCGGGGCTGGCATACAGGTAGCGGGCATAGCTCCATAGCGGAAAACCGATCAGGTCGCTGGATTGCGGAAAGGCACCGCGGATCGAGAAGTCCAGCTTGCTCCTGGCCGGGTCGATGGTTTCGTCGGTGAAGATCACGTCGATGTTCACCTGCGGATAACGCTCGCAGTACTGGGCGATCAGCCTGGGCATGACCCCGTGACCGAGAAACTCCGGCGCCGAAAAGCGGATCCAGCCGTTGGCCAGGCCGCTGATACCGGCCAGGTCTTCGTCGGCCTCACGTTGCAGATCCAGCATTTTGTAGGCGTGGGGCAACAGCCGCTCGCCGGCCTCGGTCAGGCTCACCGCATTGGCCGAGCGATTGAACAGCTTGACCCCGGCGCTCTCTTCGAGGGCCTGAACGGCACGGGTCACAGAGCTTGGCGAACGCCCCAGAGTCCGCGCCGCGGCGATGAAGCTGCGCTTGCGCGCCACCGTCGCGAAGGCTTCGAGCTCACCCAACAGATCCAGTGCCATCACTCACCTCGTTGCACTTTTCGCAACGTGGTATTGCAACACAAAAAGGTCCCTTCCGTTAGCCTTCGCGCTTAACCCACAGGGACGTAGGAATAGAGGAGCAAAGGACGTGTCAAAACTGAATGAGGCTGTCAGGCATTCGGCTAGCCGAATCAGCGAGCAAAGCCCGCACTGGCTGGTTCGAAATGCCCCGGCGCCCACTCTGCAGGCCCTGCCCGAAATCCATCTATCATTCACCGAGCAACGACAATTGCAGGCAGCGCTCACTCCCCTGGCCATCCGCGACAGCGCCTCGGGCATCGACCGGATGCCGGTGCTGCAACGTCTGCTGGAAAACGTCCTGAGTGCCGAAAAACACCAGGTGCTGCGCGACTTCCCCCAGTCGGATGCGGGGGCGCTGATCGTCCGCGGCCTGCCGGTCGACCCGCAGTTGCCGGCCACACCCTACGACGACGAACCCGGCATCGAAGAGCTGCCGGTGCTGGCCGGTGCGATCCTGTCCGTGCTGGCGGCGTTGGGCACCCGCCCCGTGGGCTATGCCGGGGAGAGCGACAACACGGTGTTCCGCCACGTCTCGCCCAAGCAGGAGTGCGAGACCGAAGCCAGCTCCTTCGGCTCGCGCCTGGGCCTGGGCATGCACGTCGACAACCCGCACCTGCCGCTGACCTGCGAACCGCTCGACGGCCTCTCGGCCTGCCCCGAGTACCTGACCCTGACCGGCCTGCGTTGCGAACTGGACGTGCCCACGCGCATCGTCGCCATCCGCGACGTGCTGGACATCCTGCCGGACTTCGTCGAACAGGAACTGCAGCGGCCAAACTTCAGCGTTCGCCGGCCGGACTCGTTCGGCCAGGAGGGCAACGTGCTGGAAAACGTTCCGCTGCTCTACCAGCCGCCAGCCGGCGGCCTGCATTGCCGCTACAACAAGGCGGCGGTCAGCGCGACCACCGCCAACGCCGACTTTGCCATGCAACTGTTCTCGGCCACCGCCAACCACCCCGATGTCATCCGGCACATCCTGCTGCAGCCCGGCGACATGCTGATTTTCAAGAACCAGCAGACCCTGCACGCCCGGGATGGCTTCACCCCGCGCTACGACGGCCGCGACCGCTGGATGATCCGGGTGTTCGGGGTCGACGATCCGGCGCGCGTGGTACCGCTGGACCCGAACCAACCCTTTATCGTCAGAGCCTGATTTCATGTTTGATATCGTCATCCTTTGCTGCTTCGCCTTCGCCGCCGGCCTCATCGACGCGGCGGTCGGCGGCGGCGGACTGATCCAGATCCCCGCGCTGTTCAACGTGCTGCCCTCCGCCCCACCAGCCGCCCTGCTGGGCACCAACAAGGTCGCGGCCGCCTGCGGCACGACCTTCGCGGCGCGCTCGTTCGTGCGCAAGGTGGTGATCGACTGGAGCCTGGTGATCCCGGCGGCCGGGGCGGCATTCGTCATGTCGTTCTTCGGCGCGGCCACCGTCTCGGCGGTGCCGCAGTCGGTGGTACGCCCGGCGGTGCTGGTGATGATCGTGGTGATGGCGCTCTACACCTTCTGGAAAAAGGACTTCGGCGCCCTGCACAAGCCGATGCGGATCGGCACCCGGGAAAAACTGCTGGCGGTGCTGATCGGCGGTGCCATCGGTTTCTACGACGGCCTGTTCGGCCCCGGTACCGGCAGCTTCCTGATCTTCCTGTTCATCCGCTGCTTCGCCTTCGACTTCCTGCACGCCTCGGCCTCGGCCAAACTGGTGAACATCGCCACCAACGTCGCCGCGCTGGTGTTCTTCATCCCCACCGGCAACGTCCTGTACCTGGTGGCGCTGCCGATGGCGCTGTTCAACATCCTCGGCGCCCTGACCGGCACCTGGCTCGCGGTGCGCCGGGGCGTGCCGTTCGTGCGCGCGCTGTTCCTGGTCTTGCTGGTGATTCTGATCAGCAAGCTTTCGTACGACCTGATCAAGCCCTTCTGAGGAAAAGCCCATGCCTGCCGTTTTCGATCGACTGGTCAGCCTGCTGGACAGCCACGGCGCCCGCTACCGCGTCATGCAGCACGATGCCGAAGGGCAGTCGATGCGGGTCTCGCAAATCCGTGGCACCGAACCGGGCCAAGGGGCCAAGGCCATGCTCTGCGCCCTCAAGGGCCAGGGCGAACGCTATGCCCTGGCCATCCTGCCGGGCGACCACCGGCTCGACATGAAAAAGCTCGGTGCCGCCCTGGGGGGCAAGAAGGCCGAACTGGTGAAGGCCGAGACCGCCATGGCCCTGACCGGCTGCCGGATCGGCGCGATTCCGCCGTTCGTGTTCGACGAGCGGATCGAACTGATCGTCGACCCGAGCCTGACCCGGCGCTACGCCGAGATCGCCTTCAATGCCGGGCGCCTGGACACCTCGATGATTCTCGCCAGCGATGACTACCTGGCGATCACCCGGCCGCAACTGGTCGATATCAGCCAGGCCTAGGGCCGGGCGATTGGTACGGGTGTTTTCCCTGCAAATGGCCCTTGCCAAGGCGTGGCGGGCTGACTGTAATGCGCAGGGAACCACCGCCTGAGCCCTCGCCGTGAAAAACCTCCTGCTGACCCGTAGCCTGGAAGGCCAGCGCCTGCTGCTGCGCCCGTTGCAAGCCGATGACGCCGACGCCCTGGTACGGGCCGCGCAAGACGGCGAGTTGTGGAACCTGCCCTTCACCGTGGTGCCGTCGCAGGCCACCGTCGCGGCGTACATCGGCACGGCCCTCGCCGGCCGCGAAGCCGGCACGGTGATGCCCTTCGCCATCGTGCTCAAGGACACCGGTGAAGTCATCGGCTCCACCCGGTTCTGGAAGATCGACCGCCACTACCGCAAGCTGGAAATCGGCAGCACCTGGATCTCGACGCGCTGGCAGAAGAGCTTCGTCAACACCGAGGCCAAGTACCTGATGCTGCGCCATGCCTTCGAGGACCTGGCGTGCGTGCGGGTGCAGTTCACCACCGACGAAATCAACGCCCGCTCGCGCGCGGCGATCCTGCGCCTGGGCGCCCAGCAGGAAGGCATCGTGCGCAACGAGCGGATCATGCCGGACGGGCGCAAGCGCAACTCCGTGCGTTTCAGCATCATCGACGAGGAATGGCCGCAGGTGCGCGATCGGTTGCAGGCACGCCTGCTGCGCGACTAAGGGAGCCAATCACCTCCGGCCCGGTCTGATGAACACCGAGGCACACCCGAACAGCAGGCACCCGCATGAAAAAATCTTTAGGGGCATTGGCCGCCCTCCCCCTGTTTATCGCCACGGCCCAGGCCGCCAGCTTCGACTGCGGGCGGGCCAAGCAACCCACTGAAATCGCCATCTGCAGCGACCGCCAACTGAACGACCTCGACGTCGAGATGGCCACCACCTACCGCCTGCTGCGTGGCCTGTTCGCCATGGGAAACCGTGGCGCGATGCAGGATGAACAGGTGGCCTGGCTGCAGGAACGCAACGCCTGCGGCAGCGACAACGCGTGTCTCCAGCGCCAGTACGAGAAACGCCTGACGCAGTTGAAAGCGCGTTATGACCGCATCGAAAAACCGCTCTGAAGCCTTGCCGGACGTGGCTTTGAGGTAAAACATCTTTCACTGTGCCAGACAGCCTGCCTGTTTATAGTGAACCCGCTCCTTTGATGAACCTCCCATTGAGCCCGCCCGCATGCGGGCTTTTTTTTCAGCGGTGCTGCCACTTCCGGCAACGTACCGCCAAGGCGAAACCAATCCGCCAGCGCAACGCTCAAACGCTCAACTCCCAGCCAGAGAGCGCCCCCCTTGAAAGCACCCCGCGACGCCCTGTCCTGGTCATGGACCCGCGTGGTGCAACGGGTGGGCAGTCACGAACAGGGGTATCTGGAGCATTGCCGGCGCTATGCGCTGGGAACGGACAAATGACCCGGCGTCGCGTCAGGGCGCCGCCGGGGCATTGAATCAGGAGAGGAAACCCTGCTGGACGGCGACGATCAGGAAGATCCCGAGGGCCGCGCGGTAGATCACGAACGGCCAGGTGGAGAAACGCTCGAGGAAACGCATCAGGCCCCAGATCGCCACGAAGGCCGAGACGCTGGCGACCACGATGCCGAACAGCAGGTGGCCCCAGGCCTCGGTCGGAATCTGCGCGTGGTGCAGCACCCACAGCTCCTTCAAGCCGGCCAGGGCGATTGCCGGCAAGCCGAGCAGGAACGAGAAGCGCGCCGCCTCTTCGCGCTTGAAGTTGAGAAACAGCGCCGCCGTCAGGGTCGAGCCGGAGCGCGAAACGCCCGGGATCAGCGCGCCGATCTGGGCGATGCCGACGATCAGCGCATCACGCAGGCGCATTTCACCGACCACCCGCTGGTGCCGACAGGTGAACTCCGACACCGCCAGCAGCAGCGCCATCACCAGGCAGGAAACGCCGATCACGGTCAGGCCACGCAGGGGCGAATCGCAGGCGTTGAGCGTGGAAGACAGGGCCAGGCCGGCGATACCGATCGGAAGGGTCGCCAGGATGATCGCCACCGCCAGCTTGAACCACTGGCTGTCGAAGTCGCCCTGGCGAACCGCCGTGACACTGCCGCCCACCACGTCGCGCACATCGCGCCAGAAATAGCTGACCACCGCCGCCAGCGCCGCCAGTTGCATGGCCGCCGAGAACGCCGAGCCCGGGTCCTGCCAGCCGAGCACCGCCGGAACGACACGCATGTGGGCAGTGGAGGAAATCGGCAGCAGTTCGGTGATGCCCTGGATGATGCCGAGAATGCCGATCTGTAGGTAGTTCAGGGAAGCGAAGCCGATATCGAGGCCGGCGGAGCAGACGTTAGACAAGATGAGTTCCTGAAAAGGGCGAGGGGTTCACGGTCTTCGCACAGGCGCGCAGCAGCGCCTTGAAGCGCAGACACAGTGCGGCGAATGATGGGCCGGTTCTCGCCGAATTTCCAGTTAAAACAAAAGCAAAAAGGCAAGCAGTAAACTAATTCTATTTATGTCAAAGCCGACCCCAGGCGCTCCGCACCCTGGGGCCGGGACGTCCGGTCAGACCGCCGCCTCCTGCGTCGAATGGGCGACAGCGCCGTAGTAGCGCCAGCAGCAATGGTCCCGGTGCCCCGGCAGAATCACACAGCCGCTGAGGCTCAGCAGCAGGACCGCGGCAACGAGCAGCGAGAGACGACGAGACATGGTGGTATTCCTCAGGGTGCGGTGGATAGAGCCGCTGCACGGACGACGCCACAGCGCCTGCCGATGGTCAACGGTTACCGGTTGAACGCGGGCACCTGGAGAAATCCGTCGCACCCCTCGTACGATTTCATCAACGCCGTGGCCACCCTGGGTAATACTTCTTCCCGACACGGCGGAAAAGCCCGCGAAAAATTTTCGGTTTTGCCGCGACGGATTTTTTCGGCGTCCTGCGTTCAACCCATCAGCAGCGTTCACTTTCGTCCGCCGCATGAAGGAGTTGTCATGAGACCTGCACGACCTCTGGCCACATTTCGCCTTGCCCTGCTCATTCCCCTGGCATTCGCGGCCCTGACCAGCACCCCGACCTTCGCCCAGCCCGAGATCATCATTCGCGAGGCACCGCCGCCCATGCGCGTGGAAGCCATTCCTGTCGAACGCCCCGGCTACGCCTGGGATCGCGGGCACTGGCGCTGGGAAGGCCGCGGTTACGTCTGGGAGCCGGGCCACTGGCAGCGCGTGCGCTACAACGCCCGCTGGGAACCGGGCCACTGGGCGCCGCGCGGGCCGAACTGGGTGTGGGTCGAAGGCCACTGGATCCGCTGAATGCAGGCCCCCGGCTGCGCGCCCCGCAGCCGGGCCATCCGCTCAATCCGAAGCTGAGCCACCGGACCGGGATTTGCCATATTGAAAGAAACTGATCCGGACGTTGAATTGCTGGCCCGCATCGGCAACAACGAACCGGCGGCCGTCAACGAGATGGTGTCGCGCAAGCTGCCCCGTCTGCTGGCGCTCGCCGCGCGGATCCTCGGCGATGCCGAAGAGGCGCGGGATGTGGCCCAGGAGAGCTTCCTGCGCATCTGGAGGCAGGCGGCGAACTGGCGCAGCGGCGAGGCGCGCTTCGACACCTGGCTGCACCGGGTCGCGCTGAACCTCTGTCACGACCGCCTGCGCCGGCGCCGGGAACGCCCGCTGGCCGACGACGAGGAGCCGATCGAGGTGCCCGACAGCACGCCGGCGCCCGACGAACAACTGGAAGCGGCCGCCCGCAGCGAACAGATGGCCGCGGCGTTGGCGGCGTTGCCCGAACGGCAGCGCGAAGCCATTGTGCTGCAGTATTACCAGGAGCTGTCGAACATCGAAGCCGCGGCCCTGATGAACATCAGCGTCGAGGCACTGGAGAGCCTGCTGTCGCGGGCCCGGCGCAACCTGCGCGGCCACCTTGCCGAGACGCTCGGCGATGCCGGACTGGGGAGGGAAAGACGATGACGCCCGAACGATTCGCCCAACTGGCCGAGGCCTACGGCGCAGACCTGCGGCGCTGGCCGGCTACCGAGCGGGCCGGCGCCGAGGTATTGCTCGAACAGCGCGACAGCAGCGCCCTCGCCGCCCTCGATCAGGCGCGCCTGCTCGACAACCTGCTGGACAGCCACCAACTGCCGGCACCGGACCCGGCCCTGATCCGCCGGATCCGTCTCTCGGCCGGCCAGAACCGCGCGCCCTCCTTCTGGCAGCGCTATGCTGGCTGGCTGTCTCCGGCCGGCGTCGTCGGCGTCGGCGTGGCCGGGATCGCCGCCGGCATCCTGGTGGCCTCCCTGAGCCTGCCGTTGCCCCTGCATTCCGCCGAAGTGCTGCCCAGTGTCTTCGACCACGGCGATGCCGACATCGTCTTTACCGTCAACGCCGAGGAAACCGAGCAATGACCCCACCCAAGTACCTGAAGCCGCTGCTGGCCGTGTCATTGCTGCTCAATGTGTTCCTGATCGGCGGCGTCGGCGGCGGCCTGTATCACTGGCTGGTCAACGCCCGGCCGGCCGAGGTCGCGGTCAACCAGCATGGCTTGCGTCAGGCGCTGATGCAGTTGCCCGAGCCGCGGCGCAAGCAACTGCGCCAACTGCTCAGGCAGAACCAGGCGAACAGCCAGCCGCTGATCCTGGCCGGGCGTGAAGCGCGCCAGGACGTGATCCGCCAGCTGGAAGCCCCGACCCTGGACCGCAACGCGCTGCTGGCCGACCTGGCCCGGGCCCGGGAAGCGGACAACTCGCTGCGGGTGCTGATCGACAACACCCTGGCGGACTTCGCCGACAGCCTGCCGCTGGATGAACGCCAGGAACTGGGCAAGGCCTTGTACCAGCACGGGCAGGCCAAGGCGAAAATCGCCCGAAAGGAGTGATGACCGCGACGGATTGCGCAGGCCCATGCGTTTAACCGACAGAAGCCCGCCAACCGGGCGTCGGCCCTATCGTCACCCAGGAATCACGCCATGTCCCGAATACTCAAGAGCACCCTTGCCGCCGCCCTGGTGGCGGCCACCCTGTCCGGTTGCGTCGTCGAGCCGGTTCATCCACGCCGCCCGCCACCGATTGTCGAGGTCGTCCCGGTGGCCCCGGCGCCGGGCTACCACTGGGTCGCCGGGCACTACCGCTGGGGTCGCGGCCAGTGGGTCTGGGTGCCGGGGTATTGGCGGTACTGATAGGAGCTGGTGATTTAAAAACGAACAGCAAGACCTGACGACCGATGAGCGCAAGGCACTGCGAGCAATCATCGAACAGGGGAGAACGCCAGCCGGCACCGGGCCGCGTGGCTGCCGGCTAGAGGTCGTCCTGGCCCCCATCCCTGTGCCCCGCTTCCAGGGCGGCGACCTCCTCCACCCGGTCCATCTCGCTGCGCACCACATCGCACAGGTCCTCGCAACAACGGAAGTAGGCACGCTCGGCAATCTTGACCGCCTTGAAGCCCTCCTCCAGCGCTTGCGGTTGCGTCTTGCTCAGGGAGGCCACCGTCAACCGCCAGGCTGCGCGGGCACTGTCCCTGGCCGCCAGATAGGGCTTCAAGCGTTCCGAGTCGATCATCGTCATGGGTGGCTCCTGCCGGGGGCGCTCAACTGTTGTCTGTCTGCAATCAATGTAGTGCGGATCAGGATTATTGCCTCCCTATTTGCGCCCCACCGCCGTCACCGCCAGGCGATCGACCGCACTGACAATGTCTTACCAGAACCAGTACGGCAGAAACTTCGGCGTCGGCTCGTTCGCCAACTCCAGGTGATAGGTGATGGAGTTGAAGAAGAAGGCATCCAGCGCCAGGAACGTGGCGACACCGAACGCCAGGATGATCAGTTCACGATGCCGATGTTCGGCGCAGTGTTTGCCAAGCAGATGACGGGCAACCAGCAGCACGGCCAGACTGCCGAGCACGGCGGGATAGTTGGGCAGGAGTGGATGCACCGCGAAGAAGTTATAGGCAAAGACAAACGCAACCAGTCCAAGGCCAATCCACGGCAGCCTCAGGCAAAAACGCAGCAAGCCGTTCTTCGCACCCTCGAACAGACCGCTCCTGTCGACGAAGATATACGCCGCCAACAGGGAAATCGCTGGCGTGATCGACAGGATATAGCGGGCCTTCTTCGCGTTCGGGATGGTGAAAAACAGGATCAGCGCCATGAACCACGCCGCCAGGTAAAACAGCAAGGCGGTATCGCTCTTGCCAGGCGCGCGAAAGAACGTCCTGTACTTGCGCGCGACGACATACAGCGTGAAAAACACCGTCACGCCATAAGTCACCAGGCCGCTGCTGAAGTAGAAGTAGTAGCGCGGCGCATGGCCGCCGGCGAGGCGATCCAGCCCCTGCATCATCAGCACGTCGTGCAGGAAATCCATTCCCCCCTGCACATAGGCGGCCCACGACAGCAAGGCGACTGCGGCGACCAAAATCAGCCCGGACAGCAACGAAAACAGCCCCAGCGCACGCCACTGCCGGCTCAGCAGGTAGTAGCAGCCGACCACGATCGACGGCCCGATCAGGCCGATAGGCCCGCGAAACGCAAAGCCCAGCGCCAGCCCGAGAAACACCAGGGGCAGCCGTGAAGGGTCCTGTTTCACATCACCGCGATACACCAGGTAAAAGCAGATCAGCGTAAACAGCGCCGGATAGACATCCAGTGCCAGCGAGTTGACGCTGTCGAGGAATGACCAGGTGAATAATGAAAAAAGTGCCCCGTACAGTCCCCACTTGCGGTCGTGCAATGCACCCAACTTGTAGATGAACACCAGTATCAGGGCGGCCGTGATGCAATAAGGCAGGCCCATAGACAACACCGAGACCCGACCGAAAGGCAGGGACACCAGATACATCAGCAGCGTATTGGCAATCGTGTAGTCGGGATAAGGCTTCAAGTCGTCGGCAATGGGAAACAGCGTCACGCCGTGATACAGCATGTATTCGGCGAAATCGACGAAGCGGGTGGTGTAATTGAGAATGGCGGGCTTGTACTGCAGGCCCATGAACACCATCAGCGAGAGCAGGAAAATACTCAGACAGGGCTTCTTCATGACCCGTCCGGTCAAGGCGTCCATAGCGTCAGGGCTTCCAGAAAAAGGCGGATGTTACAGCGGCCCTGGATGGAACACCATGAACATCCGCAGCGCCTGGCGCTGTCGCCATCATTCGACAGCCTGCTCCTTCAAGTGGCGGCGCCTGGGCAATGCGGCGTCCAGGCGTGCTGGCGCTCCAGCACGGCGTCGGCGGTTTCACCCAGCAACTCGGCGTACACCCCGGGAGCGGTGGCGCCTTCGGTGTTGATGATCAGCACCCGTGAGTTCGCATCGAGGCCGACCGCCGCCGCACCACCCTCCTTGACCAGGCGTACGAGCCCGGCCAACCCGGCGACACCGGACTCGCCCGCTACCAGCGGGATGTCGCCGGCACTGCCAGCCGCCAGCCGCCCCATGGCCGCCACCGCTTCGTCGTCCTCGATGGTCATGAAGAAATCGACACAAGGCTCAAGGAACCGCCAGGCCAGCGGCGAGGTTTCCCCGCAGGCCAGGCCCGCCATCACCGAGTCCACCGAGCCGGTGGCTTTCGCCGGCTTGCCCTGCAACGCGCTCTGGTACAGGCAGTCGGCCTGCTCCGGCTCGACCATGACGAAGCTCGGGCGCTGCGCCCCCTGCTGCTGCCACAGGTAGCTGGCGATACCGGCGGCCAGGCCACCGACACCGCCCTGCAGGAACACATGGGTAAACGCCGGAACCTGCGCATCGGCGGTGGCCTCGACGATTTCCGCAGCGATGGTGCCGTAGCCCTGCATCACATCGCGGGGGATCACTTCATAACCTTCGTAGGAGGTGTCGGAGACCACGGTCCAGCCATGGGCTCGCGCCAGTGCCGCAGCCTCCTGCACCGACTCGTCGTAGTTGCCGGCGATGCGCACGATGGTCGCGCCATAGGCGGCAATCGCCTGTTCGCGCTCGATGCTGACATGGGCATGCAGGACGATCACACAGCGGCAACCGATACTCTGCGCCGCAGCCGCCAGGCCCTTGCCATGGTTGCCGTCGGTGGCGCTGATCACGGTGAAGTCCGCCAGTGCCTCGGCGTACCGGCCGTCGAGCAGTTTGTGCGGTTCCAGGCGCCGTTCGGGAAAGGTGCCCAGGATCAGCCGCAGCAAGGCGACCGGCGCCCCCAGCGCCTTGAAGCTGCCCAGCGGCGACCGCACCGACTCGTCCTTGACCGACAGGTGCGCAATGCCCAGTTCCCGGGCCAGGTCGGGCAGCGAATACAACGGCGTGGCGCCGGCATTCAGGCGCTTCCAGGGTGCCAGCCACTGGCGACTCTCCTGGGCCTTGGCGATGCTCATCAGCGACTGGAGCGAATCGGGGTACGGCTGGCGGGTGGCCTTGGGGTTGGCGATCAACATCAGGAGCTCCTGTTGAGAGACAAAGGGGGACCGATACCGCTGGACGCGATGTTCAGCGGCTCGGCGTGACCGGGTGAAATCAGGCAGCGCCAAGGCGGCGACGGACGACGTCGAGCAGCACCTGGGCGCCCTGGATCAGTTGTTCGTCGTCGGTGTGCTCGCGCGGGTTGTGGCTGATACCGCCACGGCTGGGGACGAAGATCATCGCCGCCGGCGCGATGCGCGCGATCATCTGCGCATCGTGGCCAGCACCGGAAGTCATGCGCCGATGGCTGAAGCCGAAGCGTTTGGCGCTGGCCTCGATCTCGTCGGCCAGCTCGGCGTTGAAGACCACCGGCTCGAACCGCACCAGGCGCTCGGTGGTGATGCTGACCCCTTCGCGTTCGGCAATCTGTTCGAGGCAGCGGCTCAGGCGCTGTTCGGCACGGACCAGGCGGGCTTCGTCGGGGTCGCGCAGGTCGACGGTGAAGGTCGCCCGGCGCGGGATGACGTTGATCACATCGGGCTCGAATTTCATGCAGCCGACCGTGGCCAGGGTCGAGCCAGCCTCCACGGCGATGTTGCGCAGCTCGGCGACGATAGAGCAGGCGACGAACCCGGCATCATGGCGCAGACGGGTTGGCGTGGTGCCGGCATGGTTGGCGTTGCCCCGGACCTCGACCTGCTGCCAGGAAATGCCCTGCAGGTTCTCGACCACGCCGATCAGGGTGTTCTCGGCTTCGAGGATCGGCCCCTGCTCGATGTGCAACTCGAGGTACTCATGGGGCACGATGGCACCCGGCTCCAGCGAACCGGCATAACCGATGCGCTGCAACTCGTCGCCCAGGCGCGTGCCATCGGTGCCGATGCTGTCCAGTGCTTCTTCCACCGAAAGGCCGCCGGCATGCACCAGCGAGCCCAGCATGTCCGGCTGGTAGCGCACGCCCTCTTCATTGGTGAAGGCGCCGACGCTGATCGAGCGCTGCGGCAGCAGGCCGGCCTCGCGAAAGGCGCGGATCACCGCCAGGCCGGCCAGCACGCCATAGCAGCCATCCAGGGCACCGGCGTTGGTCACGGTGTCGATATGCGAGCCCATCATCAGCGGGCGCTGATCGCCGCTGTCCTGGGCCGAACGCAGGGTGCCGAAGATATTGCCGATGCGATCGACCTGAACCTCCAGGTCGAGCTCACGCATCCAGCCGACCAACAGATCGCGGCCGGCCTTTTCCGCGTCGGTCAGGGCGATCCGGGTGCGCCCGCCCTGCTCGGCATCGACGCCGACCTGGCCCAGTTCCCGGATCTGCCGCAGCAGCCGCCGGCCATCGAGTTGCAGGGGTGTACTCGCCTTCATCCGCCATATCCTCCGGGGCCGCGCGCGTCGGTGCGCCGCCCCCTGTTATCGATCATGGGAGAATCTTATTCGTTGCCGGCGTACGAAAAGCTTGATTTTCAGGTGATGAATGCAATTTTATTGCGCCACCACGGCACCACTCGCCGTTTGCCTACGGAGCGCTCCCCATGGACCTCGATCACTTCGACCTGGCCCTGCTCGATGCGGTGCAACGCGATGCAGGCACCTCGCAACTGGACCTCGGCGCCCAGGTGAACCTGTCCAGCGCCGCCGTCAACCGGCGCCTGAAGAAACTCTGCGCACAGGGGGTGATCCAGGGCACGGTGGCCCAGGTCGATGCACGGGCGCTGGGTTACCCACTCACGGTCATTACCGAGGTGGAGGTGGAGAACGAGCGTCTGGATCTGCTCGACGACATGAAGAAGACCTTCCTCGCCTGCCCGCAGGTGCAGCAGTGCTACTACGTCGCCGGCGAGTGCGACTTCGTGCTGATCATGCTGGTGCGGGACATGGAGCAGTACACCCAACTGACCCGGCAGCTGTTCTTCGAGAGCAACAACGTCAAGCGCTTCAAGACGCTGGTGGCGATGAGCAACGTCAAGACCGGGCTGTTCGTGCCGACGCTGAGCGAGTGACCGCCGGATCGGGGAAAACAGCACAGGAGTCCAATCACGGATAGTTCTCACTCTCTATCCTGCGCTCATGTTTTCCCTGTGCGAGATTGCCTGATGCCGACCCAGACCGCCCCCCATGACATCGTGACACTCGTGGTCCGGCACCGCGTGCGTGCGCAGTACCTCACCGAGTACGAGGCCTGGCTCAAGACCTCGGTCCGCGCGGCCATGTCCCAGGACGGCCACCTGGGCGTCAACGTCATCCGCCCCGGCGAAGCCGACAACACCTTCACCACCATCGTCCGCTTCATCGACTCCGCCCGCCTGCAGGCCTGGATCAACTCGCAACTGCGCGAGCAACTGATCCGCGAAGTCGCGCCGCTGCTGGAAGAGGAAGATCACCCGGAAATCGAAACCCAGGCCGAGTTCTGGTTCACCCCCAACCACGCCGACTCCAAACAGCCGCCCAAGTGGAAACAGGCGCTGCTCAGCTACGGGGTGATCGCGCCGCTGTCCATGGTCATTCCGCAGCTGTGGGGCCCGGTGTTCCAGGCCAATCCCGTGCTGGGCGGGATCGTGCCCAGCAACCTGATCATCACCGCCTGCATCGTCGGCCTGGTCACCTACCTGATCATGCCCAAGGTGACCCGCTGGCTGGCGCCGTGGCTCGCCGCCAAATAAGCGCGCCCCCTCTGCGACGGAGGGCGCGTTCGGCGCTCCGTCACAACCGAACTACCGCAACCCGATAGCCCTGACTCTCAAGCCATCCGGAACGACGTGGCGCCCGCCATTCGCCATGGGCGCCCTCACCGCCAACCTCCAATGAAAGGGTATTCAATGAAACATTCACTCAAACCGCTCTCCCTGGCCCTGGCGCTGGGCCTCACCGCCTCGCTCCCGGCCCACGCCGCCACCTCCGCCAGCGTGGCCGTCGCGCCGCAATACGACACCAGCCACGTGTATGTCGCCCCGGGCGACGTCGATGCCTTCGTCAAGAGCTTCCTCGCCACCTTCGGCGGCAAGAGCACCCCGCAGGTGGTGGTCAACGTGCTGCCGGTGCCGAGCAGCACCACCTCGCAGTTGCTGCAGACGCCGGTCGGCACCGTGTCGCTGTTCGGTTTCACCACGCCGGTGCCGTACCCGTTCGGCGCCGAACGTAACGGCTACCTGGTCAAGGACCTCGACGTTGCCCTGGCCGAAGCCAAGAAGCATGGCGCCGACGTCATCGTCCACGACTTCCCCGATCCGATCGGCCGCGATGCCGTGGTGCAATGGCCGGGCGGCGTGAACATGCAACTCTACTGGCACACCAAGACCCCGGATTACGCGCCGTTCCAGACCGTGCCGGAGAACCGCGTGTACCTCTCCGAGCAGCGCGCCGACGCCTTCATCAAGGGCTTCGTCGGTTTCTCCCACGGCAAGGTCGTGGCCGATGAAAAACGCCTGGACGGCGCCGTGGTCGGCGAGCCGGGCAAGCCGATCCGCCGGGTCAGGCTGGAGTCCGACTTCGGCAAGATGGTGGTATTCGTCACCGACGGCCACCTGCCCTACCCGTACGGTCGGGAAACCACCGGTTACGAGGTGAGCGACCTGGCCGCGACCCTGGCCAAGGCCGAAAGCTCGGGCGCCCATCTGGTGGTCGAACCCAAGGCCGAGCCGGGCCGCCAGTCGGCCATCGTCGAGTTCCCGGGCGGCTACGTCGCCGAGATCCACCAGCCCGTCGCGGCCAAGTGATTGAAGAGAGGTGAACCATGAGCCGACGCCCTTCGCATAGTCGTTATGCCTGGGCTCTGGCCGTGCTGTGGCCGCTGGGAGTTTCCAGCGGCCATGCCGCCGAACCCGCCGAACGCCCCGTGCTGAAAACCAACCGCTGGCAGGAAGACTGGTCGGTGCTGCAGAACCCGGCCCTCAAGACCGCGCCGCTGGACGATCTCAAGTACATCCCCTTGTCCGCGGACAATCCGGACAGTTACCTGTCGTTCGGCGCCACCCTGCGCGAGCGTTTCGAACTCAACGATGCCGCCGGTTTCGGCATTGGCGGGCGCTCGCGCGACTCCTGGCTGATCCAGCGCCTGCAGGCGCATGCGGATCTGCACCTGAACGAACACTGGCGCGTGTTCACCCAACTGGAAGACGCCCGTGCCTTCGGCAAGGAGGCCATCGGCGGCGCCGACCAGAACCACCTCGACCTGCGCCTGGCGTTTGCCGAGTACGTCGACCAGACGGCCGACCACACCTTCAAGGCGCGGGTCGGCCGCCAGGATTTCGCCTTCGACCTGCAGCGTTTCATTTCCTCGCGCGACGGCCCGAACGTGCGCCAGTCGTTCGATGCGGTATGGGGCGACTGGGAGACCGAGAACTGGCGTTTCATCGGCCTGGCCAGCCACCCGGTGCAGTACCTGGACGGCCGCCACTTCGACGACAAGTCCAACGCGGACGTGGCCTTCCACATGCTGCGGGTCGAGCGGCTGATCGGCGGCAAGAACGAGCTGTCCGCCTACTACGGCCTCTATGAAGAACGCGACGCGCGCTACCTTGATGCCCAGGGCGACGAGCACCGCAACATTTTCGACGTGCGCCTGGGTGGCGCTTCGGGCCCTTACGACTGGGACGTGGAAGCGATGGTCCAGAGCGGCTCGGTCGGTTCCAAGGACATCCGTGCCTGGGGTGGCGGCAGCCGCCTGGGCTACACCTGGCAATCGACCCCGTGGAAGCCGCGCCTGGGCCTGCAACTGGATGCGGCCTCGGGTGACCGACACCCCGGCGACGGCACGCTGAACACCTTCAACCCGCTGTTCCCCAACGGCTACTACTTCTCCCTGGCGGGCTATACCGGCTACAGCAACCTGATCCACGTCAAGCCGTCGATCACCGTCAAGCCGGTCACCGACCTGTCGGTCCAGGCGGCGGTCGGCCTGCTGTGGCGCCAGACCACCGAGGATGCCGTCTACACCCAGCCCAACCTGCCGGTGGCCGGCACCGCCGGACAGGGTGGACGCTGGACCGGTTACTACGACCAGCTACGGCTGGACTACGCGTTCAACCGCAATCTGAGTGGGGCCATCGAGGCAGTGCATTACGAAGTCGGCCAGGCACTGCGCGATGCCGGTGGGGATGACAGCAACTACCTGGGGGTTGAGCTGAAGTTCATGTGGTAGACCGGGCATGCTCGGGTATCCGCAAGTCTTCTGGTGAAGCCGGGGGCCTCTTCGCGGGCAAGCCCTGCTCCTACAGGTCTGCGTCGCACACAGAAGCTGCATACGACACACGTCCCTAGGAGCAGGGCTTGTCGGAACGCCGCACCGCCACACCACCGCGAAGCTCTGGCTTTTTCTTTTGCTTTTGCTTTTGCTTTTGATCTACCCGCCCCGTTCCCAGCCGGCTGAGTGGAGGTTCTGTTTCGAGAGTCGCCCGGCAGGGATGCCGGGCGAGCCGTGTTGGGCCATGGATGGCCCGTCACGGCGTGCTCTCGAAACAGAACCGGAGCGAAGGAACCCTCGCGCAGCGAGGGCCAATGGAGGGGCAAGCGTTTTTGGTTACTTTTGCCGCGACTGGCAAAAGTGACTCGCCCGTAAGGGGCGAAACCGTAACATCAGCTAAACGCGCAAACGGATATACACACCGCCTCCGGCGTCACGCCCCTTCACGGCAACCACAACCACCAGCCCACCGACCGCACAGACCACCGCCGCGACACCGAACGCCCCGCTGTACCCCCCGCCATACTGCACCAGCAGCCCGGTCAACGACGGCGCGATGATGCCCGCGATGTTCGCCAGCAGGTGCACGAAGCCACCGGTACCACCGACGCGATTGCTCGGCACGATGTCCTGGATCAGCGCCCAGCAGATCTGCGGGGTGACGAACAGGAACACACTGGACACGGTGATGCAGGCCACCGCCATGTGCAGCGAGGTCACCCGCGTGGTCAGCAGCACGCAGGTGGCCGCCACCCCCAGCCCGACCACCAGCATGATCTTGCGTGCCCGAATGACGCTGCCCAGTTTCTTGCTCAACACATCGGTCAACACGCCACCCCCGAGGAAGCCCACGGCCGCCCCCAGCCAGGGAATGACGCTGACGATACTCATGCTCTTGATGTCCAGGTGCTGATAGTCCATCAGGTAGCTGGGCAACCAGGTCAGGAAGAAATACAGCACATAGTTGAAGCAGAAGAACGCGGTGGCCACCGCCAGTACCGGTGCCGAGAAGATGCACGAGACCAGGCTGCGCTGCTCCTGCACACCTTCGACGGCGGAAGTGGCGCGGCTGCTGCGAATCAGCTCGCGCTCGGCTGCTGACACCTTCGGATGCTGGTCCGGCGTGTCCTTGAAGAACATCAGCCAGGCCGCCAGCCAGACCATGCCCAGCAGGGCAATCACCACGAACGAAATGCGCCAGCCGAAGTTCAGCGCCACGATCCCGACAATCGGACCGGCCAGCGCCGCCCCCAGCGGCTGGCCGCAGTTGGTCAGGCCCAGCGCGCGTCCCGCCTCTTCCCGTGGGAACCAGTTGGAAATCGCCTTGTTGGTCGTGGTGCCCATCGGCCCCTCGCCCATGCCGAACAGCACCCGGAACACCAGCAACTGGAAGTAGCCGGTGATCAGCGCAGTGGCGCCACAGAACGCCGACCAGGTGCCGGCCGCCAGCGCAAAAACCCGCTTGGGCCCGAACCGGTCAGCCGCCCAGCCGCCGATGAAGCAGAAGGCACAGTAGCCGATGAAGAAACTGCTGAAGATGAAGCCCATCTGGGCGTCGTCAATGTGCAACTCGGTCTTGAGCAGCGGAGCGACCACGGACAGCGCGGCTCGGTCCAGGTAGTTGAGGATGCCGGCGAAAAACAGCAGCCCGGCGATCTTCCAGCGGTAATTGCCCATCATGGTTGTAGTGCCTTTTATAGTTATTCGGACAGGTGATGCGGTGGCTCAGTCGATGACGGCCCTATCGATGCAGTAGGTTTCCAGTACTTCGAGGTCAGGTTTGAAGCCCAAGCCCGGGGTGGTGCCCAGGCGCAGACGCGGTTGGAACGCCAAGGCAGGGAACAACAGGCGTTCGAACTCGATGAAGGGCACTTCCACCGCCACCTCTTCCGGCAGCAGCGTGCACAGGTGGGCCACCGCCAGCAGTCCGGGCCCGTAGTAGAAACAATGCGGCACGGCTTTCACGCCGTATTGCTGGGCCAGCTCGAAGACCTCGAGCATGGCGCCGATGCCACCGATCTTGGCGACACTCGGCTGCACCACATCGATCGCATCCTGGTCGAGCAAGGCGCGCACGCCGTTGACGCCGGCGGCGTTCTCGCCCGCCGACAGCGGCACGCCCCTGGCGCGCACGGTCGCCAGGCCACGGGCATCATCGGGCGGCCACACCGGCTCTTCCAGCCAGGTCAGATCCAGCTCGCGCAGGCGGTCAGCCATGGCCCCGGCCTCTTCCACCGTCCACGGGCAATTGACGTCGACCATCAGCTCGCCCTCCGCAGCCGGCAGCGCCTCACGGGCGGCCGCGATGGAGGCGTAGGTGGTCTCGTGCAGCTTGATCTTGCGAAAGCCCCGGTCGCGGGCACGGCGCACCTGGCGGTACACCTCCTCGGGATCGCCGCCGTAGCTGACCAGGCTGGCGTACAGCTCCAGCTCTCTGGGCGTACCGCCGAGGTAGTCGTAGAGCGGCTTTCCGGCGGCCTGGGCCGCCAGGTCCCAGAGGGCGATATCGACACCCGAGAGCGCATAGAAAATCGGGCCGGTGCTGCCAAAACCGTGCAGGGCGCGGCGGGCCTTCTCCATCTGCGCCCGGTGGTCGGCCACCGCACTGCCGATGAACTGCGGCGCGACCACATCGGTCAGCGCCTTGAAAGTGGCGGGGTTGGAGCCGTGGCCGAAGGCCTCGCCCCAGCCTACCCGGCCATCGTCGGTGGTGACCTTGATCGCCAGGCACTCCATGCGGCGGTGCCGGGGCGAGGCGGCATTGAAGGCATCATCATCCTTGGCCTGGCCCTGGGACTGGCGTTCGACCGTCCCGGCGCTGAAGGGAATGCTCAGGCGGATGATCTCGATACGGCGGACTTTCACAAACACACGCTCCGGTAGCACTTATTGGGGGATTTATTGGCTCGGCTTTGAGGTACGTTATCGTACAACACAAGCAAGAGCCAGTCCCGAGTGCGGCATTCTAACGCACCTGCCCCATTCTCCCGCCCACCAGAACCTCATCGAGCCATCGCGACACTACCTTGAAAATGTCGTCGCAATTGCGCTCGTAGATCAGGCCGTGGCCGTTGCCATGGATGCCCAGTGCGGGCAGATCCAGATGATCGACCCGCGCGCCGGCGGTACGCAGGAACGGCACGATGCTGCTGGCGAAAGAGGCGAACACCGACGTTTCGCCAGTCAGCAGCGCCACCGGCAGCCCCTCGAATGCCGGGATCCGCAACGTCGCCGGGTCAGCTGCACGCACCTCGTCAGCCGTCGCCCGGGGCGGGTCGAAGGTGATCGGCGCCGCGGTCAGCCCCCAGTCCAGGGCGCCGATACCTGGCGTTTCGCCAAACACCGGGCCCATCGGCTCGACCGTGACGATGGCCGCCACCCGTTCCGGCCGTCGATCCGCCAGCAACCAGCCATCAGGGCCCGAGGCGGAATGGGTGACGATAATGGCCTTGCCGATGCGGTCCAGCAGTTGCGCCAGGCGATCCGCGTCGAGGGTCTGTGACGCCGCCAGGTCCGCCGGCATGGGGCCGTAGGCGGCGATGAAGGCATCGAAGGCGGCTTCGTCATCGGCCGCGAACGGCCACTGGGTTTCCTGCCCGCCCTCGGGAAAGTACACCTCCCGGGCCCGCTCGTAGGAAAACGCCGGGCCCATCGGCCCCATGATCTGCGAATGATAGGGCGAGCGCCCATGGCCCGGCCGGTCGACGCAGAACACCACATGGCCGGCCTCGACGAAACGCTGGGCCCAACCCGGGCGCCCATCAGGGGTATCGAGCCATTCGGTGCCCTGCAATGTACCGCCGTGCACCAGCACCACCGGGTATGGCTGGGTGATGTGCTCGGGTGCTTCCCAGGCAACGAACATCGGGCCCTTCTGGAAGTGCCTGCCCGCCTGAGCCACCCGCGGCCCGGTGACCCAGAAATGCCCACGCCGTGAAGTGGTGGGCGCGGCGCTGTACCAGGGGGCCCGGCGCGGATCGGCGGCGCCGGGTTGCAGGGGCACACTGGCGAAGGCTGACCAGTCCCGATCGCCCAGCCCCCCGGCCATGGCCGCCGACATCCTCGAACGCACGACGCTCGCCGCCGGTAACGACAGGCCCTGGTCGGCAGCGGCCGCCAACGCCAGATTGACATCCTTGAGGCCCAGGGCCAGCTTGAAACCCGGCTCGTACTGCTCGTGGACGATGTTCTGCCCGTAGCGTTGATAGCTGGGGCAGGCAAACAGCGTCTGGGTCATGAGTTCGATGAAGGCAGCGGCCTCCAGCCCATGGCAACGGGCCAACGCGCTGGCTTCGGCCAGGGACTCGATGGCCTGGGTGATCATCAGGTTGCCGGCGATTTTCGCGATACAGGCCTGCACCGGCTGTTCGCCGAGCCTCCAGGTTTTCTTCCCGAGCACATCGAACAGCGGCTGTACCCGTGCGATCGCCGCCTCGGCCCCTGCCGCCAGGATGTTCAACTCCCCCCTGGCCGCCACGGCCGGCACGCCGAACACCGGCGCGGCCACCAGCGCCAGGCCCAACTCGGCATGGCGGGCCTGCAAGCGCTCCACGAGCCGAGGCGACAGGGTCGACATCAGCACATGCGTGCAGCGTCCATCGGCCGCCTCCAATACCCCGGCGGCCAGCAGCACGTCCTCCACCGCCCGGTCATCTGCCAGCAGGCTGATCACCACGTCCACCTGGAACGCCGCCGCTGGCGAAGCCAATTCCACCACCCCTTCCAGCCCCTCCAGGGTCTGGGGGCTGCGGTTCCAGGCCGCCACCCGATGCCCCGCCCGAACCAGCCGCGGGATGATCGCCCGCCCCATGCTGCCCACGCCAATAAAGCCAATGTTCATCGCAGTGCTCTCGATTAGGTGCCTGGGCCTATTGTGCGAAGCGCGGGGTTGCGACGGGACTGCCATTGCTGCATCTTCGCCGTTCATTTTTGTACGAGGTGCGCCGTGGACTGGAACGACTTGCGCGTTTTTCTGGCGATTGCCCGCAGCGGCTCGCTGGGCGCGGCCGCCCGGCAACTGGGCGTCAGCCACCCGACCGTCGGCCGGCGCCTGCAGGTGCTGGAGCAGGCCAACGGCCAGGTGTTCTTCCGCCGTACCGGCCAGGGGCTGGTGCTGACCGCCGCCGGTGAGAGCATCCTGCACCTGGCCGAAGAGATGGAGCGCAGCGCCCTGGCCATCGAGCGACGCATCGCCGGCGACAGCGACCAGCCCGAAGGCCTGCTGCGGATCTCCTGCGCGGACTGGTTCGCCGGCTATGTCCTGGCGCCGGTCCTGGCCGAGCTGCAACAGCGCTACCCGCTGATCGTCGCCGAAGTGATCGCCGGCCACCGCCTGTTCGACCTGGCCCGGCGGGACGCCGACCTGGCCTTTCGGATCGTGCCATTCACCGAACCCGACATCGTGCAACGGCGCCTGACGACCCTGCGCTACGGGCTCTACAGCGCCCACCTGCCCGCTCCCACTGCCGCGCAGGGCGAGCAGCCCGGCCTGATCCTGATGAACACCGCGCAGGCGCATTACCCCGACGTGCTCTGGCTACAGAGCCGCTATCCCAGGGCGAAAACCGTCTTCACCAGCAGCAGCCGCACCGTGCAGGCACGGATGTGCGCCATGGGGCTGGGCCTGGCGGTGCTGCCGCGGGCGCTCGGCGACCAGTCGCCGTTGCTCAGGCGCCTGGATATCGACGAAGAGCCGCCCACCCGCAATATCTGGATGGGCTACCACCGGGACATGCGCCAGATGGACCGACTGCGTGCTCTCGCCGACCTGGCCGTGGAGCGGCTCGGCGACGACTGACACGGCCGCTGATAGGCCATCGCGTACCACACCGCCGGTGTTCGCGGCGCCGTTGCAAAAGCCCCCAGCCGTGCTTCAGGGCTGGAGCGCCGCCAGTTCGGCCATGAGCACCTGGACCAGCGCGGCAGCGGGCAGCTCCCGGGCCAGCGGTGCCGCCTGCCCCGCCCATTGCGCCGCGAAGTCGTGACAGCCTTTCGCGGTGGCGGCGGCGTTCAGTTGCTTGTTCGCATCATAGGCATAGGGATAGGCGGCCACCGCCACCTCCCGTCCTTCCAACAGGGTGAAATTGCGGTTGACCAGTCCCCTGGCCGGCCGCCCGGAAATCACGTGGGTGACTTCGGTACGCTCGGCCGCGCTGCCCTTCAAGGCAGCACGGTAGGCCGCATTGGCCGACGACTCCGGGCAAAGAATGAAGGCCGTGCCCAATTGGACGGCCGACGCGCCCAAGGTCAATGCGGCACGGATACCGGCCCCGTCCATGATCCCGCCAGCGGCGATCACCGGCAGCGTGCTGCGGGCCACCAGCAGCCTCGTCAGCGCCAGGGTGCCCATCTTCGTATCCTCGCCGGGGTCGAAGAGGCCGCGATGACCGCCGGCCTCATAACCCTGCGCCACCAGCGCATCGACGCCCGCCTGCTCGGCCAGCCTCGCTTCGGCCAGGCTGGTCACCGAGCAGAGCAGCGTCGCGCCGATGCCCTTCAATGCCGCGATAGTGGCCTGGGGCGGCAGCCCGAAATGAAAGCTGACCACGGCCGGCTTCTCCTCCAGCAGCATCTCCAACATCGGCGCATCGTCCAGGAACGAGCGATAGATCTCGCGCAGCGCCGTGGGTGGCTCGGCGCCAAACTCACGAAACAGCGGGCCCATGACCTGCAACCAGCCCGTGTCCCTGGCCGGGTCGGGCAACGCGGGCTGGTGACAGAACACATTGACGTTGAACGGCTTGTCCGTGAGCGCCGCCGTCTCGCGGATCGCCTGACGCGCCTGCTCGACACTGGAGGCGCCGATTCCCAGGGAGCCCAGCCCTCCGGCATTGGACACCGCCGCCGCCAACTGCGGCGTCGAGACACCGGCCATGGGCGCCTGGATGAGGGGAAGGTGCACATTCAGCAAGGACAGCAGCGTATTCGACATGGCATCACCTGAATGACTGGATGAAAATAACCTGCATGACGCGCCTCACTCGCGCGTAACCGGGCCGACGGTCAAGGCCGCCGCCAGCCAGAGCGCCAGGGTCGCGGTCCACAGGGAGGGGTTGAAGGAATGGGTCCGCGCATAGAGGGCGCCAGCGATCAGCGGTCCGAGGATCTGGCCGATGCCGTGCGCGGCGGTCATCACCGCCATGATGTTCATCCGGAAGTCGGCCGAGACCCGCTTGGCCGCCGGCATCGCGATGGTCACCGTGCCCATGAACGTCGCCCCCACCACCAGGGCACTGGCGATATAGGCCGCGGGCGTCTGGGTGATGGCCGGAAGCAGCACACCGATGCCCTGCAACGACAGGTTGCCGCGCAACGCCGCGCGCGTCCCGAAACGCCCATGAACCCGATGCCAGACGTAGCAGGACGGCGCCGCGCCGAGCCCGAACACCGCCCACAGGTGCACCGGGTTGACCGAACCCAATGCATCCTTGACCAGCAACGGCAGGTAGGTCGCGGTGATGATGTAGCCGAGCCCCGACAGGCCATAGAGGCCGATCAGGCGCCAGGCGGCCAGGGGCAGGTGATCGAGTCGCAACGTCGCTGCCTGCGTCGGTCGCGACGCCAGCGGTCGCCCGTCGAGCAGGAGCGCCCCGCCGCCGCCCAGGATCAGCGACGCGACCGCGAGCACGCCCCACAACTGGTAGGCATCGAGGGCAAACCGCTCGCCGACCGCCAGCAGCTCGGCGGACAAGGCAATCCCGACGCCCACCCCCGCATACAGAATCGGCGCGCCCTCCGGATGAGCCCGGTGCTGCAACAGCCAGAGCGAGGCGGCAATCATCGACAAGGCACTGAACACCCCCGCCGCGCCTCGGATCAGGATGATTGCCCAGGGACTGGAAACCCCACCCAGCAACCCTAGCGATATCACCGTCGCCACCACCGACACCAGTCCCCAGTGACGGGCACTCGGCGCCTGCAGCCGGGCCGCCAGCAAGGCGCCGATCAGGTAGCCCAGGTAATTGGCCGAGGCGGCGAGCGTGCCATCACTGACCGAAAGCACGCCCTCCCCGACCATGACCGGATACACGCCGGTAAAGGCAAAACGACCGAAGCCCATGCCCACCGCGATCACCGCGGCGGCAGCCAGGGCGGAGGTGAAAGGGCGATTCAGCGAAGCAGACGTGTCGAGCGGCGAAGCGAGCATGGCGCCCCCTTTATCTACGAGGCCAGGGCGAGATCCGTGAAGGCGCCGATAGCGGCCGTCCGGCTGCCCTTGCGGTACACCAGCCACGTCGCCACGTTGGCGATCGGCCGGGTGGTGACCGCCGGCGACGGCGGCTGCAGGGCCAGCAGGCTGGTCGGCGCGATGCACAGGCTCTGCCCGGCCACCACGCAGGCGAACATGGCGTGATAGGAGGCCACTTCATGGGTCATGGATACGGCCAGTTCGCCCTGCTCGGCCAGCCACTGCTGACCGACACGACGATAGGTGCAGCCTGCGGCGAAGGCCGCCAGCGTCAACGGCGCCTTGCCCTGCCCCACCGGCATGACGGCCACCAACTGTTCCTCGAAGACCGGCACACCGGCCAAACCGCGATGGGCCAGATCCTCCTCGATGGGGGTGCCCTCCTCGCCCGTCAGCGCCACCAGGGCGCAATCGACCAGGCCATCACCGAGCAAGTCCAACAGCGCCTGGCTGGTACCGGTCTTCACCGCCAGACGCACATTCGGCCAGCGTTGCTGGAAGGCCGTCAGCACCCCGGGCAAGCGGGCGGCCGCCGTGCTCTCCATGCTGCCGATGCGCAACGTGCCTTGCGGCTGCGCGGGATGCAGCACCTGCACTGCCTCCTCCGCCAACGCCAGCAGGCGCTGGCTGTAGTCCAGGAACAGCTTGCCCTGGTCGGTCAACGACAAGCGCCGGCCTTCGCGAACGAACAGGTCGACGCCCAGTTGCTGCTCCAGTGCCTGGATACGGGTGGTGACGTTCGATTGCGCACGGCCCAGGACGACGGCGGCCTTGGTCACGCTCAGTTCGGCGGCTACGGTCTGGAAGATTTCGAGGGAGCTCAGGTCCATTTTAATTCTCTAAAAGAGATTATTAAAAACACTATATTCTCAAATAAAGATTAAATGAAGTGCCAATCGTCTACCAGCCCGGCCCTTCGCCTGGAGTGCCCCGCTCGCCCATTGCCTGGACCTGCGCCTTGATGCTCCTGGCTGGACGATCGCTTGGCGCATCGGGTTTGGTTGAAAGCACTGCCTCCAAAGGCCTACATTTTCCGTTCACGCATGCGTTTTCAGAGGAGGACATGACCATGGCATCGCCCGTACTGTCATTCCGCGTGGAGGATGGGTTGGTTGAGAAGCTTGAGCGTTTGGTTCAAGCAACGGACCGGGATCGCCAATACCACCTGAAGCGTGCTCTGGACCGTTACCTTGAGCCCGAATGCTGGCACATGGACGCCATTGCCGAGGGCATCGCTGACGCGGATGCGGGCAACCTCACTGATCTGAAGGTCATCAAAGCCAAATGGGTGAACCGCGCCAAATATTGTGTTGGCGGACATAGCGGGCAGTGACTTTGAAGCCAGTCATAAATGCTGCGAAACGCGCATGGGTGTGGCGTCGGCCGATGCAGTCATCACCGAGATGATCGAGGCGCTGGAATGCCTGGAAACGTTCACTGGTTTGGGCAGGCCCTCCCAGACGCCAGATGTCAGGGAGCTGATCTTCGCTCGCTATCCTTTCATCGCGCCTTGCCGGTTGCGCTATGGCGAGGTGTAAGCGCTTTGCATTCTGAGCAAGAGGACAGAGCGGGCTGAGGAGTGTTGAATCAGATCCGATCTGCGCTGCGTCCACAAAGTAGGAGCATTCATTTCCGAGTCTGGCTCGGCAGACAAATACGTCCCCTTTCGCTCTCCATACGCTTATTAGTCGCCGACTTCCAGCCTCTGCCAGTGAGAAGATAGGGAAATCTCGTAATCAAGTAGCGGTGCTGATTTTTCTTACGAGCATGTAGTAGCATCCAGAATAGAAAATTTAATCGTAGCGCTGCTTTTTGGAAGGAAGCCATCAAGAAATGAAAGTTTTTTTAAACAGCAAACGCAAAAAAATTTTACTTTACCTATTAATTATATTCATGTCACTAGGGATATTTATTCCCTTGGCAGTGCTGACCAAATACTATTTGAAGCTTGGAAATATTTCTGGAGACCCTCAAGACTGGTCAGCTTTCGGATCTGTACTATCAGGCTCATTCACTTTCCTTGCTGCTATTTCAACAACCGCAACCTTCTTGTTTTTGATATGGCAAAAGAAGGAATCCGACGAAGTGGTCGCAAAACAGATTACCGCCATGCAGTTTGAGCAATACATTAAGCATAGAGCGATATTCATGGAAACCTTAGATGAGCTGGAAACAAAATACGACAAGGACTTTATATTCAGAGAGCGCAATGAACTGTATCGCCTCTTATTCCCAGAGAATGGTGCATTCCACATATCCTATAAAGGATCCAGCTTCTGTGAGTTTTTAGTAGAGAAACTTCAGGATGTATGGAACACACAAAATAAGCTTATCTGTAGCGTAGATGTTTATCATGCAGAGGAATTCTGCTGGACTCTGCGGCAGCTGCATGAGCGACTGGGAATTAACTGGGAGAGGAGGGATCGGGAAGGTGACATCAGTGTATTCGAGACACATATCGATGACAGGGGGAAAAAGAAGGCGGGTTTAAACTTACTCAACATAGCGAACGACTTGGAGCGCACTGACTACATAGTGAGAACCTTACTGGAGTTTTCGGCACAAGAAGAACTATATATAACGATGCGTCGCTACCTCACCGACCTGACCGTTCTTTTCGAGAATCTCTACAATTCAGCATTGGAGCGCGACCAAACCGGAGTGAGCTTTTATTCGGAAACTGATAATGGACTGAGCGCGCTTTATGAACTTTACCAGTACTCCAAGCTCACCATGCATAGAAACGAAAGGATATTCGATCCGATTTATAGCCGTCTCCATGAGGTCATACACAAAGGTAGAGGCGATAAAATTTTTTCGTCTACTGAGACTCTGAGAAATTTTTCTGAGTCATGCAGAAGTCTTGTGATCGACATACAAAAGGATCTTGCAAAAAAAACCGAATCAAGAATAGACATCACAGTGGACGGACTGAATTTTTTAGAAATATACAAAAAAATCAACGACCTAGGCACTGTAAGAAAATTAATGTCGTAAACACCGTCGCCAGCAAGCGAGTGTGGCCATCGTTACAAAGATTTCGGCCAACTTGCAGTAGTGAGCATCCCTGCCGGTGGTGCTCCTTTAATCTGCTGAATAATCGCTCGATAGCGTTGCGCTGTCGGTATTTGGGCCCGTCACACAGACGCGATAAGCCCGGCTTGGGTTTGCGTTTCATGTCACGTAGTGGAATCTCGATAGCGGTCGTAATAGTGCCGTAAGGACTTCGTGCCATAGCCCCTATCGGCCAGGAACCAGCGGCATCGCTTACGTGGTCGGCCTCGTGAGCCGAAAACGAAAACCGGGACTGAAAGCCGCAGAAAACTCGGACACCTATCAGTCGGTCTCGAGTCAAGGTCAAAAGCCACCAATGGAAAAGCGGGACGTATCAAAATAAATCCGTCCCCTTTCCGGTCCCCTTTCCGAAAATAAATCCGTCCCCTTTCCGCGTCCCCTTTCCGGTCAGTCCCCTTTCCGGTCAAAGACAATTCAGAAGCTATAATTCCCCTGTATCATAATTTTTTTATTATGAACTGCAGACTCAAGCACTTCTGAAGACCCGCGAATTTCCTCCCCTATAATCCAGACAACATTTCTTGCGCGCGTCACGGACACATAAAGCCTGTTGTGCGATATATAATTTTGATACATTTTGCTTGCAGTCGATGTGATATTTGCGGTATTTGGCACCCTACCTTTATCAACTCCAGCCAATATAACCGCCTCGAACTCCAACCCCCCAATATAGTCTGATATAGCAACTATATTTGCCGAGCTTTTTTCAGCTATTTTTATCGCTTCTATATCTCCCCGCTTTACAATCTGCGAGATGGGTTTTTTGTTCTCTGCGGCATACCTTAGAGCTTCAGAAAAAACAATTCTATCAAAAAATATAATTGCAATTTGATGTCGCTTTAGCCCTTTTGTAGTGCGTAATTTTTCTGCAGCTTTGAAAGTCTGCTCTAATAGGTTCTTCTGATTGTTCAACATGAAATATTGTGGAACCTCTTCCTCTGAGAGACTCCCGTATATATATGGTGTCTGCGATATTGGATTGTCGAAATTTGTGAAAATATTTGCCCCATGAGACGTAATCGAAAAAGCTAAATCGGTAATAGATGGGGAGCACCTAAATACCGCACTCAGCGTGGTTTTTTCTTCGGATGAATTAATTCCTAAAGACTCGTGGAATTCGGCATCGTTCCATGCAATGTCCCCGAGCGCTTGAGACAAATCAATAGCATATGCTATTGGCGTGGTCTTTGAATTTTTCGTTAAGAAATGAACAAGCGAAAGCTCATTCATATTGAAAAGATGAACTTCGTCTATGAAAATTGAATCGTAACCCTCTTGACTTCGCCTTCTGCGCCATATAGGTGAGTCTAGTTTTGAAATGGCAGAGATTGCAATATCGTCTACGTCGAATTGAGAGAGTTGATTTAGTATTTCTGAGTACTTGCTAAATATATTAAATATAAAACGGCGATCTTCCTCAGATTGTATTGGAAGGCCATAGGCGGGACGTGAGACTAACCGGTAATTATCAAAAGTTTCGTCGCATCGTCCTTTTATCACAACGCTGATCTCATGGCGCATCAGCTCAGCCACTTTGAACAAGTCGTCATTTTCAAGAAAATTATAAAGTTCTTTAGATATGAAGTCCTTATGACCTGCCAAATCCGATGTGTATTCTTGCAGCACTTCTACCAAATGGAGAAGCTGAATGTTTTTTGATTCAAATGTATCTTCATCCAATAGCTCGGATTCATGGATATCATTTTTCAAAAAATCACCACAAACATCTTGGAGAGTTTTTATCTCTACCTTTTGATAGTCATTAACTTTATTGAAGCTTTGGTCTCTATCTAAAACCTCAAAGAAGTATTGGACGTTTTGTGCCATTTCTTGGCTTGGCACAATAAAAAGGAACTTGACTGCGCTTCCGGATCTGTGGGCATCTCTAAGCCAATGTAAGCATTTCAATACCAAACAAATGGTTTTACCACTGCCTGCAGGGCCTTCGATCCTAGAGGGTAGATTGAAGGGTTTATTAATGAATTCAAGCTGTTTTGAAGATAGCTTTTTATATGGATCTTCCGCTCCTAGCAACAGTGATGTTGAAAGTTGCTCCCCTTCTAAAGTTGTGGTATTGAAAAATAAGCTGGTTTGAGGGGATGACTCGGGCTCGGTTTTGTACAGCGCGCGATCAAATATCGCCTCAATCGATTTATTAAAGTTTGTAGTAGAAAACTCTTCTTTGGCGCCATTTCCTTCAGAAGTTCCAAACTTGTAAGTCAGTAAGTGCTTCCCTAGGAAGCGTTTTGAAAGCCTACGCTCCCCTGCACTTCGCTCCACGGTTAGCCGGTAGGAGGTGCCTGCTGTTATTGGGAACGGAAAAACTATTGCTTTTGTTGAGCCGGGCGGGAGGTACTCATTATTATTAAGATTTAAATTATTCCAGAACTTTATAGCGAACCTTAGTAATTTTTGTATTGCCGTTAGAATCATTGCAGGCGATACATCACTAAAGCTTAGCGTTTCAAAATCAATGGTAATTGTGTTCTTTTCGGAGTTATACGATTCCCCAGGCGCCAAGAGAATCTGTCCGTTTTTATAGGAGATGAGTTTTAACCCTATAGCTCCGGCGTCTTGGGGTTCTCCACGACCACAGAGAATATTGATAAGAGATGCAGAGGTCTCAAAATCAATGCTCTGCAATTCCCTATTGCTTATTATCGCCTTGGCTGACTCTTCCGTGACACCTAAAAATTCACTCAATTTCATATAGCCTCCTTACTATGGCCAGATCGTCTTTTGAAATATCTTGAGTGCCGACCCTGCTGTAGAGATGTGAAAAACGTTGAAGTAGCAGTTCTACATGGGGCGATACCAAGGTGGAAATGAAGCATGCTTGCTCATTCGGTCTTACAATTATGTTTTTATAGCTTGTATCTTTTTCTCTCTCGTACTTTACGTGCTCAAGCCCCTTGGATATCTCTCCCAAGGTTTTTTTAGAAATGCATATAGGCTCAGATAGATCTACTACGTAGCCTTTTGGAGGCTCGCTGTCGTGTATTATTCTTTCTAAGAAAAAAGTGTCATTGCGCGTATTTTTGATAATGGCTTCTAGGTACTTTTTCCGATTTTCTTTTATTATTTTATTTTTTGTGGTTATTTCTTTTTTCTTAATAAAGCCTTCAAGATCTTCAAGCTTTAGCCTATCTTGCACCTTGACGCTTTTTTGATCTAAGATCTCTAAAGCCTTATCAAAACCGTAAATTTCAATTGCCACTTTTGAAATCTCGTATTTCTCAAGTATTTCAGAAACAAGGTTTTTAATAGCAGAACTGGACTGATCCGCGACTTCGGCATTCCCTCTTTTTTGCATCCACTCAGATAGTTGATAAATAGGCAGACAGACGAGAGGGCGTGTTTTTTGCTGCGCGATGTCGCATCGAGCAGTTACGATTATTCCGAATTGTGCACTTCCATCTGAAACTTGGAGGCAGTTGAAAATTGATCCCTGAGTATACTTACCCACCGGCGTTTCTTTAGTCAATACTCGCATCATGCCCTCTCAACATTCCCTAATGCTGCATGATGGCAATTTGAACCCACAAGTATCAACAAAAAAATCCACAGAATGAGAGAGAAAACGTAATTTTTTGGGGTGTGCGGGGGTTTTCGCGTGGGGCTGATCTGGTTGCAGGCGTTGACCGAGCTTGGCGGCTATCTGACCAACAACGAGGGCACCATTGCTCACCGCGATGAGGTCCAACCTGCTTAGATCACTTAGGCTCTGTACGAAGATGATGTCGTAAACACTGCATAGCGCAGGCCAGAGAGACCATTGCCGCGTAGTTTTTTGCGAGCTTGTTGTGAAAAATGTGGAAAAATGAGACACCCATCAGCCAGTCTCGTGTCAAGGTCAAAAGCCCCCTCCCCCTGCTATTTTTAAAGGTAGGGTTTGTCCTTCAACTCAACCTGATCGTTGAACCCGTCGAACCCGTTTTCTCATGGTCTGGCTACGACCGAGTCGTGCCTGACACCCATTTGGATCAAGCGATCGCGATACTGCGCGCGCCGCCCTGGCAGCTAACTGCCCCAGAGAAACGTTGGTGCCGCCAAGATGTCCAAAACGCGTCACAGAACTGTGGCTCGTGCTAATACACGTCCAGTCCCAACGGGCTCACTTGGCAGACGACCCGGTTACAACACACTCAGGCGGTGACAGCCGGCTTCCACTCAGATTTTGTGGTTCACGCCCAGTCCCGTTTTGGTTGGCCGGCCATCACCTTAACTCGTCCTTTAGACGAAACAGCGCTTGGCATCGAAAGGCTGTTTCTCCTTCAGGATGTGGTAGCTCGCCCGTGCCAGCTTGTGAGCCAGCGCTTTGGTGGCGAATACGGAATTGACCAAAAAGGGGACTGACCGAAAAGCGAAAAGGGGACAAATTTATTTTCTGTATCTGACTCGTAAGAAAATAGATCCATCTCCTTTCCGTGCCCCCTACCCTACATTGACACCCTAACCAGCATCCCCTGCGTCAGATCATCGATGATCGCTTTACCCATTTCGCTCAAATAATGCGCTGCCCAAGCATAGCGCTCACCATCATTTTCCAGAGCAGCATCAAGGGAAAGTGCTTTGGCGCAGTGGAGCAAAACAGAGGCGTGCTCCATGGCTTCCAGGATAGGCACGTCCGGATTCACCCGAAATAGCTCTCGGCCTTGGGAGCCGCATTGGGAGAAGGTCGTAACGCCGAGGGTTGTGGCTGGGACTGAATCAGTCATTGCTCACCTCCAGCCTGGACCTGGGTGCTGAGTGTTCAACGGGGAATCTTGTTTGAGTGAAGCCGTACATGTGCGAACTCCTATACCCGAGGTAAGAGCTGCCACGTTCGTTTCCAAGCGAATGGGTGGCAGCTGTGCGCAGGTTGGAAAACCGGGGGTATAGGTCCCGGCAGGACCGAAGTCCTCCCGCGCACAGCCGCCATAGCACGACATTGCAGACGAAAAAATAGCGCCTGCCATCGTGGTGGGGCGCCAGTGCGCCTATACCCTGTATTCGGGTTTCCAAGCCCGGTCGTTGAATTGGCAACGACACGGCAAAGGTAGCGCGCACCATCAGAGGCGGCAATGCGACTGGCGGTGCGTATTTAAGTCGAAAAATGTCAATCGGTACAGAGGAACACTTCAGGAGTTGGGTATGCCTTCATATGCCTTCGTCAGAGGATTATGCATCTTCCTCTTGTTCTCTGAGCAAGGCTTGTGTGACCTGCTCGATGTAGTCGAACACTCCTTCCTGGACCGAATACTTGTACTGCTTGCGACGGTGCTTTGAGACCGTGCCGTTTTGCGATAAACACATCATCACCAGGCTGGACAGGTCGCTACCCCGGACGTCGTAGCGTTCGTTCACCGCCTTGATGATCCTGTCGTAGCGCTCAAGGAAAACCGTCTCCTCTCGCAACTCGACTTCGAGAGCGCGCTTGGCCATTTCCAATGTGAATTGCACGCCTGGCGTCGCATCCCAAAAGCGATAAATGGCCGGATGACCGGTGAAGTTGAACGACAGATTGCCCTGGTCGATCCAGCGCACATCCCAGTACTCACGCGCAGGCCGAGAGAACACCTGCAATGTTTCCAGATACAGGCGCTCCTCGCGCTTCATGGCAACCGAAACCGGCAGCAGCAAGCCATTTTCCAACGCACCGGCACGGCATAACGTCTGGTGGATCAGGAAGCGGGAAAGGCGACCGTTTCCGTCCATGAACGGGTGCAAGAGCACAAAACCAAACGAAATGACTCCAGCAGCCACCAGTGGGTCGATCTGCGTGGCGGCGTCATTTCCCAAGGTCATCAATTGTTCCATCAGCTCCCGGCACAGGTCGGGTGGAGGCGGAACATAGCTGACACCAGCAGCACCTTGCAGGCCGTTTGCTAGATGATTCTGTTCATGCCGGAACGCGGCAGCCATGTCGTAAGGATTGGAGAGTGTGGCGTTCTGAAGAGCAACCAGATATTCCTCGCTCAGTGGAGTGCGATCATGTGCCTGCTTGAGCAACTGGATGAAACGTCGAGACTTGTCCTCGCTAGGGGACTCTTTCTCGATCGCGAATGAATCCTGGGTTTCATGCAGGTAGGCCCAGTTGATCGCACGATCCATCATCCCGGATGGCAGGTTCGCGATGAAGTCATGTGCACGAGCAAGAATGTCATGTCCAAGTAGTTCCAGGATTTTAGGTGTGCGCTCGACGGTGGCGCAGTAGGCTAGTGTGCCAATACCGTTGAACTCCACGCGCCAGCGGGAGTTACGCTCGCCGGGCATCGTAACGTATTGCTCCGGATCGAACAGAGGTATGAAACCACCTTTGACTGGAGCATGTTGATTCAGCTCGGCGCCGGTAAAGGCCTCGTAGAGAAAGCAGGCCTTGCGGATGTAGATTCCGTTTGGAGCGTTATGCAACTCGGTTTCCAGTGCAGCAGCGGGAATCTGGGGTAATGCCTGGGCCAGGATGGCGAGATTGACACCCTCATGTTTCAGGGCGAATAGTACGTGTCCCAACAGGTCATCAGGTGCCGGCGCCATTCCAGGTGGCACTGCCAGCGTCCCACCGATCCGTTCAAGGCGAGTGACGGGTTGCACCCTGGCCGGCTGGCGCAAGGGAAAAGCGGAGAGCCGTAACCCGTCCTGCAGCCAGGCATATCCAGCCGTGTTCATGGAGCAAATCCTCATTTTTGATCAATCCGCACAGTTTTTTTTAAGCGGACCAAGAAAATCTTAAGAATTGCAGGTTATCCCAACTTTTTCTTAAGTATCCAGCTCTATCTCATCGTCGTCCGCTTGAGACTGGCCCAGTCAAGTGCGCAAACCCACTTCGAATACACCATCTATTTATAGAACCCCGGCCCTTCATTGACCGCCATCAATCCTCGACGCCCCCACCCCCCATTGTCTAAGATCGGACCTTTAACGTTTCAGCGTATTTCAACAAGGATCCCGATGTCTGTTCATGAGGCGCCACCCGCCACCTACTCGAAAAGCACCGTCGCCAAGATGGAGGCGGCCATGGCGCTGGGAAGCTTTGCCATTGGTACCGGCGAATTCGCCATCATGGGGCTGATGCCGGACATCGCCCACAACCTGCAATTGACCGAACCCCAGGTCGGCCATGCGATCAGCGCCTATGCCCTGGGCGTGATGGTCGGCGCGCCGACCCTGGCGATCCTCGGCGCCAAGCTGCTGCGCAAGCACATGCTGCTCCTGCTGATGGCGCTGTATGCGCTGGGCAACCTGGCGACCGCGTTCGCGCCGTCGTTCAGCAGCCTGGTGGCCTTCCGGTTCATCAGTGGCCTGCCCCATGGCGCCTACTTCGGTATCGCCGCGGTCATCGCGTCGAGCATGGTGGCGAGCAATCAGCGCGCCGGAGCCGTGGCCCGGGTGATGATGGGCCTCACCCTGGCGATGCTGCTGGGCAACCCGATTGCCACCTTCCTCGGACAGTTCTTCGGCTGGCGCTCGGCGTTCGTGCTGGTGGGGGCGATTGCGCTGTGCACCATCGCGCTGGTCTGGCGCTTCGTGCCGCAGCCGCACGACGAGCCCCGTAGCGATCCGCGCAAGGAACTCCAGGCCTTTCGCCTGCCACAGGTGTGGATGGCCCTGGGCATCGCGTCCATCGGCTTTGCCGGGATGTTCTGCGTGTTCAGTTACCTGGCGCCGACCATGCTGGAGGTGACCCAAGTCTCGCCGCAGTGGATTCCGTTCGGCCTGGCGGCCTTCGGGGTAGGCGGCATCATCGGCAATATCGCCGGCGGCAAGCTGTTCGACCGCCTGCAGTTCCGCGCCGTCGGGCTGGTGCTGGTGTGGTCGATCGGGGTGCTGCTGTTCTTCCCCTTCGCCGCCAGCTCGCTGTGGTCGCTTCTGCTGGGCATCGGCCTGGTCGGTACCATGGTCGCCCTGGCCGCGCCGCTGCAGATCCGCCTGATGGACATCGCCCACGAAGCGCCGAGCCTGGCCGCCGCCTCGAACCATGCCGCGTTCAACCTGGCCAACGCCCTGGGCCCATGGCTGGGCGGGATGGCGATCACCGCCGGCCTGGGCTGGACCAGCACCGGCTACATCGGCGCCGCCACGGCGCTGATCGGCCTGGGCCTCTACGGGGTGGCCCGGCGGATGAAGGGCGGGCACTGAGCCCGGACGGCGCCCTCCTCCGGGCGCTGCCGACAACCACCGACGAGCCGCCACGGTGCGGCCCGTCGGGGTCTCGCGGCGCCTCCAGGCGCGCCGCTCAGTCCGGGTTCACTTCCAGTACGAGCTTGCCCTGGGCCCGGCCACTCTCGATGAGGGCGTGAGCCCGACGCAGGTTGTCGGCGTTCAACGGGCCGAAGTGCTCGCCCACCGTGGTGCGCAGGATGCCGTCATCCACCAGCAGGGCCACCCGTGTCAGCAGCGCCTGTTGCAGGGCCTGGTCCTCGGTGCGGTACATCGAGCGGGTGAACATGAACTCCCAGTGCAGCGAGATCGACTTGCGCTTGAGCGGCATGGCATCCAGCGACGCCGGGTCATCGATCAGCGCCAGCTTGCCCTGGGGCTTCAGCACTTCGACCAACTGCGGGTAGTAGTACTCGGTATGGGTCAGGCTGATCACGTAGTCGACCTGGGCCACGCCCAACTCCTTCAGTTGGGCCTGCAAGGGCTGACCATGATCGATCACATGATGGGCCCCCAGCTCGCTCACCCAGTCGCGGGTCTGCGGGCGCGAGGCCGTGCCGATGACGGTGAGCCGGGTCAGCCGGCGCGCCAACTGCACGAGAATCGAGCCGACGCCACCGCCTGCGCCGATCACCAGCAGCGACTGGCCCAGCCCGCCCCCTTCCGCCACCCGCAGGCGATCGAAGAGCAGTTCCCAGGCGGTGATCGCGGTCAACGGCAGTGCCGCGGCCTCGGTCGCGCTGATCGATAACGGACGCCGGGCAGCGATACGCTCGTCGACCAGCCCGTAGTCGGCATAGCAGCCCGGCCGGGTGATGTCGCCCGCATACCAGACCGGGTCACCGACCACGAAACCGCTGACCTCGGCACCCACCCCCTCCACCACGCCGACGGCGTCCCAGCCGAGGATGCGCGGCGCAGCGGGCTGCACGCCCAGACGCAACTTGCTGTCCACCGGGTTGACGGCAATCGCCTGGATTTTCACCAGCAGGTCCCGCGGCCCGGGCACGGGCTTTTCCAGTTCGATTTCGTACAGCGCCCGGGGATCGGCCAGGGGCAACCCGGCCTGATCGTAGACAAAGGCTTTCATTGACGTACTCCTGCGTTGGGCTCGCGGCTCATGAGCCGCAGGCGGCTGTTGGCTGATTCCTGGCCATCATCGTGCCGTCCGTTGACCCGAAAACAAATGACATATAGGGTCATGATTCTAGACATCAGGCGATTACGGACATGCATCGAATAGGCTACCTGCTGAGCGAGGGTTTTCAGGTGATGGCGCTGGGCACCCAGACGGTGTTCGAGTTCGCCAACGTGGTGGCCCAGGAGCCCATCTACCAACTGACCAATTACTCGATGGAGGGCGGCCAGGTCCGCTCCTCGATCGGTGCCGTCGTCGACACCGAACGCGCTGACGGCCAGGCCGCCGATACGTGGGTGGTCTCCGGGGTGGTCGACCCGCTGGCGCATGAGGTCAGCCAGGCCCAGTTGCAATTCGTGCGCGAGTCCGCCGAACACTGCCGACGCACCGTCGGGCTCTGCACGGGTTCGTTCGTGCTGGCCGAAGCCGGGCTGCTCGATGGTCGGCGGGTCACCACCCACTGGGCGTATGCCGATGCGCTGCGCCAGCGCTACCCGGCGGCGCGTGTGGAAGTCGACCGGATCTTCATCGAGGACAAGGGTGTCTGGACCTCGGCCGGCCTCACCGCGGCCATGGACCTGGCGCTGGGCATCGTCGAAAACGACCTGGGCCCGGAGCTGGCCACCCAGGTGGCGCGGGTGCTGGTGATGTATCACCGGCGCAGCGGCGGCCAGTCGCAGCATTCGCGCATGCTGGCGCTGGCGCCCAAGTCCGACCGCGTGCAGGCGGCCCTGGAGCACGCCCGCGCCAACCTGGCCGGCGACCTGACCCTCGAAACCCTGGCCGCTACCGTGCACCTGAGCCCGCGCCAGTTCAGCCGGGTGTTCCTCGCCGAAACCGGGCTGTCCCCGGCCAAGGCGGTGGAACAACTGCGGGTGGAGTCGGCCCGCCACATGATCGAGCGGGGCCGGCATTCACTGGAGGTCATTGCCCGGGAGAATGGTTTCCGTGACCGCCGACACCTGCGCGAGGTGTTCGTGCGCACGCTGGGCGTTTCACCCCTGTCGCTGCGGCGCGAGAAGGCCTGAACAGGGTTGCGGCGACCGCGGCCCCGCGTCAGAAATCGAAGCCGTGTCCCAGCTCCTTCTCCATCCACTGCAGGAAACGCCGCACCCGGGAGAAGTTCGAATGGGCTTTGGGGAACACCAGGTGGTGGGCCGCCACCGGGGCGCTCAGCGATTCGGGTGACACCTTCACCAGTTCGCCGGAGTCGAGGTACTTGCGCGCCAGCAAAGCGCTCTCCAACGCAAAACCCAGACCATGGCTGGCCGCTTCCAGGGTCATGTAGGAACGGTCGAAACTCAACGCGTAGGGTTTCTCCGGACGGGCCAGGCCGTGCTGGGCAAACCAGGCCGGCCATCTGAGCAAGGTGGCCTCGGAGAGAATCAGCTCGCGGTCCAGCAGGTCCATGGCGCTGCTCACCGGGTGTCGCGCCAGCAGTTTCGGCGCCGCCAGCACCTCGAAGGTTTCGTTGCGCACCGTGCGCACTTCGTAGCTGGGCCAGTTGGGCTCGCCATGGCGGATATCCACGTCGATCTTGTCGCGGCTGAAATGCAGGGACTCGTAGGAGCACGACAGGTTGATCTGGATATCCGGATGCTCATCCCGGAACGCCTCCAGACGCGGCATCAACCAGAGCAGGCCGAAGCTCGGCGAGGAATGCAGGCGCAGGCAGTCCAGGCTGACATCGCTGCTGGCCCGTTCGGTCGCCACGGCCAGGCTGTGCAGCAGGCCGGACACCTCCTTCAGGTACTGTTCGCCCACCGGCGTCAGAGTCACGCCGCGTGCCCCGCGCACGAACAGCTGGCGGCCGATCATGGCTTCCAGTTTGGCCAGTTGATGGCTGACCGCAGAGGGCGTGAGGTCCAGCACCTCGGCCGCGCGGGCGACGTTACCGAAGCGCGCAGCCTGCTCGAAGGCCTGAATAGCCCTCAGCGGAGGAAGGGGCGGCGCCGTATCGTCGAGAGAGCGCATGGCAAGGGGTCCGCATGTTTTGTGGCTTTCCATTCAACCACCAAGCCGATCGGCTGACGAGTGCTGAATTTTCTTCAGCACTCAATGATTTTTGCGTTATTGCTCACGCTTCGGCCGAGGACCAAGCTGCGCCTATCGATCTCGCGGATCGACTCCATAAAAACAATCAGGGGTTCTCTTCATGCTGCTGCAAGACAAAGTCATCCTCATCACCGGTGCCGCCTCTGCCCGCGGTATCGGCCGGGCCACCGCCAGTACCTTCGCCGCCCACGGTGCCCGTGTCGTCATCCTCGACCTGGACGAAGCCGCCGCCCGCGATGCCGCCGCGCAACTGGGCGAAGGCCATCTCGGCCTGGCCGCCAACGTGGCCGACGAAGCCCAGGTGAACAAGGCCGTGTGCCGGGTCATCGAGCACTACGGCCGCATCGATGGCCTGGTCAACAACGCCGGCATCACCCAGCCGCTGAAAATCATGGACATCCGCCACAGCGACTACGACAAGGTGCTCGACGTCAGCCTGCGCGGCACCCTGCTGATGTCCCAGGCGGTCATTCCGCTGATGCGCGAACAGGGGTGCGGCAGCATCGTCTGCATGTCGTCGGTGTCGGCGCAACGCGGCGGCGGCATCTTCGGCGGCCCGCACTACAGTGCCGCGAAAGCCGGCGTGCTCGGCCTGGCCAAGGCCATGGCCCGCGAACTGGGGCCGCACAACGTGCGCGTCAATTCGATCGCCCCCGGGCTGATTCACACCGACATCACCGGCGGCCTGATGCAGGACGAGCGCCGCCACGCGATCATCGAAGGCATTCCGCTGGGCCGCCTCGGCGAAGCCGGGGACGTGGCCAATGCCGCCCTCTTCCTGGTCAGCGACCTGTCGTCCTACCTGACCGGTATTACGCTGGATGTGAACGGCGGCATGTTGATTCACTGATGAGCCTCACGCCGGCCCGGCGGCTGGCGTTGTTCTGAATCCAGGGCAGCCCCGCGCGGCCCATAACAACAAGAGATCAGACCCTCATGAGTACCCTCTCCCTGGAGGCGGCCGTGTCCGTCCGCTCCACTGCCTATCGCAAGACCGCCTGGCGGCTCATGCCGTTTCTCATGCTGTGCTACCTGTGCGCCTACCTCGACCGCGTCAACGTCGGTTTCGCCAAGCTGCAGATGATGAACGACCTGGCCCTGAGCGAAACGGTCTACGGCCTCGGTGCCGGCATCTTCTTCCTCGGCTATTTTCTCTGCGAAGTGCCCAGCAACCTGATCCTGCACCGTGTCGGCGCCCGCCGCTGGATCGCCCGGATCATGATCTCCTGGGGCCTCATTTCCGCCCTGTTCGCCTTCGTCGAAACCGCCTGGCAGTTCTACGCCCTGCGCTTTCTCCTGGGTGTCGCCGAAGCCGGGCTGGCCCCCGGCCTGCTGCTGTACCTGACCTATTGGTTCCCCTCCTACCGCCGGGCCAGGATGACCGTGCTGTGGTTCGTCGCCATTCCCCTGTCGGGCATGATCGGTGGCCCGCTATCGGGCTGGATCATGAACCACTTCGCCGGCGTGCACGGCTGGGCCGGATGGCAATGGATGTTCGTCATCGAGGCGCTGCCGACCGTGATCGTCGGCCTGCTGGTGCTGAGCTATCTCAAGGACGGCGTGCACCAGGCGACCTGGCTCACCGACGAGGAAAAGGCCCTGGTCAACCGCGAACTGGCCGAGGACAACAGCCGCAAGGTCACCCACGCCTCGGCCCGGGAGTTCATTCGCGACCGCCGCCTGTGGCTGCTCGCGGGCATCTACTTCTGCGTGGTCATGGGCCAGTACGCGATTACCTTCTGGCTGCCGACGCTGGTGCGCAACGCCGGGGTTTCCGATCCCCTGCACATCGGCCTGCTGACCAGCCTGCCGTACCTCTGCGCCATTGTCGCGATGCTGCTGATGGGGCGTAGCGGCGACCGTCACCAGGAACGTCGCTGGCACCTGGTGCTGCCGATGATTGCCGGCGCCCTCGGGCTGACCCTCGCGGCCCTGCTGGGCGGCAACCTGCCGCTCTCGATGCTCAGCCTGTGCCTGGCCGCCGCGGGCGTGCTGTCGGCGTCCTCGCTGTTCTGGATGCTGCCCACCACGCTGCTGGGCGGGGTCTCGGCCGCCGCCGGTATCGCCGGCATCAATAGCTTCGCCAACCTCGCGGGCTTCTGCTCACCCTATCTGATCGGCTGGATCACCACCTCGACCGGGGCCAGCGCCCTTGGCATGTACCTGATCACCGGTGTGCTGCTGTTCGGCGCCACGCTGGTCCTGCGCATCCCGGCCGCCCAGGTCAACCGTTAAGTTCCCGGAGTCATCACCATGAGTGTGCATTCATCCTCTACCACGGCGCCCTCGCTTGCCGAACGCGCCTACAACATCCGTCGCCATGCCCTGCGCATGGGCCAGGTCCAGGGCCAGGGTTATGTCGGCCAGGCCCTGGGCGCTGCCGACCTGCTGGCCGTGTCCTACTTCCATGCCCTGCGCTATCAGCCGCACGACCCCGAGTGGGAGCAGCGCGACCGTTTCTACCTGTCGATCGGCCATTACGCCATCGCCCTCTACGCGGCGCTGATCGAGGCCGAGGTGATTCCCCTGGACGAGCTGGAAACCTACGGTTCGGACGACAGCCGCCTGCCGATGTCGGGCATGGCGGCCTACACGCCGGGTATGGAAATCACCGGCGGTTCCCTCGGTCACGGCCTGGGCATCGCGGTCGGTGCCTGCCTGGGCCTCAAGCGCAAAGGGTCCGACGCGTTCGTCTACAACCTGCTGTCCGACGGCGAACTGAACGAAGGTTCGACCTGGGAAGCGGCCATGTCGGCCTCGCACTGGAAGCTGGACAACCTGATCGCGATCATCGACGTCAACAACCAGCAGGCCGATGGGCACTCCAGCGAAGTGCTGGCCTTCGAACCCATCGTCGATCGCTGGCAGGCCTTCGGCTGGTTCACCCAGCGGGTCGACGGCAACGATATCCCGGCGCTGGTCGCCGCCTTCGATGCCGCCCGCCAGCACACCGGGCCACAACAGCCGCGGGTGATCATCTGCGATACGCGCATGGGCAAGGGCGTGGACTTCCTCGAATCCCGGGAAAAAACCCACTTCATCCGCGTCGACGAAAACGAATGGGATCTGGCACTGCAAAACCTTCAGGTCGGGAGAACCGCATGAGCACCGCAAACACCCCTCAAACCGGCAAGAAGCGCCTGACCACCTCGGCGATGATCGCGTCCATCGCCGCCGAAGGCCAGGCCACCCGCTCGGCGCCGTTCGGTCACGCGCTGGCGGCACTGGCCGAGCAGCGCCCGGAGATCGTCGGCCTGTCGGCGGACCTGTCCAAGTACACCGACCTGCACATTTTCGCCAAGGCCCACCCGGAGCGTTTCTACCAGATGGGCATGGCCGAGCAGCTGCTGATGAGTGCCGCCGCCGGCATGGCCCGCGAAGGCTGCATACCCTTCGCGACCACCTATGCGGTGTTCGCCTCGCGCCGGGCCTATGACTTCATCTGCATGGCGATCGCCGAGGAAAACCTCAACGTCAAGATCGTCTGCGGCCTGCCGGGGCTGACCACCGGCTACGGGCCAAGCCACCAGGCTACAGACGATCTGGCGATTTTCCGGGCCATGCCGAACCTGATGATCATCGACCCCTGCGACGCCCTGGAAATCGAACAGGCGGTACCGGCCATCGCCGCCCACCAGGGCCCGGTGTACATGCGTCTGTTGCGCGGCAACGTACCGCTGGTGCTGGACGAGTACGGCTACCGGTTCGAGATCGGCAAGGCCAAGACCCTGCGCACCGGCAACGATGTGCTGATCATTTCCACCGGGCTGATGACCATGCGCTCGCTGGAAGCGGCGCAGAAACTGCAGGCCGACGGTGTCGACGTGGCCGTACTGCACGTGCCGACCATCAAGCCCCTCGACGAGCAGACCATTCTCGCCGAAGCGCGCAAGCCGGGGCGGCTGGTGGTGACGGCGGAGAACCATTCGATCATCGGTGGGCTGGGCGAGGCCGTGGCCGGCCTGCTGCTGCGCAACGGCGTCACCCCGACCTTCCGGCAGATCGCCCTGCCGGATGCCTTCCTCGATGCCGGGGCACTGCCGACGCTGCATGACCGCTATGGTATTTCCACTGACGCGGTCAGTGCCCAGATCAAGGCCTGGCTGTAGTCGTGAAGGCTTGCCCAAGGCCGCCTGAACCAGGCGGCCTTGGGCGGCAAAACCATCCTCCCCGCCAGCGCCACGGCGTGTTCAGCGCCGACTCACCTGCGCCAGCGCGTCCCGTGCTCTCGCACCGGCCTCGACGCCGACGCGCTCGGCCAGCACCCGGATCAGTTGCTGCAACTGCTCGACACTCAACCCGGTGTTCAGGCTGATGCGCATATGCGCCTGCAATTGCGGCTCGACACCCTCCAGCGCCGAGAGCATGCCCACCGTCGCCAGTTCACGGCTCTGCCAGTCGAGGTTGTCGCGCTCGAAGATGTCGCCGAACAGGTGGCTGCGCAGGTACTGGTTGGCCACGGGGGCGAAGTCGAACAACGGCCCCTGCACCGGTGCGCCGGACAATCGCGTCTGGTTGGCGGTGCCCGCCGCCAGCAAGGCATCGCCCTGGGGAATGGGCCGCGAGGGCTCGCGGCCCGGCAGGTCGTGGATCCCCTGTTGCCGGCGCGCCTGCTGGACCTTCATCAACTCGCCCAGGGCATTGAGGCTGCGGGGAAAACCGGCATAGGCATACAGCTGCACCAGGATTTCCCGGACATCGCTGATGCTCAGGCCGGCATCCAGGCCCTGGTGCAACGCCGGGCTCAGCCGTGCGAGGTCGCCGGCCGCGGCGAACGCGGCGATCGGGATGATCGCCTGCTGTCGGGCATTGAGTGGTTGATGGTCTACGGAGGCTGTTTCAGCACCACGCATCGAAGGTTTCTCCTCGGCCATTGCCGTCTGTGAAAGTTCGCTCAGCCCCAGCGCCAGGGTGATGGCACCGAGCGCCAGGACGGCCTTGCTTCGTCCACATTCCATTGCCTGTTTCATCGGTCACGGTCTCCCTCCAGTCCCTGCCAAAACGCTTCAGGCCCTTTCCAGCGGCCCGCCCAGGTACACCTCGTCGCCGACCGGCTCCTGCCAGTCGACGGCCTTGCCATCGAGCAGTTCGTTGACCGCCACATGCTGCATCGCCGTGGTCGGTGACGCGCCATGCCAGTGACGGCGGCCGCAGTTGCACCAGATCAGGTCGCCGGGACGGATCTCGGTCTTCGCCCCGCCTTCACACTGCGTCCAGCCCACGCCATCGGTCACCAGCAGCGCCTGGCCCAGCGGATGGGTGTGCCAGTGGGTGCGGGCACCGGGTTCGAAATTGACCACCGCGATGCCGATGCGCGCCGGTGCCGGGGCGGTGAAGATGCGGTCGATGCGCACCCGGCCGGTGAACCAGTCTGCCGGCCCGGCGATGGCGGGGCTCGACCCTGCCCGGTGAACCTGCATGTCGGCCTTGGCCAAATCGCTGTCAGTCATTGCACTACTCCTGAATCAGTAAGGGATAGGGCACTGTAGAGCTGGCTGATTGATTGCTGTAGAGGCAAAATACTGAATTCGGTATGAAGCAGGGCTTAACAATGTCGATCAATGGCCTGGATGACCTGAGCGTGTTCGTTGCCGTGGCGCGCGAAGGCAACTTCACTCGCGCGGCGGCCCGGCTGGGCGTCTCGCCCTCGGCGGTGAGCCAGACCATTCGTGGCCTGGAAACGCGCCTGGGCGTGCGCCTGCTGACCCGCTCGACGCGCAGCGTGACCCGCACCGAAGCCGGCGAACGGTTGCTGCGCGATATCGCCCCGCTGCTCGACCAGATCGAGATGCACCTGGGTAGCATCGCCGAGCTGCGCCAGCGTCCGTCCGGCACGGTGCGCATCACCGCCGATGAAATCGCTATCCATCAGGTGCTGTGGCCCAGGCTGCTGCCGCTGCTGGAGGCCTATCCGGACCTGACCCTCGAACTGGTCACCGACTATGGGCTGACCGACATCGTCGCCGAGCGCTTCGATGCCGGCGTACGCCTGGGTGGCATCATCGACAGCGACATGGTTGCGCTGCCCATCGGTCCGTCGATGCGCATGGTCACGGTCGCCGCCCGCGCCTACCTGGCCCGACAAGGCACGCCCCAGCGCCCTGAGGAGCTGACCGAACATCGCTGCATCAACCTGCGCCTGCCGACCCACGGCGGCCTCTACCCGTGGGAGTTCTCCAGCGCGGGCAACGAGTTTCGCGTGCGGGTCAAGGGGCCGTTGATCCTCAACAGCGCCGTACAGATGCTCGACGCCTGCCGGGCCGGGGTCGGCCTGGCTCAGGTGACGGACCTGCAGGCACAGCCGCACCTGGACGACGGCAGCCTGGTCGAGGTGCTGGCCGACTGGTCGGAGCCGTTTCCCGGTTATCACCTGTACTACCCCAGCCGCCAGCAGACGGCGGCGTTTCGGGTGGTACTGGAGCAACTGCGCTTGAGATGAATGACCTGGAAGCAAGTCGGCAATGCCTTCACCCCAACAGGTAACCGTCCTGGTCTTGTCGCCCGATCGCTTGAGCAATAGGCCCAGTGAGCCGATGGCAGCCAATTCAGGCTGCTCGGTGCCTTCCGGTGGCAACTAGCGGACTCAAGGTCGCCCCTGAACCCGTCGAGGTTGAGCACGAATCAAGCGGGTCGAAATCACGGCAGCGCTCATGGCCAGCAGTGCGCTGACGATGGCAAAATACGAAGGCACACATGAAGGAATCTCATTAATGGCGCGTGACCACTACAGCGGATTGATTGCATTCGTCACTGTGGCCCGTGAAGGCAGTTTTACCCGGGCGGCTGCCGTACTCGGTGTTTCCCAATCCGCCCTCAGCCATACCATTCGGACACTTGAAGAAAGTCTCAACCTGAGGCTCCTGACCCGAACAACGAGAAGTGTCAGTCCAACAGAGGCCGGCGAGCAGCTGTATCGGAATATCTCGACGCAAATTGCTGAAATCGATGCGCAAGTTCAAGCATTGAGTCAATTTCGAGAAAAACCCTCAGGCACCATTCGAATCACCGCGACCGATTACGCAATACGCACCCTCTTGTGGCCGAAGGTGGCGAAGTTTCTTAAAGAATATCCAGATATCACCGTCGAACTGTTTAATGAATACGCATTGGCAGATATCGCCGCTCAACGTTACGACGCAGGCGTTCGGTTCGGTGAGCAACTTGCACAGGACATGATCGCCGTTCGTATTGGCCCTGATGAGCGTTTTGCCCTCGTCGCCACGCCCGACTACCTTGAGGCTCACCCCGCGCCGCATACACCCGACGACCTGATGAAGCACCGGTGCATCAATCTTCGCCTGCCAACCCACGGCGGCCTGTACGCCTGGGAGTTCGCCAGGGACGGAGGCCGGGAAGTCAAGGTCAGAGTCAACGGCCCTCTGATCTTCAATGGGATCTATGAGGTGCTTGAGGCCTGCGTGGCCGGCTTCGGATTGTGTTACGTCCCGGAGTCCATGGTTCTGCCCTACCTGGCTGACGGACGTCTGGTCCGGGTCATGGAAGAGTGGTGTCCGAGGTGGTCTGGCTACCACCTCTACTACCCGAGCAGACGGCAGCCATCCCATGCCATGAGCCTTCTCATCGACGCCTTGCGCTACCAGCCGAGTGACGATCCCAAAGAGCCCTGACGGGTGACCCATTGCAGAGGGCAAGACGGGTTAAACATCACCGGCCGGCGGCAGGTAGTCGGCCTGGGAGACTTCCTCCATCCACTCGACGTTTTTCCCCTCATGCATCGGCGTGATCGCAATGTGGCTCATGCCGTTCTGGTCCGTTGCGCCATGCCAGTGTTTTACCCCCTCGGGGATCCACACGGCGTCGCCTGCCTTGACCCGTTTTCTGGGCTGCCCGATTTCCTGGACCCAGCCAGAACCAGCGGTAATGAACAACCATTGGCCGGCCGGATGGCTGTGCCAGACCGTGCGTGCGCCAGGTGCGAAGGCCACCAGGCCAGAACCGGCAAATGCTGCGCTGCCCGGCGTGGTCAGGCCATCGATGGTGACGTTCCCGGTAAATTGCGCGGGTGTCCCGATGGCGGAGGGAGCGGAGCCGGCGGGCTTGACCTGAATGCTGTCGGCCTGGGCCTCACCTGCCAGCATCAGTGCAGCGGCTGCGGCAATCATGGATTTTTGCATATCGGGTCCTCGCCTGAGTGTCCTGGGCCTCAATGCCCTTGGACCAATCGTTAAATGAAACAAGCATGAAGCTTCTTGTGTTCTTCAGAGATATCAGATGATCCCTCGGGTGATTAGGGCCTGATCACGCAAGCAACCATGAACCCTTTGCATGAATCCTCATCCGACGGGTGCGTTCGTCTTCCCGAACAGACCACCGTCACTCTCCGCAGGCCCCGAAGGGCGGGCGCGTCAACGCCCTTGAGCACATTAAATGCACGCCCTGGCATGGGTTTGCACAACCCCGGTCATGGAGACCCGACGCGATTGATCACACAGCCATTCATGTGAATTTTTCATAGGTGCTAGCGCAGATTGTGCATTTACCCTGCCGAGCGCCGCGTCTCTAATACTTCCACTCGGCGTTGTCACCAGGGTTCATGTTCGGCAACAGCCTCAACGCCAGCATTTAACTTTCTTGGATAAGGAATCGGTTAAATTGACTTCGAACATTGAAGGCAAAGTCATCGTGATTACCGGCGCAAGCAGTGGCCTGGGAGAAGCAACGGCAAGGCTGTTGGCCAAACAGGGCGCCAGGCTCGTACTGGGTGCCCGCCGCCACGATCGTCTTCAGGCACTGGCCGCCGACCTGGGGCTCGGCGAAGAGGCCATCGTGAAGACTGACGTGACCCGCCTCGCGGACGTGCAAAGGCTGGTCGACCAGGCCCTTGCGCTGCATGGCCGAGTCGATGTCCTGATCAATAATGCGGGGCTGATGCCGAGTTCGATGCTGGAGAACCTGCATATCGACGAGTGGGATCGCATGATCGATGTGAATATCAAAGGCGTCCTGTACGGCATTGGCGCCGCCCTGCCAGTGATGAAGCAACAGAAAAGCGGCCACATCATCAACGTTTCGTCAGTCGCCGGGCACAAGGTCGGCCCCGGTGGAACGGTCTACGCGGCGACCAAGCATGCCGTGCGGGTGATTTCCGAAGGGCTGCGCCAGGAGGTCAAGCCCTACAACATTCGGACCACCATCATCTCTCCGGGGGCTGTCGCCACTGAGCTGATCGAGACCATCACCGATCCGGTGATCGCCGAAAACATGCGCAAGACCTACCAGAACGCCATTCCCGCAGACTCATTCGCGCACACCGTGGCGTTCGCGATCAGCCAGCCGGAAGACGTCGATATCAACGAGATCCTGTTCCGCCCGACCAGCCAGGCCTACTGAAAACCCGTCAAACTGATGTACGCTGGAATGATTCAGGCGTCCGTTCACCAGGCCGTAGCCGCGTTTATCCAATAGAGCGCCGCTACGGCTGCCTTCGTCCCCCTGCCACCTATAGGTATCCCATGCCACACGTCATCATCAAAATGTTCGCTGGCCGTTCGAGTGCAGATAAGCAGGCCATTACTCAAGCGGTCTCCGACGCCCTTCAATCGACTGGCATCGCCGAGGACTCGATTTCGGTGGCAATCGAGGACGTCAAACCCGCTGACTGGACGGAAAAGGTTTATCGACCCGATATTCTGAGCGCAGGCGACACCTTGTTCAAACACCCCAACTACTGAGCCCTCCAGGAACGCACGACTCCCGCCGGCAGCCGATGCCGCGCGGCTGAAGTGCCAGGCAATGGGCACCGTTTCGGGTGGTGCTGGAGCGGTTGCGCCTGCGCGGATGCGCGCTGCGACGCTACGCCGAAGACAGGCGCTCGTGCACCTGCTTGGCCCTGGCGACGGTGACGGTATCGGGCAGCTCGATGCCATTCTTGGCGGCCAGAATCTCCGCCATCACGCTCACCGCGATCTCCGCCGGTGTCTTGCTGCCGATGTACAGGCCGATGGGCCCGTGCAGGCGTTCGAGGCTGGCCTCGGTCTCGCCGAAATGCTCGATCAGGCGCTCGCGGCGCAACTGGCTGTTGCGTCGCGAGCCGATCGCACCGATGTAGAACGCCGGGCTGTGCAAGGCTTCGAGCAACGCTAGGTCATCGAGCTTGGGATCATGGCTGAGCGCGACGATGCCGGTGCGCAGGTCGACGGCAAAATCGCGCACGACATCGTCCGGCATGCCGACGAGGTGTTCCACGCCCGGCACGGACCAGGTCTCGATGTATTCCGGGCGCGGATCGCAGACCGCGACCTTGAAGCCGTTGAACAGCGCCATGGTCGCCAGGTACTCGGCCAGCGCACCGGCCCCGATCATCAGCAGCCGATAACCGGGGCCAAGGGTATTGAGCATCCGCTGGCCATCGAAGCTGAACTGCTCCGGCGTCGCGGTGGTGGCAAGGGTCACCTCGTTGGAGGCCACCGCCAGGCAGCGGCGCACCAGGCGACCGGCGTCGAGCTGCACCAGCAGGTCGTCCAGCGCCTGCCGGCTCGGCCGGAATTCGAGGATCAGCTCCAGCGTACCGCCACAGGGCAGGCCGAAACGATGGGCCTCGTCGGCCGTGACGCCATAGCGCACCACCTCGACCGGCCCCTCGCCCAGGCCACTGCCACCATGGGCCGTGGTGTAGCGGTGGATCAGGTCGTCCTCGATACAGCCACCGGACACGCTGCCCACCACTCGCCCGTCGTTACGCAGGGCCATCATCGAGCCCACCGGCCGTGGCGACGAACCCCAGGTGTGCGCCACGGTGGCGAGCAGCACGCGCTCGCCGGCGGCCAGCCAGTCGCGTGCGGTGCGCAGGACCAGCAGGTCGATGCTTTCCATCCGGGCCTCCTTCAGCGCATCTGCAGGATGATCGGGCTGCTGCTGGCCGGATCGGTGTGCCCGCGCAGCTTGCCCACCGCCTGCGCGTCCACCGCGCCAGCCTGGTTGCCCCAGGTGCTGCGCACGAAGGTCAGCACCTCGGCAATCTGCTGGTCCGACAGTTGCTCGCGGAACGCCGGCATGCGGTAGGCGTCCGGCACACCGGCCGCGACCACCCGTTGCGAGCCGTTGAGGGTGATGTTGATCGCCGAAGCACTCTCCCCCGCCAGCGCGGATGTCGCCCCGGCCAGCGGCGGCATCGAGTCGGGCTGGCCCTTGCCGTCCAGGCCATGGCAGGACGCGCAGCGGGTCACGTAGGTGTGGGCGCCGGGGCGCTCCAACTGCGTTGCCGCGGAGGCCGCCTGGTACTGCCTGGGGGCACCGTCGCGCTGGCGGTCGCCGGGCAGCGACTTGAGGTAGCGGGCAATCGCCGCCAGGTCGTCATCGCTCATGAACTGCGTGGAGTTGTTGAACGCCTCGGTCATCGAGCCGAACACCACCGCGTGCCGGTTGCGGCCGGTCTTGAGGAACTGCACGATCTCCGGCTCGCTCCAGCGGCCCAGGCCGGTGTTGTGGTCGGCGCGCAGGCTCGGTGCATACCAGCCATCGAGCAAGGCGCCGGCGAGGAACGGTGCACCGGACTCGTCCAGGGCCTTCTCGTTGAACGCCAGGCCCCGAGGCGTATGGCAACTGCCGCAGTGGCCGGCACCCTGGACGATGTAGGCGCCGCGGTTCCACAGCGGGTCCTGGGCCGGTTTGTCGGTGTAGGGAGCAGAGTCGGTAAACACCGCGTTCCACAGCGCAATCGGCCAACGCAGGTTCAATGGCCAGGGAATCGAACTCTCGGCATTGGCCTGCTTGACCGGTGCCACGCCCTTCATGAAGAACGCGTACAGCGCACGCACATCGTCATCGCTGAGCTTGGCATAGGACGGATACGGCATCGCCGGGTACAGGCGCCGACCGCCCGGCGCGACACCGTGGCGCACGGCGCGGTCGAAGTCCGCCAGGCTGTAGCGGCCGATACCGGTGGCCGGGTCCGGGGTGACGTTGGTGGCGTGGATCACCCCCAGCGGCGTGGCCATTTCCAGGCCACCGGCGAACGGCGCACCGCCCGGCACGCTGTGGCAGGCCACGCAGTCGCTGAGGCGGGCGACATATTCACCACGGCTGACCAGCACCGGGTCGATGTCGGCCACGGCCAGTGGCGGGTGTTCCAGGGACGAGACGGGCTCGCGGGTGACATACCAGGCCAGCAGGCCCGCCGCGACCAGGCACGGCACAGCCAGCCAGGCAGCGGTTCTTGCGAATCGACTGTTGTTCATGAAGGCTCCGCGCAGGTCAGGTGAAGGTGTAGCGGCTCAACGGCAGGCTGCGGATACGCTGCCCCGTCAACCTCGCCACCGCGTTGGCCACGGCGGGCGCCACCGCCGGCAATGGCGGCTCGCCAATGCCGCCCATCTTCTCCCCGCTTTCGACCACCCGTACGTGCACCCGTGCCATGCGCGCCGGCGGCAGGATTGGGTACAGGTCGTAGTTGCGTGCCTTGGGCTTGCCATCGAGCCACACCGCTTCCTCGACCAGCGTCTGCGACAGGCCCAGCGCCACGGCGCCGTTGACCTGCGCCTCGACAATCGCCGGGTTGACGATGCTGCCCGGGTCGATGGCCTGCCAGATGTCATGCACCTTGACCTGGCCGTTCTCGATCGAGACCTCGGCGATCACCGCCGTCTGGGTACCGAACGGCGAGGCCATGGCCACCCCACGGGCACGCTTGCTGCCATCCTCGGCGGTGAACGGGCCACGCTTCCAGCCGCCCGACAGCTCGCCCACCGCGTTGAGCAGCGTGGTCAGGCGCGGGTTGTCGCGCAGCAGGTGCAGGCGCAGCTCGAAGGGGTCCTTGCCGCCCTTGTCCGCCAACTCGTCGAGGAACGCCTCGTAGAAGAAGTCGTTGAGCGAGTTGCCCACCGAGCGCCAGTAGCCGAGCATGGCCGGGCCCTTGACGTAGATCTGCGCAATGCGCTTGTTGGCAATCGCATAGGACTTGCCCGCCAACCCTTCGACGGCGGTGGGGTCGATCTTGTCGCCCTGCTTGCCGGCCAGGGCCTCGGTCGGCCCTTCAGTCGCGCTGATCGCCTCGATAGCGACGGGGAAGCCGTTGTCGTCCAGCGCACCGCGGAACCGCACCGCCGCGATCGGCCGCAGCACATCGCGCAGGAACTCCTCCTCGCGGCTCCAGATCAGCTTGATCGGGCGCCCGACCGCCTTGGCCAGGGCAATCGCCTGGGGATAGGGGTTGGCCGAGCCATAGAGGAAATGCCGACCGAAGAAACCGCCCAGCAGCGGCGAATGCAGGGTGATGCGCGAAGCATCGAGCCCGGTCAACTTGGCGATATCGTTGCGGAACATGTCCGGGGCCTGGTTGGGCAACCAGACCTCCAGCGAACCGTCGGCATTGAACTGCGCCAGGGCCGAAGGCGGCTCCAGCTGGGCATGGTTGAGGTACTGGTTGTGGTAGCTGGCCTCGACGACATTTTTGGCGCCGGCCAATACCTTGGCGACATCGCCCTCGTTTTCGGCATCACGGGCCGGGCCCTGCTCGCTGGCCAGGCGCTGCACATGGGCCTCGCTGGAAAAGTCCGCCGGCATCACCCGCAGCGGTGAATCGGCGGCCGCCTCCTTCCAGTCGACCTGGAGGGCTTCCACCGCCCGCTTGGCGTGCCACCAGCGCTCGGCGACCACCGCCACCGCGCCCGGCAACTGATGCACCGAATGCACGCCCTTCATGGCCTTGACCTGTTCTTCGTTGCGCAGGCTGCCGACGCTCATGCCCAGGCGTGGCGCGTGCTGCACCGCGGCGTGGAGCATGCCGTCGACCTTAAGATCGATGCTGTAGAGCGCACGTCCCGTGGACTTGTCGTAGGCATCGACGCGCTTGACCGGCTTGCCGATCCAGCGGAACTGGCTGGGGTCACGCAGCTTGACGCTGGCCGGATCCGGTACCGGCAGGTCCATGGCGCGTTCCGCCAGTTCGCCATAGGCGAGCGAACGACCGGAGGCTGCATGCAGCACCTTGCCCGGCTCGGTCGACAGTTCCTTCACCGGCACGCCGAGCTGCTGCGCAGCGGCCTGCAGCAACATCGCCCGGGCCAGGGCGCCCAGGCGGCGCATGGTCGGGTAGCTCATGCGCACCGACATGCTGCCACCGGTGATGCGCATGCCGTTTTCCATGACCACATAAGCCTCGCCGGGCGGCGCGCTGTCGACCACGAAGGTGGCCGGGTCGGCGTCCAGCTCCTCGCCGACGATCTGCGCCATGGCGGTGTAGGTGCCCTGCCCGCCTTCCATGAAGGGGCACAGCAGGCGCACGCTGTTGTCCGGACGAATCTCCAGGAACGCCGGCACCTGGGTGCCGCGCTCGACCGCCGCCGCAGCCGCCTGCACCCGCGCCGAGCCCAGCGGCAGGCCGAAACCGAGGACCAGGGAGCCCACCGCCGTGCCAATCAGGAAGCGGCGCCGGGACAGGTTGACCGGGTCGGCCGACAGTTGGCTGAGGACCTCTTCGGCCCCCTCGATACGACTGTTCATCAGGCTTCTCCCTTCTGCGTAGCCAACTCGTGCACGGCGCTATGGATGGCGTTGTAGGTGCCGCAACGGCACAGGTTGACCATCGCGGCCTCGATCTGCGCATCGCTGGGCTTGGGGTTCTGCTTGAGCAACGCGGTGGCGGCCATGACCTGTCCGGACTGGCAGTAGCCACACTGGGCGACCTGGTGCTCGACCCAGGCGGCCACCACGCGCTTGCCCACCTCATCGGCCTCGATCGCCTCAATGGTGGTCACCTCCCGGCCGACCACGCCGGCCACCGGGGTGACGCAGGCCCGCACCACATTGCCGTCCACCAGCACAGAGCAGGCGCCGCACTGGGCCAGGCCACAGCCGTACTTGGTGCCGGTCATGCCCAGGTCATCGCGGATCACCCACAGCAGCGGCGTGTCGGCGTCGGCATCGACCTGATAGGTCTTCTGGTTGATTCGTAGTTCCATGGCTCACCCGCTCATCATCGGTTGATGTTTCTTCGTTATAGGCGGTGAGGCGCCGGCCGGCGCCCCACCGATCGGTACGCCCAACGGCCGCGTACCCTGAAGCGTTCAATAGGCCGCGACCGCCTCGCCGGTGGGCGAGATTTCGGAGGCCTGGCCTCGCAATGCCGCAATGTCGTGACTGGGCGCGGCACCGAAGAGCCGAGCGTATTCACGACTGAATTGCGAAGGACTCTCGTAGCCCACCGCGAACGCCGCCCGCGACACGTCCAGGCGTTCATTGAGCATCAGCCGCCGCGCTTCGTTGAGGCGCAGCCACTTCTGGAACTGCAGCGGGCTCATGCTGGTGAGCTGGCGGAAATGGTGATGAAAGGTCGGCGCGCTCATCTGCACCCGGGCCGCCAGTTCATCGATACGCAGGGGCATGGCGAAGTTCAACTTGAGCCAGTCGATGGCCTTGGCGATCCGATAGCCCTGGCCGTCGACGGCGGTGATCTGTCGTAACCGCGCCGACTGCTCGCCGTGCAGCAGGCGATAGTGAATTTCGCGCAGCACCAGCGGCGCCAGCACCGGGATCGCCTCCGGCTCATCGAGCAGCGCCAGCAGGCGCCCCACGGCCATTTCCAGGGTCGGGGTCATGTTCGCGATGCCCACGCCCTTGCCCGCGCCACGATCACGGGTCGGCGGCGGCAGGCCGCCCTTGGCGATCAGTTCGGCGAGGATGGACACGTCCAGTTTCAGCACCACGCCGACGCAGGGCTGTGCCGGGCTGGCCATGACCACCTCGGAGTTGGCCGGCAGGTCCAGTGAGGTGACCAGAAACCGCGATGGGTCATAAGCGTAGCCCTCGCCGCCGATCCACAGGCTCTTCTGTCCGCGTGCGACCAGGATCAGGCTCGGCTCGACCATGCACACCGAGGGGGGTATCGGCTGGTCACGTCGAAACAGCACGAGGCCGGGGATCGCGGTCGGGCAATCCCCTTGTTGGCTGATGTGTCGATCGATACTCGGTGCCAACGGCGATACCGGGCAGTGTTGGGGCTGGTTCATGGCAACGGACTCCTTCGGTCAAACTCTAGACCGCAGGCAGGGGCTTTCCTATGCATCACCCTGCAACTCCAGAGGATTAGGCAAGGATTCGATTGGATTGAGCGACGACGGCGGGGTGTCGGCCAAGAAATAGGGCCTGATGCAAGGGTTCCACCCGGGCACTGATGGCCACAGGCCCTGTTCTGCCCCACACAACCTGGCCCCCTGGTCCTCCTTCCCGCGTCGGCCCCGTCCGATAGCGGGTGCTATCTATCTACCACTACTGTAGCGACCGGCATGACGACGCCGCCCCGGCGGCGAACGGACATGCTCTTCAGATCAATCCGTACAGGCGTGACATGTGAGCGTAGGTAGCATCATTTCATCGGCCCCCCGGCTGGTGCAGAACAGTGAATCACGGGCAGGGCACATACCCTCGGTGCGCGAGCCGGATCGGACGCAGGCGGACGATGGCCCGGGTGGGGCCGGATCCGCCGAGAGGGCGTCGCCCCCAGGGCAAGCCGGGCAGTCGGCGTTCCGTGCCCTGCTGTCGACACCCGCAGCCGCCTCGGCGCTGATACAGCAGGAGAAGATCGACGTCCTGATCGAACCGCTGAAGCAGGCCAATGCGGTGTTCGCGCAGATATCACGTCCCAGCCCGCTGCAGGACGCACGGCAGGCATTCGAAAAGCACTTCCCGCACGCACCACGGCCGGTGGACCTCAACCATATCCACCTGAAGGTTCATCAGTTGGCCGATACCGCGCAAGCGGAAGACAAGCTGGTCGCCTCGCCCAGCGTTGCCGAGCTGATCGTCGCGCACTACAGCGGCCGGGATATCGACGACCTGCATGGCCGGTACCCGTTCGCTCCCGGCACCTTGTACTACAACCCTGGAAACAGCTACCGACGCGGCGAGGCAACGGCCGCGAGTGACGGGAAGCCACTGCTGCCCGGCTTCACCAGCACACAGGATATCCTTCATTTCATCCGGCAACTGCCATCGAACCAGGCCACGGACCTGGCCAGGCAGCAGACCCGGGCCTTCATCACTCCCGACAAAAACGGCAGGACGCCACACGAGGTCCTGGGAGACATCCGCAAGCAGCAGATAACACTGGAGGCGCGGCAGCAGGACAACGACAGCATCCTCGGCAAGGCGAGCAAGGCGCTGGTCGCAGCGATCGCGAACCACCCGTCCGCGGCCGACCTTGCACGGGCCTACCCCGACGAGCACTCGCGGCCCAGGGTCCACGGCCTTTCAGTCCGCGCCAGCAGCGGCAACCACGTCTTCCCTCCCCTGACGTTGCCGGGGCCGTTCGTGATGGAGCAGCCAGGGAGTGGCGACGAGGGCAGTCTCTTCGTGCTGTGCCTGCCGGGATGGGGACTCAAGGAGTTCGGATCCCGACAGGAACTGATGGCGTCTGTCGCCGCCTCACCGGCACTGTCGAAATTCCTGCCCGAGGAGGTGCAGGCACGCTTGCCGGATGGCACACGCCATGAATTCAACGCGCTCGAACCGATCCCTTCCGACACCCGTATCTTCGCGCACAGTGTCCGCCAGCAGCTCGACAAGCTGGAGCGCGACACCCGCTATCGGCTGGAACAGGCGGGCAAACGCGGGGTGAGCCTGGACGAGTTCGACGGGATCGTCGGTCATTCGGCACGGGATCTTCGCCGGTCGTTCGAACCGCCCCGCTTCGTGTCCCATCCTCCGGTTCAACGCCAGCCCGGGGCCAGCGTGCTGACGGCAATGCCCCTCAGGGCTTGAGACCTTTCAGCCGCCAAAAGGCACGAGGCCATCCCGGCGCCCCGATTGGAACCGGCTTGCCCAGACCCACCGGGGCGCCTCACGCCATGAGCCCGTCAGATGCCGAGATATCAGCCTCGGCGGCCTGGGCCAGACGGATAGCAGCACATCCGTTGAGCCGGACGAATCAAATGCAGTATTCAAACCGCTGAATATGCAGGATTCCTGCATGGAGCCAGTTCTTTCGCCCGCTTTTGCCGACTTCGTGCGCGGCTCAAGCCTTAGGCTATGCCCTATCGAATCCCCGCGCACAACAGGAGTCTTGCCAATGCCCGCCCTGGATCTTTCGTTCATCCGCCGCCAGTTCCCGGCCTTTTCCGAACCCTCCCTGCAAGGCCAGGCGTTCTTCGACAACGCTGGCGGTTCCTACGCCTGCCAACCCGTGATCGACCATCTGGACCGCTTCTATCGTCGGCACAAGATGCAGCCCTACGGCGCCCACCCGGCCTCGCGCCTGGGTGGCGAGCAGATGGATCGCTCGCACGCCGAAATCGCCGCCTATCTCGGCGTGTCGCCGGAAGAGGTGCACCTGGGCCCCTCCTCCTCGCAGAACACCTATGTGCTGGCCGAGGCCTTTGCCAATCGGCTCGAGGCGGGAGACGAAATCATCGTCACCAACCAGGACCACGAAGCCAACAACGGCGTCTGGCGGCGGCTGGCCAAACGCGGAATGGTCATTCGGGAATGGCAGGTCGACGCCACCACCGGCTCCCTCGACCCGAGCGAACTGCAGAAGCTGCTGAGCCCGCGCACCCGGGTGGTCGCCTTCACCCACTGCTCTAATATCCTGGGTGAGATCAACCCGGTGCGGGAAATCTGCGAGATCGTCCATGCCGCAGGTGCCCAGGCGGTGGTCGATGGGGTTTCCTACGCCGGCCATGGTTTCCCGGACGTGGACGCGCTCGGCGCCGACATCTATCTCTTTTCGCTGTACAAGACCTTCGGCCCGCACCTGGGGGCCATGGTCATTCGCCGCCCGTTGATGGACTGGCTCGGCAACCAGGCGCACTACTTCAACGAGGCCTACCTGGCGAAGTGGTTCGTCCCCGCCGGCCCCGACCATGCCCAGGTCGCTGCCGCCAGCGGCGTCACCACCTACTTCGACCAGGTGCATGCCCATCACTTCCCCGCCGCCGACCGCCGCGAGCGCGCCGCCAACGTGCGCCAGCTGTTGCGCTGCGCCGAGGCGGCGCTGCTGCCGCCATTGCTGGAGTTCTGCGCCGGGGATTGCCGCGTGCGCCTGCTCGGCCCAAGCGACGTACGGAACAAGGCCGCCACCGTCTCCCTGCAAACCCTGAACGCCAGCCCGCGCGAGATCGCCGCCCGGCTGGCAACGCGAGGCATCATTGCCGGCGCGGGCCACTTCTACGCGGTGCGCCTGTTGCAGGCGCTGGATGTCGACCCGCAGGAAGGCGTGCTGCGCCTATCCTTCGTGCACTACACCGCCGCCGAAGAGATGCAGCAGTTGATCCAGGCCCTGGACGCGTCGCTCTGACCAGCGACCCTCGCCGTCAGGCCTGGGCGCTGTCCACCACGGCGCCCGGGCCGGCCATGCTGGTCAGCCCGCCCACCAGGTCATCCAGGCAGATGAAGGACTGCGTGCTGCTGATGTCCGGGTGGTTGTTCAGCTCGTCGATGAGGATTTTCGAGAAATCGGCCATCCGCGGGGCGACGACGCGGATCATGAAATCCACATCGCCGGTGACGCCGGTGGCCAGCCGCACCCAAGGGCGGTTTTTCAGCAGCAGGGCCACCCGCTCCCGGGCGCCAGGACTGTTGCGCTGCAGTTTGACGATCACCCAGGCATTGATGTCGTTGCCGAGCCTGTTTTCATCGATGACCGCCGAATAGCCCAGGATCACGCCCTCCGCTTCCAGCCGTTTCACCCGGCGCAGGCATTGGGAAGGCGAAAGGCCCACTTTCAGCGACAGCTCCTGATGGGAAATCCGGCCGTTCTTGCGCAAGACGCCCAGAATCTTCGTGTCCATTCGATCCAGCTTCAGGTCATTCATGTTGGCGCCCGCATAAGATTCCGGCACTAGGCTATGTACGAAATTGTTTGAAACTTGGTTATGCGGCGTTAAAAACCGGCTCGGAATGCTCATTTACTCCAGTAAAGTCGGGCGCGACCCCGGCCGTTCCTCGCCGGTTTTTGCCTTGCCTAACCTGCGTTTCAAACAATTTCGTACACAGCCTAGCCTGCCATGAAATCGCCATAACTGCCCGGCAAAGGTGCAAGACTGGCCGCGAAAGGTTTCCAGGCGGCCGTCAGCGCCAGGCCAGGTGCCGCGCGATCAGGCCATGTCGCCCGCAGCAGCCCTCAGGCACTCAAAGGCTCGGAAATCTCGATCAGGTTCAGGTCCGGGTCCCGCACATAAACCGAACGGATCGGTCCGGTCGCGCCGGTTCGCTGCACCGGCCCCTCGACGATCGGCCACTGCTGCGCCTGCAGGTGCGCGATCACCGCGTCCAGCCCCTGGCTGGCGATGAAGCACAGATCCAGGGCTCCGGGCACCGGTAGATGCGCCTTGGGCTCGAACTCCTGGCCGCGCACATGCACGTTGATCTTCTGGTTGCCAAAGCGAAACGCCAGGCGGCCCTGGCCAAAGGTTTCAAGGCTCATGCCCAGCACGCGAAGGTAGAAATCCTTGCAGGCCTCGACATCGAAAGTGGTCAGTACCAGGTGGTCCAAGTGATCGATCATTGCGTGCTCTCTTGGTTGAAAGGGATCGTCTGTCGACTGCGCGTCGATTCTGCGCTCATGCCCAACCCAGCGTAATCAGGTACAACACACCATAGCGGGCAGCCTTGGCCAAAGTGACGATCGCCAGGAAGCTCCACAAGGGCTCTCGCATCAGGCCGGCGACCACCGTCAGCGGGTCACCGATCACCGGCACCCAACTGAGCAACAGTGACCACCGGCCATAGCGATGGTAGGTGCGCTGGACACTCTCCAGCCGTTGGCCGGACACCGGGAACCAGGCCTTGTCCCGCCAATGCTCCAGATAGCGCCCGAGCACCCAGTTCACCAACGAACCGGCGACATTGCCGACCGTGGCGACACACAGCAGGGCCAGGGCCGGGTGCTGCCCGGCCCAGAGCAGCGCGACCAGAACGGCTTCCGATTGCAACGGCAGCAGCGTGGCGGCGCCGAAAGCCGAAATGAAGAGGCCGAGGTATCCGGTCGTTTCCCACATGATCTCAACCCGTCGGATCCGCAGCGCAGCCTGGCATTCGGCTACCCCATCGGCATTGGATGATTTGCCCGTGGAGACCCACTAGCCCTTGTTTTTCTTCTTGTTGATGCTTTTCATGCGGGCGCTGGCCCGCTGCACCGTCGCCATCTTTTCCGGGCGTTTCATGCCACGCCATTTGCGGATTTCCTCGCGGGTGCGCCCGCAGCTCACGCACATTTCGCTGTTCAACTGGCACAGCGAAACGCAGGGGTTTTCAATGTCCTTCGCCATGGATCAGGCAGCCCGGTATTCGACCGTGAGGTGAGTCACCTCGTGGACCGGCTTCAAGGCCTCGCGCACATCCTCGGCCGACAGCTCCGGGGAGCCCTGCACGCTGACGATCGCCGCTCGCGCCTCAGGCCCGACACGCCAGACATGCAGGTCGGTGATCCTGAGTTTGCCCGACTGGTCGAGCAACTCGCGGATCTCCTCGGCCACGTGCTCGTCGGTCCGGTCCAGCAGCACCGAAGCGGTGTCCTGCATCAGTACCCAGGCCCAGCGCGCGATGACGACGGCACCGACGATACCCATGACCGGGTCGAGCCAGACCCAGCCCAGGTATTTGCCGGCCAGCAGCGCGACGATGGCCAGGACCGAGGTGACCGCATCCGCCAGCACGTGGACATAGGCGGAGCGCAGGTTGTTGTCTTCGCCGTGGGCGTGTCCGTGATGAGGGTCATGCCCGTGACGGTGCCCATGGCCGTGATCATGGCCGGCGCCGCCCGCCAGCAGCAGCGCGCTGACGATGTTCACCGCCAGGCCGATGACCGCGATCAGCGTGGCCGTGCCGAAGCGGACCTGGGTCGGCTCGAACAGGCGCATGAGCGATTCGATGCCGATCCCCAGCGAGATCAGGCCGAGAATCAGCGCCGAGGCGAAGCCGCCCAGGTCACCGACCTTGCCGGTGCCGAAGCTGTAGGCGGCGTTGCCTGCATGCTTGCGCGCGAACGCGTAGGCTGCCGCGGCGATGCCCAGGGCGCCGGCATGGGTCGCCATGTGAAAACCGTCGGCCAGCAACGCCATGGAGCCGGTGATGTACCCGGCGGCAATCTCACCGACCATCATCACGACGGTGAGGATCACCACCCAGAGCGTACGCCGGGCGTTGTCATCGTGGCCGGCGCCAAGGAAGTCGTGGCTGTGCAGAGAGTTCGTGGTGCTCATGGCGACCTCACTTCGAGTAACGGCGAATGGCTTCGAGCAGGTCTTCAACCCCCTGCGCCCGCTCTTCGTCAGTGAGCCCCGCCCGCGCGACATGCTCGCGGGCGTGGTCCTCGATGATCTCGTCGAGCAGACCATTGATTGCCCCACGGGTCGCGGCCACCAGGTGCAGGGTCTTGGCGCACTCTGCATCGCCTTCCAGGGCACGCTCGATGGCCTGGACCTGGCCGGCGATGCGCCTGACCCGCTTGAGCAGGTCGTCCCGGTTGGATTTCATGTGCGACATAGCATACCCCCCTACCCTATATTGAGGCCTATGATGCCGCTCGGCTGTTCCCTTGGCAAGGCAACAATCCTCAAGGGGCGAGTGAAGCCCCTGATCCAGACCGACATGGGCGGCAGAACCTGTCTGCCGCCCCCCACTCAGTGGTTGTAGGCCCGCTCGTTATGCTCGGCCAGGTCCAGCCCCATCTCCTCGACGTGTTCGTCGGCACGCAGGCCGACCAGCAGCTTGACCACCTTCAGAATGATCCAGCTGACCACGAAGCAATATATTGTGGTGAACAGCACGCCCTTGATCTGCGCGACCACTTGGCCGCCCAGGGTCACGCCTTCCACCAGGCCACCCAACGACGGCACGCAGAACACGCCGGTGAGCACCGCACCGATCATGCCGCCGATGCCGTGCAGGCCGAACACGTCCAGACTGTCGTCATAACCGAGGCGTTTCTTCAGCACGGTGACGCTCAGGTAGCAGAACACCCCGCACAGCAGGCCGATCGCCAAGGCGCCGCCGACGCCGACATAGGCACAGGCCGGGGTGATGCCCACCAGGCCGGCCAGGGCGCCGCTGGCCAGGCCCAAGGCACTCGGCTTGCCGACCTTGAACCACTCGGTGAACATCCAGCCGAGAATGCCGGCACAGGCCCCCAGCTGGGTGTTGAGCATGACGATACCGGACAGGCCGTTGAGCCCCCCGCCCGAGCCGATGTTGAAACCGAACCAGCCGACCCAGAGCATCGCCGCGCCGGTCATGGTCAGGCTCAGGTTGTGGGCCGGCATCGGCGCGTTGGCATAGCCCTTGCGCTTGCCCAGCATCAGGCAGGCCGCCAGCGCCGCGACGCCGGCATTGATGTGCACCGCGGTGCCGCCGGCGAAGTCCAGCACGCCCCAGTTGTGCATCAGGGCCCCGGCGCCGCCCCAGACCATGTGCGCCACCGGTGCGTAGACCAGGGTGAACCAGACGGCCATGAACAGCAGCGCCGCCGAGAACTTCATGCGTTCGGCGAACGCACCGGCGATCAGCGCCGGGGTGATGATGGCGAAGGTCATCTGGAAGGTCACGAACACCCCTTCCGGAATGTCGCCGACCAGGCTGTCCGGGGTCATGCCGGCGAGAAACGCCCGGCTCAGGCCACCGACGAAGCTGTTGAAACTGACCTGCCCCTCGACCATGTTGGTGGTGTCGACCACCATGCTGTAGCCGAAGATCACCCACAGCACGCCGACCAGGCCGGCAATGCCGAAGCACTGGGTGAACAGCGACAGCATGTTCTTGGCCCGCACCAGCCCGCCGTAGAACAGCGCCAGCCCGGGCAGGCACATGAACAGCACCAGGACCGCCGCCGTGACCATCCAGGCGGTACTGCCGGTGTTCAGGATCGGGGTATCGGCGGCCTGGGCCAGGGGGGCGCACGCGCCAAGCGCGAGCAGTGCGAGAAGGGATTTGCCGGGTAGACGATTCACCATTTTCGAAGCTCCTGCAATGAGATGGAAAAGTGCCGGGCAGAAAGCGCTGTAAAGATGTGTCGGGCCCTGGAGGCCTCTTTTCGTTGTAGGACTCGAAGCCTGGGGGAGGCTCCCGGGTTCCTGACCAGGCTCACGTGCCTGTTCGCGGATGAGTCCGGCGCCCCGATCGTTCCCACGCTCTGTGTGGGAACGATCAAAGCCCCTATGGTTTGAACGCCTGTTCGCGGCGGTGCGGCGTTCCGACAAGCCATGCTCCTACAGAGGGAGCAGGACTCCCGTTTTGCGTTCGGCGCTGTCCCTGTGGGAGTCGGCCTGCTGGCGCGGCTACGCCAGCGTCTAGTACTGCTGCCCGGGAATCCACGAGGTCCCGGCCAGCGGCACCCGGGCCATGGCCGCGGACTCCACGGTCAAGGCCACCAGGTCCTCGGGGTCGAGGTTATGCAGGTGGGACTTGCCGCAGGCACGGGCCATGGTCTGCGCCTCCAGCACCAGGACACGCAAATAGTTGGCCAACCTGCGCCCACCCTCGACCGGATCCAGGCGTTTCGACAGTTCCGGGTCCTGGGTGGTGATGCCCGCCGGGTCACGGCCGTTCTGCCAGTCGTCGTAGAAACCGGCCGCCGAGCCGATCTTCTTCAACTCCTCGTCCAGCCGCGGGTGGTTGTCACCCAGGGCGATCAGCGCCGCCGTGCCGATGGCCACCGCGTCCGCGCCCAGGGCCATGGCCTTGGCCACGTCGGCCCCGTTGCGGATGCCGCCGGAGACGATCAACTGCACCTTGCGGTGCATGCCCATTTCCTGCAGGGCCTGCACCGCCTGCGGAATCGCCGGCAGAATCGGGATACCGACGTGTTCGATGAACACTTCCTGGGTCGCCGCGGTACCGCCCTGCATGCCGTCGAGCACGATCACGTCGGCGCCGGCCTTGACCGCCAGCTTGACGTCGTAATACGGGCGGCTGGCGCCGATCTTCACGTAGATCGGTTTTTCCCAGTCGGTGATCTCGCGGATCTCGGCGATCTTGATCGCCAGGTCGTCCGGGCCGGTCCAGTCCGGATGACGGCAGGCCGAACGCTGGTCGACACCGATCGGCAGGGTGCGCATGCCGGCGACCCGCTCGGTGACCTTCATGCCCAGCAGCATGCCGCCGCCGCCCGGCTTGGCGCCCTGCCCCAGGACGATCTCGATGGCGTCGGCCTTGCGCAGGTCGTCCGGGTTCATGCCGTAGCGCGACGGCAGGTACTGATAGACCAGGTGCTGCGACTGCCCGCGCTCTTCCGGGGTCATGCCACCGTCTCCGGTGGTGGTGCTGGTGCCGGCGATGGTCGCGCCACGGCCCAGGGCCTCCTTGGCGTTGGCCGACAGCGCGCCGAAGCTCATGCCGGCGATGGTCACCGGAATCTTCAGGTGGATCGGCTTCTTGGCGAAGCGGTTGCCGAGAATCACATCGGTGCCGCACTTCTCGCGATAGCCTTCCAGCGGATAACGGGAAACGCTGGCACCGAGCAGCAGCAGGTCATCGAAATGCGGCAGCTTGCGCTTGGTGCCACCGCCGCGGATGTCATAGATGCCGGTTTCGGCGGCGCGCTGGATTTCCTGGATGGTCAGGCGATCGAAGGTGGCCGACTCGCGCAGCACCGGAGCGGCTTTCGGGGTAGTGGATTCACTCATGTTCTGGCTCCTGGATCAGTAGGCGCTGGCGTTGTCGACTTTGAAGTTGTACAGCTGGCGGGCCGAACCGTAGCGCTTGAAATCGCTGGCCTTTTCGTTGAAACCGGCCTGATTCAGCAGGGCCTGCAGCTCTTCGAGGTGTTCGGGGCGCATCTCCTTCTCGATGCAGTCCGAGCCCAGCGACTCGACCTTGCCCTTGACGAAGATCTTCGTCTCGTACAGCGAGTCGCCCAGCGCATCGCCCGCGTCGCCGCAGACCACCAGGCGCCCGGCCTGGCCCATGAAGCAGCTCATGTGGCCGATGCTGCCGCCGACCACGATGTCGATGCCCTTCATCGAGATGCCACAACGGGCACCGGCGTCGCCCTCGATCACCAGCAGCCCGCCATGGGCGGTGGCGCCCGCCGCCTGCGAGGCACTGCCCTTGACCCGCACGTAGCCGGACATCATGTTCTCGGCGCAACCGACCCCGACGTTGCCATGCACGGTGATCGAGGCCTTCTGGTTCATGCCGGCGCAGTAGTAGCCGGCGTGCCCCTGGATATCCACGGACACCGTTTCGTTGATGCCGACCGCCAGGTTGTGCGCGCCGTTGGGGTGGGTGACCCGCCACTCACGCTCTTCGAGCTGCCGGGCCTGGTCGTGCAGGGCCTGGTTCAGCTCACGCACGGTGCTGGTGGAAAGATCGATGGTTTTCATGGGCGTGCTCCTTGAGCCGATTCGCGTTCCCAGATGTAAAGGGTGGCGGGAACAGGTTCCCAGACCTTGGCCTTGTCGATGCCCGGCAGGCTCGACAGCGCCTGGTATTCCGAGGCCATGGCGACGTAGTCGGCGGTCTCGGCGAGGATCGCCGGCTTGCAGGCGATCGGGTCGCGGATCACCGCGAAGCCGTTGCGGGTGCCGATGGCGAAGGTGAAGAAGCCGTCGAGGTCTTCCAGGGACTTGTCCAGCGCGGTCTTCAGCGAGTCGCCCTGTTGCAGGCGCCAGGCCAGGTAACCGGCCGCCACCTCGGTGTCGTTCTCGGTCTCGAAGTGGATGCCCTCGCGGCGCAGGTTCTGGCGCAGGCGCGAGTGGTTGGACAGCGAGCCGTTATGCACCAGGCACAGGTCGGCCCCGGTGGAGAACGGGTGGCTGCCTTCCAGGGTCACCGCGCTTTCGGTGGCCATGCGGGTGTGGCCGATGATGTGGCTGCCCTTCATCGAGGCCAGGCCGAAACGCTCGGAAATTTCCCGGGGCAGGCCCATACCCTTGAGGATCTCGATGCTCTGGCCGACACTCATGATGCGCACCTGCGGTGCCAGCTCCGCCAGTGCGGCACGCACCGGCGCCTCTTCGGCACGGATCTTGAGGACAATGGCGCTGGCGTTCTGGAACCAGTCCAGCGGTGCCGCCAGCCGGGCTTGCAGCGCCTCGACCAGGGCCTTGAAGTCATAGCCGTCGCGGGTGGCCTGCAAGGTCAACTTGACCCAGCCCTCGCCCACTTCATCGCCATAAATGGCGAAACCGGCACTGTCCGGCCCGCGGTCGGTCATGGCTTCGAGCATCGGCTCGAAAAGCTGGCCGAGCCGGGATTCCAGCGCCGGATTTTTCAGGTAAAGCCCCACAATTCCACACATATCGCAAACTCCCGGGCAGAAGACGCCCTACCCACTTGCAGGGCGTCGGAAACGGTTGGTTGAAACGGCTGGATCAGAAGAATTCGGTGTAGCGCTGCACTTCCCAGTCACTCACATGGCGGCTGTACTCCACCCACTCCATGCGCTTGAGCTTGATGAACTCGCCGACGATCTCTGCGCCCAGTACCTCGGCGAACAGCGGATCGGCTTCCAGCGCATCGCAGGCTTCCTTCAGCGACTGCGGCAGGGTCTTGATGCCGCGGGCGGCGATCTCCTCCAGGCTCAGCTTGTAGAGGTTCTCGTTGCAGACGTTGTCGATTTCCAGCTTGCGGTCGATGCCATCCAGACCCGCGGCGATGATCGCGGCGCTGACCAGGTACGGGTTGCACCCGGCATCCGGCAGGCGGAACTCCAGGCGGCCATAGGGCACCCGGACCATGGCCGAGCGGTTGTTGGCGCCAAAGGCGATAAAGGCTGGCGCCCAGGTGGCACCGGACAGCGAGTTGCCGACCACCAGGCGCTTGTAGGAGTTGACCGTGGGCGCGGCGAACGCGCACAGCGCCGGGCCGTGGGCCAGCAGCCCGGCGGCGAAGTGATAGGCCAGCTTCGACAGGCCCATGCCGCTCGGGTCGCTGGGATCGTGAAACAGGTTCTTGCTGGTCGCGCTGCTGATCGACAGGTGGAAATGCATGCCGTTGCCCGCCCGTTTCGGATCGGGCTTGGGCATGAACGAGCAGATCATGCCCATGTCGTTGGCGATCTCGCCGGCGGCCATGCGGAAGAAGGTGAAGCGGTCCGCCGACTCCATGGCATCGCTGTAGGTGTAGTTGATCTCGAACTGGCCGTTGGCGTCCTCGTGGTCGATCTGGTAGATGTCGAAGCCCACCGGTTGCAGAGCTTCGGTCAGGCGTTCGAGGAATTCGCGCGAGCGCGACAGGCCCTTGTAGTCGTAGCACGGCTTGTCCAGGGCATCGCTGGCGTCGACCAGTTGCAGGGCGCCGCTGGCGTCACGGCGGAACAGGCTGAACTCCGGTTCGAGGCCGGTGTTGAGCGTCCAGCCGCGATCGCTCAGGCGCTCGACCTGGCGCTGCAGCACGTAGCGGCTGTCGTAGGGCCAGGGCTTGCCCTCGACGTGGCCGATGCACACCACCCGACCGTAGCCCTTCTGCCAGGGTACCGGGGTCAGCGACGACAGGTCGCCCTTGGCCATGAAATCCGGCCCGTGAGGTTCCATGCCCATGCCACAGATGGCAAACCCGGCGAACCCCGCCCCCTCTTCGGCAACCATCTCCAGACCCGAAACCGGCACCGATTTGGTCTTGGACGAACCGTGGATATCGACGAACTGGGCCAGCACGTATTTGATCCCGTGCTCCGCGATCAGCCGCTGTGTTTCGGGTGGCAACATGAGCGTTCACTCCTGGCGAAAGGCAAGACGTTATGGTTTGAACCGTCGCTTGCTTCCTGGCCGGAACTTATTCCAATCAGGAAACTTACTTTCCCAATAGGAATGCAATGGCCTTGCCAAGTTTGTCGCTTGGGGTCTGCGGAGCCGCGATTGCGGCTTTTCCTCTGTATATATGGGAAACTCGTTTTCACCGAGGGAATATTCCGCCGCCGAACAAGCGGCCGAGGCCCGAATCGCACATTACTGGTGCGAATTTAAAATTATTGAACGGAAACCGTGCAAAGCCGATGAACACGCCTGACGAAGCACAACCCAAACTCAAGCTCGAGCAGTACCTGGGCATCCAGATCAAGCGCCAGCGCCAGGCCCAGGAACTGAAACTGGCCGATGTGGCGCGCATCGCCGGGATCAGCCAGGGCATGCTGAGCAAGATCGAGAACGCCCAGGTGTCCACCAGCCTGGATATCCTCAGCCGCCTGTGCGACGTGCTCGGCATGCCGATGTCCAAGCTGTTCAGCCAGTACGACCAGCAAGGCGGCAGCGCGCTGCTGGTCAAGCGCGACGAGGGGCTGGAGGTAGTGCGCCGCGGCACCGAGAAAGGCCATACCTACCACCTGCTCAACCACACCCGCGGGCCGAAGAAGAGCTTCGAGGCGTACATGGTGACCATGGACGATGCCAGCGAGGAGTTCCCGACCTTCTCCCACCCCGGCACCGAGTTCCTGCATCTGCTCGAAGGCGAACTGGTCTACCGCCACGGCAACCAGCTCTACCCGATGGAGGCCGGCGACAGCCTGACCTTCGACGGCGAAATTCCCCATGGCCCGGAGAAGCTGGTGCAGGTGCCGATCCGGCTGTTATCGATCATGAACTACGGCACCTCCGGGGAGTAGAGCCGAGCGCTCCCTTCACTGGCCCGCGACGGCCCCAGGGCCACACCGCAACGGTGCTCACGTCGCGGGCAACCACCCCGCAAAATTTCCCACCAGTTAAAAAAGTTTCCAGAAACTCTGGACGCGTCATTGGCTTTCGCCTATAAACCGCACAAAAGAATATTTAATTCCTCGTGGGAATTTTTATTCACCTACAACATCGCCGTTCACCCCTGAATTTCGCCTTGCGCCGAGCTGCCGCCACTCTCCAGAGGACATGCCATGCAACACGAAAAGAACCCTTTCATTCTCAAGATCAGCTGTCCGGCGACCTCCGGCATCGTCGCGGCGGTGACCTCGTACCTGGCCGGCAATGGCTGCTACATCGGTGAAATGGCGCAGTTCGACGACGACTTCAGCGGCAAGTTCTTCATGCGCGCGGTGTTCCGCTTCAACGACGGCCACAGCGGCGACATCGCCCGGCTCAAGGCCGGTTTCGCCGAGGTCGCCCAGGCCTTCGACATGCACTGGGAACTGCACGACACCCGCGAGCCGATGCGCGTGCTGCTGATGGTCAGCAAGTTCGACCACTGCCTCACCGACCTGCTGTACCGCCACCACAAGGGCGAGATGGACATGACCATCACCGCCATCGTCTCCAACCACCTGGACCTGCGGCCCATGGCCGAGCGCGAGGGCATCCGCTTCATCTACCTGCCGGTGACGAAGGAAACCAAGGCTCAGCAGGAAGCGGCGCTGATGAAGGTGGTCGATGAAACCGGCACCGAGCTGGTGGTGCTCGCCCGCTACATGCAGATCCTCTCGGACGATTTGTGCAGGCAACTCTCGGGCCGGGCGATCAACATCCACCACTCGTTCCTGCCCGGTTTCAAGGGTGCCAAGCCCTATCACCAGGCCTACGAGCGCGGCGTGAAGCTGATCGGCGCCACCGCGCACTACGTCACCAGCGACCTGGACGAAGGGCCGATCATCGAGCAGGAAGTTCAGCGGGTCGACCATGCCTATCTGCCGGACCACCTGGTCGCCACCGGTCGCGACACCGAGACCGTGGCCCTGTCCAAGGCGGTGCAGTACCACCTGGAACATCGCGTCTTTCTCAACAACGACAGAACGGTGATCTTCCGGTGAATACCTCCAAGCTGATCGATGGCAAGGCTGCGGCGGCGCGGGTGCTGGCGCGGGTCAAGGCCGAAGTCCGGGAGTTGAAGCAGGCCGGCATCGAGCCTGCGCTCGCGGTGATTCTCGTGGGGCAGGACCCGGCCAGCCAGGTCTACGTGCGCAACAAGATCCTGCGTGCCGAAGAGGCCGGGATCCGCTCGCTGGAATACCGGCTGGGCGCCGACACGACCCAGGCGCAGTTGCTCAGTCTGATTGCCGAGTTGAACGAGGACGACAGCGTCAACGGCATCCTGCTGCAATTGCCGCTGCCGGCCCATATCGAGGAAACCCGCGCCCTGCAGGCCATCGCCCCGGGCAAGGATGTCGACGGGTTCCACAGTGAGAACGTCGGCGGCCTGAGCCAGGGCCGCGAGGTGCTGACGCCCTGCACCCCCAGCGGCTGCATGCAGTTGCTCGAAGACGCCTGCGGCGACCTGAGCGGCAAGCACGCAGTGGTGATCGGCCGCTCGAACATCGTCGGCAAGCCCATGGCCGCCCTGCTGCTCAAGGCCCATTGCTCGGTCACCGTGCTCCATTCGCGCAGCGTCGAGGCCCAGGCCCTGTGCCGCCAGGCCGACATCGTGGTCGCCGCCGTCGGCCGCCCGCGGCTGATCGACGCCAGTTGGCTCAAGCCCGGTGCGGTGGTGATCGACGTCGGCATCAACCGCATCGACGACGGGGAACGCAGCCGCCTGGTCGGCGACGTCGACTTCGACAGCGCCCTGCCCCAGGTCTCGGCCATCACCCCGGTGCCCGGTGGCGTCGGCCCGATGACCATCGCCTTCCTGATGAAGAACACGGTGACCGCTGCCGTTCAGCAGGCCCACGCCCAACGCAGTCACCTGGAGGCCCTATGCCATTCCATCTATTGAAATACGGACTCGGTTCGCAGTACCCGGTCGAGGTCGACCTGCCGCCGCCGAAGGAACTCAAGCCGGCCTACGACGTGGTGATCATCGGCGGTGGCGGCCACGGCCTGGCCACCGCCTACTACCTCTCCAGGTACCACGGCATCAGCAACATCGCGGTGCTGGAAAAGGGCTACCTGGGCGGCGGCAACACCGCGCGCAACACGGCGGTGATCCGCTCCAACTACCTGACCAGCGAAGGGGTGCGCTTCTACGCCGAATCGGTGCGGATGTTCGAGGGCCTGTCCAACGAGTTCGACTTCAACATCATGTACTCCCATCGCGGCCAACTGACCCTGGCCCACACCGACGCGACGGTGCGGTCGTTCCGCCAGCGCGCCGAGGTCAACAAGCACTTCGGCGGCCGCACCGAAATGCTAGACCGCCAGCAGATCCGCGAACTGGTGCCGACACTCAACCTCGACCCCGGCCACCTGCCGGTGCTCGCCGGCCTGTGGCACATCGACGGTGCCACCGCCCGCCACGACGCGGTGGCCTGGGGTTATGCCAAGCAGGCGGCCAAGCGGGGCGTGGAGATTCACCAGCTCACCGAAGTCCAGGAACTGGTGATCGACAACGGCACGATCACCGCGGTGAAGACCAACCGCGGCACCGTCCGCTGCGGCTGCGTGGTCCAGGCCGTGGCCGGCATGAGTTCGCAACTGATGAAGAAGGCCGGCATCCGTTCGCCGATCCAGACCTTCCCGCTGCAGGCCATGGTCACCCAGCCATTCAAGCCGTTCCTCGACCCACTGGTGAGCTCCTCGGCCCTGCACTGCTACGTACAGCAGACCAGCCGTGGCGAAGTGGTGTTCGGGGGCGGTTCCGACCCCTACCCGCTGTTCAATACCCGCTCGACCCTGGACCTGAAGGAAAGCCTGCTGGCCCACGCCATCGAGATGTTCCCGTTCCTGGCCAACGCCAGGCTGATGCGCCAGTGGGCCGGGATCACCGACATGACCCCGGACTACAGCCCGATCATGGGTCTGTCGCCGGTGAAGAACTACTACCTCGACGCCGGCTGGGGCACCTGGGGCTTCAAGGCCACGCCGATCTGCGGCAAGACCATGGCCGAGCTGGTCGCCAGCGGTGGCCGGGTACCGGAGCTGATCAGGCCGTTCGGCCTGGAGCGCTTCGCCACCTTCCAGCAAGTCAACGAAATGGGCGCGACAGCGGCCAGCCACTGAGGAGCGGCACATGAAAGTGATGAATTGCCCGCTCAACGGGCCGCGCAATATCAGCGAGTTCACCTACGGCGGCGAATTCAAGCGGATGCCCGATCCGCAGACCTGCAGCGATGCCGAATGGGCCGACTACGTGTTCAACAGCGAAGACACCCTCGGCGTGGTCCGCGAATGGTGGCTGCACAACCCGTCCAGCTACTGGTTCCTGGCCGAGCGTCACACCGGCAGCGACGAGATCCTGCGCACCTTCGACCCGCGGGAACTGTTCGACAGCCGCGTTGAATTCACAGCCGCGAACACCCAGGAGACCGTGCGATGAACCGCCTCCCCGTACCCATGGGCCTGCTGATCGACCGCAGCCAGCCCCTCGATTTCAGTTTCGATGGCAAGCCCTACCAGGGCTTTGCCGGTGACAGCATCGCCAGTGCCCTGCTCGCCAATGGCCGCTTCCTGCTCTCGCGCTCGTTCAAGTACCACCGCCCGCGCGGCCCGCTGACCATGGCGGGACAGGACGCCAACACCCTGGTGCAACTGCCGCGCGAACCCAACGTGCTGGCCGATACCCAGTTGCTGGAAAGCGGCGTGCAGGTGACCGGGCAGAACTTCAGCGGTTCGCTGGACCATGACCGGGATGCCTACCTCGGCAAGTTCTCCAGGTTCATGCCGGTGGGTTTCTACTACCGCTCGTTCTACAAGCCCCGGGGCGCCTGGAAGCTGTGGGAGCCGATCATCCGCAAAAAGGCCGGCCTGGGCGTGCTCGACCAGAGCTTCCAGCCCGAGTACTACGACAAGGCCTACCTGTTCACCGACCTGGCGGTGATCGGGGCCGGCCCGGCCGGCCTGCAGGCGGCGTTGACCGCGGCGAATGCCGGGGCCAAGGTGCTGCTGGTCGAGCAGCAGCCGATCCTGGGGGGTTCACTGACCTACGCCCGCTTCGACCTCGAAGGCCGGCGTGCCGACAGCCTGCGCCAGGAGCTGGTCGATGCGGTGCAAGGCCACGCCAATATCCGCGTGCTGAAGCAGGCCACCTGCAACGCCTGGTTCACCGACAACTACCTGCCGGTGATCCAGGGCAAGCGGATGTACAAGGTCCGCGCCACCCAATGCCTGGTCACCAGCGGCTCGTTCGACCAGCCGGTGATCTTTCGCAACAACGACCTGCCCGGGGTGATGCTCAGCAGCGCCGCGCAACGGTTGATGAAGCTCTATGCGGTCAAGCCGGGCCAGCGCGCCGTGGTCCTGACCGGCAACGACGACGGCTACCTCGCCGCGCTGGACCTGGATGACCAGGGGGTCGAGGTCGCCGCCCTGGTCGACATGCGCCCTCATCCGGCCAACCGCGAGCTGCTGCTGGAACTGGAAAAACGCGGCATCCCCTGCCACTCCGGCAGCACCGTGTACGAAGCCCTGCACGAAAAGGGTCTGCGCCATGTCAGCGGCGTCGACATCCGCGCGATCACCGGGCAAGGCCAGGTCGCCCAGCAGGGGTTGATCCTGGACTGCGACCTGCTGTGCATGTCCGGCGGCTACATGCCGGTCTACCAGCTGTTGTGCCAGGCGGGTGGCAAGCTGGCCTACGACGACCCGTTGGCGGAGTTCACCCTCAGCGGCCTGCCGCAGAACCTTCGCGTCGCCGGCTCGGCCCATGGCTACCACGCCCTGGACAACGTGCTGGCCGATGCCATCGACGCGGCGGCGCAGATCGTCACCGCGCTGAACCTGGAACTTGTCGCCAAGCCCTTGCCGCTGCGTGCCGAAGCCCCGGTCAACTTCCCCTGGCCGATCTTCCCGCACCCCAAGGGCAAGGATTTCGTCGATTTCGATGAAGACCTGCAGGTCCGCGACATCGTCAATGCCACCCGCCTCGGCTACCGCGACGTGCAACTGGTCAAGCGTTTCTCCACAGTCGGCATGGGCCCGTCCCAGGGCCGCCATTCGGCCCTGCCGACCGCGCGACTGGTGGCCTCGTCGACCCGGCGCAGCGTCAGCGAGACCGGCGTGACCACCGCCCGGCCGCCGTTCGAGGCGGAAAAGCTGGCCCACGTCGCCGGCCGTGCCTTCGACCCGTACCGGCAGACGCCGATGCATCGGCGCCACCTCGAGGCCGGGGCGAAGATGATGCCCGCCGGGATCTGGCAGCGCCCGGCCTACTACGGCAAGCCCGGCCAGCGTGATGCCTGCATGCAGGCCGAGGCGCAACACGTGCGGCACAAGGTCGGCATCATCGACGTCTCGACCCTGGGCGGCCTGGACGTGCGGGGTCCGGACGCCGCCGAACTGCTCAACCGCATGTACACCTTCGCCTTTCTCAAGCAGCCGGTGGGGCGTTCGCGCTATGCGCTGATGACCAATGAACAGGGTGTGGTGATCGATGATGGTGTCTGCGCGCGCTTCGCCGACCACCACTTCTACGTGACCGCCACCACCAGCGGCGTGGACCGCATCTACCAGCAGATGCTCAAGTGGAATGCCCAGTGGCGGCTGGATGTCGATATCGCCAACGTCACCGCGGCGATTGCCGCAGTCAACGTCGCCGGACCGGACTCGCGCAAGGTACTGGAGAAAGTCTGCAGCGACCTCGACCTGTCGGCCGAAGGCTTTCCCTACCTGGCGGTGCGCCAGGGCACCGTGGCCGGGATCAAGGCGCGCCTGCTACGGGTCGGCTTCGTCGGTGAGCTGGGTTATGAAATCCACGTTCCGGCGCGCCATGCGCTGCAACTGTGGGACGCGCTGATGGCGGCCGGCAAGGCCCATGACATCCGCCCGTTCGGCGTCGAGACCCAGCGCCTGCTGCGCCTGGAAAAAGGCCACGTGATCATCAGCCAGGACACCGACGGCATGACCCACCCGGCCGAGATCGACATGGGCTGGGCGGTCAGCCGCAGCAAGCCGTTCTTCGTCGGCCGCCGCTCGATCGACATCCTCGAGGCCCAGCCGCAGAAGCGCAAGCTGGTCGGTTTCACCCTGCCCAGGACCAGCCCGCAACCGCTGGAGGGCCACCTGGTGCTCAAGGGCCCGGACATCAGCGGCAACGTCACCTCCTGCGAGTACTCGCAAACCCTCGACCGGATCATCGGCCTGGCCTATGCCGCCTTCGACCAGGCCACGCCGGGGCAGCAGATTCCGATCCGGGTCGAGGGCGGCGTGATCGTCCAGGCCACGGTGGTGAAGCTGCCGTTCTTCGACCCTGAAAACCAGCGCCAGGAGCTCTGACATGTCCACCCTCATCAGCGAACGTCCCCTCACGCCGGCCCGACTGGCCGAGGGCGCCTTGCAACAATGTGCCCTGATCGACCTCACCGACCTGCCACGGGTCGGCTTTCGCGGCCCGCACAGCGCCGCCTACCTGCAGGCCCGCGGCTTCAGCCTGCCCGAGGCGCCCAACCGCGCCGTCACCCAGGCCGACGGCAGCCATGTGGCGCGCCTGTCGCAGAGCGAGTACCTGCTTCTCGGCAGCCTGGCCGACCGCGGCGCGCGCATCGCCGACGAGGAAGCGCGCTGGGTACTGGACCGCAGCGCCAACTACCTGCTGCCACGCCAGGACAGTCATGCCTGGCTGCAGTTGAGTGGCGTGTGCAGCGCCGAGGTCATGGCCAAGCTATGCGGCGTCGACCTGCGCGCCCAGGCCTTCGCCCCCGGCGCCGTGGCCCAGACCTCGGCGGCGCGGATCAACGTGATCGTGGTCAACCTCGGCGGCAGCGCCGAGCCGACCTTCCAGATCCTCTGCGACCGCGCCTCGCTGGCGTACTTCAGGGAGGCGCTGCTCGATGCCATGGCCGAGTTCGACGGGCAACTGCTGAGCCTGGACGCCCTGTAGCCATCGTCCACGGTGGGTGCCCGCCGGGATGTCGAACGGCTACCGGCCATGGCGCGCTGTCGAGGCGGGCGGCCGTCAGTTCAGCCCGCCCCTTCGGGAAACGGCAGGCTCAGCAGCCACTCGCTGAAGGCGACCAGCGAAGGCAGGTTCTGGTAGCGGTTGGCATACGCCAGGTAATAACTCCTGCCGCTTTCCATGGGCTCGAACAGCACGACCAGGCTGCCCGCGCGGATCTCGTCCTGCACCAGCACCTGCGGCACCAGGCCGATGCCGATACCGGCGACCGCCGCCTGGATGAGGTGGCTGGTGAGTTCGAAGCCGGGCCCCGGGCGCATCAGGCGATGATCCAGGCCGTTGTGCTCGAACCAGTCCGACCAGGCATTGGGCCGGGACACGACATTGAGCAGCGAATGGCTGGTGGCGATCTCGGCCGGCGTCGTCGTGCGGTATTCGGGCAGGGCCGAAGGACTGGCGACGACCACCAGTTCCTCGGTGAGCAGCTTGTGCGACATGAACCCCGGCCAGGAGCCGGAACCGGCGTAGATGATCGCGTTCATCTCGCCGGCGGCACTGGCCAGGTCGGCCTGGATGATCCGCGAATGGATGTGCACGACGATGTCCGGATGCCGGGTGTAGAAGTCATTCATCCGCGGCAGCAGCCACTTGGAGCCGAACGTCGGCAGCACGCCCAGGTGCAGCACGCCTTCCTGGGAACGAAAGGCGATGGTCTTCAGGGTCGCGCTGCGAATCCGCCCCAGGGCCGCCGACAGCTCATGCTGGTACAGCGCCCCCGCCGCCGTCAGCTCGATGCGCCGGCCGTCACGCAGGAACAGTTCGACCCCCAGCAGCGTCTCCAGCGCCTGCACCTGCCGGCTGACTGCGCTCTGGGTCAGCAGCAGCTCATCGGCCGCCTTGGTGAAGCTGCCGTGGCGGGCCGCTGCTTCGAAGGCCACGAGCACCGACATGGAGGGAGTGAGGCGTCTTGGGTTCATTCATAAAGCTCATGCAAAGGCTGCGTGTTTTACGTTTGTCAGCAGCGTGCCATCCGCGAATAATCGAAACTATACCGTTTCGCCCTGACGCTGGCTCAGCCTTGAGCATACGTTAAGCGAATATAAAAACGAATCAGCCTGCAGGAACCGCCACGAATGATCGCCCGCCTCGCCCCCTCCCACGGTCAGACCGACGCCTACGACCGCTTCCTGAAACAACTGGCCAGCGAAGGCTTCGAGGGGGAAATCGCCGGCGACCTGGGCTCCCGGGCGGTGCTGGCGACCGACAACTCGATCTACCAGCGCCTGCCCCAGGCGGCGGTGTTCCCGAAAACCTACGCGGATGTCGAGCGGGTGGCGAAACTCGCCGCCCAGCCGCAGCACCGCGCCGTGGTGCTCACCCCCCGCGGCGGCGGCACCGGCACCAACGGCCAGTCGCTCACCGACGGCATCGTGGTCGACCTCTCCCGGCACCTGAACGGCATTCTCGAGATCAACGTCGAGGAGCGCTGGGTGCGGGTGCAGAGCGGCGTGGTCAAGGACCAGCTGAACGCCGCCCTCAAGCCCCACGGCCTGTTCTTCGCCCCCGAGCTGTCGACCTCGAACCGGGCGACCATCGGCGGGATGATCAACACCGACGCCAGCGGCCAGGGCAGTTGCACCTACGGCAAGACCCGCGATCACGTGCTTGCCCTGTCCACCATCCTGCTGGGGGGCCAGCGCCTGGACAGCCAACCCCTGGCCGCCGAACAGGCCGACCGCGAGGCGGCCCGGCAGGACCTGGTCGGCAGTGTCTATCGCTGCGCCCGCGATATCGCCGACCGGCAGGCGCAACTGATCAGGGACACCTTTCCGCCGCTCAACCGCTGCCTGACCGGCTACGACCTCGCCCACCTGCGCGAGGAGGACGGCGGCTTCAACCTCAACAGCATCCTCTGCGGCTCCGAGGGTTCGCTGGGCTTCATCATCGAAGCCAGGCTCAATGTGCTGCCGATCCCGCGCCACAGCATCCTGGTGAACGTGCAATACGCCGGCTTCATGGATGCCCTGCGTGACGCCAAGGCGCTGATGGCGCTCAAGCCGCTGTCCATCGAGACCGTGGACTCCAAGGTGCTGAAGCTGGCGATGCAGGACATCGTCTGGCACGGCGTGGCCGAGTACTTCCCACCGGTCCCCGGCCAGCAGACCCTGGGCATCAACCTGATCGAATTCAGCGGCGACGACCAGCAGAACCTGGAACGACAGGTCCATGACTTCATCGAACACCTGAAAACCGACACCAGCGTGGTGCGCCTGGGCCACACCCTGGCCGTCGGCAGCGAGGCCGTGAAGCGCGTCTACACCATGCGCAAGCGCTCCGTGGGCCTGCTCGGCAATGTCCAGGGCGAAGCCCGTCCGCAGCCGTTCGTCGAAGACACCGCCGTGCCGCCGGAAAACCTCGCCGACTTCATCGCCGAGTTCCGCGCCCTGCTCGACTCGCACCAGCTCGAATACGGCATGTTCGGCCACGTCGACGCCGGCGTGCTGCACGTGCGGCCGATCCTCGACATGAAGGACCCGCGCCAGGCGGCACTGATCCGCCCGGTTTCCGATGGCGTGGCCGCCCTCACCCGCAAATACGGCGGACTGCTGTGGGGCGAGCATGGCAAGGGCCTGCGCTCGGAGTACTCGCCGGCCTACTTCGGCCCGCTGTACCCGTCGCTGCAGGCGATCAAGGCGGCGTTCGACCCGTTCAACCAGCTCAACCCGGGCAAGATCGCCACGCCTTCGAGCATCAGCGACGCCAGCCTGACCAAGGTCGATGGCGTGGTCCTGCGCGGCGAACTCGACCGGCAGATCGACGAGCGGGTCTGGCAGAGCTACCAGAGCGCCGTCCACTGCAACGGCAACGGCGCCTGCTACAACTTCGATCCCGACGATGCGATGTGCCCGTCCTGGAAAGCCACGCGCAACCGCATTCACTCGCCCAAGGGCCGTGCCTCGCTGGTACGCGAGTGGCTGCGCCTGCAGGGCGCCCAGGGCGTCGACCTACTGGGCAGCGTCGCCACCCGCTTCAGCGTCGGCAACCTGCTGGCCAAGGTGCGCAATAGCCTGGGCAAGCGCCTGGGCGAGCAAGATTTCTCCCATGAGGTGTACGAGGCGATGGCCGGCTGCCTGGCGTGCAAGTCCTGCGCGGGCCAGTGCCCGGTGAAGGTCAACGTGCCGGACTTCCGCTCGCGTTTCCTCGAGCTCTACCACCAGCGCTACCTGCGGCCGCTGAAGGACTACGTGGTCGGCTCGCTGGAGTACAGCATTCCCTATATCGCCCGCTTCCCGCGGCTGTACAACGCGATGATGAATGCGCGGCCGGTGAAGTTTCTGCTCGAACACCTGGTCGGCATGGTCGACAGTCCGCTGCTGAGCCTGATGGATTTCCACCAGGTCTGCGCGCGCTGGAACGTGCAGGTGGCGACGGCGCACAAGCTGTCGCAACTGAGCGAAGAGCAGCGCCAGCGCAGCGTGATCATCGTTCAGGACGCCTTCACCCGCTACTTCGAAACCTCGCTGGCGGCCGAGTGGATCGAGCTGATCGCCCGCCTGGGCTACACCCTTTACCTGGCGCCGTTCGCCCCCAACGGCAAGCCACTGCAGGTGCAGGGCTTCCTCGGTGCGTTCAAGAAGGCCGCGAGCCACAACGCCAAGGGCCTGAAGGCACTCGAAGCCTACGGCATCCCGCTGGTGGGACTCGACCCGGCGATGACCCTGGTGTATCGCCAGGAATACGCCAAGACCCTGGAGCAGGATGCCGCGCCGCGCGTGGTGCTGGCCCAGGAGTGGCTGGCGACCGCCCTGCCGCAGTTGGAAAAACCGCAGGCGCCAGAGACCTTCCACTTCCTGCCGCACTGCACCGAGCGGACCAACGAGCCGGCGAGCGTCGAGCAGTGGAAGAAGGTCTTCGACGGCTTCGGCCTGAAGTTGCAGGTGCTGGCCAGCGGCTGCTGCGGCATGTCCGGCACCTATGGGCATGAAACCCGCAACGCGCAGACCTCGCAGGTCATCTACTCGCAGTCCTGGCAACCCCTGGTGGAGCGCTACCAGCCCAGCGGCCGCCTGCTCGCCGATGGCTATTCCTGCCGCAGCCAGGTCAAGCGCCAGGCCGGTAAAGTGGTGCTGCATCCGTTGCAGGCCTTGCTGGGCCAGCTTCGCCAGCACGCGCCTATCGAGGCGTGAGGGCGTCCCAGGCGCCTTCGTTGACCAGGTTGGCCGGGCGTTTCCCGGCCAGTGCCTGCAGCAGGTTCTCCACCGCACAGCGGGCCATCGCCTCGCGCGTCTCCTGGGTGGCGGAGCCGATGTGCGGCGTCGCCACGACGTTATCCAGGCCGAGCAGGGGCGAATCCGGCGCAAGGGGCTCCTGGCTGAACACGTCCAGGCCCGCCCCGCGAATGCGCCGCTCGCGCAGGGCGTCGATGAGTGCGGCTTCATCCACCACGCGGCCACGCGCGATGTTCACCAGGATCGCTTCGGGCTTCATCAGGGCGAGTTCACGTCGACCGATCAGGCCCTGGGTTTCGGCATTCAAGGGCACGGTCAGGCAGACGAAATCCGCCTGACGCAACAGCTCATCGAGGCTGCAATGACGCGCTGCGTAACGGGCCTCCACCTCGGGCCTGGCGCCTCGACTGTGGTACAGCACGCGCATGCCGAAGCCCGCCGCGCCGCGCCTGGCCAGTGCCTCGCCGATGCGTCCCATGCCGACGATACCCAGCGTCTTGCCATGTACATCGCTGCCAAACTGGGCCGGCCCCAGGCTCGCCCGCCAATGGCCGTCACGCACCCAGCCGGCCAGTTCGACGACCCGGCGGGCGCTGGCCAGGATCAGGGCGAAGCCGGTATCGGCGGTCGTTTCGGTCAGCACATCCGGGGTATTGGTCAACAACACGCGACGACGGCTCAGCTCGGCCAGGTCATAGTTGTCCACGCCCACCGACACGCTGGAAATCACCTCCAGCTGGGGCGCCAGGTCCAGCAGGCTGCCATCGATCCGCAGGCTGGCGCCGAGCAGGCCCCGGGCCCCGGGCAAGGCATCGCGCAAGCGCGCCAGCCCATCGGGCTGGGCGATGTCGACCCAGGTCACTTCGACCTGCTCCTGCAAACGCGCCATCAGATCGTCAGACAGCCGCTTGTACAGCACGATTCTCTTCTTCATTGCAGTATTCCCTAGAGTGTCACGGCGAGACGGGCACCACGGCGCCGCGTCTGCGCGGGGTTGAGCACGGCCGTCAGCACCACGGCGGTCAGCAGCGCGCCACACATGAACAGGTAGGAGGCCCCCGGCCCGCCGGTGACCCCGTTGAGGTAGCCCACCAGCCACGACCCGCCAAAGGAACCCAGCGCGCCCATGCTGTTGATCAGCGCCATGGCGCCACCGGCGACGTTGCTGGGCAGGATCTCCGGCACGATGGCGAAGAACGGACCATAGGGGGCGTACATGCAGGCCCCGGCGACCACCAGCAGCGCGTAGGACAGCCAGAAGTGCTCGGTACCCAGCGCGTAGGAACCATAGAACGCCAGCGCGGCGATCAGCAGCGGCGGCCAGACGAAGCGCTTGCGCTTCTGCAGGCGATCGGAGGCCCAGGAGACGCCGATCATCGCCAGCACCGCCGCCAGGTAGGGCACCGCCGACAGCCAGCCGGCCTGGACGATGTCGACCTTGGCCGCCTGCTTGAGAATGGACGGCAGCCAGAGCACGAAGCCGTACACGCCAATGCTCCAGCAGAAATACTGCAGCGACAGGACGATCACCTGCGGGGTGCGGAAGGCCTCACGGTAATTTTTCACCGGCCGGATGCCCTGCTGCTCGGCCGCCAGCGCCGCCTGCAGATTCGCCTTGTCCGCCTCGCTCAGCCAACGGGCCTGGGCCGGCCGGTCGTCCACCAGGCGCCACCAGAGCAAGGCCCAGATCACCGCGGGCAAGCCTTCGATGATGAACATCCAGCGCCAGTCGAAGTGCTGGATGAGATAGCCGGACACCACCGACATCCAGAGGATGGTGGCCGGGTTGCCGAGGATCAGGAAGGTGTTGGCCCGCGAGCGTTCCGCCCGCGTGAACCAGTGGCACAGGTACACCAGCATGGCCGGCATCACCGCCGCCTCCACCACCCCCAGCAGGAAGCGGATGGCGACCAGCATGTAGACGTTGCTGACCATGCCGGTGAGGGTCGCCAGGCCACCCCAGAGGATGAGGCTGACGAAGATCAGTTTCTTCACGCTGCGTTTTTCGGCGTAGATGGCCCCCGGCACCTGGAAGAAGAAGTAGCCGAGGAAAAACAGCGCCCCCAGCAGCGACGACAGCGCCGGGGTGATGTGGAGGTCTTCGGCCATGCCCGAGGCAGCGGCGAAGCCGTAGTTGGCACGGTCCAGGTAGGCCAGGCTGTAGGTGATGAAGACGATGGGGATGATGTACCACCAACGGCGACGGGCGAGGCTTGTCGTTTGCATGATTCACTCTCCTGAGCTTGTTATTGTTGTCGCAACAGGTTTCGGCAATCCGGTCGGAATGGCTCAAGCGCTCCGGCGCTTGTCCCGATCCTCGAGTTCATGCCGCAAGGGCAGGCCCTCCATGTCTCCGCGGAACTGGACGGCGCGGCTGCCGCACCAGTTGCCACGCGCAACCGCCATCGGCAGCTCCAGCCCTTCGAGCAGGCCACTGAGCACGCCGACGGCAAATGCATCGCCGGCACCGACCGTGTCCACCACCTGCGGCACCGGCACGGCGGCGACCTGTCCCTCATCGCGCAGCGTACGGAAGTAGGCGCCCTGCTCTCCCAGCTTGATCACCACCCCTTGCGCGCCTCTATCCAGGTAGAACGCCGCGATGTCGGCAGGTTCGCGCTGCCCGGTCAGCAGGCGCCCTTCCTCCAGCCCCGGCAGCAGCCAGTCGGCCTTCAGCGCCAGGGCGTTGACTTCACGCACCATGGTGGCGGTGTCCGGCCACAGGGACGGACGCAGGTTCGGGTCGAAGGAGATGCTCCGACCGGCTTCACGCATGGCCTCCACCAGGGCATGGGAGAGCGCCCGGCAGGTCGGTGACAGCGCCAGGGGAATACCGGTGGCATGCAGATGCCGCACCTGGAACCGTTGCCCGGCGATCATCGCCGGCGACAGGTGGCTGGCCGCCGAGTTGCGCCGGAAGTACTCCACGCTCGGGTCGCGGCCATCGTCGCGGCGCTCCTTGAGCTGGAAGCCGGTGGCGTAACGCGGATCGATCTCGACACCTTCACAGTCCAGGCCTTCCTGGCGCAGGCTGTCGATGACGAAACGCCCCAGCGAATCGTCACCGACGCGGCTCAGCCAGCGCACCTTGAAACCCAGCCGGGCCAGGCCGATGGCGACATTGCTGTCCGCCCCCGCGATCCGTTTGCTGAACTGGCTGACATGGGCCAGATCGCCAGGCTGGTCCGCAACGAACATCGCCATGGTTTCCCCGAAGCACAGCACATCGTGTTCAAACATGGCTGACCTCCGCCACCAGCCCGAGCCGGGCCAGGTTGTCGACCTGGGCCCGTGTGACCGCCAACAGGTCATCGCCCACCAGGGGGTACTCCACGGCCCGCACGACGCCGGGGGTGAATTCGCCCAGCAGCGCATCCCAGGCCATCAGGTCCGCCGCACGCGGCCTTACGGCGACCAGGCGCCCGGTGGGTTGGCGCTCCACCGCCTTGCAGTGCACATAGCGCACCCAGCGACCGAGCTGCCGGGCGGCCTGGGTCGCCGACTCGTTCTGCCACTGCCAGTTGCCGATATCGAAGGTCATGCCTACGGGAAGCGCCAGGGCCTCGACCTGTTCGAAGAACGCCAGCAGCGCCGCGATCCGCCCGCCTTGCGGGGTCTGGTCATTTTCCACCAGCAGCCTGGGGACGTCCCGAGACACCAGCCCGCGCAAGGCCGAGACATCGCAACGGGGTTGGTAATGCCCCAGGGACACCTTCAGCGCTACCGCCCCCAGTCGGCTTGCCAACGCCAGCTTCTGCGACAGCAGCGGGTTGAGTTCGCCCTGTTCGGTCCACAGTTCCAGCGGCGAGGAGAACAGGCACTCCAACTGCAGTGCGCCTATCGCGCCGGACAGGGCCGTGGTGTCCGGTACGCCATCGAACAGCTCCTCGCGCAGCTCGACACGCGCCACACCGGCAGCCGCCAGCAACTCAAGAAAACTCTCCTGGCCGGACTGCCGAACGAAGTCGGCACCATAGCTGGAGAGACTGATGGAAACGGGGTTCAAGCGCATTGTTGTGATCCTTTGAAACCGGTTTCATTTTTGGTCGGCAGGCAACCCCCTGCGCAACCGCTCACATACTCAGGTGGGTGGATCCTCGAACGATCAGTTCAGCCTTGAGGTCGATTCGCTTCGGCGCGTCGCCTTCTCCCCGCAGGCGCGCGAGCAGGCATTCGAACGCCGTCACGCCAATCGCCTCGGTCGGCTGGGCCAGGGCGGTGATGCCGCTGCCCACCAGCGGGTACCAGTCCAGCTCGTCCAGCGCCAGCAGGCCGACGTCGTCGAACAGGCGGCAGCCCCTGCTGTGCAGGGCACGCGTGACGGCCAGGGTGGCCACGCCGTTGCAAGTGAAAATGGCCTGTGGGCCGTGGCCGTTCGAGCCGAGGAACCTGGCCAGGTCCGCCTCGAGTTCCGCGCTGATCTCGAGGATCTGCTGGCGAATGCCCGCACGGCGCTGAAGGGATGCGCTAAAGGCCCGCACCCGCTCCAGGCGCGAGCTGGTGCCATCGAGGGGTTCGGTCACCGCCAGGATGTCGCGATAACCGCAAGCCTGCAGGTGATCCAGGGCCTGCTCGACCGCATCGGCATTGTCCAGGCCGACCATGTCGACATTCAGCTCCGGCAACTGGCGGTCGATCAGCACCATGGGCACGTCCCGCTGCAGCTCGACCAGTTCACCCCGATGGTGCCCGAGGGTGTTCACGATCAGGCCTTCGATGTTGTACGACTGCAGCATCTGCAGGTGATGGCGCTCCTGCTCGTCGTCGCGGTTGGTGTTGCACAGCAGCAGGGTGTAGCCATGCTGTCGGCAGGCTTTCTCGACGCCGCGCATGACCGCGACCGAATAGGGATTGAGGATGTCGGCCACCAGCATGCCGATCAACCGCGTCTGACCACGCTTGAGCCCCCGGGCCATCTGGTTGGGGCGGTAGCCCAGTTGCTGGATGACGTCTGCGAGGCGTTGTGCGGTCGCTTCGGCCAGCAACTGACGATCGCCGCCGATGTAGCGGGAAACGGTCGCTTTCGACACACCCGCGGCGCGCGCGACCTGGCTGATGGTGACTCGCTCGCGCGAGCTGGAAGGAAAATCCGTCATCGAAGGGCTCTTGTGATTGTGGTCCGAGACGATGAATGAAACCGGTTTCAATACATCAAAACTGGCTCCAAACGTCATCTACCGTTCGTCGGATGTTAACAAACATTCGACGTCCACAAGCCGCCCGCCTTCGCCGGCCCCTCCCGGCAGCACCGCGCAGAACCCGGGCCGGCCAGAGAGCACCGGCCGGCCCGGGTGGCCTGCTAGCGGTTGGCGTTCCCCGTGTCGCTGCCCGCGGTCCTGGCCGTTTCAGGCGTGCGCAGCCGGGCCACGTCGGCAGCCGTCACGGCAGCGCCCTGGTTGCCCCAACTGGAGCGGATGAAGCTGACCACTTCGGCCACCTCCTGATCGCTCAGGCGCCAGCCGAAGGCCGGCATGCTGATGGTCGATGGCGCCGCGTGCGTCGCCGGCACGGTGCCACCGGCCAGCACCACGTGGATGAGCGAGGTCGGGTCCTGGGTCTGCAGCACCGGGTTGCCGGCCAACGCCGGGAAGAACCGGGTGTAGCCATGGCCGTCGGTGCGGTGGCAGGCCGCGCAGTTGTCGATATAGATCGACGCCCCCGGCTGGCTGTCATCGCCCTTCCACAAGGCGTCCGCGACCTGCTTGTCATAGACGTGAGGCCCGTCATCCGCCCGGCTCGGCGGCAGCGTCTTCAGGTAGCGGGCGATGGCGGTCAGGTCGGCATCGGTCAGGTACTGCAGGCTGTGCTCGACCACGTCGCTCATGCCGCCGAACACCGCGCTGCGCTCACTGCGACCGGTCTTGAGGAACTGTACCAACTGCTCCTCGCTCCAGTTGCCCAGGCCATCCTTGTGGTCACCCCGCAGGTTCTTGGCAATCCAGCCCTCGAGTGGCGCGCTGCCGGCCAGGAACTGCTCGCCGTCCTGCGGGTTGAGGGCCTTTTCCTGCATGGTCAACGCCCGCGGGGTATGGCAGGCACCACAATGCCCCAGGCCCTCGACCAGGTAGGCGCCCCGGCTGACGACCGGATCGGCGTTGGCGGGAGCGACCCAGGCCTTGGCTTCTGGCGCGAACAACCCACGCCAGATCGCCAGCGGCCAGCGCATGCTCAGCGGCCAGGGAATATCGGTGGCCCGGTTCGGCTGCGCGACAGGTTCGACACCCTTCATGAAGTAGGCGTAGAGCGCCTGCATGTCTTCGTCAGTGACGCGGGCGTAGGACGGGTACGGCATGGCCGGGTACAGCGTGCTGCCGTCCTTGCCGATACCCTTGCGCACCGCCTGGTCGAACGCTTCGAAGCTGTAGTGACCAATGCCGCTGGCATCCGGGGTGATGTTGGTGGAGTACACGGTGCCGATCGGCGTCGGCATCGCCAGGCCGCCGGCAAAAGGCTTGCCGCCCTTGGCGGTATGGCAGGCCACGCAGTCGCCGGCACGGGCCAGGTACTCGCCGCGCTTGACCAGCGCAACGTCGGTTTCGGCAGCCTGGGCCGTAGCGCCGGCACCGACCAGGAGGGCTGCGATCAACAGTCTCTTCATGTTCTCTCGCTCCTCAAGCCTGGACCAGCGGGCCGGGATTTTTCAGGTACTGCTCGCGAATGGCCCGGGCGGACCAGTAGGTCAGCGCCGCCACCAGGCCGGTCGGGTTGTACCCCAGGCCCTGGGGAAACGCCGAGGCCCCAGGGACGAACACGTTGTGCACGTCCCAGCTCTGCAGGTAGCGGTTCAGGGCGCTGGTCTTCGGGTCGGTGCCCATGATCGCGCCGCCGTTGAGGTGGGTGGTCTGGTAGCTGGCCGTGTTGAAGTGCTCCTTGACCTTCTTGCCGAGGATGGCAATGGACTTGGGGTTCATCGCCTGGGCGATCCTGCTCAGCTTGTCGACCATGAACCGGTTCATCCTGATGTCGTTTTCCTGCCAGTCAAAGGTCATGCGCAACAGGGGTTGGCCGTAGGCATCGCGGTAGGTCGGGTCCAGGTCCAGGTAGTTGCCGCGGTACGACTGGTGCGCGCCGTGGGCGTCCATCGAGACCTGGTGGGTGTAGTAGTCGGCGGTGGCCTTTTTCCAGGCACTGCCCCAGGCAGGGGTACCCGGCGGGTTGGCAACCCCGGCGATCGGCCGGCTGCCGGCCTGGTTCACCCACATCGGCGAGCCGCCGACGAAACCATGGGGGCCGTGGTCGAAGTTGTCCGCGTTGAAGTCATCGATCGCGATACCGTTGCCGCCAGCACCGATGAAGTTGTTGGTGTAGGTGTCCTTGTCGAAGAACGCCTTGACCGTGCCCATGTTCTGGTAGGCGAAGTTGCGCCCGACCACCCCCTCGTTGCTGATCGGGTCGTAGGGTTTGCCGATGCCGGAGAGCAGCATCAGGCGCACGTTGTTGAACTGGAAGGCGGCGAGAATCACGAGGTCCGCCGGCTGTTCGATTTCGCGGCCCTGGGCGTCGATGTAGGTCACGCCGGTGGCCTTGCGCTTGCTGTCGTCGAGGTTTACCCGCAACACATGGGCGTTGGCGCGCAGCTCGAAGTTCGGCACCTGGCGCAGCGCTGGCAGGATGTTCACGTTCGGCGAGGCCTTGGAGTACATGTAGCACACATAACCGCTGCAGAAACCGCAGAAGTTGCACGGCCCCATCTGCGCGCCGTAGGGGTTGGTGTAGGGCCCGGAGGTGTTGGCCGAAGGCAGGTTGTACGGCTTGTAGCCCAGGTTATGCGCCGCCTGCTCGAACAGCCGGGCCGACACCACGTTCTTCTGCGAGGGCAGCGGGAACGGGTTGGAGCGGTCCGGCGCATAGGGGTTGCCGCCCTTGCCTTCGCCGACCACCTGACCGTTGACGGTCCAGGCCTGGCCCGAGGTGCCAAAGACCTTTTCCGCGAAGTCGAAATAAGGCTCAAGCTCCTCGTAGCTGACACCGAAGTCCTGGATGGTCATGCCTTCGGGAATGAAGCGCTTGCCGTAGCGTTCCTCGTAGTGGCTGCGCAGGCGCAGCTCGATCGGGTCGACGCGAAAATGCACGCCGGACCAGTGCAGCCCCGCCCCGCCGACGCCCTTGCCCGGCAGGAAGGCGCCCAGTTGTCGATTGGGCAGTGCCACGTCATTGACGCTGTGGCGGATGGTCACCGTCTCCTTCGAAACATCGACGAACAGCTTCTTGCGCACACTGTAGGTCAGCTCGTCGATGACCTGCGGGTAGCTGCCCTCCGGGTAGGTGTCCTGCATCGGTCCGCGCTCCAGCGCCACCACCTGCAGCCCGGCCTCGGTGAGTTCCTTGGCCATGATCGCACCGGCCCAACCGAAACCGACGATCACCGCGTCGACCTTTTTCATTGCGTTAGCCATGCCTTATGCCCTCTCGCCGCGAATCGAGACGGCCGGGAACGGGTAAGGCTCGTTGCGCTCGACCCAGTCCATGAAATCTGCCCGGGCACCGGGGAAGCCGATCTGCGTCCAGCCGACCATGCCGCGGTTGCCGCCGTGAATCGGGTCGCAGAAAAACCCTTCGCGGGTGTTCTGCACCAGCAGACTGAAAAACACCTTGGCCGGCACTGGCTCGAAAACGGCCTCACCAGACTCGATCTGGCGAAGAACATGGTCTCGGGTAGCGCTGTCTTGCTCGGCAAAATTTTTACCGGTGGTGGTTTTGCACCAGGCCTGCGCGGCGGCGATGCCCAGGCGGTAGATCTGCTGCGGACTGAGTTGCAACTGGTAGCCCAGCTCCGGGGCGGCGTCGGCCTTGAACGGGCCTTGCATGTACCACTGGGCACCCGTGGCGTAGGGCGTATTCATCTGCCGGTCGATGAACTCGGCAGCGCCCGCTTCCAGTGCCCCTGGACCGAGCTCGTCGGCCGGGATGATGCGCGACACCGCCGCCTGCAGGAATGCCCACTCTTCAGTGGTGAAAAAGGTTGGCTGGTACTGGCTGGGCGGCGGCGTCGCCGGAACCCGCGGCTCACGCACGGGCGCCGCACTCAGCGGGCTGGAGCCGAGGCTCAGTCCGGTGCTCGCCACCGTCACGACGGGTATGAGGGTCAGCGTTTTGCGCAGGAAGTCCCTGCGCGGGTTATCGGGAGCATGCTCGGGCATTTTGATTCCTCATCGACTTCGGGCGACTGCTGAGCGACGCCTTCTGATTTTCGACTGGTCAGGGCTAAAGGGAGGGGGACTGCGTACAGCCGGCTAATTTAGCGTTTTTGCAGGTGCTTTGAAACCGGTTACATCCGCGATACCACTGGAAAGGCTCCAGCCTCCCCGGATCGCCCGATACGCCATCAGCGGTGGAACGCTGGCTGGCCTGGTGGTCGTCAACCCGTTGCCGGCGAGTCCTGGCCCTCCAGCCAGGGTTGCCACCCCCAATCCCGGGCATGGAATTTCCTCGCCTCATAATGTTATGTTATTACGTAATTAATGGAGATTTCACCTTGAGACAACGCGCACCGCTGCTGGCAGGCTTCACCCTCGGACTTCTCGGGCAACCGGTATCAGCAGCCCCCACCCTGATGCTGGAAGACATCACCATCACCGATTCGTACGTCGAAGAACGCGCCGAAGGCCCCGTGCGGGGCTATCGAGCCACCCGCTCGGCCACCGCAACCCGCACCGACAGCGACCTGCGCGACACCCCACAGAGCATCGACGTGGTGCCGGCCCAGGTGATCAGGGATCTCAATACGACCCGTATCGACCGTGCGCTGGACTTTGCCGGCGGGGTCTCGCGACAGAATAACTTCGGTGGCCTGACCTTCCTCAACTACAGCGTGCGCGGCTTCACCACCGGCGAACTGTACAGGAACGGATTCGCCATCAACCGCGGCAGCTACAGCGCCCCCGACACGTCCGGCATCGAACGCATCGAAGTGCTCAAGGGCCCCGCCGCCAGCCTCTACGGGCGCGGCGATCCCGGTGGCCTGGTGAACATCGTGAGCAAACGTCCGCAGGCCGAAACCTTCAGCACCCTGAACATCAGCGCCGGCTCCTGGGACCGCTACCGCGGCAGTCTCGACGTCAACTCGCCACTCGACAGCGAAGGCCAGTTGCTGGGGCGGGTGAACATGGCGGTGGAGGACAACGGCAGCTTTCGCGACCATGTCGACAGCGAACGCCGCATCGTCAGCCCGTCATTGAGCTGGCAGCTCTCGCCGGATACCCGGCTGATGCTCGACAGCGAATTCTCCCGCACCGAAGCGGTGTTCGACCGCGGCATTCCGGCCGTCAACGGAGAACTGGGTTCGGTCGGGCGTTCGACGTTCATGGGGGAACCGAACGACGGACAGATCCGCAACGATAACCAGACCCTCGACCTGGCCCTCGAGCACTACCTGAACGATGACTGGAAGCTGCGCCTGGCCAACCACTACACCCAGGGCACGCTCAAGGGCGCAAGTTCCGAACCGCAGGCGCTGGTCGGTACCACCCTCACCCGCTTCTACCGCGAGCGCGATTTCGAATGGAATGACAACATCACCCAGGCCGAGCTGCATGGCACCTTCGACTGGGCCGGATGGCAGCACCAGACCCTGACCGGCCTGGAGTACGAAAACTACCGCAACAGCCAGAAGTATCCGCAGAGCGCCACGCTGCTGAGCTATGGCCTGGATATCCACAACCCCGTCTACGGCCAGCCCAAGCCGGCCCTGACCCGGCCCAACGACTTCTTCGAGCGCACCGAGAGCTACGCCCTCAACCTGCAGGACCAGATTGCCTTCACCGACCGCCTGCGCGGCCTGGTGGGCGTACGCCTGGAGCGGATCAGGCAGACCTCGCTGAACCGCGCGACGGCGGTCAGCAACAGCCAGGAGAAGAACGTGGCCACGCCACGCGCCGGCCTGCTCTACCAGCTCACCCCGCAGGTCGGTGTGTTTGCCAATGCCTCGACCTCCTTCAAGCCCAACGCCATCGGTACCCAGGGCCAGGTGTACCAGCCGGAGAAAGGCCTGGGTTATGAAACGGGGCTCAAGCTCGATCTGTTCGACAGCCGTATCGGTGCCACGGTCGCGCTGTTCCGGATCGACAAGGAAAACGTCGTCACCACCGATGCCACGGGTGAAAGCGTCGCCGCCGGCAAGGCCCGCAGCCAGGGGCTGGACCTGCAGTTCAGCGGCCAGGTCAGCGATGCCGTGCGGGTGATCGGCGCCTATGCCTACATCGACGCCGAAGTCACCCAGGGCGACACCGCCGTCCCCAAAGGCAGCGACCTGCTCGGCATCCCACGGCACAGCGGCAGCCTCCTGGGCGTCTACGAATTCCAGGACGGCCTCCTGCACGGCTCGGACATCGGCGCCGCCTTCAATTACGTCGGCGAGCGCTCCGGCCAGGCCGGCAGCCGCTTCACCCTGCCCGCGTACAGCACCGTCGACCTGCTGGCGCACTACAAGGCCAGCGAACAGCTCACCCTCGGCCTGAACCTGAACAACCTGTTCGATCGCCATTACTACGAGCGCGCCTACAACAGCACCTGGGTACTGCCTGGCGAACCGCGCAACTTCAGTCTCAGCCTCACCCTCAACCTCTGACAGAAAGGACTCACCATGCAACTGCCACTCAAACTTGTCGGCGTCCTGGCGCTGCTCACCGCCACCCACGTGAACGCCCACGGTCTATGGACCGAACAGCGTCGGGGCAATATCGAAGTCGTCTACGGGCACGGCGCGGAAGACGATGCGTTCCAGGCGCAGAAGGTCAAGCGCGCCTGGGCCTTCGACACGGCCGGCAAGATGATACCGGTGACCGTCCAACGCCTGTCCGACCATGCCCGCCTGCAGCCGCTGAAGCCGGCGGCGGTGATGGCGGTGGTGCTGGACAACGGCCCCTGGTCGCAGACCCCGGACCAGCGATGGGTGAACAAGGACCGCACCCAGGTGCCCAACGCCATCGACTCGACCCATGCGCTCAAGTACAGCCTGGCCATCAACCAGCCAGGCGCCCGCTTGCCCAAACTGGACATGCTGCGGTTGGCGATCATTCCGCAAACCGATCCGCTGACGGTCGGCCCGGGCAATGAACTGGACGTGCAGGTGCTGGTCGATGGCAAGCCCGCTGCGGGCATCGAGCTGTATGCGGATTTTCGCGGGGCGCCTGATGAAATCGGCGGCAAGACCGACGAGGCCGGCCGCGCCCGCATCAAGGTCCGCAACGAAGGCCTGAACGTCATCGCGGCCAAGGCCACGCTGACACTGCCCGACAACGGACCGGTGGCCAAGGAGAGCCTGTTCGCCTCGCTGACGTTCCTCGGCGAGGAACACCATGAATGAGCCGTGCCCGGGCTGAACCGATGCCCGCCCTGGAGAACCTCCCGCCGCCCTGCCATGGCGGCGTGTCCGGCACCTGATCGCAGCCAGGCGACTGCCGGGCAGGCAAGGCCGCCTTCCTGCCCGGCACCACCGAAAGCTTGCACCGCTGAAATGTCACCTTTCGGCCTTGCCAATGTCGCCCCCGACGCCATGCACTTATTCTGCCTGCGAACGGCCAGGCCTGGGAGGCAGGGCGCTGCCGGGGCCCTGGTCCGCTTCCGGCAGCGCCCCCATGCCCATGGGCAAGCGTCTCCAGACCCGCGGCGGATCTTTCTATAAAAAGCAAATGGCATACACCATGATCGAAGTGACCGAACGCTCCATCGCCGAGCTGCGCGATGCCCTTGAATCCGGCAGAACCACTGCGGTGCAGTTGGTAGAAGCCTATCTGGCGCGGATCGACGCCTATGACACCCCGGACACCGCCACCGCACTGAACGCCGTGGTGGTGCGCAACCCTTACGCGCTGGACGAGGCGGCCGCTTCGGACGTGCGTCGGGCGCAAGGCAAGACCCTGGGCCCACTGGATGGCATTCCCTACACCGCCAAGGACAGTTACCTGGTCAAGGGCCTGACCGCGGCGTCGGGCAGCCCCGCCTTCAAGGACCTCGTCGCCCAGCGGGACGCCTTCACCATCGAGCGCCTGCGCGCCGCCGGGGCGATCTGCCTGGGCAAGACCAACATGCCGCCGATGGCCAACGGCGGCATGCAGCGTGGTGTCTACGGCCGGGCCGAGAGCCCGTACAACGCCGCCTACCTGACCGCACCCTTTGCCTCCGGCTCGTCCAATGGTGCCGGTACCGCCACCGCGGCCAGCTTTTCCGCTTTCGGCCTGGCCGAGGAAACCTGGTCCAGTGGCCGTGGCCCGGCTTCCAACAACGGGCTGTGCGCCTACACGCCGTCGCGCGGGGTGATTTCGGTCCGCGGCAACTGGCCGCTGACGCCGACCATGGACGTGGTGGTGCCGTACGCCCGGACCATGGCCGACCTGCTGGAAGTGCTCGACGTGGTGGTCGCCGACGACCCGGACAAGTCCGGCGACCTGTGGCGCCTGCAGCCGTGGGTGCCGATCCCGGCTGCCTCGACCGTGCGTCCGGCTTCCTACCTGAAGCTCGCCGCCACTGCCGATGCCCTGGCTGGCAAGCGTCTCGGCGTGCCCCGCCTGTTCATCAACCGGGACCCCGAAGCCGGCACCAGCGAGAAGCCGGGCATCGGTGGCCCGACCGGCCAACGCATCCATACCCGCCCCTCCGTCATCAAACTGTGGGAAGCGGCCCGCCAGGCTCTCGAAGCGGCGGGCGCCACGGTGGTGGAAGTCGACTTCCCGCTGGTGTCCAACTGCGAAGGCGACCGCCCCGGCGCGCCGACGGTGTACAACCGCGGCCTGGTTTCGAAAGCGTTCCTGCATGAAGAACTGTGGGAGCTGTCCGCCTGGGGTTTCGACAACTTCCTGCGCGACAACGGCGACCCGGCGCTGAACCGCCTGGCCGATGTCGATGGCCCGAGCATCTTCCCCCACGACCCCGGTACCCTGCCCAACCGCGAGGACGACCTCGCCGCCGGCATGGCCGAATACGTGCGCATGGCGCAACAGGGGATCAAGCCGTGGCATGAACTGCCGTCGTTGCCGGACGGACTGCGCGGCCTGGAACGGACCCGCCAGGTCGACCTCGAGGACTGGATGGAGGACCTGCAGCTCGACGCCGTGCTGTTCCCGACGGTCGCCGACGTCGGCCCGGCCGATGCCGATGTGAATCCGGTGTCCGCGGACATCGCCTGGAGCAACGGGATCTGGGTGGCCAACGGCAACCTGGCAATTCGTCACCTGGGCGTGCCGACCGTGACCGTGCCCATGGGCATCATGGAGGATATCGGCATGCCGGTCGGCCTGACCTTCGCCGGCCGCGCCTATGACGACAACGCGTTGTTGCAACTGGCCTCGGCCTACGAATCGACCGGTTCGAAACGGCTCATCCCGCCACGCACCCCGCCGCTCAAACGCGGCTGACCCTGCCATGCCTCGCAGCAGGCTCATCGGTTGCCGATGACGCCTGCCGCGAAGGACCAGCGCCCTCTTCTCAGTGCCTGGTCACCACCGACAAGGTACTGCCCAGGAAAAACGCCGGGGTCCGCCAACGGGCGAACAGCATCAGCACCAGGCCCAGCAGCAGGATGGTCATGGCGATGATGAACACCAGCCCCACGCCCGCGATATGCGAACCACTGCCGAACTCGGGGGAGATGCTGTCGAACGCCGTCTGCCAGAAGATCACCGAGAGCATCGTCGCCCCGAGCAACGGGCACAGGCCGCGCATGAGGAAATGCCGCAGGCTGAAGAACAGGCTGTGGCGGAAATACCAGACGCAGGCGAACGCCGTCAGCGAGTAGTAGAAGCAGATCATCATGCCCAGGGCGGTGATGGTGTCCGCCAGCACGTTGTCGCTCAGGGTGCGCATGGTCACGTAGAACGCCCCGGTGGCGATGCCCGCGGCGATCGTGGCGTAGCGCGGAGTGCGCGAGCGTGGGCAGATGCTGGCGAAACGTTGCGAAACCGCCCCGTAGTAACCCATCGCCAACAGGGTGCGCGCCGGCGAGATGAAGGTCGATTGCAGCGACGCGGCGGTGCTCGCCAGTACCGCCACCGACATCAGGATCGCCAGCGGCCCCATCACCGGACCGGCCAGGTGGGCGAAGACGTTTTCCTGGATCTGCGGATTGCCCAGGCCCCAGCCCGTCTCGCCAATGCCGGCGAACTGCAGGGTCGCGGCAGCGGTGAACAGGTACAGCGCCAGGATCACCAGCACCGTCAAGGTGGCGGCACGTCCGGGCACTTTTTCGCTGCCGACCGATTCCTCACTGACGGTCAGGCACAGGTCCCAGCCCCAGAAGATGAAGATCGACAACGACAGCCCCGCGGCGAAGGCCGAGAACGACTCGATGTTGAAGGGGTTGAACCATTCGGCATGGAACACCACCGGTGCCGAGGGGGGCGCGGCCTGGAACGCCGCGACGGAGAAGCCGATCAGCACCAGCAACTGCAGGGCGACCAGGGCATACTGCACGCGCATGGTCATGCCGATGCCGCGGCAACTGATCCACACCGCGATGGAGATGAACACGCAGCAGGTGACGATGTTGACCAGCAGGTTTTCCCGCATCTGCGCCAGTTCCGGGATACCGGTGAGCTGGGCGAGGAACAGGTAGAAGAAGTCCACGGCCACGCCGGCGAGGTTGGACAGCACGATGGTGGTCGCCGTGACCAGCCCCCAGCCGCCGATCCAGCCGATCATCGGGCCGAACGCCCGGGCCGACCAGGTGAACGAGGTGCCACTGTCCGGCTCGGCCGCGTTCAGTTCGCGATAGCCCAGCGCGACCAGCAGCATCGGCAGGAAGCCGACGATGAACACCGCGGGCAGATACACGCCCACTTCCCGCACGGTGGGCCCCAGTGCGCCGGTCAGGGTGTAGACCGGCGCGATGGTCGATATGCCCAGCACCACACAGGCCAACAGCCCAACCTTGCCCTGGGCCAGGCCCTTGGCGTTCACGGAGTCGTCCGTGCCAGTTATCTCGCGGCCCCGGGCGGCCTCGATGTATTCACTCATAAGCCTTTGTCACCTTTTGGAATTATTTTCAGTGCCGCTGGATCAGGTCCAGGCTCCCGTCAGCGCGCCGCACGTGCCTCGGCGTAGCGTTGGCAGGCCGCCCTGAATGCCTGGAACAGCGTGAGCGACTCGGGGTTGTCCTCCAGGCGCCACTCCGGATGCCATTGCACCCCCACGACAAAGCCTCGCGAGTCATGGACGGAAACGGCTTCGACCAGACCATCCGGGGCCAGCGCCTCGACCCGCAGGGCGGGCGCCAGGCGGTCGATGCCCTGGCTGTGCAGCGAGTTGACGCGAAACTCGGCTGGCAGGCCAAGCTGCTCGAACACGCCGCCGGGTTGCACGTGGACCGCATGTTGCGGCGCGTAGTGTTCGGCCAGCGTTTCCCCTTGCGGTTCGCGGTGATCGAGGAAACCGGGCAGCTCCTGCACGCGCTGGTGCAGCGAACCGCCCAGGCTGACGTTGAGTTCCTGGAAGCCGCGGCAGATGCAGAACACCGGGATGCCCCGGTCGATCGCCAGGCGCAGCAGCGGCAAGGTGTTGGCGTCGCGGGCCGCATCGTGGGCGGTACCTTCCAGGCTCGGCTCACCCTGGTAGAGGGAGGGATGGACGTTGGAAGGCGAACCGGTGAACAGCAGGCCATCGAGGTGTTCCAGCAGATCCCGCGGATCGCTGGGCCTGCTGCGCGCCGGCAGCAACACCGGCAGCCCGGCCTGGGCTGCGGCTTCGACATACTTGTCGCCGACGGTGTGGGAATCGTATTTGCCGAGCAGTTGTCGGCAGGCGGTGACACCGATCAGGGGCACGCGGGACATGGTCAATCTCCAGAAAATGCCGCCGGCGCAGGGCCGACGGCCGACACTCAGATACCCAGGCGATCACGCAACTGGTAGTAGGCGGCGCCCATGGCCGTGAACGGCACGCGCAGCAGTCGCCCACCCGGGAAGGGGTAGTGGGTCAGGCCCGCCAGGGCGTCGAAACGCTCGGCCTGGCTGCGCAGGGCCTCGGCCAGCACCTTGCCGGCCAGGTGGGTGTAGGTCACACCGTGCCCACTGCAGCCCTGGGAGTAGTAGATGTTGTCGCCCAGGCGACCGACCTGCGGCAGGCGCGACAGGGTCAGCAGGAAGTTGCCGGTCCAGGTGAAGTCGATCTTCACGTTCTTGAGCTGCGGGAAGGTCTTGAGCATTTTCGGCCGGATGATCGCCTCGATATCCGCCGGATCACGCGCGCCATAGACCACGCCACCGCCGTAGATCAGGCGGCGGTCGGCGGTGAGGCGGAAGTAGTCGAGGAGGTAGTTGCAGTCCTCCACGCAGTAGTCCTGCGGCAGAAGGCTGCGCGCCAGGTCCTCGGGCAGCGGCTCGGTGGCGAGCACCTGGGTACCGCACGGCATGGACTTGGCAGCCAACTCCGGCACCAGCCCGCCGAGGTAGGCGTTGCCGGCCACCACGACGAACTTGGCCCGCACCTGGCCTTTCGGTGTGTGCACCACCGGGTGCTCGCCCCGCTCGATCCGGGTCGCCGGGCTCTGTTCGTGGATGGCGCCACCCAGCGAGGCGACGGCCGCCGCTTCACCCAGGGCCAGGTTGAGCGGATGAATGTGACCGCCGCTCATGTCGAGCATGCCGCCGACATAACGGTCGGTGCCGACCACCTCGCGGATCCGCCGCTCGTCCATCAGTTCGAGTTGGGTGTGCCCGTAGCGCTCCCAGAGCTTCTTCTGCGATTCCAGGTGAGCCAGTTGCTTGGGGGTGATGGCGGCGAACACGCCGCCGTCCTTCAGGTCGCAGTCGATACCGTAGCGCGCGACGCGCTCACGGATGATCCGCCCGCCCTCGAAGGCCATTTCGCCCAGCAGTTGTGCCTGGCGGGCACCGGTCTGGCGCTCGATGACATCGATATCGCGGCTGTAGCTGTTGACGATCTGCCCGCCATTGCGGCCCGAGGCGCCGAAGCCGACCTTGGCCGCCTCCAGCACCGTGACCCTGAAGCCGTGCTCCAGCAGGAACAGCGCGGTGGACAGCCCGGTGTAGCCCGCGCCGATGATGCAGACATCCGTCTCCACCGACTCGGTGAGGGCTGGATAGTCGGTGTTCAGGTTACGCGACGCCGCGTAGAAACTTGCAACGTGATTGTTCATAGCGAAATTCCTCGAACATGAAAGCGATGCCCGTCAGAGCTTGATCCAGGTCGCCTTCAGCTCCGTGTATTTGTCGAAGGCATGCAGCGATTTATCGCGACCGTTACCGGACTGCTTGAAGCCACCAAACGGCGCGGTCATGTCACCGCCGTCGTACTGGTTGACCCACACACTGCCGGCGCGCAACGCCCGCGCCAGGCGATGGGCCCGCGACAGGTTCTGCGTCCACACGGCAGCCGCCAGGCCGTAGGGGGTGTCGTTGGCGATACGCACGGCTTCGGCCTCGTCGTCGAAATCGATGACCGAGAGCACCGGGCCGAAAATCTCTTCCCGAGCGATGCGCATGGCGTTGTCAACGCCGTCGAAGACCGTCGGCTCGACGTAGCTGCCACCGGTATCCTGCAACGCCCGCCGGCCACCACTGACCAGTTGCGCCCCCTCCTGCCGGGCGGACTCGATGAAGCCCAGCACCGTTTGCAGGTGGCCGTCGTCGACCAGGGCACCGACGCGGGTGTCCGGGTCCAGGGCGTGGCCGGGTTTCCACTGTTGCAGCGCCTTAATCACCAGCGGCAGGAAGCGGGCCTTGACCGAGCGCTCGACCAGCAGGCGCGAGCCGGCGATGCACACTTCGCCCTGGTTGAAGGCGATGGCCGCGGCGGCGGCTTCGGCGGCGGCCTGCAGGTCCGGCGCATCGGCAAACACGATGTTCGGGCTCTTGCCACCGGCCTCCAGCCAGACCCGCTTCATGTTCGACTCGCCGGCATAGACCAGCAGTTGCTTGGCAATGCGGGTGGAGCCGGTGAACACCAGGGTGTCCACGTCCATGTGCAGGGCCAGGGCCTGCCCGACGGTGTGGCCGAAGCCCGGCAGCACGTTGAACACACCCGCCGGAATGCCTGCTTCGAGGGCCAGTTGGGCGATACGAATCGCCGTCAGCGGTGATTTCTCGGAAGGCTTGAGGATCACCGAGTTGCCGGTGGCCAGCGCTGGGCCGAGCTTCCAGCAGGCCATCATCAGCGGGAAGTTCCACGGCACGATGGCCGCGACCACGCCGACCGGCTCACGGGTGACCAGGCCCAACTGGTCAGGGGGCGTCGGGGCGACTTCGTCATACACCTTGTCGATGGCCTCGGCGCTCCAGCGAAGAGCGTTGGCCGCCGCAGGCACGTCGATGCTCAACGAGTCGCCGATGGGCTTGCCCATGTCCAGGGTTTCCAGCAGCGCCAGCTCCTCGGCATGGGCCAGCAGCCGGTCGGCGAAACCGATGAGCACGCGCTTGCGTTGCGCTGGCGCCTGGTTGCGCCAGTCACCGCGCTCAAAACTGGCCCGGGCGGCCTGCACCGCCAGCTCGGCGTCTTCGGCCATGCAACTGGCGATGTCCGCCAGCAGCCGACCGTCCACCGGGCTGGACTTGGCGAATGAACCACCGGCCACAGCGTCCCGATAGCTGCCGTCGATGAAGGCCCGACCTTCGATGCTCAAGCCGTTGAAGCGCTGTTCCCACTGTTCACGTGTTGTCGCTTTCATTGCCGGCTTCCTCAGACGGTGTGCAGGTACCAGTTGTATTCGAGGTCCGAAATGGTGGTTTCGAACTCCTGCATCTCGGCCTCCTTGCACGCCACGAAGATGTCGATGTACTCGGGGCTGATGTACTGGTTCAGCACCTCGCTGTCGTCCAGCTCGCGCAAGGCGTCGCGCAGGTTGTTCGGCAGGCTCTGCTCCAGTTGCTCGTAGGCGTTGCCATCGATGGGGTCGGTGGGTTCGAGCTGGTGGGTCAGGCCGTGGTGAATACCGGCCAGGATCGACGCCATCATCAGGTACGGGTTGGCATCGGCACCGGCGACGCGGTGTTCGATACGAATGGCATCGGCGCCACCGGTGGGCACGCGTACCGCCACGGTGCGGTTGTCCAGGCCCCAGCTCGGCGCGTTGGGCACATAGAACTGGGCGCCGAAACGGCGGTAGGAGTTGACGTTGGGGCAGAGAAAGGCCATCGACGCCGGCATGGTTTCCAGCACCCCGGCGATTGCGTGGCGCAACGGCGCGTGGGTCTGCGGGTCGTCGGTGGCGAAGATGTTCTTGCCGGTCTGCTTGTCGATCAGCGAGATGTGCACATGCAGGCCGTTACCGGCCTGGCCCGGATAGGGCTTGGCCATGAAGGTCGAGTCCATCTCGTGGTCGTAGGCGATGTTCTTCACCAGGCGCTTGAGCAGCACCGCGTAGTCACAGGCCTTGAGCGCATCCTCAACGTGGTGCAGGTTGACCTCGAACTGCGCAGGGGCACTTTCCTTGACGATCGCGTCGGCCGGGATGCCCTGCTCCTTCGCCGCTTCGAGCATGTCCTGGAGGCAGTCGACGTACTCGTCGAGGTCGTCGATCAGGTACACCTGGGTCGACATCGGCCGCTTGCCGGAGATCGGCGAGCGTGGCGGCTGCGGCCGGCCGTTCACGTTTTCCTGGTCGATCAGGTAGAACTCCAGCTCGAATGCCGCGCAGATGGTCAGGCCCAGCGCATCGAACTTCTGCACCACCTGCCGCAGCACTTCCCGCGGGTCGGCGAAGAACGGCCGACCGTCGAGCTCGTGCATGGTCATCAGCAATTGCGCGGTCGGGCGCTTCTGCCAGGGCTCGGCGCTCAGGGTGTTGGGGATCGGGTAGCAGATGCGGTCGGCATCGCCGATGTCCAGGCCCAGGCCCGAGCTTTCGACGGTGGAGCCGTTGATGTCCAGGGCGAATAGCGAAGCGGGAAGATTGATGCCTTTCTCGTAAACCTTGTGCAGGCTGCCGCGCTCGACGCGCTTGCCACGCACGACACCGTTCATGTCGGTGATCAGCAGGTCGACGAACTGAATGTCGGGGTTCTCCTTGAGGAAGATATTCGCTTCATTGAGCTGCACGACACGAGGGGAGACTGGGGAATTCATGACGGGGTACATCCTTGGCGCTGACGGGCTCCAGCGAAACGGTTCGCGAGCCTGCACAGCGTATTTGTTATTTGGCCAACGGCGGGCGGTGGTCCTGCACAGACCTGCGCGCCCGTCCGTGTGCCATTGATTCGCAGTAGCACGCCGAGTATAAGATGGCACCAACGCAAGCCACATCGGCAAACTGGCAAAGGAAGATTGCAACGATGCAATATCAAGTCACCCACAGTGACCTGCACCTGGTGCTGGCACTGGTGCGCGGACGCACCCTGGCCAGGGCCGCCGAGCAACTGCAGGTGGACGTCTCGACGGTGTTCCGGGCGATCCGCAAGCTGGAGGCCAACCTCGAAGTCGCGCTGTTCGACAAGAACCGCCGCGGCTACACCCCCACCGAAAGCGCCAAGGCGATCGCCGAGCAGGCCGAACGGGCCGAGCAGGCGCTGGAGACGGCGCGCATCGCCCTGGCCCATGGGGAAAACGTCATCAGCGGCACGGTGCGCCTGACCTGCACCGATGCGGTGCTGCGCAGCCTGCTGCTGCCCGGGCTCTCGACGCTGATGCCGCGCTACCCGGCCATTTCCTTAGAGATCGCCACCTCCAACAACTTCGCCAGCCTGAGCCGGCGTGACGCGGACATTGCCCTGCGCCTGTCCAACTCGCCCCCCGAGCACCTGGTGGGACGGCGCCTGGGCAAGAGCTCCTACTTCGTCTGCGGGCACGCGAGTTTTCGCGAGGGCTATCGGCAGTCACCCACCGAGCAGCCCTGGATCGCCCCGAACGACTCCCTGGCCGAGCATATCTCGGTGGTATGGCGCCAGCAGGTCTACCCTGGCCTGGTGCCACGCTATCGTTGCAGCAGCATGTCCTCGGTCGGCGGCCTGGTCGGCGCCGGCCTGGGCGTGGCGGCCCTGCCCGACTTCATGGTCAACAGCCTGGAAGGCGTGGAACGGCTGAGCGGGCCGCTGGAGGGGTGCGATACGGATATCTGGCTGCTGACGCGGCCGGACAACCTGTCGTTGCGTTCGGTGCAGATCCTGTTCGACGAGATGGCCAACCTGCTCAGGGGCATGATCGAAACCGGCGGGGCACAGTAGACAACTGGCCGGTCACGCAGATGGCGCGCAGCGCCTTACAGGTACTTGGTGATCTGCCGGAACTCTTCCAGCGGCGCCCTTTCGCCATCGGCCAAGGCACAGACGGCGTGCTCCAGGCAATGGTCGATATGATCCTGGATCAGCGTACGCTTGGCCTGGCAGACCGCCTTTTCGACCGCGTGCAGTTGCTGGGCGATATCCACGCAGGCACGGCCATGCTCGATCATCGTGACAATGCTGCGCAGGTGACCTTCGGCGCGCTTGAGGCGCTTCACGATGGCCTCATGCGATTGATGCGTGTGGTCATGCGGCGGTGTGGGTTGGCTCATGGCACGGTCCGGCGGGAATAAACACTCAGTATCCCCCAGGAGGGGTTGCTCTCCAAGCTCAAAGCAAGTCGATGCCGAATCGACGCAACACCAGGGCGAACAGCAGGAACGCCGCCAGGCTGATCAGGATCCCGACCAGCAGCGCCCACCAGAACCCCAGCCGCGCCAGCAGCAGCGGAAACACCAGGAACATCGGCAGCGTCGGCACGACGTACCAGAAGGTGTACCAGGCATGATTGGCGATCTTTTCCGGGCTCTGCTGCTCATAGTACAGCCAGATCAGCGTCAACAGCGTCACCAGCGGCAGCGCCGCAACCAGCCCGCCCAGCCTGTCACTGCGCCTGGCGAACTCCGACACCAGCACGACGATGGCGGAGGTGACGAAGTACTTGGTGAGTAGCCAGGTCATGGGCTTGGCGTCCGGGGGCGTAGTAGCTTGGGAATACCCTCATCCTATCCCTCCAGGGGGGATACCTCAATACCTATCGACACTGATGGGAAATTGGGACGGACTTATTTTTATAAGTACGGCAGGTGTAAAAGTAAGCCTTCTCCCGTCTTCCAAATATATGCTACGCCAGGCTCTGAAAATGTATGCCGGAGGTAAGCTGCGATGAGTCCTTCCACCATGGTTGGCGATTGCGATGAGGTATTCACTGGCGTGCTCACGACACGAGAAGTCTGCCAAGTGCTGCGAGATGTCGTTCTTGGACGACGAACGATGGTGAAAGCCGGCAGACAAACCGGGAACGGGGCCGACACCGGCCACTTTGCGGTCGATGTCGAGGGGTGGCAAATCACGATTTGCAACGATGGCGATAAGCTCGACTATTGCGAGCAGACTCAGAGCCCGGATGGGAGAACGTGGCAGCTCGCTCCTGGAGATCGATACGGGACTGATCCCATTGCCCTGCTCAGCACCTGGGAGCACAGGGTGCTGGAGGGACTACTGAGAGCGCTTTGATCGCAATCCTGCTCTCTTATCCTACCCCCTTCCTGTGAGCCACCCCATATTCTGGTAAACTCCCCCATTCAGCCCCACGCCACTCAAGCCAGCGCTCTGCTCATTCGCGCCGGCCGCGCCCACAGCGACCGATTTTCCATGCCCTTGAACGACGTTACCTCCTCCCGCCCCGAGCCCTCGCGCCGCTTCAGCGTGGCGCCCATGATGGACTGGACTGACCGCCATTGTCGGTACTTTCTGCGCCTGCTTTCCAGGCACACCCTGCTCTACACCGAGATGGTCACCACCGGCGCCATTCTCCATGGCGATCGTGAACGCTTCCTGCGCTACAACGCTTCCGAGCACCCGCTGGCACTGCAACTGGGCGGCAGCGTACCGGCCGACCTGGCCGCCTGCGCGCGGCTGGCCGAGGACGCCGGCTACGACGAGGTCAACCTCAATGTCGGCTGCCCCAGCGACCGGGTGCAGAACAACATGATCGGTGCCTGCCTCATGGGCCATCCACAGTTGGTGGCCGATTGCGTGAAAGCCATGCGCGATGCGGTGTCGGTTCCGGTGACGGTCAAGCACCGTATCGGCATCAATGGCCGCGACAGTTATGAAGAACTCTGCGATTTCGTCGGCACGGTGCGCGAGGCCGGTTGCGGCAGTTTTACCGTGCATGCGCGGATCGCGATCCTGGAGGGGCTGTCACCCAAGGAGAACCGCGAGATTCCACCGCTGCGCTATGACGTGGCGGCGCGCTTGAAGCAGGACTTCCCGCAGCTGGAGATCGTGCTCAACGGCGGGATCAAGACGCTGGAGCAGTGCCAGGAGCACCTGCAGACCTTCGACGGGGTGATGCTGGGGCGCGAGGCCTATCACAACCCGTACCTGCTGGCTGAAGTGGATCAGCGGCTGTTCGGCAGCACGGCACCGGTGATTTCCCGGGCCGAGGCGCTGGCGCAGTTGCGGCCGTATGTGGCCGAACATATTGCCAGTGGCGGGGCCATGCATCATGTGACCCGCCATGTGCTGGGGCTGGGCACCGGCTTTCCGGGGGCGCGGCGGTTCCGCCAGTTGCTGTCGGTGGATATTCACAAGGCGCAGGACCCGCTGGCGTTGCTGGATCAGGCGGGGGCTTTGCTGGAGGGACGGTGATTGCTGTCCTGGGAGTCAGCTGGAGCGGTGTTATCGTTCCCGACGCCTCGGTGAATCCTCCTTCCACAGCAGATCATCCCCCTGGAAAGCACGGACTAGCCTTTGACATGGCCAGCGCAAAAAGGGCGACATCCGTGGGGATGTCGCCCTTTTTTGTACGCCCTGAGGCGTCAGTGGCTCAACTGCGCTCCAGCGCGTTCACCAGGTCGTGAAACGCTTCGCGGTTGGAGTCGTTCAGCCCCATCAGGATCTTGTGCGCTTCCAGCACCTTGACCCGCACCACTTCTTCCGACTGGTCCTGCGAGGGCAGGTCGGTCAGGCATTCCGGGCACGGGATCGGGCGGTTCACGATGTTGAACACCTGGTCGAAGCCCATGGACTGCAGCAGGCGGGTAATGTCGTCGTGGACAGTCACCAGCGTCGGCAACAGGCCGACTTTCTGCCGCGACAGGATCGAAAGCTTGGCCAGCAAGCCCAGCGTGGTACTGTCGATGCTGCGGGTTTCGGTCAGGTCGATCACGATCGCGGTGAAGTTCAGCGCCGTGAAGATCTTCTCGATCGTGGCATCCAACGCCGAACACAGGGTCAGGCGCACTTCACCCACGAACTTCAGAACGAAGGTGCCATCCTGCTCGGCGAATTGGATTCTACCGGTACTCATCAAAGGTTCCTGCTCAACACTAACAGGGCGATATCATCCGGCATCTCCCCTAGCGTGGCCAATCCAAAAACCTGGCGCAAGCCATCCAGGCTGCCCCCGGCTGTTCTCACCAGTTCAGGCAAGGCAGCCTCTTTCTCTTTGAGTGTATCTTGTTGCAAAAGGTCCAGAATGCCATCAGACATCAGTGTAAGACTGAATGTCGGCGGCAGCTCCAGAATGTGATCCTCGTAGGCGGCCTCGTTGAAGAGGCCGACCGGCAGACCACGCCCCTCCAGGTAACGCACGCTGTCCGGGGTGTAGAGCACCGGCAGCGGCAGGTGGCCACCGATGCTGTAGGTCAACAGCCCGGTTTCCTCGTCGATCACGCCACCGACCATGGTCACGTGCTTGCCCAGCTTGCAGTTGATCAACCCGCGGTTGATATGGCCCAGCACCTGCGAGGGCTTGAACTCCGGCAGCGTGCCATTGCGCTTGGACTCGAACAGCAGGCGCGTGGTCATGAACTTCAACAGGACGGTGACGAACGCCGACGAAGCGCCATGCCCCGAGACATCCGCCAGGTAGAACGCCACCCGCCTCTCGTCGACCCGGAAGTAGTCGACGAAGTCGCCGGACAGGTACAGGGACGGGATGATCTGGTGGGCGAAGTGGAAATCGTCGATGCTCCACGGGCTGACCGGCAGCATGTTCATCTGCACCTGGCGCCCGGCGTTCTGGTCTTCCTGCAGCAGGTGAAGGCTGGCTTCGAGCTCGCGGTTGGCGGCTTCGAGCTTTTCGCGGTAGCGCTGGTTCTCCAGCAGCAGGCGCGCCCGATCGAGGGCCCGGCGCACGGAGTGCTCCAGCACGGCGAGGTCTTCGAGGGGCTTGATCAGGTAGTCTGCCGCGCCCAGGCGCAGGGCCTCGACGGCATCGTTCATGACGCCAGCGCCCGAGACCACGATCACCGGTGTCTGCGGCGAAAGGTCGGAGACCTGGCGGATCAGTTCCAGGCCGCCCATCTGGGGCATGCGCAGGTCACAGATCACCAGGTCGGGCCTTGCTTGCTCGAATACCTGAAGTCCCTGCAGGCCGTTGCCGGCTTGCAGGACGCTGAATCCGCTGTCTTCCAAATAGGCCGCAAGGCTTGCGCGCACTACTTCGTCGTCATCTATTATCAGCAGCGTGGCACTGGTTTTCTGCATGTGGGCAAACGGCGCCAGAATTAGGTTGGCGTAGACAGCAGGGCCTGGACCCCGCTCGTACTACTGGATTCGCTTTCTAGCCTCTCCGGTTCGAGCCGACCGAACGATCAGGTCCGGTGCATCGGTATCAGAGGTGCCCTTCTAAGGCGCAGACGGTACTCTCATCCACCGGGCGTTTCAAGCTCATGCCGATGGTCGCTTGAGGTCTTTACACCTCAAATCACCGGGAGTTATAAGAAGTGTGAAAACCACAACGGAATCGAAGGATGGAGTCGATGAGCCAAACCGATCGTGACTACGAGGAAAAGCGTGATTACATCCGGATGCGCGTCGATGCCGACGTGACGCTGATCCATGCCGGGCTGGAGATTTCGGCGGTGTGCGTGGACCTGTCCAGCAGCGGGATGCAGGTGGCGGCGCCGCGGGCGTTCAAGGCCGGCGATCAGTTGCTGGTGAGGATCGACTCCGATCATCCGTCGCTGAGGGGGCTGGAGGCGGAGACCGAGGTGGTTTGGGTGCGGGATCAGGATGGTGGGCAGCGGTTGGGGTTGCACATTCTCAAGATGAGTTGAGGCAGATCCCCGGGATCTCGGCGGTTCGCCGGCAAACCCGGCGCCCGCAAGGGCCAGCGGCGCTTGCGAAGCGGGTGTGAAATGAAAAAGGCGACTCCAGGAGTCGCCTTTTTGTTGGCCGGCCGACAACTAGAAGTCGTCGACGACCTTGCCGTCCTTCACCTTGAACTCGCGGTTCTGCAGGTAGGCGTTGCGGATGAAGATGTACTTGTCGCCGCTGATCAGCTTCTCGCTCGACAGCAGGCTGGCACGGGTGTCGATCACGTCCAGGCCCATGGTGATGTTGCGCGCTGGCACGTCGTGGATATAGCGGTAGGGTTCGGTGTAGCTGTCGACCACCTTGGCCGGTGCATCGCGCAGGGTGCTCGGGCCGAAGAATGGAATGACCACGTAAGGGCCGCTGTCCAGGCCCCAATGGCCGAGGGTCTGGCCGAAGTCTTCATCGTTGCGCTGCAGCCCCATTTTGGTGCCGACATCGAAGAAGCCGCCCACACCCAGGGTGGTGTTGAACAGCAGGCGCGCGGTATCGACACCCGCCGCCTGGGGCTTGAATTGCAGGACGTCGTTGACCAGGTTGCCGACGTCGCCGAAGTTGCGGAAGATGTTGTGGATGCCGTCTTCCAGGAATTGCGGGGTCACGGCCTGATAGCCCTGGGCCAAGGGTTTCAGGGCGTAGGTGTCCAGCGTATCGTTGAACTTGAAGATTGGACGGTTGACGCTTTCCCACGGATCTTCGTCGGCCGCGTGCGCGGCGAATGGCACCAGCGCCATGCTGGCACACAAAGACACTTGAGCTAGACGATCGATCCAGCGCATAAAAAGAAACTCCTTGGACGAGACGGGATGCGGGCGCCATGCCCTGACAATTGGGGTCAGTATAAAGCGGATACCTGCATTTAGGCAGTATGACCCAGACAAGTCCTACAAAGAATTACAAGTAGGACCGACAGCAAGGAGTCACTCAACTGTCATGGCAACGCCTTATTCTGCGAAGTTATTTCAAGGACGTTGCCATGCCACTCACCGCCGCCGCACCACTGCCCAACCCCACTGCCCTGCTGTTCGGCCTAACCGGCTGCCTGGTGGATTTCGGTGCCCGCGCCCGACATGGCCAACGCCCGGATGAACACAGCCATGCCACCCCTGGCGCACTGGAAGTGTTGCAGGATATGCAGCAGCTCGGCGTACCCTGCGCCTGGATGGATGAATTGCCCCATGAGGTCAGCACGCCCCTGGCCGCGACCCTGCCGGCCTGGGTGAAACCGGCTGGCGCCTGCCCTGATGCCCGTTGGCCATCGCCCAACGCCTGCTGGCAGGCATTGATGGGCCTTGGCGTGCCGCAACTGGAGGGCTGCGTGCTGGTCAGCGGCGAGCCGCGCCTGCTGCAGTCGGGGCTCAATGCCGGGCTGTGGACCATCGGCCTGGCCTCCTGCGGCCCGCTGTGCGGCCTGACCCCGGTGGAATGGCAGGCACTGAGCCGCCAGGAGCGGGAAAGCAAGCGCGGCAAGGCGACCGTGGAACTGTTCAGCCTCGGCGTGCATTCGGTGATCGACCACCTCGGCGAACTGTCCACTTGCCTCGCCGACATCGCCCTGCGTCGCCTCAAGGGCGAGAAGCCCTGATACGTGGCATTGATGGGGATCAGGCACGAATCGCCGCGGTGGATTACGCTGAAAGTCAGGCACCGACCTTTATCGCGTCACGAAGGTCTATGCCAGAGACTATCCATAGAAGGAAACCACCATGCCTGCCCGCGAACTGCAAGAACAACTCGACACCCTGCGCGAGCAACTTGAACAGAACCCGCCGCTGTCCGAGGCCGAGCGCGCCCATCTGCAGGACCTGATGCAGCAGATCGCACTGCAGTTGCAACTGGAAAGCGCAACCCAGGACACCAACCTGGCCGACGGGGTGAACCTGGCGGTCGAGCGCTTCGAACTCGAACACCCGACCATTGCCGGCACCCTGCGCAATATCGTGCGGACCCTGGGCGATATCGGTATCTGACCCTCCACCCGAACCCGAAAAAAAACCCCGACTCTCACGAGCCGGGGCTTTTTTTGATGACAGCTTGTTTCAGGCTATCACAGCCCTGATTGACCACTCAGGGCCAGGTCCATCAGCTCACGGTTGGCGACCGCGTACATGGCGTAGTCGGTGCCGCTGGCGGCACGGATCTCCACCAGCATCGCACGCCAGCGATCGGCCATGCTCGCGTTCTGCTCCAGCCACAGGGCCACACGGGCCTCCATGTCCTGCGGCGCATCGGCCAGCTTGAGCACCGAGATGGTGATCGCACGCTGCTGCCAGTCGACATCGTCGCGGAACGCCTCGCGGGCCTGGGCCTGCCAGTTGTTGGCCACGCGCAGGTCGCTGATCTGCTGGGAGTACCAGGTCAGGTCCAGGGCACTGCCCACCGCGAAGTAGGCCTTGGCCACTTCGGCAGCGTCGTGACCGGTGACGTCGGCGGCTTCGATGATCGGCAACAGGGTGTACAGGTGCGTGGTGCCGGCCACCATGCGTGCCAGCAGTTCCGGTACGCCAGCCTTGACGTAGGCCTGGTAGCGGGTCTGCCAGACTTCACGGGTCGGACCTTCCAGCAGTTCGTCGAGCTTGAGGCCCAACGCCGCCAGGTGCGGACCAAAGTGCGCGACGTCACGGGCGGCGTCCTGCTCGTTGCGACGGCTACGCAGGAACCAGCGGGTGGCACGACGGCCCAGGCGCATCAGCTCGTCCATCAGTTCCAGCTGGGTCTCGGCCGCGACCTTGTAGTCCAGGGCCTCGATCTGACGGAACCAGTGCGGCAGGTGGAAGATGTCCCGCACGATCACATAGGCACCGGCGACGTTCGCCGGGCTCATGCCGGTGGACTCCTTCAGGCGCTGCACGAAGGTGATGCCCATGTGGTTGACCAGGTCGTTGGCGATCTGGGTGCTGACGATCTCGCGCTTGAGGCGGTGACGGCGCATGGCATCGGCGAACTTGCTCACCAGCATCGGTGGGAACGCGGTTTCCATGTCGCGGGTCAGGTAGTCGTCATCCGGCACCTTGGAGTCGAGCAGCGCGGCCTTGAGGTCGATCTTGCTGTAGGAGATCAGTACCGACAGCTCGGCACGGGTCAGGCCCTGGCCGGCGGCAACGCGTTCGGCCATCTGCTCTTCCGACGGCAGGAACTCGATGGCACGGTCCAGCTTGCCACGGCCTTCCAGGTCGCTCATCAGGCGCTTGTACTCGGCGATGCGGTCGTAGGCACGCCGCGCCGCCAGGGACAGGGCCTGGGTCTGCTTGTAGTTGTTGCCCAGCACCAGGCCGCCGACTTCGTCGGTCATGCTGCCCAGCAGCTGATTGCGCTGCTTCTCGGTCATATCGCCGGCCTGCACCACTTCGTTGAGCAGGATCTTGATATTCACCTCGTGGTCGGAGCAGTCCACGCCACCGGCGTTGTCGATGAAGTCGGTGTTGGAGCCGCCGCCATTGAGGCCGAACTCGACGCGACCGAGCTGGGTCATGCCCAGGTTGCCGCCCTCGCCCACCACCTTGCAGCGCAGTTCGTTGCCATTCACCCGCAGGGCGTCGTTGGCCTTGTCGCCGACATCGGCGTGGCTTTCGCTGCTGGCCTTGACGTAGGTACCGATACCGCCGTTCCACAACAGGTCTACCGGCGCCTTGAGCAAGGCGTTGAGCAGCTCGGTCGGGGTCAACTTGTCGGCGCTGATGTCGAAGCGCTCTTTCATCTGCGGGGTGATGGTGATGCTCTTCGCGCTACGCGAGAAGATACCGCCGCCCTCGGACATGATGCTGGTGTCGTAGTCCGACCAGGCCGAACGCGGCAGGTCGAACAGGCGCTTGCGCTCGGCGAAGCTGGCCGCCGGCTCCGGGTTCGGGTCGATGAAGATGTGCAGGTGGTTGAACGCCGCGACCAGCTTGAGCTTGTCGGACATCAGCAGGCCGTTGCCGAACACGTCGCCGGCCATGTCGCCGATGCCGACCACGGTCACGCTGTCTTCCTGGACGTTGATGCCACGCTCGCGGAAGTGACGCTGCACGCCGACCCACGCGCCCTTGGCGGTGATGCCCATCTTCTTGTGGTCGTAACCGGCCGAGCCGCCGGAAGCGAAGGCGTCGCCCAGCCAGAAGCCGTAGTCGATGGCGATGCCGTTGGCGATGTCGGAGAAGGTCGCGGTGCCCTTGTCCGCCGCCACCACCAGGTACGGGTCATCGTCGTCATGCCGCACGACGTTGGCCGGTGGCACCAGCGCGCCGTCCTTCAGGTTGTCGGTGATGTCCAGCAGGCCGGAGATGAAGATGCGGTAGCAGGCGATGCCTTCGGCCGCGATCTCGTCACGGCTGCCGCCCAGCGGCAGGCGACGTGGCAGGAAGCCGCCCTTGGCGCCCACCGGCACGATCACCGAGTTCTTCACCTGCTGGGCTTTTACCAGGCCCAGTACTTCGGTACGGAAGTCTTCCTCGCGGTCCGACCAGCGCAGGCCGCCGCGGGCGACGTTGCCGAAACGCAGGTGCACACCCTCGACCCGTGGCGAATAGACGAAGATCTCGAATTTCGGCACCGGCTTGGGCAGCTCGGGGATCGCGTGCGGGTTGAACTTGAAGCTGAAGTACGACTTGTTCTGGCCGTTGGCGTCGGTCTGGTAGAAGTTGGTCCGCAGGGTCGCCTTGATCAGGTCGAGGTAGCGACGCAGGATGCGGTCTTCGTTCAGCACCTGGACGTCGTCCAGCGCGGTCAGGATCGCCTGCTCCAGGCGCTGCTGCTTGTCGTCGAGGTCTTCGGCGCTGAGCTTGCGGGCCAGGTAGAAACGGGTCTTGAACAACCGGGTCAACTCGCGGGCGATATCGGTGTGGTTGTTCAGGGTGCTGGCGATGTAGCCGAGGTCGAAGCCCAGGCGGATCTGCTTGAGGTAGCGGGCGTAGGCACGCAGCAGCGCCACATCGCGCCATGGCAGGCCGGCGGTCAGTACCAGGCGGTTGAACGCGTCGTTCTCGGCATCGCCACGGACGATGTGGACGAAGGCGTCCTGCAGGGTGTCATTGAGCTGCTGGATATCCAGGTCCAGGCCTTCGGCGGCGCTGAAGGCGAAGTCATGGATCCAGAATTCGCGACCGTTGCTGTGGCGCAGGCGGTAGGGGAACTCGCCCAGCACGCGCAGGCCGAGGTTCTCCAGGATCGGCAGCACGTCGGACAGCGCCAGCGGGGTATCGGCGTGGTAGAGCTTGCAATGCAGCTCACGCTGACCGACCTGGCCCAGCGGCTGGTAGAAGCTCATGACCAGAGGGTTGGCTTCGGTCAGGCTCAGCAGGTGCTGCATGTCGACCACCGCCGAGTGCGCGGCGAAACGCTCGCGATAACCGGCCGGGAAGCCTTTCGGGAAGTCGGTCAGCACGTTGGTGCCATGGGCCTCGCCGAAGCTCTCGACCACCAGGCTGGCGTAATCGTCCTGCCAACTGCGGCAGGCCTGGATCACTTCCTTCTCCAGCAGCACCGGATCGATGTCCAGTCGGTTCTTCGGGTCGACCCGCAGGATCAGTTGCACACGGGCCAGCACGGATTCGGAGAAGAAGGTCCAGAACTCGCAGTCGCTGGCCTTCAGGCGATCCATCAGCACCTGCTGGATCTTCTGGCGCACTTCGGTGGAATAGATGTCACGCGGCACATAGGCCAGGCAGTAGCAGAAGCGGCCGTACGGGTCCTTGCGCAGGAACACGCGGATCTTGTTGCGCTCCTGGATCTGCACGATCGACATCACGGTGCTGAACAGCTCGTCCACCGGGGTCTGGAACAGGTCGTCGCGCGGCAGCACTTCGAGTACCTGGGCCAGTTCCTTGCCCAGGTGGGCCTTGGACTGGAAGCCGGAACGGCGTTCGATTTCCTCGACCTTGCGACGGATGTACGGGATCACCCGCACGCTCTCGCCATAGACCGAGGAGGTGTAGAGACCGAGGAAGCGGCATTCCTTGATCACCTTGCCGTTGGCGTCGATCATCCGCACGGAGACGAAATCCGGATAGGCCGGACGGTGTACACGGCTTGGGTGGGCGGCCTTGGCGAACGACAGCGGGGTCGGTTCGGCCAGGTAGGCGACGGCGTAGTCCTCGATGCGCAGGTCTTCGGCGGTGAGGCCGGCGCGCAGCAGCTTGGTCAGGCCGAGGAAGGAATTGGGGTCATACTCGATGTGACCGCCGTCCTGGTCGCCGTGGACCACGAACTCCTCGTAGCCGAGGAAGGTGAAGTGGTTGTTCACCAGCCATTCGAGGAAGCTCTTGATTTCGGCCTTCTCATCGGCGGCGATGGCGAACTGGCTGTTGTCGATGCCCTGGATCAGCTCCTGGACCTTGGCCTTCATCGGCTCGAAGTCGGCGACCGCGACCCGGACTTCCGCCAGCACCTGCTCCAGCTCCTTGGACAGCACGTTCAGCTCGGCGGCGTTGGCGCAACGGTCGATCTCCAGGTACATCAGCGATTCGTTGAGAATCCCTTCGCCCTGGGTACCCTTTGGCAGAATCTCCAGCAATTCGCCCTTGCTGCCACGACGCACGCTGAGCACGGTGGTCTGCAGGGTATGGATGCTGTAGCCGCGGCGGTTGAGTTCGGTGCGCACCGAGTCCACCAGGAACGGCAGGTCGTGGTGCAGGACTTCCACGGCGGTGTGGGTCGATTGCCAGCCATGGCGTTCATAGTCCGGGTTGTAGACCCGTACTTGGGACTGGGCGTGGTCGAAGCGCTCGAGCAGGCGCCAGGCTGAGAGGGTGCAACCGGCGAGATCGGAGAGTCGACGCTGGGTCAGTTCGTCCAGGGAAATGATGCCGAAGAACTGTTCAGCAAACAGCGCCACTTGTGGCAGTGCCTGCTCGCTGATGTGCTGCGCCAGTGCCGCTTGCAGTTGATGCTGGAAGTCGGCCTTGCTGGCTGCGGTGAAGAACGCCATCTGTGGTACTCCGCTTGGGCTTTGTTTTATATAGAGAGAAGCGTCGCGAGTTTCCCCCGCAAAAGGGGGGGCCTTCATCACTGGGCAGGTGTAGCTTGGGCAGTGCACAGTGACAGGTTGATGATGCTGATCGCGACCCAGGGGTCACATCCACGTTCGAAGATTAGCCTCTTCCACGGCCGCCGCCGGTTTTACAGGCCGGGGCCGGGGAAAAACTATCCGTTGCGAAGCTTAACGAGAGGGCCGACAGGCGTTCTTGCGACGCTGCGACATATTCGGACATTGACAGGCAGCACCGAACGGCTACGGGAGACTTTCAGCCGACGACGCCCACCCATGCGCCTCACCAGGCCAGGAAAGGGACCGGCCGCCTTCAGCCGTCGCGTTTGCCGGCCCCCTGAAGGCCGGCAATCTCAGCGTCCAGTGCCTGCCTGAACTTGTGCAACAGCGCCAGGTAGTTCATCGGATCACGGGCATGGTCGAAAAACCAGGTCTTGTAGCGGCCATACCTGAGCTCATCCAACTGCAACTGGTTTTCGACAAAATCACCGCCGGGCAATACACTGCGGTTGGGCCCCACCCCTTTCCTGATGAAGGCCACACCGGGATAGACATGCAGCGCCTCGATCTCCCAGCTCGGGATCAGTGCTTTCATCTCCTGGGAAAGCAGATTGTTCCGGTTGATGATATCGATGGTCTGCTTGAGCCAGCGCACGGGCGTGTCGAGGAAATCCTTGGCCAGCGTTGAGCCGTCATAAACCGGCCAGTAGGACGTGAAGTAATCCTCAAGAATGTAATACCCTCCAGCCACCACCCCCGTGATCAGATTGAACAGGCTGGTCAACTGGTCGCTGCGCCGGTGACTGCCATCATCGATGATGATGTCGAACGGGCCGTATCGCTTCATGAAACGATCCAGTGCGAGCGGGTCGCCTTGGTCGACCACAAAGGTTTGGATTCTGTCGCTGTCAAGTTCACGCTTGTCGTAGATGTCCAGACCATGGATGGTCGCCAGGGGAAAAACCTCGGCCCAGAGCTTCAGCGAGGCACCGCCCGGGTCGGCGCCCTCGCCTCCCACGCCTATTTCCAGCAGTTTGAAAGGGCGTCCCACGTAATCCAGCAAGTGATTCGCGTAAAACCGGTGGTAATGGTGCGTGACCACCTTGTCACAACCATATCGGCTCCCTACGGCCTGGAGACGCTCTTCAAGGTCCTTTTTACCTGGCATCGGCAAAAACCTCGCGAATGAATGTTCGATGTTTTTCGGTCCAGGTTTCTGCCCACGACCTAGGCCAGTTCACGACGGCATTCTCATAGCGTGACTGGATATCATCCGTCCGTTTGACGCCCTCGATAATGGCTGAAGACAATCGATGCAGATCGGGCGGGACCGCAATGATGTTCCTCGATATGGCGGCGAGGTAGTCCGGCGTCTTGGTCGCAAACGTGTTGGTGACGACGATGGCACCGGAAGCGGCAAGGTCCATCGGGATCAGGCTGGGGTGTGGCGAGGACATCAGGGTCAGGCACAGGTCGAAGGTCTTGGTGACGGCCTCATATTCATCCAGGGGCATCCTGGGCAACTGCACCACCTCCACGCCTTCGGCCAACCGGACAGAGGCATTGCCGATGCCCATCCCGTAGAACTCCCAGTCGCCCTCGTCGAACGCGCCCTTCTTGAACGCCTCGATCAAGGCCAGCGCCGCCATTTCGAACATGTTCCGGTTCACCGCCGGGCGACTGTAGAATACGAACCGCTTACGGCCTTTGCTCTTTTGCTCATAAAACTCTTCCTGCGCGTAAATCGAGGAGGAGCAGGCATTGTCGAAACTCATCGATCGCAGGGGCTGCCGCTCAGGAATGATGGCATTGCTCTTGAGATAGTTTAAAAGGGCACTCGACGACGACAAGGTGTGATAGTTGAAGTCGTAGGAGTTCCTGGAAATACAATACTGACTATTGAATGGATGAAAGGCCGCTTCAAAATCCTGAATCAGATAAAGGAATGGACGCGCGCCCGTCAACTGGGCAATCCTGTTGGCAAAGTAAGCGCTATACCAGACCGTAGCGACACAGTTGTCTCTTGGCGACACCCTCAACGGCACGAGACGCGAACCGATGTACTCGACCTCCATCAATTCGAACAGACGCTCCATGGAGGGAAATTTTTGCAATGCCTTGCGGAACTCGTCTTCGACATAATAGAAATTGTCGAACAGTACCAGTCGCACGCGATAACCCTGTTGGGCGATAAACATCGCCACATTGAAGACCCCAAAGAACCCTGCGGAAATGGTATTGATCGTAAATGCCGGCACCAGCACATTTATGCGCACGGGCGCCTGCTGATCGACGATCACATCGGGCAGGTCATAAGCCCTGTTGACCATCAGGTTGAGCAAGTGCTCGTCATAGAGTTGTGGTCGTTCGAGTTCCGACTTTTCCTGCTCGCGCATCAAGGCGGGCAATGGAAGGAATACATTCGCCACTTTCAATAGGTAGTAAGCCAGCCTGACCCGTGACGGGAGACCGGACAGCGACTTGCCTTCGCGCAGGCTCGCCAGGGCGAGACGGCAGGCATAGGGCCCCAACAGCTCGAATGCGGTCGCCTTGGCTATCCTGAAAATTGCGGCCTTGCTCATACGCTCTCCTTGATCGACTCAATCGCCACGATGCTGCCGGATTCGAGCCTGATGGTTTTATTGCAGAACTTGTTGAGCAACTCCTTCGAGTGAGAGGCCATGACCACGATCTTCGAGCGGTGCATCATGCTTTCCATTCGCTGCCTGGCTTTCTCCTGGAAGGATTCGTCGCCCACGCCGAAGACTTCATCGATCAGCAGGATGTCGCTGGAATAAAGTGTCGAGATGGCAAAGATCAGCCGCAGTTGCATACCCGAGGAATAGGAGCGGATCGGCAGATCCAGATAGCCGCCCAATCCAGAAAACGCCTCGATCTCGGCAATATCCGCCTGCACCTGGCGCAACGGATAACCGTACAGTCGCGCCAGGCGATCGATGTTCGCCCGCCCCGACAATTCATGGTCCGTGCCGACGCCGAGTTCGAACAGGGCACGCACGCTGCCCTGCAGATGACGGGTGCCACTGGAGGGCATGTAGATCCCGGCCAATGTCCGCAGCAGACTGCTCTTGCCCGAACCGTTGTGACCAATCAGCCCCACCCGGTCGCCATCGACCAGCGTGAGGTTGATATCTTTCAGTGCCTGGATGTGAACCGTATGGGAGTCATCCCTGGAAATAATGCCTCCGGTACTCATCCTGACCAATTGCGTCCTGAGAGAGGCGCCCGCTTCGGTAATGACGGGAAAACTCAGCGCAAGATTCTTCAACTGTATGAATGCCATATCAGACCCAAAAGACGATGTTTTTTTTATACCGCCCAAAAACCACGACGGCCAAAATCCAGCCAGCCAGGCTGAGAACAGCCATGCTGCAGTAATCGAAGGTCTCGATCGGCAATGACAACAATGGATTCTTGACCAGGGAAAACAGCGTGGCGATGGGATTCAAGGCGAACCAGGAAAGACTGGAAACGACATCGGACTTCTTGTAGAGGATGGGCGTCATGAAGAACAGGATCGGCATCAACGCCTCGATACAAGGCCCAAGATCCCGAAACCTGGCCCCCAGGGTGGCGATCAACAAGGCGATCCACCAAAGATTCACGATAACCAGCAGAAGACCGAGCAACGCCCAGCCCACATTCGCAACGGTTGGAAAGCCATACAGGCAGAACACGATTAGAACAATCGATATATTGTGTGAGAAGTTGATCAGATGTTTGGAAAGCAAACGCAAGGTATGCAGTGACAGTGGCAACGAATAATTTCGAATGATGGCCGACTGATTGACAAAGCAATTCGACGATTCGGCAATGATCCCGGAAATCATGAACCACAGGACCAGGCCCACGGCGAGATTGGGCAGCATCGCCCGCAGCTCCAGGCCCATGACCGCACTCCATACCAACCCCAACCCAATGACGCCGAGCCCGGTACCCAGGGTGATCCACCAGGGCCCCAACGTACTTCTCGCGTAACGCGCCCGAGTGTCACCGAGGGCAAAACTCAACCAGATATCCCGCCTGGAGACTGCCGCAAGCAGATCCCTGAGTCCCTCCGTCATGGGTGGTTCCCTGTCTTTGTCGAATGCATGGAATTCTTCACAAGCCACTCCTGTTCAGGCCGCTGCCCACGAGGACAGTGTCGTGGGGCTCCTCCGCCAGAGGGTCATGGGTGGATCTGATCAGCAAGGCTTCGTCACACCAGTGCAACTGCCTATGATCGTTGCGCTCGCCATCGGCGATGGCGACCTGGATGACATAGTCGCCCCGGACCAGCCTCGGCATGGGAAACTCGAACGCCACCGACAGGCAGGCACCCGCCGCAGCGGCACCCGGCTTGCCCTGGGGACCGGTGCAGGCGTTATCGCCGAATAGTGTCTGGCCCAGGGCATCCCTGACGGAAAACCCGATGACGGGCTGTTCTATGTGGACATGCACCTCGGCTTCGATCGTGAGGGTGACCCGTTCGCCGCCGGCCACCCAACTCAAAGCGACACCGGCACGATCATTGAGCCCGACATGAACGATGCGTGCCTCCCGCCCACCAAAGGTTCCCGGGGCCTCGGGATCAAAACGGAACACCTGCAGATCGCCCGCCAGACCACAGGCATTGATCTCGCCGATACGCCGGGCCGGGGCCGGCGAAAACCAAGGACCGGTTGGTTTGAAAAGACGCCCATATCCATCCGCATCAGCCCGCCGACCGACCGCCGTCGAGGCCCGCAGGTCCTCCAGATAGGCCGCACAGACCGGGCCAGGCTCGCCGATCCGCCGCTGGGTGCCACGGTCCAACCAGATCACCCGATCACACAGGCCGGTGATCGCCGCGATATCGTGACTGACAAGAATCACCGAATGCCGCTGCTTGAACTCACGAAGAAAGCGCAGGCATCGTTCGACAAAGCCGTCCTCAGCAGCCGCCAGCGCCTCGTCAATCAGCAGGATATCGGCGTCGACATGAGCGATCACTGCAAACGCCAGGCGCACATGCATGGCGCTCGAATAGGTACTCGCCGGCTGCTCCATGAAGCCGCCGATATCGGCAAAGGCGGCAATCGCGGAAAACCGCTGGTCGATCTCCTCCTTGCCCAAACCATGCAGGGTAGCGACCAGGTAGACGTTTTCGCGCCCGCTGAGCCGAGGATCGAATCCGCTCCCCGACTCCAGCAACGCCGCAACACGCCCCGCGGCGAAAATGTGTCCCGAGCTGGGGCTCAGGGTCGCGTCGATGAGCTGCAACAGCGTTGACTTGCCGGCGCCGTTGCGGCCGACGATACCGATAGCCTCACCCCTGTGCATGTCGAACGAAACCTGCTCCAGTGCCCGGAACTCACGACAGGGGCAGTCACGTACCAACGGCAGCATCTGCAGCAGGCGGTCGCGGGGCCGACCATAGCGCCGGTAGCACTTGCCCACCTCCTCGACCCGCAGGACGATCTCAGAGGACATCGGAAAACCCTCCGCGAGTTCTCTGGAAAAACGCCAGTCCGCACCACGCCACCCCTGCACTGGCCAAGACTGACCACAACCAGGCAGAGATATCTGGCAACCGCCCCCAAAGCATCACCAGTCGGGCGTTCTCGATCACCTGGGCGAGCGGATTGAGACCCATGAGGGGACGAAAGGATTCGGGCACCGCCTCGATCGGATAGAAGACCGGCGACAGAAACAGCAGCGCGGTCAGCAATACGCCGACCAACGCACCCAGATTGCGCAGGTAGGTCCCCAACGATGCCAGGATCCAGGACAGCCCGAGGGTGAAGAGCGCCAGTGGCAGCACCACCAGCGGCAACAGCAGAGAGGTCAGGGGCGGTATCTGAAAAAACAGCCCGCACAGGATCAACCAGACGCAGAGATTGATCAGGAACTGGAGAACCGCCCCCGCCAGCAATGCCAGCGGCAATACCTCGAAAGGGAATGCGATTTTCTTCACGTAGTAGCCGTGGGCAAGCACCAGATGAGGTGACCGCCCCAGGCATTCGGCAAAAAGACTGAAAACGATCAAACCGATGAAGATCGTCAGGGAGAACGGCAGAAATAAACTGCCATCCGTTCGCCAATGAGACTGGAGCACCACCCCAAAGACAAAAACATAGATAGCCGACATGAACAGCAGATTGGCCAATGACCGCAACAGTTTCCCGAACGAACCATGGCAACGCCTGGAGAGTTCGTGCCGAACCAATATCAATATAAGACTTCGCTGGTGCCACAACCCTCTGGAAATATCGCTCGTTCTATTCGCGAGTGGGAGCATGCAGTCGAACCCCTGACAATAAAAAAACACCTGGCTTGCAACCAGGCCAGACAAATAGCCAATGAACATCAGATACGGCTGTTCAGATTTTCCTGATCAGCACCGCGAACATCAGCCCCAGGTTTCCAACAGGCGTCTGCCTGTGCACTCCGGAACGCCTGATACCCGAGATCCGGTGAAACAGCGGTTGCTCACGGGCGGTTTTGAAGAGCGACAATATTTCGACATTGCTTCTATCCAGGCGATGTCCCATCAATTCCAGGGCGCGGATGTTCTGCCGATTCCAGTCGTGAAAACGACCATGGACCAGCATGCGGATCCGATGGAGCCGGGCCAGCCACCCGGCATTGCTGCCGACCAGGTTGGCCTTGTGCTGGCGGTAGAGTGTCTTGGGTTGCGGGTCATAGAAGACCACTCCGTCCCGGGCCCCGGACACCAACTGGTAGGCCCACCAGTCATGGGAGGGAATGCAGACATCGGGCCCGGCTTCGCGCAGCAGTTCGCGGGCGGCATGGTTGAACACCATGGTGTTGCCACCCCCGATGTTCTGGACCAGCGCATTGGCGAAGTCCGGAGGCTGGGAGAAACAGGGAGACCGACCGGCGTCGATGCCCAATTCCGAGATCAACCGGGTACGCCCGCAATACAGCGCCGGCACATGCCCGGGTACACTCTGCAACCACATCAGCGCGGTTTCGAGCTTGTCTTCGTTCCAGATATCGTCCTGATCCGACCAGGCATAGAAATCCGCCTGAACTTCGGGACGAAAGGTCAATGACAGGAAGTTGGCGACAAAGCCCTTGCGCGGACCGGAAAAGACCTTCAGCCGTCCTGCTGGCCAATCACCGGTACAACTGTCGACTATTTCCAGTGTGGCATCACTGGAGCCATCATCGGATACCGCCAGGCTCCAGTTGCAATGACTCTGGCGTTCAAAGGAGTTGATCTGCTCGGCCAGAAATCGCTGGCCATTATAGGTGCACATCAGGATCGAGACTTTCAAGACCTTATTCCTCCGTGGAAGATTTTCGGGAAAATCTTGAACCGGACAACGCAGGAACTCGGCTTGGCGATGATTATCAAGACTTCGTCGCACATCGTCTACTGTCAGAAATGACAGGTCTATACGAGAACTCTGAACATAAAATGGAATGAGTGAAGTTAGAACTAAGACACTTCCTACATAATGCCTCCTGGCGGTCGGCGAAGCGAAACCGCGAGCCGATTGCCGGGCCGTCGCCATCGGTTCCTGAAAAATATTGCGGATACAGGCAAAATATCGCCTCTCCCCCGCTCCCCACAGGACACCAGCCCATGCCGTTCAGTACCGCCCACCTCATCGCCAACCCCTGCGACGATGAAGAAGACAACATGGCCATGCTCTGCTGCCACAGTGACAAGGGCGAGATGTTCCTGATGACCCGCTACCCGGACGAGGACGAGCTGGAAATCACCCTGGACGGCGAACCGTCGACCCTGGACGGGGTCAAGGTCACCTTCGGCGCCACCCGCCTGCTGATCGAAGTCGCACCGGGCGACGCCGATGCGCTCAATGGCGCGGACCACCTGGAAATCCTGCACCGCACCGACGCCGCGGAACTGGCCGAGATCGAGCAGACCCTCAGGAACATCCTGGAAGGTACCGGCACCTACGTCAGCGAACTGGGCTGAAAAGCGCAGGTGCGCTGCATCCGTGAGAAATGACTCTCAACAACGCAGGATTTTTCCCGAAAAATCAGAAAAATCCCGTTGTCCGTTAGTCGCCACGACCCTCGATGGATTAAAGTAACGCCCCCGGCGACGACATTTATCCGCATGCCGTCGCCCCCCTCTCCAGGAACACTCATCGATGGAACATCGTGAAGCGCTGCTGGCGCTGCGAACCTTTCTCTCAGCGCAGATTCTCGGCCAGGAAAAGCTCATCGAGCGCCTGCTGATCGCCCTGCTGGCCGACGGCCACATGCTGGTCGAGGGCGCCCCCGGCCTGGCCAAGACCAAGGCCATCAAGGAGCTGGCCGAAGGCATCGAAGCGCAGTTCCATCGCATCCAGTTCACGCCCGACCTGCTGCCCGCCGACATCACCGGTACCGAGATCTATCGGCCCGAAACCGGCAGCTTCGTGTTCCAGCAGGGGCCGATCTTCCACAACCTGGTGCTGGCCGACGAGATCAACCGGGCCCCGGCCAAGGTCCAGTCGGCGCTGCTCGAAGCCATGGCCGAGCGCCAGGTCAGCGTTGGACGCAGCACCTATGACCTGTCGCCACTGTTCCTGGTGATGGCGACCCAGAACCCGATCGAGCAGGAGGGCACCTATCCATTGCCGGAAGCCCAGCTCGACCGTTTCCTGATGCACGTCAAGATCGGCTTCCCGGATGCCGCCGTCGAACGGCGGATCCTGCAGCAGGCCCGCGGTGAAGCGCTCAACGGCGAGGCCAAGCCCGAACGCCGGGTCAGCCAGCAGGCGATCTTCGCCGCGCGCAAGGAAATCCTCGGCCTGTACATGGCCGACGCCGTGGAGGAGTACCTGGTCCAACTGGTGATGGCGACCCGCAGTCCCGCCAAGTTCGACGCGGAAATGGCCGAGTGGATCGCCTACGGCGCCAGCCCCCGCGGTTCGATCGCCCTCGACCGCTGCGCCCGCGCCCACGCCTGGATGGCCGGACGCGACTTCGTCAGCCCGGAAGATATCCAGGCGGTGCTGTTCGATGTACTGCGCCACCGCATCATCCTGTCGTTCGAAGCCGAGGCGGCGGGGATCGACCAGGATCGGGTCGTCCAGCGGATTCTCGACGTCGTCGCCGTCGCCTGACCCCGACAATGATCACCCCGCTACCCGCCGAGCCCGGCATCCGTACCACTCTCGCCGAGTTGATCGAGATGCGTCATCGCGTGCGCGAAGTACGGCTGTTCTCGACGCCGAGCCAGCGCAGCCCGCTGATCGGCCTGCACCATTCGAAACTGCGCGGCCGTGGTGTGGACTTCGACCAGGTGCGGGTCTACCAGGCCGGCGACGACGTGCGCACCATCGACTGGCGGGTCACCGCGCGAACCCAGGAACCGCATACCAAGCTGTTCCACGAGGAGCGCGAGCGACCGATTTTCATCCTCGTCGAGCAGAGCCGGCAATTGTTCTTCGGCTCCGGGCAGATGTTCAAATCGGTGCTCGCCGCCCAGGCCGCCAGCCTGATCGGCTGGGCCGCGCTGGGTCATAACGACCGGGTCGGCGGGCTGGTCTACGGCGACAACGAGCACTATGAAATCAAGCCGCGGCGCAGCAAGCAGAGCCTGTTGCAACTGCTCAACCGGCTGGTGCGGGTCAACCATTCGCTGCACACCGACGTCGCCGCCGGCCAGGATACCCTGGGCCAGGCGCTGATCCGTGCGCGGGAAGTGCTGCGCCCGGGCAGCCTGGTGATCGTGATCTGCGACGAGCGCGCGCTGACCGATGCCGCCGAACGTCAGTTGAGCCTGCTGTCGCGTCATTGCGACCTGTTGCTGCTGCCGGTGTCCGACCCGCTCGACCACGCCCTGCCCGCCGCCGGCCTGCTGCGCTTCGCCGACCGTGGCGCGCTGCTGGAGCTCGACACGCTGAACCCGGAACTGCGCCAGGCCTATCGTGCCCAGGGCGACGCGCGGGCCGCCCGCTGGGAACTGCTGGCGCAGAAGCTGCGGGTGCTGTTGATGCCCCTGAGCACCCAGGGCGAAATGGTCGAGCAGTTGCGCGAGTACCTCAACCCGCAACGGCCGGGAAAACCGTCATGAGCGGCCTGGACCAGTTGCAACCGCTGATCACCCCACCGGTACAGGGTTTCTGGCCGCCAGCACCGGGCTGGTGGCTGCTGATGCTGGCGATGCCGCTGCTGGGCGTCGGCCTCTGGTACCTGCGACGCTGGCTGCTGGCACGACGTCCGCTGCCGCGTGCCGAACAGCCGCTGGACCCGTTACGGCTGGCCGCGCTGGAGGAGCTCGCGCGCCTGCCCAAACCCTACGACGGCGCTCCGGCCGGCGCCTGGCTGCAGCAACTCAACGGACTGCTCAAGCGCCTGTGCCGCAACCACTACCCGGGCAGCCAGAGTCATACGCTCAATGGCCGCCAGTGGCTGGCCTTCCTCGACAACCGCTGCCCGGCCGCCGGCCTGACGCGCTGGATGGTGCTGGTGGAGGGCGCCTACAAGCCCGAGTGCAAACTCGACGACAAGGCCATCGCCGGCCTGAACCAGGCCATCGACACCTGGATCCGCAAGCATGTTTGAGTTCGCCTGGCCGTGGATCTTCGCCCTGTTCCCGCTGCCCTGGCTGCTGCGGCTGGTGCTGCCGGTGGCCGACAGCGGCGAGGCGGCGCTGAAGGTCAGTTTTCTTGCCGATCTCGAAACCCTGGCCCGCCGTCGTGCCCGCCTCAACCTGCCCGGCTGGCGCCAGCAGGCGCGCTTCGTGCTGCTCTGGCTGCTGCTGTTGATCGCCGCCGCCCGACCGCAGTGGCTGGGCGAACCCTTGCCGATCGCCGCCAGCGGCCGCGACCTGCTGGTCGCGGTGGACGTCTCCGGCTCCATGGAATATCCCGACATGCGCTGGCAAGGTGAAGACGTCAGCCGCCTGAGCCTGGTCCAGCACCTGCTGGGCGACTTTCTCGAAAGCCGCGAAGGCGATCGGGTCGGGCTGATCCTGTTCGGCAGCAAGGCCTACGTCCAGGCGCCGCTGACTTTCGACCGGCGCACCGTGCGGGTCTGGCTGGATGAAGCGAAGATCGGCATCGCCGGCAAGAACACCGCCATCGGCGATGCCATCGGCCTGGCCCTCAAGCGCCTGCGCCAGCGGCCGGCCCAAAGCCGGGTGCTGATCCTGGTGACCGATGGCGCCAACAACGGCGGCCAGATCGACCCGATCACCGCGGCCCGTCTGGCGGCCGAGGAGCAGGTGAAAATCTACCCGATCGGCATCGGGGCCGACCCGGAACAGAGCGGCAGCCTGTCGATGCTCGGACTGAACCCGAGCATGGACCTCGACGAACCGGCCCTCAAGGAAATCGCCCAGATCACCGGTGGCCAGTATTTCCGCGCCCGCGACGGCCAGGAACTGCAAAACATCCGCAGCACCCTGGACAAACTCGAACCGGTGGCCCAGCAACCGACCCAGGCCCGCCCCGCCCGCGCCCTCTATCACTGGCCGCTGGCCCTGGCATTGGCCCTGAGCCTGCTGCTGGTGGCCCGCGAGCAGTGGCCGGACAACCTGCTGCAACGCTGGCTGGCGCGTCGCCAGTTCCTCCCGCAGCACCCCGAGTGGCGTGAACGCCTCAAGCGCCTGCGCCTGCGGAGGCGCCGATGAGCGGCGAATTCCTCTCAGGCCTCTGGCCACACTGGTTCCGCCCCGCCTGGCTGGTGCTGTTGCCCCTGCTCGGCTGGTTGTTGTGGCGGCTCTGGCATCGGCAGAAACGGGCCGGACGCTGGCAGATGATCCTGCCGCCGGCCTTCCATCGCGTACTGCTCGGTGGCGGCAGCGGTCGCGAGAGCCGGCTGCCGTGGGTGGTCCTCGGCCTGGGCTGGGCCCTGGCCCTGCTGGCCCTGCTCGGCCCGAGCTGGCAGCGCATCGAGCAATCGACCCAGAAGCCCCAGGACCCGCTGGTGGTGCTGCTGGAGCTGACCCCGGACATGCTCGCCACCGATATCGCACCAAACCGCCTGGAACAGGCCCGGCGCAAGCTGTTCGACCTGATGCGCGCGCGCAGCGATGCGCAGACGGCGATCATCGTCTATGCCGGCAGCGCCCACACCCTGGTGCCGCTGTCCGATGACATGGGCACCAGCCGCAACCTGCTGGATGCGCTGAAGCCATCGATCATGCCCGAACCGGGCCATCGCGCCGACCTCGCGGTCGCCAAGGCGCTGACCCTGCTCGAACGCGGCGCCCAGGGCCAGGGACGGCTGCTGCTGATCGGCTCGTCCCTCAGTGAACAGGAACGCGAAGGCATCCGCCAGGCCCTGGCGCAACAGCCCCACAGCCTGCTGATCCTCGGTGTCGGTACGCGCGACGGTGCCCCGGTCGCCGAGGAGAATGGCGGTTTCCTCAAGGATGCCCAGGGCGCGATCCGCGTACCGCGCCTCGACAGCCCGGGCCTCAAGGCCTTCGCCACGGAAGTCGGCGGCCGCTATCGCCAGAGCCGTGTCGACGAAAGCGACCTGCGCGGCCTCGGCCTGCTCGACGGGCCACGGCATCTGCGCGACGATGGCCAGTTCGTCCAGCTCGACAGTTGGGAAGACCAGGGCTACTGGCTGCTGCTGCCCTTGCTGGTGCTGGCCGCCTGTGCCGGCCGGCGCGGCTGGCTGTTCTGCCTGCCGCTGTTGCTGATGTTCCCGCCACCGAGCCAGGCCTTCGAATTCACCGACCTGTGGCTGCGTCCGGATCAACAAGGCATGCGGCTACTGGAGCAGCAGCGCCCGCTGGAGGCGGCCAGGCATTTCGACGACCCGCAATGGCAGGGCCTGGCGCTCTACGAAGCCGGCGACTATACGGCAGCGGCCCGCAAGTTCGCCGAAGGCGACGATGCCAACGCCCATTACAACCGCGGCAATGCCCTGGCCCAGGGCGGCGAGCTGGAGGCCGCCCTGGACGCCTATGAACAGGCCCTGGAACGCCAGCCCGACCTGCGCCCGGCGCTGAGAAACAAGGCCCTGGTGGAGCAGATACTGGAAGAGCAACGCAGCCGCTCCGAACCCCAGCCGGTCAAGCCCGACGAAACCGCCGCCACCGGCGAGCCGTCCTCCACTCTGCACGACGCCTCCTCCAGCAGCGCCACACCCGCGCAGCCACAGGCAGCCGAGGCCGTGCCACAGACCCAGGACCCGCCGCCGAACACTGCATCGACCGATGCCTCGGCCGCGCCAACAGGTGATAATGAGGTACCGGGCAGCGAGCTGGACGACGAACGGACCACCCGCCCACCGCTGCGCAGCGCCGCGCAGAATATCGAGGGCGAACAGCGCCAGGCCCTCGAACAATGGCTGCGGCAGATCCCCGACGATCCGGGCGAGCTGCTCAGGCGCAAATTCTGGTACGAACAACAGCTCCATCAGGACAAGACCCGATGATCAACCGCTTTTCCGCCCTCTTGCTGTGGCTGCTCTGCTGGAGCCTGCCGGCCCATGCCGACGGGCTGCTCGCCAGCGTCGACCGCACGCGCGTGAATTCCGGTGAATCGGTGGAACTGACCCTGGAATCGCGGGATGTCACGCAGTTCGGCAAGCCGGACCTGGAGCCGCTGGCCGGCGAGTTCGAAGTGCGCGGCACGCGCCAGGTCAACCAGTTGACCACCCTGGGCGGCGACAAGCAGGCGACGACCCGCTGGATCATCACCCTGCTGCCACGACACAGCGGCGACGTGGTGATTCCCGCCTTGCAACTGGGCGAACTGCAGAGCCAGCCGATCACCCTGCAGGTGGTGCAGAGCGACCAGCAGGAACCGACCAACAGCCTGGCCTCGGTGTTCATCGAAACCAGCCTTGACCAGGACAGCGTCTATGTCCAGGCCCAGGCGGTGCTGACCCTGCGCATCTACCATTCGGTGTCGCTGTATGACGACAGCAACCTCAGCCCGCTGCAACTGGGCGATGCACGTATCGAGCAGTTGGGCGAATCGCGCACCTACGAGAAGCTGATCAACGGCGTGCGCCATGGCGTGATCGAGCTGCGCTATGCCATCTACCCGCAGCACAGCGGCAAGCTGGCGATTCCGGCGCTGGTGTTCAGCGCCACCCTGGCGGAGACCGGCCAGGGCCAGAATCAGGGCCAGACACCGGCCGGCCCCAAGCCCGGCAAGCTGATTCACGTCAGCTCGGCCGAGATGACCCTCGACGTCAAACCGCAACCGGCGGCCTGGCCCGCCGATGCACCATGGCTGCCGGCGCGCAGCCTGAGCCTGGGCGAAAGCTGGAGCCCGGAGCCGGACCACAGCCAGGTCGGCGACTCGCTGACCCGCAGCCTCACCCTCAAGGCCGAAGGCCTGTCCAGCGCCCAGTTGCCACCGCTGCCGGCCACCAGTATCAGCGGCCTGCGCCGCTACCCGGACCAGCCGCAACTGAGCAACCAGAACAGCGAACGCGGCCTGATCGGCAGTCGCGAAGAACGTGAAGCCCTGGTCCCGACCCACAGCGGCACCTTTGAGCTGCCGGCGATCAGCGTGGTCTGGTGGAACACCCACGAAGAGCACGTGGAGCGCACCACCCTGCCGGCGCGCAGCCTGCAGGTCACGAACAACCCGAGCCTGGCAGTGGATACGCCGGTCAACAGCGTACCGGCGAACATCGCCGCCGACGCGGCGAGCCTGTGGATCTGGAAGCTCAGCACGCTGCTGCTGGCCTGCACCACCCTGCTCGGCTTCGGCCTGTGGTGGCGCGCCCGCTCGCAGCCGGCGGTGCACCGCGCCGCCCAGGCCGGACCGAGCCCGCGGACCCTGCTCGACGACCTCAAGCGCACCTGCCTGGCCAACGATCCCCAGGCCACGCGCCAGGCGCTCGATGCCTGGGCCCGGCAGCAGCCGGAGACCCTGGCCGAGATGGCCGCGCGCTTCGTACCGCTGTCCGATGCCCTGGACGGCCTGAATGGCGCGTTGTACAGCGAGACCGGCCAGTACTGGCAAGGCGAGGAACTGTGGCGGGTGGTTCGCGCCATCCCGGCGGCCGAACGGGTCCAGGCCCCGGTCGGCGACAGCGGGCTACCGCCGCTGTACCCCAAGTAAGCCCGGCACAGGGGAAGGCGAAAAAAGGGCGCCAAGGCGAAATTTCCTGATGCCTCAAAACCCGTATCGCCACTCCCCGCGGATTTACCAGTAGACTTGTCGGTCTTTCGCACCGCCACCTTGTCCTGAGCGGTCGCCACCGTCTTCGCGGAGTTTGCCTTGCGCCTGTTTCATACCTCCGACTGGCACCTGGGCCAGAACCTTCATGGCCAGGAACGGGATTTCGAACACGCCTGCTTCCTGACCTGGCTGCTCGCCCAGCTGGCCAGCCAACGACCGGACGTACTGCTGATCGCCGGCGATATCTTCGACACCGTCAACCCGCCGGTCAAAGCCCAGGAGCGCCTCTACGACTTCATCGTCAGCGCCCACGAGCAACAGCCGCAACTGACTATCGTGATGATTGCCGGCAACCACGACTCCGGCTCCCGCATCGAACTGCCGGCGCCGCTGATGCGCCGCCTGCGCACCCACGCCCTGGGCCGGGTGCTCTGGCTAGAGGACGGCCAGCTCGACAGCGAGCGCCTGCTGATCCCGCTGCCCGCCGCCAACGGCGAGATCGCCGGCTGGTGCCTGGCCCTGCCCTTCCTGCGCCCGGCCGAAGTCACCGGCGCGCTGCTGGGCGACGATTACCTGCGTGGCATCGGCCAGGTCCACCGCTGGCTGATCGAGGCGGCCAAGGCCAGGCGCCAGCCCGGCCAGGCACTGGTCGCCATCAGCCACGCGCACATGGCCGGCGGCTCGGTTTCCGAAGACTCCGAACGCAGCCTGATCATCGGCAGCGCCGAGGCCCTGCCCGCCAGTCTGTTCGATGCCAGCGTCAGCTACGTCGCCCTGGGTCACCTGCACAAGCCGCAGAAGGTCAACGGCGAAGAACGTATCCGCTACAGCGGCTCACCCATCCCGCTGTCGTTCTCGGAGATCGGCTACAAACACCAGATCCTCGATATCGTGCTCGACGGCGAAACCCTGGTCAGCGTCGAACCACGCCTGGTACCACGCGCCGTCGACCTGCAACGCCTGGGCCCGCTGCCCTTCGCCGAAATCCTGGAAAGGCTCGCCGAGCTGCCCGATGTCGACCTGCTGGCCGACCTGCAACGCCAACCCTGGCTGGAGGTGCGGGTACGCCTCGACGAACCGCAGCCGGACCTGCGCCAGCAGATCGAAAGTGCCCTGCAGGGCAAGGCCGTGCGCCTGGTGCGCATCGCCGCCGAATACGCCGGCCGCGGTGCACGCGAAGACGAGGAAGATAACGCACGCCTGGTCGAGCTCGACCAGCTCAGCCCCCAGGACCTGTTCAGCCGCGCCTGGCAGGACCACTACGGCAACGAAGTGGACGCGCAGACCCTCGATGACTTCGCCCTGCTGTTGCAGGAAGTGCAGCTGGAGGACGAGCAGCCATGAAGATTCTTGCCATTCGCCTGAAGAACCTCGCCTCCCTGGCCGGCCCGTTCGAACTGGACTTCACCGCCGAGCCGCTGGCCAGCACCGGCCTGTTCGCCATCACCGGACCGACCGGCGCCGGCAAGAGCACCCTGCTCGACGCCCTCTGCCTGGCACTGTTCGGCGCCGTCCCCCGGCTGAACACTGCCTCGCGCGATGCCAAGGTGCCGGATGCCGATGGCGAAATCAGCACCGGCGATCCCCGCACCCTGTTGCGCCGCGGTACCGGTGCCGGCTTCGCCGAAGTCGATTTCGTCGGGATCGACGGTCGCCGCTACCGCGCCCGCTGGGAAGCCAACCGCGCCCGGGACAAGGCCAATGGCAAGCTGCAGGCCAGCCGCCAGAGCTTGCGCGACCTCGACAGCGATCAGTTGCTGGCCAGCCAGAAAGGCGAATATAAGGCCCAGCTGGAAGCCTGCCTCGGCCTGAACTTCGAGCAGTTCACCCGCGCCGTGCTGCTGGCCCAGAGCGAGTTCAGCGCCTTCCTCAAGGCCGATGACAACGAACGCAGTGAACTGCTGGAAAAGCTCACCGACACCGCGCTCTACACTCGCCTCGGTCGCCGCGCCTTCGACAAGGCCAAGGAAGCCCGCGAAGCCCACAAGCTGTTGCAGGACCAGGCGGTGGGCCTCACCCCGATGAGCCCCGAAGCCCGCGCCGAACTCGACGAACGCTTCGACAGCGCGCAGCGACAGTTGGAACTGCACAAGGCCCGACTGCGCCAGCTCGAACAGCAGCACGGCTGGCTCAAGGAATTGCAGCAGTTGCAGGACGCCCGCCAGGCGGCTGCCGAACAACTGGAAAGCCTCCGGCAACAAGAGCAGGCACTGGCCGACGAGCGCCTGAAGCTGACACGGCTGGAGCAGTTGGCCCCGCAACGGCACCAGTTTGCCCGCAAGCTGGAAATCGATGGGCAACTGCCGCCCCTGGCCGAGCAGATCACGCAGCAGCGCCAGCAGCATGAGGCGCTGAGCGAACGCCAGGCACAGCTGGAACAGGCTCTGACCACCGCCCAGGCCGCACTGAACAGCGCGCAACAGCAGCAGAGCGGCAGCGCCCCGCTGCTGCGCCAGGCCTTCGACGAGCAAGGCAACCTCGCCCGACTGGCCAGGGATGCGGCACTCGCCGCCCAGGCACAAGACACTGCGCAGCAGGCCCGGGACCAGGGCCAGGCGACCATCCAGGCCCTGCAGGAGCGGCAGCAGCAGATTGCCGAGCGCCTGCAACAGATTGCCACGCAACTGGAGCACAGCAGCGATCTCGCGCCCTTGAGCGAGGCCTGGACCGCCTACCGCGACCGCCTGCAGCAGTTGATGCTGATCGGCAACCGGCTCAACCAGGGCCAGGCCGAACTGGCCGGCCTCGAACGCACCGCCGGCGAAACCGCGCAGGCGCTGGGCACCCAGAAACAGCAACTGGAAGTCCTCTATCAGGAGGCTGCCGCTGAACCGGACGCCGTGGCCGAGCAGATCGGCATTCTCGGCAGCCTGCTGCAGGACAACCGCAAGCAGTTGCGGGCCGTCGAGGACCTGGCCCGGCTATGGTCCAGCCAAAAGGACCTGGACCAACGCGCCGCCCAATTGCAGCAACGCCTGAGCAGCGCCCAGCAGGAGCGTGAGCGCCTGACCCAGGACGGAGTCAGGGCCAAGGCCGAACTGGAGGTGGCCGAACAGACGCTCAACGTCACCCGCGAACTGCTCGAACGTCAACGCCTGGCCCGCAATGCCAGCGTCGAGGAACTGCGCGCACAGTTGCAGGATGACCAGCCCTGCCCGGTCTGCGGCAGCCACGAACATCCCTACCATCAGCCCGAGGCACTGCTGCAGAGCCTTGGCCGCCACGATGAAAGTGAACAGGCCAATGCCCAGGCTGCCGTGGACCGGCTCAAGGAACGGCTTACCGAACTGCGTGCCGAGGTGGGTGGGCTGATCGCCCAGCAGAAGGAACTGCTGGCCCAGCAGGAGCACTTGACGAGCCAGCAGCAGGCCCTGGCGCCCAGCCTGGAAGCGCATCCGCTGGCGGCCCAACTGCTGGACCAGCACGCCGACCAGCGCGATGCCTGGCTGGAGCGGCAAACCAGCCAGTTGAACCAGAACCTGACACGCGACGAGCAGCGCCAGAACGCCCTGCTCACCCTGCAGCAGGACGCCGCGCGACTGACCCAGCAACTGCGCCAGGCCGAAGCCGCGCACCAGCAGGCCGCCGGGCAACTGGAGCAGCAGCAGCGCGAACTGGCCGGCGACCGCCAGCGCCTGGACGATGAACTGGCGGCCTTCGCCACCCTGCTGCCGGCCCCGACCCTGGAGGCCCTGCGCAACGAACCGGCGGCGACCTTCCTGCAACTGGACCGGCAGCTGGCCGAGCGCCTGCAGCAACGGGAACAGCAACGCGATGAACTGGCCGAACAGCAACAGCGCCAACAGGCCCTGGAGCTGGAACTGGAGCGCCAGCAAAGCCGCGAACAGCAGTGGCAAGGCGCAAGGCAACAGTTCGAGGCACTGGCCGCGCAGCAGCAGGCCAGCCAGCAGCAACTGAGCCAACTGCTCGGTGGACACGACAGTGCCGATCACTGGCAGCAGCAACTCGAGCAGGCGGTGGAACAGGCGCGCCAGGCCGAGAGCAGCACCACCCAGGCGTTACAGGACACGCGCACGCAACGGGTACAAATCGCGACCGAGCTCAAGGCCCGGGAGGAGCATCAGCAGGCCCTGGAACAGGAGGCCAACGCGCTGGCGGGGAAGATCGCCGAATGGCGCACCGGCCACCCGGAACTGGACGACAGCGCCCTGCAGAGTTTGCTGGCACTGGACGACAGCCAGGTCGCCGAGCTGCGCCAACACCTGCTGCGCAACGAAAAGGCCGTCGAACAGGCCCAGGTTCTGCTGCAGGAGCGCGAACAGCGCCTGCAGGCGCACCAGGCCCAGCACAACGGCAACCCCGACGCCGAGCAGTTGGCCAGCGCCTTGGCCGACTGTCAGCAGCAGTTCGCCGCCAGCGAACAGCACTGCGCCGAACTGCGGGCCGAACAGGTCGACGACCAACGTCGGCAGGATGCCAACCAGGCGCTGGCGCAGCGCATTGCCCATGCCTATGCCGAGTACCAGCGCTGGGCGCGCCTGGATGCGCTGATCGGCTCGGCGACCGGCGACCGCTTCCGCAAGCTGGCCCAGGCCTACAACCTCGACCTGCTGGTCCACCATGCCAACGTGCAACTGCGTCAGTTGGTGCGGCGCTACCGCCTCAAGCGCGGCGGCAGCATGCTCGGGCTGCTGGTGCTGGACACCGAAATGGGGGACGAACTGCGCTCGGTGCATTCGTTGTCCGGCGGCGAGACGTTCCTGGTGTCGCTGGCCCTGGCCCTCGGGCTTGCCTCGATGGCTTCGAGCACGCTGAAGATCGAATCGCTGTTCATCGACGAGGGCTTCGGCAGCCTCGATCCGCAATCGCTGCAACTGGCGATGGACGCCCTCGACGGTCTGCAGGCCCAGGGGCGCAAGGTCGCAGTGATTTCCCACGTGCAGGAAATGCACGAACGCATCCCGGTGCAGATCCAGGTGCAACGCCAGGGCAACGGCCTGAGTACCCTGGAGGTGAAATGAAAACGGCGCTGCTCTACTCCTTCCGCCGCTGCCCCTACGCCATGCGTGCGCGCCTGGCGCTGCGCTACTCGGGCGTGGCGGTGCAGATCGAGGAAGTCAGCCTCAAGGCCAAGCCGGCGGCGATGCTCGCGCTGTCAGCCAAGGGTACGGTGCCGGTGCTGGCCTGCGGCGATGGGCAGGTGATCGAACAGAGCCTGGAGATCATGCACTGGGCGCTGGCCCGGCATGACCCTGAAGATTGGCTGCTACAGGGCGACCCGCTGGCCGCCCGGGCCGCAATGGCCCTGATCGAGGAAAACGACGGCGACTTCAAGCGGCGGCTGGACCGCTACAAATACGCGGTGCGCTACCCGGCGTTTCCGATGGAGCACTACCGGGCCGAGGCCGAGCCGTTCCTGCGTAAACTGGAAGATCTGCTGCAACAGCGCGACTGGTTGATGGCCGAGCATCGCAGCCTGGCTGACATGGCCCTGGCCCCCTTTGTCCGGCAGTTCGCCCATGTCGATCGGGAGTGGTTCGCGCAGACACCCTATCGGCGACTGCGGGACTGGCTGGAGCGGTTTCTCGCCTCACCGCTGTTTATCGCGGTAATGGCCAAGCCGGCTACAGCTGCCGACTGACCCGCTAGCGTCAGCCGTGAATCAGGCCCCGGCGTCGGCGTTGTGCGCGAGCACGCCGGCGGACTGAGTCTTGTGTTCGAGCGGAATGCTCGGCGTCGCCAACTGGATCGCCGCATCGTCCGAGCCGTGCAGCAGGCTCGACAGACTGATGACGAGCACCAGCGCCACATACAGGCCAATAGCCAGGTAGGCGCCGTGTCGGGCAGATGTCAGGAGGTTGCTGGCCATGGTGTTCTTTCTCCACAGGCGAATGTCATGCCTATAGGATCCATCATAACCGCATAACTAAGTAGGCAACTATTTAAATAGTCGTTATCAGCAATATTAATCGCCAAGAGTCAATAAGCCAGCGTCAAATTTAATCCCGGCTTATATGAATCCTGTTATCGGGTTGAAACAAAAACGGCAGAAACGACAACGCCGGGGCGAATTCACTCTCATGGCAGGCGGTCAATGGACCAACTGCCGAATGAGTGCATTCGCTCCGGCGTTGCGGGCTGGTTCAGCGCTCAGTGTTGAGCCTTGTGATCCAGGGCGGCGTAGAAGTTGGCGCTTTGTTGCAGGTACTTGGGGGTGTAGCTCTGGGTATGGGATTTTTTCTCGCTGATCTCGACGCTGGCACTGGCTGGCAGGGCAACGCTGGCAGAGATGGCGGAAGCGGCGATGATGGAGAAGAGATTGAAGTTCATGTCGAAAACCCTCGAATGTCAGTTGGCTTGCTTGCCCTTTCAGGCCGTGAGTCCAAAGTACATCCGAGAGCTGTTCGGGTTGAAATTCATTGCAGCAGTAGCGGATATCAGCGTGATTAATAGAAGTGCAAGCCCCTTGTAAACCGGGGCCTGCGGTCTATTGTCGCGGCAGGAAGCCGAGGTAGCTCGGCGCCTCGAAGGGCAAGGTCTGCACGGTTTTGCCCAACAGGCCGGTGTCGGCATCGCGCTCGATGACCACGATCTGGTTGCTCTTCTGGTTGGCCACCAGCAGGAACCTGCCGCTCGGATCGAGGGTGAACTCACGCGGGTGATCGCCTTCCACCGAACGCCGTTGCAGTTCCTTGAGCTCGCCGCTGGCCGGGTCGATGGCGAACACCAGCAACTGGTTGGCGGTGCCACGGTTGCTGGCATAGAGGAACTTGCCGTCCTTCGAGGCATGCAGGGCCGCGGCGGCCTTGTCCGACAGCGGCTGCTGGTCAGCCAGTTCCACCCGCTGCTTCTGGGTGAGCTTGCCGTCCTGGTAGTCGAACACGGTGATCTGCGCGCTCATTTCGGTGCTCAGCCAGGCATGCTTGCCATCGGCGCTGAACAGCAGGTGTCGTGGACCACTGCCCGGCGGCAATTGCACGTAGGCCGGGTTGGCCGGGGTCAGCGGCCGTTCCGGGTTGGCCTTGGGGTCATACCGGTAGACGAAAATCCTGTCCGCACCCAGGTCGCTGGCGAAGACGAAACGCCCGTCCGGCGACGACACCACCGAATGCACATGGGCCGAAGCCTGCCGCTCCAGGTTGACCAGGCTGGCCGGGTGGCTGCTGAGCTGGACCGGCGGCGACAGCTTGCCCTTGGCATCCACCGGCAGTACCGCCAGGCTGCCGCCCGGATCTTCCAGTACCGAATAGTTGGCGACGAACAGGTAGCGCTGGTCGCCGCTCAGGCTGGCATGGGTCGGCTCGCTGCCCAGGCTCTGCACCTGGTTGATCGGCTTGAGCTGGTGGCTCCTGGGGTCGATCGAGTAGCTGCTGACCCGGCCGACCGGGTCCTTCTGGCCGGGGCCGTTTTCATTGACCGCGTACAGCCGACGCTGGTCGCCGGAGAGGGTCAGCCAGGAAGGATTGGCGGTCTTGATCACCTGCAGCGGCTTGGGGTCGAGCTTGCCGGTGCGGCTGTCGAACTGCAGGCGGTAGATGCCTTCGCTCCTGCCGGCGGTGTAGGAGCCGACCAGCAACTGGACGGTGTCGCCTGGGGCCGCCAGGACCGGCATCGAGCCGATGCTGCCGGCCATCAGCAGGGGCCAGAACTTACGCATCATCCTGTTCATCCTCCGCTTGCTCCCGGGCACTGAACGCACTCAGGCACACCAGGCGATGCTCGCCGGAGTCGCCGACCACGACCCAGCTCTGCAGGGTCTCGTCGAAGGTGGCCGCCTGCACCTGGGCCAGGCTGAAGCTCCAACGCTTGGCGGCGCGCCCATCCATGCACTCGATCAGCAGGCCGGCATCGTCGAGGGTGAAATCGAAGGCGTGCAGGCCGTCGATTTCCAGCATGTCGCAGGCTTCAAGGGCAGTGGGCAAGGTGTCGATCATGGCGGTTTCTATCATTTTTCGGGAAAGGGGCAATGATAGGCGATATTGCGTCGCAGCGGGTGCCCGCCAGGGGCGGTTCGCGGGCAGGCCCGACGCCTACAGGTCCGTGCCAGGCACAAGACCGAGGTGCACACCGCCCCTGTAGGAGCTGGCGGTGCGGCGATCCGACTTGCCCGCGAAGCTTTTCTGACGGTCTCAATGGGCCAGCAAGGATCCCCCTACCTTGCCCGCCAGCTTCTGCGGCTTGATCAGGAACCGCGCCAGCGCCGGCAGCAGCCACAGCGCCCCGAACATGTTCCACAGGAGCATGAAGGTCAGCATCAGGCCCATGTCGGCCTGGAACTTGATCGCCGAGAAGATCCAGGTGCAGACACCGATCGCCAGGCACAGGCCGGTGAACAGCACCGCCTTGCCGGTGGAACGCAGGGTCTGGTAGTAGGCCTCCTGCAACGACAGCCCGGCACGCAGGAAACTCTCCAGGCGGCTGTAGATGTAGATCCCGTAGTCCACGCCGATGCCCACGCCCAGCGCCACCACCGGCAGGGTCGCGACCTTCACGCCGATCCCCATGAAGGCCATCAGCGCGTTGCCCAGCACCGAGGTCAGCACCAGCGGCAGGACGATGCACAGGGTCGCCGCCCAGGAGCGGAAGGTGATCATGCACATGGCCGCGACGCAGATGTACACCAGGATCAGAATGGTCAGTTCCGCCTGTTTGATCACCTCGTTGGTCGCCGCCTCGATCCCGGCGTTACCGGCCGCAAGCAGGAATTCCAGGCCCTCCCTGCTGTTCTCCTTGGCAAAGTCCTGCACCGCATGAACCGCCCGGTCCAGCGTGGCAGCCTTGTGGTCGTTGAGGAACACCAGCACCGGCGCCAGCGAGCAGTCGGCGTTGTACAGGCCATCGGCGCGGGAGATGGAGTTGTTCAGCACATCCGGGTTGCGCGACAGGGTCTCCCACTTCAGGTTGCCCTCGTTCATGCCCTTGATCATCTGCTTGGACACGGTCACCAGGGAGATCGCCGACTGCACGCCCTCGGTGTTCTGCATCTTCCACATCAGTTCGTCGATCGGGGCCATGGCCGCGTAGCGCGAGCAACCCTCGGACGTGGTCTTGACCATCACCACCAGCACGTCGGAGCTGGTGGAGTAGTTGTTGATGATGAAGCTGTTGTCCTTGTTGTAGCGCGAGTCGGGACGCAGCTCCGGCGCACCCTGGTCGAGGTCGCCGATCTTCAGGTTCTGGCTGTACCAGAGGCCGCCACCGAAGGCCAGCAGGGCCAGGAAAATCGACACCGGGGCCACCCGGGGGCTGGCGAAGTTCGACAGCAGGCGCCAGAACGGGTGTTCGCGGGTCGCGTCCTTCTTGCTGCGCTCGACCGCCTTGCCGCTGATGCCGACATAGGAAATCGCCACCGGCAACAGGATCAGGTTGGTGAACACGATCACCGCCACGCCGATCGACGCGCCGATCGCCAGTTCGCGGATCACCCCGATATCGATGATCAGCAGCGTGATGAAGCCCACGGCATCGGCCAGGATCGCGATCATCCCCGGCAGGAACAGTTGCCGGAAGGTTCGCCGCGCCGCCGTCAGGGCATTGTCGGCCTCACTGGACTGCAAGGCGATACCGTTGATTTTCTGCACGCCGTGGGAGATGCCGATGGCGAAGATCAGGAACGGCACCAGCATCGAGTACGGATCCAGGCCGAAACCGGCGGCATGCATCAGCCCCAGTTGCCAGATCACCGCCACCAGGGTGGTGATCAGCACCGCGATGGTGCTGCGGATACACCAGGTGAACCAGTACAGCAGCACCAGGGTGATGACGAAGGCCACGCCGAAGAACATCACCACCATGATCAGGCCGTCGATCAGGTCGCCGACCTTCTTGGCGAAACCGACGATGTGGATCTTCACGTTGGGGTTCTGCGCTTCGAACTTGTTGCGGATCTTCTCTTCGAGCTGGTGGGAAAACTTCTGATAGTCCAGTTTGAGCAGCCTGCCCTGGTCCTGCGGGTCCGGGTAGGACTCCAGCAGCGGGATATCGACGATGCTCGACTTGAAGTCGTTGGCCACCAGGCGCCCGACCTGGCCGGACTTGAGCACGTTGTTGCGCAGCTGGTCGAGACTGTCGGCCGAGCCGTTGTAGCTCTGCGGGATCACCTCGCCGCCGGCGAAGCCCTCCTCCGTCACTTCGGTCCAGCGCACGCTGGGGCTCCACAGCGACTTGAGGCCGGAGCGATCGACACCGGGGATGTAGAACACCTCGTCGTGGATCTGGCGCAGGGTGTCCATGTATGCCTTGCTGAAGATGTCGCCGTCCCGGGCCTCCACCGAAATGCGCACGGTGTTGCCGAGGTTGGCCAGGTCGTTGCGGTGCTCCATCATCTTTTCAATGAACGGATGCTTGAGCGGAATCATTTTCTCGAAGCTGGTGGACGGACGGATCAGCGTCGCCTGCCAGAACAGGAAGATGCTGACCAGCAGGCAGATCACGATCACTGCCGGGCGGTTGTTGAAAATCAGGCGTTCGAGAAACGTCGCCTTGTCCTGATGATGACTGCTCATGTGAAACTCCCCGCCTTCTTGTTATTTGCCCTGCTCACTGCCGGTTGGCGAGGCGACATGGGCGCCCCCCTGGCCGACCAGGATCAGGTTGCCGTTGCCGGCCGTGGTGACCGCCGATAGGGAAATGCGGTCGGGACGATTGAAGACACTGAAGGTCACGCCGTCATCGGTGCTGCGGATCACACTGCCACCATTGCCGACGATCACCAGCGAACCGTCGGCCAGCAGGGCGCCGCCGGACAGACCGAACTCCAGCGCCCCGCGGGCGGCCTTGAGTTCGACCGGCTCCCAGTTGGAGCCGAAATCGCTGGAACGATAGAGGTTGCCGCGCAGGCCGTAGGCCAGCAGGGTGCTCGGCTCGGCGGTACCGAGCACGCCGAACAGCGAGCCCTGGTAGGGACCGTCGAGGCGTTCCCAGGTCTGGCCCCAGTCGGCCGAGCGGAACATGCTGCCCTGCTCGCCGACGATGAACAGGCCGGAGTCCTTGACCGCGGCGATGGCGTTGAGGTGGTACTGGTCTTCGTTGTCGAGGCGGTCGCTGGCATCTTCCCAGTGCTGGCCGCCATCAGTGGTTTCGAGCAGGGCCCCATAGGCGCCGACGGCGAAACCGGTGTTGGCATCCTTGAACCAGACGTCCAGCAATGGCGCTTCGCGCTTGAGGTCTTCGAACTGCTTGCTCCAGGTGGCACCGCCGTCGTTGCTGGCGAGGATCTGCGCATCGTGGCCGACGGCCCAGCCGTGCTTGTCGTCGACGAAATAGACCGCCGTGAGCAGTTGTCGGGTCGGCACCCGGGCCTGGGTCCAGGTCGTGCCCTGGTCATCGGAAAACAGGATATGCCCGCGATCCCCCACGGCGACCAGGCGGGCACCGGCGTGGACCACGTCGAGCAACAGGCCCTTGGCGGCCTTGGAGGATTCGATGGAGTAGACGCCGTCGGCCGTGCCGGCCTCGGCGGCGCAAAGCGAACCGGCCGGCAGCCCCAGCCCGGACAGAGAGAGCATCGAGGTCAGCAAGACCGCACGCCGCCAGCTCGGCGGACGACGGGAACCCGTACTCTTCACAGGCTCATTCATAGACCTTTTCCCCCTTATTATTGTTAGGTCATCCAACCCTTCAGGGCGCCTTCGAGGACGTTTTCAGCACTGCCGATCGTCTGAAACCGGCAATCTAGAGCCCCTTCCAAGGCTGGAACTATCCTATCGGGCTTTGGAATCGTCTGACAATCGACGCCACGTTATCTTTTGTTAACCCGGGGGTATCGCGGGGGGACATGAATATCGGGGCATCAGGAGGGATGATGAACAAGGACTACGGATGATGCTTCACACGCTCTGCCTGGGAGCACAGCCGTGATGCTGTGCGTCACAAGAGCGGACGCCGAGCGTCCGGGGAGGCATTCCCACGCGGAGCGCGGGAACGATCACAGGCCAGGGGAACAGGATTCATCCGCGAAGGGGCCTTCCGAGCGCTAAAGGCTTCGCGGATAAATCCTGCTCCCACCCGGTACGGGTTAGGCCAGGCTCTTGCTGACCACCTCGAAGACGTCCGCCGACAGCTCGCCCGAAGCACGGATACGCTCCAGCTCGGCCTTCATCAACGCCTGGCGGGCCTTGTCGTATTTGCGCCAGCGGGTCAGCGGCGCCAGCTGGCGCGAGGCGATCTGCGGGTTCAGCGCGTTGAGCTGGATCACGATGTCCGCCAGGAAGCGATAGCCGGAACCGTCCGCCGCATGGAAGTTGACCAGGTTCTGCCCGGCGAACGCACCGATCAGCGCACGCACCTTGTTCGGGTTGCGCAGGGTGAACGCCGGGTGCTCCATGAGTGCCCTGACGCGCTCCAGGCCACCGGGCAGCGTGCTGCCGGCCTGCACGCTGAACCACTGGTCCATGACCAGCGGGTTGTCCTTGAAGTGCTCGGCGAACACCGCCAGGGCCTTGGCTTTCTCCTCCTCGAACGGCGAATTCACCAGCACCGCCAGGGCGGTCAGGCGTTCGGTCATGTTGTCGGCGGCGTCGAACTGCTCCAGGGTCGCGGCCAGTACCTGCGGCTGGCCACTGAGCATCAGGTAGGACAGCGCGATGTTCTGCAGCGCACGACGGGCGAAATGCTCGTTCTCGGCGATGTAGGCGGTGTTCCTCGATACCTCGCGGTTGGCCTGGTAACGCTGCCACAGGCTGTCGAACAGTTGCTCGGCCAGTTGCCGGCGGGCAAATTCGCGGGCCGCGTGAATCGAGTCGACCTCAGCCACTTCGCTGATCTCGGTGAGGTAGGCTTCGCTCGGTAGCGACAGCATCTCGGCGACCATCGCCGGGTCCAGTTGCTCGTTGGCCAGTACACTGCGCAGGGCCACGACCAGGCGCTGGTCGAGCACCAGTTCCTCGCCCTTGCGGTGCTGCCCGATCAGGTCCTGCAGCACCTGCACCGACAGTTGCTGGCCGGCATCCCAGCGGTTGAAACCGTCGCTGTCGTGCTGCATCAGGAACATCAACTGATCGCGGTCGTAGGGGAAGCTCAGCCTGACCGGGGCCGAGAAGCCGCGCAGCAGCGACGGCAACGGCTTGGCGGCAATGCCGACGAAGGTGAAGGTCTGCTCGGCTTCGCTCACCGAGAGCACGCGACTGGTGGCCCCCGGCACCGCCTCACCCGCCAGTTGCAGAGCGATCTCGGCGCCCTGGGCATCCAGCAGGCCCAGCTCCACGGGTATCACGAACGGCAGTTTTTCCTGCTTGTCCGGTGTCTGCGGGCAGCTCTGGCGGAAGGTCAGGCTGTAGGTCTGCGCCTGCGCATCGTAGCTGTCGCTGACCGCCAGGCGCGGGGTGCCGGCCTGGCTGTACCAGCGCTTGAACTGGGTCAGGTCGACACCGTTGGCGTCCTCCATGGCCTTGACGAAGTCGTCGCAGGTCACCGCCTGGCCGTCGTGGCGCTCGAAGTACAGGTCGCTGCCCTTGCGGAAGCCTTCGGCACCGAGCAGGGTGTGGATCATGCCGACCACTTCAGAGCCCTTCTCGTAGACGGTCAGGGTGTAGAAGTTGGAAATCTCGATGAAGCTGTCCGGCCGCACCGCGTGGGCCATCGGGCCGGCGTCCTCGGCGAACTGGTGGGTGCGCAGGTAGGCGACGTCCTGGATGCGCTTGACCGTACGCGAGTTCATGTCCGAGGAGAACCCGGCATCGCGGAACACGGTGAAACCTTCCTTGAGCGACAGCTGGAACCAGTCGCGGCAGGTCACGCGGTTGCCCGACCAGTTGTGGAAGTATTCGTGGGCGACGATCGCCTCGACCCGCTGGTGCGCGGCGTCGGTGGCGGTTTCGGCACGGGCCAGCACAGCGCTGGAGTTGAAGATGTTGAGGCCCTTGTTCTCCATCGCGCCCATGTTGAAGTCGTTGACCGCGACGATCATGAAGATGTCCAGGTCGTACTCGCGGCCATAGACCTCCTCGTCCCAGCGCATGGACTTCTTCAGGCTGTTCATGGCGTGCTGGCACTTGTCGATGTTTTCCGGTTCGACATAGATGCGCAGCGCGACATTGCGCCCGGTCATGGTGGTGAAGCTGTCCTCGACGCACCACAGGTCACCGGCCACCAGCGCGAACAGGTAGGCTGGCTTCATGAACGGGTCTTCCCAGGTCGCCCAGTGCCGTCCGTCTTCCTGCGGGCCGCTGCCGACCGGGTTGCCGTTGGACAGCAACACCGGGTACTGGTGCTGCTCGGCAATCACCGTGGTGGTGAATTTGCTCATCACGTCCGGGCGATCGAGGTAGTAGGTGATCTTGCGGAAACCCTCGGCTTCGCACTGGGTGCAGAACATGCCGCTGGACTTGTACAGGCCTTCCAGGGCGGTGTTGCTCTCCGGGTGGATCTTCACGCTGGTATCGACGGTGAAACGCTCACTCGCCGGTTGCAGGGTCAGGTGATTGTCGTCCAGCTGGTAGTCCGCGGCGCCCAGCTCGCGGTCGTCCAGGCTGACCGACAGCAGTTCGAGCAACTGGCCATCGAGCACCAGCGGCGGCAGGCCCGCCCCGCGTACCGGGTTGCGGCGCATCAGCAGTTGCGCATGGACCAGGGTATGGTCCTCGAACAACTCGAAGGTCAGGTGCGTCTCGTCTATCAGGTACTCGGGGGCCTGATAGTCCTTCAGATAGATCATCTTCGGCTGTTCGGTGCGCATGGGTGCGTCCTTTTACTGATGCACGGCGAGCTGGTAGGCCGTGTATTTACGGATATTGATCACGCCGGTATCGAAGATCAGGTATTGGCCCTTGATCCCCATCAGCGTGCCTTCGGCAATCGGGTTCTTGTCCAGGTTGAAGCTGACGATCTTGGTCGGGTAGGCCTCGATCGGGTAACGGATTTCCAGTGGCTCGACGTCCTGCACCGGCTGGATCGCCTGCAGGCCGAAACGCTCCTGCAGGGCCAGCAGGCCCTCGGCGCAGAACTCGAAGAGCTGGTCGCGCACCTGGCGCAGGTCCACCGCCGGCGCATCGCCCTTGAGCAAGGCGCGCCAGTTGGTCTTGTCGGCCACCTGACTGCGAAACAGGTCCTCGACGAAGCCGGACTGCTGGCGGGTCGCCACGCGCATGATCGGCAACGCCTGGCTGGCGCCCTGGTCGAGCCAGCGGGTCGGCAACTGGGTGGCCCGGGTGATGCCGACCTTGATCCCCGACGAGTTGGCCAGGTAGACCACGTGGTCGGTCATGCAGAACTGCTCGCCCCAGGCCGGCTCGCGGCAGGTGCCGGCGTCATAGTGGCAGCGTTCCGGGCTCATGATGCAGGTGTCGCACTGCGCCAGTTGGGTCATGCACGGGTAGCAGTAGCCCTGGCTGAAGCTGGTCTTGGTCTTGCGCCCGCAGTGGCTGCAGTGAATGGCGCCGAGGAACTCCAGGCGCAGCTTCTGGCCGATCAGCGGATTGACCGGCACCTCGCTGTCGCCCAGGCGGAATGTATATTGCACGGTCGACGCGTCCAGACGCGTCGCCATCTTGCTGACTGCACCACGGCCGAGCTCGATCAATGGATGGCATCCGACTTGAACAGGATGTTCGGAATCGGCGCCGACTTCGACGCGCACTCCTGCGGGCCCATGTAGCCGGTGCGTTCCTCTTCCGGCAGGTTCTGGGTTTCCCAGGCGATCATCGCCTGCAACGACAGCTCCCGCTGTTCGGTGGTGAGCTTGCGGCCGTCGGACCATTTGCCGATTTCCACCGCCAGTTTCAGGCTCTGGTAGATATCGGGGGTGATGTTTTCAATCATTTCGATGAAAGAGGACATTGAAAGTCTCCAGACTTTTTCAAGACATTCGAATCAGGCGGCCAGTTTACGCCGGGACCACAGCCCACCCAACAGACCGGTGAAACATCCGATGAGCAGTCCACCGACGTGGGCGCCGTTGGCGATCTCGCCGAAACCGATGAGAGAGATCACTCCGGACAGGCACACCAGCAACCAGATCAGCATCATCGCCAGCACCCCGCGGGGCAGCCGGTAGACCGGGTTGGGCGCCAGCCACTGGTAGATCCAGCAATGCCCGAGCAGGCCGTAGAGCACACCGGACAGGCCGCCGAACAGGGTCGGGCCACTGACGTAGTATTGGGCGAAGTTCGACACCAGGCTGAACAGCAGGGTCAACCCCAGCAGGTTGATGCCGCCCTGGCGCAGTTCGATGCGCTTGCCCAGTTCCCAGTACCACATACCGTTCATGGCGCTGTGCAGGAAACCGAAGTGCAGCAGCATCGGCGTCACCAGGCGCCACCACTGCCCCGCCGCCAGGCCATCGTCCAGGGGGGTGAACTGGATGTATTCGCCGCTCACGCGAAAATCGAGAAAGGTGAACCAGTGCAGCGTCGCCAGGCTGTCGCCCAGCCAGGTGATCGCACCGACCACCAGGGTCAGCAACAGCACCAGTGCGGTGACCGGGCTGTGGCGCACCTGTTGGGCCAGGCTCGGCCGAACGGGCGCCTGCGCCACGGGCAGTGACGGCACCTCCAGTTGATTGTGCGGATCGCCGTCGGGGAAGCGCTGATAAAGCGCCAGCACATCGGCACTGACCGACTCCGGCACCCACAGCACCTGCTCCCCGCGTTCCTCGTTGACCCGATGCGGCACCTGCAGGCGCTGCAGCAATTGCACGAAGCCGCTGAGGTCGGTGCCCAGTGGCAGGCGCAGGACAGCGGTGGCGGTCATTTCGGAACCTCGGGGCGTTCGACGTCGACCCAGACGAACTTGTTCGGGTCGAGTCGGGTTTCCTGGTCCAGCCGATAGGCCGCCAGCTTGCCGTAGAGCACCGCGCTGTAGTCCAGGCAGGCCAGGTTGGGACGGATCGGCATCGGCCGGCCACTGCGCCAGTAGTGACCGACGAACAGCATCGGTTCCTCCAGGCCGTAGCGCAGCAAGGCGCTCTTCTCCCGCGGCGACAGCGGCTTGCGCGCCACCTGCTCGGGCAGGGCGTCGGGCTGGAAGACGATGTCGCCGTAGGTCTGCGGATCGTCCTCCCAGAATTTGGTGCGGAAGAACGCGCGGGTCAGGCCGTCGCCACCGGTCAGGGTCAGGCCGTCCGGCAGGCGCATGTCGGTGCCGCGCAGCAGGCGATCGAACACGGTGCAGGCAAAGCTGCCGGACACCGCCGACGCCTGGACGAAGTGCTCGTCGATGCGGCCGTGCGGATACTGCGCGCGCAGCGGCTCGATCAGCCCGCCATCCCAGCAGGCATGGACGACGCGGAAACGTCCGGCATCGAGAAACAGCGGCAACTCATAGAACCAGCCGAGGAAATCGTGCCAGTCGGCCGGGTGCCCCTCGAACTGGGTCAGGGTCTCGTGCAGCAGGCGCGCGTGGCGCGGCGTGTGCTCACGGACGAAGTGCTTGCCACTCTCCGGCGGCGCCGGCGTGGTCCAGCCCAGGGCGTTGAACTCGTGGTTGCCCATGATGCACAGCGCCTGCCCGGCCTCGACCATGTCGTGGACGATGTGCAACGCCTCGCGAATGCGCGGGCCGCGGTCGATGATATCGCCGAGGAACACCGCCATGCGCGAGGCATGCCGCCAGACACCGCCCAGCTTGTGATAGCCGAGCATGTCCAGCAGATGTTCGAGAGTATGAGCGCAACCGTGCACATCACCGATCAGATCGTAGCCACGTGCGGGATCGAGCATCAGTCGCCTCCACCACCCAACCGGCTGCCCCAGCCGAGCTTGGTCCTGCAGACTTCGTAATAGTTGTGATCCAGCGGGTGGATCAGGCGCAGTTTCTGCGGCTTCTTGCTGATGGTCACCGTATCACCCGGCGCGCAGGTGAAATGGTTCTGGCCGTCGCAGGAGACTTGTGGGTAGATCTGCATGTCCCGGGATACCACGATTTTCAGTTCGCTGTTGCCATCCACCACGATGGGGCGGCTGGACAAGGTATGGGGGTACATCGGCACGATCACAATGGCATCGAGCTTGGGATGCATGATCGGGCCGCCGGCCGACAGCGCGTAGGCGGTGGAACCGGTGGGGGTGGCGACGATCAGGCCGTCGGCCTTCTGGCTGCAGACGAACTGGCCGTCGATGTACAGCTCGAACTCGATCATCCGCGTCGACTTGCCGGGGTGCAGCACTACATCGTTGAGCGCATCGCCCTGGCCGATGGCTTCCGCGTGGCGGCGCACTTCGGCTTGCAGCAGGAAGCGGTTCTCCACCAGATAGTGGCCGTCGAGGACCTTGGCCACCTCGACCTCGAGGTCGTCCGGACGGATATCGGTGAGAAAGCCCAGGTTGCCGCGGTTGATCCCCAGCACCGGCACGTTGTGCCGCGCCAGCGCGCGGGCGGCGCCCAGCAGGCTGCCGTCGCCGCCGACGACGATGACCATGTCGCAGACCTCGCCGAGCATCTTCCGGGAAGACGTCTGCAGGCCGTGGCCCGGCAGCACTTCGGCGATGGTGTCCTCGAGGATCACATGCATGTGCCGCTCGAGCAGGAAACGCTTGAGACGGCGAACGGTATCCAGCACCTGCGAACTGCCCAGGCGGCCAATGATGCCGATATTGCGAAATTGCTCCATGGGGCTCCTGAAAAAGGTTCTGCGGCAGGCAAAAGAACGATTATGGGCGAAACCCGGTCCGAGACAAAATCCTTTCAGCCTCGAAGCAAACGGCTATGCTCGCAGAATGATCCTGTTTCCCGGCTTGCTCAACCTTCCCCGGCAGTTGCGCCACCCCGAAGTGCGCGACCTGGCCTGGGTCATCCTGGCGCCGCCGATGCTCCTCGACACGCCCTGGCCCCAGCGCCACCCGCTGGCCGGCAGCGACTGGGTGCAGTCGCCCGCACAGCTGGAACACTGGCTGCGCGAACTGGATCGCGACAGTGCCGGGCTGCAGCACTGGCTGGCCCAGGCCACCACCCGGCGACTGGGGCTGTACTATGAGCGGCTCTGGCAGTTCGCCGTGCGCCACGCACCGGGTATCGAACTGATCGGCGCCAACCTGCCGATCCGCCGCGAAGGCCATACCCTGGGCGAACTCGACCTGCTGCTGCGCGACCGCGACGGCGTGCATCATCTGGAGCTGGCGATCAAGCTCTACCTGGGGCCGCAACAAGGCCGTGGCGAAGCGCCGGAGCGCTGGCTCGGCCCCGGCTGCCATGACCGCCTGGACCGCAAGCTGGCACACCTGAGCGAGCACCAGTTGCCGATCTCCGCCCGCCCGGAAAGCCGCGAAGCGCTGGCGGCGCTGGGAGTCGGGCACTTCAGTGCACAGCTGTGGCTCGGCGGTTATCTGCTGTATCCGTGGCCCGGCAATTCGTGTCCGCCGCGCGGGGTGCATCCACAGCATCTGCACGGGCGTTGGCTGCATCAGCGCGACTGGGCGGACTTTCGCGTGCAGAGCCCGCCAGGGCGCTGGCAGCCGCTGCCGCGCCACGCCTGGCTGGCTCCGGCGCACTACGGCGAGGAGCAGGCCTGGACCGAAGAGCGGCTGGATGACTGGCTGGACCAACTTGCACCCCAGGCGCCGGCGCAACTGCTGGTACGCCTGACCCGCAATGGCGCGGGGGACTGGGAGGAAGCCGAGCGGCTGTTCCTGGTGGCCGATCTGTGGCCGAACGTGCCGGGGTCGGTTTGAGGGCCCTCGCGGCGATCTACACGGACAAGCGCAGGGCCAGCGCCGCCAGGGTCACCAGCAGCACCGGCAAGGTCAGCACGATCCCGACCCTGAAGTAGTACCCCCAGCCGATGCGAATATCCTTGCGCTCCAGCACATGCAGCCAGAGCAGGGTCGCCAGGCTGCCGATCGGGGTGATCTTCGGCCCCAGGTCGCTGCCGATGACGTTGGCATAGATCATCGCATCCTTGACCACCCCGCCGGCATGGCTGGCGTCGATGGACAGCGCGCCGATCAGCACGGTCGGCAGGTTGTTCATGATCGACGACAGAAACGCGGTCAGCAGCCCGGTCCCCATGGCCGCGCCCCAGACCCCGTGCTCGGCGAAACGGTCGAGCCAGCCGGCGAGATAGCCGGTCAACCCGGCATTGCGCAGGCCATACACCACCAGGTACATGCCCAGGGAGAAAATCACGATCTGCCACGGAGCCTCGCGCAACACCTTGCGCGTGGAGATCCGGTGGCCACGGGCGGCGATCCCCAGCAGCAGCGCGGCGCAGACCGCCGAAATGGCGCTGATGGGAATGCCAAGCGGCTCGAGGGCGAAACAGCCGACCAGCAGGATACCCAGCACCCACCAGCCGGCAATGAAGGTTGCCCGATCGTGGATCGCGCTGGTCGGAGCCTCCAGTTGCTCGGGGTCGTATCGCGCCGGAATGTCACGGCGGAAAAACACCATCAGCACCAGCAGCGTCGCCGCCACGCTGACCAGGTTCACCGGCACCATGACCGCCGCATAGGCGTTGAAACCGATGTGGAAATAGTCCGCCGAAACGATATTCACCAGGTTCGACACCACCAGCGGCAGGCTGGCGGTGTCGGCGATGAAGCCGGCGGCCATGACGAAGGCCAGGGTCGCCGCCTTGGAGAAACGCAACGCCAGCAGCATGGCGATGACGATCGGGGTGAGGATCAACGCCGCGCCATCGTTGGCGAACAACGCCGAGACCAGCGCCCCCAGCAGGACGAAGGCGGCGAACAGGCGGCGTCCGCTGCCCTGCCCCCAGCGGGCGACATGCAACGCCGCCCAGGCGAAAAAGCCGGCCTCGTCGAGCAGCAGGCTGATGATGATCAGGGCGATGAAGGTCGCGGTGGCATTCCAGATGATTTGCCAGACCAGCGGGATATCGCTGAGTTGGACCACTCCACTGAGCAGGGCCAGCAGCGCACCGAGCATGGCGCTCCAGCCCACGCCGAGCCCCTTGGGCTGCCAGATCACCAGGGTAATGGTCAGCAGGAAAATCAGTACGGCTATCAGCATGAAAAACAGGGTCCGTGGGTTCGGCGGGAGATTCGTGGAGGACGGTTCAGCAAACAGAGTGCCGGACCGGGGAGATAATTCCGCAGGCAGGCGATAAAACACCATCGCCTCTTCACGGGCAAGCCCGTGAAGGGAGCCGCAGGGAGAAAGTCATTTTCATTCACGAAACTTCACAACGCCCCTGCCAATCTGCCTCAGGCAAAGGGCACGAAAGCGTATTAGAGTGTAGGAACGACTCCGCCGCTCAAGAACGGAGCGTCACGCCCTGATGAGTGAGGAACAATCCATGCCCTGGAAGAACACCGACAGCCGCTACAGCAGCATGTCGATCGCCCTGCACTGGTTGATGCTGGTGCTACTGGTCATTGTCTATGGCTGCATCGAGTTTCGCGGCCAGTTTCCCAAAGGCAGTGGTGGCCGGGCGCTGATCGTCGAATTCCACTACATGCTCGGGCTGACCGTGTTCGCCCTGGTCTGGCTGCGGCTGGTGGCCCGGGCCATCGGCGTGGCGCCGAAGATCGTACCGAACCCGCCGACCTGGCAAAGGCTGCTGTCGAAGCTGATGCACATCGCGCTGTACCTGTTCATGATCGCCACGCCGCTGCTCGGCTGGCTGGTGGTCAGCGGCCTGGGTCACCAGGTGATGTTCTATGGCATCGACCTGCCGACCCTGATCGCCGAGAATCGCCCGCTGGCCAAGGAAATCAAGGGCTGGCACGAACTGGCCGGCACCCTGGGCTACTGGTTGATCGGTTTGCACGCCCTGGCCGGGCTCTATCACCACTATGTGGTGCGCGATAACACCCTGGTGCGGATCATCCCCGGCCGCCCATCCTGAGGCACCGCGCCGGCGGCCGAGAGTGGGCCATGCATGGCCCGCCCTGAACAGGCCCCATGCCGAATTCGTGGCCCACACGCACCTGTAGGAGCCCGGCTTGCCGGCGAAGGGGCCCTTCGATCGCCAGGAGGCTGGCAAGCCAGGCGCCTGCGGGTTCGCATGGCCCGTGGAGGGCGTGCCGCTACAGGATCAGACCCCGGCGGCCCTGCAGGCCACCGGTATGTACGAAGACCAATCGCGTACCCGCAGCGAAGCGTGCGGCCTCCACCTGTTCCCGCAAGGCCAGCAGGGCCTTGCCTGTGTACAGGCACTCCAGCGGCACGCCGCCTTGTCGCTCGCTCTCGGCGACAAAGGCCTGCAGGTGCGGGTCGACCCTGGCGAAACCGCCACGGCAGGCATCGACCAGTTCGTAGCCGCTGTCCGCCACGCCGGCCTCGTCGAGGATCTTCGTCATCGAGGGCGCGACACCGTGGTCTGCCGGTACCGCCAGTGCGGCATGGACCCCTCGCCGGCCCGCCTCGGCCAGCACCAGTCCGGCGGCGGTGGTGCCGGTTCCGGCCGCCAGCCACCAGCCGTGGAAGTCATCCCAGCCGAGCCTTGGCAACTGTGCCTCGACCATGGCGGGCAGCACCGTGCAACCGCGCGCGCCCGCCAGTCCGCCGCCGCCCTCGGGCACCCCATGCAGGTGGGGGTAACGGCTGCGCCAGGGCGACCAGAAGTCCGGCGCATGGCGCTTGCGATAACCCTCATAGCCGAGCCAGTGCAACTCCATGCCAAAGGCCTGGAGATCGAGCACCGTCGGGGTTTCGACTGGATGACCACGCAGCAGCCCGACGGTGGCAAAGCCCAAGCGCTTGCCGGCGGCGGCCAGGGCGTGCAGGTGGTTGGAGTGGGCGCCCCCCAGGCTGATCAGGCCTGTGGCATTGACCTGGCGGGCGGCGGCAATGTGCTCGGTGAGCTTGAACCACTTGTTGCCGCTGATCAGGGGATCGATCAGGTCCAGGCGCAGGACCGCCACCTCGACGCCGGCCCGGGCGAGCCAGTCGAGGTGAAGGGGTTCAAGTGGCGCGTGGGGACGCCAGTCGGGCGGAGGCAACATCGGGGGACCGCAACCTGGAAAACGGCGCCCAGTCTATCAAACTGCCCCCCCCTCTGAAGTCAATTGCGGGACACGGCCGGGATCAGAGTTCGGCGGCCAGGCGCGAACCCTGGTTGATCGCCCGCTTGGCATCCAGTTCGGCCGCAACATCCGCACCACCGACCAGATGCACGTTCTGCCCTGCTGCCACCAGGCCTTCCTGCAGCTCGCGCAGCGGGTCCTGACCGGCACAGATGACCACGTTGTCCACCGGCAGCACCTGCGGCTCGCCCTCGCCGATACGGATATGCAGGCCTTCGTCATCGATCTTCAGGTACTCGACGCTGTTGAGCATCTGCACCCGCTTGTTCTTCAGCCCGGTGCGATGAATCCAGCCGGTGGTCTTGCCCAGGCCATCACCGACCTTGGAGGCCTTGCGCTGCAACAGGAACACCTGGCGCGCCGGCGCATGGACCTCCGGCTTGATCCCGGCGATGCCGCCCCGTGCCTCGAGCCCGGTGTCGATCCCCCACTCGTGCCAGAACGCCTGGCGATCCTGGCTGGTGGCAACGCCCTGGTGCACGAGGAACTCCGAGACGTCGAAGCCGATGCCACCGGCGCCGATCACCGCCACCTTGTCGCCCACCGGCTTGCGCCCGAGCAGCACGTCCAGGTAGCTCAGCACCTTGGCATGCTCGACGCCCGGAATGGCCGGCACCCGCGGGCTGATGCCGGTCGCGAGGATGATCTCGTCATAACCGCCGGCCACCAGTTGCGCGACGTCCACGCGGGTGTCCAGGCACAGTTCGACATGGGTGGTCTGCAGCTTGCGCTTGAAGTAGCGCAGGGTTTCGTAGAACTCCTCCTTGCCGGGCACGCGCTTGGCGACGTTGAACTGGCCGCCGATTTCGCCGGCCGCATCGAACAGCGTCACCTGGTGCCCACGTTCGGCCGCCACGGTGGCCGCCGCCAGGCCGGCCGGGCCGGCGCCGACCACGGCGATCTTCTTGATCTGCCTGACCGGCAGGTAGTTCAGCTCGGTCTCATGGCAGGCCCGCGGATTGACCAGGCACGAGGTCAGTTTGCCGCCAAAGGTGTGGTCCAGGCAGGCCTGGTTGCAGCCGATGCAGGTGTTGATCTCGTCGGCACGCCCGGCGGCGGCCTTGTTGACGAAGTCCGGGTCGGCCAGAAATGGCCGGGCCATCGACACCATGTCGGCATCGCCCTCGGCCAGCACCTGCTCGGCGACTTCCGGGGTATTGATGCGGTTGGTGGTGATCAGCGGGATCGACACCGAGCCGCGCAGCTTGGCCGTGACCTTGGTGAACGCGGCACGCGGGACCTTGGTGGCAATGGTCGGGATCCGCGCCTCGTGCCAGCCGATCCCGGTATTGATGAGCGTCGCACCGGCACCTTCGATGGCCTTGGCCAGTTGCACGATCTCGTCCCAGGTGCTGCCGCCTTCCACCAGGTCGAGCATCGACAGGCGGAAGATGATGATGAAATCGGTACCGACCGCCTCGCGCACCCGCCGCACGATTTCCACCGGCAGGCGCATGCGGTTCTCGTAGCTGCCGCCCCAGCGGTCGGTGCGGTGGTTGGTATGGGCCGCCAGGAACTGGTTGATGAAGTAGCCTTCCGACCCCATGATCTCGACGCCGTCGTAACCGGCGGACTGCGCCAGGCTCGAGCAGGTGACGAAATCGGCGATCTGCTTCTCGATGCCCGCCTCATCCAGTTCCCTGGGCTTGAAGGGGTTGATCGGTGCCTGGATCGCGCTCGGCGCCACCTGTTTCGGGCTGTAGGCATAACGCCCGGCGTGAAGGATCTGCATGCAGATCTTGCCGCCCGCCTCGTGCACCGCGCGGGTGACGATGCGGTGCTGCTCCGCCTCCTCGCGGGTGGTCAGCCGGGCCGCCCCGGAGTAGACCCCACCCTCCTCGTTCGGCGCGATGCCGCCGGTGACCATCAGGCCGACACCGCCACGGGCGCGTTCGGCGAAATAGGCCGCCATGCGCTCGAAACCACCGGGTTTTTCCTCAAGGCCGGTGTGCATGGACCCCATCAGGGTGCGGTTGCGCAGGGTGGTGAAACCCAGGTCGAGCGGGGCCAGCAGGTGCGGGTACGAAGTGGCGGTCATGGCAAACTCCAGGACAGGCTAGATCACGGAATGCGGGGGCTCTGCGGCTCCCGTCTGATGTATGACTGGCACATTAAAGAGCCGTCGAGGGCGGCTCAATGATCGAAACTGACAAGTTATTGATCCAAATGCGCAGTCCTGCTTGGCAACTGCCGCCATCAGCCCTACCCTAGTCGATGAATTCCGCCCACGGCCGCCAGCTTTACCCCATGCGCAAATTTTTCGTCGGTACCCTTCTCGTGGCCCTGATCGCCGCACTGACCAGCTACGGCCTCTGGACCAGGCAACGCAGCAGCGGCCACTACCTGTCCGACCTGCGTATCCGGCTCACGCTGAACCAGGGCGTGCCCGGCGAGCATGGCAACCTGCTGGGCATCCAGCCGGAACTGTTCCCCAGCGACTACCAGAGCCTGCCTCGCCTGCACCGCAAGCTCGCCGCCTACCTGCAACAGGCGCGCAGCCTGGGCCTGCTCAACGCCAGGACCGTGGTGGTATTGCCCGAGCATGTCGGTACCTGGCTGGTGCTGCGTGGAGAAAAGGACGACCTGTTCCAGGCCCTCGACCAGCAGGAAGCCATGAACTGGCTGATGGTCAGCAACCCGCTGAAATTCACTGGCACGCTGTTCAAGGCCAAGGGCCGCAGCCGCCCGGACGATGCCCGGCTGCGCATGAAGGCCAAGGCCATGGCCAGCGACTACCAGGCGCTGTTCGGCGGCCTGGCGAAGGAATTCGGGGTGACCCTGGTGGCCGGCACCATCCTGCTGCCCACTCCGTTCGTCGAGCAGGGCACGCTGAAATTCGGTCGCGGCTCGCTGTACAACGCCAGCCTGACCTTCGGCGCCGATGGCCTGCCCCTCGGCCAGCCACAACGCCAGCTGTACCCGACCTTCGAACAGCGCGGCTACGTGCTGGGCGCCGCCGACCAGGGGATGAACGTCGTCGACACCCCGGCCGGCCGCCTGGGCATTCTCATCGGCAGCGACAGCTGGTACCCGAACGCCTACAGCCAGCTCGACGCCCTGGGGGTCAAGCTGATCGCGGTACCGGCCTATGTCGCCGGCAAGGGTAGCTGGGACCGGCCCTGGCGTGGTTTCAGAAGTGCCGTCACCCCGCCCGAGATCAGCCTGCGCCCCGGTGAACTCAGCGAGGGCGAGGCCTGGCACCGCCTGACCCTGATCGGTCGGCCCGCGGCCAGCCAGTCCATCGCCGGCATCAGTGTGTTCCTGCGTGGGCAGCTCTGGGACCAGCGCAGCTCGGGGCAGAGTTTCATCAGCTATAACGGACAGACCTTCACCCAGGACGACGCTGCCGGTCGCGGCGCCCGCCTGATCAACCTGTGGTTGCCATGAAGCCGGTCGCCATGCGCCTCGGCGACCTGTCGGTGGGCTTCGTCCACAGCCTCGCCGACGCGGTGCGCGAGCTGGGTCGCGACCCCGGCGAGTTGCTGGAACAATATGGCCTGGACCCGGCCCGCCTGGCCGAGCCCGGTGCCCGGCTGTCGATCCCGCGCTACATGCGTCTGGGTCACGCCGCCATCCAGCTCACCGGCAACCCGGCACTGGGCCTGCACATGGGTCGCCTGAGCCGCCTGAGCCAGGCCGGCCTGGCCGGCATCACCGCGGCCCAGGCGCCGACCGTGCGCGAGGCGGCCCGCACCCTCACCCGTTTCGAACCGCTCTACGGTTCCAACTACCGCGGCCAGTCGAGTTTCCACGAGGATGCCGAGGGTGCCTGGCTGCGTTTCTATTCCATCAGCCCGTACAACGCCTATAACCGCTTCGTGGTCGACTCGATCATCGCCGGCTGGCTGAAACAGCTGTCCAGCGTCGCCGGCCAGCCCTTGCGGGCCGCACGGATCGACATTGAATTCGGCGCCCCCGACTACGCCGTCGAGTACCACCTGCTTGGCGAGTGCCCGCTGCAGTTCGGCGCCGACATCAACCAGCTACGCCTGGACCAGGCCAGCCTCGGCCTGCGCAATCCGGAACATTGCCCGAGCACCTGGCGACAGCTGCTGCAACTGTGCGAACGGGAACTGGAGCAATTGACCCGCACCCGCAGCCTGCGTGAACGCATCACCCGGTTGCTGGGGCCGTTGCTCAATGGTGGCCGGGAACCCGACCTGGAAGAAGTGGCGGCACGCCTGAAGCTGCCGACCTGGACCTTGCGGCGCAAGCTGGCCGAGGAAGGCACGCAATTTCGCGCGATTCTCAACGATACCCGCCGCGACCTGGCGATGACCTACATCCGCGATACGGAACTGGCCTTTGGCGAAATCGCCTACCTGCTCGGCTTTGCCTCGGCCGAAGCCTTTCAGCGTGCCTTCAAGCGCTGGAACGGCCAGACGCCCGGCGAGTTCCGCCGCAGCCAGCGACATTCCGCCTGAGCAAAAAAAACGCCACCGTTTACAGCTCGGTAGCGTCGTCTGCCGGTTCGACAGGGTCCATCTCGAAAGCGTGGAATTCCAGCAGTTCTTCTTGATAGTCATCCATTGTGAAGCTCCTTGTATTCGCAGGTAAAAGCGCTTGTATTACCGACCCGCCGGGCCAGCATAAGTTGCCCGTATGAAGAAAAAATGAAGCGCTCCCTTACCAGACGAACTCCTCCCTGAAAAAACTAGCAGATGGGTCAGGTTTTTTTCCAGTCATTTTTCATTCATGACACACTTGATTGCATTTGCAATCAAGTGCACAACTGCCTTAAGGTAGAAGGCCCTCCTCCAGGCAGCCCCGAACATGAATGCACTACCCAGCACCACCGAGACCGCCCGTGCCTGTATCGAGGCATTGCAGGCCCTGCCCCAGGTCGGCGGCTCGCCACTGTCCAGCGTGCTGGAGATCGCCGACCGGCTGGAGCATGACCTCGCCGTACCGCAGCGGGCCTGGGTGATCCGCAACCACCGACACCCCGCGGCGACACCGTCGTCCCGGATCAGCGCCTGGTCGATCCGCTTTTCCCGCCAGCACGCTGAAAGGCCCCTGCTGTACCTGCTCAGTGTGGAGCATTCCGCCGGGCTCTGCGCGGTGGCCGAGGAAACCCGGCAGCGCGGCATCTTCTGCAACGATATCGAGACCCTGCCCTCGCGCTGGCCCAAGGGCGCGCAGCCTTCGCTGCCGTTGTGGCTGGCGGGCAATCCGCGCTGCCAGCCGTTCGATCCGGCGTCTGCGGCCGAGGCCAGGGCGATCGTGCTCGGCGCCCTGCAACGACTGTATGTCGAGGGGGATCCGGGTTTCTACTACCTGGCATTGCATGATCGCGAACAGGGGTCGGCGCTGACACCAGAGCAGGCACGGGATGCGTTCAACGGCATGTATTGCCTGGGCGAACGGCATTCTGCGCAGATCCGCCTGCTTGGCGCGGGTCGCGCACTTGAAGAAGTGTTGGCGGCCGCCCGCCTGCTGGAGCAGGACTGGGGCGTGATGGCACAGGTCTGGAGTTGCCCCAGCTATACCCGCCTGGCTCGCGATGCCAGTCGTGCCGAGCGCTGGAACCGCCTGCACCCGAGCGCCCGGAAGCGGCGCTCGCACCTGGCGGACTGCCTGGGAGACAGCAAGGCTCCGGTGATTGCGGTGACCGGTTATCCGCAGACCGTGGTTGCGCCGTTGGCCGGGCCTATCGGCGTGCGCTTCGTTGGGCTCGGCGCGGGATCGGTCGGGCCGGGGGCGCCGGATCGATACTGGATCACCGCCCTGGCCCTGGGGGCGCTGGCGGATGAGCGTCAGATTCCGGCGCAGGTCGTCAGGCAGGCGCACGAGCGTTACAGGCTTGAGTGAAGGCCGCGACCATGTACTCGATACTGTGGGAGCCGGAAGCAGTCAAAGGACCGGCGGGATCTCTCAGGCCTTGCCGCGCTTGCGCGACGCGCTACCGGCACTGCGCGCCAGCTCGGCGGTACGCTCCAGCGCATCGGCAAAGCCACGGCGCTGACCATCGTCGAGTTGCGACAGAAACAACTCGGCCACCGCCTCCTCGTAGATCGCCCACATGCGTTTGCGCAGCACCCGACCCGACTCGGTAATCGATGCCAGGGCCCCACGCCCATCGCCCTCGGAACGCGAGCGCTGCACCAGGCCATCCTTCTCCAGCCGGTCGACCAGCCGCGTAAGGTTGTAGCGCTCGATGGCCATGACATCCGCCAGTTCATGCATCCGCCGGCTGCCATCCGGGCCGCTCTCCAGCCCCCACAGGGCGTCGTACCAGGCATAGGGCGGCAGCCCGGCCTCGGCCAGGCGCCGCTCTATCTCACGGATGACCGTGCGGTGAGCCCGGACAAAGCGAAACCATACATCGGGCTCGTTGGAAGCCATGAATACCCTCCGGGGAAATCAGGAAGGTTGCAATGGTAGCGCATGACGGGATAAATTCGGACATGTAGTTGCAATTGCAATCATTTACGGCGACAGCGCGACACCACCCACCCGGTTCGAGCGTCACCTGCGCGCCGCCATCACGCTGCCCATCGGCAGCCTCCAGGAGCCCGGCATGACTCACCCCAACGCCCTGATTCTCGACGACGACCCACAGGAAACCCGCGAGTGGCTCGAATCGATCGAGTCCGTCCTGTCCACCGAGGGTCGCCCTCGCGCGCACTACCTGATCGACCAGTTGCTGGATTTCGATGTCAACCGTCATGGCGACTTCCACGGTCGGGTCACCACCCCCTACGTCAACACCATCAGCCCCGAGCGGCAGAAACCCTACCCCGGCAACCTGGCCATCGAGCGCCGGCTGAACGCCTACATCCGCTGGAACGCGATGGCCATGGTGCTGCGCGCCGGCAAGCATTCGGGCGTAGGCGGCCATATCGCCACCTACGCTTCGGCGGCGGTGCTGTACGACGTCGGCTTCGATCACTTCTTCCGTGGCCGCACCGACAGCTTCGACGGCGACCTGATCTATATCCAGGGCCACTCTTCGCCAGGCATCTATGGCCGTGCCTACCTCGAAGGCCGGATCAGCGAAGCCCAGCTCGACAACTTCCGCCGCGAAGTCGGTGGCGACGGCCTGTCGAGCTATCCGCACCCGCGGCTGATGCCGGACTTCTGGCAGTTCCCCACCGTGTCCATGGGGCTCGGCCCGATCACTGCGGCCTACCAGGCGCGTTTCATGCGCTACCTGGAATATCGCGACCTCAAGCCGCACCAGGGGCGCAAGGTCTGGGCCTTCCTCGGCGATGGCGAGATGGACCAGCCGGAATCCCTGGCGGCGATCTCCCTGGCCGGGCGGGAAAAGCTCGACAACCTGATTTTCGTCGTCAACTGCAACCTGCAGCGCCTGGATGGCCCGGTACGCGGCAACGCCAAGGTGATCCAGGAATTCGAAAGCCTGTACCGCGCTGCCGGCTGGAACGTGATCAAGGTGATCTGGGGCAGCGGCTGGGATGCACTGCTGGAGAAGGACCGCAGCGGCCTGCTGCGCCAGCGCATGATGGAATGCGTGGACGGCGAGTACCAGAACTACAAGTCGCAGGACGGCGCCTATGTGCGCGAACACTTCTTCGGCAAGTACCCGGCACTGCTGGAACTGGTGGCCGACCTGAGCGACGACGATATCTGGAAACTCTCCCGTGGCGGCCACGACCCGGAGAAGGTCTACAACGCCTACGCCGCCGCGATGCGCCACAGCGGCCAGCCGACGGTGATCCTCGCCAAGACGGTCAAGGGCTTCGGCATGGGTGAAGCCGGTGAAGGCCAGAACATCAACCATCAGTTGAAGAAAATGGACCTGGACGCGGTCAAGGCCTTTCGCGACCGCTTTGGCCTGGAGGTCTCGGACGAACAACTGGCCGAGGAAATCCCCTACCTCAAGCCGCCGGTCGACAGCGAGGAAGCCCGCTACTTCGCCGCCCGCCGGCAGCAGCTCGGCGGTTACCTGCCGGCCCGCAGTTCGCGGTGCGCAAGCCTGCCGATTCCGCCGCTGGACAGTTTCGAGGCGCAGTTGAAAGGCACCGGCGAACGCGCGATCTCCACCACCATGGCCTTCGTGCGCATCCTCGGCACCCTGCTCAAGGACCGGCAGATCGGCAGGCTGGTGGTACCGATCGTGCCGGACGAGTCACGCACCTTCGGCATGGAAAGCCTGTTCCGCCAGATCGGCATCCACTCGGCCGTAGGCCAGCTCTACACCCCGCAGGATGCCGGGCAGTTGAGCTATTACAAGGAAAGTCGCGACGGCCAGATTCTCCAGGAAGGCCTCAACGAGTCCGGCGGCATTTCCTCGTGGATCGCCGCCAGCACGTCCTACAGCAACCACGGCCTGATGACCGTGCCGTTCTACATCTACTACTCAATGTTCGGTTTCCAGCGGGTCGGCGACCTGGCCTGGGCCGCCGGTGATGCCCGGGCGCGCGGTTTCCTGCTCGGCGCCACCTCGGGCCGCACCACGCTGATGGGCGAAGGCCTGCAGCACGACGACGGCCACAGCCACGTGCTGTCCGCGACGATTCCCTGCTGCGTCTCCTATGACCCGACCTTCGCCTTCGAGCTGGCGGTGATCATCCGCGAAGGCATGCGGCGCATGTACGTCGAGCAGGAAGATATCTACTACTACATCACCCTGCTCAACGAGAACTACCCGCACCCGGCGATGCCCGAGGGCATCGAGGACGGCATTCTAAAGGGGCTCTACCTGCTCGAACGTGGCGCCGAACCGGTCGACGGGCAGCCCCGCGTGCAGTTGATGGGCAGCGGTTCGATCCTGCGCGAAGTGCTCGCCGCGGCCCAGTTGCTGCGCAGCGATTTCGGCGTGACCTGCGATGTATGGAGCGCCACCAGCCTGACCGAGCTACGACGCGAAGGGCATGCGGTGGAACGCTGGAACCTGCTGCACCCGCAGGAGGAACCGCGCAGCAGCTACGTGGAAAGCTGCCTGGGCGGGCACGAGGGGCCGCTGGTGGTGGCGACGGACTACATGAAGATCTTCGCCGACCAGATTCGCCCGTTCGTCAACGACCGACGTTTCGTCGCCCTGGGCACCGACGGTTTCGGCCAGTCGGATACCCGCGAGGCCCTGCGGCAGTTCTTCGAGGTGGATCGCCACTTCATCGTTCTCGCTGCGCTCAAGGCCCTGGCCGATGACGGGCAGGTTCCGCGCAGCAGCGTGGCGCAGGCTATCAGCCGCTACGGAATCGAGGTCGACAAACCCGATCCCGCGGCGATCTGAAGCGACGCCTCACTGGGCCGGCGCAGCCGGCTCGGTGGTGGCCGGCGTGGTGGCCGGAGCGGACTCGGTGGCCGGCGGCGTCGTTGCCGGCTGGGCCGGTTTTTCATTGGCCGGTGCAGATTCGGCTGGGGCTGCCGGTGTGGCAGGCGCGGCTTCCGGCAGCGGCTTGATCTGCTCTGGAACGGCTGGAGCGGTCAAGGCAGGCGCGGCGGGGCTTGGCTCTACATGGGCAGGTTCTGCATGAGCCGGTGCCGCTTGAGCCGGTGCCGCATGGGCCGGCTCGGCCGCCTTGGCCGGTTCCGGCGCCGCTTCAGGCCGGGTCGCCGCGGCACTCTCCGGCACGCCGAGATCGGCCTTGGGTTTCTCGTCGGTGTGCTGCTCCTTCTTCACCTCGGGCGGCAGGAACAGCTCCACCAGGTTGAAGAAGCGGTCATAGAAAGTCGCCGAGGACACCGTCTCACTGGCCACCTTGACCATCGAATCATCCGTCGAGCCGATCGGCATCGACACCGAACCCAGCACGCCCACACCCAGGCTCGCCGAGTTGTTGAGCTTCTTCAGCGCGTAACGGTCCTGCAGGGCATTGGCGAACACCGTCGAACGCTTGCCACTGCTGCCATCGGCCGCACAGACGATGCTGAAACTGATCTGCAGGTGGGTATCGCCGGTCTGCTGGAAACTCTTGTTGCCGGTGATCAGCTTGGGGTCGGTGCTGGTGATGATATAGCCCTGGCTGAGCAAGGCGCGTCGGGCCGCCTCGCAGGAGGCCTTCTCGTTCACCGAGTAGTTGCGCGAGAAGGTTCCGGAATCGTCGAAATTCTCATGTTCATAAACGGCGGTCTTGGGCGAGGAGCAACCTGCGGCGCCCACCAGCACCAGGGCCAATGCCAGGGTACGCAAGTGGAATGATGTCGACATTGATAATCCTGAGTAAAACGGTCCGGGGCGTATTGTGCATCAGATCGCCATTCCAGAGCGCGCGCTTTTAGTGTCTTAAATACCTTACGACAGCGATTTTTCAGGAAAAAGACCTTCGCTCAGGTGGTCGATCAGTACCCGCAGTTTTGCAGAGGCATGACGACTTGACGGCCAGAGCATCCAGAAAGTTCCGCTGTGCTCCAGGTAATCGTCGAGCACCCGCACCAATCGTCCCTCGGCCACCGCCTCGTGGATCATGTAGTCCGGCAGGCAGGCGATCCCCAATCCTTGCTGGGCCACGTAACCCAGCACCTCGATCGGCGAGGAGATCATCAGCGTCTTCATCGCCGGCTCCGCCTCGCCCGGAGCCAAGCGCAGCGGCCAGGGTTCCAGCTTGCCGGTGGCGCAGAACTTGTGCCGCAGGCTGGCATGCCCGGCCAGGTCGGCCGGCACCCGTGGCGTGCCGTACTGGCGAAAATAGTCGGGCGCCCCCACCAGTGTCAGTTGGTAGCGCCCCAGGGCGCGGGACATCAATCGCGAGTCCTGGGGCTGGCCGGTGCGCACCACGGCATCGAAGCCCTCCTCGATCACGTCCACCATGCGATCGGACAGGTCGACTTCCAGCTCGATCTGCGGGTAACGCCGCATGAATGCCACCAGCACCGGCATCACCAGCCCGCGCGACTGCGGCAGGCTGATGCGCAGCTTGCCATGGGGCTCGCGGGTGGTGTCGATCAGTTCCTGCTCGGCGGCCTCGGCCTCGGCCAGGATGCGCCGGCTGCGTTCCAGGAACAGTGCGCCCTCGGCAGTGAGCGTGATACTGCGGGTACTGCGGTGAAACAGCCGCACACCGAGCCGGGCTTCAAGACGGGCAATGCTTTTGCCCACCGCCGAGGAGGACACCCCGAGCACTCGGCCCGCCTCGGTGAAACTGCGGGTGTCGGCAACCTGCACGAACACCGAAATACTGCCCAGGCTATCCATCGTCTGGCTCTCCAGGATTACGGACATCAACGTCCGATAAGTTTGGAACTCTAGCCTGTTTTTCTCCCTGGCGCCGTTCTCTAACCTCGCAGCCTTGTCTCGCCCATCACCGACAAGGACTCCCATGAACACACAGCGCTGTAGCGCCACCTCTTCGGCAGAAACCGACCGCCTGCCGCTTTCCGGGCTGCTGGCCCTGGCCGCGGCCGGTTTCATCACCATCCTCACCGAGGCGCTGCCGGCCGGACTGCTGCCGCAGATGAGCACTGACCTGGGCGTCAGCCAGGCGCTGGTCGGACAATTGATCACCGCCTACGCCCTCGGCTCGCTGCTCGCCGCCATTCCCCTGACCCTGCTGACCCAGGGTTGGCGGCGTCGGCCGCTATTGCTCGGCGCTGTCGCCGGCTTTGCGCTGGTCAATGCGGTCACCGCGGTGTCGAGCCACTACTGGCTGACGCTGCTCGCCCGGTGGCTGGCCGGAGTGTTTGCCGGGCTGCTGTGGGCATTGCTGGCCGGTTATGCCAGCCGCATGGTGGCCAGCCACCTGCAAGGCCGGGCAATCGCCATCGCCATGCTCGGAGCGCCCTTGGCCCTGTCCCTGGGCATTCCCCTCGGCACCTTCCTCGGCAACAGCTTCGGCTGGCGCCTGAGCTTCGCGATCATGAGCGCGATGACCCTGCTGCTGATCGGCTGGGTCCGCTGGCAGGTGCCGGACTTCGCCGGGCAGAGCGCCAACCGACGCCTGCCGCTGCTGAAGGTGGCCAGCCTGCCCGGCGTGCAGGCGGTGTTGCTGGTGACCTTCCTCTACGTGCTGGGGCACAACATCCTGTACACCTACATCGCGCCGTTCCTGGCACCGGCTGGCCTGGTCGAACGGGTTGACCAGGTCTTGCTGGTATTCGGCCTCGCCGCCCTGTTCGGCATCTGGGGGACCGGCCTGCTGATCGATCGCTGGCTGCGGCAACTGACGCTGATCAGTTGCATGCTGTTCGGCGGCTCGGCCGTGGCACTGGGATTATGGAATGCCTCGGCCATCCCGATTCATGTCGCTGTCGCGGTCTGGGGGTTGTCCTTCGGTGGCTTGCCGGCGCTGCTGCAGACCGCCCTGGCGAAAACAGCCGCAGAAGCCGCCGACATCGCGCAATCGATGCTAGTCACGGTGTGGAACCTGGCAATTGCCGGTGGCGCCATGAGTGGCGCGCTGGCGCTCAATGGACTGGGCGTGCAGGCCCTGCCGTGGATAGTGGCCGGCTTGCTGGCCGTGGCGTTACTGACGACCGCCCAGGCCCGGCGCAGTGGCTTCCCCGCCAGGGGCTGAAGCGTCGAAGGCGTTCTCGCAGGCAAAAAAAAGCCCCGATAAATCGGGGCTTCTTCTTTCGCTTCGAGGAGTTCAAGGGCCTCGAAGCCTTGTATGGCGCAGCGGACGGGACTCGAACCCGCGACCCCCGGCGTGACAGGCCGGTATTCTAACCGACTGAACTACCGCTGCGTATCGCTCGGACTTGCGTCCGTTTGAAACTTTCAAACCCGTGACAAGGAAAGCTTCGGTACCTTCCCTGTCGCAGATCGTCTGTTTGCTCACCAAACAATCGATCTGTACAAAATATGGCGCAGCGGACGGGACTCGAACCCGCGACCCCCGGCGTGACAGGCCGGTATTCTAACCGACTGAACTACCGCTGCGCGTCGGTTGGAGGTTCTTCACAGAACTTCCGATTCTCTTGCGAGATGCTTTCTTGCGAAAGACTCGAGAAGTGGTGGGTGATGACGGGATCGAACCGCCGACCCTCTGCTTGTAAGGCAGATGCTCTCCCGGCTGAGCTAATCACCCTTTGCTTCGTCGAGGCCGCGAAATTTACGCAGGTAGAGAACCTAAGTCAATAGCCTGCTTGAAGTTTTTCTGAAAAAGACACATTCATGTCAGTTCCGGTACCACGAAAACCTCATGCCAAGCGGGCTGCAGCGCCCTACTCGGCGTAAATCATCTTCCGGCTCATGCCGCCATCGACCACGAATTCCTGGCCGGTGACAAAACCCGCGCCCTTGGACAACAGCCATGCCACCATTGCCGCCACATCCTCGACCGTGCCGACCCGGCCCACCGGGTGCTGGGCATGGTCGCTCTCGCTCAACGGCTCGGCCCGACGCTGCGCCGGGTCACGAGCATCGATCCAGCCCGGGCTGACCACGTTCACCCGGATCTCCGGCCCGAGGCTCATCGCCAGCGCATGGGTCAATGCCAGCAGGCCACCCTTGCTCGCCGCATACGCCTCGGTATCCGGCTCCGACTGCGTGGCCCGGGTCGAGGCGATATTGACGATGGCCCCGCAATGGGCGCGCAGATACGGCGCACAATGCTTGGCCAGCAGCATCGGCCCGCTGAGGTTGACCGCCAGCACCCGATTCCAGTGCGCCAGGTCGAGGCTTTCGAGGGTGATGTTGTGCGGATCGGCAATCGCCGCGTTACAGACCAGCGCATCGAGCCGGCCGAAGCGCCCGAGCACCTCGGCCACGCCCCGGGCCACTTGCGCCTCGTCGGAGACGTCCATGGCGATGAAGCAGGCGTTCTCGCCAAACACCTCGGCCACCTTGCCACCGCGCACCGGATCCAGGTCCGCCAGCACCACCTGCCAGCCCTCGCTGATCAGCCAGGCCGCGATGCCCAGGCCGATGCCCCGCGCCGCGCCGGTCACCAGCGCGACGCGGCCGTTGTTGCCAACGCCCACCTCGAAACCCAACTCGATCACAGTGCAGCCAGGCCGCGCGCCAGGTCGGCCTGCAGGTCAGCCACGTCTTCCAGGCCGACCGCAACGCGGATCAGGCTGTCGCGGATCCCCGCCGCTTCTCGCTCCTGCGGCGACAGACGGCCGTGGGAAGTGGTGCTCGGGTGGGTGATGGTGGTCTTGCTGTCACCCAGGTTGGCGGTGATCGAGATCATCCGGGTGGCGTCGATGAAGCGCCAGGCGCCCTCCTTGCCCCCCTTGACCTCGAAGCTCACCACCCCGCCGAAACCACGCTGCTGGCGCTGGGCCAGTTCGTGCTGCGGATGGCTCTTGAGGCCGGCGTAATGGACTTTCTCGATGCCGTCCTGCTGCTCCAGCCATTCGGCCAGGGCCAGGGCATTGGCACAGTGGGCACGCATGCGCAGGTTGAGGGTTTCCAGGCTCTTGAGGAAGATCCAGGCGTTGAACGGACTGAGGCTCGGGCCAGCGGTGCGCAGGAAGCCGACGACTTCCTTCATCTGCTCGTTACGACCGCAGACCACGCCTCCCATGCAACGGCCCTGGCCGTCGATGTACTTGGTCGCCGAATGCACCACCACATCCGCCCCCAGCTTCAGCGGCTGCTGTACCGCTGGCGTGCAGAAGCAGTTGTCGACCACCAGCAGCGCGCCCTTGGCGTGGGCGATTTCCGCCAGGGCGGCGATGTCCACCAGCTCGGCCAGCGGGTTCGACGGCGATTCGACGAACAGCAGCCTGGTGTTGGGCCTGATCGCCGCATCCCAGCCGGACAGTTCCGCCAGCGGCACGTAGTCGACCTCCACGCCAAAGCGCTTGAAGTACTTCTCGAACAGGCTGATGGTGGAACCGAACACGCTGCGCGACACCAGCACATGGTCGCCGGCGCTGCACAGGCTCATGACCACGGCCATGATCGCCGACATGCCGGTCGAGGTCGCCACGGCCTGCTCGGCACCTTCCAGCGCGGCAATGCGCTCTTCGAAGGCACGTACGGTCGGGTTGGTGTAGCGCGAATAGACGTTACCCGGCACATCGCCGGCAAAGCGCGCGGCCGCGTCGGCGGCGGTGCGGAAAACGTAGCTGGAGGTGAAGAACAGCGGATCGCTGTGCTCGCTCTCCGGGGTACGGTGTTGACCGGCACGGACGGCCAGGGTGTCGAAGGCTACGCCGTCGAGATCGCTGTCCAGCCGACCGGCATCCCATTCCTGACTCATGCTGCCACTCCTTGCTCTCAATCTTTGGAAGATACGGAACCGGCCCCTGGAGAGACGCATATGACTGTAGGAGCAGGGCTTGCCCGCGAAGAGGCCGCCCAAGGCCGCCAAAAGCTTCGCGGGCAAGCCGCGCTCCTACAGGGATCGCGGCCTGGAACGCGGCATACCAGACGCCGCGCCACAGGGCCGGGTTCCAATCAGTTGTTGTACAGATCGATAATCGCGCTGACCGCCTGGGTCTTGGCCTTGGCCGCGTCGTTGCGCGCCTGCTCGATCCGGTTCAGGTAGTGCTCGTCGATATCGCCGGTGACGTACTTGCCGTCGAATACCGCGCAGTCGAACTGTTCGATCTTGATCTTGCCACCGCCCACGGCTTCGATCAGGTCCGGCAGGTCCTGATAGACCAGCCAGTCGGCACCGATGAGGTCGGCAACGTCCTGGGTGGTACGGTTGTGGGCGATCAGTTCGTGGGCACTCGGCATGTCGATGCCGTAGACGTTGGGGTAACGCACAGCCGGGGCCGCCGAGCAGAAGTAGACGTTCTTCGCCCCGGCTTCACGGGCCATCTGGATGATCTGCTTGCAGGTGGTGCCGCGAACGATGGAGTCGTCCACCAGCATCACGTTCTTGCCGCGGAATTCCAGCTCGATGGCGTTGAGCTTCTGCCGTACGGATTTCTTGCGCGCCGCCTGGCCCGGCATGATGAAGGTCCGGCCGATATAGCGGTTCTTCACGAAACCTTCGCGGAATTTCACGCCCAGGTGGTTCGCCAGCTCCAGGGCCGCGGTACGGCTGGTGTCCGGAATCGGGATGACCACGTCGATGCCATGGTCGGGACGCTCGCGCAGGATCTTCTCGGCCAGTTTCTCGCCCATGCGCAGGCGCGCCTTGTACACCGACACGCCGTCGATGATCGAGTCCGGACGCGCCAGGTAGACGTGTTCGAAGATGCACGGGGTCAGGCTCGGGTTGGTCGCGCACTGACGGGTGTGCAACTTGCCGTCTTCGGTGATGTAGACCGCTTCGCCCGGAGCCAGGTCACGGATGAGGGTGAAGCCGAGCACGTCCAGGGACACGCTCTCGGAGGCGATCATGTACTCGACGCCTTCATCGGTGTGACGCTGGCCGAACACGATCGGACGAATGCCATGGGGGTCGCGGAAGCCGACGATACCGTAGCCGGTGATCATCGCCACCACCGCGTAGCCGCCGACGCAACGGTTGTGCACGTCGGTCACTGCGGCGAACACGTCTTCCTCGGTCGGCTGCAGCTTGCCGCGCAGGGCCAGCTCGTGGGCGAACACGTTGAGCAGCACTTCCGAGTCGGAGTTGGTGTTGACGTGACGCAGGTCGGACTCGTAGATCTCCTTGGCCAACTGTTCGACGTTGGTCAGGTTGCCGTTGTGCGCCAGGGTGATGCCGTAAGGCGAGTTGACGTAGAACGGCTGGGCCTCAGCCGAAGTCGAGCTGCCGGCAGTCGGGTAGCGCACATGGCCGATGCCCATGTGGCCCACCAGGCGCTGCATATGGCGCTGCTGGAATACGTCACGGACCAGTCCGTTGTCCTTGCGCAGGAATAACCGGCCGTCATGGCTGGTCACGATACCGGCAGCGTCCTGGCCGCGGTGCTGGAGCACGGTTAGCGCGTCATACAGCGCCTGATTGACGTTCGACTTACCGACGATACCGACGATGCCACACATGCGACGCAACCCCTACTTAATGAATCTGAACTGAACGACTCTTACTGGGCGGGTTTGCCCGGCAAGAGATGCTCCTTGAACGGAATATCAGCGGGTACGCTGATTCCGCTGGCCAGCCACTGACTGCTCCACCCCAATATGAGGTTCTTTGACCAATCTGCAACCATTAAAAATTGTGGCACGAGCCGGGACTCCTGCCACCACGGATCCTGCTGTACCGGCCCGAGGCTGAGCAGCCCGACCGCGACGACCACCAGCAGCGCGCCACGCGCGGCGCCGAAGGCCATGCCGAGAAAGCGATCGGTCCCGGACAGGCCGGTGACGCGAATCAACTCGCCGATAAGGTAATTGATCATGGCGCCGACCAGCAGGGTCGCGACGAACATGATTGCACAGCCCGCGATCACGCGAGCCGAAGGTGTCTGGATGTAGTCGGTGAGGTACACGGACAGCGAGCCACCGAACATCCAGGCGACCACACCGGCGATGATCCAGGTGAGCAAGGACAAGGCTTCCTTGACGAAGCCGCGACTCAAGCTGATCAAAGCAGAAACGACGATTACCGCGATAATCGCCCAGTCAACCCAGGTAAATGGCACAGTGCAGCCTACAGACGGATAAGGCGGCGCATTTTAGCAGAGCGCCGCCTTGCTGGTAAGGCAGTTGTTCGGTGGATTTCGTACAACCCGGCGCTTAACCGCGCTCGGGCTGGAAACGAACGACAAAACCCTTCAGGTTCTGCTGGCGACCGAGCAGGTCGCGCAGGCGATCAGCCTCCGCACGCTCGATCAGGGGACCGACGAAGACCCGGTTCTTGCCATCGGCGGAACGGATATAGGCGTTGTAGCCCTGGCTGCGCAAGCTCTTCTGCAGGCTCTCGGCACCCTCCCGGCTCGACAGGCTGGCCAGTTGTACCGACCAACTGATCGGCAGACCGTTGGGGTCGACGCGATTCTGCGTGGTATCGAGCTTCGCCGGAGCCTGCGCCACCACCTGGGCCGGCGTCTGCGCGGGTACCGCGGCGGGCTTGGCCGCCGAAGCAGGCACGGACGCCGGGGTCGCCGGCTTGGTCGCCGCAACCGGAGCCCCCGGCTTGGTCGCAGGGACAACTGGAGCGACCGGCGTCGCAGTGGCCGGCTTGGCCGCAGGCGCTGCCGGAGCAGCCACGACCTCGTCGTCCTCTGGCGGCAAGGGGTCCTGGGGCAGGTTTTGCGGCTCCGGCACGGCCACCGGCTCGACATGCACCTGGGGCACCACGGGGGCCTGTGGCGCCGCTGGCGGGTCGACACGCACCTGGCGCTGTTCATCCTGACGGGAAAACAGCATCGGCAGAAAGATCACCGCCAGCGCCACCAATACCAGCGCGCCGACCATCCGCTGCTTGTACGCCCTATCCAGCAATGCCATCTGCAGCTTCCTCCGTGGCGCGCCGGGCCAGCCATTCCAGCGCCTCGGCTACGCAAAAGAACGATCCGAACAACAGAATCTCATCATCGACCGTGGCCTGGGCACACTGCCCTTCCAGCGCCGCGGCCACGCTTTCATACACCGTCACCGCCGCGCCGCGGGCCTGCAAGGCAACCTGCAGGTCCGCAGCCGGGCGGCTGCGCGGCGACTGCAGCGGCGTGACCGCCCAATGCTGCACATGGCCATCCAACTGCGCCACCACGCCGTCGAGATCCTTGTCCGCCAGCAGGCCGAACACCGCCAGGCGTCGTCCGGCCAGCGGCTGGCGTGCCAGACGCTGGGCCAGGTACTCGGCGGCATGCGGGTTATGCCCGACATCCAGCATCAGCCTGACCTGCCTACCCTGCCAGTTGACGGTCCGCCGGTCCAGTCGACCCACGATCCGCGTCGCCTGCAGGGCGGCACCGATGCGCTCGGGCTGCCAGGGCAACCCCATCAGCGCATAGGCCTGGAGTGCCAATGCAGCATTCTCCATCGGCAGGTCCAGCAACGGCAGGTCGTGCAGTTCGAGCGGCAGGCCCTGGCCGTCGACACCGCGCCACTGCCAATGACGGTCGGTGGACGCGAGGTCGAAATCGCGGCCGCGCAGCAACAGCGGGCTGTTCAGCTCACGCGCCTTGTCCAGCAGCGGCTGGGGCGGATTCAGGTCACCGCACAGCGCCGGCCGGCCCGCACGGAAGATCCCGGCCTTCTCGTAGGCCACCGACTCGCGGGTGTTGCCCAGGTACTCGGCATGATCGACGCCGATACTGGTCACCAGGGCGAAGTCGGCGTCGACCACATTGACCGTATCCAGGCGCCCGCCAAGACCGACTTCCAGCACCACGGCATCCAGCTGTTCACGCTCGAACAGCCAGAACGCCGCCAGGGTGCCCATCTCGAAGTAGGTCAGCGAGGTATCGCCACGGCCGGCTTCCAGCGCGACGAAGGCCTCGCACAGCTGGGCATCGCTGGCCTCGACACCGTTGATCTGCACGCGCTCGTTGTAGCGCAGCAGGTGTGGCGAACTGTAGACGCCGACCTTGAGACCTTGCGCCATCAACAGCGAGGCGACGAAGGCGCAGGTCGAGCCCTTGCCGTTGGTGCCCGTAACGGTCACTACCCGGGGCGCCGGCTTGCCCAGCCCCATGCGGTTCGCTACCTCTTGCGAGCGCTCCAACCCCATGTCGATGGCCGATGGATGCAGTTGCTCCAGGTAGGCGAGCCAGTCGCCCAGGGTACGTTCGGTCATACTTTTGCCGGTGCCGGTGGAACAACGACAGGCTCGACAGGTGCCGCCACGTACACAGGCGTCGGCAGGCCCATCATCTGCGCCAGCAGGCTACCCAGGCGCGGACGCAGCTCCTGGCGTGGGATGATCATGTCGATGGCACCGTGTTCCAGCAGGAACTCGCTGCGCTGGAAGCCTTCCGGCAGTTTTTCCCGTACGGTCTGCTCGATCACGCGCGGGCCGGCGAAACCGATCAGCGCCTTCGGCTCACCGACGATCACGTCGCCGAGCATCGCCAGGCTGGCGGAAACCCCACCGTAGACCGGGTCGGTCAGCACGGAGATGAACGGCAGGCCTTCTTCGCGCAGGCGTGCCAGCACGGCCGAGGTCTTGGCCATCTGCATCAGCGAGATCAGCGCTTCCTGCATCCGCGCACCGCCGGAAGCCGAGAAGCAGACCATCGGGCAACGTTTTTCCAGGGCGTAGTTGGCCGCACGAACGAAGCGCTCGCCGACGATGGCGCCCATGGAGCCACCCATGAACGAGAATTCGAACGCCGATACCACGATCGGCATGCCCAGCAGGGTACCGCTCATCGAGACCAGGGCGTCTTTTTCGCCGGTCTGCTTCTGTGCCGCGCTCAGGCGGTCCTTGTACTTCTTGCCATCGCGGAACTTCAGGCGGTCGACCGGCTCCAGGTCAGCCCCCAGCTCGACGCGGCCTTCGGCGTCCAGGAAGATATCGATGCGGGCGCGGGCGCCAATACGCATGTGGTGGTTGCACTTGGGGCAGACGTCCAGGGTCTTTTCCAGCTCCGGACGATAGAGCACCGCGTCGCACGACGGGCACTTGTGCCACAGGCCCTCGGGCACCGAGCTCTTCTTCACCTCGGAACGCATGATCGAAGGGATCAGTTTGTCTACTAACCAGTTGCTCATGCTTTCTTTCTCCAATTCGTTTTCGGCCCGTCGGACAACCGGGCCCGCCTGTTTTCTGTGGCGGTAAGCATGGACGGCGGCAGATTGCCGCCCGTCACATCGGCAATCAACTGGCGCGCACCGCCTGGATGAATGCCTTGATCTTCGCGGGGTCCTTGATGCCCTTGCTCTGCTCGACCCCGCCGCTGGTATCCACGGCATACGGCTTGACCTGGGCAATGGCCTGCGCCACGTTGTCCGCAGTCAGGCCACCGGCCAGGATGATCGGCTTGCTCAGGCCCTGCGGCACCAGAGACCAGTCGAAGGCCTCGCCGGTTCCACCCGGCACGCCTTCGACATAGGTGTCGAGCAGGATGCCGCTGGCACCGGGATACGCCCGGCAGGCCGCAGCGATGTCGTCACCGGCCTTGACCCGCAGCGCCTTGATGTACGGCCGGTTGAAGCCCTCGCACTGCGCGCCGGTCTCATCGCCATGGAACTGCAACAGGTCCAGCGGCACCGCATCGAGAATCTCGCCCAGCTCGCAACGACTGGCGTTGACGAACAGGCCCACGGTGGTGACGAACGGCGGCAGTGCGGCAATGATCGCCCGCGCCTGCTGGAACGTCACCGCCCGCGGGCTCTTGGCATAGAACACGAAACCGATGGCATCGGCTCCGGCCTCGACCGCGGCCAACGCATCTTCAATGCGGGTGATTCCGCAAATTTTGCTGCGAACGGCGGACATGTCGTCAGAACCCCAAGGTTTTCCGGATAAAGGCCCGGATGGTAGCAAATGCTTTTCCAGGCGTCAGCCGGCAAGCTCCGAGAAACCGGTGAGGAAGTGTGGCCCGATATAACGTTCGGGCAACTCGAACTCGTCGCGGTACTCCACCTGCACCAGGTACAACCCGAACGGATGCGCCGTCACCCCACCCGTACGACGGATGCGACTCTCCAGCACCTCGCGCGCCCATTCGACCGGGCGTTCACCGGCACCGATAGTCATCAGCACACCGGCGATATTGCGCACCATGTGGTGCAGGAAGGCGCCGGCACGGATGTCGATGACGATCATCTTGCCGTGCCGGGTGACCCGCAGGTGGTGCACTTCCTTGATCGGCGACTTGGCCTGGCATTGCCCGGCGCGGAAGGCGCTGAAATCGTGGGTACCGACCAGGTAGCGTGCGGCCTCGGCCATGCGCTGCTCATCCAGCGGCCGATGGTTCCAGGTGATTTCCTCATTGAGGTGCGCCGGACGGATCTGGTCGTTGTAGATCACGTAGCGGTAGCGCCGGGCGATGGCCTTGAAGCGGGCATGGAAATGCGCCGGCATGACCTTGGCCCAGGTGACACTGATGTCATGGGGCAGATTGATATTGGCGCCCATGGTCCAGGCCTTCATCGAACGCTCGGCGCGGGTATCGAAATGCACCACCTGCCCGCACGCATGCACACCGGCGTCGGTGCGCCCGGCGCACATCAGCGAGACCGGCGAGTCCGCCACCTTCGACAGCGCATCCTCCAGGGTTTCCTGGACCGACAGCACGCCCGAGGCCTGGCGCTGCCAGCCACGGTAGCGCGAGCCTTTGTATTCCACTCCCAGGGCGATGCGGAAAAAGCCTTCGGCCGCCATTTCGGCAGCCGGGTTATCTATATTTGCCAAGAACTTGCAGCCTGATGATTAACGCAAAGGCGTGCATTATAAGGCGCGCGCCCATAACGACAACGGCAGCCCGTGGGCTGCCGCTGTTTTTACCGTTATCGGATCGACTCAAGCCAGGCGCTTGAGCATCGCCCTGGCTTCGCTCTTCTGCGCATCGCTGCCTTCGCTGATGACCTCGGCCAGAATATCGCGGGCGCCATCCTTGTCATCCATGTCGATGTAGGCCTGGGCCAGATCGAGCTTGGTCGCCGCCTCGTCGGTTCCGGCCAGGAAATCGAACTCCGGCTCATCATCCCCCAGGGCGGCGTCCTGCTCGGTAAAGCTCGGCGTCGCCAGCGGCGGCTGCTCCAGGCTCTGGGACAGGCGATCCAGCTCGGCGTTGACATCGTCGAGCTCGTCGGTGAAGGCGTTCGGCCCGGTGTCGGCCAACAACTCGTCAGCCAGCAGATCATCCGCCGCCAGGTCGTCAGTCGCCAGGTCATCGGCCAGCGAAAGATCGAAGTCCGCCGGCAGCCCCAGATCATCCAGCGCGTCGAGGGTCGGCACCTCACCCTCCGGTGCCTTGGGATCATCGGCCAGCCCGAGCAGGAAGTCGTCATCGGCCTGGGCCGCAGCCACCGGTTCGTCACCGCCCAGATCCAGGTCGAAGTCGGAGAGATCGTCCAGACCGCTCAGATCATCCTTGGCTTCGGTCTGCTGCGCCAGTACCGACTCGAAGCTCAGATCGTCGTCGAGCTGCAGGTCATCCAGGCTTTCCTCGACAGCCGGAGCGGCGACTGGCGCCACCGACGGAGAGACGGCCTCCAGGTCATCCAGGCTGAGGTCGAAGTCGTTGTCGAATTCATCCACAACCGGCTCGGGTGCCGCAGCAACCACAGGCTCCGGTGCAGCGACCGGGGCCGGCTCGTCATCCTGCAGCAGCTCCTGGACGAACTGCTCGTCCAGTTCGGCGGCGGCAGCGGCTGCGCCCAGGCCTGCCGCAGCAGCGGCGGCCACGGCCACCATGGCAGGGAAGCGGCTCTTGAGCTGTTCGACCCGAGCCTGGTTATCGCCATTGGCCGGCAGTTGCCGCTCCTGGCGCACGAAGGCATCGCGGTCACCCTGGCGACCGTAGACTTCCATCAGTTTCAGGCGCAGATCGCTGCGCTGCGGCTCGAACTTGACCGCCTCCTCCAGCAGATCGGCGGCCTGGTTCAGATGACCGCGTTCGATATGCAGCTCAGCCTGACCCAGGACATCGGTCGGACGTTCAGCGACGGGAGCCGGCGCCGGGGCCGGCGCCAACTTTACATTGGGCGCGGGTACCTCCAGGCCCTCGAAGCTGCTTTCCGGCATGTCCAGGTCGGCCGCGAAGTCGGTCTCTTCCGACAACGCCTTGGCCATGCGCTGATGCTTCTCGGCTTCCTGCTGGGCCTTTCGACGACGAACCAGCAACAGCAGGAGCAGCAGCGCCACCAGCACCACGGAACCGGCAATCAGCCCCATCAGGATCGGGCTGGACAGCAGGTCGTCGAGCTTGCGCTCTTCGCTCGGTGCCGGCTGGACCGCTGGCTCGACCGGCTTGGCCGCCTCGGCGGGAGCCGGTGCAGGGGTGGCGACGACCGGAGCGGGCTCAGGCTTGGCCACCAGTTCGGCCGACACCGCCGGCTGGGTCGGCGCAGGTGCCGGAGCGGCAGCGGCGGCCGCCCCTTCGGCCTGCAGCTTGGCCAACTGGTCGTTCTTCAGATCGATGAGGCGCTGCAGCTTGTCCAGCTGGCTCTGCAGGTCTTCCATGCGGCTTTTCAGTTCGGCGTTGTCGCGACGGGTCGCGTCGAGGCTCTCCTGGGTCACCGCCAGCTTGTCGCTCAGGGCCTTGCTATCGCCGGCCGCCCCCTTGCCGCCCTTCTTGCCGTTCTCGGCGGAAACCAGGCTCAGCTTGTCCTTGCGCTCGCCCGCGACAGGCGCGCCCTCCCCGCCCTTGTGCCGGGTGGCGTCGAGCTGCTGCTTGCCAGCGGCATGGCCGGCACGACGTCCCTGGCGCCAGGCGGCGTTCTGCGCGGCCACCTCGGCGATCGCCTTGGACTGCGGCAGCGCAGTGCTTTGTACGGTATCCGGCAGACGCAGCACCTGGCCGGTCTTGAGGCGGTTGATGTTGCCATCGACGAAGGCCCCCGGATTCAACGCCTGGATCGCCAGCATGGTCTGCTGCACGGAAGCGCCATTACGCTCCCTGGCAGCGATTTCCCAGAGGGTATCCTTGGCCCCGGTGGTGTACTGCTTGGCCCGGGTCGGTGCGGTGACCGGCGCGTTCGGCGCGACAGCCGGCTTGGCGGCCTCGCCTGCCGGTGCGTATCTGGATGGATCGAGCAACACGCTGTAGTCGCGCATCAGCCGGCCCTGGGGCCACTGCACCTGGACCAGGAAGCGTACGTAGGCCTCGGACAGCGGCTTGCTGGAGGTCACTCGAACCACGCTGCGACCGTTGGGATTGACGACGGGCGTGAAGGTCAGGTCATTCAGGAAATCCTGGCGGTTGACGCCGGCATCGCTGAACGCCTGGGGAGAAGCCAGGCTGGGCACGATATCGGAAGCGCTGAGACCACCGACATCCTGCAATTCGATTTCCACCAGCAGCGGCTGGTTCAGGGTCGACTTGAGGGTCATCTCCCCAAGCCCGAGGGCATGCGCCATACCGGAAGACAGCGCCGAAGCGGCCGCTATTGCTAACACCAGTTTGCGAACTTGAACCATCAGCCTCTTCCTTTGTTTGTGCGTTCCTCGGCCAGCGAGAAGGTGGTGTAGCTGCCTTGCGGCATGGTGTGCGGCCGTGGAAATACGAGCGCATCACCCTGTTGTCGCCGATGCCCCTGCAAGTGCCCGTGGGGCAGCTCACCTTCAGCAACCAACCTGAGCATAGCGTCAGGCCAGAATCATTCTGCAAATTGTCGCCAAGTATCTTTTACAGCGGGTCTTTTATCAACAGCTCGGCCAGTTGCACGGCGTTCAGCGCGGCGCCCTTGCGCACGTTGTCCGTGGTCAGCCACAGGTTGAGCTGTGCCGGATCATCCACGCCATGACGAACCCGTCCGACATAGACCACATCCTGGCCCACGGCGTCACCGACCGCGGTCGGATAATCGTCGCCATCGACCAGCTCGATACCCTCGGCGGCCTCGAGCGCCGCGTTCACCGCTTGCAGATCGACGTCGGCAGCGGCCTGCAGGGACACACTATAGCTATCGCCAAAAAACACCGGGGCTTGAACGCAAGTGACTGAAATTTTTAGTAAAGGTGCTTGCAGCAGTTCGCGCAACTCGTTGACCAGGCGTTTTTCCAGGGGAACATGGCCCCGGGCATCCGGCTTGCCGACCTGGGCCAGCAGGTTGAAGGCCACCTGACGGTCGAAAACCCGGGGTTCCAGCGGGCGCATGTTCAGCAGTTCGGTGGTCTGCCGGGCCAGCTCGCTGACCGCTTCACGCCCCTGGGTGGACATTGCCAGGCAGGCGGTCAGGCTCACCTGGCGAATCTCCAGCAAACCCTTGAGCGGTGCCAGGGCCACGGCCAGCGCGGCGGCCGAAGCGCTCGGGCTGCCGACCTGCAGCGGCCTGCCCAGGCCCGACAGCACCTCGGCATTGGCTTCCGGCACCACCTGCGGCGCCGGCAAGGCGCCCGACAGGTCGATCACCGTGCAGCCAGCCGCCGTCGCCCGTGGCGCAAAACTGAGGGTGACCGCCGGCCCCGCGGCAAAAAACACCAGCCGGGCCTTGGCGAAGTCGAACTCATCGACTTCGCGAACACGCACGTTCTTGCCCCGGAATGGCACCGATTGCCCGGCCGACTCGCTGCTGGCCAGCAGATGCAGGTTGGCCACCGGAAAATCCCGCTCTTCGAGGATCTGCACCAGGGTTTCGCCGACCGTGCCGGTGGCACCGATCACGGCAACATCAAGGGACTGGCTCATGGGATTCTCCTCAGGCAAAACGGGGGGTGCGCACTTTACCCGTGACCGCGCGGTCAGGCAATTTGCCGGTACCTCTGCAGGAGTGGGCTTGCCCGCGAATACACCCCTGAAAGACCGGAAGCTTCGCGGGCACGCCCGCTCCCACAGGGACCACGCCACCGTGAGCGCACCACAGGAAACAAAAAGCCCGCGGCTCTTGCGAGTCGCGGGCTGTCTTCGAGCCTTCAGCGAATCAACGCTCCAGCAGGATCCGCAGCATGCGGCGCAGCGGTTCGGCAGCGCCCCACAGCAGCTGGTCGCCGACGGTGAACGCGCCGAGGAACTGCGAGCCCATGTTCAGCTTGCGCAGACGGCCCACCGGGATGTTCAGGGTACCGGTGACCTTGGTCGGGCTCAGCTCCTGCATGCTGATCTCGCGCTGATTCGGCACCAGCTTGACCCAGGGGTTGTGCTGGCTGATCAGGCCTTCGATGTCGGCCATCGGCACATCCTTGTTCAGCTTGATGGTCAGCGCCTGACTGTGGCAACGCATGGCGCCGATGCGCACGCAGATGCCGTCCACCGGGATCGGGTTCTTGAAGCGACCGAGGATCTTGTTGGTCTCGGCCTGGGCCTTCCACTCTTCGCGGCTCTGGCCGTTCGGCAGTTCCTTGTCGATCCACGGAATCAGGCTGCCGGCCAGCGGCACACCGAAATTCTCGGTCGGATAGGCATCGCTGCGCATGGTCTCGGCGACCTTGCGGTCGATGTCGAGGATGGCGCTGGCCGGGTTGGCCAGGTCATCGGCGACCGCCGCGTGGGTCGCGCCCATCTGGCGGATCAGCTCACGCATGTTCTGCGCACCGGCACCGGAAGCGGCCTGATAGGTCATGGCGCTCATCCACTCCACCAGGCCAGCCTCGAACAGACCGCCCAGGCCCATCAGCATCAGGCTGACGGTGCAGTTGCCGCCGATGAAGTTGCGGGTACCGGTATCCAGTTGCTGGTCGATGACCTTGCGGTTGACCGGGTCGAGGACGATCACCGCGTCATCCTGCATCCGCAGGCTGGACGCGGCATCGATCCAGTAGCCCTGCCAGCCGGCTTCGCGCAGCTTGGGGAAGACCTCGCTGGTGTAGTCGCCACCCTGGCAGGTCAGAATCACGTCGAGGGTTTTCAGCTCTTCAATGCTGTAGGCGTCCTTCAGCGGAGCAATATCCTTGCCCACGGCAGGGCCCTGGCCACCGACATTGGAAGTGGTGAAGAACACCGGCTCAATAAGATCGAAGTCCCGCTCTTCCAGCATCCGCTGCATGAGCACGGAACCGACCATACCGCGCCAACCGATCAGACCTACACGTTTCATCGCAACTACACCTTTTACAAAAGTGGGTCACCGCTTCCGGGGATGAAAGAGGCGGTGGGCCCGAGAGATTACAGATTCCGCAGCGCCTCGGCTACTGCGTTACCCATTTCCTGCGTTCCGACCCGGGTACAACCCTCGGACCAGATATCGCCGGTGCGCAAGCCGCGGTCCAGCACCAGGCTTACCGCCTGCTCGATGGCGGCGGCCGCTTCGTGCAGGTTGAAGCTGTAGCGCAGCATCATCGATACCGACAGGATGGTTGCCAGCGGGTTGGCAATGCCCTGCCCGGCGATGTCCGGAGCCGAACCGTGGCAAGGCTCGTACATGCCCTTGTTGTTGGCATCCAGGGACGCCGACGGCAGCATGCCGATCGAACCGGTGAGCATCGACGCCTCGTCGGAGAGGATGTCGCCGAACATGTTGTCGGTGACGATCACGTCGAACTGCTTCGGCGCACGCACCAGTTGCATCGCCGCGTTGTCGACGTACATGTGGCTCAGTTCGACGTCCGGGTAGTCCTTGGCGACCTCCTCGACCACTTCACGCCACAGCTGGCTGGATGCCAGGACGTTGGCCTTGTCCACCGAGCAGAGCTTCTTGCCACGCACGCGGGCCATGTCGAAGCCGACCCGGGCGATACGGCGGATTTCGCTTTCGCTGTACGGCAGGGTGTCGTAGGACTGGCGCTCGCCATTCTCCAGCTCGCGGGTACCACGCGGTGCGCCGAAGTAGATGCCGCCGGTCAGTTCGCGCACGATCAGGATATCCAGGCCGGCGACGATTTCGCGCTTGAGGCTCGAGGCATCGGCCAGTTGCGGGTAGAGGATCGCCGGACGCAGGTTGCCGAACAGGCCCAGTTGCGCACGGATCTTCAGCAGGCCGCGCTCCGGGCGGATGTCCCGCTCGATCTTGTCCCACTTCGGCCCGCCAACGGCGCCCAGCAGCACCGCATCGGCAGCGCGGGCACGTTCCAGGGTCTCGTCGGCCAGGGGCACGCCGTGCCTGTCGATGGCCGCGCCACCGATCACGTCGTGACTCAGTTCGAAGCCCAGGTCGTACTTCTCGTTGGCCAGTTCCAGCACCTTGACCGCTTCGGCCATGATTTCCGGACCAATACCGTCGCCTGGGAGAATCAGAATCTGCTTGCTCATGCTTTCCTCATGTCATCTGTCGGCGCACCGGTGATACCGGGCGACCTGGAAAAAAGTCTATCGCTCGGCCCACAGCACCAGTACATCTGTACTGAACGAACCATCGGCCTCAATCTCAAAATATTCCCGCACTTCGGCGCCCATCGCCTGCTGCAGCTCGCGAATCGCCACCCGCAACGCTGCCGGGGTGCGCATGCGCTCGACCCAGGAGGTGTACTCCAGACGCAAGCGCTGGCGGCTGGTGCTGCGCACGTGCAGACCCGCCTCGCTGACCTGGCGCGCCCACTCGGCGGCCGAATAATCGCGCACGTGGCTGGTGTCGCGCAGCACCTCGACGGCCTGCAGGTAGGTGTCGAACAACGGGCTGCCAGGCGACATGACGTCGATAAAGGCTGCGACGCCACCGGGTTTCAAAACCCGCCGCACTTCCCGCAGGGCCAGGCCGAGATCGCTCCAGTGATGCGCCGAGTAGCGGCTGAAGACGAAATCGAATTCGCCATCGGCGAACGGCAGGCTCTCGGCCGCGCCGCGCACCGTCACGATGTTGTCCAGGCCACGCTCCGTGGCGGCCGCGGCGACCACGTCGAGCATCTGCTGCGACAGGTCATAGGCCGCCACCTTGGCCACCAGCGGCGCAACGTGGAAGCTCACATGGCCGGCGCCGCAGCCCAGATCCAGCACCCGCGCGTCGGCGCGCCCGGCCAGTTCGGCCTGGAGCAGCGCGAACTCGGCGCCCTGGGCGTGTACGGCGCTGCTCAGGTAGGCAGCCGCCTGTTCACCGAACTGCTTTTGTACCACTTGGCTGTGGGCATTGCTGGTCATGGGGTGGTCCTTCTGTCGGGTTGCCAGGGCGTTGCAGGGGTTTGAGGGCCTCTTCGCGGGCAAGCCCGGCTCCTACAGAGTTGTGCCGAATATACGCACCCAACCTGTAGGAGCCGGGCTTGCCCGCGAAGAGGCCCGCCCCGCCTACATCGGATCAGGCGTCGCGAAACAGCCAAGGCTGGCTGGCACGATGCCTGGCCTCGAACGCCGCGATCGCGTCGCCGTCCTGCAGGGTCAGGCCGATGTCATCCAGGCCGTTGAGCAGGCAATGCTTGCGGAACGCATCGACTTCGAAGTGATAGACCTTGCCATCCGGACGGGTCACGGTCTGGGCCGCGAGATCGACGGTCAGTTGGTAACCCGGGGTGGCCTCGACCTGCTGGAACAGCTCGTCGACTTCGCTGTCGCTGAGAATGATCGGCAACAGGCCGTTCTTGAAGCTGTTGTTGAAGAAGATGTCGGCATAGCTCGGCGCGATGATGCTGCGGAAACCGTACTCGTCCAGGGCCCACGGCGCGTGCTCGCGGCTGGAGCCGCAACCGAAGTTCTCCCGGGCCAGCAGCACACTGGCACCCTGGTAGCGCTCGGCGTTGAGCACGAAGTCCTTGTTCAGCGGACGCTTGGAGTTGTCCTGGTAGGCATAACCGACGTCCAGGTAGCGCCACTCGTCGAACAGGTTGGGACCGAAGCCGGTACGCTTGATCGACTTGAGGAACTGCTTGGGAATGATCTGATCGGTATCGACGTTGGCACGGTCCAACGGCGCGACGAGACCGGTGTGCTGGGTAAAGGCTTTCATGTGTTTTTCCTCAGATCAATTCGCGAACGTCGATGAAACGGCCATTGATGGCAGCCGCCGCGGCCATGGCCGGACTGACCAGGTGGGTACGCCCACCGGCACCCTGGCGCCCTTCGAAGTTGCGGTTGGACGTCGAGGCGCAGTGCTCGCCGCTTTCCAGGCGGTCCGGGTTCATCGCCAGGCACATCGAGCAGCCCGGTTCACGCCACTCGAAACCGGCTTCGAGGAAAATCTTGTCCAGGCCTTCCGCTTCGGCCTGGGCCTTGACCAGGCCGGAGCCCGGCACCACCAGCGCCTGCTTGATGGTCGAGGCCACCTTGCGACCCTTGGCGATCGCCGCCGCCGCCCGCAGGTCCTCGATCCGCGAGTTGGTGCAGGAACCGATGAATACCCGGTCCAGCTGGATGTCGGTGATCGCCTGGTTGGCGGTCAGGCCCATGTACTTGAGCGCGCGCTCGATGGAACCGCGCTTGACCAGGTCCGGCTCCTGGGCCGGGTCCGGTACGTTCTGGTCGACGGCGAGCACCATTTCCGGCGAGGTGCCCCAGCTGACCTGCGGCTTGATCTGGGCGGCATCGAGCTCGACCACGGTGTCGAACACCGCATCGGCATCGGATACCAGGTCCTTCCAGGCCTCGACGGCACGCTCCCACTCCGCGCCTTTCGGAGCGAACGGACGGTCCTTGACGTAGGCGACGGTCTTTTCGTCGGCCGCCACCAGGCCCACGCGGGCACCGGCCTCGATGGACATGTTGCAGATGGTCATGCGGCCTTCGATGGACAGGTCGCGGATGGCGCTGCCGGCAAACTCGATGGCATGGCCGTTACCGCCAGCGGTGCCGATCTTGCCGATGACGGCCAGCACGATGTCCTTGGCGGTCACGCCGAGCGGCAACTGCCCCTCGACGCGGACCAGCATGTTCTTCATCTTCTTCGCGACCAGGCACTGGGTGGCGAATACGTGCTCGACCTCGGAGGTGCCGATACCGTGGGCCAGGGCCCCGAAGGCGCCGTGGGTCGAGGTATGCGAGTCACCGCAGACCACGGTCATGCCCGGCAGGGTCGCGCCCTGCTCCGGGCCGATCACGTGGACGATGCCCTGGCGCACGTCGTTCATCTTGAATTCGGTGATGCCGAACTCGTCGCAGTAGTTGTCGAGGGTCTGCACCTGGATACGCGACACCTGGTCGGCGATCGCCTCGATGCCGCCCTTGCGCTCGGGGGTGGTCGGCACGTTGTGGTCCGGCGTGGCGACGATCGAATCGACCCGCCATGGCTTGCGCCCGGCCAGCTTGAGGCCTTCGAACGCTTGGGGCGAGGTCACTTCGTGGATGATGTGACGGTCGATGTAGATCAGCGACGACCCATCATCGCGCCGTTTCACTTCATGGGATTCCCAAAGCTTGTCGTAAAGCGTTTTGCCGGCCATCAGACGTTTCCTCATCAGCTTGTTTCTATGCCCCGGGCTTATTGATGACTGTTCTCAATAACCCTTTGGCTTGTGAGGTCGATGCTATGAGGTTAGAGTGAATAACTCAAATTCATAATTTTTATGCTTCGGATAGCCATCTGGAATACCGATCATGGACCTGGCCAACCTCAACGCCTTTATCGCCATCGCCGAAACCGGCAGCTTCTCCGGGGCCGGCGAACGCCTGCACCTGACCCAGCCAGCCATCAGCAAACGGATCGCCGGCCTGGAGCAGCAACTCAACGTGCGCCTGTTCGACCGGCTGGGCCGTGAGGTCGGCCTGACCGAGGCCGGTCGCGCCCTGCTGCCGCGTGCCTACCAGATCCTCAACGTGCTCGACGACACCCGCCGGGCCCTGACCAACCTCACCGGCGAAGTCAGCGGCCGCCTGACGCTGGCCACCAGCCATCACATCGGCCTGCACCGCCTGCCTCCGCTGCTGCGGGCCTACACCCGGCAGTACCCCAAGGTGGCGCTGGACATTCAGTTCCTCGATTCGGAAGTCGCCTACGAGGAAATTCTCCACGGCCGCGCCGAACTGGCGGTCATCACCCTGGCGCCGGAGCCCCATCACCTGGTCCGTGCCGTGCCGGTGTGGGACGACCCACTGGATTTCGTCGTCGCCCCCGAGCACCCGTTGGCCAGCAACGACCAGGTCAGCCTGCGGGACATCGCCCACCGACCGGCGGTCTTCCCCGGCGGCAACACCTTCACCCACCACATCGTCCAGCGCCTGTTCGAGGCCCAGGGCCTGACGCCGAACATCGCCATGAGCACCAACTACCTGGAAACCATCAAGATGATGGTGTCCATCGGCCTGGCCTGGAGCGTGCTGCCACGCACCATGCTCGACGACCAGGTCGCGCGCATACCTTTACCGGGCATACAGCTCAGTCGCCAGCTAGGCTATATCCTGCATACCGAACGGACGCTGTCGAATGCCGCACGGGCCTTTATGGCTTTATTGGATGCGCAGACGGATTTGCCGACCCTTACGGCATAAGCCGGCTCGTCTCAGCCCAGGCCTCTTGCAGCAATAACGTGCCTTTCACCCAAGGACTGCCGTTGATGCCCAAGAACGCTAGCCGTATTCCGCCCTTGCCGCGCATCCATGCCCTCGACCCTCACGAGTCGGAAAAGAGCTGGGAAAGCGCCCCGCAGTTGCTGGCCGCCCTCAACGGTGCGCGCCTGGGAGCCTGGTCCTGGGACATCGAGAACGGCCAGGTCAGTTGGTCCCGCGGCACCCAGGCACTGTTCGGCTTCGACCCGCACCAGCCACTGCCCAAGGATATCGACTATCTCGACCTGCTGCCGCCCGAGGACCGCGCCCGCACGCTGCGCGCCTTTCATGCGGTACTCGCCGGCGAGCCGGTGGAACAGGCGATGCACCACCGCATCCGCTGGCCGGACGGCAGCCTGCACTGGCTGGAAATCAGCGGCAGCCTGCTGCCGGACAAGAACGGCAAGCAGCGGATGATCGGGGTGATCCGCGAGGTCACCCAGCAGCGCCAGCGCGAGCAGGCCCTCAGCAGCTCGGAAAAACGCTTTGCCACCCTGTTTCACCTGAGCCCCAACATGGTGCTGCTGACCCGTGAGGAAGACGGCCTGATCAGCGAGGCCAACCAGTATTTCGAAAGCCTGTTCGGCTGGCCGGCGCTGCAGGTGATCGGCATGACCACCCTGGAACTGGGTCTGTGGGTGCACCCGGAAGAACGGGCAAGGCTGGTCAGGTCCTTGCGCGGCAGAACCGACCCGGTCAGCCAGGAGGTGCAGTTCCGCGCCAGCAACGGCCAGATCCACGACGGCATTCTCAGCGCCCAGCGGGTCGAACTGGAGGGCCAGGCCTACCTGCTCAGCACCTTTCTCGATACCACCGAGCGCAACAACGCCGCCCAGGCCCTCAAGGACAGCCAGGAGCGCCTCGACCTGGCCCTGGACTCGGCCCAACTGGGTACCTGGGACTGGCACATCCCCAGCGGCATGCTCTATGGCTCGGCACGCGCGGCGCAATTGCACGGCCTGGAACCACACCCCTTCCATGAGTCCTTCGATGCCTTTTTTGACGGCGTCCCTCCCGAAGAACGCGAAAACATGCGCGATGCCTATCGCAGCCTGCGCGAAGGCCCGGCAGGCAGCTACCAGGTCACCTACCGGGTGCAACTGGAAAATGGCACCTCGCGCTATCTGGAAAGCCGCGCCAGGCTCTACCGCGACAGCGAAGGCAAACCGCTGCGCATGGCCGGAACCCTGCTCGACATCACCGAGCAGGTAGAGCGCGAGCAGCGCCTGCAGGCTTCGGAAGAAAAGTTCGCCAGCCTGTTCCAGGCCAGCCCCGACCCGATCTGCGTGACCCTGCAGGACACCGGCCAGTTCATCGAGATCAACCCGGCCTTCACCCAGACCTTCGGCTGGAGCCTGGACGAGATCCGCCACCGCAGCGCCGACCAGATCGGCCTCTGGGAAGACTCGGCCAAGCGTCTGCAACGCATCCAGCAGGTGATCCGCGACCAGGCGCTGAACAATGTCGCGGTGGTCGTGCACCACAAGAGCGGCCAGGCCCTGACCTGCGTGATCAGCAGCCGGCAGATCGAGGTCGAGCAGCGTCCCTGCATCGTCACCACCCTGCGCGACATCACCCAGCAGCAACGGGCCGAAGCCGCACTCAAGGCCAGCGAGGAGAAATTCGCCAAGGCCTTCCACTCCAGCCCCGACGCCATCACCATCATCGAACGCCAGAGCGGCCGCTATCTGGAGGTCAACGATGGCTTCTGCCGGCTGACCGGCTATTCCAACGCCGAGGTCATCGGCCGCACCGTGTATGAACTCGGCATCTGGGCCGACCACAAGGAGCGCACCTCACTCCTGGAGGAGCTCAAGGAACGCGGCCACGTTCCCCATCGCGACATGCTCGGGCGCAACAAGCGCGGCGACGTGCTGACGGTGGAGATCTCGGTCGAGCCGATCACCCTCAACGAAACCGCCTGCCTGCTGCTGACCGCCCGGGACATCAGCCAGCTGAAGAACGCCCAGGCACAGATCCGTCACCTGGCCTACCACGACCCGCTGACCAACCTGCCCAACCGGGCCATGCTGACCGACCGCCTGAGTCAGCAGATCGCCCTGCTCAAGCGCCACAACCTGCGCGGCGCCCTGCTGTTTCTCGACCTCGACCACTTCAAGCACATCAACGATTCACTCGGCCACCCGGTGGGCGATACCGTGCTCAAGGTGGTCACCGCCCGCCTGGAGGCCAGCGTGCGCATCGAAGACACCGTGGCGCGGCTCGGCGGTGACGAATTCGTGGTGCTGCTCAGCGGCCTGGAAGGCTCACGCAGTGAAGTGACGCAAAAGGTTCGCGACCTGGCGGACACCATCCGCGAGCTGCTGGCCGAACCGATGTTCCTCGACGGCCAGCGCCTGCAGGTGACCCCGAGCATCGGCGTGGCACTGATCCCGGACCATGGCTCGACCCCCGCCGACCTGCTCAAGCGCGCGGATATCGCGCTGTACCGGGCCAAGGACTCCGGCCGCAACATCACCCAGATGTTCCACAGCACCATGCAGAAGGCCGCCAGCGAACGCCTGCGCATGGAGAACGACTTGCGCCAGGCGCTTTCCCGGGGCGAGTTCAGCGTGCACTTCCAACCCCAGGTGGACGCCCGCGACAACAGCATCGTCGGTGCCGAGGCGCTGGTGCGCTGGCACCACCCGGAACTCGGCGCACAATCGCCCACCGAATTCATCAAGGTCCTGGAGGACAGCGGGCTGATCCTCGAAGTCGGCACCTGGATTCTCGACCACGCCTGCGAGGCCTTTGGCGTGCTGTTGCGCGAAGGGTTGATCGCCCACTCCTTCAGCCTGTGCGTGAACATCAGCCCGCGGCAGTTCCGCCAGGCCGATTTCGTCGAACGGGTGGAGCGCTGCCTGCTGCAGCACAACGTGCCATCCTCGATGCTCAAGCTGGAAATCACCGAAGGCATCGTGATCCAGAACATGGAGGACACCATCAACAAGATGCGCCGCCTGAACAAGCTCGGCGTCAGTTTCGCCATGGATGACTTCGGCACCGGCTATTCGTCGCTGACCTACCTCAAGCGCCTGCCGGTGGATGCGCTGAAGATCGACCAGTCGTTCGTGCGTGACGCCACCCACGACCCCAACGATGCGGAGATCATCCGCGCGATCGTCGCCATGGCCCGCAGCCTGGGGCTGACGGTGATTGCCGAAGGGGTGGAACTGCCGGAACAGTTGATGTTCCTCGAAGGCCTGGGCTGCCATCTGTACCAGGGTTACCTGCACAGCCGGCCGTTGCCGCTGGAAGACTTCAAAAGACTTTTGTGAACCCCGCAGCCCCCTTGCGGGAGACGGCCGGGCCGCCAACAAAAAGCCCCGCCGAAGCGGGGCTCTGTCCTGCAGACTCGAGCTTAGTGCTGCAGGGCCGGTTGCTGCGTCCCACCGATCGGGATGCGCTTGGCTTTCGCCTCTTCCGGTACGACCCGCAGCAGGTCGATGTTCAACAGACCGTTGCTCAGGCCGGCAGCCTTGACCTCGATATGGTCGGCCAGGCGGAAGGACAACTTGAAGGCACGCTGGGCTATGCCCTGGTGCAGGTAGCTGACGTGTTCAGCCTTGGCTTCGCGCTTGCCGCCACTGACGGTCAATACGCCCTTCTCGACTTGCAACTCCAGGTCTTCTTCCTGGAAACCGGCGGCCGCGACGACGATGCGGTACTGGTCTTCGCCGTGTTTTTCAACGTTGTAAGGAGGGTAGCTGCTGCCCGGCTCGTTGCGCAGCGCGGTTTCGAACAGATCGTTGAAACGGTCGAAGCCAACGGAGGAACGGAACAGTGGAGCCAGGGAAAATGCGGTAGTCATGTCAATCTCCTGAAATTCAGCGAGTGGTTTGATTCGCGACCCGAATTCGGCATCGCGTACCCCTTAGATAGGAACGCCCAAACGCATTTCAAGAGATTGTCGAAAAATTTTTCTGGCGCCCGCGTCAGGCCGCTTCGGACAGCGGCACCTGCAGCAGACGGCTTACCGTGTCGCAGTCAGTCTCGCGGCGCACATGGCTGAACAGCTCAACCGCCTCCGGGTAGTTGCGCGTCAACATCGCCAGCCACTGCTTCAGGCGACCCGGCGCCTGGCGCGGCGTGAGCTGCGCCCGGGCCTGCAGCCAGAAGTCCTGGAGCAGCGGCAACAATTCGCCCCAGCTCATCTCGACCACTTCTTCACCGGCGCTCTCGGCCGCGATCTGCCGGGCCAGGTCCGGGCGCGACACCAGACCGCGACCGAGCATGAAATCCTTGGCGCCACTGACCTCGCGACAGCGCCGCCAGTCTTCCAGCGACCAGATGTCACCGTTGGCGAACACCGGCACCTTGACCACGTCCTGCACCCGCGCCACCCACTCCCAATGGGCCGGCGGCTTGTAGCCATCGACCTTGGTGCGCGCATGCACGACGATCTGCGCGGCACCGCCTTCGGCCAGGGCCGTACCACAGACCAGCGCGCCATCCGGGCTGTCGAAACCCAGGCGCATCTTCGCCGTCACCGGAATGTGCGCCGGTACCGCCCGGCGCACATGCTCGACGATGCTGTTGAGCAGTTCCGGCTCCTTGAGCAGCACCGCCCCGCCCCGGGACTTGTTCACGGTCTTGGCCGGGCAACCGAAGTTCAGGTCGATCACCTGCGAGCCCAGCTCGCAGGCCAGCGCCGCGTTTTCGGCCAGGCACACCGGATCGGAACCGAGCAGTTGCACGCGCAGCGGCACGCCGGCGGCGGTGCGGGCGTCGGTGAGCAGTTCGGGGGCGAACTTGTGGTAGTAGGCCGGCGTCAGCAGCGAATCGTTGATACGGATGAACTCCGTGACGCACCAGTCGATGCCGCCGACGCGAGTCAGGACATCGCGCAGGATGTTATCGACCAACCCCTCCATGGGCGCCAGGGCAATTTGCATGGGTGACTCTCATTGAAAAAGGCGGATATCGAAAGGCGCGGCAGTTTACGGGGTTCCACAGCAAACCGGTACACCCTCAGGCCGACTGCAGCGCCGGCCCGTATCCCTGGAGAAACTCCTCAGGCATGCGCCTGGGCTTGCCGCTGGACAGCTCGATGCAGACGAAGGTGGTCTGCGCACGCAATAGGGTCAGGTTGTCGCTGGGGCGTACCAGCTGGAAGCGTCGGGTCATTTTCAGGCGCTGGTCCCAATCGACGATCCAGGTCGCCAATTGCAGTTCATCACCTTCGTAGGCGGCAGCCAGGTAGTCGATTTCATGACGCACCACGGCCATCGCCCGGTCCAGTCGGCGGTACTCGCTCAGGTCCAGCCCCAGGCGCTGGGAATGCCGCCAGGCACAGCGCTCCAGCCAGGTGACGTACACCGCGTTGTTGGCGTGCCCGAGGCCGTCGATGTCCTCGGCGGCCACCTGCAGGTCGAGGATGAAGGGTGTCGCCAGATCCCAGCTCATGTACCGCTCCCGGTCGATTCAAAGACCGGGCCAGTGTAACGGATCAGGCCGACTGGCGCTGCGCCATGCTACGCCCGGCCAGCAGCGCGAGCACGCCATCGATCAGCCGCGGATCGGCCAGCACCCGCTGATGGCCGCCGCTTTCCAGGCGCAACAGGCGGCTGTCGAACCAGGCTTCGTGAATACGTCGCGATTCATCCACCGCCACCAGTTGATCGTCTTCGGCATGCACGATCAGGCCGGGCATGTCCATCTGGTAATGCCCGATATCCAGGTGCTCGGCACGCATCCCGACATCCCGTTCGACTTCCCGGATAAACGCCGAACGCGCCCGTGGCGGCAAGCCGACATGCCGGGCGAAGCCCCGCAATACGCCCAGCACCCGTGCCGGAGCGGCAATGCTGACCAGCGCCTCGGTACGCAGCCCGAGCTGGGTGGCGAGCATCGCGCTGGCACCGCCCATGGAATGGCCGATCACCGCCTTGAGCGGCGGCAGCTCGGCGGCGGCCTCGAGCAGCGCGCGGGCAAACGCCACCACATTCGCTTCGTGCCCAGGCGACTGGCCATGAGCCGGGCCGTCGAGGGCCACGGCGGTGTAACCGGCGGCCACCAGCGCCTCGATCAGGCTCGCGAACTGCGTGGGTCGCCCTTCCCAGCCATGCATCAGCAGCACGGTGGGGCCTTGCCCCCAGCGCAGCGCGGAAAGACCGAAACGCAGGGTGATCCTTTCGGCCGTCGCCAGCAACGGCAACTCCCAATCCCGCGGCGAACGCTCGCGGGGCGTCATGAAAACCTGACGCATCCGGCTCGCGGCCACCCGCGGTGCCACTCGTCCCAAGGTGCCATTGATGCCACGTATCCAGCGCAAAGTGTTCATCGGGTATTACCTCAGGCCAGGTCGAAACCTTCAGCGCACCGCCGACTTGGCGGCACGCAGCAATCTGTCGGACAACTCTCCCGGGCCCAGCGCCCGGGCCACGGCCAGGCCACCGATCATCAGGGCGATATCGGCCAGGGCCTTGTCGGTGTCCTCGGGACTGGCCGCCAGTTGCGCGACCATCAATTCCACATGTTCGTTGAGCGCCTCGCGAAAGCACTCCGGCAGGCTGCCGATCTCTCCCACCACCGCCGGCAGCGGGCAGGCATGGTCGACCGCATCGCGATGCTTGCGCGACAGGTAGAACGCGGCAAACAGGGCCCGCCGTTCTTCGCCGCTCAGCGCGTCGTCGACTTCATCCATTTTCGCCCGACGCTGCGCCAGCAATTGCTTGAATGCCTCGAGCATCAAGGCGTCCTTGCTCTCGAAATGCGCGTAGAAGCCACCCACGGTCAGACCGGCGGCGGCCATCACCTCACTGACACTCGGCTCGGCCGGGCCACGCTGGATCAACGCGGCACTGGCAGCCTGCAGGATGCGCTCACGGGTCTGGGCCTTTTTGTCGTTCATTGCCATCTCCAGATATTACATCGGAAATATTATTCTCATAATATTTTTTCGCAAGGTCTTCGCATGACCGCTGGTCTGACTGAAAAATGCGAAAAGGAATTCACTGCGGAAAATAAAAATTTCGGAAAAAACAAAAGGGTCATTCAAAGATGAATGACCCTTAAAAATCCCGCAGAGCGGGTAATCGTGGCGTCCCCTAGGGGACTCGAACCCCTGTTACCGCCGTGAAAGGGCGGTGTCCTAGGCCACTAGACGAAGGGGACGCAAACCCTTCTTTCATTGCAGGAGTCGGCTTGTTGGCGACTTTTGCTGCCCGGTGACTGGATGCACCTGCAGTATCCTGCAACATCAGTTCAGTACCGGTGTGGCCAGGTACTGAACCGTAAATTGGTGGAGCTAAGCGGGATCGAACCGCTGACCTCTTGCATGCCATGCAAGCGCTCTCCCAGCTGAGCTATAGCCCCGGATTTTTCGCCTCTCGGCGCAGCGACATCAAGCTGCAATGTCACTTGTGTGAAACTGGCGTCCCCTAGGGGACTCGAACCCCTGTTACCGCCGTGAAAGGGCGGTGTCCTAGGCCACTAGACGAAGGGGACGTAACCCTTGTGTACCCTATCGGCGCTGGTTCCGATTCGCGGCACAAACTCCAGATCAGTGTAGCGTAACCTGAAGCTTCTAATTTGGTGGAGCTAAGCGGGATCGAACCGCTGACCTCTTGCATGCCATGCAAGCGCTCTCCCAGCTGAGCTATAGCCCCACAGTGTCAGACTTCACTTCATCTCAGCGTTGTCGCTGTGTTTCCGTGTTGTCTTGTGGACGGGGCGCATATTAAGTGCGACCCACTCCCCTGTCAAACTTTTTTTGAACATTTTTCAAAAATTTTTTCCGCGATAACAATCACTTACCGCAATCCCCCGGAAAACCGGGGGTTGTCGGCCACGTCCACAACCGGCAAAGACGGCTATGACGTGGCCACTACCGGCTCAGGCGCCGATTCAGGCAATAGTGCCCAGCAGCTTTTCCCATTCCTTGTTTTCCTTCTTCGACACGCCACCCAGCAGTTCCAGGGCCTGGCGCAGACGGAAGCGCGTCAGGTCCGGGCCGAGGATTTCCATCGCGTCGAGCACCGACACCGAACTCGCCTGCCCGGTGATCGAGGCGAAGATCAGCGGCATGGCATCACGCAGCTTCAGCTCCAGGGCATCGACCACCGCCTGGATGGTCGCGGTGATGCTGTCCTTCTCCCACTGGCGCAGGCTTTCCAGTTTCCACAGGATCAGTTGCATCAGCTTGCGCACATCCTCCGGCGAGAGTTTCTTGTGCTCGAACAGCTTGGCATCCAGCGGCAGGCTGCCGGCGAAGAAGAAATTCGCCAGGGGCGCGACCTGGCTGAAGGTCTCGACGCGGCTCTGCACCAGCGGCGCGATCTTCATCAGGTACTCGGGGTTGAACGCCCAGTTCTGCACGCGGCGGGCGAACTCTTCCACCGGCAGGTCGCGCAGCCACTGGCCGTTGAGCCAGGACAGCTTCTCGATATCGAAGATCGGCCCGCCGAGGGAGACGCGGGACAGGTCGAAGTGGTCGACCATTTCCTGCAGCGAGAACTTCTCGCGCTCGTCCGGCATCGACCAACCCATGCGGCCCAGGTAGTTGAGCATTGCCTCGGGCATGAAGCCCATGCGCTCGTAGAAGGTCACCGAGGTCGGGTTCTTGCGCTTGGACAGCTTGCTCTTGTCCGGGTTGCGCAGCAGCGGCATGTAGCACAGCTTCGGTTGTTCCCAGCCGAAGTACTCGTAGAGCAGGATCAGCTTGGGTGCCGATGGCAGCCACTCTTCACCGCGCAGCACGTGGGTGATGCCCATCAGGTGGTCGTCGACCACGTTGGCCAGGAAGTAGGTGGGCAGACCGTCGGTCTTCATCAGCACCTGCATGTCCATGCGATCCCACGGGATCTCGACATCGCCACGCAGCATGTCCGGCACCACGCAGACGCCTTCGGTCGGCACCTTCATGCGGATCACATGGGGTTCGCCGGCGGCCAGGCGACGGGCCACCTCCTCTTTCGACAGCAGCAGCGCACGACCGTCGTAGCGTGGGGTTTCGCCGCGGGCAATCTGCTCGGCACGCATCTGGTCCAGCTCTTCGGCGGTGCAGAAGCACGGGAAGGCATGGCCCATGTCGACCAGTTGCTGGGTGTACTTCCTGTAGATCTCGCTACGCTCGCTCTGCCGGTACGGACCGTGCGGGCCGCCGACGTCCGGGCCTTCGGCCCAAGTAATGCCCAGCCAGTTCAACGCATCGAAAATCTGCTGTTCGGACTCGCGGGTCGAGCGCAACTGATCGGTATCTTCGATCCGCAGGATGAACTCGCCACCATGCTGCTTGGCAAAGCAGTAGTTGAACAGGGCGATGTAGGCGGTACCAACGTGGGGATCGCCAGTGGGCGATGGCGCGATGCGAGTGCGGACAGTGGTCATGGATGGTCTCGAAATAGAGATAAAACAAAGGGCGAATGGTAACAGGCCGACCGCCCTCGCCTCCAGCATGGGCGGCAGGCAGAGGGCATATAAGCCAAGCTTCGGTCGAAAAAGGGTCTCAGGCCACTAAAACCGGGGGTTTCTCAGTTGGTGGCATTTACCCACTAAGGGCGCTGTGCCAGATTTATCTACCGAGAAGTTCACTAATTATTCCGATCGTTGCCTGCCCATGCCCGCCCAACTCAAACGCCGCCTGTTCGTGTTCCTGCTGCTCGTCCTGCTGATCGCCCTGGGCTTCTTCGCCGAGTGGTTCTGGCGCGGGCGCTTTTATGAAAGCACCGACAATGCCTACGTCCAGGGCGAGATCACCCGGGTTTCCAGCCAGCTCGCGGCGCGCATCGACCAGGTGCTGGTGGCCGACAACCAGCCTGTCGAGCAAGGCCAGTTGCTGGTCCGGCTCGAAGCGGCCGACTTCCAGCTGGCGGTCGAGCGCGCCAACGCCACCCTCGCCACCCGCGAGGCCGAACGGCTGCAGGCGCAGAGCAAGCTGACCCAGCAGGCCAGCCTGATTGCCGCCGCCGATGCCCAGGTCGCCGCCAGCCAGGCCAGCCTGGGCCGCTCGCAGCTCGACCTGTCACGGGCACAGGCCCTGCGCAAGCCCGGCTACGTTTCCGAGGAGCGGGTCACCACCCTGTCCGCCGACAACCACATCGCCCGCTCCCAGGTCGCCAAGGCCCAGGCCGACCTGCAGAGCCAGCGCCAGCAGGTCAACGCCCTGACCGCCGAACTCAAGCGTCTCGACGGCCAGATCGCCAGCGCCCGCACCGAACTGGCCCAGGCCGAACTGAACCTGAGCCGCAGCGAAATCCGCGCGCCGATCAGCGGCCTGGTCGGCCAGCGCGCGGCACGCAACGGCCAGTACGTGCAGACCGGTGCCTACCTGCTGTCCATCGTTCCGGACCAGGCCATCTGGGTCCAGGCCAACTTCAAGGAAACCCAGATCGGCCACATGCACCCCGGGCAGAACGCCACGCTGCGGTTCGATGCCTATGAGGACACGCCGATCCAGGGCCGGGTCGACAGCCTGTTCGCCGCTTCCGGCGCGCAGTTCAGCCTGCTGCCGCCGGACAATGCCACCGGCAACTTCACCAAGGTGGTGCAGCGCATTCCGGTCAAGCTGGTGTTCGCCGCCGACAACCCGCTGCACGGCCTGATCCGTCCGGGCATGTCGGTCACCGTCAAGGTCGATATCCGCGATAACGGCAATGGCCGGTGATGCCCTGATCCGCCCGGTCGGCGAACCGACCCGGCGCGACTGGATCGCGGTGATGAGCGTGATGCTCGGTGCCTTCATGGCGGTGCTCGACATCCAGATCACCAACTCCTCGCTCAAGGACATCCAGGGCGCCCTGTCGGCGACCCTGGAGGAAGGCTCGTGGATCTCCACCTCCTACCTGGTGGCGGAAATCATCATGATCCCGCTCACCGCCTGGCTGGTGCAACTGCTCTCGGCCCGGCGCCTGGCGACCTGGGTATCGCTGGGCTTCCTCGCCTCGTCGCTGTTGTGCTCGATGGCCTGGAACCTGGAGAGCATGATCGTGTTCCGTGCCATGCAGGGCTTTACCGGCGGCGCGCTGATCCCGCTGGCCTTCACCCTGACCCTGATCAAGCTGCCGGAACACCACCGCGCCAAGGGCATGGCGATGTTTGCCATGACCGCCACCTTCGCCCCGTCGATCGGCCCGACCCTGGGTGGCTGGCTGACCGAGAACTGGGGCTGGGAATACATCTTCTACATCAACATCCCGCCCGGCCTGATCATGATCGCCGGCCTGCTCTACGGTCTGGAGAAGAAGGACGCGCACTGGGAACTGCTCAAGAGCACCGACTACGCAGGGATCGTCACACTGGGCGTCGGCCTGGGCTGCCTGCAGGTGTTCCTGGAGGAAGGGCATCGCAAGGACTGGCTGGAATCGGAGTTGATCCTGGCCCTGGGCAGCATCGCCCTGCTGAGCCTGATCACCTTCGTCATCCTGCAACTGTCCAGGCCCAACCCGCTGATCAACCTGCGCATTCTGCGCAATCGCAACTTCGGCCTGTCGAGCATTTCCAGCCTGGGCATGGGGGTCGGTCTGTACGGCTCGATCTACCTGTTGCCGCTGTACCTGGCGCAGATCCAGAACTACAACGCCCTGCAGATCGGCGAGGTGATCATGTGGATGGGCGTGCCGCAGCTGTTCCTGATTCCGCTGGTGCCCAAACTGATGAAATTCGTGTCACCGAAGATGCTCTGCGCCGTGGGTTTCGGCCTGTTCGGGCTGGCGAGTTTTTCCTCGGGGGTACTCAACCCGGACTTCGCCGGCCCGCAGTTCAACCAGATCCAGATCATCCGCGCCCTGGGCCAGCCGCTGATCATGGTGACCATCTCGCTGATCGCCACCGCCTACATCCAGCCCCAGGATGCCGGCTCGGCCTCCAGCCTGTTCAACATCCTGCGCAACCTCGGCGGCGCCATCGGCATCGCCCTGCTCGCCACCCTGCTGGATGCACGAACCCGGGAATACTTCGACTACCTGCGCGAAGCCATCGTCCCGGCCAACCCGCAAGTGGCCGAGCGCCTGGCACTGCTGGCGCAGAAGCTGGGCAGCGATGCCGCGGCACTGGGCAAGCTCAGTGAAATCACCCACCAGCAGGCGCTGATCATGGCCTACAACGACGCCTTCCATTACGTCGGGCTGGCACTGGGCATCAGCATGCTCGCGGTGCTGCTGACCCGGGCGCTGCCGGCGGGCGTCAAGGCCGGGGAGGCGCATTGAGTTCAAGGGCCCCTTCGCGGGCAAGCCCGGCTCCTACAGGGGGAGCGTCGTACACACCATTGGCGGACACCTCATCACTGTAGGAGCCGGGCTTGCCCGCGAAGAAGCCAACACAATCCCGCAGTAACTACAGAAGCGCCCCGCCGCGCTCGCGGATCAGCTCGATCAACGCCCGCAACCCCGCCGGCACGTGTCGGCGGCCCGGGTAGTACAGCGACAGACCATCGAGCGCTGGTGTCCAGTCCCGCAGGACCGGGACCAGAGTCCCCGCCGCCACATCGGCCGCCGCGTTCCACTGCGAGATAAAGGCCAGTCCCAGCCCGGCCCGCGCGGCCTCCAGGACCAGGCCCGGCTCATCCAGGGTCAGCACGCCCGGCACATCCACCTCCAGGCTCTGGCCGTGGCGCGAGAATTCCCAATGGTAGATCCGGCCGCTCGGCATGCGCAGGCGAATGCAACGATGCTGGTACAGATCGGTCGGTGTCTGCGGCAGCGGATGCCGCGCCAGATAGTCCGGGCTGCCCAGCACCAGCAGGCGCAACGGCAGCCCCAGGGGAACGGCGATCATGTCCTGGGGCACACTCTCGTGCAGGCGAATGCCGGCATCGAAACCTTGCGCCACGATATCGATCAGCTTGCTCTCGGTGACGATATCCACATTCATCTGCGGATAACGCCGCATGTATTCGATGAACAACGCCATCGCCTGGTTCGCCGCCCCCACCGACGTGTTGATGCGCAACGTCCCGCTGGGCACACCGGCATGGCTGCCGGCCTGCTCCATGGCCTGACGGATGGTCGACAGTGCCGGCGAGATGCGCTCGACGAACTGCGTCCCGGCCTCGGACAAGGCCACGCTGCGGGTCGTGCGGTTGAACAGGCGGGTGCCGAGCCGCCCCTCCAGCGCCGACACCGCATGGCTCAATGCCGAGGTCGACACGTCCAGGTCGGCGGCCGCCGCGCGAAAACTGCGGTGCCGGGCCACCGCCAGCACCGCTTCCAGTTCACTGAGCCCTGATGTGCGCATTATCCCAAATCACTCACCAAGTCATGCCGATTTATCCCACTTATCAGGCCAATGCTAGTCGCTTACCGTATTCGACACCACCCGAACACGCTTTGGAGCCGCCATGCAACGCATTGACCAGATCTACATCAACGGCACGTTTGTCACCCCCCATGGCCAGGAATGGTTCGACCTGTTCAACCCGAGCACCGCCCGGGTCATCGGCCAGGTCCGTCTCGCCGACGAGCACGACGCCGATGCCGCCATCGCGGCCGCCAAGGCGGCCTTTCCGGCCTTCTCCCGCACCGGCAGGACGGAGCGTGTCGCCCTGCTGCTGCGCATGCATGCCGCCATCTCCGCCCGTGAAGAACAACTCAACGAGGCGATCATCGAAGAGTACGGTGCCCCTGCCTCGCGCTCGCTGTGGATGGCCCGGCACGCGGCGAGCGTGCTGCAGGAGGCGGCCCGGGTCCTGCAGGACTATGACTTCATCCGCCAGGCCGGCAGTGCCCAGGTGAGCATGCAACCGCTCGGGGTCGCCGGCCTGATCACCCCGTGGAACAGCAACGCCGGCTTCATCTGCGGCAAGCTCGCCGCCGCCATCGCCGCCGGCTGCACGGCGGTGATCAAGCCCAGTGAAATGAGTGCCCTGCAGACCCGCATCGTCAGCGAGGCGCTGCATGAGGCCGGCCTACCGCCCGGAGTCTTCAACATCGTCACCGGGCGCGGCGAAACCGTTGGTGCGCGGCTCAGCAGCCACCCGGACGTGGCGAAGATTTCCTTTACCGGCTCGACCGCCGTCGGCAAGCACATCCTGCGCTCGGCCGCCGACAGCCTGAAACGGGTCACCCTGGAGCTGGGCGGCAAGTCACCGGTGCTGATCCTCGACGATGCCGACTTCGACCAGGCCATCCCCCTGGCCCTGCAGGCCGGCTTCATGAACAGCGGCCAGGCCTGCATCGCCGGCACCCGGATCCTGGTACCGGAGCAACGCCTGGCCGAGGCCGAGGCGGCCGTGCTCAAGGCCATTGCCGGGATCCGTAGCGGCGATCCGCGGTCGGCGGACACCAGCATCGGGCCGATGGTCAGCGAGAAGCAGTGGCAGCGGGTGCAGCGTTACATCCGCATCGGCCTCGACAGCGGCGCGCGCCTGCTGAGCGGTGGCGAAGGCCTGCCCGAAGGTCTGGAAGCCGGCTGGTTCGTCCGGCCGACGGTGTTCAGCGCGGTGACCAACGACATGACCATTGCCCGCGAGGAAATCTTCGGGCCGGTGCTGTCGATGATCACTTACCGTGACGAGGAGGATGCCCTTCGTATCGCCAACGACACGCCCTACGGCCTGCAGGCCTATGTGCTGGGCCACGATATCGAACGGGCCCGCAAGGTTGCCGAACGGATCGAGGCCGGGCGCGTGCTGATCAATACCCTGGCCCACGAGCCGAAGGCTCCGTTCGGTGGGTTCAAGCAATCGGGGATTGGCCGCGAGTACGGTACCTATGGCATGGAAGCCTTTCTCGAACCCAAGGCGCTGCTCGGGCTGCCTGCCTGAAATGCGATCCCTGCGGGAGCGTGGCTTGCCCGCGAACAGGTACTCAAGCCTTGCGCAACACCCGGGAATCGCCCACAAGGACCAGGTGGCAATCAGAATCAACTGACAGGCTTGCCCCGGCGGTCCCTCGGCGTTAGGTTGGCCGACATTCACTGGCCAACGGGCGGAGAGCCGCATGTCCAACGTCGTACTGGTGTTGACGGAGACCGTCACCGAATACCTGCCGATCATCGAGCGCCATGGCTTCGAACTGATCCTCGCGCCCACCAGCGCCCTGCGCGCCGAAGCCATCGCCACCCAGGGCGCACGCATCAACGCCGTGCTGACCCGCGGCCCGCTCGGCCTGTTCGCCGATGAAATCGCCGCCCTGCCACTGCTGGAGATCATCTGCGTGATCGGCGCCGGCTATGAAAAGGTCGACCTGCACGCGGCCAGGCAACGCGGCATCGTCGTGACCAACGGCGCCGGCGCCAATGCCTCGTCGGTGGCCGATCACGCCCTGGCCCTGCTGCTGTCGCTGGTCCGTGATATACCCAGGGCCGACGCCTCGGTACGTCGCGGCGAATGGCGCAAGCTGATGCGCCCGTCACTGGCCGGCAAGCGCCTGGGTATCCTCGGCATGGGCGCCGTGGGCCTGGAAATTGCCCAGCGGGCCGCACGGGGTTTCGGCATGGCGGTGAGCTACCACAATCGTCGTCAGCGCGAGGCTATCGAATATGCCTACTGTGCAACGCCAGTCGAGCTGGCTGCCGCCTCGGACTTCCTGATCGTCGCCACGCCGGGCGGTGCCGCGACCAACGGCCTGATCGGCCGAAAGGAACTCGATGCCCTCGGGCCGGACGGTTTCCTCGTCAACATCGCCCGCGCCAGCGTGGTGCTCACCGACGAACTGGTCGCCGCCCTGCAGCAGGAGCGGATCGCCGGTGCAGCGCTGGATGTCTTCGACGACGAGCCGAACGTGCCGGACGTGCTCAAGGGCTTGCCCAATGTGGTGTTGACACCCCACGTCGCCGGCCTGTCGCCGGAGGCTTCGCAGGCGACGGTCAGCCTGGTGGCGCAGAATCTGCTGGCCTATTTCTCTGGCCAGCCGGTCCTTACACCCGTTGCCCTGCCCGAGTGATCGCCCCCCTTTCCCAACGCCCCAAGATCATTCCCGGCGATGGTGTCACCGTCCATGCCAGCACCGAGGACGGCTGGGCCCAAGTCATGTACGTTGCCCGGAACGGTGAGGATTTTACCGGCTGGATCGAGGAAGACCGCCTCAAGCTCGGCGATCACCTGGGTGGCAACCTGGAGCCGGATGACGCCCCTGAGCAGTAAGTCTGCCCTCGGTCTGAACTTCCGTCGAGCCATACCGGTCAGCTCAGTGAGTGCCGCCACGCTGCGCACTCAACCAAGCCTGTTCCTCGACCCGGAGTCCCGCGGCCATGACCGAGCGTTCCAACGAACCCCAGAGCCCAATCGAAGCCCACGGCATCATCGGCGACAGGGGCAGCGCCGCGCTGGTCAACGACCGTGGCAGCGTCGATTTCTTCTGCTGGCCGGCCTTCGACAGCCCGGCGATCTTCTGTGCCCTGCTGGACACGCCCGACGCCGGGATCTTCCAACTGGCCCCGGACCTGCCCGACGCACGCCGCGAGCAGATTTACCTGCCCGACACCAATATCCTGCGTACCCGCTGGCTGAGCGCCCAGGCGGTGGTGGAGGTCACCGACCTGCTGCCGGTCAGCGATGACCAGGACGACCTGCCGCTGCTGATCCGCTGTGTGCGGGTGGTCAGCGGCCAGGCGACGTTCCACCTGCGCTGCGCGGTCCGCCATGACTACGCCCGCGCCGCCACCATCGCCCGCCCCGACGGCAACGACGTCTGCTTCGATGCACCGGGCCAGCCGAGCCTGCGCCTGTGCGCCGACCAACCCTTGCAGGTGGAACGCAATGCCGCCGTCGCCAGCTTCCAACTGGGCCAGGGCCAGGAAGCCGAATTCCTTCTCGGCGCCCTCGACGACCCACGGGTCCGGCTCGGCGACAGCCAACTGGCCCTGCAGCACACCCTGACGTTCTGGCGGCACTGGATCGGCCGCTCCACCTACCGTGGCCGTTGGCGCGAAGCGGTCAACCGTTCGGCCCTGGCCCTCAAGCTGCTGACATCGCGCAAGCACGGCGCGATCCTCGCCGCCGCGACCTTCGGCCTGCCGGAAAGCCGCGGCGGCCAACGCAACTGGGACTATCGCTACACCTGGATCCGCGATGCCTCGTTCACCATCTACGCCTTCATGCGCCTGGGCTATGTCGAGGAGGCCAACGACTTCATGCGCTGGTTGCGCGGGCGTGTCGGCGACGGCTGCGAGCAAGCCATCAAACTCAATATCCTTTACGCCATCGACGGCACCCGGCAGTTGCCCGAAATCGAGCTGACGCACCTGTCCGGCTACGGCGACGCGCGCCCGATACGCATCGGCAACCAGGCCTGGGAGCAGGTCCAACTGGATATCTTCGGTGAGCTGATGGATGCGGTGTACCTGACCAACAAGTACGGCGAAGCGATTTCCCACCAGGACTGGCTGCGTGTCGGCCAGCTCATCGACCACGTCTGCGCCAACTGGAACAAGCCCGATGTCGGCATCTGGGAGATGCGGGGCGGCCCGCACCACTTCCTCCATTCGCGACTGATGTGCTGGGTGGCCCTGGACCGCGCCATCCGCCTGGCCTCCAAGCGTTCGCTGCCGGCGCCGTTCGCCCGCTGGGACCAGGCCCGCCAGGCCATCCACAACGATATCTGGAACAACTTCTGGAATGCCGAACGCGGACATTTCGTCCAGCACATCGGCGGCACCGGCCTGGACGGCTCGATGCTGCTGATGCCGCTGGTACGCTTCGTCGGCGCCACCGACCCGCACTGGCTGGCAACCCTGGACGCCATCGAGAAAAGCCTGGTACGCGACGGCCTGGTGTACCGCTACCGCAACGACGACCACCCCATCGACGGCCTGCCGGGCAACGAAGGCGCCTTCGCCGCCTGCTCGTTCTGGTACGTCGAGTGCCTGGCCCGCGCCGGCCGCGTGGAGCAGGCGCACCTGGAGTTCGAACAGTTGCTGCGCTACGCCAACCCGCTGGGACTGTATGCCGAGGAATTCGATCCCCAGGCCCGGCACCTGGGCAATACGCCACAGGCCCTGACCCATCTGGCACTGATCAGCGCGGCGTGCTTTCTCGACCGCAAGCTCAGCGGCGACGTCACGCCGTGGCAGCCTTGAGCGGCAAGGCTGGGGGCATTTGTATGAAGTTTGTAACGAAACTGAATATAGTTCATGGCCCGTCGATACACTGGGTTGGAATTCTTTCAATCACCCGACATTCGACAGGACATTTCCCATGGTTTTCTCACCAGAAACCGGGCAGGACGCCAAGGCCGCCAGCCACCTTAACGCTGGGGGTCGGGTATGAGCGTAGGTTCGATCACCGCGTGGGCCACCGAGATGCGCTCGCGGGTCCTCAAGCAGGGTACCGCGGCGGCGGAAAAGGCCGCCAAGCAGAAGGTCAAGACCGACGAGGTGCTCAAGGACATCAAGCCGGACCCGAAGGCACTCGACACGGCCAAGATGGCCAAGGACAAGTTGCAGTCGAAATTCCAGGGCTTCGACCCGAAAGCGGTCACCCCCGAGCAGTTGTCCAAATACAGCGACATTCTCAAGGAACAGGGCCTGATCAGTGCCTCCACGGCGAACCTGCTGTCCAGCGCCGGCACGCAGAAAAAGCCGAACGAGAAGTTCAACGCCCTGGACTATTTCGCCAACCAGATCAGCACGCTGCAGAGCGGCCCGAGCAAGAACGAGCCGTTCGCCAACGTCATGATCCCCGAGTACAAGCGGGCGATCAGCGTGATGCTCAACCTGCAACAGTTCGCCAACTCCGGCGCCAGCCTCTCCATCGACACCAAGGCCTGAGGGCCTTGTCTCCATCCGTGGCGCCAGGCGCCACGGGTTGCCTGCCGACAATCCCCCGCAGCTTTCGTGTACCCGTCTGCCTTCTCGCGCCGCGCCTGAAGCGCAAATGATCTTTATCTATCAATGCAAATGATTATTATGTAGATTGAAATCCGACCGATTCGCGCAAACTGGAGCACCCGCAAGATGCCGAGCACAATCAACCGGGCTTGGGCCGGAGCCTGCAAGCGTCTAAGCTGGGGACCCCATTCCTTCAGCCTTGGATCGCCGTGTGAAATTCAGCCTGCCGAAAGTTGCCACCGCCCCCTTCTGCCCTTCTGAAGTGAACGGCTCGATCGCAGTCGACAGCGGCGCGCCGTTCTTCAAGCGCGTGCTGCGCTTCGCCGGCCCCGGTCTGCTGGTCTCCATCGGCTACATGGACCCGGGCAACTGGGCCACGGCCATCGAGGCCGGCTCGCGCTATGGCTACAGCCTGCTGTTCGTGGTACTGCTGGCGAGTCTGGCGGGCATGGCGGTGCAGTGCCTGTGCTCGCGCCTGGGGATCGCCACCGGCCGGGACCTGGCGCAACTGTGTCGGGACCGCTACAGCCCGCGCTCGGCCAAGGCCCAATGGTTGCTCGCGGAAATTTCCATCATCGCCACGGACCTGGCCGAGGTGCTCGGCTGCGCCCTGGCCTTCCACCTGCTGCTGGGCTGCTCGCTGACCTTCGGCATCGTCCTGACGGCTTTCGACACACTGCTGATCCTGGCCTTGCAGAACCGCGGTTTCCGCCGCCTGGAAGCGATCATGCTGGTGCTGGTGGCAACCATCGGCGTGTGCTTCTTCATTGAACTGGTGCTGATCAAGCCCTACTGGCCGCAGGTGTTCGACGGCTTCAAGCCCTCGGTCTCGGCCCTGAGCGAAGCCGCTCCGCTGTACCTGGCCATCGGCATCCTCGGGGCGACCGTGATGCCGCATAACCTCTACCTGCACACCTCCATCGTGCAGACCCGCCTGGTCGGCCAGGACCTCGCCAGCCGCCGCGATGCGGTGCGCCTGGCGCGCTTCGACACCATCGGCTCGCTGGCCCTGGCACTGCTGGTGAACGCGGCGATCCTGATCCTCGCGGCGGCAGCCTTCCACCAGTCCGGACACACCGAGGTGGTGGAGATCCAGGACGCCTACCACCTGCTCGATCCGCTGGTGGGCGGCGCCTTCGCCAGTATCCTGTTCGGGATCGCGCTGCTGGCTTCGGGGCAAAGCTCGACCTTCACCGGCACCATTGCCGGGCAGGTGATCATGGAAGGCTACCTGAACCTGAAGATTCCCTGCTGGCAGCGCCGCCTGATCACCCGCGGCCTGGCCCTGATCCCGGCGTTCATCGGCGTCTGGCTGATGGGCGAAGGCGCCGTCGGCAAGTTGCTGGTGCTGAGCCAGGTGGTGCTGAGCCTGCAACTGCCGTTCGCCCTGTACCCGCTGATCCGCATGACCGGCGACGAACGCCTGATGGGCGAATTCGTCAACCGCTGGTACACCCGGGGCCTGGCCTGGCTGCTGTTCGTGGCGATCAGCGCGGCGAACGTGTGGCTGATCGCCCAGGTGTTCAGCGACTGACCGAGCGGCGCGCAGACCTGGTCGGGTCGCTAGCGGTTACACTGTGCTTCCCTTGCTCCCGGGACGATCCATGGATATCGACCTCGCCCGCACCTTTCTCGAAATCGCCCGCTGCGGCAGCCTGGTGGCTGCCGCCGAGAAGCTGCACGTGACCCAGACCGCGATCACCGCCCGGGTGCAGAAACTCGAAAGTCAGCTCGATGCCAGACTGTTCGTGCGCAACCGCGCCGGCGCCCGGCTGACCGCCGACGGCGAGGCCTTCTTGGTCTACGCCAACCAGCTGGTGCAGACCTGGGATGCCGCCCGCCGCAATCTGCCGCTGCCGGAAGGGTTCAACAACATGCTGCACATCGGTGGCGAAGTCAGCCTGTGCAACCCGCTGATTCTCAGTTGGGCGAAGGCCCTGCGCGAGCACATCCCCACCCACGCCCTGCGCACGGAAATCCGCGACGGCGAGCAGTTGCTGCGCCAGCTCGAACTGGGGGTGCTCGATGCCGCGCTGGTCTATCAGCCCACCTACTGGCCGGGGCTGCAGGTGGAACAGTTGCTGGAGGAAAAGCTGATCCTGGTGCGTCTGGTGGAACAGCCCGACCCTTACGTGTACATCGACTGGGGCGAGAGCTTCCGTCGCCAGCATGACGCCGCCCTGCCGGACAAGGCCCGGGCCGCCGCCAGCTTCAACCTGGGCCCGGTGGCCCTGCAGTTCATCCTGGGCAATGGCGGCTCCGGCTATTTCCGCACCCGCGTGGTCCAGAGCTACCTGGACAGCGGCGTGATGGAGCGGGTGCCCAAGGCGCCGGAGTTCAGCTACCCGACCTACCTGGTGTATGCCCGCGAACGGGACTCGGCCGCTCTGCAGAAGGCCTTCGAGCTGCTGCGCGAAATCGTCAGGGCCGATACCGACTGGTCCCAGCGCTGGGACCCGACGACCTGAACCTCAGGCCGGGCTGACACTGGCACGTCGCCCGTGCCTGGCGAGCACGCTCTGGATGAGCCCCTCTTGCGCAGGCCTCCCCGCGTCAACGCTCCCACAGGTTTCAGGCGGGTGCGAGATCCTTGTGCGGCACTGCCCCCAGGGTCGCGGCAGCGTCGAAGCGATCCGCCAGGAACGGCGTGATATCCAGCGGCAGTGGCTGCTCATTGACCAGGCGTTCGAGCATCACCCCGGTAATCGCCGAGGTCAGGATCCCGGTACGGAAATGGCCGCAGGCATTGAGGTAGCCCTCGACACCCGCCATCGGTCCGAGGATCGGCAGTTCATCGGGCGAACCCGGACGCAGGCCGGCCCAGCAGCGCTTGAGGTTGATGCCCTGCAGTTGCGGTACGCAGCGCACGGCCCCCTGCACCAGCCCGGCCACTTCCGGGAAGGTGGTGGTCACGTCGAAGCCCTTGTCCTCGGTGGTGCTGCCGATCAGGATCTCGCCGTTGTCCTTCTGCGCCATGTAGCAATCGCTGGTGGTCAGGCAGCCACGCAACAGGCCGGGCATGCGTTCGGTCAGGAGGATCTGCCCCTTGACCGGCTTGACCGGAATTGCGATCCCGGTGGCCTGCCGGCTCAGTTCGGCAGCCCAGGCCCCGGCGGCATTGATCAGCGTGGAGCAATGGAACTCGCCCTCCTCCGCCGTCCTTACACCACTCACGCGGCCGCCGTGGTGCAGCACGTCGGTGACGTTGGTGTTGAAAAACAGATCGACACCATTCTGCCGGGCGCCCTCGGTGTAGGCATCGGCCAGGCGGAACGGGTTGACCTGATGGTCGCAGAGAAACTCCAGCGCGCCTTGCGCCTCGCCACTCACCGCCGGCTCGGCTTCGCGCAGGGCGTCACGGTCCAGCCAGCGCAACTGGTCGGCCAGGTGCGGGATGTGCGAGACGATATGTTCGGCATAGAGCCGATCCTCCTCGTCATAGATCACATACTTAAGGCCGGTGCGTTCGAACTTGCAGTCCATGCCGTGACGTTCGAGCAGTTCGCGATGCAACTGCGGGTACAACGCATTGGACTGCAGGGCGAAGTCGAAGAACGACTGCGGCAGGATATGCGGGGTGCTGGAGTCCACCGCCACCGCCGCACCATGGGCCTCGCGACGGCGCCGGGCGGACATCATGCGAAAGAAGATCACCCCGCAGCCCAGTCCCACCGATTCGCCGATGGCCCACAGGCCGCCGGCTGATGCGCGGGTCGCGTTGCCCGGACGCTTGGCATCGATCAGGGCGATCCGCAGGTTCTTCTCACGGGACAGGTGATAGGCGCAGGAAGCACCGATCACCCCACCACCGGCAATCACGACATCGTAGGTTCTGTTCATGGTTCAGGCGTCCTTGCCCAGTTGCTCGAAAGCGGAAAAAGGAATCGGCTCGATAGGAAAACGTGGTCGCAACCAGCCGACGTCGGCACGACCAGTGGCATCACGCAGGCGGTCGCTGCAGTAGCCGACACACATCCGTCCCTGGCAATCGCCCATGCTCACGCGGGTACGCATCTTCAGCGCGGCCATGTCCTGCACGCCCTGGGACAGTGCCAGGTCGATGTCGGCACGGGTGGCGTGTTCACACCGGCAGATCACCGTGTCGGGCCTGGCCAGGTCGATCTGCCGGGTGCCGCGCCGGGTGTAGCGGTCGATACCGGAACGGAACTTGCGGATCTTCGCCAGCCGTTCGAGATAACCCTGGCGCAACGCCAGGGCCGCGTCGGCATCGAGCACATCCCGCTGCATCAGGATGGACACCGCGGCGATCCGTCCGGCCAGCATGGCCGCTTCGCCGCCGCGAATGCCGCCCATGTCGCCGGCCAGGTGAATGTGCGGCTCGCTGCTCTGCTGCCAGACATTGGTCTCGGCGCACAGGTAGCCGTCGGCATTGAAGGCGTGGGCCAGGCCCATCTGCTGGCTGAGCTGGGTGCGTGGGATGAAGCCGTAGCCGACGGCCAGGGTCTGGGCTTCGAGCTGATGCGCCCGTGCCAGGTCCGGTTGCCAATCCTCGGAATACGGCGCCAGGGTCACGTGGGTCAGTTCGTCCTGGCCCCGTGCCTCGACCACGCCCCAGCCGTAGTGCACGGGGATGCCGTGCAGCTTCAGGTAGGCCAGCATGCTCAGGCCATCGAGGAACATCTGCGGCTTGTTCAACAGCACCAGGCTTTCCCGGGCAATGCGGCCAAAGGCGCTGGCTTCGTAGATGCCCGCCACCGGCACACCCGCGGCATGCAGCTGGCAGGCCACCAGTGGCAGCAACGGCCCGGTGCCGGCAATCACGGTCGCGCCCAACGGCTTGACCACGCCACTCTTGATCTGCAACTGCAGACCGCCAAGCAGCATCACCCCAGGCAGGGTCCAGCCGGGAAACGGCACGTTGCGCTCATGGCAGCCGGAGGCCAGCAGCAGTTGCGGATATTCGACCGGATACAGGCATTCATCGGCATCCAGCGCCATCAGCGTCCGTGCGCCCTCGCCGCCGACGATGCGGGTGTTGAGGCGCACATCGACCCGGTCGGCACAGGTGGCGAATTCACCGTGCAGTTTCTCCAGGGTCGAACTGTAGCGCGCCCCCAGGTAGTCGAGATCGACGCCACTGCGCAGGGGCCCACGATAGACCACCCCACCCAGGCGCGAGGCTTCTTCGAACAGTACGCTGGACACCCCATGGCGTGCCAGTTCGATGGCAGCCGACATGCCCGCCGGGCCACCGCCGACGATGACTGGGAGCTGGCTCATAGCACCTCCAGCGCGGCAAAGCGGCTGACGCCGGTTTCGATACGCATGCCGGGTTTGACCAGGGTCTGGCAGGCTCGGCGCTTGAGCCGGCCATCGATCGACACCAGGCAGCTCTGGCACACCCCCATGCCGCAGAAGGCACCGGCCACTTGCCCATGGTCATTGCGCGAAACCTGGCGCAGGCCGACCGACTGCAGCACCGAAAGCACGGTCTCGCCTTCTGCCGCGGGCACATCCTGGCCATTGAGGTGGAGGGTCATATCCGCCCGGGGAAGCGGCTGAATATCGTATTTTCGATCCAGGTTCTGCATGTTCTGCATCATCCATGATTGACGTGAGTGGACGGCCACCCTGAGCCCGGCACTTCCTGGCCCGGCCACGACACACATATGGCGCATCGCGGCCACAGAGTGGTGGTTCGCCGCTGCGCGGGGAACCGATGTCCATCACGTTAAGGGGTTGTCCGGGACAAAACCTTGATCCAGGCCAGTAAAGGTGGGGAAAACCCTACCGGCCGTCAGGGCTGCACAGAGGATTGCAGTCCACAGCAAGTCAGTGCCACAAGCAGGGTTGGCACGCGACTGCCGCTTGCAGAGACGGCAGTCGAGGTATCAAAGCGGCTTGAGTATTACTCGGCGACCGCCTGCAGCAACCACTCGCCATCGCGCTCCACGATCAGGCCGCTGGCCAGCAGCAACGGGCGCAGGCGGACATGCAATTCGGGCTTGACGAATTCCTGCACCCGGGACAGGTCCAGCAGGCCCGGCACTTCCAGCTCGGCCTTGAAGAACGACAGCCAGGCTTTCTTCAGCGCCAGCAGTACGTCGCTCGGGGTGGTCCTGGCGAACTGGCGGTTGACCACCTTGCCCAGCTCGAAGGTGTGCTGGAAGGCATAGCCGGTCTCGACGCCCGAATTCTCCACGCAGCGCAGGCACCGGCACGGACCGTCGGCGAACGCCTGGAGCAGGAAGGCGTTGAAGTCCATCACCGGCTTGAGGGAAAGCCGCTTGTCCACCTGAAACAGATCGTCCTGCTGGGCCATGTCCGCCATGCTGATTTCCTCGACTGTGAGCGACCGCCAGTCGCAGCCGCCTGAATTTCGGGCAAAAAAAAACCTGCATCGCTGCAGGTTTTTTCTTCTATCTGGCTCCACAACCTGGACTCGAACCAGGGACCCAATGATTAACAGTCATTTGCTCTACCAACTGAGCTATTGCGGAATGGCGCCTATGTTACTGATATAAAAAGAGAAGTCAACCCCTGGTCGACAACGGCCGGCCCCTGCCCCACGACGGCCGTGTATCACAGTGTGTCTCCACGGCGTGGCGACACACGTCCTCAAGCATCCAGCGAATGCCGAACACATCCCGGATACATCGACGCGATGAACTATGCCGGTCCCCAGTCCCCCACCGCGGGCGGTCTGGCTACCACAACACCGATTCATCCAGGAGGTCAGCATCATGAGCATCACCCTTTACGGCTTCAGCGGCAGCACCTACGTCCGTACCGTCAGAATGCTTCTCGCCGAAAAAGGCGCGGACTATCGCCAGGTTCCGGTGGACGTCATCCAGGGCGAGCCCCATCACCCCGAGCACCTGCTGCGTCACCCGTTCGGCAAGGTGCCGGTGATCGAGCATGAGGGCTTCAAGGTGATCGAAACCGGCGCCATCACCCACTACCTGAACGAGGTCCTGCCCGGCCCGTCGCTGCTTCCGGACACCGCCCAGGGGCGCGCCCGTGCCAACATGGCGATCGGTATCTACGACGCCTACGGTTACAACGCCCTGGTGGCGGTGGCCGGTTACCACCTGTTCCCCGACTTCATCGGCGGCAGGAACGAAGCGGCTCGCGAGGCCGGTATCGAGAAAGGGCGCCAGGTGCTGCGCGAGCTGATGAAGATCAGGGGCCGGGACCGCTTCATTGCCGGACCGAACGCCTCCCTGGCGGACTTCTACCTGGTGCCGTTCTGCAGCTACATCTCGCAGACCCCGGACGCCGCGCGGCTGTTCGATATCGAGGGCTTTGCCCAATGGTGGGAGCAGGTCCAGGCGCTGCCGAGCTTCCAGGCCACCCAGCCCTGACTCCTGCGCCGGGCCCGCTCAAGGAGCAAGCCTCTTGAGCGGGCCCGCCGTTCCAGCGCCTATCGCCGGCAAGCGGAGCGCCGTCCGGCCATCTCCCGCCCGGAGACCGGGTGGAACACCTGACCGATCTACGACACAACGCCTGCAGGAGCCTGGCTTGCCAGCGAACAGGCCCTCAAGCCTTGCCCAACCCCCGGATTTCCCCCTTCCCACACTCCTGTCCTTTCAGAGAATCCGCTTGCCGGTACGGTCCAGGCGCGGCATCCAGTGGTCGAGGATATCGGCCGAGACCACGATGTGGTGGGCCCGGCCGATCAGCAGGCGGCGTGGCACGAAGCCGATGTAGCGCGAGTCGGCACTGTTGTCGCGATTGTCCCCCAGCATGAAATAACTGTCCGCCGGCACGGTGATCGGGCCGAAATCCCGGGCTGCCGCGACGCCGTGCAGGAACTGCACCCGACGCACGCTGTTGTCCGACGCCTCGGTCACCGACACGCCAGGAATGTCCACACCCTGACCGCTCGGCTCGGCGATCTCCCGGCTATCGCTGTAGCGCGCTGCCACGCCGTTGACGTACAGCACCTCGTTGCGCATCTCCAGCACATCGCCCGGCACGCCAACCAGCCGCTTGATCAGCCGTATGCCGTCCTTGGGCGAGGTGAACGTCACCACGTCGCCGCGCTGCGGATTGCCCAGCGCGGCCAGGGAGATATCGCTCAGGGGCAGCTTGAGGTCGTAGGCCAGCCGATTGACCAGCACCACATCGCCTTCCAGCAGGGTCGGGCGCATCGAGCCCGAGGGAATCGGATTCCAGTCCGCCATGGACGTGCGGAAGATGCCGAAACACAGGAGAAAGATCAGCAGCCCACGGTTATTGACGATCCAGCGTTTCATGGCGACCTCTGAACAGGATGACGTTGCAGAGGTTCTTGTAGCACCCGGCCCCGGGCCGAGCCAAGCGCCTTGTGCAGCGGATCGTCAGTGTTCAGGATCGGTTCAGGCAAGCCGCCCGCATCGCCCATTGACCGAGCACGCGGGCGACTCCAGGCAAACGCCGCCATCGCCCACTCGAGGGCGATGACGGCGACATTGTCCGGCTGGCGGGATCAGGTGCGCCACTTGCCGCCATGCACCAGGTCGGCCACCGCCTCGGCAAAGACCCCGGGCGCCTCCTGGGGCAGGTTATGGCCGACACCGGGAACCTGCCGGTGACTGCGCGGGCCGCTTAAACGTGCTGCGGATGCCTGGCCATCGGTGCCGTCGAGGGTGATGGTCGGCACACTGAGCGCCGGCAGCAGCGCGAGTTTCCGCTCGGCCTCGGCGTAGCTCGGATCACCCTCGGCCAGTCCCATGCGATGCCGATAGGAATGGATGACCACATCGACATAATCCGGGTTGTCGAAAGCCTCGGCTGCCCGTTCGAAGCTCGGCTCGTCGAAATGCCAGGTCGGCGAATGGTTGCGCCAGAGAATTCGGGCGATATCGCGACGATGGGCGGCCAACCCGGCGCGGCCGCGTTCGGTCTGGAAGTAGTGCTGGTACCACAGGCCCCATTCGACTTCGGCCGACAACGGGCTGGCAGCCCTGGCGATGTCCTGGATCAGGTAGCCACTGGTCGACACCAGCCCCACGCAGCGGCTCGGCCGCAGCGCCGCCGCGACGCAGGCCGCACGACCGCCCCAGCCGTAGCCGGCCAGTACTGCCTCGGGGATGTGCAGTTCGTTCATCAGGTCCAGCACATCCTGGCCGAGGGCCGCCTGCTGGCCGGAACGCGGCGTCGCGCTGTCGAGGAAACGGGTGCTGCCGTGCCCGCGCAGGTGCGGCACGATCACCCGGAAACCCTGGGCCGCGAGCAGCGGCGCGACTTCGGCATAGCTGTGGATGTCGTAGGGAAATCCGTGCAGCAGGATTACCGGCCGACCGTTTTCCGGCCCGGTCTCGTGGTAACCGATATCCAGCAGGTCGGTACGCACCTGGCGAATGGGCAGGCGCGCCAGCGGCTTGCTCGACGCTCCGGCACGAGGCGCGGCCTGCCCGGTCGACGCCAGCGCCGGGGCCATGTCGGCCAGGCCGATGGCGGCCGCACCGGCGGCGGCGGACAGCAGGAAGCGACGGCGATTGAACAGAGACTCGGACATGAGGCAGTTCCTTGGCAAAGAGAATGGGGTCAGTCGATCGCGACGATCAGTTCGCTGGCGAGCCAGCCGGCCAGCAGCGCACCCGCCCGGGCCACGCCCTCGGACTCGCCGAGACGCTCGACCAGCCACTGGCACAGGCCGGCGAAACTGCCGTTTGCCTGCACTCGCAGCAGCGCCTGGTACTCCAGGGATTCCAGCGGACGCAGGCGCGAGGTGAATTGCCGACGCCAGACGATCACCCCGCCCGGCTCGGCGAGCATTTCGCTCGCAGGCGGCGGCGTCTCCTCGCACAGCGCCGCCCAGATCGGTTCGGCATTGGTGGTCAGCGCATGGCTCCTGAAAGACGGCGTCAGGCACAGCCGCGCCGTGTCCCAGTCGATGCTCGCCAGCGCCTCCAGTGGCAGGGCCTGGGCATCCTCGGCGACGAAGGCATCGTTGAGCGCCGACTCGATCCAGGCCAGCTCATGCACATCGGGATTGTTTGGAAACAGCTCGACCAGGCTGGCATGGAAGCCCTGCGGGTAGGCATCCAGCGTCCAGGCATGGGGTGGCTGCCGGTCGATATGGGTGATCGCCGCAGCGAGAAACGCCTCGTCACCGATCCACCGGCGCACCTGGGGAAATGACTGCTCCAGGCAACCCACCAATTGCGCCCGGTAGTTGTTCTGGTACACCGCCAGGCCGACTTCCAGGCCCTCGCCGAGACGTCCTGCGGCTTCGTCGGACCCGGTCACCAGCCATTGCCGGAACTGCTGTTGCAATTGCGCCAGGTTCATACCGCCCTCCGCAGGCCGCCACGGGCATTCGCCGCGCCGATGGCACGGGCGATATCCAGTTCCGCCAGCAGCTCGGCCAACGGCGGGATATGGTCGTCGCGCTCGATCATGGTCGCGGCGGTGCCGAAGCGCGCCACCGCCTCGGCATACAGCGCCCAGACCGCCTCACAGACCGGGCTGTCATGGGTGTCGATCAGCAGGTGCTCGCCCTGGCTGTGCCCGGCCAGGTGCATCTGGCGCACGCGGTCGGCGGGCAAGCCGTCGAGAAAGGCCAGGGCATCGAAACCATGGTTGCTGGCACTGACGAAAACATTGTTGACGTCGAGCAGCAGGCCGCAGCCGGTGCGCTCGGCCATCGCGCCGATGAACTCCCATTCGGTCATCGAGGCACCGTCGAAGGCCAGGTAGCTCGACGGATTTTCGAACAGCATGGAACGGCCGAGGGCATCCTGGGCCATGGAAATATTGCGGCAGACGATCTCCAGCGCCTCCTCGGTGTACGGCACCGGCAGCAGATCGTGGGCGTTGAAGTGGCCGATACGCGACCAGCTCAGGTGGTCGGAAACGAACAGCGGGTCGATCTCGTCGACCAGTTGCCGCAAACGACGCAGGTAGTCCGGGTTCAGGCCGTCCGCCGAGCCGATGGACATCGACACGCCGTGCAGCACCACCGGATGCCGCTCGCGGACCTGGCGCAGGATGTGCCGGGGCTGGCCGCCTTCGACCATGAAGTTCTCGGAGATGACTTCGACGAAATCGACCGGAACCTCGGTCTCCAGGAAGTCCCGATAGTGTTCCTTGCGCAGGCCCAGGCCGAAGCCCGAGAAAACAGAAGTGGAAACCGACATCGCAGGTACTCGCTTGAGAGGGAAGCTTGGGTATCCGTGTGGATGCGTGGGGCCACAGGAGTAGCCCCACCACCGGCTTGCGCTTACTTCGGCTCGGTCAGGGTGCCGCCGGCCTTCAGGCACTCGCTCGGGGTTTTCACCACGACGCCCTGCCCCTTGCAGCCGTTCAGGCCCTTGCAGTCGTTCTTGGCGGTGGCGCAGAGGCTTTCGCCCTTGCAGCTGTTGACGCCGTAGCAGCGGCCCGGCTGCTCCTTGTCGGCGGCGCTGGCCGAAACGGTGAAGGAAGCGGACGCCAGGGCGATCAGGGCGGCGGCAGTGGCGAGGCTCAGGCGGGAAGCGGTAGTGGTCATGGTGTCTCTCCAGATAAACAGGGTTGTGGGTGAAGCAATGGGGGTCAGTGGACTTACTTGGCGTTCAACGCGGCTTGCTCGATGACTTTCGCCACCGCCTCAGGCTGCGAGATGTACACGGTGTGGCTGGCCTTGATCTCGGTGACCTTGGAACCGGCACGCTTGTACATCCAGCGCTGCAGGTCGGGGTTCAGGGCCTTGTCGTCGGTGGCGACGATTCCGTAGCTCGGTTTCTTGTGCCAGGCGGCCGCCCAGTTCTGCGTACCGAAGGTCGCGGCAGCGGCCGGTACCTGCGAGGCCGCCAGGAAGTCGGTGCGGTTGGTGGTCTGGTCGGCGGCGAAGTCCTCGCCGAACTTGGCCCGGTCGACGAACAGCAGGCCGTCACGGGTGGCGTGGATGTCATTGCTCGGCGACGGCATGGAGCCGAGCAACTGGCCCAGGGTCTCGCCGACCTCCGGTTGCAACCCGGCGACATAGACCAGTGCCTTGACCTTGTCCCGGTCGCCGGCGATACCGATCACCGCACCGCCGGAACTGTGGCCGACCAGCACCACCGGACCGACCTGCTGGTCGAGGATTTCCCGGGTGGCGGCGACATCGGCATCCAGGCTGGTGGCCGGCTGGTGCACCACGGTGACGTGGTAGCCCTTGTGGATCAGGATGTCGTGCACCACCCGCCAGCCGGAGCCGTCGACGAACGAGCCATGGACGATGACGATGTTCCTGGCACCCGCCGGTGCGGCCGGCTCGGCGGCGGCACTGGCGAACATCGGTGCCGCCAGGGCCAGGGCGCTGAAGGCCAGGATGGGTAACTTGCGCATGCTGCATCTCCTCAAGCCGTCATGGCTTGATGTTGTGGTTGAAAATCTTCAGTTCGAGAGGGCGTCGGACGGCGGGTCAGTTCGAGCCGCGGCGCAACAGCCCATCCAGCGACCACTTGCCGCCGCCGTAGGCGATCAGGGGCAACAACAATCCGGCCCAGGTCAGGTGCGTCGGCCACGCGTCGGGGTAGACGAACACCTCGATCACCGCCGTCATGCCCAGCAGGGCCAGCGCCGCCGGCCGGGTCAGCAACCCCAGCACCAGCAGGATCGGGAACAGGTGCTCGGCATAGGTCGCCAGGTGAGCCGCCAACTCGGGCGAAATCAGCGGCAACGCATACTCCGAACGGAACAGCACGTAGGTCGTCGGTTTGATCGTCAGCAGGCCTTCGACCTTGGTTCGTCCCGACAGGAAGAACACCGAAGCGATCCCGACCCGGGCCACCAGCAGCAACAGGGACTCGGGCAACAGCCGGCCGAGGCCGGCGGTCACCGCGCCGGCACTGCGGCTCATGGTTGCTCCGTCAGGGAACCGAAGCCCTTGGGTGTCTTGATCTGGGTGCAGGTGCCCTTGTCCACCAGGACCCAGGCGTTGCCCTGGTAGTCGGTCTTGGCGGTGCCCGCGCAGGACGTACCGGCACCGGCGGCGCAATCGTTCTGACCGGCCTTGGACACGCCGTAGCATTTTTCCTTGGGGGCCTGGTCATCGGCGGCATGGGCCCCGACCGCGAAGGCGCTGAGGGAAATGGCGAGGGTGGCGGCGAGGGCGGCGTATTTGCTCTTCATGGTGTTCTCCTTGATCAACGATGGGGTGAGCGAATCAGCGGCTCAAGCGGCTGCGCTGTTCGACAGGCAAAGTTAATCGCGGGCGTGTATCCCCTCTGTGTCGCACAACCGGCCAGGGCGTCGCCGGATGTATCAGTCAGCAGTGCGTACACACTGTGATACACAGCCGCGCGGCAGCCGGATCATTCGTTGGCGAATCAGCGGGTTCGGGAGAGCAGACGAGAGATCGTCATACAAGCGTCATATTGGAGCGATAGCGTTGTGCCTTCACTTTGCCCGGCGATTCCCAGCATGCGTGCAGAAAGCTTCTCCTTCATGCGTCCACAACGCTCCCGAGATCACCGTTGTGCCGGAGATCTCTGCCTGCAGATGCCGGCGATAGACGCCAGCAGCACCAACGCCCTGGTGATGGAAACCTTCAGTTCGCAGAAGGAGGTGGCCTGCCTGGCAGTGGTGGAAGAGGCACGGCCCATCGGCCTGATCAATCGCAACATCTTCCTGTCGATGATGAGCAAGCCGTTCCACCGCGAGCTGTACGACAAGAAGAGCTGCATCGCCTTCATGGACAAGGAGCCGCTGATCGTCGACGCCGGCATGAGCATCGAGGAACTGACCTTCAAGACCGTGGAATCCGGGGAAAAGGCCCTCTCCGACGGCTTCATCGTCACCCGCGACGGACGCTTCGCCGGGCTCGGCAGCGGCCTGCAACTGATGGCGGTGGTGGCGGCCATGCAGGCCGAGAAGAACCGCCAGATCATGCAGAGCATCGAGTACGCCAGCGTCATCCAGCGCTCCATGCTGCGCGCCTCGCGGGACACCCTCAAGGCGACCCTGGACGACGCTGTCCTGCTCTGGGAACCCCGGGATGTGGTCGGTGGCGATTTCTATCATTTCTGCGCCTACCCCGATGGCTGGTTCGGCGCGATCGCCGACTGCACCGGCCACGGCGTGCCCGGCGCCTTCATGACCCTGATCGCCTCCTCGTCGCTGACCCAGGCGCTGGCCCGGCTCGGCCCCCGCGACCCCGGTGCACTGCTGGCGGCGGTGAACCGCAGCGTCAAGGAACTGCTCGGCCAGGTGCACAGCAGCGATGGCACACCGGAATCCGATGATGGCCTCGATGCCGCGTTCCTCTGGTTCGACAACGCCAGCCAGACCCTGAGCTTCGCCGGCGCGCGCATGGCGCTGCACGTGCTGCCGCCGGCGGCCGAACAGATGGAAACCCTGGCCGGGCAACGGGTCGGCGTCGGCTACGTGGACAGTGCCATCGACTACCAGTGGCCGGTGAACCGCATCGCGCTGGCGCCGGCCAGCCTGGTGTTCATCGCCACCGACGGCCTCACCGACCAGATCGGCGGCCCGCGCAACATCGCCTTCGGCAGGAGCAAGGCCTTCAACACGATACTGGAGCAGCGCAATCAGCCGGCGACCGTGATCGGCGAAGCCCTGCAACGCACGCTGGCCGATTGGCAGGGAGAGCAGGCCCGGCGTGACGACCTCACCCTTTTCTGTGCGCGTCTTGGAAACGAACCATGATCAATTCGAATGCTGCCCACCCCGACTACCACTTCTTCGATCTGGCCCAACAGCGCAACGTGATCTTCTATCACATGGGCTATTTCTCCCACACCATCGTCAGCGCGATGGCCGAGGTGGTCCGGCTGCAACTGGAGATCTCCGGGGTGAACGGGCCGACGCGGCGCAAGCTGTTCTCGTCCTTCGTCGAACTGTCGCAGAACATCATTCACTACTCCTCCGACTCGCTGCCCGGCGAGCCCGGCGAAGAGTCCGCGCTGCGCCAGGGTGCGGTGTGCATCAGCAGCGAAGGTGACCGCCACCTGATGCTCTGTGCCAACCCCATCGCCAGCGGCGACGTCGAGCGCCTGCGGGAAAAACTCGAGCCGCTGCGCAACATGTCCCTGGAAGAGATCAAGCAGGCCTACAAGGTCACCCTGCGCGCGGAAACCCCGCTGGAAAGCAAGGGCGCGGGCCTGGGTTTCCTGACCATGGCGCGTGACTCGAGCGCACCGCTGGAGTTCGACTTCTACCCAAGGGCAGACGAGCCTGGCACCACGCTGTTCTGCCTCAAAGCAACTATCTGATCAGAGTGACACCATCACCATGGACAATTTCTACATCGAAGCAACCGCCACCTCACCGGAAGTCGACTTTCGTTTCGATCAGAACCTGCTGACGATCAAAGGCGAGTCCTACCCGGAAAATGCCGCCGCCTTCTATGCCCCTGTCCTCCAGCAACTGCGCAGCTACCTCGCCTCCCGCGAGGACACCGTGATCACCACGCACATTGCCCTGGCCTACTTCAACAGCTCCAGCACCAAGATGCTGTTCAGCATCTTCGATGCCCTGGACCAGGCGGCTCAATCGGGCAACGAGATGCAGGTGCACTGGTACCACGACGAGGAAGACGAGACCATTTTCGAGTTCGGCGAAGAACTGAAGGCCGACTTCACCGCGATCGTCTTCAACGACCACGCCACGACCCCCCAATGATTCCCCGACAAGGATGATGAGCATGACCGCTTCAGTCACTCGCGCAGGCGCACAGGCACAGGACGAAGCCGAACCCGACCTGTTCCGCAGCGAAACTGACGCCCTCGAACACGCCCGTTCGATCCTCGCCCTGACTGAGGCCGACGCCACGGTGTACCGGCAGGCGCTCGCCGACCTCACTGTCCACTTCGAGCGCCTGATGCGCGAGACGCGCCGGCTGATCCGCCGCAGCGACCGTGCCGAGCGCGAGATGAACACGCTCAACGCGCAGTTGCAGACCCTGGCACGCCAGCTCGAGTACCGCGCCACCCACGATGCCCTCACCGGTGTGCTGAACCGCGGCGCGGTCATCGACCTGACCGTGCAAGCCCTGCAGAAAACCGGAGCGGTGATGGTGGTGCTGGACATCGATCACTTCAAGCAGATCAACGACGAGTTCGGCCACCCCGCCGGCGATGCGGTGATCCAGGGCATCGTCGGTTGCCTGCGACAGATCGTCGGCAATGCCGGGTTCATTGGCCGGGTGGGTGGCGAGGAGTTCACCGTGCTGATTCCCGGCGGGACGCTCGAAGCCGGCCTGGAACTGGCCGAAAGCCTGCGCCAGACGGTTGCCACGCACGTCTTTGGGGCGCCGGTGAACCGGCAGATCACCGCCAGTTTCGGCGTCAGCGCCAGCCCCATGGGCACCCGCTTCGATTGCGCCTATGGCCGGGCGGATGCCGCCCTGTACCAGGCCAAGCGCACCGGCAGGAACCGTGTGGAAGCGGCGCGGGCGGACACGCCGCCACCGGCCGGAGCAACGCCCTCCTCCCCCGCCGCCTGATCAGAACACCGAGATCGGGTAATCGGCGATCAGCCGCAGCTCGTTGTTGTTGCCCTCGGCCTGGTCGGCGTTGCCGCGATGGAACGACTGGCGCAGGCGCAGGGACAGGTCCTTGGCCGGACCGCCCTGCACCACGTACTTGGCCTCGACATCGGTTTCATGGTGCTCGCCGTCGGCGCCATAGCCATAGGCCCGGTAGGGGCTGTCCGCCGCCATTTTGGTGCCATCGATGTCATCACCGTGGACATAGCGGGTCATGAAGCTCAGGCCCGGCACGCCATAGCTCTGCATGTTCAGGTCATAGCGCGCCTGCCAGGACTTCTCCCCCGGACCGTTGAAGTCCGAGTACTGCACCGAGTTGGCCAGCAGGATCGAGTCGCCGCCGTCGCCGGGGCCGTTGGTGCCGAAGCCGGCATAGTCGAATGGCGTGTCACCATGCACTTTCTGGTAGGCCAGGGTCACCGTGTGAGCGGTCAGGAAGGTGTAGGCGGTAGCGAAGGAGAACGTGGTGTTGTTGATCGCGCCGGCCTTGGCCTGGCCCTCGTCGAGGGTACGGTAGAGGTTGAAGTCGAAGTTCAGCGACTGCCCCGGCGAGAGCGGCAGGGTGTAGTTGGCGTTGGTGTAGTACTGGCGCCAGATGTCTTCGAACTCGGAGCCGTAGAGGGTGAAGTTCAGGTTGTCGCTGACGCTGTACTTGCCGCCCAGGAAGCTGACCGCGTTGGTCGGGACGTTGGCGTAGGTGGCATACAGATCATGGTCGCGGCTGGTGGTGACCACCCCGGTGCCGCTGGTGAAGTGGCCGGCCTCCAGGTCCAGCCCCTTGATCTCGCTGCTCTGCAGGTCGAAGCCGGTAGCGGTTTCCGGGATCAGCCGGGTGCCGCCGGCGGCGAACACCGGCGCGGTCGGCTGCATGTCGCCATAGCGCAGTTCGGTCTTGGAAACCCGCAGCTTGAGCGCACCGCCGGCCTTGGCATAGTCATCCTCGGGAGAACCATCGCGGCCGATCGGCAGGTTGCCGGTGCCTGCGGTACCCGGGCCGCCATCGAGCTTGATGCCCCAGTAGCCGAAGGCATCCACGCCGAAACCGACGGTGCCCTGGGTGAAGCCGGAGCTGTAGTTGCCGAAGATCCCCTGGGTCCAGTCCTTGAGATCGGATTTGCCATCCTTGCGGTCACGGTCGAAATACTGGTTCTTCAGGTGCAGGTTGAGGCTGCTGTCTTCGACGAAGCCCTTGGCGTCACTCTGGTCGGCGATGGCATCGGCCATCGCGACCTGGGCCAGGCCCAGCGATACCGCCAGCGTAAGCAAGTTGATCTTTACCGACATCGTTATTATCCCCTGGTCAATGAAGTTTCACTCTTTTGTTGAAGCGAACGGCAGCGCGCACGCCGTCATCCGCGCGGAGAGTGGAAACGCGAAGCATGGAAAATGGCAGAGAGGCCCGAAGGCCAAGGACAATCTTCAAAAGTACGCAAGCGGGGGATCTGGCCGGGCTTTGTCTGTCGCGCTCCGAAGCACGCCGCTGGGGCGTCCTGGACAGGAACCGGAACATTTCAGAGTGCCGACCAGAGGCCTCTGTTGTTATTTTTCACTGCCGGTTTCTATATATATTTTTCCATTGATTCGAACCATGTTCGAGGCGTTAATTAGCCATGAAAGATTATTCATCGATCATTAACTCGACGCTGCACGGAACTCAGGACACGCGCTGATAACCGCCGATCACGCCCTGTTTCGACAGTACCCACTGCCATAGCTGGATGTCCCTGGCGCGGAACGCCCCGGCGCAGGACAACAGGTAGTAGCGCCACATGCGACGGAAACGCTCGCCCATCTGTGCAGCGAAGCGTGGCCAGGCCGCTTCGAAGTTCTCGTACCAGGCCATCAGGGTCTTGTCGTAATCGGCGCCGAAGTTGTGCAGGTCCTCGACGACGAACAGGCCATCGACGGCATCGCCGATCTGGCCGATGGAAGGCAGGTCGCCGTTGGGGAAGATGTACTTGTCGATCCAGCGGTCGGTGGTGGAATGGCGGCGGTTCTTGCCGATGGTATGCAGCAGGAACAACCCATCGTCCTTGAGGCAGCGCGCGGCGGTTTCCATGTAGACCCGGTGGTTCTTGCGCCCGACATGCTCGAACATGCCGATGCTGACGATATGGTCGAACTGCTCGTCGACATCACGGTAGTCCTGCAGGCGGAATTCCAGCGGCAACCCGGCATAACGCTGCTGCGCCCAAGCGGCCTGGTCCCGGGAAATGGTCACGCCGACGCACTCCACACCATAGTTCTGCGCCGCATAGGACATGAAGCTGCCCCAACCGCAACCGATGTCCAGCACGCGCATGCCCGGCTCCAGGCGCAGCTTGCGGCAGATCAGGTCGAGCTTGGCATTCTGCGCCTCGACCAGGTCTTCGGCTTCGCGCCAGTAGCCGCAGGTGTAGGTCATCCGCGGGTCGAGCATGCTCGCGTAGAAATCACTGCCCAGGTCATAGTGCTGTTCACCGACCTGCCAGGCCCGCTTGCGGTTCTGCAGGTTGAGCAGCCTGACCCGGGCGGCGTGCAACAGCATCGCCATCGGGTTGACTCCATCCGCCAGCCCCGAGCGCAGCAGCCGGGCAAAGAACTCATCCAACTGGTCGGCGTCCCAGTCGCCATCCATGTAGGCCTCGCCCAGCCCCAGGCTGCCTTCGGACAAGGCCCGCTCCGGCACACCCGGTCGATTCAGGCGCATGTCCCAGGGTGCCCGACCGTCCAGGCGCAAGCCGGCCTTGTCGAGCAGCGCTTCGGCCAGTCGATGGGAGCTGCTGGGCGGGGTACGGTCAGGGGAAATATCGGGAGTATCACAGGGCCGGGAGGCTAAAGAATCTTCGCACTTTGACTGCATCGGGAATCCTTACTTCTCAACTTGCACTGGAAGTGGACATCGAGGCCATTGTTCAAACCGTGGACGCAGGCGCTCAGGTTGACTATCGAAGCTCCAGGAAGCTTATGTCCGGGCTCTGGAGCCTGACAAACAAGGATTTGATAAAAGTGCTTTACCGAACTTGTAACAATTTATGAATCCACCGAAGGTGCGGCAGAGAGGCTGATACCTGGGAGTTTGCCGGTAAGGCTTGCCCGCGAAGGGGCCGGCCGGGCGGGAAACGCAAACAGAAAAGCCCGCATCGCTGCGGGCCTTTCCTGCATCCGAAGAGCATGGCGGGAACGGCCCCGCCCCGCGATCAGATCACCTGGACGATGGCCTTGACCACGGTCTCGATGTTGCGCTGGTTCAACGACGCCACACAGATACGGCCGGTATCCAGGGCATAGATGCCGAACTCGCTCTTCAGGCGTGCCACCTGCTCCACGGTCAGACCGGAGTAGGAGAACATGCCGCGCTGACGACCGACGAAGCTGAAGTCACGCTTGGCGCCATGCTGGGCCAGCAGATCGACCATCTGCATGCGCATGTCACGGATGCGATCGCGCATCTCGGCCAGTTCCGCTTCCCACTGGGCACGCAGCTCAGGGTTGTTCAGCACGGTCGCGACGATGGTCGCACCGTGGGTCGGCGGGTTGGAGTAGTTGGTACGGATCACGCGCTTGACCTGGGACAGGACGCGGGCAGTCTCTTCCTTCGATTCGCTGACGATCGACAGCGCCCCGACGCGCTCGCCGTACAGCGAGAACGACTTGGAGAACGAGCTGGAAACGAAGAAGGTCAGGCCCGACTCGGCGAACAGGCGCACGGCGGCGGCGTCCTCGTGGATGCCGGCACCAAAGCCCTGGTAGGCCATGTCCAGGAACGGCACCAGGTCCCGGGACTTGATCACGTTCAGCACGTCCTGCCAGTCGGAGGGGCTCAGGTCGACGCCGGTCGGGTTGTGGCAGCAGGCGTGCAGCACGACGATGGACTTGGCTGGCAGCGCGTTGAGGTCTTCCAGCAGGCCGGCACGGTTCACGCCGTTGCTGGCGGCATCGTAGTAACGATAGTTCTGCACCGGGAAACCGGCGGTTTCGAACAGCGCGCGGTGGTTTTCCCAGCTCGGGTCGCTGATGGCGACGGTGGCGTCCGGTAGCAGTTGCTTGAGGAAATCGGCCCCGATCTTCAGTGCGCCGGTACCACCGACCGCCTGGGTGGTGAGCACGCGACCGGCGGCGATCAGCGGCGAATCCTCGCCGAACAGCAGGGTTTGCACGGCCTTGTCGTAGGCGGCGATGCCGTCGATCGGCAGGTAGCCACGGGAAGCATGCTGAGCCGCGCGCTGGGTCTCGGCTTCGACAACGGCACGCAACAGTGGGATCTTGCCACTTTCGTCACAGTAGACACCCACACCGAGGTTGACCTTGTCGGTACGGGTGTCGGCATTGAATGCTTCGTTGAGGCCCAGGATAGGATCGCGGGGTGCCATTTCGACAGCGGAGAACAGGCTCATTATTGCGGCGGCTCTGAATGGAGGGTGATCGGGGGTGACAACGCTCCAGCCGATTGCACTAGAGCGGTGCACAAACGGGGAGCTAGTATAGAGGCCATCACCGGCGACGGCGACCGGCTATTGTCGGATTCCGACAAGTTTTTTGGATTTATTTTACGCCCGACAGTCGAAATGTAACCCGACGTCCGACAGACGCCTGCCTTGAAAGCGATCGGACGAAACACCATTTCCAGGCTTATGATGCCTTTTTCCGCGACATGCCGTCGTGGACGATCCTTTTCGTCGCTGCGCGGCCTGCCGGGCAGCAGTGCCGGCGCGGCACATCAAGAGGTACGTTATGTCCCAATTCCAGCTCGTCACCCGCTTCCAGCCCGCCGGCGACCAGCCCGAGGCGATCCGCCAGATGGTCCAGGGCATCGAGGCCGGCCTGGCCCACCAGACCCTGCTCGGGGTGACCGGCTCGGGCAAGACCTTCAGCATCGCCAACGTGATCGCCCAGGTCCAGCGCCCCACCCTGGTGCTGGCACCGAACAAGACCCTGGCCGCGCAGTTGTACGGCGAATTCAAGACATTCTTCCCGAACAACGCCGTCGAATACTTCGTTTCCTACTACGACTACTACCAGCCGGAAGCCTACGTCCCCTCCTCCGATACCTTCATCGAGAAGGATGCGTCGATCAACGACCATATCGAGCAGATGCGCCTGTCGGCGACCAAGGCCCTGCTCGAACGCAAGGACGCCATCATCGTCACCACGGTGTCCTGCATCTACGGCCTGGGCAGCCCGGAAACCTACCTGAAGATGGTCCTGCACGTGGACCGCGGCGACAAGCTCGACCAGCGCGCCCTGCTGCGCCGCCTGGCCGACCTGCAATACACCCGCAACGACATGGACTTCGCCCGGGCGACCTTCCGCGTGCGCGGCGACGTGATCGACATCTACCCGGCCGAATCCGACCTGGAGGCGATCCGCGTCGAGCTGTTCGACGACGAGGTGGAAAGCCTGTCGGCCTTCGACCCGCTGACCGGCGAGGTGATCCGCAAGCTGCCGCGCTTCACCTTCTACCCCAAGAGCCACTATGTGACGCCGCGGGAAACCCTGCTCGAAGCCGTCGAGGGGATCAAGCAGGAACTGCAGGAACGCCTCGAATACCTGCGCAACAGCAACAAGCTGGTGGAGGCCCAGCGCCTGGAGCAGCGCACCCGCTTCGACCTGGAGATGATCCTCGAACTGGGCTACTGCAACGGCATCGAAAACTACTCGCGCTACCTCTCCGGACGCGAAGCCGGCGCCCCGCCGCCGACCCTCTACGACTACCTGCCGCCGGATGCGCTGCTGGTGATCGACGAATCCCACGTCAGCGTTCCGCAGGTCGGCGCCATGTACAAGGGCGACCGCTCACGCAAGGAAACCCTGGTGGAATACGGCTTCCGCCTGCCGTCGGCGCTGGACAACCGGCCGATGCGCTTCGACGAGTGGGAGGCGGTGAGCCCGCAGACCATTTTCGTCTCCGCCACCCCCGGCAACTACGAGGCCGAGCACGCCGGCCAGGTGGTCGAGCAGGTGGTACGCCCCACCGGGCTGGTGGACCCACAGGTGGAGGTGCGCCCGGCACTGACCCAGGTCGACGACCTGCTCTCGGAGATCAACAAGCGCGTGGCCCTGGAAGAGCGCGTGCTGGTCACCACCCTGACCAAGCGCATGGCCGAGGACCTCACCGACTACCTCGCCGACCACGGTATCCGGGTGCGCTACCTGCACTCGGACATCGACACCGTGGAGCGGGTGGAAATCATCCGCGACCTGCGCCTGGGCACCTTCGACGTGCTGGTGGGTATCAACCTGCTGCGCGAAGGCCTGGACATGCCGGAAGTGTCGCTGGTGGCGATTCTCGACGCGGACAAGGAAGGCTTCCTGCGCTCCGAGCGGTCGCTGATCCAGACCATCGGCCGCGCCGCGCGCAACCTCAATGGCAAGGCGATTCTCTACGCCGACAACGTCACCGGCTCCATGCAGCGGGCGATCGGCGAGACCGAACGGCGTCGTGACAAGCAGATCGCCTTCAACGAGGCCAACGGCATCACCCCCAAGGGCGTGGTCAAGGACGTCGCCGATATCATGGAAGGCGCCACCGTGCCCGGCTCGCGCAGCAAGAAGCGCAAGGGCATGGCCAAGGCTGCCGAGGAAAACGCCCGCTACGAAAACGAACTGCGTTCGCCGAGCGAGATCAGCAAGCGCATTCGCCAGCTGGAAGAAAAGATGTACCAACTGGCCCGCGACCTGGAGTTCGAGGCGGCGGCGCAGATGCGCGACGAAATCGCCAAGCTGCGTGAGCGCCTGTTGAACGTGTAGCCCTCGATCCCTGATCGCTCCCACGCTCTGCGTGGGAGCACAGCCCGTGACGCTCTGCGTCACCAGAGCGGATGCGGAGCGACCCGCAGGGGCTTGCCCGCGAACAGCCTCACGCTCGGCGCCTCGTCAGCCGAGCACCATCGCCAGCAGCACCAGCCCCAGCAAGCCGATGTAGAACCCTGCATGCAGCCGGTCCGGGATACGCCCGATCAGGGGCGTCGCCAGGCGCATGCCGAGCAGCGAGCCGAGGATCAGCAGGGCGAATGCCGGAAGGTTCACGTACCCGGCGAACCAGGGCCCCAACCCCAGGGGATGGACCCCGGCCAGGAGCACGTAGGTCAACGTCCCGACCACCGCCACCGGCACGCTCAACGGATTGGCCATGGCCGTGGCCAGCGTCATGCTCAGGCCGCTGCGCCTCAGCAACGGCACGGTCATGACGCTGCCGCCCACCCCGAGCAAGGTCGCCACGCTACCGATCAAGACGCCACCCAGCACCGTCACGCCAGGCGTCAATGGCCTAACCGGACGGGTCGCCTCCGCCCGGATGAAACCTTGCCGCGCCAGGCAGTCAAGCAAGGTCAATCCCAGGTAGACGATGAAGGCCCAGCGCAGCACCTCACTGCTGAGCCAACTGGCCAGCACCGCCCCCAGTACCGCGCCCAGGCCGATGAAGCCGGCGAACGGCCAGATCCACTCCCCGCGCAGATTGCCGGCACGCCGGTGCTTGCCGGTGGCGATCAGCGCATTGACGATCATCACGCAGGTCGAGGTCGCCACCGCGATCTGCATCGCCGCCCCGCTGACAGCCGGGTCCGGGCTGTCACGCAGGGCCCGGTACACCAGCGGTACCACCACGAAACCACCACCGAAACCGAACAGCACGCTGGTCACGCCGGCCAACCCGCCCAACAACGCCAACAGCCCGTAAAGCATCATGTCAGGTCCTTTGAGGAACGAAGCCCGCATATTGCTTCGCCAGGGCTTGGCGCGCCTGCGCAAGTCAGCCAATATCATTCGTGATTCGGCCAGACCGCCATCCCCATGCTCAATAGCCCACTCGCCCTGTACGACCACCTGCCCCGGGCGGTGATCGCCATCGGCACCGACTATCCCCGGGGCCACCTGCTGGCCCGCCATCAGCACCGGCGGGCGCAATTGCTCTACGGCGCCAGCGGGGTGATGCATGTGCTGACCGACGACGGCAACTGGATCGTGCCACCGCAGCGGGCGGTCTGGATTCCTCCTCAGGTGCCGCACCAGGTGCTGATGCTCGGCGTCAGCACCCGCAGCCTGTACATCGAGCCCGCTGCGGTCGCGACGATGAGTGCCAGTTGCCAGGTGCTGGAGGTCTCGCCGCTGCTGCGCCAACTGCTGCTGGCCGCCGTCGAGATGCCGGTGGAGTACGCCGAACAGGGCCGCGACGGGGCCCTGGTCAGCCTGTTGCTGCATGAACTGGCCGCCGCCGGCAGCCTGCCGCTGCATATCCCCCTGCCCCAGGACCCGCGCCTGCTGCCGCTGTGCCAGGCCTTCGTCGAACAGCCGGATATCCGCCAGTCGCCCGAGGCCTGGGCGGCGCGGTTGCATATGAGCCTGCGCAGTTTCGGCCGGCTGTTCCACGGCCAGACCGCCCTGAGCTTTTCCCAGTGGCGCCAGCGGGTCTGCGTGGTCCTGGCCCTGGCGCGACTGGCCGAAGGTGAAGCGGTGACGCGCATTGCCCTGGATTTCGGCTACCAGAGCCCGGCAGCGTTCTCGACCATGTTTCGTCGCACCCTGGGCCGGGCGCCCACCGACTACTGAAACGGCAACGGGCCGGACCGACAGGTACACGACGCCAGAATGCCTGTGATATTAATGACCTACCGCGCCGCCGATGGACCGAGCATGAAATTCGACAAAGCCTACTGCGTCAGCCTCGACGAGAAACTGACAATCTACGATGTCCGCGACCTGAACTTCGACGAGACCGTACCCTTCGATTCGGACACGGAAATCTTCCAGTGCCCCAACGATGCCTGCCGCAACGCCTTCGACCGCAGCAACCACCTGACCACCTTCAATGCCCGTCGGGTGCGCTTCAAGCGCACCCCGCACTTCAAGAACACGCCCAGTACCCGGCACCTGGCGGACTGCCCCTACCTCAGCCCGGAAACCGCACCCGACCTGCTCGACCCGGACCAGGCGCCGGACGGGATCGAAGGCGAGCAGAATTTCCCGGTGGAGTTGCTGCTGAGCCGTCGCGTCTACACCCGCAAGCCCAACACGCCAGCCGACTCCGCCCACCCGGAGCCGAAGGAGGCAACCCGCCCGGCGGGCGACAGCAGCGCCACCAGCACGCCCAGGGCGACACCGAATCGCACCAGCGTGTTCGCCCACCCGGTGGAATGCTTCGTCTCCAACTTCGCCAACAAGGATCTGCTCAAGCGCATGCCGCTGACCATTGGCGAGCTGAGCCTGAACTACAACGCCTTCTTCAAGCGGGTCGAGTATTGCCAGGATCGCAAGGGGCTGATCTACTGGGGCAGGATCAAGGAGATCAAGGACTACAGGAGCAGCTTCAGCGTGGTCTTCGACAAGCCGGTCTGGGCCGACCGCAAGCGCTATTCGGTGAACGTCTACCTGAGCAAGAGCCTGATCGAAAACTACCGCCAGCGCACGGCGTTCCTCGAGGAGATCAAGAGTGTGATCGACCAGGCCGATGACCTGTACTGCTTTTTCTACGGGGTGACGCCGGAGCTGAAACAGGTGCCGAGCAAGAAGAACCCGGAGCAGACCTTCAGCGTGTTCAGCTGTGAAATCGAGAACCTGGATCACTTCCTGATTCGCGAAGCGTCAGCCCTCGATACGCCTTGACCGGATCACTCGGCCGCCGTGGCCCGGGTGACCGTGGCACCGGCCCACTGGTAGGTCTTGTGGGCCGCGCAACGGCTGTCGCTGGCCTTGGAGCGGTCGAAGATGAACTCGAAGGTCACCGCCCCCTGGTAGTCGGTGCGCACGATGCGGTTGACGTCCAGCAGATGCCAGTTGCCATCCTGCTTGAGCGAATCCGGCGAGTGATAGACGTCGTTGCCCCTGACCACACCCTGGCGATTGAGCGTGTCCAGATGGAAATTGATATTGGCCTTGTTGCCACCGCCCTCGCCCCCGCTGCGCACGATGCGGTATCTCACCGTACTGACATCGAAATAGGCCGAGCTGCCGGCGGAGGCGAAGGCCACCCTGGCCTCCAGCTCGCCCCGGAAACGCCCGACCGAGCAGGAGAAATAGTCGGTGCGGATTCCGCCCAGCACCTCCGCGGGACTCGGCTCGACACCGTCGGGGGCGGTGGAGGACGCCGCCAGTTGCTCGCCGTTCGCCTGCCCACCCTGGGCCACCGCCGCAAACATCAGCCCCGCACACAACAACGTACCGCATAAACCTCTGAGCGCTTTCATCGCAAATTCCATTTGATCGGGTTGAGAATCCGGGCCCGTTCTTGTGACCCGGTCCGGGAACGGCCGTTATCGGCCGGCGATCCCGTCGATTCATCAAGCCAAAAAGCGCCCGGGGCGGACAAGGGTGCAACGCCCCGGTGGCGAGAGAGGGGAATCCGAACAACACGTCAGCGGTGTTTGGTCGGGACGATCAGACCTGGCGCCGGGCCGTGCCGAACAGGTGCACGCCCTGCAGTTCGCCGCCCTGTTCCAGCAGGCGGATCGGCGCGGTACCGCCCGGCATTTCGACCCGAACCTCGCCCGCGGCGACCCAACCGACCCTCCAGGCCGCACAGGCCACCGCACTGGCGCTGGTGCCCGAGGACGCGGTCGGCCCCTCGCCGCGCTCGAACACCCGCGCCTGCAGGTGCCCCGGCGCCACGAGCATCGCCCACTGCAGGTTGACCCCGGCCGGGCACGGCTCGCCCGCCCCCACCGGTGGCGCAAAGGCAATCGCGGTCAAGCCCTGCTCCAGCGCCGCCTCCAGCATCTGTGGGTTGCTCGGCAATGCCGAGAGCTGCTCCACCAGGGTCACGCAATGGGGATTGCCGACCCGCACGAACTGGCTGCGCTGCCAGGCCTCGTTCAAGCGCGCCAGGGGCGCGACATGGCTCAGTTGACGGCCATTCAACCCGGCCTCCCCGGTGCCGCAGGCAGCGACTGCCGCGGGGCCGAATTCCGGTTTGCCCAGCGCCAGCCAGAAGCCCGGCTGGCCCTCCACCTGCGCCGGTTCCACCGCCGTCGCGACAGGAGACGAACCGCCCGGCTGATCGTGATGGACCCGCAACAGGCTGCTGCCTTCGGCCGCCAGCAGACCCTGCTCGCTCAATGCCTGGGAAAAGATCGTCAGGCCGTTGCCACTGCGCTCGGCCAGGGTGCCGTCGGTATTGACGATCAGCAGATCGAACGGCGCCGCGCACTGGAACGGCCCGACCAGCAAACCGTCGGAGCGATGGTGCTTGCCTCCCCGTCCCGGCTCCTGCCCCGCCCAGCCGCACAGCGCTTGCACCGCCGCAACCGACCAGTCGCGCCGATGCAACGCCGCCCGGGCGGCATCCGCCGGTACGTCGAGCCCCAGTACGCGCAACTCCTCAGGGCTCGCCACCGCATAGATGTTCCCGCGTGCATCATAAAACGTCGCCATGGTCCCGCTCCGGCAAAACCCTCACTTTAGCCGCGATCCCCGTGGGGAAAAACACCCGGGCGTTAGCATTTTCCAGCGGATTGGCTAGGCTGCCAGCTGTCGATGTCCTGCTGTCGTCGACGCGCGAAGGATTCCCCGGATCGCCAATAGGAGACAGCATGAACGACAAAGCCCCCATGGCCGAGCTCTACTGCGAAGGCCGCAAGCAATTCATCGACCTGGTGCCCAACGGCGGCGCCCGCCTGGATGCGCTGTTCCACACCACGCCCGCTCTCGGCGAGCTGGCGGTCGGCGTGGTCTACGGCCACCTGCACCAGCGCCCCGGCCTCGATCCCCGACTGCGGGAGGCCGCGACCTTCGCCGCCATCGTCGCGGCGGGGATGGTCGGCCCGCCCCTGAGTGTACACTTCAAGACCGGCCTGGCCTCGGGGCTGGCCCCGGGCGAATACACCGAACTGCTGTTGCAGGCCTCGGCCTTCACCGGCTTTCCCAGGGCCGTGGCCACCGCCGACAGGCTCAACCAGCTGTTCGCCGAGGAAGGCATGACTTCACCACCCGCGCCGGCGCCACGCGCGGTGGTGCTGGAATTCTGCGACGCGGTGCGGGACAACCGCGAGCACTTTCCGGTCTCGCCACAGATACGCGCGCTACTGCGCCCACCCCACCAGTTGCAGGTCACCGCCACGGCGGCGGACCAGGTGCTGGTGGAGAGTTATCAGAAAGGTCATCCGCTGCCACGGGGCCTGCTGCTGGTGCGCGTCGACGGCGAGCGGATCGTCGCCGTGACGCTGTTCGACCCCGTATAGGGGCCTGTGTGGCCACTAGCAGTCAGCGCACCAGGCAGGGACGCTTGTTGTCGAACGACCAGCCGGGGATCAGGCACTGCATGGCCACGCTGTCGTCCCGGGCGCCAAGGCCCATGTGGCGGTAACACTCATGGGCGCGGGCCACCGCGTCCATGTCCAGCTCGATCCCCAACCCCGGCTTCTGCGGCACCTGGATGAAGCCGTCGACGATCTGCAACGGCTCGCGGGTCAGGCCCTGGCCGTCCTGCCAGATCCAGTGGGTGTCGATGGCGGTGATCTCGCCCGGCGCCGCCGCGGCGACATGGGTGAACATCGCCAGGGAAATGTCGAAGTGGTTGTTGGAGTGCGAGCCCCAGGTCAGGCCCCACTCATGACACATCTGTGCGACCCGTACCGAGCCCTGCAGGGTCCAGAAATGCGGGTCGGCCAGCGGGATGTCGACGGCGTGCAACTGGATCGCATGGCCCATTTCACGCCAGTCGGTGGCGATCATGTTGGTCGCCGTCGGCAGGCCGGTGGCCCGGCGGAACTCGGCCATGACTTCGCGCCCCGAATAGCCGTTTTCCGCACCGCAAGGGTCCTCGGCATAGGCCAGCACCCGATGCTGGTCGCGACACAGGGCAATCGCCTCCCTGAGCGACCAGGCGCCATTCGGATCGAGGGTGATGCGGGCCTCGGGGAAGCGCTCGGCCAGGGCCGTCACCGCTTCCATCTCGCGAGCGCCCTCGAGCACGCCGCCCTTGAGCTTGAAGTCGTTGAAACCGTAGCGCGCCTGGGCAGCCTCGGCCAGGCGGACGATCGCCTCCGGGGTCATCGCCTGCTCGTGGCGCAGGCGGAACCAGGCGTCCTCGGCCTCGGCCTCATTGCGGTAGGCCAGGTTGGTGCGCTGCCGGTCGCCGATGTAGAACAGGTAGCCGAGCACCTTGACCGCTTCCCGCTGCTGCCCCTCGCCGAGCAGCGCCGCCACCGGTACGCCGAGGAACTGGCCGAGCAGGTCGAGCAGCGCCGCCTCCAGGGCGGTGACCGCATGGATGGTGATGCGCAGGTCGAAGGTCTGCAGCCCGCGGCCACCGGCATCACGCTCGGCAAAAGTCTGGCGGACCTGGTTGAGCAGCTTCTGGTAGTTGCCGATGGACTGGCCCAGCAGCAGGCCGCGGGCGTCCTCCAGGGTCGCGCGGATCCGCTCGCCGCCGGGCACCTCGCCGACGCCGGTGCGGCCGCTGCTGTCGGTGATGATGACGAGATTGCGGGTGAAGAACGGGCCGTGGGCGCCACTGAGGTTGAGCAGCATGCTGTCGTGGCCGGCCACCGGGATGACCTGGAAGCCGCTGATGACCGGGGTCTGGCCGGCAGTGCCGAGCGTCTGTGCATTCATGATGGGTACCTGTCTGGCGAAACTGTCGTTTCGAAAAAAGTGTCGTTCAGTGGGATTCGTTCAGGGCCGGGCCGATGCTGCCCGGCACGCCCTGCCCGGGTTTGGGCCGAGTGCGGGCAAAGAACACCAGGATCGCCGCGATCACCGAGGTCGCCGCCAGGCCGTAGAGGCCGCCCTGGATCGAACCGGTGTTCTGCTCCAGCAGGCCGAAGGTGGCCGGTGCGACGAAGCCGCCGAGGTTGCCGGTGGAATTGATCAGGGCAATCACCGCCGCCGCGATCCGCGCATCCAGGTAGGCCTGGGGGATCGGCCAGAACAGCGACGAGGCGGACTTGAAGCCGATGGCGGCGAAACACACCGCGACGAAGGCGAACACCGGCCCGCCGGTGGTCGACATGAACATCCCGGCCGCCGCCACCAGCAGCGCCGTGGCAACCCAGGCCTGCTGGTGCTTCCACTTGCCCGAGGCCGCCGCGAAGGCATACATGGCGATGATCGAGATCAGCCACGGAATGGAGTTGAGCAGCCCCACCTGCAAATCGCTGAGCGCACCCATTTTCTTGATGATGCTCGGCAGCCAGAAGGTCGCCGCGTAAATGGTCAGTTGAATGCAGAAGTACAGCAGGCAGAACAGCAGGATCTGCCGGTCCTTGAGCAGGCTCCAGGTCGACGGCCTGATCGGCATCGACGCCTCGCGGGCCCGCTGCTCCTCGTCGATCGCCTGCACCAGCGCCTCCTGCTCGGCACGGCCCAGCCATCTGGCGTCGCGTGGCGCGGAGTCGAGCCAGAACCAGGTGAAACCACAGAGCACCACCGAGGCCATTCCCTCGATGATGAACATCCACTGCCAGCCGTGCCAGCCCAGGCCTTCGACCTGCAGCAGGGCGCCGGACAGCGGACCGGAGATCAGCGAGGCCAGCGCCGAGCCGCTGAGAAAGATTGCGATGGCCTTGCCCCGCTCCACCCCCGGCAGCCAGCGGGTGAAGTAGTAGATCACCCCGGGAAAGAACCCGGCCTCGGCGATCCCGAGCAGGAAACGCAGGATGTAGAAATGGGTTTCGTTCTGGACGAAGGCCATGGCCGTGGCGACCACGCCCCAGCTGAACATGATGCGGGTCAGCCAGAGCCGTGCGCCGACCTTCTGCAGGAGCAGGTTGGAAGGCACCTCGAACAGCGCGTAACCGATGAAGAACAGCCCGGCACCGAAGCCATAGGCGGCGGCACCGATGCCCAGGTCATGCTCCAGATGCGTGCGCACGAAGCCGATGTTGACCCGGTCGATGTAGTTGACGATGAACATGATGACGAACAGCGGCAGGACATGGCGCTTGACCTTCGCCACGGCGACGGCCAGCAGTGAATCGTGTGCCGCTGACGCGGACGGATCGAGGGTGTGGTTCACGACGGTCTCCCACGGATTATTGTTGTGTGCGGGGTGCTGGCCAACTCAAGCCAGTCGACAGTCATCATACGAGTAGAAAAATCTGCTAACAAGCACTTCGATGTTGTGGCACGCCCTCAACGCTCAGGAAAACGCTCGGAATAAAAATCTAATTAGTTGTTTTATAACAACTAATTTCCAATAAATATATTTTCTCTGGTGAGCCTTTTCATTTGAACCGGACGGGACTGACCCGGCCTTCACGGGAAAAACACCTGAAAGACCGAACTTGTCATACATGTATCGCCGCCACTCACACCACTTGTCGTACGAGTGTTAAGCTTTCCCCCTCACACCCCCACGATACGACCATGAGCACTGACAGCGATCTCCCCACCGCGCGCCGCAAGCGCACGCCCAACCTGGCCACCGACCTGGTCAATCACCTGACTCAGCGGATACGCCTGGGCGAGTTGAAACCGGGCGAAAAGCTGCCGTCGGAAAGCGCGATCATTCGCGAGCACAAGGTCAGTCGCACAGTGGTGCGCGAGGCGATCTCCAAGCTGCAGGCCGCGGGCTGGGTCGAGACCCACCACGGCGTCGGCAGTTTCGTGCTGGAACGCGAGGAGGGCCACGGCCTGCGCCTGAGCGCCGACACGGCCATGAGCGTGCGGGGCCTTCTCGAATTGCGCCTGGGCCTGGAAACCCAGGCCGTCGCCCTGGCGGCCCGCCGACGCACCGATGAACAGCTGCGGCAGATGCGCGCGGCGCTGGACGAGTACCAGAGCCTGCTGGCCAACAACGACAGTTGCGTACCCGCCGACCAGCGCTTCCACCTGCTGATCGCCGAAGCCACCGGCAACCCGTATTTCGTCGAGATCCTGCTGCATCTGGGCAACTCGATGATCCCGCGGACCCGGGTGCACGCAGCCGAACGCGGCAATGCCGACCTGCAGGCCCTGGGCCGCTTGGCCAATCAGGAACACGAGGCGATTCTCGCCGCGATTCGCCGCCAGGATGCCGATGCGGCACGGGCGGCGATGTGGACGCACCTGAGCAACAGCCAGGAGCGTTTCGCCGGCGATTAGACGGTCAGACGGCCGGGATTCGCCGGCAGTCGCCCGGCCCGAGCAGGCGACCGTCCTCGGCGCGCAGTTCCAGCGGCCTGAGCGGCAACCCCTGCTCGCGGTCGACCATGACCGAGTGCGGCTCCTGCGGCCCATAGCAATGCGCCTCGCCCCACTGGCGCAAACCGATGATCAGGTTGAACAGACCCCGGCCCTTTTCCGTCAACACGTACTCCTGGTACGCGCTGCCATCCGACGCCGGAACGATGTCCAGCACCCCCAGCCCGACCAGGCTCTTCAAGCGCGTGGCAAGAATGTTGCGCGCCAGCCCGAGGTTGCGCTGAAACTCGCCGAAGCGGCGAAGGCCGTCGAACGCATCCCGAATGATCAGCAACGACCAGCCATCGCCAATGGCCGCCACCGAGCGGGCCACCGGGCATTCGGCGGCTTCCAGGCTGGAACGTTTGACCATGGCAAGGGACTCCGGCAGAAAAATGTGGTTGCAATGTAAAACCAGCCTCTCTAGGGTACAAGTAGTTTTAAATTGAAACCACCTACTCGAGGAGCCTTGCCATGACGCTTGAAGCCCCGGCCAGCACCGATATCGCGCAGACCGGCAGCCGACTGTCCAGGGTCACAGTGCTGCTGTTCGCCGTCGCCTGCGGACTGTCGGTAGGCAATGTGTACTACGCCCAGCCCCTGCTGGATGCCATGGCCGATACCTTCGCCATGGATCACGCCACGGTCGGCATCGTGGTCAGCCTGAGCCAGGTCGGCTACGGCCTGGGCCTGCTGTTGCTGGTGCCACTGGGCGACCTGTTGAACCGCCGACGGCTGATCGTCGGCCAGATGCTGCTGTCGGTGCTGGCCCTGCTGCTCGCGGCCCTGGCCCCCGACAGTGCCTGGCTGTTGCTGGGCATGAGCCTGATCGGCCTGCTGGCGGTGGTGACCCAGACCCTGGTGGCCTATGCGGCACAACTGGCGGCGCCAGGCGAGCGCGGCCAGGTCGTCGGCAGCGTCACCAGTGGCATCGTCGTCGGCCTGCTGCTGGCCCGCACCGTCGCCGGGGGCATGGCCGACCTGGCCGGCTGGCGTTCGGTCTACCTGTTGTCGGCGCTGCTGACCCTGCTGATGGCCGTGGCACTCTGGCAGGTGCTGCCCCGGCATGAGCCACCCAAGCCGCGCCAGGGCTACGGCGCGCTGATCGTCTCGCTGCTCGGGCTGTTCCGCGAGGAAAAGGTCCTGCGCGACCGGGCGGTGCTGGCCATGCTGATCTTTGCCGCCGGAACCGTGCTGTGGACTCCGTTGGTACTGCCCCTGAGTGCACCGCCGCTATCGTTATCGCATACCGGGATCGGCCTGTTCGGCCTGGCCGGTGCGGCCAGCGCGCTGGGGGCGGCGCGCGCCGGGCATTGGGCGGATCGTGGCCGGGCGCAGTGGGTCAGCGGCCTGGCGCTGACGATGATGCTGCTGTCCTGGTTGCCGATCGCCTTTACCCAATCGTCGCTCTGGGCCCTGCTGCTCGGCGTGGTCACCCTCGACCTGGGCCTGCAGGCGGTGCATGTGACCAGCCAGGCGCTGATCTACAGCGTCCGACCCCAGGCGCAGAGTCGGCTGGCGGCGGGCTACATGCTGTTCTATTCGGTGGGGAGTGCCAGCGGTGCCGTGGGGGCCACGGCGATGTATGCCTGGGGCGGGTGGCCGGGCGTCTGCCTGTTGGGGGCCGCGATCAGTGCCACGGCCCTGGTGTATTGGGGGTGGTCCGTGAGGGAGTGAACTCAGTCCTTGCCCCGCAGCATACTCTCCAGTACCCCATCCCGGCGGATCCAGCCATGGAACAGTGCCGCCGCCAGGTGCATCAGCACCGTCAGGAACAGCAGGTAGGCCAGGTAGCCGTGGGCCTTGCGCAACCAGGCAAAGGTCGCGGCATCCGCCGACAACAGTGCCGGCAGGCGGATCGAACTGCTCAGCATCACCGGATCACCCGCCGCGCCAATCATCGCCCACCCCAGCAACGGCAGCACCAGCATCAGCGCATACAGCAGCACATGGGAGAGCTTCGCCGCCAGCACCTGCCACCCCGGCAGATCCGCCGGCAGCGCCGGCTGCCGCGTGCCGAAGCGCACGGCAAGCCGTACGATCGCCAGTACCAGAATCGCAATCCCCAACGGCTTGTGCAGGTGGATCAGCCACTCGTGCCGTGCCGACACCGAGGCCACCATCCCGGCGCCGATGAACAGCATCGCCAGGATCATCAGCGCCATCAGCCAGTGCAGCAGGCGCGCCAGGGGAACGAAATGTTTCAACGGGGCGCTCATGGACGGGACTCCTGTTGGGCGTGAGTGGCGGGCATCTGGCCGACTTCGCTGGTGCGACGCAGGTAGGAACTGGAATACGCCGCCGAACGCGCCGCCAGCAGCGGGTCGGCCGAGGCCTCGATACCGCTGGGCAGGACCAGCGGGTCGTAGTTGATGTCACGGCAATCGCCGCTGTCCTGCGGTTGCGTGCTCTCCAGCACCAGGGTGCCGGCGTTGAGCACCTTGTGCTCGCCGGTCCAGGCCTTGCTCGCATCGTCGATCGGGTCGCCGGGGTTGGCCAGGGTGATGCGCAGCTCCCATTTCAGCGGACCGGCCGCCAGACGCTGTACCAGATCCTTTTCCAGGAAGTCGGCAGCGGCCGGCGCCACCGCGCCGGGGGTGTCCTGACTCAACGGCACATAGCCCCAGCGTACCGCCTGGCGCTGGCCCGCGGCATTGACCAGGTAGAAGGCGTTCAGCGCGTTGTAACTCTCGGTGGCATAGCTGGCCGAAGGCTTGGCGGTCTTGACCCATTGCAGGAACGGACCGGTTTCCGGATGCGCGGCAAAGAACGCCGCCAGCGCCGCCGGGTTCGGCTTGCCGGTCGCCGGGTCCGGCGCGGAAGCCTTGAGCTGCTCGTAGAAGGCTTGCGGCGTACTCACCGGGAATACCGGCATGCTGTTCATCCCGCTGCGCCATTGCTGGCCGTTGGCGAGAATGAAGCGCAGCCCCAGACTGCGGATCGGCACGCTGCTGTCCGCGGCGTAGGGGTTACCCCCCGGCAGGGCGAAACGCCCTTCCACCGGCACGCTGCCTTCGGCGAAGACCTTGGCGATGGAGTACGGACGGGCTTCAGCGCTGCTTTCGAAGTAGCCCGCGACGCAGACGCCCTTGGCGTGGTTGCGCCGCAGCCCCGGATAGTGGCCGCTGTTGTCCTCCAGCGTATCGACGATGCGCGCGGGCGTCAGGCGTTGCGGATCGAGCCGGCCACCGACATAGCCGAGGGCGCCGGCCAGCGCCGCCACGACCACGGCGATACCGGCCAGACGCAAGACCTTGCTCGTACCGCTCAGTGGCGGCGGGGTGTGATCTACCATGAAAAACTCCAGGGCCCTGGGCGGCCACACGGTTGGGGAGCGAGTAGGACGCAGGTCGTCAGGGGTTATTCCCGGGCGTCGATAATTTATTTCGATCAATATTTTTCCGCTGGCTGGAATAACCTTCAGGCACGGACGTCTTCCTGCATCCAGCGTAGTGACTGACCAGAACCCTGCAGGTTTCCATGAACGATCTCGACGAACAGCTACGTGAACTGATCCCGCGCATGCGGCGCTTCGCCGTGTCCCTGACCGGCAACCCGAGCAGCGCCGACGACCTGGTCCAGGCCAGCCTGGAGCGGGCCCTGTCCAGCTGGGGCAGGAAACGCCCGGACGGCGACCTGCGCGCCTGGCTGTTCTCGATCCTCTACCGGCAGTTCCTCGACGCCCACCGGCGCCAGCGCCGTTATGCGCGAATGCTGGAATTCTTCACCGGCCGCGACGACAGCGAACCTTCGGCGGAACGCACGGTGATGGCACAATCGACCCTGGCCTCCTTCGAACGCCTGCCGGTGGAACAGCGCGCGCTGTTGCTGTGGGTCTCGGTGGAAGGCCTGAGCTACAAGGAAGTCGCCGAGATCCTCGACGTCCCCCTCGGTACCGTGATGTCGCGCCTGTCCCGCGCCCGCCAGGCGCTGCGCCAGCTCAGCGACGGCGAAATCGCCAGCCCTTCCCTGCGGATACTCAAATGATCAGCATGCCTCCCAGCGAACGCGACCTGCACGCCTATGTCGACCATCAGCTCAGCGATGCCGACCGGCAACGGATGGACACCTACCTCGCCAGCCACCCGGACCTGGCCCGCCAGGTCCGCGACTGGCAGCGCGATGCCCAGCACCTGCGCGCCGCCCTGGGGGCGACCCTGCGGATGCCGGCCAACCCCGACCTGGACCCGGTCGCCATCCGCCAGCGCCGCCGTGACCGCTCCCGGCGCCACCTGGCCAGCGCCGCGGTGCTGCTGATCGCGGTGAGCCTCGGTGGCGTGAGTGGCTGGCAGGCCCGCCAACTGACCTTGCCGACCCCGTTGCCCATGGCCGACGCGATGCAGGCCTACCGGATGTTCGCCACCCAGGACATCCTGCCGGCGGACTTCAAGGTCGACGGCAACGGCGACCTGCAGGGCTGGCTCGACCGCTACTTCAGCCGAGCCAATCGCCTGCCGAACCTGGCCGACGCCGGATTCAAGCCGGTCAGCGCACGGCTGCTGAGCACCGAGCAGGGCGCGGCGGCGATGGTCCTCTACCAAGACCCGCAAGGCCGGCGGATCACCTACTACATGCGCCCGCCAGGGCCGCAGAATCACCTGCTCGAACGGGGTCACCGCCGGGACGGCGAATTGCAGGCCGAGTACTGGTCCGGACCCGGCTACAACTACGCCATGGTGGCACCGGCCGATACGCCGGTGGCACAGGTGTTGCGGCAGGCCACGCCGTTCTAGAAAGTCGTGCTCCGGGGTGAACCGTTCGCGGATAAATCCTGCTCCCACAGGGCCAGCGTCTTTCGCAGGATTCATGCACGGCGCAAGCACTTGTGGGAGCCGGATTCACCGATGCGTCGGACCGCCGCGAAACGCTCTTGAAGTCAGCACAGAAACCAGCGGAAGCCGCTATTCCGGGGTACCGAAAATCTGCGAAGGCCTGCGCAACAGCGGGTCGAACGGATTGATCCGCGGTCCGATAGCCGCCGCCTCGCGCTTGAGCAGCTCCACCACCGTCGGCAAACGGTCCGGCCCGAGACGGTCGCTGATGGTCGCCACGCTCAACGCCGCGACCGCCCGCCCATCGCGATCGAGAATCGGCACCGCCACCCCCGCCATGCCCTGCAAGACACCGGTGTTGCGCCCGGCATAGCCGAGCTTGCGCACGCTCTCGACTTCCGAGCGCAGGAACACTTCGTCGTACAGGTGAAAATCCCGCAGCCGCGGCAGGTTGTAGCGGATCACCGTTTCCCGCTCGTCTTCCGGCAGGAACGCCAGGATCGCCAGGCTGCCCTGCCCCACGCCCAGGGCCACCCGGCCACCGATGTCGCCGGTGAAGGTACGGATCGGGAACGGCCCCTCGCTGCGATCCAGGCAGATCGCATCGAAACCGCTGCGCGCCAGCAGGAACAGCGAATCGCCGAGCGAAGCGGACAGCCGCAACAGCGCCGGGCGCACCAGTTCGCGCAGGTTGCCACTGCGCCCGGCACGGGCCGCCAGGGCAAAGAACTCCAGGCTCAGGCGATAGCGCTTGCTGCGCGCGTCCTGCTCGACCATGCCCTCGTCCATCAGGCTGCGCAGGAGCCGATGGGTGGTCGGCTGGGACAGGCCGATGCGTTCGGCCAGTTGCGTGACCCGCTCGCCCTCTTCCGGCGAGTCACCCAGACTGCGCAACACCGCAAACAGTCGGGAGACCGCACCGACTCCGACTTCATTCGATTTTTCATTCCGATCAGTGGAATTCATATGGATATTTCTCACCTAAAAATCTACTGAATGAATGAAACTGAAAATAATCATTCTTTCAGTGAAATTCACTCTTTCCCACATCCTAGGCTTCGTCCTACTCTGCGTCCACAAGGGGCGATTCGAACAACATCGGTAGCCGACAGACGTCGAGCACCACGCACCCACGCAATGCCCTTTCGTCTCTGCCCATGACAAGAAACGTGCGCCTCGCCGCGCACACCAACCAAAGGTGGAACGCAGTTATGGCCTTTCTACGACTTGAAGGCGTTTGCAAGCGCTATGGCGCCCTCGAAGCGGTGGTCGCCACCAACCTGGCGGTGGAAAAGGGCGAGTTCGTCTCGCTGCTGGGCCCCTCCGGTTGCGGCAAGACCACGACCTTGCAGATGGTCGCCGGCTTCGTCGAGGTCAGCGCCGGGCGGATCCTGCTCGACGACCGCGACATCACCCATGCCAAGCCCAGCAGCCGCGGCCTGGGCGTGGTGTTCCAGAGCTATGCGCTGTTTCCCCACATGACCGTCCAGGACAACGTCGCCTTCGGCCTGCGCATGCGCAAGGTACCGGCCGCCGACGTACAACGGCGAGTGGCGACGGTGCTGCAACTGGTGCGCCTTCACCGGCATGCCGAACGCTACCCCCGCGAGTTGTCCGGCGGCCAACGCCAGCGCGTCGCCCTGGCCCGCGCACTGGTGATCGAACCGCCGGTGCTTTTGCTCGACGAACCCCTGTCGAACCTCGACGCCAACCTGCGCGAGGAAATGCAGTTCGAGATTCGCCGTATCCAGCGCGAGGTCGGCATCACCACCCTGATGGTCACCCACGATCAGGCCGAGGCACTGTCGATCAGCGACCGGGTGGTGGTGATGCAGGCCGGCCGTATCACCCAGGTCGACGAGCCCTACCGCCTCTATGAACACCCGCGTACCCGCTTCATCTCCGGCTTCGTCGGCAAGGCCAACCTGTTGCCGGGCGACCGTGACGCCAGCGGCTGTCCGCAGGTCCGGCAACTACCCGGAGAAGGCTCGCTGACCCTCAGCCTGCGGCCGGAAAAGATCGACCTGCTGGCCGCCGGCTGCGGGCGCCTGCAGGGGCGGATCCGCACGCGCTTTTTCCTTGGCAGCCAGTGGCTGTACCGGGTCGAGACCGCCCTGGGCGAGCTCAGCGTGGTTCGCCGCAACGACGGCTCGCCCCCCCTGGAGGAAGGCGGCCCGGTCGGCCTGGACTGGCCCGGCGAACTGCTGCGGGTCCTGGACACCGACGAGGTGTTGGCATGAGCCTGCTGGCGCGGATGCGCCAGGGCCGGCATGGCTACCTGCTGTCGGCACCGGCCCTGGCCCTGTATGTCGGCCTGCTGGTTCTGCCGCTGGGATTGACCGCCGTGCTGTCGCTCAACGTCTTCGACTACCAGAGCGGCGTGCGCAGCGACGCCTACACCCTGGAGCACTACGGCGCGCTGTTCAGCGATCCCTACTTCTACGAGATCTTCCTGCGCACCTTCTGGATCAGCGGCCTGACCACCCTGCTCTGCGTGCTGATCGGCGTCCCCGAAGCCTACATCCTCAGCCGCATGGGCCGTCCGTGGCGCTCGATCTTCCTGATCCTGATCCTCACGCCACTGCTGATCTCGGTGGTGGTGCGGGCCTTCGGCTGGAGCCTGCTGCTGGGCGCCGACGGCCTGGTCAACCAGAGCCTGCAGGCCATTGGCCTGGCCCCGATGAAGCTGCTCTACACGCCGTTCGCGGTGGTGATCGCGCTGGTCCATGTGATGCTGCCGTTCATGATCATCCCGGTCTGGACCTCGTTGCAGAAGCTCGACCCGTCCGCCGAACAGGCCGCGCTGTCCCTCGGCGCCAGCCACGCCAAGGTGATGCGCCTGGTGGTGCTGCCGCAGGTCATGCCCGGCGTGCTGTCCGGCACGCTGATCGTGTTCGGCCTGTCCGCCAGCTCTTTCGCGATTCCCGGCCTGCTCGGCGGACGCCGGCTGAAGATGGTCGCGACGCTGGTCTACGACCAGTACCTGTCGGAACTCAACTGGCCGATGGGCGCGGCGATCGCGGTGACGCTGCTGCTGCTCAACCTGCTGATCATGCTGTCGTGGAACCGCATGATCGAACGTCGCTACAAGAAATCCCTGGGGGCCGCGTAAATGTCCAGAAACGGCCCGTTGGCCCTGCTGTTCCACAGCCTGATCGTGGTGTTCATGCTCGCTCCGCTGGTGGTGGTGTGCCTGGTGGCCTTCACCCCGGAAAACACCCTGAGCCTGCCGACCACGGATTTTTCCCTGCGCTGGTTCCGCGCCGTGTTCGAGCGTGCGGACTTCGTCCAGGCGTTCTACAACAGCCTGCTGCTGGCCTTCAGCGCCGCCAGCCTGGCGACGGTGATCGCGGTGCCGGCCGCCCTGGCGATGACCCGTCATCAGTTCCCCGGGCGGGACTTTCTCAATGGCCTGTTGCTCTCGCCGATCATCATTCCGCACCTGGTGCTCGGCGTGGCGCTGCTGCGGCTGTTCGCCCTGATGGGGGTCAATGGCAGCTTCAGCTGGCTGATCCTGGCTCACGTGCTGGTGATCACCCCCTATGTGCTGCGCCTGGTGCTGGCCGCCGCCATCGGCCTGGACCGCAGCGCCGAGCAGGCCGCCGAATCCCTCGGTGCCGGGCGCTTCACGCTGTTTCGCCAGATCACCCTGCCGATGATCCTGCCCGGCGTCGCCGGCGGCTGGCTGCTGGCGTTCATCAACAGTTTCGACGAGGTGACCCTGTCGATCTTCGTCACCTCCCCTGCGACCCAGACCCTGCCGGTGCGCATGTACGTGTACGCCACCGAATCCATCGACCCGATGATGGCGGCGGTGTCGGCCCTGGTGATCGCGCTCACGGCATTGACGATGATTCTGCTCGACCGGGTCTACGGCCTCGATCGGGTCCTGGTAGGCAAACAATGAGGCCGCTATGGCGCTGCTGAAACGACTGGCCGAGGCACAACGCCCGGCCCTGGACTTCACCCTCGACGGCCAGCCGGCCCGCGGCCTGCAGGGCGATACCCTGCTGACCGCGCTGCTCACCGCCGGCGAGCACCTGCGCCACAGCGACTTCGGCGGCGAACCCCGGGCCGGCTTCTGCCTGATGGGCGCCTGCCAGGACTGCTGGGTCCGGCTGGCCGATGGGCGCCGGGTCCGCGCCTGCTCGACGATGCTCGAAGCCGGGCAACAGGTGAATCGCGAAGGGAGGTCGAAAGCATGAAACCCGTGCTGATCGTCGGTGCCGGTCCGGCCGGGATTCGCGCCGCCCAGACCCTGGTCGAACATGGCCTGCGACCGATTCTGCTGGATGAATCGCCACGGGGTGGCGGGCAGATCTACCGGCGCCAGCCGGAAAACTTCCGCCGTTCGCCCGGACAACTGTATGGCTTCGAGGCCGGCAAGGCCGAAGCCATCCACCAGGCCCTCGATGAGCTGCGCGAACAGCTCGACTATCGCCCCGACACCCTGGTGTGGAACGCCGAACACGGCGGTCTCGACACACTGCACCAAGGCCGCGCCGAACACCTCGAATACGCGGCGGTGATCGTTGCCACCGGTGCCACCGACCGCGTGCTGCCGGTACCCGGCTGGACCTTGCCGGGCGTCTACAGCCTGGGCGCGGCGCAGATCGCCCTGAAATTCCAGGGCTGCGCCATCGGCGAACGGGTGGTCTTCGCCGGCAGCGGCCCCCTGCTCTACCTGGTGGCCTATCAATACGCCAAGGCCGGGGCGAAGGTCGTCGCGGTGCTCGACAGCTCACCCTTCGCCGCACAATGCCAGGCCCTGCCGGGGCTGCTCAGGCAACCGCTGACCCTCGCCAAGGGCCTGTACTACCGGGGCTGGCTGAGCGCCCACGGCATTGCCGTGCACCAGGCCGCGCAACTGCAACGGATCGATGGCGAACAGCGGGTAGGCGGGCTGAGCTGGCGCCAGGGCGAGCAGTCGCACGCCCTCGACTGCGACGCCGTGGCCTTCGCCCATGGCCTGCGCAGCGAAACCCAACTGGCCGACCTGCTGGGGTGCCGGTTCAGTTGGAATCCCCTGAACCGCAGTTGGCTGCCGGAACGCGACCGCGCCGGGCGCAGCAGCGTGGCCGGGATCTACCTGGCTGGCGACGGTGCCGGCATCATGGGCGCCGACGCCGCGGAAATCGCCGGCGAACGGGCCGCCCTGGCACTGCTGGAAGACCAGGGCTACAGCGTCGACCCCGACCGTACCGCCGACCTGGAAAACCGCCTGGAACGCATCGGCCAGTTCCGTACAGGCCTGGAGAACGCCTTCCCCTTTCCCGAACACTGGGCCCGCCAGGCGCCGGACGAGCTGATGCTCTGCCGCTGCGAGGAAGTGCGGGTCGGCGAGGTACGCACGGTGGTTCGCGAAGGGCACTGGGAGATCAACCGGGTCAAGGCCCACTGCCGGGTCGGCATGGGCCGCTGCCAGGGCCGCATCTGCGGTGCGGCGGCGGCGGAGATCATTGCCTGCGAGAGCGGCCGGCCCCTGGAGGCCATCGGCCGTCTGCGGGCCCAGGCACCGATCAAGCCACTGCCGTTCGGGCTGGAGGTGGCGCCATGATCGAAGTCGAGGTGGCCATCCTGGGCGGTGGTATCGTCGGTTCCTCGGCCGCGCTGGCGCTCAGGCGCCAGGGGCGCAGCGTGGCCCTGCTGGAGCGGGATTTCTGCGGCAGTCATTCCAGCGGCGTGAACTATGGCGGGGTACGTCGCCAGGGCCGCCCGCTGTCGCAGTTGCCCTTGTCCCAGCGCGCCCACGAGATCTGGAGCCGCCTGCCCGAACTGATCGGCATCGATGGCGAATACCAGCGCTCCGGCCATCTCAAGCTGGCCCGCAGCACGGCCGACCTGGCCGCCCTGCAGGCCTACGCCGACAGCAGCCAGGGTTTCGGCCTCGACCTGCAGATACTCGATCGCGCGCAACTGCATCGGCGTTTTCCCTGGGTCGGGCAGATCGCCGAGGGCGCCTCGTTCTGCCCCGACGACGGTCACGCCAACCCGCGCCTGGTGTCGCCGGCCTTCGCCCGGGCCGCACGCCAGCTCGGGGCGACCGTGCTGGAGCAGAGCGAGGTCAGCCGGGTCGAACACGATGGCCGGCGCTTTATCCTGCACACCGGCCATGGCCAGGAAATCCGCTGCGCCTGGCTGCTCAACTGCGCCGGCGCCTGGGCCGGCAGCCTCGCCGCGAAGTTTGGCGAGCCGGTGCCGATTCACGCCGGCCACCCGGCCATGCTGGTGACCGAACCGTTGCCGCTGGTGATGGATGCCAGCACCGGCGTCGAGGGTGGCGGCATCTATGCCCGCCAGGTCAGCCGCGGCAACTGCGTGCTGGGCGGCGGCCAGGGTTTTGCCCTCGACAGCGCCCGGGCCCGACCGGGCCAGCAGGCGGTCCTGGAAATACTCCGCCAGGCCGTCGAACTCTACCCGTTTCTCGAAGGTGCCCAGGCGATCCGCACCTGGAGCGGCACCGAGGGCTACCTGCCCGATCGCCAGCCGGTGATCGGCCCGAGTTCGACCCAGCCCGGTCTGCTGCACGCCTTCGGTTTTGCCGGGGCGGGCTTCCAGATCGGCCCGGCGGTGGGCGAAGTGCTCGCCGAACTGGTCTGCCAGGGCCAGTCCTCGACGCCGATCGAGGCCTTTTCCATCCACCGTTTCCACGCCATTCCCGCCGCTTGAGCGGGCCGTCAGAACCCAGAGGAAGATCGCGCCATGAACCATGCCCCACGCAATGCCCTGATCGGTTTGTCCTGCCTGCCGCTCGCCGCCCTGCTCCTCGCCACGCCGGCCCAGGCGGAGCCGACGCTGTACCTGGGCATGAACGGCGGGACCATGGAACGGCTGTACGCCGACAAGGTACTGCCGCCCTTCGAAAAGGCCAACAACGTCAAGGTGGTGATCGTGCCCGGCACCTCCGCCGACATCCTCGCCAAGGTCCAGGCGAGCAAGGACAACCCGCAACTGCACGTGATCTTTCTCGATGACGGGATCATGTACCGGGCGATCTCCATGGGCCTGTGCAGCAAGCTGCAGGACAACCCGACCCTGGCGCAGATTCCGGCCAAGGGCCGGATCAAGGACGAAGCGGTGGCGGTCAGCCTGGGCGTGACGGGGCTGGCCTACAACACCCGCCTGTTCAAGGCAAAGGGCTGGGCCGCCCCCACCTCGTGGATGGACATGGCCGACAGCAGATACAAGGACAAGCTGGTGTTCCAGTCGATGTCCTCCTCGACGTTCGGCCTGCACGGTTTCCTGATGTTCAACCGGCTCCAGGGCGGCAACGAGACCAATGTAGACCCGGGCTTCAAGGCCTGGCCGACGAGCGTGGGGCGCAACGTGCTGGAGTACATTCCCAGCTCGGCCAAGCTGTCGGAGATGGTCCAGACCGACGAGGCCGCGCTGTTCCCGCTGACGCCGACCCAGGTCACCGCGCTCAAGCTCAAGGGCATCCCGGTGGAGTACGCGCAGCCCAAGGAAGGCGCGGTGGTGCTGAACGTCGCCGAATGTGCGATTGCCAACAACAACCAGCCGGAGCTGGCGCAGAAGCTCGCCGAGTTCCTGCTGACGCCCGAGGCCCAGGCGGCGGCGCTGGAGGATGGCGACCAGATCCCGTCCAACCCCAATACCCCGACCAGCGAGCGCACCCGTGGCCAGGTCGAGGCGATGAAGCAGTACCTGGAAACCGCCGTGGCGATCGACTGGGATCAGGTCAACCTGCTGCGTCCGGAGTGGAACGCCCGCTGGAACCGCAGCATCGAACGCTAGAATCGTCGGGGCCCGCCGATGCCGCCCCGGCAGGTCGGGGATGCCGGGGCGGGCAATATCGTGCCGGGCCCCGCGTTCACCGCGTAACGTGCAGAACAAACGAGATAGCCATATGCCGGCGCTGTTTTCCGCGCCCGCCGGCACAGGGCATTCGTCGCCCCGGCAGCCATTCCCTTTAGAGATTGCTGGCCGCCCCATTTTCTATTGGTAGAATCGCGGCAGTCCCCGGCAACATGGCACTGCACCACCCAAGTTGCAGCGTTGCCCGGGAGACCAGCACCGCAACGCTCGGAATCTTCACGCAAGGGGACTTTCTCCGTTGGCCGCCACACCTCCTCACCGCCCAGGCAGCAAATCACGCTGGCCGGCACTGCGCCGTCTCTTCGGCAAGACGGCGCCGGGCAAGGCTGGCGTTGCCAAGCCACACCACGATGTCCATGAATACTTCCGGCGCAAGGCCAGCCACCAGGGCTATACCCTGAGCCACAGCCAGCAGCGGGTCATCGAACGCATGGCGCAACAGGCCACGACCCTGTTACAGGGCGCTCCCTCGCAGTTGCGCAGCCTGTACCTGCACGGTGCCGTTGGCCGGGGCAAGAGTTGGCTGCTGGACGGTTTCTTCCAGGCGGTGCCGGTCGCCGAGAAACAGCGGCTGCACTTCCATGATTTCTTCGCCCGCCTGCACCAGGGCATGTTCAGCCATCGCGAAAACCCGGATGCCCTGGGCGCCACCCTGGATGAACTGCTCGTCGACTGCCGGCTGCTGTGCTTCGACGAGTTCCATGTCCATGACATCGGCGACGCCATGCTGATCACCCGGCTGTTCAAGGCCCTGTTCCAACGCCAGGTGCTGCTGGTGGTGACATCCAACTACCCGCCCGAGGGGCTGCTGCCCAATCCGCTCTATCACGCGCGGTTCAAGCCGGTCATCGACCTGATCAACGCACGCATGGAGGTGATGGAGGTTGGCGGCCCCCACGACTATCGCAGCCAGTCGCGCAGCCACACGCAGCAGCAGTTCACCCATGGCCAGTACATCTGGCCCGGCAGCGCCGAGCAGCGCCAGGCTTTGTGCTTGCCGGAACGGGGTGTGCCGGCAAGCCCGCTGACGGTCGGTGCGCGGCAACTCAAGGTGCGCCAGACCCACGACCGCTGCGTGCGCTTCGAGTTTGCCGACCTGTGCGAAGAGCCGACAGCGGTGATGGACTATCTGGAACTGTGCCGACGCTTCGACAACTGGATCATCGACGAACTGCCCAGCCTGGAAGACTGCCCGATCGCCAGCCAGCAACGCTTCATCAACCTGATCGACGTGCTCTACGACCAGGACAAGCGCCTGCAACTGATCGGCGCCCGGCCCCTGCGCGACAGCCTGGGTGGCAACGCCATCGACCTGGCGCGCACCCGCAGCCGACTGGGGCAACTGGTGGAGGTCGGCCCCTGAGCGCGACAACGAGCAAGGTCGCGCCCGGACGGCTATGATGGCGGCCTTTTTCGATGATCGTGACCCGTACGGAACGCCCGCTCATGCACACCCTTGATCAACTGCGCGCCGGCCAATTGGCCGGTATCCGGCGACTCGACCTGTCCTGCGGGCTGACCGAGTTTCCCCGGGAGATCTTCCAACTGGCCGACTCCCTGGAAATTCTCAACCTGAGCGGCAACCGCCTGAGCAGCCTGCCGGACGACCTGCATCGCCTGCCGCACCTGCGTATCCTGTTCTGTTCCGACAACCTGTTCACCGAACTGCCCGGTTGCCTGGGCCGATGCGCCCAACTGAGCATGGTCGCGTTCAAGGCCAACCGGATCGAACACGTGCCGGCGGCGGCGTTGCCGCCGTTGCTGCGCTGGCTGATCCTGACCGACAACCGCATCGCCGAACTGCCCGACGAGCTGGGACGCCGCCCTCGGTTGCAGAAGCTCATGCTCGCCGGCAACCGGCTGCGACAACTGCCGGCCACCCTGGCCGACTGCCACAACCTGGAACTGATCCGGATCGCCGCCAACCAGCTGGACGAGTTGCCGCCATGGCTGCTGACCCTGCCGAGCCTGGCCTGGATCGCCTATGCCGGCAATCCGCGCCTCGACCACACCGGCGAGGTACTGGCCGGTGATACCACGCCGAATATCGACTGGGCGCAACTGCAGCTCGAACAGCGGCTGGGCGAAGGCGCCTCGGGGGTGATCAGCCAGGCCCTGTGGAACCGTCCTTCGGCTGCGGCCAAGGCGGTGGCGGTCAAGCTGTACAAGGGCAGCATGACCAGCGACGGCTCGCCCCTGAATGAAATGAACGCCTGTATCGCCGCCGGCCTGCACCCCAACCTGATCCGGGTCGAAGGCCGCATCAGCGGTCATCCCGATGAGCAGGCCGGGCTGGTGATGGAACTGATCGATCCACGGTTCGCCAACCTCGCCGCCCTGCCCAGCCTCGACTCATGCAGCCGCGACGTGTATCGCGACGACACCCGCTTCAGTCCCGCGCAGGCGCTGCGCATGGCGCGCGGCATAGCCTCGGTGGGTGCACACCTGCATCGCCTGGGGCTGTGCCATGGCGACCTGTATGGACACAACATCCTCTACAACAGCGACGGCGATTGCCTGCTGGGGGATTTTGGCGCAGCGTCGTTCCATTCGCCGACCGATAGCCTGGAAAGCTGTGCGTTGCAGCGGATCGAGGTGCGGGCGTTCGGGATTCTGCTGGGGGAATTGCTGGAACGGGTCGACGGGGATTTCGAATCTGGAGTGTTGGAATCACTGCAGGGTCTGCAAGAGCGTTGCATTCAGCCGGATGTCTTGGCGCGGCCGGGTTTCGAAGATATTTGCGCGCAGCTCTAAGTAGTGCGGGCCCCTGTCGCGGATAAATCCTGCTCCCACAAGCTTTGCGGCGTCCACAAGATTTGTGGTCACCGCGATACAGGGTGGGAGCAGGATTTATCCGCGAACGGGCCGCAACAGGAATCAGCCCGCCAGGCCGACGAACATGTCCTGCACGTCGTCATGGTTGTCCAGGCCTTCGAGGAAGGCTTCGACTTCAGCCATCTGCTCGTCGCTCAGGCCGCTGACCGGGTTCTTCGGCTGGTAGCCCAGCTTCGCCGACAGCACGGTGAAACCCTGCTCCGGCAAGGCCTTCTGCACCGCGTCGAGGTCGGTGGTCTCGGTGATGAACAGGGTCGCGCCGTCTTCACCCGGCTCGAAATCCTGGGCGCCGGCTTCGATGGCCGCCACTTCCGGATCGGCGTCCGGGCTGTCCGGCGAAGCCTCGATCAGGCCGACGTGGTTGAAATCCCAGGACACCGAACCGGAAGCACCCAGTTGGCCCTTGCGGAACGCCACGCGGATTTCCGCCACGGTGCGGTTGACGTTGTCGGTGACGCACTCGACGATCAGCGGCACCTGGTGCGGAGCAAACCCTTCATAGGTCACACGGTGGTACTGCACGGTTTCGCCCAGTTGGCCGGAACCTTTCTTGATGGCGCGCTCCAGGGTGTCGCGAGGCATCGAGGCCTTCTTCGCCTGCTCGACCACCAGGCGCAGGTGCGCGTTGGTGGCAACGTCCGCACCATTGCGCGCAGCGATGGTGATTTCCTTGACCAGCTTGCCGAACAGCTTGCCCTTGGCGTTGGCTGCCGCCTCTTTGTGTTTAACCTTCCACTGTGCGCCCATTACTCACTCTCTCGATCAGTGGCGTCGTGACATTTATTGGCCGACGCTTTGCGCGCAGTTTATACGGCAAAAAGTCACGGATCGACCAAAACCTGACAATCGCTACGACTCTGCGCAGATGATCGTAGGCAATTTCCCAAAAGCTGTTTTGCTGGGTCCCGATATCTCCGTCATTTCGTACCCTCTGCCACAACGTCCCCGACAAAAAGAGATGAAATGGCTCAGGACAAGGCACGACAGATCTCACTGGCAATCGCTTCCCTTCCCGCCCCCCTGCAGGTGATTCGCTTCAGTGGGCACGAAGCCCTGAACCAGCCCTATCGCTTCGACATCGAGCTGCTGGGCGATGACCCCGAGCGGGACCTGCAGACCTTGCTGCATCAACCGGCGTTCCTCGGTTTCGGCCAGCCAGGGGCAGGTATCCATGGGCTGATCCATGAAATCGGCAGTTGCTACCTCGGCGCCAGCCGCTGCCACTACCAGGTGGTGCTGGGGCCACGCCTGGCGTTGCTCGAAAACAGCGCCAGGCGTCGGGTGTTCCATGACCTGAGTGTCCCCGAGATCCTCGCGCGACTGCTCGACAGCCATGGCCTGAAACCCGTCGACTATCGCCTCGAACTCGGCCAGGGGACCTACCCGCCCCGCCCGTACTGCCAGCAGCATGAGCAGGACGACCTGCAGTGGCTGAACCGGCTCTGCGAGGAAGAAGGTATCCACTATCACTTCGAGCACAGCCCCCGGCAGCATGTCGTGGTCTTCGCCGAGGATCCCCAGGCCTTCCCCGAACGGCCGGGCCTGCTGCGCTACAGCGAAACGCCGTTCAATGGCCAGCCGGCGGTCCACCGGTTGCATGAGCGGCATGCGATGCCTCGTCCGCTCGACAGCCGGCGATCGCCCGGGAGCGGCTGCTCGCCCTGGCCGTCCCCGGTCTGCCACGGGCCATCGGACCCTCATGGCGCAGCCAACCAGGCCGGGCCCTACGGCCTGCACTCGACGCCCGGCGATCCACGGCAGCGCCACGAACGGCAATGCAGCCGTCGCGCCCTGGAACGCCTGCGCTGTGACAGCCGACTGATCCAGGGCAGCAGCGACCTGGGCGAACTGCACAGCGCCGATGTGCGCCATCTGGGCAACCATCCCCGCCAGGCATTCAACGACCAGTGGCTGATCACCGAAGTCCGGCACTGGGGTGAACAACACGTCGACGGCGAGCTGCCCCAGACCCTCCCACACGACGCAGGCCTCGGCCCCCCTGGCTATCGCAACCACTTTCGGGCGATCCCCTGGGCCACCCCCTTCCGCCCGCCTCTGCGCCAGCCCCGCCTGCAACCACGGGGCTACCAGTTGGGAACCGTCCTCGGCCCCGCGGGACAGTCGGCCCGGCCCGATGCCCAGGGACGGCTGCATGTGCAGTTGCAGGATGCCCTGCACGCGCCGGACGCCGCTCCCGGCTGCTGGATTCCTCTCGGGGTCGCCGAAGGCAGGGCCCCGATGGTAGGCAGCCAGGTGCTGATCGGGTGTGTCGACCACGACCCCGAACAGTTGGTGATCTGCGGTTTCCTGAGCGATCGGCAGCCGAAACTCCAGGCGCCGCCCGAACCGCGGAGCGAGGACGAAATGCCCGGGGAAATCTACCTCTACGAACAGCCACGGCAGCCCGGCACCTGCCTGGGCAACAGCGTCTGGTACATCGTGCGCATGCCGCGGCCCGGGCTCGGGGAACTGGCACGCCTGAACCGCGAAGACATCCTGCTCGAAGGCAGCAGCGATGCCCGCGGCATGGCCATGCTGAGCCCTTGCCAGCGACATCGGCTGGCACTGGAACTGGCCGACACGCCGGAACAGCTCTGGCTGCTCTACCCCGGCCAGTGCCTGGCCGTGCACGAATACCTGCGCCAGCACTGGAGCCCCGCGCAGCGCCGGGCGTTTCTCCAGGCAAGCCTGAACAGCCTCTCCGGCAGTTGTGGCGCAGAACTGAACAGCGTCTACGAATGGCTGATCAGGCCCTCGGCACCGGACTGAAGAGCCTAACCGGGGATCACGCCAGCAGCCCGAGAAACGCCTGGATCAGGCGCAACTCGGTACGCCGCTCCAGGCAACCGACCATGTGCCGGTTGCGCAGGCCGTCGCCGATCAGCGGCACGGCCCTGACCCTCGGGTCGTGGCTGACCTCCAGCGAGGAAACGATCCCCAGCCCCAGGTCGGCGGCCACCGCTTCGGTCACCGCTTCACGACTGTCCAGCTCCAGCAGCACCCGCGGATGCACCCCGGCCAGGCCACACGCCTGGTCGAAGGTCCGCCGGGTGATCGACGAAGGTTCACGCAGCACCATGATCATCTGGTCCAGGCGTTGCAGCGCGATACCCTCGGGTTCGTCCTGCCAGGGATGACCGGCCGGCACCAGCACACAGATCCGCGATTCGTTCAAGGCCTGAAGATGCAGCCCCTTGCGCGGCTCGACTTCGGTCAGCACCGCGACGTCAGCATGTTCGGCGAGCAACGCCGCCAGGGTTTCCTGGGCATTGCCCAGCCGCAGGTTGACGGTGACCCCCGGATAACGCTCGCGCAGCCGGGCGAGCATCGGCATCACCAGGTGCGGCCCATCCGCCGCGACCTCCAGGCGCCCGGTCAGCAACTGGCGGTTGGCTTCGAGCATGACCCGCGCCTCTTCGGCCAGGCCGAACATTGCCCGGGTGATCGCCGCCAGCCGGGTGCCCTGCTCCGTCAACTCCACCCGCCGTGCCGTCCGGCGCAGCAACGTGACCTGGTAATGCTCCTCCAGAGCCTTGATATGCCCGGTGACCGCCGGCTGGCTGATGAACAGCCGGGCGGCGGCACGGGTAAAGCTGCCCTCGCGGGCCACGGCATCGAATGCACGGAGTTGGAACAGGTTCATTGTTATCGGCCTCACTGATAGCTCGCATAACAACAAACAATTTGATTGATGACAAGGCAAACCGCAACGTATGCCGAGTATCCCGTCAATGATCAGCGCTGCAAGGAAATCCCCATGAGTACCGCCCCCCTCCTGCTGACTCCCGGCCCGCTCACCACCTCGGCCCGTACCCGCCAGGCGCTGTTGCTGGACTGGGGCTCGTGGGACGAGCGCTTCAACCGGCTGACCGCCAGCGTCTGCGAACGCCTGCTGGCCATTGTCAACGCTGCCGACAGCCATCACTGCGTGCCGTTGCAGGGCAGCGGGACCTTTGCCGTGGAGGCCGCCATCGGTACCCTGGTGCCCCGCGACGGCAAAGTGCTGGTGCTGGTCAATGGCGCCTACGGCAAGCGCCTGGCGAGCATCTGCTCGGTGCTGGGCCGGGCCTTCTGCACCCTCGAAAGCGCCGAGGACCAGCCGAGCGACGCGGCCGAGGTCGAACAGCGACTGCTCGCCGACCCGGCGATCACCCATGTCGCGCTGATCCACTGCGAAACCGGCACCGGCATCCTCAACCCGCTGGAGCCGATCGCCGAGGTCGTCGCCCGCCATGCCAAACGCCTGATCATCGACGCCATGAGTTCCTTCGGCGCCTTGCCCATCGACGCCCGGCTGGTGCCGTTCGATGCCCTGATCGCCGCCTCCGGCAAATGCCTGGAAGGCGTGCCGGGCATGGGCTTCGTATTGGCCCACAAGGCCAGCCTGGCCGAGGCCGGTGGCAACTCGCATTCGCTGGCGCTGGATCTGCATGACCAGCAGACCTACCTGGCACGCACCGGCCAGTGGCGCTTCACGCCGCCGACCCATGTGGTCGCCGCCCTGCATGAGGCCTTGCAGCAATATGCCGAGCAGGGCGGCCAGCCGGCGCGTCTGCGACGCTATGCCGACAACTGCCAGGTGCTGCTCGAGGAACTCGGCAAGCTCGGCCTGCGCAGTTTCCTGCCGGAAGCGATCCAGGCACCGATCATCGTCACCGTGCATGCACCACAGGACCCGCACTATGAGTTCAAGGCGCTTTATGAGCGGGTCAAGGCCAAGGGCTTCATCCTTTATCCGGGCAAGCTGACCGAGGTCGACACCTTCCGCGTCGGCTGCATTGGCGACATCACCCGCCACCACCTGCAGGCCGCGGTCCAGGCCATCGGCGAGGCCCTGCACGAGATGGGCGTGGCGACCTTGCGCGTGCCGGGCGTTGCCACGCCCACCCTGAACAGCCACTTCCGTGCTTGAGGCAACCACCATGAACTACACCCGACCAACCCGGCTGCAAGCGGCCATCCTCGACTGGGCCGGCACCGTCGTCGACTTCGGCTCGTTCGCCCCCACCCAGATCTTCGTCGAAGCCTTCGCCGAGTTCGACGTGCAGGTCTCCATCGACGAGGCGCGCGGACCGATGGGCATGGGCAAGTGGGATCACATCCGCACCCTGTGCAACCAGCCACAGATCGCCGAGCGCTACCGCAAGGTGTTCGGCCGCACGCCCAGGGATGTGGATGTGACGCAGATCTACCAGCGCTTCATGCCCTTGCAGATCGAAAAGATCGCCGAGCATTCGGCGCTGATTCCCGGCGCACTCGAGACCATCGCCGAACTGCGCCGACAGGGGCTGAAGATCGGTTCGTGTTCCGGCTACCCGGCCCAGGTAATGGCCAAGGTGGTCGAGCTGGCGGCCAGCAAGGGCTATGTGGCCGACCATGTGGTGGCCACCGATGAAGTGCCCAACGGCCGCCCCTGGCCGGCCCAGGCATTGGCGAACGTGATTGCCCTGGGCATCGATGACGTCGCCGCTTGCGTGAAGGTGGACGATACGGTTCCGGGCATTCTCGAAGGCCGCCGCGCGGGCATGTGGACGGTGGCCCTGGTCTGCTCCGGCAACGCCCTGGGACTGGACTACGAGGCCTACCAGGCACTGGACAGCGCCAGCCTGGCGGCCGAGCGCCAGCGCATCCATGGCTTGTTCGAAGGCTCCCGCCCCCACTACCTGATCGACACCATCAACGAGTTGCCGCAGGTGATTGCGCAGATCAACCAGCGGTTGGCGAACGGGGAGATGCCACAGGCCTGCTGATTTCCAGTAACGGCCTGAATCGCTAAACGCTTCGCGGATGAACCGGACCGCCGACACCCAGAGGGTTACACCCGTGTGGTAGGAGCGGCCGGCCGACGCTCGGTTGCCCGCGAAGCTTCTGGCGCATTCAAGACCGCCTTCGCTGGCCCCATCGGGACTTGTGGCGTTCACCCGGCTTGCGCTCCCCCCAATACCCCGCGGGAGCCGGCGATCCTGCGCTCCGATTTATCCGCGAAAGGGCCCTGGAGCCATCAGGCCTTCTGGTGCTGCTCCACCCACTGCCCATAGGCATTGATGAAGCCCTGCAGGAACGGCCTGCTCTGCTCCGACAACTTGCCCGTCTCATCGAACGCACTGCCCGCCCCGCCGAAATAGGCCTCCGGCTGCTGCATGCAAGGCACGTTGAGAAACACCAGCGACTGGCGCAAATGGTGGTTGGCGCCGAAGCCGCCAATCGCCCCCGGCGATACGCTGATCACCGCCCCCGGCTTGCCGCTCCAGGCGCTTTTGCCGTAAGGCCGCGAACCGACGTCGATGGCATTCTTCAGCGGGGCGGGCACCGAACGGTTGTACTCCGGGGTCACGAACAACACAGCATCGGCCGCGGCAACCTGCTCGCGGAAAGTGGTATAGGCCGCCGGCGGCGTGCCATCAATATCCTCGTTATACAGCGGAAGGTCGCCGATCTCGACAATCCTCAGCTTCAGATTGGCCGGTGCCAACTCGGCCAGGGCCAGGGCCACCTTGCGGTTGATCGACTCTTTTCTCAGGCTGCCAACCAGCACAGCGACGGTATGGACATTACTCATGGGCACTCCTGATACGTGGGACAAGGGAGCTTTAGGTATAGATGATCAGCCGCAACCAATGTCGGATTTTTTCCCAGCACAACGCAGGATATGGCCCCTTGCCAACGCTGTAACCGGCAGGATCGGCCGACTATTTTTTTCCCGGGACAAAACTTCCCGGAGCCGGGCAAGGTCTACAGAACCGCAAATCGGCAGTTAATTTCCAGAGGTTCAATACAGATGGCTGCAGTACTCGTCGGACAATTTCATGCACGGGACGCGGAAGGACGCGTGTACTCCGTGCATGAGTTCCAGGAATCCATGCCTTCGGAGGGAGGCCTGGCCGGCACGGAGCCCGTCACCACCTACAAACTGGCCATTGGCGATCGGGTCAATAAACTCGACGACAACGAGTTCCTGCTGGTCCAGTCGGGCATCACCCTGATTCGCGAGCCCGATACCCTTTCCACCCCTTGATGGCGCATGGCTGAACGCACGGTGACCTGCAGTCTTGCAGGCCAACTTGGGGTAGGATCAGTCCACTGACCTCCTCCGTGCGGGACATGGACTTCAAGCATGCGTCTACGCCATATCGAAGCAATCCAGGCCATCCTGCAGACCGGCAACCTCGGCCCCGCCGCCGAGTTGCTGCAACTGCCGGCGTCCACGCTCAGTGCCACCCTGCAGGAGGCCGAGCAGCAACTGGGCTTCCTGTTGTTCGCCACGGTGCGCGGGCGTATGCAGGCGACGCGTGAAACCCGCGAGCTGCAACCGCAGATCAGCCACCTGTACCGGGAACTGGAACCGTTGCGGCGCCTGGCCGCGGAGTTGCGCCAGCATCAGGCGCCGCCCCTGCGGGTGACCTGCACCCCGACGCTCGCCCAGCATCTGCTGCCGCAAGGCATCGCCGCCCTGCGCCGACGCTTTCACGACACCCCTTGCACCCTGGCCAGCCAGCACACCCGCGACATCGTCCGCAGCCTGCTGTTGCGCGAGATCGAACTGGGCCTGAGCCTGCACGATCCCGAACATCCGCAGATCCGCTGCGAGGCGCTGGCCCAGGGCAAGCTGCAACTGCTCGCCCCCCACGGCTGGTTGCAACCCCGGCAGAAGTACATCTCCCTGCAGGATCTGGCGGGTCAATCGATGATCGGCCTGGAACAGCAGGACACCCTCAGCCTGCTGCTCGACAGCAAGCTGCAGGGGCTGCGCCCGCCCCCCCAGGTGCAGACGCGGGTACAGACCTACCAGATGATGCGCAGCATGGTCGAGGCCGGCGAAGGCCTGGCGATCGTCGACCCGTTCACGGCGGTGGGGGCCAGGGATGGCGGGCTGGATGTCTGCCCGCTATCGCCGGCCATCCCCATCACCCTGCATGCCCTGACCCTCGGGGAGCGCGAGCCATCACCCGCGCAGAAGGCCCTGCTGGAAATCATCGGCGAAAAGGCCGCGGCCATGCTGGCGCCGACCTGACCGTCAGATCTGCGGCGCGAACAGCAGGTACCAGAACAGCGCCACTTCGCGGGTCTGGGCGTCGATCCCGCGGTAACGCAGGTGGTCCATCCCACCCAGCACGTAGCCGCAACGCTCGTACAGGCGACAGGCGCCCAGGTTGTTGTTCTGGGTTTCCAGCATCACCCCCGACAGGTTCTTCCTCTGGCTCCAGAAGCGCACCTCGTCGAGCAGGGCCCTGGCCACGCCGTGACGCCGCGCACGGGCATCCACCGCCAGTTCGTCGACATGGGCAAAGCCGTTCCAGTTGGTGCTGACCACCACATGTCCGGCAGGACGGCCATCGAGGTAGGCCATGAAGATCGCACTGTCCGCCTTGCCGCGGTAGCTGGCGAATTCCTCGGGATCGATGCCATAGCACTTGCGGTAGGGAGCCACGGTGCTCAGGGGCCACTGCTCGACCTTGCGGCCCATCTCGGCGCGGCCATAGGCCCTGACCTCGAAGCTGAAATCGCTGCCCCAGATGTACTCGGAGAAGCCCTCGTCGGCCACCCGGACCGAGACTTCAGGGTCTTTCGGGTTCATGACTAAATGCATAGGGCGAACTGTCCTGTCCTCATTCCTTGATGCAATCGACGGTATAGCAGCGGCCATCACCGTTGTCTTCATGTTGCAGGCCGTGCACATCCGCGACGAAACCGGGGAAACCACTGTCGAACGCCCGGGCAAAGGCCAGGTAGTCGATGATCGAACGGGTCGCCTCGGTAAAACGTTCGCCCGGCATGATCAGCGGAATACCCGGCGGATAGGGTACCAGCATGACCGCCGCGACCCGCCCTTGCAACGCATCGATCGACACCGCCTCGACCTCGCCACGGACCAGCCGATCATAGGCATCGGCGGGTTTCATGGCGACCTCGGGCAGTACCGTGTACATGCGCTTGAGATGCCTGGCCGTGGCATTGCTGCGATAACAGCCATGCAGTTGGTCGCACAGCTCGCGCAGGCCCATGCCCTGGTAACGTTGCGGCCCCTGCCGGGCCACCGAGGGCAGGCAACTGGCCAGGCCGACATTGGCGTCGTAGTTGCGCTTGAACTCCAGCAACTCCGTAAGCAGCGTGCTCCATTTGCCCTTGGTGATCCCCATCGAGAACAGCACTAGGAACGAATAGAGACCGGTCTTCTCCACCACCAGCCCGCGCTCCCAGAGAAACTTGCTGACCACCGCCGCCGGAATGCCATGCTCGCCCAGGGCACCGCCGGCGGTGAGCCCCGGCATCACCAGGGTGACCTTGATCGGATCGAGCAACACATAGTCCTCGGCAACGTCACCGAAACCATGCCAGTCGGCCTGCGGTTCGAGCAGCCAGTCGGCGGTCTCGACCCTGTCGATGCCTTCCACCCGCGGCGCCTGCCAGATGCTGAACCACCAGTCATCGGCGGCAATGTGCTGGCGCAGATTGGCCAGGGCGCGGCGAAAACTCAGCGCTTCATCGAACATTTCCTGGAGCAGCGAGCGTCCCGCCGGCCCTTCCATCATGGCCGAGGCCACGTCCAGGGAAGCGATGATGCTGTATTGCGGCGAAGTGGAGATGTGCATCATGAACGCTTCGTTGAAACGGTCGCGGTCCAGCTGTCGCGCCCCGCCATCCTGGACATGGATCATCGAGGCTTGGCTGAAGGCCGCGAGCAGCTTGTGGGTCGAGTGGGTGGTGAACACCAGCGGGCTGTCCGCAGTGCGCGTGGTGCCCATGCCATAGCGCCCGGCAAAGAATTCATGGAAAGCCGCATAGGCATACCAGGCTTCGTCGAAATGCAGGACCTCGACGCTGCTGCCCAGGCTCTGCTTGATCAGTTCGGCGTTGTAGCAGAGGCCGTCGTAGGTCGAGTTGGTCACCACCGCCAGCTTCACCCGGGGTAGGCGCCCACGGGTGAGCGGGCTGGCGTCGATCTTTGCCTGGATCGACTCGTGGCTGAATTCGCTCAGGGGAATCGGGCCGATGATCCCCAGCTCATTGCGCTCCGGACACAGGTACAGCGGAATCGCGCCGGTCATGATGATCGAATGCAGCACCGACTTGTGGCAGTTGCGGTCCACCAGCACCAGGTCATCCCGGCCGACCATCGAATGCCAGACGATCTTGTTCGCGGTGGAGGTGCCATTGATCACGAAGAACGTGTGGTCGGCACCGAAGTTGCGTGCGGCACGGGCTTCGGCCTCGGCCAGCGGGCCGGTATGGTCCAGCAGCGAACCCAGCTCCGGCACGGAGACCGAAAGGTCGGAACGCAGGGTGTTCTCCCCGAAGAACTGGTGAAACGCCTGCCCCACCGGACTCTTGCGGTAGGCCACACCCCCGCCGTGGCCGGGCGTATGCCAGGAATAGTTGGAATCGGCGGTGTGCTGCACCAGCGCCCGGAAAAACGGTGGCAGCAGGCCATCCAGGTAGTTGCGCGCCGCCCGGGCGACTTGCCGGGACAGGAACGGTACGGTGTCTTCGAACAGGTAGAGGATGCCGCGCAGCTGGTTGAGCTCGCTCATGGCATCGGCCGGTGCATTTTCAAGGGTGACCTGCTCGCCCAGGGCGAAGATCGGCAGGTCGGGAGCGCGGACCCGCGCCAGGCGGATCAACTCGACCATGTTCTGCAGCAGGTGGGTGTTTTCCCCGGCGCCCTCGGCGGCGATCAGCAGGCAGGCCAGGCCATGATGGGTTGAGGCGACCAGGCGGCCCTCGGCGTAATCGACAGCGCAGAAAACGCTGAAACCGTCCTGTTCGAGCTCTTTGGCGATTCCCCGTACCCGATCCCCGGCGACCGTGTCCGCCTTGATGTCGCGGTGCACGATCAGGATCGGAAACTTCAAATCCTTGTACATGGTTTTTTCAATCCTGAAGCGACGAGACACCGCCCGTCTGTTCCTTCAGGGTAGAAGCTGTTTGTCCTACATGTGAAGTTGAAACAGGAGAAAGGAGATCTCTTGTAACAAACAACCCCTACTGCGCTGCAGCTTCCGCCAGTTGTGTCCAGAGCGCCGGTGCGCCGGCGGACTTGGCAATGATCTCCAGGCGCGCCTGGTGCTCGGCCAGTTCGCTCTCGCTGGCACGGATGATCCGGCCCGGCTTGCGCTCGGCAGACAGCCGACGGATTTCACTGGCCTGGCCAGCTCCACCTTCGGCACCGTCGCCGCTGTTGCCGGCCAGGGACAGGCTGGTCTGGCCACCGGTCATGGTCAGGTAGACGTCGGCGAGAATCTCCGAGTCGAGCAAGGCGCCGTGCAGTTCACGGCCGGAGTTGTCGACGCCGTAGCGCTTGCACAAGGCATCGAGGCTGTTGCGCTGTCCCGGATGGCGCTCCCGGGCCATCAGCAGGGTGTCGAGAATGCTGCAATGCTGGCTGATATCGGCGCGGTCGTGCTGCCCCAGCAGGGCGAACTCGTTGTTGATGAAGCCAACGTCGAACGCCGCGTTGTGGATGATCAGTTGCGAGCCCTTGATGAACTCGAAGAACTCGTCGGCCACCTCGGCAAAGCGCGGCTTGCCGATCAGGAACTGGTCGGTGATACCGTGGACGCCGATCGCCCCCTCGTCGCTTTCGCGGTCCGGTTGCAGATAGACGTGGAAATGCCGCCCGGTCAGGCGGCGGCCGATGATCTCGACGCAACCGATCTCGATGATCCGGTGGCCGTCGGTCACCGGCATACCGGTGGTTTCGGTATCGAGTACCACACTACGCATGCTTGACTCCTCGCACTTCATCCACACCGCGGTTGGCCAGTTGGTCGGCGCGTTCGTTGCCCGGGTGGCCGACGTGCCCGCGTACCCATTTCCATTTCACGTTGTGGCGGTTGACCTGCTCGTCGAGCTGCTGCCACAGGTCGGCATTTTTCACCGGCTCCTTGGCCGCGGTTTTCCAGCCGCGCTTCTTCCAGTTGGTCATCCACTCGGTGATGCCTTTCATCACGTACTGGGAGTCGGTCACCAACAGCACTTCACACGGCCGCTTGAGCTCTTCCAGCCCACGAATCGCGCCCAGCAGTTCCATGCGGTTGTTGGTGGTATTGGCCTCGCCGCCCCAGAGTTCTTTCTCTACCCCCTTGAAGACCAGCAGTGCGCCCCAGCCGCCCGGGCCGGGGTTGCCCTTGCAGGCGCCATCGGTGAAGAGTTCAACGGTATCGCTCATTACAACCTTTCCATCGAAAAATGCCCTGTGGGCCATCGGCGACTGGCCGATGGCGCCCGGACCGGCAAGGCCGGCCCGCGAAAGAAAACTGCCCGGGTTGCAGGTGAAGGCCCGCGGTATCAGGGCTCGCTGGGCCGCCGGTTGACCTTGGCCAGCGGCAGCGGCACCAGTTTGCCGACCGGTTCGCGTCGGACCTGCTGGACCGGCCGCAGGCCGATCATGATCTTGCGGGCGACCAATAGATAGAAGCCGCCACCGGCCAGTTGCCAGCGACCGGCGACACGTTCCCAGCCCGCCAGCCGCGCCTGCCAGGCAGGTGAAGCCAGCGGCGGACGATAGCACCCGAAGCGACGTTTCTCCAGCGCGAAGCCCAGCAGGTTGAGCCAGTCGGCGACCCGCGAGGGCGAAATGCAGCGGGCCTGGCGCAGGGCATCGTGGGCGAACACATGCCGCAGCCCCCAGGCGCTCCAGGGGTTGATCCCGACGATCAGCAGGTGCCCGCCGGGGCGCACGCTGGCCGCCGCTTCGCGCAGCAGGCCATGGGGCGACAGGCAGAAATCCAGGCCATGCTGCAGCACCACGACATCCGCCGCGTGCTCGCTCAGCGGCCACGCCCGTTCGTCGCAAACGATCTCCACACCCGGCAACGGCGCCCCCAGGCGCACGTTGCGGCGCACCTGCTGCGCTTGCGGCGGGTTCTCGGCCGATGGCCCGTAATGGACCAGGTAACCGCCGAAGTAACGCCCGAGTTCCTCGTCGAGCATGCGCCGCTCTTCATCGAGCAGCAGTTGCCCCAGCGGCCCGGACAACCAGTCACGGGCCGCGCTGACCAGTGCCAGCCAGTCAGGATCGGCCTGAGCGAACGCTTTATCGGTCATTGTCTGCTCCAACTCGCCATGAGCCATACCAGCCTCTAAGATGCGCCAATGTTTTCCGCTTGGCGACCTCCAACATGATACAGATCGATGCACTGCCCGCCTTCACCGACAACTATATCTGGCTGCTGCGCGACGATGCGCAACGGCGCTGCTCGGTGGTCGACCCGGGTGACGCGGCACCGGTGCTGGCCTGGCTGGAAGCGCATCCGGGCTGGCGACTGGACGACATCCTGATCACTCACCACCACCATGACCATGTCGGCGGTATCGAACGCCTGAAGCAGGCCACCGGTGCCCGCGTGCTCGGCCCGGCCCACGAGAACATCCCGGGCCGGGACGTGGCGCTGCAGGACAACGACCGGATCAGCGTACTCGATCGGCCATTCCAGGTGCTGGCCGTGCCCGGCCACACCCTGGGGCATATCGCCTTCTATCAGGCGAATGAGGAAACGCCGCTGCTGTTCTGCGGCGACACGCTGTTCGCCGCCGGCTGTGGACGACTGTTCGAGGGCACGGCCGAGCAGATGCACGCGTCCCTGAGCCGGCTGGCGGCCCTGCCGGCCAACACCGCGGTGCACTGTACCCATGAATATACCCTGGGCAACCTGCGCTTCGCCCAGGCCGTCGAGCCGCAAAATCCGGATATCGCCGCGCGACTGGAACAGGTCGGCCAGTGGCGTGCCGAAGGGCGGATCAGCCTGCCGTCGAACCTGGCCCTGGAACTGCGCACCAACCCATTCCTGCGGGTCGGCGAAACATCTGTTAAAGAAAAAGCGGACGAACGGAACGGCCGCGACAACCGGTCGCCGAGTGAGGTTTTTGCTGCCCTGCGGGCCTGGAAAGACCAGTTCTGAGGCACGGCGGTGGGCGGTTCGGGCAGGCTCGATAGTTGACCGGACCCTGAGCGCTTTCTAGAATCGCCCGACATTTTTGCCCGGAACTACCTTCCAGCCAATGTCGTCACCTAACCGCAAACCCATCAATTCAGGCACATTGACGCGATTGGCTCAGGCGGTCGCCGTGGCTGTGTCCGCCACTTTGGCGGGTTGCCAGGGCTTTCATCATCCCTCGGACAACGGCAACGAACCGACGCCGAATCTCAACGTCCGGCTCAAGCAGAAACCGATATGGGCCGGCGAGAAAGCCAACCCGACGCCGCCACAGGATGTCTGGGAGCGCATGCGCCAGGGCTTCAAGCTGCAGGACGGCCTGGGCGTGAACCCACGCATCGAGCAGCAGCGGCTGTGGTTCGCCAGCAACCCGTCGTTCCTGGAAAACGCCAGCGAACGCGGCACACTCTATATCCATTACATCGTCGAACGTCTCGAAGAACGCAACATGCCGCTGGAGCTGGCGCTGCTGCCAGTCATCGAGAGTGCCTACAACCCGATGGCCTATTCCCGAGCCGATGCGGTCGGCCTCTGGCAGTTCATTCCCTCCACCGGGCGCAACTTCAACCTGCGCCAGGACCGTTTCTATGATGGGCGCCGCGATATCACCGCCTCGACCATCGCGGCGCTGAACTACCTGACCCGCCTGCACGACATGTTCAACGGTGACTGGCTGCTGGCCATGGCCGCCTACAATGCCGGCGAAGGCACGGTCAGCCGGGCCATCGAGCGTAACGAAAAGCTCGGCCTGCCCACCGACTACTGGAACCTGCCGCTGCCCCAGGAAACCCGTGACTACGTGCCCAAGCTGCTGGCCCTGTCCCAGGTGGTGATGTCGCCGGAAGCCTATGGCGTGAACCTCAACCCGATCGCCAACGAACCCTACTTCGCCAGCGTCGAGGTCAACCAGCCGTTGGACCTTTCCCGGGTCGCGGCACTGGCCGAGATCGACGAGGACGAAATGATCCAGCTGAACCCGGCCTACAAGCAGAAGGCGACCCTCGACGGGCCGCAGCACCTGCTGGTGCCGAGCTCCAAGGCGCAGTTGCTGACCGCCAGCCTGTCGAACCTCAAGCCCGAGGAACTGGTGAGCATGCGGCCGAAGAAGCCGGTTTTCGAGAACGTCGCCAGCAATGGCCCGGCTCGCCTGAACCGTCGCTACAAGGTCAGGAACGGCGACAGCCTGTCGTCGATCGCCAAGGCCAACAAGGTCGATGTCAAGGAACTGCAGCGCTGGAACAAGCTGTCCGGGCACAAGCTGAAGGTCGGCCAGACCCTGGTGATGGAGGACAACGTCCGCGCCTCGGTCAGCAGGAAGCCAGCGACCCCCACGACCTACAAGGTGCAGAAAGGCGACTCCCTTTATATTGTCGCCAAGCGTTTCAACGTTGAAATGCAGCACCTCAAGCGCCTCAACCCGCGTACCGGCCAGGCCCTCAAGCCAGGGCAGATCCTCACGGTTTCCCAGCCGCGCTGATCACCCATCACCAAGGCACCTGTGTATGAGTGAACTGTAGGCTGGGGGAGCCGGATTCATCCGCGAAGCTTTTAGAGGCCTCAAGGGCCATTCGCGGATAAACCGGGGCGCCGGACCGGCGGCTCCCACAGGGGTTTGTGAAGAGTCAACCATGGCGGATAGCCAGCAAGTCCGTTCCGACAAAAGTAGCGGCCTTTTTCCTGCCGATACAAGCTGTTAAGGTAAGATCCATAGAGCCCAAGCAGTCTGGACCGGATCCCTGAGCTGATGCGTCCCCTCCTCCCGTTCTTCATCAGCCTGGCCTTGAGCTTCCCCGCAAGCGCGACAATCAGCGAAAGCCACGGTTATGCGCAGTTCGGTACGCTCAAGTACCCCGCCAGGTTCACCCACTTCGACTGGGTCAACGCCGATGCGCCCAAGGGTGGCACCTTGCGGGTCATGGCCTTCGGTACCTTCGACACGCTCAACCCCTACACCTTCAAGGGCACCAGCCCGGTGTCGACGCCGAACTTCCTGCAGTATGGCGTCAACGAACTGAACGAAACCCTGATGGTCGGCACCGGCCAGTATGCGCCGTCCGGCGACGAGCCGACGTCCAGCTACGGGCTGATCGCGCAAACGGTGGAGTACAGCGAGGATCGCAGTTGGGTGGTGTTCAACCTGCGCCCCGAGGCGCGTTTTCACGACGGAACGCCGATCACCGCCTATGACGTGGCGTTTTCCTATCGACTCCTGCTCAAGGAGGGGCACCCGCAATACCGCACCAGCCTGCAGGAAGTGTCGCGGGTCGATGTGCTCGGGCCGCAGCGGATCCGCTTCGTCTTCAAGCGTTCAGGCAACCCGCTGCTGATCCTGCGCCTGGGTGAGCTGCCGGTGCTGCCGCAACACTACTGGCAAGGCCGCGACTTCAAGGCCACCACCTTCGAGCCGCCACTGGGCAGCGGCCCCTATCGCATCACCCGGGTCCAGCCGGGCCGGCAACTGGTATTCGAACGGGTGAAAAACTGGTGGGGCGAGAACCTGCCGGTCAATCGCGGCAAGTACAACTTCGACCGGGTCGAGGTCGAGTTCTACCGGGACAGCGATGTCGCCTTCGAGGCCTTCAAGGCCGGTGAATTCGATATCTACATCGAGCATCAGGCCAAGAACTGGGCCAGTGGCTACAGCTTTCCCGCCGTGCTGCGCGGCGACGTGATCAAGGCACAGATCGCCCACCAGATCCCGACGCAGACCCAGGGCCTGTTCATGAACAGCCGCCGCAGCGCCTTCGCCGAGGACAAGGTGCGCGAGGCCATCGGCCTGATGTTCGATTTCGAGTGGACCAACCGCACGCTGTTCAACAATGCCTATCAGCGGGCCATGAGCTACTACCCCAACAGCGAGTTTTCCGCCAGCGGGCTGCCGGTCGGGAAGGAGTGGCTGCTGCTCTCGCCCTATCGCGAGCAGTTGCCCGCCGCCCTGTTCACCCAACCCTTCAGCCTGCCGCGCACCGATGGCCGCGGCATTCCCCGCGAAACCATGCGCCGCGCCCTGGGGCTGCTCGCGCAGGCCGGCTGGAAGCTGGACGGTCAACGCCTGGTGAACGGTGCCGGGCAGCCGCTGCACTTCGAAATCCTGCTGGTCAACCCGAACCTCGAGCGGATTCTCCAGCCTTATGTCGAAAACCTTGCCAGTATTGGCGTGGACGCCCACCTGAGAACCGTGGATCGTGCCCAGTACAAACAGCGCCTGGATCAGTTCGATTTCGACATGATCCTGATGACCCTCGACCAGACGCTCAGCCCCGGCCTGGAACAATGGCAGTACTTCCACTCCAGCCAGGCAACCGTCAAGGGCAGCAAGAACTACGCCGGCGTCGCCAACCCGGTGGTCGACCGCCTGCTCGAAGCCCTCCTGGCCGCACAGTCACGGGACGAGCAACTGGCCGCCGGCCGCGCCCTGGACCGGGTGCTGCTGTGGCAGCACTACATGATTCCCAACTGGTACCTCAACTATCACCGCCTGGCCTACCGCAACCGGTTCGCCTTCGTCACCACGCCGCCATACACCCTGGGCCTGAGCGCCTGGTGGATGAAAGCTTCGGAGAAAGCCCAATGATGCCCTTGCGCGCCCTACTGCTCTGTGCCGGTGGCCTGCTGTCGATCGGTATGACCGGTTTCGCCGGCGCCGCACCACAACATGCCCTGACCCTTTACGACGAACCGCCGAAATACCCCGCCGACTTCAAGCACGTCGACTTCGTCAACCCCGATGCGCCCAAGGGCGGTACCTTCCGCGAGTCGGCCTCCGGCAGCTTCGACAGCCTCAACCCGTTCATCAACAAGGGCGTGCCGGCCGATGGCATCGGCATGATCTACGACACCCTGGCCCGCCAGGGCCTGGACGAACCCTTTACCGAGTACGGACTGGTCGCCGGCAAGATCGAGAAAGCCCCCGACAATAGCTGGGTACGCTTCTACCTGCGGCCCGAGGCGCGTTTCCACGATGGCCACCCGATGCGCGCCGAGGACGTGGTGTTCAGCTTCGAAACCCTGATCAAGGACGGCGCCCCGCTCTACCGCGCCTATTATGCCGATGTCGCCGAGGTGGTCGCCGAGGACCCGCTGCGGGTGCTGTTCAAGTTCAAGCACACCAACAACCGCGAGTTGCCACTGATTCTCGGCCAGTTGCCGGTATTGCCCAAGCACTGGTGGGCCACCCGCGACTTCAACAAGGGCAACCTGGAGTTCCCCCTCGGCAGCGGGCCGTACAAGCTCGCCGAGGTCAAGGCCGGACGCTCGGTACGCTACGAGCGGGTCAAGGACTACTGGGCCAAGGACCTGCCGATCAACCGCGGGTTCTACAACTTCGATGTGATGACCACCGACTACTACCGCGACAGCAGCGTCGCCCTCGAAGCTCTCAAGGCCGGGCAGTTCGACTACTGGCTGGAAATGAGCGCGAAGAACTGGGCCAATGCCTACAACACCCCGGCCGTGGCCCAGGGACGGCTGATCAAGGAACAGATTCCCAACGGCAACCCGACCGGCATGCAGGGTTTCGTCTACAACCTGCGCAAGCCGATGTTCCAGGACGTGCGCGTGCGCGAGGCATTGAGCCTGCTGTTCGACTTCGAGTGGAGCAACAAGCAGTTGTTCAACGGTGCCTATACCCGCACCCGCAGCTATTTCGAGAACTCGGAGATGGCCGCCACCGGCCTGCCGGACAAGGCGCAACTGGCAATCCTCGAACCGCTGCGCGGCAGGATTCCCGACCAGGTATTCAACCAGGCCTACCAGCCGCCGGTGTGCGACGGCAGCGGGATGATCCGCGACCAGCAACGCCGCGCCTACCAACTGCTGCTCGACGCCGGCTGGCATATCGTCGACGATCGGATGGTCGACACCGAGGGCAAGCCGGTGCGCATCGAGTTCCTGCTGGCCCAGACCGATTTCGAACGGGTGCTGCTGCCGTTCAAGCGCAACCTCGGCGACCTGGGGATCGACCTGGTGATTCGCCGGGTCGATGTCTCCCAGTACATCAACCGCCTGCGCTCGCGGGACTTCGACATGGTCGTCGGCAGCTTCCCGCAGTCGAGCTCGCCCGGTAACGAACAGCGCGAATTCTGGATGTCAGCCAGTGCCGACAAGCCCGGCAGCCGCAACTTCATGGGGCTCAAGGACCCGGCCGTGGACACCCTGGTGGAACAGTTGATCAATGCCGACTCAAGGCAGAGCCTGGTCGACCACGCCCGGGCGCTGGACCGGGTGCTGCAGTGGGGCTTCTACGTGATCCCGAACTGGCACATCAAGACCTGGCGTATTGCCTACTGGGATCATGTCGCCCATCCGAGAGTCTCGCCGACCTACGATGTCGGCACCTCCACCTGGTGGATCAAGCCGGACGCAAAACCGGTGGCTTCGCCGGAAAACACCAACGGCACCGGCGCGGGGCAACCATAAGATGCTGGCTTACATTCTACGGCGACTGCTGCTGATCATCCCGACCCTGTTCGGCATCCTCCTGATCAACTTCGTGATCATCCAGGCCGCCCCGGGTGGCCCGGTAGAGCAGATGATCGCCAAGCTCGAAGGTTTCGACGGTGCCACCAGCCGGATCGCCGGCGGCGGCTCGGAGGTCTCGGTGGCCGGTTCCAGCTATCGCGGGGCGCAGGGCCTGGACCCGGCACTGATCAAGGAAATCGAGCACATGTACGGCTTCGACAAGTCGGCGCCGGAACGCTTGTGGATCATGATCAGGAACTACGCGACCCTGGATTTCGGCGACAGCTTCTTTCGCGACGCCAAGGTCATCGACCTGATCAAGGAGAAAATGCCGGTATCGATCTCCCTTGGCCTGTGGAGCACGCTGATCATGTACCTGGTGTCGATTCCCCTGGGCATCGCCAAGGCGACCCGGCATGGCAGCCACTTCGACGTCTGGACCAGTTCGGCGATCATCGTCGGTTACGCGATCCCGGCGTTCCTGTTCGCCATCCTGCTGATCGTGGTGTTTGCCGGCGGCAGCTACCTGAACTGGTTCCCCCTGCGCGGGCTGACCTCGGGCAACTTCGACCAGTTGAGCCTGTTCGGCAAGGTCTGCGACTACTTCTGGCACCTGGCCCTGCCCGTCACCGCCCTGGTGATCGGCAACTTCGCGACCATGACGCTATTGACCAAGAACAGCTTCCTCGACGAGATCAACAAGCAGTACGTGATCACCGCCAGGGCCAAGGGCCTGACGCAACGTCGCGTGCTCTACGGCCACGTGTTCCGCAACGCCATGCTGCTGGTGATCGCCGGCTTTCCCGCGGCCTTCATCGGCATCTTCTTCACCGGCTCGCTGCTGGTGGAAGTGATCTTCTCCCTCGACGGCCTGGGCCTGATGAGCTTCGAGGCGGCGATCAACCGCGACTACCCGGTGGTCTTCGGCACGCTGTTCATCTTCACCCTGCTGGGCCTGGTGATGAAACTGATCGGCGACCTGACCTATACCCTGGTCGACCCACGTATCGACTTCGAACATCGGGAGCATTGAGATGCAGCTTTCCCCCCTCAATCGCCGACGCTTCGAGCGTTTCAAGGCCAACAAGCGCGGCTGGTGGTCCCTGTGGCTGTTCCTCGGGCTGTTCGTCATCAGCCTCGGCGCCGAGCTGATCGCCAACGACAAGCCGCTGGTGGTGCACTATGACGGCGGCTGGTATTTCCCCGCCCTCAAGCGCTACCCGGAAACCACCTTCGGCGGCGAGTTCCCGCTGGAGGCCAACTACAAGAGCCCGTACATCCGCGAACTGCTCAAGGCCAAGGACGCCTGGGTGCTGTGGGCGCCGATCCCCTTCAGCTACCAGAGCATCAACTACGACCTCAGGGTGCCGGCCCCCGCCCCGCCCTCGGCCGACAACCTGCTGGGCACCGATGACCAGGGCCGCGACGTGCTGGCGCGGGTGATCTACGGCTTCCGCATCTCGGTGCTGTTCGCCCTGACCCTGACGGTCCTCAGTTCGATCATCGGCGTGGTCGCCGGCGCCCTGCAGGGCTTCTACGGCGGCTGGGTCGACCTGGCCGGGCAGCGCTTCCTGGAAATCTGGTCCGGCCTGCCGGTGCTCTACCTGCTGATCATCCTCGCCAGTTTCGTCCAGCCCAACTTCTGGTGGCTGCTGGGGATCATGCTGCTGTTTTCCTGGATGAGCCTGGTGGATGTGGTCCGTGCCGAGTTCCTCCGTGGCCGCAACCTCGAGTACGTAAGGGCGGCCCGGGCGCTGGGCATGCAGAACGGCGCGATCATGTTCCGCCATATCCTGCCCAATGCCATGGTCTCGACCATGACCTTCATGCCGTTCATTCTCACCGGCGCCATCGGTACCCTGACCGCCCTGGACTTCCTCGGCTTCGGCCTGCCACCGGGGGCGCCATCGCTCGGCGAGCTGGTGGCCCAGGGCAAATCCAACCTGCAGGCGCCATGGCTGGGTATCAGTGCGTTCGCCGTGCTGGCGATCATGCTCAGCCTGCTGGTGTTCATCGGCGAGTCCGCCCGCGATGCCTTCGATCCGAGGAAATGAGATGAATCAGGACAATCTGATCGAAATACGCGACCTCGCCGTGGAGTTCGTCGTTGGCGAACAGCGCCAGCGGGTGGTCGAAAACGTCAGCTTCGATATCCGTCGCGGCGAGACCCTGGCCCTGGTCGGCGAGAGCGGCTCCGGCAAGTCGGTGACCGCACACTCGATCCTGCGCCTGCTGCCCTACCCGCTCGCGCACCACCCCAGCGGCAGCATCCAGTACGCCGGCCAGGACATGCTGACACTCAAGGAAAAGACCCTGCGGCACATTCGCGGCAACCGTATCGCGATGATCTTCCAGGAGCCGATGACCTCGCTGAACCCGCTGCACTCGATCGAGAAGCAGATCAACGAAGTCCTCGCCATCCACAAGGGCCTGACCGGCAAGGTCGCCACCAAACGCACCCTGGAGCTGCTGGAACTGGTCGGCATACCCGAACCGCACAAACGCCTCAAGGCGCTGCCACACGAGCTCTCCGGCGGCCAGCGGCAGCGGGTGATGATCGCCATGGCCCTGGCCAACGAGCCGGAGCTGCTGATTGCCGATGAGCCGACCACGGCGCTGGACGTCACCGTGCAACTGAAGATCCTCGACCTGCTCAAGGAACTGCAGGCGCGCCTGGGCATGGCCCTGCTGCTGATCAGCCATGACCTCAACCTGGTGCGGCGGATCGCCCACCGGGTGTGCGTGATGCAGCAGGGGCGCATCGTCGAGCAGGCCGACTGCGAAGCGTTGTTCAGCCAACCGCAGCATCCGTATACCTGCGAACTGCTCAGCGCCGAACCGAGCGGCGCACCCGCGGCCAATCCGGTGGGTGCACCGCTGCTGGAAATCGAGGACCTGAAGGTCTGGTTCCCCATCCGCAAGGGTCTGCTGCGGCGTACCGTCGATCACGTCAAGGCGGTGGACGGCATCAACTTCAGCCTGCCCCAGGGCCAGACCCTGGGGATCGTCGGCGAGAGCGGTTCGGGCAAGTCGACTCTGGGCCTGGCCATCCTGCGGCTGATCGGCAGCCAGGGCGCCATCCGCTTCGAGGGCCAGGCGCTGGACGGCCTGTCCCAGCAACAGGTACGGCCGTTGCGGCGGGAGATGCAGGTGGTGTTCCAGGACCCGTTCGGCAGCCTCAGCCCGCGCATGTGCGTCAGCGAGATCGTCGGTGAGGGCCTGCGCATCCACAAGATCGGCACCCCGGCCGAACAGGAACAGGCGATCTTCGCCGCCCTGAAGGAAGTCGGCCTCGACCCGCAGACCCGCCACCGCTATCCCCACGAGTTCTCCGGAGGCCAGCGGCAGCGGATCGCCATCGCCCGGGCCCTGGTGCTCAAGCCGGCGCTGATCCTGCTCGACGAGCCAACCTCGGCCCTGGATCGCACCGTACAGCGCCAGGTGGTCGAACTGCTGCGTTCGCTGCAGGTCAAGTACAACCTGACCTACCTGTTCATCAGCCATGACCTGGCGGTGGTCAAGGCACTGAGCCACCAGTTGATGGTGGTCAAGCACGGACAGGTGGTGGAGCAAGGGGATGCAAGGGAGATATTCGAGGCGCCGCAACACCCCTATACCCGGCAATTGCTGAAGGCTGCGTTTCTTACACCCGAGAAGGCCTCGTAGGCCTGCTCGGGCCCCTTCGCGGGCAAGCCCTGCTCCTACAGGATCAGTGTCGCTCTCAGTTTCCACATACGACACAAAACTGTAGGAGCAGGGCTTGCCCGCGAAGAGGCCGGACACCGCGCCACAGCATCTGGATTGACAGAAACAGGAAGGCCGCTCGATTGAGCGGCCTTCCTGTTTACGGCGAACGGTATCAGCGACTTCAGAAGCGCTTGATCTCCGCCTCGCCTTCCAACTGCTTGCGATACGCGGCGAAGTCCTGCTGGCCGATACGCGAAGCGAGGAAGCGACGGTAGGACGCCTTCTCCTGATCGGTCGGCGCAGCACCTTCGTTGACGCCGCTCAGGCGCACGATGACCAGGTTGCCATCAGCGAGGGTCACGGTGTCGAAGGTCGGCTTGTCCTTGGCCGCAGGCTTTGGCATGCGGAACAGGGCCTGCAGCACCGCAGGATCGACACCTTCCTGGCCACGGGTGACGGCTTCCTGGACCTTCCAGGACTGACCGGCCGGCAGCGCCTTGCCTTCACGCAGGCTGGCGATCAGTTCGTCGGCCTTGACCTTCGCCGCCGCGGTGGCGTGCTCCTTGGTCAGTTGCTTGCGAATGCTCGCATCGACACTTTCCAGCGGCAGTTGCTCCGGCTTGCGGTGCTCCTTGGCGCGCAGGACGATGACAGTGTCCGGGTCCAGGTCGATGGCGCTGCTGTTGGCACCCTCATCCAGAACCTCCGGGCTGAACGCGGCGGTCACCACGGCACGGTTGGCCGCAATGCCTTCGCCGCCTTCACGACCGAACGGCGCGGTGGTCTGTACCTTCAGGTTCAGGTCCTGGGCTGGCTGGGCCAGGTCGGAAGCCTCGAACGACGAGTCCTCGAGCTGCTTGGTCGCCTCGACGAAACGCTGCTCGACCTGCTGGGCCTTCAGCTCGCGGGTCAGCTTGTCCTTGAGGCTGGCGAAGGTCGGCACTTCAGGTGCCTCGACGCCCAGCAGCTTGATCAGGTGGTAGCCGAACTCGCTGCGTACCGGGCCCGATACCTGCCCCTTATTCAAGGCATACAGCGCCTTTTCGAAAGCCGGATCGTAGACGTCAGGGCCGGCGAAACCGAGGTCACCGCCATTGTTGGCCGAACCCGGGTCCTGGGAGAACTGCTTGGCCAGGGCCGCGAAGTCCTCACCCTTGGCCAGGCGCTGCTGAATCTCCTCGATCTTCGCCTTGGCCTGGGCATCGGTGACCTTGTCGTTCACTTCGATCAGGATGTGCGCCGCACGACGCTGTTCGGCCAGGTTCGAGGTTTCCTTCTTGTACAGGGCCTGCAGGTCCTCGTCCTTGACGCTGACCTGGTCGAAGAAGGAAGACTTCTTCAGCTCCAGATAGTCCACGACCACCTGGTCCGGCGTCATGAATTCCTTGGCGTGCTTGTCGTAGTAGGCCTTGACCTCGTCATCGGTCAGCTTGACCGCAGCCGGGTCGCTCTTGACGGTCAGGGAGGAGAAATCACGGGTCTGCTTCTCCAGGCGGGCGAACGCCAGCACCTGGTTGTCAGTCACGAAACCGCTGCCCGCCAGACCGGCGCGTACCTGGCCAATGAGCATTTCCTGAGCCAGCATCTGGCGGAACTGCATCCGGCTGTAGCCCAGTTGGCGAATCACCTGGTCGAAACGATCGGAATTGAATTTGCCATCCACCTGGAATTCAGGCGTCAGCAGGATGACCTGGTCCAGCGCCGCTTCGGAGAAGGCGAATTTCGATTTCTCGGCGCCTTGCAACAGCAGCTTGCGATCGATCAGCCCCTTGAGAGCCGATTCGCGGAGCATTTTTTCATCCAGCAGCGATGGGTCGAAATCCTTGCCCAGTTGCTGCATCAGCTGGCGACGTTGCATGTCGACGGCCTGGCTCAGCTCGTTCTGGGTGATTTCCTCACCATTGACCTTGGCCGCGTCCTGACTGGTGGAGGTGGCCCGGAAAATGGCATCGAAACCGGTCAGCGCCATCAACAAAACGATGACCCCGATAATGGTCTTGGCAATCCAGCCTTGTGAATTGTCCCTGATATTTTGCAGCATGCGTCCCCCAGAAACGGTTGAACCTCAAGAATGGACAACCGTGGAGCGTGGGTAGAGTCCGGATAGAAGAAAGGCGCATCCGAGGATGCGCCTTCTCGTAACTGGCGGAGCGGACGAGGATCGAACCCCGGTGTGACAGGTCAGCAGCCCTGGTGGGCCTGGCCAACCGCTTTACCGCTCCGCTGCCAGGTCGGGAGCGAGCCCGACCTGGTACAGGCAAAGGCGTTGAAGAAACTCAGTTGACCGCTTCTTTCAGTGCTTTACCAGCCTTGAAACCTGGCTTCTTGGCAGCCGGGATTTCCAGCGTCTTACCGGTCTGTGGGTTACGACCAGTGCGAGCAGGGCGATCGGTCACGGAGAAAGTACCGAAGCCAACCAGTACAACGGAGTCGCCGGCCTTCAGAGCGCCAGTGACGGATTCGATTACTGCGTCCAGCGCACGGCCAGCAGCGGCTTTCGGGAGATCAGCAGATGCGGCGATAGCATCAATCAGTTCCGACTTGTTCACTCTAAGTCCCCTTATATCTATTGAGTATGTTTCTAAGTTTTTGGTGAAAGCTAAAACAGGTGCTGAATGGCCTACAGCCACTTATAAGAGCCGCTTTATAACAAGGGCTCTAAAAAGCTGTCAAGGAAGCCCCCCAGGCAAGATCTCTACTAATGGGTACTGATTCTTTCCTTGGAATCCGAATCGCGTTTCTCATCCTTCGCGACGATCTCCGGAACCACATCTGGCAAGGGCTCCGGGGCGTATTGCAGCGCAATTTGCAGGACTTCGTCAATCCATTTAACCGGTTTAATCTGAAGATCCTGCTTAATATTGTCAGGAATTTCCTTCAGATCGCGCACGTTCTCTTCCGGAATGATCACGGTCTTGATCCCACCACGGTGAGCGGCCAACAATTTCTCCTTCAGCCCACCAATCGCCAGCACCTGGCCACGCAGGGTGATCTCGCCGGTCATGGCGACATCCGCACGCACGGGAATACCGGTCAGAGCCGACACCAATGCGGTACACATTCCTACACCGGCGCTCGGACCATCCTTAGGCGTGGCCCCTTCCGGCATGTGGATGTGGGTGTCGCGCTTCTCGTGGAAGTCCAGCGGAATACCCAGGCTCTTGGCCCGGCTGCGCACCACGGTCTGGGCGGCGGTGATCGACTCGACCATCACATCGCCCAGGGAACCGGTCTTGATCAGTTGCCCCTTGCCCGGTACCACCGCAGCCTCGATGGTCAGCAGCTCGCCACCGACCTGGGTCCAGGCCAGGCCGGTCACCTGCCCCACCTGGTCCTGCTGCTCGGCCAGGCCATAGCGGAACTTGCGCACGCCCAGGAAGTGCTCCAGCAGGTCGGAAGTGACCTTCACCGAGAAGCGTTTTTCCACGGCATGCTCTTTCACCGCCTTGCGGCAGACCTTGGCGATCTGCCGCTCCAGGCCACGCACACCGGCTTCGCGGGTGTAATAGCGGATGATGTCGCGGATCGCGTCCTCTTCGAACTCCAGCTCGCCCTTCTTCAGGCCGTTGGCCTGGATCTGCTTGGGCGACAGGTACTTGGTCGCGATGTTGATCTTCTCGTCCTCGGTGTAACCCGGCAGGCGGATCACTTCCATCCGGTCCAGCAGCGCCGGCGGGATATTCATCGAGTTGGAGGTGCACAGGAACATCACATCGGACAGGTCGTAGTCGACTTCCAGGTAATGGTCGTTGAAATTGTGGTTCTGCTCGGGGTCCAGGACCTCCAGCAGTGCCGAGGCCGGGTCGCCACGCATGTCGCTGCCCATCTTGTCGATTTCATCGAGCAGGAACAGCGGGTTGCGTACCCCCACCTTGGTCATTTTTTGTATCAATCTTCCCGGCATCGAACCGATGTAGGTCCGACGGTGACCACGGATTTCCGCTTCGTCGCGCACGCCACCGAGGGCCATGCGGACGAACTTGCGGTTGGTCGCGTTGGCGATCGACTCCGCCAGGGAAGTCTTGCCGACACCCGGAGGACCGACCAGGCACAACACCGGCCCGCGAATCTTCTTCACGCGCTTCTGCACGGCGAGGTACTCGAGGATCCGCTCCTTGACCTCTTCCAGGCCGTAGTGATCGGCATCGAGGATGTCCTCGGCCCGCTTGAGGTCCAGGCGCACCTTGCTCTGGGCCTTCCACGGTACCTGTACCAGCCAGTCGAGGTAGGAACGCACCACGGTGGCCTCGGCGGACATCGGCGACATCTGCTTGAGCTTGTTCAGCTCGGCCTGGGCCTTGGCCAGGGCGTCCTTGGGCAGGCCGGCGTCATCGATGCGCTTCTTCAGCTCCTCGATTTCGTTGTGGCCCTCGTCGCCATCGCCCAGTTCCTTCTGAATGGCCTTCATCTGCTCATTCAGGTAGTACTCGCGCTGGCTGCGCTCCATTTGTTTCTTGACGCGGCCACGGATGCGTTTTTCGACCTGCAGCAGGTCGATTTCCGCGTCCAGCAGCGCCAGCACGTGCTCGACACGGGCCGGCAGTTCGATGATCTCGAGGATTTCCTGCTTCTGCTCGATCTTCAGCGCCATGTGCGCGGCCATGGTGTCGACCAGGCGGCTGGGCTCATCGATGCTGTTGAGCGAGGACAGGACTTCGGCCGGAACCTTCTTGCCCAGTTGCACATACTGCTCGAACTGCGAGAGAAGGCTGCGCACGAACACTTCGGATTCACGATCCGGCGCCTCGGTTTCCTCGATCAGCGCCACCTGTGCACGGCAATGGCCGTCGATTTCGCTGAAATGCTCGACAGTACCGCGCTGCTCGCCCTCGACCAGCACCTTGACGGTGCCATCAGGCAGCTTGAGCAGTTGCAGCACGGTCGCCACGGTGCCGACCCGATACAGCGCGTCTTCGCCCGGGTCATCATCGGCAGGATTACGTTGGGCCAGCAGCAGGATCTGCTTGTCGCCCGTCATCGCGGCCTCGAGGGCTTCGATAGACTTCTCGCGCCCCACGAACAGCGGGATAACCATGTGCGGATACACCACGACATCACGCAATGGCAGGAGAGGCAATTCGATGGTCGTCTTCATGATTTCGCCTCTACGGCGGCCCTGAGGCCGGAAACAGGTGGAAAGAAAGCTTGGGACCAAGATGGGGGCTACCCGGAAAAAAAACAAGCGCCCCTCTTCGCAAAAGCCCGCGCAAAAGCAAAAGGGGGCCCTGAGGCCCCCTTTTTCGGGTCACGCACGTCAGCACTCAGGCGTCAGGTGCGGCCTTGGCGGTCGGCTCGCTGTTTTCATAGATGTACAGCGGCTGGGACTTGCCTTCTATGACGCTTTCGTCGATCACCACTTTACTCACGTCGGACTGCGACGGGATCTCGTACATGGTGTCGAGCAGGATGCCTTCGAGGATGGAACGCAGGCCACGGGCACCGGTCTTGCGCTCCAGGGCACGACGGGCCACGGATTTCAGCGCATCGGCACGGAACTCGAGGTCGACGCCTTCCATTTCGAACAGCTTGGCATACTGCTTGGTCAGGGCGTTCTTCGGTTCGGTGAGGATCTGCATCAGCGCGGCCTCATCCAGCTCGTCCAGGGTCGCCAGCACCGGCAGACGGCCAACGAACTCGGGGATCAGACCGAACTTGACCAGATCGTCAGGCTCGACTTCACGCAGGGACTCGCCGACCTTCTTGCCCTCTTCCTTGCTGCGGACTTCGGCGCTGAAACCGATGCCGCCCTTGGTCGAACGGTTCTGGATGACCTTTTCCAGGCCTGAGAACGCACCACCGCAGATGAACAGGATGTTACGAGTGTCGACCTGCAGGAATTCCTGCTGCGGGTGCTTGCGACCGCCCTGCGGCGGCACGGAAGCCACGGTACCTTCGATCAGCTTCAGCAGGGCCTGCTGCACCCCTTCGCCGGAAACGTCGCGGGTAATCGACGGGTTGTCGGACTTGCGGGAAATCTTGTCGATTTCGTCGATGTAGACAATGCCCATCTGGGCCTTTTCCACGTCGTAATCACACTTCTGCAGCAGCTTCTGAATGATGTTTTCCACGTCCTCGCCCACATAGCCCGCCTCGGTGAGGGTGGTTGCGTCAGCGATGGTGAACGGCACATTCAGCAGGCGTGCCAGGGTTTCGGCCAGCAGGGTCTTGCCCGAGCCGGTCGGGCCGATCAGCAGGATGTTGCTCTTGCCGAGTTCGACGTCGTCACTCTTCTTGTCGCGCTGGTTCAGGCGCTTGTAGTGGTTGTATACCGCTACGGCCAGAACCTTCTTGGCACGCTCCTGACCAATGACGTACTGATCAAGGATGCCGCTGATTTCTTTAGGCGAAGGCAATTTATGCGCGCTGCTCTCGGCCTGTGCCTCCTGCACCTCCTCACGGATGATGTCATTGCACAGGTCGACGCACTCGTCGCAGATAAAGACCGAGGGGCCGGCAATCAATTTGCGCACTTCATGCTGGCTTTTGCCACAGAAGGAGCAATAAAGCAGCTTGCCGTTGTCCTCGCCGTTGCGGGTGTCAGTCATTCGTTCGATCCAAATCCGATAGGCTTGCAACACAAGATGAAGGCTATTGCGGGCTTTTTCAAGCCCGCAGGTGATCGGACCGGCCGACCACCCCTGTTTTGTGCCGCTTATTTCACGCGGGACGCTTTTCGATCACTTCGTCGATCAGGCCGTATTCACGTGCGGCGGTGGCGCTCATGAAGTTGTCGCGGTTGGTGTCGCGCTCGATTTCTTCGAGCGTACGCCCGCTGTGCTTGGCCATCAGCGTGTTGAGGCGCTCGCGGATGAACAGGATTTCCTTGGCATGGATTTCGATGTCCGATGCCTGGCCCTGGAAACCGCCCAGTGGCTGGTGAATCATCACACGCGAGTTCGGCAGGCAGAAACGCTTGCCCTCGGCCCCCGCGGTCAGCAGGAACGCACCCATGCTGCAGGCCTGGCCGATGCAGGTGGTCGATACGTTCGGCTTGATGAACTGCATGGTGTCGTAGATCGACATGCCCGCAGTCACCGAACCGCCTGGGGAGTTGATGTACAGATGGATGTCCTTGTCCGGGTTTTCCGCTTCAAGGAACAGCAGTTGCGCACAGATCAGGTTGGCCATGTAGTCTTCCACAGGACCCACCAGGAAAATCACTCGCTCCTTGAGCAGACGCGAGTAGATGTCATAGGCGCGCTCGCCACGAGCAGACTGCTCGACAACCATCGGGACCAGGCCGCCGGCGGCCTGGATATCAGAGTTCTGCTGAATATAAGAATTACGGAACATGCTCTGCACCCAAATAGTCATGTCTTGAATACGCATAAGCCAGCACGAGGCTGGCTTATGGTGTGTATTTTCCAACGAGTCAGAAAATCAGTCGGCTTTTGGAGCTTCCGCCGGCTTGACTGCTTCTTCGTAGGAGACCGATTTATCGGTCACTTTCGCCTTCTGCAGAACAGTATCCACAACTTGTTCTTCCAGCACAACCGAACGAACTTCGTTCAGCTGCTGCTCGTTCTTGTAGTACCAGGACACAACTTGCTCGGGTTCCTGATAGGCCGAAGCCATTTCCTGGATCAGTTCGCGAACGCGCTCTTCGTCAGGCTTGAGGTCGAATTGCTTGACCACTTCAGCCACGATCAGGCCCAGAACCACACGGCGCTTGGCCTGCTCTTCGAACAGTTCGGCCGGCAGTTGGTCAGGCTTGATGTTGCCACCGAACTGCTGAACAGCCTGCACGCGCAGACGGTTGACTTCGTTGACCAGCAGAGCCTTTGGCACTTCGATCGGGTTGGCAGCCAGCAGGCCGTCCATTACCTGGTTCTTGACCTTGGACTTGATCGCCTGACGCAGTTCGCGCTCCATGTTCTTGCGAACTTCGGTGCGGAAGCCGTCCAGGCCGCTTTCCTTGATACCGAACTGGGCGAAGAAGGCTTCGTTCAGCTCAGGCAGGGTTGGCGCGGAAACAGTGTTCACGGTGACGGTGAACTCGGCGGCCTTGCCAGCCAGGTCCAGGTTCTGGTAGTCCTCGGGGAAGGTCAGGTTCAGAACGCGCTCTTCACCGGCCTTGGCACCGACCAGGCCGTCTTCGAAGCCCGGGATCATGCGGTTGGAACCCAGAACCAGCTGGGTGCCCTTGGCGGAACCGCCAGCGAAGGCCTCGCCGTCGACCTTGCCGACGAAATCGATGTTCAGTTGGTCCTCGTTCTGGGCAGCGCGCTCGGCCACTTCGAAACGGGTGTTCTGCTTGCGCAGGATTTCCAGCATGTTGTCCAGGTCGGCATCAGCCACTTCGGCGCTCAGGCGCTCGACGGCGATGGAGTCGAAACCGGCAACGGTGAACTCCGGGAACACTTCGAAGGTAGCGACGTATTCCAGATCCTTGCCTTTTTCCAGCACCTTCGGCTCGACCGAAGGCTGGCCAGCAGGGTTCAGCTTCTGCTCGACCACGGCTTCATAGAAGGAAGCCTGGATCACGTCACCTACCGCTTCCTGACGGGCATCAGCTTCGAAACGCTGACGGATCACGCTCATTGGCACCTTGCCAGGGCGGAAGCCTGCAATCTTGGCCTTTTGGGCAGTCTGCTGCAGACGCTTGTTGACCTGGGTCTCGATGCGCTCAGCTGGCACGGTGATGCTCATGCGGCGCTCAAGAGCCGATGTATTTTCAACAGAAACTTGCATGGATATTCCTCGTTGCACAGACGTTAGCCGGCCGTTTCCGACCTCAGAAGCAAGGGCATGCATTCTAGTGGGTCATACTCAAGAAGTCACCCCGCTGAAAACGAGCAGGAAACAGCCGGTAATTATTCGTCGGAACAGGCTGTTGGCATCCTTTTCCGACAACACGCAATCACTCGTGCCAGAGCCGTCGCCGCCCTTCTCCCCGATGGAAGAAGCAACCGGCCGACACCCGGGCCGGCAGCCTTGCGGACCTGCCGAGCGCTGAAACAAAAACGGCGCAGCCCTTGTTCAGGTGCTGCGCCGTCTTTTGTATTTGAAGCCAATCTGGTGCGGACGAAGAGACTCGAACTCTTACGCCTCGCGGCGCTGGAACCTAAATCCAGTGTGTCTACCAATTCCACCACGTCCGCGGGTCAAACCGTTAAAGCAAAGACGCCAGATGATTAATCTGGCGTCTTTATTCGAATATGGGGTGGACGATGGGGATCGAACCCACGACAACAGGAGTCACAATCCTGTGCTCTACCAACTGAGCTACGCCCACCATATTGCGTTACTTGTGCCAAAGCTGCCTGAATGGCGCACCCGGCAGGACTCGAACCTGCGACCATCCGCTTAGAAGGCGGATGCTCTATCCAGCTGAGCTACGGGCGCCTTATTAATTTGTACTCTACAATGACTACAAACTAAGAGCTTTCAATCTTGCTGAGCCAGACTGTAACATCCGCCTATTCAGCTCGACCTTCTCAACCAGTGCTAGGCTGTGCCCGACAAGTGCGACGAATGTTATAGACGAGTCGGAAGGTCGTCAACTCTTTTTTGAAAAAAATTTAGAAATATAAAGGAGTTAGGGGAATATCCAGACCAAGCGCCTTTGCCCTCGCGCCCTGGCGTGCGAGAATGTGCACTCTTTTTCCACCCCTTTCGATGGTTAATCACGCGTCATGACTGCACAACTAATCGACGGCAAGGCGATCGCCGCTCGTCTGCGCCAGCAGATCGCTCAACGTGTCGCCGAGCGTCGCCAGCAGGGTCTGCGTACGCCAGGCCTCGCAGTGATTCTGGTCGGCAGCGATCCTGCCTCCCAGGTATATGTCTCGCACAAGCGCAAGGATTGCGAAGAAGTCGGCTTCATTTCGCAAGCCTATGACCTGCCTAGCGAAACCACGCAACAGGCACTGACCGAGTTGATCGACCGCCTGAATGACGATCCGAGCATCGACGGCATCCTGCTTCAGTTGCCGCTGCCCGAGCACCTGGATGCATCCAGACTGCTGGAACGCATTCGCCCGGACAAGGATGTGGACGGTTTCCATCCTTATAACGTCGGCCGCCTGGCCCAGCGTATCCCGCTGCTGCGCCCCTGCACCCCGAAAGGCATCATGACCCTGCTGGAAAGCACCGGTGCCGACCTCTACGGAATGAATGCGGTAATCGTTGGCGCTTCCAACATCGTCGGCCGCCCGATGGCCATGGAACTGCTGCTGGCCGGCTGCACCGTGACCGTGACCCACCGCTTCACCAAGGATCTGGCCGGCCACGTCGGCCGCGCCGACCTGCTGGTGGTGGCCGCCGGCAAGCCGGGCCTGGTCAAGGGGGAGTGGGTCAAGGAAGGCGCCATCGTCATCGACGTCGGCATCAACCGCCAGGAAGACGGCAAGCTGGTGGGCGACGTGGTCTACGAGACCGCCCTGCCCCGCGCCGGCTGGATCACTCCGGTTCCGGGCGGCGTTGGCCCGATGACCCGCGCCTGCCTGCTGGAAAATACCTTGTATGCGGCCGAATCGCTGCATGCCTGACAGGTGATAGCAGTCAAGACAGGGCACCTTCGGGTGCCCTTGTTGTTTGTGGCGGCCCTGTTCGCGGATGAACGCGACGCACAAAGGGCTTGTGTTCAGTGGGAGCAGGATTCATCCGAGAACAGGGCCCTACCAGACACCCCAAAACACAAAAACCCGCACAAGGCGGGTTTCTGTTCACTCAGCGCAAGGCTCAGTCAGCCAGCCGCCAGGTCGTACCGCCCTTGCCGTCTTCCAGCACCACGCCCATGGCGGTGATCTGGTCGCGGATCCGGTCGGATTCAGCCCAGTCCTTGTTGGCCCGCGCAGCCAGGCGCGCCTGGATCAGTGCCTCGACCTGTGCCGCATCGACACGACCTTCGGCACCGGCCTGCAGGAACTCGTCCGCCTCCAGCTGCAACACGCCCAGCACGTCGGCCAGTTGCTTGAGACGCGCCGCCAGCCCCGCCGCCGCCTCGACATCGATCTCGCGCAAGCGGTTGATCTCGCGCACCATCTCGAACAGCACCGCACAGGCCTCGGGGGTACCGAAGTCGTCGTTCATTGCCTGGGTGAAACGCTCGACGAACGCCTCGCCACCGGCAGCCGGCACGTTCGGCAGGCCCTTCAATGCATGGTAGAAACGCTCCAGGGCGCCCTTGGCGTCCTTGAGGTTATCTTCCGAATAGTTGATGGCACTGCGATAGTGGCTCGCCACCAGCAGGTAACGCACGACTTCCGGATGGTACTTGTCCAGCACGTCGCGAATGGTGAAGAAGTTGTTCAGGGACTTGGACATCTTCTCGCCATTGATGCGGATCATGCCGCAATGCATCCAGGCATTGGCGTAGGTCTTGCCGGTGGCCGCCTCGCTCTGGGCGATCTCGTTCTCGTGGTGCGGGAACTCCAGGTCGCTGCCGCCACCATGAATGTCGAAGGTCTCGCCCAGGCAGCAGGTCGACATCACCGAGCATTCGATGTGCCAGCCCGGACGCCCGGCGCCCCAAGGCGATTCCCAACTCGGCTCACCCGGCTTGGCCGCTTTCCACAGGACGAAGTCCAGCGGGTCCTGCTTGGACTCGCCAACCTCGATCCGCGCACCGATGCGCAGGTCTTCGATCTTCTTGCGCGACAGCTTGCCGTAGCCCATGAACTTGCCGACACGGTAGTACACGTCGCCGTTGCCCGGGGCGTAGGCATAGCCCTTGTCGATCAGGGTCTGGATCATCGCGTGCATGCCGGCGATATGGTCGGTGGCCCGCGGCTCCATGTCCGGCTTCCTGATATTCAGGCGCGCCTCATCCTCGTGCATTGCCGCGATCATGCGCTCGGTCAGCGCTTCGAACGACTCGCCGTTCTCGTTGGCCCGGTTGATGATCTTGTCGTCGATGTCGGTGATGTTGCGCACATAGGTCAGGTCATAACCGCTGAAGCGCAGCCAGCGGGTCACCAGGTCGAAGGCGACCATGCTGCGGCCGTGGCCCAGGTGGCAGAAGTCGTACACGGTCATCCCGCAGACGTACATGCGCACCTTGTTGCCGTCCAGCGGCTTGAAGACTTCTTTGCTCTTGGTGAGCGTGTTGTAGATCGTAAGCACGTTAATTCCTTGACTGAATCACTGACCCCAGGAGTCGCGCAGGGTCACGGTACGGTTGAATACCGGGGCACCTGGTTTCGAGTCCTTGATATCCGCGCAGAAGTAGCCTTCGCGCTCGAACTGGAAACGGTCTTCCGGCTGTGCGTTGCCCAACGAGGGTTCGGCACGACAACCGGTGAGGACCTGCAGGGAATCAGGGTTGATGTTGTCCAGGAAACTTGCGCCGTCTTCGGCCTTCTCCGGGTTCGGCGAGCGGAACAGACGATCGTACAGGCGCACCTCGCACTCGACGCTGGCAGCCGCCGGCACCCAGTGGATCACGCCCTTGACCTTGCGACCCTCGGGGTTCTTGCCCAGGGTGTCCGGGTCATAGGAGCAGCGCAGTTCGACGATGTTGCCATCGGCATCCTTGATCGCCTCGTCGGCACGGATCACGTAGCTGCCGCGCAGGCGCACCTCACCCGCCGGCTCCAGTCGCTTGTAGCCCTTGGGCGGCTCTTCCATGAAATCGTCGCGATCGATGTAGATCTCGCGGGCGAACGGCAACTGGCGCACCCCCATGTCTTCCTTCGGATGGCAGGGCAGTTCGAGGTTCTCGACCTGGCCTTGCGGGTAGTTGGTGATCACCACCTTCAGCGGACGCAGCACGCACATGGCACGTGGCGCGCTCTGGTCGAGGTCGTCACGGATGCTGAATTCCAGCATGCCGAAGTCCACCACACCGTCGGAACGGTTGGTGCCCACCATCTCGCAGAAGTTGCGGATGGATTTGGGCGTGTAGCCGCGACGACGGAAGCCTGACAGGGTCGACATGCGCGGGTCGTCCCAACCATTGACGTGCTTCTCGTCCACCAGTTGCTTGAGCTTGCGCTTGCTGGTGATGGTGTAGTTCAGGTTCAGCCGCGAGAACTCGTACTGGCGCGGCTTGCACGGCACCGACAGGTTGTCCAGGAACCATTCGTACAGCGGACGATGGCCTTCGAATTCCAGGGTGCAGATCGAATGGGTGATACCCTCGATGGCATCCGACTGACCGTGAGTGAAGTCATAGTTCGGGTAGATGCACCACTTGTCACCGGTCTGGTGGTGATGGGCATGGCGGATGCGGTAGAGGATCGGGTCACGCAGGTTCATGTTCGGCGAGGCCATGTCGATCTTGGCCCGCAATACACGCTCGCCGTCCTTGAACTCACCGGCCTTCATGCGCGCGAACAAGTCGAGGTTCTCCTCGACGGAACGCTCGCGGAACGGGCTGTTCTTGCCCGGCTCGGTCAGGCTGCCGCGGTATTCCTTGGCCTGCTCTGGAGTCAGGTCGTCGACATAGGCCTTGCCGGCCTTGATCAGTTCGACCGCCCAGTCATGCAGTTGATCGAAATACTGCGAGGCGTAGCGCACTTCGCCGGCCCACTCGAAACCCAGCCACTTGACGTCACGCTCGATGGCGTCGATGTACTCCTGATCTTCCTTGGCCGGGTTGGTGTCATCGAAACGCAGGTGCGTGACGCCACCGAACTCCTGGGCCAAACCGAAGTTCACGCAGATCGACTTGGCGTGACCGATGTGCAGGTAGCCGTTGGGCTCAGGCGGAAAACGCGTGACGATCTGGGTGTGCTTGCCCGAATCCAGGTCGGCCTGAATGATCGGGCGCAGGAAGTTGACCGGGACAGCCGGGCCGGTCTTGGCGTTCGAAGTAGGGTCGACAGTGGGCTTGCTCATAAGATCCTTGGACGTAACAAGTGCGTGGCCCGGATAGGCCGGGTCAATCAAAACTCCTATCATAGCCGAACCTGTCAAGCCCCTGACAGGGCCAGCCGGAAAACCGCTGCTTTTAATACCGGCGGTATAAAAACCCTCGAAATGCCCGGCAAGCACGTTAAACTCCCCGCCCAGGTTGTGGCGCAGCCCCTTGAAGGGGCCGGCCACGTCCCACGAATTTCCTGAACAGAGCGATAGCTACCATGACTCAAGTCAAACTGACCACCAACCACGGCGAGATCGTTCTCGAGCTGAACGCCGAAAAAGCCCCGCTGACCGTTGCCAACTTCGTTGAATACGTCAAGGCCGGCCATTACAGCAACACCGTGTTCCACCGCGTCATCGGCAACTTCATGATCCAGGGCGGCGGTTTCGAGCCAGGCATGAAGGAAAAGAAAGACAAGCGCCCAAGCATCCAGAACGAAGCGGACAACGGCCTGTCGAACGACAAGTACACCATCGCCATGGCCCGTACCATGGAGCCGCATTCGGCTTCCGCGCAGTTCTTCATCAACGTCACCGACAACGGTTTCCTCAACCACAGCGCCAAAACCGTTCAGGGCTGGGGCTACGCGGTATTCGGCAAGGTGATCGCCGGCACTGAAGTGGTCGACAGCATCAAGGGCGTTGCCACCACCATGAAGGCAGGCCACCAGGACGTACCGGCAGAAGACGTGATCATCGAGAAAGCCGAGATCGTTGAGTGATACTGCTGATTTCAGACTTGCATCTGGAAGAGGAGCGCCCGGACATCACCCGGGCGTTTCTGGATTTCCTCGCCGGACGCGCCCGTTCGGCACAAGCGTTATATATCCTTGGCGACTTCTTCGAAGCCTGGATCGGCGACGATGCCATGACCCCTTTCCAACGCTCGATCTGCGCGGCACTGCGCGAGGTCAGCGAGGGCGGCACCCCGATTTTCCTGATGCACGGCAACCGTGATTTCCTGCTCGGCAAGGCCTTCTGCAAGGCAGCCGGAGCCACGCTGCTCAAGGACCCGAGCGTGGTGCAGATCAATGGCGAGCCGGTGCTGTTGATGCACGGCGACAGCCTGTGCACCCGCGACGAGGCCTACATGCGCCTGCGTCGCTACCTGCGCAACCCCATCAGCCTGTTCATCCTGCGGCACCTGCCGTTGCGTACCCGGCACAAGCTGGCGCGCAAGCTGCGCAGCGAAAGCCGGGCGCAAACCCGGATGAAAGCCAACGACATCGTTGATGTGACCCCGGAGGAGATCCCGCGGATCATGCAGCAGTATGGCGTGCACACCCTGGTCCACGGCCACACCCACAGGCCGGCGATTCACAAGCTGCAGCTCGGCAGCCAGGCGGCGAAGCGAATCGTGCTGGGTGACTGGGATCGCCAGGGCTGGGCATTGCAGGTTGACGAGCAGGGATTCCACCTGGGCGAGTTCGAGTTTCCGCCACCGCCGGCGTTGCCCCTGCTCCAGTAAAAAGCTTCGCGGGCAAGCCCGGCTCCTACAGATTCACGTCTTACATTAATGCATCAAACGACGTTGAACTGTAGGAGCCGGGCTTGCCCGCGAATGGGCCTGACTCGGATTAATGCCCGGCCGACGCTGGCCCGGCCTTCGCCGCGAACGGCGGCTTGGCCAGCCAGACCAGCAGCATCAAGCCCATGAAGCCCCACCCGAGCAGCGTAAAGTAGTCCACGGTCGACAGCATGTAGGCCTGGCTGTTGAGAATCTGATCCAGCTGGCTGTAGGCCTGGCTCCCCGCGCCACCGAGATTGTTCAGCGCCTCGCGCGTCGCCGGGTCGAACGGCGTGATGCTTTCGCTCAGGTAGGCATGATGCTGGTCCGCCCGGCGAATCCAGATCCAGGTGGTCAGGGATGCGGCAAAACTGCCGCCGAGCGTACGCAGGAAGGTCGCCAGGCCGGCACCGTCGGCGATCTGCTGCGGCGGCAGGTCCGACATCAGGATGCTCAAGGTCGGCATGAAGAACAGCGCCACGCCGATCCCCATGAACAGTTGCACCAGCGCCACGTGCTCGAAGTCCACCTCGTTGGTGAAGCCGGCACGCATGAAGCAACTCAGGCCGATGGCCAGGAAGGCGATCCCGGCCAGCAGGCGCAGGTCGACCCGGTTGGCGTACTTGCCGACGAAGGGCGACATCAGCACCGGCAGGATGCCGATCGGCGCCACCGCCAGCCCCGCCCAGGTCGCGGTATAGCCCATCTGGGTCTGCAACCACTGCGGCAGAATCAGGTTGATGCCGAAGAACCCGGCGTAACCGAGGATCAGCACGATGGTGCCGATGCGGAAGTTGCGGTAGGCGAACAGCCGCAGGTTGACCACCGGATGCGCATCGGTCATTTCCCAGATGACGAACACCGCCAGGGCGATCGCCGAAATCACCGCGCCGATGACGATGAAATTCGATTCGAACCAGTCCAGGTCGTTACCCTTGTCTAGGATCACCTGCAGCGCGCCGACACCGATGATCAGGGTCAGCAGGCCGACATAATCCATCGGCTGCCGACTGATCACCACCGGCCGCGCCTTGAGCTGCTGACGCACCACGGCGGCGGCAAAAATGCCGATCGGCACGTTGATGAAGAAAATCCACGGCCAGCTGTAGCTGTCGGTGATCCAGCCACCGAGGATCGGCCCGGCAATCGGCGCGACCACCGTGACCATCGCCAGCAACGCCAGGGCCATGCCTCGCCTCGCCGGCGGATAGACGGCGATCAGCAGCGTCTGGGTCATCGGATACAGCGGGCCGGCCACCAGCCCCTGGAGCACTCGGAAGCCCACCAGTTCGGGCATCGAGGTGGAAATACCGCAGAGAAACGAGGCCAGCACGAACAGCAACGTGGCCCAGATGAACAGCTTCACCTCACCGAAGCGCCGGCTCAACCAGCCGGTCAACGGCAGGGCGATGGCGTTGCTGACGGCAAAGGAAGTGATGACCCAGGTGCCCTGCTCCGAACTCACCCCCAGGTTGCCGGAAATGGTCGGCAGCGCCACGTTGGCGATGGTGGTGTCGAGCACCTGCATGAAGGTCGCCAGCGACAGGCCGATGGTGCTGAGCAACAGGCTCGGCGGGGAAAATGATGCGTTCGAACTCATCGCGAATCCTTTGGAACGGGGCAGGCGCTGCGACCGCGAGGGCCGCAGCGGGGGACTGGCGACTCAGCGCTGCGCGGTCTTGGCCGCCGTTGCGCTGTTCTCATGGATCAGGCGGTTGATCACCGCATCGGCGTCAGCCAACTGCTGCTGATAGACGTTGGTGCTGAACGAAGCCTTCTGGGGCGGCTGCTGTGCCAGCACCGGACCACTCTGGTCGTGCAGGTCGACCTCGACCTGGGTCGACAAGCCGATCCGCAGCGGATGCTTGACCAGATCCTCGGCGTTGATGTGCACACGCACCGGCACCCGCTGGACGATCTTGATCCAGTTACCGGTGGCGTTCTGCGCCGGCAACAGGGCGAAGGCGCTGCCGGTACCGGCGCCGAGGCTGTCGATGGTACCGCTGTATTTCACGTCGCTGCCGTACAGATCGGCCTCGATGTCCACCGCTTGGCCGATCCGCATCTGGCGCAGCTGGGTTTCCTTGAAGTTGGCATCGATCCACAACTGGTCCAGCGGAATCACCGCCATCAATGCGGCCCCCGGCTGTACACGCTGACCGAGCTGCACGGTGCGCTTGGCGACATAACCGGTCACCGGCGCGACCAGCGTGCTCCGGGCATGAGCCAGGTACGCCTGGCGCAACTGAGCAGCGGCCGCCTTCACATCGGGATGGTTGGACACCACCGTGTCGTCGACCAGTGCATTGCTGCTGTTGAGTTGCTGCTCGGCGTTGCTCAAGGCGCTCTGGGCCGAGGTCAGGTCGTCACGGGCGTGGGACAGTTCCTCCTGGGAGATCGCACCGCTGGCGGCGAGATTCCTGCGGCGGGTGTAGTTTTCCTGGGCCTTCTGCACGGCCGCCTTCTGCGCCACCACCTGGGCCTTCATGCCGTCGACGTTGCTGTACAGGCCGCGCACCTGGCGCACGGTCTTGGCCAGATTGGCCTCGGCGCTCTGCAGGCCGACTTCGGCATCGCTCGGGTCGAAGTTCACCAGCACCTGCCCCTCATGGACCAGGTCACCGTCATCGGCACCGATGCTGACCACCGTACCGGTGATCTGCGGCGTGATCTCCACCACGTTGCCATTGACATAGGCGTCGTCGGTACCTTCGCTCCAGCGGCCATAGAGTTCGTGCCAGCCCCAGACCGCCGCGCCGCCGACGGCGACCAGGGCGAGGGCCAGGAGCATGATCTTGCGTTTGCCGGAGTTGGCGGCACCGGGGTTGTTTTCAACGGAGTTGTTTTGGGCAGGGTTAGCCATGACAAGTACCTTGAATTAGTGGGTCCGTGCAGCCGGGCTCGAATCGCCCAGGGCGATGTTCTCGGCGTGAAATCCACCGCCCAGGGCCTGCATCAGTTGAATGGAAAGGTCGATCTGCTGGGCATTCAGTTCCGCCAGCTGGCGCTGGGCCTGCAACAGGGTCTGCTCGATGGTCAGCACGTCCAGGTAGTTGCCGATGCCGGCGCCATAACGCTGGACCACGGTGTCATAGGACTGCTGGGCGATATCCGCCGCATGCTGCTGGACAGCGATCTGCCGGGCGATCTCGCGCAACTGCTGGATCGTGTCGCTGACATCCCCAAGCGCCTTGACCAGGCTCTTGTTGTACTGCGCCACCGCCAGGTCGTAGTCGGCATCCTTCGCATCGAGCCCGGCGCGCAGGCGGCCGCCGTCGAAGATCGGCAGCGAAACGGTCGGCGCGATGCTGAAGAAACGGCTGGCCGAACCGAACAGGGCGTCGCCCAGCAAGGCCTCGGTGCCGGCCGCGGCACTCAGGTTGAGATTGGGGTAGAAACGCGTCTTGCCGGCGGCGATATCCTTGCTCGCGGCCTCGACCCGCCAACGCGCGGCCACGAGGTCCGGACGCCGGCCCAGCAGCTCGGCCGGCAGGCTCGAAGGCAGGGCGACCACCGCAGGCTGGAGGATTTTCGGCCGGGCCAGCTCGTTGCCGCGGTCCGGCCCCTTGCCCAGCAAGACGGCCAGGGCGACCTTGGCGCTCTGCAGTTTCTTGCGTGCATCGATCACCTGCTCCTCGGAGCTGGCGGCCAGGCTTTCGGTCTGCTGATACTGGTAGTGGCTGTCGATTCCGGCACTCAGGCGGCGCTGGCCCAGTTCGAGCATCTGCCGGGTGCGCTTGAGATCATCGTTGGCCAGGTCATAGACGATATGCGCCTCGCCCAGGTTGCTGTAGGCCCGCGCCACATCGCCGGCCAGGGTCAGGCGTGCCGCCTGCTGGTCGACCTCGGCGGCCCGCGCCTGACCGAGCGCGGCCTCCCAGGCGTCACGCTGGCCGCCCCAGAGGTCGAAGGTGTAGTTGAAGTCCAGGCCCAGCTTGCGCACGGTGTCGTAGTTGCCACCCTGCCCGCTCGGGTCCTGGTCACGAGGCAGGCGGGAACGGGTCACCCCGGCGCTGGCATCGAGGGTCGGCAGGCGGGCGGCATCGGCGGCATAGGCCGCGGCGCTGGCCTGGTGGGTCCGCGCACTGGCGACCTGCATGTCCGGGCTGTCGCGCAGCGCTTCCTGGATCAGCCCGTCGAGCTGCGGGTCGCCCAGGCTTTTCCACCAGTCGGTCGACGGCCAGGCCGCCGGCGACAGCCGGATACCCTTGAGCGACTGTTCAGCCTTGAGATCCTTCGCCTCCAGGCTCACTCCAGACGTCGTCAGCCCCTGGTAGCTGGCACAACCCGCCAGGGCCATCGCCAGGAACATCAGACTGAAACCGCTGCGCAAGGTTTTACCGTTCATTTTTTTCACCCAGCCGCAACTGGGTGATCGAGTCCCCGGCTGCCAGCAAAATCTTCTTGAGAATGTCTTCCAGGGTCTGCAGCTCGTCCCGGGTGATCGCACCCGCCAATTCGTTCATGGCGTCGGCGCCGATTTCCGGCAGGCGGTCCGCCAGGGCCTGGCCCTGTTCGGTCAGTACCAGACGGACCTGACGCCGATCGCCCTCCGAACGCTGGCGCACCAGCAGTTCCTTCTGCTCCAGGCGATCGAGCATCCGCGTCATCGAGCCGCTGTCGATGGACAGGTGGCGGCACAGCTCGGCCGGCGAATCGACGCCGAACTGGGCCATGATGATCAGCACCTTGAACTGCGCCGCGGTAATGCCGTACGGCACCATGTGGGTATCGATGATCCGGTCCTTGAGCAACGCCGCGCGCCCCAGGAGCAGGCCGAGATGGCAGTTGTGAAAGTTTTCCGGAAGGAAATGCTTCATAGAGTCACCAGAAAGCTGCCTAGGCAGAGAGTTGCTCAGATATTACTGCCTAGGCAGTTAATGTCAAAGAAATTGTTAGCAAGCTTTTCAAACAACCGATGGAAGGCACCGGCTGATAGCCGGCGGAAATAGGCAGCCTCCGGCTTGGACGAAAGCGCACTGAACTCCGGCCCTGCCACCTCGCCTCACCTGCCGGGAGACGAGTGGCGCCGACTTTCGAGAAATAACTCTGGGAACACCTTCGAAATCGCTGTCTGATGGAAGGACAGTCAGGCTTTCCTGAACCAGTTGGTCAGGGCTTCAAGGGTTGAAAAACAAGGAAACGGGCGGGCCTGCCATGAACCGGCTCACCCAGGAGGACATCATGCAATATCCCATTGCCATTGAATGGGGTGATGAACACACCGCCACCGGCGTACAGATCCCGGACATTCCAGGCGCCGTGACCGCCGGCGACAGCTTCGAGGAAGCCTATGACGCCGCCATCGAGATCGCCCACATCCGCCTGGAGGAAATCGCCTCGAGCGGCGAGCGGGTACCGATGCCGTCGCCATTGCTGGCCCACCGGCAAAACCCCGACTTTGCCGAAATGGGTTGGGGCCTGCTGGAAATCGATATTTCGCCCTACCTGGGCAAGACCGAGAAGGTCAACGTGACCCTTCCCGGCTTCGTGATCCAGCGCATCGACCGCTACGTGCGCGACCACCGGATCAAGAGCCGCTCGTCGTTCCTGGCCGAGGCGGCACTGGAAAAGCTGGTTCGCGCCTAGTGGCCTGTACGGTTAATTCGAATACTCAAATTCGGGTACAGGGGTTTGCCAGGCAAGGCGCCATGACGAGTCGTAGCCGAGCTACGGCCAGGAATGGCAACGCAGTCTGGCGAAGCCCTGGACCCGGCGTTGAGTGCGCGAATTAGCCACACAGGCCACTAGACAGCCGGGACGCCGCTGTGGAAGCGAAACTCGACGTCCGGCGACTCGATCAGCTCCTGCTCCACCAGCCGGACCTTGTGGATCACCCGGGCGATATCCGCAGCGTCGCCATACTGGTAGGCCAGCTTCAGATAACCCTGGAAATGCCGGGCCTCGCTCTTGAGCAGGCCGAAATAGAACTTGCCCAACTCTTCATCCAGGTGCGGCACCAGGGCCTCGAAACGCTCGCAACTGCGGGCCTCGATAAAGGCCCCGACCACCAGCGTGTCCACCAGTTTCACCGGCTCGTGGTTGCGCACCACCTTGCGCAGGCCCGAGGCGTAGCGGCCGGCGGAAAGCTGGCGCAAGTCGATCCGACGACGCTTCATCAGGCGCATCACCTGCTCGTGGTGCACCAGTTCCTCCCGCGCCAGCCGCGACATCATGTTGATCAGGTCGACATGCGAATGGTACTTGGCGATCAGGCTCAGGGCCGTGCTCGCCGCCTTGAACTCGCAGTTCTTGTGGTCGATCAGCAGGGTTTCCTGATCGGCCAGCGCCGCCTGCACCCAGGCGTCCGGCGTGCGACAGCCGAGAAACTCATGAATTTCCGGCAGGTTCACAGGAAGGCTCCCGGCAGTGCGCAGCGAAGGGGGTCGAACAACGAAAGAATCGGCAACATGGGGCTCACAAGGGATCAGGCAACTCAAGGCCGCCGATTATACGGGTCCCGGGGCGGACCACCAGCCATCGTCCTTGATATGCATCAAGTTCGGGGCGAACGCAGGGCAACTATAGTTAGGTCATGCCGTCTTCGAACCTCTGGGAGCACGCTGACCATGCAAGCCATTCGCAGCATTCTGGTGATACTCGACCCCGATCACGCCCACAGCCTGGCGCTCAACCGCGCCAAACTGATCGCCAAGGTCACGGATGCCCACCTGCATCTGCTGATGTGCGACCCGCGGCACGACCATAGCGCCCTGCTCTCGCTGCTCAAGAGCCAGTTGCATGACGACGGCTACAGCGCCACGGCGGAACAGTCCTGGGACAAGACCCTGCACGACACCATCATCGGCGTGCAACAGGCCGAAGGCTGCGGCCTGGTGATCAAGCAGCACCGCCCCGACAGCCCGCTGAAAAGGGCCCTGCTGACCCCTTCGGACTGGAAACTGCTGCGTTTCTGCCCCTGCGCGGTGCTGATGGTCAAGACCGAGACGCCCTGGGCCGGCGGGGTGATTCTCGCCGCGGTGGATGTCGGCAACGCCGACGAGGGCCATCGACACCTGCATGCGAACATCATCGATCATGGCTATGACATAGCCAGCCTGGCCAAGGGCCACCTTCACGTGATCAGCGCCCATCCCTCGCCGATGCTCTCGGCCGCCGATCCGGTGTACCAGTTGCGGGAAACCATTGAGGCGCGCTATCGCGAGCAATGCCGGGCCTTCCAGGCGGAATTCGACGTCGATGACGAACACCTGCACATTGCCGAGGGGCCGGCGGACGTCTTGATTCCGCACACGGCCCACAAGCTGGGCGCAGTGGTCACGGTGATCGGCACGGTGGCGCGGACCGGGATTTCCGGGGCACTGATCGGCAATACCGCGGAAGTGGTGCTGGACTCACTGGAAAGTGATGTGCTGGTGCTCAAGACCCAGGAGATCACCGACCACCTGGAGGAACTGGCCAGGGGCTGAGGCCTGCCGGCGTCCGGTTCAGGGGCCCAGCGCCTCCTTGAGAAACCCCGGCGCGATATAGCGCTCGTAGTGCGCCTCGGACAGCAGGAAGAACTCGCGATCGATGGCATCGCGCAACTCCGGCAGCCCCCAGTCACGAAACTCCGGCAGCAGCACCATGCCATAGGCCTCCAGCTGGTTGATCACCCGCGCTCCTCGCGCAATCAGCTGATAGGCCCAGCAATACTCCGACTGATGGGGCACGAAGCGGATCTTGCGCGCCTCCAGTTGCTGGCGCAGCCTGAGCGGGTCGAACACCTCCAGCTTGGCCACCATCACCTGCACCAGCAACTGTTCCAGACGCAGCCACACCGCACGCTTCTGCTCCTCGCTGTAGCCATTCCAGTGGATCACTTCATGGTGGAAGCGTTTGCAGCCGCGACACACCAGGTCACCGTAAACCGTGGAGCAGAGGCCGACGCAGGGGGTCTTGATAGTCTGATTGGGCATGGGCAGGACAAACGCGCGGAAGCAAAACAGGCCCGCATGTTAGCCCTTTGTCTAACAAGGGTCACCCCCGAACCTGTAGGGCTTACCTTACCTTTCTTTGGAATATGCCGTAGAATCGTTCTGCCTTTTTAGGCGCCAATGTCCGTTGGAAGCTGTTTTCAAAGCGTCACGAGCACAGTTTAGGGTGGAACCGTCCCAGGGCGCTTCATCCGCCGGGTGTCAGTCACCCTCATCCTGAAGAACGACGTTGGCTCGGGAATTTCCGCCCGGAAGTTCCCGCGCCGACCCTCATCTGCTCCGTTCCGAAGGCGTAAAACTTTGAAAACAGCTTCTGTTGGAAATCGCGGAAACTCTGGCCAAGCGGCCCAAAAAGCCCCTACAGCGCATGAGTGCCGTGCATTTCTGGATGAGCGTCCCGGACACCCATTTGGGACCACTGATGAGGGTAATAACTGTGCTTGAAGCCTACCGCAAACATATCGAAGAGCGCGCAGCCCTGGGTATCGTGCCCCAGCCGCTTAACGCCGAACAAACCGCAGGCCTGGTCGAGCTGCTGAAGAACCCCCCGGCTGGCGAAGAAGCTTTCCTCGTAGACTTGATCACCAACCGCGTTCCGCCTGGAGTGGACGAAGCCGCCTACGTCAAGGCCGGCTTCCTTTCCGCCCTGGCCAAGGGCGAAGCCAAGTCCCCGCTGCTGGACAAGAAGCGCGCGGTTGAACTGCTCGGCACCATGCAGGGCGGCTACAACATCGAGACCCTGGTTGCCCTGCTGGACGACGCCGAGCTGGCGCCGGTTGCCGCCGAGCAACTCAAGTACACCCTGCTGATGTTCGACGCTTTCCACGACGTGGCTGAAAAAGCCAAGGCTGGCAACGCCCACGCCAAGGCCGTCCTGGAATCCTGGGCCGCCGGTGAATGGTTCACCGCCCGTCCGGCCATCGCCGAGAAATACACCCTGACCGTGTTCAAGGTGCCTGGCGAAACCAACACCGACGACCTGTCCCCTGCCCCGGACGCCTGGTCGCGCCCCGACATTCCGCTGCACGCCCTGGCCATGCTGAAAATGGCCCGCGACGGCATCGAGCCTTCCCAGCCAGGTTCGGTCGGCCCACTGGCACAGATCGAAGCGGTCAAGGCCAAGGGCTTCCCGGTTGCCTACGTCGGTGACGTGGTCGGTACCGGTTCCTCGCGCAAATCCGCCACCAACTCGGTGCTGTGGTTCTTCGGCGACGACATTCCGTACGTACCGAACAAGCGCGCCGGTGGCTTCTGCTTCGGCACCAAGATCGCCCCGATCTTCTACAACACCATGGAAGACGCCGGCGCCCTGCCGATCGAATTCGACTGCACCAACCTGGCTATGGGCGACGTCATCGACGTCTATCCGTTCAAGGGCGAAGTGCGCCGCCACGGCAGCGACGAGCTGGTCACCAGCTTCGAACTGAAAACCGAAGTACTGCTGGACGAAGTCCGCGCCGGCGGCCGTATTCCGCTGATCGTCGGTCGCGGCCTGACCGGCAAGGCTCGCGCCGAGCTGGGCCTGCCACCATCGGACCTGTTCAAGGCACCTGAAGCACCGGCGGCCAGCACCAAGGGCTTCACCCTGGCGCAGAAGATGGTCGGCAAGGCTTGCGGCGTCGAGGGCATCCGCCCGGGCACCTACTGCGAACCGAAGATGACCACCGTCGGCTCCCAGGACACCACCGGTCCAATGACCCGTGACGAACTGAAGGACCTGGCCTGCCTGGGCTTCTCCGCCGACCTGGTGATGCAGTCCTTCTGCCACACCGCGGCGTATCCGAAGCCGATCGACGTCAAGACCCACCACACCCTGCCCGACTTCATCATGACTCGTGGCGGCGTGTCCCTGCGTCCAGGCGACGGCATCATCCACAGCTGGCTGAACCGCATGCTGCTGCCTGACACCGTCGGCACCGGTGGCGACTCCCACACCCGCTTCCCGATCGGTATCTCCTTCCCGGCCGGTTCCGGCCTGGTGGCCTTCGCGGCCGCCACCGGCGTCATGCCGCTGGACATGCCCGAGTCGGTACTGGTTCGCTTCAAGGGCAAGCTGCAGCCTGGCATCACCCTGCGCGACCTGGTTCACGCCATCCCTTACTACGCGATCCAGCAGGGCCTGCTGACCGTAGAGAAGAAAGGCAAGAAGAACATCTTCTCCGGCCGCATCCTGGAGATCGAAGGCCTGAACGACCTGACCGTCGAACAAGCCTTCGAACTGTCCGACGCCTCGGCCGAGCGTTCCGCTGCCGGCTGCACCATCAAGCTGCCGGAAGAGGCGATCGCCGAATACCTGAAGTCGAACATCACCCTGCTGCGCTGGATGATCGGCGAAGGCTACGGCGATGCCCGCACCATGGAGCGTCGCGCCCAGGCGATGGAAGCCTGGCTGGCCAAGCCCGAACTGCTGGAAGCCGACAAGGACGCCGAGTACGCCGCGGTCATCGAGATCGACCTGGCCGACGTCAAGGAGCCTGTGCTCTGCGCGCCGAACGACCCGGACGACGCCCGTCTGCTGTCCACCGTTGCCGGTGACAAGATCGACGAAGTGTTCATCGGTTCGTGCATGACCAACATCGGTCACTTCCGCGCTGCCGGCAAGCTGCTGGACAAGGTCAAGGGCGGCATCCCGACCCGTCTGTGGCTGGCTCCGCCGACCAAGATGGACGCTCACCAGCTGACCGAGGAAGGCTACTACGGCATCTACGGCAAGGCCGGTGCGCGCATGGAAATGCCGGGCTGCTCGCTGTGCATGGGTAACCAGGCACGTGTGCAGACCGGTTCGACCGTGGTCTCCACCTCGACCCGTAACTTCCCGAACCGCCTGGGTGACTCCACCAACGTCTACCTGGCTTCGGCCGAGCTGGCGGCGGTCTCTTCGATTCTCGGCAAGCTGCCGACCGTCGAGGAGTACATGGAGTACGCGAAGAACATCGACAGCATGGCTGCCGACATCTATCGCTACCTGAGCTTCGACCAGATCGCCGAGTTCCGCGAAGCCGCGGCCAACGCGAAGATCCCGGTCGTTCAGGCCTAAGCGACAGCGCAATGGAAAAAGCCCCGACTCGTCGGGGCTTTTTCATGCCTGCTCACTTGGCCTGACCCGCTGCGCAGAAGCCGTCAGCTCTGAGGGGAACCGCCTCCCACAGAGGCGTACCAGATGGGTTACTGGCGCACCAGCCGCCGGTTCTGGAACGCCACCACCTCGGTACTGCGGTACGGGTTGATATCCAGCCCGCCCCGGCGTACGTAGCGCGCATAAACCGTCAGTTTTTCCGGCTTGAGCAACCGCTGCAGGTCGAGGAAGATCCGCTCCACGCACTGCTCGTGGAAGTCCGAGTGCTGACGGAAACTCACCAGGTACGCCAGCAGGCTGGCATGGTCCAGCGCCGCCCCACGATATTCCACCACCACGCTGCCCCAGTCCGGCTGGCTGGTCACCGGGCAGTTGGACTTGAGCAGATGGCTGTGCACGCTTTCCTCGACCACGCGCGACGGATCGCAACGCAGCAGCTCAGGACGCGGATGGGCGTAGTCACTGACACTGATATCCAGGTCATCGATACAGGTGCCCGGCAAGGCCACCACACCTTCTGCCTGTACGTCGCCCAGCCGACGAATACGCACCCCCACCGGCTTGCCCGCCGCCGCCGACAGATCGGCGCGCAGCACCGCCTCCAGGCTCGGGATATCGGCAAATGGCGTCTGGTTCAGGGAGTTGAGATACAGCTTGAACGACTTGGACTCGATGATGTTCGGCGAGTCGGCCGGAATGCTGAACTCGCCGATGGCCACCACCGGCTTGCCGGACGGCAGCAGCCAGGACAGCTCGAAGCAGTTCCAGAAGTCCACGCCGTGATAGGGCAAGGTCTCGGCACTCAACCCCAGCTCGGCCCATTTCGCGGCGCGCGGAATCGGGAACAGCAAGGAAGGCGTATAAGTGGCGATGTATTCACTGGACTTGCCCAGCGGCGAATGTTCGGCTGCGGGATGCATAACGAAAACCTGAAAGAATGAACCCGACAAGTCTATCGGGTTTACGCCCGGCTTTCAGCGTGCAAAGGCAGACGACCTGCCTCAGCGGTCAATTTTCAGCCGGCCAACCATGCCCGCCTGGTAGTGACCGGGGATATTGCAGGCGAACTCCAGGCTGCCGGCCTTGCTGAAGGTCCAGGTCAGTTCGGCGGTCTTGCCCGGCTCGACCAGCACGCTGTTGGGGTCGTCATGCTTCATCATGCCGTGATCCATGGCACCGCCCGCCATGCTGGAATGATCCATCGCCGGCATCTTCATGCCGGTCGGCGTCAACATGCCGCTCTGCTGCATCTTGAGCATTTCCTGCTGGTGCGCGGCATGCATCGCCGCCTCACCCAGGTTGAACTCATGCAGCAATTGACCCTTGTTGACCAGCACGAAACGCACGGTCTCGCCGGCCTTGACCTCCAGCTCCTTGGCATCGAAAGCGATATCGGTCATGGTCACTTCGATGGTACGGGTCGCCTTCGACGCCGGCGCCGGCTGACCGAAGTCATAATGCCCGGCGGGCGAGGCCAGGGCCGCGGAACTCAGCAGCAGGCCGGCAAACACGAGGCTGTTGCGCACAAACATGGTCACACTCCAATGGAATAGGTTTCACTCTGTGCAAGACTGTAGAACCAGAGCGCTGCCACCAGCCTGACCGGCAGATTACAACTTTGTCAGCTTGGGCCCGAAGCGCCGGACGACCTGTATAACGTTACCGTTCCATTTGCCACGAGTCATCCATGAAACTGCTGATCGTCGAAGACCAAGCGAAAACCGGCCAATACCTGCGCCAGGGCCTCAACGAGGCCGGCTTCAACTGCGAGCTGGTGGCGGATGGCACCAGCGGCCAGCACCTGGCGCTGACCGGCGACTACGACCTGCTGATCCTCGACGTCATGCTGCCCGGCCGCGACGGCTGGCAGATCCTCCAGACGGTGCGCGCCGCCGGCCTGGAAATCCCGGTGCTGTTCCTCACTGCCCGCGACGCGGTAGAAGACCGGGTCCACGGCCTGGAACTGGGTGCCGACGACTACCTGGTCAAGCCCTTCGCCTTTTCCGAACTGCTGGCCCGGGTCCGCAGCCTGCTGCGCCGTGGTGGCGGCAATACCCAGGACACCAGCCTGCAGGTTGCCGACCTGCGCCTGGACCTGATCCGCCGCCGGGTCGAACGGGCCGGCCAGCGCGTCGACCTGACCGCCAAGGAATTCGCCCTGCTGGAAATGCTCCTGCGCCGCCAGGGCGAAGTGCTGCCCAAATCGCTGATCGCTTCCCAGGTCTGGGACATGAATTTCGACAGCGACACCAATGTCATCGAGGTCGCCATCCGCCGCCTGCGCCTGAAAATCGATGATACCCACTCCAACAAGCTGATCCATACCGTGCGCGGCATGGGCTACGTACTCGAAGAACGGGCCCTGTGATGCGGCGTCTGTCTCTCGCCGGGCGCCTGGCGCTGCTGTTCGCCGCCTGTACCGCAACGGTGTCGCTGGTGGCCGGCGTGCTGTTCAGCCGGGCCAGCGAGTCGCACTTCGTCGAACTCGACCAGCAGTTGCTGGATGGGCGCCTGGCCGAACTGCGCAGCCTGCTGGGCCAGGTGGCCGACCTCGGCGACTTCCAGCCGCTGCACGAGCGCCTGCAAGGCGAAATCAACCTGCGCCCCGACCTGGCCCTGAGAATCCACGGCGCCGACGGCCAGCTCTGGTTCGACAGCGCCCGCGCCCTGCCCGAGAAACTGCCCGCCCAAGCCGGACTGAACAGCCTGCTGAGCGGCACCAGCGCCTACCGGATCTTCAATGTACCGCTGACGCCGGGCCGGGCGGACTCCGCCCAACTGACGCTGATCCTCGACATCACCCATCACCAGCATTTCCTGCAGCGCATGCAGCAGTTGATCTGGCTGACGGTCGGCCTTTCGGCCCTGGCCACCGCCCTGCTCGGCGCCTGGGCCGCCCGCAGCGGCCTGCGCCCCCTGCGACGCATGAGCGAAGTGGCGGGCGGCATCTGCGCCCACTCGCTGACCCAACGCCTAGGCATCGGGCAGATGCCGGCGGAGCTGGCCGAGCTGGGGCAGGCCTTCAACGCCATGCTCGGGCGCCTGGAGGACTCGTTCCAGCGACTCTCGGCGTTCTCCGCCGATATCGCCCACGAACTGCGCACGCCGCTGTCGAACCTGCTCACCCACACCCAGGTCACCCTGACCCGACCACGCCCACTCGAGGACTATCGCGAGGCGCTGCACAGCAACCTCGAGGAACTGCAATGGATGGCGCAACTGGTCAACGACATGCTGTACCTGGCCAAGGCCGACCATGGCCTGCTGAACCCGAGGTTCGAGCAGCTGGAACTGGCCGACGAGGCCGATGTGCTGCTGGAGTTCTTCGCACCACTGGCCGAAGACAACCAGGTCCGCGTGAGCCGCAGCGGCACGGCGAAACTGCTGGGCGATCGCAGCATGTTGCGCCGGGCGCTGTCCAATCTGCTGGACAACGCGCTGCGCTTCACGCCGATGGGTGGTGAAATCCGGATCAATCTGGAGACGACGGCAGCAGGCCTGCGTGTCAGTGTGCAGAACAGCGGTGAAGGGATCGCGGCGCAAGCGCTGCCGCGGCTGTTCGACCGGTTCTATAGGGCGGATCCGGCCCGCCATGAAGGGAGCAACGAGCATGCCGGCCTGGGACTGGCGATTACCCAGTCGATCGTGCGGGCCCATGGTGGGCGGATTCATTGTGAATCGGAGGGAGGCTGGACACGGTTCATCATCGAATTGCCGTGCCAGGCTTGAGGGCCTCTTCGCGGGCAAGCCCGGCTCCTACAGTCCGGCGTCGTTCACCCATGATGCATACGACACCGATCTGTAGGAGCCGGGCTTGCCCGCGAAAACGGTATCCCGGCTTACGAGTAGCGCAACGCCTGCGCCGGCTCGGTCTTCGCCGCGCGATACGCCGGATAGAGCGTCGCGAGAAAGCTCATGATGAACCCGGCCGAACAGATCAACACCACATCTCCCCCCTGCAACTGCGACGGCAGGTTGCTGACGAAGTACACGTCGGAACTGAAGATGTGCTGCCCGCTGATCCGCTCGATCCAGCCCACCAGCTCACTGACGTTCAACGCCGCGATCACGCCGAGCACACCGCCGATCAGGGTGCCGACGATACCGATCACCGTGCCCTGAACCATGAAGATCGCCATGATCTGCCGCGGTGTGGCGCCGATGGTACGCAGGATGGCGATGTCCGCGCCCTTGTCGTTCACCACCATGATCAGCGTCGCGATGATGTTGAACGCCGCCACCGCGACGATCATCAGCAGCAACAGGCCGATCATGGTCTTTTCCATCTTCATCGCGCTGAACAGGCTCCCCTGGGTGTGAGTCCAGTCATCGGCCTTGTAGCCGGCGCCCAGGTCGCCGGCGATGGCGGTGGAGACCTGCGGCGCGGCATACAGGTCCTTGACCGCCAGGCGCACGCTCTGCACCTGGTTCGGCTGCCAGTGCTGGATCTGCGCCGCGTCGGCCATGTGGATCAACGCCATGGAACCATCCAGTTCGGCACCTACCTTGAACACGCCCACCACGTTCAGGCGCTGCATGCGTGGGGTGATGCCACCCGGATCGGGGCTCACTTCCGGGACGATCAGGGTCAGCTTGTCGCCGACATTGAGGCGGAAACGCCGGGCGGTGATCTCACCGATCACCACGCCGAACTCGCCCGGCTTCAGGTCTTCCAGCCTGCCCTGGACGATATGCTGGGCAACGATCGAGACCTTGCCTTCCTGGGCCGGGTCGACCCCGCTGATCTGGATCGGCTGCATCGCCCCCTTGTACGACAGCATGCCGTCCATCTCGGTGAACGGCACCGCCGCGGTGACCTGGGGATTGCGCATCGCCGCGGCAGCCACCGGCTGCCAGTCGTCGATGGGCTTGACCCCGACGATGGTCGCGTGGGGCACCATGCCGAGAATCCGCGACTGCATTTCCTTCTGGAAGCCGTTCATCACCGACAGCACCACGATCATCGCCAGCACGCCCAGGGCGAGGCCAATCATCGAGGTCATCGAGATGAACGAGACAAAACGGTTGCGGCGTTTGGCACGGGTGTAGCGCGTGCCGATGAAAATCGATAACGGTCTGAACATTCGCAGGCCACCGTAGAAAATAATCGAGCCGGCCACCGAGGACACCCACGGGGCCGGCCAGGGCGAATCAGATTGCGACCAGCTTGCCGTCGGTCAGGTGCAGCACACGGTCCATCTGGCGCGCCAGGTTCATGTCATGGGTCACCACCAGAAACGCGGTCTGCATCGAAGTGCTGAGCTCCAGCATCAGGTCCTGGATACCCTGGGCGGTATGGTGGTCGAGGTTGCCGGTCGGCTCGTCGAGCATCACCAGGCCGGGCTTGTTCACCAGTGCCCGGGCGATCGCCACGCGCTGGCGCTCACCGCCGGACAACTCGGCCGGCTTGTGCTCCAGGCGATGCCCCAGCCCTACCCGCTCCAGCAACGCCGTGGCGCGCTGACGCGCCTCGGGGATCGCCGTACGGCCGATCAGCAGCGGCATGCAGACGTTCTCCAGGGCGGTGAATTCCGGCAGCAGGTGGTGGAACTGGTAGACGAAGCCCAGCGCACGGTTGCGCAGCAATCCACGGGCCTTTTCGCCCAGCGCCGACAACTCCTCGCCGGCCAGCCAGACACTCCCCTTGGACGGCGTATCCAGCCCGCCCAGCAGGTTGAGCAAGGTACTCTTGCCCGAACCGGAACTGCCGACGATCGCCACCCGCTCGCCCGCGTACAGCTCAAGCTGCAGACCGGACAGCACCACCACCGACTCCGGGCCCTCCTCGTAGGATTTGCCCAGGTTGCGGCAACTCAGCACTGCTTTATCACTCATGCCCAACTCACTCATAACGTAGCGCCTCCGCAGGCTGGGTGCGCGCCGCACGCCAGGCTGGATACAGGGTGGCGAGGAAACTCAGGACCAATGCCGCGCCACAGACCATCAACACGTCCTCGGCCATCAGTTGGGACGGCAGGTAGTCGATGAAATACACGTCGGCATTGAGGAACTTGTGGCCGATCAGGCCTTCGAGGGCGGAGATCGCGGCACTGACATTCAGCGCGGCGAAGATCCCCACCGCCGCACCAATGAGTGTGCCGACCACGCCGATCACACTGCCCTGGACCATGAAGATCGCCATGATCTGCCCGGGCGTGGCGCCCAGGGTGCGCAGGATCGCGATATCGCCCTTCTTGTCGTTCACCACCATCACCAGCGTCGAAATGATGTTGAACGCGGCAACCGCGACGATCAGCAGCAACAGCAGGCCGATCATGGCCTTTTCCATCTTGATCGCCTGGTACAGGTTGCCGTGGGTACGGGTCCAGTCACGAGCGTAGTAATGGTTGTCGCCCAACTGCTGGGCGATCTCCCAGGCCGTGCGCGGCGCCTGGAACAGGTCGTCGAACTTCAGCCGCAGCCCCTGGACCTGGTCCGGCTTCCAGCGGTGCAGGCGCGCCAGGTCGTCGAGGTTGGTCAGGCCCAGGTAGCCATCCAGCTCGCCGGCACCGACATGAAAGATCCCGACCACGGTGAAGCGCTTCATCCGCGGGAACATGCCCGCCGGCGTCACCGAAACCTCCGGGGCGACGAAGGTCAGCTTGTCGCCAAGGCCGACGCCAAGCTTGGTCGCGGCCTTGTCACCGATGACGATGCCGAAGCTGCCCGGCGCCAGGGCATCGAGCTGGCCCTGCTGCATGAAGCGGTCGATGATCGACACCTTGCGCTCCTGCGCCGGGTCGATGGCGTTGAGCAGCACCTTCTGCACCTGGCCGTTGTTGGTCAGCAGCCCCTGCATCTGGGTGAAGGGTGCCACGGCGGCCACCTGCGGGTTCTGCCGGACCTTGTCCGCCAGGCTCTGCCAGTCGCTGATCGGCTCGCCCGATTCGATGGTGGCGTGGGGCACCATGCCCAGCACGCGATCGCGCATTTCCCGGTCGAAGCCGTTCATCACCGACAGCACCACGATCATCACCACCACGCCCAGGGCGAGGCCGATGATCGAAGTCAGGGAGATGAAGGAGACAAAATGGTTGCGACGCTTTGCACGGGTATAACGCGTACCGATAAATACGAAGAGTGGTCTGAACATGTCGGGGGCTGGTTCGAAGGAAAAGAAGACGTCCATGTGGCGAGGGCGGGTCAGCAGCTTTACACTCAGACCATTGCCTCTGCCTTGGGTTCGCCATGTCGACATTAGATGAAGAAGATCGCCGCGAATACTACCGTATCGAGGACACGATCGCACTGGAAATCCGCCCCCTGTCCGCCGCCGACGCAGCGGGCAAGGATGTGTTGCAGGATGCGTCGCCGCTCTTCAACCTGTTGAGCGAACTGCACCTGAGCGAGTTCGAGTCGCAGCACCTGCTGCGCCAGGTCACCGAGCGCGACCGCGCCCTCTCAGCCTACCTGAAATCCCAGAACAAGCGCATCGATCTGCTGAGCCAGGTGATGGCCATGACCATCCTCGGCGAAATCGGCGAGCCGCAGTCGGTGGTCCTCTCCGAAGGCGGCATCGAGTTCGGCCATGACGTGGCCTACCCGGCCGGCACCCGACTGGCGATCAAGCTGGTGCTGATGCCGCAGGCACTGGGCCTGTTGCTGCGGGCCAAGGTCACCCATTGCGAACCGCAGAGCCTGGGCTCGTTCGAAATCGGCACCGAGTTCGAATCATTGACCGATGCCCAGCGCCAGTTGCTGGCCCGCTATATCTTGCAGAAACAGGCGCAGCAACGGCGCCTGGCCCGCGAGCAGAACGACCCCGAGGCCCATTGAGCCTCGGGGTCATCGTGCGCCCCCGATTACTTGCCGAATCATTTTTCCCTTGTAAGGAGCAGTCGTGACTCTGATTTATGGCCATCGTGGCGCCAAAGGCGAAGCGCCGGAAAACACCCTGACCAGTTTCCAGGAATGCCTCAAACACGGCGTCCGCCGCTGCGAGTTGGACTTGCACCTGTCCATGGATGGCGAACTGATGGTCATCCATGACCCGACCCTCAAACGCACCACCGACCGGCGTGGCAAGGTGGTCGAGCACACCGCCGCCGAGCTGGTGACCTACGATGCGCGCAAGGGTGGCCCCGGCTGGCTCACCGCCTGCCCGATCCCGCGCCTGGAGGAACTGTTCGAGCAGTGCGATTTCGAGCACTGGCAACTGGAGGTCAAGAGCGCCTCGCGCACCCGCGCGGCGACCACGGTACTGGCGATTCGAGAACTGGCACAGCGCTTCGGCCTGCTGGACAAGGTCACCATCACCTCCAGCTCCCGCGAAGTGCTCAAGGCCGCCCTGGAGCTGACCCCGGACCTGTCACGCGGCCTGGTGGCCGAATATGCCTGGCTCGACCCACTGAAGGTCGCCCAGAGCTATGGCTGCGAGTTCCTGGCACTGAACTGGACACTCTGCACCCCGGAACGCCTGCTCAAGGCCCAGCGTCAGGGTCTGCACGTGTCGGTGTGGACAGTCAACGAGCCGGCGCTGATGCGCAGGCTCGCCGACTTCGGCGTCGATAGCCTGATTACAGACTTTCCCGGTTTGGCCACGGCCACACTTGGGAAAGGCTGAAATCGGTCTCCCCGGCCGGCTCAGGCCACCGGCCGGAGCCGCTCAAAAAAGCCGGTTCAGGCCATCGTAGGCAGCTACCCGATAGGCTTCGGCCATGGTCGGGTAGTTGAAGGTGGTGTTGACGAAGTACTTCAGGGTGTTGTTCTCACCCGGCTGGTTCATGATCGCCTGGCCGATGTGGACGATCTCCGAAGCCTGGTAGCCGAAGCAGTGCACACCGAGCACTTCCAGGGTCTCGCGGTGGAACAGGATCTTCAGCATGCCTTGCGGCTCGCCGGCGATCTGGGCGCGGGCCATGCTCTTGAAGAATGCCTTGCCCACTTCGTACGGCACCTTGGCCTTGGTCAGCTCATGCTCGTTCTTGCCGATCGAACTGATCTCCGGAATGGTGTAGATACCGGTTGGCACATCGTTGACATACCGCCAGCTGCCGTTGTCGACGATGCTGCCCGCGGCCGAGCGGCCCTGGTCGTGGGCGGCACTGGCCAGACTCGGCCAGCCGATCACGTCGCCGGCACCGTAGATGTTCGGCTGGCAGGTACGGTAGTTCTCGTCCACCTCGATCTGGCCACGGCCGTTGACCTTGACGCCGATGTTCTCCATGCCCAGCTTGTCGGTGTTGCCGGTACGGCCGTTACACCAGAGCAAGGCGTCGGCCTTGATCTTCTTGCCCGACTTCAGGTGCAGGATCACCCCGTTGTCCAGGCCCTCGACCCGGTCGTACTCCTCGTTGTGGCGCACGGTGATGTTGTTGTTGCTGAAGTGATAGCTCAACGCCTGGGAGATTTCCGAATCGAGGAAGCTCAGCAACTGGTCACGGTTGTCCACCAGCTCGACCAGTACCCCCAGGCCACTGAAGATCGACGCGTATTCGCAACCGATCACCCCGGCACCATAGATGATCAGCTTGCGCGGAGTGTGGCCCAGGCTGAGGATGGTGTCGCTATCATAGATACGCGGATGGTTGAAATCGATGTCGGCCGGGCGATAGGGGCGCGAGCCGGTGGCGATGATGATGTGCTTGGCCACCAGTTTTTCGACCACGCCGTTGGGGCAGACCACTTCGACGGTCTGTTCGTCAGCGAAGCTGCCGGTACCGAAGAACAGGTCGACCCGGTTGCGGGCGTAGTAGCCGGTGCGCGAGGCGACCTGCTTGGCGATCACCTTCTCGGCGCTTTTGAGCACGTCCGGGAAGGAGAACCAGCGCGGCTCCCCGATGGCCCGGAACATCGGGTTGGTGTTGAACTGCATGATCTGCCGCACGGAGTGACGCAAGGCCTTGGACGGGATGGTCCCCAGGTGGGTGCAGTTGCCACCGACCTGACGGCGGCTGTCGACCATCGCGACCTTGCGCCCTGCCTTGGCGGCGTTCATTGCCGCACCCTCTCCAGCGGGGCCGGAACCCAGTACCACTACGTCGTAGTTGTAGACAGCCATGCGTACTCCTCAGAACAGGCCGAGGCACCCCTCTGGCACCTGCGGCTAAATCACGTCGCGGCAGCGACATGAAGGATCAAATCTCGGTGTGCAGTCTATAGATGCGTGAACGCCGCGCACATTAACCCTTGGTCGCGTCGTAAGCCAGCTTTGCCTGCACTACATGTTAATGCGCAGCAGCCTTCGGCAATCTGTCAAACGCCGAATTCGTTCGTGTGACGAAAGCTTTATCGGCACGGATCACAAAAAAAGCAGCGATATCGTGTTTTTCCGCATAGTCCCAACCCCGCTCCGGGCCGAGGATCAGCAACAGCGTCGACAAGCCATCGGCCATCAGCGTCGAGGGATGAATCACCGTGACCGCCGCCAGGTCATGGGTGACCGGCGCGCCGGTCAACGCATCGAAGGTATGGGAATAGCGCTTGCCATCCTGCTCGAAATAATTGCGATAGTCACCTGAAGTGGACACCCCATAACCGTCGATGTCGACGATCCGTTGCGCGACCTGCCGATCGTCCCGCGGCACCTCCAGGGCAACCCGCCAGGAACCGCCATCGGGCTTGCGCCCCACGGCCTTGAGCTCGCCCGTGACCTCGACGAGAAAACTGTCGATCCCCATCTGCGCCAGCTGCGTGGCAATCCGGTCCACAGTGTAGCCTGCGGCAATGCTGTCGAAATCGACCTCCACCGCGGCGTCCTTGCACAGGCGTTCGCCATCGACATGCAGATGGGCATGGCCGACCCGCTGGCGGGCCGCCGCCAGTTGCGCGGCATCCGGGACCTTTTCCACACGCCCCTGCGGGCCGAAGCCCCAGAGATTCATCAGCGGTTCGACCGTCAGGTCGTAGGCACCGTCACTCGCAACGGACAGCGCCTCCCCCGTGCGCACCAGTTCGAGAATCGACGCCGGCATGACCTGACAACGGTTGGCCGGCAAAGCATTGAAGCGGACGATGTCCGAGTCGCCGCGATAGGTCGACATCTGCCGGTCGACCTGGGCCAGGATCGCCTCGACCTCGTCCTTGACCCTGGCAGGCGCCGGCCCGCCAGCACGGCGCACATACTGGAGCGAGTAGCTGCTGCCCATGGTCGGGCCGCCAAAACGCTCCAGCGCGCCCTGCCCGTCGCAACCGGTCGACAGCGCCAGGACCGCACCCGCCAGCCATGGGCCGGGTGATCGCAGAACCATCCTGAAGAACTGAAGAGAGGGCATAGGCTCGCAGTCTGCACAATTCAGAGCTACCCATTATGCGCCAAATTAAAGCAGGCCCAGTATTCATCAGGGCAATGCATGCTTCCCACTTCCCTAAGATCCACGGCGAACGCTCTACCCCGTGGCTTATGCCATTTAGCCAGCAAGCTCGTTTTTTTGTTGCCCGACAACCTTAATACACATATCGTTACAAAACTGTTCTGCCAGCGTGTGCATGCTTGAAAGAGTCAGTAAGGACGAGCAAAACGAAGGATTGCTTATAAGACAGCCAAAGTGAGTGAATAAAAATGGCCTCGAATACGGGCAAGGGCAAGGCGATCTTTCGCGTTGTCAGCGGCAACTTCCTTGAGATGTTCGACTTCATGGTCTATGGCTTCTACGCCACGGCCATCGCTAAAACCTTCTTCCCCTCCGACAGCGCCTTCGCTTCCCTGATGCTCTCGCTGGCCACCTTTGGCGCCGGCTTCCTGATGCGTCCATTGGGGGCGATTTTCCTCGGTGCCTACATCGACCGCCACGGTCGCCGCCAGGGCCTGATCATCACCCTGGCCCTGATGGCCGCCGGTACGGTGCTGATCGCCTGCGTGCCGGGCTACTCGACCCTCGGTGTCGCCGCTCCCCTGCTGGTGCTGCTGGGCCGCCTGCTGCAAGGCTTTTCCGCGGGCGTTGAACTGGGCGGCGTCTCGGTCTACCTGGCCGAGATCTCGACACCGGGCCGCAAGGGCTTCTTCGTCAGTTGGCAGTCCGCCAGCCAACAGGCCGCGGTGGTCTTCGCCGGCCTGCTGGGCGTGGGCCTGAACCACTGGCTGAGCCCCGAGCAGATGGGGGAATGGGGCTGGCGCGTACCGTTTCTGGTCGGCTGCCTGATCGTTCCGGCGATCTTCATCATCCGTCGCTCGCTGGAGGAAACGCCCGAATTCCAGGCACGCAAGCATCGCCCAACCCTGTCGGAAGTGATGCGCTCGATCGGCCAGAACTTCGGCCTGGTCCTGGCAGGCATGGCCATGGTAGTGATGACCACGGTGTCCTTCTACCTGATCACCGCCTACACCCCGACCTTCGGCAAGGCCGAACTGCACCTATCGGATTTCGATGCTCTGCTGGTGACCGTGTGCATCGGCCTGTCGAACTTCTTCTGGTTACCGGTGATGGGCAGCGTTTCCGACAAGATCGGCCGCAAGCCACTGCTGCTGGCGGCGACCATCCTGGCCATCCTCACCGCTTACCCGGTGCTGTCCTGGCTGGTGGCCGACCCGAGCTTCAGCCGACTGCTGATCGCCGAACTGTGGCTGTCGTTCCTCTACGGTTCGTATAACGGTGCGATGGTGGTGGCCCTCACCGAAATCATGCCGACCGAAGTGCGTACCACCGGCTTCTCCCTGGCCTACAGCCTGGCGACCGCGACCTTCGGCGGTTTCACGCCGGCGGCCTGCACCTACCTGATCCATGTACTGGACAACAAGGCGGCACCGGGCATCTGGCTCAGCGGCGCAGCGGTGCTGGGGCTGATCGCGACGCTGGTACTGTTCCGTGGCAACAAGCATGCGCTGCGCACCGCGCAGACCGCGGCGTAAGATAAGAGAAGCTTCGCGGGCAAGCCCTGCGCCTACAGGTTTGGGTCGTACATTGGATTCAGGTACGACTTCGGACTGTAGGAGCAGGGCTTGCCCGCGAAAGATGTCCTGCAAACCATCCTTGAATACGCCTCAAAAAAAACGCCCCGACAAGTCGGGGCGTTTTCATTTGCAGTCGCTTAGCGTGGGAACGCTGGCGGGTTGACCCCGGCCATGTCTTCCATCACGCGGACCACCTGGCAGCTGTAACCGAATTCGTTGTCGTACCAGACGTACAGGACAACACGATTGTCGTTGCAGATGGTCGCTTCGGCGTCGACCACACCGGCGTGGCGCGAACCGACGAAGTCGGTGGAAACCACTTCCTGCGAGTTCACGAAGTCGATCTGCTTGTGCAGGTCCGAGTGCAGCGCCATGTAGCGCAGGTACTCGTTGATCTCTTCGCGAGTGGTGGCGGTGCCCAGGTTCAGGTTCAGGATCGCCATCGACACGTTCGGCGTCGGAACGCGGATCGCGTTACCGGTCAGCTTGCCGGCCAGCTCAGGCAGGGCCTTGGCGGCAGCGGTGGCAGCGCCGGTTTCGGTGATGACCATGTTCAGCGCGGCGCTGCGGCCACGGCGATCGCCCTTGTGGAAGTTGTCGATCAGGTTCTGGTCGTTGGTGTACGAGTGAACGGTTTCAACGTGACCGTTGACGATACCGAACTTGTCGTTGACCGCCTTCAGTACCGGAACGATGGCGTTGGTGGTGCAGGACGCCGCCGAAACGATCTTGTCCTCGGCCGTGATCTCGGCATGGTTGATACCGTGCACGATGTTCTTCAGCTTGCCCTTGCCCGGCGCGGTCAGGACCACGCGGTCGATACCCGGGCAGGCCAGGTGCTGGCCCAGGCCGTCGGCGTCACGCCATACACCGGTGTTGTCCACCAGCAGGGCGTCCTTGATGCCGTACTGGGTGTAGTCCACCTCGGTCGGGTTCTTCGCGTAGATAACCTGGATCAGGTTGCCGTTGGCGGTGATGGTGTTGTTTTCCTCGTCGATGACGATGGTGCCGTTGAACGAACCATGCACCGAGTCACGACGCAGCAGGCTGGCGCGCTTGGTCAGGTCGTTGTTGGCACCCTTGCGTACGACGATGGCACGCAGGCGCAGGCCGTCGCCGCCACCGGTCTTCTCGATCAGGATGCGGGCCAGCAGGCGACCGATACGACCGAAGCCGTACAGCACCACGTCGGTACCCTTGCGGGCGGCCGCGTTCTGCTGGCCAACCACGTCGGCCAGTTCTTCACGGACGAACTGCTCGGCGCTACGGCCGTTGCCTTGTTCCTTGAATTTCACCGCCAGCTTGCCCAGGTCCACCGAAGCGGCGCCCAGCTTGAGCTCGCTCATGGCCTTGAGCAGCGGGAAAGTCTCGTGGACGGACAGTTCGGCATCGTCGCTCTGACGATGACGAGCAAAGCGGTGAGCCTTGAGAATCGCGATGACAGACTGGTTGATCAGGCTGCGGCCATAGATCGAGCTCACCACATTGTTGTTGCGGTAGAGCTGACCGATCAGCGGAATCATCGCTTCTGCAAGTGCTTCACGATCAATCCACTCACCAAGACACTGGTCGGGCTTCTGAGTCACGGGAACCTTCCACATGTAGGGGCTTAAAAAAGGGGCTACATTATGCCGCCGAGTCGCTCTGCGAGCAATGCGCGACTGTCGCCCTTCGTCACACAAAATTCCCTCGAAAAAATCACGACCCTCACGCAGGCCAGTAAACACGCGGCTTTCAGAGCGCCCTATTTTGGGGCGAAGGACATGACTTGTCTGTAACCCTCCGAAACACAGCTGCAATACCGCACTACATATTCAGGAAAAAACCACCTTTTTTTGTCATAGCCACTACATTTTCCTCGCCACGCAATAGACACAGTCTGCGACTGACAGGCGGCACCCGGGGCCGTTACAATTGATGAATTTGCCGCAACGCTTGGAGCTCAACCTTCCGTGCCCGTTCTGCGTCTACCGCTACTGCCTGCCGCGACAGGCAAACAACACTGGGGCAACCTCCCCGGTGCCGCCCTGAGCCTGGCCATTGCCGAGGCTGCCAGCGCCGCCGGGCGCTTCACCCTGCTCCTGACCGCCGACAGCCAGAGCGCCGAACGGCTGGAGCAGGAACTGAGTTTCTTCGCCCCCGATCTGCCGGTGCTGCATTTCCCGGACTGGGAAACCCTGCCCTACGACCTGTTCTCGCCGCACCAGGACATCATCTCCCAGCGTATCGCCAGCCTCTACCGGCTGCCGGAACTGGAGCATGGCGTGCTGGTGGTGCCGATCACCACCGCCCTGCACCGCCTGGCGCCGACCAAATTCCTGCTCGGCAGCAGCCTGGTGCTGGATGTCGGCCAGAAGCTGGACGTGGAGCAGATGCGCACCCGCCTGGAGGCGGCCGGCTACCGCTGCGTCGACACCGTCTACGAACACGGCGAATTCGCCGTGCGCGGCGCCCTGGTCGACCTGTTCCCGATGGGCAGCAAACTGCCCTATCGCATCGACCTGTTCGATGACGAGATCGAGACGCTGCGCACCTTCGACCCGGAAAACCAGCGCTCCATCGACAAGGTCGATTCGGTACGCCTGCTGCCGGCCAAGGAATTCCCGCTGCAGAAGGAAGCACTGATCCGCTTCAAGGCGCGCTTTCGCGAACGCTTCGACGTCGACTTCCGCCGCTGCTCGATCTTCCAGGACCTCAACAGCGGGATCACCCCCGCCGGCATCGAGTACTACCTGCCGCTGTTCTTCGAGGAAACCTCGACGCTGTTCGACTATCTGCCCCAGGACACCCAGGTATTCTCCCTGCCGGGCATCGAGCAGGCCGCGGAGAACTTCTGGAACGACGTGCGCAACCGCTACGAGGAACGCCGTATCGACCCGACCCGGCCACTGCTGCCGCCGGCCGAACTGTTCCTGCCGGTGGAAGACTGCTTCGCCCGCCTGAAGAGCTGGCCACGGGTCGTCGCCAGCCAGCAGGACGTGGAAACCGGTGTCGGCCGCGAGCGCTTCGCCGCCCGCGAGCTGCCGAACCTGGCGATCGAAGCCAAGGCCAACCAGCCGCTGGCGGCGCTCTCCGGCTTCCTCGAGCAGTTCCCCGGCCGCGTGTTGTTCACCGCCGAATCCGCCGGTCGCCGGGAAGTCCTGCTGGAACTGCTCGAACGCCTCAAGCTGCGGCCGAAAACCGTCGACAGCTGGCCGGAATTCGCCGCCGGCAAGGAACGCCTGGCGATCACCATCGCCCCGCTGGACGAGGGCCTGGTCCTCGACGACCCGGCCCTGGCCCTGATCGCCGAAAGCCCGCTGTTCGGCCAGCGCGTGATGCAGCGCCGCCGCCGGGAAAAACGCGCCGACGCCAACAACGACGCGGTGATCAAGAACCTCACCGAACTGCGCGAAGGCGCACCGGTGGTGCACATCGACCATGGCGTCGGCCGCTATCTGGGGCTGGCGACCCTGGAAATCGAAAACCAGGCCGCCGAATTCCTCACCCTGGAGTACGCGGAGGGCGCCAAACTCTACGTGCCGGTGGCCAACCTGCACCTGATCGCCCGCTATACCGGCAGCGACGATGCCCTCGCCCCGCTGCACCGCCTGGGCTCGGAAACCTGGCAGAAAGCCAAGCGCAAGGCCGCCGAACAGGTTCGCGACGTGGCGGCCGAACTGCTCGACATCTATGCCCGCCGTGCCGCCCGCGAAGGCTATGCGTTCAACGATCCGAAGGCCGACTATGCGACCTTCAGCGCCGGTTTCCCGTTCGAAGAGACGCCGGACCAGCAGAGCGCCATCGAGGCGGTACGCGCCGACATGCTGGCGGCCAAGCCGATGGATCGTCTGGTCTGCGGCGACGTCGGCTTCGGCAAGACCGAAGTGGCCATGCGCGCGGCCTTCATCGCCGTACACGGCGGCAGGCAGGTGGCTATCCTGGTGCCGACCACCCTGCTCGCCCAGCAGCATTACAACAGCTTCCGCGACCGCTTCGCCGACTGGCCGGTGACCGTCGAGGTGATGAGCCGCTTCAAGTCCGCCAAGGAAGTCAGCGCTGCCGTCGCCGACCTCGCCGAAGGCAAGATCGACATCGTCATCGGCACCCACAAGCTGTTGCAGGACGACGTGAAGATCAAGAACCTCGGCCTGGTGATCATCGACGAGGAACACCGTTTCGGCGTACGCCAGAAGGAACAGCTCAAGGCCCTGCGCAGCGAGGTCGACATCCTCACCCTGACCGCCACGCCGATTCCGCGCACGCTGAACATGGCCGTGTCGGGCATGCGCGACCTGTCGATCATCGCCACGCCGCCGGCGCGCCGGCTGTCGGTGCGCACCTTCGTCATGGAGCAGAACAAGAGCACGGTCAAGGAAGCGCTGCTGCGCGAGCTGCTGCGCGGCGGCCAGGTCTACTACCTGCACAACGACGTGAAGACCATCGAGAAGTGCGCCGCCGACCTCGCCGAGCTGGTGCCGGAAGCGCGTATCGGCATCGGCCACGGGCAGATGCGCGAGCGCGAACTCGAACAGGTGATGAGCGACTTCTACCACAAGCGCTTCAACGTGCTGATCGCCTCGACCATCATCGAGACCGGTATCGACGTGCCGAGCGCCAACACCATCATCATCGAGCGGGCCGACAAGTTCGGCCTGGCCCAGTTGCACCAGTTGCGCGGCCGGGTCGGACGCAGCCACCACCAGGCCTATGCCTACCTGCTGACGCCGGGTCGCCAGCAGATCACCGCCGACGCGGAGAAGCGCCTGGAGGCGATCGCCAACACCCAGGACCTGGGGGCCGGCTTCGTCCTCGCCACCAACGACCTGGAAATCCGCGGCGCCGGCGAACTGCTGGGCGACGGCCAGAGCGGGCAGATCCAGGCGGTGGGTTTCACGCTGTACATGGAAATGCTCGAGCGCGCGGTGAAGGCCATCCGCAAGGGCGAACAGCCGAACCTCGACCAGCCGCTCGGTGGCGGCCCGGAGATCAACCTGCGCCTGCCGGCGCTGATCCCCGAGGACTACCTGCCGGATGTGCACGCGCGCCTGATCCTCTACAAGCGTATCGCCTCGGCGACCGACGAGGAGGGCCTCAAGGACCTGCAGGTGGAGATGATCGACCGCTTCGGCCTGTTGCCCGAGCCCACCAAGAACCTGGTGCGCCTGACCCTGCTCAAGCTGCAAGCCGAGCAACTGGGGATCAGGAAGATCGATGGCGGCCCGCAAGGCGGACGCATCGAGTTCACCGCGGACACACCGGTCGATCCGCTGGCACTGATCAAGCTGATCCAGGGGCAACCCAACCGTTACAAATTCGAAGGCGCCACGATCTTCAGGTTCATGGTGCCGATGGAGCGTGCGGAAGACCGCTTTAATACACTGGAGGCGCTGTTCGAGCGCCTCACCCCGAAATCTGCCTGATAAGGACGCCGTATGCGCCTGATCCCATCGCTGGCCGTGTTGTTGGCCCTGCTCACCCCGGCCGCCTTCGCCGACGAGCCGTACCAGGTCGAAATGATCCTGGTACGGCAGAACCTCGAACAACCCTTCCAGAGCCAGCCGGCACCGGAAGACTGGGCGCGGGGGGCGAAAGCCATCACCGCCAGTGACGAGCGCACCCCCAGCCTGAACGACATGGCGGCCAAGCTCAGCGCCAGCGGCAACTACGAGGTGCTGCTGCACAAGGCCTGGCAACAGAACCTCGGCGACCAGCCGAGCGTCGTGTCGATCACCGCAGGCCAGGAGCAGTTCGGCCAGTTCCCGGTGGAAGGCACCCTGAGCCTGACCCTCAAGCGCTTCACCGAGGTGCAGGCGCAGTTCTGGGTCAACGGCTTCGACAGCAACGGCGTGGTCAATGCCAGCGAACGCCTGAACCAGACCAGCCAGACCAAGAACGGCCAGCTCAATTTCCTCGACGCCGGCCACCTCGGCCTGCTGCTCAAGGTGACCTCGCTGAACGCCTCCCGCCGCGAAGCGCCGTCCCAGAACCTCGACCAGTGACCGTCCGATGCCGTCGCCCGTGACGCCTGCCATGACCAAGCCGCTCGCCCCGTCATGGGCCAGCCGCTTCAAGGAACAGAGTCTGGAGCGCGGTCGCCGCTACGCGATCGAAAACCGGGTGAGGATCGTCGAGGCGGCCGACAGCACCATCACCGCCAGTTGCGAAGGCTCTGGCGGCAACATCTATCGGCAGACCATCCATCTTCGCGAGTCGGCCAAGGGCACCCTGCTGATCGTCGACGCGACCTGCACCTGCCCGGTGCGCAGCAACTGCAAGCATACGGCGGCGGTCCTGCTGAAGGTGCAGCAGACCCTGGCCTATCCGGCCGCGGAGAAAGACGCCGAACTGCTGGAAAAGCTCCAGGCGGTGCTCGACTCGCGCCCGCCACCCCCGCCCCAGGAGCTGCTCGAGGACGTGCAGCCGGTACCACGGCTATGGCTGGCCAGTGTCGAATTCAGCGCCTTCGAGCCACGCAATGGACGCATGCAGCGCTACATCCAGCACCGCGCGGCGCTGTCCTTCAACTACCTGGGCGAGTACGCCAGCGGCCAGAAGAACGCCGACATCCTCCTGCGCCAGGAACATCGGAACCTGCGCATCCGACGCCAGCCCGAGGCGGAAAAAGCCTTTCGCGAACAGCTGCGCCTGCTCGGCTTCAAGGTCGCCACCCGGCAAAGCAAGGCCCTGCCGGAAAGCGCCGGCGAGCTGTACGAGATGGTCAACGACAGCGCCTGGCTGACCTTTACCCTCAATGAGCTGCCAAACCTGCGCGAACAGGGCTGGGAATTGCAGATCGACGAAGACTTCGGCTTCGACCTCAGCCCCGTCGACGACTGGTACGCCACCGTCGACGAAGCCCCGGAACGCGACTGGTTCGACCTCGAACTGGGGATCATCGTCAATGGCGAGCGCCTGAGCCTGCTGCCGATCCTGCTCAACCTGATGCGTTCGCACACCGAACTGCTCAACCCCGAGCGACTGGCCCGACGCCGGGACGACGAACTGATCCTGGTGAACATTCCCGCCTCGCCCAGCGGCAGCCATGGCCCGCTGCAGGTGGCCCTGCCCTACGGGCGCCTCAAGCCGGTACTGAACACCCTCGGCGAGTTCTACCTGGAAGAACCCGGCACCACCACACTGCGCCTGAGCAACGCCGATGCCACCCGGCTCAACCCGCTCGACGGCCTGCCGCTGTTGTGGGAGGGCGGTGCCCAGATCCGCAGCCTGGCCGAACGACTGCGTGATATCCGCGAATACAGCGCGAGCATTCCCGAAGGCCTCAACGCCACCCTGCGCCCGTACCAGCACGAGGGCCTGAGCTGGATGCAGTCGCTGCGGCAACTGGAGGTCGGCGGAATCCTTGCCGACGACATGGGCCTGGGCAAGACCCTGCAGACCCTGGCCCACATCCTCAGCGAAAAGAACGCCGGTCGCCTCGACCGTCCGTGCATGGTGGTGATGCCCACCAGCCTGATCCCCAACTGGCTCGACGAGGCCGCGCATTTCACGCCGCAGCTCAAGGTCCTGGCGCTCTATGGTGCAGCGCGCAAGAAGCATTTCGAACGGCTGGGTGAGTACGACCTGATCCTCACCACCTACGCCCTGCTGCCCAAGGACATCGACACGCTCAAGGCCCAGCCACTGCACGTGCTGGTGCTCGATGAAGCGCAATACATCAAGAACCCCGGGAGCAAGGCCGCCCAGGCGACCCGCGAACTCGAGGCGCGGCAACGCCTGTGCCTGAGCGGCACGCCGCTGGAAAACCACCTGGGCGAACTCTGGTCACTGTTCCACTTCCTGCTGCCGGGCTGGCTGGGCGATGCCAAAAGCTTCAATCGCGACTACCGCGTGCCCATCGAGAAACATGCCAGCGAAGTTCGCCTGCAACACCTGAACGGACGGATCAAACCGTTCCTGCTGCGCCGCACCAAGGAACAGGTGGCCACCGAACTGCCGCCCAAGACCGAGATCATCCACTGGGTCGAACTCAACGAGGCGCAACGCGACGTCTACGAGACCATGCGCCTGGCCATGGACAAGAAGGTCCGCGACGAAATCACCCGCAAGGGTGTGGCGCGCAGCCAGATCATCATCCTCGAGGCGCTGCTCAAGCTGCGCCAGGTCTGCTGCGACCTGCGCCTGGTCAGCGACGCCACGCCACCGACCCGCGGCAGCGCCTCCGGCAAGCTCGACAGCCTGATGGAAATGCTCGAGGAACTGTTCGCCGAGGGCCGACGGATCCTGCTGTTCTCGCAGTTCACCTCGATGCTGTCACTGATCGAGGCCGAGCTGAAGAAACGCCATATCGCCTACGGCCTGCTGACCGGCCAGACGCGGGACCGACGCGCGCCGGTGAAGGACTTCCAGAGCGGCAAACTGCAGATCTTTCTCATCAGCCTCAAGGCCGGTGGCGTCGGCCTGAACCTGACCGAAGCCGACACCGTGATCCACTACGACCCGTGGTGGAATCCGGCGGCGGAAAACCAGGCGACCGATCGGGCGTACCGGATCGGCCAGGAAAAGCCGGTTTTCGTCTACAAGATGATTGCCCGGGGTACGGTCGAGGAAAAGATCCAGCACCTGCAACAGGAAAAATCCGACCTGGCCGCCGGCGTGCTCGACGGGCGCCAGGCCGGCGACTGGCAGTTGCAGAACGAGGATATCGAGGCGCTGTTCGCGCCGTTGCCGGACAAGAAAGCCGGGCGTTGACGTCCTTTAAAAGCTTCGCGGGCAAGCCCGGCTCCTACAGATTCGTGCCCTACACCTATCCGATGTACGACACATACCCTGTAGGAGCCGGGCTTGCCCGCGAATGGCCCCTCGACTATGACGCCACTCAATCGATGAGCTGAGCCTCGCGCAGCGCCCCAAGCGCCTCCAGCCACCGCGGTTCCTGGCGATAATCGGTCCGCGCAAACCCCTGTCCACGCATCCGCGCAATCCGCGACGATGGCGTCACCTTAAGACGCTGCGCCGCGCTCAGGGCCAGCTCCGCCGCCGCCCGGTCATTGCACACCAGCCCCATGTCGCAGCCAGCCGACAAGGCCGCCTCGATACGGCTCGCCGCATCCCCCACCACATGGGCACCGGCCATGGACAGGTCGTCACTGAAGATCACCCCGTCGAACTTCAGCTCACCGCGCAGAATCTCCTGCAACCAGCGCCGCGAGAAACCGGCGGGTTGCGCATCGACCTGTGGATAGATCACATGGGCCGGCATCACCGCGGCCAGTTGCTGGCCCAGGCGGGCGAAAGGCACCAGGTCACGGGCGCGAATGGTCTCCAGGCTGCGCTCGTCGACCGGAATCGCCACATGGGAATCCGCCTCGGCCCAACCGTGCCCGGGGAAATGCTTGCCGGTCGCCGCCATGCCGGCTGCCTTCATCCCGCGAATGAACGCCCCGGCGAGTTGGGCCGCACGCTCGGGATCGCCCTCGAAGGAACGGCTGCCGACCACCGCACTGCGCTGATGATCCAGGTCGAGCACCGGGGCAAAACTCAGATCGAGCCCAACCGCCAGCACCTCCGTCGCCATCAGCCAGCCACAGTGCTCGGCCAGGCGCTCGGCATTCGGGTTATCGGCAATCGCCCGCATCGCCGGCAGGCGCACGAAGCCCTGGCGCAAACGCTGCACCCGCCCACCCTCCTGGTCGACGGCGAGCAGCAGGTCCGGACGAATCGCGCGGATCGCCGTGCTCAGCTCACGAACCTGGCGCGGGCTCTCGATGTTGCGCGCGAAAATGATCAGCCCGCCCACTTGCGGCTGGCGCAACAACTGGCGATCTTCGGCCGTCAGCCAGGTGCCGGCGATATCGACCATCAGGGAGCCTTGCAGGGCAGTACTCATAGGAAATCCTTGTGAAGAAAAGCCAGGCGCGTGAACGCCCTGCCGCGGAGGGCATCCGGCAGATGAACGGGAAAAAGGAAAAGAGGGGGAGGAAAGGAATCGCGCATGGGCGGCAAGCTTAGCCGATCAAGGCCAGCGCGCCCACCCGAATGCGTCAGGCCTTGACGACAGGTGCCGCCGACTTGCTGCGTGGACGCAATTGTGCCGCAGCCATGGCCTCGTCGGTCACGCCGCTGTCGGCACGCATGCCGGCCGCCAGAAAGGGCACCATCAGGCGCATCACCGTCTCGATCGAGGTGTTGACGCCGAAGTCGGTCTCGGCGATCGCCCGCAACGCCTTGATCCCGGACATGCTGAAGGCGGCCGCACCGAGCATGAAGTGCACGCGCCAGAACAGCTCGATCGGTGGAATACGAGGGGCCGCTTCATTGACCAGCAGCATGTAGCGGCGAAACACCTTGCCGTACATGTCTTCCAGGTAACGTCGCAGGTGCCCCTGGCTCTGGCTGAAGGCCAGGCCCAGCAGGCGCATGAAGATCGACAGGTCGTTACCGCTGCGCGGCTGAACCACCAGGGCCTGTTCAACGAGGATTTCCAGCAGTTCTTCCAGGGTCGGCTTGACCTCCGGCTTGGCCTGGCGGCGCTCCAGCTCGCGATCGAGGCTGACACAGAACGGCCCGAGGAAACGCGAGAAGACCGCCTGGATCAGGGCCTTTTTCGAGCCGAAATGGTAGTTCACCGCCGCCAGGTTGACCCCTGCCTTGCTGGTGATCAATCGCAACGAGGTCTCGGCGAAACCTTTTTCCGCGAACAATTGCTCGGCAGCATCGAGAATGCGTTCAACGGTTTCCGACTGGGCCATGGCTACTCCGCCTGACAAACACTTGTTTGAAACATACGTTTCAGCCCACGGAATGTCAAGTCTGCCGGTCCATTTCCGGCCAGTCAGTCAGGTATTAAATCATAGAACCGGCCACCTGTAGCAGCACGCTCACGATGGCGGCCGACACCCTCCCCGACAACCGTCCGGCGGCCACCGTGAAAAGGAGGATTGCCAAGCGCCTCCCACTGTATATAATTCCAGTCACTGTATAAAAAGACAGAGCCATCAAAATGCTAAAACTGACGCCCCGCCAAGCTGAGATTCTGGCTTTTATCAAACGCTGCCTGGATGACAACGGCTATCCGCCCACCCGTGCGGAAATCGCCCAGGAACTGGGCTTCAAGTCGCCGAACGCGGCCGAGGAGCACCTCAAGGCCCTGGCCCGCAAGGGCGCGATCGAAATGACGCCGGGCGCCTCACGGGGCATTCGCATTCCCGGCTTCGAAGCCAAGGTCGACGAATCCACCCTGCCGATCATCGGTCGCGTCGCCGCCGGTGCGCCCATCCTCGCCGAGCAGCATGTCGAGGAATCCTGCAACATCAACCCGACCTTCTTCCACCCCCGGGCCGACTACCTGCTGCGCGTTCACGGCATGAGCATGAAGGACGTCGGCATCTTCGACGGCGATCTGCTGGCCGTACACACCTGCCGCGAGGCCCGCAACGGCCAGATCGTGGTGGCGCGCATCGGCGAGGAAGTCACCGTCAAACGCTTCAAGCGCGAAGGCAGCAAGGTCTGGCTGCTGGCGGAAAACCCCGAATTCGCCCCTATCGAAGTCAACCTGAAAGAGCAGGACTTCGTCATCGAAGGTTTGAGCGTCGGCGTCATTCGCCGCTGAAGGAGGCATCATGCAATTCCAGACTCCACAACACGCCCAGTTGCCCCTGTTCGAAGCGTTCATGATGCAGCCGCTGGCCCCCGTCCTGAAGGACGTGGTCGAAACACCCTGGAGCACCGAGCCCGAGGCCTTCAGCGAATTATCGCTGCGCGGTGGGAATTGCCTGAGCCTGCTGGCTCCTATCCTGCGCGAGCTGAGCCAGGACCAGGATGCCCGCTGGCTCACCCTGATCGCCCCGCCCGCCAGTGTCACCCAGGCCTGGCTGCGGGAAGCCGGGCTGAACCGCGAGCGGATTCTGCTGCTGCAGCCCGGCAGCGCACAGAACGCCCAGCAACTGGCTTGCGAAGCCTTGCGCCTGGGGCGCAGCCACACCGTGGTGAGTTGGTTGAACCCGCTGAACAGCAGCGCTCGTCAGCAACTGATCAACGCCGCGCGCAAGGGCGACGCACAGAGCCTGAATATTCGCCTGGGTTGAAGTGGACTTGAAGCGGGGCCAGGGACAGCCAGGAAAGCCAGGCAGGCTCTTTGTACCTACCCACAAGGCTTCTCCAGGGCAGAGAAGCCAATCAGGACCAACGACTCGTTACCGATAGGTGCCCGAGCCAGGCATGAGCGCTACTCAGTGAAGAACCCGCGGGCCGTCGTCTTCTTTCTCGAGTTCGCCTTCCACCAGACGCCCCGCCATCTGCACGCCAACACTCAGCATGGCCTTGGCCACTTCGACATGCTGGCCCTGCAGGAAAGCCTTGGCGTCTTCGGAGAAGTTCAGAGTGACCAGAGAACCTTCGTCCTCGGCGCGGCGCAGCTCGATACGGCCGTCCGGCAGCTCGACAATTTCTAGAAAGGACGTAGGCATAAAAGTCTGTTCTCCACGAAAGGCTGGTGGCCTGTAGGGTCAATTCGGATGGATGCACGCGAATTCAGCCAATAGGCCACTAATATCATACCAGTCATTCATGGCAACTCGCTCAAGATCTCAACAGCTTTCGTTACCGCCTGATGAACAACTGACAGACGGAACCTACATCCTGAGCGTGCGAATCAGCACTCGCTCAGCCCGTCACGGAAGCGAATCGCCAGGGCCTTGAGGTTCTGCCGCCAGCTTTCCAGCTCCTCGCGTCCCAACTCCGGCGCGACCTCCTCGTCCAGACTGACCGCCTCGATCAACGGCTGCAACACGTCACCCTTGGGCTTTCTTGGCGCCTGGGGCGGCAGGTAGAGCGCAGAGTGGGCAGCGATCAGTCGTGCCAGCCAGCTTTGCGGGCTGTGGGCCAGCTCCACCAGCTCGGCCATTTCCGGAATGGCGATGGATTCCAGCACCTCCCGGGTCAGCAACAGCTCGGCGCGCGGGGCACTGGCCTGGGGCAGGCGGTAGAAGCCGGCGATCTCATGGCACAGCCCGAGCAAGGCGCCGTAGAGATGGAATACCGCGGCTTCGCGCTCGGCCTGGGTCAGCGCCAGCGCGTTCATCGCCCGGCTCTCCTCGGCCTTGCCCAGGGCTTCCAGAGCGAGGCCGGCGTAGAAGATCTTCTGGTTGGTACGGGTATAGAGTTCGTTGGCCATGATGGCGCACTCCCAAAAAGAGATCACACAGGCCCTTCCGGCAGGAGCCGGGCTTGCCCGCGAATGCGCCTTCAAGGACGCCAGAAGCTTCGCGGGCAAGCCCGGCTTACAGGGAGGGAGCACCGGGTTTTGCATCAGGCCCGGCCCTGCGCGGGCCAGGGCCTCAACCGACAACCGGGTCAGGCGCCCTGACGCTTGTCTTCCACCTTCCACTTGCCACTGTCGTAGAACGCCTTCCAGCCGGTCGGCTTGCCGTCGACCTCGCTCTGCACGTACTGCTCCTTGGTCTTGCGGCTGTAGCGGATGACCGCCGGACGACCGTCCGGGTCCTTCTGCGGCGCTTCGCAGAGGAAGTGGTACTTCGGATCGATCTCAGCCTTGTGCGGGACGATCTCGAGCACCAGCGGCGCACGGGTCTCGCGGTTTTTCGGGAACTGGCTCGCCGCCAGGAACAGGCCCGAAGCACCATCACGCAGGATATAGGTGTCGTCGACCTTCTCGCACTTGAGCTCCGGCATCTTCACCGGGTCCATCTTCGGCGGCGCCGCATCGCCGCTCCTGAGCAACTTGCGGGTGTTCTTGCAGGTCGGGTTGGTGCAACCGAAGAACTTGCCGAAACGGCCGGTCTTGAGCTGCATCTCGCTGCCGCACTTGTCGCACTCCAGGCTCGGCCCTTCGTAGCCCTTGATCCGGTAGTTGCCCTCCTCGATCTCGTAGCCGGCGCAATCCGGGTTGTTGCCACAAATGTGCAGCTTGCGCTTCTCGTCCAGCAGGTAGGCATCCATCGCCGTGCTGCAGATCGGGCAACGATGCTTGCCGCGCAGCACCAGGGACTCCGACTCGCCCTCGTCGTCCGCGGCGATCTCGTCACCCGGGACCAGGTTCACGGTGGCCTTGCAACGCTCTTTCGGCGGCAGACTGTAGCCCGAGCAACCGAGGAACACGCCGGTCGAGGCGGTACGGATCTGCATTGGCCGACCGCAGGTCTGGCATGGGATATCGGTCATCACCGGCTGGTTGGCGCGCATGCCGTTTTCCGCGCCCTCGGCCACTTCGAGCTTCTTCTTGAAGTCGCCGTAGAACTCGTCGAGCACGTTCTTCCAGTCGCGCTCGCCCTGGGCCACGTCATCGAGGTTCTCCTCCATGTCCGCGGTGAAACCGTAGTCCATCAGGTTCGCAAAGCTTTCGGCCAGGCGCTCGGTGACGATGTCGCCCATCTTCTCGGAATAGAAGCGACGGTTGTGCAGCGCCACGTAGCCGCGGTCCTGGATGGTGGAAATGATCGCCGCATAGGTCGAAGGACGACCGATGCCGCGCTTTTCCATTTCCTTGACCAGGCTGGCCTCGGAATAACGCGCCGGCGGCTTGGTGAAGTGCTGGCTCGGATCGAGCTGGATCAGCTTCAGCACCTCGCCCTGGGCCATGTCCGGCAGGACGTCGTCGTCGCCCGGCTTGCTCAATTGTGGCAGGACCCGGGTGTAGCCGTCGAACTTGAGGATACGGCCCTTGGCACGCAGCTCGAAGTCGCCGGCGGCGACGCTGACGGTGGTCGACAGGTACTGCGCCGGCAGCATCTGACAGGCCACGAACTGGCGCCAGATCAGCTCGTACAGGCGCTCGGCGTCACGCTCCATGCCCGACAGCTTGCTTGGATCGGTATTGACGTCGGAAGGCCGGATCGCCTCGTGCGCCTCCTGGGCGCCTTCCTTGCTGCTGTAGACGTTGGGGGCGGACGGCAGGTATTTCGCGCCGAATTCGCTCTCGATATAGGTCCGCGCCATCGCCACGGCGTCGGCCGAGAGATTGGTCGAGTCGGTACGCATATAGGTGATGTAGCCGGCTTCGTAGAGACGCTGGGCCATCATCATGGTCTTCTTCACCCCGAAGCCCAGGCGGTTGCTCGCCGCCTGCTGCAGGGTGGACGTAATGAACGGTGCCGACGGCTTGCTGCTGGTCGGCTTGTCCTCGCGCTTGGCGATTGTGTAGGCCGACGCCTTGAGCTTCTCCAACGCGGCCATGGCCTGGGCTTCGTTCAGCGGCTTGAAGGCCTCGCCGTTCTCGCGAGCCACTTCGAAGCGCACCTTGGCACCCTTGCCCGTGCCGAGGTCGGCATGCACTTCCCAGTACTCTTCGGGGATGAACGCACGGATCTCGCGCTCGCGCTCGACCACCAGCTTCACCGCCACCGATTGCACACGGCCGGCGGACAGGCCACGGGCGATCTTCGCCCACAGCAGCGGCGAGACCATGTAGCCGACCACGCGGTCGAGGAAGCGTCGCGCCTGCTGGGCGTTGACGCGGTCGATATCCAGCTCGCCCGGTGCCGAGAAGGCCTCCTGGATCGCCTTCTTGGTGATTTCGTTGAACACCACGCGCTTGTAGCGGCTGTCATCACCACCGATGGCTTCGCGCAGGTGCCAGGCAATGGCTTCCCCCTCGCGGTCCAAGTCGGTTGCGAGATAGATGGTGTCGGCATCCTTGGCGAGGCGGCGCAGTTCCTCGATCACCTTCTCCTTGCCGGGAAGGATCTCGTAGCGGGCCTTCCAGCCGTGGTCCGGGTCGACGCCCATGCGCGCCACCAGTTGCTTGCGCGCCTTCTCTTTCGCCGAGAGCGCAGGCGCCTCGCCGGCAGCGGCCTTGCCGCGCTTGGCGGCAGGCTCCTTGACGGCACTGGCCGAACCGCTGGTGGGCAGGTCTCGGATATGGCCGATACTCGACTTCACCACGTACTGGGTTCCCAGATACTTGTTGATGGTCTTGGCCTTAGCCGGGGATTCCACAATGACCAGCGATTTGCCCATGGATCGGAAAATTCCTGAATGCTAGAAGTGAGAGCGCAGCCCGCGCCTGGCGCGGCACCGCTATATATAGTGGCAACAAGGTGAGGTCAAGCACAGGGTGCTGCGCGACCAGCCCTCAAGCCCTGGAAAAAATACTCGGCTCGGCCTGCACCAAAGCAAAGCGTGGTACCCGTTCGCCGTCAACCTCGACCGACTCCAGGAACATGCTCAAGGGGCGTACCCAGAAACCGTATTCGCCATACAGCGCCTGGTAGAACACCACTTCCTCCTCGGTCTCGGAATGCCGCGCCACACTGAAAACGCGGTACTGCGGCCCCTTGTAGTGCTGATAGAGCCCGGGTTGCAAAGTCATGTATCGGCCCTCTTACAAAATAAAATAAAAAAAATCGGAAAAACAAAAACCGGGGCACCAGGCCCCGGTTTCCGTCATCGAAACGCTTAGACGCGTTCGAAGACGGTGGCAATGCCCTGGCCGAGGCCGATGCACATGGTGGACACCCCGAAAGTCCCGCCGTTCTGTTTCATCACGTTCAGCAGGGTGCCGGAAATCCGTGCACCGGAACAACCGAACGGGTGACCCAGGGCGATGGCACCGCCGTGCAGGTTAACCTTCTCGTCCATCTTGTCGAGCACTTTCAGGTCCTTCAGCACTGGCAGGGCCTGTGCGGCGAAGGCTTCGTTGAGCTCGATGAAGTCGATGTCGGTGATCGACAGACCGGCACGCTTGAGCGCCTTCTGGGTCGCCGGCACCGGACCATAACCCATGATCGCCGGATCGACACCGGCCACCGCCATCGAACGGATCACCGCCAGTGGCTGGATACCGAGGTCCTGGGCGCGCTGCGCCGACATCACGATCATGCACGAGGCACCATCGGTGATCTGCGACGACGTACCCGCAGTCACGGTACCGCCCTTGGGGTTGAACGCCGGCTTCAACGCCGCCAGGCTTTCCAGGTTGGTTTCCGGGCGAATGGTCTCGTCGTAGTCGAAGACCTTCAGGAAGCCGGCCTCGTCATAACCCTGCATCGGGATGATCTCGTCCTTGAACTTGCCTTCCACGGTCGCCTTGTGGGCGAGCTGGTGGGAGCGCACGCCAAAGGCGTCCTGTGCTTCACGGGTGATGCCGTGCATCTTGCCGAGCATCTCGGCGGTCAGGCCCATCATGCCCGAGGCTTTCGCCGCGTACAGCGACAGGTGCGGGTTCGGGTCGACACCGTGCATCATGCCGACATGGCCCATATGCTCGACGCCGCCAACGACGAAAACGTCACCATTGCCGGTCATGATCGCCTGGGCGGCGGTGTGCAGCGCGCTCATCGACGAACCACACAGGCGGCTGACGGTCTGGCCGGCCGCGGTGTGCGGGATCTGGGTCATCAGCGAGGCCATGCGCGCGATGTTCCAGCCCTGCTCCAGGGTCTGGTTGACGCAGCCCCAGATCACATCCTCGACCTCGTTCGGGTCGACCTTGGTGTTGCGTTCCAGCAGCTTGCTGATCAGGTGCGCGGACATGTCCTCGGCACGGGTGTTGCGGTGCATGCCGCCCTTGGAGCGGCCCATCGGAGTACGACCGAAGTCGACAATCACGACGTCTCTAGGATTCAAGCTCATATAGTTCACTCTCGCTCTAGTGTGGGCGCTTAACCGAAGAACCGCTGGCCGTTCCTGGCCATTTCACGCAGCTTCGCGGTCGGGTGGTACAGCGCGCCCAGATCGGCGTACTGGTCAGCCAGGGCAACGAACTCGGCCACACCGATCGAGTCGATGTAGCGCAGCGCACCGCCACGGAAGGGAGGGAAACCGATGCCGTAGACCAGGCCCATGTCAGCCTCGGCGGCGGTGGCGACGATACCGTCCTCCAGGCAGCGCACGGTTTCCAGGCACAGCGGGATCATCATCCAGTTGATGATGTCCTCGTCGGTCACTTCACGCTGCTCGTAAACGATCGGCTTGAGCACTTCCAGCACCGACGGGTCGGCGACCTTCTTCTGCTTGCCGCGCTTGTCGGTCTCGTAGGCGTAGAAGCCCTTGCCGTTCTTCTGGCCCAGGCGCTTGGCGTCGTACAGTGCGTCGACAGCCGAACGACGATCGTCCTTCATGCGATCCGGGAAGCCCTCGGCCATAACGTCGCGACCGTGGTGACCGGTATCGATACCGACCACGTCCATCAGGTACGCCGGGCCCATCGGCCAGCCGAACTTCTCCATGATCTTGTCGATACGGACGAAGTCCACGCCGGCGCTGACCAGCTTGGCGAAACCGCCGAAGTACGGGAACAGGATACGGTTGACCAGAAAGCCCGGGCAGTCGTTGACCACGATCGGGTTTTTGCCCATCTTCTTGGCATAGGCCACGGTGGTGGCGATCGCCTGTTCGCTGGACTTCTCGCCACGGATCACTTCCACCAGCGGCATCATGTGCACCGGGTTGAAGAAGTGCATGCCGACGAAGTTTTCCGGACGCTTGAGGGCCTTGGCCAGCAGACTGATGGAGATGGTCGAGGTGTTGGACGCCAGTACGGCATCTTCCTTGACCTGGGCTTCCACTTCAGCCAGCACCGCCTGCTTGACCTTCGGGTTCTCGACGACCGCTTCGACCACCAGGTCGACGTGGCCGAAGTCACCGTAGGACAGGGTCGGACGGATGCCATTGAGCACCTCGGCCATCTTCGCCGCGGTCATGCGGCCTTTCTCGACACGGCTGACCAGCAGCTTGGCGGCTTCGGCCAGGCCCTGCTCGATACCGTGCTCGTTGATGTCCTTCATCAGGATCGGCGTACCCTTGGACGCCGACTGGTAGGCGATACCGCCCCCCATGATGCCGGCGCCGAGTACGGCGGCCTGCTTCACGTCCTGGGCGATTTCGTCGTAGGCCTTGGCCTTCTTCTTCAGTTCCTGGTCGTTGAGGAACAGGCCGATCAGGCTCTCGGCCGCCGAGGTCTTGGCCAGTTTCACGAAGCCCGCGGCTTCGATTTCCAGGGCCTTGTCGCGACCGAAGTTGGCGGCCTTCTGGATGGTCTTGATCGCCTCGACCGGTGCCGGGTAGTTCGGGCCAGCCTGGCCAGCGACAAAGCCCTTGGCGGTTTCGAAGGCCATCATCTGCTCGATGGCGTTGAGCTTGAGCTTGTCCAGCTTCGGCTGGCGCTTGGCCTTGTAGTCGATCTCGCCGGAAATGGCGCGCTTGACCAGGTCCAGGGCGGCCTGCTGCAGTTGCTCAGGCGCCACCACGGCATCGACGGCGCCGACTTTCAGGGCGTCTTCGGCACGGTTTTCCTTGCCGGCGGCGATCCACTCGATGGCATTGTCCACACCGATCAGGCGTGGCAGGCGCACGGTACCGCCAAAGCCCGGGTAGATGCCCAGCTTGACTTCCGGCAGACCGATCTTGGCGCTGCCGGACATGACCCGCAGGTCCGCGGCCAGGCACATTTCCAGACCGCCGCCCAGGGCGATGCCGTTGATCGCGGCCACGGTCGGAACGGCCAGGTCTTCGAAATCGCTGAAGATCCTGTTGGCTTCGAGGTTACCGGCCACGAGCTCGGCATCGGGCAACTTGAAGTTGTCGACGAATTCGGTGATGTCGGCGCCGACGATGAACACGTCCTTGCCGCTGCTGACGATCACACCCTTGACCGAGGCATCGGCCTTGATGGTGTCCACCGCCTGACGCAGTTCGTTCAGGGTGAGACGGTTGAACTTGTTGACGGACTCACCCTTGAGATCGAACTTGAGTTCGACGATGCCACTTTCAAGAGCCTTAACCGTGATGGCTTTACCTTCGTAAATCATCAACTGATCTCCACGATATGGAAGCTGAACAGTACACGTCGGTCGCTAACTTCCGGCCCGCATTGACGTCACCGTCACTGCCACGCCCAGCCGCCAGGCACACCCGCCGACGCGATAGTCGGGATTCTGTAAGAGCCGTCTGTCAGACAAACGCTCAATTCATACGCCCGTTTGATTTGGGTGTGGACACCTTCACGGAATTCGCGGCAATTGTCAATTGCCGAAAACACCCCGAAAAATACGACTTTCCGGTCACTTTCCAGGCGCGCAGGTGCCGCCGCAGCCGGCCTGATGAAGCTTCATTCATGAAATCAATAACAGGCGAAGCGACCAGATCAGGCATAAAACCAGGAACGGGCCTACCAGACTCCAAGAAAGAGCCTAGTGGAAAATATGGACACTTTTTATGAAGGGAAGGTGCCAGAGCGGTTGGGCCGATGAACTGCCCCCTGTCGGTCAGGCCAGCGCCTTGAGCACGGTGGCGATATCCTGGAGCACCTGCGCATCACCACGCTCGCCCCAGCAGAGCGCGATCATCTGTGTATCCGCCTCGACCTTGTAGACATTGGCCGGCAACGTCCGCAAATGCGCCAGCAGAGCCTCGTCCGTGAGCACTTCCCGCCACCGGTTGAGCCAGACTCCCGGCTCGCCCTGCCAGTAACACCAGCATTGCGGCGCCTTGCCGCGTCGCGGCCGATGGTATTGCGCACACGGGCTCGGCGGCTGCGGGGACAGCCAGTGCGGCCACTCCTGAGGCGCCAGCTGCATGCCCAGGCCGATACGGCGCGCTTCCATGCGCAGGGCCATCCGATCGCTCTGGCGGCGCGACGGACGCAACCATGCCAGAGGACTGAGAACCACCGCCAGGATTGACACCACTATCCAGACCGTCATATCTCTACTCCCCGAAGATTATTCATGAGCGATTGATTCAGGGCAGAACCAATCAGCTTGAAACGAGCCATAATCAATACAATTGCGATCCTCAGGAGGTGCCTGCAATGCCCTACAACCACATTCTGGTTGCCGTCGACCTGACGGAAGAGTGCGACCCGGTCATTCATCGCGCACGTGAACTGTCGGTCAGCAACAACGCCAAGCTCTCGCTGGTCCATATCGTCGAGCCCATGGCCATGGCCTTTGGCGGCGACGTCCCGATGGACCTGTCTCAATTGCAGCAACAGCAGTTCGACCAGGCCAAGGAGCGCCTGGAGCGGCTGATCAACAAGTACCCCGAGATCTCGAAAGACACCTGCCACCTGACCTACGGCCAACCGCGCCAGGAAATCCATCACCTGGCCAAGGAGCAGCACTGCGACCTGGTGGTGGTCGGCAGCCACGGCCGCCACGGCCTGGCCCTGCTGCTCGGCTCCACGGCCAACGACGTGCTCCACGGCGCCCCCTGTGACGTCCTCGCCGTGCGCCTGCAGAACAAGGGCTGAACCCCGACACCCCTTTGACAGACACCCAAACCCCGTGGGAGCGGGCTGGCCCGCGAAGCAGACAACACAGTGCAACTGATTCCCCGCGAAAGGCCATTCGCGGGGAATCAGACCCCCACAAGGGCCACGCCCGGCAAGCCACGGGGCAAAAACGGCTCCTGCAAAAAGCCCGGCCTCACCTGGTGAAGCCGGGCTTTTTTATCCCCTCCCGATCAATCAGGCATCCAGCTCGGCCCAGCGCTCGACCATCGCATCCAGTTCGGTCTGCAGCGTTTCCAGCCTGGCCAGCACGGCGGTCGTTTCGGCAACCGGGCGCTGATAGAACCCCGCCTCGGCCATCTCGGCCTGCACGGCGGCGATTGCCTGCTCCTTGGCATCGATCTCGCCCGGCAGAGCTTCCAGCTCGCGCTGCAGCTTGTAGCTGAGCTTCTTCTTCGCCGCTGGCGCTTCGACCACCGGCGCCACCTGCGCAGGGGGCGCCGTGACGATCGCCGACTCGAGCCCGGCCTTGCCGGACTTGCTCTCGGTCACGCCCAGCAAACGTGGCGAACCGCCCTGGCGCAGCCAGTCCTGATAGCCGCCGACGTACTCGCGAACCTTGCCCTCGCCTTCGAACACCAGGGTGCTGGTCACCACGTTGTCGAGGAAGGCCCGGTCGTGGCTGACCATCAGCACGGTGCCCTGGAAGGTCAACAGCACTTCTTCCAGCAGCTCGAGGGTTTCCACATCGAGATCGTTGGTCGGCTCGTCGAGCACCAGCAGGTTGGCCGGCTTGCTGAACAGCTTGGCCAGCAGCAACCGCGCCCGCTCGCCACCGGACAGCGCCTTGACCGGCGTGCGCGCCCGCTGCGGGCTGAACAGGAAATCGCCGAGGTAACTGAGCACATGGCGGCTCTGGCCATCGATCTCGATGAAGTCACGACCTTCGGCGACGTTGTCGACCACGGTCTTTTCCAGGTCCAGCTGATGGCGCAACTGGTCGAAATAGGCCACCTCGATGCGGGTGCCCTCCTCGACCTTGCCGCTGGTCGGTACCAGACCGCCGAGCATCAGCTTCAGCAGCGTGGTCTTGCCGGTGCCGTTGGCCCCGAGCAGGCCGATACGGTCGCCACGCTGCAGGACCATGGAGAAATCCTTGACCAGGAACGGGCCGTCCGGATGGGCGAAGCTGATGTTGTCGAGCACCATCACCTGCTTGCCGGACTTCTCCGCGGCTTCCAGCTGGATGTTCGCCTTGCCGGTGCGCTCGCGCCGTTCGCTGCGCTCGACGCGCAGTGCCTTCAACGCACGGACGCGGCCTTCGTTACGGGTACGCCGGGCCTTGATGCCCTGGCGGATCCACACCTCTTCCTGGGCCAGGCGCTTGTCGAACAGCGCGTTGGCAGTCTCCTCGGCCGCCAGCATGGCTTCCTTGTGCACCAGGAAGCTGGCGTAGTCGCCGTTCCAGTCGATCAACCCGCCGCGGTCCAGTTCGAGAATACGGGTGGCCAGGCTCTGCAGGAAGGAACGGTCGTGGGTGATGAAGAGCACCGCGCCCTGGAATTCCTTGAGGGCATCTTCCAGCCAGGCAATCGCGCCGATATCCAGGTGGTTGGTCGGCTCGTCGAGCAGCAGCAGGTCCGGCTCGGCCACCAGCGCCTGGGCCAGCAGCACGCGACGACGCCAGCCACCGGACAGCTCGGCCAGGGTCTTGTCGGCCGGCAACTGCAGACGGCTCAGGGTGCTTTCGACCAGGGTCTGCAGGCGCCAGCCATCGCGGGCCTCGAGGTCATGCTGGACACGCATCAGCTTGTCCAGGTCGGCATCGGTGACGATGTTCTGGCTCAGGTGATGATACTGCGCCAGCAACTCCCCTACGCCGTCCAGCCCCTGGGCGACGACGTCGAACACGGTGCGCTCGTCGGCCACCGGCAGTTCCTGCGGCAGTTCGCCGATCTTGAGCGCAGGCGCGCGCCAGACGGAGCCGTCGTCGGGCTTCTGGTCGCCCTTGACCAGCTTCAACATGCTGGACTTGCCTGTGCCGTTGCGGCCGATGATGCACACCCGCTCACCACGGGCGATCTGCCAGGACACCTTGTCCAACAACGGCATGGCGCCGAAAGCAAGGGACACATCGCTGAATTTGAGCAGGGTCATGAGCTTCTCCAAAAACCGGGCGCGCATTCTACCCGATGTTGAGCGGCGAGGCGGCCGCGATTTTCGCCAGCGGTCGAAGCCCGCGTCGCCTGCCACATGACATTTGGTATCAAGTTGCGTACACGAGGCCGGCAAAACTTTCGCCCCCCGCCGGCAAAAGGCTAAGCTACCCGACAATCAGTACCGGCCTTGCGGCCTGTGCTTGTCCGTTTTTTTGCCCGGAAGTCTCATGCGCAGCCGTCTTTTCAACTTCTTATCGTGTCTGCTTCTTTCCACCTGCGCCGTCCAAGCTGCACAGGCCGTCGACCTCGCCCAGCAACGTCAACTCTACGATGACGCCAAGCGCGCCCTGGCCAAGGGCGATTCAGGCCCGTATTTCCAATACCGCAGCGCCCTGCAGAGCTACCCGCTGGAGCCCTACCTGGCCTACGACGAACTGACCGCGCGACTGAAGACCGCCAGCAACGCCGAGATCGAGCAGTTCCTCGCCGAGCACGGCGACCTGCCCCAGGCCAACTGGATGAAGCTGCGCTGGTTGCGCTGGCTGGCCGAACGTGGCGACTGGGCCCCCTTCGTCAAGTACTACGACCCCAAGCTGAACTTCACCGAGCTGGACTGCCTCAACGGCCAGTACCAGCTCAGCCACAACCTGCGCGCCGAAGGCTTCGCCACTGCGGAAAAGCTCTGGCTGACCGGCAAGACCCAGCCCAGCGCCTGTGATGCCCTCTTCGACAGTTGGGCCGCGCAGGGCCAACTGACCGAACAGAAGCGCTGGCAACGCGTCAAGCTGGCCGCCGAGGCCCGCAACTACGGTCTGGCCACGGCCCTGGTGAAAGGCCTGAACACCCTCGGCCCACAGGGCCGGCTGATGATCGAGGTGGCGCAGAAACCCGATCTGCTGAGCCAGCCGGCGCGTTTCGTACCCGCGGACGAGGCGATGTCCGACGTGGTCGGTCTGGGTCTGCGCCGACTGGCACGCCAGGACCCGGACAAGGCCATGGCGCTGCTCGACGGTTATGCCACGAGCATGCACTTCTCCCGTGACGAGAAAGTGTCCATCGCCCGCGAGATCGGCCTGACCCTGGCCCGCCGCTATGACGGCCGCGCCCTGGAAATCATGACCCAGTACGACCCGGAATTGCGCGACAACACCGTCACCGAATGGCGCCTGCGCCTGCTGCTGCGCCTGGGCCGCTGGGAAGAGGCCTACCAGTTGACCCGCCGCCTGCCGCAGGACCTGGCCAGCACCAACCGCTGGCGCTACTGGCAGGCCCGCAGCCTGGAACTGGCCCAGCCGCAGAACCCGCAGGCGCAGGTACTGCTCAAGAACGTCGCCCGCGAGCGTGACTTCTATGGCTTCCTCGCCGCCGATCGCTCGCAGACCCCTTACCAGTTGACCAACCGGCCACTGGTCCTCAGCCAGCAGTTGATCAACAAGGTCCGCAACACCCCGGGCGTGCGCCGTGCCCTGGAATTGCACGACCGCGGGCAGATCGTCGATGGCCGCCGCGAGTGGTACCACGCCAGCCGCCACCTCAGCCGCGACGAAATGGTCGCCCAGGCCAAGCTGGCCTACGACCTGAAGTGGTATTTCCCGGCGATCCGCACCATCAGCCAGGCGCAGTACTGGGATGACCTGGATATCCGTTTCCCCATGGCCCACCGCGACACCCTGGTCCGCGAGGCCAAGCTGCGCGGCCTGCATTCGAGCTGGGTGTTCGCGATCACCCGCCAGGAAAGCGCCTTCATGGATGATGCGCGCTCCAACGCCGGGGCTACCGGCCTGATGCAACTGATGCCCGGCACCGCCAAGGAAACCGCGCGCAAGTTCAGCATCCCGCTGGCTTCGCCGCAGCAGGTGCTGGATCCGGACAAGAACGTTCAATTGGGCGCGGCCTACCTGAGCCAGGTGCACGGCCAGTTCAACGGCAACCGCGTACTGGCCACCGCCGCCTACAACGCGGGCCCGGGGCGGGTAAGGCAGTGGCTCAAGGGGGCGAACCACCTGAGCTTCGATGTCTGGGTGGAGAGCATTCCGTTCGACGAGACCCGCCAGTACGTGCAGAACGTGCTGTCCTACGCGGTGATCTACGGTCAGAAACTCAATGCGCCGCAGCCGCTGGTGGATTGGCACGAGCGGTTCTTCGACGATCAGTGATCCGTGGAACTTGAGCAGGGCTTGCCCACGAATGAGCCGGTAAGCCCGACACGAAACCCGGGCTCCACCGAGACTCGGTGGCTCACTCGAGAATCGTCACCGGCATTCCCACTTCCAGCCGCCCCACCCCGTCATTGACCAGGTTCTGCCCGAAAAACACATTCCCGTCCTTCTCCCGGTAGGTCTTGAGGGTGGTCAATGGCTCGCGGTCGGCGCTGCGCTCACCGGACTGCGGATCGATGGTGGTGAGGATGCAGCGCGAACACGGCTTGACCAGCCGAAACTCGATCTCGCCAATCCGGATCCGCTTCCACTGGTCCTCGGCAAACGCCTCGCTGCCCTCGATGACCAGATTCGGCCGAAACCGCAGCATCTCCAACGGGCGCCCGACCCGCCGGGACAGGTCCTCCAGCGACGCCTGTCCGATCAACAGCAAAGGAAAGCCATCGGCAAACGCCACACGGTCATCATCGCGACCATAACCGGCCTCGGTGCTGCGCGCCCGCTCCTGTGGCACATGGACCAGCCTTACCGGCTTGCCGATGAAGCCGCTCAACCAGGCCGCGGCTTCATCGCCGGCATCGGGCACCCGCAGGGTATCGTTCCAGATGGTCACGCCACGCAATTGCTCATCGGCGGCCGGCAACGCCACCTCCAGCGGCGCATGCCCCGGCGCGCTCAAGGTCAGCCCGCCCGCGGCACTCCACAGCGCCGACAACTGGCTCATGCCGGACACGGCACGCTGGGTCAGGAAGCGTCCGCTGGCCTCGTCCACGAGCATCCAGCGTCGATCCCCCGCCAGCCCCAACTCATCGAGCGAGGCATGAGACAAGTGTTCGCCCTTGGCAGACTTGAGTGGATAACGATACAGCGCGCTCAGACGCAACATGAGAACCGGCTCCGGGATAAAAGACCACGATATACGAGCCGTTCGCCCAATCAAAGGCAACGCAACGATAACAACGACCAGGGGCGGGCCTTACACCTGCCCCCAGGTTCGGTCAGGCGCCGGGATGATCCAGCAGCAGGCGCTGGCGAACCACATCCACCAGCTTGTCCGGCTGGAACTTGGAGAGGAAGTTGTCGCACCCGACCTTCTTCACCATCGCTTCGTTGAAGCTGCCGGACAGCGAGGTGTGCAGCACCACATACAGGCCACGCAGGCGCGGGTCGTTGCGGATCTCGGTGGTGAGGCGGTAGCCGTCCATTTCCGGCATTTCCGCATCGGTGAACACCATCAGCAGTTTCTCGGTCATCACCGCACCGGAATCGGCCCAGGTCTTGAGCATGTTCAGGGCCCTGAGGCCGTCACTGGCGATATGCAGCTTCACCCCCAACTGGCCCAGGGTGTCGCGCAACTGCGACAGGGCCACCTTGGAGTCGTCGACCAGCAGCACCTCGCGCCCACGGGCGTGCTCCATGATCGGATCATCGAGTTTTTCCCGGGAAACCTTGGCGTTGTACGGCACGATTTCGGCAAGGACTTTTTCCACGTCGATGATTTCCACCAACTGGTCGTCGACCTTGCTGATGGCGGTCAGGTAATGCTGGCGCCCGGCGCTGCCCGGCGGCGGCATGATCGCCTCCCAGTTCATGTTGACGATGCGGTCCACGCCACCGACCAGGAACGCCTGCACCGAACGGTTGTACTCGGTCACGATAATGGTACTGTCGGGGCCCGGCACCAGCGGACGCATGCCGATCGCCTGGGACAGGTCGATCACCGGCAGGGTCTGTCCACGCAGGTTGACCACCCCGCAGACAAAGGGATGGCGCTGGGGCATCAGGGTCAGTTTGGGCAGTTGCAGGACTTCCTGCACCTTGAACACGTTGATCGCGAACAACTGGCGACCGGCCAGGCGGAACATGAGAATCTCCAGACGATTCTCTCCCACCAGTTGCGTACGTTGGTCTACCGTGTCGAGAATGCCGGCCATCAATCACTCCTGGGGCGCTGATACAAAGAACTTCATTATGAGAGTTATCGGCCGCTTTCGCCGGACCTTGACCCCCATGCAAAATGTCACGCAAAACGTTTGATGTCACATTAACATCATGCTTTACTGAGTGCACTGTCCGGACTCGACACATCTCGCGCGAGGCGACCACCGGATCGGCTTTTTGTTCCCCTGCCTAGGGGAATCCCCTAGCAACAATCAGGTGCAACCTGATATTCGCAATATCCAATAGCCATTAATGTGACGCCATTCTCATTACATGAATGGAGTCAGGCTTTTGCTTTCAATCGCGGGACGGTGGCCGGAAAACCAGGCAAAACGCCTCACAGCTCTGGTTAAGACGCTCTGGATCGGTCCTCTTGGGCGATCTTTGCACTCGCCGCGAGTGGGCCTGTCGAGCATCGACCGCACCTGCCTGAGAATTCTTCGCAATCACTCTGCACCGAAACAATCGGCAGCAGACTGCCGCTCCGCCCTGTTGACTGACATCAACTTAATGCCGTTCGCCAAGCGCGACCTTCTATCGCCTGCCGATGTTTCATGGAGATAAAGCATGCTGAACGGTAAAGAATGGCAGGCCAAACTGCCGGAATTTCTGGTGGAAGCAGAGCAACTGCAAACAAAGATGCAGGAGTGCTGCCAGCATCTGGCGCTGATCCGCAACGACAGGGATGCCATCGACTGCCTGCTGGCCGCCCTGCACAAGCTGAGCGGCCGGGCCGACGTACTCGGCGTGCACTGCATGGCGAACTTTTCCCGGCATGTGCACGACGTGCTGAACCACGCGCCCGAACGGCTCAACCTGCACGACGACGCCTTGCAGGCCCTGCAGGGCTGCCTGACCCTGCTGGCGTGGCAACTGGAACTGATCGACCCACATACCGGCCAGTTAGGCCTGGACGACAGCGAACAGGCCGAACTGATTGCCGACCTGGCGGCACAGATCGAAGTCTCGACAACCCTGCTTGCCGAGGCGAAAGACTTCACGCTGATCACCTTTCCCGGGCCTTCCGCCTGAACCGCAGAGCCCTGGTCAAGCCTCTCGCCAGGCCCGGGCACTCCCCTCAAACAAAGCCAAGACCAACTAACGAACAACTTTCGGTGTTTTGAGCCGGGCGTTCTTATGCGCGCAAATAACAGCGCGATAAACTGCAGCGATTTCAAACATAAACCGATAGCCAAAGCGGCTGGCGAGTCATCTGGAACCGGCGTGCAGAAAGTTGACCGAGCGGACATATATCAATAGGGACGACCAACCTTAAACGAAGTGCTACTATGCTGCCCGCTTGCTTATGTACTTGATGGCAAAATGAATTCCGGGACAACGGCATAGGATCCAAAAGGTAATAGCACTTAGCCACAACCCCTATATCAAGTTGTACATTAATATTGAACCGTAACGTTTTTTCAAACGGAGTCCTGCCAGTGGTTACGGCCGGACTCTTCGCCCCGGACACTTATTTGGCTCCACACGCTATGTACGCCAGACTCCAGTCACTAAAGCCTTGGCTCACCTCACGCAAGAATGCCCGCCGGCTGACCGTCGTGCTGTGCGTCGCCTCGGCCATCGCCAGCCTGGCGCTTTACCTCAATGGCTCGCCGCTGTCCCTGGGGTTGCTGCTGTTGAACCTCGCCATGCTGGCCAGTCTCTGGCTGCAGTATCGCGATTCGCGCACCTCGATCAATTTCCAACCCCAGGAGCTGGCCGACCGCCTGCTGCAGGTGCAGGAGAACGAACGCCATCGCCTGAGCCGCGAGCTGCACGATGACATCGGCCAACTGCTGACCGCCGCCAGGCTGCAGACCCAGTGGCTGCAAGGACGACTGCCGGAGCAATTGCGCAGCCACTGCGCGGATCTGAACAACACCCTGGACGAAACCCTGGCCAAGGTGCGGGATGTCTCGGCCATTCTCAACCCACGCCAGTTGACCAGCCTCGGACTGGAGGCCAGCCTGCGCGCGCACCTGCTCAAGACCCTGGGCAACACCAGCCTGCACTGGAGCCTGGAATGTCATCAGCAGTTGACCGGGCTGCCCGAGGAGATGGCCGTGACCGCCTTTCGCGTGACCCAGGAGGCTGTCACCAATGTGCTGCGCCACGCCAGGGCCGACAACCTGCTGGTACGCCTCAAACGTCTTCCCGAAGGCCTGTCGCTGTACATCGCCGATGACGGACAGGGTTTTTCCCCGGCCGCCAACCCCGCCGAACAGGGGCAACGTGGCATGGCCGGCATGCTCGAGCGTGCCGAACAACTGGGCGGCCGATTGACAGTCACCAGCGGACCCGGCAAAGGTACGCAAATCGAAGCCCTTCTTCCCTGGGCCCCCCGCGCCCTCGAACGAGCCAGTACGAATAAGGTTCTATGACCTGCAACTTACTTCTTGTGGATGACCACTCACTGATCAGGGCCGGGGTCCGCGCCCTGGTGCTGGAGATTCCCGGCTACGCCGTGATCGGCGAAGCCAGCGATGGCGCGCAGTTGCTCGAAGCCGTCGAACGCCTGAATCCGGATATCATCCTGCTCGACCTGTCGATGCGCGACACCGGCGGGCTCGATGCCCTGCGCCAATTGCAGGCGGTACGTCCGCAGAGCAAGGTGCTGATCCTGTCGATGCACACCGACCCACAACTGATCATGCAGGCCCTGGAAATCGGGGCCCACGGCTACCTGCTCAAGGACACCACCGCGACCGAACTGGCCCAGGCCCTGGAGGCCCTGCGCAACAACGAGCGCTACCTCAGCCCGGCGATCGCCCATACGGTGATCAACCAGGCCCTGACCCAGGCCCAGCGTCATTCACCGGTACCGGCCCAGAGCCACAACCTGACCGGGCGCCAGCTGGAAATCCTCAGGTTGATCGTACGCGGCAAGTCCACCCGGGAAATCGCCCAGGGCCTGGGCCTGAGCATCAAGACCGTGGAGACCCACCGCGCACAGATCATGAAGCGCCTGCAGATTTTCGACGTCGCCGGCCTGGTGCTGTTCGCGGTCCGCGAGCGGATCATCAGTCTCGACGACTGAGCAGCGGCGAATCCACCGGCAGGTGCACCCGCAATGCACCGGGACGGGCCTCGAAACGCAGACTGTCGCTCTCCAGGGGCTCACCGTCGAGGTTCAGGTACAGGCCCTCGGCGACCTTGATCTCGACCCAGGGCAGGCGTGCCCGGACGAACATGTTGTCCAGGCCCCAACCGTCGCTCATCAGCCGTCGCAAGGTACCGACCACCTCCTGGGGAGCCGGCAGGATGCTGATGTCGAGCAGGCCGTCATCGACCAGCGCCTGCGGACACAACACATGCCCGCCACCGGCCTGGCGGCCATTGCCGATACCCAGCGCCAGCAGCTCGCCACGCCAGTGGAAATCCGGCCCCTGCAGTTCGCCATAGGCGGCATGCAGCTCACCGAAGCGCGACAGCCCGGTGAACAGATAGGCCGCGCCGCCCAGCACCTTCTTCAGGTCCTCGGAGGTATTGGCCGTCACCTGGCTGCCGAACCCACCGGTGGCCATATTCAGAAACAACTGTTCACCTACCGCGCCGAGATCGATCGGCCGCGCCGGTACATCCAGCAACTGCAAGGCCGCGGCCGGCTCCAGCGGCACGCCGGCGGCACGGGCGAAATCGTTGGCGGTGCCCAGCGGCATCAACACCAGGCTGGCCTCGGTCCCGGCCAGCGCCTCGGCGATATCGCGCAAGGTGCCATCACCGCCACCGGCAATCAGCTGCCGGTAGCCCATGTGCAGTGCCTCATGGACCAGGCGTTGGGCATCGCCCGCTTCCCAGGTCAACCGAACGGCCAGCTCCCAGCCTTCACGGCGCCGGGCCTCGACCGCTGCCCTGACTTCCTCGTTGAGAGCCTGCTTGCCGTGCAGAATCAGCAATGCCTTGCGCTCGCTCATCGGCGTTTTCTCCTGTGTCGATGGCCTTGACAAATGTGGACCGCAGCCGGATGAAAACGACTTGCCGTGACGGGGATTTATTTCATCGCCGGCCCCCGCGTCGGCTCTAGACCGGCCTCGACCGTCAATACAGCGACGTCGGAAATTTTTTTCAGTGACAGGGTGTCATTCAATTAGCGACCGACTGTTTCATGAGCTTTACTCAAGCCTATACCCTGTACACAGGAGGAAAAAATGTACACATGTGTGGGTGAATACGACTAGAGCAGTCAGACTTGTCCTTGATTGGATGACAGTCAGGACCGGTTGCATCTGACAGAAGAACCGTCTACCAGGGATGGGGCAGCGCAATAAACCTGGAGCGTTGCTATAGGAATTACCTACCGAAGTGCTTCGTAGTTGCCATTTCGAGAGGGTAGAAAAGGAAGGGGGTCTCAATGCGCTTGCAACCAGTCGACAGTCTGTTCCTTACCCGGCCCAGCATGGTCGAGTACTTTCTGTTCGGCATTCGCCTGGTCCATGGGCTCACCGCCATCCTGCCCGGCCTGCTGCTCCTGGTTTACCTGCGCAAGCAAACCCCCGACATCACCGAGAGCTACCTGGCCATCCTGCTGTTCTTCGGTGTCATCAGCGTACTGATCTTCCAGGCACTGGGCGTCTACGCCGAAGCGATCTTCAGCAACATGCTGCGCTTCCAGATCACCCTGTTCGCCTGGTCCTCGGCGTTCTGCCTGCTGCTGTTCATGCACCATGGCCTGCAACTGTTCAACTACCTGGACAACACGCAACTGCTGGTCTGGTTCATCGCCAGCCTGACGTTGTTCGGCATCGAGCGGCTGATCCTGCTGGCGCTGTTCCAGCAACTGATGCAACGCGGCATTTTCCTGCAGAACGCGGTGATTCTCGGCGCCACCGAGAACGGCCAGCGCCTGGCCGAATACCTGTCCCAGCACCAGGACATCCGTTCCGGGGTGATCGGTTTCATCGACGACCGTATCGGCCGGCTGCCCAAGACCATGGTCAACCTGCCGCTGCTGGGCAACTCCAGCGACCTGGAACAACTGATCCGGGAGGAGAAGGTCACCCAGGTGCTGGTCGCCCTGCCCTGGTCGGCGGAAAACCGCATGGACTACATCATTCGCGAACTGCGCCGGTTGCCGGTCAACGTCTTGCTGGTGCCGGACATGGTCGCCTTCCGCCATGCCCACAACCGCATCACCGAAGTCGCCAACCTGCCGATGTTCAATGCCTCCGAAGTCCCCCTGCGCGGCTGGTCGCCGATGTTCAAGCGCCTGGAGGACATGGTGCTGTCGAGCCTGGCGCTGATCCTGCTGTCACCGATCATGCTGCTGGTGGCGATAGCGATCAAGATCGACTCGCCGGGGCCGGTGCTGTTTCGCCAGAAGCGCTACGGCTACAACAACCGGCTGATCGAGGTGTTCAAGTTCCGCTCGATGCACCAGCACCAGGCCGACGCCAACGCCGAAAAACAGACCACCCGTGGCGACCCGCGAATCACCCGGGTCGGACGCTTCATCCGCAGGACCAGCCTCGACGAACTGCCGCAACTGTTCAACGTGTTCGTCGGCAGCATGTCCATGGTCGGCCCGCGCCCCCATGCGACGGCGACCAAGGCCGCCGGCATCCTGTTCGAGGAAGCGGTGAAGGAATACACCTCGCGCCATCGGGTCAAGCCGGGTATCACCGGGCTTGCGCAGATCAACGGCTACCGTGGTGAAACCGATACCCTGGAGAAGATCGAGAAACGGGTGGAGTTCGATCTGGAGTACATCGAAAACTGGTCGATCTGGTTCGATCTCTACATTCTGTTCCGCACTGTCCCGGCAGTGCTCCTGACACGCGAGGCCTTCTGAAATGAGCCTGCTCATTCCCTGCATCATCGCCGGCGGTGCCGGTACCCGACTCTGGCCGGTTTCCCGCGAAGCGATGCCCAAGCCCTTCATGCGCCTGCCGGACGGCGAGAGCCTGCTGCAGAAGACCTTCCGCCGCGCCACCGGCCTGGCCGACGTGCAGCGCCTGCTGACCGTGACCAATCGCGAGGTGTTCTTCCGCACCCTGGATGACTACCGTCTGCTGAACAAGGGCGGCACGGCCCTGGATTTCATCCTCGAGCCCTTCGGCCGCAATACCGCACCGGCCATCGCCGCCGCCGCCCTGCATGTCAGCCGGTTGTACGGCGAGGATGCGCAATTGCTGGTACTGCCGGCGGATCACCTGATCAAGGACCTGGAGGCCTTCGCCAAGGCCGTGCAGAGCGCGCGCAAACTGGCGGATCAGGGCTGGCTGGTGACCTTCGGCCTGGTGCCGACCCAGGCGGAAACCGGCTTTGGCTATATCGAGAAGGGCCAGGCCCTGGACGACGGCAGCTTCCAGGTCGCGCGCTTCGTCGAGAAGCCCGATGCGGCCACGGCCCAACGCTACGTCGACGGCGGCCTGCACCTGTGGAACGCCGGCATGTTCTGCATGCGCGCCGACGCGGTACTGCGCGAACTGCAGGAGCATGCCCCGGATGTGCTGGCGGCCATGAACGAATGCCTGGCCCACAGCCACAGTCGCGAAGGCAGCCAGGAATTGCAACTGGAACTGGACAGCAAGACCCTGGGGCTCGCCCCGGATATCTCCATCGACTATGCGCTGATGGAACGCTCGCGCAAGGTCGCGGTGGTGCCCTGCCAGCTCGGCTGGAGCGACATCGGTTCCTGGCAGGCGGTACGCGAGTTGACCCCGGCCGATGCCAACGGCAACCAGTGCAACGGCGAAACCGTGCTGTACGACGTGAACAACTGCTACATCGACTCGCCCAAGCGCCTGGTCGGCGGGGTCGGTCTCAAGGACCTGATCATCATCGACACCCCTGACGCCCTGCTGGTCGCCGACGGCAAGCGCAGCCAGGACGTGAGACTCATCGCCCAGGAGCTCAAGCGCCAGGGCCACGAAGCCTACCGCCTGCACCGGACGGTGACCCGGCCATGGGGGACCTATACCGTGCTCGAGGAGGGCAAACGCTTCAAGATCAAGCGCATCATGGTCAAGCCCAACGCCTCGCTATCGCTGCAGATGCACCACCACCGCAGCGAACACTGGATCGTCGTCAGCGGCATGGCGCGGGTCACCAACGGCGACAACGAATTTCTGCTCGACACCAATGAATCGACCTTCATCAAGCCGGGCAAGACCCATCGCCTGGTCAACCCCGGGGTGATCGACCTGGTGATGATCGAGGTACAGAGCGGCGAATACCTGGGCGAGGACGATATCGTGCGCTTCACCGATATCTACGGGCGGGCTCCCGTCGAACCCGGCAAATCCTGAAGCGCGGCAAGCGCACCAACACCAAGCCCGTCAGGGAGCTGTAAACATGCACGACAGGACGACCGACCAATGAAAACCCCCTTGCTGATCTTCAGTGTTCTATTACTCAGCGCTTGCAGCATCCCGGCCAAGGTGGTGCTGCCGCAGAAAAACGTGCTCGAGGAAGGTCACAGGGCTGGCGAGGCGCTGGCCGGCAAGCCCCTGCCGGCACAGCGGATCCGTGCCGGCGATACCTTGCGCATCGTACGCAACACCGGCGAGGCACCCTCGATCTCCGCCTTCACCGCCAACTCCATCTATGAGTTGACGCTGTTCACCGTGATGAACGACGGCAGCTTCGCCTACCCCTACATCGGCAACGTCAAGGCCGCGGGCCTGACTCCGCAGGAGCTGACCCTGTTCCTGCAGGACAAGCTCAAGAACATCTACCAGGACTCGGCGCTGACCGTGAACATTTCCACTTCACCGGGCAACACCGTGTTCGTCGGGGGGTCGGTGCGCAACCCGAACAACCTCTCGGTGACCACCGCCACCACCCTGGAACAGGCGCTGATCGGTGCCGGCGGCCTGCTGCCGGTGGGTGACAGCCGCAACGTCGCGCTGCTGCGTCAGGAAGACAACGGCCGCTACAAGACCTATTTCTTCGACTACCGCGACACCATGCTCGCCGGCATCAGCAACCGCCCGCCGGTACTGCTGCAACGCGGCGACGTGATCTTCGTGCCCAAGTCCCACGTGGGCAACGGCATCGAGTGGGTCGACCTGTACCTGAACCAGCTGATTCCGTTCCAGAAATCGATTGGTATCGGGGTGAACTACAACCTGCGTGAAAACAGCAACTGATCGTTAAGGACAACAGACATGATCAATATCCGCTCCTTCCGCGATTTGTTGCGCCTGTTCTTCATCTTCAAGCACGAAGTGAAAATCACCGTGCTGGTGACGCTCATCATCATCCTGCTGGGCGCCTTCCTGCTGCCCAACCGCTACGAGTCCACCGCATTGCTGCTGGTCAAGCCGGGACGCGACACCAGCACCCTGCCGATCGAGATCTCCGATCGCCAGGCGACCATCATTCCCAGTGCCCAGCGCGATCCGATTCTCGACGAGGAGCGCATGCTCACCGGGCGCCCGATCGCCCGCCTGGTGGCCGAGCAGTACCTCAACGAGCTGTCCAGGATGCCGCCACAGGAAGGCTTCCTGGCGACGGTCAAGACCCTGGTCAAGAGCACCGTGCAAGCGCTGGCCGATGCCGGTCGCGGGCTCCTGCAACTGCTCGGGGTGGTGGAGAAGCAGACCCCGGTCGAACGCCTGGCCGACCAGTTGCTGAAGAACTTCAGCGTGACCCACGCCCCCGGCTCTTCGGTCATGGAAATCAGCTTCACCTGGAACAACCCGGCGGTGGCACAGACCATCGTCCAGAGCTGGATCGAGCAGTACGAGCAGGAACGTACCCGCAGCCTCGGACGCAAGAGCCTCTATACCTTCTATGAAAGTGAAAGCAAGGCGACCCAGGCGCGGATTCTCGACTACAAGAAAAAGATCGAGGCCCACCTCAACGAACTGGGGGCGGTGAGCATCTCCGAGCGCCTGAACGATATCTCACGCAATCTCAACAACCTGCGCGGCGAACACCTGAACACCACCCGTGCCGTGGCCTCGACCCGCAGCGGCCTGGAGCGGATCCAGGCGCAGCTCAACAGCATGAAGAAAGAAATCAGCATCGGTCGGCAGATGAGTATCAACCCCGACCGCCAGGACCTGCAGCAACGGATCAACTCCAAGCAGATCGAACGTCAGGAAATGCTGCGCACCTTCAAGGAAGGCGCGCCACCGGTGAAGGCCATGGACACCGCCATCGCCAACCTGGAGAAGCTGCTCAAGGCGCAGAATGCGGTGGTCCAGCGCTCCGACAACCTGGCCCCGAACCCGGTCTACACCCGCCTGCAGAACAGTTTCGCCGACCAGCAGGCCAGCCTCAGCCGCCTGCAGACCCAGGCCGCGCAGCAGAAGACCCAGCTTGAACAACTGGAACAGGACCGCCGCCAGGCCCTGGCGCTCGAACCGGAGATGTCGCGCCTGCAACGCGAACTCGATGCCGCCGAGAAGAGCTTCGCGCTGTACAGCGAGAGCACCGAGAAAGCCCGCATCGACCGCGAACTGGACAAGAGCCGGATCAGCAACATCGCGGTGATCGAACAGGCCACCCTCAACGAAGCCCGGGTTTTCCCCAAGAGCCTGAGCATGATCCTGCTGGCGATTCCCCTGAGCCTGGCCGTCGGCCTGCTGGCGCTGTATTTCTTCTATCTGCTGGACCAGCGTATCCACGACGGCGACAAGATCGAGTCGCGCTTCGGGGTCAAGGTCTGGACCAGCCTGCAGGACATCAGCGACGACAACCCGCAGCGGCGTACCGCCTTCACCGCGAGCATGTACCGGCTCTACGGCGTGCTGCCGCTGGAACGGGTCGCCGAGCACGGCCTGAGCATCGGCCTGACCTCGGCCCGCCGCGGCGAAGGGGTCACCTTCGTCATCGAACACCTCGGCGAACTGCTGCGCCAGCGCGGCCACAACGTGCGGATCGAAGGCGATGGCCCGGCGCAACCGGGGGAGATCCTGCTGCTCAATGCCGGCGCGTTCTTCTCCAACCAGGAAGCCTTCGTGATCCTGCGCCAGGCCGACCTGATCACCCTGATCATCGAAGCGGAAACCACCACCGTGCCGATTCTGGAAAATGCCCTGACGACCCTCAACACCGCCTTCAAGCGGGTCGACGGCATCATCCTCAACCGGCGCCGCTTCGAGATTCCGGAGCGGGTTCTCAACACCCTGGCACGGTTGCGGAGTCACGCCTGATGCATATCGCTCTGCTCGCGCCCCTGCCGCCGGAACAGAACGGCATCGCCGACTATGCCGGCCACCTGAAGACGGCCCTGGAGAGCCAGGGCGTGCGCGTCAGCACACCGCTGGCCGGGCTGGGCAACGACCCGCAGCGGGCGGTCCGGGCGGTGGCCGACCACGACTGGCAGGGCATCGACCTGGTGCACGCGGAAATCGGTGGCGGCCGGCTCGCCGAGTTCAGTGCACTGAAGGCCTTGCGTGCACGCTTTGCGCGGTTGCCACTGACGGCCACCATCCACGACCCGGAACGCCTGGTCTGGCGGCGCGAACGCCTGCCCTGGCCGCTGTCACTGGCCAGCCGCCTGCCCTCGCCCCTGCCGCAGGTGGCCACGGTGCTGGCCGACCCGCTGTGCCTGCGCGAGGAACGGCAACTGGCCCGCAGCCTGACCCGGCTGATCACCCTGACCCGATCGGGCAGCCAATGCCTGCGCCAGCGCATGGGCCTGCGCGGCGAACAGATGGCGGTGATCCCCCACGGCAACCTGGCCATCGAACCCGCGCCGCTGCCACCGCTGGAGCCGCTGAAATTGCTGTATTTCGGCTTCATCTACCGCGGCAAGGGCATCGAGGACCTGCTCGACGCCCTGGCGATCACCCTCACCCAGCAACCCGAACTGCGCAGCAGGCTGCGCCTGACCCTGGCCGGCGGCAGCGAACCGGAAATGGCCTTCGGCCCGTCCGGCAGCTACCTCGATCAACTGCGCCAGCACATCCGGCGCCTCGGCCTGCAGGACAGCATCGACTGGCAGCTCGACCTGCCGGCCGCGGACATCCCCCAGGTGATCCAGGCCCACCACGTGATGGTGCTGCCCTATCGCGAGTCGAGCAAGCTCAAGCTGCTCGGCCAACTGCGTGGCACCAGCGGCGCCTTGTCCTGGGCCGCCGCCTGCGGGCGCGGCGCGATCACCTCCGACGCCCGCTCGTTCGCCGAGGAAGTCGCCCAGGGCAACGGCGTGATCTTTCCCCAGGGCAACGTCACCGCCCTGGCGGCCGAGATCAGTCACCTGTGCGCCAGCCCGGAACTGGCGATCCGCTGGGCCGAACACGCCAGCATGATCGGCAACCAGCGGGTCTGGAGCCAGACCGCCAACCGTTTCCTGCAGGTGTTCGAGCAGGCCTGTCGAGGGCATGAAAATGTGGCGTAAACCGATTCTCTGGGTGCCGTTGCTGGTCGCTCTGGCCGGCGTCCTCAGCAGCCTGCAGTGGCGCGACACCGATGCCCAGTCCTCCTCCCAGGTGCTGCTCAAGGCGCCGCGGGCAATCGAGTGGAAGGACTTCCTCGGGGTCAATGTGCAGTTCCAGTATTTCGAGCCGGATATCTACCAGAAGCAGATGAGCCGGCTCGACGAGCTGGGCCTGAACTGGGTGCGCCTGACCATCCACTGGCCGATGATCGAGCCGCAGCAAGGGGTCTATGACATCGCCGCCCTCGATGCGGCGATGAAGCAGATGCAGGCGCACAACTACAATATCCTCGCCTACCTGGTGGGCTCGCCGGCCTTTGCCAGCAGCGCACCGGCCGGCGCCAGCAATACCGACCAGTACCCGCCCAGGGACTTCAACCTGTTCGCCGATCGCATGGCGACCCTGGTCGAACGCTATCCCCAGGTGAACACCTGGCAGGTGTGGAACGAGCCGAACATCATCTGGCTACCCAAGGAAGATCCCACCGCCTACTACCAACTGCTGACCACCACCGCCAGGGCGATCCGCGCGAAGGTCCCGGGCAAGCCGGTGGCCACCGCCGGCCTGGCCTACTACAGCCAGATGCACAGCACCCCGGGGCTGATGCTCGACAACCTGGTCAGCCAGGGGCTGGCCAGCCAGAACCTCATCGCCGCCTACCACCCCTATTCCGAGCTGCCCGAGGGCGACAGCGCCACGGCCAGGGACTTCCTGACCAAGGGCAACAGCCTCAACAAGTCGCTGCACGGCGCCGGGGTATCGCAGGTATGGGCCACCGAATGGGGCTGGTCGAGCTATGCCGGGCCCAGGGAAATGCAGGCGCTGATCGGCATCTCCGGCCAGCAGGACTACACCCTGCGTCGCCTGGCCCTGATGAGCGCGATGGACTACCAGCGGATCTTCCTGTTCAACCTCAGCGACCTCGACGCCCGGGCCACCCCGCGGGATCAGTTCTACGGCCTGGTAGACCTCGACGGCGAACCCAAGCCGGTCTATACCGCGCTGAAGAACTTCCTCGAAGTGACCGGCCCGAAACTGCAACCGGCCGACACGCCCAACCTGCGCAATGCCCCCGACGACCTGTTCAGCGTCACCTGGACCCGCAACGACGGAGCGCGCGTGTGGATGTTCTGGAGCGCCAGCGGCAGCAGCCTGCAGTTGCCCGGGGTCACCCAGGCAGCCCTGTACGATCCACTGGCCGGCAGCCGTACCGACCTGAGCGACGGCCAGGCCGTCACCGTACCGCTGAAAACCAGCCTGCAACTGTTGGTGTGGTCGCCATGAAGATACTCTGGACTCTGCCCTACCTGCCCTGGCCCACCACCAGCGGCGGCAAGACCCGACAATTCCACCTGCTGCGCAGCCTGGCCGCCCGTGGGCACCGGATCACCCTGCTGGTGCAGTCCAAGAGCGCGCTCGACGAGGCCACCCGCCAAACCCTGCTGCCGCATCTGGAACGACTGATCGTGGTGCCGCGGCGGCCGCTGCGCAGCCTGCGCACACTGCTCACCGCGCTGCTCGCGCCCTACCCGATGCTGGCCGCCGTCAACGGCTCGGCGCCGCAGTTGCAGCAGCAGTTCCGCCAGTTGCTGGAGGAACACTGGGACGTGATCCAGATCGAGCACAGCTACAGTTTCCAGCCGTTCGAGCAACCACTGATCGACAGCGGGCGCGACTTCATCCTCACCGAGCACAATGTCGAGTCGGCCCTCGGTGCGGCCAGCTACGACCGGCTGCCCGGCTGGCTGAAACCCTTCACCCTGTACGACCAGTGGCGCTACCGGCGCTGGGAGGCCCGGGTGTTCGGCCAGGCCACCGAGCTGGTCGCGGTGACCCACGCCGATGCCGATGTTCTGCACGGACAGACCGGCAAGCCGGTGGCCGTGGTGGTCAACGGCGTCGACACCGGCCATTACGCCGGCGTGACCCCTGACCTTGCGGCCCAGCGCCTGCTGTTCATCGGCAACTACGAATACAGCCCGAACCTGGATGCGGTGGAGTGGGCCCTGGAGGAAATCCTCCCGGCACTCTGGAAGCTCAATCCGCAGGTACGCTTCGCCATTGCCGGCTACGGCCTGCCGGACGCCTGGCGCCAGCGCTGGAGCGACCCACGCATCGAGTGGCAGGGCTTCGTGCCCGACCTGCGCACCCTGCAAAGCCGCGCCTCGGTGTTCTTCGCCCCGTTGCGCCAGGGTGGCGGCTCCAAGCTCAAGGTGCTGGAAGCCATGGCCGCCGGCCTGCCGGTGGTCACCACCGACCAGGGCAGCTCGGGCCTGAAGGTCGAGAACGGCCGCCACTACCTGGGCAGCGAGGACCCGCAAGTGCTGGCCCGGATACTCGCCGACGCCCTGGCCGACCCGGCGCGCCTGCAACAGATCGCCGACGCCGGCCGGGCCTACGTCAGGGCCGAACACGACTGGGCCGTGGCCGCCGCACAGCTCGAAGCGGTCTACACCCGACTCCCACAGCTCAAGAAAGAAGAAGTGTCCGTATGCGCATAGGCCTGGATTACCGCCCGACGGCGGGCTACACCCAAACCGGCATCGGCCGTCAGAACCTGGCACTGGAAGAGGCCCTGCGGGCCAACCCCGCGGTGCAACTGCAACTGTTCGGTGTGGCGCCCTATGATCATCCGTTGCGCCGCCGCGTTCATTGCCCACGCTGGGAGGCGCCGCTGCAAGGCATTCACCGGCTGCCCCTGCGCCTGAAGTTCGAAGCCGGCTTCCTTCCCGGTGCCCTGCGCGAGGCCGGGGTGGAAGTCTATATCTGCAACTTCAACATGGGCCTGCCCCTGGGCCGCAAGCCGGCCGGCATGCGCTATGTGCTGCAACTGCACGACCTGTTCCAGCTGACGCTGCAGAACAGCCACGGCTCGCAGATCAAGAGACGGATCTATCGCGCCACCGACCGGCTGTCGATCGGTCACTCGGTGAAGGTCGCCGACCGGATCTGGACACCCTCGCAGTACACCGCCGACGAACTGGTCAAACTGTTCCCGCAGGCCCGCGACAAGGTCCGGGTCCTGCCCAACCTGGTCGATGGTTTCAGCGGCGAGCCGGCCGACATCACCGACCTGCAGTTGCCGGAGCGCTACTGGCTGGCAGTCGGGACCCGCGAGCCGCGCAAGAATATCCCCTGGTTCGTCAGTGCCTGGCAGACCGCCCGCCAGCAATCGGACCAGGTCCCGGAACTGGTGCTGATCGGCGACCCCGAGCACCTGCCCTCGCCGCTGCGGCACCTGCCGGGGCTGCACTACCTCAGCGGTATCAGCGATGCCCAGTTGCACGCGGTGTACCGCCAGGCCCAGCGGTTGTGGCAACCCTCCTACGCCGAAGGGTTCGGCCTGCCGGTGGTCGAGGCGCTGAGCGTCGGCACGCCGGTCGCGGTCGCCAGCGGTTCGTCGCTGGATGAAATCACCCCGCCGCACAGCCCGCGCTTCTCGCCCACCGACAGTCCGGCACTGACCGCCCTGATGCTGAGCCTGGCCGAGGCCCCGGCCGAAGATTCCGGCGCCTTGCGCGAGTGGGCCGCCCGTTACGCCACGGCCGCCTACCGGGAACGCTTCAACCAATTGCTCGGGGAGCTGCAATAATGCCGATCGCGATGCCCATAGCACTGCTGTTCAGCCTGGTCTTCGGTGTGCTGGTCTGGCTGCTGCCGGCCTTCAAGGTGCTGATAGTGCTGGTCGGTATCGCCGGGATCGTGACGATCATCCGCCACCCGCTGTGGGGCCTGTTGCTGTTCAGCGTACTCGCCACCTTCCTGCCCTACTCGACGGTGCAGATCGGCATCCGCACCACGGTGTCCGAGGCGCTGATCCTGCTGGTCTGGGGCAGTGTGCTGGTGCAGGCCATGTTCAACAACCTGCCGGACAAGCCGCCGTTGCTGCGTACCGAGCGCCTGCTGGTGGCGTTGATGCTGTTCAGCGCCTTTCCCTTCGTCGTCGGCCAACTGACGGTGAACGCCGAAGGCAACGGCCCGGTGAACTGGATCCGCTGGTTGCTCAACCTCTCGGTGCTGTTCCTGGTGCCACGCCTGCTGAATACGCCGAAGGCCCGCGAACAGGTGGTGACCGGCCTGCTGCTGGGCACCCTGATGATGCTCTTGCTGTCGATCCCGGTGTTCCTCAAGAACGGTACCGCCACCAGCATGACGCCGATCCTGGAAAGGCTCGGTTATGGCGGTATCGCGGTGCTGGGCGACAGCCTCAGCGCGATGTCCAATCGCATGGGCTCGCCATGGATGCACCCCAACGTCACGGGCGGCGCCATGGCCCTGCTGCTGCCAGTGGCCTTCTGCTTCGGCCTGACACGGCAGGGCTGGCCACGGGCGCTGGGCTTCGCCGTCGCCGGCCTGGGCGCGGTGGCCCTGCTGCTGAGCGGCTCGCGCGGCGCGCTGCTGAGCCTGATCGTGGTGCTGATCTGGCTGGCGCGCAAGCGCGTGCCCTACACCGGTCGCCTGCTGATGGGCGGCGTGGCCTTCGGCGCCCTCCTGCTGATGTTCTATCCGCCGCTGCAGGATCGCCTGCTGACCCTCTTCTCCACCAACGATGCCAGTACCAGCGTGCGCTTCGACGAGTACGCGCACTTCCCGCAGGCCATGGCGATGTTCCCCTTCGGTATCGGCTTCAAGACCGAGCCCCCAGTGCCCGGTACCGGCCTCTGGGGGATATCCAACCTGTGGCTGAACTTCATCTACAAGCTCGGCATTCCCGGCATGCTGCTGTTCGTCACGGTCATCTGGAACTGGTGGCGGGAAACCCGCCCCCACCAGGAGACCATCCGCCTGACTGCGGACAATGCCCTCTGGCTCGGTAGCACCGCCGGCCTGGTGGCCGCCCTGCTCAGTGGTATCTTCGACCACTATTTCAGCTTCACCCAGGTACTGATCGCCCTGTTCTGGCTGCTGCTGGGCCTGAACCTGCACGAAGCCCGACGCCTCAAGCCCAAGGCCTCGAGCCTTTCTGGAGCCCGCCCATGAAACACCGTATGTTGCACTCGCAGAACCTGCGAGAGGCCCTGCCCGAATATGCAGAGAAGATGGCCGTCAGCCTGGAGGAACTGCAAGCCGCCTATGAGTGGATGCTGGAAAACGATGTCTGCTTCGAACAACCGCTCAAGGGCAACGTGCTGTGCTTCATCAGCTACCTGAACATCGAACCACGTATCGAAAACCCGCTGGCCCGGCGTTTCTATGCCCTGCTGGGGCGCGAGATCAAGGGCGCGCTGATCCCGCTCTACGGCATCAACTGGCCGACCCTGCGCGACCGCATGCTGCGCTGGTGGGAACTGGCCTACAACATCCTCATCTGCAAGATCCCCAGTCACACCCTGCGCCTGCTCTGGCTGCGTCTGGGCGGGGCGAAAATCGGCAAGGGCTCGACGGTCTGGCGCAACACCGAGGTGCTGGGTGTCGACAGCCTGCGCATCGGCAACGACAGCACGGTCGGCTGGCACTGCCAGCTGGATGCCCGCGGCGGACTGATCATCGGCGACCACGTGACCATTGCTTCCCACGTACTGATCATCGCTGGCGGGCATGATGTCCACGCGCCGGAATTCTGGGCGGTCGGTGGGCCGGTGTATATCCGCGACTATGCCTGGATCGCCAGCCGTGCGCTGCTGTCCTTCGGTGCCGACATCGGCGAGGGCGCGGTGGTCGGTGGCCAGTGCGTGGTGTCCAAGCCGATTCCGGCCTACGCCATCGTCGGCGGCCCGGATGCGGCGATCAAGGGCGAACGTTGCCGTGGCCTCAACTACAAGGTGGGCGGCAAAGGCCTGTTCACTTTGTTCCACTGAGCCACGCCGATGTTCGGATCGACCCTCTGGCTGACCCTGGCGACCCTCACCGGCCTGGCCGCCGGTTTCGCCCGCGAATGGCTGCTGGTGGCCGCCTGGGGCGCCGGTGGGCGCAGCGACAGTTTCCTCGTCGCGCTGTTTCTGCCGGAAGCCCTGCGCATGGCGCTGGCCGCCGGCCTGCTCAGCGCGGCGGCACTGCCGCTGTACCAGCAACGCTCGGTTGGCGACCAGGCCAACTGGCTCGGGGCGCTGGCGCCGCGCCTGCTGCTGGGCGGCGTGCTGGTGGGCGGCGTACTCAGCGTCGGCGCGCCGCTGTGGGTCCGACTGATCGGCCCCGGCCTCGACAGCCAGGGCTATCAACTGGCCAGCGGCAGCCTGCACTGGCTGGCCTGGTGCGCGCCGGGCTTCATCCTCCATGGGCTGTTCTGCGTGCCCTTGCAGGCGCGTTCGCGCTTCGTCCTGGCCGGGCTCGGCTCACTGCTGTTCAACCTGCCGCCGGTACTGTACCTGGCCATTCTGCGCCATGCGGCGACGCCGACCGGCCTGGCCGGCGCCTGCGTGCTGGGCAGCCTGCTGATGCCGACGGTGCTGCTGCCGTCGTTGTTGCGCAGCGGCTGGAAACCCTGGCAGGCGGCACACGCCCCCGGTGCCGGCCGCGAGTTGCTCAAGCAGATCGGCCCGCTGCTGAGCAGCAACCTGGCGAGCCAGGGCCTGGCCCTGCTGGAACGGATGGTCGCCTCGCTGCTGGGTGAAGGCGCGGTCACCTGGATCAACCTGGCGCGCAAGCTGATCAACCTGCCGCTGATCGCCCTGATGAGCCTGAACCAGGTACTGCTCGGACTGATGAGCGGCAGCGCCGGCAGCGAGCGTCTGTCGTTGCTGCGCAAGGGCCTGGCCAGTGCCACCCTGCTGACCCTGCCGGCCGTGGCCGGGTTGATCGGCGCCGCCGCCGCGCTGGTCAGCCTGCTGCTGCCCAACCAGGCCGCCGACAGCCCGCTGCCGGAACTGCTGGCGTGGTTCGCCGTACCGCTGATGTTCGGCGCCTGGAACGCCCTGCTCGCCCGCTACGCCTACGCCGCCGGCGATACGCGCATGCCGCTCAACTGCGAACTGGCCGGCAGCCTGCTCAACGCCCTGCTGCTGGCAGTGCTGCCGTATGTCTTCGGTCTGGTCGGAATCGCCCTGGCGGCCGTCTGCGGCGTGATCCTCACCGGCCTGCTGCTGATGCGCCGCCAGCAACTGCTGGCCGAAGTGCCCTGGCGCAGCCACTGGCTGCTGGGGCTCGGCGTGATGATCAGCGCCGCCCTGGTGCTGCACCCTCTCTCGGGGACCTGGCTGCAACTGGGCCTGAGCACCCTCTACAGCCTGGCGCTGCTGATCGCCCTGGCCTGCTGGTTGCGTCCCTGGCGGCCGGCGGCAATTCCTGGAGGCTGAACCATGTCGACTCTCAAAGTGGCCTGTGTGATCCCGACCTATAACGGCCGTCGGGACCTGGAACGCCTGCTCGACTCCCTCGACCGCCAGACGGCGGTGTTCGATACCCTGATCGTGGACTCCAGCTCCAGCGACGGCACCTTCGAGCTGGCCGAGTCCCGCTGCCCCAATGTCCTGCGCATCGACAGCAGGGACTTCAACCACGGCGGCACCCGGCAGATGATGGTCGAGCGCCACCCGGAGTACGACGTCTACGTGTTCATGACCCAGGATGCCTACCTGGAAGATCCCGAGGCACTGGCCAACATCGCCTGGCCGTTCACCGACGAACGCATCGGTGCGGTCTGCGGCCGGCAACTGGCACACCTGGACGCCAGCCCGCTGGCCGAGCACGCGCGGCTGTTCAACTACCCGCCCACCTCCCAGGTCAAGAGCCTGGAGGACGCGCCACGCCTGGGCATCAAGACCGCGTTCGCTTCCAACTCCTTCTGTGCCTACCGGCGCCAGGCACTGGTGCAGGTCGGCGGTTTCCCACAGCACGTGATTCTGTCCGAAGACATGTACGTAGCCGCGAAGATGCTGCTGGCCGGCTGGAAAGTCGCCTACGAGGGCAGCGCCTGCTGCCGGCATTCGCACAACTACACCCTCTGGGAAGAGTTTCGCCGCTACTTCGATATCGGCGTGTTCCATGCCCGCGAACCGTGGATTCGCCAGGCATTCGGCGGCGCGGGCGGCGAAGGCTTGCGCTATGTGCTGTCCGAGCTGAAATTCCTCGGCCCCAGGCGCCTGGCGGCCTGGCCTGGCTCGCTGCTGCGCAATGCGGTGAAGCTGTTCGCCTACAAACTCAGCCAGCAGGAGCGCTACCTGCCCAAGGGCCTGAAGAAAAGCCTGGGCATGTACAAGCGCTACTGGGACGGCCCCTATGCCTGACCGGACAAGCCACTGCCGCCCTGGCGACTTTTCCGATAGATATCAGGGAATCGCCTCAATTGACCCGCCAGCCAAATAGAGCGAGTTTTTGAAGTGTCTTTTATCCGGGCGATGGCGCCCGGAGCCTGGACCTTCGAGGACAAAAAATCACATGGAAGTCGAGCTCAAGCGCTATGTCACACCGCACCTGCAACCTGCCTACCGGTGGCCGGACAACCACGATCCCGTGCAGCCATCCGCCGGTCCCGACAGCCTGGCCAAGCAGAACGCCGCCTCTGGAGGCAGCACCCTGGAACCGCGCATCACCGAACTGGAAACCCGCTTCGAATACATCCACCGTGACCTTGGCGAAGTGCGCAGCGATGTAAAATCCATCCGTGCCCGTCTGGCCTACATGGCTGGCGGTGCGACCCTCCTGGGCACGCTGGTGGCCTGGGTGGCCAACACCCGCCTGGACCAGATCATGCTGTTGCTGACGTCCTGAAGCCGACAGCAACACCAGGCGTGTCGCCCCTCATCGGGACGGCCGCTGCCCTTACAAGGTGATCGGTTTACGACCGGCGAACGAATGTGCCAGGGTGCCGCCGTCCACCAACTCCAGCTCGCCGCCCAGCGGCACGCCATGGGCGATACGCGAGGTGACCAGCCCCTTGTTGGTCAGCAACTGGGCAATGTAGTGCGCCGTAGCCTCGCCCTCGACCGTCGGGTTGGTGGCGAGGATGACCTCGGTGAAACTGCCCTGCTCTTCGATCCGCGCCAGCAGTTGCGGAATACCGATAGCCTCCGGGCCGAGGCCGTCGAGCGGCGACAGGTGGCCCTTGAGCACGAAGTAGCGACCGCGATAGCCGGTCTGCTCCACCGCATAGACATCCATCGGCCCTTCGACCACACACAGCAGGCTGTCGTCACGCCGAGGGTCGGCGCACTGCGGGCACAGGTCGTCCTCGGTCAGGGTGCGGCACTGACGGCAGTGCCCGACCCCGTCCATGGCCTGGGCCAACGCCTGGGCCAGGCGCGCACCGCCGCTGCGATCACGCTCGAGCAGTTGCAGGGCCATGCGCTGGGCGGTTTTCTGGCCGACACCGGGCAGAACCCGGAAAGCGTCGATCAGTTGGCGAATCAGGGGGCTGAAGCTCATGGGCGATAGGTCCGACAAAACTGCGAGAGGCGGTTTATACCCGCGGCTCCGGCCAGCGTCAAATACGCCGGCCGCGAGCCCCGGAAACGACGATGCCAGGCGTCAAGCCTGGCATCGTTCAACAGCAAGCGGCCTTAGAATGGCAGCTTGAAGCCCGGTGGCAGTTGCATGCCAGCGGTCATGCCGGACATCTTGTCGGCGCTGTTGGCTTCGATCTTGCGCACGGCATCGTTGACCGCGGCGGCGAACAGATCCTCCAGTACTTCACGGTCGTCATCGCTGACGCCTTCGAGCAGGCTCGGGTCGATGCTCACGCGCTTGACGTCATGACGGCCGGTCATGACCACGCTGACCATGTCGCCGCCGGCCTTGCCGGTGACTTCGGCGTTGGCCAGCTCTTCCTGCATCTTGGCCATTTTTTCCTGCATCTGCTGCGCCTGCTTCATCAGGCCGGCCATGCCACCCTTCATCATGGGAATCACCTCAAAGTTGCTTGGACAAGCGGTGCGAGGCGGTTGCCTCGCACCTTTCAGTTATTAGCCCTGGGTCACCAGGGCATCGACAGGTTCAATAGTATCGTCACGGACCACCGCGCCGAACTGTTGCATCATTTGCTGGATGAACGGATCGGCATGAATCGAGGCGATGGCCTCGTTCTGTCGCTCGTGCCGACGACGCGCGGCCGCCTGGGCCGGGGTTTCCTGCTCGGGCTTGATCAGCTCGATGCTCAGTTTCAGCGTGCGCCCGTGATACTGGTTCAGCGCTTCATTGAGGCGCCGTTGCTGCGTCGGGTTGAACAGGGCGCTGTGGGCCGGGTCCAGGTGCAACAGCCAGTCGTCACCGTCGACCGCGATCAGCGTGCAGTTGGCGGCGATGCTGCCGGTCATGCCGGAAATCGGCAGTTTCGGGAACAGCTGCAGCCACTCCAGGGCCAGGCCGGTTGCCGGTTGCGCCGCGGGCAGCGGTTCGGGCTCGGGCTGCGGCTCCAGCTCGGCGGCGTGTTCGGTCGCCAACTCATCCAGGTAGCTGTAGGCCGAATCCATGTCCGGCTCGATGTAGTCTTCGTCCAGCGGCGGCTCATCGTCGCGATCGGGGCCCGCCGCGCTGCTGCTCATCGGCTCTGGAATCGACTCGGGGATCGGCGCGGCCGCCCATTCCGGAGCCGTTGACTGCGCATGCGGCGCTTCCGGTTGTTCGGCAACGACCTCCGGCACCGGCTCTTCGACCGGCTCGGGCTCGGGTGCCTGCGGCTGTGGCGCAGCCTGGGCAGGCTCATTCCACGGCAGGTCGATTTCCTCGACGGCCGCAGCAACGGGCTCGGGCTCCGGCTCGCAGGCAACCGGCTCGGGCTCGGGCTCGGGTACAGCCTCGACCACCGCAGCCGGGGCCGGTGCTGGCGGAGCCGAGGGGGCAACTGGCGCGGCAGGCGTCTCGACCACGGGAGCAACGGCCGCCGGCGCGGCAGTGGCCGGCCCAGCCACCTTGCTCGCGGAATCAACTGTGGCCTGGCTGATCCCCACTGGCTTTAGTGGCTGCCTGGGCGCCGCGGCGCTGTCGGCCGGGCGGAAGGCGAGCATCCGCAGCAGGACCATCTCGAAGCCACCACGCGGATCCGGTGCCAGCGGCAGGTCGCGCCGACCGATCAGGCCCATCTGGTAGTAGAACTGTACGTCCTCGGCCGGCAGCGCCTGGGCCAGGGCCAGCACCCGGTCGCGGTCGCCATGGCCGTTGTCGACACCCTCGGGCAGCGCCTGGGCAATCGCCACCCGGTGCAGCACATTGAGGATTTCCGAAAGCACGCCGTTCCAGTCCGGCCCCTGCTCGGCCAGGTGGCGCACGGCTTCGAGCAGCGCCTTGGCATCGCCGTCGATCAGCGCATGCAGCACATCGTAGACCTGGCCATGGTCCAGCGTACCGAGCATCGCCCGCACATCACTGGCCAGGACCTTGCCTTCACCGAAGGCGATGGCCTGGTCGGTCAGGCTCATCGCGTCGCGCATCGAACCGTCGGCCGCGCGCCCGAGCAGCCACAGGGCATCGTCTTCGAACGGCACGTTCTCGACCCCGAGTACATGGGTCAAATGCTCGACCACCCGCTCCGGGGTCATGTTCTTCAGGGAAAACTGCAGGCAACGCGACAAAATCGTTGCAGGGAGTTTCTGCGGGTCGGTGGTCGCCAGGATGAACTTGACGTAGGGAGGCGGCTCTTCCAGGGTTTTCAGCAAGGCGTTGAACGAGTGGCTGGAGAGCATGTGCACTTCGTCGATCAGGTAGACCTTGAAGCGCCCGCGGCTCGGTGCGTACTGCACGTTATCCAGCAGCTCGCGGGTATCCTCGACCTTGGTCCGGCTCGCGGCGTCGATCTCGATCAGGTCGACGAAGCGCCCTTCATCGATCTCGCGGCATACCGAACAGGTCCCGCAGGGCGAGGAAGTGATGCCGGTCTCGCAGTTCAGGCACTTGGCGATGATCCGTGCGATGGTGGTCTTGCCCACCCCGCGGGTGCCGGTGAACAGATAGGCATGGTGCAGCCGCTGGCTGTCCAGAGCATTGATCAGCGCCTTGAGCACATGGGTCTGGCCGACCATTTCGCGGAACGAGCGCGGACGCCATTTACGTGCAAGAACCTGATAACTCATCGATAACCGTCGCATCTGGAAAGCGGAAGACCGCTAATGCTAGCGGAGCAGGGGGGAAATTGCATCCAGCGCGGTTCTCTAATCTGTCCTGGCTGCCCGACCCGCAAAGCGACTATATATGAGGCGTGCCGCTGCTGATGCCTGCTGGCGATCCGCCGCAGGCGGCCAGCCAGTCAATTGCGTGGCCGTTATCGCCAGCAAGCCAACGCCTACACGATGTCGGGCGCTGTACGCCACAGTGGCGAGGGAACGAACCCGGCGACCCAACCCGGCACCGCCTGCGCCGCCATCGGTCGGGCAATGAATCCACCCTGCGCCACGTCGCACCCCAGGCTGATCAGCAGTTGCCCCTGCTCGGCCGTTTCCAGCCCCTCGGCAATCACCTCGCGGCCAAACGCCCGGGCCAGGCCGATGATCGCCGTGGTCAGGGCCAGGTCATCCTGGTCGTGGAGAATATCGCGAACGAAGGAGCGATCGATCTTGATGGTCTGGGTCGGCAGGCGCTTGAGGTGGCTCAGCGACGAATAGCCGGTGCCGAAATCATCCAGGGAAAAGCGCACCCCCAGCGCCTGGCACGCCAGCAGGCACTGGCTCACCCGCTGGATGTTCTCGATGGCCACCGATTCGACGATCTCCAGGTCCAGCATCTGCGCCGGCACCTCGGCATAACGGGCCAGCAATGCCTGCAGCCGCGCCACGAAATCCGCGCGCTGGAAGTGCCGCGCCGCGATGTTCAGGCTGACCGGCCAGTGGTAGCCCACCCGCCGCCAGGCCTGTATCTGCGCCAGGACACCATCGATGACCCATTCGCCGATCTCGCCGATCACATCCGTCTGCGCCACCAGCGGCAGGAACTCGTGGGCTTCGAGCAGGCCGCGTTGCGGATTCTGCCAGCACACCAGCGCCTCGAAACCGAGCACCTGGCCGGTACGCAGGTTGACCTTGGGTTGATAGACCAGCCGCAGTTCATCGGCGGCCAGGGCCTGGCGTATCAGTTCAACGGTCTGGTAGGTGGCCCTGATCTCCTGGTCCAGCGACACATCGAACAGGTGGAAGCGGTTGCGCCCGCCCTGCTTGGCCATGTACATGGCCTGGTCGGCGTGACGCAGCAGGGTGTCGGCATCCTCATCATCTTCCGGGAACAGGGTCACGCCGATGCTGGCATAGACGTGGAGTTCCTGCCCGCGAATCGAGTACGGCGCCGAGATCGCCCACAGCACCCGCTGCAAGGCGGCGCGCAACGCCTGGCTATCGTGCACGTAGCGCAGGATCAGCACGAACTCATCGCCCGCCAGGCGCGCCACCACATCCTCGCCGCGCATGATCCCGCGCAACCGCGCGGCGACTTCCACCAGCAACGCATCGCCGCAGGCATGCCCGTAGCTGTCGTTGACCGCCTTGAAGCCATCGAGATCGAGCATGCACACCGCCAGGGGAATCCGCTCGCGCCGGGCGAAGTCCAGGGCCTGGTTCAGCAGTTCGGAGAGAAAGGCCCGGTTGGGCAGGCCGGTCAGCACGTCATGGCCTACGCGCCACTGCAAGGTCTGCAGCAAACGCTGCTTTTCACTGACATCGAAGCGGATCGACATGTACTTGCGCACCTGCCCCGTCACATCATCCAGCAGCGGCACCATGGTGCTGTCTAGCCAGAACAGCGAGCCGTCCTTGGCGCGGTTGCACACTTCGCCCTTCCATACCTGCCCACGGGTCAGGGTGCGCCACATGTCGTCAAAGAATTCGGTCGGGTGAAAGCCGGAATTGAGCATCCGGTGGTTCTGCCCCAGCAGCTCCTCGCGGCTGTAGCCGGAAATGGCACAGAACGGCTCGTTGACGTAGGTGATCCGGCCGTTCAGGTCCGTCTCGGAGAAAATCGCTGCTGCATCCACCACCTTGCGGTACGTCTCGTCCATGAGTCAGTTCACTTGGGCAATTCGGTTGAACCGCTCGACCGGGCATCCGCCCCCGCAGAGACCAGCACCCGTTCGCCACCACAGCCGAGCCCGCCCCCACAAAGGAGCAATGCACGCTGTTCGGCAGAACTTCGACGAAGATCAACTAGAGTTAAACCGAGGTTGTCAGCAGATCGAAGCATGGACCGCTGAAACCCGCAAAATAGACACCCGAAGGCTCGGTTTGGCGCGCCTGGCATGCCGCCCGGGGAAATACAAGGATTTCCCGGCTTGCAAAACGGCCGCTTCAAACCCGATCACCAAAAATCTGTCCGATCCGCCGATTCTACGAATTACATCACATTATGCAATAGAAGGTGATGAATCATGGTGTTGCCTAATGCAAAGATTTATCGTTAAGTTCTTGATTCTAAATGGGAATTGAGCGATGGAAATTTCAAGTTTGGGTATGGCCATTAGACGCTATCGCAAGGTAGCGGGGCTGACTCAGGCTGAACTTGGCGAGAGAACCGGTTTTGACCCCAAAACCATCAGCCGCTTCGAAACCGGCAGCTACACCCCAAGCGTGGACGCGCTGTTTCTGTTCGCCGATGTGCTGGGGGTAAAACTGAAAGTGTTTTTCGCGGATATGGGCGACGAGGACGAGCAGCGTGCCTACCTGTTCGGCGTCATTCACAAAGCCCCCTCAAAGGACCTGGGAAAACTGATCGCCGCGGTCGATCTCGCCTTGTCCAAGCCCTGAATCACCTCACTTCAGGTCCGCCCCACGGGGCCGGACCTGGGGCACAAGCTCCTCCGACGCCATCCCACGGGCACCCTCGCCCCTGTGGGGACGGGCTTGCCGTGGCACCGAACCGCCGCGAATCGTGTCCCCCTTGCGCCCTTCCAACTGCAACGCCAGCACGCTCCCCAGCACGATCGCCCCACCCAGCAGCACCATCGGCGATACGCCAACCCCCAACACCAGCGCCGCCATCACGATCGCCACCGGTGGAATCAGGTACAACGCAACCGCTGAACGGCTGACCGCCGAATGCGTCAGCACATAGGCCCAGGCCAGGTAGGCCAGGGCGCTGGGAAAGATCCCCAGCACCAGCACCGCGACATTCACCCGCAGCGACGCCTGGGTCACCGCCTGCCCCAGCCCCGGCAGATAGACGCACAGCAGCAGCGTGCCGGCCCAGACCATGTAGCACACCGTGGTCAGCCCGCTGTAGTGATGGGCGTAGTGTTTCTGCAAGGCGAAATAGATGCTCCAGGACAGCGCCGCCAGCACGATCAGGAACCCCTGGGGATTGAACGTGCCAATCCCGCGATCCCCCCAGATCACCACCAATACCCCGACGAACCCGGCAAGCACGCCCAGCCAGCGCCAGCCGCTCACCGACTCCCTGAGCCAGAAATACGCGATCAGCGTACTGAACAACGGCGTCGACTGGGCCAGCACACTGCCCGCTCCCGGCGTGACCCATTGCTGGCCATAATTGATGCTGACGTGATGGAGGAAAATCGCGAAAAAACCCAGCACGAACAGCCACGGCAGATCGCGCAGGCGGGGCAAGGCGATGCCCTTTGCCAGCGCCACGCCGGCCATGAACAGCGAGGCGATCAGAAACCGCAGCAGGGCCAGGTGCCCCGGGCTGTAGTTTTCCAGGCCGATGTGGATACCGGTGGGCGAATAGGCCCAGCAGAGAATGACCGAGGCGGTGGCAAGGGAAACTTTTATCGAAGACAGGGCTTTCACGGCAGGACGACATCCAAGATGATCTAGGGAATGCCTCCAGTCTCGAGCGGCCTGGCGATCAGCACAATTGACGAATATTGAGACGAGAATTCACCGGGAGTGAATCATGGAACTGGCGCAAATGCGCATGGTTAAAGCCGTTGCCGAAACCGGCAGCATCGCCCTCGCCGCGCAACGGCTGCATTGCGTGCCGTCCAACATCACCACGCGCATCAAGCAACTGGAAGGCGAACTGGGCACCGAACTGTTCGTGCGCGCCGGGCGCGGCCTGAGCATCAGCCCGGCCGGACAGATTTTCCTGGAGTACTGCGCGAAGATCCTCAACCTGGTGGACGAAGCCAAGCGTGCCGTCGACGCCAACACCCGCCCTTGCGGGACCTTGCGCATTGGCGCCATCGAGTCCTGCGCGACCGTGCACCTGCCGGCGCTGCTCGCCGAGTACCACCAGGCCTACCCCGAGGTCAGCCTGGAGCTGATCACCGGCACCTGGACGCAGTTGATGGAGGACGTCCGCCAGCGCCGCCTCGACGGCGCCCTGGTGGCCGTCGACATCCATCACCCGAAAATCGCCAGCGCTGCGCTCTACCGCGAGAACCTGGTGCTGATCAGCGCCGCCGGCAGCCCAGCGATCCACAGTGCCCATGACCTGCTGGGCCGCACCCTGATCATGTGGCCCAGCGGCTGCCCCTATCGCGCTGCGCTGAAGAACTGGGTACAGGAACACGATCGCAACCCGCCGATCGCCAGCTATGGCAGTTGGGGCACCATCATTGGCTGCGTGAACGCCGGGGCCGGCGTATCGCTGGTGCCGGAAGGCATCCTGCGCCGCTTCGAGCAATCGACGGGGCTGGCGACCTATCGTTTCGACGAACTGACACCGGTGCAGAACAGCTTCATCTGGCACAAGGAAACCACCCGCCACCCAGCCCGAGAGGCCTTCGCCCGGCTGTTGCAGGAGCGCCTGGAGACCACGCCGCAGTAGGCTGTGGACACGACAATCTGGCGATTGACCAGTCCTTTCGGTTATCCTGCCCGACCAAATTAATTCAAAATGTAAGGGACTACGATGAAACACCTGCGCCAGTTGTTGGTGGCAGTGTTGCTCAGCGCGACCACTTTGCCCGCCATTGCCGCCAACACCCCCGCGCCTGCACCAACCGCCAGCGAGCAGCCGCACCAGACCGCCGAACAATGGCTGGCCACCCTCAAGCAGCAGCACGGCAACATCACCCTGCCCAGCGGCATCGCCACCCTGCAGCTCAACAAGGAGTTCTACTACCTGTCGCCGGACGACACCGAGCGGCTGCTGACCGAAGCCTGGGGCAACCTGCCAGGCCACAAGACCCTCGGCATGATCATCCCGACCGCCGTCAGCCCGCTGGCCGACAATGGCTGGGGCGTGATCATCAGCTACAAGAACGACGGCCACATTTCCGACGATGACGCGGCCAAGATCGACTACGCCGACCTGCTCAAGCAGATGCAGGCCGATGACGAGGAAGACAACAAGGAGCGGCGCAAGCAGGGCTACGCCGGCCTGACACTGCTGGGCTGGGCCGAGCCCCCGAGCTACGACCAGGGCACCCACAAGATGTACTGGGCCCGCGAGCTGAAGGCCGACGACGCCGACCAGACCACCCTGAACTACAGCATCCGCGTGCTGGGTCGCGAGGGCGTGCTGGAACTCAACGCCGTGGCGGCGATGGCCGACCTGCAGACCATCAAGCAGGAAACGCCGAAGATCCTCGCCTTCACCAACTTCACCGACGGCAATCGCTACGCCGACTACGACGCCAAGACCGACAAGCTGGCGCCGTACGGCCTGGCCGCCCTGGTCGCCGGCGGCATCGCCGCCAAGGCCGGCCTGTTCGCCAAGATCGGCGTAGCCCTGCTGGCCTTCAAGAAGTTCATCATCCTGGGCCTGGTGGCCATCGCCGGCTTCCTCGGCAAACTGTTCAAACGCAAATGATCCTTCCGGCAGCCCGCCTCCCCCTGTGGGAGCGGGCTTGCCCGCAGAAGCCCTCACCCTGACACTACCCGAGCGTTTCGGCACAACACCCGAGCGCCGCGGCACAACACCGGCTTGCGCCACCCCATAGACTCGCCTTTCCACCCAAAGACGAGACGCCCATGAAAATCCCCTTCCTCCTCGCCGCCCTCACCATGAGCGTTGCCGCCCAGGCCGCCGACTTCACCGTCAGCAGCCACGACATCAGCGACGGCAAGCCACTGACCAGCCGCGAAGTCTTCCAGGGCTTCGGTTGCACCGGCGGCAACACCTCGCCGCAACTGGCCTGGCAGAATGCCCCGGCGGGCACCCAAAGCTTCGCCATCACCGCCTACGACCCGGACGCCCCGACCGGCAGCGGCTGGTGGCACTGGACCGTGGTCAACCTCCCCGCCACCACCCATGAACTGCCTTCCGGCGCCGGCAGCAAGGGCGGCCAGTTGCCCGCAGGCTCCGTGCAGGGGCGCACCGACTACGGCCAACCCGGCTTCGGCGGCGCCTGCCCACCGCCAGGCGATAAACCGCACCGTTACCAGTTCACCGTGTGGGCCTTGAAGACGGATAGACTGCCGGTCGACGAACAGTCCAGCGGCGCCCTGGTAGGCTACATGCTCAACGCCAACGCCCTGGGCAAGGCCACCCTCACCGCCACCTACGGACGCCCGTAACCATGCACGCACCTGCCGGCCCCCAGCATCGCGAAAGCCGCCTCGGCACCAGCGTAATCCAGGCCCGCCAGCCCCATGCGCTGCAGCGGGTGCCGATCTTCGTCACCACCCTGTGCCGGATTCGCCAGGGGGAAAAGCTGATGAGCTGGGACGACCGGCAGATGCGCGTAGGCTCCAGGCACCTGATCCTGCTGCCGGCGGGGCGTGAACTGGCGATCAACAACTTTCCCGGTACGCAGGGTTACTACATCGCCGACACGGTGAGTTTCCCCACGGAACTGCTACGCGCCTTCAGCGCTCGTCACGGCCAGCAGATCAACACCCTGCCCGCCCAGGTCGGCCCGCAGGAACTCTGCGTACCACTGGACCGGCACATCACCGGTGCCTGGGAAAGCCTGCTGGAAGCCATCAACACCGACGCGCCGGAGGCCTTGCGCATTCATTACGCCGAAGCGGTGCTGCTGGCGCTGACCCTGGGCGGCTGGGCCGGGCCGGTACTGCTGGACCGCCGCGACCCGCTGTGCGAACGCGTGCAGCAGATCGTCATGAGCGCTCCGGCACGGGACTGGACGGTGGCCGATGTCGCCGAACGCCTGCATCTGGGGGCCTCGACCTTGCGGCGCCAACTGGCGAACGAGGACGACAGTTTCAGCAATATCCTGGAAAACGTCCGGCTGGGCATGGCGCTGCACTGGCTGCAGACCACGCCAAGGCCGATTGGCGAGATTGCCGCGGCGAGCGGGTATGCCTCGGCGTCACGCTTTGCGGTGCGGTTTCGCAAGCATTACGGGTTGTCGCCGAGGGAGTTGCGGGCGGCAATCTAGGCTATGTACGAAATCGCTTGAAACTTGGTTATGCAGCGTTAAAAACCGGCTCGGAATGCTCATTTACTCCAGTAAACTCCGCTTCCTCGCCGGTTTTTGCCTTGCCTAACCTGCGTTTCAAACAATTTCGTACACAGCCTAGACCGCCCTGGCCTCCGGCGCCCACTGTTCGGGAAAGCTGCTGGAACGGATCGCCGGCTCGCAGCAGCGAATGTCGAAAGTCACCAGTTGGTAAACAACGAACGGATCCTCGGCCAGCATCCGCTCGATATCGGAAACACCCTCTCCCTGCGCGAGGATGAACCCGCCGCCCTGCTGTTGCAGTGGCCCGGCCACCAGGATGCGGCCGGCCTTGATGAACTGCACCAGCCAGTCCTTGTGAGCATCCAGATGAGCCTTGACCTGCTCGATCGGACGAGTGTAGCTCAGCGTAATGGCAAATAGCATGGGTCTATCCTCATCAAGGTGTGGAGTCAGGCGGAAACCGGCAAACCGCTCAGCACATCGGCAATGGCCAACCTGGCCCGTGTGATCCCCTGCTGTCGTACCTGGTCGCCTTTCGACGCCCCTTCGGCACGAACAAACTGCACATCGCCAATCCCCAGGAAACCGAAGAACGCCTTGAGATAGTTCTCCTGGAAGTCCATGTGGGCGAAAGGGCCTTGCGCATAGAAACCGCCGCGCGCCGAAACCACGATCACCCGCCTGCCGGCCGACAGGCCAACCGGACCGTTTTCCGTGTACTTGAACGTGCGCCCCACCTGGGCAATGCGGTCCAGCCAGGCCTTTAACTGGCTCGATAGCGAAAAGTTGTACATGGGCGCGCCGATCACCAGCAGGTCGCTGTGCAGAAACTCGGTCACCAGCGTTTCGGAAACCTGGTGCTCGCGCACCGTGGCCTCATCCCACTCGCCGCCCCCCGGCTGCCGGAACCCGGCGGCGATGGCACCGTTCAGGTGACGGACTTCGTGCTCGGCCAGGTCGCGGTACGTGACCCTGGCAGTGGGATGGCGGGCACGCAGTTGCGCCACAAGCTCGGCAGACAGCTCGCGCGTCACGGAGCCCTCGCCCAGGATGCTGGAGTCGATATGCAGAATGTTCATTCACACCTCACGTTCATCGGTTGGGTTATCCCGTTCTCCAGGTTTCCCTGAAACGGCTCACTGGCCGGCCTCCCTTGCCGCTCGATCGATCAAACCGGCCACCGCATCGGGGTGGGAAAGCAACGACAGGTGGCTGGAATCGACTGAAGTGATCCTGGCGCCCATTCGCTGGGCGAGGGCTTGTTGCACATCCGGGCGCAGGGCCTGGTCACTTGTCGTCTTCAGGTACCAGCTCGGCTTGTCGTGCCACGCCGCATGCCGGACCTTGCCGGCAAAGCTGGCGACGGCGATCGGTTGCTGGGTCGCGGCCAGCACCCGCACCTTATTCAGCGGCAGGTCAGCGGCCATCACTTGCTGGAACACCTGCGGATCCTCCAGCCAGATCAGCCCCTCGCTGTCCGGCGTCAGGCCATCCATCGGCGCCTTGAATTTTTCCAGCAGGTCCGCCACCGATTCGCCGCTGTCGGGTGCCAGGGCGGAGAGATAGACCAGGCCTTTGACATTGCTGGCATTACCCGCCTGGCTGATCACCGCGCCGGCCCAGGAATGCCCCACCAGCAGCACGTCGCCCTGTTGCCGCCGCAGGACGCGCACGGTGGCGCCGACATCGTCGGCCAATGAAGTCAGGGGGTTCTGCACCGCCGTAACGTGGTAGCCCTTGGCTTGCAGCCGGGAGATAACCTGCGACCAACTGGAGCCATCGGCAAAGGCACCGTGCACCAGCACGATATTGCGCACACTCCCCGCAGCGGGTGCGGCGCTGACCGGCGCGCCGCTGAAGAGCACCGTCAGCCCGACCGCGGCTGCCAGGCGCCCCAGCCATTTGAAAGAGTGAGGCCCATTGCCAACCTGAAGCCTGGTGGAACGATGTGAACACATGAACCCATTCATGACGCAGTGCCTTGATCCGTTGATGGGAGCCAGTCTATCGAGGCACTTGCAACGACAGCAGATGGCAAACAAGCCATGTTTCATGCAAAACTCGCCAAACCTGTCACCTCACCGAGCCACCTTTCCCATGCGCATTGCGATTGTCGCGGTAGAAGGCAGTTTGCTGTCTGCGATCACCGGCCTGGCCGATCTGTTCTGGATCACCAACCAGGCCCTGCGCTCACCGCCGGAGGGAACGGTGGCAAGCCTGCCGGATCCAGGCCGGGTGGAATTCCAGACCACCATCGTCAGCGCGGATGGCCAGGCGCTGCGCGATCCCCAGGGTCGCCTGATTCCGGTGGACGGTTCATTCAATGACTTGGCCCGGTGCGATGTCGCCCTGGTCACCGGCATGGCGCTGGGTGCCGACAAGTTGCCACCGCTCTCGGACTCGATTCGCCAGGCGGCGGGCTGGCTCAAGGAACGGCATGAAAATGGTGGGCTGGTGGGCGCAGCCTGTGCCGGCACCTTCGTGTTGGGCGAAGCCGGACTGCTTGATGGCCGACGCTGCACCACCACCTGGTGGCTGCACCATGCCTTCAAGCAGCGTTTCCCCAAGGCCCGGACCGTGTGGGGCACGGCGGTCGAAGAACAGGATGGCATCATCACCACCGGCGGCCCGTTATCCTGGGTCGACCTGGCGCTGCATGTCATCCGTCGCCAGGCCGGCCCGGCGGTGGCCAAGTTGGCGGCCGATGTTTCGGTGGCCGACAGCCTGCCGCTGCCCCAGGCCATCTATGCGCCGCGAGGTTTTATCAACGCGGCCGATCCCCTGCTGCTTCAGGCCGAACAGATCGTCCGCCATGCCCATCCGGGGATAACTGCCGAAGGCTTGGCCAATGCCCTGAACCTGAGCGAAAGAACCCTGCACCGGCGCCTCAGGGAACTGAGCAACGAGTCGCCCAAGACCTTTATCACCCGCGTGCGCATCGAAACGGCCTGCGTGCTGCTGGAAACGCCGGGGGCCAGCGTCAAGCAGGTGGCGCTCAAGTGTGGGTACAGTGAGGAAACCTCGTTCCGCCGAGCTTTTATTCAACTGACAGGGATGACGCCAGCGGATTACAAGCGCTGGGCGAGTGGCCGTTAAAACACCCCGATCACCCCCCCCACTGTGGCGAGTGGACTTACCCACGCTCGACGGCGTAGCCGTCGTAAACCGGGCTACGCCGAAACCGCAGGGATAGTCTCACCTTGAAAGCCAGAAACGCGAAAGCCGCCATGATCGGCGGCTTTCTTCTGAATGCTGACAGGCAATCAGCCAGCTAGTCGGCCCATTGTTCGTTATTTATGACCTGACGGACGACAGTGCTGCTCTATGAAGCTTTTGAATATTCCAAGTCCATCCTCCGTCAAAATACTCTCGGGATGAAACTGAACACCCTCTATCGGATATTCTACGTGCCGAACACCCATGATGTATCCATCATCCGTTGACGTAGAGGTCACTGCCAATTTCTGCGGCAGCCTCTGCCTATCAATGATCAGTGAATGGTAGCGGGTCGCTTTGACCGAGCGCCCTTCGGTGTGAGCGTAGACACCGAGCCCATCGTTCTCGATGCTACTGATCTTGCCATGCATGACATGAGCGGCCCGAATGACCGAGCCGCCGAATGCCAGGCCGATGGCTTGGTGCCCAAGGCATACTCCCAAAATGGGCAGGCGCCCTTTGAAGTGTTGGATGACCTCGATGTAGCCGGCATCTTGCGGATGGCCAGGTCCCGGCCCCAGGACGCAAAAGTCTGGAGAGTAGGCCTCAATACGTTGGATAAGGTTCGGAACATCATTACGTTCTACATGGGTTTCCAGCCCCAACTGCTCAAGGTACTGGCTGATAATGAAAACAAAACTGTCATAGGCATCAATCAGGAAGACCTTCATTGCAGCATCTCCTTTCCGGTAACGGCACGGTATACAGAACCCATCTTGTGGAAGGTTTCAACCCACTCTTTATCCGGAACCGAGTCAGCGACCACACCCGCCGACGCTCGCAGGTAATAGGTACCGTCCTTATGGACCGCTGAGCGAATACACAACGCCGTATTAATACTGCCGTCGAAGCCAATCAAACCGACCGCCCCGGCATATATTCCACGACGGTTTTTTTCCATGCTTTCGATAATCTGCATTGCACGGATTTTCGGTGCTCCGGTCATTGTTCCGGCAGGAAAAGAAGCCTTGATCACGTCAAAAGCATCAAAGCCTTTTCGCAGTAAACCTCGGACATTGGACACCATGTGATAGAGGTGGGAGTACTCCTCCACCAGCATCAATTCATCCACCTCGAGTGAACCTGGCTGGCAAACTCGGCCGATATCATTGCGGCACAGATCCACCAGCATCAAATGCTCTGCCCGTTCTTTTTCAGAACGCGTCATGCTCAGGACCAACTCACTGGCCGGCATGCCAGGGACCTTGCCCACGGTGCCGGCGATAGGCCGCATTTCAACCAGCTCGTCCTTGATGCGAATAAACAATTCAGGGCTGGCACCGATCAGATCAACGCCCCCCAGGTTGGCCAGATACATGTAGGGAGAAGGATTGTTCTTGCGTAACGCGCGATAGACATCGAAGGGTGTGACCGACGTATCCACCTGCACCTCATGGCCCAACTGGATCTGGTAGATGTCACCTTGGCGAATGTGCTCCAGCGCCTTGTCGACCCAGCCCAGAAACTGCTCCTTTTGTACCGTGTCACGTGCGACCGTAATCGATGGGTAACTGATCGGCGTATCATCCGCCGGCACCCCGGCAGCATCTGCCAGCAAGGCAACATAATCCTCTGTGCTACGGGATTTCCATAGGGCGCTGTTGTTGACCATCACATCCACAGTTGCATTGGCGTGGAAGTACACCAGCGTCTGAAACACGGTCAATGCAATGATGGGATAGTCATGGGTTCGCTCAGTGAGATCAGGAATATTCTCCACAAACCGAACGCAGTCGTAGGACAGGTAACCAAAAAAGGCCAGGCTGGGATGAGTCTGGCGCGGAACATCAAAAGGCGCTTGTAACGCACGTAACAAATCCCAGACCGCGTCGTTTGAATCAATCGTGATGCGCGCGGCGGCGTCTAGAACTATCCCGGCCTGCGACAATGCACCTCTTAGAAAACGGATCAGTTGCCCATCACCCTCCAGTGACGCAGAACGCTCGTAAATTTTTACAGCCAACAGAGGTTCTATCCCGATGATCGTCGCCTTACGATCGCGGCTGGGACCAGAGAGCGATTCGAGAATAAAACTCTTATCGGTCCCGAGTGTCTTTGTCGCCGCCTCATATACGACAAGCGGATCACATTTCCTACACTCGCTATGTAGTTGAACACTCACAGGTATGCTTATTTCACGCATGACTTCACTCCTTTTTATTGATAAAAGCTCACACAGTAGAAAATCGAACGCACAGGGCGACGTCTCAGACTGCCAGGCAGTTCAACTCGCCAAATACTGAACTGAAAAACTCATTAACCACACGCCCACTCGAAACCCACGAAAGTTGAAACTCAAAAAAGAGACACAATTTCAGCACACCATTCGTGCATTACGATTTTCATGGAGACAGCCACGAAAGATCGAACAGCAGCGTTCGGCTATTAATGAGTAATTATTTATGGGTGTTTGACTGAAAAAGACAGCTAGACACCGGCGATTGCTGGATTAGCGACGCCAGATATTGCTTTTGAAAACCGAGAGACGGGCAGTATTGAAATTGCAGAGAGTACCGAGCGTATTTTTCAGCACTGATAGTCGGTAGTACATTTAAGACTTCCTGTATCTTGAGGGCACGCTGGAATAATTCCTGAATGCCTGCTGGATACTACTCATAGGTTTGTTGAAGGTCAACCTCCATTACCTACGTTTCATAGGTGCTCTCATCGGGATTCAAGCAACGGCCATCAGACGGGAAACACCGGAGCACCTGCAGGGTTTGCTCATCATACTCTAGGTAAGGGACATGCCCTGCTTACTCAGTGATATAGATGCTGCATGGTGGCTAGGTGGGATAGTGGGTCAATTTACATTGGCGGCGACATGAAATCGAAAGGGAGATTTCCCAAGAACTCAATCCAGATTGTTTTCTGCCACTTTTTCGAAAAATATTTCGGAAAGCACCTACAGAATGTCAAGACGATACCGAGCCCTAATCATGCCGATATCAAGGCAACTTTTAAGTTCTGTTCAAGAACCGAGCAACTGGAAAGTTAGGCCATCCATGCAAATCGACCGGGTATACATGATCATTGCTCATCGGGGTGCGATCTTCTACATCAAGGAGGTGTCGGACCACAGCACTCGCCCACCACTTTGATACTTAAGAGTTGAGGTTCGTCATGCTTGTACCCCCAGAGCAGCTCGCGTTGATGTTCGTGGCAGCGTACGTGGTTGATCGATGGATAAAACCACCTCGATCGCGCAAATGGCTTGGCATCCTATCTGCGCTGGCAGGATTGCTCAGCGTTCTGTTCCCAACGGCTTGGCTGCCTCACGGCGATGCTCTGATCATCTGGAAGACTTTCGTCATGATCACGGGGGGGGGGGTGTCTTTTTTCTCGTCGTAACCTTCATGTCGAGCGGTCGTAGTGGGTACGACATGGGGTAGACCGCGTTAAGTGATGGATCACAATCAGCCTTCCCGCTGTCCAGTCTCAGCTTTACCTTGAACCCCGGAAACGCGAAAGCCGCCATGGTAGGCGGCTTTCTTTTGAGTGCTTATAGGCAATCAGCCAGCTAGTCGACCAACTGGCTCGAACTCAGCACCTTTGGCAAGGACGATGCCCAGGAACCACCCGGATTTTGCCTTACGCTTTGCCAAGGCAGCACGGGCCTCAGCTTGGAAGCGTGCGGCCATCAACGGCTTGGGTTCATGCTTTGTTTTTTTCACAGACACCTCACGGAGCTCGACACTGGTTATGATGGTATTACTGCTAGGCAGCTATGAAACGGTGTCCCGTCGGATCAAAAGCGAAACACAGCAACTCAGGCACGAAAATAATCCGTCCCGCTTTTAGTCCGACCCGCTTTTAGTCCATAACCTCAATTACCTACGTTTTATAGGTGCTCTCTCCGGGGTTCAAGCAACGGCCATCAGACAAGAAACGCCGGAGTGCCAGCAGGGTTTGCTCACCATACTCCAGGTAAGGAACATGCCCCGCTTCCTCAATGATGCAAATGCTAGCCTGCGGCAAAGAGCAGTACACCTCATGCAGGCACGAAACATCAAATATACGATCATTACGCCCCCACACTACCAAGGTTGGGGCTTTAACCTGAGCCAATCGCCGTTGAAGCGGATAAAGCCCGGATCCCTGAAAGTCCTCCAGTATTTTCCCGACCCTCCCGTAACGCATAGCTCCCTTTGCAGCCAGCACTCGGGCCAGAAATGCTGGAACCTTAGGCGGCCGAGTGAACACCATTTCCCAAAAGCCTTGCAGTTCGCCGACAGTTTGATAGCTGAAAGGATGTTTCCCAGACGCCAGAAACTGTCTCATCGCCGAGCTGTGTCGTGTTGCTGACAACCCGGCAGGCGCCATGGCGACTAAACGGGACACATCTGCCGGATAACAGGCCGCGTAGAGACAGGCAATACAGCCGCCAATAGAACTGCCTATCAAGACAAGATCCTTGAAATCCTGTGCGTCGAAAAACACCTTCAGCCGCTCGACCTGTGCCGCGGGGCAGTAGCTTTGTGAGTCGTCAAACGACGACTCACCTTCACCCGGCAAGTCCAGAAACACACAATTGCTCGTGCGTACCATCGAGTAAATGTGCGGCCCCCACTGATCCTTGCTAGCACCCAACCCATGCAGGAACACCAGGGTAGGTCCGACCCGCTTGCCGCTCGACTGCAAGTAGGTTAAGTCGTAGCCGTGCCCCTGCCATCGCCGAGCTTTGAGCCTGTAACGAAATCGGTTGTGCTCACGCAGGGCAAGCAATACCCAAAGACCTGGCCAAATCATCACGTCTCACCTCGGCGTCGGAGTGTTTTCGGTGGGCGCCTGACGTGATGGTAAACGCACCTGACACAGTGCAACCCCCAAAAGTACCGCAACGCCACCGACCATAAGGCTCAGCGAAACCCCCTCCTGCAAAAGCAACTGGCTGACCGCAACCGCAAACACCGGCACCAATAACAGGAACGGTGTCAAGCGCTGGACCGGGTGTCGGCCCAAAAGCCAGTACCACAGACCAAAGCCGATCAGCCCGCCGCTGACTGCGGTGTACAGCACCGCTGCCCAGGCCTTCGGGCTGGCCGTCAACACCGAACCCCATGTGTGCCCCTCAACCGCAGCGGAAACCATCAACAACTCCGGCGCGGCAATCAATGCCGTCCAAGCGCTGATCGCCACGGGATTAAAGGCGCCCCAGCGCTTGGTCAGAACGGTTCCCACCGCAAAAACAAAAGCCGCCACAATCACCAGCAAAACACCCGACACAGCACCGCCACGGCCAACGCCGCCCATTACCGTCAGCACGCCAAGCAGCGCGATAACAATCCCGACCACCACCTGCACACCAATTCGTTCCTTCAATACGGCGAAAGCCAACAACAGCGTAAAAGGCGTCGACAGTTGGTATGCAATGGCGGAAGTAGACGCATCTACCCGAGAAATGCCGCAATACAACAGCCCGAAATGCACCGCCCCTACCAACGAGGCAATCCAGAAGACCGGGCGCCATTCACCGCGCTTGGGAAATCCACAAAACGGCACCAAAACAACCGCCATCAAGAAAAAACGCATGGCGACCATCAGAATCGGCGGGAGCTCTTGGCCCCCGATTTTAACCGCCGTCACCTGGGCACCCCATAAAAAGGCCACTAGTACAGCTATCAACGAATCACGAATAGGCATTTATCCATCATCCCGTTTGAAATTGGACTTGTTTGAGCAGGCGCTGACGCTCAACGCCTTGGCGTGGCCATTCGTGCAATTTGTGAAAGTGCTCGAGAAGGCGATCCAGGGTTTCACACAGGGCCTGTTCGGCTTCGGAATCCTGGACCAATTGCGTGTTGAACGTGGCTGGAAATCCAGAGCCCACCAGCACCATCTTGTTCAGCAGAACGTTGAGCACCACTTGGCCAAAGACCGCAGTGTGCCCATAGCGACGTCCCACCACGGCCACCGCGGCCAGCTTGTTCCGCAACGGGCGTTCCCGGGGACGCATGAAGCCGTACCCCACCCGCTCCAGAAACGCCTGGAACCGACTGTTGGTGCCGTAAGCATGCATTACCGGCAGGTACAGGATGGCGTCCGCCTTGACCATCTCATCAGCAATCGCGCAGACATCGTCCTTCACCAAGCAATCGGTGTGTGCACATGCGTTATCGGCATCGCAATAGTCGATACGATAATCACGCAACCAAAGGTCCTGGACCAACGCACGCCCTTCCAGATGGCGTCGAACCAGCGACACCACGTGACTGCTGACCCCGTGCGATCGACTTGAACCGACGATGACGATCAGCTTCATCGGTTCAGGACGCCTTGGCCAACGACGCTTGGGCTAGTTGCTCATATTCCAGCAACGACTCTTCCAGCAACTGACCGGTGAGGTACAACGTCACCCGCGTAACCTCCTTGATCAACACCCGCTCTTCATCGGTTTTCACCGAATGCTGCATCGCCAGGCGCACCTCTTCGGAGTGCTTTTCATCGATAGTCGAATGAGCAACGAAAAAGGTCATCTGCTCATCCTTGAGCTCCAGGTCAGCGCGAAACTTGTTCAGGATTGGCTGTATATGCTCGTACACCTCTTCCGCCCAGTAGCTGTAGCCCAAGCGGGCAACAGGCCCGAGGCGAATGGCAACGTCATTCAAGTACGCAATCAGGGCCTGGGTAGGTGGCAGCGGTACAGGCAGTGTGGCCGGCAGGGCACCGATGGACTCCAAGTCACGAATGACCATTTTTTCGTGGCCCAACTCTTCCAGTGCATGCTTGTAAACAAAGCGCAGCAGCGTAGTCTGGGTGGGGTCCACGCTGAAAGCACAGGCGGCCTGGTTGATCGAGTTGAACCGAGTGTAGTGATAAACCTGAAGCATCACCTGCTGATACAGTTCAAGAGTGATCGGCTGCTCAAGGCAGTGACTCCAATAACGACCCTTCTTAATCTTGGCCCAGCCGCTATCAACAATCGCATCCAGTTCCTTGAAAAACTTATCCATGCGCTACTTTCCTTTTGAGGACATTAAAGACAGTGTCCAGCTCTAGATAAACCAAACTGTAATCACGTGATAGCTGACAGTTTTCCCAAATAATATTTCTGACCAACACACGCCCTCCTATATCGACATATAAGGTAGCCAGTCGACCACGACATAATGCCGAAATATACTGAAACTGCGTATTGACCTTCAACCAGATTGCAGCATGCAGAAGAAAAATTCTTAAGTGCACACCCCCTCTGCACTTCTCATCCAGCACTAGCCGATTGGCATCAAAAGAATCCATGGGATGAGAAAAGTAATCCCCCACATCAACAACACGCTCGACGAAACTCATGCCATGCCCCAACGGCGTAATACGAATAGCCCCGACTATTTCGTCGCCATCCAGATAAACCATGTGATACGAACAAGAATCACGTAACGCTTCGGCCTCGGAAAAATCTTCTTCATTGGCCGGGTTGTCACCAATGTAACGAGACCTTAAGGCGCGGACGTTCTGAAACAATTCACTTTTCGTCGAAACGTTTTGCACGGACATACTCATTCGCTGCCCTCGACTATCTATTACGCTGATCGACAATTCGCGCTTCTTTCCAGCTGAACCAACTGCCCAGATTCACATGGTCATCCAGATCATCGACCACCATAACAGTCGCATCGACACCCAGGCGTTCCCGGACGCGCTCACGAATCAGCAGGGTCAATTGGCTGCGATCGCCTTGGTAAAACCTGGACATTTCCATCTTGGCAATCACCGTGTCCCTGCCGTTCACGCAGTTGATGACGATTTGATAGCCCAGGCATTGCTCCACACCCTCAAGCAGCGCCTGCTCGATATGACCAGCAGTGAAAGACATACCATTGAGGGTCATCGCATCCTTCACACGCCCGACCACTTTCATGACCTGAGCCTGCGCGATCGGATTTTTCGGATTCTTTTGAATGGAGACCAAGTCGCCAGTGCGGTAGCGAATCAACGGTTTCACACCCGCGATCAACATAGTCACGCACAGTTCACCTTCACCGCTGTCGCCCAGGCTTTCGCCCGTCTGCGGGTTCAGCACCTCAATGATGTAGTTGAGCCGATGAGGCATCAATTGGTCGCTGGCGTTGGCGGCGGCAATGATCATTGCCTCCTGCGAGCCATATAGGCTGTTATAGGCTTCACAGCCCCAGAGACTGTACAAATTGTTTTTCAAGGCGGGCGTACACAACTCACCACTCATCATGAACGCGCGCAAATGAAAATCTTTGCGCGGATTGAAACCTAGTCGCTCAGCCTCCTTGGCCAGCGTAAGCAACAACCCTGGCGCCGACGCAACCACGCCAATCCGCAAATCCTTCATCAACTGCAAGGTCTTGGAATATCCGATAACCGGGGAATGCGGCCAGATCTTGGCGTTACACACCCCGAGTTGATGACAGACATCACCCAAGGTATCGCCAAACGAATGCACTTCAGTCGGTCCCATAATACCAACAACAGTCTTCTCGGCAGGGAAGTGCTTCTCTAGCACCACCTGATAAGCCATGGCCAGCTGTTTATTGCTGGCATAACTTTCTTTCTTATCTCGCGGGCACGGAGTTGCCGGGCCAGTGGTGCCCGTGGTTTCATAGTAATAAATACTGTCTTGCAAAGCACCCGAAAGAATATCCGCCATGGACTCTCGCAAATCGCCTTTGGTGGTGAATGGCAAAGAAGAAAGGTTCGTCAGGGTGATATTTTCAACGTCGACATCTTTAAAATGCCTGCCGTAGAATACAGAATTATTTTTGACGTGACGCAAGACTATTCTAAGCTGGGCTTCATGCCAGCACCTAAGCTCGCATTCACTTAACGTACCTGCCCAATAAGCCTTGTGGATTTCATCATATTTAAAAATAAATTCGTCAAACACATTTACCGCCCCCATTAGAGTTCCCTCATCGGCATAAGCTTTTCGCCATTACGGTTTTCCATCCGAGATGAGGACACTAGCAAGGTGTGAAAAACCAAACACCTATCTAATCGGTCAGTTGTATACTCGAAAACTATATGCTACGGGGGGGGGGGATCCTGAAAGATTCACCGGCTAAGCAAAGGTCGCTCCGATTGCTAGTAATACGAGACTGCATCACGATCAAGGCCGAATATATAACTTGCATATCTAGTAGCATCTGGCCGTACCGGCAATTGCGAATCACGCAGAGCTAACACAGAAAAACAGCAAGCACATCGGAGGTACCCAGCGTCGAGACTGACCTGAGGACAACGATTATTGGAGAGAGGAATGAGCGGAGCTAAAACGCTCAGCACGGCACAGCACTTAGGTACGCTTAAAAGCTATTAGGCTTTGAGATTTTTTACTGAGAATCCTTGAGGATTCAAGGACTTAGGAGTGGAGGCAACCCCACCAGCCACACCCCGGCACACAATGTTCCCGCTGTGGCTGCTCCCTTCCGGGCCTGACCAGGTTGACGGGTAATCGTTGCGGGGGGACCGATGGGGTCACCATGACAACACTCGCCTGGCAGCGAGCCGCGCCATTGTACCTGGATAACGGGAAGTTACAACCGCCAGATGCTGTAAAAATTCGATGGGGGTCAAGCACTTGTCTGTTTGGGGGCAGGCCGGAAGAGCATCGGCACCCGGACAGGCGGCAGAGATGTGGGAGGCTCCAGGGTCGTCAGCGGTGCTTGAGGGCCTATTCGCCGGCAAGTCGGGTCGCCGCACCGCCGGCTCCTGCAGAAAGGTGTCGGGCCAACGCGTGTGAACGACGCGGTGCTGTAGGAGCGCGGCTTGCCCGCGAATGGGCCGGCAAGCCCTGCTCCACTTCTGGAACCTGGCACCGAGATCAGGTGGCTATCTGTTTTGCATCCAGAAGCTCGTCGACGCGGACCTGGGCCAGGTCGACCAGGTGCACGACGGCCAGGGCCAGTTTGCGGGTGGTGCCTTGCAGGTGATCCGCGCATTCGTAGGCGGTCGCGGAGGCGGATTGGAGGATTTCGTGGATTTGGGCCAGGGTGTCTTCGGCCGCCAGCGGTTCGCGTCGTGAGCGTCGCCTGGTCAGGGAGGAAAGTTCGTAGTGGGCGAAGGCTCGGTCGACGGCGCGTTGGCCGGCGGGGGATGACAGGTCTTCGGCTGGGGGGTTGGGGGTGATCTTGAACATGGTGATGCTCCTTAATGCCAAATGGAGCCGCCACCGTTCGCTTGCACACGAAAGAAGGTGGCAGCTATACGCGGGTGTGCAAGACCGGTGGCAAAGGAGCATTCCCGGCAGATCCCGAAGATCTCCCACGTACAGCCGCCATAACACAAGACCCAGACACCGAGATGCCTGAAAACCCTGGATATATGCTGCGCTCCACCAAACCGGACTTGCACGTCCGTATCACCGATTTTGCGGTGACAAGACGCAGACTAGAGCCCAGCCGGAACAGGCGCAACGGGTTCGGATTTTCTAGGAAACTTCACGCAAGTTAAAGAGATCTTTCGACAATTAGCACCTGGAAGAAGGCTCTGCGGCGCCCTTCTCTGCATTGGCGTGAATGGGTAGGAAAATCCGCTGCACTTGAGGATTTTTCTGACTGACAGGCAGTGAAAAATCAGCCAGGCAGAATACTGGTAACAGGGAGCCAGGCAGTGTTTGTGAAGGCGTATTCGCGGATGAATCCCACCAGTGCTCGCGCCGTGCATGAATCCGGCGAACGACGCTGGCACTGTGCCGATCATTCCCACGCTCCGCGTGGGAATGATCAATCGACAGGGCACTGCGGGCCTTCAGGGAGCCCGCGTGACCGTTCTTCGCGGGCAAGCCCGGCTCCTACAGGTGAATGCAAGCCACGGTACAGGCCGGTGCAGTGCCCAGGCGGGAGCAAGCCTGGCGCGACCTCAGGCTTCGATGCCGTGGGTTTTCAGGAGGGCGACGAACGCCTCTTCATCCAGCACCTTGAGGCCCAGTTCGTTGGCCTTGGTCAGCTTTGAGCCGGCGCCGGGGCCTGCGACCACGCAATGGGTCTTGGCCGAGACGGAACCGGCGACCTTGGCCCCCAGGCTTTCCAGCTTGTCCTTGGCCACGTCGCGGCTCATCAGTTCCAGCGAGCCGGTCAGCACCCAGGTCTGGCCGGTCAGCGGCAGGCCTTCGACGGTCTTTTTCTCACTCTGCCAGTGCATGCCGAAATCACGCAGTTGCGCCTCGATCGCCAGCGCCCGTTCGGCATTGCCCGGTACGTCGAAGAACTCCCGTACGGCCTTCGCCGGCTTTTCATTCAGGGCCTGGCGCAGGTCCAGCCAGTCGGCCTTGATGATGCCTTCGACCGAGCCGAACTTCGCCGCCAGTTTTTCCGCCGCAGTCGGTCCTACCGAGCTGATGTCGAGCTTGGCGATGAGCCCACCGAGGGTGGTGCTGGCGGCGAACTCGGCGCCCAGCTCGCCCTGGTCCTGCAGCACCAGGCCGCGTTCGAGCAATTGGCCGATCACCGTGCGGTTGTGTTCGTCCTCGAAAAAGCTGTGGATCTCGTGGGCCACTTCCAGGCCGATGTCCGGCAGGTAGGTCAGCACCGATGGCAGCGCTTGCATGACCCGCTCCAGCGTACCCAGGGAGCGTGCCAGGACCTTGGCGGTCTCCTCGCCAACGTCCGGGATGCCCAGGGCGTAGATGAAGCGCGCCAGGCTCGGTTGCTTGCTGTCGGCGATGGCTTGCAGAAGGTTGCTGGTCGACAGTTCGGCGAAGCCTTCGAGGTCGACGATGTCTTCGCGCTTGAGGGTATAGAGGTCGGCCGGCGAGGCGATCAGGTTTTCGTCCACCAGTTGTTCGATGGTTTTGTCGCCCAGGCCTTCGATGTCCATCGCGCGGCGGGAGACGAAGTGGATGATCGCCTGCTTGAGTTGCGCGCCGCACGCCAGGCGACCGACGCAGCGGTACACCGCGCCTTCGCTGATGGTTTCGCGGCCCTTGCTGCGCTTGATCAGTTGGGTGCGTTCGACGTGGGAACCGCACACCGGGCAGCTCTCGGGAATCTGCACGGCGCGGGCGTTTTCCGGGCGGCGCTCGGTGACCACCTGGACCACCTGCGGGATGACGTCGCCGGCGCGGCGGATGATCACGGTGTCGCCGATCATCAGGCCCAGGCGCGCCACTTCGTCCATGTTGTGCAGGGTAGCGTTGGAGACGGTCACACCGGCGACCTTGACCGGCTTCAGCCGGGCCACCGGGGTGACCGCTCCGGTGCGGCCGACCTGGAATTCGACGTCGAGCAGTTCGGTGAGTTCTTCCATCGCCGGGAATTTGTGGGCGATCGCCCAGCGGGGTTCGCGGGCACGGAAGCCCAGCTCGCGCTGGGAGGCCAGGCTGTTGACCTTGAACACCACGCCGTCGATTTCATAGGGCAACGCATTGCGCCGCTCGCCGATGGCGCGGTAGTAGTCCAGGCATTCGTCGACGCCCTTGGCCAGCTTCAGTTCGTGGCTGATGGGCATGCCCCAGGCCTTGAGCTGTTGCAGGTTGCCGATGTGGCTGTCGGCGATGTCGTGCGACACCTGGCCCAGGCCATAGCAGCAGAACTCCAGCGGGCGGCTGGCGGTGATCTTCGAGTCGAGCTGGCGCAGGCTGCCCGCCGCGGCGTTGCGCGGGTTGGCGAAGGTCTTGCCGCCCGCCTCCGCCTGCGCGGCGTTGAGGCGTTCGAAGCCGGCCTTGGACATGAAGACTTCGCCGCGCACTTCGAGGGTCGCCGGCCAGCCAGTGCCCTGCAGTTTGAGGGGAATGTTGCGCACGGTGCGCACGTTGACGCTGATGTCTTCGCCGGTGGTGCCGTCGCCCCGGGTGGCGCCGCGCACCAGCAGGCCGTCCTGGTACAGCAGGCTGACTGCCAGGCCATCGAGTTTCGGTTCGCAGCTGTATTCGACGGCACCGCCGCCACCGAACAGGTCGCCGGCCGGCAGGTCGAGGCCTTCGCTGACCCGCCGATCGAATTCGCGCATGTCGACTTCTTCGAAGGCGTTGCCCAGGCTCAGCATCGGGACTTCATGGCGGACCTGGGTGAACGCCGTCAGCGCGGCACTGCCGACGCGCTGGGTCGGCGAGTCGGCGGTGACCAGTTCCGGGTGTTCGGCTTCCAGGGCCTTGAGCTCGTGGTACAAGCGATCGTATTCGGCGTCCGGGATGCTCGGTTCGTCGAGCACGTGGTAGCGGTAGTTGTGCTGATCCAGTTCAGCACGCAGCTCTAGAATACGGGTCTGGGCGGAGGTCATGGAGGTCTCTCGGAAAGCAAAAGAGCAGCCGGGGCTGCTCAATATGTTAGTGCGGTTTCGGCGGTGAGCTGGAGGGCCTATTCGGGGGCAAGCCCGGCTCCTACAGAATCTGGGCTTGCCCGCGAAAGGGCCGGCAAGCCTGTCCAACCAATCAGCGCTTCTGGGTCAGCGCGCGGCGTTCGAACTCGACGATGCGCTGGCGGTAGTGCTCGATGGTCTGGGCGGTCAGCACGCTGCGCTGGTCGTCCTTCAGTTCGCCATTGAGTTCCTGGGACAGCTTGCGCGCCGCAGCCACCATCACGTCGAACGCCTGCTTCGGATAACGCGGGCCAGGCAGGCCGAGGAAGAAGCTCACCGCCGGGGTGGTGAAGTGGTCGATGTCGTCGAGGTCGAACACGCCAGGCTTCACCGCGTTGGCCATGGAGAACAGTACTTCGCCGTTGCCGGCCATGCTTTCGTGGCGGTGGAAGATGTCCATCTCGCCGAAACGCAGGCCGCTTTCCAGGATGTTCTGCAGCAGGGCCGGCCCCTTGAAGCCGTTCGGGTCGCGGCTGATCACGCTGATCACCAGCACTTCCTCGGCCGCCGGCTGCTCCTTGTCGTGACGCTCCTTGTCCTGGCGCGCGGCCGGCTTGTGGTCGTCGACGAAGTCGTCATCACGGCTGCTGAAGCTCGGGCCCTGTTCTTCGAGGTCGAGATTCAGGTTCAGGTCGCCCTGGGTCGGCTCGCTGGCACGCTTGCCGCGCTTGGACGGTTTTTCCCGTGGCTCGCGCGCCGGCATGCTCACCGACGGCAGGTCATGCTCGTCCAGCTCGGGTTCCTTGTGGGTTTCCAACACGCGGGCCGGGCCCAGCAGTTCGGGATTGGAGTCATCGTCCGGCAGGTTCGAGAAACTGCGGTCCAGACGAAACTTGAGCTTGCCCTTGCCACCGCGCATCCGGCGCCAGCCATCAAAAAGAATACCGGCGATGACAATGATGCCGATGACGATCAGCCACTCGCGCAGACCGATTTCCATGTATCCCGTGCCTCTAAAATAATGGTTCTATGAAGAAAGGGCGGAAAACCCTTTAAAGCGTGGTGCCAACTCTATGTTCTGACAGGCATTTTTTCCCACGCACAAGAAAATTGGACATTAAATTAACACGACCAAAGGCAACTTTACACCGTCTGTCGTACAGGGTATGCATTAATAAGTCCCCAATGATCGGTGCTAGTTCCCGCAAGGCATGAGGAAAGCACCTTGCGCCTTGAATCCGTTGCCCTCGCCGGCCGCCTCAGGCGTCGACCATTGCCATGGCCTCCTCGACATCCACCGCCACCAGCCGCGAACAGCCGGGCTCGTGCATCGTGACCCCCATCAGTTGATCGGCCATTTCCATGGCGATCTTGTTGTGGGTGATATAGATGAATTGCACCGACTCGGACATTTCCTTGACCAACCGGGCATAACGTCCAACGTTAGCGTCATCCAGCGGTGCGTCAACTTCGTCGAGCATACAGAACGGTGCCGGGTTCAACTTGAAGATGGAGAACACCAGGGCCAGGGCGGTCAGGGCCTTCTCGCCACCGGACAACAGGTGAATGGTGCTGTTCTTTTTCCCCGGCGGCCGCGCCATGATGGTCACGCCGGTATCGAGCAGATCGTCGCCGGTCAGGTCCAGATAGGCGCTGCCACCGCCGAACACTTTTGGAAACAAAGCTTGCAGACCACCGTTGATCTGGTCGAAGGTGTCCTTGAAGCGATTGCGGGTTTCCCTGTCGATCTTGCGGATGACGTTTTCCAGAGTCTCCAGGGCTTCGACCAGGTCGGCGTCCTGCGCATCCAGGTAACGTTTACGCTCGGATTGTTGCCGATATTCATCGATGGCCGCGAGGTTGATCGCCCCCAGGCGCTGGATACGCCCGGCAATGCGTTCGAGCTCTTCCTCGGCGTCCTTCTCGCTGGCCCCGGCGACCAGGGTGGCGAGCACCCCATGCAGGTCGTAGCCATCTTCCAGCAACTGGTCCTGCAGGGCCTTGCGGCGTACCGTGAGGGCCTGCCACTCCATCCGTTGCTGTTCGAGCTGGCCGCGAATCAGCTGGGCCTGCTGCTCGGCCTGGCTGCGGCGCTTCTCGGCGTCGCGCAGTTCGCGGTCGGCATCTTCCAGGGCGAGTTGCGCGGTCTTGAGTTCGACATCGACGCTCATGCGCCGGTCGAGCAGCTCCTCGAGCTTGAGGCGCAGTTCCTCGAGCGGGGCCTCACCCTCCTCCAGGTTCAGGCTCAACTGCTCGCGTTTTTCCATCAGGCGTTCGGATTGCAACTCCAGGCGTTCGAGGGCCTGGCGGGTGGAGTCGTGCTGGGCCTTCAGCGACCCCAGGCGTACCGCCAACTGGTGCGCGTGATCCTTGTGCTGGCGGGCTTCCTGGCGCACCCGGTCGAGGCGTTCGCGCAGGCTGTCACGCTCGGCCAGCAGCAGCTCACGCTGCTCGGCATCCACCGCCATCGCATCGAGGGCTTCCTGCAACTGCAGGCGGGCCTCGCCGGTTTCTTCGTGTTCCTGGGCGCGCTGCGCGGCCAGCTCTTCCACTTCCTCATCGAGCCGGGTACGGCGCAGTTGCAACTGCTCGACCTTGGCCCTGGCGGCGGACAGTTTGGCTTTCAGTTCGCCCTGCTGGCGGGCTTCGTCCTGCAGCAGCCGGCGCAGGTGCTCGCGACCGGTTTCCTGCTGACGCTGGGTGGCGCGCAGGGTTTGCAGCCGGGTTTCGAGGGTCGCCAGGGTTTCCTCCAGGGCTTCGCGATCGAGCTGCAATTGCTCGATTTCCTGCCCTCGGGCGAGCACGCCGCTTTCCGCTTCGCTGGCGCGGCGCACCCGCAGGAAATGCCGACCAACCCAGTAACCGTCGCGGCTGATCAGGCTCTCGCCGACCGCCAGTTGCCCACGCAAGGCCAGGGCCTGTTCCAGGCTGTCGACCGGCTTGACCTGGCCCAGCCAGGGCGACAGGTCGATATCGGCCTCGACCTTTTCCAGCAGGCTGCCGGCAATGCGGATCCCGTCCGCCGCCGGGCTGAGCAGGCGCAGGTCGCCCTGCTGGAAACCGCCGAGGTCGAGGCCGGCGAAGTTGTCCACCAGCACCGCCTGCAGGTCGGCACCGAGCACGGTTTCCACCGCCAGCTCCCAACCCGGCTGCACCTTCAGCCCCTGCGCCAGGCGCGGGCGCTCGGCCAGATGCTGTTCACGCAGCCATTCGGCGGTGCCGGTACCGGGATCGAGTGCCGCCTGCTGCAAGGCCTCCAGCGACGCAAGACGGCCAACCAGCCGTTGCAGGTCGCCCTGGGCCTGTTGCTGTTCCTGGGTGGCGTTGTGCAGGTCCTGGCGCAGTTGCTCCAGGCGCTCGACCTGGCCCTCCTCGCTGGCCTGCAGGTCTTCCAGGGTCTGTTCGCTCTCGGCCAACTGCTCGGTGAGTTCGAGGATCGCCTCGTCTTCCGGGTCTGCCGCGAGCAACGCGCGTTCCTCGACCAGACGTCGCTGTCGCTCGCCCAGGCGCTCCATGCTCGCTTCCAGTTGCTGGATGCGCGACTGCTGGACTTCCGCCTGGCGCCGCGGCTCGGCCGAACGCAGGTTGAAACCGTCCCACTGTTCCTGCCAGGCGTGCATGGTGGCCTCGGACTCTTCCAGCGCGGCGGCGGCCTCTTCGGCGGCGGCGCTGGTCAGTTCCTGCTCGGGTTCGAGCATCGCCAGCTCTTCGCCGAGGGTCGCCAGCAGGGTGCGGTCATGCCCCAGGTGCGACTCGGTTTCCAGCCGCGAACGCTCGGCCTCGCGCAGGTCGTCCTGCAACTGGCGCAAGCGCTGCTGGCCGTGCTGGATGCTCTGCTCGACCCGGGCGATATCGCCACCGACCGAATAGAAGCGTCCCTGCACCTGGTTGAAGCGTTCCGACAGTTCATGGTGGCCGTCACGCAGGCGCTCGATGCTGGCATCGGCGTTGCGCTGTTCGGCCACCAGGGCTTCGAAGCTGATTTCCTGGTTGCCGATGATCGACTCGCGCTGGCCGACCTGGTCGTTCAACGCCTGCCAGCGCAAGGCCGACAGTTGTGCCTTGAGCTGGCGCTCCTCGGCCTTGTATTCCTGGTACTTTTCGGCGGCCTGGGCCTGGCGGTGCAGACGTTCGAGCTGGCGCTCGAGTTCTTCCCGCAGGTCGGTCAGGCGCGCCAGGTTTTCGTGGGTGCGGCGGATACGGCTTTCCGTTTCGCGTCGACGCTCCTTGTACTTGGAGATGCCCGCGGCTTCCTCGATGAAGTTGCGCAGGTCTTCCGGCTTGGCCTCAATCAGCTTGGAGATCATCCCCTGCTCGATGATCGAGTAGCTGCGCGGCCCGAGGCCGGTGCCGAGGAAGATGTCGGTGATGTCCTTGCGCCGACACTTGGTGCCGTTGAGGAAATAGCTGTTCTGGCTGTCGCGGGTGACCTTGCGGCGGATGGAGATTTCCGCGTAGGCCGCGTACTCGCCAACCAGCGTGCCGTCAGAGTTGTCGAACACCAGCTCGATGCTCGCCTGGCTCACCGGCTTGCGGCTGGTGGAGCCGTTGAAGATGACGTCGGTCATCGACTCGCCGCGCAGGTTCTTCGCCGAGCTCTCGCCCATCACCCAGCGGACGGCGTCGATGATGTTCGACTTGCCGCAGCCGTTGGGGCCGACCACTGCCGCCATGTTACTGGGGAAAGTCACCGTGGTCGGGTCGACGAAGGATTTGAACCCCGCCAACTTGATGCACTTGAGCCGCACGTTTAGTCGACCGCCAGGGCAGACAGCACGATGTCACAGCTGCGCTGGGCGTAGCTGGCCAGCACCGAGCGGATCAGCGGCAGGTCGCGGGCGAGGACCGCCGCCAGCAGCCGGGCGAACAGTTCCAGGTACTCGCTCATCTCCGCCTTGCGCCGCTCCAGCGCCAGGTAATAGGCGCGGCTCATGGCCGGCTGCAGGTTCTCGACGGTTTCCTGCAGGTACGGGTTGTCGGCGAACGGGTACGCGGCGCGCATCACGTTGAAGCTGTCTTCGACGAAGGTGCGGATGTCCTGGCGCTCGTAGCTGTCGGTCAGGCGCTGCTGCAACTGCAGGAATGGCGCGAGGTCGGCCTGCTCCTGCCAACGCTGGGCCACGGCATTGCCGAGCAGGATGTACAGTTCGCTCATCAGGGTGCACAGGCTCTGCACCTTGTGGGCGGTCAGCTCGGTCACGTGCGCACCCCGTCGCGGCAGGATCGCGATCAGGTGGCGGCGCTCGAGAATCAGCAGCGCTTCGCGCACGGAGCCGCGGCTGACATTGAGGGCCAGCGTGACCTTCTGTTCCTGGATGCGCTCTCCGGGTTTGAGTTCGCCGCGAATGATGCGCTCGGCGAGGTGTTGAGCAATCTGCTCGGCGAGGCTGTCCGGCGCCTTGAACGTCATGGTTTTCCTTCAAAAATCTTTGGTCAGTGCAAGCGGCGCAGTGTAGCGCAATTGCCACATGATGGCGCAGAGCCAAATGGTCGGATTTGGCGGTTTGCCGGAGAACGGCACACCGTCATTGACAGCTGCATTTTCCGGGTGCTATGAAACACTTCTCCATACACCGCCGCGCGGTGTCGATTGGCAAGGTGGTCGATCGAACGTTGCGCCGAGAGGATGCCCGCAAGCTTCTCAGGTAGAGTCTGGTGCTGGAGGGTCCTGCATCCGCCGTTCGATGAGCGATCCGTCTCCCGCCCTGTGGACCACCGTCCGGTCCGTCGCAGTCGTCAAGCCCTTCGTCCCTCAGTGCCCGTTGGAAAGTCCGTTATCGGCTTTTGCAAGGGAGGCACCGGCCCATGCCAGGGGTCAAGCAGGCACCGCCCCGGGGCTACCTGGAGCAGCAATGGGGCGACGGTACGGCACCGCCGCTTTACTGCCCTGCCCGCCAGCGCGACGACGAAGTGCTGGCCGGCGCGCTCGACCAGCGCCTGGTTGCCTGGTTGCAGCAGGCCGGTTTCGCCGATAGCACCGTGACCGCCGTGCGCCGGATGAGCCTCGGACGCTTCGTCGCTTCCAGTTACGCCAGTGGCGACGACCTCGACCGCCTGCTGTTGTGTGCCCAGTTGAACGCCGCCTGGTGGATGGCCGACGACTACTATACCGACGACAGCAGCCTGGGCGCACAACCCGAACACCTGTCCGAACGCCTGTCACGGGCGATGGCAGCCATGAGCCCGCTGGCCCCAGTGGCGGACTACACGCGCCAACTCGAAGCGCAATGGACGAGTGACCCCGTGCTCATGGCCCTCAGGTCGGCCACCGACCACCTGCGCCAACGGGCCTCGCCCACCCAGGTGGGACGGGTCTGCCACACCGCGTTCGGCATGTTCATGAGCTGGACGGTCTATGGCGAATGGAAGCGCCGGGGCGTGTGTCCATCGACCCGGGAATACCTGGCCACCCGGCAGTTCGACAGTTTCTACACATCGCTGATCCTCATCGATATCGCCGGTGGCTATGAGCTGCCGCCGAATGTCTTCTACGACCCGCGAGTCCGCCAGGCCCTGTTTCAGGCCGGCCTGGCGGCGGTGATCGTCAACGACCTGTATTCGGCCCGCAAGGAAGCCGCGGATGGCGTCCCCATGGGTAACCTGGTGCTGGTGATGGCCGCCGAGCACCGCTGTTCACACAGCGAGGCCGTCGCCATGGCGGTGGCCTTGCACAACAATCTCACCCGCGATTTCGAGGTCGCCTGCCGGGGGCTCGCAAACGAGCCGTCGGTAGAGCTGCAACGTTATCTGCAGGAAGTCCGAGCGTGGATGGGAGGTTCACTCGCGTGGCACGACTGGTGCCCGCGTTATCACCAACCGTGAAACCGCAAGGAATAGACAGATGACCAGAGACCGCGCCATCAAGACGCCCTACCAGCAGTCGATCGCCGACTACTGGAACCGGGAACAGAACCCCGTCAACCTCCTGCTGGGCGACATCGACGGGCTCTACCATCACCACTACGGGATCGGCGACGTCGACACGACGGCCATCGGTGCCGATACCGCCGAGGACTATCCACAACGCGTCATCGCCGAACTGCACCGACTGGAGACCGCGCAAGCCGATTTGCTCCTCGACCACCTGGGTGACATCCAGCCCGGGGACCACCTGCTCGACTCGGGCTCGGGCCGGGGCGGTACCAGCCTGATGGCCCACCAGCGCTTCGGTTGCCGGGTCGATGGCATCTCCATTTCGCAGAAGCAGGTGGATTTCGCCAACCGCTGCGCCACCGATCGTGGCGTGGCGGACCGGGTACAGTTCCACCTGCGCAACATGCTCGACACCGGCTTCGGGACGGCCCGCTTCCGAGCGGTCTGGAACAACGAGTCGACCATGTATGTCGAGTTGGCGCCCCTGTTCACGGAGTACCGGCGCATCCTCCGCCCGGGTGGGCGCTACGTGACGATCACCGGCGCCTGGAACGACCGCTTCGGCATGCCGCCGGCGGCGGTGAGCCTGATCAATGCGCGTTATGGCTGCAACGTGCACTCCCGGGACGAATACCTGCACGAATTGAAGGCATATGGCTTGCAGGTGATCGAGATGACTGACCTGACGACACGCACCCTGCCCTACTGGAAACTGCGCCGGGCCTCCGCGCTGGCCACCGGCGTGGAGGACGCCTTCATCGAAGCCTATGAAGAAGGCAGCTTCCATTACCTGTTGATCGCAGCCGACCGGTTGGCATGAAGGCCGACCTGGCACGCAATACGCATCTAGACTTCCCCGTAGGAATCGGCGCAGCAGCGTCCCGACCGGTCGGAACGCTGCTGCGCCGTGAACGGGCTCTCAAGCCCGGCCCATAACCGCCGAACCACCCACAACCCGGAAACCCATTCGAATCGAACGTTTCATATCTGCCGCACAAAATCCTGACCTTTAGGTCAGAAATTTATTGACCGAAAAGTCAGATATCACTAGATTCTGCTCATCGGTCAATAACAATAACGAGTCTGCGAGGCCATCCGTGATCCAGTTTCTACTCAACCAGGAGCTCCGCCGCGAGCAGAGCCTGGACCCGAATCTGACGGTACTCAACTACCTGCGTGAACATCTGGGCCGCCCCGGCACCAAGGAAGGTTGCGCCAGTGGCGACTGCGGTGCCTGCACCGTGGTGGTCGGCGAGCTGCACACCGACGAGACAGGCACCGAACGCATCCGTTATCGCAGCCTCAACTCGTGCCTGACCTTCGTCGCCGCGCTGCACGGCAAGCAACTGATCAGTGTCGAGGACCTCAAGCACCAGGGCCAATTGCACAGCGTGCAACAGGCCATGGTCGACTGCCACGGCTCGCAGTGCGGCTTCTGCACGCCGGGCTTCGTCATGTCGCTGTTCGCCCTGCAGAAGAACAGCGAAGCACCGGACACCCACAAGACCCATGAGGCCCTGGCCGGCAACCTCTGCCGCTGCACCGGCTACCGGCCGATCCTCGCCGCCGCCGAACAGGCCTGTTGCAACAAGCCGGTGGACCAGTTCGATGCCCGGGAGGCACAGACCATCGCCCGCCTGAAGGCCATCGCCCCCCACGACACCGGCGAGCTGAACAGCGGCGACAAGCGCTGCCTGGTGCCCCTGACGGTCGCCGACCTGGCCGAGCTGTATGAATCCTATCCACAGGCCCGGCTGCTGGCCGGTGGCACCGACCTGGCCCTGGAGGTCACCCAGCTCCATCGGCCGCTGCCGGTGATGATCCACGTCAGCCAGGTCGCCGAACTCAAGCGTATCGATCGTTTCGACGACCGCCTGGAAATCGGCGCGGCTGTCCCGCTGTCCGATTGCTACGCCACGCTCAAGGCCGAGTACCCGGATTTCGGCGAACTGCTGCAACGCTTCGCCTCACTGCAGATCCGCAACCAGGGCACCCTCGGCGGCAACATCGGCAACGCCTCGCCGATCGGCGACTCCCCGCCCCTGCTGATCGCCCTGAACGCGCAACTGGTGCTGCGCAAGGGCAACACCCGCCGCAGCCTGGCGCTGGAGGACTACTTCATCGACTACCGGGTGACCGCCCGCCAGGACAGCGAATTCATCGAGCAGATCGTCGTGCCAAGGGCCAGCGCCGCCTGGCAGTTGCGCGCCTACAAGGTGTCCAAGCGGCTCGACGACGATATTTCCGCGGTGTGCGCCGCGTTCAACCTGCGCCTCGACAACGGTGTGGTCGCCGAGGCGCGGATCGCCTTCGGCGGCATGGCGGCGATCCCGAAACGGGCTCGGGCCTGCGAAGCCGCACTGGTCGGTAAACCCTGGAACCAGGCCAGCGTCGAACGCGCCTGCACGGCACTGGCCGAGGACTTCACGCCGCTGTCGGACTTCCGCGCCAGCAAGGAATACCGCCTGCTCAGTGCGCAGAACCTGCTGCGCAAGTACTTCATCGAACTGCAAACGCCGCATATCGAGACCCGGGTGACCGCTTATGTCTAACCATCCTGTCGCGGAAAAAACCCAGGCCGAACTCGCCGAACTGTTCGCCCGGGACCTGAACAGCGGCGTCGGCCGCAGCGTCAAGCACGAGAGCGCCGCCAAGCATGTGACCGGCGAGGCGGTGTATATCGACGACCGCCTGGAATTCCCCAACCAGTTGCATGTGTATGCGCGGCTCTCCGACCGTGCCCACGCGCGCATCCTGCGGGTCGACACCACGCCCTGCTACGCCTTCGACGGCGTACGCATCGCCATCACCCATGAGGACATCCCCGGCCTCAAGGACATCGGCCCGCTGCTGCCCGGCGACCCGCTGCTGGCGATCGACAAGGTCGAGTTCGTCGGCCAGCCGGTGCTCGCCGTCGCCGCGCGGGACATGGAAACCGCGCGCCAGGCGGCCATGGCCGCCATCGTCGAGTACGAGGACCTGGAGCCGGTGCTGGACGTGGTCGAGGCCCTGCGCAAGCGCCATTTCGTCCTTGAAAGCCACACCCACAAGCGCGGTGACTCGGCCAGCGCCCTGGCCAGCGCCGAACACCGGATCCAGGGCAGCCTGCATATCGGCGGACAGGAACACTTCTACCTGGAAACCCAGATTTCCTCGGTGATGCCCACCGAGGACGGCGGGATGATCGTCTACTGCTCGACGCAGAACCCCACCGAAGTGCAGAAGCTGGTGGCCGAAGTGCTCGACGTACCGATGAACAGGGTGATGGTCGACATGCGCCGCATGGGCGGCGGCTTCGGCGGCAAGGAGACCCAGGCGGCCAGCCCGGCGTGCCTGTGCGCGGTGGTCGCGCACCTGACCGGGCAACCGACCAAGATGCGCCTGCCGCGGGTCGAGGACATGCTGATGACCGGCAAGCGCCACCCCTTCTACATCGAGTACGACGTCGGCTTCGACAGCCGCGGCCGGCTGCACGGAATCAATCTCGAACTGGCCGGCAACTGCGGCTGTTCGCCGGACCTCTCGGCGTCGATCGTCGACCGCGCCATGTTCCACGCCGACAATGCCTACTACCTCGGCGATGCGACCGTCAACGGCCACCGCTGCAAGACCCACACCGCCTCGAACACCGCCTACCGCGGCTTTGGCGGCCCGCAGGGGATGGTCGCCATCGAGGAGGTGATGGACAACATCGCCCGCCACCTCGGCCTCGACCCGCTGGCGGTGCGCAAGGTCAATTACTACGGCAAGACCGAACGCAACGTCACCCACTACTACCAGACCGTCGAGCACAATATGCTCGAGGAAATGACCGCCGAGCTGGAAGCCAGCAGCCAGTACGCCGAGCGCCGGGAAACCATCCGCCGCTACAACGCCCACAGCCCGATCCTGAAAAAGGGCCTGGCGCTGACCCCGGTGAAGTTCGGCATCTCCTTCACCGCCAGCTTCCTCAACCAGGCCGGTGCGCTGGTGCACGTCTATACCGACGGCAGCATCCACCTGAACCACGGCGGCACCGAGATGGGCCAGGGTCTGAACACCAAGGTCGCCCAGGTGGTGGCCGAGGTGTTTCAGGTGGAAATCGACCGGGTGCAGATCACCGCCACCAACACCGACAAGGTGCCGAACACCTCGCCCACCGCGGCCTCCAGCGGTGCCGACCTGAACGGCAAGGCAGCGCAGAATGCCGCCGAGACCATCAAGCAGCGGCTGGTGGAATTTGCCGCGCGGCAGTACAGGGTCAGCGAGGAGGATGTCGAATTCCGCAACGGCCACGTGCGGGTTCGCGACCAGATCCTCACCTTTGAAGCGCTGATCCAGCAGGCCTATTTCGCCCAGGTGTCGCTGTCCAGCACCGGTTTCTACAAGACGCCGAAGATCTACTACGACCGCAGCCAGGCCCGTGGCCGACCGTTCTACTACTACGCCTACGGCGCGGCCTGCGCCGAGGTGATCGTCGACACCCTGACCGGCGAGTACAAGATGCTGCGCACCGACATCCTGCATGACGTCGGCGCTTCGCTGAACCCGGCCATCGACATCGGCCAGGTCGAGGGCGGCTTCGTCCAGGGCATGGGCTGGCTGACCATGGAGGAACTGGTATGGAACGCCAAGGGCAAGCTGATGACCAACGGCCCGGCCAGCTACAAGATCCCGGCGGTGGCCGACATGCCAGGCGATCTGCGGGTGAAGCTGGTGGAGAACCGCAAGAACCCGGAAGACACGGTGTTCCACTCCAAGGCCGTCGGCGAGCCGCCGTTCATGCTCGGGATTGCCGTATGGTGCGCACTCAAGGACGCGGTGGCGAGCATCGCCGACTACCGGCTGCAGCCGAAGATCGACGCGCCGGCGACACCCGAGCGGGTGCTGTGGGGCTGCGAACAGATGCGCCAGGCCAGGACGGAGAAACCGGCCACCGAAGTGGAATTGATTTCTCAATGAAAAACTTCGCGGGCAAGCCTGCGCCCACAGGCAGCGTGCTCGCGGGTGGGAGCGGGCCTGCCCGCGAAAGCGGCCGAACAGACAACCCGGAGGTGTCTCCATGAACGATTGGCTCAGTGCCCTCGCCGACCTGCAGAACCAGGGCCACCCCTGCGTGCTGGTGACCATCATCGAAGAACAGGGCTCGACCCCGCGCAACGCCGGTTCGAAGATGGTCGTCAGCGCCACCGGCACCTTCGACACCATCGGCGGCGGGCACCTGGAATACAAGGCCACGCAGATCGCCCGCGACCTGCTCGCCAGCGGCCAGCAGGGCACCCGCCTGGAGCGCTTCAGCCTGGGCGCCAGCCTCGGCCAGTGCTGCGGCGGCGCCACCGTGCTGCTGTTCGAACCGCTGGGCCAGGTCCAGGCACAAATCGCCGTGTTCGGCGCAGGCCATGTCGGCCGTGCCCTGGTACCCTTGCTCGCCAGCCTGCCCTGCCGGGTGCGCTGGATCGACTCGCGCGAGCAGGAATTCCCCGCGCTGATTCCCCAGGGTGTGCGCAAGATCGTCAGCGACGAGCCGCTGGAGGAGATCGACCATCTGCCCGCCGGCTGCTACTGCGTGATCATGACCCACAACCACCCGCTCGACCTCGAACTCAGCGCCGCCCTGCTCAAGCGCAACGACTTCGCCTACTTCGGCCTGATCGGTTCGAAGACCAAGCGGGTGAAGTTCGAACACCGCCTGCGTGAACGCGGCTTCGACACCACGGCGCTGCAACGCATGCGTTGCCCGATGGGGCTGGCCGAGGTCAAGGGCAAGCTGCCGGTGGAAATCGCCATCTCCATCGCCGGCGAGATCATCGCCACCTACAACGCGAATTTCGGCCTGCACACCGCGAGCGCCGGCCCCATCGCCAAATTGCTGCCGGCCTCGCGCCGCAGCCAAGCCACGAATTGAGAAAGCCCATGCCTGCAAACCGCAAAGCCTATCGCGCCGCCCTTCTGCACAGCCTCGCCGACCCGGCCGAGGCCGGTATCGAGGCCTCCTACGAGTATTTCGAGGATGGCCTGCTGGTGGTCGAAGACGGCAGGATCAGCGCCATCGGCCACGCCAGCGAGTTGCTGCCGAGCCTGGCGGCCGATGTCGAGGTCAGCCACTACCGCGATGCGCTGATCACTCCCGGCTTCATCGACACCCACATCCACCTGCCCCAGACCGGCATGGTCGGTGCCTATGGCGAGCAACTGCTCGATTGGCTGAACACCTACACTTTCCCCTGCGAAAGCCAGTTCGCCGACCCGGCCCATGCCGCCGAGGTGGCGGATATCTTCATCAAGGAACTGCTGCGCAACGGCACCACCACCGCACTGGTGTTCGCCAGCGTGCATCCGCAATCGGTCGAGGCCTTCTTCGAGGCCGCGCAAAAGCTCGACCTGCGGATGATCGCCGGCAAGGTGATGATGGACCGCAATGCGCCGGACTACCTGACCGACAGCGCCGAATCGAGCTACACGCAAAGCAGGGCGCTGATCGAGCGCTGGCACGGCAAGGGCCGCCTGCACTACGCGGTGACCCCGCGCTTCGCACCGACCTCGACGCCGGAACAACTGACCCTCGCCGGCCAGTTGCTCGGCGAGTACCCGGACCTGTACATGCAGACCCACATCAGCGAGAACCTGCAGGAGATCGAGTGGGTCAGGGAACTGTTCCCGGAGCGCAAGGGCTACCTGGACGTGTATGACCATTACCGACTGCTGGGCGAGCGCTCAGTGTTCGCCCACGGCGTGCACCTGTGCGACGACGAGTGCGCGCGGCTGGCCGAGACCGGCTCGGCAGTGGCGTTCTGCCCGACGTCGAACTTCTTCCTCGGCAGCGGCCTGTTCAACCTGCCGATGGCCGAGAAGCACAGGCTCAACGTCGGGATCGGTACCGATGTCGGCGCCGGTACCAGCTTCTCGATCCTGCACACGCTGAACGAGGCCTACAAGGTGATGCAGTTGCAGGGCGCGCGGTTGAGTCCGTTCAAGTCGCTGTACCTGGCGACCCTCGGCGGTGCGCGGGCACTGCGCCTGGAAGAACGGATCGGCGACCTGCGGCCGGGCAGCGATGCCGACTTCCTGGTGCTCGACTACCACGCCACGCCGCTGCTGAGCTATCGCCTGCGGCAGGCCCGCGACATTGCCGAGAAGCTGTTCGTGCTGATGACGCTGGGGGATGACCGCACGGTGCTGCAGACCTATGCGGCGGGGAGGCTGGTGCACCAGCGCTGATATCACGCCCGGCCCTGTGGGCCACACCATGCTGTGGGAGATCCGGCTCCCACAGGTTGCTCCGGTACACGCAGAATATGTGCCTGCCCCTTGTACAGGAACCTCAGTTAAGACCTAGGCTATGTACGAAATCGCTTGAAACTTGGTTATGCGGCGTTAAAAACCGGCTCGGAATGCTCATTGACAACCAGTCAACTGCGCTTCCTCGCCGGTTTTTGCCTTGCCTAACCTGCGTTTCAAACAATTTCGTACACAGCCTAGGGCCTTGCCGACGGCCGCTTGGTCTGCAGCAGGTGCGAAAACACCGCATGCAGATCATCCGATGCACTGTCGTCGTCGAGATTGAGCTTGCTGTCGATATGGTCCATGTGGTGCATCATCAGCTCCACCGCCTGCGCCGCATCCCGCGCCTCGATGGCATCGATCAGTTGGCTGTGCTCGTCATAGGAACAGTGCGAGCGATTGCCGCTTTCGTATTGGGCAATGATCAGCGAAGTCTGCGACACCAGGCTGCGCTGGAAGCTGATCAGCGGGGCATTCATCGCCGCTTCCGCCAGCTTCAGGTGGAACTCGCCGGACAAGCGGATCCCCGCCCCGCGATCCCCCCGGGAAAAGCTCTCGCGCTCGTCGCGGACCATCTGCCGCAGCTCGGCCAACTGCTCGGCCGTCGCATGCTGCACCGCCAGTTCGGTGATCGCCTTTTCCACCATGCGCCGGGCGAAGAACACCTGGCGGGCTTCCTCGACGCTCGGGCTGGCCACCACCGCGCCGCGGTTGGGCCGCAGCAGCACCACCCCTTCATGGGCCAGGCGCGAGAGGGCGCGACGAATGATGGTCCGACTGACCCCGAAAATCTCCCCCAGCGCCTCTTCGCTCAGTTTGGTGCCGGGCGCCAGGCGCTGTTCGAGGATCGCCTCGAAGATATGCGCGTAGACGATATCGTCCTGGGTCACGCTGCGGCCGGCCTTGCCTGCTCGCGGTTGTTTCTTGAGGGGCTGCAACTGTTCGTTCATGGGTGCTCGAGTCGAAAACGGGGCAATGGACTGTCATTAGCCACAATGGATCGCTGACAAGTATCGCGTAAAATCATGGCATATTGTACACAACCTGGAGCACCAACACGACTGTACGGCTGTTTGCGGTCACGGCTGTACTGCAATAAACAGTTACCTTTGCGTTTAGGCTGCAAGTGCCATCAACGCCCCGTTTTATCCGTACAAGGAAAGCCCCCATGACCGACCTCACTCACGCGCGATTGCGCCCGCTGGCCGACACTTCGCCTTCCGCGGTGGTCGCCGGCTTCATCGCGATGATGACCGGCTACACCAGCTCGCTGGTGCTGATGTTCCAGGCCGGCCAGGCCGCCGGCCTGAGTGCCGGGCAGATCTCCTCGTGGATCTGGGCCCTGTCGATCGGCATGGCGCTCTGCAGCATCGGCTTGTCCCTGCGCTACCGCACGCCGGTCACCGTTGCCTGGTCGACACCCGGGGCGGCCCTGCTGATCACCAGCCTGTCCGGCGTCACCTACGGCGAAGCGATCGGCGCCTATATCACCTGCGCCGTGCTGGTCACTATCTGCGGCCTCACCGGCAGCTTCGAGCGCCTGGTCAGGCGCCTGCCCGCCTCGCTGGCCGCGGCGCTGCTGGCCGGCATCCTGTTCAAGATCGGCAGCGAGATCTTCGTCGCCGCCCAGCACCGCACCGGTCTGGTGCTGGGCATGTTCTTCACCTATCTGCTGGCCAAGCGCCTGTCGCCGCGCTACGCGGTGCTCGCCGCCCTGCTGGTCGGCACCGCCCTGTCCGGGCTGCTGGGCCTGCTGGACTTCAGCGGTTTCCAGCTGGAGGTGGCGACGCCGGTCTGGACCACGCCGTCGTTCTCCCTGGCGGCGACCATCAGCATCGGCATCCCGCTGTTCGTGGTGGCCATGACTTCGCAGAACATGCCCGGCATCGCCGTGCTGCGGGCCGACGGCTACAACGTCCCGGCCTCGCCGCTGATCAGCGTGACCGGCATCGCCTCGCTGCTGCTGGCACCGTTCGGCTCCCACGGCATCAACCTGGCGGCCATCAGTGCGGCGATCTGCACCGGCCCGCACGCCCATGAGGACAAGAGCAAGCGCTACACCGCGGCCGTCTGGTGCGGGATCTTCTACGGCATCGCCGGCATCTTCGGCGCCACGCTGGCGGCGCTGTTCGCCGCGCTGCCCAAGGAACTGGTACTGTCGATCGCCGCCCTGGCGCTGTTCGGCTCGATCATCAACGGCCTGAGCATCGCCATGAACGAGCCCAAGGAGCGTGAAGCCGCGCTGATCACCTTCATGGTCACCGCCTCGGGTTTCACCCTGTTCTCGGTGGGCTCGGCGTTCTGGGGTATCGTCGCCGGCGTGCTGACGCTGCTGATCCTCAACTGGCGCAAGGCCTGACAGCAAGGGCACGCCGGTCCGCCTTCGACACCGCACCTGTAGGAGCAGGGCTTGCCCGCGAAAGGGTCCTTGAGGCCGCTAAAAGCTTCGCGGGCAAGCCACGCTCCTACAAAAATTGCAGACAAGTCCTACTAAGTGCGGAAGTGCCCGACCATACCCTTCAGTTCCATCCCCAACTGCGCCAGCTCGATGCTGGACGCCGCATTGCCCTGCATCGCCACCGCCGACTGATCGGCACTGGCGCGAATGCTGGTCACGCTGCGGTTGATCTCTTCGGCCACCGAACTCTGCTGTTCGGCCGCCGCGGCGATCTGCTGGTTCATCTGCTGGATCAACGACACCGCCGAGGCGATGCTGCCCAGCGCGCTCTCGGTCTGCAAGGCATCGCTGACCGCCAGCTTCACCAGGTCGCCACTGCTGCGGATCTGCTCCACCGAGGACTGCGCGGCCGCCCGCAAGGCGCTGACCAGCCGCTCGATTTCCTCGGTGGATTGCTGGGTACGCCGCGCCAGGGCCCGCACCTCATCCGCCACCACGGCAAACCCGCGGCCCTGCTCACCGGCACGGGCCGCTTCGATGGCGGCATTGAGCGCCAGCAGGTTGGTCTGCTCGGCGACGCTCTTGATCACAGCGAGCACGGTGCCGATGTTCTGGATTTCCGCACTGAGGCTTTCGATGCTTGCGCTGGTCGAGTTGGCCGAGTCCGCCAACTGCTCGATGCGCTGCATGCTCTGGCGCACCACCTGCTGGCCACTGTCGACCTTGTCGTCGGCGGTCTGCGCGGCATGTGCCGCCTCTTCGGCATTGCGCGCGACATCGTGGACGGTGGCGGTCATCTGGTTCATCGCCGTCGCCACCTGTTCGGTTTCTTCCTTCTGGGTACTGACTTCCAGGTTGGTCTGCTCGGTGACTGCCGACAGGGAATGAGCCGAATTCGCCAACTGTTCGATCCCGGCCTGCAGGCCACTGACGATGCTGCTCAGTCCGGCAGCCATCTGTTGCATCGCCTGCATCAACTGACCGATCTCGTCACGGCGCCGCACCTCGATCGTCGCGCTCAGATCACCGGCGGCGATCTGCTGCGCCACACGGATCACACTGCGCAACGGCGCGACGATCAGGCGGGTGATCACCAGCGCCGCCACCAGACCGACCAGCAGCGCCAGCGCCGAGGAAGCGATGATCAACAGCGAGTTCTTCTTCAGCTCGGCCTGCATCGACTGGTCTTCGGCAGCATAGGCCTGGTTGACCCGCTCGACCACCTGGGCCGCGCGCTCATGCAGTTGCTGGTAGACCTTCTTTTCCTGCGCCAGCAGGTCGGTGTATTCGGTGAGCTTGTCATTGAAGCTGGCGATATGCCCCCCGACCTCGTTGAGCACCGTCTGGTAGCCGGCGTCCTTGACCGTGCCCTTGAGTTGCTCGACGCCAGCCAGTGCCTGCTCGGCCTGCTCGATCCTGCCCTGGTTCTGGTTGTCCTCATCGCCCTTGCGGCTCTGGTCGAGGCGCACCCGCGCCTCGTTCATCGCCTGCAGCATCAGTTGCGAGACGTGACTGACCTGCGCGGCCTGCTCGAGGAATTCATTGCCGTCCTGGCCCTGGGACTGCTTGAGGGTGTAACTGCCGTCATCGGCCAAGCCGGCCTGCAGCACATCCAGGTTGTTGGCCACGCTGGACACCGACCAACTGGCCATTTCCAGCGCCAGGTCCTTGGCCTGGGTCAGCCCGACGAACTCGTCGAAGGCCTTGCGATAGGCCGCCAGGGCCTGCTCGACATCATTCATCACCGCGACGTTGGCCGGCGACTGCGCCTTGAGCGCCTGTGCCTGGGTGGCCAGCGCATCGACGCCCTCATGCAGGGCATCCACCGTCTTGGGGTTGGAGTGCAGGGCATAATCCTGTTCGAGCAGACGCACCCTGAGCAGGCTGCTGTTGAGCGCCGACATCTGCTTGAGCCCGTCGAAGCGCAGGCTGACGGCCTGCAAGGACCAGACGCCGATTGCCGCCACTACCCCGGTCAGCAGCAACACGAGGGTAAAACCGATACCCATCTTCTTCGCCATACCGAGGTTGGCGAAATGTCCTTGCACGGCAGAAATCATGGGGCGTAATCTCCGGTCGAATGCTGAAGGCGCAAGCCATTCAAGATTCGTGCAGATTCGCAACCACGGCCAGTGAAACACAAGCCTTTGGCGCCGGAATAATGGCCAAAAGCTACATCTGCGTCGTTTTCAGAATCGTCGAGGTCGATCCGGTATCACCCAGCAACCGGAAGAATTTCCGCGCCCGGCAATCCATCGCATACGCCACGTTGATCCGCAACCAGCCGGCAGAAGTCGCCCGCGGTGTGAAGGCCGAGTCCTGGGCGAGCAACACCCCGAGCTGGCGGGCACCGGCCTGGACCTGCGCCGGGTTGTAGCGTCGGCTGCGAGCCCAGACGAACATGCCGGCGGAGGGTTCGCTGAACACTTCCCAGCCGCTTTCCTCGAGCACGTCCAGGGTCGCGGCCATTTCCGTGCCCAGGCGCTGGCGCAGACGCTGGACCAGTTTGCGATAGGCGCCATTGGCCAGCAACGTGGCAACGACGCACTCGGTGAACCGCGAAGCGCCCAGGCTGGTGATCATCTTCACTTCGGCCAGGCGCTGGATGAGCCCGGAATGGGCGCGGATGAAGCCGACCTTCAACGAACTGCTCAGGGTCTTGGAGAAACCACCGAGGTAGATCACCCGCTGTTCGCCATCCAGCGCCGCCAGTTGCACCCCCGGCCCACCCTGCAGGTCGCTGCAGACGCCATCCTCGACGATCAGGAAGTCCTCCTCCTGGGCCAGTTGCAACAGTTGCGTGGCGACCGGCAGGGTCAGGCTGCTGCCCGTGGGGTTGTGGCAAAGGCTGTTGATGAACAGGCACTTGGGCCGGTGCGTGCGCAGCAATGCCCGCAACACGTCGATGTCGGGCCCCGAACGGGTGCGTGGCACTTCCAGCAGTTCGATGCCCTGCAGCGTCAGTAGTCGGTAGAGATTGCCATAGCCCGGCGTTTCCACCATGACGCAGTCACCCGGTTTGAGCAGCGTGCGCACCAGCAGGTCGAGGCCCTGGGTGACTCCCAGGGTGGTCAGCACCTCGCCGTCCACCGAATGGATGCCCTTCTGGGTCAGCCGCTTGTGCAGTTGCTGGCGCAAGGCCGGCAGCCCCAGCGGCGTGCTGTAGTGGAACAGGCCCTGCATCTGCGTACGACTGACCTCGCGCACGGCATAGCCGATGTCGTCGCTCTCGCGCCAGCCCTGGGGGATCCAGCCACAGCCAAGTTTCAACTCGCCCAGAGGATGCTCGTTGAAGGTCCCCCACTTGGCCTCCAGCCCCTCGTACCACTCCGGCTCGCTGGAAGCCCGGGACGCGCCAGGCATTTCCGCGACGATGAACACCGAGCCGTTGCGTGACGCCAGTACTCCCTGGGTCACCAGGCGCTCGTAGGCCTCGCTGACATTGGCCTGGCTGAGGGAGTTTTCCTTGGCCAACTGTCGCACCGATGGCAGGCGGGTGCCCGGACAGGCCCTGCTCCGGCGGATCCATTCGACGATGGCGTTGACGATTTGCTGCACGACAGGCACCAGGGCCTGCCGATCGATTTCCAGATCCATTGTATGTGACGCTCCAACGCACGGTTATTTCCCGTTAAACAGTTAACCATACAAAGCCACCACCGCCGCTTGCACAAAAAGCCTTTCCAGGCCTCGCTGCAAGTCACGCCAATCGTGGCCTGCAGCATACTCCCTGCATGAATGAGCGAATGCTCCGACGGCACGCGCAACATCGACGGACATAAAAAAACCCGCATGTGCGGGTTATTTTTACTCTGGAACTACAGCCATCGACGAATGATGCAACCGGTCAAATGGCCGTGGCGCCGCCGTCCACCGCCAGGGAGTGACCGGTGGTGAATGCCGCACCGTCACTGCACAGGTAAAGCACCGCGCTGGCGATCTCCTCGACCTTGCCGATCCGCCCCACCGGATGCATGGCCGCGGCGAACTCGGCTTTCTTCGGGTCGGCCTCATAGGCCCGGCGGAACATGTCGGTGTCGATCACCGCCGGGCACACGGCGTTCACCCGGATGCCCCGTTTGGCATATTCGATCGCCGCCGACTTGGTCAGGCCGATCACCGCATGCTTGGACGCGGCATAGATGCTCATCTTCGGTGCGGCTCCCAGGCCGGCCACCGACGCCGTGTTGACGATGGCGCCACCGCCCTGGGCCTGCATCAGCGGCAACTGGTACTTCATGCACAGCCAGACGCCCTTGACGTTGACGCCCATGATCGCGTCGAACTCGTCCAGGGTGCCATCGGCCAGCTTGCCCTTCTCGATCTCGATCCCGGCATTGTTGAAGGCGTAGTCGACCCGGCCGTAGGCGGCGATCGCCTGCTCCATCAGCTTCTGCACCTCGGCTTCCCGGGTGACGTCACAGCGTACGAAAACCGCCTCGCCACCCGCGGCCCGAATCGACTCGACGGTGCCTTCGCCACCCGCCACGTCGAGGTCGGACACCACCACCTTCAACCCTTCGGCTGCGAAAGCCTGGGCGGTCGCCCGGCCGATTCCGGCGGCCGCGCCGGTCACCAGGGCCACCTGGCCGGAAAACGTCATGCTCATGGTTCTTGTCCTCGCAGAGTGCGTGAGAGATCGTTCGGGCTGAGTCTAGCCAGAGGCCGGCATCACCGGGCAGCACTATCAGGAGGCCGGTTACCGCTTCATGCACCGGAGTGATAAGTTGTGGTGATAACCGCCCGCGTATCACTATCAACGCAGTGGATCGCCCCCTATTCGCCCGACCGGCAAAACTTGCCCTGGCGGCGCTCAGGGTCTATCTACAAGGCTTCATTGACCTCATCGAGTACCTGCCATGACCACCCAGAACAATCGCCAATTCCTGCTGGCCAAACGTCCGGTCGGGGCCGCGACCCGCGAGACCTTTACCTACCAGGAAGTCCCCGTGGGTGAGCCGGGCGCCAACCAGATCCTGGTCAGGAACGAATACCTGTCCCTCGACCCGGCCATGCGCGGCTGGATGAACGAAGGCAAGTCCTACATCCCGCCGGTGGGCCTGGGCGAAGTGATGCGGGCACTGGGCGTCGGCCAGGTGATCGCCTCGAATCACCCGGGCTTCGCGGTCGGCGACTACGTCAACGGTGCCCTGGGGGTGCAGGACTACTTCCTTGGCGAGCCACGCGGTTTCTACAAGGTCGATCCGAAACTGGCACCGCTGCCGCGCTACCTGTCGGCACTGGGCATGACCGGGATGACCGCCTACTTCGCGCTGCTGGATGTCGGTGCGCCGAAAGCCGGTGAAACCGTGGTGATCTCCGGTGCCGCCGGGGCGGTGGGCAGCATTGCCGGGCAGATTGCCAAGCTCAAGGGCTGCCGGGTGGTCGGGATTGCCGGAGGGGCCGAGAAGTGCCGCTTCCTGGTCGACGAACTGGGCTTCGACGGCACCATCGACTACAAGAGCGAGGATGTCGGCGCCGGGCTGAAACGCGAATGCCCCAAGGGCGTCGACGTGTATTTCGACAACGTCGGCGGCGACATCCTCGATGCCGTGCTGACCCGTCTGAACCTCAAGGCCCGTGTGGTGATCTGCGGTGCGATCAGCCAGTACAACAACAAGGAAGCGGTGAAGGGCCCGGCCAACTACCTGGCGCTGCTGGTCAATCGCGCGCGTATGGAGGGGTTCGTGGTGATGGACTACGCCGCGCAGTTCGCCGCCGCCGGGCAGGAGATGGCCGGCTGGATGGCCAAGGGGCAGCTCAAGAGCAAGGAAGATATCGTCGAGGGGCTGGAAACCTTCCCCGAGACGCTGGCGAAGCTGTTCAGCGGGGAGAACTTCGGCAAGCTGGTGCTGAAGGTGTCCTGAGCCTGCCCGCCAAGGCGCAGAGCACCTTGCCTGGAGAAGCCGGCGATGCGCCGGCTTCTCCAGAAACGCGGGGGCTGTGCTGATCAGGCCAGCTCGGCGACCACCGCAGCCAGCGCCTGCGCAGGATCGGCTGCCTTGCTGATCGGCCGGCCGATCACCAGGTAGTCGGAACCGGCCTCCAGTGCCTCACGCGGCGTCAGGATGCGACGCTGGTCGTCCAGCGCACTGCCAGCCGGACGAATCCCCGGCGTCACCAGTTGCAGGCCGGGATGCGCGCTCTTCAGCGCGCTGGCTTCCAGCGCCGAGCACACCAGGCCATCCAGCCCGGCCTTCTCGGCCAGGGCTGCCAGGCGCAATACCTGCACCTGTGGCTCGACGTCCAGGCCGATACCGGCCAGGTCTTCACGCTCCATGCTGGTCAGCACGGTCACGCCGATCAGCAGTGGCTTGGGCCCGCTGCGCTGCTCCAGTACCTCACGGCAAGCCGCCATCATGCGCAGGCCGCCGGAGCAGTGCACGTTGACCATCCACACGCCCATCTCCGCCGCAGCCTTGACCGCCATGGCGGTGGTGTTGGGAATATCGTGGAACTTGAGGTCCAGGAACACCTCGAAACCCTTGTCGCGCAGGGTGCCGACAATCTCCGAGGCGCAACTGGTGAACAGTTCCTTGCCGACCTTGACCCGGCACAGTTTCGGGTCCAGCTGATCGGCCAGTTTCAGGGCGGCGTCACGGGTGGGGTAATCCAGGGCGACGATGATGGAAGTCTGGCAGGCGGACATGGAGGGCTCTCAGGCAAGTCGAAATCGGCGCGCATTGTAGCGGAACGCGGGGACGATCGGGACCCGGTGATCGGCAAATGTGCCTAACACGCGCCATAAACGCCCGCACTTGCACCAATTAAAGTCGAAATCCGGGGCAACCTCGGCGAAATATCCTCGATACGACAGCCTTTCCGGCTTTGCGACACACCTTGCGTCACTGGCACGCCCGCTGCAAACGCCTGATCCGAGCAGTATCCAAACGGTTCAGGGAGAAACACATGAACACTCGACTCAAGCCCACGCTGGGCACGTTGCATCTATGGGGCATCGCGGTAGGCCTGGTGATTTCCGGCGAATATTTCGGCTGGAGCTATGGCTGGGGCGTGGCCGGCACGCTCGGCTTCCTGGTGACCTCGCTGATGGTCGCGGCGATGTACACCTGCTTCATTTTCAGCTTCACCGAGCTGACCACCGCCATTCCCCATGCCGGCGGGCCATTTGCCTACAGCCGACGGGCGTTCGGCGAGAAAGGCGGGCTGATCGCCGGCCTCGCGACCCTGATCGAGTTCGTCTTCGCGCCACCGGCCATCGCCCTGGCCATCGGTGCCTACCTGAACGTGCAGTTCCCGGCGCTCGATCCCCGGCATGCCGCCGTCGGCGCCTATATCGTGTTCATGGGCCTGAACATTCTCGGCGTCCAGCTGGCCGCCACCTTCGAGCTGGTGGTTTGCATCCTCGCGGTGGCTGAACTGCTGGTGTTCATGGGTGTGGTCGCCCCGGCTTTCAGCTTCAGCCATTTCGTCCTCAACGGCTGGGCCGGTGCGGACAGCTTCGGTGCCCCGGCGATTGCCGGGATCTTCGCCGCCATCCCCTTCGCCATCTGGTTCTTCCTGGCGATCGAAGGCGCGGCCATGGCCGCCGAGGAAGCCAAGGATCCGAAACGGACCATTCCCAAGGCCTACATCAGCGGCATCCTGACCCTGGTATTGCTGGCCATGGGCGTGATGTTCTTCGCCGGCGGCGTCGGCGACTGGCGCACCCTGTCGAACATCAACGACCCGTTGCCCCAGGCAATGAAAGCCGTGGTCGGCGACAGCTCGGGCTGGCTGCACATGCTGGTCTGGATCGGCCTGTTCGGCCTGGTGGCGAGCTTCCACGGAATCATTCTCGGCTACTCGCGGCAGTTCTTCGCCCTGGCCCGCGCCGGCTACCTGCCGGCGTCGCTGGCGAAACTGTCGCGCTTCCAGACCCCGCACCGTGCCATTATCGCCGGCGGCCTGGTCGGCATCGCCGCCATCTACAGCGACGGCCTGATCAACCTGGGCGGCCTGACCCTGACTGCGGCGATGATCACCATGGCGGTGTTCGGCGCCATCGTCATGTACATCATGAGCATGCTCAGCCTGTTCCGCCTGCGTCGGACCGAGCCGGCACTGGAACGCACCTTCCGCGCGCCAGGCTATCCGTTCGTGCCCGCCATCGCGCTGGTCCTGGCGGTGATCTGCCTGATTGCCATGGCCTGGTTCAATGCCCTGATCGGCCTGATCTTCGTCGCTTTCATGGCCGCCGGTTTCCTTTACTTCCTGCTCACCGGCCAACTGCGCGCTGCTGCCCCGGCAGATGCGATGCTGACCGGACTGTGAGCATCATCGGGGCCTGACGGGTTTACAATTGAACCACTGAGAAAGCGCTTCACTCAAAGTGGCAAGGGCCGCCATCGCGCACGAACCGTTCGTGCCGCAGCGGCCCATCGAGGAGAACCCTATGCCCTGGTATGCCTGGTTGATCATCGTGGTGGCGGTCGGCTCCATCGTTGGCGGCCTGATGATGCTGCGTGACACCGCCAACAAGGTGGAACTGACGGACGAACAGCGCCGACGCGTCCAGCAACGCAACGCCGAGGCGGATGCCAAGGACGCGCAGAACCGCTGACAGCCGCTGCTTGAACAATATTGAACACTTCAACAAAAAAGTATGGCAATTCACCTCCAAGTCGCAGTTATCATTGACTGCAGATTTGGAGGCTCCGCCATGCGCTATTCGCAAGACCATAAAGCCCAGACCCACGAGCGCATCATCAAGGAAGCGGCGGCCCGTTTTCGCCGCGACGGCATCGGTGCCACCGGCCTGCAGCCGCTGATGAAAGCCTTGGGGCTCACCCATGGCGGTTTCTACGCGCACTTCAAGTCCAAGGATGAACTGGTCGAAAAGGCCTTGCAGGAAGCGGCGGCGGAACTGGACGTACATTGCGACATGCTGTTCAGCCAGGACAAGCCCCTGCAGTCGTTCATCGACAGCTACCTCTCAGAGTGGCACCTGACCACCCCCGAACACGGCTGCCCGATTCCGACCATGTGCTCGGAGCTGGGCCAGCGTGGCGAGCCCAGCCCAACCACCGATACGGTGATCGAATCGCGCCTCAAGCAGGTGGAAACCGCACTGGGCTCGGGGCCGGATGCCGAAGAGCAAAGTATCGTCATGCTGGCGACCCTGGTGGGCGCACTGGTGATGTCGCGCAGTGCCGAAGATCCGGAGCTGGCGAAGAAGATCCTGGAAGTGACCAAGGCGCACCTGAAGGATCAGGTCGAATAGGGCTGCAAGCTCCCCATCGCTACAGGAGACCGGTCTTTCGACCAGCCTCCAGCCTCAGTCAAACAACGTCAATTGATATCCAGCTGGTCGCGATTCCTGTCGAGAATCGCCTTGCCGATGCCTTTCACCTCAAGCAATTCATCCACCGAAGAGAAAGGTCCGTTCGCCTCCCGATGGGCAACGATGGCCTGGGCCTTGGCTTCGCCGATACCGGACAGCTCGCGCTGGATGGTTTCGGCATCGGCGGTGTTGAGATTGACCTTGCCGACCTTGGCCGCAGGCGCGGCCTGGCTGGGCACCGGGGTCTGCTGCTGAGCCGCCGGTGCGGCATTGACGGCACCGCTGGCGCCGAGCAGAAGGGTTAACAGCAGGGAAGGAAGAACGCCTGTACGCATAAATGTCACTCCATGGCATCGTAGGGGAAAAGCAGCTTTTCCGAAGCTGCATTTCAAACCTAGGTGATGCCCGGAGCCTGTCAAAAGCCAGGCCGTTACCGGGTGTGTAGCTCAGGGCTCCATGCGGCGCTGCTGGTAGATCCAGTCGACGATCTCGCCATCCGGGGCATAACCACTGACCGTTTCCCGCAGCAATTGCCGGACCCGTGCGTAATCATCGTTTTCCACGGCCGCGAGCAGTTCGGCCAGGCGCAACTTGAGCACATCCCAGGGCAGCATGTCTTCATGGGCGGTCATGATCATCGGATGGGGGGTCGCCGCCACGTTGTCGCCAATCAGCAACTCTTCGTAAAGCTTTTCTCCCGGACGAAGACCGGAGAACTCGATGGCGATATCGCCATGGGGGTTCTTGTCGGAGCGGATGCTCAAGCCGGAAAGATGAATCATCTTCTCGGCCAACTCGACGATCCGGACCGGCTCACCCATGTCGAGGACGAACACGTCGCCGCCCTGCCCCATGGAGCCGGCCTGGATCACCAGTTGCGCGGCCTCGGGGATGGTCATGAAGTAGCGGGTGATCTTCGGATGCGTCACCGTCAGCGGGCCACCCGCCTTGATCTGCTTGTGGAACAGCGGGATCACCGAGCCCGACGACCCCAGCACGTTGCCGAAGCGGACCATGGTGAAACGGGTCTTGTTGACCCGCGATACGTTGCCCGAGTCACCGAAAAGCACTGGCGCATGTTCGCGACTGAGAGCCTGCAAGGTCAGCTCGGCCAGTCGCTTGGTGCTGCCCATGACGTTGGTCGGGCGCACCGCCTTGTCGGTGGAAATCAGCACGAAGTTGGCCACCCCCGCCTGCAATGCCGCCTGGGCGGTGTTGAGCGTGCCGATCACGTTGTTCAGTACGCCTTCGGCGATGTTGTGCTCGACCATTGGCACATGCTTGTAGGCCGCGGCGTGATAGACCGTTTCGACATGCCAGGTCTTCATCACCGACAGCAGCTTGTCCTGGTTGCGCACCGAACCGAGGATCGGCAGCAGGCGCACGGACAGCGACTCACGATCCACCCGGCGCTCGAGCTCGGACAGAATGCTGTAGAGATTGAACTCGCTGTGCTCGAACAGCAGCAGCGTCGTCGGGCGCAGGGCCAGGATCTGCCGGCAGAGTTCCGAGCCGATGGAACCGCCAGCCCCTGTCACCAGAACCGAACGCCCCTTGATGCAATGTTCGAGCAGCTCGGCCTGGGCAGGCACGGCATCACGCCCGAGCAGGTCGGCGATGTCGACTTCCTGGATGTCATCGACCTTGACGCGCCCGCTGGCCAGGTCCATGAAGCCGGGCACGCTGCGCACGTGCAACGGAAAGCCCTCGAGAAGAGCGAGAATCTCCCGACGCCTGGCACGCGAAGAAGAAGGAATCGCCAGGAGGATTTCCTGAGCCCCGGTGGCGTCGATCATCTGCTGGATATGCTTGGGCTTGTAGACCTTCAAACCCGAGATACTGCGGTCGGCAATACTGTTGTCATCATCGATGAAAGCGACAGGCTGCATGGCCCGCCCCATCCGCAAGGCCGCAACCAGCTGGTTGCCGGCGGCTCCGGCGCCGTACACCGCCACCTTCGTCAAACCGTTGTCACGGTTGGCAAACGGCATGTGCTGGGTGGTACCGAACCAGTCGCCAAGGAAATACTGGCGCATGGCCAAACGCAGGCCACCGATCATGATCAGGCTCAGCCACCAGTAGTTGAACATGATGGATCGGGGAACCAGCGTCTGGTGATTGCTGTAGAGGTAGACCACAACCCCGAGGATCAACGCGGACAGGCTCACGGCCTTGACGATGGCGATCAGCGCATCATTGCCGAAATAGCGCATCACGGCACGATACAGGCCGAACTTTATGAACAATGGAATGGACACAACGGGAGCGGAGAGAAACAACCAGCGGTGTTGAGCGAGCGGGTTGATCACATCGTCCAGCCCCAGCCTGACGACGAACGACATCCACAGGGCCAGCCAGACCAGGAAGATGTCGGCAATCACCTGAAGAATGCGCTTTTGCCGACGCGGGAGACCCAGCAAAAAGGCTCGAATCTTATCCATAATCCCTCTAAAGCCTATATCCGAAAAAGCAGCACATACCGCCATCAATACATTGAGCCACAACCTGGGAAAACCTTGGCTCAGCCCGCTTTCTCCAGCTCACCGGCATGAAACCTGAACGCCAGAAAGACCAGTGGCACATAGGCGATCAGCAACCCGGTGATACCGTCGAGTATCGACAGCCCGACGCACAAGGCGATCGGCAGCAACCAGCAAACGTTGATGGCTGCCACTGCCAGTGTCACCGGCAAATGGCTGCCCAACTGCCGTGACGCATACTGATAGGCATGGCTGCGATGAGCCTGGTAGACCTTGTCCCCACGCAAGAGACGTCGCACCAGGGTGAACGTGGCATCGACCACGAAGACCCCCAACAGAATCAGCCAGACCCAGAGCAGTTGGGGTTTGACCCAGGCGGCATGAAGGGAAAGCCCTCCAAGCACCAGCCCCAGAAAACCACTGCCAGCATCACCCATGAATATACGGGCAGGTGGAAAGTTCCAGTATAGAAAACCACACACAGCCAGGGCCAACAGTAATGACGGCCAGACCAGGGCTGTCTCGCCCCCGAGCATATGGACAAGACAGGCTCCCAGACAGGCTGTCACCGCCTCGACGCTGGCAATCCCGTCGATGCCATCCATGAAGTTGTAGAGATTGAGCATCCAGACCAGATAGAACGCCGCCAGAATCGAGCCTGCCACTCCCAGGCTGACCTGGACGCCAAAAATCTCCAGCGGTGGCAAGCCACCCAACCAGAAAAGCAGCCATGCCGCACTGGAAAAGTGCGCCAGCAATCGCCAACGCGCAGCGATATGCCCATGATCGTCGAGAAAACCGACTACAGCGACGGCGCCGCCGCCCCCCAGAAATCCCCAGACCGTCAGCCAGGGCAGAATACCCATCAGCGCCAGAATCGGCAAAACCGCCAGGAAGCTGATGACAATCGCCACGCCACCACCGCGGGGAGTCGCAACGGAATGGGAACTGCGCTCGTTGGGAACATCCATCAGGCTGCGTGCCAATGCATAACGGCGAAGCGCTCCTGTCAAAAACAGCGACACCGTCAAAACGATCAGACAGCACAAGAAAATCATCATCAGACTCAAGATCCCGGACACACTCAAAATAAGATATTCAGGAAAGCTCGCCGCCCACTCGACCCGACAAGTTCCAAACAAACGCAGGAAACATGAAATTACGCCCAGAAGGCGATCTGCCCTGACGCAAAGTCAATGGCATCGAGGTAACCGAGTGCAGCTCACCCGGCAGAGAAGCTTGCTTCATCGGCCAATCGCAGCCTCAGAAGCGGTGCATGCAAGGCCTGAACTCGGAGCAAGGGCGCATTCTACGCAACAACTCGATGCTTGCCATCACGAACAGGAAAAGCGGAAGACAAAAAGACAGGGACGAAACGCGAGGGGTATGGGCATTCCGGCCCGTCGCACTCCCCAAAACAGGATGCCAACCAGCCCAGGAAAAACAGCCCGTTCAGTATCGGGAGGAAAAACCAGCAATATACAACTCAATGGAGCAAGTCAGTATGGCGAAACTTCCTACCTCTATCAGAGCGCTAGCTCAGAAAGGCCTGAGTTCCAATTCTGATCGGAGAATATTGCCAACTACACCTTCAGGCGATCCAGGAACACACCGCTACCAAGCAGTCGTGATACGTACCGCCACAATCAACAGGCCATTGAACCTGGCAAGCTGATCAGTGATCGCTCTCCTCTTCTTCGTTCACCCGATCACGCAACTCCTTGCCCGGCTTGAAATGCGGCACGAACTTGCCGTCCAGGCTGACCGATTGACCGGTCTTCGGGTTACGCCCTACCCTTGGTGCGCGATAATGCAGGGAAAAGCTACCGAACCCACGAATTTCGATCCGATCTCCGGTCGCCAGGCACTGGGACATCTGCTCAAGCATGGTCTTGATGGCCAGCTCGACATCCTTGGACGAGAGCAGGCCCTGATGGGTGACAATTCGTTCGATCAACTCCGACTTCGTCATATTTTTCCCTTCTTTTTCAAGCAGCTAGGAAAAGCATTTCGAAGGTTGTAGCACGGCTGGATGGTTTTGAACAGCCCACCCATTGACTTATCTGCATACAAGATGCGTCGAGGTCCGAGAGGGCCCGTAGCGGTTAATTACAGATGACCAGCATGGTGCGGGTGACGGAGCCCGCAGGGTTCCAGCCGAACAGATAGTCGCCCTCCTCATCCTTTGCATCACTGGATTTGGTCACGACCTTGTAGCCCTGAGCCTTGCACTCGCGAGCAGCGCGCTTGTAGCACTTGCCCCAGCCGGAGCCAAGCCCCGAGCAATCGATCTCGATACCACTCACCCCATGCCTGACGTGAGTCTTGGTATTGGTGGTGCACCCGGCGAGCAACGCCAGGGCGATTACCGCTATGAGCTTGCTCATTTACATCCTTATCCAGGCAACGCCCTGAGAAAAGCCACTGACAACGAAACAACGACTGCCTCAGACACCAACATCTTTACACTTATAAATATGACAGTCGCAAGATCGATTTTGTTTCGCGCCGGATACAGGCAAATCCCAGGCACAAAAAAAGGCGACCGAAGTCGCCCTTTTTTTCAACAGTCAGACAGAACTCAGTTCTGTTTGGCCATTGCCTGACGCAGCAGAGCAGCCATGGTGGTGTCAGCTGCTTCACCTTCCGGAGCGGCTTTCAGGCTCTGGATGGCTTCTTTCTCGTCTTCAACGTCTTTCGACTTGATCGAGAGCTGGATTACGCGGCTCTTACGATCAACGCTGATGATCTTGGCTTCTACTTCTTCGCCTTCTTTCAGGACGTTGCGCGCGTCTTCAACGCGGTCACGGCTGATTTCGGAGGCTTTCAGAGTTGCTTCGATATCGTCGGCCAGAACGATGATGGCGCCTTTGGCGTCAACTTCTTTCACGGTGCCTTTGACAACAGCGCCCTTGTCGTTGACCGAGACGTACTCGGAGAACGGATCGCTTTCCAGCTGCTTGATACCCAGGGAGATGCGCTCACGCTCTGGGTCAACCGACAGGATGACGGTGTCCAGCTCGTCGCCCTTCTTGAAGCGACGTACGGCTTCTTCGCCGACTTCGTTCCAGGAGATGTCCGACAGGTGAACCAGACCGTCGATACCGCCGTCCAGACCGATGAAGATACCGAAATCGGTGATCGACTTGATGGTACCGGAGATCTTGTCGCCCTTGTTGAACTGGCCAGAGAAGTCTTCCCATGGGTTCGACTTGCACTGCTTGATGCCCAGGGAGATACGACGACGCTCTTCGTCGATGTCCAGAACCATGACTTCCACTTCGTCGCCGACTTGTACGACTTTCGAAGGATGGATGTTCTTGTTGGTCCAGTCCATTTCCGAAACGTGCACCAGACCTTCAACGCCTTCTTCCAGCTCAGCGAAGCAGCCGTAGTCGGTCAGGTTGGTGACACGCGCGGTCACGCGGGTGCTTTCTGGGTAACGAGCCTTGATGGCAACCCATGGGTCTTCGCCCAGTTGCTTCAGGCCCAGGGAAACACGATTGCGCTCGCGATCGTACTTCAGAACCTTGACATCGATCTCGTCGCCAACGTTGACGATTTCCGATGGATGCTTGATGCGCTTCCAGGCCATGTCGGTGATGTGCAGCAGGCCATCGACGCCGCCCAGATCAACGAATGCACCGTAGTCGGTGAGGTTCTTGACGATACCCTTGACCTGCTGGCCTTCCTGCAGGGATTCCAGCAGAGCTTCACGCTCGGCGGAGTTCTCGGCTTCCAGGACGCTGCGGCGGGAAACGACAACGTTGTTGCGTTTCTGGTCGAGCTTGATGACCTTGAACTCGAGCTCTTTGCCTTCCAGGTGCGTGGTGTCGCGCACTGGACGGACGTCAACCAGGGAACCTGGCAGGAACGCACGGATGCCGTTAACGTCGACAGTGAAGCCGCCCTTAACCTTACCGTTGATAACGCCCTTGACCACTTCCTCGGCTGCGAAGGCTGCTTCCAGAACGATCCAGCATTCAGCGCGCTTGGCTTTTTCACGGGACAGCTTGGTTTCACCAAAGCCATCTTCAACCGAATCCAGCGCCACGTGAACTTCGTCACCGACGTTGATGTTCAGTTCGCCAGCATCGGTGTAGAACTGTTCCAGCGGGATCAGAGCTTCAGACTTCAGACCAGCGTGGACAGTTACCCAACGAGCTTGGTAATCGATATCAACGATAACACCGGTGATGATCGAACCAGCCTGAAGATTCAGGGTCTTCAAGCTCTCTTCAAAGAGTTCCGCAAAGCTTTCGCTCATTTTAATTCCTGTTGATGAGGGCGAAGAATACGCCCATCTGCCACACCCCAGACGATGTGGGTTACGTTCATATGAAAGAGGCCATGCAGGACTATGACTGGTCCCCTGCACCCCTCTTGGTCACCCGGCGATATCGCGAATGGCGATCTCGCTCATGATGCGTTCCAGCACCTGCTCGATGGACAACTCCGTGGAGTCCAGCTGTATCGCGTCGGCCGCCGGCTTGAGCGGGGCCACCGCGCGCTGGGTGTCACGCTCATCACGCGCACGTATCTCATCCAGCAGACTCGACAGACTAACATCATCGCCCTTGGCCTTCAACTGCAAGTAACGGCGACGGGCACGTTCCTCGGAGCTGGCGGTCAGGAAGATCTTCAATGGCGCATCGGGAAACACCACGGTGCCCATGTCGCGGCCGTCGGCCACCAGGCCGGGCGCCTCGCGAAATGCCCGCTGGCGTTGCAGCAGCGCATCGCGTACCGCCGGCAGGGAAGCGACCTGGGAAGCACCGGCACCGATCGACTCGTTGCGGATGTCCTGGGTGACGTCATCCCCTTCCAGGATGATGCGCTCCGGCTGACCGTCGGTCGCACCGATGAACTGCACATCGAGATGCGCGGCCAGCAACTTGAGGGATTCCTCGTTGGTCAGGTCGACGCCATGATTACGCGCCGCGAAGGCCAGCAACCGGTAGAGCGCGCCGGAGTCCAGCAGACACCAGCCCAGACGCTTGGCCAGCAAACCGGCGATGGTGCCCTTGCCCGAGCCGCTAGGTCCGTCGATGGCGATGACTGGAGCTTGAATATTCACGACTGAGCCTCTTTCTGATCATCGTTGACGTTCATTGTGTCCTTGCGGGCCCGTCGGGCCAAGATCCTGCCGAAATGTTCGCGCGCCGCCCGGGCCCGCTTGAACACATCCAGCAGTTGATGCCCGTCACCTGCATCGACGGCATCGCGCAGGACGTCCAGGTCGCCGCGGAAGGTATCCAGTGCACGCAGAACCGCATCGCGGTTGGCCAGGAAGATGTCGTGCCACATGACCGGGTCGCTGCCGGCGATCCGCGTGAAGTCACGGAAGCCGCCTGCGGCGTAACGGAAGATCTCCAGGTTCTCGTTGCGCTTGGCCAGGGAGTCGACCAGACCGAAGGCCAGCAGGTGCGGCAGATGACTGGTCGCCGCCAGCACTTCATCGTGCCGCTGGACATCCATGTGCTCCACATCCGCCCCCAGCGCACGCCACAGCGCATCGACCGTGGCCAGCGCCTGCGCGTCGGTCTCGGCCAGCGGCGTCAGGATCACCTTGTGCCGCCGGAACAGCCTGGCATTGGAGGCCTCGACCCCGCTCTGCTCGGAGCCGGCAATCGGGTGACCGGGCACGAACCGCGTCGGCATGGCGCCAAACGCCTCGCCAGCGGCACGCACCACGTTACCCTTGGCGCTGCCCACATCGGTAAGAATAGCCTGACCCAGGTCCATGCCCGCCAACAGGCCGAGCATCTTCTCCATGGCCAGGATCGGCACCGCCAGCTGGATTACATCGGCACCGCGGCAAGCGGCCGCCAGGTCTTCCTCGCAGCGATCGACCACCCCCAGCTCCACCGCCAGGCGGCGCGACTGCGGATTCAGATCGACCCCCACCACTTCCCGGCACAGGCCGCTTTCACGCAGGCCCTTGGCAAAGGAACCACCAATCAGCCCGAGACCGACCACCACCAGGCGGCCGATCATAGGCGTCACAGATTGCATCGGCATGACATCAACCACGAGCCAGAACCTTGCCCAGAGCCTCGAGCAAACGGCTGTTTTCACTGGCCAGGCCAATACTGACGCGCAGATGCCGCGGCAACCCGTAACCCCCGATCGGGCGCACGATCACGCCTTCGCGCAACAGGTCCTGGTAGACCGGCCCGGCATCGCGACCGACATCGACCGCGATGAAGTTGGCCCGCGAAGGAATCCACTCCAGGCCCAACTCACGGAAACCGGCTTCCAGCTGCCGCATGCCAGCCTCGTTCAACTCGCGACTGCGAGCGACGTACTGGACATCGTCCAGGGCCGCACGCGCGGCAACCAGGGCCAGGCTGTTGACGTTGAATGGCTGGCGCACGCGATTGAGAATATCCGCCACCGCCGGCGACGACAGCCCGTAGCCGACCCGCAGCGCCGCCAGGCCATAGGCCTTGGAGAAGGTACGGGACACCAGCAGGTTCGGATAGCGCGCCAGGTAGTTCAGGCCATTGGGCAGATCATCACCCGCGGCGTACTCGATATAGGCCTCGTCCAGCACCACCAGCACACGCTCGGGAACCGCGGCCAGGAAAGCTTCCAGCGCCTGCGGCCCGAACCAGGTCCCGGTCGGGTTGTTCGGGTTGGCGATGAACACCACCCGGGTGTTCTCATCGATCGCCGCCAGCATCGCCGGCAGGTCGTGGCCGAAATCCCTGGCCGGCGCCACACGGGCATCGGCAGACACAGCCTGGGTCACGATCGGGTAGATCGCAAAGGCATGCTCACTGAACACCGCGTTCAGCCCCGGGGCCAGGTAGGCCCGGGCGACCAGTTCGAGAATATCGTTGGAACCGTTGCCCAGGGTCACCTGACTGGCCTGCACACCGCACAGCTCGGACAGGCGCTGCTTCAACTCGAAGCCATTGCCATCCGGGTAGCGGGTCAGTTCGGCCAACGCGTCGGCAATCGCCGCCAGCGCCTTGGGACTGGCGCCCAGCGGGTTTTCGTTACTGGCCAGCTTGATGATCTTCGCCGGATCGATATCCAGCTCGCGCGCCAATTCATCCACGGGCTTGCCCGGAACGTAAGGCGAAAGTTTTTGCACGCCCGGCTGCGCCAGGGCGAGGAAGTCGCCACTCATGTTCAACGTCCTTACAGAACCGCTTTCGGGTAGGAGCCCAGCACCTTCAGCGCCACCGCTTCCTGACTGATCTTCTCCAGCACACCCTTGACCAGCGGGTCGCGGTGATGGCCGACGAAGTCGATGAAGAAGACATAGGTCCACTTGCCGCTGCGCGAAGGGCGGGTTTCGATTCGCGTCAGGTCGATGCCATTGTCGTGGAACGGCACCAGCAGCTCGTGCAGCGCACCCGGCTTGTTGCTCATGGAGACGATGATCGAGGTCTTGTCGTCGCCGGTCGGCGGCACTTCCTGGTTGCCGATCATCAGGAACCGCGTGGAGTTGTCCGGACGGTCCTCGATCTTCTCGGCCAGGCGGGTCAGACCATACAGGCCAGCCGCCATGTCCCCGGCGATCGCCGCCGAGTTCCACTCGCCCTTGACCCGCTTGGCCGCCTCGGCGTTGCTCGACACCGCCACGCGCTCGACATTCGGGTAATGGGCGTCCAGCCACTTGCGGCACTGGGCCAGGGACTGGGCGTGGGAGTAGATGCGACTGATACTGTCGGTCTTGGTGTTCTCACCCACCAGCAGGTGATGGTGAATGCGCAGCTCGACTTCGCCGCAGATCACCATGTCGTGCTCGAGGAAGCTGTCGAGGGTGTGGTTGACCGCGCCCTCGGTGGAGTTCTCCACCGGCACCACGCCGAAATTCACCGCACCGGCGGCAACCTCGCGGAACACCTCGTCGATCGCCGCCATCGGCTTGCTGATCACCGCATGGCCGAAGTGCTTCATCGCCGCCGCCTGGGTGAAGGTTCCCTCGGGGCCCAGATAGGCCACTTTCAGCGGCTGCTCCAGGGCCAGGCAGGAGGACATGATTTCGCGGAACAACCGCGCCATTTCCTCGTTGCCCAGCGGCCCCTGGTTGCGCTCCATGACGCGCTTGAGCACCTGGGCCTCACGCTCGGGACGATAGAAAACCGGCACTTCGCCCTCGGCCAGCGAGCCCATCTTCACTCGTGCGACTTCCTGGGCGCAGCGGGCACGCTCGCTGATCAGTTCGAGAATTTTCTCATCGAGACTGTCGATACGCAGGCGCAGCGCCTTGAGTTCCTGTTCAGCCATCAGCCGTGTTCCTTCTCGAACTCTGCCATGTACGCCACCAGCGCGTTGACCGCATCGATGCCCACGGCGTTATAGATGGAGGCACGCATGCCGCCCACGGAACGGTGCCCCTTGAGGTTCAGCAGGCCGCGAGCGTCGGCACCGGCCAGGAACGGCTTGTCCAGGCGATCGTCGGCCAGACGGAACGGCACGTTCATCCACGAGCGGTTGCTCTTGTTGACCGGGTTGCTGTACAGGCCGCTGGCGTCGATGAAGTCATACAGCGTGCGCTGCTTCAGATCGTTGAGCCTGCCGATGGCCTCGACACCGCCCTGCTCCTTGAGCCACTGGAACACCAGGCCCGAGAGGTACCAGGCCAGGGTCGGCGGGGTGTTGTACATCGAGCCGTTGTCGGCCGCGACCTTGTAGTCGAGCATGGTCGGGCAGATCGAACGGGCACGACCCAGCAGGTCTTCACGCACGATATTGACGACGATACCGCTCGGGCCGATGTTCTTCTGCGCACCGGCGTAGATCATGCCGAAACGGGAAACGTCCACCGCACGCGAGAGAATGTTCGAAGACATGTCGGTGACCAGCGGCACGTCGCCGGTTTCCGGAATCCAGTCGAACTCCAGGCCGCCGATGGTCTCGTTCGAGACGTAGTGAACATAGGCAGCGTCTTTCGACAGCTTCCACTCGTTCTGGCCAGGAATGGCGAAGTAATCGTAGGACTTGGCGCTGGCGGCGACATTGACGTTACCGAAACGCGAAGCCTCCTCGATGGCCTTCTTCGACCAGATACCGGTCTCGATGTAGTCGGCCTTGCCGGTTTCCGGCAGCAGGTTCAACGCAACCTGGGCAAACTGCTGGCTGGCGCCGCCCTGCAGGAACAGCACCTTGTAGTTCGAGGGGATATCCAGCAGATCGCGCAGATCCTGCTCGGCCCGCTCGGCGATGGAGACGAACTCATCGCTGCGATGGCTCATTTCCATGACCGACAGCCCCTTGCCTTGCCAGTCCAGAAACTCCGACTGGGCACGCAACAGGACAGCTTCAGGCAGCGCAGCAGGACCTGCGCAGAAGTTATAGGCTCGTTTGCTCACATCCACTCTCGCTATGCTTGAAGATATACATGCCGCCAGGCCTGCCCGGCACCCTGCAGGAACGACTCGCCGGCTTCAGCGAATCTCGATACTCCTGACACGACAAAGCGGTCCGACAACGACCGCTCCGCGTTCGATCACGACCCACCGTCCAACGATGGGTTGCCCTACAGTAGCTACAACGTCAGGCGCAGGCGTTTAATTAATCCTGCCGTTCAACTTCATCGGCCGCCTCGTCCGAAGACGAATCGCCGACCACGCCGTCGATTGGCATTTCGCCATCAACCTCGACGTCCGCCGCAACCTCCAACTCCTCGCCCTCGACTTCCGACGGCTCCTGGACCCGTTCCAGGCCGACCAGCGTTTCGTCATTGGCCAGCTTGATCAGGGTCACGCCCTGGGTGTTACGACCCAGGCTGGAAACTTCGTCGACACGGGTACGAACCAGGGTGCCCTGGTCGGAAATCAGCATGATCTCCTCGCCTTCCTGCACCTGGATCGCACCGATCAACTGGCCATTGCGGTCCTTGGTGACCATGGCGATCACGCCCTGGCCGCCACGACCACGACGCGGGAACTTGCTCAGCGGCGTACGCTTGCCGAAACCACGCTCGGAAGCGGTCAGGATCTGCGCACCCGACTCCGGAATCAGCATGGAGATCAGCTTCTGCCCCTTGCCGATCCGCATGCCACGGATACCACGGGCACCACGCCCCATCTCGCGGACGCCGCTTTCGGCGAAGCGAATCACCTTGCCAGCATCAGAGAACAGCATGACTTCCTTGGCACCGTCGGTGATCGCGGCGGCGATCAGGGTATCGCCCTCCTTCAGCTTCAGGGCGATCAGGCCGCTGGTACGCGGACGGCTGAACTGGGCCAGCGGGGTTTTCTTGACCGTACCGAACGCGGTGGCCATGAAGATGTAGGCACCGGTCGGCTCGGCCACCAGCTCGGCGGTATCACCGTCGACTTCTTCGGCGGCATCGGCAACGTCATCGGCCTCGATCACTTCGCCCTCGATCACCGAATCATCGGCATCGTCCAGTTCGTCATCGGCACCGGCGCTTTGCTGCAGAGCCTCCAGGTCGATCTGCAGCATGGTGGTGATGTACTCACCCTCGTCCAGCGGCAACAGGTTGACCAGCGGGCGACCGCGGGCGGCGCGGGACGCCTCGGGAATCTCGTAGGTCTTGAGCCAGTAGACCTTGCCCTTGCTGGAGAACAGCAGGAGCGTGGCATGGCTGTTGGCAACCAGCAGGTGGGAGATGTAGTCCTCATCCTTGACGCCGGTCGCCGACTTGCCCTTGCCGCCACGACGCTGGGCCTGATAGGCCGACAGCGGCTGGGTCTTGGCGTAGCCGCTGTGGGAGATGGTCACCACGCGCTCTTCTTCAGGAATCATGTCGCCGAGAGTCAGGTCGAGGCGGGCATCGAGAATCTCGGTGCGACGCGCGTCGCCGTACTCGGCACGGATCACCTCCAGCTCTTCGCGGATCACTTCCATCAGGCGCACGGCGCTGTTGAGGATGCGGATCAGCTCGCCGATCTGGTTGAGGATCTCCTGGTACTCGGCCAGCAGCTTCTCGTGCTCCAGGCCGGTCAGGCGGTGCAGGCGCAGCTCCAGGATAGCCTGGGCCTGCTCCGGCGACAGGTAGTACTTGCCGTCACGCAGGCCGTATTGCGGATCGAGGTTCTCCGGACGGCAGGAATCGGCGCCAGCGCGCTCGACCATGGTCATCACCGCGCTGGACTCCCAGGGCGTGCTGACCAGCGCTTCCTTGGCTTCCGACGGCGTCGGCGAAGCCTTGATCAGGGCGATCACCGGGTCGATGTTCGACAGCGCCACGGCCTGACCTTCGAGGATATGGCCACGCTCACGCGCCTTGCGCAGTTCGAACACGGTACGCCGGGTCACCACTTCGCGACGATGGCGAACGAAGGCTTCCAGCAAGTCCTTGAGGTTGAGGATCCGCGGACGGCCGTCGACCAGCGCCACGATGTTGATACCGAACACGCTCTGCAACTGGGTCTGGGCGTAGAGGTTGTTGAGCACCACCTCCGGCACTTCGCCCCGGCGCAGCTCGATAACCACGCGCATGCCTTCCTTGTCGGATTCGTCGCGCAGCTCGGTGATGCCTTCGAGTTTCTTTTCCTTGACCAGCTCGGCGATCTTCTCGATCAGGCGGGCCTTGTTCAACTGGTAAGGCAGCTCGGTAATGACGATCTGCTGGCGACCGCCGACCTTGTCGATATCCTCGACGGTCGAGCGGGCACGCATGTAGATGCGCCCGCGACCGGTGCGATAGGCCTCGATGATGCCGGCACGGCCGTTGATGATGCCCGCGGTCGGGAAGTCCGGACCGGGGATGTACTGCATCAGTTCATCGACGGTGACATCGGGGTTGTCGATCAGCGCCAGGCAACCGTCGATCACTTCGCCGAGGTTGTGCGGCGGGATGTTGGTCGCCATGCCCACGGCGATACCGCTGGAACCGTTGACCAGCAGGTTGGGGATACGGGTCGGCATGACCGCCGGGATCTGCTCGGTGCCGTCATAGTTGGGCACCCAGTCCACGGTTTCCTTGTGCAGGTCGGCCAGCAGCTCGTGCGCCAGCTTGGTCATGCGCACTTCGGTGTATCGCATGGCCGCGGCGTTGTCGCCGTCGACGGAACCGAAGTTGCCCTGGCCGTCGACCAGCAGGTAGCGCAGGGAGAATGGCTGCGCCATCCGAACGATGGTGTCGTATACAGCGGTATCACCGTGCGGGTGATACTTACCGATCACGTCACCGACCACACGGGCAGATTTCTTGTACGGCTTGTTCCAGTCGTTACCCAGCTCGCTCATCGCGAACAGCACACGCCGGTGCACGGGCTTCAAGCCATCACGCGCATCGGGCAGTGCCCGTCCGACGATCACGCTCATCGCGTAGTCGAGGTAGGACTGTTTCAGCTCGTCTTCGATATTGACCGGGAGGATTTCTTTGGCCAGTTCGCCCATGAGAAGCCTGATTCCTTTTTCTGGTGAAACTTCGTCACATCCATATGGGACGAACGAAGCTTGTCGCTGCCGACCTGATGCCTGGCAGCGACTTACGACAAATCAACGAGTTATGCCATGGATCTGCGCAGTAAGGGCAGCCGGTTCGGGCAACCCTGGAAACCGCCGGATGTTATCACAATCGCCGCCACGCACCTATCCCCGGATACACAAGGAACCCGACAGGCGACCAACGAAACCCTCCGAGAGCGCATCCGGAGGGGCTTAGAAGCAAAATGCGGGCATTTATCGCCGGGAAAAGCCAGTTGGCCGGAAAAAATCGGATCAGTGCAGACGCTTGCGGCACATCAGTTGAGCGATCTTGGCGGTGTCCGGCCGCTCGACGACGCCCTTCTCGGTCACAATGACATCGATCAGATCCGCCGGGGTCACGTCGAAGACCGGACTGAAGGTCTCCATGGAGACATCGAGGCGCTTCCCGTCCGCCCCCAGCAATTCATCGCCGCCCTGCTCCTGCGGGGCGATTTCCTCGCCGCTGGCCAACGCCAGGTCGATGGTCGAACTCGCGGCCACCACCATGAAGCGCACGCCGTGATGCATGGCGCAGACGGCCAATTGGTAAGTACCGATCCTGCTTGCCACATCACCATTGGCGGCAATGCGGTCGGCACTGATGACGACCCAGGTCACGCCCCTGGTTTTCATGACCTGGGCGGCGGCGGCATCGGCGCTCACGGTCACCGGGATGCCTTCGCTGGCCAGCGCCCAGGCGGTCAGGCGCGAACCCTGCTGCCAGGGCCGGGTTTCATCGACATAGACCCGCTCGACCATGCCCTCGACGAAGGCGCCGCGAATCACCCCCAGCGCCGTGCCGAAACCACCGGTGGCCAGGGCCCCGGTATTGCAATGGGTAAGAATCGCCTGGGCATTGCCCTGATGCTTGCGAATCAGCTCGACGCCCAACTGCGCCATGGTCAGGTTGGCTTCGCGATCGCTGTCGTGGATGGCGACCGCCTCGGCCTCCAGCGCCGCCAGCGGATCGGCGCCCTCGCGAAGCCGGCCCAGCCGCTCGCGCATGCGCCCCAGCGCCCAGGACAAACTGTCCGCAGCCGGACGTGAAGCGGCCAGCACGGCGAAATCCTCCTCCAGCGCCGCAGTCCAGTCGCCCCCTTCGGCAAGCCGTGCCCGCGCCGCCAGCACCACGCCATAGGCCGCACAGATGCCGATGGCCGGGGCGCCGCGCACGGCCATCAGCCGAATCGCCTCGGCGACCGCCACGGCGCTGCCGCAATCCAGCCAGTTCTGCTCGAACGGCAGAATGCGCTGGTCGAGCAGGCGCAAGGTCCCCTGGCACCAATCGATGGCCTTGACCTTTTCCGCTGCCAACAACCGATCGCGCATGACTCACTCCGCAGTGATGAAACAAAAGCCGTCGATTATAGCGATCACCCCGCCTGGACGCTCGGGTATACTTCGCTGTCTCAATATATGCATGAAGCCTGGAAGCCGCCCCCGATGCCAAACATCGCCGCCCCGCTCGACCTGCTGTTGTTGCCCACCTGGCTGGTACCTGTCGAACCGGCTGGCGTGGTCCTCAAGGAGCACGGCCTGGGCATCCGTGACGGGCGTATCGCGTTTATCGGCCCGCGGGCCGAGGCCTTGAAGCTGGCGACCGAAGAGGTCCGCGAACTGCCGGGGACACTGCTCGCTCCGGGCCTGGTCAATGCCCACGGGCATGCCGCCATGACCCTGTTCCGCGGCCTCGCCGATGACCTGCCGCTGATGACCTGGCTGGAGCAGCATATCTGGCCGGCCGAAGGCAAATGGGTCAGCGAGGACTTCGTCCGCGACGGCACCGACCTGGCTATCGCCGAACAGATCAAGGGCGGGATCAGCTGTTTTTCGGATATGTACTTCTACCCGAAAGTTGCCAGCGAGTGCGTGCATGACAGCGGCATCCGTGCACAGATCGCCATGCCGATCCTCGATTTCCCGATCCCCGGGGCCGCCAGCACCGACGAAGCCCTGCGCCAGGCCATCGAACTGTTCGGCGACCTCAAGCACCACCCCCGAATCAAGATAGCCTTCGGCCCACATGCACCTTATACCGTGGGTGACGAAAACCTGGAAAAAATCCGCGTGATCGCCGAAGAACTCGACGCGGCAATCCACATGCACGTGCATGAAACCGCCTTCGAGGTCCAGCAGGCGCTCGAGCAGCACGGTGAGCGCCCCCTCGCCCGGCTGGCCCGGCTCGGCCTGCTGGGACCGCGCCTGCAAGCCGTGCACATGACCCAAATCAGCGATGAAGACCTGGCTTTGCTGGTAGAAAGCAACACCAGCGTGATCCACTGTCCGGAATCGAACCTGAAACTGGCCAGCGGCTTCTGCCCGGTCGAACGCCTGTGGCAGGCCGGTGTCAACGTGGCCATAGGTACCGATGGCGCGGCGAGCAACAATGATCTCGACCTGCTCGGGGAAACCCGCACCGCCGCCCTGCTGGCCAAGGCCGTCGCCGGTTCGGCCAGCGCCCTGGATGCCCATCGCGCCTTGCGCATGGCCACCCTCAACGGCGCACGGGCCCTGGGCCTGGACAACGAAATCGGTAGCCTGGAGGTCGGCAAGGCCGCGGACCTCGTCGCCTTCGACCTCGGCGGACTGGCCCGGCAACCGATTTACGAGCCGGTGTCCACGCTGATCTACGCCGGCGGACGCGACTGCGTGCAACACCTGTGGGTCGGCGGCAGGCAACTGCTCGACGACCGGCGCCTGACCCGCCTGGATGAACAGCGACTGATCGCCGCGGCCCGGGACTGGGGCCAGCGCATCGGCGGACACGCCTGCTGAATTATCGTCCCGGGCGCCAACAGCCCGGGATCACCCTGATTTTCAAGCTTTGGAGAAGAACCCCATGAGCAACGTCGACCACGCCGAAATCGCCAAGTTCGAAGCCCTGGCCCACCGTTGGTGGGACCGCGAGAGCGAATTCAAGCCGCTGCACGACATCAACCCGCTGCGGGTCAACTGGATCGACGAGCGGGTCAAGCTGGCCGGCAAGAAGGTCCTCGACGTCGGCTGCGGCGGCGGTATCCTCAGCGAAGCCATGGCCCAGCGCGGTGCCACCGTCATGGGCATCGACATGGGCGAAGCGCCACTGGCCGTGGCCCAGTTGCACCAGCTGGAATCGGGTGTCGATGTCGAATACCGGCAGATCACCGCCGAAGCCCTGGCCGAGGAAATGCCCGAGCAGTTCGACGTGGTCACCTGCCTGGAGATGCTCGAGCACGTGCCCGACCCGTCGTCGGTGATCCGCGCCTGCTTCCGCATGGTCAAACCCGGCGGCCAGGTGTTCTTCTCCACCATCAACCGCAACCCCAAGGCCTACCTGTTCGCCATCGTCGGTGCGGAATACATCATGGGCCTGCTGCCGCGCGGCACCCACGACTTCAAGAAGTTCATCCGCCCATCCGAGCTGGGAGCCTGGAGCCGCCAGGCCGGCCTGGCGGTCAAGGACATCATCGGCCTGACCTACAACCCACTGACCAAGCACTACAAGCTGGCCGCGGACGTGGGCGTGAACTACATGATCCAGACCCTGCGCGAGGAGTGACCGATGCGCTTGAGAGCGGTTCTCTTCGACATGGATGGCACCCTGCTCGATACCGCGCCGGACTTCATCGCCATCTGCCAGGCCATGCTGGCTGATCGCGGGCTGCCGCCGATTGCCGACAAGCTGATCCGCGACGAGATCTCCGGCGGCGCCCGGGCGATGGTGGCGGTGACCTTCATGATGGACCCCGAGTCACCGGGCTTCGAGGAACTGCGCCAGGAATTCCTCGAGCGCTACCTCAAGGCCTGCGCGGTGCACAGCAGGCTGTTCGACGGCATGGGCGAACTGCTGGAGGATATCGAGAAGGCCAGGCTGGTCTGGGGTGTGGTCACCAACAAGCCGGTGCGCTTCGCCGAGCCGATCATGCAGCAGCTCGGCCTGGCCGAGCGCTCGGCGCTGCTGATCTGCCCGGATCACGTCACCCGGAGCAAGCCGGACCCCGAGCCGCTGATCCTCGCCTGCAAGATGCTCGACCTCGACCCGGCCAGTGTCCTGTTCGTCGGCGACGACCTGCGCGATATCGAATCGGGTCGGGATGCCGGGACCCGCACCGCCGCCGTGCGCTACGGTTACATCCATCCGGACGACAACCCCGATCACTGGGGCGCCGATGTGGTCGTCGACCATCCGCTGGAACTGCGCCGCGTGCTGGACAACGCCCTGTGCAGTTGCTGACCCTGCAGGAGCCGGCTTGCTGACGATCCAGACGCCGCGGTCGAACAGCCGCACCGCGTCAAGCGATCGCCAGCAAGCCGGCGCCTACCGGTAGCGCCCCTCCCCAATTTGTTGAGGTTTAGCCATGTTTGATTATTCCGCCCGCCCCGAACTGCTCAAGGACCGGGTGATCCTGGTCACCGGCGCCGGCCGCGGCATCGGTGCGGCCGCTGCCAAGAGCTACGCCGCCCACGGCGCCACGGTACTGCTGCTGGGCAAGACCGAAGCCAACCTGACTCAGGTCTACGACGAAATCGAGGCCGCCGGCCACCCGCAACCGGTGGTGATTCCCTTCAACCTGGAAACCGCCCTGCCACACCAGTACGACGAACTGGCGGCGATGATCGAGAACGAGTTCGGCCATCTCGACGGCCTGCTGCACAACGCTTCGATCATCGGCCCACGCACCCCGCTGGAACAGCTCTCGGGCGACAACTTCATGCGCGTCATGCAGGTCAACGTCAATGCGATGTTCATGCTCACCAGCACCCTGCTGCCACTGCTCAAGCTGTCCCGGGATGCCTCGGTGATCTTCACGTCCAGCAGTGTCGGTCGCAAGGGCCGCGCCTACTGGGGCGCCTATGGCGTCTCCAAGTTCGCCACCGAGGGCCTGATGCAGACCCTCGCCGACGAGCTGGACAACGTCGCGCCAGTGCGCGCCAACAGCATCAACCCGGGCGCCACCCGTACCAGCATGCGCGCCCAGGCCTACCCCGGCGAAAACCCGCTGAACAATCCGACCCCGGAAGAGATCATGCCGGTCTATCTCTACCTGATGGGCCCGGACAGTACCGGCATCAACGGCCAGGCCTTCAACGCCCAGTAGGCTCCCGTCCTGCGCACCGTGCCGGAATACCGGCACGGCACGTAATAAATCTCAAAAAGCCACTACGGCAAGTCAAGGAACTGCCGCCCCGCCTTGTCTTATTCCGCTTCCAAAAAACAAGTCACTGAATTTAAACGACTTATATTCAAGTGAACGGATTGGCACGACTTTCGCTCTAACTTCCTTCAGACACGCCAGGTGAACGCCATGGGGCATTCCATCGGCCAGGCCCGCAAAGCCCGGCCCGAGCGACTAGACTGATGCCAAAGGTCCTACGGGACTGATGGACCAGTACGCTGCGCAGCCCCAAGCCGCATTCGCCAGCCTGTAAGACTGCATGCTGAGCCCAGGGGGCCCGCTACCATGAAGACACCGATCCAGACCAACGCCATTGATTTCGATAGCGCCAAGCTGCAGCGCCTGGGTTTCGGCCAAGCCCCCTCCCTGTTCCACCGCCCGACCACACTGACGCAATTGCGCCAGCAATTGATGCTGCAATTGCAGACCAGCCTGGAGCCGGAGCGCATCCTCGGCCTGTTTTTCCGCGAGATCCAGCGCCTGGTGCCGCTGCAGTCGCTGGTCTACACGCACCAGCCGAGCGATTTGCGCCTGGAGTTCGGCCAGCGCGGCCACCACTCGGTGAGCTACAGCCTCAGCCATGAAGGCGAACACATGGGCGAACTGCTGTTTCGGCGCAGCCAGCGCTTCACCGAACAGGAGCTGGGCAACCTCGAATCGCTGCTGTCCTGCCTGCTCTACCCGATGCGCAACGCCCTGCTCTATCGCGCCGCGACCCAGAGCGCCCTGCGCGACCCACTGACCGAAACCGGCAACCGCATCGCCATGGACCAGACCCTGCAGCGGGAAATCGACCTGGCGCGCCGCCATAGCCAGCCGCTGTCGCTGCTGATGCTGGATATAGATCACTTCAAGCGCATCAACGACAGCCACGGTCACGCGGCCGGCGACCAGGTACTCAAGGCCGTCGCCACCTCGATCAAGGAGCAATTGCGCAACATCGACATGATCTTCCGCTACGGTGGAGAAGAATTTCTCGTCGTCCTCTCCAACACCGGCCGGGAGGCAGCGGCGCTGGTGGGCGAGCGCCTGCGCCAGACCGCACAGTCCCGGGATTACGCCGCCAACGAGCAGACCATCGCACTGACGGTGAGCCTGGGTTGTGCCACCCTGCTGCCCGGGGAGTCGCTGCAGAGCCTGCTGCGCCGCGCCGACAGCGCCCTGTATGTCGCCAAGCGCGAAGGTCGCAACCGACTGGCAATGGCGGGCTAGCCCTCTGGCGTCGCTTGCGGGGCCAGCCCGCGGAACGGCCCGCCGTCCTTCATCGACTCAACTGCCGACGAGTTCTGCCACGCGCTCACGGGCGACCGGGGTCTTTTCCAACTGCATGCACCGCTCCAGGAACAGGTACATGTAGTCGTAGCTCTTGCAGATGGCCTGACGCAGCTCGGTCTGCAACGCCTGGCTCGGATGGGTACCCGCCAGGGTGCAGACGATCTCCAGCGCTTCCCAGGGGTGGGCATCGTCATACTGGGCGTGCATCTTCAACCACTTCATCGCGCGCTTGCGCTCTTCCTCGGGGAACGCCGCCGCATAGACGCCGGTCGAGCAGACCAGTGCCGACCACTCGCCGGTGGCCCCCTCGATGGCATAGTTGGTGGCGGCAATGGCCACCACCAGCGAATCCGCCGAACTGGTATGCCAGCACCAGTGGCTCAGGGCATGCAGCTCCGGGGGCACCTGCTGCGCCTGCAGGTCTTCCAGTGTCACGCCATGGGCCCGGCTCCAGTGCACCCAGTAGTCGGCGTGGTTCAGCTCCACGCGGATGTTACGCATCAACCAGCGGCGCGCCATGTCTTCGCCAGGATGACGGGCAAAGCGGGTCTTGGTGAGGTTCTGGGCCATGTACAACGCAAACTGCTCGACCACCGGCCAGCCACCGATCAGGTACTGGCGCATGGTTTTCGCGCTCAGCTTGTTGTCGCGCATCCGCTGGTAAAGTTCGTGTTCGACAACACGGCGCTTGCTCTCGCTACAGTCCCGAATGAGCTGTTGTGCCCAGGCCGGATAGCTGGTGGCTTCCATAAGCGGGCCGGTTCTGCTGAATGCGTCGATCACTGTTGAGCTCCTTTCCTTTTGAGTGGTGATTAGGCCGATCTGGAAGGGTTTCAGCGGAAAGTGCCGGGCGCCTTGAACAACAGCGGACGAGTCCGGGCAGGGCGACGCAACAGACTGTCGCAGGTGAACAACTGCGGGCGTTCGATCACGTAGCCCTGGGCATAATCGACGCCGATCTCCAGCAAGGCCTGCTCGATCTGCGGCGTTTCGACAAACTCTGCAATCGTTCGCTTACCCATCACATGCCCGATGTGGTTGATCACCTCGACCATGGCCCGGTTAATCGGGTCGTCCAGCATATCCTTTACAAAACTTCCATCGATCTTCAGGAAGTCTACAGGCAAATGTTTTAGATAGGCGAACGAAGACATACCGGCGCAGAAGTCATCCAGCGAGAAGTGACAACCCAAGCCCTTGAGCTCATTGATAAAACGAATCGCACTGCCGAGGTTGGAGATGGCGCTGGTCTCGGTGATCTCGAAACAGATCATCTGTGGCGAAATACCATGCAACGCAAATTGTTCGTGGAGGAACTCCAGGAACCCCTCGTCGCCGATGGTCGTGCCTGACAGATTGATCGCACACATGGCCATCGGCTCCGCACGCCCCTGGGCGCTGCACTCGGCAACCACCTTGAACACGTTCTGCACGACCCAGCGATCCAACTGGCTCATCAGGCCGTAACGTTCAGCGGCCGGAACAAAACTGTCGGGCAGGATCATGCGCCCGGCTTCATCGTGCAGGCGTAGCAGGATCTCTACATGACCACCTGCGGGATCGGTCTGACCCAGCGGGGAAATTTCCTGCGAATACAGACAAAAACGGTTCTCCTCAAGCGCCATGTGCAGGCGCTGGACCCAGGCCATTTCCCCGAATCGCAGGGACAGCTCGGAATCGTCGGCGTGATACACCTGAATCCGGTTACGACCCTTTTCCTTGGCCATGTAGCAGGCCATGTCCGCCGCCCGCAGCGAGGCTTCGAGGGTGGCGGGCATCTGGTGCAGGTGCACCAGGCCAATACTGACGGTGGTCACGAAAGGTCGGCCCTTCCAGACGAAGTGCAGGTTCTGTACGGTCTGACGCAGGTTTTCCGCAATTTTTTCAGCCGCGTCTGACGGACAATTCTCAAGCAAGATTCCGAATTCATCTCCACCCAGTCGCGCCAGGGTATCGCCCTCGCGCAGGCCGGACTGCAGCAGCGCACAGATATGCCGCAACAGCTCGTCGCCGGCCGCATGCCCGCAGGTGTCGTTGACCAGCTTGAACTGGTCCAGGTCGAGGAACATCAGCACATGCCGGGCCGGCTGGCGCGTCAGGTTGTGCAGGGCCTGCTCCAGCCGGTATTCGAACTCGCGACGGTTGGCCAGGCCGGTCAAGGCGTCATGGGTGGCCTGCCAGGACAGGTTGGCGATGTACTGCCGCTCCTGGGTCATGTCATGCAGCACCAGCACCGCGCCACTGACCTTGCCGGCATTGCGGATCGGCGCCCCGACCAGGGTCACCGACACCGTGCTGCCATCGAGGCGCTGGATCAGCTTGGAATGCTCGCTGCCACCGCCCAGCCGCCCGCCGAGAATATGCTCGATCAGCATGAAGCCTTCGTCCTGGGCATTCTCGTCGAGCAGGTTGAACAGCGCTCCCAGCGGCAAGCCATAGGCCTGCCCGGCCTTCCAGTGGGTCAGTTGCTCCGCAGCCGGGTTCATGTAGACGATGGCCCCCTCCACATCGGTGGTGATGACGCCGTCACCGATCGATTCCAGGGTGATCTGCGCCCGCTCCTTTTCCACCTGCAGTGCATCGGCAAAGGCATGGCGCTGAGCCAGCAGTTTGTGGGTACGCAGCAAGGCCAGGATGATCAGTACCAGGGCCGTCGTGACGTTGGTGACCAGCAGCAGGCGCAGAATCACCCGCGAGCCCTCACCCAGGGCATCGCTGAACGCCTTCGCCGCCGGGGTCACGCCGTCGTTGATGGCGAAGATATGGTTTTTCCAGCGCTTGATGTCGGCCGTCGTGGCCCGGTTGGCGGAAATGGCCTGATGCATCTGCCGGGCGACTTCATCCAGTTGCACCAGGTAGCTGTCGCCCACCGTCCACTTCTCGATCGCCCGCTCGAGGTAGCTGAAGTGGCGAAAATTCAGATACAGCCAGATGATGCTGGAGACATCATCGGGGTGGTTGCCGCCCTGCAGGATGCCCCGGCGTGCCGCCTCCAGGTCCGGGATCGGCGCATCCAGGGCGATACGCAACTCATGCCCGCCCTGGGGGACGGCAATAGCCTGCTGGTACTTGAGGAAAATCGCCTCGTCGCGGCTGTCGGCATACAAATTGAGGTAGTAGATGGCGTCCTTCTGGCCCTTGGACCAGAGACTCTCGCCCGCCACATAGCCACGCACCGCCGAAAGCACATAAAGACTGAGGCAGCCCAGCAGTGCCTGCAACAGGACGACGGCGATAAAAGGCCAGACGATGCCCAACAGCCGGGGCGTTCCGAGAGTCTGCTTGCGCTTCATGGGTACCCTTGCACCAGTGCCGCCGGATGAACAGCCGAGAGTTTTCGCCCCTGAAAGCACAGCCTAGGCTAATTTCGACAACCTCGGATGGATTGTTGATCAGCTGGCTACCCGTGCTTTTGGCCGGTTGCGCGACCCTACCGGGAAAACTCGTTTATTGTCATTAATTCAACCACCGGGCATGGAAAATCGAGTCAAACCCGAGGGCGTCAAATTTTCTGCAGGTGCCCGTAGAGCTTGGCGTACAGCCCCCCGTCGGCAATCAGTTGCTGGTGGTCGCCATCTTCGGCGATTCGCCCGCCATCGAAGACCAGCACCCGGTCCGCCTGTTTCACCGCCGACAACCGATGCGCAATGATCAGCGTGGTACGGCCGTTGAGAAAGCGGCCCAGGGCCTGGTGCAGGTTGTATTCGGTCGCGGCGTCCAGAGCCGAGGTGGCCTCGTCGAGAATCACCACCTTGGGCTCGGCCAGGACCATCCGCGCGATAGCCAGGCGCTGGCGCTGGCCGCCGGACAGACGCACGCCGGAACGCCCGACGATGCTGTCCAGGCCCTGTGGCAGGCCGCGAATGGTGCTCTCCAGCTGGGCGATCTCCAGCGCCTGCCAGCAGGCTTCGTCACTGCGCTCGCGGCCCATGGTCAGGTTGGCACGCACCGTGTCATTGAACAGGGCCGGATGCTGCAGCACCACGGCGACATGCTCGCGCACGGTTTCCAGGCCGATCTCGGCCTGGGTCGAACCACCGAAGCGGATGGTTCCGGACTGCGGCACGTAGAGCCCGAGAAGCAGTTGCACCAGGGTGCTCTTGCCGCCACCGCTGGCACCGACGATCGCCACCTTCTCGCCGGGCGCGATGGACAGGTCGAGCTGGTCGAGAACCGGCTCCTCGGTGTAGGCGAAGCTCAGTCCACGCACCTCGATGCCCACCGTTTCGCGCCCGACGAAGGGATCGACACCCCCCGGGTACGCCGGCTCGTCGGCCCGTGCCAGCAACTCGTTGATCCGCGTCAGCGCGCCGCCGGCGGCGTAGTAGGCGTACTGCAGGTTCAGCAACTGCTCCACCGGACCGATCATGAACCACAGGTAGCTGAAGACCGCGAGCATCTGGCCGATCGACAGGTCCGAGAACAGCACGGTCAGCATGGCCGCGGCACGGAAGATGTCGATGCCGAACTGGAACAGCAGGCCACTGGCCCGCCCCGAGGCATCGCTTTTCCACTGCGAGGCCACGGCATAATCGCGCACCTCACGAGCCCGCTGCCCGAGACGGCCGAGGAAAAATCCCTGGCGATTGCCGGCGCGGACTTCCTGGATGGCCTCGAGGGTTTCCGTCAGCGCCTGGGTGAAGCGCGAGGTGCTGTCGTTCTCCAGTTTCTTCAGGTGTTTGACCCGCTTGCCCAACTGCACCGTGAAATAGATCACCAGCGGGTTGAACAGCAGGATCAGCAAGGCCAGCTTCCAGTGCATCCACACCAGGATGGCGGAGGTGCCGAGCAGCGTCAGCATCGCCACCAGGAAACGGCTGAGGGTTTCCCCGACGAACTTGTCCAGGGTGTCCAGGTCGGTGACCAGGTGAGTGGTCACCGTGCCGCTGCCGAGGCTTTCATACTCGCCGAGGGAGATCCGCTTCAGGCGCTCGATCAGGCGGATACGGATGCGATAGACGATGTCCTTGGCCAGGCCGGCGAACAACCGCGCCTGCAGGACGTTGAACAGCAGCGCGGCACAACGCAGGCACAGGGTCGCCAGCAACATCAGGCCGATGTAGCCGACGGCGGTCTGCCAGGGGCCGGGCAGCAGGTGATTCATCACCTGCAGTGCCGCGTCGCCGTGCTTGAGCAGTACCTCGTCCACCAGCAGTGGCAACAGCAACGGGATGGGCACGCTGCACAAGGTCGCCAACACGGCGACCGAGTTGGCGATCCACAGGGCCTTGCGGTGTTGCAGTGCCAGACGGCGAATCTCCGCCCAGCTCAGGCGGTCCTGCGCCGATGCCGCGTCAGGCACAGGCCGCGCGCTCCAGCCAACGGCCGAGCAGCGGCGACAACTCGGAAAGCGGCTGGTAGCCATTGGTCAGCAGGGCCAGTTGGCCATTGCGTTCGGCCAGCATCGTCGGGAAACCGGCGATACCCAGGTCCTGGACCCAGGTGAAATCGGCGGCGGTGGCTGCATGCTGCTCGGCGGTATCGAAAGCGCCGGCGAACTCGATGCGCGGCAGTCCGGCCTTTTCCGCCAGTTCCACCAGTACCGAGGCCTGCGTGACGTCACGCCCCTCGACATAGAAGGCTCGCTGGATCAGCCCCACCAGCGCCCACGCGCAGTCCGGCGCCAGGCTGCGGGCGGTGATCACTGCCCGGCAGGCCGGCTCGGTGTCGTAGACGAAACCGTCCGGCAGGGCCCCGTCGAGCGTGAACGGCTGGCCGGTGGTCTCGGTGACCGCCTGCCAGTGCTCGAGAATGTAGCGCCGGGTATTGGGCTCCAGCGCGGCACCGCTGCCGGTGCGCAGGCCGCCCATCACCAGGTGCAGTTCTACCCCGGCTTCCTGCGCCTGCCTGACCAGCGCCTCGGCCACCGGGGCGAAACCCCAGCACCAGGAGCACATCGGATCCATCACATAGAGCAGGCGCGCGGACATGGTTCAGGCCTCGGAAGCTTGACGATAGTTATAGCCGATCGGGTGCGGTTGGTTGCGCGCCTTGGCCAGTTCGATCTGCTTCTGCCGGTCGATGGCACTGCGACGGGTCTTCTCGCTCAAGGTGTTCCAGCAATGCGGGCAACTGATGCCGGGCACATAGTGCTCCGAGGCGCGATCCTCGACGCTGACCGGAGTACGGCAGGCGTGGCACTGGTCGTAGTCGCCCTCACTCAGGTCGTGCCGCACGGTCACGCGGTTATCGAAGACGAAACAGTCACCGCGCCACTGGCTTTGTTCCTGAGGCACCTCTTCGAGGTACTTGAGGATGCCACCCTTGAGGTGGTACACCTCCTCGAAACCCTCGCCGAGCATGTAGCTCGAGGCCTTTTCACAACGAATGCCGCCGGTGCAGAACATCGCGACCTTCTTGTGCCTGGCCGGATCGAAGTTGGCCTTGATGTAGTCGGGGAACTCGCGGAAGCTGGTGGTCTTGGGATCGATGGCGCCTTCGAAGGTGCCGATCGACACCTCGTAGTCGTTGCGGGTATCGATCAGCAGCACTTCCGGATCGGCGATCAGGGCGTTCCAGTCCTGTGGCTCGACATAGGTACCGACCCTTTTGTTCGGGTCCACGCCTTCGACGCCGAGGGTGACGATTTCCTTCTTCAGCTTGACCTTGGTCCGATAGAACGGCTGCTCGTCGCAGTAGGACTCCTTGTGATCCAGGTCCACCATGCGCGGGTCGTTCTTCAACCAGGCCAGCAGGCCGTCGATGCCTTCGCGGCTGCCGGAAACGGTGCCGTTGATGCCTTCTTCGGCGATCAACAGCGTGCCCTTGATACCGTTGGCGAGCATCGCCTGCAGCAGCGGTTCGCGCAAGGCGACGTAATCTTCGAGGGTGACGAACTTGTACAGTGCCGCCACGACGACAGGTTGAGTCATGGGTATTTCTCTCCAGGTGGCTGCCCTCGCAAAGGGCGAACCGGATGCAAAAAAAACGCGCCGACGAAGCGGCGCGTTGCGGATTCTAACAAAAGGCGAGCCTAGTGTCCTCCGCCGGCGCAGGTCGGCGACGCCGGTGCCACGCCGATTTTTGCCCACTCCTCGGGGGTGTAGGTATGCAGGGCCAACGCATGGAACTGCCCCATCAGGTCACCCAGGGTGGCGTAGACCTTCTGGTGGCGCTTGACGCTGTTCAACCCGGCGAACTGCTCGCTGACCAGCACCGCCTTGAAGTGGGTCTCGGTCCCGCGACTGTGCATGTGGCTTTCATCCAGCACCTGCAGGTGCTCGGGGTGCAACGCGCCCAGGGCGGTCTCGATACGTTGTTGCATGCTCATCCCGGGCCCCGCTTACTTCTTCTTGGCCGGTGCGGCAGGCTTGGCCGGCGCCAGCTCGTTGGTCATGTCTTCCAGCAGCTTGTTGACCACCGGTACCGCGCTCTCCAGCTTGGCCTGGGTCATCTGGGCCGATTGCTGGGTCAGTTGCGGCATTTTCTCCAGGACTTTCTTGCCCAGCGGCGACTGGTAGAAGGCCACCAGGTCCTTGAGCTCCGACTCACTGAAGTTGCTGGTGTACAGCTTGACCATGTCGGGCTTGAGCTTGTCCCAGCCGATCGCCTGGTCCAGGGCGGCGTTGGCCTTGGCCTGGTAGGTGTCGAGCAGCGGCTTTTTCGAGTCCGGCGCCTGGGTCTGGGCAAAGCGCTGGGCGAACATCTGCTGCACTTGTGCGTAGACCGGGGTTCCGAGCTTGTCGGCGTGGGCCAGCGTCAGGAAAGCTTCGGCACTGGCGTTGTGGCTGGCGGTATCGGCGAAAACCTGGCCGCTGGCACATACCAGAGCAACCGCGGTACAGATGGCACGAAGACGGGTCATCGAGTTTCCTTTCTAGCAGGCGAGGTAAAACCCCAAGAACGCCCATTCTGCGCCTAACAAAGTGTGTCACTCAACCCCGACACCGATTGTGACAGGTTCCAGCGTCCCTGCTCCGGTAAAACCTGTATGGGGAACCTGGCCGGCAGATCACGGCCTAAACTTCACCAATCAGTCATTTAAGGAAGAGCGTGTCCGATGAGCCGTATCGAAACCGACAGTCTTGGCCAGGTGAATGTCCCGGAAGAAGCCTACTGGGGGGCACAGACCCAGCGCTCGCTGATCAACTTCGCCATTGGCAGCGAAAAGATGCCGCTGGCGGTGATGCACGCCCTGGCCCTGATCAAGAAGGCCGCGGCGCGGGTCAACGACCGTAACGGCGACCTGCCCGCCGACATCGCCCGACTGATCGAACAGGCGGCCGACGAAGTGCTCGCCGGCGAACACGACAACCAGTTCCCGCTGGCGGTCTGGCAGACCGGCAGCGGCACCCAGAGCAACATGAACGTCAACGAGGTCATCGCCGGACGCGCCAACGAACTGGCCGGCAAGGGCCGTGGCGGCAAGTCGCCAGTGCACCCGAACGACCACGTCAACCGCTCGCAAAGCTCCAACGACTGCTTCCCCACCGCCATGCACATTGCCGCCGTCCAGGCGGTGCACCGGCAGTTGCTGCCGGCGATCGCCGAACTGTCCGGCGGCCTGGCCGAACTGGCGGCGCGGCACATGAAGCTGGTCAAGACCGGGCGCACCCACATGATGGATGCGACGCCGATCACCTTCGGCCAGGAGGTTTCCGCCTACATCGCCCAGCTCGACTACGCCGAACGGGCGATTCGCGCGGCCTTGCCGGCCGTCTGCGAACTGGCCCAGGGCGGCACGGCGGTGGGCACCGGGCTCAACGCGCCCCATGGTTTCTCCGAAGCGATCGCCGCGGAAATCGCCGCCCTCGCCGGCCTGCCCTTCGTCAGCGCGCCGAACAAGTTCGCCGCGCTGGCCGGCCATGAACCGCTGACCAGCCTGTCCGGGGCACTGAAGACCCTGGCCGTGGCCCTGATGAAAATCGCCAACGACCTGCGCCTGCTCGGCTCCGGGCCCCGCGCCGGGTTCGCCGAGGTCAAGTTGCCGGCCAATGAACCGGGCAGTTCGATCATGCCCGGCAAGGTCAACCCGACCCAGTGCGAAGCGCTGTCGATGCTCGCCTGCCAGGTCCTGGGCAATGACGTGACCATCGGTTTCGCCGCCAGCCAGGGCCACCTGCAGTTGAACGTGTACAAGCCGGTGATCATTCATAACCTGCTGCAGTCGATTCAGTTGCTGGCGGACGGCTGCAGCAACTTCCAGGCCCACTGCATCGCCGGGCTGGAACCCGACCCGCAACAGATGGCTGCGCACCTGGAGCGTGGGCTGATGCTGGTCACCGCGCTGAACCCGCATATCGGCTACGACAAGGCGGCGGAAATCGCCAAGAAGGCCTATGCCGAGAACCTCACCCTGCGCGAATCGGCGCTGGAGCTGGGCTACCTCACCGACGAAGAGTTCGACGCCTGGGTCCGCCCCGAAAACATGCTGGAGGCAGGCAAGAACGGCTGACCCGGCTCTGCCGCCGACAAGCCCGGCGCACAACCTGTAGGTGCCGGCTTGCTGGCGACCGGCCAACGGCGGCCATCCAGCACTTCCTGTGCTGTCGGACAAGGCCGCCATCGCCAGCAGGCCGATTCCCTGGGCCTGCGTGGATCACCGGCTACGAGGTGGACAACCCTCTGGCCCGTCGCGCCTTGAGCCCGGCAATCAGCGATGGCCCCAGGGCCACCAGCGCCGAACCGAGCACCACCAGCAATGCCCCGCCGTAACCCAGGCCATTGATGTCCTCGGCGTGCACGTAGTCCGGCCAGATCCAGGCGGCCAGGGCCACCGAGCCGAACGTGATCAGCGGCGTGATCGCCAGCGTCGCGCTGACCCGTGAAGCCTCCCAGTGCGCCAGCGCCTCGGCAAAGGCCCCATAGGCCACCAGCGTATTCAGGCAGCAGCCCAACAGCAGCCAGCCCTGCAACGGGCTCAGTTGCAGGATTTGCGCCGGATGCGCCCAGGGTGTCAGCAACAAGGCACAGCACAGGTAGATCACCATCATCACCTGCAAGGAGTTCCACGCCGTCAGCAGTTGCTTCTGGCTCAGGGCATAGAAGGTCCAGACCGTGGACGCCAGCAACACCAGCAGCACCCCGGCGGTGTAATTGCCCAGGGACGTCAACAACTCCTCCAGGCGCTGGTTGAAGAACAGCCCAAAGCCGATCAGCAGCACCGCCAGACCGATCCCCTGCCCCAGGTTGAAACGCTCCTTGAACACGAACAGGCTGGCGACCAGCAGGAAGATCGGCCCCATCTGCACCACCAGTTGCGCGGTGCCGGGGCTCAACAGACTGAGCCCCATCAGGTACAGGACATAGTTGCCCACCAGCCCGAACACCGCCAGCAGCACCAGCCAGCCGCCCCGTGGCCCCAGGGCGCGCCAGTTCGGCAGCCGTTTGCTGGCCGCCAGGTAGAAGAACAGAAAACCGCCGGAAACCATCAGCCGGCACCAGGTCACGCTGACCGGGTCCATCACCTGCAACACCTGCTTGAGCTTGATCGGCAGGATGCCCCAGAGCACGGCGGTGAGCAGGGCAAGAAACAATCCGTAGCCCCAACGGCCGGATGAAATGTGCATGGACAGTCCCGTGGAGCGATGGATTCGTGTCGCCATTCTAAGCGGCTCAGGCGCATTCCCACAGCCATCCACGCCGATTGAAAACGACATCGAGCAACGTCAGAACGGCGCCAACCACTTGACTTCTGCCGTTGATCGTTCGATCGAGCATCCTATCTGCAGAAGATTTATGCTGATTATCTGACACCATCCCTAGCGGAGTTTTTCTCCATGTTCGGCAAACGCGCCCAGGACAGCACCGAGGCCGTGCACTTTCGCAGCGACCGCGTCAGTGCGATCAATGGCCTGTACTTTTTCAGCACCCGGGAGAACACCCTGGAAGGGCCGTTTTTCAGCCGGACCGATGCGGAGCGCGGCAGCCAGCTCTACATCAAGCGCATGCAACTGGCGCAGGATATCCAGGACTTCCTCTGAGCTCGCGGATCCTGTGGGAGGTTCCAGGGCCGGGAGGGCAAGCCTTGCTCCCACCCCGGAATTTCCCGCAGAACCGTCAGCGTACAGCCTCGAACAGCCCCGTGGCGCCCATCCCGCCGCCCACGCACATGGTCACGATGCCGTAGCGCAGGTTACGCCGCTGCAGCTCGCGCACCAGGTGCCCGACCTGGCGTGAACCGGTCATGCCGAACGGGTGGCCGATGGAAATCGAACCGCCATTGACGTTGTACTTCGCATTGTCGATCTCCAGCCGGTCGCGGCTGTACAGGCACTGCGAGGCAAAGGCTTCGTTGAGTTCCCACAGGTCGATATCCGCCACGGTCAGCCCCTTGGCCTTGAGTAACCTGGGGACCGAGAACACCGGGCCGATACCCATTTCGTCCGGCTCGCAGCCGGCCACGGTGAAGCCGCGGAAGAACGCCTTGGGCTTGAGCCCCAGGGCCAGGGCCCGCTCCAGGCTCATGACCAGAGTCATCGAGGCGCCATCGGACAGTTGCGACGAGTTGCCCGCGGTCACCGAACCGTCCTCGGCGAATACCGGCTTCAGGCCGGCCAGGCTCTCCAGGGTGGTGTCCGGCCGGTTGCAGTCGTCCCGGTCGACCACGCCCTGCACCTGCTGGATCTGCCCGCTGGCCTTGTCCTCGACGGCATAGGTCACCGCCATCGGCACGATCTCGTCGACGAACAGCCCGGCGGCCTGGGCCGCTGCGGTGCGCTGCTGGCTCTGCAGGGCATAGAGGTCCTGCTGCTCGCGGCTGACCTGATAGCGCCGGGCGACGATTTCCGCGGTCTGTCCCATCGGGAAGTAGAGGCCCGGCACCTGCTCCTTGAGCAACGGGTTGATCAGGTTGTCGGTATTGACGCTCTTGAGGGTCAGGCTGATGGACTCGACGCCCCCGGCGACGATGATGTCGCTGCAGCCGGAAGCGATCTGGTTGGCGGCAATGGCGATCGCCTGCAGGCCCGAGGAACAGAAACGGTTGAGGGTCATGCCCGCCGTACCGGTCCCCAGTTGCGACAACACCGCCACGTTGCGGCCGATGTTGTAGCCCTGGGCACCTTCGTTGGAGCCGGCGCCGACGATGCAGTCCTCGACACTCGCCGGGTCGATGCCGCTGCGCGCCAGCAGCGCATTGACGCAATGGGCGGCCATGGCGTCCGGCCGGGTCTGGTTGAACTTGCCGCGAAACGACTTGGCCAGGCCGGTACGCACGCTATCGACGATCACCACTTCACGCATGGGACACCTCATTGTCATTGTCGGTCCAGGAAAGCCTGAGCATAGGCTCGACTGATCCGGAACCGCGACAATCATTCACTCGGCGTATGCGCCACCATCGACCTACTTCGCCTTGCGGTCCTTCTTGCCCTTCTTGTCATGCTTGTCACGCTGGGCGAAGGCGTCCTCGATCGCCTGGTTGATCGTACGCAGCACCTTGACCCGTGCCCAACGCTTGTCGTTGGCCTCCACCAGGGTCCAGGGCGAAATCTCGGTACTGGTGCGATCGACCATGTCGCCCACCGCGGTGCGGTAGAGGTCCCACTTGTCGCGGTTGCGCCAGTCGTCCTCGGTGATCTTGAAACGCTTGAAGGGAATATCCTCGCGCTGCTGGAAACGCTCCAGCTGGGTCTGCTTGTCGATCGCCAGCCAGAACTTGACCACGATGATCCCGGCATCACTCAACTGTTCCTCGAAATCGTTGATCTCGCCATAGGCGCGCATCCAGTCGTCGGTGCTGCAAAAGCCCTCGACCCGCTCCACCAGCACCCGGCCGTACCAGGAACGGTCGAACACGGTGAACTTGCCGCGCGCCGGGATCTGCCGCCAGAAGCGCCACAGGTATGGCTGGGCACGCTCGTCCTCGCTGGGCGCGGCAATCGGCACGATGCTGTACTGACGCGGGTCGAGCGCCGCGGCCAGACGACGGATCGCCCCGCCCTTGCCTGCCGCGTCGTTGCCTTCGAACACCGCGACCAGGGCATGCCGGCGCATGCGCTTGTCGCGCATCAGGCCCGACAGCCGCGCCTGTTCGGTGATCAGTTGTTCCTCGTAGTCGGCCTTGTCCAGTGCCAGGCTCATGTCCAGGCTGTCGAGCAGGCTCATCTGGTCGACGCCCGACGGCAGCGGCGCGGTATTCGGCACGGACGGGGTCCGGGCTCTCTTCAGCGCCGCCTGCAGGCCTTCGAGCAGGATCTTGCCCACGGTCAGGCTGCGGTAATGCGGGTCGGCGCCCTCGATCACATGCCAGGGCGCGTAGTCGCGGCTGGTGCGGCGCAACACCCGCTCGCCGAAATGCACGAAGGTGTCGTAGGTCTCAGATTGCTGCCAGTCCAGCGGGCTGATCCGCCAGCTGTGCAGCGGGTCGTCCTTGAGGGCCTTGAGCCGGGCCTTCATCTGCTTCTTGGACAGGTGGAACCAGAACTTGAAGATCAGCGCCCCTTCATCGCAGAGCATCTTCTCCAGGCGCTCGGCCCCGGCGATCGCCTGGTCGAGCACCGCGTCCTTGAACAGGCCATGCACCCGGCCCTGCAGCATCTGGCTGTACCAGTTGCCGAAGAACACCCCCATCCGCCCCTTGGCCGGCAGCATGCGCCAGTAGCGCCAGGCCGGTGGGTGGGCCAGTTCCTCGTCGCTCTGCTGGTCGAAGGTGCGCACCTCGATCAGGCGCGGGTCCATCCATTCGTTGAGCAGCTTGACCGTCTCGCCCTTGCCGGCGCCCTCGATGCCGTTGATCAGCACGATCACCGGGAAACGCTTCTGCTGCTGCAATTCGAACTGGGCTTCGAGCAGGGCTTCGCGCAGGGCGGGCACCTCGGCTTCGAAGGTTTCCTTATCAATGGCGTGACCGATTTCAGCGGATTCGAACATGGGTGGCTCCTTCCAGAATTGCCCAAGATTAACGGATCGGACCGCACGGTGGGCGGCGAAATCCCCGACATTTGTCGTGGATCAATCCGACCCGGACCAATCGGCTAGAATGGCCGACTGTTTGCCGATGAGTTGCTCCATGAACCGCGTACCGCCACACGCCCAGCTCGACTGGGACGACCAGGGACGACCCCGCTCCCGGGTGTTCGATGATGTGTACTTTTCCGACGACTCGGGCCTGGAAGAGACCCGTTATGTCTTCATCGAGCAGAACCGCCTGCAGGAGCGCTTCCAGGCCCTGCCGCCGGGTGGCCGGCTGGTGATCGGCGAGACCGGTTTCGGCACCGGGTTGAATTTTCTCTGCGCCTGGCAGTTGTTCGAGCAATGCGCACCGCAGGATGCACGGTTGCATTTCGTCAGCGTGGAAAAATATCCCCTGAGCCACGCCGACCTGCAACGCGCCCTGGCGCTGTGGCCGGAACTGGCGAGCTTCGCCACCGCCCTGCTTGAACAATACGTGGCGATCCACCCGGGTTTCCAGCGCCTGCTGCTGGACAACGGCCGGGTCAGCCTGACCCTGCTGATCGGTGATGCGCTGGAACAGTTGCCGCAACTGGACGCCCGGGTCGACGCCTGGTTCCTCGACGGTTTCGCGCCGTCGAAGAACCCCGAAATGTGGAGCCCCGAGCTGTTCGCCGAACTGGCGCGACTGGCCGCCCCAGGCTCGACCATCAGCACCTTCACCAGCACCGGCTGGGTCCGCCGCTCGCTGAACGCGGCCGGCTTCAGGATGAAACGCACGCCGGGCATCGGCCACAAGTGGGAAATCCTGCGCGGCGAGTTCCTCGGCTGGCCGGAGGACGCGGCCAGGCCGGTGCCGGTGCGGCCCTGGTTCGCCTACCCCGAGCAGTGGGTCAAGGAGCGCCGGGCCCTGGTGATCGGCGGCGGCCTGGCCGGTTGCGCCAGCGCCGCCAGCCTGGCCGCCCGCGGCTGGCAGGTGACCCTGCTGGAGCGTCGCGAAGCCCTCGCCCGGGAGGCCTCGGGCAACCCGCAAGGCGTGCTTTACCTCAAGCTGTCGGCCCACGGCACCGCCCTGTCGCAACTGATCCTCAGCGGCTTCGGGCATACCCGGCGCCTGCTCGAACGACTGCACAAGGGCCTCGACTGGGACGGTTGCGGCGTTCTGCAACTGGCCTTCGACGAGAAGGAAGCCGGCCGCCAGGCGCAACTGGCCGCGGCGTTCAGCCCCGACCTGCTGCACGTGCTGGACCGTCCGGCCGCCGAGGCGCAAGCCGGTATCGCCCTGGAGCACGGCGGGCTGTTCTTCCCCGAGGGCGGCTGGGTGCATCCGCCGGCCCTGTGCGGCTGGCAAGCCAGCCACCCGAACATCGAGGTACGCCCCCACAGCGACGCCATCGAACTGCGCCGGGGCGACGGTCAGTGGCAGGCCTGGAACGCCGACACCCTGCTGGGCAGTGCGCCGGTGGTCATCCTCGCCGCCGCCGCCGACATCAAGCGCTTCGCGGCGACGGCGCCACTGCCGCTCAAACGCATTCGCGGGCAGATCACCCGCCTGGCCCAGACCACCGGCAGCAGCACCCTGCGCACCGTGGTCTGTGCCGAAGGTTATGTCGCCCCGGCACGCCTGGGCGAACATACCCTGGGGGCCAGCTTCGCGTTCAACAGCGAGGACCTGATCCCGACCACGGCGGAACACCTCGGCAACCTGGAGCTGTTGCGGGAGATTTCCCCCGATCTGGCCGAACGCCTGCAGGTGGCCGCGCAAGACCCCGAGCAGTTGCAAGGCCGCGCGGCCTATCGCTGCACCAGCCCGGACTACCTGCCGATCATCGGCCCGCTGGCCGACGCCGGGCGATTCGCCGAAACCTATGCGGTGCTGGCCAAGGATGCCCGCCAGATACCGCCGCAGGCCTGCCCCTGGCTGGAGGGCCTGTACGTCAACAGCGGTCACGGCTCACGCGGCCTGATCACCGCGCCGCTGTCGGGCGAACTGCTCGCCGCCTGGCTGGAAAACGAGCCGCTGCCACTGCCCCGCGCCGTCGCCGAAGCCTGCCACCCGAACCGCTTCGCCTGGCGCGAGCTGACCCGCGGCAAGGCGCGGACCGGCCACTGAATCAACTGCCCGGTGCAGGCGCGGGATGCTCGTACATTTCCTGGCGGGTCAGGCTGATGAGAAACATCTGCTCCTCGGCCCTGTGGCTGTCCATCAAGGCCTCCAGGTGCCGGAAGTAACGCTCGCTGTGCATGGTGGGAGACTCCCTGAGCAGTTGTTCCTCCTGATCGTGGAAGGGCTGGTTGAACCGGGAAAAATCCCGCGGGTATTTCTTTTTCAGATAATCGATCCAGAAATCGCGCCCGGCGATGAAGGTCGTCAGGCTCGGCGTCTGCTCGGCCTGCAGGATACGTGCATGCGCTGCCTGGATCTGCTCCTCGGTGACATGGGCGATGGACCTGAACAGCATTTCCCTCGGCTGCCCGGGCACGTGCATCAGGCGCGCCAGGCCAATCCGGTAGGCCAGGTTCACTTCGATTTCATCGACCGCGCTCGACGACGGCACCTCCGGGTTTTCCGCCAGTGCCCGGACATGACTCCGCGCGATGGCATCGATCTGCTCCAGCCGGAACAGGCCCCGTGCCAACTTCAGCAACTGCACCGGTTCATCGCCCTCTATCGCCAGTGCCCGTGCCTTGGCCAGCAATACGCGAACCTCCAGATGGCTGAAACTCTGCGCCGCACTGTCGACGCAGGTCAGCGGATTGGCCGCCAGGTCGAACAATTCCCGGCGCAGCCCACCGTCCTCACCCGCCGCCTCCAATACCTCCCAGACCCGTCGTGTCAGGTCGCTACGGGTCTTCAGGTAGTCCGCGCTGCCGCCCAGGCGCCCCAGCAGATCGAACAGTTCCTGGCTGCCCGGTTCATGCCACAGGCCCTGCCAGAGTGATTGCAGCTGGGCACGCCGCTCCCCCTCGACATCCGCCAGCCAACGCAGGCGCGAACTGTATTCGTCGAGCGCCAGTTCCGACTCCGGTATGCCAAAGGTGATGCCGGTGCGCAAACGATAGGCGGCCAGCGGACTCTGGTTGGCGGGCCCCAGCGGATTATGACGCAGGATGATGCGCCGAGTGATCGGCGACGGCGCATCGTAGAGTTCGGCGGGCAATTGCTGAATCAGGTTGCCACGCAAGTCCGCCGCGGACAGACTGGTACGGGTCAACAGCCCTTCCGGCAGGTGGTCGATACCGGTACCGCGCAGAAACAGCCGGCGCAGGTGCGGCATTCGCACGACATCCAGGCGGCCGACATCGGAGTTGCCGTTCAGGTTGAGCACTTCCAATTGCTGCAGGGTGGAAAGCTGGGCCGCCGCCTCGCGGGTGAGCACGATCCGGTTTTCCTGCAGATGCAGTTCGCGAAGTTCGTCCATATGCGCAATGGCTGGCGGCAGCGTACGCAACCGGTTGTTGCCCAGGTCCAACTTGCGCAGTTGGGGAAACCGCCTCAGGAAGCTGCTCGGGATGGTGGTCAGGTCCATGCTCTTGAGGGACAGTTCGGTGACATGCTCGAAACTGATCGACTCGGGCAGTTCCGGCAGGCTGACCACCCGCAACCCCTCCAGGCTCAGGCCATAGCCGATCGCCGCACCGCTGTCGTCATAGGTTCTGGGGGTTTGCCGGCGCCAGCAACGCTCGAGAATCTGCGAGGCCTGCATGCGGCCTTCCTGCATGCCTCCGAGCCAGATGGACTGCCCCCGTTGCTCGAAAGACCGGCCATACCAACTGTTCAATAACGAGCGCAACAGTTCCAACTCCAGTTCCAGCGAGCGAATCCGGTTGCGCACCAGTGCCGAATCGTCACCCAACTGCAACATGAAGGCGCGGACCTCCGCCTCGCATAAATCGGGATACAGACGGGTCACCCGCCGCAACCCGCGACGAGTCGTCTCGATCCCGCCACGCCGGATGCGTGAACAACCGGAGCGGTCCATCCGGCGCCAGGGGGCCGGCTCATGGTCAGCTTTTCGCGCTGCCAGGCCCAGCGTCGCCTCCAGTTCCTGACGAGGCCGCGTCATGGCCGTGCTGAGCAACAGCTTATGCAGTTGGGCCTCCTCCTCCAGCCTCATGCCCATTGCCATGCGTTCACTGACGCTCAACGAGCCCAGCAGGGCTGCGCTCAGGGCGTCGTTGCCGGTCGCCCGTTGCCCGAGCGCACTGCCGCTCGCGTCGAAGGCCTGGTAGCCCTCTTCGGTCCTGACGAAAATCCGCCGCCTGGGCAGACCGACGTTGCCCAACTCGGCCAGCAGCGGGCCGCTGACGGCATCCTGGCGTAATTCGATCCGCAGATCGAGCGGCCATCCCAGCAACTTCTCGAGCACGGGCAACTGCAACCTGGCGGTATCGGGATTCACGGTCGACTGCAGGAAGCCGCCCTCCAGGGCCCGATCGACCCGAACCTCGCGGGCGGCGTCGGTGAGGTCCTCGACCAGTTGCAGGGGCAGGCGCGAATCGACCAGCAGGCGATCCTTCACACTGACACTGGATTGCTCGGCCACCTCGCGCAGTACGCCACTCGGCAACTCGGGGAAACGTTGGCGCACACTCTCCGGCAACCCATCGGCCAACAGCCAGCGCAGCCGGTAGACCCGCTCGAACAAGGCATGACGATGCGTACGCACATGCTGCTGCAACGCACGTTCGAGCCCAGGCAGCTCCTCGCCAGGTTTCACCGGCTCGCCGAGCAGGGCCTGCCTGTGCGCAGGATCAAGCACGTCGATCAGTGCCTGCAGGCCGCTCGACTCCAGATCCCTGGCCGCCACCTTGAGTGGCCTTGGCTGCGAGGTCAGGTCGACGCCGTACTCATACAGCGGCTTGTCCGCAGCATCCAGCAGCAGGATCGTGCGCCCCCGGGGCCAGCCCGGCAGGTCCGGCAGGATCTGCAGCTTCAGGTCCAGCAGGCGTCGCGCCGGCGGGGCATCGGCAGCATCGGCCAGCCAGCCGAGTTCGCGGTCCAGGCGAAAACGCCGGATCGAGTCGAGCACCGTCGCCGGGATTTGCGCCCTGTTCATGTGCAGACGATGCAACAGCGGCGCATCAAGACGGTGGATCGACAGAATCCGCTCGATGTCCACATCGTCCAGCCAGGCGGCCTCGGGCCTCAGGCGACGCAACAGGTAGGCCGGATCCTCCCAGCCCGGAGGCCATTCATGGGCCAGGCGCCAGCCGCCCGCACCATTGTGTTCCAGCAGCGGTTCGTAGGCCGTGGGGCGGCTGCGATGACGCAGGCGCCAGGCATCGGCAGCCTCGTCCCGATAGGCCCGATAAGGGCGACCGGCGATATCCAGGTAACGATGCCCGTCATCGCTGACCTCCGGGTAGAAGCCCTGCGTGTCCGGGTCCTGCCGGGCGAGCAAGGGCTCGTCATGGGCATAGGGTTCCAGGCTGGGCTGCCAGAGCCGGTAGCGCCCATCGTCCGAGCGCACCGGCACCAGCTCATCGAAGAACGCCGACTCCTGGCGAAACAGGCCCTTGACCAGCTTGCCACCCACCTGCAGGGCCGTGCCCAGGGCAATCATCGTCGCGAGGTCCTCGGCCACCGCCATCATATGGGTGATAGCCTTGTCATGATCACCACGCTGCCAGTCCTGGTAGCCCTCGTAGACTTCCGCCAGCATTTCCCCGACCGCCACCCCCATCATCAGCAGCCCCAGCCAGGGGTTGGCGAAGGAGGCCAGGTTCAGCAGGGTCATGCCCAGCCCCAGGCGGGCCTGGTAACGGGCGTTGCGGGCGTCCTGGTCGACATCCTCGGTCGGCACGGCAACCGCCCGGGCATCGTCCTGCAAGCGCTGCAGTTGCTGTCGATGGAGCAGGGAAAACAGCTCGTCGTTCGACGGCAGCAAGCGCAACTTCAGGTCGGCCTGCCGATTGAGCAAGGCCTTGGCGCTCAGGGTTTCCCGGCTCAGGCTGCGACGCAACGCGGCAAGAAACGCCGGCAGATCGCGCTGCTCGACCAGACGACTGAAGAATGCCTCGTAGGACGGCTGCCACAGGCGCTCGCATAACTCGGCGCGAAAATCTTCGAGCGAGGGGTAGAACCTGAATCGGCTGAGCGGATCGTTGGGGATGTGAACCAGCAACCCGCGATCCCCATCCGACGGCCCCGTGTGCAGGGTGAACAGACGTACGCGCGACAGCGTCACGCCCAGCATCTGCAATTCGTTGACCTGTATCCGCGCCCCATCGGCGGCAACGCTGACGTTCGATTCGATCAACCGGCAAAGCTGCGTATGGGCACTCTCGTCCAGTTCCTTTTTCATCAAGGCGATGGTGGCATCCACCAGCATGTCCGCCTTGGCCTGCTGCTGCATGGCGAACTCGATCCTGGCACCTTCAGCGTCCAGTTCCTGCCCGGCTTCGAGTGGCAGATGCAAGACCCTGCACAAGTGCTGCTGATAACGTCCACCGAGGTCCAGTTCGCGTACCAGATCGATGAAGGCCTGTGGCGTGAACTCCGGCCTGGCGCTGCCGGAGAAGCGCAGGTACGTTTGCGGTGGAAACTGCTCCTCCGCGGCGAAGTTCTGCAGCGCGGCATCCAGCAGGCCGTGCTGGGTGAAGGTCATCGGAAAGACAACGGGGGCACCAAGCGGAGACGGAAATTCGGGCCAGCGATCGGCGATGACCAGCATGTCCGTGTGCAGGTCCAGCCCCGCTCCGAATCGCTCCTGCAGCCTCTGTGCGAGCAACGGCTCACAGAACGCCCGGACCGGCTTCAGCTCCCTGAGCCAGGCCGACACATCATCCTTGAACAATTGGCTGCGGCTCATGTACTCGCGCAGCTGTACGATCCTTTCCGGGCGGGCCAGCAACAACCAGTCGGGAGCATTGGCCCGGATCACCTCCTCGTTTTCACTGAACTCGTCCAGCCCGGGTGGCACCGGCAGTTTAACGGCTGACATTTCAAAACTCCTTCTATCCATGAGTCTTGAAGGTATCAATCACGGCGTCCTGGAAAATCTCAAAAACCTGTTGCATATCAGCCTGTTGCATCAGGAATTCAGGGCTTTCGCATAACCCGCTGGCACCCTTGTGCGCGAGTGCCCATGGCCACGCCCCCCCGCTTGGCCCGCTGTTCGGCGGATCGCTTATAACGGATTGATATAAAACTCCCCCGTCCTCAGCGAGTCAGTTCCAGAGTGACCCTCCCCAACGGATAACCGGTAAGGACTTATGTGCGCAATTGCTGGAGAACTACGTTTCGATCGACACCCCGCGGACCTGGCCGCCCTTGAGCGGATCACCCACCACATGGCCCCACGCGGCCCCGATGCCTGGGGCTTCCATAGCCAGGGGCCGATTGCCCTGGGCCACCGTCGACTGAAAATCATGGACCTGTCGGATGCCTCGGCGCAGCCGATGATCGACCCCGACCTGGGCCTGTCCCTGGCCTTCAACGGGGCCATCTACAACTTCCCCGAACTGCGCCGGGAACTGGAGCAGTTGGGCTACGCCTTCTACTCCGGTGGCGACACCGAAGTGCTGCTCAAGGGCTACCACGCCTGGCGCGAAGCCCTGCTGCCCAAGCTCAACGGCATGTTCGCCCTGGCGATCTGGGAACGCGATGCGCAACGCCTGTTCATCGCCCGCGACCGTCTCGGGGTCAAGCCGCTGTACCTCTCCCACAACGCCCAGCGCCTGCGCTTCGCCTCAAGCCTGCCGGCACTGCTGCAAGGTGGCGACATCAACCCGCTGCTCGACCCGGTCGCCCTCAACCACTACCTGAACTTCCATGCCGTGGTACCGGCGCCGCGCACCCTGCTGGCGGGCATCGAGAAACTGCCACCGGCGACCTGGCTGCGCATCGACGCCAACGGCCAGCGCGAACAGCACACCTGGTGGTCGCTGAACTATGGTCCGGCGCCTGATGAACTCGACCTGGGCCTGGAAGACTGGCGCGACCGGGTACTCGCCAGCACCCGCGAAGCGGTGGCGATTCGCCAGCGGGCGGCGGTGGATGTCGGCGTGCTGCTGTCCGGCGGCGTCGACTCGAGCCTGCTGGTCGGGCTGCTGCGTGAAGCCGGGGTGGAACAGTTGTCGACCTTCTCCATCGGCTTCCAGGATGCCGGTGGCGAGCGCGGCGACGAATTCCAGTACTCGGACCTGATCGCCCGCCATTACGACACGCGGCATCACCAGTTGCGCATCGACGAACGGGAAATCATCGAGCAGTTGCCGGCGGCGTTCCGCGCCATGAGCGAGCCGATGGTCAGCCACGACTGCATTGCCTTCTACCTGCTGTCGCGGGAAGTGGCCCGGCATTGCAAGGTGGTGCAGAGCGGCCAGGGTGCCGACGAACTGTTCGCCGGCTACCACTGGTATCCGCAGGTGGACGGTGCGGCCGACCCGTGGGCGGCCTACCGCGAAGCCTTCTTCGACCGCAGCTACGACGACTATGCCGCCACCGTGCAGCCGGCCTGGTTGCTCGGCGAGGACGCGGCGGGCGATTTCGTTCGCGAGCACTTCGCCCTGCCCGGGGCCGATGCCGCCGTGGACAAGGCGTTGCGCCTGGACAGCACGGTGATGCTGGTGGACGACCCGGTCAAGCGCGTCGACAACATGACCATGGCCTGGGGCCTGGAAGCCCGCACGCCGTTCCTCGACTACCGGCTGGTGGAACTGTCGGCACGCATCCCGGCCCGCTTCAAGCTGCCGGACGGCGGCAAGCAGGTGCTCAAGGAAGCCGCCCGCCTGGTCATTCCCAGCGAGGTCATCGACCGCAAGAAGGGCTACTTCCCGGTGCCCGGCCTCAAGCACCTGCAGGGTGAGACGCTGGCCTGGGTCCGCGAGCTGCTGCTCGACCCGAGCCAGGACCGCGGCCTGTTCAACCCGGCGATGCTCGACCGCCTGCTGACCGACCCACAGGGTCAGCTCACTCCGCTGCGCGGCTCCAAGCTGTGGCAGTTGGCGGCCCTCAACCTGTGGCTCAGCGAACAAGGGATCTGATCGGATGAAAGCTCACGCCACGACCTACAGCCAACGCCTGCTGCGCGGCCAGCCGCCCTCCTACGAACGCCTGCAGGCGCGCCTGGCCGAGGACGGCAACGAGCCGGCCCCGGAACCGGTGGCCGTGCACTGCGGCTGGGGCCGGCTGCTGGTCGGCCACACCTTCGCCGACCCGGCCGCGCTGGCCGAGGAACTGCTCAACGAGCAGTCCGGCGAACGCGATATCGCCCTGTATGTCGCCGCACCGCAGCAAGTGCTGGCCCAGGCGCCTCAGCAACTGTTCCTCGACCCGTCGGATACCCTGCGCCTGTGGTTCAGCGACTACCGCCCGGCCACCCGGGTGTTTCGCGGTTTCCGCATTCGCCGGGCACAGAGCCCCGAGGACTGGCAGGCGATCAACCAGTTGTACCTGGCCCGCGGCATGCTGCCGATCGACCCGGAACTGCTGACCCCGCGCCACGAGGGCGGGCCGGTGTACTGGCTGGCGGAGGACGAAGACAGCGGTGCGCTGATCGGCAGTGTCATGGGCCTCAACCATCGCAAGGCCTTCCACGACCCGGAGCACGGTTGCAGTCTCTGGTGCCTGGCGGTCGACCCGCACTGCAGCCGCCCGGGCGTCGGCGAGGTGCTGGTGCGGCACCTGGTCGAGCACTTCATGAGCCGTGGCCTGGACCACCTCGACCTGTCGGTGCTGCATGACAATCGCCAGGCCAAGAGCCTCTACGCCAAGCTCGGCTTCCGCACCCTCAGCACCTTTGCCATCAAGCGCAAGAACGGTATCAACCAGCCGCTGTTCCTCGGTCCGGGGCCGGAAGCCGGGTTCAATCCCTATGCCCGGATCCTGGTGGAAGAAGCCCACCGGCGCGGCATCGACGTGCAGGTCGACGATGCCGCCGCCGGCCTGTTCACCCTCAGCCACGGCGGGCGCCGGGTACGCTGCCGGGAATCGCTGACCGACCTGACCAGCGCCATCAGCATGAGCCTGTGCCAGGACAAGAGCCTGACCCACCGGGTGCTCAGCGAGGCCGGCCTGAACGTACCGCAGCAACAGCGTGCGGCGAGCGCCGAGGACAACCTGGCATTTCTGCGCGCCCACGGGCGCATCGTCGTCAAACCCCTGGACGGCGAGCAGGGCCAGGGGGTGGCGGTGGACCTGCGCAGTGCCGAGGAAGTCGAACAGGCGATCAAGGCCGCCCGCGCCTTCGACAGCCGAGTGCTGCTGGAGAGCTTTCATGAAGGTCTGGACCTGCGCATCGTGGTGATCGGCTTCAAGGTGGTGGCCGCCGCGCTGCGCCACCCGGCCCAGGTGGTCGGCGATGGCCAACACAGCATCGGCGCCCTGATCGAGGCCCAGAGCCGCCGACGCCAGGCCGCCACCGGCGGCGAGAGCCGGATCCCCCTCGATGCGGAAACCCAGCGCACCCTGCATGCCGCCGGCTACGACTACAACACCGTATTGCCCAGGGGCGAACAACTGGCGGTGCGCCGCACGGCCAACCTGCACACCGGCGGCAGCCTGGAAGACGTCACCGCGATCCTGCACCCGACGCTGGCAGAAGCCGCCGTGCAGGCCGCGCGGGCCCTGGACATCCCGGTGGTCGGCCTGGACCTGATGGTGCCGGCGGCGGACCAGCCGGAGTACGTGTTCATCGAGGCCAACGAACGCTGCGGGCTGGCCAACCACGAACCCCAGCCGACCGCGGAGCGGTTCATCGACCTGCTGTTTCCCCATAGCCGGCCCACGCAGTAGACAACCCCGGCCACTGTCCCATCGTGGAAGACGCCCGGCTCTTGGCCAAGGTCGACAGACGTCTTCGCGGACAAACCCGGCTCCTACGGGTTACGGGTGCTCATCCGGCTTGATGCACCGCATTGCACTGTAGGAGCCGGACTTGCCCGCGAAAGCGCCCTCCAGCCTGGACCAGGATCCCGGCCCACCACGTCCCCTGATACAAAGGAGTCGCCATGACCCATCCACTCCCCCATCCCGACCTCGACTACCTGCAACGGGTGCTGCTGGAAATGCTCGCCATCCCCAGCCCGACCGGCTTCACCGACACCATCGTGCGGTATGTCGCCGAACGCCTCGAAGAACTCGGCATTCCCTTCGAACTGACGCGCCGCGGCACTATCCGCGCCACCCTCAAGGGTCGCCAGAGCAGCCCGGACCGCGCCGTGTCGGCACACCTGGACACCATCGGCGCCGCCGTGCGGGCGATCAAGGACAATGGCCGGCTGAGCCTGGCGCCGGTGGGCTGCTGGTCCAGCCGTTTCGCCGAGGGCAGCCGGGTCAGCCTGTTCACCGATACCGGAGTGATCCGCGGCAGCGTGTTGCCGCTGATGGCCTCCGGGCACGCCTTCAACACCGCCGTGGATGAACTGCCGGTCAGTTGGGATCACGTCGAACTGCGCCTGGATGCCTATTGCGCGACCCGCGCCGATTGCGACGCGCTGGGCATCGGCATCGGTGATTTCGTCGCCTTCGACCCCTTGCCGGAGTTCACCGAGAGCGGCCACATCAGCGCCCGGCACCTGGACGACAAGGCCGGCGTCGCGGCCCTGCTCACCGCGCTCAAGGCGATCGTCGAAAGCGGCGTGCAACCGCTGATCGACTGCCACCCGCTGTTCACCATCACCGAGGAGATCGGCAGCGGTGCGGCGGCGGCCCTGCCCTGGGATGTCAGCGAGTTCGTCGGCATCGATATCGCCCCGGTCGCGCCCGGCCAGCACTCGAACGAACACGCGGTGAGCGTGGCGATGCAGGACTCCGGCGGTCCCTACGACTACCACTTGTCACGCCACCTGCTGAACCTGGCGGCAGCCAGTGAACTGCCGGTGCGCCGCGACCTGTTCCGCTACTACTTCAGCGATGCCCATTCGGCGGCGACCGCCGGGCACGACAGTCGCATGGCGCTGCTGGCCTTCGGTTGCGATGCCACCCACGGTTATGAACGCACCCATATCGACAGCCTGGCGGCCTTGAGCCGCCTGCTCGGCGCCTACCTGCTCAGCCCGCCGGTGTTCGCCAGCGATGCGCAGCCGGCCAGTGGCTCCCTCGACCGTTTCAGCCGGCAACTGGAACACGAGACCCAGATGGAAAGCGACACCCGGGTGCCGACGGTGGACAGCCTGATCGGCCAGCGCAACCCGCTCGACTGAGGGCAAACGCGGCTGCCGGCCGATTACCGGTAGCCGTGCCCGGCCAGTCGCAGTAGGATCACGGCGATTCCCGAAGAGAGCCTTTCATGCTGATTCCCCACGACCAACTCGAGCCCGATACCCTGACCCGGCTGATCGAGGATTTCGTCAGCCGCGACGGCACCGACAACGGCGACGATACGCCCCAGGAAACCCGTGTGCTGCGGGTCCGGCAGGCCTTGAGCAAGGGCCAGGCAGTGATCTTCTTCGACCTGGAAAGCCAGCAGTGCCAGTTGCTGCCCAAGCACGCGGTGCCCAAGGAGTTCTTCGACTGAAGCGGCGCCCCTAGCGCTGCGCCACCGGATCACGGACGGAGTCGACCTTCGTCAGGATCCGGCGGTAGATCTCGGCACGATGGACATTGACGTTCTTCGGCGCTTCCACGCCAAAACGCACGTGGTTGCCATTGACCGCGAGAATCCGCACGGTGATGTTATCGCCGATGGAAATCTTCTCGCCCACGACACGGCTCAATACAAGCATGGCACTTATCCTCAAGGGTTTATGAGTGCCCAAGACTGCCCGGCCGGTTCAGCGCCTTCAATGCAACAGCGGCAAATCAGCCCGCCCTTACCGACACGGCCGATTCGCCCTACAGAATCAGATTTCATACTGCGCCCCATCAGACTTTTCGCCACAGCGATGTCCGAGCGGAGCGCCCTGCCCGCCTACTGGCCGGATTGCCTGGCCTTGGCCCGCATCTTGTTGGCCATCACGGTCATTTCGTCATAGAGCAACTGCGGGTTCTTCTGCTTCAGGGCCCAGGCCATGCGACCCTGCTCATGGGGCAGGATCAGGAACTCACCCTCGGCGACACGCTGGTAGATGTAGTCGGCGATGTCGCTGGCGGTGATCGGCGAACTCTCCAGCAGCTTGCCGACCTGGGCTTTCATGGCGGGCGTCGGGCCACGGAAGGAGTCCAGCAGGTTGGTCTGGAAAAACGACGGGCAGACCACGTGAACGCCGATTTCCTCCTGCGCCAGTTCCACCAGCAGGCTCTCGGACAAGGCCACCACGCCAGCCTTGGCGACGTTGTAGTTGCTCATCGCCGGGCCCTGCATCAGGGCGGCCATGGACGCGATATTGATGATCCGGCCCTTGCTCTGCTCCAGCAGCGGCAGGAACGCCTTGCAGCCCTTGACCACCCCCATCAGGTTGATCGCGATCTGCCACTCCCAGTCTTCCAGGGACAGTTCGCTGAAGAAGCCCCCGGAAGCCACGCCGGCATTGTTGACGATCACATCGATGCCGCCGAACTTGTCCTCACAGGCCTGGGCCAGGGCCGTCAATTGGCTGTAGTCACGCACATCGCAACGCTGGGTGAAACCGTCGCCGCCCGCCTCGCGCACCCGCGCGAGGGTTTCCAGCAACCCGGCTTCGCTGACATCGGACAAGGCCAACCGCCAGCCTTCACGCGCCCAACGCAGGGCGATTTCGCGACCCAGGCCGGAGCCTGCGCCAGTGATCATGATGCGATTTTGCATAGGAGGATGCCTTGTGCGTTCGGAAGAAGTGAGCCGCAGTGTAGCGAAGGAATATCACCCACCCATGCACCATCAGATTGCTGAATACTGGAGGCAAAGTCGCGCCCGAGGACAACTTCCGGGGGTGCCGCAAGCGTCACGGGTGAACCGCCGAAAGTGCATCGACGACATGGAGCGAAGGCAATCGATGGCGGAAAAATACCTGAATAAAAAACTGAATTTTCCCTGCGGAGTGCCAGTCGGAAATTTAAACCGGTTCGTTATTTGAATGATGAATCGAATCGTTTACTGACGGGACAACCAACAAGGAAAACACCATGGGTACTATTCTGATTGTCATCCTGATTCTATTGCTGATAGGCGGTCTGCCGGTGTTCCCGCACTCCAGGAACTGGGGCTACGGCCCATCGGGCGTCATCGGTACCGTGCTGGTGATTCTGCTGATTCTGGTTCTGCTCGGGAGGATATGACGCCAGCACCCGGCAATGAAAAACGCCCCGAAGTCTCGGGGCGTTTTTCATGTTGCAGGAATAACCGGCCAGGTGTTACTTGGTCGGTGCCACACCCGCGGTGTTATCCAGCAGGCTCTTGGTCGCGGTCTGGATGAAGGAACCGAGTTTCTGCTTCAGCTCGGCTTCGTCCGGCGAGTTCGGCAGCAATTCGCCACCTGGGGTGGCGCCCAGGTGGTAGCTCCACAGACGCGCCGGCACATCCTTGGGCTGCACCAGCACACGGTCGCCGGTGACCAGCGCCACGGTCGGCTCGCTGCCCGACGGCTTGATCATGCCGATACCGTGGTCGCCTTCCGGCAGGTTGAGCAGGTCACGCCCCCAGCACTGCTGGCGGAACTCGCCGCCCAGGCGGCCCATGATGGTCGGGACGATATCGATCTGGGTACCGACGGTGTCGCGGCGCGCGCCGAATTTCTCCTGGATGCCCGGGCCGATCAGCAGCAGCGGCACGTTGAAGCGTCCCAGGTCCATTTCGGTGATCTGCTCCTCGTTGCCGAAACCATGGTCACCGACCACCACGAACAGGGTGTCCTTGAAGTAGGGCTCCTTGCGGGCCTTCTCGAAGAACTGGCCCAGGGCCCAGTCGGAGTAGCGCATGGCCGTCAGGTGCTCGTTGAGCGTGCCACGATCGGTGACGCGCTCGACCGGCAGGGGCGTCGGCAGTGCGTACGGGGTATGGTTGGACAGGGTCTGCAGCAAGGCATAGAACGGCTTGCCGCTCGCCTCCCGGGCCTTCAACTCTTCCAGGCTGCGGTTGAACATGTCCTGGTCGGACACGCCCCAGGTCGGGTCGGAGAATACCGGATTGACGAAGTCGTTGCGGCCGATGAAGGTGGTCATGCCCTGGCTGCCGAAGAAGCCCGACTGGTTGTCCCAGGCGAAATCGCCGTTGTAGACGTACACGTCGTCATATTTGCGGGCGCTGAGCAGTTGCGGCAGGCCGGACAGCTTGTGGCTGCCTTCCGGCGTCTGCATCAGGTACTCGAAACCGGGCAGGTTCGGGAAGCACGCCATGGTGGCGAACATGCCCTGGTGGGTGTGGGTACCGTTGGAGAAGAACCGCTCGAACAGCAGGCCCTCCTTGGACAGCTTGTCGAAATAAGGGGTGATGTTGCCGGGACGGCCGAGGGCGCCTACCGAGTGACCGGCGAAGCTTTCCATCAGGATCACCACGACGTTTTTGATCGGCAGGGTGTTCTGCGCCGGTGGCAGGGTGTCGCGGCGGATCGCGGCGATATCGCTGTCGACCAGCTTGTCATTGGCGGTCAGCAGCATGTCGCGCACGGTCTGCTGGGCCAGCGGCTGTTGCAGGGTGGCTTTCCAGATATTGTCGCGATCATCGGACAGGCGACTCTGGGCCGCCGAGATCAGCGTCAGCGTCCCATTGAGGCCCAGCTGGTTGGCGAAGTTCGATTCGGTGGTGTAGGCATCTCCCCAGCGCAGTGGCGGGCCCTGGCGCAGGGTGCCGCGGGCGGCGACGACGCAGACCAGCAGCAGCACTACGAACAGCACGGTACGCGCATACCAGGGGGCGACGGCACGGCTGCCGGTGCTCGCCGCGAAACCGCCACGGGGACGGGTGATCCGGTCGGCGCCGCGGAACAGCAGGCTCAGCACCACGGTACCCACGGCCCAGGCCAGCAGGTAGCGGACCACCGGGAAACCGTACCAGAGCATGCTCATCACGGTTTTCGGGTCTTCCTTCACGTACTGGAACACCAGGCCGTTGAGGCGCTGGTGGAACTCGCGGTAGAAGTCCATTTCCATCAGGCCGAAGAACAGCGCCAGGCTCGAGGTCACCGTCAGCCAGAAGCGGAACAGGCCGCGTGCGGCCATGGCCCGGGCGCTGAGGAACGCCAGCGTCAACGGAATACAGAGGTAGACCACGATACGGATATCGAAACGCAGGCCGTTACCGAACGCCTCGAGGAAGGTCGAGGCCGGGGTGTCGAGGATCATCTCGCGGTTGTAGACCAGCAATGCCACCCGCAGCAGGGTGAACATCACCATCATGATCAATGCACACAACAGCGTGTAAGCCAGGTGAGACTTGACTGACGGTTGCGGCAGGCGCGTTGAGGAGCGCTGCGTGCTCAGGGCGTCCGGGTTTGCCATGTCGATTGGAGACTCGTTGGATTCAGGTTGAGAAGTCGGGTTCTGCGGCGCCCTGCCCTCCCTGTGACGCGAGAGGGGCGCGAAGCCGGCAAATGTTGCACGATCATCGGTGGTTTACCACCCATGTATCGTCATTAACCGTTGAAATTCTCTCTCACCAAAGGAAAAACCTTTTCAGAACAACGGATTGCAGTATGAGAGAGCGCTAAATCAAGCGAAGGAATTGTCGTAGACGGAATGTGAAAATTTCGTTGGACGCATGTTTTGACACACAAAAAGGAACGGCCTGCCGAAGCGCGCCGCGCCACTCCGGCAGGAAACGCCCGACCGCCACCCAGGCCGCTAGATCCGTACGTTGCCCCGTGGCCCCGCAATCGCCCAGATGATCAGCCCCAGTACCGGCAGCAGGGCGATCAGCAGTACCCAGAGGATTTTCATCCCGGTTTCGGCACCGCTTTTCAGGACGTTGAGAATGGCCCAGATATCCAGGGCCAGGATGATCAGGCCAACGAGGCCATTGAAGGTCGAACCCATGGTGCTGCTCCCGAATGATGAGGACTGGCATTAGGCTATGTACGAAATCGCTTGAAACTTGGTTATGCGGCGTTAAAAACCGGCTCGGAATGCTCATTTACTCCAGTAAACTCCGCTTCCTCGCCGGTTTTTGCCTTGCCTAACCTGCGTTTCAAACAATTTCGTACACAGCCTAGTAGGATAGCCGGCCACGACCAGGGTTCCGTCCAATTCCCGCCTCAGACGTGCAGCGCGATCCGCAGGGCTTCCAGGGACGGTGCGGCGGCGATGCCGACCTGCTCGCACAACTCCAGCACCCGTGGCAGGTCATTACCGTAGACCAGCACCGCCTGCAGTTCATCATCCAGCAGTTGGCTGAAGTTCAGCAGCACATAGCCACCCATTTCCGGGTTCATGCTCGAAAGCTGGATCTGGATGCGGTTCAGTGCCGTCAGCGCCTCGACCTTGGCCAATTGCTTGGGCTTGATGTTGAACGGCACGTCCTTGCCGAAGGACGCGACGATCTGGGCAAACAGGTCCATGTAGGTGTCCGCCTGGAACAGCACGGTCTCCGGCAGGCTGCCGACCACGACCCACTCACCCAGGGGGATCGGGAAGCTGTCGTCGTAGTTGATATCCGGATTGGCCGCCAGGAAACCGGCCTCGTCCGCATAGGCCTGGGCGGCCTCGTCGGCGATCTGCAGGATCTCGGCTTCGCCCATGCAGCCGGAGCTGATTTTGGTGATGAGTTCGATAAGGGCGGTTTTCATGGAGACACTGCGACCTGGGGCTGTTCGGGGGCGCGAAGGATAGCGCAAATAACGGCGCCGCGCAGGTACAGGACCGGCACGACGCCGGCAAGCTCAGGCCTCCAGTTGCTGCAACTGCGCGGCCGTGTCCGTCGCGCCCATGGTCCGGGCCGCCGCCAGCGCCGTGACACCATTGGCATCCGTGGCCCGGGGGTCGGCTCCCTGGCTGAGCAGGTACTCGACGATCGCGGTGCGGTTGAACATCGCCGCCATCATCAAGGCCGTACGACCGTCCGCCGATGCGCCCTCGACCTGCGCGCCGCCTTCGATCAGCAGCCTGACCATCGGCAGGTCGCCCTTGAAGGCGGCTCCGGCAATCGGGCTCTGGCCGTTGGCATTGCGGATTTCCGGATCGGCCTTGTGTTCGAGCAGCACCCGCACCGCATCGACATGGCCATGGTAGCTGGCGAGCATCAGCAGGGTGTCACCCTTGTGGTTGCGCAGGTTGACCGGCAGGCCGCTGCTCAGCAGCGCGGCCAACATGGCGGCATCGCCCTTGCGCGCCACGTCGAACACCTGTTCGGCAAATTCGGCGGCTTCTTCTTCGGTCATTTGTCGGGCTTGATCGGACATCTCGGAACTCCCTGTGGCTGAACGGGAAACGGCTCATCTATGGAGCCAGTTTCCCGACCTTGAGTTTCCCTGTCATGCCTTATTTTTCAAGCCCTTCCATAGCCAGAATCAATAACGGAACTTGCCGGCATGAATCTCTTCGTGAATCCGCCCGGTCACCTGCACATAGGTGTCGGAGCCCGGCAGCCAGGCGTAGATCGGATCGTCGCCGACCTTGCCGGGGTCGAAGGCCTCGTCCCGCAGCCGACCCTTCTGGTATTTGAAGGTGCCGGTGGTTTCCATCTTCAGCTTCACCCGCAGGAACAGCGGAATCGCATAGCTCGGCATCTGCTGGCGGGCGAAACTCAGCAACTCGGCGAAATCCAGGGTGGCCAGCGACTCGGCAGGCGTGATCGCGGCCATTCCCGCCCGGCCGTTGGTGTTGCTGATTTCCACCCCGTAGGCCACCACTTCGGCGATATGCGGGTGTTGCAGCAGGATATTCTCCACTTCGGTGGTGGACACGTTCTCGCCCTTCCAGCGGTAGGAGTCACCCAGGCGGTCGACGAACTGGGCATGCCCGAAACCGATGTCGCGCAGCAGGTCGCCGGTATTGAAATAGCGGTCGCCCTTTTCGAACACGTCGCACAGCACGACCTTCTGGGTCTTGGCCGATTCGGTGTAGCCGTCCAGCGGCGCCTTGTCGTCGATCCGCGCCAGCAGCAGGCCCTGGCCACCCTTGGGCACCTTGCGCATGAAACCGTCGGCGTCGCGCAGCGGTGTTCCGCAATCCGGGGCGTATTCCACCAGGGCCCAGGACATCAGGGAAAAGCCGATGGTGTTGTTGAAGTTGAGCGCGTTGGTGAAACCGATGTTGCCATCGCTGGCGGCATAGAATTCGCTGATGTGGTCGATGTCGAAACGCTGCTTGAACTCCCGCCAGACGCTCGGGCGCAGACCGTTGCCGATCATCTTCACCACCTTGTTGTGCTTGTCCGCGGCGCTGGGCGGCTGGTCCAGCAGATAGCGGCACAACTCGCCCACGTAACCCAGGGTGGTGGCGTTGAAACGCCGTGCCTCGTCCCAGAACTGGCTGGCGCTGAACTTGCGCCGGAAGGCGAACCCCGACGCCCCGGCAATCGCCGAGCCCCAGCACACGCACAGGCCCGTGGCGTGATACAGCGGCAGGGTGCAATAGAGGACATCCTGCAGCCCCATGTCGAGGGCGATAAGGCCGAAGCTGGCGTAGGTCTTCATCCAGCGACCATGACGGAAGATCCCGGCCTTGGGCAGACCAGTGGTGCCGGAGGTATAGATATAGAAACAGGGGTCATCACAGAAGACCTGCTGGCTGCTGGCCGGGTTCGCCTGGTCCTGGCCGAGGCTGGCGCTCATCAGGTTGATCCAGCCCGCGGGCGCTTCACCCGGATCGGCATCGGTGTCCTGATCCGCCACGAAGTAGTGCCGGGCCGGGTCGATCGCCACCTGCTCGCGCACGGCCGAATAGGCCCCGAGCAGTTCCGCCCCGACGACCATCGCCACCGGCGACACCAGCGTGATGCTGTGGACCAGCGCCCCCTGGGTCTGGGAGGTGTTGAGCATCGCGCAGACCCCGCCCACCTTGGCCACCGCCAGGATCGTCACCAGCAACTCGATGCGGTTCTCGATCAGCACGCCAATCACATCGCCCTTGCCGATGCCCTGAGCGATCAGGTAATGGGCTATGCGGTTGGCCCACTGGTTGGTCTGCTGATAAGTCAGGGAACGGTTGCCATACAGCAGCGCCGCTCCCGAAGGATTGCGAGCCACCGCCTGTTCGAAACTCCAGGCGAGCCCGCAGGGCTGGTCGGGGGCTTTCACCTTGGACAGCTTGAGCCCGCGAATGACACGCGGCAGTGCCTTGGCAACGGTGGGAAGCTTGCGGAGCATCATGCCCCAGGTGATCACGTCATCGGTTTGAACGTTCATGGGTCACATCCTGTCTTTTATTATTATCGAGCGAACGTCGTCCGGGCCGACAACCTCGCCCACCGTCCTTGTTGCAGCCCCGGGATTCGCAGCGTCGCCGGGGGCCCGCCTCGAATCGAAAATACGGCAACCCTGGCGAAGCTGTACACGAAGGTTTTGCAAAGTTTTGTATCCTCGCGCCCGTCAGGGGCGGCATCGGCCGGCGCTGGGCAAAATGCAGGATGCACGACGGCCGATCTTGCATTTTGCACGACACAACAAAACCAATAAAACAATAACCTATTGATTTTAAAGGGATTTATAAAAAAGGAATACTGGCACAATCACTGCACCTCTCACTCCATCCCTAGTCATTCACTAGCTGACGGAGTCGATCGACATGGACCTGATCCAGGAAAAATTCTCTTCTGTATTCTCCAATTACGAAGTCACCACCCAGCCACGCCCTGATGGCGGCGTGCTGCTCACGTTGCGTGACCGCGACGGCAAGCAGATGAAACGCTCGATCTCCTACGCCCAGTTGCACACCGCGGAACAGCTGACCTGGGTGATCAGCGCGATTCGCCGCGACCTCGCCGGCCAGCCCAGCGAACTGCCGGCCATTTCCCTGCTGCAGAGCCAGAACCGTTTTGCCCTGCCCTCCTATCATTGAGCCCGCACGGCAGGTGAGCTAGACGAGGCCGCGATGGACGGCCTCGCCAACGGCGTGGGCACGGTTGCTCACCCCCAGCTTGTGATAGATATTGCGTAGATGAAACTTCACCGTGGCTTCGGACACGTTGCGGATCACGCTGATTTCCCACACCGTCTTGCCCGCCTTGGCCCACTTGAGCACTTCCAGCTCCTTCTCGCTCAGGGTCGGGGCCTTGGCGAGGCGGTTGCGGCGATTTTTCTTCAGAGCCGGCAATAGCACCACCTGAACAACATCCTGTTTAAGCGGGTCCCTCGACTCCTTGATATCGGCCGGTCGAGGCCGGGCCATCTGCGCGACGCCCGCCGCCGATAGAGTGGGAATGCTCATGTCTGTTCCTCCCTGTGACTTTCAACAGTTCGCACAGTTGTTGCCCGAACAACCGCCGAAAACAGAGAGTTACACAGAAGTGGGAATTAACAACCGACCACAAACATAAACAGGGATGGCCGACATTTCATTAGGCAGCATCCTACAAATTGAAACATTCACTTCCGACTCAAGTTTTAATCACTCAAGCCGTGTGGCGACTGTTTAATGTCGGCGCTCCAGACCTTCAGTCGTCCAGGCGGGGAAAACGCCCGGCGATATCGTCCTCGACCGGGCTGGCAACCCGCCCCTCAGTCTTGTCGAACAGCCGGACCGCCACGCAACGCGGCTCCTCGCCCAGGTCGAACCAGTACGACGTACCGGCCGCAATGGTGATCAGATCGTTCCTTTCGCACAGCACCGCATAAACATAATCACCAATATGCAGGCTGAGCAGCCCGCGCCCGCCAAGGAACCACCGCACCTCATTGGCCTGCTGGCGCTGCTCACGCAACAGCTGCGCACAGCGCTCGAGCTTCTGCGGGTGACTGTTGTCGAGGCTGATGACCTCGACCGCGACACTGCCGTGCTCGCTCATCAGGGGATCGAGCTGGGCCCGACAGGCTTCGAGCACGTCTTCCTCAGGGGTGCCGGGGCGAATCGGCGTAGCGACGGACAAACGCTCGAAGCGAACGCCCTGCTCCGCCAGGGTCGCAGTGATATCGTCGACGTGGGTCAGGACCTTGTTCGCAAGTTCCGGGCTGCTGACGGGGTAAACGGACAGAATGCTCATGGCTTCTATTTCCTCGGGAAAGGCTCAGGGCCGATCCTCTTGCATGCGGGTGGCAATGATAATCGCGGCGGCCAGGACCGCCAGGCTGGCGATACTGAAAGTCAGGGTCGGCCCCAGGGCATTCCAGCTGTAGCCGGCATACAACGCGCCCAGTGCCCCGCCGGTGCCGGACAGTGCGGCGTAGAGCGCCTGGCCCTGCCCCTGCTGGCGCGAGCCGAAACTGCGCTGGACAAAATGAATGGCCGAGGCGTGGAAGCTGCCGAACGTGGCCGCGTGCAACAACTGGGCGAACAGCAGCACCCCCAGGTGTTCGGCGAAGGAGCCCAGCAGCAGCCAGCGCAAGGCCGCCAGGAGAAAGCTCGCCAGCAGCACCCGGCGCACGGAAAACCGCGCGAGAATCCGGCTCATGCCGAGGAACATCAGCACTTCGGCCACCACCCCCAGGGCCCAGAGCATGCCGATCAGCCCGCGGCTGTAGCCGAGGTTTTCCAGGTGCAGGGTCAGGAAGGTGTAGTAGGGACCGTGGCTCAGTTGCATCAACGCGACGCATAGGTAGAAGGCCAGCACGCCCGGGCTGCGCAACTGGCCGAGAAAGCCCTCGCCCGCGGGCCGGCTTTCATGGCCGGCCGGTTGCGCATTGGGCACCCAGGCGGTGCTCAGGGTGATGCCGGCCATGATCGCCACGATCGTCAGCGGATAGATATCCAGGCTCAACCATTCGAACAGGCGCCCGAGCAGCACCACGGCCAGGATGAAACCGATCGAGCCCCACAGGCGGATCTGGCTGTAGCGCCCGGGCTGGCCCTGCAGGTGCGCCAGGGTGATGACCTCGAACTGCGGCAGCACGGCGTGCCAGAAGAACGCGTGCAAGGCCATCACCAGCGCCAGCCAGGCGTAGCTCTTGTCGAGGAAGATCAGCGAGAACGCCAGCAGCGTACAGGCCGCGCCGCAGCGCACGATCAGCAGGCGCCGGCCGGTGTAGTCGCCCAGCCAGCCCCAGATGTTCGGCGCCACGCAGCGCATCAGCATCGGAATGGCCACCAGCTCGCCAATCCGCGCCGGGGCGAACCCCAGATGATGGAAATACAGCGCCAGGTACGGCGCCGTGGCGCCGAGCAGGGCGAAGTAGAACAGGTAGAAACCGGACAGCCGCCAGTAAGGGAGCGGCGCTCCCGACATTACAGCTGGCCCAGCACCGGGGTGCTGACACGCACATCCGCATTCTGCGCGCGATGACGCAGCAGGTGATCCATCAGCACGATCGCCATCATCGCTTCGGCGATCGGCGTGGCACGGATACCGACGCACGGGTCGTGACGGCCCTTGGTGATCACGTCCACCGGGTTGCCGTGAATGTCGATGGAACGACCCGGCGTGGTGATGCTGGACGTCGGCTTGAGCGCCAGGTGCGCAACGATCGGCTGGCCGGAGGAAATGCCGCCGAGAATGCCGCCGGCGTTGTTGCTGAGGAAACCTTCGGGGGTCAGTTCGTCGCGGTGTTCGGTCCCACGCTGGGCGACGCTGGCGAAACCGGCGCCGATTTCCACCCCCTTGACCGCGTTGATGCTCATCAGCGCATGGGCCAGTTCGGCATCCAGGCGGTCGAAGATCGGCTCGCCGAGGCCGGGCATCACCCCTTCGGCCACCACGGTGATCTTCGCGCCGACCGAGTCCTGGTCGCGGCGCAACTGGTCCATATAGGCCTCCAGCTCCGGCACCTTGTCCGGATCGGGGCTGAAGAAGGCATTCTGCTCGACCGAGTCCCAGGTCTTGAACGGAATCTCGATCGGGCCCAGTTGGCTCATGTAGCCACGGACGACGATGCCCCGGCTGGCCAGGAACTTCTTGGCGATGGCACCGGCAGCCACGCGCATGGCGGTTTCCCGGGCGGAACTGCGGCCGCCGCCGCGGTAGTCGCGTTCACCGTACTTGTGGTGGTAGGTGTAGTCGGCGTGGGCCGGGCGGAACAGGTCCTTGATCGCCGAGTAGTCCTTGGACTTCTGATCGGTGTTGCGGATCAGCAGGCCGATGGCGCAGCCGGTGGTCCGTCCTTCGAAGACCCCGGAAAGGATCTCCACCTCGTCGGGCTCCTGGCGCTGGGTGGTGTGCCGGCTGGTGCCGGGCTTGCGCCGATCGAGGTCGCGCTGCAGGTCTTCCAGCGACAGCTCCAGGCCGGGCGGGCAGCCATCGACAATGGCGACCAACGCCGGACCATGGCTTTCGCCAGCGGTGGTGACAGTGAACAGCTTGCCGTAGGTATTGCCGGACATGCAGGGCGCTCCGCGAATCAGATCTAGATAACCGAGCGGCCCAGTATACGCAGGCTGACCGACGAGTTCATCCTCGAACCTTATCGACGGTTGCGAGTCCAACCGGCACCTTGTCCATGATGGCCCGATGATGCTGCGTATTCTGCTCCTGACCTTGACCCTCTTCAGCGGCCTTGCCCAGGCCGGTGTCGTCCTGCAACGGCCGATCGAACTCGATACCGGCACCGGTGAACTGTTCGGCTCGCTGCTGCTGCCCAAGTCCGACCGGCCGGTACCGGTGGTGTTGATCGTCGCCGGCTCCGGGCCCACCGACCGTGATGGCAACAACCCCGATGGTGGACGCAACGACAGCCTCAAGCGCCTGGCCTGGATGCTGGCCCGCCACGGTATCGCCAGCGTGCGCTACGACAAGCGTGGCGTCGCGGCCAGCCTGGCGGCCACGCCCAATGAGCGCAACCTGAGCGTGCAGGCCTATGTCGCCGACACCGTGGCCTGGGGCGAGAAGCTCAAGGCCGATCCACGCCTGGGGCAGTTGATCCTGCTCGGCCACAGCGAGGGCGCGCTGATCGCCACGCTCGCCGCGCCGAAGCTGGCGGCCGCCGGGGTCATTTCCGTGTCGGGCAGCGGTCGCCCGGTCGACCAGGTACTGCGCCAGCAACTGGCCAGGCGCCTGCCACCGGCGCTGATGCTGCGCAGCAACGAACTGCTCGACAGCCTCAAGGCCGGACACCCGGACGCCAATATCCCGCAGCCGCTGGAGCCGATCTTTCGCCCCAGCGTCCAGCCCTACCTGATCAGCCTGTTCCGCCAGGACCCGGCGGTGGCCTTCAGCCACCTGACGATGCCGGCCCTGATCGTCCAGGGGCGCAACGACATCCAGGTCAGCGTCGATGACGCCAAGGCGCTGCAGGCGGCCAAGCCGGATGCGCAACTGGCGATCATCGACGGCATGAACCACATCCTGCGCATCGTGCCCGACGATATCCGGCAGCAGTTGGCCTCCTACAATAACCCGCAGTTGCCGCTGGCCGCCGGCCTGGAAAAGCCGATTACCGGCTTTATCGACGGACTTGCTCGCCATTGAGATGATTTTTGCCCTCCAGTCCTGGCAGAAGCGGCCGATAAGGCCATTGCCGGTATCGATATTGTGACTGGCAAGCTGGACACGGACAGGATCTCGCCGAATGACAGAAACTCAAGCGTCACCCGAAAGCAACGCCGAAGCCGTCGAACCCGCGCCGGTGGAACTGCCGTGGGCCGATGTGCAACCCGAGCACTTCAAGATGCTGCGCCTGGCCCCCCTGGCCACCGACCGCAACACCGGCGGACGGCCGCTGCGCTTTGTCCAGTTCGGCTACGCCGAGCGCAACGGCAAGGAACGCAGCCTGTTGCGCATGAGCATCCAGTTGCCGGCGCAAAAGGTGCGCAAGGAACAGAACCAGCTCGACATGTGGGTCGACCACACCACCAAACGCGTGCACTTCGGGCCCGAGGGCGGCCTGCAGGTGGAACCGTGGAACCGTGGAATCGGACGCTTCCTGGTGGCCCAGGCGGCGATCTGGGCGCAGAAGAAATGGTCGCACTACCGCATCGACGGCGCCCCCCTGCAGAACAAGGACGCGCTGAACGAAGACACCCGCCTGCGCCGCGACCACTTCCTGCGGGTCCAGGGTTTCGACGTGGTCTACGCCGACCCGCAGCACCTCAAGGGCAGCTACAAGGACATGCAGGTTGGCGAACTGCTGGCCCAGTGGAACACCGAGAAAGTGCAGTTCGTGGAGATTCTCGAAGCCTCGCAGATGCTCCAGCAGGCCGAGCAGAATCTGCAGGAGCAGGAAGTGAAACTGCGCCAGCAGGAAGAACGGGTCAGCAAGCTCAAGCGTGAAGACAGCGGGCTGCGCTTCACCATCACCTGCCTGGTGGCCTTCGCGGTGTTCCAGGCCGGGCTGCTGATCTGGATCGCCACCCACCGCTAGCCAGGTGGATATCCCCCAGCCAGTTGGCTCCCACAAGTGCTCGCGCCGCGCATGAATCCTGCGAACAACGCTGACACTGAGGGAGCAGGGTTCATCCGCGAACGGGCAACCTAGATCTTCGAGGCGAACAGCGCCTGGTGCTCGCGGCACTGCTGCGCCGTCAGCATGAACACCCCGTGCCCGCCACGCTCGAAGTCCAGCCAGGCAAAGTCCACCTGCGGATACAAGGCCTCGACATGCACCTGGCTGTTGCCCACCTCGACGATCAGCAGCCCCTTCTCGGTCAGATGGTCCGCCGCTTCGGCGAGCATCCGCCGCACCAGGTTCAAGCCGTCGTCACCACAGGCCAGGCCCAGTTCCGGCTCATGGTGGTACTCCGCCGGCATGTCGGCGAAATCCTCGGCATCGACATACGGCGGGTTCGAGACGATCAGGTCGAAACGCTGGCCCGGCAAGCCGTCGAAACCATCGCCCTGAACCGTGAACACCCGCTCGTCGACGCCATGGCGCTCGATGTTGCGGTTGGCCACTTCCAGCGCGTCGAAGGACAGGTCCGCCAGCACCACTTCGGCCTGCTCGAACTCATAGGCACAGGCAATCCCGATGCAACCCGAGCCGGTGCACAGGTCGAGGATGCGGGCCGGCTCCGCACCCAGCCAGGGGGCGAAGCGGTTCTCGATCAGTTCGCCGATCGGCGAGCGCGGGATCAGCACCCGCTCGTCAACGATGAACGGCAGGCCGCAGAACCAGGCTTCGCCCAGCAGATAGGCGGTCGGCACGCGATCCTCGATCCGACGCTTGAGCAGGTGCTGCAGATGTGTCAGTTCCTCGTCCTCCAGGCGGCAGTCGAGGTAGCTGTCGGCGATTTCCCAGGGCAGGTGCAAGGCGCCCAGCACCAGTTGCCGAGCCTCATCCCAGGCATTGTCGGTACCATGACCGAAAAACAGCTCCGCACCGTGAAAACGGCTGACAGCCCAACGGATATGGTCGCGCAGGGTGCGCAGGCGGGAAGTGATCACGGGTAGACTCCTGAAAAAACGACTGGCAATTCTAACAGCCAAACGGACGCCGGGTGGAAACCCGGCAAAAAGACCTCGGCGCGGACCTTTCCGACCGTCGGCGCCCACCTCTTGACATGGCTGCAGGCCAGTAACCACGGCGCTTGCGTCGGTAGCGATTCACATAAACGCTCAGCCGGAGGACAATGGGTAAAAGCCCCACGCACAGGAGCCCCTCGAATGTCCGTTCCAAAGACGATGTTTCAACTCAGTGGCCGAGGTTATGCGGCAGCCAACCTGAGCCACGCCACCCTGTTGATCATCGACGCCCAGAAAGAATATCTGAGCGGTCCGCTCGCGTTGTCCGGCATGGCGCAAGCCGTCGACAACATCAAGCAACTGGTCGCTGCGGCCCGCGCGGCCGGCCGGCCGATCGTGCACATCCGCCACCTGGGTACCGTCGGCGGCCTGTTCGATCCACAGGGCGAACGCGGCGAGTTCATTCCCGGCCTGGAACCCCAGGGCGACGAAACGCTGATCGGCAAGCTGCTGCCCAGCGCCTTTCATGGCACCGGCCTGGAAAAGCACCTGCAGGACCTCGGCTCGCTGGACCTGATCGTCTGCGGCTTCATGAGCCACTCCAGCGTCAGCACCACCGTGCGCGCCGCCAAGAACCTGGGCTTTCGCTGCACCCTGGTGGAAGACGCCTGCGCCACCCGCGACCTGCCCCACAAGGGCGAGATCATCAGCGCGGCCCAGGTCCAGCGCACCGAAATGGCAATCATGGCCGACAATTTCGCCACCCTGGCACTGACCAGAGACCTCATCTGAGCCCGTCGGGATGGGCGCTCCAGGCGATCGCCCATCCCTTGGCGCCGCACTCATTTTCCGATTTCCCCTTCACGTCCGGAACAAGCCGACCATCTCCCGGTCGAACGGCCGATAATCAAAGAGGAAATCGGAATGAAGATATCCGATGATGGATTCGACGCCCGCCGGCTGCGCCCCAAGGGCGAAAGCAACTGGCGTTCGCGTCTGTGCGCCGGTTTCGCGGCGCTGTTGGCGACTTTCGGCGTATTGCTGGTCATGGCCGGCACCGCCAGCCTGCTGGGGCACGCCCCAGCCATGGGCGAGCTGAACACCAACCCCGGCGCCTCGGCGGCGATCCTGGTGGCGGGCCTGCTGGTGCTGTACGTCGGCGTCTGGCTGTGGCGGCGCTGCCGTCGGCGCAGACGCCGTGGCCAGGCGCTGAACATGGCCCCGCACCTGATGAAAAGGCACGACTGATCCCGACCTTCGAGGAATCGCCTGTGACGTGAAGCCCGGCACTTGGGTAAACTGGCGGTTCCTGCGGAGACTGACATGCAAGACGACGATTTTTCCCTGTTTCAAAGCGAGATCCGCGGCGTAAAGCCGATCAAGCACGATCGTGCCGATACCGGCAAACCCAGGTCCGACCGCGCCCAACTGGCCAAGCTGCGCCAGGCGGCAACCGTGCGCAGCGAAGTCGCCACGGTGGACGGCCTGTCCGACCAGTTCGTGATCGACGTCGGCCCCGAAGACGAGCTGTACTGGTCCCGCGACGGCGTGCAGGAAAGCCAGATGCGCAAGCTCAAGGCCGGGCAGATCCCCTTCGAAGGCAGCCTCGACCTGCATGGCATGACCGTGGAAAAGGCCCGGGAAACCCTCTGGGCGTTCCTCGCCGAAGCGACCAGATTCGAGATCCGCTGCGTGCGCGTCACCCACGGCAAGGCCGTGCGCCTGGACGGCAAGCGCCCGATGATCAAGAGCCACGTCAACACCTGGCTGCGCCAGCACGCCCAGGTGCTCGGTTTCACCTCCTGCCAGGCCCGGCACGGCGGGGCCGGAGCGGTGTATGTGATGCTCAAGCGGACGATGATGGAAGGCCGCGACGAGTAACCGGACTGTCATCGAATTTGCAGGCGGCTGCCAGCCGCCGTATCCTTGGCCTTTGCGTAAACTCCCACAGGTAGATTCATGTCCCTGGAACATAATTACACGGCGATCCTCGGTCAACTCGGCGAGGACGTCTCCCGCGAGGGTTTGCTCGACACGCCCAAGCGTGCCGCCAAAGCCATGCAGTACCTTTGCCGCGGTTATCAACAGACCCTGGAAGAAGTCACCAACGGTGCCCTGTTCAGCTCCGATAACAGCGAAATGGTGCTGGTCAAGGACATCGAGCTCTACTCGCTGTGCGAACACCACCTGCTGCCCTTCATCGGCAAGGCCCACGTGGCCTACATTCCGAGCGGCAAGGTGCTGGGCCTGTCGAAGGTTGCGCGGATCGTCGACATGTACGCCCGCCGCCTGCAGATCCAGGAGAACCTCAGCCGCCAGATCGCCGATGCGGTCCAGCAGGTCACCGGCGCCCTGGGCGTTGCCGTGGTGATCGAGGCCAAGCACATGTGCATGATGATGCGCGGTGTCGAGAAGCAGAACTCGTCGATGATCACCTCGGTGATGCTCGGCGAATTCCGCGAGAATGCAGCGACCCGCAGCGAATTCCTCGCCCTGATCAAGTAACACCGGGCGACCTGAAGAAACCGGCGTTCATCGCCGGTTTTTTTCGCCTGGGGAAAATCAGGTAAGCTGCCTGCCTCCTCCACCGCCCACGAGGCTATCGCGTGTTAGTCAAAGCCCTTCGAGTCGGCCTGGGCCAACTCATCATCCTCATCGACTTCCTCACCCGCCCGCGCAAGCAGCAACGCAGCGCCGAGAACCAGGCCAAGGTCGACGCCGCCGCCAAAGGCCTGACCCTGTATCAATTCCATGCCTGCCCGTTCTGCGTGAAGACCCGCCGTACCCTGCACCGCCTGAACGTGCCGGTGGCCCTGCGCGATGCGAAGAACAACGAACAGGACCGCCAGACCCTGCTCGAACAGGGTGGCAGGATCAAGGTGCCGTGCCTGCGTATCGAGGAAAACGGCCAGACCACCTGGATGTACGAATCCAAGGTGATCATCGACTACCTGGACAAGCGTTTCGCCGCGGCCTGAAAAGGCCGCGTCAGAACTTCGGCACCTGCAGGAACCTGTTCGCGGCGGTCACACCCTTTTCAGTTGGGGCACTGATCGTATTCGCCGCGGCACTCGGTATAGGCCTTCAACTGCGCGGCACGCTGGCGGGTCAGCTCGGTTCGGCACTGCAGGTCGCGCATCGGCCACATCGAGCCGCCCTCCTCCGGCTTGCCGACCCGATACCGGCAGTCGGCATCGCGCAAGGCCAGCCACTTGCGCTGGGCATCCCTGAGCGCCTCCTTGCCGGCCGGGCCTTTCAGATAGTCCATCTGCGCCTTGTAGTACCGGTTCAGGTCGTCGTCGGCCCGCTTGAATGCCTGGGCCGCGCAGGTATTCATCGACGCCTGGCTGGCATCACAACCGTCAGCCGCCTGGGCGACAGCGGCCAGGCCCGACAGGGCGAACGTCAGGAAGGCTGCAAGCGGATATTTCATGGATGTCCCCATGTCGGTGGATAGGCCCTTGAGTTTGCGCCAGGCCCTCGCCGCCGGCAAAAGAAAACCGGCCCTGGGGCCGGTTCAAGTGTTTGCAGACTTTTCGCTCAATCCAGCATACCGACATGCCGGGGATGGCTCGCCACCCGCTGCAGCCAGGCCTGGATCGCCGGGTAGATGCTCAGGTCGAAGCCGCCCTGGTGCGCGACGTGGGTGTAGGCGTACAGCGCGATATCGGCGATCGAGTAGTGCTCGCCGACCAGGTAAGGGGTCTGCTGCAACTGCTTCTCCATGACCTTCAGGGCCTTGTGCCCGCGCTTCTGCAACTTGAGGTACTCCTCGCGCCGCTCTTCGGGCAAGCCCAGGTAGAACTCGATGAAACGCGCCACCGCGATGTAGGGCTCATGGCTGTACTGCTCGAAAAACTGCCATTGCAGCACCTGGGTACGCAGGCGCGGCTCGCTCGGCAGGAACTCGCTGCCGTCGGCCAGGAAGTTGAGGATGGCATTGGATTCCCACAGGCAGGTGCCGTCCTCCAACTCCAGCACCGGCACCTTGCCATTGGGGTTCTTCGCCAGGAATTCCGCCGTCTCGGTGTCGCCCTTGAGAATATCCACCGGGTGCCAACGGTACTCCTGACCCAGCAGATGCAGCATCAACTTGATCTTGTAGCAGTTGCCCGACTGGTAATCCCCGTAAACCTTGTACATGGCCCTCCCCTTAAGCCGCTCTTGCGGCCTGTGCATGACGTACGACAGCAGCCAGTCGGCCCAGACCTTCGTCCAGGCGCTCCGGCGCGATATGGCTGAAATTCAGACGCAGATTACCCGGATTACGCTCCGGTTCGGCAAAAAAAGGCTCGCCAGGCATGAACGCGACATCCCGGGCCAGGGCGGCATCGAGCAGGGTCCGGGTGTCCAGCGGCTGCTTGAGGGTCAACCAGAAGAACAGCCCGCCCTGGGGCACCTGCCAGTCGGCCAGGTCGGCGAAATGCCGCTGCAGGGCCTCGGCGAACGCATCCCGGCGGGTCCGGTAGAAACTGCGCAACGCCTGCAGGTGCTGGCGATATTTTTCCGTGCCGATCCACTGCAGCGCCTGCCACTGCCCGACGCGGTTGGTATGCAGGTCCGCCGACTGCTTGAGCTTGAGCAGGTGCGGGAACAGGTCGGGACTGGCGATCAGGTAGCCAACCCGCAGGCCGGGGGCCAGGGTCTTGGAGACCGTGCCGGTGTAGATCCAGCTGGCCTTCTTCAGACGGGCGACGATCGGCACGGCATCGACCCCGTCGTAGCTGAGTTCACGATAGGGTTCGTCCTCGATCAGGGTCACGCCGAACTCGTCCAGCAACGCCGCAACACCGGCGCGCTTGGCCTCGCTGTAGCAGACGCCGGACGGATTCTGGAAGGTCGGGATCAGGTAGACGAACGCCGGCCGGTGTCGCTCCAGGCGGGCGCGCAACTGCTGCAGGTCGGGTCCGTCCGATTCCTGGGGAATGCTCAGGCAGTCGGCCCCGAACAACTGGAAGATCTGCAGGGCCGCCAGGTAGGTCGGCCCTTCCAGCAGGATCTCGGTGCCCTTGTCGATGTGCAGCTTGGCGGCCAGGTCGAGGGCCTGCTGGGAACCGCCGAGCACCAGCACCTGGCTGGCCTGGCAGTCGACACGCAGGGCCCGCGCCTGGGCCGCCAGCACTTCACGCAGGGCCAGCTCGCCCTCGCTCATGCCGTACTGGCCCATGGCCCGCGGCATGCCCTCCCACTCCAGCGTCGGCAGCATCGCCTCGGCCGGCAGCCCACCGGCAAACGACATCACCTCGGGACGCTGGGCGGCAGCGAGGATTTCACGAATCAGCGAGCTTTTAAGACGCGTAACACGTTCGGAGAAGGCCATGACAGGTCACCGGTAGCGGAGTGAAAGGAAAATACGTCAAACTGCTTGACCGAAATTACGACGCCACGGACCAATACGTCAATATGCTTGACCTTAAAAATTCCAACACCCAACAGGACGCCATGGAGGCGTTTTTCTTCGGCTACCAGGCATTCACCGCCAAGGCCGACGAAATGCTCGAACGGCGTGGCCTGAGCCGGGTGCATCAGCGGATCGTGTTTTTCATCGGACGTTATCCGGACCTCAGCGTCAAGGAACTGCTCGATCGCCTGGGCGTCAGCAAGCAGGCGCTGAACATGCCGTTGCGCCAGTTGACCGAGATGGGACTGGTGCAAGGCGTCGCCTCACCGACGGACAAGCGCAAACGCCTGCTCTGCCTGACCCCCGACGGGACCAGCCTGGAAGAGTCGTTGCGCCGCGAGCAGGTCAAGCTGTTGCAGAAGGCCTTCGCCCAGGCGGGCGAGGCGGCGGTGGATGGCTGGATGGCGGTCAATCGGGCGTTGGGTGACAGCCGCCAGGCCTGACCACGCCGAGCGCTTCGCGGCAAGCCCGCTCCCACAGCCTTTGTAGCGGCTGTGTGGGCTTGCCCGCGAAGCCATCAGCCCTCTCAAGACCCATCTGCCCCTGCCGACCAGCAGCCCATATAGCCCGCCCCGCCGAAATATCGCACACACCGTCAAAAACATTATTTGCTTTCTTTGTATACAAAAGCATAATCCGCTTCGTGTAAGTTCCTGACCTTTCGGTCAACAAATCCGCGCTCCCTCAAGGAGCCGCTGCCCACCATGACGTGTCCGGCCCTGGAAATAACAATAAAACCCTGAGGAGTAATCGCTGTGGAAAGCCGCAAATCCGAAGCACCCACGCTGGATCTCTCGCCGCCTTCGAGCACCGGCCTGCTGGAGCGCCTGTTCAGGCTCAGGCTGCATGGCACCACGGTCAGGACCGAACTGATTGCCGGGGTGACCACCTTCATCACCATGGCCTACATCATCTTCGTCAACCCCAACCTCATGGCCGATGCCGGCATCGACCATGGCGCCGCCTTCGTCGCCACCTGCATCGCCGCCGCCCTCGGCTGCCTGCTGATGGGGCTCTACGCCAACTGGCCGGTGGGCCTGGCGCCCGGCATGGGGCTCAACGCCTTCTTCACCTACACCGTGGTCGGCACCATGGGCTATCACTGGGAGACCGCCCTCGGCGCGGTGTTCATTTCCGGCGTGCTGTTCATGGCCCTGACCCTGTCCCGGGTCCGCGAATGGCTGCTCAACAGCATCCCGGTCAGCCTGCGCCATGCCATGGGCGCCGGGGTCGGGCTGTTCCTCGGGCTCATCGGCCTGAAGACCGCCGGGATCGTCGTCGCGAGCCCTGCCACCCTGGTCCGGCTCGGCGCCCTGCATGAGCCCGGCCCGCTGCTGGCCGCCGTGTGTTTCCTGATGATCGCGATCCTCAGCTACCACCGGGTGTTCGGCGCCATCCTGATCAGCATCATCAGTGTCACCCTGATCGGCTGGGGCCTGGGCCTGGTCGAGTACCACGGGGTGTTCTCCACCCCGCCCAGCCTGGCGCCGACCTGGATGGCCATGGACCTGGCGGGCGTCTTCAACGTCAGCATGATCAGCGTGGTCCTGGCCTTTCTCTTCGTGCACATGTTCGACACCGCCGGAACCCTGATGGGCGTCGCCCAGCGCGCCAACCTGGTCAACGCCGACGGCCGCATCGAGAACCTGTCGCGGGCGATGAAGGCCGACAGCGTATCCAGCGTATTCGGTGCGGTGGTCGGCGTGCCACCGGTCACCAGCTACGTGGAAAGTGCTGCCGGCGTTGCAACGGGTGGTCGGACTGGTCTGACCGCTGTTACTGTAGGCATACTGTTCGTGGCCGCGATGTTCTTCGCGCCGCTGGCTGGCATGATCCCTGCCTACGCGACCGCAGGTGCACTGATTTACGTGGCGATGCTGATGATGGGCAGCCTGGCGCATATCGCCTGGGAAGAAGCGACGGAGAGCATTCCGGCGATCGTCACCGCGATCATGATGCCGCTGACCTTCTCGGTCGCCGACGGGATCGCCCTGGGCTTCATCACCTACGTGGCGTTGAAGGCGGGAACCGGCAAGTTCAGGGACATTTCCGTCAGTCTGTGGGTCCTGTGCGTCATTTTCATCGCCAAGTTCATCTTCCTGTAGGAGAAGACTGGCGTAGCCGGCAACCAAACAACCGGCCCCATTGCGATGGGGCCCTTGCATGAGGAAGAAACCTGATGAGCCTGGAAACCTGGTTGTTGTTCAGCGGAGCCGCCCTGGTGGTGATCCTCATTCCCGGGCCGCTGTCGCTGCTGATGATCAGCAACAGCCTGAACTATGGATTGCGCCGTTCGTACCCGGCCTTCCTGGGCGGCGTCAGCGCCTCGATCTGCCTGCTCAGCGCCTCGGCCCTGGGCCTGGGGGCCGTGTTGCTGGCCTCGGAGCAACTGTTCAGCACACTGAAGGTCGTCGGCGCACTGTACCTGTTCTACCTCGCCTGGCAGAGCTGGCAGCAGTCGCGCCAGCCGGCACGGGCGGCGAACGTGCCCGAAGCTGCACCTGTGCCGCGCTTTCGTGCCCTGTTTGGGCGCGCTTTCGTGCTGGGGGCGAGCAACCCCAAGGACATCCTGTTCTTCGCCGCCTTCCTGCCGCAGTTCCTCAAGGCCGACCAGCCGTTCCTCGGCCAGTTGCTGGTGATGATCGCCACCTGGACCGTGCTCGACCTGCTGTGCAAGCTGACCTACGGCCTGGGCGCCCACGGCGCGGCGAAATACCTGCGTAGTGGCAAGGGGCAGAGCTGGTTCAATCGGGTCAGTGCCGGGTTGTTCAGTGGGGCGGGGGCGGCTTCGCTGTTGAGCCGGTAGAGCGCATGACGCGAAAGGGCCCGAAAATCCCACACAACAACCGGGCAAAAAAAGCCCGCAGTGTGGGCGGGCAAGAGGAACCGAAGAAGTGGTTGCGCAGTTCTTGAGGGGATCTAACTTCCTCTATAGGTCGAATAGCTGTAGGGCGAGATCAGCAAGGGAACGTGGTAGTGCTCCTGCTCGGCACTGATGCCGAAACGCAGCACCACCACATCGAGAAAGGCCGGCTCCGGCAGCGTCACGCCGCGGGCCCGATAGTAGTCACCGGCATGAAATTGCAACTGATAGACCCCGGAACGGTAGTCATCGCCCTGCAGCAGCGGTGTATCGCAGCGGCCGTCGCCGTTGGTCACGGCCCTGGCGACCAGCTCCAGCACGGTGCCTTCGACCCGATACAGCTCGACCTGGATCGAGCTGCCGGGGCAGCCATGCGCGGCATCCAAAACATGCGTAGTCAAACGTCCCATTGCTTCTGCGTACCCGCCCGCCTGCGGCAGACCGGGTCTCGCGCCTCCCGGAGTCAGTGGATGAAGGAGATGCCGGACCGGCGGGGAAAGCCCCGGAGATACGGCAATGAAATGATTAAGACACTTTTACGAAAAATTGTACACAATAAATTTCACGCTTTTCCGGGTTTCCATCCGTCGGCATGAATCTTGACAGAAGCCCAGTGAGTAGCCGACCTTGAATCCATTAGCTGACCGATCAGACAGGTTTTCAGTGACGAACGGAACAGGTAGGATCAGCAGCATCTGGAAAAAAACGGGCTTACAAACCGGCGATAAAGTTGTATACAATCAATTCATCGCCGTGACGCCACCCGACCAGAACGGGACGCCACGCAACCGTCACCACGAACAAGAAGGAAGACTGCAGTGAGCGCTGACTACCCACGCGACCTGATCGGTTACGGCAGTAACCCTCCTCACCCCCGCTGGCCGGGCAATGCCCGTATCGCCTTGTCCTTCGTGCTCAACTACGAGGAAGGCGGCGAGCGCAACATCCTGCACGGCGACAAGGAGTCCGAGGCGTTCCTGTCGGAGATGGTCGCGGCGCAACCCCTGCAGGGCCAGCGCAACATGAGCATGGAATCGCTCTACGAGTATGGCAGTCGCGCCGGGGTCTGGCGGATTCTCAAGCTGTTCAGGCAACTCGACATCCCGCTGACCATCTTCGCCGTGGCCATGGCCGCCCAGCGCCACCCGGATGTCATCCGCGCCATGGTCGAGGCCGGTCACGAGATCTGCAGCCACGGCTACCGCTGGATCGACTACCAGTACATGGACGAGGCGCAGGAGCGCGAGCACCTGCACGAAGCCATCCGCATCCTCACCGAAATCACCGGCGAACGCCCGCTGGGCTGGTACACCGGCCGCACCGGCCCCAACACCCGTCGCCTGGTGATGGAGGAAGGCGGCTTCCTCTACGACTCGGACACCTACGACGACGACCTGCCCTACTGGGAACCGAACAACCCGACCGGCAAGCCGCACCTGGTGATTCCCTACACCCTCGACACCAACGACATGCGCTTCACCCAGGTGCAGGGCTTCAACCAGGGCGACGACTTCTACCAGTACCTCAAGGACGCCTTCGACGTGCTCTACGCCGAGGGTGCCGAGGCGCCGAAGATGCTCTCCATCGGCCTGCACTGCCGGCTGATCGGGCGCCCGGCGCGCCTGGCCGCGCTGCAGCGTTTCCTCGACTACGTGAAGGGCTTCGACCAGGTCTGGTTCGCCCGTCGGGTGGACATCGCCCGCCACTGGCACGCTAACCACCCCTACCAGCCCGCCTATCAGGAGCCGGCGCAATGAGCGCGTTCCAGACCCTCAAGCCGTCGACCCTGGACCGCGCGGCCTTCGTCGCGGCCTTCGCCGACATCTACGAACACTCGCCATGGGTGGCCGAAAGGGCCTTCGACCTGGGCCAGGACGCGACGCTCGACCAGATCGAGACCTTGCACCAGCGCATGAGCGACATCCTGTTGAGCGCCGATCATGCCAGCCAGCTGGCCCTGATCAACGCCCACCCGGACCTGGCCGGCAAGGCCGCGATCCAGGGCCAACTGACCGCCGCCAGCACTCACGAACAGGCCGGCGCCGGTATTCACCAATGCACGGTCGAAGAGTTCCAGCGCTTCACCGAGCTGAACGAGGCCTACAAGGCCAAGTTCAGGTTTCCCTTCATCATGGCGGTAAAAGGCAGCAACCGGCATCAGATCCTTGCCGCGTTCGAAACGCGCATCCACAACCCGGTGGACACCGAGTTCCAGTGCGCGCTGGCCGAGATCAACAAGATCGCCCTGTTCCGATTACTGACCCTATAGCGCGCCACGCCCCGGCGCCGAGGAGGCCCGGGGTCCGGCGAACATCCCCAGCCACTTGTTCAAAGGCAGACAAGAAAAATGAAAGCTTACGCCGCACCTTTCGAAAAATTCGTCAACCTGGCCGACGCCCGCCTGGGCACCCGGATCATTTCCGTCACCGACGACTGGTTCGCCGATGCCAACCGCCTGTTCCAGCCAACGCCGGCGGTATGGAAGGAAGGCGTGTTCGATGACAACGGCAAGTGGATGGATGGCTGGGAATCGCGCCGCAAGCGCTTCGAAGGCTACGACAGCGCCGTGATCCGCCTGGGCGTACCCGGCTCGATCAAGGGCGTGGACATCGATACCTCGTTCTTCACCGGCAACTACCCGCCCTCGGCGTCGCTGGAGGCCTGCTTCCTGAGCGAAGGCGAGCCGGACGAAAACACCCGGTGGGTCGAAGTACTGCCGGCCGTCGAGCTGCAGGGCAACAGCCACCACTACCATGAAATCCACAACGAGCAGCACTTCAGCCACCTGCGCTTCAACATCTACCCGGACGGTGGCGTGGCCCGCCTGCGGGTGCATGGCATTCCATACCGCGACTGGTCGGCCGTGGGCGACAACGAACAGGTCGACCTCGCCGCCGCACTCAACGGCGGCCGCGCCCTGGCCTGCTCCGACGAACACTTCGGCCGCATGAGCAACATCCTCAACCCGGGCCGCGGCGTCAACATGGGCGACGGCTGGGAAACCGCCCGCCGTCGCACGCCGGGCAATGACTGGGTGATCGTCGCCCTGGGGCATCCGGGCGAGATCGAGAAGATCATCGTCGATACCCTGCACTTCAAGGGCAACTACCCGGACAGCTGCTCGATCCAGGGCGCCTACGTCAAGGGCGGTACCGACAGCCAGATCGAGACCCAAAGCCTGTTCTGGCGCGAACTGCTGCCGAGCCAGAAGCTGGAAATGCACGCCGAGCACACCTTCGCCGAGCAGATCAAGGCGCTGGGCCCGATCACCCACGTCCGCCTGAACGTGTTCCCCGATGGTGGTGTGAGCCGCCTGCGCCTGCTGGGCAAGGTCGCCAGACAAGGCTGAGGCAAACCCTGCAGGAGCCTGGCTTGTCGGAGCGCCGAACCGCCGCGAATGGGCCCGCAAGGCCGCTGAAAAGCTTCGCGGGCCAGTCGGATCACCGCATCGCCGGCTCCTGCGGGACCGTGCGGTAACGAACCAACGAATTAGAGAACAGAAGAACAGCATGCGCACACTGACGATTGAACCGCTGACCAAAGAAGCCTTCGCCCCTTTCGGTGACGTGATCGAAACCGACGGCAGCGACCACTTCATGATCAACAACGGTTCGACCCAGCGCTTTCATCGCCTGGCCACGGTGGAAACCGCGACGCCCGACGACAAGGCGATCATCAGCATCTTCCGCGCCGATGCGCTGGACATGCCGCTGACCGTGCGCATGCTCGAACGCCATCCGCTGGGCAGCCAGGCTTTCATTCCGCTGCTCGGCAACCCCTTTCTGATCGTGGTCGCGCCACTTGGCGATGCACCTGTATCAGGTCTGGTCCGCGCCTTCATCACCAATGGCAGGCAGGGCATAAATTACCATCGCGGCGTCTGGCACCATCCGGTCCTGACGATCGAAAAGCGGGATGACTTCCTGGTGGTTGATCGCAGTGGCAGCGGTAACAACTGCGACGAGCATTTTTTCACAGAGGATGAGCAGTTGATCCTCGCCACCCACCAGCGGACGGAGTGAAAACCCTGTGCCAGGCAAGGCTGCGCTGAACACCGCCCCGGCTTGCCATCGCTCGCTGCGTTTTCACACCGTCTTCAATAAGAAAAGGCCTGATCGCTCTGCAAAAAGTGCGACGGGAGAGAGGTAAAGACTGTGGAAGCACATCTGTTGGAATGGCTGAACCTGAGCGTACGCTGGGTTCACATGATCACCGGCGTCGCCTGGATCGGCGCTTCGTTCTACTTCGTCTGGCTGGAAAACAACCTCAACCGGGTCAACCCCAGGACCGGCCTGGCCGGCGACCTGTGGGCCATCCACGGCGGCGGCATCTACCACCTGGAGAAGTACAAGCTGGCCCCGCCGAGCATGCCGGAGAACCTGCACTGGTTCAAATGGGAAGCCTACTTCACCTGGATGTCGGGCATCGCGCTGCTGTGCGTGGTGTTCTACTCCAATCCCCTGCTCTACCTGGTCGCCCCCGGCAGCGGCCTGAGTGGCGCGCAAGGCATTGCCATCGGCGTCGGCGCACTGGTCGCCGGCTGGTTCGTCTATGACTTTCTCTGCGACTCGCCGCTGGGCAAGCGGCCGGCCCTGCTCGGCCTGATCCTGTTCATCCTGCTGATCGCCGCGGCCTACGGCCTGAGCAAGGTGTTCAGCGGACGCGGAGCCTACCTGCACGTCGGGGCGATCATCGGCACCATCATGGTCGGCAACGTGTTCCGCATCATCATGCCGGCCCAGCGCGCGCTGGTGGCGGCCATCGCCGAGAACCGCACGCCGGACCCGGCCCTGCCGGCCAAGGGCCTGCTGCGCTCGCGCCACAACAACTACTTCACCCTGCCAGTGCTGTTCATCATGATCAGCAACCACTTCCCGAGCACCTACGGCAGCCCTTACAACTGGCTGATCCTGGCCGGGATCGCGGTGCTGGCGGTACTGGTGCGGCACTACTTCAACACCCGGCACAACAGCCAGAAGTTCGCCTGGACCCTGCCGATCGCGGCGCTGGGCATGATCTGCCTGGCCTACGTCACCGGCCCGGCATCGAACCCGAGCGCCCCCGAAGTCGCCAGGACGCCGGCGAAGATCGAGTACCAGCCCTTGCCGGAAACCGCCCTCGGCGGTGGCCTCAAGCCGGCCCCGGCAGTGGAACCGAGCCCTCCCGCACCGGCGGCGACACCAGCCGCTGATGCCGTCGCCTTCGACAAGGTGCACAGCGTGATTCAGGAGCGTTGTGCGGTCTGTCATTCGGCCAAGCCCACCAGCCCGCTGTTCAGCAGCGCGCCGGCCGGGATCATGTTCGACACCCCGCAACAGATCCAGCAACTGGCCCCGCGTATCCAGGCCCAGGCCGTCGCGACCCAGATCATGCCCCTGGGCAACATCACCCAGATGACCCAGCAGGAACGTGACCTGATTGGCGCCTGGATCAACCAGGGGGCACACACACCCTGAGGAGCACCAGGCCCCTGCAGGAGCAGGCGATGCGGCGATCCGACTTGCCCGCGAAAGGCCCCTCAAGGGCGCCAGGGACTTCGCGAGCAAGCTCGCTCCCACAGGTCAGCGGGCGACCTCGAGATCAGCGACCCGCCGTGAAACGCCTGCCTTACCGACAACAGCAAGCGCTGTCGGCAACCACACAGCGCCAGAACCACAAGAATAAAAACATCCGAGGTGTTGCATGTCCGAGCTATCCGAACCGCGCATACCCGAAGCACCTGCCCTTGCCCGCCTGCCCCTGTTGCAGTTGCTGCTGGTGGGCCTGCAACACGTCCTGCTGATGTATGGCGGGGCCGTCGCCGTACCGCTGATCATCGGACAGGCCGCCGGCCTGAGTCGTGAGGAAATCGCCTTTCTGATCAATGCCGACCTGCTCGTGGCCGGCATCGCCACCCTGGTGCAATCCTTCGGCATCGGTCCGCTGGGCATTCGCATGCCGGTGATGATGGGCGCCAGCTTCGCCGCCGTCGGCAGCATGGTGGCCATGGCCGGCATGCCCGGCATCGGCATGACCGGGATCTTCGGCGCCACCATCGCCGCGGGCTTCTTCGGCATGCTGATCGCACCGTTCATGTCCAGGGTGGTGCGCTTCTTCCCGCCACTGGTCACCGGCACGGTGATCACCGCCATCGGCCTCTCGCTGTTTCCCGTGGCGGTCAACTGGGCTGGTGGCGGCAGCGCCGTGGCGCAGTTCGGCTCGCCGATCTACCTGACGGTCGCCGGCCTGGTGCTGGCGACCATCCTGCTGATCAACCGCTTCATGCACGGTTTCTGGGTGAACATCTCGGTGCTGATCGGCATGGTTCTGGGCTACGTGCTGTCCGGCCTGATCGGCATGGTCGACCTCAGTGGCCTGGCCCAGGCACCGTGGCTCAAGGTGGTCACGCCGCTGCATTTCGGCCTGCCGCAATTCCACCTCGCGCCGATCCTCTCCATGTGCCTGGTGGTGGTGATCATCTTCGTCGAGTCCACCGGCATGTTCCTCGCCCTGGGCAAGATCACCGGCCAGGAAGTCACCCCACGGATGCTCCGCCGCGGCCTGCTGTGCGATGCCGGCGCCTCGTTCTTCGCCGGTTTCTTCAACACCTTCACCCATTCCTCGTTCGCCCAGAACATCGGCCTGGTGCAGATGACCGGCGTGCGCTGCCGTTCGGTGACCATGGTCGCCGGCGGCTTGCTGATCGTCCTCAGCCTGCTGCCCAAGGCGGCCTTCCTGGTGGCCTCGATTCCACCGGCAGTCCTCGGCGGCGCGGCCATCGCCATGTTCGGCATGGTCGCCGCCACCGGGATCAAGATTCTCCAGGAGGCCGACATCTCCGACCGCCGCAACCAGTTGCTGGTGGCCGTGAGCATCGGCATGGGCCTGATCCCCGTGGTCCGTCCGGAGTTCTTCGCGCACCTGCCGCAGTGGATGGGGCCGATCACCCACAGCGGGATCGCCATGGCGACCCTCAGCGCCGTCACCCTGAACCTGCTGTTCAACGTCCTCGGCGGCGCCGAACGGGCCGCCCTCAGTGGGCACGTGCACCCGCACTGAGTGACCGGGGCGGCACGCGACAGGCTGCCCCGGTGCCAGCCTGAAACCTGTCGCCCGGCCCGGCGACGCTCTGTCGCGCGGGCTTGAGAGCACCGGCGTGCCTCTGTATCCTGCGCGCCCTCTCGTTTACAGCCGAAAAAAGGCGCCACACCAGAGCGCCGGACGACTTCGACGTCGAACTTCTTAACTTTGGGAGCAACCTGATGAAACGTACTTGCACGAGCCTGATGCTCGCGGGGACCCTGCTGTCGACCGGTACCGCCGTGGCCGACGACCTGCTGCAGTGGCAGAACAACAGCCTGACCTACCTGTGGGGCAAGAATTTTGCGGTCAACCCGCAGATCCAGCAGACCGTCACCTTCGAGCACGCCGACGCCTGGAAATATGGCGACAACTTCTTCTTCCTCGATCGGATCTTCTACAACGGCAAGGCCGACGGCAACGTCGGCCCCAACACCTACTACGGCGAGTTCAGCCCACGCCTGTCGTTCGGCAAGATGCTCGACCAGAAACTGGAATTCGGCCCGATCAAGGACGTGCTGCTGGCACTGACCTACGAGTTCGGCGAAGGCGACAGCGAATCCTACCTGTTCGGCCCGGGCTTTGACCTGGCGATCCCCGGTTTCGACTACTTCCAGTTGAACTTCTATCAGCGCCAGACCGAAGGCAACCGCCCTGGCGACAACGTCTGGCAGATCACGCCGGTCTGGTCCTACACCATCCCGGTGGGTGACTCCAATGTGCTGATCGACGGTTTCATGGACTGGGTGGTCGACAACGACCAGACCTCACGCGGCACCTACCACGCCAACCTGCACTTCAACCCGCAGATCAAGTACGACCTGGGCAAGGCTCTGCACTGGAGCGCCAAGCAGTTGTACGTGGGTATCGAGTACGACTACTGGAAGAACAAGTACGGCATCGAGGATTCCGGTGCGTTCAAGACCAACCAGGACACCGCGAGCCTGCTGGTCAAGTACCACTTCTGAGGCAGAACGGGAGCCCGCCGGGCTCCCCGTTTGCGGCGTCGCCCCGCACGCCATCGCATCACCGCAAAAAATACCTCCCCCTCTCCCGTCGGGCCCGACAGCTCCAACTCAAGCCTCCAAGCCAGGTTGCCCGCACTTCCTTGTGGCTTCCCCCTGTTTCCCGGCCTGCCTGCACGTTGACAAGGCGTTTTTCAGCTGTTGATAATCCGCTCAATGTTGTACGACGACGTATAACACCAATAACAATAAAAACCGCAGGAGCTTCACCCTCATGATGATGCGCCCCTCCCGATCGCTGTTGCTGTCCGGCACTGCAAGCCTCGCCCTGACCCTCCCCTCCCTGGCCTGTGCCGAGGGTTTCGTCGACGATGCCAGCGCCAACCTGAATCTGCGCAACGCCTACTTCAACCGCAACTTCACCAACCCGGCCTACCCCCAGGGCAAGGCCGAGGAATGGACGCAGAACTTCATCCTCGACGCCCGCTCCGGCTTCACCCAGGGCACCGTCGGTTTCGGCGTCGACGTGCTCGGCACCTTTTCCCAAAAGCTCGACGGCGGCAAAGGCACCGGCGGCACGCAACTGCTGCCGCTGGACCGTGACGGGCGCCCGGCGGACAACTTCGGCCGCCTGGACGTGGCGTTCAAGGCACGGATTTCCAAAACCGAGCTGAAGGTCGGCGAATGGATGCCGGTGCTGCCGATCCTCCGCTCCGACGACGGCCGCTCGCTGCCGCAGACCTTCCGCGGCGGCCAGGTCACCTCGAAGGAGATCGACGGCCTGACGCTGTACGGCGGCCAGTTCCAGAAGAACAGCCCGCGCAACGATTCGAGCATGACCGACATGTACATGCAGGGCAAAGCCGCCTTCACCTCCGACCGCTTCAACTTCGCCGGCGGCGAATACACCTTCAACGACAAGCGCACCCTGATCGGCCTCTGGAATGCCCAACTGAAGGACATCTACCGCCAGCAGTACGTCAATCTGGTCCACAGCCAGCCACTGGGCGACTGGACCCTGGGCGCCAACCTCGGTTTCTTCTACGGCAAGGAAGACGGCAGCGCGCTGGCCGGCGACCTGGAGAACAGAACCTGGTCGGGGTTGTTCTCGGCCAAGTACGGCGGCAACACCTTCTACGTCGGCCTGCAGAAGCTCACCGGCGACAGCGCCTGGATGCGGGTCAACGGCACCAGCGGCGGCACCCTGGCCAACGACAGCTACAACAGCAGCTATGACAATGCGCAGGAAAAGTCCTGGCAGTTGCGCCATGACTACAACTTCGCCGCGCTGGGAATTCCGGGGCTGACCCTGATGAACCGCTACATCCGCGGTGACAACGTGCATGTCGGCGCGGTCACCGACGGCAAGGAATGGGGGCGTGAGTCGGAACTGGGCTACACCGTCCAGAGCGGCACCTTGCGCAACCTGAACATCCGCTGGCGCAACTCGAGCATCCGCAGGGACTACAGCACCAACGAGTTCGACGAGAACCGCCTGTTCATCAGTTATCCGATTTCGCTGCTGTAGCAGCGGTAGTCATTGTGAATGCATGACCTGTGGGAGCGCCGCCCGGCCGTCTCCCACAAGGGTCATGAATGAAAACCCAGACATGGGGAAACCTCGCCCCCTGAACTCGAAACATCTTGCAAAATCTACGACCGGCAATCACGACGAATCACTCACCCCATTACATTGACAAAGCCGTTTCGCGCTGACGATAATCCAGAAAAATGTCGTACGACAACGGACGACAACACAACAATAAACCTCCGACCAGGGCCTCGCCATGACCCCAGCGACACCGACCCCGCCGCCCTTCAACCGTCTTCTGCTCACCGGCGCGGCCGGTGGCCTGGGCAAGGTACTGCGCGAGAGCCTGCGCCCCTACGCCCGTATCCTGCGCCTTTCCGATATCGCCGAAATGGCTCCGGCCATCGACGACCGCGAGGAAGTCCATCCCTGCGATCTCTCCGACAAGCAGGCGGTACATCATCTGGTCGAAGGCGTGGACGCGATCCTGCACTTCGGCGGCGTCTCGGTGGAGCGCTCCTTCGAGGAGATCCTCGGCGCCAACATCTGCGGCGTCTTCCACATCTACGAAGCCGCCCGCCGCCACGGCGTCAAGCGCGTGATCTTCGCCAGTTCCAACCATGTGATCGGCTTCTACAAGCAGAGCGAGACCCTCGACGCCCGCGCCCCGCATCGCCCGGACAGCTACTACGGGCTGTCCAAGTCCTACGGCGAGGACATGGCCAGCTTCTATTTCGATCGCTACGGCATCGAGACCGTCAGCATCCGCATCGGCTCGTCGTTCGCCCAGCCGCAGAACCGCCGCATGCTCAGCAGTTGGCTGAGCTTCGACGACCTGACCCAACTGCTCGAACGCGCCCTGTATACCCCGAACGTCGGCCACACCGTGGTCTACGGTGTCTCCGCCAACCGCTCCATCTGGTGGGACAACCACCTCGCCGCCCACCTCGGCTACCAGCCCAGGGACAGCTCCGAGCCGTTCCGCGCCGAGATCGAGGCCCAGCCGGCACCGCCGGCGGACGACCCGACGCTGATCTACCAGGGCGGCGCCTTCGTCGCAGCCGGTCCCTTCGGCGACTGAGCAAGCCCCCATCTTCCGGCAAGGGAACCGCCATGGACGCTGAACTGATTCTCGACGCCCGCAACGCCACCGGGGAAAGCCCGGTGTGGAGCGTGCACGAACAGGCCCTCTACTGGGTCGACATCCCCGCCCGCCGCCTGCACCGCTGGAGCGCCGACAGTCGGCAGACCCGCAGTTGGCAAGCGCCGGAAATGCTCGCCTGCATCGCCCGCAGCCGCGACAGCAGCTGGATCGCCGGCCTGGAAAGCGGCCTGTTCCGCCTGCAGGCGGGCACCGAAGAACGCCTGCACAGCCAGCGGCTCACGGCAGTTCCCCATGCCCTTCCCAACATGCGCTTCAACGATGGCCGCTGCGACCGCCAGGGCCGCTTCTGGGCCGGCACCATGTTGATGGACATGGGCCTTGGCCGCCCGGTCGGTGCGTTGTATCGCTACGAGGCCGGGCAGACAGCACCGCTGGTGGCACAACTGGACGGGCTGATCGTGCCCAATGGCCTGGCGTTCAGCCCGGAGGGCAGGACGATGTACCTGTCCGACTCACACCCCGGCGTGCAATCGATCTGGGCCTTCGACTACGACCCGGACAGCGGCACGCCCTACAACCGCCGGCTGTTCGTCGACATGCGGCAACATCCGGGACGCCCCGACGGCGCCGCCATGGATGTCGACGGTTGCTACTGGATCTGCGGCAACGACGACGGCCTGATCCATCGCTTCACGCCCGAAGGTCGCCTCGACCGCTCCCTCGCGGTGCCCGTGAAAAAGCCGGCCATGTGCGCCTTCGGCGGCCGCGACCTGGGCACCTTATTCGTCACCTCGATCCGCCCCGGCGGCGATCTGCACGACCAGCCACTGGCCGGCGGCGTGTTCGCCCTGCGGCCCGGCGTCCAAGGCCTGGAGGAACCTTTTTTCAACGCCTGATTCCCGGCGCCCAGCGGCGCCTGCAGCGAGTTTTGAACGAAGCAGCCAGACAATAACAACAAGACGGAGAATTGCCCCATGGACTTCAGACGCAAGCTTCTTGTCGCCGCACTCCCCCTCGCCCTTGGTTTCAGCCACCTGGCCCAGGCCCTGGAAATCAAGTTCGCCGACGTGCACCCCGCCGGCTACCCCACCGTGGTCGCCGAGGAAAACATGGGCAAGGCCCTGACCCGGCAGAGCAACGGCCAACTGACCTTCAAGATGTTCTCCGGCGGCGTGCTCGGCTCGGAAAAGGAAGTGGTCGAGCAGACCCAGATCGGCGCGATCCAGATGGCCCGGGTCAGCCTCGGCATCGTCGGCCCGGTGGTGCCGGACGTGAACGTGTTCAACATGCCCTTCGTGTTCCGTGACCAGGCGCACATGCGCAAGATCATCGACGGCGAGATCGGCCAGGAGATCCTCGACAAGATCACCCAGTCCGAATTCAACCTGGTGGCCCTGGCCTGGATGGATGGCGGCACCCGCAACCTCTACACCAAGAAACCGGTACGCAGCCTGGCCGACCTCAAGGGCATGAAGATTCGCGTACAGGGCAACCCGCTGTTCATCGAAACCATCAACGCCATGGGCGGCAACGGCATCGCCATGGACACCGGCGAAATCTTCAGCGCCCTGCAGACCGGGGTCATCGATGGCGCGGAAAACAACCCGCCGACCCTGCTCGAACACAACCACTACCAGAACGCCAAATACTACGCCCTGACCGGTCACCTGATCCTCCCGGAACCGCTGGTGATCTCCAAAAGCACTTGGGAGAAGCTCACCCCCGAACAGCAGACCCTGGTCCGCCAGGCCGCCCGCCAGGCGCAGCTGGAACAGCGTGACCTGTGGGATGCCAAGTCCGCCAGCAGCGAAGAGAAGCTCAAGGCCGCCGGCGTCGAGTTCGTCGAAGTCGACAGGAAACCCTTCTACGAGGCCACCGCCCCGATCCGCCAGAAATACGGCGCCCCCTACGCCGAGCTGATGAGCCGCATCGAAGCGGTCGAGTAACGCCCCCACCCACATGGAAGGCCCGCCGCCATGCGCGTCCAGCGCGGACCGGCGGGTAACGGTGAAATCCGATGAAGAATCTCGTGCTGCTGATCAACGATCGGCTCTACATGGCCTGTGTCTGGGTCGCGGGCCTGGCGATCCTCGCCATCAGCCTGATCATCCCCTGGGGCATCTTCGCCCGCTACGTCCTCGGCACCGGCTCCAGTTGGCCGGAGCCCACCGCGATCCTGCTGATGATGGTGTTCACCTTCATCGGCGCAGCCTCCAGCTACCGCGCCGGCGCGCACATGGCCGTGGCCATGCTGACCGACCGCCTGAACCCTGCCCTGCGCTCGGCTGCCGCGCTGGTCGCGCAGGTGCTGATGGCGACCATCTGCCTGTTCATGACCGTCTGGGGCGCCAAGCTCTGCGCCTCGACCTGGAACCAGTTCATGAGCGCGCTGCCGACCTTGCGGGTCGGCATCAGCTACATGCCGATCCCCGTGGGCGGTTGCCTGACCCTGGTGTTCGTCCTGGAAAAACTCCTGCTGGGCGACCAGAGCCAGCGCCGCGTGGTGCGTTTCGACCTGGTCGAAGAAAACGAAGGAGCCGTGTGAATGGACGCCGTGATCCTGTTGGGCAGTTTTATCCTGCTGATCCTCATCGGCATGCCGGTGGCCTACGCCCTCGGGCTCTCGGCGCTGATCGGCGCCTGGTGGATCGACATCCCGTTCCAGGCCCTGATGATCCAGGTCGCCGGCGGCGTGAACAAGTTCTCGCTGATGGCGATTCCGTTCTTCGTCCTCGCCGGCGCGATCATGGCCGAGGGCGGCATGTCGCGGCGGCTGGTGGCGTTCGCCGGGGTGCTGGTGGGTTTCGTCCGCGGCGGCCTGTCCCTGGTGAACATCATGGCCTCGACCTTCTTCGGGGCGATTTCCGGTTCGTCGGTGGCCGACACCGCCTCGGTCGGCTCGGTGCTGATTCCGGAGATGGAGCGCCGCGGCTACCCGCGCGACTTCTCCACCGCGGTCACGGTCAGCGGCTCGGTCCAGGCCCTGCTGACCCCACCCAGCCACAACTCGGTGCTCTACTCGCTGGCGGCCGGCGGCACGGTGTCCATCGCCTCGCTGTTCATGGCCGGGGTGGTGCCGGGACTGCTGATGAGCGCCTGCCTGATGGTGCTGTGCCTGATCTTCGCGAAAAAGCGCGACTACCCCAAGGGCGAGGTCATTCCCCTGCGCCAGGCCCTGAAGATCTGCGCCGATGCGCTATGGGGCCTGATGGCCATGGTGATCATTCTCGGCGGGATTCTCTCGGGGGTGTTCACCGCGACCGAGTCGGCGGCGATTGCGGTGCTCTGGTCATTCTTCGTAACCATGTTCATCTACCGCGACTACCAGTGGCGCGAGCTGCCCAAGCTGATGCATCGCACCGTGCGAACCATCTCCATCGTGATGATCCTGATCGGCTTCGCCGCCAGCTTCGGCTACATCATGACCCTGATGCAGATCCCGGCGAAGATCACCACGCTGTTCCTGACCCTGTCGGACAACCGCTACGTGATCCTGATGTGCATCAACGCCATGCTGCTGTTGCTCGGCACGGTGATGGACATGGCGCCGCTGATCCTGATCCTCACGCCGATCCTGATGCCGGTGATTCTCGGCATCGGCGTCGACCCGGTGCACTTCGGCATGATCATGCTGGTGAACCTGGGGATCGGCCTGATCACCCCGCCGGTGGGCGCGGTGCTGTTCGTCGGCTCGGCGGTGGGCAAGGTCAGCATCGAGAAGACCGTGACCGCACTGCTGCCGTTCTACGGCGTGCTGTTCCTGGTGCTGATGGCCGTGACCTATATCCCGGCGCTGTCGCTCTGGCTGCCGCGCCTGGTGCTGTAGACTCGCCATTGCCGAGAACCGCCGAAACAGGCGCCCGGGTGAAGAAAAACCGCCTGCCATGCCCGCCTCGCCTGCCTTGCCGGGTCTGCGGGCAGGCAATCTTGGCCTGCCGCAGACCCGGTGCTACCATGCCCAACCGCCCGGACAGGCAAGGAATCAGCTGGTTTATGAGCACCATCCGCGAACGCAACAAAGAACTGATCCTGCGCGCAGCCAGTGAAGAGTTCGCCGACAAGGGGTTCGCTGCCACCAAGACCAGCGACATCGCCGCCCGGGCCGGGCTGCCCAAACCCAACGTCTATTACTACTTCAAGTCCAAGGACAACCTCTACCGCGAGGTCCTGGAAAGCATCATCGAACCGATCCTGCAGGCCTCGACGCCGTTCAATCCCGACGGCGTGCCCGGCGAGGTGCTGGCCGGCTACATCCGTTCGAAGATCCGCATCTCCCGCGATCTGCCGGCGGCGTCCAAGGTGTTCGCCAGCGAGATCATGCACGGCGCTCCGCACCTGAGCCCCGATCTGGTCGAACAGCTCAACGCCCAGGCCCGGCACAACATCGAGTGTATCCAGAGCTGGATCGACCGCGGCCAGATCGCCCCGGTCGATCCCAACCACCTGATGTTCACCATCTGGGCCGCGACCCAGACCTATGCCGACTTCGACTGGCAGATCTCGGCGATCACCGGCAAGGCCAAGCTCGATGACGCCGACTATGAAGCGGCGACGCAGACCATCGTGCGGCTGGTGCTCAAGGGATGCGAGCCCGACCAGTAAAACGAGGCGCCCCTTTCGCGGGCAAGCCACGCGCCTACAGTACGGGGCGAACACCAGATTTGTGTGCACACGTTTCCTGTAGGAGCAGGGCTTGCCCGCGAAAAGGCGCTCACCTGAATCAGGCTGATACCCCCGCATCCGCCGTCAGCCCCAATGCCTCGATCGCACTGATCGCGCACTGCTCGTCGATATCCGACGTATCGCCACTGATGCCGATTGCCCCCACCACCTGCCCGGCCTGATCGCGGATCAGCACCCCACCCGGCGCCGGTACCACACTGCCCTGCCCCAACCCGTTCAAGGCGGCGATGAATGCCGGCCGCTGCTGCGCATCCAGCGCCAGCAGACGCGAGCCCTTGCCCAGGGCGATCGCGCCCCAGGCCTTGCCGATGGCGATCTGCGGCCGCAACAGACTGGCTCCGTCCTCCCGCTGCAAAGTCACCAGATGCCCGCCACCATCGAGTACCGCAATGGTCAGCGGCGCCGCGCACATCATCCGGCCCGCAGCGATCGCCTGACCGGCCAGGCTGACTGCGACTTTCAGGGTTAAAGCGCTCATGGGTGCCGTCCTCATTGTTTTGGAAAGTCTTTGGCGCTCCGCGCGGGAGCAATTCCGCATCACAAATAGAACACAATAAAGTATATTTTTGTATACAAAAAATTCAAATCAATGACAAAATGTCGCAAGCTCCGCGGTTTTTGTGATCCGGACGAATGCCACGCCGATTCAAGAAAATGAATTGACCTGCGCCATTGGCCGTGAATACACTCGATGAAAAGCCACTTGTATACAATTACAGAACCTAAGAGGCACAAAACAATGAGCAAAATGAGAGCAATCGAAGCTGCCGTGTGGGTGATGCGCCGCGAAGGGGTCGACACCGCCTTCGGCATTCCCGGCGCCGCCATCAACCCGCTGTACTCGGCACTACAGAAAGTCGGCGGCATCGATCACGTCCTCGCGCGCCACGTTGAAGGTGCCTCGCACATGGCCGAGGGCTATACCCGCACCAAGGCCGGCAACATCGGCGTGTGCATCGGCACCTCGGGCCCAGCCGGCACCGACATGGTCACCGGCCTGTACAGCGCCAGCGCCGACTCGATCCCGATCCTCTGCATTACCGGCCAGGCGCCCCGTGCCCGCCTGCACAAGGAAGACTTCCAGGCCGTGGACATCACCAGCATCGTCAAGCCGGTGACCAAGTGGGCGACCACCGTGCTGGAGCCGGGCCAGGTGCCCTATGCCTTCCAGAAAGCCTTTTACGAAATGCGTTCGGGCCGCCCCGGCCCGGTGCTGATCGACCTGCCCTTCGACGTGCAGATGGCCGAAATCGAATTCGACATCGACGCCTACCAGCCGCTGCCGCTGGTCAAGCCCGGCGCCACGCGGATCCAGGCCGAGAAGGCTCTGGCCCTGCTCGACCAGGCCGAACGGCCACTGCTGGTGGCCGGCGGGGGGATCATCAACGCCGACGCCAGCGAACTGCTGGTGGAGTTCGCCGAGCTGACCGGCATCCCGGTGATCCCGACCCTGATGGGCTGGGGCAGCCTGCCCGACGATCACCCGCTGATGGTCGGCATGGTCGGCCTGCAGACCTCGCACCGCTACGGCAACGCCACCCTGCTCAAGTCCGACCTGGTGCTGGGCATCGGCAACCGCTGGGCCAACCGCCACACCGGCTCGGTGGAGGTCTACACCGAAGGCCGCAAGTTCATCCATGTCGATATCGAGCCGACCCAAATCGGCCGGGTATTCACCCCCGACCTGGGCATCGTCTCCGACGCGGCCTCGGCCCTGACCGTTTTCATCGACGTGGCCCGCGAATGGCAGGCCGCCGGCAAGCTGAGGAACCGCAGCGCCTGGCTCAAGGATTGCCAGCAGCGCAAGGCCACCCTGCAGCGCAAGACCCACTTCGACAACGTGCCGGTCAAGCCGCAACGTGTCTACGAGGAGATGAACCTGGCGTTCGACAAGGACACCTGCTACGTCAGCACCATCGGCCTGTCGCAGATCGCCGGTGCGCAGTTCCTCCACGTCTACAAGCCGCGCCACTGGATCAACTGCGGCCAGGCCGGCCCACTGGGCTGGACCATTCCGGCCGCGCTCGGGGTGGTCAAGGCCGATCCGCAGCGCAAGGTGGTGGCGCTGTCGGGCGACTACGACTTCCAGTTCATGATCGAAGAGCTGGCGGTGGGTGCACAGTTCAAGCTGCCGTACATCCACGTGGTGGTGAACAACTCCTACCTGGGGCTGATCCGCCAGGCCCAGCGCGGCTTCGACATGGACTACTGCGTGCAGTTGTCCTTCGACAACCTGAACGCGCCACAACTGAACGGTTATGGCGTCGACCACGTGGCCGTGGCCGAGGGCCTGGGCTGCAAGGCGCTGCGCGTGTTCGAGCCGGACCAGATCCAGCCGGCACTGCGCCAGGCCCGGGAACTGATCGAGGAGTTCAGGGTACCGGTGGTGGTCGAAATCATCCTCGAGCGCGTCACCAACATTTCCATGGGCACCGAGATCAACGCCATCAACGAGTTCGAGGACCTGGCCCTGGTCGGCAACGATGCGCCGACCGCTATCGCGCTGCTCGACTGACTCCTCTGTGAATGTGGGAGCGGCCGGCCGACGCTCGGTTGCCCGCGAAGCGCCTGAAGACCCGCGGCCCTCTTCGCGGGCAAGCCCGCTCCTACACCGCCTGAGTAGCCAGCAACCCGCCGTATCAACACCGGAGACCGCCATGCCACGTTTTGCCGCCAACCTGTCCATGCTGTTCACCGAACAGGACTTCCTCGCCCGCTTCAAGGCCGCCGCCGATGCCGGCTTCAGCGGCGTGGAATACCTGTTCCCCTACGATTTCAGTTCCGCCGAGATCAAGGCGCAACTCGACGCCCACGGCCTGACCCAGGTGCTGTTCAACCTGCCCGCCGGCGATTGGACCAAGGGTGAGCGCGGCATCGCCTGCCACCCGGATCGCGTCGAGGAATTCCGCGGCGGTGTCGACCTGGCCATCGCCTACGCCCAGGTGCTCGGCAACAGCCAGATCAACTGCCTGGCCGGGATTCGCCCACAGGGTTTCGACGAAGCCTTCCTGGAGAAGACCCTGGTCGAGAACCTCAGGTACGCCGCGGACAAGCTCCAGGCCGCCGGCATCCGGCTGGTGATGGAAGCGATCAACACCCGCGACATTCCCGGTTTCTACCTCAACACCACGGCCCAGGCCCTGTCGATTCGCGAACAGGTCGGCAGCGCCAACCTGTTCCTGCAATACGACATCTACCACATGCAGGTCATGGAAGGAGACCTGGCCCGGACCCTGAGCAATCACCTGGGCGAAATCAATCACGTCCAGCTCGCCGACAACCCGGGCCGCAACGAGCCCGGCACCGGCGAGATCAATTACCGCTTCCTGTTCGAACACCTGGACCGCATCGGCTACCAGGGCTGGGTCGGCTGCGAATACAAGCCGCTGACCACCACCGAGGCGAGCCTCGGCTGGCTGAAGAGCCACAACGCGATCTGAACGCTTCCCCTCCTTTGGCACAGGTAACAAGAGGATTTTCTCATGGCTAAAATCGGTTTCATCGGCACCGGCATCATGGGCCACCCCATGGCTTCGAACCTGCAGAAGGCAGGCCACAGCCTGTTCCTTTCCCAGCACCACGCCAGCGCTCCGGCCGACCTGGTCGCCGCCGGTGCGGTGGCCCTGGCCAACCCCCGGGAAGTGGCCCAGGAGGCCGAGTTCATCATCGTCATGGTGCCCGACACCCCGCAGGTGGAAGACGTGCTGTTTCGTGCCGACGGGATTGCCGCCGGCGCCGGCCCGGGCAAGATCGTCATCGACATGAGCTCGATCTCGCCCAGCGCCACCAAGGCCTTCGCCGCGAAGATCAACGAAAAAGGCGCGCAGTACCTCGACGCACCGGTGTCCGGCGGTGAGGTCGGGGCCAAGGCCGCGACCCTGAGCATCATGGTCGGCGGCGACAGCCAGGCCTTTGCCCGCGCCTTGCCGCTGTTCCAGAACATGGGCAGGAACATCACCCTGGTCGGGGCCAACGGCGACGGCCAGACCGCCAAGGTGGCGAACCAGATCATCGTCGCCCTGAACATCCAGGCGGTGGCCGAGGCACTGCTGTTCGCGGCGAAGAACGGTGCCGACCCGGCCAAGGTGCGTGAAGCGCTGATGGGCGGCTTCGCCTCGTCGAAGATTCTCGAAGTCCATGGCGAACGCATGATCAAGGGCACCTTCAACCCGGGCTTTCGTATCAACCTGCACCAGAAGGACCTCAACCTGGCCCTGGCCGGCGCCCGCGAGCTGGGTATCAACCTGCCCAACACCGCCAACGCCCAGCAGGTGTTCAGCACCTGTGCGGCCATCGGTGGCAGCGAATGGGACCACTCGGCGCTGATCAAGGGGCTGGAGCATATGGCCAACTTCTCGATCCGCGACCAGTAACTCCCGTTTCCCGCTCGGAACCTGCACCTGTGAAACGCCTGCTTCTGTGGGAGCAGGATTTATCCGCGAACAAGCGCCACCCGCTTCGCGGATGAGTCCGGCCCCCACAGGGGTGAGCCTCGACAGCATTCGGTCCCTACAAGAATCTTGCCCGCCATGACATAACAATAAATCCGGGAGCCCGCCATGTCGGTCGATCCGCAAGAATTCCTGCGTCAGTTGTTTGCCACGGCCTTCGCCGCGCTGGACGCGCTGGTCGTCACCGAGCCGACCCGAACCAACGTCAACGACCTGCGCGCCATCCTGATTTTCGACAGCGCGAGCCAGGGGCGCACTGCACATGACGCCTGACAAGAAAGTCAAAACCCTCGCCACCCCCGGCCCGGCCACCTGCGACTGCCCCGACTGGGCCACCGCCCTGTTCAACGGTTTCAGTCAGATCGTTCTCCAGCGCCATCCGCTCTGCGGCCTGTTCTGCCTGCTGGCAATCCTCTGCGGCGCCCCGGGCCTGCTCGGCGGCGCCCTGCTCGGTGGTCTCGCCGGCCTGATCACGGCCCAGCGCCGTGGCTATCCCAAGGCCGAACGCCAGGCCGGCCTGTACAGCTACAACGGCGTCCTGCTGGGCCTGCTGATCGGCCTGCATCTCCCCTGGTCACCGCTGTTGCCGCTGCTGATCATCGCCGCCGGCGGCCTGAGCGCGATACTCGTGCGCCACTGGCCGAGGAGCCTGCCGACCTATACCGCGCCCTTTGTCCTGCTCGGCTGGACACTGCTGGCGTTCAGCACGCACCTTGCGCCAGAGGCAGCCCCGGCCGAAGCGGATCTGCCCAGGCTGCTGCAAGCGATCTCCAAGGGTTTCGGGCAGATCATGTTCCTCGACGAGCCACTGGCAGGCGGCCTGATACTGACCGGCTTGCTGCTGGCCAACCGGCGGGCGGCGCTGTGGGCAGTGCTCGGCAGTGGCATGGGACTGGTGTTCGGCCTTTGCAGCGAAGCCAGCCCGGCCCTGGCGGGACTGAACGGCTACAACGCCGCCCTCGCCGGACTGGCCCTGAGCCCATTGCAGCGCCGCCCCTGGCTGGCACTGGGCGGCATGCTCCTGGCGATCCTGCTGACACCGGCCCTCGCCAGCCTGGGCCTGTCGCCACTGACCGCACCGTTCATCCTCGCCTGCTGGCTGAGCCGGGCCGTGGCGCGGATGCGGCGTCCGCCCCTGTGAAAACGGCGACAGCCGGGACGGCACGCAAGGCCTGGGGCCGCCGTAGTGCGCGGTAACGCACCCACGCCGGTCCCGGCTTGCGGATTGCCCGCCCTTGCCCCACCCTTGCGGCATCGACCACTTGGGCAACACCTCATGAACAGCAACAACGACTGGCGCCAACGGCTCTACGTCATGATTTTTCAAACCGATACCGTCGCCGGCAGGCGCTTCGACAAGATCCTTCTGCTGATCATCCTCGCCAGCCTGGTGACGGTGGTCCTGGACAGCATCGAGAACATCCACCAGAACTACGCCGGCCTCCTCGCCGGGATCGAATGGGGCTTCACGCTGATCTTCGCCGCCGAGTACCTGGTGCGCCTCTACTGCTCGCCACGGCCGCTGCGCTATGCCTTCAGCTTCTATGGGCTGGTCGACCTGCTGGCGATCGTGCCGGGGATCCTCGCGCTGTACTACAGCGATGCGCAGTACCTGCTGATCATCCGCATCATCCGCATGCTGCGGATCTTCCGCGTGCTCAAGCTCGCACCCTATCTCAGGCAGGCCCACTACCTGCTCGACGCGCTGCGCGGCAGCAAGCAGAAGATCCTGGTGTTCCTGTTCGGCGTGTGCACCCTGGTGACCGTGTTCGGTACCCTGATGTATGTGATCGAAGGCCCCGAGCACGGCTTCACCAGCATCCCCAAGGGCATCTACTGGGCGATCGTCACCCTGACCACGGTCGGCTATGGCGATATCGTGCCCAGGACCGTGCTGGGGCAGATCATTTCGTCGCTGGTGATGATCACCGGTTACTCGATCATCGCCGTGCCCACCGGGATCTTCACCGCCGAACTGGCCACGGCCCTGCGCGGCGAACAGCTCAAGCATGCGTGCCCGGTGTGTCGCAAGGACAGCCATGAACCCGCGGCGGCCTTCTGCTCCCGTTGCGGCAATGCGTTGTTCAAGAAGCTGGAATAAGCAAAGTACTTTTTAATCTTTTAGCGACTATGCGCTCGCCGTTATAGTTGCTGGCAAATTGCCCTCTCTCTGACCCGAACAAGGAATGCGCAGTGAAAAAACTCTTTGGCGCCTCGCTCCTGGCCGCTGGCCTGGCCTTCGGTGGCATCGCCCAGGCCGCCCCGACCCTGCTGAACGTGTCCTACGATGTGATGCGGGACTTCTACAAGGACTATAACAGCGCCTTCCAGAAGCACTGGCAGGCCGAGCACAACGAAAACGTCACCGTGCAGATGTCCTTCGGCGGCTCCAGCAAACAGGCGCGTGCCGTGATCGACGGCCTGCCGGCGGATGTGATCACCATGAACATGGCGACCGACATCAACGCCCTGGCGGACAACGGCAAGCTGGTACCGGAGAACTGGGTCACCCGTCTGCCGAACAACAGTGCGCCGTTCACCTCGGCCACCGTGTTCATTGTGCGCAAGGGCAATCCGAAGGCATTGAAGGACTGGCCGGACCTGCTCAAGGAAGGCGTGCAAGTGGTCGTGCCGAACCCCAAGACCTCGGGTAACGGTCGCTACACCTACCTGTCGGCATGGGGCTATGTGCTGAAGAACGGCGGCGACGAGAACAAGGCCAGGGACTTCGTCGGCAAGCTGTTCAAGCAGGTGCCGGTGCTGGATACCGGTGGCCGTGCCGCCACCACCACCTTCATGACCAACCAGATCGGCGACGTGCTGGTGACCTTCGAGAACGAAGCGGAAATGATTGCCCGCGAGTTCGGTCGCGACCAGTTCGAAGTCATCTACCCGAGCGTTTCCGCCGAGGCCGAGCCGCCGGTGAGCGTGGTCGACAAGGTGGTGGACAAGAAAGGCAGCCGTGCGGCGGCCGAGGAATACCTGAAGTACCTGTGGTCACCGGAAGGCCAGGAAATCGCTGCGGCGAACTACCTGCGTCCGCGTGATCCGAAGGTACTGGCGAAGTTCACCGACCGCTTCCCGAAAGTCGACTTCCTCTCGGTGGAGAAGACCTTCGGCGACTGGCGCACGGTGCAGAAGACCCACTTCAATGACGGTGGCGTGTTCGACCAGATCTATGGCAAGTAAGTAATACCCCGCCCCCCGAGCATTCCCACGCTCCGCGTGGGAATACCTCTCTGGACGCTCGGCGTCCGCTCTTGTGACGCAGAACGTGTACGCCTTGCAGCGCCGGGCGCCTAGAGGTTACTGCGCGAACTGCTTGCCCAACCCCGGCGGCACGCCGTGGATGTCGGTTTCTTCCCAGGGCCCGTTGGGGCTGATCGAACGGCTCCAGCCGTTGTCCCAGCGATAGTAGGTGCGCTGGCGATAGAAGGTGTTGGGCTGGTTGTCGAGCACGTACACGCCCATCTGCCCGTCCCAGTGGCTGCGACCGCCAGGCGGTGGGGCAAAGGTCGCCGAAGTGCTCGGACGCGGCTTGGTCGCCGGAATCGGCTTGCCCGGTGTTGCCGGGGGATAGGGCTTGGTCGTCGGAACGGACGGCGGGATCGTCGGGCCCGTCGGTGCCGACGGGCGCTGGACCGTACAGGCGCTCAACCCCAGGACCAGCGTTAACAGGGTGAGGCGAGCGATGGCGGTCATGGCGGGTTCTCTATTTGTCCGGGCTGTCGATGGTCAGGTTCTGTTGCGCGGCGGTACTGCTGGCCAGGGGCTGGCTACGTCCGATCCACTCGCCGGCCGTCGGCTGGCCGGCGCGGGAGATCCGTGCAACCAGTTGGACTTCAGGAAAGTTCGACAGTTTCAATTGCGGCATCATTGCGTCGGCATCGCCCAGCTCCACCGTGGCCGGCAGGTCGGCCACCGTCAGGCGCTTGGCCGCCAGCGGTGCCGGCGGCCCCTGGGTGGCACGGGCGAAGACGAACACGCTGTCGCCCGGCTGGACCTTGGCCTTGAGCTGCGCCGCCAGGTCGACACGCACCTTGAGCAGCGCGCCCTTTCCGACCGCGGCGGCAGGCGCCGCGGCAACCTTGCCGCCACTGGCGAGCAGCTTCTCGGTCGCCCGGTCGATCCCGCCCTGCAAGGCGGCGCGGGACGGATCCTGCGCCGGCAGTTGCACCAGCAGGCGCTTCCAGTGGTCGATCGCCTCCTGGTAACGCTCGCCCTCGAAGGCGGCGATCCCCAGCAGGCCAAGGCTGGTGACTTCGTTGGGATCGGCCTTCAGCGCCTCGTCGGTCAACGCCTGGAGCTGCGGCGACCAGCGCTTGCCATCGGCGAAGTAGCGCGCCTGCGCCCACTGCCCGAGCAACTCGGGCTGGCGCCCGGCGAGCTTGACGGTACGCTCGAAGAGGTTCGCCGCGTCCGCCGGCCGGTCCTGGGCCATGTACGCCCGCCCCAGGAAGTACAGGCCTTCGGCCGAGTCCGGCTGGGCGGCGACCGCACGCTCCAGGCGGCGGGTCATGTCTTCCATCGATTGCGGAGCCTGGGCGAATTCGCGGGTCAGTTCGACCTTGTCGCTGGCACCGAAGTGCAGGTACAGCACCAGCCCGAGCACCGGCACCAATAGCGCCGCCAGCAGCGGCAGCGGCCTGCCCAGCCGCGAAACCGGCGCCGGGGCCACGCCATCGGTATCGGCCAGCAGCTCGCGGGCCGCCTCGGCACGGGCACTGTCCATCTGCTCGGCCGTCAGTACGCCGTCGTCGCGCTGAGCCTGCAGCTCAGCCACACGCTCCTGGTACAACGACACGTTCAGCGCGGTGCGATCCTCTTCCTGGCGGACGCGGCGATCGCGCAGGATCGGGATCAGCAGGAAACTCAGGGCAATCAGTAACAACAGACCGGTAGCAAGCCAGAAATCAATCATTCGCGGTTCTTATCCAGCAGGTGGTCGAGGCGCTCGCGCTCCTCGGCGGAAAGCACGTCCGGGGTTTCGCTGCGCTGGGCGCGGCGCCGACGGACGATCACGGCGATCACGACCAGGCCCCCCAGCAGCAGCCCGGCCGGGCCGAACCAGAGCAGCGCGGTCTTGCCGGTCAGGGCCGGTTTGTAGCGCACGAAGTCGCCATACCGATCGACCATGAAGTCGATGATCTGCTGATTGTCCTTGCCCTCGCCGAGCATGCGGAAAATCTCCCGGCGCAGGTCGGCGGCAATCGGCGCATTGGAGTCGGCGATGTCCTGGTTCTGGCACTTGGGGCAGCGCAGTTCCTTGGTCAGGTCGCGGAAACGCTCGCGCTCGGCCTCGCTGGCGAACTCGTAGGTGTCGATGGCGGCGTGGGCCACGCCGGTCAGGGTCAGGCCCAGGGCCACGGCGGCCAGCCAGCGCTTCATGGTCGCGCCTCGTCCACCAGTGCCTGGTACACCGGTGCCAGTTGCTCGCGCCAGACCACTTCGTCGATCACCCCGACATACTTGTGGCGGATCACGCCCTTGGCATCGATGAAGAAGGTCTCCGGTGCGCCGTACACGCCCAGGTCCAGGCCCAGGCTGCCCTGCTCGTCACGGATATCCAGCTGGTACGGATTGTGGAAGTCCTTCAGCCACTTCAGCGCCTCGGCGTTGTCGTCCTTGTAGTTCACCCCGTAGATCCGCACGCCCTGCTGCGCCAGCTTGTTCAGCACCGGGTGCTCGACCCGACAGGAGATACACCAGGTGCCCCAGACGTTGACCAGCGCCGGCTGGCCATGCAGGTCGAGCTGGGTCAGGGTCTTCCCGCCCTGCACATCGGGCAGGGAGAACGCCGGGAACGGCTTGCCGATCATCGCCGATGGCAACTCGGCCGGGTCCAGGTACAACCCGCGATACAGGAACACCGCCACCACCAGGAACACGGCCAGTGGCACTACCATTATCCAACGCTTCATGCAGTCGCTCCGCTCATGCCCAATGCTTCCTTGACCCGGCTCTTGACCTTGAGCCGGTAACGCCGGTCCAGCGCCGCCAGCGCACCACCGAGGGCGGTCAGCAGGCCACCGAACCAGATCCAGCGCACGAACGGCTTGACGTGCACCCGCACCGCCCAGGCACCATCGCCCAGCGGCTCGCCGAGGGCGACGTAGAGGTCACGGGTGAAACCGGCATCGATGCCGGCTTCGGTCATCATCGATTGCTGCACGGTGTAGAGACGTTTCTCGGGGTGCAGCACGGCCACCTCCCGGCCCTTGTCGAGCACCCGGATGGTGCCCTTGTCCGAGGTGAAGTTCGGCCCCTCGAAGTGCCTGGCGCCTTCGAAGACGAACTGATAACCGGCCAGCTCCATGGCTTCACCCGGCGCCAGGCGCAGGTCGCGCTCGGCGCTCTCCTGGCTCGACAGCACCACGCCGAGGGCGCAGACGGCGATGCCCAGGTGCGCCAGATGCATGCCCCAGTAGCTGCGGGTCAGACTCGGCAGGCCCTTGAACAGGCCCTTGTGACGGGTCTTGTCGAGAATGTCCCGCACCCCCGCCAGCACCACCCAGGCCGCCAGCAGGAAGGTCGCCAGCACCGCCCAGTTGAAATCGCCGTAGACCAGGCCGGCCACCGCCGCCAGCGCCACGCTGCCGAGCAGGACCGGGGTCAGCATGCCCACCAGCCATTTCACCGGGGTGTCTTTCCAGCGCACCAGCACCCCCACCGCCAGCACCGCCATCAGCACCGCCATCAGCGGGATGAACAGCGCGTTGAAGTATGGCGGCCCCACCGACAGCTTGGCCCCGCTCAAGGCATCGAGCACCAGCGGATACAGGGTCCCCAGCAGGATCATCGAGGCAGCCACCACCAGCACCAGGTTGTTGGCCAGCAGCAGCGTCTCGCGGGACCACAGGCCGAAGCCGACATGACTCTTCACCACCGGCGCACGCAGGGCGAACAGCGTCAGCGAACCGCCGACCACGAACAGCAGGAAGATCAGGATGAACACCCCACGGGCCGGGTCGGAAGCGAACGCGTGCACCGAGGTCAGCACACCCGAGCGGACCAGGAAGGTCCCCAGCAGACTGAGGGAGAATGCGGCAATGGCCAGCAGCACCGTCCAGCTCTTGAACACGCCGCGCTTTTCCGTGACCGCCAATGAGTGGATCAGCGCCGTGCCGACCAGCCAGGGCATGAACGAGGCGTTTTCCACCGGGTCCCAGAACCACCAGCCGCCCCAGCCGAGTTCATAGTAGGCCCACCAGGAGCCCAGGGTGATACCGAGGCCGAGGAAGGCCCAGGCGACAATGGTCCACGGCCGCGACCAGCGCGCCCAGGCCGCGTCGAGGCGGCCGCCGAGCAACGCGGCGATGGCGAAGGCGAAGGCCACGGAGAACCCGACATAGCCCATGTACAGCATCGGCGGATGGACGATCAGGCCGATATCCTGCAACAGCGGGTTGAGGTCGCGACCGTCCGCCGGAATCTGCGGCAGGATGCGCGAGAACGGGTTGGAGGTGAGGATCAGGAACAGCAGGAAGCCGGAACTGATCATGCCCATCACCGCCAGCACCCGCGCCAGCATCGCCTGCGGCAGTTGCCGCGAGAGCACCGACACGGCGAAGGTCCAGCCACCGAGGATCAGCGCCCAGAGCAGCAGCGACCCTTCGTGGGCGCCCCACACGGCACTGAACTTGTAGTACCAGGGCAAGGCGCTGTTGGAGTTGTTGGCGACATAGCCGACGGAGAAGTCGTCGGTCATGAACGCGTAGGTCAGCACGCCGAAGGCGAAGGCGAGAAAGGCGAACTGCCCCCAGGCCGCCGGCTGCGCCAGGCTCATCCACAGGCGGTCGCCACGCCAGGCGCCGAGCAGCGGGACGCTGGCCTGCACGAGGGCAAAGCACAGCGCCAGGATCATGGCCAGGTGGCCAAGCTCGGGAATCATGATCAACCCTCCTTCGCAGGCGTCGGGGCGGCCTGGCCGCTGTCCTTGAGTGCCTTGGTCACTTCCGGCGGCATGTATTTCTCATCGTGCTTGGCCAGCACCTCGTCGGCCACCACCACGCCCTGGGCGTTCAGCTTGCCGAGGGCGACGATACCCTGCCCTTCGCGGAACAGGTCGGGGAGAATGCCGCGGTAGCTGATGGTCACCGACTTGTTGAAATCGGTGACGACGAATTTCACGTCCAGCGAGTCGCTGGAACGCACCAGCGAACCTTTCTCCACCATGCCGCCGGCGCGGATGCGGGTATCCAGCGGTGCTTCGCCATTGGCGATCTGGGTCGGGGTGTAGAACAGGTTGATGTTTTCCTGCAGCGCACTCAGGGCCAGGCCGACGGCGGCACCGACCCCGACCAGGATCGCCAGGATGATGATCAGACGTTTCTTGCGCAGCGGGTTCACTGACTCTTCTCCCGGCGCAGACGACGCGCCTCCTGTTGCAGGTAACGCCGACGGGCGAGCAGCGGCGAGGCGACGTTGATGAGCAGGACCGCCAGGCAGATGCCATAGGCCGACCAGACGTACAGGCCGTGATGGCCCATGGCGAGAAAATCGCCGAATGAAGTAAAACTCATCGGGCCGCCTCCAGTTCGTTCAGGACCTCGGCCTTGACCCAACTGGCCCGGGCCTCGCGCTTGAGCACTTCAAGGCGCATGCGCAGCAGCACCACGGCACCGAAAAAGCAGTAGAAACCGAGCACGGTCAGCAGCAGCGGCAGCCACATTTCCACCGGCATCGCCGGCTTCTCGGTCAGGGTGAAGGTCGCGCCCTGGTGCAGGGTGTTCCACCACTCCACCGAGTACTTGATGATCGGGATGTTGATCACGCCGACGATCGCCAGCACCGCACAGGCCTTGGCCGCGCTGTCACGGTTGGTGATGGCGTTGCCCAGGGCGATCAGGCCGAAATAGAGGAACAGCAGGATCAGCATCGAGGTCAGGCGCGCATCCCACACCCACCAGGCGCCCCAGGTCGGCTTGCCCCAGATGGCGCCGGTGACCAGCGCCACGGCGGTCATCCAGGCACCGATGGGTGCCGCGCACTGCAGGGCGACATCGGCCAGTTTCATCTTCCACACCAGCCCCACCACCCCGCAGACCGCCAGCATCACATAGCAGGACTGGGCGAGCATGGCCGTCGGCACGTGGATGTAGATGATGCGAAAACTGTTGCCCTGCTGATAGTCCGGCGGCGCGAAGGCCAGCCCCCAGACCACGCCGCTGCCGATCAGCAGTACGGCGGCGATGCTCAGCCAGGGCAGCAGGCGCCCGCTGATGCCATAAAACCATTTGGGCGAGCCCAGCTTATGAAACCACGTCCAGTTCATCACGGTACATCCAGGGTCTTTGCTGGCCGGAAACCGGCCAGACCTCATTATTCGCCGACGCTGATCTTCAGGCCAGCCGCTATTGCAAAAGGTGCCAGGGTCACCGCCAGGGCGGCCAGGCTGCCGAGCCAGAGCAGATAACCCGTTGCCGGCATGCCCTGCAACGCGGCCTGCAGGGCCCCGCTGCCGAGAATCAGTACCGGGATATACAGCGGCAGGATCAGCAGCGCCAGCAGCAGGCCGCCGCGCTTGAGTCCCACCGTCAGCGCCGCGCCCACCGCACCGAGCAGGCTCAGCACCGGCGTACCCAGCAGCAGCGATGACAGCAGCACCGGCAGGCAGGCCGTCGGCAAGCCGAGCATCAGCGCCAGCAAGGGTGACAGCAGCACCAGCGCCAGCCCGGAAAACACCCAGTGTGCCAGCACCTTGGCCAGCACCAGAAGGGCCAGGGGGTGCGACGAAAGGACCCACTGTTCCAGGGAACCATCCTCGAAATCACCGCGGAAAAGCCCGTCCAGCGAGAGCAGGACGGACAAAAGCGCCGCGACCCAGACCAGCCCCGGAGACAAGGTTTGCAACATATTCGTCTCGGGACCGACCGCCAGCGGAAACAGCGCGATCACGATGGCGAAGAACACCAGCGGGTTGGCCAGCTCGGCCGGACGGCGGAACAACAGCCGCGCCTCGCGGGCAAACAATAGACCGAAAACGCTCATACCGCCCACCGCCCGAGATCGAGGTCGCGGTAACCGGCCGGCACCCGCGTCAGGCTGTGGTGGGTGGTCAGCACGATCATGCCGCCCCGCTCGCAATGACCGGCCAGGTGCTCTTCCAGTTGCGCCACGCCCTGCTTGTCGAGGGCGGTGAAGGGTTCGTCGAGAATCCACAGCGGCGGGCTGTCCAGGTACAGCCGGGCCAGGGCCACGCGGCGCTGCTGGCCGGCGGACAGGGTATGACAGGGCACATCCTCGAAACCGCGCAGGCCGACAGCGGCCAGGGCCTGCCAGATCGCCTCGCGCTCGGCCGGCCGGTGCAGTGCACAGAGCCAGCGCAGGTTCTCCTCGGCACTCAGCAAGTCCTTGATCCCGGCGGCATGGCCGATCCACAGGAGCGTGCGCGCCAGTTCGCTGCGCTGGCTGTTCAGCGGCTGGCCATTGAGGCGGATCTCGCCGCTGGTGGGCTGCATCAGGCCGGCCAGCAGGCGTAGCAGGCTGGTCTTGCCGCTGCCGTTGGGGCCGCTGATCTGCAACATGTCGCCGGGACTCAGGCGCAGTTCGAGGTTCTCGAACAGCATCCGCCAATCACGCTCACAGGCAAGCGCTACGGCTTCTAGAAGAGGGCTGGTCAAATGATCGAAGCCTTTTGCGGTTCTCAAGTCGGCCATGACGCGGCCGTTAACGTAAGGCAGCATAAATGCTTTTGCAGCCCGTTCCAGAGAGCTGGGTCAATTTATGCGATAGTTTGAACATTGTTTCGGGAGACGGCGCGGCATTATACATGCATTGCCCTACTCCCAAGAGGGCTATCTCGACAGGTTGCGACCCGATGACAGGCGAATTCAATATCCCTGGGCTGGCCCAGTTGATTCCGGCCGGCAGCCGCCCGGCAGTGCTCGCCGGCGAATTGCTGAAGCTGACACTGCCACAGGAAGGACTGATCGCCCCCGGGCAAAGCGCCAGGGCCGATGTGCTGTCGCTCAAACAGACCGACCAGACCTTCCAGCTGCTGCTCAAGCTGACCACCGACAACGGCCGCCAGACCACCGTGCAGGCCAGCAGCAACCAGCCTCTGCCCCAGGGCGCCCAGTTGACCGTGACCCAGCCCTCGGCCGGCAACCTGGCGATCACCGTGCAACAGGCGCTCAGTGCCAGCGTCGCCGCCCTGACCCGCCTCGACACCACGCAACTGCCGGTCGGCACGCTGTTGCAGGGCAAGGTCCTGACCAGCCAGGCATTGCCGCAGGTACCGGGCCAGCCGCAGGTCTATCGTTCGCTGGTGGGCCTGCTCAACACCGCCCTCAGCGGCACCACGCTGACCCTCGACAGCCCGCAACCGCTGCGCATCGGCAGCCTGCTCAGCGCCCTGGTCGAAGGCTCGCAGAGCCTGACCTTCGTACCGCAGGGCGCACGCCTGGACCAATTGGCGGTGACCCAACAGTTGCTCGCCCAGCAAGGCCGCCAGGGCTCGCTGGAAGGCCTGCTCAACAGCCTGCAGAACCTGCCGGATAGCGCCGGGCTGCCGGCCGAACTGCGCAGCGCCATCGCCACCCTGCTCGGCGACCTGCCGGACATCAGCCAACTGAGCAATCCCAGGACCCTGGCCCAGCTCCTGCAGAACAGCGGGCTGTTCCTCGAGGCCAGGCTGCTGGCGGGCCAGAACCCGGCCATGGTGCCCGACCTCAAGGGCAACCTGCTGCGCCTGATCGCGCAGATCATGCCGCAGTTGCCGGACGGTGCCGCGAGCAACCCGGGCGCCAGCGCCGCGGTGCTCGCCCAGGCCCTGCCGGGCTTTGTCCGCAGCGCTCTGGGTGCGCTCGGCCAGGTCGGCGGCAAGCCACAGCCGATCAGCTTTCCGCTGCCCTCGCGGCTGCTGCAGAACCTGGCCGGCGAAGGCGACCTGGAGAACCTGTTGCGCCTCGCCGCGGCAGCCGTCTCACGCCTGCAGAGCCACCAGCTGTCGAGCCTGGAACAGACCGGCCGCACCCCTGATGGCAACCTGCAGACCACCTGGCAACTGGAAATTCCCATGCGCAACCTGCAGGACATCGTGCCCCTGCAGGTCAGGATCCAGCGCGAGGAACGGGAAGAACGGCCATCGTCCGAGAAGGCCGAGCCACGCGAACAGAAAGCCCAGTTGTGGCGCGTGGAGCTGGCCTTCGACCTCGACCCGCTGGGCCCGCTGCACGTCCAGGCGCAACTGCTGAGCGGCAGCCTGTCCGGCCATCTCTGGGCCGAACGCGAGCAAACCGCAAGCCTGATCGAAAGCCAGCTGGACGCCCTGCGCGAGCGCCTGCTCGCCTCCGGGCTCAACGTCGGCGAACTCGACTGCCACCGGGGCACGCCGCCGCAGGGCAATCAAACCCGACTGGAACAACGCTGGGTCGACGAAACCGCATGAGAAACCCCAACCCCCCACGCCAGGCCATCGCCCTCAAGTACGACGGCCAGCAGGCCCCGACCCTGACCGCCAAGGGCGACGAGGCACTGGCCGAAGCCATCCTCAAGCTGGCCCGCGACTACGAAGTGCCGATCTACGAGAACGCCGAGCTGGTGAAACTGCTGGCACGCCTGGAACTGGGCGACAGCATTCCCGAGGAGCTGTACCGAACCATCGCGGTGATCATCGCTTTCGCCTGGAATCTGAAGGGCAAGATACCCCAGGGTTTCGAGCCGCTGCCGCAGCCGTTGGAAAAGGACGTGACCGAGCGGGGCGACGATTACTGAATGTGAAGGCAGGCCGGGAGGCCTGCCTGAACCCTGCCCTATCCGCCAGCCGACCACGGACGGAGCTGCGTCCGGCTCAACTGCGATGCAGCTTGCTCATCAGCTCGGCTTCGGCCTGGGTCAGCCCACAGGCCTGGGTCAGTTCATCGACGCTGGCCCCCATGCCGACCAGCCGGGCGGCCTGGGCGAAGGACAGGGTCGAGGGATCGCGCTGTTCCAGTTGGGCCAGCTTGTCCGGCAGGGGCGCGACCACCGCACGCAACTCGTGCAGATCCTCGCCCATGCGCACCGTGCCGTTCTGAAAGTTGTCGACCCGACGGGCCAGTTCCTTGATGCGCTGGTCTCGCAACGCATCACCCTCGGCCTGCTGTGCGGCAATCTTCTGCTGATTGCGCACGTGGATCAGGAACATCACCACTGTCCCGATCCACAACAGGACCAGGAGGATGACCACGACCTCAAGAATCAATCAGATGCTCTCCAGCTCGGACCATTCTTCTTCAGTCATCATCTTGTCCAGCTCGACCAGGATCAGCAGTTCGCCGTTCTTGTTGCAGACGCCCTGGATGAACTTGGCCGACTCTTCGTTGCCGACGTTCGGTGCGGTCTCGACTTCCGACTGACGCAGGTAGACCACTTCCGCCACGCTGTCGACCATGATCCCGACCACCTGCTTGTCGGCCTCGATGATGACGATACGGGTGTTGTCGTTGACCTCGGTCGGCATCAGGCCGAAACGCTGGCGGGTGTCGATCACGGTGACGACGTTGCCGCGCAGGTTGATGATCCCCAGCACGTAGCTTGGCGCACCCGGTACCGGGGCGATTTCGGTATAGCGCAGGACTTCCTGGACCCGCATCACGTTGATGCCGTAGGACTCATTGTCCAGCTTGAACGTCACCCACTGCAGGATTGGATCATCGGAACCCTGTGAAGACGCTGACTTATTCATACCCCTGCCCCTCGATTACCGTTGATACGGTGTGTGTGCTGTCTGACGCCCTGGCGCACTGGTCGCCCTGGGCTGTTGTTTATGTCGGCTTGTTCAACTGCATTTGCTTGACGGCACCGCTGGCGATCAACTCGGCCAGCTCGGAGACGTCGAGCAACGCACACATGTGTTCGATGACCGTGCCAGCCAGCCACGGCCGCTGCCCACGCTGGGTGCGCCATTTGATCTCGTTGGGGTCCAGGCGCAGCGAACGGCTGACCTGATGCACCGCCAGCCCCCACTCATAGCCCTGAACCGAAATAACGTATTGCAGCCCCTGGCGGAAGTCGTCGCGATAGCGATCGGGCATCACCCAGCGGGCGGTATCCAGCACCTTCAGGTTACCGGCCTGGCTCGGCAGTATGCCGAGGAACCATTCCGGTTGCCCGAACAGTGGCGTCAGCTCCTGGCCGGCCAGGGAATAGATCGACCCGAGGCAGACCAGCGGCACCGCCAGGGTCAGCCCGGCGACGTCGAACAACAGGCATTCGAACGGCTCCGCCGCCCAATACGGACGCGAATCGCCCGCCACCGGCGGCGGTGGCGTGTGCTCGGCGGGAGGCAGATGCACCTCGACCACCGGCTCCACCAGCACCGGCGCGACCGGCTCGGCCACCGGCACCTCGGCCCGGGCCACTGGCACGTCGACCTTGGCCAGCGGCGCCGACGCAATCGCCAGCGCCTGGGCGGCCAGGGCATCGCGGGCCTGTTCCTCCAGCACCGCGGCCTGGAATTCATCCAGCTCGCTGACCGGCTCGGGTTCGACCGGCAGCGGGATCTCGACTGCCGGCTCGACCGCCAGCTCCACCGGCAGTTCTTCGGTCGCCTCCTGGAGCAAGGCGTCCAGATAGGACTGCAGCGCCAGTTGCGGACGGGTAGTGATATCGACGGGACGGATCATCTGAATGCCCATGAAAATGTCCCGCTACAGTGTCCTGTAGGAGTTATCGGCTGAAACGGCAGGTGACTTGAGTGCAACACGTCAGGCCACCTGCGGTACGAGCTGCTGGGCCAGCAGATGCTTGAGCAAGGCACGGTAGGCCAGCACGCCCCGGCTCTTGCCGTCGAACTGCGAGGGCGTGACCCCTGCCCGGCTGGCATCGCGCAGGCGTGTGTCGACCGGTATGTAGCCTTGCCAGATCGCCTCGGGAAACTTGTCGCGCAGTACCCGCAAGGTGCCCATGGAGGCCTGGGTACGCCGGTCGAACAGGGTCGGCACGATGGTGAACGGCAAGGCCTGGCGGCGCGATCGGTTGATCATCGCCAGGGTGTTGACCATGCGCTCCAGGCCTTTCACCGCCAGGTGTTCGGTCTGGACCGGCACCACCAGCTGCTGGCTGGCCGCCAATGCATTGACCATCAGCACGCCCAGCAGCGGCGGGCTGTCGATCACCGCGTAGTCGAAGTCCTGCCACAGCTGCGCCAGACTCTTGGCGATCACCAGGCCAAGGCCGCTCTGGCCCGGCGACAGACGCTCGAGGGTCGCCAGCGCGGTGCTGGACGGCAGCAGGGAAATCCGTTCGTCACTGGTGGACAGCAGCAACTGGCCCGGCAGGCCCTCGGGCACCTGGCCCTTGTGCTGGAACAGGTCGAAGTTGCTGTGCTCCAGAGTGTCCGGATCGTAGCCGAAGTAGCTGGTCATCGACCCGTGCGGGTCGAGGTCGACGACGACCACACGCTTGCCCGCCTCGGCCAGCAGCCCGGCCAGAGCGATGGAGGAAGTGGTCTTACCGACGCCACCTTTTTGATTGGCTACTGCCCAGACTCTCATTCAGTGTGTTCCTCCCGGCCAAACCCCAGGCCCGCCGAGAAATAGCGCCAAGTTATAGAGCAGGTGCCGGAGAATTGACGGAGCTCTCGCGTACCGCTTGCTTTACCGCTGGCGGTGCAGTTTGTGTGCCAGCCCGCTTCAATGCCGCATCGGGTGTTGCATTGGCGGTGCCGGTACCGGTCAGGCTGCGTCGCACGTCGAGGTTGCGCGACACCACCAGTACCACCCGGCGATTGCGCGCGCGCCCTTCGGCCGTGGCGTTGTTGGCCACCGGCTGGAACTCGCCATAACCCACCGACGCCATGCGCTGCGGGTTGACCCCTTCCATCGCCATCATCCGCACGATGCTCGACGAACGCGCCGAGGACAGTTCCCAGTTGGTCGGATACTGCGCCGTGCGGATCGGCTGATCATCGGTGAAGCCCTCGACATGGATCGGGTTGTCGAACGGCTTCAGGATTTTCGCCACCTTGGCGATGATGTCGAACGCCTTGTCGCTGGGCAAGGCATCGCCGCTGCCGAACAACAGACCGGAATTGAGTTCGATCTCCACCCACAGTTCGTTGCCGCGCACAGTCATCTGGTTGGAGCTGATCAGGTCGCCGAACGCCGCGCTGATATCGTCGGCGATGCTCTTGAGCGGGTCCGCCGCGCCCTGCCCCAGGGCCGCGTCGGTCTGCTCGGCATCCTTGATCAGCGGATCGGCCGGCTTGACGGTGACCGGGCGCTCGTTGCCGATGGGGATCGGCTTGATGCTGCGGTCGGCATCGGTGAACACGCCGACCAGCGCCTGGGAAATGATCTTGTACTTGCCTTCGTTGATCGACGAGATCGAATACATGACCACGAAGAACGCGAACAGCAGGGTGATGAAGTCGGCATAGGAGACCAGCCAACGCTCGTGGTTCACATGCTCTTCGTGGTGGCGACGCCTGGCCATGACTACTCCATCAATCCATGAAGCCCTGGAGCTTCAATTCGATGGAGCGCGGGTTCTCGCCTTCGGCAATCGACAGGATGCCTTCGAGCAGCATCTCGCGATAGCGCGACTGGCGTACCGCGATCGACTTCAGCTTGCTGGCGATCGGCAGCAGCACCAGGTTGGCACTGGCCACGCCGTAGATGGTGGCGACGAAGGCCACGGCGATGCCGTTGCCCAACTGCGACGGATCGCTGAGGTTGCCCATGACGTGGATCAGGCCCATCACCGCACCGATGATGCCGATGGTCGGGGCGTAGCCGCCCATGCTTTCGAAGACCTTGGCGGCTTCGATGTCACGGCTTTCCTGGGTGAAAAAATCCACCTCGAGAATGCTGCGGATGGCTTCCGGCTCGGCGCCGTCGACCAGCAGTTGCAGGCCCTTGCGCGAGTAGCTGTCGGGTTCGGTATCGGCCACGCCTTCCAGGCCCAGCAGGCCTTCCTTGCGCGCGGTGAGGCTCCAGTTGACCACCCGGTCGATACCGCCGGCCAGGTCGACCCGGGGCGGGAAAAAGATCCAGCCGAGAATCTGGATGGCACGCTTGAAGGCGCTCATCGGCGACTGCAGCAACGCCGCGCCGATGGTCCCGCCGAGCACGATCAGCGCCGCCGGGCCGTTGGCCAGGGCGCCGATATGACCGCCTTCGAGGAAGTTGCCGCCGATAATGGCGACAAAGGCCATGATGATACCGATGAGGCTCAACACATCCATCAGAGACAGGCCTCGACCAGGTGCTTGCCGATATCGTCCAGGCTGTAGACGGCGTCGGCCAGGTCGGCCTTGACGATCGCCATTGGCATGCCATAGATCACGCAGCTCGCTTCATCCTGGGCCCAGACCGCACTGCCGCCCTGCTTGAGCAGGCGCGCGCCTTCGCGACCGTCGGCACCCATGCCGGTCAGCACCACCGCCAGAACCTTGTCGCCGTAGGACTTGGCCGCGGAACCGAAGGTGATGTCCACGCAAGGCTTGTAGTTGAGACGCTCGTCGCCCGGCAGGATTTTCACCGCGCCGCGGGCGTCGACCATCATCTGCTTGCCACCTGGCGCCAGCAGGGCCAGGCCCGGACGCAGGATGTCACCATCCTCGGCTTCCTTGACGCTGATCCGGCAGAGCTTGTCCAGGCGCTCGGCAAAGGCCTTGGTGAAGGCGGCCGGCATATGCTGGATCAGCACGATCGGCGCCGGGAAGTTCGCCGGCAATTGCGTCAGCACGCGCTGCAGGGCCACCGGCCCACCCGTCGAGGTACCGATCGCCACCAGCTTGTAGGCCTTGCGCTTGGGCGTGCCGGAAGTGCTGGCGGTGGCGGCCGGTGGCGCGCTGCGGCTGGGCGGCGGCGCATTGCGTACCGGCGCGGGAGCCGGGGCATGGCTGCTGGAGAAACTGCTGGTGGCGGACGGTGCCGGAGCGGCAGCGGGCTGCGGCGCCGGGGCACTGTAGCTGCTGAAACGACGGTTGCTGCGCGAGATGCTGTGAACCTTCTCGCACAGCAGTTGCTTGACCTTCTCGGGGTTGCGCGAGATGTCTTCGAAGTTCTTCGGCAGGAAGTCCACGGCACCGGCATCCAGCGCGTCGAGCGTGACGCGGGCGCCTTCGTGGGTCAGGGAGGAAAACATCAACACCGGAGTCGGGCAGCGCTGCATGATGTGCCGCACTGCCGTGATGCCATCCATCATCGGCATCTCGTAGTCCATGGTGATCACATCCGGCTTGAGCGCCAGCGCCTGATCAATCGCTTCTTTACCGTTGGTCGCCGTACCGACGACCTGGATGCTCGTATCCGCCGAAAGGATTTCCGAGACGCGGCGGCGGAAAAAACCCGAGTCATCCACCACCAGGACCTTGACTACCATAAACACTCCGTTAGACACGGCGCAGGACTCATGTCCTGTCGCCGTACCAGAATCAAATACGCCGCGCGGCGTAACGCTTGAGCATGCTCGGCACATCGAGAATCAGCGCGATGCGACCGTCACCGGTGATGGTGGCGCCCGACATGCCCGGGGTTCCCTGCAGCATTTTGCCCAGAGGCTTGATTACCACTTCCTCCTGGCCAACCAATTGATCGACGACAAAGCCGATGCGTTGGGTGCCGACGGAAAGGATCACCACATGGCCCTCGCGCTGCTCTTCATGAACAGCGGAACTGACCAGCCAGCGCTTGAGATAGAACAGCGGCAAGGCCTTGTCGCGCACGATCACCACTTCCTGGCCGTCGACCACGTTGGTGCGCGACAGGTCGAGGTGGAAGATCTCGTTGACGTTGACCAGCGGGAACGCGAAGGCCTGGTTGCCGAGCATGACCATCAGGGTCGGCATGATCGCCAGGGTCAGCGGCACCTTGATGACGATCTTCGAGCCCTTGCCCTTGGTCGAGTAGATATTGATGGTGCCGTTGAGCTGGGCGATCTTGGTCTTCACCACGTCCATGCCGACGCCGCGGCCGGACACGTCGGAGATCTCGGTCTTGGTCGAGAAACCCGGGGCGAAGATCAGGTTGAAGCAGTCGGTCTCGCTCAGGCGATCCGCCGCATCCTTGTCCATCAGGCCCTTCTTCACGGCGATGCTGCGCAGCACGTCGGCATCCATGCCCTTGCCGTCATCGGAGATCGACAGCAGGATGTGGTCGCCTTCCTGTTCGGCCGAAAGCACCACCCGACCACTGCGCGGCTTGCCCATCGCTTCGCGGTCGGCCGGCTCTTCGATACCGTGGTCGACCGAGTTGCGCACCAGGTGGACCAGCGGGTCGGCCAGTGCCTCGACGAGGTTCTTGTCGAGGTCGGTTTCCTCACCCACCAGTTCCAGGTTGATCTCTTTCTTCAACTGCCGGGCCAGGTCACGGACCAGGCGCGGGAAGCGGCCGAAGACTTTCTTGATCGGCTGCATGCGGGTCTTCATCACCGCGGTCTGCAGGTCGGCGGTCACCACATCGAGGTTGGACACCGCCTTGGACATGGCCTCGTCGCCGCTGTTGAGCCCCAGGCGCACCAGGCGGTTACGCACCAGCACCAGCTCGCCGACCATGTTCATGATCTCGTCCAGGCGCGCGGTGTCGACCCGCACCGTGGTTTCCGCTTCACTGGCAGCCGGCTTGTCGCCTGCGCCCGCGGCGGCTGGTGCCGGGGCACGGGCCGGAGCCGGGGGCGCCGCGGCGGCAGCCGGGGCGGGTGCCGCTTTCGCCGCTGGCGCCGGTGAGGCCGCAGCCGCTGCCGCCGGAGCCTTGGCGGCCGGGGCGGAAGTGGCCGAGGCGGCGGCCGGTGCAGAGACGGCGGCCGGCTTGGCGACGGCCGGCGCGGCGGCACTGGCCGCCACATCGGTGAACTTGCCCTTGCCGTGCAGTTCGTCGAGCAGGGACTCGAACTCCTGATCGGTGATCAGGTCGCTGCCGGAGGCACCGGTCACTTCCGCGGCCTGGGCCGCCGCCGCAGCGGTGTCGATCCCCTCGACCTTGAACGTGCCCTTGCCATGCAACTGATCGAGCAGGGCTTCGAATTCGTCGTCGGTAATGTCGCCGCTGTCAGGCTGCTCACCGGCCGCCTCGGCGGTCGGTGCCTGGGCCGAAGCCGCCACGGCGTCGGGCGCGAACTGGCCCTTGCCATGCAACTGGTCGAGCAGGGACTCGAACTCGGCATCGGTGATTTCATCGCTCTCGGCCTCGCCTTCGCTGGCGGCTTGTGGCGCATCGGCCTTGCCACCGTCGAGGGAGTCGAGCAACTGTTCGAATTCATTGTCGGTGATGTCGCCGGACGGGCTTTCGGCGACCGGTTCGGCCACCGGTTCCGGCTCGGCTGCCGCGACCTCGGCCACGGGCTCCGGCGCCGGTTCGGCACCGGCGGGTTCCGCCAGGCGCGACAGGGCCGCCAGCAGCTCCGGGGTCGCTGGAGTGATCGGGCTGCGCTCGCGCACCTGGCCGAACATGCCGTTGACCGCATCGAGCGCTTCCAGGACCACGTCCATCAGCTCGGCGTCGACGCGACGCTCACCCTTGCGCAGGATGTCGAACACGTTCTCGGCGATGTGACAGCACTCCACCAGCTCGTTGAGCTGGAGGAAGCCGGCGCCCCCTTTTACAGTGTGAAAACCGCGAAAGATGGCATTGAGCAGGTCAGCATCGTCCGGCCGGCTTTCCAGCTCGACCAGTTGTTCGGACAGTTGCTCAAGAATCTCGCCGGCCTCAACCAGGAAATCCTGAAGGATCTCTTCATCGGCGCCGAAGCTCATGTGTATGGGTGCTCCTAGAATCCAAGGCTGGAAAGCAAATCGTCGACATCGTCCTGGCCGGACACAACGTCTTCACGTTTATCGGCATGAATCTGCGGACCTTCACCCTTTGCCATTTGTTTTTGTGGATCTTTTTGCGCAAGGATCGCTTCACGGTCATGTTCGATGCCGGCAAAGCGATCCACATGGCTGGCCATCAGCACCAGCTTGAGCAGGTTGCTCTCGACCTCGGTGACCATCTGCGTGACGCGCTTGATCACCTGGCCGGTCAGATCCTGATAATCCTGGGCCAGCAGGATGTCGTTGAGCTCGCTCGAAACCGCCTGGGTTTCCTGCTCGCTGCGCGTCAGAAAACTGTCGACCCGGCGGGCCAACGCACGGAATTCCTCGGCACCGACCTCGCGCCGCATGAACCGCCCCCAGTCGGCGCTCAGCGCCTTGGCCTCGTCATTCAGGCCATTGATCCGCGGGGTCGCGCTCTCCACCAGATCCATGGTGCGGTTGGCCGCAGCCTCGGTCAGCCTGACCACATAGGACAGGCGCTCGGTGGCATCGGTGATCTGCGAGACTTCCTCGGCTTGCGGCATGGTGGGATCGATCTGGAAATTGACGATCGCACTGTGCAGCTCGCGGGTCAGCTTGCCGACTTCCAGATACAAGCCGCGGTCACGGGCCTGGTTCAGCTCATGGATCATTTGCACGGCGTCGCCGAAGCGGCCTTTTTCAAGGCTTTCGACCAGCTCACGAGCATGTTTTTTCAGGGTCGATTCAAAATCGCCCAGAGAGGATTCGTAGTGCTCCATAGCGCCCCCGTGGCGGACTTCATCAACCGATGCGTTCGAAGATCTTCTCGATCTTCTCTTTCAACGCCTGGGCCGTGAATGGTTTGACCACATAGCCGTTCACACCGGCCTGTGCGGCCTCGATGATCTGCTCGCGCTTGGCCTCGGCCGTTACCATCAGGACCGGCAGGTGCTTGAGTTTCTCGTCGGCACGCACGTGACGCAGCAGATCGATGCCGGTCATGCCGGGCATGTTCCAGTCGGTGACCAGAAAGTCGATGCTGCCACTGTTCAGCACCGGAATGGCGGTAGTACCGTCATCGGCCTCGACAGTGTTGGTGAACCCGAGATCACGCAACAGGTTCTTGATGATCCGCCGCATCGTTGAAAAGTCATCAACAATGAGGATTTTCATGTTCTTGTTCAATTCGACCTCCAAGCAGTCTTAAACGCGTTTCAGCACCTGGACGCGCTGTTAAATCAATTCGGCACAACACTCGACAAGGCTCTGTACCCTACTGCATGGAAACCACAACCGGCCGAGCCGCCGATACACCGTCACACGCTGCATCGGTCTCGTTCGCAGTGTCCCCACACACTGCCCCGTCAACGCGCTCGCCACTCTCCCAAACGCCCCCGCAAACGGGCTGCGCACTGGCTATGCAACTGGCTGACCCGTGATTCGCTGACCCCCAGGACCTCACCGATTTCCTTGAGGTTCAACTCCTCGTCGTAGTACAGCGACAACACCAGCCGCTCACGCTCCGGCAAATTGGCGATCGCGTCCGCCAGTGCGGCCTGGAAGCGTTCATCCTCCAGATCGCGCGACGGTTCGAGATGAGCACTCGCGCCATCCTCATGCAACCCTTCATGTTCGCCGTCCTGCAACAGGTCGTCGAAACTGAACAGGCGGCTGCCCAAGGTATCATTCAAAATCCCGTAATAATCATCGAGACTCAACTGGAGTTCGGCTGCAACTTCATGATCTTTAGCGTCGCGACCGGTTTTCGCTTCAATTGCGCGGATTGCGTCACTGACCATGCGGGTGTTGCGGTGTACCGAACGGGGTGCCCAGTCGCCCTTGCGCACCTCGTCGAGCATCGCGCCACGAATGCGGATACCGGCATAGGTCTCGAAACTCGCGCCCTTGCCCGAGTCGTACTTGGTCGAAACCTCGAGCAGGCCGATCATCCCGGCCTGGATCAGGTCCTCGACCTGAACACTGGCCGGCAGCCGTGCCAGCAGGTGATAGGCGATGCGCTTGACCAGCGGCGCGTATCGCTCGATCAATTCATACTGGCTGTCACGCGAAGACTTGGAATACATGCGATAGCCACTTGCAGTCATAGCACCGGTCCCGCACTCGTTTGAAGTACCAGACGTTCGACGAAGAACTCCAGGTGCCCCCGCGGGTTGGCGGGCAACGGCCAGGTGTCGACCTTCTGCGCGATAGCCTTGAACGCCAGGGCACATTTCGAACGTGGGAAGGCTTCGTAGACCGCACGCTGCTTCTGCACGGCCTTGCGAACGCATTCGTCGTAGGGAACGGCGCCGACGTATTGTAGGGCCACGTCAAGGAAGCGGTCCGTGACCTTGGTCAACTTGGCGAACAGGTTGCGCCCTTCCTGCGGGCTCTGGGCCATGTTGGCCAGCACCCGGAAACGATTCATGCCGTAGTCGCGGTTGAGCAGCTTGATCAGCGCGTAGGCGTCGGTGATCGAGGTCGGCTCGTCGCAGACCACCAGCAGCACTTCCTGGGCCGCGCGGACAAAACTGACCACCGAGTCACCAATACCCGCAGCGGTGTCGATCACCAGCACGTCGAGATTGTCGCCGATATCGCTGAACGCCTGGATCAGGCCGGCATGCTGGGCCGGATTGAGATTGACCATGCTCTGGGTGCCGGAGGCCGCCGGCACGATACGGATCCCGCCAGGCCCCTGCAGCAGCACATCGCGCAACTCGCAGCGGCCCTCGATCACATCGGCCAGGGTCCGTTTCGGGGTCAGCCCCAGCAGAACGTCGACATTCGCCAGGCCCAGGTCGGCATCCAGCAGCATGACACGCCGGCCAAGCTCAGCCAGCGCCAGGGACAAGTTCACTGACACGTTAGTCTTCCCGACGCCACCCTTGCCGCCGGTCACCGCAATCACCTGTACGGGATGCATGCTACCCATGTTCTCTTCTTACCTTGTCTTGCGTAGACGGAAGGCCACATAACTGGCTGCGCGCTCCCGAGGGAGACTAATGCCTGGCAGACCATCGATGTAGATGCGTTGCAACGTCTTCATGGTTACCTCACCCCACTCGTTTGGAGGGGCTGTGGTAGATGTCAGCGAACATATCGGCCATGGCCTCTTCGCTGGGTTCTTCCTGCATCTGCACACTCACCGCCCGGCTCACCAGCTGGTGACGGCGTGGCAGATGCAGATCGTCCGGGATCCGCGGGCCATCGGTCAGATAGGCCACCGGCAGTTCATGGCTGATGGCCAGGCTCAGCACTTCGCCGAGGCTTGCCGTCTCGTCCAGTTTGGTCAGGATGCAACCGGCCAGGCCACAGCGCTTGTAGCTATGGTAGGCGGCGGTGAGCACCTGCTTCTGGCTGGTGGTGGCCAGGACCAGATAGTTCTTCGCCTTGATCCCGCGACCGGCCAGGCTTTCCAGCTGCATGCGCAAGGCCGGGTCGCTGGCCTGCAGGCCGGCGGTGTCGATCAGCACCACGCGCTTGCGCAGCAGCGGATCGAGGGCCTGGGCCAGGGACTGGCCGGGGTCGACATGGGTCACGGAGACATTGAGAATCCGCCCCAGCGTCTTGAGCTGCTCCTGGGCGCCAATGCGGAAGCTGTCCATGCTTACCAGCGCGATATTCTGTGCGCCGTACTTGAGTACGTAGCGTGCGGCCAGCTTGGCCAGGGTCGTGGTCTTGCCCATGCCGGCCGGGCCGACCATGGCGATCACCCCGCCCTCTTCCAGCGGTTCGATCTCGGGCGTGACGATCATGCGTGCCAGGTGCGCCAGCAGCATGCGCCAGGCCTGGCGTGGGTCCTGGATGTCGGTGATCAGTGCCAGCAGGTCGCGCGACAGCGGCCCGGACAAGCCGATGCGCTGCAGGCGTCGCCACAGGTTGGCCTGCTCCGGCTGACGCCCCTGCAACTGGTTCCAGGCCAGCGAGCCGAGCTGGACTTCCAGCAGTTCACGCAGGCCGTTGAGCTCCGAGCGCATCGACTCGAAAACCCGCTGGTCCACCGCCGGGGCCGCTGCAGCCGGGGCCGGAGCCGGACGGCGTGGCTCGTCGAAGGTCGGTTCGATCAGCGGTTCCGCCGCGGTCAGCGGCAGGCCGGCGAACAGTTGGCGGTTGGTGCCTGCATCGCTTTCACCTTCGCTGCGCAGGCTCAGTTCGGCCTGGGCGGTGACGATCCGCGACTGGGTCTTGCGCAACTCGTCCTCGAGCTCCATGTTCGGAACCCGTGGGGCCAGGGCCGAGAGCTTGTAGTCGAGCGCAGCCGTCAGCTCGACACCGCCGGCGATCCGGCGGTTGCCGATGATGGCCGCGTCCGAGCCCAATTCGTCACGAACCAGCTTCATGGCCTGACGCATATCGGCGGCGAAAAAACGCTTAACTTGCATAACCCACTACCTCAGCCGTTGGGCCCTACTGTCGCAACGATGGTGACTTGCTTGTTGTCCGGAATTTCCTGGTAAGCCAGCACATGCAGGCTGGGTACCGCCAGGCGTCCGAACCGCGAAAGCATCGCGCGAACCGGACCGGCTACCAGCAGGATCACCGGCTGCCCCTGCATCTCTTGACGCTGGGCGGCCTCAATCAGTGAACGCTGAAGCTTTTCAGCCATGCTCGGTTCGAGCAGAACGCCCTCTTCCGAGCCTTGTCCGGCCTTCTGCAGACTATTGAGCAATATTTGTTCCAACCTGGGTTCCAAGGTGATCACAGGCAGCTCGGAGTCAAGCCCTACAATGCTTTGGACGATTGCGCGGGATAAACCGACACGCACGGCGGCAACCAAAGCGGCAGTATCTTGACTCTTGGAGGCATTGTTGGCGATCGCTTCGGCAATGGTGCGGATATCGCGCACCGGCACGTGTTCGGCGAGCAACGCCTGCAGCACCTTGAGCAGGTGCGACAGGGAAATGATCCCCGGCACCAGTTCCTCGGCCAGTTTCGGCGAGTTCTTGGCCAGCAGTTGCATGAGTTGCTGGACTTCCTCGTGACCGATCAGCTCGCTGGAGTGCTTGTACAGAATCTGGTTGAGGTGGGTCGCGACCACGGTACTGGCATCGACCACGGTGTAGCCCAGCGACTGTGCCTGGGCGCGCTGGCTGATCTCGATCCAGACCGCATCCAGCCCGAAGGCCGGGTCCTTGGCGGTAATCCCGTTGAGCGTGCCATAGACCTGCCCCGGGTTGATCGCCAGTTCGCGCTCGGGATAGATCTCGGCCTCGGCCAGTATCACCCCCATCAGGGTCAGGCGGTAGGCGCTGGGCGCCAGGTCGAGGTTGTCACGAATATGCACGGTGGGCATCAGAAAGCCCAGGTCCTGGGACAGCTTCTTGCGCACGCCCTTGATCCGCGCCAGCAACTGCCCGCCCTGGTTGCGATCCACCAGCGGAATCAGGCGGTAGCCCACTTCCAGGCCGATCATGTCGATCGGGGTCACGTCGTCCCAGCCCAGTTCCTTGGTTTCCATGGCGCGGGCCGGCGACGGCAGCAGTTCCTGCTGGCGCTGGACTTCGGCCAGGGCCTGGGCCTTGGCAACATTCTGTTTTTTCCAGACCAGGTACGCCGCACCACCGGCCAGCAGCGCCAGGCTGAGGAAGGAGATGTGCGGCATGCCCGGCACCAGCCCCATGACCGCCATCAGGCCGGCCGCCACGGCCAGGGCCTTGGGCGAAGCGAACATCTGCCGGTTGATCTGCTTGCCCATGTCTTCCGAGCCGGAGGCACGGGTCACCATGATGGCCGCGGCTGTGGATAACAACAGTGATGGCAATTGCGCCACTAAACCGTCACCGATGGTCAGCAGGGCGTAGACCTTGCCGGCGTCGGCGAATGTCATGTTGTGCTGGAAGATGCCGACCGCCATGCCGCCGATCAGGTTGATGAACAGGATCAGCAGGCCGGCGATGGCGTCACCGCGGACGAATTTGCTGGCACCGTCCATCGAACCGTAGAACTCGGCCTCCTGGGCCACTTCCGCACGGCGCGCCTTGGCCTGGGCCTGGTCGATCAGGCCGGCGTTGAGGTCGGCATCGATCGCCATCTGCTTGCCGGGCATCGCATCGAGGGTGAAACGCGCGCTCACCTCGGAAATCCGCCCGGCACCCTTGGTGACCACGACGAAGTTGATGATCATCAGGATCGCGAAGACCACGATACCGACCACGTAGTTACCGCCGATCACCACCTCACCGAAAGCCTGGATCACCTTGCCCGCGGCGGCATGGCCTTCCTGGCCATGGAGCATGACCACCCGGGTCGATGCCACGTTCAGCGCCAGGCGCAACAGCGTGGCGACCAGCAGGATGGTCGGGAACACCGCGAAATCCAGCGGCCGCAGCGCATACACGCAGACCAGCAGGACGACGATCGACAGGGCGATGTTGAAGGTGAAGAACACGTCCAGCAGGAAGGCCGGCACCGGCAACATCATCATCGCCAGCATGACCAACAGCAGCAGCGGCACACCCAGGTTGCCCCGACCGAGGCCGGCCAGGTTGCTGCGTGCAGTGTTGATGAGTTGAGTGCGATCCACCGGTATTCCTCGTCACCTTGAAGCAAACTTTTGACGCCTGCGGGCGTCGTGGAGCTGCTTCTGCAAGAAGCTCTCCAACTATGACGAAGACGTTGAAAATGCGGGGGAAAGCAAGACTTGCGGGCCCATCAGGAATCGCGGCGCAACTCCGGCGGAATCGGCAGGTCGTCCTTGAGCGGGTCCGGCCGGCGACCCTTGCCCGCGCGGAACTGGCGGATCTGGTAGACGTACGCCAGCACCTGCGCCACCGCCAGATACAGCCCCGCCGGAATCTCCTGCTCCAGCTCGGTGGAGTAGTAGATCGAACGGGCCAGGGCCGGTGATTCGAGCAGCATGATCTCGTGTTCGACAGCGATCTCGCGGATCTTCAGGGCAATGAAGTCGTTACCCTTGGCCAACAGGATCGGCGCCCCGCCCTTTTCCGAATCGTACTTGAGCGCGACCGCGTAGTGGGTCGGGTTGGTGATGACCACGTCGGCCTCGGGAATCGCCGCCATCATCCGACGCTGGGACATCTCCCGCTGCAACTGGCGAATCCGCTGCTTGACCTCGGGACGCCCTTCCTGATCCTTGTATTCGTCGCGCACTTCCTGCTTGGTCATCAGCAGCTTCTTGTGGCTTTCCCACAACTGCACCGGCACATCCACCGCAGCGATCAGCAGCAGGCCGAGGGACATCCACAAGGCACTCCAGCCGACCAGTTGCAGACTGTGGATAATCGCCATTTCCAGGGGCTCATGGGCTATCCGCACCAGATCGTCGATATCCGACGACAGCACCGCCAGCGCCACCAGCAGGACGATGAAGAATTTCGCCAGGGCCTTGAGCAGTTCCACCAGGGCCTTGGTCGAGAACATCCGCTTGAGACCGGCCAGCGGATTCATCCGGCTGAACTTGGGTGCCATGCTGCCGGCGGCGAACAACCAGCCACCCAGGGAAATCGGCCCGACGAAGGCGGCGATCAGCAGAGTCAGCAGCAGCGGCTGCACCGCCAGGATCGCCAGCTTGCCCGACTGCATGAGGAAGATCGCCATGTAGCGCTGGTCGAGCACCACCTCGCGCGACAGGGTGAAGTTCAAGCGCATCAGCTCGGCCATCTGCTGCGCCAGCGTACCGCCGAAGACCAGCAGCCCACCCGCCCCGGCCAGCATCACCGCGAGCGTATTGAGCTCCTTGGAGCGGGCGATCTCACCCTTTTCCCGGGAGTCCTTCTTGCGTTTCTCCGTGGGCTCTTCTGTCTTGTCCTGACCGCTCTCGCTCTCTGCCATGCTCAGCGCGCCCGTGCCAGTTCACGTAAAAACTGCAGGGCCTCGACGACCAGCGGTTGATACTGATTGAGAATATCCCCGAGGCTGACCCAGAGGATCAGCATCCCCAACGCCAGGGTCAACGGGAAGCCGATGGAGAAAATGTTCAGTTGCGGCGCGGCGCGGGTCATGATGCCGAAGGCCACGTTGACCACCAGCAGCGCGGTGATCGCCGGCAGTACCAGCATCAGCGCCGCGGCGAGTACCCAGCCGAGCTTGCCGACGATCGTCCAGAAATCCGTGGTCGCCAGGCCACTGCCCACCGGCAGGGTGGTGAAGCTCTCGGTCAGCACCTCGAACACCACCAGGTGACCGTTCATCCCGAGAAACATCAGGGTCACCAGCATGGTGAAGAACTGCCCGATCACCGCCGTCGAGACACCGTTGACCGGGTCGACCATGGAGGCGAAGCCCATGCCCATCTGGATCGCGACGATCTGTCCGGCCACCACGAAGGCCTGGAAGAACAGTTGCAGGGAGAAACCGAGCAAGGCGCCGATGATGATCTGCTCGGCGATCAGCATCAGCCCGCTGAGATCGAGCGGGTGGACTTCGGGCATCGGCGGCAGGCCGGGCGCGATCACCACGGTAATGGCCAGGATGAAATACATCCGGATCCGTCGCGAAACCAGGGTGGTACCGAAAATCGGCATGGTCATCAGCACCGCGCCGACCCGGAACAGCGGCAACATGAAGCTCGCGACCCAGGTGCTGATCTGCGCGTCGGTCAGCGCCAGCAGCGACATGTCAGCCGATGACCTGCGGGATGCTGCCATAGAGCGACTGGATGTACTCCATGAACTTCTGCACCAGCCACGGCCCGGCCACGATCAGGGTAATCAGCATCACCAGCAGGCGCGGCAGGAAACCCAGGGTCTGTTCGTTGATCTGCGTGGCGGCCTGGAACATCGCCACGATCAACCCGACGATCAGGCTCGGCACCACCAGCACCGAAACCATCAGCGTGGTCAGCCAGAGGGCATCACGGAAAATATCAATGGCTACTTCAGGCGTCATGGCACGCTACCCGTAAATATCTAGACACCACCAAAACTGCTGGCCAGGGTACCGATGATCAGCGCCCAACCATCCACCAGCACGAACAGCATGATCTTGAACGGCAGGGAAATGATCAGCGGCGACAGCATCATCATCCCCATCGCCATCAGCACACTGGCGACCACCAGGTCGATGATCAGGAACGGGATGAAGATCATGAAACCGATCTGGAACGCGGTCTTCAGCTCGGAAGTGACGAAGGCCGGCACGATGATGGTCAGCGGCGCCTGGTCCGGCGAGGCGATGTCGGTGCGCTTGGACAGGCGCATGAACAGCTCCAGGTCACTGCTGCGGGTCTGCGCCAGCATGAAATCCTTGAGCGGCCCCTGGGCCTTGAGCACCGCATCCTGGGCCGTCATCTTCTCGGCGAGATAGGGCTGCAGGGCCTGCTGGTTGACCTTGTCGAACACCGGCGCCATGACGAACAGGGTCAGGAACAGCGCCATGCCGGTGAGGATCTGGTTCGACGGCGTCTGCTGCAGGCCCAGGGCCTGGCGCAGGATCGAGAAGACGATGATGATCCGGGTGAAGCTGGTCATCAGGATGACGAACGCCGGGATGAAGCTCAGCGCCGTCATGATCAGCAGGATCTGCAGGCTGACCGAGTATTCCTGCTGGCCGTTGGCGCCCGTGCCGACGGTGATCGCCGGGATCGACAACGGATCGGCAGCGAACGCCAGCGGCGTGGCCAGCACCAGCGCCAGGGTCAGGATGAAACGCAACGCAACCATCACTTCTTGTCCTTACCCAGCAATTCCATCAGGCGTTGGGCGAACTCCGGGGCCGCCGGCTCGCCATTGGGCACCTGGACCGGCTCCTTGAGCACGTGCAACGGGGTGATCGTACCCGGCGTCAGGCCGAGCAGGATCTGCTCCTTGCCGACCTGCACCAGCACCAGCCGGTCACGCGGCCCGAGCGCACGGGAGCCAACGACTTCGATCACCTGCCCCTTGCCCGCCGGCCCCGCCTGCTGCACGCGGCGCACCAGCCAGGCGAGGACGAAGATCACCGCCAGCACCAGCAGCAGGCCCAGCACCAGTTGCGTCAACTGCCCGGCCATCCCGCCACCGACCGTCGACGCAGGGGCCGCTGCCGCCGTGGCCGCGGGCTCGGCGGCCAGCGCAGAGACCGGCAGCCACAGGAGTGCGCCGAGGAACCTGCTCATTCAGCGCAGCTTCTTGATGCGTTCGCTCGGGCTGATCACGTCGGTCAGACGGATACCGAACTTTTCGTTCACCACCACCACTTCACCGTGGGCGATCAGCGTACCGTTGACCAGCACGTCCAGCGGCTCGCCGGCCAGGCGGTCGAGCTCGATCACCGAACCCTGGTTCAACTGCAGCAGGTTGCGGATGTTGATATCGGTGCTGCCGACTTCCATGGAGATCGACACCGGAATATCCAGGATCACGTCCAGGTTCGGCCCATCGAGGGTGACCGGGTCCTGGCTCCTCGGCATGCTGCCGAACTCCTCCATCGGCAGGCGGTTGGAGCCCGGCGCGGTGGCCGCATCGGCCGCCAGCAGGGCGTCGATATCGGCCTGGCCGGATTCACCGGACTCTTCCAGGGCGGCCGCCCATTCGTCAGCCAGGGCCTGGTCGTTCATATCGTGTTCGTCAGCCATGAGTCATCCTCGGCGGGCAGAAATTCAGTTAACGGTACATGCCTGATCGGGCGCTCAACGGCGCTCGATCGGCGAAATCACTTGCAACGCCAGGTTGCCCTTGTGGGAACCGAGCTTGACCTTGAACGACGGCACGCCGTTGGCGCGCATAATCATGTCCTCGGGCAACTCCACCGGAATCACGTCCCCCGGCTGCATGTGCAGGATATCCCGCAGGCGCAGCTGACGGCGGGCCACGGTGGCACTGAGCGGCACGGCCACATCCAGCACGTCTTCGCGCAGGGCCTTGACCCAGCGCTCGTCCTGGTCGTCGAGGTCCGACTGGAAGCCGGCGTCGAGCATTTCGCGCACCGGCTCGATCATCGAATACGGCATGGTCACGTGCAGGTCGCCGCCACCGCCGTCGAGTTCGATATGGAACGTGGACACCACCACCGCCTCGCTCGGGCCGACGATGTTGGCCATGGCCGGGTTCACTTCCGAGTTGATGTACTCGAAGTTGACTTCCATGATCGCCTGCCAGGCTTCCTTCAGATCGACGAAGGCCTGCTCCAGCACCATGCGCACCACCCGCAGTTCGGTCGGGGTGAACTCGCGGCCCTCGATCTTGGCGTGACGCCCGTCGCCGCCGAAGAAGTTGTCCACCAGCTTGAACACCAGCTTGGCGTCGAGGATGAACAACGCAGTGCCGCGCAGCGGCTTGATCTTGACCAGGTTGAGACTGGTCGGCACGTACAGCGAGTGCACGTATTCGCCGAACTTCATCACCTGTACCCCGCCCACCGCCACGTCGGCGGAACGGCGCAGCATGTTGAACATGCTGATACGGGTATAGCGGGCGAAACGCTCGTTGATCATCTCCAGGGTCGGCATGCGTCCACGGACGATGCGATCCTGGCTGGTCAGGTCGTAACTTTTGACGCTGCCGGGGTCGGCAACGTTTTCGGTCTGTACCAGACCGTCGTCGACACCATGCAAGAGGGCATCGATCTCATCCTGGGACAGCAGGTCCTGCACGGCCATGTCGTGATCCTACTGCAGTACGTAGTTAGTGAAGAGCAACTGTTCGACCACGACCTTGCCCACCTCTTTCTGGGCCACTTCCTGCACGCTGGCAGTGGCCTTCTGGCGCAGCAGTTCCTGACCGACCGGAGTCGCGAGGGTTTCGTAGGTCTGCCCGGAGAACAGCATGACCAGGTTGTTGCGGATCACCGGCATGTGCACTTTGAGGGCATCCAGATCAGCCTGGTTGCGCGCCAGCAGGGTGATGCTCACCTGCATGTAGCGCTGGCGGCCGGTGGCGTCCTTGAAATTGGCAACGAAGGCTGGCGCCATCGGCTCGTAGATCGCCGGCTGCTTGCCGGCCGGGGCCGCCTCGGCATGCGCCTCCGGTGCGGGCTTGCTCTGGGCACTGTGCATAAAATACCAGGTCGCCCCCACGGACAGACCGATGGCCAGCAACAGCGCCACCACGATCACGATAATCAGCTTGAGTTTGCTTTTCCCGCCTGGTTCCTTTACCGCTGCTGCTTCGCTCTTCGCCATGCCAATAATCCGTCACTATTCGGTTTTTCACAGTCGCACGGCTAGGCAGGAGCAAGTGTTATGCCAGAGTTGGCGAAAGAAAGGACGAGAGCGGCACCGGGCGGCAAAGACGCCCGCCCGACCGCTTCCATGAAGGCGTGCAGCTCCCGGCAGGAGCCGGCGGTACGACACCTGCAAGGACAAGGCGCTGAAAGGCGCGGCCTCAGGCGTAGTAGTCGACCGCGCTGGAGCCCACCACGACGCTGGTGCCGGCCGCCGCCGCTGCGTCACCGACCGCTGCGACGGACAGCTCATCATCGCCACCGTCAACGCGGGTGCCACCGTTGCTGCTGCCCTTCTGGGCCTGCTGTTGCTGCTGTTGCGGGTCCTGCCCCTGGCCGGCCCAGCCACGCGCCTGGTCGGACACGCTGACATCGGTCTGGCCCAGGCCCTGCTGCTGAAGCATCTCGCGCAGACGGAACAGGTTGCCTTCCAGCGCATCACGAACACCGGCATGACCGCTGATGAAATTGATCTGCGTGGTCTGATCGGCCGCCATGTTGACCTTGATGTCCAGCCGCCCGAGCTCCGCCGGCTCCAGCTGGATATCAGCGGACTTGAGGTTGGCACTCGACAGGTACATGACCCGGTTGACCACTTCCTCGGTCCAGCCGCTCTGGTGCATGGCCAATGGCTGGTTGACCGGCAGGGCATTGGCGGTCTTGGGTACCGCTGCCTGGGTCAAGGCCGCCAGGCGATTGGCGAAATCATCGACACGGGTGTCGCTGGAAGCGCTTTTCAGATCCTTCAGGCCATCTTCGATCAGGCCCTTGAAGGACTTCTCGCCGCCCTGTTCGGTGGTACCGGTGTCGGTTTTCTGATCCACCAGCATACCCAGGTTACCGGCCAGGTTCTGCGCCTGGGTCGGATCCTGGTCGCCGTTGCCGGCGGTCTTGGGGGTGGTCGATTGGCTGGCGGCCGACACGTGACCGCTCTGCTCCATCGCCAGGCGCACGACCGGCAGGTTGTCCAACGGATCGGCGTTCGGGTCGAAGTCGTCGGTGCTCGACGGTGTCGTGGCAGCCTGCGCCGGCGCTGCGGTCACAGCCGCCGCCAGCGGCGCCTCCACCACCGGTTGCGGCTGCACCGGCACGGGCGGCGTTTGAGCAGCCGGCGGCGTGACGACGGCCTGGATCAACGCCGGATCGACAACCGGATCCACCGGAGCGGCATCCGCCACCGCAGCGCTGCCACTGGTGTCCTTGCCGCTGTCGTCGGTGCTCGCCTGGTCATCACTGCCAGCCTGAGCGGTATCGCTGCCGGTGGCGGTCTTGTCATCGGTCTTGCTGGCAGGCAAGGAATTGCCGCTATCGGCAACCGCCGGCTTTGCCGCATCGTCCTGCTTGCTGGCGATCGCGTCCTTTTTTGCCGGTACCGCGGCACTGCTGTCCCGAGTCGACTTGACCACGCTATCGGCTACTTTGGCCGGTTTGCTCTGGGTGTCCTTGTAGACCTGGGCAAAGCTGGACCCGTTGTCCTTGGGCTGCGCAGCCGGAGTCGGCTGGCTGCTCGCGAGGTCCACCTTGGACTTGGCCGCAGCGTTGGCCTGGAGAAAAGGATTGGGAGCGAGGGGCATAACACAGTCTCCGCTGCACAGGGATCGTGAATTCGATGCAGTGAGTGCAAGCAAGGTTCGGGCCAGCTTACCCGGCAACCGCGCGAACTACTGTTTGACCGGGAATCGCTCGCGCTCGCGCGCATACAAGTAACGCACCTGCTCGTACTCGCGATCGATCTGCCCGAGCAGAGCTTCGACCTCCGGCAACGGCAGCTGCGCCGCCTGCTCTTCCAACTGCCGGCAAAGGTCGGCCAGATGGAACGCGCCCATATTGCTGCTGCTGCCCTTGAAGCTGTGGGCAACCAGGCCCAGCTCGGTCGGGTTGTCAGCCTGATGCAACTGGCCCAGGCGCTTTTCCGAATCGTCAAGGAAGGTGTCCAGCAGCACCGGATACTCGTCCTCCATGACTTCCTGCAATGCGCTGAGCACATCGTAGTCGAGGTGTTCTTCCTGATTGACGCTCACTGATTCGCTCCCTGATCAACACCCGTGAATTATGCCTGAGGCCCCCACGAAAACTCCACGTGGGCACACCGGCCGCCCTTCGACCAGCGGGCGCTGTGGCCGAGTTGCCGGACCAGCCCGACCCCACGCCCCGACAACCGTTCAACCTCCGGCGGGCGCTCCATGACCCGTTCGAAGTCGAAACCGGCACCACTGTCCTCGACCTCGATGGACAGTCGTCCACCCGCTCCCTCCGGACTCACCCGCAGACTGACGCGGACAAACCCCTCGCTCAGGTCGAGCAGACGCTGGTTGCGCTGTTCATAGTATTGCGCAAAGCCGCGCACATCGCGCTTGAGGCTGGAGTCCAGGCCCAGCACGCCATGCTCCAGGGCATTGGAATACAGCTCGGCGAGTACGCTGTACAACGCACCGCTGAGGGCCCGCAGCCCATGCACCTCCATCAGCAGTTGCAACAGATAGGGCAAGGGGTTGAAACGCCGCAGCGTCGCGGCGCGGAACTCGAAGTTGACCGACCAGTCCAGCGGACAGAACTCGCCGCTGTCGGAATAGACCACCGCCGTCGGCAACTGCACGCCGATCTCGGGCAGGCCGATTTCGACCAGGCTGATATCGTCGCGGGCCACCCCACCGAACTGCCTGAGCGCCTCCTGCACCTCCTCGAACAGCCGATCCGGATCCCGGTTGCGCTCGAACACCTGGTGCAGACGCTCCACACCGAACAATTGCTCATCGCCGTTGCAGGTATCGATGACACCGTCCGACAGCAGGATGATCCGGTCCCCCCGGGCCATGGGATAAACCTCGGTGCGGTCGTCGAAGGCCTTGGCCCCCAGCACCCCCAGCGGCAGGTGTCGGGCCTCCAGCGGGCGCCGTTCGCCCGAGGCGACATCGTGCAGATAGCCGTCGGGCATGCCGCCGTTCCACACCTCGACCGCCCGTCGCTGCGGGCTCAGGCGCAGAAAGGTGGCGCAGCAGAACATGTCCACCGGCAGGATGCGCTTGAGCTTGGCGTTCATCTCCCGCAGGGTTTCCGCCGGCCCGTAGCCCTTGGCGGTCATGCCATAGAAAACTTCCGCCAGCGGCATCGCGCCGACGGCGGCCGGCAGGCCATGGCCGGTGAAATCGCCGAGCAGGATGTGCATGTCGCCACCCGGCGTGTAGGCCGCCAGCAACAGGTCGCCATTGAACAACGCGTAGGGCGATTGCAGGTAACGGATATTCGGCGCCCGCAGGCAGCCGGAGTGGGCGACCTTGTCGAACACCGCCTTGGCGACCCGCTGCTCGTTGAGCAGGTAGTCATGGTGCCGGGCGATCAGGTCGCGCTGCTGCAACACGGTCGCCTGCAGCCGGCGCAGGCGGTCCATTGCCTTGATCTTGGCGGCCAGGATGATCTGGTTGTAGGGTTTTGCCAGAAAGTCGTCACCGCCCGCCTCCAGACAACGAGCCAGTGCGCTGCTTTCGGTCAGGGAGGTGAGAAAGATGATCGGCACCAGCGACTCGCCGGCCAGCCGCTTGATCCGACGCGCTGCCTCGAAGCCATCCATCACCGGCATCAGGGCGTCCATCAGCACCAGTTGCGGCCGCTGCGCCTGGAACACCTCGACGGCCTCGGCGCCATCGCTGGCGGTGAGCACCGTATGCCCCTGACGTCGCACGATGTTCGACAGCAACAACCGGTCCGCCGCACCATCCTCGGCAATCAGTACCGTCAGCGGCTCCTCGTCGGACTGCATGATCGTCAGGCGATGTCGAAGAGCTTGTCGAAATTGGAGATGGCGAGGATCTTGCGCACGTCCGAGTTGCTGTTGATCACACGGATATCGGCGCTGTCGCCGCCCGCATGATCACGCAACAGGAGCAGCATCCCCAGGGCCGAACTGTCGAGGTAGGTGGCATCCTTCAGATCGACGACCACCGAGTCGGGTTTGGTGTCCACCCGCTCGTAGGAATCGCGAAATTCCTGATGCTTGCCGAAATCGAAGCGCCCCTTGATGGAGATCGTCAATTTCCTGCCGTTGTCACTTACTGCAGACTCTACAGCCATGATCCAGCTTCCTTGTCAGTGGCAATGTGTACAAGGTTTAGCACCCCGCTGACGGCAGGGCAACCAAGACCGTCAAAATACCTGCGGTTGACCTGCGACCCCGCCTGGAATGTGGGGTTCAGGGTGCCTCACGCTCAGTAGGCGTCATGGCGCGGCAGGCGCTGGGACAGTTCGTCCAGCAGTTTCTGCTCGCGCTTGTCCTCCAGCATCCGCGCCTCTTCGATATAACGCTGGACCAGCTTGCGCAGGCCTTCGACACGGGCATAGGCTTCCTGCCAGGTCACCCGGCCCTTGTCGAGGTTGTTCTGGTGCCAGGCCAGGCTCTGGCGCTGCTGGGCCACCGCGGTGTCCAACTGGCTGAGAAACTGCTGGTAGCCCAGCAGCCACTGGCTGGACACACCGTGCCGACCACGCTCGATCCACTGTTCCTGATACTGCAGGCGAAATCCCTCGAGGTCAGCCAGCTTGTTCTGCGCCAGTTGCACCTGCCCCTGGAAATACCCCAGGCGCTGGGCAGCCGTGCGCTCCTTGCTCTCGGCCATCTCCACCACCGGCGCCAGGCGCGCGGCACGACTCTGGGCCATGACCGAATCAGCCGCCCGGCGCCGGGGCGAAGATCGTCGACAGGTGTGCGTCGCTCTCGCCGAGGCTGACGTTGTCGTTGAGGCCCTGGCGCAGATACTGGACCATCGACGGCTGCAGCGAGATCGCCGTGTCGGTCTCGCGGTCACCGCCGGCCACATAGGCACCGACGCTGATCAGGTCGCGGGCCTGTTGATAACGCGACCAGAGCTGCTTGAAGTATTGCGCACGCTTCATGTGTTCGGGGCTGACCACCGCCGGCATGACCCGGCTGATGGAGGCCTCGATGTCGATGGCCGGGTAATGCCCCTCTTCGGCCAGACGCCGCGACAGCACGATATGCCCGTCGAGCACACCCCGCGCCGAGTCGGCGATCGGGTCCTGCTGGTCGTCGCCTTCCGACAGCACGGTGTAAAACGCGGTGATCGAACCGCCACCCGCCTCGGCATTACCGGCCCGCTCCACCAGTTTCGGCAACTTGGCGAACACCGAAGGCGGATAACCCTTGGTCGCCGGCGGCTCGCCGATGGCCAGGGCGATTTCCCGCTGGGCCTGGGCGAAACGCGTCAGCGAATCCATCAGCAGCAGGACATTCCTGCCCTTGTCGCGGAAATATTCGGCGATCCGCGTGCAGTACATCGCCGCACGCAGGCGCATCAGTGGCGCATCGTCGGCAGGGGACGCAACCACCACCGAACGCTTGAGGCCTTCCTCGCCGAGGATGTGCTCGATGAACTCCTTCACCTCGCGACCCCGCTCGCCGATCAGCCCCACCACAATGATGTCGGCCTCGGTGAAGCGGGTCATCATGCCCAGCAGCACACTCTTGCCGACGCCGGTACCGGCGAACAGCCCGAGACGCTGGCCACGACCCACCGTCAACAGTCCGTTGATGCAACGAATGCCCACGTCCAGCGGCTGGTGGATGGGGTCACGATTGAGCGGGTTGATGGTCGGGCCGTCCAGCGGCACCCAGTCCTCGGCCTTCATCCCGCCCTTGCCGTCCAGCGCCCGCCCGGCACCGTCCAGGACCCGCCCGAGCATGCCCATGCCCATCGGCAGGCGGCCGGTATCGGCCAGCGGCACGACCCGGGCCCCCGGCGCGATACCGGCGACGCTGCCCACCGGCATCAGGAATACCTTGTTGCCGGAAAAGCCCATGACCTCGGCTTCGACCTGCACCGGATGGTAGCTGTCGTCGTTGATCACCACGCAGCGCGCCCCCATGGCCGCGCGCAAGCCCTCGGCTTCGAGGGTGAGGCCGACCATGCGCAACAGGCGCCCTTCGAGAATCGGTTGCCCCGGCAGGTTGATCGCATCGGCGTAAGTGCTCAAGCGCTTGCCGAAGCTGGTCCGTTCAAGACGCATCGGCGGGTTCCGGAGTGCCGAGCGGCACGTGGAATTCACCCAGGTCGACCTCGAGGTCAGGCTGGGCCGGATGCAGCGACTGTTCGTGCATCTGATCGAACAGTTGCGCAATCGCCTGTTCGATCCGCGTTTCGACGCTGGCATCGATCCGGCTATGCTCGGTCTCGACCCGGCAACCGCCCGGCAGCAGCGCCTCATCCTCGACGATGCGCCAGGACGCTTCGTGACGTTCGCGCAAGGCCTTGACCTGCTCGAAGTCCTGCGGATTGATGTACAGCCGCACGTTGTCGACCTCCAGCGGCAACAGTTTCAGCGCTTCGCGCAGCACATGCTCGATCTGGCTGGAATCGCTCTTGAGTTCGCGCTGGATGACCTGCCGGGTGATGTGCCCGACCAGCCCCACCAGGGCTTTCTCGATCTGCTGGTCCTGCTCGGCGATGGGCTGGAACAGGTTGCTCATCAGCCGCTCGAGGTTGGCCAGCTTGACGCCCAGGGCCACCTCGGCCTCCTGGCGGACCTTGATCTGGGTGCTGTGGAAGCCTTCGCGCTCACCCACCGCGAAGCCTTCGTTGTAGGCTTCCTGGCGAATGGTCTCGAGTTCCTCGAGGGTCAGCGGCTGGACTTCCTCCAGTGGCACCTCCTCGATCTCGGCCTGCGGCTCTTCCTCAGGTTCCGGCTCGGGCTCTTCGACATGCGGGTCGAAACTGGGCAGCGACCACAGGTCGAAGCCGCTGACGTCTCGCGCGCGGATCAGATCGGTTGGATCAGTCATGGCTTGATCCTTAGATCATCTCTTCGCCGCCCTTGCCGCCGAGCACGATTTCTCCGGCTTCGGCCATACGGCGGGCGATGGTGAGGATTTCCTTCTGCGCGGTTTCCACGTCGCTGACGCGGACCGGGCCCTTGGCCTCGAGGTCGTCGCGCAGCAGTTCCGCCGCACGCTTGGACATGTTCTTGAAGATCTTTTCCTTGACGTTTTCGTCGGAGCCCTTGAGCGCCAGCACCAGCACGTCCGAGGAGACCTCGCGCAGCAGCGCCTGGATGCCGCGGTCGTCGACGTCGGACAGGTTGTTGAAGACGAACATGAGGTCTTCGATCTGGGTCGACAGATCCTCGTCCACTTCGCGGATCGAATCCATGAGCTGGCCTTCGATCGAGCTGTCGAGGAAGTTCATGATGTCCGCGGCACGCTTAATACCGCCCAGGGTGGTACGGGCCGCGTTGGAGTTGCCGGAGAACTGTTTCTCGAGGATCTGGTTGAGTTCCTTCAGGGCCGCCGGCTGCACGGTGTTCAGCGAGGAAACCCGCAGGATGATGTCCAGACGCACCTTGTGGTCGAAGTTGTTCAACACTTCGCCGGCCTGGTCCGGGTCGAGGTAGGCCACCACGATCGCCTGGATCTGCGGGTGCTCGTAGCGAATGACGTCGGCCACGGCGCGCGGCTCCATCCACTTGAGGCTGTCCAGGCCGCTGGTGTTGCCACCGAGCAGGATGCGGTCGATCAGGCCGTTGGCCTTGTCCTCACCCAGGGCCTGGGTCAGCATCTTGCGCACGTAGTCGTCGGAACCGACGCCCAGGCTGGTCTGGTCGCCGACGATGTCGACGAACTCGCTCATGACCTGCTCGACCTGCTCGCGATGCACGTTGCGCATCTGCGCCATGGCCACGCCGACACGCTGGACCTCCTTGGGCCCCATGTGACGCAATACCTGTGCAGCATCGGCCGACCCCAGCGACAGCAGCAAAATCGCGGCTTTATCGACCCGGGTCAACTTCTGGGTGACGGCGGCGTTATTACTCATCGGCGTTAATCCACTCTTTGACGACCTGTGCCACACGGCCCGGATCTTCGGCTACCAGACTCTTGATGGCGTTCAACTGCGCGTCATAACCTTCGCTCGGGCTTGGCAGCAGGATGCTCTGCGGACCGCCGAGGCTCACGCGGTCGTTGGCCAGCTCGCCATCCAGGCCGCCCATGCCACCGAGCTCGACGTCGCCGAGACCGGCCAGCTGCTTGCTCTTGCCACCATTGGTGATGTTGTTCAGCACCGGACGCAGCACACCGAACACCAGGACCAGGATAAACAGCACGCCCAGCACCTGTTTGACCACATCCCAGAACCAGGGTTGCGAGTAGAACGGAATATCGGCGATCACTTCCCCGCGCTCGGCGGAGAACGGCACGTTGATCACACTCACGCTGTCGCCGCGGCTGGCGTCGAAACCGACGGCATCCTGCACCAGGCGGGTGAAGCGCGCCAATTCGTCGGCGCTCCACGGATTGCGGGTGGTTTCGCCGTTGGCCGGGTTGACCTTGACCTGGTCGTCGACCACCACCGCCACCGACAGACGGGTCAGACGACCCTGCTGCTGCTTGGTATGGCTGATGGAACGATCCAGCTCGAAGTTCTTGGTGGATTGTTGACGCTTGTCCGACGGATACGGCGCCAGCATCGGCTGGCCCGTGGCCGGGTCCATGATCTGCTGCCCGTTGGCATCGAGCAGTGGCTGGCCAGGCTGCACCGCGCCGGCCGAGGCGGTGGCGCCACCGGTGGTCTGCGGCGCCGAGGCCGGTGCCGGCGGCTGGTTGCTCAAGGCACCGGGCACGCCCTGCGGGCCGTTGCTGGCGGTGCGCTGTTCGCTGGTCGACTGTTCGCTGCGCAGCGCCGGCTGGTCCGGGTTGAACTGCTCGGAAGTCGACTCGACCGCGCTGAAATCGACATCAGCCGATACCTCGGCCTTGTAGCGATCGTTGCCGAGGATCGGTTGCAGGATGTTGTGCACCCGCTGGGTCAGCATGCTTTCCATGCGGCGGCTGTAGTCGAACTGCTTGCCGGCCATGGTCAGTTCGGAGTTCTGTACCTGGTCGGAGAGCAGGTTGCCCTTCTGGTCGACCACGGTGATCTGCGACTTGTTCAGTTCGGGGACGCTGGTTGCCACCAGGTTGATGATCGCCACCACCTGGCCCGGCTCCAGGGAACGGCCAGGGTACAACTCGACCAGTACCGAGGCGCTTGGCTTGCGCTCGTCACGGACGAACACCGAGCTCTTCGGAATCGCCAGGTGCACACGGGCCGCCTTGACGTTGTTCAGGCTGGAGATGGTCCGCGCCAGTTCGCCTTCGAGGCCGCGCCGGTAACGGGTCGCCTCCATGAACTGGCTGGTCCCCAGCCCCTGGTCCTTGTCGAGGATTTCGAAGCCGATAGTGCCATCGGTCGGCGTGACACCGGCGGCCGCCAGCTTCAGGCGGGCGCGGGACACGTCCTCGGACTTGACCAGCAGCGCGCCGGAATTCGGTTCAACGGTGTAGGGGATGTCCGCCGCCGCCAGGGTTTCGGTGACCTGCTTGGCATCCATCCCGGCCAGGCTGCCGTAAAGCGGCCGATAGTCAGGTTGCTGGGACCACAACACCACGGCAAAACCAATCGCCACGCTGGCAGCCAGGCCGACCATCAGGCCGACCTGACGCAGCATGGTCATCTCGGAAAGGTTTTCCAGAAAGGACAAACCGAACAGCGGCTTGCTCTCTGTCGCGCCGGCCTTGGCCGGTACGTTATCGGCGACTGCTTCTGCCATGACTCAATCTCGCCCTTAAACCGGCATCTGCATGATGTCTTGATACGCCTGCACCAGCTTGTTGCGGACCTGGGTCAGGGCCTGGAACGAGACGCTGGCCTTTTGCGAGGCAATCATCACGTCCGTCAGGTCGACGCCGCTCTTGCCGATTTCGAAGGCATTGGCCAACTGGCTCGAAGCCTGCTGGGTATCGTTGACCTTGTTGACGGCCTGGCCGAGCAGATCGGCAAAGCTGCTGCCGGCGACTTCTGGCGCGGCCACAGCCGACTTCGGCTGAGCCATGGCATCCATTTGCATGGCGCGCATGTCCAACATCAACCGATTAAATTCAATACCCTGGCTCATGAACTACTCTCTCCGGCAACCTGCAATTTTTTGACACTCGTGCAGCGGTTAGTGGAGGTGTTAGCAACAAGGGTGCCATCTCCTTATCGCCTCCGAATAAAAACCGATACACGACCGTATAACGGGTGAAGCGACTCAAGTGGCGAACAGATAGGCTTCCACATCCATGCCGGCATCGCGCATCTGCGCCAATTTGTAGCGCAGCGTACGCGGACTGATACCCAGCCGCTCGGCCGCCTCCTTGCGACGCCCGCGCTCGGCGCGCAGGGTGTCGATGATCATCTGGAACTCGCGCCGGCGCAGGTCGTCGCCCAGCGCCCCGGCGGATTCCGCCACCGCCATTTCACTGGCGTCCACCTCCGCCGATGGCGCCCGCGCCGCCGGCAATGGCGCACAGCCGATCGGCCCGGCCAGGCAGAAGTCCTCGGCCTGGATCACACCGCCCTGTTGCAGAATCAACGCTCGCTGGATCGCATTGTCGAGTTCGCGAACATTGCCCGGCCAGGCATAGCCAACCAGACAGGCCTGGGCCCCAGGCGACAATCTGACGGCGGCATGTTTCATTTTCGCGCTGTGCTTGGCCAACAGGCGCTCGGCCAATGGCAGGATATCGGCAGTCCGCTCGCGCAGTGGACGCCAGGCCAACGGAAAAACCGACAGACGGTAATAGAGATCCTCGCGGAACCGCCCTGCCGCCACCTCGGCCGCCAGATCACGGTTGGTGGTGGCCACCACCCGGATATCCAGGGCAATCGGCTTGCGCGCACCGACCCGCTCGACCTCACGCTCCTGCAACACCCTCAGCAGCTTGGCCTGCAACCCCAGGGGCATCTCGGAAATCTCGTCGAGCAGGAGGGTGCCACCGTCGGCCTGTTCGAACTTGCCCGCCTGGGCCGCGATCGCGCCGGTAAAGGAACCCTTCTCATGACCAAACAGCGTAGCTTCGAGCATGTTGTCCGGGATGGCCGCGCAGTTGATCGCGACAAACGGTTGCCCCGCCCGCTGGGATTGCTGGTGGATGAAACGCGCCAGCACTTCCTTGCCGGTCCCCGACTCGCCGGAAATCAGCACCGTCGAATCGCTGCGGGCCACCCGCGCAGCCAGCTCCAGCAACTGCGCACTGGCCGGCTCGGCGGCGACCGGACCCTCGCTCTCCGCCGCACCGGACAACCCCAGCGCATGACGCTCCACCAGCTCCAGCAGCGCCCTGGGCTCGAACGGCTTGACCAGATAGTCGGCGGCGCCCTGACGCATCGCTTCCACGGCGCGCTCGACCGCACCATGAGCCGTCATCAGCAGCACCGGCAGCAATGGCTGGCGGGCCCGCAGCAGGCCGAGCAGCTGGTGCCCATCCATGCCCGGCATGTTCACGTCGCTGACCACCAGGCTGAACGACTCCTGCGCCACGGCCTGCAACGCCTCCTCGGCGCAGGCCACCGCGCGAAAGTCATGCCCGGCCAGCAGCAAGGTGTCCGCCAGCGCCTCGCGCAGCGCCCGATCATCCTCGACCAACAGAACCCTGATCCGTGCCGCCATCACTATGCCTCCGTGGCGCCGGGAATCAGCGGCAGGCACAACATCGCGCAGGTGCCACGCCCCGGACGTGAACGTAATTGCATGTCGCCCTGGTGCGCCCGGGCGACAGCCTTGACCACCGCCAGGCCGAGGCCGGTACCGGTGGTCTTGGTGGTGAAGAAAGGTTCGCCGAGGCGCGCCAGCACCTGCGGCTCGATCCCGCTGCCGTTGTCGCTGATGCTCAGGCGCAGGGTATTGCCCCGACTGTACAGGTGCACCTTGAGGCGCACATCGGCACCACTGGCCTGCATGGCGTTTTCGATCAGGTTGAGCAGCGCGCCGACCAGGGTGTCGCGATTGCACAGCAACTCGCCGTCGTGACTGTCGCACTGCCAACGGATCGCCACACCCTGCACATGAGTCTGCGCCGCCGCCTGCAGGGTCTGCAGCAAGGTCGCCGGCGTCAGACGGTCGGTCAGCGGCAGCTCACCGCGGGCGAACACCAGCATGTCGCGCACCTGATGCTCAAGCTCGTGCAGGCGCTCCTTCAGACGCCCGGCGAAACGCTGCTGGGTTTCCACCGGCAAGGCCTGTTCATTGAGATGGCTGGCGTACAGCAACGCCGCCGACAGCGGCGTGCGAATCTGGTGGGCCAGGGAGGCGACCATCCGCCCGAGAGAAGACAGACGCTCGTGACGAGCCAGTTGATCCTGGAGACGACGGGTTTCAGTCAGGTCATTGAGCAGCACCAACTGCCCCGGCTCGCCTTCCAGCGACCGCGTGGCGATCGACAGGCGGCGACCATCCTTGAGCGAGATCTCATGACCGTCGTCCTCGCGCGGCGCGAAGCAGCGGGCGATCACCTGGCGCCACAGCTCGCCTTCCAGCGGCTCGCCAAGCAGTTCGCGGGCCGCCGGATTGGCCTCGCAGACAAAACCATGGGAATCGATGACGATGACGCCACCCGGCAGCAGGTCCAGAAGGTTCTGCAGACGGTTGGCCAAGCGCTCCTTTTCCGCCAGCTCAGCCATGCGCTGGGCGCTGACCACGGCCAGTTCACCCTTGAGTTCGGTGACCCGCGCCTCGAGCATGCTGTAGGAATCGGTGAGTTGCGTAGACATCTGGTTGAACAGCGCAAACGCCTGCTCAAGGCCCAGCCGGCTTGCCTGCTCTACGGAAGGTTGCCCCGCGACATCGGGGACAGGAGGCATCTGGGCGGCTTGGGGCATCGTCATCTCTCGCTTGACTGACCGTCATTTAAACGGAAGGTTGCGGGAGACTTAGCAATACCCGTGCCTAAAAAAAACCGCCCAATTTTCAGTAACTTGAAAAACAGGCGTCAATCATCCGCCTGTTCATCACCTTCACGGCGGCTCATGCCGTACTTGCGCATCTTCTCCACCAGGGTGGTACGCCGAATACGCAGACGCTCGGCGGCCCGGGCGACGATACCATTGGCATCGTCCAGGGCCTGCTGGATCAACCCCTGCTCCAGGCCACCCAGGTAGTCCTTGAGGTCCAGGCCTTCGGGCGGCAGCATCGCCGAGGTGCTGAAGTCCGGCGTATGGCCGTTGATCGCCACGCGCTCCTCGAGGTCGCTGCGCAGGCTGTCGACCATCTGCTCGTCTTCGTCATCGACGTAGCGGAATTTCTTCGGCAGTTCGGCCACGCCGATCACCCCATAGGGGTGCATGATCGCCATGCGCTCCACCAGGTTGGCCAGCTCGCGGACGTTGCCCGGCCAGCCATGACGGCACAGCGACATGATCGCGGCCGAGTTGAAGCGGATCGAACCGCGCTTCTCGTGCTCCATGCGCGAGATCAGTTCGTTCATCAGCAGCGGGATATCCTCGACCCGCTCGCGCAGCGGCGCCATCTCGATCGGGAAGACGTTCAGGCGGTAGTAGAGGTCTTCACGGAAACTGCCCACCTCGATCATGCTTTCGAGGTTCTTGTGGGTCGCCGCGATGATCCGCACATCGATGCTCTGGGTCTTGTTGCTGCCCACGCGCTCGAAGGTACGCTCCTGCAGCACGCGCAGCAGCTTGACCTGCATCGGCAGCGGCATGTCGCCGATTTCGTCGAGGAACAGCGTACCGCCATTGGCCAGCTCGAAGCGCCCGGCCCGGCTGGTGATGGCGCCGGTGAAGGCGCCCTTCTCATGACCGAACAGCTCGCTTTCCAGCAACTCGGCCGGAATCGCCCCGCAGTTGACCGGAACGAAGGGCGCGTCGCGCCGCTTGGAATGGTAGTGCAGGTTGCGCGCCACGACTTCCTTGCCAGTACCGGACTCACCGAGGATCAGCACGCTGGCATCGGTATCGGCCACCTGCTGCATCATCTGCCGCACGTGCTGGATCGCACGACTGGTACCGACCAGGCTGCGGAACAGGTTCGGTTCGCGCTGGCGACCGCGCTCGCGGGCCTGGTCATACATCTCGCGATAGACCTGGGCACGGTGCAGGGAGTCGAGCAGCTTGCTGTAGCTGGGCGGCAGTTCAAGGCTGGAAAGCACCCGGCGGCGCAGGTCTTCGGGCAGCTCGGCAGAACTATTTTCACCCAAAAGCAGAACAGGAAGGAACTCATCCCAGGTTCCGAGTGTCTTAAGCAAGCCCGATAGCCCCGCGCTCGCGTTGACAGTCCCGATCAGGACGCACAACACCTCGCGGCTGGACGCCAGGGACTCGGCCGCCTGCTGCCAGTCATTGCTGCCGCAGGACAGGTTGTCTTCGCCGAGAAAATTTAGAATCACCGCCAAATCCCGGCGGCGAACGCTATCGTCATCGATCAGCAGAATTTTGGTTTCACGCCACATGCAATAGCAACTTCCCTAGTCAACTCGATGCCCGGGATGGATGGGCAACACTTGACGCCCGAGGTGGGCTATCACCTTCAAAGACGACTGAAATCGGAAAAACAGCACTAGTTAAGTCAAAAAATCGTGCGTAGTCAAATTTATGGCGCAATACGTTTCGATTAACCCTGTGTCAACCGAACAAATGGTAAACCTTCGCCGCGTTCTGCGCCTGTTGCAGGTGCTGCATCTCGTCGACTATCGCCTGCCGCTCCGCCATCGCCGTCTCCAGCAACTGTCGATAGACGTGCAACAGCTCTTCCAGGTTACTGCGCAAGGCATCCTCATCGACCGATGCCTCATTGAGCACATCCTCCATACAGGCACGGCATGCAAGGTCCAGCTCGGCAATGCTACCCCAGTCACGCTCGGCAAGGGCCTTCACCAAGGCTTCACGGGTTTCCTGGATACGCTGCAGTACGAGGCTCATGACGCTGTGCTCCCTAGAACTGTGGAGTGGGCGCGCCAATGGCGTCCCAACCCTCTTTGACCGTGCTGAGCAGGCCTGCGACTTCATCAAGGATCTTCGGATCGGACTTGATGTTGGCTTCGGCCAGACGCTTCATCATGTAGGCATAGAGACTGTCCAGATCAGCCAGGGCATCCGCCTGCTTCTCCAGGTCCAGCCCCTCACGCAGGCCACCGACGATACCAATGGCCTTGCCGATCGCCACGCACTTGGCGGGGATATCATTGCGCGCGATAGCCCCCTTGGCCTGCGCGATGCGATCCAGGCCACCTTCCATCAGCATTTGCACCAGACGGTGAGGACTGGCCTCGGAGGTCTGTGCCTGGGCCCCCACTTTCTGATATTGCCGAAGGGCTAACATCGGGTTCATGTCGTACCTCGCTGCCACTCTAAAAGTTCGTATGACCAGTGTATCGCCTTCGAGTCAAAAAACTTTAACCCGAAAGGCAAAAACCCGGCGCGCCATTCAGCGTAGCCGGGTTTTTGGCGTCAGCCCAGATTACTTGGCGGACTGTTGCGCGTTCAGCGAGGTGAAGAACGAGGTGATACTGGACGCCGTCGCTTTCATCTGCCCGACCAACAGATCCATGGCGTTGTACTTGGCCGTCAGGGTCTTGGTCATGTTGGCGACCCGCAAGTCCAATGCCGCCTGCTGCTCGGTCAGGTTCTTGGCCACCTTCTGCAGGCTGGTGTTGCGGTCGTCGAGCAAACCACCCGTACGCAGGCTGGTTCCGGCGACCTGTTTACCCAGGTAGGTGTCGAGGGTGTTACCGATGCGCGAAAACAGGCCATTGGTCGAGTTGGTACCGTTGAACAACTGCTGCACCTGACCGCTCATGCCTGGCTTGGCCATGGCCTTGTTGAACGCGGCGGTATCGAGGGACAGATTACCGGAATTGCTGGCATCACTGCCCGCCACCGTCAACACGCCCAACTGCGACAGCACCGACAGCGCCCCACCCGGCCCCGGAGCCGTAAGCTGCTCGCGAATGTCGGAAATCAGCGAACGCGGCAGGGAGTCACCGGTGAACGCCGCAGACACCGTCAGCTTGCCATTGGCATCCGCCGTCGCCTTGGACAGGGAGTTGATGGTACTCATCAGGGTGTTGTAGGAATCGACGAACGACTGGATCGATTTCTGCAGGCCGTCGGTATTGGTCGCCACGGTGACCGTCGAGCTGGCACCGACGCCGGGAGCACCGGCCGACAAAAGATTCAGGGTCAGGCCGCTGATCGCACCGGTCACGGTATTGCTCTTGCTGGTCACTTTCAGGCCATCGACGGTCAGCGAAGCATCCGTGGCCAGGGCACTGACCGCACCGGAGTCCGTCGATGACGGAGTACTGCTCATCACCTGGGTACCGTCAATCTCCAGGCCGGCGATACCGCTGACCTTGATGTCGGAGCCCGCACCCGTGGTGGTCGAACTGATCACCATGCGCGAAGCACCGCTGCTGTCGGTGACGATGTTGGCCGAGAAGCCATTGCCCGCCAGCTTGTTGTTGATCAGGTCCCGGGTACTCTGCAAGGTGGCATTGGCCGGGATGTCGACATTGTAGTTAGTGCCATTTTGACTGATAGTCAGGGTACCACTCGGAATGGCACTGCTGGCACCGCCGGCAAATGCGGCGCTGGCCACCTTCGAACCCGTGGCCAGGCTCGACACGACAACGTTGTAGGTGCCTGGAACGGCGGTGTTATCGGCAGTCGCGCTCAGCGTGGTCGCCGTACCCGAGGTCGCCGTATAACCGGCGAACGCGGTGAGCGAAGCACTCAGGTCGGTCATGGTCTTCTGGAACGCAGCCAGGGCGCTCTTCAGGGACGCGACACCGGAAATCTTCAGTGTGTTGGTTTTTGTCGCGGTGTCGATCTGCGTCTGCTTCGCCGACTTGTCGGCGTTCACCAGCGCGGTAACGATCGAACCGATATCCAGACCCGAGCCTAGGCCCGTTCCCGGTAAAATTGGACTTGCCATGTGCCTCTCCCGTCAGATTGCTGCCGATCTTTTGACCTTTATCAACAGCCAAAGATCCAGCAAACACTATTCATGCCAGTTGTCAGGCTTTTCCGTCGAACAGTAGGCTGCTCGCCGAACTCAGGCTGTCAGCCAACTTCATGGCCTCGGCGGAAGGGATCTGCCTGACCACCTCGCCCGTCTCGCTGGCGATGACCTTGACGATGACTTTCCCGGAATGTTCGTCAATCGAGAACTCCAGGTTACGCTTGATCGACTGCACGAACTTTTCAATATCCTGAACAGCCCGCTTGAGTCTTTCGGAGGAATCCGCATCCTTGTTGGTGGCGTCGGTGTCTGGAGCCGCTTGCACCTTATCCGCCTGAGGTGCCGCAGCCGTCTTATCAACCACAGTGGTGCTGTTGGAACTGGCTGGCAGAACAGCTGGATAAGACAGATTAAGCTTTACACTCATGTCCATCTTCATCACCTCTCAACGTAAAAAGGCGAGAGAGCGTGGCAAGCACACTCCCCCGCCAAAACTCATTCCGAAATTACTGAAGCAGCTTCAGTACAGCGGAAGGCAGTTGGTTAGCCTGAGCCAGAACAGAGGTGGAAGCCTGTTGCAGGGTCTGCTGCTTGGTCAGGTTAGCAGTTTCCGCGGCGAAGTCGGTATCTTGTACGCGACCTTGTGCAGCAGTGGTGTTTTCGTTGATGTTCTGCAGGTTGGAGATGGTGCTGGTCAGACGGTTCTGCGAAGCACCCAGGTTGGCACGGGTAGCACCGATGGTAGCGATTGCCGCGTCGATAGCGGTGATCGCGTTGTCGATGTTGTCCGAGGCCGAACCTGCACCAGTACCGGTGGTACCGGTCAGAACCACAGTACCGCTACCTACCGACAGGCTGGCGGCGTCGAATTTCGAGCTCAGAACCAGGTCGATGTGGTTGGCGGTGCCGGTGTTGGCGCCGACTTGCAGGGTCACGGTACCAGCCGAACCGTCCAGCAGGAATTTGCCGTTCAGGTTGGTGGACTGAGCGATACGAGTCAGTTCGTCAGACATCTGAGCGAATTCGGCGTTGGTCGCGGTCTGGTCGGCAGTGCCGTTGGTTCCGTTACGGGCTTTAACAGCCAGTTCACGCATACGCTGCAGGATGTCGGTCGAAGCTTGCAGAGCGCCTTCAGCGGTCTGGGCAACGGAGATACCGTCGTTGGCGTTCTGCACAGCCTGGTTGTTACCACGGATCTGCGAAGACATGCGGTTGGAGATCTGCAGACCAGCGGCGTCGTCTTTGGCGCTGTTGATTTTCAGACCGGAAGACAGGCGCTGCATGGAGGTAGACAGGGCATCGGAAGCACGGTTCAGGTTCTTCTGAACGTTCAGCGACGTAGTGTTGGTGTTTACAGTTAAAGCCATGACGAATTCCTCGTTGGGTGGTGTACTACGGCTTCCGGCCCTGGCATCCGCCGGGTGTGGCCTAGAGAACCTTCGTAATAGTTATCGTCGGTATGGCAGGTTGCTTGAGGGCTTTTTTCAAAAAATTTGCTAGCAACCTGCCACCCCTCTAAAAACAAAGGCTTAGCGCATAGCGCCAACAGGAAAAATGGCGCCAGAGAACCGCCCATGCCCAACCGTTCGTCACCAGGGCATCCTCACGCCCCCTGGACCACCTCCAGCAGCTCGACCAATTCGTATTGCAGGGTATCGGCCAATCCGAGCCAGTCCTGGCGCTCCTGGCAGTCGAGCATCGACACCAGCAGTTGCGTCCATGCCTGTTGCACCTCGGCAGGTGCCTGCTGCAGCAGCGCCTGGATGCCGTCGAAGACCTCGACCATCACCAGCGCCGCCTCGACATCGCGACCGAAGCGGAACAATGCCGAGCAGCGCCGCGCTTCGCCGATACTGTATTCGAAGGGCTTCATTGCACGAACTCCTGGTCGAACCCGCTGCCGATAATCCGCGCGCCCGCCCGGCTGCTGTTGAGGAAACGCACCTGCGGATGCGCGGCGATATAACGCTCCAGTTCGCAGAGATAGCGACGGAAATTCAACTGCGTGCGCACCCGCTGGCCATTGCCATCGAGCACCCAGTGCCGCGCCTCGTTGACCCCCGGACCGAGCTCGCCATCATTCCAGCCGGCGTGGGTCTTGTTCATCGGGAAGGCGAAATCGGCGCCGAACAGGGTAATGGTCGCGGCCCCCATCTTCACCGCCAGATCCACGGCCGGGTGCAGCACGCTGCCGCCGACATACAGCATGCCCCGCTGGAACTGTTGGCGAACCGCCCCATAGACCGGGCTGGCGGAATAGCCCCCATAGCGCGGCCCCTGCCAGGCCCGGAGCACCTGGGGATCGCTCATGGGCATGTAGACCAGCGCAATCCCCTCGGACGCCTCGGGCGGCAGGTGCCTGAAGCCGATACGCTGGTCGATGCTCACCACTAGGTCGGGCTTGATGCCCTGCTCCTGCAACGGCCGGTAGGCGGTATCGACACTGATGAACAGAGGGCGCTGCGCCTGGGCGCGAACCGCGCGCAACTTGTCCAACTGCTGTTCGAGGCTCGGCCCGGTGCCGATCACGTAGAAGTGCTGCCCCGCTCGCGTTGCGAACAACTCGGCAACATCGCGATCGGCAGCGAAGATCCCGCAACTCTCATCCAGGCGCTGAAGTATCTCCGGGGATTGCGGGTCGAACTCGCGGTTGTTGAAACTCAGGTGCACTTCGGCCACCAGCCGGTCGCGCATCCGCGCATTGCAATCGTCGGCCAGGACCAACTCGGCCGGCAGCGCAAAAAACGGGAAGAGGATTTCCGGATGATCGGCCGCATAACCCAGTTCGACCCGCGGATCGGCCAGCCAGCCATCCTGCTCCAGCAGCCCGAGCACCCGCTTGAACAACGCGCCATTGAGCACATGCACGTTCAGCCGCTGCAACTGCGGCGACTCCAGCAGCACCTGCTGCAGATCACCCAGCCCCGTGCCATAGACATGCAGCGTGGCACTGCCAGGCGGCAGGCAGGCGGCCTGCAGGCGCGCCTCGGCGATACGGTCATGCCGACTGGTCAGTTGCACGCCGCCGACACTCAGCGTCGAACCCAGCCCCTCGACCAGCTCGATGGCCAGCCGGTCGCTCTCCTCGGCCAGCAGGCGCTGCCACACCCGCGGCCAGCGCGCCTCGATGATCCGGGCATTCCGCTCAAAGCTATCGCTCATCCTGCCTCGCTCCGCGCAAAAAAATAGCGCTCAAGGTTAACTCACCCGGAGCGCTATTTTGCAGCCCTGTGGAATCAGGGTCGATGAATGATCGCCGAGCCCCACGACAGGCCAACGCCGAAGCCACTGAGGGCGACGCGCTTCCAGGTCGAGTTGAGCACGTGCTTTTCCAGCAGCAGCGGAATGCTCGAGGACACGGTGTTGCCGGTCTCGGTCATGTCCTTGATGAACTTCTCCGGCTTGTCCTCGAAACGCCGCGCCACCGCATCGACGATCGCCGCACTGCCCTGGTGGATGCAGAAGGCGTCGATACCGCTCGGCTGCAGGCCCGAGTCCTCGAGCAGTTCGTGCAGGTGCGCCGGCACCTTGAGCAGGGCGAAGTTGAACACCTGGCGGCCGTTCATGAAGAACACCCCGTCGCTGACCTTCAGGTGCGGCGCGCCGGAGCCATCGGTACCGAACTTCGACTTGCCCAACTGCCAGGGCGCGTCTTCACCCATCCAGGTCGCGGTCGCGGCATCGCCGAACAGCATGGTGGTGTTGCGGTCTTCCGGATCGACGATTTTCGAATAGGGGTCGGCGGTGATCAGCAGGCCATTCTTCAGGCCGGCGGCCTCCATGAAGCCCTTCATGGCATAGATGCCATAGACGTAGCCGGAGCAGCCCAGGGAAATGTCGAACGCCGCCACGTGGGTCGGCAGGCCGAGCTTGTCCTGGACGATCGCCGCGGTATGCGGCAGGCCTTCCTCGTCACCGTTCTGGGTGACGACGATCAGCGCGTCGATGCTCTCGCGCTTGAGTTGCGGATTGCTGGCGAACAAGGCATTCGCCGCTTCGACACACAGGTCCGAGGTTTCCTGCCCGGCGTCTTTGCGCGGCAGGAAGGCGGAACCGATCTTGCCCAGGATGAACTCTTCATCCTTGGCGAATTTGGCACCCTGAGCGTAGTTGTCCACGCCGGCTGTCGGCACGTAACTGGCAATGCTTTTTATGCCAATCATTATGAATTCCCAATAATAAACAGCTGAATATCACCGCTCGCAGGCATCGAGGGGCGCCGATCAACAGGGATTTTCCGTCACCCCAAGACAGGGCGAAAACGGCGGATACAACGGGGCGATCACCGACCGAAAAGGCTCAGGCGCCCGCATCCCCGGAAAATACAATACTGTGAAGATGCACGTCATGACTCACAAGTCACGCCTATTTTGCCCGAATCGATGCCAAGGAGGCTATTGGATCAACGACCAGTCCAGGGGCGTACCGCGTTTCAGGGCCGCCCGGGCCTTGCGCCCGAGCACAGACTCGGCATGTTTGGGCGCCAAACCCAGGCCGGGGCGGATCGCCCGCACGTTCTGCACGGTGAAGGGCTCGCCCTCGGCGACGTCCTGCACCACGTACAGCGAACGCCGGTAGACCAGGGATTTGCGCTCCGCCTCGGTGGCGCCATAACGCACCTGGCCCAACGCCTGCCAGGCCCGCTCGGTCTCCACCACCAGGCTGGCCAGTTCGGCCGGTTCCAGGGAGAAACTGGCGTCCACCCCGCCGGCAGCACGATCGAGGGTGAAGTGTTTCTCCACCACGGTCGCCCCCAGGGCCACCGCCGCCACCGCGACGCCAACCCCCATCGAATGGTCGGACAGCCCCACCTGGCAGCCGAACAGTTGCTGCAGGTGGGCAATGGTGCGGATATGGCTGTTGAGCGGTGACGCCGGGTAGGTGCTGGTGCACTTGAGCAGCACTAGGTCGCGACAACCGGCGGCTCGCGCGGCACGGACCGTTTCATCCAGCTCGGCAACGCTGGCCATGCCGGTGGAGATGATCAACGGCTTGCCCGTCGCGGCGACCCGACGAATCAACGGCAGGTCGGTGTTCTCGAAACTGGCGATCTTGTAGGCCGGCACCTCGAGGCTTTCGAGGAAATCCACGGCCGTTTCGTCGAAAGGCGTGGAAAACGCCAGCATGCCCAGCTCTTTCGCCCGGGCGAAGATCGGCGCATGCCACTCCCAGGGCGTGTGGGCCTTCTCGTAGAGTTCATACAGCGACGAGCCGGCCCACAGGCTGCCGGGGTCCTTGATGAAGAACTCGCCCTCGGCCAGGTCCAGGGTCATGGTGTCGGCGGTGTAGGTCTGCAACTTCAGCGCATGGGCGCCGGCCCTGGCCGCCGCCTCGACGATCTGCAGCGCCACCTCCAGCGACTGGTTGTGGTTGCCGCTCATTTCGGCGATGACGAACGGCGGTGCGTCCGGGCCAATCACGCGCTGGCCGATCTTGAAACTAGTCATGGAGCTGATCCTTCACTACACGCTCGAAACGGCTGACCGACTGGACATAACCGCTGTTGCGAAACAATTCGATCGATGCCGGGTTATCCGGCAGCACACGGGCGTCGATCACCGTCACCTGCGGCCAATGCTCGCGCAAGGCCCGTTCGCCACGGGCCAGCAGCGCCCTGCCCCAGCCCAGCCCCAGGCGGCCCTCGAACAGGTACAGGGAAACCTCGGCGCGCTCGTCCGCCAGGTCATAGCGCAGCACGCCCACCGGGCCATCCGCCGCTTCGGCGATCAGCAGCAGGCAGGTGCGATCGCGCAGCTTCGCCGCCAGCCAGGCCTGATGCGCCGGCCACTCGATCGGCGCGCTGTTCAGCGACGCCCGACGGACCGGCTCATGGTTGCGACCATCGAACAAGCGCCGTGAATCCTCTGGTGTCACCTGCCGCACGTCGAGGCCCGCCCCCAACAGGGCGACGGCAAAACGTCGGGCACCGAGCCCGTCGACCAGGCCACGCGAGCGCTCGGCCAGGCTGCGGCGCAAGCCGACATTGCCCAGCACGAAACCCACCGCCCGCTTCAGGTGATCGACATCCACCGCCTGGCTGGTACCCAGATAGATATGCGCACCCGCCGCCGCCAGCCGTTCGGCGTTGGCCTGCTGGTTCTCGGCCACCGCGATGCACAGGGTCGGCAAGCCCAGTGCGGCCCGCTCCCAACTGGTGCCGCCACCGGCCCCGATGAACAGATCGGCGCCGGCCATCAGCTCGGCAAAATCCTTGACGAAGGTCTGCACCCGCCACGATGGGCGATCCGCGGCCATCGCCTGCAGTTGCGCCAGCCGTGGGTTGGCCGTGCCGGCGACGAAATCAACCTGCAGATCGTGGAAATCCGCCAGGGCCAGCATCGCCTTCCAGGTCTCCCCGGCCCCGTCGAGCCCGCCGAAATTCACCAGTACCCGCCCGGCCTGGACGTTGATCGGCACCGGGGGGCGGCGGAACTCGTCGCGAATCAGCGCGTAGCGTGGGCCGAGCAGTTGCCGGCAAGGCGCCAGGGTCCGTGCGGCATACTCGGGGTCGCCGGCGGTGAAATTCTGGTCGAAGAGAAGGTCCACCGCATGCTGGCGGTTGTTCAGGTCATCGATCGCCGCGATCCGCCCTGCCCAGCGTCGAGCGGCAGTCTGCCAGCGATGGTCGAGGCCATAGTGGTCGACGACGATCCAGTCGAATGCCGGCTCCCCCGCCAGGCTGCACTCCAGGGCCTCGATATCGGCCTGCCAGGGCAACGGCGCCTCGATACCCAGGGCGGGCTCTTCACCCGGATAGGCACCCGGCAGGACCACACTGCGCCACCCCTCCCCGGCCAGCCGGGCCAGGGCATTGCCGGGCAGGTCCCGACAGGCGAACAGCACCTGGGCACCGCCGGCACGCAGGATCGCGGCCAACGTCAGGCAACGGGCAACGTGCCCGCTACCAATGGCGGCCGAAGCGTCAGCCCGAAACAGCACTCTCACGACTGCAACTCCCCTGCGGCCTGCAAGGCCGAGTACAGGTACTCCGCCCGGAGCCAATCCTCAGGCGTATCGATATCCTGGACCAGATGGCGCGGCAGCAGGACCGGCAGGCTCATCTCGGAAAACAGTACATCGCCACGCAACCAGGCGGCGCAGCGCCCCCAGTAGAACTGCCCGGCATCCTGGAACGCCGGCGGCAGATCCTGGGAACGGGTCTGGCGGTGCTCCGGGTAGAGCGCGGTCAACGCCCCCTCGTCCGTCAGGGTCAGTGCGCGCTGGATCGGAAAGCCGAACTCGCAGACGGAGAACGCGAAAGAGCGCTCGGGATGCCGCTCCAGCAACTCGAAGCCTTCGCGCAGGAAACGCCCCTGCAACAGCGGCGCCGTGGCATAGATGCAACAGGCATAGTCGAAAACCTGGCCCTGCTGCACCAACGCCTCGACGGCATGGGCGATCACCGCCGCAGTACCGGTGAAATCATCGGCCAACGTTGCCGGCCGCATGAACGGCACGCGCGCGCCCTGCTCGCGCGCCACCTCGGCGATCTGCGCATCGTCGGTACTGACCACCACCTGCTCGAACAGCCCGCTGTTCAGCGCCAGCCGGATCGAGCGCGCGATCATCGGCTCGCCATGGAACAGCTTGAGGTTCTTGCGCGGGATCCGCTTGCTGCCACCCCGCGCGGGGATGATCGCCACGGCGCTCAAGGACGTTTTTCCAGCAGGAACCAGTTCAGATCGTCGACCGGGAACTGCCGGTCGCGGTGGTAACCGAAGCCATAGTCGAGCAACTGCAGGTCGCGGTAGCGATCGAGCATCTCGCCGGCGAAGTCGCGCTTGAACAACTTGCCGCCGTGACCGCGATAGGACACCTCGACCGGCACCGGGTTGTAGTACTCGGCCAACAGGATGTAGCGCCCGCTCAGTTCGTAGAGTTGCTCATAGGCCGCCGCCAACAGCTCGGGCGCCAGATGGATCAGCACGCCCTTGCTCAGCGTCAGGTCGAAACGCTGCTCGCGCGGATAGTCGAACAGCGAGCCGTGCCAGACCTCGGCGATGCCCAATCCGTTCGCCTGCTCGCAGGCCCTGGCGTTGATTTCCACGCCCTGCAACCGGCAACCGGGCAGCAACTGGTGCAAGGCCCGCAGGTTGTTGCCGGTGTTGGTGCCCAGCTCCAGCAGGCTGTCGAGCCGGACCGTGCGTGCCAGCGCCTTGGCGAACAACGCCAGGTTGGCGGCGATCAGTTCATGGCCCTGGTTGCGCCCCAGGTACTCATCACCGAACTCGCCGCGCCAGAAGGCTTCCTGCTCGCTGAACTCACGCATGGCTGACTCTTTCCTCGAAGCAATGAACATCGTTTAACCGACAAGGTTTCGCAACTGCTCGACCACATAGTCCTGTTGCTCCTCGGTGAGCAGCGGGAACAACGGCAGGCTGACCGCTTCGCCGAAGTAACGCTCGGCTTCGGGAAAATCGCCATCCTTGAAACCCTGCTCACGGTAGTAGGGCTGCAGGTGCACCGGGATGTAGTGCAGGTTCACACCGATTCCGGCGGCCCGCAGGGTGTCGAAGACCTCACGCTGACTGACCCGGATACGTTCCAGTTGCAGACGCACCACATACAGGTGCCAGGCCGACTCGGCCCCCGGCTGCGCCACCGGCAGGGTCAATGGCAGGTCGGCCAGCAGACGGTCGTAGCGCGCCGCCAGCTCGCGCCGCCGGGCGACGAAACTGTCGAGCCGGGCAGCCTGGGACAGCCCCAGTGCCGCGTGCAGATCGGTCATCCGGTAGTTGCAGCCCAGTTCCAGCTGCTGGTAGTACCAGAGGCCATGCTCGGGCACGTTCATCTGCGCCGGATCGCCCGTGATGCCATGGCTACGCAGGCGGCGCAGGCGTTCGGCCAGTTCGGCACTGTTGGTCAGCACCATCCCGCCCTCGGCCGAGGTGATGATCTTCACCGGATGGAAACTGAAGATGGTCATCGCCGCGTAGTCGCCACAGCCCACCGGCCGACCGAGATAAGAGGCGCCCACTGCATGGGAGGCATCCTCGATCAGGGTGAATCCGTACCGCTCGGCCAATTCGGCAATGGCGCGCATGTCGCAGCTCTGCCCGGCGAAGGCGACAGCCACCACCACCTTGGGCAGACGACCGGCCGTCGCGGCACTCTCCAGCTTGCGCGCCAGCAAGCCGGCACTGAGGTTCAGGGTCTGCGGGTCGATATCGACGAAGTCCACCTCGGCCCCGCAATAGCGGGCACAGTTGGCGGAGGCGACGAAAGTGTTCGGACTGGTCCACAGAAGATCCCCCGCCCCCAACCCGGCCGCCAGGCAGGCGATGTGCAGGGCGGCGGTGGCATTGCACACCGCTACCGCGAAGTCGGCCTGACAATGTTCCGCCAGGGCTGCCTCGAAGCGTGGAATCGTCGGCCCCTGGGTCAGCCAGGGCGACTTGAGCACCTCGACCACCGCGTCGATGTCAGCCTGTTCGATACTCTGATGACCATAGGGAATCTGATAGGGGGTCATGGCTGCACCTCTGGCCGAAACGGCTCACGCAGTGGATCAGGAAAGTTGCCAGCGAGGAACTCGCCAGCAACGGCGACAAGCATCGATTTGCTCTTGCACATACCCTGAGTTCCTTTCTTCGAATGCCGGCCTACACCAGCAACTGCGCCCAATCCACGTGGTAAGCCGCGCCCAGGGTGAAACCCTTGCCCTGCAACGCCAGGTTCGAGTTGTACGCCGGGTCGGCCGCCAGGTTCGCCGCCCACTTCTCGCGCAGTGCCGCCAGGGCCAGTGGCGCCTTGGGCAGCACGCCCGGATGCAGAACCTGCACCTGCGGCGTCCACGACACCAGGTATCCGGCCTGACCGATGTTCAGGCACAGATCGACTTCACTGAAGCCCTCGGCAAAATCGCCCTCGTCCAGACCACCCAGCGCATCGAAGAGCGCCTTGCGCACCATCAGGCACACCGCCGAGACTGCCGAGTAGTTCTGCTCGACCGCCAGGCGTTGCATATAGCCCTTGGCGTCCTTCTTCTCGCCCACGAACGGTGAGTCGATGCCCTCGTTCAGGCCGAGAATCAGACCAGCCTGGGAGATCTTGCCATCGCGGTTATAGAACTTGGCACCGACCACCCCGACTTCCGGACGCAGCGCCTGGTTGAGCAACGACTCGATCCAGTTGGGGTTGACCACCTCACTGTCAGCCGCCAGCAGCACCAGGTATTCGCCACTTGCCTGACGCGCCGCGGCATTGCAGAAGGCCGGAGTGCTCGACCAGTCAGACTGCAGCACCCTGACCTTGCTGGCCTGCGGCTGCCCCAGCAGCCAGCTGGACAACGCCTCGGCACGGCTCGGGTGATCGGCCACCAGCACTTCGTAGTTCAGGTAACGCGTGCGCTGCAGCACTGCAGTCAGGCAGCGCTCCAACTCGTCGAATTCCGCCGCGCCATGGATGACGATCGAGACCAGCGGACGTTCAGTGTGCCGGTAGTCGATCATGTAGGTACCCGGCTCCTGGGAGCTGACCTGGGCCTTGTAGCCACGCACGCCGAGGTGGCGCAACAGCGTCGAGCGCTCGTGGGCGTTCTCCTTCAGCTCCGGCTTCGCGCAAATCAGCAGAGGCTCGTCCAGGTGTGCAAGTCCGGCCAGACCGCCCTGCTCGATCAACCGCAGCAGCAGGTCGAACTCCAGGGCATCGCGGTAGTCGGCACTGTAGCCGCCGGCCTCGACCAGCACATCACGCCGGATCAACCAGTGCCGCGCCATCAGGGCCGGTACGCTCAACAGCAGGTCGGGGTTGAAGCCCGGGCGGAAGACATCGGTCAGCGCACCATTTTCATCGCGCTGGATTTCATCGATGCATACCGCGCGGCAGCCCTCGGCGTGACGCAACTCCAGGCCGGCCTTCAGCAGGCCGCTGGCAGTGAACTCGTCGCCAACCTGGGCCAGCATCAACCAGTCGCAGGACGACTGGCGGGCGAACTGGTTGAGCTTGTCGACGTAGTTGCCCTCGGTCACCCGGATGAAGTGCAGGGTATTCTGCAGCGTCGTCGCCGCCTGTGGTTCACCCGTAGTGAAGACCGCGATGCGAAAGGCCTTGCTGTGCCCTTCCAGCAGACTGTCGAGGGTCACCTGAAGCTTGTCGACATCGTCCGTGAGGTCCAGCAGCATCAGGCCGAACACCGGACCACTGCCCTGTTGGGCCTGATACTCGGCAATCGCCTGGCGTTCGCCGGCATCCGGTTCACGCGCATCCAGCCAGTGCAGCAGGCGCCCCGAGAGCATGGCATCGAACGTCGCCCGGTTGTCTTCGCTCGACACCGCATCCAGACGCTCGCTCCAGGCGGCGATACGCTGGGCATCGTCATGTTCACCGAGGACCTCGAGCTGTTGCGCCAGGGCCCTGATCACCCGCCGGTTGAACAGGTTGCAATCGTGGGCCTGCCACAGCCGATCGACCACGCTTTCCGGGGTGTCGTTGTTGTGTGGGCGCATGAGCGCCTGTTGACGGGTCCAGGCCGCTTCCAACCGCTGCAACTGCGAACGGCCGGCGGGCATGGCATGCAACAGGAATTCGAACCGGGTCAGTTGATCGAAGAAAATCTGATTGTAGAACGGCATCTCCATGTACTGCTTGGGTCCGAAGCGCCGCTGTGGCGGCTCATCGATGCTGTTCCAGGTCGAGTCGAAGATCATCTCAACAGTCAGCGCCCGACCGCTGCGCAGGCTGTCGACCATAGCCTCGAAGCTTTCCAGGGCGAAGGCCTTGGTCTGGGCCTGATCCAGGCCCTCAATGCCGGTGGGCAGTGTCGCCAGGAACTCGGCGAACGCTTCACGCTCGGCGGTCGACTTGGCATCGGTGTAGGACAGCGAGTGGTAGACTTCGGTACTGTGCTCCGAATCACCATAGTTGAGCTCGCGCACCACGTAGGGGGTTGGCAGGATCCGCGCCTTGGCCCGGGCCAGCATGTAGTAGACGTGACCGATTTCCTGCCACTGGAAACTCGTCTCCTTGGGCATCGCCGAGTGCCAGTCGCGCATCAGGTCCGTACGGTGCACCGCGTAGAACGGCGGCAGGTACTGGCCCATGTAGCTCAGCACGCGGTCCTGCGCATGCTCGGAACCATAGTCCTCGCAGACCTTCTTGTCACGGCGGTAGTAGAGGACACTGTTGGCCAGGGTCAGGTACATCAGGCAGTAGCCGTGGCACATGCCGTAGTCGGGATGATCCTCCAGGAAGGCCACGGACTGGCTGAGTGAGTCATGAAGAATGAAATCGTCGTCGGCGGCGAACACCATGTAGGGCGTCTTCACGCTCATCACGCCGTGGGCGAACTTGTCCTGCAGCTTCCAGTAGTCGTATTGCGGTACGTGCAGGTACTCGACCGAAGGGCGACCCTCGGCGACCTCGGCGCAAGGCTCGGCCGACGAGTCGAGAATCAGCAGCTTGCAAGGCAGGGCACTGTAATAGACCACCGCCCGGCGCAGGAACGCCGGCCGATTATGGGTGACCATCACCACCGTCAACAGATCACCCAGGGATTCCCCATCCCCCAGGAGCCGCGCCTGCTCGAAAACGTACTTGCCTTGCATAACCTATCCCCAAACTGCCGAATCGACCAATGAACCCAAGATGATGTGGCGGCTCAACGCACCCGGCGCAGATAGCCATCCGGTGCGACAGTGACCAGCAACTTGTTCTCCAGTTGCTTATCGATCTCGAAATCGCGGTTCTCTTCCAGGTAGGCCCAGACCGCGGTCTTCGGGTTGTCGCCAGGGCCCCACGGGCGATCGGGGAAGAACTCCGGCGGCATGTCCTCCACCACGGTGTCCATCACCACGCAATAGCTGCCGACCGAAACCAGCGGCGCGTACAGGCGCAGCTCTTCCAGCACGTGCTCGTGAGTGTGGTTGGAGTCCAGAACCAGGATCACCTTCTTGCCGACAGCCGCGGCACGTACCTGCTCGACCACCGCCGGGTCGATGCTCGACCCCTCGATCATGCTGATGCGCTTGCTCATCGGGTGGCTTTCGATCGCCTCGCGGTTGTGCGGACGGATGTCACGATCGATCCCCAGCACCTCGCCATGGCCCTGCAGCTCCAGCAGCGAGGCGTAGTAGATGATCGAACCGCCGTGGGCGATACCGCACTCGATCACCAGGTCCGGCTTGACCTGCCAGATGATCTCCTGCATCGCCATCATGTCCTGGGGCAACTGGATGATCGGTCGCCCCATCCAGGAGAAGTGGTAGCTGTACTTGTGCCGGGCGGATTCGTTGAAGAATTCGCGGGCCAGGCCCTGGAGTTTCTCATCCTGGCCCTGGGCGGCGATTTCAGCCTTGCACTCGGCTTCGAAAGCTTGAATCGGGTTATTGCTCATGGGTTCTTTCTCGCAAAAGTTCATTGAAAGGAGGCGCTATCGACGGCGTGGTAGACGTAGCGTCCACCGGTCATGCGCTTGATTTCTTCGAGGTAATTGGAATTCATCACAAACAGGTTGGCGCCTTCAGGCAAGACGGCCATTGCCTCCTGCGGCGACGACACGCGCATACCGCTCAGGGGTAGATAACGCCCCTGCTTGGCCGGGTTGATATCCACCACCCGGTCCACCGACACCCCCGCCCGTTGCAGGGCCAGCGAATAGATCACACCCTTGGACGAGGCCCCCCAGATACAGGAGCACTGCCCGGGTGCCTCACGGATAATGCGCACTGCCCGGTCCAGGCTGGCGCTGAAATCATCCGGCAACTGCTGGCGGCGCACCGGCTCGCTCGGCGTCAGGCGCAGGCTGCCGAGGTCGGCGACGATGTACAGGTACTGCCCACCAAACAGGTGACCGGCCTCGTGCACGGTGCCGAACAGGCGGCGCAAGTCATCCAGGCGGAAGTAGTTCACATGCTCATAGAACAGGTCGAACCAGGCCCGGTGCTCGACGATCCAGTCGAAGCACGGCACCTCGATATAGATCTGCCCACCCTGATTGGCCTCGGCCATCGCCGCGAGGAACGCCAACGGGTCGGCAATGTGCTCCAACACATGCCGCAGCACCAGCGCATCGGCAGCCAGGCCCAGGCCACGGGTGAACGGTGCCTTGATCACCTCGGGGTTGCTGCCCTCGTAGGCCGGGTCGATGCCGGTGATGCGGTAGCCCAGCCCGCGCAGCAGTTCGAGGAAATAACCCTTGCCACAACCGACCTCGATCAGGCTCCGCCCCTTGAAGTGCCGGGCAATGATGCCTTCCACATCGTTCAGGTGCCGCTGGAATTGACCGGAGTGGGCCTGCTCGTTCTGATAATCGCTGTCGTAGCTCAGCTTGTCGGCATCGAAAGCCTGGTTGAAGATCAGCCCGCTGACCTCGTCCTGTACCAGGACCATGTCGGCACTGGCCGAAGCCCTGGCCGAGGCCGCGTCGGTAAAGGTACGGTTCTGCAGCACCGGCAAGCCGCTTGCCCGATACAACTCATGCGCCATGTTCGACTCCCAATAGCTGTTGCAGCCGCTGCGCAACGCCCCAGAACGCCATGGGCTCGTGGCTGGGGTAACCATAGTGACCCAGGTTCAGGGCGATCGAGGCACCGCGTTCGCGCAGGCGTCGTTCGACCAGGGTCCTGACCGCTATCGGCTGGCCGCTTGCACAATTGACCACTCCGGAAAAATCCCGCTGCTCCAATAACCGCGCCAGGTAGCCGGCGGCCACCTCGATCGGCAGGTAGTCCCGCAGTTGCTCACCTGCCGACATATCGAAGCGCTCGGCACCGGCGTCAATGGCCCGGTCCAGGCTGGCCAGCAGGCTCTTCGGGTTCTGCCCCTCGCCGTACAGGTAGAACAGCCGAACCCACTGCAGATTGAACGGCAGTTGCTGGCGCAGCGCCTCCAGGAACAGGCGCAGGGTATTCTTCGCCAGACCGTAGGGATTGCTCGGCTGCGGCATCGCCGCCTCACTCAGCGGACCGCTCTGCATGCCGTACTCGAAACAAGTGCCGGTGACCAGCACCTGGGGCACGCCGGCCTCGACCGCCCGCTTGATGAAGCGGTAGTCGGCAAACAGGTTGTGCTCGAAGTGGAACAGCGCCTGATAGTTCGGCAGGCCTGGCCAAGCCAGATGCACCAACGCATCGACACCAGCCGTCAAGCTGACTAGGTCGAGGTCTTCGGCGTGCACATCGGCAGCGATGAACTCGACATCGTCGATCCACGGCAGTTTTCCCGCAGCCTGTCCATTGCGTGCCACAGCCCGCACCGAATGCCCACGGGCGAGCAACGCCGCAACCAGATGGCGACCGACAAAACCGGTCGCTCCCGTGACCAGTACCTTCAAGCCGCTCACAGGACGGTCAACTCGGGCACGGCGACGACGAAGTGGCCGCCCCACTCGCGCACAACCGCCTGCTGCTGACTGACTTCCTGCAACAGGTTCCACGGCAGCACCAGTACATAGTCCGGCTTCTCGGCGGCGATACGCTGCGGCGAGACCACCGGAATCCGGCTACCCGGCAGGAACTTGCCCTGCTTGTGCGGGCTGGCATCGGCGACCCAGGCCAGCAGGTCCGGACGCACCCCGGCGTAGTTGAGCAGGGTATTGCCCTTGGCGGCCGCGCCATAGCCGACCACGCGCTTGCCTTCGGCCTTGGCCTTGAGCAGGAAACGCAGCAGATCGTGCTTGATGCGTTCGGCGGCGGGCGCCAGGGTGGCGTAGAACGCCGGGGTCTTCACTCCGGCGGCCAGTTCGGCGTCCAGCACCTGGCGCACCACCGGCAGCACGTCGCGCCGCTCACCGTCGGCGCGCTGCACGAATACCCGCAGCGAACCGCCGTGGGTCGACAGGCCGCCGACGTCGAAGACTTCCAGGCCATTGCGCTCGCACAGCACCTGCACGGCGGTCAGCGACAGGTAGGAATAGTGTTCGTGATACAGGGTGTCGAACTGGTGCCCGGCCATCAGTGCCAGCAGGTGCGGGAACTCGAAGGTCGCCACGCCCGTCGGCTTGAGCAGGGTTGCAAAGCCCTGGAGGAAATCGTTGATGTCCGGCACATGGGCCAGCACGTTGTTGGCCGCCATCAGGTCGGCGGCCCAGCCCTCCTCGCGCAACTGCCGGGCGGTGTCCCGGCCGAAGAACAGCTCGCGGATCTCCAGGCCCTTGTCCCGCGCCGCCTGGGCGGTGCTGCGGGTCGGCTCGACCCCCAGGCAGGGAATGCCGCGGCCGGCCACGTACTGCAGCAGGTAGCCATCGTTGGCCGCCACTTCCACCACCCGGCTGTCGCCGGTCAGGCCGAAGCGTTCGACCATCTCGGCCACGTAGCGCTCGGCATGGGCCAGCCAGGTGCTGGAGAACGAGCTGAAATAGGCGTAGTCGGCGTCGAACAGCGTGTCGGCGCGGGTGTAGTCCTCGGTCTGTACCAGCCAGCAGCTCTGGCACACCGCAACCTTCAGCGGTACCCAGGCCTCCGCCTGCTCCAATTGCTCGGCCCGCAGGTAGGCGTTGGACGGCGGCGACGTGCCGAGATCGATCAACGGCAGGACCAGTGGGGTGCCGCAACCTCGGCAGTTCATAGACGCACTCCAGGAAAAGACGCGTCGATCAGCGGATGGCTGGCATCCCTGGCCGACAGATTTTTGACAGCCTCGGGCCAGGTGATCGCCAGGCGCGGGTCGAGCACCGACAACCCGCCTTCACTCTGCGGCGTGTAATCGGCACTGTGCAGGTACAGCAGTTCGGCATCGTCGCTCAGGGCCTGGAAGCCATGGGCAAAACCGGCCGGTAGCAGCAGGCTGCGGCCATCGCCGGCACACAGGTGCTCGGCATGCCATTGCAGGAAGGTCGGCGACTCCGGCCGCAGGTCCACCGCGACGTCCCAGACCTCACCGCGCAGGCAGGTGATCAGCTTGGCTTCCGGGGCCTGGGCATTCTGGTAATGCAGACCGCGCACGCTGCCGCGCTCACGGGTGCAGGAATGGTTGATCTGGCGGATGTGAAAAGGCTCGCCGAAGGCACTCAGGCTGCCCTCGCAGAACAACCGGGAGAAATGCCCACGCGAGTCGGCGTGGCGTTTGTGCTGCACGTTGAACAACCCCGCCAGCGGCAAGGCCTGGATCAGGAACTCGCTCACAGCGCCCCCCGATAGAGGTCCAGCTGGGCCAGGGTGATCGCCCGCATGTCGGCGCCGCCCTGCCAGGCCAGGTGCCAGTCGAGGGTCTGCTCCAGGCATTGCTGCAACGACCAGCGTGGTTGCCAGCCGAGCAACTGCCGCGCGCGGCTGCTGTCCAGACGCAACAGCCCGGCCTCGTGCAGCTCGCTTGGCTCGACCCGCAGTCCGGGAGCCTGCGGCCAGCGCCCGGCGAGCCGTGCGACCACGTCGCCGACGCTGCACATGTCATCCTCGCCCGGCCCGAAGTTCCACGCACCGGCCAGGTCCGGCCCGCGCTCATACAGCGCGGCGGCCAATTGCAGGTAGCCCGCCAGCGGTTCCAGCGCATGCTGCCAGGGTCGTACGGCCTGGGGATAACGCAGGGTCACCGGCTCGCCCGCCGACCAGGCGCGCAGCACGTCGGGAATCAGCCGCTCCGGCGAAAAGTCGCCGCCGCCAAGAACATTGCCGGCCCGCGCGGTTGCCACCGCCAGGCCATGCACGTCATAGCGCTCGGGCGGAAAAAAGGACGCCACGTAGGACTGCGCCAGCAACTCGCAGCAGGCCTTGCTGCTGCTGTAGGGATCATGACCGCCGAGGGCTTCGTTCTCGCGATAGGGCCAGGCCCATTCCTGGTTGGCGTAGACCTTGTCGGTGGTGATCAGCACACAGGCACTCACGCCGCCGACCTGGCGAATCGCCTCGAGCAGGTTGAGCGTGCCCATGACGTTGCTCGAGTAGGTGCCGAGCGGGTCGCGATAGGCCTCACGCACCAGCGGCTGGGCGGCCAGGTGCAGGACGATCTCCGGTTCGGTTTCGGCAATCAGTTCCAGCAGCGCGCCGAGGTCGCGCAGGTCGCCACGGCGATCGTCCATGCCCTCGCCGACCCGTGCCAGGTCGAACAGGTTCGGTTCGGTCGCCGGTGCCAGGGCGAAACCGCTGACCTGGGCACCCAGGCTCTGCAGCCAGAGCGCCAGCCAACTGCCCTTGAAGCCGGTGTGGCCGGTCAACAGGACCCGCTTGCCGTTCCAGAACGCCCGGCTCAGTCCCACTGCTTCCACGGGGCCTCCCCGCTCTGCCAGAGCTGTTCGAGGTGATTCTTGTCGCGCAGGGTGTCCATCGGGTGCCAGAAGCCGTCATGCTGGAAGGCATTCAACTGCCCATCGGCGGCCAGGCCCATCAGCGGCTCGGCTTCCCAGACGGTGGAGTCACCACTGATCAGCGGCAGGACCCTGGGCGACAGGACAAAGAAGCCACCGTTGATCCAGCCGCCGTCGCCACGGGGCTTTTCGATGAAACCGCGAACACTGTCGCCATCACGCTCCAGCGCGCCATAGCGGCCAGGCGGTTGCACGGCGGTGACCGTCGCCAGCTTGCCGCTGGCCCGGTGGAAATTCACCAGCGCACCGATATCGAGATCCGAGACGCCGTCACCGTAGGTGAAGCAGAACGCGTCCTCGTCCTGCAGGTAGCGGCCGGCGCGACGCAGGCGACCACCGGTCATGGTTTCCTCACCGGTGTCGATCAGGGTCACGCGCCACGGCTCGCTGTAGTTCTGGTGAACGTCCATGCGGTTGTTGCACATGTCGAAGGTGACGTCGGAAGTGTGCAGGAAGTAGTTGGCGAAGAAGTCCTTGATCGCGTAGCCCTTGTACCCCAGGCAGATCACGAAATCGTGGATGCCGTGGGCCGAGTACTGCTTCATGATGTGCCAGAGAATTGGCTTGCCACCGATCTCGATCATCGGCTTGGGCTTGAGATGCGACTCCTCGCTGATCCGCGTACCCAGGCCGCCCGCCAGAATTACTGCCTTCATCAACGTCCCCTTATTCTTCAGCACAGGACCAGCTCGGGCCCTGTGGGACTTCCCAGACTGCCGGGTCAAATCGTGAGCAGTAGCGCCAGGCCATGACGCCAAGTGCACGATTTATGGCGATATGAAGGGGGGCTTGCAGGAAACGCGCCAGCTCCACGGACTTGTGGGAGCTGGCTTGCAGGTAGTGAGTCGGCCAGATCGCTTCGCGGGGGAAGCCCTGCAGCTACAGCGGTTACATGCGACCAGGCGCAGACCTCAATCGGCCAGCCAGCCCTGCTCCCAGTAGCGGACGTTGTCGCCCTGCAGCATGTAGTCACGCAGGACAGTTTCGCGCAGCTCGTCACCCATGCGATAGCTGGCATCCGGGTCGGCCAGGTGCATGCGGATGGCCTGAATCCACTCGTCGGTGGTGTTGGTACGGATCCGTGTGCACGGCAGGTAACCGGCATAGGCCTTGGTATCGGTACAGATCACCGGATAGCCGCAGGCCCCGTACTCCAGCAGGCGCAGATTGCTCTTGCAGTCGTTGAAGATATGGAACTCCAGCGGCGCCAGGGCCAGGTCCAGATTCAGGCTGGCCAGCTTCATCGGGTAATCCTTGAGGTCGATCACCCCGTGGAACTGATGCATGTACGGCCGCAGTTCTTCCGGACACATACCGAAGAACACCCAGTCCACCTCATTGGCCAGTTCACGCACCACATCGGCGATGACCGCCAGGTCGCCCGCGTGACTGGTACCACCACCCCAGCCTACCCGTGGTTTCTTCGTAGTCCTGCGCTGGCTGCGCAGGCCGGTCCACATGTGCGGCGCCAGCATGTTCGGTACTACGCGGATATCCTGGTGCATCGACGACAGCGCGTCGGCCAGTGGCTGGGTCGACACCACCACCCGATCGCACAGGCTGATCCCGCGACGAATCAGGCGCTCCATCTCATCCCGTTGCGGCAGGTTGCGGATATGCCCGTTCTTGCGCGGCGGATCGATGACATAGTCATCGAGTTCATAGATGCGTCGCGCGTTGCTGTAGCTCATCAGCACCGCGATTTCCTCGATCGGCTGCGCCGTGTAGCGCCCCTGCTGGACGATAACGTCCGGCGACTGTCGCTCAACCTCGATGATTGACGGCAGGTTGTAATAGGTACGGCCGGTCGCCCGGCCGGAGGCTTCCAGCTCGATCAATGGCTGCGTCATCCGGTAATGGCCGACGGCCGAGGCGTTGATCGGCAGCGCCATGATCTTCGGCAGGTGACGGGCGCAGAACGGGCTCCAGCCATCACGCAGGCCCGGCTCGAGACTGAAGCTCGGACCGTTGAGGCCATCCAGCGTCAGGCTCGGATTGTAGGCCGGGTCACGGGCGATGATCGGCAACCAGCGCTGGTAGAAACTCTGCTCCTCGAGCTGGCGCCGGGCATTCTGCTCGGTTTCGAGCTTGACCTCGGGTGCGGTGCCCAGGGCCAATTGTGCGAATGGCGTCCAGACCACCAGGTGATTGCTCTGGCCAACCCGCAGACAGAAGTCCACCTCGTTGAGGGTCTGGGCGAAGCTCTCCTCGTCCAGCCCGCCGAGGCCTTCGAACAGCGACTTGCGTATCAGCATGCAATCGGCACCGACCGCGCTGAAATCCTGTACTGCCTGCAGCCGATGCATATAACCGGTCGCCTGCATCACTTCACCATAGAACGGCAGGCCTGCCGGCCCGCGCAGGCCGAGAATCACCCCGGCGTGCACCACCCGCCCCTCTGGACTGAACAGCTTGGCGCCTACTACGCCGACCTCCGGACGCTGGGCCTGGGCCAGCATCTCGTCCAGCCACTGCGTATTGGTGATCACGGCATAAGGGTTGAGCAGCAGCAGATATTCGCCACGAGACTGCTGCGCGGCGAAGTTGCGCACGGCGGCGGGATTGCCCTGCTGAGGGTATGACAGCACCCGCAGGCGTTCACTGCCCAACTGGGCCATGTTGTCGAACCAGGCCCGCGCGCTGGCACTTTCACTGCCGTTGTCCACCAGCAACAACTCGTAGTCGGCATAGGCGGTACGCTCCAGCAAGGTATCGATGCAGCGCTGCAGGGCCGCACACTGGTCCTTGCTGACCAGGATGATCGACACCAGCGGACGACTCGCGTGAAGGTAATCGATACGGGTGAGCGGAGAATCGTCCCCCGGATGAATCCGGTGGGCGATACCCAGGCGATTCAGGTGAGCCTCGGTCACCTGCGGTGCGAGCGCCAGCACCTCTGGCGAAGACAGCCATCGGGCCAGCGAAAAAAGCGACTCCACCTGAACCTCGGCTATATGCTCCACCGCACGGGTGCCATCGCTTTCCACCATGCGCCAGAGCAGATCGTGGGGTGCCATCTCACCCCGGACGATATCGAACCCGTCCAGCTCGACGAAGCCCTTGCGCTGGAAGGCCAGCGCGCGGCCAACGTAGGGATAGCTGCGCATCAGGTCGAGGTTGAAGTCCGGCTTGAATACCGGATCGGCGGACTCACCATCGCGCAGGGCACCCTCGTCGCTGTAGATGCAACGGACCGCCGATGAAACCAGGATACGCTCGGCCAGCACCAGCAGCGCAGGCTCGCGCAGGCGATCGCCAGCGCGCAGCAGATAGAACCAGTCGGCACCGTCGAGTTGCGGCAGCAACCCGTTCAACTGCTCGCGCCAGTCATCCGCCAGCGGCAGACGGAATACCTTGCCGTCGAGGCTCGCCTCGGAGCAGGTACTGGACAGCAACAGGGTCAACTCGGGAGCGTAGAGCTGTTCCTCGATACTGCGCAGGGTGATATCCAGACTGGCGCTGCCGCCCTGTTCGTCGATCACCACCGGGACGATCCTGGGCTGCCGGGCCCAACCCGCCAGGGTATCGGGCAGCAGTTTTTTCTGCGGCTCGGGCAGGGTCCGACAAGCCAGCCATTCGGTATACAACTGGGTGAAGCTCTCACTGGCAATACCGACACGCCACGGCTGGGTGGTCTGCTTGTTGCCCAGGGTACGACTCAGCGGCAGCTCATCCCACTCGCGCGGCAAGCCGGCAGCGTTGGCCAACGGCAGGTAACGCACCCAGCCTGGGGCCGGCGCCGACTCGCCGCTACGCGCCTTGAGCATCTGCACCAGCCATTCCATCTCCGTGGCGGCCGCATCCTTCATCGCCTGCTGGCGATTCATGCGTTCCGGATAGAGACGCTCAATGCTCAATACGTTGTTCAGCATCGCCAGGGTACCGCGACGGAACAGGCAGATGTATAGAGCCAGGTCGAGGGAAGCGACAAAGCAGTGACCCGGCTGGGTCAGTGCCGGCAACAGCTCGACCAGGTCGGCGCGTCGGAACATCGCGCAGGTCAGCCCGCCAAAGAAGTTCACCGGGAAGTTTTCGCAGATGGCCAAGAGGTCTTCGCCCTTGAACAGGCCGGAAGCCGGCGACAGCGCGGTGTTTTCCAGCCGCGACGGCAACTGCAGGCCATCGGCATCCCAAAACAGTCGCTGCGCAAGCACCAGGTTGACGTCCGGCTGTTCGAGGAACACCTGGACCTGCTGCGCCAGGATATCGGACAGCAACTGGTCATCTTCCATCAGGAATTTGACATATTCGCCCTGCGCCTGTGCCAGGCAGGCATGCAGGTTGCCGATGTAACCCAGTGGCTGCGGGTTGCGCACATACCGTACGGCCTTGCCAATACTCTCGCTCAGCTCCAGGACCGCCCGCTCGATTTCGTCGCCGCAACTGTCGTCGCAGACGATGACCTCGAAATTGCCATAGGCCTGACTCAGTACGCCACTGAGGGCCCTGGAGAAAAACCGTGGATTGGAGGCGGGAATGGCGACACTGACAAGCGGCATGGAATTCACGGCGGGACTCTCGAGCGGAGGGTACCCTCCCGGCCGGGAGGGGCCCTGAAGCCGCTAAATGCAGCGGCTGGCAGACGACAAGGGGGGCGCTGATGCGCCCGATGTCATCAGATCTTGTTGAACAGCCCCAACTGGCTGACCTTGCTGAAAGCCAGCTGGGCGGCCTGCAGCATGGTCTGCTGCAGGGTCAGGCGGGTCATCACTTCGGCCGGATCGGAGTCGCGGATCGCCTGCTGACTGCTGGTGTTGGCCAGGGTCAGGCTTTCGTTGGTGGCCGCCTGGTTATCCAGCGCCGCTCCACGTGCACCGACAGTGGTCCGTGCCGAGCTCACCTGTGCGAACGAGCTGTCGATGTTGCTGATCCCGGCATTCATCGTCGCCAGTTGCTTCTGCTGGGCAGCCGGATTGCCATCGACCGGCGTGTTCAGGGCACTGATCATCGACGTCAGGGTGTCGAGGATGTTCTGGGTCTGGTGATTGTTGGACTGGACCATGAACTGGTCACCCGCCGACGCCGCGCCACTGAAGGTGAACGTGACCCCGGCTGCGGTGATGGTCTGTGCCGCCGGTGGCGCAGCCATGGTGCCCGAGGAAATCGGCTGGCTGGTCGAGGTGATCGGCGTGGCATACACGTCATAGGCACCACCGGCACCGAACTTGATGGTCGCCCCACCGTTGGGGAACGTGCTGGTGTAGGCGGTCTGGTTGGTGGTGGTCGCCCCGGTGATCACCGTGGTCGACGGGTTACCGGCACTGCGGGTGGTATTGAAGGTGTCCGGCTGTGCGGTCAGGGTGAAGGTATGACCGGCAATCACTGTGTCCGGTACATCGCCCGACTTCAGGTTGATATTCAGGGCCAGGTCGAGACCACGGAAGTTCACCGACTGGTTGGCACCACTGCTATTGCTGACGACACCGTTCTGGCTCGCTTCCGACGTCACGTCGTTGCCCAGCGCATCGGTGATCTTCAACTGCGTACTGCTGAGGAAGGTCACGGTGTACGGTTGGCCAGCGGTGAACTTGGCATCGTAGGTGGCACTGTTGCTGACCAGACCGTTGGACAGCGTCACCCGGCCATCATCGACCGCCGGAGCGGTCATCGTGACACTGGTGCGCGCGGTGTTGATCGATTGCTGGAAGGCTTCCCAGCCCGTGATGTTGCTGCCCAGCGACAGGTTTTCACCCACCTGCAGGCTCAAGGTCGACTGGTCACCGTTGTAGCTGAAGGTACCGTCAGCGTTGGCGGTGTACGGCGCTGCGCCGGTCTTCGAGCCACCAAAGAGGAAGTTGCCATCGGAATCCTGGCTGTTCATCAGGCCGAGGATCGTATCCTGCAACTGCGCCAGCTCCTGGGCGACCGCCTTGCGATCGGTGTCGGTCTTGGTGCCGTTGTTGGCCGACAGGGCCAGCTCACGGGCACGCTGCATCGCATCCTGGATCGACTGCAGCGCGGTTTCGCTCTGGCTGTACTGGGTCTTGAGCGAGTTAGCGTTGGTGGTGTACTGCACCAGCGCAGCGCTCTGCTGACCCAGTTGCAACAGGCGCGCGGCCCCGACCGGGTCGTCGGCGGCAGTATTGACCTTGGTCAGGCTGCTCGCTTCGGCCGCACTCTTGAGCATGCCGTCGTAGCCGCGCTGATAGTTGGCGGCGGTCGTTTCGTAATACTGGGCGGTGGAAATGCGCATGGATTACGACTCCTTAAAGACTGTTGATCAGCACGCTGAAGGTTTCCTGGGCCGCCTTGATGATCTGCGAAGAGGCGGTGTAGTACTGCTGGTACTTGACCAGGTTGCCGGTTTCCTCGTCGAGGTTGACCCCCGACAGCGAGTCCCGGGCGCCCTTGGCGGTCGTCAGCACGGTGGTGGTCGCCTCGCTGTCGGACTTGGCCTGGGCCGCCTTGGTGCCGACATTGGAGATCAGCTTGCCATAGGCATCCGACAGACTGATGCCCTTGCTCGCGGTACCGGTGTCGACCGTCTGCTTGGTCTGCAGGCCAATCAGGGCTGCGCTGTTGCGGTTGTCCGAGGAAGCGGCGCCGGTCATCGAGATGGTGTAGCTCTCGCCGGCCTTCGGGTTGCCACCCACGGTGGTCTGCACGGTGAAGGTCTTCTGCACGGGTGGCGTGACCGTGTTGTCCATCACCGGGTTGCCCGAGGCGTCGACCATGTTGATCTTCAGGTTCAGGGTGTTGCCCTGGCCCGGCACGATGGTGCCGGTACCCATGACGTTGCCCTTGGCGTCGGTCAGGGTGTAGCCCTGGGTGCCGGCCGCAGCGCCGGTACCGGCGGCGTCGAACACCAGTTTGACCGGGGTACCGTACTTGATGGCGTCCTGCAACTGCGCGTTATTGGTCGCGTTGGAAGAGCCCAACTGGTCGACCAGCACCGGCTGGGTGTAGGTCCCGCCATTGTTGGCGCTGGTTACGCCGGTCAGCGCCGCCGCGGCAGCGATGCTCTTGGAGTCGGTCATCACCATCTGGATATCGCTGGCGCCGCTGCGGGTCGGGGTGACCTTGAAGCTGTCACCGGCGGTCATCGGCGTGGCGCTGTTCGGACTCAGGGTAAAGCCGTCGATCACCGGTGCCGGCGTGGTCGTGGTACTGAAAGACCCCATGTTGGTACCGTCGGAACGCTTGACGGTGTAGTCGGTTCCGTTGGTGAAGGTCACCTGGTAGTCATAGGTGGTCAGCGCGCCGGTGTTGCTGATGTTGACGTTCAGGTTGCCGGAAGCCGGGTTGTTGGTCGACTTGGCGATGCTGCGCTGACTGACCAGCGCGGCGCTGTTGATGTCGTTGAAGATCGCCGTACCGAAATTGCCGTTCTTGTCGATACCCTGGGCGTTCTGCTTGTTCATCTGGTCGGCCAGGACCATGGCCACGCGCCCCAGCTCGTTGAGCGAAGGGTTCAGCACCTCGGTACGATAGCGCAGCAGACCGCCGATCTCACCGCCGCTCACCGTGTCGGTGATGTCGATGGTGCTGGAGGCACGGTCCAGTTGCAGCGAGTAGCGGCTCGGGTCGTCCTTGCTCGGGACGGCCGACAGGGTGTTGGTGGAGTTGCCCATGACCAGCGGCTGGCCGTTGGCCAGGTACACGTCATAGTTGGAACCCCGCTCGGTCACCGAGGTGCCGACCAGCTCGGACAGTTGGCGCACGGCATCGTTGCGCTTGTCCATCAGGTCGTTGGGCGCACCGGCGGATGGGGAAATCTTGGTGATCTGCTCGTTGAGCTGGGCGATGCTGGTCGCCAGCTTGTTCACCTGGTCGGCCATGTCCGCCAGGTTGGTGTTGATCCCGGTGTTCTGGTCGTTGAGCTGCTTGGCGATGGAGTTGAAGCGATCGCTCAGGGCCTTGGCACTGCTCAGAGTGTTCTGGCGGGCGGCATCATCGGTCGGCTTGGTCGAGACGGCCTGCAGGGAGGTGAAGAAGCTCTGCAGGGACGCGGTCATGCCGGTGTTGGTGTCGGACAGCATCGAGTCGGTCGGCGTGACCTGGGCCAGGTACGACGAGGCATCGCTGTTGAGCGAGGTCGCGGTGTGCAGTTGCGATTCCAGGTAGGCGCTGTAGACCCGGCGCACATCCGCCAGGGTGGTCCCGGTGCCGATGAAAACGTTGCCGTAACGCTGCGAGGCTGCAGTGGTCTGCACGGTTTGCTGACGCGAATAACCGGCCGTGTCGACGTTGGCAATGTTGTTACCCGTAGTCGTCAGGGCCGAGCTGGCAGCGTTCAACCCCGTCATCCCGATATTGAGCAAACTCATGATTCAGACCTTATAAATTCGTGGAAGCGCCCGTCACCGCAGCGTAGTTCTGGTAGCTCTTCATCTGTTTTGCTATTTGCGTGATCTTGCTGGCGTAATCCGGATCGGTTGCATACCCGGCCTTTTGCAGCTCACGCACAAACTGTTCAGGTTTATCGGCCGACTTCAGCACATCTTGATAGCGACTGTTGCTCTGCAGCAGGGTCACCAGGTCGTGGAAGCTGTCCTGATAGGACGCATAGGAACGGAAGTCCGCTGTTTCCTTGACCATCTGCCCGTCGCGGAACTCACTGGTAATGGCCCGCGCCTGCGGCCCCTGCCAACTGCTGCCGGCCTTGATGCCGAACAGGTTGTGACTGCTGCTGCCATCCTGCTGACGCATGACCGACTTGCCCCAGCCGGTTTCCAGCGCGGCCTGGGCCACCAGGTAGCGCGGATCGACACCGATACGCTTGGCGGCCTGCTCGGCCATCGGCAGCATGGTGGCGACGAATTCGTCAGGCGAGCTGAAGGCGCGCTTGGCCGGCGCCAACGGCGGCTGGGCCACCGCGCGACCATAGATCTGCATGCGTGCCGCCGGCACGGCGATGCTGCGGGCCGCCAGGCTGTCGTTCTTCAGCGCCGCATCGGCGGAGGCAGTGCTGCGCTCCGGCACGGCGTAGCCGGCCGCGGCGACCTGGCTGGCATCGGCGGACGGCACCAGGCCGGCCAACAGCCGGTCGGTGAGCTTGCTCGGCAGCGCCAGGCGCCGGGCATTGAGCTTGGCCACGTCATTGCGCAGGGTGCCATCGGCGGCATTGCCATGGGCAACCCGCGAGGCCCACAAGGCGTGCTGACCGTTGGAACGGGTGAAAGGCGAACCCGGCGTCGAAGTGACGGTACCCGCGGCGATCGGCGTCTCGACCGGTGCGGCAGGCGCTGCGGTCGTGCCGGCCGGCGGTCCGACCGTCAAGCCGCTGTCGGAGGGCCTGGTGTGCTTTTCCTTCGACATCTGGCGCATCAGCACATCGGCCAGGCCGATCCCCCCCCCCTGGCGGGACATGGTCACCGCCAGCTGCTGGTCATACATTTCCTGATACTGCTTGGCCGTCGGGGTATTGAGCGGGTTGTCCTGGCCCAGCACCTCGGTGGCCGAACGCATCGACTTGAGCATCTGGCTGAGGAACAGTGATTCGAATTCCTGGGCCACCTTGCGCAGGTTGCCGTCGCTGGTGCGATCGCCGACCTTCAGGTTGTTCAGGCGATTGAGGTCGGTGTACGCCCCCGAGTCACTGACGTTGACGATCCCGCTGTTACGAATATCGACCATGGAATCGACCTCAGATCACGATCAGGTCGGCCTGCAGCGCGCCGGCCTGTTTCAATGCTTCGAGAATCGCCATCAGGTCGCCTGGCGCCGCCCCCACCTGGTTCACCGCACGGACGATCTCGTCCAGGGTGGTTCCCGGGCCGAACTTGAACATCGGTTTGGCTTCCTGCTGGGCATTGACCCGCGAGCGCGGGACGACCGCCGTGGTGCCATTGGACAGCGGCCCCGGCTGGCTGACGATCGGGTCCTCGGTGATGGTCACCGTCAGGCTGCCGTGGGTCACTGCCGCTGGCGAAACCTTGACGTTCTGACCGATCACGATGGTGCCGGTGCGCGAGTTGATGATGACCTTCGCCACCGCCTGACCCGGATCGACCTCGAGATTTTCCAGGATCGAGATGTAGTCGACACGCTGGCTCGGGTCCAGCGGCGCGGTCACCCGTACCGAACCACCGTCAATGGCCTGGGCCACGCCAGGGCCGAGCATGTCGTTGACCTTGTCGACGATGCGCTTGGCGGTGGTGAAGTCGGAACGGTTGAGGTTCAGGGTCAGGCTGTTGCCCTGGTTGAAGCCGCTCGGCACCGCCCGCTCGACGGACGCACCACCGGGGATCCGGCCAGCCGACGGAACGTTGACGGTGATCTTCGAACCGTCACGCCCCTCGGCATCGAAGCCACCCACCACCAGGTTGCCCTGGGCGATGGCGTAGACGTTGCCGTCGATACCCTTCAAAGGCGTCAGCAGCAGGGTGCCGCCCCGCAGGCTCTTGGCGTTACCGATGGAGGACACGGTGATGTCGACCACCTGCCCCGGCTTGGCGAACGCCGGCAGGTCGGCACTGACCGACACCGCCGCGACGTTCTTGAGCTGGACACTGCCGGAGTTGGCCGGCACCTTGATGCCGAACTGCGACAGCATGTTGTTGAAGGTCTGCAGGGTGAACGGGGTCTGGGTGGTCTGGTCACCCGTACCGTTCAGGCCGACCACCAGACCGTAGCCGATCAGCTGGTTGGAACGTACGCCGGAGATACTGGCGATGTCCTTCAACCGTTCGGCCTGGACACTGAGGGCGGTCGACATCAGCAGCACGGCCGCCATCAGATGCTTGAAGTTGAACATGATCGTCGGCACCTAGAAAGGCCAGAGTGGGCTGAGGAAGAAACGGTCGAACCAGCCCGGCTGACTCGTATCGGCAAAGGAGCCGGTACCCGAATAGGTGATGCGCGCATCGGCCACGCGGGTGGACGGCACGGTGTTATCGGTGGCGATGTCGTCGGCCCGGACCAGGCCGGCGATCCGTACCAGCTCGTCGCCGGTATTGAGGGTCAGCCACTTCTCGCCACGCACGGCAATGATGCCGTTGGGCAGCACATCGGCCACGGTGACGGTGATCGAACCGGTCAGGCTGTTGCTCTGGCCGGCCTTGGCGGAGCCGTCGCTGGCACGGTTACCGGTATAGCCGGCATTCAGGGTGAGGTCGCCACTGCCCAGCGGGTTGTTGGTGTTCGGCACACTGCCAAACAGCGAAGTCAGGCCCAGGCTGTTGGAGCTTTTCTTCGACAGGTTGGAGTTGGCGTTCTTGCTGGCCTGGGTGGCTTCGTTCAGGGTGATGGTGATGATGTCACCGACCCGGAACGCCTTGCGGTCGCCATACAGGTTCTGTTCGAAACCGGCCTGGTAGATCGAGCCGTTGTTCGCCGCGGCTGGCAGCGGGGTCCGCGGCAACACCGGCGCATAGTACGGGTCATTGGGTTTGGGCGGCGGGCTTACGCACCCCGCCAGCGCAGCAATCCCACTCAGCGCGAGAATAGAAAACAACCGATTCATGACCCTTACCTCACGGTGTTGCCGGCGACCCCGGGGCCGCCACATAGACTTGATTACAGATTCTGCGCGACGAACGAGAGCATCTGGTCGGCGGTGGAGATCACCTTGGAGTTCATTTCGTAGGCACGCTGGGTGGTGATCATGTTGACCATCTCCTCCACGGTGCTGACGTTGGAGGTTTCCAGGGTGCTCTGCTCGGTGGTACCGAAACCGTTCAGGCCCGGCGTGCTGACCTGCGGCGCGCCGCTGGCGGCGGTCTCCAGGAATAGGTTGCCACCGATGGCCTGCAGGCCGGCCGGGTTGATGAAGTCGGCGGTCTGCAGGTTGCCGATCACCTGCGAAGCCGGGTTGCCGGCGGTGGTGATCGAGACGGTGCCGTCCTTGCCGACGGTGAAGGTCTGGGCGTTGTTCGGGATCACGATCGCCGGCTGCAGGGCGAAACCTGCGGCGGTGACGATCTGGCCGGTGTTGTCCAGGTGGAAGGTGCCGTCACGGGTATAGGCCGTGGTGCCGTCCGGTTGCAGGATCTGGAAGAAACCACGGCCGTTGACCGCGATATCCAGGGGCTGGTCGGTGGTCTGCAGGCTACCGGCGGCGAAGTTCTTCTGCGTACCGACGATGCGCACACCGGTACCCAGTTGCAGGCCCGACGGCAGTTCGCTGTCCTGGGTCGACTGGGCGCCAGGCTGACGCTTGATCTGGTACAGCAGGTCCTGGAACTCGGCACGATCACGCTTGAAGCCGGTGGTCGAGACGTTGGCCAGGTTGTTGGAAATGGTGGTCAGGTTGGTGTCTTGCGCCGCCAAACCTGTTTTTGCAACCCATAGAGCCGGAAGCATTCTGTTCTCCTTCGCGCGCCTGTTTTACGGCGCTACGTTGTGGTGATTAGCTGATCTGCAAGACCCGAGCCATTGCCTGGTCATCGTCTTTCGCGGTGTTCATCATCTTGATGTGCAGTTCGAACTGCTTGGACAGGGCCAGCACCGCGGTCATCTCTTCGACGGCATTGACGTTGCTCGCCTCGAGGAAACCCGACTCCAGCTTGACGCTGGCATCGACGGCCGCCGGCTGCCCATCCTTGGTGTGGATCATGCCGTCCAGGCCCTTGGTCATGTTCTTGAGATCGGGCTTGACCAGTTTGATGCGGTCGACCACGGCCACCACGCGTGGCCCCTCGCCCATCGAGCGGATGCTGATGGTGCCGTCCTGGCCCACTTCGATCTTCGACTCGGGCGGCACGGCGATCGGGCCGGCGTTGCCGATCACCGGCATGCCGTTGCCGGCACGCAGCACACCGAGCGCGTCAATATTCATGCTTGCGGTACGCACATAGGCTTCGCCACCGTCCGGGGTCTGCACCGCCATCCAACCGTCGCCGCCCACGGCCACGTCGAGATCGCGCCCGGTTTCCTGCATCGCGCCCGGCGAGAAATCGGTTGCCGGCCGCTCGCTCATGGCAAACGCTCGCGCCGGAAAGACGTCACCGAACACCGGCATCGACCGGGCCTGTTCCAGGTCACGCTGAAAGCCGCTGGTAGAGATGTTCGCCAGATTGTTGGCATGCGCCTTTTGCGCCAGGGCGTTCTGGCTGGCGCCGGTCATTGCCACGTAAAGGTACTTGTCCACAGTCTTTCCTCTTGCTGACGGACGTTTGCCGCCCACCGCTGTACGGCGAGAGGCTTAGCAATTTCTGCACCAACATTGCTATAAGACCGGCACAGCACAGGCCGGACGGGCCTCCCAAGCCAGTGGAGGGCTTTCGCAAGCTTGGAATCGAGACGAAAAAACGGCGCGGTCATGCCGCTAGCGGCAAGTGGCGGCCAGTTTGGACAGCGCCCATCATCCCGCCCCCGGTTCGGGAACGGACCTTGCAAGACGGGCCGGCAAATGACTGATTTCAGTTTGCCAGGGTACGGCCGACACCTAGATCAGCCGACGCATTCAGGAGGGCTACCGTGAACCTGTACATCAACCAGTTGCAGAAAAAGGCCGACTTCAAGGAAGCCATCTATTCGGGAGCGGTGTTCCTGGACACCAACCTGGCGACGACCAGGCAGCTCTGCGGCTTCGCCCAGGAAAGCATCACGGCGGCCTTCGATGGTGAAACCGATCACCCGTCCCTGCACAAGATGATGCCAGTCGAGGAGTTCGTGGCCCGGGTGACCCGCCTCAAGGGTCAGTTCACCAACAGCCAGCGCGTCAAGGATCTGATTCTCGGTTTCATCCACGAACTCGATCTCGACCCGCACGAATACATTTTCGACGTGCCGCGCCTGCGCGTCGTGCCCAACTACGATTACCTGCACGCCGGCGTCAGTTACGCCTACAAGCCGCACCGTGACACCTGGTACGGCAGCGTCGATTGCCAGATCAACACCTGGATGCCGGTCTACACCATCGTGCCGGAACAGACCATGATGATCAACGCCGCCTACTTCGAGAAACCGGTGCTCAATACCTCGAAGGACTGGAGCCTTAACGACTGGATCAACAACCAGCGGCACAAGGCCAAGGATAACCTGACCGAAGAAGTGCGCGTGCACCCGGTACCGCTGGGCGAGATCGACCATTCCTCGGAAATGCGCATTGCCGCCAACACCGGCGAGATGCTGACCTTCTCCGGCTCGCACCTGCACGGCACCGTCGCCAATTTCACCGACCGCACCCGCTTCAGCGTCGACTTCCGCCTGATGCACCTCGACGACCTGCGCCACAATCGCGGCGCGCCCAACGTCGACAGTGCCTGCCCGGACGTCGGTGCCGGTTTCAAAGACTACTTCCACGCCCACGACTTCTCGAACTTCCAAGGAATACAACAATGACCAAGCGCCGTATCACGCCTGCCGAAGCCCAGTACAACGAAACCCGCGCCGGCGTCCTCAAGCGGGTCGACGCCGAGTACGTGGCCGATGCGCCCTTCGTGTTCGCCAACCGCATCAACGTGACCGCCGCGCTGTCGCGCATGGAACTGTTCAAGAAGGTCATGGACGTACCGGGCGCGATCATCGAGTGCGGCGTGTACAAGGGCAACTCGCTGATGCTCTACATGCACCTGTCGATGATCCTGGAACCCTACGCGATCAACCGTTCGATCGTCGGTTTCGATACCTTCGAAGGCTTCACCAGCATCAACAAGGACGAGGATCCGTCCGACATCAACGAGAACATGTTCTCCGACACCGACCAGTCGCTGATCCAGGAGATGATCGACGCCAACGACCTGCTGCGCCCGGTCAACCGCATCCCGCGTTGCGAACTGGTCAAGGGCGACATCTGCAAGACCGTGCCGGAGTTCGTCAAGAGCCGTCCGGACCTGGTCGTGGCGATGCTGATCCTCGATACCGACCTGTACGAGCCGACCAAGGTCGCCCTGGAAACCTTCCTGCCGTACATGCCCAAGGGCGCCATCGTGGTCCTCGACGAAGTCGCCTACCGCAACTTCCCGGGCGAAACCAAGGCCCTGCGCGAAGTGTTCGACATGAACAAGATCGAACTCAAGCGCCTGCCGTTCGACTCGTGCGTGGGTTACTTCCACATCTGAGTGACACCGGCCCTGATGCGTCGCATCAGGGCCTCGTGGAAACCGGCTTGCCGGCTCCTGCAGAAATTCCCAGCTACTCCTCCTTGAGCACCTCGTAGGCCTTGAGCTTGTTGGCAATGGTGGTATGGGAAACCCCCAGGCGCTTGCCCAGCGACCGGCTGCTCGGATGTTCCGAATACAGCCGTTCCAGCACCGCCTTCTCGAACCGCCCGACGATCTCGTCCAACCCGCCCTCCAGGGAAAAATCCCCCAGTGGCTGGCGAACGCCGTAGTCCGGCAGGCGGATATGCTCGGCCTTGACCAGGCCGCCATCGCACAACGACACCGCCTGGAACAGCACGTTTTCCAGTTGGCGGACATTGCCCGGCCAGTGGTAATGGCTCAGCCGCTCCATCGCCGCCGGCGCCAGCTTCGGCAACGGGCAACCGATCTGCCGGCTGGCCTGGTCAAGGAAATGCTCCACCAGCGGCGTCAGGCCATCCAGGCATTCGCGCAACGGCGGAATATGCAGCGACAGCACATTGAGGCGGTGATACAGGTCCTGGCGAAACTCGCCGCGGGCGCACAGCTCCGACAGATCGACCTGGGTCGCGCAGATCACCCGCACGTCGAGGTAGACCTCCTCGTCGCTGCCGACCCGACGGAAGCCACCATCCTGCAGAAAGCGCAGCAGCTTGGCCTGCAGCCGCGGGCTCATCTCCCCCACACCGTCAAGAAACAGCGTACCGCCCGCCGTGAGTTCCAGCAGGCCGAGCTTGCCCTCGGCCCGCGCCCCCTCGAACGCGCCGGGACCGTAACCGAACAGTTCGGTCTCGGCCATAGACTCCGGCAGGCCGGCACAGTTGAGCGCCATCAAGGGCGCCTGACCACGCGGACTGGCCAGGTGGCAGGCACGCGCCAGCAACTCCTTGCCGGTGCCGGTCTCGCCCTCGATCAGCAGCGGCGCATCCAGGGGTGCCATGCGCCGGGCCTCGCGGACCACCGCCGCCATCACCCGTGAACTCTGGAAGATGCTGTCGAACCCGCGTAGCTCCTGCTTGCGCACGTTGTAGATCCGTTCGCCGACCTGGTCGGCCCGGTGCAGCGTCAAAACCGCGCCGGCCATGGCTTCGCTGTCCTCGTGCTCGGGCTGCAACGGGGCGATATCCGCCAGAAACACGTCACCCTTGACCTTGACCCGCAAGCCATTGATCCGCGACTTGTTGCTGCGCACCAGTTCCGGCAGGTCGAAATCCGGCGCATAGCGGGACAGGGCAATCCCCGGCACCTCGTCGACCCGCACCCCGAGCAACTGTGCCGCCGCCCGGTTCGCCGCGACGATGCAACCGCCCATATCGATGGACAACACCGGAAACTCCAGCGCGCCCAGCAAGGCATTGAGTTCCATGTGCCGGCGCTCGCTGGGCATCAGCCCGACCCGTTTCACGCCGAAGACCCCGGCGATGGTCTCGAACCGCGGCCGCAGCGCCTGGAACTGCAGATTGATCAGGTTGGGACAATGCAGGTAGATCGCATTGCCCTGGTCGCCGCCGACCTCGCCCCGGGCCACGTTGATGCCGTAATCCACCAGCAGGTTGAGGATGTCGCGAAGGATGCCGATGCGGTTCTGGCAGTGCACTTTGATACGCATGAAAAAAGCCCGGGAAGGTGATCAGGACTGCTCGACGGGAACGAAACCTCCACCCAGACGGGTCTGGCGGGATCGATCCGAGAACTTTTTGGGTGGCGCCGCAGTTTTTCGTAAAGATTACGTGACACCGATCAACAAAACCACCCAGGAAAAATGCCGACCACCGGGCACAACGCGACATTTGTAACGATTACTTTACGGAAAAAGCCCGCCTGCGCCACTTCCTATACCCGCCAGCCCGGTGCATTCGCGACCATGGCGGATCAACACTTAGGCACAACGCTGGACATAACAAGAACGATCCCTCTAGCAGGAGAGCTGTATGAAGCAGACGCAATACGTGGCTCGCGAGCCCGATGCGCAAGGGTTTATCGACTACCCGGCCGCCGAGCACGCGGTGTGGAACACCCTGATCACCCGGCAGATGAAAGTGATCGAGGGTCGTGCCTGCCAGGAATACCTGGACGGTATCGAAAAGCTCGGCCTGCCCCATGACCGGATTCCACAACTGGGCGAAATCAACGCCGTACTGGCCGCGACCACCGGCTGGCAGGTGGCCCGGGTGCCGGCGCTGATTCCCTTCCAGACCTTCTTCGAACTGCTGGCCAACAAGCAGTTTCCGGTAGCGACCTTCATTCGCACCGAAGAGGAGCTGGACTACCTGCAGGAACCGGACATCTTCCACGAGATCTTCGGCCACTGCCCGCTGCTGACCAATCCCTGGTTCGCCGAATTCACCCACACCTACGGCAAGCTCGGCCTCAAGGCCACCAAGGAACAACGGGTGTACCTGGCGCGGCTGTACTGGATGACCATCGAATTCGGCCTGGTCGATACCCCGCAAGGCCGACGCATCTACGGCGGCGGCATCCTCTCCTCGCCCAAGGAGACGGTCTACAGCCTGTCCGGCGAACCCGAACACCAGCCGTTCGACCCGCTGGAAGCCATGCGCACCCCCTATCGCATCGATATCCTGCAGCCGGTGTACTTCGCCCTGCCGGACCTCAAGCGCTTGTTCGACCTGGCCCACGAGGACATCATGGGGCTGGTCGAACAAGCCATGCAACTGGGCCTGCGGGCCCCTAAATTCCCGCCCAAGGCCGCTTGACCGGCGACCTTCGGCCACCTCCCGAGAGCCCTCGCGCCGATGCCACCGACCGGTATCGCCGAGGGGCGTGCAACGAACAAGAACGACAGACAGGAATACACCATGACCACCCTCACCCAAGCCCACTGCGAAGCCTGCCGCGCCGATGCCCCACAGGTCAGCGACGAGGAACTGCCGGTACTGCTGCGGCAGATTCCGGACTGGAATATCGAAGTTCGCGACGGCATCATGCAGTTGGAGAAGGTCTACCGCTTCAAGAACTTCCAGTTCGCGCTGGCCTTCACCAATGCCGTCGGCGCCATCTCCGAAGCCGAGGGCCATCATCCGGGCCTGTTGACCGAGTGGGGCAAAGTCACCGTGACCTGGTGGAGCCACTCCATCAAGGGCCTGCACCGTAACGATTTCATCATGGCGGCACGCACCGACGAGGTCGGCAAAACCGCCGAGGGCCTTAAATAATGCATTTCAACGCCATCGCGCGCGTACCCGGCGACCCGATCCTCGGTCTGCTGGAGGCTTATGCCCAGGACCCGAACCCGAACAAGTTCGATCTCGGTGTCGGCGTCTACAAGGACGCCCAGGGCCTGACGCCCATCCTGCAGTCGGTCAAGCTGGCCGAGCAGAAGCTGGTGGACGGGCAACTGACCAAGTCCTATATCGGCGGCCATGGCGACCTGCGTTTCGGCAGCCTGTTGTGCGAACTGGTGATGGGCGCGGATTCGCCGCTGATCGCCGAGCGCCGGGTCGGTGCCACCCAGACCCCGGGTGGCACCGGCGCGCTGCGCCTGAGCGCGGACTTCATCGCCCAGTGCCTGCCGGGACGCGGCATCTGGCTGAGCGACCCGACCTGGCCGATCCACGAGACCATCTTCAACGCCGCCGGCCTGAAGATCAGCCACTACCCCTACGTCGGCGCGGACAACCGCCTGAATGTCGACGGCATGCTCGCGGCCCTGGAACAGGCGCCCAAGGGCGACGTGGTGCTGCTACACGCCTGCTGCCACAACCCGACCGGTTTCGACCTGTCCCATGCCGACTGGCAGCGGGTGCTGGAGGTCGTTCGCCGGCGCGAGCTGCTGCCACTGATCGACTTCGCCTACCAGGGCTTTGGCGATGGCGTCGAGGAGGATGCCTGGGCGGTCCGCCTGTTCGCCAGGGAACTGCCGGAAGTGCTGATCACCAGTTCCTGCTCGAAGAACTTCGGCCTGTATCGCGAACGTACCGGCGCGCTGCTGGTCTGCACCGCCAATGCCGAGAAGCTGCTGGATGTGCGCAGCCAATTGGCGGCGGTGGCGCGCAACCTCTGGTCCAACCCGCCGGATCACGGCGCCGCGGTGGTGCTGACCATCCTCGGCGATGCGCAGTTGAGACAGCTCTGGGCCGAGGAAGTCGAAGCCATGCGTGCGCGCATCGCCCAACTGCGCAGCGGCCTGGTCGAGGCACTTACGCCCCATGGCCTGGCGGAACGCTTCGCCCATATCGGTGTGCAACGCGGGATGTTCTCCTACACCGGCCTGTCGCCAAGCCAGGTACAGCGGCTGCGTGACGAGTACAGCATCTACATGGTCAGCTCCGGCCGGGCCAACGTCGCCGGCATCGACGCGACCCGCCTGGATGCACTGGCCGAGGCGATCGCGGCCGTCTGCAAGTAAGCCCATGCGCTCCCCCACCCGGGGGAGCGCACTGGCGGGCAGCATTTGTTCAATGCCCCGGCGACGAATGGCCGAGCCGCATGAAAGATAAAAAATCTTTCTGTCACCTGCAGTGCTGTATCCTGCCCAGGCTTTTTAAAAGCGCGGATCTACCCAGCGATTTAAAAACAGACTTTGCAAGGAGTGACGAAGATGCACGAAATACCCAACTTCCCCTTCCCGAGCCTGCACGAAACTGAGCAGAAAACCCCGCAACAAGCCAGCGCCGAACAGCCTGAAACCCATGAGGCTGCCGACAGCCTGAAGGCCGACAGCAAGGACTGAGGCCTGTAAGAACTGACCGTGTGAAAAACCACCAGCTGATGTTTTTTCACACGGCCAGGCAGAACCCATCCTCCAGGAACACACCGTGACCGACACCTTCGACGAAACCCAGGCCAACCTGCTGATCGGCACCGCCGAACAGATGATCGCACTGTGGAACAACCTGTCCGAGGAAAAGCAGGCCGCCCTGCTCGCCCGCTTCGGCAGCCAGGAAAATGCCCTGGCCGCACTGGTGACCACCCGCTTGCTGGCACAGCCGCAATCCTGATGCCCTGTCCGACGTTTTTTTCGATTTAACGCCCTACAACTCTCTTAGCCTCGTTATCATAAGCAGCCTATCTTTACCCTTCGCTGCCATGGTGAGCCTTTGCCCACGTCAGATTCCCAGCGCCCCCTCGCGGTGACGCTGCAAGTCGTTTCCATCGTCCTGTTCACCTTCATCGGTTACCTGAACATCGGCATCCCGCTGGCGGTACTGCCAGGTTACGTCCACAGTGAGCTGGGTTTCGGCGCGGTTATCGCCGGCCTGGTGATCAGCGTGCAGTACCTGGCGACGCTGCTCAGCCGCCCTTACGCCAGCCGGATCATCGACAACCTGGGCAGCAAGCGCGCGGTGATGTACGGCCTGGCCGGCTGCGGCCTGAGCGGGGTGTTCATGCTGCTGCCGAGCTTCCTCCAGGGTGTGCCGGCCCTGAGCCTGGCCAGCCTGTTCATCGGTCGGCTGATCCTCGGCAGCGCCGAGAGCCTGGTCGGCTCCGGCTCCATCGGCTGGGGCATCGGCCGGGTCGGCGCGCAGAACACCGCCAAGGTGATTTCCTGGAACGGCATCGCCAGCTACGGCGCCCTCGCCGTCGGTGCGCCGCTGGGGGTGTGGCTGGTCAACCAGTTGGGGCTGTGGAGCATGGGTGTCAGCATCCTGCTGCTGGCGAGCCTCGGCCTGCTGCTGGCCTGGCCGAAGCAGGCGGCCCCGATCGTCGCCGGTGAGCGCCTGCCGTTCCTGCACGTCCTCGGTCGGGTACTGCCCCATGGCACCGGGCTGGCACTGGGCTCCATCGGCTTTGGCACCATCGCAACCTTCATCACCCTGTATTACGCCACCCGGCATTGGGGCAACGCCGTGCTGTGCCTGACCCTGTTCGGCGCGAGCTTCATCGGCGCCCGGCTGCTGTTCGGCAACCTGATCAACCGCCTCGGCGGCTTTCGCGTGGCGATTGCCTGCCTGTCGGTGGAAACCCTAGGCCTGTTGCTGCTGTGGGTTGCGCCGGATGCCCACTGGGCACTGGCCGGCGCGGCGCTGAGCGGGTTCGGTTTCTCGCTGGTGTTTCCGGCGCTGGGCGTGGAAGCGGTCAACCTGGTACCAGCCTCCAGCCGCGGTGCGGCAGTGGGCGCCTATTCGCTGTTCATCGACCTGTCGCTGGGCATCACCGGCCCGCTGGTCGGCGCAATCGCCGCCGGCTTCGGCTTTGCCTCGATTTTCCTGTTCGCCGCGCTGGCCTCGGTTTCCGGCCTGGGCCTGAGCCTCTACCTGTATCGCCAGGCCCCTAAACGTCGCGAGCAGCGCGACCAGGCCTGAGCCCGACGTGGGAGGTGCCAGGGTTCCGTGCAAGGCTTGTGGGCCCATTCGCGGGCAAGCCCGGCTCCTACAGGACATGCGGCAACCAAAAGTCTTGTGTACACCGCACATTCTGTAGGAGCCGGGCTTGCCCGCGAATGGGCCAGCACAGTCACCGCCGCCCCAAAGGCTTTAAGCGTCAGTAGTCCACCTTGCCGCGCCCGGCCTTGATCGCCCCGCGCTGGGACTTGCTGTCCAGGCGGCGCTTTTTCGAGCCCAGGGTCGGCTTGGTCGGACGGCGCTTCTTCTCCACCTTCGTCGCCCCCTGGATCAGCTCCACCAGGCGCAACAGGGCATCGGCGCGGTTCTGCTCCTGGGTCCGGTATTGCTGGGCCTTGATCACGACCACCCCGTCGCCGGTGATACGGCTGTCGCTCAGGGCCAGCAGGCGCTCCTTGTAGAACGGCGGCAGCGACGAGGCCGGAATGTCGAAACGCAGGTGCACCGCGCTGGAGACCTTGTTGACGTTCTGCCCACCGGCCCCCTGGGCACGAATCGCCGTCCACTCGATCTCGTGGTCGGGCAGTTGCACGTTGTTGGAAATCACCAGCATGGAAAAGACGTCCGCGATCAGAGCGTTCAGGATACAGAAATGACAAACCCGGCACAGGGCCGGGTTTGTCGGTGACAGGTGCCGTCTACTTCACGGCGGAGCCTGCAACCGGCAGGCCCTGCTGGGCACCGCGACGGTTCTTGATGCCGTAGCAGACCCACATGAACACCAGCCACACCGGAATCGCGTACACCGAGACCTGGATGCCCGGGATCATCAGCATGATACCGAGGATGAACACCACGAACGCCAGACAGATGTAGTTGCCGTACGGGTACCACAGCGCCTTGAACAGCGGCGCCTGCCGGGTACGATTCATGTGCTGGCGGAACTTGAAGTGCGAGTAGCTGATCATCGCCCAGTTGATCACCAGGGTCGCGACCACCAGCGACATCAACAGCTCCAGCGCATGCTGCGGGATCAGGTAGTTCATCAGCACCGCGACGAAGGTCACCAGCGCCGAGGCGAGGATCGACCACACCGGCACCCCACGCTTGTCGATGCGGGCCAGCAGCTTCGGCGCGTCGCCCTGCTCGGCCATGCCCAGCAACATGCGGCTGTTGCAGTAGGTACCGCTGTTGTACACCGACAGTGCCGCAGTCAGGACCACGAAATTGAGGATGTGCGCCGCGGTGTTGCTGCCCAGCATCGAGAACACCTGGACGAACGGGCTGCCACTGTAGGCATCGCCAGAGGCGTTGAGGGTGGTGAGCAGGCTGTCCCACGGCGTCAGCGACAGCAGCACCACCAGGGCACCGATGTAGAAAATCAGGATCCGGTAGATCACCTGGTTGATGGCCTTGGGAATCACGGTCTTCGGCTTGTCGGCTTCCGCCGCGGTGAACCCGAGCATCTCCAGGCCACCGAAGGAGAACATGATGATCGCCATGGCCATGACCAGGCCGCTGACGCCGTTGGGGAAGAATCCGCCGTGCGACCACAGGTTGCTCAGCGCAGCCTGCTCGCCGCCGTGACCGCTGACCAGCAGGTAGCTGCCCAGGGCGATCATGCCGACGATGGCCGCGACCTTGATGATCGCGAACCAGAACTCGGCCTCACCGAAGACCTTCACGTTGGCCAGGTTGATCAGGTTGATCAGCACGAAGAAGCCTGCCGCCGACGCCCAGGTCGGCACGTCCGGCCACCAGTAGTGGATGTACTTGCCGACCGCGGTCAGCTCCGACATGCCCACCAGGATGTACAGGATCCAGCAGTTCCAGCCCGACAGGAATCCGGCGAAACCGCCCCAGTACTTGTGGGCGAAGTGGCTGAAGGAGCCGGCGACCGGCTCTTCGACGATCATCTCGCCCAGTTGGCGCATGATCATGAAGGCGATGAAGCCGCAGATCGCGTAGCCGAGGATCATCGACGGACCGGCGGACTTCAGCACCCCGGCCGAACCGAGGAACAGACCGGTACCAATGGCCCCACCGAGGGCGATCAGCTGGATATGACGATTTTTCAGGCCGCGTTTCAGCTCGCCCGAAGGAGGAAGGGTTCCACTCATTGGAAAGGGTCTCACGCAAGGTTGGATGATGTTCGTGGGCGTCGAGGTATCAGCGATAAGCGATAGACGAAACCCTGGGGACAAACACCAGGCCGCGGCGTGGACGCCAGGTATTCAGAGGGCAGTGATTGCGAGGATTGCTACAAGTCATGCGTCACCTGTTTGTTTTTATCTGTGACGAAATCGAACCCATCGTGCTTGTGACAGGATGGAGTGAACAAGGCGGATAACCTTGAGGGTATTGGCTTCGGAGGCGTCGCAAGGCAGCCACCGGACAGCACAAAATGCGCGAGTACGCAGTTGGGTCACAGTTAAAACGGCGCGCATTGTACACCGCCAGACCACCACCGGCAGGTATGGGGATATCACACCGCCGCCGCTGGCGGCGGACAAGAGGCCTTGCCAGGGCAAAAACCAGGATCGCCCGGCGCCTCGGAAACTATTCCTTACAGGGCGTCGAAGCCAATGAATTCAGGGGGTTTTCCCGACTAACTCGTCAATTTTTCCTGACGACGTGTAACGAAAATTTTCCACTTCGCGCAGCGAAAAAATCTGCAAAAAAAAAACGCCAATCGGACGATTGGCGTTTTCTCAAGACGCTTGGCGCTTATTCAGGCTTGCGCCGACCGAAGCCGGGACGCTGGCCGGAACCGGCCGGTGCACCACGCCGCTTGCCCGAAGGCGTGCCGTTGTCCACCAGGCCAATGCCCGGGCGCTTGGACTTCGGCGCCGGCTTGCCCGGGCGCTTGCTGTCCGCCGGGCGCTCGGCCACCGGCGTCCCCCGGTTCGCCGGACCACGGCCAGCCGGGCGCGGTGCCCGCGGAGCCCGCTCGCCATCCTGACGGGACGGCTTGCGTGCCGGACGCTCGCCTTCGATCTGCGGCTCGCGACTCGGACGCTCGGCAGCGTCGCCGATCGCCGGACGCAGGGTCCGCACACGCTCGCTCCGGGCCATCGGACGCGAGGACTTGCGCTGCATGCGCTCCAGCTTGTCCTTGCTCTTGGCGTTCAGTTGCGGCATCGCCACCGGGGTCAGGCCGACTTCGGCACTGAGGATATCGACCTCGGACTGGCTCATTTCGCGCCAGCGGCCCATCGGCAGGTCGGAGTTGAGGAACACCGGACCGAAACGCACGCGCTTCAGGCGGCTGACCACCAGCCCCTGGGATTCCCACAGGCGACGGACCTCACGGTTGCGGCCTTCCATCACCACGCAGTGATACCAGTGGTTGAAGCCTTCGCCACCGGGCGCCTGCTGGATGTCGGTGAACTTGGCCGGGCCGTCCTCGAGCATGACCCCAGCCTTGAGGCGCTCGATCATCTCGTCGTCGACTTCACCCCGCACACGTACCGCGTACTCGCGGTCCATCTCGTAGGACGGGTGCATCAGGCGGTTGGCCAGTTCACCGTCGGTGGTGAACATCAGCAGGCCGGTGGTGTTGATGTCGAGGCGGCCGATGTTGATCCAGCGCCCGTCTTTCGGCCGTGGCAGCTTGTCGAACACGGTCGGACGGCCTTCCGGGTCGTCACGGGTGCAGATCTCGCCATCGGGCTTGTTGTACATGATCACCCGGCGCACCGACTCGGCGGCCTCTTCGCGCTTGATGACCTTGCCATCGATGGTGATGGCGTCGTGCAGGTCGACGCGTTGGCCGAGGGTGGCCTCGCTGCCATTGACCTTGATCCGGCCCTGGCTGATCCAGCCTTCCACGTCACGGCGCGAGCCCACGCCGATACGGGCGAGGACCTTCTGCAGTTTTTCGCCTGCGGGGCGGATGGGTTGGCTGTCCTGGTCTTGCAGATCGTTGTCACTCATCTGGGCACCTCCCGGTGTGTCGATTCAGGCCTGGCCTGATAGAGATAAAAAACTGTCGTGGACGAACGGGTTCGTCGAAGGGCCGCGAATCATACGCGGATCTTCGACGTTGCGCATCATGTAGTAGCCGGGCTTGCCCGTGAACCGTCGAAGGCGGCCTGCATGCAGGTGCCCTGGCATGCCCGGGCGCCATGGCGTGACCAGCCGATCCGACCGCTCATCGCAGACGAGCCAAAGACACTTGGCCCCCGCACACAAGGTTACCTCAATCCTCCCACTGGCGCCGTTCGTTCTCGATGGCTTCGGCCAGTGCCTGGGCCTCGGCTTCCTCTTCGCTCAGTTCGGTGGCCGGTTCAGGCGCCGGCTTGCCGGCATCCAGCGCGGCGACCGCAGCCAGCAGACGCTCGCGGGCTTCGGCGGCACCGACCAGGTCCTCCTCCGGCCCGTCCTCGATTTCGTCCGGTTCCGATTCAGGCTCCGCCCCAAACCCGTCATCCAGCCCGGACTCCGCCTCCTCCTCCCGCTCCGGCAGGTCGAAGGCCCCAGGCGACGACAAACCGGGCTCGTCCGCAAACGCCCCCGTCGACGCTGGAGCCTCGCCATCCCGGAGCAGGTCGTCGAAGTCGGTCTTGATCCCCTCCTCCATGGAGTCCAGCTCCAGCAGCAGGGTATGGAAGCTGGTCTCCTCCTTCTTCGGCTCGTCTTCCGCGTCCGGATCGACACTGGCATCGGCCAGCGCCTGCAGCCCCTCGGGCACCGGCGCGTCGTCGAAATCGAGCACCGGGTCCGGTTCCAGCTCGCGCAGTTCCGCCAAGGGTGGCAGGTCGTCGAGGTTCTTCAGGTTGAAATAGTCGAGAAAGGCCTTGGTGGTGGCGAACATCGCCGGCTTGCCCGGCACCTCGCGATAGCCGACGACGCGAATCCACTCGCGCTCCAGCAGGGTCTTGACGATCTGACTGTTGACCGCAACGCCCCTTACATCCTCGATCTCGCCACGGGTGATCGGCTGGCGATAGGCGATCAGCGCCAGGGTTTCCAGCATCGCCCGCGAATAGCGCTGCGGACGCTCCTCCCAGAGCCGACCGACCCACGGCGCGAATTTCTCGCGAATCTGCAGGCGGTAACCGGAGGCCACCTCCTTGAGCTCGAAGGCACGGCCCTCGCAGGACTTGGCGAGGATCGTCAGGGCTTTCTTGAAAACCGGCGGTTCCGGGCGCTCGCCCTCCTCGAACAACTCGTACAGGCGTTCCATCGATTGCGGCTTTCCCGAAGCCAACAGGAAGGCTTCAAGCAGCGGGGCCAGCTCGCGGGGTTCAGTCAGGTTCATTGATTAAGCTCGTTATTCGGCGCGGGCACGCACATGGATCGCCGCAAAGGGCTCATTCTGCACCAGCTCGACCAGGGATTCCTTGACCAGCTCGAGGATCGCCATGAAGGTCACGACCACGCCGAGCTTGCCCTCCTCGGCGCTGAACAGCTCGACGAAGGGCACGAAGCCGCCACCCTTGAGACGTTCGAGCACATCGCTCATGCGCTCGCGGGTCGACAGCTGCTCACGCGTGACCTGGTGGCTTTCGAACATGTCGCCACGGCGTAACACTTCGGCCATGGACATCAGCACCTCTTCCAGGGCGACATCCGGCAGCAGCTTGCGCGCACGGGCCTCGGGGGCGTCCAGTTGCGGCACGATGATCTCGCGGCCGACCCGGCTCAGGCCATCGATACCTTCGGCGGCATTCTTGAAGCGCTCGTACTCCTGCAGCCGGCGAATCAGTTCGGCCCGCGGGTCCTCTTCCTCCTCCTCGACCTCGGCAGAACGCGGCAGCAGCATGCGCGACTTGATCTCGGCCAGCATGGCCGCCATCACCAGGTACTCGGCGGCCAGTTCCAGGCGCACCGATTGCATCAGTTCGACGTAGCCCATGTATTGGCGGGTGATTTCCGCCACCGGAATGTCGAGGATATCGATGTTCTGCTTGCGGATCAGGTACAGCAGCAGGTCCAGCGGGCCTTCGAAGGCTTCGAGGAAAACTTCCAGGGCATCCGGCGGAATGTACAGGTCCACCGGCATTTCCATGACCGCCTGGCCATAGACCATGGCGAATGGCAGTTCCTGCTGGGCTCCGGCCTGGCTCTCGACAGTTTCAACGGCGGACATTCAGGCCTCGACCATGAACGGTGCCGGGTCGCCGCAGCCAACCCGCACAACCTGCGGATCACCGTCGGCCAGGTTGATCACGGTGGACGCCTTGAGGCCGCCAAAACCGCCGTCGATGATCAGGTCGACCTGGTGCTCCAGCACCTGGCGGATCTCGTAGGGATCGACCATCGGCTCGCTTGCGTCCGGCAGGATCAGGCTCACGCTCATCAGCGGCTCTCCCAGTTCGGCCAGCAGCGCCAGGGCGATCGGGTGGCTGGGAATGCGCAGGCCGATGGTGCGCTTTTTCGGGTGCAGCAACAGCCGCGGGACTTCCCGGGTGGCGTTCAGGATGAACGTGTAGGGCCCCGGTGTGTGCGCCTTGAGCAGGCGGAACAGGCCGGTGTCGACCTTGGCGAACAGGCCGAGCTGCGACAGGTCGGCACAGATCAGCGCAAAGTTGTGCTTGTCATCCAGTTGCCGCAGCCGGCGCACGCGCTCGACCGCGCTCTTGTCGCCGATCTGGCAACCAATCGCATAGGACGAATCGGTCGGGTAGATCACCACCCCACCCTTGCGGATGATTTCCACCGCCTGCTTGATCAGGCGCGCCTGGGGATTTTCCGGATGTATCTGGAAAAATTGACTCACGTTGTCTTCCTGTTCAGACGCGTGCGGTTGATGGCTGGTCATGTTTGAACCGACACCAGAGTGGCGGCAGATCGTCGGGAAGCGGGCGGTACTCACCGATCTCGGACCAGCCTCCAGGGCCATGAAAGTCGCTGCCGGCACTGACCAGCAGCCCGAATTCACGGGCCAGGATCGCCAGGCTGCCGACCTGCTCGGCCGGCTGGTGCCCGTTGACCACTTCGATTGCCTGGCCTCCCGCTTGAATATAGTCGGCAATCAGCTTGCGACGCTTGCTGCGGGTGAAATCGTAGTGCCAGGGATGCGCCAGGCTGACCCAGGCACCGGCGGCGCGCAGGGTCCCGACGGTGTCCTCCAGGGACGGCCAGTGCAACTTGACGTCGCCCAGCTTGCCGGCCCCCAGCCATTTGCGAAAGGCCTCGGCGCGGTCCTTGACGAACCCGGCGCGCACCAGGAAATCGGCGAAATGCGGGCGCGCCGGGGCGTTGCCGCTGTCACCCAACTCCTGCTGGATCGCCCGCGCGCCTTCCAGGGCACCGGGCATGCCCTTGAGGGCCAGCTTGCGGGCGATCTCCTCGGAACGCAGCCAACGGCCCTCATGCAGGCGGGCAATCGCCTCGACCAGCGGCGGCGCCTGTTCATCGAAGCCGTAGCCGAGCACATGGATGGTCGCTCCGCCCCAGGTGCAGGACAGCTCGACCCCGTTGACCAGTTGCATGCCCAGGGCCTGCGCCGCTTCGCGGGCCTCGGCCAGGCCTTCGAGGGTGTCGTGGTCGGTCAGGGCCAGAACCCGCACGCCTCTCTCGTGCGCACGGGCAACCAGAGCCGCTGGCGCCAGGGCGCCGTCGGAGGCCGTGCTATGGCAGTGCAGGTCGATTTCCACGGGAACTGAATAACCTCTGGGTGGCGCTTTCGCTGACAAGTATGTTTGTTATTATGCCGCTACATCCTGCTTCTGGCTGCCACTGTGAAACAATTCATCGATTTCATCCCGCTGTTCCTGTTCTTCATCGTCTACAAAATCGAACCCCGCCTCATCGACATCGCCGGCCACAGCGTGACGGTCGGTGGCATCTACAGCGCCACGGCGGTGCTGATCGTCAGCTCGCTGGTGGTCTACGGTGCCCTGTTCATCAAACAGCGCAAGCTGGAGAAAAGCCAGTGGCTGACGCTGATCGCCTGCCTGGTGTTCGGCAGCCTGACCCTGGCCTTCCACAGTGAAACCTTCCTCAAGTGGAAGGCCCCGGTGGTCAACTGGCTGTTCGCCCTGGCCTTCGCCGGCAGTCATTTCATCGGCGACCGCCTGCTGATCAAGCGCATCATGGGCCACGCCCTGAGCCTGCCGGAACCGATCTGGCTGCGCCTGAACCTGGCCTGGATCGTGTTCTTCGTGTTCTGCGGTGCCGCCAACCTGTTCGTCGCCTTCACCTTCCAGCAGTACTGGGTCGACTTCAAGGTGTTCGGCAGCCTGGGCATGACCCTGCTGTTCCTGGTGGGCCAGGGCATCTACCTGTCCCGCCACCTGCACGACGCCGATTCGACTACGCCCAAAACCGAGGACTGACATGCTCTACGCGATCATTGCCACAGACGTCGAGAATTCCCTGGAAAAACGCCTGGCGGCACGCCCGGCGCACCTTGAGCGGCTGCAGCAGCTCAATGCCGAAGGCCGCGTGATCCTGGCCGGCCCGCACCCGGCCATCGACAGCAACGACCCGGGCGCCGCCGGCTTCACCGGCAGCCTGATCGTCGCCGAGTTCGACTCCCTGGCAGCGGCCCAGGCCTGGGCCGAGGCCGATCCGTTCGTTGCCGCCGGCGTCTACGACAACGTCGTGGTCAAGCCGTTCCGCCGGACCCTGCCGTGATACCGGCCTGCACGACCCCCACTGGCCGGGTGTCGTGCAGGCAATCGCTCATTATTCCCGCCCGACAGCCGACAACATCCTGAATACCGATTGGAATCAGGAGTTTCCGATGCGTAAAGGTCCGTTGTATCTGCTGTTGATCACGTTGTCGCTGGGTGCGACCGCCCTGGCCGAGGAAGGCAGTGCGGGCAACGCCGTACCGCTGTCGCTGAGCGCCGCGAGCCAGATCAACGATCTGCAGCAGCGCCTGAAGGAAAGCGAGCGTTTGCGCGAAGAGCTGGGCAAGCAACTGTCCAGCGCCGATGCCGAACGCGAAAGCCCCCAACTGAGCCGCTTGCGCCAGGAGAACCAACGCCTCAAGCTGCAACTCAAGGAAGCGCTGGCCAACCCGGCTCCGCGCCTGCTGACCGACCAGCAGCAATGGTTCATCACCGGCGGTGGAGTTGCACTCCTGGCCATGCTCTGCGGTATCTTCGCCAGTGGCGGACGCCGACAACGTCGGCAATGGTTGAATTGAGAGCGCCCGAGGGCGATCTGTTATCGAGAACTTCATGAGCGACCTGTTACTGATTGACGATGACCAGGAGCTGTGCGAACTCCTGAGCAGTTGGCTGAGCCAGGAAGGCTTCCAGGTACGTGCCTGCCACGACGGCCTCAGCGCCCGCAAGGCCCTGGCCGACAGTTCCCCGGCGGCGGTGGTGCTGGACGTGATGCTGCCCGATGGCAGTGGCCTGGAACTGCTCAAGCAGTTGCGCAGCGATCATCCGGAACTGCCGGTAGTGATGCTGTCGGCCCGGGGCGAGCCGCTGGACCGCATCCTCGGCCTGGAGCTGGGCGCCGACGACTACCTGGCCAAGCCCTGCGACCCACGGGAACTGACCGCCCGCCTGCGCGCCGTATTGCGCCGCAGTCATCCGACCGCAACCCCGAGCCAATTGGAGCTGGGCGACCTGTGTTTCAGCCCGGTACGCGGCGTGGTCACCATCGATCAGCAGGACTTTACCCTCACCGTCTCCGAAAGCCGCCTGCTCGAAGCGTTGCTGCAACAGCCGGGCGAACCGCTGGACAAGCAGGAACTGGCGCAGATCGCCCTCGGTCGCAAGCTGACTCTCTACGATCGCAGCCTGGACATGCATGTCAGCAACCTGCGCAAGAAGATCGGCCCGCATCCGGATGGAAGGCCGCGGATTGTGGCGCTGCGTAGTCGCGGGTACTACTACGCACCCTGATGCGAGGGGTGGATGACCGCCTTTGGTGGCCATCCACCTCCAATGTCAGCTCCCCCACAAAACGTCTTTACCCAAGCTTTACCCTCCGCTGACTGCCGCTGACCTTGATCTCCTTAATCTGTACTCACCCGGACCGACCGGAACCGAGACAAGGAGAAACACCATGCGCAAGACCCTTATCGCCCTGATGTTCGCTGCTGCCCTGCCGACCGTTGCCATGGCCATGCCCGAAGGTGGTGGCCCGCTGGGCGGCCCTGGTGGCCCTCATGGCGGCGAGCCTCACTGGAAAGCCCCCTACGGCCAACTGGACCTGAGCCGCGAACAGCGTCATGCCATCGGCAGGCTGATGGGCGAACAGATGCACGCTCGCAAGGAACTCACCGAGAAGTACCTGGCCAAGCTCTCGCCAGCCGACCAGGCGGCCTTCCAGGGCGAGCTGGACGCCGCCCGCCAGAAAACCGACGGGGAAATCCGCGCCCTGCTCAAGCCTGACCAGCAGAAGACCTTCGACGAGATCCAGAAAAAACGCGCCGAACGCCGCGCCGAATGGGCCGAATTCAAGGCCTGGAAAGCACAGCACGCGCAAAAGGCGCAATAATCCGCTGTACAGTGGCCTGTACGGTTGATTCCAGTATCCGAATCCGCCACACAGGCCACCCGCCCGACGGCCAACGCCGCCGGGCTTTGCCTGTTTCCACCGGATTGATTTGAGGACTTGCCGTGCGTTCACTGTTCTGGCGCATCCTGGCCAGCTTCTGGCTGGCCATTGCCCTTGTTGCGGGGTTGTCGATTCTGCTCGGGCACATGCTCAACCAGGATGCCTGGATTCTCAGCCGCCACCCGGGCCTGGCGACCCTGGCCGAGGACTGGACCCAGACCTACGAAGAACAGGGCGAGGACGCCGCCCAGGACATCCTCGAACAACGCAAGAAGCAGTACCACATCGACGTCCAGGTGCTCAACGAAAGCGGCGACCCGGTGGTACGCGGTACCTTCCCGCGCCGCGCGGCCGCCTTCGAGGCCCGCCAGCACAACGATGATCGACGCCTGCCCTGGCGCCGGCTGACGGTGGAGTACACCAGTCCGAAAAGCGGCGACACCTACCTGCTGATCTACCGTATCCCGCACCCGGAACTGGATGCCTGGCACCGCGGCAGCCTGCTCTGGCCACTCAGTGCCCTGGGGATCGCGCTGGTGGTGCTGACCCTGTTCAGCCTGCTGGTGACCCTGTCGATCACCCGCCCGCTCAGTCGCCTGCGCGGCGCGGTGCATGACCTCGGCCAGACCGCCTACCAACAGAACAGCCTGGCCAGGCTGGCCTCGCGTCGCGACGAGTTCGGCGTGCTGGCCAAGGACTTCAACCTGATGGGGGCACGGCTGCAGAGCCTGATCGGCAGCCAGCGGCAATTGCTGCGCGATGTCTCCCACGAACTGCGCTCGCCACTGGCGCGCCTGAAGATCGCCCTGGCCCTGGCGGAGCGCTCGTCGCCCGAGGAACGCGAGCGACTGTGGCCGCGCCTGACCCGCGAGTGCGATCGGCTGGAAGCGCTGATCAGTGAAATTCTCGCCCTGGCCCGTGTCGATGCCGACCAGGCCAGCGCCGAACAGGTCGACCTCAATCAGCTGCTGCAGGAACTGCAACAGGAAACCCTGCTCGGCAACCCGCAGCAACCGGTGCAGTTGCAGGCCGAGCAGGCGCTGAGCCTGCGAGGCTGGCCGACCATGATCGAACGGGCGGTGGACAACCTGCTGCGCAACGCCCAGCGTTTCAATCCCGACGGCCAGGCCATCGAGGTTCTGGCCCGACGCCAGGGCGAGCGGATCGAAATCAGCGTGCGTGACCACGGACCCGGCGTCGAAGCCGAGCACCTGGCGCAGTTGGGTGAGCCGTTCTTCCGTGCCCCGGGCCAGACCGCCGCGGGTCACGGCCTGGGCCTGGCGATTGCCCGGCGGGCGGCGGAACGCCACGGCGGCAGCCTGACCCTGGCCAATCATCCGCAGGGCGGTTTTATCGCCACATTGGACCTGCCGCTGGAGCCGGGAGCCGCAACGGCCTGAGGCGAAGGCCGGGGGATTTGGGGTGCTTTTGCCGGCCCTTTCGCGGGCAAGCCCGGCTCCTGCAGCGAAAGAGCCTGAAGGCCTCAGGCCGACCAGGCGCTGACGAATTGCGTCAGGTCGACCTTGGGCGCGGCCCGCAGTTCGTTCTGTGGCGTGCCGAGGTAGAGGAACGCGATCACTTCCTCGTCATCGCTCAAGCCCAGGCCCTTGGCCACATGCCGCGAGTAGGACAGCTCGCCGGTGCGCCAGACCGCGCCGATCCCCTGGGCGTGCGCCGCCAGCAGGATGCCGTGCGCCGCGCAGCCGGCAGCCAGCAGTTGCTCGGACTTCGGTACCTTGAAGTGCTCCTGCAGGCGCGCCACCACGACCACCACCAACGGTGCCCGCAGGGGCATCGCGTGGGCCTTGTCCAGCGCCGCCTGGGTCACCTCGCCCCCCTTTTCCTGCACGGCTTCGGCCAGCAGTTGGCCCAACTGCTCACGTGCCGCGCCCTCCACGGTCAGGAAGCGCCACGGCTGCAATTGGCCGTGGTCCGGCGCCCGCATGGCCGCCTGGAACAGCACTTCGCGCTGGGCCGCCGTCGGTGCCGGGTCGAGCAGGCGCGGTGCGGAAACACGGTTGAGCAAATTGTCGAGAGCCTCCATGGGCTACCTCCTGAGGAAAAATGTGCGGCTATTCTAGCCATATCTGCCCAGGCCCTGGCGGTTTACATGGACAGGTCCGCAGGTAGAATGACCGCCTTTCCCTGCCCAGAGCTCATTTCATGGCGTTGCCGACCCTGCGCATCATCGGTTTCATCATCGGCATATTCCTGATCACCCTCGCCATCAGCATGGTCGTGCCCATGCTGACCCTGGTGATTTTCGACCGCACCGGCGACCTGCCCTCGTTCCTCTGGGCCAGCACCCTCACCTTCGTGGCCGGCCTGGCCCTGGTGATCCCCGGGCGCCCGGAACAGGTGCACCTGCGTCCCCGGGACATGTACCTGCTCACGGTGTCGAGCTGGGTGGTGGTGTGCGTCTTTGCCGCCCTGCCGTTCCTGCTGACCCTGCACACCAGCTATGCCGACGCCTTCTTCGAAAGCATGTCGGGCATCACCGCCACCGGCTCGACGGTGCTCAGCGGCCTGGACGACATGTCCCCCGGCATCCTGATCTGGCGCTCGCTGCTGCACTGGCTGGGCGGCATCGGCTTCATCGGCATGGCGGTGGCGATCCTGCCGCTGCTGCGCATCGGCGGCATGCGTCTGTTCCAGACCGAGTCCTCGGACCGCTCGCAGAAGGTCATGCCGCGCTCGCACATGGTGGCCCGGCTGATCGTCACCGCCTATGTCGGCATCACCATCCTCGGCACCCTGGCCTTCTGGTGGGCCGGCATGAGCCTGTTCGATGCGATCAACCATTCGATGTCGGCGATTTCCACTGGCGGCTTCTCGACCTCCGATCAATCCCTGGCCAAATGGCACCAGCCGGCGGTGCACTGGGTCGCAGTGGTGGTGATGATTCTCGGCAGCCTGCCGTTCACCCTCTATGTCGCGACCCTGCGCGGGCACCGCAAGGCCCTGATCAAGGATCAGCAGGTCCAGGGTTTGCTGGGGCTGCTGCTGGTCACCTGGCTGGTCCTCGGCACCTGGTACTGGTGGACCACCGACCTGCACTGGCTCGACGCCCTGCGCCACGTGGCGCTGAACGTGACCTCGGTGGTCACCACCACCGGCTTCGCCCTGGGCGACTACAGCCTGTGGGGCAATTTCTCGCTGATGCTGTTCTTCTACCTGGGTTTCATCGGCGGCTGCTCGGGGTCGACGGCAGGCGGGATCAAGATCTTCCGGTTCCAGGTCGCCTATATCCTGCTCAAGGCCAACCTCAACCAGTTGATCCACCCGCGGGCGGTGATCAAGCAGAAGTACAACGGTCACCGGCTCGACGAGGAAATCGTCCGCTCGATCCTGACCTTTTCCTTCTTCTTCGCCATCACCATCTGCGCCATTGCCCTGGCCCTGTCGCTGATCGGCCTGGACTGGATGACCGCACTGACCGGTGCCGCCAGTACCGTGTCCGGGGTCGGCCCGGGCCTGGGCGAGGTGATCGGCCCGTCAGGCAACTTCTCCAGCCTGCCGGATGGCGCCAAGTGGATCCTCTCGGTGGGCATGCTGCTGGGGCGCCTGGAGATCATCACAGTGTTCGTGCTGTGTATTCCGGCGTTCTGGCGTCACTGATCGGCACCACCGTACCCTGCAGCCGCGCCCGGTACTCGCCGGGCGTCACCTCGAACCAGCGACGGAAGGCGCGGAAGAAATTGCTCGGGTCGGCAAAGCCGAGCAGGTAGGCAATCTCCAGCAGGGTCATGCGCGGCTGCGCCAGGTACTGCTCGGCCAACTCGCGGCGGGTGTCGTCGAGCAGCGTCTGGAAACTCGTGCCCTCCTCCTGCAGGCGCCGCTGCAGGGTACGCTGGGACAGGTGCAGGGTCTGCGCGACGATCTCGCGCTTGGGCTCGCCCTGGGGCAGCAACCGGCACAGCACCTGCCGTGCCTTGTGGGTCACCCGGCTCTCGGAAAAACGGGCCAGGTACTCACCGGCGAAGCGATCGTGCAACTGGGCCATGGCCTCATTGGCCGTCGGTAACGGCGCTTCCATGTCGGCCTTCTCGAAAATCAGCGCATCATAGGGCGCATCGAACACCAGCGGCGCGTGGAACGCCTGGCGGTAGGGGTTGATATCCTCCGGTTGCGAGCCCTGCAGCAGCACCTTGCGCGGCTGCAGGGCTCGCCCGGTCAGCCACCTGCATAACGACAGCGCACAGGCCAGTGAGGCCTCGGCACTCTGCCGGGTTGGCGGCAGATGATCGCCGTGGACGGTCAGGATCAGCGCATAACCTTCAGGCAGCAGGCGAAAACTCAGGTCCGCACTCTCGGCGATGATCCGCTGGTAGCGCACCAGGCGCATGAACCCTTCGGCCAGGGTCCGGCTGGACATCAACGCATAGCCGGCGACATGGAAGGACGCCGGACGTACCACCTTGCCCATGTTCAGGCCGATCGCCGGGTTGCCGGAAAGCGCCACCGCACGCTGCCAGAGGCGCGTCATCGAGTCCTGGGGGAAACGTGCATCGGGGTCCTCCAGTGCGGCGTAATCGAGCCCCAACTGCTGGAAGAGGGCCCGGCAATCCAGACCGTCCATTTCCAACGCCTTGACAATCCCCATCGCCCAGCTTGCAGAAGTGGTTCTCTCGCTCATGGCCTGTTCTTTACATGGTGTGCCGCATACAACGACTGATGGCCCAAGGATACTAAAGTGGCGCCTATTGTCACTGGTCGTCACCGCCACACAAATCTAGGCTGTGTACGAAATTGTTTGAAACGCAGGTTAGGCAAGGCAAAAACCGGCGAGGAACGCCCGGGGTCGCGCCCGACTTGACTGGTTGTCAATGAGCATTCCGAGCCGGTTTTTAACGCCGCATAACCAAGTTTCAAGCGATTTCGTACATAGCCTAGACTGAAACAGGCTCCCCAAGGAGCGACCCAACGCCGCCAATAAGAAGTACGGAGAGTACTCAATGGAAAACGTCAGGAAATTCAACAGCTTTAGTGAGTTTTACCCGTACTACCTGAACGAGCACGCCGACAGCACCTGTCGCCGCCTGCATTTCGTCGGGACCACCCTGGTGATCTTCATTCTCGCGCTGATCATCGGTCGCGGTGCCTGGGCACTCCTGCCCCTGCTGCCACTGGCCGGCTACGGGTTCGCCTGGGTCGGGCACTTTTTCTTCGAGAAGAATCGCCCGGCAACCTTTCAGCATCCTTTCTACAGCCTGCTGGGCGATTTCGTCATGTACCGAGACATGCTGCTCGGGCGCGTCCCTTTCTAGGGAAAAAAGGGTGTCGGGGGCTCAGCCAGGCTGAGTGACCTTCTGCAGGTCCAGCCTGAGCTGGGCCTCTTTCGCCTGGGCATCGGCCAGCCGATACAGCTCGATGGTACCGTCCCAGTGCTCGATCAGTGCCGTGCAGGATTCGACCCAGTCACCGCAGTTCAGGTACTCCACGTCGCCGACCTGGCGGATTTCGGCATGGTGGATATGGCCGCAGATCACGCCATCGAGCCCACGCTTCACGCATTCGTGGGTGATGGCTTCCTCGAAGTCGCTGATGAAATTCACCGCGGTCTTGACCTTGTGCTTCAGGTAGGCCGACAGCGACCAGTAGCCATAGCCGTAGCGGGCCCGCCAATGGTTCAGCCAGCGGTTGAGGGTCAGGGTGAACTCGTAGGCCGAATCGCCGAGAAACGCCAGCCAGCGGTGGTAACGGGTGATCACATCGAACTGGTCGCCGTGGATCACCAGCAGCCTGCGGCCATCGGCGGTCACGTGCACGGCTTCGTCCACCAGCTGGATATTGCCGAGGATCAGCTTCGAGTAGCGACGCAGGAATTCGTCATGGTTGCCGGTGACGTAGACCACCTCGGTGCCGCGCTTGCTCATGGTCAGCAGGCGGCGGATCACGTTGGTGTGCGCCTGGGGCCAGTACATGCCGCCCCGCATCTTCCAGCCGTCGATGATATCGCCGACCAGGTAGATACGGTCGGCATGATAGCCCTTGAGAAACTGCGACAGATGCTCGGCCTGGCAATCCCGGGTGCCGAGATGCACATCGGAAATCCACAGGGTTCGCACACGCTGCTTGCGACTGGGTTTGGCGAGCTCCGCACGGGTCATGGGCATTCTCCGGATTTTTCCTGAGCTTGCACCGGGGCAGTGAACTGACCATGACAGGCAAACGACAGTCTTGTGACAGCCGCCGAACCGGCCCAACCGGTGTAGACTGAACCTCTGCCGAGGAGACCGCCATGGGCCCGTTCCTGACCCTGCGCCAATACAGCGAAGAACTGATCGTCCACAGCCACGCCCATGCCCAGCTGGTGTTCGGCCTGTCCGGCCGGCTCGATTTCGAGATCGAGGGCCGCGGCAGCCGGGTGGTGCAGCAGAGCGTCGCGGTGGTCCCCTACGATGCCCATCACACCTGCGGCAGCCCGGACGGCAGCCGCTGCCTGGTACTCGACGTGCCGGACGAGCACTGGCTGGTGCAATCGCTGGGGGAACACGCCGACGCCAGCCGACGGCTGATCGACCGGGCCGGTTCGCTGGCGCTCAATGCCAGCCAGGGCCGCCTGGTCGACTGGCTGGCGAACAGCCCGGTGCAGGATCCGCTGATCGCCCGCCAGGGCGCGGTGCTGCTGTTGGCCAGCCTGAACGCTCCGGCTGTGGTGATCGCCGACAAGCGCCTGCCTCTGGCGGCCCTCGACGCGCATATCGATCGCTACGCCGCCCGCCCGCTGGAGGTCGCCGACCTGGCGCGCATCGCCGGCTTGTCCAACGCCCGGTTGCATGCACGGTTCATGGCCGAGTGCGGGCAGACACCGATGGATTACATCCGCACCCGGCGGCTACGGCTCGCCCTCGGCCTGTTGCGCGAGTCCGCGCTGCCGGTCGGCGAGATCGCCGCGCGTGTCGGCTACAGCTCGCAGAGCGCCTTCTGCGCCGCCATCCTGCGCGAGTTCGGCGCTTCGCCGACAGCCTTGCGCCGCGAGTCTGGCGACAACTGACGCGAGTCCCGCGACAGACGGCGCCATACCCCGCGCCCTAGACTGCCAGCTCGTGCCCAAACGTTCTCAAGGATCGCCATGACTCCCCGCTCCGCCCTCGGCGCCCTGCATATCGGCGCACTGATGTTCGGCCTGACCGGTGTGTTCGGCAAACTCGCCACCACCTCCGCCACCCTCATCGTCTTTGGCCGCGCCGGCTTCGCCGTGCTCGCCCTCGCGGTGTTCGCCCGCCTCGCCCGCAACAACGGCTGGCAGCGCCTGCCGGGGCGGGACTGGGGCCGACTGCTGGTCAGCGGCCTGCTGCTGGCCGGGCACTGGATCAGTTTCTTCCTCGCGGTGAAGGTCGCCGGCGTCGCCGTCGCCACCCTGGGCTTTGCCAGTTTCCCGGCGTTCACCGTGATTCTCGAAGGGGTGATTTTCCGCGAGCGCATCCGCCTGAACGAGATACTCCTGGTGCTGCTGGTCAGCATCGGCCTGGTGCTGGTCACCCCCGAGTTCGACCTCGCCAGCCAGGCCACCAGCGGGTTACTCTGGGCCGTGCTGTCCGGGCTGCTGTTCTCGCTGCTGTCGCTGAACAATCGGGCCGGCTCCGGGCGCGTCAGCGCGGTCCAGGCGGCGCTGTGCCAGAACCTGGTGGTCGCCTTCTGCCTGCTGCCCTGGGCGGCGCCTCACCTCACCGGGGTCCGCGCGCTGGACTGGCTGTGGCTCGGCCTGCTCGGCGTGTTCTGTACCGCCGTCGCCCACAGCCTGTTCGTCGCCAGCCTGGCGGTGATCAAGGCACGCACCGCCGCGGTGGTCTTCGCCCTGGAACCGGTGTACGGGATCGCCGCCGCGTGGTGGCTGTTCGGCGAAAACCCGAGCCCGCGCATGCTGCTTGGCGGTGTACTGATCATCGTCGCGATCGTGCTGTCGAGCCTGCTGAGCGGCGCGCCACGCCCAAAAAACCTGGAAGTTGCCGCCGCGCCGTGATTTTCCGCGACTGTCCTATACTTGCAGCATCCGCAACAGTCAGCCGTCGTTACCCGGATAACAGGGCTGCTCGGCGACGGCGGCAGTGATCCAGCAGTAGCTCGATGCCAGTTGCCCTCCAACTCACACTGTGGAGGGTTCATCCATGGAATTCATCAGTCTCCTGATTCAGCTGGTCAGCGGTGCGGTGGGTGGCAATATCGCCGGCGCCGCCACCGACAAGTACAGTCTCGGCCCCTGGTTCAATTCACTGGCGGGCGGCATTGGTGGCGTGGTGCTCAGCCAGGTGCTGTCAGTCATCACCAACGGCAGTTTCGGTGGAGACGTCGGCAACCTCGACCTGAGTTCGATTGCCAGCGGTATCGCCAGCGGCGGGGTCGGCGGCGCGATACTGAGCCTGGTGGCGGGCTTCATCAAGGCCAAGCTCAGCCGTTCCGAGTGAGTCCGGCCGGCATGACGTCGTTGTCAGTCAACAGGTGGCAATGACGTCAGCGCCTCTCAGCGAGCGTCGTTATGGCCCAGGTCGCGCTCCGGGTCGATCTGGTCGCGCACCCGTTGCTTGAGCACCTTGGCCTCGGGAAAACCGCCATCGGCCTTGCGCTCCCAGATCTGCACGGCATCGCAGGTGATGCGAAACACACCGCCGGTCCCCGGCTCCAGGGACACCTTGCCCAGGTCGTCGCAGAAAGTGCTCAGCAACTCCTGGGCTAGCCAGGCGGCCCGCAGCAGCCACTGGCACTGGGTGCAATAGGTGATGACGATTTCCGGTTTGCCTGCACTCATGATGCGCTCCTAGCGGATACTGGCCAGGAGGGTCCGGGCCGTCTGCTTCAACGGCTCATCCCCTTCCCTGAGCAGTTCATGCAACAGTTGGCTGGCATGATCCAGGTCGCCGACATTGATGAAGGTCTGCGCCTGCTCCAGCTTGCTGGCCGAGGCCTGCTCACGCTCCAGGCTGTCGAAATCCACTTCCAGCGGTTCGATATCCAGGGGCTGCTCATCGCTCATGAAGCTGTCGAGGAACTCGTCGTCCAGGGTGTCTGCGTCCAGCGACAGGCTCAGTTCGTTTGCCGCCGGCCGCTCGGGTTCCGGCTCGGCGAAATCGCTGAGAAACTGCTCGTCGGGCATCTCGAACACATGCGGCAGTTCGTTGAGGTTGCTGGCGAACTGCGGGTCGACGCCGGACAGCGTCGACGGCTCCTCGGCGGCCTTGCCCCGCTGCGGCAGGGCGTTGTCGAACGGGCTGACCAGATCCCAGTCCGAATCCATCGACAGGTCGTCGAGGTTGAGCTGGAACTCGTCTTCCAGTGGCGCGGGCTCAGGCTCGGATTTGGCCTCGGGCTCCTTTTCCAGCCAGTCGGCGGCGAGCACCGGGGCGGCCAGCGTCGCAGCGGCTGCCACGGCGGCAGGAGCAGTGACCGGAGCCGGTGCCGGAGTCGACGCAATTGCCGCCGGAGCGGCTGTCGGTGCCGCGGGAACGGCCTGCGGTGCGGGCGCCGCATGCAGTTTCGGATGCTTGGCCCGCAGGTCGCGCAGGGTCGACTCGCTGAAACCCGTGTCGAGCAGATGCTGTTCTTCAATCGTGTAGGCGTCGTTGTCCCCCTGCTGGGCCAGCACATCCAGCAGACGCAGGCGCAAGTCGGTGCGCTGCGGCTCCTTGAGTATGGCCTCGCGCAGAATCCCCGCCGCTTCCTTGAAACGTCCGTAGGCGATGTAGATGCTCACGCCTTCCAGGGCATCCGGGACCTCACTGGTCTCGCGGCGTGCCACCGTTGCCAGCGGCTCGGCCAACGGCTCGTTGTGCTCCGCCGGAGCAACGGCGGCGCTGGCGGGTAGCACACGACTGACCATGGGCGGGTCCTGGGGCAGCGGCGCGGGCTCGACCGGCAGTGGCGTCGAACGGCGCCGACGACGCACCACCAGGGCGGCCGCCAGCAACAGGAGCAGCACGGCCAGGGCGGCCAGGAGCAGCAGATTCAGGCCGCCGGACTGTTCGGCGACCACCGGAGCAGCAGCGACAGGAGGCACCACCGGTGCTGGTGCAACCGGGGGAGCCACCGGCTTGGCCTTGAGTTCCGCCAACTGGGCCTGCAACTCACCCAGCTGTTTCTGGTCGATGGCGATCTGCTCGTCCTGGGTCTTCAGGCGCGCCTGCAGCTCCTCGATGGTTTTTTGCAGTTGCTGGTTTTCCAGGGTCGCGGCGGCAAGTTGTTCAGCACCCTGCGCGGCGTTTTGCGCCGCTTCGGTCAACGCGGTCGCAGGCGCCGCGGCCGTCGCCGGGGGGCTGGCCGGGACCACGGCAACATCCGGCAGCAACAGGCTCTGGCCGGCCGCCAGCCGCTCGCTGCCCGGATTGAGCGCGCGAATGCCCTGGGACAACTCATTGACACTGGCCTTGCTGCCCGCCTCGTTCAGGCGCCTGGCGATGCTCCAGAGGCTATCGCCCCTGGCCACGGTGTAGCGCTTGCCCTGGGTCGCCGGCGGCGGCACCCTATCGGCGACGGGCGCTGCCTGTTCCACCGAACTGTTGCGCGCCGGCGGGCTGTAGGTCCCGCTGCCCGGTGGATCGAGCAGCACCGTGTATTCGCGCAGCAGGCGGCCGTTGGGCCGGTTGACCTGGATCAGGAAATTCAGGAAGGGCTCGCTGACCGGCTTGCTCGACTGTACCCGGATGAAGCTGCGATTGCCCTGCAGGACCGGCGTGAAGCGCAGGTCGTTAAGGAAGAACAGCCGCTCGACGCCAGCGCGGGAAAACTCCTCGGGTGTCGCCAGGCTGACCGACAGTTCGCCTTCGCTCAGATCACCGGGATCGACCAGGGCGATTTCCGCATTGAGCGGCTGGCTGAGCGCCGAATGCAGGGTGATCTCCCCCAATCCCATGGCCGACGCCAACGCCGGATGCAGCAATGACAGTGCCGCCACGGCCATCCAGCGCCGCCGGACCGCGGTCACCAGGGGCTTTTCAGTGGAACACCGCAACGCGGACTGCAAACTCTCGAGCATGAGTATCCCTTAAAGGCCCGACATCACCCCACGGCCAGCGGGGTCCGAATGCCGACACAATACACAGAACCAGTAAATCTTATAGTCTGCCGGCCAGGGATTCTCCAAATCCGGCAGAGCGGGAATGCCTCAGGATTTTTCCAGGTTCGCCAGGATCCGGCTGTGAACCCGCATGCTGATGCGCAATTCCTCTTCGTCGACGCCCTCGAACAGTTCGTGACGCAAGGCGGTGGCGATGGTTTCGATCTGTTCGATCAGCGGTCGCGCCGGGGCACAAAGCACGATCTTCTTGGCCCGGCGGTCCTCCACGACCGAGTGGCGCTGGACCAGCCCCTGGGTTTCCAGGCTGTCGAGCAGACGGGCCAGGGTCGGCCCTTCCACACCAACGCTCTGCGCCAGTTCGCGCTGGGTCGGCGCCTCGGAAAAACGCGCCAGGTGCAGCAATACCAGCCAACGGGCCTGGGACAATCCCAGGCCGGCCAGGCGGCGATCCAGTTCGGCACGCCAGCCACGGGACATTTGCGCCAGTTGCATGCCAAAACGGTGTTCATCGGTTAACGACATAAGGAACTCATGGTCAGACTTAAAAATAGATAAAACTAATTATTAGTCAGCTAAGCATGGAGCCTGGCCGGAGGCAAGGGCTCAGCTGTGTACAAACATGACTTGTCGCAAATAACCCAGAGATAGGCCGGGGAATATTCCATTTCCCTCTCCTCATAGTTCGAATTCGGCTTGCAGGGCCGCTCGCACGCAATACAGGACACCCTCGGGCACCCGTCCGGCGAACAGTTCGGCGACCTCGCTCACGGCAGGCAGTTCGCCCTCGCCATCGAGGAAGGTGTCCTGGATTTCCCCCAGCAGATCCTCGGGCAGGTCCAGGGCCTGCTCCAGCGACAACTGCTGGCGGCCAATCGCCTCGGCCAGCAGCGTATAGACGTTCTTCTCCGAGCACTGCAACTGGCCGGCGATCTGCAAGGGAGTCATGCCGGCACGGGCCAGGCTGATCAGTTCGTGACGAATGTCGACGACCACCCTGGGCGTCTCGGCCTCGCCGGCCAGGACTTCGAGGAACGCCTCGCCATAGCGCTCCAGCTTGCGCGCACCGACGCCGCTGACCCTGGCCATCTCGGCCATGGTCGTCGGCTGGCTGCGCAGCATTTCCAGCAGCGTCGAGTCGGGGAAGATGACATACGGCGGCACCGCATGCTCCTGGGCCAGCTTGCGCCGCAGGGCACGCAGGGCCTCCCATTGCTCGCGCTCCTCGCCACGCACCAGTTGGCTGGCCGGGCTGGCGGAAACGCTCTTGGCGGCGACCTGCGGCTTGAGGTCACGACGCAGTTCCAGGCTGACCTCGCCACGCAATAGCGGCCGGCAAGCGTCGCTCAGGCGCAGGCCGCCATAGCCCTCGATGTCGATATCGGCCAGGCCGCGCGCCACCAGCTGGCGGAACAGCGAGCGCCACTCGCCCTCGCTGAGCGCCTTGCCCACGCCGAACACCGCCAGGTGCTGGTGGCCGAAACTGCGGACCTTGTCGTTCTCCTTGCCCAGCAGCACATCCACCAGGTGGCCGACGCCGTAGCGCTGGCCGGTGCGGTAGATCGCCGACAGCGCCTGGCGTGCCGGCTCGGTGGCATCCCAGGTCTGCACGCCGTCGACACAGTTGTCGCAGTGACCACAGGGCTGTGGCAGGTCCTCGTCGAAATACGCGAGCAGCGTCTGGCGACGGCAGCGGGTCTCCTCGCACAGCGCCAGCATCGCGTCGAGCTTGTGGTGCTCCAGACGCTTGTGGCGCTCGTCGCCCTCGGAGTTCTGCAGCATCTGCTTGAGCATCACCACGTCCTGCAGGCCGTAGGCCATCCAGGCGTCCGCCGGCAGGCCGTCACGCCCGGCCCGCCCGGTTTCCTGGTAGTAGGCCTCCAGGGACTTGGGCAGGTCGAGGTGGGCGACATAACGCACGTTGGACTTGTCGATACCCATGCCGAAGGCAATGGTCGCGACCATGATCAGCCCTTCCTCGTTGAGGAAGCGCTTCTGGTTGTCCGCGCGGGTCTCTGCGGGCAGCCCGGCGTGATACGGCAGGGCCGGAAAACCCTGTTCGCAGAGCAGCGCGGCGACCTCGTCGACCTTCTTGCGCGACAGGCAGTAGACGATGCCGGAGTCGGCACGGCGCTGCGCGAGGAACGCCAGCAACTGCTTGCGCGGCTGTTCCTTGGGCACGATGCGGTAGAAGATGTTCGGCCGGTCGAAACTGGAGAGAAAACGCTCGGCGTTCTCCAGGTGCAGGCGATTGACGATCTCCTCGCGGGTGCGCTTGTCGGCGGTGGCGGTCAGGGCGATGCGCGGTACGTGGGGGAACATCTCGGCCAACTGGCCCAGTTGCAGGTATTCCGGACGGAAGTCGTGGCCCCATTGCGACACGCAGTGGGCCTCGTCGATGGCGAACAGGGCGATATCGAGGTTCTGCAGGAACGCCAGCATGCGCGGCTGCACCAGGCGCTCGGGCGCCAGGTAGAGCATCTTCACCTCGCCGCGACGAATCCGCGCCGCCAGTTCGCGCTGCTGCTCGGCACTCAGCGTCGAGTTCAGCGCCGCCGCCGCCACGCCGAGTTCCTCCAGCGTCGCGACCTGGTCGTCCATCAGTGCGATCAACGGCGACACCACCACCGCCAGGCCATCGCGCAGCAGGGCCGGGACCTGGTAGCACAGCGATTTGCCGCCGCCGGTCGGCATCAGCACCAGGGCATCGCCGCCGCTGGCCACGCGCTCAATAATGGCACCCTGGCGACCGCGAAAGCTGTCGTAACCGAAGATGTCCTTGAGGACGCGTTGAGCCTGTTCGAGCATAGCCACTCCAAAAATCACCGAAACGCCCTGCAAAGGCTGGTCGAAAAGCCGCTGTCCTGACGGAAAAAACCGTAAGCGGGAATTTCTCCAGCCGTCGCGACCCGCGATGGGGCATCACAAAACGCGGCAGTATACCCGAGCGTCATCCGGCAGAGGGGCCTGCCGGTCGATCAGCGACTATCCTTGTTGAAGAGTAAAACCGCGCAAATCTATGTGTTTGCTGGCCTGCGAGCTCAAGAACGCCTAGAATTCAGCATCGTTTATTCCCAAGGTAGCCCCCCATGTCCTTCGCTGAGCAACTCACCCGCCTGCAAGCCTTCCTCGACGCCGACGAGCTGCACGAAGAAGCGCTGGACTACGTGGCCGCCCACGGCTACCTGACTGCGCTGTCGATCTGCTCCGAGGTGGTCCCCGATCGCGAATGGATCGACGCGCTGTTCGCCGAAGAGCCGCACTACAAGGATGCCGCCCAGCGCGAGGAAATCGAAGCCACGCTGATCCAGCTCAAGGCCCATATCTCCCGCCAGTTGGCTTCCGACGAGGAATTCGAGCTGCCCTGCGACCTCGACCTGGGCGACGACCCGGACGACTCCGAACTGCGCGGCTGGTGCATCGGTTTCATGGAAGGGGTGTTCCTGCGTGAGGAAGCCTGGTTCGAAACCGCCGAGGAAGAAGTCAGCGAAATGCTCCTGCCGATCATGGTCGGTTCGGGCCTGTTCGACGAGCAGCCGGAGTTCTCCGACATCGCCGCCGATGCCAACCTGATGGACGACATGATCGTGCAGATCCCGGAGGCGCTGACCGCCCTGTACCTGCTGTGCAATGCGCCCGACGAGAAGCCGGCGATCCTCAAGCCCCGCCACCACTGAGTCACGTCCGGTGGCGATGCGCCCCACGGGCAGTCGCTCGCCATTCCTGCGCTACGCGCTGCTGGCCATCGGCTGGCTGAGCGTAGCGCTGGGGGTACTGGGCATTTTCCTGCCGGTCCTGCCGACCACGCCATTCCTGCTGCTGGCGGCCGCCTGTTTCGCCCGCAGTTCGCCACGCTTCTACCACTGGCTGGTGGAGCACCCGCGCCTGGGGCCATGGGTCCGTGACTACCTGGACGGCAATGGCATCCCGCTCAAGGGCAAGGTCTATGCCATCGGCCTGATGTGGCTGAGCATCGGCTTTTCCTGCTACCTGGTGCCGCTGTTCTGGGCACGCCTGTTCATGCTGACCAGCGCCGTGCTGGTCAGTGTCTATATCCTGCGGCAGAAAACCCTCGAGCCGCGGCGCTAGCGCTCGCCGTGGTTGCGCTGGTAGGTATCGTGGCCCATGGCCCGGATCTGCCCCTCGATCAACGCTTCGAACGGCTTGAGCAAGGCCTCGAACGAAACCGGCTGCTCCAGGGTTTCCAGGGCCCGGGCAATCGCTTCCACCGTCGACAGCGCTCCCGGCTCCGGCGCCTTGCGCAGGCGATAGCGCGATCGCGCGCCCGGTTCCAGGCTGACCCTCGGCAGGCTGGCCAGCAGCGGATTGAGGTGCAACAGCTTGCGCGCCTTGCGCCAGGTGCCGTCGGGGACCACCAGCAACAGTGGCCGTTCGTCGTCCGCCGCTGCGTACGGTTGCAGCAGTTGTGCATCATCCGCCGGGAACAGCAACCGGGCCTGGTAACCCGGCTGGTCGAGCAATGCCGGCAGATCATCGAACACCTCCCCCACCCGCAACTCGGCATTGGTCAGGCCCAGGGTCGCCAGTCGCGCGGTATTCAGGGCATGACCGACCTCGCTCGGGTGCTGCAGCACCAGCACGCGGGTGCGGCTGTCGAGCTGCGGGATCAGCGCGCAAAGGCAGTGGCTCTGGGGACGCAGGCAGCGTTCGCAGCAGGCTCTGGACATAGGGTCGACTCCGATCAGGGCTGGTTGAGCTGCGCCTTGAGCAGGTCGCGGAAGGTCTGGATCAGCGGCTCGCGGCTACGGCCACGGCGCAGGATCATCGAAAAGGGCGCCTGGTAGCCAAAGGTCGCCGGCAGCAGCACGCGCAGGTCGCCCTTGTCCGCCCAAGGCTGGGCGTAGTGTTCCGGCAGATAGCCGATATAGGCGCCGGACAGCACCAGGATCAGTTGCGCCTCCATGCTTTCCACGGTCGCCGCACTGTGCTTGAAGCCGTGCCGGGCCAGTTCCGCCTGGCTCCAGTAGCCGCGGCCGACCATGCGCTGCTGGGTGATGACCTGCTCGGGAATCCGCCGCTCGTGGTACAGCGGATGGCGGTTGCTGCAGTACAGCCAGTGCTGCTCGCGATACAGCGGCTGGTAGACCAGCCCGCTCATGCGCGTGGAGAAGGCTCCGATGGCCAGGTCCAGGCGGTTGTCCTGCACGCCAAGCTGCAGTTCGTAGGGGCTCAGCACCGACAGGTGCAGGTGCACCCCCGGATGTTCCTGGCTGTAGGCACCGATGGCTTCGGCCAGGGGCAAGGCCGGCTCGCTGACGGTGGAGTCGATCACCCCGAGGTTCAGCGTGCCGCGCAACTCGCCCTTGAGAGCGGCGGCGTACTGTTCGAAGCCCTCGAGTTCACCGAGCAGGCGCAGGGTTTCCTGGTGGAACAGCTCACCCTTGCTGGTCAGGCTGAACCCGCCGCGGCCGCGGTGGCACAGCACCAGGCCCAGGGTCGACTCGAGCTGGCTCATGTAGGTGCTGATGGCCGATGTCGACAGGTTGAGTTCCTGCTGGGCGTTGGCGAAGCCCTGGTGGCGCACCACGCTGACGAAGATGCGCAATAGTTTCAGGTCGGGTAAAGCGTTGGCCATGGGGGGTCCTGGGTAGGGTCAACGGTGCCGGAAGCCAGTCCGTCGGCACAGTGTCCCATTAGTTCAGAAAAATCTGAACTAAGTATTTGCCGACAGCGATTTTTCCCGCCCGGCGTCTTTCGCAGAATCGGTCCCCTGATAACCAGAACAAACGATGAGGCTTACCCGTGGACAAGATTCTTCACCAACCACTGGGCGGTAACGAAATGCCGCGCTTCGGCGGCATCGCCACCATGATGCGCCTCCCCCACCTGCAATCGCCCGCCGGCCTCGATGCCGCGTTCGTCGGCGTACCGCTGGACATCGGTACCTCGCTGCGCTCCGGGACCCGCTTCGGTCCACGGGAAATCCGTGCCGAGTCGGTCATGATCCGCCCCTACAACATGGCCACCGGTGCCGCGCCGTTCGACTCGCTGTCGGTTGCCGATATCGGTGACGTGGCGATCAACACCTTCAACCTGCTCGAAGCCGTGCGCATCATCGAGCAAGCCTATGACGCCATCCTCGAGCACAATGTCATCCCGCTGACCCTGGGCGGCGACCACACCATCACCCTGCCGATCCTGCGGGCGATCCACAAGAAGCACGGCAAGGTCGGCCTGGTGCACATCGACGCCCACGCCGATGTCAACGATCACATGTTCGGCGAGAAGATCGCCCACGGCACCACCTTCCGCCGTGCCGTCGAAGAAGGCCTGCTGGACTGCGACCGCGTGGTGCAGATCGGCCTGCGTGCCCAGGGCTACACTGCCGAAGACTTCAACTGGAGCCGCAAGCAGGGTTTCCGCGTGGTCCAGGCCGAGGAGTGCTGGCATAAATCCCTCGAGCCACTGATGGCCGAGGTTCGCGAGAAGGTCGGCAATGGCCCGGTGTACCTGAGCTTCGACATCGACGGTATCGATCCGGCCTGGGCACCGGGTACCGGCACCCCGGAAATCGGCGGCCTGACCACCATCCAGGCCCTGGAAATCGTTCGTGGCTGCCAGGGTCTCGATCTGGTCGGTTGCGACCTGGTGGAAGTCTCGCCCCCCTACGACACCACCGGCAACACCTCGCTGCTGGGCGCCAACCTGCTGTACGAAATGCTCTGCGTACTCCCAGGCGTGGCCCACCGCTGAGGCGTTACCATGAACGACCGTGACCAGGTTCTCAAGGCCGCCGCCGAACTGGTAGCCGCCTTTGCCGCCAACGACCGCGAAGCCTACTTCGGCGCCTTCAGCGCCGATGCCAGCTTCGTCTTCCACACACTCGAACAACCGCTGCTGTCGCGCGACGCCTACCAGGCGTTGTGGGACCAGTGGCGTACCAGGGATGGCTTCGAAGTGCTGTCGTGCACCTCGAACAACGCCTTCGTCAGCCTGCAGGGCGACGTGGCGATTTTCATCCATGACGTGGCCACCGAGCTGCGTCTGCAAGGGGAGCACCTCTTCAGCCAGGAACGCGAAACCATCGTGTTTCGCAAACAACAAGAACAGGGCCACTGGCTGGCCTGCCACGAACATTTGTCAGCGACACCCCAAGGACTGCCCTCCCCTTAGCCAACAGCGGCAGCCCCCGCGGAAGATGGGGGCGCCGCAATGATCGGAGCGATCATGAATAACAACAACAACGACAAAAGCCTTAGCAGCATTGAAACCAACGGGGTCGAACAGATCCCCGACAACGAACGTGACGCCCGGCCCGGTGACCTGTTTCGCCTGATCTTCGGCGGCGCCAATACCTTTGCCACCGCCGTGCTCGGCAGCTTTCCGGTGCTGTTCGGCCTGTCCTTCCAGGCCGGTGTCTGGGCGATCGTCCTGGGCGTGGTAGTCGGCGCGCTGATCCTCGCGCCCATGGGCCTGTTCGGCCCGATCAACGGCACCAACAACGCGGTATCCTCCGGCGCGCACTTCGGTGTCCACGGGCGTATCGTCGGTTCGTTCCTGTCGTTGCTGACCGCCATCGCGTTCTTCTCGCTCTCGGTGTGGAGCTCGGGCGACGCGCTGATCGGCGGCGCCAAGCGCCTGATCGACCTACCGGAAACCGACCTGACCCTGGGCCTGGCCTACGGCCTGTTCGCGATCCTGGTGCTGACGGTGTGCATCTACGGCTTCCGCTTCATGCTGTGGGTCAACCGCATCGCCGTGTGGGCGGCCAGCCTGTTGTTCCTGCTGGGCATCTTCGCCTTCGCCCCGGCGTTCGACAGCCGTTTCGCCGGCACCGTGGCCCTCGGCCAGGCCGGGTTCTGGGCGGCGTTCATCGGTTCGGCACTGGTGGCGATGAGCAACCCGATCTCCTTCGGTGCGTTCCTCGGCGACTGGTCGCGCTACATCCCGCGGGAAACGCCGAAGGGACAGATCCTGCTGGCGGTGATCGCCGCGCAACTCGCCACGCTGATCCCGTTCCTGTTCGGCCTGGCCACCGCGACCATCGTGGCGGTCAAGGCACCGGACTACATCGCGGCGAACAACTATGTCGGCGGCCTGCTGGCCGTATCGCCGAGCTGGTTCTTCCTGCCGGTATGCCTGATCGCGGTGATCGGCGGCATGTCCACCGGCACCACCTCGCTGTATGGCACCGGCCTGGACATGTCCAGCGTGTTCCCGAAGATGCTCTCGCGGGTCAAGGCGACCCTGCTGATCGGGATTCTGTCGATCGCCTTCATCTTCATCGGACGCTTCGCCGCGAACCTGGTGCAAAGCGTGTCGACCTTCGCCGTGCTGATCATCACCTGCACCACCCCGTGGATGGTGATCATGCTGATCGGCCTGCTGGTGCGTCGCGGCTTCTACTGCCCGGATGACCTGCAAGTCTTCACCCGTGGCGAAACCGGTGGCCGCTACTGGTTCAACCACGGCTGGAACTGGCGCGGCCTCGGGGCCTGGATCCCCAGCGCACTGGTCGGACTGTGCTTCGTCAACCTGCCGGGGCAGTTCGTCGGCCCGCTGGGCAACCTGGCCGATGGCATCGACATCAGCCTGCCGATCACCCTCGGGCTGTCGGCACTGATGTACCTGGTGCTGCTGAGCCTGTTCCCGGAATCGCCGGCGGTGTACGGGCCGGATGACCCGCGCAGCCGAGGTTCCAGCTCGACGAAGAAGCCGGTCGCACAGCAAACGGCCTGAACCGAAGCCCCAACCGAACCTTGCATTCCCTGTGGGAGCGGGCTTGCCCGCGAACGGGACCGGAAGCCGCCACAACGCTTCACCGGCCAGCACGCTCCCACAACCGACTGTTCCACCATAACAACTACAATCGGAGACACGCCATCATGGCCCTGGATTTATTGGTTGTACTCATTTATGCCGCTGGCATGCTCCTGCTCGGTTACTACGGCATGCGCAGAGCCAAGACCAACGAAGACTACCTGGTAGCCGGACGCAACCTCGGCCCGACCCTGTACATGGGCACCATGGCCGCCACCGTGCTGGGCGGTGCCTCCACCGTCGGCACCGTACGCCTGGGCTACGTTCACGGCATTTCCGGTTTCTGGCTGTGCGCAGCGCTGGGCCTGGGGATCATTGCGCTGAACCTGTTCCTCGCCAAACCGCTGCTCAAGCTGAAGATCTACACCGTCACCCAGGTGCTGGAAAAGCGCTACACCCCCCTGGCCCGCCAGGCCAGCGCGGTGATCATGCTGGCCTATGCCCTGATGATCGGCGTGACCTCGACCCTGGCCATCGGCACCGTGCTGCAGGTGCTCTTCGGCCTGCCGTTCTGGGTTTCGGTGCTGCTCGGCGGCGGCGTCGTGGTGGCCTACTCGACCATCGGCGGCATGTGGTCGCTGACCCTGACCGACATCGTCCAGTTCATCATCAAGACCGTCGGCCTGATGTTCATCCTGCTGCCGATCTGCCTGTACCGCGTCGGCGGCTGGGACGAGCTGGTGAGCAAACTGCCGGCGGCGAGCTTCAGCTTCACCACCATCGGCTGGGACACCATCATCACCTACTTCATGATCTACTTCTTCGGCATCCTGATCGGTCAGGACATCTGGCAACGGGTGTTCACCGCCAAGGACGAGAAGGTCGCGAAATACGCCGGCAGCGTCGCCGGGCTCTACTGCATCGCCTACGGCCTGGCCTGCGCGCTGATCGGCATGGCCGCCCACGTGCTGATCCCGCAGTTGGACAACGTCAACAACGCCTTCGCCGCCATCGTCAAACTGTCGCTGCCGGACGGCATCCGCGGCCTGGTGATCGCCGCGGCCCTGGCGGCGATGATGTCCACCGCCAGCGCCGGCCTGCTCGCTGCCTCCACCGTACTGACCGAAGACCTGCTGCCCAAGCTGCGCGGCGGCAAGCCTTCGAGCCTGGGCCTGAACCGCCTGTTCACCTGCCTGACCGGCCTGGTGGTGCTGGGGATCGCGCTGGTGGTGAGTGACGTGATCAGCGCCCTGACCCTGGCCTACAACCTGCTGGTGGGCGGCATGCTGATCCCGCTGATCGGTGCCATCTACTGGAAACGCGCGACCACCGCCGGTGCCATCGGCAGTATGGCCCTGGGCTTCGTCACCGCATTGGTGTTCATGTTCAAGGACGGCCTGGACGCCAATACGCCGATCTACTACAGCCTGGCCGTCGGTCTGGTCAGCTTCATCGTCATCAGCCTGATGTCACGGCGCCCGGCGACCGTGGCCAGCGCCATCTGATACTGCGTTTACTTCAGCGGGTGCGACGTCGGTTGTCGCATCCGTTTTTTTTGCCTCCAGCTCTCCGACCAATGGTTGGATGCATTTGAAGCAACCTGTGCTGTACTGGCACTTAGCGACTGCCTTTGGCATTAGCCAAAAGGTACAAGGATCGCTGGTGTCATGCTCATGACAGCTATCGCAATGCCCTGGGAAAGGGATCCGTGACCCACATCCTTTCCTGTGAGGCAACCATGAACAGGCTCGAAATCCATCAGCAGATCTGCCACTCCATCGAACGGCAACTGGCGCTGAAATGGCTGCAAGACCCTTCCCAGGCTGAAGAAAACAGCTACTCCCTCGATATCGCCGCCCTGTTCCACGAACTGGAATCACAATTCCACGTGCAACTGGATCTCAAGCGAGACCTGCGCGGTATCAACACGATTGAGGACTTGAGCCGTTTTATCTACGCGAAAACCCGGGCCGCCTGATGCCCGGGCACCGGCTCAACGTGGATTTTCATTGCTTTCGAACAGGTCGGGACACGGACGTGTCCCGGTGTCGTACAGCCAGGGGCACCCGTGCCCGGCTCAGGAGGAAGTCGCGAGCCGGCGGGGTGCTTAGCGACGTGGCTGCGGCCGGCGGCGGCGGTCGTCGTCGGTGCGGATCGGCACCGGTTGCAGGGGAGGCTCGATCAGGCCGAGGGCGACACCGAGGTCGTGGAGCCAGGTTTGCAGTTTGTCTTTCATAAAGCCCCCTTCAGGGTAATGCGAGCGACGTGGTTCTTGGCCGCCTCACACAGATCATAGCTCCAAGTCCCAGGTAATGCTTGCTTTCCAAGACGTTGATTACGCTAAATCATGGCAAAAAGCTACAAGCTGACGCGCGGACAGCGATCAAGCTGACTGGCGGCACTCATTTCAGTTGATTGGCGAAGCGCCCTACCGCGCCCACCACCTGTTTGGCACCGTCCTGGATCTCGACGATCACTTCACCGGCCTGGTTGGCCAGGGACAAGCCCTGTTCAGCCTTGACGCGGCTGGTGGACATGTCCCGCACGGCCTCGTCCACCAGTTTCTGGTTCTGCTGGACCACCGTGACGATCTCCTCGGTGGCCGCACTGGTACGCCCGGCCAACTGCCGGACTTCATCGGCCACCACCGCGAACCCACGCCCCTGCTCGCCGGCCCTGGCGGCCTCGATGGCCGCATTGAGCGCCAGCAGGTTGGTCTGCGCGGCGATACTGCCGATGGTCTGGACCATCGAGGTGATCAGCATCGACTGCTTGCCCAGCGCCTCGATACCTTCCGAGGCAGACTGCATCTCCTCGGAAATTTCCTGCATGGTCGCCACCGTGTTCTTCACCACCGTGGCGCCACGCTGGGCCGTGGTGTCGGTCTGCTGCGAAATGCCATAGGCGATCACCGCCGCCTCGCCGACCTCTTTCTCGCGGAGCACCTGGTCGGTCACCACGTTGGCGAACTTGACCACCTTGTAGAGCTGGCCCTGGGCGTCGTGCACCGGGTTGTAGGTGGCCTCCAGCCACACGTCCCGTCCCTGGCTGTCGAGACGCTTGAAGCGATCGGCGACATACTCTCCGCGGTTGAGCCGGGCCCAGAATGCCTGGTACTGGCTGGAATTGGCCTCTTCGGTCGAACAGAACATGCGGTGGTGCTTGCCGACGATCTGCGCCAGCGAGTAGCCCATGGCCCGCAGGAACTGATCGTTGGCGGTGATGACCTCGCCATCGAGGGTGAACTCGATCACCGCCGTGGAGCGCAGCAGCGCCTTGATGAACGCCTCGTTCTCCTTCATGGTTTCGACCGTATGCGTGACATCGCGGGCGAAGCACTGGATATGCAGCAGGTCACCCTTCTCGCTTTTCACCGGCTGCCAACTGCCATGCAACCAGGCCAGGCTGCCATCAGCCCGCAGGAACCGGTAGTTGTCGCTGACCGAAACGCCCTTGGCCACCGCGGCCTGCAGGTTATGAAAGCAAGGCAGGTTCTTGACGTAGGCCGGGACGAAATTATCCAACGGGCGATTCCTCATTTGCTCGTCCTTGTAGCCCAACAGGTCGAGGAAGCGCTGATTGAAGTCGATGACGCGAAACTGCGGATCGAGCACCACTGAAATCATTTCAGCCGTCATGCCGTGGAACAACTGCTTCAGCTCGAAAAGCTCTTCTTCTTTGCTCTCTAGAATCTTCTTCAGATTAGAATTGAACATGACTGCAAGAATCCCTTTTTGCCTCGCTATTCCAAGGCTATCGGTTCCTTCAGGCAATCACTGATGACCATCCGTCGCCTGGAAACCGGCGCCGCAGATTGCTTGAAAAACCGACAGCCCCCCGTCACCGCCCCATACAGTTCAAGCGGGGTAACGAGAAACATAGCCGAGATCGGGAAGACTTGCTGGAAGAGAATAAAAGTGGACTTTCTCGGGGAAAATCCCACGCTTGCGCGTGCCCCCAAAGGCCTCGGCAGCTTCGCCGGGGCCTTGGCGGCAACGGTTCAGTTCAGCTCGATGCGATCGGCATGAATGACGATCTGGCCCTGCTTGTACAGCGCGCCGATGGCTTTCTTGAAATTGCCCTTGCTGACCCCGAACAGGTCGCTGATCAGCGCCGGGTCGCTCTTGTCGCTGACCGGTAGCACACCGTTGCTCTCACGCAGCTTGGCGAGGATCTTCGCATTCAGGCTGCCGGCGGCTTCTTCACCGACCGGCTGCAGGCTCAGGCTGATCTTGCCGTCGGCACGGATCTGCTTGATGTAGCCCTTTTCCCGTTTGCCGGACCGCAGGAACTTGAACACCTCGTTCTTGTGGATCAGGCCCCAGTGCCTGTTGTTGATGATGGCCTTGTAGCCCATGTCGGTGGTTTCGACCACCAGCAGGTCGACTTCCTGGCCGACCTTGTAGTTGGCCGGGGTCTTGTCCAGGTAGCGGTCCAGCCGCGCGGTGGCGGTGATGCGACGGGTGTGCTTGTCGAGATAGACGTGCACCACGCAGTAGTCGCCGGCATTCAACTGGCGCTTTTCCTCGGAGTACGGCAGCAGCAGATCCTTGGGCAGGCCCCAGTCGAGGAACACGCCGATGCTGTTGACCTCCTTGACCTTGAGGCTGGCGAACTCGCCGACCTGGACTTTCGGCGTCTCGGTGGTGGCGATCAGCTTGTCGTCGCTGTCCAGGTAGATGAAGACATTCAGCCAGTCCTCGTCCTCACTGGGAACGTCCTTGGGGATATAGCGATTGGGCAGAAGAATCTCGCCATCCTGCGCACCATCCAGGTACAAGCCGAAGTTAGTGTGCTTGACCACTTGCAAGCTGTTGTAGCGCCCGATTAAAGCCATTTCCGATACCCTCATTGCGTGGCGGGCATTCTACCCGAGTTTGCCCGCGGCTGTTTCACGCCCTGCACGGCAGGCTGTGGGAACCGGCGGTTCATCCGCGAACCGGCTCACACCTTGCCCACACCCCGGGAGCCTGCCGCAAGGCCATGCATCTTTGCATTGAACCGCCGGGCCATACGGTGTTCTATGGGGAGAACGCCCCAGCAAGGATTCGCTCATGCCGTGCCGTCGCGCCCTACTGCTCTGCTGCCTGCTCCTGAGTCTGGCAATCGCCGCCTGTACCCGGATCGGCCTGGCCTATCGCAACCTCGATGTGATCATTCCCTGGACCCTCGGCGACTACATCGAGATGCATCGCGAGCAGAAAGGCTGGCTTAACGAGCGCCTCAGGGAGCATCTGCAATGGCACTGCACCACCCAGTTGCCCGACTACCTGCACTGGCTGGACCGCGTGCAGGCAATGATCGAGAACGGCCAGGTCGATGACGCCCACTTGCAGGCGCGCACCGTCGAGGCCCGGACGGCGATCGCCCAGGTGGCCCGGGAGATCACCCCATCGGCCGTCGAGCTGCTCAGGGGCCTGGACGATCGGCAAGTCGCGGAGATGAACGAAGCCTTCGCCAAGGAGCAGCGTGAGCGCCAGGCCGAATATGTCGCGCCGCCGCTGGAGGAACAGATCCGCGATCGCGGCGAACGGATGAGCAAGCGCCTGAAGGCCTGGATCGGCCCCTTGAGCCTGAGCCAGCAGCAGCGGGTCATCGCCTGGTCGACGGCGCTCGGCGAGCAGAACCGTCTGTGGATCGCCAACCGGGCCTACTGGCAGGCGCAACTGAGCGAGGCGGTCGCCGAACGCCGCAATGCCGAGTTCGAGCAGAGGATCGCGCAACTGCTGCAGCATCAGGACAGTCTGTGGACGGCGGAGTATCGCCAGGCCTACGAGCGCACCGAGCGGGCGACCCGCAGCCTGATAGTCGATCTGGTGGCCGAGAGCAGCCCGACCCAGCGGCAGTTGCTGCTCAAGCGGATCGCCGATCTGCGGCGGGACTTCAGCGAGTTGAAGTGCCTGAAGGGGGGTTGAGCCCCCTCCCCGAAGGCCTCAGGCAATCTGCGCCTTGGACGCCAACTCGTCGAACACCCGCGGATCCAGCGCATCCTGCTGCTCATCCAGCACCAGCCGTGGGTGGTCATTGCCGGGGATGCTGCTGTCGATAAGGCTCAGCAGGCTAGATCCCCTCGGCGTGAGGACAAAGTTCTCGCCGTTGCCTCCCTCCTCTTCCGGCCGCGGCGCGATGAAACCGTTCCTGAGCAGCACCCGCTCGTAATCGGCAGCCAGGGCCTTGAGCTCATCGAGATTGCCTGGCGGCTCACCTGCAGCCGCCTGGGCCGTGGCGTGTTGCTCGGCATAGGCCCGTGGCGCGAAGTTGTGGCCGGCACTGTTCTGCACTTCATGGAGCAGACGTTCGATCAGTTCCCAGTTGTAAGTCGTCATCCTGATGCAACCTCCCACTGTTGAAAGGAAAAATCTCCCTTGTCAGTAGTGGACAGGCGACAACCGTGGCCGTTCAGCCAGCCCTGGCCTCCCGCCGATGACCGGCGCCTACTCGCCGGTCGAGGCCTGTGGCTTGCGGCGCTTGAGTGGCGCCATGCCGTCCTGGCTGACCAGCGCCGGCGCATCGCTTTTCGGCCGGTTGGCAGTCTTGCGCCGGGTCGGTGTCTTGGCCGACGACTTCTTCTTGTCACCCTTGGCGTCGGTCTTTTTCTTCTTGGTGCCGGCGGCCTTGCCCGACGCCTTGACCTTCTTCGGCCCGCTGTAGGTGCCCTTGACCTCCTTGATGGTGCGGCGCTCGAAGTTCTGCTTGAGGTAGCGCTCGATGCTCGACATCAGGTTCCAGTCGTTGTGGCAGATCAGCGAGATCGCCAGGCCGTCGTTGCCGGCACGCCCGGTACGGCCGATGCGGTGCACATACTCGTCGCCGCTGCGCGGCATGTCGAAGTTGATCACCAGGTCCAGGCCATCCACGTCCAGGCCGCGGGCGGCGACGTCGGTGGCGACAAGGATCTTCACCGCGCCCTGCTTGAGGCGGTCGATGGCCAGCTTGCGGTCCTTCTGGTCCTTCTCGCCGTGCAGCACGAACGCCTTGTAGTGCTGGGCGACCAGACGGCCGTAGATACGGTCGGCCATGGCCCGGGTGTTGGTGAAGATGATCGCCTTCTCGTAGGTCTCGTTGGCCAGCAGCCAGTTGACGATCTGTTCCTTGTGGTGGTCGTGGTCGGCGGTGATGATCTGCTGGCGGGTGTTCTCGCTCAATTGGCTGACGGCATTGAGCTGCAGGTGCTCGGGGTTGTTCAGCACCTTGCCGATCATCTCGCGCAGGCCGGAACCGCCGGTGGTGGCGGAGAACAGCAGGGTCTGCTGGCGCTTGGCGCACTCGTCGACCAGGCGCTGCACGTCGTCGGCGAAGCCCATGTCGAGCATGCGATCAGCTTCGTCGAGCACCAGCACCTCGACTTCCTTGAGGTCCAGGTTGCCGGCGTTCAGGTGCTCGATCAGGCGCCCCGGGGTACCGATCAGGATATCCGGCACCTTGCGCAGCATCGCAGCCTGCACCTTGAAGTCTTCGCCGCCGGTGATCAGGCCGGACTTGATGAAGGTGAACTGCGAGAAGCGCTCGACTTCCTTGAGGGTCTGCTGGGCCAGCTCGCGGGTTGGCAGCAGGATCAGGGTCTTGATGCTGACCCGGATCTTCGCCGGGCCGATCAGGCGGTTGAGGATCGGCAACACGAACGCGGCGGTCTTGCCGCTGCCGGTTTGCGCCGTCACCCGCAGGTCACGCCCTTCGAGCGCGAGCGGAATGGCCGCGGCCTGCACCGGGGTAGGCTCGACAAAGTTAAGCTCGGCCACGGCTTTGAGCAGGCGTTCGTGCAGGGCGAATTGGGAAAACACGGGGGCTGACCTCGAAGAAATGCAAAATATCAGCTGCATAGGTTAACGGTTTCCAGCGCCAAGGCCGAGTTTCTTTGCACAACCCCCGATAAACAGTGACGTTTTTGTGAACGGACGTGTCTTCAACGGTCATCTTCACCCGGTTAAATGCTCTAATCCCTCTCGGCCATTTCCTGCAGAAGAATCCTCATCCCTCATGGATATGAAAAAGCTCTGGATCGGCGCCCAGGACCTCTGGGGCGCCCTCGATCAACATCCCCTGCTGCACACCGGGCTGGCCCTGGCGTTGCTGCTGCTCGTCGCGCTGGTGCTCGGTCGGCTGGCGCGCTACCTGATCCTGCACGCCACCCGCCTGCTGGGCCGGCAACCGGCGATGCACTGGCTCAACGACCTGCGCCAGAACAAGGTGTTCCACCGCCTGGCGCAGATGACCCCGTCGCTGGTGATCCAGTTCGGCCTGTACCTGGTACCGAACCTGGGCAAGACCGGCCTGCTGTTCCTCGGCAACCTGGCGCTGGCGGTGACCATCCTGTTCCAGATGCTGGTGCTGAGCGCCCTGCTCAACGCCCTGCTGGACATCTACGCGCGTACCGAACACGCCCGCACCCGCTCGATCAAGGGCTACGTGCAGTTGGCGAAGATGGTGCTGTTCGTGCTCGGCGCCATCGTCATCGTCGCCACCCTGATCGACCGCTCGCCGCTGTTGCTGCTGTCAGGTCTGGGTGCCATGTCGGCAGTGATCCTGCTGGTCTACAAGGACACCCTGCTGTCGTTCGTCGCCAGCGTGCAACTGACCAGCAACGACATGCTGCGGGTCGGCGACTGGATCGAGATGCCCCAGGTCGGGGCCGACGGCGACGTGGTCGACATCACCCTGCACACGGTCAAGGTGCAGAACTTCGACAAGACCATCGTCTCGATCCCGACCTGGCGGCTGATGTCCGAGTCGTTCCGCAACTGGCGTGGCATGCAGCAGTCCGGTGGGCGGCGGATCAAGCGCAGCCTGTTCATCGACGCCAGCGGCATCCGCTTCCTGCATGACGACGAGGAACAGCGCCTGGGCCAGGTGCGCCTGCTCACCGACTACATCGGCCGCAAGCAGGCCGAGCTGAAAACCTGGAACGAGGCCCAGGGCAACGTCGCCGCCATGTCGGCCAACCGCCGGCGCATGACCAACCTCGGCACCTTCCGTGCCTATGCCCTGGCGTACATCAGGAACCACCCGGAAATCCAGCAGAACATGACCTGCATGGTCCGCCAGATGCAGACCACGGCCCAGGGCGTGCCGCTGGAGATCTACTGCTTCACCCGCACCACCGTGTGGGCCGACTACGAGCGGATCCAGGGGGATATCTTCGACTACCTGCTGGCGGTGTTGCCGGAGTTCGGCCTGAGCCTGTACCAGCAGCCGAGTGGCGGCGACTTGCGGGCGGGGATGTTGCCGGCGCTGCTGGGGGCCAGCCATGTGCCGGAGCCGCAGAGCCGGGCCCTGTAGGAGCCGGCTTGCTGGCGATGGCGTCCCACCGGGACGCCAAGGTGCCCCCTCGGCAGCGGGCATAGACGAACGCTCTACGTGAAACAGAGCGCTCGGCGCAATGATCACCTGTCAGGCAAGGAAATCGGCAAAGGCCTTGTCCTGTTCCAGCACCAGGGGCAGCTTGTCGAACAGCGCGTCGAGGTCGACGCCGTCGAACAACGGGCCGCCCAGGGCGTTGCGCGCCTCGGCATTCGGCCCGCCGTGCTGTTCCAGGGCATCGCAGATTTCCATGGCCTGGGCGGTGACCCGTGCGTAGGGCTGGCCCTCGGGGGCCAGGTGCGGCTGGGCCTGGTAGCGGATGGCCGACTGGAGGGTCAGCGGCAGGTTCCAGCGCTTGCCCAACTCCGCGCCGACTTCCGGGTAGCCGAAGCCCAACTGCTGGGTTTCGCTGGCGGCACGACTGGTGGTGCCACTGGCACCCTTGATGCGCGCGGCGTAGTCCGGGGCGCCGGTCTGGATCAGCAGCTCGCCGATGTCGTGCATGACCCCGCAGGTGAACGCCACTTCAGCATCGAGCCCGGCCTGGCGGGCCAGCAGCCGGCTCACGCTGGCGACCTGGAAGCTACGCCCCCAGAACACCTTGAGGTCGAAGCCCGGCGCCGACTTGAACGCCCCGGTCACGGCCGAAGCCAGGACCAGGGTGCGCAGCACGTTGAAGCCCAGGCGCATCGCGGCGTCTTCGATGCTGGCCGACTCGCGGGCACCCTTGAAGCGCGCCGAGTTCGCCAGGCGCAGCACCTTGGCGGCAATGACCGGGTCGCGCTCGATGTTGCGCGCGACCTTTTCCAGGCTTTCATGGGGGTTGTCGAATTGCTGGACCAGTTCCAGGGCGACTTGGGGAATGCTGGGAAGGCTATGCAACTCCGCAAACAGCGTCTCGATATCCATGGCAAGGGTCTCTTCGTCCGGTGGAGACTCTTTACGATAGGCAATTTTTCGCCGTCTGCACGTCGCCTTCGAATACCGCCGCAAAGCCGAAAAAAAGGGTTCCCATCAGCAGATTCGGCAGCCCTGGGCGGTGACAGGCCATGGGAAACCATGCGCCTGCTGAAGTTTTGAAATAGTTTTTCCTTCCCTGGGCCGAATCCTGGATCGGGTTCGATGGCAGTTATAGCAGATTGCCAGCAAGTCGATTCCTACAAGGAGCGTTGCAGGCTGGCAGGCCGACGCACGCCCAGGCGGCTGATCCAGACGGCGGCCAGAATGACGCCGCCGCCCACGAACAGGCGCAGCAGGTCTTCCTGCAGGTTCCAGATCAGCAGGTTCATCAGCAGACCCACCGGCACGTGCAGGTTGTTCATCACCGCCAGGGTGCCACCGTTGACCAGGCAGGCGCCCTTGTTCCACCAGTACATGCCCAGCGCGGTACTGATCACGCCGAGGAAGCCCAGTACCAGCCACTGCGGGGTACCGTCCGGCAGATAGCGGGCCTTGCCGAACAGCAGGAAGGCCGGCAACGCCACCGCCAGGGCACCGAGGAAGAAGTAGCCGAAATGCCGATAGTGCGGCTGGTCGCTGGGGTGGCGCGCCACCAGGTGCTTGTACATGACCTGGCCGGCGGCATAGGTGAAGTTGGCCAGTTGCAGCAGCACGAAGCCCATGAAGAAGTCCGGGTTGATCCGGTCGTAGCGAATCACCGCCGCACCGCTGACCGCCACCAGGGCCGCGACCAGCGCCCAGGGGTTGAAGCGCCGGTTGAGCGCGTCTTCGATCAGGGTCACGTGCAACGGGGTGAGAATGGTGAACAGCAGGACCTCCGGCACGGTCAGTACGCGGAAGCTCAGGTACAGGCAGACGTAGGTGATGCCGAACTGCAGGGCGCCGATCAGCAGCATGTCGCGCATGAAGGCCGGCGGCACCTGGCGCCAGCGGGTCAGCGGGATGAAGATCAGCCCGGCCAGCACCACCCGTACCAGCACCGCGAAGTAGCTGTCGACATGGCCGGCGAGGTATTCACCGATCAGGTTGAAGGAAAACGCCTGGATCAGCGTGACGATAAGCAGGTAACCCATAAATGCCCCATAGATGTGGTGACCAAGCCCGATTCTTGTAGGAGCAGGGCTTGCCCGCGAAGGGGCCCCTGAGGCCGCTAGAAGCTTCGCGGGCAAGCCCGGCTCCTACAGGATCGGGGCGCCTTCGAGCAAGTCGTGCCATTGCTGAAAGGATCGGGAATGTCGCCCCCCAAAGAATGGCCGCGACCTTAACGGCTTTTGCGCCACGCGGCCATAAAAAAACCCGATCGGGCAGCGGGGCCGGATCGGGTTACATGCACTCAGGAGCAACCAGTGCAAAGGGAGGTTCGATGCGCAAACAACATGAAGGGGCTGTTTGATGAACTTGCAGACAGTTAACCCCTTCGCGATTAGCTGAAGATTAAGACCTCAGGCAATCTGGGCCAGACGGGCTTTCGCCTGGTTCAGGCCCTTCTCGTGGAGGTCGCCGCCCATGTTCAGGCCTTCGGCATGGATGAAGTCCACGTCATGGATGCCGATGAAGGCCAGCACCTGGCGCAGGTAGGGTTCCTGATGATCGTGGGTGCCACCGGCATACAGCCCGCCACGGGCGGTCAGCACGTAGGCTTGCTTGCCGGTCAGCAGGCCCTGAGGGCCGGTTTCGGTGTACTTGAAGGTCACGCCGGCACGCAGCACGTGGTCCAGCCAGGCCTTGAGGGTGCTGGGGATGGCGAAGTTGTACATCGGCGCGGCCAGCACCAGCACGTCGGCGGCCAGCAGTTCGTCGGTCAGTTCGTTGGAGCGCTCCAGAGACGCCTGTTCTATCGCATTGCGCTGTTCCTGCGGCTTCATCCAACCACCCAGCAGGTTGATGTCCAGATGCGGCACCGGGTTCTGCGCCAAGTCCCTTACAGTGATTTCGTCGGCGGGATGCGCGGCTTTCCACTGGCTGATGAATTGCTGGGTCAGTTGACGGGAAACCGAGTCTTGCTGGCGGGCGCTGCTTTCGATGATCAGTACGCGGGACATGGGAAGTGCTCCATCGGTGAAGGCGTTAAGTCGATGGAGCAAAGATTAAACAGGACTATATCGATTAAAAAGCGGAAAAATCTGCTTCAATCTATCTATAAATTTGTTAATAGAAAGCGCATGCTTGTCGGTAACCCGCCCGTGCTTTCATTTCGCCGTGCAGCTGAGGTTCATTCGCAGCCGGATGATCTTGCGGTTGAACTTGGCGGTGACGTTCACGGTTTTCCCGGCCGATACCTCCACCTGGCGGGTCTTCGGCGCCTCGGGACCGTTGATGAAGACCACCTTGCACACCGCATCGGTCTTGCCGTAGTTGTTCAACTGGAGGGAGCCGATGTCCTGGTCGGTGTCATGGGCCGTGTAGTCGATGCTCAGGCCATTGAGCTGTTTCTCGACATCGATCGGGTAGGCAAGGGCACTGACCGGCAGCAGGGCCAGCAATACGCAACAGAACTTTCTCATTCGACGGTCTCCAATGTGGACCGCCAGCTTAGGACAAGAGGAACCCAACTTGAAAGCGCCCCGCGTGACCCTCGATCAATGGCGAACGTTGCAGGCCGTGGTCGATCACGGAGGCTTCGCCCAGGCGGCCGAAGCCCTGCACCGCTCGCAGTCGTCCGTCAGCTACACCGTGGCCCGCATGCAAGATCAGCTCGGCGTGCCGCTGCTGCGCATCGACGGGCGCAAGGCGGTGCTGACCGAAGCCGGCGAGGTGCTGTTGCGGCGCTCGCGGCAACTGGTCAAGCAGGCCAGCCAGCTCGAGGACCTGGCGCACCACATGGAGCAGGGTTGGGAGGCCGAGGTTCGCCTGGTGGTCGACGCCGCCTACCCCAACGCCCGGCTGGTGCGGGCGCTGACCGCGTTCATGCCGCAGAGCCGCGGTTGCCGGGTGCGTCTGCGCGAGGAAGTGCTGTCCGGGGTCGAGGAGGTGCTGCTTGAAGGCGTCGCCGACCTGGCCATCAGCAGCTTCAATATCCCCGGCTACCTGGGTACCGAAATGAGCGCGGTGGAGTTCGTTGCCGTCGCCCATCCGGAACACGCCCTGCACCGCCTGCAACGGCAACTGACCTTCCAGGACCTGGAAAGCCAGCTGCAGGTGGTGATCCGCGACTCCGGGCGCCAGCAGCCACGGGACGTCGGCTGGCTCGGCGCCGAACAGCGCTGGACCGTCGGCAGCCTGGCCACCGCCGCCACCTTCGTCGGCAATGGCCTGGGCTTCGCCTGGCTGCCGCGCCACCTGATCGAGCGGGAAATCCGCGAAGGGCTGCTCAAGCAACTACCCTTGGATCAGGGCGGCAGCCGCCACCCGACGTTCTTCCTGTACTCGAACAAGGACAAACCCCTGGGGCCGGCCACGCAGATTCTCGTCGAGCTGCTGCGCACTTTCGACACCGCGCCGCTGGACGCACCGTTCGCCGCGCCCCTGCAAGCCTGACAGGACGTTGACCGATGGCCTATTTCGAACACGACGGTTGCCTGCTGCACTACGAAGAGCATGGCCAGGGTACTCCGGTGCTGCTGGTCCACGGCCTGGGCTCCAGCGGCCAGGACTGGGAACTGCAGGTGCCGGTACTGGCCGAGCACTACCGGGTGATCGTCGTCGACATCCGTGGCCACGGCCGCTCCGACAAGCCGCGCCAGCGCTACAGCATCGCCGGCTTCACCGCCGACGTGGTGGCGTTGATCGAGCACCTGGAGCTGGGCCCGACACACCTGGTGGGCCTGTCGATGGGCGGCATGATCGGTTTCCAGCTGGCGGTCGACCGCCCCCGGCTGCTGCGCAGCCTGTGCGTGGTCAACAGCGCCCCGGAGGTCAAGGTACGCAGCGCCAACGACTACTGGCAGTGGGCCAAGCGCTGGAGCCTGGCGCGCCTGCTGAGCCTCAACAGCATCGGCAGGGCCCTCGGCTCCATGCTGTTCCCCAAGCCGGAACAGGCCGAACTGCGCCGCAAGATGACCGAGCGCTGGGCCAGCAATGACAAGCGCGCCTATCTCGCCAGCTTCGACGCCATCGTCGGTTGGGGCGTGCAGGAACGACTGTCGGCGATTACCTGTCCAACCCTGATCGTCAGCGCCGACCGGGACTACACGCCGGTCTCGCTCAAGCAAAGCTATGTCAAACTTATTCCCGATGCCCGACTGGTAGTCATCGCCGACTCCCGTCACGCTACCCCACTGGACCAACCCCAGGTCTTCAACCGGACCCTGCTCGAGTTTCTGAGCGCAGTCGAAACCACCACCCAGGATCACTGAACCATGCTGAAAAAAATCGCCCTGTTCACCGGCTCCGTCCTGTTCGCCGCCAACCTGATGGCCGCCACCGAGGCGACCAAGGCGCCTCACGTGCAACTGGTGACCACCAACGGCACCATCGAAATCGAACTGGACCCGGTCAAGGCGCCGATCAGTACCAAGAACTTCCTGTCCTATGTGGACAGCGGTTTCTACAACAACACCATCTTCCACCGGGTGATTCCGGGCTTCATGGCCCAGGGCGGCGGTTTCACCGCGCAGATGGTGCAGAAACCGACCCAGGCGCCGATCCGCAACGAAGCCAGCAACGGCCTGCACAACGTGCGTGGCACCCTGGCGATGGCGCGGACCTCGGACCCGAACTCGGCCACCAGCCAGTTCTTCATCAACGTCAAGGACAATGACTTCCTCGACCCGGGCCGCGACGCCGGCTACGCGGTGTTCGGCAAGGTGGTCAAGGGCATGGAGGTGGTCGACATCATCGTCAACTCGCCGACCGCCAACAAGCAGGGCATGTCCGACGTGCCGGTGGACCCGGTGTACATCAAGTCGGCCAAGCGCATCGACTAACGGCAGCAGCCGGCCGCGGGCAGGAAGCCCCGGCCGGCGCGGCTTCACCTCCAAGGAGAGCCCGATCGACGGGCATCAGACCCCATGCTCTATCGTCGCTTTGAACAACTGATCGACATCTTCCGCGACGCTCCCACCGCCGCGCCTCCGAACAAGGTCCTGCCCTTCTACCTGTATTACCTGCGCCAGGTCTGGCCGAGCTTCGTCGCCCTGCTGATCGTCGGGCTGTTCGCCGCGCTGATCGAAGTGGCCCTGTTCAGCTACCTGAGCCGGATCATCGACCTGGCCCAGGGCACGCCCAATACCGAGTTCTTCTCGGTGCACGGCGGCGAGCTGCTGTGGATGCTGGTGGTCGCGCTGGTGCTGCGGCCAATCTTCTTCGGCCTGCACGACCTGCTGGTGCACCAGACCATCAGCCCGGGCATGACCAGCCTGATCCGCTGGCAGAACCACAGCTACGTGCTGCGCCAGAGCCTGAATTTCTTCCAGAACGATTTCGCCGGGCGCATCGCCCAGCGCATCATGCAGACCGGCAACTCGCTGCGCGACTCCGCCGTGCAGGCGGTCGATGCGCTGTGGCACGTGCTGATCTACGTGATCAGTGCGCTGGTGCTGTTCGTCGAAGCCGACTGGCGCCTGATGATCCCGCTGCTGCTGTGGCTCGCCGGCTACTGCGGTGCGCTCTACTACTTCGTGCCGCGGGTCAAGCAGCGCTCGGTGGAGTCCTCCGACGCGCGCTCCAAGCTGATGGGGCGGATCGTCGACGGCTACACCAACATCACCACCCTGAAGCTGTTCGCCCACACCCATTTCGAGCAGCAGTACGCCCGCGAGGCGCTGGTGGAGCAGACCGAGAAGACCCAACTGGCATCACGGGTGGTCACCAGCATGGACGTCGCCATCACCAGCATGAATGGCCTGCTGATCGTCACCACCACCGGCCTGGCGCTGTGGCTGTGGACGCAGTCGCTGGTGTCGGTCGGCGCCATCGCCCTGACCACCGGCCTGGTGATCCGGATCGTCAACATGTCCGGCTGGATCATGTGGGTGGTCAACGGCATCTTCGAGAACATCGGCATGGTCCAGGACGGCCTGCAGACCATCGCCCAGCCCATCACCGTCACCGACCGCGAACAGGCGCCACGCCTGGCGGTGAGCCGTGGCGAGGTGCGTTTCGAGCATGTCGATTTCCACTACGGCAAGCGCAGCGGAGTGATCTCGGACCTCAACCTGACCATTCGCCCGGGCGAGAAGATCGGCCTGATCGGCCCTTCCGGGGCCGGCAAGTCGACCCTGGTCAACCTGCTGCTGCGCCTGTATGACCTACAGGGCGGGCGCATCCTGGTGGACGGCCAGGACATCGCCCAGGTCGCCCAGGAAAGCCTGCGCGAGCACATCGGCATGATTACCCAGGACACCTCGCTGCTGCACCGCTCGATTCGCGACAACCTGCTCTACGGCAGGCCGGATGCCAGCGATGCGCAACTCTACGAGGCGGTGCTCAAGGCCCGGGCCGACGAGTTCATTCCACTGCTCTCGGATGCCGAGGGGCGAACCGGCTTCGATGCCCATGTCGGCGAGCGCGGGGTGAAACTCTCCGGCGGCCAGCGCCAGCGCATCGCCATTGCCCGGGTACTGCTCAAGAACGCGCCGATCCTGATCATGGACGAAGCGACCTCGGCGCTGGACTCGGAAGTGGAAGCGGCGATCCAGGAAAGCCTGGAAACACTGATGGAAGGCAAGACGGTGATCGCCATCGCCCACCGCCTGTCGACCATCGCCCGCATGGACCGCCTGGTGGTACTGGAGCATGGGCGCATTGCCGAAACCGGCAGCCATGCCGAGCTCTTGGCGCGCGGCGGCCTGTATGCGCGCCTGTGGCAGCACCAGACCGGTGGCTTCGTCGGGATCGACTGAGCGTGCCCTCGAGGGTCAGGCCTGCCGGTAAGGCAGCGCCGCCCTCGCCTGCTCGGCATATTCCAGGATGCCGACCCGCTCCCGTTCGAGGAAATCCGCCACCGCCGCCTTGAGGCCGGGGTGGCGCAGGTAGTGCCAGGAGTGGGTGATCACCGGTTCGAAGCCGCGAATCAGCTTGTGCTCGCCCTGGGCTCCGGCATCGAAGCGTTTCAGGCCCTGGGCGATGGCGTAGTCCATGCCCTGGTAGAAACAGGTCTCGAAGTGCAGGCGGTCGAACTCCGCCAGGCAACCCCAGTAGCGCCCGTAGAAGCTGTCGCCGCCGATCAGGCTGAAGGCCATGGCCACCGGCCGCCCTCCCTGATGGGCCATGACCACCCGGATCGCCTCCGGCATGCGTTCGGCCAGCAGGCTGAAGAACGCCCGCGTCAGGTATGGCGCCTGGCGCCGCACCGCGTAGGTGTTGGCGTAGCAGGCGTAGACGAAGTCCCATTGCGCCTGCGTCAACGCCCTGCCCTCCAGCCACTCGAACTCGAAACCCTGGGCCAACACCTGCTCGCGTTCCTTGCGCATCTGCTTGCGTTTGCGTGAGCTCAAGGCGTCGAGGAAATCCTGAAAATCCCGGTAGTCGCGGTTCTGCCAGTGGTACTGGCAACCCAGGCGCTGCAGCCAGCCCGGTTGCCCGGCCAGGGCGGCATCGGCCAGGGCGTCGGTGAAGTTGATGTGAGCGCTGGACAGTTCCTCGATCTCCAGATAGCCCGGCAACGCCGACAGCAACTCGACACCGTCCTCGGCGCTGGCCGCCAGCAGCCGTGGGCCGCCGACCGGGCTGAACGGCACGGCGGTGAGCAGCTTGGGGTAGTAGGCGATACCGGCACGCAGGCAGGCGTCGGCCCAGGCATGGTCGAACACGTACTCGCCGTAGGAGTGCCACTTGCGATAGCTGGGCAACGCGGCGATCAGCCGCCCCTGCTCGATATGCAGCAGATGCTCCGGCTGCCAGCCGGAACGCTCGCCGAGGCTGCCGCTGTCCTCCAGGGCGCTGAGGAAGGCGTGACGCAGGAAGGGTTGCCCCGACGGCACCAGCGCATCCCAATCCTCGGGCGCGATCTCGGCAAGGCTTTGCAGGCGTTGTAACGGCATCGATATCCCCAGGGCAGGTGCATTCGCCGGGGCAGTATCGCGCAGGGAGAGGAGATTAAAAACTATTTCATTGGACTGGGGACGGGGGTGGGAACACCATGGTGCAACGAGTTCAGACAGACGTTGCAGAGATGATTTGCGGATGATGGGCTAACGGGACTTGTAGCGATTGTGGGGGGCCTCTTCGCGGGTAAGCCCTGCTCCTACAGGGCAGCGCCGTGTGCAGGACTCGTGCAAGACGCGACTCTGTAGGAGCAGGGCTTGTCGGGGCGCCGAACCGCCGCGAAGACGTCCGTAATGACAGCGCAAAAGGCAAAAAAACGCCCTGCCGGCAGTGTGCCGAGCAGGGCGTGAAGTGAAAAAGAGCTTACACAACAGTGCTTACAGCAGTGGAATCGAGTAGCTGACGATCAGGCGGTTTTCGTCCTGGGTGCTGGAAGCCACGGCCGAGTTGGTACGCCACATGGCGTTTTTCCAGGCAAAGCCCAGGTTCTTGAAGGTGCCTTGCGGGATCACGTAGGCCAGGCTGATGTCACGCTCCCACTCGCTCTGGTCACCCGCGGCGTTCTGGATGTTGTCGCCGTGCAGGTAGGTCACGCCGGCGGTCAGGCCAGGTACGCCAACCTTGGCGAAGTCATAGGCGTAGCGAGCCTGCCAGGTACGCTCGCCAGCACGGGCGAACTTCTGGATCTGGGCGTCGGTGATGGTGCTGTTGGACGAACCGTCACCCTGGTTCAGCCAAGGGAAGTCGCTGTCACCCTTGGTGTACTGGTAGCCGGCACCGAAGGTATGACCTTCGATCGAGTACAGGGCCAGGTAGCTGTACAGGTCGTTGTCGACCTTGCCCTTGGTACGGCTGTTGGCTGGCTTGTCATCGTAGTAGCCCGTGGTGAAGTAGGCGCTGGTATCACCATTGGCACCGTTGTCACGGCTGCGGTAGTAGCGCAGGTCGCTCTTGAGTACGCCAGGGCCGATTGCCCAGTTGTGCACCAGGCCCAGGAAGTTCTGCGAGTAGAAGTCCTTCAGCTCGCCGTGGTAGAACGAAGCGGTCAGGTCCTTGGTGATCTTGTAGTCGGCACCACCGTAGTAGAACTTGTTGCTGCGACGGCCGCTCGAGGTCGGGCTGTTGGCACCGGCGAGGGACAGGCCTTCGTCGTTGCTGGAGTTACGGCCCTTGGCCGCTTCCACCTGGCCAGCGACCAGGGTCAGGTCCTTGATTTCGTTCGACTTCAGCTCGCCACCGGTGAAGGTCTGCGGCAGCAGGCGACCGTCGTTGTACTTGATGACCGGGTTGTTCGGCATCAGGGTACCGACTTTCAGTTCGGTCTGCGAAACGCGCACCTTGCCAGTCACGCCCAGGCTGCCGAAATCGTTGACGGCCTTGGCGTTCTTGCCATCGGTGGATTCGGCCGGGAACATGGTGGTGCCGTAGGAAGTGGTGGTGGCGCCGTTGGTGCCACGACCGGAATCCAGGCGAATACCTTCCAGAGCGATCACATCCAGACCGAAACCGACGGTGCCCTGGGTGTAGCCGGAGTTGAAACGCAGGTCGAAGCCCTGGCCCCATTCCGACACCAGGCTCTGGGCCGGCTTGCCGCTGCGGTTGTCGGTGTTGATGTAGTAGTTACGCAGACCCAGGGTCGACGTAGCACCTTCGATGAAACCTTTGGCGTCAGCCTGGCTCTCGGCAAATGCTTGTTGGGACAAAACCCCTACGGCCACTGCCAGGGCCAAGGTGCACTTGTTCATTGTTTCGCTCCTCTGGATTCAAACGCTTCGGGTCTTTTTTGCGACGTCCGCTGTCATCGTGCGGGGGCACGGCTGTTGCCGGGGACTGACCCGCTTTGTTGGGAGGGAATCTTGGCGTGGGGTTATTTCAGGACCGTTGCCTTTATATAAAGCTTTTATGACAGCGGAACTTTTTCGAGCCGACAGAAAAAAGCGCAAAGTCCCGGTTTACGGGGCTTTGCGCTTTCAGTAGTGGCTTTTTGAGACTATCGCGACGCTGTCTTTTTCCACATGCCGCCGCTCGATCAGCGCTTGCGCAGAATCACGCTGCCAATCGAATAGCCGGCACCGAACGAACTGAGCACTGCCAGGGAACCGGCCGCCAGATCGTCCTGGTTCTTGTGGAACGAGATCACGGAACCGGCCGAACTGGTGTTGGCGTAGGTGTCGAGGATCACCGGGGCTTCCTCTGCGGTGGCGTCGCGACCCAGCAGTTTCTTGACGATCAGATGGTTCATGCTGAGGTTGGCCTGGTGCAGCCAGAAACGCTTCACGTCGCCGACATTCAGCTGGTTCTCCTGCAGGTGCTCGCTGATCAGCTCCGCCACCATCGGGCAGACATCCCGGAACACCTTGCGCCCTTCCTGGACGAACAGCTTGTCGCGGGCGTCGATCCCCTCTTCTCCCGCGCGGTTGAGGAAGCCGAAGTTGTTGCGGATGTTGTTGGAGAACTGGGTCAGCAGCTTGGTGCTGACGATATCGAACTGGTGGGCCGAGGTGGCCAGGTCCGCCCGTTCGATGATCACCGCCGTCGCCGCATCGCCGAAGATGAAGTGGCTGTCGCGGTCGCGGAAGTTCAGGTGGCCGGTGCAGATCTCCGGGTTGACCATCAGGATCGCCCGGGCCTGGCCCAGTTGCACGCTGTTGCAGGCGTTCTGGATGCCGAAGGTCGCCGAGGAACAGGCGACGTTCATGTCGAAACCGAACCCCTGGATACCGAGGGCTTCCTGGACCTCGATGGCAATCGCCGGATAGGCGCGCTGCAGGTTGGAGCAGGCGACGATCACCCCGTCGATGTCCGCGGCGGTCCTGCCGGCCCGTTGCAGGGCCTGTTCGGCGGCGGCCACGGACATCTGGCAGAGGATCGACCACTCGTCATTGCTGCGCTCGGGCAGGCGCGGCTTCATGCGCCGCGGATCGAGAATGCCGTCCTTGTCCATGACGAAGCGGCTCTTGATGCCCGAGGCCTTTTCGATGAAGGCGGCGCTGGACTCGGTCAAGGCCTGAACCTCGCCGCGCTCGATGGCCGCCGCATTTTCTTCATTGAACTGTTGTACATACGTATTGAAAGAGTGCACCAGCTCTTCGTTGGAAATGCTGTTGGCCGGGGTGTACAGGCCGGTGCCGCTGATGACGACGTTATGCACGGTCGTTCCTCTATGTTCTGTTCAGGCAGAAGGCATTGGTACAGTCGTACCAACATGTAAAAAGGCCAACCCCTGACAACGGGGATGACGCCGGGTGGTTTTCTTGCGGCTCAATCGCTGAACCGGGCATTTATCCGCGAAGTGTGCCATAAACACGGGAGTTTGGCCCATTGTGAAGATCAATGGGCCTTTGCCCATGGTCAGGCTTCCACTTGACTCCACTGCTTGTTCAGGCGCTTGTCCGAGATCGGTGCCCGGGTCCCCAACTGCTGGGCGAAGAGCGAGACCCGGTACTCCTCCAGCCACCAGCGATACAGTTCCAGTTGCGGGTCGCGCTTGCCTTCCTGGGCATGCTTGGCCGCGCGGGCCTGGTACTGGCTCCACAGGCCGCCCAGCTCGGTACTCCAGACCCGATCCTTCTGCACCTGGGCCGGCAGCTTCTCCAGGCGCAACTCGATCGCCTTGAGATAGCGCGGCAATTCCTTCAGCCAGAGCCCCGGCGTTTCCCGGACGAACCCGGCGTAGACCAGGTGGCTCAGTTGCTGCTTGATATCGTTGAGCGCCACCGCCTGGGCCAGGTCGATCTTGCCCTTGAAGCGCTTCTGCAGGCCGTGCCAGAGCTTGAGGATCTCCAGGGTCAGGCGTGCCAGGCGCTCGGCATGCTCGGTCCAGTGGCCGCGCTTGCGCTCGGCCAGGGACGCCAGGCCGGCACCGTCGCGGGGCAGCGGGTCTTCACCGTCGAGGATGCAACTGTCGAGGCTGGCCAACAGGATGTCTTCCACCAGCGCTTCGACACGACCCAGCTCGCGATACAGCAGGCCCAGCTCGGTCAGGCCCGGCAGCTTGCCGCGCAGGAACTTCGCCGACTCGGCCAGTTGCTGCAGCAACAGCCGCTGCAACGCCCGACGATGCTGGAACTCGGCTTCGGCCGGGGTGGAGAAGCGCCCTTCCTTGACCGTACCCGCCTCTTCCACCAGTGCCGGATAGACCGTCATCGACAGGCCGGCGATCTTCTGCTGGGTGGTCTCGGCGACAGCGGCGAAACCCTTGGCTTCCACCGGCTGCTGGCTTTTCGCGGTTTGCGGCACGGCCAGCGCCGCCTGGCTGGCCTGGGCGAAGCGCGCGGTCAGTTCCGCCAGGTCACGGCCTTCGCCGAGGAACTTGCCCTGGGCGTCGACCACTTCGAGGTTCATCTTCAGGTGGCTTTCCACCTGCTGCGCCGCTTCGGCCCAGGCCTCGTCGCTGACCCGCGCGCCAGTCATGCGCAGCAGCTCACGCCCCAGCGCCTGGGGCAGCGAACCCTCGGCGAAGTCGATGCGTTGCAGCGCCGCCTTGACGAAGTCCGGCACCGGCACGAAGTTCTTGCGCAGGGCCTTGGGCAGGTTGCGTACCAGGGCGATGCACTTGGCCTCGATCAGGCCCGGCACCAGCCACTCCAGGCGCTCGGCGGGCAACATCGGCAACAGCGGCGCCGGCACGCGCAGGGTCACACCGTCGCGGGGGTGGTTGGGTTCGAAGTGATAGCTCAGCGCCAGGGTCAGATCGCCCAGATGCAGGGTGTCCGGGTACTGCGCGGCGGTGACTTCACTGGCCTCGCGGGCCAGCACGTCTTCTTCGCGCATGATCAGCAGTTGCGGATTCTTCTGGCTGTGGACACGGTACCAGCTGTCGAAGGTCGCGGTCTGGTGGATCTCCGCCGGCAGGCGCGCGTCGTAGAAGGCGAACAGGGTTTCCTCGTCGGCGAGGATGTCGCGTCGACGGGCCTTGGCCTCCAGTTCATCGAGCTGTTCGAGCAGGCGGGTGTTGGCGCCCAGACACTTGGCCCTGGACTGGATTTCGCCGCGCACCAGCGCCTCGCGGATGAACAGTTCGCGCGAAACCACCGGGTCGACCGGGCCGAAATGCACCGGCCGCCGGCCGACCACGATCAGGCCGAACAGGCTGATCTGCTCGAAGGCCACTACCTGGCCGCGCTTCTTCTCCCAGTGGGGTTCGAAGTGGTTCTTCTTGATCAGGTGCCCGGCCAGCGGCTCGATCCAGTCCGGCTCGATCTTGGCGACCATGCGCGCATAGAGCTTGGTGGTTTCCACCAGTTCGGCGGTCATCAGCCACTGCGGCCGCTTGCGGCCCAGGCCCGAGGACGGGTGGACCCAGAAGCGCCGCTGGCGCGCGCCGAGGTAGTCGCCTTCCTCGGTCTTCTGGCCGATCTGGCTCAACAGGCCGGACAGCACCGCCTTGTGCAGCTTGGGATAGTCGGCCGGTTCCTTGTTGATCGCCAGTTGCAGGTCGCGGCAGATCAGCGCCAGTTGGCGATGGGAGTCACGCCATTCGCGCATGCGCAGGTAATTGAGGAAGTTCTTCCGGCACCAGTTGCGCAAGGCACTCGCCCCGAGGGCTTGGCGCTGCTCCTCGAAACCGCGCCAGACGTTGATCAGCCCGGCGAAGTCCGAATCGGCGTCCTTCCACTGCGCGTGGGCCTGGTCGGCGGCCTGCTGGCGCTCGGGCGGGCGCTCGCGCGGGTCCTGCACCGACATGGCGCTGGCGACGATCAGCACTTCCTGCAGGCTGCCGAGTTTGGCCGCCTCCAGCAGCATGCGGCCCATGCGCGGGTCCACCGGCAGGCGCGCCAACTGGCGGCCGAGCGGGGTCAGCTGGTTGTCGCGGGTAACCGCCGAGAGTTCCTGCAGCAGGTTGAAGCCGTCGCTGATGGCCTTGCCGTCCGGCGGCTCGATGAACGGGAACGCGGTGATCTCGCCCAGGCGCAGGTGCAGCATCTGCAGGATCACCGCCGCCAGGTTGGTGCGCAGGATTTCCGGATCGGTGAACTCCGGCCGGCCGTTGAAATCCTCTTCGCTGTACAGGCGTACGCAGATCCCCGGTTCGACGCGCCCACAACGGCCCTTGCGCTGGTTGGCGCTGGCCTGGGAGATCGCCTCGACCGGCAGGCGCTGGACCTTGGCGCGGTAGCTGTAGCGGCTGATACGCGCGGTGCCGCTGTCGATCACGTAGCGGATGCCCGGTACGGTCAGCGAGGTTTCCGCGACGTTGGTCGCCAGCACGACCCGACGCCCCGCGTGGGACTGGAAGATCCGCTGCTGCTCGGCCGGTGTCAGCCGCGCATATAAAGGAAGAATCTCGGTGTGCTTGAGCTGGGCCTTGCGCAGCATCTCGGCGGCATCGCGGATCTCGCGTTCGCCGGGCAAAAACACCAGCACGTCGCCGGGGCTCTTGCGCTCATGGCGCTCATGGGCGGCGATCTCGTCGAGGGTGGCGAGGATCGCCTGATCGACGGTGAGGTCGTCCTCGACCCGGTTGCCTTCCTCGTCCTGCTCGGAAGTCATCGGCCGGTACCAGGTCTCCACCGGGAAGGTGCGCCCCGACACCTCGACGATCGGTGCATCGTTGAAGTGCTTCGAAAAACGCTCCAGGTCGATGGTCGCCGAGGTGATGATCACCTTGAGATCCGGGCGCCGCGGCAGCAGGGTCTTGAGGTAGCCGAGCAGGAAGTCGATGTTCAGGCTGCGCTCGTGGGCTTCGTCGACGATGATCGTGTCGTAGCGTTCGAGGTAGCGATCGTTCTGGGTTTCCGCCAGCAGGATACCGTCGGTCATCAGCTTGACCAGGGTGTTGGAATCGCTCTGGTCCTCGAACCGCACCTGGTAGCCGACCAGGCTGCCCAGCGGTGTCGCCAGTTCCTCGGCGACCCGGCTCGCCACGCTGCGCGCAGCGATACGCCGCGGCTGGGTATGACCGATCAGGCCATGCTGGCCGCGGCCGATTTCCAGGCAGATCTTCGGCAACTGGGTGGTCTTGCCCGAGCCGGTCTCGCCGGCGATGACCAGTACCTGGTGCTTGAGCAGCGCCGCCTTGATCTCGTCGCGCTTGGCGGCGATGGGCAGGCTGTCGTCGTAGCGAATCGTCGGCACGCTCTGGCGCCGCGCCGTGACCAGGGCGCAGGAAGCCTGCATTCTCTCGACCCACTGAGCCAGCCTGGCTTCATCGGGTTTCTTGCGCAGGTCGAGCAACTGCCGCCGCAGGCGGTGGCGGTCGGCGATCATGGCAAGGTCGAGGTTTTTCAGCAGTTGGTCGATAGTGGGCGATTCGTCGGTCATCGGCTCGGCAAGGGTCGTCTATGTAGGCAGGGGGCGGATTGTCGCAGATTTGCCCCCCTCTGTGGCGAGCCCGCCTTGGCCAAGCCTACTCGTTGTCCAATGCCCGCCGCCGATACGGGAACACATCGATGACCTTGCCGGCGAGAATCGCCTCCTGCAGTCCCTTCCAGTAATCGGCGTCGTACAGCTCGCCGTGCAACTGGGCGAACAGCCGGCGCTGGCCGATATCGGCGAACAGGAAGGGCGGGAACTCCTCGGGGAATACGTCCAGCGGACCGATGGAGTACCAGGGCTCGGAGGCCATTTCGTCCTCCGGGGTGCGCGGCGGCGGGATATGGCGAAAGTTGGCTTCGGTGAGGAAGCAGATTTCATCGTAGTCATAGAACACCACCCGGCCATGGCGGGTGACCCCGAAGTTCTTCAGCAGCATGTCGCCGGGGAAGATGTTCGCCGCCGCCAGTTGCTTGATCGCCAGGCCATAGTCATCCAGCGCCTCGCGCACCTGGGCTTCGTTGGCGTTGTCGAGGTAGAGGTTCAGCGGGGTCATGCGCCGCTCGGTCCAGCAGTGGCGGATCAGCACCGTCTCGCCCTCGACCTGCACGGTGGACGGCGCCACCTCCAGCAACTCCTCAAGGCAGGCCGGATCGAACTTGCCCAGGGGGAAACGGAAGTCGGCGAACTCCTGGGTATCGGCCATGCGCCCGACCCGGTCGACGCTCTTCACCAGCCGGTACTTCTCGATCACCGTGGCCCGGTCGACGTTCTTCGAGGGCGAGAAGCGGTCCTTGATGATCTTGAACACCGTGTTGAAGCCCGGCAGGGTGAACACGCTCATGACCATGCCACGCACCCCGGGCGCCATGATGAAACGGTCGTCGGTGTTGGCCAGGTGGTCGATCAGCGCCCGGTAGAACTCCGACTTGCCGTGCTTGTAGAAACCGATCGAGGTGTACAGCTCGGCCACGTGCTTGCCCGGCAGGATGCGCTTGAGAAAACCGACGAACTCCGCCGGCACCGGCACATCGACCATGAAATAGGAACGGGTGAAGGAGAAGATGATCGACACCTCGGCCTCGTCGGTGATCAAGGCATCGATACGGATCCCGCGGCCCTCGCGGTGCAGGAACGGGATCACCAGCGGCCACTGCTCGTCGTGAGTGTAGATGCGCCCCACCAGGTAGGCGCCCTTGTTGCGATAGAGCACCGAGGAAAACAGCTCGACGCTCAGTTCCGGGTCCTTGCACACCCAGTCCGGCAGGCTTTCGCGCAGTTGCGCTTCGAGGCGCCGCAGGTCGCCGGACAGGTCGGCGTAATCCTCGCTGAAGCGATAGTCGGTGAAGATCCGTTCGAGCATGCCCGACAGTTCGCCCTGCGGGCGATAGATCCGCGTCTGCGCCGCCCGCGCGCGCCGCAGGGACGGCCGGGTGGTGTGGATGAACATGCAGCCGTCGCTGATCAGGTCGTGACTGAACAGGCTGCAGAAGGCCGAGTTGTACCAGGTTTCCGCCAGTTCATCGTCAAAGCGCACATCGATCAGGCTGATATAGGCGCTTTTCACCAGCGGCCAGATGCCCACATCGAGCAACGACTCGGCCTCGAACCCGGCCCGCAGCCGGGCATTGACCTCGGCGACCTTCTCTTCGTAAAGATTGATCCGCGCCGCCGATGCCGCCTGCGCCTCCTGCCAGCGTGCGCCCTCGAAGCGGGCACGGGCGCCATCGGTGATCTGGCGAAAATGCTCGCGATAGTTATCGAAGCCATCAAGGATCGTACGGGCGATATCGGCGGCCGGCCATTGCTGCGGCATAGTCAAACCTCTGCGGGATTTTTCGTTCGTTGTTCTGGTCGCGAGCCCGTTGAGCTTAGAAGCCTGTCATCGTGTTGTGCAACCTTGCCCTGAACGTAACATCCCGACACACTTGCTCGCCCTAGCCTGCCAAGGAAGCCCACCGTGAATCCCGCCGATATCGTCCGCATGTTCAGCCTGGCTGCCGTCTGGGGCGCCAGCTTCCTGTTCATGCGCATCATTGCCCCTGTGTTGGGTGCGTTTCCCACTGCGTTCTTTCGTGTATCGATCGCGGCTGTCGGCCTTCTGGCGATGCTCGCGCTGATGCGCGTGAAATGGGACTTCAAGGGCAAGTTCAAGGTCTGCCTGCTGCTCGGGGTGATCAACTCGGGGCTGCCGGCGACCCTGTATTCGGTGGCGGCCAAGGTGCTGCCGGCCGGCTACTCGTCGATCTTCAACGCCACCACGCCGTTGATGGGGGTGCTGATCGGCGGCCTGTTCTTCCACGAAAAGCTCACGCTGAACAAGCTGCTGGGGATTTTCCTCGGGCTGTTCGGTGTGGCGGTGCTGACCCGGGCCGGCCCGGTGACCTTCGACCTCGACCTGCTGCTGGGTGCGGGCGCGTGCCTGCTCGCCACCACCAGCTATGGCTTCGCCGGTTTCCTGACCCGGCGCTGGCTCGACCATCAGGGCGGGCTCGACCCGCGGCTGTCGGCCCTGGGCAGCATGTTCGGTGCGACGCTGGTGATCCTGCCGTTCTTCGCCGCCAGCGCCATCACCCAGCCGCCGGCAAGCTGGGGCGGCCCTGAAGTCTGGGGTGCGCTGCTGGGGCTCGGCCTGATCTGCACGGCGTTCGCCTACATCGTGTATTTCAAGCTGCTGAGCAATATCGGGCCGGTGAAATCGATGACCGTGACCTTCATGATCCCGGCATTCGGAGTGTTGTGGGGGGCATTGTTTCTCGATGAGCCGCTGTCGATGGCGCATCTGTACGGCGGGGTATTGATCGCGGTGGCGTTGTGGCTGGTGTTGAAGCCGGCGGTGGCGAAAGCCGGCGCCGTGGCGCAGCGGTAACGCTGCAGGGAATTTGAGGGCCCATTCGCGGGCAAGCCCGGCTCCTACAGATTGTGGGTCGCACGGAGCGACGCCATCCTGTAGGAGCCGTGCTTGCCCGCGAATGCTCCGGAACAGGCACAACAGCACCAGGCTGCCGTACCCGTTCCACAGGCGCCTCAAGCCGCCTTGCGGAACACGAACACAAGGCCGACGATGATCAGCCCCATCCCCAGCATGCTCAGCAACGCCAGCCGGTTACCGAAGATCAGGTAATCCATGACCGCCGTCACCGCCGGCACCAGGTAGAACAGGCTGGTGACATTCACCAGATTGCCCCGGGCGATCAGCCGGTACAGCAACAACGTCGCCAGCACCGACACCACCAGCCCCATCCACAGCACCGGAATGATGAAGCCACTGCCGGTCTCGACATGAAACGGCTGGAACGGCACGAACACTCCGCACAACAGCAGCCCGGCCAGGTACTGCACCGGCAGCGTGCCGAGGGGATTGTCGGTGATGCGCTTCTGCATGATCGAACCGAAGGTCATGCTCGCCAGCGCCAGCAGGCCGAAGAGCATCCCGGCCAGCGACATGCCCGCCAGGCCGATGCCCTGGTAGACCACCAGGATCAGCCCCGCCAGCCCCAACCCGAGACCGAACATCCGGCTCCAGGAGCGCTGGCGTTCCATCAGCACCGCCGTGAGGATCGGCTGCACGCCCATGATCGTCGCCATGACGCCCGGCGTGACCTTCAGGTCCAGCGCCAGCAGATAGAAGATCTGGTAGGCGCCGAGCAACACCAGCCCCGTCGCCGCGGCATAACGCAGCGGCTTGCCGCCTTTGGGCAACTTGAACTTGAGCAGCGGGACCAGCAACAGCAGGCCCAGCAGGGCAATGGAAAAACGCACCAGCAGAAAGGCGAACGGCGAGGCATGGGCCAGGCCCCACTTGGAGAAGATAGCCCCGCTGCTCCAGAGCAGCACGAACAGACTCGTCGAAGCCGCCGCAGTCGCGGATTGCTTTGAAATGACCAACATGGATACCACCTGTGATTCAGGCAAATGCCAACTCAGCTGTGAAGCTGAAGATTCAGTAGGTTTTTTCAGGCGGGCAGGCAGGAAAACAGCAACGCTGGCTGATCAGCCCCGAATGCCAACGACGCCTGGCGGTGATACGACGGCGCACACCGGCGTGCTACTGACAGGTGGTGGGTAATGACTGATCTGCAGCGGTTGCAGGCTTCCGCACGGCACTACGCCAGCGTTGAGCGCTGGAACGACGACCGCGTTGAGGGAGGAAGCTGGCATAGGCAGATCTTCAGTGAGGGGAAACGACGGTGAATCAGGCGATGCACCGAGCGCTGACTATAACCAGCGCTCGCCACCTATTGCAACAGATCAGCCGAACAGCCAGTAGCCGAGGGCCCAGGCCACCAGGACCGCCAGCACCGGACGCATCACGCGGTAGGCCTTGGGATGCTTGCGCTTCCACTGCTTGACCACGCTGCTGAAGTTGTCGCTGAAGCGCTTGCTCCAGGCATAGGCCTGGTTGATCCCGCCCACGCGCTCGTCATCGACGTTCTGCGGTGCGGTGGCACGGCCCAGGAAGGCGCTGACCGAACGGTTGATCGAGGTCATCAGGCGGTTGCTCAACGGCCGTTCGACGTCGCAGAACAGGATGACCCGGGTCTGCTCGGTTTCGTTCTTGACCCAGTGCACGTAGGTCTCGTCGAACATCACGTCTTCACCGTCACGCCAGGCGTAGACCTGGCCATCGACGAAAATCCGGCAATCGTCGGAGTTCGGCGTCGACAGGCCCAGGTGATAACGCAGCGAACCGGCGAACGGATCGCGGTGCGGGTTCAGGTGGCTGCCGCCGGGCAGCAGGGCGAACATCGCGCCCTTGACGTTGGGGATGCGGCTGACCAGCTCGACGGTCTTCGGGCAGAGCATTTCGGCCGACGGCAGCGGCTTGTCATACCATTTGAGGTAGAAACGCTTCCAACCCTTCTTGAAGAACGAACCGAAGCCGGCGTCGTTGTTCTTCTCGGCGGCCCGGATGTAGCCCTCGTCGAACAGGTGCATGGCTTCCTCGCGGATCACCTGCCAGTTGTCCTTGAGCACATCCAGCTCGGGGAACTTGCTGCGGTCCAGGTACGGTCTGGACGGCACTGCGGAAAACAGGTACATCAGGGCGTTATACGGAGCGAACAGCGCCGAATGGTTGACGAACTGGCGCAATACCGGCAAACGCGCCTTGCCCCGCAGATGCACGTAGAGCGTACTGCCCACGAACAGCAGCAACACGGCGGCCTTGGCGGCGAAGGAAAAGGTCATTCAGCACTCCTTGAAAATGGGCGACGTCCGGGTAGGAAAAATCCACGAGACGTGGCAGCCGGCCATGATAAACATTACCGACCGCCGGAAAAACCCGCGCAACTCAACAATCAGCGTTAAGAACTGCGCAACAAAGCGTTAATTAGCATAAGGCGCCTGAAGGCGGACTGATGCAGGTCAGGTCAATCCATGATCGCCCACAGGCCGGCCCACCGGGAGCCGGCCTGTGGGGAAAAGGCCGGCGTCGACCCGCCTGTTACTGCTGGTTTTCCTGCTCGGTGAACAGGTCGCTGAAGAGCATGCTCGACAGGTAGCGCTCGCCGGAGTCCGGCAGCACCACGACGATGGTCTTGCCCTGCATCTCCGGGGTTTCCGCCAGGCGCACGGCCACCGCCATCGCCGCGCCACAGGAGATGCCACAGAGGATGCCCTCCTCCTGCATCAGCCGCAGGGCCATGGCCTTGGACTCCTCGTCGGTCACCAGCTCGACCCGGTCGACCAGCGACAGGTCGAGGTTCTTCGGCACGAAACCGGCACCGATGCCCTGAATCTTGTGCGGCGACGGCTTGACCTCCTGCCCGGCCAGGGTCTGGGTGATTACTGGCGACGTCACCGGTTCCACCGCCACCGAGAGGATCGGCTTGCCCTGGGTCTGCTTGATGTAGCGCGAAACGCCGCTGATGGTGCCGCCGGTGCCGACGCCAGCCACCAGCACGTCGACCGCGCCATCGGTGTCGTTCCAGATTTCCGGACCGGTGGTCTTTTCGTGGATCGCCGGGTTGGCCGGGTTGTCGAACTGCGCCGGCATGAAGTACCGGGCCGGATCGCTGTTGACGATTTCACCGGCCTTCTCGATAGCGCCTTTCATGCCCTTGGCCGGCTCGGTCAGCACCAGTTCGGCCCCCAGGGCCTTGAGCACCTTGCGCCGCTCGATGCTCATGGACGCCGGCATGGTCAGCAGCAGCTTGTAACCGCGGGCGGCGGCGACGAAGGCCAGGCCGATGCCGGTGTTGCCGGAGGTCGGCTCGACGATGGTCATGCCCGGCTTGAGGCGGCCGCTGCTTTCGGCGTCCCAGATCATGTTCGCGCCGATCCGGCACTTCACCGAATACCCCGGGTTGCGCCCTTCGATCTTGGCCAGGATGGTTACGCCGCGGGGGGCGATGCGGTTGATCTGAACCAGGGGCGTATTACCGATGGAATGGGCGTTGTCGGCAAAAATACGGCTCATGACAGGTCCTATGTTCATTTGAGAATTAGCCCACAAGGGTATGCCCCGAGGTGACGGGCGTCCAGTCATGCGAACGTCTCGCGTTGCCGGGGGTCCATCGCCTATGGACAGTCTGCGGGGCACGTCGATGAAACGTCGTTACAGTTGGCCGTTGTGGGGCCTGGCAATTGTTGTTCTGCTGGTGGTGGCGGTGAACCTGGCCCTGCCCTACCTGGTACGCAACTACCTGAATGAAAAGCTCGCCGACATGGGCGACTACCGCGGCCAGGTGACGGATGTCGACCTGGCCCTGTGGCGCGGCGCCTACCGGATCAACGGGCTGGAAATCGTCAAGGTCGCCGGCAAGGTGCCAGTGCCGTTCCTCAAGGCGCCGCTGATCGACCTGTCGGTGAGCTGGAAAGCCCTCTGGGAAAACCATGCGGTGGTGGCCGAGGTGCAGTTCGTCGAACCGGAACTGAACTTCGTCGACGGCGGCGCGAACAATCGCCAGTCTTCGCAGACCGGTCAGGGCACCGACTGGCGCGCCCAACTGGGCAAACTGCTGCCGATCACCCTCAACGAGGTGCGCATCGACAACGGGCGCATCACCTTCCGCAACTTCAACTCCCAGCCACCGGTCAACCTGCAGGCCACCCAGGTCAATGCCAGCCTCTACAACCTGACCAACATCGTCGACCTCAAGGGCCATCGCGATGCGCGTTTCGAAGGCAAGGCCCTGCTGCTCGGCCACGCGCCCCTGGAAACCACCGCCACCTTCGATCCGCTGAGCAACTTCGAGGATTTCGAATTCCGCCTGCGGGCCACCGGCATCGAGCTGCGCAAGGTCAACGACTTCGCCGCGGCCTACGGCAAGTTCGACTTCAACGGCGGCAGCGGCGACGTGGTGATCGAGGCCCAGGCCGACAAGGGCCGGCTCACCGGCTATATCAAGCCGTTGCTGCACGATGTCGAAGTGTTCGACTGGCAGCAGGACGTCGAGAACCAGGACAAGAGCCTGCTGCGCTCGGTCTGGGAAGCCATCGTCGGCGCCGGCGAGACCCTGCTGAAAAACCAGAAGAAGAACCAGTTCGCCACCCGCGTCGAACTCAGCGGCAGCGTCCACCAGCAGGATATCAGCGCGTTCGCCGCCTTTTTGCAGATATTGCGCAACGGTTTCATCCAGGCCTTCAATGCCCGCTACGAGCAGCCCAAGCCCGGCACCGGCTGACGGGCCTGACCAGGTCAGGATGTGACGCTCCATTCAGAGACTGAATAAGCCGTCTGCGTTCACACTCGACCGGACACCGCGTTATAGTCGGAACATGGAATTTCCCCCGCCGCCCGCTGCCGGGCCGGCGCTACCGTTCGAGGAAGCACAGATGAAGTTCGAAGGCACCCAGGCCTACGTCGCCACCGCTGACCTGAAGCTGGCCGTCAACGCCGCCATTACCCTGGAGCGTCCACTGCTGGTCAAGGGCGAGCCCGGCACCGGCAAGACCATGCTCGCCGAGCAACTGGCCGAGTCCTTCGGCGCCAAGCTGATCACCTGGCACATCAAGTCCACCACCAAGGCGCACCAGGGCCTCTACGAGTACGACGCGGTGAGCCGCCTGCGCGATTCGCAACTGGGCGTGGACAAGGTCCACGATGTGCGCAACTACCTGAAGAAGGGCAAGCTCTGGGAGGCCTTCGAGTCCGAGGAGCGGGTGATCCTGCTGATCGACGAGATCGACAAGGCCGATATCGAGTTCCCCAACGACCTGTTGCAGGAACTCGACAAGATGGAGTTCTACGTCTACGAGATCGATGAAACCATCAAGGCCAGGCAGCGCCCGATCATCATCATTACCTCCAACAACGAAAAGGAACTGCCGGACGCCTTCCTGCGCCGCTGCTTCTTCCACTACATCGCCTTCCCGGACCGCGAAACCCTGCAGAAGATCGTCGACGTCCACTACCCGGACATCAAGAAAGACCTGGTCAGCGAAGCCCTCGACGTGTTCTTCGATGTACGCAAGGTGCCGGGCCTGAAGAAAAAGCCGTCGACCTCCGAGCTGGTGGACTGGCTGAAGCTGCTGATGGCCGACAACATCGGCGAGGCGGTGCTGCGCGAGCGCGATCCGACCAAGGCCATCCCGCCGCTGGCCGGTGCGCTGGTCAAGAACGAGCAGGATGTCCAGCTACTGGAACGCCTGGCCTTCATGAGCCGTCGCGGCAGCCGTTAAACCATTGAAGGGCAATAGCCATGCTGCTCAACCTGTTCAATGAAATGCGCGCGGCCAAGGTACCGGTGTCGGTGCGTGAGCTGCTCGACCTGATCAACGCGCTGAAACAGCGCGTGACCTTCGCCGACATGGACGAGTTCTACTACCTGGCGCGGGCGATCCTGGTCAAGGACGAACGGCATTTCGACAAGTTCGACCGGGCCTTCGGCGCCTACTTCAACGGCCTGGAAAAGCTCGACGACCACCTGCAGGCGCTGATCCCCGAGGATTGGCTGCGCAAGGAGTTCGAGCGCTCGCTGAACGACGAGGAACGCGCGCAGATCCAGTCCCTCGGCGGCCTGGACAAGCTGATCGAGGAGTTCAAGAAACGCCTGGAGGAACAGAAGGAACGCCATGCCGGCGGCAACAAGTGGATCGGTACCGGCGGCACCAGCCCGTTCGGCTCGGGCGGTTTCAACCCGGAAGGCATTCGCGTCGGCGATGCCGGCAAGCGCCAGGGCAAGGCGGTCAAGGTCTGGGACCAGCGCGAATACAAGAACCTCGACGACCAAGTCGAACTCGGCACCCGCAACATCAAGGTGGCCTTGCGGCGCCTGCGCAAGTTCGCCCGCCAGGGCGCCGCGGAAGAGCTGGACATCGACGGCACCATCGACCATACCGCCCGTGACGCCGGTCTGCTGAACATCCGGATGCGGCCGGAGCGGCGCAACACGGTCAAGCTGTTGCTGCTGTTCGATATCGGCGGCTCGATGGACGCCCACGTGAAAATCTGCGAGGAACTGTTCTCGGCCTGCAAGACCGAGTTCAAGCACCTGGAGTACTTCTACTTCCACAACTTCATCTACGAGTCGGTGTGGAAGAACAACCTGCGCCGCAGCTCGGAGCGCACCTCGACCCAGGACCTGCTGCACAAGTACGGCGCCGACTACAAGGTGGTGTTCGTCGGCGATGCGGCGATGGCGCCCTACGAGATCACCCAGGCCGGCGGCAGCGTCGAGCACTGGAACGAAGAGCCGGGCTACGTGTGGATGCAGCGCTTCATGGAGAAATACAAGAAGCTCATCTGGATCAACCCGTATCCGAAGGACACCTGGGGGTACACATCTTCGACCAACATCGTGCGCGACCTGATCGAGGACCAGATGTATCCGCTGACCCTGCGGGGCCTGGAAGAAGGGATGCGGTTTCTGTCCAAGTGAGGTGAAATCGCTTGATGGCCTATTCGCGGGCAAGCCAAGCCCCTGCAGGGCGCAGACGTTCATCGGACTTGTGAACGATCAACACCCTGTAGGAGCATGGCTTGCCCGCGAAGCTTTTGGGGCCTCAGGCAAACCGGCTGATGAACTCGATGTGCTGCCGGTGCGCCGACTCCTGCACCGTCGGTACCAGTCGCACCCCACTGCCCGGCAGGCACTGCGCCAACCGCGCCAGCGACAATGGCGTCAAGGCGCCCAGGCGCGGATAACCGCCGATGGTCTGCCGATCGTTGAGCAGCACGATCGGCTGCCCATCCGGCGGCACCTGGATCGCCCCCAGCGGTATCCCCTCGGAAATCATCGGCCGCCCCTGGTACTTCAACTCCGCCCCGAGCAGGCGGATCCCCATGCGGTCGCCGCGGCTGTCGAGGGTCCAGGGACTGTTGAACGCATCGAACAGGCTCTGCCCGCTGAATTCGCCGATCTGCGCACCGAGCACCACCTGCAGCGTGGCCTCGGCCTGGAAGTCGGGAACCTGCGCGGCCGGCACCGCCGCTGGCGTCACCGCTGTCCCGGCATAGCGCAGGCTATCGCCCTTGTGCAACGGCTGCCCCAGGCCATCCAGGCCACCCAGTTCCTCACGCGCCACACAGGCGCTGCTGCCCAGTACCTTCGGCGCGACGAAACCGCCGGGCGCCGCAAGATACGCCCGCGCGCCCAGCAGTGGCTGGGTAAATTGCAGGCGCTGCCCGGCCTCCAGGATAAAGCTGCGCCAGGGCGCCAGCGCCTGCCCGTCCACCTGGGCCCCGAGATCGGCCCCGGCCAGGGCCAGGCAGCAGGTTTCCCGCGCCACCACGGCAAAGCCGCCGAGGGTGATCTCCACCACCGGCGCATCCGGCGAGTTGCCCAGCAGGCGGTTGGCCCAGGCCATCGACACCCAGTCCAACGCCCCACCCTGGGTCACACCCAGATGACGCACACCGAACCGCCCACGGTCCTGCAACAGGCACAGCCGGGTGCTGGCCTCGATCGACAAATGGCTCATGCCAGGGCCTCCAAAGGCGTATCGTCGCCACCCAGGCGGATGAACTCGGCGTGCTCGACCGCCGCAAAACGCACCGTATCGCCCGGCTGCATCAGGCTGTAGCCGTCCCGCTCGCGGTCGAACAGCTTGCTCGGGGTACGCCCGATCAGGTTCCAGCCACCGGGTGATACCACCGGGTAGGCAGCGGTCTGGCGCTCGGCGATGCCGACGCTGCCCGCCGCCACCTTCTTGCGCGGGGTATCGAGCCGCGGCGCCGCCAACGGTTCGACCACCAGGCCCATGAAGGCGAACCCCGGCGCAAAGCCGAGGGCGAACACCTGGTACTCGCGCTCGCTGTGGCGGCGGATCACGTCACTCACCGACCAGCCGCTGCGCTCGGACAGCAGGCGCAGCTCCGGGCCGACACTCGGGTCATACCACACCGGAAGTACGTGGCATTGCCCGCCGGCGGTGGCGTTCGGCTGCAGATCGTCCAGCGCTTCGGCGATCAGTTCCCGGGCCTGGGCCGGGCTCAGTTGCGTCAGGTCGTAATGCACCATCAGGGTGGTATAGGACGGCACCAGGTCGATCAACTGACCGGCAAAACCGGCCCGCAGACGCTCGCTGGCGGCGAGCATCCACGGCATGTTGTCCTCGGCGATCACCTCGAACAGACGCACCATCAGGCAATCGATCGCCACCACTTCGATACGCGGCTTCATCGGCGCCGCGCTCATGGGGTCGCCTGCCGGTCGAGGGCCTCGCGAATGCGCTGAACGGCCTCGACCGAACTGGCATTGTCGCCATGCACGCACAGGGTGTCGGCGTGCAGGCGCAGGGCACTGCCGTCGCTGGCGGTCAGGTCGTCGCCACGGGCAATGGTCAGGGCCTGCTCGATGATCCGCTGCGGCTCATGGTGCACGGCCCCCGGCAACTGCCGGGACACCAGACGACCTTCGGGGTCGTAGGCGCGATCGGCAAAGGCTTCGAACCACAGGGTCACGCCGAACTCGTCGGCCAGGGCCTGGGCCGCGCTGTTGTCGCGCATCGCCAGCAGCATCAGGGGCAGTTCGCGGTCGTAGGCGGCGATCGCCTGGACCACCGAACGCAGCTGCTGCGGGTTGGCCATCATGTCGTTGTACAGCGCGCCATGGGGTTTGACATAGCTGACCCGCGCGCCCTGGGCCCGGCAGATGCCGTCCAGTGCGCCGATCTGGTAATGCAGCAGGTCCTGGATTTCCTGGGGCGTGCAGGCCATGGAGCGGCGGCCGAAACCGACCAGGTCCGGATAGGCCGGATGGGCGCCGATCCGCACGTCATTGGCCAGGGCCAGGCTGACGGTCTTGCGCATGATGCTCGGGTCGCCGGCGTGATAGCCGCAGGCGATGTTGGCACAGTCGATGAAGGGCATGACTTGCGCATCCAGACCCATGGTCCAGTTGCCGTAACTTTCACCGATATCGCAATTGAGTAGCAGGCGGCTCACGGTAGCTGCTCCTGTGGGCTGTGGGCATTGCCCTGGGGGTCGGCAATGCTTATGGTAATTCGTCGGCCTGGGCCATTCTCGAGGGTGCCCGCCCGGCGCGTCCAACTAATAAAAGCCGTTCCCAGACATAAGAAAAGTTGATTGCATGAATCTCAAGTTTCTCGAAACCTTCGTCTGGGTCGCCCGGCTCAAGAGTTTCCGCCTGACCGCGGACAAGCTGTTCACTACCCAGGCCGCCATTTCCAGCCGGATCGCCGTGCTCGAAAGCGAACTGGGGGTCAAGCTGTTCCTGCGCGATTCACGCGGGGTCAAGCTGACGCCCGAAGGGCTGAAGGTGCTCGACCACGCCGAACGCATGCTCGATACGATGCAGGCGCTCAAGCACGCCATCGAACCCGGCTCGACCAAGGTCGGCCGCCTGCGGATCGGCGTGATGGACACGGTGATCCACACCTGGCTCAGCCCGCTGGTGGCACAGCTGACCGAGCGCTTCCCGCGGGTGGAGATCGAGCTGGTGGCCGATACCGCGCTGAACCTGGCCGAGCAGTTGCACAAGGGCTTCCTCGACCTGATCCTGCAGACCGACCCGCTGCGTCAGGAGTCCATCCGCAGCCTGGAGCTGGCCAGCTACCCGATGGGCTGGGTGGTGGCGAGCCATTCGCTCTACAACCGCGAGTACCTGAGCCTGACGGATGTTGCGCAGGAGCGGATCGTCACCTTCTCGAAGAACTCCCGGCCGCACCAGGAACTGCTCGCCCTGCTGCAGGCCCATGGGGTTTCTGCGCCACGACTCAATTGCGTGAACTCGGTGTCGGCGATCACCCGCCTGCTGCGCGATGGCTTCGGGATCGGCGCCTTACCGCTGGCGCTGGTCAGCGAGGAACTGGCCCGGAACGAATTGACCCTGCTGGCGTTGCAGGAGCGCCCACCGAACCTGGAGGTGGTGGTGTCCTGGCGGGCCGGCGAAGAGCTGGTGGAGGAGATCGTCGCACTGTGCCAACAGGTGCTGCATGATTATGCCGACAAGATGGGGCAGCAGCATGTGGTGCTGAAGAAGGCGTGACCGCCAGGGCTGCACAAGGCTCTGTAGGAGCGTGGCTTGCCCGCGAATGGGGCCTCAAGACCGCTAAAAGCTTCGCGGGCAAGCCACGCTCCTACAGCGGCGGGGTTACCAGCCCCGCTCGCGCCGCGCCAGGCGCTCACGCTGGCGCTTGCCGCCCAGCACCACCCAGTCCACCAGGCGGAAGAAACCTTCGATCACGAAGGAGAAGAGCAACGCACCGCCCATGGCCCAGCCGATCGCCTCGGGCGACAGCAATACCTGGTAGGTGTAGCCCTGCAGGGTTTCCTGGCGGATCGCCGGGTCGGCGGCGTAGGCCACCTGCAAGGCGCGCTTGTACCAGGGCCCCTGCATCGCCTGGAACTGGTCGTCGAGCAGGCGCTGGCGATTGAGCAGGCTGCCGAGGCTGTCGGCATCGCTGCGGAACACCGGGTCGTCGCTGGCGCGATAGTGCGCCACCAGTTTCTGCAGGTCACCACCGAAGAACTGCTCGGCGGTCTTCTGGAAGCCTTGCAGGCTGGTCTGCGCCTCGATCAGGTGGGCCTCGACCCGCTTGGTGTAGTCACTGAGAAAGCCGGGCACCTGGACGCCGAGCAGCAGCCCCAGGGTAAACAGTATCAAGCGCAGGTAACTCAACCACATGACAGGTGTCCTTGTTCAGTCCGGCCCTGGCTGACGCATTCGCCGCGTCGCCACAGGCTCCATTGCCCCGGCTCGTAGCGGGTCCAGGTCTCGTTTTCGGTCAGGGGTTCGGTGGCGATCACCGTGACCACATCGTTGGGCGTGGTCTCGGCCTGGAAGTCGACGATCACGTCGACGTCCTTCAGGCGGGCCGGGCCGAACGGCGCGCGCCGGGTGATCTGCGCCAGCTTGGTCGAGCAGTAGCAGAACAGCCAGTCGCCGTCGCTGAGCAGGCAGTTGAACACACCCTTGCCGCGATACTCGGCGCAGGCGGCCACCAGCGATGGCAACAGTTGCTCCACTTCCACCGGTTCGGGAAAGGCTTCGCGGATACGGTTGAGCAGGTCGCAGAAGGCCGCTTCGCTGTCGGTGTCGCCGACCGGGCGATAGAAGCTGTGCCGCGGCTGGAAGTCCGCCAACTGGCCGTTATGGGCAAAACACCAGTTGCGCCCCCACAACTCACGGACGAACGGATGGGTATTGGACAGGCAGACCTTGCCGACGTTGGCCTGGCGGATATGCCCGATCACCACTTCGCTCTTGATCGGATAACGCTGCACCAGTTGCGCGACTTCCGAATCGCAGCTCGCCGCCGGATCCTGGAACACCCGCAAGCCGCGCCCTTCGTAGAAACCGATGCCCCATCCGTCGCGATGGGGGCCGGTACGCCCGCCGCGCTGCATCAGCCCGGTAAAGCTGAAAACGATATCGGTCGGCACATTGGCGCTCATGCCCAACAATTCACACATGCTCGGACTCTCGCTTGAATGCTGCAACGCGCCTACAAGCGCGGCTCGACCCGCTGGCGGCCGGCACCAGCGGCAGGCGGCGGACGGCGTGGACGCTCCTGGCGCTCGGCGGCGAACGGCTGGTCGTCGGCCTCGATCTCGGCACGGGCCGCAGCGGCAGCGGCTTCGGCCTGCAGCTTGCGGGCCTTGCTCGAACGCTCGAGCGGCCAGCGGATCAGGACGAAGACCAGGTACACGCCGGCGGCGATGACCAGGTACATGAACAGGTCGGAAACCGCACGCCAGGCGTTGTTGCCGACCTTGAACAGCAGGTCCAGGGCAGTAATGGCGACCGCCGGGGCGAACCGCTCCTTCACCGGGTCGAGAATGGTCGGGCTGAACAGCAGCACCGCCACCAGCAGGCGCAGCGGCTCGCGCAACCAGCGCCAGGTCCAGCGGGTCAGGCGAAACCACACCAACAGGCAGCCCAAGGCGGCAAAGGCGTAGCAACCCCAGGCGATCAGATAGTCGTTCTCGGTCATGGTGTCCATGGCAAGGCTGGCAATGAGGGGCTTATGATAACGGCTTTTCGCCGGCCCGGCTGCATCGCCGTCAGCGATCCTCAAGACAGAGAGTGCCCATGTCCCGCAAAGCCGCCATCAGCAGCGCCCCGATTGCCCGCAAGGACCAAGGTCCCGATCCCTACGCCTGGTTGCAGGAGCGCGACAGCGAGGCGGTGCTCGATTACCTCAAGGCCGAAAACAGCTACCAGCAGGCGCAACTGGCCGACCAGGCCGAACTGCGCGAAACGCTGTTCGAGGAAATCAAGGGACGGATCCTCGAAACCGACCTGTCCCTGCCCTCGCCCTGGGGGCCGTTCCTGTATTACACCCGCACCACCGCCGGCGACGAGTACGCCCGCCACTACCGCTGCCCACGCCCGGCCGATGGCAGCCTGACGGTGGATGAAGGTGCCGAGCAACTGCTGCTCGACCCCAATGTGCTGGCCGCTGGCGGCTTCCTGTCACTCGGCAGCTTCAGCGTCAGTCCGGACCACCAGCGCCTGGCCTACAGCCTGGATACCAGCGGCGACGAGGTCTACCGCCTGTACGTCAAGGAACTCGACAGCGGCAGCGTCAGCGAGCTGCCCTTCGACGACTGCGACGGCAGCATGACCTGGGCCAACGACAGCCGCACGCTGTTCTTCGGCGAACTGGACGACACCCACCGCCCACACAAGCTGTATCGCCATGTGCTGGGCCAGGAGGGTGCCGAGCAAGTCCTGCATGAGCCAGACGGCCGCTTCTTCCTGCACTGCTACCGCAGCAGCTCCGAACGGCAACTGGTGGCGATGCTGGGCAGCAAGACCACCAGCGAAGCCTGGGTGCTCGACGCCGACACGCCGGACCAGCCCTTCGCCTGCCTGGCGACGCGGGTCGAAGGCCACGAATACTCCGTCGACCACGGTCGCTACCAGGGCCAGTGGCGCTGGTTCATCCGCAGCAACCAGGACGGCATCAACTTCGCCCTGTTCCATGCCGCGGACGATGGCATTCCCCGTCGCGAGGACTGGCAACGGCTGGTGCCCCACAACGACCAGGTGATGCTCGAAGGGGTCACGCTGAACGCCCGGGCCCTGTGCCTGACCCTGCGCGAAGGCGGCCTGCCGATCATCGAGGTACGCCCCGAAGGCCTGCCGGCCTATCGCGTGCAACTGCCGGACGCGGCCTACAGCCTCTACGTGCAGGACAGCCTGGAATTCACCAGCGACTGCATCCGCCTGCGCTACGAAGCCCTCAACCGCCCGGCCCAGGTCCGTCAACTGACCCTGGCCAATGGCGAACAGGCTGTACTCAAGCAGACGCCGGTACTCGGCCCGTTCGATGCCGACGCCTACGTCAGCCAACGGCTGTGGGCCCGCGCACCGGACGGCACCCGGGTGCCGATCAGCCTGGTGGTCAAGCGCGAGCTGCTGGGCCAGCCCACCCCGCTCTACCTCTACGGCTATGGGGCCTATGGCGAAAGCCTCGACCCCTGGTTCTCCCATGCCCGCCTGAGCCTGCTCGAACGCGGCGTGGCCTTTGCCATCGCCCATGCGCGCGGGGGCGGCGAACTGGGTGAAGCCTGGTATCGCGCCGGCAAGCAGGAGCACAAGCAGAACACCTTCGACGACTTCATCGCCTGCGCCGAACACCTGATCGCCGAGGGCCTGACCACCTCCGGACAACTGGTGATCAGCGGTGGCAGCGCCGGCGGTCTGTTGATCGGTGCCGTGCTCAACCAGCGCCCGGAACTGTTCCAGGCGGCGATCGCCGAGGTGCCGTTCGTCGATGTGCTGAACACCATGCTCGACCCCGACCTGCCGCTGACCGTCACCGAATACGACGAATGGGGCAACCCGCAGGAACCCGAGGTGCATGCCCGGCTCAAGGCCTACGCGCCCTACGAGAACGTCCGCGCCCAGGACTACCCGGCGATGCTGGTGATCGCCGGCTACAACGACAGCCGCGTGCAGTACTGGGAAGCGGCCAAGTGGGTGGCGAAATTGCGCGCGACCCGCACCGACGAGCATCTACTCCTGCTCAAGACCGAGCTGGGCGCCGGCCATGGCGGCATGAGCGGGCGCTACCAGGGATTGCGTGACGTAGCGCTCGAATATGGCTTCGTATTCAAGGTTCTGGGCATCGCCTGAGGAACTCTGCCCGGCGCCATGGTCATAGACCATGACGCTGCGCCGCCGGGCCGGGAACGGACAACAACAATAGATCGTGAAACATGTCAGAACCGACTTCACTGAATAACGAAATTCGCGACATGCTGATGGACTGCGGTCTGTTCAGCCAACTTCTGCCCGCCGACTGCCAGGCGGCCGCCGGCTACTTCAGCATCAGCAGCGTGGACAAGGGCGAGGAAATCTTCCACGAAGGCGATGCCGGCACCTTCATGTGCATCATCCACCACGGCAGCGTCAACGTGCAGAAACTCAACGAGGCCGGCCAGGCCGTGGTGATCGCCACCCTGCGCGCCGGCCGGGCCTTTGGCGAGATGGCGGTGCTCGACGGCGAACGACGCTCGGCCAGTTGCGTCGCGGCCAGCCACTGCCAGTTGTTGAACCTGGGCAAGGACTCCCTGGAAAAGATGCTCAACGAAGCGCCGAAAATCGCCGCCAAGATCATTCGCGCCATCGCCATCGCGATGTCCAGGCGCCTGCGCATGGTCGACGGGCAGTTGCTCTCGCAGCAGGTTTAACTCGAACTCGGCTTGGCCTTGTCCGTCTTGTCGTTCTGCTCCAGGCCCGGCAGGGTCTGGTCCTTGGGCGGCGACGGCAACTCGATGCTCGGCAGGGCTTCGCCCGGCTTGGGTGGCGTGCGTGGGGTGACCTGCGGGTAGGGTGTCGGGGTCGCGGTGCCCGGGGAGCCCGGAGCGGGTGTCACGGGGGCCGGCGCAATGTCCTCGGCCCATGCCGACGTCATCGTCAGCGCGGCCCACACAACGGCCGCCAGGGTCATGCCTTTCATCGATAGCTCCAGCAATCTGTCTGCTACAGGCTACTCGCAACGCGAACATTTTGCCTCGCTCAATCACCTCCCGATGAAATCCATCCTCGCCGCGCCCCGTGCCGCACGGCGCCATTCACCGAAAAGCCGGGGAACTGCGCTAGGCTATGTACGAAATCGCTTGAAACTTGGTTATGCGGCGTTAAAAACCGGCTCGGAATGCTCATTTACTCCAGTAAACTCCGCTTCCTCGCCGGTTTTTGCCTTGCCTAACCTGCGTTTCAAACAATTTCGTACACAGCCTAGACTTCACGGCATGACCGTCATCAATCCATTCGACAAGGTGAACCCATGAGTTCGACCAACCCTCCCTCCCCTACCGCCAAGCTGGACCGCATCCTCGCCGATGCCAAACGCGACAAGGAGATGGGCTATCGTGACAAGGCGCTGAAGATGTATCCGCACGTCTGCGGCCGCTGCGCCCGTGAATTTTCCGGCAAGCGCCTGAGCGAACTGACCGTGCACCATCGCGACCACAACCACGACAACAACCCGCAGGACGGCTCCAACTGGGAACTGCTCTGCCTGTTCTGCCACGACAACGAACACTCGCGCTATACCGACCAGCAGTATTTCGGCGACAGCTCCCTGAGCAGCCCGAAGATCGCCAAGGCCACCCACAACCCGTTCGCCGCCCTGGCCGGGATGTTGAAGAAAGACGAGTAAGCCCCGCACCGTAGCCCGTCACCCGGCGGGCAGCCTCCAGCCCTCGATCGCGACAGGCATCACGCCCGGCAGCGTTGCCGGTATACTCGCGTCTTTTTCCTGGAAGGCACCCGGCTCGTGGCAAACAAAAGGTACAGCTGCATCGGTTTGTATAACCCCAAGTCACCGGAGAACGTCGGTTCGGTGATGCGTGCGGCTGGCTGCTACGGCGTGGCCTCGGTGTTCTACACCGGCAAGCGCTACGAGCGGGCCCGGGATTTCGTCACCGACACCAAGAAGGTGCACCAGGACATCCCGCTGATCGGCATCGACGACCTGAAGAAGATCCTGCCCCTGGGCTGTATCCCGGTCGCCGTCGAACTGGTGGAAGGCGCCCGCCCGCTGCCGGAGTACACCCATCCCGATCGCGCGCTGTACATCTTCGGCCCGGAAGACGGCTCGCTGGACAAGGACATCCGCGACTGGTGCGAGGACGTGGTGTACATCCCCACCACCGGCTGCATGAACCTGGCCGCCACCGTCAACGTGGTGCTCTACGACCGCCTGGCCAAGGGCAACAACACCCGTTCGGGCCCCAGGTTCTGAGTACCTGGAGGAACCTGTCGCAGGTTCCGGCAGTCTGCAGTCTATCCACCCGCCACTTGAGGAGACAGATCATGAGCGACAGAAAAACCCTGCAGCGCATCGACTCCACGCCGTTCCAGTCCCCGGCAACGCAACAGAACGTCCAGGGCTGGGAGCGGCTCGGCTCCCTCGCCGGCGGCGTGGTCATGGTCGGCAAGGGCCTGCGCCGTGGCGGTGTGTTCGGCCTGATCCAGGTCGCCATCGGCGGCGTCGCGCTGGCCCGTGGCATCACCGGTCACAGCTCGGCCAAGAGCCTGCTGGAGAAAGGCCGTCGCGACCTGGAAGGGGTGCGTGGCAAGGTCGAGCGGGCGGCGGACGAGCTGCGGCAGATGAAGGCCAATGCCGAAATGGCGACGCGCACCGCGACGGTGACGGGCAACGATTCGCTGGAAACACCGAAGGCCTGATTCAGGCGACGCGCCGTAAGGCCCTTTCGCGGATAAATCCGGCTCCCACAGCTTTGCATCGTTCATGGAATATTGATCGCTGCGATACCTTGTGGGAGCCGGATTTATCCGCGAACAGGTACTCAGCTTCGCCACAAACCCAAAAGGTTTACTTCAGCAGGTCGGTCGCCAACACCTTCGACGACCCACCCAGCACGCTTTCGCTCAACTGGATGAACTCCTCGGTGGTCACCGTATCCAGGCGCATCGCCGCCCGGCTCACGTCGTCCAGCGAGTGCCGGTTGTCGGTCTGCTGGCGAATTTCCCGGTCCAGTTCCTGCAGCAGCAAGACCGCCCGGGCCACCGTCGCCCCGCTCACCTGCTCGCCCCGCAAGCTGGCGACCTTGTGTCCGCTGCGCGCCAGCTTCGCCTGCACCGCCCGGTAGCGCTCCTCGCTCATGCCCCCGGCGCGTCGCACCAGCTCGATGGCGTAGTACTCCGCCAGGCCTTCGCCGATCCAGTCGCTGCGGTGGCTATCGTTGATCCGGCCAAAGACATGCACCAGTTCCCGCACCAGCGGGCTGGCCCCCGACTCGCCGATCAACGGCCCGGTGCTGTGCAGGTAGATCGAGTCATGGCTTGCGCGGCCCCCCCGCACCATGGGTTCCCCGGCCCCGACCACCAGCAGTTTCGCCGGGTTGCGCGGAAACACCTCCTGCAGCTTGGGCCAGACGAAAGTCAGCAGCGTGAGCACATCCATCCGCCGCATGCCCTCGCCCCGCGGCGCAGCGACCGTCACCTCGGTTTCGCCCAGCCGTGTGCGCCGGCTGCCGAGATCGCCGGCCAGCAGCCAGCCGGTCGGGCGGTCGAACAGCCGCGAGACGTTATCGACGCGAAAGCGGTTCCTGCCGATCCGCGGCCAGGCGGTCTCGACGCTTTTCCAGCCGTTGGGCAGTTCCACGTCCAGTCGCGACACCAGCTCGGTACCGTCCTGCTGGTCCAGGTGCGCCGGTGGGACCAGTTCCTCGCCCCGCAGCAGGGCCCAGTGACTGGTCATGCGGGTATCGAAGGTGCCATTGCGGCGCGGGTGGCTGATGCTCACCCGATAGCTCAGGCTCGCCTTGCCGGCGGCCGGACGCCAGATGCCGCGACTGCTGGTGCCGGCCTGATCCGGCCGCGTCAGCCATTGGCCGTCGGCCTTGAAGTCGGTGTAGTAGCCCTGGGCGCCGAGGTCGAAATCCAGGCTGCGCACCGCCGCCCCCTGGGCCAGGGTCAGGCGCACTTCGACCTGGTCGCTCTGCGGCAACAGGCGCAAGTGGTAATCCAGGTCGACTTTCTTCCCGGCCCAGGCGGAGCCGGCCAGCATCAACAGCAGCGACCCCGCCAACAGTCGGCAACGCACCGGCATAAACACTCCCTCAGGCCCGCCGATCAACCGGCGCGGAAAATCAGATGGTCTTCCCAGTCGTCCTCGGGCACGCTGCCCTCGGCCAGCATCCGGCCGGACTGGGAAATGCGCTCGTGGTGTACCGCGTCGCGATCGCCGCAGACCAGATGGTGCCAGAGCGGCAGGTCCTTGCCCTCGCTGACCAGTCGATAACCGCAGGTCGGCGGCAACCACTTGAACTCGTCGGCCTTGCCCGGCGTGAGCTGGATGCAGTCGGGCACCGAAGCGCGGCGGTTGCTGTAGTCGGTGCACTGGCAGGTCTTGAGGTCCAGCAGCTTGCAGGCGATCCGCGTGTAGTAGACGCTGTTGTCCTCTTCATCCTCGAGCTTTTGCAGGCAGCACAGGCCGCAGCCGTCGCACAGCGACTCCCATTCTTCCTGATCGAGCTGATCGAGGGTCTTGCGTATCCAGAAGGGTTCGACTTTTGCGGCCATGGTTCAGACATCTGCATCGGGTAGTGAAAAGGTCGCCAGTCTAGTGCCCGGGCCGCAAAGGGCCAAGCATTGGCGACTGTCGGTTGATGAAAGCTTGTCAGCCGCGCCCGGGCACAGTAGTTTTGATGGCCCCAAAGCCCGCTAGCCAACTGCCATTAGCGCTCCTCCGCGCCGCACGAAGCGGACTGTAGACGGGCCGGGCATCACGACCGGACACCGCGCCAGCGGCCAGGGTCGCCCCAACTCCCTTCACTTCGGACTCCAGTCAGGAATCGCCCATGAGTGCCAACCCACGTGTCGCCGACTATCCCATCGACGCCCAGTTCACCCAACGCTGGTCGCCCCGCGCCTTTACCGGCGAAGCCATCCCGGAGGAAACCCTGCTGAGCTTCTTCGAAGCCGCACGCTGGGCGCCATCGGCCTACAACTCGCAGCCATGGCGCTTTCTCTACGCCCGTCGCGACACGCCGAACTGGGAACGCTTCCTCGGCCTGCTCAACGAGTTCAACCGCGGCTGGGCGCAGCATGCGTCGGCGCTGGTAATCGTGATCTCGAAAACCACCTTCAAGGTGCCTGGCGCCGCCGAGGAAACCCCGGCCCTGTGGCACACCTTCGACACCGGCACGGCCTGGGGCTACCTGGCCCTGCAGGCCAGCCAGAGCGGCTGGCACACCCACGGCATGGCCGGCTTCGATCAGGAACTGGCCCGCAAGGAGCTGAAGATTCCGGACGGCTACGCCCTGCACGCGGCGGTGGCGGTCGGCAAGCTGGGCGACAAGGCCAGCCTCGCCGAATACCTGCAGGCCCGGGAAGTACCGAGCCCACGCGAGCCGGTGAGCGCACTGGCGGCCGAGGGTGATTTCAGCCTGTAATCGGCAGTGAAAACGCTGGCTGACCGAGAGGGTGCTGGCGCTTTTCGATCGTTCCCACGCGGAGCGTGGGAACGATCAACTGAGGGAGATGGCAGTCGCAGGCCTAGTAACCGCGCTCGAACCGCACTTCGCCGCGCAGCGGCTGGCTCGCCTGGTACGCCCGCAGGTTCTCGACGAACAACTGCACCATCATCGGCGGGGAGGTCGGCGCCGAGCTGTGACCGGTCAGCAGCAATCCCCAGGCCGTCCAGAACGGATGGCGCTGCGGCAACGGTTCCTGGCGGCAGACATCGATCACCGCACCGGCCAGATGGCCCTCCTTCAACGCTTGCACCAGGTCCGCATCGACCACCGACACGCCGCGCCCGGCATTGATGAACAGGCCGGTCGGCTTGAAGCGCTTGAACATCGCCGCGTCGTACAGGTCATGGGTCGCCGGCGTATTGGGCAACAGGTTGACCACGTAGTCCACCTCGCCCACCCGCTCGCCCAGCGCCTCCAGGTCATCGACCCGGATGAACGGCGCCTGCTCGCGGGCCTCGCTGGCGATGCCGTACAACTCGACACCGAACGGCTGCAGGAACTGCGCCACGCTCTGGCCGATATCGCCCGCGCCGACAATCAGCACCTTGCGCCCCGCCAGCCCCAGGCCGGTGCGGTTATCCCACTTGCGCTCGACCTGGCTGACCAGCCGCGCCAGCACCTCGCGCTCATGGCCGAGCATGTAGGTCAGGACGTACTCGGCCATCAACTGGCCGAAAATGCCGACCGCCCGGGTCAGCCGGTAGTTGCGCGGCAGGCCTTCGGCCAGCAGCGGCGTGATCCCCGCCCAGGTCGACTGCAGCCACTGCGGCCGGTGCCCCTGGCGCAACAGGCTGGCCATCAGGTCCGGCTGGCCGAGCCAGACCGGGCAATCGGCCGCCATTCCCGACAGTACCGCCGAATCGCCGCTGGTCATGACTTCAAGTTCGGGCTGCGCCTGACGCAGCAGGCGGGCATACACGGCGTGGTCGTGTTCGGCAATCAGAACGCGCATGGTTCAAACCTTTCAAAAACGGTGCAGACGGCCGCCGATGAAGCGCTCTCCATCGTGCTCGGCGACCGCCGGAAATGCATTCCATTGAAATGGAGCGCCCGGGTGGCCTGTAGGGTTGATTCGCATCAACCCGCACAGGCCGGGACACTCAGGGGTGTGGCTCAGACCGGGTCATTGCGCCGCAACAACTCTTCGGGCAGGTGCTCGATGTACTCGTCCTCGGCCGGTGGCATCTGCAGGTGATAACCCTGCTTGTCGAGGTTTTCCAGCACCTTGTGGATATCTTCGCGCGCCAGCTTGCGCTCGGGGGTCAGCACCAGGTCGAAGGCATGCTGCGGCTTGCCGAACACCTGCAGGAGGGTTTCCGGTACGCGCTCCAGGGCTTCGCTCTTGAGCACGTAGAGGTACATTTCGTTCTTGCGGGGGCTGCGATAGATCGAGCAGATATGTTTCAAGGCTGTTCTCCGGCAGTCGCCAGGCTGTCGAGCAGGGCCTGGCCCAGCAATTCGCGACGCCAGCCACGCAGCGAATCGGGCAATTGATAGGGTCCGTCAGGGAAGCCGCTCTTGATCAGCGCCTCCAGGGTTTTCTTGCGCAGCATCAGTTCCGGCACGATGTTCATCCGCTCGGCCGCCGCCTGGCCCACCGCGCGCAGGCGCTTGACCAGCGCTCCGGCCTCGATCGGCAGGGGCTCGGGCACCGCCGGCGGCCACTGGTCCATCGGCAGGCTGGCCGCGCGCCTGATCAGTTCGAGCAGGAACTCGCCGTCCTGGCGCACGGTGCGTGGGTGCATGTCTTCGATGCGGGCCAGGGTCACCAGGTTGTCCGGCTGGCTCTTGGCCAACGGCCACAACGAGTGCTCGCGGATGATCCGGTTGCGCGGCAGGTCGCGGGCACGGGCCTCGCGTTCGCGCCAGGCACAGAGTTCCCGCAGCACCGCCAGTTGCGCCCGGGACAGTTTCCAGGCGAGCTTGGCGTCGCGATAGATCTCGTTGGGGTCGACCTCGCGGCGCAGGTTGGCGACCAGTTCGGCACCATCCTCCAGCACCCAGGCATACTTGTCGTCGGACAGTTGCGGGCGCAGGCGGCTGTAGACCTCGGCCAGGTGCAGCGCATCCTCGGCGGCATAGCTGACCTGGGTGTCCGACAGCGGGCGTTGCAGCCAGTCGGAGCGGGTTTCGCCCTTGGGCAGCTCGATACCGAGAACTTCCTGGACCAGCCGCGAATAGCCCATGGAAAAGCCCAGGTTCAGGTAGCCCGCGGCCAGCTGGGTGTCGAACAACGGCGTCGGCAGGCTGCCGGTCAGGCGCAACAGGACTTCGAGGTCTTCGCTGCAGGCGTGCACGACCTTGACCACTGCCGGGTTGTCCAGCAGCGCGGCCAGGGGTTGCCAGTTGTCGATGGTCAACGGGTCGATCAGGTAAGCGCGCGCGCCATCACCGATCTGGATCAGCCCGGCGATGGGATAAAAGGTGTCGACCCGCATGAATTCGGTGTCGAGGGCAACGAAAGGTAGTTGCTGCCATTCAGTGCAATGCCGACCGAGGCTATCGTTGTCGCGGATCCAGTGAATATCGATGGCCACACGGCTCTCCCTTGAAGAATGGCGCGCAGTATATATCGCTGCAGGCGATTTCCGAGCATCCGCGCTGCAAGTGCGTGAGCGAATGCCTCGCTGCGCTGAAAGAATAGTCTTACTCGTCAAGTTCGCAGGGCCCGGAAGATGTCAGCTGTCCTTGCGCAGGACATAGACCCGACGCATGGCACACCCCGGCAGGAAGTCACGATGGCCGACGATCTCGAAACCGGCTTCGTGGAACTCGGCTTCGATCTGCGCCTTGCCCAGCAGCACCGGCTGGTTTTCCAGTTCCGGACGAACGGTCGCGTGGCGGTGGCGCCAGGCCATGAGATTGCCGCCCAGGCACACGGACAGGATCACCGTGTCGCGACTGACCCGGTGAAACTCGCCGAGGATCGCCAGGCGGTGCTCGCGCTCGGCGATATGGGCGAACAATGGCACGCAGAAAATGCAGTCCACCGCATTTTCCGGCAGGCCGATGGCGAACGCCGAACTCTGGAAGGTCCTGACCCGCCTGAACAGCTCGGGCGAATGATGCACCGCGCAGTGTTCGAGCATTTCCCGCGACGAGTCCGCCGCCAGCACCACGCGGTTGCCACGCTTGGCCAACACCGGCCAGAAACGCCCGGCCCCACAGGGCAGGTCCAGCACCAGGCCCGGTTCACCGGCCATCTTCAGCGCCTGGCGCACCAGGCACTCTTCACGCCAAAGCCCAATGCGCGCCAATATGCCCTGGGGATGAGCATCACGGCACACCCGTGCATGCTCGCGCGCATGCTGGCGGGCGAACTCAAGCTCGACAAGTGAAGGCGATGGCGCTGACATGTCTGACGGACTCTGTTGCATTGACCGACGATCGGAAGCGCTGTCGCGAGCGGGGAAGCTTCTCCCGACAGCACTCGAACCTTAGTCAGGTGGGCATCAACATTTCGTGAAAAATACGCCGCGGCCGCATCAAGCCGTGACTTTCACGCCGGGTGCAGGTACCAGCGCCAGTCCTGCTCGCCCACCTCGCCCATGAATTGCCGATACTCGGCACGCTTGACCGCCAGATAAACGCCAAGGAACTCGTCGCCGAATGTCTCGCGCGCCCAGCGGGAACCCTCCAGCGCCCGCAGGCTGGTCAGCCAGTCGGTGGGCAGGCGCTCGCCGGCCTGGGCATAGCCGTTGCCTTCGATCGGCGCGCCGGGATCCCGTTGCGCAACGATGCCGTGATGGATGCCCGCCAGGATCGCCGCGGCCGCCAGGTACGGATTGGCATCGGCGCCGCAGATCCGGTGTTCGATATGCCGCGACGCCGCCGGCCCACCCGGCACCCGCAGGCTCACGGTGCGGTTGTCGATCCCCCAGGTCGCGGCCAGCGGCGCGTAGCTGTTGCTCTGGAAACGTCGGTAGGAGTTGGCATGGGGACAGAACAGCAGCAACGAATCGAGCAGGGTCGCGAGCATGCCGCCCACCGCCTGCCTGAGCAGCGGCGTGCCCTCGGCCGCGTCGCTGGCGAACAGGTTGTTCCCTTCCCTGTCGGCCAGGCTCACGTGCATGTGCATGCCGGTACCGGCCTGGTCATCGAAGGGCTTGGCCATGAAGCAGGCGATCATCCCATGCTTGTGGGCCACGCCCTTGACCAATCGCTTGTAGCGCACCGCCTCATCCATCGCCTGCAAGGCATCGGCACGGTGTTCGAGGGTGATTTCCACCTGGCCGGGGGCATATTCGGAAATCGCCGTGCGCGCGGGAATGCCCTGCAGCTTGCAGGCCTCGTAAAGGTCGGCGAGAAATGGTTCGATCTGCTCCAGCTCGCGCAAGCCATAGACCTGCGTGGTCCGTGGCCGCCCACCATCGGCGTCGCGGGCCGGCTGCGGGCGGCCGTTGCTGTCGCGCTGCTGGTCGAGCAGGTAGAACTCCAGTTCGGCCGCCATCACCGGGTAGTAGCCTGCGGCCTGGAGTTGCCCGACCACCTTGGCCAGCAACTGGCGTGGATCGGCCACCGCCGCTGGCAGCCCCTCGCTGGGGTGCATGCCGACCTGCACCGCCGCAGTCGGTATCCGCCGCCAGGGCATGCGCTGCAGGCTGCCAGCGATGGGATAGGCACGACAGTCGATATCGCCGACATCCCAGACCAGCCCGGAGTTTTCCACATCGTCGCCGTTGAGGGTCAGGCCGAGGATCGTGCTCGGCAAGGGCCGGCCGCCGGCATACACCGCCAGCAGTTCGTCCCGGTGCAGCAACTTGCCGCGCGGCACACCGTTGTTATCGATGATAAACAGCTCGAACATTTCGATATCAGGGTTCCGTTCCAGGAACGACCGGGCTTCTTCCAGCGCAGCGAAGGACTGACAGGCAACACTCATGGGGCGTTTTCTCCTATTCCGCGTCAGGCGGGCGCAACGACGCCCGCCATGTCGACCCGGGCGGCGGACAAGGGCCGCCCGCAGTCAGTGAAATGACTCAACGGGAAGGGAGAACATCCGGCGGACGCGCATGGCGGCAATGCCACAGCGCCCAGAAGGCCAGTTCGCAAGGCAGCGCGACCGCGCTGGGCAGGGCCGCCATCGACAGACCGGCAGCATCGATACCCGGCGCCTGGCCAACGGCCGACACGTCCTGCCTGATCGGGTTGATGCGCGCGTCCATGAGCCTGCCGCAGTGAACAGAAGAGCTGCAGACTCACACGCCGGAATCAGCCATTAAATACAGTTTTCATGATGCTCGGTTGCCCAGCGACTAAACAATGTCAGGTCAGAGCGTGATTTCTCCGTAAGACTCACGATCCAGGTCCACCAATTCCACCGACAGTTGCACTTCGACCGATGCTGGCCAATTGCCGAGTTCCTGCAAGCCGGCCAGCAGGCTCTCGGAAAGTTGTGCCTTGACTTGCGCAGAGCGCCCACTCAGCAGGGCCAGTTTCACATGCACGAAACCACGCACATTCAGGCCGGTGCCCACGCGAAAGCTCTCCACCCGGGTCGCCCGGCTCTTGATGGTGGACTCCGCCGCGAACTGACCGGACGCCACCAGCACATGGTTGATCCGTAGCAGGGCGCTGTCGGGCTCGAAATCGGTCAGGTTCGAGGTGTATTCCAGGAAAACGTGAGGCATGCGCTAGCTCCGAAAGGTCGGTGGACAAAGCGAAAGGTATAGCACGCGTCCTGTCGAAGCGGTCAGAAAAACCTCACGCAAGCGCCGGGGGCAGGCGGTCGCTCATGAATTGCTCCAGCCGCGAACGCAGCCAGCGTTCAGCCGGGTCGGTGTCGACGATGCCGAGCCAGACCATCGACAGGTCGAGAGTCGGCGTCTTGAACGGCAGCGGTTCGGCAAACACCGAGCCCGACGCGGCCATCGCCAGCGCCGCGTAGTCCGGCAGGCCGGCGATCAGGTCGGTCCCCGCCAGCAGGGCCGGCAAGGCGCTGTATTGCGGTACCGACAGCACCACATGGCGCTTGCGGCCGATTTCCGCCAGCCACTCATCGGCCAGGCTGCTGACGTTCGCCGTGTGGGACACCAGCACATGCGGGCGGGCACAGTATTCATCCAGGCTCATGGGCGTCGACGAGGCATCGGCGCGCAGCAGCATCGGCTGGATGTGCCGCAGCAGCTTGCGCTTGGCGTTGGCCGGCAGGCCGCGGGTCTGGCTGATGCCGACCGTGATATCGCCGGAGGCGAGCAGGTCCGGAATACGCCAGTAGTCGACGTGCTGGACCACGATCATCACATTCGGCGCCTCCTGGCGCAGGGCGCGCAGCAGGTTGGGCAACAGGCCGAATTCGACGTCGTCCGACAGCCCGATGCGAAAGGTCATGGTGCTGCTGGCCGGGTCGAAATCGTGGGTCAGGCTCAGGGCATTGGACAGCGAGTCGAGGGCCGGCGACAGGTACTGGATGAGCTCCTCGGCCCGGGCGGTCGGCTCCATGCGATGGCCGACGCGGATGAACAGCGGGTCGTTGAACATCGTCCGCAGGCGATTGAGCGCCGAACTGATGGTCGGCTGGCCCAGAAAGAGCTTTTCCGCCACCCGCGTGACATTGCGCTCCAGCATCAGCGCCTCGAACACCACCATCAGGTTGATGTCGGCCTTGCGCAGCTCGTTGCGATTCATCCGCTACTCCCCCTCTCCCCGGAACACCCCCCAGTGTACAAGGGGTGTTTCAGGAAATCCCGCCCAGTGACGGGGGGGCACGCACCAGCCATGGCGCGCACAGCGAAAAAACCTACGAAGCAATAAGAGCCGCACGCGATGCTGCATAGCCGACGCCTGACTGTGAGGCTGAGGCCACCGGCGCTAGCCTGATTTCGTCAGCGCTCCCTCGAGCCTCGTCCCTACGCCCCAAGCCCTTTCACGGCTACTCGGCGCTACCGATACGGGTGGCTACCTCACCCAACCAGCGAGATCCATACAAAAATCCAATCAACCAGATGTCTCTTTTAAGGTACATTCAGGATGTACGAGGTGGAACACTTACTGTCTGCCAATGGCGTGGATATCTACCAGGCCTGGCTCGATAGCGTGCGAGACGTTCGCACCAGGGCAAGAATCACCGCCCGGGTCGACCGTGCCTCTCTCGGCCATTTTGGCGTAACCGAACCGGTGGGCGATGGCGTGTTTGAAATGAAGCTCGATTTGGGTCCTGGCTACCGTGTCTATTACGCCCTGGAAGGCCGAAAGGTCATTTTCCTGCTGGGTGGAGGCTCCAAGGACAGACAGCAGAACGACATCAATCAAGCCAAGGCTCTCTGGATAAACCACAAGGTGAAAGGAAAATGACGACCCGGACTCGTTCTCACGAAGACAGCGTTCTTGAAATGCTTCGAGACGACGAAACATTTGCCCTTGAGTATCTGTCTGTCGCGCTCGAGGAAATCGACGAGGTCGGCGGGGAAGACGCGTTTCTTATCGCCATCCGTCGTCTTGTAGAAGCGAGGGGTGGCATGAGCAGCCTCTCTCAAAACACCGGCCTGGCCAGGCCGAATCTCTACAGGTCCCTGGCGACCGGTGGCGACCCGAAACTGTCGACCGTGCTGAAGGTGCTCCAGGCCCTGGGAGTCGGCCTGTCCAAGGTAGTCTCCCATCGCCCCGTCTCGGGAACGGAAGCCGCAGCGCCCGATACGGCATGCAACGGACACCAGGTGAATCCGTAACGCTGCGTGGTATACCCCTAAACCAAGGGCGCTGGCTTGCGCCCTCCGCTAAACGAAAAGTCCTACAAAACAATAAGACCCGCACTTCCATTGCGTAGCCGATACCTGACTATTAGATTGGCAGCGCCGCCACTAGCCTAGTCTCGCCGCAGTCAATCCTGTGGTCGGGTGTGACAACCTGAAAGTGTTCGAGGCGCGGTATCGCGTCATGGCTGTTTAGCTGCCGTCTGTTGGCGCCCGGCTAGTACACCTATGGCGGACCGTGTGGGGCAGGCTTAGGCCTGGCCGGTTCCCTCGGACGCCGGTTTGTCACCCTCGCACGGTCTGCCTCCCTAATCCGCGTGACAACGGTGGGAGTCAGTTCCTAAATCGTCCGAGGAGACAAGGAGAATGGCCTACCCCCCTTTTACGCACGGGCACCGCCCGCTACGTCCAGCTTCGTTGCATCGCGATCACGGAGGCCCCCTCCATGATTGATCGCTCACTACTGTCTCGCCTACCGCCGTCCGACCTGATCCGGCTGGCCTCTCTGAATCCTCTGGAAGCCGCCGCACATTTTCGAGTCGCCGCCAAGTTCTGCCTGGACGGCGCACGCTGCGTGGCCTTTCGTGACCCGGAACAGGAACGCCTGGCCCATCGCCTGATCGCCGATGGCATTGCGCTCTACACCCTGGCCCTTCAGCGACTGGAATCGCCCCAGCCCCGCGCTATCCACATCCCGGCAACACGCCGCGCCGCCAACGACACCCACGAACCACCGACGCCCTGGGACAACCACTACGCCCGCCAACTCGCCGAGGGGGCCCGCGAGGCCGAACGCTGGCTGCAGCAGGCCGATGCCTCGCCACTCTGGGCCGAACTGGCGCGACGGCGCCGGCTTTATCTCACGCAAACTGGTCGAGACGCATTCGAAGCCGGTTTTCTGCGGCGTATTCAAGGCTATCTGCAGGCCTGAACCCAGGCATTCTGAAACTCACATTTTCTCAAGGTTTGCGCCTGGCACTCCCAGGATTGACGGGATTTGATGCCAATACAGTCGAATTGAGGATGGAGCAATCTGGACTGTCAGCGGCTGACCTTGTGCCTGCCATTGGCCGGCAGAATAGAGTCTATGAGGTACTGAATGGTAAGCGAGCCCTGACGCTGCCCATGATCTGGAAGCTGCATGAGATGTTTGGAATTCCAGCGGAGAGCCTGATCAGGCCAATGAAAGCAGTCGGATGAGGCGAGTTCAAACATGTAGCGACACCGCTCGCACTCGAATAGGTTATAGCCACATGAGAATCAAGCATAAACCAGAGGTCGAGCCGGTATCGCTGCACGAGGCGTAAAAAATTGAGTGACGCCAATATGCAAAAAGCCCCTGGAGTCTCGCGACTTCAGGGGCTTTTCATGTTATGGCGGAGAGATAGGGATTCGAACCCTAGGTACCCGCGAAGGTACAACGGATTTCGAATCCGTCCCATTCGGCCACTCTGGCATCTCTCCAATGGCGCGCATCATACCAACACTTTTGCCGGAAGCGAACCCCCTGAAGCAAAAAAATTCCGTGCTATCAGATGCTTGCGTCGATTACAGCGGTACACCCAGGCGATGGGCGACTTCTTCGTAGGCTTCGATGACGTCACCGAGGCCCTGGCGGAAGCGGTCCTTGTCCATCTTCTTCTTGGTGTCCTTGTCCCACAGGCGGCAGCCGTCCGGGCTGAACTCGTCGCCCAGAACGATGGAGCCGTCGCTGAACACGCCGAATTCCAGCTTGAAGTCGACCAGCAGCAGGCCTGCGTCATCGAACAACTTGCTCAGGATCTCGTTGACCTTGAGCGACAGTTCCTTCATGCGTGCCAGTTGCTCGGCGGTGCCCCAACCGAAGGCCACGACGTGGGATTCGTTGATGAACGGATCGCCCTTGGCGTCGTCCTTGAGGAACAGTTCGAAGGTGTAGGGGTTGAGCTTCATGCCCTCTTCCACACCCAGACGCTTGACCAGGCTGCCGGCCGCGTAGTTACGCACCACGCATTCCACCGGAATCATGTCGAGCTTTTTCACCAGCGACTCGTTGTCGCCCAGCAGCTTGTCGAACTGGGTCGGTACACCGGCCGCTTCGAGTTTCTGCATGATGAAGGCGTTGAACTTGTTGTTCACCATGCCCTTGCGATCGAGTTGTTCGATGCGCTTGCCGTCGAACGCCGAAGTGTCGTTGCGAAACAGCAGGATCAAGCGGTCGGCGTCGTCGGTCTTGTAAACCGACTTGGCTTTGCCGCGGTAGAATTCTTCACGTTTTTCCATGATGGGCTCCGCTTGTTAAATTGTTGGGCCCGGCGATATGTCGCCAGTCGAGCCCTGAATCTTGATCGGCCAGTTGCAGCCAGTCCGGGTCGCACCCGAGGGTGTCGACAAAACATTGCCGGGCCAGCTGCGGCAGGTTGTTCTTGCTGCTCAGGTGGGCCAGCACCAGGTGTTGCAAGCCCTGCCAGCCCAGCTCGGCCACCAGGTTGGCAGCCTGGTGGTTGTTCAGATGTCCTCGTTCACCGCCCACCCGCTGCTTGAGAAAGTACGGGTAATGCCCCCGTGCCAGCAGGTCGCGGCAATGATTGGCCTCGATCATCAGTGCATCGAGGCCGCTGTAGCGGTCCATGACGGTCCCACAGTACGAACCCAGGTCGGTCAGCAGGCCGAAACGCCGCTGGCCGTCGCTGAACACGTATTGCGTCGGTTCCAGGGCATCGTGGGCGACGCAAACCACCTCGATCGCCAGCGCGCCGATCTGCAGCGTTTCGCCCCCCGCCACGAACCCCGCGGGCTCCACAGGCTTGCGCATCCCGCGCAAGGTGCCGCGACTGAGGTACACCGGTAGATTGTAGCGCCGAGACAGCAAACCCACGCCATGCACATGGTCGGCATGTTCGTGGGTTACCAGGATCGCGCTCAGTTGCGCCGGGTGCATACCCAGGCGCGCCAGGCGCCGCTCGGTTTCCCGCAGGGAGAAACCACAATCGACCAGTACACAGGTGTCGCCACTGGCTATCAGTGTGCCGTTCCCTTGGCTACCACTGCCGAGAACGGCAAAACGCATCGGCAATCAGCCCAGGTTGTCCTGAATCACACCCAGCACCCGACGCGCCACGTCAGCCGGCGCCACGGTGTTGATATCCTTCTCGACGGTGACCTGCACGCTGTCGCCGACCTTGCTCAGGCGAACCTGGTAGCGCTCGGCACGGGCTTCGATCTCTTCCTTGGCCGGTTTGCTGCCGAACAGCTTGCCGAAGAAGCCAGGCTCCTCGTTCTTGCGCTCGGCCTTTTCCGCCAGGTTGATGTAGTACAGGCCAAGGCTGCGGTTGATGTCTTCGACACGCCATTGGCCCTGCTCCAGGGCACGGCCGACGCTGGACCAGGCACGATCGAGGTCTTCGCCGACGTTCAGTACCGGGTTGCCGCTGCCGTCCTGGCTCAGGCTGACGCGGCTCGGGGTATCGAAGTCGCGGGCGGCCAGCAGGGACACCGAACCGCCCTTCTCGGCGCTGCGGCTCATGCTCGAGAGCATTTCGTCGACCAGGGCCGAATCCAGGCCGGTGTTGACCGAACGCGCGGTGAAGTCGACGTTGGCCGTGCTGCCCACCGGACGCTCGGCGCTGACCACGTAGATTTCGCTGGTATTGCGCTGCACGCCCGGCTCGATACGTACCCGCACGCGGGTTTCGTTGCCGGCTGCGCCGCTGCTGCCCAGGCGCTTGGCCAGGCTCGCCGACAGCTCGTCGGAGTGCTGCCAGGCGGTGGTGAATTCACCGGTCTGCGGACGTTGCGAGTCAATGCGGAAACCGTTGTCCTGGAAGAACTGCATGGCCACCGACCAGACTTCGGCCGGCGGGTGCTGGCCCAGGATCCAGCTCGAGTCGCCGCTCTTCTGCAGGCTGTAGTCGCTGGCACTGGCCGCGAGCTGCAACGGCTGCGGACGTGGCACCTCGTACGGGCCCTTGACGGTTTCGCTGGCGACGTTGCGCGGGATCGGCAACAGCGGGTCAAGACGCTTGCCCGTGGTGACGTCCGGCGGCAGCTGCATGGCTGGCGTCTGCTGCGCCTCCAGGTAGTCGCTGCCACGGTCGCGGAAATAGCCTTCCGGGCCCCAAAGCCAGCCACAGCCACTGGTGCTGGAGATAATCAAGGCAAGTGCGGAAAGTCCGGCCAATCGCTTCATGCGGTGTGTTTCCTCAATTAAACCAGGACGCCGGACTGGCGCATGGCCTGCCGCAGCGATTCGTGACAGGTGGCGCTGAGCCAGGTGAGCGGCAGACGGATACCGTCCGGCATCAGGCCCATCTCATGCAACGCCCATTTCACGGGGATCGGGTTGGATTCGATGAACAGGGTCTTGTTCAGCGGCATCAGTTTCTGGTGGATCGCACGGGCGGTCTCGGCATCGCCACGCAGCGCGGCGGCGCACAACTCGCTCATTTCACGCGGGGCGACGTTGGCGGTCACCGAGATATTGCCCTTGCCGCCGAGCAGCATCAGCTCGACCGCGGTGGCGTCGTCGCCGGAGTAGACCAGGAAGTCGCTGCTCACGCCGGCCAGGATGGCCTTGGCGCGCTCCAGGTCACCGGTGGCTTCCTTGATGCCGATGATGTTCGGCACGCTCGACAGGCGGATCACGGTCTCGGCCTGCATGTCGCAAGCGGTACGGCCCGGCACGTTGTAGAGGATCTGCGGGATGTCGACCGCTTCGGCGATCGCACGGAAATGCTGGTACAGGCCTTCCTGGGTCGGCTTGTTGTAGTACGGGGTCACCAGCAGGCAGGCATCGGCGCCGGCGCTCTTGGCGTTGCTGGTCAGCTCGATCGCTTCGCGGGTCGAGTTGGCGCCCGTGCCGGCGATCACCGGGATGCGCCCGGCAACCTGGTCGACCACACGACGAATGACTTCGATGTGCTCGTGCACGTCGAGGGTCGCCGACTCACCCGTGGTGCCGACCGCGACAATGGCATTGGTGCCGTTTTGCAGGTGGAAGTCCACCAGCTTGGTCAGGCTGTCCCAGTCAAGATTACCCTGTGCATCCATGGGTGTGACCAGTGCCACCATACTGCCCGCAATCATGCAACCGCTCCTGCCGGAAAAAGAGAGCGGTAATGGTACTGGCGCCATCAGCCTTGTACAAGCGAAGTACTCGCCATGAGCATTCCCCTTGGCGCCGGTTTTCGCTACCCTTCAGACTTTGATCGGTACTGAGTCAGTCATGTGCCGGGTTCCAGACTCCCTTTTCGCCGCCCGAAACCCGCTCCAGCCTTGCCGCCGCCCGCTCTCGCCCGCACCTGAGAGGCCGATGCAAGGGTTTGACGCGTTTCCCGGCCGTCGAGCATCACGCGGGGCAGGAGCCGAACCATGACGCCCCGACGTACCGACCGCTCATCGCTTTAGGAATGCTGCATGTCCACCCCCACTGTCCGCGAACAATTCCTTGTCATCAGTGCCCTCGGCGCCAACCCCATGGAGCTGACCAACGTCCTGTGCCGCGCCAGCCATGAAAACCGCTGCGCCGTGGTGACCTCGCGCCTGACCCGCCATGGCGAGTACAGCGCGCTGGTCCTGCAGATTTCCGGCAACTGGGACGCCCTGGCCCGCCTTGAGGCCGCCCTGCCGAACCTGGCGAAGAAGCACAACCTGACCGTCAACGTGGTGCGCAGCGGTGCCCTGGAGAACCGTCCCCAGGCCCTGCCGTATGTCGCCTATGTCAGCTCGGCCTACCGTTCGGACATCATCAACGAACTGTGCCAGTTCTTCATCGACCACAACGTCGACCTGGAGAACCTGACCTGCGACACCTACCTGGCCCCGCACACCGGCGGCACCATGCTCAACGCCACCTTCACCGTGACCCTGCCGCCCGGCGTGCAGATCAGCTGGTTGCGCGACCAGTTCCTGGATTTCGCCGACGCGATGAACCTCGATGCGCTGATCGAACCGTGGCGCCCACAGAACCCCATGTAAGGAGCCAGCATGGCCGTTGTCATCAATGAAGCCGTAACCGATTTCCAGGCACCTGCCACCAGCGGCAAGACCGTCAGCCTGTCCGAGTTGAAGGGCAAGCAGGTGGTGATCTACTTCTACCCCAAGGACAGCACCCCGGGCTGCACCACCGAGGGCCAGGGCTTTCGCGACCAGTACGCGGCATTCCAGGCGGCCAACACCGAGGTTTTCGGCGTTTCGCGCGATGGTCTGAAGTCCCACGAGAACTTCAAGTGCAAGCAGGCGTTTCCCTTCGAGCTGATCAGCGACAAGGATGAGGCGGTCTGCCAGCTGTTCGACGTGATCAAGCTGAAGAAGCTCTACGGCAAGGAATACCTGGGCGTCGACCGCAGCACGTTCCTGATCGATGCGAAAGGCGTGCTGCGCCAGGAATGGCGGGGCGTGAAGGTGCCGGGCCACGTGGACGAGGTACTGGCCGCGGCGCAGGCGCTGAACAAGGCCTGACCGGTTGGGCCGCTAGAAGCTTCGCGGGCAAGTCGGATCGCCGCACCGCCTGCTCCTACAGGCTGGTGTAGTACGTGAATGTTGTGATCGACACCGAACTGTAGGAGCAGGGCTTGCCCGCGAAGAGGCCCGCAAGACCGCCAAAAGCTTCGCGGGCAAGCCCGCTCCCACAAAAAAGCCAATCCTCCTACAGCAACGGCGCCACGATCGGCTCCCTGCGCGGCCAGGCATCCAGCACGGCCTTGAACAGCGTCGCCAGCGGAATGGCGAAGAACACCCCCCAGAAGCCCCACAACCCGCCAAACAGCAGCACCGCGCAGATGATCGCCACCGGGTGCAGGTTCACCGCCCCGGAGAACAGCAGCGGCACCAGCACGTTGCCATCGAGGGTCTGGATGATCCCGTAGACCGCCATCAGGTAGATGAACTGGTCGCTCCAGCCCCACTGGAACAGCGCGATCAGGGTCACCGGCACGGTCACCACCACCGCGCCGACATACGGCACCACCACCGAGAGCCCCACCAGCAGGGCCAGCAAGGCGGCGTAATTGAGGCCCAGTGCGACGAAAGCGATGTAGGTGACCCCACCGCAGATGATGATCTCGATCACCTTGCCACGGATGTAGTTGGCAATCTGCCGGTTCATTTCCTCCGCCACCCGGGTGATCAGCGCCCGCTCGCGCGGCAGGTAGCCACGCACCCAGTCGCGGATCTTCGCCCGGTCCTTGAGGAAGAAGAACACCAGGATCGGCACCAGCACCAGGTAGATCATCATGTTGACCAGCAGCGGCAGGCTGGACAGCGAGAAGGTCAGCGCCCACTGGCCGAACTTGCCGATTTCGCCCCGCGCCACCTCGATCGCCTGCAACACCTGCTCGTCGGACACCAGGTGTGGATAACGTTCCGGCAGCAACAGCAGCAACGACTGCCACTTGGCCAGCATCCCCGGCAACTCGTTGAACAGCGTGATCAACTGGTGCCAGAGCAGCGGCACCACCACCAGCATGAACAGCAACAGGCAACCCATGAACAGCGCGAACACCAGGCCGACCGCAGCCGCGCCAGGCAGGCGCATGCGCTCCAGGCCAAACACCAGGCCCTGCATCAGATAGGCCAGAACCATGCCCGCCAGGACCGGCGCGAGCATCTTGCCCAGGGTCAGCACGGCCGTGAACGCCAGGAACAGCAGAACGGCCAATACCACCGCTTCCTCGTCGGAAAAGTAGCGCTGGATCCAGTCACGTAACACTTTGAACATCAATAATCCCTAACGATTTAAGTGCTGGACATTCAGGCCTTGCGCAGCCAATAGCGATAGACCCCGGCGTCTTCCTCCTCGCGCAACAGCGTATGCCCGGCCAGTTTGGCGAAGGTGCGGAAATCCCGCTGCGAACCGGCATCGGTGGCGATCACCTTGAGTACCGCGCCGCTGGCCAGGCGATTGAGTTCAAGCTTGGCCTTGAGCAGTGGCAGCGGGCAGTTCAGGCCGCTGGCATCCAGCTCGGCGTCGTACTCTACAGCGTCGGTCATTGCTTCACTCCTGGCGGCGTGTCGGATCGGAGGGTTCGAGCCGCCTAGGATAACCCAAGCGATACCACCTCTGGTCGTCGACGTGGTGTGCGGCTACAGTAAGGGCTTTGCCGAACTAGAGCCCTGTGCATGACATTTCTGCGCCCCACCCTGCTGACGCTCGCCTGCCTGCTCGCCTCCCCCGGCTTCGCCGACGACCTGCCGTCACTCGGTGACGCCAGCTCCGCCATCGTCTCGCCCCAGCAGGAATACCAGTTGGGCCGCGCCTGGCTGAGCCTGCTGCGCAGCCAGGTCAAGCAACTGAACGATCCGCAGCTCAAGGACTACGTGGAAACCACGGTCTACAAGCTGGTCGAAACCAGCCAGGTACAGGACCGGCGCCTGGAATTCATCCTGATCGACAGCAACCAGCTCAACGCCTTCGCCGCACCCGGGGGGATCATCGGGATCAACGGCGGCCTGTTCCTCAACGCCCAGACCGAAGGCGAGTATGCTTCGGTACTGGCCCACGAACTGGCGCACCTGTCGCAACGCCACTTCGCCCGCGGCGTCGAAGCCCAGCAACGCATGCAGTTGCCGATGATGGCAGCCCTGCTGACCGGGATCATCGTCGCCGCAGCCGGCGGCGGCGATGCCGGTATCGCCACCATCGCCGGGACCCAGGCCGCCGCCTTCCAGGAGAAACAGCGCTTCTCCCGCCAGAACGAGCAGGAGGCCGACCGGATCGGCATCCTCAACCTGGAGAAGGCCGGCTACGATCCGCGCAACATGCCGACCATGTTCGAACGCCTGATGCGCATCTACCGCTTCGATGCCAAGCCACCGGAATTCCTGTTGACCCACCCGGTCACCGAATCGCGGATCGCCGACACCCGCAACCGCGCCGAACAGGCCAAGCCCGGCGGTATCGAGGACAGCCTGCGCTACCAACTGATTCGCGCCCGGGTCATGCTCTCCTACGAGGATTCCCCGGGGCTGGCGGCCAAGCGCTTCCGCGCCCAACTGGACGAAAACCCCAAGTCCGAGATCGCCCGCTATGGCCTGGCCATCGCCCAGATCAAGGGCAGCCAGTTGAATGATGCGCGGGAGAACCTCAAGCAACTGCTGGCCAAGTCGCCCAACGAAATCATCTACAACCTGGCCCAGATCGAGCTCGACATCAGCAGCGGCCGCCTGCCGGATGCCGCGCAGCGCACCGAGCGGATGCTGGCCCTGTATCCGGGCAACTATCCGCTCAAGCAGCTCCAGGTCGACCTGCTGGGCAAGCAGAACAAGCCTGCCGAAGCCGAGAAGGTGCTGGTCGACCTGCTCAAGACCCGTGCGGATGACCCGGACATCTGGTACCAGATCGCCGAAACCCGTGGTCAGTCCGGCAACATCATCGGCCTGCACCAGGCGCGGGCCGAATACTTCGCCCTGGTTGGCGACTACAAGCAGGCGATCCAGCAACTGGACTTCGCCAAGCGCCGGGCGCCGAACTTCCAGCTGGCCTCGCGGATCGACGCACGGCAGAAGGAAATGATCGACCAGGAACGCCTGGTCAAGGACATGATGGGCGGCTGACGCAAGCGCTGGCGCTCACACCGGATCCGAGGGTGATGCCGGTGGCTTGGGGGGCGAGCCAGGCTTGCGACTGTATTCGCGGGCAAGCCGCGCTCCTACGGATTTGCGTCGTACACCGTTTGGCGCATGACACTATCCCTTGTAGGAGCGAGGCTTGCCCGCGAAGAGGCCGCTAAGCCCTACCCGGAACCCGCACACCTCGCAAAGCGAAAACGGCTCAGGCGTTGCCGCTCAGCTTCATCCGTGCCGCCTGGGTGAAGTCCAGCATCCGCTTCAAGGGGCGTACCGCCCGCGGAATGATCGACGGATCGACGAAGATCTCGTTGCTGCCCTCGCGCAGGCACTGCAGCGTGCGCTCCAGGGTATTCATCGCCATCCACGGACAGTGGGCGCAACTGCGGCACGCCGCACCGTTACCGGCGGTCGGCGCCTCGATGAAGACCTTCTCCGGACACAACTGCTGCATCTTGTAGAAGATGCCGCGATCGGTGGCGACGATGAAGGTCTTGTTCGGCAAGGTCTGCGCCGCCTTGATCAACTGGCTGGTGGAGCCGACCGCATCGGCCAGGTCGATCACCGACTCGGGCGATTCCGGGTGGACCAGGATCGCCGCATCGGGGTACAGCGCCTTCATGTCTTCCAGTTGCCGGGACTTGAATTCCTCGTGAACGATGCAGGCACCGTCCCACAGCAGCATGTCGGCGCCGGTCTGCTTCTGGATATAGCGGCCCAGGTGCTTGTCCGGCGCCCAGATGATCTTCTCGCCGTTGTCCATCAGGCTTTCGACGATTTCCAGCGCGCAACTGGAGGTCACCACCCAGTCCGCCCGCGCCTTCACCGCCGCCGAGGTGTTGGCATACACCACCACGGTACGCTCCGGATGCTGGTCGCAGAAGGCGGAGAACTCGTCCACCGGACAGCCCAGGTCCAGCGAGCAGGTCGCGTCCAGGGTCGGCATCAGAATGCGTTTTTCCGGCGTGAGGATTTTCGCCGTCTCGCCCATGAAGCGCACACCGGCCACCAGCACGGTCTTGGCCGGGTGAGCGGCGCCGAAACGGGCCATTTCCAGGGAGTCGGACACGCAACCGCCGGTTTCCTCGGCCAGGGCCTGGATGATCGGGTCGCAGTAGAAGTGGGCCACCAGCACCGCGTCCTGAGCCTTGAGCTCGGCGGCGATTTCGGCACGGAGCGTCGCCTCCTGCTCGGCACTCAACGGTTTGGGTTGCTTGGCGTCGAGGTGGGCTTGAACCAGAAGGCGTTCGGAAATTTGCGTCATGTTCGCAAGACCTGCAAGCGCGTGAGCGCGAAAGTCGAGTATACCCCGGCCCCCGCCTCTTTCCGAAGCGGGATATTAGGCTATGTACGAAATCGCTTGAAACTTGGTTATGCGGCGTTAAAAACCAGCTCGGAATGCTCATTTACTCCAGTAAACTCCGCTTCCTCGCCGGTTTTTGCCTTGCCTAACCTGCGTTTCAAACAATTTCGTACACAGCCTAGGTGAAGCAGCGACCGGGAAGGTGAATCCATCAGGCATGGAGTGCTTTTCAGCGCCGCAAGGCTACAGAATATCCAATGGATTCAAAAGATTATTCTGACCTTCGGACAGACAGGGGCAACTCGTTGGATAATCAGCCGATTGAACAGGACGTGGAACAATAACCAATGACCGCTGATGACTATCTGGTAATGAGCCGCACGGAGTGGGCCGGACTGCGCGCCAACACCCCGCTGACGCTGTCGGAAGACGACCTGGCGGCCCTGCGCGGAGTCAACGAGGACATTTCCCTCGAGGACGTTGCCAACGTCTACCTGCCGCTGTCGCGCCTGATCAGCCTGCACGTCGGCGCGGCCCGCAACCTGGCCGGCATCAAGGACACCTTTCTCGGCCGCGCCAGCCCGCGCGGCCCCTACATCCTGGCGATCGCCGGCAGCGTCGCGGTGGGCAAGAGCACCTTCGCCCGCGTCCTGCAGGCCTTGATGGCGCGCTGGCCGGACCACCCGAACGTGGCCCTGGTCACCACCGACGGCTTCCTCTACCCCAACAGCAAGCTGGTCGCCGACGGCATCATGCACCGCAAGGGCTTCCCGGAAAGCTACGACCGCCGGCAGATGGTCAAATTCCTCGCCAACATCAAGGCCGGCGAAGACGAGGTGCGGGCGCCGATCTATTCCCACGTCAGCTACGATATCGTTCCGGACCAGTACCAGGTGGTGAATCGGCCGGACATCCTGATCTTCGAGGGGCTGAACGTGCTGCAGACCCATGGCAACGACGGCGCGCGGCCGAGCACCATCGTCTCCGACTTCTTCGACTTCTCGATCTACCTGGATGCCGACGAGCAGGATATCGAGCAGTGGTACGTCGACCGCTTCCTGCTGCTGCAGAAGACCGCGTTCCGTGCACGTGGCGCCTACTTCCGCAAACTGGCCGACCTGCCGCCCGAGGAGGCTCCGGAGGCCGCCCGGCAGATCTGGCACGACATCAACCGGGTCAACCTGCTGGAAAACATCCTGCCGACCCGCGAGCGCGCCGACCTGGTGGTGCGCAAGTCCCGCGATCATTCGGTCAGCGAGATCTGGTTGCGCTGAGCGGGCCGGGCGCAGGCACTTCAAGCGCTTGAAACGGGGGGAGCCCTGCTCCCCCGTTTTCGATGGCCTCAGATCACAACGAAGGAAATCGGGAAGCCCAGGTGCCGGACCGGTGCCGCGCCGGGAAGTAGGCAGGCCGCCAGTGCAGCGCTTATGGACGGTACCCCCGTGATGACCATCGTATGGCCAGCAGCATGTCCGCTAGTGATCAGGAAACTGCCCGCAAGAGGCCCCGGCAACAAAAAGGTCAACGGGTTGGAAGGGGCAAAGGTCGCCGCGCTCGTCGAGTTGTCATCCCAGGTGATCGTCATGTTGGTGCTCCCCGGATTCAACGTAAAACCGGTACATGAGCCGGAGCTCACGGTCGCACTCAGTTCCAATCTGGCAGGCTGAACGGTGGTCCCCACCAGGGTGCAAGTCGCCGAGGAAACGATGCTGGCTTGCACCTCTCCGACCTGAGGCGCGGCAACCGAAGTGAGGCCTGGGTCGAGGGCACCATCCAGCGTCCCCGTGCATGACACGATCACGTTGGCCGAAGCCGGTAATGCGGACAAGAGGCCCAACAGCAGAAAAACCGGGCCCAACACTTTTCTAGCAATAGAAGTGGACATGATATCGCTCCTGCGAATCTGACCATCGACCGAATGGTCGAAGGAATGGAAACCAAAACTCCTCCATCCACGCCAAGCTATCCCTGCACCTGAAAGGCCGCCTACTGTCATTTCTGACAGTTCGGACCAATGGTCATGGGGCCTTGGCGGCATCCCAGAGCCCCCCGACAAACCGACCAACGGTCAGCGGAACTGTCATTTCTGACAGTAGGCGCCCGAGGCCATCGGATTCATGCTGTACCCGAGGCATGGAGCCTGGAGAGCGCAGCATGAACGCCCTGATGTCCCCGAATCCGGACAGACTGGCCATCGACTGGCTGGTCAGCGAAGGTCGCCTGAAACGCATCGATATCGAGCGGACCCAGCAGTTGCAGGACGGCAACGCACGGCACGACTCGACCGAACTGCTCGCACGCCTGGGCCTGGTGTCCGAGCAGGACCTGGCCCAGGCCTGGTCGACCCTGCTGGAGACGCCCGTGCTGACGCTGGCGGACGCCCCCGCGCAGTTGGAGACGCCACCGGAGCTGGCACCGCGCTTTCTCAAGGAGCATTGCCTGGTCCCGCTGTCCTGCCCGGGCAGCGAGCTGCATGTGTTGATCGCCAACCCGAACCAGCCCGATGCCCTGCATGCCCTGGCCTATGCCTGCCAATGCCCGGTGCGCCTGTCCATCGGCCAACGCGGCGATATCGAGCAACTGATCGAGCGCTACTACGGACGAGGCCGCAGCGCGATGGGCACCCTGATCGAGAATCTGGAGGAAGATACCGGCAACCAGAAAACCGATATCGAACACCTCAAGGATCTCGCCTCCGAAGCCCCGGTGATCCGCCTGGTCAACCTGCTGCTGCAACGGGCCGTCGAACAACGGGCCTCGGACATCCATATCGAGCCGTTCGAGAACCAGCTCAATATCCGTTACCGCGTCGATGGCGTGCTCCAACTGGCCGAGGCGCCCCCCGTCGGCTCATCGGCCGCGGTGATCTCGCGTATCAAGATCATGGCTCGGCTGGATATCGCCGAACGCCGCCTGCCGCAGGACGGCCGCATCATGCTGCGCATGCAGGGCAAGGAGCTGGACCTGCGGGTCTCCACCGTGCCCACCAGTTTCGGCGAGTCGGTGGTGATGCGCCTGCTCGATCGCCAGACCGTGACGTTCGATTTCCCGAGCCTGGGCTTCGATGGCGCGCGCCTGGACGCCCTGCTGGGCGTGCTCGAACGGCCCCACGGCATCCTGCTGGTCACCGGCCCTACCGGCTCGGGCAAGACCACCACCCTGTACACCGCCCTGTCGCGGCTCAATACCGCCAAACGCAAGATCATCACCGTCGAGGACCCGGTCGAATATCAGTTGGAGGGGATCAATCAGATCCAGGTCAAGCCGGGTATCGGCCTGGATTTCGCCAAAGTACTGCGTTCCATCGTGCGCCAGGATCCGGACGTGATCATGATCGGCGAAATGCGCGACCTGGAAACCTGCCGGATCGCCATCCAGTCCTCGCTGACCGGCCACCTGGTGCTGTCCACCCTGCACACCAACAGCGCCGCCGCCAGCATCACCCGCCTGCTCGACATGGGCGTCGAAAGCTACCTGATCGCCTCGACAGTCAACGGCATTCTCGCCCAGCGCCTGGTGCGCAGGCTGGACCCCGAGTGGCGGGAAAGCTTCGAGGCGCCAGCGGAGCTGGTGGCCGAGCATCAACTGCAGCGCTTTACCGACGAACGTCCGATCCGCCTCTACCGCCCCCGCGCGGATGCCCCCGGCAGTGGTTATCGCGGGCGCAGCGCCCTCAGTGAACTGCTGGTGATGAACGACAGCCTGCGCTCGCTGCTCATGCGCCACGCCGATGCCGCGACCCTGGAACAGGCGGCCCGCGCCGGCGGGCTGCGAACCCTGTACGAGGACGGCTTGCGCCAGGCCCTGGCGGGTATCACCAGCCTGGAAGAAGTCCTGCGCGTCACCCAGGGCGAATAACCATGGAACACTATCGCTATCGCTATCGCGCCCTCGACCCGAACGGCAACCCCCTCGACGGGGCACTCGATGCAGCGGACGACGACGAAGCCGCCAGCCAGTTGCAGGAACGTGGCCTGCTGATCCTGCAACTCGAACCGGCGCTGGCCGGCAGCGCCGTCAGCGGGTCGTGGTTCCATCCTGCCCCCCTGGCCGGCCAGGACCTGGAGCGGTTCACCCTGCAACTGGCCACGCTGCTCGATGCCGGCCAGCCGCTGGAGCGAGCGCTCACGACCCTGGTTCGCCAGCCGGGCAAACCCCAGGCGCGGCGCCTGCTCGAACGCCTCCATGAGGGGGTCAAGGGCGGCCAGCCGTTGTCGGCGGTCATGGCCGCCGAGGGCCCATCCTTCTCGCCGTTGTACCTCAGCCTGGTGCGCGCCGGAGAAGCCGGCGGTGCCCTGGGCGATACGCTGGGACACCTGGCCGCCTACCTGGAACGGACCCGGAAAGTCCGTGGCGAGGTGATCAACGCACTGATCTATCCGGCCTTCCTGCTGGTTGGCGTGCTGGGTTCGCTGGTCCTGCTGCTGGCCTATGTGGTGCCGCAGTTCGTGCCGATCTTCAGCGGCCTGGGCGTACCCGTCCCGCTGATCACCGAAGTGATCCTCGCCCTCGGCCAGTTTCTGGGCCACTACTTCCTGCATCTGCTCGGGGCCATGCTCCTGCTGCTCGCCTGGCTGGGCCAGCACCTGCGAACGACCCGGGGTCGCCTGCAATACCACCGCCTGATGCTCCGCGCACGGGTCATCGGCCCCCTGCTGTTACGCCTGGAAACCGCGCGGCTGGCCCATACGCTGGGCACGCTGCTGGGCCAGGGAGTCGCCCTCGTCGGCGCGTTCGACATCGCCCGCCAGGTCTGCCGCAACCAGGTACTGCGCGATGCGGTCGAGCAGACCATCGTCAAGGTCAAGGACGGCAGCCCGTTGTCGACCGCCCTGCACGCCACCGCGACCTTCCCGGAACTGGCGATCCAGATGATTCAGGTCGGTGAGGAGTCGGGGCAACTGGAACGGATGCTGCTCAAGGTCGCGAGCATTTTCGACGCCGAGGCCAAACGCCATATCGATCGCCTGCTCGCCGCCCTGGTCCCCGGCATGACGCTGCTGATGGCGGCGCTGGTGGGCGTGATCATGCTGGCGATCATGCTGCCGCTGATGAGCCTGACCAATAACCTCTGAAGGGAATCCACCATGCGTCGCAAGCATTCGCTGTACCGTCACCCCGGTTTCACCCTGCTGGAAATGCTCGCCGTGATCGTGCTGCTCGGGGTGATCGCCACCATCGTCGTGCGCCAGGTCGGGGCCAATATCGACAAGGGCAAGTACGGCGCGGGCAAGGCACAACTGGCCAGCCTGTCGATGAAGATCGAAGGCTACGCCCTGGACGTCGGCGCGCCGCCCAGGGAACTGCTCGACTTGACGAATGCGCCGGCCAATGTCCACCACTGGAACGGGCCCTATGCCAAACCCAGCGACCTGCTGGACCCCTACGGTCATGGCTTCGGCTATCGCGTCCCCGGTGCCCATGGTGCCTTCGACCTGGTCTTCCTCGGCAAGGACGGACAACCCGGCGGCGATGGCTACAACGCCGACCTGGGCAACTGGGAATAGCCATGACCGGCCTCGGTGTCGCACGGGGGTTCACCCTGCTGGAAATGCTGGTGGTGCTGCTGATCATCGCGACCGGTGTCAGCCTGCTGGCCCATGGCGTTGCCGGCGGCCTGGACAACGCCCGCGAACGCCAGGCCCGACGCGAACTGGGCCTGGCCCTGCGCAGTGCCCGCAACCACGCCGTGCTGAGCGGGCAACCGGCCACCTTGCACGTGGATCTGCTGCGCAACAGTTATCGAGTCGACAACCAGGCCGAACAGCGCCTGCCCGAAGACATGCACCTGCGCCTGACCACCGCCGCCGACCTGTCATCGTCCCGGGAGGGGGCGATCGAGTTCTACCCGGATGGCGGCTCCAGTGGCGGCAACATTTACCTGCAACGCGGTGCGAACAGTTGGCGGGTGGATGTCGCCTGGCTGACCGGCAAGGTCAGCTGGCAGGACGGGGCGCGGCCATGAACGGCGCGACCGAGAACGGTTTCACCCTGCTGGAGATGCTCGCCGCCGTGCTCCTGCTGAGCATCGGTTTTACCGTTTACCTCAACGCCATGGGCACGACGAGCCAGGCCTTGCTGCACGACGAGCAGAGCACCCGCATGGCCCTGCTGGCCAGGAGTCTGTTCGACGAGCAGCGTCGCGACCCGCTCAAGCCGGGGCAGTGGCACGGCAGCCTGGCGCAGGTGCAATGGCAACTCACCGCTACTGTCCAACCCGGCGCTGCGCCGGTCGACCTCTATCGGCTGGAACTGGTGCTGGAACAGGATGGCCGCCAGGAGCGCTTCGTCACGTTGCGTGCCCAGGGCCAGGTCGCGGGAGCCCGACCATGACAGCACGCCAGCACGGCTTCACCTTGCTGGAAGTGCTGATCGCCCTCGGCCTGCTCGGGCTGCTGATGCTGCTGATCGCCTCGACGCTGACCGCCAGCAGCCGTACCCAGGAGCTGGGCGAACGTTATTCCAGCCGCCTGGACGAGATCCGCTCGGCCCAGGACTTTCTCAGAAGCTCAGCGCAACAGGCCTACCCCACCGCGTTTCGCCGGGATGACACGAACAACGGCACAGTGTTCGAGGGTGAGCACGAACAGTTGAGCCTGGTCGCCCCACTGCCGACACGGCTGGCAGGTGGCCTGCCCCTGCAGGTGTTCTCGCTGATCCAAGACCGTAACGGATCGAAGAACCTGCAAGTGGCCTTCTTCCAGTTCGACGACCGTGGCCTGCATCCCTGGGCAGAACCGCAGGTCCTGCTGCACGATCTGGAGCACTGGCAGTTGAGCTACCGCGGCCTGGACAATGCCTTGCACCCCACCGACTGGCTGCCGCGCTGGCCGTGGCCGGAGCGCCTGCCGCTGGCGCTGCGTATCGAACTGCAACCCGATGGCCCGATCAGTTGGCCGCCATTGGAGATCGCCCTGCGCCTCAGCGACACCCAGGCCTCGCCATGAAGACCCCGAGCCTGCACGACACCCGCGGGGCCGCACTGGTCCTGGCGCTCTGGGCCCTGGCGCTGCTGAGCCTGATGATGGCCGTGGTGGTGGGTTCGGTGCGCCTGGAAAACCGCCAGAGCGCCTACGCCCTGCAGCGCACCCGTGCCCTGCTCGCGGCCGAGTCGGGGCTGGCCCGGGTGGTGCAGGATCTCTCAGGCAAAACGCCCACCATGATCGCCGATGGCCGCCGCTATCACCTGACGATCGAAGACGCCCAACTGAGCCTCGAACTGCACAGCGAACGCGGCAAGATCGATCTGAACCAGGTCAGCGCCGAAGACTTCGAGCAAGTCGTGCGGTACCTGGGGGCCAGCCCCGGGCAGGCTCGCCGGTTGAGTCGGGAGCTGGCGGAACGGCGCAGCGCCAGCAACCCGCCAAGGAGCGTCGAGGCGCTTCAGTTGTTCGCGGCGATGGATCGTCCGCTCTACGCCCGCCTGGCCCCGAACCTGACGCTCTGGACCGGCCAGGCGCGGCCCGATCCGGACCTTGCCACCGCGCCGCTGCGAGCCGCGCTCAAGCTACCGCCCCCCGTACTCGAAAGCCCTGCCGGCCCCCTCTACAGCGCCCGGATAAAGGCCACGTTGCCCTCAGCGGTTTCGGCAACCCTGAGCGTGACCTTCCTGCTCAATCCCCAGGCAGGCGGCCTGCAGCTCTATCGCGTGTTGCGGTGGCAGGAATGAAGACACCCGAAAACCGCTGGCTCGGCCCACTGCGGCAGGCCACACGTCAGTTCTCGCAGCGCTGGCACGCTTCGCCTCTGCCACGGTTCCTGCGCTGGTGGCGACGGGAACTGCTGGGGTGCCTGCCCCGGCGCTGGCGCGAGCGCCTGGCCGCGGCGAACCGGGAACAGTTGCTGCGCTGGCCCGAACAGGGTTTGCCTAGCCCCCGCACGGCCGATGAGTCGCTGGCGGGCCAGCGCCAGGTCCTGCTGATGCCCAACACGCAGGTCCTGCTCGCCCACGTGCAACTGCCCCATGCCGCCGCCCTGCAGGTGCATGCGGCCCTGGCCTTCGAAATGGACAAGTACACGCCGTTCAAGGCTGCCCAGGTCTATTTCGATGCCGTCTGCGATAACCCGCCGGAGCGGACTCGAGCGGTGTTCGACCTGACCCTGGTGGCCGCCCTGCGCGAGCGGATCGACACGATCCTCGATGAAGCCGCACGACACGGCTGGCGCATCGATGCCATCGACGCTCTGGATCGCGACGGTTCGCGCCTGAACGTCAACCTGCTGGTACTGCACCGCCGTCCGCAGGCGCGCCACCCGGTCCGCCGGCTGCAATTGGGGCTCGCCCTGCTCGGCGCCGGGCTGGTGCTGCTCGCCATGTTGCTGTGGGTGCATGGTCGCCAATCGGCACTGGATACCATGGGCGCCGAGGTCGACGCGCTGCGCAACGATACCCGACAGCTTGAAGTATTGCGCCAACGGCTCGATGAACTGCTCGACACCGGGCGCTACGTGCAGACCCAAAAAGCCCAGTCGCTGCCCAGGACGGCCCTGCTGCAGGAACTGACCGACTGCATACCCGCCGACACCTGGCTGGAACAGTTGACCATCGATGCCCAGGATCGCCTGACCCTCAGCGCGCAAAGCAGCCGGGCCAGCGAGCTGATCGGCAGGATGAAGCACTGCGCGCACCTGCAGGACCTGCAATTCCAGGGCGTGATCCAGGCCGATGCGAACACCGGCCTGGACCGCCTCAATCTCACCGCCCGACTGCGTTCCCGGGAGGCACGACATGCCGCTACGCCTGACACACCGTGACCAGCGGGCGGCGGCCCTGATACTGGCCGTACTGTGCCTGAGCGCCGTCTATTTCATCGGTATCCACTGGTGGTTCACCGCCCCCCTGCAATCGATCGAGGCGAACATGGCGGCATTGCGCATCCAGCACCAGCGCTACCAGGCGCTTGAAGCCCATCGCCCACGGCTGCAGGCGCAACTGGCCCAGGCCCGGAACACGCCGGCGGGCAACGACAGCCTGCTGCCGGATGCCGACGCTGGTACCGCCACCGCGCAGCTCATGCAGTGGGTGGTGGCCAAGGTCCAGGCGCTGCCGCCGGACAACGGTGGTTGCACGATGAACAACCGTATCCCGATGGCCGTCGCAGACAACGCGCCCTATCGCCAGGTCAAGGTCAGCGTCAGCCTGGACTGTGCCATTGCCCCGCTGGTGACGCTGCTCCACGGCCTGGAGAACCAGCAGGTGGCGCTGTTCGTCGAAACCCTCGACATACGCAGGAACCCGCTTGCGGCGACCGGGACCGCCCAGCGCCTGGCGGTACAACTGCAAATCAGCGCCTACCTGGGCAACCCGCCGGATAAAACCCTCCCCACCCGGAAAGGGGCGCCGTCCACATGAAAATCCCCGACCGACTCACGCTTTGCCTGGGCGCTTTCGTGGTGTCGATGGCGACCCTGTGCCTGGCCTTGTTCGAGGGGCTTGGCACGGGTATCGAGTGGGGCCCAGAGCCGGAGGCCCCGCCGCCGGTGGTGCCGGCGGCCACCGTGAAGCCCGAAGCGGCACCTGCGCTGTCGTCCTATGCCGGGATATGGCAGCGACCGCTGTTCAATCGCGACCGCCAGGCCGATCCGTCGGACCCGGCAGCCACTGGCGACCACGATACGCAAGCGCTCGCCGGCCTGTCGCTGAACGGCATCGCCGTTTCCACGAGCTTGCGCAAGGCGCTGTTCAAGACCTCCGACGGCAAGAGCCTGAGCGCCGCGCAGGGCGATGTCCTGCCCAACGGCTGGCGGGTCGAACGGATAACCGCTGAAAAAGTCTCGCTGAGCTTCAGGTCCAGCGAGCAGGAACTGAGCATCCCCGTTTTGAAATTGCCGGCCACCGCCGCGCATTAGGCGCTCTACAAGGATGAATCGATGTGATCGAACGAATCGCCCGGCCCTGCCTGATCAGCGTCATCCTGCTCGCGGGCTGCACCTCGCCCGTGACCGATGAAGTTCAAGATGACCTGTTGCTGCGCCAGGGACTGGCGGGCACGGGCACGGATCGACCGCGCCAGGAACCCGCGACGGTACCTGCCGCGGTCCCCCTGGCGCCCTACCCGGCACCGCCGGTTTCAGGCCCGTCGATCATCCGCAGCAGCACGGGTGTGGCCAGCCATGACCGCGCGACCGCAAGGCCGCGCCCGTCCCCGGCAGACGATGCCGGAACGATGCTCAACTTCGCCAACGTACCGATCCAGGCGGTGGTCAACGTCATCCTCGGTGATGTGCTCAAGCAGAACTATGGTATTGGCCAGGGGGTGACGGGGGACGTGACCTTCTCGACCTCGAAACCGGTGGACAAGGCCCAGGCCTTTTCCATTCTCGAAACGCTGCTGTCCTGGACCAACAACGCGATCGTCCGCCAGGGCGAGCGTTATCTGGTTCTGCCGGCCAACCAGGCGGTCGCGGGCCAGCTCACGCCCAGCCAATCCATTGCCCCCCCAGGCAACGGCCTGAGCGCGCGTTTTTTCGTGCTGAACTACATCGCAGCGCTCGATATGCAGAAACTGCTCAAGCCGTTTGCCCGCGAGAGTGCCTTTTTGGTCGTCGATACCTCGCGCAATGCGCTGGTGATGGCCGGCACCCCGGAGGAACTGAACAACTACCAGCAGACCATCGACACCTTCGACGTCAACTGGCTCAAGGGCATGTCCATCGGCGTCTTCAATCTCAAGCGGGCCAATGTCACGCAACTGATGCCTGAACTCGATCGCCTGTTCGGCGCCCAGAGCGGTACACCGCTGGCGGGCATGCTGCGCCTGCTGCCCATCGAACGCACCAATGCGATTGTCGCCATCTCGTCACAACCGGAATACCTCAACGATGTGCGCCGCTGGATCGACACCATCGACCAGGGCGGCGGCGATGAGCCGCAGATGTATGTCTACGACGTGCGCAACATGAAGGCGACCGACCTGGCCCGTTACCTGCGCCAGATCTATAGCGACGAGCCGGTCACCGAGGATGCCGCGGCGCAGGTCGCGCCGGGGTTGCGCACCGTGACGCTGACCAGTAACGGTTTCGGCAACGGGCCGGGCGCAGCGGCCGGCAACGGCCTCGGGTTGCCCGGCAACACCGGTGGCAGCCAGAGCCTGCCGCCGCCAGTGAGAAACGACGCCGACACCCCTGTCTCGCCGGACCGGGCAGCGGACGACTTGCAACTGGGGCCACCCACTGCCGCGAATACCTCAAGGGCGAGGCCCGACGCCAGCAACCCGACGAACTCGGTACGCATTTCCGCGCAAAAAAGCAGCAACCAATTGCTGGTGCGCAGCCGGCCGAGCCAATGGGCCGAGATCCAGTCGGCCATTCAACGGCTCGACAACACACCGCTGCAGGTACAGATCGAAACGCGGATTCTGGAAGTCAGCCTGACCGGCTCGCTGAACCTCGGGGTGCAATGGTACCTGGGGCGCCTGGCCGGCAACGCCACCACCAAGGGCATCGAAAACGCCTCCGGCAGCCAAGGCGCGCTGGGCCAGGGCGGCGCGGCCCTGGGCAGCACCGACGCGCTGTTCTACTCGTTCGTCAGCAACAACCTGCAAGTGGCCCTGCACGCCCTGGAGACCGAGGGCAACACCCGCGTGCTGTCGGCCCCGTCGCTGGTGGTGATGAACAACCAGCAGGCGCAGATTCAGGTTGGCGACAACATCCCGATCAACCAGACCACCATCAACACCAACACCACCACCATCAGCACCAGCTCGGTGCAATACATCCAGACCGGCGTGATCCTCGACGTGGTGCCCCGGATCAACCCCGGCGGCCTGGTGTACCTGGATATCCAGCAACAGGTCAGCAACGCCAGCAGCACCGTCGATGCCAACGGCAACCCGACCATCTCCACCCGGGCGGTGTCGACCCAGGTGGCGGTACAAAGCGGGCAGACCATCCTGCTCGGCGGCCTGATCAAGCAGAACGAAAATGGCAGCGACAACAGCGTGCCGTACCTGGGTCGGGTTCCCGGCCTGCGCTGGTTGTTCGGCAATACCCGTCGCCAGCGTGGTCGCTCGGAACTGATCGTGCTGATCACGCCCCGGGTGATCACCGGCAACAGCGAGGCCAGGCAGATCACCGACGAGTATCGCCAGCAGATGCAGTTGATGAAGCCCATTCAGGCCAAGGTCAGGTAGGTTCGCCAGCGCCCATGAATCGTCGGATCAGTTGGGACGGCTCGACACGCGGGCTGGGAATGGAGGGCCGGACTTGCCGCGCTACAGTTCTGTGGCGACGGTCTTGGCTTTCTTCGGCGTGACGCCGTACCGTTGCTTGCAGGGCTTGATGAAGTGGGAGGTATTTTCATATCCCTACTTTGCGATCAGCTTGTCGTCGAAAAACAGCAGCACCGCCTCGAAGATATCGCTGCCAGTCACGTAGTCCGACACCGTATAAACGCCTTTGGAGAGGAAGATCAGATGATTCTCGTCGACGACATTGGCCACGCTGTCATAGTCGCGAATAATCTGCTTGCCCTGCTTGATGTAGACGATCAACGGCGTGGCGATATAGATCGCCTTGTTTTCCAGATTCGTTTCAAGTGTTTTATGGAGGATGGACGAGCCATCGTCAGCAAGAACAGGCTTTACGTTGCGCATCGAGTAAAGCGCTGCCGGTAAGACTTCGAGTGTCATTGCCATGGCTACTCACCAGGGACAGCATCGCGTAGCGCGGCATAACGTTCCATCGACCGCTCGAGACCAACTGGTCGACGTGGATGCCATGCATTTCACGCGAATCCCAAACCTCCACCAGCGTGAACGCGAGCGGATGAGATTTTTAGAGCCAAAATCGAGTGTCTGTTTGCGAGGCGCCAAACCCAAGCACCGGACAATTCCCTTTTCCTCGCCTGAACACTCCTGGAAAGCCCTCTCGCCTTGTGCCTGGTCCGCTCAATAGTCTTTCGCCTGTCGCTGCAAGGCCTGCGATCCAGGTCTGGAAACCTGAAATATCCCTGTGGCCGGACAAGCGCAAAATTGATCTGAAGACTAAATATTCGTATATTTCAATCCAAAGACCAAGCAATCGGAGTGCCAGACATGAGCCAAGCCCCCCCTGCACGGACACCGTCCACAAAGGATGCCGGCGCAGTTGCGCTGCGCACCGCAGTCACCATCATGGAACGCTGGAAAGCAACCCCCAAGGAGATCGAGAACACCCTTCGCATATCGCGCAGCACCTACTCGCGCGTCAAGGAACAAGGTCGCACCGTGAGCCTGGATGATGACCAGCTCGCCCGTATCAGCCTCATCCTGAACGTTCATGGTGCGCTTAGGACGGTCTTCGACAACCCGGAAAACGTGTATGGCTTTCCACGGATGACCAACGACAACGATTTTTTCGAAGGCAGAACCCCGCTGGAAATCATGGCCACCGGCTCGTTCATCAACCTGTACGAAACTTTCCGTCGAATTGACGCCTTGCGAGGCGCCCAATGGTAAACGCCGCTGATCTGAACGTGCTGCGCAGTGAGGGCGCCATCAAGTCGTATCGGCTGGTGAACTCCAAGTTTCCTCCTATCGCTCTGTTCGATGACGTGGCCAACGCTGACGAGTTCGATATTCTTTACCAAGTTCAGGCCTTGACCAATCCCCGCCTGCAAAACGAAGTGGGCACCATCAACCTGATTCCGCTCAGCGAAATCCCTTTTGGCATCACCGGCTGCTCCTACGCCACCGCGCCATTTACCCACGTGAACCCTGATGGTTCCCGCTTCGGCGATGGATCGTTCGGCATGCTGTACCTGGCTGACACCATGGATACTGCCATCGCCGAGGTTCGCCATCACCAAGAGGCGTACTGGAGTAAAGTGCAAGGACTGAACTACGAGCGCTTCGTCTTTCGTGGTCTGACTTGCCAATTCGATGAGGTGGGTGTGCTGGACGCTACTGTGCTACCCATGACGCACCCGATTTACGCACCAGACGATTACAGCGCTTCCAGAGCGCTCGGCCGTGATGTGAAGAAGGCCAAGGCCCCAGGCCTGCGCTATCGCTCCGTTCGTTCGCCGGGCAATATCTGCTGGGCGCTGACCACCCCTCGACACGTTGCCTCGATCATCCAATCGAGCCATTACGAAATGATTTGGAACAAGCAAATCACCAGCGTGAATAAGCTCGTGTCAAGTGCGTGATGTCGAGTAGAAAATAAATCTGAGAATCATCTAGCCGGACTCCCCACCTCACAGAGGTAGCACAAGATTCAAGGTGCGAATATTACTTTTTGCTACGAGGAGGCCATGATGAAATTCTGTGGCATAGACCTGCATTCGAACAATAGCGTTGTGGGGTTACCCACGAAATGGATCGAACCCAGGTCAGTCGACTCTGTCCCAACGAGTTAACGAATATCCTCGATCTGCTTGAGCCCCATCGCACCGAGCTGGTCGTGCAGTATACGCGTCAACCTACAACTGGTATTGGCGGGTGGATGGCCTCATGGCCGCTGGCTACGACGTCCGACTGGCCAATCCGGTTGCAATGAAACGCTACGAGGGTTTAAAGCATTCTGACGACAAGGATGCCCACCACCTCAGGGCGACGTTTGATCTCGGCGTTCAACCGCCCCATCGGGGTTGGTGCTGTGAAGCTGCTGCCAGTGGGCCTTGAAGGCCATGTGCGCCAGCCCTTCACTCTCGCAGCCGTTCATCAACGTTGCGATCTTGGGGTATTTTTCGCGCAACTGATCGGCGACCAGGCACCACTGCTGGTGGCATTCGGAGCGGCTGTCCCGGGCGAACGCCGTACGCAGAGCGCCGCCACCATGGTGCGCGCCCCTTCTGCAGACGAAAAAAAAATCCGGAAATCCTCACTTTCGTGGGCCTTCCGGATTCTTCGAGTACTGCTGAATATGGTGGGTCGTGTAGGATTCGAACCTACGACCAATTGGTTAAAAGCCAACTGCTCTACCAACTGAGCTAACGACCCGCTGTGTGGTGGCGCGTATAATACTGATTTATAACGGGAATTCAACACCCTACGCGAAAAAAATTAAAAATATTTCGTGGGGTCGTCGATTCCGGCCGCGGCGAAGCCTTCCGCGCGCAGACGGCAGCTGTCACATTTCCCACAGGCAAAGCCGTTGGCATCCGCTTGATAGCAGGACACGGTCAGCGAATAGTCGACCCCTAGGCGCACACCTTCACGCACGATATCGGCCTTGCTGAGGTTCTGAAGCGGTGCCTGGATCCGGAAGCCGTCGCCCTCGACGCCGGCCTTGGTCGCCAGGTTGGCCAGGGTTTCGAAGGCCTCGACGAACTCGGGACGGCAATCCGGGTAGCCGGAGTAGTCCACCGCGTTCACCCCGATGAAGATGTCCCGCGCACCCAGCACCTCGGCCCAGCCCAGCGCCAGGGACAGGAACACCGTGTTGCGTGCCGGCACGTAGGTCACCGGAATGCCCTCGCCCGGCGTTTCGGGCACGTCGATGGAACTGTCGGTCAGCGCCGAGCCGCCAATGCCGTTGAGGTTCAGGCCGATGACCTTGTGCTCGATCGCCCCCAGGTCACGGGCCACCCGCTCGGCGGCTTGCAGTTCGGCACGGTGACGCTGGCCGTAGTCGAAGCTCATGGTGTAGCAGCTGTAGCCCTGGGCCCGTGCCATGGCCACCACGGTCGCCGAGTCGAGGCCGCCGGACAGCAGGATTACCGCTTTCTTTTCAGTACTTGCTTGAGTGGTCATGTCAGCGCCCCGGCTCGTCGTTCCAAAGATATTTGTGCAACTGCATCTGCAAGCGCACCGGCAGGTTGTCCGCAACGATCCAGTCCGCCAGGTCGCGTGCCGACAGGTCGTGGTGGCTCGGCGAAAACAGCACTTCCCCCGCCCGCTTCTCCAGACCGTACTGGATCAGCTTGGACACCGACCAGTCGTAGTCCTCACGGGAACAGATCACGAACTTGACCTGGTCGTTGCGGGTCAGCAGCTCGATGTTCTCATAACGATTGCGATGGACTTCCTTCGAGCCCGGGGTCTTCAGGTCGACCACCCGGCTGACACGGGTATCCACCGGCGAAATGTCCATCGAACCGCTGGTTTCCAGGGATACCTCGTAGCCGGCATCGCAAAGCCGCTTGAGCAGGGGAATGGCGTTGGGCTGGGCCAGCGGCTCGCCGCCCGTCACGCAGACGTAGCGCGGCCGGTAGCTGGCGACCTGGTCGAGGATGCTGTCGAGCGACATGATGCTGCCGCCACTGAAGGCGTAGGCACTGTCGCAATACTGGCAGCGCAGGGGGCAACCCGTCAGGCGCACGAATACCGTGGGCAGCCCAGCAGTCCTCGTTTCACCCTGTAACGAGTAAAAAACTTCGGTGATTCTCAATGTGTCTTGCATATCCGCCACGGGCGTAACAGCTAAACAGGCTGTCCGCCTCCGTCAGGCACCGCAATGAACCTGCAATCGCATAATCCAGAACGGCGTGTTTCATAAAAAGGGCAACAATTCTAACGAAAAAACCCGCGGCAGGCGCGGGTTTCTTGATTCGGGTCGACAACGCCTTACATGCGCTGCAGGTCCCGCTGGGCCAATTGGGCTGCCGAGGTCCCCGGATACTGGGAAACGACCTGCTGCAGAATGCCCTTGACCTTGTCGGTGTGACCCAGGCGACGCTCTACGTCAGCCAGCTTGTACAGCGAGTCAGGCACCTTGGCATGCTTGGGATACAACTGGCTGACCTTGGCAAAGGCCTGGCCGGCACCTTGCAGGTCACCCTTGGCCAGGTTCACTTCACCCAACCAGTACTGGGCATTGCCGGCGTACTGGCTGTTCGGGTATTTGCGCAGGAACGCGCCGAACGCCTGGCTGGCCTTGTCGAAGTCCTTGGCCTTGATCAGGTCGAAGGCCGCATCGTAGTAGAGCTTTTCCTTCGCCGGATCACCAGGTTCGCTGCTGGCCGCTGGGGCCTGGGCAGCAGGTGCAGCACCGGCGGCGGCATTCGTGTTGCCACCGCTGGAAGAATTGTCAGGCGTTGCAGCCGCCGGAGCGACGCCACTGCCTATGCGACGATCAAGATCCTGGTATCGCTCCAGGTTTTCCTGCTTCATGCGCGCGATATCATTTTGCAAAACCTCGATCACGCCCTGTTGTTGCGCAATCTGGTCCTGCATGCGTTGCAACTGGTTGAACAGTTCGCCCTGTGCCGAGACAGGAGCCGCAGCCCCTGACCCGGCATAGGCGCCGTTCGTACCGTAACCCGCTGGCGGATAACTTCCACCGCTATTGTTATAGCCGGAGTTGTCATCGACCACAGGAACCGCAGCCCATGCCGCAAGCGGCAGGAGGCTGAGAGCCAATACAGTTACAGCACGACGGCACGTTCGCATGACGAATTACTTACGCAGTTCGACGCGACGGTTTTGAGCCCAGGACTGCTCGTCGTGGCCGGTAGCGACTGGACGCTCTTTACCGTAGGAAACCAGCTCCAGTTGAGCTGGGGAAACACCTTGCAGAACCAGGTAGCGCTGAACGGCTTTCGCACGACGCTCGCCCAGTGCCATGTTGTACTCACGAGTACCACGTTCGTCGGTGTTGCCTTCCAGGGTAACGCGGTTGCCGTTGGCTTTCAGGTCCTTGGCGTGAACGTCCAGAGCGCGCATGGCTTCTGGCTTCAGGTCCGAGCTGTCGTATTCGAAGTAGAAGGTGGTGATTGCGCGCAGAGCGGCTTCTTCGCTCAGGGAGCCGTCGACGGCACCGGTGTTTGCACCGTAGCCAGCGTTAGGATCAACAGCGCCTTGACCAGCGTTGTCGCCGCCTTTGGACGAGCAACCTACAGCTACAGCCATGGCCAGGGCCAGCGCAGCAAATTTACCAAACTTCAGCATTTCCATCGTGAAACTCCTAATGAACCCCAGTGTGTTAAGTAAAACGTATAGCGCCGCGTCAGTTCAGGTAAGGGGACCAGGAAGGTTCTCTGACTTCGCCTTGAGCGGTAGGAAGCGGGAGCCTTACGCGTCCGTTGATGGACACGAGCATCAAGACTCCCCGGCCCTGCTGGGCGGTGGCGTAGATTACCATGGTGCCGTTTGGCGCAACAGTAGCTGACTCATCAAGGTTGGTGTCTGTAAGGATTTTTACGCTACCGCGCTGCAAATCCTGAGCTGCCACCCGGAAGTTGGTGAAACCATCCTGGCGATGAATCATCACCAGCGTTTTTTCGTCAGCCGAAAGTTTCGGGTTGGCGTTGTAGTTGCCGATGAAAGTTACCCGCTCGGCACCACCACCATTGATGTTGGTCTTGTAGATCTGCGGCTTGCCGCCACGGTCGGAGGTGAAGTAGATGGTCGAGCCATCCTTGCCCCAGAACGGTTCGGTGTTGATGCCCTGGCCGCTGGTCACGCGACTGATCTGGCGCGAAGCCAGGTTCATCACGTAGATGTCCGGGTTGCCGTCCTTGGACAGCACGAACGCCAGGCGGGTACCGTCCGGCGACCAGGCCGGGGCGCCGTTCAGGCCTTCGAAGTTGGTCAGCTGCTCACGGCGACCGGTATCGATGTGCTGGATGAAGATGCGCGGACGCTTCTGCTCGAACGAGACATAGGCGATGCGCTTGCCATCCGGTGCGAAACGCGGCGACAGGATCGGCTCGCGCGACTGCAGCAGGGTCACTGCACGGGCACCGTCATAGTCGGAACGCTGCAGGGTGTAGCGCGTGTTGTTCACCGAGAAGCGTTCGGCCGTCACGTACAGCATGCGGGTGGAGAACGCCCCCTTGATGCCGGTGAGCTTTTCGAACGACTGGTCGGAGATGTAGTGCGCCATGTCGCGCAACTGGTCGACGCTACCCGAGACGCTGCCGGTCAGCACTTGCTGCTCGGTGGCGACGTTGAACAGGGCGTACTGCACCTGCAGGCGACCACCGGCCGGCACAATGCTGCCGACCATGATGTACTGGGCGCCCAGGGCCTTCCAGTCACGGTAGATGATTTCGCCGGCCTGGGTCGGCAGGCTGATCATGTTCTGCCGCGGGATCGGCGAGTAGTAACCGGAGTTACGCAGGTCGTCGCCGATGATCTGGGCCATGTCGTCCGGCAGCACGCTGCCGCCCTGGAAGCCGAACGGCACGACGGCGATCGGGGTCGCCCGATCGGTGCCGCTGGTGACCAGAATGTTCTTTTCATCTGCCACTGCCATCCCTGCCAGACAGCAGATCAGGACAAGCATTCCTCGAAGAAGGTTTCTCACAAGGCTAGATCCTCAGGTGTAAATGTCATCTTGAAGGAACGAAAAGGAACCGGATCGCTCGATTTCATTCCCTGCATTTCCATCAGGCAACCAATACTCTTGACCACCGCTGCCGCCGATACGTCGAACCGACCATCGCCCCTGCGGCCTTAAGACAACCCAGGGGCGATAGCATTCGAAAGAGACGCCTTACGGTGCCAGATCGTCAGGCGTGAAGGTCATCTTGAACGAACGATAAGGAGCAAAGTCGGCCGGTTTCAATCCCTGCATCTCCGTCAGACGACCAATGTTCTTGACCGCTGCCACCGCAGAGGCGTCGAACGGACCATCACCGCTGCCCTTGACCACCGAAACCGTCGTCACGGTGCCGTCAGGCAACATGCCGATCTGCAGCGTCACCGCCATGCCCTTGCGTGCCGAAGGTGGACGCGTCCAGCCTTCCGCCGCCCGGATACGAATCAGATCGTCGAAACTGCCCGCGGTCTCATCACCCTGCTCATCCGCCAGGGCCTGCTGACGCTGCGGCGTGTCGGAAAGCAAGTCGGCCAGTGCCTGCGCCTTCTTCTCTTCGGCGGCCTTGCGTGCGGCGTCCTGCTTCTTCTTGGCCGCATCGGCTGCTGCTTTCTTCTTCGCGTCTTCGGCGATCTTCTTCTTCGCCTCTTCAGCTTCAGCTTTCTTCTTGGCGTCTTCCGCGGCTTTCTTCTTCGCGTCCTCGACTATCTTTTTCTTCGCTTCTTCAGCGGCCTTTTTCTTGGCCTCTTCTTCAGCGGCTTGCTTGGCCTCTTCCTCGGCCTTTTTCTTGGCTATGTCAGCCTGTTTTTTCTCTTCGGCCTTCTTGGCTTCGGCAGCCTTCTTCGCGTCATCGGCTTTCTTGGCTTCATCCGCCTTTTGAGCCTCTGCCGCTTTCCTGGCTTCTTCGGCCTTTTGAGCCGCCTCTTCTTTCTTTTGTTCCGCCGCCTTTATCTCTTCCTGCTCGACCTTCTTCTGCTCCAACTGCTCGACTTCGGTCTGGCGCGCGGCAGATTTCTTCGCCTCACCCGCAATCTTCTGATTGGTCTGGGTGGTTGCCTGGCTTTTCGACTTCAGTTGGTACAGGGTCGCCTGGACGAGCGGTTTGGCCGGGGGCAGTTCCGGAGTCATGGCGAAGCTGACGAACAGCAGGCCAAAGATCAGGACGTGCAGGCCAATCGCCCAGACGCTGGGCCAGAAGTAGCTTTCCGAGGCGGACGGCTCTCTCTGTTGGTGCATCAGGGCGCCTCGGTAATCAGACCGACGTTACCGACACCCGCTTTCTGCAGACCCCCCATCGCACCCATCACGGCGCCATAGTCGACACTCTTGTCGCCACGAATGAAGACCTGGGTGTGCTTGCCGGCTTCGTTGCCGGCACGAATGATCTTGGTGACCGCATCGGTCATCTGCGGCAAGGTCATCGCCTTGTCCTGCTGCTTGTCGGTGTCGACTTCGCTGCCAAGGTTCCAGTAGTAGGTCTTGTCAGCCTTGATCGAAATGGTCAGGACCTGGGTGTTGTTGTCCTGCGGCAAGGCTTCGCTGGAAACCTTGGGCAGATCGACCTTCACACCCTGGTTGAGCATGGGTGCGGTCACCATGAAGATAACCAGCAATACCAACATCACGTCGATGTATGGCACCACGTTCATCTCGGCGACCGGCTTGCGTTTGTGGCGAACTCGGGCCATGGGGATCTACCTGCCTACTCTTCGCTGGTGTGCACTTTACGGTGCAGGATCGCCTGGAACTCGTCGGCGAAGGTGTAGTAGCGACCGATCAGGGTTTCACCCCGGGCCGCGAAACGGTTGTAGGCCACGACAGCCGGAATCGCGGCGAACAGGCCGATCGCGGTGGCCACCAGGGCTTCGGCAATACCGGGAGCCACGGTGGCGAGGGTCGCCTGCTGGACAGTGGCCAGGCCGCGGAAGGAGTTCATGATCCCCCACACGGTACCGAACAGACCGACATACGGGCTGACCGAACCGACGGTGGCGAGGAACGGCAGGCTCTGCTCGAGCTTTTCCTCTTCACGGGAGATGGCCACGCGCATGGCACGGGCCACGCCTTCCATCACCGCTTCCGGCTCGACGCCAGGCTGCTGGCGCAGACGGGAGAATTCCTTGAAGCCGGCGCGGAAGATCTGCTCGACGCCCGAATCCGGATCCGGATTGCTGCCAGCCTGACGGTACAGCTTGGACAGGTCGATCCCCGACCAGAAGCGCTCTTCGAAGCTCTCCAGGGCACGACGACCGGCGCGCAGCAGATTGCTGCGCTGGAAAATCATGATCCACGAGGTGACTGAGGCAGCCACCAGGATCAGCATGACCAATTGCACCACGATGCTGGCATTGCTGACCAAACTCCACATGGAGGAATGGTCGACGACGTTAGCTTCCACGCTTTATCTCCTGCTCTAAGTGAGTACCCGCGCCGCTTGTGTCGGCAAAGGCCGACCGCAAGGCTTCTGGAATGGCCCGGGGTTTCAAACTGTCGGCGCGCACACAGGCCACCAGGAACTGCCCTTCGCAGAGCAGCGTTAAATCCGTTGCACGACGAACCTGCTGCTTGAAACGCAGGCTCGCACGGTTCAGTTCAATGACATCCGCACTGACCAACAGCTCGTCGTCCAGTCGCGCCGGCACGTGGTAGCGTGCTTCGCTGGAATGCACGACGAACAACAGGTTCTCCCCCACCAGCTCGGACTGGGCGAAGCCCAGCTCCCGTAGCCGCTCGGTTCGAGCCCGCTCCATGAACTTTAGGTAATTGACGTAATAGACGATGCCGCCGGCATCGGTGTCCTCGTAATAAACGCGACAGCGATGTGCGAACGACTGAAGCCCGTTTTGCGCGCGCATACTCTAGTGCTTACTCCTCAGGTTGCCAATCCGGCCAGGCAACTGTTTTTCATACTTATACGACTTTTTACATGAAGAATCGTGATGCCAGCCCGTAGGACAGCACGAACCACGAATAAATCAGTTCCGGTCGCCCGCTCAGCCATCCAACGCATCGAGAAACTCGTCTGCAACAGGCGTTTCGCCCAGCCGCGACGGCACGTTCAAACCGAAATGCAGATACGCGTGACGGGTCACCACCCGCCCGCGTGGCGTGCGCATGATGTAGCCCTGCTGGATCAGGTACGGCTCCAGCACGTCCTCGATGGTATGACGCTCTTCACCAATCGCCGCCGCCAGGCTGTCGACCCCTACCGGGCCGCCGTCGAACTTCTCGATCATGGTCAGCAGCAGGCGCCGGTCCTGATGGTCGAAACCGTGTTCGTCGACATCCAGCAGGTTCAGTGCCAGGTCCGCCACGCCCTTGGTGATATGCCCCTTGGCCCGCACCTCGGCGAAATCGCGAACACGCCGCAACAGGCGGTTGGCGATCCGCGGCGTGCCGCGCGCACGCCGGGCGACCTCGAAGGCGCCTTCGGCATCCAGCGGCAGGCCGAGAATGCCCGCCGAACGACTGACGATCGTCGCCAGGTCCGCCGTGTTATAGAACTCAAGACGCTGGACGATACCGAAACGGTCACGCAACGGGTTGGTCAGCATGCCCGCACGGGTGGTCGCCCCGACCAGGGTGAACGGCGGCAGGTCCAGCTTGATCGAGCGCGCCGCCGGGCCTTCGCCGATCATGATGTCGAGCTGGAAGTCCTCCATCGCCGGGTACAGCACCTCTTCGACGACCGGTGAAAGCCGGTGGATTTCGTCGATGAACAGCACGTCATGGGGCTCGAGATTGGTCAGCAGCGCCGCCAGGTCGCCTGCCCGCTCCAGCACCGGGCCGGAAGTGCTCTTGATCGACACGCCCATTTCCTGGGCGATGATGTTGGCCAGGGTGGTCTTGCCCAACCCTGGCGGGCCGAAGATCAGCGTATGGTCCAGGGACTCGCCACGCGCCCGGGCGGCCTGGATGAACAGCTCCATCTGCTCCCTGACCGTGGGCTGGCCAATGTACTCGGCCAGGCTCAGCGGGCGAATCGCCCGGTCCTGGACCTCCTCGCGGTCACGGCCGCCGGAAGCGGTTATCAAACGATCGGCTTCAATCACTTAAATCATTCCCCTCAGGGCGCGACGAATCATCTCTTCGCTGCTCAAGCCTTTTTCCTTGATGGCGGAAACCGCCTTGCTCGCTTCCTGTGGCTTGTAGCCCAGGGAGATCAGCGCACTGACCGCATCGGTCTCGGCGCTGGCGACCGGCGCCGCTGGCGCCCCGTCCGGCTGGTTCGGTACCAGGGCGAAGATGCTCGGCACGGTTTCCCAGGCCTTGAACCGGTCCTTGAGTTCGACCAGCAGACGCTCGGCGGTCTTCTTGCCGACACCCGGCACCTTGACCAGCGCCGAGGCATCCTGGGCCGATACGCAACGCACCAGCTCATCGACCTCCAGGCTGGACATCAGCGCCAGCGCGAGCTTGGGCCCAACCCCATTGAGGCGGATCAGCTCGCGAAAGAAGTCGCGCTCGCGCTTGCCGACGAAACCATAGAGTAACTGGGCATCCTCGCGCACGACCAAATGCGTGTGCAGCGTCAGCGTTTCGCCGACCGACGGCAGGCGGTAGAGCGTGGTCATCGGGACTTCCACTTCATAGCCCAGGCCATTCACATCGAGGATAAGGTGCGGCGGCTGTTTTTCAGCCAGGGTGCCGCGCAAACGTCCAATCACGTATCAGGTCCTTATTGCCGGCCGGGCCGGTGACTGATGAACAGAACGATAGATTCGCCATCATCCGGCAGGAAGCTCTATCGACAAGCAAAATTGTTTAAGCTGATGATGCTATCAGAGACGCAGGCGACCGCCACGGGTCCTTGCCGCCCCCAATCCGTGGGGCAACAGGCTCGAACGGGTGTGGGCATGACACAGGGCGATCGCCAGGGCGTCGGAGGCGTCGACCTGCGGCTTGCTGGTCAGCTTGAGCAGATGCATCACCATCAGCATCACCTGCTCCTTGTTGGCCCCACCCGTCCCGGCAACCGCCTGCTTGACCTGGGTCGCGGTGTATTCGGCGATTTCCAGGTTTTCCTCGGCACCGGCAACGATCGCCGCGCCACGGGCCTGGCCGAGCTTGAGTGCCGAGTCGGCGTTTTTCGCCATGAACACCTTTTCGATGCCCATGGTCACCGGGCCGTAGGTCTGGATCACCTCGCGCACGCTGCGGTAGACCACCTGCAAGCGCTCATGCAGCTCACCGCTGCCGGTACGGATGCAGCCCGACGCCACATAGACACAACCACGCCCGGTATCGCGCACCACACCGTAACCGGTGATCCGCGAACCTGGGTCGATACCAAGAATAAGAGTCATAACGCCTGCGGTTCGATCGAGAAAGCCTGCCAATGACGCGCAGTATCTACTGTATATGCATGCAGGTCGATAGAGGACTGCCGGGAGGATAGCGCCCCGCTCCTCCCGGACAGCGGATCAGGCCCCTGGGGAACAGGGGCATTGCAGCGGTCAGCCGAGCTGTTCCAGCACCGCCTGGGGAATGTCGGCGTTGGAATAGACGTTTTGCACATCGTCCAGGTCTTCGAGCATGTCGATCAGCTTCAGGACCTTTTCCGCCCCTTCGAGATCGAGTTCGGCGCTGGTGGTCGGCAACATGACGATTTCCGCGTCACCCGCCTTGAAGCCGGCCGCTTCCAGGGCGTTGCGCACGGCATAGAAACCGGAGAACGAGGTAAACACGTCGATTGAGCCGTCCTCGTTGGTTACCACGTCGTCGGCATCGGCCTCCATGGCGGCTTCCATGAGCGAGTCCTCATCGATACCCGGCGCAAAGGAGATCTGCCCCTTGCGTTCGAACAGGTAGGCCACCGAACCGTCGGTACCGAGGTTGCCGCCACACTTGCTGAACGCATGACGCACGGCGGCGGCGGTACGGTTGCGGTTGTCGGTCATGCATTCGACCATCACCGCCACCCCGCCCGGGCCGTAGCCTTCGTAGCTCAGCTCGACCATGTCGTCGGTGTCGGCGTTGCCGGCACCCCGGGCGACCGCGCGATCGATGATGTCGCGGCTCATGTTGGCGCCCAGGGCCTTGTCCAGCGCCAGGCGCAAGCGCGGGTTGGAACCCGGATCAGCGCCGCCCTGGCGGGCAGCGACCGTCAGCTCACGAATCCACTTGGTGAAGATCTTGCCCTTCTTGGCATCCTGACGTTCTTTGCGGTGCTTGATGTTCGCCCACTTGGAATGACCCGCCATAACTCGCTCCGATGCTCTTTTGAAATATTGCCGTGAAACATTGCCCGTCGCGCCATGGGCGCCGACCGACAAACAGAAATTTCGAACCGTATAAAAGAAAGGGCGCATCCTAGGATGCGCCCACAAGAGCCGGATTACTCGGCCTTGGGTGTTTCGCGCAGGCGAATGTGCAATTCGCGCAGGGCCTTGGCGTCCACCAGACCTGGAGCCTGGGTCATGACACAGGCCGCGCTCTGGGTTTTCGGGAAGGCGATCACTTCACGGATCGACTGGGCGCCGGTCATCAGCATCACCAGGCGGTCCAGACCGAAGGCCAGGCCACCATGGGGTGGAGCACCGTACTTCAGGGCGTCGAGCAGGAAGCCGAACTTCTCTTCCTGTTCCGCTTCGTTGATGCCCAGCAGACGGAACACCGCCTGTTGCATTTCCTTGCGGTGGATACGGATCGAACCGCCACCCAGCTCGGTGCCGTTCAGGACCATGTCGTAGGCACGCGACAGGGCGCCGGCCGGGTTGGCCTCCAGCTCTTCAGGGGTGCACTTCGGCGCGGTGAACGGGTGGTGCAGTGCGGTGAAGCTGCCGTCGTCGTTCTCTTCGAACATCGGGAAGTCGACGACCCACATCGGTGCCCACTCGCTGGTGAGCAGCTCCAGGTCGTGACCGACCTTGATCCGCAGCGCGCCCAGGGCCTCGCAGACGATCTTGGTCTTGTCGGCGCCGAAGAACACGATGTCGCCATCGACCGCACCCACGCGATCGAGGATGACGTTGAGGTTGGCCTCGGGGATGTTCTTGACGATCGGCGACTGCAGGCCTTCCACACCCTTGGCGCGCTCGTTGACCTTGATGTACGCCAGACCCTTGGCACCGTAGATGCCGACGAACTTGGTGTAGTCGTCGATCTTGCTGCGCGGCATGCTCGCGCCGCCAGGCACGCGCAGTGCGGCGATACGGCACTTCGGATCGTTGGCCGGGCCGCTGAAGACCTTGAATTCGACGTCCTTGAGCTGGTCGGCAACGTCCACCAGCTCCAGCGGGATACGCAGGTCCGGCTTGTCGGAACCGTAGCGGCGCATGGCCTCGTCCCAGGTCATGTGCGGGAATTCACCGAATTCCAGACCCAGCACTTCCTTGAACAGGTTGCGGATCATGCCTTCGGTCAGGCCCATGATGTCCTTTTCATCGAGGAAGCTGGTCTCGATGTCGATCTGGGTGAATTCCGGCTGGCGGTCGGCGCGCAGGTCTTCGTCGCGGAAGCACTTGGCGATCTGGTAGTAGCGGTCGAAGCCGGCCACCATCAGCAGTTGCTTGAACAGCTGTGGCGATTGCGGCAGGGCGAAGAAGCTGCCGGCGTGGGTACGGCTCGGTACCAGGTAGTCGCGGGCGCCTTCCGGGGTCGCACGGGTCAGGATCGGCGTCTCGACGTCGAGGAAGCCGTTCTCGTCCAGGTAGCGACGGATGCTGGTGGTCATGCGCGAACGCAGGCGCAGCTTCTCGGCCATTTCCGGACGACGCAGGTCGATGAAGCGATAGCGCAGGCGGGTTTCCTCGCCGACGTCGGAGTATTCGTTGAGCGGGAACGGCGGGGTTTCCGCTTCGTTCAGCACTTCCAGCTCGTAGCCCAGCACTTCGATCATGCCCGACGCCATGTTGGCGTTGCCGGCACCGGCCGGACGCAGGCGCACCTTGCCGGTGATCTTCACCACGTACTCGCTGCGCACACGGTCAGCGGTGGCAAAGGTCTGGGCGCGATCCGGGTCGAAGACCACCTGGGCCAGGCCCTCGCGGTCACGGATATCGAGGAAAATCACCCCGCCATGGTCGCGACGACGGTGGACCCATCCGCAAAGGGTGACTTCCTGGCCTTCCAGGCTCTCGTTCAGTTGGCCGCAATAATGGCTGCGCATCATGGTCGTGGTTTCACTTCTCGTAATTCGAATTCGGTGGAGGTCTGGCACACCCCGGTGTCCCTGGCGTGTCAGAGCCCGCTCGTGTCGCTCATTTTCAGTCGGCTTTGTCGCCACCGGCCAGGTTTTTCTTGGCGCCGGTCTTGAAATCGGTCTCGTACCAACCGGTACCGCTGAGGCGGAAGCCCGGCATAGAAAGCATCTTCTTCAGCTCTGGCGCCTGGCAGGCAGGGCAATCGACCAGAGGAGGGGCGCTGATTTTCTGAATGGCTTCCAGCTGATGACCGCAGGAAGCGCATTGGTAGTCGTACATGGGCATGGGGCGTCTCGACAATCAGATAACGACATCACTGCTGCCCGAGCCCAGAGTCGGGCCATGCAGCAAAGAGCGGGATTATATCTGTTAAATCGAGGCTTTGCAGCCGTATGACCGGCCATCCCGCTCCCTCCAGTCGCCTACCCCATCACGACCGGTGGCTGGCGGCACGGGAGAGACACCTTCAGGTCGAATGCTGCAAGCGGCCCAGCGTCAGCAGGTGCACCATGCAGACGACGCGTATCAGGCCACTGAAATTCTTTACCCCCCCATAACGCAGATGCACTTCCATATCGACATTGGACAGCAATGCATTGACCGTGCACTTGTTGATGCCGGCCATGTCGGCCAGCACTTTCCAGTACACCTCTTCAAGGCGCAGGCAGGTCGCAAAGCCGTTCAGGCGAACGGACCGCGAAACCGGCTTGGCCAAGCCGATATCAAACTCCAGCAACATGGGATCGGGCCTGGCCTTGCGAAACAGACCGGAGTCCCCCAAACACTGATTCAACTGCACCATCTTCCTCGCACTCCGTCGCTGCACGCCCTTGAATAAGGGCGCTCTTGGAAAATCTCACCTACATGAAACATTAGGCAAAATTCCTTATCCAGCAGACCGAACCATGGCCTGCGTAGGATGAAGCGACCAGAAAACGAGGAACGTCGGCGCCGTACGGCAAGAATGGCTGCCGCCCTGATCCATGGGCATGTTTCGCGGGGCCCGCACGAATGAGCCGGCGGCTCACCCGTGCGCCACGTATCAGTCTTCCAGCAGGGCCCGCAGCATCCAGGCGGTCTTCTCATGCACCTGCATGCGCTGGGTCAGCAGGTCGGCGGTCGGCTCATCGCTGACCTTGTCCAGCAACGGGAAAATGCCACGCGCGGTACGAGTCACCGCCTCCTGCCCCTGCACCAGCTGCCGGATCATCTCCTCGGCGCTCGGCACCCCTTCCTCCTCCTTGATCGAAGACAGGCGGGCATAGGTCGAATAGGTACCCGGAGCCGGGAAGCCGAGCGCCCGGATCCGCTCGGCAATCAGGTCCACGGCCAGCGCCAGCTCGTTGTATTGCTCTTCAAACATCAAGTGCAGGGTCCGAAACATCGGGCCGCTGACGTTCCAGTGGAAGTTGTGGGTCTTCAGATAGAGCACATAGGTATCCGACAGCAGACGGGAGAGCCCTTCGACGATGGACTTGCGGTCTGCTTCGCTGATACCGATATCAATAGCCATATGCATCCCCTTGACGTGATTGAAGTCACACCTTGAAGGTGTAGGACCACTCTAGCAAGACTCGCCGGCCCGTGCAGCACCGGGGAACTGCGCCCCAGAGCCCTTCAGGACCGCTCAAGCCGTTGATTTGAGAAGGCCCGGGCTTTGCTGTTAAATAGATAGCGTGTCGTCATGCCGCACCTTGGCACGACGCATAGGCTGGTAGAACACGTGCCCAACGCCTCACCTTTTTTTGTCAGAAGCGAACCGTGGGCTGCCAGCTCTTCCGTGTTATCAATCTTGAGTGAGTCAATCAAATGTTGAAAATCGTCCACCTGCTAACGGGCGCCGTCGCCCTGCTGCTTTCCTTTATACCCAGCCTGCGATCCGAAGCCCTGCCCTACCTGCAACAACCCGATGCGCTGTACCTGGCATTCTTCGGCTTGCTCAACCTGATCCTCGCACCAGTGATTCCCTACTGGAACAAGGGTCCTCGTCATCAACTGCAAAACCTGGTCAGCGCCCTGCTGATCCTCGCGGTCGTGCTGCAGATCCTGGTACTGCTCGCCCCCCTGCCGATGATCGCCGGCCAGCCTGCCGTACTGCTGAGCCTGGCAGCCGCGGTGATTGCCGTACTGCTGCATCTGGCGGTCAGTTTCTACAAGAAGTCCTCGCCATCGACCGCTTCGCACAACTACGACATGAGCAACCGCGATACCGGCACCGTGAAGTGGTTCAACACCTCCAAGGGCTTCGGCTTTATCTCGCGGGACTCCGGCGATGATATTTTCGTGCACTTTCGCGCCATTCGGGGCGAAGGCCACCGCGTTCTGGTCGAAGGCCAGCGCGTGGAGTTCTCGGTGATGAACCGGGACAAGGGCCTGCAGGCCGAAGACGTGGTGGCGGCATCGCCGCGTCGCTGAGTCTTTTCCCGCTCGAAAAAAAACCGCGATGCCGTCAGACGGCTCGCGGTTTTTTCATGCCTGCCAACCCGGTCTGGCCAGCTTCAGTAATGGGGCGGTGGCGCCTCATCCTCGGCAATGCCGAATTGCCCCAGCATTTCCTCATGACGCTTGATCAGGGCGGCCATCTGCAATTGCAGACGCTCCACTTCCCGCTGCTGCCCCACCAGCACATCGTTGAGCGCCTGGATGGTGTCATCCTGGAACGCCAGACGGGTTTCCAACTCGGTAACACGCTCTTCCAGGTTCATGACTGCGCCTGCACAGAGGAAAAGCCGTCGGCCAGTACCGAACCCAGCCGCTCGCGGATCGCGGCAACCTCCGCTTCGGCATAAGGCCTGGCCGGGTGCTTGCCCCAGACTGGCGCAGGCCAGGCCGCATCGCCCCGATGACGAACGATGACATGCATGTGCAACTGGCTGACCACGTTGCCCAGGGCCGCGACATTCATCTTGTCCGCCTTGAAGGCCTGCTTGAGAGCCTGGGCCAGCGCGGCGGTTTCATGCCACAACTGCGCCTGGTCCGCTGCGTCCAGCTCGAACACCTCGCTGATGTCCGCACGCCGCGGCACCAGAATGAACCAGGGGTAGTTCGAATCGTTGGATAACAGCAGGCGACACAACGGAAAGTCGCCCATCGGCAAGGTGTCTTGTTGAAGACGCGAATCGAGAACGAACACCGTAAACACTCCTGCTTGACTGGTTGGCCTGCCCGGGCCGGCAGTCCGACGACGACCGCCCCGCAGGCAAGACGCTCAGGATACCCGCGTTCGCCCGCCAGTTCACCGTACGGCTGCCGATAGCGGCGAATGATTCGGCCCACGAACGGGCCCCGACCATCACGCACCATTACGGAACCGGTCTGCACCGTTCTCGGCCGGCAGCAAAAAAATGCTGCGGCATAATCAAAGCGTCATCTTTTCCTGAAAACCTTTCCTGATACGCCATGCCATCCTTGGCACAGCCTTTCACAGGAAAGCGGTGACTGTACGATCGGCAACAGCCTACAGGCAGCTCTGCACCAAAAGCACACAGAGCGACTATTCTTGGTGCACCTTTTGCCCACCGGTTACCCCGCAGGCGGTGTGAACCGGTAACATTTTTGGCTTTTTACAGGTAATCAATGGATTAGCAGCACAACGGAAAGTAATACGTCAAGCACCACGAACCACGGTGCTGCCCCCAGGTTTCATAAGGGTTTCAGCGTGACCAGGCAGTCAGGGAAATATTTTCTGGCGATTTATCCACTTTGTGCATGCTTGTTGCATTGAGTTACGACACAGTCGCCACAGAGGGCCTGATCGGACGCTGAAGCTCCGCGACACGGTAACAAAGCAGTACAGTGCAACCAGGGACAGTTCGGAGCTTGAACATATGTGTTTCTTATCTATGCTCATGGGTTCGAAAACTGCGCTGAAGTTGCACAGCCAATAAAAGGCTGTGTATTTGCGACATGGAGCGAGCTTTTTGCGACACGCTCGTAAAGAAGCCGCAAGGATAGGTGAGCAAGTATCGCCAAGTTTGTCAGCGTGATATAAGTTTGCGCCGACACAAAAAGAAAGAGCCGCCCAGATAAAAATACAGGTGGGACGGCAGTACTCTTCCTAAAAACCAAAGGAGCAAATCACGATGCGCGTGATGAAGTGGAGCATGATCGCCCTGGCCGTTTCGGCAGCAGGCACTCAATTGGCAATGGCTGAACCTTTCGTGACCGACCAGGCCGATGCCAAGGGTTTCGTTGAAGGCGCTTCGGCAGGTGTGGTTCTGAAGAACTACTACTTCAACCGTGACCGCAAGGCCGGTGCCAACGACCAGGAAGACTGGACCCAAGGCTTCCTGGGCAAATTCAGCTCTGGTTACACCCAGGGTACTGTCGGTGTGAAAGTTGAAGGCTTCGGCGACGCCGGCTACCTGCTGAGCGGTAAAGACTCGGAGTCGGGTTCGGGCAACATCAGCCGTTCCGCCAATGGCGACAACAACAGCAGCTTCGGCAAAGCCGGCGCAGCCGTCGCTGTTCGCGTATCCAAAACCGAACTGAAATTCGGTGACCAGCAGCCTAGCACCGCTCCAGTATTCGCAGTGGGCGGCAGCCGTCTGTTCCAACAGACCGCTCGTGGCTTCCAACTGCAGAGCAGCGAGATCAAGGATCTGGACCTGGAAGCAGGCCACTTCTACGCAGCCAGCAGCCAGGATAAAACCGCAATGGACGGTCGCCTGTGGACCCAGTATGCCGGTACCGAGGTTTCTGCAGCCGACTACGTAGGTGGCAAGTACGGGATCAACGAGAACCTGACCGTTTCCCTGTACGGTGCCAAGTTCAAGGACACCTGGAACCAGTACTACACCAACGCGAACTACACCCTTCCGTTGGCTAGCGACCAGTCCCTGAACTTCGACTTCAACCTGTACCGCACCACCGACACCGGTTCCGCCAAAGCAGGCAAGATCGACAACACCACCTACTCGCTGGCAGCCGCGTACTCTTTCCTGGAGGCGCACACCTTTACCCTGGCCTACCAGAAAGTCCACGGCGATACGCCATTCGACTACGTCGGTGTGGGTAACAACAACCGCGGCGGCGACTCGATCTTCCTGGCGAACTCGATTCAGTACTCCGACTTCAACGGTCCGGAAGAGCGCTCCGTCCAGGCTCGTTACGACCTGAAAATGGCCAAGTACGGTGTTCCTGGCCTGAGCTTCATGACCCGTTACGTCCACGGTGAAGGCATCGACGGCACCAAAATGGCCGCTGACAGCCCATACCGTGCTTATGGCTACGGCGAAGACGGTCACCACAACGAAATCAACCTGGAAGCCAAGTACGTAGTTCAGAATGGCCCGCTCAAGGATCTGTCCTTCCGCGCTCGCCAAGCCTGGCATCGTGGCAACGCCGACCAGGCTGAAGGCAACATCAACGAGTTCCGCCTGATCACCGAGTACCCACTCGACCTGATGGCTATCGCCAAGAAGTAATCAGCGATACTCGCTTGAAGAAAGGCCCATCCTTGTGATGGGCCTTTTTATTTGCTTGTGGAAAAGAAAACCATCGCTAACTACTGAATAGCCAGCTAACAAAAACAACTCATTGAATGCACAGCTGTTTCCGGTACTTGTCTTCCCTCATACCACTCGGCGCCAGCTGGAAATACACCACCCGAAGCCTTCATTAAAATGCTAACAATAAAAAGGGACCCTCTTGGGGTCCCTTTCATTGATACCGGACTGCTCGCGCAGATATGGGCCAGCTTATTTAACCGGCGTTTCCTGCATCACCCGAATGACCCGCTGTGGAAACGGAATATCGATTCCGGCTTCCTTGAGGCGATCCCGTGCATGTTCATTGAACTTGAACATCAGGTCCCAGTAATCGGAGGTCTTCGTCCACACCCGCAGGGAAACGGTGATCGAACTGTCGCCCAACGCCGAGACCACCGCCGCCGGCGCGGGGTCGGCGAGTACGCGCTCGTCCTTGGCCAGCTCCAGCAACACTTCGCGGGCCTTCTGCAGATCGGCCTCGTAATCCACGCCCACATCGAACACCACCTTGCGCGTGGCCTGGCGGTTGATGTTGGTGATGATGCCGTTCGACAGGTTGCCGTTGGGCATGATCACCGTCTGGTTGTCGCCGGTGCGCAGGATGGTGTGGAAGATCTGGATGTTGTCGACGGTACCGGTAATGCCTTGCGCGGTGATCGTGTCACCGATGCGGAACGGCCGGAACATCAGGATCAGCACGCCGCCGGCGAAGTTCGCCAGGCTGCCCTGCAACGCCAGGCCGATGGCCAGGCCCGCGGCACCGATCGCGGCCACGAACGACGTGGTCGCCACGCCGATCATCGACGCCACACTGATGCTGAGCATGACCTTGAGGGCGATGTTCGAGAGACTGCTGATGAAGCCCTGCAACGCCAGATCGGCATTGCGCAAGGCCAGCAGCTTGCCCAGTTTGGCGGTCAGCTTGTTGATCAGCCACCAGCCCACGGCCAGGGTGACGATCGCCAGCAGCACCCGGCTGCCGTACTCCATGATCATCGGTATCCAGGCCTGGGAGGCCTTGATGAGATGATCCATTTCCGCGTTCAGATCCATTGTTCTCTCCTGTTATCGTGCGATTGCCCGGTGAAACGACCGATACCCCACGGGCTCAACCGTTTCTGCCGCGCCTGGGCCCTCCGACGCCGATAACTTCCAGAGGTTCCCTGGCGGACCGTATCAGTCGCGGAAGTTGTTGAATTGCAGCGGCAGGTCGAATTCCTTGGCCCGCAGGTTGGCAATGGCTTCCTGCAGGTCGTCACGCTTCTTGCCGGTGACGCGGACCTGCTCACCCTGGATGGCCGCCTGCACCTTCAGCTTGGAATCCTTGATGTGCGCGACGATCTTCTTCGCCATCTCCTTGTCGATGCCTTCCTTGAAGGTCGCTTCCTGCTTCATCACCTTGCCGGAAGCGTAGGCATCCTTGACCTCCAGGCATTTCACATCGATCTTGCGCTTGACCAGAGCCATGCGCAGGATCTCCAGCATCGCCTCCAGCTGGAACTCGGCCTCGGCCGTCATGCTGACGGTCTGTTCCTTGTCCTTGAACTCGAAGGAGCCCTTGCCCTTGAGGTCATAACGGCGGTCCAGCTCCTTGACGGCGTTCTCGACGGCGTTGGTGACTTCGTGTTTGTCCAGTTCGGATACCACGTCGAACGACGGCATGCGATTTCTCCAAATTTAATCTTGGCGCGCCCGATACCGATGGAGCGCGCCGGGTTTGACGGTTAAGATCCGCCAGCATTATAACGGTTCTTCCTCCCACTCATTCACTTAAGAGCCCCCCATGCCTAACCCGGACCTGAGCATTTTGCTGGTGAGTGATGATCATCTGGTGAGCAGCGCCTTTGGCAGCAGCCTCCAGCGTGCGGGATATCAGGACATACGCCAGGCCAACGACGCGATCCTGGCCCTGGAACAGATCGACCAGCGTGCCGCCAGCGTGGTGGTCTGCGCCGGCGAGTCCGGGCTGAAGCTGGCGGAAAAGGTCAGGCAGCGCGACGAGATGAACGATCACTACACCTATGTGTTGCTGATCAGTTCGCAAGCGCCGCTCGCTCTGCTCGATGATGCTTCGCCCAACGACATCGACGACCTGATCGCCCCGGAAGATATCGAGCGCCTGTTGTTGACCCGCGTACTGGCTGCCGATCGCCAGTGCAGCACCCTGCAGCGCCTGCGCCAGGAAAACCGCCTGCTGCGCCAGAACATTGCCAGCCTCGAACAGCGCAACCTCGTCGACTCCCTGACGGGCCTGGGCAACTCCCGCTACCTGCGCCAGAAGCTGACCGACAGCCTGCGCCAGGTGCAGGCCCGTGGCGGTGCCATCTGTTACCTGCTGATCGGTGTCCAGCAGGCGGGCGAGCTGCAGCGCGAGTATGGCATCGACTTCTACGACGAGCTGCTGCAAGGCATCGCCCGCCGCCTGCAGCAACTGGTGCGGCCGCTGGATGTGCTGGCACGCCTGGATGACCAGCATTTCGTGCTCATGACCATGCCGCCCGACCTGCGCGATTGCGCCCCGAGCAGCTTCAAGCGCCTGTATGACGGCCTGAATCTCAAGCCGTTCATGACCAACGAGGGGCCGGTCGAGCTGAAGGCCGGCATCAGCCTGGTGGGCCTGGACAGCAAGTGCCTGCCCCTGGACCAGCAGACCCTGTTCGATGAAGCCGCGCAACTGCTGGCGCAGTCCTATGCCGACGGCGTGGTCAGCGCCAAGCGCCTGCCGGCCCGCGACTGATGGGCAGCCCCTGGCATGTCCTCGGTGCCGGCAGCCTGGGCAGCCTGTGGGCCGCACGCCTGGCACGGGCGGGGCTGCCGGTCAGGCTGATCCTGCGCGACCCGGCCCGTCTGGCAGCCTACGAGGCCAGTGGCGGCCTGACCCTGGTGGAACAGGGCCAGGCACAGTCGTTCGCCATTCCCGCCGAGACCGGCGACGCCAACGAACCCATTACCCGCCTGCTGGTCGCCTGCAAGGCCTATGACGCGCCAGCCGCGGTGGCCCGGCTGCTCCCGCGCCTGAGCGACAATGCCGAGCTGATCCTGCTGCAGAACGGCCTCGGCAGCCAGGATGCGGTGGCGGCACTGGCTCCGGGCGTCCGTTGCCTCTTCGCCTCCAGCACCGAAGGCGCGTTTCGCGAGAAAGACTGGCGGGTGGTGTTCGCCGGCCATGGCTTCACCTGGCTCGGCGATGCGGCCCACCCCGAGCCGCCCCTGTGGCTGGAAGACCTGACCCGGGCGGGCATCCCCCACGAATGGAACACCCGGATCCTGACCCGGCTGTGGCGCAAGCTGGCGCTGAACTGCGCCATCAACCCATTGACGGTGCTCTACAGCTGCCGCAACGGTGGCCTGCTCGAGCATCATTGCGAAGTGGCCACCCTCTGCGCCGAACTGACGGAACTGCTGGAGTGCTGCGGCCAGCCAGCGGCCGCCGAGGACCTGCACGCTGAAGTGCAGCGAGTGATACAGGCCACGGCCGCGAACTACTCCTCCATGTACCAGGATGTCGCCCACGGTCGGCGTACCGAAATCAGCTACCTGCTGGGTTATGCCTGCGCGGCGGCGGCACGCCACCAGTTGAGCCTGCCGCACCTGGAACAACTGCACGAGCGGCTGACCACGCACCTGGCCAGCCACGGCTTGCCAAGCGACTGATCGACAGTCGGGCTACCCTCATATCGCTGCGAAGCGTTCAATCCGCGCCTTTGCAAAAGCCGCGGCAAAAATCGACGGTTTGATACACTCAGTGACGGTCAGGCCCGATCGAGGCCCGCCGCTTCCTTACCCTTGCCAGACAGGACCCGTGATGCCCCTGCGCCAGCGCCTAGAAAACCTCCCGGTCGGTCAGAAACTCCTCGCCGCGTTGCTGGTACTGCTGATCACCGTACTGCTGGTCGCCAACCTGACCTTCATCAGCGCCGCCTACTGGATCTCCCAGGAAAGCATGGCCCCCCAGGCGCTGCAGACCATTGGCCGGCTGGTATCGAACCCGAGCCTCGCCAGCCGGGCCCTGGAATCCCCGGACAACGCCGAAGCCCTGCTCAAGGAACTCAACACCTATTCACCCCTGCGGGCCGCCGCCATCTATGACGGCAAGGGCGAGCGGCTGGCCCAGCTGCAACACAGCGACCGCCTGAAATTGCCGGAACGCTATCGGCACGTCGAGGCTTGGCGCCTGACCGAGTTTCGCAGCAACCAGGTCATCGACATGCCCCGTCCCGGGCAAGCCCCCGGGCACCTGCTGCTGGTGGCCAGCAGCGAACTGCCGGTGGCCTTCTACACCGGGACCCTGACCGCCAGCCTCGGCATCCTGATCTTCAGCGTGCTGCTGTGGCTGATCATCGCCCGGCAGATCAAGCGACTGATCACCCGCCCCATCCATGAACTGGAGGAACTGTCGCGCCAGGTCACCCGCGAAGAAAACTATTCGCTGCGCGCATCACGGGGCAACCACGATGAGATCGGCAGCCTGGCCGAAGCCTTCAACACCATGCTCTCGCGCATCGAAGCCCGCGAGCAGCAGCTCAAGCGCGCCCGCGACGAGTCCCAGGCGGCCTACGACCAGGCCCAGGGGCTGGCCGAAGAAACCCGCCATACCAACCGCAAGCTCGAACTCGAAGTCCAGGTCCGCAGCAAGATCGAGAAGAAACTCACGGGCTTTCAGAACTACCTCAACAGCATCATCGACTCCATGCCCTCGGCGCTGATCGCCCTCGACGAACAGCTGTACGTCACCCAGTGGAACCAGGAGGCCAGCGCGCTTTCCGGGACCCGCCTGGACGAAGCGCTGAACCAGCCGATCTTCCTCGCCTTCGAACCGCTCAAGCCCTTCCTCCCGCAACTCAAGGACACCGTCGAGCAGCACACCGTGGCGAAGATCGAGCGGGTCACCTGGATCAAGGACGACGAAGCCCGCCACTATGCGCTGACCTTCTACCCGCTGATGGGGGGGGCCGGCCGCGGCGTGGTGATCCGGATCGACGACATCACCCAGCGCCTGTCCCTGGAAGAAATGATGGTGCAGTCGGAGAAAATGCTCTCGGTCGGCGGGCTGGCCGCCGGCATGGCCCACGAAATCAACAACCCCTTGGGCGCGATCCTGCACAACGTGCAGAACATTCGCCGACGACTGTCCTCGGAGCTGCCGAAGAACCTCGAGTACGCCGAGCAGGCGGGCATCGACCTGGGCACCGTCAACCAGTACCTCACCAGCCGCGAAGTGCCGCAGTTGCTCGACGGCATCCAGCAGGCCGGGGCACGGGCGGCGAAGATCGTCACCCACATGCTCAGTTTCAGCCGGCGCAGCAAACGGGAAATGGCGCCTTGCGACCTGCCGGCGCTGATCGACCAGGCCGTGGAGATCGCCGGTAACGATTTCGACCTGGCCATCGGCTTCGACTTCAAGGGCCAGGCCATCATCCGCCAGTTCGATCCGCTGCTCGGGCCGGTGCCCGGTACCGCCAACGAACTGGAGCAAGTGCTGCTGAACCTGCTGAAGAATGCCGCCCAGGCCATCCACCAGCGTGACGACGACCGCGAACCGGGGCGCATCACCCTGCGCACCCGGCTGAATCCGCCCTGGGCGGAAATCCAGGTCGAGGACAATGGCATCGGCATGCCCGAAAGCATCCGCAAGCGCACCTTCGAACCGTTCTTCACCACCAAGGAGATCGGCCAGGGCACCGGCCTCGGACTGTCGGTGTCCTATTTCATCATCACCAACAACCACAAGGGCCAGATGGAAGTGCAGTCGACTCCCGGCCAGGGCACCTGCTTCACCCTGCGCCTGCCGCTGGCCAGCAACCAGGCCCTGCTTCCCGAACTCAATAAAACGGAGTTGTAACCATGGGTTTTCGCCTGTCGAAGATTTATACAAGGACCGGTGACACCGGCGAAACCGGGCTGGGCGACGGTCGTCGCGTACCCAAGAACCATCCACGGATCGAGGCCATCGGCGAGGTCGACAGCCTCAACAGCCAGCTTGGGCTGCTCCTGGCGGGGCTGGCGGAACTGGTGGTGATCCACCCGGAACTGGAGGAGGTGATCGAGGTGCTTGCGCCTTGCCAGCATCGGCTGTTCGACCTCGGCGGCGAGTTGGCCATGCCGGAGTACCAGGCGCTGGACAAGAGCGAAATCGAACGGCTGGAAGCCGTCATCGACCGCTGGAACGAAGAACTCGGCCCCCTGGAGAATTTCATCCTGCCAGGCGGGTCGATGCTGATTGCCCAGGCCCACGTCTGCCGCAGCCTGGCACGCAGTGCCGAACGCCGCTGCCAGGAGCTCAATGCCCTGGAGCCGCTGGGCGGCGTGGGCATGGCCTACATCAATCGACTGTCGGATCTGTTTTTCGTCACCGCCAGGCTGATTGCCCGACGCGAGAAGATTGCCGAGGTCCTGTGGGAAGCGGCCAAGAAGCCGGTTTCCCACTGACAATCCCCTCCCGATCTTCCTGTGAAAACGGGATAACGGTGGAAGCCGGATTTATCCGCGAATGCGCCGGTACTGCTGGAGCATGGCCCGAGGGCCATCCGCGGATAACTCCGGCTTGTGTCTTCAGTCCGGCCAGAACGCCCGAATGCCGGCCACACCCTGGGCACCGCTTTCCCAGGCACGCGACAAATCACCAGGGCCAACCCCACCCAGCAGATACACCGGCCTGTTGAAACCGGCGATCAGTTGCCCGGCCCGCTCCCAACCCAGAGGCTGCGCATCCGGGTGGGTCCGGGTTGGCTGCACCGGCGACAAGGTAACGAAATCCACGCCCATCTGCTCGGCCAATGCCAACTCCTCGGCATCATGGCAGGAGGCCGCCAGCCAGCGCTCCCTGGGCAGCGGACGTCCGGCAGCCGCGTACTTGCGCAGTTGTGCGGAGGTGATATGCCAACCGGCCGAAGGGAAATCCCCCAGCCACTCGAACGGCCCCTTGAGCATCAATTGCGCCTTGCCGGCACACAGCCCGACCGCATCGACCGCCAGATCGCGGTACTTGGGATCGAAACCATTCGGTGCACGCAACTGGACCAGCCTGATGCCGCCGGCAATCGCCTTCTGGATGCCCTGCAACAGTTGCGCAGTCTCCAGGCCATCCGGGGTGATCAGGTATTCGCCCGGCAAACGGGCAGCGGCGACGATCGGCTGGTTGGCCGCCGGGAACTCGTAGTTCGGCAATTCCCGCGCCGTCACCCAGGCCAGTGGCTGGCCCTCGGCACCGTGAGGCTCGCCGGTGAAGGCCGAAACCTCCCAGACATCCAGCAACACCTGCTTATCCGGATAGTCGTGCTGCACCTTGATCAGCGGGCGGGCTTCGGTCACCACGATGCCCAGTTCTTCCAGCAGCTCGCGGGCCAGTGCCGCCCGGACCGCTTCGCCCTCCTCGACCTTGCCTCCGGGGAATTCCCACAGGCCACCCTGGTGCTGGGAGTCGGCACGCCGGGCGATCAGGATCCGCCCATCGTTGCCTCGAATAACGGCCGCAGCCACATGTACGCGTTTCACGCTGAAAGCTCCTATAAATCTGCCATCCACCGAAGCTGAACAGCCTCGTCCGGCAAGCCGTGGGAGCCATTCGCGATGACTCCCACAGGGACGCGGGTACTTACGTACGGTATTCCGCGTTGATCTTCACGTATTCGTGGGACAGATCGGTGGTCCAGATGGTTTCGCTGCAGTCACCGCGGCCCAACTCGATGCGGATGGTGATTTCTTCACGGGACATCACCGCCGCCCCCTGCTCCTCGGTGTAGGTCGCGGCACGGGCGCCACGGCTGGCGATGCACACTTCGCCCAGGAACACGTCGATCTTGCTCACGTCCAGGTTCGGTACGCCGGCACGCCCCACCGCCGCCAGGATACGACCCCAGTTCGGGTCGGAAGCGAACAGCGCGGTCTTGATCAGTGGCGAGTGAGCCACGGTGTAACCGACATCCAGGCATTCCTGGTGGGTGCCGCCACCGTTGACTTCGACAGTGACGAATTTGGTTGCACCTTCACCATCGCGAACGATGGCCTGGGCCACTTCCATGCAGACTTCGAACACCGCCTGTTTCAGCGCGGCGAACAGCGGGCCGCTGGCTTCGGTGATTTCCGGCAGGTTGGCCTGACCGGTGGCGATGAGCATGCAGCAGTCGTTGGTCGAGGTGTCGCCATCGATGGTGATGCGGTTGAACGACTTGTTGGCGCCGTCGAGCATCAGGTTCTGCAGGACTTCGCGGGAAACCTTGGCATCGGTGGCGATGTAGCCGAGCATGGTCGCCATGTTCGGGCGAATCATCCCGGCGCCCTTGCTGATGCCGGTCACGGTGACGGTCACGCCGTCATGCTGGAACTGGCGGCTGGCGCCCTTGGGCAGAGTATCGGTGGTCATGATGCCGGTGGCGGCAGCGGCCCAGTTGTCCACGGACAGGTCGTCCAGGGCCGCCTGCAAGGCACCCTCGATCTTCTCGACCGGCAGCGGCTCGCCAATCACCCCGGTGGAGTACGGCAGCACGGCCTCGGCATCGACACCCGCCAGCTCGGCCAGCTTGGCACAGGTGCGCGCGGCAGCGGCCAGGCCGGGCTCACCGGTGCCGGCGTTGGCGTTGCCGGTGTTGGTCAGCAGGTAACGTACCGTGCCCTGCACGCGCTGCCTGGCCAGGATCACCGGCGCCGCGCAGAAGGCATTGAGGGTGAACACGCCAGCCACCGTGGAACCTTCGGCACAACGCATCACGACCACGTCCTTGCGCCCGGGGCGCTTGATTCCGGCCGAGGCGATACCGAGTTCAAAACCGGCGACCGGGTGCAACGTTGGCAAAGGACCAAGACCAACAGCCATGAATGCGCTCCTCTCAAGGTGATATGCACTGTCGCCACAACGGACAGTGGTTCAAATGGAAAAACGCCGCGACGGCTGATGCCGGTCGCGGCGCGGGTGTTTCAGTGTCCGGCAGAAACCTTAGTTGATCTGGCCGTGACAGTGTTTGTACTTCTTGCCCGAACCGCAGTAGCACAGTTCGTTGCGGCCCAGTTTCTGTTCGTTGCGTACCGGTGCGGTGGCCAGGGCGACATCGACCTCTTCACCCTGCTGCTCGGCTTCCGACGCTTCCAGGCCAGGCGCCTCGGCGTGCTGGAACTGCATGCGCTGGGCCAGTGCCTCGGCTTCGCGACGCAGGCGGGCTTCCTCTTCGGCCGGATCTTCGCGGCGCACCTGAACATGGGAGAGCACGCGGATCGAGTCGCGCTTGATCGAGTCCAGCAGTTCGGAGAACAGGGTGAACGACTCGCGCTTGTACTCCTGCTTCGGGTTCTTCTGCGCATAACCGCGCAGGTGGATACCGTGACGCAGGTGGTCCATGGTCGACAGGTGGTCTTTCCACAGGTCGTCCAGCACACGCAGCACGATCTGCTTCTCGAAGGTGCGCAGGGCTTCGGCGCCGGCCTGATCTTCCTTCTCGTTGTACGCCGCCAGCAACTCGTTGAGCAGCTTCTCGCGCAGGGTTTCCTCGTACAGGTGATCGTCTTCGTCGAGCCATTGCTGGATCGGCAGCTTCACGCCGAAATCGCTCTCGATGGCCGACTCCAGGCCCGCCACATCCCACTGCTCGGGCAGCGACTGTGGAGGAATATGGGCGCTGACGGTGGCGTTGAGCACGTCCTGACGGAAGTCGGCGATGGTTTCGCCGATATTGTCGGCAGCCAGCAACGTGTTACGCATGTGATAGATCACTTTACGCTGTTCGTTGTTGACGTCGTCGAACTCGAGCAGTTGCTTGCGGATATCGAAGTTACGGCCTTCGACCTTGCGCTGGGCCTTCTCGATGGCGTTGGTCACCATGCGGTGCTCGATCGCCTCGCCCGGCTGCATGCCCAGGGCCTTCATGAAGTTCTTCACCCGATCGGAGGCGAAGATACGCATCAGGCTGTCTTCCAGGGACAGGTAGAAGCGGCTGGAACCGGCGTCGCCCTGGCGACCGGCACGACCGCGCAACTGGTTGTCGATACGCCGCGATTCGTGACGCTCGGAAGCGATCACCTGCAGGCCACCCGCCTCGAGCACCTGCTGGTGGCGCTTCTGCCAATCAGCCTTGATCTGCGCGATCTGCTCCGGTGTCGGGTTCTCCAGGGAGGCGACTTCGACTTCCCAGTTGCCGCCCAACAGGATGTCGGTACCACGACCGGCCATGTTGGTGGCGATGGTCAGCGCGCCCGGACGACCGGCCTGGGCAATGATTTCCGCTTCCTTCTCGTGGAACTTGGCGTTCAGGACCTTGTGCTCGATGCCCTTCTGCTTGAGCAGGTTGGACATGTGCTCGGAGGTCTCGATGGTCGCGGTACCCACCAGCACCGGACGGCCCTGCTTGAGGGACTCCTCGATGTCGGCAATGATCGCCGCGTACTTCTCTTCGGCGGTCAGGAACACCAGGTCGTTGTAGTCCTTGCGCGCCAGCGGCTTGTTCGGCGGGATCACCATCACCGACAGACCGTAGATCTGATGGAACTCGAACGCTTCGGTGTCGGCGGTACCGGTCATGCCGGACAGCTTGGTATAGAGACGGAAGTAGTTCTGGAAGGTGGTCGAAGCCAAAGTCTGGCTTTCGGCCTGGATGTTCAGGTTTTCCTTCGCTTCGATGGCCTGGTGCAGGCCCTCGGACAGGCGGCGGCCCGGCATGGTACGACCGGTGTGCTCGTCGACCAGGACCACCTGGCCATCCTGCACGATGTACTCGACGTTGCGGTGGAACAGCTTGTGCGCACGCAGGCCGGCATAGACGTGGGTCAACAGGCCCAGGTTGTGCGCCGAGTACAGGCTCTCGCCCTCGGCCAGCAGTCCGACCTGGGTGAGCATTTCCTCGATGTACTGGTGACCGGCCTCGTTCAGTTCGACCTGGCGGGTCTTCTCGTCGATGGTGAAATGACCTTCCTGGGTCACCACGCCCTCGACTTCCTCGACGTGCTGGGTCAGTCGCGGGATCAGCTTGTTGATCTCGGTGTACAACCGCGAGCTGTCTTCGGCCTGGCCGGAAATGATCAGCGGGGTACGGGCTTCGTCGATCAGGATGGAGTCGACTTCGTCGATCACGGCGAAGTTCAGCTCGCGCTGGAACTTCTCTTCCATGCTGAACGCCATGTTGTCGCGCAGGTAGTCGAAACCGAATTCGTTGTTGGTGCCGTAGGTGATGTCGGCGGCGTAGGCGGCACGCTTCTCTTCCGGCGGCTGGAACGGGGTGACCACCCCTACCGTCAGACCGAGGAATTCATACAACGGACGCATCCAGTTGGCGTCGCGGCGAGCCAGGTAGTCGTTCACCGTCACCACGTGCACGCCCTTGCCGGACAGTGCGTTGAGGTAAACACCCAGGGTTGCCACCAGGGTTTTACCCTCACCGGTACGCATTTCCGCGATCTTGCCTTCGTGCAAGGTCATGCCGCCGATCAACTGCACGTCGAAGTGGCGCATGCCCATGACACGCTTGCCGGCCTCACGGGCAACGGCGAAAGCCTCCGGCAGGATCTTGTCGAGGGTTTCACCTTGGGCTATGCGGGCCTTGAACTCTCCGGTCTTGGCGCGCAACTGCTCGTCCGAAAGGGCCACCATTTGCTCTTCGAAGGCATTGACGATCTGTACCGTCTTGAGCATGCGTTTGACTTCACGCTCGTTCTTGCTTCCAAAAAGTTTCTTTAACAAAGGCGCAAACATATCGGCAGGTTCTTCCACACATAGGGATGGAGGGCGGCCCCAAGAGTCGCCCGAGCAGCCCTCATGGCCGCATGCGAACGAGTATTCTACCCGGAAACGGTGGTGAGAAAAGTGGCGTTATTCCACGATACTGGCACAGCGCTTTTACGGGGCCACTCTAAAATAGGGTCTTTTTCCCGAACTTCAAGCCATCAAGCCCGGAACTTGGGTGCAGACTTTAGGGGCAAAGCCGGCCCGCATCAATGGGGACCGGCTGTGCAGGCGGTTTCTGCTACCATGGCGGCTCTGTTACCTAAGGTGTCCAAATCATGGCATTTCGCCCTCTCCCGGCCCGGGCGCCCGCCGTCCTGCTTCGCGAAGCCAAGCCGCTGAAGGCGATTTTCGGCCACGCCCAGCGCCTCGCGCACCTGCAGCGACTGGTGGAAACCCAGTTGCAGCCGGCTGCCCGCGAGCACTGTCACGTGGCGTCGTGGCGTGAAGGCACCCTGTTGCTGATCGTCACCGACGGGCACTGGGCGACCCGCCTGCGCTACCAGCAGAAGCGTCTGCAACGGCAGTTGCAGGCCTTCGACGTGTTCAGCGGGCTGATCCGTATCCTGTTCAAGGTGCAACCACCGACCGTCCAGCAGGGCGCCGCCGGTCACACCCTGGACCTCTCCGCCAACGCGGCGCAAACCATCCAGGAGACGGCCGAGGGCATCAGCGACCCGAAACTGCGCGCCGCCCTCGAACGCCTGGCCAGCCACGCCCGCCCCAAGGCCTGAGTCGTCAGCGCCGCTTGCTGCCGCCGAGCAGCGAGCCCATCAAGCCGCGCACCAGTTGTCGCCCCAACTGATTGGCGGCCTGACGCACGGCGGACTTGAGCGCCTGCCCGGCCACCGACCCGAGAAACTCGCCCGCCTTGTCCGCCAGGCTCGGGTCTTCGCCAGCCGGCTTTTCAACGGGAGACGCAGGCTCCGCCCCCGGCGTGTTGCGAGCCAGGAGGATTTCATAGGCCGACTCACGATCGATGGGCCGGTCATATCGACCGAGCAGCGGCGAGCCGGCGATCAGCGCCGCTCGCTCGGCCCCGCTCAACGGGCCTATCCGCGACTGTGGCGGCGCGATCAAGACACGCTGGACCATGGCCGGCGTGCCCTTGTCCTGCAAGGTTCCCACCAGCGCTTCGCCGATCCCCAGTTCCGTCAGCACCGACAAGGCATCGAACGCCGGATTGGGACGAAAGCCCTCGGCAACGGCCCGCAACGACTTCTGTTCCCGCGCGGTGAAGGCACGCAAGCCATGCTGGATACGCAAACCCAACTGCGCCAGGATGCTGTCGGGCAGATCACCCGGCGACTGGGTGACGAAGAATACCCCGACCCCCTTCGAGCGAATCAGCCGGACAACCTGCTCCAGGCGGTCCTGCAGGGCTTTGGGGGTTCCGGCGAACAGCAGGTGCGCTTCGTCGAAAAACAGTGCCAGCAGCGGCTTGTCGGCATCGCCACGCTCGGGCAACTGCTCGAACAATTCCGCCAGCAGCCACAACAGGAAGGTCGCATAGACCTTGGGCGCCTCATGCACAAGACGGCTGGCATCGAGCAGATGAATCCGCCCACGACCGTCGCCGGCCGGCTGCAGGATATCCTCCAGTTGCAGGGCCGGCTCACCGAACAAGGCCTCGGCGCCCTGCTGCTCCAGGGTGGCCAGGCGCCGCAGCAACGCCTGGCTGGAGCCGGTGGTCATCAGGGCCGCGTCCTCACCCAGCAGTTGCGGATGCTCCTTGAGATGATTGAGCAGGGCCTTGAGGTCCTTCAGGTCCAGCAACAGCAAGCCTTCGCGATCGGCCACCTTGAAGGCGGCGTACAATGCCGACTGCTGGCTGTCCGTCAGTTCCAGCAAGGCACCGATCAGCAAAGGCCCCATCTCGCTCAGGGTTGTACGCAACGGATGACCGGACTGCCCGTGGATATCCCACAAGGTCAGTGGGTAACCCCCAGCCTTATAGTCGAGCCAGGGCATGCCGGCGATCCGTTCGGCAATCTTGCCCTGGGGATTGCCCGCAGCTCCGAGGCCACAGAGATCGCCCTTGATATCCGCTGCGAACACCGCAACGCCAGCCTCGCTGAACGCCTCCGCGAGGCGCTGCAGGGTGACGGTCTTGCCGGTTCCGGTCGCACCGGCGATCAGACCGTGGCGATTGCCCAGGCGCAAGGCCTGGCCGACGGCGAGACCATCGGGGCCGGCGCCGAACACAAGCTGCGAAGCATCATTCATGTCATCTCCCCCAATCGATTCTTGAGCCTGCCCAACTGAAAACGAGGGGATCGATCCGCAAACGCTCGACAGCACGAACCGCACGTCCCCTGGGGAGCAGAGGCCTTATCAGCTTAGGCTCAATCCGGCTCGGCGCACGCAACCTTCCATCGCATGCCTGGACACTGGAATCCTGAGCTCAGCATCGGGCTCGGTAGGGGGGATATCGGAAAGGGAACAGGCCTGGGCTCAGGATGCGGGCTTGTCGGTTGCAGGGGCTTCCTGCATCTGCCGCCAGAGTTCGGCGGCACCGGGAAACTCGGTGCCGTCCTCGCTGCTCATGGCCTCGGGGTCGTAACGGCTGAGGCAGCCTTCACCGAGGGTCGGCGGTGCCTTGGAGGTGGCCTTGTCGAGTGGGTCGCCCATGATCAAACCTCCAGGCCCGCCAGCGGGCTATCAAACGGCTATCAGAACACCACGGTCTTGTTGCCGTGCACCAGCACACGGTCTTCCAGGTGGTAACGCAGGCCACGGGCCAGCACCATCTTCTCGACATCGCGGCCGAAACGCACCATGTCTTCGATACTATCACTGTGGCTGACCCGAACCACGTCCTGCTCGATGATCGGACCGGCGTCCAGCTCTTCGGTCACGTAGTGGCAGGTCGCGCCGATCAGCTTCACCCCACGCATCGAGGCCTGGTGGTAGGGCTTGGCACCGACGAACGACGGCAGGAAGCTGTGGTGGATGTTGATCACCTGGTGAGCATACTCCTGGCACAACTGCGGCGGCAGGATCTGCATGTAGCGCGCCAACACCACCACATCGGCTTCATGGTGCTTGACCAGGCGCGAGACTTCGGCGAACGCCGGCGCCTTGTCCTGCGGATTCACCGGCACGTGGTAGTAGGGGATACCGTGCCATTCGACCATGCTGCGCAGGTCGTCGTGGTTGGAGATCACGCAGGCGATATCGCAGTCCAGCTCGTCGCTGTGCCAGCGGTGCAGCAGGTCGGCCAGGCAGTGGGACTCGCGGCTGGCCATCAGCACCACGCGTTTCTTCTGCTCGGTGTCGGTGATACGCCAGGTCATGGAAAACTCTTCGGCGATCGGCGCAAACGCCTCGCGGAAAGCCTCCAGGCCGAACGGCAGGCTGTCGGCACGAATTTCGTGACGCATGAAGAACCAGCCGCTCTGATTATCGGAATGATGGCTCGCTTCGGTGATCCAGCCGTTGTAGGACGCCAGGAAATTACTGACTTTGGCAACGATGCCAACGCGGTCGGGGCAAGCGATCACCAGCCGGAAAGTGCGCATGAGGGGGAAACTCCAGAACTTCGCAAAGGCGGCCATTCTAGCGATTGCGCGGCAAAACTGCAGTATTCCTTGCAAGAGCACGCCGGCCGGGCCTCACCGGACGCATACAGCTACAGGCCCCGTGGCAATTCCGATAGTTCAGCCCTCCCACGCGCCAGACTATTTTCAGGGGAGCCGGGCACAACATCTAACTGGCACACATCGGCAATCGACAAAGTTTAAAGTATCAAATGCAACAAACATTCTCTTACTTGTTTACTTAGGCAAATTGTCTGACTACTATTACAGCACTGTCCCTGTCATACACGAATCACATAAGGTAGTCCTCATGTCCCTGATCAACAAATATCGCGCCACTGAAGAAGCTATCAAAGAACTGCAAGCGCAGATGGCTGCGATGGAAAAAGACGGCGCCCTGAAAAAGGAAATGGAGTTCGAAGAGCAACTGCGCGCCCTGCTGGCCAAGTACGGCAAGTCGCTGCGCGACTGCCAACTGATCCTCGACCCACACGCCAAGGAAAAAGCCCCACGTGGCGGCGCGGTCAAAACTACCGGCACCAAGCGTGCGCGCAAGGTCAAGCAGTACAAGAACCCGCACAACGGCGAAGTCATCGAAACCAAAGGTGGCAACCACAAGACTCTGAAAGAGTGGAAAGCCAAGTGGGGTGGTGACGTGGTTGAAAGCTGGGCCACTCTGCTGGGCTAAGCGAAAGACCCGTCGTAGAGCCTCACGCTCCGTCAGAAAAACGCCAGCTTGCTGGCGTTTTTTTATTGACTCGTTTTCCCCTGCCGGCCTGTTCAGTCCAGCGAGACGTTAAAACGAGCGCACAAATACTGTGCATGATGCTGCCATTCGTCGAGCACTTTTGCCTGCTCCGCCGTGGCATTGGAAAAACTGCTGGCGAGTGCCTGCCGAAATTGCTCCAGGGTATTCGGCGCGCCCCGGCTGGCGTCACTCAGGCGCTCTCGGCAAAACCTCTGCCAGCGCTGTTGCTCTTCTTCACTCAAGCTCCCGGGAAAGTTGCGCGCGCGATAACGGAAAAGTAATTCAGGCAAGCGCTCATCATCGAAAGGCCACTGATCGCGAGCCAGTTGCTCGGGCCCGGAATTGCGGACTTGTTCACATAAACGACGATCCCGGTCACCGAGAAAACCGTCGTATAACTGCTGCTCCGGGTCCTCGCTGGGCGTGAAATCCTCGGCCGCGTAAATCGCCTGGACTTTATCCCGCCAAACTTCCTGTGCGGCATTCAGTCGCAGGCTCCGGGATTCATAAAGCGCCATATCCAGTTGCAGGCGCTGCCGGTCCGGCTCGCGCAAAACATTCATCGGCGCCACGACCGGGCAGCGATTGACATGAATCAACTTGAGCGGTACCGGCAATTGCCCCTCGGCCATGTCCTCGCGGCGGGTATAAAGATGTCGACGCAACGACTCGGCATCGAGGTCCAGCAGCGGCTGCGGATCCTCATGCAGGTCACAGACGATCAATGCGTTGCGGTTGCGTGGATGCCAGGCCAGCGGCAGAACCACACCCAGGTAGCTGCGGGCGGCGGAAAAACGTCCGGAGATATGCACCATGGGCTGCAACAGGCGAATCTGATCGAGCACACGCTGCTTGCTGCGCAACTGGAACAGCCAGTCATACAGCCGCGGCTGCCTTTCCCGGATCAGCCGGGCCAGGGCGATGGTCGCCCGCACATCGGAGAGGGCCTCGTGGGCATGACCATGGTCGATGCCGTTGGCCGCGGTCAGCCGCTCCAGCCTGAGGGTCACCCGCCCGTCCTCCTGCGGCCAGACGATCCCCTCCGGACGCAGCGCATAGGCGGTACGCACCACGTCGATCAGATCCCAGCGGCTGTTGCCCCCCTGCCATTCGCGGGCATAAGGATCGAAGAAATTCCGATACAGGCTGTAGCGGGTCACCTCATCGTCGAAACGCAGGGTGTTGTAGCCGGCGCCGCAGGTCCCCGGCCGCGCCAGTTGGGCGTGCACCCGTGTCATGAAATCGGCCTCGTCCAGGCCCTGGCTGGCCAGCAGGCCCGGGGTGATACCGGTAATCAGGCAGGCCGCCGGATGAGGCAGGATGTCCTCGCTGGGCCGGCAATAGAGGTTGACCGGTTCATCGATCTCGTTGAGCTCGGCATCGGTACGGATGCCTGCCACCTGCAGGGCGCGATCGTTGCGCGGATTGATCCCGGTGGTTTCGTAGTCGTACCAGAAGATGGAGGTCACGGCGGATTCCTGAACAAAAGACTGCAGCAGTCTAGGCGCTCGACCGTCCGCTGGGCCAGACGCACGGCACAACTTATCCATACAAGCGATTGCAGGGCCGCGCAGCAAGAGTTCAGTTGCGCAGCCCGCCAGCGCTGGCTAGGATCGGCCCACATGCCGATCATGTGCCAGACTTCACGCCTGACAAGGAATGCACCGCTGCCAACGCCACTGGACACCCGTCACCAGGTCGAAACCCCGGAGGGTATCGACCTGCCCCTGCGCCCGGCCGGCCTGCCGGCGCGGGCGGTCGCCTTCGCCATCGACCTGGGCGTCCGTGGCGTGATCCTCGGGGTGCTGCTGTCGGTCCTGGCGCTGCTGGACAAGCTGGGCGCCGGACTCGGCTCGATCCTGCTGTTCCTGGTCAGTTGGTGGTACATGGTGCTGTTCGAAGTGCTCAACCAGGGCCGTTCGCCCGGCAAGCAACTGATGGGGCTGCGGGTGGTGCACGACGACGGTACGCCGATCGGCTGGTCCGCCTCGCTGACCCGCAACCTGCTGCGCTTCGTCGACATGCTGCCGTTCGGCTACTGCCTGGGCGCACTCAGTTGCCTGCAGCACCCGGCGTTCAAGCGCCTCGGTGACCTGGCCGGCGGCACCCTGGTGATCTACCGCGAACAGGCGTTGAAACGCCCCAGCCTGCCTGATGCCATGCCACGCACCGCGGCATTCGCCCTGCGCCTGCACGAGCAGCGGGCCCTGCTGAGCTTTGCCGAGCGCCAGGGCGAACTGTCCGCCGAGCGGGTCGAGGAACTGGCCAGCCTGCTGGCCCCGGTACTGCGGGTGCCACCGTCGCTGGCGGTGAGCGAGCTGAACGGCATTGCCCGCGGCCTGTTGGGGCCGACATGAAACAGGGTCTGTTCGAAAGCCGCCACCAGCCCGAGTGGCAACGTTTCGGCGAGCTGCTCGAGCAACTCGAGCGCGGCAAGGCCAAGGCCGATGCGAGCACGGAGTTTCCCACAGCCTATCGGCGGCTGTGCCATCAACTGGCCCTGGCCCGGGAACGCGGCTACAGCAGTCACCTGGTCGACCCGCTGCAGCAACTGGCCCTGCGCGGGCACCAGCAACTCTACCGGCATCGCAGCCGCCTGGGCGGCCAGTTGCTGGGCTTCGTCCTTGCCGATTTTCCCCGACTGGTGCGCCAGCAATGGCCGTTCGTCCTGGCGGCCTGCCTGCTGTTCTTCGGCAGCCTGCTGCTGACCGGCGTACTGGTCTACCTGTTCCCGGACCTGGTCTATAGCGTCGTCAGCCCGCAGCAGGTCGCCGACATGCAGAGCATGTACGATCCCGACGCCAGCCGACTGGGTCGCACCGCCGCCCGGGCCTCCAGCGAGGACTGGGCGATGTTCGGCTACTACATCATGAACAACATCGGCATTGCCTTCCAGACCTTCGCCGGCGGCCTGCTGTTCGGCCTCGGCAGCCTGTTCTTCCTGCTGTTCAATGGCCTGACGATCGGCGCAGTGGCCGGCCACCTGACCCAGATCGGTTTCGGTCAGACCTTCTGGTCCTTCGTCATCGGCCATGGTGCCTTCGAGCTGACCGCCATCGCCCTGGCCGGCGCTGCCGGGCTGCAACTGGGCTGGTCGCTGCTGGCGCCAGGCCGCCTGCCCCGCGGCGAAGCCCTGCGCCTGGCGGCGAAAAGCAGTATTCGCCTGGTTGCCGGGGTCATCCTGTTCCTGCTGATCGCCGCCTTCATCGAAGCCTACTGGTCCTCCCTGACCCGGCCGACGAACACGGTGAAGTACCTGGTGGGCGGCGGCCTGTGGCTGCTGGTCGGCGGCTATCTGCTCTGCGCCGGACGGAACCGCCATGCGCCTGACTGACGCCAGCGTCGCGATCCGCCCGCGCAGCACCTGGGAGGCCATGGACCTGGGCATCCTGCTCGCACGGCAACACCGTGGCCTGCTGATGATCAGTTGGGCGATCGTCACCCTGCCGGTCTTCGCCCTGCTCAGCCTGCTGTTCTGGGAACACCCGTCGATTGCCCTACTGCTGTTCTGGTGGCTCAAGCCGGCCTTCGAACGCTTGCCGCTGCACATCCTGTCCAGGGCGCTGTTCGGCGACACCCCGACTTTGAAACAGGCGCTGCAGGCCTGGCCCCGACTGCTCAAGCCGCAACTGCTGGCGAGCCTGACCTGGCGCCGCCTGAGCATGAGCCGCAGCTTCACCCTGCCCGTGCAGCAGCTCGAAGGGCTCGGCGGCGAGGCCCGCCAGCAACGCCTGCGCGTCCTGCTGCCCCAGGCGAGCCGTGGCGCCCACTGGCTGACGCTGATCGGCGTGCATCTGGAAACGGTGCTGTGGATCGGCTGCATGGCACTCTTCTATCTCTTGCTGCCGCGCCAGGTCGAACTCGACTGGGACTGGCAGAAAGTGGTGTTCGCCGCCCAATTCGACTGGTGGTGGCTGGAGCACCTGACCAATCTGTTCTACGCCCTGGTGCTGATTGCCTGGGAGCCGGTCTACGTCGCCTGCGGCTTCAGCCTCTACCTGAACCGGCGCACCGTGCTGGAGGCCTGGGACATCGAGCTGATCTTCCGCCAACTGCGCCAGCGACTGGCACCGGCCATTGCCAGCCTGATGATCGGCGGCCTGCTGCTGATCGGCAGTCCGAGCCCGAGCCTGGCCGCCGAACCGCCAGCACCGAACAGTCCGCGCCTGCTGCAACAACCGCTGAGCAGTCAGCAGGCCCATGACTCGATCACCCGGTTGCTGGACGCGCCCCCCTTCAGGAACCGGGAAACCATCACCCGCTGGCTATTGGCGCAACCTCCCGAAGAACCACACCCCAAGGCGGCTCCCGGCTGGCTGCAGAGCCTGCTTGGCCTGCTCGACAGCCACACTTTCGGCCGACTCGCCGATGGCCTGTCGGTGCTGCTCTGGGGCACGGTATTCGGCCTGACCGCCTGGCTGCTCTGGCGTTACCGCGACTGGCTGCAGACCTTCGTCAGCCGCCGCCCGAAGCCACCGGCCAAACCACGGGGCGATGCCCCGGCGCAGTTGTTCGGTCTCGAACTGGGCGTCGACAGCCTGCCCGAGGACATCGCCGCCAGCGCCGAAGCGCTCTGGCCCAGCCAGCCACGCGAGGCCATGAGCCTGCTCTATCGCGGCCTGCTGAGCCGCCTGCTGCATGATTTCCAACTGCCGCTGAAAAGCGCCGACACCGAGGGCCAGGTCCTGGCACGGGTCGCGCAACTGCAGCAACCGGCACTCCAGGCCTTCAGCCAGCAACTCACCGACCACTGGCAGAATCTCGCCTACGGCCACCACCTGCCGCCGCCTCACCTGCAACAGCAGTTGTGCAACGGCTGGCGCGTGCTGTTCGGCCCGCAGGTGCGCCCATGAAGCGCCGCTCCTGGTTGCTCGGCACCGGACTGATCGGCGGCCTGCTGCTCGGCCTGGGCCTGTACGTCTATCACCGGGTGGAACCCCATGAGGTGGTCATCGACCATGGCCCCTCGCCCGAGGCCCGCGCCTATCCCTATCTCGCCGCGGAAAGCTTTCTGCGCGAGCGGGGTCTCGCGGTCAGCCATGCCAACGATCTGCGCATCCTGCCGGACCTCAAGCCGCGCCACCACACCCTGATGCTGCTGGGCGATCGCTCGGACATGACCCCACGCCAGGCCGACCAGTTGCTCAACTGGGCACGGGCCGGAGGGCGCCTGCTGTTCGTCGCCCAAGCGCTGTGGGACCCGAAACTGGGACGCAGCGGCGACCTGCTGCTGGACCGTGTGCAACTGCGCCAGACCCTGAGCCGGGACCTCAAGGGCGACGGACCGGAACCCGAAGACCCGTACTACCCGAAACTGACCCGCATGTACCTTGAGGATGAAGAAGCCCCCGCCTACTTCAGCTTCGACACCGCCTTCCATCTGTCCGATCCGAAGAACCTGGTGCAATCCTGGGCCAACAGCGCCACCTCCACCCATCTGATGCAGATGAATTACGGCCTGGGCTCGGTCACCGTACTGACCGACGCAGACCTCTGGACCAACGCCGCCATCGGCCGCTACGACAACGCCTGGCTGCTCTGGTACCTGGCTCAGGACAGTGCCGTCACCCTGCTGTTCAACACCGCCCACGACAGTCTGTTCAGCCTGCTGCTGCGCTACTTCCCCCAGGCGCTGACGGCCCTCGCCGCGCTGATTGCCTTGTGGCTGTGGCATGTCGGCCTGCGTCATGGCCCCTTGCAGGCGCCGGCACCGAAAGCTCGTCGACAATTGCAGGAACACCTGCGGGCCAGCGCCGACTTCCTGTTGCGCCGCAGTGGCCAGCAGGCGTTGCTGCGGGTCCTGCAACAGGACATCCTGCGCCGTGCCCGCAGGCGCCACCCCGGTTTCGAACGACTGGCCGTCGCCGACCAGTGGCAGGTACTCGCCCGCCTGACCCGCCAACCCACCAGCGCCATCAGCCAGGCCTTGCGCCCGCGGCCGAAACAGCGACTGTCCAGCGCCGACTTCAGCCGCCAGGTCGCCCACCTGCAAACTCTCAGGAATGCCCTATGAGCGAACATCCAACGGAACCGTCGACCCCGGTCGACGCCGAAGCCCATGCCCTGCAGCAGCGCCACCGCGCCAGCCAACTGGTCCAGGCCGTGCGCCATGAGCTGCGCAAGGCCCTGATCGGCCAGGACGCGGTGATCGACGATGTGCTCACCGCGCTGATCGCCGGTGGCCACGTCCTGCTCGAAGGCGTTCCCGGACTCGGCAAGACCCTGCTGGTGCGCGCACTGGCCCGCTGTTTCGGCGGCGAGTTCGCGCGCATCCAGTTCACCCCGGACCTGATGCCCAGCGACGTCACCGGCCACGCGGTCTACGACCTGCAGACCGAACAGTTCAAGCTGCGCAAGGGGCCGCTGTTCACCAACCTGCTGCTGGCGGACGAGATCAACCGGGCCCCGGCGAAAACCCAGGCGGCGTTGCTCGAAGCCATGCAGGAGCGCCAGGTCACCCTGGAGGGACGCGCACTGCCCATCGCCCAGCCGTTCATGGTGCTGGCGACGCAGAACCCGATCGAACAGGAAGGCACCTACCCGTTGCCCGAGGCCGAACTGGACCGTTTCATGCTCAAGCTGCGCATGGACTACCCCGATGCCGAGCAGGAACTGGAGATGGTCCGCCAGGTCGCCCGCTCGACCAGGGCCGACATGCTCGACGTGCAGCCGCTGCGCACCGTGCTGCAGGCCAAGGACGTGCTGGTCGTGCAACGTATTGCCAGCGACCTGCCGCTGGACGGGCAGGTCCTCGACTATGCCGTGCGCCTGGCCCGCGCCACCCGCAGCTGGCCCGGCCTGACCCTTGGCGCCGGCCCCCGCGCCTCGATCGCCCTGGTGCGCGGCGCCCGTGCCCGCGCCCTGTTGCGCGGTGGCGAGTTCGTGATCCCGGACGATGTGAAGGGCTGTGCCCTGGCCGTCTTGCGCCATCGGGTGCGTATCGCTGCGGAACTGGACATAGAAGGCCTGTCGGTCGAACAGGTGCTGCGGCAACTGCTCGACCAGGTCCCGGCACCACGCCTGTGAGCAGGCACCCGCGATGAAACCGTCACGACTGCTGCTGACCTGGCTGGGCGTGCTGCTCGGGCTCGGCATCCTGCTCGGCTCGCTCAAGGCACTCGCCGTCGAACTGCCGGAAAGTCTCGACTCGATTGGCTGGGGACTGCTGCTGGCGCTGTTGCTGCTGGCTTCGCTCGATGCCGCGCGGCTGCGGCGCCTGCCGTCACCACGCCTGTTACGGCAGGTACCCGGCAGCCTGGCGCTGGGCCGCTGGGGCGAGATCCGCATCGAGCTGCAGCACGATTATCCGCAGGCACTGCGGCTGCAGGTCTTCGACCACGTCCCCGAGGGCCTGGGCTTCGAGCACCTGCCGCAGTCCATCGTCCTGCGGCCGGGGGAAAAGGGCGAGCTGGGCTACCGCGTGCGCCCCGTACGCCGTGGGCATTTCACCTTCGAACGCTGCGAAATCCAGCTGCCGAGCCCGCTGGGGCTCTGGTCCGGGCGGCGTTATCTGGCGCTCGATGACGCCACCCGGGTCTACCCGGATTTCGCCCGTCTCTACGGCGCACGCCTGCTGGCGGTGGACAACTGGCTCAGCCAGCTCGGGGTGCGCCAACGCCAGCGCCGCGGACTGGGCCTGGAATTCAATCAGTTGCGCGAATTCCGCGAGGGTGACAGCCTGCGCCAGATCGACTGGAAGGCCACCGCCCGGCAACGCACGCCGATTGCCCGCGAATATCAGGATGAGCGCGATCAGCAGATCATCTTCATGCTCGATTGCGGCCGCCGGATGCGCAGCCAGGATGGCGAACTGGCGCATTTCGACCACGCGCTCAATGCCTGCCTGCTGCTCAGCCATGTCGCCTTGCGCCAGGGCGATGCGGTCGGCCTGAGCACCTTTGCCGGCGACCAGCCGCGCTTCCTCGCGCCGGTCAAGGGCCAGGGCCAGCTCAACCTGCTGCTCAATGCCGTCTACGACCTGGACAGCAGCCAGCGCCCGGCGGATTACCAGGCGGCGGTGAGTCAGGTCCTGGCCCGACAGAAACGCCGGGCTCTGGTGGTGCTGATCACCAACCTGCGTGATGAGGACGACGAGGAGTTGCTGACGGCGGTCAAGCGCCTGGGTCGCCAGCATCGCGTGCTGGTGGCCAGCCTGCGCGAGGAAATCCTCGACCAGCTATGCCAGAACCCGGTGCAGACGCTGGACGAGGCCCTCGCCTACTGCGGCACGGTCGATTACCTCAATGCCCGCGCCCACCTGCATGAGCGGCTGAACGCTCACGGCGTACCGGTGCTCGATGCCCGCCCGGGCGAGCTCGGTGCCGAACTGGTCAGCCGCTATCTGAGCTGGAAAAAGGCCGGCACCCTCTAGGCTATGTACGAGATCGCTTGAAACTTGGTTATGCGGCGTTAAAAACCGGCTCGGAATGCTCATTGACAACCAGTCAAGTCGGGCGCGACCCCGGGCGTTCCTCGCCGGTTTTTGCCTTGCCTAACCTGCGTTTCAAACAATTTCGTACACAGCCTAAGGCCGGGCCTGGGCATCGAGGCCACTAGGCCGAGGCCTCCAACGGATAGAAGCTGAAGTAGTGCTGCAACGCCTCCACCAGCTTGTAATACGCCTCGGGCGGCTCGTGCAGAACGAAACCGGAGTCGTAATAACACGGCGTCGCCTCTTCATGCGACCACAGGCATCGGGCGTTCAGGTCAATGAGCTGAACAGTGTCGTCGGGACCGGGAAGTTTCAATTGCAGTTCGAAGTCGGCATTCACCAGCAATGGCAACTGGCTGATCAACATCAGCCCCTTGTCGGAAACATTGCCCAGATAGCCAATGGGCCTGTCGGTGAAACGGTTGAACACCCTGAGGAAGTACGGCAATTGGTGCCGCTCGATTCGACGCTCGGTAGGCATGTTGATAATCGCTATACAAGACCATTCAGCATGGCCGCGCTAGTGCTTCGGAGCAGGACTGGCCGCCCCGCTCTCCCTTGGCCTCGGCGCGACGACAGCCCTGTGCTGCGTCACAAACCTCTACCGAGCCATGGTTTTCAACTCAAACGAATTGATAAAACTGAAACCATACACCCGAACTTTAGCTGAAAGCTGGCAGAGAGCCAGTTCATATTTCATTTGTCATCACAACGGTGCCGGCCGCGGCTGGGCGGGCACGGCCGCGTCAGTATGCCCCAGCTGGCGCAACGTCTCCAGGCGGGCCTGGGCGCGGTAGGCATACTCGCTGTACGGGTACTGGGTAATGATGAAACGATAGGTCTGCACCGCATCGACGAACAGTTTCTGGCGTTCCAGGCACTGGCCGCGCAACATCGAGACTTCCGGCTGCACATAAGGCCGGGTACGGCTTTCGCGATCCACCTGGGACAACTGCAGCATCACGTCTTCACAGTTGCCACGATCGTAGGACCGATAGGCATTGTTCAGGTGGCTGTTCATCGACCAGCGGGTGCAACCGACGACACTGGCTGCCAAGACTAAAACGAGCAAAATGCGCATGGGTATCTCCTGTTCTTGGCAGTGTATCGACCCGTTGGCGAAAATCTTCAGCATGTTCGCCAAACAACATATCCGAAAAAAACTTCTTCGCTGAAAAGTAGTGCAAATGAACAATGACTACAGCACGGGACCATAGTAGCCTCTTGTTGCGCTTGAACTCAGGAGTCTCTGCATGTCCGTTCGTCGTACAAAAATCGTCGCCACACTGGGCCCGGCCAGCAACTCGCCGGAAGTTCTGGAACAGCTGATCCTGGCTGGCCTGGACGTCGCCCGCCTGAACTTTTCCCACGGCACCCCCGACGAGCACAAGGCTCGCGCCAAGCTGGTCCGCGATCTCGCCGCCAAGCACGGGCGCTTCGTCGCGCTCCTGGGTGACCTGCAGGGTCCCAAGATCCGTATCGCCAAATTCGCCAACAAGCGTATCGAGCTCAAGATCGGTGATCAATTCACCTTCTCCACCAGCCATCCGCTGACCGAAGGCAACCAGCAGGTCGTCGGCATCGACTACCCGGACCTGGTCAAGGACTGCGGTGTAGGTGACGAACTGCTGCTCGACGACGGTCGCGTGGTCATGCGCGTCGATACCGCCACCGACACCGAACTGCGTTGCATCGTCACCGTCGGTGGCCCGCTGTCGGACCACAAGGGTATCAACCGTCGTGGCGGTGGCCTGACCGCTCCGGCCCTGACCGACAAGGACAAGGCCGACATCAAGCTGGCTGCCGAAATGGAAGTGGACTACCTCGCGGTGTCCTTCCCCCGTGACGCCGCCGACATGGAATACGCCCGCAAGCTGCGCGACGAAGCCGGCGGTACCGCCTGGCTGGTGGCGAAGATCGAGCGTGCCGAAGCCGTGGCCGACGACGAAACCCTCGACGGCCTGATCCAGGCCAGCGACGCGGTCATGGTTGCTCGTGGCGACCTCGGCGTGGAAATCGGCGACGCCGAGCTGGTGGGCATCCAGAAGAAGATCATCCTGCACGCACGCCGCCACAACAAGGCGGTGATCGTCGCGACCCAGATGATGGAGTCGATGATCCAGAACCCGATGCCGACCCGCGCCGAAGTGTCCGATGTTGCCAACGCCGTGCTGGACTACACCGACGCCGTCATGCTGTCGGCCGAGAGTGCCGCCGGTGCCTATCCGCTCGAAGCGGTACAGGCCATGGCGCGTATCTGTGCCGGTGCGGAAAAGCACCCGACCAGCAAGACCTCCAGCCACCGCATCGGCAAGGTCTTCGAACGCTGCGACCAGAGCATCGCCCTGGCGGCCATGTACACGGCCAACCACTTCCCGGGCGTCAAGGCGATCATCGCCCTGACCGAAAGCGGCTACACGCCGTTGATCATGTCGCGGATCCGTTCCTCCGTACCGATCTACGCGTTCTCCCCGCACCGTGAAACCCAGGCGCGCGCGGCGCTGTTCCGGGGTGTCTACACCGTACCGTTCGATCCGGCATCGCTGCCGCCCGAGCAGGTCAGCCAGGCGGCGGTCGACGAGCTGCTCAAGCGCGGCGTGGTCGAACAGGGCGACTGGGTGATCCTGACCAAGGGCGACAGCTACCACACCATCGGTGGCACCAACGGCATGAAGATCCTGCACGTCGGCGACCCGCTGGTCTGATTGACCTCTCGCTGCACCAAAGCCTCGCCGCATTCTGCCGCGAGGCTTTTTAATGCCTGGAAAATGACGCACTGCAGGCTTTTGCTATTTCTCCTGTGCTGCCGATCCTGATCGGGCCTCATGCAGCCCAGGCGTCAGGCAGAACTGACCAGGCAAGGCCGGCACCCGGCATCAGCGCCTGGCCAGGAATCCCGAAAGCGCTGCAATCGCTTCAGGCGAACGCAGGCGCTGGACGAACAGCTTGCCCTCGGCCTCCACCACCTGGCGCAACTGCTCGCGATCCGGTGACTTCATCAACGCCTTGCTGACCTGCACCGCCGACGGCGCCAACTGCTCGAAACGCAAGGCGGCTTCCCTGGCCTTGAGCAAGGCCTCGGCCCCGCTCGGCAAGGCCGCCGTCGCCAGCCCCCAGGCCGCCGCCTGTTCCCCGCTGAAACCTTCGCCCAGCAGCAGCAACTCGGTAGCCTTGGCATGCCCGACCAGGCGTGGCAACAGCAGGCTGGAACCGAACTCGGGGCACAGCCCGAGATTGACGAAGGGCATGCGCAAGCGGGCATCGGCGCTGACATAGACCAGATCGCAATGCAGCAGCAGGGTCGTGCCGATCCCCACTGCGGGCCCTGCCACGGCAGCGACCACCGGCTTGCGGCAATCGAGCAGGTTGCGCATGAAATGGAAGACCGGGCTGTCGAGATCGCTGGGCGGCTCCTCGAGGAAGTCGGCGATATCGTTGCCACTGGTGAAGCACTCGTCGCTACCACGAATCAGCACCGCCCTGACCGCCGGGTCCTCGTCGGCCAGTTGCAGGGCCTGGCCCAATTGACCGTACATGGCTCGGGTCAGGGCATTCTTCTTGTCGGCACGGTTCAGGCGCAGGGTCAGCAGGCCACCTTCGCGCTCTATCACAATCGCGTCAGTCATCTCGGCTCTCTTGTCATGGGCTCCACGTTCGCGCAAAGCAGGTTCCGCCCAACAGGGACTCAACCACGTGGCAGGAACACATCCGCCAACAGCTGGTTGCGCGGCAATCCGGCCAGGTACAGACGCCGGGCAAAGGCCTCGACACTGCTGGGGGCACCACAGAGTAGAGCCAGGGTCTGTCGGGAGACAAGCCGCAGTTTGGCCAGAAACTCCGGCAGTTCGGCAGCACTCAGGCATTCGACCGTGAGAGGGGCGTGGCTTGCCGCCAGCGCGGTCAGTTCGGCAGCCAGGTAGTGCTCAGTGCTGTCATGGGCCAGGTGTACCAGACGAATCGGTCCCTCATGCCCCTGGCGCAACGCCTCGCGCAGTACGCCCCACAATGGCCCCAGGCCGGTACCGGCCGCCAGCAGCCAGAGCGGCCTGGCGTGCCAGTCGGGATCATAGTGCAGGGCACCACCACGCAACTCGCCGAGACGAATCGCCTCTCCCTGGCTGAACCCCCGGGCCGCATCGCAGAACTCGCCGGGCTGACGGCAATCGAGGTGGAACTCCAGGCAGCGATCCTCCTGCGGCAGGCTCGCCAGCGAGTAGGGACGTGCCACCCCCTGCGCCGTCCACAACACCAGATGCTGGCCGGCGCGATAACGCAAAGGCCGCTCCGGCAGGACGCGCAGACGCAATACCGTCGGGCTCACCCAGTCGAGCCCGGCAATATGGGCCAGGGCACCGTCGCGCAGCGGGTCGAACACTTCCAGGCACAAGTCCTCATGCACCTGGCACTGACAGGCCAGGCGCCAGCCACGTTCACGCTGCTCGGCCCCCAGGGCATCGGGCTGACGGTCCTGCGGCTCGCCCTGCAGGCAGTGCACCAGGCAGGCATGGCAACTCCCGGCACGGCAGCTGTAGGGAACCCTGACGCCGGCCTGGTTCAGGGCATCGAGCAGATTGCTGCCCGCCGCCACCGACCAGGCCCGCTCACCGACCCGCAACTCAGGCATCGCTGAACTCCCAGGCGGCACAACAACGATTGCGCCCATCCCGCTTGGCGCGATAGAGCGCCTGGTCGGCGCTCTGCAGGGCATCGTCGAGATCGTCGTCCTCACTGACCAGGGTCATGCCCACCGACAGGCTCAGGTTGCCGACCGCCAGTCCGACCAGTTCGACCTGGGTGAAGGCCAGGCGCAGGCGCTCGCAACAGGCCGTCAGGCGGTCGGGATCGGCATTGGGCAGCAGCAGCACGAATTCTTCGCCACCGTAGCGCGCCAGCACATCACCCTCGCGCACGCAGGCCCCGGCCACCCCGGCAAAGGCCTGCAACACCTGGTCGCCGGCCGCATGCCCGTGCACATCATTGATGCGCTTGAAATGATCGAGATCGATCAGCGCCAGGCCATGCACCGTGCCCGGCTCCATCAACTCCAGCTCACGGGACGCCAGGCGCAGGAAATGCCGTCGGTTGTACAGGCCGGTCAGTTCGTCGGTGGCCACCAGGTCTTCCAGCTGGCGCATCATGCCGCGCAAGGTGTCCTGGTGAGCCTGCAGGGCGAACCGCCGCTGGCGCATGCGCAGGCGCGAGGCCTGCACGTAGCTCGCATACAGGCACAACCAGGCCAGCACCACGAACAGCACACCGACCTGCAAGGCCGCCAGCCCAGGGTCGGGCAGGCGGAACTGGTAGCCCTCCCAGAGGTTGAGCGCGGCAAAGCTGAAAAACACCAGCACCGCGCAACGCACGAATTTGCGACGCGGCAGATGAAACAGCCCGAACAGCAGAATCAGCGGGTAGAACACCAGGAAAGTGCCCCGGGCCTGCTCGAGGTTGGCCATCATCCAGGTTTGCCAGGCCAGCCCCAGCAATACCTGGAACTCGGTCAGGCTGGGATCGCGAAAACGCAGGTTGCGGCCGCTGAAGAACAGCCAGCCGAGCACACCCTGGCTGGCGACCACCAGGCCGGTGGTGACCAGGCCCTGGGTCACGCTGGCCCGGTAGTAACCGGCAAAAATCGCCGCCCAGACCAATAGCAATGCCAGCCCGTAGGTAGCGGCAGCCAGGGCGAAACGTTTGCGTAGAAGACTCTGTATGGCTTTATGGGTCAATCTATGACTCACCGTGCGCTGAGGGCTCATGGGACATCCTTCCCGTACAGGCCACTTGCCACTCTAGTGATCCGGATCAAAAATAACCATTCAATTTTCATAACTTGTACAGTTCTTGCTGTACCTGGACGCACGTGCCGATCCCCCACCCGACCATGGTTTGACCACTGACGGATGTGTCCGGCTGCTGGCCGGGTTATACTGCCGCGCCGTTTTTGTGCCGGCCCCGCGTGCCCGGCCCGCCTCAAAAGATGTTTTCGACAGACCAGATGCAAAAAGGTCGCAAACACCTTACTTAAATGTTCCCGTCTTCATAGAGGAGCGCGACCCATGACCGTGATCAAGCAAGACGACCTGATACAGAGCGTTGCTGACGCCCTTCAGTTCATTTCCTACTACCATCCCGTGGATTTCATCCAGGCCATGCATGAGGCCTACCTGCGGGAAGAGTCGCCAGCCGCCCGTGACTCCATGGCGCAGATCCTGATCAACTCGCGCATGTGCGCCACCGGCCACCGGCCGATCTGCCAGGACACCGGTATTGTCACCGTGTTCGTCCGCGTCGGCATGGACGTGCGCTGGGATGGCGCCACCATGAGCCTGGACGACATGATCAACGAAGGCGTGCGTCGCGCTTACAACCTGCCGGAAAACGTCCTGCGCGCCTCGATCCTGGCCGACCCGGCCGGCAGCCGCAAGAACACCAAGGACAACACCCCCGCGGTCATCCACTACTCCATCGTCCCGGGCAACACCGTGGAAGTGGACGTGGCGGCCAAGGGCGGCGGCTCCGAGAACAAGTCGAAGATGGCCATGCTCAACCCGTCCGACTCGATCGTCGACTGGGTGCTCAAGACCGTTCCGACCATGGGCGCCGGCTGGTGCCCACCGGGCATGCTCGGCATCGGCATCGGCGGTACCGCCGAGAAGGCCGCGGTGATGGCCAAGGAAGTGTTGATGGAATCCATCGACATCCACGAACTCAAGACCCGCGGCCCGCAGAACCGCATCGAGGAACTGCGCCTGGAACTGTTCGAGAAGGTCAACCAGCTGGGCATCGGCGCCCAGGGCCTGGGCGGCCTGACCACCGTGCTCGACGTGAAGATCATGGACTACCCGACCCACGCCGCCTCTCTGCCGGTGTGCATGATCCCCAACTGTGCCGCCACCCGTCACGCGCACTTCGTGCTCGACGGTTCCGGCCCGGCCGCCCTGGAAGCGCCTCCGCTGGACGCCTACCCGGAAATCGTCTGGGAAGCCGGCCCGTCGGCTCGTCGCGTCAACCTCGACACCCTGACGCCGGAAGAAGTGCAAAGCTGGAAACCGGGCGAAACCGTGCTGCTCAACGGCAAGATGCTCACCGGTCGCGACGCCGCGCACAAGCGCATGGTCGAAATGCTCAACAAGGGCGAAACCCTGCCGGTGGACCTCAAGGGCCGCTTCATCTACTACGTCGGCCCGGTTGATCCGGTGCGCGAGGAAGTCGTCGGCCCAGCCGGTCCGACCACCGCCACCCGCATGGACAAGTTCACCCGGCAGATCCTCGAGCAGACCGGCCTGCTGGGCATGATCGGCAAGTCCGAGCGTGGCCCGACCGCCATCGAGGCGATCAAGGAGCACAAGGCCGTCTACCTGATGGCCGTGGGTGGCGCCGCCTACCTGGTGGCCCAGGCGATCAAGAAGTCCAAGGTCGTCGCCTTTGCCGAACTGGGCATGGAAGCGATCTACGAGTTCGAGGTCAAGGACATGCCGGTGACCGTCGCCGTCGATGCCAAGGGCGAGTCGGTGCACATCACCGGCCCGGCGATCTGGCAGAAGAAGATCAGCGACAGCCTGGCGGTGGAAGTGCAGTAAGCGCTTTCGCTACAGGTGCAGTGGCAGATGCGAAAACGGCCCGGTTGATCCGGGCCGTTTTTTTTGCCCGCAAGAACCTCAGCCGGACACCTGCACAACCGCCTGCATCTGCTCCCGCAGCCACTTCAGCGCCGGGTCCCCTTCCCGACGCTGATGCCAGACAAAGATGAAATCGAACGCCGGAATCTCGAACGGCGGCGGCAAAACCACCAGCCGCTGTTGATCGATCGCCCGCAGGTTGCGCGAGGCCACGGTCAGGATCAGGTCCGTCCCGGCGATCAGTCCCGGCGCCACGCTCCAGTGCGGCAGGCTGATCGCCACCCGACGCCGCTGGTGGATCGCGCTCAGCGCACGTTCGATTTCCGCGGTGCCGCTGCCACGCATTTCCAGCAACACATGGGGCCGTGCCAGATACGCCTGAAGCCCCAGCCCCTCCTCCCCCGCCACACTCTCCCGGTCCACCAGGCAGGCATAGCGCTCGCGAAACAGATGGACGCTGCGCAGTTGCGGCGACAGGTCGGGAAAGACTCCCGCCGCCGCATCGATATCGCCATTGAGCAGCAACTCCAGCATGCCTTCGCGACTGGCCTGGGTGATCTGCAGGTCGATGCCCGGCGCCTGGCTACGCAGCACCGGCACCAGCCCCGGCAAGAGCATCGCTGCACCGTAATCCGACATGGCCAGGCGAAAGGTACGGCGGGCCGAGGCCGGATCGAATCCCGGCGGCGCCAGCAGGTCCTGCACCCGTTCCAGGGTATCGCGCAGCGGCTGGGCCAACGCCAAGGCCCGTGCCGTCGGCACCAGCGTGCCACCGACCCGCACCAGCAGCGGATCGCCGAGCAGGTCGCGCAGGCGAGCCAGGGCATGGCTGACCGCCGGCTGGCTCAAGTGCAGGCGCTGGGCAGCCCGGGTGACATGCTGCTCGGTGAGCAGCGCATCGAGAATCACCAGCAGGTTGAGATCGATACGACGAAGATCATTCATATCGTGCATCTTCAGGATACTTTCTTTGAATTTAAATTTTTACAACGAATACCCTAGCATGCTCTCTCGACAATAACCGCCCAATCCGGGCGATGCCTGTTGGAGAACGAACATGAATACCTTGAGTGGAATGGGACTGCTGGCCCTGGCCGCGATCGCCGGCGCGGTCGTGCCCTTTCAGAGTGCGATCAACGCCAATCTGGGGCGCGGCCTCGGCCATCCGTTGTGGGCGACCCTGGCCTCGCTGCTGGTCAGCCTGGCGGTGCTGCTGCCGGTGATGCTCGCCCTGCGCCTGCCCTTGCCAAACCTGACCTTCGCCGGCAAGGCACCGGCCTGGGTCTGGCTCGGCGGTGTGTTCGGCGTAGGCTTCGTGGCCCTGGCGGTGCTGCTGGTGCCGCGGCTGGGAGCCGGCGGCTTCGTGGCCCTGGCGCTGGCCGGGCAGGTCATCGCCTCGCTGATCCTGGACCATTTCGGCCTGTTCGGACTGGCGGCGCGTCCTGTCGACGGCGTACGCCTGGTCGGCGCCCTGCTGCTGATCGCCGGTGTGCTGACGGTTCAGATCGGCCCAGGCATCGTCGCTGGCACGGCGGCCAGTGCACGGCTTTGAAACGCTTCGCGGGCGAACCCGCTCCCACAATGGAACGCACGGTTCCCTTGTGAGAGCGGGCTGCCCGCGAAGAGGTGCTATCGGCTAGAACGCATTACGGAAGATCTCCTCGATCTGCCGCTGGTCCGCCGAACGCGGATTGGTCAGGCCACAGGCATCCTTGAGCGCATTGGCCGCCAGCACCGGAATATCCGGCAGCTTGGCCCCCAGCTCGCGCAGGCCGGCCGGGATTTCCACGTCCCCGGTCAGCGAACGGATCGCCGTAATGGCCGCCTGGGCGCCCTCCTCGGGACTCAGGCCGGCGACGTCGGCACCCAGCGCCCTCGCCACGTCGCTCAGCCGCTGCGGACAGACCGAGGCATTGAAGGCCTGCACATGGGGCAACAGCACCGCGTTGCACACGCCATGGGGCAAGTCATAGAAACCGCCCAACTGGTGCGCCATGGCATGCACATACCCCAGGGACGCGTTGTTGAACGCCATGCCCGCGAGGAATTGCGCGTAGGCCATGTTTTCCCGGGCCTTCAGGTCGGCACCGTCACGCACCGCCAGGCGCAGGTTGGCGCTGATCAGCTCGATGGCCTTGATCGCGCAGGCATCGGTGATCGGCGTCGCCGCCGTCGACACGTAGGCCTCGACCGCATGGGTCAGCGCATCCATCCCGGTCGCCGCCGTCAGCCCCTTGGGCATGGCGACCATCAACGCCGGATCGTTGACCGACAGCAGTGGGGTGACATTGCGATCGACAATCGCCATCTTCACATGCCGCGACTCGTCGGTAATGATGCAGAAACGGGTCATCTCACTGGCCGTACCGGCCGTGGTATTGATCGCCACCAGCGGCAACTGCGGCTTGGCCGAGCGATCGACCCCCTCATAGTCACGGATATGCCCGCCATTGGTGGCGCACAGGGCAATACCCTTGGCGCAGTCATGGGGCGAACCACCGCCCAGCGACACCACGAAATCGCACTTGCCGTCCTTGAGCGCGGCCAGGCCCTGCTCCACGTTGGCGATGCTCGGGTTGGGCTTGGCCCCGTCGAAGACCAGCGAGTCGATATCGCGCAGCGCCAGCGCCTCGGCGATCCGCGCCGCCACACCGGCCTTCGCCAGCCCGGCATCGGTCACGATCAACGCCTTGCGAAAGCCATGGTTGCGGATGGCATCCATCGCCTCGTCCAGGCAATCGATGCCCATGATATTCACGGCCGGAATGAAAAATGTGCTGCTCATGGCAAATCCTCTTGGCGTTGACCGGGGCTGCCTGCCCCGCGATGAGCACAGCATCGACCGCTTGCCCGTCAGGGTTGTTGATCTGGCTCAATGTCAGGTCGTGATAAAGTCGCCGCCTGTCCACCTTCTGCCCTTGAGACGACGAATAGCGATTATGGAACTCCAGGAATTTGATGCCGAACTTGAAGACTGGAACGCCGTGCGTGCCGACCTGCCCTTCACCGGGCTGTTGATCGGCAACGGCGCGAGCCTGGCGGTGTGGCCGGGCTTTTCCTATGACTCGCTGTTCGAGAACGCCCAGCGCACCAGGAACCGCCCGCTGGGGCTGAGCGAACTGGCGGTGTTCAAGACCCTGGAGACCAGCAGTTTCGAACTGGTGCTCAGCGCGCTGAAGAACACCATCAAGGTCAACGCCGCCCTGTCCATCAGCTCGTCCTCGCCGCGCAATCGCTACTTCGCGATCAAGGAAGCGCTGATCCATGCCGTGCGCGGCGTGCACATTCCCTGGAAGCTGGTGCGCCCCGAGAACCTGGCGCGGATCAACGCCGAACTGGGCAACTACCGCACGCTCTACTCCACCAACTACGACCTGCTCAACTACTGGGCGATCATGCAGGCACCGCAGCCGTTCAAGGACCTGTTCCAGAACGACGAGGCGACGTTCGACCTGGGCAACACCGAAACCCAGGGCACGCGCATCCTCTACCTGCACGGCGGCCTGCACCTGGTGAAGAACATCGATGGCAGCACACGCAAGCTGCTGTCCTCGGAGAGCACCCTGCTGGGCAGCTTCGCGGTCAACGCCCTGGGCGACGTGCCGCTGTTCGTCAGCGAAGGCAATGCCGAGGACAAGCTCAAGGCGATCCGCAACTCCGACTACCTGTCGTATTGCTACGGCCAGCTGTGCCAGCACCAGGGCGCCCTGTGCATCTTCGGCCACAGCCTGGGCGAACAGGACCGGCACATCGTCCAAGCCGTGCAAGACGCCGGCATCCAGACCCTGGCGATCTCGATCTACCCGCGCAGCAAGGCGTTCATCCAGCACCAGAAGCGCCACTACGCGAAGCTGTTCGTCGGCCATGCGGTGAACCTGCGCTTCTTCGACGCCAAGAGCCATCCGCTGGGTGCTCCGGAGCTGCTGGTCGCGCCCGAGGATTGAAGCCATTTCGCGGATAAATCCTGCGACCACAATGATCGTGCCGACGTAAAGCCCGGGTACAACACAAACGGTGGGAGCCGGCAACCACAAGGAACGGCAGTCAACCTCGGAAATAGCGGTTCGGCACCCGCCGCAAGCCGAGGTTTTCCCTCAGGCTGCGGCCCTCGTATTCACGGCGGAACAATCCCACCCGCTGCAACTGCGGCACCACTAGCTCGACAAAATCGTCGATGGCCCCCGGCAGATGGGTGAACAGCACATTGAAGCCATCAGCGGCCTCGGCCTCGTACCAGGCGGCCAGTTCGTCGACGATCTGCGCCGGCGTTCCCACCAGCACCTTGTGCCCACTGGCCGACAGGCTGCGCAGCAGTTGCGCCACGGTCGGCCGCTCGCGGCGGATCAACTCGATGACCAACTGCTGGCGGCTCTTGTGCCGCTCGGTCGACGGCAACTGCTCCGGCAACGGCACCGGGGCATCCAACGGCAATGCCGAAAGATCGAGGCCCAGATCGAGCAGATAGGACAGACCCTTGAGCTGCGCCTGCGGATCGAGCAGTTCCTGCAGGGCCTGGTACTTCTCCTCGGCCTCACTGAGGGTACGCCCGATCGTCGGCGCAATGCCGGGGAAAATCTTCAACGCCGCCTCATCACGTCCGTAACGCGCCAGACGATTCCTCAGATCGGTGCAGAACGCCTGCCCTTGCTCCAGCGTCTGCTGGGCAGTGAACACCAGCTCCGCCGTCCGCGCCGCCAGCTCGCGGCCGGCCTCGGATGAGCCGGCCTGGGCAATCACCGGCCAGCCCTGTAACGGCCGTGGTGCATTCAGCGGCCCGTGCACCTGGAAGTGCCGGCCCTGATGCTCCAGCACCCGCATTTTCGTTACATCGAGCCAGATCCCCGAAGCCTTGTCCCGCACGAAGGCATCGTCGGCCCAACTGTCCCACAGCCCGCTGACCACATCGAAGAACTCCTGTGCCCGCTGGTAACGCTCGGCGTGCTCCAGGTGTTCGTCACGATTGAAGTTCTCGCCGCCGATCAGCGCCGTCACCAGGTTCCAGCCGGCCCGGCCGCCAGACAGGTGATCCAGCGAGGCGAAGGTCCGCGCGAGGTTGTAGGGCGCGTTGTAGCTGGTGTTGGCCGTGGCGACCAGGCCGATATGCCGGGTGGTCATCGCCAGCGCCGGCAACAGGGTCAGCGGGTCCCAGCGCAGGCTGTGGGAGCTGCGGGCCAGGACCTGCGGATCGAGGCTGCCGACCGCCACGTTGTCGTTGAGGAACAGCGCATCGAAGCGCCCACGCTCCAGGGCCTGGGCATAGTCGACATAGCGCTGCACGTTCAGCGAGGCATCGGCATCCGCCTCAGGATGCCGCCAACTGGCGCCATGGGCACCGGAGCCCGACAGAAACCCGCCAAGGCGAATCTGCCCGGCTCGTCTAGCCACGGCTGGAACCCTCGGCCAGCGCCTGCGCCGCCGGCACCCGCAACAGGCCGCTGACCAGCGCCCAACCGGCCAGTACCACCAGTGCGAGGAACAGCATCACCGCACGATAGCCCTGGATAAAGGCGCCTTGCACGTCATCCAGCGGCTGCCCGGAAAAAGCGTGGTAGATGCCTACCCCGAGCGCCAGCCCGAGGCCGCCGCCGATATTGTGCAGGGTCATCAGCGAACCCATGGCCACCGACGAGACGTTCTGCGGCACCGAGGAAATGCCCAGAACCGTCGACGGGCCGAGAATGCTGGCCCACCCCAGGCCCATGACCACGAATGCGGCCAACAGGTAGGCCAGCGACGTCTGCCGGTCGAACCCGGCCTGCAGCAGCGCCGAGAGCAGGAACAGCGACAGCCCGGCCTTGATCAGCAACGCCGGGCCTTTCCTGTCCACCAGCCGCCCCACCACTGGCGACAGCACCGCCACGCCCAGCGTCGTCGGCAACAGCAACAGACCGCTGGCCTGCACGCTTTCACCACGGACCAGCGCCAGGTACAGCGGCATGACGAAAAAGGCCACGCAGTAGAACACCGCCAGGCTGAAACTGGCGACCACCCCGGCGACGAAGCGCCGGTTGGCGAACAACTGCAGGTCGATGATCGGTGCCGCCACGCGTTTCTCCACCGCGACGAAGGCCGCCAGCGCCAGCACCGCCAGGGCGATCAGCCCCAGGGTCAGGGGCGAACTCCAGCCCCAGGCCGCGCCCTGGACGATCACCAGGACCAGACCCGGCAGGCCGATCAGCAGCAGTGCCGCGCCGAACCAGTCGAGCCGGGCGCCCTCCTCCTGCGAACGCGATTCGCTGACGCTGAAACCGCTGATGCCCAGGCTCAGCAGGACGAAGGGCACGTTGATCAGGAAGATCCACTGCCAACCGAAGGCGCTGGTGATCAGCCCGCCGAGCACCGGTCCCACCGCCAGTCCCACCCCGTTGACCCCGAACAGAATGCCGAAGGCCTTGCCCTGCTCGGTACTGTCGAAAGTATTGGCGACGATCGCCCCCGAGGCGGTGTAGAGCACCGCACAGGCGGCGCCCTGGAGGATCCGCGCGGCGATCAGCAGATCGATGTCACTGGCCAGCCCGGCCCCCAGGGAGGCCAGCCCGAATACGCTCAAGCCGATGAACAGCACCCGCTTGCGCCCGTGCAGGTCGGCCAGCCGGCCCACCAGCACCATGAAACTCGACAGCGCCAGGATGAATCCGTTGATCACCCATTGCAGGCTGTCCACCGATGCCTGGAGATCGGCCTGCAGGGCCGGCAGCGCGGTGTTGACGATGGTGAAATCGACGCAGCCGAGAAAACTGGCAATGCTCACGCCGAGCAATGCCCACCATTTGCGTTGCTGTTGCGCAAAAACGCCCATGGGGAAACTCCTTTTTTCAGTTGAATATCGGGAGACCTTGTCGATGCCTTCGCGGGCAAGCCCGGCTCCTGCAGGCCAGTGAGTACGCAAGCCTCATGTACGACGCCAACCTGTAGGAGCCGGGCTTGCCCGCGAAGAGGCCCGCACGGTCCCCACACCAGGACTCAAATGGCAATCGCGCTACTGGACCAGTTCGGATGCACGATCCCCGGCAAGGTGAACGGAATCGGAATCCCGCGCTTCTTGAACTTCAGCGGCAGCCAGCGCACCCGGTCCGGGCTGTGGGGGGCGATCAGCAGGTCGCGGCTGGTCGCCATCGCCGCCGTCATCTGCTGCGGGTACAGCACATAGTGATAACCCTCATCCGCCCACAGCGGCAGGATGATCGGGATCTCTTCGAGAATGTATTCGCGGCACTGGGCCGCGGCCTTTTCAAGGTCGGCGTGTTCGTCACGCAGGCGCAATCGCTCGGTGAACACGCCGATGGTCTCGTCGATGGCCGCGCGCAGTTCCTCGCGGGTCCGGTAGACCTCGTCCAGTTGCTGGCGCAGTTCGGCATAGCGGTCACTGGCCAGTTCCTGGTTCCAGCGGGTGACGTGATACGGCACCCGCAAGCCGTCGAGAATGCCCTGGTTGCGGGCCAGCCAGGCATCGCCATCGCGGATCGATGCCGACAGCGCCTCGCCCGGCGACTTGCCGTGCTTGTTGTGGCGCTGCAGGGTGTCGGCCACCACCACCTTCACATGGCTGAAGCCGGACTGGTTGATCAGGTGGATGGTGGAACGCAGTTTCTGGTCCTCGTGGTACTCCTGGCCGACGCTGACCGCCAGCACCACGCGCTTGCCGTCGAACTCATGCTCTTCGCCGCCCTTGTTGAAATACGCCTTGAGGTTGATCTCTTGCACAGTGCTCATGGGTTTAGCTCCAGTAGGCCAAAGGCTGGTTTTCGCCGTAGTAACCGATAAAGACGCCGAGGGTGATCCGTGTACTGGTGGCCGACGGGCGCACCGCATGGATCAGCCGCGGGTTGAGCAGGATCAGGTCGCCGGGTTCCGGCTTGACCACGAAATCCGGCGGTGGCAGCAGGTGGCGCTCGATGCCGTAGGCACGTTCGCCACGCAGGCGCCTGTACTCCTCCTCGTCGGGCTCGATGCCCCAGATCTCCAGCTCGCCACCGTCCTCGGGGATCTGCAGGTAGATGTTGGTGGACAGTTGGCTCAGCAATTGCCGGCCATGCCCCGGCGGCGTGTTGCGTTCCAGGTCGTCGGTATGCGGCGTGAGGTCGACCCCCGAGCCCTGGAAACGGGCAATGCCGACGAAGCATTTCTGCCCCTCGACCTGCAGCAGGTGCGCACCGCTGGGCCAGACCTCATCCAGCAGCAGGCGCAGTTCGTCGATGGGCGAGGCCAACGGCCGGAACAGGTTGCGGATCCTGCGGATGTTGGGCAGCGCCAGCGCGTGGTACTCGGCCCGGCTCTGCTCGTCGTCGATCTCGATATAGGCCTTGCCGACCCGGACGAACTCGTTCTGCCCACTGAAGGCACTCTTGAGACCGGCGAGCTTGTCCCTGGCCAGTTGCAGGGTGTCCGGCGGGCAGAAGCCCTTGAGCTGGACACCATAGGAGCGTTTCTCCACAACATCGACGATATGTCGGGCCTCGAGCTGTTCGGCAGTGGTCACGGTAAACATGAAACCCCCTTCAATTCCCTGAAAGTGATGGACTGGATACAGACGTGTTGAAGCGTTGATCGAAATGCTGGTCGGCCTTGAATGCGGCCTGAATGACGCCCTCCTCCCGATACAGGTCGGCGGTGTGTTGCACGTCGTCGATCACCGTCGGCCCGACATCGATGCGATGGGCCTGGGCGAAGCGATTGGAACGTTCGTGGATTTCCAGCGGCAGGCCGCTATAGCCGGCCTGGATCGCGGAAAAGCCTTGCTGGTGGGCATTGGCCCAGTCGTAGGCACGGGCCAGGCGACGCAGGAAGTCGTCGATCTGCGCCGGCTTGTCGCGAATCGCCGCGTCATTGGCCACCAGCAGCATGTGCCCGGCGAACAGCCCGGCACCACTGACCAGCACCCGCGTGCCGCCTTCGAGCCGGACCATGCTTGTATAGGGGTCCCAGGTCGACCAGGCATCGGCCTGGCCGTTGGCGAGCAAGGTCCGCGACTCGCCCGGGGCGAGGAAGATGAACTGCGCATCGCCCGCGTGCAGCCCCGCCGAACGCAGCGCCGCCAGGGCCAGGAAATGACCGATGGAACCGCGGGTGGTGGTGATGCGCCGGCCCTTGAGATCGGCGGCGTCCTTGAGCGGCGAGTCGTCCCTGACCACGATGGCCACGGCAGTCGGGGTGACGTTGACCTTGATCACCCCGACGGTTTTCAGCGGCGCGCCGGCCGCGGTGGCGAACACGAACGGCGCATCCCCCAGGCTACCGAGGTCCACCGCGCCGGCCGCCAGGGCTTCGGCGGTAGGCGCGGCAGCGGCGAACGAGGCGAACTCGATCGGGTACGGCAGGTTGTCCAGTTCGCCGGCCGCCTGCAGCAGGATCTTCAGCGACTGCTTCTGGCTGGAGACCCGCAGCGGTTCGGCGGCCTGGGTCGCGCCGCAGAGCAGCAGCACCGCCAGCAAGCCGGCCAACCGTGTATCGGCGCGCAGATTCATCATCAGAACGCCAGGCTGATACGGCTGTAGTAGTACCCGCCACCCAGCCCGTACGGCGAAAACATGCCGTACTCGTAGGTGCCGGCCCAGGCCTTGAGGCCGATCTTGTCCGGGTACACGTCGAACAGGTTGTTCGCCCCCACCGCCACCGTCAGGTTCTGATTCACGTCATAGGCCACGTCCAGGTCGGTGATCCACTTGGCGCTGTAGGTGCGGTCGTCCGAGGGTTTGTTCGCGCCCTCGGTGTACTCGCCGAAACGGGTCAGTTGCAGGTTGGTGGTCCAGTTGCCGAGCTTGTAGTTGCCGGACAGGATCCATTTGTCCTTGGGCGTCGCCTTGGTCAGGTCGATCTGTTGCTGGCGGTCGAACAGCACGTACTGCGAGCCCAGGCTGGCCAGCGCCGCCGGGGTGTCGGCAAGGCTGCGGATGGTGGTCTTGTTGCGGTTGTAGGCCACGCTCCACTTCGCCGCACCGTACTCGCCGAAGGATTGGCTGTAGTCCGCCACCACATCGAGCCCCTTGGTCCGGGTGTCGGCGGCGTTGGCGTAGTACTGCCCGGCCAGGTTCGGCGACAGGCCGTTGTTGACCAGGATCTGCGAGACCGCCGGGCCGCTGAGGATGCCGGTCTGCAGGATCCGCTTGTCGATGTCGATCAGGTAGAAGTCCGCCGTCAAGCGCAGGCGCTCCGCCGGCTCGGCGGTCAGGCCGATGCTGTAGTTGCGCGAGGTTTCCGGCTCCAGGTCCTTGGCCCCCAGCGCACGGCCTTCGGGCGAGTCCGGACGCATCTGCTTGGTGCGCACGTTGGTGGTGCTGCCGCTGGTGAACTGGGTCACGGTACTGGTGGTGGAGAACACGCTCTGGGCCAGGGACGGAGCCCGGAAGCCATTACTGACCGCCGCCCGCACGGCATAACCCGGCAGGAACTCGTAGCGGGTGGTGAGCTTGCCGCTGGCGGTTTCACCCACCCCGAGGTTGTACTTCTCGTAACGGGCGGCTGCGCCCACATACCACTTGGACGTGATGTTCAGGCCCAGGTCGATATAGGCCGCATCGCTGTGACGCTGCAACGAATAGGCGTCTTCCGGGGTCGTGCCGTTGACCGAGAACAGCCCCGGGTCCGGCACCCGGCCGGCAAACGGTCCGGTGGTCGGCACGTAGCTGCCAAAGTTGTAGGCGTTCGGTTCGCCTTCCTCCAGGGCATACTTCTCCCAGCGGTGCTCGATGCCGAAGGAGGTTTCCAGCGGGCTGCTCCAGCCGATGTCCAGCGCGCGACTGAAGTCCAGGTTGGTGGTCCACTGGTCGAAGATCAGGTTGCCCAGGTGGAAGTCATGCTGGCTGTAGGGGCCGTTGGAGATGTTCAGGTTGTTGGCCGTATCCAGTACCGCGCGATCCTTGCCGTAGGTGCTGCTCAGGTCCCAGTCCCAGTCACCGACCAGGCCCTTGGCACCACCGGCGATCTGGAAGTCGACCTCGTGGATCTCGCGCCGGGCCTGGCCGCCGTCGGGGTACGGTGCGCCGGGAATGCCGGCCAGGCTGGTAATGTCGGTCGGCCGGCGGTGGCCGAGGTCCTTGTTGCTGTTGCGGTAGCTGAGGGTGGAAAACGAGTACAGCTTGAGGTCGTTCTCCAGCGGCAGCTCCAGGTTGTAGGCCAGGCTGCTGGTGCGGTCACGACCCAGGCCGTACTCGCCGCCCCAGCCGTGCCGGTTGCTTTCCCGCGGATCGGGCGAGCCGTCAGCCTGATTGAAGTACAACTGGCCGCTGGCGGCGGCGGCGCGCTCGTAGGGTTCCTGGAGCTTGCCGTCGAACGACAGATTGAAAAAGCCGCCGTTCTCGCCGAGAGTCGTCCCCCAGTTGACCGCTTCGTGGCCGGTGGCACCGTCACCGTCGTAGTACTGGCCCACGGTGGTGTCGGAAGTGAGGCCGTCGGCGTTGCGCTTGAGAATGATGTTGATCACCCCGGCGATCGCATCCGAACCATACTGCGCTGCCGCACCGTCGCGCAGCACTTCGATGCGTTCGATGGAGGCGGTGGGAATCAGGTCGAGGTCGACCGGCACCGAGGCGTTGCCGACCCGCGCGCCGTTGTTGATCAGCGCCGAGTTGTGCCGGCGCTTGCCGTTGACCAGGATCAGCACCTGGTCGCCGCCCAGGCCGCGCATGCTCACGCCGCGGACCAGGAAGGCGGTGCCGCCGCCATTGATGGTCGGGACGTTGAACGAGGGCAGCAGGCGCCCGAGCATCTCCTTCAGGCCGTTCTGGCCGATGGTGCGCAGTTGCTCGCCGCTGATCACGTCGATCGGTGCCGGGCTGTCGGTGACCGTACGCTGCTGGCTGCCGCGCACCCCGGTGACGACCACGGTGTCGAGGGTCGGATCAGCGGCGAACAGCGCCTGGGACGTCGCCAGGCTGAGCAGCGCGGCGCCGAACGGCGCGGCAAGGCGGGTGTTGCCAAAAGAACTGGAAACCATGACTCGAATATCCTTCCTGTGGATCGGCTCAGCGCGCCTTGGCGGCAACGGTCTCGACTTCGATCAGCGCACCGGGCAGTACCAGCCCGGCCACCTGCACCGTGGTGCGGGCCGGCTTAAGCGGCTGTTTGTCGGTCCCGAAGAATTCGCGGAAGGCGGTTTGCAGGCCGTCGAAATCCAGCTTGCCGCCCAATGCCGGGTCGCCCACCAGGTAGATGCGCAACTGCACCACATCGCCCAGCCCCAGGCCCTGGCTGGCGAGGATCGTCTCGACCTTGCGCAGCACCGCGCGGGCCTGGCTCTCGGTGTTGCCGGCGGCCCGGATCTGCTCCTTGGCGGCCTTGGGATCGACCGGGTCGGGCAGCAGCCCGGAGAGATAGGTGACTTCGGCGTTGCCCGGCAGGGTCACCGATTGCAGGATCGGCGAATTCGGATAGGTGGATGGCACCCGTTGGATCGAGGCGGCTTGCGAGCCGCTCGCGGCGAATAGGATCCCCAACCCCAGCAAGGCTTTCTTGAACGACATAAGGACACTCCAAGGTATGTTTTATGCCGGCCTCGGAGGTCCGCTACCCGGCAAATCGGTGTGGCTGTTTGAGTGAGAGCGCGGCTTTTTCAGGCCGTTTGCTTGATGGGCGAGCCCTGTGCCCGCTCGAATAGATGACGGACCACCCGCCGCGCGGCGGCGGCGGCGGCTTCCTGCCAGATCCCGACACCGCTGTGGGCCAGGCCGTCGCTGGTCAGGTAGACCCGGCCCTGGGCCTGGTTGAGCAGGCTGTAGTCCGGGTCGGCCACTTCGTGATTGATCCACGGGCCGAGGTTGTAGGGGATCTTGGCCCAGGCGATCGCCAGCGGTTTGCGCAGCTCCCGGGCGTGGCCGGGATGCAGCAGTTCCACCGCCTGGCGTGACAGTTCGATCTGTTCGGCCAGGGGCCTCTCGCCGAACCGGCGGGCGGTCTCGCCATTGTTGTAGGCCGCCACCAGCACCCCTTCAGCCTGGTTGAAACCGCCGCTGGGGTACCACAGGCCGGAGGACTCCTGGTTGATGAAGGAAAGCCCGCCGTAGATCTGGTAGTCGCGCTCCCAGAAGCGCCGGGACTGCCAGGCGACCTTGTTGGCGTAGCCGAACTGGACCGCGGCGATCGCCTGCTGTACCGGCCGGGCCAGGTTGTTCCTGACCTTGGCCAAAAGCGGCAGCGGCAGGCTGCTGATCACGTAGTCGGCCTTCAGCGCCTGCTTGCGCCCTGTATGACGGTCGAGGTAGCCGACCTCGACGACGTCCGTCCGGTTGTCGATCGACAGCACTTCGGCGCCCAGCCGCAGTTGCGCCTTCAGGTGCCGTTCGAAGGCTTTGGCGATGCGGTCCATGCCACCGACCGGCTGGAACATGGTCGGGGAGAACTCCGGGTATTCGTCGATCATCAGCGCGGTGGTCAGCGCCGGGTTGAGCAGGGTCTGCAGCGGCAGCGGGTCGCGTTTCTGCGCCAGTTGGTCGCCCGCTCCCGGCCAGACCTTGTAGCCGGAGCGGGCCGAACCGAGGTATTCGAGCTTGTCCGAAAGGTCGCCCCAGGTTCTCAGGAAGCTCAGCAGGTGCTCACGGTCGGCGGGGCTCAGTTCCTGGTCCAGCGCCTGGCGATTGACCGCCTTGGCCAGCAGCTCGGAAAAATGTCCGCGGCTGTCGTTGACCGCCTGGCGGATCTGGATGGCCGGCGCGTTGAGATCGGGGCGCACCAGGGCATTGCGGCTGGTGTTGACCAGCACCTCCAGCTCGACGCCAAGTTCGCGGCAGTAGCCGAGCATCAGTTGATGGTGGCTGGGCAAGCGACCGGGGCCGGCATTGAGGTAGAACCCCTGGTCGAAGTCGACGACCTGCACGCTGCCATCGGTGTACTCGACGCGATCGCCCTGGCGCACGGTCCAGTTGCGACCGCCGACGCGGTCGCGGGCTTCGAGCAGGGTCACCTTGAAACCGGCCTTGTTCAGCTCATAGGCACTGACCAGGCCGCCGATGCCGGCACCGATCACGATCACGCTGGCACCGCGGCCGACGGCGGCGGTCGGCAAGGCGGCGTAGTTTTCTTCACCGGCCGCAGCCTGGCGGTCCACTCCGAGCAGGCCCATCACCGCCGTTGCCGCCTGCAGGCCGCCAACGGCGGCGACGCGGGCGATCAGTTGTCTTCTGGTCAACGGCATGCAAGCGCTCCCTGCCTGTGTGGTGGATAGTTCATTCCGTTATAGCCCGCCGAAACATTCAGTTACTTCGGTCTATGGAGGCCATCCTAAAGAGCGCAACTTAATAAGAGAAATACATTTTAGGCATATGCAAATATTACTTTGTTTCATATTTTATGACGCGGATATTGCACGAAATGCATAGAGGAAGGGCGACTGCTACTCCCCGCGAGCCTGGGCCTCAGCCAACACCCGCAGCAGGTTGCCACCCCAGATGTTCGCCAAATCCCGCTCCCCATAACCCGCCGCCAGCAGGCGCTCGGTGATCTTCGGCAATTGCGCGACATCCTCCAGCCCCTCGACCCCGCCACCACCATCCCAGTCGGCCCCGATGCCGACATGCTCCGGCCCGACCACCGCGAGGATATGCAGCAGGTGCTTCATGTAGTCATCAAGCGTCGCCCGCGGCTCGGGAAAGCGTGCCTCCACGGCGCGGATCCGCGCCGCCAGGTCCGCCACCTGCGCTGGCGTCATGCTCGCCGCCAGACGGAATTCCCGGTACAGCGGCCCCAATGCCTTGGCACGCTCCGGATCGGGCCGCTGGTCGATCAGGTCGCTGGGAAAGCTGTTCACCTGGATCACCCCGCCCTTGGCCGCCAACGCCTTCAGGCGCCGGTCATCCAGGTTGCGCGGGTGCGCGGTGATCGCCCGGCTGGAGGAGTGCGAGGCGATGATCGGTGCCGTGGACAGCGCCAGTACCTGGTCGAACACCTGGTCCGAGGCATGGGAAACATCCAGCAGGATCCCCAGCCGGTTGGCCTCGGCCACCAGCGCCCGGCCCTGGGGACTCAGGCCATGCCATTGCGGCAACGCGGTGGCCGAATCGGCGAAGTCGTTGTTCGCCGAATGCACCAGCCCGAGCATGCTCAGGCCCAGGCGTCGATAGGTCAGCAGCCGCCCGGGGTCGGCCGCCAGCGGTTCGGCATTCTCCATGCTGATGAACACCACCCGCTGGCGCCGGGCGACGATGGCCGGGACATCCTCGGCCTTCAGGGCCAGGGCGAACTGCTGCGGGTGGGCGGCGACCATGTCGCGAATCCGCGTGAGCACCGCCAGGCCGTGTTCGCTGGCCAGGGTACGACCTTCGGCAGTCAGCGGCCCCTGGGGCGTGAAGATGGCCCAGAAGCCCCCGTCCAGTCCACCCTCCTCCATGCGCGGCAGGTCGACCTGGGACAGATCGTCGGCGTAGCGGTGGCGCTCGGTGATGTCCCAGCCGGGACGCGCCAGTTGCATCGGCGTGTCGAGGTGGCTGTCGAGAACGGTGAGGCGCTGGTGCAGGGTGTCGGCGGCCTGAACTTGCGAGACCAGCAGCAACGCAAGGGCGAGGGTTTTCTTCAACATCGGGATCATCCATGACTACCTGGAGCCGGCCTGCTGCGCACGGCGCACTCTGCAGGAGCGTGGCTTGCCCGCGAAGAGGTGCTCAAGCCTTGCGCAAAACCAAAACGACATAAAGAGCAGAAGGGAGCAGTGTCTCAGGCCGGCCCCCAGCGAAAACTGCGATCCCACAACCCGCTCACGTCCAGCTTCTGCGGCAGCACCCCGGCCTCGAAGAACAGGTCGGCGACATCCTGCTGCGAACGCACCGCCGCATCGTCAACCGGCTGCAGGATCCGCGGTCCGCTCTGGGCCTTGTACTGCGCCAGGAACACCTCCCTCGGCATCCCGAGGATCTTCGAACTCTTGGTCGCCCATTCCTCGGGATGCGCGGCAATCCATTGCCAGGAGCGGTACTCGCGCAGGATGTAGTCGGTGATCGCCGCATGCTTGAGCGGGTCGGCGATGCTGTTCTGGTTGGCCGCGATCACGTAGTTGCCCGACAGGTAGCCCTGCCCGGTCTTCAGCACCCGCGCCCCGGCGCGCAACTCGGCGAGCTGGATGAAGTAGCCGAAGCTGACCCAGGCATCCACCGCGCCGTTCTGGAACGCGGCGAAGCCATCCTGGGGCGTCAGCGCCATGGGCACGATGTCGTCGAAGCCCAGCCCCTGCTCCTTCAGCGCCTTGAGCAGAAAGTAGTGGGAACTGGTGGAGCGGATATAGGCGATGCGCTTGCCCTTGAGCTCGGCCACCGACTGCACCGTCGAGCCCTTGGGCACGATGAACGCCTGGTTGTTGACGTCGCCGGTGAGCACCGCGATCAGCTTCACCGGCGCATGATTCCTGATACCGAAGATCGGCGGGATCTCGCTCATCGGTGAAATGTCCAGGGTACCGCTGACCAGCGCCTCGAAACTCAGGTTGCCGCCGTTGAACTCGGCATACCTGACCTTGTACGGCGCCGGGCCGATGCCGGCCTCGGGGAAAAACGATGGCGCCGCGCCCTTGTAGGTCGCGACATTCAGGGTCACCCCACTGAGGTCCTGGGCCCGGCCGAGGCTCGGCAACGCGGCGCCGAGCCCGGCCAGGGCCGAAAGCTGCAGAAAACGACGACGGTCCATCAGGCTGACTCCTGTCACAGAAAGGCATCCGGCTCGTTGCGCAGAACCCGATCCCAGTAAGGTTGAAAACTGAACCAGCCGCCGAACTCGGTGCCGACCTGGCGCGCGGTGTGACGCGCCACCTCGGGCGGAATCGGTCGCGGCGTGCCGGCGGCTTCGGCCAGCAGTTGGGTATGGGCGGCGTTGTCCATGGCGATGAAGCGCCAGACAGCGGCCTCGACCGTCTCGCCCACCGTCAGCAGACCATGGTTCTGCAGGATCAGCGCCTTGTGCTGGCCAAGCGTGCGGGCAATCCGCGAGCCTTCGCTGCTCTCCAGCACCACCCCGGAGAAATTGTCGAACAGCGCGTGCTTCTCGTAGAAGGCGCAGGCGTCCTGGGTCAGCGGATCGAGCAGGCGCCCCAGGCTCGACCAGGCCTTGCCGTGCAGCGAATGGGCATGGGCCGCCGCCACCACGTCCGGGCGCGCCTCGTGCAGGGCGGCATGGATGGCGAAGGCCGCCAGGTTCAACGCGCCCTCGCCTTCGACGATCTCGCCATGGGGATTGACCAGCAGCAGGTCGCAGACGCGGATATGGCCGAAGTACACGCCCACCGGGTTGACCCAGAAATGATCGGGGCGCTGTGGATCACGCACGGTGATATGCCCGGCGCCGCCCATGTCGAAACCGAGCCAGGCGAACACCCGAAAGGCCGCCGCCAGGCTCTGCTTGCGGCGCAGCCTTTCCAGTTCGACGGTCGCCTGCTGCGGCGGGTGTTCCCAGCGGAACACGGTGTGCCCGTCACGGGGCAGCCCGTAGGCACTCGGTTGATGTCTCGGTGATTCAATAGCCACGTTCGGCCTCCACGCGGTTTTCCAGGGGCAGGCCATTGGCCTCGCGGGTGATGTTGTCCAGCACCAGGCGGGCGAGGTTCAGATAGACCTGGGGTGAGTTGGCGCTGGTATGCGGCGACAGATGGATACGCGGGTGCCGATAGAAGCCATGCCCGACCGGCAGCGGCTCCGGGTCGCTGACATCCAGGCTGGCCAGGCTCAGTTGCCCACTGTCCAGCGCCTCCAGCAGGGCCTCCTGGTCGATCAGGCTGCCACGGGCGATGTTGATCAGGTGCAGGCCGGGACGGGCCGAACCGAGTACATCACGGTCAATGACACGACGGGTCAGTTCGGTCGCCGGCACCGCCAGCAGCAGGTGATCGCAGCGGGCGAACAACTCATGCAGATCGGCGACTCTCTGCACGCCGGGCACCTCGAAAGGCGCCGGCGAACGCCTCAGTGCCAGCACCTCCATGCCCAGGGCCAGGGCCTTGGGCGCCAGGGCTCGGGCAATGCTGCCGAAGCCGAACAGCCCCAGGGTGCTGCCCGCGACCTGCGCCAACGGCCGTTGCCGCCAGTGCGCCGCGTCGTCGATCCAGATCTGCGGCACCTGCTTGGCCGCCGCGAAGATGGCCGCCAGGGCGAACTCGGCAATGCTCTCGGCGGTGACGCCACGGGCGCTGGCCACCGGCAGGCTGTCGAACAGCCAGCGGGGAAAGTAGTCCAGCCCGGAGCTCGCCAGTTGCACGAAGCGCAACCCGAACGGCCAGCCCGCGGGCGCCTGGGGCGCATCGCGGAACTCGGCGTGGGGCGCCGCCAACAGCACCCGCACATCCGTCGGCAGCTCGCGCGGCAGGCCCCGGGGCAGTTCCAGCACCTCCAGTCCCAGGTTGCGCAAGCGCACGTTGAACGAGGCGTCCAGTTGGCTGGCGATGCGTGCCCCGCTCACGCCTGGCCCCCACGAGCAGGCAGGGCGAAGGCGGCACGGCCGACCGCCGCGAGAATCGCATCGTTCTGCGGTGTATGAATCCGGCTGCACAGCACATCGCGGTAGTGCCGCTCGAGCGGATTGCCACGGGCCAGACCGGGATTGCCGATGGCCTCGATTCCCAGTTCCACCGCGCTGATGGCATTGCCGGTCACCAGGTACTTGATCTGGGTCGCCTCGCTCGCGGCGATCCGTCCCTCGGCGGCGGCATCGAGCAGGACCCGGTTGGCCAGCAGCAGCGCATCGATCCTGCCGATCAGCTCATGGAAACGCGGCAGGCTCGACAGCGGCGCCCCGAGGTTGGCCGGGGTCCGCTCGCCCAGCCAGACCACCAGCCAGTCACGGGCCGCCCGGGCCACGCCGTCATAGATCGACGACAGCAGCACCGCCAGCCAGAGCACGCCACTGCTGTCCAGTTCGGACGGGCGCGGGGTGCTGGCCGGCTGGATATCCACGGCGAACTCGCTGGCGACGAACACATCCTCGAACACCACGTCATGGCTGCCGGTGGCGCGCATCCCGAGGTGATCCCAGGTCTGCTCGATGCGAATGCCCGGGGTGTCACGGTGCACCAGCCAGGTACCGACCCTGGGCTCGGGCTCGTCGCTGCGCGCCCACACCGACAGCCAGGTCAGCCCGGGAATGCCGGTGGAGTAGATCTTGCGGCCATCCAGCCGCCAGCCGCCCTCGACCCGCCGGGCGAGGGTGCCGGGCAGGCCGCCACGGGCCGGGGTGCCGAGGTCCGGTTCGACCCGCAGCGCATTGATCAACGCGCCCTGTTCCACCGCCTCGCGGGCGACCCGCTGGCGCAGGTGCAGCGGCCAGGCCTGGTTGCCCTGCAGGCGGGTGTGCTGCAGGTACTGCATCACCAGCACCAGCGCCGTCGATGGCTCGCCCCGGGCCACCGCACCGATGACCCGCCGTGCCTGGGCCAGGGTCGCCTCGCCGCCACCTAACTGGCGCGGCACGGTCAGCGCCAGCAGGCCGTGCTCATGCAGCCGATGCAGATTGGCATGGGGGAACTCGCTGTGCCGGTCGTAATAGGCGGCGGTACCGGCGAACTCCTGGCTGAGCTGCTCCAGCAGGTCGGTGAAGGCCGGGGAATCGAGGTCGAGGCTCGCTCTGGCATGGGTCCTGGGCGATTGCACGGTGGTTGGGCTCATCGATGGGCGATCCTGCTGAGAAAGTGAAGGCGACCGTCATCGACGGCGGCCACGGGTTGTTCGACGCCGAGCAGCTCCAGCAGGCGCGCACGCAGCGTCTGGAAGGTCGGGCTGGCCACCTGGCGCGGACGCGGCAGGCGGATGGGAATCTGTTCGGCGATCCGGCCGTTGGCCAGGACCACCACCCGGTCGGCCAGCAGTACCGCCTCGTCGACATCGTGGGTCACCAGCAGCACCGCCGGCTCATGGGCGCGCCACAGGTCGACGATCAATTGGTGCATGCGAATCCGCGTCAGCGCGTCGAGGGCGGCGAAGGGTTCATCGAGCAGCAACAGCTTCGGCTCACGGACCAGCGCCCGGGCCAGCGCCACCCGCTGGGCCTCGCCGCCGGACAGGGTGTGCGGCCAGGCCCCGACCCGGTGCGCCAGCCCGACCTCCGCCAGCGCCGCCAACGCCCGGGCTTTCGGCTCGGTCCCCCGCAGGCCGAGGGCGACATTGCGCCAGGCGCGTTTCCACGGCATCAGCCGGGGTTCCTGGAACACCGCCGCCAGCGGCTCGGGCACGGCCAGCCTGCCTTCGTCGATACGATCCAGGCCGGCCAGGGCGCGGAGCAAGGTGGTCTTGCCCGAACCGCTGCTGCCCAGCAGGGCGACGAATTCGCCGGGAGCGATCTCAAGGTCGAGGGCATCGAGCACCGCCTGCCCGCCGAAACGGCGGCTGACCTGCTGGCATTCGACGGCCGGACGCTGGGAACGCGAAAGAGAGAGGCTCATGATCAGTTCCTGATGAAGGATGGCCGCCAGGCCAGGGACAGGCGCTCGAGCAGACGCACCAGGCCATCGATACCCAGCCCGAGCACGCTGTAGATCAGCAGGCAGATCACGATCACATCGGTGCGCATGAAGTCCCGGGCATCATTGACCAGGTAGCCGATACCGGCGCTGGCGTTGATCTGCTCGACCACCACCAGGCCCAGCCAGCTCAGGCCGAAGGCGTAGCGCAGGCCAACGAAGAAGGATGGCAGGGCACCGGGCAGGATCACGTGCCAGATCCGCTCGCGCCGGGACAGCCCCAGCAGGGTCGCCGCCTCCAGCAATTTGGGATCGAGGCCACGGATGCCGGCAAACAGTGTGAGGTAAACGGGAAACGTGGTGCCCAGGGCGATCAGGGCGATCTTCGGCGTCTCACCCACGCCGAACCAGAGGATGAACAGCGGCACGATGGCGAGAAATGGCAGGGTGCGCAGCATCTGCACCGGCGAGTCGATCAGCAGCTCCCCCCGCCGTGACAGTCCCGAGAGCAGGGCCAGCACGGTGCCGATGCTGACACCGATGGCCAACCCGCCCAAGGCCCGTTGCAGGGAAACCCACAGGTGACGACCCAGCTCGCCGCTGCCGAGCATCTGCCACAAAGTGCCACCGATGGTGCTGGGTGCGGCGATGATTCGGCTCGGCAGTAACCCGCTGCGCGATGCCAGTTCCCAGAGCAGCAGCAACACCAGCGGACTGATCAGGCGCAGCGCCGGTTCGCGCCAGCCGGTCCAGCGGGCCAGCGTACGCAGGCCGGATCGAGGGGAGACAAGGTCTTGCGCGGGCATGCTGACGTCCTGTTCTGTAGCGCGTGGATGACCATGCTAACTACATAAAAAACGTCCGTGAAATTCGCTTTGGTTCTAATCTAATATACAAAAATTGCATTTATAAAAATAACAATTATGCAAACAATAGATTAACAGGCCTGCGCAGTGCCCGTCCGAGGAAGGCCAGGGGGCAGTCCCGGCTTCAGGACTTGCCGACCCGCTGCGCGACCATCTCGCCGAACGCGCTCACCGGCTCCTGCAGGTTGCCGAGGAAACGCGGGTGGATCAGCCACAGGTCGATCACCGGCTTGAAGTCCGTCACCGGCACGATCTCCAGCTTGTTGCGATGACCGCTGTTTTCCAGCAAGGGGGCCGGCACCAGCCCGTAACCCAGGCCATTGGCGATCAGTCCCAGTTGCAGTTCGGTGCCGAAGGTTTCCAGGTTGATCTGCAACGACAGGCCCTGGGCACTCAGGGCCCGCTGCAAGCCGGCGCGAAAACCGCAGCCATCGGGGTTGAGCACCCAGCCGCGCTGGTACAGGTCGGCCAGCTTGCATGAACGGCGGGTCACCTCACCCTTCGCCGCCACCACCACCAGGTTCATGCTGCCCAGCGAGCGCCCGACCACCCCGTCGGGGAACACCTTGCCCGCCGGGAACAGTGCCGCCACCACGTCCAGCTCACCGTTCTCGACCTTGCCCAGCAGGTGGCTGCCCCAGCCGGTGGCGACCGAGGTCTGCAACTGCGGGTAGAGATTCTTCAACTGGCTCAGGGCATCGAGCAGCACCACGTCACCGATGGTCTGCGGCACGCCGATACGCAACGCCCCGCTGGGCGCGCCGTCATTGGCCACCAGTTCGCTGAGGCCATCGAGCGCGCGCAGCACTTCCAGGCACTGCCCATAGACCCGCAGGCCCATGCTGGTGGGCTTGAGCGGCTTGGTGTTGCGGTCGAGCAACTCCACCCCCAGCGCCTCCTCGAAATTCTGCACACGCCGGGTGATGGCCGGCTGGGTCAGTTGCAGCGAATCGGCGGCCTGGCTGATGGTCTGGCAACGGATCACCGCCACGAATGCATTGATATCATCTATCTTCATTCTTTATTCGCATAATAAATAAGTGGAAAAATGCCAGGAAAGAATAATACCTTTTAGCCCACTCGTGTAGTTCACGTCGTATCCGACTGTCCACGGAGGGACCTCAATGCCTCGACAATCCCATCGCCCCGTTGCCACGCCAGCGGCCCCGAACCTCGGTCGATTACGCCACTTCATCGACCAATTGGCCGCCCTGCTCGCTACCCGACCTGGCGAAGAACAGGTACTCGCGGATGGCAGCCGGCTGCTGCAACAACTGGTCGCCCATGACGACTGGCTGCCCGCGGCGTTCGCCCAGCCCGATCCGCAGCGCTACCAGCAGTTCCTGCTGCATGCCGATTCGCGCCAGCTGTTCTCCATCGTCAGTTTCGTCTGGGGCCCGGGCCAGAGCACGCCGATTCATGATCATCGGGTCTGGGGGCTGATCGGCATGCTGCGCGGCGCCGAATATTCCCAGGGTTTCGAACGCCGCGCCGACGGCAGCCTGCAGCAAGCCGGCCAGGCAATTCGCCTGGATCCCGGTCAGGTCGAGGCGGTCTCGCCGCGCATTGGCGATATCCACCAGGTATCGAATGCATTCGACGACCGGGTGTCGATCAGCATCCACGTCTATGGCGGCAACATCGGCGCGGTGAAGCGTGCGGTGTACCACCCGGACGGCAGTGAAAAACCGTTCATCTCCGGCTACTCCAACAGCCTGCTACCTAACCTCTGGGACCTGTCGAAGGAGCCCCCGCAATGACCGAGATCCGCACCCGCCATTACCAGGACATTCGTCAGGCCCTGCTGGCCCGCCAGGAACTGGCCCTGCTCGATGTCCGCGAAGAAGCCCCCTTCGCCGAGTCCCACCCACTGTTCGCCGCCAACATCCCGCTGTCGAAACTGGAACTGGAGGCCTATGCCCGGATTCCCCGCGGGGACACGCCGGTGACCCTCTACGACAATGGCGAGGGCCTGGCACAACGGGCCGCTGCCGTGCTGCATGAGCTGGGCTACAGCGATGTGGCCCTGCTCGAGGGCGGCCTGGCCGGTTGGCAGCAAGCCGGTGGCGAGCTGTTCAAGGACGTCAACGTGCCCAGCAAAGCCTTCGGCGAACTGGTGGAGTCCGAGCGCCACACGCCATCGCTGGCCGCCGAGGAAGTCCAGGCGCTGCTGGATGCCGAGGCCGACCTGGTGATACTCGATGCCCGTCGTTTCGACGAATACCAGACCATGAGCATCCCCGGCGGCATCAGCGTACCCGGTGCCGAACTGGTGCTGCGGGTCGCCGAGCTGGCGCCCGACCCGCAAACCCGGGTCATCGTCAATTGCGCCGGACGCACCCGCAGCATCATCGGCACCCAGTCGCTGGTCAACGCGGGCATTCCCAATCCGGTCGCCGCGCTGCGCAACGGCACCATCGGCTGGACCCTGGCCGGGCAGGCGCTGGAGCATGGGCAGGCACGGCGCTTTGCCGACGTCGGCGAGGACAATCGCCACGCCGCGCAAAAGGCCGCCCGGGCGGTGGCCGACCGGGCCGATGTGGGCCGCGCCAGCCTGGCCGAGCTGCGCCAATGGCAGGCCGAACGCGGCCGTACCACCTACCTGTTCGACGTGCGCACCCCGGAGGAATTCGAGGCCGGCCACCTGCCCGGCGCCCGCTCCACGCCCGGCGGCCAGTTGGTGCAGGAGACCGATCACTTCGCCAGCGTGCGCGGCGCCCGGCTGGTACTGGTGGACGACGACGGTGTGCGGGCGAACATGAGCGCCTCTTGGCTGGCGCAGATGGGCTGGCAGGTGAAGGTACTCGACGACCTCGCGGCGAGCGATTTCAGCGAGCAGGGTCCCTGGCAGCCACCACTGCCCGCGCGCCCCGGAGCCCGCTTCGTGGACGCCGCGACCCTGGCCAGCTGGTTGCGCGAGCCGGGCACCCAGGTGCTGGACTTCACCGCCAGCGCCAACCATGTACAACGGCATATCCCCGGTGCCTGGTGGGCATTGCGCAGCCAGCTCGCCCAGGCGCTGGCACGGATTCCCCCGGCGGAGCGTTATGTACTGACCTGTGGCAGCAGCCTGCTGGCCAACTTCGCCATCCCCGAGGTCCAGGCCCTGACCGGTAAACCGGTGTGGCTGCTGAACGGCGGGACAGCGGCCTGGATCGCCGCCGGGCTACCGTTGGAAAGCGGTGAACAGCGCCTGGCCGCGCCGCGTATCGACCGCTACCGCCGTCCCTATGAAGGCACCGACAACCCACGGGAAGCCATGCAGGACTATCTCGACTGGGAATACGGTCTGGTGGCCCAACTGGGCCGGGACGGCACCCACGGGTTCTTCGTGATCTGATACCCGCATCCGTGGCGGGCAAGGCCGAAGAGGCGGTTCATTTCAGACGAGACAAATAGCAATAATTCTCGATATCATTCACGACTTTCCAGCCCTGCCACCTGAAGTCGTGAAGGTTCCGCCATGTCTCGTCCCAAGCCCGACCCGCTGTCGGCTGAAACCTTTCGCGGGTTCTATGCGGACATCCTGCATTTCCTGCGCAAACGCACGGACAACGCCAGCGATGCGGCGGACATGACCCAGGACGTCTTCACCCAGTGGCTGGACTACGACCAGCAGGCCAAGGTCGAACAGCCACGGGCCTTCCTGTTCCAGATGGCACGCAATCTGCTGCGTGATCACTGGCGCAAGCAGAAGGTCAGGCAGGCGGTGCACAGCGAACAGGCCGACCCGGAGCAGGAACCGGTGGCCGACGAGCGCAACGACCCGTTGGCCGCCGCGCAGCGCCTGCAACGACTGGAGCAATTGAAAGAGGTGCTCGCCGAACTCTCGCCTCGGCGTCGAGAAGCCCTTATGCTTGCCCGTTTCGAGGGCTTGAGCCAGGCCCGGATCGCTGAACGTATGGGGATTTCCGTCAGCATGGTGGAAAAACATATCGCCTTTGCCTTGCTGCACTGCAAGCAGCGCCTGGAACAGGAGCAGGGCAAGGAGCAGCCGGAATGACCCGCGCCAACGATATCGAATTCGATGAAAACAGCATCGACGCCCAGGCTGCCAGCTGGTTTGCCCGCAATCGCGCCGAGCAGGCCCCAGGCACCGACAAGGACTTCGAACAATGGCGGGCCGACCCGGCCCACGCCAAGGCCTATGCCGAGTTCGAGGCCCTGTGGGCCGACCTCGTCGAGCTCCAGCAACTGAACCGGCCGGTGCCCCTGCCCGCACGCCGCAAGAATCCCTGGCGCTCGGCCCTGGCCAGCGCGGCCGCCCTGGTCTGTGCGCTGTTGGCAAGCCATGTCGGTGCGCCCAACAGCGCCTACCACCACCAGGTCGCCGCCCATGCCGAAGGCACCCGCACCCTGAAACTGCCGGACGGCAGCACCCTGTACGTGAACGCCAACACGCGCCTGCGCATCAACTTCCGCAGCCTGCAACGGGACATCTACCTGGACCAGGGCCAGCTCTACCTGGAGGTCGCCGCCGACAAGGAACGCCCACTCTGGGTGCACGCCGGCAACGCGCGGGTGCGCGTGGTCGGCACCGCCTTCGATGTGCGTCGCGGCCAGAAGCAACTGGTGGTCAGCGTCGCCCACGGCCAGGTGGCCTTCGAACCCGAAGGCGATCCGGGCAAGGCGACTCTGCTCGAAGCCCGCCAACGCGGAATCTACGACTACGCCAGGGGCACCGTGCAGCAACAGCCGGTCAGTGCCGAGGAGGTCGCCGACTGGCGCAGCGGTCACCTGACCTTTCGCAATCGCGAACTGCTCAGCCTGATCGACGAATTGAACCTGTACCGCAGCAAGCCGGTGCAACTGGCCGATGGGCCGCTGGCGCATTTCAAGGTGTCCGGCAGCCTCGATGCCCAGGATCCGGATGCCCTGCTCAACGCCCTGCCGGTGCTGATCCCGGTGCGAACCGTGGCCCTGGACGACGGCCAGGTGCGGATCGAAAGCCGCAAATGAGCACACATGAGAATATTTTTCATTCGCAGGTGAGGTTTTCTTTCACTGCCGCGTCTTCCTCCCCGATTACGTTCTGAACGAACGCCTTTTTGGCCTTTGGCCACACCGGGGGATTCAATGTTTCGCGCCGCTCACGAGTTGTTCCATCACTGTTCCCGTCCAACCCTGATCGCCGCCTGCCTGATGGCCAGCCTGCCGGTCCAGGCCGCCGACAAGGTCGCCATGAGCCTGCCGGCGCAGTCGCTGGCGACCTCCCTCAGCCAGGTGGCACAGAAGACCCACATCCAGTTGCTGTTCGACGAGGAACAGTTGCACAACATCCAGGCCCGCGCGCTGGAAGGTCAGTTCACCGCCCAGGAAGCCATCGGCCTGCTGCTCAAGGGCGGCAACTTCAAACTGCTCATGGTCGGCAACACCTTCGTGATCCGCAAGGCCGACGCTGAGCCAACCCCCGACAAGGGCGCCATCCAGCTGGGCGCGGTGAGCATCCTCGGCGACGGCAAGGAAGTGGACTCCAGCAGCGTCGGCCGCTCGACCCTGACCAAGGACGATATCGAGCGCAGCCAGCCGGGCAACATCCCCTCGCTGCTCTCGACCCTGCCCGGCATCAGCATGGGCGGCTCGATGAAGCCCGGCGGGCAGACCATCAATATCTGGGGCCTGGGCGACGCCGAGGACGTGCCGCTGACCGTCGACGGCGCCACCAAGAGCAGTTTCGAGCGCTACCAGCAGGGCACCATTTTCATCGAGCCGGAACTGATCAAGAGCATAGAGGTGGAAAAGGGCCCGCACTCGCCCGAAACCGGCAATGGCGGCTTCGGCGGCACGGTGCACATGGAAACCAAGGATGCTCCCGACCTGCTGGAAAAAGGCCGCAACAGTGGCGCCATGGTCAAGTACGGCTACGCCAGCAACAACCATGAGCAGACCTACAGCGGCGCGACCTACGGCCGTACCGACGATGGCAAGGCCGACGGCCTGGTATTCCTGACCAAGCGTGACGGCGGTGACCTGAAACTGGCCGAAACGCCACCCAATCCCAACAACCAGTATCCGATCAATCCCAAGCGCCTTCCCAACAGCGCCCAGGACCTGGATGCGGTGCTGCTCAAGCTCAACCTGAATCTCACCGACGAGCAGAGCCTCAAGCTCTCCTACTCGCGCTCCAACAGCGAGCGCTGGACACCGTTCTCGGCCCAGAGCTACCCGACACCACCGACCGCTTCCAACATCCGCCAGTACGGCTACGAGGGCGCGTTGAAACGGATGCTGGCCAATCGTGAAACCATCGACACCACCTGGTCGGGCAAGTACGAATACAAGCCACTGGACAACCCGCTGGTGGACTTGCAGATCAAGTACTCGCAGTCCAACACCGACCAGACCGACGAGCGCAACGCCAGCGCCTTCTTCAGCCTGGCCACCGGCGGACGCAAGATGGACACCGAATACCGGGACCGCGAACTGGAGATCAAGAACACCAGCCTGTTCGACACCGGTTCCCTGCAGCACGCGCTGACGGTCGGCACGCAGATCCGCAAGCACGCCCGCGAAACCGAGATGTGGATGCCGGGCAGCACCTACAACACCGCCCGCTACAACTACGGCCACTTCCAGCCGGGTTTCATGCCCCACGGCAAGGTCGACGCCAATGCCTTCTTCATCGAGGACGCCGTGACCCTGGGCGACTTCACCCTGACCCCGTCGCTGCGCTACGACCACGTGCGCAACCGTGGCGAGGCCAACGACGCACCGTACTATTCCAACCCCGATCCGGCCATCGGCCACGACTACAGCGACCGCACCTACACCGGCTGGTCGCCACGCCTGGCGGCCTTCTGGCGGGTGACGCCGACCCAGGGCCTGTACGCCAACTACAGCAAGACCTGGCGGGCCCCGGTGATCGACGAGCAATACGAAGTCCAGGGGCTGGGCAGCCGCACCGCCACCAGTGTCGACCTCGACCCCGAGCGCATCACCGCGCTGCGTTTCGGCAGCATCAGCAACTTCTCCAAGCTGCTGACCGACAACGACGACCTGATGATCCGCACCACCTTCCTGCACAACCGCATCGAGGACGAGATCTTCAAGGCCACCGGCGTGGGCTGCGCCAACCAGGCGATCAATGGCGGTACCATCAGCACCGCCTGCCCGCCGGGCCCGATGTCCAACTACCGCAACGTCGGCGGCACGACCATCAAGGGCTTCGAGGTCGAAAGTTTCTACGACTCCAGCTACCTGTTCGGTCAATTGTCCTATAGCTACCTGACCGGCAAGCGCGACAACCCGTACACCAACCCCTGGGGGCCATCGGTCTGGGCACGGGACATTCCGCCGGCCAAATGGGTGGTACTGCTCGGTACCAAGATCCCGAGCCTGGATGCCCGCGTCGGCTGGCAGGGCGTCTACGTGCGCAAGACCGACCGGGTACCCAGCGACAAGTACAGCCGCGGCCCGGGCACCAGTGTCGGCGATGCCTTCTACGACCAGTACGAAAACGACAGTTACGTGGTGCAGAGCGTGTTCGCCCAGTGGAAACCGCAGCAGCGCTACCTGAAGGGCACGGAAGTGAACCTGACGGTGGATAACCTGATGAACCGCAGCTACCGCCCGGAATTGAGCGGCGACCGGGCCTACAGCGTGGGGCGCAACCTCAAGGTCAGCCTGACACGCTACTTCTGACCCTCACCTGACCTGGTGAAGGCAGCTTTCCTGTGGGGACTGCTTTCCTGTGGGAGCGGGCTTGCCCGCGAATAGGCCCTTGAGGGCGCCAAAAGCTTCGCGGGCAAGCCCGCTCCCACATAAAGCCAATGGGGCCGGCCATGGCCCCATCAGCCGGCGTTCGCCCGCACCACGCTCAACTCCCGGACCTGGGCCCGTTTCTGGCTCAGGTAACGGGTACAGCCGACCCGCAGGAACGAAGCGAAATTCACCACCTCGCCGCGATAGTCCATCACCTCCTCATACAGGCGGGTGATCATCTGGTTGGTGGTCACGCCCTCCCCCTCGGCCATCTCGCTGAGGATGTCCCAGAACTGATTTTCCAGGCGCAGGGTGGTCACCACGCCACCGATGCGCAGTGATCGGGAACGCGACTCGTAGAGGATCGGATCGGCCTTGACGTAGAGTTCGCACATCGGCGCTGCCTCGCTTACAGGGTGATTTGGGTGCCCAGCAGGCCAAGGAACGCCGCCAGCCAGCTCGGATGCGCCGGCCAGGCCGGGGCGGTGGCGAGGTTGCCCTGGACATGGGCCTGGCTGACCGCGATATCGATGTAGCGGCCACCGGCCAGGCGCACTTCCGGGGCACAGGCCGGGTAGGCACTGCACTCGCGACCTTCAAGGATACCCGCCGCCGCCAGCAATTGCGCGCCGTGGCACACTGCGGCGATCGGCTTGCCGGCCTGGTCGAAGGCCTGTACCAGTTGCAGCACCCTGTCGTTCAGGCGCAGGTATTCCGGGGCACGACCACCGGGAATCAGCAGGCCGTCGTAATCGGCGGCATCGACCTGGGCGAAGTCGAAGTTCAGCGCAAACAGGTGCCCGGGCTTCTCGCTGTAGGTCTGGTCGCCCTCGAAATCATGAATCGCGGTGCGTACGGTCTGGCCGGCGGTCTTGTCCGGACACACGGCATGCACCTGGTGACCGACCATCTGCAGCGCCTGGAACGGCACCATCACTTCGTAGTCTTCGACGTAATCGCCAACCAGCATCAGGATCTTTTTCGCGGCCATGGGGTGAACTCCTCTGGGTGAACGCTTGGGCAGACAAGAGTAGCCAAGGTAGCCCCTGAGCACCCGGGCGGGTAATCGCCGGCTACTACGGTTGTCCGCCCCCGAACTGTACGGACAACTCTGTGCCCAGCTGTAGCAGCCCCCGCCGCAGGGTTTATGGCTGAATGAACACCCGTTCTCCAGCCTACTTTCGGTTCTCTCCCTATGTCTTCCCGTGAAAACACCGGCATGCTGCTCGGCCTGCTGGGCGTCGTGATCTTCAGCCTGACCCTGCCCTTCACCCGCATCGTGGTGCAGGAAATCAACCCGCTGCTCAATGGCCTCGGCCGAGCCCTGGTGGCGGCGATTCCGGCGGCGGCACTGTTGTTGTGGCGACGGGAGAAATGGCCGACCTGGAGCCAGTTCAAGGGCCTGTGGCTGGTGATCGCCGGGGTGATCCTCGGTTTCCCGGTGCTTTCGGCGTGGGCCATGCAGAGCCTGCCGGCCTCCCACGGTGCGCTGGTCAACGGCCTGCAACCTTTGTGCGTGGCGTTGTATGCAGCCTGGCTGTCCCATGAGCGGCCATCGAAAGCCTTCTGGGCCTGCGCGGCCCTGGGCAGTGCGCTGGTGCTCGGCTATGCCCTGCTCAGCGGCGCCGGCAGCATCCAGGCCGGTGATCTGCTGATGCTCGGCGCCATCGCGGTCGGCGGCCTCGGCTATGCCGAAGGTGGGCGCCTGGCCCGGGAAATGGGCGGCTGGCAGGTGATCTGCTGGGCACTGGTGCTGTCGGTGCCGGTATTGATCGGACCAGTGCTGTACCTGGCGGTGCAACACCAGGGCGCGGTTTCCGCCAGGACCTGGTGGGCCTTCGGCTACGTGGCGATGTTCTCGCAGTTTCTCGGGTTCTTCGCCTGGTACGCCGGGCTGGCCCTGGGCGGCATCGCCCGGGTCAGCCAGATCCAACTGCTGCAGATCTTCTTCACCATCGCCTTCTCGGCGCTGTTCTTCGGTGAGCATGTCGAGCCGGTGACCTGGCTGTTCGCCGCCGGCGTGATCGTCACGGTGATGCTGGGGCGCAAGGCCGGGGTACGCCCGGCGCAACCGGGCCAGCTGCCGTCCGGGGTTCAGCTCAAGTAGCCATCGGCGCGCAGCAGGGTTTCCAGGCAATGCTCCTGGATGGCATAGAACGCCTTGAGTTCCTCGATCTTCGCCAGCAGCCGGGCCGGGTCCTGGGGCTCGGCCCGCTTGACCGCGAGGATCATTTTGTTCTTGTTGGTGTGTTCCAGGGAGATGAACTCGAAGACCTTGGTCTCGTAGCCACAGGCCTCGAGGAACAGCGCCCGCAGGCTGTCGGTGACCATCTCGGCCTGCTGGCCCAGGTGCAGGCCGTATTGCAGCATCGGCTTGAGCAGCGCCGGGCTCTGGATCTGCTGGCGGATCTGCTTGTGGCAGCATGGCGAGCACATGATGATCGAAGCCCCGGAGCGGATACCGGTGTGGATCGCGTAGTCGGTGGCGATATCGCACGCATGCAGGGCGATCATCACCTCCAGTTCGCTCGGCGCCACGCTGCGCACATCGCCGCACTTGAACACCAGGCCGGGATGCTCCAGGCGGGCCGCGGCCGCGTTGCACAGGGTGACCATGTCCTCGCGCAGTTCGACGCCGGTCACCTCGGCCACCGCCTGTCGGGTGTTGCACAGGTAATCGTGGATGGCGAAGGTCAGGTAGCCCTTGCCCGAACCGAAGTCCGCCACCCGTACCGGCCGGTCGAGCGGGATCGGTGAACTGCCCAGGGCGTGTGAAAACACCTCGATGAACTTGTTGATCTGCTTCCACTTGCGCGACATCGCCGGGATCAGCTCATGCTGGCGGTTGGTCACGCCCAGGTCGACCAGGAACGGCCGGCTCAGTTCCAGGTAGCGGTTCTTCTCGCGATTGTGCTCGGCCGAGGGCACCTCGCGCTCCTGCCGGGCCTTGCCCTTGAACAGCGTGCTCTTGCCCTTCTTGCCGTATTCGAGCTGGATCTCGTCGGTCAGCGACAGCAGGTGGGCGTTCCTGAACGACGCCGGCAGCAGCGCCGCGACGTTCGCCACGCCTTCGGCCAGGGGGAAATTCTTGGTGATGTCGCGGGTCTTGTAGCGGTAGACGAAGGACAGGCAGGGCTGGTCCCTGACCGTCAACTGCTTGATGATCAACCGCTGCAGGTCTGCCTCGGCGCCGACATGCCTGGCCAGCACCAGCTTGATGAAGGCATTCTGCGCCAGGCTGGTTTCGAGCAGTTCGATGAACTGGGCGTGATGGTCCGGCACGGACTGGGCGGGTTTTGCAGTGACTGACATGTAGGGAAACGCCTCGGGCGTGCGGAATCTGATCTGGGAATGCCGGGCATTGTATCAGCCCAGCACCACCAGGCGGTTCGGCAACTCGTTGCGCGTCTGGGTCAGGGGTACATGGGTGATCAGCAGCTTGCCGCAGTCCTCGATGCAGGAGAGAAAGCCCTGCAGCGTCTGTCCCTGCCTGACCTGCTCGGTGAACGCCTTGACGATGGGTTCCCAGACGCTGTTGTCCAGGCGTCGGGCAATGCCCTCGTCCACCAGGATCTCCACATAGCGCTCGGCCTCGCTGACGAAGATCAGCACCCCGGTGCCGCCAACCGTGTGGTGCAGGTTCTGTTCGAGAAACTGCCGCCGCGCCAGCCCCGAGGCGCGCCAGTGCCGCACCGAGCGCGGAATCAGCCGGCTGGTGACCGACGGGATGCGAAACAGCAGGCACAGCACGATGAAGCTGCTCCACTGCACCGCCAGCAAGGCGTGTCCGTTCAGCCAGCCGAAGACGAAGTTGATGACGCCCGGTACCAGCAGCGCCAACAGGCTGGCCCAGAGCAACGGGATATAGGCGTAGTCGTCGGCACGGCTGGCCAGCACCGTCACCAGTTCCGCATCGGTCTGGCGCTCCACCCGCGCGATCGCCTCGGCGACCTGGCGCTGTTCGTATTCACTGAGTAAGGCCATGGTTGTGCTGCTCTCTCATTATTATGGGTTACCAACTGCCCGACGATCCGCCGCCGCCAAAACTGCCACCGCCACCGCTGAAGCCACCGCCGGAACGACTGCCACCGCCGCCGCCCAGGCCACCGGACCCGCCACCCCTGGGCCCATAGCCCATCAGTTGCATGATCGCGCAGAACAGCACGAACAGCACGCAGAGCAAGCCGACCAGGAACGGGTGTCGCGAACCGAAGTCTCCCTCCGGCTCGGGTTCGTCCTGTACCTTGCCGCCCAGGGTATCAAGCATCGCCTCGACCCCGGAGCGGATACCGCTGGAAACATGACCACGCTTGAACTGCGGCACGATCAACTGGTTGATGATCAGCGAAGCGCGGGCATCGGTCAGGCGTTCCTCAAGGCCGTAACCGACCTCGATACGCACCTTGCGCTCGTCACGGGCGACGATCAGCAGCGCACCGTTGTTGCGATCCTTCTGGCCGATGCCCCAGTGCCGGCCCAACTGGTAGCCGAATTCCTCGATGGTGGCGCCCTGCAGGTTCGGCAGGGTGACCACCACGATCTGCTCGCCGGTGGCCTTTTCGTGGGCCTGCAACTCCCGGCTCAGGTCCTCGGCCACCGCGGCGTCGATCATCCCGGCATTGTCCACAACCCGTCCGGTCAGTTCGGGAAACTGCAAGTCGGCCCTGGCCACCATTGCCAGCGTGCAGAGCAACAGCCACAGGGCGCTCTTGAAAATACGCATGCCTACCTCATCCGTGATGACACTGCGGTCAGAACTTCACTTGCGGTGCCTTGTCGGCATCCTGGGCGGTCGCCTCGAAGTTCGGCCGCAGCGGCAGGTCGCTGTACATCAGGCTGTGCCAGAGACGGCCGGGAAAAGTGCGGATCTCGGTGTTGTACTTCTCCACGCTGAGGATGAAGTCGCGCCGGGCCACGCTGATGCGGTTCTCGGTGCCTTCGAGCTGGGACTGCAGGGCGAGGAAGTTCTGGTTCGACTTGAGGTCCGGATAACGCTCCGACACCACCATCAGCCGGCTCAGCGCGCCGGTCAGTTGGCCCTGGGCATCCTGGTACTGCTTGAGCTTCTCCGGGTTGTCCAGGGTACTGGCATCGACCTGCACCGAGGTCGCCCGCGAGCGGGCCTCGATCACCGCGGTCAGGGTGTCCTGCTCCTGCTTCGCGTAGCCCTTGACCGTTTCCACCAGGTTCGGAATCAGGTCCGCGCGCCGCTGGTACTGGTTCTGTACCTGGGCCCAGTTGGCCTTCACCTGCTCGTCGTAGGTGGGAATGTTGTTGATGCCGCAGCCCGCCAGCATGCTGGCCAGCAGGGCCAGGGCGGCGATTCTCCAGCTCGAACGCAAACCTTGGAGTGCATGCATGCTCGAAACGCTCCTTGAAACGATAAAAAGGGACAATGGCCAGGGCCTTGCGTAGGGCATAATCCGCCCCCGCCACTGGAATGTATGAAGCCAATCAGCTAAAAGATGCCCAGCGCGAAAAACAGTTCAGCAGTGTGCTGGATTTATTGGCACAACAATAGCCGCTCCCAATAACGAAACAGCCCGGCCGGCGCCCAACGAGCAGTCGCTGAATCGGACTCCCGAGATAATCATTCATGAAGAAGCTGTGTTTGCTGGGCCTTGCTGTCGGCCTGGCCAGTCTCCCGGTTGCGGCGGACACGAAGTCCGCTCCCATCGAAAACAAGGACGCCTTCATCGCCAACCTGATGAAGCAGATGACCCTCGAGGAAAAGATCGGCCAGTTGCGCCTGATCAGCATCGGTCCGGAAATGCCCCGCGAACTGATCCGCAAGGAAATCGCCGCGGGCAACATCGGCGGCACCTTCAACTCCATTTCCCGCCCGGAAAACCGTCCGATGCAGGACGCGGCCATGCGCAGCCGGCTGAAGATCCCGATGTTCTTCGCCTATGACGTGATCCACGGCCACCGCACCATCTTCCCGATCAGCCTGGGCCTGGCCTCCAGCTGGGACATGGACGCCATCGGCCGCTCCGGGCGTATCGCCGCCCAGGAAGCCAGTGCCGACAGCCTCGACATCACCTTCGCGCCGATGGTCGACATCTCCCGCGATCCGCGCTGGGGCCGCACCTCCGAAGGCTTCGGCGAAGACACCTACCTGGTCTCGCGCATCGCCAAGGTGATGGTCCAGGCCTACCAGGGCAAGAGCCCGAGCGCGCCCGACAGCATCATGGCCAGCGTCAAGCACTTCGCCCTGTACGGCGCGGTGGAAGGCGGCCGCGACTACAACGTGGTCGACATGAGCCCGGTGAAGATGTACCAGACCTACCTGCCGCCCTACCGCGCCGCCATCGACGCCGGCGCCGGCGGGGTGATGGTCGCGCTGAACTCGGTCAACGGCGTGCCCGCCACCTCCAACACCTGGCTGATGCAGGACCTGCTGCGCAAGGACTGGGGCTTCAAGGGCCTGGCGGTCAGCGACCACGGGGCGATTTTCGAATTGCTCAAGCATGGCGTCGCCAAGGACGGTCGCGAAGCGGCCAAGCTGGCGATCAAGGCCGGCATCGACATGAGCATGAACGACTCCCTGTACGGCAAGGAACTGCCGGGGCTGATCAAGTCCGGCGAAGTGCCGCAGCGCGAGCTGGACAACGCCGTGCGTGAAGTGCTCGGTGCCAAGTACGACATGGGCCTGTTCAAGAACCCGTACCTGCGTATCGGCAAGGCCGAAGACGATCCGGCCGACACCAATGCCGAGAGCCGCCTGCACCGCGCCGAAGCCCGCGACGTGGCCAAGCGCAGCCTGGTGCTGCTCAAGAACGAGAAACAGACCCTGCCGCTGGCGAAGTCGGCGAAGATCGCCGTGGTCGGTCCGCTGGCCAAGGCCCCGATCGACATGATGGGCAGTTGGGCCGCCGCTGGCCAACCCGCGCAATCGGTCACCCTGTTCGACGGCATGAGCCGCGCCCTGGGTGACAAGGGTCAACTGGTCTATGCCCGCGGCTCGAATATCACCACCGACAAAAAGATCGTCGATTACCTCAACTTCCTCAACTTCGATGCGCCGGAAGTGGTCGATGACCCGCGTCCCGAGCAGCAGTTGATCGACGAAGCGGTCAAGGCCGCACAGCAGGCCGACGTGGTGGTGGCCGCGGTGGGCGAATCGCGCGGCATGTCCCACGAATCGTCGAGCCGTACCGACCTGAACATCCCCGAGACCCAGCGCAAGCTGATCGCCGCCCTCAAGGCCACCGGCAAGCCGCTGGTGCTGGTGCTGATGAACGGCCGTCCGCTGACCATCGGCCAGGAACAGGACCAGGCCGACGCCGTGCTGGAAACCTGGTTCAGCGGGACCGAAGGCGGCAACGCCATCGCCGACGTGCTGTTCGGCGACTACAACCCGTCGGGCAAGCTGCCGATCACCTTCCCGCGCTCGGTCGGCCAGGTGCCGATGTACTACAATCACCTGACCATCGGCCGGCCGTTCACGCCGGGCAAGCCGGGCAACTACACCTCGCAGTACTTCGACGAGGAAAACACCCCGCTGTATCCGTTCGGCTACGGCCTGAGCTACACCGACTTCAGCCTGAGCAACATGGCGCTGTCCTCGACCACGCTGAACAAGAGCGGCAAGCTCGACGCCAGCATCACCGTGCGCAACACCGGCAAGCGTGATGGCGAGACCGTGGTGCAGTTGTACATCCAGGACGTGGCCGGCTCGATGATCCGTCCGGTCAAGGAACTGAAGAACTTCCAGAAGGTGATGCTCAAGGCCGGGGAAGAGAAGGTCATCCACTTCACCATCGACGAGAACGACCTGAAGTTCTACAACACCCAGCTCAAGTACGTGGCCGAGCCGGGCAAGTTCAACGTGCAGATTGGCCTGGATTCCCGGGACGTGACGCAACAGAGCTTCGAATTGCTGTAACAGGGTTACCCGTGCCCTGAGGGCTCCCCACCGTGGGAGCCTGACTCTGTGGGAGCGGGCTGCGGCGCCCACCGCACCACCCGCCCCTTCTGCATCCCCCGCTCCATGGCGTGTTATCTTTCCCGCCCTCTCTCCAGCCTGTCATTGCCCGCATGCCGCCGATCCCTCGTTCCCTGCGCCTGCTGCTCCATACCCTGCTGATTCTCGCGGGCACCGTGCTGGCCGCCGGCTGGGCAATGCACCGTGCCACGCAGCAGGCACTGCTGGACGATGCCGTCCGCGGACGGGGGCAGCTGGCGCTGTACGCCAACTCCCTGCACACCCTGATCGAACGATACCGCGCCATGCCGGCCGTGATCGCCCTGGACCCGGAACTGCGCCAGGCCCTCAACGGACCGCTCACCGCGCAACAGCAGGATGCGCTCAACCGCAAGCTGGAACGCATGAACGGCGCCGCACGTTCCTCGACCCTGCAACTGCTCGATCGCAACGGCCTGTCGGTGGCCGCCAGCAACTGGCGCCTGCCCAGCAGCTACGTCGGCCATTACTACGGCTTTCGCCCCTACTTCAACCAGACCCGCAGCGAAGGCAGCGGGCATTTCTACGCGGTCGGGGTGACCAGCGGGATTCCCGGCTACTTCCTCTCCAGCGCGGTGCTCAACGACAACGGCGAGTTCATCGGTGCCATGGTGGTCAAGCTGGAGTTCCCCGAGATCGAACGCGAATGGGGCAAGGGCAGCGACATCCTGCTGGTCAGCGACGCCCGCGACATCGTGTTCATCTCCAACCAGCCGGCCTGGCGCTATCGCCTGCTGCGCCCACTGTCGGACAACGACCGCAGCGAAATCGGCCGCACCCGCCAGTACGACAAGCAGCCACTGAGCACCATCGAGCATCAGACCCTGCGGGTGTTCGACAGCCACAGTTACCTGAGCCGGGTGGCCACGCCCGATGGCAGCGCCGATCTGCTCTGGGAATCGCTGCCGCTGGACACCGAGAACTGGACCCTGCACCTGCTGCGCAAGCCGCAACTGGCCGCCGAGGAACGGCGCAATGCCGGGCTCGCCGGTGCCGGCCTGTGGCTGACCCTGGTGTTTCTCGTCCTGTTCCTCAGCCAGCGCTGGCGCCTGGCCCGCCTGCGCCAGCGCAGCCGCGCGGAGCTGGAACGACTGGTGGAGGAGCGCACCCGCGACCTGCGCACGGCCCAGGATGGCCTGGTGCAGTCGGCCAAGCTGGCGGCGCTGGGACAGATGTCCGCCGCCCTGGCCCACGAGATCAACCAGCCGCTGACCGCCCAGCGCATGCAACTGGCGACCCTGCGCCTGCTGCTCGACCACGGTCGGCTCGACGCCGCCCGGGAAGCACTGGCCCCCCTGGAGCAAATGCTGACCCGGATGGCCGCCCTCACCGGCCATCTCAAGACCTACGCCCGGCAAAGCCCCAGCGGCCTGCGCGAGCCGCTGGACCTGGCCGGCGTGGTCGACCAGGCGCTGCACCTGCTCGACCCGCGCCTGCGGGAGGACAACGTCAGCATCGCCCTGCACCTGACCCGGCCGGCCAGGGTCCGCGGCGATGCGATCCGCCTCGAACAGGTGCTGATCAACCTGCTGCGCAACGCGCTCGACGCCATGCGTGACAAGCCGCTCAAGCGCCTGGAAATCCGCATCGAGGCCGACCAGCAACTGTGGCTGTTGACGGTGGCCGACAGCGGCGGTGGAATTGCCGAGGAACATCTGGCCAAGGTCTTCGATCCGTTCTTCACCACCAAGCCGGTCGGCGAGGGCCTCGGCCTGGGGCTGGCGGTTTCCTATGCGATCGTCCATGAACAGGGCGGCCGCCTGAGCGTCGTCAACCGGCACGACGGCGCCTGCTTCACCCTGGCCCTGCCAATCGCCGTGGAGGTCCGTGAACCATGTTGAACTCGGTAATCGTGGTCGATGACGAAGCCAGCATTCGCACGGCCGTGGAACAGTGGCTGAGCCTGTCGGGCTTCTCGGTCCGGTTGTTCAGCCGCGCCGAGGAGTGCCTGGCGCAACTGCCGGCGCACTTTCCCGGGGTGATCATCAGCGACGTGCGCATGCCCGGCCTCAGCGGCCTGGAACTGCTGGCGCGGGTGCGGGCACTCGACGCCGACCTGCCGGTGATCCTGCTGACCGGCCACGGCGACGTGCCGATGGCGGTCGAGGCGATGCGTGACGGTGCCTACGACTTCCTGGAAAAGCCCTTCAGCCCCGAAGCCCTGCTCGGCAGCCTCGGCCGTGCCCTGGAGAAACGCCGACTGGTGCTGGAGAACCGCCGCCTGCACGAACAGGCCGACAGCCGCTCACGCCTCGACGCCTGCCTGCTGGGCGTGTCCCGCAGCCTGCAGACCCTGCGCCGGCAAGTGCTGGAACTGGCGCCCCTGCCGGTCAACGTGCTGATCCGCGGCGAGACCGGCAGCGGCAAGGAACGGGTCGCCCGCTGCCTGCATGACTTCGGGCCGCGTTCGAGCAAACCGTTCGTCGCGCTCAACTGCGCGGCGATTCCCGAGCCACTGTTCGAAGCCGAGTTGTTCGGCCATGAGAGCGGCGCCTTCACCGGCGCCCAGGGCAAGCGGATCGGCAAGCTCGAATATGCCCATGGCGGCACCCTGTTTCTCGACGAGATCGAGAGCATGCCACTGGCCCAGCAGGTGAAACTGCTACGGGTGCTGCAGGAACAGAAGCTCGAACGCCTGGGTTCCAACCAGAGCATCCCGGTCGACCTGCGCATCGTTGCCGCGACCAAGCCCGACCTGCTGGAAGAGTCCCGGGCCGGACGTTTCCGCGAGGACCTGGCGTATCGGCTGACGGTGGCCGAACTGCGCCTGCCACCCTTGCGCGAGCGGCGCGAAGACATCCCGCTGCTGTTCGAACACTTTGCCCAGGACGCGGCCGAGCGCCTGGGGCGCCGTGCGACGCCATTGAGCGGGTCGCAACTGGTCCGGCTGCTGAGCCATGACTGGCCGGGCAACGTCCGCGAACTGGCCAACGCCGCCGAACGCTCGGTGCTCGGCCTGGGCGAGCCGGAACCGGTCAATATCGATCCGGGCCAGTCCCTCGCGGCCCAGCAGGAGGCCTTCGAGGCGCAGTGCCTGCGCTCGGCCTTGACCCGGCACAAGGGTGACGTCAAGGCGGTGCTCGAAGAACTGCAACTGCCAAGGCGCACCTTCAACGAGAAGCTGCAACGCCACGGACTGACCCGCGAGATGTTCCTGTAGCAACGACGCAACCTGTAGGAGCCGGGCTTGCCCGCGAAAAAGATGGCGCGGTCGCTCAGCCATACCCCGTCATCGTTCTTCGCGGGCAAGCCACGCTCCTACAGATAGCGTCGTTCGTATCGGCGGTTTTCCGCTCACGCCCCACTCCGGCATAAGCGGATTTCCGCTCACCCAATCCTGCCAACCGCTCTGGAACGGGCCTTACAGCCCTGGCATGGCTCCTGCTATGGAGGGGTCAGGCTGCGCTCCCGCGCGCTCTACAACAACAATGACTCATAAGGTTCCCTAGATGGATAACTCCACTACCCTTCCCCTGGGGTCGGCGGTCGCGCCGGCACAAGAAAGAACCACCGCCAGCCGCCTGAAATCGATTTTCAGCGGATCGGTCGGCAACATGGTCGAGTGGTACGACTGGTACGTCTACGCCGCCTTCTCGCTGTACTTCGCCAAGGTCTTCTTCCCCAAGGGCGACACCACCGCCCAACTGCTCAACACCGCCGCGATCTTCGCCGTGGGCTTCCTGATGCGCCCGATCGGCGGCTGGCTGATGGGCCTGTACGCCGACCGCAAGGGCCGCAAGGCGGCCCTGATGGCCTCGGTCCTGCTGATGTGCGCAGGCTCGCTCATCATCGCCCTCACCCCCGGTTATGAAACCATCGGCATCGGCGCGCCGATCCTGCTGGTGGTTGCCCGCCTGATGCAGGGGCTGTCGGTCGGCGGCGAATACGGCACTTCCGCCACCTACCTCAGCGAGATGGCCACCAGGCAGAGCCGTGGTTTCTATTCCAGCTTCCAGTACGTGACCCTGATCTCCGGCCAGCTCATCGCCCTGGCGGTGCTGATCGTGCTGCAGCAGGTTCTCAGTGTCGAACAACTGCAGGACTGGGGCTGGCGGATTCCCTTCGGTATCGGCGCCCTGTGCGCGGTGGTCGCGCTCTACCTGCGTCGCGGCATGGAAGAAACCGAGTCGTTCGTGAAGAAGAAGGAAAAGCCGAAAGAGAGCCTGATGCGCACGCTGCTGCGTCATCCCAAGGAACTGCTGACCGTGGTCGGCCTGACCATGGGTGGCACCCTGGCGTTCTACACCTACACCACCTACATGCAGAAGTACCTGGTGAACACCGTCGGCATGAGCATCTCCGACTCCACCACGATCTCGGCGGCAACGCTGTTCCTGTTCATGTGCCTGCAGCCAGTGGTCGGTGCGCTCTCGGACAAGGTGGGCCGGCGGCCGATCCTGATCGCCTTCGGGATTCTCGGGACACTCTGCACCGTACCGATCCTGAGCACCCTGCACACCATCCAGACCTGGTGGGGCGCATTCTTCCTGATCATGGCGGCGCTGATCATCGTCAGCGGCTACACCTCGATCAACGCGGTGGTGAAGGCCGAGCTGTTCCCCACCGAGATCCGCGCCCTGGGCGTGGGCCTGCCCTACGCACTGACCGTATCGATCTTCGGCGGCACCGCCGAATACATCGCGCTGTGGTTCAAGAGCATCGGCATGGAGACCGGCTACTACTGGTACGTGACCGCCTGCATCGCGGTGTCGCTGCTGGTGTATGTCACCATGAAGGACACCCGTCGGCATTCGCGGATCGAGACCGACTGATAACCTTTGCTCGTGTCGGCCTTCCATGACGGGCCGACACTGCTCTTGGCTGGGAGCCGGTTTGCCGGCTCCCAGCCCCCCCCCCGTGCAATGCTCAAGACTCTTGGCAATTAATAGCCCGTTAATTCCCGCCCCTCATCCTGATCCTACGCCGAATCGACTTGCGCACCCGCCCCCCAGGCATCCAGTGACCGCCGTCTGATCGCGCCGCCCACAACATCGAATAATTCGATTTGTTTAAGCACTAATTTGCGCTTTTTAATCAAATTAACAAGCGTAATATCACTTCCACACCCACTGAGCAAAACCAAAACCCAACTGGAGCAACCACCATGAACACCAAACTGATCCTCGCCCTGACCCTTTCCGTACTGGCCGCCAATACCTACGCTGCCGATGGCTACAGCCACACCCCAGCCGCCTATCGCGTGGCTGCCGATGGCTACGACAAGACTCCCGGTGCCAACGCCATCGCGGCCGACGGCTACGACAAGACTCCTGGCGCCAACGCTGTGGCTGCCGATGGCTACGACAAGACCCCCGGCGCCAACGCCATCGCGGCCGACGGCTACGACAAGACTCCTGGCGCTGCGGCAATCAGCTGACAGACCCGGATGGCATCACAGCCCGGCTCAGGCCGGGCTTAGTCATTTCTGGAGGGAAGGAAAATCCGCACGCCAGAGGCAACGTCCTGCGAACGGCCTATCGCCTTTGTCCGCGATGCCAAGCACACTATCGATCCCCGATTGTCCCTGCGGAACCCGCGAACCATGCCTGACGATATTCACTATTACGAACCTGCCAATGGCCACGGCCTGCCCCACGATCCGTTCAACGCCATTGTCGGCCCACGCCCCATCGGCTGGATCTCCTCACAGAGTGCCGAGGGCCGGCTGAACCTGGCGCCCTACAGTTTCTTCAACGCCTTCAACTACATCCCACCGATCATCGGCTTCTCCAGCGTCGGCCGCAAAGACAGCCTGAACAACATCGAACAGACCGGCGAATTCGCCTGGAACCTCGCCACCCGCCCGCTGGCCGAGGCGATGAACCAGAGCTGTGCCGCCGTACCGCCCGAGGTCGATGAGTTCCAGTTGGCCGGTCTGACGCCCGTGGCGTCGAAGGTGATCAGCGTACCGCGGGTGCAGGAAAGCCCGGTGTCCTTCGAATGCAAGGTCACCCAGATCATTCAGTTGCAACGCGCAGACCAGGCCCTGGTGCCGAGCTGGCTGATCCTGGGTGAAGTGGTTGCCGTGCATATCGCCAGGCATCTGCTCAAGGATGGGATCTACGATACCGCCGCCGCCGAACCGATCCTGCGTGGCGGCGGCCCGGCGGACTACTTCCAGCTCGGTCCGCAAGCCCTGTTCAAGATGTACCGTCCACAAGTGACGGGTTGATCACTGCGGCCCCATCACCAGGACAGTTCGCCCTCGGCGTCGACGTCGATCAGCCGCGCCAGTTCCTGCTCGGCGGCCTGATCGGCCTCGAGGGCGGTCTTGAATGTCTGCTCTGCAAGGATTTTATGAAAACGCGGTGGCTCGAAACCGCCCAGGGCCTTTACCGCAATCGCCGCGTTGTAGCCGGCTTCGCCGCGAACGGCTGCTGAAACTGCTTCGAACTGTGCAAACTCTCTACGTGCCATGCCTGTTATCCCGGCCAATTGATCGGCCGGCATTCTAAATCAGCTGGCCAGCCGTTGCAGGGAACCTGCGCTGGACAAGTGATAGTCGCACTGGGCACGGGCGGCGGACACCTCGCTGAAGGTATGGAAATCCAGGCTGTCGACCACCAGGTCCTGCACCAGCTCACCGAACACCTGCATGGCCGGCGTGTTGAAGTAGGCGGTCATGGCCGGCTGGTTGGCCCAGAAACCGGAGACCAGCCAGAGGTCGGCATCGGCCAGGGAGTGTTGCAGGGAGAACTGCAGGCAACCGGGTGCCTGGCGGGACGGTTCGATCAGGCTGCTCAGACGGGCGCCCAGCTCGGCGGAGCGCCCCGGGCGTGCGCGAACGAAGGCCATGTGACTGACAGGGATATGCTTGGACATGCTCGGCTCTCCCGAAAGGAATGTTGTTCTCGCGCCATCAACCGCCGGGACGACGGCAACGCAAACATAGATTAGTGCCCCCGGCGAGGGGTCGTTAGTCGATTCCTGTCAGCTTATTGCACAATCCTGCCGCAGCGCCTTGCCCCTCGGGTACAGCGCCAGGCCAGCGCTCTGCTGGCGGGTCCGGAGTTTTAAGCAAGCCTGGTCTGCGGTCAGCGCAGTCATCCGGCGGTCATGACGGGTCGCGGCAGGATCAGGCAAGAATTGCGCAGGATCCGGCTGGCGATCCCCCTTGCCCAAACTTAAGCTATGGCCCGTTGAAAGTGACTTTCCCGAGGGGATTCTGCATGCCACTGTCCGAACTGCCGCAAGAACCGATCCCCCCGGAGATGGAAAAACAGCGCCAGGAACTGGCCGACATCATTCGTCGCCACGCCACCGAGGACGGCAACTACCAGACCGCCGTCGACTCGCTGGTGCTGGGGCGCCACAGCCACCCCTATGATTTCGCTCCCGTGCTGGCGCAACCGGCGCTGTGCATCATGGCCCAGGGCCGCAAGGAAATACGCCTGGGCGACGGCCATTTCATCTATGACCCGCTGCATTACCTGGTGGTCTCGGTGTCGATGCCCCTCGCCGGGCGGGTGGTGAATGTCACACCCGAGTCGCCGATCCTGTCCTTGCGCCTGGATATCGACCCGAATGAAATCAGCGCGCTGATCGCCGAAGCCGGTCCCCTGGGTGTGCCCAGCCGACCAACCGGGCTGGGGCTGTATGTCGAGCGTGTGGATACCCCGATGTTCGACGCCCTGCTGCGCCTTTCGCGGCTGCTCGATGCGCCCAAGGACATTCCCATGCTCGCGCCGCTGGTGCGCCGGGAGATCCTCTATCGGCTGTTGCGCAGCCCGCAGGGATATCGCCTGTACGAGATCGCCATCGCCAACAGCCAGGGGCATCGGGTGAACCAGGCGATCAAGTGGTTGAACAGCAACTTCGAGCAGCCGCTGCGCATCGACGACCTGGCACGGGAAGTCAACCTGAGCGTTTCGACGTTGCATCACCGCTTCAAGGCGATGACCGCCATGAGCCCACTGCAGTACCAGAAGCAGTTGCGCCTGCAGGAAGCACGGCGGCTGATGCTCGCCGAAGGGCTGGACGCCTCGGCGGCGGGTTATCGAGTCGGCTACGAAAGCCCGTCGCAGTTCAGCCGCGAATACAGCCGGCTGTTCGGCGCTCCGCCGCTGCGGGATCTGGCGCGGCTGCGCCAGAGTGTCTGAAATGGGAGGTGGCCCTGTTCAGCGGGCCCGCACCACGTGCTTGATCTCCTGGAACGCCTGCAGTCCCCAGGGGCCCAGCTCCCGCCCCAGGCTGCTGCGCTTGTAGCCACCCCACGCCGCCTGCGGGAAGATCACCTGCGGTGCATTGATCCACACCAGGCCGGCCTGCAAGGCATTGGCGATGCGGTCCGCCGCCTCGCCATCGGTGGTGACGACACTCGCCACCAGGCCGAACTCGCTGTCGTTGGCCAGGGCGATCGCCTCGGCCTCGCTGGCGAAACTGCGTACGCAGACCACCGGCCCGAAGATTTCCTCGCGCCACAAGGCGCTGTCCAGCGGCACCTCGGTAAACACCGTCGGCTTCAGGAAGTAGCCGCGGGACAACCCCGGCGGCCGCCCACCGCCACAGACCAGCCGTGCGCCCATGCTCAGGCCACGATCGATGTGCCCCAACACCCGCTGATACTGCGCCTGGTTGACCAGCGCGCCCATCTCCACCTCGGGAGCGAACGGATCGGCCACGCGAATGGCTTCAGCCCGCGCCTTCAGGCGCAACAGGAACTCGTCGGCGATCTCGTCGGCGACCAGCACCCGGCTGGTCGCCGAGCACATCTGCCCGGCGTTGAAGAAGGCGCCGCCACTGGCGATTTCGACCGCCAGGTCAAGGTCGGCGTCGGCCATCACCAGCAGCGACGATTTGCCTCCCAGTTCCAGGCTGACGCCCTTGATGGTTTCCGCCGCCCGCTGCATCACCTGGACACCCACCGCATTGCTGCCGGTGAAGGAGATCTTCGCCACCCGCGGGTCGGCCGCAAGCGGCGCACCCACCGCCAGGCCGGTGCCGCAGACGAGGTTGAACACCCCGGCCGGCAGGCCGCTGTCGGCAATGATCGAGGCCAGTTCCAGCTCCGGCAACGGCGTCACCTCCGATGGCTTGAGCACCACGCAGCAGCCCGCAGCCAGCGCCGGCGCGAGCTTCCAGGCGGTGGTGACCATCGGGAAGTTCCACGGCACGATCAACCCGACCACGCCACACGGCTCGCGGCGCACGCGAGCGGCGAAGTCGTCGCTGGGCAACGCCACGTCCTGGTCCTGCCGCTCATCCAGGCCCTCGGCCAGGCCGGCGTAGTACTCGAAGGTGGCGATCACGTCATCGACGTCGATCGCCGCCTCGAACAGCGGCTTGCCGTTGTTGGTCGATTGCAGTTGGATCAGTTTCTCGCGACGTTCGCGTACTCCCTCGGCAATTCGCCGCAGTATCGCGCCACGCTCGGCGGCCCGGCTCGCCGACCAGCCGGCGAACGCCCGCACCGCCGCCGCCACCGCCTGCCCGACCGCCTGCTCATCGCCACCGGAAACGCTGCCGAGCAAGGCTTCGGTGGCCGGGTTGATCACGCGCAGCTGTTCGCTGCCGGAACGCCACTGACCATCGATGTAGAGGCCGTCCTGATTCATTTGCGCTTTCATCACTGCCCCCTTCCGTTCATCCAGAGCGCCTGGTCGACTTCAATCAGCGTGGGGCCCGAACGTCCTGCTGCGGCACGCAGGGCGCTGCGCAGGCTTTCCTCGCTGCTGGCGGCCTCGGCGGCACAGCCCAGGCCCTTGGCGACCGCGACGAAGTCCGGGGTATGGATATCCACACCCACTGGCGTGATGGCGCGGTTGACCATGTATTTCTTGATCTCTTCGTACCCCTGGTTATTCCACAGCAGGACGATCACCGGCGTGCTCGCCTCGACCGCGCTGGCCAGTTCCGGCAGGGTGAACTGCAGGCCGCCGTCACCGATCAGGCAGACCACCGCGCCGCGCTCGTCACGCCGGGAGGAACGCCCGAGCCAGGCGCCGATCGCCGCCGGCAAGGCGTAGCCAAGGGTGCCGTAGCCGGTGGAGGCGTTGAACCAGCGCCGCGCCTGCCGCGGGTTGAGCGTCAGGTTGCCGGTGTACACCGGCTGGGTCGAATCGCCCACCAGCACCGCATCCGGCAGCACCTCGAGAATGGTTTCCAGAAAGCGCGTCTGGGCACGGGTCGGCGCATCCCACTGGCTGTCGAGTTCGGCACGCAGGGCCGCAGCGCGGCGGTGCCCCCAATCGTCGCGGCGCGCAGCCAGGCTGCGACCATCGAGCGCGACGAGCAACGCTTCTGCCGCCACTTGCGAATCGGACACCAGGGCGACCTTGGGCGGGTAGTTGCGCACGGTCTGGTCCGGGTCGATATCGATGCGCAGCAGGGTACCGGGGATTTCGAAACCGCCGGCGAAGGTGATGTCATAGTCGGTTTCCGCCAGCTCGGTGCCGATCGCCAGGACCACGTCGGCCTCGGCCACCAGGGCGCGGGTGGCGACCAGGGACTGGGTCGAGCCGATCAGCAGCGGATGCTCGCCGGGCAGCATGCCCTTGGCGTTGATGGTCAGGGCCACGGGCGCGTCGAGCCGTTCGGCGAGCCGGGTCAGGGCCGGCGCGGCGTCGATGGCACCGCCACCGGCGAGGATCAGCGGGCGTTTGGCAGCCGCGAGCCAGTCGGCCATTTGCGCCACGGCGGCGGGTGCCGCACCGGCCCGGGCAATGTTCACCGGCTGGCTGTCGAGCAAGGCGTCGGCGTTTTCCACTAGCACGTCGAGCGGGATCTCGATATGCACCGGACGCGGCCGCCCGGCCTGGAACAGGGCGAATGCCCGGGCCAGCACCGCAGGCAGCTCAGCCGCCGACATCAGGGTATGGGAGAACGCCGCCACGCCGGCCACCAGGGCGCTCTGGTTCGGCAGTTCATGGAGTTTGCCGCGCCCGCCGCCCAACTGGCTGCGCGACTGCACGCTGGAGATCACCAGCATCGGGATCGAGTCGGCATAGGCCTGGCCCATCGCGGTGGTGATATTGGTCATGCCGGGGCCGGTGATGATGAAACATACCCCGGGCTTGCCGCTGGTGCGCGCATACCCGTCCGCCATGAAGCCGGCACCCTGCTCATGCCGTGGCGTGATGTGCTCGATGGTTGAGGTTGCCAGGCCGCGATACAGCTCCACGGTATGCACGCCGGGAATGCCGAACACCTGCTCGACCCCGTAGCCCTCCAGTAACTTGACCAATACTTCGCCGCACGTCGCCATCGCTTGCCCCCCTGTTGTTCGTCTTGACCGTGGCAGCGCGGGCCACGGTGGTGGCGTTATTGGAGCGTCCGGGTGATGGCGGGCACAACGCAAAAATAGTCATACTAGCCATGTCCTGTCGTCATGCCTGAGTCCGCCATGAAACGTCTTCCACCCTTGCCGGCGCTGCATACCTTTCTGATCACCGCCCAGTGCTGCAACTTCACCCGGGCGGCCGAGCAGTTGCACATCACCCAGGGTGCGGTGAGCCGACAGATCGCCGGGCTGGAGCAGCACCTGGGTTATGCGTTGTTCCAGCGCCAGGCCCGCGGCCTGAGCCTGACCGCCCAGGGACGCGAGCTGTTTCCACGGATACAGGAAGTGTTCCGGCAGATCGAAGAGGCGGTGGACCACGTGGGCGCCGGGCATCCGGCGCTGAAGCTCAAGGCGCCGATCTGCATGATCCGCTGGCTGTTGCCGCGCCTGCTGCACTGGCGCAAGGAGCGTCCGGATGTGCCGGTGGAACTGACCACCAGCCTGCAGCACGGGGTCGACTTCCGCCGCGAGGACTTCGACGTGGCGGTGATCTATGGCGCCCCGCCGGGCCCCGCGGTGACCGCCCACCATCTGTTCGACGAGCAACTGACACCGGTCTGTTCACCCCAGTTGAGGCAGGGCGCGATCGCGCTGGAGCAGGTCACTGACCTGGAGCACCACACCCTGCTGCACCCCACGCTGGACCAGCAGGACTGGCAGACCTGGCTCGAGGCGGCCGGTGTCAGCCTGGGCAATATCGGCCAGGGCCAGCACCTGGAGACCATGGACGTGGCGATGTCCCTGGCGTCCCAGGGCACGGGCGTGGCGATCGGCGACTGGGCATTGATCGGCGAGGACCTGAGTGCCGGCCGACTGATGATGCCGTTCGATTTGCGGGTGCGTACCGGGCAGGCGTACTACCTGGCGTATCCGAAGCGCTCGGAGGGGTCGGCGGCGCTGCATGAACTGAGGGAGTGGCTGGTGGGGCAGGCGGCGCAGCGGACTGATCGGTAGGGGCGATGCAACGTTCCGCTATCGCCAGCAAGCCGGCTCCCGGAGTGTCGGCGTCGTCCACCCGTCTTGTGTACAACGCACAACCTGCAGGAGCCGGCTCGCTGGCGATCCGCCGAAGGCGGCCATTTTCCGGCCGCCAAAGGACGGGATCAGTAACCGACGGCGAAACGCTGACGCGAGTGGGCGGGTTGCTCGATTTCGTCCAACAGGGCAATCGCATAGTCGGCGAAGGTGATCCAGCTGCGCCCTTCGGCACTCACCAGCAGATGATCCTTGCCCAGACGGAAACGGCCGGTGCGCTCACCCTCGACGAACTCCGCCGAGGGCGAGAGGAAGGTCCAGTCCAGTTCCTTTTCCTGGCGCAGGCTCTCCAGGAATGCCGCCCCGGCGCTCGCCTCGGCCTTGTACTCCGGCGGGAAGCCGGGGCTGTCGATGACCCGGCTGTTGTCCGGCAGCAGCAGCGAACCGGCCCCACCGACCACCAGCAGGCGCTTGACCCCGGCCTTCTTCACCGGGCCGATCACCGCCGCCGCCGGCAACGTGGCGAAGTGTGCGGCACTGATGACCACGTCATGGCCGGCGACCGCCGCTTCCAGCGCCGCGGCGTCCAGCGCATCGACCGCCTTGCTGACCACACCCTCGCGATGGGCGATCTTGGCCGTGTTGCGGGCAATGGCCGTGACGCTGTGGCCGCGACGCAGGGCTTCTTCCAGCAGTTGGCTACCGGCACGACCGGTGGCACCGATGATTGCAATCTTGCTCATGACACTCTCCAGTTCCAATCGAATGACGCTGTGCGTCGAGGGAGTCGCCCTGTCCGGGAACAGGGCGCCTGATCCGCAAACCCTTTTGTCAGTGGCCGGGCCGGCTCACCACTTCATTTCACCCTTGGCGACCTTGGCGCTGAGTTCCAGGGAGGATTCCTCGCCGAGGTTCGGATAACGCTGTTTCATCGCCGCGATCAGTTGCGCCGAGTCCTTGGCCTTGGCCGTTTCCTCGTCGAAGGCCTTGATGTAGTCCGCCGTGAATTGTGCGGCGGCCAGCGTATGCGGGCCGTCACCCAGGAAATGGCCCGGCACCAGGATCTTCGGCCGCAGCGCCTGGATCCGTTGCAGCGTCGCCAGCCAGTCCCGGTGGGACTGGGCGGACTGGGTGTCGGCCATCCACACGTGGATGTTCTGTGCGACCACCACGCCGCCGACCACCGCCTTGAGCGACGGGATCCAGACGAAGCTGCGATCCGGCTGCGGGCCATCCAGGCCGATCACCTCCAGCTCGCGTCCTTCCAACATCAGACGATTGCCCTGGAGGACCTCCGGCACGATGGTCCTGGCGGGAGCATCAGTTCCCATTTTCGGCCCCCAGAACGCCAGCTTGCCGTCGACCGTGGCCTTGATGTGCGCCACGGTCGGCGCCGACGCCAGCACCTTGGCCTGGGGAAAGGCCCTTGTGAGGGTGTCCAGGCCGAAGTAGTAGTCCGGGTCACCATGGCTGATGTAGATGGCGGTCAGTTGCTTGCCACTGGCGCGGATCTTCTCCACCACCTGTTCGGCCTGGGACTTGCCGAACTGGGCGTCGACCAGCACCGCTTCCTTGCTACCGCTGACCAGTACCGAACTGACCGGGAAAATCGCCGAGGTGCCGGGGTTGTAGACATCCAGGGTCAGCGCCGGCTCGGCGGCGGCCGCGTGGGCGGCAAAACCCAGCACCGCGCTGGCGAGCAGGAGGCGGCGAAGTGAGGTGAATCCAATCATGTAACGCTCCGGTATCTGTAGGCCGTGATAGGCGATGGACAGAGCTTAGTTGCCCGAACCGATACAAAAAATGCGATGCTGGGACATAGTTTGTTTCTCAAAGCGAGCAAATCATGGATCGTCTCACCGCCATGCGGGTGTTCGTCACAGTGGTCGACCTGGGCAGCCAGTCGGCGGCGGCGGACCATCTGGAAATGTCACGCCCGGTGGTTTCGCGCTACCTGGCAGAACTGGAGGACTGGATCGGTGCACGGCTGATGCATCGCACCACCCGCAAGCTGAGCCTGACTGCGGCCGGCACTGAAACCCTGCCGCGTTGCCGGCAACTGCTGGAGCTGTCCGGCGACATGCAGGCCGCCGTGAGCATCCCCGACGAGGCGCCGCGCGGCCTGCTGCGGATCAGCGTCAGCACCTCGTTCGGCCAGGCCCAGTTCGCCGACGCGATGACCGAGTACGTGCGCCGCTTCCCCGGCGTCAACATCGACCTGCAGATGCTCGACCGCACCGTCAACCTGGTGGACGAGCGCATCGACCTGGCCATCCGCGCCAGCAACGACCTGGACCCGAACCTCATCGCCCGGCGGCTGACCGTCTGCCGCTCGGTGATCTGCGCCTCGCCGGCCTACCTGCGCGAACACCCGGCACCACAGCGGGTGGAGGACCTGAGCCGCCACAACTGCCTGACGCATTCCTACTTCGGCAAGAGCCTCTGGCACTTCGAACAGGACGGCGAGCAGGTGTCGGTCCCGGTGCAGGGCAATATCAGCGCGAACGAGGCCAGCACCCTGCTGCGTGCCGCCATGGCCGGTGCCGGTATCTCGATGCTGCCCACCTACCAGGCCTGGGCATACCTGCGCAGCGGCGAACTGGTGCGCCTGCTGGCCCACGCCGAACCGCGCACCATGGACATGTACGCCGTGTATGCCTCGCGCAAGCACATGCCGGCAACGCTGCGCAGCATGCTCGATTTCCTGGTGGTGCGGTTTCCGGAAACACCGGCCTGGGACAAGGACCTCTGATCGAGGAAAAGCTGGCAAGTGGCGGCAACTGGCCTAATCTTGAACTCAGTACTTCTCGCGAACCGGGTTCGACAGTCAGAGGTCTGCGTCATGAATATTCTAAAAACAAGAACATGTGCCGCCGTACTTGCCATCGGCACCGTACTGGCTCTGTACGCCACCGCGGCCTGGCGGGTCGAACAGATCAGGCAGGCGCCCCACGCCGTCGCCAGCTGCAACCTGGAGCACTGCGTGCCGCACACCGCGAGCCTCAGTGCCTTGAGGTAAGGCCCTAGGCTATGTACGAAATCGCTTGAAACTTGGTTATGCGGCGTTAAAAACCGGCTCGGAATGCTCATTTACTCCAGTAAACTCCGCTTCCTCGCCGATTTTTGCCTTGCCTAACCTGCGTTTCAAACAATTTCGTACACAGCCTAGCGGTCGATCCCGGCGCGAAAGGCGCTGGGCGAAAGCCCGGTCATGCGGCGGAAGAACCGGGCGAAGTAGGCCGGGTCGGCAAAACCCAGCTCGTCCGCCACCCGGCTGACGCTCATGCGCGTGTAGATCAGGTTGCGCTTGGCTTCCAGCAACAGCCGCTGGTGGATCAGTTGCAACGCCGACTGCCCCGCCCATTCCCGACAGATGCCGTTCAGGTGCGCCACCGAGATCCCCACCTGGTGAGACAACTGCTCGACCGTCGGATGCTCGCGAAAATGCGCCTCGACCAGCCCGTTGAAACGGCTCAGGTACTCGCGCCCTCGTCCGGCCGACTGACCCGCCGCCTCACGGCGGATCACCTGGCGACTGAGCCACACCAGCAACACGCTGACCAGCGAGCGCAGGAGCAGGTCCCGCGCCGGCTGGTTCGCCGCGTATTCGCTCTGCAAGGCACTGAACAAGCGGTTGAGGTAGGCCCGGTCGCGCCCCGCCGGGTAGCTGGCGGCCAGCGCCAGCGCGTCCGGCGAACTGCCCAGTTGCTGTTGCAGTTGCGCCACCAGCGGTGCGGCCAGGGTCAGCACATGGCCGTCGATGTTCTCGGAAAACTGAAAGCCGTGCACGCACAGGGGCGGCACCACCTGGATCGCCGATTCATTCAGGGTGGTGCGCTGCCCCTCGATATCGACCCGGGCCTGGCCCTTGTTCAGAAACAGCAACTGGCACAGATCAGCATGCCGGTGCGGCTGGATTTCCCAATGATGCAGGCGGCTGCGCTTGGGAATGGTCTCGCAGTGCAACAGGTCGGGGGCGATCCAGTCCTGGTCCTCTCCGTAGAGCTTGAACACCGGGATCGGTGCCGTCACTGGCTTTTCCATCTGTGCACGAGCCTTGGGCGATAATCGCCCTTATTGTTGAAAAGTACCGATAAAGGCGCAGTTTTCACCTTCTAAAGCGTCTTTTTCAAGCGAAAAATGCAAGCACAAATCATAACAACCTACTCACCGGCCCGCCGCGTGAAGCTTGCAGAGAGAACAACAATGAAAACTCAAGTCGCCATTATCGGTGCCGGTCCGTCCGGCCTGCTGCTCGGCCAGTTGCTGCACAACGCTGGCATCGACACCGTGATCATCGAACGCCAGACTCCGGAGTACGTGCTCGGCCGCATCCGCGCCGGGGTGCTGGAACAGGGCATGGTCGATCTGTTGCGCCAGGCCGGGGTCAATCGCCGGATGGACGCCGAGGGCCTGGTGCATGGCGGCTTCGAGCTGGCCTTCGACGGACGCCGGGTTCATATCGACCTCAAGACCCTGACCGGCGGCAAGAGCGTGATGATCTACGGCCAGACCGAGGTCACCCGCGACCTGATGGCCGCCCGCGAGGCTGCGGGCGCCCGGACCGTCTACAGCGCCAGCAACGTCCAGCCCCACGGCATGAAGACCGACGCGCCCTGGCTGACCTACGAGAAGGACGGCCAGACCCACCGCCTGGACTGCGACTACATCGCCGGCTGCGACGGTTTCCACGGTGTGGCGCGGCAGTCGATTCCGGCCGAGGCGCTGAAGATCTTCGAGCGGGTCTACCCGTTCGGCTGGCTGGGGATTCTCGCCGACACGCCGCCGGTCAGCGAGGAACTGGTGTATGCCAATCACGAGCGCGGCTTCGCCCTGTGCAGCATGCGTTCACCGACCCGCACCCGCTACTACGTGCAGGTGCCGGCCGACGAGAAGGTCGAGGACTGGTCCGATGCGCGCTTCTGGGAAGAGCTCAAGGCGCGTCTGCCAGACAGCCTGGCCCGGGGCCTGGTCACCGGTCCGTCGATCGAGAAGAGTATCGCGCCGCTGCGCAGCTTCGTGGTCGAACCCATGCAGTACGGCCGGATGTTCCTGGTCGGCGACGCCGCCCACATCGTTCCGCCGACCGGCGCCAAGGGGCTGAATCTGGCGGCCAGCGACGTCAGCACGCTGTTTAATATCCTGCTCAAGGTCTACCGCGAAGGGCGCAGTGAGTTGCTGGAACAGTATTCGCGGATCTGCCTGCGGCGGGTGTGGAAAGCCGAGCGTTTCTCCTGGTGGATGACCTCGATCCTGCATCGCTTCCCCGATACCGATGCCTTCAGCCAACGCTTGCAGCAGACCGAACTGGAGTACTTCGTCAGCTCCGAGGCCGGGCGTCGGACCATCGCGGAAAATTACGTCGGCCTTCCGTATGAGGCTATCGAATAGCAAGCTATCGAGTAAACTGACACGCATTCCCGCACCCGGCGCAGCCGCCCGAGTGCGGGCCCACTTCCGCGTGCAGGTTATACCGTGACCAACCTCAATCAGCCCGGCCAGACGAAGCCGGCGATTCGCAGCCTACTGATCGCCCTGATGCTGGCGATCTTCCTTGGTGCCCTCGACCAGACCATCGTTGCGGTCTCGATGCCGGCCATTTCCGCGCAGTTCAAGGATGTCGGCCTGCTGGCCTGGGTGATTTCCGGCTACATGGTCGCCATGACCGTAGCCGTGCCCATCTACGGCAAGCTCGGTGACCTCTATGGCCGCCGCCGGCTGATGCTGTTCGGCATGGGCCTGTTCACCCTGGCCTCGCTGTTCTGCGGCCTGGCCCAGAGCATGGAGCAACTGGTGCTGGCGCGGATCATTCAGGGCATCGGTGCCGGCGGCATGGTTTCGGTCAGCCAGGCGATCATCGGCGATGTCGTGCCACCGCGGGAACGCGGTCGCTACCAGGGCTACTTCAGCAGCATGTATGCGCTGGCCAGCGTCGCCGGCCCGGTGCTGGGCGGCTACATGACCCAATACCTGTCATGGCGCTGGGTGTTCCTGACCAACCTGCCGCTGGGGCTGACGGCCTGGTGGGTCGCCCACCGGGTGCTGGTCGGGCTGCCGGTGCCGCAGCGCAAGCCGATCATCGACTACCTCGGCACGGTGCTGATGGTCATCGGCCTGACCGCCCTGCTGCTGGGCATCACCCGGATCGGCCAGGGCCACCACTGGAGCGACAGCGATGTGCTCGGGCTGCTGGCCATTGCCGCAGTCGGCCTGACGCTGTTCGTCCTGCACGAACGACGCACCCTCGAACCCTTGCTGCCGATGCACCTGTTCCTCAACCGCAATGCCGTGCTGTGCTGGTGCACGGTCTTCTTCACCAGCTTTCAGGCGATCTCGCTGACCGTGCTGATGCCGCTGCGCTTGCAGAGCGTGACCGGCGCCGGTGCCGACAGTGCGGCACTGCACCTGCTGCCGCTGGCGATGGGCCTGCCCATGGGGGCCTACTTCGCCGGGCGCATGACCTCGGTAACCGGCTACTACAAGCCGTTGATCCTCAGTGGCGCGCTGCTGATGCCGCTGGCCATTCTCGGCATGGCCTTTACCGCACCCCAGGCGGTGCTGCTGAGCAGCCTGTTCATGCTGCTGTGCGGCATTGCCGGCGGCCTGCAATTCCCGACCTCGCTGGTGGGCACCCAGAACTCGGTGGAACAGCGCGATATCGGCGTTGCCACCAGCACCACCAACCTGTTCCGCTCACTGGGTGGCGCCGTGGGCGTGGCGCTGATGTCGGCGCTGCTGCTGGCCCTGGTGCAGGGCTCGGGCCTGACCCATCTGGCCAGCGGCGCGGTGCTCGGCGAAGGCAGCGCGGGCAATGCCCTGCTCGACGGACTCAACGCCGCCGGTCCGGCCCGGCAAGCCCTGCGGGCCGAGTTGCTGCTGACCTTCCGCCATCTGCTGCTGATCAGCGCCGGGGTTGCCCTGCTCGGGCTGGCCGCGGCGATCGCCATGCCCAACCGGGTATTGCGTGGGCGGGAGGACAAGGCCCGCTGAAGGGGCTCTGGTATCGGCTTGTGGCGATGGCCTCCCCTGGGCAGGGCTTGCGGACGTATTCGCCGGCAAGCCGGGTTCCTACAGGGCACGAGCCGGACGCCAGTCCGGGGTCGCCCCGGGTGGGAGCCGGCTCCCACCCGGGGCAGTCGATAGACTCGACTTCAGGAGCGGTAGTACCCGACCGCCACCAGCACCTGCCCGACCCGCTTGAGGTAGGTGTGCTTGTTTTCGACCTTGCCGGTCACCGGGTTCTTCCAGCGATACTCGTACTCGCCCTCCGCCTGCCTGTTCATCAACGCCAGGATCGGTTCTCCCACCGGCTTGCCGTCGGGGTCCCGGACCTTGGCGAAATCGGTATTGACCAGACGCTGATTGGTGCCATGGGCCAGGTATCGACGGGTCTTGAGATCCACCACGAAGACATACAGGTCATCCTGCAGGAAACCGCCCGGCAGGGCGTTGATCTCATCGAGCAACCCCTGGCGGTCCCTGTCCAGTTCGGTCGCCGCCCGGGCCAGAAATGCCCTGGCTTCCTGCGCCGACGCCCGGGGCAGGTAGTAGCCGACCGCCAGGATGCGCTCGCCGACCCGCTGGTAGAACACCCGCTTGCGCTCGACCTTGCCATCCTTCCAGTTCCGCCAACGATATTCGGCCTCCCGGATTCCAGCGTTTTCCGGCGTGTTCAGCGCGGCCTTGAACGCCTCGCGCAAATCCGCACCGAGCACCTCGGAAACGTCCCGGCCGATCAGCGCCGAGGACGGTCCGCCACTGGCCAGCATCACCCCGTGGGTATCGACCACGAAGACATAACGATCCTGGTCGACGAACTCTCCCTGGCGGCTGAAGGCGGCAAACGCCTTGTCGCCCTGCTCGCGGTAATAGGCCAGGGCCTTTTCCAGCAGGGCCCTGGCCGCCGGCGCCTGATCGTCCGACGCGGTCGCCGCCAGCACCGGTCCCAGGCACAACAGCATCATCAGACAGCCCGACAAGGCCCGAATCAAACCCAACCCCATGGTGCAGTCCCCCTTCCTGTTGATCTGCCAGCAGCGTAGACCGTCGCGGCCTATACGGAAGCATTCAGCAGACAGGGGTCGCCTCGACAGCCGCGGATAGCCGTCAAAATTGAGCGGTTATTTTCCAGAGGCCGCACTAGAATGCGTCCATCGCACACCCGCCGATGGAATCGTGATGCCGTTTCGCTCCGTGATCTACTCGCAACGCTCCCTGGTCGTGACACTGATCGCTCTGCTCGGCTGCGGCTTCCTGGCCACCTCGCTGCTCAGCTACTACGCCTCGCGGGCCTCGATCCGCGACGGCATCATCAATACCGAACTGCCGCTGACCTCCGACACGGTCTACTCGGAGATCCAGAAGGACCTGGTACGGCCCATCCTGATCTCCTCGATGATGGCCCGCGACACCTTCCTGCGCGACTGGGTCATGGCCGGTGAGCGCGACCCGCAGCAGATGACCCGCTACCTCAACGAGGTCATGACCCATTACGGCGCCTATACCGCCTTCTTCGTTTCCAACAGCAACCTGACCTACTACCAAGCCAAGGGCGTGCTGAAAAAAGTGCGCAGCAACGAGCCACGCGACCTCTGGTACTTCCGTGTGCGGGACATGAAGGAACCCTACGAGATCAACGTCGACCCGGACATGGCCAACCATGACAGCCTGACGTTCTTCATCAACTACAAGGTGTTCGACTACCAGGAAAACTTCATCGGCGCGGCCGGAGTCGGCCTGACGGTCGACGCGGTGGTCAAGCTGATCGACAAGTACCAGCAGCGCTATCAGCGCAGCGTGTACTTCGTCGACAACTTCGGCCGCCTGGTGCTCACCGGTGCCGACGGCGGCCCCGAGGGCGCCCGGGTCGGCCAGTCGCTGAACCATCTGCAAAGCCTGCAGAACCTGCAGGCCAAGCTGCCCAAGCCTCACGACGGCAGCTATGAATACGCCGAGCCGGACGGCAAGAAGCACTTCCTCAATGTGCGCTTCATTCCGGAACTGAACTGGTACCTGTTCGTCGACAAGCGCGAGGACGGCGCCCTCAGCGGCATTCGCCAGTCGCTGTACCTGAACCTGCTGATCTGCCTGGTGGTGACCCTGATCGTGCTGGCCCTGCTCAATCGCGTGATACATCGCTACCAGCGCAAGATCCAGGCCCTGGCCACCCAGGACAGCCTCACCGGCCTGCCCAACCGTCGCGGTTTCGACCTGCTGGCGGCCCAGGCCCTCAACGAGGCCCAGCGCGAGCCCAAGCCGCTGACCGCCTTGCTGCTGGACCTGGACCACTTCAAGCAGCTCAACGACAGCCATGGCCACCTGGCCGGCGACGTGGTGCTGAGCGGCTTCGCCCGACACCTGGAAAGCTGCCTGCGCCAGTCGGACATCATCTGCCGCTGGGGTGGCGAGGAATTCATCGTCCTGCTCAAGGACACCGATAGCGCCAGCGCCCATCTGATCGCCGAGAAGATTCGCCAGCACATCGAACAGCAACGCTACGGCTACAACGGCAAGAGCCTGCACCTGACCGTCAGCATCGGTCTGACTTCACTGCACACCGACGATACCCTGCACACCCTGCTGGCCCGCGCCGACCAGGCGCTGTACCGGGCCAAGCAGAGTGGGCGCAACCGTGTCTGCAGCGACGTGGCGATCCCCGCCCATGCCTGACGCCAGCCTCTGCCCCGCCTGCGGTGCGCGCAATGACTGCACCCTGGCCGATCCGCGCACCGCAACCCGGCCCTGCTGGTGCTACAGCGTCAGGATCGACCCGGCCGTGCTCGAGGCCCTGCCCGCCGAACTGCGCAACGCCGCCTGCCTGTGCCCGCGCTGCGCCCAGGTGGATGAACAGCTGAAGCAGCCGCCGCCATCATGACGTAGAATGCCGGCCCGTTTTCCCGCGATCATCCCTCCATGCGCCTGGACCGATTCCTCAGCAACCTGCCCCGCTTCAATCGCCAGCAGGTCCGCCTGCTGCTGGCGGAACGGCGGGTACGGGTCGACGGCCTGGTCACCGCTGATCCACACCACGAAGTGCGCGAATTCAGCCGGGTCGAGGTGGACGACGAGGTCCTGCAGGCCGGCCGCCCGGCACGCTATTTCATGCTGCACAAACCCACGGGGTGTGTCAGCGCGACCCGCGACCCGCAGCACCGCACCGTGCTCGACCTGCTCGAGGAACCGGATGTCGACGAGTTGCACATCGCCGGGCGCCTGGACTTCAACACCACCGGCCTGATGCTGCTGACCAACGACGGCCAGTGGTCCAGGCGCCTGACCCGGCCAGAGACCAAGCTGCCCAAGGTCTATTACGTGGAAACCGAGCAGGAGATCGGCGCGCAGTACGCCGAGACGTTCGCCCGAGGCCTGTACTTCGCCTTCGAAGACCTCACCACCCAACCCGCCGAACTGCAACGACTGGGGCCGCGCAGCGCCCGGCTGAGCATCGTCGAAGGCCGCTATCACCAGGTCAAGCGGATGTTCGGCCACTTCGACAACAAGGTCCTGCGCCTGCACCGCGAACGCATGGGTCCGCTGGTGCTCGACGACGCGCTCGCCCCCGGGCAATACCGCCCGCTGACGGCCGAGGAAATCGCCCTGGTTTGAGTCACCTACCGTTGAGCAGAAGTGAGCCGCTTATGCCAAATCGCTCCTTGCGAAATCGCCGGACCACTGCTTGAATCAGTCCGTCAGCCAAAAAATGACTGACAGGTCACCGCCTAGCTGCAAAAAACTTTTCGTCGGCGCCAGGGCTTGCCAGCCGTGGTTTTCCGACCGATTGCCCGCCTATAACAACACCCGCCGGCCAGCGCGTCACCGGACCGGCATGGGCTGAAAATTCCAGGCAAATGCCTACCTGTCATATATCTCGTGCACAGTCAGTTGCGCGCATACCCGCTTGCCAGGAGTCTTTGACATGACGCCAGAAATCGCTGTGTTGGATATACAGGGTCAGTATCGGGTTTACACGGAGTTCTATCGCGCGGATGCCGCGGAAAAGACCATTATCCTGGTCAACGGCTCGATGGCCACGACTGCGTCATTTGCCCAGACCGTGAAAAACCTGCACCCGCAGTACAACGTCGTGTGCTACGACCAGCCCTACGCCGGCCGGTCCCGACCGCACAACCACCACGAGAAGATGCTCACCCGGGCAATCGAGGGGCAGATTCTGCTGGAATTGATCGACCACTTCGCCGCCGAGCACGTGATGTCGTTCTCCTGGGGCGGCGCCGCCACCCTGGTCGCCCTGGCCGAACGGCCACGGCGCATCGAGAAGGCGGTGATCAGCTCGTTTTCGCCGGTGATCAACGAGCCGATGCGCGACTACCTGGAGCGTGGCGTCCAACACCTGGGAGCCTGTGACCGCGCCCAGATCGCCCAACTGGTCAACAGCACCATCGGCAAGCATCTGCCATCGCTGTTCAAGCGCTTCAACTTTCGGCATGTCAGCAGCCTGGCCGAGCATGAATATGGCCAGATGCACTTCCACATCCGCGAAGTGCTCGAAAGCGATCGCCAGGGCTGCCTGAAGTCGGCGAGCAGGATCGACATCCCGGTCCTGTTCGTGAACGGCGAATGGGACGAGTACACCACACCCGAGGATGCCCGGCAGTTCGGCAGGCATGTGCGCCAGAGCCACTTCAGCACCATTGCCACGGCCGGCCATTTCCTCGACATGGAGCACAAGTCCGCCTGCCGTGACACCCGTCACGCGCTGCTCGGCTTTCTCAGGCCCAGCCACCAGGAAAGCCGGGCGCGCTACTACCGGTACGTCCAGGAGCACCATGCGCAAGCCATGTGAGCAGGCCAGGTCACGGGCAACGGTCGGCCAGGAACACCCCGGCCTGCAGCCGTTTGCCCGTGATCAGCCCCGGTGCGGTTCGCAGCTGAAACATCCGCTAAAACACAGATTTTCAAAGAAAAACTTCAATTGCGCGGCAACATCTGGTACAAAGTGGCCACCCGAGCGGGTGTCATGAAATGGCATCACGCAAGCGGTCCGAACTGATAACCCGTGTTTTCGTTCGGACAAGCCGCTTCGGTGAGCAGAGAGACATGTAAAAAGCGGGTATAGTTTAGTGGTAAAACGAAAGCTTCCCAAGCTTTAGTTGAGGGTTCGATTCCCTCTACCCGCTCCAGATCGCATCAGGTCCGACGTTGCCCACAGTGGCGATGAAGACTGAAAACCGGCCCACAGAGGCCGGTTTTTTTATGGACAGATTTTGATCGCTGCTCCGGATTGGCGTTTAACCGCCTCATCCTCACCCACGATCAGTCTGTCGTAGTATTCTTCAGCCCAACCCTGATTTCACTTTGGCATTCACTGCGAATCCAGGGAAAATCGCTCCCACGTAAAACCTTTCTTCACCTGAGCCCAGGATCCGCTGAATGGACGCCCCTCAAATTGCAGCTCTTATTGTTGAACGCTTGAACGAGCTGAGCGCCGACATCCAAAGCCAATGGAGCAACCCGCAAGGTACCCAGACCCGTCATTTCATCATCGACGGGCTGCTCTCCGACGATATGGCTCAACAGATCTACGATGCCTTCCCGAAAAATGCCGATGGCTTCTTCGACAGACAGTCATTCCGCGAGAAAAAGAAAACCCTCGGCAACCTGGCCGAACATCCCGAGATACTCAGTTCGATCACCTTCGCGATACAGCATCCATCAGTCGTGGGCAGGATTGCCGAACTGGTGGGCATCGAAGGCATCCTGCCGGATCCGACCCTCTACGCCGGGGGCCTGTCGATGATGTTCAAGGGCGACTTCCTCAACCCGCATATCGACAACAGCCATGATGCCGCCCGAGCCCTGTACCGCCGGCTGAACCTGCTCTACTACGTGGCACCGGACTGGTCTCTGGAGAACGGTGGGAACTTTGAACTCTGGGACCCACAGGTCAAGGTACAGAAAACCCTGGTTTCGAAGTTCAACCGTCTGGTCGTGATGGAAACGAACAAATACTCCTGGCATTCGGTGAGCAAGGTGCAGGTGGAGGGACCACGTTGCTGTGTCTCCAACTACTACTTCTCCAAGGAATCGCCTGACGACGATGACAAGGAATACTTCCATGTCACGTCATTCAACGGCCGCCCCGATGAACCGGGACGTCGTGCCCTTGGCGTCGTCGACAACACCTTGCGCAATGCCGTGTCCAAACTGTTTCGTATAGGTCGAGGCAAGGACCAGGCTGGAAAACCGAAGCCCTGAAGAGGCATCAAGCCTGAGAACGGCAGCCATTGCGCGCGCTCAGGCTTTGCTCCCTCGAACTGGACAGCCTCGCCAGGCCGAGATCCAAGCAGCGCTGTTCAGTGCACCCGCACTCCACGCTTCACCCCATACATCGCTTCATCCGCGTGCTTGAACAGCTGTTGCGCCTCCTCGCCGTTCTCCGGATACAGGGCAATGCCGATACTGGGCATGATGCTCAGCTCGCACTCGTCCCAGACCATCGGCTCGTTGAGCAGGCTGCGGATCTTGTCGGCGACCTGCGCCGCCGATTCGCCCAGGTGCAACTGTTCCAGCAGGATGACGAATTCATCGCCGCCGATCCGCGCCACGGTGTCGGTTTCACGCACGCATTGCTGCAGGCGCCGCGCGACCTCCTGGAGCAGAAGGTCGCCGACCGCATGGCCGAAGTTGTCGTTGACCTGCTTGAACTTGTCCAGGTCGACATACAGCAATGCCAGTTGCCTGTGTTCCCGGCGCGCCCTGCTCAGCGCCGCCTTCAGGCGCTCCTGCAGAAAGCCGCGATTGGGCAGGTGAGTCAGTTGGTCATAACGGGCCATGTACTGCAGCCGGGCATGCAACTGCTTGCGTTCGATGGCCGCCGCCACCTGGGCGGAAACGAACTGCAGCAGGTCCTGGTCGTGCCCGGTATAGCGTTCGCCCGCCGAACTCCTGGCCAGCAGCGCACCGATGATGCCGTTCTGCGAGGCCAGGGGAACACCGAGGCAAGGTGCTTCGGCTTCGTTGTACAGCAACGGCTGACCGCTGCGCACGATCTGCGCGCAATGACCGTCGACGTTGCACGGCGTGCGGCGGTCGTCCATGTGGTAGGGAAAGCTCAACTGGTCACGCGCACCGTCGTACAGCGCCACACAGAAACTCTGCGCCGGCAGCCACTCGCCAACGATCTGGTGCACCCGCTCGAACAGCGCCAACAGGTCTTCGGTCGCATGGGCGGCCTCGGAAATCGCGTAAAGCGCCGCCTGCTTCGCCTCGGCCAGCTTGAGCTCGGTGATATCGCGGGCAACGGCGATGCGCAGTTGGTCGACCTCCGACCAGCGCGCCGACCACATGATATGCACCACCTGGCCATCCTTGCGCACGTAGCGGTTTTCGAAATGCGGCTTGGGCTCGCCGGCCATGATCTGCGCGGCGGCGTTGAGGGTGCGCTCACGGTCGGCAGGCAGTACCAGCTCGATCATCGAAGTGCCGATCAGTTCGGCCGGGGTGTAGCCGAAGATCCGCTCGCAAGCGGCGCTGACGAACACGAAGCGCCCCTCGACGTCGACGGCACACACCGCATCGAGCAGCAGGTCGAAAAAGCTGGAAACCGGTGTGACAGTTCTGCTTTCCATCAGGAAGACATCGCCCGAAAAATTAAGCGTCAGTATCTGTCCCTTGGAATATCCCGGCGTCCTGCCCCGCGCCGTCGACTCAAGCCCTGTTCGGCAACAACCCCGGCAACGCGTGAGTCAGTGCATTTATGGCAAAGCCGATGAACATCACCCCACACAAACGCGTGATCGTCAATTCATGTCGCTGGTACAACACCCGCACCCGTTGCGCACCGACGACACCGATGAGAATAGCGTATGCCGCGACCCCGCCCAGGAAACTGAGAAAAATCAGCCCCGGCAGCATCGACCAGGTCAGCAGTTCGGCACGGCTGGAAAGCAGCGCGGTAAAGGTCGCGACCGCCACCGGGTAGGCCTTGGGATTGGTCAGGCCGAACAGGATGCCGTGCCAGAACGGCTGCCGGGCCGCACCCTGGGGCGTTTCACCATTGGCCCGGCGGCTGCGCAACGCCCGCCAGCCGAGCCAGAACAGGTAGAGGCCGCTGATGACACCGAGCACATCGAAGGCGCCGCTGCCGATTTCCCGCGCCCCGACGATCGCGACCAGAGCCGTGCCGCACCAGATCACGTCGCCCAGCAGATGACCGCAAAGGAACCCTGCCCCGGCCCGTCGTCCCCGCGCCGCACCGATGCCGAACACCGCCAGCACACCAGGGCCTGGAGTGATGCCATAAATGAAACCCGAGGCGAGAACGGCCATGAGCAATGAAGGGGTCATAGAAGGCTCCGCGGCAGGAGGAGGGATAGCCTGGAGTCTATCCCAGGTCAACCCGTCGCAATACCCTGAAGTGACAACGATCAGTTGCGTCGGTCCAGTACGTTCACCACCAGGCGGTCGATCCAGCCCCATACCCGCTGCTTGATCCGACGCCACAGCGGCCGCTTCTTCCAGTCGGCGAGACTGACCGGCTGGCTGAGGTCGAAGTCGGCGACGAAGCTGGCCTTGACCGCCGCGGTCAGGGATGGGTCAAGGGCCTCGAGATTGGCCTCCAGGTTGAAGCGCAGGTTCCAGTGATCGAAATTGCACGAGCCGATGCTGACCCAGTCGTCGACCAGCACCATTTTCAGGTGCAGGAAACAGGGCTGGTACTCGAAGATCCGCACGCCGGCCCTCAGCAGGCGAGGATAGTAGCGATGGCCGGCGTAACGCACCGAGGGGTGGTCAGTACGCGGCCCTGTCAGCAGCAGCCGCACGTCAACTCCGCGCTGGGCGGCCCGGCGCAGCGAACGCCGGACCTTCCAGGTCGGCAGGAAATACGGGGTTGCCAGCCAGATCCGCTGCTTGCCGCTGTTCAGTGCGCGTACCAGCGATTGCAGGATATCGCGATGCTGCCGGGCGTCGGCATAGGCCACCCGGCCCAGGCCCTGCCCGGCTGGAGGCAACCTCGGCAGGCGCGGCAGGCCGACATCGGCGAACGGTTTCCAGGCCGTGCGCTGTTCGTTGGCCAGCCATTGACGGTCAAACAGCAACTGCCAGTCGAGAACCAGCGGACCGCGAATCTGCACCATGACCTCATGCCATTCGAAACGGTCGTCCCTCGGGGTCCAGAATTCATCGGTGACGCCCGTACCGCCGACCACCGCCAGGGTGCTGTCCACCAGCAACAGCTTGCGGTGATCGCGATACAGGTTACGCATCCCGCGGCGCCAGCGCAGGCGGTTGTAGAAGCGCAGTTCGACACCGGCCTCGACCAGCCGTCGGCGCAGGCTCAGGGTGAAGGCAAGGCTGCCATAGTCATCGAACAGGCAGCGCACCCGCACCCCTCGCTCGGCAGCCTGGACCAGCGCCTGGACCATCGCATCGGCGCACTCGCCGGCCTCGACCAGATAGAGTTCCAGCTCGATCCGGGATTCGGCCCTGGCGATCGCCACCAGCATGCGCGGGAAAAACGCCGGCCCGTCGACCAACAGCTCGAAGGCATTGTCGCTGCGCCAGGGAAAGACCGCACCGGCCATGGTTCAGCGCGCCGTGAAAATCAGTACCGCACCCACCGGTACCGACAGACTGATGGCCGACAGGCCGGCGAGCTTGCGCAACTGCGCAAGGCCAGGCAGCAGGCCGAAGTCCTCGGCGTGCACCACCAGCGGCTCCAGGGTCACCACCTGGAAGCGACGGTCGTCGAGACGGGTTGCCAGCAGTTCGGCGTTGTAGCTGTGCTCCTTGCCATGCAGGCGTACCACCAGCGGCAGACGCAGTTCCAGTTGGGCGCCGGGCGCCAGGTCGTTGATCGGCTGGACGTTAATCTGCGCAGTGACCTGCGCCTCGGGATACTGCCTGATCTCGAACAGCTCGCGCCGCAGGCGCTCATCACGCAGGGGAATCCCGGTGCTGACCGACTCCAGCTCGACATCGAGGGTTGCCACGCCCTGGCGATCGACCTTGCCGTGCAAGGTCAGGAAACGATGCACTTCAGAAATATCGGCATTCTTGGTGCTGACAAACGACAGGCGTGAGGACTCGTTGTCCAGATACCAGTTGGCGTGGGCCGGCAAGGCCAGCACCCCGAGCAGGGCCAGAAGAAGGCGGGACCGGTGCATGCAAGCTCCTGATTGAACGTAGGCGCCACCTTACCCGGCCAAGAGGGCGCCAGTAAACGGTGTTCAGGGTTTGAGCCGGCAGCCTTCGCGTTCGTTCACCCAGACGGCCGTGGCCTCGCGCCCCAGACCCTCGACGCTGACCCGGCGTTGGCGCGGGTCATCCAGCAGGCGACTGACCGGCACCGATTGCTTCACATAACCCAGGCAATAGTCGACGGTGTTGTCCATCACATACCGGCAGGAACAATACTCCTTGGCGGTATAGGCGCTGATGATCTGCGGGAACGCACGCAGGGCCACGCGCTCGTGCCAGATCCAGCCGAGCAGCGCCACCAGCAGCAACACCAGCAGGCTGATGAACGGGTGACGACGAACGAAGCGGGTGGACCTCATGGCAACACCTTCGGCCCGAAAGCCGCCATGGCCAGCCTGAGCAGTTCGTTGTGCCGATAACTGCCATCGCGGTCATCGCCGTACCGCACGATCACCAGGCCCGCGCTGGGAATGATGTACAGCGCCTGGCCCCAGTGCCCGAGGGCGGCGAAGGTGTCGGAAGGCGCGTCCGGCCAAGGCTTGCGCGCGCCGTCGATCGAGCGATTGAGCCACCACTGGCCACCGCCCACCGCTTCATCCTGCCCGGGCTTGTAACCGGCAAACGCCCGGCGATTGAACTCCACCCAGGCCCTGGGCAACAGTTGCCGGTCCTGCCAGCGACCGTCGCGCTCCATCAGCAGACCGATGCGCGCCAGGTCGCGGGCCGTCAGATAGGCATAGGACGAAGCGACGAAGGTGCCGCTGCCATCTCGCTCCCAGACCGCCCCCCGGATGCCCAGCGGATCGAACAGCGCGGTCCAGGGATAGCCCGGGTAACGCTGCTCACCGACGATCCCGCGCAGGGCCGCCGCCAGGGCATTGCTGTCGCCGCTGGAATAACGGAAGGAGCGACCGGGCACCGCGTATTCAGCCTGCGCGGCGGTATAGCCGGCCATGTCGGCATGACCGAGGGTGTACAACATCGCCACCACCGAGGAGTTGAGCGGGGCATATTCATAGTCTTCCTGCCAGTCGATGCCCGACGACCAGTTCAACAGATGCTCCAGGGTCACCTTGGGGTGCGCCTGGAACGCGGGGTAGAACCTCGCCACCGGATCGTGCAACTGGAACAGGCCTTCGCCATAGGCGACGCCCAGGACCGTGGCCATGATGCTCTTGCTGATCGACCAGGTCAGGTGCGGCGTATCGACACGGGTCGGCCCGGCATAACGCTCGTAGACGATCTGTCCGTGCCGGATCACCAGCAGGGCATCGGTGCGCACGCCTTTTCGGCTGCTGTCATCCCGTGCCGCAAAGGCATAGGCCTGCAGGGCCTCGACAGCAGGGCCGGCGGCCTGCGGACCTGGGGCCCATTGAGCACCAGGCCAGCTCTCGGCACGGGCGATGGCGGTGACACACAGCAGGAAAACCGCAAGGAAGGTCGAACCCCTGGACATTGGGCGAGCTCGGAGAAATAGCTTTGGACCAGTCTAGCGGAACCTGATGACAGTTCTGCTCACGCGCCCGCCCACGCCTTCGCCAGGCGCCTGGCCCGGGCGCCCGCGGCAATGTCCAGCACACCGCGGTCGCGCTGCCACATCTCCCGCCATGCTGGCGGACCTGCCGCGAAGGCCTCATCCAGTTCGCCCTTGAGCCCATCGAACTGGGCGAACAGCCCGCCGAGCAGGACGTGCCCCGCCGTTGCCGCCGGGTTTTGCCGGCTGGCTTCGGACAACCCGGCCAACAGGCCGAGCAGGCGCAATTGCAGGGCCTGTGGCCAGTCGCTGTGCTGGCCGACACCCAGCAACCAGGCCGTCAGCGCGCCGAGCACATAGATGTCCTCCAGGGTGCGGAACGGTTTGACATAGGCCTCCCAGCCATCCCCGGCCAGACGCTCGCAGGCGGCCTGGTCGAAATGCACCCGGCCGTGACCGATCTCCGGCATCAGTGGCAGGGCCGGCAGGCTCTCCAGGCGGATACCGGGTTCGCCGGGGTAGACGATCACCAGGCTCAGCCGTGGCGCCTCGCCCTGCTCCTCACTGCGCGCGGCCACCAGCAGCCAGTCGGCGGCCGTGCCGGCGGTGACGAAATCCTTGCGCCCGCAAAGCCGCAAGCCTTCGACACGCGTCTGCATGTCGGCCGGACGCAGGCTGCGCTGCTCGGTGGCGCACAACGCGCCGAGGCTGCCCGGAGCGCTGGGCCAGAGCATGCGCAACGCGGCCTGGTACCCCACCAGGAACGCCAGGCCGGGGGTGGCCATGACATGACCGCCACGCACCGCCAGTTCGAACGGCGTCACCGTGCCCAGGGTGTCGAGCAACTGCGCGTAACCTTCCGCCAGATCGGTGGGCACGGGCTGGCGTTGAGGCGGGTCGAGCAGGAAGGACCAAGGCATGGCGGGCTCCTGGGAGGCTGTCATATAAGCATCACCAAAGCTTCATGGCGATGACACCGGGGCTACATAGCCTGACTTTGCACAACAAAGTCGACTGGCCGCAACCCTGGCCGGCAACCGGAGACGCGTCATGACTCAGATCGCCCGCATCAGCGACACCGGCAATGAACGCCGCCTGCAAGCCGAACGCCTGTTGGGCGCCGCGGCCTTGCAAGAAGCCCAGGCCTTGCGCTTCAACGTTTTCAGCGGCGAATTCAATGCCAAGCTGAAAGGCGCCGAGCTCGGCCTGGACATGGATGATTATGATGTGCACTGCAGCCACATTGGCGTGCGCGACCTGAACAGCGGCCGCCTGGTGGCGACCACCCGTCTGCTCGACCACAAGGCCGCCAACACCCTGGGGCGTTTCTACAGTGAAGAGGAATTCAGCCTGCATGGCCTCGGCCACCTGCAAGGCCCGATCCTGGAAATCGGCCGTACCTGCGTCGACCCGGCCTACCGCAACGGCGGCACCATTGCCGTGCTCTGGGGCGAACTGGCCGAAGTGCTCAACGAGGGTGGCTACAGCTACCTGATGGGCTGCGCCAGCATCCCGATGCAGGATGGCGGTATCCAGGCCCAGGCGATCATGCAGCGCCTGCGCGAACGCTACCTGAGCACCGAACACCTGCGCGCCGAACCGAAAAAACCGCTGCCGACCCTGGATATCCCCGGCAACGTCATCGCCGAAATGCCACCGCTGCTCAAGGCCTACATGCGCCTGGGCGCGAAGATCTGCGGCGAGCCGTGCTGGGACCAAGACTTCCAGGTGGCCGATGTATTCATCCTGCTCAAGCGCGACGAGTTGTGCCCGCGTTACGCCCGGCACTTCAAGGCGGCCGTGTAATGAGGCGGCTGCGGGTGTACGTTCGGATCGCCCGGGTCCTGCTGGTGGTGGCGCTGGGTTTGAGCATGGCCAGCGTGTTCGGTGCCTTCGAGCGCCTGGGGATTGCCAATTCGATGGCGCGTCGCCAGAGCTGGTCGCGGTTCTTCATGGCGCGGCTGAGTCATGCCCTGCCCTTTCGCGTGACGGTCCGCGGCAAGCTGCCGACGCAACCGATGCTGTGGGTCAGCAACCACGTGTCCTGGACCGATATCGCCCTGCTCGGCGCACTGGCCCCGCTGTCCTTCCTGTCCAAGGCCGAAGTCCGTACCTGGCCGGTGGCCGGCTGGCTGGCGGCGAAGGCCGGCAGCCTGTTCATCCGCCGGGGTTCGGGCGACAGCCAACTGGTGCGCAAGCAGATGACCCGTCACCTGGAGCAGGCCCATCCGCTGCTGATGTTCCCGGAAGGCACCACCACCGACGGCCGCTCCCTGCGGACGTTCCATGGTCGCCTGCTGTCGGCGGCCATCGATGCGGGCGTTTCGCTGCAACCGGTAGCGATCCGCTACACCCGCGATGGGCAGGCGGACAAGCTGGCCCCGTTCATTGGCGACGACGACCTGTTGTCGCATCTGATGCGCCTGTTCTCCAATGACCAGGGCGAGGTGGAAATCCAGTTGCTGCAGCCTATCCCCTGCAATGGCCAGGAACGTGCGTCCCTGGCCTTCCAGGCCCAGCAGGCGGTACAGATGGCCTTGTTCGGCGAGGCCGCCGAAGTGAAACGTCCGGTAGCGCGCCCAGTGGCCACCAGCGAGGCGGAAGCCGCCTGACCGTTCGGCGCCTTCGAAGACGCTTTCGCTGGGGTGACACCCGCCGTCCCGAGAACGCTGAGTAACCTGTAGGAGCAGGTGGTGCGGCGATCCGCCTGCCTCTACAGGATGGTGTCGATACGACGCTCCTGCGCGAAGGCCTGCAACCGGGGATAGAACAGTCGGAAGTCCTCGCTCAACGGTTCGTACAGCGCCTCCAGTTCCCCCATCGCATGGACCAGTTCCTCCGGTCGTGACAAACGCCGGGAGATGCCCCGCAACACCTGCCCCAGCACCTCGAAATGGCGATAGGAACCGAGCCAGTCATCCGCCGCCATGTAAGGCGCGATCTGCGCCAGGCGCCCGGGCAGGCGCGGCTCACGCGCCAGCACCCGATAGACCCCGGCGGTGAAACCCTCCAGCGGGCCCTCGGCATACAGGGCCCAGTCCCGCGCCAGGCAATGGTCGAAGAACACATCCAGGACGATCCCGGCATAACGTCGACGGGTCAGCTCGAAACGCGACAGCGCCTGGTCCACCAGGGGATGGCTGTCGGTAAAGACATCGATCCGGCGATGCAGCAGGATCGCAGCCTCGATCGAAGGCGTGAACTGCCCCTCCACGCGCCCCTTGACGAAGTCGCCATAGAGGCTGCCGAGCAGTTGTTCCGGGTGCTGTCCGCCCAGATGAAGATGTGCGAGATAGTTCATGGCTCCCAGCTTAGCACTCGCCACCTCTGTATCGTTATAACCCGATATAGCGATTCATGCTGAACACAGAGCAAAATCATATTGGCATATCGCGAAATAGCGATTTATATTTCGCCCCATCGCGATATACCGTTTTATCACCCCTGAGACACCGCCATGACCCTCGACCTCGACGAAATAATAAAAGCGCTGGCGCACCCAGTACGCCGAGACATCCTCCACTGGCTGAAAGACCCGAAAGCCCAGTTCCCCGACCAGTTGCACAACCACGAGTACGGTATCTGCGCCGGGCAGATCGACCAACGCTGCGGCCTGTCGCAGTCGACCGTGTCGGCGCACCTGGCGACGCTGCAGCGGGCCGGTCTGATCAGCAGCCAGAAGGCGGGCCAGTGGCATTTCTTCAAACGCAACGAGGAAACCATCCAGGAATTCCTCCGCATCATGAGCCAAGAGCTCTAAAGGATCGCATACGATGCCCCTCCCGCTACTCATCCTGGCCCTGAGCGCCTTTGCCATCGGCACCACCGAGTTCGTCATCATGGGCCTGCTGCCCGATGTGGCGACCGACCTCGGCGTGTCGATTCCCGGTGCCGGCTGGCTGGTGACCGGCTACGCTCTGGGCGTGGCGATCGGCGCACCGTTCATGGCCATGGCCACCTCGCGGCTGCCACGCAAGGCGGCCCTGGTGGTACTGATGGGGATCTTCATCGTCGGCAACCTGCTTTGCGCGGTGGCCAGTGACTACAACGTGCTGATGCTGGCACGGATCATCACCGCCCTGTGCCACGGTGCCTTCTTCGGTATCGGCTCGGTCGTCGCCGCCAACCTCGTGGCACCGGACAAGCGTGCCTCCGCCGTGGCCCTGATGTTCACCGGCCTGACCCTGGCCAACGTGCTCGGCGTACCGCTGGGCACCGCCCTGGGGCAACAGGCCGGCTGGCGCTCGACCTTCTGGGCGGTGACTGTCATCGGCGTGATCGCGCTGATCGGCCTGATCCGCTTCCTGCCGGTGAAACACGACGAGGAAAAACTCGACATGCGCGCCGAACTCGGCGCACTCAAGGGCGCCGGCCTATGGCTGTCGCTGAGCATGACCGCACTGTTCTCCGCCGCCGTGTTCGCCCTGTTCACCTACATCGCGCCGCTGCTCGGCGAAGTCACCGGCGTGTCACCACGGGGCGTGACCTGGACCCTGGTGCTGATGGGCCTGGGCCTGACCCTCGGCAACATCCTCGGCGGCAAACTGGCGGACCGCAACCTGGCCGCGACGCTGATCGGCGTGTTCATCGCCATGGCCGTGCTGGCGACCGCCCTGACCTGGAGCAGCGTGCTGGTCATTCCCGCCGAGCTCACCCTGTTCCTCTGGGCCACGGCCTGCTTCGCCGCCGTCCCGGCGCTGCAGGTCAACGTGGTGACCTACGGCCAGGCCGCCCCCAACCTGGTCTCGACCCTGAACATCGGCGCCTTCAACGTCGGCAACGCTCTCGGCGCCTGGGTCGGCGGCAGTGTCATCGCCCATGGCCTGGGCCTCACCAGCGTGCCCCTGGCCGCTGGCGCACTGGCAGTGCTCGCGCTGCTGGTGACCCTGATCACCTTTCGCCAGAACGGCCCCGCCGAACTGGTTCCAGCTAGCAACTAATCATCAAGAGGGTTGTACCCATGGCAACTATTTTCGATCCGATCAAACTGGGCGATCTCGAACTGCCGAACCGCATCGTCATGGCTCCGCTGACCCGCTGCCGGGCCGACGAAGGCCGTGTGCCGAACGCGCTGATGGCCGAATACTACGTACAGCGCGCCTCCGCCGGGCTGATCCTCAGCGAGGCCACCTCGGTCACACCGATGGGCGTCGGCTACCCCGACACCCCCGGGATCTGGTCCAACGACCAGGTCCGCGGCTGGACCAACGTGACCAAGGCCCTGCATGCCGCCGGTGGCCGGATCTTCCTGCAACTGTGGCACGTGGGGCGAATTTCCCACCCGTCGTACCTGAACGGTGAATTGCCGGTCGCACCGAGCGCGATCCAGCCCAAGGGCCACGTGAGCCTGGTCCGTCCGCAAGCGGACTACCCGACCCCACGCGCCCTGGAAACCGCCGAGATCGCCGACGTCATCGAGGCCTTTCGCGTCGGTGCGGAAAACGCCAAGGCCGCCGGTTTCGATGGCGTGGAAATCCATGCCGCCAACGGCTACCTGCTCGACCAGTTCCTGCAGAGCAGCACCAACCAGCGCACCGACCACTACGGCGGTTCCCTGGAAAACCGCGCCCGCCTGCTGCTCGAAGTGACCGACGCCGTGGTGGAAGTCTGGGGCCCCGGCCGGGTCGGCGTACACCTTGCTCCCCGTGCCGACTCCCATGACATGGGCGACGACAATCTCGCGCAAACCTTCACCTACGTCGCCCGGGAACTGGGCAAGCGTGGCATCGCCTTCATCTGCTCGCGGGAGAAGGAAGCCGACGACAGCCTCGGCCCACAGCTGAAAGCGGCGTTCGGCGGCACCTACATCGCCAACGAACGCTTCACCAAGGACAGTGCCAATGCCTGGCTGGCCGAAGGCAAGGCCGACGCGGTGGCCTTCGGCGTCCCCTTCATCGCCAACCCGGACCTGCCGGCCCGCCTGAAGGCCGACGCCGAGCTGAACGCGGCGCACCCGGAAACCTTCTACGGCAAGGGTCCGGTCGGCTACATCGACTACCCGACGCTGTAAACTCAGAAACGTCAGTAGTGTGTGCAGGCCCCGACTCGCAAGAGCCGGGGCTTTTTCGTTGTAGTTGAATGTCCCGGCCTGGATATCGGAAAACACTCACAGAACAGAGAGTGGTTCACCGCGAGCTTTTTTTGTCCCGATCCTCATACTTGCCTGGCGCTATCCGACTGCGGAAAAGCGTGCAGCGTCACGGAATGGCGCTGCCACCGCGATCCACCCAAAAGGACTTAACATGTACCTCATGCAATTGCTGGGCGTAGCCCTGTCCTGCGCGGCCCTCTCCGGCCTGCTGTCATTTGCCGCCTATGCCGCGGGCACCGAGCCTTCGGCGACGGTCATCGTGGAAATCAGCAACGAGTCGCCACAACCACTCGAACTGCTCGGTACCGGCCTGGACCTGAAGGGTGCTCCGGTTTCGAACTTCTCGATCGCCAGCGGCGAACGTCGGGAACTGCGCCTGGAAGGGCCGCGGGCCTGGTTCATCTACGGCTCCGGGCCACGCAAATGCCGGTTCGTCGCCCAGCACTCGCTGAAGCAGCGCTTCACCGACTCGGAACACACCAGCTACCTGCCCACCTGGTCCCGCCAGGCCGAGTCGATCGGGGAACATGCGGCTTCCTGCAAGGCCCGCCTGAGCAAGACACTCAAGGTCCCGCCCTACAGCTATAGCGTGAAATTCAGCATGGGCTGAGCCTATCGAAGCTGGATGAATCACCTCCACCAGGGCTGTCGATGTCACTCAAAACGCTGACAGCCATGGAAAATTCCCACGCAACAAACGGAAACCATTCCTATTTAGTCCCCTTCCCAGCGGCCGATTCTTGAAGCATCTGCACAGTGATCGGTTCAACGGAAGGATCGCATGATCGACCTCGAACACTACGGCCCCCTGCCGCACCAGGTACTGGCCGAGGCCATCGACAACCTGCGGCTGGCCGGCCGGCGCGCCTGGCTCAGCCTGTTGGGACTGACCATCGGCAGCGGCTCGATCATCGCCCTGCTGAACATCGGCAACAGCGCACAATCCGAAGCCCTGCGTGCGTTCCAGGCCATGGGCACCGACATGCTGGTGGCCCGGTTTTCGCCGGGGCGCAAAACCTCCCTTCCCCCGCCCGTGACATTCGATGCGCAGACCTTGCGCAGTTCCCTCCCACAACTGATCGATATTGCGCCTGTCAGCCTGTATTCGGTCCGCTTCAGGCATTCGGCAATCGAGGTCGATGCCGCCCTGGTCGGTACCTCTGGCGACCTGGCAAAGGCCCTCGACCTGAAGCTGCAGAACGGTCGACTCCTGAACCCATTCGACCATCAGGAAACATTTGCCGTGGTCGGCGCTCAGGTCGCGCACCAACTCTCGATGAAAGGCCGCCCCCTGCAACTCCAGGATCGACTGCCCATCGAAGGCTATCTGTTCAGCGTTGTCGGTATCGTGGCAGAGCATTCCGGCAACCCATTGCTTCCAGTGGATATCGATCACTCGGTCCTGATCCCCGCAGAGGGGCTGCGACGGTTGTTCCCTGAACCAAAGATCGACAGCCTGATCGTGCGGATCGCAACGCATGCCGATCCGGATCTGACGGCACAAGCCCTGAAAAACCAACTGCCGGCGCTGCTCCATGGCCAGAAAGTCGAGATACAGATCCCACGACAGTTGCTCGACGGCCTGAAACGCCAGGCCGTGACCTTCTCTCGCCTGCTGGCCGGTCTGGGCGGCATCGTCCTGCTGGTGGCGGGCGTCGGTGTCATGAACGTGATGCTGATGAACCTGGCCGAACGGCGCCGGGAGATCGGCCTGCGCCTGGCGCTCGGTGCCCGCTCCCGGGATATCCGCAATGCCTTTCTCTGCGAGGCACTGTGCCTGTCGCTGCCCGGCGTCCTCGTTGGGGCGGTGCTGGGCAGCCTCGCCGCACTGATTTTCAGTCACTTCGCCAATTGGCCCTTGCGCCTGAGCCTGGAAGCCCTGCTGCTCGGTACTGGCAGCTCGCTGCTGACCGGTGTGTTCTTCGGCCTGCATCCGGCCCTGAAAGCCTCCCGCCTGCAACCCATGGAAGCACTACGGGAGACTGCTTCTGAATAACTGAAACCGGCATCACATTTAAAACCTAAACACCTACTCATTTTTCAGGAACATCGTCATGAAAAAGATGCTTTCGCTCGCCCTGATTTTGGCCAGCACTCAAACTTTTGCAGCGGATGCCAGTATCACCAAGTCGAAAAGGCCACCCAGTCTCTATAGCTATGCAGATACGGCAACATCCAGGCATAGCCTACTACTCGCCGATTTCACTCATCCGATCAACGTTCAGATGAAGCTGAGAGAAATTCGCTGGAGCACGACGTTCTATCCTGATGCACCAAACGAAGAGGTAAAAATTTGCTATATCGATTCGCCTTCCAACATAGAAGGCGAGTGTCAAATCATCATCCCAAATGCAACAGGAAGCACCAAACTCTTCAATCAAAAACGCTTTGGACATGGAGTAAGCGTACATATCACCCACATCTCAAAAAACCTGAAAGAAACTGCTCACCCTGCAGGAGAAGACAGCGTCACCTTTGAGTACAGCTACCACTGAGAAGTCGCTCCGCCAGCAGAAAAAACTGGCGGAGCCTCTATGAACCCACAAGGTCAACAAGATGAAAATCACTCAAACAGACAACTTATACAACTATACTTCCCAAACAACCAAAGCCCCGCAAAAGACGCCCGAAAAAAATGCCTCCACCACCGAGCCTCCATCAGTTTCAATCAGTGGCTACGCATTGTTGATCACTCACATATACAACGGGGAGCTCAACCCGCACTTTGAGACAAAGTTCGACACAGACAAGAGTGACAAATACTACCTGACTCAAGCCGACCGGGATCTATTGGCACGCATTTACGAATTCGCTCAGGAACAGGGAGCATCCCCCAGACATGTCACATCCCTGGCGTGGGACCTGGCAGATTATCGTAAATATCAAAACGGGAGGATGATGGGCAATCTGAACAGTGGCCACATGTACGATAATGAAGGACATCGACTAAGCTACAGTTTCATTGAAAAAGACGCTGCAACAGCCGACAGGGTTCTCAAGGGTGAAGCCATGAAAGGCAGCCTTCTGGATCAAGGCTTCATACGTTACACGACGGACCCCGGCCTCGGGACTCACCACTTCTGCGATTTCGACTTTCTGGAAAAAGTCATCACCCGCTTTTCCAGTACCGGCGATCCGGATGTGAAACTGCCGCCTCAGTTCCAGACCTACGAGCGCAAACAAGGCTACATCGAGCACAAGTCCAAGGAAATTCTCAACACAACGGTACTGGAACGCATGGCCAAAAAGCAGCAGGCTGCCACCGCCGAGAACAGCACCACGCCCTCCGCCGAGCCCGGCGCAACAACCACCGAAACCCTGAAAGACGTCTGGCACAGGGCCCTGCTGCAGATGATGCGCAAGGGCGGCTGGCAATCGTCATTGGCCACGTTTCTCAGCGGCAATCGCAACGGCTGACGGCCGCCCCTGGGGTCAGCCGCGCTTGCGCTGTCCCCAGGCCACCAACAATCCGCTCAGGCAGATCACCCCGATACCGACCACGGCGAACACGTCCGGCATGTGGTCGAAGACCAGGTAGCCATACATGCCGGCGAAGAGAATCTGCCCGTAGCTGAACGGCGCCAGCATCGCCGGCGGGGCATGCCGGAACGCCTGGGTCAGCAGCAGGTGGCCGAGCATGCCGCAGGTGCCCAGGCCAATCATGAACAGGCCATGGACCAGGGTCGGCGCGCTCCAGAAGAACGGCAGCATGGCCGTCATGATCAGGCTGTTGAGAATGCCGGTGAGGAAGTTGCTGGTGGTCGGGCTGTCGATGCCGCTGAGCATGCGGGTCAGCAACTGGTAGAAACCGAAGCACAACGCCGAGCACAGTGGCAGCAGAATCGCCGGGGTGAACAGCGCACTACCCGGACGAATGATGATGAGCACCCCGACAAAACCGGCGATCACCGCCGCCCACTGACCGCGGCTGACCCGCTCACCCAACAGCGGCACCGACAGGGCGGTCACCAGCAGCGGCGCGAGGAAGTTGACCGAGGTGGCTTCCGCCAGCGGGATGTAGCGCAAGCCGGTGGTGAACAACAGGCTGGTGCCGATCAGGCACAGCGCACGCAGCAGCTGCAGCCCCGGGCGCTTGGTGCGTACCACCGCCGACAGGCCGCTGCGCGGCACGAACACCACCAGCATCAACAGGGTATGGACCACGTAGCGGGCCCAGACCACCATCACGATCGGGTAGAAGGCCGACAGGTACTTGGACAGCGCATCGTGGCTGGCGAACAGCAGTACCGCCCCACAGATCAGCGCGATGCCCTTGAGCGGCTGCTCGGAGCCCTTGTGCAGCAGGTTCGGTACATTCATTCACAGGCTCGCAACAAATTCACTACAAAATACTTAGCACACTAACTACCAAGATGCAGCGCGGCGGTATATAAATGATGCCCGCTGTCGAGGCACGCGCCGTCGGGTTGAGGTGACTGGCACAGGATACTGGCAGCGCTGGACTCAGTTACACATTTTGACTCAATTGCGCAGGCTGGGGCTCAGACGCAGCATGTCCAACCCTGTATCGACCCAGCGCTCGGCATCTTTATTCAGGTCGAAGCTGTCCGGCGCCAGCAGCCATTGATAGAGGATGCCATCGATCCAGGCATGGAGACTGATGGCCGCGCGGGCCGTATCGAGATTCTCGGGAAGCTGTCCTCGGTTCACCGCATTACGCAAGGCCAGTTCGATGTGCGCGTTGCAGTCCAGGCTGACGGCACGACGCTGGCGGCGCAGGTCACACATTTCATCGGTGAACTCGCACTTATGAAACAAAATTTCATTAATGCGTCGGACTTTCGGGTCGAGAGCAATCTGCTGAAACAAATGAATCAGCAATTGGCGCATGCAGCCCAACGGGTCGGGCTCGTCCTGATCCTCACTGGCCTTGGCCATGTCATCCAGCGGCTCGCGCAGCGAGTCGAGCATCGCCTGCACCAGGTCGGCCTTGTTGCTGAAGTGCCAGTAGATGGCACCGCGCGTGACCCCCGCCAGGGTCGCGATGTCGGCCAGGGTGGTACGCGCCACACCGCGCTCGTAGAACGCCTTCTCGGCAGCTTCGAGAATCTGCCTGCGGGTTTCCTGAGCTTCTTCTTTGGTACGACGAACCATGGCAGTAAAACCTCGATCAGGGTGCCGCGGACTCCCCCTGGGTTTAATCCGGGCTTAACGACGGGAGGCGATTTTTGTGCCTTTTCCCGAGATGAAATCCGTGCTTTGTAACGACTTTTGGCAAAAGTTCAAGCCTTTACAAACAAACGTGAATGTAAGTATATTCATTAGCAACCTATTAATCCAGTCGGATCACCCTTCATACCCTTCCACCCTTCTTGTGCGCTTCACGCGCGCCTGACCCGAGGATCTTCATGCAACTCAAGCCAGCTGTTACCGCTCTGGTCACCGCCGTCGCCCTGGCATCGCTGCTCAGCGGATGCAATAAAAAGGAAGAAGCCGCTCCGGCGGCCGCCCCCGCCCCTCAGGTCGGCGTCGTGACCCTGCAAGCCCAACCCTTCACCCTGATCTCCGAGCTGCCCGGCCGTACCACGGCCTATCGCATCGCCGAAGTCCGGCCGCAGGTCAATGGCATCATTCTCAAGCGCCTGTTCAAGGAAGGCGGCGACGTCAAGGCCGGCCAGCAGCTCTATCAGATCGACCCATCGGTCTATGAAGCGACGCTGAAAAGCGCCGAGGCGAACCTGCAGTCGACCCGGTCGATCGCCGACCGCTACAAGCAACTGGTGAACGAGCAGGCCGTCAGCCGCCAGGAATACGACACGGCCGTGGCCAACCGCCTGCAGTCGGAAGCGAACCTGCAAAGCGCGCAGATCAATGTGCGCTACACCAAAGTGCTGGCCCCGCTGTCCGGCCGCATCGGCCGCTCCTCGGTGACCGAAGGCGCACTGGTCAGCACCGGCCAGAGCGATGCCATGGCGACGATCACTCAGTTGGACCCGATCTACGTCGACATCACGCAATCCACCGCCGACCTGCTCAAGCTGCGGCGCGAACTGGACAGCGGTCGCCTGCAGAAGGCCGGCGACAACGCGGCCATGGTCAAGCTGACCCTGGAAGACGGCAGCACCTACGCCCAGCCGGGCAAGCTGGAGTTCTCGGAAGTCACCGTGGATGAAACCACCGGTTCCGTGACCCTGCGCGCGGTGTTCCCGAACCCTGACCACTCGCTGCTGCCCGGCATGTTCGTCCATGCCCAGTTGCAGTCCGGAGTGAACAGCGCGGCGATCCTCGTGCCGCAACAAGGCGTGACCCGTGACCTCAAGGGCACCCCGACCGCACTGGTCGTCGGCCCGGACAACAAGGTCGAGCTGCGTCAGCTCAAGGCCAGCCGTACCCAGGGCAGCCAGTGGCTGGTCGAGGACGGCCTAAAGTCGGGTGATCGGGTGATCACCGAAGGCCTGCAGTTCGTGCGCCCAGGCGTCGAGGTCAAGGCCAGCGAAGCCACCAACGTCAAAACCGCCAACCCGGCCCCTGCCCCGGCAACCGACAAAGCCGCGGGCAGCAAAGGGGAGTAAACCATGTCGAAATTCTTTATCGACCGCCCGATCTTCGCCTGGGTGATCGCCCTGGTGATCATGCTGGTCGGCGCGCTCTCGATCCTCAAGTTGCCGATCAACCAGTACCCGGCGATTGCGCCACCGGCCATCGCCATTTCCGTGACCTACCCGGGCGCCTCGGCGCAGACCGTGCAGGACACCGTGGTCCAGGTGATCGAACAGCAGCTCAACGGTATCGACAACCTGCGTTATGTCTCCTCGGAAAGCAACTCCGACGGCAGCATGACCATCACCGCCACCTTCGAGCAGGGCACCAGTTCCGACACAGCCCAGGTCCAGGTCCAGAACAAGCTGAACCTGGCCACGCCCCTCTTGCCGCAGGAAGTGCAGCAGCAGGGTATCCGCGTCACCAAGGCGGTGAAGAACTTCCTGATGGTGATCGGCGTGGTGTCGACCGACGGCAGCATGACCAAGGACGACCTGTCGAACTACATCGTCTCCAACATGCAGGACCCGATCTCGCGGACTGCCGGCGTCGGTGACTTCCAGGTGTTCGGTGCCCAGTACGCGATGCGGATCTGGCTCGATCCGGCCAAGCTGAACAACTACCAGCTGACCCCGGTGGACGTGAAGACCGCCGTGGCCGCACAGAACGTCCAGGTGTCTTCCGGGCAACTGGGTGGCCTGCCGGCATTGCCTGGCCAGCAACTGAACGCCACCATCATCGGCAAGACCCGCCTGCAGACCGCCGAGCAATTCAAGAATATCCTGCTCAAGGTCAACAAGGACGGCTCGCAAGTGCGCCTGGGTGACGTCGCCGATGTCAGCCTGGGTGGCGAGAACTACAGTGTCTCCGCCCAGTACAACGGTAGCCCGGCATCGGGCCTGGCGGTCAAGCTGGCCAACGGCGCCAACGCCCTGGACACCGCCAAGGCGCTGCGCAAGACCATCAGCGACCTGGAACCGTTCTTCCCGCCCGGGATGAAAGTGGTATTCCCGTACGACACCACGCCGGTGGTGAGCGAATCGATCAAGGGTGTGGTTGAAACCCTGATGGAAGCGATCGTGCTGGTGTTCCTGGTGATGTTCCTGTTCCTGCAGAACTTCCGCGCCACCATCATCACCACCATGACCGTGCCGGTGGTCCTGCTGGGTACCTTCGGGATCCTCGCGGCGGCCGGCTTCAGCATCAACACCCTGACCATGTTCGGCATGGTGCTGGCCATCGGCCTGCTGGTGGACGACGCCATCGTCGTGGTGGAGAACGTCGAACGGGTGATGAGCGAGGAAGGTCTCTCGCCCAAGGAAGCGACCAAGAAGTCCATGGGCCAGATCCAGGGGGCACTGGTGGGTATCGCCATGGTGCTCTCGGCGGTACTGCTGCCGATGGCGTTCTTCGGCGGCTCCACCGGTGTGATCTACCGCCAGTTCTCCATCACCATCGTTTCGGCCATGGGCCTGTCGGTGCTGGTGGCGCTGATCTTCACCCCGGCGCTGTGCGCCACCCTGCTCAAGGCCATTCCCCATGGCGAGCATGGCACACCGAAACGCGGCTTCTTCGGCTGGTTCAACCGCAATTTCGACCGCAGCGTGCGGGCCTACGAGCGCAGCGTCGGCGGCATCCTGGCGCACAAGGCGCCGTATCTGCTGGCCTACGCCCTGATCGTGGTCGGCATGATCTGGCTGTTCGCCCGTATCCCCACCTCGTTCCTGCCGGAAGAAGACCAGGGCGTACTCTTCGCCCAGGTCCAGACCCCGGCCGGCTCCAGTGCCGAGCGGACCCAGGCGGTGGTCGACAAGATGCGCGCCTACCTGCTCAAGGACGAAACGGGAGCCGTGAGTTCGGTATTCACCGTGACCGGTTTCAACTTCGCCGGCCGTGGCCAGAGCTCGGGTATGGCCTTCATCATGCTCAAGCCGTGGGACCAGCGTAACGCCGACAACAGTGTGTTCAAGCTGGCGGAACGGGCCCAGGCGCATTTCTTCAGCTTCCGCGACGCGATGGTGTTCGCCTTCGCCCCGCCGGCGGTGCTGGAGTTGGGTAACGCCACCGGTTTCGACGTCTACCTGCAGGACCGTGCCGGCGTCGGCCACCAGAAGCTGATGGAAGCTCGCAACCAGTTCCTTGGCATGGCGGCACAGAGCAAGGTCCTCGCGGCGGTCCGTCCCAACGGCCTGAACGATGAACCGCAATACCAGTTGAGCATCGACGACGAGCGCGCCAGCGCCCTGGGCGTGAGCCTGTCGGACATCAACAACAGCCTGTCGATCGCGCTGGGCGGCAGTTATGTCAACGACTTCATCGACCGCGGTCGGGTGAAGAAGGTCTACATCCAGGGCAAGCCTGCCTCGCGGATGAGCCCTGAGGACCTGCAGAAGTGGTACGTGCGCAGCAGCAGCGGCACCATGGTTCCATTCTCGGCATTCGCCAAGGGCGAGTGGGTCTACGGCTCGCCCAAGCTGGCGCGCTACAACGGCGTCGAGGCGATGGAAATCCTCGGTGCCCCGGCACCGGGCCACACCACCGGTGAGGCCATGGCGGAAGTCGAGGCCATCGCCAAGAAGCTGCCGGCGGGTGTCGGTATTTCCTGGACCGGCCTGTCGTACGAGGAACGCCTGTCCGGTTCCCAGGCGCCAGCGCTGTTCGCCCTGTCGCTGCTGATGGTGTTCCTGTGCCTGGCGGCGCTGTACGAAAGCTGGTCGATCCCGATCGCGGTGGTACTGGTGGTACCGCTGGGGATCATCGGTGCACTGCTGGCGACCACCCTGCGCGGCCTGTCCAACGATGTGTACTTCCTGGTGGGGCTGTTGACCACCATCGGTCTGGCGGCGAAGAACGCCATCCTGATCGTCGAGTTCGCCAAGGAACTGCACGAACAGGGCAAGAGCCTGCGCGATGCGGCGATCGAGGCCTGCCGCATGCGTCTGCGTCCGATCATCATGACCTCGCTGGCGTTCATTCTCGGCGTGGTACCGCTGGCGATCTCCACCGGCGCCGGCTCCGGCAGTCAGCACGCCATTGGTACCGTGGTGGTTGGCGGTATGATCAGCGCAACCGTCTTGGCGATTTTCTGGGTTCCGTTATTCTTCGTTGCCGTCTCGGCCATTGGTGGCGAGAAGAAGCACGCGAAACCAGCAACCCCTGAAACTCCACAGCATGAGGCTGGCCAATGAGCAAGTCCCTTCTCTCTGTAGCGGTCGCGGCCTTCGTGCTCAGCGGCTGCTCGCTGATCCCCGACTACCAGCGCCCCGAGGCGCCGGTAGCGGCGCAGTACCCGCAAGGACCGGCCTACTCGCCGGCCCAGGCGGCGAACGTCGCCGCGGCCGAACAGGGTTGGCGCCAGTTCTTCAACGACCCGGCGCTGCAGCAACTGATCCAGGTGGCGCTGGAAAACAACCGCGACCTGCGGGTCGCGGCGCTGAACATCGAAGCCTACCGGGCCCAATACCAGATCCAGCGCGCCGACCTGTTCCCGGCCGTCAGCGCCGACGGCAGCGGCAGCCGCCAGCGGGTCCCGGCCGATGCCTCGGGCACCGGCAAGGCTGCGATCACCAGCCAGTACTCGGCGACCCTTGGCGTCAGTTCCTATGAACTGGACCTGTTCGGCCGTATCCGCAGCCTGAGCGAACAGGCGCTGCAGACCTACTTCGCCAGCGAAGAGGCCCGCCGTACCACGCAGATCAGCCTGGTGGCCAGTGTCGCCAACGCCTACCTGACCTGGCAGGCCGACAAGGAACTGCTCAAGCTGACCCAGGAAACCCTGGCGGCCTACGAGGAAAGCTACAGGCTCACCTCGCGCAGCAACGAAGTCGGCGTGGCCTCGGCCCTGGACCTGAGCCAGGCGCGGACCTCGGTGGAAGGCGCACGGGTCAAGCTGGCGCAGTTCACCCGCCAGGTCGCCGAAGACCAGAACAGCCTGACGCAACTGCTGGGCACCGGTATTCCGGCCAACCTGCCGGCGGCCCAGCCGCTGTCGGCCAAACTGCTCAGCGAACTGCCAGCCGGCCTGCCTTCGGACCTGCTGCAGCGGCGTCCGGACATCCTCAGCGCCGAGCACCAGTTGATGGCGGCCAACGCCAACATCGGCGCGGCACGTGCGGCGTTCTTCCCGAGCATCAGCCTGACCGCCAACGCCGGCACCCTGAGCCCGGACCTGGGCGGCCTGTTCAAGGGCGGTTCGGGCACCTGGCTGTTCTCGCCGAAGATCAGCATCCCGATCTTCAACGCCGGCAGCCTGAGAGCCAGCCTGGATTACTCCAAGATCCAGAAGGAAATCAGCGTCGCCAACTACGAGAAGGCGATCCAGACCGGCTTCAAGGAAGTCTCCGACGGCCTGGCCGCACGCCAGACCTTCAACGAACAGTTGCAGGCCCAACGCGACCTGGTCGCCGCCAACCAGGACTACTACCGCCTGGCCGAGCGTCGCTACCGCATTGGCGTCGACAGCAACCTGACCTTCCTCGATGCCCAGCGCTCGTTGTTCAGCGCCCAGCAATCGCTGATCAGCGATCGCCTGTCGCAGCTCACCAGCGAGGTCAACCTGTACAAGGCCCTCGGCGGTGGCTGGAACGAACAGACCGGCCAGGCCCGGCCGATCGACGAGACGCCACCGAAAGGCTGAGGTCGTTCACGCTGCACAAAAACCCGCCATTGGCGGGTTTTTTCATGCCCGCACTGTTCCGTTCGATAATCGCCCAAAACCGTCAAACCCCGATTGAACACGCGGTTCGATCCGCCGCACCATGCCAGCGCATCGACCCATACCAATAACAACAGGTTCACCCGCCATGTCCCGACGCCCTGCCCTCAGCGGCTGATCGCAGCCGTTCGTTCCCCCTGTAAGCCCCTTGTCTGCAACCCCCGGGTTGCGGCTGCGCCCTGCTTCACCCCTAACAATTAGAGAGACCGATCCATGAAGCCACTGAACCACAGCAACCGTCCCCCACTTGCCCTGCTGACCCTCGCCCTCGCCGGTGCGGCCCTGCCGGCCATGGCCGAGGAACATGGCTTTGTGGAAGACGCCCAGGCCAACCTGAACCTGCGTAACTTCTACATCAACCGCAACTTCACCAACCCGGCCTACCCCCAGGGCAAGGCCGAGGAATGGACGCAGAACTTCATCCTCGACGCCCGCTCCGGCTTCACCCAGGGCACCGTCGGTTTCGGCGTCGACGTGCTCGGCACCTTTTCCCAAAAGCTCGACGGCGGCAAAGGCACCGGCGGCACGCAACTGCTGCCGCTGGACCGTGACGGGCGCCCGGCGGACAACTTCGGCCGCCTGGACGTGGCGTTCAAGGCACGGATTTCCAAAACCGAGCTGAAGGTCGGCGAATGGATGCCGGTGCTGCCGATCCTCCGTTCCGACGACGGCCGCTCGCTGCCGCAGACCTTCCGCGGCGGCCAGGTCACCTCGAAGGAGATCGACGGCCTGACGCTGTACGGCGGCCAGTTCCAGAAGAACAGCCCGCGCAACGATTCGAGCATGACCGACATGTACATGCAGGGCAAAGCCACCTTCACCTCCGACCGCTTCAACTTCGCCGGCGGCGAATACACCTTCAACGACAAGCGCACCCTGATCGGCCTCTGGAATGCCCAACTGAAGGACATCTACCGCCAGCAGTACGTCAATCTGGTCCACAGCCAGCCACTGGGCGACTGGACCCTGGGCGCCAACCTCGGTTTCTTCTACGGCAAGGAAGACGGCAGCGCGCTGGCCGGCGACCTGGAGAACAGAACCTGGTCGGGGTTGTTCTCGGCCAAGTACGGCGGCAACACCTTCTACGTCGGCCTGCAGAAGCTCACCGGCGACAGCGCCTGGATGCGGGTCAACGGCACCAGCGGCGGCACCCTGGCCAACGACAGCTACAACAGCAGCTATGACAATGCGCAGGAAAAGTCCTGGCAGTTGCGCCATGACTACAACTTCGCCGCGCTGGGAATTCCGGGGCTGACCCTGATGAACCGCTACATCCGCGGTGACAACGTGCATGTCGGCGCGGTCACCGACGGCAAGGAATGGGGGCGTGAGTCGGAACTGGGCTACACCGTCCAGAGCGGCACCTTGCGCAACCTGAACATCCGCTGGCGCAACTCGAGCATCCGCAGGGACTACAGCACCAACGAGTTCGACGAGAACCGCCTGATCATCAGCTACCCGATCTCGTTGCTGTAACCGGTTGGGCTGACTTTGAGAGCAGGACTTCAGGGCCTATTCGCGGGCAAGCCCTGCTCCTACATGAGTGGAGTCTTACGCGGGCTTGCATGCGACACAAATCTGCAGGAGCAGGACTTGCCCGCGAACCGGCCACCGGCAACACTGCTCGACTCAGTGCGAATCGCGGTCCCACCACCAATCCCAGAAACCGGGCAAGTGTACCGGCGTGGAGCTGCTCGGCACCGTACGCGCCAGTACCGCCCGCAGCAGCGCCGAACGATCGGTGTAGAACGGCTGCTCGGCAGTCCGCACACCGGTCTCCCGCGCACAATCCATCAGGATCTGCAGGTACTCCTGCATGTGCCGGGCGGTATAGCGGTTGAGGTCGTGGAAGGTCACCACCACCGGAATCACCCCATCGACCACCGGCATCTCGCCCCGGGCGATCTGCTCGCGCACCTCGGCCAGGTGCTTGAGCAGGTTGGCCCGGCGCTGCGGGCTCGCGGTGATCCCCCAGACCTTGCCATCGTTGGCACTGAGGTCAGTCAGCAGCACGTGCAGCCCATGCTGCCGGTAGGCCGCGAACGTGCGCTTGTCGTAGTTCCAGAACGGCGGCCGCAGGAGGGTCGGCGGAGCACCGGTGATCGCTGCGATAACGGCACTGCCATCGTTCAGTGACTGTTCCAGTTCCTGCGGATTCAATGAACGATGGTTGGTGTGCCAGTGCCCCGCCGTATGAAAGCCGAGGACATGCCCCTCGGCATGTTCGCGCCGCATCAGCGCCCGGCCTATGTCGCTGTTGCCGGCCCTGGGGGCACCGGTCTGGACGAAGAACACCGCCTTGATGCCCGGCTGAATCGGGTTATGGGCCAGGTCGTCGAGCACCGACGCGGTCGGGTTGTAGAAACTCGACGCACTGGGCCCGTCATCGAAGGTCAGCAGGAAACGGATCGGCGGCTGCGTGCGTAGCGCCTGTTCGGTGCTCGGGCTCAGGGGGATCGGCGGGCCGATACAGCCGGCCAGGCCCGTGGCGAGCGCAAGCACCAGGAATGAGGTCAAAAGCGATTTCATGAGGTTGGCCTGGTCCAGGTCACAACAATTGCAGAACCAAGATGTATTCAAGCCATCGTCATGCAGAACGGAATGGGAACTTGAGTGCGCATCTTACCGACAGGATGGCGCAACGTCCCTGCCCTCCGCCATCACACGGAGGGGCCATCGTTCCTGTCAGATCAGCGAAAACGCCAAGTGTTCCGGGATGGGCGTTTTTTCAGACGAATGAGAAAGGACCGCCGCCACGGCCTGTTCCCAGGCAGGCGCATGGGAACAGGCCGTGGAGGGCTTACTGACGCGATTCCACGCCCAGTTCGTCCCACACCGATTCCGCCAGGTGGAAGGTCGCGTTGGCCGCCGGGATACCGCAATAGATGGCGCTCTGCATCAGCACTTCCTTGATCTCTTCGCGGGTCACGCCGTTGTTGGCCGCGGCCCGCAGGTGCAACTTGAGCTCCTCGTTGCGGTTCATGCCGATCAGCATGGCGATGGTGATCAGGCTGCGCGTGTGCCGGGGCAACCCCGGGCGGGTCCAGATATCACCCCAGGCATGGCGGGTGATCATCTCCTGGAACTCCGAGTTGAACTCGGTCAGGTTGTTCAGGCTGCGGTCGACATGGGCATCCCCGAGCACGGCACGCCGCACCCGCATCCCCTCGGCATAACGTTGTTTCTCGTCCACGGACACTCTCCTCAAACCCGGTCCAGCAGGAAATCCAGCGCGCGCTGGCTGAAGGCATCGCCGGCCTGTACGTTCGACAGGTGGGCGGCATGGAATTCGGCGTACTCGGCGCCCTTGACGTGCTGCTGGATGAACAGACTGCCGCTGGGCGGCGTTACCGCATCCTCGCTGCCGGCGATCACCAGCACCGGAGCGCGGATCCTGTCCAGTTGCTCGCGAAAATCGGCATCGCGCACCGCCGCGCAGTTGGCCGCATAGCCTTGCGGCGACGTGGCGGCGAGCATGTCGGTGATCGGCTTGACCTGCTGTGGCTGCGCGGCGGAAAACTGCGGCGTGAACCAGCGGGCGATCGCCCCGTCGCGCAAGGCGGCCATGGCCGCCGCGCCATCGCGCAACACGGTCTCGATGCGCGGATTCCACATCGCCGGGTCGCCGATCTTCGCCGCCGTGTTGCACACGATCAGCCTGTTCAAGCGCTGGCCGGCATGGATACCCAGCCACTGGCCGATCAGCCCGCCCATGGACAGGCCGCAGAAGTGCGCCCGCTCGATACCCAGCGCATCGAGCAGGGCCACTACGTCACGGCCCAGTTGCTCGATGCTGTACGGACCTTCGGTCACCAGCGAACGACCATGGCCACGGGTGTCGTAGCGCAGCACCCGGAAGTGTTCGGCGAACGCCGGGATCTGGGTGTCCCACATGCCCAGGTCGGTGCCCAGGGAGTTGGAGAGCACCAGCACCGGTGCCTCCTGCGGACCGTCGAAGCGGTAGTGCAGTTCGCCATCAGCCAGTTGTACAAAAGCCACGACAATCTCCTTCAGGTAAAAGCCAGATGCTCGGCCACCGCACGCTCGATCCAGGTACGGGCCTGGCCGAGGTAATGGGCCGGATCGAGCAGGTGGTCCAGTTCTTGCGCGGATAGTTGCGCGGTGATTTGCGGTTCGTCGCCCAGCACAGCCCGCAAGTGGCGCTGCTCGGCCACCGCGCGCTGACAGCACTGCTCCAGCAGGTGGTGGGCGGCCTCGCGCCCCAGGCGCTGGGCGAGGACGATACTCACCGCCTCCGCCAGCAACAGGCCACGGGTCAGATCGAGGTTGCTCAGCATCCGCGCCGGGTCCACTTCCAGGCCTTCGGCAACGATCAGCGCCTGCTGCAGCGAGCCCGAGACCAGCCGGCAGATTTCCGGCAGGGTCTCCCATTCGGCGTGCCACAGGCCGAGGCTGCGCTCGTGTTCCTGGGGCATGGCGCTGAACAGGGTCGAGAGCAGGCCCGGAACCCGGGTCGCGGTGCCGATCAGTACCGCGGCGCCCACCGGATTGCGCTTGTGCGGCATGGTCGAGGAACCGCCCTTGCCCGGTGCCGACGGCTCGAAGACTTCGGCGGCCTCGGTCTGCATCAGCAGGCTGACATCGCGTCCCAGTTTGCCCAGGCTGCCGGCAATCAGGCCGAGGACGGCACCGAATTCCACCAGGCGGTCGCGATGGGTGTGCCAGGGTTGTTCGGCAAGGTTGAGCTGCAGCTCCTCGGCCAGCGCCTCGGCCACCGGCATCGCCTGTTCGCCGAGGGCGGCCAGGGTGCCCGAGGCACCGCCGAACTGCAGGCACAGCAGCCGCGGTTGCAGTTCGCGCAGACGCTGGCGATGGCGGGTGACCGCGCCCAGCCAACCGGCGATCTTCATGCCGAGGGTGACCGGCGTGGCCTGTTGCAACCAGGTCCGCCCGGCCAGCGGTGTGTCCGCATACCGTTGGGCCTGGGCTGCCAATACGTCAGCCAGGCGTTGCAGGTCGGCGTCGATCAACTGCCAGGCACTGCGCAGTTGCAGCACCAGGCCGGAGTCCATGACGTCCTGGCTGGTGGCGCCCAGATGCACATAACGCTCGGCCCCGGCATCGGCGGCAGCGATCCGCTTGCCCAGTGCCTTGACCAGCGGGATCGCCGAATTGCCGGCCGTGGCGATCGCCTCGCCGAGAGCGGCGTAATCGTAGAACCCGGCCTCGCATGCCGCGGCAATCGGCGCGACCGCCGCCTGGGGAATCAGCCCGACCCGCGCCTGCGCACGGGCCAGCGCGGCCTCGAAGTCGAGCATCGCCTGGACCCGGCCCTGGTCGGAAAACACCTGGGCCATATCGCGGGCGATAAAGTAGGCATCGAACAGTTGGTTGCTCGGTCGTTGCATGGAAGATCCCTGGTAAAGGCGCGCCCATCACGGGCGCGCAGGTCGATCAATGATCGTGGTGCAGATACGCCGCCTGTTTCGGCAGGCGCAGGCTGAACAGGAAGGCGACCACCATCATGACGGTCACGTACCAGTAGAAGGCGTTCTCCATCCCCATCGATTTGAGGTTCAGCGCCACGTACTCCGCCGAACCGCCGAACACCGCGTTGGCCACCGCATAGGCCAGCCCCACCCCCAGCGCACGCACCTGGACCGGGAACATCTCGGCTTTGACCAGGCCGCTGATCGAGGTGTAGAAGCTGACGATCGCCAGAGCCAGGCTGATCAGCACGAAGGCCAGGAACGGACTGGTGACGGTCTTCAGGGTCAGCAGGATCGGTACCGTGCACAGTGCCCCCAGGGCACCGAACCAGAGCATCGAGTTGCGCCGGCCGATCCGATCCGAGAGCATGCCGAACACCGGTTGCAGGCACATGTAGAGGAACAGGGCGCCGGTCATCACGAAGCTCGCGGTCTTGGCGCTCATCCCGGCGGTGTTCACCAGATACTTCTGCATGTAGGTGGTGAAGGTGTAGAAGATCAGCGAGCCGCCAGCGGTGTAGCCGAGCACGGTGACGAACGCCGCCTTGTGGTCACGGAACAGCGCCCGCAGGCTGCCGGCGTCCTTGTCCTGGCGGGTTTCCCTGCTGGTGGTTTCCTTCAGCGAACGACGCAGCAGCAACGAGATCACCGCAGCGACGGCGCCGATCACGAACGGGATGCGCCAACCCCAGGCCTTGAGTTCGGGTTCAGTGAGAAACTGTTGCAGGATCACCACCACCAGCACCGCCAGCAACTGGCCGCCGATCAGGGTCACGTACTGGAACGAGGCGAAGAAACCCCGCTGGCCACGCAACGCCACTTCGCTCATGTAGGTTGCGGTGGTGCCGTACTCGCCACCCACCGACAGGCCCTGGAACAGCCGCGCCACCAGCAGCAGCGCCGGCGCCCAGGCGCCGATGCTGGCGTAGGTCGGCATGAAGGCGATGACCAGGGAGCCACCGCACATCATCAGCACCGAGATCATCATCGAATTCTTGCGCCCGTGCTTGTCGGCCACCCGGCCGAACAGCCAGCCGCCGATGGGACGCATCAGGAAGCCGGCCGCGAATACACCGGCAGTGTTCAGCAACTGAACCGTCGGGTCATCGGAAGGGAAAAAGGCGGGGGCGAAATAGATGGCACAGAAGGCATACACGTAGAAGTCGAACCATTCGACCAGGTTGCCCGAAGAAGCACCGACGATGGCAAAGATCCTTTTGCTACGTTCCTCACCGGTGTACGGCGTCGTTGTTGTTGTCATGTTCACTCACTCGTAAGGGATAGTTGCAGTCTAGACATACTTTGCAACAAGCCTGTTCCCCCGGCACACCAGACCTTTGTAGAAGCCTGCCTGCGGGCGATCAATACGACACGGAATCTCTGCTACACCCCATCGTCCTGATCACCAGCAAGCCGGTTCCTACAGAGGTGGGCTTCAGACCCGCTCGATAGCCAGCGCCAGGCCCTGGCCAACGCCGACGCACATGGTCGCCAGGCCCTTGCGGCCGCCGGTTTTTTCCAGGTGATGCAGCGCGGTCAATACCAGGCGTGCACCACTCATGCCCAGGGGATGGCCGAGGGCGATGGCACCGCCGTTCGGATTGACCTGGGCCGCATCGTCGGCGATCCCCAGCTCGCGCAACACCGCCAGGCCCTGGCTGGCGAAGGCTTCGTTCAGTTCGATCACGTCGAACTCGCTCACCGCCAGCCCGAGGCGCTCGGTCAGCTTGCGCACCGCCGGCACCGGGCCGATGCCCATGACCCGCGGCGCCACCCCGGCACTGGCCATGCCGAGCACCCGCGCCCGTGCGGTCAGGCCATGCTTCTTCACGGCCTCGGCGGAAGCCAGGATCAGCGCCGCCGCGCCATCGTTGACGCCGGAGGCGTTGCCGGCAGTGACGGTCTTGTCGGGGCCATTGACCGGCTTGAGTTTCGCCAGGGCCTCCAGGGTGGTATCGGCGCGCGGATGCTCATCCTGCTCGACCACGGTCTCGCCCTTCTTGTGGGCGATACGCACCGGCACGATCTCCTCGGCGAAGAACCCGGCGGCCTGGGCCGCGGCAGTCCGCTGCTGGCTGCGCAGGGCGAACGCGTCCTGGTCGGCGCGGGACACCCGGTAGTCGTCGGCGACGTTATCGGCGGTCTGTGGCATCGCATCGACCCCATACTGGGCTTTCATCAACGGGTTGATGAAGCGCCAGCCGATGGTGGTGTCTTCCAGTTTCATGTTGCGGGAAAACGCCGCATCGGCCTTGCCCATCACGAACGGAGCCCGGGACATCGACTCGACGCCACCGGCGATCGCCAGCTCCATTTCGCCGCTGGCGATGGCGCGGAAGGCATTGCCGATCGCTTCCATGCCCGAGGCACAGAGACGGTTGAGGGTCACGCCGGGAACGCTCTCCGGCAGCCCAGCCAGCAACAGGGCCATGCGCGCGACGTTGCGGTTGTCCTCGCCGGCCTGGTTGGCGCAGCCGAGGAACACCTCGTCGACCTCGCTCCAGTTCACCGACGGGTTGCGTTCCAGCAGCGCCTTGATCGGCACGGCGGCCAGGTCATCGGCACGCACACCGGCCAGGCCGCCGCCGAAACGGCCGATGGGGGTACGGACGGCGTCACAGATAAAGACTTCGCGCATCAGGCTTCTCCCGGGGCTTGGCCATAGGCCGCGGCAGTGCGGGCCTCAAGATCGCGCAGGGCGCTGAGCTCGACGTCGGTCGGCTCGGCGGTGCTGGCGACCTGCTCGGCGAACCGTACCGGCCAACCGGTGGCGGCAATCACCTGCTCACGGGTCACGCCCGGGTGCAGGGAGGTGACGAGGAACTCGTGGGTCCCGGCTTCCGGTTCCATGATGCACAGGTCGGTGATGATGCCTACCGGACCGGCACCCGGCAGACCGAGGCGCTGACGGGAATCGCCGCCCTCGCCGTGACCGACCGAGGTGACGAAGTCCAGCTTGTCGACGAAGGAGCGCGCCGACTGCTTGAGGATGATCAGCACGCTCTTCGCCGAACCGGCGATCTCCGGTGCGCCGCCAGCCCCGGGCAGACGGACCTTCGGCGAGAAGTAGTCACCCACCACCGTGGTATTGATATTGCCGAAACGGTCGACTTGGGCCGCGCCAAGGAAACCGACATCGATGCGACCACCCTGCAGCCAGTAGCGAAAGATCTCGCCGGTCGGCACCACGGTATCGGCGGTTTCCGCCAGCTCACCGTCGCCGATGGACAACGGCAGCACGCTGGGCTTGGCGCCGATCGGGCCGGACTCGTAGATCAGCACCACATCCGGCGAGGACGTCAGGCGCGCCAGGTTGGCCGCCTTGGACGGCAGGCCGATGCCGACGAAACAGACCGAACCGTTCTTCAGGCGACGGGCGGCGGCAACGGTCATCATTTCATTGGTGGTGTAGGTCATTATTTTGCCTCCGAGGCTTGGGCCAGCTTGGCCCGGAACTCGGCGAAGTCCGCCGTGCCATGGATGTAGTCGGCGATCCAGGCGGTGAAGGTTTCCCGGTCGCGGGCAATCGGATCCCAGGCCTGGTAGAAACGGTTGTCGCGCTCGCTATAGCCATGGGCATAGGACGGGTGGGCGCCGCCCGGGACATGGCAGACCGCGCTGACGGCCCAGGTCGGCAGGACGCAGGCGTTCATCGGAGCCTGCAGATCGTCGACGATCTCCTCGACGGTGACGATGCAACGCCGGGCCGCCAGCACCGCTTCCTTCTGCACGCCGAGAATGCCCCACAGCAGGACGTTGCCCTTGCGGTCGGCCTTCTGCGCATGAATCACCGTGACATCGGGACGTACCGAAGGTACTGCGGCCAGCACTTCACCGGTGAACGGGCAGGTCACACTCTTGATCAGCGGGTTGACCTTCGGCAGGTCGGAGCCGGCATAGGCACGCAGCACCGCGAATGGCAGGCCGGAAGCGCCGGCGACGTAGGCATTGGCCAGGTCGGCGTGGCTGTGCTCCTCGATTTCCAGCGCATGAGGCCACTGCTTCTCGACCGCATCGCGCAGACGGTGCAGGGAACCGACCCCCGGGTTGCCGCCCCAGGAAAACACCAGCTTGCGAGCACAACCGGCACCGATCAGTTGGTCGTAGATCAGGTCGGGGGTCATCCGCACCAGTGTCAGGTCTTTCTTGCCCTGACGAATGATTTCATGACCCGCCGCAGTCGGAATCAGGTGAGTGAAGCCTTCGAGCGCGACGGTATCGCCGTCATTGACGAATTGCTTCACCGCGTCATGCAGCGAAAGTATTTCAGCCATGGATACAGACTCCCGGTTTCAACAAGCCAGCTTGGAAGAAAAAGGCGCGAGGTCAGCGCCGAAGTGAAGCCAGATTAAGCCGGGGCTCGGCCCGCAAACAATCCGATAATCGCTTATGTGTTCGATAATCGAACCAATTGTTTGCAGGCTATCGACTCCCCCTCACACCCGGTCGACTCAGGTCGCATCCGCGTGGCTGACCCGGCCCTTGATCAGCACGCCAGCCGTCGCCAGCGCCGCCGGTACCACCAGCACGGTCAGCACCTGCTCGAAGTTCCAGCCCATGCCCAACAGCGTAGCGCCCATCCAGGCGCCGAGAATCGCGCCAAAACGACCGATCCCGAGCATCCAGGACACACCCGTGGCCCGCCCCTGGGTCGGGTAGAAGCGTGCCGCCAGCGAAGGCATCGCCGATTGCGCGCCGTTCACGCACATGCCGGCCGCCAGCACCAGGGTTCCGAGCAGGGCGATGTGGCCCAGGCTCTGGCCGACCGCGTAGGCAAAGATCCCGGCCAACAGGTAGAAAGTGCCGATGACCTTGTGCGGGTTGAAGCGGTCCATGGCCCAACCCACCCCGACCGCACTCAGCACCCCGCCGAACTGGAACAGGGCGCCGATGAACGCGGCCTGTTCCAGGCTCGCGCCGCTGTCACGCATCAGCGTCGGCAGCCAGCTGGTCAGCAGGTAGACGATCACCAGGCCCATGAAATAGGTCAGCCACAGCAGCAGGGTGCCGGCGCTGTAGGTGCCGGAGAAAATCACCGCCAGCACATTGCGCGCCTTGACCGTCTTCTGCTCCGGCACGCTGAAGCTCGCCGCCGCGGCCACCTGCTGTGGCGCGATCGGCGCCAGGGCCTTGCGTATCCTGTCCACGCCGCGGTTGCGCACCACCAGAAAACGCGCCGACTCCGGCAGCCAGAGCAACAACACCAGCACCAGCAACAGCGGCAGCAGCCCACCGATCAACAGCAGGCTGTGCCAGCCGAAGGCCGGGATCAGCTTGGCCGAGACGAAACCGCCACCGGCCATGCCCAGGTTGAAACCGCAGAACATGCTGGTCACCAGCAGCGACTTGTGCCGCTCCGGGGTGTATTCCGAGAGCAGCGTCGTGGCATTCGGCATGCCCGCGCCCAGGCCCAGCCCGGTGAGGAAGCGCAGCACCAGCAACTGGTCGACATTGCTGCTGTAGGCCGAGGCCAGGCTGAAGGCGCCGAACAGCAGAACCGCGCCCACCAGCACCACCTTGCGTCCGAAGCGGTCCGCCAGGGGGCCGGAACCGAGCGCGCCGAAGACCATGCCGATCAGCGCCGCACTCATCACTGGCCCGAGGCTGGCACGGTCGATGCCCCAGTCCTGGGACAGCGCCGGCGCGATGAAGCCCATGGCCGCCGTGTCCAGGCCATCGAGAAAAACGATCAGGAAACACAGGATCACCACCCGCCACTGGTACCTGGACAGCGGTTGGCTATTGATAAGGGACTGCACATCGAGGCAGTGACCGACAGTGGATTGAGGCTGGTTCATTATTTTTATTTCCACACAAGCGCGCAGACGAACAGGCGCCGACCGGGCCGGCGACGTTGGATGAAGCGGGTTGGTTCAGGCGTGCCGCGTCAGGACGGCGAACACGCGGGAGAGGTATCGGGAGAGATGTTCATGGCGGTCTGGCCTCTTCATTATTATTAGAGCGGCCCGGAGCGAGCCTTGCAGGCTCGTCAATTCAGGGCGCTGCCGCGACATTAATCAGCGGTATTCAACCGCGCAATTCGATAAACGCGTAACTGGGCGGTTATCGAACAGCTTTGCTGAGGAGCCGGCCATCAGGCGAACAGTTGGGCACTCAGGTCACGGCTGGCGGCGAGCATGTTCGGCAGGAAACGCTGTTCCAGCTCGCTGCGGCTGACACTGCCGGCATGGGTGCTCACGTTCAGGGCCGCGAGCACCTGGCCCGAGGCGTCGTAGACCGGTACGGCAATCGAACGCAGGCCCTGCTCCAGCTCCTGGTCGACGATGCACCAGCCCTGTCGACGCACCTGCTGCAGGCATTCGAGCAGCGCTTCGGGGGTATGCAGGGTACGGCTGGTCTTGGGCTGCAGGTCGGCATGTTCGAGGTAGTCCTGCAGCGACGCATCATCCAGCGCGGCCAGCAGGATCCGGCCCATCGAGGTGCAGTAGGCCGGCAGTCGCCCGCCGACGGACAGATCGACCGAGATCAGCTTCTGCGGCGTGGCCGAGCGGGCGATGTAAAGAATGTCGTCACCCTCGAGGGTGGCCATGTTGCAGGCCTCGTGGAGCTGCTCGCTCATGCGGTCCAGATAAGGCTGGGCCGACACCGCCAGGGGTGTCGAGGACAGATAGGCATGCCCCAGGGTGAGCACCTTGGGCAACAGCGAATAGGTGCGCCCATCGGTGGTGGCATAGCCGAGCTTGATCAGTGTATGCAGGCAACGTCGCACGGCCGCCCGGGGAATCTCCGTGCGGTGGCTGATCTGCGCGATGGTCAGGTGCCGCTTGCGCTCCTGGAACGCCTGTACCACCGCCAGGCCACGGGCCAGCGACGTCATGAAATCCGGGTCGCCGGTAAAGGCCTGAATCCGCTTGGCGGGCGAGGCGACGATAGGCGGCGCGACGGAATTGAAGGCAGTACGCAGTGGGTCGTTCATTCCAGGTCCTTGTTCACACTGTCAGCCGCTATTACAGGCCGCCGACAGCCGATAGACAAGCCATGCAGGCCCTACATTGTGCGATTATCGAACATACGGCCGATAATCGCAATTGACCTGGGCGGTCCCGAGGCTTATAACGTTGCCTTGCCGCTCTGCGATTCCCGGCATACTGGTCAGGTACCCACCGGGGAACTCACCGGCACGGCCTTACCCACGAAGTAAGGCCGTTCTCCCCTCCCCCCTTTGCATTGCTGGTGATACAAACTTCCCTATACAACTGTTATTACCCAGCCAATTAGCTGGTATCAAAAACTTCCAGCGAAAGTTTGCCGCCGGGAAACAGGCAGCACTTGCCCAAGCCCTCAAGTTACAGTTCAAAACTCCTACGTGACAAAGCCCCTGGACAAAGTTGACGGGCTCTCCCCTCTTCGCGGTAATATTGTTCAAACCGACCGATATACTCTACGTACGCTGCGTGCCATCAGGCGCCCTCGTGGCCGTGGGAGCCGGGCTCAGCCCTGTCAGGCAAGTCCATCCCGCGCGGTCGTGTTTACAGAGACGGAAAAACCCTTCAATTCAAATTAGGTAACACTGTGACGAAAGACGAACTGCGCGCGGAACTTGAGCGCCAGGAACAACGTTACAAGGATGTTTACGGCGGAGAAGTCACCACCTACGCCGCGCAACCCGAACCGGAACGCAAACCCTGGCGTAAACGGGCCAGTCTTCGCGACCAGGCCTTTAGCCAGGAACTGCAAAAGATGGAACAGGAACTCAAGGCGCAACAGGCCCAGGCGACTCAGCCTTGACACCGTGAGGCTTGCCTCCTGCAGCCTGTCATCCTACCCGGATCCTGCCAGGCTCCCGCATGTCAACGGCTTGTGCTATCCGCGACGAGCCCTGGAAGCCGCCCCACCCAACGGGCTGATTGACGCCAGGCAGGTCCTCACACAGAAATTTCATACAGCCGTTTCGGCCCAGAAGCCCTGCGCCGAAACCTCGCGTCTTCCAGATATTTCCAATGAAATCAGAAGCTTGCCAGAGCCCCGGAAAACCTGGGTTTGCAGGGTTTCCTACATTTTTTTTCATTGAAGAATGTTACCGATGGGCAGCTAGTGCATCGATTAGCGGGCTTTTCTGGCATAATCGCGCCCCCTTATGACCGGGTCAGAAAACCTACATGATCGATTTATTCAGCGGACTGGATGCTTGGGTCCTCGTGAGCCTGCTGCTCGCCCTGGCCTTTGTCCTCAGCTTCGAGTTCATCAACGGCTTTCATGACACCGCTAACGCGGTGGCCACAGTGATCTACACCAAAGCGATGCCGCCCCATCTCGCGGTGTTCTCCTCCGGTGTATTCAATTTCCTCGGGGTTCTGCTCGGCGGGGTCGGCGTTGCCTATGCCATCGTCCACCTGTTGCCGGTGGAACTGCTGATCAACGTCAACACCGGACATGGCCTGGCCATGGTGTTCTCGCTGCTGGCTGCGGCCATCACCTGGAACCTGGGAACCTGGTATTTCGGCATTCCGGCCTCGAGTTCCCACACCCTGATCGGTTCGATCCTCGGTGTCGGCCTGGCCAATGCCCTGCTCAACGACATTCCGTTGGGCGACGGGGTCAACTGGCAGAAAGCGATCGATATCGGTGCCTCGCTGGTGTTCTCGCCGCTGGCCGGCATGCTGGTGGCAGGCCTGGTTCTGGTCGCCCTGAAGTGGTGGCGTCCGAAGTCGAAGATGCACAAGACGCCGGAACAGCGCCGCAAGATCGACGACAAGAAGCACCCTCCGTTCTGGAATCGCATGGTACTGGTGGTTTCGGCCATGGCCGTGAGCTTCGTGCACGGCTCCAACGACGGTCAGAAAGGTATCGGCCTGATCATGCTGGTGCTGATCGGTATCGTGCCGGCGCAGTTCGTACTTGACCTGAGCACCACCACCTACCAGATCGAACGCACCCGCGACGCGACCCTGCACCTGAGCCAGTTCTACCAGCGCAACAGCGCCACCCTGAGCGAGTTCCTGGCACTGGGCAAGAGCGTGCAGGACGACCTGCCGGGCAAGTTCAGCTGCAATCCGCAGCAGACCGAACCGACCATCGCCGCGCTGCTGAACGATCTCAAGGGCGTCAACGACTACCATTCGCTGTCACCTGAAAAGCGTATCGAAGTGCGCCGCTACCTGCTCTGCCTGGACGACACCGCGAAGAAGGTCGGCAAGCTGCCAGGCCTGGACGCGCGCGAGAAGGCGGACCTGGAAAAACTGCGCAAGGACCTGACCGCCACGACCGAATACGCACCGTTCTGGGTGATTCTGGCGGTGGCCCTGGCCCTTGGCCTGGGGACCATGGTCGGCTGGAAACGGGTGGTGCTGACCATTGGCGAGAAGATCGGCAAGCAGGGCATGACCTATGCCCAGGGCATGTCGGCCCAGATCACCACGGCCGGGATGATCGGCCTGGCGAACATCTTCGCGCTACCGGTTTCGACGACCCACGTGCTGTCGTCGGGTGTGGCGGGGACCATGCTGGCGAACAAGAGCGGGCTGCAGAGCAGCACGATCAAGACCATTCTGCTGGCCTGGGTACTGACCTTGCCGGCGACCGTCGGGTTGTCTGCCGGTTTGTTCTGGCTCGCTTCGAAGATTATCGGCAGTTGAGTTGACTGCCGTGATCTGAAAATCAAGGTGCCACCTTTTGGGGCACCTTTTTTTTCGTCTCGGTTTTTAATGCTGGTGTTTAAGTTTGGGGGATGCGTGTGTATCCGTTTGCGCGTTTAACTGGTGTAACGGTTTCGCCCCTTACGGGCGAGTTACTTTTTTTCAGACGCCAAAAAAAGTAACCAAAAAACGCTGCCCCTCCATTGGCCCCCCGCTACGCGAGGGGTTCCCTCATTCCACCCTCGCTCCGTGGGTCGCGCCGCATGGGCATCCATGCCCATCGGCGCTAACTCGGCATCCATGCCGAGTTCCCCACTACACGAGGGCTCCATTCGGCCTGCTGGGAACGGGGCCGGTAGAGCAAGAGCAAGAGCTTCGCGGGCAAGCCCGGCTCCTACAAGTTTGCGTCGTACACGGAGGCTGCATACGACACCCATCTGTAGGAGTCGGGCTTGCCCGCGAAGAGGCCATTGAAGTCGCCGAAAAACTTCCAGATTCCCCCTCTGCTTTTGATCTTGCTTTTGCTTTTGATTTACCGGCCCCGTTCCCAGCCGGCTGAGTGGAGGTTCTGTTTCGAGAGTCGCCCGGCAGGGATGCCGGGCGAGCCGTGTTGGGCCATGGATGGCCCGTCACGGCGTGCTCTCGAAACAGGACCGGAGCGAAGGAACCCTCGCGCAGCGAGGGCCAATGGAGGGGCAAGCGTTTTTTGGTTACTTTTTTTGGCGTCTGAAAAAAAGTAACTCGCCCGTAAGGGGCGAAACCGTTCCATCAGTTAAACGCGCAAACGGATATGTACACCCAGTAACAATTACTCCCCCCAAAAAAGCCCAGAAACGCGAGACAAAAAAAAGGGCGACCGAAGTCGCCCAAAATGCCTTGCGTGCTCGTTCTCTGAAAAGACCTAAGGTTTCTTCCTCTTATGTGAGTCTTTCCAGATAAAAAATCCAAAACCGCCGAGGAACACCACCATGAGGCCAACCGTCAGCACTCCGGCAATTACCACGTTATCGAAAAACATGACTGGCCTCCTGCACTCGCCCTGTTGCGATGTGGCTAAGTTACCCAAATGGGCACGGAGGAAAATTGACCGGCGTCAATGCCGCCCGGAACCGGGTGCGGGGAAAGGAAATTAACTGACTTGCATCAAGTTTCAGCGCAGATATCAGCGCTTTTTCGGCTTGTTCTTCGGCTTTTTCCTGCCCTTGCCCAATGGCATCGCCTGCTCGAAGGCCTGGCGTACTTCATTCAGGCGTTTCTCGTTCAGGTCATGGACACGCTTGGCCCGTTCCGCATTCAGGTCGATCAACTTGTCGTCTTGGCTCATGATTACTACATCGCTATCGGTCGAATTCAGCCAGGCCCGCCCCCGGCTCACGCAATACCCCCATAATGCGGGCAAGCGTCGGCGCTGACCAGCCGGGAAATGATCGAGCTATGTCCGCCATGCCCGTTTGCGCGCAAAATCGCCCACTCAGTATGGCTACCAAGGATCGTTGAAGTGACACTGCCCAAGGACCTCCCCCCGCTCATGGCCCTACGCGCCTTCGAATCGGTGGCCCGCCACCTGAGCTTCATCAAGGCCGCCGATGAGCTGTCGGTCAGCCAGAGCGCGGTAAGCCATCAGATCCACAAGCTTGAGCAGTACCTCGACCAGCGCCTGTTCATCCGCAGGACCCGTGCCATCGACCTCAGCGACGCCGGCAGCCGCTATTACCAGCAGATCCGCCCGGCCCTGGAACAGATCGCCGAAGCCAGTCGACAACTGCGCGCACCGACATCCCCACGGGTGCTGCGGATCGGCCTGCTGGCGTCTTTCGCCACGCTCTGGCTGGCACCGCGCCTGACCGACTTCATTACCCGCCACCCGCACATCCAGGTTGCCCTGGAGCCGTCGATCCAGCTCGCCGATGTCGCCGGCGCCCAGGTCGACCTCGCCATCCGCTACGGCAAGGGCGGCTGGCCGGATGTCGATGCCCAGCGGCTGATGAGCGAACGCCTGTTCCCCGTCTGCAGCCCGGCCTTCAAGGCCGCATCCCACGGGCCGGGCCCGTTGCTGATGGCCCAGGCCCGGCAACCCTTCGAATGGATCGATTGGGCCCGGCACCATCATTTCGATCTGCAGCGCTACCCCACGGCCATGCTCCATGACTACAACATCGTGGTCGAAGCCGCCATCGCCGGCCAGGGTATCGCCATGGGCCGCCAGCGCCTGATCGATCGCCGGCTCAAGGACGGCTCGCTGGTACCGGCATTCGACAGCCCCCCTTATGAGAGCGAGATCGGCTATTGGCTGATCAGACCCAACACCGCGCTCTGCGCGGAAGCCGAAATCTTCTGCACCTGGTTGATGGAACAATGCGCGGACACATGAGCCAATCAGATACGTCCGATTGAATCTATCCGTTTGTCGGCCAATTCCGCGCCGAGCATGCTGAAACCTTCTTCAAGGAGGTTTCCCCCATGAGCAATTCCCTGTCAGATCGCGTCAGTCAACTGGGCCTGAACCTGCCGCAGCCCAGTCAGCCGATTGCCAACTATGTGAATTACGTGATCAGCAACAACCAGCTGTTCATCTCCGGGCAGATCCCCCTGCAGGATGGTCAGCCCGCCGGCATTGGCCGCCTGGGCGATACCCTGGGCGAAGAGGAAGGCGCAAGGGCAGCGGAGCTGGCGGCCCTAGGCCTGCTGGCGCAATTGCATCACGCCATCGATGACAACCTGTCGAAGCTGGTGCGCATCGTCCGCCTCGGCGTCTTCGTTGCCGCCAGCCCGGACTTCAAACGCCAGGGCGTTGTGGCGAACGGCGCATCCAACCTGCTGGTCAACGTGCTGGGTGAAAAAGGTCGGCACGCCCGGACCGCGATCGGCGTATCGAGCCTGCCCAGTGGCGTCGCCGTGGAAATCGACGCGATCTTCGAGCTGCAGCCATGATCGTCGACGATTGGTCGGAAAGCGAAATCGCCCACCTGCGTGCCGCGACTCCCGGCTGCTCGCGGGTGATCCATTTCAATCACGCCGGCGCCTCGCTCCCCAGCCAGGCCACCCTGGAGGCAATGACCGCCCAGTTGCGACTCGAGGCAGGCATCGGCCCGATGGAAGCCGGCCCCCAGGGCGCGCGACTGGAGGAGGAAGCCCGTCAGGCTGCCGCCGAGCTGCTCAACACCAGCGTCCAGAGCATCGCCTTTGCCAGCAGCGGCTCAGCCGCCTGGGGCCAGGCCTTCGCCGCACTGGGCCCCTGGCGTGCCGGCGACCGGATCCTGGTCGGGCGTCATGAATGGGCCGGCAACCTGGCCTGCATGGCCGAAGCGGTCAAGGCCGGCGCTCGTCTGGAAGTGATCCCGTGCGATGAAACCGGTGCGGTGTCGGTCTCTTCCCTGGAACAGATGATCGACGCCCGCGTGCGCCTGATCGCCCTGACCTGGCTACCGGCCAATGGCGGCCTGATCAACCCCGCCGAGGCCATCGGCCAGGTGGCGCGACGCCATGGCATCGCCTACTTCATCGATGCCGGACAGGCGCTCGGCCAACTGCCGTGCGATGTCCAGGCCCTGGCCTGCGACGTGCTCAAGGGTGCCGCCCGCAAGTTTCTCCGGGGCCCGCGGGGTACCGCGCTGCTGTATGTGCGCGAAGGCTTTCTCGAACAACTGACCCCCCGCTACCTCGATGTGTCATCCGCGCCCTGGGACGATCACGGCTTCACGCTGCGCAACGATGCCCGCCGCTTCGAAACCAGCGAGCGCTCGCTGGTGTTGATGGCCGGCCTGGCCAATGCGCTGAAGGAGGCCAATCAGTTGGGTATCGCGCGTATTCGCGGCAGGATTCAGCGGTTGGCGACAGGATTGCGCGAAGCCTTGCGCAAGATCCCCGGGCTGGAACTGCACGACCTGGGCCTGCCCGGACAGCAGTCGGGCCTGATTGCGTTCACTCTGGAAGGATGGGATGCCTTGGCGCTGAAACAACGGCTGGCCGAAAGCGCTATCAACATCGGTGCCAACGGCACCGCCTACACGCCTCTGGACATGCAGGCCCGCGAACTGCCGGCGATTGCCCGGGTCGCGGTGAGCTATCTCAATACCGAACAGGAGATCGGCTTGCTGCTGGAGGCCCTTGGGCAACTGGCCGAAGAGCGCCGTCAGACCTCGACGTCGACCAGCAGGCCCTGACGCGGCTGCTCTTCCATCAATGCGACCACCGGTACGGTGTTGTCGGCGTTCAATTCGTCGCCCGGCACCGCCAGGTGCAACTGCGGATCATCCTCGGCCTCACGCCGGCGTTGCTGCTGTTGCTGCTGGCGCCGCTGTTCCTCGCGCAACTGCCACGCGGCCTCTTCCGGGTCGCGCTTCTGCAGGTCGATGGTGCTCTCGTTGGAGCTTTCCTGCACGGGCACCACAGGCGGGATATCCGGTCGCGGTCGGATCGGGTCCTGCTGGGAAGTGACCGGCACGGCACTCAGGGGTAACATCGGTGGCAGCATGATTTTTTCTCCTGTCGGCAGGCTTTCGGCGGCGGCCCCCGTGACTTGAGCCGTCAGTCGCGAAACTGTGACCCGGTTATCGCTAAAGGGTGCAATACGCTCCGACGAACGTCATGCTCAACGACCTTTCAGCCTGGGTCGGTGTACTTTCTCGGATCAGTCCTTTCGATCAAGAGCTTTGGCCTGAAAGCGTCGATTCCGTTAAGATAGTCGGCTTTTTCAAGGCGGGAGTCAGGCAGCATGGCGCAGCAGTATCAACCGGGGCAACGCTGGATCAGTGACAGCGAAGCCGAGCTGGGTTTGGGCACCGTTCTGGCACAGGATGGCCGCTTGTTGACCGTGCTCTATCCGGCCACTGGCGACACTCGCCAGTACGCGCTAAGGAATGCGCCCCTGACCCGCGTGCGATTCTCGCCCGGGGACAGCATCACCCACTTCGAGGGGTGGAAGATGACCGTGCGCGAAGTCGAGGATGTCGACGGGCTGCTGGTCTACCACGGCCTCAACGTGCAGAACGAAGTCGTCGCGCTGCCGGAAACCCAGCTGTCGAACTTCATCCAGTTCCGCCTGGCCAGCGACCGGTTGTTCGCCGGGCAGATCGACCCGCTGCCATGGTTCTCGCTGCGCTACCACACCCTGGAACACACCAGCCGCCAGTTGCAATCGCCGCTCTGGGGCCTGGGTGGCGCCCGTGCGCAACCGATCGCCCACCAGTTGCACATCGCCCGGGAAGTCGCCGACCGTATCGCGCCACGGGTCCTGCTGGCGGACGAAGTGGGCCTGGGCAAGACCATCGAGGCCGGCCTGGTGATCCATCGCCAGTTGCTGTCCGGTCGCGCCAGCCGCGTGCTGATCCTGGTCCCGGAAAACCTCCAGCACCAGTGGCTGGTGGAAATGCGCCGGCGCTTCAACCTGCAGGTCGCGCTGTTCGATGCCGAGCGCTTCATCGAGAGCGATGCCAGCAACCCGTTCGAAGACACCCAGTTGGCCCTGGTGGCCCTGGAGTGGCTGGTCGAGGACGAAAAGGCCCAGGATGCGCTGTTCGCCGCCGGCTGGGACCTGATGGTGGTCGACGAGGCGCATCACCTGGTCTGGCATGAAGACAAGGCCAGCCCGGAATATACGCTGGTCGAACAACTGGCCGAGACCATTCCCGGCGTACTGCTGCTGACCGCCACCCCCGAACAGCTGGGCCAGGAAAGCCATTTCGCGCGCCTGCGCCTGCTCGATCCGAACCGTTTCCACGACCTGGCCGCGTTCCGCGCCGAAAGCGAGAACTATCGCCCGGTGGCCGAAGCGGTGCAGGAACTGCTGGACCAGGGCCGTCTGTCCCCGGCCGCCCACAAGACCATCCAGGGTTTCCTCGGCAACGAAGGCGAGGCCCTGCTCACCGCGGTCAACGACGGCGACAGCGAAGCCAGCGCGCGTCTGGTACGCGAACTGCTCGACCGTCACGGCACCGGCCGCGTGCTGTTCCGCAACACCCGCGCCGCCGTCCAGGGCTTCCCGGAGCGCAAGCTGCACGCCTACCCGCTGCCGAACCCGGACGAATACCTGGAGCTGCCGCTGGGCGAACACGCCGAGCTGTACCCGGAAGTCAGCTTCCAGGCCCAGACCGAAGGCGGTGACGAGGAACGCTGGTGGCGCTTCGACCCACGGGTCGAGTGGCTGATCGACCAGTTGAAAATGCTCAAGCGCACCAAGGTGCTGGTGATCTGCGCCCACGCGGAAACCGCCATGGACCTGGAGGACGCCCTGCGCGTGCGTTCCGGCATCCCGGCCACCGTGTTCCACGAAGGCATGAACATTCTCGAGCGTGACCGCGCCGCCGCCTACTTCGCCGACGAGGAATTCGGCGCCCAGGTGCTGATCTGCTCGGAAATCGGCAGTGAAGGCCGCAACTTCCAGTTCGCCCACCACCTGGTGATGTTCGACCTGCCGGCGCACCCGGACCTGCTGGAACAGCGCATCGGCCGCCTGGACCGGATCGGCCAGAAGCACGTGATCGAGCTGCATGTGCCGTACCTGGAAACCAGCCCGCAGGAACGCCTGTTCCAGTGGTACCACGATGCCCTGAACGCCTTCCTCAATACCTGCCCGACCGGCAATGCCCTGCAGCACCAGTTCGGCCCACGCCTGCTGCCGCTGCTCGAAGGCGGCGACGACGGCGAGTGGCAGAAGCTGGTGGACGAGGCCCGTGCCGAGCGCGAGCGCCTGGAAGCCGAATTGCACACCGGCCGCGACCGCCTGCTGGAACTCAACTCCGGCGGTGCCGGTGAAGGTGAGGCCCTGGTCGAGGAGATCCTCGAGCAGGACGACCAGTTCGCCCTGCCGATCTACATGGAGACGCTGTTCGACGCCTTCGGCATCGACAGCGAGGACCATTCGGAAAACGCCCTGATCCTCAAGCCGAGCGAGAAGATGCTCGACGCCAGCTTCCCGCTGGGCGACGACGAAGGCGTGACCATCACCTACGACCGCGGCCAGGCGCTGTCGCGCGAAGACATGCAGTTCATCACCTGGGAACACCCGATGGTGCAAGGTGGCATGGACCTGGTGCTGTCCGGCTCGATGGGCAACACCGCCGTGGCGCTGATCAAGAACAAGGCACTGAAACCGGGCACCGTGCTGCTGGAGCTGCTGTACGTCAGCGAAGTGGTCGCACCGCGCTCGCTGCAACTGGGCCGCTACCTGCCGCCGGCCGCCCTGCGCTGCCTGCTGGACGCCAACGGCAACGACCTGTCGCCACGCGTCGCGTTCGAAACCCTGAACGACCAGCTGGAAAGCGTGCCCAAGGCCAGCGCCAACAAGTTCATCCAGGCCCAGCGCGACAGCCTGGCGCCGAAGATCAACGCCGGCGAAGCGAAAGTCGCCCCTCGTCACGCCGAACGCGTGGCCGAGGCACAACGTCGCCTGGCGGCCGATACCGACGAGGAACTGGCGCGCCTGACCGCGTTGCAGGCCGTCAACCCGAGCGTGCGTGACAGCGAGCTGGTCGCACTGCGCAAACAGCGTGAACAGGGGCTGGCGATGCTGGAGAAGGCGGCGCTGCGCCTGGAAGCGATCCGGGTGCTGGTCGCCGGTTGATATGACGGTGCGCTGTGGGGCGGGATTCGTTTAGGGCTTCAGGGCCCCTGTTCGCGGATGAATCCGGCTCCCACAGGTCCAGTGGTGATCACAAAATCTGTGAACACCGCTCCACTGTGGGTGCCGGATTCATCCGCGAACAGGCCCCCATTCAACTGACTATCAAGCCGTTACAGGTGCCACGCCTTCCTGCTCCTGCCCCATCCCCTCGCGCATCCGCGCCGCATCCCGACTGAAACACCGTGCCGCCTGGAACAGGAACAGCAGCGTCAGCAGCAACGCCGCCGGAATCAGATACATCGCGTCATGCAGACCCACGGCCTTGAATGCCTCGGTCATTTCCTGCGCACCTGCCGCCAGCATCGCCGCATGGGCGAAATGGTCGGACAGCAGGCCGACCACCACCGGCCCCAGCCCGCCACCCAGCAGATACAGGCCGGCGAAATACACCGCCATCGCCATCGCCCGCAGCCGCGGCTCGACCACGTCCTGGATCGCGGTATAGACGCAGGTGTAGAAGTTGTAGGCAAACAGCCAGCCGACACTGAATACGGCGACGAACACACCGATCTCGATCCGCCCGGCATGCAGTGCCCAGGCCGTGGCCAGGGTCGACACCACCAGGCTCACGGCCGCGAACAGCAGGCGTCCGTTGGCGATGCGCTGGTGAATCTTGTCCGCCACCCAGCCGCCCAGGGTCAGCCCGACCAGGCCGGTCACACCGACGATCACCCCGGTGGCCACCGCCGCTTCCTGCAACGGCATCTGGAAGTAGCGCTGCAGCATCGGCACCAGGAAGGAGTTGCAGGCGTAGGTGGCGAAATTGAAGGTCAGCCCCGCCAGCACCAGCCAGAGAAAGGTCGGGATCGCCAGCAGGCGCCGTACCGGCCGCTCGATCCGTGTCTGGGCGACCTGTACGGTTTCCGCCGCGCCGCGCTTGGGCTCCCTGATGAAGAACATGAACAGCGCCAGCACCAGGCCGGGGACCGCCGCAATGAAGAACGGCGCCCGCCAGCTGTCGAACGCCTTGACCATCGCGCCGATGGTGAAGAACGCCAGCAACAGCCCCAACGGCAGGCCCAGCATGAAAATGCCCATGGCCCGTGCCCGGCGATGGGCCGGGAACAGATCGCCGATCAGCGAATTGGCCGCTGGCGCATAGCTGGCCTCACCGATCCCGACGCCCATGCGCACCAGCAGGAAGCTCCAGAAACTGCCCACCAGGCCATTGACCGCCGTCAGCCCGCTCCAGACCGCCAACCCCCAGCCCATCAGCTTGCTGCGCGAACCGTTATCGGCCATGCGCCCCAGGGGCAGGCCGGCAATGGCATAGACGATGGTGAAGGCGGTGCCGATGATGCCGATCTGGAAATCGCTCAGGTGCCACTCCATGCGGATCGGTTCGATGATGATCGCCGGGATGGTCCGATCGAAGAAATTGAATAGGTTGGCAAGGAACAACAGGAACAGAATGCGCCAGGCATTCGCCGCTTGGGTCGAGTTCTGCATGGGGTCCGTCTCTTTATTGTTATAGGGCTTGGCTGCCACTCAATCTAGTCAGCCTGATATCGCCTGTCTGCCACCATTCGCGGCGCTGATACCGGCCAATGGAGGCTCTATCGGGACCCGTAAAAATACTTGTAACACCCCCTTACAAAGCCGCGGCCGAAGCCTAGAATAGTGCCAAACTCCCTCCCTTCTTCTTTCTCCGTTGACCTTCCATGTCTGATGCTAATCCGTGTCTGAATTGCGGTGCCTGCTGTTCCTATTTCCGTGTCTCGTTCTATTGGGGAGAGTGCGTGTCGGGCGGCGGCCTGGTGCCCGACGAACTGGTCAGCCAGATCAGTCCGAGCCGCGTGGCCATGAACGGTACCGAAGGGAAAAAGCCGCGCTGCACCGCTCTTGAAGGTGAAGTCGGTAAAGGGGTCAGTTGCTCGATCTACCACCAGCGCTCCAGCCCCTGCCGCGAATTCGATGCCGCCTGGGTCAACGGTGAACCCAACGAACGCTGCGATGCGGCCCGCGCCGCCTTCGGCCTGCCGCCCCTGGAGCCCGAACAGCAGCCCGGCTTAGTACCAATCGCTATTTAGCTCATCGCCAAATCATTGGGAGCACTCTGCCATTAGGGCTCCCGGCTCCAGACGAGCCTCTATACTCCAACCCATTGGTCGGCGCGCAGCGTCGGTAGTCCAAGGGCGGAATAGGACAGGCTATGGAGTGGCTGGGTTTGCATTTTGTCGACAAACTTCCCGAGCAAGGGCAGTTGCTGCTCGACTGCAGCCACGATCCGCTGCTGGTCATGCTGGCCTATCTGGTGGCCTGCGCCGCGGGCTTCGCCACGCTCGACATGGCCGAACGGGTCGGTCATGTGGAAAAACCGGCGCAACAGCGCCTTTGGCGCTGGGTCGGTGCCTGTTGCCTGGCGGGCGGCATCTGGGCCATGCACTTCATCGCCATGCTGGCGTTTCGAACGCCCATCGCGATGAGTTACGACCTGCCCACCACCATGGTCTCGCTGCTGATCGCCCTGTTCGCCTCGTTTCTCGCCATGCACACCCTCGGTCGCGCCGAACTGCGCCCTTCCCAGACCGTTCGCGCCGCCCTGTCGATGGGGCTGGGGATCGCCGCCATGCATTACGTCGGCATGTCGGCCTTGCGTTCGACTGCACAGCAGTACTATCAACCCGGCCTCGTCGGCCTGTCGGTACTGATCGCCATCGGCGCCAGCCTGGCGGCCCTGCTGCTGGCCAGGCACTTTCGCACCGGTAGCGGCATCTTCCATCAACTGCTCAAGTACAGCGCCAGCCTGGTGATGGGCGCCGCCATCGTCAGCATGCACTTCACCGGCATGTGGGCACTGCGCCTGGTCGTCCCGGAAGGCGACGTCCTTGGCGCCGCGGTGCAGAACAACCATCTGCAACTGGGCATGACCATTGCGCTGATCACCCTGCTGATCATCGGCAGCAGCATCAGCGCGGCCCTCTCCGACAAGAAGCTGCAGCACAAGGAACAGGACCTGCGCCGGGTCAACGCGCTGCTCAGCCAGTTGGACCAGGCCCGCCTGTCCCTGGCCCAGGTCGCCCACTACGATGCCCTGACCAACCTGATCAACCGACGCGGCTTCAACCAGATCTTCGCCGAAAGACTGATCGAGCGCAGCAGCAATGGCGGCATGCTGGCGGTGATGTTCCTCGACATCGACCACTTCAAGCGGATCAACGACAGCCTCGGCCACGACGCCGGTGACGAGCTGCTCAAGGTCATCGCCGCGCACATCAAGAGTGCCACCCGCAGCCATGACGACGTGGTCGCGCGCTTTGGCGGCGACGAGTTCTGCATCCTCATCAGCCTGCACAAGCGCGACGAAGCCCGGCACATGGCCCAGCGCATCATGCAGAAGATGAAGGAACCGATCGAACTGGCCGGCCGGCGCATGGTGATGACCACCAGCATCGGGATCGCCGTGTTCCCCGAGGACGGCCAGACCTGCGAGGAACTGCTGAAGAACGCCGACCTGGCGCTGTACCAGTCCAAGGAAGCCGGACGCAACAGCCTGCATTTCTTCAACGCCAACCTGAAGACGAAGGCGACCCTGGAACTGCAACTGGAGGAACAACTGCGCCAGGCGCTGCGCGACGGCCGCGAGCTGCAACTGTTCTACCAGCCGATCTGTGCGGTCAGGACCGGCCAGGTCGCCAAGCTCGAGGCCCTGGTACGCTGGAACCATCCGCAACACGGGCTGCTGGCCCCGGACCGCTTCCTGCACATCGCCGAAGCCAACGGCCTGATCGCCGATCTGGACAAGTGGGTCCTGCGCACCGCCTGCCAGGACCTGGCGGCACTGGACGAACAGGGCTACAGCGACCTGATGGTCAGCACCAACTGCTCGTCCCTGAACCTGGCACGCGAGGAACTGGCCGACGACATTGAAAACATCCTGCGCAGCACCGGCGTTTGCGCCAACCGGCTGGAGCTGGAGGTCACGGAAAACGCGCTGATGGGCAATATCACCAATACCCTGCAGCTGTTGCGGCAGATGCGTACCCTCGGCGTCTCGCTGTCCATCGACGACTTCGGCACCGGCTACTCGTCCCTGGCCTACCTCAAGCGCCTGCCACTCAATACCCTGAAGATCGATCGCTCGTTCATCCTCGACATCCCCAAGTCGGCCCCGGACATGGAGATCATCCAGGCGATCATTGTCATGGCCCACACCCTGCATCTGCAGGTGGTCACCGAAGGCGTCGAGACCCAGCAGCAATACGAGTTCCTTGCCGAGTACGACTGCGACTACATCCAGGGCCACCTGTTCAGCCGGCCGGTGCTGTTCGAAGAGCTGCCCGCGACCATCAGGCAGCTCAACCAGCGCCCACCACCCAGCGTCACGCCACTCACTCCGCCGGCGACGGCGGCTCGCGATACAGATTCACCAATGTCGCGGGATCCTTTTGCAGATACCCCTGGCTACCATGCAGGCGCATCAACTGTGCGGCCAATCCGCTGATGGGCGCCGCCGAACCCTGTTCACGGGAGAACTTCACGGCACCGTCCAGGTCCTTGAGCAAGGTGCGCACATGCCATTTGATCGGTTCGAAACGGCTTTCGGCCATCTGCGGCGCGAGGATCTGCAACGGCCTGGAGTCGGCGAAGCCACCGCCGAGCGCTTCGGCCAGCAGGCTGGCATCCACCCCGGAGCGTTCCGCCAGCGCCACCACCTCGGCAATCACCAGGGCATTGCAGGCCACGATCATCTGATTGCAGGCCTTGGTCACCTGCCCGGCACCCACCGCCCCCATGTGGGTGACGCGCTGGCCAAGGGTCAGCAAGACCGGGCGAACCCGTTCCAGATCGGCCACTTCCCCACCGGCCATGATCGCCAGGCTGCCGGCCTCGGCCCCGGCGGTGCCGCCGGAAACCGGCGCATCCAGCCAGCGCACACCGCGCTCGGCCAGCAGGCGCGCGGCCATTTGTCGCGTCGCCGTGGGCTCCAGGCTGGAAAAATCCACCAGCAGTTGACCCGTCTTCGCCGCCTGCGCCACCCCGTCGACCCCGAAAACCACCTCCTGCACCACCGCGGTATCGGCTAGGCACAGCATCACCACGTCCGCCTGCGCGCACAGCTCGGCAGGGGTGGCGACCTGCCGCGCACCGGCCGCCACCAGTTCGGCGCATTTGTGCGGCGACCGGTTCCACACCGTCAAGGGGTACCCCGCGGCCAGCAAGCGACGGCACATCGGCAGCCCCATCAGGCCGATTCCGGCGAACCCCAGGGCAGGTAGTACAGAATTCATAAAAAGTTCCCCGTCAATTAAAGAACGTCAAATACTGGCCGATTCAACGATATCCAGAGCAGGGTTTAGCCCTAGGGAAACCTAGGGCCAACCCCTATCGATCAAGCCAATATCGCGCGTTAAAGTCGCGATCTCTCACCGTGATGGCGCGTTGATATCCCCTCGACCGCCCAACCAGACCAGGCATATGGCGCACAATGACCTCCAAAAATAACCCAGCCAACGCAGTATCCGATCTGATGTCGCCCGCGGTCGTGGAAAAAACCTACAAGGCCTACTCGACGCCCCGTCCACTGGCGACGCAGCAGTACCTTTATTTCACCGAAACCAATACGGATCGTATCCTCGACAACCTCGACGGTCTGCGCGACATGGTATTTCCGCGCCCACCGCACCTGGAGGTGGAGAACGAGGCCCGTCGCGAACAGGAATTCCCCTCGGTCTGCCTGATCGGCCTGGGCCGCTGCGGCTCGAACATCGCACTGGATGTCGCCGAACTGGTCTACAACGCCCGCAAGTTCTACCTCAACGAATTCAACAACGACGACAAGTCCGTCGACAAGGGCTACCGCCCCGCCCAGTGGATCCGCAATAACCTGCGCCTGGTGCAGAGCAAGTCCGCCAAGCCGGTGTTTCTGGTCGAACCGCTGGTGATGCTCGGCGACCTGGACAAGGACATCGCCGGCCGCATCCGCTTTTCGCGCAAGGGCGAGAAAAGCGGGTTCATCCGCGACTACAGCAAGATGAAGATCATGGACCTGTCCGAGGTGCATGCCGGTGGCGCGGGTAACGCCCCGATCCTCGGCCAGTACCTGGCCAAGATCATCCTGAACAAGGACACCCAGCGCTTCTCCAGCCCCGACTGGAAGATGATCCACTCGTACCTGATCGACTCCTGCGGCATCAAGGCCAACCAGTCGCGCCTGTACTTCTCGATCTTCAGTGCCGGCGGTGGTACCGGTTCGGGCATGGCCTCGGAATTCGGCCTGGCCCAGCAGTACTCGTACATGAACAAGACGTTCGACACCAAGCCGATGGACGAGCACGACAGCAAGAGCGGCCACTCCTTCGTCTTCGAACCGATCTTCACCAGCGGCATCTGCGTGCTGCCGAACATCTCCGACCATCGCAGCGAAATGTCCGAGGCCCTGCACATCAACGCCGGCCGCCTGCTCTGCAAGTACCTGTCGGAAGAGTGGGACTTCTCGTACAACTTCGACAATGAAGACAGCAGCGAAGCCAGCGTCATGGGCCGTATCCGCCCATGGAACGCGATGATGCTGATCTCCAACGACATCATGCGTTATGCCGAAGAGAACGATGACGGCAATATCCAGAACATCGATGTCAATGCCATGGAGAAGCACGCCAACCAGTACATCTCCCAGCAGATCTTCAACATCCTGACCGCCCAGGCGGTGACCACCGACTACGACCAGAACTACTTCCGTCGTGCCGGCATCGACATCGGCGAGACCATCCGCCTGGACGCCAACGACCTGTTCATGAGCCTGGCAGGCCCCGTGGCGATCGCCTACGCCGAATCCGTGGTACCGGAACAGCCGGCGCCAACCGGCGACAAGTTCAAGGTGTTCGAAAAGGAACAGCAGCGGTTGAACATCGACGACCTGTTCTTCCGCTCCATCGACCTGCCGCACTTCAACAAGGTCACCCAGGCCATCGAAGGCATCAGCCTGCTGCCGATCGAGTCCAAGCGCTACCGCGCCGCCCTGGAGCAGTACAAGGCTTCGGGTTACGACGCCGCGGCGCTGCACGACCTGCATTTCTTCAAGAACTGCTCGTCGGTGGTTTCGATCGTCTCGCTGCCCAAGGACTACAAGCTGTCCTACATGGACCTGAACCGGCTCAAGACCCACCTCAACAGCCTGTTCCCCAACACCACGCTCAAGCGATACGCCCTGGTGATCGGGGCCTCGGCCAACCTGTCGCTGACCACGCTGATTGCCAAGAGCCCGTGCCTGTCGGACGACTTCCTGACCCTGATCGTGGCCTTCATCAAGCGCTGCTTCGCGCGCAACCCGTACCGCTTCGACGACACGCTGGACAACTCGATGCTCGAGTTCATCACCCGCGACGAGTTCGACGAAGGGCATATCGACGACCTGCTCAACGAGTTCGAGAACCCGGCGAAGATCCTGGATACCAACTGGTACGCGATCAAGCCGATGTACGAGAAGAAGTACCGCGAACTGATCAACGACAAGGACAAGTTCGTCTCGATCAACGATATCCGCCTGTCCCGCGATTGCGTGAAGAAGGCGATCAAGTATCTGCGCGAGATCTACCGTCACCGCATCGGCAAGACCAAGGTCATCTCCTTGAACAGCCACACCGGTCGGACCGAGTACTGAGCCGACCGCCCCCCCATCACCCTGTAGGAGCCCGGCTTGCCGGCGAATGGGCCCTTGAGGCCGCCAGAAGCTTAGCCGGCAAGCCGGGCCCTACAGAATCGGATGTCGTGGCAGGGAAGCTGCGATATGCCTGTCAGGGACTGTGGATTTTCTCCACGGGCAAACTGCCATTACTGCTGCATGCGGTTACTGGCCTACACACTCGTAGGCCATAAACGCATAACGCATATGCACCATTACAGTGCCTTGAATTACCCAGTTGCTCTTTCCTGGATCATCACCCAGGGCGATACCACCACCGCCCACAGGCTCGGATCACGCTCGAGAAGATCCTGGGCCCGCGTTTCAGACACCTTGGCCAACGCTCCGGTGGCCAGCCAATCCGCTACTTTCTCGGTCTGATTCTCGGCCATGGCCTGCGCCGCGGCGATCAGATCCAGCGACGGTTCGACCCACAATAGGGCACCCCGGGCAAAGAACGGTTGCAGCTCCTCCCAGCGGATAGATGCAGTTTCACCAAGCAGCTTGGCATAGAGGGTGCTAGGTTCTTCAATCATGGGAGTTCCACCTGAGAAAAAATCGGCGCAATCATAACGTCGCGACTCAAGGTAGAAAAACCCGGATGTAAAGGTTGGGGTGAAAGAAGGATCAGGGTTGCAGGGATTGCCGTGAAAGCTCAGCAACATCCAGATAATAATCTGCATGGCCATCTGCCGCTATTCTGTCTCTTTCTTTCATTTAAGCGACATCTCCCGATTTTGTCCCCGGCAGCCCGCTATCCAAGCGATAAACGAGCGCTCTAAACTGTATCGGTACAGTTGCCGGGTAAAATCGGGTTGTCAAAACCCGGTTCTGCCGCCCTGGCGTCAGGACTATAAAAATTACAACAGCAAGAGTGGAGCACTAATGACTAAGCAGATTTCCAAACTGTTCGCCGCTATGGTTCTGGCCGGTATCGCCAGCCATTCTTTCGCTGCAGACACCATCAAGATCGGCATCGCCGGCCCCAAGACCGGCCCTGTGACCCAGTACGGTGACATGCAGTTCACGGGCGCGAAACAGGCCATCAAGGACATCAACGCCAAGGGCGGCGTCGATGGCAAGAAACTCGAAGCGGTCGAATACGACGACGCCTGCGATCCGAAACAGGCCGTGGCCGTCGCCAACAAGGTCGTCAACGATGGTGTCAAGTTCGTCATCGGCCACCTCTGCTCCAGCTCCACCCAGCCCGCTTCGGACATCTACGAAGACGAAGGCGTGATCATGATCACCCCGGCGGCCACCAGCCCTGAAATCACCGCCCGTGGCTACAAGCTGGTGTTCCGCACCATCGGCCTGGACAGCGCCCAGGGCCCTGCCGCCGGCAACTACATCGCCGACCACGTGAAACCGAAAGTGGTTGCCGTACTGCACGACAAGCAGCAATACGGTGAAGGCATCGCCACCGCGGTCAAGCAGACCCTCGAGAAGAAAGGCGTGAAAGTCGCGGTCTTCGAAGGCCTGAACGCCGGTGACAAGGACTTCTCCTCGATCATCCAGAAGCTCAAGCAGAACAACGTCGACTTCGTCTACTACGGCGGCTACCACCCAGAGCTGGGCCTGATCCTGCGCCAGTCCAAGGAAAAAGGCCTGAACGCCAAGTTCATGGGTCCGGAAGGCGTCGGCAACGACTCCATCTCGCAGATCGCCCAGGACGCTTCCGAAGGCCTGCTGGTTACCCTGCCGAAGTCCTTCGATGCCGACCCGGAGAACAAGGCCATCGTCGACGCCATCAAGGCTGACGGCAAGGATCCGAGCGGTCCGTTCGTATTCCCGGCCTACTCTGCTGTCGAACTGATCGCCGACGGCATCAAGAACGCCAAGAGCGAAGACACCGCCAAGGTGGCTGCCGCTATCCACGCCGGGACCTTCAAGACCCCGACTGGCGAGCTGTCCTTCGACGAGAAGGGCGACCTGAAGAACTTCAAGTTCGTGGTCTACGAATGGCACTTCGGCAAGCCGAAGACCGAAGTATCCCCTCAGTAACTCAGGCCTGACAGGTCAACAAGCCCACTGTTTGCACAGTGGGCTTTGTTTTACGAGGTTTATGGGCCTGACACCCGCGATCCGGGAGCTGGCTCACCTGAAAATCTTAAAACCGTCACCAGCGGTTCGCTGGCAAACGCTCGTGCCAACGTGGCGACAGACCACGCCCGACGAGCCGGAACATGACTCCACCAGTGAAATGCGTATCGGGTTTTTAGGAGCGCTGTAATGCCTGAGATCTATCACTTCTTCCAACAGCTGGTTAATGGCCTGACCATTGGCAGCACCTATGCCTTGATAGCCATTGGCTACACAATGGTTTACGGCATCATTGGAATGATCAACTTCGCCCATGGCGAGGTCTACATGATTGGTTCCTACGTGGCCTTCATCGTCCTTGCCGGGCTGGCCATGATGGGAATCCACTCCCTGCCGCTGCTGATGACCGCCGCGTTCATCGCGACGATCGTCGTGACCAGTGCCTATGGCTACAGTATCGAACGCGTTGCCTACCGCCCACTGCGCGGCAGCAACCGTCTGATTCCGCTGATTTCCGCCATCGGCATGTCGATTTTCCTGCAGAACACCGTACTGCTGTCCCAGGACTCCAAGGACAAGTCCATTCCCAACCTGATCCCGGGGAGCATCTCCTTCGGTCCGGGGGGCGCAGAGGAAGTCCTGATTTCCTACATGCAGATCCTGGTTTTCGTGATCACCCTGATCGCCATGACCGGACTGACCCTGTTCATCTCCCGTTCACGCCTGGGCCGCGCCTGCCGTGCCTGCGCCGAAGACATCAAGATGGCCAACCTGCTGGGGATCAACACCAACAACATCATCGCCCTGACCTTCGTCATCGGTGCCGCCCTGGCCGCGGTCGCCGCCGTGCTGCTGAGCATGCAGTACGGGGTGATCAACCCCAACGCCGGCTTCCTGGTGGGCCTGAAGGCCTTTACCGCCGCAGTACTGGGCGGTATCGGCAGCATTCCGGGCGCCATGCTCGGCGGGTTGGTGCTCGGTGTGGCCGAAGCCTTTGGTGCCGACGTGTTCGGCGACCAGTACAAGGATGTGGTGGCGTTCGGTCTTCTGGTCCTGGTGCTGTTGTTCCGTCCGACCGGCATCCTGGGCCGTCCGGAGGTTGAGAAAGTATGAACAGATATCTCAAACAGGCGCTGTTCAGCGCCCTGCTGGTCTGGGCCGTGGCCTTTCCGGTACTCGGCCTGAAGCTGAGCATCGTCGGGATCAACCTCGAAGTGCATGGCACCGGTCCCCTGACCCTGACCGTCATCGCCCTCTGCTCGGTGCTGATGTTCCTGCGCGTGCTGTTCAGCCAGCAGGTCAGCACGATGTTCAAGTCGTCCCGTGGCCCGCTGGTGTCGCCCAAGGTCGGTCAGTTCCTGACCCTGCCACGGACCCAGCGCTGGATCATCATCGGCCTGATCGTGGCCGCACTGATCTGGCCGTTCTTCGGCTCGCGGGGGGCGGTCGATATCGCCACCCTGATCCTGATCTACGTGCTGCTGGGCCTGGGCCTGAACATCGTGGTGGGCCTGGCCGGCCTGCTCGACCTGGGTTATGTCGGCTTCTACGCGGTGGGCGCCTACAGCTACGCGCTGCTGTCGCACTACTTCGGCTGGAGCTTCTGGCTGTGCCTGCCGGTCGCCGGCCTGATGGCCGCGACCTTCGGCTTCCTGCTCGGTTTCCCGGTGCTGCGCCTGCGCGGTGACTACCTGGCCATCGTGACCCTCGGCTTCGGCGAGATCATCCGGCTGTTCCTGCGCAACCTCACCGACCTCACCGGCGGCCCGAACGGCATCAGCAACATCCCCAAGCCGACCTTCTTCGGCCTGAGCTTCGAGCGCAGTGCCGCCGAGGGTGTGAAGACCTTCCACGAGTTCTTCGGGCTGGCCTACAACCCGGTGAGCAAGGTGGTCTTCCTGTACCTGGTCGCCCTGCTGCTGGCGCTGTTCGCGCTGTTCGTGATCAACCGCCTGCTGCGCATGCCGATCGGCCGCGCCTGGGAAGCCCTGCGTGAAGACGAGATCGCCTGCCGCGCCCTGGGCCTGAACCCCACCGTGATCAAGCTCTCGGCATTCACCCTGGGTGCCTGCTTCGCCGGTTTCGCCGGCAGCTTCTTCGCCGCCCGCCAGGGCCTGGTGACCCCGGAGTCGTTCACCTTCATCGAATCGGCGATCATCCTCGCCATCGTCGTGCTCGGCGGCATGGGCTCGCAACTGGGGGTGATTCTCGCAGCGATCGTGATGATCCTGCTGCCGGAGCTGATGCGTGAATTCAGCGATTACCGCATGTTGATGTTCGGCGCCATGATGGTGCTGATGATGATCTGGCGTCCACAGGGTCTGCTGCCGATGCAACGTCCACACATGGAGCTGCGCAAATGAGCCGCGAGATCCTGAAAGTCGAAAACTTGAGCATGCGCTTCGGCGGCCTGCTGGCGGTCAACGGCGTGGCCCTGACCGTGAAAGAGAAACAGGTCGTGGCACTGATCGGCCCCAACGGTGCCGGCAAGACCACGGTGTTCAACTGCCTGACCGGCTTCTACAAGCCCAGCGCCGGAAGCATCATCCTCGACGGCCAGCCGATCCAGGGCCTGGCCGGCCACGAGATCGCCCGCAAGGGCGTGGTGCGGACCTTCCAGAACGTGCGTCTGTTCAAGGACATGACCGCCGTGGAAAACCTGCTGATCGCCCAGCACCGTCACCTGAACACCAACTTCCTGGCCGGTCTGTTCAAGACCCCGTCGTTCCGCAAGAGCGAAAGGGAAGCCATGGAATACGCCGCGTACTGGCTGGACAAGGTCAACCTGACCGAATTCGCCAACCGCCCGGCCGGCACCCTGGCCTATGGTCAGCAGCGTCGCCTGGAAATCGCCCGCTGCATGATGACCCGTCCACGGATCCTCATGCTCGACGAACCGGCGGCCGGCCTGAACCCCAAGGAAACCGACGACCTCAAGGCGCTGATCAGCGTGCTGCGCGAGGAACACGGCGTCACCGTGCTGCTGATCGAGCACGACATGAAACTGGTCATGAGCATTTCCGACCATATCGTCGTGATCAACCAGGGCACGCCGCTGGCCGATGGCACACCACAACAGATCCGCGACAATCCCGATGTGATCAAAGCCTACCTGGGGGAAGCGTAAATGCTGCAGTTCGAAAACGTTTCCACCTTCTACGGCAAGATCCAGGCCCTGCACAGCGTCAACGTGGAAGTCCGCCAGGGCGAGATCGTCACCCTGATCGGCGCCAACGGCGCAGGCAAGTCGACCCTGCTGATGACCCTCTGCGGTTCGCCGCGGGCCCACAGCGGCAGCATTCGCTACATGGGCGAAGAGCTGGTGGGGCAGGAGTCCTCGCAGATCATGCGCAAGAGCATCGCGGTGGTGCCGGAAGGCCGCCGTGTGTTCTCGCGCCTGACCGTGGAGGAAAACCTCGCCATGGGCGGTTTCTTCACCGACAAGGGCGATTACCAGGAGCAGATGGACAAGGTCCTGGAACTGTTCCCACGGCTCAAGGAGCGCTTCAGCCAGCGCGGCGGCACCATGTCCGGCGGCGAACAGCAGATGCTCGCCATCGGCCGGGCGCTGATGAGCAAGCCCAAGCTGCTGCTGCTCGACGAGCCGTCGCTGGGTCTGGCACCGATCATCATCCAGCAGATCTTCGATATCATCGAACAACTGCGCAAGGACGGAGTGACGGTGTTCCTGGTGGAGCAGAACGCCAACCAGGCGCTGAAGATCGCCGATCGCGCCTACGTGCTGGAGAACGGCCGGGTGGTGATGGAAGGCAGCGGCAATGACCTGCTGACCGACCCGAAAGTCCGCGAAGCGTACCTGGGCGGTTGATTCCACTGCCGTGCAACGAGAAGGCCCCGTTCTGTCGGGGCTTTTCTTTGCCCGGAACATCGTGTCCGTACCCTCGCCGCCCATAATCGATTATGTTGGCCGCACCCCGCCTACCCTCGCTGCCCACACCAGACAGGAAGGCGCCCTCTTCAATTGGAGATCGACCATGAGCAACGCCACCAGCCGTACGCTGTCCGCCGCCACCCTCGCCCTGACCCTGGGCTCCGCCCTGAGCATCGCCGCACTGCCGATGACCGCCCACGCCGGGGACACCGAGAAATGCTTCGGTGTCGCCGCCAAGGGCCAGAACGACTGCGCCGCCGGCGCCGGTACCAGCTGTGCCGGTACCTCGACCCAGGACAACCAGGGCAGCGCCTGGAAACTGGTGCCCAAGGGCACCTGCGAGAAAACCGCCAGCAGCACCTCGCCGACCGGTTTCGGCCAACTGCAGGCCTTCACCGAAAAAGGCTGACACGCGCAATGCCGCCGTCAGCGCAATCCGCGCCCATTGATTGCGCCCGCGCCCACCCGCTCCCATCCAGGGTCGGGCTGGGGCTCAAGAGCGAGCACTTCCAGGTGGTCCTCGACAGCCGCCCCGACCTCGGCTTCTTCGAGGTGCATGCCGAGAACTACATGGTCGCCGGCGGCCCGTTCCACCATTACCTGGGGCGGATTCGCGAAGACTATCCGTTGTCGCTGCACGGGGTCGGCCTGTCCATCGGCGGCGAAGGCCCGCTGGACCGGCAACACCTCCAGCGCCTGGCCAGGCTGATCGAGCGCTACCAGCCACAGTCGTTTTCCGAACACCTGGCCTGGTCGGGACACGGCCCGGTGTTTCTCAACGACCTGCTGCCACTGGCCTACGACCCGGCCACCCTGCAACGGGTCTGCGAACATGTCGACCTGGTGCAGAACACCCTGAAACGCCCGATGCTGCTGGAAAACCCGGCGACCTACCTGCAATTCCAGCGCTCGACCCTGGACGAGACGGACTTCATCGGCGAGATCATTCGCCGCACCGGCTGCGGCCTGCTGCTGGACGTGAACAACGTGTATGTCTCCTGCGTCAACCATCAACGCGATGCACTGGCCTACATCGGGGCCCTGCCGTTGCGAGCCGTCGGCGAGATTCACCTGGCCGGCTTCGCCGAGGACCGTGACAGCCTCGGCGACCGTCTGTTGATCGACGATCACCGCGCGCCCATCGATTCGGCGGTCTGGGCCCTTTACCAGCAGGTGCTGGCCAGGACCGGGGCGCTGCCGACCCTGATCGAGCGCGACAACCGCGTCCCGGCCTTCAGCGAATTGCTCGTTGAAGCGGCACGAGCCCAGGCCCTGCTCGATGGTGTCGAGGTACGTCGATGAGTGACCTGGACCGCTTCAGCGCGGCATTGCTCGACCCGCAACAGCCGTGCCCGCCCGGCCTGCACAGCCGCAACGGTGCCGATCCGGCCAGCCGTTTCGCGGTGTACCGCAACAATGTCCAGAGCTCGCTGATCAACGCCCTGGCCGACAGTTACCCGGTGGTCCGGGCACTGGTCGGCGACGAGTTCTTCCGGGCCATGGCCGCCGTGCATGTCCGGCAGCACCCGCCCCGCAGCCCGATCCTCAACGACTACGGTCGGGAGTTCGCCACGTTCATCCGCGGCTTCGCGCCAGCGGCCAGCGTGCCGTACCTGGCCGACGTCGCGTGCCTGGAGCGCCTGCGGATCAACGCCTATCACGCCGCCGATGCCACGCCCTTGAGCCCGGAACAGATCGGCCTGCACCTGACGGCACCGGAGTCGCTGGGCCGCCTGCTGGTCGGCCTGCACCCCAGCGTCGCGGTGCTGGAGTCACCCTACGCGACGCTGTCGATCTGGCTGGCGCACCAGGGCGAAGGCCGGTTGGAGCAGATCGACCCGAGCCGGGGTGAAGCGGCACTGGTACTGCGTTGCAACTGGCAGGTCGAGGTGTTCAGGCTCGACCGTGGCAGCCGGGTCTTCATCCAGGGCCTGCTCAATGAACAAGCGCTGGAAAGCGCCATGACCCACGCCCATGAAGCCGACCCCGAATTCGATCCGGCCCAGACGCTGGGCCTGCTGATTCGCTACGGCGCCATTACCCGGCTGCAAGCGGCATGACTACAGCTCAAGCCGCTCCAGTGCCTCGCTGCTGCGCTTGAACCAACCGATCAGGTAGTCGGCCAGCACCTGGGTGCGCCGCGGCAGCCCGCCCTGGTAGGGATGCACCAGGTACGCCGGCATGTCGCGGGTGTGATAGTCGCGCAACAGCCAGCGCAAACGCCCGTCTGCCAGCTCTGCGGCCAGCGCGTAGGACGGCAGCCGGGCGATACCGGCACCGGCCAGCGCGGCCTTCTTCAGCAGGCTGTAGTGGTTGCTGGCAAACGTGCCACCCACCCGCACCCGCAGCAGTTCATGCTGGCGATGGTATTGCCACTCCTCGCGCCCACTGTAGTGGCTGTTGAGCAGGCAACGATGGTTGGCAAGCTCCTGGGGCGTCTGCGGCTCACCATGGGCCTCGAGGTAGGCCGGACTGGCACAGGTCAGTTCGTTGATCACCAACAGCGGCCGGGCCACCAGTCGCTCATCGCGGCCAGTCTCGGTGCGAATCGCCAGGTCAAAGCCCTCGCGCACCAGGTCGCGGAAGCTGTTGCTCAGGTCCAGCTCGATCTGGATATCGGGGTAATTGCGCGAGAACTCCAGCAGCAGTCCATCGAAAAAGGTTTCGCCCAGGGACACCGGCACCGTCATGCGCACCGGGCCGGCGATATCGTCCTTGAGCCGGGCCAGCGCCTGGCGCGCCCGTTGCACCTGCACCACCAGTACCTGGGCCTGGGGCAGCAGGGCCGCTCCGGCGGCGGTGAGACTCAGGCGCCGGGTGGTGCGGTGCAGCAGTTGCACCGCGAACTGTGTTTCCAGGTGGCTGATGCGCTTGGACAACTGCCCCTTGCTGCACCCCAGTTGCTCGGCGGCCAGCGTGAAGCTGCCCGCTTCGACCAGCACGGCAAAGGCTGCCAGGTCATCCATTTCGCTCACGGGATTGTTTCCAGAATAAAACCAAAGGTTGCCTATTAGCACGCTTATCCGGGGAAAAATCCAGCCTAGACTGAATGTTCAATCCCCCCACAGGAGCAAGCGCAGGATGAAAATTCTCTTGATTGGTGCCAGCGGCACCATCGGTTCGGCCATCAAAAAGGAACTAATCCAGCGACACGAGATAATCAGCATCGGCCGCACCAGCGGCGACCTGCACGTGGACATCAGCGACAGCGCCTCGATTCGTCAATTGTTCGAACAGACCGGCAAGTTCGATGCCTTGGTCTGTGCCGCCGGCAACGTCAGGTTCGCCCCGCTGGCCGAACTGACCGAAGAGGATTTCGCGGTGGGCCTGCAGGACAAGCTGATGGGCCAGGTCAACCTGGTGCGGATCGGCAGCGCATACGCCAGTGACGGCGCCTCGTTCACCCTGACCACCGGCGTCCTCAGTCATGACCCGATCCGCTTCGGCGCCTCGGCCAGCCTGGTCAACGGCGCCATCGACAGCTTCGTCAAGGCGGCGGCGATCGAATTGCCGCGGGGTCTGCGGATCAACTCGGTGAGCCCGACCGTGCTGGTCGAGGCGATGGACGAGTACGCGCCCTACTTCCGTGGCTTCAAGCCGGTAGCGGCGGTGGACGTGGCGCTGGCCTACGCCAAGAGCGTGGAAGGCCTGCAGACCGGCCAGACCTACCGCGTCGGTTGAGCCGGTTCCCACAAGGCTTGTGATGCGGGTCCAGGCTGGGTAACGTGGCGGCACTTGCCAGGAGACCCGATGATGCGTGCCGCCCGTTCCTTGATGATTTTCGCCCTGCCCCTGTTCGCCGCCGGTTGCCAGATGCTCGCCCCCAGCGGCCCGCACCCCACGGCCGGACTGAACCGCATGCAGGGCGAACTGAGCAGTGTCGATGGCAAGCTGCTGTTCCAGCCCTGCCAGGAACAACGCCGCTTCATCGTCAACGACAGCGGCAACACCAGCATCGCCCAGCAAGCCGCGACCTTCGCCGGCAAGCCCGGCAAACTGTTCGTCGACCTGCGCGGCAGCTTCTCGTCGAGCAAGGCCGACGGCTCCGACGGCCAGTTGAACCTGCAGCAACTCTACCGTCTGGAACGCGATACCGGCGGCTGCGCCGACCTCGACTTCCGGCGCCAGACCGTGATCGCCAGCGGCCATGGCCCGGACTGGTCGTTCAAGGCCAGCGGCAAGGGCATGATCCTCGAGCGCGACAAGCAGCCGCCCCTGGTCCTGCCCTACCTGGAAGAGCAATTGGGTGACGGGCGCTTCAGCCTGAGCACCGAAGCCAACAACCAGCACATCGAGCTGTGGGTGGCACCGCAGCGCTGCGTCGACAGCACCACCGGCAGTGTCCGCCACCTCAGCGCCGAATTGCGCATCAACGGCCAGGTGCAGCGCGGCTGCGCCACGTTCGGCGGTGCCCGCAACGACTGATTCGGACCAGCAGTCATTCAAGCCTCACGGAAAACCGCCGTTGGGGCTTATAATCTCCGGTTTGTTGTAAAGCCGGCGCGCCCGCGTGGCCGCATACTGGACCCTGTCATGTTACGAATCACCGAACTCAAGCTGCCGCTCGACCATCCCGATGAAGACCTGCGCTCGGCCATCGTCCAGCGCCTGGGCATCGCCAGCGCTGACCTGCTGGACTTCACCGTGTTCAAGCGCAGCTACGACGCCCGCAAGAAGTCGTCCGAACTGCTGTTCATCTACACCATCGACCTGGCGGTGCGCAACGAAGAAGCCCTGCTGAAGCAGTTCGCCGACGACCACAATGTCGGTCCGGCGCCGGATGTCAGCTACAAGGTGGTCGGCCAGGCGCCGACCGACCTGCGTGAGCGGCCGATCGTGGTCGGTTTCGGCCCCTGCGGCATCTTCGCCGGCCTGCTGCTGGCGCAGATGGGCTTCAAGCCGATCATTCTCGAACGCGGCAAGGAAGTGCGCCAGCGCACCAAGGATACCTGGGGCCTGTGGCGCAAGAGCGTGCTCAACCCCGAGTCCAACGTACAGTTCGGCGAGGGCGGTGCCGGGACCTTCTCCGACGGCAAGCTCTACAGCCAGATCAAGGACCCGCACCACCACGGCCGCAAGGTTCTGCAGGAGTTCGTCAAGGCCGGCGCGCCGGAAGAGATTCTCTACGTCAGCAAGCCGCACATCGGTACCTTCCGCCTGACCGGCATGGTCGAGAACATGCGCAAGGAAATCGAGGCTCTGGGCGGCGAAGTACGCTTCCAGCAGCGGGTCACCGACCTGCTGCTCGATGGCGGCCAACTGACCGGCGTGGTGCTCGACAGCGGTGAACAGCTGCATTCGCGCCACGTGGTCCTGGCCCTGGGCCACAGCGCCCGCGACACCTTCCGCATGCTGCACAGCCGCGGCGTGTTCATGGAGGCCAAGCCGTTTTCCATCGGTTTCCGCATCGAGCACCCGCAGTCGCTGATCGACAGCGCCCGCCTGGGCAAGTATGCCGGCCACCCGAAACTCGGCGCCGCCGACTACAAGCTGGTGCACCATGCCAGCAACGGCCGTTCGGTCTACAGTTTCTGCATGTGTCCGGGCGGCACCGTGGTCGCCGCCACCTCCGAGCCGAACCGGGTGGTGACCAACGGCATGAGCCAGTATTCGCGTAACGAGCGCAACGCCAACTCCGGCATCGTCGTCGGCATCACCCCCGAAGTCGACTACCCGGGCGGCCCGCTGGCCGGTATCGAGCTGCAGGAGCGCCTGGAGTCCCACGCCTTCGTGCTCGGCGGCAGCAACTACGAGGCTCCGGCGCAACTGGTCGGCGACTTCATCGCCGGCAAGCCGTCGACCGCCCTGGGCAGCGTCGAGCCGTCCTACAAGCCGGGCGTGGCCCTCGGCGACCTGGCCCTGGCGCTGCCGGACTTCGCCATCGAAGCCATCCGCGAGGCCCTGCCGGCCTTCGAGCGGCAGATCAAGGGCTACTCGCTGCACGATGCGGTACTGACCGGGATCGAAACCCGCACCTCGTCGCCGCTGCGCATTACCCGCGACGCGTCGATGCAGAGCCTGAACGTCAAGGGCCTGTTCCCGGCCGGTGAAGGCGCCGGTTATGCCGGCGGCATTCTCTCGGCCGGCGTCGACGGTATCCGCATCGCCGAAGCGGTGGCGCGCAATATCCTCGGGATCGAGGCCTGAGGCCTGCCGCGATGAGCTACAGCGTCTCGCCGATCGGTTTCGTGCGCTCCTGTTTCAAGGAGAAATTCGCCATCCCGCGCCAGCCACAACTGGCGCCGGCGGCACGCGGCGTTCTGGAACTGCTGGCACCGTTCGACCAGGGCGATGCGGTACAAGGCCTGGAACAGGTCAGCCATGTCTGGCTGCTGTTCCTGTTCCACCAGGCCCTGGAGGCCAAGCCGCGGCTCAAGGTGCGGCCGCCACGCCTGGGCGGCAACAAGTCCATCGGTGTGTTCGCCACCCGGGCGACGCACCGGCCGAACGGTATCGGCCAGTCGGTGGTGCGGCTGGACAAGGTCGAAGGCCATCGGCTGTGGATCTCCGGTATCGACCTGCTGGACGGCACGCCGATTCTCGACATCAAGCCCTACGTGCCCTATGCCGACAGCGTTGCCACGGCCGTCAACGACATCGCCAGCGCGGCGCCGCAGCTGATTCCCGTGCAGTGGGCGGACAGCGCCCTGCACCAGGCCCAGGCGCACGCCCGGCGCCTGGGCGAGCCACTGATCGAGCTGATCGAACAGTGCCTGGCCCAGGACCCGCGTCCGGCGTACCAGACCCCCACGCCCGAGCGGGAATACGGCGCGCAGTTCTGGGACCTGGATGTGCGCTGGCACTACCCGCAGGCGGGCGTGATCCGCGTGCTGGAAGTCGTGCCCGCCGAGTAGAAACGCCAGAAACGAAAAAGCCCGCGCTGCCTTTCGGCAACGCGGGCTTTTTTCTGTGAAGCCGGCTTGCGGACGCTATCGCCGGCAAGCCGGCTGCCACAGGTCCGAAACGGACCTTACTTCTCGACGAAAGCGCGCTCGATCAGGTAGTCACCCGGCTCGCGCATACGCGGCGAAACGGTCAGGCCGAAGCTGTTGAGCACTTCGCTGGTCTCTTCGAGCATGCTCGGGCTGCCGCACAGCATGGCGCGGTCGTCCTGCGGGTTGATCGGTGGCAGGCCGATGTCGCGGAACAGCTTGCCGCTGCGCATCAGGTCGGTCAGGCGACCTTCGTTCTCGAACGGCTCGCGGGTCACGGTGGGGTAGTAGATCAGCTTCTCACGCAGCGCCTCGCCGAAGAATTCGTTCTGCGGCAGGTGCTCGGTGATGAATTCGCGGTAGGCGACTTCGTTGACGTAACGCACGCCGTGGCAGAGGATCACTTTCTCGAAACGCTCGTAGGTTTCCGGATCCTGGATCACGCTCATGAATGGCGCCAGGCCAGTGCCGGTGCTCAGCAGGTACAGGTGCTTGCCCGGCTTCAGGTCGTCGAGCACCAGGGTACCGGTAGGCTTCTTGCTGATGATGATCTCATCGCCTTCCTTCAGGTGCTGCAGTTGCGAGGTCAGCGGACCATCCGGCACCTTGATGCTGAAGAATTCGAGATGTTCTTCCCAGTTCGGGCTGGCGATCGAGTAGGCGCGCATCAGCGGCCGGCCGTTGGGCTGCTGCAGCCCGATCATCACGAACTGACCGTTTTCGAAGCGCAGGCCCGGATCGCGGGTGCACTTGAAGCTGAACAGAGTGTCGTTCCAGTGGTGAACACTGAGGACACGCTCGTGATTCATGTTGCTCATTGGGATAGGGCTCCTGGAGATTTGGCCTGCGCTATCAATGAGCGCAATTGCATAGCATTCTAATGGCGGCGACAATATCTGTTAAATGAATTATCAAGATAAGGGTTATCGGTTATATAGATATGCGATTTACTCTCCGTCAACTTCAAGTATTCGTCGCCGTCGCCCAGCAGGAAAGCGTATCACGGGCCGCCGGCCTGCTCGCGCTTTCCCAGTCCGCCGCGAGCACCTCGATCACCGAACTGGAACGGCAATCGAGCTGCCAACTGTTCGATCGCGCCGGCAAGCGCCTGAGCCTCAATGCCCTGGGCAAGCAACTGCTGCCCCAGGCCGTGGCCCTGCTCGACCAGGCCAAGGAAATCGAGGACCTGCTCAACGGCAAGTCCGGCTTCGGCTCCCTGGCCGTCGGCGCGACCCTGACCATCGGCAACTACCTGGCGACCCTGCTGATCGGCAGCTTCATGCAGTTGCACCCGGAGAGCCAGGTGAAACTGCATGTGCAGAACACGGCGAACATTGTGCAGCAGGTGGCGCACTATGAAATTGATCTGGGTCTGATCGAAGGCGACTGCAGCCACCCCGATATCGAGGTGCAGAGCTGGGTCGAGGATGAACTGGTGGTGTTCTGTGCTCCGCAGCATCAATTGGCCCGACGCGGCCAGGCGAGCCTGGAGGAACTGACCCGTGAAGCCTGGATCCTGCGCGAACAGGGCTCGGGCACCCGGCTGACCTTCGACCAGGCTATGCGTCATCACCGCAGCTCACTGAATGTGCGCCTGGAGCTGGAACACACCGAAGCGATCAAGCGTGCGGTGGAATCGGGGCTGGGCATCGGCTGCATCTCGCGCCTGGCGCTACGCGATGCCTTCCGCCGCGGCAGCCTGGTGGCCGTGGAAACCCCGGAACTGGACTTGGCGCGGCAGTTCTACTTCATCTGGCATAAACAGAAGTACCAGACCTCGGCAATGCGCGAATTCCTGGAGCTGTGCCGCAACCTCACCGCCGGCGTACGCCGCAGCGATGAGATCGTGCTGCCGAGCCTGGTCTAGAGCAGGATCACCGCCCAGACCAGGGCGATCATGCTCAGGGCCACGAACTGCGCGGCGCTGCCCATGTCCTTGGCGTTTTTCGACAGGGGGTGACGGTCGAGGGAAATGCGGTCGATGGCCGCCTCCACCGCCGAGTTGAGCAACTCGACGATCAGCGCCAGCAGGCACACGGCAATCAGCAAAGCACGCTCGACCCGGCTGACGTTGAGGAAGAACGCCACCGGGATCAGGATCACGTTCAACAACACCAGTTGGCGGAACGCCGCCTCACCGGTGAAGGCGGCACGCAGGCCATCCATGGAATATCCCGACGCGTTGAGGATACGTTTTAAACCGGTTTGACCTTTAAAAGGCGACGACATAGGTAGGCAACTGAGCAAAATGGTGTGGGAAAGCTAGTTCAACCAAAGTCAAAAAAGCGTGAATAACAGGCGTTTTTACTGGCTCGAAATTGACTCAAGTTGTTGCAGGAGCAACGCCGCCTGAGTTCGGGTACGCACCCCCAGCTTGCGGAAGATCGCCGTCACATGAGCCTTGATGGTCGCCTCGGACACACTCAGCTCATAGGCGATCTGTTTATTCAGCAGGCCTTCGCAAACCATGGTCAACACCCGGAACTGCTGGGGCGTCAGGCTCGACAGGCCGGCACTGGCGGCCTTGGCCTCATCGGAAACGCTGACCGCCTCGAACGCCTGGGGCGGCCACCAGACTTCGCCGTCGAGCACATTGCGCACGGCCTGCTGAATCACCTCCAGGGAACTGGACTTGGGGATGAAACCGCTGGCACCGAACTCTCGGGAACGCACTACCACCGCGGCTTCCTCCTGGGCCGAAACCATCACCACCGGAATCTGCGGGTATTGGCCACGCAGCAGCACCAGGCCGGAGAAGCCATAGGCGCCGGGCATGTTCAGGTCCAGCAGGACCAGGTCCCAGTCGGCTTTCTCGGTCAGGCGGGTTTCCAGCTCGGCGATGCTCGCCACCTCCACCAGCCGCACCTCGGGGCCGAGCCCGAGGGTCAAGGCCTGGCGCAGTGCGCTGCGAAAGAGAGGATGGTCATCGGCGATCAGGATTTCGTATGTGGTCATTTTTCAAATGATCCTGTTTTCTAGGCGGCATCGATCGGATCGATACACGCCGAGGCATCTCGAAGCGACGGCCTGAGAAGGCCATGCGTCAAAGGGCACGTGATACGCCTGGGGCCCGGAGGAACCGGCGTTCGAACATTCTGCCGCACCCGAATCGGCGCCAAGCATGCCCAGCACGGGCGGGGTGGTCAAGTTCGATGCTTTACGGCAAAGTCACCGGCTATCTGACAAGAGTGCCCTTATGCGAAGCCAAGCCCTGCGTGCCGATATCCTGATGCTGTTGACCGCCATGATCTGGGGCTCCGGCTTCGTCGCGCAAACCTCGGGCATGGAACATGTCGGCCCCTTCCTCTATTCCGGCCTGCGTTTCGCCCTCGGCTCGCTGTGCCTGCTGCCGCTGGTTTTGCGCCGCCCTCCCCAGCAGATCCGGCCCGAGCCGTTTCTCACCCGCGGCCTGTTGCTCGGCGGCATGCTCATGGGCCTGGCCCTGGCACTGGGCATCAACCTGCAGCAGGTCGGCCTGCTGTTCACCACCGTGACCAACGCCGGTTTCATCACCGGCCTCTATGTGATTGTAGTGCCGCTGCTGGGACTGTTCATCGGCCACAAGACCGGTATCGGTACCTGGCTGGGAGCGCTGCTCGCAGTGGTCGGCATGTTCCTGCTGAGCGTCGGCGAGCAGTTCCAGGTGTCGCCGGGAGACTGGCTGCAACTGATCGGCGCCTTCGTCTGGGGCGGGCACGTGATTCTGGTGGGGGTGTTCGCCAGGCGCCACGACGTGATCCGCCTGGCCTTCCTGCAGTTCGCCACCTGCGCCGTGGCCAGCCTGGTGCTGGCCCTGTGCCTGGAGCCGATCCACTGGCCGGCCATCGTCGCGGCCGGCCCGGCGATTCTTTATGGTGGCGTCGTCGCGGTCGCCATCGGCTACACCCTGCAGGTCATCGCCCAGAAGGACGCGATCGCTTCCCATGCCGCCATCATCTTCTCGCTGGAGGCGGTATTCGCCGCCATCGCCGGGGCCTGGCTGCTCAACGAGTCGCTGCACCTGCGCGGCTATATCGGCTGCGCCCTCATGCTGGCCGGCATGCTGGTCGCCCAACTGTGGCCGCAGGCAACGGCTACGGCGCCGGGAGAAAAGGCCTGAGTCGCCGGTGGGCTTCGTCGTCGAAATCGATCGGCAGTTGGAACTTGGCGCCCAGGTAATGGGTGGTGAAGACCTCCAGCAAGGCGCTCACCGCCTCGCCAGCGCGGGTATCGCCGGCCAGTTCCAGGCACAGGGCGCCGACCTCCGCCGTGCAGAAGTGATCGTCACGCTTGGAGCGGCGCAGCTTGTAGCGTGACAGTTGTTCCGATTCCAGACTCAGCACCGGGAAACGCTCCAGGTACGGGCTCTTGCGAAACATCTTGCGTGCCTCGGTCCAGGTCGCATCCAGCAGGATGAACAGCGGCCGTTTGCCCTCCACCGGCTGTACCTCGGTCACCACCCGCTGCGGGGCGACGAATTCGCCGGGAAACACAATGAACGGCTGCCATTGCGGATCGTCCAGCAGCGCCAGCAATTGCGGGTCGACTTCGGTACGCGACCAACTGAAGGCGGTGGTATCAGCCAGCACGTCGGCGATCAGCCAGCCAGTATTGCTCGGTTTCATCGGTTCCACGTCATGCATCAGCAGGCAGATCGCCGAGCGTGCCGGTACCCGCGCAAGCCAGCCACACAGGCAGTATTGGGGGATCACACGACACCGTTCACAACGCTCGGCTCGCGAGCCGCGGGCAGTGAATGGCGCTTTCGCGCGGGCCAGGCGCTCGGCGCGCAGACGGGAAACAGCGTGGCTCATAGGGGGCCACGCTGGCGGCAGGAAGGATTGGACACGAGGAGTACGGCTCACAGCGGTGAAAAGTCCGCGCAGTCTAACAGAGGCCGCCAACGGGTTTGCGCGGCTTGATCTCGGCATTTTCCTTCAGCAGCGAGCTAGTAGGTCCGACAACGGCCCTCTATACTTCGCGACCACTGAACGCACAGCCCGACAATGGGTCGAAGCACCAGTTACCGAACCAGGAGAGTTGCATGCTGCGCCTTACCGTACCGTCCATCGCCCTTTTGCTGGCGTTGCCTTTCAGTGCCCAGGCGGCATCGCTGAAGGATTTCGAACTGAACAAGATGCTCAAGGACGTCGCGCAGAAGAGCAACGAAACCCTGCCTCGCGAGATCAACGAGCACATCCTGGAAGTTGCCTACACGGTCGAGGACAATCAACTGATCGACCACCTGAGCGTGCAGTCCGACTACGCCCAGAGCATGCGTGACAACCCCAAGGTGGTCTACCTGCAAATGGGTGCGAGCGTCTGCCGCAACGTCAACTACCGCAAGCTGATGGCCCAGGGCGCGATCATGCGCTACGAATTCACCGAGAATAAGAGCAATCGCCCCGTCGCCTCGGTCCGCTTCGTGGAGAGCGACTGCCCGAAAGAACCACCGGCGAAGAAGAAGTAATTACTGCCGGGCCTGGCGCCGCTGTTCATCATCGGCGCGCAGTTCCGCCACCAGGGCCTGCAGGTAACGCGAACGCCGGTCAGCGCCCTCCAGGCGCCGCAGGCATTCCTCCTCGAGGCTGAGGTGATTGGCCTGCGCGGCCATTCTTAACAGCTGATACAACTCGGTATCGACTTCCAGTGTCACTCTCTCCATTACCCGCCTCCGTGCGCCGCACCCGAACCGGCCAACCCCGATGCGACGTTTCCGCTCGACCCGAGGTTAAGTAAATCAGAGCCGCGCCCCCGAGGCAGTGCTTCTGACGAGCGGCACAAATCATCCGCAATGAAACAACAAGCGGTTGCCGACAAGGCCTGCTGGGCCCATGATCAATTCGCCAGTTGTCATGCACAGGCATCAGACTGGATGTACAGCGACACATGCAGTGTCGCGGCGCCGGCGACGATTTCGGCCGCGCCAGAGGTTCCGTGCAGAAGGAGACATTACATGCCCTACGAACCGAATGACTTGCTGTCCCGTCATTTCCAGAACAACGGTGTCGACCTGACGAAACAGGTCGAAGAACAACTCCAACAGATTGCCCCCGACAGCCCCAACCTTCCGCTCTATCGCGACATGATGCTGACCGTCCTGCGCATGGCCCAGGACGACCGCAACCGCTGGAACGCCAAGATCGTCCTGCAGGCCCTGCGCGAACTGGAGAACGCCTTCCGCGTGCTCGACCAGTTCAAGGGCCGCCGCAAGGTCACCGTGTTCGGCTCCGCCCGCACGCCCATCGAACATCCGCTGTATGCCCAGGCCCGTGAGCTGGGTGCCGCCCTGGCCAAATCCGACCTGATGGTCATCACCGGTGCCGGCGGTGGCATCATGGCCGCTGCCCACGCCGGTGCCGGCCTGGAGCACAGCCTCGGCTTCAATATCACCCTGCCCTTCGAACAGCATGCCAACCCGACCGTCGACGGTACCGTCAACCTGCTGTCCTTCCACTTCTTCTTCACCCGCAAGCTGTTCTTCGTCAAGGAAGCCAACGCGCTGGTGCTGTGCCCGGGCGGTTTCGGTACTCTCGACGAAGCCCTGGAGGTGCTGACGCTGATCCAGACCGGCAAGAGCCCGCTGGTACCTGTGGTATTGCTGGATACACCCGGCGGGACCTTCTGGCAGAGCGCCATCGACTTCATCCGCAACCAGCTGGAAGCCAACCGCTACATCCTGCCCAACGACCTGAAGCTGGCCCGCCTGGTGTACAGCGCCGACGAGGCGGTGGCGGAAATCAACCAGTTCTACAGCAACTTCCACTCCAGCCGCTGGCTGAAGAACCAGTTCGTGATCCGCATGAATCATCCGCTCAACGAGCAGGCCCTGGCCCGACTCGACGAATTGTTCGCCGACCTGTGTGTCAGTGGGGGTTTCCATCAGCATGGCTATGCGGGCCAGGAACACGACGAAGCACAATTCAGCCATCTGTCACGGCTGGCGTTTCACTTTACGGCACGGGATCAGGGACGCTTGCGGGAACTGGTGGACTTCATCAACCAGCCGGAAAACTGGAGCAAGCCGGCGGTGACCGCGCAGCCGCGCGTAAGGGAACCGATCAAGGCGACCTGATCAGTCATCCAGCCCTCGGCCGCTCAACAGGCGGCCGATCATGTCCATGGAATAACCCCGGTAACTGAGGAAGCGGCCCTGCTGGGCACGCTCGCGGGCATCGGCCGGCAAACGCCCGGCGAACTTGCGCCGCCAGGTTTCTTCCAGTTGCGCCTGCCAGTCGAGGCCACTTTCACGCAAGGCCAGCTCGATATCGGAACGCTGCAGGCCACGCTGGCTCAACTCGTCGCGAATGCGCAGGGGTCCATAGCCGGAACGGGCACGGTAGGAAACGAAGCTTTCGAGGTAACGGGATTCGGACAGCAACCCCTCGTCCGTCAGGCGGTCAAGTTCGCTGTCGATCATTTCAGGCGGGGCGCCGCGCTGACGCAACTTGCGCGTCAGCTCGACTCGACCGTGCTCGCGGCGCGCGAGCAGGTCCATTGCAGCACGCCGTACGGCGACCGGGGTATCCAGTACGGCGCTCATCGGCTCACTCAGATATCGGCGTCAGCCAGATCGTCTTCGGTTTCGTCGGCAGTGGCACTGCCTTTGAAGTCCGCAGGAGCATTGGTGTTCAGCAGCTTGTCACGCAGTTGCTTCTCCAGCGCCGCAGCGACGTCCGGGTTCTCTGCCAGGAACTTGGCCGCGTTGGCCTTGCCCTGACCGATCTTGCTGCCGTTGTAGCTGTACCAGGCACCGGACTTCTCGACGAAGCCGTTCAGCACGCCCAGGTCGATCATCTCGCCATTGAGGTAGATGCCCTTGCCGTACAGGATCTGGAACTCGGCCTGACGGAACGGCGAAGCCACCTTGTTCTTCACGACCTTGACGCGGGTTTCGCTGCCCACCACTTCGTCGCCTTCCTTCACCGCGCCGGTACGGCGGATGTCCAGGCGAACCGAAGCGTAGAACTTCAGCGCATTACCACCGGTGGTGGTTTCCGGGCTACCGAACATCACACCGATCTTCATGCGGATCTGGTTGATGAAGATGACCAGGCAGTTGGCGTTCTTGATGTTGCCGGTGATCTTGCGCAGCGCCTGGGACATCAGGCGAGCCTGCAGGCCCACGTGCATGTCACCCATCTCGCCTTCGATCTCGGCCTTGGGTACCAGGGCCGCCACGGAGTCGACGATGATCACGTCAACCGCGTTGGAGCGCACCAGCATGTCGGTGATTTCCAGGGCCTGTTCGCCGGTGTCCGGCTGGGAAACCAGCAGGTCGTCGACGTTCACACCCAGCTTGCCGGCGTATTCCGGATCCAGGGCGTGTTCGGCGTCGACGAAGGCGCAGGTGGCGCCAGCTTTCTGGGCCTGGGCGATAACGGAAAGCGTCAGGGTGGTCTTACCCGAGGATTCCGGACCGTAGATCTCGATGATCCGGCCTTTCGGCAGGCCGCCGATACCCAGGGCGATGTCCAGGCCCAGGGAACCGGTGGAGATCGAAGGAATAGCCTGGCGCTCATGATCGCCCATACGCATCACGGCACCCTTGCCGAATTGACGTTCGATCTGACCCAAGGCCGCAGCCAAGGCTTTCTTCTTGTTGTCGTCCATTAAAGTCCTCACGTAATCAATAAGGCCTGTGACGGCCAACACCTGTATAAGTAGACAGTATTATTCCACAGCCTTGGCGACTCGCCTACCCCTGATTTGCGATTTCTGCTTCCGCCCGTCGCAACAGCCCTTCCAGGGCGGCCTGCACCGTCTGCCGACGCACCGCATCACGGTCGCCGGGGAACTGGCGGCGCTCGGTGGTCAGTTCATCGCCGACGCCCCAGGCCAGCCAGACGGTGCCCACCGGTTTCTCGGCGGAACCGCCATCCGGCCCGGCGACGCCGCTGACCGCCACGGCGAAACGCGCCCCACTGTGGGCCCGGGCGCCACGGACCATGGCCTCGACCACCTCGCGGCTGACCGCGCCGACCTGGCCGAACAATGCCTCTGGCACCTGCAACTGACGGGTCTTCTGCTGGTTGGAGTAGGTCACATAGCCGCCCTCGAACCAGGCCGAGCTGCCGGGAATCCGCGTGATCGCCTCGGCGATGCCGCCGCCGGTGCAGGACTCGGCGGTGGTGACCTGGGCCTTGAGGGTCTGCAGGCGCTTGCCAAGTTCGCCGGCAAGCCGGGTGATGTCGTCCACGTTGCTCTCCTGTCCAAAGATAAACCGCATCCTCTCCTGATTCGAGAGAGGCTCATCTGGCCCTCTCGCGGGCAAGCCCGGCTCCTACAGGATTCGCGTCGAACCCCCATGCTGCGTACAACCCAGCTCTTGTAGGAGCCGGGCTTGCCCGCGAAAGCGGCCGCAAGCCTTACCCACAAACCGGCAATCGCCCGCAAAAACCTGTCGCCGGCGCCGCGAAATAAACACCCTACACGAGCCAATCGGGCTTTCAAGACGCACTTTGCATCCGAATGTCAGCGCGAAACCTTCCCGGCATACGCCTGGCAAGCCTGCAGGGCGATCAGGGCGCGGTCGCCGTCGTCGGTGATGGCGACAATTCGTTGAGCATGCGCCGGGTCAAGTCGGGCGCGTGGGGCTGCATGAACCACGCCGCCGGTGGCGGTGGTGGCAGGCAACGCACAGCCGCTGGCGGGGTCGCTGCGGTCGAGGAGGACTGACAGCCGCAGATCGGCAGTAGCCAGGCGATCACGCAGGCGAGCCTGATCCTGTTGCACATCGTTCAACTCCTTGGAGTGGGTTTGGTCACTGGCCTGGAGCTGCTGCTCCAGGGCCAGGCGCTTGTCCTGTTCGGCACGCTGTTGCGTCGCCGCAGCCAGGGAAATCTGTTGCAGCGCATTGGCCTGCAACCGGGCCTGATGCTCCAGTTGCAGGCCGTAACGCAAGCCTTGAATCCGCCAGGCCAGTGCCGCCGAACCACCGGCCACCAGGGCCAGCAGCACGACGACAGCGAACAGACGGTAAGGCGCCGGGATCAGGTCGAGGAGGCGCATAGCACCGCCCTCGCCCGTGCCCAGAGTTGCAGGCGGTCATCGAGGCCGTTGAGGCCGCCGTTGATCCTGCGGGTGATGCTGTTGAACTGGTCGGCGTCGGCCAACCCGTTCAACCCTTGCTGCTCCCAGAACCAGGCTGCCGACTCGGCGGCCCATTGTGGCTGCTCCAGGAGTTCCGGTTGTTGCAGCAGACGCTCGTCGCCGAACAGCGCGAGGCTACATTGACGGTAGTTGCTGCGACCGGTGACCTGAATCAGCCCGCGACCGCGATAGCGCTGGCCATCGCCGTCGGCGTCCGGGGTGTTGCCCAGGCGCAGGGCCAGGGCGCCTGTGTCGTACTTGCTCAGGTACTGGTCACTGCCCAGCTCACGCACGTAACGCAGTTGCGCGGACTCATGGCCGATCTGGGCCAGGAAGGCGGCGATGCGCCTGGGGGTGGTGATACCGTGCCGGGACATGGCGGTGTTGAGAGCGGGTACGAAAACGCCGGCTTTGGGGCCGGCGTTGGGCATGATGCGTAATAGTTGTAGCTCAGTGATAACCATTTATGCCTATCTCTTACAGACATTGGCTTCCTTACAAATAAACTCAATATATGCAAGGAGTGATAAAGCAAAAATCAGCGATAACAACACTTGAGATTACAATTTCAATCTCAACTGCTCGATCCTATCATCAACTCCCCGGATAAAGCTCTTGTCTTCGGAAAGCAATGCCTCACGCACTCTACGCGGAGTAACCTGCTGCTCCAGCTCTACGATTTCCCGAATGACCTCATCTCTAGGATCATCACTTGTGGACTGCCAAGCCTTGAAAGCATCCTCTGTAATCGGCTCAAGTGCAGGATCAATGAAATCATCCTGAGAACCATCTGCCTCATATGCAAAAACCTTTCCGTCGGTCCTATCAATAAAATACTTCATATCACCTCCTATCTAAGCTCAGTCCACTGACTGAGCCCGTTGCCTGTAGCTGAATAAATAGCACCAGGAGGCACGATAAACGAAATGAACGAGCACGGCCCTCCCGAATTTGGATAATAGCTATTGGAAGTTCCCACATTGACCCCCCCAACAGTAGCGCTAAGCTGACTAAACTGCGCAGCATTGGAAATGGCAACCATGATCGGCCGACCACTGGTGTTGGTATAATTGACACCATAAGCCCGACTGCTCAACAGGTTCCTCCAAGTCTGGGTGTAGGAAAAGCTATTGCTTGCCCCGCCCCCAAGTCCTTGGACAAGTGTTGGCGCCGTGGCCCATGTGCCCGCTGCTGCCTGGGAAAGATCAACATATCCAACGACCCTGAAGGGTACGCCCGTACGTGCAACCGCAGAGTAGACAACTCCCGCAGAATTAGCACCGGGGCCCATCGACGAGGTATTGATCAAGGTTCCCTCATCGAGGTTAATCCCCCCCGACATATTGACAACCGCAAGTTCGACAACCCCAAGGTTATCAATTGCGATTATCGCCAGGCGGCTTGCTTGTGCAGCAACGGTACCCAAGGTTGCCCCCGCAGGTACCACCAGCGAAATGCTGGAAACCACCGACCTGGAATTCACGTCACCGCTCATCAACATGGGCGACCTGAAGTCCAGGGCCGTTGGGTTGAGCGACAGGGTCAGGGCATTGGAACTGACCACGGCCGAAACCGGGAAAATCTGTTTGGCTGCCACGTCCGAGGCGTTGGCCTGAAATACACTTACCCCATTGCAATACAACAGCAAGGCCACATCAGGTGCCACAACAACACCCGCACCAGACGAGGTCCTGACTGTCACACTGAAGGAGCCCGACGTGTTGTTCGCCAGGATCCAGGATTTGCTGGCGGAAGGTACGACCAGATCAATGTTCGCGGTCAGCGCCCCCGTGAGCGTGATGATGGGATAACGCCCTTCAACCGCTGTCAGCGTAACGGTTGAACCTCCAGTGACGTTCTTGCTCAGCATGGAACCAGCCAGCAATTGGGCATACTCGGTGGTTGCCATCATCGTCGAGCTGTCACCAAAAGCGGCTGTGGTACCGTAACTGCCCGCCGGTAGCTGATCCGCCCCACCGGAGCTCTGCAACAAAACCCAGGCACCGGTTACGTTCAGGGAAGAGTTCCAGACCAACGTCACATTCCCGTTGGCGACGATCTCACCACCGGTAAGTGCAGCATGCTTCCTGCTCCAGATTGGCGCTGGAGAAAAACCATTGGGGCTGAAGGTACTTGCCGTCGTGTTGGCAGTCTTGGCCTTGAAGCGCAGCACCATTCCATCAATCAGTTGTGCCAAAGTACGCGAATAACTAACCGCATACGCATTCGCAACACCGGTATCGATGCCATACCGACTAGAATCATCCTGGTTGATGATACGAATGGCATCAAGCAGTTGAGTGAGCGTGAACTCATCAGGATTGATGCCAGCCCCCTTGATAACGCCGAGAATTTCATCTGTAACGCCGTTTCCCCATTCGGAAGGTATCAAGGATCCAGGGGCACCCGTCAGGGGATTGTCATCGACAAACTTCCCGTTGACCAGCCCGACACCGGGAACACTTTTTGGATAATCCATTTACATCTCCTCTAACCATCATTGATATGCACCCTCCGCTTAATAAAAGGTGCGCTATCTCGGGCATTTCTGCCCGAGAAAAAAATACCGGCTCGTGGCCAGTTGTACTCGTTCATCAGATAGTCACTCAGTAAGGTCAGGCAGGAAGCACGGGCCACTCGATGGTTTCTGGATAACCTGTCTGCTCTGGCAGGCGATTGAGTGCGACGCGATAGCGCTTCCACTCTTTGAGCTGCGCTACTTCGATCTGGGTGGCCTCACCAAGATCCACTGCGTCCTGCAATGGAGCAATCCTCAGCCCGGCGACAGATAGCAACTGATTCGCCTGCCCCCTTACTCGATCCAGCACTTCTTCCGGCGACTCTTTCGGTCTCTCCGGCATGACTTCCGAGTAGTTCTCAAACGCTGGATCCGGAAACAACTTGGAGTCGTCATTCGGATCAGCAACAGGTATATCTACGGCCCTGAAGCCTGTTCCGTCCTTCCTTACTGCCCAACCGCTCATAGATTGTCCTCCCACCCCATGCATTGAAGAATTCCAGTTGTTGCCGTAGATCCATACATCACTGAGGAGCCCTCAATAAGAAGCTCGCCGTGAATTGTCGTAACAGGACCACCTGAGTTGTAGCCGCCTGCAATTGGAGCGGCAGTCAGGTATGACGTACTCAGATACTGGTTGACAGCAGAGCTGAAAGCGGCACTTGGCGAGACATTGATCTGGCCTGAGGTGGTACCGCCGGTCAGTTTGATCATTGAGGCGCCAGGCGGCACAACCCCCGAAATCGAGGCAGCCACCGCTGGCGATGCAATTCCCGAGGCAATAGTGGGGTAGGCCGTAACGTTGGTTCCTGCGGTCACGATATAACCGACTCGGCCGCCGACCTGACTGAACCTGAACGGGTATTTGTTCGCAGTGGCGTCTGTCCGAACCCATCCGACCCGGGCCTTGTGCGTATAGCCTGATGGCAACGTAGGTGCTGTCGCACTGAGAGACAGCAGCCCAGCCACACCGCTCGCGCTGCTCCAGATAACCCAGACGCTGTACCAATTGGACGCAGCCAGCGCGCCGCTATCCAAACCATTGACGCCTATGACAGCTGAGTTGATGCTCAGGCTTAAGGCGCTCAGAACCTTGAATGACGCATCGTTGCCTACCACCAACTGGTCTGCAGCAACATTTACCAACGAACTCTGCCCTGATGCCGAGGCGGTCAGTCCTTTATATGCACCTGCAATTGCAACCCTCTGCAGGTTCTGCACTTGGGCAACCAATGCAGCAACATCGACGTTCCCTTGGTTGACCGGAGAGTTCCAGGCCTTGATACACCACATGACAGAGATGTTCCGAGGACGTGTTTCCGCTCCTCCAGTCTTGTCGGTTGCTACACCAGACGCACCTCTGGCAAAAGCGTTAAGTCCCCCTGAACCCTGATTGCTAGGAAGGTTGTTGACGCCATTCTGAGTATGGTCGTGCGACTGAATATCAAAGTTCTGCCAGGATCCTATGGTTCGGCCAGAGTCCACACCTCGTCCGTGATCCCAACCCCGTAGAAACTCCCCACGCGACTCCGGCAAGCGGAAGTACCCCGCAGGCTCATCTCCCCTGTTGAACGTGCTCCCCAGATACGCCGCCAGGTCCGGATAGGACGCACTGCTCTGCAAGCTGCCATCGGCCTCCAGGTAACCTGGAGGCACCACACCTCTGGGGAATGACAACATGGAACCGATAGGTACCGAAGCTTTCAACTTCTGCACTTCGTCGACCAGGGCTCCCACATCGATCTGACCTTGGTTAACTGGTGCATTCCAGGCCTTGATGCACCACATCACCGACAAGTTACGAGGGCGTGTTTCAGCTCCGCCAGCGGCTCCTATTGTTGTCACCGCCCCTTGGCTACCCGCACCCCAGGAGTTAGCGCCAGTTCCGCCGTTAATGTTCAACATGAGCCCAGGCGAAGTTCCGTGAGAATGGCTCTTATATTCGTCAGACTGCCAACTTCCAAGCGCTCGCCCAGCATCCCCCCCCCGCCCATGATCCCAACCACGCAGAAACTCCCCGCGCGACTCCGGCAACCGGAAATTCCCCGCCCCTTCATCCCCCTTGTTGAACGTCGTCCCCAGATACGCCGCCAGGTCCGGATACGTAGCAATGCTCTGCACACTACCATCGACCTCGAGGAACCCATTCGGCACCACGCCCTTGGGAAACGCCATCATCGCCCCGACCGGCAACGCCGTGGCGTTCTTGAACAGCGCCTCGACCTCCGCCTTGGTATACGCATCGGTAATCCCGTAGGCCGCCAATGTCGTGCGAATCTGCTCCGGCGGCAGCGAGCTCTGGATGATGGTCCGGATGGCTTTCAGCAGTTGGTCATGCTCAGCCTCCGCAGGCTCCAGCCCACCCGCCTGGACCACATTGAGCAATTCCTCGGTCACCGCATTCCCCCACACCGCCGGAATCAGCGATCCAGGCGAACCATTGACCGGGTTCTCATCGACAAACCTGCCATTGACCAACCCAACGCTGGGCGTGCTTTTTGGATAATCCACGTATCCGTCCTCTTCAGTCGTAATTGATGTGCACCAGCGTGTGCGCCGGCGCTGTGCGGTGAATCAGGCATTCCAGGGCGCTACCCGGGTTGGCGCCGAAGCGCTCGCCCCAATAGCTGGCGCCGAAGCGACGGCCCATGAGCAGGCGGCCGCCGGTGTTGAGCGTCCACATGAACTGCGCCTGCCAGGTGCCGAACCGCGCCCGGCCCAAGCGGGCGCGGCCCATGCGCGGGGTCTGCTGTTCGGTGATGGTGGCGTTGGGGTAGCCCTGGCTGCGGGCGATATCCAGGAAGTAGCCGATGCTCTGGTCGCCCACCGCCAGCAGGCGCCGACGCACCGCCAGGCGGCGGTCGTCGAACAGCGGCTTGGGTCCCAGGCACGGGTCGGGCAGGTTCATCACCCGTTCCCAGTCCGGGACCAGTTCGCTGACGGTCGCCGGGTCCACCTCGTTGAGCAGGTCCACCGCCCGGGCATCGACCCGGGCCAGTTCCTGGGCGATGCCCAGCAGCACCTGCTGGATCTCCGGCACCAGCTCCGGGTCCCAGGCGGGACCGGCCGGCAGCAGGCTGCGCAGTTGCTCCTGGTATTGCGCGGCAGTTCTTATTCCAGCCATACGCAGCCTCCGAAGGTCAGCAACTGATTGGTGGCTGCTGGCACATCGGCGGACGGGCTGACCAGCAAGTGGTCGTTCTCGCCCGTGGCGCTGCTGATGGATTCGGCGATATGGGTCAGCAACAGGGTCTCGCCGAGACCGCCCTCACGCTTGTGCAGGTCGCGCAACTGCGCTTCCACCGCGGCACGGGTCGCGCTGGTATCCGGCACCAGGCGCAGGGTGTAGGTCACCAGCACCTGCACCGGCGCCAGCACATGCAACTCGGCGGTCACCGGCCGCAGCGGCTCGATGTAGGCCTGAACCACCGCCAGTTGCGTGGCATCGGGAATCGGTACCGGGTCGTCGTCACGCATGACGAACAGGCCGACGGTGCCCGGCCCGAGGTAGTTGCCGCGACACCAGGCCCGGGTGATCCCCGGACACTCCAGCGCCCAGGTCTCGTAGTCGGAAGCCGCCCCGCCATGGGGAATGATCCGATAGGAACGAATCACCCGCGAACGCAGGGACTCGAGGCTTTCCGCCGCCACCCCGCCGCTCAGCCCGGGGGCGAGCACGGTGAAGGTGTTGCCGATGCCCTGCACCGGTTGGACCGGAAACAGCGTCAGGCCGGCGTCGGCATTGCCCAGGCTGCCGGCATCCAGCGCCTGGATCTGCGCGGTATTGCTACCGGCGCGGGTGGTGCCTCCCTGGGTCACCTTGTAGCTGCGGCCGTCGTTGCTCTGCAGCAGGGTGTCGACGTCCAGCACCGCTCCGGCGGCAGCGGTGAAACTCACGCTGCCGGTGGCCGCCTGGGCGGCCTTGCGCGGTTGGTGCAGACGAAGCGCGGCAATGCGCTCCAGGGTGGATTCATCGGCGGTGTCGGGCAGGATCTGCGCGGCAATCCAGTCGAGGTATCCATACAGGCCGAAGGCCGCGCCGCTGAGGGTACGGGCCAGGACCTGGGCATCGGACTGGCGCAGCGCATCGCTGGCCAGGTCGCTTTGGGTGCGGTTGATCAGCACCGGCAGCGAAGGGGTTTCAAACGGCATAAGTCACCTGCCAACTGTGGTTCGGGTTGATATCCAGGCGCTCGCCGTTGGCCAGGGTCAGAACCGTGCGCAGGTTCAGCCGCTGGGCGTCGAGCCGTTCGGTTTGAATCTCGATGGCGCTGCAATGGCCGTCGTCGATCAGCCATTGCAAGGCTTCACGGGCATAGAACTCGGCATCGAGCCGGGTCTGCGCGGTCAGCTTGACCCGCCGCAGCAGCCACAACCGCGAGCCGATGCGGTCGTTGGCGACCATGGGGAAACTGTCGCCCCACCAGCCGTAGCGCTCATCGTCGTCGATCGGGTCGTCGCTGTTGGCCCGGCGCCAAGTGAACAGGCTGATCAGCACCGAGCGGGTCAGCGCCGCCTTGAGGTCGTTGGACACGAACATCACGCACCTCCCGCCGGTACGCCGGTCTGGCCGTTGCCTGGCTGGATGCCACCGTGCACGTGCTGTATCTGGCTGATGCCGCCGGCGACCTGGTCGCCCTGGGAGACGATCCTGCCGGTCTGGGTCAGGGTCGGGCTGTCGAGGTGAATGGCGGTACTGGCGCGGATGTTCAGGGTGCCGGTCTCGATATCGATGATCCGGCCGCGCTTGAAGTGGATCCGGTCGCCTTCGTCGGTGTAGAGGGCGATTTCGCCGGGGGCGAGGTTCTGCAGGCGGTAGCGGCGGTCGGCGACCACCAGCACGATGCCATGGGAACGGTCGCCGCCGAGGAAAGTGGCGATGCCTTCGGCGCCAGCCAGCGGGTTGCTGGTGAAACCGTAGGGTTCGAAGTGTTCCATGTCGTCGTTCACTTCACCGGCGGTCAGGCGCATTTGCAGCGATTGCAGTTTGTTGGCCGAGTTGGCGAGCACGACGGTGCCGCGCGCCAGCAGGCGGGTCAGTAGGCTCATGAGGGGTTCCTTGGGCGAGCGGTGTGTCAGAGGGGCACCTTTCGCGGATAAATCCGGCTCCCACAAGGTTCAGCGGTTGTCACAAGGGATGTGAATGCCGGAACACTGGGGGAGCAGGATTTATCCGCGAAAGAGGCGCCGCGAAGAGGGGGGTTACCTGGCCTTGCTCCGGGCCTTCGTCGGCGTCGCCTCGAAGACTTCCGGCGGTGCCACTTCCAGGGTGGTGAGCGAGCCCTGCCCGGACAGCGAGTAGGTGATCTTGGAGATCAGCATGTCCTGGTCGACGTCGAGCACCGGGTCCTTTACCCGCACCAGCAGGTTGTGCCGCCACAGGTCACCGTTGGACTGTCGCCAGCCCTGCACGGTGTAGGTGGTGGCCAGGGCCTTGCCGGCACGGGTGGCCCGTTCCCAGTCGGCCCGTTGCTGGGCCAGCTCCGGGGTGAGCTGGACGCTTTCGCTGATCACCGTGACGCGCCTGCGCTGCGGATTGCTCTCGCTGGACACGCCGCTGACTTCACTCACCGCACTGCCGCTCTTCTGGTCGCTGCCCTTGTGCTGGCCGATCACCCGGTACTCGGAGAACACCGCGCTGAAATCCCTCGCGGTACTGGCCGAGAGAATGTTTCTGCCCAGTTCCAGCACATCGCTGGCGCGCCCGGCACTGCCAGGCTTGGCCAGCACCAGGTTGCCGCTCGCGTCATCGGTGGAGAACACCCGATACAGGGTCAGCAGGCGGTCGATGGACTTGAACACCGTTTCCCCCGGCACGATGCTGTGGGTCTGCAGCCGGGTGGTCTCCGGGATCTCGCTGCGCACGTTGACCTTGTAGGGTTTGGCGAGCGCCTCGACGATCGTCAGCAGGCCCTGCTGACGCCATTGGCTCGGCTGGTTGATGGCCGCGCAGTCCACCAGGTCGCGGGTCAGCGAACTGCCCTCGATGGTCAGGCTGATCTGCTTGCCGTCATAGCTGATGGGCGCCTGGTAGACATGCCCGGTGAGCACCAGGTCGCAGCCGATCAGCACCTGGCAGCGGGCCCCGGCCTTGATCGGCACAGCCAGGGTCTGCCCCGGCCATTGCCAGGTGATGCCCAGCTTGAAGGTGCGGAACTGGCGCTCGAGATCGGCACTGATTTCGATGGCCTTCCAGCCCTCGTAGCTCAGGCCGTCGACCAGCAGGACGACGGCGTTGTCGATGTCGTTCATGGCTTACTCCCGGGAGATCTGCAGGGGCGTCGGCGGGATGAAACCGGGGTGGGCAATGCGGTTGCGCTGCACCACTTCCCCGACCCGCGTGGCGTCGCCGAAGTTCCTGTAGGCCACCACCAGCGCCGGCAGGTTGCTCTTGGGCACCAGATCAATCAGTCGCACACCGTTGGAGGCCACCGCGTTGAGATGCTGCACCAGCGCCTGGCGCACGCTGTTGAGCGCCTGGTAATGCACCGAATCGGCCTTGAGTGCCGCTTGCCAGATCGCCTCGTTGAGGCTGTCGCGCAGCGCCAGCACGTCATCGACCACCGGCACGTCGGCGCGTTGCACCGGTTGCTGGGCCTGTTGCGCCAGCGACGGGGTGACGGCCAGTTTCACCGCCTGGGTCGCCGCGGGTATCACCGACACCAACTGGGCGATCTGCACCAGCAAGGCATCCTGGATCAGGTTCACCGTGGCCTGCGAGGCCGCGGCGGTGTCCTTGCCGATCGCCAGTTGCGAAGCGTCGAGGGACTTGGCGTCCTCGACCTGTTTCGACAGGTCGGCCAGCATCCCGTGATAACCCTGGACGGCGAAGTCCTTCAATCCACGGACTTCACCGACCAGCCCACGGACCTCGCCGACCAGGCCGTTGAACTCGGCCTTGACCTCGCCGAGTACGCCCTTGACCGCCGCGCTGACCTGGTGAGGAAACTCCTTGACCGTACGGACCAGCGCGTAGACATTCGCGTAGGTCTCGATCAGCGGCTGCAACTGCTGTTCGATCACCTGGTACGCCTGGGTGATGCCCTTGCGCAGGTTCTCTACGCCGACCCGGGCCTGGTTGACCAGCTTCATCGCCTCGTCGAAACGGCCCACCGAGGCGTCGAGCAACCTGCTCGACGCCACCTGCAGTTGCTCCTGGGTGTCGACCACCGGCTTGGGAAACTGCAACGGCTCGTCCGGGTAGAACTTCAGGTTGAAGGTCACCAGTCCACCATCCTGGCGGGTCTGGGTCATGTCACATTCGCCAACCTTGACCTGCATCCGTCCCAGCCATGGATGGACCAGCTCGCCGCTGCCCTCCTCCAATGCCTTGAGCAGGTTGTCACGCTGCTCCAGGCAATCGGCACCGACGATGAAGGCGGTCAGGTCATGGATTTTCGCCTGCTGACCAAGCCGTTCGAAAAACGGCTGGTCGCGCTGGGGATATTCATGCAACTGGCCTTTCTGGCCGACCGGGGTTTTCGCCTGGTCGACCCAGAACGGCACGCCGCGAAACGACGCCGGCAACAGGCGATCACGCCAGTTAGTCGCCATAGGCACCTCCGAAGGAAAGCGAGCGGTAGCCGACGGCAGGCGTCAGATTCAGGCCCGGCTGGTTGGTCTGGGGTTGGTCGACGCGCAGGCCCTGCGGTGCGTTTTCGAAACGCACGGTCAGGCCGCCTTCGAGTTGAGTACGGTTATTGGTGGCGGCTTGCTGAATGAGGGAACCTGAACTCTGAATCAGACCGGAACCGGCCTGGGCGTTGCGCACCTCCTGCTGCTGCGCCAGGCTGTCGACTTCACCGGTGACCTTGGCGATAAAGCCACCAAAGCCGCCACTGAACAGCTCCCGTATTGGCGCGATAAAATTCTGCAGGCGGTTCCACAACTCACCGAACCAGCCAACGATCGGCTCCCAGTTCTTGATGATCAGCCCCAGTGGCGACCACTCGAACATCCCCTGGAGAAATGCGACCACCGGTTCCGCCAGACTACGCAGCACATTCCACAAGGCCGCAAACGCCTCAGTGAGCGGTTGCCAGTTGGCGATGATCAGGCCTATGGGAGACCAGTCGAATAGTGTCTTCAGAACACCCGGCACCGGAGCGACGGCCGCCACGAGCGCTGTCCAGAGGCCATCGAAAAATCCACTGATCGGTCCCCAGTTGTTGACGACCATGCCCAGCGGCGACCAGTCGAACAGCGTCTTCAGAAAATCCGTCACCGGAACCGCCAACGCCTTGAGTAATCGCCAGATCGAATCGAACAGCGCCGTCAGCGGCTCCCAGTTGGCGATGAAGATGCCCAGCGGGCTCCAGGAAAACAGCGTCTCGAAAAAGTCGACCACAGTGGTTGCCGGGCCCTTGAGCGAATCCCAGAGCCCGGTGAAAAAATCGCTGATCGCTCCCCATCCTGCAGTAAGCAGCGGCATCGGCGACCAGGCGAGCACCGTGGGCAGTACCGACATGACGGTCGCAGCAGCACTCTTGATGCCCTCCCACAGTCGACCGAAAAAGCCTGAAATCGGCTCCCAGTAAGCAACGATCAGTGCAGCCGCCGCAGCAATGCCCAAGGCAACCAGGCCAATCGGCGAGGCCAGCATGGCGACCTTGGCCAACTCCATTGCCGCCATTACGCCCGTCACCGCGCCCCGTAGGGCCGTAAACGCCAGGGCTCCTGCAGCCAGTCCCTGGACAAGGTTCGGGTTCGCCGCCACGAACTCGGCAACCCGGTTGACCAACGGCACCAGCGCGGTGACCACCGCATTGACCGCTGGCAACAACGCCTGACCGAACTTGACGGAAACACTGTCGAGGGCGTCATCCAAGTTCGCCAGATTCTGTGCGGTATTCCCCAGCGCGCGCTCCTTGGCCCCAGTGCTCTCGGCCTGCTTGCGCGCCGTGGTCAGTTTGTTTTCTTCCTCAATGGCGGCCTGAACACCAGCCACAAAGGGGGCTGCTAGCCCTCCGCCCTTGAATACGGCGGAAATGTCCAGCGTGCCCAGGCCGCTGTCCTCCAGGCGTTTCTTGAATGTCTCGACCTTCGTGGTGACCTTGGCCATTTCGGTCTCCATTTTCTGGACACCGTTGATGACCACAGCCATGTTGACGAGAGTCTGGGTATTCAGCACCCGCAGCACATTTTGCTGGGTGTTGTTGATTGTCGTAGCCATCACTCCACCTGCTGCATCGCATTGATCCGTTGCGCGTGCTCCAGGGACTCCCGGAGCACATCCAAGGGCCTTGCCATCATCTGTTCGGGGTCAACCTTCCAGAACCAGGCCAGGTCATAGGCGACCGCAATCAGTTCGCCGATGGCTGCGATGCCGCACTCATGAAAAAACCGGCCACCGCCCAGCTCAAGGTGTTGAGGTCGGACAGGTCCAGCTGGTTGACCGACGACGGCGGGATACCGGCGCAGACCGCGATGTACTTGGCCGCGACATCCATGTCGAGGCTGACTTCTTCGCTCTTGTCGATCTTGTACGGCAGCGCCTTGATCGCCCGCACTTCCTGCACCGTCGGACGGCGCAGGGTGAGTTCGTCGAGGGTCGCGCCGTGGGCTTCGATGGGCACCTGCAGCTTCATCGGCTCGCTCATTGCCAGGTCCCCTTGATGCCTTCGAATTTCAGCTCGATGGCCGCGTCATCACCCTTGATGACCGGCTCCTCGACCAGGTAGGCGCCGGCCAGGACATAGACCTTGCCGTTGCTGAACTCGCAGGTGACGGTCATGTCGGAACCGGCGATCAGTTGCTTGAGCGGGAAGTCCGCGGTGTGCAGCGCGGTGACCTTGAAGGAGGGAGCGATGTCGGTTTCCTTGTAAAAACCCGGTACCACCGTTTCCCGCTTGACGGCCATCAGCGGGGCTTCGCAGCCGCCGTTGATGGTCAGTTGAGCGCCGTCCACTTTGACGTAGCAGGTGCCCGCAATCAGTTGACCCATGATGTATCTCCGAAAAATAAGCCCGCTCAAGGCGGGCTGGAATGAAACCGTGAGGGAGACGCGGCTCAGGCCGCCGCGTCGTACTGCAGGCGGAACTGGTTGAGCAGCGCGAACACGCGCAGGCCGTTGACGTAGTCAGGCGGGAACAGCACGTTGACCCGGCTCGGATCCTGGCTGTCGCGCTCGACGATCAGGTGCTCGGCGAACAGCTCGGCGTTTTCCACATGGCCTTCCAGTTCGAGCTTGGCGTACTGGGCGATCAGTTCACCGCGAATGGTGCTCGGGGTGACGATCGGCTGGCCGGCGCCGAAACGGGTGCCATCGGCAGCCAGCTTGTGGCGGCCATACTTGCTGGTGATCACGCTTTGCAGGCGGCGCACGATGTAAGCCGACTGGTGCATCGTCTCGCTGTCCAGGTAGGAGTTGTCCGCCTGACCGTAGGCATTCTTCTGGTAGGTGGTGATCGCCCGCTGGATGCGCACGTAGCCGCCTTCGTAGTAGGCGGTGGCAATGCCGTAGCTGAGCAGCGACTGGCGCTCGGTCAGGGTGAAGCGCTCGCTGGCTGCGGCCGGATCGATACCCGGCAGGCTGCCGCTCTGGGTCGGACGGCTGGCGTCGGCCGAGATGAACACCGAGGTCCGTGCAGCCAGCGCAGCGGCCTGGACCCAGACCGGTTGCGGTACGCCCTGTTCCATCGCCAGCACGGTGACGTGCTGGTCGTTGCGCGCCTGGCCGGCGGCGACCAGGGTGCCGACGGTGCCACGCTTGGCGGTGTAGACATGGCCGAACAGCTGCTTGGACCACGACCAGCGACCGACGCTGTCATCCATCGCCGCCTGCCAGGCGTTCAGCGAGGCAACGTCGGACCAGGGCTGGCAGATGAACTCGAACGGCTCGTCGCCCAGGGCCGCGAGGGCCGCGACCTGGTCCGGCACGCCGGCACCACCGGCCATCTTCGCGCTGACGATGGTCAGGCCGGCCGGGGTTTCCTCGCCGTTGCTCTTGCCCAGGCGATTGAACTGCAGGCTGATGTCATTGCCGCTGTCACCGGTCCACTTGCAGCTCAGGGTGACGGTGCCATCAGTGGCCACGGCGCTGACCGGCAGGTCGGCGGCGGCATTCACCTGCAGCGCCAGGGTGGTGGCGACCTGGGCGGCGGTCTGGCCGCTGACCACCGCGGCCTGCACGCGGACACCGCCGACATACAGGTTGAGCACGCCGCTTTCGGTGGCGGAGCCGGTGAGTTTCAGGTCGGCCTTGGCGATCGCGCCGGTGGTGTTGCGCACTGGCAGGCACCAGATCTCGCCGACCGGGTCGGCCTTGCGCCAGGTGTCGTACATGGCGGCGAGCATCGAGCCTTGACCGCCGATACTTTTTGCCAGGGCGACGCTGGAGACCAGTACCAGGCTGCCGATTTCCGGGCTGGTGGCGTTGTCGTTGACCTGGGCGACGATCAGTCGACGCAGGGTCGACGACGCGCTATTGGCCGCCGAGTTGTCCATTTCGGCATAGAACAGCGGAACACGCAGGTCCGCGGGGATGTTGCTGAATCCGATAGCCATTACTGGGCTTCCTGTGGTTGTGCCGCTTGCACGGCGGAAAGGGTGATATCGCCATCGGCCTGGCGACGGCGCCACCAGGCGCTGTCGGCCACTTCGCGACCGGCGGCCGGCAGCAGGTCGCCCGCCTCCGGGTCCGGTACGGCACGGCCGGCGGCCGGTACTACGGTGATGCGTTGAGTCATGGTTTTACGTTCCCTGAAAAGGCCAGCTCCAGGCGCCCGTCGGGGCCTGGGCGGTGCAGATTGGGGTCAGCGGGGTCGATGGCATCGACCCGTACCGTCACCCCGGTAAAGGACGGCAAGCCGTCCAGTTCACGCTCATGCCAGGTTTCCGCCGGGTCGGTGGCGTGGTTGCGCCCCAGTTGGAACTCGGCGAAGAAACGCAGGCGATAAAGCAAGCGAGTGGCGTTGATCGACACCAACCGGCCGCCGCCGTATTGGAGGGGCGTGTAGAAGGTGTCGGGTTTGAACCCCACCAGCGCGCGCCACAGTTCGGCGCGCAGGGCGTGGAGTCGATCGAAAGGCGCCTGGCCATTGCTGGCGTCGAGCACCAGGGTCAGTTCCAGGCGGTCGCGAAGGGTCTGCCGGGAAACGTTCTGTGCGGTGTTCTCGGCGGCCAGGTCGCAACGAAGGGTGATGAAGGCCGACGGGGTCGGCAGCGTGGTATCGCCTTGCAGCAGGTCCAGGTCGAGGCCGGTGGAAATGTGCTGGGCAAGGCTGGGGCATTCAGCACGCAGTTGCGTGATGATCGGGGTAATGTTCATGGGGAGTTTCCAATTCGTCTGGAAAGACCCGGCACAGGCCGGGCGAATGATGCAGGGCCCAGTCCGACTATCGGGCGGCGGGAGCCGAACTCGCTAGCGGTCCAGGCAACTGGCGCAAATGCTGCAGCGGTAACTGTTGGCGCGGTTGCCGCTGGCCGTCACCTTGTCGATGGACCAACGCCCCTGCATGAAATCCGGCCAACTGCTGTCCAGCAGGATCAGGCCTTCGGCCGCCAACGCCGGATTTCCCGGGCAGTCGATACGCAGCTTCAGGGCTTCGCGCTCCATGCGCCGCACCTCGCCTTCACCGGCAGCTCGCGCCTCGTCCTCGGAGGGGTAGCGCTGGCGAAGTTTCTTGAAGGGTTTCACACCGGTCTCGACCACACGTTCGCGCCCGGCTGCCGCGTCCCACCAGGTGGTCTGGCAGCCCTGGTACTTGCCACGGCTGCTGTCGTCCAGGGTGGCGGCGACAAAGGCCGGATCGCCCGGACGATTGTCGCGAGTCACCGACAGGCGCACGTCTTCCAACTGCTTGCCGGACAGCGACTTGACCTGGCCACGCCGGGCCAGCACGTACAGCTCGTTGACCGGTTTGGTGACCGCATCGAAGCGACGGGCAATCCGCGTGAGAAAGCCCATGTCGGTCTCATTGGACTGGTCCAGGTGAGTGATGCGGATGGCATCCAGCTCCGGCGCCACCCTCGGCGAAAAGCCATGCCGGGAGGTCAGTTGCCGAAACAGCGCACCCAGGGTGGTCGGGCCATGGCTGACGCTGCGGCGGACCCTGAAGCCGGTTTCATCGTTCACCTTGAACGGTGCCGCGGTAGCCAGCAGGGTCAGACGCAGGGGGAACAGCATCGGTGTACGCCGGGTGACGATGAACTCACCCTTGTCGACCAGCCCGGACTCCCAGTAGCCGATGCGCAGCCCCACCCTTGCACCGAGGCTGGGCAGCCCCGACAGGCCTTCGATATCCAGTGTCAGCTTGAGCTGGTCGGATTCGATACCCGCGGCATCGGTGTATTCCCAGTCGATCAGGCGTTCGTTGAGCCGCGCGGCATTGGCGCCATACAGCTGTACCTCAGGGGTAAATCCCAGGCTCATGACGTCCTCCTCAATCCCAGGCCGACACGGGCGCGGCAATCAGGTTCCGCGCCTCGACCTCGGGCAGGGTCACCCAGACACCGGCCGGCAATACCGCGCCATATTCGGCAAGTCGCGGATTGAGGCGCCAGAGCGCCTCTTCCATCACATCGTCACAACGCCCCTGCTCGCGGTACAGCAACAGGTTCACCGAATCGCCGGCGACGCTTCGTACCCTACGCATTGACGAACTCCTTCAGTTCCACCGTCCAGTCGACGATCATCGCGGTGCCGTCATCGATGATCAGGCCCTGGGTCTCCGATACATTGTCGATTCGCCACAGACCCCAGTTGCGGCCGATCCCATCGACCAGCGGCAGGGGCACGGCACGGGCCTGCAGGGCACGCAACTGGTCGAGCCGTTCCATGCCGGCAGCGCCCATGGCCTTGCCGCCGATGGTCAGGCTCTCCAAACCGGGACCGGTCTGGCTGGACTTCGGTTTGCTCTGCAGAATGTTCAGTTCGACCCAGCCGCCGGTGGTCTTGCGGATCAGCGAGCTGTAGGCGAAATCCCGGGACAGGCCGAAAATGAAATCGCCCAACGCCATTTGCTGTCGCATCAGTCACCTCCATCGGTCAGGGCCGTACCGCGCCGTGCGGCAAGGGGGTCGGCCATCATCATCGGGACGAATTGCGCCTGCATCTGCTGCATCACGGTATCGGCCAGTTGTCGGGCAGTGGCCTGGTCCAGGCCGTTGATCTGGATCACCGGGGCGAAGGTGACCTGGCGGTTGTCCGCAGGCTTGGCGGTCAACTCGCTGCCGACCGCACCCGGATCGGGCAGGCGGTTGCCAGGGCCACTGATTCTGTTGCCCAACTTGTCGCCCAGCCACGAGCCGATATCGCTGCCGGCAATACCGCCAAGCACGCCGCCCAAGGCACCGCCAACGGCTGTACCGACACCCGGAAAAATCAGCGTGCCGAGAGCAGCACCCGCCGAAGCCCCGGCGGAGGCACCCGCCCAGCCACCGCCGGCCACGCCGAGGCCGCTGAGCATGGATCGGGTATCACCTTCGCGTACTGCGTCGAATACCTGCATGCCGGCGTCCATCACTCTCAGGGGCCCCGGCAGGCGGCCACGCAAGGCGCGTGTTCCGGCCATGAGGCGTTCACCCGTGGTCGAGGCGAGCGTGTTCATCGGACGCGCCCCGGCGAAGCCCAGCGTCAGGGAAGAGCCAGTCGGCTTACGCTGTGAAGCCGACGCCGGTGGAGCAGCCTTGCGGTCGGTCGGTGCCTTTTTCTGAACCTTGATGTCGAGTTTGCCCCGAGATTCGTTCCGCGGTTTCTTCACAGATCCGATCCCGGCCCTGGGACCGCGCTTGCCTCGGCGATTCCTCGGGTTCCTGCGGCGAGCAGGTTGCCCGGACGAATCGGCCTTGTCGGTGCTCTCGGGCCCCAGCTTTTCGGCGATACGCCGATTGATCGCCGCCGCCGCGGTCTCCAGGCCATTGGCGAGCATGCCCCCTGCCAGGGCCTTGAGCCCCACTGCCGTCAACGCAACGACGCTGGCGGTAGCCGCCACCGCCAGTTTGGGCATGCTTTCGGCCAGGCCACTCAAGCCGTCGATCAGCTCACCCAGCGGCACCAACAGCCCTTCGACCACAGGCGCAAAGGCGTTGCCCAGCGTCGTCGAAAATCGACTCAGGCTGGCCGAAAACCGGTTCCAGTTGCCCGACAGGGAATCGCTGCCATTTTCCGCCGCCTGGTTGAGGGCGCTTTTGTCCCCCAGCACGGAACTCGCATAACGCCCCTTGTCGGCAACCTCGGCAAAAGCCGTCTTCAGCGGTGCCGGATCCTTCTGCAGGGCCAGCAGCGCCTCGTCATTGCCGAACAGGCTCTTGGCCAGACCGGCCTGCCGGCCGGCAGGCGCCTTGCCCAAGGCCTCCAGCAGAGAAACCATCGCGGCCGGTGCATCCTGCTTCATCGCCAGGGACAACTCGTTGCGATCCAACCGGAGTTCGGCAAACGCTGCCTGCTGTTGCGAGGAAGCCTGCGTACCCAGGGCAGCGCTGAAGGTCTTCAAGCTGCCGCTCGCCTGGTCCTTGTTCATGCCGGCCTGCAACAGCACGGCAGAAAACGCCGCCGTCTGCTCCGGCGAAAGCCCCGCCTCGGCAGGAGTGGTGCCCGCCTGCCGAATGACAGCGCCGATATCCGTGGGCATCACCCCGAACTTCTGCGCCAGCAGACTGGAGGCATCCGCCAGATCGCGCACCTGGGCCTGATCGAGTTTCAGTTCGGTACGCCAGCCGGCCATGAGTTCTGCCGACTGTTCGGCGCCGATCCGAAAGGCCGACGCCATGAGCGCGGCATCGCGGGTAAAGCCCAGCACGGCGTCGCGCCGCTCGCCGGAGCCGGTCAACTCCTTGCCGATGCCTGCCGTGACCGCGCCCTTCTCTATGCGGGCCAGGTCCGCGGCGCTGATGCCCCTGGCAGCCAAGGGGCGCTCGCTGACCATCTTCAGATTGGCCTGTGACAGAGCCTCGCGCTCGCTGCGCTCAAGCTTCATCACCACGGCCAGATCAGCCATCGCCGTGTCCAGCGCGACGGCCGACTGGAGCAGTGGGGGCGGCTTGCGCTCATCGCCCGACGCCGGCTTGCCTGCTCCGGCGGCCGGCGCCGACAGCGTGCGCGCGGCGGCCAGCGAGCTGTTCAGCGATTCGATCGCCGTGCGCAACTGTCGCTGTTCGACGGTCAACAGGGCAATCTGGCTGCCCAGTGACAGATCGAGCGTGGCCCAGCCCTCGCTGACCGCGCTGGGTCGCCAGGAAATGCTATCTTGTGCCATCCGGCGCTACTCCTCTTTCAACCCCAGGCGTGCCACCGCTATGTCGTAGCGGCGTAGCGCCTTCGCGGCGTCCCACTCGAGGATCTCCGCCTCGCTCGCCAGGTAGACGAGCGGCACGATGTCGAGGATCAGCTCGATGTCGCGCTCTGAAAGAAGGCCGCCGGTTTGTTTAAAAAATCGTCGATACGTACCTGCAGCTGGGTCCAGTCGGGTACGGTGAGATGAGCCAGGTCCGGGATCATCAACCCGGTACAATGGGCAGTGATGAACTCGGCCCGCTCCTTGGCCGTCTTCAGCGTCTTCATCACCTTGGTGGCCCGCAGCACGGGCATTTCCAGGCTCAATGAGGTGATGCTGCGCCCCGCCAGTTCCAGCGGCTGCAGCAGGTGCACCTGGTCAGGGTCCGACTCCAGCGCCGCATCTTCAGCCTGCTCGAGGAAGTAGCGGCTCGGGCGGGTCGACATGTCGTGAACGTACTGGGCGATGCTCACGTAGTCCGGACGCTTGAGCTGGTCGAGCAGCTTGTCCGAGAGGCCGGTGGCGAGCTTGGCCAGTTCGAAGAACTGATCGTCCTCATCCTCGCCGGCACGGGCCAGGGCCTCCTTTTGCGCGGCGTAGAACAGCGGCTTGAGCTGGATCTCTGCGATCTGCGAGCCGTCATCGGCGTTGATTGGCGAAAGCAGGCAATGCTTGGGGGGCAGCCAGGACATGTAGTGAACTCCTTGATGACGGATGGGGCCGCCAGCGACGCCATGGAATGCGTCGGGACGGCCAACAGGAAGCGGCGAAACGCGGCTCAAGGCATCAGCACGGCACGGCGTGCGCTACCGAGGATGTCCACGCCGTTGAGCACGAACTTCTGCGTACGCACGTCGACATCGATCACAGACACGCCGTTTTCCAGGCGGTTGTAGGTACGGCAGGAGAACTCGAGGGTGGTCTTGGGCTTGTCGCCCATTTTCAGCATGCCTTCCTCGAGGGATTTCAGCCGGCCGCCGACTGTGTGGTAGATGAAGTAGGTGTTGCCATCCTGGTCCTGGCCCGCCTCGCGGACATTGAGCAGGATGTCGTCGCCCACGGTCACGCCCAGGGCCAGCATCAGTTCCGGACCTGCGCCCTGCAACTCCAGCTTGGCGGTCAGCGGCTTGCCACTCTTGGCCATTTCCTCGCCGATGAAGCGCCCGCCTTGCATCGTCTCCATCTCGAATTCGATCTTCGGTGGGGTAAACGTCTCCACCGTGGCCGACAGCGGCAGGCCTTGGAGGGTGGCCGCAATGGCCTGTCTTACGCGGTTGGTAAACATTAGAGAACGTCCTCCAGGAACTGTTCGATGATTTCATCGCGGGCGTTGAGCTGGTAAACCATGTGCTCGTTGGGGGCGTAGCGGCCGTAGTCGATGACCACGAACCAGGTGCCGTTCTTGTACTTCTCGACGCTGTTCAGCTCCGGGTGCAGGTAGACGTTGCCACCGGGGATGGTCTCGTCGGCCACCAGGGTCTGCAGCCAGTCGTTGATGCGCTTGACCTCCTGTTCCATGAAGGACTTGGTGAGGTTGCGCGCCATGGCCTTCTGGCCGGCCTTGACCAGCTTGCGGCTGATGGCATCCTCCAGGCCGACGTAGCTGATGAACTTGCCGGTGACCGAACGGTTGCCCAGCAGGGAAAAGCCGCCGAGCACGGTGCGGGCGTAGTAGCTGACGCCGTAGCGGTTGAGCAGGTCGCCCTCGGTGGAGGTATCGAGGATGTTGTATTCGACGACGCGGGACACGTCCTCGGCGAAGGTCGCCTGGTTGCCCGGGCTTTCCCACTGCTTGACCTTGGCCAGTGCGGCGATGGCCAGGCTCGACGGCGCCAGGAACACGTTCTTCTTCGCCGCCTTGGAATAGACGGCCGGCAGGTTGTGCACCAGCAGGCAACGGTCGAAGCCCAGGTCGGCGCCCCCCAGTTCCTTGCTGTAGGCCACCTGGTCGGCGACCGGGGCATCCTTGCCATCGAGTACCACCCGGGCCTTGATGCGCTTGCCGAAGGCGGCGAACTCGCCGGCGACGGCCTTGGAGCCGGTGAAGCCCGGCGCGCCGATAATGGTCAGGTCCTCGGGAACGCTGCTCAGCGCAGCCAGGCCCAGCTTGCGGCCGGTGGCGGGATCTTCACCGCCGATCACGTTGTTCAGGGTGTCGGCAAAGGTTGCGCCCTCTTCGACGATGACCACGTAGACCGGTACCTTGACCACTTTCAGGATCTGGTACACCGCCTGGAACAGGGTGCCGGCCTCCGCGCCGGTGGGGTCCAGCTGGGCCTGGGTGGTGAAGCTGTTCAGCCGCAGCGGGGTGTTGCGCGGCAGCAGGGCGCTGGCATTCGGTGCAGTACCGACCAGACCGATCACGTTGTCGCCCAGGCCACCCATGGCCTCCGGCGATTCGGTGGCATTGACGGTGATGCCGTTGTGCTCGAAGTTCAAAACCTCAGCCATGGTTATTCTACCTTCCGGGTGTTGGCCTTCTTGGCCGGGTGGGTGTTCTGGGCCAGGACGCTGGACAGTTCCAGGCGCCCGGCGCTACGCAGCGCGCTGGCCTCGACATCGAGCAGCTCGAGCTCCTGGCCGACGCTCGACCAGTGCCCGCCCCCGATGGGGAACGGCACGATGACGGTGTATTTCTGGCGGTTGGACATTTGCGAATTTCTCCAGACGCAAAAACACGAAAGCCCCTGGGCAGGGGCTGTGTGCAGGCGAAAAAAAACCGCTTTCGCGGTGTTGGGTTACTTCAGAAAGGCCGGTGCCTCGGGCCAGGTAATCGTGAACGGATCACCAACGTCCTGCGGAATGTCGCGCAGGGCTTGGCGATACGTCGCCAACTCGTTCGACTGCGCCTCAGTCAGCGGGCTGTCCGCCCCCTGCAGCGAGTCTGCCGCGACGAGCAACTGGCTACGACGGGTGCGGATGGATGCCCACTCGGCGATGGCGATGGCCTCGGCGCTAGGACGAAACTCTATTGTCACAGCGTTATCTTCACTCAATTGAATTCCACCTTTTCAGTAAGGGACAGTTTCGCCTGGAGACTTCCAACTGGCGTCATCCCTCCAACACCCACCTGCATGGTGTCGATACGGACCGTCGTCACATAAATATTCGGAAACTTCAGCCTGATCACCACATTGCCCAGGGAGTCGGTGTAGATAGCTGGCGACATGTTGCCGAAAACAGCCTGATTGATCACTGCTCGCTGTGGGGAGTAGCAGTAGCCAACGATCGTTTCGTCAACAATAGCGGCCCCCCCGTAGCTGTAGCCGCGAATGTTGTACCAGAACATCTGATCATGCTTGTTGATATTGAATGGCAGCCTGAAGTGCATGTAGACATTGACGGAGCTGCCCAGGTCGACTTGCGAGAATCCACCTGAAACCCCTTTACCGACAGCGCCGCCAGTACCCCAGACACCACCCTGGAAGATGTTCATCAGCAACGTGCCCTGTACACCAGGCGCACCCACCATATCTTTCCGGTTCCGGAAGTCGTCGAATTCGGCCCGTGCGACATCCATCCGCGCATCGATCTGCGCTATTTTTCCGTCAACAACTTTGGTCAGACCATCAGCTGCGCTGACAAGCTCACCAATTTTCTGTTCAATACCCATTTAAAGAACCTCTACCCTCATGAGTTTTTCCTGGACCGGCAACATCTACCCAGATGCTTGCCGTTGAAATCTCTGAAACTGTTGCCATGTTCTAGCTGGCTTCCAATGCCATTACTCGAAACAGCACTCCGAGGTGCCGAGTCATGTTATTGATATTGGCAGTAGCCACTACCGCCAGCTCTTCAGCCATCAATACATTGAGGTTGTTGGAGCCCACTACCACCTGCACGCTTTGCGCCGGCAGCGACGACAGATCCAGCGTGAACTTCTGCAGCACCCGGGCCGCCGCGGCCTTGTAGGTCAGCAGGGTCCCGGCCACCGAATACACCGCCAGCAAGGTCCCGCTGGCGAGGTAGAAACCGAACTCGCCGATTTCGTATTCCTCAGGCCCATCGAACAGCGCAGCCATCCGGAGTTGCCGGGAGCCCAGGTCCTCGTAGTCGACGATCGCCACCCGCTGGCGTTCGTCGCGCAGGGTGGTCTCGCTGCCGTTCGGGTCGTAGCGCGCCGTCCCGGCGCCGATATGGGTGATGCTTCCTTTCAAGCCCTGGTTTCTTGCCTGCAGTACTTCAGCCAGGCCGGCTGAGGTGAAGCGAACCAGGCGCGTAATGTCTCGTGTCATGGCTGCGCCTTGAAATTGTCGTGTGAAAAGGGCTCCGACGGGGCCCATCGATTGCGCCTGCCCATCCGTTCAGGGCAGGACCGCACTGAGGAAAAGCTCACCCTCGCCGAACGGCTGGTGAGTGCCACTGCCGACGCCCAGCGATGCCTGCAGCCTCAGGTCAGGCAACGCGCCTTCGAGGCTGTCGTCGTGAATACTGAGCAGGCTGTCGGCGGCAGCGGCGACCCGCACATCCCCGCGGGTTTCGTGCACGAGGGTGATCGTCCCCAGGTCGCGCTCGCTTTTGGCCGCATTGATGCGGCGGATCAGCCGGTTGTGATCGCCACTGGACCAACTGCGGCCGATGATCGCCTGCACATCGAAGGAGTATGGCGTGCCTCGGGGATGCTGTTCGTACCAGGCAAAAATGTTCGGCGTGAAGCCCAGCGACTCCACCGCATGACTCAACGCCTGGCGCACCCCGGCCTGGCGCTGGATCTGCCAGGAAAGAGAAACCGTCAGGCGTTTTTCGGTCTCGCTGGCCTGGGCATCCCACTCGCTGACTCCTCGATCCGCGCCCAGATAGGGCAGGAACCCGGCAGGTGTCTGCAGCGGATTCATCAGTTCGGGAAAAGGCGGGACGACACGTTCGAGCAGTTTGCCGAAAGCCAGGTCGAGGGCCTTTTCCAAGGGTGAGCTGTTCGCGGGCAACAGGCTGCCGGATCGTGTTTGCTGCGTCATAACGTCAGCACCTCCACCTCGACCCCTGTGCAATAGGGTGCCTGGAAGGCCGTCGTGACGATGGGCTCGCGCGGCTCAAGAATCTCGACCTGAACCGCCCCGACACTGTGCAGGGTGTAGTCGATCCAGCTCGGCTCGACCCGCCCTTCCAGGCGATGGCAGGCCTCGGCATAAGCCTGGAGCTGACGGCTTGCCGCCAACTGCGTCAGCCCCGAATCCGGCCCACCATTGATCCTGGCCACCACCCGGATCTTGTAGCCCTTGATCTCGGCCCCCTGGACACTCACGAGGTCCGTCTCCGGCCTGACATCCGGGCGGGAGAAATGACTGCGCACCCGCTCAAGCAGGTCGGCCGACGGCGTGCCGTCGCCACGGCGTGCGAGAACCGTCACCATCACCTCGCCAGGCGCCGTGCGCCGGCCGTTGCCGTCCTTGACCTGAGCGGCGTAACCATCCGGGTCGAAGGTGTAGGTGACCGCCACGACGCCCGGTGAAGTGCTTTGTACCTTGACCGAGGGCCGCTCACCCAGCGTGAACACCTCACGACGATACTGCATGCGCGACCCTGCGGCCGGCGCATGGGGTGCCAGGTAGTAGCGCAGGCGCGCATCGTCATCGCTTTCATGGATCGGTGGAACCGGCGGAAACGCCGTCGGGTCGCCCGGATCCAGCAACTGTCGCTCCAGCCCCATGTCCGCCAGGCGAGCGTCAAGGTTGCTGCCGGTGGCCCACCACGCCAGCATCTGCCTGATACGGGCGTTGTACTTGCGCTCATGGGTTTGCAGACGCACGCAGAACGCTTCAAGGGCCATGGTCAGCAACTCGCTTTCATTCTCGAGGCTGACTTTCAGCTTGGCCGCACTGTCGGGGGAACGGGCGCCGACATACTCGACGACAAAGGTCTTGAACTCGGCGAGCAGGTCCTCGAAGACGTCGACGTTGACGATCTCCGGCTCCGCCAACTGGTTCTGCCCAGGGATCAACATGCTCATGTGACTACCTCGAATGTCTGTTGACGGTTCTTCCAGGTCCCGGCGAAACGCAGCAACAGGCCGGCATCCTGGCGACTGGCGACGATCACCTGCGGAGCGAAATCGCCGATGCCATTGGCCGAGTTGTAGAACGCCTGTGCCGCATGACTCTGGGCCAGCAGCAGCAGGTCGTCGCCCAGGTTCTGCCCCAGCAATTCGGGAATCCGCGAGCCGTAGAGAGGCCGCTTCTGGCGGGTGCCCAGGGGCGTGGTCAGCGCGCGGGTGGCGCGCTGCACGAACTGGAGCCAGTCGTCGACCGTGGCTCCGCTGTTTCTGTCGACTCCGATCAAGACGGGCTCCTTATGCGGTGCTGATGACCCGGCCCCGGTGATCCACCAGCGGGCCGAGCAGGTGAACGCCGGCGGCATCGAGGGTCAGGCCCACCGCGCCCAGCTTCAGTTCGATGGACTGCGGTGTCAGCGCCAGGCGCGCCGGTCCCAGGGTCAGCTCAATGGTTTCGCGGGAACCTCGAAAAGTGGCTTCGGCGTTTTTCCAGCTCAGGACATGAGCGCTATCGTCGTAGCTGCTCTCGGTACCGTCCCTGTGCAGCCGGCGTGTCAGGTTGGCCGTCGTCGCAGCCGGGGGGAAGCGATCGCAGTTGATGCCAAACAGCGCCACCGACTGGCTACCACCCTCGCCTGCGCCGTAGTTGAGCAGCAGGCATTGCTCGCCCAGCGAGGGGATGCGCGATTCGCTCTGCTCGCCAGCGCTGGGATTGAAGAAACGGATCGCCGGTGTCAGCAGCTCGCCGTGGCTGACCTTGCAGGTATTGCTCGCCGCGTCCACCGCAGCGCATACGCCGATACGGCAGAAACTCTCGGCCCGGCGATGCAGGTCGTCGATTTCCGCCTCCATTTCGGCAAGACGCTCGATGATCGGGCTCAGTTGCAGGCGTAGCAGCGCCTCGAACATGATGAGTTCCTTGTGGGTTTTCTAGGGAAGCGGCAGGTATTGATCGGGGTCGTCCAGGTTGGTCACTTCCCAACTGCGGGCGAACCTGGGAATACCGGTCGGATCGTCCAGCAGGGGCTGGCCGAAATAGAACATCTGCTTGAAGGAAATGGTCCAGCCGCCGTAGACCTGGCCGGCATCGGCGAAGGTCGAGGGCACCCCCTGGATGTTGCTCGGCAACTCGCATTGCCCTGCTGCTCCCCAGCGGTTATCGATCACCAGATCGATCAGTTGGCTGGCGAGGTTGCAGGCCGACAAGGTCGCATCCATCTCCTGGGTGGACACGACTGTCTGCAGCGAAAGGCTGAACTCGTGGGCGCGGCGACCGTCGTGGGCGCGACTACCCGCGCTGTCACCGTCGATGCCTATCAGCACCCAGGCAGGTACCACCACGCCATCAAACTCGCGACGAGTCCCCACCTTGAGTTGTGGGTAAGCGGCCTTGATCACGTTCCTGAGGGTGCTAAACAGCATCGAGGGCGTGTCGATAGTGTTTGAAGACATATACGATTCCTGTTGCAGCGTCACGGCCGATCCGATTGAGAATTGCGCACGACCGGCTCATCGATCCCGATGCGCCTGGCCGCCCAGCGCTCATAGAGACCGATGGCGACATCCGCCCCGGCCATGGCCGTCAGGCAGCCGAAGGCACCGGCGGTCCAGATCGACACGCCGGCGGCGTACAGCAGCATGATGGTCGACACGCCGCAGACCATGCAGGCGCCGGAGCGCAGTACCAGCCGCCGCAGCAGTGGCCAGCCGCGGGCGCCCTCCTTGTCGGCGCGCCACATCTCGCCGGACACTCCGCCGATCACGGCCAGTACGATGACCAGCCAGATAGGCATGTCTGCCAACGCTTGTTGCTCGTTCGTCATGTCACGCCTCCTGTGGAAGAAAATGGCCACTGACTGGCCGGTAATGGTTTGGCTTGTAGTTCAAGGTGAAGGATTCTCGTGGGAGCCCGGTTCCGTGGGCATTCCAAAAGGCCCGGCTCGTGCCAGGCCCTTTGGTAATGCCGGTGTCGGCTCCGGCCCCGCACGCCATCAGGGCGAGCGCGGGATACGCGAAGCGGACACCCGATCCTTCGGCGCTACTGGCGCGGTACGGATCGATTCAAATTGTTCCTCCGACCGCGGCCCCTGCCCGCCGGATAACTGCTTACGGTGCTTTACGCTGCACACCCGGGTCAGTTGCCAACCCTCTGGACCATCAAGGCCGATCCATCGCTGCCTGTTCTTTGAAGCGGTACGACTAAAGAGCTTCGGGGTCATGCCCCTGGCATCGCTGCCTTTGGCTGGCCTTTCCGGCCGGCTTGGAACAAAGAATATGCATGTATGCATATCCAGTCAATGCACAAATGCATTTATTTTTGCACGAGCAATGCACGAATGCATGGAGGCCCCGCCGATCAAGGGGTGGGTCTTTTTTGCAGGCGAAAAAAAACCCACATGACTGTGGGTTTTTCCGAATCAGAGAGGGTTAACGGGCGTACATGCCCCACCAGAAGACGTGCCCGAGGATGGCGATCTGCTCTTCCTGGATTTCCTGGAAGGTGTAGTCCTCATCCGGGTGCTCGTCGCGGTTGAAGCTGCGCAGGCGGATACCGGTGGGCAGGCGATAGAGCTGCTTCACCCGCAGTTGGCCGTTGTGGTTGATCGCGTAGAGATCGCCGTCGACGATATCGCCGATGGCACTCTTGCCGGCGTTGACCCCGACCGTGGCACCGTCGCGCAGTACCGGCAACATGCTGTTGCCGCGCACGGTCACGCACTTGGCCTGGTCGAACTGCACGCCGTTGTGGCGCAGGCTGCGCTTGCCGAAGCGCAGGCTGGCCTTCTCGCTTTCCTCGATGACGAATCTTCCTGATCCAGCAGCCAATTCAACCTCGCGAAGAAAGGGCACGGACACCTCGTCTTCATCGACGGGGGTGTCGTCGTCCCACAGGCTTATATCCTTGAGTTCAGAGTGCAGCGGGCCCTGCTCCTGATCGCGGGCGGCGCCGATATCGGCACGGCCGCGCAACTGGTCGGTGGTCACCTGGAAATACTCGGCGATCTTCGAAATGTGCTTGTCCGAAGGATCGACGATCTTCCCGCTGAGTATGCGCGACAGGGTGGATTGGGGCACGCCGGTACGACGGTGAAGCTCCGTGGGGGAGATCCCGTGGCGGTCGAGCAGCGCTCGGAGGACGGTAGAAACATTGCGTATTTGCATAACGCGCATATTGATTGGGCTTTGCGTGAATAGCAAATGCTAATTTGCATATCCAGTGCATAAATCTAACATCAAAAGCAAAAGGCCATGTCTGCGGACCCGAAGCACCCGTGTTAACCTTGCGCCCATTGCCAGGCAAACAGCCCGATTTTGCCCCCACACTTTATTCAAGCTATCACCTACCCCACTGATGAATAAGCCAATTTCCGACCTGTCCTCGCACACCCCGATGATGCAGCAATACTGGCGCCTGAAGAACCAGCATCCCGATCAGCTGATGTTCTACCGCATGGGCGACTTCTATGAGATTTTCTATGAAGACGCGAAGAAGGCCGCCAAGCTGCTGGACATCACCCTGACCGCCCGCGGCCAGTCGGCCGGGCAGTCGATTCCGATGTGCGGGATTCCGTTTCACTCCCTCGAAGGCTACCTGGCCAAGCTGGTGAAACTCGGCGAATCGGTGGTGATCTGCGAACAGATCGGCGACCCGGCGACCAGCAAGGGCCCGGTGGAGCGCCAGGTGGTGCGGATCATCACCCCCGGCACCATCAGTGACGAAGCCCTGCTCGACGAGCGCCGCGACAACCTGATCGCCGCCGTGCTCGGCGACGAGCGGCTGTTCGGCCTGGCGGTGCTGGACATCACCAGCGGCAACTTCACCGTGCTGGAAATCAAGGGCTGGGAAAACCTGCTGGCCGAGCTGGAGCGGATCAATCCGGTGGAGCTGCTGATCCCCGACGACTGGCCGCAGGGCCTGCCGGCGGAGAAACGCCGTGGTACCCGTCGTCGCGCCCCCTGGGATTTCGAACGTGATTCCGCGCACAAGAGCCTCTGCCAGCAATTCGCCGTGCAGGACCTCAAGGGCTTCGGTTGCGAAACCCTGACCCTGGCCATCGGTGCCGCCGGCTGCCTGCTAGCCTACGCCAAGGAAACCCAGCGCACCGCCCTGCCGCACTTGCGCAGCCTGCGTCATGAGCGGCTGGACGATACCGTGGTGCTCGACGCCGCGACCCGCCGCAACCTGGAGCTGGACATCAACCTCGCCGGCGGTCGCGACAATACCCTGCAGTCGGTGGTCGACCGTTGCCAGACCGCCATGGGCAGCCGCCTGCTGACCCGCTGGCTGAACCGCCCGTTGCGCGACCTGAAGATCCTCACCGCGCGCCAGGTGTCCATCGGCTGTCTGCTGGAAGGCTACCGCTTCGAACGGCTGCAACCCCAGCTCAAGGAAATCGGCGATATCGAGCGGATCCTCGCCCGGATCGGCCTGCGCAACGCCCGCCCGCGCGACCTGGCGCGCCTGCGCGATGCCCTCGGGGCCCTGCCGCAACTGCAGGACGCGATGCTCGAACTGGACGCCCCGCACCTCAAGCAACTGGCCGCCACTGCCCGCACCTACCCGGAACTGGCGATCCTGCTGGAACGCGCCATTATCGACAACCCGCCGGCGGTGATCCGCGACGGCGGCGTATTGAAGACCGGCTACGATGCCGAGCTGGACGAACTGCTGTCGCTCAGCGAAAACGCCGGGCAGTTCCTGATCGACCTGGAAGCCCGGGAAAAGGCGCGCACGGGCCTGGCCAACCTCAAGGTCGGCTACAACCGCGTGCACGGCTACTTCATCGAACTGCCGAGCAAGCAGGCCGAATCGGCCCCGGCCGACTACATCCGGCGCCAGACCCTCAAGGGCGCCGAGCGCTTCATCACCCCGGAACTCAAGGAATTCGAAGACAAGGCGCTGTCGGCCAAGAGCCGCGCCCTGGCACGGGAGAAGATGCTCTACGAGGCGCTGCTGGAAACCCTGATCGGCGAGTTGCCACCGCTGCAGGACACCGCTGCCGCGCTGGCCGAACTGGATGTGCTGAGCAACCTTGCCGAACGCGCGCTGAACCTCGACCTGAACTGCCCGCGTTTCGTCGACGAGCCGTGCATGCGCATCAGCCAGGGTCGCCACCCGGTGGTCGAGCAGGTGCTGACCACACCGTTCGTGGCCAACGACCTGGCCCTCGACGACAACACCCGCATGCTGGTGATCACCGGTCCGAACATGGGCGGTAAATCCACCTACATGCGCCAGACCGCCCTGATCGTGTTGCTGGCCCACATCGGCAGCTATGTGCCTGCCGCCAGTTGCGAGCTGTCGCCGGTGGACCGGATCTTCACCCGGATCGGCTCCAGCGACGACCTGGCCGGTGGTCGTTCGACCTTCATGGTGGAAATGAGCGAAACCGCCAATATCCTGCACAACGCCACCGAGCGCAGCCTGGTGCTGATGGACGAGGTCGGTCGCGGCACCAGTACCTTCGACGGCCTGTCCCTGGCCTGGGCAGCCGCCGAGCGCCTGGCGCACCTGCGGGCCTATACGCTGTTCGCCACCCACTACTTCGAACTGACGGTGCTGCCGGAGAGCGAACCGCTGGTAGCCAACGTGCATCTGAATGCTACCGAGCACAACGAACGGATCGTCTTCCTGCACCACGTGCTGCCCGGTCCGGCCAGCCAGAGCTACGGCCTGGCGGTGGCGCAACTGGCCGGCGTACCCGGCGACGTGATCCGCCGTGCCCGCGAACACCTGAGCCGCCTGGAGACCACCAGCCTGCCCCACGAGGCGCCGGTGGCCAAGCCCGGCAAGCCGGCGGTGCCGCAGCAGAGCGACCTGTTCGCCAGCCTGCCGCACCCGGTGCTCGACGAACTGGCCAAGCTCGACCTGGACGACCTGACACCACGCCGTGCGCTGGAAATGCTTTACACATTGAAGACACGGATCTAACGCAGACGGCCGCAAGCTGCTAGAATCTCGCGCGGCTTGGGAAGCTGCGGGCTATTAGCCTGGTTCGCAGAGCCGTTCCCAAGCCCAGCGAGCCCGTCCTGATAGGGTTTTCGCCGCCGCCGCCTGAGGAGAGAATTAGAAATGACCTTCGTCGTCACCGACAACTGCATCAAGTGCAAGTACACCGACTGCGTAGAAGTCTGTCCGGTGGACTGCTTTTACGAAGGCCCGAACTTCCTGGTGATTCACCCGGATGAGTGCATCGATTGCGCACTGTGCGAGCCAGAATGCCCGGCCGTGGCCATCTTCTCCGAAGATGAAGTCCCGGAGGAAATGAAAACCTTCATTGAATTGAACCTCGAGTTGGCCGAGATCTGGCCGAACATCACCGAGAAGAAGGATTCGCTGCCGGACGCCGAGAAGTGGGATGGCGAAAAGGACAAGTTGCAGTATCTCGAACGCTGAGTCCTGCGTACTCCCGAAAAGGCCCCTTGCGGGCCTTTTTGCGTTGTTGGGCCAGGGCCAGCACTTTTCTACAGGCAAAAAAAAGGGGCGGTGTAACCCGCCCACATTTTTTCCCTAGTCCCTTTTTTCCCTTTCATCATCCTGATGAATCGCATCCCGCGATGTTCCTCTTAGCGATCTTCCATGATCGCCGTGTCTATCCGTCGACACAGGGCTGATATTAATGACTTTCAGATCGCCCGCAAGTGGATCCAGAAGCACACAGAGAGTTTTCGGATCCATTGGAAGTTTTAAAAAGCACTTATATTTCAATCAATTAAACAGATTTCTCGGCAATCTGCTGCCGTGTTCATCCTCGATCGCTTACGCAACACGTAAGTAAAGGCTTACACAGCCAAGCCAGCAAAAAAGAACTTCCGCAGCTCCGGAAGGTCGGAATGAACCCCGAAAACGCTCAAAAATAAGTAACGCCTTCGTCACCCGGCTCCCTCCGAAAACTTTCCACGGGTAAAAACCTCGATACTCAAAACCAATCCTTAGTATAGAAAACAGCACTCAGATATTCAGCTACCTCACGCCACGCAGGCTCATGCAACTTGGGCAAGACAGCGACTCTTCCAAACTGAGGACCGGGAAACCGGCCCCTTGACCGAAAGGTCAAATGCTAATTATTATCATTAGCATAACCCCGTCAGGTGCCGTCGTGACGCAATCCCAGTTCAACCAGGTCTTCCTCACCCAGCGGCTTACGTTGCTGCGTACGCTGCAACGCATGGTGCAGAACCCCAGCACCGCCGAGGACCTGCTGCAGGAGACCTACCTGCGGGTCACCCGTGCCCTGAGCGAACGCTCCATCGATCATCTTGAACCCTTCGTGTTCCAGACCGCTCGCAACCTCGCGCTCGACCACCTGCGTGCACGGCGTATCCAGGCCCGCACGCTGATGGAGGATGTGCCGCTGGAGGTGGTGGAAAGTGTCGTCGCCCCCTTGAGTACTCCGGAAGATGCCACCCATGCCGAACAATTGCTGGAGCGCCTGAGCGTGAGCCTGGGTCAACTGACTGCCCGCCAACAGCAGATCTTCATTCTCAGCCGCCTGCATGGCTGCAGTTACCAGGAGATCGCCGAACGCCTCGAAGTGTCCCTGAGCACCGTGCAGAAGGACCTGAAACTGATCATGGCCATCTGTGTCGGGGTGGCCGAACGCCTGGATCGCCCTTAAGCTTGCCCTCAGCGCCAAGACCTACAAGATCCGCCAGCCCACGGGAGGCGGATCACCGAACCAAACCGTGACAACGATTGCCGAGGAACACCCGTGACGGACAGCCCCAACCAGCCACCTCCCGCAGCCGCTCGGCCAGTGTTGCCAGACGACGCCATGGATCAGGCACTGGACTGGCTGATCGTGATGGAATGCCCGACAGCCGGGCAACGCGCCGAATTCGACGCCTGGCTTGCCGCCGATCCGGCCCATGCCCAGGCCTATGCCCGGGCCAGTGGCGCCTGGAACGCACAAGCGGTGATCGCCGCCGCCCAGGCGCTGCAGGCAACCACCCGCCGGCGACCGTCCCTGCTGCGGCGCCTGCGCCCACACTGGAAACCGCTGGCAACCGCCGCCGTGCTGCTGATCGCCATCGGCACCTACGGCAACCTGCCCCTGCGCCTGCAGGCCGATCACCTGACCGTGGCCGGCGAGCGCCAGCACCTGCAACTGGAAGACGGCTCGAAGGTCCTGCTCAACACCAACTCGGCGTTCTCCAGCCGTTTCACCGACCAGCAACACCTGGCCCGACTGTACAAGGGCGAGGCGTTCTTCGAGGTATCCGGCCAGCGCGAACATCCGCTGGAGATCGATGCCGGGCCGGTCCAGGCCAGCGTACAGGATACCGCCTTCGCCGTGCGCTACCTGGACGGTGAGGCGCAGGTGCAGGTACAGCGCGGCGATGTCGACCTGCGTACCCGCGACGACAGTGCCCGCCTGCGCCTGTCCGCCGGCAGCAGTGTGCGGGTCGGCCCGCATGGTTTCGGGCCTCCGGAAAAACTCGATGCACAGAAGGACCTGGCGTGGATCCAGGGCCGCCTGGTGTTCGAGAATTGCCCGATGGGCCAGGTGCTGGCCGAACTGCGACGCTACTACCCGGGCTGGATCGTCAACAACAACGAGCAGTTGGACAAGGTCGCCGTGACCGGCAACTACCGCCTGGACAAGCCGCTGGACGTGCTCCGCTCACTGGCCCACATCACTTCCGCAAGGGTCTCGGAGTACCCAGCGCTGGTCATTCTCAACTGACCGAAAGTTTTTTTACTCGATAGCACTCGATCATTCGTCTCGTCATAGCCAATGCAAGTGATTCTCATAACGAATCGCATCGCATCGCAACTATAAGTTTCGAAGATCGGAGCGCTTTCGATGCCCACTCGTTTCACCTCCAAGGCCCGCAGTGGCGGCCTGCAACAGTGCACCCTGTCCCTGCTTACCGCCGCCATGCTGCTCGCCGGCGCCCAGGCGACACCCGTACTGGCGGCCAGCGGCGCCACGCAACCGGCGCGCAGCCTCGCCAACTACAATTTCGCCATCGCCCAGCAGCCGCTGGTTTCGGCGCTGAATGCGTTCACCGCGGTGACCGGTTGGCAGGTCGGCTTGCCCGCCGAGCTCGGCCAGGGCGTGGCATCGCCTGGCGTACACGGTGCGTTGCCCCCGGAAAAGGCCCTGGAGCAGTTGCTGACCGGCACCAACCTGAGCTACCGCAAGCTCGGCGACAACAACGTCGTCCTGGAAAAGCGGGCCAATGGCACCACGCTCAATCTGCAACAGGTGACCATCAGCGCCACCCGCCAGGAGCAGGACGTGTCCTCGGTCCCCAGCACCGTGACTGTGCAGGACCGCCAGCAGCTCGACCAGCAGAACGTCAACACCATCAAGCAACTGGTGCGCTATGAGCCGGGCGTTTCCGTCAGCGGCGCGGGCCTGCGCGGCGGCGGTATCAGCGGCTACAACATCCGCGGTATCGATGGCGACCGCATCCTGACCCAGGTCGATGGTGTCGAGATTCCCGACAGTTTCTTCAATGGCCCCTATGCACAGACCCACCGCAACTACGTCGACCCGGAAATCGTCAAGCGCGTGGAAATCCTCCGCGGCCCGGCGTCGGTGCTCTACGGCAGCAACGCCATCGGTGGCGCAGTCAGCTATTACACCCTCGATCCGAGCGACATCATCAAGCCCGGCGAGGACGTCGGCGCCCGCCTTAAGAGCGGCTACAGCTCCTCCGACAACAGCTGGCTGACCTCCGGCACCGTCGCCGGCCGTACCGGCGACTTCGATGGCCTGCTGCACCTGAGCCAGCGCAACGGCCGCGAAACCGAGTCCTACGGCGACACCGGCGGCACCGGCCTGAAACGCACCGAAGCCAACCCGGAAACCAACCGCACCACCAACGTGCTGGCCAAGCTGGGCTGGAACTACAACGATGACTCGCGCCTGGGCCTGACCTACGAGCGCTACAAGAGCGATATCGACACCAACCAGCGCAGCGCCGTGGGTGGGCCGTTCAGCAATGGTACGGGAGTGGGCATGTACCGTTCGCGTACCGGCAACGATACCGTCACCCGCGAACGCTTTGGCATCGAGAACAGTTTCGGTCTGGACAGCGCCGTGGCCGATCACGTCAAGCTGAGCCTGAATTATCAAACCGCCAAGACCGATGAAAGCACCCTGGAAGACTACTTCCCCTTCGTGCGTCGTGTGCTGCGCAGCCGGGACACGGTCTACAAGGAGCAGCAATGGGTACTCGACGCCCAGGCGGACAAGGCCTTCAACCTCGGTGAAACCGATCACCTGCTGACCTACGGCAGCACCATCAAGCAGCAAAAGGTCACCGGCTCGCGTAGCGGCAGTGGCACCTGTCTGGCGGTGAGCACCGTACCCGGCCAGGGTTGCACCGCGGTCGGCGGCAACAGCCCACTGGATCGCCTGGTGAAATCCAGCGACTTCCCCGATCCGACCATCGACACCTACTCGCTGTTCGCCCAGGACCAGATCAGCTGGAACCAGTGGACCTTCCTGCCCGGCCTGCGCTATGACTACACCCAGCTCAAGCCGCACATCACCCAGGCATTCATCAATACCATCACCGCCGCAGGCGGTGGCGACATCGACGGCTCGAAAAAGACCTGGCACCGCGTCTCGCCCAAGTTCGGCCTGACCTACGCCCTGACCGACCAGTACACCTGGTACGGCCAGTACGCCGAAGGTTTCCGCACCCCGTCCGCCAAGGCCCTGTACGGTCGCTTCCAGAACGGTACCACCGGCTATAACGTCGAACCCAACCCGAACCTGGAGCCGGAAAAAAGCAAAAGCTACGAAACCGGCCTGCGCGGTCGATTCGAGGCCGGCTCCTTCGACGTGGCGGTGTTCTACAACAAGTATCGCGATTTCATCAACGAAGACGCGGTCGCTCCCGGCTACAGCGAGCTGACGTTCCAGACCAACAACATCAAGCACGCCACCATCAAGGGCGCGGAGGTCAAGGGACGGCTGAACCTGGACCACTTCGGCGCACCGCAAGGGCTCTACACCCAGGGCTCGGTGTCCTACGCCTACGGTCGCAACGATGACAGTGGCGAACCGATCAACAGCGTCAACCCGCTCACCGGCGTGTTCGGCCTGGGCTACGACCAGGACAAGTACGGGGCACTGCTGAGCTGGACCCTGGTCAAGCGCAAGGACCGGGTCGACGACAGCACCTTCAACGCGCCAGACGGCCTGACCAGCAGCAAGCAGTTCAAGACCCCGGGCTATGGCGTATTCGACCTGACCGGCTTCTACAAGGTCACCGACGACGTGACGGTCAATGCCGGCCTGTACAACCTGACCGACAAGAAGTACTGGAACTGGGATGACGTACGTGGCTACGACGGCGTGGGCGAAGCCGGTGTGCTCAGCCCGGCCAACCTCGACCGTCTGACCGCTCCGGGCCGCAACTTCTCGGTCAACCTGATCTGGGATATCTGACCGACCGCCGCCTCCCCCGCCACACTGCCAGACGGCGGGGTGAGGTTTTTTTACTGTGGCGCGTCTCCTTGTTCGTCTAGTAACTGAAAGCGCCTCTCATTCCCAAGGACTCCCCAATGACCTCCCAGGACAATACCCAACGCCCAAGCCTGCGCTCCCAGCGTCTGAACCAGATCACCCACGAGCCACACAGCAAGCTCGATCAACTGGTGAAGGCCCACGCACCGTTCGAGAACCAGGCCAATTTCGCCCGTTTCGTGGTCGCCCAGTATCTGTTCCAGTCGGAACTGGTGGCGCTGTACAACGACCCGGAACTGATCGCCATCGTCCCCGACCTGCCGGCGCGCTGCCGTGCCGAAGCGGCCAAGGCCGACCTGGCGGACCTGGATACCGAAGTCCCGGAGCCGGTGGCCGGTGCCCTGAAGCACCCGAGCAAGGCCGAAGCCCTGGGCTGGATCTTCGTCTCCGAAGGTTCCAAGCTCGGTGCCGCGTTCCTGATCAAGCGTGCCGTAGGCCTGGGCCTGAGCGAAACCTTCGGTGCCCGTCACCTGGGCGAGCCGGCTGGTGGCCGTGCCGAGGGCTGGAAGAGCTTCATCAGGACCCTGGACGGCCTGGAGTTCAGCGCCGAGGAGGAAGCGGCGGTGGAGAAAGGAGCCATCGATGCGTTCGTACGCTTTACCGTGCTGCTGGAACAAGCCTACGAATCGGCGCCTGAGCTGGCCTGAATACGGGTCTGCCTGCAAGACCTTCGGTGGTTTCGAAGGCCTCTTCGCAGGCAAGCCCTGCTCCTACAGAGATAAGTCGTACATCCTTCCAGGATACGGCGTACATCTGTAGGAGCAGGGCTTGCCCGCGAAGGGCCCCGACGTGAATGAAACACCAGGCTTGAGCCAAGCCGCCCGGCGCACCACAATTGAGACCATGACCAGCAAAACACCCTCGTCCTCCAAGCTCAGCCGCCTCCTGTTCGGCGTGCTTGCCTATGTCAGCCTCGGCATCGGCCTGATCGCCATCGTCGTGCCCGGCCTGCCCACCACCGAGTTCATCCTGCTGGCCGCCTGGGCCGCCACCCGCAGTTCGCCGCGGCTCAGCGCCTGGCTGGAGAACCACCGGCTGTTCGGCCCGATCCTGAGCAACTGGCGCAACGGCAAGATCATCGCCCGTCGGGCCAAGGTCAGCGCCACCGTCAGCATGCTGCTGTGCGCGACGCTGATGCTGGTGATGCTCGAACACCACTGGCCGGTGTACCTGGCCATTGCCGGCATGACCCTCGGCAACCTGTGGATCTGGTCCCGCCCCGAACGCCTGCCGGTCATCGAGCTGCCCTGAAAGGCAGCGAAGCCCCGCACTGATGTACGCCCCGCCTTCCTGTAGAAGCAGGGCTTGCCCGCGAATGGGCCCTCAAGCCCCCAGCCAATTCTGCGAAGTATCCGATTCAGCCATCGCGTCCAGCGCACAATCGTCGGAAGGGACCTGCAAAAATCGACAGCCGCGAATATTTGCGCTGCAATGATTCTACTCATGGAGGGCCTTTCGATGACCGATCTGCTGACATCCATTCAAGCCGCACTCGAGCTACCCGCCTCGACTCCAGACTTCACCGAATCCGGTGCCCTGCCCTCGGCCTTTGCCGTCACCGAGTTGGCCAGCGCCAGCCTGGCGGCCGTGGGCGAAGCGGTGGCCGAACTGCTCCGGCAACAGACCGGACAAAACCCGGGAGTCAGCGTCGACCGGCGCCTGGCCTCGTTCTGGTTCGCCAGCTCCCTGCGCCCCATCGGCTGGAACCTGCCAGAGCCCTGGGACCCGATTGCCGGCGACTACGCCACCGCCGATGGCTGGATTCGCCTGCACACCAACGCGCCGCATCATCGGGCCGCCGCCGAGCGGGTACTCGGGCCGGCCGGCGACCGCGCGGTGATGGCCGAGCTCGTCGCCCGCTGGAACAAGGGCGAGCTTGAGCAGGCGATCGTCGACAGCGGAGGCTGCGCTGCCGAAATGCGCACCTGGGACGACTGGAAAAACCACCCCCAGGGACTGGCGGTCAACGCCGAGGCACTGATCCAGCGCAGTACCGACGACGATCCGCACCCCCGGGCCTGGAGCGGCTCGACCACGCAGCCGCTGGCCGGAGTCAGGGTCCTCGACCTGACCCGCATCCTCGCCGGCCCCGTCGCCAGTCGCATGCTGGCCGGGCTCGGCGCCGAGGTGTTGCGAATCGATCCGCCCCATTGGGAGGAGCCGAGCCTGGTCCCGGAAGTCACCCGGGGCAAACGCTGCGCCCGCCTGGACTTGCACGACAGCGCCGACCGACGGGTGTTCGACCGCTTGCTGGGCGAGGCCGATATCCTGCTGCATGGCTATCGGGCCGACGCACTGGAACGGCTGGGCTACGCTGCGCAGCACCGTCGGCAACTGTCGCCCGGGTTGATCGATGTCAGCCTCAATGCCTATGGCTGGAGCGGGCCGTGGCGCAACCGCCGCGGCTTCGACAGCCTGGTGCAGATGAGCTGCGGCATCGCCCAGGCCGGCATGCACTGGAAGCCGGCGCAGGTGCCGACGCCACTGCCTGTGCAAGCACTGGACCATGGCACCGGCTACCTGATGGCGGCCACGGCGATCCGCGCGTTGACCGAACGGCTGCACAGCGGACGTGGCGGCTCGGCCAGGCTGTCGCTGGCACGCACGGCGAAACTGCTGCTGGAGCAGGGGACGGCCCATGACCCGCAGCCCCTGCGTCGGGAAACCTCCAGAGACCGTAGCACCTGGGTCGAGTACACCGCCTGGGGGCCGGCGCATCGCCTGATCCCGCCACTGAACATCGAGGGCACGCCGTTGCATTGGCGGTTGCCGGCCACGAAATTGGGCAAGCACCCACCCCAGTGGTGACTTCGAGGGCTGGCCATTATATGGCCAGCCTTTTTATTTCCAGTTATTTCAGTCGCTGAGAAACATGTAGGTCCTACACCATTAACCCTGTTCCAACTCATGGCGCCACAAACTTTCAAATTAGCGACAAAGCCTGACCGGCAAGCCCATAAAAAACATAAAAAAATCAATAAAAATCAATTACTTAAAATAAATAGCCGCGCAATTAAATGCAGTTGGACATTCAAGATCCGATACACCCATAACCTGATCTGAATCAGTTCCCGCCTCAACCTGCATCCCTACTCTGGAGCCTCACTTCTCCTGAACTGGAGTCATGCAATGGCTGAGTCTCCCGGAAAACTACGCTTGGGCGCCCTGGTTGCCCTGGTAGTGGGTTCGATGATCGGCGGTGGAATCTTTTCCCTGCCACAAAACATGGCCGCCAGCGCCGATGTCGGCGCGGTCCTGATCGGCTGGGCGATTACCGCCGTGGGCATGTTGACCCTGGCCTTCGTGTTCCAGACCCTGGCCAATCGCAAGCCGGACCTGGACGGCGGGGTCTACGCCTATGCCAAGGCCGGTTTCGGCGACTACATGGGTTTCTCCTCGGCCTGGGGTTACTGGATCAGCGCCTGGCTGGGCAACGTCGGCTACTTCGTCCTGCTGTTCAGCACCCTGGGCTACTTCTTCCCGATCTTCGGCGAGGGCAATACCGTCGCGGCGGTGGTCGGCGCCTCGTTGCTGCTGTGGGCCGTACACTTCCTGGTGTTGCGCGGTATCCGGGAAGCAGCGTTCATCAACCTGGTGACCACGGTCGCCAAGGTGGTGCCGTTGCTGCTGTTCGTACTGATCGCGCTGTTCGCCTTCAAGCTGGACATTTTCACCGCTGACATCTGGGGCCTGAACAACCCGAACCTGGGCAGCGTGATGAACCAGGTGCGCAACATGATGCTGGTCACCGTCTGGGTGTTCATCGGCATCGAGGGCGCGAGTATCTTCTCCTCCCGCGCGGAAAAACGCTCGGACGTGGGCAAGGCAACGGTCATCGGTTTCATCACCGTGCTGCTGTTGCTGGTGCTGGTCAACGTGCTGTCGCTGGGGATCATGACCCAGCCGGAACTGGCCAAGCTGCAGAACCCGTCCATGGCCGCCGTGCTCGAGCACGTGGTCGGTCACTGGGGCGCGCGGCTGATCAGCATCGGCCTGATCATCTCGCTGCTCGGGGCCCTGTTGTCGTGGGTGCTGCTGTGCGCCGAGATCATGTTCGCCGCCGCCCGCGACCACACCATGCCGGCGTTCCTGCGCCGCGAGAACGCCAATCACGTGCCGGCCAACGCCCTCTGGCTGACCAACGCCATGGTCCAGGTGTTCCTGGTCATCACGCTGTTTTCCGCCAGTACCTACCTGTCGCTGATCTACCTCGCCACCTCGATGATCCTGGTGCCCTATCTGTGGTCGGCGGCCTATGCGGTGCTGCTGGCGGTACGTGGCGAAACCTATGAAAACGCCCCGGCCGAACGCCGCAAGGACCTGTGCATCGCGGCCATCGCCCTGCTCTACGCGATCTGGCTGCTGTACGCCGGTGGGGTGAAGTACCTGCTGCTGTCCGCCCTGCTCTACGCCCCGGGCGCGATCCTGTTCGCCAAGGCCAAGCACGAGCTGGGCAAACCCATTTTCACCCCCGTCGAGAAGCTGATTTTCACCGCAGTGGTCGCTGGCGCCCTGCTGGCCGCCTACGGCCTGTACGACGGCTTCCTGACGCTGTAACCCCCTGTTCGTTCCCTCTGGAGGATCTGCAATGACCACGGAAAAAGTGAAGTACGGCGTCCACTCCGAAGCCGGCAAACTGCGCAAGGTGATGGTGTGCTCGCCGGGCCTGGCTCACCAGCGGCTGACCCCGAACAACTGCGACGAACTGCTGTTCGACGATGTGCTCTGGGTCGCCCAGGCCAAGCGCGATCACTTCGACTTCGTCACCAAGATGCGCGAACGCGATATCGACGTGCTGGAAATGCACAATCTGCTGACCGACATCGTCGGCCAGACGGAAGCCCTGGACTGGATTCTCGATCGCAAGCTCACCGCCAATCAGGTCGGAATCGGCCTGGTCAACGAAGTCGGCTCGTGGCTGCGCAGCCTGGAACCCCGCAAGGCCGCCGAGTTCCTCATCGGCGGGATATCGGCCGACGACTTGCCCGACAGCTTCGGCGGCAAGACCATCCAGATGTTCCGTGACTTCCTCGGCCACTCCAGCTTCATCCTGCCGCCACTGCCCAATACCCAGTTCACCCGGGACACGACCTGCTGGATCTACGGCGGGGTCACCCTCAACCCGATGTACTGGCCGGCACGCCGCCAGGAAACCCTGCTGGCCACGGCCATCTATAAATTCCACCCGGAATTCGTCAACGCCGACTTCCAGGTCTGGTACGGCGACCCGGACCAGGAGCACGGTAACGCCACCCTAGAGGGCGGCGACGTGATGCCGATCGGCAACGGCGTGGTCCTGATCGGCATGGGCGAGCGTTCCTCGCGCCAGGCCATCGGCCAGTTGGCGCTGAACCTGTTCAAGAACAAGGCGGTGGAACGGGTGATCGTCGCCGGCCTGCCGAAGTCCCGCGCGGCCATGCACCTGGACACCGTGTTCAGCTTCTGCGACCGCGACCTGGTGACCGTCTTCCCGGAAGTGGTGAACCAGATCGTCGCCTTCAGCCTGCGGCCCGACGAGAGCAAGCCGGGCGGCATCGATGTACGCCGCGAGGAAACCAGCTTCCTCGACACCGTCGCCAAGGCCCTCGGCCTCAAGGCCCTGCGCGTGGTGGAGACCGGCGGCAACAGCTTCGCCGCCGAACGGGAACAGTGGGATGACGGCAACAACGTGGTCGCCGTGGAGCCGGGCGTGGTGATCGGTTACGACCGCAACACCTACACCAACACCCTGCTGCGCAAGGCCGGCGTCGAGGTCATCACCATCAGTGCCGGCGAACTCGGCCGCGGCCGTGGCGGCGGTCATTGCATGACCTGCCCGATCATACGCGACCCCATCGACTACTGACCGACAACCCGCCACGGTTCCCCAGGGCACCGGCCCTTGTAGGAGCAGGGCTTGCCCGCGAAGGCGTCCGTTTAGGCAGCGCCAGGCTTGAGGGCCTATTCGCGGGCAAGCCCGGCTCCTACAAGAAGGGCGAGAAAGGCCGGCCGATCGTGGCGACAACCGATATATCCAGGGAGATACCCAACATGGCTTTCAACATGCGCAACCGCAGCCTGCTGAGCTTGATGCACCACACCAACCGCGAGCTGCACTACCTGCTCGACCTGTCCCGCGACCTCAAGCGTGCCAAGTACACCGGCACCGAGCGGCCGCACCTCAAGGGCAAGAACATCGCGCTGATCTTCGAGAAGACCTCGACCCGCACCCGCTGCGCCTTCGAGGTCGCGGCCCATGACCAGGGCGCCCACGTCACCTACATCGACCCGGTGTCATCGCAGATCGGCCACAAGGAAAGCATGAAGGATACGGCCCGCGTCCTCGGACGGATGTTCGACGCCATCGAGTACCGCGGCTTCGAACAGGAGATCGTCGAGGAACTGGCCCGGTTCGCCGGCGTGCCGGTGTTCAACGGCCTGACCGCCGAGTTCCACCCGACCCAGATGATCGCCGACGTGCTGACCATGCGCGAGCACAGCGACAAGCCGCTGCATGACATCAGCTACGCCTACCTGGGCGATGCCCGCTACAACATGGGCAACTCACTGCTGATGATCGGCGCCAAGCTCGGCATGGACGTGCGAATCGCCGCGCCGAAGGCGCTGTGGCCCCATGCCGACTTCATCGCCCAGTGCCAGGCGTTCGCCGAGGACAGCGGCGCACGCATCACCCTCACCGAGGACCCCGTGGCGGCGGTCAAGGGCGTGGATTTCATCCACACCGACGTGTGGGTCTCCATGGGCGAGCCGGTGGAGGCCTGGGATGAACGCATCGAGCAGTTGCTGCCGTACCAGGTCAACAGCCGGCTGATGAAGGCCGCAGGCAATCCACGGGTCAAATTCATGCACTGCCTGCCGGCGTTCCACAACAGCGAGACCAAGGTCGGCAAGGACATCGCCGCCCGTTACCCGCACCTGGCCAATGGCGTGGAGGTCACCGAGGAGGTGTTCGAGTCGCCGGCCAACATCGCCTTCGAACAGGCGGAAAACCGCATGCACACCATCAAGGCGATCCTGGTGGCGGCGTTGGCGGATATCTGACCCTGCAGGAGCGGGCTTGTCGGGACGCCGCACCGCCGCGAAGCCCTTGGCGGCCAAGCCCACTCCCCCCCCAAAACCGGCCACACGACTCTCAAAGAAGGACTGCACCATGCGTATCGTCGTAGCCCTGGGCGGCAACGCCCTTCTGCGCCGTGGTGAACCCATGACCGCGGACAACCAACGCGCCAACATCCGTATCGCTGCCGAACAGATCGCGAAAATCCACCCTGGCAACCAACTGGTGATCGCCCACGGCAACGGGCCGCAGGTCGGTCTGCTGTCATTGCAGGCGGCCGCCTACACCCAGGTTTCGCCCTACCCGCTGGATGTCCTCGGCGCAGAAACCGAGGGCATGATCGGCTACATCATCGAACAGGAACTGGGCAACCTGCTGGATTTCGAGGTGCCTTTCGCCACCTTGCTGACCCAGGTCGAGGTCGACCCCGGCGACCCGGCCTTCCAGCAGCCGAGCAAACCCATCGGCCCGGTCTATACCAGGGAAGAGGCCGAACGGCTGGCCGCGGAAAAAGGCTGGAGCATCGCCCCCGACGGCGACCGGTTCCGCCGGGTGGTCGCCAGCCCGAAACCCAAGCGCATCTTCGAGATCCGTCCGATCAAGTGGCTGCTGGAAAACGGCAGCATCGTGATCTGCGCCGGCGGCGGCGGGATTCCGACGATGTACGACGAAAACCGCAAGCTGCAAGGCATCGAGGCGGTGATCGACAAGGACCTGTGTTCGGCGCTGCTGGCCCGGCAGTTGGAATGCGACCTGCTGGTGATCGCCACCGACGTCAGCGCGGCCTTCGTCGACTGGGGCAAGCCGACCCGGAAGGCGATCGCCCAGGCGCACCCCGACGACCTGGAAAAACTCGGCTTCGCCGCCGGCTCCATGGGCCCGAAAGTCGAGGCCGCCTGCGAGTTCGCCCGGCAGACCGGCAAGGTTGCGGTGATCGGCTCGCTGGCGGATATCGAGGCTATCGTCCAAGGTAAAGCGGGCACCCGGGTCAGTACCGCCCAACCCGGCATCGTCTATTCATGAGAACCTTCGGGGCAGGCCATGGTCTGCCCTACTCACGCCTTGTAAGGAGACATCACCATGGCCAAGTTCGAGCCCGGTCACCTGCATATCGAGCGACACGCGCTGAACAGGGATGACTTCAGCTACAACCTGTGCATCGACTACGAACTCGCCCAGGATCCGCGCGAGGGCCAGGGCATGCAGTTCCGGCTGCACGGCACCATCGAAGACAAGCCACTCGACGAGTCGTTCTTCCTGGCCAAGGACCAGGCCTTCGACTTCGCCCGCCACGCCACCCGCCTCGCCCAGCAGCACGGCATGCCCAAGAGCGCCAACATCATCGCGCTGCACCGGTACTACGACGAGATGTTCGAGGATGTGCGCGCGCAACTGCATGTGAAGTCCGGCGATCCGATGAAGCCCGAACACCTCGAGTAGCCCGCGCGGCTGGTGCGGAGCATTGCGCGTGGGAAGCCTGCGGCGGAGATGGCATAATTGCGCCCTTCTCGCCAGGAACCGTATCCCGTCCCATGCGTATCCACGTCAGCTTCATCGACCGCGTCGGCATCACCCAGGAGGTCCTGGCGCTGCTCGGTGGGCGCAACCTGAACCTGGATGCGGTGGAGATGGTGCCACCCAACGTCTATATCGACGCACCGACCCTCAGCCCGCAAGTGCTGGAAGAGCTGCGCGATGCCCTGTTCAGTGTGCGTGGCGTTCAGGCGGTCACGGTGGTGGACATCCTGCCCGGACAACGCCGGCACCTGCAGCTCGACGCCCTGCTCGCGGCCATGACCGATCCGGTGCTGGCGCTGGACAGCCAGGGCGTGGTGCTGCTGGCCAACCCGGCCATGGTCGCCCTGTACGGCCGCGAGCCGGCGGGGGAAAGCGTCGCTGGGCTGTTCGCCGACCCCGGCCTGCTGGATGCCCTGCTGGAGAACGGCTTTCGCCTGCCGCTGCGGGAAATCACCGTCAATGGCCAGACGCTGCTGCTCGATGCCACGCCGATCACCGATGCCGGTGCCCTGCTGACGCTGTACCAGCCCAGCCGGATCGGTGAACGCCTGTCCGCGCTGCATCACGATCATGCCGAAGGCTTCGACTCGCTGCTCGGCGAGTCGGCGCCGATCCGTACCCTCAAGGCCCGGGCCCAGCGGGTCGCGGCCCTCGATGCCCCCCTGCTGATCCAGGGCGAAACCGGTACCGGCAAGGAACTGGTGGCCCGTGCCTGCCATGCCATCAGCGCCCGTCATGGTGCGCCGTTTCTCGCCCTGAACTGTGCGGCACTCCCGGAAAGCCTCGCCGAGAGCGAACTGTTCGGCTATGCCCCCGGCGCCTTCACCGGCGCCCAGCGCGGCGGCAAGCCGGGGCTGATGGAACTGGCCAACCAGGGCACGGTATTTCTCGACGAAATCGGCGAGATGTCGCCGTACCTGCAGGCCAAGCTGCTGCGTTTTCTCAATGACGGCAGCTTTCGCCGGGTGGGGGGCGATCGCGAGATCAAGGTCAATGTGCGGATCATCAGCGCCACCCACCGCGACCTGGAGAAGATGGTCAGCGAAGGCAACTTCCGCGAAGACCTGTTCTACCGCCTCAACGTCCTCAACGTCGAGGTGCCGCCGCTGCGCGAACGCGGCCAGGATATCCTGCTGCTGGCGCGCTACTTCATGCAGCAGGCCTGCACGCAGATCCAGCGCCCGGTGTGCCGGCTCGCCCCCGGCACCTACCCGGCGCTGCTGGGCAACCGCTGGCCGGGCAACGTCCGCCAGTTGCAGAACGTGATCTTCCGCGCGGCGGCGATCTGCGAGGGCAGCCTGGTGGATATCGGCGACCTGGACATCGCCGGCACCTCCGTGGCGCGCGAGAGCGACGGCGAAATCGAAAGCCTGGAACAGGCGGTCGAGGATTTCGAGCGCAACCTGCTGGAAAAGCTCTACGCCCAATACCCATCGACCCGCCAGTTGGCCAACCGCCTGCAGACCTCCCACACGGCGATTGCCCATCGCCTGCGCAAGTACGGGATTCCCGGCAAGCCCTGAACCGCCACCCTATCCCTGGCTGCAAACCGACCCGCGGGGTACACCAGCAGGCGGCCAGCGGCCGACCTCCGGGAACAACCATCCCCTGCGACCACTCCAGAAGCGACACTCATCTGTACTGAAAGCGATACAGCGGAACGATTTCGCTACAACGACTGCCTTCCCCATTCTGACAAGACTTTGATCCCGTTGCGCTTTTTTCGGCCGCCCAGACTGTAGCGATTTCACTACAGCCCATTCGCGGCAACTGCGCCGAAACCTGCGCCAAACCCTTGATTTTCAAGCTCCTCACCCGATTGGCCGCAAACTTGCTAAGGGAGTCCCATTCAAGCGGGGCGAAGTCCTCGCCTTCAATAGCGTCCACCAGACGAATCTGGCCCTTGAGGAGTGTTTCCATGACCGAGTTGCGTTTTACCGAAGACCACGAGTGGCTGCGTACCGAAGCCGATGGCAGCGTAACGGTCGGGATCACGGCGTTCGCCCAGAACGCCCTCGGTGATGTCGTATTCGTCCAGTTGCCGGAACTGCAGGCCTACGACAAGGGCGCCGAAGCCGCCACCGTGGAATCGGTCAAGGCCGCCAGCGGCGTGTACATGCCTCTGGACGGGGAAGTGCTGGAGGTCAACCCGGCACTGGAAGACAGCCCGGAACTGGTCAACGAAGACCCGCTGGGCGAAGGCTGGTTCTTCCGCTTCAAACCCGCCGATGCCGCCGCTGTCGGCCAACTGCTGGATCAGGCCGCCTACGAGCGCCTGATCGAAGCCCAGGCCTGAGGAACCACCATGACCATCAACCTCGGCACCGCCAACGAATTCATCGCCCGTCACATCGGCCCACGCCAGGATGACGAACGCGCCATGCTCGCCACCCTCGGTTTCGACTCCCTGGAAGCCCTGGCTGCCAGCGTGATTCCCGACAGCATCAAGGGCACCAGCGTCCTCGACCTGCCGGCCGGCCAGAGCGAAGCCGATGCCCTGGCATCGATCAAGGCCATCGCCGCACAGAACCAGTTGTTCAAGACCTACATCGGCCAGGGCTACTACAACTGTCACACGCCGGCGCCGATCCTGCGCAACCTGCTGGAGAACCCGGCCTGGTACACCGCCTACACCCCCTACCAGCCGGAAATTTCCCAGGGCCGCCTGGAAGCGCTGCTGAACTTCCAGACCCTGATCAGCGACCTCACCGGCCTGCCGATCGCCAACGCCTCGCTGCTCGACGAGGCCACCGCCGCCGCCGAAGCCATGACCTTCTGCAAGCGCCTGAGCAAGAACAAGGGCAGCCACGCCTTCTTCGCTTCCGTGCACTGCCATCCGCAGACCCTCGACGTGCTGCGCACCCGTGCCGAGCCGCTGGGCATCGAGGTGGTGGTCGGTGACGAACACGCACTGGGCGATGTCAGCAGCTTCTTCGGTGCACTGCTGCAATACCCGGCGAGCAACGGCGATCTGTTCGACTATCGCGAACTGACCGAACGCTTCCACGCCGCCAACGCCCTGGTCGCGGTCGCCGCCGACCTGCTGGCGCTGACCCTGCTGACTCCGCCGGGCGAATTCGGTGCCGATGTCGCCATCGGCAGTGCCCAGCGCTTTGGTGTACCGCTGGGCTTCGGCGGCCCGCACGCGGCCTACTTCTCCACCCGTGATGCGTTCAAGCGCGACATGCCCGGCCGCCTGGTCGGTGTTTCGGTGGACCGTTTCGGCAAGCCGGCCCTGCGTCTGGCGATGCAGACCCGCGAGCAACACATCCGTCGCGAGAAGGCCACCAGCAACATCTGCACCGCCCAGGTGCTGCTGGCCAACATCGCCAGCATGTACGCCGTGTATCACGGTCCCAAGGGGCTGAAGCAGATCGCCCGGCGTACCCACCGCCTGACCGCGATCCTGGCCAAGGGCCTGGCCGCGCTGGGCCTGGCCGTCGAGCAGAACAGCTTTTTCGACACCCTGACACTCAAGACCGGTGCCCAGACCGCGGCCTTGCTGGCCAAGGCCCGTGAGCAGCAGATCAACCTGCGGGTGGTCGATGGCGAGCGCCTGGGCCTGTCGCTGGACGAAACCTGCGGCCAGGCCGATGTCGAAACCCTCTGGGCCCTGCTGGCCGAGGGCAAGGCGCTGCCGGACTTCGCCGCCCTCGCCACCGCGGCCCAGGACAGTATCCCTGCAGCCCTGGTTCGCCAGTCGCCGATCCTCAGCCACCCGGTGTTCAACCGCTACCACTCGGAAACCGAGCTGATGCGCTACCTGCGCCGGCTGGCGGACAAGGACCTGGCCCTGGACCGCACCATGATCCCGCTGGGCTCGTGCACCATGAAGCTCAACGCCGCCAGCGAGATGATCCCGGTGACCTGGGCCGAGTTCGGTGCCCTGCACCCTTTCGCCCCGGCCGAACAGAGTGCCGGCTACCAGCAACTGACCGACGAACTGGAAGCGATGCTCTGCGCCGCCACCGGCTATGACGCGGTCTCCCTGCAGCCGAACGCCGGCTCCCAGGGCGAGTACGCCGGTCTGCTGGCGATCCGCGCCTACCATCAGAGCCGCGGCGAAGGCCGTCGCGATATCTGCCTGATCCCGTCGTCGGCCCACGGTACCAACCCGGCCACCGCCCACATGGCCGGCATGCGCGTGGTGGTCACCGCCTGCGATGCCCGTGGCAACGTCGATATCGAGGACCTGCGGGCCAAGGCCATCGAGCACCGCGAACACCTCGCCGCGCTGATGATCACCTACCCGTCGACCCATGGCGTGTTCGAGGAAGGCATCCGCGAAATCTGCGGCATCGTCCACGACAACGGCGGCCAGGTGTACATCGACGGTGCCAACATGAACGCGATGGTCGGCCTCTGCGCCCCCGGCAAGTTCGGCGGCGACGTCTCGCACCTGAACCTGCACAAGACCTTCTGCATCCCCCACGGCGGTGGCGGCCCGGGCGTCGGCCCGATCGGCGTGAAGTCGCACCTGGCGCCGTTCCTGCCCGGCCATGGCGTGATGGAGCGCAAGGAAGGCGCGGTCTGCGCGGCACCGTTCGGCAGCGCGAGCATTCTGCCGATCACCTGGATGTACATCCGCATGATGGGCGGCGAAGGTCTCAAACGCGCCTCGCAACTGGCCATCCTCAATGCCAACTACATCTCCCGGCGCCTGGAAGAGCACTACCCGGTGCTGTACACCGGCAGCAACGGCCTGGTGGCCCACGAGTGCATCCTCGACTTGCGCCCGCTGAAGGACAGCAGCGGCATCAGCGTCGACGACGTCGCCAAGCGCCTGATCGACTTCGGTTTCCACGCCCCGACCATGTCGTTCCCGGTCGCCGGCACGCTGATGATCGAGCCGACCGAAAGTGAGTCCAGAGAAGAACTGGACCGCTTCTGCGACGCCATGATCCGCATCCGCGAGGAAATCCGCGCGGTGGAAAACGGCAGCCTGGACAAGGACGACAACCCGCTGAAGAACGCCCCGCACACCGCGGCGGAACTGGTCGGCGAGTGGGCGCACCCGTACAGCCGCGAGCAGGCGGTTTACCCGGTGGCATCGCTGGTCGAAGGCAAGTACTGGCCGCCGGTCGGTCGCGTCGACAACGTGTTCGGCGACCGCAACCTGGTCTGCGCCTGCCCATCGATCGAGAACTACGCTTGATCACATGACTCACCCCCTGCGGGAGCCGGCTTGCTGGCTCCCGCAGGGGACTGCGTCCTCACCATAATAAGAACGCCCCCGGAGAACCCACATGTCCCTGAGCGTGTTCGACCTGTTCAAGATCGGCATCGGTCCCTCCAGCTCCCACACCGTCGGACCGATGCGCGCCGCCGCACGTTTCGTCGAAGGCCTGCGTCGCGAGAACCTGCTGGAGCAGACCACTTGCGTCAAGGTTGAGCTGTACGGCTCGCTCGGCGCCACCGGCAAGGGCCACGGCAGCGACAAGGCCGTGCTGCTCGGGCTCGAGGGCGAGCACCCCGATACCGTCGATACCGAAACCGTCGCCGATCGTCTGCAAGCCATTCGTAGCAGCGGACGCCTGAAACTGCTCGGCGAACACTCCATCGAATTCAGCGAAAAACTTCACCTGGCGATGATCCGCAAACCGTTGGCCTATCACCCCAACGGCATGATCTTTCGCGCCTTCGACAGCGCCGGCATCCAGATCCGCAGCCGCGAGTACTACTCGGTCGGCGGCGGTTTCGTCGTCGACGAAGATGCCGCCGGTGCCGACCGCATCGTCGAGGACAGCACCCCGCTGACCTTTCCGTTCAAGAGCGCCAAGGAGCTGCTGGGCCACTGCAGCACCTACGGCCTGTCCATCAGCCAGGTCATGCTGACCAACGAAAGCGCCTGGCGGCCCGAGGCGGAAACCCGCGCCGGCCTGCTGAAGATCTGGCAGGTGATGCAGGACTGCGTCGCCGCCGGCTGTCGTAATGAAGGCATCCTCCAGGGCGGCCTCAAGGTCAAGCGTCGGGCGGCCGCACTGCACCGGCAGCTGTGCAAGAACCCGGAAGCGGCCCTGCGCGATGCGCTGTCGGTACTGGACTGGGTCAACCTCTACGCCCTGGCGGTCAACGAGGAAAACGCCAACGGCGGCCGGGTGGTCACCGCGCCGACCAACGGTGCGGCCGGGATCATCCCCGCCGTACTGCATTACTACATGCGTTTCATCCCCGGAGCCAACGAGGATGGCGTGGTGCGCTTCCTGCTCACCGCCGCCGCGATCGGCATCCTCTACAAGGAGAACGCCTCGATCTCCGGCGCCGAAGTCGGCTGCCAGGGCGAGGTCGGCGTGGCCTGCTCGATGGCCGCCGGCGCCCTCTGCGAGGTGCTCGGCGGCAGCGTGCAACAGGTCGAGAACGCCGCCGAAATCGGCATGGAGCACAACCTCGGGCTGACCTGCGACCCGATCGGCGGGCTGGTGCAGGTACCGTGCATCGAGCGCAACGCGATGGGTTCGGTCAAGGCCATCAATGCCGTGCGCATGGCCTTGCGCGGTGACGGCCAGCACTTCGTTTCCCTCGACAAGGTGATCCGCACCATGCGCCAGACCGGTGCCGACATGAAGAGCAAATACAAGGAGACCGCCCGTGGCGGTCTGGCCGTAAACATTATCGAATGCTGATCGGCGAGGCTGGCGCAAGCCGCCTTCCGACAATTTCCAGGAGTTGAAGATGTCCACCGAAAACCTGCTGAAAACCCCGCTGCACGCCCTGCACCTGCAACTCGGGGCACGCATGGTGCCGTTCGCCGGCTATGAAATGCCGGTGCAGTACCCGCTGGGCGTCCTCAAGGAACACCAGCACACCCGTGACCAGGCCGGGTTGTTCGATGTCTCGCACATGGGCCAGATCCGCCTGGTCGGCGCCGGGGCCGCCAAGGCCCTGGAAAGCCTGGTGCCGGTGGATATCGTCGACCTGCCGGTGGGCATGCAGCGCTATGCGATGTTCACCAACGAAAACGGCGGCATCCTCGACGACCTGATGGTCGCCAACCTGGGTAACGACGAGCTGTTCCTGGTGGTCAACGCCGCCTGCAAGGAACAGGACCTGGCCCACCTGCGCAAGCACCTGGGGCATCTGTGCGAGGTGCAGCCGCTGTTCGAGGAGCGCGCCCTGCTCGCCCTGCAAGGTCCCGCCGCCGTTACCGTGCTGGCGCGCCTGGCACCGGAAGTAACCCGGATGACCTTCATGCAGTTCGCGCCACTGCGCCTGCTGGGGGTCGACTGCTACGTCAGCCGCTCCGGCTACACCGGTGAAGACGGCTTCGAGATTTCCGTGCCGGCAGCCAGTGCCGAAAGCCTGGCCCGCAGCCTGCTGGCCGAGACCGAAGTCGAGGCCATCGGCCTCGGCGCCCGCGATTCGCTACGCCTGGAAGCCGGCCTGTGCCTCTACGGGCACGACATGAACGAGCAGACCACGCCCGTGGAGGCCAACCTGCTCTGGGCCATATCCAAGGCCCGGCGTGCCGATGGCGCCCGTGCCGGTGGCTTCCCCGGTGCCGAGCAGGTCTTCGCCCAACAGCAACAGGGGGTGCAGCGCAAGCGTGTTGGCCTGCTGCCCCAGGAGCGGACTCCCGTACGCGAAGGTGCGGAAATCGTCGACGAAGCCGGCACGGTGATCGGCAGCGTGTGCAGCGGCGGCTTCGGCCCGACCCTTGGCGCCCCGCTGGCCATGGGCTACGTGGACAACGCCCACTGCGCCCTGGATAGCCAGGTCTGGGCCATCGTACGAGGCAAGCGCATCCCGCTGAAAGTCAGCAAAATGCCGTTTGTCGCACAACGTTACTATCGTGGTTGATACCAACAGTAACAACTAACGGTAATGAAACTGTGCACTGGTTTGTAACGTGTCCGCCACAAACCAGTGCATATATTCGCAAGTGAACTTGGCTTATAACAGTCGAACACAAGTGAATGCCTGAATGTCCGGGATGTCCCCGCCAGAGCCCGCGAAAACTGCGGCAAACGGCCTCAAATCGCGGGATGGACGGGGGCTTGTTTTTTCTCCCACAGTTGGCGTAGAGTTTCCCTACTGTGTTTGCATGGGTCGCTTGGAATCGTGACCTGGGCAGTAGCTTTAAGTTCGCTACAACCCGTTCGACGTCTCTTACTTTCCTGCAACCCAGCCCAGTACTCTTTCCAGCGAAAGGGGCTGTCATTAATTTTTAGCGTCAAAGGAAATAAGAAATGTCCGAACGTAAGAGCGGTACCGTCAAGTGGTTTAACGACGAAAAGGGTTTTGGTTTTATCACTCCTGAGAGCGGTCCGGATCTGTTCGTCCACTTCCGCGCCATTCAGGGCAGCGGCTTCAAGAGCCTGAAAGAAGGCCAGAAAGTGACCTTCATCGCAGTACAGGGCCAGAAAGGCCTGCAGGCTGACGAAGTCATCGCAGAAAACTGAGTTCGGTTTTCATGCCTGAAAAGCCCCTGATGGTGACATCAGGGGCTTTTTTTATGTGCGCGGTTTGTGCATCAACCGCTGCAGGTCTGGTTTTATGGGGGTAGCTTCGTAAAATGGCCTTTTCCTCGAGAGAAAGCCCCCATGACGAAGCACGTACTAAGCCCACAGGGTGACTTCCCCGCCGCCGGCCTGGGCCGTCGCCTGGCAGCGATGTTCTATGACGCCCTGCTGTGCACCGCCCTGCTGATCGTGACCGGCTTCATCTACAAGCTGGCGCAGATGGCAATCATCGGCGAGCAGCGCCTCAAGACCCTGGCCGACTCCGGCGCCCTGGACGGCGACCCCTTGTTCTCGACCGTGGTGTTCTGCGTACTGTTCGGCTTCTTCGCCAAATTCTGGACCTACAAGGGCCAGACCCTGGGCATGCAGGTGTGGGGCATTCGCGTACAGAACGCCGATGGTTCTGCCATCAGCCTCTGGCAGGCCCTGCTGCGCTTTCTCATTGCTATCGTTTCCATGCTCTTCGCTGGCCTGGGCTTCATCTGGGTACTGCTGGACAAGCAGAAACGCAGCTGGCACGACATCTATTCCGACAGTCGGCTGGTACGCATCCCCAAGCAGCGCTGAGACTTTCCGCCCGCCCATGAAAAAGCCCGCCTCATTTCAAGGCGGGCTTTTCTACATCCAGTCACCAACCGGCTGGTTTACTCGGCCAGCTTGAAGGTGATGAAGCTCGCACGTCCCTGACGCAGGACACGCATCGACACCGAACGATTCTTCGGCAGGGCCTTGGCGATTTCGGTGAACTGCTTGGCATCAGTGATCGCCTGGTTGTTCAGGTGAGTGATCACATCGCCCGGCTGCAGGCCGATCAGCGCCGCAGGACCATCCTGGACTTCCTTGATGACCACGCCGCCCTTGACCAGGTCGTTGGCCTTCTTCTGCTCATCGCTCAGGTCGGCAACGGAAACGCCCAGACGGTTGCTGCTGCGCTCGGCACCGGCCGACTTGCCGCTGTCCATTTCCTTGCCTTCGTCCGGAATTGCCCCGACGGTCAACTCGATGGTCTTGCGCTGGCCTTCACGAACCACTTCCAGCTTGGCCTTCTCGCCCGCCTTCAGCGCACCGACCAGGTGCGGCAGGTCGGCGGACATCTCGATAGGCTGGCCGTTCATGCTGAGGATCACGTCACCCACCTGCAGGCCACCCTTGGCCGCCGGGCCGTCATCCTGCACCTGGGCGACCAGGGCACCGGCCGGCTTGTCCAGGCCGAACGATTCGGCCAGGTCCTTGTTGACCTCCTGGATGACCACGCCCAGCCAGCCCCGGCTGACCTTGCCACCGGCTTTCAACTGGTTGGAAACGTCCATGGCCACGTCGATCGGGATGGCGAAGGAGACGCCCATGAAGCCACCGGAACGGGTGTAGATCTGCGAGTTGATACCGACCACTTCACCGTTGAGGTTGAACAGCGGACCACCGGAGTTGCCCGGGTTGATCGGCACGTCGGTCTGGATGAACGGTACATAGTTCTCGTTCGGCAGGCTGCGGCCCACGGCGCTGACGATACCCTGGGTCACGGTGTGGTCGAAGCCGAACGGCGAACCGATGGCGACGACCCACTGGCCAGGTTTCAGGTCCTTGGACTTGCCGAGCTTGAGGGTCGGCAGGTTCTTGCCGTCGATCTTCAGCAGGGCCACGTCGGAACGCGGATCGGTGCCGACCAGCTTGGCCTTGAGCTCGCTACGGTCGGCCAGGCGCACGAGGATCTCGTCCGCATCGGCGACCACATGGTTGTTGGTCAGGATATAGCCGTCATTGGAAATGATGAACCCCGAGCCCAGCGACTGGGCTTCACGCTGCCGACCGCCGCCGCCCCCTTTCGGGCCGCGCGGTTGCGGAAAGCCGCGGAAGAACTGCTGGATCTCCGGAGGCAGGCCTTCCAGCCCCTGGATATCCGAAACCTTGCGGTCCGGCAGCTTCTGGGTGGTACTAATGTTCACCACCGCCGGCGAGGCCTGCTCCACCAACTGGGTGAAATCGGGCAGCTCCGCGGCCTGGGCCGCCACCGCCTGCCCAAGAAGCAGGACCGTGGCGAAAATGGACAGATAGGATTTCAAGCTTGGTATCGACATACGGCTCCCGTGAATAACGAGCATGGTTAAGCGACAGGTACCATAAAACCCAAAGACGATTAAGCCTGGATTACGGACCGGGAACAACACACAAGGCCAGGGCCGAGAGGGTCCTGACCTATAGGAAAATTCCGATTGGTTTGCAAGGGAAAATAATCACCAGACATTTCGGCATCTCGATCCCGCTGCCAGACAGCGTGCAGGTGGGCGCAGGATCGAGGCGACAGACGTCATGGTTCAGTCTCTCACTGCCGGGCAGCCTGCGCATCGCCGGTGCGCATCGACAGGGCGATACGTTCGGCGGTCCCGATGGGAATTTCGCCCACGACCGTGACCATGATCTCCCCGGTCGGCGTGGTCAGGCGCCGGGAGACGGCAACGGTCGGGCCGAGTTGGGTGCGGGTATCGGCGATGTTGGCGCCGTGGAGGGGCTCGAGGAACACCGAGAATCGCGCCAGGCCATCGTCATACATCAGGCTGCTGACCTGGGTTTTGGTCTGCGGATCGACACGCGCCGAACTGTTCACCAGCTCGAAACCCGGCGGTAGCCAATCGGAATGCCATTGCTGGGCCACCTTGCTGGCCTGGGCCTGGTTGCCGGCCTGGGTCACCGGCTTGCATTCGGCACCGCCCTGCAATTGGCTGTCCTGAGGGATATCGGTGGTATTGAGTTCGGTGAACTGGAAGCGTTCGAGCAACTGGCCCTTGTCGTTGATCAGCAACGACTTCAGGGGCAAGCCGGTCTGGCGGTCCAGATGCAGTTCGAAGCCATAGCGATGCTGATCGCGAGGCGTCAGGGAGACGATCACCGCAGGGCGACCGGCGACGCGGGACTTGCCAACGATCGCGAGGTCATACCAGGACTTGAGTTTCTGTGGATCAAGCGCGCGGGCATGGGCATCAGGCGATTGGCCGAGCCCCGCTACCAACGTGCCGCTGACGCATTCGGTGCGTCCATCGACCCGTACCACCTCTTGTGCCGACCCATCGAGCTGCAGCAGGCGTTCGCGAACCTGACCGTTCTGGACCAGATGCCAGATACTGTGGGTCGAGAAACTGCCATTGCGTTCGTAGACGAAGGTGCCCTGGAAGCTTTGCTGCTGCTCGGCTTGCCCAAGACGGCTCAGCCAGTCCTGGGCTTCGTCGGCCTGGGCGGCGAGAGCGAATCCACCGGCCAGGGCAAGCGTGAAAAGAGGTAGTGCGCGCATGATCCTCCTTACTTGGCGGTTTCCAGGCTGGCTGCACGTGCGTAGGGCAGCGCGCTCTCGGTGCCTTTCAGGGCAGCTTGCTGGGCATGCTGGCGCAGGTAGCCTGGCAGACGCTGGTCCCAACCGGCCTGGCCTTGTTGCAGCACACCGTTGGCCATCGGCCCGGTAGGCTCGGAGCCTTCAGTATAGCCGGCCAATACCGCAGGGCCCTTCGCCGTTGGCGCGGCCAGGCCCGGCTGATTGGATTGCTGGGCCAGTTGGGCGCCGGCAATCTCGTCCTGGTTGTAGAACCGCACGCCGGCCAGCACCGCCATGGTCACCGAAGCGGCCACCGCCAGGCGACCGAGGGTGCGCCACGGACCACGGGTGTTCCTGGCTGGCACATCTTCGCCAGCCAGCGCCGCCGATACAGCCGATGCGATATCCAGGCGCGGGTCCAACAGATCCTTGTGCATCACAGCCCGGGCAACCTGATAACGCGACCAGGTGGCACGAGTGTCGGCATCGTCGAGGGCATTGAGCACTCGACGCAATTCCAATTCGTCCGCTTCGTTATCCATCACCGCGGACAGCGATTCCTGCAGGGCTTCACGACTCATGACGGTTCCTCTCTTGGCTGTCGCCGCTGTCTCAGGTTTCCTGCAACAACGGTTGCAGGGCTTTATCGATGGCCTCCCGAGCGCGGAAAATCCGGGAGCGCACGGTGCCCACCGGACATTGCATGACGGCTGCAATGTCCTCATAACTCAGACCGTCGAATTCACGTAAAGTTAACGCTGTACGCAAATCTTCCGGCAGTTGCTGAATGGTTCGATGGACGGTGCCTTCGATCTCATCCCGGAGCAACGCGCGCTCCGGCGATTCGAGATCCTTGAGGCCATGATCGCCATCGTAGAACTCGGCATCTTCGGAACTCACATCGCTGTCTGGAGGCCTGCGACCGCGGGACACCAGATAGTTTTTCGCCGTGTTGATGGCGATGCGGTACAGCCAGGTATAGAACGCACTGTCACCGCGAAAATTTCCCAGCGCACGGTAGGCTTTGATAAACGCTTCCTGTGCCACATCCTGGGCTTCATGGGTGTCGTGCACAAAGCGCACGATCAACCCGAGAATTTTGTGCTGGTATTTCAGCACTAGCAGATCGAAAGCCCGCCGATCGCCGCGTTGCACGCGTTCGACCAGCTGCTGATCCTCTTCCTGGGTTAGCATGAATGCTCCTCATTGGACTTGAAGGAGGCTGCCATTGCTAATCGATCAGGCTTGCAAACATAGACTCGGACTGTCGGCAAAAGTTCTCCCCCTTCAAGCAAGTTTCCTGCGACCCTTCAAACGGGCCCACACGAAAAACGCAGCACGGCCCTGGCCGGCTGCGTGAATGATCTTGTCGTCGAATCCGCTGGCGTATCCTTCGTCAGGCTACGCAGACAACCGACGCTGTCCCCTTCTCTCTGGCACCTGCCTATGGAGCCCGGGGCGTTTTAAAAGTTCCCGGACACCCCAGCAAGTAATAGCATTGTGCCGTTCCCTCGGGCAAAGGCGGCATGAGCCTCGTTATAGCCGAAAAATCATCGTCTTACCGTGCAAAACCATATGCACGAGAGCCCGGAGTGGCGCACACTTCCCGCCCGCAGTAATTTCACAATGCCACGAAGGCCCGGCTATTGTGCCGATCCCCCCCAGCAGTTACCAGTGGGCCGTGTGGCGAGTTCCGAGCCCTGACTTGACCGGGCCCAACGCACCGTTGACCCGGTGCTTATTTTCGGATTGATTGAGATGAGCCAACATTTTCAACACGATGTGCTGGTGATTGGCAGCGGTGCCGCCGGCCTGAGCCTGGCGCTGACCCTGCCGGGCCATCTGCGCATCGCCGTGCTGAGCAAGGGCGACCTGGCCAACGGTTCGACCTTCTGGGCCCAGGGAGGGGTCGCGGCGGTACTGGACGATACCGACACGGTGCAATCCCATGTCGAGGATACCCTCAACGCCGGCGGCGGCCTGTGCCATGAGGACGCGGTGCGTTTCACCGTCGAGCACAGCCGCGAGGCCATTCAATGGCTGATCGACCAGGGAGTGCCGTTCACCCGCGATGAAGAGGCCAATGTCGACGATGGCGGTTTCGAGTTCCACCTGACCCGCGAGGGCGGCCACAGCCATCGGCGCATCATCCATGCCGCCGACGCCACCGGCGCGGCGATCTTCAGGACCTTGCTGGAACAGGCCCGCCAGCGTCCGAACATCGAACTGCTGGAACAGCGCGTGGCCGTCGACCTGATCACCGAGAAACGCCTGGGCCTGGACGGCGAGCGTTGCCTGGGTGCCTACGTGCTCGATCGCGGCACCGGCGAGGTCGATACCTACGGTGCACGCTTCACCATTCTGGCCTCGGGCGGCGCGGCCAAGGTCTACCTCTATACCAGCAACCCCGACGGCGCCTGTGGCGACGGTATCGCCATGGCCTGGCGCTCGGGCTGCCGGGTGGCGAACCTGGAGTTCAACCAGTTCCACCCCACCTGCCTGTATCACCCCCAGGCCAAGAGCTTCCTGATCACCGAGGCCCTGCGCGGCGAAGGTGCGCACCTCAAGCTGCCCAATGGCGAACGCTTCATGCCGCGCTTCGACCCCAGGGCGGAGCTTGCGCCACGGGATATCGTCGCCCGGGCCATCGACCACGAGATGAAGCGCCTGGGTATCGACTGCGTCTACCTGGACATCAGCCACAAGCCCGAAGCCTTCATCAAGGCGCACTTCCCGACGGTGTACGAGCGCTGCCTGGCGTTCTCCATCGACATCACCCGCCAGCCGATCCCGGTAGTGCCCGCCGCGCACTACACCTGTGGCGGCATCCTCGTCGACCAGCAGGGCCGCACCGACGTTCCCGGCCTGTATGCGATCGGCGAAACCAGCTTCACCGGCCTGCACGGCGCCAACCGCATGGCCAGCAACTCGCTGCTCGAATGTTTCGTCTATGCCCGCTCGGCCGCCGCCGACATCCTCCGGGAACTTCCGCAGGTCGCCCAGCCAGCGGCCCTGCCGAGCTGGGACGCCAGCCAGGTGACCGACTCCGACGAGGACGTGATCATTGCCCACAACTGGGACGAGCTCCGGCGGTTCATGTGGGACTACGTGGGCATCGTACGCACCAACAAGCGCCTGCAGCGGGCCCAGCACCGGGTGCGCCTGCTGCTGGACGAGATCGACGAGTTCTACAGCAACTACAAGGTCAGTCGCGACCTGATCGAGCTGCGCAATCTGGCCCAGGTGGCCGAATTGATGATCCGCTCGGCCATGGAACGCAAGGAAAGCCGCGGCCTGCACTACACCCTCGACTACCCGGGCCAGTTGCCCGAGGCCCGAGACACTATCCTGGTGCCGCCCACCTACGCCGGCTGAACCTGAGCCGTACGCGCAGGCGCCGATGGTCATCGTGCGCCAGCGCGTCGCGAGGTACGCAGAGCGAGCGCGGCAGCCAATTCCCAGGCTGGCGGAAGCGCAGTACCACCAGCCAGGGCAAGGCCAGGCTGTCGCGGCACAACCGCACCGGCTGCCAGCCACCGGCCCGGCTCCACAACTGCCAGCCCTGCTCGTCCCGGCGCAGCCCGGTAAAAGCCGCAGAATGGCTCAGCAGGATCTGTCGCGGCAGCACCCAGGCCGCGTGCAACAGGCAGGCGAAAGCCCCGGACAGGCTTGCCCAGAGCGGAATATCCAGGAGAAACAACGACAGCAGCGCGAACCCGAGGGCCGCGAGATACGCCGCCAGCAGCAGCCGTGAAGCCCGCCAGCGGCATTCGAAGCGATTACTTGGGCTGAACACGATCCAGGATCATGCGCACCATGCGCTGCAGTTCCGGATCCGGCGACTCGGAACGCTCCATGAACCAGCCGAACATGTCCTGGTCCTCGCACTCGAGCAGATTGCGATAGCACGCGCGGTCGGCGTCATTCAGATGCGGGTACACCTCCTTGACGAACGGTACCAGCAGCACGTCCAGCTCCAGCATGCCGCGGCGGCTGTGCCAATAGAGGCGATTGAGTTCTACATCTTCGACCATGGAACGCTCCTCGAATTTGGCCGCAAGTATACAGGCCTGATCGACGTCGCACAGTCGGCTTTGGTCGGCATGAGCCGGCGTTTTGCGAACTATCCATTTCCAGGGCACCCCTCTATGATGTGTACCAGACTTTTTCATGCTGCGAAGACTCATGGCCGATTCCGCTTTTTTCTGCACCCTGTCCCACGAAGGCGTCCTCGCTGTCCGCGGCGCCGAAGCCAGCAAGTTCCTGCAAGGCCAGTTGACCTGCAACCTCAATTACCTCAGCGACAGCCATGCCAGCCTCGGCGCGCGCTGCACGCAAAAAGGCCGCATGCAATCGAGCTTCCGCATCCTGCTCGAAGGTGACGGAGCCTTGCTGGCCATGGCCGGCGAGCTGCTTGAGCCGCAACTGGCGGACCTGAAGAAGTACGCCGTGTTCTCCAAGGCCAGGCTCACCGACGAAAGCGCCGGCTGGGTCCGTTTCGGCCTCGGCGAAGCCGATACCTGCCTGGCCGGCCTGGGCCTGCCATTGCCCGCCGACAGCGACAGCGTAGTGCGTGCCGATGGCCTGATCGCCGTGCGTGTGTCGCCGGGTCGCAGCGAACTCTGGGTACCGGCGCAGCAGGCCGAAAGCGTGCGTGCCCGCTTGGCCAGCCAACTGCGTGAGGCCGATCTCAACACCTGGCTGCTCGGCCAGGTGCGTGCCGGCATCGGCCAGGTCATGCCACAGACCCGCGAACTGTTCATCCCGCAGATGCTCAACCTGCAGGCCGTTGGCGGCGTCAGTTTCAAGAAAGGCTGCTATACCGGCCAGGAAATCGTCGCGCGCATGCAGTACCTGGGCAAGCTCAAGCGTCGCCTGTACCGCCTGGCGCTGGACGGCGAACACCTGCCGCAACCGGGCAGCGAGCTGTTCTCACCATCCCACAACAGCTCGGTCGGCGAAGTGGTGATCGCGGCCAGGGCCGAGGACAGCATCGAACTGCTGGCCGTCCTGCAGGCCGAAGCGGCCGAGGAAGGCACGGTCCACCTGGGCGATCTGCAAGGTCCGCTGTTGACACTGCTGGATCTGCCCTATCAACTGGACCGCGACCGCGAAATCCAGCGTTAACTGCACCGCTGTAGAGAGCACGAATGAACAAGCTGGCGGAAAAGGTCCAACAGGACTTGGTGGCGGCCATCGATAACGATGACCTGGTTCTGCCCACGCTGCCGGAGGTCGCCCTGAAGATTCGCGAGGCGGCCGAGGATCCGGAGATCAGCGTCAGTACCCTGAGCAAGGTGATCGGTGTCGACACCGCGCTGTCGGCGCGCCTGATCAAGGTGGTCAACAGCCCACTGCTGCGGGCCAGCCACGAAGTGACCGACCTGTATACCGCCATCACCCGACTGGGAGTGAACTACAGCAGCAACCTGGCGGTCGGCCTGGTGATGGAGCAGATCTTCCATGCCCGCTCCGAGGTGGTGGAACAGAAGATGCGTGAGGTCTGGCGCAAAAGCCTGGAAATTGCCGGGATCTGCTACGTACTGTGCCGCGATTTCACCCAACTCAAGCCGGACCAGGCGGCGCTCGGCGGGCTGGTGCACCAGATCGGCGTGCTGCCGATCCTCACCTATGCCGAGGATCATTACGAACTGCTGGCCGACCCGCTGAGCCTGGACCATGTGATCGACAGCATCCACCCGATGCTGGGCGACAAGCTGCTGCGGGTGTGGGACTTCCCGGAGCGGCTGATCAGGTTGCCGGGCCAGTACCTGGACCTGCGCCGGAACAGCGCGACCACCGACTACGTGGACCTGGTGCAGATCGCCACGGTGTTCTGCCACCAGGGCACGACGCAGTCCTTTGCCCATATCGACCCGACCAGCCTGCCGGCCTTCCGGAAGCTGGGGCTGGCCCCGGACAATGTGGCCTGGGTCGAACAGCTCAATGATGCACGGATGATGCTCAACTAGGGTCTTTTGGTGCTCCGTTCGCGGATGAGTCCGCAAACGGGCCACCGCAGGCACCCACTCAACCGGCGATAAAACTCACCCGCACCTTCAGCCCCCGCTGTTCGCCATCATGCAGGCTGATCTGCGCCAGATGCGCCCGACAGATCTCGCCGACGATCGCCAGGCCCAGCCCCGAACCCACGCCCTGCTGGTTACGCCGATAGAAGCGCTCGAACACCCGGTCGCGCTCCTCCAGCGGAATACCCGGCCCATCGTCCTCCACCTCCAGCACCGCCGGAGCACTGACCCGCAGGATCACGTTGCCGCCGGCCGGGGTATGGGCCAGGGCGTTGTCCACCAGGTTGCTCAGCAGCTCATTGAGCAGGGTCGGTTCGCCACGCAGCCACACCGGCTCATCCGCCTCCAGCGCCAGTGCCACGCCTCGGGCATGGGCCAGGGGTGCCATGGCCATGCCCAGCTCCCGGGCCAGTTGGCTCAGGTCGAGCAACTGCGCACCGCCCTCGGCAATCGCCCGGGCGCCATTCTCCACCCGTGCCATCGACAGCAACTGATTGGCCAGATGAGTCAAGCGATCGGTGCCCTGGGCCGCCGTTTCCAGGGTACTGCGCCAGGTGTTGGCATCCGAGGCCCGCAGCCCCAGTTCCAGGCGTGCCTTCAGGGCCGCCAGGGGAGTACGCAGTTCATGGGCAGCATCGGCGATGAACTGTTCCTGGCGCTCGAACTGCCGGCGCAGACGCTCGGTGAAATGGTTGAGAGCACGGACCAGGGGCCACAACTCGCGCTGCACCTCGACCAGCGGCAGGGGCCGCAGGTCATCCGACTGACGCTCTTCCACCGCCGTGCGCAAGCGCTCCAGCGGGCGCAGCGCGGCACTCACGGCGAACCACACCAGCAGCAGCGCGCCCCCCGCCAGCATGCCCAGGCGCAACAACGTGTCGGCCATCAGGCTGCGGGCCATGTTGACCCGGGCCTCATCGGTCTCGGCCACCCGGATTTCCGCCATGCCATTCATGTTCGGCTCGCTGACCGCCTTGAGCAGGCTCACCACCCGTACCGGCTGGCCGCGGTACTGGGCATCGTAGAACCGCGCCAGGGCCGGGTAGTCGTCGGTACGCGGCGTGCCGGGCGGTGGCGGCGGGAGATTCTCGTAGCCGGAAATCGGTTGCTGGTGAATGTCGTTGACCTGGTAGTAGATCCGTCCGGCACTGTCGTAGGCGAAGGTGTCGAGGGCGACATAGGGCACATCGGCGCTGAGGGTCCCGTCGCGCTGCGACAGCCCGGCGGCGATGGTTCGTGCCGAGGCCAGCAGGGTTCGGTCATAGGCAGTGTCGGCAGCCTCGCGGCCGTTCCAGTAGGCACTCCAGCCACTGGCGAGCATCAGCACCACCAGCAACAGCGCGAGGTTCCACAACAAGCGCCAACGCAGGCTGCCCGGCTTATGCATCACGGGCTTCCAGCAGGTAGCCGAGGCCGCGGAAAGTGACAATGGCCACCGCATGGCCATCGAGTTTCTTGCGCAGGCGATGCACGTAGATCTCGATGGCATCGGCGCTGGCTTCCTCATCCAGGCCGAACACCTGGGACGCCAGTTGCTCCTTGCTCATCACCCGGCCCGGGCGGGCGACCAGGGCCTCGAGCACCGCCTGCTCGCGGGAAGTCAGGGTCAGCAACTGGTCACCGAGAGTGAAACGGCGGGTATCGAGGTCATAGACCAGTTCCCCGCAGCGCTGCTGTCGTTCGCCCCCCAGCACGCTGCGGCGCAACAGCGCCTTGACCCGCGCCTCCAGTTCCGTGAGTTCGAAGGGCTTGGCCAGGTAGTCGTCGGCTCCCAGGTTCAGGCCATGCACCCGATCCTTCACATCGCTGCGGGCGGTCAGCATCAGCACCGGAAGGTTCTTGCCACGTGCGCGCAACCGCGCCAGCACTTCGAAACCATCCATGCGCGGCAGGCCCACATCGAGGATCGCCGCCGCGTAGTCCTCGCTGCCCAGGGCCAGGTCCGCCGCCACCCCGTCATGCAGCACATCCACGGTCAACCCCGTACTCTTGAGCGCCTGGGCGACACTTTCGGCCAACTGCAGATGATCTTCGACCAAGAGTACACGCATGAATTTTCCACCTCTGACTGGGGCGGCCAAACGCCCTTTCGAGCACGGAGTTTACCCAATAAACGTAGCGCCGCTAGCCGGCCAGACCCATGTTTGTCGGGCCCTGGCGGATGAAAGGTTGGTGAAAGGTTCGCTCGTTACAGTCTTTTCACGGACAGTTGCGCCCAGCGCTGCCAGCAGCGCATGGCTGTCCGAAAAATGGCAATGCCGAGAAAAACGCCACGATGCGTTTTCATCAAGAACAAGAACAATAACGGAGTCCGACACGATGCTGCCTCTACAGCTTCAGGCTTTCACGCCTGCCCGTTCTTTTGGTTCCCCTCCTCCCGATCGACCTCTCGCCACACGCTGACGACTGCGCGCGCCCGCTCGCACGCCACGCTATTGCCCCGTGGAAACCGTACGCCCATAACAACAACTCCCCTGGAGAGAACAATGGACCTGTCGCTACGTAAACTCGCCCTCGCCGCCAGCCTCGCCCTGCTGGCCGGCCAGACCTTCGCCGCCGAACCCAAGCGCCCGGAATGCATCGCCCCGGCCTCCCCTGGTGGTGGCTTCGACCTGACCTGCAAGCTGGCGCAAAGCGCCCTGGTCAACGAGAAAGTGCTGAGCAAGCCGATGCGCGTCACCTACATGCCCGGCGGAGTGGGTGCCGTCGCCTACAACGCCGTGGTCGCCCAGCGTCCGGCCGATGCCGGTACCCTGGTAGCCTGGTCCAGCGGCTCGCTGCTGAACCTGGCCCAGGGCAAGTTCGGCCGCTTCGATGAAAGCGCGGTGCGCTGGCTGGCCGCCGTCGGCACCAGCTACGGCGCCATCGCGGTGAAAAGCGACTCGCCTTACAAGAGCCTCGACGACCTGGTCAAGGCCCTGAAGAAAGACCCCGGCAGCGTGGTGATCGGCTCCGGCGGCACCGTCGGCAGCCAGGACTGGATGCAGACCGCCCTGATCGCCAAGGCCGCCGGCATCAACCCGCGCGACCTGCGCTACGTGGCCCTCGAGGGCGGCGGCGAAATCGCCACGGCCCTGCTCGGCGGACATATCCAGGTCGGCAGCACCGACATCTCCGACTCCATGCCGCACATCCTCAGCGGCGACATGCGCCTGCTCGCGGTGTTCTCCGAACAGCGCCTGGACGAGCCGGAAATGAAGAATATCCCCACCGCCCGCGAGCAGGGCTACGACATCGTCTGGCCGGTAGTGCGCGGCTTCTACCTCGGGCCGAAGGTCAGCGATGAAGACTACGCCTGGTGGAAAGAGTCGTTCGACAAGCTGCTGGCCTCCGACGAGTTCGCCAAGCTGCGCGACCAGCGCGAACTCTTCCCCTTCGCCATGACCGGCCCGGAGCTGGACACCTACGTGAAGAAGCAGGTCGCCCAGTACAAGGTGCTGGCCAAGGAATTCGGCCTGATCCAGTGACCACCGCCCTCTAGTCGCAGCCACGTACCCCGTGCGACGGGGGCGTGGCCCAGGAGTCGCTCATGCTCTTGCAACGTCTCTTCGCCTTCGCGCTGCTGCTGGCCTGTGCCGGCCTGGCGCTGATGGCCTGGCCTTACCAGGCCGCCTTTTCCTACGAACCGGTGGGGCCGCGCGCCTACCCGCTGCTGATGCTCGGCCTGATGGGCCTGGCCCTGCTGTACATGCTGTTTCGCCCGGCCCCACTCAAGCACAGCGAGGACGAGCCGCCGCTGGATCGCGAAACCCTGACCAAGATCGCCCTCTGCGTCGGCCTGCTGCTGGTGTTCGCCGGCACCTTCGAACCGCTGGGCTTCATTCTCAGCAGCATCCTCGTCGGCATCCCGATGGCGCGCCTGTACGGCGGCCGCTGGCTGCCCAGCGCGGTGATCATCAGCCTGATGAGCATTGGCCTCTACCTGCTGTTCGACAAGGCCATGGATGTACCGCTGCCCCTTGGACTGCTCGACGTTCTGGAGAACTGACATGGATACTTTCAGCTACCTGGGCCAGGGCTTCGGCGTCGCGCTCAGCCCCTACAACCTGGTCACCGCCCTCAGTGGCACCCTGATCGGCACCATCGTCGGCCTGCTGCCCGGCCTCGGCCCGATCAACGGCGTCGCCCTGCTGATCCCGATCGCCTTCGCCCTCGGCCTGCCACCGGAGTCGGCGCTGATCCTGCTGGCGGCGGTCTACCTGGGCTGCGAGTACGGCGGGCGGATCAGCTCGATCCTGCTCAACATTCCCGGCGAAGCCTCCACGGTGATGACCACCCTCGACGGCTATCCGATGGCCCGCCAGGGCCTGGCGGGCGTTGCCCTGTCGCTGTCGGCCTGGAGTTCGTTCATCGGCGCCTTCATCGCCACCTGCGGCATGGTGCTGTTCGCCCCGCTGCTGGCGAAATGGGCGATCGCCTTCGGTCCGGCGGAGTACTTCGTACTGATGGTGTTCGCCATCGTCTGCCTCGGTGGCATGGCTGGCGATCGTCCGCTCAAGACCTTCATCGCGGCGCTGATCGGGCTGTTCCTGTCGAGTGTCGGGATCGACGCCAACAGCGGCGTCTACCGTTTCACCGGCGATAACGTACACCTGACCGACGGCATCCAGTTCGTCGTACTGGTGCTGGGCCTGTTTTCCATCAGCGAGATCCTCCTGCTGCTGGAGAAAACCCACCACGGCCAGGAAGCGGTGAAAGCTACCGGCCGGATGATGTTCAACCTCAAGGAAGCGGCCTCGGTGTTCGTGGTCAACATCCGCTGCGGCCTGCTGGGCTTCATCATGGGCGTACTGCCCGGCGCCGGGGCGACCCTGGCCAGTGCCGTGTCCTACATGGCCGAGAAGCGCCTGGCCGGCAGCAGCGGCAAGTTCGGCCAGGGCGACAAGCGTGGCCTGGCCGCGCCGGAAACCGCCATCGGCGCCTCGGCCTGCGGCGCCCTGGTGCCGATGCTGACCCTCGGCGTACCCGGTTCGGGCACCACCGCAGTGATGATCGGCGCGCTGACGCTGTACAACATCACGCCCGGCCCGCTGCTGTTCGAACAGCAGCCGGATATCGTCTGGGGCCTGATCGCTTCGCTGTTCATCGCCAACGTCATGCTGGTGATCCTCAACATCCCGATGATCCGTATCTTCACCCGCATCCTCGCGGTGCCGAACTGGGCACTGGTGCCGGTGATCGCGATCATTACCGCGATCGGCGTCTACGCGGTGCACGCCACCACCTTCGACCTGTTCCTGATGATCGGCATCGGCATCTTCGGCTATATCCTGCGCAAGCTCGATTTCCCACTGTCGCCGGTGCTGCTGGGCTTCATCCTCGGTGGGCTGATGGAGTCGAACCTGCGCCGGGCGCTGTCGATCTCCAACGGTGCATTGGAGATTCTCTGGGCCAGCCCGATCAGCATCGGGGTCTGGGTGCTGACCGTGATCATGCTCGCGATGCCGCTGCTGCGCATCTGGCGCAAGCGCTCCACCCAGCGCCGTGACCTGGCCAATGCCTGATCTTGCTTTTCGTCACTGGTGGGGAACCCCGCTGGTCGGCCTGGCTGGCGGCTACCTCGCCAGCCAGGTCGGCTGGCCACTGCCCTGGATGGTCGGCTCGCTGCTGGCGATCATTCTGGTGCGCTGCCTGACGCCCTGGCAGCTCAAGGAGATTCCCGGTGGACGCAAGACCGGCCAGTGGGTGGTGGGCATCGGTATCGGCCTGCATTTCACCCCGCAGGTGATGGAACAGGTAATAGCGCATTTCGGCCTGATCCTGTTCGGCGCGCTGGTCACCAGCCTGTCCAGCGTGCTCGGGGTGTGGCTGCTACGGCGCACCGGAGAGGACCGCGCCACGGCGTTCTTCTCCAGTATGCCGGGCGGCTCCGGGGAGATGGTCAACCTCGGCGCGCGCAACGGCGCGGTACTCAGCCGGGTCGCCGCCGGCCAGAGCCTGCGGGTGCTGGTGGTGGTGCTGTGTGTGCCGGCGGCGTTCAAGTATCTGCTGGGTGAAGGTGTGCCGATTCAAGGTTCCAGTGTCGTCGATTGGCACTGGCTGGCCGTGCTGTTTCCCCTCGGCGCCCTGCTCGCCTGGCTCTGGCAGCGACTGCGCCAACCCAATCCATGGTTGTTCGGCCCCTTGCTGGTGAGCGCAACGGTGAGCATCGCCTGGGACCTGCACATCGGCCTGCCCAACGGCGCCAGCCAGATCGGCCAGTGGCTGATCGGCAGCGGCCTGGGTTGTCATTTCAATCGTGAGTTCTTCCGCCGGGCACCATCATTCATGGGCCGCACCCTGGTCGGCACGGCGTTGACCATGCTGATCGCCAGCCTGTCGGCCTGGGCCCTGAGCGCGCTGAGCCATCTCGACCTGCGCTCGCTGACCCTGGGCATGATGCCCGGCGGCATCGCCGAGATGAGCCTCACCGCCGAAACCCTGCAACTGTCGGTCCCGCTGGTGACCGCCATGCAGGTGATGCGATTGCTGTTCGTACTGTTCATGGCCGAGCCGTTGTTCCGCCACTGGAACAGACCCGCCTGAAGTCGCCGCGCCCCAGCAGCGCGGTACCCAGGTTACAGCGGTGGCAAGGCCCACTGGATCGGCGTCAGGCCGTTCTGTTCGAGGAACTTGTTGGTCCGGCTGAAGTGCCCGCAACCGAGGAAGCCGCGATAGGCCGACAGCGGCGATGGATGCACCGACTTCAGCACCAGGTGCTTGGTCGAGTCGATCAGCTTCTGCTTGCTCTGGGCATGGGAACCCCACAGCAGGAACACCAGCTTGTCCTGGCGCTCGCTGACCACCTCGATGATCCTATCGGTAAAGAACTGCCAGCCACGGTTGGCATGGGACGCCGCATTGCCCCGCTCCACGGTCATGGTGGTGTTGAGCAGCAACACGCCCTGCTCGGCCCAACTCTGCAGGTAGCCGTGATTGGGGATGTCGATGTTCAGGTCGCGCTGCAACTCCTTGTAGATGTTCACCAGCGACGGCGGCGTCGGCACGCCCGGCTGCACCGAGAAGCACAGACCATGGGCCTGGCCGGGGCCGTGATAGGGGTCCTGGCCGAGGATGACCACCTTGACCTGATCCAGCGGCGTGGTGTTCAGCGCGTTGAAGATCAGCGGACCTGGCGGATAGATCTGCTTGCCGGCGGCATGCTCCTGGCGCAGGAACTCGCGCAACTCGGCCATGTAGGGCTTGTCGAATTCTTCGCGCAGCGCCTGCTTCCAGCTGGGTTCGAGTTTGATACGGTCGTCGTCGGTCATGGCGGGGTCCGGAAATCACAATGGGGCGGACACTAGGGATGCCTACCACGCTTGTCAATTGATCCGACGCATTACCGGCAGTTTCCCACACAAGGATCATACTGAGGATTCAACCCGCAGTCAGAGGTCGCGATGAACCTGCTTTTCGAAGAACTCATCGGCAGCAATGGCGCCCGGATCGGTATCGCCAGCCTGAATGCCGAACACAGCCTCAACGCCCTGTCCCTGCCGATGATCAACGGTCTGCATGAACGGCTCGATGCCTGGTCCAGGGATCCTCATGTGGCCTGTGTCCTGTTGCGCGGCAATGGCGCCAAGGCCTTCTGCGCCGGCGGTGAAGTGCGCAGCCTGGCCGAGGCCTGCCGTGCCCGGCCCGGGGAAGTGCCGGCCTTGGCGGCGGATTTTTTCGCCGCGGAATATCGTCTCGATCATGCCCTGCACACCTACCCCAAGCCGCTGATCTGCTGGGGCCACGGCTATGTGCTAGGCGGCGGGATGGGCCTGCTGCAAGGCGCCAGCATCCGGATCGTCACCCCCGGCAGCCAACTGGCGATGCCGGAAATCGGCATCGGCCTGTATCCGGACGTCGGTGGCAGTTGGTTTCTCTCCCGCCTGCCGGGCAAGCTGGGGCTGTTCCTCGGCCTGACCGGCGCCCGGATGAATGCCCGCGATGCGATCGACCTTGGCCTGGCCGACCGCATCCTGCGTGACGACCAGCAGGACGAACTGATCGACGGCCTGCTGCAGCTCAACTGGCAGGAACATGCCGCGCTGCAGCTCAACAGCCTGCTCAAGGCCCTGGAACACCAGGCCCGCGAACGGCATCCCCCAGCGCAGTGGTTGCCACGCCGGGAACGGATCGATGCGCTGCTGGATGTCGCCGATGTGAGTTGTGCCTGGAAGGTGCTGGCCCAGCACACCGAGGACAGCGACAGCCTGCTGGCGCAGGCGGCGAAGAACCTCAGGGACGGCTGCCCGCTGACCGCCCATCTGGTCTGGGAACAGATCGCCCGGGCGCGCCACCTGTCGCTGGCCGAGGTGTTCCAGATGGAGTACACCCTGAGCCTGAATTGCTGCCGCCACCCGGAATTCGGCGAAGGCGTGCGCGCCCGGCTGATCGACAAGGACCAACAGCCCCGCTGGCACTGGCCGAACGTGGCGAACGTGCCGCGGGCAGTGGTCGAGGCGCATTTCCACAAGGCCTGGGAAGGGCGGCACCCATTGGCGGACTTGTCGGGCTACTGAAGCGCTGGTGCCCAGGGCTGTCTTGCAAGGCCTCCTTCGCGGATGAATCCGACTCTGGCGCCCATGAGTCTCATGGGCGACACAAAACCTGTGGGAGCCGGATTCATCCGCGAACAGCACCCGCTCCAGCTGGCGGCCTAGTGCCCGCGCCCGCCATGGCCGCGTCCACCGTGATCATGGTCGCCACGCCCGCCGCCATGGTCGCCCCAGCCCTGGTAAGGGTATCCCCAGCCGCGGTTCGGATAAGGCCGCGGCGACGGGACGTAGTAACGCGGTGCCGAGTAGTAGCGTGGCTGTGGCGCGTAATAGCGAGGTTGCGGGGCATAGTAATAGTCCCGACGGTAGTAGGAACCGCCACCGTAGTAGACCGGCGCGGGTGACGTATAGACATCGGAACGGTAGTAGCTCGCGCCGTCCTCGTAGTAAGGCACACACGCAGAAAGGGTCAAAGCCAGGCTTGCCGTGAGAAGAAGTCGAAGATGCATGGCGGCCTCCCGGACCGCGAAGAAGCCGGGCCAGCGACGCTGGTCGGCATACGCCGACAGGAACGCCGACGCATACTTCTAAGACCGTGAAACCCTGATGAAGTGCCGTTTGGCAATATTTGGAAACACGCTTCCAGGACGGGTGGCAACGGCTCAAGCAGCCGCTACACAGACAGCACCGTCCTGGACTGCCCCCTCAAGGACGCGCGTTGATCTGCTGCTGCAGATTCTGGATCTGGCTCTGCAGGGTATTGATGTTGCGGGTGACCTGTCCTCGGAAGGCGTCGAACTCCGCCGTACTCGCGCCCTGGCCACCCGCCGCCTGGCGATTGTCCTGCTCGCTCTTGAGCACGATCATGTCCTGCTCCAGGCGCTCCAGGGCTGCACTCGGATTGCCCTGCTTCTTCAGCGCGGCGATATCCGCCGCATGGCTCTTGAGTTCGGCATCGTACTTGCCGCTGTCGGGCTGGGCCGCCTTCAGCGCCGCCAGGTCGCTCGCCAGGCTCTTGAGCTGAGCCTGCAATTGAGCGTTGGCCGTCTGCAGGTCCGCGGTCTGTGCGTTCATTTTCTGCAGACGCTGATCCAGTCCGGTCTGCTGGCCGGCAACCCCCTGCTGCTGGCGATCCTGCTCCTGCAACTTGCCCTCGAGCTGCCGGACCTGCAGTTTCAACGCCTCGGTATCGCTGTTGGCACTCGACTCGCTGGAAGCCACCTTGCCGGAGATCGCCTGCAGGCGCCCCGCCGCTTCCTCGCTGATCCGCGCAAAGCTCTCCTGGGTGGCCACCAGTTGCTGCTCCATCAGCGAGATCTGCTGGAAGCTCCACCAGGCCAGCCCGGCGAAGGCGAAGAACAGCGCCCCCACCAGCGCCCACAAGGGACTTGTGCTCGCCGCCCTGACCTTGACCACCGGCGTGCTGCGCGAAGCCACCCGGGTGCGCTCACGGGCGGCGGGGCTGAGCGGAAACTCGTCGTCATCCTCCACATCGGCCCGCAGGCTCGGTACATCATCGAAATCGTCGTTGGCATCGTTACGCATGAAAGAACCTTTCCGAACCAGGTTGATGGCGAAATGCCCGAGTATAAACCCGTTGTCCGCCGCTCTGATCGACTCCGAACCGGGCGTTCGGTTCAGCATTGGTTATCGAATGTTTCAGCGGACAGTCGATTCCTGGGCCTGCCACCAGTGGCAGAACTCATCCAGCGCCGCCCACAGGCTGACCTTGGGCTCGTAGCCCAGATAATGCCGTGCGCGGCTGATGTCCAGGGTGAAATCCTTGTTCATCACCTGCATTCCCAGTCGCGAAAGGGTCGGCTCCGGGCGCCCGGGCCACAGCGCGCAGGCCGCCTCATTGAGCGCCGCGACGCTGTAGGCCAGGCCGTAGGAACGGTAGCGTGTCACCTGCGGCACCTGCATCTGGCGCATCACGTAGTTGACCACGTCCCACAACGGCACCGGCGTACCGTTGCTGATGTTGTAGACCTTGCCCAGCGCCGAGCCGCCGGCCTGCAGGCAACTCAGCAGCGCGTCGTTGAGGTTCTGCATGCTGGTGAAGTCGACCTTGTTCAAGCCATTGCCGACGATCGCCAGACGGCCCTTGCGCTGCATCTTCAACAACCGCGGGAAGATACTCATGTCGCCGGCACCAGTGACGAAGCGCGGCCGCAGGGCGAGCACCTCCAGGCCGAACTCCTGGGCGCCGAAGACCTTCTGTTCAGCCAGGAACTTGGTTGCCGCGTAGGGATGCCGGAAGCGCCCGGGCACCTGTTCCTCGGTCAACCCCAGGTGCGAGCGGCCATCGAAATACACCGACGGCGAGGACAGGTGGACCAGGCGCCGCACCTGCTCCTTCAGGCACGCCTCGACGACATTCTCGGTGACCAGCACATTGCCCTGGTGAAACGCCTGGTAACGCCCCCACAGGCCGACCGCACCGGCGCAATGCACCACCGCCTCGACCTCACGGCACAGCTCGCGGACCAACTGCGGATCGCTCAGATCGCCCTGGACGAACTCGGCTCCGCGACGCACCAGATGCTCGACACCTTCGGCCCGGCGGCCATTGACCCGCACCGTATAGCCCTGCTCCAGGGCACAGCGCGCAAAGCGCCCGCCAATGAAGCCGCTCGCGCCGGTGACCAGAATTTTCATGTCGTCTCCAAATACCTTGATTCGTGTTGCCTGCTACTTAAACGCTGCCGATCACGCCAGAGGCACCAACCATTGCCCGGCCGAGCGTGCCAGATGCTCGGTGAGGCGGCCAAGCAACTGGCCCCCGTTGCGCCAATGATGCCAGTACAGCGGCACATCGACCGGTCTATCGGGTATCAACTCCACCAGTCGCCCCCGCGCCAACTGCTCCTGCGCCTGCAACTCGGGCACCAGCCCCCAGCCCAGCCCAGCTTCACTCATGCGCAGAAAGCCTTCGGCCGAAGGGCATAGATGGTGCTCGAAGCCGCCCTCCACACCCAGCGCGGCGAGGTAGCGATGTTGCAGCAGATCGTCCGGGCCGAACACCAGCGCCGGCGCCCGCGTCAGCGAATGGACATCGACCCCCTCGGGAAAATGCCGGGCCATGAACGCCGGCGTGACCAGCGCCCGGTAGCGCATGGCGCCGAGCGGCAGGCTGCGGGCACCGGCGACCGGACGTTCGCTGGCACAGACGCAGGCCGCCACCTCGCCGGCGCGCATGCGCTTGAGACCGACGGTCTGGTCTTCCACCACCAGGTCCAGCAGCAGGTGGTTGGCGACGCAGAAATCCCCAATCGCCTGGGCCCACCAGGTCGCCAGGCTGTCGGCATTCAGCGCGATACGCAGGCGCTCCGGCTGGCCTTCCTCATCCAGCGCCGGCACCTGCCCCTGCAGATCGCGTTCGAGCAGGCGCACCTGCTGCACATGGTTGAGCAGGCGCCGGCCGATCTCGGTCGGGCTGGGCGGCGTGGCCCGCACCAGCACCGGCTGGCCGACCCGCGCCTCGAGCAGCTTGATCCGCTGGGAAACCGCCGACTGCGACAGCCCCAGCACCTGCGCCGCGCGATCGAAACCGGCCTGCTCGACCACGGCGGCCAGGGCGGAAAGCAGTTTGTAGTCGAACATCAGTTTTCCTAATGAGCGATCACCAATATTGGTTTTTCTTATACAGGATCGCGCTGGAAAATACCCGCCAGCACTCTTCGAATACAAGGATACCGGCATGGCTGGCGAAACCTCCCTGGCAACCCTGCTGCGCAGCATGAGCCCACAACTGAACGACGGCGACTACGTGTTCTGCTCCATCGCCAACAGCAGCCTGCTGCAGGGCCGCGAAGCGCTCGGCAGCTTTCGCGAACGCGAAGGCCTGACAGTGATCCTCAAGCGTGAGGACGCCGAGGCGCTGGGCCTGCTTTTCGACTACTGCGCCGCCTGGATCACCCTGAACGTGCATTCGGCGCTGCAGGCCGTCGGCCTCACCGCCGCTTTCGCCGGCGCCCTGGGCAAGGCCGGAATCAGCTGCAACGTGATCGCCGGCTACTACCACGACCACCTGTTCGTCGGTCGCGATGACGCCGGGCGCGCCATGGCGGTACTGCACGATCTGACCCGCACAGGAGCCTGAACAGCATGTGGCAGAGTTATGTCAACGGCCTGCTGGTCGCCGCCGGGCTGATCATGGCGATCGGCACCCAGAACGCCTTTGTCCTGGCGCAGAGCCTGCGCCGCGAACACCATCTACCGGTTGCCGCGCTGTGCGTCGCCTGCGACGCGATCCTGGTGGCAGCCGGCGTGTTCGGCCTGGCCACCGTGCTGGCCCATAACCCGACGCTGCTGGCCGTCGCCCGCTGGGGCGGGGCCGCGTTCCTGATCTGGTACGGCAGCCAGGCCCTGCGCCGCGCCTGCTCGCGGCAGAGCCTTCAGCAGGGCGAGGGCCAGACCGTACGCTCGTTGCGCGCCGTCCTGCTCAGCGCACTGGCGGTGACCCTGCTCAACCCGCACGTCTACCTCGACACGGTGCTGCTGATCGGCTCCCTAGGTGCCCAGCAGAGCGAACCCGGAGCCTACGTCGTCGGTGCCGCCAGCGCCTCGCTGCTGTGGTTCTTCACCCTGGCACTGGGGGCCGCATGGCTGGCTCCCTGGCTGGCCAGGCCGGCGACCTGGCGCGTCCTCGACCTGCTGGTGGCGGCGATGATGTTCGGCGTGGCGGCGCAACTGATTGCGGCCGGGTGAGGGGACAAAAGGCTCTGGAACCTTTATCCCACACAGTTGTTGCGTGGTTAAGCCGCTACCCCGGTGCTATGATCGGAAACCTGCGCCGCAAGGGGTACAAACTCCACGGCGCATTGTCGGGCCGCCCGTGATCGGCCTTGCGCTCCCCGCAACTGACCTGATTAGGAGAATAACCATGGCTTTCGAATTGCCGCCGCTGCCCTACGCACACGATGCCCTGCAGCCGCACATCTCCAAGGAAACCCTGGAGTTCCACCACGACAAGCACCACAACACCTATGTCGTGAACCTGAACAACCTGGTGCCAGGCACCGAGTTCGAAGGCAAGACTCTGGAAGAAATCGTCAAGACTTCGTCGGGTGGCATCTTCAACAACGCCGCTCAAGTCTGGAACCACACTTTCTACTGGAACTGCCTGGCGCCAAACGCCGGCGGCCAGCCTACCGGTGCCCTGGCCGAGGCGATCAACGCCGCCTTCGGTTCGTTCGACAAGTTCAAGGAAGAGTTCACCAAGACTTCCGTCGGCACCTTCGGTTCCGGCTGGGGCTGGCTGGTGAAGAAGGCTGACGGCTCCCTGGCCCTGGCCAGCACCATCGGCGCCGGCAACCCGCTGACCAGCGGCGACACCCCGCTGCTGACCTGCGACGTCTGGGAACACGCCTACTACATCGACTACCGCAACGTGCGTCCAAAGTATGTCGAGGCGTTCTGGAACCTGGTGAACTGGAAATTCGTCGCCGAGCAGTTCGAAGGCAAGACCTTCACCGCTTGAGACTGAAGCCCGCCTTCAGAAAAAACCCGGCCCTGCCGGGTTTTTTTATGCCTGGACAGAACTGGCTGCCGGACCGGCGGGCGACCTTGGGGAGGATTGCGCGGGCCAGTCCGGCGCCTGCAGGTCATGGGCCTGCGCAGGGAGCGGGCCTGCCGACCAAAGGCCCTCGCCCTCTCCCTTATCGCTGAAACGAATGAGCCGGGGCCCGCCAAGTCAGCTAAATTGAAGGAGGTACCCTCAAGTTAGGCCACTCCCCTACCGACACAGTACCTGATGAACCGAAGGGACGGAAACCGCGTTCGGGTCGAGCAAACGTACCGATCATCCCCAGTCGCATTGTCCCTTTGACTGCCGGAGCCGGATTGCCAATACTCATGGCAACTTGATGCTACCCGCACGGAACAAGGAATAGCCCTTTGAAGCTGGAACTCAAGCACAGCTTGTCGGTGAAGTTGCTCCGGGTCGTGCTGTTGTCGGCATTGATTGTCGGCGTGGTACTGAGCTGCGCGCAAATCGTGTTCGACGCCTACAAGACCCGCCAGGCGGTTGCCAGCGACGCCCAGCGGATCCTCGACATGTTTCGCGACCCCTCGACCCAGGCCGTCTACAGCCTCGACCGGGAAATGGGCATGCAGGTAATCGAAGGCCTGTTCCAGGACCAATCCGTGCGCATGGCCTCCATCGGCCACCCCAACGAAACCATGCTCGCGGAGAAATCCCGCGATCTGCAGACCTCCTCCAGCCGCTGGCTCACCGACCTGATCCTCGGCCAGGAACGCACCTTCACCACGCAACTGGTTGGTCGCGGCCCCTACAGCGAGTACTACGGTGACCTGAGCATCACCCTCGACACCGCCACCTATGGGCAGAGCTTCATCGTCAGCTCGGTGATCATCTTCATCTCCGGCGTACTGCGGGCGCTGTTGATGGCCCTGGTGCTGTACCTGGTCTACCACTGGCTATTGACCAAGCCGCTGTCGCGCATCATCGATCACCTGAGCAATATCAACCCGGATCGCCCGGCGGCGAATCAACTGCCGCTGCTCAAGGGTCACGAAACCAACGAGCTGGGGATCTGGATCAATACCGCCAACCAGTTGCTGGCCTCGATCGAACGCAACACCCATCTGCGCCACGAGGCGGAAAACAGCCTGCTGCGCATGTCCCAGTACGATTTCCTCACCGGTCTGCCCAACCGCCTGCAACTGCAACAACAACTGGACAAGATCCTGGTCGACGCCGGACGCCTGCAGCGGCGGGTCGCGGTGCTGGTGGTCGGGCTGGACGACTTCAAGGGCATCAACGAACAGTTCGGCTACCAGACCGGCGACCAGTTGCTGCTCGCCCTGGCTGACCGTCTGCGCGCCCACAGCGGCCGTCTCGGCGCCCTGGCCCGCCTGGGCGGCGACCAGTTCGCCCTGGTCCAGGCCGATATCGAGCAGCCCTACGAGGCCGCCGAGCTGGCGCAGAGCATTCTCGACGACCTGGAAGCGCCATTCGCCCTCGATCATCAGGAAATCCGCCTGCGCGCGACCATTGGCATCACCCTGTTCCCGGAGGATGGCGACAGCACCGAGAAGCTGCTGCAGAAGGCCGAACAGACCATGACCCTGGCCAAGAGCCGCTCACGCAACCGCTATCAGTTCTATATCGCCAGCGTCGACAGCGAAATGCGCCGCCGCCGCGAGCTGGAAAAGGATCTGCGCGAAGCCCTCAACCGCAATCAGTTCTATCTGGTCTACCAGCCCCAGATCAGCTACCGCGACCACCGGGTGGTCGGCGTCGAAGCGCTGATCCGCTGGCAGCATCCGGAACACGGGCTGGTGCCACCGGACCTGTTCATTCCGCTGGCCGAACAGAACGGCACGATCATCGCCATCGGCGAATGGGTACTGGACCAGGCCTGCCGACAGTTGCGCGAATGGCACGACCTGGGCTTCACCGACCTGCGCATGGCGGTCAACCTGTCCACCGTGCAACTGCACCACGCCGAACTGCCGCGGGTGGTCAACAACCTGCTGCAGATGTACCGCCTGCCACCACGCAGCCTGGAGCTGGAAGTCACCGAAACCGGCCTGATGGAAGACATCAGCACCGCCGCCCAGCACCTGTTGAGCCTGCGCCGCTCCGGTGCACTGATCGCCATCGACGATTTCGGCACCGGCTACTCGTCGCTGAGCTATCTCAAGAGCCTGCCACTGGACAAGATCAAGATCGACAAGAGCTTCGTCCAGGACCTGCTGGAGGACGACGACGACGCGACCATCGTCCGGGCGATCATCCAGCTGGGCAAGAGCCTCGGCATGCAGGTGATCGCCGAAGGCGTGGAAACCGTCGAGCAGGAGGCCTACATCATTTCCGAAGGCTGTCATGAGGGCCAGGGCTATTACTACAGCAAGCCACTGCCGGCCCGCGAACTGGGCGCCTATCTCAAGCAGGCCCAGCGCAGTAACGCGGCAATGCTCCAGTAAGCGGAGCGGTACGCATATACCGATCCGTAATCAAGCAGCAGATTATTAGTAAATATTTCAAAGACTAATCCTTTACACAAAATGCATATCTTTCGCATTATGTGTCGGTTTTGCGCGTCCCCGCGCGCACTCGTCCAACCTCTCGAAGCAGGATACCCGCCATGATTCGCATGCCTCTGGCCACCGCCAGCCTGTTGGCCCTTGCCATCGCCCTCGCCGGCTGTGGCGACAAGGACAAGGAAAAAACCGCAGCCGCCGCGCCGACACCGGCCGCCAGTGCTCCGGCCACACCTGCCAGCGACGCTGCCGGCAAGGTCGACGAGGCTGCCGGCAAGGCGGTGGTCGCGCACTACGCCGACATGGTCTTCGCCGTGTACAGCGATGCCGAATCCACCGCGAAGACGCTGCAGCAGGCCATCGACGCCTTCCTCGCCAAGCCGAACGACGACACCCTCAAGGCCGCCAAGGCCGCCTGGGTAGCCGCACGCGTACCTTACCTGCAGAGCGAAGTGTTCCGCTTCGGCAATACCATCATCGACGACTGGGAAGGCCAGGTGAACGCCTGGCCGCTGGACGAAGGCCTGATCGACTACGTCGACGCCTCCTACGAGCACGCCCTGGGCAACCCGGGCGCCAGCGCCAACATCATCGCCAACAAGCAGATCCAGGTTGGCGAGGACAAGGTCGATGTGACCGAGATCACGCCGGAAAAACTCGCCAGCCTGAACGAGCTGGGCGGCTCCGAGGCCAACGTCGCCACCGGTTACCACGCCATCGAGTTCCTGCTGTGGGGCCAGGACCTCAACGGCACCGGCCCGGGCGCCGGCAACCGTCCGGCCTCGGACTATCTCGAAGGTGCCGGCGCCACCGGTGGCCACAACGATCGGCGGCGTGCCTACCTGAAGGCCGTGACCCAACTGCTGGTCAACGACCTGGAAGAAATGGTCGGCAACTGGAAACCGAACGTGGCCGACAACTATCGCGCCAGCCTGGAAGCCGAGCCGGCCGAAAGCGGCCTGCGCAAGATGCTGTTCGGCATGGGCAGCCTGTCCCTCGGCGAACTGGCGGGCGAGCGGATGAAGGTATCCCTGGAAGCCAACTCCCCGGAAGACGAACAGGACTGCTTCAGCGACAACACCCACAACTCGCATTTCTACGACGCCAAGGGCATCCGCAACGTCTACCTGGGTGAATATACCCGCGTCGACGGCACCAAACTGACCGGCCCGAGCCTGTCGTCGCTGGTGGCGAAGGCCGATCCGGCCGCCGATACCGCGCTCAAGGGCGACCTGGAAAGCACCGAAGCGAAGATCCAGGTCATGGTTGACCATGCCAACAAGGGTGAGCATTACGACCAGTTGATCGCCGCCGGCAACGACGCGGGCAACAAGATCGTGCGCGACGCCATCGCCGCCCTGGTCAAGCAGACCGGTTCGATCGAACAGGCCGCCGCCAAGCTGGGCATCAGCGACCTGAACCCGGACAATGCCGATCACGAGTTCTGATCGGTAGCCTGGCCGCCCCCTCCCACGGAGGGGGTGGTCCTGCGCTGAACGACACCCTTGTGGCGAGTTCGCCCGTCACAGAGAAACGGATAGCTCACCACACGAATGACTGATCTGGGCAAACGCTTGCCCAGTCCCGACCCGATAAGATTCGCGCCCTGTCCCGAACCCTGTGTCCATGCCCATGCCTTCGTTACCTGTTCGCCTGTCGTCGTTGCTGCTGGCCCTGGGCCTGAGTGCCTGCGATGACGCCGCGCGCTTCACCGCGCCCGAGCCCGGCGAGGCACGCGCCGGCGGCGGGACCACCGTGGACAGGAGCGATCGCAACAGTTTTTCCCTGCCGTCGGCCAACCTGTCGCCGGAGCGCCGCCTGGACTTCAGTGTCGGCAACAGTTTCTTTCGCAACCCCTGGGTGATCGCCCCGTCGACCACCACTGCCCGCGACGGCCTGGGCCCGCTGTTCAACACCAACGCCTGTCAGAACTGCCATATCAGGGACGGTCGCGGCCATCCTCCAGAAGCCGGCTCGGACAACGCCGTCTCGATGCTGGTGCGCCTGTCGATCCCCAATGCGCCAGCCTACGCGAAGCTGATCGAGCAACAGGGCGTGGTGCCCGAGCCGGTCTATGGCGGTCAGTTGCAGGACATGGCCATCCCCGGCGTCATACCGGAAGGCAAGGTACGGGTCGAGTACGACCCGCTGCCGGTGCGCTTCAAGGACGGCACCGAAGTCGAACTGCGCAGGCCACGCCTGCTCATCAGCCAGTTGGGCTACGGCCCGATGCACCCGGACACGCGCTTTTCCGCGCGGGTAGCGCCGCCCATGATCGGCCTGGGCCTGCTGGAGGCGATCCCCGAAGAGGCGATCCTCGCCAACGCGAAAGCGCAGCAGCGCGACGGCATCGCCGGTCGGCCGAACCGGGTCTGGGACGACGCCCAGGGCAAGACCGTGCTGGGGCGCTTCGGCTGGAAAGCCGGGCAGCCCAATCTCAACCAACAAAACGTTCACGCGTTTTCCGGCGACATGGGCCTCACCACGACCCTGCGGCCCTTCGATGATTGCACCGCGACCCAGACCGCCTGTCGCAACGCCCCCAACGGCAATGGCGCCGACGGCGAACAGGAGGTCAGCGACAACATCCTGCGCCTGGTGCTGTTCTACACCCGCAACCTGGCGGTCCCGGCTCGTCGGGACGTCGGCGCAGAACAGGTACTGGCCGGCAAGCGCCTGTTCCACCAGGCCGGCTGCCAGAACTGCCATACCCCGCAATTCACTACCGCGGCCACTGCCGCCGAGCCGGAGCTGGCCGGCCAGGTGATCCGCCCCTACAGTGACCTGTTGCTGCATGACATGGGCCCTGGGCTGGCGGACAACCGCACCGAGTTCCTTGCCAGCGGCAGCGACTGGCGCACGCCCCCCCTGTGGGGTATCGGCCTGACCGGGACGGTCAGCGGCCACACCCGATTCCTGCATGACGGCCGCGCCCGCAGTCTGCTCGAAGCCGTGCTCTGGCATGGCGGCGAAGCCTTGCCGGCACAGCAGCGCGTTCTGTCGTTCAATGCCGAGCAGCGCGCCGCGTTGCTGGCTTTCCTGAATTCGCTATAAGAAATCCTTAATCAGAGGACCTGGACATGTTCCGCCCCAAACTGTTGTTCACCAGCCTCGCCGCACTCGCCATCGGAGCCTGCTCGCCGCAGGATCCACAGGCCCTCACTTCGGCAGCGATCGCCAAGCAGGTGATCCTGCCGACCTACAGCCGCTGGGTCGAGGCCGATCGCCAACTGGCGATCAGCGCCCTGGCCTTCTGCGAAGGCAAGGCCAGCCTGGACACCGCCCGTGCCGACTTCCTCCACGCCCAGAAAGCCTGGGCCGAACTGCAGCCGTTGCTGATCGGGCCACTGGCCGAGGGCAACCGCTCCTGGCAGGTTCAGTTCTGGCCGGACAAGAAGAACCTGGTCGGCCGCCAGGTCGAGCAACTGGTCAGCGCCCAGCCGCAGATCGATGCCGCCACCCTGGCCAAATCCAGTGTGGTCGTCCAGGGCTTGTCGGCCTACGAATACATTCTGTTCGACAGTCGGATCGACATGGCCGACAGTGCGCAGAAAGCCCGCTACTGCCCTCTGCTGACCGCCATCGGCGAACGCCAGAAGACCCTGGCCGAAGAGATACTGTCGCGCTGGAACAGCAACGACGGCATGCTCGCGCAGATGAGCAAGTTCCCGAACCAGCGCTACGCCGACTCCCACGAGGCCATCGCTGACCTGCTACGGGTCCAGGTCACCGCGCTGGACACCCTGAAGAAGAAACTCGGCACGCCGATGGGCCGTCAGGCCAAGGGTATTGCCCAACCGTTCCAGGCCGATGCCTGGCGCAGCCAGTCTTCGCTGCAGGGCCTGGAAGCCAGCCTGGCGGCGGCCCGCACCGTCTGGGTCGGGGTCGACAACAAGGGCCTGCGCGGCCTGCTGCCGGCCGAGCAGAAGCCGTTGGCCGACAAGATCGATGCCGCCTACGCCGCATCGCTGAAGCTGTTCGCCAGCAACCAGCGCTCGCTGACCGAGATGCTCGGCGACGACGCCGGTCGCCAGCAGCTCAACGACCTCTATGACAGCCTCAACGTCGTCCATCGCCTGCATGAAGGTGAACTGGCCAAGGCGCTGGGTATCCAACTGGGCTTCAATGCCAACGACGGTGACTGATGATGCTGCGACGCCAGGCCCTGACCCTGGGTAGCCTGCTGCTCGGCGCGATCACGCTGGGCGGCTGGACCCTGTTCCGACAGAAAGGCAAAAGCCCGCTCCTGCTTTCGGCCCGCGACGACGGCGAGGGCGGACACTATGCCGTGGGTTATCGACTGGATGGCCAGCAGGTCTTCGCGACCCGGGTCAGCCAGCGTTGCCACGACATCATCCACCACCCCGCGTTGCCCCTGGCGGTGTTCATCGCCCGCCGCCCCGGCACGCAGAGCTACCTGATCGATGTGCGCGACGGGCGCCTGCTGCAGACCCTGGTCTCGCAGCCGAACCGGCACTTCTACGGCCATGCGGTGATCCACAAGAGTGGCGACTGGCTGTACGCCACCGAAAACGACACCAGCGATCCGGGGCGCGGCCTGCTCGGGGTCTATCGGTTCGAAGGTGAGCGCCTGGTCCATGCCGGCGAGGTCCCCACCCACGGCATCGGCCCGCACCAGGTCTCGTGGATGCCCGATGGCGAAACCCTGATCGTCGCCAACGGCGGTATCCGTACCGAGGCCGAAAGCCGGGTGGACATGAACCTCGATGCGATGGAGCCGAGCCTGGTGCTGATGCAGCGCGACGGCACCCTGCTGAGCAAGGAGGCCCTGGCCCAGCAGATGAACAGTGTTCGCCACCTGGGCGTGGCCGCCGACGGCACCATTGTCGCCGGCCAGCAGTTCATGGGGCCGTCCCACGAGTCGTCCGAGTTGCTGGCGATCAAGCGTCCCGGGCAACCGTTCGTGGCCTTCCCGGTGGCCGAACAGCAGTTGCAGGCAATGGGGCACTACACCGCCAGCGTCGCGGTGCACAGCGATCTGCGCCTGGTGGCCTTGACCGCGCCACGGGGCAACCGGTTCTTCATCTGGGAGCTGGACAGCGGCCAACTGCGCCTGGATGCCCACCTGCCCGACTGTGCCGGCGTAGGCGCGGTGGCCGACGGCTTCGTGGTCACTTCCGGCCAGGGCCGCTGCCGTTTCTATGATTGCCGCCAGAAGGAGCTGACAGCAAAACCCCTGGATCTGCCTGCGGGACTCTGGGACAACCACCTGCATCTGGTGTAAGACACACGGGCCCTGTTCGCGGGCAAGCCTGGTTCCTACAGGGAGGAAGGATACGATGAGCGTCAGTGTGACCTCGTCGTGCAGGAGCCGGGCTTGCCCGCGAATGCTATCGCGCCAAAGCCCTCGAACGCCCCCTTCTCAAGTCACGCCATTGGCGTAATATCTGCTGACAAGTAGCTTCAAGGCGACGCCTGGGTGCGGGGTTATCGTGCAGGGCGGTTGTTCGACCTTCCGTTAGCCTCGTCTCCAAGGAACTGGAATATGCTGCGTCGCCGCATGCTGATCATGCTGGGTCTCGTCCTTCTCGTCGTGCTGGCGCTCGCCGGCTACAAGGCTTTCTCGATCTACAAACAGATCCAGGTCTACTCCGCTCCCAAGCCGGCCATTCATGTCGCGGCGGTGACCGCCAATGCCCGCCCCTGGCAGGAGCGTCTGCCCACCGTGGGCACGCTCAAGGCCCTGCAGGGCGTCAACCTGAGCCTGGAAATCGCCGGCACGGTCAAGGCCGTGCAATTCGAGTCCGGGCAGAAGGTCAAGGCCGGACAGCCGCTGCTGCAACTCGACAGCGATGTCGAAAGCGCCCTGCTGGAAACCGCCCAGGCCGACCTGGGCCTCGCCGAGCTGGACTACGGCCGGGGCGCCAAGCTGGTCGGTAGCCAGGCGATCTCCCGCGGTGAATTCGACCGGCTCTCGGCGGTGCGGCAAAAGAACCGGGCCACGGTCAACCAGCTCAAGGCCGCCCTGGCCAAGAAGAAGATCCTTGCGCCATTCAGCGGCACCATCGGTATCCGCCAGGTGGATGTCGGCGACTATCTCGCCAGCGGTACGGTGATCGCCACCCTGCAGGACCTGAGCAGCCTCTATGTGGATTTCTACCTGCCCGAGCAGTTCATCCCCAAGCTGGCGGTCGGGCAACCGGTGCAACTGAGCGTCGCCGCCTATGGGCAGGAAGTCTTCCCGGGCCTGCTCAGCGCCATCAACCCCAAGGTCGATGAAACCACCCGCAACGTGCTGGTGCGTGCCACCCTGGCCAATCCCGCTGGCAAGCTGCTGCCGGGCATGTTCGCCAACCTCCAGGTGCTGCTGCCGGACCCGCAGCCCTATGTGGTGATACCGGAAAGCGCCGTCACCTACACCCTCTACGGCAACTCGGTGTATGTCGTGACCCAGAAAAAGGCCGAGGACGGCAGCGTGCTGAAGGAAACCGACGGCCAGCCGCAACTGATGGCGCAGCGGCGCTTCATCAAGACCGCCGAACGGCGTGACGGGCTGGTCAAGGTCATCGAGGGCCTCAAGGACGGTGAGCAGGTGGTCAGCGGCGGGCAGTTGAAGCTGGACAATGGCGCGCACATCGCCATCAGCCCGGACAAGATGGCGCCCGCCACGACCACCGCCCCTCAGGCGAACTGATCAGGGAGTCGATCATGGCCTTTACCGATCCGTTCATCCGCCGTCCGGTGCTTGCCTGCGTGGTCAGCCTGCTGATCGTCCTGCTGGGTTTCCAGGCCTATAGCAAGCTGCCGCTGCGCCAGTACCCACAAATGGAGAACGCCCTGATCACGGTGACCACCGCCTACCCCGGGGCCAACGCCGAAACCATCCAGGGCTACATCACCCAGCCGCTGCAACAGAGCCTGGCGAGTGCCGAGGGCATCGACTACATGACCTCGGTCAGCCGACAGAACTTCTCGGTGATCTCGATCTATGCCCGGATCGGCGCCAACAGCGACCGGCTGTTCACCGAGTTGCTGGCCAAGGCCAACGAGGTGAAGAACAAGCTGCCGCAGGACGCCGAGGACCCGGTGTTGAGCAAGGAGGCCGCGGATGCCTCGGCGCTCATGTACATCAGCTTTTTCAGCGACCAGTTGAGCAACCCGCAGATCACCGACTACCTGTCGCGGGTGATCCAGCCCAAGCTGGCGACCCTGCCGGGCATGGCCGAGGCGGAGATTCTCGGCAACCAGGTGTTCGCCATGCGCCTGTGGCTGGACCCGGTGAAGCTGGCCGGCTTCGGCCTCAGCGCAGCCGACGTGACCAATGCGGTACGCCACTACAACTTCCTGTCCGCCGCCGGCGAGGTCAAGGGCGAGTACGTGGTCACCAGCATCAACGCCAGCACCGAGCTGAAGTCCGCCGAGGCCTTCGCGGCGATCCCGCTCAAGACCGCCGGCGACAGCCGCGTGCTGCTCGGTGACGTGGCACGGGTCGAGATGGGCGCGGAGAACTACGACACCATCAGTTCCTTCGGTGGTACGCCCTCGGTCTACATCGGCATCAAGGCCACGCCGGGCGCCAACCCGCTGGATGTGATCAAGGAAGTGCGCAAGATCATGCCGGAACTGGAAGCCCAGTTGCCGACCAATCTCAAGGCGGAAATCGCCTACGACGCGACCCTGTTCATCCAGGCCTCGATCAACGAGGTGGTCAAGACCCTCTTCGAGGCGGTGCTGATCGTCATCGTGGTGGTGTTCCTGTTCCTCGGCGCCCTGCGCTCGGTGGTGATTCCGGTGATCACCATTCCGCTGTCGATGGTCGGCGTGCTGTTCTTCATGCAGTTGATGGGCTACTCGATCAATCTCCTCACCCTGCTGGCGATGGTGCTGGCGATCGGGCTGGTGGTGGACGATGCGATCGTCGTGGTGGAAAACATCCACCGGCATATCGAGGAAGGCAAGACCCCGCTGGAGGCCGCCCTCGAAGGCGCACGGGAAATCGCCCTGCCGGTGGTGTCGATGACCATCACCCTGGCCGCGGTATACGCCCCCATCGGCTTCCTGCAGGGCCTGACCGGCGCGCTGTTCAAGGAGTTCGCCCTGACCCTGGCCGGTGCGGTGGTGATCTCCGGCGTGGTCGCCCTGACCCTGTCACCGATGATGTGCGCCCTGCTGTTGCGCCACGACGGCAACACCACGGGGCTGGCGCACCGCCTCGACCAGATGTTCGAAAGCCTCAAGCAGCGCTACCGCAAACTGTTGCACACCACCCTCGATACGCGCCCGGTGGTGGTGGTGTTCGCGGTGATCATCCTCGGGTTGATTCCGGTACTGCTGAAATTCACTCATTCGGAGCTGGCGCCCGACGAGGACCAGGGCATCATCTTCATGATGGCGACCGCACCGCAGCCGACCAACCTGAACTACCTGAACCAATACACCGACGAATTCATCACTATCTTCAAGGAATTCCCGGAATACTACTCATCGTTCCAGATCAATGGCTTCAATGGCGTGCAGTCGGGGATCGGCGGCTTCCTGCTCAAGCCCTGGAACGAACGCCGGCGCACGCAGATGCAGATCCTGCCCGAAGTCCAGGGCAAGCTGGCGAGCATTGGCGGGCTGCAGGTCTTCGGTTTCAACCTGCCGTCACTGCCGGGTACTGGCGAGGGGTTGCCGTTCCAGTACGTGCTCAACACCCCGAACGACTACAGCGCGCTGCTGGACGTCGCCGACCGGATCAAGAAACGCGCACTGGAGTCCGGCAAGTTCGCCTTCCTCGATATCGACCTGGCCTTCGACAAGCCCGAGGTGGTGGTGGATATCGACCGCGCCAAGGCCGCGCAGATGGGGGTGTCGATGCAGGACCTGGGCGCGACCCTGGCGACCCTGCTCGGTGAGGCGGAAATCAACCGGTTTACCCTCGAGGGTCGCAGCTACAAGGTAATCGCCCAGGTGGAGCGCGCCTACCGGGACAATCCCGACTGGCTCAACAACTACTACGTGAAGAACAGCGAGGGCAGGCTGCTGCCCCTGTCGACGCTGATCAAGGTTTCCGACCGTGCCCGTCCCCGGCAGTTGAACCAGTTCCAGCAGTTGAACTCGGCAATCATTTCCGGAGTACCGCTTGTCAGCATGGGAGAAGCCATCGAGACCATTCGCCAGATCTCCGCCGAGGAAGCGCCGACAGGATTTGCCAGCGACTATGCCGGCGCCTCGCGACAGTACGTCCAGGAGGGTAATGCGCTGTGGGTGACCTTCGGCCTGGCCCTGGCGATCATCTTCCTGGTGCTGGCGGCGCAGTTCGAGAGTTTCCGTGATCCGCTGGTGATCCTGGTGACGGTGCCACTGTCGATCTGCGGGGCGCTGGTTCCGCTGTTCCTCGGCTGGTCGAGCATGAACATCTATACCCAGGTGGGCCTGGTGACGCTGATCGGGCTGATCAGCAAGCACGGGATCCTGATCGTCGAATTCGCCAACCAGTTGCGTCAGGACAAGGGACTGTCGGCGCGGGAAGCCGTGGAGGAGGCAGCGGCGATTCGCCTGCGGCCGGTGCTGATGACCACGGCGGCGATGGTATTCGGCATGGTGCCATTGATTCTCGCCAGCGGCGCGGGGGCGGTGAGTCGCTTCGATATCGGCACGGTGATCGCCACCGGGATGTCGGTGGGGACGCTGTTTACGCTGTTCGTGCTGCCGTGCATCTACAGCCTGCTGGCGCGGAAGGACAAACCCGTGGCTTGAATCCTTGTGGGAGCGGGCCTGCCCGCGAAGAGGGCCTTGGGGGCACCGCAAAAGGCTTCGCGGGCAAGCCCGCTCCCACAGCAAGCCTGCTTCCACCGGCATGCACAAAAAGCCGCTTCCAAAGCGGCTGGCTATGACCCACCTGTCGTCACTGGAACAGCGATTCGCTCGACAGGCCGTTCTTCTCCAGGATCTCGCGCAAGCGTTTGAGGCCCTCGACCTGAATCTGCCGTACCCGTTCACGGGTCAGGCCGATTTCCAGGCCAACGTCCTCCAACGTGCTGCTCTCATGACCGCGCAGGCCGAAACGCCGCACCACCACCTCACGTTGCTTGTCGGTCAACTCCGATAGCCACTGGTCGATGCTCTGGGAGAGGTCGTCGTCCTGCAGCAACTCGCAGGGATCGGTCGGCCGATCATCCGTCAGCGTGTCGAGCAGGGTCTTGTCCGAGTCCGGGCCGAGGGAAACGTCCACCGAGGACACCCGCTCGTTCAGGCCGAGCATGCGCTTGACCTCCCCGACCGGCTTTTCCAGCAGGTTGGCGATTTCCTCGGGAGAAGGCTCGTGGTCGAGCTTCTGCGTCAACTCGCGGGCTGCCCGCAGGTAGACGTTGAGTTCCTTGACCACATGGATCGGCAGACGGATGGTACGGGTCTGATTCATGATCGCCCGTTCGATCGTCTGGCGAATCCACCAGGTGGCATAGGTCGAAAAGCGGAAACCGCGCTCCGGGTCGAATTTCTCGACCGCCCTGATCAACCCGAGATTGCCCTCCTCGATCAGGTCCAGCAGCGAAAGCCCACGGTTGACGTAACGTCGGGCAATTTTCACCACCAGGCGCAAGTTGCTTTCAATCATGCGTTTGCGGCCCGCCGGATCGCCGCTTTGCGACAGCCGCGCAAAATGGACTTCTTCTTCCGGGGACAACAAGGGGGAAAAACCGATTTCATTGAGATACAACTGGGTCGCATCCAGGGCCCGGGTGTAGTCAATGTATTTGTGCTGCTTGAGTGCAGCAGCATTTTTGGTCTTGGCACGAACTGGGGGTGGAGAACTATCGTCCTCCGGCATCATATCCATGACAATGTCGGAGTCCATAAGGAGCACCTCATCGTCGATGTCAAACCCCGGCGCTTCTTTACTGAGAGCCATTGTTATAGTCCTTTGGTGAGTTCGACCTCAGGCTCAAGCGGCGCCTTTATCCCTGGCAACGCTGGAACCTGTTCCCACTACGTCATGAGAACAGGCTGGAAAACGGATCAACGACGCGGCAGGAATTGCAATGGGTCTACGGGTTTGCCCTGGCGGCGAATCTCAAAGTGCAGTTTCACCCGGTCTGTACCAGTTGATCCCATCTCGGCAATTGTCTGTCCGACTTTGACCTGCTGCCCCTCCCGAACCAACAGCCTGCGGTTGTGACCGTAGGCACTGACGTAGGTATCGCTGTGTTTGATGATGACAAGTTCGCCGTAGCCCCGTAACCCACTTCCGGCGTATACAACCGAACCATCAGACGCAGCTAAAACAGGCTGTCCCAAATCTCCGGCGATATCAATACCTTTATTCAAACTACCGTTTGAAGCAAATTTTCCAATTAAAATACCGTTTGCCGGCCACGCCCAGCCCTTCGGCGCGGGCCCCGCAGGCGGGGTCGCAGTCGCCGCACCGGTCGGGGCCGGTGTCGCTGCCGCAGTCGTGGCAGGCGCTCCGGCGGCAGTCGCCGGACGCCTCGTGACGGTGATCTTGCTCGACGACGAGGATGACGAACTGGTGGTCGAAGTCGCTACGGCCGGCGTTGAATTTGAACGGCTGTCGAAGCGAATCGCCTGACCGACATGGATGGTATACGGCTCCTGGATATTGTTGCGCGCGGCCAGGGCTTTCCAGTCCCAGCCGTAGCGAAAGGCAATCGAGAACAATGTATCGCCGCGGACAACAACATGTTGACCAGTGGTGGTCATCGGTCGTTGCGGGGCGGAGCTGACGGAATTAGTTACATTGCCATTGCGATCGACGACGCGCACGCCGTTCTTGGGAGCACTGGAGCAACCAGCCAGTAAAGCACTGAGGGCAAGACCGATCATCAGGCGCTGAACGCTTGTTTTACCCATACGCTGCCGAATGACTGTGAGATGCACCCGCCGCTCCCTTTGTGTTGTCTGAAATGAATATGGAGTGCCCATACAGGCGCCAGTGTGACGCAAGTATAACTGGCCGTTGGAGTTTTACGGACAGCAAAGCTGTCATGGGCGAGCAGCTTGTACAGTTCGACAGCGAAAGTCGACACACTTTAAACAGGCGCTGCTCGCAAGTTCCGACACTAGGACCGATAACACTCAACAGAATTCAGCGCACTTGTTGAACAAATAAAGCCGGGTTCAGGCCAGAGGCCCGTTGAGCAATGGAACAAAACGGACTGCACCGAGCACATGCCGGGAAAATCCATGTTCCTCACGCACGATCAGCATCAGTTGCTGGACCTCACCCGCCCCTACCGGAATCACCAGGCGCCCGCCAGGAGCCAGTTGGTCGAGTAACGCCTGGGGTACATCGGTGGCAACCGCGGTGACGATAATGCCGTTATAGGGTGCCAGGGCCGGCCAGCCTTCCCAGCCATCACCCCAACGGAACACCACGTTGCGCAGGTTGAGCTCGACCAGACGCTCCTTGGCACGGTCCTGCAGGACCTTGATCCGTTCGACCGAAAACACCCGTTCGACCAGTTGCGACAGCACCGCGGTCTGGTAGCCGGAACCGGTGCCGATCTCCAGCACCTTGTCCAGCGGCCCGGCCTCCAGCAGCAGCTCGCTCATGCGCGCCACCATGTAGGGTTGGGAAATGGTCTGGTTGTGGCCGATCGGTAGCGCGGTGTCTTCATAGGCCCGGTGGGCCAGGGCTTCATCGACGAACAGATGACGCGGAGTGCGACGGATCACCTCCAGCACCTGGGGGTTGGACAGCCCTTCCTCGTAAAGCCGCTGAATCAGGCGTTCGCGGGTTCTCTGCGAGGTCATGCCGATCCCGCCCCGCAACAAATCGTTCTCACGCGCCATCAGGCAAGCCCCTCCAGCCAACCACCCAGGCTGGCAAAGGCATCGTTGAAGGTACGATCCAGTTGCAGCGGAGTAACCGAAACGAAACCCTGCATCAACGCATGGAAGTCCGTACCCGGGCCGCCATCCTCGACATCCCCGGCCGCGGCGATCCAGTACCCGGCCTTGCCCCGCGGATTGACTTCGCGGATCGGCGCCGCCGCCCGCGCCCGATGCCCCAGGCGGGTCAGGCGGATGCCGCGGATATGCTCCAGCGGCAGGTTCGGCACGTTGACGTTGAGTACTGTGCGCGGCGGCAACTCGAGACCTTCATGGGCCTGCACCAGCAAACGGGCGAAATGCGCCGCAGTGGCCAGGTTGTCGACCTGATGGGAAGCGAGCGAAAAGGCGAAGGAGGTCCGGCCCAGGAAACGGCCTTCCAGCGCAGCACCGACCGTGCCGGAATACAGCACGTCGTCGCCAAGGTTGGCGCCCAGGTTGATGCCCGAGACCACCATGTCCGGTTCGTGGCCCAACAGGCCATTGACGCCCAGGTGCACGCAATCGGTCGGCGTGCCGTTCAGGCTGATGAAGCCGTTGGGCTGGGTGTGCGGATGCAGCGGACGGTCGAGGGTCAGCGCACTGCTGGTGCCGCTCCTGTCCTGGTCCGGGGCAATCACCCGGCACTCGGCATAGTCCGCCAGCGCAGCATGAAGCGCGGCGAGACCGGGGGCGAAAACCCCGTCGTCGTTGGAAATCAGAATACGCATGAGCTGTCCGTCTGTCCCACCGGCACCAGATCAACGAGCTCGCGCACCAGAACAGTGGCGAAGCATCCGGCCGGCAGGACGAATTCCAGTTGCAGAATGTCCAGCGATGGATAATGCCACGTCAGCCCGCCAATGGGCAGCCGCAGGATGCGACGTTCGTGCTCCATTCCCGCCTTGGCCAGCCATTGGCACAATTGCGGCTCACGCGCGGCAACGGCCTGTTCCAGTTCGAAGGTCGCGGCGGCCGCCGGGGAAGGCCCCTGCCCCCACTGCGGACCGGTCGGATGCAGGTCGAGAATCGCCAGGCGCGGGTCATGGCATTCGGCTTCGTTGGCCGGGAAAAAACTGCGGCTGTCGGTAAAGGCCAGCAGGTCGCCCACCTGGGCGCGGTTCCAGCTGCCATCGGCGACCCGCGCCGCCAGCACCTGGTTGAACAGATAGCTGCGGGCGCTGGAAAGCAGCCGCGAACGCACATTGCGCTGCTCCGGCAGGGCCTGGCGCGCCGCATAGTCACGGGCCTCGCCGAGATTGCCGCCCTGGTGGCCGAAGCGCTGGGTACCAAAGTAATTCGGAATGCCCAGCCGGCTGATCTGTTCCAGGCGTTGCTCCAGCCCCTGCCGGTCCGCCGCCAGTTGGCTCAGGCGCAGGGTGAAACCGTTGGCCGAGTGGGCGCCGCGCTGCAGCTTGCGCTTGTGCCGGACACTCTTGAGGATTCGCAGCGTGTCGTTCTGCGCGGCGGTCATGTCCGGATCGGCCTTGCCCGGCAACTGGATGCTGAACCATTGCCGGGTCAGCGCCTGGCGGTCCTTCAGCCCGGCGTAGCTGACGGTGCGCAAGGGCACGCCGGCGGCCCGGGCAAGACGGCGGGCCGCTTCCTCGGTGTTCAGGCCGCGTTTCTCCACCCACAGCCACAGGTGTTCGCCATCGCCGGACAGGGGGATGTCGAGCACTTCATCGACCTGGAAATCTTCCGCGGTGGCCTTGAGCACCGCGCTGCCCAGCGCCTCGCCATGGGCGCGGGGGCCCAGCAGTTCCAGTTCCGTCATGCGCGCAGCAACAAGGCGACGGAATGCACCGCGATGCCTTCCTCACGCCCGGTAAAGCCGAGCTTTTCGGTGGTGGTGGCTTTTACGTTCACTTGGTCCAGCTCAACTTCAAGGTCCTCGGCGATCAACGCGCGCATCGACTCGATATACGGTGCCATTTTCGGTGCCTGGGCAACGATGGTGTTGTCGACGTTGCCGACCCGCCAGCCGCGCTCCTTGAGCAACGACATCACGTGACGCAACAGCACGCGGCTGTCGGCGCCCTTGTAGGTCGGGTCGGTGTCGGGAAAATGCTTGCCGATGTCGCCCAATGCCGCCGCACCCAGCAATGCGTCACTCAGGGCATGCAGCAGTACGTCGCCGTCGGAATGAGCCAGCAGCCCACGGTGGTGCGCGATCCGCACGCCACCCAGAGTGATGAATTCGCCTTCGGCGAAACGGTGAACATCATAGCCGTGGCCAATACGCATAAAAAAACGCCCCGATTTAGTCAGGGCGTGATTCTACCTGCTTTGTCCGACATTAGCCGCTAAGAGCTTCGCTGTGATGCTTCAAATGATCATCGATGAAGCTGGCGATGAAAAAGTAGCTGTGGTCGTAGCCCGGCTGCAGGCGCAGGGTCAGCGGATGCCCGGCCTGCCTGGCCGCCTGCTGCAAGGCCTCGGGCTTGAGCTGATTGGCCAGGAAGTCGTCGCGGTCGCCCTGATCCACCAGGATCGGCAGCTTCTCGCTCGCCTCGCTGATCAGCGCGCAGGCATCCCATTCGCGCCAGCGTGCACGCTCCTCGCCCAGGTAACGCGAGAACGCCTTCTGCCCCCACGGGCAATCCATCGGGTTGCTGATCGGCGCGAAGGCCGACAGCGACTGGTAACGCCCCGGATTGCGCAAGGCGCACACCAGCGCGCCATGGCCGCCCATGGAGTGGCCACTGATTCCGCGCTTGTCGGAGGCCGGGAAATGCGCCTCGATCAGGGCCGGCAGCTCGTGCACCACATAGTCGTGCATCCGGTAGTGGCGGGCCCAGGGCTGTTGCGTCGCATTCAGGTAGAAACCGGCGCCGAGACCAAAATCCCAGGCATTCTCGGGATCGCCGGGCACTTCCGGACCACGCGGACTGGTATCCGGGGCAACGATGATCAACCCCAGTTGCGCGGCCATGCGCTGGGCGCCGGCCTTTTGCATGAAGTTTTCATCGGTACAGGTCAGCCCGGACAGCCAGTACAGCACCGGCAGCTTGACACCCTGCTCGGCCTGCGGCGGCAGGTAGACGGCAAACACCATGTCGCAACCGAGCACATCGGAATGATGTTTATAGCGTTTATGCCAGCCGCCGAAGCTCTTCTGGCAAGAGAGGTTTTCCAGGGACATAAGCACAACTCCACACTGCAGGGGCCGGCTGACGGCTGGCCCCTGCAAGGTAATCAGAAGTGGATGACGGTACGGATGCTCTTGCCTTCATGCATCAGGTCGAACGCCTTGTTGATGTCTTCCAGGCCCATGGTGTGGGTGATGAAGGTATCCAGCGGGATCTCGCCCTTCTGCGCCATGTCGACATAGCTCGGCAGCTCGCTGCGGCCACGCACGCCACCGAACGCCGAACCGCGCCAGACGCGACCGGTCACCAGTTGGAACGGACGGGTGGCGATTTCCTGGCCGGCACCGGCCACGCCGATGATCACCGACTCGCCCCATCCCTTGTGGCAGCACTCCAGCGCCGCACGCATCAATTGCACATTGCCGATGCACTCGAAGGAGAAATCCACACCGCCATCGGTCATGTCGACGATGACTTCCTGGATCGGACGGTCGAAATCCTTCGGGTTGACGCAATCGGTGGCGCCCAGTTGCCGGGCGATCTCGAACTTGGCCGGGTTGATGTCGATGGCGATGATACGGCCGGCCTTGGCTTTCACCGCGCCGATCACCGCCGACAGGCCGATGCCGCCCAGGCCGAAGATCGCCACGGTATCGCCAGCCTTGACCTTGGCGGTATTGATCACCGCACCGATCCCGGTGGTGACGCCACAGCCGAGCAGGCAGACCTTCTCCAGCGGCGCATCCTTGGCGATCTTGGCCACGGAGATTTCCGGCAGCACGGTGTACTCGGAGAAGGTCGAGGTGCCCATGTAGTGGAAAATCGTCTCGCCCTTGTAGGAGAAACGCGAAGTACCGTCCGGCATCAGGCCCTTGCCCTGGGTGGCGCGGATGGCCTGGCAGAGGTTGGTCTTGCCCGACAGACAGAATTTGCACTTGCCGCATTCCGGGGTGTACAGCGGGATGACGTGGTCGCCGACGGCCACCGAGGTCACACCCTCGCCGATCGCCTCGACGATCGCACCGCCCTCGTGGCCGAGGATGGACGGGAAGATACCTTCCGGGTCCGCACCGGACAGAGTGTAGGCATCGGTGTGGCAGACGCCGGTGGCCACGACACGCAGCAGCACTTCACCGGCCTTGGGCATGGCGACATCGACTTCGACGATTTCCAGCGGCTTCTTCGCCTCGAAGGCAACGGCAGCACGTGACTTGATCATCCAGCAACTCCTGAAAAGTGAATGGCAAAGACCAGAGTGTAAATCATCGACTATTGGTGAATAATCAGGCCGAAAGCAAAACATTATTGCCATACAGGGATAATCGGATGAGCGAGAACGGCTGGGAAGGGATCGACGAGTTCGTCGCCGTAGCCGAGTGCAGCCAGTTCACCGCGGCGGCGGAGCGCCTGGGAGTGTCCTCTTCGCACATCAGCCGGCAGATCGCCCGGCTGGAGGAACGCCTGCAGACCCGCCTGCTCTATCGCAGCACCCGGCGCGTGACGCTGACCGAGGCCGGGCAGACTTTCCTGCAACACTGCCAGCGCCTGCAGGACGGACGCGAGGAAGCACTGCGGGCGGTGGGTGACCTGACCAGCGAACCCAAGGGCATGCTGCGCATGACCTGCGCGGTGGCCTACGGCGAACGCTTCATCGTGCCGCTGGTCACCGCGTTCATGGGGCTGTATCCGCAGTTGCGGGTGGATATCGAGTTGAGCAACCGCACCCTGGACCTGGTGCATGAAGGCCTGGACCTGGCGATTCGCCTCGGCCGCCTCCAGGATTCCCGGTTGGTGGCAACCCGGCTGGCGCCCAGGCGGATGTATCTGTGCGCCTCTCCTTCCTACCTGGAGCGGTATGGCCGGCCCCACAGCCTGTCGGAACTGAGCCGGCACAATTGCCTGATCGGCAGTTCGGATATCTGGCAACTGGAGCAGGATGGCCGCGAATTTTCCCAACGGGTCCAGGGCAACTGGCGCTGCAACAGTGGCCAGGCAGTACTCGATGCGGCGTTGCAGGGGGTGGGGTTGTGCCAGTTACCGGACTATTACGTGCTGGAACATTTGCACAACGGCACGCTGATATCCCTGCTCGAAGCGCACCAGCCGCCGAATACCGCGGTGTGGGCGCTGTACCCGCAACAGCGGCACCTGTCGCCGAAAGTACGCAAGCTGGTGGATTATCTCCGGGAGGGGTTGGCGAAGCGGCCGGAGTACCAGGCCTGAAGATCGGCGGCGCCGGGCCTGGTGCTTTCGCGGGCAAGCCCGGCTCCTACAGATCCGCGTCGTATAAAAGAGGATGAGCTGTAGGAGCGGGGCTTGCCCGCGAACAGCAACCGCCTCAGCGGCGATTGGCCCAGCGCAGGCGCAGCCACTCCAGGTCCTCGGGACGGGTGACCTTGATGTTGTCCGAACGTCCCTCGATCAGGCGCGGCGCCTGGCCGGCCCACTCCATCGCCGAAGCTTCGTCGGTGATGGTCGCGTCAGCCACCAGGCTGTCGGCCAATGCCCGGTGCAAGGCACCCAGGCGGAACATCTGTGGCGTATAGGCCTGCCAGATCAGCGCCCGATCGACGGTTTCCAGCACCCGCCCCTGTTTGTCCACCCGCTTGAGCGTATCCCGCGCCGGTACGGCCAGCAGGCCACCCACCGGGTCGTCCGCCAGTTCGGCGAGCAAGGTATCGAGGTCGTCGCGGGACAGATTCGGCCGGGCCGCATCGTGAACCAGCACCCAGTCGTCATCCGCCGCCCCCAGGGCATGCAGATGCAACAAGGCATTGAGTACCGAGTCGGCACGCTCGGCGCCACCGTCGACACGCCGGATACGCGAATCGCCTGCACAGGCCAGGGTCGGCCAGTAGGGATCATCGGGCGCCAGGCTCAGCACCAGCCCCTTGAGGCCCGGATGATCGAGAAAACAGCCGAGGCTGTGTTCGAGAATGGTTCGTCCGCCCAGTTGCAGGTACTGCTTGGGACGGTCGGCCGCCATACGGGCACCTACACCCGCGGCAGGAATCACGGCCCAGAAGGCCGGTAGCGATGAGTCAGTCATTGTGCCAGCTGATAAAGGGTTTCGCCGTCCTTGACCATGCCCAGCTCATGGCGAGCACGCTCTTCAACGGTCTCCATGCCTTTCTTCAGTTCAAGAACTTCCGCATCGAGGACACGGTTGCGCTCCAGCAGGCGCTCGTTCTCGGCATGCTGTTCGGCAATCTGTTGGGTCAGGTCGGCTACCTGTGCCAGGCTCCCGTTACCCACCCAAAGGCGGTACTGCAGGCCAGCCAGCAGCAGGAGCAGGACAAGGAACAACCAGTTGGGACTGCGCATCGAATTTCGTTTACCCAGTGAAAAGACAGCCAAGCCGACGTCCATATACCAACAGCAAGAGCCTGGATATACCCAGGCCCGTGCTTGTCAGCCATCAGATTAGTTGCGAAAAAACCGCTATAGCGACTTTTCCGACACAATCCGGTGTCTTTTTACCATCTACGGCTTAACCGCGAAACTCGGAACGACCGTTGTACTTCGCCTTGGCGCCCAATTGCTCTTCGATACGCAGCAGTTGGTTGTACTTGGAAACGCGGTCGGAGCGGCACAGCGAACCGGTCTTGATCTGGCCGGCAGCGGTACCCACGGCCAGGTCGGCAATGGTCGAGTCTTCGGTTTCACCGGAACGGTGCGAGATCACCGCGGTGTAGCCGGCAGCCTTGGCCATCTGGATGGCTTCCAGGGTTTCGGTCAGGGAGCCGATCTGGTTGAACTTGATCAGGATGGAGTTGGCGATCTTCTTGTCGATGCCTTCCTTCAGGATCTTGGTGTTGGTCACGAACAGGTCGTCACCCACCAGTTGGGTTTTCTCGCCGATCTTGTCGGTAAGGATCTTCCAGCCGGCCCAGTCGGACTCGTCAAGGCCGTCTTCGATCGAGATGATCGGGTAGCGCTGGGTCAGGCCCTTCAGGTATTCGGCGAAACCTTCGGCGGTGAACACCTGGCCTTCGCCGGACAGATTGTACTTGCCGTCTTCGAAGAACTCGCTGGCCGCGCAGTCCAGAGCCAGGGTCACGTCGGTGCCCAGGGTGTAACCGGCATTGGCAACGGCTTCGGAGATGACTTTCAGGGCATCTTCGTTGGATGCCAGGTTCGGTGCGAAACCACCTTCGTCACCTACCGCGGTGCTCAGGCCACGGGCTTTGAGCACGGCTTTGAGGTGATGGAAAATCTCGGTGCCCATGCGCAGGCCTTCGGAGAAGGACTTGGCGCCAACCGGCTGAACCATGAATTCCTGGATATCGACGTTGTTGTCGGCATGTTCGCCACCGTTGATGATGTTCATCATCGGAACCGGCATCGAGTAGACACCTGGAGTACCGTTCAGGTTGGCAATGTGTGCGTACAGCGGCAGGTCCTGGTCCTGGGCTGCAGCCTTGGCCGCGGCCAGGGACACCGCGAGGATGGCGTTGGCCCCCAGGTTCGCCTTGTTCTCGGTACCGTCGAGGGCGATCATCGCATGGTCCAGAGCCTTCTGGTCCGCTGGGTCCTTGCCCAGCAGCAGGTCACGGATCGGGCCGTTGATGTTGGCGACGGCCTTCAGTACACCCTTGCCCAGGTAACGGCTCTTGTCGCCATCACGCAGCTCCAGCGCTTCACGCGAGCCGGTGGAAGCACCGGACGGAGCGCAGGCGCTGCCGATGATGCCGTTGTCCAGAAGCACGTCCGCTTCCACAGTGGGGTTGCCACGGGAGTCGAGAACTTCACGACCTTTGATGTCGACGATTTTTGCCATTGTTGTAAACACTCCACAGTTGACGAAACCATGCAGGCACCGGCTTGCCGGCGATCAGCTGTCCGCGGGGTCGATAGCCGACCGCCGGGTCTGATCGCCGGCAAGCCGGCGACTGCAAAAGCAATGCGGCCGGCAGGCCAGAGCGAAAAATTGTGTGGCAGTTTACCGGAGAAATGAGGATCAGGCCGTTTCTACGGTCGGAAAACTCTTAATCAGTTCATCCAGAGCCTTGAGCTGGCTGAGGAACTGCTCCAGTTTGTTCAGACGCAGGGCACAAGGGCCATCGCACTTGGCATGGTCCGGATCCGGGTGCGCCTCAAGGAACAACCCCGCCAGGCCCTGGCTGATGCCGGCCTTGGCCAGGTCGGTAACCTGGGCGCGGCGACCACCGGCCGAATCCGCACGGCCGCCCGGCATCTGCAGGGCGTGGGTGACGTCGAAGAACACCGGGTACTCGAACTGCTTCATGATGCCGAAGCCGAGCATGTCGACCACCAGGTTGTTGTAGCCGAAGCTCGAACCACGCTCGCAGAGGATCAACTGGTCGTTGCCGGCTTCCACGCACTTGTTCAGGATGTGCTTCATTTCCTGGGGGGCGAGGAACTGGGCTTTCTTGATGTTGATCACCGCACCGGTCTTGGCCATGGCGACCACCAGGTCGGTCTGGCGCGACAGGAAGGCCGGCAACTGGATGATGTCGCAGACCTCGGCGGCCACGGCGGCCTGGGCAGGCTCGTGGACGTCGGTGATGATCGGCACGCCGAAGGCCTGCTTGATGTCCTGGAAGATCCGCATGCCCTCTTCCAGGCCGGGGCCACGGAAGGAGGTCACGGAGGAACGGTTGGCCTTGTCGAAGCTGGCCTTGAACACGTAGGGGATACCGAGTTTCTCGGTGACCCGCACGTACTCTTCGCAGACCTGCATCGCCATGTCACGGCTTTCCAGCACGTTCATGCCACCGAACAGCACCATCGGCTTGTCGTTGGCGATCTCGATGTCGCCGACGCGAATGATCTTCTGGGCCATCAGTCTCACGCCTTCTTCTGGTGTTGGGCCAGTGCCGCCTTGACGAAACCGCTGAACAGCGGATGACCGTCACGCGGGGTCGAGGTGAACTCGGGGTGGAACTGGCAGGCGACGAACCATGGATGATCCGGAGCCTCGACCACTTCCACCAGCGCGCCATCACCGGAACGACCGGAAATCTTCAGACCGGCTTCCATGATCTGCGGCAGCAGCTTGTTGTTCACTTCGTAGCGGTGGCGATGACGCTCGACGATCACGTCCTTGCCGTAGCAACCATGGACCTGGGAACCGGCTTCGAGCAGGCATTCCTGGGCGCCCAGGCGCATGGTGCCACCCAGGTCGGAGGCTTCGCTACGGGTCTCGACGGCACCGGAGGCGTCTTCCCATTCGGTGATCAGGCCGACCACGGGGTGGCCGCTGCTGCGGTCGAACTCGGTGGAGTTGGCGTCCTTCCAGCCCAGCACGTTACGGGCGAACTCGATGACCGCCACCTGCATACCCAGGCAGATACCGAGGTAGGGAACCTTGTTCTCGCGAGCGTACTGGACGGCAGTGATCTTGCCCTCCACGCCGCGCAGGCCGAAGCCGCCAGGAACCAGGATCGCATCGACGCCTTCGAGCAGGCCGGTGCCCTGGTTCTCGATATCCTCGGAATCGATGTAGCGCAGGTTGACCTTGGTGCGGTTGGTGATGCCGGCATGACTCATCGCCTCGATCAGCGACTTGTAGGCGTCCAGCAGTTCCATGTACTTGCCGACCATGGCGATGGTGACTTCGTGCTCGGGGTTGAGCTTGGCATCGACGACCTTTTCCCATTCGGACAGGTCGGCACCGTTGCACTGCAGGCCGAAACGCTCGACGACGAAATCGTCCAGGCCCTGGGCGTGCAGCACGGCCGGGATCTTGTAGATGGTGTCGACGTCTTCCAGGGAGATCACCGCACGCTCTTCAACGTTGGTGAACAGGGCGATCTTGCGACGCGAGGAGACATCCACCGGATGGTCGGAGCGGCAGATCAGCACGTCAGGCTGCAGGCCGATGGAGCGCAGCTCCTTCACCGAGTGTTGGGTCGGCTTGGTCTTGGTCTCGCCAGCGGTGGCGATGTACGGAACCAGGGTCAGGTGCATCAGCATCGCGCGCTTGGAGCCGACCTCGACCCGCAACTGGCGGATGGCTTCGAGGAACGGTTGCGACTCGATGTCGCCCACGGTACCGCCGATTTCCACCAGGGCCACGTCGGCATCGCCGGCACCCTTGATGATGCGACGCTTGATTTCGTCGGTGATGTGCGGGATCACCTGGATGGTCGCACCCAGGTAGTCACCACGGCGCTCCTTGCGCAGGACGTGCTCGTACACGCGGCCGGTGGTGAAGTTGTTGTTCTGGGTCATGGTGGTGCGGATGAACCGCTCGTAGTGACCCAGGTCCAGGTCGGTCTCGGCGCCATCATGGGTGACGAACACTTCACCGTGCTGGAACGGGCTCATGGTGCCCGGATCGACGTTGATGTACGGATCCAGCTTGAGCATGGTGACTTTCAGCCCCCGCGCCTCCAGGATGGCCGCCAATGAAGCCGAGGCAATGCCTTTCCCCAATGAAGAAACAACACCGCCCGTGACGAATATATAGCGCGTCATGAAAAACCCTAGAAGTCTGCGTTAAAGCGGTCCGAGCCGCCCGGGAAAGCGAAGGAAGGCCGAAGCCCCCGATCACCAGCATTAATCACAGTGCATCTTTCAAAAAAACCGCCGCGTTGGGACAGACCGGAAGTGACAACACCGGTACGTTGCTCGCTACACATTTTTTGGAATCGCCCAGCAAAGACTGCTTGGTAATCGGCAACTGCTGTCATTCAGGCGAATCAACAGAAGTTGTATCAAGAAGGGAGCGTAGTCTACCGGAAAGCGGCTTTCAGCTCAAACCTTGATCGCTCGAAGGTGGCTGCCACTGCAAATGCCAGTCGCCGAACGCCCGCCCGTCGAGCCCGGCCAGGTTGGCCACGGCCAGCAACTGGCCGTCCCGGTAGACCAGTGGCAAGCGGCCACGGACGAACCAGGGCACCCCGCTTTCATTGAGCAGCCGCTTGAGATCGCGATGCCCGCGATCCGGCAGGTGCAGCACCTCGCCTCCCTGGCGATAGCGCACCTGCAACGGACCGGAGGGTGCCTCGCCGACGATCAGCAACTCGCCATTGTCCGGCAATTCCAGGCCACGCCGCGGGTCGCGCCAGTCGATATCCGCCCGCGGCTGGCGCAACCAGGAACCACTCAGCCACCACAGGTGCTCGTCGGCCCGGTGCAACTCGCCCTCGGCCAGGCGCCACTTGGGCCGGGCATCATGCCCGGCATCGCGCAGGTCCTCCCAGCCGGCCCAATGGTCGCTGTCCGGCAATTGCGTCAGCGGTTCCAGCCAGTGGCGCAACAGGTTGCGCTGGCGTGCCTCGGACAACTCGGCGAGCGCATCCAGGGCCAGTGACGGCATGCCCAGCCAGTCATAGCGGGAATGGGCCTGGGCGTTGTCCAGGTCGATTTCGGCCAGGTCATCCAGCAACTCCTGGGCCTCGCGCAGATGGGCCGCGCTGCGCACCATGCTGCCGACCGCCTGCGGCCAGCGCTCGGCCAGCCCAGGAAACACCCGGTGACGCAGGTAATTGCGGGAGAACTGCTGGTCGGCGTTGGACGGATCCTCGATCCAGTTCAGACCATGCTCGCGGGCGTATCGCTCGAGCTCTACGCGCGAAACATCGAGCAATGGCCGAACCAGATAGCCGCCCCCCACTTCCCGCTCGCTCGGCATCGCCGCCAGGCCACGGACCCCTGCCCCCCGCAACAGGCGAAACAGCAACGTTTCGGCCTGATCGTCACGGTGCTGGGCGGTGAGCAGGACATCATTCAACTGAGTCACCCCGGCGAACGCCAGGTAGCGGGCATCCCGCGCGGCGCGCTCGAGACTGGTGCCCAGCTGGACGCTCACCCGCACTACCTGCAACGGCACGCCCAGCGAATCGCAGATGGCCTGGCAATGCTCGGGCCAGCTGTCGGCAGCGATCTGCAGGCCATGGTGGATATGCAGGGCCCGAAGCTCGGGCAGGGATTCGGTCTTGCCCAGGCGGGCCAGCAGGTGCAGGAGGACGGTGGAGTCGAGGCCACCGGAGAAGGCCAGGCGCCAAGTGGAGGCATTGCGCCAGGGTGCCAGGGCTTGAAGCACCCTGAAGGGCAAATCGATATCTGACTGACGCATGAATTGAGACGCCCTAGATCCTGTAGGAGCAGAGCTGGCTCGCGAAGGCGACTTCACCCATGAGGCGAACCCACTGGATGGCCGCCTGCGGCGGTTCGCGAGCAAGCTCGGCTCCTACCGTCATGCGCAGGAGCGAAGCAAGCCCGCTACCAAGGTAGCTCTACTTAGAGACCATAGCTCATCAGACGCTCATAGCGACGAGCCAGCAGCGTTTCGTTGTCGAGCTTCTTCAGCATCGCCAGTTGCGAACTCAGTTCTGCACGGATCAGCGCCGAAGCGGCCGCCGGATCACGGTGCGCGCCGCCCAGTGGCTCGGCGATGACCTTGTCGACGATGCCCAGGCCTTTCAGGCGCTCGGCGGTGATGCCCATGGCCTCGGCGGCGTCCGCAGCCTTCTCGGCGGTTTTCCAGAGAATCGAGGCGCAACCTTCCGGCGAGATCACCGCATAGGTCGAGTACTGCAGCATGTTCAACTGGTCGCATACGCCAATCGCCAGTGCGCCGCCGGAACCACCCTCACCGATCACGGTGGCGATGATCGGGGTCTTCAGGCGCGACATGACGCGCAGGTTCCAGGCGATCGCCTCGCTCTGGTTGCGCTCTTCGGCGTCGATCCCCGGGTAGGCACCCGGTGTATCGATGAAGGTCAGGATCGGCATCTTGAAGCGTTCGGCCATTTCCATCAGACGGCAGGCCTTGCGATAGCCTTCCGGACGCGGCATGCCGAAGTTGCGACGCACCTTCTCACGCACTTCGCGGCCTTTCTGGTGGCCGATGACCATTACCGGCTGGTCGTCCAGGCGGGCGATACCACCGACGATCGCAGCGTCGTCGGCGAAGTGGCGATCGCCGTGCAACTCATCGAACTCGGTGAAGATGTGTTCGATGTAGTCCAGGGTGTAAGGGCGACGCGGGTGACGCGCCAGACGAGCAATCTGCCAGCTGGTCAGTTTGCCGAAAATATCTTCTGTCAGCGTGCTGCTCTTTTCCTGCAGTCGGGAGATCTCATCGCCGATGTTCAGCGAGTTGTCATTACCGACCAAGCGCAGTTCTTCGATCTTGGCTTGCAGGTCAGCGATCGGCTGTTCGAAATCAAGAAAATTCGGGTTCATAAGCGTCCGTCTTGGGTCGAGCACAGTAGTTTTTACACAGCCTGGCCGGCCGATTGATCTGTATCGCGCCCTACATTACGGGATATGGCGCGTTCAGGTCGAGATTAAAAGTAAGTTCAAGGTCGGGGCGCACCGATGGCGCCACCACCTCAACGGTATTGGAGAAAGACGTTGTCTCGCCCTAACTGGTCACGCAATGCCTGAATCAGGCCATCCGCCGGGTCGATCTTCCAGCTGTCGCCCAGTTGCAACAGGGCCTTGGCGTCGGGACCGGTGTACTCCATGGTGATCGGGCAGGCGCCCCGGTACTGCTTGAGCAGCTCGCCCAGCCAGCGTAGCTCATTGACCTTGAGCGCAGCGCCCTGGACCTTCAGGCGCAGGCTCTCGGCCAGGTTGGTGCGGGCATCCTCCATGCTCATCACCCGCTTGACCCGCAGGCGCAGGCCGCCGGAGAAGTCGTCGTTGCTGACTTCACCTTCGACCACCACCATCGCATCGGTCTGCAACAGCGACTGGGCCGACATGAAGGCATCGGCGAACAGCGAGGCCTCGATCCGCGCCGAGCGGTCGTCGAGGGTGATGAAGCCCATCTTGTCGCCCTTCTTGTTCTTCATCACCCGCAGGGCAATGATCATCCCGGCCACGGTCTGGGTATCACGTGCCGGCTTGAGGTCGATGATGCGCTGACGGGCGAAACGGCGGATCTCGCCTTCGTACTCGTCGATCGGGTGACCGGTCAGGTACAGGCCCAGGGTGTCCTTCTCGCCACGCAGACGATCCTTCAGGGTCAGTTCGCGGGCGTTGCGATGGCTGGCGTAGACATCGGCGTCCTCCTCGACGAACAGCCCGCCGAACAGATCGGCATGGCCACTGTCGGCGGTGCGGGCAGTCTGCTCGGCGGCCTTGATCGCTTCCTCCAGGGCCGACAACAGCACCGCACGGTTGCGGTCGATGTTGGCCTGGTAGGCCTTGAGCTCGTCATGGAAGTACGGCCCCAGGCGATCCAGCGCACCGCTGCGGATCAGCGCGTCCAGGGTGCGCTTGTTGATGCGCTTGAGGTCGACCCGTTCGCAGAAGTCGAACAGGTCCTTGAACGGCCCGCCTTCGGCGCGGGCCTCGACGATGGCCTCCACCGGCCCCTCGCCCACGCCCTTGATCGCCCCCAGGCCATAGACGATACGGCCATCGTCGTTGACCGTGAACTTGAAGTCGGAGTTGTTCACATCCGGCGAGTCGAGGCGCAGCTTCATGCTGCGCACTTCCTCGATCAGGATCACCACCTTGTCGGTGTTGTGCATATCCGCCGAGAGCACCGCCGCCATGAACGGCGCCGGATAGTGGGTCTTGAGCCAGGCGGTCTGGTAGGAAACCAGGCCGTAGGCGGCCGAGTGCGACTTGTTGAAACCGTAGCCGGCGAATTTTTCCACCAGGTCGAAGATGTTGCCCGCCAGGTCGGCATCGATGCCGTTGTTGGCGCAACCTTCGATGAAGCCGCCTCGCTGCTTGGCCATTTCCTCGGGCTTTTTCTTACCCATCGCCCGGCGCAGCATGTCCGCACCGCCGAGGGTGTAGCCGGCCATCACCTGGGCGATCTGCATCACCTGTTCCTGATACAGGATGATGCCGTAGGTCGGCGCCAATACCGGCTTGAGCCCCTCGTACTGATAGTCGGGGTGCGGATAGGCCAGCTCGGCACGGCCGTGCTTGCGGTTGATGAAGTCGTCCACCATGCCCGATTGCAACGGGCCCGGACGGAACAGGGCCACCAGTGCGATGAGGTCTTCCAGGCAGTCGGGCTTGAGCTTCTTGATCAGCTCCTTCATGCCGCGGGATTCGAGCTGGAACACCGCCGTGGTTTCGGCTTTCTGCAGCAGCTCGTAGGTCTTCTTGTCATCCAGCGGGATGAAGTCGATATTGACGTCGGGCAGGTTGTGCTTGGCCTGCTCGCGATTGATCGTCTCCATCGCCCACTTGATGATGGTCAGGGTCCGCAGACCCAGGAAGTCGAACTTCACCAGGCCCGCGGCCTCGACGTCATCCTTGTCGAACTGGGTCACCAGGCCGCCACCCTCTTCGTCACAGGCGATCGGCGAGAAGTCGGTGAGCTTGGTCGGCGCGATCACCACGCCACCGGCGTGCTTGCCGGTACCGCGGGTGACGCCTTCGAGCTTGAGGGCCATCTCCCAGATTTCCCGGCCATCCTCGTCGGTCTTGAGGAAGTCACGCAGAATCTCTTCCTGCTCGTAGGCCTTTTCCAGGGTCATGCCGACTTCGAAGGGAATCATCTTCGACAGGCGGTCGGCCAAGCCGTAGGACTTGCCCTGGACCCGCGCCACGTCCCGCACCACCGCCTTCGCGGCCATGGTACCGAAGGTGATGATCTGGCTCACCGCGTTGCGGCCATAGGCCTCGGCCACGTAGTCGATCACCCGGTCGCGGCCGTCCATGCAGAAGTCGACGTCGAAGTCGGGCATGGAAATACGCTCAGGGTTGAGGAAACGCTCGAACAGCAGGTCGTAGGCCAGCGGATCGAGGTCGGTAATCTTCAGCACGTAGGCGACCAGCGAACCGGCACCCGAGCCCCGGCCAGGGCCCACCGGCACGCCGTTGTTCTTGGCCCACTTGATGAAGTCCATCACGATCAGGAAGTAGCCGGGGAAACCCATCTGGATGATGATGTCCAGTTCGAATTTCAGGCGATCCAGATAGACCTGGCGCTTTTCCTCGTAGTTGGGCGTGGTCTCCCTGGGCCAGAGCACCGCCAGGCGCTCTTCCAGGCCTTCGTGGGACACGTGGCGCAGGTAGTCGTCGATGCCCATGCCGTTGGGTGTCGGGAAGTCGGGGAGGAAGTACTTGCCCAACTGCACCGTGATATTGCAGCGCTTGGCAATCTCCACGGTGTTTTCCAGCGCCTCGGGCAGGTCGCTGAACAGCTCGGCCATTTCCTCGGCGCTCTTGAGGTACTGCTGGTCGCTGTAGTTGCGCGAACGCCGAGGGTCATCCAGGGCGCGACCTTCGCCGATGCACACGCGGGTCTCGTGGGCATCGAAGTCGTCCTGCTTGATGAAACGCACATCGTTGGTCGCCACCAGCGGCGCACCGATCCTGTCGGCCAGGGCCACGGCGGCATGCAGGTGTTCCTCGTCATTGACGCGGTTGGTGCGCTGCACTTCCAGATAGAAACGATCCGGGAAGATCGCCATCCACTCCAGCGCCAGGGCTTCGGCGATCTCCGGGTTGCCGGCGATCAAGGCCATGCCGATCTCGCCTTCCTTGGCCGCCGACAGCATGATCACGCCTTCGGCGGCCTGTGCCACCCACTCGCGCTCGATGATGATCAGGCCATTGCGCTGGCCATCGGTGTAGCCACGGGAGATCAGCTCGGTGAGGTTACGGTAGCCCACGGCATTCATCGCCAGCAGGCTGAGGCGGCTCAGCGGCGCTTCGGGATCCTTGTTCGACAACCACAGGTCGACCCCGCAGATCGGCTTGATCCCGCCGCCCATGGCAGCCTTGTAGAACTTGACCAGGGAACACATGTTGCTCTGGTCGGTCACCGCCACCGCGGGCATGCCCATGCCGTTCAGGGCCTTGACCAGCGGCTTGATCCGGACCAGGCCGTCGACCAGGGAGAACTCGGTGTGCAGGCGCAGATGAACGAATGAAGCCGACATAGTGATCCTGTCCAAATCTTTGAAAACAACAAGGCCCGGATTGTACCGGGCCTTGGCTAAAACATCAGTAGGCTAGCGCCCTTCGCGGGCCTCCCAGGCCAGCCGCACGGGCGCGAACGAACGCCGGTGGATCGGCGTCGGGCCCAGGCGGATCAGGGCATCCAGGTGCACCGGCGTCGGGTAGCCCTTGTGCCCGCCGATACCGTAGCCGGGATAGATTTTTTCGAAAGCACTCATTTCACGGTCGCGGCTGACCTTGGCCAGGATCGACGCGGCAGCAATCGCCGGCACCTTGCTATCACCCTTGACCACCGCCTCCGCCGGCATCGCCAGCCTAGGGCAACGGTTGCCGTCGATCATTGCCAGGCGGGGCTGGATATGCAGCCCCTCGACCGCCCGCTGCATGGCGAGCATGGTCGCGTGGAGGATATTCAGTTCGTCGATTTCCTCGACCTCGGCCCGGGCGATGCACCAACTCAAGGCCTTTTCCTGAATCTCGTCGAAGAGTTTTTCACGCCGGGCCTCGGTCAGCTTCTTCGAGTCATTCAACCCGAGGATCGGGCGACCCGGATCGAGGATCACCGCGGCCGTCACCACCGCACCGCAAAGCGGACCACGACCGACCTCATCGACACCGGCTACCAGCTCTCCGGCATCGGCCACCAGGGAAAAATCCAGTCCCATCTGCATCTTGGCATTACTCATACGGGTTTTGCGATCAACGCCAGCACCGCCTCGGCGGCCTGGTTCGAAGCATCCAGACGCAAGGTCCGGTGAATCTCGTCGAAACTGCGGGTCTGCTCCTCGCCACCCTCGATCAGCGGCGACAGGGTTTTCGCCAACGCCTCGGGCGTGGCGTCATCCTGCAGCAACTCGGGCACCAACAGGCGCTGGGCCAGCAGGTTGGGCAAGGAAATATAGGGGCTTTTCACCAGACGCTTGAGAATCCAGAAGGTCAACGACGCCAGGCGATAGGCAACCACCATCGGCCGCTTGTACAGCAGCGCCTCCAGGGTCGCGGTACCGGACGCGATCAACACCGCGTTACAAGCCGCCAGGGCCTTGTGGGACTGGCCGTCGAGCAGGGTCAACGGCAAGTCGCGTCCGACCAGCAACGCCTCGACCTGGGTACGCCGTTGCGGGCTGGCACAGGGCATGACAAAGCGGATACCGGGATCAGTGGCGCGCAAACGCTCGGCCGCATCGAGGAACAAGGCGCCAAGCCGTCCGACCTCACCGCCACGGCTGCCGGGCATCAGCGCCACCAGCGGGCCATCCGGCAAACCGAGCTCGGCACGGGCAGCCGCGCGATCGGCCTCCAACGGAATCGTATCGGCCAGGGGGTGGCCGACGAATCGTACCGGCACACCCTTCTCTTCATAGAAGCGCGCTTCGAACGGCAGCAGCGTCAGCATCAGGTCGCAGCCTTCGCGGATCTTCAGCACCCGCTTCTGACGCCAGGCCCAGACGGATGGACTGACATAGTGCACGGTTCTGATCCCGGCACGGCGCAGCTTGAGTTCGATATTGAGGGTGAAGTCGGGGGCATCGATACCGATGAACACATCCGGCTGCTCGGCGATCAGCGTCCGGATCAGCAGCTTGCGCCGCTTCAGCAGCTCCGGCAGGCGTCCGAGCACTTCGACCAGCCCCATCACCGACAGGCGTTCCATGGGGAAATAGGAAACCAGCCCCTCAGCCTCCATCAATGGCCCACCCACCCCGATGAACTCGGCATCGGGATGACGGGCCTTGAGTGCACGCATGAGGCCGGAGCCGAGAATGTCGCCGGACGCTTCGCCGGCGACCAGCGCAATACGCAGACCGGCCATGATCAGCGGGTGATGCCGCGGGTCGAGGACTGGATCGATTCGAGAAACACCGCCACCTCAGGATACTGAGCGGCAGGCTCGACCAGTTCGGCAATCGCCTGCTCCACGGTCAGGCCCTGGCGATAGACCACCTTGTAGGCACGGCGCAGCGCATGGATCGCCTCCTCGCTGAAACCACGACGGCGCATGCCCTCGAAGTTCATGCTGCGGGCCTCGGCCGGGTTGCCGAACACCGTGACATAGGCGGGAACGTCCTTGCCGATGGCGGTGCCCATCCCGGAAAAGCTGTGGGCACCGATATGGCAGAACTGATGCACGAGGGTGTAGCCGGAAAGGATCGCCCAGTCGTCGACGTGCACATGCCCGGCCAACGCGGTGTTGTTGACCAGGATGCAATGGTTGCCGATCACGCTGTCATGGCCGATATGGGCATAGGCCATGATCAGGTTGTGGTCGCCCAGGGTGGTTTCCGAACGGTCCTGGACAGTGCCCCGATGAATCGTCACGCCTTCGCGGATGACGTTGTGGTCACCAATGACCAGGCGAGTCGCCTCGCCCTTGTATTTCAGATCCGGGGTATCTTCGCCTACCGAGGAAAACTGGTAGATGCGGTTGTGCTTGCCGATCCGGGTCGGGCCCTTGAGGATCACATGCGGCCCGATCACTGTCCCCTCGCCGATTTCCACACCTGCGCCGATGATCGACCAGGGGCCGACCTCGACACCTTCGGCCAGAACGGCCGTCGGATCGATGATTGCACGAGGGTCAATCAGACTCATACTGCCCGTTCCGCACAGGTAATCTCGGCCGAGCAGACTGGCTTGCCATCAACCAGCGCGCGGCATTCGAACTTCCAGATAGTGCTCTTGCGGCTGGAGAACTTGGCTTCGAGAACCAGTTTGTCTCCCGGCACCACAGGCTGGCGGAAGCGCAGCTTGTCGGAACCGACGAAGTAGTACAGGGTGCCGTCGGCAGGCTTCGCTCCCAGCATCTTGAAACCCAGGATACCGGCAGCCTGAGCCATGGCTTCGATGATCAGCACGCCCGGCATGATCGGATGCGCCGGGAAGTGACCATTGAAGAACGGCTCGTTGATGCTGACATTCTTGTAGGCACGAATGCTCTTGGCCTCGAAATCCAGTTCCTCCACCCGGTCCACCAGCAGGAACGGGTAACGGTGAGGCAGATATTCGCGAATCTCGTTGATGTCCATCATTTCGTGGGGAAGCCTGTAGTAAAGATGGGGAGCACACCCCGGCAGGGTGAGCTCCTCTAGCAAATCAAGGAGGCAGTCTAACGACTACTTGATATGGAAATGGTATCAGCCTTCAGATGAAGCATGCGCGTCCGGGGTCACGTTCCCGACACGTTTTTCCAACTGCCGCAGCCGCCGCGACATGTCGTCGAGCTGACGAATGCGGGCCGCACTCTTGCGCCATTCGGCCGCTGGCTGCATCGCCGTGCCGGAAGAATAGGCACCTGGCTCGGTAATCGAGTGGGTCACCATGGTCATCCCGGTCAGGAACACGTTGTCGCAAATCTCGATATGCCCCACCAGCCCGACACCGCCGGCGAGCATGCAGTGCTTGCCGATCTTGGTGCTGCCGGAAATGCCGCAGCAGGCGGCCATGGCGGTGTGATCCCCCACTTGAACGTTATGGGCGATCTGGATCTGGTTATCGAGCTTGACGCCGTTGCCCAGGATCGTATCGGCCAATGCGCCACGGTCGATGGCGGTATTCACGCCGATCTCCACATCGTCGCCGACCAGCACACCGCCGATCTGGGCGATCTTGTTCCAGACACCCTTTTCATTGGCGAAACCGAAACCTTCGCCACCGAGCACGGCGCCCGACTGGATGACCACGCGCTTGCCGATGCGCACATCGTGATACAGGGTCACCCGTGGAGCCAGCCAGCCACCCTCGCCGATCTCGCAACGCGCACCGATGAAGCAGTGGGCGCCGATGGTGACGCCCGCGCCGATGCGCGCACCGCTCTCGATCACCACGAAGGCGGCAATGCTCGCCGTCGGGTCGACCGTTGCATCCTCGGCCACCACGGCGCTCGGGTGAATACCGGCAGCCGCCTTGGGTTTCGGATCGAACAGGTGCGAAATTCGCGCATAGGCCAGGTAGGGATCAGCCACCACCAGGGCATCGCCGGCATAGCCTTCGGCATCAGCGGCCTTGAGCAGAACCGCGCCAGCCCGGCTGTCCAGGAGGTACTTGCGGTATTGGGGGTTTGCCAGGAAGCTCAATTGAGCTGGGCCGGCCTCCTGCAAGGTGGCCAGCCCAGTGATTTCCTTCTCCTCGGAACCACGCAGGGTGGCACCGAGGATCTCGGCCAGCTGGCCGAGCTTGATAGTCGCAGTCATGGGTTACTTCAGCTGGTTCATGCGCTCGATGACTTGGCGAGTGATGTCGTACTGAGGTTTGACATCGATCACCGCGCCACGCTCGAACACCAGGTCGTAGGCACCTTTCTTGATGACTTCTTCCACGGCGCTGTCCAGCTTCGGCTTCAGTTGCTTGAGCATGTCGCGATCGGCAACGGCCTTGGCTTCGTTCAGTTCCTTGGACTGGAACTGGAAGTCACGGGCCTTTTGCTTGAACTCGAGCTCCAGACGCTCACGCTCGCCTTGCTGCATCTTGTCGCCACCGCTGACCAGACGATCCTGGATACCCTTGGCGCTGCTTTCCAGAGCCTTGAGCTTGGTCAGTTGCGGGCCGAATTTCTTCTCGGCATCCACGGCGTACTTCTTGGCCGCATCGGATTCCAGCAGGGCCATCTGATAGTTCAGCACGGCGATTTTCATTTCGGCAAAGGCCGGGGTCGCTACCAGAACGCTTGCCAGCAGCACCAGTTGGGTCAACTTACGCACGATAAACTCCTACAAAATCCATTGTCATTAGCTGGGGGCAGAACCTTAGAAGGTCTGACCGAGGGAGAACTGGAACACCTGAGTTTCGGCGTTGTCCGGCTTCTTCACGGGCATCGCCAGGGCAAAACTCAACGGACCCAGCGCTGTGACCCAGGTCACCCCAACACCCACGGAGCTGGCCAGGTTGCTGAAACTGATGTCGTTGCACTGCGTCTGCGACAGCGTGCCGTTGGTGTTCTTGACCTGTTCGCACTTGGAGTCGAACACGTTACCCACGTCCCAGAACAGTGAGGTCCGCAGGGAACGCTGGTCCTTGACGAACGGCAGCGGGAACAGCAACTCGGCACCACCCTGGATCAGCACGTTGCCACCGAACGGCAGCGGGTCGTTGTCCGAGTCGGCGATGGTACCCACGTTGCCGGTCACGCCCACGCCACGGCTCGGCGTACCGCGCGGACCGAGGGTGCTGTCCTTGAAGCCACGGACCGAGTTGAAACCACCAGCATAGTAGTTCTCGTAGAACGGCAGGCCATGGGTGGAGCCATAACCGTCGCCATACCCCAGCTCGCTATGGAAGCGCATGGTGTAGGTGTCGGTCAGAGGCGTAAACACCTGGCCACGATAGTCGAGCTTGAAGAACGACAGGTCGCTACCCGGCGTTGTGGTTTCCAGGGTCAGGCTCTGGGAGTGACCACGGGTTGCCAGTACGCCCTTGTTCAAGGTCGACTCGGACCAACCGGCCGATGCCTTGAAGTTCAGGTAGTTGCTGCCGTTCTCGTTGACGAAGTTGAAGATCTCGTCGACGGTGTACAGACCGGTCTTGATCTTGTCCTGCTGTGCGGTCAGGCCGAAGGTCAGACGGGAAGTCTCGCTGATCGGGTAGCCCACGCTCACACCGGCACCCAGGCTGTCCACCGCATAGCTCGCTACGTCGACGTCGAGGTCCTTGTAGTCGGTGGTGCGGTAGAACACGTTGTAGCCCAGGCTGACGCCATCGGCGGTCCAGTAGGGGTCAACGTAGCCGAAGTTGTAGCGGCTCTGGTATTCGCTGCGGGTCAGGCCGATGCTGACCTTGTTACCGGTACCGAGGAAGTTGTTCTGGGTGATCGAACCACCGAGGATCAGACCGGCGCTCTGGGCGAAACCGACGCTGGCGGTGATCGAACCGGAGGCCTGCTCTTCCACGGCGTAGTTCACATCGACCTGGTCATCGACACCCGGCACGGCTGGCGTCTCGACGTTGACTTCCTTGAAGAAGCCCAGGCGCTCCAGACGGGTCTTGGACTGGTCGATCAGGTAGGTCGAAGCCCAGCCGCCTTCCATCTGGCGCATTTCCCGACGCAGCACTTCGTCCTCGGACTTGGTGTTGCCACGGAAGTTGATACGGTTCACGTAGGCACGCTTGCCCGGATCGACCACGAAGGTGATGTCGACGGTGTGGTCATCGTCGTGCGGCGTCGGTACACCGTTGACGTTGGCGAAGGTGTAGCCGTCGTTACCCAGGCGGCGGGTGATCAGTTCGGAGGTGGTGGTCATCAGCTTGCGCGAGAACACCTGGCCCGGCTCGACCAGCAGCAGGGACTTGACCTGGTCCTCAGGCACCTTCAGGTCACCGCTGAGCTTGACGTCGCGGACCTTGTACTTCTGGCCTTCGGTGATGTTGACGGTGATATAGACGCTCTTCTTGTCCGGCGTGATCGACACCTGGGTCGAGGCGATATCCATGTTGATATAGCCGCGGTCCAGGTAATAGGAACGCAGGCGCTCCAGGTCACCGGAAAGTTTCTCACGGGCGTACTTGTCGTCGTTCTTGAAGAACGACAGCCAGTTGGTGGTCTTGAGTTCGAACAGGTCGGTCAGGTCGTCGTCCGGGAATACCGTGTTACCCACCACGTTGATGTGCTGGATCGCGGCAACGGTACCTTCGTTGATCTTGATCTTCAGGCCGACGCGGTTACGGGGTTGTGGCACCACTTCGGTCTCGACCTCGGCCGAGTAGCGGCCCTGGGCGACGTACTGACGCTGCAGTTCGTTACGCACGCCTTCGAGGGTGGCGCGCTGGAAGATCTCGCCTTCGGCCAGGCCGGACTGCTTCAGCCCCTTCATCAGGTCGTCAGTCGAAATTGCCTTGTTGCCTTCGATATCGATGCTGGCCACGGAAGGTCGCTCGACCACCGTGATGACCAGGACGTTACCGTCGCGCCCCAGCTGGATATCCTGGAAGAAACCGGTTTTGAACAGCGCACGGGTGGACTCCACCAGGCGACGGTCATCCGCTTGATCCCCGACGTTCAACGGCAACGCACCGAACACGCTACCGGCGGATACCCGCTGGAGGCCGTTGACACGGATATCGGAGATAGTGAAGGACTCGGCGTGAACTTCGGCGATCATCAATACGGTGAGAACCGCAGTTAGCAGCAGACGTTTCATGAAGTCCTTTCTTATTCCAACTGGCAATAAACAAACTGCCGCAAGATGCGGCAGATTCGCAATTTTAGCGACGCGTTACAGTCGACCCAGATCGTTGACCAGGGCAAGCAGCATGACCCCGACCACCAAACTGATACCGATCTGTACCCCCCAACCTTGTACTCGCTCCGACAAGGGGCGACCACGTGCCCACTCGATCAGATAAAACAGCAAGTGTCCCCCATCCAGTACCGGGATGGGCAACAGATTCAGAACCCCCAGGCTGATGCTCAGATAAGCAAGGAAATTCAGGAAATCAGCGACGCCCGACTGGGCTGAAGCGCCCGCCACTTTAGCAATGGTTATCGGTCCGCTCAAGTTTTTTACCGAGAGCTCGCCGAACAGCATTTTCTTCAGGGAATCCAGGGTCAGGACACTCATGGTCCAGGTACGCCTGGCACCCTCGCCGATCGCCGCAACGGGCCCGTAGCTGACTTCGCGAAGCATCTGCGGCGGCCAATCCGCGGCCTTGACGCCCGCCCCCAGGTAACCGGTGGCGGCCTTGCCTTCACCGCGGGACGCCAGGGTTACGGGGAGGTCGATTTGAGCACCATCGCGCTCGACATGCAGCACAATTTTGGTATCAGGGCGTATACGCACCCAGTCCACCACCTGCTGCCAGTCATTGACCGCCTCGCCATCCAGTGACAGCAGACGGTCACCGGTCTTCAGGCCGGCGGCCTGGGCCGGACCTTTCGGGTCGAGTTCTGCCAGCAGCGGCGGCAGGGCCGGACGCCACGGGCGGATTCCCAGGGACTTGATCGGATCCGGCTCGTCGGCACCCTGCAGCCAGCGATCCAGCGCCAGCTCACGCGTAGAGTCGACGTCCGAGCCCGCCTCGCGGACCTGCAACCGCAACGTACCGCTCTCACCCAGGCGACGCACGAGTTGCAGATTGACGGCAGACCAGCCGGCGGTTGGCTCACCGTCGATCGAGACGATTTCCTGGCCTGCGGCCAGACCGGCCTTCGCGGCGATACTGCCGGCCTCGACAGCGCCGATGACCGGACGGACCTGCTGGCTGCCGAGCATCGCCAGCACCCAGAAGAAGCTGATAGCCAGGAGGAAGTTGGCAATCGGACCGGCGGCAACGATAGCGATGCGCTGACGTACCGTCTTGCGATTGAACGCCTGGTCCAGCTCGTGCGGCGCGACAGGCGCCTCGCGCTCGTCGAGCATCTTCACGTAGCCGCCCAGCGGAATGGCCGCCACGACGAACTCGGTTCCCTGGCGATCATGCCAGCGCAACAGCGGCGTACCGAAGCCCACGGAAAAACGCAGCACCTTGACGCCGCAACGGCGTGCCACCCAGAAGTGACCGAATTCATGGAAAGTGACCAGCACCCCCAATGCCACCAGGGTGCCGACGATCATATAGAGTGCGCTCATCTACTTTCTCCGCAATCCTATCAAGTGCCGCATCGCTCGGACGCCCAGCCAGACTCAGCGTCGGTTGCGACTCAACCACTGCTCGGTCAATGCCCGTGCCTTGGCATCCGCTGCGAATACCGCGTCGAGTTCATCGACCGCGACAACAGGTTCCAGATTCAACACTTCTTCGATGATACTCGCGATCTCGGGGTAGCGGATGCGCCGTTCGAGAAATGCCGCGACCGCCACCTCGTTGGCCGCATTGAGCATCGCCGGCGCGCTGCCGCCCGCCTCGGCAGCCGCCCGTGCCAGACGCAGGCAGGGGAAGCGCTGTTCGTCCGGGGCCTGGAAGTCCAGGCGTGCCACGGCAAACAGATCCAGCGGCGCCACACCGGAATCAATACGCTCAGGCCAGGCCAGTGCATTGGCGATCGGCGTACGCATATCGGGATTGCCCAACTGGGCAAGCACCGAACCATCGATGTAATCGACCAGGGAATGAATCACACTCTGCGGATGAATCACCACCTCGACCTGATCCGGCCGCGCATCGAACAGCCAGCAGGCTTCGATCAACTCCAGGCCCTTGTTCATCATGCTGGCCGAGTCGACCGAAATCTTGCGCCCCATGGACCAGTTGGGGTGGGCACAGGCCTGATCGGGCGTGACATGCTCAAGATCGGCCAGAGGCGTCTGCCGAAACGGCCCGCCGGAGGCGGTCAGCAGAATCCGACGCACCCCTACAGCGCCAAGACCACGGGCGAAATCCCCTGGCAGGCACTGGAAGATCGCATTGTGCTCGCTGTCGATCGGCAACAGCACCGAACCGCTCTTGCGCACCGCCTGCATGAACAGCGCACCGGTCATCACAAGCGCTTCCTTGTTCGCCAGCAGAATCTTCTTGCCGACCTCGACCGCCGCCAGGGTCGGACGCAGGCCTGCGGCCCCCACGATCGCCGCCATCACGGTATCGACCTCGGGATGCGAAGCGACCTCGCACAATCCCTGCTCGCCAACCAGAACCTCGGTCGACAGGCCGGCAGCGCGCAGTTCGTCCTGCAGGCGGCGGCCAGCGAGCGCATCTGGCACCACCGCAAAGCGCGGACGATGGCGAACACACAGGGCCAGCAGCTCGGTGAGGCGAGTGAAACCGCTCAAGGCGAACGCCTGGTAACGCTCCGGATGCCGGGCAATCACATCCAGCGTGCTCAAGCCGATGGAGCCGGTGGCTCCCAGCACGGTAACCTGTTGTGGACGGCTCACGATGCAGCGATCCACAGCAGCACAGCGAACATCGGGATAGCGGCGGTCAGACTGTCGATACGGTCGAGCACACCACCGTGCCCTGGCAGCAGGTTGCTGCTGTCCTTGACTCCCGATTGACGCTTGAACATGCTTTCGGTCAGGTCACCGACCACCGATACGAAAACGATGATCGCCGCGCCCATCAGGCTCGCGATAACCTGGCCCAGGCCCCAGCCGGAAACCAGGCCGAATACCGCGGTGATCGCCAGGCTCAGCGACAGGCCGCCATAGACGCCCTCCCAGCTCTTGCCGGGACTCACCGCCGGCGCCAACTTGCGCTTGCCGAAGGCCTTGCCGGAGAAATAGGCGCCGATATCGGCGCCCCAGACCAGAATCATCACCGCCATGATCAGCCAGTTGCCCCGGCCCGACGCATGCTGCTTGATCTCGATCAGCCCCTGCCAGGCCGGCAGCAGGATCAGGAAACCGATCACCAGCTTGCTCGCCGCGCTCGACCAGCGTGCACTGGACTGCGGATAGGTCAGCACCAGGTAGGTCGCCAGCCCCCACCACAACACCGACGCACCCAGCACCCAGGGCGCCAGGTTCGGCAGGATGTACATGAAGAACAGCAGGACCGCGACCAGCGCGGCATACGCCACCCGGGCCGGCTGCGCGTCAAAACCTGCCAACCGCGCCCACTCCCAGGCCCCGAGCGTCACGACCACGCCGATGAACAGCGCGAAACCGGAGCCCGAAAGCAGGAAGAAACCGCACAGGGCGATAGGCAGCAGGACAAGTGCGGTGATGATGCGTTGCTTGAGCATTAAACCCGGGCTCCAGCTTCGACCTGCTCGCTCGTCTTACCGAAACGACGCTGGCGGGAAGCGAAATCAGCCAGCGCGTTGCGCATGGCATCGTGTTTGAAGTCCGGCCAGAACAGGTCGGAGAAATACAGCTCGGCATACGCCAACTGCCACAGCAGGAAGTTGCTGATCCGATGTTCGCCACCGGTGCGGATGCACAGGTCCGGCAACGGCAGGTCGCCGGTGGCCAGGCAGGTCTGCAGCAGATCCGGGGTGATATCGTCCGGGCGCAGATGCCCGGCCTGCACCTCACGGGCAAGACGCTGGGCAGCCTGGGCGATATCCCACTGCCCGCCGTAGTTGGCGGCAATCTGCAGAATGAAACGATTGCTGCCCGCCGTCGCGGCTTCCGCCTCGCGCATCGCCGCCTGGAGTTCAGGGTGGAAGCGCGAGCGGTCGCCGATGATCCGCAGGCTGATGTTGTTGTCGTCGAGGCGCTTGGCTTCGCGCCGCAACGCCTTGAAGAACAGGTCCATCAAGGCGCTGACTTCGTCGGCGGGGCGCTGCCAGTTCTCACTGGAGAAGGCGAACAGGGTCAGCACCTCGACCTTGGCCTCGGCACACACCTCGATCACCGCCCGCACCGCATCGACACCGGCCTTGTGACCGGCGACGCCAGGCAAGAAACGTTTCTTGGCCCAGCGATTGTTGCCATCCATGATGATCGCCACGTGGCGCGGCACCGAGGACAGCACAGCCTGCTTGGTCTTTTCCATTGAAGGTGTCCTGACCCTTATACGGCCATCAGGTCCTTTTCTTTTTCTTCGGTGGCCTTGGCGATCTGGGCTTCGAATTCCTTGATCAGCTTGTCGATTTCAGCGCCGGCGCGGCGTTCTTCGTCTTCGCTGATTTCCTTGTCCTTGGCCAGCTTCTTCAGGTCACCCAGCACATCACGACGGATATTGCGCACCGCAACCCGTGCGTCTTCCGCGGCGGCACGCGCCTGCTTGGTGAAGCCCTTGCGGGTTTCCTCGGTCAGTGGCGCCATCTTGATCAGCAGCAACTCGCCCAGGTTGGTCGGGTTGAGGTTCAGGCCGGCACTGCCGATGGCCTTGTCGATGGCACCGAGCATGTTGCGCTCGAACGGCACGACCTGCAGGGTCTGGTTATCTTTCACCGTTACGTTGGCAACACCGCTCAAAGGCGTGTCGGTACCGTAGTAGGGGACCATCACGCTACCCAGGATGCTTGGGTGGGCCTTGCCGGTACGGATTTGGCCAAATGCGTGGGCCAGAGACTCCAGGGACTTCTGCATGCGCACCTGAGCGTCTTTCTTGAGTTCGTTGATCATTGTACGCCTTCCTCGACCAGGGTTCCTTCAGCGCCGCCATGTACGATGTTCAGCAGGGCGCCGGGCTTGTTCATGTTAAATACGCGCAACGGCATCTTGTGATCGCGGCACAGGCAGATAGCGGTCAGATCCATGACACCCAGCTTGCGATCCAGCACCTCGTCATAGGTCAGATGATCGAACTTCTCGGCATGCGGGTCCTTGAACGGATCTGCGGTATAGACGCCATCGACCTTGGTTGCCTTGAGCACCACGTCGGCATCGATTTCGATCGCCCGCAGGCAGGCTGCCGAATCCGTAGTGAAGAACGGATTACCGGTACCGGCCGCGAAAATCACCACTTCCTTGGAGTTGAGGTGGCGCATGGCCTTGCGGCGATCGTAGTGATCGGTCACACCGACCATGGAAATGGCCGACATCACGATGGCTGAGATATTCGCACGTTCCAGCGCATCGCGCATCGCCAACGCGTTCATCACGGTCGCGAGCATGCCCATGTGGTCGCCGGTGACGCGATCCATGCCGGCAGCGCTCAGTGCGGAACCGCGGAACAGGTTGCCACCGCCGATCACCAGACCGACCTGCACACCGATACCGACCAGTTGACCGACTTCCAGCGCCATGCGATCCAGGACCTTCGGATCGATCCCGAACTCTTCCGAGCCCATCAGGGCCTCGCCGCTAAGCTTGAGTAGAATGCGTTTATAGCGAGCTTGATAACCACTGCCCTGCTGAGCCATTGCGAATCTCTCCTGCGGCGTTATAAAAATTCTTGCGAGCTGTTTTGCAGCCTGCTAACTCTAGCTTGGCGCTGCTACAGCGCCATCAGAACACAGCTTTGTAAGCCGGTTCCGACGAGAGAAAGAGAAAACCTTCCTCCCATTTGAAAAGAGGCTGCGCGCGTAAGCGGGCAGCCTCTTCGGGGCGACAGACGGGTCTGTCTTACTGCTTGGCGGCAGCTACCTGGGCAGCAACTTCTTCAGCGAAGTTGTCAACCGGCTTCTCGATGCCTTCGCCGACCTTGAAGTAGGTGAAGGAAACGATTTCAGCACCGGCTTTCTTGGCCAGTTCGCCAACCTTGACTTCCGGGTTCATGACGAAAGCCTGCTCGACCAGCGAGGCCTCGGCCAGGAACTTCGAGATACGACCCTTGATCATGTTCTCGACGATGTTTTCCGGCTTGCCGGCGATCTTGTCGGCGTTCAGTTGCAGGAAGACGCCCTTCTCGCGCTCGATGGCCTCGGCCGATACTTCCGACGGCAGCAGGAACTCAGGGTTCGAAGCGGCAACGTGCATGGCGATGTTCTTGGCCAGCTCGACGTCACCACCTTTCAGAACGACGGTTGCACCGATCTTGTTACCGTGCAGGTAGGCACCGACAACGTCACCTTCAACGCGCGCCAGGCGACGGATGTTGACGTTCTCGCCACACTTGGCAACCAGGGCCTCACGAGCGGCTTCACGCGAAGCGATCAGCGGAGCGGCGTCGGTCAGCTTCTGGGCGAAGGCTTCTTCCAGGCTTTCGCTGACGAAAGTCTTGAAGTCGTCCTGCAGGGCCAGGAAGTCGGTCTGCGAGTTCACTTCCAGCAGGACGGCGGCCTTGCCGTCGGTCTTGACGGCGATAGCGCCTTCAGCAGCGACGTTGCCAGCCTTCTTGGCGGCCTTGATGGCGCCCGAGGCACGCATGTCGTCAATGGCTTTCTCGATGTCGCCGCCGGCCTTTTCCAGGGCCTTCTTGCAATCCATCATGCCTTCGCCGGTACGCTCGCGCAGTTCTTTGACCAGCGCCGCAGTAATTGCTGCCATTTCAAAATTCCTCTTGGATAGGTTATCAACCATTCCACCCGATCGAACGGGCGTTCAATTCTTCCCGAATCACCCTTGTTAGCAGCTGCACATTACAGACGCTGTAGCGGCGCGCAGACAAATGGTTTTCGAGGTGGCAAAAAGGGGGCCAAGCCCCCTTTTTGCTTACTGAGTCAACGCCAGGGCGTCAATTACTCAGCTGCAGCCTGAGTTTCTTCAACGAAGACTTCAGTGCCGCCAGCAACGTTGTTGCGGCCACGGATAACGGCGTCAGCCATCGAACCCATGTACAGCTGGATGGCGCGGATGGCGTCATCGTTGCCTGGGATGATGTAGTCAACGCCTTCCGGGCTGCTGTTGGTATCGACTACGCCGATGACCGGGATGCCCAGCTTGTTGGCTTCGGTGATCGCGATGCGCTCGTGATCAACGTCGATGACGAACAGTGCGTCAGGCAGACCGCCCATGTCCTTGATACCGCCCAGGGAACGATCCAGCTTTTCCAGATCGCGAGTGCGCATCAGCGCCTCTTTCTTGGTCAGCTTGGCGAAGGTACCGTCTTCGGCTTGCACTTCGAGGTCGCGCAGACGCTTGATGGAAGCACGGATGGTCTTGAAGTTGGTCAGCATGCCGCCCAACCAGCGGTGATCGACGTACGGCGAACCGCAACGTACTGCTTCTTCAGCGACGATCTTGCCGGCGGAACGCTTGGTGCCGACGAACAGAATCTTGTTTTTGCCCTGAGCCAGACGCTCTACGAACGCCAGAGCGTCGTTGAACATAGGCAGGGTTTTTTCAAGGTTGATGATGTGAATCTTGTTGCGCGCACCGAAAATGTACTTGCCCATTTTCGGGTTCCAGTAACGGGTTTGGTGACCGAAGTGCACACCGGCCTTCAGCATATCGCGCATGTTGACTTGGGACATGATAGTTCCTTGATAAGTCGGGTTTGGCCTCCACGTATCCCAATGACCAACCGATCGGCAGCAAGGCCGAAGGCACCCAGGTCATCGTGTCGACACGTGTGTGGATTTAGGCTTTTCGGGGCTATCCCCGGAAAGCGGCGCATTTTATATCACAAGGCCGCTGAAAACGGAACCCGGATTCGCATATCCCGCCTGCAGCTTTTGCGCCACCCTTGGATTCGCGCCAGAATGCCCCATCCTTGTGAAGAGAAGCGATGCCCGGACGTCATGATTTGCTCCGTCCGTCTGTTAGAATCGCATTTTTCAGGGTTCCGGAAGGCAATACTCCGTTAACGGATGTTGCCGCCGTCGACCTTTTTCCGTGTTTACCTGCGCCTGAGCGCATAGAGAGCCCGTATGACCGTCACCCTCAAGACTCCCGAGGACATCGCCAAAATGCGCATCGCCGGGAAACTGGCCGCCGATGTACTGGAAATGATCGGTGAGCACGTCAAGCCCGGCGTCACCACCGAGGAGCTGGACCGCATCTGCCACGACTATATCGTCAACGTGCAGCAGGCCATCCCCGCCCCCCTCAACTACAAGGGTTTCCCCAAGTCGATCTGCACCTCGATCAACCATGTGGTCTGCCACGGCATCCCCAGCGACAAGCCGCTCAAGGATGGCGACACCCTGAACATCGACGTCACGGTGATCAAGGACGGCTACCACGGCGACACCAGCAAGATGTTCCACGTCGGCACCGTGCCGGTCTGGGCCGAGCGCCTGTCCCAGGTGACCCAGGAGTGCATGTACAAGGCGATCGAGATCGTCAGGCCCGGCTGCCGCCTGGGCGACATCGGCGAGATCATCCAGAAGCATGCGGAAAAGAACGGTTTCTCGGTGGTTCGCGAGTTCTGCGGCCACGGCATCGGCAAGGTATTCCACGAAGAGCCGCAGATCCTGCACTACGGCCGTGCCGGCACCGGCATGGAACTGAAGGCCGGCATGACCTTCACCATCGAACCGATGATCAACCAGGGCAAGGCCGACACCAAGGTGCTGGGCGACGGCTGGACCGCGATCACCAAGGACCGCAAGCTCTCGGCACAATGGGAACACACCCTGCTGGTCACCGAAACCGGCTACGAGATCTTCACCCTGCGCAGCGACGATACCATCCCGCGCACCTCTGCCTGATCCATTAAAGGAAACCCGAACGATGCCGCAGGTGGACCCCGAACTCTTCGACCGTGGCCAGTTCCAGGCGGAACTGGCCCTCAAGGCCAGCCCCATAGCGGCATTCAAGAAAGTCATCCGTCGCGCCCATGAGGTTCTCGACGAACGCTTTCGCAGCGGGCGCGACATCCGTCGACTGATCGAGGATCGCGCCTGGTTCGTCGACCACATCCTGCAGCAGGCCTGGGAACAGTTCGACTGGAGCGAAGATGCCGATATCGCCCTGGTGGCGGTTGGCGGCTACGGTCGTGGCGAACTGCACCCCTACTCGGACATCGACCTGCTGATCCTGCTGGACAGCGCCGATCATGAGATCTTTCGGGATTCCATCGAGCGCTTTCTGACCCTGCTGTGGGACATCGGCCTGGAAGTCGGCCAGAGCGTCCGCTCGGTGCAGGAATGCGCCGAAGAGGCGCGGGCCGACCTGACCGTCATCACCAACCTGATGGAAAGTCGCACCATCGCCGGCCCCGAGCGCCTGCGCGAGCGCATGCTCGAGGTCACCAGCACCGAGCACATGTGGCCGAGCAAGGATTTCTTCCTGGCCAAGCACGCCGAACAGAAGGCGCGCCACCACAAGTACAACGACACCGAATACAACCTGGAGCCCAACGTCAAGGGTTCTCCTGGCGGCCTGCGGGACATCCAGACGATTCTCTGGGTCGCCCGCCGCCAGTACGGCACCCTGAACCTGCGGGCGCTGGCCGGCGAAGGTTTCCTGGTGGAAAGCGAAAACATCCTGCTGGCCTCCTCCCAGGAGTTTCTCTGGAGGGTCCGCTATGCGTTGCACATGCTCGCCGGACGCGCCGAGGACCGCCTGCTTTTCGATCACCAGCGCAGCATCGCCGGACTGCTGGGGTTCCAGGGCGACGACGCCAAGCAGGCCGTCGAGAACTTCATGCAGCAGTACTACCGGGTGATCATGAGCATCGCCCAACTCAGCGAGCTGATCATCCAGCACTTTGCCGAAGTCATCCTCGCCCCGGAAGACGAAGCGCCGCCGCAACCGTTGAACTCGCGCTTCCAACTGCACGATGGCTACATCGAGGCGAGCAACCCGAACGTGTTCCGCCGCGCGCCATTCGCCATGCTGGAAATCTTCGTGCTGATGGCCCAGCAACCGGAAATCAAGGGGGTGCGCGCCGACACCATTCGCCTGCTGCGCGAACATCGCCACCTGATCGACGACGACTTCCGCAACGACATCCGCAACACCAGCCTGTTCATCGAGCTGTTCAAGTGCAGGATCGGCGTACACCGCAACCTGCGCCGGATGAACCGCTACGGCATTCTCGGCCGCTACCTGCCCGAGTTCGGCGACATCGTCGGGCAGATGCAGCACGACCTGTTCCACATCTATACCGTCGATGCGCACACGCTCAACCTGATCAAGCACCTGCGCAAACTGCAGTACACCCAGGTTTCCGAGAAATTCCCGCTGGCCGCCAAGCTCATGGCCAAGCTGCCCAAGCCCGAGCTGATCTACATGGCAGGGCTCTACCACGACATCGGCAAGGGCCGGCATGGCGACCATTCGGAACTCGGCGCGATCGATGCCGAAGCCTTCTGCAAGCGCCACCAACTGCCCGCATGGGACAGCCGCCTGATCGTCTGGCTGGTGCAGAACCACCTGGTAATGTCGACCACGGCCCAGCGCAAGGACCTGTCCGATCCGCAGGTGATCCACGACTTCGCGCAGATCGTCGGCGACCACGTCTACCTGGACTACCTCTACGTGCTGACCGTCGCCGATATCAACGCGACCAACCCGACGCTGTGGAACTCCTGGCGCGCCAGCCTGCTGCGCCAGCTCTACACCGAGACCAAGCGCGCCCTGCGTCGCGGCCTGGAAAACCCGGTGGACCGCGAGGAGCAGATCCGCCAGACCCAGAGTGCGGCCCTGGACATCCTGGTCCGCAACGGCACCGACCCGGACGACGTCGAACAGCTCTGGACACAACTGGGTGACGATTACTTCCTGCGTCACACCGCCGGCGACGTCGCCTGGCACAGTGACGCGATCCTCCAGCAGCCGGCCGATGGCGGGCCACTGGTGCTGATCAAGGAAACCACCCAGCGCGAATTCGAGGGCGGTACGCAGATCTTCATCTACGCCCCGGACCAGCACGACTTCTTCGCCGTGACTGTGGCAGCGATGGACCAGCTCAACCTGAACATCCACGACGCCCGGATCATCACCTCCAGCAGCCAGTTCACCCTCGATACCTACATCGTGCTGGACACCGATGGCGGCGCTATCGGCGACAACCCCAAGCGGGTCAAGCAGATCCGCGAAGGCCTGGCCGAAGCCCTGCGCAATCCCGACGACTATCCGACCATCATCCAGCGCCGGGTACCGCGCCAGCTCAAGCACTTCGCCTTTGCCCCGCAGGTGACCATCCACAACGACGCCCAGCGCCCGGTGACCGTGCTCGAACTGAGCGCCCCGGATCGTCCCGGCCTGTTGGCACGGGTTGGAAAGATCTTCCTGGAGTTCGACCTGTCGCTGCAGAACGCGAAGATCGCCACCCTGGGCGAACGGGTGGAGGACGTGTTCTTCATCACCGACGCGCAGAACCAGCCGCTGTCCGACCCGCAACTGTGCAGCCGTTTGCAGGACGCCATCGTCGAGCAACTGAGCGTCACCTCCGAACCGACTGTCGAACTGACCCGCCTGAGTATCTGACGGCGGGCCATGAACCTGATTCCGATTGAGAGCCGTACCCGATGAACAACGCGTTGAACCAGTTGCAACCCTACCCGTTCGAGAAACTGCGCGCCCTGCTCGGCGGCGTCAAACCCGCCGAGGACAAGCGTCCGATTGCGCTGTCCATCGGCGAACCCAAGCACCGCTCGCCAAGCTTCGTCGCCGAGGCACTGGCGGCCAACCTGGAGCAGATGTCGGTGTACCCGACCACCCTGGGCATCCCGGCCCTGCGCGAGGCGATCGGCACCTGGTGCGAGCGTCGCTTCAACGTACCGAGCGGCTGGATCGACCCGGCGCGCAACGTGCTGCCGGTCAATGGCACCCGCGAAGCCCTGTTCGCCTTCACCCAGACCGTGGTCAATCGTGGCGAAGACGCGCTGGTGGTCAGCCCCAACCCCTTCTACCAGATCTATGAAGGTGCCGCCTTCCTGGCCGGGGCCAAGCCACACTACCTGCCATGCCTGACCGGAAACGGCTTCAACCCGGATTTCGACGCCGTGCCCGCGGACATCTGGCAACGCTGCCAGATCCTCTTCCTCTGCTCGCCAGGCAACCCGACCGGCGCACTCATTCCCCAGGCGACCCTGGAAAAACTGATCGCCCTGGCCGACGAGCATGACTTCGTGATCGCGGCCGACGAGTGCTACAGCGAACTGTACTTCGACGAGCAGACGCCGCCACCCGGGCTGCTCAGCGCCTGCGTGGCCCTGGGCCGCAAGGACTTCAAGCGTTGCGTGGTGTTCCACAGCCTGTCCAAGCGCTCCAACCTGCCCGGCCTGCGCTCCGGTTTCGTCGCCGGTGACGCCGATATCCTCAAGGCCTTCCTGCTGTACCGTACCTACCACGGCTGCGCGATGCCGGTGCAGACCCAACTGGCCAGCGTCGCGGCCTGGAACGATGAAGTCCACGTCCGCGCCAACCGTGCGCTGTACCGGGAGAAGTTCGACGCGGTGCTGGAGATTCTCGCGCCCGTACTGGATGTGCAACGGCCGGATGGCAGCTTCTACCTGTGGCCGAATGTGCAGGGCGACGATGCCGAATTCTGCCGTGACCTGTTCGCCGAGGAACACGTGACCGTGGTGCCGGGGTCCTACCTGTCCCGCGAGGTCGACGGCGTCAATCCGGGCGCCGGCCGGGTGCGCATGGCCCTGGTCGCGCCGCTGGCCGAGTGTGTCGAGGCGGCGCAGCGGATCCGCGCCTTTATCGAGCGTCGCCAGGGCCAGGCGTAACAGGCCAGGGTGCGGGCGGGCCTGCCCGCTCGCACCGCACCCGCTGAGCTAGATATCCAGCACCAACCGGTCGGACTTGCAGCCCGACACGCAGAGCATCATGGTCCTGCCCGAGGCACGCTCGGCAGGGCTGAGCACGAAATCGCGGTGATCAGGCGTCCCCTCCAGGACCACGGTTTCACAGGCCCCGCAAACGCCCTCCCGGCAACTGTAGGAAAGACTCTGCCCCGCAGCGATCAGCGTATCCAGCAGGCTGCCCTTTCCATCATGGTAGAGCTGCTTCGCGGAGCGCGAGAGCACCACTTCAAAGCCGCGGGCCCCACCCGGCTCCGGCAGTGCCGCGCCGCTGAAGCGCTCCGTATGGCCGTGCTCGATACCCAGCACCGTGCAGGCACGCTCGAACGCCTCCAGCATCGGCCCGGGGCCACAGCAATAGAAATGCGTGTCGCGAGGGTAGCCGCGCATCAGGGCCTGAAGGTCCGGAGCCCCGCCCTGCTGGTCATCGAAGTGGTAGTTCACCGAGCCGGGCAGGCTCTCCAGCTCGCCCCGAAACGCCACGTCCGCCGCCGAGCGCACGCAATACAGCATGTCGACGGCAGCCCCCTTGCCGGCCAGGTGCCGGGCGATGCTCAGGAGCGGTGTGATACCGATGCCGCCAGCGATGAAAACGGCCCGGCTGGCACTGCCTGCCGGGAAATTGTTGCGCGGCGCCGAAGCCTTGAGCAGCCCACCCACCCGCAGGTGTTTATGAATGAACGCCGACCCTCCGCGGCTCTGACGATCATGGAGTACGCCGAGACGGTAGTGACTGAGGTCCGTCGGGCAACTCACCAGCGAATAGCTGCGCACCAGCCCGTTGGGCAGATGCAGGTCGATATGGGCTCCGGCCTCGAATGCCGGCAGGTGCCCGGGGCCGACCGGCGCCAGGTCTATCGAGACGATGCTGGGGGTTTCCCGGGTGATGTTCCTGACGCGGACGGTCTGTAGGCTGGCGTTCATAACAACTTCCTTGTATATATCGAGGCATAGAGGCTATTGACCTCGTTTGGAGCAGGCCTCTATCTCTGACAAAAATAATGATTCACCGATACCGGATTTTTTCTATGCTACTTATGGATGAATGTATAGAGCTGTTAAGTGCAATGGATGCACGCACCTGGTTCCAGTCGCTTGTTCTATCCGTGCAGAAACTCGGATACAGTCAGGTCCTGTATGCCCTGAAACCCAACAAGGAGGCACAGAACAGTACGGCACAGATCATGAGCAACTTTCCAGAATCCTGGCGAAGCCTTTATGATAACGAGAATTACTCCAGTATCGATCCTGTCGTTTCCCATAGTTTCTCATCCTCGCTTCCCATTCTCTGGGAAGACAAACTCTACAAAACCAAAAGAGAAAGGGAGTTCGCCGAAGAAGCCCGGCGGGCCGGACTCAGCCAGGGTCTGACGCTGCCCATCCACGGGGCCCAGGGCCAGGTCGGCATGCTCAGCCTGAGCTGCGAATCGATGCCGCAAAACGAGTACTCACAAGTCCTGCAACACAGCATCCCCGCAGCCAGCATGCTGCGTGACTACGCGGTAACGAGCGGCAGCAACTTCTTTCTCCAGAACTCCAACTCGAATACACCTCACCTGACACCTCGGGAACTGGAAATACTGCATTGGGCATGGGCCGAAAAAACCACCTGGGAAATTGGCAAGATTCTCAGCCTGGCAGAGCCCACCGTCGAATTTCACTTCAAGAACATTCGCCGCAAACTCAATGTCAGCTCCAGGCGGCTCGCCGTGGCCAGAGCCATACAACTAGACCTCATGACGCCCTAGGCCACCCTCACGGGCCGACACGGAGAGCAGATCGTTGTCATCGATCCGGCCAGCCACATACAGGCTGAGCAGCACCAGCAGGCTGGCCGAACCGTTGCCCCCACACTCCAGCCGGCTCGCGGCCGGCTGGCTCAACCCGAACAGGCCCCAGAACGCCTCCTGGCTCTTGCCCAACTGCAACCGCAAGGCAACGGCCTGCCTGATCAAACTTCGCTCCACCCTCATTTCGGCGCCTTCGCAGGGAAACCCAGACGATATTCGACTCCCGCCCGGCCAGCCACCTATCAGATTGATAGGCTACTAATTATCCACACTGGATATATAAATACCTCGTCTTTTCGAGGTAACTTCCATGAATATAGCCATTGATAAAAGAAACAACTTCGACGATATATGCCTGGAAAAAATGCATATCCTGAGAGCCAAGATATTCCGCGACAAGAAAGATTGGGATGTCAGTGTCATCGGTGGCATGGAGATTGATGGCTACGATGCACTGAACCCCTATTACATGATCCTGCAGGATGCCGGCCTCGATGAAAGTGTCCGCGGCTGTTGGCGACTCTTGCCCACTACCGGCCCGAATATGCTGGCCGATACTTTCCCGGAACTTCTGGCAGGCGCCCCGGTTCCCTGCGCGGAGGACACCTGGGAACTCAGTCGCTTTGCCATCTGCCAGCAGGGCGGTCGCTCCTATGCATTTTCCGAGCAGTCGCTGATCGCTATACGGGCGGTCGTCCACTTTGGTGTCGAGCGTGGCCTGAAGCGATTCGTCACGGTGACCACGGTGGGCGTCGAGAAACTGCTCATTCGGCTCGGCCTGGATATCCGGCGACTGGGCCCGGCCAAGACCATCGGTGTGGAACGCGCCGTTGCGCTGTCCATCGCCCTGAACCGGAAAACGCTGGACGCCCTGGAGAAAACCGAGGCCGCGTCCAACCTGTCAAACTGATAGGTTGTCCCGCCCACGGATTGATAGATGATTTGCCCCCACACCGGGCCCGTCCCGGTTGCCACCACGAGAGGCAAACACCACCGCTCTCATCATAAATACAATTGGACTGTGGAGAAGACACATGGAAACCGTGACCGATTTGCCAAAAGGCGCCACCAACGCATTCGCCAGCCGCGAAACCTGGCCAGCATTCATTACCGCCACCGCCCAGCAAGACTATCTGGCAGCCGAGGCGGGCCTGCAGCGGGCCCTGGAACAGGGTTACAGCCATTGGTACATCGACGGCAGCCTTGAAGGCGAACGTCCCTCCGACTTCACAGCGCAACGCCTGGCGGCGCTGAACGAACTGATCGCCAGCAGCGGCGTGAAACCGATTTTCCACGGCAACTTCAAGGCCCCGCTGGGCAGCGATGTCGAGGACCTGGCCGCCGCCGCCCTGGACTACGTGAAAAAAGAGGTCGATATCTGCGCCGCATTGGGCGGTGCGCCACTGATCGTCCACGGCGGTGGCGTGGTCGAGCCGCGTCTGGTCAAGGAAGCCCGCCAGAAGGGCCTGGAGGGTCTGGTTGGCAACCTCCGGGAACTGGTGGCCTATGGCAAGGCCCGGGGCGTCGAGATCTGGCTGGAGAACCTGTGCAACTACACCCGCTTCCACCCCTTCTATTACATCTGCACCACGGCAGACGAGGTCGGGCATGTGCTGGAGTCCGTTCCCGGCCTGCACATGTTCCTGGACGTGTCCCACGCCTACGTCAATGAGGGCGATCCCCTGTCGTTCTTCTGGAAATTCAGCGACCGGGTCGTTGGCATGTCTTTCAGTGACAACAACGGTGACCGGGATTCGCATTTCCCGCTGGGCCAGGGCAACCTCGATTTTCCGGGCCTGATCGATGCCATTCAGTACACCGGCTGGAAAGGCATGGTCGGTTTTGAAACCCGTGGCGGCACCCTGCGTGGCAGTGTCGATTTTCTCAACCAACTCGTAGCGTCCTGCGCTCGATAATCTGCAGCGCTGACGGCGGATTCGCTTCGCCGTCAGCGCCAGGAGCTCCCTCATGGCAAACCAAGCGTCGATCACCGATTCGCCCGGCGAACAACGCCGGGCCAGTCGTAACTCCTTCACCGAAGGTTGCATCGATTCACTCCCCGTCTGCCTGACCTTCATGTTCCTTTTCTTTTCCATCGGGGCCGCCAGTCGGGATGCCGGGTTCACGGGCCTGCAGGCCCTGATCATGACCTTCACCGTGCATGCGGCGCCGTTGCAGGTGTTCCTCGCCCAACACGGCGCGAACCTGACGGTGATGTCGATCCTGTTCACCACGCTGGTGGTCAACTTCCGCTTCCTGATCATGTCCTCGGTGTTGACCGAGCACTTCAAGGGCGTGCCGCTGTGGAAGTCGTTGCTGTCCGCCCAGTTGCTGTCGATCTCCACCTTCACCCTGTCCAACGCCAAGAAGGGCATGATCGCCAACGTCTACAACTATTACCTGGGCTGTGGCATCAGCACCCTGTCGATCGCCATCGTCGCCACCGGCCTGGGCTACTGGGTCAGCGGCGATCAGAACCCGCTGCTGCAATCGGTGATCGGCGTGATCCTGCCGATCCACTTCACCGTGCTCGCCTCACTCGCCTGGCCAAAACTCAAGCCGATGATCGCCACCGGTGCCGGCTTCGCCCTGACCCCGATCGTCGGTCGCTACCTGCACGACTACCAGATCTTCGTGGTGCCGTTCGCACTCGGAGCCGCCCTCCTGATCTGGGACGAACTGTTCGAACGGAAGAGCCAATGAACAACTGGACGCTTATCCTCGTCGCCTCGCTCGCCTCCTACGTGCTGCGCGCGCTGCCCATCCTGGTCTTTCACAAACTGCCGATCGCTTCCGATGGCTTGATCTATCGATTCCTCAACTATGCGGCCTTTGGCGTCATGGGCGGCATCATCTACTCCGCCCTGCTGGGCGAGCGTTACTACGACGACTGGCTGGGGCACTTCGAAAACCCCACGGCCCTGCTGAAGCTGGCCACCCTGTGCCTCGCCGTCTTTCTCGCCGCGCGTTTCCGGGGAGTATTCAAGACACTCTTCATCTGCCTCGGCTTTTTCATCGCCATGACCTTCTTCGTAGGAGCTTGATGCAATGCCCGACTCTCGCCCGACACAGCCGGACCTGGAGAAACTGCGTGCACGCCACGCCGAACTTCGCGACCGCCAACAGCCGATCAACATGACCCGCGGCCTGCCATCGCCCGAGCAGATCGCCCTGTCCCATGACTTTCTCAGCCTGCCCGGCAGCCACCCGTTCGCCTCCGCCGACGGCCAGGACTGGCTCAACTACGGTGGGCTGCAGGGCGTCAAGGAGGTCCGTGAGCTGTTCGGCCCGGCGCTGCTGGGGCTTCCCGCCGACCAGGTGGCCATCGGCGAGAACTCCAGCCTGGCGCTGATGCATGAAGCCATCGGCCATGCCTGGATCCGGGGCTTCGCCGGCATGCAGCCGTGGGGCAAGGCCGACAAGGTGCGCTTCATCTGCCCTGAACCTGGCTACGACCGGCACTTCTCGATCTGCGAGTATTACGGCATCGAGATGGTCCCCGTGGTGTTGAACGAAGACGGGCCGGACATGGACGAGGTCGAACGGCTGGTCGCCAGCGACCCGAGCATTCGAGGCATGTGGTGCGTTCCCCGGCACGCCAACCCCAACGGCGCGATCTACAGCCAGCAAGTGGTCAACCGACTGGCCAGCATGTTGACCGCAGCCCGGGATTTCCGGCTGTTCTGGGACAACGCCTATGCGGTCCACGACTTCCACGACCACACCGAGCCGGCCCCCGACGTCTACGCGGCCTGCGTCCGCGCAAACAACCCGGAGCGGGCGATCCTGTTCGCCTCGACCTCGAAAATGGTCATTCCCAGTTCCGGCATCGCGATGATCGGCGGCAGTCCCGAAACCCTGCGCTGGTGGCTGCAGTGCCGCCAGTACAAGACGATCGGCCCGGACAAGGTCAATCAGGTCAGACACCTGATGTTCTTCCAGACGGCGGACAACCTCAGGGCCCACATGAAGCGCCATGGCCAATCCCTGGGGGCGAAGTTCCAGCGGGTCCGGCAGATCTTCAGCCAGCACCTGACAGGCCTGCCGGAGGTCAGTTGGTCACATCCCAGCGGTGGTTATTTCATCACCCTGCTGGTGCCCGAAGGGCTGGCCGGACGGGTTGTGGATATCGCCCAGGAGGCAGGCGTGAAAATGACCCCCGCCGGGGCCACCCACTGCCACGGTCACGATGCCCGGCAACGCCACCTGCGCATTGCGCCGTCCTACCTCAACCTCGCGCAGATCGAGCAGGCAGCCGAGGTCATCGCCAACTCGGTAAGGCTGGCCTGCGCCGAGCGCGAGCCCGGCCGCTGACGACCTGCCCGGCACCCTGGCATGACGGGCAGCCCCCGTCATGTCGTTTCATCGCACCACTCCAGGAGTCGCCATGAGCGAACTGTCATTGCCCACTGCACAGGATGTGCAGGCTGCCGCCCTACGCCTTGCGGGGCACGTACGGCGCACCCCGGTGTTCACCTCCTCCACCCTCGACACCTGGCTGGGAAACCGGGTCCATTTCAAATGCGAGCAGTTCCAGCGCATGGGGGCGTTCAAGATACGCGGCGCGCTCAACGCCCTGATGCAACTCGATGCCACCGCCAGGCAGCGGGGCGTGGTGGCCTACTCCTCGGGCAACCACGCCCAGGGGATAGCCCTGGCCGCGCGGGAGCTCGGGATTCCCGCCGTGATCGTCATGCCCTCGGACGCGCCAGCCGCGAAGAAGGCCGCGACACTGGGCTACGGCGCGTCCGTGGTCGAATATGACCGCCACGCCGAAGATCGCCTGGCGATCGCCCGACAACTGCAACAGGACCACGACTACACGTTTATCCCGCCATTCGATCACCCCGATATCATTGCCGGGCAAGGCACCGCCGCCCTGGAACTGTTCGAAGAGGTGGGGCAACTGGACGCGCTCCTGGTACCGGTGGGCGGCGGCGGACTGATTGCCGGCACGGCGCTGATCGCCAGCTCGATGTCTCCGGCCTGCGAGATCTTCGGAGTGGAACCGGAGGCCGGCAACGATGCGCAGCGTTCTCTGCACTCGGGCTCACTGGTCACCATCGCCACACCCATTACCATCGCCGACGGAGCCCAGAGCCAGTCACTGGGCAAACTGACCTTTCCGATCATCCGGGAACGGGTCACCGACATCGTGACCGTCACCGATGAGGAGTTGCTGCGGGCCATGCATTTCCTCGCCGAAAGAATGAATCTCGTCGTCGAACCCACCGGCTGCCTGGCGGCGGCCGCAGCGTTCAAGATGCGCGAACAGCTTCGGGGCAAACGGGTTGGCGTGATATTGTCAGGTGGAAATGTGGACCTCGCACACTACGCCCGCCTGCTGCTCGAGCTGCCCGGGCCCTCGGGGCACTAGTGCATAGAACATGGAGAGAAACTCGTTATGAAGGACCGGCTCATAGACGCCCAGACCCTGCTCGGCCTTGCCGTGGAATCATCGGGCATAACGGTGGACTGTGCCTGCCTTCGGCGCAATCTGCAGGGTTGGAGCAGTTGGCCGGTGGGCTATCAGGAAGAAGCCTTTACAGCGATCGGCACACTGTCGAAGTACCCTCCGGAAGAGGCGGTCATCGACGAGTACCACCCCGAGGGCACGACCTACTGGTCACCCGAGGCCCCCATCGCACCGCTCTATTACCCCTACAACCAGTCCACCGTGTGGTGCTGTTCCCATTGCAGGCGCCTGTACCTTCGCCACAACGATGACGGTGCCTACCATGTGGAACGGCGTATCCGCAGCGTTCAGCCAGAACGGGTGGTGGACGCTCCCCACGCCAACGACGGCCGCGAACCGGGTTGGTGAGCCCGCCAGCCCCGGCGCTATTTCACCTGCCCCAGATTGGCCTCGCTCAGGTCCAGTTCACCCAGCACCTCACGCAACGCATCATCCCCGATCTGGTGGTGACGCCGCAGGCTGTAAAGCTCCAGGCGCTGTGCCCGCAGCGCCTTCAAGCGCAGGCGCCGCTCCAGCAGGTCCATCTGGAAGGCCAGGGCCTGGGCCTCGGCGGAATCGTTGAACACCTCCAGTTGATGCCGATACTCGGACATGATCCGCGCCTTCAGTTCGGTGGCCAGCGCCGCCTGGGCAGCATCCGCGACAGCATTGGGCTCGGCCGCTTCCTCGATCTCCAGGGCACGGATCGCCGCCTCGGCGGTGCGCCGCCAGGCCTCGCGGACCTCATGGCGACGGGCATCGTCCGGGCTCGGCGCGACATCGCGCAACAACACCGGCAAGGCGACACAGGCCGCCACCAGCGACAACAGGATCACCCCCGCGGCAATGAAGATCAGCAGGTCACGCTCGGGGAAATCGGTGCCCGGAGCGATCAGCAGCGGCACCGACATCACACCGGCCAGGGTCACCGCCCCGCGCACGCCGCCAAACGTCAACAGCCAGCAGGAACGCGCCTTGGGCATCGACGTCAGTTCACTTTTGCCGCGCCAGCGACGCAGCAGCACCGACAGCCGCCAGATGCTCTGTACCCAGACATAACGCAATACCAGCAGCACCAGGAAGATCGCCAGCACATCCAGGCAACGATAGAGAAGCGTCGGCCACAGCGAGGTTTCATGGCTGGCCACCGCCTTGACGATATCCGGCAATTGCAGGCCCAGCAGCAGGAAGATCAGGCCGTTGAAGGCAAACTCCAGCAGTGACCAGACGCTGCGATTGAGCAGCCGGGTGCTGGTCTGCCGGGGTAGCAGATCGAGCCAGCTCTGCATCATCCCCGCCGCCACCGCCGACAGGATACCCGAGACACCCAGACGCTCGGCCAGGACATAGGCGGCAAACGGCAACAGCAACATGAACACCACATGGGTCGCCGGATCGTCCCAGCCGCGGGCAATCATCCAGGCCCTGAGCCGCCCGACCAGCCAGCTCAACACGACACCGGTGGCCAGCCCGCCGATGGCGACCAGCAGGAACGTGAGGCTGGCGCTGGCCAGGGAAAACACCCCGGTGATGGCCGCCGCCAGGGCGAACTTGAAGGTCACCAGGCCCGAGGCGTCGTTCATCAGCGCCTCGCCCTGCAACATGTGCATCAACGGCGTGGGCAGGCGGTTCTGGGCAATCGCCGAAACCGCCACGGCATCGGTGGGCGACAGCACCGCGGCCAGGGCAAAGGCCACCGGCAGGGGAATGCCCGGCAATAACCAGTGGATGAAGCAACCGGCACCGACCACGGTGAACAGCACCAGCCCCACCGCCAAGGTCAGCACCGGACCGCGCAAACGCCAGAACTCGCGCTTGGGCATGCGCCAACCATCGGAGAACAGCAGCGGTGGCAGGAACATGAAGAGAAACAGCTCGGGGTCCAGGGCAACGTGCAGGCCGAGGGTCGGCCACGCCAGCGCCGCGCCCGCGGCGATCTGCACCAGGGGCAAGGGCAATGGAATCACCCGCGCCAGCAACCGCGAGACGCCGACCAGCATCAGCAGAATGAGGACGGTGTAGGCGGTTTGCATAAGGCGACTTCCCAATCGTTCAACAAGCTATCCGGCAACAATCAGCCGCCAAAGTGCCATATTAACCGCTTAATCTGCCGCGCGGACGTTGCACCAAGGTCGCAAGGGCGATTCCTGCCAGCCGAACGGACAGGTACGGGGTTGGCCCCGAACCGACTCGGCCATGGCATAATTACCGACTGTTCATCTCGCATATCTGCAAAAGGGGGCAATTCCCGTGACCGATACGAGCAACACATTGCGCCTTTTCGGAATCAAGGCCTGCGACACCATGAAAAAGGCTCGCACCTGGCTGGAAGAACACGCGATAGCCTACGACTTCCATGACTACAAGACCGCCGGCATCGACCGCGAGAACCTGACCCGCTGGTGCAACGAGCATGGCTGGGAAGTGCTGCTCAACCGCGCCGGCACCACCTTTCGCAAGCTCGACGACGCCAGCAAGGCCGATCTCGACCAGGCGAAGGCGATCGAGCTGATGCTCGCCCAACCCTCGATGATCAAGCGCCCGGTGCTCGATCTCGGCAACCGAACCCTGATTGGCTTCAAGCCAGATAGCTACGCGGCGGCCCTCAACTGAGCCAGAGTGCTCAGGGCCCACACTCAATTTCGCAAGAGGTAACTGCATGTCCACCAATCTGTTCAGCCTGGGCTTCGGTGTCGGTACCCAGAATCGTCAAGGTGCCTGGCTGGAAGTGTTCTACGCACAGCCACTGATCCAGCCATCGGCCGACCTGATCGCGGCAGTCGCCCCGGTACTGGGCTACACCGGCGGCAACCAGGCCATCAGCTTCACCCCCGCGCAGGCCTCGCAACTGGCCGAAGCCGTCAAGGGCATCGACGCCGCACAGGCCGCCCTGCTGACCCGCCTGGCCGAAAGCCACAAGCCGCTGGTCGCCACCCTGCTGGCCGAAGACGCCCAACTGAGCTCCACCCCCGAGGCCTACCTCAAGCTGCACCTGCTGTCCCACCGCCTGGTCAAGCCGCACGGCCTGAGCCTGGCTGGCGTGTTCCCGCTGCTGCCGAACGTGGCCTGGACCAGCCAGGGCGCGATCGACCTGGCCGAACTGGCCGAACACCAGCTCGAAGCGCGCCTGCGTGGCGAACTGCTGGAAGTGTTCTCGGTGGACAAGTTCCCGAAAATGACCGACTACGTGGTGCCGAGCGGCGTGCGTATCGCTGACAGCGCACGTATCCGCCTGGGTGCCTACATCGGCGAAGGCACCACCGTGATGCACGAAGGCTTCGTCAACTTCAACGCCGGCACCGAAGGCCCGGGCATGATCGAAGGCCGTGTCTCGGCGGGCGTGTTCGTCGGCAAGGGTTCCGACCTGGGTGGCGGCTGCTCGACCATGGGCACCCTGTCGGGCGGCGGCAACATCGTGATCAAGGTCGGCGAAGGCTGCCTGATCGGCGCCAACGCCGGTATCGGTATCCCGCTGGGTGACCGCAACACCGTCGAGTCGGGCCTGTACGTGACCGCCGGTACCAAGGTCGCGCTGCTCGATGAAAATAACCAGCTGGTCAAGGTGGTCAAGGCCCGTGACCTGGCCGGCCAACCGGACCTGCTGTTCCGTCGCAACTCGGAAACCGGCGCCGTGGAATGCAAGACCCACAAGTCGGCCATCGAGCTGAACGAAGCGCTGCACGCGCACAACTGATGGCGCCCTCCCTCTGGGAGCCGGCTTGCTGGCGATAGCGATGTTCCAGGCAGCAGGGATGCAGGCTGCTGGAATCGCTTTCGCCTGTAGCAGCCGAGCTTGCCCGCGAAAGAGCCCGCGAAGCCTTTGACGGCCTCAAGAGCCCTTTCGCGGGCAAGTCGGATCGCCGCACCGCCGGCTCCTACAGGTTTTCGTTTCCCCCGCCCACGCTGAACAGGGCCCACACCATGCTGATACCCTCCCCCTGGCGTGCCGACTTCCCGGCCCTCGCCGCTCTGCAACGGCAGGACCAGACCTACCTGGACAGCGCCGCCACCACGCAGAAACCCCAGGCCCTGCTCGACGCCCTGACGCATTACTACGCCAACGGCGCAGCCAACGTGCACCGTGCCCAGCACCTGCCCGGCGCCCACGCGACCCAGGCCTTCGAAGACAGCCGGCTGAAGGTCGGCCAATGGCTGGGGGCTGGCGACAGCGGGCAGGTCATCTTCACCCACGGTGCCACTGCGGCACTGAACCTCCTGGCCTACGGTCTGGAGCCACTATTGCAACAGGGCGATGAACTGGTCGTCAGCGCCCTGGAACACCACGCCAACCTGTTGCCCTGGCAACAACTGGCACAACGCCGCGGGCTCAAGCTGGTGGTCCTGCCGATCAACGCAGCCGGCCTGATCGACCTCGACGCCGCGCTCGGCCTGATCGGTGAGCGAACCCGCCTGCTGGCCGTCAGCCAACTGTCCAACGTGCTCGGTGCCTGGCAGCCGCTGCCGCAGCTGTTGGCCCGGGCGAAAGCCTGCGGCGCCCTGACGGTCGTCGACGGCGCACAGGGCGTCGTGCACGGTCGTCATGACGTGCAGGCGCTGGGTTGCGACTTTTATGTCTTTTCCAGCCACAAGCTCTACGGCCCTGATGGGCTGGGCGTGCTCTACGGTCGTCACGAGGCACTGCGGCAGCTGCGCCATTGGCAGTTCGGTGGCGAGATGGTCCAGGACGCCGACTACCAGCACGCCAGCTTCCGCGCCGCCCCCCTCGGATTCGAAGCCGGAACGCCGCCGATTGCCAGTGTGATCGGCCTGGGCGCGACCCTCGACTATCTCGCCGGGCTGGACCAGGCCGCGGTGCTCGCCCACGAAGCGGCGCTGCACGCCCATCTGCTGCAGGGCCTCAGGGTACGCAACGGTATCCAGTTGCTGGGCGAGCCGCAGTTGGCATTGGCCAGTTTCACCGTCGAAGGCGTGCACAGTGCCGACCTCGCCCACCTGCTGACCGAGCAGGGCATTGCCGTCCGCGCCGGCCATCACTGCGCGATGCCGTTGATGAAGCGACTCGGGCTGAGCGGGGCGATCCGCGTGTCGCTGGGGCTGTACAACGATTCCGATGACCTGGAGCGCTTTTTCGAGGCACTGGACCAGGCACTGGAGCTGTTGCGATGAACTTGCCGGGCGAAGCACAGGCTGCCCTGGACAGCTTTCGGGCGGCGGCCGGCTGGGAACAGCGGGCCCGCCTGTTGATGCAATGGGGCGAGCGCCTGCCCGCCTTGGACGAGGCCGAGAAAAACCAGGCCAACCGGGTGCACGGCTGCGAGAGCCAGGTCTGGTTGACCGGCAGCCTGCGGGACGGTCAGTGGCATTTCGTCGCCAGCAGCGATGCACGAATGATCCGTGGGCTGGTGGCGCTGCTGCTGGTACGGGTCAACGGCCTGGGCGCCGAAGAACTGCAAGGGATCGACCTGGCGGACTGGTTCAACCAGCTCGGGCTGTCACGGCAACTGTCGCCGTCGCGCAGCAATGGCCTGAATGCCGTACTGCAGCGCATGCGCGAACTCACTGGAGCCTAGGGCACCGTGGCTGTGGCTCCGGCCCATGCCCGCGTCACTGGGCGGGCCTGGCACGCTCCGACGGCCGCCGCACGCCGGCGACCAGCTTGTCCACCGCCTTGGTCGCCGCAACCATGCCGAAGGTCGCCGTGACCATCATCACCGCACCGAAGCCACCGGCACAGTCCAGCTTCACGCCGTCACCAACAAAACTCTTCTGCAGACAGATGCCGCCATCGGGTTTCGGATAACGCAACTGCTCGGAAGAAAACACGCAGGGCACGCTGTAATGGCGATTGACCGTGCGGGAGAAGCCGTAGTCGCGACGCAGGGTCGACCGCACCTTGGAGGCCAGCGGATCGTTGAAGGTACGGTTCAGGTCGCAGACCTGGATCTGTGTCGGGTCGATCTGCCCACCCGCGCCGCCGGTGGTGATGATCTGGATCTTGCGCCGCTTGCACCAGGCGATCAGCGCCGCCTTGGCGTTGACGCTGTCGATGCAGTCGATCACGCAGTCGATCTGCCCGGTGATGTATTCGGCCATGGTGTCGCGGGTGACGAAGTCCGTTACCGCATGCACGCGACAATCCGGGTTGATGCCCTTGAGCCGCTCGGCCATGACGTCGACCTTGGCCCGCCCCACCGTGCTGTCCAGGGCATGCAACTGGCGGTTGCTGTTGCTGACGCAGACATCGTCGAGATCGAACAGGGAAATCTCCCCGACGCCGCAACGGGCGATCGCCTCGGCCGCCCAGGAACCGACCCCGCCCACACCGACGATGGCCACGTGAGCCGCCTTCAGCCGCTCCAGACCTTCAATGCCATACAACCGGGCAACGCCGGCAAACCGCGGATCTTCTGCACTCATGACCAATCACCGGAAAAATCGGCGCGCATTATAGGCCCATCGCAGGCAGCAGGCACCTTCAGCCTACGAATGGCGGCCACATGAGCGAAAATGACAACATCTTCACAAGAAACCAGCTACAAAGACTCAGGAAAGAACTTAAACCAAAGGCCATTGCCTAAGCTCGGCGGTGTTCCAGCACGAATCCCACGTGTAGGATGCGCGCCGCGCAGTTCAACGTTCTACTTCGGAACCCGAAATCTCTATGTCATCGCGTAAATTTGGACTCAACCTGGTGGTGGTGCTGGCAATCGCCGCGCTGTTCACCGGTTTCTGGGCGTTGATCAACCGTCCGGTCTCGGCCCCCAACTGGCCGGAACACATCTCCGGCTTCTCCTACTCTCCGTTCCAGCAGGGTCAGTTCCCCCAGAAGGACCAGTACCCGACCGACGATGAAATGCGTCGTGACCTGGAGATCATCAGCAAGCTGACCGACAACATCCGGATCTACTCGGTCGACGGCACGCTGCAGGACATCCCCAAGCTGGCCGAGGAATTCGGCCTGCGGGTGACCCTGGGCATCTGGATCAGCCCGGACCAGGAGCGCAACGAGCGGGAAATCGCCCGGGCCATCGAGCTGGCCAACACCTCGCGCAGCGTGGTTCGCGTGGTGGTGGGTAACGAGGCGATCTTCCGCAAGGAAATCACCGCCAAGGAACTCGGTGTGCTGCTCGATCGCGTACGCGCTGCGGTGAAGGTGCCGGTGACCACTTCCGAACAGTGGCACATCTGGGAACACAACCCGGAACTGGCCAGGCACGTCGACCTGATCGCCGCGCACATCCTGCCGTACTGGGAATTCATCCCGATGGAGAAATCCGGCCAGTACGTACTCGACCGCGCCCGCGAACTCAAACGCATGTTCCCGAAAAAGCCGCTGCTGCTGTCGGAAGTCGGCTGGCCGAGCAACGGCCGCATGCGCGGTGGCGCCGATGCGACCCAGGCCGACCAGGCGATCTACCTGCGTACGCTGGTGAACAAGCTCAACCGCCAGGGCTTCAACTACTTCGTCATCGAAGCCTTCGACCAGCCCTGGAAAGCCAGTGACGAAGGCTCGGTGGGCGCCTACTGGGGCGTGTACAACGCCGCGCGCCAGCAGAAATTCAACTTCGAAGGGCCAGTGGTGGCCATTCCGCAGTGGCGGGTCCTGGCCATCGGCTCGGTGGTGCTGGCGATGCTGTCCCTGGCGGTCCTGCTGATCGACGGCTCGGCACTGCGCCAGCGCGGCCGCACCTTCCTGACCTTCATCGCCTTCCTTTGCGGTTCGGTACTGGTGTGGATCGGCTACGACTACAGCCAGCAATACAGCACCTGGTTCAGCCTGACCGTGGGCTTCCTGCTCGCCCTCGGTGCGCTGGGGGTGTTCATCGTGCTGCTGACCGAGGCCCACGAACTGGCCGAAGCGGTGTGGACCCACAAGCGCCGCCGGGAATTCCTGCCGGTCGAGGGTGAGTCGGACTACCGCCCGAAAGTCTCGATCCACGTGCCGTGCTACAACGAGCCGCCGGAGATGGTCAAACAGACCCTCGACGCCCTGGCCGCCCTCGACTATCCGGACTACGAAGTCCTGATCATCGACAACAACACCAAGGACCCTGCGGTCTGGGAGCCGGTGCAGGCCTACTGCGAGACCCTCGGCCCGCGCTTCCGTTTCTTCCACGTCGCGCCCCTGGCCGGTTTCAAGGGCGGTGCGCTGAACTACCTGATTCCGCATACCGCCAAGGATGCCGAGGTCATCGCGGTGATCGACTCGGACTACTGCGTCGACCGCAACTGGCTCAAGCACATGGTGCCGCACTTCGCCGATCCGAAGATCGCCATCGTGCAGTCGCCGCAGGACTACCGCGACCAGAACGAGAGCACCTTCAAGAAGCTCTGCTACTCCGAGTACAAGGGTTTCTTCCACATCGGCATGGTCACTCGCAACGATCGTGACGCGATCATCCAGCACGGCACCATGACCATGACCCGTCGTTCGGTCCTGGAAGAACTGGGCTGGGCCGACTGGTGTATCTGCGAAGACGCCGAACTGGGCCTGCGGGTGTTCGAAAAAGGCCTGTCGGCTGCCTATCACCACCACAGCTACGGCAAGGGGTTGATGCCCGATACCTTCATCGACTTCAAGAAGCAGCGTTTCCGCTGGGCCTATGGCGCGATCCAGATCATCAAGCGGCACACCGCGAGCCTGCTGCGCGGCCGCGACACCGAACTGACCCGCGGCCAGCGCTACCACTTCCTCGCCGGCTGGCTGCCGTGGATCGCCGACGGCATGAACATCTTCTTCACCGTGGGCGCGCTGCTCTGGTCGTCGGCGATGATCATCGTGCCGCAACGGGTCGACCCGCCGCTGATGATCTTCGCGATCCCGCCCCTGGCGCTGTTCGCCTTCAAGGTGGGCAAGATCCTGTTCCTGTACCGGCGCGCGGTCGGCGTCAACATGAAGGACGCCTTCGCCGCCGCGCTGGCCGGCCTGGCGTTGTCGCACACCATCGCCAAGGCGGTGCTGTACGGTTTCTTCACCAGCAGCATTCCGTTTTTCCGCACGCCGAAGAACGCCGACAAGCACGGTTTCTGGGTGGCGATCTCGGAAGCCCGTGAAGAGCTGTTCATCATGCTGCTGTTGTGGGGCGCAGCCCTGGGGATCTACCTGGTGCAGGGCATGCCGAGCAACGACATGCGCTTCTGGGTCGCCATGCTGCTGGTGCAGTCGCTGCCGTACGTGGCCGCGCTGTTCATGGCCTTCGTTTCCTCGCTGCCGAAACCGGCCGAAGAGCCTGAGCAGGTGCCGGCGGCATAAAGTCGATGCGATCCTCTAAACGGCGGCCTATGGTCGCCGTTTTGCTTTAAGATATCCGCCATTTTCTGCGCCCTGGTCGAGCACGACTCCACGGCCAAACCCAAATACTGTGGCAGCGGACTTGTGTGGGAGCGGGCTTGCCCGCGAAGCTTGCGGCGCGCTTGTGCCTCCTTCGCGGTCAAGCCCGCTCCCACAGCAGACCGAGCCCGTCTTTCATGTTTTCGGAGTTTCCCATGACGGCCCACGCCGAGCTTTCGCCGACCCTGCAACTTGCCTGTGATCTGATCCGCCGCCCATCGGTGACACCGGTCGACGCCGACTGCCAGAAACTGATGATGCAGCGCCTGGGCGATGCCGGTTTCCAGCTGGAACCGATGCGCATCGAGGACGTGGACAACTTCTGGGCCACCCACGGTCGCCACGACGGCCCGGTGCTGTGCTTCGCCGGCCACACCGACGTGGTCCCGACCGGCCCGGTACAGGCCTGGCAGAACGATCCGTTCGATGCGCTGATCGACGAGCACGGCATGCTCTGCGGGCGTGGCGCCGCCGACATGAAGGGCAGCCTCGCGGCGATGGTCGTCGCGGCCGAGCGTTTTGTCGCGGACTACCCGGACCACAAGGGCTCGGTGGCCTTCCTGATCACCAGCGATGAAGAGGGCCCGGCCCATCACGGCACCAAGGCCGTGGTCGAGCGCCTGGCCGCGCGCAACGAGCGCCTGGACTGGTGCATCGTCGGCGAACCGTCGAGCACCTCGCTGGTCGGCGACGTGGTGAAGAACGGCCGTCGCGGCTCCCTCGGCGCCAAGCTGACCATCCGCGGCGTGCAGGGCCACGTGGCCTATCCGCACCTGGCGCAGAACCCGATCCACCTGGCCGCGCCCGCTCTCGCCGAGCTGGCGGCCGAGCACTGGGACGACGGCAATGCCTTCTTCCCGCCGACCAGCTTCCAGATCTCCAACGTCAATTCCGGCACCGGCGCGACCAACGTGATCCCCGGCGAACTGGTGGCGCTGTTCAACTTCCGCTTCTCCACCGAGTCGACCGTCGAGGGCCTGCAGCAACGGGTCGCGGCGATCCTCGACAAACACCAGCTGGACTGGCACGTGGACTGGGCATTGTCCGGCCTGCCGTTCCTGACCGAGCCGGGCGCGCTGCTCGACGCGGTCTCCTCCAGCATCCGCGAGATCACCGGGCGCGAAACCAAGGCCTCGACCAGCGGCGGCACCTCCGACGGACGCTTCATCGCCACTCTCGGCAGCCAGGTGGTGGAACTCGGCCCGGTCAACGCGACCATTCACCAGGTCAACGAGCGGGTCTTGGCCAGCGACCTCGATGTGCTGACCGAAATCTACTACCAGACCCTGATCAAGTTGCTCGCCTGATGCTCACCTGCCCTCTTTGCAGTGCACCGCTGGGCGCGGTCGACAATGGCGTGGCCTGCCCGGCCGGGCATCGTTTCGACCGGGCCCGCCAGGGTTACCTGAACCTGCTGCCGGTGCAGCACAAGAACAGCCGCGATCCCGGCGACAACCAGGCCATGGTCGAGGCCCGGCGTGATTTCCTCAACGCCGGCCACTACGCGCCGGTGGCCCGCCGCCTGGCCGAACTGGCCGCCGAACGGGCCCCGCAACGCTGGGTCGATATCGGCTGTGGCGAAGGCTACTACACCGCGCAGATCGCCGAGGCACTGCCGACGGCCGACGGCTATGCCCTGGACATCTCCCGCGAAGCGGTGAAGCGGGCCTGCCGGCGCAATCCGCAACTGACCTGGTTGATCGCCAGCATGGCACGCATTCCACTGCCGGACGCCAGTTGCCAGTTTCTCGCCAGTGTCTTCAGCCCGCTGGACTGGCAGGAAGCCAAACGCCTGCTCAGTCCCGGTGGCGGCCTGATGAAGGTCGGCCCGACCAGCGGCCACCTGATGGAACTGCGCGAACAGCTCTATGACGAAGTCCGCGAGTACACCGACGACAAGCACCTGGCCCTGGTGCCGGAAGGCATGGCGCTGCAGCACAGCGAAGTCCTCGACTTCAAGCTGCGCCTGGAACGGCCCGCCGACCGTGCCAACCTGCTGGCCATGACCCCGCACGGCTGGCGCGCCAGCGCCGAACGCCGCGCCCGGGTGATCGAGCAGGCCGAACCGTTCGAGGTCAGCGTGTCGATGCGCTACGATTACTTCGTTCTGCAATGATCCCCATGACCCAACTCGCCAACCCCGGTTGGCGAGCGCCAGAATCCGCGAATGGATTTTTCAGCAGCCGCAGCGAGGACATCCATGCGCCAGCCTGATATCGAGATTTACCTGAAAGACGCCGACGTCGACCACAAGGCGATTACCGCCTGGCTGGGCGAAGCGCTCGGTCCGTGCAGCGAGTGGACGCAGAAGGGCCAGACCTGGAAATGCAAGGCCGGCGGCGTACCGGTGACCTGGCTGCCCAAAGCCGTGGGCAAGTGGAACAGCCTGTACCTGGAAAGCGACCAGACGCCGTGGGACGACGACATCGCCTGTGCCCGCGCCGCTTTTGCCGCGCTGCAGGTGGAGGTGCGTTGCGCGCCGGGAAGTTGGGTCGAGGAGGAAGGCGAGGAAAGTGCCGACCGCTGGATTCGTGTCAGCGCCGACGGCGAAGAAGAGATCAACTGGCGCACAGCCTGAGGGGGAACGTCGTTCGCAGGATTGATGCACGACGCGAGTGCTTGTGGGAGCCGGCGGTCCGGCTCCCACAGGATGGCGTGAGGGTTACAAGCCCACCACGTCCTCGGCCTGCAGGCCCTTCTGGCCTTCCACCACCGCGTACTCGACCTGCTGTCCCTCGGTCAGCGAGCGGTGGCCCTGGCCACGAATCGCGCGATAGTGCACGAACACATCCGCCCCACCTTCACGCTGGATGAAGCCATAGCCCTTGGCATCGTTGAACCACTTCACACTGCCTGTCTCGCGAGTTGCCATGAATCCGTACTCCTTTTTTATTATCGAGTGAACCCCGCTCGCAGGGTTCTCCAAGCCTGATCGCCAGAACTTCGGATGACGCTCGGGGGTCATACCGCTGAGGGCGAATACCGGAGTATAAGACAGCACGAAAAACTCTCAATCAATATTACTTCGTTGCGTTTTTGCCGATTTTCGCCAGATACGGCACACTACTCCCCGCCCGAGCAAACGCTCGGTTCATTCCATCTGAAGCAGAAATCGTATGACCCGTTCGCCGTTCCGCCGTCTAGTGTTTGGCACCCTGCGCCGCCTCCTGTACCTGTGGGTGCGCTCGGAGACGATCAACCAGTCGTCCCTGACCCTCAACCTCGACCGCAGCCGCCCGGTGTTCTACGTTCTGCAATCGCCGTCGCTGAGCGACCTGGCGGTGGTCGACCACGAATGCACCCGGGCCGGTCTGCCACGCCCGGTGCTACCGGTGTCGGTCGGCCCGCTGCTGGAGCCGGCGGCGTTTTTCTACCTGACTCCGGAGCCCGACTGGCTCGGCCGTCATGACAAGCGCGGGGCGCCGCCAACCCTGACCCGCCTGGTCGATGCCCTGAGCCAGAATCCTGTCGAGGACGCCCTGGTCATCCCGGTCAGCGTGTTCTGGGGCCAATCGCCGGACAGCGAATCGAGCCCGTGGAAACTGCTGTTCGCCGACAGTTGGGCGGTCACAGGTCGCCTGCGCCGCCTGCTGAGCATCCTGATTCTCGGCCGCAAGACCCGCGTGCAGTTCTCCGCGCCGATCCATCTGCGCGAACTGGTGGAACACAACAAGGGCCACGAGCGCACCGTGCGCATGGCCCAGCGCATTCTGCGGGTACACTTGCGCAACCTGAAAACCGCGGTCATCGGTCCCGACCTGTCGCACCGGCGCAACCTGGTCAAGGGCCTGGTCAACGAGCCGCAGGTACGCCAGGCGATCCTCGAACACGCCCAGCGCGAAAACATCCCGGCGGAAAAGGCCAAGGCCCAGGCACTGCGCTACGGCAACGAAATCGCCTCGGACTACACCTACACGGCGATCCGCTTCCTCGAAGTGGTGCTGAGCTGGTTCTGGAACAAGATCTACGACGGTATCCGCGTCAACCATATCGAAAACGTGCAATCCGTGGCCCAGGGGCACGAGGTGATCTACGTGCCCTGCCATCGCAGCCATATCGACTACCTGCTGCTGTCCTACCTGCTGTTCCGCAACGGACTGACCCCGCCGCACATCGCCGCCGGGATCAACCTCAACATGCCGCTGATCGGCGGCCTGCTGCGCCGTGGCGGGGCGTTCTTCATGCGCCGCACCTTCAAGGGCAACCCGCTCTACACCTCGGTCTTCAACGAATACCTGCATACGCTGTTCACCAAGGGTTTTCCGGTGGAGTACTTCGTCGAGGGCGGCCGCTCGCGTACCGGACGCATGCTACGGCCCAAGACCGGCATGCTGGCCATTACCCTGCGCAGTTTCCTGCGTTCCTCGCGGATGCCGATCGTCTTCGTCCCGGTCTATATCGGCTATGAACGGGTGCTGGAAGGCCGGACCTACCTCGGCGAACTGCGCGGCGCCAGCAAGAAGAAGGAGTCGATCTTCGACATCTTCAAGGTCATCGGTGCGCTCAAGCAGCGCTTCGGCCAGGTCGCGGTCAACTTCGGCGAGCCGATCAAGCTGGCCGACTTCCTCGACCAGGAACAGCCGGGCTGGCGCGCCGAGGAACTCGGCCCGCAATTCAGGCCGGACTGGCTGAGCGCGACCACCAACCGCCTGGGCGAGCGCGTGGCGCGCAACCTCAACGAAGCGGCGGCGATCAACCCGGTGAACCTGGTGGCCCTGGCCCTGCTCTCCACCAGCCGCCTGGCCCTGGACGACCGTGCCCTGGCCCGGGTGCTCGACCTCTACCTGGCGCTGCTGCGCCGCGTCCCCTACTCGCCGCACACCACCCTGCCCGAGGGAGATGGCCGGGCGCTGATCCAGCACGTCAAGGACATGGACCTGCTCGCCGAACAGAACGATGCGCTGGGCAAGATCCTTTACCTGGACGAACAGAACGCGGTACTGATGACCTACTACCGCAACAACGTCCTGCACATCTTCGCCCTGCCGGCATTGCTGGCGAGCTTCTTCCAGAGCTCATCACGCATGAGCCGCGAGCAGTTGCTGCGCTACACCCGGGCGCTGTACCCGTACCTGCAGTCGGAGCTGTTCATCCGCTGGTCGCTGGACGAACTCGACGCGGTGGTCGATCAATGGCTTGAGGCCTTCGTCGAGCAGGGACTGCTGCGTTTCGAGAATGCGGTCTACCTGCGCCCGGCGCCGAGTTCACGGCATTTCGTGCTGCTGACCCTGTTGTCGAGAAGCATCGCCCAGACCCTGCAACGCTTCTACATGGCAATCTCGCTGCTGCTCAACAGCGGCCAGCACAGTATCAGCGCCGAGGAACTGGAGGACCTGTGCACGATCATGGCCCAGCGCCTGTCGATCCTGCACGGTCTCAATGCCCCGGAGTTCTTCGACAAGAGCCTGTTCCGCCACTTCATCCAGACTCTGCTCGACCTCGACGTTCTGCGCCGCGACGAAGCCGGCAAGCTCAGTTACCACGAACTGCTCGGCGAGCTGGCCGAGGGTGCGGCCAAGCGGGTACTGCCGGCGGAAATACGCCTTTCGATCCGCCAGGTGACATTGCACGACACCGGCCCGGAGCAGAAGAGCGACATCAGTCCCGACGCCGCCTGATCCTCACCGACAACCCCAGGCCAGCCAACCTGGGGTTCATCGCGCAAAGGCTGTGCGCAACTCAGCCGTTGCGATATCCACCCCCCGCCTTTCCCTCGTGCATGGCATGCTGGATATCGTTATAGAGTTGATTGGCCTCCTGGGCCGTAATGGATCTGGCACAGTCTCTCAGGACGATTCTCAAGAGCACGTTTTCCTGCCCTTCGAGCATGCCCAGACGATCCAGTGCCTGCGGTGGCAATTGCCCATGGCTCCAGCGCCCCAGCAGGCGCATCTCTTCAATCCAGCCACTACGCACACCGGCGGCCTGCAACATCGACTCGGTCAGTTCCTCCTCGCTCTGTCCCGGCGTCACGGCCAGCGAGATATCGCGAGTGACCGAAGGCAGACGAGAGACCGGCACCCAGGGATCGAGGCTATTCATTTGTGCCTGGATACGGGGCAGAGGGTCCCTGAGCAGGCGGATATCGGGAATTCCCTTGCGCAACATCGCCAGACGATCCAACCCCATGCCCATGGCCAGGCCTCCATGCTGAAGCGGATCGAGCCCGAGTCTTTCGAGCAGGGAGCGGGCGATACAACCACACTCAAGCACCTCCACCGACTGCTGCGCCGAGACGACATTGATCTCGATCCCCCCCTCGGTGTAGTGGTGAGGGCTGTCCTGACACGTCCAGGCATGATCGGGCAGCGCGGCCTTCAGAACATCGCCGACCAGCTTCAGCAGCGACTCCCGGCAGGACAGCGGTGGATCACCCATGACCCAAATGTCCATCTGGTGCGGTTGCGCACAATGGAGACGGTCGCGCGTGTCGCGCCTGAACGTAATACCGGGGGCAGCGAGCAGCATGGTTTCCCCCGGCTTTCGCGCCCTTGCTGCCTCGACCAGTGCGGGAGGAATCAGACTGGTCGTCTGGGTTCGCAACAATTGTGATTCGCTGATCCAGCGGGTGTGGTCGCTGCCGAGAGTGACTTCGTCAGGCGCATAGCCAAGCAGGGCGTAGTTCTGCTCGGCGGTGACGATCCGCGGTCCGCGGATAACCCGGGGAGCCGGCCAACCCTGTGCCTCAAGCCCGCCGAGCACACACTGGGCAATCAGCCCCACCGCATGCACAGGTACCTCGAACTCGGAAAGATCGGCAATCTGCATGGCCTGGCTGATTTGCGCGTCGCACAGGTATCGTCTGGATGACATGGGTTCACTCCACGGTTCTCAAGCGCAATACATGTATCGCACCCGCCGCAACGCCAGCGATAACCCCATGTCCTTTTCTGTCGTAGCAACAAGGATCAGTAAATGTCGGGCTATTCCGACAAGAACTGTAAAAACACGCTCTTGCCCACAGCTGGCAACACTCGGCTGCAGGCAGCCCTGCAAGGCGACAGGCACAGGGCCAATCAGCCGATCTACATCAGATAACCGGCAACCCAACGACAGACAATTCGGCAAAGCAACAACGATATTTCATCGCCGAATTTCCCCGGCAAACACTCGTATAGACTGGACCCTGCGTTGCCTTTGACGCGTTCGATAAGGATATCGAGATGACTGCGAAAAACCTCGTCACAGCTGTTTTCCACTTTCCGCCGGACTATGCCATTCCGGCCCGGGCGCAAACCCGGATCACCCTACGCAACCGCGATACCCATGCCATCCTCGGCACCTGGAGCAGCGCCGACCTGCCATCACGCAGCCCCTGGCGCTTCGTGTTCGAACTGCCCCAGGACCTGCGCTACAACAGCAGGATAGAGATCGAGTTCGACATGAGCGTCGATGGCGCCTCGCTGCTGGCCGACATCCGCTACAACTTCAGATGGCGCAAGGACAACCAGGAGGCGAGCTTTCACCTGAGCCCACCTGGCTACCTGTACCTGAGCGCGGCGCTGGTGCCGCTGATCGGCACGGACGAGAACACCCTGGCCAACCTGAAACTGGTCGCCCTCAACGACTCCGGCCTGCCGCCTTACATCCTCTGCGAGGAGATCACCCTGCTCAAGGGCGCGATCCCCCGCTACCTGCGTTATGACCCCAGCCGGGTCAAGCCCGGCCAGCTCTACGAAACCCAGGGCAGCTTCGGCAGCCGGCGCAAGTTCACCATGAAACCCATTCCCCGGACCGTCGTATTGCAGAAGGAAAAGCCACAGAACCTGACCCTCAGGGCCTGAAGCCCGGCAATGTCTTCGATCAGCGCTCGCATCGAACTCGCCGGCCAGCTACTGTTATCACCAGCGGACAGCCCGGCGCCCGTTCGAGCGGCCTGTTTCCACAGCCTTCGCCGAAGCGTGCCGACTCCGCCCGGTCATTTTCTCTTTTCGCATAAGGAAGCTTTCCATGCTCCGTCCTTCCCTACGTCTGGCCAGCCTCTGCGCCGGCCTGCTGATCTCCGCCAACGCGCTGGCCCTGTCCCTGGGCAGCCTGTCCCAGGGCGAAGCCTCGGGCGGGCTCAAGGACGCCCTGGCCCAGGGGGCCGTCGCCGCCGTCACGACGCTCGGCAAGCCGGGTGGCTTCAGCAACAACCCTGAAGTGAAGATCGAACTGCCGGGCAAGCTGGGCAAGGTCGCCAGCAAGATGAAGCAGTTCGGCATGGGTGCCCAGGTCGACCAGCTGGAAACCAGCATGAACAAGGCGGCCGAGGCAGCCATGCCCCAGGCCCAGGCGCTGCTGGTGGATGCGGTGAAGAAGATGACCGTGAATGACGCCAAGAGCATTCTCAGCGGCGGCAAGGACTCGGCCACCCAGTACCTGGACAAGACCAGCCGCGAGCAGATCCGCGCCAAGTTCCTGCCGATCGTCAAGCAGGCCACCGACCAGGTCGGCCTGGCCCAGCAGTACAACTCGTTCGCCGGGCAGGCGGCGACCCTCGGCGTGATCGACGCCAAGAGTGCCAACATTGAAAGCTACGTGACCGAAAAGGCGCTGGACGGTCTGTTCAAGCTGATCGCCCAGAAAGAGGAAGGTATCCGGGCCAACCCGGCTGAAGCGGCTACCAGCCTGGCGAAGAAGGTGTTTGGCGCGCTGTGATGCAGCAGCGGGAGCCAGCGCGCTGGCTCCCGACTGACCTCATCCCCCGGCGGCGGTCTTCTTCACCCGGAACCAGCCGGCATACAGCGCCGGCAGGAACAACAGGGTCAGGGCCGTCGCCACGATCAACCCACCCATGATCGCCACCGCCATCGGTCCGTAGAACACGCTGCGCGACAGTGGAATCATCGCCAGCACCGCCGCCAGCGCGGTCAGCACGATCGGCCGGAAGCGCCGTACCGTCGCCTCGATGATCGCCTGCCACTGTGACATGCCGGCCCGGATATCCTGTTCGATCTGGTCCACCAGAATCACCGAGTTGCGCATGATCATCCCGGACAGGGCAATGGTGCCGAGCATCGCCACGAAACCGAACGGCTGGCGGAACACCAGCAGGAACAGCGTCACGCCGATCAGTCCCAGCGGCGCGGTGAGGAACACCATCGCCACCCGCGAGAAGCTGCGCAATTGCAGCATCAACAGGGTCAGCACCACCACGATGAACAAGGGGACGCCGGCGTTCACAGACGCCTGGCCGCGCTCGGAGTCCTCCACGGTACCGCCCACGTCCAGCAGATAACCGTCCGGCAGCTCGGCCCGGATCGAATCCAGGGTCGGCATGATCTGCTTGACCAGGGTCACCGGTTGCTCCTGGCCATAGATATCGGCGCGGACCGTCACGTTCGGCAGGCGGTTGCGGTGCCAGATGACGCCTTCCTCGAAACCGTACTCCAGCGTCGCGATCTGCGACAGCGCCACACTGGTGCCGTTGTCGGTGGGCACCGCCAGGCTCGACAGTGCCGACAGCTCGCTGCGCTCGTGCACGGTGCCACGCAGCAGGATCTCGATCAGCTCGTTGTCCTCGCGGTACTGGCTGACGGTCGAACCGGTCAGTGAGCTGCGCAGGAAGCGCGACAGGTTCGCCGTACTCACCCCCAGGGCCCGGGCACGGTCCTGATCGACATTCAGGTAGACCACCTTGCTCGGTTCTTCCCAATCCAGGTGCACGTTGACCACATGGGGGTTCTCGCGCACCTTGGCCGCCACCTTGCGGGCCAGGGCCCGAACCACCTCGATGTGCTCGCCGGTGACACGGAACTGGACCGGGTAGCCCACGGGCGGACCGTTCTCCAGGCGCGTGACCCGCGCACGCAGGTCGGGGAACTGCTCGTTGAGCGTATCGATCAGCCAGGTCCGCAGTTTTTCCCGGTCCTCGATGGTCTTGGCCAGCACCACGAACTGGGCAAAGCTGGCCGCCGGCAGTTGCTGGTCGAGCGGCAGGTAGAAGCGCGGCGAACCGGTACCGACATAGGCCACGTAGTTGTCGATGCCGTCATGCCCCTTGAGCAGACTCTCCAGGCGCTTGACCTGCTCGGCGGTGTTGCTCAGCGACGCGCCCTCGGCCAGCTTGAGGTCGACCATCAGCTCCAGTCGCCCGGAAGCCGGGAAGAATTGCTGCGGCACGAAGCGGAACAGTGCCACCGAAGCCACAAAGGCCAGAACGGTCAATACGATCACCGTCTTGCGCCGCCGCACGCACCACTCCACCAGGCGCCGCACCCGCTGGTAGAACGGCGTGGCATAAGGGTCCGGCTGATCGGCGCCATGCTTGGCAGCGTGGATCTTCGCCAGGTCCGGCAGCAGCTTCTCTCCCAGATAGGGCACGAACATCACGGCGGCGATCCACGACGCCAGCAGGGCGATGGTCACCACCTGGAAGATCGAGCGGGTGTACTCGCCAGTCCCCGACTGCGCGGTGGCGATCGGCAGGAAACCGGCGGCGGTGATCAGCGTACCGGTCAGCATCGGGAACGCCGTGCTGGTCCAGGCGTAGCTCGCCGCCTTGAGCCGGTCGAAGCCCTGCTCCATCTTGATCGCCATCATTTCCACGGCAATGATCGCGTCGTCGACCAAAAGGCCGAGCGCCAGCACCAGGGCGCCGAGGGAAATCTTGTGCAGGCCGATGCCCAGGTAGTACATGGTGGCGAAGGTCATCGCCAGCACCAGCGGAATCGCCAGCGCCACCACCATCCCGGTACGCACGCCGAGGGAGAAGAAACTCACCAGCAGCACGATCGCCAGGGCTTCCACCAGCACCTGGACGAACTCGCCGACGCCGGTCTTGACCGCCGCCGGCTGGTCGGAAACCTTGCTCAGGTGCATGCCCGCCGGCAAGCTTTTCTGGATACGGGCGAATTCGGCTTGCAGCGCCTTGCCCAGCACCAGAATGTCGCCACCGTCGTTCATCGCCACGGCCAGGCCAATGGCATCTTCACCCATGAAACGCATGCGCGGGGCGGGCGGATCGCTGAAGCCGCGGCGGACCTCGGCGAAATCGCCGATACGCAGGGTCCGGTCGCCGACCCGGATCGGCAGGTTGCGAATCTCGTCGACGCTCTTGAAGTTGCCACTGACGCGCAGTTGCACCCGCTCCGTTGGTGTTTCGAAGAAACCCGAGGTGGAAACCGTGTTCTGCTCCTGCAGCGCCTGCTGGACTGCCGCCATCGGTACCCCGAGAGTGGCCAGCTTGACGTTCGACAGTTCGATCCAGACCTTTTCGTCCTGCAGCCCCAGCAGGTCGACCTTGCCCACATCCTTGACCCGCTGCAGCTGGATCTGGATGCGGTCGGCGTAGTCCTTGAGCACCGCGTAGTCGAAACCGTCGCCGGTCAGCGCATAGATATTGCCAAAAGTGGTACCGAACTCGTCGTTGAAGAACGGCCCCTGTATATCCGGCGGCAGGGTCTGGCGGATGTCGCCGATCTTCTTGCGCAACTGGTACCAGAGCTCGGGGATCTGCGCCGAGTGCAGCGAGTCGCGGGCCATGAAGGTCACCTGGGACTCGCCTGGCCGGGAGAACGACATGATCCGCTCGTATTCGCCGGTCTCCATCAGTTTCTTTTCAATGCGTTCGGTGACCTGCCGCGAAACTTCCTGGGCCGTGGCGCCTGGCCAGTTGGTCTGGATCACCATGGCCTTGAAGGTGAACGGCGGATCTTCGCTCTGGCCAAGCCTGGTGTAGGACATGGCCCCGACCATCGCCAGCAGCAGCATCAGGAACAGGACGATCTGGCGGTTGCGCAATGCCCATTCGGAAAGATTGAAACCCATCGGGGACTACTCCTTGGCCGCCAGGTTGACGACGCGGTTGGAGCGGTCCACCGGACGCACCTGTTCCCCTTCGTGCAGCACGTGCACCCCGGCCGCCACCACCCAGTCGCTGGCACTGAGGCCTTCGAGCACCGGCACGCTCTTCTCGCCGAAGGCGCCAACCCGCACCGGGGTGCGCTTGAGGGTGTTGTCCGGCTGGACTTTCCAGACATAGGCGGCGCCGTTTTCGGCCGTGAGTGCCGATAACGGCACCGACAGCGGCACGGCACCGGCATTCTGGACGAAGACCCGGGCACTCTGCCCCAGCTCGGCAGGGATCTTTCCGGAACTGAAGGCGATGCGCGCGGCGAAGGTCCGGGATTTCGGATCAGCCGCCGGCGACAGCTCGCGGATATGCCCGTTGAAGCGCTGGTCCGGCTGGGACCAGAGTTCGACGGCCACCTCCTGACCGACCTTGAAGCGGCCAAAGGCCTGTTCCGGGAAACTGATCAGCACCTCGCGCTCGCCGTCGGCGGCCAGGGTGAAGACCGTCTGGCCGGCGGCCACCACCTGGCCGACCTCGACCTGGCGCCTGGCGATCACGCCATCCTGAGGAGCCCGCAGCACCGCATAGCCGGCCTGGTTGCTGGAGACATCGAATTCCGCCCGGATCTGCTTCAGCCGGGCCTCACCGGCACGGTAGGCATTTTCCGCATTGTCGTATTGCGAGCGGCTGACCATCTGCCGCTCCAGCAGGGTCTTGTAGCGGTCGCGCTCGGAGCGCACCAGGTTCAGGTTCGCCTCGGCAGCCGCCACCTGGGCCCGGGTGGCCTCCAGTTGCAGGCGCACATCCTGCGGATCGAGCTCCGCCAATGGCTGGTTGGCCTTGACCCGCTGCCCCTCCTCGACCAGGCGCCGGGCCACCTTGCCAGCGATACGAAACGCCAGTTCGGGTTCGAAGCGGGCGCGCACCTCACCGGGATAACTGTCCATGGCCTGAGCCGACAACTGCGGCTGAACCACCATGGCGGGACGCACGGTAACCTGAACCGCCTCTTCGCGATCACAGCCCACGAGGAAAAACGCTAGACTGGCGGGTAACACAAGGGGCAGGACATAGCGGAACATGGTGGAGACCCTTCGCTAAAGAGTGCTTGAAATAATTATACTGACCAGTATGGTATTTATACCAAACTGACCAGTCCAGTATTAAAGTGAAAAATGTCCGACAATCTTTCTGTGCCCAGCGGCCCGGGTCGCCCCAAGGACCTGGCAAAACGCCAGGCCATTCTTGAAGCCGCGAAAGATCTGTTCCTGAGCAATGGATACGCCAGCACCAGCATGGATGCGGTGGCAGCAGCGGCAGGTGTTTCGAAGCTGACGGTCTACAGCCACTTCACTGACAAGGAGACCCTGTTCTCGGCCGCGGTGGTGGCCAAGTGCGAGGCGCAGCTACCCGAACTGCTGTTCGCCCTGCCCGAGGGCGTCCCGGTCGAATCGGTGCTGCTCAATATCGCCCGTGGCTTCAATCAGCTGATCAACAGCGACGAGTCGGTGAACCTGCATCGCCTGATCATCGCGTTGGGCAGCCAGGATCCCAGGCTGTCGCAGATTTTCTTCGAGGCCGGCCCACAGCGGATGCTGAGCGAAATGGAGCGACTGCTCAGCAGAATCCATCAGAGCGGGGTCCTGGTCATCGACAAGCCGCACCGCGCCGCCGAGCACTTTTTCTGCCTGCTCAAGGGCGCGGCGAACTTCCGCGTGCTGTATGGCTGCGGCGAGCCATTGAATGCCGAGGACAGCGAAGCCCATGTGCGCGAGGTGGTGGGCTTGTTCATGCGGGCCTATCGGCCCTGAGCCGGTTCCTTTCGCGGGCGAGCCGCCCCACGGCAATGACATGATCCACTGTGGAAACGGGCTTGCCCGCGAAGAGGCCTTCAGGGCTTGAGCGCTTTCTTCGGGTAGATATCGTAGCGGCTCGACTTGCCCTCCAGGCCGTGACTGGGCTTGGGCCCGTCGATGCACGGTGCCTTGCGCGGGCGCTTGACCACCACCCGGTGGGTCGCCAGGGCCAGGGCGGCCTCCAGCAGCGCGGGGGCGTCCGGGTCATCGCCCACCAACGGCCGGAACAGACGCATTTCCTTCTTCACCAGGGCGGTTTTCTCACGGTGGGGAAACATCGGGTCCAGGTAGATGACCTGCGGCGGCTCGCCCTCCCAGTGGCGCATCACGTCGATCGAGTTGCCCTTGAGCAGACGCATGCGGGACACGATCGGCGCCACCTCCGGATCCTCCAGGGCACGGGCCAGGCCATCCTCCAGCAGGGCACCGATCAGCGGCTGGCGCTCGACCAGGCTCATGTCGCAGCCCAGGCTCGCCAGAACGAACGCGTCCTTGCCCAGCCCGGCCGTGGCGTCCAGCACCCGTGGGCGCACGCCCTGCTGGATACCGACCGCCTTGGCGATCATCTGCCCGCTACCACCACCGTACAGGCGCCGGTGCGCCGCCCCGCCCTCCACGAAATCCACCCGAACCGGCCCCGGTGCATCCGGCCCCAGTTGCTGCAACTGCAAACCCTGCCCGCCGACCTGCAGGGCGAACTCCGCCTCGGGTTCCTGCAATGGCAGTTCCAGACGCTGGGCCCAGGCCTGGGCCTGGTGTTCAAGCCCTGCGGTCAAGGCTTCGACTCGGATCCGCACGGCCGTCTGCTGCTCACTCATGAAAAACACGCTCAAAAATTTAATGATCGGCGAAAACGGCCGATAACAGAATTATCCGGCATTTTGCCAGAGCTTGGGTCACGACCGAGAACCATGTCAGACATTCAGCGCACATCCATAGGTTATCTATCGCCCGTCGGCGATTACGGCCTGCGAAACTCCCAGGCACTGAGTGGCGTCAGCCACCTATGGCAGGATTTCTTCGCCCGTGCGCTGGCTGAACAGGTAGGGGATGCACCAAGGCAGGCGGTGGCCGAACTGCCGGCCGATGGCCCGGTCGAACCGACCGCCGGCGCCGAGACCCTGGCGCAGATCGTCGAGCAACTGCACTGCAATGTCACCGACAATCCGGTCCGGCCACCAGAGCCGCTGTTCCTGCCGATCGCCGAGTTCGAACTCGATCTGCTGAAGAAACCGGCACCGCCCTACCCGGATGACGAAATCATCGCCCAGCAGCGGCAACAGGATTTCGAGAGCGAGTGGGTTCGCCCGCTCGTCCTCACCGCCGGCCAACCACAGCCCGAGCCGGGCCCGGCACCACAGAAGCGTCCGCTGCACCTGCCGATCGCCGAGTTCGAGCTGGACCTGCTGGAGAAACCGGCGCTGCCGTACGACGAGCAAACCCTGGTCAAGCAGCAGCAGGACCTGGACTACGACCTGAACTGGGCACGCCCGCTGGTGGCGCACAACCTGCGTCTGGCGGCCTGAGCCGCCGGCACCGGCCTCAGCCCTTGAACATCTGATTGATCCTGCCGAACGGGATCGCCTGCTCGGCGAAACCGAAGCTGCCCTGCTCAAGGATCTCCTGTGCAGCCTGGTAAAACGCCCCGTACGCCGCACGCGCCAGCGCCGAACCGACGCTGATGCGCTTGACCCCCAGCGCACTCAAATCAGCCACCGACAACGACACGCCACCGGACATCAAGACGTTCACCGGCTTGGGCGCCACCGCCTTGACGATCGCGCGAATCTCCTCGGCCGTGCTCAAGGCCGGGGCATACAGGACATCGGCGCCCGCCTCGGCAAAGGCCTGCAGACGGCGGATGGTGTCATCCAGGTCCCGACGCCCGACCAGAAAGTTTTCCGCCCGGGCCGTCAGGGTGAAGTCAAATGGCAGGCTGCGCGCCGCCGCTACCGCCGCCTCGATCCGCTCGACCGCCTGATTGAAGGGGTAGATCGGTTCTTCGGGATTGCCCGTGGCGTCCTCGATCGAACCACCGACCAGGCCCACTTCAGCGGCCATCAGGATCGTCTGGGCGCACCCTTCGGGACTGTCGGCGTAACCGTTTTCCAGGTCTGCGGCCACCGGCAGCGGCGTGGCCTTGGCAATCACATGGGCATTGTCCAGGGCATCGGCGCGGCTGACCGCACCTTCCGCATCCGGACGCCCCAGGGAAAAAGCCAGCCCGGCGCTGGTGGTGGCCAGGGCTTCGAAACCCAGGGCGGCGAGCATCTTCGCCGAACCGGCATCCCAGGGGTTGGGGATCACAAAGGCTCCGGCACGCTCGTGCAGGGTCCTGAAGGCTTGGGCTCGACGGTTTTGCGCATCCATATGACCAGCTCCTGGCAGAAGAGACGAGTGCCGTCAGAGCAGGCCGAGTTGCTCCGCGGCGGGCTCTCTGTATAGCGCAGGCAGGGCTGGCAGGCCAGGCAAACGTTCCTTCAGGCGCTCGTGAAAACGCTGCGCCAGTTTCGGTGCCAGCAGATTGTCAGCCGTGTGCAGGAAGATATACGGCGTTCGCCCCTCCTCGATCCAGACAGCGACCTTTTCGACCCAGGGGGTCATGAAGGGCTCGTTCGCCACCAACTCCGGATGGCCGATGAAGCGTACCTGCGGGAACGGGGTGAAGGCCGCCGGCCGCGGCGGCACCCTGGGCTTCTTGGACTGGGCATGCAGCACCGCAGGCTCGGTCGAGGTGCAACTGAACAGTGCCCGCGGATCGAGGCAGATGCGCTCCACTGCGCGGTCCAGCAGCAACCGGTTGAGCATCCGCTCGGCATCGCCCTTGGCGAAGAACTCGGGATGGCGGACCTCGACGGCCAGCGGCTGCTGCAGGCTGTCGATGAAGCCGGCCAGTTCGCTCAACCGATGAGGGGCGAAACTCGCCGGCAATTGCAGCCACAACGGCGATACCCGCGCCCCCAGCGGCTTGAGCAGTTGCAGGAACTCCTCGGCCGCCGGCACCTGGGCCCGCAGGTCGCCGCCATGACTGATATCGCGGGGAAACTTGGCAGTGAAGCGAAAGTGCTCCGGCATGGTCTGCGCCCAGCGCTCCACCGTGCCCGGCGAAGGCCGGGCATAGAACGTGGTGTTGCCTTCGACGGCGTTGAAGACCTGGGAATACAGATCGAGAAAGTCCGTCGGACGGGCGTTTTCCGGATACAGGAACTCGCGCCAGGCGTTTTCACTCCAGGACGGACAACCAAGGTAGTAGGGAAGAACTGAATCGGTCATGCCACCGATTAGATCAGATATGCAGGTCGAGCCCCAACACTTCCATGTCCCACTCGACGAAACCGGCGGTGGTCAGATAGCTGGCCAGGGCCGTGGCGACGCTCCGGCTCATGGAACGGGGAAAGATCATGTCCTGCGGACGCGCTGGCAGGTTGGCCAGACGTTCACCGGCAGCCTCGGCGCGGGCAGCGACTTCGGACAGATCGTCACTGTCGCCGCCCAGCAGTTCCTCATCGGCATCCACCACCACGCCGCCCTTGCGGGGCTTGCGCTTGATGGAATAGGACTGTGATGAAACGCCGTCTATACGCATTGTGGCATGCTCGGAGTCAATGATGGCAATTTAGCAGTACTTGCCGTACGTGGCTATTGTCCAATTGATAACCAGACCACATAACCAATAAAAGGTTTTCACACAACGCCGCCTGCGTGTGCAAAACATGACGTACGGCACATTTTTGACTACTGCGCACGACCTCCCGAGCGCCCGGATTAACCTTCAGTGTAGCTTGGAAATTTGCTCCGGCCTCAGCGCGCCTTGGGCGTGGCGACCTTGTCACGCAGGTAGACCGGCTGTGCCTGGTCGGCAACGATGGCCTCGCCGCGCGCCCAGGCGAAGCGCGCCAGGCTCAGCAGGTCCTGGGCGTCAGGCAGCATGCCAGCATCCTGGCCGCTGACCGCGACCTTGATCCGCTCGCCATAGCCCCAGCCCGTGCCCGCACCGAACCAGGCGCCAACAGCCCCCTCCGGGAGCGCCGCGACTTCCGGCGGCAGCACCGCTTCGACGCCGGCCAGGCGCATCTCCCCGGCCTCCTCGCGATAGCAGCCCCAATACACTTCATCCATCCGCGCATCGATGGCCGCGGCGACCTGGCCGGCGCCATGCTCGCGCAGTGCCCGCTGGGCCAGCACCGCCAGGTTGGAGACCGGCAACACCGGCCGGTCCAGGGCGAAGGCCAGGCCCTGAACCACACCGATGGCGATCCGCACTCCGGTAAAGGCGCCCGGGCCACGGCCAAAGGCGATCGCATCCACCGCCGACAGGCCGATCCCGGCATCCGCCAGCAGTTGCCGGATCATCGGCAGCAGCTTCTGCGCATGCAGGCGCGGGATCACCTCATAGTGGCTCGTCACCTTGCCATCATGCAGCAAGGCGACGGAGCAGGCTTCAGTCGCGGTGTCCAGGGCCAGCAAGGTGCTCATCGGTGTTTCCGTCAGGTCAGAATGAAAAAGTGCAACAGTATAAACAACAACAGCCCGCAAGCGGGCTGTTGTAGAGAGGCAGAGGCAACGATCAGTTCAGCGCTTCGAGCACCTTGCCGGTGATCGCCTCGACCGAGCCGACGCCAGCGATGTGGCTGTACTTCGGCTTGCCCTGGGCCGCCGACAGCTTCTGGTAGAAGTCCACCAGCGGCTTGGTCTGGGAGTGATAGACCGACAGGCGATGGCGAACGGTTTCCTCGGTGTCGTCCTTGCGCTGCACCAGCTCTTCGCCGGTCACATCGTCCTTGCCTTCGACTTTCGGCGGGTTGTAGACGACGTGGTAGACACGCCCGGAAGCCTCGTGAACGCGACGGCCGGCAATACGCTGGACGATCTCTTCGTCGTCGACGGCGATCTCGACCACGTGGTCCAGCTCGACACCGGCCTGCACCAGGGCTTCAGCCTGGGGAATGGTGCGCGGGAAACCGTCGAACAGGAAACCCTTGGCGCAATCGGCCTGGGCAATACGGTCCTTGACCAGCGCGATGATCAGGTCATCGGAAACCAGGCCGCCGGCATCCATGATGCCCTTGGCCTTGACGCCCAGCTCGGTGCCGGCCTTGACCGCGGCACGCAGCATGTCGCCGGTGGAGATTTGCGGGATGCCGAATTTCTCGGTGATGAACTTAGCCTGAGTACCTTTACCGGCCCCGGGAGCTCCCAGCAGAATGACGCGCATCGATGTGCTCCTCAATTTTTTATTTAGAAACGCTCGGATTCGCCGCGTGGGGCCAATCTCAACAATAGGGTGACAGCCGCCCAAACGGCCAAGGGCTGATCAAGATACACAGCCGACCGACCCCACACAAGCCGCCCAAAGTCGCAACGACCCGGGCCCCCGCAACCGTGCAAACCTGCTACCGCGGGTCGCAAGGTGACAACAAAGTGTCGCACGCACGGCCACGACCGCACCTGACCGGGCGGCCGTGGCCTTGTCCAAGCCTGCAAGCCGGGCCTCGGCTCCCCTCAACCGGTATTGCGCAGGCCGGCGGCGATACCCGCCACGGACACCAGCAAAGCCTGTTCCAGAGGGCTGTCCTGGGCACTTTCCTGGCGCCGCGTGCGGGCCAGCAACTCGGCCTGCAACAGATGCAGCGGGTCCAGGTAGGTGTTACGCAGGCGAATGAACTCCAGGGTCTCGGGGCTGTGGGCCAGCAGTTGCGACTGGCCGGTCAGACCCAGTACCACCGCGCATGCCTGCGACAATAGGTCGCGTAAGTGCGCACCCAGCGGCAACAGTTCCGCTTCCACCAGACGCTCGTCATAGGAGCGGGCAATATCGCTGTCGGCCTTGGCCAGCACCATCTCCAGCATGTCGATACGGGTGCGGAAGAATGGCCATTGCTCACGCATCTGTTCCAGCAGCTTGCCTTGCCCACGCTCCAGCGCATGGCGCAGGGCCGTCTCCCAACCGAGCCAGGCCGGCAGCATCAGCCGGGTCTGGGTCCAGCCGAAAATCCAGGGAATCGCCCGCAGGCTTTCTATACCGCCAGCCCGGCGCTTGGCCGGACGGCTGCCCAATGGCAGGCGCCCGAGCTCCTGTTCCGGAGTCGACTGGCGGAAGTACTCGACGAACTGCGGGTTGTCGCGGACTTCGGCCCGATAGGCCCGCACCCCATCCGCGGCCAGTTCGTCCATCAGCTTGCGCCAGGCCGGTTGTGGCGGTGGCGGCGGCAGCAAGGTGGCCTCGAGCACGGCGGCCAGGTACAGGTTGAGGTTCTGTTCGGCAATGTCCGGCAGGCCGAACTTGAAGCGGATCATCTCGCCCTGTTCGGTGGTGCGGAAACGCCCCGCCACCGAACCCGGCGGCTGCGACAGGATCGCCGCATGGGCCGGGCCGCCACCACGGCCGACGGTGCCGCCACGGCCATGAAACAGCAGCAGTTCGACCTGCTGTTCCCGGCAGATGTCCACCAGCCGCTCCTGGGCGCGATACTGGGCCCAGGCCGCCGCTGTGGTGCCGGCATCCTTGGCCGAGTCGGAATAGCCGATCATGACTTCCTGCGGCCCCTGCAGGCGTGCACGGTAGCCGGGCAGGAGCAACAGGCGCTCCATCACCGGCCCGGCGTTGTCCAGGTCGGCCAGGGTCTCGAACAGCGGCACCACGCGCATCGGCCGCAACACCCCGCACTCCTTGAGCAACAGTTGCACCAGGAGCACGTCGGAAGCCGCACCGGCCATGGAAATCACATAGGAACCGAGGGAGGCCGCCGGTGCCGCGGCGATTTCCCGGCAGGTTGCCAGCACCTCGGCGGTGTCCGCCGAGGGCTTGAAGTACGCGGGCAGCAACGGCCGGCGGTTGCCCTGCTCGCGGATCAGGAAGGTCAGCCGGGCATCCTCATCCCAGTCCTCGTAGCGCCCCAGGCCCAGGTAGTCGGTGATCTCGCTCATCGCCGCGGCATGCCGCGACGAATCCTGGCGCACGTCCAGACGCACCAGGAACAGCCCGAAGGTCACCGCACGGCGCAGGCAGTCGAGCAGCGGCCCGTCGGCGATCACCCCCATGCCACATTCGTGCAGGGACCGATAGCACAGTTGCAACGGTTCCAGCAGTTCGTGGTTGTCGCGCAGCACCTGGTCCGGGGCCGGCTGGGTGGACTCCAGCGAATCATGGGCCCACTGCCGGGTCGCGCGCAGCCGCTCGCGCAACTGCTTGAGCACCGCCCGATAGGGCTCCGCGCTGTTGCCGGCCCTGGCCCGCAAGGCTTCGCTGGCATGCTGCATCGACAGCTCGGCAGCCAGGTGATCGACATCCCGCAGGTACAGGTCGGCCGCCATCCAGCGCGCCAGCAGCAGGACTTCGCGGGTCACCCTGGCCGTGACGTTGGGGTTGCCGTCGCGGTCGCCACCCATCCAGGAAGCGAAGCGGATCGGCGCCGCCTCCAGCGGCAGGTGCAGGCCCGTCGCGGCATGCAGGGCCTCATCGGCCTTGCGCAGATAATTCGGAATGGCCTGCCAGAGCGAATGCTCGATCACCGCAAAGCCCCACTTGGCCTCGTCCACCGGGGTCGGCCGGGTGCGGCGGATCTCTTCGGTGTGCCAGGCCTCGGCGATCAGTCGCTGCAACCGCTGGCGGATCTGCTCGCGCTCGGCACCGGTGAGATCACGGTGATCCTGCAGCGCCAGTTGCGCGGCAATCGCATCGTACTTCTGGATCAGCGTGCGCCGCGTCACTTCGGTCGGGTGCGCAGTCAGCACCAGTTCGATGTCCAGACGCGCCAGTTGCCGCGCGAGGGCCTCGGGGCCATGGCCCTCGGCCTGCAGGCGGGCCAGCAGTTCCGGCAGCGCCCGCGCCTCGAACGGCGCCGGCTGGGATTCGTCGCGGCGGTGAATCAGCTGGTACTGCTCGGCGATGTTCGCCAGGTTGAGAAACTGGTTGAAGGCCCGGGCGACCGGCAGCAACTCGTCGTCGCCGAGATCATCGAGGCTGGCACTCAGTTCGGTACTGGCCGCATCGCTGCGATCGGCCTTGGCGCTCTTGCGGATACGCTCGATCTTGTCGAGGAATTCCTCGCCATGCTGGTCGCGGATGGTATTGCCCAACAACTCACCCAGCAGGTGAACGTCTTCACGCAAACGCACATCGATATCTGACATCGGCAGGCTCTCCGGCGGACTTTGGGACGCTTCCCTGGGCCCAAGAGTGCACCACTGCGACAAGTGCTTACAAGCCGGCAGGTCGATCGCCGTTGGCTGAAAATTCCCCGTCGAACCTCACCGCCAGAAGCTAGTCTGATGATTGGGCAGCCCCTCGGGGCTGATGGCCGGCCCGGCGTCGCTACCGGCCCGGTCACTCATCAATCCCCGTCATCGGCGGGTATGAATTGAGGTCACCATGAAAATCCGTGAGCTAGCCCAGCACTGGGAAGAGAATGCCAAGGGTCGCCTGACCGATACCGGTTACGCCGTTCATCTGGACGTTGAAGCGGCCGCCCGCCTCGCCGCGATCACCGAAATGTACCCCAAGCGCAGCCCGGAGGAGCTGCTCGGCGAACTCATCGGCGCCGCCCTGGAGGAACTCGAGGCGAGTTTCCCCTATGTTCAGGGCCCGCATGTGGTCGCCACCGACGAGGAAGGTGACCCCCTGTACGAAGATGTCGGGGCCACCCCGCGCTTCCTGACCCTGTCCCGTCGACATCTGCACAACCTGTCTTCCGGGACCGACGAGTCCAAGCACTGAAGAACCCCCGCCACTTTCCCGCAAGCCCCGGTATTCCTGGCTCCCGACCGAGCCGGAATACCGCTGCGCCGCGCAAAAGTTCAGATTTTCTGCATTGACCGATCAGTCAGTATTTTTTTCGGGCGATTGGCCATCTCCGCTGAACTATTCAAAAAAGCCTCAGGTCACAGCCAGTAGCCATCACTGGCACAGCTGCTGCGAAAAATACCCGGCCGACACGGCGGGGTCTGCGCTGAAGGCCCTCGGGCCCGTGATGGGGATTGATGTTTTTCAGGAGCTATCCAATGGAGTTGAAGACCATGAAAACCAGCACAGTCACATCCTCGTTCAACCACCTGCGCGGGCTGAAACTGGCCGCTCTGGCACTGGGTACCAGCTTCATCCTGGCCGGCTGTGCCGGGAACCCGCCGAGCGAGCAATATGCGGTGACCCAGTCCGCCGTCAACAGCGCCGTCAGCGCCGGCGGTACCGAATACGCCGCAGTGGAAATGAAATCGGCCCAGGACAAGCTCAAGCAGGCCGAACTGGCCATGCATGACAAGAAATACGACGACGCCCGCCGCCTGGCCGAGCAGGCCGAATGGGATGCCCGCGTCGCCGAACGCAAGGCCCAGGCCGCCAAGGCCGAACTGGCCGTGAAGGATGCCCAGAAAGGTGTTCAGGAACTGCGCCAGGAAAGCCAGCGCCCCGTGGTGCAGCCGGCGCAATAAGCGCTCACGCAGCCTGAAGTTTCAACGGACAGATAAAGGACGAACATTATGCGCAATCAACTGATGATCCCCGCCCTGCTGGCTCTGAGCGTCGGCCTCGCAGCCTGCACCACACCGCCCAACCCCAACCTGGAACAGGCGCGCACCAATTTCTCCGGCCTGCAGGCCGACCCGCAGGCGAGCAAGGTGGCGGCCCTGGAAACCAAGGACGCCAGCGACTACCTGGACAAGGCGGACAAGGCCTACCAGAACCGCGAGGATGAAAAGGTCGTCGACCAGTTGGCCTACCTGACCAACCAGCGTGTCGAAGTCGCCAAGCAGACCATCGCTCTGCGCACTGCCGAGGCCAACCTGAAGAACGCCGCCGCGCAACGGGCCCAGGCCCGCCTGGACGCCCGCGATGCGCAGATCCGCCAGTTGCAGGAAAGCCTCAACGCCAAGCAGACCGATCGCGGCACCCTGGTGACCTTCGGTGACGTGCTGTTCGCCACCAACAAGGCCGAGCTCAAGCCCAATGGCCTGGCCAACATCAGCAAGCTGGCGCAGTTCCTCCAGCAGAACCCGGACCGCAAGGTGATCGTCGAGGGCTACACCGACAGCACCGGTACCGCGGCCTACAACCAGAGCCTGTCCGAGCGCCGCGCGACTTCGGTCCAGGTGGCCCTGATCAAGCTGGGCGTGGACCCGAGCCGCATCGTCACCCAGGGTTATGGCAAGGAGTACCCGGTCGCGGATAACGGCAGCGTCTCCGGCCGGGCGATGAACCGTCGCGTGGAAGTGACCATTTCCAACGACAACCAGCCAGTGGCACCACGCTCCTCGGTCAGCAGCAACTACTGATCATTCGAAGCGCCAATGAAAAGCCCCGCCTGATCGGATCAGGCGGGGCTTTTTCATGCGGCCAGCCAGCCGTTCACTGCTCCAGCTTGGGCGTCTCCTGGCCCATGCAGCGCACGGCCTGCTTCCTGTCGTTGACCAGCACGCCGGTCAGGCCTTTCTGTTCGGTGTCGAACAGCACCAGCACGCCATCGATGCACTGCGCGACCTGGTTGGCCGGCGTCAGCGAAACCTTGTAGTCCTCGCCCGCAATGGTCTTGAGCATGGTGAACTGGTTGAGTTCCAACGCATCCTCCGGCTTGGCGAAATGCAGGTAGCCGTAGTACCACAGGCAACCCACGGTGCCGATGATGCTGCAGATACCGGTGATGATCAGGGGAATGGCGTTGCGTTCTTCGGTCATTGCGGACTCTCTGGTTCGACTTTCGAATTCGGGGCAGCGGGATAATTGGGGATCTCGCCCAGCCGGCGCAAGCCGTTGAAATGCTGGGGATCCTCCAGGTAGCGCAGCATCACCTGGCGCCAGGTGGGGTCGGCGAAGGTCTGCACGTGTCCGCCGCGGGTCAGTTGTAGCACCCTTGGCGGGGGCGCGGCCTGATACAGGACAATGCCGTTGTTCAGGGGTACCAGCGGGTCGTCGATACTCTGGAAGATCAACTTGGGTACCCCCTTGAGTGCCGGCATGGCATGAATCGCGCTGTCGCCATCCGGCACCAGCCACGACAGCGGTATCTGGAACGGCCAGGTCAGCCAGGACCCGCCGAGGGCGAATCGGCCCACCTCGCGATAGCTGGCCGGCACGCCATCGAGCACCAGCGCCTTGATGCGTGACTGATAGCCGGGGTGTTCGCCCAGGTAATGCACCGCCATCGCGCCCCCCAGGCTCTGGCCCAGGACTACCAGGGACTTGTCCCGGACTTCGGGGGCCTGCTCCAGCCAGTGGAACGCGGCCTCGATATCCTGGTAGACCGCCGGCAGGCTCGGTTCGCCCGCGGACAGGCCATAACCACGGTAGTCGACCAGCAGCACCTGGTAACCCTGCTCCGGCAACCACCCACTGCCGCCCAGGTGCATGGACAGGTTGCCACCGTTGCCGTGCAGGTGCAGCACCGTGCCCTTGACCGGCACCCCAGCCTTGGCGGGCAGCCACCAGGCCCGCAGGCGGGTGCCATCGGCGGCGGTGAGGGTGACGTCGCGGTAGGCGAGATGCGCCTGGTCCGGGGTGAACGGCAGGCCGGGCTCGGGGTAGAACAGCAGCGAGCTGCAGCCATTGAGGGCCAGGAGCAGGCAGAGGATGCCGAGGAGTCTCATCCGGTTGAAACCTCGCAAGAGTCAGTGGCAACGACACCGTCCCCTGCAGGAGCCGGGCTTGCCCGCGAAGAGGCACGACCTGAAGCAATGCGTCAACTTGAAGGGTGCCTTCGCGGGCAAGCCCGCTCCTACAGGGGCGAGGTCAGATTCTGGATCAGAGGATATTGGAATAATCCGCCTCGATCCGATCCAGGCTCAGGTGATTGAGGAAGTTGCTGAAGCACATCCAGGCCGACAGCGCGTTCATGTCGCGGAACTGCTCCGGCAGGTATTTGGGTGGCGTCACCAGCCCCTCGTCCACCAATTGGCGCAGGGTACGCATGTCCTCCAGCGTGGTCTTGCCGCAGAACAGCAACGGTACCTGTTCGAGCTTGCCCTTGCGCACGGCCAACTGGATGTAGTTGTAGACCATGATGAAGCCCTTGAGGTACGACAGGTCCTTGGTGAACGGCAACCCCGTCGGCACCGAACCGCGGAATATCCGGCTGGCATTGCCGTAGCTCTCCGCCATTTCGAAGCCCTGCTCGCGGAAGAACTCGAACACCTGGAGGAAGTCCGCGCCCTGCTCGACCATGTCGATGGCCCGGGTTCGGTTGGTCAGCTTGCGCAGGCGACTCGGATAGGAAGCGAAGGTGATGATTTCCATCAGGATCGCCAGGCCTTCCTGGGTCACCGTCGACGAGGGCGGGCCCTTGGACAGGAAGGTGCAGATCGGCTGGTTCAGGCCGTTGAGCGTGGTGCCGACATGCACCAGACCTTCATGCACCTCCAGCGCCCGCACATCCCGCGTATTGAACAGCGCATCGGTGCGGATCTTGATGTAGTCGGCACCCGCCGCCGCATCGGCGACGATCCCATCGGACTCGAACACCCGGATGGTCTCCTCGGCCTCGCCGAACACCTTGTTCAGCCGCCGTTGCAGCATGTCGACGGCGTCCTTGGCGGTCAGGGTCTTGGGCTCGTCCTTGAGGTCGCCGCGGCCGTCGATGTTGTTCAGGTAGTCCGACAGCATCAGCCCGAGGTCGGCCAGGGTCGGGTCGCCGGCATGGAACGCATCGGAAGCGGCGCCGTACAGTTCCTGGGAGATCAGCCCGAAATCCGGGGTGCCGCGGGCCTCGAGCATCCGCACGACCATGCGGTACTCCCGGCACATGCGCCGCATGATCTGCCCGACGGGGCTGAACTGGCCGAGCTGGCGGGTGATGTCGCGCTCGATGTTCTGCAACTCCAGCTTGACCGCCCCGGAGTCGAACGACAGGGGCCGCGCGGCATAGTAGTCACGGTCCACCGCCGGCATTTCCTTGCCCTTGGCCTTGAGAAAGCCCTTGCGGATGTTCTCGTCCCACTTCACCGCATCGAGCACGCGAATCGGTGTCTGCGCCAGCACAATGCGGTCGGACAGGCTGCGTATCGTCTGCTGGTATTCGTCCAAGGAAAACTCCTGATCGTCGCTGCGGTGTCTGGCCGTGCCCTCTAGCTTAGACGGAGGCCAGCACCAGATGCATGTAACGGGTGAGAATGCCGAGCCGGTCCTGCTCGGTCTCGGGCTCCGCATCGTCGAGAAGGCCCTGATATTCCATCCGTCCGATAATCGCCGTCAACACTTTGGCATCCTGCTCCGGTTGCCTTGACCCCAGTACCTGGAAGAACTGGCAGGAGCCACGCAGCAGGATCTGCTGGTGCGAGCGCACCAACATCGCCAGGCGCGGGTTGAGCAGCGCCTCCTGGCGAAACGCCTGCTCGGCCATCAGGTATTCGCGCCGGTTGTGCAACTGGCGCTGGACGTAATCGGCGGTCAACCGGGCGATTTCATCGGCCAGTTGCGCCCGCGAGGCCGGGCTGCCATCGCCGTAGGCGACCATTTCGCGCAGCAGCCCCTCGTTGTTCTCCCACAGTTTGGCCATGTAGGCCGCACTGCGTTCGACGTACTGGGCAAAGGTATCGGTCAGCAGGTCGTCGATATCCTTGAAGTAGTAGGTGGTGGCCGACAACGGCACGCCCGCCTCGGCGGCCACTGCGCGATGACGCACGCCACGTACGCCGTCACGCACGACGATACGCATGGCCGCGTTGAGAATGTCCTGTCGCCGTTGCTCGCTGCCCTGTCGGCTGGCCTTGCGTCCCTGGTACTGAACGCTTTCAGCCAACGCGCTGGCCACACCAGCAGCCCCTTCTTGAGCCATTGCACGGTCCACTACAGGTATTCCTCTCTTGTAATAATCTGAAACTTCAGTACCAACACGCAATAAAAAAGCCGCCTTGCGAGGGCGGCTTTTTCAACGACGGTCTTATGCTTGCGGCCGCATGTGCGGGAACAGGATGACGTCGCGGATCGACGGTGCGTTGGTCAGCAGCATCACCAGACGGTCGATACCGATACCCTCACCGGCGGTCGGCGGCATGCCGTACTCCAGGGCGCGAACGAAGTCGGCGTCGTAGTGCATGGCTTCGTCGTCACCGGCATCCTTCTCCGCCACCTGGGCCTTGAAGCGCTCGGCCTGGTCCTCGGCGTCGTTGAGCTCCGAGTAGGCGTTGGCGATTTCACGGCCGCCGATGAACAGCTCGAAGCGGTCGGTGACGTTCGGGTTCTTGTCGTTGCGACGCGCCAGCGGCGAGACTTCGAACGGGTACTCGGTGATGAAGTGCGGCTGCTCCAGCTTGTGCTCGACCAGCTCTTCGAAAATCATCACCTGCAGTTTGCCCAGGCCTTCGTGGCCGAGCACCTTGGCGCCGGCCTTCTTCGCGATTTCGCGAGCCTTGTCGACATCCAGCAGGTCGGCTTCGGTCAGATCCGGGTTGTACTTGAGGATCGAGTCGAATACCGACATGCGGGCGAACGGTTCACCGAAGTGGAACACCTTGTCGCCGTAAGGCACGTCGGTGCTGCCCAGAACGGCCTGGGCCAGTTCACGGAACAGTTCTTCGGTCAGGTCCATGTTGTCTTCGTAGTCGGCGTAGGCCTGGTAGAACTCGAGCATGGTGAACTCGGGGTTGTGCCGGGTCGAAACGCCTTCGTTACGGAAGTTGCGGTTGATCTCGAACACCCGCTCGAAGCCACCGACCACCAGACGCTTGAGGTACAGCTCCGGCGCGATACGCAGGTACATGCCCATGTCCAGCGCGTTGTGGTGGGTTTCGAACGGCTTGGCCGCGGCACCGCCGGGAATGGTCTGCAGCATCGGCGTTTCCACTTCCATGAAGTCGCGCTTCATCATGAAGCTGCGGATGTGGGCGATGACTTGCGAGCGCACGCGGAAGGTCTGCCGGGTGTCCTCGTTGACGATCAGGTCGACGTAGCGCTGACGGTAGCGCTGTTCGGTGTCGGTCAGGCCGTGGTGCTTGTCCGGCAGCGGACGCAGCGACTTGGTCAGCAGGCGCACGTCGGTCATTTCGACGTACAGGTCGCCCTTGCCGGAACGGGCCAGGGTACCCTCGGCGCTGATGATGTCACCCAGGTCCCAGGTCTTCACGGCCGCCAGGGTCTCTTCCGGGAGGGTCTTGCGGTTGACGTAGACCTGGATGCGCCCGGACATGTCCTGGATCACCATGAACGAGCCACGGTTGAGCATGATGCGACCGGCAACCTTGACCGGGATCGCCGCCTCTGCCAGCTCTTCCTTGGTCTTGTCGGCGTACTGTTTCTGCAGGTCTTCACAGTAGGCGTCACGGCGGAAGTCGTTGGGGAAGGCATTGCCCTTGCTGCGCTCGGCGGCAAGCTTTTCCTTGCGCAGGGCGATCAGGGCGTTTTCTTCCTGTTGCAGGGCTTGCGTGTCGAGTTGTTGGTCGCTCATGTCTTTAAATTTTCCATCACAGGTTCGTTGCCCCCGGCCTGCGGCCGGGGATCGCCAGCAAGCCGGCTACCACAGTAGTGTCCTACAGCCCTTGCTTGAGGCTGGCCACCAGGTATTCATCGATGTCGCCGTCCAGCACCTTGTCGCAGTCGCTGCGTTCGATGTTGGTGCGCAGGTCCTTGATCCGCGAGGCATCGAGCACATAGGAGCGGATCTGGTGCCCCCAGCCGATGTCCGACTTGGAGTCTTCCAGGGCCTGGGAAGCGGCGTTGCGCTTCTGCATTTCCTGCTCGTACAGGCGCGCCCGCAACATCTTCATCGCGGTGTCCTTGTTCGCGTGCTGGGAACGCTCGTTCTGGCAGCTGACCACGGTGTTGGTCGGCACGTGGGTGATACGGACCGCCGAGTCGGTGGTGTTGACGTGCTGACCACCGGCACCGGAGGAACGATAGGTATCGATCCGCAGGTCCGCCGGGTTGATGTCGATTTCGATGTTGTCATCGATTTCCGGCGAGACGAACACCGCGCTGAACGAGGTGTGGCGACGGTTGCCGGAGTCGAACGGGCTCTTGCGCACCAGGCGGTGCACGCCGATTTCGGTGCGCAGCCAGCCAAAGGCGTACTCGCCCTTGATATGCACGGTCGCGCCCTTGATCCCGGCGACTTCGCCGGCGGACAGTTCCATGATGGTGGCGTCGAAACCGCGCTTGTCGGCCCAGCGCAGGTACATGCGCAGCAGGATGTTGGCCCAGTCCTGGGCTTCGGTGCCGCCGGAACCGGCCTGGATGTCCAGGTAGGCGTGGTTCTGGTCCATTTCGCCGCTGAACATCCGGCGGAATTCCAGCTTCTCGAGGATTTCGCGCAGGCGCTCGACCTCGGCGGCGACATCGTCGACAGCGCCCTGGTCTTCTTCGGCTGCGGCCATTTCCAGCAGGTCGCTGGCATCGCTCAGGCCGCTGGACATTTCATCCAGGGTCTCGACGATCTGGGCCAGGGTGGCACGCTCGCGGCCCAGGTTCTGGGCGTATTCGGGGTTGCTCCAGACACTCGGGTCTTCGAGCTCGCGGTTGACTTCGATCAGGCGCTCATGCTTTTGATCGTAGTCAAAGATACCCCCGAATAGTTTCGGAGCGCTCGGACAGGTCCTTGATACTGTTAAGGATCGGGTTGATTTCCATGGCGGGCAGCACTCGTCGGTGAACTTTTGAAAGCCGGCGAGTATAACGCAATTGTAACCATCCCGGCAGCCCGCTTGGCGGGGCAGCGGCCGTCAGCGTGGCAATTTTCCGGCCGCCTCCCTGTCACGGCTGGCCGATGCCCACCTGGTTACGCCCACTGTGCTTGGCCAGGTAGAGCCCCTTGTCGGCCGTCAGGATCAGTTCCCGGCAGTTGCCGCCCTGCTGCGGGACCAGGGTCGCCAGGCCGATGCTGATGGTCAGCACCGAGCCCTCGCTGGGCGTGTTGTGGGCAATTTTCAGCGCCGCCACGTTCTGGCGCAGCTTCTCCGCCACCAGTCGCGCGCCCCCTTGGGAGGTGTTGGGCAGCACCAGGGAGAATTCCTCGCCCCCATAGCGGGCCGGCAGGTCCGAAGGGCGGCTGCTGGCTTCGCGAATGGCTCCGGCGACCCGGCGCAGCGCCTCGTCGCCCTCCAGGTGGCCAAAGCTGTCGTTATAGGCCTTGAAGTAGTCGACGTCGATCATCAGCAACGACAGTTGCGTCTGCTCGCGCTGGGCCCGGCGCCACTCCAGCTCCAGATACTCGTCGAAATGCCGGCGGTTGGACAGCCCGGTCAGGCCGTCCGAGTTCATCAGCCGCTGCAGCACCAGGTTGGTGTCGAGCAACTGCTGCTGGCTCAGGCGCAAGGCGCGATAGGCGGCGTCACGCTGCAGCAGCATCATGTAGGAGCGCGAGTGGTAGCGGATCCGCGCCACCAGCTCGATGGTATCCGGCAGCTTGACCAGATAATCGTTGGCCCCGGCGGAAAACGCCGCGCTCTTGATCAGCGGGTCCTCCTTGGTCGACAGCACGATGATCGGAATGTCCTTGGTGGCCGGGTGATTGCGGTACTCGCGCACCAGGCTCAGGCCGTCGAGTCCCGGCATCACCAGATCCTGCAGGATCACCGTGGGCTTGATCCGGATCGCATGGGCGATGGCCTGGTGGGGATCGGCACAGAAGTGAAAATCGATGTTCGCCTCTGTGGCCAGCCCCCGACGCACCGCCTCGCCGATCATGGCCTGGTCGTCGACCAGCAGCACCATCGCGGCGTTTTCATCGGTAGGTTTGAATTCCTCCAGCTCTAAATCATTCATGCGCGTTCACCTGATTTACTGCATGCAAGCCATGAGTGCTGATTGCCTGTAGGGCTCATGTTGGAAATATCTCCAGCAAACGTGGCGCGATCCTGTTCAGCGAGCGAATTTCCACCGCGGCGTCGATAGCGGCTGCCGCCTTGGGCATGCCGTACACCGCGCTGCTTTCCTGATCCTGGGCGATCGTCAGGTAGCCTCGCTCACGCATCAACTTCAAGCCCTGGGCACCATCGCGGCCCATGCCGGTGAGCAGCACGCCCACCGCGTCACCCTTCCAGTAATTGGCAACGCTTTCAAAGAACACATCGATGGACGGGCGATAAATCTCGTTTACCGGTTCGGCGGTATAGGCCAGCGTACCGTTCTGCAACAAGCGGATATGATGGTTGGTGCCGGCCAGCAGCACCGTACCGTTCTGCGGCGGCTCGCCATCGCGAGCCAGCCTGACCGGCAACCCGCAGGCACTGCCCAGCCATTCGGCCATGCCGGCGGCGAATACCTGGTCGACATGCTGTACCAGCACGATCGCCGCGGGGAAATCGCTCGGCAGGCCCTTGAGCAGGTTTTCCAGGGCAGCCGGGCCGCCAGCCGAGGAGCCGATGGCCACCAGTTTCTGCCGGTCCCCACCATTCTCACCGGGAGTCGGGACGCTGCGCACCCGACTGCCGCGCTGGCCGATCAGCCAACTGATATTGAGGATCTTGCGCAGCAGCGGCGCCGCGGCGTCCCGCGGGTTGGCGCCGCCAATGGCCGGCGTATCGACCACATCGAGCGCCCCATGGCCCATGGCTTCGAACACCCGGTGCACATTCTGCTGGCGGTCGACGGTGACGATGACGATCGCGCAGGGCGACTCGGCCATGATCCGGCGCGTGGCCTCCACGCCATCCATCACCGGCATGATCAGGTCCATCAGGATCAGGTCAGGAGTGTCCTCGGCGCACAGCCTCACCGCATCGGCGCCGTTGTTCGCCACCCAGATCACCTGGTGTGCCGGCTCGAACGCCAGGGCACGGCGCAAGGCCTCGACGGCCATGGGCATGTCGTTGACGATCGCGATCCTCATCCCTGGGCGCCTCCTATCAGTTCCACCACCGCATCGAGCAAGGCATCGTCATGGAAACTGGCCTTGGCCAGATAATAGTCGGCTCCGGCGTCCAGTCCACGTCGACGGTCCTCTTCGCGGTCCTTGTAGGACACCACCATCACCGGCAACGACTGCAGGCGGCTGTCGCGACGCAACAGCGTGACCAGTTCGATGCCGTCCATGCGCGGCATGTCGATGTCGGTGATCAGCAGGTCGAAATCCTCCGCGCGCAGGACGTTCCAGCCGTCCATGCCATCCACCGCCACCGCCACCTCGTAACCGCGGTTGATCAGCAGCTTGCGTTGCAGTTCGCGCACGGTCAGGGAATCGTCGACCACCAGGATGCGCTTGCGCGCCACTTCGCTGGACTGGCGATTGCGCCGGTCGATACGTTCCAGCCGACCGGTGTTGAGCAGCTTGTCCACCGAACGCAGCATGTCCTCGACATCGACGATCAGCGCCACCGAGCCATCATCGAGCAAGGCCCCGGCGGAAATGTCCTGGACCTTGCCCAGGCGTGGATCGAGCGGCAGCACCACCAGGGTGCGCTCGCCGATGAAACGTTCGACCGCCAGCCCGTAGACCGTATCACGCTCGCGGATCACCACGACCTTGAGGGTATCGCCGACATGCTCGCTGGCCGGCCGCTGCAGCAACTGACTGGCCGCAACCAGGCCGGCATGGCGGCCTTCGTGCCAGAAATGCTGGCGCCCCTCCAGTTGCACGATCTCTTCGGTCGGCAGGTCGAGCATCCGCTCGATATGCGCCAGCGGGAAGGCATAGGCCTCACCGCCCACCTCGACCACCAGGCTGCGCACCACCGACAGGGTCAGTGGCACTTCCAGATGGAAGCGGCTGCCCTGCCCGGTCGCCTGCTCCAGCACCACCGCACCGTGCAGTTGCCGAACCATGTGCTGCACGGCGTCCAGCCCGACACCACGCCCGGAGACCTCGGTGACCTTGTCGCGCAGGCTGAAGCCGGGCAGGAACAGGAAGGTCAGCAACTCCTCCTCGCTGAGCTGCGCGGCGGTTTCGGCAGGCGACAACTTGCGCTCGACGATACTGCGGCGCAGCCGTTCGAGGTCGACGCCACCGCCGTCGTCCTGCAGTTGCAGCACCAGCAGGCCGGCCTGGTGCGAGGCACGCAGGCGAATCAGGCCCTCGGCGGGCTTGCCGGCCAGCACACGCTGCTCCGGGCTCTCGATACCGTGGTCGACGGCATTGCGCAGCAGGTGGGTCAGCGGTGCCTCGAGTTTTTCCAGGACATCGCGATCGACCTGGGTCTTCTCCCCTTCGATCTCCAGTCGCACCTGCTTGCCCAGGCTGCGGCCGAGATCGCGGACCATCCGCGCCTGCCCGCCCAGGACATCGGCAAAGGGCCGCATGCGGCAGGCCAGGGCCGTGTCATAGAGCACCTGGGCCCGCTGGCCGGCCTGCCAGCCGAATTCGTCGAGTTCGGCAATCTGGGTGATCAGCATCTGCTGCGCCTCGGCCAACTGGCGCCGGGCGTCCGCCAGCGCTTGCTCGGCCTCCAGGCCCAGGCCGACGCCCTTCAACTGATCGCCGAGACTGTCCAGCGCCCGCTGGCTGTTGCCCTGCATGCGCCGCAGGCGCTGCAGGCTGGCCAGGTAGGGCTTGAGCCGCTGGGTTTCGACCAGGGATTTGCTCGACAGGTCGAGCAGGCTGTTCAGCCGCTCGGCCGTGACCCGCAACACCCGCTCGCCACCCTCGGTGACGGCGCGCCTGTTCGGCTGCGCGACGGGTTCCGCCTCGACCGGGGCGGGAGCAGGCAACGGCTCGGGCTCGGCAACCACCACCGGCTCGGCGACCGCCGGCGCTGTAGGCACTGTCGGCGCCACGGCAGGCGCGACCCGGGCGCCCGGGGCCGAGGGATCGAGCAGCGTCTTCATCAGCAGCAGGTAGGCCTCGACGTCGACCGGCCCGACGTTGGCGCTGCCCGGCGTGGCGATACGCATGAGCATGTCGGTGCCCTGCAGCAAGGCATCGATGTGTTCGGGCAGCAGATACAGCCGCCCCTCCTGGGCGCTGACCAGGCAGTCCTCCATCACATGGGCCACGCTCACTCCGGCATCTACGCCGACAATCCGCGCCGCGCCCTTGAGAGAGTGGGCGGCACGCATGCAGGCTTCGAGCTGATCGGCCTGGGTCGGGTTGCGCTCCAGCGCCAGCAGGCCGGCGCTGAGCACCTGGGTCTGGGCCTCGGCCTCCAGGCTGAACAGCTCGAGCAACGACGAGTCGCGCATTTGATCTGGGGTCATGTCAGGCTCCGGGCCACGGCCGACAGCAATTGCTCTTCATCCAGCCAGCGCAGACTGCGGCCCCTGAACGGCAATACGCCCCGGGTATATTTGGAGCTGGCCTGGGGGCCGGCAGCGCAGGCGCCATCGAGCAGGCGCTGGTCGATGGCGTGGATCCCGTCCACTTCATCCACCGGTACCACCACCGGGCCGCCCTGGGCGGCAATGATCAGCATGCGCGGCATGACCCGGCCAGCCGGTGCGGCCGTGACCGTCGCGTCCAGCCCCAGCAGTTCCACCAACGACAGGCAGGCCACCAGCGCCCCCCGCACATTGGCGACGCCCAGCAGCGCCCGCGAGCGCTGGTGCGGCAGCGAATGAATCGAACACAACGGCGCGATCTCCACCAGGCAGCGGGTGGCCAGGCCCAGCCACTCCTCGCCGAGACGGAACATCAGCAGGGAGCGGGTGGCAACCGCCTCGCCCTCCTGCACCGCAACCTGCTCGCGGCTTTCCTGCCTCAGGGCATAGCGGTCCAGCAGACGGGTGGCGGCGGCGGAATACACCGCGCAGTTGCGACAATGGATATGGTCCGCCAACAGCGGGCAGGACTTGTCGCCGTGAATACCGATACGGTTCCAGCAATCGTCGATGGCCTCGGCGTCTTCATGGGTAAGGTTCAAGGCTGTCAAACCGCTCATCGTTTACGCTCACTGTCAGCGGCCCGCCCGCTGCGGGCGGCGCGGTCCTGCAATCGTCGGGCTCCGGCCGCGTCGCCCTGGGCGGCCAGCAGCGCGGCCAGTTGCGCCAGGGTCTCAGGGTGTTGCGGGTCGAGGTACAGCGCCTTGCGGTAGAAGCCCTGGGCCTGTTGCGCATTACCTGCCACCTCGCTCAGCAAGCCCTGCCAGTAGAACACCTGGGGCACCGGCTCGTGTTGCCGCAGAAAGCTGTCGCAGGCCTGGCGGGCCTCGTCGCTGCGCCCCTCGTTGGCCAGCTCGGCAATCCGCGCCAGCAGGCTCGCGGCGTCGCCCGCCAGCGCAGGCGGCCTCGCGGGCGGGGCCGGCGGCGGTACGCCAGCCAGCGCCGGACGCGGGGGCAGCCGCGGGGGCACAACGTTTTTGGGTGGGGTACGGACGGGCAGCGGTGGCGGCATGACCGGTGCCACAAAAGCCAACACCGGTTCCGCTTCGGTCGGCAAATGGCGACGAAACGCGAACGACTGCGGTACGCCGATGGAGCGCATGCCCAGCCGCCCCAGCAGGTTGCCCTCGGCCGGGCCGATGAACAGCACGCCGTCGACATGGGTCAGGCGCTTGAGAATCTCGAAGACCTGCTGCTGGGTCGGCAGGTCGAAATAGATCAGCAGGTTGCGGCAGAACACGAAGTCATAGACCTCGCCGGCCAGCAGCCCGGGTTCCAGCAGGTTGCCCGCGCGCAGCCGGACCTGCTCGCGAACCCGCTCACTGACCTGGTAGCCCTCCTCGAGCGCGGTGAAATGCCGCTCGCGAAAGCCGATGTCCTCGCCGCGAAACGAGTTCCTGCCATAAATGGCGCGCCTGGCGCGCTCGATCGACGCCGGGCTGACGTCGATCCCGTCGACCTTGAACTGGTGGGGTGCCAGCCCGGCATCGAGCAGTGCCATGGCGATCGAATAGGGCTCCTCGCCGGTGGAACACGGCAGGCTGAGGATCTTCAGCGCGCGCATGCCACGCAGTTGCTCCTGGCGCTCGGTGGCCAGGCGGGCCAGCGTCGCGAAGGATTCGGGATAGCGGAAAAACCAGGTCTCCGGGACGATCACCGCCTCGATCAGCGCCTGCTGTTCGTCGGCGCAGCCTTGCAGCCGGGCCCAGTACTGCTCGGGCGTGTCCATCTGCAACTGGGTGCAGCGCTGGCGTACGGCACGCTGAATGATCAGCGGTCCGACCGAAGCAACGTCCAGGCCGATCCGCTCCTTGAGAAAATCGAAGAATCGCTGGTCGGTGCTCATCACAGGCCCTCGGCGGATTCGGGAAACAGCAGGGCATGCACCTCTGGCCTGAGCAGTTCGTTGACGCGGATACGTTGCACCAGCCCCTGCCCGTCCTCCCGTACCGGTCCCAGGTAAGGCGCCTGGCGGTTGTCCAGGCCGTAGGGCTGGAAGTCGTTCGGGTTGCAACGCAGGGTATCGGTGGCCTGTTCGAGAATCAGCCCGAGCAGAGCACTGGCGGCATCCGGCTCAGGCCGGTAATGCACCAGCACCAGGCGCGTGCTGGTGCGGGCCACGGCGGGCTGGCCGAAGGTCATGGCACTGACGTCGATCACCGGCACCATCGAGCCACGATGGGCGAACACGCCCGCGACCCAGTCCGGCGCATGGGCGATGGCCTTGAGCTGCAGGCGCGGCAGCACCTCTGCGATCTCCACGGCTTGCAGGGCATAACGCTCGCTGCCGATGCGAAAGACCAGGAACAGGCGGTCCCGGGACTGCGCGCTGGCGACGCGCCTGGCCAGCAGTTCGCTCATCAGACTTTGAAACGCGAGACGCCGCTGCGCAGGCCGACCGCGACCTGGCTCAGCTCGTCGATGGCAAAACTGGCCTGGCGCAGGGACTCGACGGTCTGGCTGCTGGCATCACCCAACTGCACCAGCGCGAGGTTGATCTGCTCGGCGCCGGTGGCCTGCGCCTGCATGCCCTCGTTGACCATCAGCACCCGCGGCGCCAGGGCCTGTACCTGGTGAATGATCTGCGAAAGCTGCTCGCCGACCTGCTGCACTTCGAACATGCCGCGGCGCACCTCCTCGGAGAACTTGTCCATGCCCATGACCCCGGCGGACACCGCCGACTGGATCTCGCGCACCATCTGTTCGATGTCGTAGGTGGCCACGGCGGTCTGGTCGGCCAGGCGACGCACCTCGGTGGCGACCACGGCGAAACCGCGGCCGTACTCCCCGGCCTTCTCCGCCTCGATGGCGGCGTTGAGCGAGAGCAGGTTGGTCTGGTCGGCGACCTTGACGATGGTCACCACCACCTGGTTGATGTTGCCGGCCTTCTCGTTGAGGATCGCCAGCTTGGAGTTCACCAGCTCGGCGGCCCCCATCACCGAATGCATGGTGTCCTCCATCCGGGCCAGGCCCTGCTGGCCGGAACCGGCGAGCACCGAGGCCTGGTCGGCGGCGGACGACACCTCGGTCATGGTGCGCACCAGATCACGGGAGGTCGCCGCAATTTCCCGCGAGGTCGCACCGATTTCAGTGGTGGTAGCGGCCGTCTCGGTGGCAGTGGCCTGCTGCTGCTTGGAAGTGGCGGCAATCTCGGTGACCGAAGTGGTCACCTGCACCGCCGAGCGCTGTGCCTGGGACACCAGGGCCGTCAGCTCGGTCATCATGTCGTTGAAACCGGTCTCCACCGAGCCGAACTCGTCCTTGCGCTCCAGGTTCAGGCGCTTGCTCATGTCGCCGGTACGCATGATCTCGAGAATCTCGACGATACGCTGCATCGGCGAGGTGATCGCGCGCATCAGCAACCAGCCGCACAGGCCTGCGGCGAACACCGCGAGCAACAGGGAAATGACCATACTGATCTTCGCGGACGACACCGAGGAACTGATGGCATCGGTGGCCCGGTCGGCAACGTCCTTGTTCTGCACGATGATGTCGTTGAGTTCCTTGCGCCCGTTCATCCAGGCCGGGGTCAGTTGCAGCTTGAACTGACGGATCGCCTCATCGTTCTGCTTGCGCTGGTAGAGGTCGAGCACATTGGCCAGGGCCTTGGTGTAGTTCTCGTGCTCGCGCTTGAAGAGTTCGAAACGCGCCCGGTCGTCGCCGTCGAAGATGGTCCTCTGGTAATTCTCCATCTGTTCGAGCAGGCGACTGGTAAAGGCCTTGTACTGCTCCTGGTCGGCGGCGCTGATCACCCCGTCGCCGTTGAAACCGAGCAATTGCTGGGTGAGCACGTAGCTCTCGACCCAGGAGCTGCGAATCATGGTGCTGTAGTAGACGCCGGGGATGGCATCGCTGCGCACACTCTCCTCACTGGACTCGATCGACAGCAACCGGGAATAAGCGGCAACGACCATCAACAACATGATCGCGATGATGACGGCAAAACTCGCGAGTATTCGTTGGCGCAGAGTCCAGTTCTTCACAATCAGTCCTCGGAAAGCATTCAAATGGAGGGCAGTATAGCCGAGCGTGTGCCATCATTTATGCACAAGCTATAACTGGGACTACAAATGTAGGGAATATAACTTACAGGAGATTTCTCATCCTTACCGGCAACTTGCCGACATCCCTACAAAATACCTCCTGTGTGGTTGAAAGCGCAGTGTTGCCGTTCATGAGTTCCGTCAATTGGCCGTATCGATCATGAGAACTGCTTGATGCCCGTACTGCCCAGCCTGCGTAGCCGCCTTGCACTTGCCATCGCCCTGTTGGTGAGCCTGCTGAGCTGGTTGCTGGGTTCGCTCATCGGGCACGATTCCAGTGTGCGGATGCGCGGTGAAATCGGCCAGGACCTGGCGGAAGCCGCCTACCAGATGTCCGACCGCCTGGACCGGGCCATGGCCAACCGCCTGCATCTGTTGAGTGTGATCAGCCACCTGAAGGTCTTGCAGCAGGCTTCCGACCTGGGAGAGATCCGCCAGTTGCTCGATCAGTTGCAGGGCGAATTCCCCGACATCGCCTGGCTCGGCCTGACCGACACCGCGGGTCGGGTGCGGGCCTCGACCGGGGGCATCCTGCAAGGCACCAGCATCAGCCAGCGCCCGGTGTTCCGCCGAGGCCTCGAGGGGGTGTTCATCGGCGATGTCCACGAGGCCGTGCTGCTCTCCAGACTCTTGCCCAACCCCAGCGGCGAACCCCTGAAGTTCGTCGACATCAGCCTGCCGGTGTTCAACGGTGCCAGCGGCGAAGCCCGGGAAAAGGTCGGGGTACTGGCCGCGCACCTGTCTTGGAACTGGGCCGAAAACCTGCGCCAGTCGTTGAAGGGGCCATTACAGGCACGGCGCAAGATCGAGTTCTTTGTCGTCGCCGCCGATCAGCGGATACTGCTCGGCCCCCGCGATGACATCGGCCGGCCGTTGCGCCTGCCGCTGCTCGACGGCTCGAACAAGCCACCGCGCTGGGCGGTCCAGCGCTGGCCGGATGGCCAGGAGTACCTGACCGGCCTGGCGTCCAGTATCGGCCATGAAGCCTATGCCGGCCTGGGCTGGACCGTGGTCACCCGCCAGACCCTCGACGAGGCGTACGCCCCGGCCAAGGAGCTGCAGCGCGATATCCTGGTCTGGGGCGTTGCCCTGGCGGCGATCGTCGCCCTGATCGGCTGGTTGCTGGCCACCTGGTTCACCCGGCCGCTGAAAGCCATCGCCAATGCCGCCGATCGCCTGAGCATCGGTGAGACGATGGAGATTCCCGAGCTCAAGGGCACGCGGGAAATCGCCCAGTTGAGCCAGTCGATCCGTCACCTGGTGGACAGCCTGAGCAATCACCAGACGGCCCTCGGGGTCATGGAAAGCCTGGCGCACCATGATGCACTGACCGGCCTGCCCAACCGGGCGGCGCTGGAGAAATACCTGCCACGGGCGCAGCAGCGCAGCCAGTCGCAGAACAATTGCCTGGGACTGCTGTATCTGGACCTGGATGGATTCAAGCCGATCAACGACCAGTTCGGCCATGCCGGCGGCGATGAACTGCTGAGGGAGGTGGCCAGGCGGCTGCGCACCTGCCTGCGCGAGGGCGACATGGTCGCCCGACTCGGCGGCGATGAATTCCTGATGGTGCTGCAGGTGCCGCGCAACGATGCCCTGAACCAGGCCAGGGCGATCGCCAATCGGGTGCTCGCCAGCCTCGCGCACTCCATCATGCTGCACCAGGTGGCGGCGCAAATCGGTTGCAGCATCGGCGGCGCAGTCTGGCCGCTCGATGACCCGGACCTCAGCGACGTCCTGGGGCTGGCGGACAACGCCCTTTACCGGGCCAAGCATGCGGGCAAGGGGCAGGCCTGCTTCCATCAGGCCGAGGAACCGCTGCCCGGCCTCCAGTGACGCCTGCGATCACGCCGGGACGGCCTGGCGGACCTGCCGTTCCAGTTCCTGGCGTAGCCCCGGATCCAGCCGCAACTGGCGCGCCAGTTCGTCCAGGTAGGCCTTCTCCATGAAGTTCTCTTCGTCCACCATCAGCACACTGGCGATGTACATTTCCGCGGCCATCTCCGGCGTGCTCGCCGCCCGGGCGACCTGCGCCGGGTCCAGCGGCTTGTTCAGTTCGGCATGCAGCCATTGCTGCAACTCCCGGTCGCTGCCCAGCTTGACGAACTCACCTTCGATCAGTTCCCGCTCACGGGCATCGACATGCCCATCGGCCTTGGCCGCCGCCACCAGCGCCTGGAGAATGGCCTGGCTGTGCTGCTCGACCTGCACCGCCGGCAGGCGATCGAGGGTCTGCGGCTCTGCCGGCGATGCATTGGCCTGCTGGGCCTGCCAGTTGCCATAGGCCTTGTAGGCCAGGACGCCCAGCGCTGCCAGCCCGCCGTAGGTCAGGACCGTGCCACCGACCTTGCGCGCCTTCTTGCTGCCCAGCAGCAGGCCCATGGCCCCAGCCGCCAATGCGCCACCACCCGCCCCGGAAAGCAGGCTGCCCAGCCCCGCCGAACCGCCTTTGCCACTGCCGAGCAGGCTGCCCAGCGCGCCCTTGTCCGAGGCGCCGTCCGGCTTGCCTCGCCCCTGGTTCTGCAACAGTTCCTGACCGGACTTGAGCAACTGATCGAGCAATCCGCGAGTGTTCATCGACACGCTCCGCAAACGACGAATAGACCCACAGGGTAAAACGAGCTTTCAGACAGCGGTTGATCAGTGTGCTTCCAGATGTTGCACGTCCTTTTGCGCAAATCCTGACTCGGTGATCAGGCATTCGATTAAAAAGATATACACTGGCCCATCTCCATAAAAACAACTCACCGAAAAACCGGCAAGGGTAACGCCCCCATGATGACCCTGCGTCAGATCCGCCACTTCATCGCCGTGGCCGAAACCGGCTCGATCTCGGCCGCCGCCCAGGCCGTGTTCATTTCGCAGTCGACCCTGACCCTGGCGATCCAGCAACTGGAACAGGAAATCGGCGTCAGCCTGTTCAACCGCCACGCCAAGGGCATGACTCTGACCCACCAGGGCCACCAGTTCCTGCGCCAGGCGCACCTGATCCTGGCCACCGTCGACAACGCCAAGCGCAGCCTGCAACAGAGCACCGACCAGGTCAGCGGGCAATTGACGGTCGGCGTGACCAGCCTGGTGGCCGGCTACTACCTGGCCGACCTGCTCACCCGCTTCCAGCGCGCCTATCCCAACGTGGAGATCCGCGTGACCGAGGACGAGCGGCCGTACATCGAGCATCTGCTGGTCAGTGGCGAGATCGATGTCGGCGTGCTGATCCTCTCCAACCTCGAAGACCGCCACGCCCTGCAGACCGAAGTCCTGACCCACTCGCCGCATCGCCTGTGGCTGCCGGCCCAGCATCCGTTGCTGGAGCACGACAGCATCAACCTCGCCGACGTGGCCCGCGAGCCGCTGATCCAGCTCAACGTCGACGAAATGGACCGCAACGCCCAGCGCATGTGGAGGGGCGCCGGCCTGCAGCCGCGGATCAGTCTGCGCACGGCCTCCACCGAAGCGGTGCGCAGCCTGGTGGCGGCCGGGCTCGGCCTGTCGATCCAGCCGGACATGACCTACCGGCCCTGGTCCCTGGAAGGCGACATCATCGAGGCCCGGCCGATCGCCGACCTGAGCCACACCCTCGACGTCGGCCTGGCCTGGCGCCGTGGCACGGCCAGGCCGACGCTGGTCGACCCGTTCCTCACCGTGGCTCGCGAACAACCCCATGGTGGACGCAAGCCATCGATTTAATCGAACGCCGCTTTCAATATTTAGTATTTGTCGACCTCTCGTTCGGCCACTAGTCTCTTTCCATCCATATAGAGAAAGGCCGGACTCCAGCTGCAAGGGAAGCTCCATGGCCACAAAAGAAAAGAGAACTCGCAAAATGGCTGGCGCGCACCCGACCCCGCTGTTCACCTCATTGCTGATCGATGGTGAGCTCGTCGCAGGCCAAGGTTTCGTCGAACCGATCCTCAACCCGGCCACGGGCGAGGTCATCACGCAGATCGCCGAAGCCAGCAGCGAACAGGTCGAAAGCGCGATCCTCGCCGCCCACCGGGCGTTCGCCGGCTGGTCGCGGACCACCCCGCAGCAACGCTCGAACATCCTCCTGGCGATCGCCGACGCGGTGGAGAAAAACGCCGAGCTGCTGGCCCGCCTCGAATCGCTGAACTGCGGCAAGCCGCTGCACCTGGCGCGCCAGGACGACCTCAGCGCGACCGTCGACGTGTTCCGTTTCTTCGCCGGCGCGGTGCGCTGCCAGACCGGGCAACTGTCCGGCGAATACCTGCCGGGCTATACCAGCATGGTTCGCCGCGACCCGATCGGCGTGGTCGCCTCCATCGCGCCGTGGAACTACCCGATCATGATGGCCGCGTGGAAGATCGCCCCGGCACTGGCCGCCGGCAACACCCTGGTGTTCAAGCCGTCCGAGCACACGCCGCTGTCGATCCTGGCCCTGGCCCCGACCCTGGCCGAGCTGCTGCCGGCCGGCGTGATCAACATCGTCTGCGGCGGCGGCGAAGGCGTCGGCAGCCACCTGGTCAGCCACCCGAAGGTGCGCATGGTGTCGCTGACCGGCGATATCGTCACCGGGCAGAAAATCCTCCAGGCCGCGGCGAAAAGCGTGAAACGCACCCACCTGGAACTCGGCGGCAAGGCGCCGGTGATCGTCTGCAATGATGCCGACCTCCAGGCGGTGGTCGAGGGCGTGCGCAGCTACGGCTACTACAACGCCGGCCAGGATTGCACCGCCGCCTGCCGGATCTACGCCCAGGCCGGGATTCACGACCGCCTGGTGGCCGAACTCGGCGCGGCGGTGGCCAGCCTGCGCTTTGCCGGCAAACGCGATACCGACAACGAGATCGGCCCGCTGATCAGCACCCGCCAGCGCGACCGCGTCGCCAGCTTCGTTGAACGCGCCCTCGGCCAGCCGCATATCGAACGGGTGACCGGTGCGGCGGTGCATTCCGGCCCCGGCTTCTACTATCAGCCGACGCTGCTGGCCGGCTGCCGGCAGAGTGACGAGATCGTCCAGCGCGAAGTCTTCGGCCCGGTGGTCACGGTGACCCGCTTCGATGAACTGAGCCAGGCGGTGGACTGGGCCAACGATTCGGAATACGCCCTGGCGTCATCGGTATGGACCCAGAACCTGGACAAGGCGCTGCAGGTCGCCTCGCGCCTGCAATACGGCTGCACCTGGATCAACAGCCACTTCCTGCTGGTCAGCGAGATGCCCCACGGCGGCCTCAAGCGCTCCGGCTACGGCAAGGACCTGTCCAGCGATTCATTGCAGGACTACAGCGTGGTGCGCCACATCATGGCGCGTCACGGCCAGACTCTGTAATACGCACGACTTTAATAACAAGCCGCCAGCGGCATGCATCATTCGTTCGACTGCCCCGACCATAATTAAAGAAGAGGGAAAACCGATGTTCGCGCACAAGACCGCACTGCTCAGTGCACTGACCACCGCCCTGCTGGCCAGCGCCAGCCTCCAGGCCGCCGAACCCCTGAAAGCCGTCGGCGCCGGTGAAGGGCAACTCGATATCGTCGCCTGGCCGGGCTACATCGAACGGGGCGAAAGCGACAAAGCCTACGACTGGGTCACCGGCTTCGAGAAGGAAACCGGCTGCAAGGTCAGTGTGAAGACCGCCGCCACCTCCGACGAAATGGTCAGCCTGATGGCCAAGGGCGGCTACGACCTGGTCACCGCCTCAGGCGATGCCTCGCTGCGCCTGATCGTCGGCAAGCGCGTGCAGCCGATCAACCCGGAACTGATCCCGAACTGGAAGAACCTCGACCCGCGCCTGAAGGATGCCCCGTGGTACGTGGTCAACAAACAGACCTACGGCACTCCCTACCAGTGGGGCCCGAACGTGCTGATGTACAACACCAACGTGTTCAAGCAGGCCCCGACCAGCTGGGGCGTGGTCTTCGAAGCGCAGAACCTGCCGGACGGCAAGCCGAACAAGGGGCGCGTGCAGGCCTATGACGGCCCGATCTACATCGCCGATGCGGCGCTGTACCTCAAGTCGGCCAAGCCGGAGCTGGGCATCCAGAACCCCTACGAACTGACAGAAGCCCAGTACAAGGCCGTGCTCGACCTGCTGCGCGCCCAGCAGCCACTGATTCACCGCTACTGGCACGACGCGACCGTGCAGATGAGTGACTTCAAGAACGAGGGCGTCGCCGCTTCCAGCTCCTGGGGCTACATGGTCAACGGCCTGCAGGCCGACAAGCAGCCAGTGGCCTCGACCATTCCGAAGGAGGGCGTGACCGGATGGGCCGATACCACCATGCTGCACGCCGAGGCCAAGCACCCCAACTGCGCCTACAAGTGGATGAACTGGTCGCTGCAACCGAAGGTCCAGGGTGACGTGGCCGCCTGGTTCGGCTCCCTGCCGGCCGTGCCTGCGGCGTGCAAGGAAAGCGAACTGCTCGGCGCCGAAGGCTGCAAGACCAACGGTTTCGAGACCTTCGACAAGATCGCCTTCTGGAAGACCCCGCAGGCCGAGGGCGGCAAGTTCGTGCCGTACAGCCGCTGGACCCAGGACTACATCGCGATCATGGGCGGCCGCTGACCGACCAGCCCCAAGTGCCCCGCGCTCCTGTAGGAGCCGGGCTTGCCCGCGAAGCTTTTAGCGTTCTTGAGGGCCCATTCGCGGGCAAGCCCTGCGCCTACAAGGGACGGGGCCAGACTCTCCTGTCGCATTCGTATTCGATTGAGCTTTTTCAGAAGTCCAGGCCGGGCCGCTGCGTCCGTGCCTTCTTGGAGCACCGCATCATGACGCTTGCAGTCCAGTTCACCCACGTTTCCCGTCAATTTGGCGAAGTGAAGGCCGTTGACCGGGTTTCCATCGATATCCAGGACGGCGAGTTCTTCTCCATGCTCGGCCCCTCCGGCTCGGGCAAAACCACCTGCCTGCGCCTGATCGCCGGCTTCGAACAACCCAGCGCCGGTTCGATCCGCATCCACGGCGAGGAAGCCGCCGGGCTGCCGCCGTACCAGCGCGACGTGAACACCGTGTTCCAGGACTACGCGCTGTTCCCCCACATGAACGTGCGCGACAACGTCGCCTACGGCCTCAAGGTCAAGGGCGTCGGCAAGAGTGAACGCCTGGCGCGCGCCGAAGAGGCCCTGGCCATGGTCGCCCTGGGCGGCTACGGCGAGCGCAAGCCGGTGCAACTGTCCGGCGGCCAGCGCCAGCGCGTGGCCCTGGCCCGGGCCCTGGTCAATCGCCCACGGGTGCTGCTGCTCGACGAGCCCCTCGGCGCACTGGACCTCAAGCTGCGCGAACAGATGCAGAGCGAATTGAAAAAACTGCAGCGCCAACTGGGCATCACCTTCATCTTCGTCACCCACGACCAGACCGAGGCGCTGTCGATGTCCGACCGCGTGGCGGTGTTCAACAAGGGCCGCATCGAGCAGGTCGACAGCCCGCGCAACCTCTACATGAAACCGGCCACCGCCTTCGTCGCCGAGTTCGTCGGCACCTCCAACGTGATCCGGGGCGAGCTGGCGCGGCAGTTGGGTGGCAGCGACCTGCCCTTCTCGATCCGTCCCGAGCACGTGCGTTTCGCCGAAGGGCCGGCCCAGGGCAACGAGGTCGAGGTCAGCGGCGTGCTCCACGACATCCAGTACCAGGGCAGCGCCACGCGCTTCGAACTGAAACTGGACAACGGCCAGAGCCTCAATATCAGCCAGCCCAACACCCAGTGGCTGGACACCAGTGCCCGTCACCAGACCGGCCAGCGCATCACCGCCCGCTGGGCGCGCGAAGCCATGATCCAGCTGGCGAGCGAGGTGTGACATGAGCAGCCTGACCCTGAACCCGACGACGGCCGGTCCGTCCCCCCTGCGCAGGTTTTCCAACCTGCTCTACCGCCGCCCCAACGTCTACCTGGCCCTGTTGCTGGTGCCGCCGCTGATCTGGTTCGGCGCGATCTACCTCGGCTCGCTGTTGACCCTGCTCTGGCAGGGCTTCTACACCTTCGACGACTTCACCATGGCGGTGACCCCGGACCTGACCCTGGCGAACTTCGCCGCGCTGTTCAATCCGGCGAACTTCGACATCATCGTGCGCACCCTGTGCATGGCGGTGGTGGTGTCGATCGCCGCCGGCATCGTCGCCTTCCCGATCGCCTACTACATGGCGCGCTACACCAGCGGCAAGACCAAGGCGTTCTTCTACATCGCGGTGATGATGCCGATGTGGGCCAGCTACATCGTCAAGGCCTACGCCTGGACCCTGCTGCTGGCCAAGGGCGGCGTCGCCCAGTGGTTCGTCCAGCACCTGGGCCTGGAGCCGCTGCTGCAGTTCGTGCTGGGCATTCCCGGGGTGGGCGGCAGCACCCTGTCGACCTCGCACCTGGGCCGGTTCCTGGTGTTCGTCTACATCTGGCTGCCGTTCATGATCCTGCCGATCCAGGCCTCGCTGGAACGCCTGCCGCCATCGCTGCTGCAGGCTTCCGCCGACCTCGGGGCGAAGCCGCGCCAGACCTTCATGCAGGTGATCCTGCCGCTGTCGATTCCCGGCATCGCCGCCGGCTCGATCTTCACCTTCTCGCTGACCCTGGGCGACTTCATCGTGCCGCAACTGGTGGGCCCGCCCGGCTACTTCGTCGGCAGCATGGTCTACGCCCAGCAGGGGGCCATCGGCAACATGCCCATGGCGGCCGCCTTCACCCTGGTGCCGATCGTGCTGATCGCCGTCTACCTGTCCATCGTCAAACGCCTGGGGGCCTTCGATGCACTCTAAGTCAGAAAAGCACGGGGAGCGGGCTTCCCTGGGCCTGCGCCTCGCGGCCTGGGGCGGGCTGGTGTTCCTGCACTTCCCGATCCTGATCATCTTCCTGTACGCCTTCAACACCGAGGACGCGGCGTTCAGCTTCCCGCCCCAGGGCTTGACCCTGAAGTGGTTCAGCGTGGCCTTCTCGCGGCCGGACGTGCTGGAGGCGATCAAGCTGTCGCTGCAGGTTGCGGCGATCGCCACGCTGATCGCCATGGTCCTCGGCACCCTGGCCTCGGCCGCCCTGTATCGCCGCGAGTTCTTCGGCAAGCAGGGTATCTCGCTGATGCTGATCCTGCCGATCGCCCTGCCGGGGATCATCACCGGCATCGCCCTGCTGGCGACCTTCAAGTCGCTGGGGATCGAGCCGGGGATGTTCACCATCGTCGTCGGTCACGCGACCTTCTGCGTGGTGATCGTCTACAACAACGTCATCGCCCGGCTGCGGCGCACCTCCCACAGCCTGATCGAGGCGTCGATGGATCTCGGTGCCGACGGCTGGCAGACCTTCCGCTACATCATCCTGCCCAACCTCGGCTCGGCGCTGTTGGCCGGCGGCATGCTGGCCTTCGCCCTGTCGTTCGACGAGATCATCGTCACCACCTTCACCGCCGGGCACGAACGCACCCTGCCGATCTGGCTGCTCAACCAGTTGAGCAGGCCGCGGGACGTACCGGTCACCAACGTGGTGGCGATGCTGGTGATGCTGGTCACCATGCTGCCGATCCTCGGCGCCTACTACCTGACCCGTGGTGGTGAAAGCGTGGCCGGCAGCGGCAAATAACCCCTTTACCAGGATGAACACCCAACCTGTAGGAGCAGGGCTTGCCCGCGAATGCATCCGCAAGATCGCTAAAAGCTTCGCGGGCAAGCCCCGCTCCTACAGGGAACCCGCGTCAACAACACGGTGTTTATCGGAACCTGTGAATGCGTCATGAGGACATCGATATGCAAACCAAACTGCTGATCAACGGCAAACTCGTCACCGGCGAAGGCCCGGCCCAACCCGTGTTCAACCCGGCCCTGGGCCGTGTGCTGGTGGAGATCCAGGAGGCCAGCGAGGCCCAGGTGGATGCCGCCGTACGCGCCGCCGATGCCGCCTTCGACAGCTGGTCGCAAACCGCGCCGAAAGACCGCTCGCTGCTGCTGCTCAAGCTTGCCGACGCCATCGAGGCCCACGGCGCGGAACTGGCGAAGCTGGAGTCGGACAACTGCGGCAAGCCACTGAGCGCGGCGCTCAACGACGAGATCCCGGCGATTGCCGATGTGTTCCGCTTCTTCGCCGGCGCCAGCCGCTGCCTGAACGGTTCGGCCGCCGGTGAATACCTGCCGGGTCACACCTCGATGATCCGTCGCGACCCGGTGGGCGTGATCGCCTCCATCGCGCCGTGGAACTACCCGCTGATGATGGTCGCCTGGAAAATCGCCCCGGCCCTGGCCGCCGGCAACACCGTGGTGCTCAAGCCGTCGGAGCAGACCCCGCTGACCGCCCTGCGCCTGGCCGAACTGGCCGCCGGGATTTTCCCGGCGGGCGTGCTGAACCTGGTATTCGGCCGCGGCCCGAGCGTCGGCAGCCCGCTGGTGACCCATCCGAAAGTGCGCATGGTGTCGCTGACCGGCTCGATCGCCACCGGCTCGAACATCATTTCCAGCACCGCCGACAGCGTCAAGCGCATGCACATGGAACTGGGTGGCAAGGCACCGGTGATCATTTTCGATGACGCCGATATCGATGCCGCCGTCGAGGGCATCCGCACCTTCGGCTTCTACAACGCCGGGCAGGACTGCACCGCCGCCTGCCGGGTGTATGCCCAGGCCGGCATCTACGAGAAGTTCGTCGAAAAGCTCGGCGCGGCCGTGAGCACCATCCAGTACGGCCTGCAGGACGATCCGTCGACCGAACTCGGCCCGCTGATCACCGCCCAGCACCGCGACCGCGTCGCCGGTTTCGTCGAGCGCGCGATCGCCCAGCCGCACATCCGCCTGGTGACCGGTGGCAAGGCGGTGGAAGGCAATGGCTTCTTCTTCGAACCGACCGTGCTGGCGGACGCCCAGCAGGACGACGAGATCGTGCGCCGCGAGGTGTTCGGCCCGGTGGTCTCGGTGACCCGCTTCACCGACGAGGCGCAGGTGCTGCAATGGGCCAACGATTCGGACTACGGCCTGGCGTCATCGGTATGGACCGCCGATGTCGGCCGCGCCCATCGCCTGTCGGCACGCCTGCAGTACGGCTGTACCTGGGTCAACACCCACTTCATGCTGGTCAGCGAAATGCCCCATGGCGGGCAGAAACTGTCCGGCTACGGCAAGGATATGTCGATGTACGGCCTGGAGGACTACACCACCGTACGCCATGTGATGTTCAAGCACTGAAGGATTCGCCGACAGGCCGCTTTCCTGCCGGCCTGTCGGCGCCGGACCGCCCAGCGGTCCCATGGATGCTCCACCCGAAAACCAGAACCGACACGACAACATCGAACCGGGACGGGCCCCATGGCCCGGCCACGGTTTCGGACGGCCAGAATTTGCCGTTTTTCCGGAGCGATACCGCCATGAGTGCACAACCCCATCTCGGCGCCAGCGCCGACAGCGATGCCGAGCAACTGCGGCAACTGGGCTACACCTCGAACTTCAATCGCAGCATGAGCCTGTGGGAAAACTTCGCCCTGGGCTTCACCTACCTGTCGCCGGTGGTCGGCGTCTACACCCTGTTCGGCCTGTGCCTGGCCGCCGGTGGCCCGCCGATGTTCTGGGCCTACCTGCTGGTGGGCTGCGGACAACTGCTGGTGTGCCTGATCTTCGGCGAGGTGGTCTCGCAGTTCCCGATCTCCGGCGGCGTCTATCCGTGGGCCCGGCGCCTGGTCGGCAAGCGCTGGGCGTGGATGGTCGGCTGGATCTACTCCATCGCCCTGTGCGTAACCATCGCCGCCGTCGCCGTCGGTGCCGGCCCGTACCTGGCGGCCATGCTCGGTTTCGAGCCGAGCAACAACACCAACATCGTCATCGCCCTGGTGCTGACGCTGTTCGCCACCCTGATCAACCTCAGCGGCACCAAGACCCTGGCGCGCATCGCCCTGTTCGGCTTTCTCTGCGAACTGGTCGGCGCGGTGGTCGTCGGCGTCTACCTGCTGGTCTTCGAACGCCACCAGCCCCTGAGCGTGCTGTTCAACACCTTCGACATCCGCGTCGATGGCTCCTACCTGCCGGCGTTCCTCACCGCGTCCCTGGCCGGCATGTTCCTCTATTACGGCTTCGAAGCCTGCGGCGACGTGGCCGAGGAAACCCCGAACCCGAGCAAACGCATTCCGGTGGCCATGCGCATGACCATCTACATCGGCGGTGTCGCGGCGATGTTCGCCTGCCTGGCGCTGATCCTCGCCGTACCGGACATGCAGGCGGTGATCAACGGCACCGACAAGGACCCGGTAACGACCATCCTCGACAACGCCTTCGGCAGCGTCGGATCGAAAGTGGTGATGGGCGTGGTGATGATCTCGTTCATCTCCTGTGTGATCAGCCTGCAGGCCGCCGCCAGCCGCCTGTTATACGCCTACGCCCGCGACGAGATGGTGATCGGCAGCCCGTTGCTCAAGCGCCTCTCGCCGACCACCCAGGTGCCGGTCCCGGCGCTGTTCGTCTCCGGCGTGCTGCCGGCACTGATCATCGCCCTAGGCTTCTTCCTGCAGGATGCGGTGGCGACCATCGTCAGCTTCGCCGCCATCGGCATCTACCTGGCCTTCCAGATGATCGTGCTCGCCGCCCTGTTCGCCCGGGCGCGCGGCTGGAAACCCAGTGGCCAGTTCAACCTGGGGGCCTGGGGCCTGCCGGTGAACATCGGCGCCCTGCTCTATGGTGTCAGTGCCATCGTCAACATGGCCTGGCCGCGGACCCCGGATGCGCCCTGGTACACCAACTACGCCATGGTCCTGACCACCGCGATCGTCATCGGCCTCGGCCTGCTCTACCTGTGGCTGGGCAAGCCCCATGACCGCGGCACCGCGCCGGCAGGCGACGCCTGGAAAATCAGCCGGTAACGGCAACTGCCCGGGCAGGCGACCGCTGCCCGGGCCATGACAACAACAAGACAAGGATTCAACATGGACATCACCCGCCGCGACTTCCTCAATGGCGTCGCCATCACCCTCGCCGCCGGCATGACCCCGCTGCAACTGCTCCAGGCCGCACCGGACGGGCGCTACTACCCGCCGACGCTGACCGGCCTGCGCGGCAGCCATGTCGGCGCGTTCGAGGTGGCCCACCAGATGGGCTGGGAGAAGAAGGTCTTCGACACCGACCACCTGCCAATGACCGGCGAGTACGACCTGGTGGTAGTGGGCGGCGGCCTCAGCGGCCTGGCGGCGGCGTGGTTCTATCGGGAGAAACACCCGAAGGCGCGCATCCTGATCCTCGACAACCACGACGACTTCGGCGGCCACGCCAAGCGCAACGAATTCTCCGCCGGCGGCCGCATGATCCTCGGCTACGGCGGCAGCGAAGCCTTCCAGTCGCCGAACCACCTGTACAGCCAGCAGGTCAACGGCCTGCTGAAAAAACTCGGGGTCGATATCAGGCGTTTCGAAACCGCCTTCGACCGTTCGTTCTATCCGGGCCTGGGGCTGTCACGCGGGGTGTTCTTCGACCGGGAGAACTTCGGCGAGGACAAACTGGTGAGCGGCGACCCGACACCGATGGTCGCCGACGACATCGCCCCGCAGCAGTTGAACGCCCGCCCCATCGACGCGTTCATCAACGATTTCCCACTGCCGCCCGCCGACCGCCAGGCACTGATCGAGCTGCACCAGGCGCCCCGCGACTACCTGGGGGGCAAGAGTGCCAAGGAGAAGGCCGCGCACCTGGCCGCCACCAGCTACCGCGATTTCCTGCTCAAGGATGTCGGCCTGTCGGAAACCGCGGTGAAGTACTTCCAGAGCCGCACCAACGACTTCTCGGCCCTGAGCATCGACGCCGTGGCGGCGCTCGACGCCTACAACGTCGGTTTCCCCGGCTTCGGCGCCATGAACCTGGAGCCCATCAGCGAGGAAGCCAAGGCGGAGATGGAAGAGCCGTACATCTACCACTTCCCGGACGGCAACGCCTCCCTCGCCCGCCTGCTGGTGCGCAGCCTGATTCCGGCCGTCGCCCCCGGCCACGGCATGGAGGACATCGTCCTGGCGTCCTTCGACTACACCAGGCTCGACCAGCCCCGCTCGCCGGTCCAACTGCGCCTGAACAGCACCGTGGTCAGCGTGCGCAACGTCGGCAAGGGCGTGAATGTCGGCTACAGCCGGGGCGGCCAGTTGAGCCAGGTACGTGGCAGGCACTGCATCCTCGCCTGCTACAACATGATGATCCCCTACCTGCTGCGCGACCTGCCCCAGCCCCAGGCCCATGCCCTGAGCCAGAACGTGAAGTTCCCGCTGGTTTACACCAAGGTGGTGATCCGCAACTGGCAGGCGTTCCAGAAACTCGGCGTGCACGAGATCTACGCCGCCACCCAGCCCTACAGCCGGATCAAGCTCGACTATCCGGTGAGCCTGGGCGGCTACGAGCACCCGAGGGACCCGAGCCAACCGATCGGCCTGCACATGGTCTATGTGCCCACCAGCCCCAACAGCGGCATGAACGCCCGCGACCAGGCCCGCGCCGGCCGCGGCAAGCTCTACGGGCAGACCTTCGAGCAACTGGAAACGCAACTGCGCGACCAGTTGCAGCGTATGCTCGGCCCCGGTGGTTTCAACCATGAAACCGACATCCTGGCGATCACCGTCAACCGCTGGTCCCACGGCTACGCCTACTTCTCCAACAGCCTGTTCGACGACGCCGCCGAAAGCGAAAAGCTGATGAACCTGGCGCGCCAGCCGGTCGGCCGGGTGAGCATCGCCAACTCCGATGCGGCGTGGAGTGCGTATGCCCATGCGGCGATCGACGAGGCCTGGCGGGCGGTGGGGGAAATAGGCTGAAGCCGGTGTCCGCTCTTGTGACGCAGAGCGTCACCGGCTGCGTGCCCACGCCGAGCGTGGGTACGATCATTCATCGGCGATCAGAACCGCGACACGCTGCCCATCTGGTTCAGCAGGCAGAACAGCGCGTCGCGGTCTGATTCAGAAAGCGTCCGATAACGTTCCACCAGCTCCCGCTCCTGCGGGCTGAGCCGGTGCACCCGGGGCGCGGGCGGTGCCCTGAAACGCCAGAGAAAAAGCATGAAACCGAAGATGCTCCGCTCCTTTGCCATGGACGCCTTCCTTCTGTGACGGGACAGGAACCGCCTGGGCCGAGCGCCTCAGACTTAGCCTAAGGGTAGGAAGTATCGGCCTTTGGCTAAGATCTTTTCGGAATTTGAAGTAGGAAAATCACGCAAATTGCTTGCACCACCACGTGGAGCGCGGCGTCAACGCACGTCGAAATACAGGTGGATATCGTCGGGTTCCAATGCGTATAGGCCAGGATCGGGCCGCTCCAGCAGCCGGCAGCCACGCCGCAGGTAAAACTCCACGGTATTGCGCGAAGGGGTGGCCGAGACATACAGGCCATCGACGCCCTGGCTGCGGGCCTGGGCGGCGGCCTTGGCGAACAGCCGGGTCGCCAGGCCGGTGCCACGATAGTCGTGGCTGACGTGCAGGAACTTGAGTTGCAGCAGGCGCCGCCCGTCGTTGCCGATGAGCTTGCCGTCCAGCACCGCCGCCGCCACCAGCGTCGGGCCGGCGAACACGCCGTGGAACCAGGCGCCCTGGTCGAAGCAGCGGCGCAGGATCACGGCATCCTGCTCCGCCTCGCCCTCCGGCCATCCGGTCATGGCGCAGTATTCATCGTACAGTTCAAGGCTCCCGGCCTGGACGCGGTAGAACTGTTCGATCAGTTCCTTGCGATCGATCAGTGCCAACTGGCCCAGGTCGCTCAACTGCAGGTCTCGCTCAATCAACACCTTATGGCCTTTCTATTCACGCAGATCCGATTCGTGGATGGGTTGGTCGCGATGGGTCGCACGCTGGTACTGCGCCGGCCAGACCGCCTTGCGTCCGCCCAGGTCGTCGTCGGCGTGCAGCGGCCAGTAGGGGTCGCGCAGCAGTTCGCGGGCCAATAGGATGATATCAGCCTGGCAGGTCCGCAGGATGTGTTCGGCCTGGGCCGGTTCGGTGATCAGGCCGACCGTGCCGGTGGCGATACCGGATTCCTTGCGTACACGCTCGGCGAAGCGGGTCTGGTAGCCGGGCCCGGTGGGAATCTCGGCATTGGCGGCGGTGCCTCCCGAGGACACGTCGATCAGGTCGACACCCAGCGCCTTCAGGCGTCGTGCCAGCTCCACGGTTTCATCCGGGTTCCAGCCATCCTCCACCCAGTCGGTGGCCGATACGCGGACGAACAACGGCAGTTCCTCGGGCCAGACCGCCCGCACCGCCTCGCTTACCTGCAGGACCAGGCGGATGCGGTTGTCGAACGAACCGCCATACTGGTCACGACGCTGATTGCTCAGTGGCGAAAGAAACTGATGCAGCAGGTAGCCATGGGCCGCATGCACCTCGACCACCTTGAAACCGGCGACCAGGGCACGCCGGGCCGCCGCGACGAACGCCTGGATCACTTCGGCAATCTGCCCCTCGTCGAGTTGCACGGGCTGAGTGTGCTGCGGGTCGAAGGCGATCGGCGACGGCCCGACCGGTGTCCAGCCGCCCTCTTCCGGCTTGACGCTGCCATGCTTGCCCAGCCATGGCCGGTGGGTGCTGGCCTTGCGTCCGGCATGGGCCAGCTGGATACCGGCGACAGAACCCTGGGCGGCGATGAAGCGGGTGATGCGCTGCAACGGCTCGATCTGTTCGTCGTTCCACAGCCCCAGGTCCCGGGCGGTGATGCGGCCGTCGGCGGTCACCGCCGTGGCTTCGGTGAAAACCAGCCCGGCACCGCCTACCGCGCGGCTGCCGAGGTGAACCAGATGCCAGTCGTTGGCCAGGCCATCGACGCTGGAGTATTGGCACATCGGCGAGACCGCGATGCGGTTCGCCAGGGTCAGTTGACGAAGGGTATAGGGTTCAAGCAGCAGACTCATGGGGCACCTCTCAAATCAAGTGGGCTGGCTCCAGGGTTCTGTGAGAACGTCGGCGAGTGACATGAACGAAGTAGATGACCGCCCCCCGGCGGGTAGAAAAGGAAGACAACGTCACAAGACCATTCAGACAGTGCTTAGAGCCTAGTCGACAATGACGGACACCGGAGGGTTCAGCCGCGGCAAATCTCAGCGCGGCTCGATATGGGCGATCATCAGTTGCACGCTTTCCTTGCCGCGGAATTCGTTGAGATCGAGCTTGTAGGCCAGTTCGACCCAGTCGACCCGGGCATTGGCCCAGACCTCAGGGTCGATACCGAAGGCGATGCCATCGAGCTTCAGCGAACCGCATTCGCTTCTCAGCACCACCTTCAGATGCCGCTCGCCGACGATGCGTTTTTCCACCAGTTGGAAGACGCCATGGAACAGCGGCTCGGGGAAGTGCTGGCCCCACGGGCCGGCATTGCGCAGCGCCCGGGCCAGTTCCAGGTTGAATTCCTCCAGGGCCAGCGTACCGTCGGTCTGCAGGCGTCCGGTGAGGTCATCCTCGCTGAGTTGACGACGCACCTCGGCATCGAAGGCCTCGGCGAACAGCGGGAAATTCTCCTGCGGCAGGCTCAGGCCGGCGGCCATGGCGTGACCGCCGTACTTGCTCATCAGCTCCGGGTGCTGCGCCGCCACCACGCTCAGCGCATCGCGGATATGAAAACCCGCCACCGAACGACCGGAGCCCTTGAGCATGCCATCACCGGCATCGGCGAAAGCGATGGTCGGGCGGTGATAACGCTCCTTCATCCGCGAGGCGAGAATGCCGATCACCCCCTGGTGCCAGTCCGGGTCGAACAGGCACAGGCCGAATGGCATCGAGTCTTCCGGCAGTTCCTTGAGCTGGGCCAGGGCCTCGCGCTGCATGCCCTGCTCGATGGACTTGCGGTCCTTGTTCATCTCGTCGAGTTGCGTCGCCATTTCCAGGGCCAGGGCCGGATCTTCACAGAGCAGACACTCGATCCCCAGGCTCATGTCGTCCAGGCGCCCGGCCGCGTTCAGGCGCGGGCCGAGGATGAACCCCAGGTCGGTGGAGGTCAGCCGCGCCGGGTCGCGCTTGGCCACCTGCAGGATCGCCTTGAGCCCCGGCCGGGCGCGGCCGGCACGAATCCGCTCGAGGCCCTGATGCACTAGGATGCGGTTGTTGGCGTCCAGCGGTACCACGTCGGCGACGCTGCCCAGGGCCACCAGGTCGAGCAGTTCGCCGATGTTCGGCTGCGGCCGGCTGTCGTACCAGCCCAGGCTGCGCAGGCGCGCGCGCAGGGCCATCAGCACGTAGAAGATCACCCCGACCCCGGCCAGGGCCTTGCTCGGGAACTCGCAGCCGGGCTGGTTCGGGTTGACGATGGCATCGGCCGCCGGCAGTTCGCTCCCCGGCAGGTGGTGGTCGGTGACCAGCACGCTCAGCCCCGCGGCCTTGGCCGCCTGCACGCCATCGATGCTGGAGATGCCGTTGTCGACGGTAATCAGCAATTGCGGCTCGCGTTGCAGGGCCACAGCGACGATTTCCGGGGTCAGGCCATAGCCATAGTCGAAGCGGTTCGGCACCAGATAGTCGACATGGGCCGCGCCCAGCAGGCGCAGGCCGAGCACCCCGACGGTGCTGGCGGTGGCGCCATCGGCATCGAAGTCGCCGACGATGAGGATCCGCTGGCGCTGCTCCAACGCCACCACCAGCAGGTCCACCGCCGCCTCGATGCCCTTGAGCTGCTGGAAGGGAATCAGCCGTGCCAGGCTCTTGTCCAGTTCGGCCTGGGAAGCGACGCCCCGCGCGGCGTACAGGCGGGTCAGCAGGGGCGGCAGGTCACCGAGAAACGGCAGGGTGGCGGGCAGGGGGCGGGGTTCGATACGCATAACGCTGGCGGAATTTCTCTTTTCAGTACGCGGGAGTTGAAACGGCGGCCGGACTCAGCCGCGCTCGCCCAGCAGCCACTGGAGCTGGACTTCGTGCTGGCCACGGTCGTCGGTGACGAAGACGGTGCCGTCGCTGATCATCACGTCCCACTTGATCACCCGCGGCATGTCCTGGGCCAGGGTTTCCAGCACATCCTGGGGGATCGCGGCGATATTGACGTTCTTCAGGTTCTTCACCGCCGGCACCACCTTGCCTTCCCAGACCCGCAGGCTGCCATAGGCCAGCAGGCTGGTGCGCTCGGTGCGACGCGAGCACCAGGTCAGGCGTTCGGCGTCCGGCTGGCCGACTTCGATCCAGTGCAATACCCGATCATCCAGGCTTTTTTCCCACAACGCTGGTTCGTCTACCTCTGACAGACCGCGACCAAATGCCAGCAGTTCGTTGTACCACAGGGCGTAGGCCAGCAGCCGTACCGCCATGCGTTCCTCGGTTTCCGAAGGGTGGCGGGCGATGGTCTGCTTGACGCTCTCGTAGACGTTGCGATCCAGGTCGGTGAGGTTGAGTTCGAACTTGTAGGTCGTGGACGGCTGGGCCATGAACAGGGCTTCTAAAGACGGGAAAGGTGGCCAGTCTAACCGATACCCGGGTCAATCAACGACTGTCGATGGTTAGGAAGATGACGCGCGCCATGTTAAAAGGCTCTACAACCCCTATCTTGTCCTACAGGATCGTCCATGTCAGTCGCCGCCAAACCTCTCTCGGGCCTGAAAGTCATCGAACTCGGAACCCTGATCGCCGGCCCTTTCGCCTCGCGGATCTGCGCCGAATTCGGCGCGCAGGTGATCAAGGTCGAGTCGCCGGACGGCGGCGATCCGTTGCGCAAGTGGCGCAAGCTCTACGAGGGCACGTCGCTGTGGTGGTTCGTCCAGGCGCGTAACAAGAAATCCCTGACACTGAACCTGAAAAATCCGGACGCACTGGCGATTCTCAAGCAACTGCTGAGCGAAGCCGACATCCTGATCGAAAACTTCCGTCCCGGCGTCCTGGAAAAACTCGGCCTGGGCTGGGAGACCCTGCATGCGCTGAACCCCAGGCTGGTTATGGTGCGCCTGTCCGGGTTCGGCCAGACCGGGCCGATGAAGGACCAGCCGGGCTTTGGGGCGGTCGGCGAATCCATGGGCGGGCTGCGCTACATAACCGGTTTCGAGGACCGCCCGCCGGTACGCACCGGCATTTCCATCGGCGACTCGATCGCCGCACTGTGGGGCGTGATCGGGGCGCTGATGGCCCTGCGTCATCGCGAAGTGAACGGCGGCCAGGGACAAATGGTGGATGTCGCCCTGTACGAAGCCATCTTCGCGATGATGGAAAGCATGGTGCCGGAATTCGACGTGTTCGGTTTCATCCGCGAACGCACCGGCAATATCATGCCCGGTATCACCCCGTCGTCGATCCACACCACCGCCGATGGCCGGCATGTGCAGATCGGCGCCAACGGCGACGCGATCTTCAGGCGCTTCATGCTGGCCATCGGCCGCGAGGACCTGGCGAACGACCCGCAACTGGCCAGCAACGACGGGCGCGACAGCCGACGTGACGAACTCTATGGCGTGATCGACCGCTGGGCCAACGCCCAGCCGCTGGACACGGTGCTCGCCGTACTGGCGGCGGCCGAAGTCCCCGCCAGCCGCATCTACAGTGCCGAGGACATGTTCGGCGATCCGCAATTCCTCGCCCGGGAAATGTTCCTGCCGGCCAAGCTGCCGGACGGCAAGGACTTCAAGATGCCCGGCATCGTGCCGAAACTCTCGGAAACACCTGGCTCCAGCGAATGGGTCGGGCCGCGGTTGGGCGAACACAACGCCGAGGTGCTGGGCAGCCTTGGCTACGATGCGGCAGGCATTGCCCGACTGCGTGAAAGTGGCGCCATTTGACGTGTGACGCTAACCAACGACTGGTTTCAAGCCGAGGAAGGTATTCACCTCATGACTCCCAGTGCCTTGTGGCGACGCCTCGTTCCCACGCTGTTGGCGATATTGATCGGAGTGCTGTCACCTGGCGCGCAGGCCAGGGAGACCCTGATCTGGCTGCTGCGGGACCTGCCGCCCCTGAGCATTTTCGATGGGCCGCAACAGGGCCAGGGGGCCGTGGACCAGATGCTGCCGCTGCTGATGGAGCGGTTGCCGGAGTACGACCACACCATACTGCGGGTCAACCGGGCACGGGGCATGCAAATGCTCGACAGCCCAGCCTTCACCTGCGACCCGGCGCTGCTGTGGACACCGGCACGGGCGCAGAAAATGCTGTTTTCCATTCGCAGCATGGGTACCACCAGCAACGGGCTGGTGGTTCGACAGAAGGACCGCGGGCTGATCGAACCCTTTCTGGTCGAGGGCCAGGTCGATCTCGCCGCACTGTTGAACAGCCACAGCCTGCAACTGGGGATCATCGCCGAACGCAGCTACGGCCATCCGATCGATGATGTGCTGTCCCACACCAACGAACAGTACCTGGTGCGTCACTACGGCAACGACGCCCTTGGCAGCCTGCTGCAGATGCAGCGCATGGGACGCCTGAAGGCGCTGCTCGGCTACGGTGTGGAGGTTCGCTATCAGGCCCGCCAGCAACAGATCGCCGAAGACGACCTGGCGTTCTATCCGATCAGGGATACAGCCACTTATCAGTTCATCCGGATCGCCTGCTCCAACACGCCGCAAGGTCGCGCGGCGATTCCCCATATCAACGAGATCCTGCGCGAACTGCGCCAGGACAGGCTGGTGGAACTCTATGCGCGCTGGCTGGCGCCGGCCGAGCGGGAAAAATACCGGGAAGATGCCAAGGGATTTTTCCTGGTTCCCGATGACCAGTGACGAATTGCGGGCAAAAGAAACCCCGAGAAGTGGGGAGACGACTCGGGGCTAAACGTGGCCTACAAAGACCAGTACGACAAGCCACAAACACCGGAGCACAATGCCTGCTCTTGCCGTTATAAATTCTGACAGCACCTACGGAAGGAAGGTTCCCAAAAAATCTACCGGCTGGCGCTGCGCGCGCCTCGATGTTCGGCGGCATGACGCAGGGCCGCAATCACGCAGGGCTCCAGGCGCCCTTCGGCAATGCGCAGATCACGATGCAGGCCATCGACCACGTCCGTCAGCAGGCGTTTGTCGGTCAATTGCGCCTGATTGACCTCACGCTCCACCAGAACCGGTCCGGCAACACCCCTCACGCTCAGCACGCACTCGCCGTGCCCGCCCGAAGGCGTCAGGGTTACGGCATACGGACTCAGCGCTTCATTGAGCAACAGGCTGATACTTTCCATCTCGATCACCACTCAATAGTCAAAAGCCTAAAGGTCGAAAACAAAGGTGCCTGGAGTCAGTGACCGCCAGTCGGAGAAGAAAGTTCGCCGGGACCTCCCAGGTCCTGCGAACTGATCGACATCTACCGAACATGAACCAGAAAGATGACAAGGAAAAAACAGCGGGGAAAGCGCGGCTAAAATCAGATCAATGGTTTTTAGACTTTTACTACAAGCCGCGTCGGCTTTACTCACAGACACAGGCCAGAACATCTGTTCTTTTTTGCTTAGTTTTCAGCCACATCGCCACTGCGCCACCGGAGAGTTGTCTTGAGCTCGTCGTCACAGATGCCACTACGGATCGTCCTGGCGGATGATCATCCGATATTCCTGATCGGCCTGCGGGCCGTCCTCGAACGAACACCCGCACTACGTGTCGTTGGCGAAGCGAGTACGCCGGGGGAACTCTTCGATCGGCTCGACAGCACCCCCTGCGATGCGCTCGTGACCGATTTCATGATGCCGACGGCGGACCAGAACGACGGCCTGCGGATGATCGAGGCCCTGCTGCGCAACTACCCGGCCCTGCCGCTCGTGGTCGTCACCATGCTCAACAATGCCGGACTGTTCCGCTACATCCTCGATCAGGGGGTCATGGGGCTGCTGAGCAAGGCCAGCCTGGCGAATGAATTGCCCATGGCCATCCAGCATGTGCGCCAGGGCAAGGTGTTCGTGGCCGACTCCGTGCGCCAGACCCTGGCCCTGGCCGGGGAGGTCGGTACGCACCGGTTGGGTGACCCGGAACTGCTTTCACCGCGGGAACTGGAAGTCACCCGTCTGCTGGCGGCGGGCCGTACGGTGGGTGAGATCGCCGCACGCCTGTGCCGCAGCAAGCAGACCGTCAGTGCCCAGAAAATCAGCGCGATGCGCAAGCTGGGCCTACCCAACGATGCCGCGCTGTTTCTGTATCTGCAGGAACAGGGGTTGTCCTAGCTCTAGCCAGGTTGTCGCTCTCGCTCGGGGACGTTGGCGAGCCCTGCCCATTGCAACCAGGGCAGCAGTTCGGCACGACTCATCGGCGCGGCAATGAATCGCCCCTGAACCAACACGTCGCCCAGTTCCCGGGTCAGCCGATATTCCTCGTCGGTTCCAACCCCAGTGATGACCGCACGCAACCCCATGCCCTTGGCCATGCTCAACACCCCGGCGACGATCGAGCGCCTGCGTGAATCCTCGGCCATGCCGCTGACGAAACGCGGGGCGATCTTCAACTCCGAGAAAGGCAACTCAAGCAACCTCTGCAGCCCGGCACCGGCGACCCCAAAGTCACCGATCGACAGCTGGCAGCCGAGCATCCGCAAACGCAACATGCCTTCGGCCTGGGCCGCCTCGCTGGTGCAGTCGGTGCCGTCGATCATCTCCAGGGTCAAGCATTCGGCGGGCAGTTCGAAACGGGCCAGCAGTTCGCCAAGCTGGCCGGCGAAATCCGCCTGTTCCACCATCAACCCCGGGATATTCACCGTAACCGGCAGATACTGGTCGGTTCCCAGATACACCTCCATCGACAGCCCGATGGCCTGCTCGAGCATGTGCCAGGTCAGGGCCTGGGAAAGCCCGGCATACTCGAGCACCGGGATGAAGGTATCGGGCAGCAGCGTGCCCTGCTCCGGGTGTTGCCAGCGGGCCAGCGCCTCGACTCCCTGCACCCGGCCATCGCCACTGACCTTCGGTTGAAAGAAGGCCTCGCAGTACTTGCGGATCGCGCCAGGCCCGGCCCCCGCCTGCAACTCGTCCAGCGACAGCAGTTCACAGACCTGGGCCAACGGCAGACCGGGCCGCTGGCGGCCGAAACGGCGTTGATAGGTTGCCAGCAGCTCACCGAGTATGGCTGCCGTGGCAGGCTTGAGCAGGCAGCCCAGCACATGCAACCCCTGTTGCCGGGCCATGTGGGCGGCGCCCTCGCGCAGTTCCGTGTCAAGGCTGCTGAGAATGATCAGGGCCTGGGCCTCGCGGGTTTCCGCCAGGTGCCGGATCAGTTCCAGGCCATCACCCTCCTCCAACTGCAGATCGCAGATGGCAATGTCCACCGGCCCGCGATTGGTCAGCGACAGGCGCGCACTCTCGACATTTTCGGCAGTGAGCACATCAAAGACGCCATTGGCATTGAGCATCTGATGCAAGGCCATCAGTTGAAAGGGATTGTCTTCAAGAATCAGGATCCTGAGCGAACGCATCGATGATCTCCGCAGGTGGAAGCGGTGGTTATCCGCATCGGCCTTCCACCTTAGCCAGGCTGCCCGGGGTTCCCCATAGGACAAGTCCTAAAGTGCCGGTTTTTCCTGCAGGTTCGGCTCGATGTCGGCGATCATCCGGTCGATCACGGCCTTGAGCACCTGCCCGGTCGCGGGCAACTGCTCGGGCTGCCTCAGGCGTACGCAGTGATCCATGTCGACGCAGGCCTGCGCCAGGGCAATCGCATCGACGAGACAGGCGATCCCCTTGAGGCGATGCACGCAGGCCGCCACGCCGTCCCAGTCGTCCAGGCCAAGCCGCGATTGCAGTTCGGCACGCTCGTCGCGCAGGTTTCGCCACAATTCCAGCAGCATGTGCTGGAGCACGCCGGCATCGGCGTGGGTCATGTCGATGAGCGTCTGGATGTCGAAGGAGCTTTCCCGGGGCACGATCTGCGTCAACAGCCGAGTCAGGTCGTCAAGAAGAACCGGCTTGACCAGCAGGTCGTTCATGCCGGCCTGCTGGCAGCGTTGGCGCTCGTCGCTCATGGCATTGGCCGTACAACCGACGATCATGCAGGGTGGCCGTTGCGCCTCGGTCTCCAGCTGGCGCAGGGCCCGTGCCAGTTGATAGCCGCTCATGCCGGGCATGTTGCAATCGCTGATGACCAGGTCGAAATGCCGGCCTTGCCAGGCCTGCAACGCCGCCTGCGCGGTCTGGCAGGCCTCGACGTTCTGCCCGAGAAAGCCGAGCTGCTGTTGCAGCACCAGGCGGTTGGCGGACAGGTCATCGATGATCAGCACGTTCAGGCACGGCAGGCGACACCTTGCGCCGTTCGACGGTGCGGGTAGCACAGGTTGCGTTTCGCGCCTGAACGCCAGCTCGATGTGCACGCGGGTACCCAGCCCCGGCTGGCTCTCAAGTTCGATGGAGCCGTCCATCAACTCCACCAGTTGCTTGCAGATGCTCAGCCCCAGGCCGGTGCCCTCATGCCCCGCATCGGCATCGCCGTGAGCCTGGACGAAGGGCGAAAACAGCATCGCCTGCTGCTCGGGGCCGATGCCCCGGCCGGAATCCTCGATATCGATACGCAGGCGGTCAGTGCCCGCCACCTGTGCACAGCGCAGGACCCGCACGCGGACGAATCCCCGGCTGGTGAACTTCAGCGCATTGCCGATCAGATTGTGCAGGATCTGCCGCAAACGCAGCGGATCGAGCCAATACAGGCTCGCCAGCAGCGGATCGATACCCAGGCTCAGGACGACGCCCTTGTCCCGGGCCAATGCCTCGAACAGTTGCACGACTCCCTCAAGCAGGTTTCTCAAGTCGGTCGGCTGCGGCACCAGGCGCATGCCACCGGCCTCGATCTTGGCCAGGTCAAGGCTGTCGCCGATCAGCGCGGTCAATTCCCGGGCCGACTGGTAGGCTACCTGCAACCCCTGCGAGAACACCTGCCCACGGGCCAGTGCCTGCTCCCGCTCGACCTCGAGCAGGCCGATGATCGCCGCCATGGGCGTGCGTATCTCATGGCTCATGGTGGCCAGGAACGCACTCTTGGCCTGGCTGGCACGCTCGGCCTGGCGGCGGGCCTCGGTCAGTTGCACCTCGAGCTGCTTTCGCTCGGTGATGTCGATCCAGCCCCCCAACAGCCCCTGCAACTGCGCCCCCGCCGAGTGGAACGGCACCATCCACAGATAGACATCGATGCTGCAATTGAGGAACTCCAGCGTCCGGTCACTGAACACCGGCTGCTGGTTCTCCAGCAACGACAGGAAGTCGTCATGCAGCGCCTGCGCGACCGCCGGCAGCAGCAGGCCCTCCTCGGTGATTCGACGCCCGCGCACCTGCTCCAGCGTCGTCGCCAGGCGTTGCTCATAGCTACGATTGCAACTGATCAGGCGCCCCTGCAGGTCCCGTACGAAGATCGGATCGGGAATGCCGTCGAGCAATGCGCGCTGGAACGCCAGCCGGTCACTGAGCTGCCGTTCGGCCTGGCGGCGCTGGCGAATCTGGACATTCAGGCGACGGTTCCAGATGAGCGAGACCCCGCCCACCACCAGCAGGGCAACAGCCAGCCCATAGGCCCAACGCGGCACCCGCTTCCAGACCGAGGGCGGCGCAGCCACCGGGACGGCACCCAGCCACTTGATGCGCAAGGCCCGCAGCTCTGCGACCGGAAAGGCCTCCAGGGACTTGTTGAGGATGCCGAGCAACTCAGGAGAGCTCTTGGCGACGGAGAAGCTGTCCGCCGACCAGAGCCCTTCCACGCTACGACCGACCTTCAGCCTGCCGGGAGGGTGCAGATAGGCCAGGGTGTCGCTCTGGATGGTTGCCGCCGCCGCACCGCTTTCGACCAGCGCCCTGGCCTCCTCCTGGGTCCGGACACCACGCAGCACCACATCGGGATACTCGCGGCGGATCATGGCCTGCAGTGCATGTTCCTCGGGCAGTGCCAGCACGCGACCGGCCAGTTGGCTGAGCGAGCTCAGCGGGGGCGCATCGACCGGTACGACAAATACCCAGGAACTGCCGCCAAACGCATAGGTGAAATTCAGGAAGGCCTTGCGCTCGGGGCTTTCAGCCAGCGAGCCATTCATCAGGGCCCGACCATCCTTGAGCATCTCCAGGGTCTGGACCGTGGAGAAACTCTCGTCGAAGACGAACTGCAGGCCGGTCATCCGCGAGATCCGCGCCAGCAGATCGGCATTGAGACCGACCCAACGATTGTGGACATCCTTGTAGATATACGGCGGGTACTGCTGGGAAGCCACGCTCACCCGCGGATGGCTGTCGATCCAGGCCTGCTCCGCCGCAGTCAGCTCGACTCGCGGCTGGGCGATGTCCGAGCCGAAACCGGTGGTCCAGCGCGCGAGGATCTCCCGCCGTACCGCTTCGTCCAGGCTATCCAGCACACGCTGGATCAGGGCGCCGAGCAGAGGCTCCGACTTGCGCGTGGCGAATGCGAAACCGATCGGTGGCAAAGCGCTTTGCCCGCGGATCTGCAAGCCCATGTAGGGGCGCAGGGTCTTGTAGACCCTGACGATGACCTCATTGCCGATGAAGGCGTCGACCTCGCCCTGGAGCAGTGCCTCCAGGGCACTGTAGAGGGTCGGGGCGAGGATGATCCGGCTCTGGGGATAAGTGGCATGCACCACCGCGGCATCGGCGTAGCCTTCGAGCAGGAGTACCTTGCGTCCTCGCAGATCGTCGGGGTTCGGGGTTTCACTGCGACTGACGATCACCGAGCGATCCGGCATGTATTCACTGGAAAAGGCCAGTTCGGGAAAGCCCCGTTCGAAGCCGTTGGCGCTGGTCAGCACATCGATCTGCCCCTCGAGCAGCGCCTCGACGGCCTGGTCCCGCTCGACGAACCCCAGCACTTCCACCTGCACCCCGAGCCGATCGCGGATCAGGGCCACATAGTCGGCACTGATGCCCTGGTAGCGATTGCGGTCGCTGGTGATATCGATGGGTTCATAATCGGCCACCGAGATGCCCACCCGCAGCCTCCGGTCATTGCCCAGCCAGCGCCGCTCATCAGCGCCGAGGGGCAGTCGGGGCAGTTCGACGAACGACGCGGGCAAATTGAAGGGCAAGCCCTGGGCGGCCATCAGCTCGCCCGGCAGACTCGCCAGCATCACCCATGACAGCCACGCCAGAATGGAATAGATCGATCTCCCCGGAAACGCCATGGCGAAGTACCCGCCCCCTTTGATTCGATGGAAATGAAAAACAGGGGGCAAAGTTTGGCATGCAAAAACGATAAAGCCCGCCAAGGGGCGGGCTCTAAAGTGTGACCTTTCTAGTCGGTCAAAGCGGCTTGCCGCGGCTGCCATGCTGGCTGACAAAGGCCTGCATGACTTTAAGGTCATTGGCCAGAACCGTGCAGCGCTCTTCCCTTTCAAACAAATCCGAAAGGTGTGCAGGTAGTTCAAGCGCTTTTCCTACACCCGCTTTCTCAACTGCCTCAGGGAACTTGACCGGATGCGCAGTCCCCAGGATCACCATCGGAGTGTCCAGGCTGCGGCGGCATTCGCGGGCCGCCTTGACGCCGATGGCCGTGTGCGGGTCGAGCACTTCGCCAGTCTGGGCAAAGACTTCGGCAATGGTCTCGCAGGTTTGCGCATCGTCCACCGCCAGGGAGTCGAACAGCTTGCGCGCCTCGGTCCAGCGATCCTGCTCGACACTGAAACCGCCACCCTGCTTGAAGGTGTCCATCAGGCCGGCGATGGCCGCACCATTGCGACCGTGCAGGTCGAACAGCAGGCGCTCGAAGTTCGACGACACCATGATGTCCATGGACGGCGACAGCGTGGCATGCAGGGTTTCCTTGACGTACTGGTTGCCGCTCATGAAGCGGTGCAGGATGTCATTGCGGTTGGTCGCCACGATCAGTTGGTTGATCGGCAGCCCCATGTTGCGCGCCAGGTAGCCGGCGAAGATATCGCCGAAGTTGCCGGTCGGCACCGAGAACGAGACCGAACGCGCCGGGCCGCCCAGTTGCAGCGCCGCGTGGAAGTAGTAGACGATCTGGGCCATGATCCGCGCCCAGTTGATCGAGTTCACCGCCACCAGCCGCGTGCCCTTGAGGAAGCTCTGGTCGGCGAAGCTGTTCTTGACCATCTCCTGGCAGTCGTCGAAGTTGCCTTCGATGGCGATGTTGTGGATGTTCTCACCGAAGATGGTGGTCATCTGCCGGCGCTGCACTTCCGATACCCGGTTGTGCGGGTGCAGGATGAAGATGTCGACGTTCTCGCAATGCTTGCAGCCTTCGATCGCCGCCGAGCCGGTATCGCCGGACGTCGCGCCGATGATCACCACGCGCTCGCCGCGTTTTGCCAGCACGTAGTCCAGCAGGCGCCCCAGCAATTGCAGGGCGAAATCCTTGAAGGCCAGCGTCGGGCCGTGGAACAGTTCGAGCACCCACTCGTTGCCGTTCAGTTGGCGCAGCGGCGCCACGGCGTTATGGGCGAACACCCCGTAGGTGTCCTCAAGGATCTTCTTGAAGTCCGCATCCGGAATGCTGCCAGTGACGAACGGGCGCATCACCCGGAAGGCCAGTTCGTGGTAGGGCAGGCCAGCCCAGGAAGCGATTTCCTCCTGGGTGAAGCGTGGCAGGTTCTCCGGCACGTACAGGCCGCCATCGCTGGCCAGACCGGCCAGCAGCACGTCTTCGAAGTTCAGCGCGGGTGCCTGGCCGCGGGTACTGATGTAACGCATGAAAAATTCCTCTCCAGTCGGCGATGCCAACTCAGTTCAAATGCTCGACGCGGATCCGCACGACAGGGCCGACCACGCCCTGCAGGGCCTCCAGCGCTGCGATGGCGTCGTTGATGCGTTGTTCCACCACGCGATGGGTCAGCAGGATCATCGGCACCAGGCCGTCCTGCTCCTCGACTTCCTTCTGCATGATCGACTCGATGTTGATCCCGCGTTCCGACAGGATGCTCGCCACCTGGGCCAGTACGCCTGGATGGTCCTTGGCCTGGATACGCAGGTAGTAGGCACTCTCGCAAGCGTCAATGGGCAGGATCGGGTGAGCCGACAGCGAGTCCGGCTGGAAGGCCAGGTGCGGTACACGGTTCTCCGGATCGGAGGTCATGGCCCGCACTACATCGACCAGGTCGGCGATCACCGAGGAGGCCGTCGGCTCCATGCCGGCACCGGCGCCGTAGAACAGGGTCGAACCGGCGGCATCGCCATTGACCATGACCGCGTTCATCACGCCGTTGACGTTGGCGATCAGACGATCGGCCGGGATCAGCGTCGGGTGAACCCGCAGCTCGATACCCGCGGCGGTGCTGCGCGCCACACCCAGGTGCTTGATGCGATAGCCCAGCGCTTCGGCGTAGTTCACGTCGGCGGTGGTCAGCTTGGTGATGCCCTCGGTATAGGCCTTGTCGAATTGCAGCGGGATACCGAAGGCGATGGAGGCCAGGATGGTCAGCTTGTGCGCGGCATCGATACCCTCGACGTCGAAGGTCGGATCGGCCTCGGCGTAGCCCAGGGCCTGGGCCTCGGCCAGCACATCCTCGAAGGTACGCCCCTTCTCGCGCATTTCGGTGAGGATGAAGTTGCCCGTACCGTTGATGATACCGGCCACCCAGTTGATCCGGTTGGCCGACAGGCCTTCGCGGATCGCCTTGATCACCGGGATGCCGCCCGCCACCGCGGCCTCGAAGGCCACGATCACGCCGTTCTCACGGGCCTTGGCGAAAATTTCGTTACCGTGCACGGCGATCAGCGCCTTGTTCGCGGTAACCACGTGCTTGCCGTTCTCGATCGCTTTGAGTACCAGCTCACGGGCAACGGTATAGCCGCCCATCAGCTCTACGACGACGTCGATCTCAGGGTTCGTGGCCACTTCGAAGACATCGTTGGTAATCGCAATACCGGTCGTTTGGAACTGAGGCTTTGGCGTGCGAATGGCAATCTGTGCCACTTCGATCCCACGCCCGGCACGACGAGCAATTTCCTCGGCGTTACGCTGAAGTACGTTGAAGGTGCCGCCACCGACGGTACCTAACCCACAGATGCCTACTTTGACCGGTTTCACTCTTGACTCCCCATGAAACGGCCGACACGAGGTCGGCCGTGAAAAACAGCCGCTGATCCACCAGCGGCCTGCTGTTTGAGACCGGCGGGCCAGAGGCTCGCGGTCGTGCTCGTCTGAAGACGGACTGCGACGAGACCGAATTACTTGGCTGCCAGCGCCAGTTTGGCGACTTGTGCGGCCGGCTGATAGCCTGGAATTACCTGACCGTCGGCCAAAACGATGGCCGGTGTACCATTGACACCGATCGACTGGCCCAGGGCGAACTGCCGGGAAACCGGGTTGGTGCATTTGGCCGCCTTGATTTCCTCGCCTTCGACCATCTTGTCCATCGCCGCGCGCTTGTCGGTCGAGCACCAGACCGCCTGCAACTGCTGGTCACCCGGCGAACCCAGCCCTTGGCGCGGGAACGCCACGTAGCGGACCTCGATGCCCATCTTGTTCAACGCCGGCACTTCGGCGTGCAGCTTGTGGCAATAAGGGCAGGTGGTGTCGGTGAACACGGTGATGTGCGACTTGGTTTCGCCGATGGCTGGATAGACCACGGTTTCCGCCACCGGAATACCGTTGATCAGCTTCGAAATCCCCAGGCGCTCGGTCTTCTCGGTCAGGTTGACCGGCTTGCCATCCTTGAGCTGGAACAGATAGCCCTGCATGACGAACTGGCCGTCGGCACTCGCGTACAACACACGGCTGCCCTTGAGCTTGACTTCATAGAGGCCACTCAACGGGCTGGCGGTGATGCTCTCCACCGGGGTCTCCAGCTGGAGGCTGTCGAGGCTCTTGCGGATCGCCTGTTCGGCCGCGTCGTCGGCCAGGGCGAAGGTACTGGCCAACGCCAGGGCGGCGGCGGCGAAAATCTGGATCAAGCGCATGGGAACTCCTGATAGCGGGCACGGGGCCAGGCTGGTCTGTCCATTCTGAAACGGAGCGACTGCAAGCGCCCGCATAGCAAACCGCTAGAGCCTAACACATAAGCCCGGCCGGGCCGAAGCCCGTATGGATCAACCGCGCGGGTGATGCCTGGCATGCATGTCCTGCAGGCGGGCACGGGCGACATGGGTGTAGATCTGGGTCGTCGACAGGTCGCTGTGGCCGAGCAGCATCTGTACCACCCGCAGGTCCGCACCATGGTTGAGCAGGTGGGTGGCAAAGGCGTGCCGCAGGGTATGCGGCGACAACGACTTGCTGATCCCGGCGACCTGGGCCTGGTGCTTGATCCGATGCCAGAAGGTCTGGCGGGTCATCTGTTCGCCACGCTGGCTGGGAAACAGCACGTCGCTGGGTCGCCCGCCGAGCAGTTCGCCACGGGCATCGCGCAGGTAGCGCTCGACCCAGACGATCGCCTCCTCGCCCATCGGCACCAGGCGCTCCTTGCTGCCCTTGCCCATCACCCGCAGCACGCCCTGGCGCAGGTTGACCTGCTCCAGCGTCAGGCTGACCAGTTCGGTCACCCGCAGACCGCAGGCGTACAGCACCTCGAGCATGGCGCGGTCGCGCTGGCCGATGGCTTCGCTCAGATCCGGGGCGTTGAGCAGGGCCTCGACGTCGGCTTCCGACAGGGATTTGGGCAGCGGCCTGCCCAACTGCGGCATCTCGACCTGCAGAGTCGGGTCGACGGCAATCAGCTTTTCCCGCAGCAGGTAACGGTAGAAGCCACGCGCACCGGAGAGAAAACGCGCCGTGGAGCGTGGCTTGTAGGCCTGTTCCACACGCCAGGACAGGTGGTCGAGGATCAGTTCCCGCCCGGCACTGGCCAGTTCCAGGCCCTTTTCCTGCAGCCAGCCATTGAACAGCGCCAGATCGCTCCGATAGGCATCGCGGGTATTGTCCGAGAGGCCTTTTTCCAACCACAGGGCGTCGAGAAACTGGTCGATGAGAGGGTGATCGATGGCTGGCATAAAGACTCGAAACGCGTGACACGGCAAACGAAGTCAGAGTGCCCAAGGATAAAAATCCAGGCAACAAAAAAGCAGCCCGTAGGCTGCTTTTTTCTGCATCGGAAGCTGGACTCAGGCCAGTTTTTCCTTGATGCGAGCTGCTTTACCCGACAGGTCGCGCAGGTAGTACAGCTTGGCTTTACGTACGTCACCGCGACGCTTGACAGCCATGCTGTCGATTTGCGGGCTGTAGGTCTGGAAGGTACGCTCTACGCCAACACCGTTGGAGATTTTACGTACGGTGAACGCGCTGTTCACACCGCGGTTACGCTTGGCAATTACCACGCCTTCGAAGGCCTGCAGACGCGAACGATCGCCTTCCTTCACTTTCACCTGAACGACAATGGTGTCGCCCGGGGCAAAGGCTGGGATCTCTTTGGTCATCTGCTCGGCTTCGAGTTGCAGAATGATTTTGTTGGTCATGCTGTGCTCCTAAGGTAAATCGTCGGATCTACCATCGATACGTTGTTAACTATCGTCCCGCTCGCGGATGTATTCCTCGAGCAGCTTCTTCTCTTCTCCAGAAAGCGAGCGTCTTTCCAGAAGATCGGCGCGTCGTTCCGAGGTCCTGCCAAGGGACTGCTTCAGACGCCAACGCCGGATATGTGCGTGGTTGCCACTGAGCAACACGTCGGGAACACGCTGATCCGCATACACCTCCGGACGGGTGTAGTGCGGGCAATCCAGCAAACCATCCGTGAAGGAATCCTCCTCCGCGGAGTCCGCATGCCCTAAAGCTCCGGGCAGCAGTCGTGTAACCGCATCTATCAGGACCATCGCCGGCAGCTCGCCACCGGACAGGACATAGTCCCCAATCGACCACTCTTCATCGACATGAGCCTCAATGAAACGCTCGTCGATGCCTTCATAACGACCAGCAATGAGGATCAAGGCATCCTCTTTCGCCAGGTCGCGAACCGCCAACTGATTCAGCTGCCGGCCCTGGGGCGACAGGTAGATCACCTTCGCCGCCTCCCCCGCTGCCGCCTTGGCCTGAACCAGGGCATCCTCGAGAGGCTTGATCTTCATCACCATGCCCGGACCACCGCCAAATGGGCGATCATCCACAGTGTGATGTCGATCCGTCGTATAGTCCCGCGGGTTCCAACAGGTCAGTTGCAACAACCCCTGTTTCACCGCACGACTGCTGATGCCGTAGTCGCTGATGGCGGAAAACATCTCGGGAAACAGCGTAATCACTTCTACGCGCAGGCTCGCCATTGCTTAGAAGTCCGCGTCCCAATCCACCTTCATCTCGCCAGCGGCAAGGTCGACAGCCAACACGCATTGCTCGGTATACGGCAACAGGCGTTCGCGATCATCCAGGCTGCCCGGACAAGGCTTGACCACCATGACATCATTCGAGCCGGTTTCGAGCAGGTGATCGATCTTCCCGAGCAGTTGCCCGAGGGTGTCGATGACCTTGAGACCTTCCAGCTGGTACCAGTAGTACTCGCCGTCGGTCAGCTCAGGGAACAGGCTGCTTGGCACGCAGATCTCATAACCGGCCAGAAGACGAGCTTCTTCACGATCATCGAGACCCTTGAGCTTCGCGACCAGGAACTTTTCGTTCCCGCGTCCACTGACCAGCTCCACCTGTTTCACACTGCCCTCGCGCTTGAGCGTCCAGGTCTTGTAGTTCAACAGGTTCTTGATCGGATCCGTAAAGGAATAGACCTTTACTTCGCCGCGAACGCCATGAACAGAGTAGATCTTGCCGATAACGATCAGATCATCGGTAGAAGCAGGCGTCGCGTTCATATCGCTCAGGCCGCAGCCTTGGCGTTTTCCTTCAGCAACTGAGCAACACGCTCAGAAGGTTGTGCACCAACGCTCAACCAGTAGTTGACGCGCTCTTGGTTCACGGACAAACGAACTTCCTGGCCGCGAGCAATCGGGTTGAAGAAACCCACTTGTTCTTTGTGCGAACCGTCACGAGCGTTGCGGCTGTCGGTTACGGTCAGGTGGTAAAACGGGCGCTTCTTGGAGCCGCCAAGGGCAAGACGGATTGTTAGCATGTGAACATCGTTCCTGTAGTCGGTGCTGCAAATCTAAATGCACAGCGGGCATGGGTGCCCGAAAGGCCGCATATTCTAAGGAATATCCGGACTTTTGCCAATGCCTTTTTCCGGCGTCCAGCGCCGTGCAATAGAGACCTGCCATGAAGCCGTTGCGATGAACGGCGGGTCAGCCCCCGCCAATGCGGGTTGGCTGGATTTCCCCGCATCCCTGCGGGGCAACGCCGACACGACGGCCGGCGCAGATTCCTTACATTTTCGGCATGCCACCACCCGGCAGCATGCCACCAAGACCGCGCATCATCTTGGCCATGCCGCCCTTGGCGGTGAATTTCTTCATCATCTTCTGCATCTGCTTGTGCTGCTTGATCAAGCGGCCGATGTCCTGCACCTGGGTACCGGAACCCAACGCGATCCGGCGCTTGCGCGAGCCGCTGATCAGCTCGGGATCGCGGCGCTCGGCCGGGGTCATGGAATTGATGATGGCTTCCATCTGCTTGAATTGCTTCTCCGCCGCATTCTGGGCGTTGCCCATCTGCGCCAGGTTCACGCCGCCGATGTTCGGCAGCTTGTCCATCAGGCCGCCGAGGCCGCCCATGTTCTTCATCTGTTGCAACTGATCGCGGAAGTCTTCGAGGTCGAAGCCCTTGCCCTTCTTCAGTTTCTTGGCCAGCTTGTCGGCCTTTTCCTTGTCGAGGGTCTGTTCGGCCTGCTCGATCAGGCTGAGCACGTCGCCCATGCCGAGGATTCGCGACGCGATCCGGTCCGGGTGGAAGGGATCGAGCGCTTCGCTCTTTTCACCCATACCGATGAACTTGATCGGCTTGCCGGTAATGGCGCGAACCGACAGCGCGGCACCGCCACGGGCATCACCGTCGACCTTGGTCAGGACCACGCCGGTCAGCGGCAGCGCATCGCCGAAGGCCTTGGCCGTATTGGCCGCGTCCTGGCCGGTCATGGCGTCGACGACGAACAGGGTCTCCACCGGTTTGATGGCCGCGTGCAACTGCTGGATCTCGACCATCATCTCGGCGTCGACGTGCAGGCGGCCGGCGGTGTCGACGATCACCACGTCGATGAACTTCAGCCGCGCTTCCCGGATAGCCGCTTCGGCGATGGCCACCGGCTTCTGGCTGATGTCGGACGGGAAAAAGGTCACGCCGATATCGTTGGCCAGGGTTTCCAGCTGCTTGATCGCGGCCGGGCGGTAGACGTCCGCCGACACCACCATCACGCTTTTCTTCTTGCGCTCCTTGAGGAAGCGCGCCAGCTTGCCGGCGGTGGTGGTCTTGCCCGCGCCCTGCAAACCGGCCATCAGGATGACCGCAGGCGGCACGGCGGCGAGGTTCAGGTCCTCGTTGGCCGCGCCCATCAGGCTTTCGAGTTCGGCCTGGACGATCTTCACGAACGCCTGGCCCGGCGTCAGGCTGCGCGAGACTTCGGTACCGACCGCGCGCTCCTTGACCGAATTGACGAAGTCCTTCACCACCGGCAGGGCGACGTCGGCTTCGAGCAACGCCATGCGCACTTCACGCAGGGTGTCTTTGATATTGTCCTCGGTCAGCTTGGCCTTGCCGGTGACATGGCGCAGCGTCTGCGAGAGACGGTCGGTCAGGTTTTCAAACATGCGCGATCCTTTGAAGCCACTGAGGTAATGGGCCGCCGGCGAACGGAAAAATGCGCCTGGCGAGCCTGCAGCGTGGGCAGATCGCGAATTATAACGAGACTGCGTGCGCGGCACTAGCGCCACGGTCTTTCGTGGACTGGCGGTTATATGCCAAACTCAGCCCCTTTCGGGCTTGCTTCACAGGACTTATGTCTCCTCTGTCACCCAGTTTTCTGACCAGCATTGCCGCAGCCTGCCTGTATGCCGCCGCGGCCCTCTATCAAGGCGCGCGTCTGCGCCAGCGCGCCAAGGCCGACAAGCGCCTGCTGGTCGGGCTCGGCGCCTTCGCCGTACTGGCCCACGCCATCGCCTTGTGCGCCCACCTGGCGACCCCGGTCGGCCTGGGCCTGGATTTCTTCAATGCCGCCAGCCTGATCGCCGTCGCGGTGATTGCCCTGACCCTGGTCGCCTGCCTGCGGATTCCCGTGGAGAACCTGCTGCTCCTGCTGTTCCCGCTGGGGCTGCTGACCGTATTGCTCGCGCAGTTCGCGCCATCGGGCACGGTACAGATCATCGACGAGGAGCCGGGCATCCTCGCGCACATCCTGCTGTCGATCCTCGCCTACGGCATGTTCACCATCGCGGTGTTCCAGTCCTTGCTGCTGCTGTTGCAGGACCACCAGTTGAAGAACAAGCACCCCTCGGGCCTGATCCGCAACTTCCCGCCGCTGCAGACCATGGAAAGCCTGCTGTTCGGTTTCCTCTGGGCCGGCTGGACCCTGCTGTCACTGTCGCTGATCTCCGGCTGGCTGTTCGTCGAGAACCTGTTCGCCCAGCACCTGGTGCACAAGACCCTGCTGGCCTGCCTGGCCTGGGTGGTGTTCAGCGTACTGCTGTGGGGGCGCAACCGCCTCGGCTGGCGCGGGCACAAGGCAATCCGCTGGACCCTGGCCGGCTTCTGCCTGCTGATGCTGGCCTATTTCGGCAGCAAGCTGGTTCGCGAATACATCCTGCACATCTGACGGGCCGAGAACATGGACAACCTGCCCGCCGGGCCGATGCTCGCCGTATTGGCCCTGCTGATCCTGTGGTCGGCGCTGTTCACCGCCATCGAGGTCGCCCAGCATCTGCTCACGGCCCAGCGTCCGGCCTCCCGCGCCGGGGACAGGCCAGCGGCCCGCCTGAGTTTCCCGCGTGAAAGCCTGATCCTCTGCAACACTCTGTGCCGCATCGTCGTGGTGATCATCGCCACCCTGCTCTCGCTGCTGCTCTGGGGCAACCACGGCCCCTGGCTGGCCTGCCTGGGCAGTGCCGTCGCCCTGCTGGTGCTGGCCGACTACCTGCCGCGCCTGCTCGCCGCCCGCTACCCCGAAGCCATGCTCGCGGTCGGCAATGCCCTGCTCGGAATCCCCCTGAAGATCGTCTATCCCGCGGCCTGGTTGCTGAACGGCAGCGCCCGCCTGCTGCTCAAGCCCTTCATCAGCAAGGCCGGCGCGGTCAGGCAGAGCGACGAGGACATGCCGCCGGTCGATCTGGAGGAGCCCGGCAAGGAACATTCGACCCGGCCACAGTTGCTGTCCGGGATTCACGCGCTGGACAACATCACGGTCAATGACATCCTGGTGCCGCGCAGCGAAGTGGACGGGATCAACCTGGACGACCCGATCGAAGACATCATCGTGCAGTTGCGCAACAGCAAGCGCACCCGCCTGCCGGTGTTCCACAGTGATATCAACCAGGTCGAAGCGGTGCTCAACACCCGCCAGGTCCGCCATCTGCTGCCCGATGCCAGCCTGACCCTGCCCGCCCTGCTGAGCGCCTGCCATGAGCCCTACTTCGTTCCGGAAAGCACCCCGCTGCAATTGCAGTTGCTGAATTTCCACAAGCAGCAGCGGCGCCTGGGCATGGTCGTGGATGAATACGGCGAAGTGCTGGGCATCGTCACCCTGGAAGACATTCTCGAAGAGATCGTCGGCGAATTCGAAAACGAGCACAGCCTCGACAACCCGCACATCCACCCCCAGGCCGATGGCCGACTGGTGATCGAAGGTGCCGCCTCGATCCGCGAGCTGAACAAGAGCCTGGGCTGGCACCTGCCCTGCGACGGCCCCAAGACCCTCAACGGGCTGGTCACCGAAGCCCTGGAGACCATCCCGGAGAGCGCGGTCTGCCTGAAGATCGGCCGTTATCGCCTGGAGATCCTCGAAACCGAGGACAACAGGGTCAGCCGGGTGCTGGCCTGGCATACCAGCGCGCCCCCCACGCCTCCGTCTCCCTGACGAAGCAGCACCTTCACTTATGGCATTCAGCCCGTCTGCCCATGGTGCCGGCGAGAACGCCCTCGCCAGCAAGCCGGCTCGGGCAGGGGCGGGTGCTACACGGGTGAGCGGTGCTCTTGTTCGATGCATGGGCGGCTTCCTATAATCGAATCGGCTTACCCAGCCTCACCGGACCGCCTGCCCACCCGCAACCCGCCCTCCGGCCCTGCACGCTGCAACTCCCCCGGCGCCGGACAGAACCCCGACCGGCCCGGCACAAGCCCTTATCCCTGGGTGTTCACTACTAACAATTCCTACGAGCAAGACTTTCAGGGAACCGCGTAATGACTGCCAGCACCACCCTCGACGCCCCATCGACCACACCGCTGAACTCCACTGCCCGGGTCGCGACCGCCAGCTTCATCGGTACCGCCATCGAGTTCTACGACTTCTATGTCTACGCCACCGCCGCTGCGCTGGTGATCGGACCGGTGTTCTTCCCCCAGACCGACAGTACCGCACAGATGCTGTCGGCGTTCCTGACCTTCGGCATCGCCTTTCTCGCCCGCCCGTTGGGCTCGATCCTGTTCGGCCACTTCGGTGACCGGATCGGGCGCAAGTCGACCCTGGTCGCCTCGCTGCTGCTGATGGGCGTGTGCACCACGCTGATCGGCGTGCTGCCCGGCTACTCCAGCATTGGCGCGTGGGCACCGCTGCTGCTGTGCCTGCTGCGCTTCGGCCAGGGCCTCGGGCTCGGCGGGGAATGGGGCGGCGCCGCGTTGCTGGCGACCGAGAACGCCCCCGAGGGCAAACGTGCCTGGTTCGGCATGTTCCCGCAGTTGGGCCCTTCGATCGGCTTCCTCGCGGCCAACGGCCTGTTCCTGATCCTCGCCATGAGCCTCAGCGACGAGCAGTTCCGCTCGTGGGGCTGGCGGATTCCGTTCCTGCTCAGCGCCGTGCTGGTGATCGTCGGCCTCTATGTGCGCCTCAAGCTCGAGGAAACGCCGATCTTCGCCAATGCCGTGGCACGTCACGAACGGGTGAAGATGCCGCTGGTCGAGCTGTTCAGCCGCTACTGGGTACCGGTGCTGCTGGGCTCGGTGGCCATGGTGGTGTGTTACGCGCTGTTCTATATCTCGGCGGTATTCTCACTGAGCTACGGTGTCGCCAACCTCGGCTACAGCCGCGAGACCTTCCTCGGCCTGCTGTGCTTTGCCGTGCTGTTCATGGCGGCAGCCACGCCACTGGCGGCCTGGGCCAGCGACCGCTTCGGACGCAAGCCGGTGCTGATCGTCGGTGCGCTGCTGGCACTGCTGTCCGGCTTCAGCATGGAACCGCTGCTGGGCCACGGCTCGACCTGGGGCGTCGCGCTGTTCCTGAGCCTGGAGCTGTTCCTGATGGGGGTGACGTTCGCCCCGATGGGTGCGCTGCTGCCGGAGCTTTTTCCCACTCACGTGCGTTATACCGGTGCTTCGGCGGCCTATAACCTGGGCGGTATCGTCGGGGCCTCGGCCGCGCCGTTCTTTGCGCAGAAGCTGGTGACAATGGGTGGTTTGAGCTGGGTCGGCGGGTATGTGTCGGCGGCGGCGGTGCTGAGCCTGATTGCCATTCTGTGCCTGAGGGAGACACGCTACAGCGATCTGGACAAGGTCGGCTGATAGCGGTGGGGTATGGCCGCCGTTGGCGGTTCGCGGCGGTGCGGCGTCCCGAGAAGCCCGGCGCCTACAGGTACGGCGGTGACCTGTAGGCGCCGGGCTTGTGCGCGAATAGGACGACGCGGTTTTAAAGCTCTACAACCACCGCCTGAGCCGCACGGGTCGCCTTGGCCCGCGCCGCTTCGATCGACTCGTCACGCGCCAGGGCCACGCCCATGCGGCGCTGGCCGTTGACTTCCGGCTTGCCGAACAGGCGCAGGGCTGTATCCGGCTCGCTCAGGGCTGCGCCGAGGTTGGCGAAAGCGGTCTGGGTCGACTGGCCCTCGACCAGGATCACGGCCGAGGCCGATGGACCGAACTGACGGATCAACGGGATCGGCAGGCCGAGAATGGCCCGGGCGTGCAGGGCGAACTGCGACAGATCCTGGGAAATCATGGTGACCATGCCGGTGTCATGCGGGCGCGGCGACACTTCGCTGAACCACACCTGGTCGCCCTTGATGAACAGCTCGACGCCGAACATGCCACGGCCGCCCAGGGCCTCGGTGACCGCCTTGGCGACCCGCTCCGACTCGGCCAGCGCCACCGGACTCATGGCCTGCGGCTGCCAGGACTCCTGGTAGTCGCCCTTTTCCTGACGGTGGCCGACCGGCGCGCAGAACGTGGTGCCGCCGATGTGGCGCACGGTCAGCAGGGTGATTTCGTAGTCGAAATCGATGAAGCCCTCGACGATCACCCGGCCCTTGCCGGCACGCCCGCCTTCCTGGGCATAGTCCCAGGCCTTCTGCACGTCATCGACGCTGCGCAGCAGGCTCTGGCCCTTGCCCGAGGAACTCATCACCGGCTTGACCACGCAGGGGAAGCCGAGGTCCTGGACCGCCTTGCTGTAGTCCTCGAAGGTGTCGGCGAAGTGGTACGGCGAGGTCGGCAGCTTCAGCTCTTCGGCGGCCAGGCGACGGATGCCTTCGCGGTTCATGGTCAGTTGTGCGGCACGGGCGGTCGGCACCACGGTGAACCCTTCGGTCTCCAGTTCCACCAGGGTGGCGGTGGCGATGGCCTCGATCTCCGGCACGATGAAGTGCGGCTTCTCGGCTTCGATCACCGCGCGCAGGGCCGCGCCATCGAGCATGTTGATCACGTGGCTGCGGTGGGCGACCTGCATGGCCGGCGCGCTCGCATAGCGATCGACGGCAATCACCTCGGCACCCAGGCGTTGCAGCTCGATCACCACTTCCTTGCCCAGCTCACCACAGCCACAAAGCAATACGCGAGTCGCGGTCGGCGACAGTGGAGTTCCGATACGGGTCATTTCAGGTCCTCGAGGAAACGGATCATCGAAGGCACCCGCTCACCGGGCACCTGCTGGGAAGAAAGGCGGGCATTTTACATGAACTGCGGCGGTTCGCCTGTATGGCCTGCGCCCCGTTCGGGCTATCCCTTCAGGGCGTCCTGATGAACGGCCTTGCGCTGGCGCCAGGCCATGGCCAGCCAGACCACGGTGACCCCGGCGAACTTGGAGCCCAACGCGGTGAGAATCACCCCGGGCGTCAGGGCATCGATCAGGCCGAAGAAGATGAAGGTATCCAGCGGGATGCTCAGGGCCGAACTGATCCACAGACGGTCGTGCAGAGGGCGTCGGGTGATGGTGAACACCAGCCAGTCGATGCACTCGGACACGGCGAAGGCCGTGGCACTGGCCAGGGCAATGGCCGGGTCGGAGGTGACGTAGGACAACAGCAACGCCACCAGCATGGCGACGATCGCACCATGGCCGAAGCGGGTTTGCACCATGTCCCGGAGCACGAACACCAACCCGCCCCAGGCCGACCAGATGATGTCCAGGTGCGGCGCGCTGGAAAACGCGAAGTTGATCAGCACGACGCTGGCGATGTAGGCGATGAGAAAGAACATGGAATGGACGGATTACCTGTCGATATAGCCGCACAGGGTACTGCAGGAGCCGGCGCCTGGCGATAACCGCGTTGGAGCCGTCGCCGGCATAGGGACACTGCCGCCGGTGCAGATGCTGGACTGGGCGCAAGGCTTACGGGCGTATTCGCGGGCAAGCCCGGCTCCTACAAGGGACGGGCCGCATGCAGAATTGGCGTTTGACGCAAATCCCAGGGACGGGCGTGTGCAGATTTGACGTTTGGCGCAAATCCCGGGGACGGGCGTTTGCAGATTTGACGTTTGGCGCAAATCCCGGGGACGGGCGTGTGCAGATTTGACGTTTGGCGCAAATCCCGGGGACGGGCGTGTGCAGATTTGACGTTTGGCGCAAATCCCGGGGACGGGCGTGTGCAGATTTGACGTTTGGCGCAAATCCCGGGGACGGGCGTGTGCAGATTTGGCGTTTGGCGCAAATCCTGTAGGAGCAGGGCTTGCCCGCGAATACGCCCGTCAGGACACCGCTGGACTGGCTAACGTCCACAGAACGCCGGCCGCCCTGGCCCGCTCATGACAGCGCCCCAGGACCTCGCGTCGCTCGGCGTTGTCCATCCGCCCCCAGCGGCTGATTTCCCCTGCCGTGCGCTGGCAGCCGGTACAGATGTCCTGCTCGTCCAGCGCGCAGATGCTCACGCAGGGCGAGGCCACCGGGCGTTCGGTCGTGCTCATGCCTGGTCTTCCTGCAGGTCGCGGGCATACCGTTGCGCGTTATGCACGTAATGGGCCGCGCTGGCTTCGAGCATCTTCTTCTGCTGCTCGGTCAGTTCGCGCACCACCTTGCCCGGCGAGCCCATGACCAGCGAGCCGTCGGGGATTTCCTTGTTCTCACCGATCAGCGCATTGGCGCCGATGATGCAGTGCCTGCCGATCTTCGCGCCGTTGAGAATCACCGCGTTGATGCCGATCAGACTGTAGTCGCCGACGGTGCAGCCATGCAGCATGGCGTTATGGCCGATGGTCACGCCGGTCCCGATGGTCAGTGGATAGCCCATGTCGGTGTGCATCACCGTGCCATCCTGCACGTTACTGTTGGGGCCGATCAGGATCAGTTCGTTGTCGCCGCGCAATACGGCGTTGAACCAGACGCTGGCGCCCTCTTGCAGCTTGACCTTGCCCACCAGCACGGCATTGGGAGCCACCCAGCTCTGCGGATGGGCTTCGACGCGAAAGTCGCCCAGACGGTATTTCATGCGGTAATCCTCACGGCTCGGGGTACGGCGCCATACTGACGATGGCTTGGATTCAGAGATTGATGAAGCGCTGCGGTGGCTGGTACAGGTCGATCCGGGTGTCATACAGCAGGTTGACCAGCTCGACGATCATGATCGCCGTCAGCCCCCAGATCTTGTACTCGCCATATCGGTAGCTCGGCACATAGCAGCTGCGGCCCTGGTAGTCGATGCGGTGAGTGTGCTCGCGCGGGTCCTCGCGAAAGAACGCCAAGGGCACATTGAACACTGCGGCGATCTCGGCATCGTTGGCCCGGTACTCGACGAAGTCCGGCACCAGGCCGACATACGGCGTGACCTTGAGACCGTACAGCGAGACCAGCGGGCTCAACGGCCCGACGATCTCCACCAGGCCCGGCGCCAGGCCGATCTCCTCCTCGGCCTCGCGCAGGGCGGTGAACACCAGGTCCGGGTCTTCCGGATCGCGCCGACCGCCGGGAAATGCCACCTCGCCGCCATGGGTCGAAAGGCCGCTGGCACGCAGGGTCAATACCAGTTCCGGCTCTTCGCTGCGCGTGATCGGCACCAATACCGCCGCCTCCGGAAAACGTCGGTCCGTTTCCAGGGGCCGGGGGGTATGCTCTCTTACACGTCGAAGTAGCTCATCCTGCATAGCTGATCTCGATGTCTGACTTACCCTGCATCATGCACCAAACCGTCAGACCGCCCAACCCCTCAACTGTTTCGTGAATGCACAACTTGCCGACAGGCAGCGGCACACGCAAAAATAGACGGATCCTCCAGAGAATAGCCCATGAAGTTCTGCAGCCAGTGCGGCAAACCGGTCAGTCAACGTATCCCCGAAGGCGACACGCGCCTGCGCTTTGTCTGCGACCACTGCCAGACCATTCATTACCAGAATCCCAATATCGTCGCCGGCTGCCTGCCGGTCTGGGGCAGCCAGGTGCTGCTGTGCCGACGCGCCATCGAGCCACGGCTGGGCTACTGGACCCTGCCGGCGGGTTTCATGGAGAACGGCGAGACCGTGGAGCAGGCCGCACGCCGGGAAACGCTCGAGGAAGCCTGCGCCCGGGTGAACGACCTGAGGATCTACACCCTGATCGACGTGCCGCACATCAACCAGGTGCATGTGTTCTATCGCGCCGAACTGGCCGACCTGGACTTCGCCGCCGGCCCCGAGAGCCTGGAAGTGCGCCTGTTCGAAGAGCACGAGATCCCCTGGTCAGAGCTGGCTTTCAGGACGGTCGGGCGTACCTTAGAATGCTTCTTCGCCGACCGCCCTACCCAGGAATTCCCGGTACGCAGCGAAGCCGTGCCGCCCATGATGCCGAAGGCGGCCGACCCACAATAAGCCGCTCTGCCACCTTTCCAGGGATATCGTTTCAATGCGTTGGTTGTTAGCCGTCTTCTGCCTGTCGTTCGCCACGCTGTCCCAGGCCTCCGCCGCCGACCCGCTGCAGGGCCGGACCATCGAAAAAGTCCTGGTTCTCAAGTCCGCCCACCAGTTGCAACTGATCAACGACGGCAAGCCGCTGAAGACCTACCGGATCTCCCTGGGCCGCAACCCCAAGGGCCCCAAGCTGATCGAGGGCGACCGCCGCACGCCGGAAGGGTTCTACTGGATCGACTGGCGCAAGACCAGCGAGAAGTTCAACCTGTCGATGCACATCTCCTACCCGAACATCAGCGACGCCGCCCGCGCCCGCCGCGAGGGCGTCAACCCCGGCAGCATGATCATGATCCACGGCACACCGGACTCCGAGGACTACCCGGAGCAATGGCTGCATACCCTGGACTGGACCGACGGCTGCATCGGCATGCGCAACGTCGACATGCGCGAGGTGTGGAACCTGGTCAAGGACGGCACCCTGGTGGAAATCCGCCCCTGAGCCTGCGTGCAACCACCCTGATACCACTCAATCGCGAAAAGCCCGGCATGCCACCCATGCCGGGCTTTTTGTTACGTTCGGGAAAGACCACTGGCATTGACATGGTATTCAAGTGGTATTACTTTCAATACCACTACCGAGCACAAGAACGCCAATAACCGCATCGGAAAACCTGCATGGACAAGATCCTCGCCCTGCGACCTGACGAGTCCCAACCGACACCGCTGTACCTGCAGCTGGCACGCAACCTCGAGGCCGCCATTCATGCCGGCCAATGGAAAGCCGAACAGGCGCTGCCCTCGGAACGCAACCTGAGCGAGTTGCTGGGCATTTCCCGGGTCACCTCGCGCAAGGCCCTGGAGGTACTTCTCGAACAAGGCCTGATCCGTCGCAACCAGGGCTCCGGCACCTTCATCACCCCACGGCTGGAACAGCCGCTGTCACGCCTTTCCAGCTTCAGCGAAATGCTCCGTTCCAAAGGCTTCGTACCCGGTTCCCAATGGCTGGAACGCCATATCACTCTGCCCAGCCATGAAGAGCTGATCCGCCTGGCCCTCTCGCCCAGTGCCGAGGTTGCGCGCCTCAAGCGCCTGCGCAAGGCCGACGACACGGTGATGGCGATCGAGATGAGCACCCTGCCCGCCACGCTGCTCCCCGAACCGGAGAAGATCGGCGATTCGCTCTACGAATACCTGGACGGTATCGGCCGCCCCGTGGTGCGGGCGCTGCAACATATCCGCGCGATCAATGCCTCGCCGGACTTCGCCGCCCTGGTCGGCATCGAGCCCGGTACCGCGATGCTGCTGATGACCCGCGTCGGCTACCTGGAGGACAACACCCCCATCGAACTGACCGACACCTATTGCCGCAACGACTACTACGACTTCGTCGCCGAGTTGCGACGCTAGCCAGCCCGGGGAAGCCGCCATGTCCGAAGACAACATCCTGACCGCCCAAGGCTGGGTTCGCGGTCGCCTGATCCACCGGCAAGGCCGGGTGCTGCGCATCGAAGGCGAGCCCTGCGAGCCGGCCGACAACGACCTGCCCTACCTGCTGCCGGGCTTCATCGACCTGCATGTCCACGGCGGTGGCGGCAGGGACATCATGCAGGGTGGCGATGCCTTCGAGACCATCGCCCGCACCCACCTGCGCTTCGGCACCACCTCCCTGCTGGCGACCACCATGACCGCGCCATCCGAAGAGATCGGCGCGATCCTCGCCCAACTCGGCCCCTGTTGCGAACAACGCCCGCCAGGCACGGCGCGTATCCTCGGCGTGCACCTAGAAGGCCCGTTCATCAACCCCGGCAAGCTCGGCGCCCAGCCGAATTTCGCCCACACCGCGATCGCCGCCGAAGTCGATGAATACCTGCGCCTCGCGCCGATCCGGGTGATCACCATCGCCCCGGAAATCGCCGGCCACGAACACCTGATCCGCAGCCTCAGCCAACGCGGCATTCGCATGCAGATCGGCCACACCCTGGGCAGCTACGAGGAAGGCGTCGCCGCCCTCGCCGCCGGGGCCAGCAGTTTCACCCACCTGTACAACGCCATGAGCCCGCTGCACCACCGCGAACCGGGCATCGTCGGGGCCGCGCTGGCCCACGCGCGCTACGCCGAGCTGATCCCCGATCTGTTGCACGTGCACCCGGGGGCGATGCGCGTAGCACTGCGCTCGATACCCTGCCTCTACTGCGTGACCGACTCGACCGCCGCCGCCGGCATGCCCGATGGCGAGTACCGGCTCGGCAGCCACACCGTGACCAAGTGCCTGGGCGGCGTGCGGTTGGCCGATGGCACCCTGGCCGGCAGCACCCTGACCATGGACCAGGCCCTGCGCAACCTGGTGAAGATCGGCCTGCCCATCGCCGAAGCCTCGCAACGGCTCTCGCAGTTTCCCGCCGACTATCTCGGCCTCACCGAACGCGGGCGCCTGCAGCCGGGGAGCTGGGCCGACTGCGTGCGCCTGGATCGCTCACTGACACTGACCGCGGTAATGGTCGAAGGAGAAGCCGTTGACTTGCAGAATGCTTGAAGAGGCGCTGTCCTCCCATGAGGCGGTCAGCCGCCAGTTGCAGGGGCTCGATGACCAACTGATCGCCATCGGCGCGCGTCTGCGCGAGCGGCCGCCCCAGGTCGCGATGACCGTCGCCCGCGGCAGCTCCGACCATGCCGCCAGCTACTTCGCCTACCTGACCATGCAACAGACCGGCGTGCCGGTGGCCTCGCTGCCGATGTCGGTGGTCACCCTGCGGCACTCGCCACTGCAGGTCCACGGCCAGGCGGTATTCGCCTTTTCCCAGTCCGGGCAGAGTCCCGACCTGGTCGACAGCCTGCACCTGCTGCGCGACCGCGGGGCCCTGAGCGTGGCCATGGTGAACGTCCCCGACTCACCGTTGCAGGCCGCCTGCGAATACACCCTCCCGTTGCTGGCCGGGCCCGAACAGAGCGTCGCCGCGACCAAGAGTTTCATCGCCACCCTCAGTGCCAGCGCCCGGCTGCTGGGTTACTGGCAATACGACCCGGCATTGCTGGAGGCCGGCCGGGCCCTGCCCGAAGGCCTGCAACAGGCGGCGGCACAGGACTGGAGCCCGGCCCTGGAGGTGTTGCGCGCCAGCGAACGGCTGATGGTGATCGGCCGTGGCGCCGGCTTCGCCATCGCCCAGGAAGCCGCGCTGAAATTCAAGGAAACCTCGGCGATCCAGGCGGAAGCCTTCAGCAGCGCGGAGGTCCGTCACGGTCCGATGGCCCTGATCGAGGCCGGTTATCCACTGCTGGTCTTCGCCCCCCGTGGCGCGGAGCAGGCCGGGCTGCTCAAGCTCGCCAGCGACATGCGCCAGCGCGGTGCGCGGGTGCTGCTCGCCGCCCCCACCGACATCGCCGAGCGTGACCTGGACCTGGCCTGCGCGCGCCACCCGGCCCTCGACCCGATCCTGGCGATCCAGAGTTTCTACGTGATGGCCGCGCAACTGGCCGTGGCCCGCGGCATGGACCCCGACCAACCGCGTCACCTGAGCAAAGTCACCCGTACCCACTGACGAGTACCGTGCCATGCATAACAACAATAATGAGCTCACCCTCGGCGCACCGCTGAGCGGTCCCGTAATGCCACTCCCGGCCATCGACGATGCCGTGTTCGCCAGTGGTGCCCTGGGCGAAGGCATCGCCATCGACCCGCTCAACGACAGCCTGCATGCGCCCTGCGCCGGGGTGATCATACACGTCGCACGCACCCGGCACTCCCTGACCCTGCGGGCCGACAACGGCGCCGAGCTGCTGTTGCACCTGGGCCTGGATACCGTCGCCCTGCAGGGCGAAGGCTTTGTCCTGCTGGTCGGTGAAGGGGATCGGGTCGAGGCGGGCCAGGCCCTGCTGCGATTCGACCTGGACCAGGTCGCCCGCCACAGCAGGAGCCTGGTCAGCCCGCTGGTGCTGACCAATGGCGAACGTTACGAGCTGCGAACCCGACCGCTCGACTCGGTCAAGGTCGGCGACCCCGTGTTGCAGGTCGTCCCACGCCAGTCGGCCCAGCCGTCGACGGCCATGGCGGACAACGGCGACGACGAGGTCCGCGGCAGTGTCCGGGTCGCCCACCGTGGCGGTCTGCACGCCCGGCCGGCCGCCCTGCTGCGCCAGACGGCACAGGGCTTCGACTGCAGCGCGCGACTGCATCTGGGCGATCGGTCGGCCTCTCTCGACAGCCTGATCGGCATCATGGGGCTGGGCGTCGAGGAACAGGCCCAGGTGCAAGTCAGTTGCCGGGGCAAGGATCGTGAGGCAGCCATACAGGCCCTGTTGCAGGTGCTGCAAACGCCGTTGGCCGAAGACCACCACCACGCCGTCCCGCCCCAGCCAATCGCCACTCGGCCCGCCGAGGCCGGTGTGCTGCACGGGGTATGCGCCGCGCCAGGATTGGTCAGCGGTCCGTTGGCGCGACTGCAGGCCATCCAGCTGCCACCCGACTGCGGCCCGCATGACGTCGAGGAACAACGGCAGGCCTTGACCGGCGCGCTGGAACAGGTGCGCAGGGAAATCCATACGACCCTGCAGCAAGCCATGGCGCGCGGGGATCATGCCGAACAGGCGATCTTCAATGCCCACCTGGCGCTACTCGAAGACCCGGCCCTGCTCGACATCGCCGCCCAGGCCATTGCCCATGGCCGCGCCGCCAGCCACGCCTGGAGCCAGGCGATCGAGAGCCAGTGCCAGGTCCTGCTGCAACTGGGCAATCCGCTGCTCGCCGAACGCACCAATGACCTGCGCGACCTGCGCCAGCGGGTACTGCGCATCCTGCTCGGCGACACCTGGCACTACGAACTGCCGCCGGGGGCGATCGTCGCCGCCCATGAACTGACACCGTCCGATCTGCTGCTGATCAGCCGGCAGGACGTCGCCGGGCTGTGCATGGCCGAAGGCGGGGCCACCTCCCATGTCGCCATTCTCGCCCGCGCCAAGGGCCTGCCCTGCCTGGTCGCCCTGGGTGCGCCGCTGCTGGAGGTCGCCCCCGGCCAGCAGGTGGTGCTCGATGCCGATCACGGCCGCCTCGAACTGACGCCCGACCAGGCTCGCCTCGACGGCGTCGCCATCGCCCGCGAGCACCATCAACTGCGCCGTCAGCGCCAGCAGGAACTCAGCCTCTCGCCGGCCCATACGCGCGACGGTCTGTCGATCGAGGTGGCAGCCAATGTCGCCTCGGCCGAGGAAGCCCAGCAGGCCCACCAGAGTGGTGCCGACGGTGTCGGCCTGCTGCGCACCGAGTTCCTCTTCGTCGACCGCCAGACCGCCCCCGACGAACGGGAACAGCTGAATGCCTACCAGGCGGTGGTCGACGCCATGGGCGACAAGCCGGTGATCATCCGTACCATCGATGTCGGTGGCGACAAGCAACTCGACTACCTGCCGCTGCCCGTTGAAGCCAACCCGGTGCTCGGCCTGCGCGGCATCCGTCTGGCCCAGGCCCGGCCGGAACTGCTGGAGCAGCAACTGCGGGCGCTGCTGCAGGTCAGCCCCATGCAACGCTGCCGAATTCTGCTGCCCATGGTCAGCGAGGTCGACGAGCTGTTGCCTATTCGCCGCTGCCTGGAGCGCCTGGCCGACGAGTTGGGCCTCAGCGAGCGCCCGCAACTGGGCGTCATGATCGAAGTACCCTGCGCGGCACTGCTGGCCGGGCAACTGGCCGAGCACGCCGACTTCCTCTCCATCGGCACCAACGACCTGTCGCAATACACCCTGGCCATGGACCGTGATCATGCCGGCCTGGCGGCGCGAGTCGATGCCCTGCACCCGGCGGTGCTGCAACTGATCGCCAGCACCTGCGCCGGGGCCGCACGGCACCAACGCTGGGTGGGCGTCTGCGGCGCCCTTGCCTCGGACCCGCTGGCCACGCCGGTACTGGTTGGCCTGGGCGTCACCGAGCTGTCGGTGAGCCCGCCACAGATCGGCGAAATCAAGGAGCGGGTGCGCAGCCTCGATGCCGCCCAATGCCGCCGTATCAGTCAGTCGCTGCTCCAGCTCGGCAGCGCCGCGAGCGTGCGCGAAGCTTGCCACCAGCAGTGGCCACTGGACCGATAACAACAATAAGGAGAGCCAACATGTACCAGCTGTTTATCGAAGGCCTGCAACGTCTCGGCCGGGCCCTGATGCTGCCCATCGCCATCCTGCCGATCGCCGGCCTGCTGCTGCGCCTGGGTGACGCCGACCTGCTGGACATCGCGATCATCCACGATGCCGGCAACGCCATCTTCACCAACCTGGCCCTGATCTTCGCCATCGGCATCGCCGTCGGCTTCGCCCGTGACAACAACGGCACCGCCGGGCTGGCGGGGGTCATCGGCTACCTGGTGCTGGTGGCCACGCTGAAGGTCATCGACGCCGAGATCAACATGGGCATGCTTGCGGGAATCATCAGCGGCCTGCTCGGCGGGGCGCTGTACAACCGCTTCAAGGACATCAAGCTACCCGAATACCTGGCCTTCTTCGGCGGCCGGCGCTTCGTACCGATCGTCACCGGCTTTTCCGCGGTCGGCCTGGGGCTGGTGTTCGGCCTGATCTGGCCGCCGATCCAGCACGGGATCAACAGCCTGGGACTGATGATGGTCGAAAGCGGCAGCATCGGCGCGTTCATCTTCGGCGTGTTCAACCGCCTGCTGATCGTCACCGGCCTGCACCACATCCTCAACAACATGATGTGGTTCGTCTTCGGCAGCTTCACCGACCCGGACACCGGCCGAGTGGTCACCGGCGACCTGGCACGCTACTTCGCCGGCGACCCCAGGGCCGGGCAATTCATGACCGGCATGTTCCCGGTGATGGTCTTCGGCCTGCCCGCCGCCTGCCTGGCGATGTACCGCAACGCCCTGCCCGAACGGCGCAAGCTGATGGGTGGCATCCTGCTGTCGATGGCGCTGACCTCGTTCCTCACCGGCGTGACCGAACCCATCGAGTTCGCCTTCATGTTCCTCGCGCCGCTGCTCTATGTGGTTCATGCACTGTTGACCGGGCTGTCGATGGCGATCACCAACCTGCTCGACATCCATCTCGGCTTCACCTTTTCCGGTGGTGCCATCGACATGGCCCTGGGCTGGGGCAAGTCCACCAATGGCTGGCTGGTGTTGCCGGTTGGCCTGGCCTACGCGGCGATCTACTACGCGGTGTTCGATTTCTGCATCCGGCGTTTCGACCTCAAGACCCCGGGACGCGAGATTATCGCCAATCCGGCGACCAACCAGACACTGGACGACAGCCAGCGGGCCGCAGCCTACATCCGCGCCCTCGGCGGCGCCGACAACCTGCTGACGGTCGGCGCCTGCACCACCCGCCTGCGCCTGGAACTGCGGGACCGGGACAAGGCCATGGACAGCGAACTGAAGGAGCTGGGGGCCCTCGCCGTGGTCCGCCCCGGCCAGGGCGGCAGCCTGCAAGTGGTGGTCGGCCCGCTGGCCGACGGCATCGCCGACGAGATCCGCCTGGCACTGCCCAATACCGCCACGCACCTCCCGGCAGCCAGCGCCCCAGTCGCCGTCGAGGTGAACGCCATCAGTCCCGGCCAACTGCAACAGTGGCTGGACGCGCTGGGAGGCAGGGAGAATGTGCTGGCACTGGACTGTGTCGCCCAGACGCGGCTGCGGGTACAACTGGAGGATGTGGACAAGTTGTCCGAAGCCCAACTGAGTGCGCTCGGCTGCAAGGGTATCAGCCCGTTGACAGGCGGTGCCTGGCACCTGCTGATCGGCGTACAGGCCGCGGGAGTTGGCGAGGCCCTGCGGGCAACGCTCAGAAGTCGGCCAGACGCCAGACCTCATACGCCGGCGTTTCGTAGGGATGGCTCTGCTTGAGCGCCAGCACCACCGCCGCAATCAGTGAATCGTCGACGACCAGCTCGACCTTCCACTCGTCCACCTGCTCGACCACACCGGTCTGCCCGAGGAACGGCTGGCTGCCGTCCAGCGGGCGGAACTGGCCCTGGCCCAGCACCTGCCATGCGCAGTGGTCATAGGCGCCGATCCGTCCGCCACCGGCGGCGAATACGGCGCTCTTGACCTGCTCCACATGGCTGGGTGGAACGAAGAAGGCGAGCTTGTACATCGCCGGCTCAGTTCACCCAGACGCGCGCGTTACGGAACATGCGCATCCACGGTGCATCTTCGCTCCAGTCGTCCGAACGCCAGGAGTTCTGCACGGCACGGAACACACGCTCAGGGTGCGGCATCATGATCATGACGCGACCGTCGCGGCTGGTCAGGCCGGTGATCCCGCGCGGCGAGCCGTTCGGGTTGGCCGGATAGGTCTCGGTGACCTTGCCGTGGTTGTCGACATAACGCATGGCCACGCAACCCGACAGATCGGCCTGCAGCAGCGCTTCCTCGCTTTCGAACTCGGCATAACCTTCGCCGTGGGCGATCGCGATCGGCATGCGCGAACCGGCCATGCCTTGCAGGAAGATCGAGTTCGACTCCTGGATCTGCACCATCGCCACCCGCGCCTCGAACTGCTCGGAACGGTTGCGGACGAAGTGCGGCCAGAACTCGCTGCCCGGGATCAGCTCGTGCAGATTGGACATCATCTGGCAACCGTTGCACACGCCAAGGGCAAAGCTGTCGCTGCGCTCGAAGAAGCCCTGGAAGGCATCGCGGGCACGGCTGTTGAACAGTGCCGACTTGGCCCAGCCTTCGCCGGCGCCCAGCACGTCACCGTAGGAGAAGCCGCCGCAGGCGACCAGGCCCTTGAACGCGTTCAGGTCGACGCGACCGGCGAGGATATCGCTCATGTGCACGTCGATGGCGCTGAAACCGGCACGGTCGAACGCCGCCGCCATCTCCACCTGGCCGTTGACGCCCTGTTCGCGCAGTACCGCCACCTGTGGGCGGATGCCCTTCTTGATGTACGGCGCAGCGACGTCCTGGTTCACGTCGTAGCTGGTCTTGTAGCTCAGGCCCGGGTTGCTCTCGTCGAGCAGGACGTCGAATTCCTGGTCGGCGCAGTTGGCGTTGTCGCGCAGGCGCTGGATGCGGTAGCTGGTTTCCGCCCACTGGCGCTGCAGCAGGCGACGCTCGCCGCTGAACACGGTTTCGCCGTTGAAGCTGATGCTGATCTCGCCGTTGTTCAACGGCTGGCCGATCACCGAGACGCACTCGCCCAGGCCGGCAGCGCTGAACTGCGCCAGCACTTCGGCGGTGGCGTCCTGGCGAACCTGGATCACCGCCCCCAGTTCCTCGTTGAACAGGATGGCCGAGATGTCAGCGGCGGTTTCCGCGACGCCATCGAGGGTCAGGTTCAGGCCGCAGTGGCCGGCGAAGGCCATTTCCACGGCGCTGACCAGCAGACCGCCGTCGGAACGGTCGTGGTAGGCCAGCAGGTGACCATCGGCGTTGAGGCCCTGGATCACCGCGAAGAAGGCCTTCAGGTCTTCGGCGTCATCGACGTCCGGCGCCTGCTTGCCGAGCTTGCCGTGCACCTGGGCGAGAATCGAGGCGCCCATGCGGTTCTGGCCACGACCCAGGTCGATCAGGATCAGGTCGGTGGTGCCCTTGTCCATGCGCAGTTCCGGCGTCAGGGTCTTGCGGATGTCGGTCACGGGGGCGAAGCCGGTCACGATCAGCGACAGCGGCGAGGTCACGCTCTTGTCGACGCCGTCGTCCTTCCAGCGGGTGGCCATGGACATGGAGTCCTTGCCCACCGGAATGGTGATGCCCAGCTCAGGGCACAGTTCCATGCCGACCGCCTTCACGGTGTCGTACAGGCGCGCGTCTTCACCCGGATGGCCGGCAGCGGACATCCAGTTGGCCGACAGCTTGATGTCGGAGATCTTGCCGATACGCGAGGCGGCCAGGTTGGTCAGGGTCTCGCCGATCGCCATGCGGCCGGACGCCGGGGCATCCAGCAGGGCCAGCGGAGTGCGCTCGCCCATGGCCATGGCTTCACCGGTGTAGACGTCGAAGCTGGTGGCGGTGACGGCCACGTCGGCTACCGGCACCTGCCAGGGGCCGACCATCTGGTCACGGGCGACCAGGCCGGTGATGGTGCGGTCGCCGATGGTGATCAGGAAGCTCTTGCTGGCCACGGCCGGGTGGTGCAGGACGCGCTCGATGCTGTCGGCGAGCGCCAGGCTGCTCGGATCGAAATCGTCGCCCAGTTCCTCTTCGCGCTTGACCGAACGGTGCATGCGCGGTGGCTTGCCCAACAGCACTTCGAGCGGCATGTCCACCGGGCTGTTGCCGAAGTGGCTGTCGGTGACGGTCAGTTGCGGCTCGGCAGTGGCTTCGCCGACCACCGCGAACGGGCAACGCTCACGCTCGCAGATCGCCTTGAAACGCTCGAAGTCGGCCGCGTCGACCGCCAGTACGTAGCGCTCCTGGGACTCGTTGCTCCAGATTTCGTGCGGGGCCATGCCCGGCTCGTCGTTGGGCACGTTGCGCAGTTCGAAACGGCCACCGCGGTCGCCGTCGTTGACCAGTTCCGGGAAGGCGTTGGACAGACCGCCCGCACCCACGTCGTGGATGAAGCGGATCGGGTTGTGGTCGCCCAACTGCCAGCAGCGGTCGATCACTTCCTGGCAACGACGCTCCATTTCCGGGTTTTCGCGCTGCACCGAGGCGAAGTCCAGGTCGGCCGAGCTGGTACCGGTGGCCATCGACGAGGCCGCACCGCCGCCCAGGCCGATCAGCATCGCCGGGCCGCCGAGCACGATCAGCTTGGCGCCGACGCTGATTTCACCCTTCTGCACGTGTTCGGCACGGATGTTGCCCATGCCGCCGGCGAGCATGATCGGCTTGTGGTAGCCGCGCACTTCTTCGCCGTGGGGGGTGTTGATGGACTGCTCGAAGGTACGGAAGTAGCCGGTCAGGGCCGGACGGCCGAACTCGTTGTTGAACGCGGCGCCGCCCAGCGGGCCTTCGATCATGATGTCGAGGGCGTTGACGATACGCTCGGGCTTGCCATACGGCACTTCCCAAGGCTGTTCGAAGCCGGGGATCTGCAGGTTGGAGACGGTGAAACCGGTGAGGCCGGCCTTCGGCTTGGCACCGCGACCGGTGGCACCTTCGTCACGGATCTCGCCACCGGAACCGGTGGAGGCGCCAGGGAACGGCGCGATGGCGGTCGGGTGGTTGTGGGTCTCGACCTTCATCAGGATGTGCACCGGCTCCTGCACCGCGCCGTACTGGCGGGTTTCGGGGTCCGGGAAGAAACGGCCGGCGACGTTGCCGACGATCACCGAGGCGTTGTCCTTGTAGGCCGACAGGACACCTTCGCTGTGCATCTGGTAGGTGTTCTTGATCATGCCGAACAGGCTTTTATCCTGGCTCTCGCCGTCGATATCCCAACTGGCGTTGAAGATCTTGTGACGGCAGTGCTCGGAGTTGGCCTGGGCGAACATCATCAGTTCGATGTCATGCGGGTTGCGCGCAAGGCCGGTGAAGGCGTTCATCAGGTAGTCGATTTCGTCTTCGGCCAGGGCCAGGCCCAGCTCGACGTTGGCCTTCTCCAGCGCGGCGCGGCCGCCACCGAGGATATCGACCGCGGTCAGCGGCTTCGGCTCGGCATGGCTGAACAGGCCGGCGGCCTGCTCCAGGCTGCCCAGGACGATCTGGGTCATGCGGTCATGCAGGCTGGCGGCGATCAGTTCGGCCTCGGCCTCGCTGAACTGACCGGCCACGTAGAAGGCGATACCGCGCTCCAGACGCTGGATTTTCCCCAGGCCACAGTTGCGGGCGATGTCGCTGGCCTTGCTCGACCAGGGCGAAATGGTGCCGAAACGCGGCAGCACCAGGAACAGACGACCGCTTGGCTCCTGAACCGGCACGCTCGGGCCGTATTTCAGAAGACGGGCCAGCACTTGCTGTTCGTCGCCGGTCAGGTCGCCGGTCACTTCGGCGAAGTGGGCGAACTCGGCATACAGGCCACTGACAGCCGGAACTTTCTGGCTCAGTTGCTCGAGAAGTTTGCCGTGGCGAAAGGCGGAAAGGGCAGGAGCACCGCGCAGGATCAACATCTTCGGGACAGCCTCGGGAAGGGGGTGTGCTTTGAGGCCGTGCATTCTAGCCTAAACCGCCCGCGACGGCACCCGAAACGGCATCCTCGCGCAGGCCGGATGTCGATTCACGCCTCGCTGCTTATTATTAAAAGGCATCAAAGGCATTCAAGACGGTTATTTTTGCTCTGTCGCGCCATTGCGAGTCCCCATTCCAGAGGCCTGCAGCCCTGCCCGGGATTCGCTAGCAGACCGGCACCCATCTGTCGAGATATGGCGGCCGAGGTCCTTTGCGTATACTGCGCACATGTTTTCCCAAACTGCTTTCCGCCAGCGCTGTGCCAAGTGGCTCATCGCAACCGGACTCTTCCTGATGCTCGGCGCCTGTGTTGAGAAACCCAGCACGCTCGAGCGCGTAAAGGAGGATGGCGTACTGCGCGTGATCACCCGCAACAGTCCGGCCACCTATTTCCAGGATCGCAACGGCGAAACCGGCTTCGAGTACGAGCTGGTCAAACGCTTTGCCGATGACCTGGGGGTCAAGCTCGAGATCGAAACGGCCGACAACCTCGACGATCTGTTCGGCCAACTGGGCAAACCCAACGGCCCGGTCCTGGCGGCCGCCGGCCTGGTGGGCAGCGACGAGCGCCAGCAGCAGGCGCGCTTTTCCCATCCTTACCTGGAAGTCACCCCGCAGATCATCTACCGCAATGGCCAGCCACGCCCCACCACGCCTGCGGACCTGGCCGGCAAACGCATCACGGTTCTGAAGGGCAGCACCCACGCCGAACAGCTGGCCGAACTGAAAAAGCAGAATCCCGCAATAGAATACGAAGAATCCGACGCGGTCGAAGTCGTCGACCTGCTGCGTATGGTCGACGAGGGGCAGATCGACCTGACCCTGGTGGATTCCAACGAAGTGGCGATGAACCAGGTCTACTTCCCCAACGTCAGGGTCGCCTTCGACCTCGGCGATGCCCGCAACCAGCGCTGGGCCGTGGCTCCCGGCGACGACAACAGCCTGCTCAACGAGGTCAACGCCTACCTCGACAAGGTGCAGAAGAACGGCACCCTGCAACGCCTGAAGGACCGCTACTACGGGCACGTCGATGTCCTCGGCTATGTCGGCGCCTACACCTTCGCCCAGCACCTGCAGCAGCGCCTGCCCAAGTACGAGAAGCACTTCCAGGCCGCGGCCAAGGAAGAAAAGATCGACTGGCGCCTGCTGGCGGCCATCGGCTACCAGGAATCGCTGTGGCAGCCGGACGTCACCTCCAAGACCGGCGTGCGCGGCCTGATGATGCTGACCCAGAGCACTGCCCAGGCCATGGGCGTGTCCAACCGCCTGGATGCCAGGCAGAGCATCATCGGCGGCGCCAAGTACCTGGCCTACATGAAGGACCAGCTCGACGAGAAGATCGAGGAGCCGGATCGCACCTGGTTCGCCCTGGCGGCCTACAACGTCGGCAGCGGTCACCTCGACGACGCGCGCAAGCTCGCCGAAAACGAGGGGCTGAACCCGAACAAGTGGCTGGATGTGAAAAAGATGCTGCCACGCCTGTCGCAGAAGCAGTGGTATCGCAAGACCCGCTACGGCTATGCCCGGGGTGGCGAGCCGGTGCATTTCGTCGCCAACATCCGCCGCTACTACGACATCCTGACCTGGGTGACCCAGCCGCAGCTCGAGGGCAGCCAGGTCGCCGAAGGTGCGCTGCACATACCGGGCGTGGACAAGACCAAGCCGACCGAGCAGCCGTCGCAGCTCTGAGTCAGGCCTTGGCCGCAGCCGCCAGGATCAGCGCCTTCATTTCCGCCACGGCCCCCTTGAAGCCGACGAACAGCGCATGAGCCACCAGCGCATGGCCGATGTTCAGCTCGTTGATCCCCGCAATCGCCGCCACCGCCTCGACGTTGTGGTAGTGCAGGCCATGCCCGGCATTGACGATCAGCCCCTGGCCCACGCCAAACGCCACGCCATCGGCGATACGCTTCAGCTCCTCGGCCACCTCGGCCGGGGTTTCGGCATCGGCATAACGCCCGGTGTGCAGTTCAATCGCCGGAGCGCCAACCTGTTTGGCTGCCGCGATCTGCCGCTCGTCGGCATCGATGAACAGCGATACCTCGCTGCCAATCCGGCTCAGGCGCTCGACCGCCGCCCGAATCCGCTCGATCTGGCCGGCCACGTCCAGGCCGCCTTCGGTGGTCAGTTCCTGGCGGGTTTCCGGCACCAGGCAGATGTGGGCCGGACGGATGCGCTCGGCGAACGCCATCATTTCCTCGGTCACACCCATCTCGAAGTTCATGCGGGTTTGCAGCACATCCTTGAGCAGCAACACGTCGCGCTCCTGGATATGCCGGCGGTCTTCGCGCAGGTGCACGGTGATGCCATCGGCTCCGGCTTCCTCGGCGTCCAGCGCGGCCTTGACCGGATCAGGGTAGCGGGTGCCCCGGGCCTGACGCAGGGTGGCAACGTGGTCGATATTCACGCCGAGAAGGATGCGGGTGCTGGTGCTCACGGAAAGGCTCCTGAAGAGTGGAAGATTCGCCCCACAGCATACACGGGACGCAGGCCCGCACGTTCAGTTCCATCGATCAAATTCACGCAGCCGCCCTGCCCGCTCAGGGTTTGCGGAATAACTCGCGACTGACCAGCGGCTTGCCACCCAGATGCACGGCGAGCGCCTGGCGCATCAGCCGCTTGGCCGCAGAAAGAGCGCCGACCGCGCTCCAGTCGGCCTCGGCCATCGCCAGCAGCTCACTGCCCTGGAACAGCCCGGGCTGCAACAGGTAGACCCGTTCCAGGCCGGCGTCGACCTGTAGCCGATACATGCCGTCCGCTGCCAGTGGCTCGCCATGGATGTCCACGCTCAGGGCAAAGCCATAACCGAGATCGTCCAGCAGCCGCCATTCGAATGAACGCAGCAGCGGCTCCAGCGGACGGCCTTCGGCCAGGGCCAGCAGGGTCAGGGCGTAATGCTCGAACAGTGCCGGGTGCGGATCCTCGGCAGGCAGCAGGCGGATCAGCAACTCGTTGAGGTAGAGACCGCTGAACAGCGCGTCGCCGCTCAGCCACACGGCAACCCCGGCGCTCTCCATGCGGCCGACATTCTTCAGTTCGCTACGCCCCCGGAACTCGACCTCCAGCGGCACGAACGGCCGCGCCAGGGTTCCGGCCTTGCCCCGCGCATTGCGCAGCACCGCGCGCAGCCGGCCCTGGGGCGTGATGAAATCCACCAGGGCGCTGTTTTCGCGGTAGGCGCGGGAGTGCAGGACATAGGCCGGTTGGCCGGGTGGAGGATTGGCGGACATGAAGCCTCGCGGGGGAGCTTTTACTTGTGGGAGAGGCCGATCGACATCAGTTGCCCGCGAGACAGGTCGGCGGGACCTGAAAGCTTCGCGGGCAAGCCCTGCTCCTACAGGAAGAGTTAGAGGTCGCCGTAACCCAGCGAACGCAGGGCGCGCTCGTCATCGGACCAGCCGCCCTTCACCTTGACCCACAGGTTGAGCATGACCTTCGAATCGAACAGCAGCTCCATGTCCTTGCGTGCTTCGCTGCCGATGCGCTTGATCCGCTCACCCTTGTCACCAATGATGATCTTCTTCTGACCATCGCGTTCGACGAGGATCAGCGCATGGATGTGCAAGGTGGCGCCCTGCTGCTTGAACTCCTCGATCTCGACGGTGATCTGGTAGGGCAGTTCCGCCCCCAGCTGACGCATGATCTTCTCGCGCACCAGTTCGGCGGCGAGGAAACGGCTGCTGCGGTCAGTGATCTGGTCTTCCGGGAAGAAGTGCTCGTTCTCCGGCAGATGCTGGGCGATCAGGCCTTCCAGGGTATCGAGATTGTGCCCCTGCTGCGCGGAGATCGGCACGATCTGCGCCTTCGGCAACTGCTCCTGCAACCAGCTCAGGTGCGGCATCAGCTCGGCCTTGTCCTCGATCCGGTCGGTCTTGTTCAGGGCAACGATCACCGGGCCCTCGACGTACTGGATACGCTCCAGGACCAGTTGGTCCTCATCGGTCCAGCGGGTACGATCGACGACGAAGATCACCACGTCGACGTCTTTCAAGGCCGCCGAGGCGGTCTTGTTCATGTAGCGATTGAGCGCCTTCTCGTTGCTCTTGTGCATGCCCGGGGTGTCGACGTAGATCGCCTGGATCTCGCCTTCGGTTTTGATCCCGAGCATGTTGTGGCGGGTGGTCTGCGGTTTGCGCGAGGTGATCGCCAGCTTCTGTCCGAGAATGTGGTTCAGCAGCGTGGACTTGCCCACGTTCGGCCGGCCAACGATGGCGACATAGCCGCAGCGTGTTGCAGTTGAATCAGTCATTGCCATTCTCCACGCCCAGGGCGATCAGTGCTGAAGCGGCCGCCACCTGTTCGGCAATACGACGGCTGACGCCCTGCCCACGGCTCTTCTCGTTCAAAAGGGTGACTTCGCACTCGACGAAGAAGGTCCGGCAATGCGGCTCACCCTGGATATCCACCACTTCGTAACGCGGCAGCTCGCAGGCCCGCGATTGCAGGAACTCCTGCAGGCGGGTCTTGGGGTCCTTGTTGGTATCGACCAGCGTCAGGCTGTCGAACTCCGAGGCCAACCAGGCCAGCACGCGCTCACGGGCCACTTCGATGCCGGCATCCAGGTAGATCGCACCGATCAATGCTTCCAGGGCGTCGGCCAGGATCGACTCGCGGCGGAAACCGCCGCTCTTGAGCTCGCCGGAACCCAGGCGCAGGTAGTCGCCCAGTTCGAAACCACGGGCCAGTACGGCCAGTGTTTCACCTTTTACCAGGCGTGCGCGCAAACGCGACAACTGGCCTTCGCGGGCCTGGGGAAAACGCTCGAACAGCGCCTCGCCAGCCACGAAGTTGAGGATCGCATCGCCCAGGAACTCCAGGCGCTCGTTGTTGCGCCCGGCAAAGCTGCGGTGTGTCAGGGCCAGGAGCATCAGCTCCTGGTCCTTGAAGGTATGGCCGAGCTTGCGCTCGAGACGGCTCAGGGACAGGCTCACGGTTTACCCACGCTGAATTCGTGGTCGAATTTCACCACCAGATCGATATTCTGGATCAGCGCGACGCGCTGCTCGTATTTCAGATGGGCAAGAAATCGGCTGCCCTCCACCGTTACGTTTAACGCCTTGTTCAAATCCACATCCTGAATACTGTTGACCTGCATGCCACGGGCAACATGGGTGTAAAAGTCGTTGACGGTGGTCACGTCCGCCGCCTTGTCGGTTTCCACCGACATGATGATTTTCTTCATCGACAGATAGTCGAGGTAAAACGGAACCACCTTGAATGCCGTGCTGCTGACGAAGGCCACCAGCGCGAGGGCCAGCAACCAGCCCACAAACGACAGGCCCTTCTGGGGAGCGGCGGACCGCATAGTCACTCTCATCGTCTTCAAGTACCTGAAAAGCATTCGGCGCTGTATTCAACAGCGCCGTTTGGGCTACTTGATCAAGCCGACCCGCGAAAAGGTCGGCATGCGGCTGAACTTGGGATCAGGCCAGCTCATCCAGACCGCGAAGGCCTTGCCGACGATATTCTCGTCGGGAACCATGCCCAGCAGTTCCTTGGGAATGTTGGGGTCATCCCAGTAGCGGCTGTCGTTGGAGTTGTCGCGGTTGTCGCCCATCATGAAGTAATGGCCGGCCGGTACCTTCCACTCGTGATCCGGCGGCGCGCGATAACGGCCCATTTCCTTGCGGATCAGGTGCTCGACGGCGCCCAGCTTCTCTTTATAGAGTTCGGCACTGCCCAGCATGCCCGGCTCGTTACCCACCAGTTGCTCGGCCACCGACTCACCGTTGACGAACAGCCTCTTGTCGCTGGTGTAGCGCACCGTGTCACCCGGCAGCCCGACTACACGCTTGATGTAGTTGACGTTCGGATCGCTCGGATAGCGGAACACCATGACATCCCCGCGCTGCGGATCACCGACCGGGATCACCTTCTTGTCGATCACCGGCAGGCGAATCCCGTAGGAGAACTTGTTCACCAGGATGAAATCACCCACATCCAGGGTCGGTTTCATCGAGCCGGATGGAATCTGGAACGGCTCGACCAGAAACGAGCGCAGCACCAGCACTATGAACAGCACCGGGAAGAAGGACTTGCCGTACTCGACCAGCAAGGGCTCCTTGTTCAGCTTCTCGACCACGGCCACGTCAGGCTGCGCGACGCTGCCCTGGTAGCTGGCGATCGCCGCCCGCCGCCGTGGAGCCAGAAAGACCAGATCGAGCAACGCCAACAGACCGCAGACAGCGACGGCAATGACCAGCAACAGCGGGAAATTTAGTGACATAGGACCTAACTATCCAACCTGAGCACCGCAAGGAAGGCTTCCTGTGGAACTTCCACGTTACCTACTTGCTTCATGCGTTTCTTACCGGCCTTCTGCTTCTCCAACAGCTTGCGCTTACGGCTCACGTCACCACCGTAGCATTTGGCCAGCACGTTCTTTCTGAGCGCCTTGACGGTTGTCCGCGCCACGATCTGACCGCCGATGGCGGCCTGGATGGCAACGTCGAACATCTGACGAGGAATCAGTTCTTTCATCTTTTCGGTCAACGCACGGCCTTTGTAGTGCGCGTTGTCCCGATGCACGATCAACGCCAGGGCGTCGACCTTCTCACCATTGATCAGCACGTCCAGCTTGACCAGGTTGGCCGACTGGTAGCGATCGAAATGATAGTCCAGCGAAGCATAGCCGCGACTGGTGGATTTGAGACGGTCGAAGAAGTCCAGGACCACTTCGTTCATCGGCAGATCGTAGGTGACTTGCACCTGTGAGCCGAGGAACAGCATGTCGTGCTGGATCCCGCGCTTTTCGATACACAATGTAATGACGTTACCCAGGTGCTCCTGCGGCACAAGGATGTTGGCCCGTACGATCGGCTCACGCATGTCCTCGATGGCGGACAGGTCCGGAAGCTTGGACGGGTTGTCGACGTAAATGGTTTCACCGTTCTTGAGCTTGAGCTCGAAGATTACCGTCGGCGCGGTGGTGATCAGGTCCAGGTCGTATTCGCGCTCCAGGCGCTCCTGGATGATCTCCATGTGCAGCATGCCGAGGAAGCCGCAACGGAAACCGAAGCCCAGTGCATCCGAACTTTCCGGGGTGTACTGCAGCGAGGAATCGTTGAGGGTCAGCTTCTGCAGGGCTTCGCGGAAGTCCTCGAAGTCGTCGGAGCTGACCGGGAACAGGCCGGCATAGACCTGCGGCTGGATACGCTTGAAGCCCGGCAGCACGTCGACGTCAGGCGTCGAGCTGAGGGTCAGGGTGTCACCGACCGGTGCCCCGTGAATGTCCTTGATGCCGGCGATGATGAAGCCCACCTCGCCCGCCTTCAGGTCGGCGGTGGCGGTGTGTTTCGGGTTGAAGACGCCGACGCTGTCCACCAGGTGGATCTTGCCGGTCGACTTGACCAGGATCTTGTCGCCCTTCTTCACGCGGCCGTGGCGCACACGCACCAGGGACACGACGCCCAGGTAGTTGTCGAACCACGAGTCGATGATCAGCGCCTGCAGCGGATCGTCGATATTGCCTTCCGGTGCCGGAATGGTGGTCACCAGGCGCTCGAGCACCTCGTCGACCCCCAGGCCGGTCTTGGCACTGCAGGTGACGGCGTCGGTGGCGTCGATCCCGATGATCTTCTCGATCTCTTCCTTCACCCGCTCCGGCTCGGCCTGCGGCAGGTCGATCTTGTTCAGGACCGGCATGACTTCCAGGCCCTGCTCGATCGCCGTGTAGCAGTTGGCCACGGACTGGGCTTCGACACCCTGGCCGGCGTCGACCACCAGCAAGGCACCTTCACAGGCCGCCAGGGAACGGCTGACTTCGTAGGTGAAGTCGACGTGACCCGGGGTATCGATAAAGTTCAGCTGGTAGGTGATGCCGTCTTTGGCCTTGTAGTACAGGGTAACGCTGTGGGCCTTGATGGTGATCCCGCGCTCGCGCTCGAGGTCCATGGAATCCAGCACCTGCGCTTCCATCTCGCGCTCGGCCAGGCCGCCGCAGATCTGGATGAAGCGATCGGCCAGAGTCGACTTGCCATGGTCAATGTGGGCGATGATGGAGAAATTGCGGATATGACTCAAATCACTCACGGGTCAACACTCAAAAAGGTTGCAGGCAGACTGCCCGCCGAAAAATAGCCGGGAATTGTACCTGATGCGCAAGCAAGGCGTCACGTCAACCGGCGGGGCGACAGGTACAAAAAAGCCCCTGCCGGTCGGCAGAGGCTTTTTTCGGGCTATCCAGAGCGGTGCGAGGCGTCTATCCGGCGCGTCGCAGCAGCCAGAAGCCGGCAATCGCACAGATCCCCGCCGGCACCAGCACCGCGAACAGCGGCGGGAAGCCGAACACCAGGCTCGACGGGCCGAGCAGGTCCTGGGCGATGCGGAAGGTGAAACCGACCAGCACCCCGGTGAACACCCGCTGACCGAGGGTCACCGACCGCAGCGGACCGAAGATGAACGAGATAGCCATCAGCACCAGTGCCGCAGTGACCAAAGGTTGCAGGATCTTGACCCAGAACGCCAGCCAGTAGCGACCGTTGGCCAGCCCCTGGTCCGCCAGGTAGTGGATGTAGCTCCACAGACCACTGATCGAAAGCGCCTCGGGCACCATCACCACGGTGCTCAGCAGGTTCGGCTGGAGGGACACGCCCCAGGTCTCCTGCGGCGTGTTGATGACTTCGGTGTGATCACCACGGAAATGGGTGGTGGTCACGTCCGTCAGGGTCCAGTGATCCTGTTCGAAGCGCGCCAGCTTGGCGAAACTCGAGGATTGCAGACGCCGCTGGTCGTCGAACTGGTAGCGGGTCACCCCGTAGAGCAGGCCATTGGGCTGCACGGCGTTGATATGGATGAACTCGTCACCCTGGCGGTGCCACAAGCCATGCTTGGAACTCTGGGCATCGCCGGAACCCTGGGCCAGCGCCCGGTCGGCCTGGGCCTTGCTTTCGGTGACCGGCGCCACGTACTCGCCTACCAGCACACCGACGAGCATCAGCACCAGCATGGGCTTCATCACCGCCCAGACGATACGCCCGATGGACACGCCCGCCGCGCGCATGATGGTCAGTTCGCTGTTGCTGGCCAGGCTGCCCAGGCCGATCAGGCAACCGATCAGCGCGGCCATCGGCAGCATGTCGTAGACCCGTCGTGGCGCGGTCAGCAGCACGAAGCTGAGCACGTCGCCCCAGGTGTAGGTATCGCTGATGTTGCCCATCTCGTCGATGAAGGCGAACAGCGAGGCCAGGCCGAGGATGATCCCGAGCACGGCCAGGATCGCCATGAACACGGCACTGCCAATGTAGCGGTCGAGCTTAACCACGAGCCATCTCCTTCATGCCGCGACGACTCGCCAGCTTCAAACGCAACGGTTCCCAATACAGCAGTCCCAGGCCGATCGCCAGGAACAGCCCATGCACCCACCACAGGCCGAGCAGCGGCGACAGCTTGCCCTTCTCCAGGGCGCCGCGGGCGGAAATCAGCATGGTCAGGTAGGCCATGTACAGCAGAATCGCCGGCAGCAGCTTGAGGAAGCGCCCCTGACGCGGATTGACCCGCGACAGCGGCACCGCCATCAGTGTGACGATGAACACCAGCAGCGGCAACGACAGGCGCCATTGCAGCTCGGCAATCGACTTGCGCTCACTGCTGCCCCACAGGTCGTGGGTGGCCAGTGCATCGCGGTCGGTCACCTCGTTGCTGATTTCCGGTTTGTCCATCTGTACGCCGTAGGTGTCGTACTTGATCACCCGGTAGTCGGCCTGCCCCGGGCTGCCGTCATAGCGATAGCCATCCTCCAGGACCAGGAAACGATTGCCGTCCGGCTTGACCTCGAGGCGGCCATGGTCGGCAACCAGCACCGAGATACCACGGTCCTTCTTGTCCTGGCCCAGGCGCTTCTCGGAAATGAACACGCCACCCAGATGGGAACGGTCATCGGAGAGCTTTTCGGTGTAGGTGATGCGCGAACCGTCATTCAATGCCTGGAAGCGCCCCGGCTCCAGGACGTCGAACTCGGTCAGGGCATCCTGCTTGTTCAGCACCAGTTGAAACTGGTAGGCGCCCTGGGGGGCCAGGGACAGGCTCAGCCAGGCCACCAGCAGCGCCACCAGCAATGCCGGAGCCATGGTCATGCCGAGCAGCCGCTGCTGGCTCATGCCCGTGGCGGACAACACGGTCATCTCGCTTTCCAGGTACAACCGGCCATAGGCCAGCAGAATCCCGAGGAACAGACCCAGTGGCAGGATCAGTTGCAGGAAGCCGGGCAGGCGAAACCCCATGATCAGGAACAGCGAACCCGGGTCCAGGGCACCCGAAGCGGCCTGGGCGAGAAACTTGACGAAGCGCCCGCTCATGGTGATCACCAGCAGGACGGCGCTGACGGCACTCAATGTAACCAGGACTTCGCGAGACAGATAACGAAAGACGATCAAACCAGACACTCCAGGGTTGTCAGGCTAAGGCGGCCAAACAAGCAAACAGGGCGGCCTGCACTGCGAGCCACCCGAAAGGATGGCGCATTATCCTGTGATTGACCGCCCCTGTCACTGCGCACGCTCAACCGCGCACGCAAAGCTGCAACGCAGGGTTGTCAGCAGCGGTCGGCGAGGTTCAAACTGCCGCCTTTGTCGCTTGCGCGCCACAGTGTCGCCAAGCCACCCAGCGCAGAGCCCCGCTGTGCGCCAACTGACCTTATATTCAGGGACCCAGACATGGAACTGGTTGTAAAAAGCGTTAGCCCGGAAACGTTGAAGACCGCCACCCTGGTAGTCGCCGTCGGCGAAGGCCGCAAGTTCGGCCCTGTCGCACAGAAGCTCGACGAACTGGCGGGTGGCGCCATCGCTGCCATCCTCAAGCGCGGCGACCTGGCCGGCAAGGTCGGCCAGAGCCTGCTGCTGCAGAGCCTGCCGAACCTTAAGGCAGACCGCGTACTGCTGGTGGGCGTGGGCAAGGACGCCGAACTGGGCGACCGGCCGTTCCGCAAGATCGTCTCCAGCATCCTCGGTACCCTCAAGGGCCTGGGCGGCAGCGACGCCGTGCTCGCGCTCGACGAAGTGGTGGTCAAGGGTCGCGACAGCTACGGCAAGACCCGCCTGCTGGCCGAAAGCCTGCTCGATGGCGAGTACAGTTTCGACGCCTACAAGAGCCAGAAGGCCGAACCGCGCGCCCTGAAGAAAATCACCCTGGTCACCATCAAGGCCGCCCTGGCCGAAGTCGAGCGCGCCGTGACCCATGCCAAGGCCATCGCCAGCGGCATGGCCTTCACCCGCGACCTGGGCAACGCGCCACCGAACGTCTGCCACCCGAGCTACCTCGCCGAACAGGCCAAGAGCCTGGGCAAGGCCCACAAGGGCCTGAAGGTGGAGATCTTCGACGAGAAGAAGATCAAGGAAATGGGCATGGGTTCGTTCTATGCGGTCGGCCAGGGCAGCGACCAGCCACCCCGCCTGATCGTCATGCAGTACCACGGCGGCAAGAAATCCGAGAAGCCATTCGCCCTGGTCGGCAAGGGCATCACCTTCGACACCGGCGGCATCAGCCTGAAACCGGGCGCCGGCATGGATGAGATGAAGTTCGACATGGGCGGTGCCGCCAGCGTCTTCGGCACCCTGAAGGCCGTGCTGGAACTCAAGCTGCCGATCAACCTGGTGTGCATCCTGGCCTGCGCCGAGAACATGCCGAGCGGCGGCGCGACCCGTCCGGGCGACATCGTCACCACCCTCAGCGGCCAGACCGTGGAGATCCTCAACACCGACGCCGAAGGCCGCCTGGTGCTGTGCGATGCCCTGACCTACTCCGAGCGCTTCAAGCCGCAGGCGGTGATCGACATCGCCACCCTGACCGGCGCCTGCATCGTCGCCCTCGGCTCGCACACCTCGGGCCTGCTGGGCAACAACGACGAACTGATCGAACAACTGCTGAGCGCCGGCCGCCAGGCCGATGACCGCGCCTGGCAACTGCCGCTGTTCGACGAATATCAGGAGCAGCTGGACAGCCCGTTCGCCGACATTGCCAATATCGGCGGACCGAAGGCCGGCACCATCACTGCCGCCTGCTTCCTGTCGCGCTTCACCAAGAACCTCAACTGGGCCCACCTGGACATCGCCGGCACGGCCTGGATCAGCGGAGGCAAGGACAAGGGCGCCACCGGTCGTCCGGTTCCGCTGCTGACCCAATACCTGCTGGACCGTGCCAAGGCCTGACCCTGAGCCTGCCGGGCGGCGGCGTCCGTGAACGCCGCCGCCCGGCCTGCGGAATTCCCCATGACCCAAGTCGACTTCTATATCCTTCCCAGTGCGGATCCCATGGCGCGCCTGGATTTTGCCTGCAAGCTGACCGAAAAGGCCTGGCGCCTGGGCCACCGGATCTACCTGCATTGCAGCGATGCCGCGCAGCGCGAGGAACTCGACGCCCGGCTGTGGCGTTTCAAGGGCGAAAGCTTCGTGCCTCACGGCCCCGCCGAAAGCGAGCCGCAAGGCAGCGTCGTGCTGGGGCTGGGAGACGATCCCGGCCCCCACCAAGACCTGCTGGTCAACCTGGACAAGCGGGTCCCGCCGTTCGCATCGCGGTTTGCCCGCATCGCGGAAGTGGTGGTGGAAGACCCAACCATCCGCCAGGCGGCGCGGGAGAGTTTCCGCTTCTACCGCGAACAGGGCTATCCTCTGCAAGATCACCGTCTACAGCGACTTTGAGCAACCCGATGGACACTCCAAAACAATCACAAAAGGCCGCTCCCCTGCTGGACGAGCTCGAGTCGATCCGCAAGCTGCTGGGTGACGAAACCCTGCAACCGCCGCTGCTGACCGAAACCGTCCCTGCCGAAGGGCAGATTCCGCTGCTGTTCGACATGGTGGGCAGCAAGAGCAGGACCGAAGTTCAGGTCGAGGCCACCAGGGTCGAGGCTCCAATCGAAGCCGACAGACCGGCCGTCACCCAGCCCGCACCGACGCCCGGGCCGGCGACCGCCGCTCCCGCCGCCGAACCTGCCCGAGGCAGGAACCAGGATGCCCTGCTGCATCTGGACAGCGAACTGCGTGCCGCCGCACAACTGATCATGCAGGATGTGATCGACGATTTCGCGCCGCATATCGAGGCCGAGATCAAGCGCCGCCTGGACGCCCGGATGGAGCGCCTGCTCAGCCAGTACCCTTCCTGAAATGAGGTCTACGCCCCGCGCCATATCCCCGTTATACTTGCCGGCTTTCCTGAATTAATGCCTAAGGGTCCCGCCGCGCATGGATAAGACCTACCAGCCGCACGCCATTGAAACTTCCTGGTACCAGACCTGGGAGTCCGAGAACTACTTCGCCCCGCAGGGAGCGGGTGACTCCTACACCATCATGATCCCGCCGCCGAACGTCACCGGCAGCCTGCACATGGGCCACGGCTTCAACAATGCGATCATGGACGCGCTGATCCGTTTCCGCCGCATGCAGGGCCGCAACACCCTGTGGCAGCCGGGCACCGACCACGCGGGTATCGCCACCCAGATGCTGGTGGAGCGCCAGCTCGAAGCCCAGGGCCAGAACCGCCACGACCTGGGGCGCGAGAAGTTCCTGGAGAAGGTCTGGGAATGGAAGGAGCAGTCCGGCGGCAACATCAGCCGGCAGATCCGGCGCCTGGGTTCGTCGGTGGACTGGAGCCGCGAGCGCTTCACCATGGATGACGGTCTCTCCGAGGCGGTCAAGGAAGCCTTCGTGCGCCTGCACGAGGATGGACTGATCTACCGCGGCAAGCGTCTGGTCAACTGGGACACCAAGCTGCACACGGCCATTTCCGACCTCGAGGTGGAAAACCACGACGAGAAGGGTTTCCTGTGGAACCTGCGCTACCCGCTGGCTGACGGAGCCCGTACCGCCGAAGGCCTGGACCACCTGATCGTCGCCACCACCCGCCCGGAAACCATGCTCGGCGACTCCGCCGTTGCGGTGAACCCGAACGACGAGCGCTACAAGGCCCTGATCGGCAAATTCGTCGAGCTGCCACTGGTTGGCCGTCGCATCCCGATCATCGCCGACGACTACTGCGACCCCGAATTCGGCACCGGTTGCGTGAAGATCACCCCGGCCCACGACTTCAACGACTATGAAGTCGGCAAGCGCCACAACCTGCCGCTGCTGAACATCTTCGACAAGAACGCCAGCGTCCTGCCGGCCTGCCAGGTGTTCAACCTCGACGGCACGCTGAACGAAAGCATCGACGGCAAGATCCCGGCGCAATACGTCGGCCTCGACCGCTTCGAGGCGCGCAAGCAGATCGTCGCCGACTTCGACGCCGCGGGCCTCCTGGTCAGCGTCGACGATCACGCCCTGAAGGTGCCGAAGGGCGACCGTTCCGGCACCGTCATCGAGCCCTGGCTGACCGACCAATGGTACGTGTCGACCAAGCCGCTGGCCGAACCGGCCATTGCCGCCGTGGAGGACGGCCGCATCGCCTTCGTGCCCAAGCAGTACGAAAACATGTACTTCTCCTGGATGCGCGATATCCAGGACTGGTGCATCAGCCGCCAGCTGTGGTGGGGCCACCGGATTCCGGCCTGGTACGACGAGTCGGGCAAGGTCTATGTCGGCCGCGACGAAGCCGAAGTGCGTGCCAAGCACAACCTCGGCGCGGACATCGCCTTGCAGCAGGACAACGACGTTCTCGACACCTGGTTCAGTTCGGGCCTGTGGACCTTCTCCACCCTGGGCTGGCCGGAGCAGACCGAGTTCCTCAAGACCTTCCACCCCACCGACGTGCTGGTGACCGGCTTCGACATCATTTTCTTCTGGGTCGCCCGGATGATCATGCTGACCATGCACCTGGTGAAGAACGAGGACGGCACCCCGCAGGTTCCGTTCAAGACCGTCTACGTCCACGGCCTGGTGCGCGACGGCCAGGGCCAGAAGATGTCCAAGTCCAAGGGCAACGTTCTCGACCCGCTGGACATCATCGACGGTATCGAGCTCGAGGCGCTGGTGCAGAAGCGCACCACCGGCCTGATGCAGCCCAAGCTGCAGAAAGCCATCGAGAAGCAGACCCGCGCCGAGTTCGCCGAGGGCATCGCCAGCTATGGCACCGACGCCCTGCGCTTCACCTTCTGCTCGCTGGCGTCCACCGGTCGCGACATCAAGTTCGACATGGGCCGCGTCGAAGGCTACCGCAACTTCTGCAACAAGATCTGGAACGCCGCCCGCTACGTGCTCGACAAGGGCGAGGACTGCGGCCAGAACGGCGAGGCCTACGAGCTGTCGCTGGCTGATCGCTGGATCATCTCGCAACTGCAGCGTACCGAAGCCGAAGTGACCCGCCAGCTCGACCAGTTCCGTTTCGACCTGGCCGCCCAGGCGCTCTACGAGTTCATCTGGAACCAGTACTGCGACTGGTACCTGGAACTGTCCAAGCCGGTGCTGTGGGACGAGAATGCGCCGGTCGAGCGCCAGCGCGGCACCCGTCGCACCCTGGTGCGCGTACTGGAAGTGGCCCTGCGCCTGGCGCACCCGTTCATGCCGTTCATCACCGAGGAAATCTGGCAGCGCCTGGCGCCGCTGGTCGGTGCCGAAGGCAAGACCATCATGCTGCAACCGTGGCCGGTGGCGAACGAGGAGCGCATCGACCAGGCGGCCGAAGGCGATATCGAATGGCTCAAGGGCCTCATGCTCGGCGTGCGCAACATCCGCGCCGAAATGAACATCGGTCCGGGCAAGCCGCTGGCACTGTTCCTCAACAACGCCGGTGCCGAAGACCAGCGTCGCCTGAAGGAAAACGAGGCACTGCTGAAGAAGCTGGCCAAGCTCGAATCGATCACCGCGCTGGCCGCCGGCGAAGAAGCACCACTGTCCGCCACCGCCCTGGTCGGCGAGATGGAAGTGCTGGTGCCCATGGCCGGGCTGATCGACAAGGGCGCCGAACTGGCTCGCCTGGACAAGGAAATCCAGCGCCTGCAGGGCGAAGTCCAGCGCGTCGGCGGCAAGCTGTCGAACGCCGCATTCGTCGACAAGGCTCCGGCTGAAGTCATCGAGAAGGAGCGCGCCAAGCTCGCCGAAGCCGAACAGGCCCTGGGCAAGCTGGCCGAGCAGCACGCCCGGATCTCCAGCCTGTAAGGGTGTCGGGCAATGGAAAAGGGAGGCCTTCGGGCCTCCTTTTTTGTCTGCGCTGTCCCTCGCGCAGCACACGGCGGAGCGCCTTCAAGGCCGTACAAGGTGGCGAGAAGGATTGCGCCGGTCCAAAATAGTGCGCAATTGTTCTAGACTTTCCGCGCCCGAAGCAGAATAAAATCTCGAAAAAGCCATTTTATCGAGTATTCCTCTCAAATTTTTCTACAGGCTTGCCATCTTTCACCCCACTGGTTAGGGTTGGAAGCATGAAAACGTCCCATACCCTCATTCAGCGTCGTCAACACCGCAGTCTCTGCCTCGTCAGCGCACGACTGCCGGGCTGAATCGCGGTGCCTCATCCCCAGGCTTTTTCCTGACAACGCTACACCGGCTGGCCGCCTCTTTTCGGCCCTGACAAACAAGGAATTCCCCATGAGCATGCTCAAAGATCCGTCTTCGAAATACCGTCCATTCCCGGTGATCAACCTCCCTGACCGCACCTGGCCGTCGAAAACCATCACTGCCGCGCCGATCTGGTGCAGTTCCGACCTGCGCGACGGCAACCAGTCGCTGATCGAGCCGATGGACTCGGCGAAAAAACTGCGTTTCTGGAAAACCCTGGTCAGCGTCGGCGTCAAGGAAATCGAGGCGTCCTTCCCGGCCGCATCGCAGACCGACTTCGACTTCGTGCGTACCCTGATCGAAGACGGCCATATCCCGGACGACACTACCATCCAGGTGCTCACCCAGGCCCGTGAAGACCTGATCGCCCGCACCTTCGAATCCCTGCGCGGCGCCAAGAAGGCCATCGTGCACCTGTACAACGCCACCAGCCCGTCGTTCCGCCGCATCGTCTTCAACCAGGACAAACAGGGCGTGAAAGATATCGCGGTGAACGCGGCCAAACTGTTCGTCAAGTACGCCGCCCAGCAGCCGGAAACCCAGTGGCAGTTCGAATACTCCCCGGAAACCTTCAGCGCCACCGAGCTGGAGTTCGCCAAGGAAGTCTGCGACGCCGTGGTCGAGGTGTGGAACGCGACCCCCGAGAACAAGGTGATCCTCAACCTGCCCGCCACCGTCGAAGTGGCCACTCCGAACGTCTATGCCGACCAGATCGAGTGGTTCCACCGCAACATCAACCGTCGTGACAGCGTGATTATCAGCCTGCACACCCACAATGACCGTGGCACCGGCGTAGCCGCCACCGAGCTGGGCCTGATGGCCGGCGCCGACCGTGTCGAAGGCTGCCTGTTCGGCAACGGCGAGCGTACCGGTAACGTCGACCTGGTGACCGTGGCCCTGAACATGTACACCCAGGGTCTCGACCCGCAACTGGATTTCTCCGACATCGACGGTGTGCGCAAGGTGGTCGAGGAGTGCAACCAGATTCCGGTGCACCCACGTCATCCCTATGTCGGCGACCTGGTTCACACCGCGTTCTCCGGCTCGCACCAGGATGCGATCCGCAAGGGCTTCGCCCAGCAGCAGGCGGACGCCCTGTGGGAAGTACCGTACCTGCCGATCGACCCGGCCGACATCGGCCGCAGCTACGAGGCGGTGATCCGCGTCAACAGCCAGTCGGGCAAGGGCGGTATCGCCTACCTGCTGGAGCAGGAGTACGGCATCAGCCTGCCACGTCGCATGCAGATCGAATTCAGCCAGGTGGTACAGCGCGAAACCGATCGCCTGGGCCTGGAAATGACCGCCCAGCAGATCCACGCCCTGCTCCACAGCGAGTACCTGCAGGCCAACACCCCGTATGCGCTGGTCAGCCATCGCCTGCAGGAAGAGAACGGCAACAGCAGCGTCGAAGTCGAAGTGGCGAGCAAGGGCCAGGGCGAGACTAACCTGCACTGGCGCGGCAAGGGCAATGGCGCCCTGGAAGCCCTGGTGGCCGGCCTGCCGGTCCCGGTGGAGATCATGGACTACAACGAGCACGCCATCGGCGCGGGCACCAACGCCAAGGCTGCGGCCTACATCGAGCTGCGTGTGAACGGTGAACGTGCGGTGCACGGCGTGGGTATCGATGAAAACATCACCACGGCCAGCTTCAAGGCGGTGTTCAGCGCCCTGAACCGCTCGCTGAGCCAGTCGACCGCGAGCAAGGCCGCGTAAGCGTCCGTCGCGATAAAGGAAAGAGGCCCCGGGGTGAACACCTCGGGGCCTCTTTCTTTCTGGAGCTTGTGTTCAGTTCAAGGGCCCATTCGCGGGCAAGCCTGCCGACCACCGAATCAGGTGAACTCGAAGCTGTCGGCATCCAGATTGGCCGGAAACCGCTCGCGATACGCCGCCAGCTCGGCAGCGCTGAGGCTGACCTGGAACACGCCATCGGCCTCCCCCGCTCCCAGCAGCGACTCGCCCTGGAAATCCAGCACCTGGCTGTCGCCGGTGTACGAAAAGCCCTTGCCATCGGTCCCGACCCGGTTCACCGCCGCCACATAGCAGAGGTTCTCGATCGCCCGGGCCGGCAACAGGCGATTCCAGTGCAGACGTCGGGCGCCCGGCCAGTTCGCGGTATAAAGCAGCAGATCGGTGTCATGGGCATCCCGACTCCACACCGGGAAACGCAGGTCGTAGCAGATCAGCGGGCGCACCCGCCAGCCCTTGAGTTCGAACTGCACCTGGCGCTCGCCAGGGGTGTAGTGGTTGTGCTCGCCCGCCATGCGAAACAGGTGGCGCTTGTCGTAGTGCCAGACCTCGCCATCCGGCCGCGCCCACAGTAGCCGGTTGCGATGGCTGCCATCGGCGGCATGCACGATCACGCTGCCGGTGACCACCGCATCGAGCTTTTTCGCCTGGCGACGCAGCCACTGGGTGGTGGGGCCATTCTCCGGCTCGGCCAGGGTCCTGGACTCCATGGAAAAACCGGTGGTGAACATTTCCGGCAGGATGATCAGGTCGGCGCCGCGGGCCTGCTCCAGCAGCACCTCGAAATGCTCCAGGTTGGCCTGACGGTCATGCCAGGCCAGGGACGTCTGTACCAGGGCCAGCTTCAGATCGGGCAACGTACTCAGATCACGCATAATTTCTCCGCAGCTTCACGCAACGTCTCCTCGCGCTTGGCAAAACACAGGCGAACCAGCCGCTGGCCCTCGGGCGGTGTCTGGTAGAACACCGATACCGGGATCGCCGCCACGCCATGCTCGCGGGTCATCCACATCGCCATGTCGACGTCGTTCAGGTCCGGGCGGATCTGCGAGTAATCGACCAGCTGGAAATAGGTACCCGCCACACGCCTGAAGCTGAAACGCGACTGGCTGAGCAGGTCGCAGAACAGGTCGCGCTTTTGCTGGTAGAACGCCGGCAGGCGCTGCACATGGCCGGGGTCTTCTTCCATATAGTCGGCCAGGGCGTACTGCAACGGAGTCACGCCGCAAAAGCTGACGTACTGATGCACCTTGCGCAATTCGGCACTCAGGGCCGGCGGCGCAATCACGTAGCCGGTCTTCCAGCCGGTGACGTGGTAGGTCTTGCCGAACGAACTGACGACGAACGCACGCTGATAGAGTGCCTCATGGGCCAGCACACTGGCATGCGGCACATCGTCGTAGACCAGGTGCTCATAGACCTCGTCGCTGATCAGGTAGATGTCCCGATCGGCGATCAGCGTCGCCAACTGGTCCAGTTCGGCATGACTGATCAGCGAACCACTGGGGTTGTGCGGTGTATTGAGAATGATCATCCGGGTCCGCGGACTGAGCGCATCCTCGAGTTTCTGCCAATCGATGGCGAAGTCGTCGAGGCTCAGTTGCACGTGGATGCAGCGCCCGCCGGCCAGTTCCACCGAGGGCTCGTAGCTGTCGTAGCAGGGGTCGAAGACGATGACCTCATCGCCCGGCCGAATCACCGCCTGGATCGCACAGAAGATACCCTGGGTCGCCCCGGGAGTGATCGTCACTTCCGCATCGGCGTTCACATGGACGCCATAGCTGCTGAAGATCTTCGCCGCCACCTGCTGGCGCAGGGCCGGCAGGCCGGTCATCGGCGCATACTGGTTATGGCCGCTGGCAATGTGCCGGGCCACTGCATCGCGCAAGGCTTGCGGGCCATCGAAATCAGGGAAGCCCTGGGACAGGTTCAGTGCGCCGGTTTCCGCGGCGAGCCGGGACATCCGGGTAAAGATGGTGGTGCCGACATTCGGCAACTTGCTGGTGATCATGGGGCCGTTTTCCCTGCTGAACATCCGGCTCTACACGGCACGGGAGGGTTCGAGGATAACGTATCCACCAGGCATGAAAAAGGGCGCCATGGGCGCCCTCTTCCGAGTCCGGAATCAGCGCTTGTCGCGGCGCTTCTTCTCGGCTTTCTTGTGGTGCGACATGAGGCGACGCTTCTTGTTGACCTGACGGTCGGTCAGCGTGTTCTTCTTGCCTTCGAACGGGTTCTCGCCGCCCTTGAACTCGATACGGATCGGCGTCCCTACCAGTTTCAGCACACGGCGATAGGTGTTTTCCAGGTAGCGCACATAGGAGTTCGGGACCTTCTCCACCTGGTTGCCGTGGATCACGATCAGCGGCGGGTTGGCACCACCGAGGTGGGCATAGCGCAGCTTGACGCGGCGGTTGTTGACCATCGGTGGCGCGTGTTCGGACACCGCGTCCTCGAGGATCTGGGTCAGGCGGCTGGTCGGCCAGCGGGTCACCGCCGACTTGAACGAGTTCTGCACCGACTGGTACAGGTTGCCCACGCCGGTGCCGTGCAGCGCCGAGATGAAGTGGATGTCGGCGAAGTCGACGAAGAACAGCCGGCGCTCCAGCTCGGTCTTCACGTAGTCACGCTCGCCCGGGGTCATGCCGTCCCACTTGTTCAGGGCGATGACCAGCGCGCGACCGGCTTCCAGGGCGAAGCCGAGCAGGTTCAGGTCGTGGTCGACCACACCTTCGCGGGCGTCCATCACGAAGATCACCACGTTGGCGTCCTTGATCGCCTGCAGGGTCTTCACCACCGAGAACTTTTCGACTTCCTCGTGGATCTTGCCGCGCTTGCGCACACCGGCGGTGTCGATCAGCGTGTACTTCTCGTCGTTGCGCTCGAACGGGATGTAGATACTGTCACGGGTGGTACCTGGCTGGTCATAGACGATCACCCGGTCCTCGCCGAGCATACGGTTGACCAGGGTCGACTTGCCGACGTTCGGCCGGCCGATGATGGCGATCTTGATGCCATCCTTCTCGCTCGGGCCCGGAATGCGCGTGGCCTCCTCGCCTTCGGCAACCTCTTCGGCCTCGCCTTCTTCAGGTTCCGCCTCGTCCCGAGGGAAGTCACCCAGGACGATTTCCAGCATCTGGTTGATACCGCGACCGTGGGCGCCGGCGATCGGCAGCGCGTCGCCCAGGCCCATGGGGCTGAACTCGGCACGTGCCATATCCGGATCGATGTTGTCGATCTTGTTGGCGACCACGTAGGAACGCTTGTTGCGCTTGCGCAGGTGCTCGCCGATCATCTGGTCGGCGGCGGTGTAGCCGGCCTTGGCATCCACCAGGAACAGCACGACATCGGCTTCTTCAATGGCCAGCAGCGACTGCTCGGCCATCTTCTCGTCCATGCCGTGCTCGTCGCCGGAGATACCGCCGGTGTCGATCACAATATAGGAACGCCCCTGCCACTTAGCCTCACCGTACTGGCGATCACGGGTCAGACCGGACAGGTCGCCGACGATGGCGTCGCGACTGCGGGTCAGGCGATTGAACAGGGTGGACTTGCCGACGTTCGGTCGGCCCACCAGGGCGATTACGGGAACCATGCGGCTCTCCACTTCGTTATTTCAGAAAATACAAAAGCCGCTGCGTGGCAGCGGCTGGTGCTCGGGGGCGGCGCCGGAAGGTGCCGCAAACCTCGCAGAGCGAGGCCGCTTGGGGATTCCCCCAAGCATAGTCAAAGCCTTACTTGATGGTCAGGGCTTCCAGTTTGCCGCTGTTGCCATACACATAAATCATGTCACCCACCACCAGCGGACGAACCCGCAGGCCATCGCTGTCGATACGCTCGCGACCGACGAAACGACCGTCCACCTGGCTCAGCAGGTGCAGGTAGCCTTCGAAGTCGCCGACCGCCACATAGCTGGAAAACACCTCCGGTGCCGACAGTTGACGGCGGGCCAGGGAGTCGTTGCTCCAGATCGCGGTGGTGGAGCGCTCGTCGACACCTTCGACGGTGCCCGAGGCCAGGGCGACGTAAACGCTGCCGAAGCCCTGGGCGACACCGGCGTAGCTGGAGGCATCACGCTGCCAGAGGATCCGGCCGCTTTCCAGGTCCAGTGCGGCCATGCGGCCCTGGTAGCTGGCGACATACAGGGTGCCGCCGGACAACAGCAGGCCACCGTCGATGTCGACCACACGCTCCAGTTCCGAACGACCCTGTGGAATCGCCACGCGGGTTTCCCAGGCTGGCACGCCGTTCTGGGTATCCAGCGCGACGACCTTGCCGGTCGACAGGCCAGCCACCGCCAGGTGGTTGGTCACCAGCGGCGCACCGGTGCCGCGCAGGGTCAGTACTGCCGGCGAGCTGTCGTACAGCCAGCGCTGGTTGCCGGTGGAGGCGTCGAGACCGATCACGCGGTCATCCTGGGTCTGCACCACCACCACGTCGCCGTTGGTTGCCGGCGGAGCCAGCACCTCGCTGGTGACGCGGGAGCGCCATTTTTCTTCGCCGCTGCCGGAATCCAGGGCAATCACTTCGCCCTTGAGGGTACCCAGCAGCACCAGGCCGTAGCCGACGCCGACACCACCGGAAACCGGCAGCTCCAGGTCCTTCTTCCACTTCACGTCGCCGTTCATGCGGTCCATGGCCACCACGACGCCGCTGTCATCAGCCGCGTAGAGGGTGTCACCGTCAACCGCTGGAACCAGCAGGTTGTAGATCTTGCCCTGGCCATCGCCAATGGAGCGGCTCCACTGCTTCTGCAGAACCACTTCTTCCTTGAAGGAAGTCAGCTCGGCCGGCGGCAATTCTTTCTTGCTGTTGCTGCTGCAACCCGCGGCCAGAATGGCCAGGGCCAGCAATGCTGCATGTTTCCAACGGATCACGTCACGCATCCCCTTTGGCCAGGTCGTCGAGCTTGATTTGTAAGCCACCGACCGCCGCTTCATCGGAAAGCGCCGCCTTGGCCTTTTGGTACGCAGCATGGGCTTCATCGTTACGACCCAGTTGAACCAGCAGGTCCCCCTTGAGTTCTTCGCGACTGGCCAGGAACGCCTTGTCGGTATCGCCGTCGAGCAGCTTGAGTGCCTCGTCGGCCTTGTTCTGGGCAGCCAACACCTGGGCCAGGCGCTGACGCGCGACTTCGCCCAGGGTGGCATTGACCGGCTTGTCGACCACGGCCTTGAGCTCGGTGGCGGCATCGTCCAGCTTGCCGGTGTCGACCGCGACCTTGGCGACGAACAGGCTGCCGTATTGCGCGTAGGCACTGCCGCCATACTGGGTATTGAGCTTGCCGGCCAGGTCGGCGACGCGCGCCGGATCAGGCTTGCCGTCCGGTGTCAGGGTGCTTTCCAGCAGTTCCTGGTAGAGCACCGAGGCACCTTGCGACTGGTTGTTCTGGTACTTGTGCCAGGCCTGCCAGCCGAACACCACCACCAGCGCCAGCAGGCCACCGGTGACCAGGGGTTTGCCGTTGCGCTGCCACCATTCCTTCAACTCGGCTACGTGATCTTCTTCGGAACTCGACACCCCAATACTCCTTATTCTCTAAATCGGCTGTTCTAACAGCTTCAACCCTGCACGACGCAGGTGGACAAGTGCTCGGAAAGAGCATCCCAGGCAATGCTTTGTTGCTCGCCCTGGCCACGCAGGGGTTTGAAACCTACCACTTGCTGAGCCAATTCGTCGTCTCCGAGGATCAAGGCGTACAGCGCACCACTCTTGTCAGCTTTCTTGAACTGGCTCTTGAAGCTACCGGCACCGGCATTGATCTGCAAACGCAGGTTCGGCAACCGGTCGCGGACCTTCTCGCTCAGGGCCAGTGCCGCCAGCTCGGCGGCCTCGCCAAAGGCGCACAGGTACACGTCGACCTGGCGGGAAATCTCTTCAGGCACCTGCTCCAGGGTTTCCAGCAGCAGGATCAGGCGTTCGATACCCATGGCGAAACCGACGCCCGGGGTCGGCTTGCCGCCCATCTGCTCGACCAGGCCGTCGTAGCGGCCGCCGGCACAGACAGTGCCCTGGGCACCCAGTTGGTCGGTGACCCACTCGAACACGGTCTTGCTGTAGTAATCCAGGCCACGGACCAGCTTGGGGTTGATCACGTAGGGGATGCCGGCCGCATCGAGGCGGGCCTTGAGGCCCTCGAAGTGCAGGCGCGACTCTTCGTCGAGGTAGTCGGCCAGCTTCGGCGCGTCCACCAGCACGGCCTGGGTGTCGGCGTTCTTGGTGTCGAGCACGCGCAGCGGGTTGGTCTTGAGACGACGCTGGCTGTCTTCGTCCAGTTGGTCGAAGCGCGCGGACAGGTACTCCACCAGGGCCTCGCGATAGCGGCCACGGGATTCGCTGGTGCCCAGGCTGTTGAGTTCCAGCTTGACCGCGTTGCGGATGCCCAGCAGGCCCCACAGGCGCCAGGTCAGCACGATCAGTTCGGCGTCGATGTCCGGGCCGTCGATGTTGAACACTTCGCAGCCGATCTGGTGGAACTGGCGGTAGCGGCCTTTCTGCGGACGCTCGTGGCGGAACATCGGCCCGATGTACCACAGCTTCTGTTGCTGGCCGCCACCGCTGATGCCGTGCTCCAGCACCGCACGCACGCAGGCCGCGGTGCCTTCCGGACGCAGGGTCAGGGAATCGCCGTTGCGGTCTTCGAAGGTGTACATCTCTTTTTCGACGATGTCGGTCACTTCACCGATGGAGCGCTTGAACAGCTCGGTGAATTCGACGATCGGCGTGCGGATCTGCTTGTAACCGTAGTTATCCAGCAGACGGGCGACGGTGCCCTCGAAATAGCGCCACAGCGCCGTCTGCTCGGGCAGGATGTCATTCATGCCACGAATGGCTTGCAGGGACTTGCTCACAGATATTCCTTAAATTCTTCGATCAGCCGCGGGCGATGAGGGCCGCGTCGGCTTCGACCTTTTCGGCCGCCTTCTGCCGGATGAGCTTTTCCAGCTCCTCCACCAGGTTGTCATTCGTCAGTTTCTGCGACGGCTTGCCGTCGATATAGATCAGGTTCGGTGTACCGCCGGTCAGGCCGATATGGGCTTCCTTGGCTTCACCGGGCCCGTTCACCACACAGCCGATCACCGCGACATCCATCGGCACCAGCAGGTCTTCCAGGCGCCCTTCCAGCTCGTTCATGGTCTTGACCACATCGAAGTTCTGACGCGAGCAGCTCGGGCAGGCGATGAAGTTGATCCCACGGGACCGCAGGTGCAAGGACTTGAGAATGTCGTAGCCGACTTTCACTTCCTCGACCGGGTCGGCCGCCAACGAGATGCGAATAGTATCGCCAATCCCTTCGGCCAGCAGCATACCGAGGCCGACCGCCGATTTCACCGTACCTGAACGCAAACCGCCAGCCTCGGTGATGCCCAGGTGCAACGGCTGGACGATTTCCTTGGCCAGCAGGCGGTAGGCTTCCACCGCCATGAACACGTCGGAGGCCTTCACACTGACCTTGAAGTCCTGGAAGTTCAGGCGCTCCAGATGCTCCACATGGCGCAGCGCGGACTCTACCAGCGCCGCCGGGGTCGGCTCGCCGTACTTCTTCTGCAGGTCCTTTTCCAGCGAACCGGCATTGACACCGATGCGGATCGGGATCCCACGGTCGCGGGCCGCATCGACCACCGCACGCACCCGGTCTTCACGACCGATGTTGCCCGGGTTGATCCGCAGGCAGTCCACACCCAGCTCGGCCACCCGCAAGGCGATCTTGTAGTCGAAGTGGATGTCGGCAACCAGCGGCACCTTGACCTGCTGCTTGATCCGGCCGAAGGCTTCGGCAGCGTCCATGTCCGGCACGGAAACCCGGACGATATCGACGCCCGCCGCTTCCAGACGGTTGATCTGGGCCACCGTGGCAGCCACGTCATTGGTGTCGCTGTTGGTCATGCTCTGCACCGCGATAGGCGCATCACCGCCCACCGGCACCGAGCCGACCCAGATTTTACGCGATTCGCGACGCTTGATTGGGGATTCGCCGTGCATGACTTATTGACCTAGCTTCAGGCGAGCAGTCTCGCCGCTGGTGAACGGGGCGACATCGACCGCCTGCCCGTTGTAGGTGACCTGTGCGCCCTTGGCATAGCCCAGGCGTACCGCGAACGGCGGCTTGCCGCTGACTTCGAGCGAATCGCCCTTGCGCTTGAGGCCGCTGAACAGCACCTTGCCACCGCCGTCGGTGACCTGAGTCCAGCAATCGGCGATGAAGGTCACATGAACCTGCCCGGCGCCGGCCACCGGCACACTGGCCGCGGCGGCCGGTGCGCCCGGAGCGCCATTGACCGGAGCGGTCGGCGACACCGGCGACACCGGGCTCGGCGCCGGCTGTGGCGCAACCACCAGCGATTGCGCCGCATGGGGCACCGGCACCACGGCCTGGGTGGCAGGCGCTGCCGGAGCCGTCGGCGCTGGAGCCGCGGTTTCGGCGGCTGGCGCGGCCGGCTCCGCTTCCGGGCTGGACTGGTTCTGGGCGACCGCCTGGTCTTCCGGCTCGTCGATCGGATGAATCTGCGTGGTGCCGTCGGCGCTTTCGACTTCGACGTGCTCCATGCTGATCGCCGCCTGATCCTTGGTGCGCTGGCTGGTCTGGTCCTGCCACCAGACAAAGCCGCCACCGATCACGGCAATCAGCAGCAACAGGCTGACGATTCGCAAAATGGTGTGGGAAACCCGCACCGGCTCTTCGATGCGACCCAGGGCATGCACATTGCTGCCCTGGGAGTCGGTGCCGGTGCACTGGTCGAACTGCTGGACCAGAACGGTCTGGTCCATGCCCAGCAACTTGGCGTAGGCACGGATATAACCCCGGGCAAAGGTATGCCCTGGCAACTTGTCGAAGGCACCGGCCTCCAGGTTGCTCAGGGAGGTGCTCGTCAGGTTGAGCTTGAGGGCCACTTCGGCCAGCGTCCAGCCATTGCTTTCGCGGGCCTGACGCAGGGTCTCACCGGGATTTACGCGAGTGGCTGCTACAACTTCTGGATGCGCCGCTTTCATCATTGCTCCGACAGGTATTGCTGATATTCCGGCGTACCGGGATAGAGTCGTTTTAATTGCAGGCCGTAACTGGCGACCTTGTCGCGATCTTCGTAAATCTTCGCCAGGCGGATACCGAGCAACAGACTACGGGCATTCTGCTCGCTGAGCTGGCTGAACCGCTCGTAATAATCACGCGCCGGCACATAATGCCTGTCTTCGTAAGACAACTCAGCCATTTCCAGCAAGGCACGTGGCTGCTGGCGGTTGAGTCGCAGGGATTTGTCCATGTTCTGCCGTGCCAACTCCCGATCGCCCAGGGCCAGGGCGGTCAGGCCGAGGTTCTCGTAGACCCGCGAACGCTCGGGATAAAGGCTGTCGGCGGCGGCTTGCTCGAAGCGCTCGTAGGCCTGCTTGTACTGCTTGCGCTCGTACAGGAAACCACCGTAGTTGTTGAGGATCCGCGCATCGTTCGGGCGCGAGGACAACGCCTTGCGAAAATGCTGGTCGGCCAGGTCCCATTCCATCTCGGCCTGGAACACCAGCGCCAGGGCGGCGTTGGCATCGGCATCGGAGCTGTTCAGTTCCAGCGCCTTCTTCAGGGGCACCTTGGCCTGCTCGGTCTGGCCCTGCTGCAGATAGCCGATGCCCAGCTGGACATAAGCCATGCGCGCCTCATCACGCCCCTTGCCGGTACTCATCGGATCGACATTGCCAGTCGAAACGCAGCCGGCCAGCAGGCCGGCGAACAGTACGGAGAGCGCTAGGCGCAGGGTCATGGAGTTCCTCTCTCAAGATCAGCTCAAGATCAGCTCAGGTTCGACTCGAAGCGCTGCGAGGCAGATCGGCATCGGCGCTCAGTTCGCGCACCGCGATATAACGCTCGCTACGACGGGTGCGATCCAGCACCTGCCCGACCAACTGCCCGCAGGCAGCATCGATGTCTTCACCGCGAGTGGTACGCACGGTGACGTTGTAGCCGGCCTGGTGCAACAGATCCTGGAAGCGCCGGATCGCGTTGTTGCTCGGGCGCTCGTAACCGGAGTGCGGGAACGGGTTGAACGGGATCAGATTGATCTTGCACGGCGTGTCCCTGAGCAACTCGATCATCTCGACCGCGTGCTCGGGCTGATCGTTGACATCCTTGAGCAGGGTGTACTCAACCGTCAGCACGCGCTTTTCGCCCAGGCTCGACATGTAGTTGCGGCACGACTCGAGCAGCATCTTGAGCGGGTACTTCTTGTTGATCGGTACCAGCTGGTTGCGCAGCGCATCGTTCGGTGCGTGCAGGGACAACGCCAGGGACACGTCGATGTGCTTGGCCAGCTCATCGATCATCGGTACCACACCGGAGGTCGACAGGGTCACGCGGCGCTTGGAGATGCCGTAGCCCAGGTCGTCCATCATCAGGTGCATGGCGGCGATGACGTTGTCGAAGTTCAGCAGCGGCTCGCCCATGCCCATCATCACCACGTTGGTGATGGCGCGATCGATGGTCGCCGGGACGCTGCCGAAGGATTTGTTGGCAATCCACACCTGGCCGATCACTTCGGCGGCGGTGAGGTTGCTGTTGAAGCCTTGCTTGCCGGTGGAGCAGAAACTGCAGTCCAGGGCACAGCCGGCCTGGGACGAAACGCACAAGGTACCGCGCTTGCCCTGGGGAATGTAGACGGTCTCGACACAGCTGCCGGACGCCACGCGCACCACCCACTTGCGGGTGCCGTCGCTGGAAATGTCCTCGCTGACCACTTCGGGACCGCGAATCTCGGCAACGTTCTTGAGCTTTTCGCGCAAGGCCTTGCCCAGATTGGTCATGGCGTCGAAATCGTCGACGCCAAAGTGGTGAATCCACTTCATGATCTGACCGGCACGGAAACGCTTCTCCCCGATCGAGTCGAAGAATTTCTCCATTTCCGGCTGGGTCAGCCCCAGCAGGTTGGTTTTAACAGCAGATGTAGTCATGGATTCACCTTCACTCGTCAGCCGTGGCTTAGCGAGTGGTTACTTCAGTAGCAGCGAAGAAGTAAGCGATTTCGCGAGCAGCGGCAGCTTCGGAGTCCGAACCGTGAACGGCGTTGGCGTCGATGGACTCGGCGAAGTCGGCACGGATGGTGCCTGGAGCGGCTTCTTTCGGGTTGGTGGCGCCCATCAGTTCGCGGTTGCGCGCGATAGCGTTCTCGCCTTCCAGAACCTGGACGACAACCGGACCGGAAGTCATGAAGGCAACCAGGTCAGGGAAGAAGCCACGAGCGCTGTGCTCGGCGTAGAAGCCTTCGGCTTCGGCTTTCGACAGCTGCTTCAGCTTCGAAGCGACAACGCGCAGGCCGGCTTTTTCGAAACGGGTGGTGATCTCACCGATGACGTTTTTTGCAACAGCGTCAGGCTTGATGATGGAGAAAGTGCGTTGAACAGCCATGGTGTAACTCCAGAAACGATAATTTGCGAAAAATTAAACCCGCGAATTATACGCGGGTTCTTGGGTATTGCCTAACTCGGGTATTGCTTGATCTTACCGCCGGATCAGTCGCGCTCCTCGATCCAGCAGCCTTGGATGGCCTCAAGGACCTTCTCGCCACCACGAGCCGGATCGTCGTCGAAATCCGGCAGGTGAATGACCCAGTTGTGCAGATCGACGAAATTGACCGACATCGGGTCGACTTCCGGTTTGCTTTCAGCCAGCTGGATGGCGATCTCCAGCACATCAGTCCACTTCAAACCCATGATAGATCCTTGAATCAATGCGGTGCTTCGGCAGCATGGTTGAGCGAATACTTGGGAATCTCGACCGTCAGGTCCTCGGTGCCGACGATCGCCTGGCACCCCAGGCGCGACTGCGCCTCCAGCCCCCAGGCGCGATCGAGGAAATCTTCCTCCAACTCATCGGCCTCTTCCAGCGAGTCGAAGCCCTCGCGGATGATGCAGTGACAGGTGGTGCAGGCACACACGCCACCGCAGGCGCTTTCCATCTCGATATGGTGCTCGTGGGCCAGTTCGAGGATCGAGATGCCGGGCTCGGCCTCGACCACCATGCCATCCGGGCAAAACTTCTCGTGGGGCAGAAAAATGACCTGCGGCATCGTTATTCCTCAATCTCGTTCAGGTTGCGTCCGGCCAGCGCGGCTTTCACCGTCGAATCCAGGCGTCGGGCCGCAAAGGCATCGGTCACTTGCGACAGACGCTTGGTCTGCTGCTCGATGGCGTGGCCATCGGTTCCTTTTATCAGTTCGCTCAGTTCCTGCACCTGCAACTCGATGACCAGGCGCTCCTCGGCGTCGAGCAGGCGCTCGCCATCCGCCTCCAGGGCGCCCTGCACCGCCTCGATCAGGCGCTGGGCGTCGACCTGCTGCTCACGCAGCACGCGAGCGACCTTGTCGTCACCGGCGTACTGGAACGAATCCTTGAGCATCCGGGCGATTTCGCCGTCGGTCAGGCCGTAGGACGGCTTGACCTGGATGCTCGCCTCGACGCCCGACCCCAGCTCACGGGCCGAAACACTGAGCAGACCGTCGGCATCGACCTGGAAGGTCACGCGGATCTTCGCCGCGCCGGCGACCATGGCCGGAATGCCACGCAGTTCGAAGCGCGCCAGCGAGCGGCAGTCACTGATCAATTCACGTTCGCCTTGCAGCACGTGGATCGCCATGGCCGTCTGGCCGTCCTTGTAGGTGGTGAAGTCCTGGGCGCGCGCCACGGGAATGGTGGTATTGCGCGGAATCACCTTCTCCATCAGGCCACCCATGGTTTCGAGCCCCAGGGACAGCGGGATGACATCCAGCAGCAGCAATTCGCCGCCGTCGCGCTTGTTGCCGGCCAGGGTATCGGCCTGGATCGCGGCGCCAATGGCGACCACCTGGTCCGGATCGATCTCGGTCAGCGGCTGGCGGCCGAACATCTCGGCCACCGCCTCACGCACACGCGGCACACGGGTCGAACCACCGACCATCACCACGGCATGCACGTCTTCGAGCTCGACGTTCGAGTCACGCACGGCACGGCGGCAGGCCTTGAGGCTGCGGGCGATCATCGGCTCGATCAGCCCGTCGAAGGATTCACGGGTCAGCGGTGCACGCCAGTCGCCATAAACCACTTCGACAGTTGCCGCATCGGTCAGCGCTTCCTTGGCCGCGCAGGCGGCCTGCAACAGGCTGCGCTGCGCGCCCGGATCGAGATCCACCGACAAGCCGGCCTGCTCGATGATCCAGCCGGCGATCGCATGGTCGAAATCGTCGCCACCCAGGGCACTGTCGCCACCGGTGGCCAGTACTTCGAATACCCCGCCAGTCAGGCGCAGGATCGAAATATCGAAAGTGCCGCCCCCCAGGTCATAGATCGCCACCACCCCTTCGGCGTGCTGGTCCAGGCCATAGGCCACCGCCGCGGCGGTCGGCTCGTTGAGCAGGCGCAGCACGTTCAGCCCGGCCAGGCGGGCCGCATCCTTGGTTGCCTGGCGCTGGGCATCGTCGAAGTAGGCCGGCACGGTGATCACCGCCCCGACCAGTTCACCACCCAGGGTCGCCTCGGCGCGCTGGCGCAGCACCCGCAGGATATCGGCGGAAACCTCCACCGGGCTCTTCGGCCCCTGCACGGTGTCGATGAACGGCATGTGCGACTCACCGCCAACGAAGCGGTAGGGCAGTTGCTCGCCCAACTGCTTGACGTCCGACAGGCCACGGCCCATCAGACGCTTGACCGACAACACGGTATTGAGCGGATCACTGGAGGCCGCCAGACGGGCCGACAGGCCTACTTCGACGCGATCGGCGTGATAGCGCACCGCGGACGGCAGGATCACCTGCCCGTCGGCATCGGCCAGGGGCTCGGAAAGACCACTGCGCAATGCAGCGACCAGCGAATTGGTAGTACCCAGGTCAATCCCCACCGCCAGACGACGCTGGTGCGGCTGTGGGCTTTGGCCTGGTTCGGCGATCTGCAGTAGGGCCATGGTTATCTGGACTTATCTGGATATCAGGCGTGCGGCAGCACGGAGTTAATCGTCGAGGCGCTCTTCTAACTGGCGCACTTCGTAGGTGAGCTTGTCGAGGAACTGCATGCGCCGCATCAGGCGTTCGGCCTGTTCGCGTTGCGCAGCATCGCTCCAGCAAGCTGCGAAGCTGTCGTTCAATTCATCCTGGGCGACCTTCAGGCGCCGCTTGAATGCGGCAATGCCCGGCAGATCGGCGTCGTCCTGCAGATCTTCGAGTTCTTCACGCCACTGCATCTGCTGCATGAGGAAATCGGGATCGTGCACGGTGACCTCCACCGGCAGCTCGCCGCCATTGAGCGCCAGCAGGTAACGCGCGCGCTTGGGCGGACTCTTGAGGGTCTGATAGGCCTCGTTGAGGCTGGCGGAACGCTCGAGCGCCAGCCGCTGCTCACGCTCGGAGGCATCGGCGAAACGGTCCGGATGAACGGCGCGCGCCAACTCGCGATAGCGCGCGGCCAACTGATCGAGGTCCAGCGTGAAGCTCGGTTGCAGCTCGAACAAGGCGAAATGACAAGGAGTACCCACGAATAGCCTCAGACGTTGAAGCTTTCGCCGCAGCCACACTCACCGCGCACGTTGGGGTTGTTGAACTTGAAGCCCTCGTTCAACCCTTCCTTGACGAAATCCAGCTCGGTGCCATCGAGGTAGGCCAGACTCTTCGGGTCGATGATCACTTTTTCGCCGTGACTCTCGAACACCTGGTCTTCCGCCACCACCTCGTCGACGAACTCCAGCACGTAGGCAAGGCCGGAACAGCCTGTGGTGCGAACACCCAGGCGAATGCCTTCACCCTTGCCGCGCCCGTCGAGGGAGCGTCGCACGTGTCGAGCAGCCGCTTCTGTCATGCTGATAGCCATCGGGGACTCCTTAGCTTTTCGCTCAAATCTTCAACGCCGGATCGGTCAGATCAGGCCTTTCTTCTGCTTGTAGTCGCGAACGGCGGCCTTGATGGCGTCTTCGGCGAGAACGGAGCAGTGGATCTTCACCGGCGGCAGGGCCAGTTCTTCGGCCAGCTGAGTGTTCTTGATGGTCTCTGCTTCATCCAGAGTCTTGCCCTTCATCCACTCGGTCGCCAGGGAGCTGGAAGCAATAGCCGAGCCGCAACCGTAGGTCTTGAACTTGGCATCTTCGATGATGCCCTGCTCGTTGACCTTGATCTGCAGACGCATCACGTCACCACACGCCGGGGCGCCGACCATGCCGGTACCGACATCCGGGTCCTCGGCATTCATCTTGCCGACGTTGCGCGGGTTTTCGTAGTGGTCGATGACCTTTTCACTGTAAGCCATGGTACTTATTCCTCACTCATCAGGGCCGCTCTCGACCCTGCAGCTACGCCAGACATCATTTGCCGCGTCGCTACAGGATCTGTATGTGGCGGCTTCTTTATTTAGTGTGCCGCCCACTCGATCTTCGAGATATCGACGCCATCCTTGAACATGTCCCACAGCGGCGACAGGGCGCGCAGTTTGGTGACCGCCTCGCAGACCTTCTGCGCGGCGTAGTCGATTTCTTCCTCGGTGGTGAAACGGCCGAAGGTGAAGCGGATCGAGCTGTGCGCCAGTTCGTCGTTGCGGCCCAGGGCACGCAGTACGTACGACGGCTCCAGCGAAGCCGAGGTGCAGGCCGAACCGGAGGAGACCGCCAGGTCCTTGAGTGCCATGATCAGCGACTCGCCTTCGACGTAGTTGAAGCTCAGGTTCAGGTTGTGCGGTACGCGAGCGGTCAGGCTGCCGTTGACGTACAGCTCCTCCAGGTGCTCGACCTGCTTGAAGAAACGGTCGCTCAGGGCCTTGATACGGACATTCTCGGCAGCCATGTCTTCCTTGGCCACACGGAAGGCTTCACCCATGCCGACGATCTGGTGGGTCGCCAGGGTGCCGGAGCGCATGCCGCGCTCGTGACCACCGCCATGCATGGTCGCCTCCAGGCGCACACGCGGCTTGCGGCTGACGTACAGCGCGCCGATGCCTTTCGGACCATAGGTCTTGTGGGCGGAGAAGGACATCAGGTCGACCTTCAGCTTCTGCAGGTCGATCTCGACCTTGCCGGTCGACTGGGCCGCGTCAACGTGGAACAGCACACCGCGCGAGCGGGTCAGCTCGCCAATGGCGGCGATGTCGTTGACGGTGCCGATTTCGTTGTTCACGTGCATCACCGACACCAGGATGGTGTCTTCGCGCAGGGCGGCTTCGACCATGGCGGGGGTGATCAGGCCGTCTTCACCCGGCTCGATGTAGGTGACCTCGAAACCTTCGCGCTCCAGTTGGCGCATGGTGTCGAGGACCGCCTTGTGCTCGATCTTGCTGGTGATCAGGTGCTTGCCCTTGGTGTGGTAGAAATGCGCGACACCCTTGATCGCCAGGTTGTCGGACTCGGTGGCACCGGAAGTCCAGACGATTTCACGCGGGTCGGCGTTGACCAGGTCGGCCACCTGGCGACGGGCGTTTTCCACGGATTCCTCGGCCTTCCAGCCGAACACGTGGGAGCGCGATGCCGGGTTGCCGAAGTTTCCGTCGACCAGCAGGCATTCACTCATCTTTTGCGCGACACGCGGATCAACCGGGGTGGTCGCTGAGTAATCAAGGTAAATCGGCAATTTCATGGACTATCTCCTAAATCAGGCTGGCTGGCGCACCGCTGGCTCTCTGGCTGTCATTCGACGGCGGACGCTTCGATCTTATCCAGGCGCGGCGCCTTGCCATTACAGCGGCGCTGGTCCTGACGCAGGGCAACCTCTTGCACTTCACGGCGAGTGACAAGGTCTGCCAGACTGATGCCACTGAGAAATTCGTGGATCTGCAGGCTGAGGTCGCACCACAGGTGGTGGGTCAGGCAGGTGTCGCCGGAATGGCAATCACCCAGCCCCTGGCATTTGGTGGCGTCGACCGATTCATTCACTGCATCGATCACCTGGGCGACCTGGATTCCCTGCATGTCGCGCGACAGCTGGTAGCCGCCACCCGGACCACGGACGCTGGAAACCAGGTTGCTGCGACGCAGCTTGGCGAACAGCTGTTCGAGGTAGGACAGGGAGATGCCTTGGCGCTCGGAGATATCGGCCAGGGACACCGGCCCGTGTTGCGCGTGCAACGCCAGGTCAAGCATGGCGGTCACGGCGTATCGGCCTTTTGTAGTCAGTCGCATGGACAATTACCACGGAGTTACGGAATGGGTACGAGTATGCGATTCCCGAGTATTTAAGTCAACTATAAGACCTAGTACTTTAGTCAGGTTTACCCGTAAAAGAGCGCGCGTATGATAGCAAAGTCAGCGCGTAATGGCATCGCGCTAGACCGATGGTTTTCGCGGGGGCGTTCAAATGACACTCCTGGCGATCCTGGAGTCATTCGCGGGCAAGCCCGCGAATGGGCCCGAAAGCCCAACACAGGTCAGCCAGCCTTGGCCTCACCCTCGGCCTTCACCTCGGCAAAGCCCTCGCAGTGCAGCTCCGGCAGATCCTTGGCGCAATAGTTGCTGCCCAAATCCTTCAGCGCACCACACATCCCCTCCAGACGCCCATCGACCGCCTGCAGGTGATCGAGCATCTGTCCGATAGCCCGCGCCACCGGGTCCGGCATATCGCCACTCACCCCGTAGGCATCGAAACCGAGCTTCTCGGCCATCGCCTTGCGCTTGGCCTCCTGCTCGTCGTCGGACTTCATGATGATCCGCCCGGGAATACCGACCACCGTGGCACCGGCCGGAACCGCCTTGGTCACCACCGCATTGGAACCGACCTTCGCCCCGGCACCGACCGTGAACGGCCCCAGCACCTTGGCACCGGCACCGACCACCACCCCATCCTCCAGGGTCGGGTGGCGCTTGCCCTTGTTCCAGCTCGTGCCGCCCAGGGTCACGCCCTGATAGATGGTCACGTCATTGCCGATCTCGGCCGTTTCGCCGATCACGATCCCCATGCCGTGGTCGATGAAGAACCGCCGCCCGACCTTGGCACCCGGGTGAATCTCGATGCCGGTCAGCCAACGCCCGAAGTTCGACACCACCCGCGCCAGCAGCTTCCAGTTGCGCACCCACAACCCGTGACTCAGGCGATGCAGCCATATGGCATGCATGCCCGGGTAGCAGGTCAGCACCTCAAAGGCATTGCGCGCCGCCGGGTCACGATGGAATACGCTCTGGATATCTTCACGCAAACGCTCGAACATCATCATTCCTTCCGCTTAAGGAGCTCGCCACGGGCCGCTTTCTGGGTTTCCGTGAGGATGCCACGCAAAATATTCATTTCCACCCGACTGATCGAGCTGCGACCATACAGCCGACGCAGGCGCGCCATCAGGTGCCGGGGCTTCTGCGGATCGAGGAACTCGATAGCCACCAGCGTCTGCTCCAGATGCTCGTAGAAGCGCTCCAGCTCATCCATGGTAACCAGTTCGTCACCCACATCATCCTTCTCGACCCTGTGCGGCTGACCTTCCAGTGCCAGCCAGGCCATGCGCACCTCATAACTCAACACCTGCACCGCGGCCGCCAGGTTCAGCGAGCTGAAGCCGGGGTCCGACGGGATATGCACGTGGTAATGACATCGCTGCAGTTCATCGTTGGTCAGGCCGGAATCCTCGCGACCGAACACCAGGGCGATCTGCGCCCCCTGCGCCGCCTCCTCGACCACCTTCACTCCGCATTCGCGCGGCTCCAGCATCGGCCAGGGCAGGCTGCGGTCACGGGCACTGGTGCCCAGCACCAGGGTGCAGCCGGCCAGGGCCTGCTCCAAGGTAGCGACGACTTCGGCGTTTTCAAGGATATCGGTGGCCCCGGAGGCCCGGGCGTCGGCTTCGGCGGAAGGAAAAACCCGCGGCTCGACCAGCACCAGACGCGACAGCCCCATGTTCTTCATGGCTCGTGCAGCCCCACCGATATTGCCCGGATGACTGGTATTGACCAGGACGATACGAATATTTTGCAGCACGACGAAGCGCTCTCGGACAAGGCAAAGGGGAGCAAATCTTACAGAAGCACTGGGGTTTGCGCCACGAAACCGAATGTCGTCCTTCACCGGCAAGACTTTTCTGTTAGAATGTTCGGCTTTCTTTAACACTCTAGGTGAAATGTCCATGCAGCCCATGCTGAATATCGCGCTGCGCGCCGCCCGCGCCGCCAGTGAATTGATCTTCCGCTCCATCGAGCGCCTGGATAGCATCAAGGTCGACGAAAAAGACGCCAAGGACTACGTGTCCGAGGTCGATCGTGCCGCCGAGCAGAAAATCATCGACGCGCTGCGCAAGGCGTATCCGACCCACGCCATCCGCGGTGAAGAAACCGGCTTCCACGCCGGCAGCGGCGAAGGCGAAGACTACCTGTGGATCATCGACCCACTCGATGGCACCACCAACTTCCTGCGTGGCATTCCACACTTCTCGGTCAGCATTGCCTGCAAATACCGTGGCCGTCTGGAGCACGCCGTGGTCCTGGACCCGGTTCGCCAGGAAGAATTCACCGCCAGCCGTGGCCGTGGCGCCCAACTGAACGGCCGCCGCCTGCGCGTCAGCCCGCGTACCAGCCTCGACGGCGCCCTGCTGGGTACCGGCTTCCCGTTCCGTGACGACCAGATGGACAACCTGGACAACTACCTGGGCATGTTCCGCGCCCTGGTCGGCCAGACCGCCGGCATCCGCCGCGCCGGTTCCGCCGCCCTGGACCTGGCCTACGTGGCCGCCGGCCGTTTCGACGCCTTCTGGGAGTCGGGCCTGTCCGAATGGGACATGGCAGCCGGCGCCCTGCTGATCCAGGAAGCGGGCGGCCTGGTGAGCGACTTCACCGGCGGCCACGACTTCCTCGAGAAAGGCCATATCGTCGCCGGCAACACCAAGTGCTTCAAGGCCGTACTGACGGCGATCCAGCCGCACCTGCCGGCTTCGCTGAAGCGCTAAGACGCCAGAACGAAAAAAGCACCCCGAGGGGTGCTTTTTTTGTGCCTGCGATTACTGACCTGGCTGGGCCGGAGCCTGGCTCAGAATCAGCCGACCGTCCTTGTCCACCGGGATCTGGTTGCCCGGATCACGGTCCATGCGTACCCGACCTTCCTTGCCGTCGAGCTGGTAACGCACGTCGTAGCCGACGATCTTGTCACTGATATCATTGACCGTGTTGCAGCGGGTCTGGGTCGTGGTGTAAGTGTCACGCTCCTGCATGCCCTCCTGCACCTTGTTCCCCGCATAACCGCCACCCACGGCACCGACCACTGTCGCCAGGGTCTTGCCACGACCATTGCCCACCAGACTGCCGAGCAGGCCGCCGCCGACCGCACCGATCGCGGTACCGGCCAGACGGTGCTCGTCCTGCACCGGTTTCTGCCGGGTCACGGCAACATCCTTACAGACTTCGCGTGGCGTCTTCACCTGGGTTTTCACCGGCTCGACCGCCAACACTTGCGCATACTCAGGGCCGCTCTTCACCATGCTGTAGGTCGCAACAGCACCTCCGGCGGTGACACCGACAGCACCCAGCACAGCACCCACCAGCAACGACTTGTTCACGTGAACCTCCTGACCATCACAAGCGGAACCTTTCCGCATCTCTCCTAGCCTTGGAACATGAAAAAAGGCGCGAGTTCAATACTCGCGCCTTTCAGGGTGACAGTCGGAGGGAGGACGGACGTCAAGGACGGTCGTCGATTTCCTTCTGGGTGTTGGCCGGAGGAATCAGGTCCTCGCTGCTCAGGTTCAGCCAGATCAGCACCACGTTGGCGATATAGATCGACGAGTAGGTGCCCGCCAGCACACCGACGAACAGCGCCACGGAGAAGCCGTGCAGGTTGTCGCCACCGAAGAACAGCAGCGCCGCGATCGCCAGCAGGGTGGAGATCGAGGTTGCCATGGTCCGCAGCAGGGTCTGGGTGGTCGAGATATTGATGTTCTCGATCAGGCTGGCCTTGCGCAGTACCCGGAAGTTCTCCCGAACCCGGTCGAATACCACGATGGTATCGTTGAGCGAGTAGCCGATGATCGCCAGTACCGCCGCCAGCACCGTCAGGTCGAAGGTGATCTGGAAGAACGACAGGATACCCACGGTCACCACCACGTCGTGCACCAGCGAGACGATGGCACCGACCGCGAACTTCCACTGGAAGCGGAAGGCCAGGTAGATCAGGATGCCGCCCAGCGCCATCAGCATGCCGAGGCCGCCCTGGTCGCGCAGCTCCTCACCCACCTGCGGACCGACGAACTCGACACGCTTGACCTGTGCCGGGTTGTCGCCGCCGACCTTCTGCAGCGCCTCGGCCACCTGGTGACCCAGTTGCGGGTCTTCACCCGGCATGCGCACCAGCAGGTCGGTAGTCGCACCGAAGCTCTGCACGATCGCCTCGTGATAACCGGCGTCGCCCAGTTGCGCACGGACCTTGGTCACGTCCGCCGGACGCTCGTAGGTCAGCTCGATCAGCGTACCGCCGGTAAAGTCCAGACCGTAGTTCAAGCCCTTGTGGAACCAGCTGAACAACGCCAGGGCGGTGAGGAGCACAGTGACGCCGAACGCAACGTTGCGGACGCCCATGAAATTGATTGTACGTAACATGGCAGCCCCTTAAATCCACAACTTCTTGAAGTCACGACCGCCGAAGATCAGGTTGACCATCGCGCGGGTCACCATGATGGCCGTGAACATCGAGGTAAAGATCCCGAGGGACATGGTTACCGCGAAGCCCTTGACCGGACCGGTGCCCATGGCGAACAGGATACCGCCCACCAGCAGGCTGGTCAGGTTGGCGTCGACGATCGCCGTATAGGCACGGTTGAAGCCTTCGTTGATCGCCCGCTGAACGGTCATGCCCGCGGCGATCTCTTCGCGGATCCGCGAGAAGATCAGCACGTTGGCGTCCACCGCCATACCCATGGTCAACACGATACCGGCGATACCCGGCAGGGTCAGCGTCGCCCCCAGCAGGGACATCAGCGCCAGCAGCACGACCATGTTGAAGGCCAGCGCCACGGTGGCGATGATGCCGAAGAAGCGGTAGATCGCGATGATGAACAGCGAGACGAACAGCATGCCCCACAGCGACGCATCGATACCCTTGGTGATGTTGTCGGCACCCAGGCTCGGGCCGATGGTACGTTCTTCAGCGAAGTACATCGGCGCGGCCAGACCACCGGCACGCAGCAGCAGGGCCAGTTCAGACGACTCGCCCTGGCCGTTCAGGCCGGTGATACGGAACTGCGAGCCCAGCGGCGACTGGATGGTCGCCAGGCTGATGATCTTCTTGTCTTCCTTGAAGCTCTGTACCGCGACTTCCTTCTCGACGCCGTCGACCACCTGCTTGGTGTAGGTGGTGACCGGACGCTGCTCGATGAAGATCACCGCCATCTGGCGACCGACGTTGGTGCGCGTGGCACGACTCATCAGCTCGCCACCATGGCTGTCCAGGTGGATGTTCACTTCCGGGCTGCCGTGCTCGCCGAAACCGGCCTTGGCATCGGTCACCTGGTCACCGGTGATGATCAGGCCACGCTCGATCAGCGCAGGCGGACGCTTGCCCTCACGGAATTCGAATTCCTCGGAGGTCGCCTTCGACGCGCCCGGCTCGGCGGCCAGGCGGAACTCGAGGCTGGCGGTCTTGCCGAGGATCCGCTTGGCTTCCGCGGTGTCCTGCACGCCCGGCAGCTCGACCACGATGCGGTTGGCGCCCTGGCGCTGTACCAGCGGCTCGGCTACGCCCAGCTCGTTGACGCGGTTACGTACCGTGGTCAGGTTCTGCTTGATGGAGTATTCGCGAATTTCCGCCAGCTTGGCCGGGGTCATCGCCAGACGCAGTACCGGCTGGCCATTCAGGTCGGCGGGAACAATGTCGAAATCGTTGAAACCCTTGCGAATCAGGGCACGGGCCTGCTCGCGGGTATCGTTGTCGGTGAAGCCCAGCTGAATGGCACCATTGAGCTGCGGCAGGCTGCGGTAACGGACACGCTCCTTGCGCAGCAGGCTCTTGACGTCGCCTTCATAGACTTTCAGACGGGCGTCGACAGCCTTGTCCATGTCCACTTCCAGCAGGAAGTGCACACCACCGGACAGGTCCAGACCCAGCTTCATCGGGTGCGCGCCGAGGTTGCGCAGCCACTGCGGGGTGGTCTGGGCCAGGTTGAGCGCCACCACGTAATCGTCGCCGAGCGCCTTGCGCACGACATCCTTGGCTGGCAACTGGTCTTCCTGCTTGCTCAGGCGCAGCAGGCCATCCTTGCCGTTGGCGGCCAGGGTAGCGGCCTTGACGTTGATACCGGCATCGGTGAGCGCCTTGCTCGCCCGATCCAGATCGGCCTGGTTGACCTGCAGCGCCGTGCTGGCACCACTGACCTGGATAGCCGGATCGTCAGGGTAGAGATTGGGAGCGGAATAAATAAAACCGATCGCCAGCACCACCACGATCAGTACGTATTTCCACAGAGGGTATTTGTTCAGCATCACGCCGCCCGCTTATGACGCGGGGCGCCTTGCGCGCCCCGTCGATTGTTGAATATTGAAACTCAGATCGCTTTCAGTGTGCCTTTAGGCAGAGTGGCCGCGACGGCCCCCTTCTGGAACTTCATTTCGACGGTATCGGAAATCTCCAGGACCACGAACTCGTCGGTCACCTTGACGATCTTGCCGGCGATACCACCGGTGGTCACCACTTCGTCACCCTTGGCCAGGCTGCTCAGCAGGTTCTTCTGTTCCTTGGCACGCTTGGCCTGCGGGCGCCAGATCATCAGGTAGAAGATGACCAGGAAGCCGACCAGGAAAATCCACTCGAAGCCGCCCGCAGGACCAGCGGCAGCAGCAGGGGCCGCGCCGTCAGCGAACGCGTTAGAGATGAAAAAGCTCATTTAGCACTCCAGTTGCAAGAATACGATTCTGAAAAGTCAGTCCAAGGGCGGTACGGGAAGCCCGCGCTTGGCGTAGAAGGCATCGACAAAGGCGGCCAATGTACCCTGTTGAATAGCCTCGCGCAAACCAGCCATCAGGCGCTGGTAATGCCGCAAGTTGTGGATGGTATTCAACATACTCCCGAGCATTTCGCCGCACTTGTCCAAATGATGCAGATAAGCACGGGAGAAGTTCTGGCAGGTGTAGCAATCGCAGGTCGGATCCAGCGGCGAATCATCATGGCGATGGAACGCGTTACGGATCTTCAGCACACCGGTGTCGACGAACAGATGCCCATTGCGGGCATTACGGGTTGGCATCACGCAATCGAACATGTCCACCCCGCGGCGCACACCCTCCACCAGATCTTCCGGCTTGCCAACGCCCATAAGGTAACGAGGTTTGTCAGCCGGCATCCGCCCTGGCAGGTAGTCCAGCACCCTGATCATCTCGTGCTTGGGCTCGCCCACCGACAGGCCGCCGATGGCCAGGCCGTCAAAGCCGATCTTCTCCAAACCTTCCAGGGAGCGCATGCGCAGGTTCTCATGCATGCCGCCCTGGACGATGCCGAACAGCGCCGCGGTGTTGTCGCCATGGGCGTTCTTCGAACGCTGGGCCCAGCGCAGCGACAGCTCCATCGACACCCGGGCGACGTCCTCATCGGCCGGATACGGCGTGCACTCGTCGAAGATCATCACGATGTCGGAGCCCAGGTCGCGCTGCACCTGCATCGACTCTTCCGGGCCCATGAACACCTTGGCGCCGTCGACCGGCGAGGCGAAGGTCACGCCCTCCTCCTTGATCTTGCGCATGGCGCCCAGGCTGAACACCTGGAAACCACCCGAGTCGGTGAGGATCGGGCCCTTCCACTGCATGAAATCGTGCAGGTCGCCATGCGCCTTGATCACCTCGGTGCCCGGGCGCAGCCACAGGTGGAAGGTGTTGCCGAGGATGATCTCGGCGCCGGTGGCGACGATATCCCGAGGCAGCATGCCCTTGACCGTGCCGTAGGTGCCCACCGGCATGAAGGCCGGGGTCTCGACGGTGCCGCGCGGGAACGTCAGGCGACCGCGGCGGGCCTTGCCATCGGTGGCCAGCAACTCGAACGACATACGACAGGTACGACTCATGCTTGATCCTCGGGTGCCGATGCCTGGGGTCCGGTCGGCGCGGGGTTGCGGGTGATGAACATGGCATCACCGTAACTGAAGAAGCGGTAACCGTTGTCCACGGCGGCCTGGTAGGCGGCCATGGTCTCGGGATAACCGGCGAAGGCCGAAACCAGCATCAGCAGCGTGGATTCGGGCAGATGGAAGTTGGTGACCAGGGCGTCGACCACATAGAACGGCCGACCCGGGTAGATGAAAATGTCGGTATCGCCACTGAACGGCTTGAGCACGCCATCGCGGGCGGCGCTTTCCAGCGAACGTACGCTGGTGGTGCCCACGGCAATCACCCGACCACCACGGGCGCGGCAGGCGGCAACGGCATCCACCACGTCTTGGCCGACTTCCAGCCATTCGCTGTGCATATGGTGGTCTTCGATGCGCTCCACGCGCACCGGCTGGAAGGTCCCGGCACCGACGTGCAGGGTGACGAACGCGGTCTCGACGCCCTTGGCCGCGATCGCCTCCAGCAGCGGCTGGTCGAAGTGCAGGCCGGCCGTCGGCGCGGCGACGGCGCCCAGGCGCTCGGCATAGACCGTCTGGTAGCGCTCGCGGTCGGCGCCCTCGTCAGGACGGTCTATATAAGGAGGCAACGGCATATGGCCGACGCGCTCCAGCAATGGCAGCACTTCCTCGGCGAAGCCCAACTCGAACAGCGCATCATGCCGGGCCAGCATCTCGGCCTCGCCACCGCCCTCGATCAAAATCTTCGAACCGGGCTTGGGCGACTTGCTGGAACGCACGTGGGCCAGCACGCGATGGCTGTCGAGTACCCGCTCCACCAGGATCTCCAGCTTGCCGCCGGAGGCCTTCTGGCCGAACAGACGGGCCGGAATCACCCGGGTGTTGTTGAACACCATCAGGTCGCCCGGGTGCAGATACTCGAGCAGATCGGTGAATTGACGATGAGCCAGGGCACCGCTGGGCCCATCGAGGGTCAGCAGGCGGCTGTGGCGACGCTCGGCCAGCGGATGGCGAGCGATCAGGGAATCGGGGAGTTCGAAAGTAAAGTCAGCGACGCGCATGATGGGGGTTCGTCCAGCAGGGCCGGAAAGTTTAGCGGAATTCGCCAAAATTGACCATGAAAGGCAATTGACCAACGGTAGTCGCGTCTCTATACTTCGCCGCCATTGAGCCCTGATGGCGGAATTGGTAGACGCGGCGGATTCAAAATCCGTTTTCGAGAGGAGTGGGAGTTCGAGTCTCCCTCGGGGCACCAAGATTGAAAAAGACCTTGATTATCAAGGTCTTTTTTTTCGTCTGCAGAAAAGTCACCTGCCATGGCCACAGCGCTCGGCGGAGGAAAACGCCTCATGGAATCGCAACTGGAAACCGTCGCCCTGTTTGCCCTCAAGCTGGCCCACGAACGTGACGGCGGGAGCCCGCTTTTGCGGGATGACGTGGTGATGGGCGAGTACCAGAAGGACGTGTTCGAGCTGCTGGTGCGCCAGGGCGACGTCGAGGCGATCCGGGGCAAGCTCAATGCTTGCGTGGCTGTCGCGATGGACGCCGTGGGCGGGACGGACAAGCCCCTGGGGCGTGAACTGCGGCGACTGGCCGATGACTGCAACCAGGTACGGACCACCGCAGACATGAAAGCACCGCTTGGCTTGCTGAAGGATTACCTGAAAGACATTCAGTGATGAAAAGGCACGTCAGTGCAATAGCTTCATCCAGGATAGCCTCAACTGTGGGAATGAACGTGTCCACGAAGAGGCCCTAGCTGACTGCACGAAACCCAAATCCCCTTCCAACCCGTCAAATCCTGAAATACACCCCTGGCAGCGCCACCCACACCTTCAGAGTAGTCTTGCCCTCCGAGACACCAACCAAGTTGCCAAATAAAAACCTAGTAGGTTAGTATCTAATCTCATGGAAAAAAGCATCCCTCATTGCAAGCTCTCGATCATCAAAGTCTTGGTCGAGGCGGGGAAGGTACGCACCACACACTCTGCTCGAATGGGTGCGAGTGAGCTGGGGCTGGAACCGTCCGATATGCTGAGTATTGTGATGAACCTGACTGCATCGGACTTTTACAAAAGCATGACCACCCACGCCGATCACACGATCTGGCAGGACGTATACCGTCCCAAAACCCAGGTCGGCGATGTGTATCTGAAACTGACGGTTATCGATGACGTGCTGATCGTATCCTTCAAGGAGCTATGAACATGAAATGCCCTGCCTGTGGTGCGGCAGAACTGCTCCACGACACCCGTGACCTACCCTATACCTACAAGGGGGAAAACACCGTAATTACGGCAGTGACGGGGGACTTCTGCCCTGCATGCGCCGAGTCCGTTCTGGATATGATCGAATCAGAACGTGTCATGCGTGAAATGCGCGCGTTCTCGAAACAGGTCAACGCTGCCATTGTCGATCCGGGATTCATTGCCAGCGTGCGCAAAAAACTCTCCCTTGATCAGCGAGAGGCAGCGGAAATATTCGGCGGAGGCATCAATGCCTTTTCTCGATATGAGAATGGCAAAACCAAGCCCTCACTAGCCTTGGTCAAGCTGCTCAAAGTCCTCGACCGGCACCCAGAGCTGCTCGAAGAAATCAGGACAGCCTGAGAAACCTCCAAGCATCAGTAAACACCCAATCCCTGGTAGAAGCAGAGCTTGCTCCGGGCGGCGTTCCGGCGAAGAAGTAAACGCGGCGGACCTGCCGACACCCGCCGCCCAATCCCTATTCGCTGAACCGCGCAGGCCTAAGCCTCAAGCAACATCCCCTGCGTAAGATCATCGATCACCGCCTTCCCCATCTCCCCCAGATAATGCGCCGCCCAGGCATATCGCTCGCCCTCCTTTGCATCCAATGCCGCATCGAGGGACAACGCCTTGGCGCACTGCAGCAACAGGGAAGCATGCTCCATGGCCTCCAGGATCGGCACATCGGCATTGACGCGGAACAGCTCGCGGCCTTGGGAGCCGCAGGTGGAAAAGGTGACGGCACCGAGGGTTTTGATGGGGAATGGGGTCATTGGGCACCTCCGGCGAATGCCTGGGTGCTTGGGATTTGAAACTGAAACTCTTGAGTCGACACGTTCATGCGTTGCTCCTACCTTGATGAAGGAGCTGCACCACTCGTTTCCAGGCGAAGGGTGGCAGCTGTACGCAGGCTGGAAACCGGGAAGATAGGCACCCGGCAGACCCGAAGGCCTCCCGCGCACAGCCGCCATGACACGGACGTGCGGACACAAAAAAGCGCCCACAGTCTAACCATGGTAGCGCCTATGCGCCTATCTTTTGTCTCCCAGGTTTCCAGGCCTGATCGCTGAATTTCCAACGACATTCCGAGCATAGCGGGATACGCGGGGTGCTTCAAAAAGCGTTTGAAGCGAAACATTTCAGGATAAAGAATCGTCACCTCTGCAGTGCCCTTCACCCCGAAACCACCGCAATCATGACGAATCTACAATCGCTCTATAATTCACTGTAATTCGCCCTGAGCAGAAGCATCGTAACGAGCTTTAGCCGAGGAGAGGCACTCTCAAATAGCCATACTTCCTCGATATTGGCTCCAATATGTTTTACAAATTGCGAGCGACTCAGACCTCCGACGAACGACGCTTCTCAGCCCTTGTGCACTCAGGCTCAGGTGATTAGGACGAATGCCGTGTGAAGTGGCTCAATGAGCAACGCAAACCGCTACAACGGCGAGTTTGCAAAAAAACCGCCCTACTAAGGCGGTTTTTTTTCGCCTCGTTTCCAGGTATCAGCCATGAGCATAGCCCGCCGTACACGTCGGCAACCTTCCTGACATTCCGACGCCCACACTGGACCCGATAATGGCGCTTCAGTAGCATGCCCCTCTTCCAATCCGCCAGCCAGGGATGCTCAATGCCGGTTCTTGCCTCCGCCCCTTCACGCCTGTTGACCACCACGACCCTGCTGCTATCAGCCCTGCTGGCCGGCTGCAGTGTCAACGGCACCTACCCGGATGCCACGGAACCGGACGCCGCGAAGCTGCGTTTCGTCGCCAACACCTCGAACGCCACCCTCGACTACTTCGACGCCGAGCACTGCGACGGGCAAACCACCGGAATCCTCAACAACATGCTGATGGGCGACACCAAGCGTCGCGCCGGCATGCTCAGCACACCACCGAAGGACGCCCGGGGCTACCTGGAAATCAAGCTCAAGCCCGGCCAGGAAACCCTGTTGCGGGTCAACACCCACGAGGGCTATTCGGTCTGTGGCAACGGCATCAACTTCAAGCCCGAGGCCAATGCCGAATACGAGCTGACCTTCGACTCCGGCAAGGGTCAATGCCGTACCCGCCTGCAACGGGTCCGGATCATCGACGGCAAGGAACAACGTACGCCTGTGCTGCACCTGGGCAAGGGCCTGCCCGCCTGTGCCGGACGCAATCCGATATTCCCCAAGCCGCCGGTGGCCCTGCCGGACACGCCACACCGCCTGGAACTGATGAACCGGATCATCGACAGCAGCCTGATCCCGAGCATGCTGCCCTCCCCGGAAGATGCCAGCAAGACGCCGCTGGCGATGGCCAAGGTCGACAACCTGATCGCCGAGCGCAAGGCCAAGCTGGGTTTCACCCTGCCGGACGACTACTGGGCCCTGTATCGCCAGAACCTCCAGGCCTTCGACGCCGAATCCGCACAGCGCAAGGCACTGACCCTGCAGCGCTACAAGGATGAGTACCTGTCGCGCCTGCGCCCGTTGAAGGATGCGGAGCTGGAAGAGTGGGCCAAGCCGGAAGACAAGTCGGCCAAACCGACCAACAAGGCCGCGTTCGAACAGTACAAGTCGATGACGCTCTACTACTTCGAGGCCGGCAAGCAAGTGACGCTGGAGATCATCGAGCATCACCTGGACCGGATGGCGCAGATGGACCAGCGTTACGGGGTGTGCGAGCGCTACAGCGAATGCTGGAGAAGCTTCTGACGAGACACGTCGCGGCCCATCCGGACAACGACTGGGTGGGCCATTTCGATCGGCTGACGCCCCCTGGCCAATCCCCGCCCCGGCAACGGTCGATACCGGCGCCGGGCCACGAAGCCCCAACCCATTGCAGGGGCTGCCCGCCCCCTGTGCCCATGACACCCGCCTGAAACGCCCCCTTCTATACTCAATGGCAGTCGCGGAAAGAACCGTGCAAGTCGCTTTGGTGCCGATAAAGCCGGGGCGCCATGGCAATCTGGACTTTATGCCCTGAAGAGGTGCGGCAAAGACCGCACCGGGCCAAAAAGATGCCCGCTCAGGGTGCCTGGCCACCGGACATGCCACGATGCCGTGACGTGGTGTGAATGCCGCAGCCGACACTTTCGGACAGCCGACGACCTCGTGGCATGTCCGTAGCCGTGAGGATTGCCGTATGCCTGATGAGACGTTGCACCTGCCCCTGGTCAACCGCCTGCTGGAACGCCACAAGGGCTCCCCGGGCGCGCTGCTGCCGATTCTTCATGAAATCCAGGAAGGCATCGGCTATATCCCCGATGTCGCCATCCCCAAAATCGCTCATGCCCTGAACCAGAGCCAGGCCGAGATCCGTGGGGTGATCAGCTTCTACCATGACTTCCGTACCTCCCCCCCGGCCCGGCACATACTGCGCCTGTGCCGGGCGGAGTCCTGCCAGAGCCGTGGTGCCGAACAGCTCGCGGCACAGCTGCGCGAGCGCCTGCAACTGGACGACCACGGCAGCAGCGCCGACGGGCGCATCAGCCTGCGTCCGGTGTACTGCCTGGGCGCCTGTGCCTGTTCACCGGCCCTGGAGCTCGATGGCCAGGTGCACGCACGGCTCAACGCCGAGCGCCTGGATGCACTGCTCGATAGCTGCCGGGAGGACGCATGATGCCTAACCTCTATCTACCCGCCGACTCCCTGGCCCGCGCCGTCGGCGCCGATGAAACCGCCGCAGCCATCACGGCCCGGGCCAGTGCAGGCAATCTGCAGTTGGATCTGCAGCGCACCAGCTCGCGCGGCCTTTACTGGCTGGAGCCGCTGCTGGAAATCGACAGCCCGCAGGGCCGCCTCGGCTTCGGCCCCGTGACCGCCGCCGATGTCCCCTCACTGCTCGACGCACTACAGGGCGAACCGTCGGCCCACCCCCTGGCCCTCGGGCTGGTGGAAGAATTGCCTTATCTGAAAAGCCAGCAGCGCCTGCTGTTCGCCCGCGCCGGTATCACCCGTCCTCTGTCGGTGGAAGACTACCGGGCCCACGGTGGCTTCGAAGGGCTGGCCCGGGCCATCGCCATCGGCGGTGAACAGACCGCTACCGCCGTGTTCGATTCAGGCCTGCGCGGCCGCGGTGGCGCAGCCTTCCCCGCCGGGATCAAATGGCGCACGGTCCGCGCTGCCCAGGCGACGCAGAAGTACGTGGTGTGCAACGCCGACGAAGGCGACTCCGGTACCTTCGCCGACCGCATGCTGATGGAAGGCGACCCCTTCCTGTTGATCGAGGGCATGACCATCGCCGGCCTCGCGGTCGGTGCCAGCCAGGGCTACCTCTATGTCCGCTCGGAATATCCACAGGCGGTGTCGACACTGCGCCAGGCGCTGGACATCGCCCGCGAGGCCGGCTACCTCGGTGCCGATGTACTGGGTAGCGGCCAGGCCTTCGACCTCGAGGTCCGGGTCGGCGCCGGCGCCTACATCTGCGGCGAGGAAACCGCCCTGCTCGACTCCCTCGAAGGCAAGCGCGGCATCGTCCGCGCCAAGCCTCCCATCCCGGCGCTGCGCGGACTGTTCGGCCAGCCGACGCTGGTGCACAACGTACTCACCCTGGCGTCGGTCCCGCTGATTCTGGCCAAGGGCGCACAGTTCTACCGCGACTACGGCATGGGTCGTTCCCTGGGCACCCTGCCTTTCCAACTGGCCGGCAATGTCCGTCATGGCGGCCTGGTCGAGCGGGCCTTTGGCCTGACGCTGCGCGAATTGGTGGAAGGCTACGGTGGCGGTACCGCCAGTGGCCGGCCACTGAAGGCGGCCCAGGTAGGCGGCCCCCTTGGCGCCTGGGTCCCCCCGGAGCAGTTCGATACACCGCTGGACTACGAAGCCTTCGCCGCCATCGGCGCAATGCTCGGTCACGGTGGTGTGGTGGTGGCGGACGACAGCCTGGACATGGCCCGCATGGCGCGCTTCGCCCTGCAATTCTGCGCCGAGGAATCCTGTGGCAAGTGCACACCCTGCCGCATCGGCTCGACGCGCGGCGTGGAAGTGATCGATCGGCTGCTGGCAGCCCCCGACCAGGGAGGCCGCGATGAACAGGCGATCATCCTCAAGGACCTGTGCGACACCCTGCAATACGGTTCGCTGTGCGCATTGGGCGGCATGACCTCCTATCCGGTGGCCAGCGCCCTCAAGTATTTCCCCGCCGACTTCGGTCTGCAGCCCTCGGAGGCCGATCAATGATCACTCTCTTCGACCCGAAAACCGATATGGACCTGGGCACCCCGGCCCGCGACAGCCAGGTGCAGGTCACCCTGAACATCGACGGCCAGAGCATCAGCGTGCCCGAAGGCACCTCGGTGATGCGCGCGGCAGCCATGCTCGGCACCAGCATTCCCAAGCTGTGTGCCACCGACAGCCTGGAACCCTTCGGCTCCTGCCGCCTGTGCCTGGTGGAGATCGACGGCATGCGCGGCTACCCGGCGTCCTGCACGACGCCCGTCAGCGAGGGCATGGTGGTCCATACCCAGACGCCGAAACTCGCGACACTGCGCCGCAACGTCATGGAACTGTACATCTCCGACCACCCACTGGACTGCCTGACCTGCTCGGCCAATGGCAACTGCGAACTGCAGACCGTCGCCGGCCAGGTCGGCCTGCGGGAAGTGCGCTACGGCTATGAAGGCGACAATCACCTGGCCGACACGAAGGACACCTCCAACCCCTATTTCGACTACGACCCGAGCAAGTGCATCGTCTGCAACCGTTGTGTACGCGCCTGTGAAGAAACCCAGGGTACCTTCGCCCTGACCATCACCGGGCGCGGCTTCGAATCGCGGGTCGCCGCCGCCGGCGGCGAAAATTTCCTCGACTCGGAATGCGTGTCCTGCGGCGCCTGCGTGCAGGCCTGCCCCACTGCGACCCTGATGGAAAAAAGCGTGGTCGAACTGGGCCAGCCCGAGCATGCCGTCATCACCACCTGCGCCTACTGCGGCGTCGGCTGCTCGTTCCGCGCCGAGATGAAGGGCGACCAACTGGTACGCATGGTTCCCGACAAGAACGGCCAGGCCAACCACGGCCACTCTTGTGTCAAGGGACGCTTTGCCTGGGGCTACGCCACCCACCCGGATCGCATCACCAAACCGATGATCCGCAAGCACATCGACGACCCCTGGCAGGAGGTCAGCTGGGATGAGGCGGTCACCTACGCCGCCAGCGAGTTCCGCCGCCTGCAACACAAATATGGTCGCGACGCCATCGGCGGCATCACCTCCAGCCGCTGCACCAACGAAGAAACCTACCTGGTGCAGAAACTGGTACGGGCCGCCTTCGGCAACAATAACGTCGACACCTGCGCACGCGTCTGCCATTCGCCCACCGGTTATGGTCTGAAGCAGACCCTGGGCGAGTCGGCGGGGACCCAGAGCTTCGACTCGGTGATGCAGGCCGACGTCATCCTCGTGATGGGAGCCAACCCCAGCGACGCCCACCCGGTCTTCGCCTCCCAGCTCAAGCGCAGCCTGCGCCAGGGTGCCCGGCTGATCGTCATCGATCCCCGGCGTATCGATCTGGTGGACTCCGTACATGCGCGTGCCGAACTGCACCTGGCCCTGCGCCCGGGCACCAACGTCGCCATGCTCAACGCGCTGGCCCATGTCATCGTCACCGAGGGCCTGCTCGACCAGGACTTCATCGACGCCCGTTGCGAAGGCGCTGATTTCACCCGCTGGAAAGAGTTCGTCAGCCGCGCGGAAAACTCGCCGGACGTGCTCGGGGTCATCTGCGGCGTAGCTGCCGACGACATCCGCGCCGCCGCCCGCCTCTACGCCAACGCCGACAACGCGGCCATCTACTACGGCCTGGGCGTGACCGAACACAGCCAGGGCAGCACCTCGGTCATGGGCATCGCCAACCTGGCCATGGCCACCGGCAATATCGGCCGCGAGGGCGTCGGCGTGAACCCGCTGCGCGGGCAGAACAACGTGCAGGGTTCCTGCGACATGGGCTCCTTCCCCCATGAGCTGCCCGGTTACCGGCATATCTCCAACGCAGCGGTGCGCAGCCAGTTCGAACAGGCCTGGAACGTCACCTTGCAACCCGATCCGGGCCTGCGCATCCCCAACATGTTCGAGTCCGCCCTGGCCGGCCACTTCAAGGGCCTGTACTGCCAAGGCGAGGACATCGCCCAGAGCGACCCGAATACCCAGCACGTCACCGCAGCGCTGTCGGCCATGGAATGCGTGGTGGTGCAGGACATCTTCCTCAACGAAACCGCCAAGTTCGCCCACGTGTTCCTGCCGGGCAGTTCGTTCCTGGAAAAGGACGGCACCTTCACCAACGCCGAGCGCCGCATCTCGCGGGTGCGCAAGGTCATGGAACCGCTGGGAGGCAAGGCCGACTGGGAAGGCACCGTGGCCCTGGCCAACGCCCTGGGTTACCCGATGAACTATCAGCACCCGTCGCAGATCATGGATGAAATCGCCAGCCTGACGCCGACCTTCACTCACGTCAGCTATGCGGCCCTGGAACGCCACGGCAGCCTGCAATGGCCGTGCAACGACGCGGCACCGAACGGCACACCGACCATGCACATCGAAGAATTCGTGCGTGGCAAGGGGCGCTTCATGATCACCGGCTACGTGCCCACCGAGGAAAAGGTCAACAGCCGCTACCCGCTGCTGCTGACCACCGGCCGCATCCTCAGCCAATACAACGTCGGCGCCCAGACCCGGCGCACCGAAAACGTCGCCTGGCATGATGAGGACCGCCTGGAAATCCACCCCACCGATGCCGAGAGCCGGGGCATCAGCGAAGGCGACTGGGTCGGCATCGGCAGTCGTGCAGGCCAGACCGTGCTGCGGGCACGGGTGACCGAGCGGGTTGCCCCGGGGGTGGTGTACACCACCTTCCACTTCCCGGAGTCGGGGGCCAACGTCATCACCACCGACAACTCCGACTGGGCCACCAACTGCCCGGAATACAAGGTCACTGCCGTCGAGGTCAGCCGCGTCTACCAGCCTTCGGAATGGCAGAAACGCTACCAGGCGTTCAGCGACGAGCAGCAGCGCCTGCTGGAGGAACGCCGCCAGGCACGCGAAACCGGAACCCGAGCGGAGGTCCGCCGATGAGCACCGACAACCTGATCAAGATGGCCAACCAGATCGCCCAGTACTTCTCCAGCGAACCGGATCCGCAACAGGCCGTGCTCGGCGTGCGCAATCACCTGCAGATGTTCTGGACACCCGGCATGCGCAAGGAATTGCTGGCCTGGCAGATCGAGCACCCGGGTGCTGAGCTGCATCCGCTGGCGCGGGCAGCGGTCAGTGGGGCGGGTTGGGAGGCCTAGGAAGGCACTGGCCCCCTGGCCTGTGAGAGCAGGCCAGGGGGCATTCCACAAGATTACATCTCGGCATCAGCCTGCAACGGGCTAGCAGCCTGGACGCGGCGGGCCTCATCGCTGGCGGCATGATCGAGACGAATGCGCGCGGCCTGTCGCGACTCGCGCAACTGCCGTTTCAGCGTTCGCAACGGCGGCGCATAAAGAAAGCCGAACGACACACTGTTCTCACGCCCCTTCACCGCATGATGCAGCAGGTGCGCCTGATACAGGCGCTTGAGGTAACGATTGCGTGGTCGCGGCCGAAACGGCCAGTAGCGATGCACGATGCCGTCATGCACCACCACATAGATGATCCCGAAGGCTGCCACACCGGCACCGATCCACTGCAAGGGATCATGCCCGCTGTTCCCCGCCACGATCAGGCTCACAGCCACCGCCGCCAACACCAGCAGATAGATATCGTTGGTCTCGAAAGCCCCCAGGTGTTCCTCATGGTGCGAGCGGTGCAGGAACCAGCCCCAGCCGTGCATGACGTACCGGTGCGCCAGGTAGCCGACACCTTCCATCGCGACGAGGGTGCAGAGGAACAGGGCAAGGTGGGTCATCATGGAACGCCGTCGACTCGCAGGAACATCGGAATGCAAAGCGGGTGAGAAGCCGCCAGCATACCTTGCCGGAGACGAAAATCGAGCGCTGAAACGACGAGCACTCAGATCTGCGCCTGCACCACCTCGATCCCCAACCGTCGATAGGCCTCGACATCGTCCATCAGATGCTGCTCGGTAATCATCGTCTGCAACCGCGCACAAGGTCCCACTACAAAAGGCTCCACCGCACCGAGCTTGTCCGCCGTGGTGACGGCCACCACATGGGAGGCGCTGTCGAGCAGCGCCTGCTTCACCGCCAGTTCCTCGTAGCGCGCACAGCTGATGCCGACTTGTGGATGAATCGCGCAGACGCCGGTAAACAGCAGGTCCGCCTTGATCCCCTGGATCAGCCGCACCGCCTCATGGCCGTCGACCGCCATGGTGGCGGGGTTCAGCGTGCCACCGGCAAGAATCACCGTGACGCCCTGATGCTCGGCCAGGGTCATGGCAATCATCGGCGAACAGGTGACGGCGGTGATGGACAGGCCCGCCGGCAATGACTGGGCGATCTGCAAGGTGGTACTGCCGGAATCGAACAGGACGATCTGCCCCTCCTCGATCCGGCGCACCGCCAATTGGGCCAGATGCCGTTTCACCTCGTTGGTCTCGGCGATACGGGTGAAGTAGTCCTTGCCGGTGTCCTTGGGCCGGGGCAAGGCACCGCCATGCACCCGTTGCAACAGGCCGGCCTGGGACAGTTCGGCCAAGTCCCGGCGGATGGTGTCTTCCGACACCGCGAAATGCTGGCTCAAGTCCGAAGCCATGACCTTGCCGTCGCGCTCCAGCAACAGCAGGATCTTCTGCCGCCGCACAGGGGGCAATTCGGAGGAGGAATGGTGGTTTTGCATGATTTCGCCTGACTATGCATGTTTATGCCGAATTCAACAGAACTATATATCAGCGCCCCATTCGATCAAGCAAAAACACGACAACGACGGCGCAGGCACTCCCACCAGGAGAAAGCCAATCACATGGCAATCCCTGCAGCATTTACCGGATACGGCAGCCAATATCGTCAATACTTTCAGCATCTGTACCCTTTGGCTGTCGGAAACCTCCGAATCAGTGCCTAATTTGCCCTCGAACCCGCGTAATACTTGAGCCCCCCATCTTCGGGATTTAATATCCACGCCGCTTATGTCGAGCACTCAGTACCGGTTGCAGACCTGATCCACTCAGGGCCCCGCTGAGAAGAAAAACTAGAGAAGGTGAAGCAATGACGGGTGAAAACCTGACACCGGGTTTGCTCAAGCGCGGCCTGAAAAACCGCCATATCCAGCTGATTTCCCTGGGTGGGGCGATTGGTACCGGGCTGTTCCTCGGCTCCGCCGGGGTGCTCAAGTCGGCGGGCCCGGCAATGATCCTGGGCTACGCGATCTGCGGTTTCATCGCTTTCCTGATCATGCGCCAGCTGGGCGAGATGATCGTCGAGGAACCGGTCGCCGGCTCCTTCAGCCACTTCGCCCACAAGTACTGGGGCGGTTACGCGGGCTTTCTCTGTGGCTGGAACTACTGGGTGCTCTACGTGCTGGTGGGCATGGCCGAACTCACCGCAGTGGGCAAGTACGTGCAGTTCTGGTGGCCCGAAATCCCGTCCTGGGTCAGCGCGGCAGTGTTCTTCGTGCTGGTCAACCTGATCAATCTGACCAACGTGAAGACCTTCGGTGAAGCCGAGTTCTGGTTCGCGATCATCAAGGTGGTGGCCATCGTCGGCATGATCGCCCTTGGCGGCTACCTGCTGGTCAGCGGTGCCGGCGGCCCGCAGGCCACGGTCAGCAACCTGTGGAGCCATGGCGGTTTCTTCCCCAACGGCGTCAGCGGCCTGCTGATGGCGCTGTGTTTCATCATGTTCTCCTTCGGTGGCCTGGAGTTGGTGGGCATCACCGCCGCCGAGGCCAGCGAGCCGCGCAAGGTGATCCCCAAGGCGATCAACCAGGTGGTCTTGCGCATCCTGATCTTCTACGTCGGCGCACTGACCGTACTGCTGTCGCTGTATCCGTGGGATCAACTGCTGGTCACCCTCGGCGCTTCCGGCGACGCCTACAGCGGCAGCCCGTTCGTGCAGATCTTCGCCCTGATCGGCAGCGATACCGCGGCGCAGATCCTCAACGTGGTGGTCCTGACCGCCGCCCTGTCGGTGTACAACAGCGGCGTGTACTGCAACAGCCGCATGCTGTTCGGCCTGGCCGAGCAAGGCGATGCGCCGAAGTCGCTGCTGAAGCTGAACAAGCAGGGCGTGCCGGTTCGTGCTATCGGTGTCTCGGCGCTGGTCACCCTGCTCTGCGTGGTGGTCAACTACGTCGCTCCCCATGAAGCGCTGGAGCTGCTGATGGCGCTGGTGGTCGCGTCGCTGATCATCAACTGGATCGTGATCAGCCTGACCCACCTGAAATTCCGCAAGGCCATGGAGCAACAGGGCGTGGTGCCTGGCTTCAAGGCGTTCTGGACGCCGCTGAGCAACTACCTGTGCCTGGCCTTCGTCGCGCTGATCCTCGGCGTGATGCTGATGATCCCGGGCATCGCCGTGTCGGTCTACGTGATGCCGGTGTGGGTACTGTTCATCTACGGGCTGTACCGCCTGCGGGTGGCGAAGGGCTCGCCGCGCACGGCCTGATCATCTGCCTGAAGAACAAGGGGACCACACGGTCCCCTTTTTTGATCGTGCCCAGCCGGCAGCGCAGCCTGTGATAGCCGCCACAACAGCACTCAAGGCGTCCCCGGATGCGGCGGTGGATAATCCCGCGCCACGTCCAGCGGCCAAGCGTAGGGCCCATCCCACAACTGCTCGTGCAAGGCGCCGATGCGCTCGGCCATCGCCTTGTCGTGCATCACCACTTCGAGGTTGCGCGAGTTGTCGAGGTAGCCGCCCAGCCAGTTGCTGGTGCCGACCCAGGCCACCTGCCCGTCGATCTCCAGGGTCTTGCTGTGGATAACCCGCGCGTAGGGAATGAAGCCCTGCGGGGCCTGGGGCAAGGTCACGATCTTGACCTGGACGTTGGGCAGTACCGCCAGGCTCTTGAGGTAGGCGACTTCCGGCGCGCCGGTGTTCCAGTCGGAGACCATCAGCTTGATCGCAACACCCCGGGCCGCCGCAGCGCGCAGCGCGTTATCGATCACTGGATAGTACGGGCGGGTCTTGTCCGGCCCGTAGGACAGCGGCGCATAGTCGAGCAGTTGCACCCGTACCTCATGCTGGGCCTCGGCCAGCAGGCGCGGCAGTTCCTGTTGTGAATCGCCGACACCCGGCGGGTTGTAGCGCTGCGGGCTGGCGACCAGGTAATTGCCGCTGCGCGCCGGCTCCTTGCCGGCCTTGGGCAACGGCACCGGTTTTTTCTCGCTCAGAGCGGCCTGGGCATTCCAGTCCTGGTCGAAGATCGCCTGAACCTGGCCGACGAGGGTTTCATCAGTAATACGCAGGCCGGTTTCATGAATGTGCTCCAGCGAGCGCCAGTCGAAATTCTGGCTGCCGACGAAAGCCTGCCTGCCATCCACCACCATGTATTTGGCGTGGATGATGCCGCCGCCCACGTGGGCATAGGGCAGCACACGGAAGGTCAGGTGGGGGATCTTGCGCAGCCGCTCCAGGGTGGCCTGATCGGAGAGCCTGAGGCCCTTCTCTTCCAGCAGGAAACGGATCTTCACTCCGCGCTTGCCGGCGGCCTCGAGGCTTTCGATGACCTTGTCCATCACCGAGCCGGGGTGGTCGGCGGCATAGAACTGGCCGATATCGATGCGGCTTTTGGCACCGTCGAACAACTCGATCCATACCGGGCCAGGCTGGCGCAGGTCGGGGCTGGCGAGTTCGGTGGCCAAGGGCACGGTGTGCACCAGCTCGATACCGGGAATGGAGAAATCCGCCTGGACCAGCGGACTGAGCAACAGGCCGAGCGTGGCGGCCAAGGCGACGCGCAGGCGCGTCATGGGATAATTCTGAGTGAGTGACATGATGGCCTCGTACAGGAAGATCTGACGCAGCGTGCCTGAGGACTGCAGCCGCCAGTCATTCGATACCTGGCCGGCAGAAGCGCACGCGAGGCATCCGGGCAGGCGTTCCCACGCGGGAGCGCGGGAACGATCGACACCGGATGCCGGGGGCTCAAGCCCTTTGCAGCTGCGCAGGGCTGCTGGCCCGCTGCGGCACTTCATCCTGCACACGGGCACCGGTCGCCGCGCGGATCAGCAGCATCTTGAGCTGGTCGTTGAGGCGCTCCAGGCTGTCCTGGAAGAAGTTGTGGAACACCACGCAGAACAGCGCGATGGCGATCCCCAGCCCGGTGGCGAACAGTGCCGTGCCGATGCCCCCGGAGATCTGCCCCGGGTCGGACACGCCGGCACTGGCCAGCGCCTTGAAGGTATCGATGATGCCGAGGATCGTGCCCAGCAGCCCCAGCAGCGGCGCCGCCGTGGTGATGGTCTCGATGATCCACAGGCTGCGGGCCAGCGGTGCGCGGCTGGCCAGATACTGGGTGTCGATCACATCGTCCAGGTCCTTGCGCGTACCGTGGCTGGCCTTCTGCGCCAGCACGGCGCTGGCCATGTCCAGCGGCAGGCTGTCGCGGCGGGTCAGTTCCGGCGGCAGGTCCTTCTCGCTGTGCACATGGGAGCCCAGGGCCTCCATCAGCCCGCGGGCCTGGCGGCGGACATAGGCGAAGTAGATGGCGCGCTCGATGGCGATGAAGATCGCGATCGCCAGGGCGGCGTACATCACATAGAACGTGATCTCGTGAAGCGTGTTCATGTCCATTGGCGGGTTACCTCTGTAGCGGATGGGACAGACATCAGAAATTCGCCTCCAGCGAGACGGTCACGGTGCGGTCCAGGCCGACGATGTAGGCCGGGTCGCCATCGCGGAAACCGCCGTAGGTCGCCGAGTTGGTCTTGGTGGTGTACACGCCGTCCAGGTACTTCTTGTCGAACAGGTTGTCGACGTTCAGGCGCAGGGTCGCGTCCTTGACCACCTTCTTGTCCACCGGCAGGTAGATACCGGCGCCGAGGTTGAACACGGTGCGCCCGGAGATCGCCTCGTCGTTGGTCAGGTCGCCATACAGCTTGCTGGTGTACTTGCCCCCGAAGGTGCCGTAGAACAGGCCGTCGTCGTAACCGATGTTGGCCGCCAGCATGTTCTTCGGCACGTTGGCGAACTGCTTGCCAGCGGTCGGCAGCAGGATCGCCTTGCCGGCGTTGTAGACGGTCAGATCGTCCTTCTGCTCGGCCCGGGTGTAGGTGTACGAGGTGTAGAAGTTGAAGTGATGGGGCAGCAGGCCGCTCCACTCCAGTTCCAGGCCCTTGTTGTCGACGTTGCCGGCGTTGATGTCGGCGAAGTCGCCGTTGATGTCCTTGGACGACACCTGGCGGTTCTCGAACTGCATGTAGAACAGGGTCGCGGCGACGGTCATGTCGTCCTTGGTGTAGCGCCAGCCCAGTTCGTGGTTCCAGCTGGTTTCCGGCTTGGCGTCGATGGAGCCGGCGCCCTTGTCGTACAGCACGTAGTTCTGCGGTACGCGCATGTTGCGCGACAGGCTGTAGAACAACTGGTCGTACTCATCGAGCTGATATTTCAGGCCGGCGTTGGGCAGCAGCTTGGTATAGGTCTGGTTGCGCTTTTCCGGTTGCTCGGTGAGGCTGCCATGGTTGGTGCCGTCCCGCTTGACGTTCATGTAGGCCAGGCCGGCGACCAGGGTCCAGTCCGGGGTGAAGTACCAGGTGTCCTGGGCCCAGACCTTCTGTGCCGGGGTCACGGTGAAGCGGTCGCGCCCCTGCACGGTGTTGCCGTTGGCATCGACCACGTAGTCGGAATCCGGCCAGATGCTCTCCGGCTTGCCGTTGGACTTGATGCGGATGAACGGCTGGGTCTGGCTCTGGCGGGCGCGCTCGTACCAGTAGCCGAACTGCAGACTGTGGTCGCCCAGGTCCCAGTTCAGCTTGGTGGTGATGCCCGGACGCCAGGTCTGGGTCCGCGACGGCCGGTAGTACACGCCATTGTTCGGTGTACCGTCAGCGTTGTACTGGGCGCCAGTGGGCAGGTTGCTCAGGTCGAACACGCCACCGGCGTTCGAACCGCTGTTGAGGGCATAGGCCGAACTGCCGACACCACTGCCGTTACCCCAGTAGTAGTACGGAATCACCGACAGCGAGAGATTGTCGGCCAGCTTGAACTGGGTGTTGAGCACGCCGGTGAAGGTCTGGAACGGGTTCAGTGCCAGGCCGTAGTAGCTGTTGATCTTGCCGTTGCTGCCCAAGGCCGGCGTCTGCGGATACGGGTCGTAGCTGCGTCCGTACTTCTGGAACTGCGCCTTGGTCAGCTGGCTGTAGCTGGTGTTTTCCTGCTCATGGTACTTGAGGATCAGGTTCGCGGTGTTGCCGCCGCCCATGTCGAAGAAGCTGTTCCACTCGACCTTGTCGGCACGCTCGGCACCTGCGCCGCGCCACTTCTGGCCTTCGGTGTGGGAGACCGACAGCCAGTTGCTCAGGCCGTTGATTTCACCGGTGTTCAGGCGGGCGAAGGTCTTGGTGGTGGCATGGCTGCCGACCACCTGCTTGACGAAGGCGCCGGTTTCCTTGGTCGGGCGAATGGTCACCACGCCGATGTTGCCGCCGCTGGAACCGATGTGCGGGCCGTCGGCCTCGGAAGAGCCCTGGGTGACGAAGATCTGTTCGATGTTCTCCGGGTCGCCCAGCAGGTTGGCGTACAACGCGTAGTTGCCGGAGTCGTTGATCGGCATGCCATCGATGGACATGCCGACCTGGTCGGAGTTGAGGCCGCGCATGGTGAAGCGGAAGCTGCCCAGGCCGGTGGCGTCTTCACTGGAGATGTTCAGGCCCGGGGTGTACTTGAGCTTGTCGATGGCGTTGCCGGTGGCGGTCTGCTTGTCCAGCGCCTCCTTGGTCACGGTGGAGCGCCCCTTGATGCTGTCCTCCTGGACCATGTAACCGCCGCCCGCGGTCGCCTTGCCCTGCACGCCGATCACGCCGACGTCGCTGGCGGTGGTGTCGGCCATGGCCATGCCGTGGCCCATGCTCGCGGCAACGAGTGCCAGATGAATCCTTGTAAACCTCATCACTCTATTCCTGGTTATAGGTGCCTACTGCACGCTGTAATTGAAAGTGGCGGTGAAGCGTTGCTCGTTGCGTCCGCCAAAGGCTTGCTCGGGGAAAGGCTTGACCTGCCTGATGCGGTGCAGGCTGTTGGTCGCGGCCCGGTTGAGCAGCATGCTCGCGGCCGGGGTCTGGATCCCCGAGTCGAGAACGCGGCCCTGCCGGTCCACCAGCAACCAGACCACCACGTCGCCGCTGGGGCGTTCGAGGGAGGCCTGGCGTCCGGTGGGGTACTGCTTGAAGGTGTCCAACTCGTTGCGCAGGCCCTTGAGGTAGCCGCTTTCCAGGGCCTGGCTGTCGACCTTCGGCGGCGCGGGCGGAGCCGGCGGCGTCGGGGTCTTGGCGATGACCGGTTCGGCAGCCGGCTTGGTTTCCACCGGTTTGGCCGGCACCGGAGTCGGCGTCGGCTTGGCCACCGGTTTCGGCGTTGGCCTGGGCTTGGGTTCCAGCTTGGGCAACGGTTTGGGTTGCGGCTTTGGCGGCGGCGGAGGAGGCGCGGGTTCGGCCTCCTCGTCCTCGATCACCGGCGGCGGTGGCGGTTCTTCCACCACCGGCTCGGGAACCCCTTGCGGCTCAGGCTCGACCAGGGCCAGTTCCACCGCCGACTCGTCGTAGACCGGCTGGACCTTCAACGGCTGCGACGCGATCCCCAGGATCACCAGCGCCAGGGCGATCAGGGCCGGGACACTGCCCAGCAGCTGACGTGCACGAAACAGGATGTACATGATCAGGACTTGCGCGTGGCAATGGAGACGGACGTGAAGCCACCCAGACGCAAGGTGTCCATGACTTCCACCAGGCGGGCGACTTCCACGCCCTTGTCGCTGTTGACGATGATCGTCGACTTGCTGTCGGGCTTCTCGGCGGCCTTGAGAGCCGGCACCAGGGCCTCGACGGTCATGTCCTTGCCGTCCAGTTGCAACTGGCCGTCCGCGCCCAGGGTGAGGATGAATTTGTTCTGCGGCTTGAGCTGCTGCGAACTGCTGGCACTCGGCAGTTGGGTCTTCATGCCAAGCGCCGGAATCACGTTCAGGCTGACCAGCACAAAGAACACCAGCAGGAACATCATCACGTCGATCATCGGGATCAGTTCGATGTGCGCCTTGCGCTTTTTAGGTTCGTCCCAGGTTCTCATTCGGCGGCCCCTTGTTGATTAGGGGCGCCAAGCTAGCAACGAAAAATGACCGATCGGTTAACTTTAATTTACGTTTTGAAGGCTCTAGAACGGCCACTACAAACCATTACAGAGCATTTTCGACGCGTAATGAAACTGAAACCCGGGAGGGGCACTCTTGAAAACTTTTCTCAAATGGACTCCCCGATACCTGCCTCGGACAACCTCGTCCGGTGCCTCCGGGATAACGGTGACCGCCGTTTGAAACGGTACATAACCATATGCTTCGGCACGGACTCCTGCGTGACCATTGGCAACCCCTTTGACTGAACCCGCGAGTTTTTTTCATGAGCGATAGTGTTGTGCAACAACAGGACACAGGGCCGATCGACCTGGACCGCCGGCGCCTGCTCGGCGGCATCGCCGGCGCAGCGGCGCTGTCGATCCTCAGCCCGTTCGCCCGCAGTGCCGGGGTCGACTATCCCTTCACCCTCGGTGTTGCCTCGGGCGACCCATTGCCCGACGGCTTCGTCATCTGGACGCGGTTGGCCCCGCGGTTCAATGCCGTCGACGGCCGTGGCGGCCTGGAACGGCCGGTGCCGGTGCGCTGGCAGGTGGCGACGGACGCCGCCATGCGCCAGGTCGTCCGGCGCGGCGAGGTGATGGCCGACAGCCGCTTCGCCCATTCGGTGCATGTCGAGGTCGCCGGATTGGAGTCTGGCCGCCCCTACTGGTATCAGTTCGAAAGCCTCGGCGCCCAGAGCCCGGTAGGCCAGTCGCGCACAGCACCGGCGCTGCAGGCGCTGACCTCGGCGCGGCTGGGCTTCGTCTCCTGTTCCCACTGGGAGCGCGGGTACTTCAGCGCCTACCGCCACCTCGCCGCCGAACAACCGGACCTGGTGTTTTTCCTCGGCGATTACATTTACGACAGTTCCTATACCGATCCCGGAAAGGTCATCCGCTCTCACGGTGCCGGCAACGCCAGGACCCTGGTGGACTACCGCAACCGCTACGCACTGTACCGGACCGACCCGGACCTGCAGGTGCTGCATGCCTGCGCGCCCTGCGCGGCGACCTGGGACGACCACGAGGTACAAAACGACTACGCCAACCAGTGGTCGCAGGACCCGAACATCCCACCACAGGCATTCCTCAGGCAGAGGGCGGCGGCCTACCAGGCGTTCTACGAACACATGCCGCTACGTGCCAGCAGCCTGCCCCGGGGCCCGGGCATGCGCATCTACCGCCGGCTCGACTATGGTCAACTGGCGCAGTTCCACATTCTCGACGGTCGCCAGTACCGCTCCGAGCAACCGTGCATCCCACCCAGCCGCAGCCGCCAGGGGCATGTCGCCGCGCCCGACTGCGTCGACCTGCGCGACCCGAAACGCACCATGCTCGGTTGGGAACAGGAAGCCTGGCTGGACCAGGGCTTCGCCCGCTCGACGGCACGCTGGAACGTGATCGCCCAGGATCTGCTGGTCGCCCCGATCCTGCAGCGCAACCCGGCCACCCAGGAACTGGGGCACTGGACCGATGGTTGGGACGGTTACGCCGCCACCCGTGACCGGGTGCTGCAATCCATCGAACGCACGAAGGTGAACAACCCGGTGTTCTGGGGTGGCGATATCCACTCGTTCTGGACCACCGACCTGCATCTCGACGGCGAGAATCCGGATTCGAAGATCGTCGCCACCGAGTTCATCGGCACGTCGGTGACCTCCGACGGGCCGCCGTTCGAGCTGTTCAACGCGGTGCTGCCGTTCAATCCCCATGTACGGTTTTTCGACAGCCGCCAGCATGGGTATGTGTCGGTCGAGTTGGAGCCGGGAAGGATGACCACCAGCTTCCGGGCGATTTCCGAACGGGCCGATCCGCGGGCGACAGTGTCGACGCTCAAACAGTTCGTGGTCGAGTCTGGACGGGCGGGGGCAATGATCCTCTGATGCGCTTGTGCTGCCCTCAGGGCAGCCGCGCATTGCCATCATAGGGCGTCTGCAGATCCCGCTCGGGTATCTCCCAGACGATCAGCTTCGGCGGTGTCTGGGTGAACGCCGGGCTCTCGAAGTAGGCCTTGGCCGCCCCGGAGAACTCGCCGCCATCCTTGGCGAAATTGCCCACCGGGGCACCGAGTGCCGCTTCGAGAAAGCCGACGAAGTTCGAGTTGCGCGAGAACGAGGTGCCGATCAGCGCGGTATTCGGCAGGTTGCCGTCGCCGAACAGATCGTCGAGGTTGTCGCCACCGGCGGCCTCCTCGGCCCGTTCCTTGATCTGCGTCGCCGCGACGTTCTCGATCCGCGGCTGCAACACCGTCGGCAGCCAGTCGATACCCGCCAGACGCACCAGATCCCCCGGCCGCACGGCACTCGGCTGGGTCGTCAGGTCGAAGTGCTTGCGCGGCGTCGGCTCGAACTTCAACCCGGCGATCATCCGGGCCACCTGCTCCGCCGCCGCCTTCGCCCCGGCTTCGCTCCAGTGGGTATCGGTGCGCAGGTAGGCCGACTCGCCGACCGCCTGCAGGGTCGGGGTCAGGTTCAGGGCGGTGACACCCGCCCCCTGCAATGATCCCAGCCATTCATCGATGCGCGGCGCCAGCACGGCCGGGCGACTCAGCTTGCACAGTTGGCTGGCGACGATCCGGCTCTTGTCCGGCACCACCGCCACCACCAACTGGATACCGCGCCTGCCCAATGCCTGCTGCAACTCGCTCACCGCCCGGACCTTGGCCCGGGCATTGAGCGCGGCATTGCGGTTCAGGCGCAGCTCATCGGTGAGGAACAGCCAGCCCGGGCAGCCTTCGCGAACCCGTGGGCCAAGATCGCCGAAGGCCAGCCAGCTGCCAGCGCGCTCCAGGTCGGCCGCCTGCTTCGGCGCGGGCGCATCGGACAGGGTCTTGGCGAAACGGTGGGTGATCTCGCCGTGCAACAGCATGTCCTGGGTGACGGTCTTGGGCAGGAATTCGAGCTTGCCCCTGACCATCAGCCAGACACAGGACGCCAGGCCCAGCGCCAGAAACAGCGTGAAGATCACCCCCGCCAACGGGCTGACGCGTAGCGCCAGCTCCGTGGGGGGCGTGGGTGCGGTCGACGGGGATTGCGTTGGCTTGGTCATCAGAACTGGAAGTACAGAAAAGGCACGGCTTCACGGCTGGCGATCAGAGCGAACGACAGCATGAACCCGAGCACGGGCCAGAGGGCCGCAGCCAGCGCAAACCACGCACTGCCGGCGAATCGTCTTTCACAACGCGTCTGCAACAACGGCGCGAGAATACACACCACCCCGAGCAACGCCGCCAGGCCGTGCACCGGCCGCAGGGTCACCGCCAACGCGTCGCCGAGGGCAAAACCGTGCTGGCCGAACTGCCCGCCGTACATGCTCAGCGCCGTGGCGAAATCCGGGGAACGGAACAGTGTCCAGGCCAGGCAGACGAACAACAGCGTCGCGGTGTGCGAAGCCCACAGCGGCAGGCCCGGCAGACTCGATCGCGACCAGGCGCGGTCGATACACAGCGCCACACCATGGGCCGAGCCCCACAACAGGTAGTTCCAGCTGTCGCCTCCGTGCCACAGGCCGGCGATCGCCATGGTCAGGAACAGGTTGCGATAGGTATTCCAGGTGCCCTTGCGATTGCCTCCCAGCGAGATGTACAGGTAATCGCGCAACCAGCTGGACAACGACAGGTGCCAGCGCCGCCAGAAGTCCTGGATGCTGTAGGCCAGGTACGGACGGTTGAAGTTTTCCGGGAAGTGAAAGCCCAGCATCAGCCCCAGGCCAATGGCCATGGCGCTGTAGCCGGCGAAGTCGAAGAACAGCTGCAGCGAGTACGCCAGGCAGCCGATCCAGGCATCGACGAACGACGGATTTTCCAGGTGAAAGGCCACATCGACCAGAGGTGACAGGGTGTCCGCCACCAGCACCTTCATGCACATGCCGATCATGAACCGGCGCGCGCCCAGGGAGAAATTCAGCCAGTTGAAATAGCGCTGGTTGAGCTCCCGGCGGACCCAGTCATACCGAATGATGGGACCGGCGATCGAGTGGCCGAACATGGAGATGTAGGTCGCGTAGTTGATGAAACTGCGCTCTACCGGCACCACGTGCCGATGCACGTCGACCAGATAGGAAATCGCCTGCAGCACGATGAACGACAGCCCCGCCGGCAGCGCCACCTTCTGCCATTCCATGGGCATGGCCCCGTACCAGGTGATCAGCTCGTTCCAGGTACCGGCCAGGATGTTGGCGTACTTGTACCAGCAGAGCACGGCGGTGTTGATCACGATCAACGCCACCAGCAGGCGCATCCGCCCGCGGCCGTCCTCCCGCGAGCGGTCGACCAGCAGGCCACCGACCCAGGCGAGCACGGTCAGCACCATGTGCAGGAACAGGAACAACGGACTCAGCCAGCCATAGAACAGCCAACTGCCGATCAGCAGGATCACGTTGCGCCAGGCCGGTCTTGCCAGGGCATAGACCAGCAGGAACGCAGGCAGGAACAGCGTCAGGAACTCGAGCGAGGCGAAAACCATGGCGACGGGTGCTTCCGATTCAGTTGGACACGCTGTCCGTGGCGGTAATGAGACGCGGCCCCGTCGACGAAGGCAGTATCAACAGACTGTAGCGCTTGTTGGCTTCCAGCGCGCCCAGTTCGACCGCCGCACCGACCGGCTTGCCGGCACAGATCAGCTGGACCGCCAGCGAGCCCCGTGGGTTGAGCTCCTGGCGCCGCGGGTTGCCCGCCGGCGCCTTCTGGAACAGGTCGACATCGCGTCCGGCCAGGTTGACCTTGGCCTCGGCGCAGCCGGACTCGGCATCGAACAGCGCCAGCGAAGCCTTGAGCTGGTTGGGAATGTCGAAGGCTTCGTTGACCACCAGTTGGCGAATGCCCTGGTGGCCATCGTCCAGGGCGAACACCGTGGCGAAATCGCCAGCCGCGACCTTCGCCTCCAGTGCAGCCTTGTGGCCGTCACGGCTCAGGGTGCCCTTGATCGCCTGGCCACCGGGCACCGGGATGAAGTCACTGACGACCTTGTCGCCTTCGAGTTTCAGGCTGGTCTTGGCGCCGTCCGGCGTCAGCTCCAGGGGGCTGGCGGAGACGTTGACGAAACGCAGGTAGGCCGAGTCCTGGGAAGGACCGGTGGGGTACAGCGCAATCTGCGCAGCGAACGCCGGCGCAATCAGCGCGGCCCCGAGCAGACCGCCGACAAGACCGAAAGTCCGTTTCACTTATTTGGCTCCCTTCACGGCACTGGCCGGCAGTTCGCTGATGGATTTGCCGATCGCCGCCGCCCAGGCCTTGTAGCCGGCGATGGTGAAATGCTGGCCGTCGGAGGTGATCCACTCGCCCGGCTTGGAGAACTTGGTCGAGTCGATGTAGGTGCACGGTGCGACCATGTTCGCCAGGGTGCCGGCGACCAGTTGGGTGCGCACCTGGTTCTTGCCGTAGGTGTTCTCGTTGGTGTTGCTGCCGTTGGCCTTGCCCCAGGCCGGCCCGACCCAGACGCACTTGGCGCCGCTGTCGGCGATCTGCTTGGTCAGCGCGGTCACGCTCTGGTAGGCCCAGACCTTGGGAAACGGCGTGGTCTTGTAGGAGGCCATGGTGTCACCCATGATCAGCACCACCAGGTCCGGCTTGTCCTTGGCGATCACGTCCTTGATCGGCTGGGTGTCCATGGTGCCACGGCTCATCACCTTGATCTTCTCGCCCGGGTCGCGGGTCGCGCCGCAGTCGAGCTTGAGTTTCGGCGTAACCCAGTCCGCCGGGTTGGCGCCACAGGCACCGATCGCATGCACCTGGGCACCCTGCTGGGTCAGGTTGTCATACAGCGGGTTCATCAGCGAGTCGGGAAAACTCATGTGGCTTTCGCCAATCACGAGCAGGGTCAAACCAGCGAGCACGGAAGAAGCCATCAAACTTTCCTCGTTGAATCAATTCGAATAGGGGGAACCGAAGGGACTGACCGGCAGGTCCATGGGGCCGTTCATGTCCTCGAAGGTGTAACGCAGATACACGCCACCGGCGACCTGGCGGTAATCGCTGGCATTGTCCACGCCAAGCGTACCGCCGAGGAAGAAGTTCGAACCGAACTTGTATTCGCCGGCCGCGTTCAGGCTGTAGCCGATGCCGGTCTTGTTCTCGCCGGAATAGCGCCCCAGGCCGACTGCCGTGGCATTGGCCTGGTACTCGCTGTGGCCGGGGAAGACGTCGGCGCTGTCCTGGCCGATATGCTGGACACCGATCGAGGACTTGATCCGGTAGGTGAAGCGCTCGGTGCGCTGCGACCAGCTGACCGGCACGCCCAGGGCGAAGAAGGTCTGCGGACTGAAGTAGCCGCCATGACCGTAGGTGTAGAAATCCTGGTTCTCGGAGTAGCTCAGGGCCGAACCGCTAAGGCCGAGGGTGAGAATGCTGCCCGGCGTGTTGCGCAGGTACCAGTAGACACCGCTGCCCAGCTCGAAGCGATTGTTGTCGTCGACATTGTTGCCCATCAGCCGATGCGCCGAGCCGTAGCCGTAGGCCCCGAACTTCTGGTTGTCGTAGCCCAGTTCACCGCGCACGCCGTTGGCGGTGACGCCGCCCCACTTCTCGCCGGTACGCGGGTCGCGCGAGCCGGCGAACGAGGTCACGCTGTCGGTGACCACACGCCGCGAGGCGCTGACGCCATAGCTGAAGTTGGGGTTGGCGGCGAACGGCCGGTTGAGGCTGGCACCACCGATCGGCGTGCTGTAGGTGAAACCGATCGGGCTCATGCCGATATCGGCCTTGAACCCGTTGTCCTTGTCGCGATAGGCCACGGCCAGGCCGACCCCGCTGTCCTTCTGGCTGCCGACGAGCGCGGTGCCGCTGGTGCCGAAGCGGGGCGAACCGTTGACGCCGGGGCTGCCCGAGTACAGGTAGACCGGCGTGACCTGCAGCGCGATGCTCGCCAGGTTCGAGCCGACGGGGAAACTGGCCTCGAACGGCGCCTCGACATCCGTCAGCTTGCCCAGGCCCTTCTCGCTGTTGTTGCTGCGCACGGTGAGGCCCTGGACCACATAACCCGTGCGGTCCTGGAGAATGTCGTTGAGCGCGACCTGGGCCGGGCTCAGGCCGGTGCTCGGTGCCGTATCACGGGCGTAGGTGTCGCGCGAGTACGGATCGCTGAACGGATTGGTACTGCGGCCGCCGACCGAAGCGGCCGGGACGGCCTGGGCCTTGCGCGTGACCGGCTCCGGAATCAGTTGCGGATCACCGGCGCTCAGGCCACTCGACGAACCGTCCACCGGTGGCGGGATCAGTGAAGCCTCGGCCAGCGAGGTGCCCTGGCGCCGCTGTCCGGCCAAGCCGACGAAGGGGTTGGACGATGCGGCGCTGCCACTGGCGACGCCGGCGACATAGGTGTCGACCCGCTGGCCGTTCTCGATCTCGATGGCCTTGCGCAGCAGGCGGCTGGCCTCGCCGGTCTTGCCCATCTCGCGGTAGATCCGCGCCGAGGCGGTGAGGGTCTGCGGCACGCCGGGTTCGAGCGCCAGAGCCTTCTCCACCGAGCGTTCGGCCAGCGAATAGTCACGGCCCTGCATGGCGATATCGGCCAGGCCCAGCTGCAGCTTGGCATTGCCGGGGTCGGCCTTGATCAGCGGCTCATAGAGATTGCGCGCCTTGTCGACATTGCCGCTGGCGGCATACATGCGCGCCAGCGAGGAAATCGCCAGGCTGTCATTCGGACGCTGCTGCAGGGCCGGCGAGAGCATGTCGTAGGCGGCGACCAGGTCGTTCTTCTGGCGCAGTTCGTCGGCCTGCTTGACGCGGTAGAGAAACACCAGGTCCTCGTAGCGCTTGCTGGCGGTCTCGCTCATCGGCTTGCCCTGCAACTGGCGCAGGATCTCGCTGACCTCGGCATCCTGGTCGGCCTTGAGCAGCACGCCCGCATACAGCAACTGCAGGTCCGGGCTCGGGGCGGACTTGTCCAGCAGATCCCGCATCAGGCTGATGGCCTGGTCCGGGTTGCCGGCTTCGGCATAGGCGCTGGCCAGTATCGCCACGCGCTCGGGCTTGCCGCGGGTCAGCGGCTCGCACCGCCCCAGCAGGCCCCAGGCTTCCTGACGCTGGCCACGCCGGGCGACGTCCACCGCCATCTCGGTCTGCACGTGCAGGCGGATGTCCAGGTCCATCTCGTTCATGTCGGCGCTGCGCCTGGCCGCCGGAATCCGCGACAGGGTGCGCTGGGCCTTGCTCCATTCGCCCAGCTCGGCCGACAGCAGGGTGCTGGTGTAGAGCGCGTCCGGCTGGTCGGGTTGCTGCTTGAGCAGTTCGTCGATCAGGTCGCGAGCGACCTGGGCCTGCCCCTGGCGCAGGTAGACCCGCGCCAGGGCGAAGCGGATCCAGGGGTTTTTCGGATCGTCGGCCAGGGCTTCCTTGTAGGCCCTCTGCGCGCCGTTCAGATCGCCGCGGCGCTCGGCCAGCTTCGCCACCTGGGTGGCACGCAAGGCACGAATACGCACGCTCGACGCCAGGCGGGCCTGCTCGGCCGGCGACAGGCGGTCGATCAGTTGCAACGCTTCGTCGGACTTGCCGGCCCGCGACAACACGCCGATCAGCCCGCTCAGGGCATCGGGGTAGTTCGGATTTCTCGCCAGCACCTGGCGATAGCCGGCCTCGGCGGCGTCAAACTCGCCAGCCTGGGCATACCAGCCGGCCAGTGCCGTCGGCCCGGCGGGCTCGACCGAATCCCGGGCGATGGCCTGTTCGATCAGCTCCCGCGCCTGGGCCTGGCGGCCGCTGCGCTGGGCGTCGTTGGCGCGGTCGAGGAGGATCCAGTAACGCACGTCCTCAAGGGCACTTTTCCACTGCGCACCGGCGCCGGTCCGGGTCGCCTGCACCAGGTAGTTTTCCGCCTCGCCGAGGCGCTTCTGCTGCTGGCGCAGGATGCCCATGCCCCCCAGGGCGTCGTAGTCGTCGGGCTTGTCCTTGAGGCGTGCCTGCAATTCCTGTTCGGCGGTCGCCAGGTCGCCGGCATCGAGCGCCTTGAGGCCACGGGCGACATGGGGGTCGCGCTGCCAGCCGGAACCCGTGCGGCCCTGGGCGATGCCCTTGTTCATCAGCGCACGGATCTCGCTGTCGTCCGGGTGCGCCTGCAGGTACTGCTCGAACAGCGACACCTGGTCCCGCGACGGGGGCCCAAGCCAGACCAGGGCGAAGCGCCAGGTCTCGTCGGCGTTGCCGCCGATGTCCGGGTTGTGCGACAGCCGCGCCAGGGCACGGATGCCTTCCGGCCGGCTCTCGGGGTTGCGCGCCAGGTGCAGCGCCAGCCACAGGTCGAGAATCGCGTCGTCCGGACGCTCGCGGCGCAGGCGCTCCAGGCCGACACGGGCCTCGGGCCAGCCGCCGGTGGAGAACCCCAGGGTGTTGTAGTACTCGCGGGCGATCAGGCCCTGCGGCTGGCGGCCCTCGAACAGCTGCCGATAGACCGCGACGGCCTGGTCGCGCTCACCGGCATCGCTCAGTTCGCGGGCCTTTTCCAGCAACTGCTTTTTTTCCGGCGGGCTCAGGGCGATGTCCTGCTCGAGCTGCAACGCCAGGCGCGGCTGCGGCTTGATCGCCTGCAGGCGGGCCAGGTAGTTCTGCGCATTGGCGATACGCTGGCGTTGCACCTCGATCAGGCCCAGGCCGTACAGCGCATCGGGCTGTTCGGCGTCCAGGTTCAGCAGCCGGGTCCAGGCCTCGGCCGCACGATCGGGTTTTTCCTTGGACTGCCAGTAGTAGCCCTGCTGGATCAGCAACGATTGCGGGCTGCCGCTTTCAGCGGCGAAGCCGCCGCCGGAAGCCAGGGCGGCACAGACCGCCAGGGCTAGGGTTTGCTGGCGCATGCGTCCTCCCAGGATACTTTCACAGTGCCGTCCTTGTTGAACTGATAGCGGTTCTCGCTCCAACCGAGAGAAAACAGGCTCAACATCACATGATAATACTGATGCTGCTGATAGGCCGGGTCAGCCGGGTTGGTGAAATGCGCAATCGCCTGGTCGACCAGCCGCTGTTGCTGGTCCGCCAGCAGCGGCAGGCCCTTGGCCCGCAGGTACGGCACCAGCGACGCCGAGAAACCGTAGGGGCCGATGCCTTCGGTGACACCGGTCAGCACCTGGACCTTCTCCGGCGGCACACCGGTGGACGCGGTGGACTGCGCCATGCCGTCGAGGTTGTCGAGAATCGGCTTGGCCAGCGGGTCGGCCGGCGAAGTCAGGCCGGCCCACAGGTAGGTACGGATCGCATCATAGCTGCCCAGCGCATTGGTGAACTTGTCCACCACGAACATGCCCTTGTTGACGTCCGTACCGCGATAGCCGACCCAGTCCGGCACAAACCCGAAGCGGTTCATGTTCTTGTCGGCGATCATCTTCGCGGTGCTGTCGGCCACTTCCTTCCAGGGGCTCGACGGCAGTTCCCTGCTGAAGCGGCGCAGCAGCGGAATCGGCGTGTAGCTGGCGTTGAAGCGCCACAGCTGATCGGGGTGTTCATAGCCCACCGGCCCCGGCAGGAGCATCTTGCCGAGCCCGGGGATATCGCGGATCAGGGTCTTTTGCACATTGTCCAGGATGCGCTGCGCATCGGCCCGGTAGGCCGGCTTTTTCCACAGCCGATCGGCCTCCAGCAGCGCGTAGGCGAACCACAGGTCGGCATCGCTGGCGGAGTTCCTGTCGATGATGCCCCAGGTGCCGGCAGGCGTTGGCCCCCACAACCAGCCGGGCAGGTTCTGCGCGATGTTGGCACCGGCCATGTTGTCCCGGGTCCAGCGCCACAGGGCATCGAAAGTTTCGGGATCATTGGCGATCAGTGCGAAGAACATACCGTAGGACTGGCCCTCGGAACTGCTCTGGTTGGGGTCCATGCTCGAGCCTAGCATGCGCCCGTCTTTCTGCACGAAACGCTCGGCATAGTTCTTCCACAACGGCCAGTTCTGCACGCTGCAGCTCTCGGCGGCCTGCACCGCCACCGGCGCCAGCAGCGCCAGGGACAGCAGCCCACGACCCAACAGACGCCCCATGCCCGTCGAAGCCGGCCTGGCGGCGGTAACGCCAGCAGCCTGTACCGCCCTTTCACTGAAAAACCTGCTGCGTATCACACCCACATCCATCGCCTTGCCCAAACTCATGACAAACGCTTCCGTGCCCGGGAACGCAGGAACACGAACAGCAGGAAGCTCACCAGCGCCAGCCCGCAGACGGTCACCAGCAGCATCCACAACAGGTTCTGCGACAGCATCCACTGCATCCGCTTGAACAGGCTCAGGTCGCCGACGTAGTACTGCTCATCGGCCACCAGCGAGGTGATGCGCTTGTCCTGCACCACCGCCAGGCTGCCCTGAATGGTGTCCTTGTACTGGTCACCACCGATCAGCGCGGCCGTGGCATCGGCCAGGCCTTCGGGTTTGCCGCTGGCGATCACCACCACGCTGCGCCCGGACTTGAGCGGCGACTCGAAACCGGCCAGGTAGGTGCTGCTGTTGGCGCCGCTGTAGGTCACCTGCAGCCGCGGCTTGCGCTGGTTGGCCTGCGGGTCGGGGCTGATCCAGTCACGCACGCGCAGGGTCAGGTCGGACAGGCTGAAACGATGGCCCGTGCCTTCGAAACCGGCTGGCAGATGGCTGGCCCACTGCTCCAGCAACGGCTGGTTGGCTCCCGAGGCGAACACCAGCAGGTCCTTGTCGCTGACCGTCTGCACGTCCTTGGGCTGCACCACGGTGACCGCGGTCGCCGGGTAGCCGGTGGACTCGCCGAACCGGCCGAGCACTGTCAGGTACGCGCCCCACTCCTGCTGGCCACTGCCGTCCGGCAGTACCACGGCGCTCTGCGACAGATCCGCCAGGCGGGTGAACGGGAAGCCGCTGTCGTTGAACACGCCCAGGTTCGGCAAGGCGATGTAGTGGTTGAAACCGCGCAGGTCGAGGCTCGAATCCGGGTCGATCAGGCCGCGCATGTTGTCGATGATGATGTCGCGGCATTCACCCTGCTTGATGTAGTCGAACATGAAGCGCAGTTGCAGTTGCGAGCGCGGCGACGCCACGCCCAGCGGCAGCAGCACGCGGGCTTCGCGCGGCAGGCTCTCATCCTTCTTGAGCATCGCCAGCAGGTTGTCGCCGCCGTCGAGGCTCTTGAGCGACGGCAATGGCATCGACTTCATGAAGTTGTTGTTCAGGCTCACCAGCAACGAGGAATTCGCCGACTCCTGTTGCGGGGTGTAGCGGTACTTCAGGTCCAGCGGCACACCGGCCTCGCGCCAGTTGAACAGGTCCGGCGGCAGGCGTACGGGAATGGTGATATTGCCGGGGTTGTAACCGGACACGCTGAGCTGCTTGATGTCGACCAGCTCACCCAGGCGTACCGGGCGATCGGACGGCAGCCAGTTCGGTGCGTCGTAGGGCTGGCGTGGGCTCAGCGGATCGAGGTGATCGATCACCACGCTGCTGCCTACCAGCGCCTTGCTGCCCATGGCCACCGCATTGGCGGCCAGCTTGAGTTCGGCGGCATCGCGACCGGCAACGATCAGCAGCTTGCCACGCGGGTCGTTCGGGTTGGCCTGCAGGGTGACGGTCGCCCCTTTCAGTTCCGGGATCTGCAGGCTGCCCAGTTGCACGGCTTCCTTGCTTTCGACCAGGACGATGGCGTTGCCCTGCTGGGGAATCTGGCCCAGGACGCTGGTGAAGCTGGCCCCACGGTAGGACGCCAGTGCGCCCATCCACGACGACAGCGCGCCCGCGGCTTCGAGGGTGGCGTTATCCGGTTGCCGGGCAAACACGAAAGGCAGGTTGAGCTGGCTCGCATCGCGACGGTCGAAGAACGGCAACGGCAGGATCGACAGGTCGTCCTTGAGCGGGATCGGCGAAACGCTGAGCTTGAGCTCGGAACCGACGTTGATCTTGGCCCACAGGCTGCTGTGCTGGGGGTCCTCGCACTGCATGGTGTAGTGCCCGATGAATTGCAGGCGCAGACGGTTGAACTCGGTGATCAGGTGCGGCGGGATATTCACCACCTGCTGCTGCGGCTGGCCGGCACCTTCCTTGGGCAGCGCCAGGCTGACGGCGACTTCGTCGTTGACCAGCACGTTGATCTGCGACAGGTCGGCCAGCAGAGCCGGCGAATAGCTGTAGCTGAGCACCAGTTGCGCGCCATTGACCACCTCATCGGCGCGGATGTTGAAGTTCACCGCGTCGGAGGCCTCGACCCCTTGCAGGTTCATGGTGTCCAGGCGCCCCAATTGCTTGAGGGTCAGTTCGCGGGTGTAGCTGTCGGCTGGTGGCTGCTCCGCGACAGCGGGCGCGACGGCCGTGGTTGCCGCCGGGCTGGCCACGGCCGTGTTGGCCGTCGCAGCCGCGTCGGCGTAAGCCATGTGAATCATTGCACCCAGGCACAGCACCGACGAAGCCAGGCGCATGAGTGGGTGACGTGGGCAGCAGGTGGTGCTGCGATACGAGGATTTCATGGTCATGACTTGTCCATAAGAGGGTCGAGCGATTTCGAATTGGCAGATCTTGCAGCCAGGCGATCACGAACCTGCAACACAGTGGCCTTGATCAGGGCGCCCATGCCGACCACACCGATGGCACTGACCTCGCGCAGGGCCGACAGTGGCGTATCGACCTTGCCGCTGCCCCAACTGGCGGCCCAGGTGTCGGCGCGGGAGAAAGTCATGCGCACCAGTTCGCTTTGCTGGCGCAGGGTCAACGGGTCGAACAGCGCCCCGAGGTACTGGCCCTTGCTGAACACCACCGTAGTATCGAATTGGCTGGTTTGCGAATTGCGGAACAGCGACACGCGAATGCGTTCACCGGCGGCCACCGTGGTGCCCTCCGGCAATTTGAGGCCGAGGCCGCGCTGGGAGAAGTCCTGGGTCATGCCGTAGACCTCGGTGCCATCGGCCAGCCCGATCTTGACTGGCAGTTCGGCACGGACCCGCGGTTCGGAACGGACCTGGCGGGTTTCGGAGGCCACCGCGACCGCGGCGCTGGTGATGATCAGGTTGTAGAGCGTCCAGACGCAGTTGATCAGCACGGTGATCTCGGTGTCGGGCCCGCCCCAGATGAGCTGCCAGATGCCGCACAGCAGCCCGATCAGGTTCAGCGCCAGCAGCACGATGTACGGCCGTGCCAATTTCCAGTCGAAATATTCCTTGTCGATGATGCCGCCCTTGTCGGTGACGTTGAAGCCACCGAACCTGGGGTTGACCAGCGCCATCAGCACCGGCGGCATGATGTACCAGGCCAGTACCGTCTCGTACACCTCGTTCCAGAACGAATGCCGGAAGCGCCCCTGGATGCAGGAGTTGGTCAGGTTGGAATGGAACAGGTGCGGCAAGGCGTAGGCGGTGATCATCAATGCCGAGGCGTGGAAGATCTGTGCGCCGAAAATCAGGTAGGCCAGCGGCGCGGTGAGGAACACCAGCCGCGGCAGGCCGTAGAAGAAGTGCAGCATGGCGTTGGCATAGCAGATGCGCTGGCCCAGGTTCAGGCCCTTGCCCATCAGCGGGTTGTCGACCCGGAAGATCTGCGCCATGCCGCGTGCCCAACGGATCCGTTGGCTGATGTGGCGCGACAGGCTCTCGGTCGCCAGCCCCGCCGCCTGGGGAATCGCCAGGTAGGCGGTGTTGTAGCCGGCACGGTTGAGCTTGAGGGCAGTGTGGGCGTCCTCGGTGACGGTCTCGACCGCCACCCCGCCGATCTCTTCCAGCGGCTTGCGCCGCAGAATCGCGCAGGAACCGCAGAAGAAGGTGGCGTTCCACAGGTCATTGCCATCCTGCACCAGGCCATAGAACAGCTCGCCCTCGTTGGGCACGGCGCGGAAGGTGTTGAGGTTCTTCTCGAACGGGTCCGGGGAAAAGAAGAAATGCGGCGTCTGCAGCATCGCCAGCTTCGAATCCTTGAGGAACCAGCCCATGCCGATCTGCAGGAAGGAACGGGTCGGCACATGGTCGGCGTCGAACATGGCGATGTATTCGCCGTCGGTCACCTTGAGCGCTTCGTTGAGGTTGCCGGCCTTGGCGTGGAAGTTGTTGTCACGGGTGATGTAGTTGACCCCGATGCTGGAGCAGAACCGGCGGAACTCCTCGCGACGACCATCGTCGAGCACGTGGACACGCAGCTTGTCCTTCGGCCAGTCCATCGCCTGGGCGGCGAAGATGCTCAGCTTCACGATGTTCAGCGCTTCGTTGTAGGTGGGTATGAACACATCCACCGTCGGCCAGTCGCTCGGATCGCCGGCCAGCAGCACCGGGCGACGACGCAGCGGCCAGGCGGTCTGCACGTAGCCGAAGATCAGCACCACCAGCGCATAGAACTCGGCCAGGACCAGGCCGTAGCCGAAAAGGGTGTCCAGCCAGCCTTCGAAACCCAGGGTGTCGGTCAGGCGCCAGTACAGGTAGCGCAGGGAGGCCACCAGCGACAGCACGATCAGTGCCAGGACCGGAAAGCGACCGGGCACCCGCTTGATCAGCAGGGCCGAACCGAAGCACAGCGATGCGAACAGGCATTGCGTATACAGGTCCAGCGGGGCACTGATGATGCCTACCAGCAACAGGCAGGCGCTGAGCGCCCCAACCCCGATCAGCGTACGACGCAAGGCGCTCGGCCACTGCTTGACACGGGCCAGCCAGGCGTTGAGGCGCAACTCTGAGCGCCCCGGAATCTGGGGCGTGAAATTGGGATCGATGGTCATGACAGATGGGACTCTTGCGTACCTTGTACGAGCAGTTCACACAACGAACCGGCCACGTCGAGAATGTCCTGACAGCCTCGGGTCGTCGGGATGTGCGCCAGCGGATTACGCTCGTAAGCCAACGCTTCGCCGAGGCAGTGGTCCTGACGGATCACGCCCAACAACTGTTTATCGGCTTTTCTTTTCAATACTTCACACACATCGAGGCTGAACTGGCGCGAAGTATCCAACTGGTTGATGACATACCTGCACTGCAGCGGGATCTGCCGTTGCCGGTAGGGCGCCAGCAGGCGGTCCATCTGCTCCAGGCTGGCATAGGACGCGGCATCGGCGAGCGTGACCACCACGGCGACATCGGCAATCGCCAGCGCCTGGGCCAGGTAGGCCGTCGCCCCGGAGGGGGTATCGATGATCACGGTGTCCTGTTCGCCCAACCCCAGTTCGGCCAGGTGCCGGGCCAGCCAGGTGGGATCGGCGCGCAGGCCGCTTTCGAAATTCACCCGCTCCTCTTCACTCACCAGGCCGTAGGCCAGGCAGTGGCAGGCCGAGAAACCGTCACGCAACACACGCCGCCAGTCCTGCTGCTGATAGTCCTGGGCAACGCCCGGCCACTGGTCGTTGCCGCCCAGGTGCAGGCACAGGGCATTCTGCGGGTCGAGGTCGAGGGCCAGGGTACGGCCATCGGCACGCTTGATCGCACTCGCCAGGGCCGCGGCCAGGGTACTCTTGCCGACGCCGCCCTTGGCCGAGACCACGGCAATGACCTTGGCTTTCAGGACCGGCTGCCCGCCGGCCTGGGCAAGGGCATGGGTGGCACTTGCCTGGCGCTGCTGCTCGATTTCCGCCAGCAGGCGGCTCAGGGAGGTCGCGGTTGCCGCGGCGGCGGCGGCAACCGGAATCGGTGCCGCAACGGCGGCCGGCGGCACGGCCGGAGCCGGAACGGGGTCCGCCGACGGCACGTCATCGGCCGCAACCGGGGTGGCACCTTGCGTCTCCTCGGGAACGGGGAGCGAAGGCCTGATCGGGGTTACCGGGGCCACCGGCTGCAATGTGTCCAGGGCCGCGATCAGTTGGCTCGCAGTCTCCTCGGCATAATCATAGGACGGCTCGATTTCGAGATAGCTTTCCGCACTGCCCCCGAATCTCTTGAATAGATTCGCGATATCGTCAGAACGATGCATGCAGGTGTCCCTTTGCGCAATAAGAATTCAAAACCAGCATCCAAAGGGACAAGCACCCACCCTGGTTGTACAGCGTCCATTATTCCCGACTGCTTCCCCTACAGGTAGTAGCAATATGATGGTGTCATTATTTTGCTGTCTAATTGATTTTATTCAGTACGACCAGGTGGTCAGCCAATATTTTGGCGAACAACTTTGAAACATGTCGAACCACCTGCAAACCCTGCCGTTGAGCCGTCCGCTCGCCTGTTGATCCGTGACAATGTCGCGCCGGTCCAATAGATTAAGCGCCCAAAAATGCCGCGGCATTTTGAGCCTTACCCCCTGTTAAATGAAATAGCGAAATTTCGATGCCTGACTCTCATACCGATGAAGCCGTAACCTCCTTGTCCGCCAAGCACGAATACGAAAACGCGATCAACCTTTCCCAGCATGTGGCCCAGGCCAAGACCATCAGTGAAATGGTGCTCGACGCCTTCCAGACGTCCAAGGAAAGCGAGGAAATCCGCGAGTTGCGCGCCCAGATTCGCCAGGCGCACGACCGTTTCGACGACGACAGAGCCTACGAACTCATGGGCCAGCTCAAGCAGCTCAAGGATGCCGAAGCCGCGGACCTCGCCGCGCTGGAAGACCTGGGCACGAAATATCCGATCAGCCGGATCCTGTCCAGCTACAAGGACGACCCGGCCTTCCAGCAACTGGTCTATGGCCTGGCCCTGAAGGTCCTGAACCAGACCCACCAGGCGATCACCAACCCGAACGCCGGCAAGGGCAAATCGTCGCGGGCGAAGAAGGAAGCCGAAGTGTTCGTCATCAGCAAGGACGGCACCAGCGTCAATTTCCCGTTGCGCACCCCGCGCACCAAGGCCAACGCCGACCGTGAAGCGTTCGAATTCCTCGGCTTCGCCTTCGCCGGCCATGGCGACCTGGCCGAACTGCTGAACGAAACCTTTGTGGATAACGAGGGCAACGAACAGCCGGCGACCCGCAGGAACATCGTCACCGCGATTCAGCAGCAGACCGCGTTTGCCGGCTACAGCGTGGTTCAGCAGTAAGGAAGACTCGCTCGCCAGCGTGGGGCAGGAGCCCAAAGCCCACTGCGCCTGGGCTGGCAGCACTTCAGTTCCGCCAGGACTTTCGCCCAGGCACAAAAAAACCCGCCGAAGCGGGTTCTTTTTTTGACCTGCCCAACATCCTGTCGGTAGCCATCCTGGCCAGGTCGATCTTCCTTGATCCTGCGCACATCCGTATGCAGCAGTGATGGGTGTAGATTAGGGCAACGACGGGGATGGGCAAAGACGTGATCGCCAGTGCGTCGTGTAAGCCTTTGGCTATACCGCCACCGCGTCGCCCCCGGCATTGACGCAGGCGGCCGCCAGCGCACCCCGCACACCGGCGACGATCATTTCCACCTCCGCCGCATCGATCGTCAACGGCGGCAGCAGGCGGATAGTCCTGCCCCGCGTGACGTTGATCAGCACGCCCTGCTCGCGGGCGGCGATCAGCGCCAGGTCGCGGATCGGCTGTTTGAGCTCGATACCGATCATCAAGCCCCGCCCACGGATCGCCAGCACCTGCGGGTGTTGGCCCAGTTCTTCCTGCAAACGCGTCAGCAGCCGCTCGCCCTGTTGCCGGGCATTGGCGACCAGGCCCTGCTCCTCGATGATATCGAGCACGGTACAGCCCACCCGGCAGGCCAGCGGATTGCCGCCAAAGGTGCTGCCATGGCTGCCCGGAGTGAACAACTGCGCCGCCTTGCCCCGCGCCAGGCAGGCACCGATGGGAATGCCATTGCCCAGGCCTTTGGCCAGGGTCATCACATCCGGGACGATGCCTTCGTGCTGGAAGGCGAACCACTGGCCGGTACGGCCGACACCGGTCTGGATTTCGTCGAGCATCAGCAACCAGGAGCGCCGCTTGCACAGGTCGCGCACGGCCTTCAGGTAACCCGGCGGCGGCAGTTGCACTCCACCCTCGCCCTGGATCGGCTCCATCAGCACCGCGCAGATACGCTGGCCATGGCTGCGGGCCAGGCTGTGCAGCAGTGGCAGGTCACCGAACGGTACCTTGATGAAGTCCCCCGGCAAGGCGTGGTAGCCCAGCCGCACCGCCGGACCATCACTGGCCGACAGGGTGCCCAGGGTGCGACCGTGGAAGGCGTTCTCCATGACCACCACCAGCGGCTGCTCGATACCGCGGTGCCAGGCATGCAGACGGGCCAGCTTCAACGCGGTTTCATTGGCCTCGGCGCCGGAATTGTTGAAAAACACCCGCTCCATCCCCGACAACCCGGCCAGGCGCTGCGCCAGCCGCTGCTGCCAGTCGATGGTGTAGAGGTTCGAGGTGTGCAGCAGCAGGCCGGCCTGCTCGCTGATCGCACTGACCAGCCGCGGATGGGAGTGACCGACGTTGGTCACCGCTACCCCTGCCACGGCATCCAGGTACTCGCGGCCGCCCTGGTCCCACAGGCGCGTACCCAGGCCCTTGACGAACCCCAGGTCGAGCGGTTGATAGGTGGTCATCAGGCAAGCGGCGGTCATGGCGGCGGGCTCCAGGCAATGAGGTGGTGCGGGCAGTATCGTTAGCCACCTGAGCTGGATAAACTCTGCAAAACTTCATTCATTTTGAAGCAGGAATTGATAATGGATCTGTTCCAGGCCATGCAGGTGTACGTGAAGGTGGTGGAAAGCGGCAGCATGACCGCCGCCGCCCTGGAATGCGGTATCTCCACCACCATGGTGGGCAACCACCTGCGTTCGCTGGAACAGCGCCTGGGTGTCAGCCTGCTCAACCGCACCACCCGTCGCCAGCGCCTGACCGAGTTCGGTGCGACCTATTACCAGCGCTGCCTGGAGGTACTGGGCCTGGTGGCCGACTCCGAACGCCTGGCGGAACAGGTTCAGGGCGAACCGAGCGGTACCCTGCGGATCACCGCGCCGCTGACTTTCGGGTCCGAGCGCCTGGCTCCGGCATTGAGCGAGTTCGTGCGGCGCTATCCACGGATCAAGCTCGATGTGATGCTCAGCAACCAGCGCGAAGACCTGATCGACAGCGGTTTCGACGTGGCGATCCGCCTGGGTGTTCCCGAACCTTCGGCGCTGATTGCCCGGCCACTGGAAAACTATGCGCTGACGGTCTGCGCCTCACCCGACTACCTCGAGCGACGCGGCACACCCAAGGTTCCTCAGGATCTGGAGCATCACGACTGCCTGGCCTTCGCCTACCCGGCGGGAGACGACTGGCGGATGGTGGAAAAACAATGGAGCCTGAGCGGCCCGGAGGGGGAGATACAGGTGCCGGTCAGCGGCCCGATGACCATCAACAGTTCCTCGGCGCTGTACCAGGCGGCACTGGCCGGCATGGGCATCGTGATGGTGCCGGATGCCCTGCTGCGCGACGATCTGCGCGAAGGGCGGCTGGTGCCACTGCTGGCGGACTACAAGCTGCCATCACGGCCGATGAACCTGCTGTACGCCCAGGACCGCTATCGCCTGCCCAAGCTGCGCAGCTTCGTCGAGTTCGCCCTGGAGAAATGGGCAAAGCCCTGAGGCTTCACCCATTCCCGCGCAGGCTTACTTGGCGGTGGCCTTGGCCGCATCCTCGATGATCGCCGCCACCTTGTCCGGATGGGAGACCATCACCACATGGGACGCGCCCTTGATGTCCACGGTCTCCCGGGAACCGGCCCGGTCAGCCATGAACTTCAGCGCCGCCTCGGGGATGTTCTTGTCCGCCGAGCCGTAGATGAACCAGGACGGCAAAGTCTTCCAGGCCGGCTCGCCGGAAGCTTCCTTCAACGCCGCCTCGGCGATCGGCCGTTGGGTCGCCGCCATCAGCGCCGCCTCTTTCGCCGGTACATCGGCGGCGAACTGCGCCGGGAACTTGTCCTGCTGGATGAACAGGTCGACGGTGCCATTCTTCAACTGGACCGGTGGTGCCAGGGTCGGGCCCAGGGTACCGCCCGGGAACCGGCCGGACAGCTCGATGGCGGTCTCGCCCTTTTCCGGAGCGAAGGCCGCGACGTAGACCAGTGCCTTGACGTTGGACTGCCCGTGGACCGCGTTGGAAATGACCGCGCCACCGTAGGAATGCCCCACCAGGATCACCGGCCCCGGCGTGTGTTCGACGATATCGGCCACATAGTCGGAGTCACTCTTCACGCTGTGCAGCGGGTTGGCGACAGCGACCACCGGGTACCCCTTGGCCTGCAGGCGGGCGATCACCCCGTTCCAGCTGGACGACTCGGCGAAGGCACCATGCACCAGCACCACGGTTGCCTTCCCGGCCGGTTGCGCGGCCGCGGCCGAGCCGCTCCAGCCCAGGGACAGTGCTCCGGCCGCCAGGGCAACGGCAGCGAACAGTTTCGAGACAGAGGAAAGACGGGAGGTTTTCATCGGTAATTCCTTTCGTTTGAAGTGACTGGCCCGCCGACAGCGGCGGTGTGAACGTGGAGCCATGATGGCGAAAACACGTTTACGAATGGCGCCTTTTTGTCGATGATATACGGCAGATCGTCTAAAACCTGCCACGGAACCCCGTCCATGGACCGCCTCTCGACACTGCTCAGCCACTTCGGCATCACCGCCAATACCTTTCACAGCGGCCGCTTGCAGGGCCAGATCGCGATCGACGCCGCGCAGCCCAGCGGCCATGTGCATCTGCTCAAGAGCGGCAGGCTCAGCCTGGAGGCCGGCGGCAGGACACTCCGTATCGAAGAGCCGAGCCTGATCCTCATTCCCCGCCCCCTGCCCCATCGGCTGCTCGCCAGCGAAGCCGACGCGGCGGAGCTGGTCTGCGCCTCGCTGCGTTTCGATGGCGGAATCGACAACCCGCTGTCCGTGGCCCTGTCCGACACCATCGTGATGCCGCTCGAGGCCGTGCCGATGATCGAGGGCACGCTGGACTGGCTGTTCGGCGAAGCCTTCGCCGAACACTGTGGGCGCGAAGCGGTGATGAACCGTCTGTTCGAACTGATGGTGATCCAGTTCCTGCGGCACATGATGGCCTACCACAGCATGACCACCGGAATGATGTCCGGCCTGGCCGACCTGCGTCTGGCACGGGCCATGACCATGATGCACAACCATCCGGAGCGGCCCTGGACCGTCGCCGAACTGGCCCGGGAAGCGAACATGTCGCGGGCCAGTTTCGCCGCGCACTTTCACAAGGTGGTCGGCCAGACGCCGGCGGACTACGTACTCAGTTGGCGGGTCAGCCTGGCCCAGAAACGCCTGCGCGAAGGTCGGCCGATCGCCCTGATCGCCGATGAGGTCGGCTACGAAAGCCCGTCGGCATTGGCCCGGGCCTTTCGCCGCAAGATCGGCGAAAGCCCGAGGGAATGGCTGGGGCGCCAGTCGAGCGAGCTCAAAGGCACCGTCCTGCCGCTTTGAGACGGTTGCCAGGGCACTTTCGCCCCGCCAACCGATCAGACCCTACACGGGCATCGCCTGCCCGCAGGCCGGCGCGCAGGCAAAACCGCCCACGGACCGATAGACGGATCGACCCACACTCATGTTCGAACACATCGACTTCAACTACCTGCTCGCCACCTATGGCTACTGGGCCATCTTCATCGGCTGCCTGCTGGAGGGCGAAACCATCCTGATTCTCGGCGGGGTGGCGGCGCATCAGCAGGTCCTGCAACTGTGGACGGTGATCTTCTGGGCCAGCATCGGCGGCATGCTCGGCGACCAGTTGCTGTTCTGGGCCGGCCGCTTCTTCGGTGCCCGCCTGCTGCCGCGCCTGCACCGCCAGCAGGCGGCGATCGAACGGGTGAGCGGACTGATCGTGCGCTATCCGCTGGCATCGGTGTTTTCCGTGCGTTTTCTCTACGGCATGCGCCTGGTCGGCCCGCTGGTGATCGGCGCCAGCGGCCTGTCGCCGCTGCGCTTCAGTGTGATCAACCTGTTCGGGGGCGGTGGTCTGGGCCACCCTGTTCGCCTCGGGTGGCTATTGGGCCGGCGAGTTCCTCGAAGAGTTGTTCGGCAACCTCAAGCCCTATCGCCTGCCCATCGCCATCGGCGTGGTGCTGTTGATGGCCGGTATCGCCCTGCTCCGCCGTCATCGGGCCCGACGCAAGTCGGGCCGCTCAGAGGCGAAACTGCCCGACCATCGCGCGCAGTGAGTTGGCCAGTTGCGCCAGCTCATGGCTGGAAGCGCTGGTCTGGTCGGCACCGGCCGCCGAGCGCAACGACAGGTCGCGGATATTCACCAGGTTGCGGTCGACCTCGCGGGCCACCTGGGCCTGCTCCTCGGCGGCGCTGGCGATCACCAGGTTGCGCTCATGGATCTGGCTCACCGAGGCGGTGATGGTCTTCAAGGCATCGCCCGCGCGCTCGGCCAGCACCAGGGTACTGGCGGCACGCCGGGAACTGGCCTGCATCGAGTCCAGGGCCTGGGTCGAGCTGCTGCGCATGCCCTGCACCATCTGCTCGATTTCCTGGGTCGATTGCTGCGTGCGGTAGGCCAGGGCGCGGACCTCGTCGGCCACTACCGCAAAACCGCGCCCGCTCTCACCGGCCCGGGCCGCCTCGATGGCCGCGTTGAGGGCCAGCAGGTTGGTCTGCTCGGCAATCGCCCGAATCACATCGAGCACCTTGCCGATGTCCTGGGACTGAACAGCCAGTGACTGCACCAGTTCGCCGGTCTGCTCCACCTCGCCGGCCAGGGCGTTGATCGCCTCGGCGGTTTCGCTGACACGCTCCTGCCCCAACCGGGCCGATTCGCTGGACTCGCGCGTGGCTTCGGAAGTGGACACCGCATTGCGCGCCACCTCTTCCACCGCGGCGGTCATTTCATTGACGGCGGTGGCCGCCTGTTCGATTTCGTTGTTCTGCTGCTGCAGGTCACGGGTGCTGCCAAGCGTTACCGCGTTCAGCTCGTCCGCGGCGGTCGCCAGTTGCACCGACGAGCCGCTGATACCCTGCAGGGTATTGCGCAGCGTCTGCTGCATGGTCGCCAGCGCCTCGAGCAGTTGAGTCACCTCGTCGTTGCCACGGGCCTCGATGTTCTGGCTCAGGTCGCCACGGGCGACATGCTGCGCGGCATTCAGCGCCTCGCCCAGCGGCTTGACGATACTGCGGGTGAGCAGCATCGCCAGGGCCACGGTGGCCAGGGCCGCCAGTACGATGAACAGGATGACGACGGTCCGCGAATTGCTGTAGTGCGCCTCGGACTTCACGCTCTCGGCCTCGACCCGCTTGCTGAACAGGCCGGCCAGGTCGTTGAGCTGCTTGCCGGAACCATCGACCACGGTCTTCATGTCCACCAGCAACAGCTTGATCAGTTCATCGCGTCGCCCCTGTTCGGCCAGGGTGAACGATTGGGCGATACCGGAACGGTAGGTGGCGAAGCTCGACTTGAACTGGTCATACAACTCACGGGATTCCGGTGTGGTCACCAGCTTGTCGTAGGCGACGATCTTTTCGCTCAGTTCCCTGTCGCGTGTGTCCATCTGCGAGCGGTACGTGGCGACGTTTTTCGGATCCGGGTCCAGGGCCATGCGCAGGGAGATCGTGCGGATGCGCAACATGAGCTCGCGAATCTCGTCACCCCCGCGAATGCTCGGCAGCCATTGGGTTTCCACCGCCACTTCACTGTCGCGGATACTCGACATCTTCTCCAGGGCAAACAGTCCGAGGAAGGCCACGAGGACCGCGATCAGGGCAAATCCGAGCGCTGCGCGCGGCGCGATATTCATTTGGCGAAGAAGCATGACGGCGGCCTTTTCCGGGGAGGATGCGAAGTGAAATAGCGCAGGCATGACTGCCGACGATTGGCAGGCTATCGGCAAGTCATACGACAACTTGAAGGGGCTTTTAAAAAAGAGGGACCCGTACCGCTCGCACAGGAGCGGCCAGAATCAATCAGGGAGAATTCGCACAGCGGGACAGGAACCCTCACTTTTCCAGCGGACACAAAAAACCCGCCGAAGCGGGTTCTTTGCCGACCATCACGACTCCTGTCGTCGGCCATCCTGGCCTGGGGTCTGTCTTCCATGACGCTGTACACATCCTTGCGTAGCAGCAGTGGGTAAAGAATAAGCCCCCGCAGCAAGCTCCGACAGAGGAGATCTCGGTGTCCCCATGTAAGCCTTTCGCCATACCTCGACCGAGCCCACGCCGGCCCCGCAAGCTTCCGCCGATCGCCACTCGTCCCCGCAAGCGCTCAACAGCGCACAGGCAGACCGTCGCACCGGATAGCCAGCGAACTTGCAAAGACCCTGGAGAGCGCAACACCCTGCAATCCAGCAGAGACTCCCTGCATACCTGACAGGAGGGCCGCTCCATGGACAGGGGATGCCCGACGGTTATGTGCCAAGAACCTCCCTCCCACCCTCAAGCATCACGGGTCCGCCTGCAATACGTCATTCGCTTTACAGTCACGACTTCAGTGATGCGATTTCGATGGTCAATATGAACTCGCCTCCCCTCTATCGCCAACTCGCCAACCACTACCTCAACGCGATCCAGAACGGAACACTCAAGACCGGTGAACGTTTTCCATCCATTCGCCTGATGATGGAAAAACATGCCATCAGCCTCTCCACCGCCGTCCAGGTCTGTCGTCAATTGGAGGACTACGGCGTGCTGGAGGCACGCCCACGTTCCGGCAACTTCATCCGCCAACCCGCCAAGCCCCTGGCGATCTCGACCGCCAACGAAGCGATACTGCCACTGGATACCAGTCATTACGTCGGTATCCACGAGCAGGTCTCCGCCGTAGTCAAGGCCAGCCAGCAGGCCTCGATCCAGGTCAATCTCGCCAGTGCCTACTGTGGCGCCCAGATCTATCCGCTGAAAACCCTCCAGGATCACATGGTCAAGGCCTTGCGCCAGGACCCGCACCTGATCGGCAGCCCCTCGCCGGCCAGTGGGGCGCGCCCGCTGCGCGATCTGCTGGCCCGGCGGGCGCTGGGTTCGAAGATCAGCATCACCGCCGACAAGATCGTCATCACCAACGGGGCCACCGAGGCCATCAACCTGGCCTTGCGCGCCGTGACTCAACCGGGAGACATCGTGGCGGTGGAGTCACCGACCTTCTATGGCCTGCTGCAGATTCTCGAAAGCCTGAATCTGCGGGTGCTGGAAGTACCGACCCAGCCCAAGACCGGCATCAACCTGTTCGCCCTCGAGCAGCTGCTCCAGGGCCCGGAGCGGATCAAGGCGCTGATCGTCATCCCCAACCTGCACAATCCCCTGGGCAGTGTGATGCCCGATGCGCACAAGGCGCTGCTGGTGCAACTGTGCGCGGACTACGACACGGTACTGATCGAGGATGACACCTACTCGGATCTGGCCGATACCGAACAGCCGCTGTCCGCCCTGAAAAGCTGGGACCGCCACGGCAACCTGATCTACTGCGCCTCCCTGAACAAGACGCTCGCCCCGGGCCTGCGGCTGGGCTGGATCGCTGCGGGGAAATGGCACGACCGGGTCGAAATGCTCAAGCACACCCAGTCGCGCAACTGCGAAATGCTGCCGCAACTGGCGGTCGACGCCTTCATGAAGACACCGTCCTACGAGCGCTACCTGCGCAGGCTGCGCGGGCAGCTGACGGAACAGAGAAAGCAGATGAGCGCCGCGATCCTGCAGCACTTTCCGGAAGGTACGCGCATCACCAGTCCCAAGGGCGGAACCCTGCTCTGGGTGGAACTGCCCCGGGGGCATTCATCGCTGGAGCTGTTTCACCAGGCGTTGCGGCAAGGTATCTACATCTCGCCAGGGATGATCTTTTCCAACTCGCGCAGCTTCGATCACTTCATCCGCATCGGTTGTGGAACGCCCTACTCGCCACGTATCGAAAACGCGGTGCAGACCCTCGGGCGATTGATTGCGCGCCAGGGCTGAAACGCCGATGCAGGGGGAAGCCTGCCGATGGAGCTTCCCCCTGATCGCTACACCCGATCCAGCGGATGCTCGTGCAGGCAGATGATGTGCGGGTCGCCCTGCCAGCGCGGGAAACGCTGGGCCACCTGCGGATCATGCCCCGGAATGACGTGATCCTCGCCATCCACCAACGAGTCGATGGTGGCAAAGGCCTCAAGGGTCTGGGCCATGTCATCGAGAATCGGGAACGGGCTGCGCAGGCGGATATTGGCCCACAGGTGCGCCGAATCCGAGGCCAGCACCACCCACCCACGCCGGGTCGGCACACGGACCACCTGGCTGCCCGGCGTGTGCCCGCCCACCGCGTGAATCGTTACCCCCGGAACGATCTCCGCGGTGCCGTGGTGCAGGCGCAGGCGCCCTTCGAATAGTGGCGGGATCGCCGACATCACGTCATCCACCTCGTAGGTCTTGCTGATCGCCCGATGGCTCATCTTCGGCCCGGTGCAGAACCGCAGTTCCTCCTCCTGCAAGTGGATGGTGGCCTTGGGAAACAGGCCCAGGTTGCCGGCATGGTCCCAATGCAGGTGCGTCAGGATCAGGGTCTCGACCTCGGCCGGATCGATTCCCAACCGCTGCAGCGACTCCTGCGGCAAACGGTACATCTCGCGGTTGCGACGATCCGCGGTGGCCGGCTGGAAGCAGGTGTCCACGACCACCACGTGCCGATCGTTGCGAATCACCCAGAAGTAATAGTCGAGCGGCATCGGCGCATCGGGATCGCCGCAGCAGGCATCGTAGAGAAAGTTCTCCCTGGCGGTACGCTGGGAGTTCGCCCCGACACGAATGGCAAACACCTCATAGACCGGAGACAGCGCTGGATTCGACATGCGGGCACTCTCCTCAGGCCGGTTGCGCGGCAGGCGCCGCCTTGACGGTCGAACTGAAATCGAAGTTCATCTGCGCGGTGATCCCCAGGTCCTCGGCCAGACGATACAGGCCGCTGTAGTCGCGCATGATCGCGCTGCCACGGCTGGCTTCGCGGGTGTCGCCGATGATGACGTCGACATCGGCCACGCCGAGCTGCGTCAGGATCGCCTCCCACATCGAATAGTCCTGGGCGACGAACGCGTGCAGCGCCTGCGGCAGTGTCTGCACGAAGAAACGGCGCTTCTCGGCGTCCATGTGCTCGTACATCACCTTCGCCACTTCGGCCAGCACCTTGCTGTGGGCGTACTCGTCACGGTTGTGCAACTCGGCGACACGGCGGTTCTGCGGCTGGATGCTCTGGTCATCGGCCAGCATGTCCAGGTAGGCATTGACGCTGATCTCGGCGACCACCGCAAAGGTGATCGCGGCCAGGTCCCGCTGCCAGGCATGGGGCAGTTGCGCGCACAGGGCCTGCAAACGCAGGTAGGTCACCGAGGGTGGCAGGTCCAGATCCCGTTCCAGCTTGCGATCGGCCTTGCTGCGCTGAATCGCCCGCAGGTGCATCAGGGTGTGATAGTGCTCGTCGATCAGGGTCTGCTGCATGGCTTCGCGAAAGTGCCAGTCATCCTTGCCCAGATACTGGTTGGCGATGACGCTCAGGGCCGGGTTGACCACGCACTCCTCGGCCGTGACGGTACGCAGGTTGTAGCCGATCCAGCCCCAGGTCAGGACGGCACTTTTGAGTTCCTCGTCCAGCGCCTGGAATTTGGGATGATGGTAGAACGGGACCATGGCAATCGGATAATCCGGCTTGCTCGGGTCGAACTCCTCGGTCAGCGGAAACTTGTCGCCGGCGCAGACCGTTGCGCGCCTGGTCCAGGCCTTGTTGAGTTGCACGACCAGCTTGTGGTCGACCTTGGCGATGACGATGGCTTGTTGCATGACGTGATACCTGTAGAACGCGCACGGGGTCCGTGCGCGGGAAAAAGGGAAATCGCGGGGGCTGCCGGGCTCAGGCGAGCCAGTAGCGGGTCAGGTGCCGCTTGGGATCGCGGTACTGGCTGCGCGCATGCATCAGGCGCCAGTTGTCCCAGATCAGCACGCAACCATCGGGAATCAGCAACGGCGTGCAGTGCTCCAGGAAGAACTGCTCGCCCAATGCGGCGATTCGACCCAGAGGCGTACCACTGTTGCGGCCCTCGGGAGCGCTCAGATCGTCGCGGGACGGATTCACGTCGCCGTAATGGAACTGGTTGTAGCTGAAGCGAAAGATGTCGCCCTCGGCGTTTTCCCTGAAGATGTACTCTTCGAGCACCCGCCGGGTCGTCTCCCCGGGCTTGGCGGTGGCGTTGAAGGCCACCGGGTTGCGCTCGATCCAGTCCTTCAGGTCGGCAGGCAGCGTCTTGAGAAACGCCAGGCCATCGGCCAGTTGCGTATGCCCGCCACCACAGGTCGCCTGGTGGTGACAGTGCAGTACCAGGTAGCGCGGCGGCGGATCGTAGACCGGCGCTTCGGTATGCGGACCGATGCCGTTCATGCTCTGGGAGTACGGCAGGTCGTCGAAGCCCGGCTTCAGGGTCACCTCGAAGGTGTACAGGCCATTGAACTGCGGGATCACCCGGCCGAACGGTGCCAGCGTCTCGTACAGATCGGCACTCAGTTCCTCGGGCTGCAGCAGGGTCCAGCCCTGCTCGGCGAGTTCACGGTGGTGATGGCTCAAGGCGCGTTGCGGAACCACGCTTGCAGCGATTTCTTCCAACATGGCGAAAGTCCTTTTCTGAATCAGGCGATGACGGCGGCGGAGTAGGCGGCGATCAGATCGCGACAGGCCTGCCCGGGCTGGTACTGATGCTCGTCGATGCTGCGTACCGGAGTGATCTCGGCGGCGGTTCCGGTCAGGAAGCACTCCTCGAAGTCACCCAGTTCCTGTGGCAACAGCGTGCGCTCGATCACTTCGTAGTCCAGTTCACGTGCCAGGCGGATCACCGTCTGGCGGGTGATGCCGTTGAGGAAGCAGTCCGGCACCGGGGTATGCAGTTGCCGCCCCCTGACGAAGAAGATATTCGCACTGGTGGCCTCGGCCACATGCCCGCGCCAGTCGAGCATCAACGCGTCGTGGTAGCCGCTGTTCTCGGCATCGTGCTTGCTCAGGGTCGCGATCATGTACTGCCCCGAGGCCTTGGCCTCGAACGGGCTGCTGCTCGGTGGCGGACGCCGCCAGAGCGCCGTCTTGAGCCTGATCCCGGCCATGCGTGCCGCCGGGTCGAAGTAACTCGGCCACTGCCAGCAGGCAATCGCCAGGTGCACGCGGTTGAAACGGGCCGACGTCGAGATCATTTCACTGCCGCGCCAGGCCACCGGACGCAGGTAGCCATCGGTCACGCCGTTGCGTTCGAGCAGGGCATGACTGGCCTCCTCCAGCGTCTGCAGATCATAGGGAATGGTGAAGTCCATCAATTGCGCGGAGCGATACAAGCGATCGGAGTGCGCCCGCAGCTGGAAAATCTTGCCGCCATAGACGCGCTCGCCCTCGTAGACCGTACTGGCGTAGTGCAGCCCATGGGTGAGCACATGGATCTTCGCGGCCTTCCACTCGACGAACTCGCCGTCGAGCCAGATATAGCCATCGCGTTGATCGAAAGGAATCGCTGCCGGGCCACTCATACCGTCACCTCCGCGGTGTTCATCAGGACGCTGGTCACTTCCAGCCCACACAGCCGAGCCTCGGCCATCAATGCGCTCGCCTCCTCCTGGGAGGCAGGGATCCCGGCAATCAGACGATTGCGCCGGGTGTGGGCCTGGGGATCACCGGCCACGTGGACACGCTCGCCGGCCTGGGCCGGAGTCGAGCGGATGGTTTCCATCAAGCCGGCAAGGCTGGCCTGGAAGCTGCGCAGGTCAGTGAAGGCGGAGATATCCAGGGCGATCATGAAGTGACCGATCTGACGTCCCTTGCTGAAGGAGCCGGTATCCAGATGATCCAGCTGGTGATCCAGTGGCATGCCGGTCAGCAGGCAACTGAGCACCTGCACCATCATCGCCAGGCCCTGACCCTTGTAGCCGCCCAGGGGCGACAGGGAGACCACTTCATCGGGCTCGGCGGTGTCATTGCCGTCCTTGTCCAGCGCCCATCCCAGCGGCAGCGACAGACCGAGCTTGCGGTAGTGCTTGACCTGGGAATAGGAGATCTGGCTGGTTGCCATGTCGAGCACGAAGGGTTGTCCGTCCGCCGGTGCGGTGAAGCAGATCGGGTTGGTACCGAACATTGGCTGCTTGCCCTTGAACGGTGCCATGCGCGCGGCAGCGCTGGTGGTGACGATACCGATCATGCCGCTGTTGGCGATCTCCAGCCCGTAGACCGACGCCGCGCCGAAGTGGTTGGAATTGCCGACGCCCACCGCGGCGATGCCACTGCTGCGGGCCTCCTGCACGGCCAGCTTGGCGGCATACATGCCGGCCACGGTGCCCAGCGCCTGGTCGGCATCGAGAATGATCACGTTACCATTGCGTCGTTGCACCTGGATGTTCGGGATCGCATGGCTGCGGCCTTCGTCCAGCTCCCGCAGGTACAGCGGGAACAGGCGCAGGCCATGGGTGTCGACACCCATCAGCGAAGTGTCCACCAGGGCATTGGCGAACCAGTTGGCGTGCTCCGTCGACACGCCACGGCGCTTGACCGCCTGTGCACAGACCTGGCGGGCAGTGTGCGGATTCAGATAGATCATGGTGTTCATTCCATCGAATAGGTTTGGGATCAAACGGCTTCCAGCGCGACGGGAATCAGTTTCGGTGGCGCGGCACTGTCGTTCTGGAAGAAGAAGAACTCTTCGCCGAAGGCCGGGACCAGTTCGTCGAACCAGGTCGCCTGCGGGTCGAACTTGGCGTAGAAGGTGCGCAATACCCACTGCGGGTTGCGGGCCTGGAGAAACTGCAGGACGAAGACTTTCTCACCCGCGACGGTCTCGATCCCATTGATCACCACCTTGCCGTAGAAGGTGCTCATCGACGGCCCGCGTACCGTGCGCGCCAGACCGGAGACCGTGCGATAGGCCGACTGGTAGATCTCGAAGGCGCGATACAGTGGCATCGCGAAGTAGTGGCTGGGGCCGGTATCCCGCTCGACGAAGAAGTAGTAGGGAATGGCGCCCAGGCGAACCCCCTCGGTCCACAGTGCCGCCCAGTCGGCCGGGTCTTCGTTGATGTGGCGAATCAGCGGTGCCTGGATCCGCAGAGTCGCTCCGGACGAACGGATCCGCTGGATGGCCTGACGGGCCATGTCCTGCCGGATCTCCACCGGATGGTTGTAGTGCCCCATCACCGACAGGTTCTTGCCACTGGCCACCACCCGCTTGAACAGGTCGATCAGCGCGTCGGCATCCTTGTCCGTGACAAAGCGCTGCGGCCAGTAGGCCACCGACTTGGTGCCCAGTCGGATACTTCTGATGTGCGCCATGTCCGGTGCCAGCAGCGGCTCGATGTACTCGGCCAGGGAACGGGTGTTCATGATCAGCGGGTCACCACCGGTGATCAGCACGTCCGTCACCTCGGTATGCACCCGCAGGTACGCCGCCAGTTCCTGGGATTCGCGGGCGTTGAACTTGAGTTCGTCCTCGCCGATGAACTGCGCCCAGCGGAAACAGAAGGTGCAGTAGGCGTGGCAGGTCTGGCCGGCACCGGGGAAGAACAGTACGGTTTCCCGATACTTGTGCTGGATACCCGACAACGGCTTGCCGTCCAGGGTCACGGTGTTGTGGGTCAGTTGCCCTGCCGGATGCGGGTTCATCCGCTGCCACACCTGTTCCACCTGGCGCTTGACCGCCGCGCCGTCATCACCGTCGATCAGGGCCTTGAGCGCCTCGTACTCATGGGGATGAAGCATGTCGCGATGAGGAAAGGTCATGCGGAAAATCGGATCATCCGGAATGTTGTTCCAGTCGATCAGGGTGCTGAGCACATAATCGTTGGTGCGAAATGGCATGACCTTGGAGACGACCGTCATTGCTTCCTGCAATTCTGGAGTCAGTCTTTGCCAATACACCGTATCGCGAATAGTTCTTGAATTATAAGGTTTATACTTTTGCGGTTCGGACAGTCCCTGCATGACAGCGCTCCTGAAGATTCTGTTATGAGTCCAGCTATGTATCAATTTGAACCAGACAGATTTGCCGGATATATCTCCAGCCATCACAGACAAAACAAATCCCATTGCCCTTGGCGCCATATGACGCGGCAACTTGTTTTTATTGATTAGAGGTCTTTGGCCACTGCCAGCAACTTCGTGCCTATTGGGATCTTCACGGCATTGAGCAAGATCGATCATTGTCCCCAGCGGATCGATCAGGTCGTGTTCAGTTCGCTGGCAACGGCGCCACGCGCTCCTGCCCGATCCAGGCCTGGACACTGGCGCGACTCCATTGCCGACGGACATAGGCCGCCAGTTGCTCGGGCATCTCGTCACCATTGGCCAGCAGGCGATTGAGCATGATCGCCAGGTCGGTATCGGCAATGCTCCAGTCGCCGAACAGATGGCCGTCGCTGTCGCCCAGGAAGGTACTTGCTACCCGGTACAGGCGCTCTACGGCGGCCTTTGCCGCGTCGGAAAGGGGCTGATCGCGCTTGCCGAAATAGATCAGGTCCGCCGGCCGCTCCTGGCGGATCACCAGCAGGTCGCTGCGCAGCCAGGCCTGCAGTTGACGGGCCCGGGCACGTTCCTGCAGACCACGGGGCAGAACCTGTTTATGGCCGGCACCGGCAAACGCCTCGTCGAGATACTCGGCGATGGCCGACGACTCGGTCAGGGCGAAACCGTTGTGCACCAGGGTCGGCACCTTGCAGGTCAGCGACAGGTCACGATAGGCCGGCAGATAATTATCGCGTTTCTTGAGATCGACAGTAACGATATCAAACGCAAGTTCCTTTTCTTTCAGTGCAACAAAAGCCGACAAGGCAAAAGCACTGACAAAATCGGCGCCGACATGAAGAGTTAATTTTTGTTCAGCCACAGGATATTCCCTTCCATTTCCATATACATGTGAACTTTCAGCCGAATTGCTCGACCGAAAAAACCGTCAGGCAGGCGAGCGGGCAGCGTACAGGTGTACAGCTGATTGCCCATCACTCGAATTAACTCAGAGACACTGCCTACGAAATGGATCGTAAATAACTGAATGACGCTTCGATAGATACAGAAAATGCCAGTTTGTATCGATACAGATGACCGCAGGATGACAGAATGCTTGCAGATATCGATGCAAGAGAGTGACCGGGAGAAGGGGGACACCACCGGCAGCCTGCCGAGCGACGAAAAAGGCAGGCACAAACGCAGGCAGGGAGCCAGCGAACGCTGGCTCCCTGCCTGGGAGAACGATGAAGGAAAATGGTGGAGAGGGTTACCTACCCGGTCTTGCCGATCCGGCCGTTCTGATCGGCAAAGTTCGACAGCGCCGCCACCTGCGGCATGTTGCTGATATTGAGCATGACCAACGGCTCCTGCGTGGAACCGTTGATGAATCCATGGGCGTTCCACGCCGGCACGACGATCACGTCACCGCCGCAGATCGGCACGGGCTGGGCATCGCCGAGGGTCAGCTGGCCCTGGCCCGACTGGATGATGAACAGGTGCCACCAGGTGTGGGCATGCTGGTTCAAGGTGGTGCCGGGGTTCAGCCATTGCATCGAGATCACGGTGCCCGGCAGGATCTCGCAACCGCCGATACTCGACTCGCTCGACAGGGCGACGATGTCGGTATCACTTGGTTGCATCTCGCGTTGCAGGCTGGCCAGGTCCGTGCCCTTCCACACCTGCGGTCGAGGTGACTCGCCCTGCAGGCTGTCGCGAAAATCCTGATAGGTGAAAAAGCTGCCCTTGAAGGTGTCCATGTGTCATTCCATTTTTGCGGCGAGACGTTCCCATCGCGCAGACATTGATTTTATAGCTGGCGCAAAGCCCCTTCGTTAACCGCGGCAATGATATCGACTTCGATCGCGGCATTCTTCGGCAGTTGGTACACCCCCACCGTCGTCCGGGTATGCCGGCCGGCATCCCCCAGTACCCGATGGAATACATCCGAGGCACCGTTGGCGACCTCACTGAGATCGGGGAACTCTTCCGTCGACTTGACGTAGACCGTCACCCGCGCAAGGGACTTTATGCGATCCAGCGAACCAATGGTTTGCAGAATCAATGCCAGCCCGCGCATGGCGCTGATGCCGGCAGCTTTCTGCGCCTCCTGCAGGGTCAGGTTGACGCCGACACGACCGGGGAGGATCACCTTGCCGCTCATCATCGGCACGAGCCCGCTGACGAACACCTGGTCATGCAGCCGCAAGGCTGGCGAGTAGTGCCCTCCAGCGGTATTTTCACCATAGATGTCATAACCCAGTTCCTGGGCAATGGCGATAAAACGTTCATCACACGACATCGGCATCACTTCCTTCTGTGGCTGGGCCAGCTCCGGGATAGAAGATTCAGGCCATGAGGCAGCGGGGTTCACGACAGGGCCTCTTCAAGGCGAACGGAAGATTCCACCTCCAGCGGTGACACCACGATCGCCGACTCGATGGCCCTGACCAGCCGCAGCAGTTGCTCGCTGAGCGTGGAATAGTCGCTGTTGAAGAGAATGACGTGACCGATGAACGAGGTGTTGTCGGTCACCAGGGCCGAGACGCGCTCGCCCACGCCCTTGCTGTACACCGCTTCGATCACCTCGATACCGAGCTCGGCCGCCAGCTCGCGGATATCCGGCAGATAGTGCAGGGAACCATGGGCCGGAGCACTCAGCAGCCGGATGCCGCAATAGCCCTGCGCAGTCGGCTGCCGCTCCTCCATCCGCCCTTCCACCGCCCAGCGCACCCAGCTTTCCCAGGGGTTGTACGCGGCGAAGGCTTTACGCGCCAGGTCCCAGATGTGCATGCCACCGGGGCGCATGTTGGTTTCCACGGCCGAGGTCAGGCCATTGCCCTTGAAAAACACCTCGTTGTGGTAAGCCCCATTGCGGGGCGACACCAGTTGGCGCATATGTTCGCCGGCGGCAGCGATGGCCAGCAGGGCGTCGCCACTCAGCGGCGCCGGGACCACCTGCTGGATCTCGGCACGATAGGCACCTTCGGTGGTGGTCTTCTCGGTGATCCAGGAACGCCCCGCCACGCAGTCCCAACTGTACTCGCGGGCCTCCTCCACCAACTCCTCGACGATGATCCCGCCCGAGCGATAAGGCTCCAGCGCCGCCCAGGCCGGCGCACATTCGTCCAGCGAGTGAATGACCCGGCAACCGCGGCTGGCCCCCTCGCAGGCGGGCTTGATGAAGGCCTTGCCGCCCAGGGCCTGCACGCGCTGAAGCAACTCCTCCAGTCGCTCGACGCGGCAGGAAAACACCGGCTGATAACTCGCCGGTGAGCTGGGCGCGGCAGCTTCCAGCTGGCGGAAGATTTCCTTGTCCAGCCCGGCACGAGCCTCGTCGGGGGTAATCCCCGGCAAGCCGTGGCGCGTGGCCAGGGCGGCACCGAGCAGGACCCCACGATCGGAAAACGGCAGGACACCGATCAGGTTCCACTGTTCGAGCTCCAGGCAGCCACACACTGCATTCAGGGCCGAATCCAGGTGCTCGGCGGCCAGCGATGTGGTCCAGACATAGTCCGCCACTTCGTAGTCTTCCAACTGGACCTTTTCCACCAGCAGAATCAGCTTGGCCTGATACAGCGACTGGCACAGCTGGCGCAGCTTGGCGATGTCACGTACGCGGTTGCCGTTATAGCCGACCACGATCACACAGGGTTTTGCACTCATCTCGGATCTCCCTTGCGAACTCAGTCATGCAGCGGTGCGTTGAGTTTACGGTTGAGGCCGTACCAGGCCAGGATCCCCAGGGCACCGATCAACCCCAGCACGTAGGCGTTGTAGGGATCGGGCAGGGCCCGCATCAGCAGCACGGTCACGCCGGCACCGACGCCCAGGGAGACTTCCTTGGCGAACATGCTGTTCTGCTTCACGGAGAAGTAGTCCAGGTAGCTGAACGCACACTCGGCGATGGACAGCAGGGTGACCCAGATGAACGCGCCGACCAGGGTCTGCACATGGAACAGCGCTGGCGAGGAAAGCACGAGGAAGCCGGCGAAGATGATGCCGATCACGGTAAACACCTTGAACCGGCCGGTGGCCTCGATGACACGCATCACCGGCACCTGCAGGAACACCACCACGGCACTGTTGAGGATCAGCATCAGGCCATACCAGGAGGGTAACTCGCCGGTTTCCCGCAGGATCGCCTGGGGCAGGATCGAAAACACGCCGAACAGCTTGATGCCCATGATGATCCCGGCGATCACCCATGGCAGCTTGCCAAGCCAGCCGGCTCCGCCCTGGCTCTTCGCCGGGGTGGAAATGACCGGGAGCTGCAGGCTCGCGCCCATGGCGACCGGCAGGCACATCAGGACGAAACCGGCGGCGCCGAGAAAGAACAGGGTGGGGGTCAACTGCGGCGACAGCAGGATCAGGCCGGCGATCAGGCTGCCCATGTTCATGGCCACGCGGTTGTACGCCGCGCCTTCCTTGGTCTGCGCCGCCTCGCTCTTGATCAGGTAGCCGGCGATGGCGATCCCGTAGGCGAACAGGGCCGCGCCGAACATGACGATGCCCTGGTTGCGGGTCAAGGCCAGCAGGATCAACCCCGCTCCGGCGCACAGCAGGGTGACGCCGAGGGAGCGCCGGCCGAGCAGCAGCAGGGTCAACGGCAACAGCAGCAGCAACGCGCGATAGCCCAGCGCCAGGATACTGTTGGTGGCGGTGTCGAGCCAGACGTTGGCCTTGCCCAGTACCGCGAACAGCGACACCGCGGTAATGATCCGAATGATGAACAAACGGACGTTAACGGCCGGCTTGGCAATCCCGGCAGTTGTTTCAACACTCATGGAGAACCTCTTCAATCAGAACGACGCACTGGATGATGGCGTCGATACTAGAGAGCGGAGGTCTTCTTGATCAGAGCAAGTTGGACTAGAATCCTCCGAACTTTATTGCTCGGATGACCAGTAAAATGCAGGCGCAGAGAGCCGTGATCGCTGCCATCGAGTTCGAGCGTGGAGCCCCGCTGGTACAGCAGATCGTCGAACGCTTCACCTCAGCCATCAGCCAGGGCGCCCTGCAACACGGCGCCAAGCTGCCACCGATCCGTGAACTGTCCGAGCTGATGGGTGTAGGCAAGTCGACCGTCGTCGAAGCCCTGGACCGCTTGCGGGCCAAGGGGCTGGTCGCCTCCCGGCAGGGCTCGGGGCACTATGTCACGCGCCTGAGCGCGGCCGCCCATGCCGGCGTCGGCCGTGACCTGCTGCCACAGGACACCCTCAGCGTGGTACGGCGCGCCCTGCTGCTGGACAACGGCGCCCTGCGTCCGGGCTGCGGTTTCCTGCCCTCCTCCTGGCTGCCGGGCGAAGAACTGCTCAAGGCCGCCCGCGGTACCCTGCGCTCGACCACCCTTCGCATGGGCGAGGCCGGCGTGCCGGCCGGCTATGTGCCGCTGCGCCAGGCCCTGCGGGTCAAACTGGCGACCTTCGGTATCGAAGTTCCGGTGGAGCAGATCGTGACCACCGCCAACACGGTGCAAGCCATCGACATGCTGATGCGCCTGCTGATCAAACCGGGCGATACGGTGCTGCTGGACGATCCCTGCTATTTCAACCTGCGCTCGAACCTGTCGCTGCATGGCGCCAGGGTGGTCAGCATCGCCCGCGGTTGCGAGGGGCTGGATTTCACCCACCTGGAACAACTGCTCGAGCAGCACCGTCCGGTGCTGTACCTGACCAACACCACGCTGCACAACCCGACCGGGCACTCCTTCTCCCCGGCCCAGGTCTATCGCCTGTTGGAGTTGAGTCACCGGTACGGCTTCCATATCGTCGAGGACGACCTGTACTGCGATATCCAGCACAAGCGCACACCGCGCCTGGCCGCGGCCGGCGGGCTGGAAAACATCAGCTATGTCTCGGGCTTCACCAAGACGCTGAGCGCCAACAGCCGGGTCAGTTACGCCGTGCTGACACCGGAACTGGCGGCGCGCATGATCGCGCTGAAGATGATGAGCGGTGGCGTGACCTCGGAGCTGGCCGAGCAGATGACCTACCGGATGCTCAGCGACGGCAGCTACACCAAGCACGCCCGACGGTTGGTCGATCGCCTCTACGAGTCGAACGCACGGGTGGCGCAGTGGCTGGGTGAAGCCGGTTGCGCGGTTTCCTCCTGCCCGGGAGAGGGGCTGTTTCTCTGGACCCGCCTGCCCGCCGGTATCGACGCCGAAGTGCTGGCCCGCAAGGGGCTGGAAAATGACATTGTGCTGGCGCCGGGCACCTTGCTGAGCGTGGCCGACGATGCGACGAGTTTCCTGCGGTTCAATGTCGCCCACAGCGATGATGAACGTGTGCGGGAACGCTTCCTGCGCTTGCTCGGCGACTGAATCGCCGGGCATGTCGCAAAAAAAAGCCCCGCACTTCCTGAGAAGGCGGGGCTTTTCCGTCATGCGGGTCACTCAGTGCGCATAAGTCAGCAACAACTCGGTCGGCACTTTGAAATCCAGGGACATCATCACGCTCAGGGCGGTAATGGTGAAGATCGAGAACACGAACAGCTTGCGTGCCCAGACCGTGTCATCCACCGCCTTGTAGCCGGTCCAGGCCATGTACAACCAGTACATGCCCATGGCCGCGGCCACGGCGAGGTAGCTCATGCCGGCATAGCCGCTGAAGGTCAGCATCAGCGTCGCGGCGACGAAAGCCAGGATGTAGAGCAGGATGTGCTTCTTGGCCACGACGATCCCACGCTTCACCGGCAGCACCGGAATCGATGCGGCCAGGTAGTCGTTGAAGCGGAAGATCGCGATGGCGTAGGAATGCGGCATCTGCCACAGGCTGAACATCACCAGCAGCGTCAATGCCGCCATGTCGAAGCTGTTGCTGACCGCAACGTAACCGATCACCGGTGGCATCGCCCCCGACAGACTGCCGATCAGCGTGCCGTGAACCGACTTGCGCTTGAAGTACAGGCTGTAGAGACCGACATAGATGACGAAGCCGATCACTGCGAACAGCGCCGCCAACGGGTTGGCGACGCGGTACAGCAAGGCTACGCCGGCAACGCCGAGGACGGTCGCGTAGACCAGTGCCAGTTTCAGGGAGATGAGACCCTGGACCAGCACGCGGTTCTTGGTGCGCTCCATCTTCAGGTCAATGTCACGGTCGATGCAGTTGTTGAACACGCAACCGGACGCTACCACCAGCGAAGTGCCGATCATGGCCGCCAGGAAGATGGCCAGATCGACATGCCCCTTGGAGGCCAGGAAGAAACCACCCGCCACAGAAAGCACGTTACCGAAAATGATCCCCGGTTTGGTGATTTGGATAAAGTGCTTGAGCGACATCGGGTTTACCTCACTTCGCCATCATGACGGCGTGGATGGTGAACATGATCCACAGCGACAGACCTACCAGCAGGACGATCACCAGCGCCGCGAAAATGAACGCGATCACGTTGTTGCGCTGCGCGGCGGAACGGTCCAGGTGCAGGAAGTACACCAGGTGCACCAGCACCTGGATCACGGCGAAGATCAGGATGATCCACAGGGTCGCGGCTTTTGGCAGCGACGGGTACATCACCAGGCCGAACGGGATGGCAGTCAGGATGATCGACAGGATAAAGCCGATCATGTAGGACTTCACGCTGCCATGGTTGGCATCACTGGAATGGTGTGCATTAGCCATTTACAGGGTCCCCATCAGGTAAACAACGGTGAATACGCAGATCCACACGACGTCCAGGAAGTGCCAGAACAGGCTCAGGCAGCTCAGGCGGGTGGTGTTGGTCGGCGTCAGGCCGTTTTTCCAGACCTGGTACATCATCACGGCCATCCAGATCAGGCCACTGGTGACGTGCAGACCGTGGGTCCCCACCAGGGTGAAGAAACCGGACAGGAAGCCGCTGCGGTTCGGACCGTAGCCTTCTTCGATCAGCTTGTGGAATTCGTTGATTTCCATGCCGATGAAGCCCAGGCCGAACAGGAAGGTGATCGCCAACCAGCCCAGTACCTGGCCTTTCTTGCCCTTGAACAACGCCAGCATGGCGAAGCCGTAGGTGATCGAGCTGAGCAACAGGCAGGCGGTTTCGCCCAGCACGTATGGCAGTTCGAAGATGTCGTGGCCCGACGGGCCACCCGCTACGTTGTTAACCAGCACCGCGTACGCTGCGAAGATCGACGCAAACAGGATGCAGTCGGTCATCAGGTAGAGCCAGAAACCGAATACGGTCATCTCGCCCGAGTCGTGGTGGTGGTCATCGTGCCCATGGTCATGACCATGGGCGTGTCCAGCATGAGTCACTGCATTCGACATGGTTTAAGCCTTTTCCAACGAGGTTTCAACACGGGAGGCCGGAATCACCTTGGCCGCGACCAGCACCTTGTGCTGTTCGGCTTCGATGCGTTCGATGGTCTCGACCGGCACCATGTAGCCCTGATCATCACGGGCTGCGTGGATGATGAAATAGATCACGGTACCTGCGAGGCTGGCGATCGCCATCCACCAGATGTGCCAGATCATCGCGAAACCGAAGACGGTCAGCAGAGCACCCATGACCAGGCCGGTCGCGGTGTTGTTCGGCATGTGGATCGGCTGGTAACGCTTGGGCACGCTGTAGGCGGTACCGTTTTCCTTGGCTTCGGTGAACGCGTCGACAGCGTCGGCTTTCGGCAGTTCGGCGAAGTTGTAGAACGGCGGTGGCGACGAGGTCGACCATTCCAGGGTGTGGCCGTTCCATGGGTCGCCGGTCACGTCCAGGTTCTGCTTGCGATCACGCACGCTGACGTAAATCTGGATCAGTTGCGAAGCGATACCGAAGGCGATCAGGATCGCACCGACGAAGGCAACGTACAGGTACGGTACCCACTCAGGGTTGGTGGTCGCGTTCAGGCGACGGGTCATGCCCATGAAGCCCAGAGCGTAGAGCGGCATGAACGCAACGAAGAAGCCGGTGATCCAGAACCAGAAGGCAGCCTTGCCCCAACCTTCATGCAGCTTGAAGCCGAAGGCTTTCGGGAACCAGAAGCTGAAGCCGGCGATGTAACCGAATACCGCACCGCCGATGATCACGTTGTGGAAGTGCGCGATTACGAACAGGCTGTTGTGCAGCACGAAGTCGGCACCTGGAACGGCCAGCAGAACGCCGGTCATGCCGCCGATGGCGAAGGTCACCATGAAGCCCAGGGTCCACAGGACCTGGCTGGTGAAACGCAGACGACCACGGTAGATGGTGAACAGCCAGTTGAACAGCTTCACCCCGGTCGGGATCGAGATCAGCATGGTCGCCAGGCCGAAGAAGGCGTTGACGTTGGCACCCGAACCCATGGTGAAGAAGTGGTGCAGCCAAACCATGAAACCCAGCACCGAGATCGCGCCACTGGCGTAGATCATCGAGTGGTGGCCGAACAGTTTCTTGCCGGAGAAGGTCGAGATGACTTCGGAGAAGACACCGAAAGCCGGCAGGATCAGGATGTAAACCTCGGGGTGACCCCAGGCCCAGAACAGGTTGACGTACATCATCGGGTTGCCGCCGAGTTCATTGGTGAACACGTGGAAATCCAGATAACGGTCGAGGGTCAGCAGTGCCAGGGTAGCGGTCAGGATCGGGAACGAAGCCACGATCAGGACGTTGGCCCAGGTGCAGGTCCAGGTGAAGATCGGCATGTCCATCAGTTTCATGCCAGGGGTACGCATCTTCAGTACGGTGGCTAGGAAGTTGACCCCGGTCAACGTCGTACCCAGACCCGATAGCTGCAGCGCCCAGATGTAGTAGTCCACACCCACGCCCGGACTGTATTGCAGCCCCGACAGCGGCGGATAGGCAACCCAGCCGGTCTTGGCGAATTCGCCAACGCCCAGGGACAGGTTGATCAGCACCACGCCGGACACCAGCAGCCAGAAGCTCAGGGAGTTCAGGAACGGGTAGGCAACGTCACGCGCGCCGATCTGCAGCGGCACGACGATGTTCATCAGGCCGGTGAAGAATGGCATCGCCATGAAGATGATCATGATCACACCGTGGGCGGTGAAGATCTGGTCATAGTGATGGGGAGGCAGGTAGCCAGGCGAACCCTCGGTGGCCATGGCCAACTGGGAACGCATCATGATCGCGTCGGCGAAGCCGCGCAGCAGCATGACCATGGCGACGATGATGTACATCACGCCGATTTTCTTGTGGTCGACCGAAGTCAGCCACTCGGACCACAGGTAGGTCCACTTCTTGAAGTAGGTGATGGCCGCGAAGACCGCCAGGCCACCGATCGCGATCATGGCGAGAGTCACCATGACGATCGGTTCGTGGAACGGGACCGCGTCCCAGCTTAATTTACCAAACATCGTTTACTCCTCTGCCCCGGCAGCTGAATGCGAACCTTCCGTTGCGGCCACTTCCTTCTTCTCGTGCTCGACCGGCTTGCCTGGTTTCATGCCTTCGTACTTGTCGACGATGACCTGGAACAGGTTCGGCGTAACGGAAGAATAAAGCTCGACCGGGTTGTCCTGGCTCGGCTTGGAAAGTTCTGCGTATTCGGCTTGTTCAAGCTTTTTAGGTGACTGCTTGACCTCAGCAATCCAGGCATCGAAATCCGCCTGGCTGGTTGCGATCGCTTTGAATTTCATACCGGTGAAGCCGGCACCGCTGTAGTTGGCGGAGATGCCCTCGTACACGTGATTCTCGTTGGAGATCAGGTGCAGCTTGGTCTGCATGCCAGCCATCGCGTAGATCTGGCCACCCAGGCCCGGGATGAAGAACGAGTTCATCACGGAGTCGGAGGTGATCCGGAAGTTGACGGGGGTGTTGGCTGGGAACACCAGCTTGTTGACGGTGGCGATACCCTGGTCCGGGTAGATGAACAGCCACTTCCAGTCCAGCGAAACCACTTCGACGTTGATCGGCTTGACGTCGGATTCCAGCGGACGATAAGGGTCCAGGGCGTGGGTCGACTTGTAGGTCACGATGCCCAGGAACAGGATGATGATGGCCGGAACAGCCCAGACCACGATTTCGATCTTGGTCGAGTGGTTCCATTTCGGCGCGTAGGTGGCGTCCTTGTTCGATGCACGATATTTCCATGCAAAGGCAAGGGTCATAAAGATCACCGGCACCACGACCAACAGCATCAGCAGCGTGGCGGTGATGATCAGGTTACGTTCGTCCAGGCCTACCTGACCTTTGGGGTCAAGCAAGGTCATGTTGCACCCTCCCAGCAACAACGTGCCGAGCAGCGGCAATAAGCCTAGCAATCTGGGGTACCTAGTTTTACTCATCTCACGACCTCTAAAGCAGCTTGCGCAATGCAGTTGGGTTTTGATCGCCAACACTTCACCCTGCCAAGGGTTGGCATTTTTCTTCAATTGAATAAGGGCCTGCCCTTCGCGCTGATCGCAGATCGGCACATCCGGAGCTGGCAGTGAGTCTTATTCGATTTCGTCGGTCAAAGGCCTTGTTACAGACCAATTCCATTTGGTGCGGATACTTGGAAGGTTGCCTGCACCCGGGATCGCATGGCACCTTTTGGCCCCTGTGCTCGCTCAAAAAATGAACGACGCAGGACACTCAGTGCGGGCGATTGTAGATATGTCGGGTTTTATAAACCATGTCTCATCCTGAAATATTTTTTATCAAGTGACGCAACAATCATTCACCGATTTTGCAATGATACAGAATCGTATCGCTTTTCATTATCAACAAGAAGCACTGACACCCCCTTCTACCGGACAACCTGACTGGCTCTTCCAGCCTTCCTGAAGCACCCGCCGAGGCCGGTCCAGCCCCTGTAAAACGGGGCCCACGGCGACTCTTGGGGAGCGTCGAAGGTACTGGCGGCGGGGCCTGGGGAGAAAAAACGGCCGAAGGAACTTTCCCGGGAATTGTTGTCGATTGCAGAGGCCCAGGTGAGTCGAAAACGCTCCCTGCGACCGCTGCGACGTGACAATATGTCGCAGTTTTTTCAGGCCTTTTGTTGCCTTCCATCACGGCCTTTTTTACCGCTGCGCAAATGCGAAAACGCCCCGATTCCGGGCATCGGAACCGGGGCGCCCGAGAGGCCGCTCAGCGAGCGTTTTTACGGTTGCGGTAGATCCCCAGCGGCACCAGCACCACAGTCAGCACAAAGGCTACCAGAGCCCATTGCGCCAAGGACAGGCCGAGCACCGGCGGGTATGGCGTTTCGCAGAAACCGTCGACCTGGAAGCCCAGCGGGAACAGTTTGGCCAGCGGCAAGCCGTCGACGATCGGCTGCAGCACATCGATGCCACAACTGACCTGGGGAAAGGCCTGGATATACACATGCCGGCCGGCCACGGCGAGGCCACCGATCGCGCTCAGCCACACCAGCACTTCCAGCACCGAAAGACTGCGCCGGGTCGGCATGGCCGCGCCGATGAAAGCGAAGATCGCGATGAACAGCAAGGCATAACGTTGCAGGATGCACAGCGGGCAAGGTGCCTCGCCGAGCACCACCTGCATGTACAGCGCCCCGCCGATCAAGGCCAGGCAGATCACCCCCAGCAGGACGAGAAAGCGCTTTTCCCGTCCCAACCGCATCATTTCGTCATTCATCCCGTTTCCCTTGTGACTCGTTATTGGATCAGCCGAAGGGCAGCGCTGACAGCCGCTGCATCAGGCCGAGGTTGCCTGCGTTCGGCGCACCTGGCGCCATCCGGGCATGGTCGATCCCTGGCTCGCCAGTCTACACGCAGCAGATGACCTTTGAGCGTATTCAACACCCGATAAAGACCGGTACTCGCCGCAACTGCGGCGAATTAACGCGAAGTCGATTAAAGGCGGATTAACCGTGGCGGGATTTTGCAGAAGGGATATGCAGGAGAGTGCCGATTCTCTTGTAGGAACAGCCTTTCTGGAATCATCACGGCCGGTATTCCGAGAGGCTGTCCGGCCGCCAAAAAAGCAAAAGGCCCGCTCGAAGGCGGGCCTGGTTGTTCAGGGCCACTCAGCGGGCAGCCAGCGCCGCGTAGCTGTTCATCAGGTTGCGATAGTTCGGGATCCGCTGCGACAGCAGGTTGCCCAAGCCTTCGATATCGTTGCGCCAGTCGCGGTGCAGCTCACAGGCCACCGAAAACCAGTTCATCATCTGTGCGCCGGCCTGGGTCATGCGGTTCCAGGCAGCCTGCTGCACGGTGGTGTTGAAAGTGCCGGAAGCATCGGTCACCACGAACACATCGAAACCTTCAGCCAGCGCCGACAGCGTCGGGAACGCCACGCAAACATCGGTCACCACCCCGGCGATGATCAGTTGCTTGCGGCCGGTGGCCTTGATCGCCTTGACGAAGTCCTCGTTGTCCCAGGCGTTGATCTGGCCTGGACGGGCGATGTATGGCGCGTCCGGGAACATTTCTTTCAGCTCTGGAACCAGCGGGCCGTTGGGGCCCTGCTCGAAGCTGGTGGTCAGGATCGTGGGCAGGTTGAAGAACTTGGCGAGGTCGGCCAACGCCAACACGTTGTTCTTGAACTCGTTCGGCGAGAAGTCCTGCACCAGGGAAATCAGACCGGTCTGGTGGTCGACCAGCAGGACTACGGCGTCGTCTTTGTTCAGGCGGTTGTAGGTTGGCTTGCTCATGGGAGGATCCTTTTTCGTTTAAGTGGTGGGAAGCTGTGTCGTTGAATGTGTGACCAGATTAATGAGCCGCCGAAAAAGGAAAAAGCGGCTCAAATCGGTTTGACTGTCTCATCGAAGTAGACAATCTGTGAGAGCCGGATTCCGCAGATCAATCCAGCTCTCACAACACGTCCCCCAGCGCTCGGGGGAACTCGGACCGAGGGCTTATTCCAGGGCCGCAGCCGGGCCGAAGAACTCGTAGCGGCTCTGCTTTTCCGGCACACCGAGGGCCTTGAGGTGGCGCTTGACCGCACTCATGAAGCCTTTCGGCCCGAGGAAGTAGGCATCCAGGTCGCGCTGTTCCGGCAGCCACCGGGCCAGTTGTTCCTGGCTCAACAGGCCGACCTTGTCCGCCGCCGGGCTCACCCCGTCATCCTCGGCGTAGCAGTAGAAGCGCTTGAGCTGCGGATGACGCGCGGCCAATCCATCGACCCAGTCACGGAACGCATGCACCGACCCATTGCGCGCGCAGTGAATGAAGTGCACCGGCCGCCGTGTGGCGAGCGCCGCTTCCAGCATCGGCAGGGTCGGGGTGATACCGACACCGCCGCTGATCAGCACCAGCGGCTTGTCGCTGGCGGTCAGGGTGAAGTCTCCCGCTGGCGGGAACAGATCCAGGGTCGCGCCGACCGCCAACTGGTCATGCAGGTAGCTCGACACCCGGCCGCCCGCCTCGCGCTTGACACTGATGCGGTATTGCCGGGCATTGGCCAGCGCCGAAAGGGAGTAGTTGCGCCGTAGCTCCTCGCCATCGATGACCAGCTTCATGCCGATGTACTGACCCGGCTCGAAGCTCAGGATGGCCTGGCCGTCGACCGGTTCGAAGTGCAAGGAAGTGATTTCCGCGCTTTCCTCGACCTTGGCCACCAGCCTGAATGGCCGGCTGCCACGCCAGCCACCCGGTGCCAGGGCCTTTTCGTCGTAGATCGCCGCCTCGGCACCGATCAGGATGTCGGCCAGCTGGTTGTAGGCCGCGCCCCAGGCCGCGAGCACCTCGGGCGTGGCGATTTCCTCGCCGAGCACTTCACGGATCGCCCGCAGCAGGCAGGCGCCGACAATCGGGTAATGCTCCGGCAGAATCTGCAGCGCAACATGCTTGTTGATGATCTTCGCCACCAGGTCGCCCAACTGGTCGAGCTGGTCGATGTGCCGCGCATACATCAGCACGCCGTTGGCCAGGGCCCGGGGCTGGTCGCCGCTGGCCTGGTGGGCCTGGTTGAACAGTGGACGCACCTGCGGGTACTCGGACAGCATCATCCGGTAGAAATGGGTGGTCAGTGCCTCACCACCGCTTTCCAGCAAAGGGACGGTCGATTTGACGATGGCACGGTCTTGGGCGCTCAGCATGGGTCAACTCCTGGACATGAGGATTACCTGAATTGACCTGTCTCAATCACACTCCATGCCAAGATTTAAACCATTAAAAATCAATAACTTAAAATATCATTGGTCATAATGACCACAACCATTCTATAGTCATTTCGACACCAATGGAGTCAATATGACCGCAAAGCCGTTGCTGACCGCCCTGCTGCCATTGGTGGCGGATCTCTCCCGGGAACTGCCCGAAAGCGAACGTTATCGGCGCCTGCTCGATGCCCTGCGTGCGCTGCTGCCCTGTGACGCCGCCGCCCTGCTGCGTCTGGATGGCGAAGCGCTGGTACCGTTGGCGGTCGACGGCTTGAGCGCGGACACCCTCGGCCGGCGCTTCCGGGTCAGCGAGCACCCGCGCTTCCAGATCCTGCTCGATGCCCGGGGCCCCGTGCGTTTCGACAGCGACAGCGGGCTGCCCGACCCATATGACGGCCTGGTCGACGGCCTGACCGAACACCTGGAAGTGCATGACTGCCTGGGCTGCCCCCTGTTCATCGACGAGCGCCCCTGGGGCCTGTTGACCCTCGACGCCCTCGACCCGGAACGCTTCGAACGGATCGACCTCGATGCCCTGCAGGCCTTCGCCAGCCTGGCGGCGGCCACCGTGAGCGCCGCCGAACGCATCGAACGCCTGGCCCTGCGGGCCGAGGACGAACATCAGCGCGCCGAACTCTATCGCCAGGCCAACAGCTCCCGGCAACCCGAGATGATCGGCCAGAGCAAGGCGCACAAGCGCCTGGTGGAAGAGATCAACCTGGTCGGCGCCAGTGACCTGACCGTGCTGATCACCGGCGAAACCGGGGTCGGCAAGGAACTGGTGGCGCAGGCGATCCACGCCGCCTCGCCTCGTTCGGAAAAGCCCATCATCAGCCTCAACTGCGCCGCCCTGCCGGAGACCCTGGTGGAAAGCGAACTGTTCGGTCATGTCCGAGGTGCCTTCACCGGGGCGGTGGGCGATCGGCGCGGCAAGTTCGAACTGGCCAACGGCGGTACCCTGTTTCTCGATGAAGTCGGCGAGCTGTCGCTGAGCGTCCAGGCAAAACTGCTGCGGGTGCTGCAGAGCGGCCAGTTGCAGCGGCTGGGCTCGGACCGCGAGCACCAGGTGGACGTGCGCCTGATCGCCGCGACCAACCGCGACCTGGCCGAGGAGGTGCGCAACGGACGCTACCGGGCGGACTTCTACCACCGCCTGAGCGTCTACCCGTTGCAGGTACCGCCACTGCGCGAGCGCGGTCGCGATGTACTGCTGCTCAGCGGCTACTTTCTCGAGCAGAACCGCTCGCGCATGGGCCTGGGCAGCCTGCGCCTGAGCCCGGATGCCCAGGCCGCGCTGCTGGCCTACGACTGGCCGGGCAACGTCCGGGAGCTGGAGCATCTGCTCGGGCGCAGCGCCCTCAAGGCCCTCGGCAGTTGCCGGGAGCGGCCGAAGATTCTCAGCCTGAGCGCTGTCGACCTGGATTTGCCGACGGTCGCCGACGAAACGCCCGAGACACAGGCCAGTACTCCATTGCACCGGCAAGCCGGGCTCGACTTGCGCCAGGCCACGGAGCAGTATCAACGGCAGTTGATCACTGCCTGCCTGGAGCGGCACCAGCAGAACTGGGCGGGCGCGGCGCGGGAGCTGGGCCTGGATCGGGCGAACCTGGGCCGGCTGGCCAGGCGCCTGGGGCTCAAGTGAGCAACAGGCCACCAGCCCCGGGCGTCGGCAGCGAACGTGTGCAGGAGCGGGCTTGCCCGCGAACAGGGCAGCGTGGTCAGCGGCAAGATTCACCTAAAGCCCGACCGTCTCGGGTCGATAATGCTTTATAGATACCCGTTCGGGGCCGACCTGCCCTGACGCAGCTCTTTGTACAGAAGGTTTTTATGTCCTCCAACAAAGCTCGCGCAGATTCGCTGTCGCTACTGCTCTTCACCTTGCGCAGCGGCAAGCTGATGGCGATCAACCTGCTCAAAGTCAGCGAAATCATCCCCTGTCCGCCGCTGACCAAACTGCCCGAGTCGCACCCTCATGTCAGGGGCATCGCCACCCTGCGCGGCGCCTCGCTCTCGGTGATCGACCTGAGCCGGGCCATCGGCGAGCGCCCACTGGCGGATCCCGACGGCGGCTGCCTGATCGTCACCGATGTCAGTCGTTCCAAGCAGGGCCTGCATGTGCAGGCCGTGAGCAAGATCGTCCACTGCCTGACCACCGATATCCGCCCGCCCCCCTTCGGCTCCGGTGGCCCCAAGGCGTTCATCACCGGGGTGACCCAGGTCGACGGCACGCTGGTGCAGGTGCTGGATATCGAAAAGGTCATCCATGTCATCGCTCCGACACAGATCGAAGTCGCACCGACCGAACTGACCATGGAAGAAGCCGAACTGCTCGGCAATGCCCGGATCCTGGTGGTCGACGACAGCCAGGTGGCGCTGCAGCAATCGGTCCATACCCTGCGCAATCTCGGCCTGACCTGCCACACCGCCCGCAGCGCCAAGGAAGCCATCGGCTGCCTGCTCGACCTGCAAGGCACCGCGGAACAGATCAACATCGTCGTCTCGGACATCGAGATGTCGGAAATGGACGGCTACGCCTTCACCCGTACCGTACGCGAAACCCCGGACTTCCAGGACCTCTACATCCTGCTGCACACCTCCCTGGACAGCGCCATGAACGCTGAAAAGGCCCGTCAGGCAGGGGCCAACGCGGTACTGACGAAGTTTTCCTCGCCGGAGCTGACCAAGTGCCTGATCCAGGCCGCCAGGACCGTCGCCGAGCAGGGTCTCTGACATGTCCCGGTGCCACTGCCTGCTGCTGCGCAAGGACCTCGACGGCTTGCTCGACGTGCCGCACTGGCCCAAGGACATCCGCCTGGGGATACTGCGCCCGGAGCAACTGGAGGCCGTCCACGCACTGTTGGTGGAGGGCTATCGCGACAGCAACATCGAGGTCGACGACTTCCCCCACTGGCGTGAGCGTTTCACCCGCGATGCCGAATTCGATCCGACCCTGTGCCTGATCGCCACGGACCCACACGGCCTGGCAGGCGTCGCCCAGTGCTGGACCAGCGCCTACATCAAGGACCTGGTGGTCCACCCGCGCCGCCGCGGCGAGGGCCTGGGCCAGGCGCTGCTGCGCCATGCCTTCCAGGTCTTCGCCTCGCGGGGCGAAGCCTTCGTCGATCTCAAGGTCATGGAAAACAACCTGCCGGCGCGGCGTCTGTACGACGACGCCGGCATGCGCTTCATCCAGCGCTATGAAGTCGGCCCGGCTCAGGCATAATCGTTGTTTTGCCGGATGCACCTTCAGGAGACCTGCCATGAAAGCCTCCACCCTGATCTTCATCAGCCTCACCGCAGTGGCCGCCCAGGCCCAGGCATCCAGCCCCGATCAGTGGATCGCCCACGACAAGGCGGTGCTGGCCAGTTGCACCAAGGCCAGCCACCTCAAGAACGTGAAGCCGGTGGGCAGTCCGGCCCTGTTCGATGACAAGCTCGGCTACACCGCCGTCCTGCTGCGCGGCCATTACCCTCAGGTCCATATGAAAAACCAGGCGGGCACCGAACTGTGCCTGTACAACCGCAAGAGCAAGAGCGCCAGCGTGACCGAATGGGACTCGGTGATGCCGGCCCGCAGCAACTGAGTGGCTGGCGCACAACTTGCTTCGTTCCGGGTTCATGTGGTGACGGCCTGTCGGATTGGTGTCACCGCGCCTTTTCCCTTGCTGCCGGTCAAGCCATGAACACCCATTTTTCCTGCGTAGGTTGCGGCAAATGCTGCACCGATCACCATGTACCGCTGACCCTGGCCGAAGCCCGGCAGTGGGCGGACGACGGCGGCCAGGTGATCGTGCTGGTGGAGGCGTTCCTGGCGGATGGCACCGGTATTGCGCCGCAGCAGCTCGAACATGCGCAACGCCGCTCCTGGGGCGTGCCCTGCGGCAGCACCGAGGCACGCGTGGCCATCACTTTCGCCGCCTACAATGTCGGCCCCTGCCGGAATCTTGACGAACGCCTGCTCTGCCGGATCTACGAACGTCGCCCCCTGGTGTGCCGTATCTATCCGATGGAGATCAACCCGCACATCCCGCTCAGGCCGCAAGCCAAGGACTGCCCGCCGGAATCATGGCTGCCGGACCAGCCGCTGCTGATCAGTGGTGGCCAGTTGGTGGACGCCGGGCTGGCGCAACTGATCGAGGATTCGCGCCAGGCCGACCGTGACGACATCCGCGCCAAGCAAGCCATCTGCGCACGCCTGGGCATTCACACCACCGCGCTCAAGGGCGATGGCTTCACCGCCTATCTGCCGCAGATGCCTGCGTTCGTCGAAGCCATCGCGCAAGTCGAACGACAGTCGCAATGGTCCCCCGAAGCGGAATGGGCCTTTCATGTTTCCGGCCATGACATCGCCGAGCAACTGCGCGCGGCCGGGGCGCGAGTGGTCAGCGATACGCCGCTGACCTACACCTTCATTCCATTGCGGGCGGCCTGAGCGCCGGGCCGCTGGTCGCCCGTTTCGCCACACAGGCCACTACACCCGGCTGCTGCGTCCCCAGAACTCCTGCGCCAGCGAGCGCAGATCGTCCGCCAGCCCGGCCACGTCACCCGAATTGGCGTGACTCTGCCGACCCGCACTGACAGTCACCTCGCAGGCATTGCGAATGCTCATGATGTTGCGGTTGATGTCCTCGCTCACCGCACTCTGCTCCTCGACCGCCGCGGCAATCTGCAGGCTCATCTCGGTGATCCGGTTCACCCGCTCGCTGATCCCGCTCAGCGCTTCGGCCGCCTGCTGCACCTGCTGCACGCTGTCCTCGGCATGCTGGCTGCTGTGGCGCATGACCAGCACCGCCTCGCGCGCGCCGTCCTGCAGGTTGCTGATCATCCGCTGGATCTCGCTGGTCGACTGCTGGGTACGCTGGGCCAGCCCGCGCACTTCATCCGCCACCACCGCAAAGCCACGCCCCTGCTCGCCCGCGCGCGCCGCCTCGATGGCCGCATTCAGCGCCAGCAGGTTGGTTTGCTCGGCAATGCCGCGGATCACCTCGAGCACGCTGGAAATCTCGATACTGTGGCTCTCCAGTTGATGGATCACCTCGGTCGCCCGGGCCAGTTCCCCGGCCAGGCGCAACACCGAGCTGCGGCTCTCGCCCACCAGTTGATGACCGTCGCGGGTTTCGCTGCCGGCCAGGTCGGCGGCCACCGAAGCCTGCTGGGCATTGCTCGCGACCTCGGCGACACTGGCCGCCATCTCATGAATCGCCGCCGCGACCTGATCGGTTTCGGCCTGCTGGTCGAGGGTGCTGCTGTGGCTGCTCTCGATATGGCGCACCAGCTCCTGGGCATGCCCGGACAGGCGCAGCGAAGCGTCGCCGATGCGCCCGACCACCGAGCCGACCTGGGCTTCGAGCATGCGCAAGGCAAACTCGATCTGGCCGAATTCGTCACTGCGGCCGGTATAGATCGCTTGGCTCAACGGGTTGTCGGCCAGGTTGCGGGCCCGCACCGTCAGGCGGGCGAACGGTCGCAGGGCCCCGTGAAAGATGGCGCCGCACAGGGTACTGCCCAGGCCCCAGAGCCCCAGTTCGACCAGCAGCGGCTGCGGCGACAACCAGTCGCCCAACGCCAGGGTCGCGGCAAACGCCAGGCTGGACTGCAGCGTCAACCGCCCGGTCAAGCCAACCCTGGGCAGACGCTGGCGCCATGACCGACGCCCGCTACGCAACTCGCCATAACAGCGCTCGGCCGCCTCGATCTGCCTGGCCCCGGGCTGGGTCCGTACCGACTGGTACTCCACCGTCTGGCCGTTGCGGCTCACCGGCGAGGCATAGGCGCTGACCCAGTAGTGATCACCGTTCTTGCAGCGGTTCTTCACCATGCCCATCCACGAGCGACCGGCCTTGAGGGTCTGCCACATATGGGCGAACGCCTCCGGCGGCATGTCAGGGTGGCGCAACAGATTATGCGGCGAGCCCAGCAACTCTTCGCGGCTGTAGCCGCTGATCTTCATGAAGTCCGGGTTGGCGTAGGTGATGGCGCCTTTCAGGTCGGTGGTCGAAAGGATATTGGCGTCGCGGGCAACCTCGACGTTTCGGCCGGTAACCGGGAGATTGATCTTCATGGAAGGCGCGCTCGAATTATTGGGAAGAGTCGGCAGGGCGTCGACTCTAAGCGGACCAAAATCCAAAACACTGATCCAGATCAGCTTTAGGGCACACGGCGAACGCGCCAGCCAACCGTCACTTGTAGAACAGATCGACGACCACCTCGGCGGAGAACGGCCCGGCCCTGGGGCGGTCACTGTTCCATAACAGTTCGGCATCGAAGCTGGCCGTGGCGGCATGGGTGCTGCCCAGCAGTTCGGCCAGGTGGAAGGAACGGTTGTACGGGATCGGCGCCCCGCCACCGGCCCTGACGATACGAATGCCGACGCCGTCGTTGCCGTTGGGGATCAGCAACTCGCCGGCCAGGGTGCCCGACACCGGCTTGAGTCGCGCATCCAGGCTGAAGGCACTGTCGCAGGTACGGCTGGTGTGCAGGGCAAACGGACGCCGTTCGATCACCTGCCCAACGACCACGTTCTGGATCGCGACCCGCCCGAAATCGACGGTCTCGGGGATGACCTGCAATTGCGCGTCACAGGCCACGAAGCGCAGGCCGCCGAGGTTGTTGATCACGTAGTTGAGCGAATTGCCGTCGCTGCCCGACCCACTGCCGCCATCGAGCTGGAACAGCCGGTAATCCTGCAATTGGCTGGCCACGCCCGAGGGTGGCGTCGGGCCGAACTTTTCGATGAACAGCGAGAAGCCCAGATTGAAACTCAGCGGCGCACAGGCCTGGGCGTTGCCGCAGGCCGGCAGGCTGCGGCCGGTGGCGATGCGGCCATGGCTCTGGCGATGGTCGACCCCGTCGAGAGTCAACCCCAGGCGAATGCCCTGGCCGACCACCTGGCGAGCCGGATTGAGGTAGAGATAGACCTCCTCCGTGGCGCCCGCCCCCTCCCTGACGCACTCGACCGCCAGATTGAGCGGCTCCGAACGCCAGACCAGCGTGCCGTTGGGCGACGACGCCGGAATCGCCACGCTGCTGCCGAGATCGGCACTGGCCACCAGCGCCCCGCTGCCTTGCAGGGTACAGGTGAGGGCAAAACAACTGGCGGGGCTGAGCAGGCCAAGCAGCAACAGGCAGCGTCGCCAGGTCATGCGAGACATCCTAATCATGGGCGGATCCGTTCCGGGAAAGAGAAGCGTCGCCGACCAGCGACGCGTTGAAAGGTGCACCGAAATCGCATCGGGCACGGTAAGCACGCTGGCCACCGTAATCGGTCAGCGCGTTGAACCGCAGCCAGGCCGGACGGACCGCCAGGGCGCGGGAGCTGAGCAGCAGTTCACGGCGCCCGCCCGGCGGTATGAGCAGGTCATCACCGAGCGGGTGGCGGCCCTGCTCGCCGGCCAGTTCGAGGCCCAGCAGCGCCGCATGGAAGTCCGTCGGGTTCTCCACCTTGAGGCGGGGCACGCCGCTGGCATCGCGCTCCAGTCTCCAGAGCAGGCGTTGCGGGGTCTGTGCCGGATCACCGGCCAGACCCGCCGGGCGGAACAGCACGTTGATCCGCTGGCGGATGGCGATGCTCAAGCGACTGTCGCCGGCCTGCGTCCGGGGGATTTCCATGACGTACAGGTGCAACAGCGACTCCCGTCCGGTCGGCATGCCCCGTCCTTCGTACATCAACCGCAGCGCCTGCCGGCTTTCGGGCGCCAGCCGCGCGATCGGCGGCGTCAGCACGAACGGCAGGTGATTGGGGTGGCTGTCTTCGTGCCCCTCGAGCCAGGCCTGCAGCAACACCTCCTGGCGACCGCGATTGCGCGCCTCGATGCTCACATCGCGAAAGCGCCCGTCGAACACCAGGCGTGTGCCGCTCAGGGACACGCTTGCCAGCACCGGCGCCGCCACGACCAGGCCCAGCAGCAGGCCGAATATCCGCAGACCGTTCACCGGCACACCTCCCTGACCCGGTCGTAGGTCAGTTGCGGGTCCCGCGGCGGCAGACGGAACTGGAACTGGCAGCCATGCCCCGACCAGCGGACCTGCAGCGTTCCCTGTTCCTGCTCGCTGAGCACCAGGGCGCGACTGGTCGGGTCCACCACGGCGAGCACCTTGCCCTGGGCATCCTGGACGCTGGCACCGAACGGCAGGGCGCTGCCATCGGCCAGGCTCAGTTCGAACTGCACCCGGCGCCCGGCACTGGCCTTGAACAGCGCGTGGGTCGACGAACCACGACGTGGCACCACCTGCACGACGGCGTTGTCCACCTCGACATCGGCGCCCAGGCGGCGCGTGTCCAGGCTGACCCAGTTGGCCCGATAGGGCTGCACGTACGGCACCACGGCAAAGCCGTTGCGCCCGGTCTCGACGCCACCGAAGTTGTTGAAATGCGCACCGCGCACACCCGGTACCTCGGCCAGCACGAAGGTGTCGCCCAGGGACTGCCCCAGGTTCACTCCACCGGCATGGGCGACCAGCGACCCACGCGCGCCCAGGTTCCAGCTGTTGAAATCCTGGCCATGGCTGTAGCCGGCCTCGAAACGACCGACGGAGGTGGTGGCATTCACACTGGCGGAACCGGCACGGGCACCGCTGCCGTCATTGCCGACCAGGACCGAGTAGAAGGCATTCCGGTCGAGCACGCGCCCGGTCAGGCCGGCCATCACGCTGGAGTCGCCCTGGTTGTCGCGCACTGCCGTCAGCGAGGCGCGGGTCGAGCGCTCATGCCGGCCCAGCGGCAACGACAGGGTCAGGGTGAACTGGTGGTCAGTGGCGACCCGGCCGTCGAGATCGGCCGAACGGGTGCGATCCAGGGACAGGCTGTAGCTCAGATCGCGCCAGTAGCCGCCATAGGTGGCGTTGAACTGGCGCGACTTGCCCGGCAGGTTCCAGTAGCGCTGCTCCAGGGCGGTAAAGCTGAATGTCCCCGTTTCCAGGGGTTGGCTGAGGGTGATGTCGAAACGGTCACGGGCCCGGCCGAGCGAAGTGCGCGTCAGATTGCTGCGTTCCTCCACGTGCTGCTCGAAGCTGCGGTAGTGCTCGCTGGAGTAACGATAACCGGCCAGGGCGAAGGTGGTCCGGGTGGCATTCAGGGTATTGGCATAACGCAGGCGCAGGCTCTTGCCGCCCAGGTCGGTAGCGCCCTGGTGACTGACCGAATGGGTCAGGTCGGCCGACACCGCGCCCACGCCGGTGTTGACCCCCACCCCGAGGTTGCTGGCCTCGAACCCGTCCGCCACCTGCACCCCACCAAAACCGCTGAGCCGTTCACTCAAGCCGTAGATCAGGGTGGTACTGGCAAATCCGGGGTTCATCTGCCGACTGTCGTTGCTGTCGTACTCGCCGGCCTCGGCGCTGTAGCTGAAGGAACCCTTGGGCAGCATCAACGGCAGCGAGGCGAACGCCTGGACGAAGGTACGTTGCCGGCCATCCGCCTCGATCACCGTTACCAGCAGGTCGCCGTTGGAGCCACTGGGATAGAAGTCATTGATCTCGAACGGGCCGGGCGGCACGTTCGCGCTGTACAGCAGGTAACCGGCCTGGCGAATCTCCACGGTGGCGTTGCTTTCGGCGACGCCCCGGATGACCGGCGCATAGACCCGCTCGCTGTCGGGCAGCATGCCGTCGTCCGATGCCACCTGGACGCCACGGAAACGTACACTGTCGAACACCCGTGAGTCGGTGTAGGTCTCGCCCAGGGTCAGTTGGCCCTTCCAGGCGGTCAGGTCGCGCTGGGCGTAGGTCTGGTTGCTGGTGAAGCGGGTGGACTGCAAGTCGCCATGGACCAGCGAGGATTCGTTGCGCAAGCGCCAGGGCCCGAGGTTCAGGCCATTGCGCAGGCCCAGGTAGTAGCTATCGGTCTTCTGCCGATCGAACTCGCGGCGATTGCCGTTGAAGGAATAGCTGACGAAAGCACTGTTGACGCCCTGATCCCACAGCTCCGGCGACAGGTAGCCACGGGCATCGCGCCGCAGGGCGACCTGCGGCACGCTGAGGTTGAGGGCCAGGCTGTTGGGCTGGTAGTCGACGCTGGCCCGCTCCAGTTGGCCGAGGTCGAAACACTGCTCGCCCGCGCTATCCGGCGACACCCTGCCCAGGCTGGCCAGGCGTTCGGTATCCAGCCCCAGGTCCCGCAGCAGGTCCGGGGTCAGGCAGGGCTCGACCCGCCCGCTGGAGCTGTCCCGATTGAAACGCACATCACGACGGGCACTGAGGACCCGGTTCAGGTAGATATCCACCCGATAGAGGCCAGGCAGTACGCTGTTACCCTCCAGAAACGCGCGGATATCCGCCGGCTGCTCGCCACCATGGATGAACGCGGTATTGAACCGCAGGCCCTCTTCGACCGGCTCGGCCAGCGCCACGTCCGGCACCAGCAGGAACAGCCCCAGGGACAGTGGCAGGCGTGCCTGCCGGTTCACGTTCTGCAGCAGGGGGAATGTCGCGGCCTCCGTTTTCCCGCGACACGATGACACCAGAACTTCCTTTGTTCTTCGATAGAGCCAGTCCATTTGCAACCTTCACTCAATGTCTTGAGATATTTGTTAAAGGCGAACGCCTTCGCGCACAGGCTCTTGCGAGGGTGCGGCCATTTTCAAAAAAGGGGTGGGTGGGAGACGGCGGCGCTAATCCTCGACCCACAGGGCCTGGCCGGTTTTCCAGTCGGAAAGTCGATAGGCCACGACGGCACCGTGGTCGTTGATGCTCTTGAAACTCAGCCGAGCCTGCTGCGGCGTCACCGACACCGGCAGGCTGAACTCCCGCGCCTGTCCGGGCGCCAGCATCGAGTTGCGGTGATGCAGCAGTCTGCGCTCATCACCGAACAGCTCGATATCCACCAGGGTGACGTGAAACGGCCCGGGGTTGCTCGCCACCAGGACACCTCCGGGCTTGAGGCGCCAACGGACTTGCCGGGGCGCCAGTTCCGGGTCGGCCATCAACTGGCGGGGACGATAGAACACCTTGATACGCTGGCGAATACCGATCTGCAGCGTGTTCTCCTGTTCGCTGGCCTGGGGTATCTCCTGGACATTCAGCCAGAACAGCGACTCCCGGTCAGTCGGCATGTCGGCCCCGGAGTGAATGATCCGTACCGTCTGCCGCCCGCCACCCGACAACGGCACCAGGGCCGGGACGACGGCAAACGGCAGGTCCGCCGCTGTCGCATCGTCTGCCTCCAGCCAGGACTGCAAGAGGATGGTGGACTTGTTGCGGTTCGACACACTGAGCACCGCTTCCCTGTCCTGCGCCGGGTACACCAGCCGGGTGCTGTTCAGCACGATCCCGGCCTGGGCATGCCCCCACGCCCACGCGACCAGCGCCACGCCGATCATCGATCTCGTCAACTTGCGCATGTTGCGTTCCATCTGTTCGGAAGAAACGGAGCCTTGCAGCTCCGTTCAGGCCCATGACTCAGTTGTAGGTCAGCACGAAGGGCACCGTGCCCGTGGCTGCGCCAGGTACGGTGGACACGCCGTTCTTCACGAACAGTGCACGCAGCGACAGGGTGCCGCTGGAGCCGCTGCCGCTGGGTTGCAGAATGCCGTCGATGGTGTCGGAGGGGTCCTGGATATTCAGGAAGTTATCGTTATCCCGACGAACCAGGCCGATACCCACGCCTCTGGCGGCACCGCTGGTCGGCAGCAGGTAGGGGTCGCCCTGATCGACCTGGGCCGGGCGGAATGACATGTGCACGGTGCTTTCAGCCGCCGGCTGCAGGCAGGTCACCAGCAGGTCGATATCCTTGGCCGTGCCCAGGCGGGACTCGGTACGGTTGCCGATATCGGCAAAGGAAACCCGCCCGAGATCGACCGGGATATTGTCGGCCGAACCGCCCCCGGAAGACACCTCGCAACTGGTGTTGGTCAGTGCACCGGTAAAGTTCAGCGTGCCACCGTTGGCCGCGTGGGCGGAGCCCGCCACGCCAAGGGCTGAACCCAATAGAACCAACATCACGGAAATCTTTTTCATGCGAACACAATCCTTCGAGTTAATCGTTTGCACCCATCACTTGGGTGGCGGCCAATATAGTCGGGGATCGTCATTCGAACTATCAGATCCGGCCTTATTCAAGGGGCCGATTCAACCCGCCGCCAGGACATCTGCCTCCGTCAGAAGAAAATGTCATTCGACGGACACAGAAAAGTGACCACGACAGTGTTTAAGATTAAAAAGACTATCGATGAAAGCCGCCATCAGCAAACTCACGAAAAGCACAAAAGCAAAATCATCGATATCTTTTTAATTATATCGATCAACAGGTTAGGCAGGCCGATCGCGAAGAGAGTGAGGCAATGTCAACTTGATGCCGGATATTTCGCAATACTGCACCCGCCTTTATACGGCCAGGATAATACTGATGTCATGCCACACGTTCAGTTCTATAGATACGTGATTGTCACGACTCCCTGCGGGGACAGCTTTTTCACGCTGGGAGCCTTGCCTGGCAAGGGTTGGAAGCGAGTGCTAAAGGGCAATATGCCATTACCACAGGCATTATCCGCAGTATCAACCCACAGTGTTACACCGGGTGCGACCTTGAGACGTTCAGAAACGCCATGGTTATGTACCGAGGCCGATGTCACCTCACACGCCGCCTCGACAATCTGGCCACTGAAACGAATTTGCCCGGCATTGGCCGCCGCCACACTGGAGCAAACTCCCATCAACAACAGGACACCAAATACCGATAGTGTGTATTTCATATCAACCACTCCCAAACAGGGTGACCCCCATATCAATTAAAGCCCACGCGAGCGCACTCCACCGAAAAAACGAGGAATATCCGTAGGACTTCTTATATTCAATTAAACATACGACCCCGGAACACAACGCCTGCACAGACATGTCCATTAAAAAGCAGGCAGCCGATAATCCGGTCTATATCCCGCTTTATCGTCTGCAACAATTATTTCTTTAATGACTGTCCAGGCGGGCCGTAGCTGACAGCCGTGTCAGTTAGCCGTCACCGTGCTGACCGGATAGCGGGGTTATAAAGAGGCTACTGTTCTGCCAGCATTGGCCTTCCTTCCATTCGTACCGGCGTTTTGACACCATGCACATCCCGAAGAAAACCCTGTTGGGCCTTGCCGCGATCCTGGTGGCGGCCGCCGGTGGCACCTGGACATTGACCCGCACCGCTCCCGTCCGGCACGCCGGCAGCGCGCCGATCCCGGTCAAGGTCATCCACGTGGTGCAACAGGACGTCCCGCGTTATGCCAGCGGCATCGGTACGGCCCTGTCACTGCACAGCGTGGTGATCCGCCCACAGATCGATGGCATCCTCACCCGCCTGCTGGTCAAGGAAGGGCAACTGGTCAAGGAAGGCGACCTGCTGGCGACCCTTGACGACCGCTCGATCCAGGCCAGCCTGTCCCAGGCCAAGGCACAACTGGCGCAAAGCCAGGCGCAATTGCAGGTGGCCGAGGTCGACCTCAAGCGCTACAGGCAGTTGACCGTCGACAACGGGATCTCGAAGCAGACCTACGACCAGCAGCAGGCCCTGGTCAACCAGCTCAAGGCCACCACCCTCGGCAACCAGGCGGCGATTGACGCGGCGCAGGTGCAACTGTCCTACACCCGGATCCGTTCGCCGGTGACCGGCCGGGTCGGTATCCGCTCCGTCGATGAGGGCAACTTCCTGCGCATGAGTGATGCCCAGGGCCTGTTTTCCGTGACCCAGATCGATCCGATCGCCGTGGAGTTCTCCCTCCCGCAACAGATGCTGCCAACCCTGCAGGGGCTGCTTGGCGCCGACAGGCCGGCAGCGGTGAAAGCCTACCTGGGCGACGAAGGCCACGGTGACAGCCTGCTCGGCTCCGGTCATCTGACGCTGATCGACAATCAGGTCTCGGCCACCACCGGCACCATCAAGGCCAAGGCCGAGTTCAGCAACCCGGGTCAGAAGCTGTGGCCGGGCCAACTGGTCAATATCAAGATCCAGACCGCCCTCGACCGCGGCGCCCTGGTGGTGCCACCGACGGTAGTGCAACGCGGCCTGGACGGCTACTTCGTCTACCGGGTCAAGGACAAGGGCGTGGAAGTGGTGCCGGTCCAGGTGCCTTACCAGGACAGCGAACAGAACATCATCCAGGGCGTGCAGGCCGGCGATCAGTTGGTCAGCGACGGCCAGTCGCGACTCAAGCCCGGCGCCCTGGTCGAGATACTCGGTGCGCCCAGGCTGGCCGGGCAGGCCGTGGCCGGAGAACCCAAGCCATGATCAAGGACAGCCGCGGCGTCTCGGCCTGGTGCATCAATCACCCGGTGGCGACCATCCTGCTCACCTTCGCCCTGGTCCTGCTCGGGCTGATCGCCTTCCCGCGGCTGCCGCTGGCACCGTTGCCGGAGGCCGAATTCCCGACCATCCAGGTGTCCGCGCAACTGCCCGGTGCCAGTCCGCAGACCATGGCGTCTTCGGTGGCGACACCGCTGGAAGTGCAGTTCAGCGCCATCCCCGGCGTGACCCAGATGACCTCCAGCAGTGCCCTGGGTACCACCACCCTGACCCTGCAATTCACCCTGAGCAAAAGCATCGATACCGCCGCACAGGAGGTCCAGGCGGCGATCAACACCGCCTCGGGCAAGCTGCCCAAGGACATGCCGACCCTGCCCACCTGGCGCAAGGTCAACCCGGCCGACAGTCCGGTGCTGATCCTCAGTGTCAGTTCCAGCCAGATGCCCGGCACCGAACTGAGCGACTATGCCGAGACCCTGCTGGCCCGCCAGCTCAGCCAGATCGATGGCGTCGGCCAGATCAACATCACCGGCCAGCAGCGTCCGGCCATCCGCGTGCAGGCTTCGGCGGACCGCCTGGCGGCCATCGGCCTGACCCTGGCCGACCTCCGCCTGGCGATCCAGCAGACCAGCCTCAACCTGGCCAAGGGCGCGCTGTACGGCAAATCGAGCATCTCCACCCTGTCGACCAACGACCAGTTGTTCCAGCCGCAGGAGTACGGTGAGCTGATCGTCTCCTACAAGAACGGCGCGCCGGTGCAGCTCAAGGATATCGCCCGGGTGGTCCGTGGCTCCGAAGACGCCTATGTGCAGGCCTGGTCCGGCGATGTGCCGGGGGTGAACCTGGTGATCTCGCGCCAGCCGGGGGCGAACATCGTCGAAACCGTGGAGCGGATCAAGGCCGCCCTGCCGGGCCTGGAGGCCATGCTGCCGGCCTCGGTGCAGGTCAGGGAACTGATCGACCGCACCCAGACCATCCGCGCCTCGCTGCATGAAGTGGAAATGACGCTGCTGATCGCCATCCTGCTGGTGGTGGCGGTAATGGCGCTGTTCCTGCGCCAGCTGTCGGCGACCCTGATCGTCTCGGCGGTGCTCGGCGTGTCGCTGGTAGCCAGCTTCGCACTGATGTACGTGATGGGCTTCAGCCTGAACAACCTGACCCTGGTGGCGATCGTCATTGCCGTCGGCTTCGTGGTCGACGACGCGATCGTCGTGGTGGAAAACATCCACCGCCACCTGGAGGCCGGCGACGGCATGCGCGAAGCCGCCATCAAGGGTGCCGGGGAGATCGGCTTCACCGTGGTCTCCATCAGCTTCTCGCTGATCGCCGCCTTCATCCCGCTGCTGTTCATGGGAGGGGTGGTGGGCCGGCTGTTCAAGGAGTTCGCCCTGACTGCGACCTCGACCATCCTGATTTCAGTGGTGGTCTCGCTGACCCTGGCGCCAACCCTGGCCGCGCTGTTCATGCGCGCGCCGGTGCATCACGAACACGCCAAGGCAACCTTCGGCGAGCGCCTGCTGGCGCTCTACGAGCGCGGGCTGCGCCGTGCGCTGGACCACCAGAAACTGATGTTCGGGATTTTCTGCCTGACCCTCGGCCTGGCCGTGGCCGGCTACGTATTCATTCCCAAGGGTTTCTTCCCGGTGCAGGACACCGGCTTCGTGCTGGGCACCACCGAGGCCGCCGCCGATGTCTCGTTCGACGACATGGTGGCCAAGCACAAGGCCCTTGCCGAGATCGTCGCCGCCGACCCGGCGGTGCAGGCGTTCTCCCATTCGGTGGGCGTCTCGGGCAGCAACCAGACCATCGCCAACGGCCGCTTCTGGATCGCGCTCAAGCCACAGGACCAGCGCGACGTTTCCGCCAGTGCCTTCATCGACCGGATCCGGCCGCAGCTGATGCGGATCCCCGGCATCGTGCTCTACCTGCGCGCCGGCCAGGACATCAACCTCAGCTCCGGGCCGAGCCGGGCCCAGTACCAGTACGTGCTCAAGAGCAACGACGGCGACCTGCTGAACACCTGGACACAGCGCCTGACGGAAAAGCTGCGGGCCAACCCGGCGTTCCGCGACCTGTCCAACGACCTGCAACTGGGTGGCAGCATCACCCACATCACCATCGACCGGCGGGCCGCCGCGCGCTTCGGCCTGACTGCCAGCGATGTCGACGAAGCGCTCTACGATGCGTTCGGCCAGCGCCAGGTCAACGAGTACCAGACCGAGACCAACCAGTACAACGTGATCCTCGAGCTGGACACCGCCCAGCGAGGCAAGGCCGAGAGCCTGAACTACTTCTACCTGCGTTCGCCGCTGACCGGCGAGATGGTGCCGCTGTCGGCCCTGGCGCGCTTCGATGCGCCCACCAGCGGGCCGCTGTCGATCGCCCACGATGGCATGTTCCCGGCCGCCAACCTGTCGTTCAACCTCAGCCCCGGCGTGGCCCTGGGCGACGCGGTGCTGCTGCTTGACCAGGCGAAGAACGAGATCGGCATGCCGGCCTCCATCAGCGGCAACTTCCAGGGAGCGGCCCAGGCCTTCCAGAGCTCCCTGGCCAGCCAGCCGTGGCTGATCCTCGCGGCACTGGTGGCGGTGTACATCATTCTCGGCGTGCTCTACGAGAGTTTCGTGCACCCGCTGACGATCATCTCCACCCTGCCCTCCGCCGGCCTCGGCGCACTGATCATGCTCTGGCTGCTGGGCCAGGATTTCTCGATCATGGCGCTGATCGGCCTGGTGCTGCTGATCGGTATCGTGAAGAAGAACGGCATCCTGATGATCGACTTCGCCCTCGAGGCCCAACGGGGCGGGCTGACGCCCGAGCAAGCCATCTACAAGGCCTGTGTCACCCGCTTCCGACCGATCATCATGACCACCCTGGCAGCCCTGCTCGGCGCCCTGCCGCTGATGCTCGGCCACGGTACCGGCGCCGAACTGCGCCAGCCACTGGGGATCGCCGTGGTCGGCGGCCTGCTGGTGAGCCAGGCGCTGACGCTGTTCACCACGCCCGTCATATACTTGTGGCTCGAGCGGCTTTTCCATCGGCCCCAACCGGCAGCCGTGCCGGCGATCACACATTGAGGCTGAGCCATGCGAGTCCTGATTATCGAAGATGAAGAAAAAACCGCCGACTACCTGCATCGCGGCCTGACCGAGCAGGGCTACACCGTCGACCTCGCGCGCGATGGCGTCGGCGGCCTGCACCTGGCGCTGGAAAGCGATTACGCGGTGATCGTCCTCGACGTGATGCTGCCGGAACTCGACGGCTTCGGCGTGCTCAAGGCCCTGCGGGCACGCAAGCAGACCCCGGTGATCATGCTCACCGCCCGCGAGCGGGTCGAGGACCGCATCCGTGGCCTGCGCGATGGCGCCGACGACTACCTGGGCAAACCGTTTTCCTTTCTCGAACTGGTGGCCCGCCTGCAGGCCCTGACCCGGCGCAGCGGCGGCGGCCATGAGCCCGTGCAGATCAGCGTCGCCGACCTCTGGGTCGACCTGATCAGCCGCAAGGCCAGCCGTGCCGGCCAGCGCCTGGACCTGACCGCCAAGGAGTTCTCGCTGCTCAGTGTGCTGGCCCGGCGCCAGGGCGAAATCCTCTCGAAGACGGCGATTGCCGAGATGGTCTGGGATATCAATTTCGACAGCGATGCCAACGTCGTCGAGGTGGCGATCAAGCGCCTGCGCGCCAAGCTCGACGGCCCGTTCGAACAGAAACTGCTGCATACTATCCGCGGCATGGGTTATGTGCTGGAGAGCCGCGGTGTCGACTAACTCCATCGCCCTGCGCCTGAGCACCCTGTTCAGCCTGGTGGCGCTGCTGGTGTTCCTGCTGATCGGCGGTGCGTTGTACCAGCAGGTGGAAAAGGGCCTGGGTCTGCTGCCCGAAGCTGAACTGGATGCGCGCTACAGCGTGCTCGAATCCTCGATCAACCGTTTCGGCACGCCGGATCACTGGGCCAAGTTCAGCGCCAAGCTCAAGCAACTGGGCGAGGAGGACAAGCGCATCCGCTTCTGGGTGGTCAGCAGCGACCCGAACTATGAATACGGCGCGCCCGATGCGCAGATCCGCGCCTTCGCCGCCGGCCCCAGGGGCATGCGTGACCTGCAGTTGCCGGGGCACGCCTACCCGTTCAAGGTGCTGCTCAATACCATGCCGGCCAAGGACCAGCGGCCGCCCCTGCAGTTCCTGATCGCCATCGACACCGAGACCTTCCGTCAGACCCAGCACCAGTTGCTGATCGCCCTGGTCAGCCTGGCGATCGTCGGTGTGCTGCTGGCCTCGGCCCTGGGCTACTGGGTCGCCCGGATCGGCCTCAAGCCGTTGATCAAGCTGTCGCAGGAGGCCGGCAAGCTGGCACCGCCACGCCTGACCGGACGCCTGCAGCTGTCGCCGCTGCCGCCGGAGCTCAGCCAGTTCGTCAATGCCTTCAACTCGACCCTGGAGCGGGTGGAACAGGCCTATTCGCGACTGGAATCGTTCAACGCCGATGTCGCCCACGAACTGCGCTCGCCGCTGACCAACCTGATCGGCCAGACCCAGGTGGCACTGACCCGCGGACGCTCCGCCGAACATTACTTCGAGGTGCTGCAATCGAACCTCGAGGAACTGGAGCGCCTGCGCTCGATCATCAACGACATGCTGTTCCTGGCCAGCGCCGACCAGGGCAGCAAGGCCACCAAGCTGATCAGTACCTCGCTGGCGGCAGAGGTGGCGACGACCCTCGACTACCTGGATTTCATTCTCGAGGACGCCCGGGTCCGGGTCGAGGTCAGTGGCGATGCCCTGGTGCGGATCGAGGTCGCCCACCTGCGTCGGGCGCTGATCAACCTGCTGAGCAACGCGGTGCAACACACCGCGCCCGAGCAGGTGATTCTGGTACGCATCGAGCAGGAGGGCGGGCAGGTGACGATCGCGGTGTCCAACCCCGGGGAAACCATCGCCAGCGAGCATCTGTCGCGCCTGTTCGAACGCTTCTATCGAGTCGATGCCTCGCGCAGCAACAGTGGCGCCAACCATGGACTGGGCCTGGCGATCGTCAAGGCGATCGCGCTGATGCACGGCGGCGATGTGTTCGTACACAGCGGCGACGGCGTCAATACCTTCGGCATCCATCTCCCCGCCTGACGCTCTCCCGACAGGGACTGTTGCCCAGAACGTAACAGTCCTTCAAGCGGGCCGGTCTTTTTCCAGGCCCCCAGGGCATTTAACCTTGCCTCAACCAACAGCACTTGCTCAGCAAGAAGGTTCTTTAAAATGTCCAGTTCCATGGGTATGGCCAGTCTCTTTGTCCTGTCCGCTGTCATGTTGTCGCCTCTGGCGCACGCCGAGGAGTCCCAGTCTTTCGTCGCGCAGAACGCCGCCCGGGCCGCTGCCCGCCAGGATCACGTCGAAATGACCGCCAAGGCCCAAAGCCGCACGCCAGAGCGGCACAGCTCGGTAAATCCGGCTCAGCCGGACAGCGCCAGGGATAGCTGAAAGCTGCCCGCAGAACGCTTCCCTCTCCATCGATCCAGTTTCCTGCCCGGGGTCGATGGCTTCAAAAGCCGCTGATACAGCGGCTTTCTTTATTGTCGCCTGCCTCCTGCGTCACGCAACAGGAACGACCGTCTCATCGATTCAAGTAGCTCGACAGTCATGAAGATCGCCCTCTCACTCAGGCCAATCTTCATTGCTCCGGCTGCAACGATGTCGAACGCCACCCAGGCTGGCGACGGCTCCAGCATCCTGCCAGCGAACGTCCGCTACGTGGTGCAGGAGGCCGAGTAACTGCGGCAGTGCGGGCTACTCGGCGGTCGACGAGTATCGGGTCATCGTCGACTACCCGGTGAATATCTTCTAGCATTCGGTAAAGGGCCAGCTGGCGGAGGCTGGCCTTTTTTACGCTGGGGCTTTATACGGGCCCCGACACCCCCGAGCTGCATGAGGTTTGCCATCAATCACTCTTCGAACCGTTCGGCAATGCCTCGCCTGCTGCTGGTACTGGGCAGCGGCCTGAGCGTCAGCGCGATCCTCGGCATCGTCATCTATCTGCTGATCCGCGAACGGGGCAGCGCGGAACTGGTCGCCACGCGTGCCGCCACGAACATCGTGCAACTGATCGACGCCGATGTCCTGCGCAATGCCGAACTCTACGACAAGTCACTGCAGGACCTGATTGCCGCGGCGCGGCGCGAGGACCTCAAGCACGTCTCGCCGCAGGTTCGTCACCTGGCGCTGTTCGACAGCGCCACGGCGTCCCCGCAGAAGGGCGATATCCTGCTGCTCGACAAGCATGGCGAGGTGATTGCCGACTCGTCCTCGGTCGAGCCCCGGCCAGGCAATTTCGCCGACCGCGAATACTTCAAGGCCCATGTCGACAACCCCAGCCCGACAATGATGGTCAGCCATCCGTTCCTCGCCCGCGGGCGCATGATCGACTGGCGCATCGGCTTCAGCCGCCGGGTTTCGTCGCCCGAAGGCGAATTTCTCGGCGTGGCCCGGGCCGCGATACGCCTGAGCTACTTCAACGAACTGTTCAAGACCCTGAATATCGGTGCCAGCAGTACGGTCAACCTGCTCAGCAGCGATGGCATCCTGCTCGCCCAGGAGCCGCTGATGAGTGCCGACATGGTCGGCAAGGACTTCAGCCAGCGTCCCAACTTCCTGCGCATCGTGCATGAGGGCAATGGCAGTTTCAGCGCGATCTCCGGTGTCGACGGCAAGCAGCGGCTTTATACCTTTTCCCGGGTCGGCGAATTGCCGCTGATCGTGGTGGTGGCACTGTCGGAGGAAGAAGTCTATGCCGCCTGGTGGCGTACCACCTGGCTGGTGGGCAGCGCCACCGGCGGGTTGTGCGCCGGCCTGTTGTGGCTGAGCTGGCTGCTGGCGCGGGAACTGCGCCGACGCCAGCGGGCCGAGCAGGAACTGGCCGAGCTGGCCACCACCGACAGCCTTACGGGCGTCGCCAACCGCCGGGCCCTGGACCAGTCGTTGCTGCACGAATGGAACCGGGCACAACGCTCAGGCCAGCCGCTGTCGCTGCTGATGATCGATGCCGACCATTTCAAGGTGTTCAACGACCGCCATGGGCATCCGATGGGCGACGAAGCCCTGCGTCGAATCGCCCGGGTGATCGGCGAGAACATTCGCCGCCCGGCTGACCTGCTCGCGCGTTATGGCGGCGAGGAGTTCGCGGTGATCCTGCCCCAAACCGACGAGAACGGCGCCCGTTGCCTGGCCGGGAAGATTCTGAATGCCATCCGGCAGATGCCGGCGCCGGTCGCCGGGGCCTGCCCTCTAACCGTCAGTATCGGCGCCAGCACCCGATTGGTTTCCCGCGAAGCCGTCAGCGCCGGGGCCAACATCGAGCAACTGCTACAGGCTGCCGACCAGGCGCTGTACCAGGCCAAGCACAACGGCCGCGACCAGGTGGTTCACGCCGCGGACATCGAACTCGCGGCATAAAAAAAGGCTGCCCGGGGGCAGCCTTTGAAGAACAACAAAAGGAGAAAGTCGTTACACGGCCGCAACGGGACGCATGTACGAGATCGGCGCCGTGCTGGCGTCTTCGAAAGTCACCACTTCCCAGGCATCCTTCTGCTCGATGAGCTTGCGCAGGAGCTGGTTGTTCAGCGCGTGACCGGACTTGAAGCCCTTGAACTCACCAATCAGGCTGTTGCCCAGCAGGTAGAGGTCACCGATGGCGTCGAGGATCTTGTGCTTGACGAATTCGTCTTCGTAACGAAGGCCGTCTTCGTTCAGTACACCGTCCGAGTCGACCACGATGGCGTTTTCCACGCTGCCGCCGAGTGCGAGGTTGTGCTTGCGCAGGTACTCGATATCACTCATGAAGCCAAAGGTACGGGCGCGGCTGACTTCCTTCACGAACGACGTGCTGGAGAAATCCACGCTGGCACTCTGGGTGCGGTCACGGAACACCGGGTGATCGAAATCGATCTCGAAGCTCACCTTGAACCCGTCGAAAGGCACGAAAGTGGCGCGCTTGTCGCCGTCTTCCACTGTGACTTCGCGCAGGATGCGGATGAACTTCTTGGCTGCGTCCTGTTCTTCCAGGCCGGCGGATTGAATCAGGAATACGAAGGGTCCAGCGCTGCCGTCCATGATCGGAACTTCGGACGCGGAGAGCTCGACGTAGGCGTTATCGATGCCCAGGCCAGCCATGGCCGAGAGCAAGTGCTCCACCGTGTCCACTTTGGTGTCACCGTTGACCAGGGTGGTCGACATGGTGGTTTCACCAACGTTTTCCGCGCGCGCAGGAATCTGCACCACAGGGTCGAGGTCGGCACGACAAAACACGATGCCGGTATCCACGGGCGCTGGTTTGAGGGTCAGATAGACCTTCTCGCCCGAGTGCAGGCCGACACCTGTAGCACGGATAATATTTTTCAGGGTGCGTTGTTTAATCATGGCTTTGGCCGCTTCAGCGCAAATTGCGAACAGGTATCAACAAAGGCTGGCGATAATATCAGACCAGACCTTTGCTGAACACCAATCACCCTAATACTCCTGATACATTCCATCAATCGGCCTGACGACGCAGGAAGGCCGGGATATCCAGATAGTCCAGATCGTCCTGCGGGTTCATCTTCGCGGCAGTCGCAGCACCGGCCTGGGCCTGGTTGCGCATGACGGTCGGACGATCCAGGTCGCGGTAGTTCACCGACGGCAGTTCCTGACGCGCGGCAGCAGGTGCCTGGGTGGCGGCCGGCTGGCTGGCGGCGGTCTGCAGGGTGTTGTCGATGACCTTCACAGGCTTCTCGATGCGGGCACCCAGACCGGTGGCGACCACGGTCACGTGCAGTTCGTCGCGCATGTCCGGATCGATAACGGTACCGACCTTGACCATCGCCGCTTCCGAAGCGAAGGCCTCGATGATGCTACCCACGTCGGAGTACTCGCCCAGGGACAGGTCGGGACCGGCGGTGATGTTCACCAGGATACCGCGCGCGCCCTGCAGGTTGACGTCTTCGAGCAGCGGGTTGCGGATCGCCGCCTCGGTGGCTTCACGTGCACGGTTGGGACCGCTGGCGCAGCCAGTGCCCATCATCGCCATGCCCATCTCGCTCATCACGGTACGCACGTCGGCGAAGTCGACGTTGATCATGCCCGGACGCTTGATGATGTCGGAGATACCGCGAACGGCACCGGCCAGCACGTCGTCGGCCTTGGCGAAAGCCGACAGCAGGCTGGCGTCCTTGCCCAGGATGGTCAGCAGCTTCTCGTTGGGAATGGTGATCAGCGAGTCGACGCTGTCGCTCAGGGCACGGATGCCCTCGTCAGCGATCTGCATGCGCTTGCGCCCTTCGAACGGGAACGGACGGGTTACCACCGCAACGGTGAGGATGCCCATTTCCTTCGCCACTTCGGCGATGATCGGCGCTGCACCGGTACCGGTACCACCGCCCATGCCGGTGGTGATGAACACCATGTTGGTGCCCTGCAGCACTTCGGCGATGCGCTCGCGGTCTTCCAGAGCGGCCTGGCGGCCAACTTCCGGATTGGCACCGGCACCCAGGCCCTTGGTCACGCCGGTGCCCAGTTGCAGGATGGTCCGCGCGCCGATGTTCTTCAGCGCCTGGGCATCGGTGTTGGCGCAGATGAATTCGACGCCTTCGATGTTGGTCTTGACCATGTGGTTGACGGCGTTGCCGCCGCCACCGCCGACACCGATAACCTTGATTACCGGGCTTTGTGGGACGTTGTCTACGAGTTCGAACATGTTCCCTCTCCTTTCATTTCTCTAGTTTTTTCGCCTACTTCTACTGCTTTGAAACTTTAAAAGTTGCCCTGGACCCAGCGCTTCAGGCGCTCGAATACAGGAGCTTTCTGCTCTTCATCGCGATAGTCGTTTCTGTTGCCGCCGTTGTAACCGGACAGGGAAATGCCGTCCGACTGCTTTTGCAGCCCGTACAGCAACAGCCCCACCCCAGTTGAATAGATTGGATTGCGGACCACGTCGGACAGCCCCTTGACGGTGTGCGGAACACCCAGGCGGACCGGCATGTGGAAAATTTCTTCGGCCAGCTCGACCGCGCCTTCCATCTTCGAGGTACCACCGGTCAGCACGATGCCGGCCGGAATCAGGTCTTCGTAGCCGCTGCGGCGCAGCTCGGCCTGGATCAGCGTGAACAGTTCGTCGTAACGCGGCTCGACCACTTCGGCCAGGGCCTGGCGCGACAGCTCGCGCGGCGGACGATCACCCACGCTCGGGACCTTGATGGTTTCGCCGGCACCGGCCAGCTTGGCCAGGGCGCAGGCATAGCGGATCTTGATCTCTTCGGCGTACTGGGTCGGAGTGCGCAACGCCATGGCGATATCGTTGGTCACCTGGTCGCCGGCGATCGGGATCACCGCGGTATGGCGGATCGCACCTTCGGTGAAGATGGCGATGTCGGTGGTACCGCCGCCGATGTCCACCAGGCACACGCCCAGTTCCTTCTCGTCGTCGGTCAGTACCGAATAGGCCGAGGCCAGCTGTTCGAGGATGATGTCGTCGATTTCCAGACCGCAACGACGTACGCATTTCTCGATGTTCTGTGCCGCGTTCACCGCACAGGTGACCACGTGGACCTTGGCTTCCAGACGCACGCCGGACATGCCCAGGGGCTCGCGCACGCCTTCCTGGTTGTCGATCACGTAGTCCTGCGGCAGGGTGTGCAGTACCCGTTGGTCGGCCGGGATCGCCACGGCCTGGGCCGCATCGAGCACGCGCTCCAGGTCAGCCGAACTGACTTCGCGATCACGGATGGCGACGATGCCATGGGAGTTCAGGCTGCGGATGTGATTGCCCGCCACGCCGACGAACGCCGAGTGGATCCGGCAGCCGGCCATCAACTGCGCCTCTTCCACCGCCCGCTGGATCGACTGAACGGTCGACTCGATATTCACCACCACGCCCTTCTTCAGGCCGCGGGAGGGATGAGTACCGATACCGACGATTTCCACTGTGCCATCGGCCGCAACCTCGCCCACCAGCGCCACCACCTTGGAGGTGCCGATATCCAGTCCGACGATCATTTTGCCGCTTTGCACGTTTGCCATGGTCCTGCCTCTTCTTAATTCTTCGCAACGGCGGGTTTGTCCGCTACGGGTGCCACAGGTTCCCGCCATCCGACGGCCAGGCCGTTGGCGTAGCGCAGATCGATGCTGGCAATGTTCGTAATCTGTTCTTTCAGCGTTTTTTCATAAATGGCAATGAAACGGCGCATCTTCTCGACCAGATGGTCGCGGCCCAACAACAACTGGATGCCCGGCCCCGCGCTGCCCGCGCCGGTGGTCAGGAACCAGCTGCCCCGTTCCCGCAGTTCCAGCCGGGCGATGGAGAACCCCAGCGGGCGCAACATCTGGCTCAGGACCTGGTACTGCTGCATCACCTGCTGTTGGGCCCGCTGCGGGCCGAACAACTGCGGCAGATGTTCGTAGTTCGCCAGTTCCCGCGGCGCGAACGCCTGGCCCTGGTTGTTCAGCAGCGCCTCGTCGCCCCAGCGGGCCACCGGCAACTGCTCTTCCAGGCGGATCACCACCTGGTCCGGCCAGACCCGGCGGACTTCGGCGTGGGCGATCCACGGCATGGTTTCCAGCTCGGCGCGCATACCCGCCAGGTCGATGGTGAAGAAGCTCGCCGCCACGTACGGCGCGATCCGCTGCTGCACCGCCTGCTGGCTGATGTAGCTCAGGTCGCCCTGAACGTTGATCTTGCTGATCGGCCGATCCGCATAGGGCAGCAGGCGCTGGGCTCCCTCGTAAGTGCCAAAGCCCAGTGCCACCAGCAGGACCGGCCACATCAGGCGCTTCAGGAAGCCGAAATTGGCTTTCGGCAGACGCGCCGACACCGGCTCCTTGGCCACCATTCGACTGGCGCCCCGCGGCACCGGCTTGTTACGGCCGGAACCGGGTGGCTGATGACGAATCTGCGCGCCGTGCATGGCTCGTTAACCTCTCGGTCCTGGATTGCTGGCGACACTTTCCGCCAGGATCGCCAGCACCAGTTGCTGGAAATCGAGGCCGGCCGCACGTGCCGCCATGGGCACCAGACTGTGGTCGGTCATGCCCGGGGCGGTGTTGACTTCCAGGAACCAGAACTGGCCATCGGCGTCCTGCATCACGTCGGCACGCGCCCAACCGGCGATACCGAGCGCCTCGCAGGCTTTCGCCGTGAGGTCCATCAGTTCCTTTTCCTTGGCAGTGTCGAGGCCACAAGGGATCCGGTACTGGGTATCGGATGCCAGGTACTTGGCGTCGTAGTCGTAGAACGAATGCGGGGTGCCGAGGGCGATCGGCGGCAGAACCTGGCCACGCAGCGTCGCAATGGTGAACTCCGGACCGTGAATCCACTGTTCGACCAACACTTGCGAGTCGTAGGTGGCGGCGGCTTTCCAGGCGGCGATCAATTCGTCGACGCTGGTCACCTTGGCCATCCCGATACTGGAGCCTTCATGGGCAGGTTTGACGATCAAAGGGAAACCCAGTTCCGCACCGGCTGAAATACAGTCGGCTTCGCAGCCCAGCACGGCGTGGCGCGGGGTTGGAATACCCAGGCTGTGCCACACCTGCTTGGTGCGCAACTTGTCCATGGCCAGGGCCGAGGCCAGGATGCCGCTACCGGTGTAGGGAATCTCCAGGCACTCCAGCAGGCCCTGCATGCTGCCGTCTTCACCACCGCGACCATGCAGAATGATGAAGGCCCGGTCGATCTTCTCGTTCAGCAGGCGCTGCAACAGATCGTCGCCGACGTCGATACCGAAGGCGTCGACGCCAGCGCCCTGCAGTGCCTCAAGCACGGCGGCGCCGGATTTCAGCGAAACCGGACGCTCGGCGCTCTTGCCGCCGTACAGCACGGCGACGCGACCGAAGTCCTTCGGCTCGAGGGTCGAAAACAGGTTGGCGTAGGCGGCGGTCATTTCGATTTCTCCGCGCCGGCAGCGGCAACCGCACCTGCGAACAGCGAACTCTTGAGCAATTGCGGCGCGAGGCCACCGATATCACCGGCGCCCTGGCACAACAGGATGTCGCCCGGTTGCAGCAGTGGCTTGACCAGCGGCGCCAGGTCCACGCCACGCTCGATGTAGATCGGGTCGAGCTGGCCACGCTGGCGGATGCTGCGGCACAACTGGCGGCTGTCCGCACCGGGAATGGCCTCTTCGCCCGCCGGATAGACTTCCATCAGCAGCAGCACGTTGGCGTCGGCCAGGACCTGGACGAAATCGTCGTACAGGTCGCGGGTACGGGTATAGCGGTGCGGCTGGTAGACCATCACCAGGCGGCGCTCCGGCCAGCCACCACGCACGGCCTTGATCACTGCCGCGACTTCGGTCGGGTGGTGGCCGTAGTCGTCGACCAGCATCACGCTGCCGCCGTCCACCGGCAGTTCGCCGTAGACCTGGAAGCGCCGACCGACACCCTGGAAGCCCGACAGGCCCTGGACGATGGCTTCATCGCTGATGCCCTCGTCGGTGGCAATGGCGATGGTGGCCAGGGCGTTCAGCACGTTGTGGTTGCCCGGCATGTTCACCGACACGTTCAGCGGCTCGCGATCGCGGCGCAGCACGGTGAAGTGGGTCTGCATGCCGGCCTGGCGGATATTGATCGCGCGCACGTCGGCGTCTTCGTGAACCCCGTAGGTCACGGTCGGACGCGCGATCTGCGGGAGAATCTCGCGCACCACCGGATCGTCCAGGCAGACCACGGCCAGGCCGTAGAACGGCAGGTTGTGGAGGAACTCGACGAAGGTCTTCTTCAGCTTGCTGAAGTCACCCTCGTAGGTGTCCATGTGGTCGGCGTCGATGTTGGTGACCACGGCGACCAGCGGCTGCAGGTGCAGGAAGCTGGCATCGCTTTCGTCGGCTTCGGCGATCAGGTAGCGGCTGGTACCGAGCTGGGCATTGGTACCCGCGGCATTCAGCCGGCCGCCGATGACGAAGGTCGGATCGAGGCCGCCAGCGGCGAACACCGAAGCGATCAGGCTGGTGGTGGTGGTCTTGCCATGGGTACCGGCCACGGCGATGCCGTGGCGATAACGCATCAGCTCGGCGAGCATCTCGGCCCGCGGCACCACCGGAATACGACGTTCCAGGGCGGTCGCAACTTCCGGGTTGGACTTGTTCACGGCGCTCGACACCACCAGCACGTCGGCGCTGGCGGCGTTCTCGGAACGATGGCCGATGAAGATCTTCGCGCCAAACGACTCGAGCCGGTCGGTGACCGGCGAGGTCTTCAGGTCGGAACCGGACACTTCATAGCCCAGGTTCAGCAGTACTTCGGCGATCCCGCACATGCCCACGCCGCCGATCCCGACGAAGTGGATGCGACGGATGCGGCGCATTTCCGGTTGCGGGATGGCTTTCTGACTCTCAACCATGGGCCACCTCCAGGCAGATCTCGACGACGGTGCGGGTAGCATCGGGCTTGGCCAGGCGGCGTGCGGTGCTCGCCATGGTGTTCAGTCGTTCCGGTTGCATCAAAACCTCTGTCAGGCGTGCCGCCAGATCGGCGGCGCCAGTCGTTCTTTGCGGCAGCAGGAAGGCAGCGCCCTCCCCGGCCAAATATTCGGCATTGCGGGTCTGGTGGTCGTCGATCGCATGGGGCAGAGGCACCAGCAACGAGGGCAGACCGGCAGCAGCCAGTTCACTGACGGTCAAGGCGCCTGCGCGACAGACCACCAGGTCGGCCCAGCCATAGGCTTGGGCCATGTCCTTGATAAAGGGCGCCACCTGCGCCTCGACACCCGCCGCCTGGTAGCGTTCGGCGGTCACTTGGTCGTGGTTGCGACCGGCCTGGTGGAAAACCTCCGGGCGGTACTCGGCCGGCACCTGGGCCAGGGCCTCGGGCAGCAGCTTGTTCAACGGTTCGGCGCCAAGGCTGCCACCGAGGATCAGCAGGCGTGCCGGACGGCCGCCCAGGGCCTGGCGCGGAGTCTCCAGGAACAGCTCCGGGCGCACCGGGTTGCCAGTGGTACGACGCTTGTCCGAGGCGCCGAAGGTATTCGGGAAAGCTTCGCAGACCCGTGCCGCCAGCGGCACCAGCAGCCGATTGGCGGTACCCGCCACGGCATTCTGCTCGTGCACGATCACCGGAACGCCAGCCAGGCGCGCGGCGACCCCACCAGGACCGGTGACATAACCACCAAAGCCCAGCACGCAGACCGGCTTCAGTTGGCGGATCACCTTGCGCGCCTGCCAGATCGCCCGCAGCAGCACGAACGGCGCCTTGAGCAGCGACAGCTTGCTCTTGCCACGCAGGCCGGCGACGTTGATCAGGTGCAGCGGCAACCCGGCATTGGGCACCAGTTCGTTTTCGATACCGCGCGGCGTGCCCAGCCAGTGCACGGTGAAGCCCCGCGCCTGGAACTCGCGGGCACACGCCAGCGCCGGGAACACGTGGCCGCCGGTGCCGCCGGCCATGATCAGCACGTTAGCGGCCATAGGGAGTGTCCTCCGCAAAGTCGCTTTCATCGAATTCCATCTCTTCGCTGCCCAGGTGGGTTCGACTCTCCCACTCGATGCGCAGCAACAGGCCGAGACAGGCGCAGCAGATCACCAGGGAGCTGCCACCGTAGCTGAGGAACGGCAGGGTCAGGCCCTTGGTCGGCAGCAGGCCGACGTTCACGCCGATGTTGATCAGGAACTGGCCGATCCACAGGAACGCCAGGCCGTAGGCCATGTAGGCGGCAAAGAACTGCTTGGCCTTCTCCGCCCACAGGCCGATGTACATGGCCCGCACGCTGACGAACACGAACAGTGCGACAGTGCACAGCGAGCCCACCGCACCCAGCTCTTCGGCGAGTACGGAGAACACGAAGTCGGTATGGGCTTCGGGCAGGTAGAACTGCTTCTGCACGCTGTTGCCCAGGCCGACCCCCAGCCACTCGCCACGACCGAAGGCGATCAGCGCCTGGGTCAGCTGGTAGCCGGAACCGAACTGGTCGGCCCAGGGGTCGGTGAAGGTGGTCAGACGGGCCATCCGGTAGGGTTGCGCCTTGATCAGCACCACCACCGCGACTACGGCCAGCAACACCATCAAGCCGAAGCGCAACAGCCCGACGCCGCCGAGGAACAGCATTGCCGCCGCTGCCCCCATCATCACCACGGTGGCCCCGAAGTCCGGTTCCATCAGCAACAGGCCGGCCATCGGCAGCAGCACGACGAACGGCTTGAAGAAGCCCATCCAGCTCTCGCGCACTTCCTTCTGCCGGCGCACCAGGTAGCCGGCGAGGTAGATCACCACGAACACCTTGGCGATTTCCGAAGGCTGCACGTTGAAGAAACTGAACCCGATCCAGCGCATCGAACCGTTCACTTCACGGCCGATACCCGGCAGCAGCACCATCACCAGCAGGCCGAAGGCGCCCACCAGCATCATGAAGCCCATGCGCTGCCAGGTGGCGATCGGTACCATCATCGTGGCGATGCAGGCGCCCACGCCGATGACCAGATAGATCAGGTGGCGGATCATGTGGTACAGCGCGTTGCCCGATTGCACGGCAGCCACTTCGGAGGATGCCGAGGTGATCATCACCAGGCCGAGGCCGAGTAGCGCCAGGCAGCCGGCGAGCATCGGGAAATCGACGTCGACACCACGCCCGGTGATGATCGGCGACGGATACGGCTTGAGGATATTGAAATTCATGCCAAGCCCTCCACGGCACTGGCGAACAGGCGCCCGCGCTCTTCGAAGTTCCTGAACATGTCGAGGCTGGCGCAGGCTGGCGACAACAGCACGGCATCGCCGTCCCGGGCCAGCTCGGCGCTACGCCGCACCGCTTCGTCCAGGGTCTGCACACGAATCAATGGCACTTCGTCACCCAGCGCCCGGGCCAGCAGTTCGGCATCGCGGCCCAGCAGGACCACCGCCCGGCAGTGGGCCGCAACCGGCGCACGCAGGGCGGAAAAATCCGCGCCCTTGCCGTCGCCGCCGGCGACCAGCACCAGCTTGCCGTCGATATCGGCTCCCAGGCCCTCGATGGCCGCCAGCGCGGCACCGACGTTGGTGGCCTTGGAGTCGTTGTAGTAGTTCACGCCGTTGTGCTCGCGCACCCACTGGCAGCGGTGTTCGAGGCCACCGAAGGTGCGCAGGCTCGACAGCATCGCGTCGAACGGCAACCCCACGGCATGCCCCAGCGCCAACGCGGCCAAGGCGTTGGACTGGTTATGGGCACCACGGATCTTCAACTCGCGCACCGGCATCAGGTTCTGGAACTCGAAGGCCAGGTATTTCTCGCCGCCTTCCTCGCGCAGGCCGAAAGCCTTGAAGTCCGGCTTGCCCAGACCGAAGGTCCAGCAGGGCAGGCCTTCGCTCATCAGCGGCCGGGACAGGGCGTCCTGGCGGTTGACCACCACCTGCTTCGCTCCGCGGAAGATCCGGTGCTTGGCCAGGTGATAGGCCGGCAGGCCGCTGTAGCGGTCCATGTGGTCTTCGCTGATGTTGAGCACGGTCGCCACCGCAGCGTTCAACTGGTCGGTGGTTTCCAGCTGGAAGCTCGACAGCTCCAGCACATACAGTTCGATATCGTCGCCGAGCAGGTCCAGCGCCGGGGTGCCGAGGTTGCCACCGACCGCCACGCGCTTGCCGGCAGCAGCCGCCATTTCGCCCACCAGGGTGGTCACGGTGCTCTTGGCGTTGGAGCCGGTGATGGCGACGATCGGCGCCTTCGCGTTACGCGCGAACAGCTCGATATCGCCGGACAGTTTCACGCCACGGGCCGCAGCCGCCTGCAACGCCGGGGTCGCCAGGGCCAGGCCCGGGCTCACGTAGAGTTCGTCGGCACGGCAGAGAAACTCGACATCCAGCTCGCCACAACGCACTTCCACCTGAGGGTAGTCACGGCGCAGCGTGGCCAGCTCCGGTGGATTCTCCCGCGTATCGGCCACCGCAAAGGCAACGCCCCGGTTCGCCAGGAAGCGAACCAGGGACATGCCGCTCTTGCCGAGGCCGACAACGATGCGGAAGTGGTCAGAAGCGATCAGCGACACGGGTTCTACCTCAGCTTCAGGGTGGCAAGGCCGATCAGCACCAGAATCACGGTGATGATCCAGAACCGGACGATCACGCGTGGCTCGGGCCAGCCCTTGAGTTCAAAGTGGTGGTGAATCGGTGCCATGCGGAACACCCGGCGACCGGTCATCTTGAAGGAAGCGACCTGGATGACCACCGACAGGGTCTCCATGACGAACACCCCGCCCATGATGAACAGGACGATTTCCTGGCGAACGATCACCGCGATGGTGCCCAGGGCCGCGCCCAGCGCCAGGGCGCCGACATCGCCCATGAAAACCTGGGCCGGATAGGTGTTGAACCAGAGGAAGCCCAGGCCGGCACCGATCAGCGCGCCACAGAACACAATCAGCTCACCGGCGCCCGGTACGTAGGGGATCAGCAGGTATTCGGCGAACTTCACGTTACCCGACAGGTAGCAGAAGATACCCAGTGCACCACCGACCATCACCGTCGGCATGATCGCCAGGCCGTCGAGACCGTCGGTCAGGTTGACCGCGTTGCTCGAACCGACGATCACGAAATAGGTCAGGACCACGAAGCCCACGCCCAGAGGAATGCTGACATCCTTGAGCATCGGCACGATCAGGGTGGTTTCCACCGGGGTCTGCGCGGTCATGAACAGGAAGATCGCCGCCCCCAGGCCGAACACCGACTGCCAGAAATACTTCCAGCGGCTTGGCAGCCCACGGGAGTTCTTCTCGATCACCTTGCGATAGTCGTCGACCCAGCCGATGGCGCCGAACAGCAGGGTGACCAGCAGCACCACCCAGACATAACGGTTATGCAGATCTGCCCACAGCAGGGTGCTGACGCCAATGGACGACAGGATCAGCGCGCCCCCCATGGTCGGCGTGCCGGACTTGGAGAGGTGCGATTGCGGGCCGTCATTGCGAACTGCCTGGCCGATCTGCAGGTTCTGCAAGGTACGAATCATCCACGGGCCCAGGAACAGCGACAGAGACAACGCGGTCAGCACCCCGAGAATCCCGCGCAGGGTCAGGTACTGGAAGACCGCGAAGCCTTTGTAGAACTGTTGCAGGTACTCCGCTAGCAGCAGCAGCATTAATGCGTCTCTCCCTTGATATGAGGCGCAGGCCCGCACAGGGCCGCCACGATGTTTTCCATCGCCGCGCTGCGCGAACCCTTGATCAAAATGGTGGTATTGGTGTCTTGCTCGGCGCCAAGCGCCTCGATCAGATCGGCCTGAGTGGCGAAATGACGAGCGTTTTGGCCAAATGCGTCGACGGCGTGGGCCATCATCGGTCCCACCGCGTACAGCGCGGAAACCTTGCCTGAGGCGTAAGCTCCTACTTCACGATGCCCCTGCTCCGCCCACTCGCCCAACTCGCCGATATCTCCGAGCACCAGAACGGTGCGGCCGGAAAAGCCGGCGAGTATATCAACGGCAGCGCACATTGAGGTGGGGTTCGCGTTGTAGGTATCGTCAATCACGCGAATGCCATTGATTGCCAATTGCGCCACCGTCCGGCCCTTGACCGGCTGGACCGCTTCCAGCCCGGCGACGATGCCCGGCAGGGACACGCCCAGCGCATGGGCGGCGGCGGCGGCGGCCAGGGCATTGGCCACGTTGTGCGTGCCCAGCAGGTTCAGTTGAACCGGTGCCGAGCCGTCGGGAGCGTGCAGCTCGAATTGCGGGCAGCCGCGTGGATCGCGGGAAACCGCGCGGGCGTGGAAATCGGCGCTGTCATTGTCCAGGGCAAAGCTCAGCACCTTGCGGGCGCCAGCCCGGACCTTCCAGATCGGGAAGGCCTTGTCGTCCAGGTTGAGTACGGCAGTACCGTCGGCCTGCAGCCCTTCGATGATTTCGCCCTTGGCCTCGACGATTTTCTCGGGGCCACCGAACTCGCCGACATGGGCGGTTCCGGCGTTATTCAGGATCGCGACATGTGGCCTGGTCATGGCGACGGTGTAGGCGATCTCGCCAATACGCGAAGCACCCAGTTCGATCACCGCGGCACTGTGCTCCGGCGCCAGTTCGAGCAAGGTCAGCGGCACGCCCAGATCGTTGTTCAGGTTGCCCCGGGTCGCCAGGACCAGGCCACGGGTACGCAGAATGCTCGCCAGCATTTCCTTGACCGTGGTCTTGCCGCTGGAACCGGTAACCGCCGCCACCGGCTGCTTGAACAGTGCCCGATTCAGCGCCCCAAGCTGCCCCAGGGCCAGGCGGGTATCACGAACCACCAGTTGCGGCAGTTGGCTGCCAGCCACCTCGCGCTCCACCAGCGCTGCGACGGCGCCCTTGGTCGCCACGTCGTCCAGGTAATCATGCCCATCGAAACGCGGCCCGGTCAGGGCAACGAACAGTTGCCCAGGCTGAATCGACCGGCTGTCGATACTCACCCCGGAGAAACTGGCATCGGCCGCACTCAGGCGACCGGACAAGGCATTGGCGACCTCACTCAATTTCATGGCTTCAAGCATTGGCGGCCTCCCAGGCATCCAGAGCCTTGGCGGCTTCGACCAGATCGGAGAAGGCGTGGCGCACGCCGTTGATCTCCTGGTAATCCTCATGCCCCTTGCCGGCCAGGACGAGCACGTCGTCGGCACTGGCAGCGGCAATCAGCTCGGCAATCGCCAGGCCACGACCGGACACGAAACGCACGGCATCAGGGGTACTGAAGCCCGGACGGATATCGTCGAAGATCTGCTGGGGATCCTCGGTGCGCGGGTTGTCGTCGGTCACCAGCACGCTGTCGGCCAGACGCTCGGCCAGTTCGGCCATCAGCGGGCGCTTGCCGCGATCGCGGTCGCCGCCACAGCCAAACAGGCAACGCAACTGCCCCTTGGCATGCGGGCGCAAGGCCAACAGGACCTTTTCCAGGGCATCCGGGGTGTGTGCATAGTCAACCACCACCAGCGGGCGCGTGCCGCCACCCAGACGCTGCATGCGACCGGCCGGGCCTTCCAGTTGCGGCAACACCCGCAGGATTTCATCCAGGGCGTAATCCAGCCCCAGCAAGGCGCCCACGGCTGCCAGGACGTTGCTCAGGTTGAAGCGGCCGAGCAGCGTGCTGTGCAAATGATGTTCGCCCTGCGGGGTCACCAGCGTCGCGCGCACACCTGCGTCACCGAACTGGGCGTCCCGGCAATACAGGTGGGCACTGCTGTCCTGCAGGCTGTAGGTGATCAACCGCGATTCGTGCTCGCCAACTGCCAACTGCCGGCCGAAGTCGTCGTCGAGGTTGATCACCCGGCAACGCAGGTTGGCCCAATCAAACAGCTTGGCCTTGGCCGCACCATAGGCTTCCATGGTGCCGTGATAATCGAGATGGTCGCGCGAGAGATTGGTCAGCACCGCCACGTCGAAGGCCAGGGCACTGACCCGGCCCTGATCCAGGCCGTGGGAGGAAACCTCCATGGCCACGGCCCTGGCACCGGCGTTCCTCAGGTCGGCCAGGGTCGCCTGCACGGCGATCGGATCCGGCGTGGTCAGCATGCCGCTGTTCAGCGCGCCATGAAAACCGCTGCCCAGGGTGCCGAGAATCCCGCAGCGCTGACCGAGCAGGTCGAGGGCCTGGGCCACCAGTTGGCTGACGCTGGTCTTGCCATTGGTACCGGTGACACCCACCAGGTTCAGTTGCCGGCTCGGCTCGCCATAGAAGCGTCCGGCGATCTCCGACAACTGCGCCGCCAGGCCCTTGACCGGAATCAGCGGGACATCGGTGATCGGCAGCACGGTAGCGCCCTGTGCTTCATAGGCAACCGCCGCCGCCCCACGCTGCAGCGCATCGGCGATATGGTTGCGGCCGTCGACCTTGCCACCCGGCACCGCCAGGAACAGGTCACCGGCGCGCACCTTGCGGCTGTCGAGCGCCAGCTCGCGAATCAGCAGATCGCGACCGGCATGAGGGAAAATCTTGTTCAGGCTCAGGGACATTAACCACGCCCTCCTTTTACAGGTTCCGGCGCGGCGATGGCTTGCTGCTGCGGAATACTCGACAGGTCATCCGGGCTGACGTTCATCAGCCGCAGAGTGCCGGACATCACCTTGCTGAAGACCGGCGCCGAAACCAGGCCACCGAAGTAGCCGGCCTTGCTCGGTTCGTCGATCACCACCACGATGGCGTAACGCGGATCGCTCATCGGGCCGAAACCGGCGAACAGCGAGCGATAGGAGTTCTCGGCATAACCCTTGGTGCCGACCGATGTCTTGCGCGCGGTACCGGACTTGCCGGCGACATGATAGGCCGGGACCTTGGCACGCCAGACACCCCGCGGGGCCTCGATCACCTGCTGCAACATGCCCTGCATGGTCTTGGCGACCTTTTCCGGGATGACCTGGGTACCTTCGGGCGTCTTGTCGGTCTTGATCAGGGTCAGCGGCACGATCTTGCCGTTGTTGGCCAGGGCCGAGAACGCGTGCACCAGCTGGATGGCGGTCACCGACAGGCCATAGCCGTAGGACAGGGTCGCGGTTTCGGCCTTGCGCCACTCACGGTAGTTCGGCAGGTTGCCGACGCGCTCGCCGGGGAAGCCGAGACCGGTGTCCTGGCCCAGGCCGACTTTCTGCATGACACGGAAAATCGCCTCGCCACCGATGTCGAAGGCGACCTTGCTCATCCCCACGTTACTGGAGTTGATCAGGATACCGGTCAGGTCGAGCACCGGACCTTCGGTCTTGGAAACGTCGCGGATGGTGTATTTGCCCAACTGCAGGGTGCCGGGATAGACCTCGACCGTGTCGCTGGGCTTCCAGCGTCCGGTTTCCAGGGCGGCACTCATGGAGATCGGCTTCATGGTCGAACCCGGCTCGAACACGTCGATCATCGCGCGGTTGCGCATCATCGCCGGCTGCAGGTTGCGACGGTTGTTCGGGTTGTAGGTCGGCTGGTTGACCATGGCGAGGATCTCGCCGGTCTTCACATCCATGATCACCAGGCTGCCGGCCTTGGCGCCGTTTTCCACCAGGGCGTTGCGCAGTTCGCGGTTGGCCAGGTATTGCAGGCGCAGGTCAATGGACAACGCCAAGGGCTTACCGGCCTTGGCGTTCTTGGTTACCTGGACATCCTTGATCAGCCGGCCGCGCCGGTCCTTGATCACCTGTCGCTTGCCGGGCACCCCGGCCAGCCACTCGTCGTAGGCCAGTTCCACCCCTTCGCGCCCGTGGTCGTCGATGTCGGTAAAACCGACCATGTGCGCCGCCACTTCACCGGCCGGATAGAAACGCCGGAACTCCTCGATGCCGTAGACACCGGGAACCTTGAGATCGAGCACGGCCTGGCCCTGCTCCGGGGTCAGGCCGCGGACCAGATAGATGAACTCCTTGTTGGCCTGCTGCTCCAGGCGCTCGGCCAGCAGCTTGGGATCCTGCCCAAGCGCCTGGGCCAGGGCCGGCCAGCGATCCTTGGCCAGTTGCATTTCCTTGGCATTGGCCCACAGCGTGGTCACCGGCGTACTCACGGCCAGGGGCTCGCCGTTACGGTCGGTGATCAGGCCGCGGTGGGCGGGAATCGGAATGTGCCGCATGCTGCGCGCGTCGCCCTGGCCGATCAGGAACGCACGATCGATGACCTGCAGGTCGACGATCTTCCAGCTGATATAGCCGACCATGAGCGCCAGCGCGCCGAGCACGACGCGGAAACGCCACGGATAGAGCGCGCCCTCGAGCTTCATCATGGCGCCACCATCCTGACCTCGGACGGACTGGGAATGCGCATCTTCAGTTGCTCGGTGGCCAGGGTCTCGATACGGCTATGGGCGGTCCAGGTGCTCTGCTCGAGGATCAGTCGCCCCCACTCGGCCTGGGCCTTGTCCCGCACGCTCAGCTCGTTGTAGAGCGAGTTGAGCAGTTGGCGGTTCCAGTGCGCGCTATAGGACACGCCGATGGCGGACACCAGTACGGCGACAAATAGCAGGAACATGAAAAAGCTTCCGCCCGGAAGTGGCTTGGCGTAGAGCTTGCTCACCGCAATTTCTCCGCGACACGCATGACGGCACTACGGGCACGCGGGTTGGCCTTGAGCTCGGCATCGGAGGCGAACCGGGCCTTGCCGTGCACCTTGATGCGCGGTTCGAATGCCTGGTGGCGGACCGGCAGGTTACGCGGCAGGTTGTCTTCCTCGCCCTTGACCAGGCGGCGCATGAACAGCTTGACGATGCGGTCTTCCAGCGAGTGGAAGCTGATCACCACCAGGCGACCGCCGACTTCGAGGGCGTCCAGCGCTGCTTCGAGGCCGGCTTCGAGATCGCCCAGCTCATTGTTGACGTGAATACGCAGGCCCTGGAACGCCCGGGTCGCCGGGTTCTTGCCCTTCTCCCAGGCCGGGTTGGCGACCTTGAGCACCTCGGCCAGATCGGCCGTGCGCTCGAAAGGCCTGATTTCACGACGCTCGACCACGGCACGGGCCATGCGACCGGCGAAACGCTCCTCGCCGTACTCCTTGAAGACCCGGGCAATTTCCTCCACCGGCGCGGTGGCGATGAACTCGGCGGCACTGATCCCCCGCGAAGGGTCCATGCGCATGTCCAGCGGACCGTCATTCATGAAGCTGAAGCCGCGCTGCGGGTCATCCAGCTGTGGCGAGGAAACGCCCAGGTCGAGCAGGATGCCATTGACCTTGCCCGCCATCTGCCGCTCGGCGACCTCCGCCCCCAGCTCGGCAAAGCTGCGCTGCACAACGACAAAGCGGCCGTCTTCGGCCGCTAGCGCTTGCCCGGTGGCAATCGCCTGTGGATCCTTGTCGAAACCCAGAAGTCGGCCATCAGGTCCGAGTCGGCTGAGAATCAGGCGGCTATGCCCGCCCCGACCGAAGGTGCCATCCAGATAGCAGCCATCAGGGCGTACGGCGAGAGCCTCGACGGCTTCGTCAAGCAGTACGGTGATGTGGTTAAAGCCGCTATCAATAGTCACAGGATCAGATCACGCAGTTCATCAGGCATCGCGCCCGGTTGTTGAATGGCCGCCAGGTCCGCTGCAGCAACAGCATTCCAGGCGTCCTCGTCCCACAGTTGAAACTTGTTCAGTTGGCCCACCAGCATCGCGCGCTTGTCCAGCTTCGCGTACTCACGCAGGCGCGGCGGCACCAGAAAACGACCACTGCCATCGAGTTCGAGATCGACGGCATTACCAATCAGCAAACGCTGCAGACGGCGGTTCTCTTCCCGCAACGACGGCAGCGCACGCAACTTGGTCTCAATCAGTTCCCACTCGTCGAGTGGATATACACATAAGCAGGGATCGACCGCATCGATGGTGACGATCAGTTGTCCGGAACTACGCGAATCGAGCTCGTCACGGTACCGACTCGGCATGGCGAGACGGCCCTTGGCATCGAGACTGATAGCGTTGGCTCCGCGAAACACAGCTGCGTTTCTCCAAATATTAGCGTTTTACGTCCAAAAAACCCACTTCATGCCACTTTCCTCCACTTGCGCACACTATAGGAATGCGCCCACCACACCGTCAAGGCACGGTCTTAAGGAAAACCCTTACAGAACGGAGATTTAGGAGCGTAAAAGGAGACTTTGCGAGAATTTGGAGAGGTTTCTTCCGGGCAAACTCGACTCGCCTCAGAAACTTGAGGCCAGAAGTTAAAGTAGTTTGTTAAGACTAAGATTTTTTCGATATTACAAATGCGCTTCTGCCAGCGATTGCGGGCAGGGAGGGGAAAAAGTGGAGAGTCGATCTGTAAGCCGGGTTCTGTCGAGGACAGTCATTCCTCTACGATGGCCATCACTGGACATCTTTAGCAACCTACCCGGTTCCAGCGCGGGCCACGCCTTGGAACCCTATTTGGTCTTGCTCCGAGTGGGGTTTACCTAGCCACGAACTGTTACCAGCCGTGCGGTGCGCTCTTACCGCACCTTTTCACCCTTACCGGCACCGAAGTGCTTAGGCGGTTGTTTTCTGTGGCACTTTCCGTAGGCTCACGCCCCCCAGGCATTACCTGGCACTCCGCCCTATGGAGCCCGGACTTTCCTCCCCCCTCCAATTTTCATGAAGGGCAGCGACTGTCCAATCGACTCTCCGCCGCGCAGGTTACCGGCACATGGCCAGAAGGACAAGCATTAAAGCCGTCATCGCCCCGGCATGCCGGGACAAGATGCGCCGCCCAGGACCATTCCGACATCAATAGCCGAATGGCCCCACGAAAAAATCGTCAGTCATTTTTCTGCTTATCCAGCGCCACCTGATACAGCAGGTTCTTGCGTACACCGGTGATTTCCGCCGCCAGGGCGGCGGCGCGCTTGAGCGGCATTTCCTTGAGCAGCAGGTCGAGAATGCGCATGGCCTCGGCGCCGACTGCCTCATCGCCTTCCGGGGCACTCCAGCCGGCGACCAGCACCACGCACTCGCCACGCTGCTGATTGCTGTCGGCTTCGACGAAGCTGCGCAATTCAGCCAGCGGCAGCCCCTTGAGCGTCTCGAAGGTCTTGGTCAGCTCACGTGCCAGCAGCGCCGGGCGCTCGGCACCGAACACCGCTTCCATGTCCTGCAGACATTCGAGGATGCGGTGAGGTGCCTCATAGAAGATCAGCGTCCGAGGTTCTTCGCGCAGTTGTTCCAGACGCGAACGACGCCCCGCCGCCTTGGCCGGCAGGAAGCCCTCGAAGATGAACCGGTCGGACGGCAGACCCGCCGCCGACAGCGCCGCGATCAGCGCACAGGCGCCCGGGACCGGCACCACCTTGATCCCCGCGGCACGCGCCTGGCGCACCAGGTGATAGCCGGGATCGGAAATCAGCGGCGTGCCAGCATCGGAGATCAGGGCAACATCCTCGCCCGCCTGCAGCTTGGCGATGAAACGGCTGCCCTCGTCACGCTCGTTATGCTCATGGCAGGCCGCCAGTGGCGTGTTGATGCCGAAGTGCTGCAAGAGCCGCAGCGAATGCCGGGTGTCCTCCGCCGCGATCAGCGCCACCTCGCGCAGCACCTTCATTGCTCGCGCACTGATGTCATCCAGGTTGCCGATGGGCGTCGCCACCACATAAAGCGAGCCCATCGCGGAATTCAAAGCACCTGGAGCAGTCAAAGCGCACACCTCAAGAAGAACGAAAAACCCATTGTAGCGCGTAGAAGCCCTGCCGATATGCTCCACGACGGCGCGATGACCCCGCCCAGGCGCAAAGAGCCGGGTCTCTGACACGCCTTGTACGACCAAAATTGACGGTTTCACGCCAGCGACATCGCGCCCCGGCCAGTGCTTGGGTACAATTCCACGCTAATTTGATCGAGTATCAGGAACACTTACATGATCGCTTGCCTGCGGCTGTTCTCTGCCCTCTGCCTCGCTGCCTTGCTGGCGGCCTGCGCCAGCTCGCCCTCTTCCAGCCTTGGCGAACTCCCACGGACCCCGGATGCCAGCATCGAGCAACTGCTCGAACAGGCCTCCGCCAGCAAGACACCGGACAAGGCCGCCCTGCTGCGCCTGACCGCCGCCGACCTGGCCTACCGCCAGAAGGACACCGGTCGCGCCGCGCAGATCCTTGCCCAGGTGCAGCTGGACCAGCTCAAGCCGGGCCAACAGGTTTTCGCCAGCACACTGGCCGCCGAACTGGCGATGACCCGCAATCAGCCGAAGGCGGCCCTCACCGCCCTGAGCCACCCGAGCCTGGAGCACCTGGGTGAATTGCCGGTGGACCAGCAGATCCGCACCCAGACCGTTCGCGCCCGCGCCCTCGAAGCCGACGGCCAGACCCTGGCAGCCGCTCGCGAGCGCATCTTCATCGCCCCGCTGCTCAGTGGCGACGCCGCTCGCGCCAACCACGAAGCGATCTGGGCACTGATCGCCGCACTGCCGACCGATCAGTTGCAACCCAGCGGTAACGACGACCTCAGCGGCTGGCTCGGCCTGGCCCTGGCGGTGAAGACTTCCGGCACGCTGGAACAGCAACAGGCGGCGATCGACACCTGGCGGGCACAGAACCCCAAGCACCCGGCAGCCCAGCAACTGCCGCAGGCGCTGGTGAAACTCAAGGAACTGGCCAGCCAGCCGCTGAACAAGATCGCCCTGCTGCTGCCTAACGAAGGCCAGCTGGCCTCGGTCGGCAAGGCTCTGCGCGAGGGTTTCATGGCGGCCCAGTACCAGGCCCAGCAAGCCGGACAGAAGCCACCGGCCATCGAGTTCTACGACAGCTCGCGCCTGACCTCCCTCGACGATTTCTATCGCAAGGCCCAGGCCGCCGGCGTGCAACTGGTCGTCGGCCCGCTGGAAAAACCCCTGGTGAAGCAGCTCAGCGCTCGTACGCAACTGCCGATCACTACCCTGGCGCTGAACTACAGCGAAAGCGCGCAGAATCCGCCGCAACTGTTCCAGTTCGGCCTCGCCGCCGAGGACGAAGCCCGCGAAGTTTCGCGTCGCGCCCGCGCCGACGGCCTGCACCGCGCTGCCGCCATGGTGCCGAAAGGTGAATGGGGCGACCGCGTACTCAAGGCCTTCCGCCAGGACTGGGAAGCCAATGGCGGCACCGTGATCGGTGTCGAACGTGTCGACCAGCCGGTAGCCCTGGCCCAACAGATCGCCGACCTGTTCCAGTTGCGTCAGAGCGAAGGTCGCGCCAAGAGCCTGCAAAGCACCGTGGGTGGCCAGGTTGTCGCCCAACCTTCGCGTCGCCAGGACATCGAGTTCATCTTCCTTGCCGCCACACCGCAGCAGGCCCAGCAGATCAAACCGACCCTGAACTTCCAGTACGCCGGTGACGTACCGGTGTACGGCACCTCCCACCTGTTCAGTGCAACCGGCGACATCAACCAGTACAACGACATGAACGGCATTCGCTTCTGCGAAACCCCGTGGCTGCTGGACGCCAACGATCCGCTGCGCAAGCAGGTGACCGCGCAATGGCCACAAGCCGCCGGCAGCCTGGGCCGCCTGTACGCCATGGGTGTCGACGCCTTTCGCCTGGCGCCACGCCTGGGCCAGCTCAAGGCACTGCCAGACAGCCGCATCGAGGGCCTCTCCGGCAGCCTGAGCATGGACCAGGGTCAACGGGTCGAGCGCCAACTTCCCTGGGCACAGTTCGTCAGCGGTCAGGTCCAGCGCCTGCCGGATACCCCACGCTGATGCCGCAAGGCTCACGCCTGGAAAGCGGCAAGGATGCCGAGAGCCTCGCGCTCCGGCATCTCGAACGACAGGGACTGCGCCTGCTGGCGCAGAACTGGTCATGTAAACGCGGCGAGCTTGATCTGGTCATGCTCGACGGCGATACAGTAGTATTCGTCGAAGTTCGTTATAGAAAAAACACCCAATGGGGTGGCGCCGTGGGCAGTATCGATGCCCGCAAGCGCAAGAAGTTAATATTCGCGGCGCAGTATTTCCTGCAATGCGAATCGCGCTGGTCCAGCAGCCCCTGCCGTTTCGACGTGGTTGCCATAGAAGGCGCCCTCGACATGGCACCCCGATTGAACTGGCTACGGAATGCCTTCGACAGCTGAACCAGACTGTCGACCCGGTTACTTTCATTCACCGATTTTGCTCTTTGCTTTACGGGCCGCACACGACTTGCGCCGAACGGCCCCGGAACCATCCGGGCAGCACTCGAGCCAGGCAACCGCCCCACTTAAGGTCACCTACATTGATGGACATGCAATCCCGAATTCGCCAGCTTTTCCAGGCCAGTATCGACACCAAGCAACAGGCGATGGACGTTCTTGCACCTCACATCGAGCAAGCCAGCCAGATCATGGTCAATGCCCTGCTCAACGAAGGCAAAATGCTCTCCTGCGGCAATGGTGGCTCGGCGGGCGACGCCCAGCATTTTTCCTCGGAACTGCTCAACCGCTTCGAACGCGAACGACCGAGCCTGCCGGCCATCGCCCTGACCACCGACAGCTCGACCATCACCTCGATCGCCAACGACTACAGCTACAACGAAGTCTTCTCCAAACAGATCCGCGCCCTCGGCCAGCCTGGCGATGTTTTGCTGGCCATTTCCACCAGCGGCAACTCGGCCAACATTATTCAGGCAATCCAGGCCGCACATGATCGCGAAATGGTTGTCGTAGCCTTGACGGGACGTGATGGTGGCGGCATGGCCTCGCTGCTGTTGCCCGAGGACGTGGAGATCCGCGTTCCCAGCCATGTCACCGCACGTATCCAGGAAGTCCACTTGCTGGCGATCCACTGCCTGTGCGATCTGATCGACAGCCAACTGTTCGGGAGTGAAGAATGACCGTTAATCGCCTTAGCCTGCTGGCTTTGACTCTGTGCCTGGGCCTCAGTGGCTGCAGCTCGGTGCTGACCGCAACCCGCGATGGTCCGATCAATGACGACCAGGGCACCCGCACCCTGGGCAGCAAGATCGACGACTCGGTGATCGAAACCAAGGTCGCGGTCAACGTCGCCAAGGCCGACCCGGATCTGGACGCCGCCTCGCACATCGTCGTGAGCAGCTACAACGGCATCGTCCTGCTCGCCGGCCAGACGCCACGCGAAGACCTCAAGGCCAAGGCCGAACAGGCTGCGTCGAGCGTCCAGCGCGTGAAGAAGGTCAACAACGAACTGCAGATCCTGCAGCCTTCCTCGTTCGCCGCACGCAGCAACGACACCTGGCTGACCAGTAAGATCAAGACCCAGATGCTGACTGACAACACCATCCCCGGCTCGCGCATCAAGGTGATCACCGAGAACGGTATCGTCTACCTGATGGGCCTGGTCACCCAGCAGGAAGCCGCACGCGCAACCAACCTGGTACAAGGCGTCGGTGGCGTGCAGAAGATCGTCAAACTGTTCGAGTACATCGACTGAGGGCCTTGCCCCCGCAAACGAAAAAGCCCCTGTCACCGAAAGATGACAGGGGCTTTTTCATGCCCATCCGCTGCTGTTACTTCACCACCTTCAGGCTAGGACGCCCACTCGGACGCGGCGGCTCCGGCCCATCGTCATCCGGCTCGACTTCATTGTCGTCGTCTTCCAGTGGCGACTCGAGATCGAAGACCATGCCCTGGCCGTTTTCCCGGGCATAGATCCCGAGAATCGCGCCAATGGGCACATACAGCGTATGGGCCACACCACCGAAACGCCCCTCGAAACTGACCGCTTCGTTATCCATGTGCAGGTGACGCACGGCACTTGGAGAAATATTCAGGACGATCTGCCCGTCGCTGGCAAAGCCTTGCGGCACCTGGACCGAGGGGGCCTCGGAATTGACCAGGATGTGCGGCGTACAATCGTTATCCACTATCCATTCGTACAGGGCACGAACCAAATAAGGACGGCTGGAGTTCATTAAGCAGCTCCTTGGCGCATATCGCGTTCGACACCAGACAGGCTTGCCTGGAAAGCCTCACGCGCAAACTGGCGCTCCATATAATCGAGCAGCGGCTTGGCTTGCCGCGGCAGTTCAATACCCAGAATTGGCAAACGCCAGAGTATCGGTAATAGACAGCAATCGACCAGACTTTGCTCCTCACTCAGGAAGAAAGGCTTGTCGGCGAACAACGGAGATACCCCGGTGAGGCTCTCGCGCAGTTCCTTGCGCGCCTGCACACGCGCCGGCTCCTTGGTCCGCGAGTCCAGGATCAGGTCGACCAGCCCGCACCAGTCACGCTGGATGCGATGCATCAGCAGCCGGCTGTTGGCCCGCGCCACGGGATAAACCGGCAGCAGCGGTGGATGCGGGTAACGCTCATCCAGGTATTCCATCACCACAGTCGACTCCCACAACGCCAGGTCACGATCGACCAGGGTGGGCAGGCTGCCGTAAGGGTTCACTTCAGTCAGCTTCGCTGGCTGACGTCCCGCCTCGACACTGATGATCTCGGCACTGACACCCTTTTCCGCCAACACAATACGCACTCGGTGGGAATAGTGGTCGGCGGGGTCGGAGTAACAGGCCAACCGATTGGTCACGCCCATGGCGGTCCTCCTCGCTTGTTTGAAATGGTCGAAACGCAAAAACGAGCGCGCCCAAGGGAAGCCTCCCGTAACGAGTGGAGAAGACGGCCGGCGAAGCCTTTTCGGCTCCGCCCCCTCCACACCAGTTCGTTACGTCTCAGAGGCACCCTTGGGCGCGCACGATTGACTGACAGCTATATTACAACGTTATCAGTGCACATCCTTCCAGTATTCGCGCTTGAGCAGATAAGCGAATACGAAGAGGAAGGCCAGGTACAGCAGAACGTAAGTACCGATGCGCTGATGCTGCAGCTTCACCGGGTTGGCCGAGTAGGCCAGGAAGGTCACCAGGTTCTTGACCTTCTCGTCGAACTGCTCTTCCGTCAAGGCACCGGTTTTCGGCACGATGGTCAGTTGGTCGCACGCTTCATGAGTCAATGGCGTGCCGGTCAGCGGATCATACTGCTTCTTGCCATTCTCGACGATTTGCACCTGCTTGCAACCGACGACCTGACGACCCTGCAGGCCCACCAGCACGTTCGGCATGCCGACGTTCGGGAAGACCTTGTTGTTCACGCCCCATGGACGTGCCGGATCCTCGTAGAAAGAACGCAGGTAACCGTACAGCCAGTCGGTACCACGCACCCGCGCCACCAGGGTCAGGTCGGGCGGAGCCGCACCGAACCAGGCCTTGGCATCCGCCGGCTGCATGCCGATGCTCATGTGGTCGCCGATCTTGGCGCCGGTGAACACCAGGTTCTTGAGCATCAGGTCATGGGGAATACCCAGGTCATCTGCGACCCGCTCGTAACGCTGGAACTTGGCACTGTGGCAACCCATGCAGTAGTTGGCGAAGGTCCGCGCACCATCCTGCATGGCCGCCTTGTCGGAAACGTCGATGTCGACCTTTTCAAGCTCGGGACCACCATGCTCGGCAGCGAAGGACAGAACCGGCAGGGCCGCGAGCAGCAAAACAGCAAATAGTTTTTTCATCAGCCAGTCACCCTTTCCGGAACCGGTTTGGTCTTCTCGAGCCGGGTATAGAACGGCATCAGAATGAAGTAGGCGAAATACAGCACGGTGCACACCTGCGACAGCAGCGTACGCTCCGGCGTCGGCGCCATGACGCCCAGCCAGCCAAGGATCAGGAAGGACACACAGAAGATCACCAGCCAGATCCGGCTCAGCCAGCCCTTGTAGCGCATCGACTTGACCGGACTGCGATCCAGCCACGGCAGCACGAACAGCAGGGCAATCGAGGCGCCCATGGCGAGAACCCCCATGAGCTTGTCCGGCACCGCCCGCAGGATCGCGTAGAACGGTGTGAAGTACCAGACAGGGGCGATGTGCTCCGGCGTCTTGAAGGCGTTGGCCACCTCAAAGTTCGGTTTTTCCAGGAAATAACCGCCCATTTCCGGGAAGAAGAACACTACGGAACAGAAGACGAACAGGAACACCACCACGCCGACAATGTCTTTCACGGTGTAGTACGGGTGGAACGGAATGCCGTCCAGCGGTACGCCGTTTTCGTCCTTTTTCTTCTTGATGTCGACACCATCGGGGTTGTTCGAGCCCACTTCGTGCAGCGCCAGGATGTGCAGCACCACCAGGCCGAGAATCACGATCGGCAGGGCCACCACATGCAGGGCGAAGAAGCGGTTCAGGGTGATCCCGGAAATCAGGTAGTCACCGCGGATCCACTGGGTCAGGTCGTTACCGATGACCGGGATCGCGCCGAACAGCGAGATGATCACCTGCGCGCCCCAGTAGGACATCTGCCCCCACGGCAGCAGGTAGCCCATGAAGGCCTCGGCCATCAGCGCCAGGTAGATCAGCATGCCGAACAGCCAGACCAGCTCGCGCGGCTTCTGGTACGAACCGTAGAGCAGGCCACGGAACATGTGCAGATAGACCACGATGAAGAACGCCGAAGCGCCGGTGGAGTGCAGCAGACGCAGGATCGCGCCGTACTCGACATCACGCATGATGTATTCGACGGAGGCGAAGGCCTCTTCCGCCGAAGGGGTGTAGCTCATCGTCAGCCAGACACCGGTGACGATCTGGTTGACCAGCACCAGCAGCGCCAGGGAGCCGAAGAAGTAGAGGAAGTTGAAGTTTTTCGGTGCGTAGTACTTGCTGAGATGGTCTTCCCACATCTTGGTGGCGGGGAAGCGCGCATCAACCCAATCCATGAACTTGCTCATCACGCTTTCTCCTGATCGACGCCAACGACAATGATCGTGTCGGACTCATAGGAATGCGGCGGAACCGGCAGGTTCAAAGGCGCGGGCTGGGCCTTGTAGACACGACCGGCGAGATCGTAGTGGGAACCGTGGCAAGGGCAGAAATAGCCGCCTACCCAGTCCTTGCCGAGGTCGGCGGGTGCCACTTCCGGACGGAAGGTGGGAGAGCAACCCAGGTGGGTGCAGATACCGATCAGCAGCAGGACTTCCGGCTTGATCGAACGCGTCTTCGGATCGACGTAGGGGGGTTGTACCGAGTTCTTGGAGGTTGGATCGGAGAGCTGCCCCTCGATCTTCGTCAGATTCCCCAGGATCTCTTCGGTGCGGCGAACGATGAAGACCGGCTGGCCACGCCACTCGGCAATCATCTGCTGCCCCGGGTCGATCTTGGCGATATTCACTTTCACCGGTGCACCGGCGGCTTTCGCCTTGGCACTGGGAAACCATGACCCCACGAACGGGACCGCAGCCCCTACCGCTCCTGCAGCTCCTACCACGGATGTGGCTGCTACGAGAAAGCGACGCCGGCCTGCATTCACGCCGTCATTGCTCATTCAGTCCTCTCCCATCAGCTTTGTGGCCTGTTAAATCAGGCGTCTAAGTAAAAATCTATCGTTATAAAAATTTTGCCGAATGGTAATGAAAAGCCCCACCTCTGACAAGGTAATTACCCGGCACACAGTGCCCCAGGCCTTGTAGTATAGGGGGTCTACGGATGTGGCAAGTTGTCACAGCAAATATTTCGCCCATAAAAAAAGCCCGGTTCCACATGGGAACCGGGCTTCTTTTGAAGCGGGTAGCGAATTAACGCTTCGAGTACTGCGGACGCTTACGCGCTTTACGCAGACCCACTTTCTTACGCTCAACTTCACGAGCGTCGCGGGTAACGTAACCAGCTTTACGCAGGGTGCTGCGCAGGGTTTCGTCGTAATCCATCAGGGCACGAGTGATGCCGTGGCGGATTGCGCCAGCCTGGCCACTCACGCCACCACCGATGACAGTGACGTAGACGTCGAACTTCTCGACGGTCTCGGTCAGTTCCAGCGGTTGACGAACTACCATGCGGGCAGTTTCGCGACCGAAGAACGTGTCCAGGGAGCGGTTGTTGATGGAGATGTTACCGGTACCTGGACGCAGGAAAACGCGTGCGGTTGCGGTCTTGCGACGGCCAGTGCCGTAGTTTTGAGTCGCCGACATAATGAACTATTCCGTTAAATCTTCAGTTCTTGGGGCTGCTGAGCAGTATGAGGGTGTACAGCGCCCGCATAGACTTTCAGCTTACGGTACATGTCGCGACCCAGCGGGTTCTTAGGCAGCATGCCTTTTACCGCGGTCTCGATCACGCGCTCAGGGGCCTTTGCGATCAGCTTTTCGAAGTTGATCGACTTGATGCCGCCCGGGAAACCGGAGTGGGAGTAGTACATCTTGTCGGAGGTTTTAGCACCGGTCACACGAACCTGCTCGGCGTTGATGACGACGATGTAGTCACCGGTATCGACGTGCGGGGTGTATTCGGCTTTGTGCTTGCCACGCAGACGGCTCGCGATTTCGGTGGCCAGACGACCCAGGGTCTGACCAGCAGCGTCGACGACAAACCAGTCGCGCTTAACTGTTTCCGGTTTAGCAGTAAAAGTTTTCATTCTTTATAGCCTCAGGGGCCGCCTGTAAATAAGACGGCGGATCTTACTGAATAGTGCGTACTTTGACAAGGTCAAAGGCAGCCGGATACAGACGCTATCGGGGGCTCGGGTCGGCGCGTCCGTTCAACGGCAAGATTCTTTGGCGGCGGCGCATCACTTCCACTGCATAAAGAGGTGCGCAATTATCCAGATTGCCAAAAAAAATTCAACCTGCTTTTATGGGTGTTTTCCCACGGGAGCAGCCAATGGAATACCGTCAGCTAGGCCGAACCGACCTGAACGTGAGCGCAATTTGCCTGGGGACCATGACCTGGGGCGAGCAGAACACCGAGTCCGAAGCCTTTGCCCAGATCGAGCGCGCCAAGGCCGCCGGCATCAACTTCATGGACACCGCCGAGATGTACCCGGTGCCGCCCAGGGCCGAAACCTATGCCAGCACCGAACGCATCATCGGCAACTGGTTCAAGCAGCGTGGCGACCGCGACCAGTGGGTCCTGGCGAGCAAGATCGCCGGCCCCGGCAACGGCATCGGCTATATTCGCGACGGCAACCTCAAGCACAACCGCCGGCATATCGTCGAAGCCCTGGATGCCAGCCTCAAGCGCCTGCAGACCGACTGGATCGACCTCTACCAACTGCACTGGCCGGAGCGCAGCACCAATTTCTTCGGGCAGTTGGGCTACAAGCACAAGGCCGACGAGACCTTCACGCCGATCGAGGAGATCCTCGAAGCGCTGGACGAGCAGGTCAAGGCCGGCAAGATCCGCCACATCGGCCTGTCCAACGAAACGCCATGGGGCACCATGAAATTCCTGCTCGAAGCCGAGCGCCGCGGCTGGCCGCGGGCGGTGTCGATCCAGAACCCCTACAACCTGCTCAACCGCAGTTTCGAGGTCGGTCTGGCGGAAGTCGCCCTGCGCGAGCAATGCGGCCTGCTGGCCTATTCGCCGATGGCATTCGGCTTCCTCTCGGGCAAGTACGAAGGGGGTGCGCGCCCGGAAAAGGCCCGCCTGAGCCTCTACAGCCGCTTCAGCCGCTACTTCAACCCGCAATCGGAAGCCGCCTGCAGCCGCTACGTCGCCCTGGCCCGCGAACACGGCCTGGACCCGGCACAGATGGCCCTGGCGTTCGTCACCGGGCAGCCGTTCGTGACCAGCAACATCATTGGCGCCACGACCCTGGAACAGCTGGACAGCAACATTGCCAGTGCCGAACTGAAGCTGTCGGAGGAAGTGCTGGCGGGGATCGAGGCGATCCACAAGGATCAGCCGAACCCGGCGCCGTAAACCGGGAACGGGGTCTGCCATGAGATCCTGTTCGCGGATGAATCCGGCTCCCAGGAAGCGCGACGCATGTCAGCCAGGTTCTGCAGCTTATCGGCAGTAAGCTGAAGACCGTTGGCCCCACAAGTCGTCGCGTAGATCACAGGTTCCGTGAGCGCCGAAAAACTGTGGGAGCCGGATTCATCCGCGAACGGGCCATCCCGGGCTGCGCGGCCTCAGCTCCCGCCCTCACAGCGACCGCGCAATGATCTCCTTCATGATCTCGTTGGTCCCCGCATAGATCCGCTGCACCCGCGCATCCGCCCAGGCCCGGGCCACCGGGTATTCCCACATGAAACCGTAGCCACCATGCAGTTGAACGCATTCGTCGAGCACCTTGCACTGCAGGTCCGTGCCCGAGTACTTGGCCATCGCCGCGGTCGGCACATCGAGCCGGCCCTCCAGATGCAACTCCAGGCAGCGGTCGACGAACACCCGGCCGATCTGGATCTCGGTGGCCATCTCCGCCAGTTTGAAGCGGGTGTTCTGGAAGTCGGCGATCGCCTTGCCGAAGGCCTTGCGTTCGCGGGTGTAGTCCAGCGTCCACTGCAACGCCGCCTCGGCCGACGCCAGCGCGCCCACCGCCACGGTCAGGCGCTCCTGGGGCAGTTCCTGCATCAGGTAGGCGAAGCCCATGCCGGCCTGCCCCAGCAGGTTCTCCTTCGGCACGCGGACATCCTGGAAGAACAGCTCCGAGGTGTCCTGGGCCTTCATCCCGACCTTCTCCAGCCGCTTGCCCTTGGCAAAGCCCGGCGTATCGGCCTCGACCAGAAACAGGCTGGTGCCCTTGGCCCCGGCCTTCGGATCGGTCTTGGCGACCACGATCACCAGGTCGGCGAGAAAGCCATTGGTGATGAAGGTCTTCGAACCATTGAGGACATACTCGTCGCCATCGAGCACCGCCGTGGTCTTGACCCCCTGCAGATCGGAACCGGCCCCCGGCTCGGTCATCGCGATGGCCGTGACCATTTCGCCACTGACCAGGCGCGGCAGGTACTTGAGCTTCAGCGCTTCACTGCCGTAATGCAGGATGTACGGCGCGACGATGTCCGAATGCAGCGAGAAGCCGATGCCGCTCAGGCCCAGCCGGCTGATCTCCTCGATCACCACCGCGCTGTAGAGAAAGTCCGCCGCCATGCCGCCGTAGGCCTCCGGCAGGTGGGAGCAGAGCATCCCCGCCTGCCCCGCCTTGCTCCATAGCTCGCGATCGACATGACCACGCTTTTCCCACTGGGCATGAAAGGGCAACGCCTCCTGCTCGAGGAACTTGCGTACGCTGCCGCGGAATAGCTCGTGCTCGGAACTGAACAGGGTTCTGGGGATCATGCGGGCACCTTGCAGACACACTGAAGCCGGGAGTGGCCCAGTGAGCCTATGCCAGCGTTTTACCTCGAACCACTGGACACATGCGACAAAAAATAAGACGATCCAGCCGTTTGTTGACCACTATCCCTTATAAGAATAATCGAATCATGGCTAACACTTCCTCGACGTCCTTGCGGCGCGTCAGCATCCTGGCTACCGACCGGGTCTTCGCCTCGACCCTCATGCAAGCCAAGGACTTCTTCCATCTCGCCAGCCTGCGCCATGGCAAGCAGCTCGGCCAGGGGCTCACACCCGCCTTCGAGACACGCCTGGTCAGCCCGGACGGCAACCCCGTGGGCAGCTTCAGCGACGTGATCATGCCGGTGGACGGCGGCCTGGCCGATACCGATGTGATCATCCTGCCGGCGTTCTGGGACGACTTCGACAACCTCTGCCAACGCTACCCGCAGGTCCTGCCCTGGCTGCGCGAACAGCACGCCCGTGGCGCCGTGCTCTGCGGCGAGGCGACCGGGGTCTTCTGGCTGGCCGAAGCCGGCCTGCTCGACGGCAAGGAGGCCACCACCTACTGGCGCTTCTTCAACACCTTCAGTGAACGCTTCCCCAACGTCCACCTGAACCAGGACAAGCACCTGACCGACGCCGACAACCTGTACTGCGCCGGCGGCACCACCTCGGCCTGCGACCTCTACATCTACCTGATCGAGCGATTCTGCGGGGCCAACATCGCCCAGGCCGTGGCCCGCGACATCCTCTACGAAGTGCAGCGCAGCTACGCGCCGGGACGCATCGGCTTCGGCGGCCAGAAGCTGCACCAGGACGTGATCATCCTGCAGATCCAGCAGTGGCTCGAAGAACACTTCGCCGACAAGTTCCGCTTCGAGGATGTGGCCCGCGACCACGGCATGAGCATCCGCAACTTCATGCGCCGCTTCCAGACCGCCACCGGCGACAAGCCGCTGCATTACCTGCAGCGCCTGCGCATCGAGACCGCCAAGGGCCTGTTGTCCGGCACCCGCAAGAGCATCAAGACCATCAGCTACGAGGTCGGCTACGACGATGCCAGTTTCTTTGCGCGACTGTTCCGCCAGCACACCGAACTGTCACCGAACCAGTATCGACAACAGTTCCAGCAGGCCGCCTGAACCGCGGCGCTGCTGTCCGACTGCATAGGCAGGAGCGCCCTGAACCTCCATACCAGAATACCGCGCAGTCCCCACCTCGAAACTCCAGACTCGTTCGGCAACCCTCTCCCAACGGCCAATGACAAGGAGTTTCAAGGATGCCGTCCGAATCGCCCGCAACACCCATACACGGTACGCCTCAACCGGACAACAATCGTTGGCGCCCCCCTTTCCCCAACCCACCCGACTTGTGTTTCGACTACCGAAAACTGGTTGAACAACCCGGCGGCATTGCCGATGCCAGCGGTATCAATCACAAGGTCGCCATCGTTGGCGCCGGAATAACCGGGCTGACCACGGCCAGGGAGTTGCTGCGCTGCGGCTTGCGCGACATAACCCTGTTCGAACAATCGAGCCGGGTCGGTGGGCGCCATCTGACAGTGGTGGACCGAAGCCTGCCCGCCGGCGCCGGCTCCACCCCCTTCGAAATGGGCGCCATGCGCCTGCCCTTCTTCAATCGACGCGGTGAGCCGCCACTCGAAGGGCGATCCCTGCAGGCCTACTACACGAAGCTGTTCCAGTTGAAGATTTCCGACTTTGCCAACCCCGGCAGCGCCCATGTGAACGGCACCGGGATTTTCCTGCGCGACGGCCTGCTGGACACGCAAACCACTCCACAGATGCTCATCTGGAACAACCATGACGGGCAAACGCCGCCACCCGGTGAATCGCTGCAGCGGGTATATGGCAAATGGAGGGCCTTCGTTGCACGCCTGGACAAGCAGATACAGACACACTATGCCGGCCCGGGTTGGGAAAGCCTTTGGGCAGCCATCGCCCAGCGTTATGAAAGCCTGTCGTTTCGCAGTCTGCTGGCTCTGGCACCGCTGGAGAACTGGAATCCATCCAACCCCGGTGACTTCGGCGGGGTGGGTATGAACGCAGAGGAATCGGCGATCTTCTACGCGATCGGTATCGGCGACGGCAGTTGGGGAGCATTTTACGACGCGTGCTGCCTGTATCCGATACGAACCGCACTCTTCGGGTTCAGCGACCAGTTGCAACTGATCCACGGTCGCGTCGACGATCGAGGCAAGCCTCTACCGGCACCTCATCTGCACCAGTACGAACTGCTCGACTCCCACGGGCTGGCTTTCGATGGCCCACGATACCTGGGAGTTGCAGCGCTGGACGAGTGCATGCTGTTCCTGGATATCGACAAGCCAGGCAGTTCCTTTTTCGACCATTGCAAACAACGCGGAGCGGGATTCTCCAGCCAATCCAGGGTCACGGGCCTGAGCAAACTGACCAACCAGAAGATCCGCGTGCACTACGAACGGCAATGGAGCGACCCACAGCGACGCCTGTCCTGCCACGAAGACTTCGACTCGGTTGTACTCACCCTGCCATCCTGGCTGATCGAAACCACGATCCAGCTCGTTGGCTTCACCGAGCAGATGCTGCCATTTCAAATCCGCAACGCCTACCAGACAGCGCACTGGGAAACCAGTTGCAAGGTATTCGCGCCCTTGCAGAAGCGCTTCTTCAGCGACGCCCATGGCATTCCCCAGGCGATGGTCACGGACAGCCTGATTCACGACGTCTACACCTACCGCTACAACGAGAGCTACCCCAACGACTGCATTCTGCTGAGCTACACCTGGGAGGACGATGCGACCAAGCTGGCGATATTCAGCGACCGGGAACTGGTCGCCAAGTGCATCGCCGAGCTGGACCGGATCCTGCTGCGCGCCAGCAATATCAACCGACGTATTTCTCCCTACATCGATGCCGACAAGGCCCGGGTCCATCGCTGGATCACTGATCGCAACGCTCTCGGCGCGGCACGGCTGTATCGCCCCGGGACCTACTACGATGTCATCGACCTGATGAGCTACAACCGCAACTACTCGGCCGGCAGTGGCCTTTACCTCTGCGGGGAGTCGTTCTGCGTCGACGCCGGGTGGACCGAACCCTGCCTGCGCGGAGCGGTGGACACCGTCATCCACCTCTGCGACAGGATTGGAGCCCGTTTCAACGGCGGGTTCAGATTGAATGATTACCCCATCTACGCCAGCCGCCCGAAAACGCCTGGGAACGTTCAAAATACCTCGCCGACATCAGGAAATACCCCGCAGAACTCAGAGGAAAAAGCCGACAGATAAATTTCGTTTGATGGCATCTCATAAACCCACCAATTCAATCGGATTGGGTAATAAGAATGAGAGCACATCAAATGAATGACTCCAGACACGCCATCAGCCCCGCCCGCATTGCCGTCGTACAGTTCGACCCCCAAGTCGGTATCACCCGACGCAAGCACAACCTGCAGCGCACTCTCGAGCTTGCAACCCAGGCGGCGAGCGCCGGAGCCAATCTCATCGTGCTGCCGGAACTGGCCAACACCGGCTACATGTTCCGCGACCGCGAGGAAGCTTTCGCCCACGCCGAGGAGATTCCGGCCGGAGACAGCGTACAGGCCTGGATCGACCTGGCCTGCAAGCACCAGGTCTATCTGGTCGCGGGTCTTGCCGAGCGTGATGGCATACAACTGTTCGACTCGGCGGTACTGATCGGCCCGCAAGGATTCATCGGCAAATACCGCAAGGCGCACCTATGGAACGCCGAGAAGCTCTGGTTCACTCCCGGTGATCTTGGCTTCCCGGTGTTCGATACCCCTATCGGGCGCATCGGCCTGCTGATCTGCTGGGACATCTGGTTCCCCGAAGTCCCGCGGCTACTTGGCCAACAGGGCGCAGACATCATCTGCAGCCTGAACAACTGGGTCTGGACCCCACCCCCACTGTTCGACCAAAGCGGCCGTTGCATGGCGTCCTACCTGACCATCACCGCCGCACATGTCAACAACGTCTTCATCGCCGCTGCGAACCGCATCGGCAGTGACCGTGGCGAGCGCTTTCTAGGTTGCTCGTTGATTGCCGGCACCAACGGTTGGCCGATTGGAGAAGTGGCAAGCGCCGAGGAGGAGGTCATCCTGTATGCCGACATCGATCTCTCCCAGGCTCGCAGCGCACCGATCTGGAACAGCCTGAACGACCTGCCACGTGACCGTCGCGCCGATCTCTATGACAGCATGCTCGGCTATACCCGTCATCCTGCCCTACCACGATGACAAGGAGGCGGTCATGAACAAGCGGTCCTTTGAGAACCAACGTGACTACCTGCCTGCCTACCTGCTCACGCTCTACCTGGTGATTCCCTGCCTGCTGATTGCCTGGATGATGCTGTCGGGCAGCCTGCCGCCATGGCCGGACTACCAGCACATGATGGACAGCCTGCCAGCGCCGGGCGCCTGGCTGCGCTGGTGGGTCGGCGATATCAGCGAAGTGGCTTTCTACAAACACGAATTGGCTTCACTGGGGCTGCTGGCCGGCGCCGCCCTCGGCCACTGGGCCTACCGCCAGGGCAAGTCCTGGCAGGGCTTCGCCATCGCGTATGGCAGCGGACTGTGGCCCTGGCTGATCAGCAGTTCGCTGCTCGGCCTGCTGCTGAGCAACCTGCTGTGGGGCTGGACCGTTCCACGCTTCGGCTGGCAACCAACGTTCGCCGCTTTCGTCTCAGTGCCAGCGGCGACGGTGCTGCTGTTCGGTGCAGGCTGGAGAATCGCCGTTACCGGTGCGGTGATGGGCGCGCTGCTGGTCACACCACTGTGCCTGTTACTGGTCAATTTCCTGTGCACGCCACTGGAACTGCCCGCGGTCATTGGCAACGTGTCAGGCATGGCACTGGGTAGCGTGCTGGCCTTTCTCATCTGCCGGAGTTGGCCGATGCTGGTACGGCCTCTGCCGCCAGCCCGCGAAACATCGGCATCCCCCCAGCCAGCCCAAACGCACAAGTATGGCTTGGGCTGGGGCATGCGCCGGGTGCTGGCGGACTTCTCCGAAGCACCGTTCTTCGGCAACGAATGGGCAAGTCTCGGCCTGCTGCTCGGCGTGCTGCTGGCCTATGTGCTGAACCCGCTCGCGCCGGCCTATGGCTCGGGCCTGCTGCTGTCGATACTTGCAGCTCAGGCACTGTCCTCGGTCATTGGCGTCACGCTCTGGCGCCAACAATGGATCGAACTCGGCTGGTATCCCACCTACATACCGATCGTATCGGTGGCTCCCGCTGCGGTCCTCAGCCACGGCGGCAGTCCCCTGGTGGTACTCGCCAGTGCGATGTTTGGTGCCCTGCTTGCACCGCCCCTGGCCGTGGCACTGTCAAGGCGTCTGCCCACTTACCTGCACCCGTACATCGGCAACGTGTTGTCGATGGCCATCAGCACCCTGCTGATCGTCCCGCTGGTGGGGGTAATGCTGCGCCTGACTTGATCCTCGCAGGCTCGCCAACGGAATTGCCCCATTGCGACCACTCCCCTGAACCGGCACTCCCCTTGGGTTGCCGGCCAGGTTCTTTCAGTCCTCAACCAGCGAGTACACCATGTCCCTTCCCTTGCTTTCCATCGCTGCCCTCGGCGGCACTGTCAGCATGCAGGCAGCCCGCCCGAACGGCGGAGTCATGCCCAGCCTGGACGGCCAGACTCTGCTGTCTCAGGTCCCGCAACTCAACGCAAGCGCCCGGGTCATCGTCGAAACCTTGTGCCTGCAAGCCAGCGCCTCGCTGGATTTCGAACGGCTGCTCGATGTCCTGGCCTGGGCTCGGGAACAGGTTGCCCAAGGGGCCAGCGGGGTACTGATCACCCAGGGGACTGATACCCTGGAGGAATCCGCATTCTTCCTCGACCTGCTCTGGCCGTTCGATACGCCACTGGTGTTGACCGGAGCCATGCGCCCGTCCTCGCAACTCGGCGCCGACGGCCCGGCCAACCTGCTGCAGGCCGGTCTGGTGGCGCTGGCTGCCGAGAGTCGAAAGCGGGGCGTCCAGGTGGTACTCAACGGCCAGGTTCACGCCGCTGCCCGGGTACGCAAGATCGACGCACTGGCACTGGAGGCGTTCAGCTCGCCGCTGTTCGGTCCGGCCGGGCTGATAATCGAGAACAACGTCCGCTACCTGCACCCACCGGCAGAGCGCAGGACCCTGCCACTGCCGCAGCGTCTCGACCAGCGAGTCGCCATGCTCGAGGCGACCCTGTCAGCCGACACCCTGCTGCTGGAGCAGCTCCCGGGGTTGGGTTACGAGGGGCTGGTCATCGCCGGCTTCGGCGCCGGTCATGTCAGCGAGCACTGGGCCAACATTGCCGCTGGCCTGGCGCGACATATCCCGGTGGTGGTGGCAACACGCACAGGTGCGGGCCCGACGGCGACCAAATCGTATGGCTTCATCGGCAGCGAGATGGATCTGCTCAAGCGCGGAGTGCAGATGGCTGGCGCCCTCTGCCCGCGCAAGACGCGAATACTGCTGTGGCTACTGCTCGGCTGCCAATGCATGGAGGAGTTGCCCGACTGGCTCGGGCATTTCGACCTGTAGTCGAGGGGGCGTCGAGCGACGCCCCGGACGCTGTCCTAGGGCTTGTGCGCCCGCGACAGGAATTCGTGGGACTGCATTTCCAGCAGACGGCTGAGGGTCCGCTGGAATTCGAAGGTCAGGCGACCACCGGTGTAGAGATCCTTGAGCTCGACTTCCGCCGAGATGATCAGCTTGACGTTGCGGTCGTAGAACTCGTCGACCATGTTGATGAAGCGACGGGCGATGTCGTCGGTGGTGACGCTCATCTGCTCGACGCCGCTGAGCAGCACGGCGTGGAAGATCTTGCCCAGCTCGATGTAGTCGTTCTGGCTGCGCGGGCCGTCGCACAGTTCGCGGAAGTCGAACCAGGCCACGTCATCACAGGTGCGCAAGGCGCGGATCTCGCGGTTCTCGATGATCAGCACATCGTTTTCCACCGCCTGGGTGCATTCCGGCGTCAGCGCGCGGAAGCTCTGGCGCAGGCTTTCGTGGGCGGCTTCATCGAGCGGGAAGTGATACAGCTCGGCCTGTTCGAGGTGACGCAGGCGATAGTCGACGCCGCTGTCGACGTTGACGATCTCGGTGTTCTGCTTGATCAGGGCGATCGCCGGGAGGAAACGCGCGCGCTGCAGACCGTCCTTGTACAGGCCGTCCGGGACGATGTTCGAGGTGGCGACCAGGGTCACGCCGTTCTTGAACAGTTCTTCCATCAGGGTACCGAGGATCATCGCGTCGGTGATGTCGGAGACGAAGAATTCATCGAAGCAGATCACCCGGGTCTCGGCGGCGAAGCGCTTGGCGATGATCGTCAACGGGTTCTTCTCGCCGCCCAGGGTCTTCATTTCCTCGTGCACGCGCTTCATGAAGCGGTGGAAGTGCGTACGGGTCTTTTCCTTGAAGGGCAGCGCTTCGAAGAAGGTATCCACCAGGTAGGTCTTGCCGCGACCCACGCCACCCCAGAAATACAGGCCCTTGACCGGCGCCTGGTCTTTCTTGCCGAACAGCTTGCCGAGCAGGCCCGGTTTGTTCTGCGAGGCCGCGACCAGGTCGTCGTACAGGCGCTGCAAATGGCGCACAGCCGTTTCCTGGGCCGCGTCATGAAAGAACTCGGGACGTTTCAGATCAGCTTGATATCGTTCTAGGGGCGTCATAATTTCGTTAGCGAGGTAACAAAAACGGGCCGTCACTTTAGCGATGGCCCGTAGGAATGGCAATCGGCCCTTGGTCGGGTCGAACGTTGGGTCAGTCCTGAACCGGCGTCAGAGCCACGCGCAGAGCCTCGATGGCCGCGTCACGGGCCGCTTCGTCGGCGAATTCGGGGCTGTCGGCGACACAGGCGCCTTCCAACCACACGCCGAAGCTGCGAGCCTCGCTGCGGATATCCAGGGGCTGGCCCGACTGCAGTTGCCTGGTCACCGCACCCGCCGTCTTGCCGTCGGCAAAATTGCGCGACAACAGCAATTGCTCGCCATCGGCCGCCAGCAGGCGGAAACGGAAGCTGTCGTCCTCGCGGAAGCTGACGAAACGCGCGGCCTTGGCGGCCTTCTTCTTGCTCGTCTCGGCCACCTGCACCGGGTTGACGAACGAACGCAGGCCGACCGCTTCGCGCAGTTGCGCGAGGAAGGGCGTGGCCACCTTGCGGGCTTTCTGCGCACCGGCCTGGAGAATGTCTTCCAGGTCCGCCGGACGGGAAATCAGCTCGTGATAACGCTCGCGCTTCTCGCCCAGTTCGGCATCGAGCAACTGGAACAGCCGACTCTTCGCTTCGCCCCAGCCCAGGCCATCCAGCAGCTCGGCGCGGAAAGCGGCAGCCTGGTCGAGCGTGGCGAACGCCTGGTACAGGGTGAACAGGTGCGAGTTGTCCGGATCCTTGGCTTCGCCCGGCGCGCGGGAGTCGGTGACGATCCGCGAAATGGCGTCCTTCATGTCCTTGGCGCTGGTGAACAACGGAATGGTGTTGTCGTAACTCTTGGACATTTTCCGGCCATCCAGGCCCGGCAGGGTCGCCACGCTTTCCTCGATCAGTGCCTCGGGCATGACGAAGAACTCCTTGCCCTGGCCGAACAGGTGGTTGAAGCGCTGACCGATGTCGCGGGCCATTTCCACGTGCTGGATCTGGTCGCGACCGACCGGCACCTTGTGCGCGTTGAACATCAGGATGTCCGCCGCCATCAGCACCGGGTAGCTGTACAGGCCCATGCTGATCCCGGCATCCGGGTCCTCGCCCGTCTCGACGTTCTTGTCCACCGAGGCCTTGTAGGCGTGGGCACGGTTGAGCAGGCCCTTGGCCGCGACGCAGGTCAGCAGCCAGGTCAGCTCGGGGATTTCCGGGATGTCCGACTGGCGATAGAAGGTCACGCGGTCCACATCCAGCCCACCGGCCAGCCAGGTCGCGGCGATTTCCAGGCGCGAACGCTGGATGCGCAGCGGGTCGTCGCACTTGATCAGCGCATGGTAGTCGGCCAGGAAATAGAAGGAGTCGGCATTGCTGTCGCGGCTGGCCAGGATCGCCGGGCGGATGGCGCCGGCGTAGTTGCCCAGATGCGGCGTGCCGGTGGTGGTGATGCCGGTGAGGATACGCGTACGAGTCGTCATGGGTAATCGCTTAGTCAGACTGCTATCAATTCGAGAGGCGCGGCAGGAGCAGATCCTTCAGATCGGTCAACTTGCCATGAAAAAAGTGTCCGCATTCTGCCACTTTCAGCAGCTCATGGGGACGATCCAGCGCAGCGGACCAGTCATAGACCACCTGTGGATCGATCACTTCGTCGGCTTCCGGCTGGATCAGGGTCAGCGGGCAGCCCACTGGCAGGCGGTCCCCGGCACGCAGACGCATCACCGCCGCGGCCACCATGAACAGGTGCCTGAGCGACTGGCCACGGGCTTCCAGACGACCGCCGAGGGTGGCCGCGACGAAACCGCCGAAGGAGAAACCGAACAGCGTCAGCGGCAGGTCCGGATGTTTCGCCAGCAACCACTGCGCGGCGGCCTCGGCATCATCGACTTCACCACTGCCCATATCGTGGCTGCCAGCACTGGCCCCGACACCGCGGTAGTTGAAACGCAGGGTGATCAGCCCGGCATCGCGGGCGGTGCGTTGCAGGGTCGAGACGACCTTGTTGAGCATGGTCCCCCCCTGCACCGGGTTGGGGTGGCAGATCAACGCCAGACCGCGGGGCTCGGGGTTGTCCAGGTACAAGGCTTCCAGTTGACCGACCGGGCCGTCGATGAAAAAAGCGGTTTCACGCATAAGCAAGGAATGAACTCCGTGACCTCTCTAGGGGTCGACTCGTCTAGCTAAAAGTCTGTGCCTGACAGCTTGCGACCAGAAGATCGCGGTATACAGCGCAGGTCCGAGCCGTTAACGTAAAGCAAAGCCGTTTATAGAGGAAGGACTCGTGGAACACTCGCTCTTAGTTTGGTTGTTGCCGACTCTTGCCCTGGTTGCCGGTGTCGCCATCGGTTTCCTGGTCGCCCGTCTGGTCCCGAGTGCCGCTCCCAGCAGCACGCAGCGTCAGCTGGACGATATCCAGGAACGTTTCGATACCTATCAGAACGAGGTGGTCACCCACTTCAACAGCACCGCTGCCCTGGTCAAGAAACTCACCCAGAGCTACCAGGAAGTGCAGGACCATCTCGCCGAGGGCGCCAACCGCCTGGCCCTTGACGAACTGACCCGCCAACGCCTGCTGGCCGCCCTGCATTCCGAAGCGCCCCAGGCGCCACGGGAACGCCTGACCCCGCCCCGGGAAAACCAGGAGCCGCCGCGTGACTACGCGCCCAAGGCGCCGAATGCGCCCGGCATGCTCGACGAGCATTACGGCCTGAAGAAATAAACCAACTTCAGCCCCACGAAAAAGCCCGCCCGATCAGTGATCAGGCGGGCTTTTTCATTTCACATCCGGCCTTCAGTCAGGCACTCAAGGATACTGCTGCACCGGCTGACCGTATTGCTGGCCCTGCGGATACTGCTGGTACTGACCCTGTTGCTGGTATTGGCCCTGCTGCTGGTACTGCCCTTGCGGCTGACCATACTGCTGGCCAGGAATGGCACGCAGGTTGACTTCCACCCGGCGGTTCTGCGCCCGGCCATTGACGTCGGCGTTGCTGGCAATCGGGTTGTCCGGGCCGGCACCACGGGCCGACAGGTTGGCACCGTTGACGCCCTGCGAGGTCAGGTAGTTGGCCACGCTCTGCGCGCGACGCTGGGACAGGTCCATGTTCAGCTGGCGGCTGCCGGTGCTGTCGGTGTAGCCGACGATCTCGATCTGGTTCTGGTTGAACTCCTTGAGCGAGTTGGCCAGGTTGTTCAGCGGCTGGTAGAAGCTGCTGGCGATGGCATCGGAGTTGGTGGCGAAGGTGATGTTGCCCGGCATGATCAGCTTGATCTGGTCACCCTGACGCTGCACCTGGACGCCGGTGTTGGCCATGCTTTCACGCAGTTTCTTTTCCTGCTGGTCGGCGTAGTAACCGTAGCCGGCGGCACCCGCGCCAGCGACCAGGGCACCGATCAGTGCGCCCTTGCCACGGTTGTTGTGGTCGATGGCGGCACCGGCGACGGCACCGGCCAGGGCGCCCAGGCCACCATACTTGACGGTTCTGCTCATGCCCGAGGAGCCACCCTGCTCCACCTGTCCCTGGTTGTCATACGGGTTTTGCGTTGCACAGCCGGACAGCATGGCAACGGTGGTTGCGACGAGAATCAAACGACGCGAGGTGAACATGGATCTAGCTCCTACTCATTGAAAGTGCAGAGGCCGTTGGCGATGGACCTGTGCTGGCGTTTGAACACGACCGACGGCAAAAATTCCATGAAACCTTTCAACCGCGCACAAAAGGGTTTTCACGCATCTCATCGCCCAGCCGGGTGTCGGGCCCGTGACCGGTGACCACCGTCGCCTCCTCGTCCAGCGTATACAGGCGCTGCCTGATCGAACGGACGATGGTGGCCTGATCGCCACCCCACAGGTCGGTCCGGCCGATGCCACGGCGAAACAGCGTGTCCCCGGCAATCAACAGTCTAGCCTCGGAAAACCAGAAGCTCATGGAGCCCGGCGTATGTCCCGGCGTATGCAGGGCCACGCCACAGCCACAGGCCAGTTCCTCGTCATCGGCCAGCCACCGGTCCGGCGACGGTACCGGCGTGTAGGGCACGCCGAACAGGTTGCACTGCATCTCCAGGTTGTCCCAGAGGAACTGGTCGTCCTTGTGCAGATGCAGGGAGGCCCCGGTTTTTTCCTTCAATTGGCCGGAAGCCAGGAAATGATCCAGGTGCGCATGGGTGTGGATAATGCTGACCACCTTCAGGCCCAGGGCATCGAGCCGGGCCAGGATCAACTCATGGTTGCCCCCCGGATCGACGACGATGGCTTTTTTCGTCAGCGGATCACCGATGATGGTGCAGTTGCACTGCAACGGGCCAACGGGGAAGGTTTCGCGGATCAGCGCGGGTTTTGCGGCGTCCATGGGCTGCTCCTGCAACAGGCTCGAAAGACCATAAAAAGGCCCCTGGCGATTGAGGTGCCGAACCAGGGACTCTGTTGCGAAAAGTATAAGGAGTCGCCTCCACCGGCTTCAAGAACGCGACCCGGCGGCCATGTCCCGGGCTGAGTCGCCCCGGTAGCCGTTGCCGAACGTCGCCTGCAACTCATCGACGCTGCGCGCCAGCAGTTGCCTGAGTTCCGGCAGCCATTGCGGGTCGTCGAGCACCCGGGCAATCGCGGCGGCATCACCATACATCAGTTCACGCTCCAGCGCCCCGGCACGCTGTGACAGGGCCTGGGCCCCCATGGTCCCGGAACTGCCCTTGATCGCATGCAGCACCGCGGCCAGCGCCGGCCCGTCACGGTCCTGCAGATGGTTGGGCAGCAGCGACAGTTGCTTCTCCAGTTCCGCCCCGAAACCGTAGAGGACCGTAGAGATCAGTTCGAGATTGCCGCCAAAGCGGGCCATGATCGACTGGCGCGCTTCCAGCACCGTGTCCGCCGCGCCACCGGCGGCTTCGGGCACTTTCGGTTGCGACGTTTCACGACCGGTCTGCAGACGCAGGGTCAGTACCAGTTCCTCCAGGTCGATGGGCTTGCTCACATGGTCGTTCATCCCTGCCGCCAGGCAGGCCTCACGATCGCTGCTGGAGGCATTGGCGGTCATCGCCAGGATTGGCAGCGAGGCGAAATCGGCCTGCCGGCGAATCCTCCGGGTCGCCTCCATGCCGTCGATATCCGGCATCTGGATGTCCATCAATACCGCATCGAAAGGAGTCGAAGCGCAAAACACCTGGCTGACACCTTCCAGGCCACCTTCGGCCAGGACCACTTGTGCACCCTCGCCCCTGAGCAGTTCGTCGGCGACCTGGCGATTGAGCGCATTGTCCTCCACCACCAGCAGGCGCATGCCGGCCAGACGCCGCTGGCGCACAGGCCCCGGCCGTACCTCGGGAACCGCTTCGCTGCTGCTGAAAGCCCGCTGCACAGCATCGGCCAACTGCAGGGGCGTCACGGGTTTGGTGAGGAAGCCGACGAAGGGGGCATCGCCTTCATGATGCACATCCGCCAACACCTCCCGGCCGTAGGCAGTGATCATGATCACCATCGGCGGTGGGGCGCTCTGTTCCTGCAGGCTGATCAATCGTGCAGCACTGAGCCCGTCCATGTCCGGCATGCGCCAATCCATCAGCACCACATCGTAGGGTTCGCCACGCATCTGGGCATTGCGCACGCTCTCCACCGCCCGCGTGCCGCCATCCACCGTGTCCGCCGTCCAGCCCAGGGAGCGCACGGTACGTAGCAGCAGCTCGCAGGCCATGGAGTTATCGTCGGCCACCAGCAGGCGCATCTGCGAATCCACACCGGGGCAGGACAACCGCAGCGGCTCGGTGCGGGCCACGTCCAGGGTGATGTCGAACCAGAACCGGCTGCCGCTGCCCTCCTCGCTTTCGACCAGCAACTCGCCGCCCATCAGGCCGACCAGGCGCTTGCAGATCACCAGGCCCAGCCCGGTACCGCCAAAGCGGCGGGTGGTCGAGGCCTCCGCCTGGGTGAAGCCCTCGAAAATCCGCTGCTGTTGTTCGGCGCTGATGCCAATGCCGGTATCGCAGACCTCGACCCGCAGTTCTACCTGGCCCTCCAGGCGCTGCAACTGGCGGAGGCTGACCACCACCTGGCCCTGCTGGGTGAACTTCAGGGCATTGCCCGCCAGGTTGATCAGCACCTGCTGCAGACGCATGCTGTCGCCGACCAGGCTGCCCGGCAGCTCGGAATCGAGGTCGAACATCACCTCGACATCCTTGCTGCCCTGGTTGCCCGCCAGCACCACGGCGAGGTCGCGCATCAACGCCTCGAGTTCGAAGGTGTGCAGGTCCAGGCGCAGCTTGCCGGCTTCGATCTTGGAGTAGTCGAGAATGTCGTTGAGCAACCCGAGCAAGGACTTGGCCGCAGTCTGGGCCTTGACCACATAGTCGCGCTGACGGGCATTGAGCTCGGTGTGCTGCACCAGTTGCAGCATCCCCAGCACCGCATTCATCGGCGTGCGGATTTCATGGCTCATGTTCGCCAGGAAGAACGACTTGGCCGCACTGGCGCTGTCGGCGCGGTCCCGGGCCTGGAGCAGGTGCGCCTCCAGCTCGCGCTGGGTGGTGATATCCCGATTGATACCGGTCACCCGGAGCGGCTGCCCCTGGGCATCGCGCTCGATCTGCGCACCGGCCTGGATGATACGGATCCGGCCATCCGGCGCGAGCACCCGGAACACCGGGTCGTAGACTCCCTCGCCGGCCACCGCCGCCGCCAGTTGCGCAGCGACCGCCTCGGCATCATCCGGATGCACGCGCTCGTACCAGTGCGCGTAGGTCAGGCCATTGTCCTTCAGGCTCAATGGCTGGCTGTAGAACTCGAACATCCGCTCGTTCCACTGCAGCGTGCCGTCGGCCAGGGTCCAGGTCCAGATACCCAGTTCCGCCACGTCGGCGGCCATCAGCAACTGGTCGCGAATCAGCCGCACCGATTGCAGGCTCAGGTCCAGCTGGTGTTCGGCCACCTTGCGTTCGGTGATATCGATCGCGATGCTCAGGTACCCGGTCAACGTGCCTTGCTCATCACGCAGCGAAGTCACCACCAGGTTCACCGGCACGTGCCTGCCATCCTTGTGCACATAAGTCCATTCGCGGATTTCCGAGTGCTCGAACTCCGGCTTGTGGGCAAACACCCGGAAGCCCTCGATGGCTTGCCCATATTCCCGGCTCAGCTCGGCACTGCGCTCGGCGATTTCCTGCTCCAGATGCAGGATCGTCGGCGTGACCTTGCCCACCAGTTGCGCGGCACGGTAACCGAGCATCTGTTCGGCGCCTTCGTTGAAGAGACTGATGACGCCCTCCAGGTCGGTGGCGATGATCGCTACCCTGGAAGCCGAACGCAGCACGCTGCTGAACAACAGGTTGATACGCCGCAATTCCGAGGTCCGCTCAGCCACCTGCTCTTCCAGATTGGCATTGAGTTCGCGAATTCGCGCCTCGGCGGCCTTGTGCGCGGTGATGTCCCGCAGAATCTTCGAGGAACCGATCACCGCACCGCTTTCATCGCAGATCGGCGAGACATTCGCCGAGACATTGATACTGCGCCCGTCCTTGCTGTGACGCACGGTGTCGAGGTTGACGATCGTCTCGCCGAGCGCGATGCGCCTGAGGATCTCGGCCTCTTCCGCCGCCAGCCCGGGTGGCACGATCAGCTTCAGCAACGGCTGGCCGACCGCTTCCTGGGCGGTGTAGCCGAGCAGTTTTCGCGCTCCCCGGTTCCAGTTGGTCACGACACCGTCCAGGGTCGTGCCGATGATCGCATCCGCCGAGCTTTCGACGATCAGGGCCAGCCGCCGCTGCTCGGACAGCACCTGCAGGCGCCGCCGGGAACTGACTCCGGCGATGGCCACCAGTGCCGCCACCAGCACGCTGGCCAGGGTTCCAAGCACAAACACCACCAGCGGCGAAACCTGGTGCAGGCGCTCGATGAACAACGGCAGTGCCTGCAGCTCGATCTGCCAGCGGCGCCCGTAGATGTCGCGTTCCAGGGTCCGGCTCGGCAATCCTGTCGTCGCCGCCTCCGCGCCCTGAGCCGTCTGGTAGAACGCCACCGCCGGCCCCGGCCCGGTGATATCGCGCAGACGCAGGTTGATCGCCTCGCTTTCCGGCACCAGGCCAGCCAGGACACTCTCGATCATCAGCGGGGCATAGCTCCAGCCGACGACTTCCGCCTCCCGCTCCGACTCGGTCTTGGGCACGATGCCGCTCCTGTAGATCGGCAGCAGGATCAGGAAGGACTGCTTCGGCTTGCCCACCGCCTGCACCAGCGTGATCGGCGAAGTGAGCCGCACCTCCCCGGTACGCGCGGCCATCCGCGCCGCTTCGGCACGATCAGGCTGCGAAGCGATATCCAGGCCGATGGCCACCGCCTGATCGCGGTTGGGCTCCAGGTACTGGATCACATACAGATCGCCCTCATGGGGAGCAAACTGGCGAATGCTGAAACTGGGCGAGCTGTCGTCACGCGCCCGTTGCAGAAACTGCTCCAGGTCCTGGGCCGGTACCCGCCGGATGAAGCCGAAGCCGCGGGCCCCGGGGAACTCGACCGGCACGTCACGGGTGAGGCTGTAACGGTGAAACGTCTCGCGCGTCAGGTTCTCTTCGCCACTGGCGACGATGGCGCCCCGCGCCCCGCGCAACCCGTACTGATACTTCTGCAGCCGGCCAACTACCGCCTCCACCGCGCTGTCGGCCGCGTTGGCCAGTGCTTCGCGGGCGCGCTGCTCGTTGGTGTTCTGCAGGATCTGACAACCCACGAAAGTCGCAACCAGGCCGATGACCAGAAGCGTGATGGCGCGCCCGTTCAGGGCGTACAGATGAAATCGGTTCAACTCGGGCTCCCTCGGGCAGTGGGCTTGTGCCGGTGACGGCGTGCCGCTCAACGGCTCATGTCGCCTGTGACCAGGAGGCCAGCAGGGTACGTATCTGGGCAAACGGAACCGGCCGGCAGTACAGGTACCCCTGCATCACCCGACATCCCAGTTCCAGCAGCAACTCGGCCTGCTGCCAGGTCTCCACGCCCTCGGCCACCAGCTCGAGCCCCAGTGCCTGGCCCAGCTTGATGATCGCCTCGACGATGGCCAGGTCGCTCTTGTCGGTGAGCATGTCGCGCACGAAGCTCTGGTCGATCTTCAGCACATCGATGGGAAAACGCTTGAGGTAGGCCAGGCTCGAGTAGCCGGTGCCGAAATCGTCGATGGCCACGTGCACACCCAGCGCCTTGAGCGCCATCAGGGTTTCGCGGGCGTTGTCGGTGTCACGGGCCAGCACCCCTTCGGTGATTTCCAGCTCCAGCCACTGCGGGGCGAGCCCGGAATCGAGCAGGATGTCCTTGACCATCCCCAGGAACGACGACTCGCGGAACTGCACGGCACTGATGTTGACGCTGACGCAAACCGGAAAACCCTGCTCGTGCAGTTTGCGCGTCTCCTTGCACGCCTGGAGCATCACGTATTTGCCGATGGGGATGATCAGCCCGGTTTCCTCGGCCAGCGGGATGAAGTCCGAGGGCGAAACCAGATTGCCGCCACCATCGCGCCAGCGGATCAGTGCCTCCATGCCGACCACCCGATGCTCGCGGACATCGACCTTGGCCTGGTAGAAAACCTCGAACACCCCATCGTCGATGGCGGCGCGCATATGCCGTTCCAGCAGATGCCGGGCGCGCATACCGCTTTCGATGGCCGGCGAGAAGAACTGGTAGCGATTGCGTCCGGCCTGCTTGGCCTGGTACATCGCGGAGTCGGCATGGCGGTAGAGCGACTCCAGGTCTTCGCTGTCCTCCGGAAACACGCCGATGCCGATACTGGCGCTGAGGTCGTAGCGATTGCCTTGCAGCGAGAAGGGGTTGGAAATGGTGGTCAGCACCTGCTCGGCAAAATCGCCGACCGCCTCGAAACTGTCGACCTCCGACAGCAGGATGATGAACTCGTCCCCACCCTGCCGGCTGAGGGTGTCCATGCTGCCGAGGATCAGCGACAACCGCGTGGCCACGTACTTGAGCATCTGATCACCGACCGAATGCCCCATGGAGTCGTTGATGGCCTTGAAGTTGTCCAGGTCCAGCAACAGCATCGCCAGCCGACCGTGATTGCGCCGGGCCATTTTCAGCGCCTGTTCCGCCCGGTCCTGCAGCAGCATGCGGTTGGGCAGGCCGGTGAGGGCGTCATGATTGGCCAGGCGCTTGGCCTCGTTGCGCAGGGTCAGGTGGGCGTTGATATGGGCCCTGGCCACCGGCAGGTTGAGGGGTTTCTGGATGAAATCGATCCCCCCGTAGCCCAACGCCTGCAGCTCGTAGTCGGCCTGGGCATGGGAGGTGACGAAAATCACCGCGGCGTCGGACAGCTTGGGGTCGGCCTTGAGTGCCCGACAGACTTCGAAGCCGCTCATGTCGGGCATTTCTATGTCCAGCAGAACCACATCCGGACGAAACTGGCGAGCCACGCGCAAGGCTTCCTCACCACTGCTGGCGACATACACCTGTGCCAGGTCCCGCACCGACTCACTGAGAATAAGCGCATCGGTTGTCTGGTCATCGACTATCAGCACAACCGGAGCGGGATTGAAGGAGGTTTCACGCATTCCTTGCTCCCAGACATTCCTTGGTAACTCATGATCGAAGGGCGCCGGAGGTTTCCCGCCCTCTGGGCCACCACAGGACGTGCGGCGCGGCAGGCGTCGCAAAGGAAATCACACGTCTATTGGTTATAGCGCAGACAAGGCGTATAGCCACCCCCTGGACGGGGATTACGCCGCAAACTACTGCAGCAGCCCCAGGTCCTGGGCCCGCGCCACGGCCTGAGTGCGCCGCTCTACGCCCAACTTGCTGTTGATGTGGCTGGCGTGGGTTTTCACGGTGTGCAGCGAGATGAACAACTGGTCGCTGATTTCCTGGTTCGAGCAGCCCTGGGCGATCAATTGCAGAACCGCCAGCTCGCGGGCGCTCAATTGTTCGCTCGGATGGCTGGGCTCACGTACCACGTGGGCCGGCAACAGCCCCAGCAGACTCTGGCGCAGGGGCGTGTCCGGCCCCGCCAGCAACTGCTCGCGCATCCACTCCGGATGGCTGCCGCTCAGGGCCTGGAACGGCAGCAGGGCTCCGCCGGTTCCGGCCTCCATGGCCCGGGCGAACAGCGAACGGGCCTGGGCGTCCCGCGACTCGGCGAGCGCCAGCACCACCAGTTGATTCCAGGCCAGGATGCTGAGCAGTTGCCCCCCGCTGGCCTGCCCCTGGGCCACCAGCCTGCCCAGGCGCTGCCGGGCCGCCTCGGGTCGGCCCTGGCGCACATCGAGTTGCGCCTGCTGCAACTCGATGTGCGCTGGCAGTTGGGGATGAAACTCCGGCGCGGCGGCCGGCTGCTCGCCGGTGTAGGTCTGCCCCAGGCGACCGAGCCAGGCTTCGGCCAGGTCGACACGCCCTTGGGCCAGCCACAGCTCGCATTTGACCAGGGTGATCATCGCCAGGTAGTAGATCGGCGGCACATCCCAGACATGCATCAGTCGCTCGGCTTCGGCCAGTTCGGCAAAGGCCCTGGCAAAGTCGCCGCCCTGGCCTTCCTGGCAGGCGATCACGCAATAGCCGATCAGCACGCTGACATCACGACAGGCCCGTGCTTCGTGCAGTCCGGCCAGCAGGCGCTGGCGCGATGCCTGCGGTTGCAGGCGCAGGTTCAGCAGGTAGCCCTCGTATATCGTCAGCCGCGCCCGTGCCGCATAGACCCGTTGCGCGGGCAGGCCCTGCAGGCGCTGCAAGCCTTGCCGCACCTCCTCCAGTGCCCGCAGCACTTCGCCGCGCGCCTGCAGCACCCGCGCCCGGTCATAGTGGGCCAGCGCCTCGAACAGCGGGTTGCCGACCCGCTGGGCCAGTTCCAGGGACTCCCGGTTCAGGCTCCGGGCGCGCCACAGGTCGCCCTCGGCAATCGCCAGGTTGGACAGCGTCGACAGGCACAGCAGGCGCTGCCCATAACGCTTGTGGGGCAGGCTGAGCAAGGCCTCGCCGCAATAGGCCAGGGTCCGCTCACGATCACCGCGACCGCGGGCGATGATGCCACTCAGGGCCAGCCACTGGGCCAGCATGGACTGCTGCGCGGTGGCCGACGGTGCTGGCAGGAAGTTGCTCAGGTTGCTGGCCAGTTCCTGCGCCGCATCCAGTTGACAGGCCAGCCCCAATGCCCAGGCGTACAACACGATCAAGCGTGGCGAACTGGTCAGCAGGCTGTCGGGCAGGTCCATTTTCCAGCGCAGCAGCATGCCGACGTTCTGCTCGGCCAGCAGTTGCTCCTCGGAAAGGTTCTGCACCAGGTTGGCCGCCACATCCAGGTGACCGGCGCGCAAGGCCTGCTCCACCGCTTCATCCAGCAACCCCTGGGAGCTGAACCAGCGGCAGGCGCGCAGATGCAGGCTGGCGGGTGGGACCAGGCCGTTGGCCGCGGGGCGGCTGCGCAGCAGGTCGGAAAACAGATGGTGGTAGCGGAACCAGTGGCCATGCTCGTCCAGCGGCACGAGAAAGACCTGGTGCGATTGCAGGTAATCGAGAATCTGCCCGCTGTCATGGGACTCGCGGATCGCATCGCACAGCTCGCGGCAAAAACGCTCCTGGGAAGCGGTGTCGTAGAGAAAGGCCTGGACGTGCGCCGGCAGGAAATCGATCACCTCCTCCAGCAGGTAGTCGCGAATCAGGCCCTCGCCGCCATGCAGGACCTGGGGCAGTTGCTCATCGTTGGCCTGTGCCGCCAGCAACCAGAAGCGCAGACCGGCGACCCAGCCCTCGCTGCGCTCGATCAGGGTCTGCAGGGCTTCGCCGCTCAAGGCGTTGCGGTGCCGGTCGAACAACGCCATGGACTCGCCGAGCGTCAGCCGCAGGTCCTGTTCGCTCAGTTCCAGCAATTGGCGCGACAGGCGCAGACGCGCCAGATGCCATTCCGGTCGCTGGCGACTGGTGACCAGCACCAGCAGCCCCGGCGGCAGGTGGTTGAGAAAGAATTGCAGGCAACGGTCGAGCACCGGTCCCTGGGCCAGGTGATAGTCATCGAGCACCAGCAGCAGGGGCGTATTGTTCGAAAGCTGTACCGCCAACTCATCGAGCAGCCCGTCCAGCCACTCCTCGAAGGCGAACGGCTGATGACGCTGGCGCATTTTCAACAGGCCCAGCGCTCGGCCACCCAGGTCGGGAAAATACTGTTGCAGGCCATCGAGCAGACGCTCCAGGAAACGTCCCGGATCGCTGTCGCGCGGACTGAGCCCCAGCCACAGGCTTTGCCAGTGGCCGGGCAGGCTCTGGCAGAACTCCACCGCCAGCGAACTCTTGCCAAAACCGGCCGGGGCACTGATCAACAGCAGACGGCCATTGAGCCCCTCGCCCAGACGTTCGCACAGACGAGGTCGCAGCACATGCCCTTCTGGCAACGGCGGTCGGTAGAAGCGTCCTTCCAGTGCAGGTATGGCCGGGACCACGGGGTCTGGCATACGGAACAGATCAGTCATGGCCGGCTCTTGTCAAAGGCGGTTATCGGCAAGGCACATCAGCGCAGACTAGCGGGAATGGTCAGCGCAATGAAGGTTTTTTAGCGTAAATGTGTCGAAATGCCTGCATATTGAAATATCTAGCCACAGTTTTGCCGGGCAAAAAAACGCCCCGAACCTGTCGGGGCGTTCTGACAGAGGATGCGCCTCTGTCCTACGAAAAACCTCAGCGAACGCCGTCCTGGCGCAATGCTGCGGGGGTGAAGTCACTGGTGCTGGCGGTGAAGCCGAAGTCATACGCCTGCTTCTCTTCGTTCTTCATGCCCAGCGCCAGGTAACGGCCGGACTGCAGGTCGTAGAGGGTTTCCAGGGCGTACCACGGCACCTGCTTGTCGTAGTAGTTCTCGGCATGGGCCTCGGCCACGCGCCACAGTTGGCCACGACCGTCGTAGTGGTCGATCACCGCCGCCTGCCAGGTGTCCTCGTCGATGTAGAAGTCACGCTTGGCATAGATGTGGCGCTGGCCTTCCTTCAGGGTCGCGACCACATGCCAGACCCGGCGCAGCTCGTAGCGAGCCAGGTCCTGGTTGATATGACCGGCCTTGATGATGTCGGTGTACTTGAGTTTCGGATCGTCGAGCTTGTAGCTGTCGGAGGCGATGTACATCTCCTTCTTGCCTTCGAGCTTCCAGTCGTAGCGGTCCGGTGCGCCGTTGTACATGTCGAGGTTGTCGGAAGTGCGCAGGCCGTCGGCCGCGGTACCCGGGCCGTCATAGGACACCTGCGGGGCACGCCGCACGCGACGCTGGCCGGCGTTGTAGACCCACGCCGAACGCGGCTCCTTGACCTGGTCGAGGGTTTCGTGAACCAGCAGCACGCCACCGGCCAGACGCGCCGGCGCGGTCACCTTCTGCTTGAAGTAGAACAGGATGTTGCCCGGGTTGGCCGGATCGTAGTCCTTCATCTTGTCGCGGAAAACGAACTGGTCCTGGAAGTACACCAGGCTGAACGAACCGTTGGCCTGGGGCGTGGCCTGGGTCACCAGGCGGGTCACGCTGCCGCCGCGATAGCGGGTGATGTGGTTCCAGATCACTTCCACGCCGCTTTTCGGGATCGGGAACGGGATCGCCGTCTTGAAGTTCTCCAGGCCGTTGCCGCCGCTGACCAGGTTGGTCTTGGTGGCGTTCTCCCTGATCGCGGCAAACACGTCATCCGGTACCGTGGCACCGCGGTGGGACGGATACACCGGCATCTTGAAGGTGTCCGGGTAGCGCTTGATCATCGCGTACTGGCCGGGCGCCAACTGGTTCTTGTACTGCTCGACGTTCTGCGCGGTGATGGTGAACAGCGGTTTCTCGCTGGCATACGGGTCGGAGAGGAAACCCTTGCTGTCGACGCTGCCGATGTTCTTCGGCATCGGTTTCCAGGCCGGGATGGTGCCGGCCGCGTTACCGGCCATTTCCGCACCCATCGGGGTCAGGCTGGTGCCGAGCTTGGCGGCTTCGTCGGCCGACACCGCCGCCATCACGCTGCTCGCCAGCATGGACAGCCCGAGTACGCCGACCTGCAACAGATTCTTGGTCATTTTCATGTTCTTGTTCTTCCTGAAATTCAGCCCGCTTAGAAGTTCACACCGACGCTCAGCGCCACGAAGTCACGGTCATCCACCGTGCTGTAGTCGCCGCCGAAGAAGTTGGTGTAGGCCAGGCTCGCGGTGTAGGTGTTCTGGTACTCGGCATCGAGGCCCAGGCTGACCGCCTTGCGACCTTCCTCGAAGTTGCCGCCAGGACCTGGCGAGTAGCCTTTCACGTCGTGGGACCAGGCCACGTTCGGCTTGAGGTTGACCCCGGCGAAAACGTCCGGGTATTCCCAGATCGCCCGGGCGCGGTAGCCCCAGGAGGTGGCGGTGGTGAAGCCGTCGTTGTCGCAGTTGGAGGTACGGTTGCTGCCATCCGCGCCAGCGCCAGCACCCGCAATCGTCGAAGTATTGAGGGCTGCGCAGAAACCATTCGGCAGTCGGCCAGGGCCGAATACCGGATCGCGACCGTAACGAGCCTTGGACTTGCTCTCAAGCCCGCCTACATGGGTCACACCCACCTCTCCTACCAGGGTCAAGCGACTCGCGCCCATGACCTGGTCAAGAAAATGTGTGAACGTGGTCTGGAATTGAGTGATTTCCTTGCGGTTGTAGCCGTGCAGGTCCTGACCGATCACCCCCTTCAGCGGGGAGGCATTGCCAAAACCGGTGAGCGGGGTAACGCCGGCATACAGGATGTCCGTGGTATTCAATTGAACTGGAGCGTTTGGACGATAGCTCAGTTCGCCGCTCCAGGCGGTGCCTGTAGGCAGCGTGGTGGAGAAGCTCAGGCCATATAGACGAATGTCCTCCGGATACTCGACGAAATAACTGGAGTTACCCGCAATATAGACCGGGGCAAGTGAACCGAATGCGGGTGCGGTGAGAAACGCCGCACGGTTTGCCGCCGTAGCGCTGAAGATCGGCGCACGGCTGTGGTAATTCATGAAGTACGCGCCGAACTCCGTATCCAGCGGCTCATAGTTATAGTGGAACGCGACACCGAATTGACCGCCGTCGCGTGCATCGCGGTCACCGGCACGACGAACCAGCGTGCCCTCTTCGTTGATGTCCAGGCCCCTGGCAGTCAAACCCGCGAGGGCAGCTGGACTGGCCGCACCGATGGTCGAGCGCTTGGCCAGCAGGCGCAGGTTGTCTTTGCAACCATCGGAAATCACATCGGGCTGCGAGAAGAACGTCCCACAGTTATCCGTCACCGTCTGGTCCCATTCCAACTGATAGAACGCCTCGGCTGACAGGTTGTCGGTGAGCGTCTGGGACACATAGAACATGTTGACCGGAATCAGGCCTTCCTTGATCTCGGCCCCCGGACGACGGAACGCCGACACGTCGATCGGGTTGATGGAGTTGATACCGCCACCAATGAAGGTGCTCTCACCCCAGCTCACCACCTGCTTGCCGAAACGCACGGAGCCCGGCAGGTCGGCAATGGAATAGTTGTGGTAGACGAAGGCATCGAGAATCTGCCCGCCGGACGACTTGGCGCCTTCCTTGCGGTTGTCGTTGCTGACGTTCTTGAATCTCAGGTCCTCGTCTTCCAGCTTGAAGTCGTACCAGTACTTGCCGCGCACGAACACACCGGTATCGCCGTACTTGAGTTCCAGGTCATGGATACCCTTGAAGATCTTCGAGAAGGTATCCCCGGCCTTGAAGTTCAGGTGTCCGTCATCGGAGGTCTGCGACAGGCCCTTGCCGCCGTTGTTGACGCCAATCAGGTTCTTGTTGGGGTTCTGGGTCGACCAACTGGCCCCCAGCGACAGCGACGAGTCGAAACTGCCCTCGATTTCACCGATGTTGAAACTGACACCGAATGCGGGGCCAGCGAGCGTAGAGGCGAGGCTGACGGCCAGGGGCAACTTCGCCCGGCGCCAGAACTGGTTTACTGAGATCATCGACACTACTCCATGTACTTTATTGTTATGGCAGTGAGCACTTTCAAGAACGCCCCGTCACATGGAAATCCCGCTTTCCTGTCTCGTTCGAGGTGGCACGTTCATAGCGCGTGCCTGCTCCGTTATTGAAAATCCCTGGGCGGACTATAGCCAGCAGGTAGCACTGCTTGATCCCTCTAAAGTGTGATTTGCAGTCGCAACCACTCTGGCACAGCCTTTTGACCCGCCTCGCCACAATCGGCTCGGCAAGCATGGCCGAAAAAAATCATTTGGCAAGGCAAGCGCTTGCTTGGTCGGGGATTGCCACGCCCGGACGGGCGTGGCGAGAAGGAATTACAAGGTGGAAAGGAAGGCGCTGTTACTCTCCTGCCATTCGACGATATCGAGGCGGATACGCTTCTTGTCGAGCTTGCCGACGCTGGTCTTGGGAATTTCAGTAACAACGGCGATCTGGCTTGGGATCGCCCACTTGCTCAGGTGGCCCAGCTCGACGAACGGCTTGAGATGTTCCTTGAGTTCCCGCGCATCGAGCTGATGGCCCTCGCGCAGTACCAGCAAGGCAAACGGACGCTCGCCCCATTGCGGATCGGCGATACCCACCACCGCCACTTCGCGGACGCCCGGATGGCGGCTGACCAGATCTTCCAGGGCCAGGGACGACACCCATTCACCGCCGGTCTTGATCACATCCTTGATCCGGTCGCGGATGTCGATCACGCCCATGCTGTCCAGGGTCGCGACATCGCCGGTGTGCTGCCAGCCCCCGGCCCAGAGCTGGGCGCCCTTCTCCGGCTCGTTGAAGTAGCCTTCGCTCAGCCACGGTGCACGCAATACCAGCTCACCCTGGCTTTCGCCATCGGCGGGGAGGAAGTTGCCGTCATCGTCGATGATCGCCGCCTCGACCAGCGGCCCCGGCACACCGGCCTTGATCCGGTAGGTGGTGCGCTCGTCCTCGCTGCCGGCCATCAATTCCTCGTTGAGGTGGGCGCAGGACACCAGCGGCCCGGTCTCCGACATGCCGTAGGCGGCCGTCAACTGGATGCCGCGGCTCTTGGCCGTCTCGTACAGCGTGCGATTCAATGCGCTGCCGCCGATGACCATCTTCCAGCCCTTGAAATCGACGCCCTGCGCGGCTTTGGCGTTGAGCACCATCTGCAGAATGGTCGGCACGCAGTGGGAAAAGGTGACCTTCTCCCGGCGCCACAACTCCACCAGGTACTCCGGATCGTAGCGCCCGGGATAGACCTGCTTGAGCCCGAGCATGGTCGCCACATAGGGCAGGCCCCAGGCGTGCACATGGAACATCGGGGTGATCGGCATGTATACGTCGTTGGTGCCCAGCAGCCGCACGCTGTCGACACTGCCCATGACCGTCGCAACGCCCATGGTGTGCAGTACCAGTTGCCGATGGCTGAAGTACACCCCCTTGGGGTTGCCGGTGGTGCCGGTGGTGTAGAAGGTGGTGGCGACGGAGTTCTCGTCGAAGTCCTGGAAATCGTAGACCGGACTGGCCGCCGCCAGCAGTTGCTCGTACTCGCCGACCAGGTTCGGCAGATCGGCCGTGGTCGCGTCGGTATCGGTGAGCAGCAGGGTCTTCTCCACGGTAGTCAGTTGCCCGGCGATCGCCTGGTACAACCCGACGAACTCGCTGTTGACCAGCACGAAGCGGTCATCGGCGTGGTTCATGGTGTAGAGGATCTGCTCCGGCGACAGACGCACGTTGATCGTGTGGATCACTGCACCCAGCATCGGAATGGCGAACATGCACTCCAGGTAGCGATGGCTGTCCCAGTCCATCACCGCCACGGTGTCGCCGGCCTTGACCCCGGCCTGTGTCAGCACGTTGGCCAGGCGGGCGACCCGTTCGGCCAGGGTCGGATAGCTGTAGCGCACCTTGTCGCGGTAGACGATTTCGCGGGTCTTTTCATAGCGGCTGCCGGACATCAGCAGCCGCTTGATCAGCAGCGGGTATCGATAAGCCCCTTCGGCGGGCGGAATTACGCGTGTCTGCAACATGGAGTTCCCTTTCTCTGACTGCACGGTCGTGGCTAAAGATAGGCACTCTAGAGGCGCCGCGCACTCTCTAAATCAGCCAAAGGGATGATTTGCAGACGGACGCGAATAATGGCTAGGGGACATTATTCACGCCGAAACAGCGCGAACCTCAGGCCACCTGCGCCGCCGGCAGCTGTGCCGGGGTCCTGGGAAACACCAGTGCGGCGATGAAGGTCAGGGCAGCGAACCCGGCCAGGACCAGGTACAGCCCGGTCAATCCCTGGCGCGGCTCGAGGTAGGCGATCAGCGGAATCGCCGTGGCGCTGGCACCGAAGGACAGGCAGTAGCGCAGGGCAAATACCCGCGCCTGCCACTGCGGCGCGACGAAGTTGGCAACCATCGCGTCGTTCACCGTGACCTGGCCGAACACCACGAACATCAGCGCCGCCCCCAGCACCAGCACCGACAGGCCATCGACCTGGGCCAGACCGAACAGCAGCGGCGCCTGGCACAGCGTCAGCAGCACGAAGGGCCATTTGAGGCTGACGCGGTCGATCACCCGGCCGATGCTCAACTGCGCGACCGCGCCGAAGGCATAGGCCAGGCTGACCACCAGGCCGAGAGTCTGCGGCGAGGCGAACAGCTCATGCAGGCGCTCCTGGAACAGCTTCGGGTAGGTCATGGTGGTAGCGTTGAACACCACCCCACCGGTGGCGGTGACCAGCGCCAGCACGCTGAACACCATGACCATCGAGATCTGCCGGCCATTTTCACCCTTGGGGCGGGTGTGGGCGGTCAACGGAATCGGCTCCTCGCGAACCTGCAAGGCAAAGCCCACGCCCAGCAGGATCGAGATCGCTCCGGGCAGGATGAATGCGGCGCGCCAGCCGAAGTACGCCACCAGCAGACCGGTGATCAACGCCGAGAATGCCACGCCGAGGTTGCCCCACATGCCGTTGATGCCGATTTCACGGCCGCGGTTGCGTGCGTAGCTGACCAGCATCGCCGTGCCGACCGGGTGATAGATCGCGGCGAAGACGCCGATCAGCGTCAGCCCCAGGGTCAGCATCGGCGCCGTGCGGGTGAGGCCGGTGAACACCGCCGCGGCGCCGATGCCGAAAAAGAACAGCAGCATCATGCTGCGTCGACTCCAGCGATCGCCCAGCCAGCCGGCCGGCAGCGAACAGGCGCCAAAAGCGATGAAACCACCAAGGGACAGGCCGATCATCGCGGCAAAATCCAGGCCGAAGGTCTCGCCCATACCCAGCACGGCGGCGGGAAAGATCAGCATGAACATGTGATCGATCACATGGGCGGCATTGATGTAACGGATCACGTTTCTGGCTTGGTGCATGAAGGCACGCCTCACGAAAGTCGGGGGGGGGGGAGCCTTATGCTAGGTTGGCAATAAAACGCATTTCTGCCATATAAGTCATCGAATCGGACAGAGTGAGTCTGGCGCACATGCTGATCAGCCATTTTCTCCACGCCCCCGTCAGTGCCTACCCGCGGGACTACCCCGATGGCGCTCACCAGGAGCGGCACCGGCATGCCGAAGCGCAGTTGCTGTACGCGGTCTGCGGCGTGATGCGCCTGGTGACGGACCAGGGGGCCTGGATCATACCGCCGACCCGGGCGGTGTGGATTCCACCGCAGGTGGAACACGAAATCTTCATGAGCGGCGAGGTGCGCATGCGCTCGCTGTTCGTCGCTGCCGAGCTGTCACCGGCCAACCTCCAGGGCTGCTGCGTGCTGGCGGTCACCCCGTTGCTGCGCGAACTGATCATGCGTGCGGTGCAGGGGCCGAAACAGGCCGGCAATCCGCTGATCCAGCAACTCATGCTGGAGGAACTCGCCACCCTGGAAAACCTGCCGCTGCACATTCCCATGCCCAGCGACCGTCGGCTGCAGCGGATCTGCCTGGCCCTGCTGCAGACCCCGACCCACCCCAACACCCTGGAGGACTGGGCCCTGCAGGTCGGGGCCAGCACCCGGACCCTGGCCCGGCTGTTCCAGCAGCAACTGGGGATGAACTTCAACACCTGGCGCCAGCAGTTGCGCCTGATGGAAGCCTTGCCCCGGCTGCTGGCCGGAGACAGCGTGCAGCAGGTGGCCAAGGCCTGTGGCTACGGCAGTGCCCGGGCATTCAGCTCGATGTTTCGCCGCCTGCTCGGGGAGAATCCGCGGGAGTACGTCGCCAATCTGAACCAGTTCAGCGCACTCAACGCATCTCGCTGAACGCCAGCTTCACGCCAATGGCGATCAGCACCGCGCCCATGGTCCGGTCGAACCAGTGGCCCATGCGGGCGAAACCGGCGCGAACCCGCGGCTGGCTGAACAGCCGCGCCACCAGGCAGAACCATAGCGCGGTGGCGGCAGCCAGGTAGACGCCATAGCCGGCCTGGATCGCCAGTGGGGTATGGGGGTTGATCACCACGGTGAACAACGACAGGAAGAACAGCGTCGCCTTCGGGTTCAGGCCATTGGTCACGAAGCCCGCCACGTAGGCCCCACGCGCCGTGCGCTCGCCAGCCTCCCTGGCCAGCGCCTCGGTGGCCGCTGCCGCCGGCCTGGCGCGAAGGGCCTTGAAGCCGATGTACAGCAGGTACGCTGCTGCCAGCCATTTCAGCACGTTGAACAGCACGATCGACTGCGACACGATCAGGCCGATGCCCAGCAGCGAATAACCGACATGCAGGAAGATCGCGCTGCCGACCCCCAGGGCGGTCCAGGTGCCGGCACGGCGCCCGTGGGTCACGCTTTCCCTTACCACCACGGCAAAGTCGGGCCCCGGACTGGCCACCGCCAGCAGGTGGATCAGCGCAACGGTCAAGAATTCGGTCAGGTACATGGACACGTCGGTGGACTCCTCGGTAACGAGTGGCCTGTACGGTTAATTCGAACACTCAAGTTCGGGTCCAGGGGTTTGCCAGACAAGGCGCCATGACGAGTCGTAGCAGGGCTACGGCGAGGAGTGGCAGCGCAGTCTGGCGAAGCCCTGGGCCCGGAGTGGGGTATGCGAATTTAGCCACACAGGCCACTGGGCAGGTCATCTGTTAGGCTGGCTACCTTACGCGTTCAACCGACAGCAAAAAAGGTACAGTTGATGAGCCACCCTCGCCGCGCGGTATTTCTCGATCACCCGTCCCTGGACCTCGGCGATCTCGACCTCGCCCCCCTGCGCAGTTGCTTCGATGAATTGCGCCTGTGCAGCCGGACCACGGCGCAGAACCTGCTGGAAAACCTGGAGGGCGCGACCGTCGCCATCAGCAACAAGGTGCCGCTGGATGCCGCGACACTGGCGGCCTGCCCCGAGCTGAAACTGATCCTGGTGTCCGCCACCGGTACCAACAACGTCGACCTGGTGGCTGCCCGCAAACAGGGGATCACCGTCAGCAACTGCCAGGCCTATGGCACGCCGTCGGTGGCCCAGCACACGCTGATGTTGCTGCTGGCCCTGGCGACCCGTCTGAACGACTACCAGAAGGCCGTGGGCGAAGGCCGCTGGCAGCAGGCGACGCAGTTCTGCCTGCTGGACTTCCCGATCGTCGAGTTGCAGGGCAAGACCCTCGGCCTGCTCGGCCATGGCGAACTGGGCGGAGCGGTGGCCAGGCTGGCCGAAGCCTTCGGCATGCGCGTGCTGCTGGGGCAGATTCCCGGCCGGCCGCAGCGTGACGACCGCATCCCCCTGGCGCAATTGCTGCCACAGGTCGATGCCCTGACCCTGCACTGCCCGTTGAACGAACACACCCGCCACTTCATCGGCGCCACCGAGCTGGCCCTGCTCAAGCCGGGCGCCTTCGTGGTGAATACCGCCCGCGGCGGCCTGATCGACGAGCAGGCGCTGGCCGATGCCCTGCGCAACGGTCATCTCGGCGGTGCCGCGACCGACGTGCTCAGCGTCGAGCCGCCCAGCGCCGGCAACCCGCTGCTGGCCGGCGACATTCCGAGGCTGATCGTCACCCCGCACAACGCCTGGGGCAGCCGCGAAGCCCGGCAGCGCATCGTCGGCCAACTGGCGGAAAACGCCCGGGGCTTTTTCGCCGGGGCAGCGCTGCGGGTCGTCAATTGATAGACTGCCGGACTTTTTTTCAGGGAGCAGACCATGGATCCGCGCAGTGAAGTACTGCTTCGTCAGGCCGAATATTTCCAGGGCAACCTGCTGCTGGTGGGCCTGCCCGCCGACGACCTGCTCGGCCACCTGCCCAATGCCCGCGGCTGGTGCTGGCATGCCGGTGACCAGGCGGCGCTCGACGCGCGTTTCGCCGGACGCAGCCACTTTGGCGTAACCCCACCCGAGGCGGCGTTCGACGCCGCCGTGGTGTTCCTGCCCAAGTCCCGCGAATTGGCCGACTACCTGCTCAATGCCGTCGCCGCCCGGCTGCCTGGCGGCGAGCTGTTCCTGGTCGGCGAAAAACGCGGCGGCATCGAAGGCGCGGCCAAACAGCTGTCGGTACTCGGCAAACCGCGCAAGCTCGACAGCGCGCGGCATTGCCAGCTGTGGCAGGTCACCGTCGCCGAGGCCCCGCAGGCCAAACCGCTGGAAAGCCTGGCCAGGCATTACCGGCTGGACCTGACGGACGGCCCACTGACCGTGGTCAGCCTGCCGGGTGTGTTCAGCCATGGCCGGCTCGACCGTGGCACGGCCCTGTTGCTCGAACACCTGGACAATCTGCCTGGCGGCCCCCTGCTGGATTTCGGCTGCGGTGCCGGCGTGCTCGGGGCCGTGGTCAAACGCCGCTACCCGGACAACCAGGTGATCCTGCTCGACGTCGATGCGTTCGCCGCCGCCAGCAGTCGCCTGACCCTGGCGACCAACGGTCTGGAAGGCGAAGTGCTGACCGGGGACGGCATCGAGGCCGCCCCCCTCGGTTTGAGTACGATCCTGAGCAATCCACCGTTCCACACCGGGGTTCACACCGACTATCAGGCCAGCGAGAACCTGCTGAAAAAAGCCGGTAAACATCTGCAAAATGGCGGCGAACTTCGCCTGGTCGCCAACAGCTTCCTACGCTATCAGCCGCTGATCGAAGAACACCTGGGCCCCTGCGTGACCCAGGCCGAAGGCGACGGTTTCCGAATCTACAGCGCCCGGCGTCGCTGAAAAATAAACGCTTGCGCAATGGGTTTTGCCTAGGCAGAATCCGCTCCGTCCTAGGGGAGTAGTCTCCCACGAGCGCCACGCTCGTCCGGCATGCGTCAACATACTTGGTCCTCAGACCATGGCGCATGCGACCCACGGTTCGCACAGACGAGCCCGGGGTTTGACAAGACCTATGACACGTACACCTTACCCGGGGCGGGAAGGCTGTACGTGTCATAGCCGTGTCGACCCGCCCCTTAGGAAAACCTGATGCTGGATTCCCTTCTCGTTCCCACCGCAATCGTTGCCTTGGCCGAAATCGGCGACAAGACGCAATTGCTCGCGCTCATCCTGGCAGCTCGTTTTCGCAAACCCTGGCCGATCATCGCCGGTATCGTCGCCGCGACCCTGGCCAACCATGCCGCAGCCGGTGCGGTAGGCGCCTGGTTCGGCAGTTTCTTCTCGGATGCGGTCCTGCACTGGATTCTCGCCGCGAGCTTCACCGCCACCGCGTTGTGGACCCTGGTACCGGACAAGATGGACGATGACGAAGCCAGCACCAGCCGCCGGTTCGGCCCGTTCCTGACCACGCTTATTGCCTTCTTCCTCGCGGAGATCGGCGACAAGACCCAGGTCGCCACGGTCATGCTGGCGGCCCAGTACCCGGAACTGTGGCTGGTGATCATCGGCACCACCCTGGGCATGCTGATTGCCAACGTGCCGGTGGTGCTGGCCGGCAACTTCGCCGCCGACAAGCTGCCGCTGACCCTGATCCGTCGCCTGGCCGCCTCGGCGTTCTTCATCCTGGCGCTCGTCGCGGTGTACAAGGCACTGCAGAGCAGCGGCTGGATCTGATGGGAACCACGGTGGCGAGGGGCAGCCCCCGCCACCGTGGGCAATGGACAGGCTCTGCGGTCCTCAGGACTTGCGGGCCTGCTGGTACAGCGGCATGACCTTCGGAATGGCCGCCTGCAACGAGGCGATCCGGCTGCTGGACGCCGGGTGAGTGCTCATGAACTCCGGCGGCGCGCCTTCAGAGGCCTTGCTCATCTTGTTCCACAGGCTGATAGCCGCATTCGGGTTGTAGCCGGCGCGAGCCGCCAGTTCCAGACCGATCAGGTCGGCCTCGTTTTCGTTTTCGCGGCTGTTGGGCAGGGTCATGCCATAGTTCGCCACGGTATCGGCCAACGCCAGGCTGTCCTTGCCCAGGCCGAACAGGGCACCCGCACCCTGCTTGGCCATTTCCAGGCCGTAGGCCTTGGACATCGCTTCGCGCCCATGCTCCCGCAGGGCGTGGGCGATTTCATGGCCCATCACTGCGGCGATCTCGTCGTCGGTCAGCTTGAGCTGGTCGATCAGGCCGCTGTAAAAGATGATCTTGCCGCCAGGGCCGCAGTTGGCGTTCAGTTCATCGCTCTTGATCAGATTGACTTCCCACTGCCACTGGGCCGAATCCGGACGGAATGTCGGCGCCTGGGCGATCAGCCGGTTGGCGATGGCCTGAACCCGCTTGGCATTGGTGCTGGTCTTGTCCAGCACCCCCGACCCCTTCGCCTCACCCAGCGTCTTCTGATACGACTGGGCGTACATCTGATCGACTTCCTGGCTCGACAACATGCTGAACATATATTGTTGGCGCTGGACACCCACGGCACCACCACTGGTGGTATTCACCGCCTGGCACCCGGCCAGCAGCAGCCCTGTCGTCAACGCACACAAAACCAATCGTTTAGTCATGAACACTCTCCCTGAAAACTGCCGGCTATCCTAGGCGGTGATGTGTATCGACGCCAGATACAAAGCATCTGTAGTCCTGGATTTCAGACGAGCTTCAACATTTGTAGGAAAAAATTCACGATCAGCGCCACAGCGCGATCCATCAGAGCTGGGGACTTACTCATTTACGACATGGGCACACTCAAAACAGTCATTTCCTGCCCGCCCCCTAATGCCCGGCCGATGCCCTGCCGATATAACCGTACAGACGTCACCTACCGCGTCCGGAGCCTCCATGAAATTCAAGTCGATTCAGTTTTCCGTCGCGGCCCTGGCCGGCGCCATCGTTCTCAGCGTGGTCGCCGCCCTGGTGATCTATGCCCTGGTGTCCGGTGCCAAGACCCAGGACATGGTGCAACAACGTACCCAGGAACAGTTCGAACAAGTCATCGAACAACGTCTCAATGCCCTGGCCAGAACCCAGGTCAGCCAGATCCAGCGCGAGCTCGAGGCGCCTCTGCTGATCGCCTCCGGCCTGGTGCATGTCAACGCCCTGATCGGCACTCCGGACGCCGACGGCAAGCCGGTCCTGAGCATCAGCCGCGAACAGCTGATCAGCCTGATCAAGGAAAATGTCGAGCGCAATCCCAAGGTGCTCGGCGCCTATATCGCCTGGGAAAAGAACGCCCTGGATCACAACGACGCGGCCTATGCCGGCAACGCCAAGGCCGGCGCGGCCAAGGACGGGCGTTTCCTGCCCTGGTGGTTCCGCAACGACGACGGCAGCCTGGGCTTCTCGACCCTGGTGGACGTGGACGACCAGAAGTTGCTGTCCACCGGCGTGCGGGCGAGCGAGTACTACCTGTGCTCCAAGGAAACCGGCAAGACCTGTGTGATCGACCCGGCGCCCTACAAGGTCGGCGACAAGATGGTGATGCTCGCCTCCTTCATCCAGCCGATCATGCTGGGCGGCGCCTTCCAGGGCATCGTCGGTGCCGACCTGTCGGTGAACTTCATCCAGGACATGCTGCTGGCGGCCAACCAGAAGCTGTACAACGGCGCCGGTAACATGGCCCTGGTCGGTACCAACGGCCGCCTGGTGGCCTACACCAAGGACCCGAGCAAGTTCGGCGAAAAGGTCAGCGATATCCTCGATGCCGATAAAGTCGCGACCATGGGCAAGCTCAATCGCGGCGAGGTGACCTACAACGTCGACAAGAGCAAAGGGCTGATCGAGCTGTACCTGCCCTTCGGCATCGGCCAGAGCGATGCACGCTGGACCCTGATGATGCAACTGCCGCTGAACGCGGTGATGGCCGACCTGCAGAAACTCCAGGACGAACTGGACGAACAGCGCAAGGCCGACGTGTTCGGCATGGCGGTGGTCGGCCTGGTCATCGCCGCGCTCGGCCTGCTGGTGATCTGGCTGGTCGGCCACGGCATCGCCCGGCCACTGCGGCAGATGGTGGCGATGCTCGACGATATCGCCCAGGGCGAAGGCGACCTGACCCGCCGCCTGAGCAGCGACCGCGCCGACGAACTGGGCTCGATCGCCAAGGGTTTCAACACCTTCCTGATCAAGTTGCAGGCGATGATCAGCCAGGTGGTGACCTCGGTGCAGAGCGTCAGCGACTCCTCGGAACACACGGCCGACATCGCCATCCGCACCAATCTGGGCGTGCACAAGCAAATGGCCGAGATCGATCAGGTGGCCACCGCCGTGCAGGAAATGACCGCCACCGCCCAGGACGTGGCCCGCAACGCCACCCAGGCGGCACAGGCCGCCAGCCACGCGGACATGGCCGCCAGCGATGGCATGCGCATCGTGCGCGATACCTCCGCCGCCATCGGCGACCTGGCCGTGGAAATCGGCCGCGCCGTGGGCGTGGTGCAGACCCTGGCCAAGGACAGCGAGAACATCAACGCGATCCTCACCGCCATTCGCGGCATTGCCGAGCAGACCAACCTGCTGGCGCTCAACGCGGCGATCGAGGCGGCCCGCGCCGGCGAACAGGGGCGTGGTTTTGCCGTGGTCGCCGACGAGGTGCGCAACCTGGCCCAGAAGACCCAGCAGGCCACCGAAGAAATCCAGTCGATGATCCAGCAGTTGCAGCAGGGCACCCGCGAAGTGGTCAGGGTCATGGAGGACAGCCAGCACAAGACCGACGAAAGCGTGCAGCACGCGGCCAAGGCCGCCGAGGCGCTGGAAACCATTACCCAGGCGGTGTCGGTGATCAACGACATGAACACCCAGATCGCCAGCGCGGCCGAGGAACAGAGCGCGGTGGCCGACGACATCAACCGCAACGTGATCAACATCGGCCAGGTGGCGAACGAGGTGGCCGGCGGGGCCGACGAGTCGAGCACGGCCAGTGCGCAACTGACCAAGCTGGCGGAGCAGCAGCGGCGCCTGATCAATCAGTTCAAGGTCTAGTCTGAAAAAGCCCACCCCCTGTAGGAGCCGGGCTTGCCCGCGAAAGGGACCTCCAGGCCGCTAAAAGCTTCGCGGGCAAGCCCGGCTCCTACAGGGTTTCCGGTTCAACACCCAGCCCGGCCCCGACAGGAGCCAACTCATTGCCGGGCCTCAACCCGGCGTCAGGCACTCCGGCGCATTGAGCTTCGGATCATTCACCAGGTTGGCCAGCAGGCGCTCGCGCAACGGCATCTGCGGGCTGGCCAGCAACCCCTGCAACACATGCAGCGGGGTGTCCTCGGCCAACCAGGCGGCCTGCCCCGCTTCATCGAGAATCAGCGGTCGGCGCTGACTGGCCGCCGATTGCGTGACCACCGCCGTACTCAGCCAGACCTGCTCCTGCACCGGATAGGCCTCCCAGATCGCCGCAAAAAACAGGCTGGAGCCCTCGGCCGGTGTCAGCCAGTACGGCCGCTTGCGCTGGGTGCCGCGCCACTCGTAGAAACCGTTGGCCGGCAACAGGCAACGCCGCTCGCGAAACGCCTGGCGGAACATCGGCTGCTCGGCCAGGGTTTCGGCCCGGGCATGGGCCGGCGTGCGCGACAGGTCGGTCAGCCAGGCCGGCGTCAGCCCCCAGCGGGCCCTGGCCAGTTCACGCCGGCCGGCGTTGGCACGCAGGATCAGCACCGAATCGTTGGGCGAAATGTTCCATTGCGCCTGCTGATCGGCGGGAAAACCGGGCAAGGCTGCAAAGGCGGGGTTCCAGCGAAACAGGGCAAAACGTCCACACATGGGGCAATACGACTCGTTCTGTAAACTCGATCAGGGTGCTAGGCTATGTACGAAATCGCTTGAAACTTGGTTATGCAGCGTTAAAAACCGGCTCGGAATGCTCATTTACTCCAGTAAACTCCGCTTCCTCGCCGGTTTTTGCCTTGCCTAACCTGCGTTTCAAACAATTTCGTACACAGCCTAGCAAAGCAGCACCCCGGCAACCTGCTCCGGCTCATCGCCAGGCAGCGGCAGTGCGGCATTGTACGCGGCGATCAACTCGCGTGCGTACTGCGCCTGCTCATCCTCCACCGCCAGGGCCAGCAGGCCGAACACCGGCAACTCGCCGACGCCCCCCAGCAGGTCGCGCCCGACCAGGTGCGCCTCCACGCCTTCGCTGGCGAGCATGCCCAGCAGCAGCTCGCCCTCCATCAGGTTTTCCGGCTCATAGATGCGCTGCATCGGGATGCCCCCAATCACTCGTTTTCCGTGTGAACGTCGAGCATCCACTCGTGACCGTCGGTCTGCAGAGTGAACACGATCGGTCGACAACACACCGGGCAGTCCTCGATATAGGTCTGGTCGCCACCGGAAAGATCCAGCAAGGCCTCGGTTTCTTCACCACAGTAGGGACAGGAGTAGTACTCAGTTTCCAGCATCGCGGCCTCCGAAGGTGACTTGTGCGTATAATTGCCGGTCTATTTGCAAGGCTGATTTTTGTCCGAGCCTTATTTTTCCAATCGGGCTTTGTTATTTATCACTCAACCCTCTACTTACCCTAGCCGTTTCCAACAAGAGAGCATGATGGGCGAATTCGATGCCATCCGACCTTACGACGACTCCGAGGTGCCAGCCGTGCTGGCCCGGTTGCTCGGTGACAAGGCTTTTCTGGATATTCTCACGCACTTCCGTTTCCCCCGCCTGGTCGGAACCTTTGGCTGGCTGCTACGGCCACTGATCGCCTATCGGCTGCGTCGTGAATTCGCCGACGTGAAATGCGTGGCAACCCTGCAGGACAAGATCGAGGTCTACGTCGACAACACCATCGAACGGGCCACCGATGGCGTGACCTATACCGGCGTCGAGCAGTTCAAGTCCGGCACCGCCTATCTGTTCCTGGCCAACCATCGCGATATCGTCATGGACCCGGCGTTCGTCAACTATGCCGTCTACCATGCCGGCCTGCCGACGCCACGCATCGCCATCGGCGACAACCTGCTGCAGAAGCCGTTCGTCAGCGACCTGATGCGCCTGAACAAGAGCTTCATCGTGCACCGTTCGATCAGCGGGCGGCGGGAAAAAATGGCGGCCTACCAGTTGCTGTCGGCCTACATCAACCACTCGATCCGCCACGACTGCCAGTCGATCTGGATCGCCCAGGCCGAAGGCCGGGCCAAGGACGGTGACGACCGCACCGAGTCGGCCATCCTGAAAATGTTCCACATGAGCCGCAAGGACGAGCCCTTCGCCGAGGTCATCCAGTCGCTGAACCTGACCCCGGTGTCGATCAGCTACGAATACGACCCTTGCGACCTGGCCAAGGCCCGCGAGCTGTACATCCGCGCCACTACCGGCAGCTACAGCAAGGCACCGGGCGAGGATGACGTGAGCATCGCCAAGGGCATCACCGGCTACAAGGGCCGCGTGCACGTGAATTTTGCCGCGCCATTGAGCGGGGCCTTCGAGGACACCAAGGTGCTGGCCCAGGAGATGGATCGGCAGATCCTCGGTGGCTACCGGCTGTTCCCGGTGCATTACCTGGCCTATGCGCAGTGGAGCGACGCCGATCCGCAGCTACAGGTGCCCAAGGCTGCCGAGCTGTTCCCGGCCGAAGAACTGAACAAGGCCAGGGAGCAATGGCAAAGCCGCCTGGACGCCTGCCCGGCCGAACACCAGCCCTACCTGGTGCAGCAATACGCGACCCCGGTGCGCAACCAGTATCGGGTCAAGGCGGGGCTACCGCTGTAAGGGCGTAGTCGCAGGGTGGGGGCAGGGCTTGCCGGCCTATTCGCGGGCAAGCCCTGCTCCTGCCGGGAACGCGTTCGACGCGGTCCATGTGGGAGCCGGCTTGCTGCGGGCGTTGCTCCGACGATCCGCCAAAAGTGGCCATCCACCGGCAAGCCGCGCCCAGGCAAGGGGTAGGCTCTACAGCCTGGTACTGATCCAGGACACCAGCAGCGCCACCCCCAGGCAGGCGAACCCGAACCGGTAGAAAAACCGGTTCGCCCGCACCACCCGCGAGTCGAGCAGCAGCAACGGCTGATCGATCGACCGCCCTTCGCTCTGCATCTCCAGCTTTTCCAGCGCCCGTAGCTCACGGCGGCGCGTGAGCTGCAACAGCCATGCACCGGGGCAGGCCACCAGCAGGGCGAACAGGTTGAGCCATTTGCCCGGATGCCCGGCGAATACGCTCCAGATCAATTGCAACGACATCATGAACCCTCGGATGAACCAGCGCCTGTCCAACACCCGGACGAACGGCAGATAGCCGTCGCCGCGCACGCTGGTATGGGAACACCCGTGCGTTACAGTTTCCTGTGTCCGGCTCCGTACAATTTACGGATTAATTTGCGCTGTCACCTGAACGTCACCTTAACAGGCCACCCTGTCGCCCTAGAACATTCACGGAGCTTGTCATGCTGCACGCCAACAACCAGGACCGCCTTTACCTGATCGCCCCCAGCGATGAACAGGAAGCCCTGGTGGACGCCATGTCGTTCAACGTCCAGGACCGCCACTGGCTGGTCTATTGTGCCCTCGGCGGCCATCAGCACGCCGACCTGCCCGAAGCCGACCTGACCACCGGCGTGAGCCTGCTGGACTTCCACATCGAAGCCGCTTGACCCCAGGCGGGCAGTCGACAGACAGGCAATAAAAAGCCCGGCCTCCAGAGCCGGGCTTTTCCATTGCTGCGCCGGGTTACTGGCTCAGCAGGCGGCCGATGCTCGGGTCCTTGAAGACCCGGGTCAGCGCGTCGCTCAACACGTCACTGATCAGCTTGGTGTTGGTCTGCTCGTTGGGCGCCATGCCGAAGCGCTGGTTCAGCGATGCACCGTACTGGCCGCTGTAGCGCTGGTTGGCGTTGGTCACGTCGGAGCGGAAGTTGGCCCCGATGGTGGCCTCGGTCACGTAGGTGGTGTCCTTCGGCGACTGGTAGGTCAGGTCGGACAGGGTCACGGTCAGGGTCGGTGCGTTCATCGCATTCGGCGTTGGGGTGAAGCCCAGCAGACGGACGGCGGCTTCAGCCTGGGCCTGCAGCCTTGGCACCAGGTCGGCGCCCTGGACGGTGATGGAGCTGGTTTCAGGGTAGAGGCCGCCACGAGTGCCCAGTACCGGCGAGCGACGACCGTCGACAACCCGGACCACCACTTGCTGCCCATGTCCAACCGGGGCGAGCTGGGTAGTGAGCGTGGGTTGCGGGCTAAGCTGCTGAGGACTGTTGGCACAGCCGACCAGGGTCAGGCTGGTCACAGTGATCAAACCGAACAACAGGCGTTGCAACATGCGCATCTCTCCAAGGACTAGGCTGTGTACGAAATTGTTTGAAACGCAGGTTAGGCAAGGCAAAAACCGGCGAGGAACGGCCGGGGTCGCGCCCGACTTTACTGGAGTAAATGAGCATTCCGAGCCGGTTTTTAACGCCGCATAACCAAGTTTCAAGCGATTTCGTATATAGCCTGGGCACAATCAGGCCGTCAGTATAGCCGTGCACGTGCGCCGCTCACCAGACATCGCCCCGCAGGCGGCTGCGGATACCGCGAACCGGGGGAGTCATGTCACATTTAATTCACCGCCCCTACATGCGCACGTAACAGCCCCGATACAACATCGATACCACAACGGGACAACAGGTAACGTGACGATGGAATTGCTCTGGCAACTGTTTTTCCCTCGCAAGCCCATACGCAGCTTCGCCCGGCTCGGTGCCGACGGCCGCTGCCAGGCCTTCAAGCAGTGCAACCTGCCGCCGGCGGGCGACGGCTGGGTCGAAATCGAGGAGATTCGCCTGGCCTGGATGCACCAGCCACTGCCTGCCAGTGCCCGTGTCAGCCCACGGACGTCACATCCGCGTCGGGCGCTGCCGTTGACCATCTGACCAAACGGCTAATAAAAGTCATTCAACAGGGTCATTTCTGCGCATTTCTTGGTTACAATCTCCCCCCGATTATAAGGACGTCTCCTGATCGGGCCTCGCAGTATCGCTGATGCACCTGCATCGGTCCCCCGCACCGCCCACAGAGAGCCGCCCACACAGATCGAGTGAAGTCGGCGTGCTTGCTGCTGCACCTGCAACCCACCGTTTTACCGAATCTGCCAGAGCTGCCTTTGTGCTCGTTCACTGAGCTGTTTGCCCGTACGCCAGCCTTGCTTCCCGGCCGGCATTTGCTTCGCGGGCCCGGTGACAGGCCGCGGCAGCCCTTTTTTGAGGTTCACGTCTTCAAAAGAGCGTGAAAAAACGGGTATTCACTACTTCACGAGAGTGTGGCGAGCAAATGAAAAGTTTTGCCTCTGGAAATGCACCATTAACGTCCTTGACGACTCGATCACACAGGACCCGATATTCCCAGGCAGGTGCTTGAAGCCTGTCCGCCTACGGATTTGGTTGCACGATCGGATGCTCTCGACCATAAGTCGAATTGCCGGAAGTCGCCTGAAATGCGTTCATACGCACCTCAAGCCCACCGACAGCGTCCGCTGAAGTTGCAAAAAATTGCGAAAAATCGGACATGGCGAACCTGGCCATGAGTGACACCGGGCTGACGTTGCCCTGTCAATTCCTGGCGGCCATGCCGTCAATGTGGTGCTGCAGATTTTGGAGACGCGTTAATGGCGCATAACGAAGCAGTCGATGTGGTCCTGGTAGGGGCCGGCATCATGAGTGCGACCCTCGCGGTGCTGCTCAAGGAGCTCGACCCCGCGATCAAGCTGGAAGTCGTCGAGCTGATGGACTCCGGTGCCGCGGAGAGTTCCAACCCATGGAACAACGCCGGTACCGGCCACGCCGGGCTGTGCGAGCTGAACTACACGCCACAGGCTGCCGACGGTTCCGTCGACATCAAGAAAGCCGTGCACATCAACAGCCAGTTCGAAGTGTCCAAGCAGTTCTGGGCCTACCTGTCGAAAAAAGGCACCTTCGGCTCGTGCAAGTCGTTCATCAGCCCGGTGCCGCACCTGAGCTTCGTGCAGGGTGAAAAGGACATCGGCTTCCTGAAGAAGCGGTTCGAAGTGCTGCACCAGCACCACGCCTTCGCCGAGATGGAATACACCGAAGACCGGGCGAAGATGGCCGAGTGGATGCCCTTGATGATGCCGGGCCGTCCGGTCGATCAGCCGATCGCCGCCACCCGTGTGCTCAAGGGCACCGACGTGAACTTCGGCGCGCTGACCAACCAGTTGCTCAACCACCTGACCAGCGCCCCGGACACCCAGGTCAAGTACTGCAAGCGCGTGACCGGCCTCAAGCGCAACGGCAGCGGCTGGACCGTGAGCATCAAGGACGTCAACAGTGGCAGCAGCCGTGAAGTCGACGCCAAGTTCGTCTTCCTTGGTGCCGGCGGTGCCGCCCTGCCCCTGCTGCAGGCCTCGGGCATCGAGGAAGGCAAGGGCTTCGGCGGCTTCCCGGTCAGCGGCCAGTGGCTGCGTTGCGACAACCCGGAAGTGGTCAAGCACCACCAGGCGAAGGTCTACAGCCAGGCGGCCGTGGGCTCGCCACCGATGTCCGTGCCGCACCTGGACACCCGTGTGGTCGATGGCAAGAAGTCCCTGCTGTTCGGTCCCTACGCCGGCTTCACCACCAAGTTCCTCAAGCACGGCTCGCTGTTCGACCTGCCGAGCTCGATCCGTCCCGGCAACATCGGTCCGATGCTGGCCGTGGCCCGCGACAACATGGACCTGACCAAGTACCTGATCAGCGAAGTGCGTCAGTCGATGGAGCAGCGCCTGGAATCCCTGCGCCGCTTCTACCCTGAGGCGAAAGCCGAGGACTGGCGCCTGGAAGTGGCCGGCCAGCGGGTACAGATCATCAAGAAGGACCCGAAGAAAGGCGGCGTGCTGCAGTTCGGTACCGAACTGGTCGCGGCTGCGGACGGTTCGCTGGCCGCCCTGCTCGGCGCCTCGCCAGGCGCCTCGGTGACCGTGTCGATCATGCTGGAACTGATCGAACGCTGCTTCGCCGACAAGGCCAAGGGTGAATGGGCCGCCAAGCTGCAGGAAATCTTCCCGGCGCGGGAGAAGGCCCTGGCTACCGACGCGGCGCTGTATCGCCGGATCAACGCCCAGAACAACATCAGCCTGGAGCTGGTGGAGCCGAGCAGCGAGACCGAAAGCTACGCCTGAGGTACTCGCGCCATGAAAAACGCCCCGGCCTGTTGAGGTCCGGGGCGTTTTTTTTTCAGGCTGTGGAAAACTCAGCCGCGAGCGTTGTTGATCAGCTCGATATAGTCCGACGCGTTGCGCTGGTCCTGGATCAGGGTCACGAAGTCCTGGCCATGCTCGTCCTTGCCGTCGAGGTCGTAGCCGGCTTCCTTGAAGAACACCAGGAAACGCTCGAAGTCGTCGATACGCAGGCCACGATAGGCCTTGATCAGCTTGTGCAGGGACGGCGAGGTTGCATCGGCCGGCTCGAAGTCGAGGAACGACTTGACCTGCGCATCGCCGATCTCGTCACCAATCACCTGTTTCTTGTCTTTGCGCATTACCGGCTCCAGCCACAGATATTACACGGGGCGGGCAGTTTACCCCCGCATCTGCTCCGCTCTCAACGAGTACGAACTGATCCGGTATGCAGGTCGGCCCAGATATGGCCGTTGGCGTAGCTCAGGAACTGGCAATACACCGTGTCGTTGCGCAAAAGGTCCATGACCACCCGGTACTGGGTCAGCGGGTAATACAGGTTCAGGGTCTTGCTCGCCTCGTCGAACGTCGGTTTTTTCAGGCTCTTGCTCTCGCCGTCGAAGCTGACCAGCACCTGGTTGACGGTCGCGCCCTTGCTCAACGGCTTGCCCTTGAGGCGCACCAGCAGCGACGAGGTCACCGGAATCGGCTGCTGGTTGGACTGGCGCTGGCTGCCGATCACCACCGAATACTCGGTGACCTGCAACAGTTGCTGCTGCTCCGGCTCGGCGCGGCGCAGGGACAGGTCGTCCGGAGGCAGGTATTGCCCGTGCAAGGGCGCCCCCGGCGCGGCGTCGACGGTCAGGGGCAGTCCGGCGAACATCAACAGCGTCGCGGCATGGCGGATCGAAACGGGCATGGCAGGCTCCAGGGCGCTTGGCAGGGCACTCTAGCACAGAGCAACACGGCGCTTGCTCGCAATAAAAACTGTGCTTCAAAGCCTGCGCCCGGCGTCTAGCAGCTTGTAGTCCCGCAACCCGCGGGAAGTGACTGCGAGTTCGAGCATGCAAGCGCTGTTGAACGAAATCCTCGATGAAGTGCGTCCCCTGATCGGCCAGGGCAAGGTGGCCAATTACATCCCGGCGCTGGCCGATGTGCCGGCCAACCAGTTGGGCATCGCCGTGTACGGCAACGATGGCGAGCTGTACTACGCTGGCGATGCGCAGACGCCCTTCTCGATCCAGAGTATTTCCAAGGTATTCAGCCTGGTCCAGGCGATCAACCATTCCGGCGAAGCGATCTGGGAGCGCCTGGGTCACGAGCCGTCCGGCCAGCCGTTCAACTCGCTGGTGCAGCTGGAGTTCGAACGCGGACGCCCGCGCAACCCGTTCATCAATGCCGGCGCCCTGGTGATCTGCGACATCAACCAGTCGCGCTTCGCCGCCCCGGCCCTGTCGATGCGCGACTTCGTGCGACGGCTGTCCGGCAACCTGCAGGTGATGGTCGACGGCAAGGTCGCCGACTCGGAATACCAGCATCGCGCCCGCAACGCGGCGATGGCCTACCTGATGCAGTCGTTCGGCAATTTTCACAACGATGTGGAAACGGTGCTGCGCAGCTACTTCAGCCATTGCGCCCTGCGCATGAACTGCATCGACCTGGCCCGCGCCTTCGGCTTCCTGGCCAACGACGGCTTCTGCAAGCACAGCGGCGAGCAGGTCCTGACGGCGCGCCAGACCCAACAGGTCAACTCGATCATGGCCACCAGCGGGCTGTACGACGAGGCCGGCAACTTTGCCTACCGGGTCGGCCTGCCGGGCAAGAGCGGCGTGGGTGGCGGGATCGTCGCGGTGGTACCGGGACGGTTCACCATCTGCGTCTGGTCGCCGGAGCTCAACACCGCCGGCAACTCGCTGGCGGGCATGGCGGCGCTGGAGCTGCTGAGCCAACGGATCGGCTGGTCGGTGTTCTGACCAAGGCCGTGCGCAATGCACGGCCTCATCAGCATCCGTATGTCATCGCACAAACTCAATCGCAAAGATCAGCAGGTCCCACAGACTTTTCCGCCCTTGACGTAGGAAATATTCCATCTATGCTCCTGTTTAACTGTATATCCATACAGTTAAATTGAACAAACGATGACATATCAAGGAGCTAGAAATGTCAGCCATTGAACGCACACCGCAGCGAAACCTGCTGCACGACGGCAAACTCATTGCCGAACTGGACAGCCTCTTCAGCCAACAGGGCATTGCAATCCCCGGCGATGGCAGCACCGTCGTCCTGCTCGCCGAAGGGCATCACACCCTCAAGTATCACCGGCCCGAACACCTGCCGAACGGACCCGCCAGCCAACTCAAGGGGTCGCCCCAGGTCCGCTTCGAAGGCGGCGAGCACACCGCCATCGGCGATGCCACACTGCTGCGCTTCGCCGAAAACGCACCGGCCATTCCCGCCTGGCAGGTGGAGCTGCACCTGAATAACGGCCTGGCCCTGACCTACGGGCAGATCATCGCCCTGGGCGGCGACTTCTACGGCATCCCGGACCGGCCGATCGCCGACGGCAACACCGCGCAGGACCGCCAGACGCGCTTTCGCGCAGCCTTCGACTCGCTGGCCGTGCTGCCCGCCTCCCGCGAGGAAGCGCAGAATATCCTGCAGGTGATGAAAACCGAGATCAATGCCGCCAACCAGGCGATCCGCGATGGCCGGCAACCGCACGAGGCCTATGACGAACTGGGCGATACCCTGTCGGGCGAATGGAACAGGATCACCGGCGGCGGCAGCATCGCCTCGCCGCTCTTCCCCCTCGGCCGCTACCTGAAACTGGCCGCCAGCAACTGGGACCACTTCGGCCCATGGGCCCTGCTCGCCTACCAGGCCGGTCACGCCGTAGCCTTGCAACAGGCGCTGGTGGCCCGCCAGAGCGGCAAGGACCAGGATCTGGAACTGGCCTATGCAATGAACGCTTTTGCCGACCACTTTCTCACCGACCTGTTTTCCGCCGGCCACTTGCGCGTCCCCCGCAAGCAACTGGCCGACAGCGTCACCCCCAGCGACGTCGGCTCGCTGATCTCGCGCTTCATGCACGACGAGGACAGCCAGTACGGTTTGAAAGTCCGCAACGCCCGCGGTGAACAGTGGAACTGCTACGGCGACAAGCGTTACTTCGACAGCATCGACGACAGCAACCGGCGCCAGGTCAGGCAAGCGGTGCAGCAGTCGGCGGACGAGGTGTTCGCCGCCTACCTCAGCGGTGTTGTGGTGCCGGCCGAACGTTACGCCGCCCTGGGCTCGGTGCCCGACCTGGCAAAAGTCGAAGACCGCCAGGACCGCCTGAATTTCGCCCCGCTGTTCGCCCTCAAGGGCGGGAACGTGCTGCGCCGCAAGGACGTCAACGACCTCAATGACCGCAACCAGAGCGACAACTGGTGGGGCTGGAGCACCTACCTGCTGCTCAAGGACTATCAGCCGAACAAGCCCGCGGGCTACCTGAACCCGCCCGGCGTCGCCCCGACCATCAGCGCCGATGGCTGGCAGAGCCGCACCGCCAGCGAACCCAACTGGCTGCCGGGAAATGCCGTGCGCTATGCCTTCAGCTACAGCAAGGGGCTGGACGAATCCTACATCGGACCCTGGACGACCTATGCCGAACTGACCGACCGCTTCCAGCCGACCCTCAACGTACCGGTCAATGCCGCCTCCGGCGCGACCGGACGCAACGTGTTCCGCCAGTTCCGCGGTGGCTCACCGGAACGGATCGGCACGCTGGACAACCAGGCAACGACCTTTATCGACAACCATCAATGACAGGGAGATCAACGATGACCTTTACCGTAAGACTTGCGCTGGCTAGCGGCCAGTCGCTCAGGGATATGCCGCTGGAACTGCTGGCCGATGGCGTGGCAGTGGCCCGGGCGAAGGCGGATGACACCGGGAAAGTGGTGTTCGATGTATCGGCGAAAGCCGTGCAGTGGGCCATACGCGTGGATCGCACGATCCTGGCAGGGTGAGCGGTCAGTTGAAACCGCTATCCGCGGGCAGCCACGCCCGTGCAGGCGCGGCGTTTGCCCGCGAAGAACGCTGACGCAAGCCTACTCAGTCTGAGCCTCGGCCTCTTCATGGGCCTGGCGCAACCGCTCGCGGCTGTTGGTCAGGTGCAGGCGCATCGCCGCCCGCGCCGCGTCGGAGTCCTGACGGGCGATGGCCTCGTAGATCTCCTCGTGCTCGCGCCCCAGCCGATTCATGTAGTGCTGCTGGTCATCATGGGCCAGGCGTGCGGAATTCAGGCGCGTGCGCGGAATGATGCTGGTGCCCAGGTGGGTCATGATGTCGGTGAAGTAGCGGTTGCCGGTGGCCAGGGCGATCTGCAGGTGGAACTGGAAATCGGAGGCCACCGCATCGCTGGCATGGGCCACGCTGTCGTTCAGCGCATCCAGTGCCGCGCGCATCGCCGCCAGTTGCTCGGGCGAGCGCCGTTGCGCCGCCAGGCCGGCCGATTCCACTTCCAGGCTGATACGCAATTCGAGGATCGCCAGCACATCACGCAGGGTCACCACCGTCGCCGGGTCGATACGGAAACCGCTCGGGCTCGGCGTGTCCAGCACGAAGGTGCCGATGCCGTGGCGGGTCTCCACCTGCCCTGCCGCCTGCAGGCGGGAAATCGCCTCGCGCACCACCGTGCGGCTGACGCCGTGGGCGTCCATGATCGCCGACTCGGTGGGCAGCTTGTCGCCGCGCTTGAGCTGGCCATCACGAATCTGCTCGGTCAGGACCGTGACCAATTCCTGGGCAAGACTGCGGCGCTTGCGAGGTGCGCGGAGCGCGGCGCTCTGGTTTTCCATATCGAACATCTATCTCGGCTGAACGGCTGAGCCCCATGATAGCTCAACGAGGTTGTACGATCACCGTCCGACTATGCGCCGACCGGCTCCTGAGTGACCAGATGTCCCTGTTCGATACGCAGATGCCGCGGATGGAACTTGTTCAGGCTGCTGCGGTGGCCAACGCTGACGATACTCAGGCCGGGGATCTGGTCGATCAATGCCTGGTACAGCGCCGCTTCATCCTCCTCGTCCATCGCTGCCGTGGCCTCATCGAGGAACAGCCATTGCGGGGCATACAGCAGTGCCCGGGCGAAGGCCAGGCGTTGCTGCTCACCCGGTGACAACATGCGCTGCCAATGATTGCTCTCATCGAGGCGGCCGGCAAGATGTCCAAGGCGGCAGGTGTGCAGGACCTCCTGGTAACGCGGGTCCGGATAGGCATCGCCCGGCTGTGGATAACTCATCACCTCGCGCAGGCTGCCGATCGGCAGATAAGGCTTCTGTGGCAGGAACAACGAACGCGCAGCCGGTAGCCGAATGCTGCCGCGCCCCCTTGGCCAGAGCTTGCCCATGGCCCGCAACAGGGTGCTCTTGCCGCTGCCGGAACGCCCGCTGAGCATTACCCGCTCGCCCGCCGCCACCGCCATGTTCGCCCCGGCCAGCAGGTGCCGACCATCCGCCAGGTCCAGGCTCAGGTCGCTCACCTGCAAGCTGTCGCCCCGGTTCTGCACGTCGATGGCCGCGGCACGCTCCTCGTTATCGAGCATGGCCTGGCGGAAACTCAGCAGACGGTCGCAGGTGGCCTTCCATACCGCGATGTTCGAGTAGGCATCGATGAACCAGCTGAAGTTCTCCTGCACATTGCCAAACGCCGAGTTGATCTGCATCAGTTCGCCGAGCTGGATCTTGCCGGCGAAGTAGCGTGGCGCGGCGACGATGAAGGGGAAGATGATCGCGATCTGGGCATAACCGGAGGTGAAAAAGGTCAGGCGCTTGGTGACCCGCATCAGCGCCCAGTAGTTGGACCAGACCTTGCCGAAACGGCTGCTCAGGCGCTGGTTCTCGTTCGGCTCGCCATCGTACAGGGCGATGCTTTCGGCATTCTCGCGCACCCGCACCAGGGAGAAACGCAGGTCGGCTTCGAAGCGCTGCTGCTGGTTGTTCAGCGGGATCAGGCTGCTGCCGATCACCCGGGTCAGCCAACTGCCGATGGCCGCGTAGAGGAAGGCGCACCAGAACATGTAGCCGGGGATGGTGATGCCGAACACCTCGATGCTCCCCGAAACGCCCCAGAGGATGATCGAGAACGACACCAGGCTGACGACCGTGCGAAACAGCCCGAGGCTCAGGGTCAGGGTATCGCTGGTGAAACTGTTGAGGTCTTCGCTCAACCGCTGGTCGGGGTTGTCGGTGTGCCCGCCCGACTCCATCTGGTAGTAGTTCTTGTGCTCTAGCCAGCGCTTGAAGTGCTGCTCGGTCAGCCAGCGCCGCCAACTGATGGTCAGCATCTGGGTCAGGTAGAGCCGATACACCGCCCCCAGGATGGCGACGGCGGCGATCGCGCCGAAATACAGGATCAGGTGCCAGAAGGCCTCGCTGTTCTTTTCCTGCAGGGCGTTGTAGAAGTCCTTGTACCAACTGTTGAGCCAGACGGAGATGCCGACGCTGAACAGCGAAAGTGCAACCACGCTGATCAGCAGCAACCAGGCCTTGCCCTTCTCCTCACTGCGCCAGTAAGGCGAGGCCAACTGCCAGACCCTACGAAAAAACTGACCTTTTACTGCATCGTTGACCGCGGAATATTCAGCGTTCTTAGTCATTCTAAGGCTCGGTTGGCGTAAGAAATTTCACCAACCGATCATAGATGATTCGCCTGGGCAGGCGTGCAGCTTGAAAGGATTCCGTTCAGCGCCGGTTCAGCGGCGCACCGGCCGTTTCTGCAATTTGCGCTGCAGGGTCCGCCGGTGCATGCCCAGGGCACGGGCCGTCGCGGAGATGTTGCCCTCGTGCTCGGTGAGCACCCGCTGGATGTGTTCCCACTGCAGGCGGTCCACCGACATCGGGTTTTCCGGTACCAGGGTGTCGAGGTCGGCATGCTCGGAAAGCAGGGCCGCCAGCACGTCGTCGGCATCCGCCGGCTTGCACAGGTAGTTGCAGGCACCGCGCTTGATCGCCTCCACCGCGGTGGCGATGCTGGAATAGCCGGTCAGGATCAGCACACGCATCTCCGGATCCAGTTCCAGCAGCTTGGGCAGCAGCACCAGGCCGGAGTCGCCCTCCATCTTCAGGTCCAGCGCGGCATAGTCCGGCAGGTCCTGCTGGGCCAGGATCAGCCCCTCTTCGGCGGAACCGGCGATGCTGACGCGGAAACCGCGACGGCTCATGGCCCGTGCCATCACACGGGTAAAGGTGGCGTCGTCATCCACCAGCAACAGGTGCGGCAGTTCCTCGCCTTCGACCTGGATCTCGTCACTCATGCTTCGTCTCCTCGGGCAACACGGGGCAGGCGCAGCTCGGTGAGCGTGCCACCTTCCTCATGACTGTAGAGTTTCACCGAGCCGCCAGCGCGTGTCACGCTGGCCTTGCTCAAGAACAGGCCGAGGCCGAAGCCCTTGCCCTTGGTGGTAAAGAACGGCTTGCCGATCTGCTCGGCGATGGCCAGCGGCACACCGGCGCCGTGGTCGCGAATACTGATGGTGAAGTTCTCCTCATCCCAGTCGAGTCGCACTTCCAGGCCTTCGGGGCAGGCATCGGCGGCGTTGTTCAACAGGTTGAGCAGGGCCTGGGTCAGGTCCGGCGGCGGGGCCAGGCGCGGCACCTCGCCCTGCCCCAGGCGCTGGAAGCGGTAGCTGGCTTCCGGACGCATCAGGTGCCAGCGGTTCAGCGCCTCGTCGAGCCAGACGGTGACATCCTGCATCTCGACCGCCAGCCGGCGATTGGCCTCGGCGGCGCGCACCAGTTGCTGCAGGGTCTCCTTGCACAGCTTGACCTGGTCCTGGAGCACGCTCAGGTCGTCCTGGAGCAGGGGGTCCGGATGGTCCTGGCGCATTTCCTTGAGCAGCACGCTCATGGTTGCCAGCGGCGTACCCAGTTCATGGGCGGCACCGGCAGCCTGGGTCGCCACGGCCAGCAGTTGCTGGTCACGCAGGCCCTCTTCACGGCGCAGCGCGCGCAGTTCTTCCTGGCGGCGCAGCTCCTCGGCCATCTTCGCGGCAAAGAAGGTGATCACCGCGGCGGCCAGGGCGAAGCTCAGCCACATGCCGTAAATCTGCAGTTTTTCCCGCGAGATCGGCAAGGTTTCCAAGGGGTAGAACTGCACCAGCAGCAGGGTGTACAGCGCCAGCGCGACGCCGGAAAGCACCAGCGAGAAACGCCAGGGCAAGGTCACCGCGGCGATGGTCAGCGGCACCAGGTAATAGGACACGAAGGGGTTGGTCGAACCACCGGAGAAATACAGCAGCGCACTGTGGATGAACAGGTCGCAGGCCAGTTGCACGGCATACTCGAGTTCGGTGACCGGCCAGGTGGTGCGCAGGCGCACGACGGTGAAGGCGCACAGCACCGCGGAGCAGGCCAGCGTGGTCCACAGTTGCAGCCAGGGCAGCGGCAGCAGTTCGAAGCCGTAGGCAATGCCTACCGAGCCGGCCTGGGCAGCCAGCACCAGGATACGGATGAACGTCAGGCGCCAGAGATTCTGGCGAGTCGCGGACAGCAATTGAAAGGGGGCGAGCATGAGCTCTCCTGATGAGCGCTCCAGGCGGACCCTCACGAGTATACCCAAGCCGGGCGCCCGTCTGGCAAAAGTGCGGCAAACGGCCACAGCTCTCCCGACAACAGTTCCTTACATATGTATAGAAGTTGTAATTGGGTGAAACCGACGATAACCGCTAGAGTCTCATGGGTTCACGCGACATCGCCCGACGACCGTCGCGTCCCGTATCTCAAGGAGTCTCTATGCAACGGTTCACTCGCAGCGCCACCCTGATCGCCCTCAGCACCGCCACCCTGGCCAGCCTGCCGGCGTTGGCTGCCGATGAGCTTCATTACAACCAGGTCTCCCTGCGGGCCGAAGCCAGCCAGGAAGTGGCGCGCGACCTGATGATCGTCACCCTCTACACCGAGGCGCAGAACGCCGACCCGGCCAAGCTCGCCGCACAGATCACCACCACCATGAACAAGGCCCTTGGCGAGGCCCGCGAAGTGAAGGCCGTGACCCTGCGCCAGGGCTCACGCAACAGCTACCCGATCTACGACAGCAAGACCCAGAAGATCACCGGCTGGCAGGAGCGCGCCGAACTGCGCCTGGAAAGCCCGGACTTCGCCGCCCTGTCCAAGCTCACCGGCGACCTGATGCAGACCCTGAAGATGGACAGCATGAACTTCGCCATCTCCACCGCAGCGCGCAAGACCAGCGAGGACGCCCTGCTCAAGGACGCGGTCAACGCCTTCAAGGCCCGCGCCCAGATCGCCACCGAAGCTCTCGGCGGCAAGAGCTACAAGATCGTCAACCTGAACCTCAACAGCGGCGGTTATCCACAGCCCTACGCCCGCGCTCCGATGATGATGAAGGCGGCCGCGATGGATTCGGCACCGGCACCGGAAGTCGAGGCCGGTACCAGCGAAGTGAAGATGAGTGCCGACGGCGTGATCGAAGTCCTGCAATAAGCCCGGCCAAAGCCCCACAAGTGCTTTCTAAGCGGCCCGCAACGGCGGTAACCTCGGTGACCGCCGTTTTTTTTCGCTCGCTAAAGGCACTCCCAGGGGATTCCATGGAAAGAACCGTATTCAAACCGCTGCTCCTTGCCGCCGGCCTGTTGGCCTGCGCTCCGCTGGCCCAGGCCGCCAGCACCCTGGTCTACTGCTCGGAGGCCAGCCCGGCCGGCTTCGACCCCAGCCAGTACACCAGCGGCACCGACTTCGATGCCTCGGCGGAAACCGTGTTCAACCGCCTGACCCAGTTCAAGCGTGGCGGCACCGAGGTCGAACCCGGCCTGGCCACCCGTTGGGAAGTGTCCCCGGACGGCCTGGCCTACACCTTCCACCTGCGCCAGGGCGTGAAGTTCCATACCACCGACTATTTCACCCCGAGCCGCGACTTCAACGCCGACGATGTGCTGTTCACCTTCAACCGTCTGCTCGACAAGAACATGCCATTCCGCAAGGCCTACCCTTCCGAGTCGCCGTACTTCACCGACATGGGCCTGGACACCACGATCAGGAACATCGAGAAACTCGACGAACAGACCGTGCGCTTCAACCTGAACAATGTCGATGCGGCCTTCGTGCAGAACCTGGCGATGAGCTTCGCCTCGATCCAGTCCGCCGAATACGCCGACAAGCTGCTCAAGGAGGGCAAGGCCGAGGAACTCAACCAGAAACCGGTGGGCACCGGGCCATTCGTGTTCAAGCGCTACCAGAAGGATGCGCAGATCCGCTACAGCGCCAACAAGGCCTACTGGAAACCCGAGGACGTCAAGCTCGACAACCTGGTCTTCGCCATCACCCCGGATGCCGCCGCCCGCCTGCAGAAGCTCAAGGCCGGTGAATGCCAGGTCAGCGGCTACCCGCGCCCGGCCGACATCGAGGTGATGAAGCAGGACCCGAACCTGCAGGTGCTGCAACAGGCCGGCTTCAACCTGGGCTTTCTGGCCTACAACGTCACCCACAAGCCACTCGACCAGCTCAAGGTCCGCCAGGCGCTGGACATGGCCATCGACAAGCCGGCGATCATCAAGGCGGTGTACCAGGGCGCCGGGCAACTGGCGCAGAACGCCCTGCCACCGGCGCAGTGGTCGTTCGACCCGAACATCAAGGATGCACCCTACGATCCGACCAGGGCCAAGGCGCTGCTCAAGGAGGCCGGTGTCGCGCCCGGCACCCGCATCGACCTGTGGGCAATGACCGTGCAGCGCGCGTCGAACCCCAATGCGCGGATGTCGGCGCAGATGATCCAGCAGGACTGGGCCAAGGTCGGGATCAAGGCCAACATCGTCAGCTATGAGTGGGGCGAGTACATCAAGCGCGCCAAGAATGGCGAGCATGACGCGATGATCTATGGCTGGACCGGCGACAACGGCGACCCGGACAACTGGCTGGGCGTGCTGTACAGCTGCGCCGCGGTCAAGGGCAGCAACTACGCCAAGTGGTGCGACCCGGACTATGACAAGCTGGTCCAGAAGGCCAAGCTGTCCAGCAACCGCGATGAGCGGGTGAAGCTCTATCAACAGGCGCAGAAAATCCTCAAGGAACAGGTGCCGATCACACCGATCGCCAACTCGACGGTATTCCAGCCGCTGCGCAAGGAAGTCCGTGATTTCAGGATCAGTCCATTCGGCCTGACACCCTTCTACGGCGTGAGTCTGGATAAGTAACACCAACGCCCCAACCGGGTGCGCCAGACGCCCCGCTTGCCCACTCGCAGTGCGCCGTTTGCACCGGAAAAACCCGATGCAAACGGTCAAATGCGTCAGTATTTATACATTTGCGACATTCCTGTACGTTCGTGCCACACTTTGAGACTTGCAGCCTATCTGCATCTTGCAATGGGTACAGGGCCTGCATAAGTATCCGCAGGTCGACTCACGAGGTCGTCCTCACAACCAAAAATGACAACAAATCATGAGGCCACCAATGCTTAAAAAAGCAGTCATTCCGTTTTTTGTTGGCGCAGGCCTCCTGGCCAGCGCACCGTTCGCCCTCGCAGCGACAAACCTGGTGTACTGCTCCGAAGGGAGCCCGGCCGGTTTCGATCCTGGCCAATACACCGCCGGAACCGACTTCGATGCCTCTGCCGAAACCGTCTTCAACCGTCTGAGCCAGTTTGAACGTGGCGGCACCGCCGTGGTTCCTGGCCTGGCGACCAGTTGGGACATTTCGCCCGACGGCCTGACCTACACCTTCCACCTGCGCGAAGGGGTCAAGTTCCACACCACCGATTACTTCAAGCCGACGCGCAATTTCAACGCCGACGACGTGCTCTTCACCTTCAACCGCATGCTCGACAAGGACATGCCGTTCCGCAAGGCCTACCCGACCGAGTTCCCGTACTTCACCGACATGGGGATGGACACCAACATCGCGAAGGTCGAGAAGCTCGACGACCACACCGTCAAGTTCACCCTGAAAGCCGTCGATGCCGCCTTCATCCAGAACCTGGCGATGAGCTTCGCCTCCATCCAGTCCGCCGAGTACGCCGACAAGCTGCTCAAGGAAGGCAAGGCCAGCGACATCAACCAGAAGCCGGTCGGCACTGGTCCGTTCGTGTTCAAGAGCTACCAGAAAGACTCCAACATCCGCTACACCGGGAACAAGGAGTACTGGAAGCCTGAAGACGTGAAGATCGACAACCTGATCTTCGCCATCACCACCGATGCCTCGGTGCGGATGCAGAAACTCAAGAAGAACGAGTGCCAGGTCAGCGTCTATCCGCGCCCGGCCGACCTCGCGCCGCTCAAGGCCGACCCGAAACTGCAGATGCCGAGCCAGGCCGGTTTCAACCTGGGCTACATCGCCTATAACGTGATGCCGGTGCTCAAGGGCGAAACCGCCGCCAACCCGCTGGCCGACCTGCGCGTTCGCCAGGCGCTGGACATGGCCGTGAACAAGCCGCAGATCATCGAATCGGTGTACCAGGGCGCCGGCCAGCTGGCCGTCAACGCCATGCCGCCGACCCAGTGGTCCTACGACACCACCATCAAGGATGCCAAGTACGATCCCGAGAAAGCCAAGCAACTGCTCAAGGAAGCGGGCATCAAGGAAGGCACCGAGATCAAGCTGTGGGCCATGCCGGTCCAGCGTCCGTACAACCCGAACGCCAAGCTGATGGCGGAAATGCTCCAGTCCGACTGGAAGAACATCGGCCTGAACGTGAAGATCGTCAGCTATGAGTGGGGTGAATACCTCAAGCGCGCCAAGGCCGGCGAGCAGCAGGCGATGATCATCGGCTGGAGCGGTGACAACGGTGACCCGGACAACTGGCTGAACGTACTGTTCGGTTGCGATGCCATCAACGGCAACAACTTCTCGAAGTACTGCACGCCGAAATACGACAGCCTGATGAAGGAAGCCAAGTCGACCTCCGACCAGGCCAAGCGCACCGAGCTGTACAAGCAGGCCCAGCACATTCTCAAGGATGATGTCCCGTACACACCGATCGCGCACTCGACGGTGTATCAACCCATGAGCGCTACCGTGAAAGACTTCAAGATCAGCCCGTTCGGCTTGAACTCGTTCTACGGCGTCAGCGTCAGCAAGTAAGGTCCCGCAAAGGCGACGTCGCAACACGTCGCCTTTGCGCTACCCGCCAGAATTGCAGGAATTGCCCTCTCCCTGACCGTCCGACTTAGGAAAGATGAGTCAGAAGCGCAGTTTTTTCCTACAACTCTCTCAGGCTCTACGCATTTACGGCATTGACTTGGCGCCATAACGTCAGGACATCACCGACACATGCTGATGAGCGGCACTGCTGTATTCGACTGACTGGGTTGGTGATGTTTCCATGTAGCACGACATGGCAATTGCTCACCAACGACAATAAAAATGGATTGAGATCGTCATGCGCCATACCTTCGTTTTATCCGCTTTGATCAGTACCGCCCTGCTGGCGGGCACTGCTTGCGCCCAGGCTGCCGGTAGCCTGGTGTTCTGCTCCGAGGGCAGCCCGGCCGGGTTTGACACCGCGCAGTACACCGCCGCGACCGACAACGATGCCGCCGAGCCGATCTACAACCGGCTGGTGGAATTCGTCCGAGGCGAGACCACCGTCGCACCGGCGCTGGCCAAGAGCTGGGATATCTCGCCGGATGGCCTGGTGTATACCTTCCACCTGCGCGAAGGCGTGAAGTTCCACACCACCAAGTACTTCACCCCCCATCGCGACTTCAATGCCGACGACGTGCTGTTCACCTTCAACCGCATGCTCGATCCCGAACACCCGTTCCGCAAGGCCTACCCCACCGAGTTCCCCTACTTCACCGGGATGAGCCTGAACAAGAATATCGCCAAGGTCGAAAAGACCGGGCCGCTGACCGTGGTCATGACCCTCAACAGCGTCGACGCCGCGTTCATCCAGAACCTCGCCATGAGCTTCGCCTCGATCCTCTCCGCCGAGTACGCCGAACAGTTGCTCAAGGCCGGCAACCCGAGCGAGATCAACCAGCAGCCCATCGGCACCGGGCCCTACGTGTTCCAGCGTTACCAGAAGGACACGCAGATCCGCTACGCCGCCAACAACCACTACTGGGACCCGGAGAAGGTCAAGCTCGACCAGCTGATTTTCTCGATCAACACCGATGCCTCGGTACGCGTACAGAAACTCAAGCGCAATGAATGCCAGGTGACCTTGCACCCACGCCCGGCCGACGTCCCGGCGCTCAAGAGCGATCCCAAGCTGCAGGTGATCGAAAAACCGGGGTTCAACCTCGGCTACATCGCCTACAACGTCCGCCACAAGCCGTTCGACCAGCCTGAAGTGCGCCGGGCCCTGGACATGGCGGTGAACAAGCCGAGCATCCTCAACGCGGTCTACCAGGGCGCCGGTCAACTGGCGGTCAACGCCATGCCGCCGACCCAGTGGTCCTATGACGACACCATCAGGGACGCCGCCTACGACCCGGAAAAGGCCAAGGAACTGCTCAAGGCCGCCGGCGTCAAGGAAGGCACCGAGATCACCCTGTGGGCCATGCCGGTCCAGCGTCCGTACAACCCCAACGCCAAGCTGATGGCCGAAATGCTCCAGGCCGACTGGGCGAAGATCGGCCTCAAGGTGAAGATCGTCAGCTACGAATGGGGCGAATACATCAAGCGCACCAAGAATGGCGAGCACGACATCAGTCTGATCGGCTGGACCGGTGACAACGGCGACCCGGACAACTGGCTCGGCACGCTCTACAGCTGTGACGCGATCGGCGGCAACAACTACTCCATGTGGTGCGACCCGCAATACGACAAGCTGATCAAGCAAGCCAAGATCGTCACTGACCGTGACCAGCGGACAGTGCTTTACAAGCAGGCCCAGCAGTTGCTCAAGCAGCAGGTGCCCATCACCCCGATCGCCCACTCGACGGTGAACCAGCCGTTAAGCGCCAAGGTGCATGACTTCAAGGTCAGCCCCTTCGGTCGCAACTCGTTCTCGGGCGTCAGTATCGAACAATAAAAACCGTGACCCACGCGTTGGGGGCGAATTTCGCCCTCACGCAATCTTGCAGCCGAAATTCGGCGAGTCACTGCCAAGCAAACGTTTGCGACAAGAAAAAGAGTTCACCCCAAACAACCGGCATACCTAAAAGGCCGGTAACCAAAAAAGAAAATAAAGGAGCTTTACGTTGAAACTCTCTCAGAAAGCGTTGTTAGCCTTAGCAATCAGTAGTGCCAGCCTCATGGCCCATGCGGAATCGCAAAGCCAGGAATTCATTCCGACCGGCCTCAACACCAGTAATGCCCAGAGTGAAGCCAAGGGCTTCATCGATGGCCAGAGCCTGGGCGGTACGACCCGTAACTGGTACGCCAACGAACTGAAACGCCGTGATGACCGTTTCTCCTACAAGAAAGGCGGCGACACCCCGACCCCGACCCCACGTCGTATCAACTGGGTCCAGGGCACCATCCTGAACTACACCTCGGGCTTCACCCAGGGCACCGTCGGCGTCAGCACCGAAGTCGCCGCCTACAACGCCATCGCCCTGGACCGTGACCGCAAGGACCTGGCCGGCGGTGGCAACCGGACCCTGACCCACAGCGACGGCGACGCCGTCGGCCAGTGGAGCAAGCTGGGCCTGGCCAACGTCAAGTTCCGCGTGTCGAACACCACCCTGACCGCCGGCCGCCAGAACTTCAGCACCCCGATCGTCGACACCATCGGCAACCGTGCGCTGCCTTCCAGCTTCGAAGGTGTGAGCCTGCACAGCGAAGAGCTGAACAACCTGTCTTTCGACGTCGCCACCTTCGATCGCGTCTCGCCACGGACCGAGCAGAGCCTGTCGAAATTCCGTTCCGAGTACACCAACAACGGTGCCGAGACCGACCACGTCAACACCGCCGGTATCAACTACCAGCCATTCAAGAGCCTGAAGACCAGTCTCTACGGCGCCCACGTCGAAGATTTCTGGAACCAGTACTACTTCGGTGCCACCCACGACCTGGGCGACAGCTCGGTGCTGAGCCTGACCACCGGCCTGAACTACTACAAGACCGTCGACACCGGCAAAAAGAAGATGGGTGAGATCGACAACGACACCTACTCGCTGTCCTTCGGACTGACCCACCAGGCCCACAGCCTGACCTTCTCCTACCAGGAGATCAACGGTAACGAGTACTTCGACTACCTGCACGAAACCAACGGCATCTACCTGGCCAACTCCCTGCTGTCGGACTTCAACGGCCCGAACGAGAAATCCTTCCAGATCGCCTACGGTCTGAACATGGCCGAATACGGTGTGCCAGGCCTGAAGTTCAACATCTACCAGGCTCGCGGCTGGGGCATCGACGGTACCCACTACACCGGCACCGCCTATGACGTGCGCAACATGAACGGTGAGCACCACTACGAATACGGCATCGGCGCCTCCTACGCGGTGCAGAGCGGTCCGCTGAAGGCCACCGCCATTCGCGCCACCTACACCACTCACCGTGCCTCGGAAAACCAGGCCGACGGCAACCTCAACGAGTTCCGTCTGGTCACCACCATCCCGTTCAAGATTCTTTGATCCCGGGATCCCGATAGGCAACGACGCCGGGGCCGGCTCGACGAATCGGCCCCAGCGACTAATCTGGCTCATTTGATTACGGAGGGTTTATATGAAGATGCTTTCCCTGCGGGCGGCCGTCGCAGCCAGCCTGCTGACCATAGCCGTCGGCGTTTCGGCAAAACCCTTGGTGGTTTGCACCGAAGCCAGCCCGGAAGGTTTCGACCCGGTGCTGTACACCACCGCCGTCACATCCGACGCCGCGGCCGAGACCCTGTTCAACCGCCTGGTGGACTTCAAGCCGGGCACCGCCGAGATCCAGCCGGCCCTGGCCGAAAGCTGGGAAATCAGCCCCGACGGCCTGCAGTACACGTTCCATCTGCGCAAGGGCGTCAAGTTCCACACCACCGATTACTTCAAGCCGACCCGCGAGCTCAATGCCGACGATGTGCTCTGGAGCTTCCAGCGCCAGCTGGACCCGAACCACCCCTGGCACAAGCAGTCCACGGTGGGCTTCCCCTATTTTGAAAGCATGGGCTTCCAGGACCTGTTGAAGAACGTCGAGAAAGTCGACGACATGACCGTGCGTTTCACCCTGTCCCGTCCCGAAGCGCCCTTCCTGCTCGACCTGGGCATGGCCTTCACCTCGATCCACTCCGCCGAATACGCAGGCCAGTTGCTCAAGGCCGGCAAGCAGGACGATCTGAACGCCAAGCCGATCGGCACCGGCCCGTTCGTGTTCCAGCGTTATGCCAAGGATGCCCAGGTGCGCTACAAGGCCAACCCGGACTATTTCCGTGGCAAGCCGCCGGCCGAGGTCCTGGTCTTCGCCATCACCCCGGACAACAACACCCGCCTGCAGAAGCTGCGGGCCAACGAGTGCCAGGTGGCGCTGTATCCGAAACCGGATGACGTGCCGAGCATCCAGGCCGATCCGAACCTGCAGGTGGTCAGCATGGCGGCCATGGCCACCGGCTACACCGCCATCAACACCGAGCACAAGTACCTGAGCGACGTGCGGGTGCGCCGGGCCATCGAACTGGCCCTGGACAAGCAGACCTACGTCGACACCCTGTACGGCAAGGGCAACGCCATCGCCGCGGTCAACCCCTACCCGTCAACCCTGCTGGGCTACAACGACAAGCTGAAGAACCCGCCGCAGAACCTGGAAAAGGCCCGCGCCCTGCTCAAGGAAGCCGGCGTGCCCGAAGGCACGGTCTTCACCCTGTACACCCGCAACGGCGGCGGTCCGACCAACCCGAACCCGCAACTGGGCGCGCAACTGATCCAGTCGGACCTGGCCAAGGTCGGTATCAAGATCGATATCCGCGTCATGGAATGGGCCGAAATGCTCAAGCGCGCGAAAAAGGGCGAACATGACCTGGTGTCCGCCGGCTGGAGCGGCGACAACGGTGATCCGGACAACTTCCTCAGCCCGCTGATGAGTTGCGAAGCCGCCAAAAACGGCGAAAACTACAGCCGCTGGTGCAACCCGCAATTCCAGACGCTGATCGACCAGGCCCGGGCCAGGACGGAACCGGCCGAACGCGCCGCGCTCTACGAAAAAGCCCTGGAGATCCTGCACGACCAGGTACTCTGGGTCGACCAGGCGCATCCCAAGATGTTCACCGCCATGCGCAAGAACGTAGAGGGTTATCACATTAACCCGCTGTCCACCAATAACTTCGCCACGACCCAGGTGAAGTAGAAAACACGCAGGGAGCGGCCCTACCCGGGGCCGCGACCGGCACGCCTAACCGGCTGATGAGGTACACAACAAGATGTTTAGTTTTATTGCCCGCCGACTGGGGTTATTGATCCCCACGTTTTTCGGCATCACGCTGTTGACCTTCGCGCTGATTCGCATGATCCCTGGCGACCCCGTGGAAGTCATGATGGGCGAGCGTCGGGTCGACCCGCAGATGCACGCACAGGCGATGGAACGCCTTGGCCTGAACAAGCCGCTCTACGAACAATACATCGACTACGTGGGCAAGCTGGCCCACGGCGATCTCGGTGAATCCCTGCGCACCCGCACCGGTGTCTGGACCGAATTCACTGCGCTGTTCCCCGCCACCTTGGAACTGTCGATCTCCGCCCTGCTGTTCGCCGGCGTCTTCGGCCTGCTGGCCGGGGTGATCGCCGCCCTCAAGCGAGGATCGCTGTTCGACCACGGGGTCATGGGCATCTCCCTTGCCGGATATTCGATGCCGATCTTCTGGTGGGGCCTGATCCTGATCATGTTCTTCTCGGTCGCCCTGGGCTGGACCCCGGTTTCCGGGCGGATCGACCTGCTCTACGATATCGAGCCGAAGACCGGCTTCATGCTGATCGACACCCTGCTCAGCGGCGAGCCGGATGCGTTCTGGGACGCCCTGCATCACATGATCCTGCCGTCCATCGTACTGGGCACCATCCCGCTGGCGGTGATCGCCCGGATGACCCGCTCGTCGATGCTCGAAGTCCTGCGCGAGGACTACATCCGCACCGCCCGCGCCAAGGGCATGTCGCCGGCCCGCGTGGTATTCGTCCACGGCCTGCGCAACGCGCTGATCCCGGTACTGACCGTGATGGGCCTGCAGGTCGGCACGCTGCTGGCCGGCGCGGTCCTGACCGAAACCATCTTCTCCTGGCCCGGCATCGGCAAGTGGCTGATCGAAGCCATCGGCGCCCGGGACTATCCGGTGGTGCAGAACGGCATCCTGCTGATCGCCTGCATCGTGATCCTGGTCAACTTCGTGGTGGACATCCTCTACGGCCTTGCCAACCCACGTATCCGTCACCAGCGCTGAGAGCCTATTCATGAGTACTCCAATCTCCTCAGCAGCAGTCGACCAGAGCCTGCTGTACCCATCACCCTACAAGGAATTCTGGCAGGCCTTCGCCCGCAACAAGGGCGCCGTCGCCGGCCTGCTGTTCATGCTGCTGGTGATCTTCTGCGCAATCTTCGCCCCCTGGGTATCGCCACACGACCCGAGCGAGCAGTTCCGCGACTTCCTGCTCACCCCACCGGCCTGGCTCGAAGGTGGCCAGGCCCAGTTCCTGCTGGGCACCGACGAACTGGGTCGTGACCTGCTGTCGCGGCTGATCCAGGGCTCGCGCCTGTCGCTGCTGATCGGCCTGTCCTCGGTGGTGATGTCGCTGATCCCCGGGATCCTGATGGGCCTGCTGGCCGGCTTCTTCCCGCGCGTCCTCGGGCCGACCATCATGCGTCTGATGGACATCATGCTCGCCCTGCCGTCACTGCTGCTGGCCGTGGCGATCGTCGCCATCCTCGGCCCTGGCCTGATCAACACCGTGATCGCCATCGCCATCGTGTCGCTGCCGTCCTACGTGCGCCTGACCCGCGCCGCGGTGATGGGCGAACTGAACCGCGACTACGTGACCGCCGCCCGCCTCGCCGGTGCCGGCCTGCCACGCCTGATGTTCATCACCGTGCTGCCCAACTGCATGGCACCGCTGATCGTCCAGGCGACCCTGAGCTTCTCCTCGGCCATCCTCGACGCGGCCGCCCTGGGCTTTCTCGGCCTCGGCGTACAACCGCCGACCCCGGAATGGGGCACCATGCTGGCCTCGGCCCGCGACTACATCGAACGCGCCTGGTGGGTGGTGAGCCTGCCCGGCCTGACCATTTTGCTCAGCGTGCTGGCAATCAACCTGATGGGCGACGGCCTGCGCGACGCGCTGGACCCGAAACTCAAGAATGCCGCCTGAGGAGATTCCCATGTCACTGCTAGAAATCAAGAATCTCAACGTCCGCTTCGGCGACAAGAACGCCGTTCCGGTGGTCGACGGCCTCGACCTGAGCGTGAACAAGGGCGAGGTCCTGGCGATCGTCGGCGAGTCGGGTTCCGGTAAATCCGTGACCATGATGGCTCTGATGGGCCTGATCGAGCACCCCGGTATCGTCACCGCCGACGCCCTGCGCTTCGACGGCAAGGACATGCTCACCCTCAACGCCCGCCAGCGCCGGCAGATCGTCGGCAAGGACCTGGCGATGGTCTTCCAGGACCCGATGACCGCGTTGAACCCCAGCTACACCGTGGGCTTCCAGATCGAGGAAGTCCTGCGCCTGCACCTGAAGATGTCCGGCAAGCAGGCGCGCAAGCGGGCCATCGAGCTGCTGGAGAAAGTCGAGATCCCGGGCGCCGCGAGCCGCATGGACGCCTACCCGCACCAACTGTCCGGCGGCATGAGCCAGCGCGTGGCGATTGCCATGGCGATTGCCGGCGAGCCGAAACTGCTGATCGCCGACGAACCGACCACTGCCCTCGACGTGACCATCCAGGCGCAGATCATGGACCTGCTGATCAGCCTGCAGCAGGAACAGAACATGGGCCTGGTACTGATCACCCACGACCTCGCGGTGGTGGCGGAAACCGCCCAGCGGGTCTGCGTGATGTACGCCGGGCAAGCGGTGGAAGTCGGGCAGGTCCCCGGCCTGTTCGACATCCCGGCACACCCCTACAGCGAAGCGCTGCTCAAGGCGATCCCGGAGCACAGCCTGGGAGCCGAGCGCCTGTCGACCCTGCCGGGCATCGTGCCCGGCCGCTACGACCGGCCGCAGGGTTGCCTGCTGTCGCCACGCTGCCCGTACGTGCAGGAAAACTGCCGGCAGCAGCGTCCGGCCCTGGACCCGAAAGCCAATAGCCTTGCCCGTTGCTTCTACCCGCTGAACCAGGAGGTGGCGTAATGGCCGTCGTTCTTACCGCCCGCGACCTCACCCGTCACTACGAAGTGTCCCGTGGCCTGTTCAAGGGCCACGCCACCGTGCGCGCCCTCAACGGTGTGTCCTTCGAGCTGGAGGCCGGCAAGACCCTGGCCGTGGTCGGCGAATCGGGCTGTGGCAAGTCCACCCTGGCCCGCGCCCTGACCCTGATCGAGGAACCGTCCTCCGGCTCGCTGAAGATCGCCGGCCAGGAAGTCGCCGGCGCCGACAAGGCCCAGCGCAAGCAACTGCGCAAGGACGTGCAGATGGTGTTCCAGAGCCCGTACGCCTCGCTCAACCCACGGCAGAAGATCGGTGACCAGCTCGGCGAGCCGCTGCTGATCAACACCAGGCTGTCGGCCGCCGAACGCCGCGAGAAAGTCCAGGCGATGATGAAGCAGGTGGGCCTGCGCCCTGAGCATTACCAGCGCTACCCGCACATGTTCTCCGGTGGTCAGCGCCAGCGGATCGCCCTGGCCCGCGCCATGATGCTGCAGCCCAAGGTGCTGGTGGCGGACGAGCCGACCTCGGCGCTCGACGTGTCGATCCAGGCCCAGGTGCTGAACCTGTTCATGGACCTGCAGCAGGAGTTCAACACCGCCTACGTGTTCATCTCCCACAACCTGGCGGTGGTGCGCCACGTCGCCGACCAGGTGCTGGTGATGTACCTCGGGCGCCCTGCGGAAATGGGCCCCAAGGAAGACATCTACGAGCGTCCGTTGCACCCCTACACCCAGGCGCTGCTGTCGGCGACCCCGGCGATTCACCCGGACCCGCTGAAGCCGAAGATCAAGATCGCCGGCGAATTGCCCAACCCGCTCAACCCGCCGAGTGGCTGCGCGTTCCACAAGCGTTGCCCTTACGCCACCGAGCGTTGCGCGACCGAGTTGCCGGAACTGCGCCAGGTGGATACCCGCCAGGTTGCCTGCCACTACGCCGAGCAGTTCCTGTAGGGCAGTAAAAAGCGCTCTCCAGAACCTGCGAGAGCGCTGAAACCGCAAACCCAGCCCCTTCCGTCAGGTTGCGCATCGACCTGGCAGAAGGGGCTTTTTCATTTCATTTCGGGCGCTGATCGATCCCTGTGGGGTGCTGCGATGATCTCATTTCAGCATTGATGACACGCCCTAAGATACCTATTTCGGCCTTGAAGATATAAAGCCACCTTGAGCTCAGAAGAAAATATGCGCTCATCCCTGAAAAACTGCGCAAGAGATTTTACGATGTCGTCAAGGATAAAAGCCTGGAAGTCAACTTCGTCGACCTCACCGAAACCCTGCCCGAATGATTGCTCCCCTTTCGTGGAAAGGCCCTGCATCAACTCAACAGCGGACGCAGAGCGTCTAGGGAAGCGTTCCCACGCAGAGCACGGGAACGCTCTGATCTCCGGTTGATCGATCAGGTATCGCTGTCACCCTCATCGCCTTCATCGGTGTCCGGTTCCTCGGTGGTCGAGTCGTCATCGCCCTTGCTTCCGCCCTGGCCTTCGTCACCTGGCTCGGAGTCGGACTTGGCAAGCAACAGCCCACTGTCCTGAGCGCTGTTCACACCCCAGAAGCCGTGGGTCTGGGGCGAATTCGCGCTGGCCCACGCAGCTGTCGTTCCGAGCGACAGCACCACCAGCACCTTGAGTAGCAATACCATGCGTTGAAAGATCTTCATCGTCGTCCAGTCCTTCTATAGACAAGTCGCGAGTGCCTGAGCGCTGGCTCGCAGAACCGGCACCCAAACTTGACTGAACCTACTCCCGTCAACGGGCTTTTTCCATGCTGACAACATGAAATTTTCCAGTGCCACTTAGAATAATTCCGACTAGCTATCAGAGCTGGAGGAACTATGACACTTTTGTTAGGAGATTGTCCTCATCCAGCGACCTCTCCCCTCAACCCTGAGCCTTCAAATGAGACCGTTGTGGCAAATAAAACTGATCCGGTGGGGAAAAACCATGACGGAACTCATCGTGGAATATCATGGCCCTTAACTTGGTGCGAGTCGACAGACCATCGGTTCAGATGGTACTAAAATACCCGACGTCTTGCCCGTATAAACGGGGCAACTGCCTATTTCCTGATGAGCAAGTCCTGCACCACTGCGATGGATTTGTGAAGAACCGCCTCCTCACTGAGATCAGTAGTATCAATCACCACCCATTCATCTAGACCACATGCCTCATAACTGGACCTGACTTTTTTTTGATACTCAACAAAACTCTTAAGACGATCTTCGCCACCACCATCATATGCACCGCTCTCACTAAGACGAAAAGCACCTTTTCTATCAGCGGAGATAACCGGATCGACATCGAGGAAAATGACAACGTCAGGCCTTCTTACAGTAGAAAAAAATGCCATAGCCTCTCCAGCCAAGATCGGGTCCTTCAGTAAAAATCGAGCCAGATATTTATAATACCAGCCATCAGAGATACAACTGATCCCAGACTCAATTGCTGGTCTGACAACAGCATGATCCGTAGCTTGAAACCAAGCAACAATGAGACTTAACCAATGTCTATCGCCTAATTGTTCGAGAGGAGCATCATCCGGATATTCCCAAAGAATATCGCGTATTCGCCCCATATGAAACTCCGAATACCCCGAAGTTACCGGCGGACGATTTTTATCTATAAACTTAAAATCCGGAACCGATTCAGAAATCTTGTCGTATGTTGCACGGGCAATCGTGGACTTCCCCGCGCCATCAGTGCCCTCGAAAACAATCAACAAAGGTTGCTTTTTTACACTACTCATGAAAATCCCCCTAAATAGGCTTCGGTATCTAAAGAGTTCCTACCGCTACCTTCGATTAATGGGCGAAACCCCTCTCTCCGATACACCTCGGACATCTTCCTCCCCAATGCTGTAAGAAACTCCAATGAAGGACGTTGTTTGTGAATATATTGAGAACCGAAATCTGGATGAAATACTGCAACAGCGGGCACAACGCCCATCCGCCCAAAATACTCAATACCTTCAATGATTGACTCCAGAGGCTCTAGGCCAGCGACAAATCCAGCGTAAACATTACCTCGCCCTATGATTTCAACCGCAGCCTCAAAAGCAGCCAAGAATCGTTCACGAGTATAGTCATCAGATTTTCCTTGGCAAATTTCAGAAAACAGCTCTGGGTTGAACACCTCCAAACTCATTGACATATTATTGCCAATCTCTTTAAAACGCTCAAAAAGATGAAAATCTTTAGGTGGCATAGAAATCAAATGGTAATCCAAATTGAACTCCGAGTTAATTTCTTTCACTCTCGAAAGCAAATTTAGGTGATTTGAGTACCCCTTGTCATAATCGGGGATCGTTCCACCATTCAACAAAACCCTTTTATATCTCTCACCATCATCCTTTAACGCTAAATTTACTGCCTCACCTGCAATATCTCCCTTGACTCGCATTTTATGATCTGAAAAATCATCTCTTGCTCGCCCCAAAGAGCAAAACTTACACTCACGCCCACTATTAAAATAATAACAGTGACCTGGGGAAAAAATACCGAGCGTCGAATCACCATATACAGTTACGTACCGTTCAAAAAACTCACCATTACTCAATTTTTTCCCATAAGATTCAGGGCGCCCGGGAAATCCGACCCTAACAACCTTGTCCCCAGATCTCAACACTGGAACCCCCTTATCCAAATCAACCACATGATCAGATCTTGGGTTATAATTTGCCGCCACCAATATTTGACGATCAAGAATTATCTCTTGTGGCACACGAGCATGTGAATCAAGGACAGCGCTATCACCCACTCCATACGCACGTCTTTTTTCAATACCATTATCATGAATTTGATAGTACTCCAGAAAATCACTGGAAAAATTCACGCCATTACACAAAACCTCAACTTTTAAGTTTACCATTTCGAAAATCATAAAAACCTCAAAATAATTTAATTAAAAGCTATAAATTGCATAAGCTCCTTAGATGACAACGCGACGAGTGTTCCACGATCAGAGAGAGACGCAGTGGATGGTGGCAAGGAAAACCTAGGGTTTCCAAACATATCAAATAGTGTTCCTCCTGCCTCCCTCAGAATTAGCTCTGCCGCAGCAATGTCGCAACTACGTTCATGCCCTGGATTATCGATGTCTATAAATGCATCAAGAACCCCAGCAGCAATAAGACAAATCTCTAATGATGAACATGAACAAACTCTTACCTTATCAACAGCCCAGAGCATTCCTTCTATTAGTGCCCTCTCCACTCCTCCTTCTGGGCGATGAAAAGCAATACGCATTTCATCTAAACGATAGACATTACGAGTTCGAAGCCTCTTCACAACAATTGGCGATTGGAGATATGCGCCTTCACCTAAAGAAGCGGTATATACTATATCCCTTGACATATCATAAACCCAGCCAAATATGTAAGCACCTTCATGATAAAGTGCGACACTGGAGGTATAAGCTGGAAATCCCAAAATCGCATTGTGCGTACCATCGAGTGGATCTACGATCAGATAAAACTCTCCACCTTCACCAAAAGTTATTGAAGAATCTATTTCCTCGGAAAATATCGTGACTCGCATACCGATATTTGAAAAACTCTCAAATATAAGAGATTGACACTCCAAATCATATTTTGTTTGCTGACCAGTTAGATCTTCGCCCCCTGCAAAACTAGGTAGCCGAGCTAAAGTGCCAGCCCAATATCGACGCAATTTTTTCCTAGCCTCATAGAGACATCTCTCCAGTTCGAAAATATGCGCCGCACCAAATAACGGTCTCATACTCACTCCATTATTAGCTGAGTGTGCCAGCACTCCCTATCCAATCGTGGGGCGCACTCCTTTACCTCAAACAGCTTCCCGGCATAAACTGCATAATCTGCGCTCATAAACGCGCCAAATGATTTAGGAAATAGTGCCAATGTTTTTACATCAGCATCATAACCCAAACTTTCCCTTAGTGAATTAGCCGCATGTTTAATGCTACCACCCGTATAGGATTTATCTATAATCAACCAAGATTCACTGGATAGATTTGGCGTAGGGAAAATACCCCGAAATGCAAAATCTCTATTTAAAAGCCCAGAATCGTTTTGTCGATGAATTTCTGTGAAGAAAATGTTCTGGTCACCGGTTGCAGCCAAGTAGCCCAATGCCAAGGGTAAACCTGCTGCCAGCAAGAACAGCTTATTTTTTGAGATTTTTTTGATTTGATGCCAGACCAAGTGATCTTCATAGATATATCGTGCATTGAATACACTACTGACATCCCAATACTCATGAGATATATACTTACTATAAAAAGCACAAAACTCACTATAAAACTCCATTGTTTCAGTATTTGCGTCTATAAGTAGTCGATTCTTGGCGATTCCATGAAGGGTGTTTTTCGAAAAATGTACATCTTTATCAAAATCAAAACCGAGCTGCGAAAATCCCTCACCCACAAGGCGCTGCTTAATATTTTTTAGCTGAAGCATGGACGGTCCGGAAATCGCTATTTCAGGTGAAAGTCCATCTCCACTTATTCGACGCACGCCTCCGAATCTGATTTTTTTTGTAACTGAATCCAGATATTTCCACAGGCGTATGATATCTTCAGAATCTATGCCGTTATAGATCGATTCAAGATTACTCAAATCACAAATCATCTCCTCCGGATGCCGAAGCTCGAAGGAGGCCTTTTGAAGATGACATCCTTCGCGCATGGCATTACGATAAACATAATAGTCATTTGTTTGAACTCCACCTAAAGTCCGCCAACCATGTCGCTCACTGATTATAGTTATAAAATTTACGTACTGATCTAATGTACGCTGCATAAAAAGCCCAGTACGCTCCATCGCTCAGCACTCCTGATACGGCCAATTAAAATTCAGTACACGCTTCCTCAATCCCACTCTTTCAGCAGGCTGACCAAGGAAGGCGTCTCTCCTGCTAAAAAATATTTTTTCCTGAAATAGTACTCACACTTTGATATTTTATGCCCCGTTTGCCGCCGACCATCAAACTCTCTATCCAACGCAAATAAAGATTTTTGTACAGATGGATATATACATATTTTTTTTAGCAACTTCTCCATTTCCAAAAAAACCAAATCCATATACTCAAGAACCTCTTCAATATATAACCGACATTCCACATCTGTAACCGCACCTACTCTAACCAACCTGAAAAACTCCTTTTTAATCTTGTCGAAGCCAACAACCCGAAAAACATTCGAATAAACCCACTTATAATGCTTATTAGTTATTCCAGTCAGGTAGGTAAAACTCATTGTCGTTTTGAGCATCATATCTCTTGCAATCTCACAACCCATCCATAGGTTTCCTGATTGCCAGCAACCTTGAACATCCTGGAAAGCATAAAAAACAGGTAATTTTTCGCGATGAGCAACATAAATATGCTTCTCCAATGGAATCCTGCTTTTGAAGTTATTGAACCTATTCTCGTTCTCCAATGCATAGCCTATCAGAGCTCTATGGATTACATTATTTTCTGTATTAGTTAAAATAGGATCATAAATAACCCTCTGATCCCCAACAATCTCATCAAATGCACTTTCAATTTTTCCTATAATTTCGTAAACCTCAGAAAACGTTATGTAATCGACATCAATGTGAATACTGGTATCCCCATAAAAATCTGTCGTATTATGGACATCCTCATCGCTGGCAATATAGCGATAATTTATGTCAGTTACTAAAGCATGCTCACTCTTCTCAACTTCTCTCGCTGTAGGTCTTTTTTCACACAAAACAATGCAATCGATATCAGAGTGAATGGTCCCAATACCCTCAATCAAACTTCCAGAAACAACCAAAACACTATTTCTCTCTAAAAAAACCCTCTCTAGCAGGTATTTTTTTGGGATTAAAATCTTCCCATCCAGAATCGAAATGTCATGTTCATGAATTTTTGACTGCGAGGTACTCACTAGAATATTCATTCGTCCCACCCATATGTTTATGTTTAAGAAACGTAGTCCTGGCGAGAGAATTTCTCCAATATTTTTCTAAAAATCAGAAATTGCCCACACTCAACAAAATAGCCGCCACTAAATTTGTAGATATTCTCCCAAGCATATGAAAGATATTTCTTACAACCTGCTTATCTATGTGGCAGAGACCGATACTTACCAATCCAAAAAGACATGACAGCACAGCAACAATAACGGTTAATCCAGGACCACAGAAAAATCCGAGCAAAAAAAAACCGCTGCTCTCGCAACGGTTTTTTAACTTCGTGGTTAAAGTGTACGTCTAGTGATGCTCACGCGTCGCGCGGAATTTCACATCCGGCCAGCGCTCTTCCATCAGCGCCAGGTTGACCCGGGTCGGGGCCAGGTAGGTCAGGTGACCGCCGCCGTCCAGCGCCAGGTTTTCCACCGCCTTGTTGCTGAATTCCTCGAGCTTCTTCTTGTCGCTGCATTCGATCCAGCGCGCGGACCACACGGTGATCGGCTCGTAGGAGCACTCGACCTTGTATTCCTCCTTCAGGCGGCTGGCGACCACATCGAACTGCAGCACACCGACGGCGCCCAGAATGATGTCGTTGCTGCGCTCGGGGAAGAACACCTGGGTCGCACCCTCTTCCGCCAGTTGCTGCAGGCCCTGGCGCAGTTGCTTGGACTTGAGCGGGTCACGCAGGCGCACACGGCGGAACAGTTCCGGGGCGAAGTGCGGGATACCGGTGAAGCCCAGCGCCTCGCCTTCGGTGAAGGTATCGCCGATCTGGATGGTGCCGTGGTTGTGCAGGCCGATGATGTCGCCGGCGTAGGCCTCTTCCAGTTGCTCACGCTCGGAGGAGAAGAAGGTCAGCGCGTCGCCGATGCGCACGTCCTTGCCGGTGCGCACGTGACGCATCTTCATGCCCTTGTCGTACTTGCCGGAGCAGATACGCATGAAGGCGATACGGTCGCGGTGCTTGGGGTCCATGTTTGCCTGGATCTTGAACACGAAACCTGTGAACTTCTCCTCCACCGGCTCCACCGAACGCTCGTTGGCCACACGGGCCAGCGGCATCGGCGCCCAGTCGACCACCGCGTCGAGCACATGGTCGACACCGAAGTTGCCCAGCGCGGTACCGAAGAACACCGGGGTCATCTGGCCAGTGAGGAATTCCTCCTGGTTGAACTCGTGGCAGGCGCCCTGCACCAGTTCCAGCTGTTCGAGGAAGCGCTCGTACTCGTCACCCAGGTGGGCGCGGGCTTCCGCCGAGTCGAGCTTCTCGATGATCTTCACCTCGGTGCGCTCATGGCCGTGACCCGGGGTGTAGACGATGATGTAGTCGCCCGCCAGGTGGTACACGCCCTTGAAGTCGCGGTAGCAGCCGATCGGCCAGGTGATCGGCGCGGCCTTGATCTTCAGCACCGCCTCGATTTCGTCGAGCAGTTCGATCGGGTCGCGGATATCGCGGTCGAGCTTGTTGATGAAGCTGACGATCGGCGTATCGCGCAGGCGGCAGACGTCCATCAGGGCGATGGTACGCGGCTCGACGCCCTTACCGCCGTCGAGCACCATCAGCGCCGAGTCCACGGCGGTCAGGGTCCGGTAGGTGTCTTCCGAGAAGTCTTCGTGGCCAGGGGTGTCGAGCAGGTTGATCATGTGCTCGCGATACGGGAACTGCATGACCGAGGTGGTAATGGAAATACCGCGCTGCTTCTCCATCTCCATCCAGTCGGAGGTGGCGTGGCGGTCGGACTTGCGCGACTTCACCGTACCGGCCACGGAAATCGCCTTGCCCATCAGCAAGAGCTTTTCGGTGATGGTGGTCTTACCCGCATCCGGGTGGGAAATGATGGCGAAGGTGCGGCGTTTCGCGACTTCGGCGGCCTGGTTGGTCATGGGAAATCGCCTGACAGGTGATTCAAAAAAAGGGCGCAGATTATAGACCAGACTGCACTCCAGCGGCCACCGCCAGCCCGACCGACGCCCTCCGGCTGCCCCCCGGCGAGATGGCCAAATGCTGCCAATTGCGGAACCTTTTAAACATCACAGACGTCCACTCCCCTGTCATGACCTTTCGTCAGGTGTAGAAAAATCAGTCAGTTAGCCTGACGAGGGCGGCGCTCATGGCCTTTCCCATGGCCGTTTATCGGCCGGGACAAGGCTGCTCTTCGCGAACATCTTTTCCGCCAGCCAGGAATGGTTTTGCCTCACGGGGAAGTGTTCGCCGACCGAAAAAAGGAGTCCATCTGTGGCTAATCGCTATGGCAAGGGGCTTATGGGAGGCGTGACAGTGATCGCGCTCCTGGCCCTGTTGATCCACTGGATCGGCATCAGCACGATCGAGCACTACCAGGCCGATCTGTGGTTCTACCTGCAAGCGCATCTCTACCTGGTGCTCGCCTCGATGTTCGCGGCGCTCGTCGTCGGCATTCCCGCCGGCATCCTGCTCAGTCGCCCGGCCATGGCCGCGCGGGCCGAACGCTTCATGCAGGTCTTCAACATCGGCAATACCGTGCCCCCGCTGGCGGTGTTGGCCATCGCTCTGGGGATTCTCGGCATCGGCGCCGGGCCGGCGATCCTGGCCTTGTTCCTCGCCTCGCTGCTGCCGATCGTGCGCAACACCTACGAAGGCCTGAAGAACGTCGAGGCTTCGCTGAAGGAGGCCGCCACCGGCATCGGCATGACCCCGCGCCAGGTGCTGTGGAAAGTCGAATTGCCCAACGCCGTGCCGATCATCATCGGCGGCGTGCGGGTGGCCCTGGCGCTCAACGTCGGCACCGCGCCACTGGCGTTCCTGATCGGTGCCAACAGCCTGGGCAGCCTGATCTTCCCCGGCATCGCCCTGAACAACCAGCCGCAACTGATCCTCGGTGCCGCCTGCACCGCCCTGCTGGCGCTGCTGCTCGACGCCCTGGTGACCCTGGCCAGCCGCCTCTGGCTGGAGCGCGGGCTGCGCCCGGCCTGAGCAAAGGAAACGACATGAAAAGACTCTGCATTCTCCTCGCCTGCGCCCTGCTGTTCGCGGGCACGGCCCAGGCCGCCGACAAACCGCTGATCCGTATCGGCGCCCGGGTGTTCACCGAGCAGACCCTGCTCGCCGAGATCACCTCGCAATACCTGCGCAGCAAGGGCTACGACACACAGGTCACCGGCGGCCTGGGCAGCAACCTGGCCCGCAGCGCCCACGAAAGCGGGCAACTGGATCTGCTCTGGGAATACACCGGCGTATCGCTGGTGGCCTACAACCATGTGACGGAAAAGCTCGACAGCGAACAGTCCTACGCCCGGGTCAAGGAACTCGACGCGAAAAAGGGCCTGGTCTGGCTCACTCCGTCGAAGTTCAGCAACACCTACGCCCTGGCCCTGCCGCAGAAAGTGGCGCAGCAGTATCCGCAGATCAACAGCATCAGCCAGTTGACCGAGGTGCTGCGCAATGAGGCCGACGCGCATCACCTGGTGGCTCTGGACACCGAGTTCGCCAACCGCTCCGACGGCCTGGCCGGCATGGTCAAGCTGTACGGCATGAACCTCGACCGCCGCACCATCCGCCAGATGGACGCCGGGCTGGTCTATACCGCCCTGCGCAACAGCCAGGTGTTCGCCGGCCTGGTCTACACCACCGACGGCCGGCTGAACGCCTTCAAGCTCAAGCTGCTGGAAGACGACAGGCATTATTTCCCGGACTACACCGCCGCACCGGTGGTACGCCAGGCCGTCCTCGACGCCAACCCGCAGTTGGCCGCCGACCTCAAGCCGCTGGCCGAGCTGTTCGACGACGAAACCATGCGCCAGCTCAACGCCCGGGTCGACGTCGGCCATGAGAGCCCCTCCGCCGTGGCCGCCGACTTCCTGCGCCAACACCCCATCCACTGAGGAGAAGACATGGACTTTCTCAACGCCTTTTCCCATCTGGACTGGTCACAGGTGCTGCACCTGACCGGGCAGCACATCACCCTGGTCGGCATCGCGGTGAGCCTGGCCATCGTCTTCGGCGTGCCGCTGGGCGTGCTGATGACCCGCTTCCCGACCCTGGCCGGCCCCCTGCAGGCCAGCGCCACGGTGCTGCTGACCATTCCGTCGATCGCGCTGTTCGGCCTGCTGCTGCCGTTCTATTCGAAATTCGGCCAGGGCCTCGGCCCACTGCCGGCGATCACCGCGGTGTTCCTCTATTCCCTGTTGCCGATCATGCGCAACACCTACCTGGCGCTGACCGGCGTCGAACCGGGTATCCGCGAGGCGGCCCGCGGCATCGGCATGACCTTCGGCCAGCGCCTGCGCATGGTCGAGCTGCCGATCGCCGTGCCGGTGATCCTCGCCGGCGTGCGCACCGCCGTGGTCATGAACATCGGCGTCATGACCATCGCCGCCACCATCGGCGCCGGCGGCCTCGGCGTACTCATCCTGGCGGCCATCAGCCGCAGCGACATGTCGATGCTGCTGGTCGGCGCGGTGCTGGTCAGCGTCCTGGCCATCGTCGCCGACCTGCTGCTGCAGCGCCTGCAACGCACATTGACTCCAAAAGGACTCCTGAAATGATCGAACTTCAAGACCTGAGCAAGACCTTTCAAAGCAATGGCAAGGCGGTCAAGGCCGTCGACTCCGTCAGCCTGACCGTCAACGAAGGCGAGATCTGCGTGTTTCTCGGCCCGTCCGGTTGCGGCAAGAGCACCACGCTGAAAATGATCAACCGGCTGATCGTGCCGACCTCGGGCAAGGTACTGATCAACGGCGAGGACACCACCGCCCTGGACGAAGTGACCTTGCGCCGCAACATCGGCTACGTGATCCAGCAGATCGGTCTGTTCCCGAACATGACCATCGAGGAAAACATCACCGTGGTCCCGCGCCTGCTCGGCTGGGACAAGCACAAATGCCACGAGCGGGCCCGCGAGCTGATGAACATGATCAAGCTCGAACCCAAGCAGTACCTGCATCGTTATCCACGGGAACTGTCCGGCGGCCAGCAGCAGCGCATCGGCGTGATCCGCGCGCTGGCGGCGGAGGCACCGCTGCTGCTGATGGACGAGCCGTTCGGCGCGGTCGACCCGATCAACCGGGAAATGATCCAGAACGAGTTCTTCGAAATGCAGCGGGCGCTGAACAAGACCGTGATCATGGTCAGCCACGACATCGACGAAGCCCTCAAGCTCGGCGACAAGATCGCCATCTTCCGTGGCGGCAAGCTGATTCAGATCGACCACCCCGACACCCTGCTGGCGCACCCGGCGGATGATTTCGTCAGCCACTTCGTTGGCCAGGACAGCACCCTCAAGCGCCTGCTGCTGGTCAAGGCCGAAGATGCCGCGGACAACGCGCCGTCGGTCAGCCCGCAAACGCCGGTGGCCGAGGCCCTGGACCTGATGGACGAGCATGACCGTCGCTACGTGGTGGTCACCGACGCCGACAACAAGGCCCTGGGCTACGTGCGCCGCCGCGACCTGCACCGCCAGAGTGGCGACTGCGGCCAGTTCCTGCGCGAGTTCAACGCCACCGCCGCCTACGACGAACACCTGCGTATCCTGCTGTCGCGCATGTACGAGTTCAACCGGGCGTGGCTGCCGGTACTGGATGCCGAGCGGGTATTCCTCGGCGAAGTGACCCAGGAATCGATCGCCGCCTACCTGAGTTCCGGGCGTTCGCGCGGGGCCAAGACCAGCATCGTCTCGCCGGCGGAACTGGTCGAGGCCTGAGCACGCCCCCTGCTTCACCGCCGCCCCCTGTAGGAGCCGGGCTTGCCCGCGAAGCCTTTGGCGATCTTGAGGGCCCATTCGCGGGCAAGCCCGGCTCCTACCTGACCTGCGTGGTGATACAGGCGGGGCTAGACGTAAACCATCGGTCACTGAAGGGGAACATCAGACTGTCATCCGGGTCGGTTAAATAGATGGCTGATCCGGGTCACGCGACGAACGCATGCAAAAACGCGACATTTTTAGTTGATCTAAAGCCCCTCAAGTCCTAAAGTTCGCGCCGAACGTCCATGCTGGAAACGATCCATCCGGCTCAAGTACTGACGACGAGACAGCGAGGCCAAGGGAAGCGGTTGATCCCATGGCCTTTTTGCTTTCGGCGGCAATGCCTTGGGAAGTAGGCGAACCAAAGTGGGGATACGGAGGACGTTCATTTGCACCCATTGATAACTCACGTTTGCCACTAGGAGTCCCCCACGTATGTCGATCCAGGTCGAAGACTATTTCGCGCGCGATACTTTCAAGAAAATGAAGGCATTCGCCGACAAGCAGGAAACCCCGTTCGTGGTCATCGATACCCAGATGATCGCCCAGGCCTATGATGACCTGCGGGCCGGTTTCGAATTCGCCAAGGTCTACTACGCGGTCAAGGCCAACCCGGCGGTCGAGATCATCGACCTCCTGAACCAGAAGGGTTCGAGCTTCGACATCGCCTCGATCTACGAACTGGACAAAGTGATGGGTCAGGGCGTCAGCGCCGACCGCATCAGCTACGGCAACACCATCAAAAAATCCAGGGACATCCGCTACTTCTACGAGAAGGGCGTGCGCCTGTACGCCACCGACTCGGAAGCCGACCTGCGCAACATCGCCAAGGCCGCTCCGGGCTCGAAAGTCTACGTGCGGATCCTCACCGAAGGCTCGACCACGGCCGACTGGCCGCTGTCGCGCAAGTTCGGCTGCCAGACCGACATGGCCATGGACCTGCTGATCCTCGCCCGCGACCTGGGCCTGGTGCCTTACGGCGTGTCCTTCCACGTCGGTTCGCAACAGCGCGACATCAGCGTGTGGGATGCGGCGATCGCCAAGGTCAAGGTGATCTTCGAACGCCTGAAGGAAGAAGACGGCATCGAACTCAAGCTGATCAACATGGGTGGCGGCTTCCCGGCCAACTACATCACCCGTACCAACAGCCTGGAAACCTATGCCGAGGAAATCATCCGTTTCCTCAAGGAAGACTTCGGTGACGACCTGCCGGAAATCATCCTGGAGCCGGGCCGTTCGCTGATCGCCAACGCCGGTATCCTGGTCAGTGAAGTGGTGCTGGTGGCGCGCAAGTCGCGTACTGCCGTGGAGCGTTGGGTCTACACCGACGTGGGCAAGTTCTCCGGCCTGATCGAAACCACCGACGAGTCGATCAAGTTCCCGATCTGGACCGAGAAGAACGGTGAAGTGGAAGAAGTGGTGATCGCCGGTCCGACCTGCGACAGCGCCGACATCATGTACGAGAACTACAAGTACGGCCTGCCCCTGAACCTGGCTGCCGGCGACCGCCTGTACTGGCTGTCCACCGGTGCCTACACCACCAGCTACAGCGCCGTCGAATTCAACGGTTTCCCACCGCTGAAATCGTTCTACGTGTAACTGCTCGCCCCTGCGAGACCCAAAGGCCCGTGCTCGTCACGGGCTTTTTTGTTTGTGGGCCTCCATGGCCATGTGCAAGGACCGACTGGCCTCTTCGCGGGCAAGCCCGCTCCTACAAGTTACACAACCTGTGGGAGCGGGCTTGCCCGCGAAGAGGCCCTCAAGCCTTGCTCGCAAACAGGGAAACAGTGCTATCCCTCAAAGGCCTGCAAGGCAGCGCGGTCGCTTTCATCACCCAGCTCAGCCGCCCTTTGGTGATAGGCCAGGGCCATCGCCCGAATCGTCGGATCACGGGCCGCCAGCAGCGCCTGGCGACTGACCCGGAGAAACTTCAGATTGCCCCCCTCCAATGCCCGCTCCAGCCACTGCCGGGCCGCCTCGACCTGGCCCTGATCGGCGAGCACCGCCCCATGGCTGAACTGCCCGCGAAAATCGCCCGCCTCGGCCGAACGCCGATACCACCCATGGGCCGCCGCCGGGTCGGCCGGACAGAACCGTCCATCCTCCAGATAACGCCCAAGCAGATTCATCGACTTGGCATGCCCCCTCTCGGCGGCACGCCGGTAACACGCCAGCGCCTGGACCTGATCCTCGGCCACCCCACGCCCGGTCGCCAGCAGGTTGGCATAGTTGTACAGGCCCCAATCCAGACCGGCCTGGGCAGCCATCCGATAATGCCGTGCCGCCTGCCGGGCGTCGGCCTCGCAACCCCAGCCATGCTCATGACAACGTCCAAGCATGTTGCGCGCCATCGCGTGACCGGCGTTGGCGGCGATGCCGAACCAGCGCACGGCCAGCGCCGGGTCCTGCTCGATGCCCTGCCCCTGCAGGAGAATCTGCCCCAGCAGCGCCTGGGCCTCGACGATCCCCTCGCCGGCCGCCAGCAGAATGGCCTGCGCGGCGCGGGCCGGATTCTCCTCCAGCATGGCCTTCAACGACTCGCCATCGAGCACTTCTTCGCGGCGCAACTGAAAGCCCATCGCCTACACCTCGACCCAGCGACGCAGCAGGTTGTGATAGGTACCGGTCAGCTGGATCAGGGCCGGGTGATCGGGCACGTCACGGGTCAGGCTCTGGATCGCATTGTCCATGTCAAACAGCAGGGTGCGCTGGCTGTCCTCGCGGACCAGGCTCTGGGTCCAGAAGAACGCCGCATACCGTGCCCCACGCGTTACCGCGTTGACCTTGTGCAGGCTGGTGCCCGGGTAGAGCACCAGGTCACCGGCCGGTAACTTGACCTGCCGCGTGCCGTAGGTGTCCTGGATCTCCAGCTCGCCACCGTCGTACTCGTCCGGGTCACTGAAGAACAGCGTGGACGACAGGTCGGTACGCACCCGCTCCGGATTGCCCCTGGGCTGGCGTACCGCGTTGTCGATATGAAAGTCGAAACTGCCGCCCGCCGTGTAGCAGTTCAGTAGTGGCGGGAACACCTTGTGCGGCAGCGCCGCGGACATGAACTGCGGGTTTTTCCACAGCCGTTCCAGCATCGCCGCACCGATCTCCTTGGCCAGCGGATGCCCTTCGGACAGTTGCAGGTTGTGCTTGGCCTTGGCCGACTGATACCCCGCGGTGACCTTGCCATCGGCCCAATCGGCCTGTTCCAGCGCCTCGCGAATGCGCAGCACCTCTTCGCGGGAGAACACGCCAGGGATGTGCAACAGCATGAGGGAGATACCTTAAAGAGAAATTATCGCAATGGTATTTGATTCTTATTGAACCTGTAAAACGCCGTTCGGCAACGCCGACGAACGAGAGCGTAAAAACCGTAAGGAAAATTTGTAAAGAATGTAAATTATCTGCGAATAGCAATTTATCGCAATTGATACAAATACTTGTTTACCCTATATTCCGCCGCCTCAAAACCCTGGGGAGGGCACTTCCGATGTCACGCCAACAACGACAAATACCGAACGGTTCACCACGTCTGCTCGCCTCGGCGATCGGCATGGCCATCACCGCCACCTCGGCTGCGCACCTGGCCCAGGCGGCCGAGGAAACCGACAGCAAGGCTCAGCGCAACGTGCTCTCGCTCGGTGCCACCAACGTGACAGGCGAAGCCCAGGAGTCAACCTCCTATCAGGTCGAAAAAGCTTCTTCGCAGAAGTACACCGCGCCCCTGGTCGACACCCCGCGCTCGGTCACCGTGGTGCCGCAGCAGGTGTTGAAGGACACCGCCGCCACCTCGCTGCAGGATGCCCTGCGCACCGTCCCGGGCATCACCTTCGGCGCCGGCGAAGGCGGCAACCCGCAGGGCGATCGGCCGTTCATCCGTGGCTTCGATGCCCAGGGTGATACCTACGTCGATGGCGTGCGCGACACCGGCGCACAATCGCGGGAAATCTTCGATATCGAATCGATCGAGGTGAGCAAGGGCCCCAACTCCTCCTTCGGTGGCCGCGGCTCCGCCGGCGGCAGCCTGAACCTGGTCAGCAAGCAGCCCAAGCAGGCCGATTTCACCAACGGCGGCTTCACCTACGGCTCCGATCAGACCCGCCGCTACGTCCTCGACGTCAACCGTCAGTTCCTCGACAGCGCCGCGTTCCGCCTGAACCTGATGAGCCACGAGCAGAACGTCGCCGGCCGCGACTCGATCAACTACGACCGCTGGGGCGTCGCCCCCTCGCTGAGCTTCGGCCTGGGCACCGACACCCGCGTGAACCTCAGCTACTACCACATGCAGAGCGACGACCTGCCGGACTCGGGCATTCCCTACGGCTACGGTTCGGCGACCGCCACCGCCCACGTCCACGACAAACCGAACGACGGCGGCGACAGCAGCAACTTCTACGGCCTGAAGGACCGCGACTTCCGCAAGACCCGCACCGACATCAGCACTTTCGCCTTCGAGCACGACCTGAACGATGCGATGACCCTCAAGAACACCCTGCGTCACGGCAACACCGGCCAGGACTACATCCTGACCCAGCCGGACGACAGCAAATTCAACGTGAACCGCTACGGCACCGTCTGGCGCCGCGCCAACACCATGGTGTCGAACACCGAGACCACCACCAACCAGACCGACCTGTTCGGCAACTTCCAACTGCTGGGCATGAAGCACAGCTACTCCACCGGTGTCGAATTCAGCCGCGAGGAAAGCCAGGTCAGCAGCTACAACGTGGCAGGCAACACCGCCAAGGTCTGCAACCCGGGCACGACACCGAGCTGTACTTCGCTGAGCAACCCGAATCCGAACGATGCCTGGACCGGCGCCATCACCCGCAACTACGCGGGCACCGACACCACCGGCGACACCCGCGCGGCCTACGCCTTCGACACCATCGAGCTGGACCCGAAATGGCAGCTCAACGTCGGCCTGCGCTATGACTCGTTCAAGACCGAGGCCAAAAACACCACGACCGGCAAGACCAGTAACGACAGCCATTTCTGGAACTGGCAGAGCGGCCTGGTGTGGAAACCGGTGGAAAACGGCAGCATCTATGTGTCCTACGCCACCTCGGCCACGCCACCAGGCGCAATGCTCGGCCAGGGCAGCGACGGCAACCCGCTGACCGCCGGCAACAACCTTGTGCTCAAAAGCGACCTGGAACCGGAAACCACCACCAACTACGAGCTGGGCACCAAGTGGGACGTGTTCCACGACCGCCTGTCCCTGACCGCGGCGATCTTCCGCACCGAGAAGGAAAACACCCGGATCCTGGTCGCCCAGAACATCTACCAGAACGCCGGCGAATCCCGGGTTGACGGCGTGGAGCTGTCGGCCAGCGGCAAGATCACCGACAAGTGGCAGGTGTTCGCCGGCTACAGCTACCTCAAGAGCGAACTGGTCGACGCCGGCCTGACCGGTCGCAACGGTGCGGTCACCGCCGGTGCCGCCCAGGCCAGCGGCAACCAGATGCCGAACACGCCGAAGAACAGCTTCAGCCTGTGGACCACCTACGAGGTCATGCCCAAGCTGACCCTCGGCGGCGGCGCCTTCTATGTCGACCAGGTCTACGGCGATGCCGGCAACACCGTCTACGTGCCGTCCTACACCCGTTACGACGCCATGGCCGCGTACAAGCTGACCCGGAACATCGACCTGCAACTCAACGTGCAGAACCTGACCAACGAGACCTATTACGACAAGGCCTTCTCGACCCACTTCGCCAACCAGGCGCCCGGTCGTACCGCCCTGTTGACCACCAGCTTCCACTTCTAGGTGGATGCGTAGCCGCAAGCCCCGCTCATGCCCGTGAGCGGGGCTTTCGTGCGTCAGGTCCGTTGTAGCGCTGTGTAGCGCAATATTTGTAAAAAGCTAACCAATATGAATTTGTCGCATTCGCACACACGGCATAATGCGCGCCGTGAAGAATCGGTTTGATTGAGCAAGGCGGTCATCGTGTTGAAAAAAACACTGTTCCAACTGCATTGGCTGTTCGGCATCACCGCCGGGCTGGTGCTGGCCTTCATGGGCATCACCGGTGCCGTGGTGTCCTTCCAGGACGAACTGCTGCGCCTGCTCAACCCCTCGGTGCTGCAGGTCGAGGTCCCCGATCATGAGGCCCTGCCCCCTGCCGAGCTGGTACGCAAGCTCGAGGCCACCGAGGGCAAGCGTGTTGCGATGCTGTGGGTCGAGCCCCATGGTGACGAGGCCGCCCGGGTGTTCTTCACCGCCCCGCCGGGGGAACGTCGCGGGCAACTGCGCTACTTCGACCCCTATACCGGCGACTACCTGGGCGACGCCGTCGGCCAGGACTTCTTCAACCTGATGCTGCAACTGCACCGGTTCCTCGCCATGGGCGATACCGGCCGCCAGATCACCGGGGCCTGCACCCTGATGCTGGTGTTCTTCTGCCTGTCCGGCCTGTACCTGCGCTGGCCGCGCCAGGCCCTCGACTGGCGCGCCTGGCTGACCCTCGACTGGGCGAAAAAGGGCCGTGCCTTCAATTGGGACCTGCACTCGGTGGCCGGCACCTGGTGCCTGGTGTTCTACCTGCTGTCGGCACTGACCGGCCTGTACTGGTCCTACGAGTGGTACGCCAACGGCCTGAACAAACTGATGTCCGACTCCCCGGCCCAGCAGCGCCGGGGCGGCCGTGGCCCGGCACCGGCAGGCCCGGCGCCCAGCGCCGACTACGACGCGATCTGGGCCAGCATCCGCCAGGCTGCCGGCCCCGGCCTCAGCGCCTACAACATCCGCATGCCACCGGTGGCCGGCCAGCCGGCCACCGTGTACTACATGCTGCAGGACTCGCCCCACGATCGCGCCCTCAACCAGATCAACCTGGATCCGGCCACCGGTACCATCCGCGAGCACTTCCGCTACGCCGACAAAAGCCTCAAGGCGCAACTGCTGACCAGCATCTACGCGCTGCATGTCGGCAGCTATTTCGGTGTCACCGGACGGATCCTGCTGACGGTATCCAGCCTGACCATGCCCCTGTTCTTCGTCACCGGCTGGCTGCTGTACCTGGATCGACGACGCAAGAAACAGGCGGTGAAAAAGGCCCGCGAAGGACTCGGCCAGAACGGCGACAACGCCTGCGACTGGCTGGTGGGTTTCGCCAGCCAGAGCGGTTTCGCCGAACAGTTGGCCTGGCAGACCGCCGGCCAGTTGCAGGGGGCCGGCCTGTCGGTACGGGTCCAGCCTCTGGCCGAAGTCGGCGAACGGCAACTGTGCGAGTCACGCCATGCCTTGTTCGTCGTCAGCACCTTTGGCGACGGCGAAGCGCCGGACAGCGCCCGCGGCTTCGAGCGCAAGGTGCTCGGCCAGGCCCTGGCCCTCGATGACCTGAACTATGCGGTCCTGGCACTCGGGGACCGCCAGTACCCGAACTTCTGCGGCTTCGCCCGGCGCCTGCACCGCTGGCTCGACGCCCGTGGCGGCCAGACGCTGTTCGCTCCGGTGGAAGTCGACAGCGGCGACCCGTACGCGCTGCGCTACTGGCAACAACAGCTCAGCCAGGTCACCGGTGCTGCGCCCGTGGCGGCCTGGCAGGCGCCGCGCTTCGACAACTGGACCCTCAGCCGGCGCGAACTGCTCAACCCGGGCAGCAGCGGCTCCGGGGTCTACCTGCTCAGCCTGACCGCGCCCACACCAAGCACCTGGCAAGCCGGTGACCTGGTGGAAGTCCTGCCACGCCAGAGCAGCGCCGCGGTCGCGCATTTCCTCGGCGGCCTGGGCCTCGATGCCGCCAGCCCGGTGCAGCTCGACGGCCTCTCGGAAACCCTCGCCCAGGCCCTGGCCAGCCGCCAGCTCCCGGACCATCGCGGGCACCTAGTCGGCCTGCATGCCCAGGCGCTGGTCGATGCGCTGGTGCCACTGGCGCAACGCGAGTATTCGATTGCCTCCATCGCCAGCGACGGCGAACTGCAACTGCTGGTACGCCAGGAGCGGCACGCCGATGGCAGCCTTGGCCTGGGTTCCGGCTGGCTGACCGAACATGCGGCCCTGGGCGCCGCCATCAGCCTGCGGCTGCGGCGCAACAGCGGCTTCCATCTGCCGGAGGCACCGTGCCCGCTGATCCTGCTGGGCAATGGCACCGGCCTGGCCGGACTGCGCAGCCTGCTCAAGGCACGCATCGCCGACGGTGAACAACGCAACTGGCTGCTGTTCGGCGAACGCAACCAGGCCCATGATTTCTACTGCCGGGAGGAGTTGCAGGGTTGGCTGGCCCGGGGGGATCTCGCTCGCCTGGACCTGGCGTTCTCCCGCGACCAGCAGGCCAAGGTCTACGTGCAGGATCGCCTGCGGGAGGCTGCGGACGAACTGCGCCGCTGGCTCGCCGAAGGCGCGGCGATCTACATCTGCGGCAGCCTGCAGGGAATGGCCTCCGGCGTCGACCAGACCCTGGTGGAGCTGCTCGGTGCCGAACAGGTCGAACGGCTGATCGAGCAGGGGCGCTATCGCCGGGATGTCTACTAAACGCTCGCCCTTCCTATCCGTGCCGTCAGAGACTCTGACGGCAGGCACTTCGATAACTGATGTGAGACCGACGGGACTCCGGTCGTAGCCGACGTCCCAACCTCCGAACAATGGACAGGATAGTTTCCCGCTTGAGCCTTTTTGATAAGCCCGACCTGATTGACATCCCTTAAATACACTTCCCTGTCGTGCGTTCGGCACGACAAAGATAAAGGTTAAGTAGGATGCTCGGTATAACAGCAACGGTTCGTTCGTCTGTGAACGATACCGGCAAGTTGGTAAAAGGTGGGGCCTGCAGAGTGGGAGATGGGGTGCAATCTGTATCCAACAAATCTGGCTCAATGCAACTTGGAACACTCACTCGCTCTGCTCCCGCCCCAAACGAAAGACCCTCGGAGGTATACTCATACCTGCTGTTACCGAGGCCCGACATCAACAAAATGGTCGATAGGGCGGTCGCCAATCTCAAAGATCAAATAGATCCGACAGACCCCAAAAATCGCGAGGAGTTGGTTGCGGGGTGCTTTACGCTGATCCATGACAACTGTGAAAAACTGGTCGACAAGCAAAAGATGCCATCCGACCAGGCGCTCAGTTTCAAGCAGCAACTAGGCCGTTTGGCCTGGAAAGTCGGCTTGCCGGGAGAAGCGAACAAGCAAGGTGTCTTTGTGCCCAGAGGGGCAGGCAGCGGCGCCAACCCCCTGTTAAACCCCTTGAAAGATTTAATACTCAGGGAGCACGCACATATCTTTAAGCATCCAGTCTTGCGCGAAAAGATTTTTGCGATGGCCGAGAAAAAGATAATTGCGTTTGTATCAGACCATATGAACCCCGAAGAGTCTAAGCGACTCGATTGTTTTCAACACGAGAGAGCCCTCCTTGAAAAGCAGTGGCGGAATGATCCCCCCCAACCCTTTGCCACGGTCAAGTCAGCTGAACTGCACCATATCCGCACTTTCCTCCAATAGAGGCACGCCAACCCAGCACTGTAAACCCGTGTTGATTTTTGTGCCCCCCGTGCAGCCGGCTTCAGACCGGCTGCAGCTTCTGCTCGAACACCGCCACCCCATCCAGATCCCGCAGCACCACACTCATCTCGCCGCTCTGGCCGTCGATATTCACCTCGCCGAAAAACTGGAAACCGGCGAACGGTGAACTGTTCTGCACCGCTGGCGCCTTCTGGAACACCACCCGTGGGCCGAAGGTCTTGTCCAGCACGTTGGGCCCGAAGCTGCCGGCGTTCAGCGGCCCGGCGACGAACTCCCAGAACGGCTCGAAATCCTGGAACGCGGCACGGTCCGGGTGGTAGTGGTGCGCGGCGCAATAGTGCACATCCGCGGTCAACCAGACCGTGTTGTGGACCTTTTGCGCACGCAGGTAGCCGAGCAGTTCGGCGACCTCCAGTTCACGCCCCTGGGCCGGGCCCGGGTCACCGTTGGCAATCGCCTCCCAGCGCGGCACCCCGGGGCTGACCTCGCCATCCGGCACGCCCAGGCCGATGGGCATGTCGGCGGCGATGACCTTCCACTGCGCCCGGGATCCCTTGAGTTCACGCTTGAGCCATTCCAGTTGTTCACGACCGAGAAAGGCCTTTTCCCCTCCGAGGTTGTCATCGTTCGGTCCACGGTAGCTGCGCATGTCGAGCACGAACACATCGAGCATCGGTCCATAGCCGAGCTTGCGGTAGATCCGCCCACCGCCGTCGGCCAGTTGCCGGCGCAGCGGCGCGTATTCCAGCCAGGCCTGGCGCGCGGGCCCGACCAGGCTGTGGATAGCCTTGTTCCTGTAGCGCTCGTCCAGTTGCTTGCTCGGCGACCAGTTGTTGGTCACCTCATGGTCGTCCCATTGCCAGATCTGCGGCACCTCGGCGTTGAACCGCCGCAGGTTGTCGTCCATCAGGTTATAGCGGTAGTTGCCGCGAAACTCGTCGAGGGTTTCGGCGACCTTGCTCTTGGCCTCGGTGGTGATGTTGCGCCAGATGCGTCCGCTTTCCGTGGTGATCTGCGCCGGGATCGGACCGTCGGCATAGATGGTGTCGCCGCTGTGGATAAAGAAGTCCGGCAGGCGCAGGCGCATGGCTTCATAGATGCGCATGCCGCCGATGTCGGGGTTGATGCCAAAGCCCTGGCCGACGGTGTCGCCACTCCAGACGAAACGGATGTCACGGCGTTGTTGCGGCACGCTGCGCAGGTGGCCGAACCACGGCTCGCTGGAGACGCCGGTCTGGGCGTCTTCGAAACGTACCCGGTAGAAGATCGCCTGGTCGACCGGCAAGCCGCTGAGCTCGACCCGGGCGGTGAAGTCGGTACGGGCGTCGGCCAGCGCCGAGACGAAGCGCCGCGGGTTGCTGAACACGCTGCGGGTGTCCCACTCCACCACCATCCGCGCCGGGCGGTCGGTGCGGCTCCAGACGATCGCCTTGTCGCCCTGCAGGTCGCCGGACTGCACGCCATCGGTCAGTTGCGGACGATCCTTGACCGAAGCGATCACCGCCGGGGCCAGGCCCGGCAGGAGAATGCCGGCACCCACGGCCTGCATGACACGACGGCGTCCGAGATTGAAATCGCTCATGGTGCACTCCCTGAAAAAAGCCAAACGCTGAACTTAGCTGCAGGGAATGAAAGAGGTGTGACAGCCGGCTCCTGATCGTTCCCACGCAGAGCGTGGGAACGATCGGTGATACCGATGTGGATCAGGCCTGCGCCGGCTCCGCGACCAGCTCCACCGCTTCCGGCCGCTTCAGCACGGCATAGACCACTGCTGTCAGCAGGCTGCCGGCAATGATCGCCAGCAGGTAGGGCAAGGCGTGGTTGATCGCATTCGGAATCAGCATCACGAACAGCCCGCCATGGGGCGCCATCAGCTTGCAGCCGAAGTACATCGACAGGGCACCGGTCAGTGCCCCACCGGCGATGCTCGCCGGAATCACCCGCAGCGGGTCCTTGGCGGCAAACGGGATCGCCCCCTCGGAGATGAAGCACAGGCCAAGCACGAACGCCGCCTTGCCCGCCTCGCGCTCGCTCTGGGCGAACTTGCGCCGGGCGATCAGCGTGGCGATGCCCAGGCCGATCGGCGGCACCATGCCGGCGGCCATGGTCGCGGCCATCGGTGCATAACTCTGCGATGCCAGCAACCCGACCGAGAACGCGTAGGCCGCCTTGTTGATCGGCCCGCCGAGGTCGACGCACATCATCCCGCCCAGCAGCACGCCGAGCAGAATGGCATTGGTGGTGCCCATGCTGTCGAGGAAATGCGTCAGCCCTTCGAGCATCCCGGCCACCGGCTTGCCGACCACATAGATCATCACCAGCCCGGTGAACAGGCTCGCCAGCAACGGAATGATCAGGATCGGCTTCAACGCCTCCAGGCTGACAGGCAGCCGGGCATAACGACTGATCGCCTTGGCGCTGTAGCCCGCCAGGAAACCGGCGACGATACCGCCAATGAAACCGGCTCCCAGGGTGCTCGCCAGCAGGCCGCCGATCATGCCCGGCGCCAGGCCCGGACGGTCGGCAATCGAGTAGGCGATGTAGCCCGCCAGCAGCGGCACCATCAGTTTGAACGCGCTCTCCCCGCCGATCTGCATCAGCGCCGCGGCGAGGGTGCCGGGCTCCTTGAAGGCGGTGATGCCGAATACGAACGACAGGGCGATCAGCAGGCCACCCGCCACCACCATCGGCAGCATGAACGAAACACCGGTCAGCAGGTGCTTGTAGACACCCGTCTTCTCCTGCTTGGCCGGCGCCTGGCTGGCACCCGCCGCCGCGGTCTCCGGCTTGCCTTCGGCCAGGGCCCGGTTCAGCGTGGCATCCGGCTGCTTGAGGGCGATACCGGTACCGCAGCGGTAGATCTTCTTGCCGGCGAAGCGCTCGGTGGCCACTTCGATATCGGCCGCCAGCAACACCACGTCGGCCTCGGCAATGGCCTGGGCACTCAGCGGGTTGCGCGCACCGACCGAGCCCTGGGTTTCCACCTGCAGTTCATAGCCCAGGCGCTTGGCCGACTGTTGCAGCGCTTCGGCCGCCATGAAGGTGTGGGCCACGCCGGTCGGGCAGGCGGTCACCGCCACCAGGCGCGCGGCCCGTTGGCCGGTCGCCGTGCTGTCCAGCGTCGGCTCGGGGGCGACATGCACCCTGGCCTCTTCGGCGCCGCGACTGAGAACACCGTCGACATCCTGCAGAGCCTGGGCTGGCGCGACCTGATAGACGCGCTTGCCGACGAACCGCGACATCTCCACCGGCACGCTGCTGACCAGCAGCACCCATTGCGCCGCCGCGAGGGTGGCCGCCGTCAACTGGCGCTCGGGGTGACGAGGATCGTGCACTTCGACGCTGGTGCTCCAACCCAGGCGCAAGGCCGCCGCTTCCAGCAGGCGGGCGCAGAGCACGCTGGTGACCATGCCATTCGGGCAGGCGGTAACAATGGCTACGTTCATCACAAACCCTCTTATTGTTCTGTCAGGGCGTGCACGCTGACGCCTCGTTCAAGCTGTACCAATTGCGCCCGGTCGCCGATACCGAAACCGATCTGGGTCACCGCCTGGGCGGCGACCGCGGTGGCGGTGCGCAGGGTCTGCCGGGCCGGGTGGCCGCTGAGCAGCCCGTGGAGCATGCCCGCCAGCAACGAATCGCCGGCACCGACAGTGCTCGCCACGTCGACCTTCGGTGGCTGGGCATGCCAGGCCTCGGCCGCATGGAACCAGTTGACCCCATCGGCCCCCTGGGACACCACCACATGTTCGATGCCCTGGGCCAGCAGGCTGGCAGCCGCCTCGGCCTGCGCCTGCGCCGTCTCCACCGGACGCTGCAGCACCTCGGCCAACTCCTCGGTGTTGGGCTTGACCAGCCACGGCGCCGCGGCCAGCCCGGCCTGCAAGGCCGCGCCACTGGTGTCCAGGGCGACTTTCAGCCCCAGTTGCTTCAAACGCAGCAACAGCGCCTGCAGCCATTGCGGGCTGAGGCCCCGGGGCAGGCTGCCGGCGACCACCACGGCGTCATGGCCGGGGGCGATCCGCTCCAGGGTGTCCAGCAAGGCCTGCTGGGATTGCCCGTCGACCTCCGGGCCCGGCCCGTTCAGATCGGTGATACGTCCGTCCTGCTCGGCCAGCTTGATATTGCTGCGGGTTTCCCCCGGCACACGAACGAATGCATCGACAAAGCCACGCCGGGCAAACAGCGCCTCGAACGCTTGCGGGTTGTCGACGCCGAGAAAGCCGCTCACGGTCAGTTGATGGCCGAGGTCCGCCAGCACCTGGGCGACGTTGACGCCCTTGCCGGCGGCGTGGGTCAGCAATGACAAGGTGCGATTGACCTCCCCGGGCTCCAGCCGTGCCAGTTGCACGGTCAGGTCCAGTGCCGGGTTCAGGGTCAGGGTCAGAATCCGCGCCATTACACCGCCTCCACGAGCGCACGCACTTCATCGGCGCTGCCTACTGCCAGGGCCGAGCGGGCCAGGGCCTGGGCCGCCGGCAGGGCCAGCTCGCGTACCCGCGCCTTGACCTCGGGAATGCTGCGCGCGGCCACACTCAATTCGTCGACGCCGAGCCCCACGAGCACCGGCACCGCCAGCGGGTCGGCCGCCAGCTCGCCGCACACACCGACCCACTTGCCGTGGGCATGGGCCGCACGCACGGTGATGTCGATCAGTTGCAGCACCGCCGGGTGCAGGCCATCAGCCTGGGCCGACAGCGTCGGGTGACCACGATCGATGGCCAGGGTGTACTGGGTCAGGTCGTTGGTACCGACGCTGAAGAAGTCCACCTCGGCTGCCAGCACCGGCGCCAGCAGCGCGGCCGATGGCACTTCGATCATGATCCCCAGTTGCAGGTCGGCCACCGGGATTTCCCGGCGCAGGCGCTCGGTCATGTCCCGGGCCTGGCGCCACTCGGCGACACTGCCGACCATCGGGAACATGATCCGCAGCGGCCGGTTGTCGGCGGCACGCAGCAGCGCGCGTAACTGGCTCTCCATGATCTGCGGCCGTTGCAGGGTCAGGCGGATGCCGCGCACGCCGAGGAACGGGTTTTCCTCCTTGGCGATCGGCCAGTAGGGCAGCGGCTTATCGCCGCCGACATCGAGGGTACGCACCACCAGTGGCCGCCCGCCCAGGCCGTCGAGCACGCGACGGTACTCGGCTTCCTGGGTAGCCTCGTCCGGTGCCTGTGGATGGGCCATGAAGATCAGTTCGGTGCGCAGCAGACCGATACCCTCGGCGCCCTGCTCCACCGCCCCGGCAACCCCGGCGCTCTCGCCGATATTGGCGAAGACTTCCACGGCATGACCGTCACCGGTCAGCGCCGGTTCGTGACGTTGTTCGGCGGCCAGGCGCAGGCGCTGCTCGCGGGTGTCGCGCTCCTGGAGGGCGCGTTGCAGGGCGGCTTCGTCCGGCGCGACATGCAGGCGGCCTCTCAGGGCATCGAGCAACAGCGTGGTGCCCGGTGCCAGCAGCAGGACCTGCGCCCCGGCACCGACCAGCGCCGGAATGCCCAGGGCCCGGGCAACGATCGCACTGTGGGCGGTGGCGCCGCCACGGGCGGTGAGAATGCCGGCGACCCGTGCCGGATCCAGGCGCGCCACGTCCGACGGGCCGACCTCCTCCATCACCAGCACATAGGGTTCGTCCGGCTCGGCCAGGGTTTGCACGCCGCACAACTGCGCCAGCACCCGTCGGCCGATATCCCGCAGGTCCGCCGCACGTTCGGCCAGCAAGGCATCCTGCAGCGACTCCTGTTGCCGGGCCGCCGCCTCGATCACCGCCATCCAGCCAGCCTCGGCGCTTTCACCGAGCTTGAGCCGGGAATCGACCTCGTCGGTCAGTTCCGGGTCGTCGAGCATTTCCTGGTGGGTCACGAAGATCTCGCGAATCGCCTTGGCCTTGCTGCGCTGGACGAGCCCTTCGATATCCTTGCGGACCTCGCCCAGGGCCTGCTGCAGACGCTGACGCTCGACGGCGGCGGACTGGCCGCGCAGCGGGTAGTCGAATGCCTGGGCGACCTGGACATGGGCCGGGCCGATGGCAATCCCCGGTGCGGCGGCAATCGCCGGGAGCTGGCTGTTGGCCGCCGGCGCCGTCACGACCACGGCCGGCTCGTCCTCCACCGGGGCGCTGACGACAGCCACCTCCGGCAGTGGCTCGACCTCTTCGCCCAGGCCCTCCTCCACCGCGGCCAGCAGGGCCGGCAGCGCATCGGCGGCAATGGTCGGCTCGGCAATGAATTCCAGCACCTGGCCACGCCGGGCACCGAGGCTGAGCAGCTTGCTCAGGCTTTTCACCGAGACGGCGCTGCCCGGCGCATCGACGATGCGCACGCGGATGTCGCCCTCGAAGCTCTTCGCCAGTTGCGCCAGGACTTTCGCCGGGCGGGCATGCAGGCCGTGGGCGTTGGCCAGGCCGATGCGCGCGCTCGGCCAGTCGGCCGGCAGTTCGCCGCCGAGCACTTCCAGTACCGCACGGCTGCTGGTGGCGCGGCCCAACTCATGACCGCGGCCTTCGATCAGCAGCGCGCAAAGCCGTTCGAGCAGGGCCTGGTGGGCTTCGCCGAGGCTGGCGAGGCAGAACAGGCCGTGCAACGGCTGGCCGAGGTAGCGGATCGGCTTTTCCGGGGTGACGAAAGCCAGGCCGGGGCGCTTGACCGTCTGCTCGCTGTGCAGCCACCACAGGCCATCGCCCAGCGGCAGGGCCTCGACCTGCTGCAGCACGGCGGCGAAGCCGTTGCTCACGCAGTCGGCCTGGCGCAGCAGACGGGCGCCGCGCCAGACCAGTTCCTCGAAGTCCTCCGCGACCACACCGAGGCCGATCATCTGCGCATCCAGCGCCAGCTCCTGGGGGGCGCCCTGCAGCAGCTTCAACAGCGCCTCGGCACTGCTGGCACGGCGCAGGGCCTGGCCCAGGTCGGTTTCGCCGAGGGCGCGGGTAAGCAGTTGCAGCAGGCGCAGGTGCTCGTCGGATTTTGCCGCGATACCGATGGCCAGGTAGACGATCTGCCCGTCGCCCCAGTCCACGCCCTCGGGGAATTGCAGCAGGCGCACGCCGGTGGTGTGCACCAGCTCGCGAGTTTGCGGCGTACCGTGGGGAATGGCGATGCCCTGGCCGAGAAAGGTCGAGCCTTGCGCTTCGCGGGCCTGCAGCCCGTAGAGATAGCCCTCGGCGACCAGGCCGTCGGCAACCAGTGAATCGGCGAGCAGTTGCAGGGCGGCAGATTTGTCCACGGCCGACTGGCCCATGGAAATCTGCTCTACGGTGAGCTCGAGCATGCCTTTCTCCTATTCAGCCCCCACGACTGGGCGCTAGGTATTGTTTTAGATAAATCAGCTTAGGCGGACGGGCCGGATAAAGGTGCAACAGTCTTTTGGCAGAACCGTGGCACGGACCGTCATCGCCTGGAAATACGCTTGCTGAATCGTTTAACCAGAATGTAGGACACGTTACTCGATTATTGTCCGACGTAGAAGCCCTGGCAGTGGGTGATGTTGTATGAGGGGATAGGGGGATGGGCGGGCGCCTTCGCGGCGGTGCGGCCACTAAACAGCTTCGTGGATAAATCCGGCTCCCACAGGATAGACGGCGCCCACAGGATTTGCGTTCAGCACGATCATTGTGGGAGACGGCGCATCGGTTCATCCGCGAAGAGGCCGGCACAGTCACCGCCGACCCCATGGGCCTGTTTGACCACTCATCGGCGGCGAGCTAAAGACAGTTGGCTCCCACAAGGTATCGCGGTAGCCACAAATCTTGTGAACGCCGCCTATCCTGTGGGAGCCGGATTTATCCGCAGAGCTTTTAGGCTATGTACGAAATCGCTTGAAACTTGGTTATGCGGCGTTAAAAACCGGCTCGGAATGCTCATTTACTCCAGTAAAGTCGGGCGCGACCCCGGCCGTTCCTCGCCGGTTTTTGCCTTGCCTAACCTGCGTTTCAAACAATTTCGTACACAGCCTAGGGCCGCAAGGGCTTAACCGCTAAGCCGCCCCCTCCAGCAACGCATCCACCACCGCCCTCGCCATTTCCACCGAGTGCAGCATGCCCCAGAACAGGGTACGTTCCACCGGGTTGGCATGCAGGCCGATTTCGTCACCGTTCAGTTCGGCAACCTCCAGCAATTTCGATACGTAGCTCAGCGCGTCGTGGGCCGTGACGCCGGGCTGAATGGCAAACAGCGTGGGTTTGAGCGGGTCGGCGGGGTCGACGGTTCTGGCCAGGGTCAACGCTAGGGTATCAAGCAAGCGGGCCGCATCGGGCCGCTGGGGTTCCACGGGATCGTCGAAAACGGGAGGCGGATCGGGGGTGATTTTCTTGGCCACGGTGAATCTCCTGACTGTTGTAGGGGATCTCCACGCTCGCTGCGACACAAGGGTGGCGAACTGTACGCAGGTTCGCAGACCGGTCAGTCAGGAAAAAACCGGCAGGCATAAGCCTCCTGCGCACAGCCCACCATAAAGCAGACATGAAAAAGCCGCATTACGCGGCGCTGTGCGCCCGACTGAAATACCGGGCTGCGAAACCCGTATCGCTGATTTGGCAGCGACACCGGGAATGTAGACACGGCACTGAGCGCACTCAATATTCTCCCACGCCAAAAACACGTAGGAAATATAAGTTCTTTTTGAAAGCTATTTCTTCGCATTACAAGCGGCCAGAACCCCTGCCCCAGCGGCCCCGCCCGGACGACGGCGACCCAGGTCCAATTCCCGAGCCGCCCCACAGCAGGCACCCTTCCCACTGCCACCTGCCGAAAATAGGATAGGATCAGCCAACATGCAGCCAGCGAGCTACAGCTAACAAGGAATCATCCGCTTGAAACTCAGTGATATTGCCCAACTGGCCGGGGTGTCGGTTACCACCGCCAGTTACGTCATCAACGGCAAGGCCGAGCAACAGCGCATCAGCAGCAGTACCGTGGAACGGGTACGGGCAGTGGTCGAGCAATATGGCTTCACCCCCAACCCCCAGGCTGCCGGGCTGCGCAGTCGCAAGACGCGCACCCTCGGCTTCATCCTGCCGGACCTGGAGAACCCCAGCTACGCGCGCATCGCCAAGCTGCTGGAGCAAGGTGCGCGGGCCCGCGGTTATCAACTGCTGATCGCCAGTTCCGACGATGACCCGCAGAGCGAACGCGAGCTGCTGCAACTGTTCCGCGCCCGGCGTTGCGATGGGCTGTTCGTCGCCAGTTGCCTGCCCGAGGAGGACGACAGCTATCGCCAGTTGCAGGAGCTGGGCCTGCCGATCATCGCCATCGACCGGGAAATGCAGCCGACGCATTTCTGCTCGGTCGTCAGCGATGACCATCAGGCCAGCCTGCAACTGACCCGCAGCCTGCTGCAACCCAAGCCCCGGCATATCGCCCTGATCGGTGCCCGCGCCGAATTGAGCATCAGCCAGCAGCGGGCCGCCGGCTTCCAGGACGCCCTGGGCGGTTTCGCCGGCGAGGTGCTGATCGAGCATGGCGAAGCCTTCAGCCGCGAGTGCGGCCGCGAGTTGATGCAGGCGCTGGTCGAGCGCCTCGGCCACCTGCCCGATGCGCTGGTCACCACCTCCTACGTACTGCTGCAGGGCGTGTTCGATGCCCTGCAAGCCCAGCCGCTCAACCCGCAACCGCTGCGCCTGGGGACCTTCGGTGACACGCAGTTGCTGGACTTCCTGCCGCTGCCGGTAAACGCCATGGCCCAGCAGCATCAACTGATCGCGGAAAAAGCCCTGCAACTGGCCCTGGCCGCCATCGAGGAGAAGAACTACCAACCCGGCGTCCAGGCCATCGCCCGGACCTTCAAGCAGCGCATCCGCGAGGCTTTAGCATGGAACTGATCGACACCCACACCCACCTTGATTTTCCGGACTTCGACGCCGACCGCGACGCGTTGCTCGAACGCAGCCGCGCCCTCGGCGTCGGGCGGATGGTGGTGCTGGGGGTCTACCGGGACAACTGGCAGCGGGTCTGGGAGCTGGTACAGGGTGACCGGCAACTGCATGCGGCGCTCGGCCTGCATCCGGTGTATCTGGACGATCATCGCCCGGATGACGTGAGCGCTCTGCGCGACTGGCTGGGCCGCCTGGCCGGTCACCCGCAACTGTGCGCAGTGGGTGAGTTCGGCCTGGACTACTTTCTCCCGCAGCTCGACCGCGAGCGCCAGCAGGCGCTGTTCGAGGCGCAACTGCAGCTGGCCGCGGAGTTCAACCTGCCGGCATTGCTGCATGTGCGGCGCAGCCACGCCGCGACCATCGCCACGCTCAAGCGCTTTCGCCTGGCCCGGGGCGGCATTATCCATGCCTTTGCCGGCAGCCGCGAGGAGGCCCGGGAATACCTCAGGCTGGGCTTCAGGCTCGGCCTCGGCGGTGCCGGAACCTGGCCGCAGGCGCGGCGCCTGGGCAAGGTCATCGCCGACCTGCCGCTGGAGGCCGTGGTGCTGGAAACCGATTCGCCGGACATGGCCCCGGTGATGTACCCCGGGCTGCGCAACAGCCCGGAACACCTGCCGGCCATTTGCGCCGCCCTCGCCGAACTCATGGGCATCAGCCCGCAGGCATTGGCGGCCGCCAGTACCGCCAATGCCTGCGCGGTATTCAACTGGTCGACGAATCCGGCCTGAGCGCAGGCTGCAGGATGAGGGTCATCCGTTGCCGGGCGTGGGCGTAGCGCAGGGTCGCGAAGTACAACAGCAGCGCCAGCAGGGAAAAGTTGAGCTGCTCCATCAGGCTGATCAGCCCGATCCACTCACAGACCAGAGCCACCAGCAGCGAAGCCCCGATCAGCACGACCATGCTGGCCTTGAGCACCGACAGGGCATCGAGCGCCTTGAAGCGCTTGAACTGTTGCGGGCAATCGAGTTGCAGCGGCCTGTTGCAGCAACGGCAGGCAAAGCTCTCCTTGATGGCAATTGCATTCAGGTGCCATGCACTGAGGGGGAAGGTGCCATTGCAGTGGGCACACACCCCGTTGATGCCCATGCGCGTCTCCTTCAAAGCGGTTCCTCCCGAGCGGTCGGTGAAACTGGATCAGCGAATTTTCGCTCATCCTGCGCAGAAAGGTCGGCCGCTAAAGAAAACAGGATTTTGCCTACACACCAAGCAATCAAGTACTACAACCTGTTCCAAGCCTCACACCCGGAAGGCACCGATCAGTTGCTTCAGCTCGACCACCTGGGCCGACAATTGCCGGCTGGCGCTTTCGGTCTGGTGGGCCCCCTCGGCAGTGCGCTCGCCGGCCCGGTTGATCTCGACGATGTTCTGGTCGATGTCGTGGGCCACGGCGGTCTGCTGCTCGACGGCGGCGGCGATCTGCTGGTTCTGGTCGACGATCATGCCGACGGCGCCAAGGATGTTTTCCAGGGCGAGCTGGACCTTTTCCGACTGTCCCACCGTGCCATCGGCCATCTGGTGGCTGACGCCCATGGCCTTGACCGCCGCGCCGACGCCGCCGTGCAGCTTGCCGATCATCTGCTCGATTTCCTCGGTGGATTGCTGGGTGCGCCTGGCCAAGGTGCGGACCTCATCGGCCACCACGGCAAAACCACGGCCCTGCTCGCCCGCGCGCGCGGCCTCGATGGCGGCGTTCAAGGCCAACAGGTTGGTCTGTTCGGCAATGCTCTTGATCACTTCCAGGATCTGGCTGATGGACTGGCTGTCGATCGCCAACTGGTTGATCACCTGCACCGACTGATCGATCTCGCCGGCCAACTGGGCGATGCAGCCCTGCTGGGATTCCACCAGCGCCCGACCGTTGAGGGTTTCGTCATTGACGCTATGGGCACTGCTGACCGCTGCCGCGGCGCTGCGCGCCACCTCCTGGGCGGTCGCCGACATCTGGTTCATGGCCGTAGCGACCTGTTCGATCTGGCTGCGCTGGCCGGCCACCGCCTGGTTGCTGCGGGCCGACACCGACTCCACCTGCCCGGCCTGGCGTTCGACCTCGCCGACGGTCTGCCCGACCCGCTCGATCAGGTCATGGATCTTCGCCACGGTACCGTTGAACACCGCGCCCAACTCCCCCAGTTCATCACGACTGTGGGCGACGAAATTGACCGTCATGTCCCCGGCCGCGACCTTGTCCATCATCTGGCCCAGGCGCCGCAGGGTCGTGCGGGTCGAGGCGTAGAAACCGCCGTAGAGGTAGACGATCGAGAGAAACACCACCGCCAGTGCCGCGACCAGCAGGAGCATCTGCAGGCGTTTGTGCTCCAGCCGTTGCTGCAGTTCCTGGGCGAAATACGCCAGTGTCGCGTCATTGAGCTGGTAGGTCCGGGCCATCAGCGTGCTGACCTGCTCGTAGAACGGCGGCCAGGGCGCTTCCAGGGTTTCGGCCATCACCACCTGCTCCTCGAACAGTTCGCTGGCCTTTTTCAGCGAGGCCTGGCTGGCGTTGGCCAATGCATCCAGAGCGGAGTGGGCGTTGCGGCTACCGCCCAGGGCATCCTGCAGCTTGAGCGCATATTCGGCCTGCAGCTTCTCGATCTGTTGCAGCAGTTCGTCGAAACGGGTGCTCGATGATGAATTGAGGAAGCCCTGGCCGAGGGAATAGGCCCCCATGGCGCGCCCCTCGCCGAGGGTCTGGGTGACTTGCGGGGTGACACCGGTGACCAGTTCGCTCAACTGGCGCAGGTCGCCCTGGGCATCGCGGCTGAGCCCGGACTGGCTGGCGACGATCTTGCTGAAGATCTGCGCCTTGCCCAGCAGCTTTTCGATCAGCGCACTTTTGCTCTGCAGGGAGGTTTCGCCTTGCTGGGCCTTGAACGCGGCGATCAGTTCGTCGCGCTTGGCGGTGAACAGCGCCAGTTGCTCCGGGTCGCCGGTCACCGCCGTCAGGCCTTGCAGGCGGCCGAGCACGCTCTGTTCGAGCTGGCTGATGCGCCCTTCCAGATCCCCGGCCTTGCCGGACTGGCCGAGCACGGCATTGATCTGCACCTGGTTGTTCAGGGTTTCCAGGTTGCGCAGCAGGGTAAGGCTGTTGCCAAGCAGGTCCAGGCTTTGCAGTTCGACCTGGGTGGCGGAGAACTCGCGGTAGGAATCGCGTACCAGATAGAAGTTGGTCACCAGCATCGGCACGAAGAACAGCACACTGATCAGGCTGAACTTCTTCCCGAAGCTCAGGCGGTTCATCAGGGCAACGGCGGGAAATAGCAGACTCTTCACTAGAACGCTCCCTTTCCTATTATTTTTATAGTGGCGGCAGCGGCACAGGCATATAGCCAGTATCCGCACCTACTGCCTGTATAACTTAATTTGAAAGGGAGTTTTGTAACTTAAGGTTAACCAGGCCGGGGAGGTGAGCCTTGGGGTGGACGACACCGACCGCTAGCGAATCAATACCGTCCACAGGGCAAACCCGGCATACCAGAGCACCGCCGCCCGCAGCAGCAATTCCCACAGGCTGTCCAGGCTGGAAACGCCATCCGGGCCCTCCGCCGAGGTCGGTACTTCCCCAGCGACCCGTCCGACCTTCTCGATCAGTTGCCGGGCGCTGATGTCCCAGTTGAGCAGTTCGTGCAACATGATCCGGCTGACCGCCACGAAGTTGCCGACCAGCGCCAGGCTCGCCGCCAGCAGGCGCACCGGCAGCCAGTCGAAGGCATGGCGCAGCAGGGTGGCACGTTCGGCCAGCGCCGGGTTCTGGCTGTGCTCCGCCGCCAGGGCCAGCAGGCGATAGCTCAGGGCGGCGACCGGCCCGAGCAGGAAGTACCAGAAGATCACCGCGAAGAAGCTCTGGTAGGCCTGCCACAGCAGATAGCCCTGGACCTTCTCCAGCAACTCTTCGCCGTTTTCGGCACAGGTAAGGTTCATGTCGCGGCGGGCCACATGCACCCCGGCCTGCAGGTCGCCGCGCCGCCAGGCATCGCGAAACGGTCCCAGCGCCGCCAGCAGGTCACCACGGCCCAGGCTGTAGACCACCACCAGCAGATGCACCGGCAGCGCCAGCAGACCATAGGCCACCGGCTGCAGCACCATCAGCAGCAGGCCGAGCAGGACCACCGGCAACAGCACCAGCAGGCTGAGGATCACCCAGGGTCGTTTCGCCCAGCGCGGGCTGGACTCGAGCCGGGCCAGTTCGGCCAGCCAGGCACCCTCACGCTGGACACGCTGGCGCAAGGCCGAGAACTTCTCGATCCACACCGCCAGCAGCAGCACCAGAAAACTCATTGCGACTCTCCTTTTTCCAGCAGGGCGGCGCGAAAACGCCCCCAGTCAAAGCCTTCGCCCGGATCGGTCTTGCGCCCCGGGGCAATGTCGCTGTGGCCGCAGATCCGTTGCGGCGTGATGGCCGGGTACGTCGCCATGAGCTGGCGAGTCAGGGCAATCAGCGAATGGTACTGCGCCTCGGTGAAAGGCAGATCATCGGTGCCCTCCAGCTCGATGCCCAGGGAAAAATCATTGCAGGTCTCGCGCCCCTCGAAACTCGACACACCGGCATGCCAGGCCCGTTCCAGACAGGAGACAAACTGCGTGACCTTGCCGTCACGTTCAATCAGAAAATGCGCAGACACCCGTAGGTGGGCGATACCGTCGAAGTAAGGGTGTTCCGTAATATCCAGGCGATTCTGAAAGAACTCCTGCACCTTGCCGGTACCGAACTGCCCCGGCGGCAGGCTGATGTTGTGGATCACCAACAGGGAAACCTCCCCTTCGGGACGCTCATTGAAGTTGGGCGACGGGCAGTGAACGACTGCCTGGCACCAACCCGTGGCGGGATCCAGCTGCATACAGATTCCTTCGAGGATGAAAGCGACCGCCTCAGTATGCCGTGAGAGCGGCCTCGATGGGCAGCGCCCGCGCAGAAAAACCTCAGCGCGTCTTCAGGCGCCGCAAATTGCCGATGACCGAGGCCAGGGCCCGGTCGAACAGCAGCGTGTCGTCCAGCAGGCGGACCGCACCGCGGCGGAACTCGACGGCCAGCCCCCGGGCCGTACGCTCCAGCACCTTCATGCCGGTACGGTTGACGAAAATGTACTTGCCGGTCGGCTCGACGATCGCCGCCAGCTTGCAACGCTGGCCATTCTCTTCGTCTTCGCGGAACTCGACCCAGTTGCCGATGCGCAATTGCCGCACCCACAGCAGGCCGGCATCGTCTTCCGGCAGCTCCATCGTACGCTCTTCACGATGACCACCATCGGCGGCACTGAGGACGATTTCCTCGAGCACCTCGACCATCGCCGGTTGCTCCGCCTCGTTCCTGGCCGGCTCGACGCTCTGCCTGGCCAGGCGCTGGAAAACCTGGACATGCAGGCTCTCCAGCTGGCTGAAGAATTCGCTGGTGGCGAAAGGATCGAACGCCGCACTGGCCAGGCCGTCCCGCAGCGCCTTGAGCAGGCCGGGCACCAGATCCAGCAGGCGTAGCCGCGCATCGGCCACCCCTTGCGGATCGGCGCTCCAGATCAGTTCATCCATGGTCTGCAGGCCGGCCCGCCACTCGACGGACTGCTCGCCGTGCTTGAGCCAGACCAGCAACAGCACCTTGCTCCAGGCTTCCTGCAGCAGGCGCACCACGACTTCGGGCAGGGTCTTGCCCAATAGTCGCTCGTTCAATACTTCCTGGACCCGTTGGCGCGCCAGTTCGGCCTTGGCCCGACCCTCCTCGGCATCACGGGTGCGCTGCTCGAGCAGTTCGCTGCGGCGGCGCTCGTCACTGGTGAAGGCGAGGAAGTCGGTCAGCAGCTCGGCGAAGATCGCCGGATCGTCGACGAAGTCGTTCAACAGCCGCTGCACGATCTGCTCGATGCGCAGGTACAGGGCATCACGCTGGTAGTCATCGCGGGCGCCCCAGCCCAGGGATGCCGAGGCGATTTCATTCAGCAGGCGGCGCGCCGGATGACTGCCGCGGCTGAAAAAGCTCTTGTCCAGCACCGCCACCTTCAGCATCGGGATCTGCAGGCGGCCGATCAGCGCCTTGAGGCAGTCCGGCAGGTTGCGGTCATCGAGGATGAATTCGAAGAGCATCGCGATCAGGTTGATCACGTCCTCGTCCATCCCGCCGACCACCCGCGACTTGCCGCTCTTGACGCTGACCCGGGTCAGCAGTTGCTCCAGCTGATTGCGCAGGTCGAAGTCATCCGTCGCGGCCTGGGCCGGCACGTACTGCTGCAGATGCGAAAGCAGCCGCAACAGGTCGCGGGTGGAAATCGGCTGGATCTCGGACCCCGCATCCAGTTTGGGCGCGACACTGCCGCGCACATGCTGCAACAGGTCCTGCAGGGCCGAGAACACTTCCTGGACGCTGGCGTCGAGGGACGAGGTACCCGGGCGGGCCGACTCGGCCTCGGCGTCGCGGGCCCGCGCATTCGCCGCCGGACGATCGGAGGCGCGCCGGGCCGGGGCGGCCTTGAGTTCGGGCAACACACCGGTGGCGATCAGCAGTTGGTTGGCGTCGGCATACAGGTGATCGGTGTCGCTGAGGACATATTTCTCGAACAGCTTGAGGATGATCAGCTTGACCTTGATCTCCACCCCCAGGTCGCGCCCGGCCTCGAGGAAATACTCGCAGAGCATCGCCGGCCCCATGGGGTTGCTCTGGTCGTCGAGACGCCGGGTGATCAGTACGTTCAGGCGCGCGGTCAACTGTCCGAGGGCCAGGCCGTCCCGACTGAGGACCTTGGCGACCATCGCATCCAGTGCGACGGTTTTCTCCAGTTCGTCATTCGGCACCAGCGCCAGCTTGTCGTAGGACATCGGCGCGGCCAGGGCCACCTCGTGGACGTCGTACTGGCCAAGGGCGGCGAAAGCGTCGGCAAAACGCTCGTGAAAGCCGCGCTCGATGTGCTTGCGCTTGAGCCGCAGGTCGCGCATGGCTTCGAAGAAGGTGTTCTGGTCAACGTTGTTCAGGGCCTTGTCGGCCATTTCGAACAGCGTGTCGTCGGCATTGTCGAACAGCGCCTGCAAGCCCTGCCGGAGTTGCTGGGCCGCCTTGTCGCGCACCTGGAGCAGAACCACGGGCAAACGGGCGAGCGGCGACGGCGTCGCTCGTTCGTCGGTAGCCTTGTGCAAAGGCACTACCTTCCCGTCGTTGTGCATCCAAGCCTCCCTCTGCGGTTCTTTGATCCAGCGTAAACAATCGTTGGGTACGCGGTCGCGGCGCTATCGCCGGCGACCCGCTCCGACACCAGCCCAAGGCCACTGTCGGCTATCGATAATCGGGGAATCACAGAGACGTCAAAGCTATGACGTCAATTACAAGTCATATTATCTTGCAAAAGATGTCACTTTTGCCAGCGAACTCTGCAACTCGTTTTTCACCCTGTCGCTGTGTAGACCGCCGGAGACGTAAAAACGCTCACGCAAAACGACAAAATGTCGGTTCAACGGGCGGCGTTCGATGGGCGCGCCTTGGGTTGGCCGGCGCCTGGGCCCTATAATCGGGAGACTTTGTTTGTGGAGCCCGTTATGCCGAATCTACGTCTCGCCGACCTGACCGCCGAAATCGAAGCCAACGTGCGCCGTGCGTTGCTCGAAGACATCGGCAGCGGCGACATCACCGCGCAACTGATCCCCGCCGAACGGCTGGCCAAGGCCACCATCATCACCCGTGACGAGGCGACCATCGCCGGAACCGCCTGGGTCGATGCCGTGTTTCGCCAGCTCGACCCACGGGTCGCGGTGCATTGGCAGGTACGCGACGGCGAGCGGGTCAAGCCGAACCAGGCACTGTTCCACCTCGAAGGGCCGGCGCGCTCGCTGCTCAGCGGTGAACGCAGCGCACTGAACTTCCTGCAGATGCTCTCGGGCGTCGCCAGCCATGCGCGCTACTACGCCGACCTGGTGGCCGACACGTCGGTGAAACTGCTCGACACCCGCAAGACCCTGCCCGGCCTGCGCCTGGCGCAGAAGTATGCGGTGACCTGCGGCGGCTGCCACAACCACCGCATCGGCCTCTACGATGCGTTCTTGATCAAGGAAAACCACATTGCCGCCTGTGGTGGCATCGCCCAGGCCATCAGCGCGGCGCACAAGATCGCTCCGGGCAAGCCGGTGGAGGTCGAGGTGGAGAGCCTGGACGAACTGAAGGAAGCCCTGGCGGCCGGTGCCGATATCATCATGCTCGACGAACTGAGCCTGGACGACATGCGCGAGGCCGTGCGCCTGAACGCCGGCAAGGCCAAGCTGGAGGCCAGCGGCGGCATCAACGAAAGCACCCTGCGGCCGATCGCCGAGACCGGCGTGGACTACATCTCGATCGGCGCGATGACCAAGGATGTGAAGGCGGTGGACCTGTCGATGCGCTTGAGTCTCTGAGCCGATCCAGCCTTGGGAGCCGCCCATCCCTGTAGGAGCGCGGCTTGCCCGCGAATAGGGCCCCAAGCCTCGCTCAGGACCACAGGCACAGAACCCATCGGCCCTCAATGCAACTGAAAGTGCCGTGCCTCATGCTCCAGCAGCCACTGCTTGGCCGCCAGCCCGCCGCCAAAGCCGGTGAGCGTACCGTTGCTGCCGATCACCCGATGACAGGGCACGATCACCGGCACCGGATTGCGCCCATTGGCCGCGCCCACCGCCCGTGAGGCCCTGGGCCGGTTGATCTGCTGGCAGATCTGCCCATAGCTGGTGACGCCACCGTAGGGAATCGTCACCAACGCGTCCCACACCTCGCGCTGGAACTCGGTGCCGAGCATGTTGAGCTTGAGATCGAACGCCAGGCGCTCACCGGCGAAATACTCATCCAGTTGCCGGCGTACCGGCGCCAGCTTCTGCGGCGAATGCAGCCAGCCTTCCAGCGGCGTCTGCGGCCGGTAGTCCAGCTCGAAGCGCAGTTCGCGCAACCCGTCGTCATCGGCAACCAGCATCATCGGCCCGATGGGCGAAGCAATCACGTCGTAGTAGATCCGGCTTGTGGTCATTTTCGGCTCCTGCGTACCAATTCCGACTCCACGGCCTGGCGCCACAGGTACATGACCGAATAGGCGCGCCAGGGGCGCCAGTCCTCGGCCAGGGCTTCCAGGGCCCGGGTACTCAGCGGCGGGCCGTCCGTCACCACTTCCCGACGCAGGATCAGGTCCGCGGCGGGAAACGCATCCGGGTGGTGGAGCACCCGCATGGCAATGTAATGGGCCGTCCATTCACCGATCCCCGGCAAGGCGACCCAGCGCCTGACGAAATCCTCCAGGCGCTGCTCGGTGCGAAAATCCACCCGCCCCTCGAGCAGGGCTCGGGCGATGCCCTGGATGGTCGCGGTACGGGCGCGAATGACGCCGATCGCGCCCAGGTCGGCGTCTAACAATTGCTCCGGCGTCGGGAACAGCCGGTCCAGCCCGGGCGCCGGTGGTGCTTCAAGGACGCTGCCAAAACGGCTCAGCAGGCGCGCGGCCAACGTGCGTGCCGCCGCGACGCTGACCTGCTGCCCCAGGACCGCCCGCACCGACACCTCGAAACCCTCCCAGCCGCCAGGCAGGCGTTGCCCGGGGAAACGCTCGACCAGCGGCGCCAGTACCGGACTGGCGCCCAGGGTGGCGGCAATCGCCTGCGGGTCGGCATCCAGGTCGAACATCCGCCGAATCCGCATCACCACCGGCAGCATCTGCGCCGGCGGTACGTTGAACAACTCCAGCTTCAAGGCATGCGCGTCACCGGCCCAGGGGCTGACCTGCAACCAACTGGGCGATTCAACGCTGCCGAATACCCGGCGATAACGGTCGCCCTCGACCACCTCGATACCCGGCAAGGCGCGGCCGGCGAGAAAGGCGAGCAGCGCCTGGAAGTCGTACGGCGGCCGATAGCCGAGGCGCAGGACCAGCGCGTTGCCGGCGGCGACTGGCGGCTTGCGTCGCAACTCCCGTGGTGCCACATGGTTGGCCTCGGCAAACGCCGAATTGAATCGACGCAGACTCTGGAAGCCCGAAGCCAACGCCACCTCGGTGATCGGCAGGGCGGTTTCGGTCAGCAGTTGCTTGGCGAACAGCAGACGCTGGGTCGCATGCACCGCCATCGGCGAAGCGCCGAGGTGCTGGACGAACAGCCGACGCAATTGCCGACCACCGACGTCCAGGCGCGCGGCCAGTTCGTCGAGGGAATGCTCGGCGAGAAAGCCTTCGTTGATCAGCTTGAGCGCCCGCGCCACGCGGTGCTCGCCGTGCAGCCAGACGCTGTTGCCCGGCGCCAGCTCCGGCCGGCAGCGCAGGCAGGGCCTGAAGCCCAGGGCCTCGGCAGCCGCCGCGCTGGGATAGTACTGCACGTTCTCGACCTTGGGCGGTCGCGCCGGACAGACCGGCCGGCAATAGATCCGGGTACTGAGCACGGCGGTGAAAAACACCCCGTCGAACCGCGCATCGCGGCTCAGGCGAGCCTTCTCGCAGATATCGGCAGTGGGAAATGGCGCAGCGGTTGTCCTGTTCATGGGCGCAGGTTAGCACCGGGCATGGGGGCATACTCGCCATTTTCGGACAGCAATGAGCGCAGGTGTCGCGAAATATGCCGGGCAATAAAAAACCGGCCTGATGGCCGGTTTGGAGAGGCTGGTGCGGAGACAGGAGTCGAATCAGGATGGTCGAAGCCAATGAATTCGGAGTTCTGCCCTTCCGTTGCACGGCACCGTATACCTATATGTATACCTAAAAACAAATCTACTACGGGCAGCCGAGGCCGACGCCGATACGAGGTTTGCAGCTAATGCGCTTCTATAAAACAAAACCCCCGCAAAAGCGGGGGCTACCCAAGAAATCAAGCGATCAGCTGTGAGAGTACGAAAGGACGATTTCCCTTACGCTTGGCTTGTCGCTGAGTTTCTTGACCATTTGCTCGTAAACGTCTCCCCCGCTGTTGGGCCGTACCGGCTGCACACGCTGGTTGGTCGAGTTAAACGCCTCGCGCACCGATGAACGCGGGGCAGTGAGCTGAAGGCTTGCAAAGGGTGTGGTCATTTCAGCGCTCCATCATTCTGAACGGGTGAAAAAACGGTGATTCAATTCTGGACGGAAGTAGTGCTTACGATCAATCCAAATGAACCCATCGTGCTTACTGATCACCGCGACGTCTATAGGTCCAGATACAGATTCTGAAGGTCGCGTAACTCGCTCCTTCAGCGACTCCAGCTCGATAAGGCTCCGGGCCAGCGCCGCCATTTCTGGTAGGGGCAGCGAATGTACAACGGAGGACAACGGAAAGATATGTTGATTTCGGATCTGCGTATGCCATCTGTCAGAATGACCCGCATTCACCTCCTCAATGATCTCCTTGATCCTCTCTTTAGGCACGCTCGCCCCCGCCCCTACCTCAGCCTGGAGCTTAGCTGCCAATTCGTCAAAAGCTAACGAGGTCGACCCGTCGACCGTGTAGAGGACGTCGGGTGAAATACCCATACGAAACGTGTTGATCATGTACGTAGTCGCAAACGGCTGGATCACGGCTGGAGAGCTAGCATCCATTACACTGGGGGCATTGCGCTGCAGTATCAACCTGTCACCTAGGAATCCATAGCAATCATAGCTCTCCAATACAGGGAAAAACTCCTCCTTCCCGTATCCAGCTACGACCACCCCTGTCTTGTCGGCGTACATGATGAACTCTTTCACCGCAAGCTTGGCCAATACCTCAAGGAACCTGGGGATCAGGTATGCCCTGGTGTCGGACTGCATGAAGACGTAAAACGATGTGGCAGCGATCGCTTCAAGTTCCGGCGCCGTAGTCGCATGAGCATGAGCAATATCTGCTTCTCTCAGCAGAGGATTGAGCTCCATTGCCTCGATCTCGCTTTCGCACAGCGCCAAGGCACTTTCGATTTCCTGGTCACTTTTGCCGGCTAGGTCCTCAATGGTAGCCACCCCCGCCTGTTGGGCAATACGGAGCTGAAGCCGGTAGGTCGCGGCCGCGACGACATCAAACAATGCAGAGCCGCGTGCCGCATCGGAAAATAGCTTCTCTTCTCGCTCAACAAAATCAAAGAAACGCTCAGGGTAGGTCTCTAGCTTGTCGTACTGGTCCTGACCTAATTGCTCACGAAATGCCTTGATAGGAAGCTCCCAAGGAACTCCATGTAAATCCGCAGAGCCATAGATCATGAGGCCCACAGGGGCCACCCTGCTCAACTCAAATAGCTTGTTGGCGCCTTTGAAATACCGACGTTCCTGCTCCCCATCCTTCCAAGACGTCACGGTGGTGGCGCTATCAGCAGCCAAAACCACAGCGGTGCGGCTCATTATCGCAATTTCGGCAGTCATGACTTCCTTCCTGGTGGCATTTTGCATCACACATCAGAAATATGACCTTAGCCAACCTCCACGATGCGTGCCACAACGCCCCTGCCAAAGCTGCATCTGAGAGTCGTATGGCTTCTGAAGCAAATAATCGCTTCATCCGAATCGACAAAGTCATCAACATCACAACCCTGCGCTGCTTTCTAGGGGCTTTGATTCCAGAGGTCAAAATTTCAGCTCGATAGGCCCTATCGCGCATTCCGCATGCCGCTCTAGGAACAAGAAGGACCGAAAAATCAATAGCGTAGCCGCTGATCTGGACCAGCAAATTCATCGATGCCCGGGGGGCGTGTATAGCCATTGTTTAAGCGATGGCCAGGGGGTGGTGTATAGCCGGGCACCACTACCCAGCAATGGCGAGTTGGCGCTTCACCATTCAACGACCGTCGCTGGTCGCCGGCGGGTGTTGCGACCTGACAGCAACCCCTTGCTCAAGCAGATACCGGAGAGTTTTCCGGGATCTACAGCCCCATCTGCCTGATGATCCTGCGCGGCTCCATTCCATCGCGTTGCGCCATGCTGACGAACATGGTCATCTGATCGAGCGCCTGGTCCGAGTGCTTGGGAACGGCTTGCTGCCCCTTGACGTTGCCAGTGGCATATCGCCATGCTTATTCCCTTTTTTGGCGCACAGATTTTGCGCTTGCGCACCTGGCTCTGAACAGACAAGGATAGCTGTATGCCTAAAGGTAATCCCACAGCAGCACAACTTTGGCAAGGTGATGTCTCTTTCTTCTCCCTTGACACAGACTTGATCCAATCAGCTGGTTACAATTTCGAAAGCGGACCGCTGAAACACTTACCGAAACAGCTTCCGGACACTATGAGTCTTCAATTGTCAGAGGTTGTCGCACAAGAAATTGTCGCACACCGCATGACAGGGGTAACCAAAGCGATTGACAGCTTTAAAAGCTCCTCAAGTGAATTGAAACGACTAGCTGGCATTACCATGGACGACATAAACAGAAGCTTTGCAGCATTGCAAGCTGGAGCTAGTGCATGGGCTTTCTTCTACCAACAGATCAAAGATTACACCACCACTTGCCAAGGTGGAATTCTTCCGATAGAGGGACATCTTCTCGCCCAAAGAATCTTCGAACTTTACTTCGATACTGAACCACCATTCGATACTCGTAAAGACAAGAAGTCCGAATTCCCCGACGCTGCGTCCTTATTGATTCTTGAAGATTTTGCATCAAAAAATAAAACGATGGGCTTGATTGCATCAGGGGATGAAGGGTGGAGTCGCTTCGCGGAAACATCTGACTACTTGTATTGTGTGCGTTCCATTGATGAACTGGCCGCTCTCTTTGCAGCTACTGACGCATACGCTAAGGCGGTCGAGGGCAAGGTGATTGAGGCAGTTCAGAATGACGAGTCGCCCCTCAGAGATAACTTATATGACGCGCTCGCAGATCACGTAGCTAATTCATCATGGTATGCTTCAGACGTAGTTACTCACACCGTCACCAGAGTCGAGGCTGAGGTCTACGACACCAAGTTTAAAGGTTACGAGATAGAGTCGGCGGAAGTCTGGTCGATCAGTCCAGACAAGAAGACTTGGGTCATCGAGCTAAATATTACGGCGACAGTAGACCTGTCTATAAATGCTGAATTTTTTGCATGGGATTCTATCGACCGAGAGGAAGTTTCTCTGGGCTCGGATGTTTTCCCGTCTGAGAAGCTAATCGAAGTTCAAGTGTATTTCACTTGCTCAGGAGTAGAGGAAGACACCCAGCCGGAAGAATGGGACATCGAGATTGAAATAGCGAAAGAAGACTATGAATGCGATCCAATGGATGTCGAGCCGGACTTCTATGACTAGGATTGGTAATTTTTGGGGGAAGAATTGCTGATTGACAAACGCTCCCCAAAAACTCTTGACGGCCTCCGTGCACAAAATTGCTGAGATTCAGCGCCAGCCCTTGTACTGCAAGGCTTACAGCCGATCCTGCTCAAGCGCCAGCGGCTGAATCCGTCAGGGGTCTGTCAAGGATTTCGTCAAGGCCTGTCAAGATTTTCGCCACTCTCCGGCCATTCTGGACGGGGGTTCGCCGGTCGATGGTGACCAGCCTCCCGCGCCCCAGGTAAATCAGCGCCCCACGTCATTCCACCTGCTGGTGCTGGCGCAAATCCGTCCAGAGCCTGTCAAGAATTTGGTCCTCGGCACTAGACGGCAGCGGGCCGTCCCAGCATCGCCTGCAAAGGCCCAGGCCTGGCCCAGCGGACGCCTCAAGGGATCGCCGACCTGGCTATCTGTCTATTGTGGTCTAGTGCTGGTCTAGCATCTCCCTGATGGCTTTGGACGAGGGTATGGCCAGCGCCTGCCGGCACCAGACCGGCAGCTCAGCATTCACGCGCCGCAGCGCCGGACCAGTCACGCAACAACCGCACTGATCCGTCCAGAGCAGTCCAAAATCCGAGCTTGCAGATTCTTGACGATGTGACGGTCTAATTTCACTCGCAGGCGGCGTGCTGTTTGGGCTGCGGCCCTCCCGATGCTCCCGATCCGTCAAGCGCCTGTCTAGAATCCGTCTTAGGCCTGTCAGGGGTTCAACATGACCAAGGCCTCTGCTTTGACGGCCTTCAGTACCGGAAGACCTCGGACGCCCAACACCCGGCGCCACCGCGCTCTGCCTTACCCCTGATCCGTCAAAGCGTGGTCAAAGTAGCGTCCAGCAGCACCAGCAATGTGAGACGGAGCCGACCACCAGCTTTTACTGTCACTGCCTGGCACCTGGCCTCGAGCGCCCAGGCCATGCTAGCTCCGTCTCATGCCTGTCTCATATTCGGTAAAGGCTGGGTAAAGCTTTATCGCCGATACAAATTGCCGACCACACCACCTTCATGGCGATACTCCTCCGGCACCTTCCTCGCGATGGTGAAAATTGACCATCACGCCATATGCTGGAAAGAAGGCGGCAAAATATCCTTTGGGCAGCTTCAGCGTTGCATCAACCTCCTCAGTTCCTTGATAGCCTCTGAGCCTAAGATGGGGCTCAATGAGCTGCGCAATATCGACAAGTGCTAGCTCAAGCCTTTCCAGAAAATCATGGAATTTGTCCATTTCGACAATCGCCATTATGTTCTGTCCGGTAAAGGTAACACCGCCACCCAATGGTCCATATGTCGTGCCGTCTCGGGTGGTGAAGAATGCGTTGAGATTTTTCTTTCTCAACGAGCCCCGCTGGTCTGGGGTAAGGGAATCACCTTTCGTACCATTCATGTTCCACTGTGAAATGGAATCTGGCCAGTTGCGGTGGAGCGCTTCGACAATTGTGTCATCCACCCAATCTCCATGCTCATACAGCCCCACTACGTAAACCGCGTCCTGCGTAACCCTAGCGAAAAGCAACTCCCCAGTGCGCTCAACCCAACCTTGCTTCACTTCTTCCCCTAAATGGAAATGATGAATGCCCCAGTCGTTGAGCATCTGGTCAGTGCGTCTTGTCTTGACGACTAGCTTGCTGAGATGGGCCGTCAGGTCTTCTCCTGCCTCGAACTTCTTTTTGAGCTTATCCCAGCCTCTCATAAGTTTTTCTGGACAGCTGAAGGTGTCGGACAGGTACACAATCCTCGGTCGTGGGGCAACACGGCGTTGAACTGCGTTGAAGAATAGAACCGGCGCGTCAGGCCCAACGGCAGCCACATCCATGCCAAACGAGCTAGCCATTTCAGCTTTCAATATGGCATGCCAGTCAGCTTTAAAATCCATTCGTAGCTTCATCAACATTCTCCAGGTTCAGCGTGTTATCGCAGATGAGACCACTATCAAATTTTTAGCGACAGCACTGGAGAATACGAAATATGGCACCAGCAGGCAGCTTTGGCCCTAAGGTGGTTGCGAACCATTTGTGCGAACCAGATGCGCACGCTGGCCGCTCCGACACGGTGGAACCTAAGAAAACCTGAGATCGGATCGGCTGGTGCTGGGCGGCGAGCATTGTGGTTTTCATGTGGTCGTTCGCGATCAGCGCCAAGGCATGGTTGCCAGTGGAAGCGCTGCAATTCCGTGGAAACCTCAGTGGAAACCAACGACCGGCAACCTCAACATTTCTCAACAGGCCGCCAGCCCAGGTTCGCGCATAGGGGTTGCGAACCTATAGTGCGAACCACCGGTGCGAACTGGTCCAGCACCAGCGCCAGAGTGCGTACCAGCAGCGCGGACCTGGCTGCGTATCTTGGCCGAATCACGCACTCCGACTGCGTGACGATCGTGCGTGAAGCGCTGCGCGTAGTAGGCCCAGTACTGCCTGCTAGAACTGCCCATTCCGTGGATACCAGCCTGGATACCGGGCGATCTGTTCCGCGCCAGCGGCCCGGCTAGACGTTGACAAATGTTGACATCGGAACGGCCCAGCACCGCCCTCCAGGCGCCTGCCCTGTTAGCAAATGCTAGTGCCTGGCCGGGGCTGGCCGGCCCTCCAGCGTGTTATCAAATGTTATGGTTTCAGGCTGGCACTAGGAGTATCGGGCACCACGGCAAGATTGGTTACCAAGAGCGGTTACCACCGTTGGTGACCACTACGTATGGTGAGCTCAACGAGACAGACGATATGGTCCGACTGAGACGTTTTGGCCTGTTTCGCGCCACGATTTCGTGAGGTCACATTTCGTGGCGCGGCAACAGTCACAGGCAGTTCTTTGTCGACTCCAGCGCCGTCGCCTTCCCTGCCCCAAAGTCGAGATATGAGCGCTGGTAGAACTTCACATCGCTCCCGTCGGCTGTTTTGCTGACCTGCAGAATTTCATTGGTGTTCATGTCGTTTCCGCTCAGCAACCTGTAGCCATTTTCAGTCTCGCTCAAGGTCGCATCCGGCCTTGATTCCTGCCATTGAGGGAAAACACACAAGGCATATTGCTTAGGAGATTTGTGGGTCTGAGCAGCATAGGTGGGGCCCATCTGGATCAGTTCGCCGGGCGAATAACACCCGGCAATCGAAAGGGTAACGGCTGCGATTACAGCGAGGCTGCTAAAGCGCATGGGACAGTCATCCATTACGAAGAAAACTGGAACCTACCATGCGCTTGAGCAAAGCCCAATCAGTGATGCTTCTCGCCCAGCACCTCCCCACTTGCAGCAACAGCGAACGCTTGCCGCCAGTGCCCCACCAAATCCGCCTGTGGTTCTGGAGATATGCCGATCATATACGCCACAGCAGGATGATGGCCGCCAACTGTTCCAAGCAGGTCATCAACGCACACACTGAAATCATTGCAAAACTCGGTGAAGGCCTGATGTGCTGCGGCGATCTGGTCGAGGCAATCGGTGATCCCCCCCAGCGCTACCCCGTGTATCTGTACTGGCTAAGTTCAGCGCTAACCCGCGCATGTCGCACTCGAACAGCTGGGCTACACGACACAGCATTCTCGTCGTATTGAGAAACTCCAGGCTTGCGACTTCCACATGCTCAGTGGGGCAGCTGTCTATCAACTGACGGACCTGGGCGTAATCTTTGTGAGCGATAGCCTTGATCGTGAGACCGATCCTTTCACGCACGTTCATACCTTGTCCTCCGCCACAATCGAGGCCGAAATGATCGCTCCGCCCCACCGGCGCTCGCCGATGCAGATCGGTACGGGGTTGCCACTCGCCACAGTATTCTTAGCGCCGCCGAACGCATAACTAGGAAGGTTCTCTGGTGCGCCGCTCTGAGAAAGGCCACCAGCCTGCGGGCTAAGCATCTGGATTACGCCTCCAGCGGTATTTGCAATACCGGCCCCCATGACTGCCGTTGCGGCAGCCCCTGCGGTCATAAACGAAGCCACGACAATCAACGCTACACCTATCACTGTCTGTAGAAGACCTGCCCGTTTGCTGCCATGGATCACGGGTACGAACCACAGCTCCCGAGCACCGCCCAGGTCTAGTTCGTCCTGTCCGATGTTTTTGCCGTTCTTGAAAATCGCGAACCGTAGTCCTCGGCTTTCCGCCTCGGCCACGTCTTTGGCGAAGCCTGGATAATTCACGTCGATCGCTTTCACGGCCTCCTTCGTGTCGCCTCGATCCAGCAGAAAACTCTGTGTTTTGAAGTATTTCTTCCGAAGGAAGCCGAGTAGGCGCACTTTCGTCCGAGGGGTGTAGTGAGCTGCTGTAGCTGCCATGAGTAAACTCCTTGATGCGCCGCTGGCGCCTGTAAATGGGCTAAGCCCGGTGGTGTGATTGATCGGGCCGGTCACCCGATCAGGTTGCCAAGAATTGCCTCTGACTCCGCCATGTCGTCGCGCTGGCTGGCGACCAGGTAGCGGAACACCGCCAGCGCCTCGGGCTTGTCGCGGGGCCTGATGTGCGCCAGCAGGCCGAACACGAACCAGTCCCGCGCTGTCGCCTCCGGTGGCCCGTCGCTGGCGTCCCGGTCTACGGCGTGGCGCAGCCGGTAGAGCTGGTCCCAGTACCCCAGCTCGTACAGGCAGTCGGTGAGGGTGTGGGGCAGCAGCTCAGGCTGGGCGTTGAACCGGGCGGCCACCTGGCCCTTGTCGAAGTCACCGAGATGGCCGGAAGCCTCCAGCCCGCTCAGCGCTGCGATACAGAACGATTCCGCCTCGGTGTCGGCCAGCAGGGCATCACCAAAGCGAGCGGCGCCTTCCAGACGTAGCCGGTGCTGCTCGATGGCCCGCGTGGCCAGCGCATCCAGGTCAGCGAAGCCGAACGACGACATGGCGGCGAATGGGTGGCCAGGGTTTGTGGCCACCAGGTAATCCCGGTACCGCTTCTCCAGCGCATCGAGCGGCGTCCTGATCTTCTTGGCGGCCTCCATGGCCCGTTCAATCAGGGCGCTCTGCCCGGTGCTGATGATCGAGCGCAGCCAGAGCACCGCATCCACCTCCTTATCCCCGGTCACCACCTCCTGCGGCGGCAGCTCGGGCACACTCGGCAGCGTCTCGGTGCTGGCGCTGATTGGCGGCAGGGTGAACATGGCGCGGTGCCGCTCGTTGTCGCGGAACGCCCCGGAGCGTGAAACCAGGGTCTTCACAGTCCCCAGCGGCAAGCCGGTGATCTCGGCCACCTCTCGTAGTGAGTGGCGGCGCCGTAGCTCCAGCACCTGCTGGCGCTGATCGTTTGAAACCCGCTGTTTCGTCTTGGCAGTTGAATCTGCCTGTTTCATTGCTTGCGCGGTCATGGCTTACACCACGCTCAGCTTGGGCGGCAGCTTCGGCCCGAATACCGCCCCAGGTGCGAACGGGTCAGGCAATACGCCATCCGGACAATCCCTGATGAAGTCCGCCATGGCCGCGTGGCAGGCGTTGAACAGCGGCGCGTCATTCCAGTCTTGCCCTCGGCGCTCTGCGCTGTCCTCCAGCGCATGAGTGAACACCAGGCCTTCCAGACTGGTGACGCCCTCCCGCCTGGCCTGTTCGCGCTCCACCATGTTCACGCTCAGGAGGTCGCACAGGCGCTCGAACCCCAGGGCCTGGGCCAGCCCGTCATGGTCGAACAGCAGCGATTGGCCGAACCCAGCCAGCGCCACCAGCGCCTTGGCGCGCTCAACCGATCGGTGCGTCTGCGCCTGCTCTTCCAGATCGGCAATGGCCTGTCGGGTGAACGGCAGAAACGCTTTCAGCTTGCCCGCCTGACGGCGCATGGCACGTCGCTCGGCCTCGATCGCATCGAGGTTGCGACTGATGTTGCGGCAGATGCGCCGGGTGGTGATGAGCTGCGTACTGGCGCTGATCCCTGGCTTCAAGGCGATATCGCACAAGCGCATGGTCGGTGTGGGCATCATGGGTGCGCCTCCATGGGCGTGGTGTCGTAGGCGGTGCGCAACTCGGCGCCGACCAGGCAGTGGCGACCACCAGGCGCATAGCAACCCCGGCAGGTCATGACGTGGCTGATGTACTGGTCGCGGGCGTGGCGCCATTCAGGCGTGGCGTTGGCGGCGTTGGCGTAGGGGCTGGACGGCAATGGCGCAGGCCCGACCAGCACCAGGCGCGGACGATCCGGGGCGCGTTTCGCTATGGGCGGTTTGCCAGCGCCAGCAACGTTCGGCGGCATGTGATTGAGCAGGTCGGCAAGGAGGCTCATGGCGTCACCTCGCCCGGATTCCCATAACGCCCAAATGTGTCTGTGAAAAAAAATCGGGGGAACGGGGGAACGCGGGGAACACCCAGTGTTTCCGCGGCCTCCAGCGGGGGTACGTGTTCCCCACCCGAAAAACGGGGGAACAGTGATAACCAAACATCTGGAAAGGCACAGGCGCTTATATTCAAAAACATGGTTGTGTTCCCCCTGTTCCCCAACACTTCAATAAGGGGGAACGGCTACAGGCCGCGTATTTGCTGGCTGTTCCCCCGTTCCCCCTGTTCCCCACGTTTTTAGGTTCCTGTGGATTCGGGCATTGGCGTTGGATGGTGATGACGGTCATAGGCCACCGCCTTCGCTATCCATGGCGTCGGGATCAATCACATACAGGCGGGCAGACCCACCAGCAGGTAGGCGGTACTTCTTGGTCCTGCGGCTGTCCCGGTCGGTATCGTGCTTGGCGAGAGCACCAGCGCCTTCCAGCGCCTTCACGACACGCGCCAGCCCGTGCCCATGGGCGGCCTCGGTCAGCGCGGACTTGTTGAACAGATACAGTCGCTTGGTGCCAACCACCTCCCAGTACCCGGCGCGGTTGAACACCTTGGTGTCCGACGTCTGGTCTTCTACGTCCGAAAACCGGCTGCTGCCGTGCTTGTCGATGAAGTCGAGAATGCCGGCCAAGATCTGGCGGTCCTCGGCGTTGCCACCGCCCACCCGGCTCAACCACTCGCCGTACAGCAACTGGCAGTCGGCCAGCGCGGTGCCCGGCGTCCAGGGCAGCAGGCCGTAGGCAATGGCCATTTCGCCCGCCAGCGCGATCACCGCGAAGCGATCGGCCACCCGCCCGGCCTGGGCGTTGTCCTCGACGAACTGGGCGCGGATACCGGCGAAGTCCTCAAGCAGCCCGGGACGGTCATCGCTGGCCAGCAGCTTCTCCACGAATGCCGGCCCGATGTGTCCATGGTTCGCTCCTACGGCCACCGTGAGCTGGCGGTGGAAGTCGGCGCCTTCCAGGCCGTGCAATTCATCGAAGGCGCGGTGCGTGCGGGTACCGGCGTTCACGTCGACCATGCGCAGCTCAGCGCCAGCGTGGGCGGCATTCCCACTGATGGCCGCGTGCTCGGACAGGGAGCGCTCGCCGCTGGAAAGTGCCAGCAGGCGCCAGCTCAGTTTGCCGCGTGCCTCCCGGTCACGGGTCATGGTGCCCTTGCCCTGGCCGTTGGCGAGCGAGTAGGCCATCTCCTGTACGCGCTTGGGGTCGGCCCGCTTGATCTCGTCTAGGGGCAGCATGGTGTCGTTACGGCTGGACGCCTCGATCTCCAAGCCGCCCTTGGTCATGTCCCACGATGCGGCGAAGATGCCCGGGTCGCCCCACACAGACGAGCCGATCAACTGCGCCAGCGACTTGCCGCTGGAGCTGTCGCCCACCAGATGAACACCACCACCCAGCACACCCACCAGGCTCAGCAGCGGGCCGGCGAGGGCGCAGCTGATCGCCAGAGTCAGAACCGGGTTGCCCTCGCATTTGGCCGCCACCTCGGCCTTCCAGCCCTCCAGACTGCCCCGCACGCTGAACAGGTTCTGCCCTTTGCCGCTGGCCTGATAGCGCACCTTGTCGCTGCCGATGGTGCGCCCAGGCAGCACAAAGGCGCCTGACTCATGCCAGCCGGGGCGGCAGGTGGTGGCGAACACCTCAGCAGGCCGCTGCTCCAGCAGATACTCCATGAACTGGCCGCGCTTCTTCAGGGCGATGATGACGCCCATGCCGAACAGCGTCCGCCTGGCGTCTTCGCCACTCCCGCCGAACACCTCCATGGGAATGATCCAGTCCTTGGGGCCGCTATCGGTGAGCAGCCGCAGATATCGGCCTTCGCTGCCGTCGTCGCTGTTGGTGGTGCGAGCGGCGACGGTCACGGGCGTGGCGATCCACTCGTCAGTGATGGGGCGGTCGGCCTTGTCGTCGTCTCCGTCATCGTCACCTGCGCTGCGCTTGAAGCCATGCCAGTACACGCCGGGCTTGAGCCTGCGACCTTTCTCATTGGTCACCCAGTGCTCGTACACGCCCCAGCACGGGCGATCAGGCTCGACCTTGGGCGCTTCGGGGCGCAGGTTGATGACGTTGGTATCAGGCGGGCGCATGGCGGCACCTCCAGGCGGCGAGGTCGTTGAAGTCGGAAAGGGTCAGCGGTGAGTCGGCTGGCCACTCGGGGAAGGTCACCAGGCCGCCACATGCGGCTGCGGCGTCATGAGCAGCTGTGCGCCCCGGGTTGCCCTTGCCTTCGGCCTCGGTTTCGCGGTCGTCGTCGCCGGCGATGATGATTTCGGTGCCGGGGTGGTCGACCCGTAGCGCCAGCGCCACCGGTTTCAGGTTCCCGGCATTCATCGCGCAGGCGACCGTGTAGCCGCTTTCGTGAAGCGTTGCGCCCGTCGCCCAGCCTTCGCAGATGCACAGCGGCCTGCCCGGCGTAATGCGCCCCAGTGGCGAATAGGCGCCTTTGATCCGGCCGCCATACAGAAAGCGCTTGGCGCCGTCCGGGGCGATCCGTTGCAGGTTCACCAGCACAGCACCGGCATACAGTGGGATCAGCAGGTCTTCACCACGCTGGCGCAAGCCGTGGGCACGAAGGCCCTTGGCGACCAGGTAGGGGTGGGCCGGGTCAGCACGGCGAGCGTCACGCCACCAGCGCTGAGCCAGGCCGGCCGCTCTGAGCTGGCGCCGCTGCCGTTCGGCCTCCCGCTGGCGCCGGGCTTGCTCAATGCGCTGGCGCACCTGCTCAGCTTCGCGGGCGTCCACCGGTTCACGGCTACACCAGGTGTTGGTGCCGCCCGTCTTCCAGCTCCCGAACGCGCCCGAGGCAATGCCATCAGCAAACAGGCAGTACCAGCCATTGAGCGTGCCGGGCTTGTCGCCGGGGACGTGGAAGCGGTGAATGTCGCCATCGTCCATCGGCAGCCAGTCGAGCGGCCCATAGGCCGACTGGAGCGCGTCACGGAACAAGATCACAGGATCAGTCATGCGGCCCCCTGCGGTGGCGTGAAGCGCTTGGCCAGCCGTTCCAGTTGATCGGTCAGACGCTCCAGCTCGGGGCAGTGGCGGCCCGCGTAACCCTCGGCAATGCGCAGTTCCAGGAAGCCCACCAGGGTTTCCACCAGCAGCGTGTAGCTGGCGCTGTCGATGTAGGCGCCAGCAGTCGGCGGGCCACCGGTACCCTTGCGGCGAATCGGCGTGACCTTACTCATGGCCACACCCTTGGCGATCAGCGCCAGCAAAGGACCGGCAGACCTGTCCGTTGTTCACCGCGTGCCAGTAGGTCAGCTCGTCCAGCGAGTCGACGAGGCAGGCCGTCACTACGGCCTCAGCACTACGCAAAACTACGCGCCCGCACTCGGCGTCGGCCTGGCTCAAGAACGGCCCCAGCAACGCCCGCTCGGCCTTCGGACGGCTGACGTAAAACAGCTCGATAGCTTTCTTCGGGCAAGCCGATCCCGTCAGCGCTTGCGCACTGTTTTGATTTTGCATGGGTTAATCCCCGTCGAAGTCGATAGGCGCGAAGCGCTCGGCGCCGTTGCGCATTGCTCGCAGGCCCAGGGTGGCGGCCTTGGCCACGGCGTCTGCAAAGCCCAGCTCTAGATTGGTGGTACGACCGCCCATGTCGGTGATGGCGAACCTGATGGCCTCATACGCCGCGGTTTCATCATTGGCCGACAGTTCGGCAATCTCACTATCGAAAAAGGCGATGCCCTTTCCCCAGTCAGCCGCCACGCCAGGGTTATTGCGTGGCCAGTTGACCATCCGCCCACAATAGTCGCGGCTAGTGAAAGTGAGATCGTCCCGGCAAGTAATGGGCGCTTTGTTTACGGCACTCATAGCTCACCCCCTTGCTCAGCAATCACGCCGTCCAGCATTTCAGCCCAGGCCATGGCGGTGTGCTGCGCCATCACGGCGGTGACACGGGCGACGATGACTGGCGTGGTCGGTGCGGCAATCACCGCCAGGGCCATGCTCAGAAGCACCAGCACGCTTTGTACGTCGCGCAGATCGTCTTGGGTGTCGTCAGGCATGTGGATGATGGAGGTCATACGATCACCTCATCATCCATTCCGGCACGCTCGCCTACAACGCCATACGAGGCTCCCAGGTGGCGATGAGCCCAGCAGAAATTACGGCTGAAAATTCGGACCTGCTCCAGGTGCCGTGCAATGTCGCACATCGGCCCTTCCGTGTGGCTCGAACACATGGGGTAGAGCAGCTCGTAAAGCTTGTTGAATTCATCCCTGGCAAAGTTCATCGAGCACATGGCGCGTGCGTCGAGCACCGCTTCTGATAGCACCTCGCCTTCAAAGGTCGCAACGCTTGGCAAGTGGTTCATTGGTCACCGCCTTGCGCTTCCAGAGCGCGGGCTTTCGCCATGGCAGCGTTGTAGCGTTTGAGGCGCGTGGCAAGGCTGGAATCGGCGCGAAGTGCGGCCAGGGCCAGGCGGCGGTGGGCGTATGCGCGAAGGCTTAAGTTCCTCATCACTGGGCACCACCCTTCAGCCAGAAGCTGCGGAATACCTCGTAGCTCGCATCATTGAGACCAGGAACGAAGCGAGTCGCCAAGGTCTTCGCGACCTCCCCTTCCAGGGTGGCGGTGATGCGGGAAAGCTCAGATGGGGTGGAGTAGCGCGTAAGCGTTTTCAGCAACTTTGAGCAGTAGGCACGCTGATGCTCGCGGGAAATTTCGGACGGATTGAGGGCGTGCATGGGTCGAGCTCCTTGATTTGAGGAGCTGCCACTGATCGTCGCCAAACGATTTAGGGTGGCAGCTGTACGCAGGTTGGCGAACCGGGAATCAAGGAACCCGGCAGACCCGAAGGTCTCCCGCGCACAGCCGCCATAACACGGGACTGCGGGCACAAAAAAAGCGCCAGCAATCGTGATAGGGGCGCTTATGCGCCTTGATTTAGTCGGGTCGCCAAACCCGGCCGCTGAATTTGCAGCGACCGGCGAACCATACCGAGCATCACGATTGCCTGCAACCAGAAATATCGACCGTTCATCGCGGTTCTTTAGCGCCGGCGTCATGCGGCCACCTTCTGCGCCGGGCCGGTGCTCAAATAGTAGGTAGCTACCTTCGGGTGCTCGCGGCCTTGGTCATCCTTCAACGTGCCCAGGTGAGTGGCGATGTTATGGCCCAGCCCCCGCAGTTCAGAGATGCGCGCACCAGGGCGTAGTATGTTCAGCAGCGTGATGGCCTGGAAGGTATTGATCGAACCGTGCTGGCGCAGATACGCAAGAAGGCGGGTGCGCTGCGCGCTGCCGCTGGTATCATTGACGTGCATATCTTTGGGGCTGGCCTGTTGGTCGGCCTTTCTTTTGCTCATTAGGCAGCCACCTCGCGCAATGCGATGCGCTGGCGCACCCACGCCTGAATCTCAGCCAGAACGAACCCCACGGGCGAGCCCCGCGACTTGCTGTTGCTCAGCGATACGGGCTTGGGGAAAGTAGGATCATCCTTGAGGCGCTTGTAGACAGTGGCGCGGGCCAGACCGGTGATGGCCTCGACCTCGGGGAAGCGGATGATGGTGTTGGCAGGGTCGAACTGAGGAGTGGTAGCTCTTGGAATGTGGCTGATCTTGCTCATGTCTGTATCCCGTTGTTGATGACGACGGGATACAGGATGCTTATTGCACCATGTCTTGTGCCCTAATGGGGTCGAGCAAAACCCCAATGGGGTTAGCGCTTAGACAGGTGGGGAGCAGCCAGCTTGAGGTACTTCACAACAGTTTCCGGGCTACCCGGTAATTCAATGCCGTGTGTGGCGGCCAGCGCTCTAAGTGTTTCGTCAGCGGCGTATGGCGCCGACAAGTCGAGGCCTGATGCTGCGGCAAGAGCCGCGATGATCTGCGACACGCTTCTCCGCTCTGTTGGGTGCATTGGCTTTTCTGGTTCAGCATCGGGTTCAAGAAGCTTACGCTCGAGCTCCCTTAAAGCAGCGCTTCGCACTACAAGTGCATGCCCCTTCGGTAACCCCGCGGCTGGATACCATACCGTCTCATAGTCCCAATCGAACTCGCGCTCTGGGCTGGCCTCACCGGATGAGGGACCGAGGATCTGATTCATTCGGTTGATCGCTTCCCTGCCCTCCTTCGATAGAGCGGGCCTACCCGTGCCTGCATTTTTGCTAGGGCGCACATCGCGTTTGTAGCTGTCCAGAAGCTGAAAGCAATGACTCTTGTCTGGACTTGCCACCAGTGGGCCACCCAAGCAAACCAATTCAACTGGGACGCCGCCAGTCAAATGCTGATAAGCGTGCTCAACATCCAGTGCTTCGGCTCCAAGCATTAACAGATCCCAAACACCTTCCAATGTAACCGGACGCTGCCCATCACCCTCGTATATCAGCACCCTCTCGCCGTCAGGCAGCAGATCACCGCGGTACAGCCTGACAAAATTCTGGAAATCAGCCAGCTCTTCTTCCGAACTCTTGAATTGCGGATTCTCACTGAGGAAGTCCTGCAAGTGTTCGTTGATTTGGGAGCTGCTTGCCTCGCTGTTGAGAGGTTCGATTTTTACGGGTCGACCTCTCGCGTGGTTCACAAAATGAACTGATAACGTCAGATGACCATCCAGGGCAAGTCTCAGCAAATCCGCTTCCGACACGTCCTCACGGCAGCTGATCGACAAGCGTCTTGCCGCCTCCTCGACGGTCAGCCACTCTCTGAGCTTCAGAATTTTGCTCACGCTTCGCCCTCCCAGGCTCTCCAATTCTAGATAGGCAGGCCAGCCAAGCAGGTGCGGTCCGCTGTTCGCTCTGCCCCGTTAGATAGAGAGGCCGCTTGCTGGACACTGGCTATCCGAACAGTAATAGCATTCAGTCTATATCTGTCTCCACGCCCAATGGAAGGCCCGCTTCAGGCCCTCTTGATAGGCACCACATTGGCATTCTGCTCAGCACGATGCGCATAGTCGTATGGGGTGACGTGCTTCTCGCGGTTAGCATCAAGGTAGTCCGCCCACCACTGAACCATCAGCCGGCGCTCCTCGATGTACTCGGCCTTGTGGATGTAGGCCGCTCGCACGCTGTTGCGCTCCTGGTGGCTCATCTGCCGCTCTACCGCGTCCTTGCTCCACAGCCCCGACTCGACCAGGGCGGAACAGGCCATGGCCCTGAACCCGTGCCCACACACCTCGGTTTTGGTGTCGTAGCCCATGCGCCGAAGCGCCTTGTTCACCGTGTTCTCGCTCATCGGCTTCCAGTGGTTGCTGTCGCCGGCGAACACCAGGTCGAAGCGTCCGGTGAGTTGGCGCACCTGCTCGAGCGTGGCCAGGGCTTGACGACTCAGCGGCACCAAGTGAGGCGTGCTCATCTTGGAGCCGCGGTGCGAGTTCTTCACGCCTTCGATCTGCTGGCGCTCTCCGGGGATTTCCCACATGGAGCGGCCAGTGTCGATCTCTGGCCAGCGAGCAAACCGCAACTCACTGGACCGGATGAAGACCAGCAGGGTGAGCTGGGTGGCCAGCCGGGTCAGCGGCCGGCCAGTGTCGCTGTCGATTCTTTGCAGCAGCTCGGGCAACCGATCCAGCGCCAGCGCAGGTCGGTGGACGGTCTTGCGTGTTGCAGTTGCGCCCTGAAGGTCGACTGCAGGGTTCGTGTCGATGTGCCCGTGCTGGACAGCCATGCGCATGATCCCAGTCATGTACTGACGTAGCCGGCCGGCAGTGTCCAGAACTTCGCGCTTCTCCACAGCCTTGAGCGGCGCCAGCAGGTCGCGGGTCTTGAGGCCGGCCACCGGGCGCTGGCCCAGGGCCGGGAGCAGGTAAGTTTCGATTCGCCGCCACACCGTCGCGGCATGACCTGTAGACCACTTCTTAGAGCAAGCGTCATGCCAGTCCTTGGCCAGCACGGCGAAGGTGTTGGCCCTGGCATTCGCTGCCTCGACCTTCTCCTGCCTGGCGTTCTCAATCGGGTCTTTGCCGTGCGCCAACAGCTCCAGCGCTTCGGCCCGCCTCTCTCGGGCAGCCTTCAGAGACAACGCGGGGTAGTTGCCGAAGGTGGCCAGCCCCTCCCTGCCATCCGGCCGCTTGAACTTCATGCGCCAGATCTTGCTGCCGTTCTTCTTGACCAGGAGGAACAGGCCCTGGCCGTCGAACAGGGTGTAGTCCTTGTCCCGCGGCTTGGCGGCCTCGCATTTGGGGTCTGACAGGGGCGTAACGGTGCGTGCCATAGGTATACGTTTTCTCGTCGAACCGGCGTATACCCTAGCGTATACCTAAAATCGGTATATACCTAGAGACAGAGCGAGACAGCTAGAAACAAGAAAGCCCGCACTTGGCGGGCTTTTCAGGGGGTTCCGTGTACAAGGAGAGACGTATCGGAACAGCTGGATGGTGCCGGAGACAGGAATCGAACCTGCGACCTTCGCGTTACGAGTGCGCTGCTCTACCGACTGAGCTACACCGGCGTGGCGCTAACGCTAGCATCGGGCGACGAACGGAGCAAGCTAATCGGGCTTGATCGCGATCACGCCCTGGACCCAGAAGCGCGGCTGGAAGTGCCCGCCGTATTGCTGTTGATAGAGCTCGTTGCGCGCGTCCTGATGCGGCAGGTCGCGGATCACGACGAAGACCAGGAACAGCACGGCGGCCGTGCTGATGCCCATCCATGACCAATGAATGAAGGCGTTCGGTTTGGCAGGCTCACCTTTCCAGACGTGAATGCCCATCAGCCAGCCGACCACCAGGGACAGCCACAACTGGGAGTACGGCATGACGATCACGCCATCGACCATCGATTGGGTCAGGGCACCGATAAGACTGGCGAACAGGCAGACACGCAGCAGGTCGACCGGGTCGTTGGAATCGGCGCGTTCGCGGACCAGGCGGAAGGTGGCCCAGAGTCCGCGGCCGACCAGCCACATCACCAGCAGGGTGGAGGGGATGCCCCACTCACAGGCCCATTGCAGGATGGCCTGGTGCGGGTGCGCGGCGATGGGGTTGTGGATATCGGCGAAGTGCATGGGGCCGAAGCCGAGCCAGGGGCGTTCGCGGATCATGTCCCAGGCTTGTTGCCAGATCACGTCACGGGCCGAGAGCGAGGTGGTCAGACGGTCGCCGGCGAAGTTACTGACGCCTATACCGAGATAACTGGTGAGAACGCTGAACAGAAGCCAGTAAAGCGTTATACCAACTGCGGCCGCAGAGAGCTGCCAGGTAATCCAGCGCTTGCCGGAGTGGCCGATGACAAACAACACGCCGGCGGCTACCCCCATTCCAAGCCAGGTGCCACGTGTACCCCCGGTTATCGCGATAAGCCACCAGAGGCTCAAGAGGGAGAACGTGCAGATTTGGCTGGACCGTTTGCTCGTAACCCATAGCAACGGGAGGGTTAACAGCGGCAAGGTGAATGTCTGGAATTGACCGTAGAAGCGCTTGTTGGAAAAACCACTCAGAAATACGTCTGTGTCCAGCAAAGCCATGCCGCCGGAGAACGAGCGAAACATCACTGCCAGAAAATCGAAGCTCTTGAACGCACAGATCCAAACGATAAACAGGATCAACACTCGGTCAAGAGACAACCCGTTTGAACGTCGTGCGTGGGCAAAGACTGTGGCGCAAAGACAGCATGCCGTAATCAGTGCAACTTCCGTAAGGGCCCATGCCGGCTGACGTGCGCCTAGGGAAGAGACTATACCCGCCAGCAAGATCAACCCACAGGTCAGAACCGCAGGCTGATCAACCAGACTGGGTGGTGCCGATGATTTACGACAACACAGAAGGAAAACAAGCGCGGTACTGGCAATGACAACCTGTCCGAGACGCTGAACGATATGCCCCCCCAGACCATGCCCCAGAACCATAACGGCCGCCATAAGCAGCGTGAATAGCAACCAGGCCTTTGCCCGCCCACTCCAGGCACTGTCCATCACGTCCTCGAAATATCTGTTTCAGGCAACCAGCAATAGGCTCAGGCTTTTGGAGCCAGCATCAACGGGGCCTTGGGATAAGCTCGGGAGCAGGCCAATGGGCTGCCTTTGTCGCATCCCAATTCAAGGTAACGCTGCGACTCGTCCAACTGCCCCAAGCTCTTCAGGGCATCAGCCATGCCGACATAAGGCCTTGCATAGTCAGGGCTGAGGCTTATAGCGTGTTCAAACTCCAACTTGGCCGCTTCTGCCTCTCCACGCATTAGATAAATTTTGCCGCGCTGATAATAGGCATACTCATACTTGGGTTTAAGTGTTATCGCCTTGTCGATATTTTTCAACGCCAAATCAACAAAGCCAGCATCCAGGTATGTCACCCCAAGATTGTAATAAACCCGATAGCCACCAAAAAGACCTTGTTTGTCGTCCTGCGCCTCATAATATTGAACGGCTTCATCCCACACGAGCACAGGGGTAGACAGGGTCATCAGCCGATCATAGGAAAGCCCAAGCAGGTAAAGTGCAAAAACGGGAACCAGGGTAACCAGATAAATTCTCTTGAGCCGCAGCAGCGCCAATGCCAGGGCAATGAACAATCCCGGCATCCACAGATAACTGCGATACAGCACGAAAGGTTCCTGCAAACGGACTGCTGCCAGTTCCGTCGCGAACATCACCCACGGGAACAGCAACGCAAAACCCAGGAGACCGTTACGAGCCCCACGCAACAGCAATGTGAAGGCTGCCAGACCATAGGCAACAAAGGCCACGAGACCGGCCCAGGCCCACCAGACACCGTAACCCAGAGGAAAGGGCACACGAAGATCAAGCCCCATCGTTTTGCCTTGGGGCAAGATCAGGACCGAGAGGTATTTGAAGAACAGGCCCGTCTGGTTCAGCACGCTCAACACATACAGCGAACCATTCGGCTGGAATGCTTCATCACTGAGCACCTCCCCACTCTTGAGCTCATAGGTATTACCGATCAACCCCTTGGCCCAAAATACAACTGATAGGGCAAAAATGCCCTGTACCGCCAGCACTGCAAAAATTTCCTTGGTACCGAACGAAACGGAGAGTCGGCTACGGCGGTGCAATATCCATAACAGGAAACACAATGCCGGCAACATCACGGCATGCTCCTTGGCATACAGCGAAAGCAAAATGCACAGGCAGGACACCCAAAGCGCCCAGCGCTTTCCACACAGCCCCTGCCAGAACGCCCATAGTCCCAGCAGGCCAAAAAGAGTGGCACATACTATAGTGCGCTGGACCAAGTAACCCTGAGTCTGAATGGCCAACGGATGTACGGCGAATAGAAAAGCGACAATAAAGGCCGCGGTATCTGTACTCAGAAAAAAAGAGGCTCGTCTCTCCAGGCTGTTGAGAAGCTGACGAATAAATCCGAAAACCACTAAGGCCGTGCAGCCATGAAGAATCAGATTCTCCACTCGCAACCAGATGATCCTGTCACTGAGATAGACGAAGCTGGCGGCCATGGAATGGTACACCCATAACCGTGGAGCAAGGCTAAAGCCCATGGATAGCATGGAACGAGGAGTACCTTCCCCGAAAAAGGCCTCATCATCAAAAACCAAGGGATTATTCAAGAAGGGAAAGCAAAGTATCAGCAACAGGCCAGCAGAAAAAACGACAAGCAGCAGAAAAAACAATCGACGCGACACCATAGCGTTCCTAATTATTTAGCTGTTCAAACGCTTAGCGCTCATGAAACTGGTACTCTTTAACGGGAGTACCAGTTTCATTTCACTACGTTGGATTATTAGGCCCCACGTAGGTATTCAATATCATTTACAGGTGTTAGCCGCGGCACAGGTACCAGTCTGAGCCCAAGTGATATTACCAGCGTTGAGAGTAGGTGCGAGGATAGTTGTCCAGCCACCCGCAGCTTGAGTCCCCGTCAAACTGATTGTGCCGTCAGTCACAGAACCAGACAAGAAGTTAGGAGTGGCAGCAGGAATGGCAGGGATACCATTGGAGCCTGCCGTACAGTTGGTTTTGGTACCTAGATCATTAATGCAGACCGCCACGGCCGTCTTATAGGCGTCAGCCATAGTATTCACTTCGGCAAAACGGGCCTTCTGCGTGTAGCTGTTATACGCCGGCAACGCAATCGCCGCCAGAATACCGATGATCGCCACAACGATCATCAGTTCGATCAAGGTGAAACCCTTTTGAGCATTCATATTTCGTCTCCAAACGTGAAAAGGCCGTATGGCTCGTGTACGTCAAAGCACGCGCCGTGCCATCCCTTATGAGACTGCCGCACGCCAGTGGTTGAACCCTTACCACTTGCAAAGACTGCTTCAGAACAACAAAACCTGACATTTTTTGTCACCTCCCCATCCCCGATTTGGCACCACCGCCCGACTACGCTATAAAACTCGCAATGTCCGTGTCTGGTACCTACATGAACGATATCGCCCTCTCCGGCCTGGCCAAGCAATTGGTGGCGGCCGAGCTGATTACCGACAAGAACGCTCAGCAGGCGTATCAGCAAGCCCAACGCAATCGGATGTCCCTGGTCAGCTACCTGGTGCAGAACAAGCTGGTGAAAAGCCGCGAGGTCGCGGAGATTGCCTCCGAGCACTTCGGCGTCGCCCTGCTCGACCTGAACGGCCTCGACAAGGAAAGCCAGCCCAAGGGCCTGGTCAGCGAGAAGCTGATCCGCCAGCACCATGTCCTGCCGCTATGGCGGCGCGGCAACAAGCTGTTCGTCGGCATCTCCGACCCGAGCAACCACCAGGCGATCACCGATATCCAGTTCAGCACCGGCCTCAATACCGAGGCGATCCTGGTGGAGGACGACAAGCTCACCGACGCCATCGACAAGTTTTTCGACAGCGGCGCCACCGGTCTCGAAGACATGGCCGATGTCGACCTCGATGGCCTGGACATCGAGTCGATCGATGACAAGAAGAACGACCCGATCGCCGGCCAGGATGCCGATGACGCCCCGGTGGTGCGCTTCGTCAACAAGATGTTGCTGGATGCGATCAAGGGTGGCTCTTCGGACCTGCACTTCGAACCCTACGAAAAGGTCTACCGCGTGCGCCTGCGCACCGATGGCATGCTCCGGGAAGTCGCCCGGCCGCCGATTCACCTGGCCGGGCGAATCGCCGCGCGCCTGAAGGTCATGGCCAACCTGGATATCTCCGAGCGTCGCAAACCCCAGGACGGCCGGATCAAGATGCGCATCTCCAAGACCAAGGCCATCGATTTCCGGGTCAACACCCTGCCGACCCTGTGGGGCGAGAAGATCGTCATGCGGATCCTCGATCCGTCCAGCGCCCAGATGGGCATCGATGCCCTGGGCTACGAACCGGATCAGAAAGACCTGTACATGACGGCCCTCAAGCAACCGCAGGGCATGATCCTGGTCACCGGCCCCACCGGCTCGGGCAAGACCGTCTCGCTCTATACTGGCCTGAATATCCTCAACACCGTGGATATCAACATTTCCACTGCCGAAGACCCGGTGGAGATCAACATGGAAGGCATCAACCAGGTCAACGTCAACCCGAAACAGGGCCTGGACTTCGCCCAGGCCCTGCGCTCGTTCCTGCGCCAGGATCCGGACGTGATCATGGTCGGCGAGATCCGCGACCTGGAAACCGCCGAAATCGCGATCAAGGCGGCCCAGACCGGCCACATGGTGCTGTCGACCCTGCACACCAACAGCGCCGCGGAAACCCTGACCCGCCTGCAGAACATGGGTATCCCCGGGTTCAACATCGCCACCTCGGTCAGCCTGATCATCGCCCAGCGCCTGGCACGCAAACTGTGCCCGCACTGCAAGAGGGAAATCGATATTCCCCAGGAAACACTCCTTAAGGAAGGTTTCCCTGCGGATCAGATCGGCAGGTTCAAGGTCTATGAACCTGTGGGCTGCGACCAGTGCAATGGCGGCTACAAGGGGCGCGTGGGTATCTACGAGGTGGTGAAGAACACCCCCGACCTGCAACGACTGATCATGGCCGAAGGCAACTCGATCGAGATCGCCGAACAGATGCGCAAGGAAGGCTTCAACGACCTGCGGACCTCGGGCCTGCGCAAGGCCATGCAGGGGCTGACCAGCCTGGAAGAAGTCAACCGGGTCACCAAGGACTGATTCATGGCGACGAAAGCGGTAAAAATAAGCACCTACGCCTGGGAAGGCACCGACAAGAAAGGTACCAAGGTCTCCGGCGAACTTACCGGCCACAACCCGGCGCTGGTCAAGGCGCAGTTGCGCAAGCAGGGGATCAACCCGGGCCGGGTTCGCAAGAAAGGCTCGTCGCTGTTCAGCAAGGGCAAACGCATCAAGCCGCTGGATATCGCCCTGTTCACCCGCCAGATGGCCACCATGATGAAAGCCGGCGTGCCGTTGCTGCAGTCCTTCGACATCATCGCCGAAGGCTTCGAAAACCCGAACATGCGCAAGCTGGTGGACGACATCAAGCAGGAAGTCGCCGCAGGCAACAGCTTCGCGACCTCCCTGCGCAAGAAACCGGAATATTTCGATGACCTTTACTGCAACCTCGTCGATGCAGGCGAACAGGCTGGCGCCCTGGAAAGCCTGCTTTCACGGGTAGCGACCTACAAGGAAAAGACCGAGGCGCTCAAGGCCAAGATCAGGAAGGCCATGAACTACCCGATCGCGGTCATTCTGGTGGCGATCGTTGTCTCCGGGATCCTGCTGATCAAGGTGGTGCCACAGTTCCAGGCGATCTTTGCCGGCTTCGGCGCGGAACTGCCGGCGTTCACGCTGATGGTGATCGGTCTTTCACAGATCCTGCAGGACTGGTGGTGGGTGGTGATCCTCGGTCTGGGCGGCGGCATCTATGCACTGATACGCGCGCACAAGACGTCCGAGCGCTTTCGCAACTGGATGGACCGCACGCTGCTGAAAATCCCGATCGTCGGGCCGATCATCTACAAATCGGCCGTGGCCCGCTTTGCCCGTACCCTGTCAACCACCTTCGCCGCCGGCGTGCCGCTGGTCGAAGCCCTGGACTCGGTCTCGGGCGCGACCGGCAACGTGGTGTTCAGAAATGCCGTCAACCGCGTCAAGCAGGATGTTTCCACCGGCATGCAACTGAACTTCTCCATGCGCACCACGGGGGTTTTCCCCAGCATGGCGCTGCAGATGACAGCCATCGGCGAAGAGTCCGGCGCCCTCGACGACATGCTCGACAAGGTCGCGAGCTACTACGAAACCGAAGTCGACAACAGCGTCGACAGCCTCACCAGCCTGATGGAGCCGTTGATCATGGCCGTGCTCGGCGTCATTGTCGGGGGCCTGGTGATCGCCATGTACCTGCCCATCTTCAAGCTTGGCCAAGTGGTCTAAACGATGCCCCTACCCGATTTCCTGGCCAGCCACCCGCTGGCCTTTGTTTTTTGCGCACTCATCCTCGGCCTGATCGTCGGCAGTTTCATCAACGTCGTCGTCTGGCGCCTGCCGAAAATGCTCGAGCGCGACTGGCGCGCCCAGGCCCATGATGTACTGGGCCTGCCGCAGGCCAAGCCCGGCACGACCTACAATCTGCTGCTGCCCCACTCCCACTGCCCACACTGCCGCCATCGCATCCGCGCCTGGGAAAACCTGCCCCTGCTGAGCTATGCCCTGCTGCGCGGCAAATGCTCCAACTGCAAGGCGCCGATCAGCAAGCGCTACCCTCTGACCGAACTGGTCTGTGGCCTGCTGTCGGCGTTCATCGCCTGGCATTTCGGCTTCGGCTGGCCTGCCGGCTTGCTGCTGGTGCTGACCTGGGGCCTGCTGGCCATGAGCCTGATCGACGCCGACCACCAGATACTGCCCGATGTGTTGGTATTGCCCCTGCTCTGGATGGGGCTGATCGCCAACCACTTCGCGATGTTCACGTCCTTGGGCGACGCGCTCTGGGGCGCGGTCGCCGGCTACCTGAGCCTGTGGTCGGTGTATTGGCTATTCAAGCTGCTGACCGGCAAGGAAGGCATGGGTCATGGTGACTTCAAGCTGCTGGCGATGCTCGGGGCCTGGGGCGGCTGGCAGATCCTGCCGCTGACGATCCTGCTGTCATCGCTGGTGGGCGCGGTACTGGGGCTGATGCTGTTGCGCCTGCGCAACGCCCAGACCTCGACGCCAATCCCCTTTGGCCCCTATCTGGCGATTGCCGGCTGGATTGCATTGCTCTGGGGTGGTCAAATAACCACTTCCTATCTGCACTTTGCCGGCTTCCAATGACCACACCCGCGACAAAACCCTGGATCCTCGGCCTGACCGGCGGCATCGGCAGCGGCAAGAGCGCCGCCGCCCAGCACTTCATAGACCTGGGCATCCACGCCGTGGATGCCGACCACGCCGCCCGCTGGGTGGTGGAGCCGGGGCGTCCGGCGCTGCTGAAGATCGCCGAGCACTTCGGCCCCGGCGTGCTGCAGGCCGACGGCCAGCTGGACCGGAGCGCCCTGCGCCGGCTGATTTTCGCGGACGCCGAACAGCGGCGCTGGCTCGAAGCGCTGCTGCATCCGCTGATTGCCGCGGAGATCGCCAGCCACCTGGCCAAGGCACAGTCTCCCTACGCGATCCTGGTCTCACCGCTGCTGATCGAGTCTGGCCAATACGCCACCACCCAGCGCGTGCTGGTGATCGATGCGCCGCAAGCGCTGCAGGTCGAGCGCACCCTGCTGCGCGACCAGACCAGCGAGGAGCAGGTTCAGGCCATTCTCAAGGCCCAGGCCAGCCGCGAGGAGCGCCTGAAATACGCCGATGATGTCCTGGTCAACGACCGCGACCTCGCCTGGCTGCACAGCGAAGTCGAGCGCCTGCACAACTTCTACCTGACCTTACAAGGAGGCCGAACATGAGCCAGCCCCTGACCGTCGAATGCCCAACCTGCGGAGCCCCCGTGGAATGGAAGGCGACCAATACCAACCGGCCGTTCTGCTCAGACCGCTGCAAGCTGATCGACCTGGGCGCCTGGGCGGCCGAAGAGCACAAGATCCCGGTCGCCCCGGATGCCGAGGACGAGCTGTTCTCCGAAGAACTGTCGCCGCGCACTCACTGATCGCAACGGGATCAGGGCCGCATGAAGCCATAATCCTGATCGTCATCGAGGTTTTCGGCGAGAAACTGCAGCTCGTCGGCCAGATCCTCGGCACTGCGCACCGCCTTGCTCTGCTGCACCACCGCACTGAGCAGGGCGCGCAGCCCCAACCCCGGCTCTAAGCCTGCCGCCTGTGCCGCATCCAGACTGGCCCGCACTTCCTGACGCGCCCATTCGTACACACTCATCACTGCGCCCCTCCCCGGGTGTTTTTCCCAGCATGAGCGCCTGGCGAAGCGGGTCATTTGATGCAGATCAACGGGAGTTTCCGGGCGGCTCGTTGTCCTTCCACGGCGCCGACAGATAGCGCGTGCGGTTGAAGGTCTCCAGCCACTCCGGGCAGAACACCACCAATGCACTGACCACCATGCCGTTGATAAAGGCCTCGGGAAAGATGATCAGCCAGAGGTAGCCGATGAAATCCTCCAGCCACTCCGGCATCGCGAAACGCTCGTCGAACCATAGCAGGGCCAGGCTCGACAGCAGGCACAGCAAGGCCGCCAGAGCCGCGGCGAAGAACCCCGAGCAGAAGATGTAGACGAAGGGATTTCGTGGTTGCGCGCGTTCCACCACGATCGCGCAGACTTCGGTGACCAGCACCGGCAGTACGATCAGCAAGCTGCCGTTGACGCCCAGCGCCGCCAGATCCTGGCGCCCCAGCAGCACCAGCCCGAGCTGCGCCACCAGCGCGCCGACGATCGCCAGGGGCCAGTCGAGCAGCAGCGTGACCGCGGTCAGGCCGATGAAGTGATAGGACACGCCACTGTCGAAATCGCGGCGCAACAGCCAGAGCAGGAACAGGGCAAATACGGTGCCGAACAGCAGATGCTGGCGACGGCTGTCGGTGAACAGTTCAACCCAGGGCGAACGCCAGATCGCCCACAGCACCACCGGCACGTAGATCAGCCAGCCGATGACCAGGCTCCCGGGCGCCAGCAATTGCGCGCCGATCACAAGCACCTCTGCGTCATACCCGCCACTCCTTGTCTACCTGGTTCCCACAGTCTACACCGGGCGAAATGACGGGAGCCCGGAGAAAGTCCGCAGAGCACTTCCTGCTGTCACGATTTCAACGCTAAGCTTGGGCCATGGATGACTCGGATTTCTTACGCTTGCTGACCATCCAGGCCGAGCAAGCCAACACGTTTCTTTCCAATGCCCGCAAATGGGAGCGTGAGCGTTGGGTCTGCCAGCGCCTGCTGCAGGGGCTGAACGTGCCCTACCGTAACGAGGACTTCCATCCCGCCGGCCAGGAGCCGCCGGATGTGCTGTTTCGCGATGCCCGCTTCGAGGTGTTCTTCGTTCTCGACGAAGGCCGTCGCCTCAATGACGAATGGCGCGAGGAGCTGCAACGCCGCCGCAGCGCCTTCTCCCTGAGCCAGCTGGTGCGCCGCGAGGCAAAGCCGCGGCGTATCCCCGCCTCCGAGCTGCTGTTGCGCCTGGCACCGACCCTGCGCAAGAAATCCCACAACTACAAGGAGCGCGGCCTGGACCTCAGCGAGCTGGACATCATCGCCTTCGCCAGCCTGAAGCGCGAGGTCCTCGACCTCAACAGCCACTTCCCCCCGCCCACCGAATACCTGCGCCAGGGCTGGCGCTCGCTGTCACTGGTGGGACCGACCTTCGCCCGGGTGCTGTTCGCCCACCCGGATGCGCCCGACTTCCTGCGTGGCAACCTGGGGCGCAGCATCGTCTTCGATGTGGGTATCAGCCTGTAGGTTTGTGACGAAATTGCCCGCCTGAATGATACAAAGCGTTATCATTCAGCCAATACGACGAACCTGCCCAGCAGGTGGCTATGCTCAGGTAAACGCTGCGGGATTACCCCTGTAGCGTTTACACACTCGGTAACGTCTACCTGAGGAGACCTTCTTTTATGAGCAGCCGCCTGAACCCGGAAGACCAGAAGCATGTCGAAGAGTACCTGCAACTTTCCCAACATCAGGTCGAGCGCCGGCCCTTTCGGCCGTGGATGCTCCTGGTGGTGGTGCTCGTCGCGGTGATCGGCCTGGGCCTGTTGAGCCGCCTCCTGAGTTATCTGGCGCTATGAGCTGCCTCGCGCTCGCCCGGATAACGCAAGCACAGATTTCCTTTAGCCTTGCGAGATATCCCCATGACCCATCGTATCGTGATCGTTGGCGGCGGCGCCGGCGGCCTGGAGTTGGCGACCCGCCTGGGTAAGACTCTGGGTAAACGCGGCACGGCCAGCATCGTGCTGGTCGACGCGAACCTGACCCACATCTGGAAGCCCCTGCTGCACGAAGTGGCCGCCGGCTCCCTGAACTCTTCGGAAGACGAACTCAACTATGTCGCCCAGGCGAAATGGAACCACTTCGAGTTCCAGCTGGGCCGCATGAGCGGGCTCGATCGCACCGGGAAAAAGATCCAGCTGGCGGCGACCTACGACGAAAACGGCGTGGAACTGCTGCCGGCCCGCGAGCTGGCCTATGACACCCTGGTGATCGCCGTCGGCAGCACCACCAACGACTTCGGCACCCAGGGCGCGGCGCAGCACTGCCTGTTCCTCGACACCCGCAAGCAGGCCGAGCGCTTCCACCAGCAATTGCTCAACCACTACCTGCGCGCCCATGCCGGGCAGAACGACGCACCGGAGCAGATGATCAGCGTCGCCATCGTCGGTGCCGGCGCCACCGGCGTCGAGCTGGCCGCCGAACTGCACAACGCCGCCCATGAACTGGCGGCCTATGGCCTGGACCGGATCAAGCCGGAAAACATGCATATCACCTTGATCGAAGCCGGTCCACGGGTGTTGCCGGCCCTGCCGGAGCGGATCAGCGGGCCGGTGCACAAGACCCTGGAGAAACTCGGGGTACGGGTCATGACCAACGCGGCGGTCAGCGAGGTGACCAACGAAAGCCTGATCACCGCCGATGGCCAGGTGATTCCGGCCAGCCTGAAAGTCTGGGCGGCCGGTATCCGCGCGCCCGGCTTCCTCAAGGAGATCGACGGGCTGGAGACCAACCGGATCAACCAGCTCCAGGTCCTGCCGACCCTGCAGACCACCCGTGACGAGAACATCTTCGCCTTTGGCGACTGCGCGGCCTGCCCACAGCCTGGCAGCGACCGCAATGTACCGCCGCGCGCGCAAGCGGCCCACCAGCAGGCATCGCTGCTGGCCAAGTCATTGAAACAACGGGTCGAGGGCAAGGTCGGAGCGCTTCCGGAGTATCGCTACACCGACTATGGCTCGCTGATTTCGCTGTCGCGCTTCTCGGCCGTAGGCAACCTGATGGGCAACCTGACCGGTAGCGTGATGCTGGAAGGCTGGCTGGCGCGGATGTTCTATGTGTCGCTGTACCGCATGCACCAGATGGCGCTGTATGGCACCTTCCGCACGCTGATGCTGATGCTCGGCAGCCGAATCGGACGCGGGACCGATCCGCGGTTGAAGCTGCACTGATGAAGTGTGCGCCCCTACGGCTTCGTAGGGGCGCCATGGTATTGATCAACGAGCATTCGAAGCTCGCCAGCGACTAACCTCGAGACGCCAGGAAATCCTTCGCCGTTCTTGCCAATGCGGCATCCACGGACAGCGGCGGCTGCCATCCAAGCAGCTTCCTGGTCTTCTCGATATCAACCGCCAGCGATCCACAGAGACGCTGGGATAAGGCCGTTCTGCCCAACACGCCGGCGACACCAGTCAACAGCCCCATCGGAACCGGCAGGAGCCGCGCCGGACGACCCAACGCCTGCGCCATGCGTCTTAGCAACTGGCTGGTGGACAAGTCTTCATCGTCACTCACCAGAAAGATCTGGTCGGCGGCAGCCGGATGCCGAATACAGGTCACGATCAGATCAACGAGGTTATCCAGGGCTACCAGACTGCGCTTGTTGGTAATAGCCCCGAACGGCAGAGGAACGCCCTTGCTCAACCAGCCCATCATGCTGCGAAAGTTGGCTTTTACCCCCGGCCCATAGACCAGTACCGGCCGAATGATCACCACCTCCATACCGGTGCGTAGCGCCAGCGCTTGCAGTGCCTGCTCCGCCTCCCATTTGGAAACGCCATAAGGATCCTGTGGCGCAGGCTCGTCATTCGCCGTATAGGGGCGTCCTGGTAACGTCCCCTCACCGTTGACCTTGATCGAACTCAGGTAGATGAAGCGCCGAACGCCAGCACTCGCCGATTGCTCCGCCAGACGTAAGGTGCCCTCCACGTTCGCTCGCCGGAAGGCGGCAAGAGGGTCCGCCTCAAGCTCGGTCATGACATGCACGCGCGCGGCACAATGGATGACAATCTCGACCCCATCCAGGGCGGCCTGCCAATCGGTATCGGGAGCCAAGTCCCCTACCTGGAAAGCCTCCAGCCCCGATAGCGGCCGCTGCGGCAGTTGCCGGTAGGCAGAGTGCAATGCAAAGCCCTCGTCATTCAGGAGACGCGCCTGAACCGCAGCGCCCACGAAACCGCTGGCGCCCGTCAAAAGGATTCGTGTCATGGCGTGTTCAGGCTTTATTCCAGACCGTACGATTGATGTAATCGGTGTAGCTCAAGACCACTCGCACCACCTGCAGGGAAACCGGCCCGCCCTGATAGTCAGGCACCAGCGGAACCCGACGTTCGTCCCGGGAATGCTGAGAGGTGACCACACGCACGGCATCCAGCACCGAATCCCGTTTCAGACCACTCATGACCAGCGTGCCTTCATCCATCCCTTCGGGGCGCTCATGGGCATTGCGCAATGTCACCGCCGGCAGGTTCAGCAACGACGCCTCTTCGGTGATCGTGCCACTGTCGGAGAGCACACAGAATGCCGACATCTGCAACTTGATGTAGTCCAGCAAACCGAAAGGTTTGACGAAGCGGATCAATGGGTGGTCAAGCGACTCGCCCAGGGCTTCCAGACGCTTGCGCGTACGCGGGTGCGTCGAGACGATCAGTGGGAAACCGTACTGGTCCGCCAGGGCACGCAGGGTATCCAGCAGATCGCGCAGGTTGTCCGGAGTGTCGACGTTCTCCTCGCGATGGGTGCTGACAATGAAGAACTTGTCCTGCTCCAGCCCACTGCGCTGCAGCACATCGGATTGCTCGATCCGCGGCATGTAGTAGTCGAGGACTTCGTGCATGTGCGAGCCGGTCTTGATGATCGTTTCCGGGCGGATACCTTCGGCGATCAGATAACGGCGGGCATGCTCGGTCAGCACCATGTTGATGTCGCTGAGGTGATCCAGCACCTTGCGGTTCAACTCTTCGGGCACGCGCTGGTCGAAACAGCGATTGCCTGCCTCCATGTGGAACACCGGAATCTTTCGGCGCTTGGCGGCAATTACGGCCAGGCAGGTATTGGTGTCACCGTACAACAGCAGGGCATCCGGTTTCTCCAGTTCGAAGATTTCATCGGACTTGGCGATGACCTCGGCAATGGTCTTGGCCGCCGTGTCGCCCGCTGCCCCCAGGAAATGATCCGGCTTGCGAATCTCCAGGTCATCGAAAAAGACCTGGTTGAGTTCGTAGTCGTAGTTCTGCCCGGAATGCACCAGCACGTGGCTGACCTGGCGATCCAGCTCGGCGATGACCCGGCTCATCTTGATCAGCTCGGGACGCGTACCGACCAGCGTCATGACCTTAAGCATCGAGTTGCTCCTTGATGTAGTCGAGTTTCAACAACAACTGCTTGATACCCGCGACATCCAGGCGATCCGTATTGTGCGAGGTGTAATCATCCAGTTCGGAAATGCGCTGCTCGCCCTCTACGAAGTACTTCTTGTAGTTCAAGTCGCGATTATCCGCCGGGATCCGATAGTAACGCCCCATGTCTTCGGCCTTGGCCATTTCCTCGCGGGAAACCAGCGACTCGTAGAGTTTCTCGCCATGACGGGTACCGATCACCTTGACCTCATTGGCCTTGCCAAACAGCTGCTTCAGCGCTTCAGCCAGGTCACCGACGGTAGACGCAGGTGCCTTCTGGACGAACAGATCACCTTGCTGACCGTGCTCGAAAGCATGCAGGACCAGGTCCACCGAGTCTTCGAGCGACATGAGGAAACGGGTCATCTCGGGGTCGGTGACTGTCAGCACCTCGCCCGAACGGAGTTGGTCGACGAACAGCGGGATCACCGAACCACGCGAAGCCATGACGTTGCCGTAACGAGTGGCGCAGATGATCGGCCCGTTGGCCGGGATCATCCGGGACTTGGCCACCATCAGCTTCTCGGCCATCGCCTTGGAAATCCCCATGGCGTTGATCGGGTAGACCGCCTTGTCGGTGCTCAGCACGACGACTCGCTGCACACCGCTGGCGACGGCTGCATTCAGGACATTCTCGGTCCCCAGCACGTTGGTGCGCACGGCCTCCATCGGGTAGAACTCGCAGGACGGAACCTGCTTGAGGGCCGCGGCGTGGAAAATGTAGTCCACTCCGACCATCGCCTGGGCGAGACTGTTGTAATCGCGGACATCGCCGATGTAGAACTTGACCTTGTCATTGGCCAAGGCGATACGCATGTCCTCCTGCTTCTTTTCGTCCCGGCTGAAGATGCGAATCTCGCGCACTGCGGTATTGAGAAAACGCTTGAGAACCGTATGACCGAATGAACCGGTACCACCGGTGATCATCAATACCTTGTCGTCGAACATGTAAACCTTCCGAATTCGTTAGCGAGTGGCGTGCATCAGCTCGATGAGCTGGGGCCAGGTTGGGGCTTTATATCCAGTAGCTCGGGTAAAACGTTCGCTGTCGAGCGAGCGATCAATCACCAAGGTAGCATCCGGGAGGATCTCAATAGATTTACCATACTGGCGAGCGATGAGAGACAGGAGATCCAGTTTGGTTATAGGCTCTGCAGAGACATGATACAGGCCATTGAGCTCCGGATGTGGCAGAACGAAATCTTTGATGACCCGTGCCAGCTCGGCAGTGGGCAAGCCAGAGAAAACGGCCCGTGAGAATCCTGGCACGCTGCCCTCTTGAGCCAGGAACCAGTCGACCAGGGAATAGTTGGAACTCAACTCGTGCCCAATGATCGAAGTCCGCAGGGTGACCGCACCTTGAACGTCATGCAGTTCACCAATGTATTTGGACTTACCGTAAAGATCTTCGGCATCCGACGGGTCGCTTTCCCGGTAGCTACCTTTACGGCCCGAAAAAACGCAATCCGTACTGATATGGATGAGACGAGTTCCGCTCAAGGCGCAGAGCCGTGCAAGCCGGTGGGGCAGCATCGCATTGATAGGTAGTGCTGTCAGTGGATCGTTGGCATAGGCCAACTGCTTGATCAATCCAACGCAGTTGATCACAACATCCGGCCTTACCTGAACGAATGCTGCAGTCAGCGCGTCCTGGTCAAGTGCATCTACACCACAAACCAGCTTATCCTGAGTCACGTCGGGAAAATATTTCAATCCCGTGGAGTTGCGTAGCGTCCCCCAGGTCTCATGCTCAAGATCGGAGTTGAATGCCCTGAACACGGCGCCACCCAACATACCCGTTATGCCAAGCACTAAAACTCTCATGCCGACTCTCTATAATAATTCCACGAACAGAAAATATCGACTCAAATAAAAATAGAGTCGACGCCAACATAAAATTAGATATCACTACTTCAGGAATTCGATAAAAAACTCGCACTGTTTGAAATCAAAATAGTTATCTACATCCAGAGACTTTTCAGGCGTCATGAGATATGACTGGCTATTCGGCATGAAAAAACCCTGCTCCGCCAGAAACCTGTCCGTTCTTGCCAGATAGATCGCACCATTCAAACGGTAGTAGGCCGGCAGATCCTGGCTACGCTGATTCAGCAGTTCCGGGCGCAAAAAAGCATCCATACTGCCCTCTGCCCCCAATGTGTTGCTCCATAGCGGAGAATGCTCACATGGACACACGCTGATCACGCTCGAAGCGCCTGTATCATCCATATGTTGCACTGCTTCGCGGATTTCCTGCGCGCCACGCAATGGTGAAGTTGGCTGTAGCAGCATCAAGCGCGCAGGGTTGATTCCCTCTTGCGCCAGGGAGTTCAGCGCATGAATCAACACATCAGAAGTCTTTGCTGTATCACTAGCCAGGTAGGCCGGACGTCGAACAGTGCGAAGGCCAAGTAGCCTCCCCTCGGCGAGTATCGCTTCATCATCGCTGCTGACAACCAACATATCAATGACCTGACTGTCAAGAGCCGCCTCAAGTGTCCAGCGAATCAGCGGCTTTCCCTTCAGATTCAAAAGGTTCTTTCCGGGTAGCCGCTTGCTTCCCCCTCGCGCAGGGACAATGGCAAGAATATCCAGGTTGTGACCAATATCACCCATTGAAGAGCCCCAACACATCAGTCTGAGCACGCTGAAAATCTTCCACCCGACCTATGTCCAGCCAGTATTCATGTATTGGGAACATGTTCACATCCTGACCGTTCGCAATCTGCTGACCGAGCAAGGTCGGCATATCGATATGGGTTCCAGGCGTTACACTTTTCACTAGATCGGGCGAGAGCAGATAAATTCCGGCATTAATAAAGAAACGATGGATTGGTTTCTCCACCATGGAGCGAATCCGATGCCCATCGCTCTGGATCACGCCATAAGGAACGCAGTGCTCATACTCACGTACGCACATGGTCGCTACACCAGGGTGCGTCTGATAAAACTCCAGCAGGTTCTGAAAATTAAGGGTAGTGAGCAGATCTCCATTCATCATGAACATCGGCAGATCAATTTCAGAATGAGGTAGCAACCCCAATGCACCTCCGGTACCCAGCGGTTTATCCTCATGAACATAACGAATGCTCACACCCCAGCGACTGCCGTCACCAAAGTACTCTCGAATCAATTCCGGCATGTAGTGCGTAGAAACAAAAAACCGATGAAACCCGGCATTTATGAAGCTTTCGAGTATTAACTCGAGAATTGGCTTGTCACCAACTTTCAGCAATGGTTTGGGGCAGTTTTGGGTCAAGGGGCGCAGACGGGAGCCAAACCCCCCGGCCATCAGGAACACCGGGTTATCATGCCGTTTCTTGTGTATGAGTCCATGGAGAGTTTCAAGCCCTACTACACGACCCTGCACGTCAATCACCGGCAACTGCAGCAACTGGTGCTTCTCCATGACCGACAGGATACGCTCCTTGCTCCAGCCTCGTTCGACCGTTTGCGGCGAAGTACACATAACTTCCGTCACCTTGACGTCCAACGGCAGGTGCTTGAGCAAGCTGCGCCGCACATCCCCATCAGTCAAGGTTCCCAGCAGGCGACGCTCAGCATCTACGACCAGAACTATGCGCAAAGCAACGCGATCAAGTGTCGCCACCGCCTCTTCCAGAGAAGTTTCCGGACCTATGAGTACTGATTCCCACTGCAGCATAAAAAACTCCTACTCGTCACGCGAAGCGATTTTTTCTCGCGCCGCGGGACCTAACAAAACCTGTCGAGCCAAAAGATTACGGACCAAAACAGACCCCGCTCCGACAACAGCGCCCTCTCCGACCACCAGTCCCTGAATGACGGTTGCACCGCTGGCAATGAACGCTTGATCGCCGACCTGAACACCGCCACAGAGAGTGGCACCTGGGGCAACATGGACATCCGCGCCCAAGCAACAGTCGTGGTCTATGGAAGATCTGGTATTGACGATCGAATTCGCGCCAATGGACACATCGGCCTGGATGACCGCGCCAGCCATGACTTGCACACCCTCGTGCAAAACCGCAGTGCTGTCGACCCAAGCGGCTGGGTGAACCAGGGGAGGGAAGTAAAAGCCCTTCTCCTTCAGCCCTATGAAAATCGAGCGCCGCCCAGTACTACCCACAACTTGTCCGACGCCATTCACCAGCCCCACGGATAGAGGATCTATAACACCGAGGGCATCGTCTCCACCCAACACCTTGACTCCCCGCCAAAGAGCCCCCCCCTGACGGGACAGGGCCGGATCACAGACACCAAGTAGCTCCAGGCCCAGCGCCTGGATCAGTGACAATAGCACTTTCGCGTGCCCACCCGCTCCCAGCAGTACCAGCGGCTTGTACGTGTTCACAGTTCGATGTTCTCGCCGGCCCTGTAGGCTCGCTTGGAAGGGGAACCAACCAAGCCCCACAGGGAAGCGGGCGGCAAGCCTTTCCCACTCCGCGCAGTTGTCAGTTGGTGGCGCTCAAGAATCGTACCTTCGGCAATATCGCAAGCTGCGACAACTTGCTGACGAGCAGCGTTGCGAGTATCCCACTCGCTGGCCTGAGGTGCCTTCATTCCGTCTCCCAGTGCTTTTTGCAAGGCTCGGATATCGGCCACCATCGTCTTGAGCTCATCAGGTTCAAGCGAGGACGAATGATCGGGGCCAGGCAACGAACGGTCCAAGGTGAAATGTTTTTCAATGACCCGGGCTCCACGGGCAACCGCCGCAAGCGAGATCAATGCACCTTCGGTGTGATCGGAATAGCCGACATCAAGACCAAAGGCAGACGAGAGAGTATCCATGGCCCTGAGATTCACCTCATCCCAAGGAGTCGGGTATTGGGAAGTACAGTGCAGCAACACCACATGTCCCAACAGACTCTGGCGCGACTCGGTCCGCCCCCAGCAGCGCCAGACATCATCCATGCATGCTGGCTCCTCTTCATGTGCCAGTGCATGCGCCACGATGGCGAGCGCCTGCTCGACTTCTGCAAGCGTTGCCATGCCAGTGGATAGAATCAATTTCTTGCCAGTTCGCGCAAACTTCCACAGTAGAGGTGCGTTGGTCAACTCACCCGAGGGTACCTTGAACAACGGCAGTTCCAGATTGCAAAGAAAGTCTAGACTATCGCTATCAAACGCAGTGGATAGAAATTCGATCCCCCTTTGCCGAGCGTGGCACTGCAGCTCAATATGCCAGTCATAAGGCAGCTCCAGCTTCTTGAGCATAGCCTGCTGACTCTCGAACTCATCAGTACTTTTTTTTTGGTAAGCCGCCTTGGAAACATTTTTTGAAGCAAGACGGGAGGCATTGAATGTCTGAAATTTCACGGCATCGGCCCCTGCAGCTGCCGCAGCATCGACAAGAGCGAAAGCCAGCTCCCGATCACCGTTATGATTTACACCTGCCTCGGCGATAATATACACTGAATCTCTATCAGACTGCTTCATGGCTCAGCTCAGATCATGGAATGTTTTATTTAGCGCTCCGTCATAACCTTCCAGAGCCTTCACAATTTTTTCAGCAGCACTACCCTGCCCATAGGGATTGGTTATTTCCTTGCAGGAATTTGAAAAATCGGTAGATAGCGCCTTGCTAATAGCCTTTTCAATCGACTCACTATCCGGTTTGCAATGGATAACAGAGTCTGCAGCCAGACGCCCCTTCTGACGCACGCCGATATTGACAGTTGGAATACCAAATGACGGAACTTCAATAATCCCACTAGATGAGTTCCCAACAACGGCAGAGGCTGTAGAGATCGCACTAAGGTAGCGCCTGAACCCAAGCGAGCTTATTGCCAGTACACGCTTCGGCTGCCGCTGTGCATAAGCCTCGAGCAGAGGAATGATAGACCGACCACCATTATCCGCATTTGGATAAGTAAGAATAATCTGTTGTTCTGGAAACTTGTCCAGCGCCTCAAGCAGAGCATTGAAGCTTTCCTGAGGATCTTCATCCAGAAGTGTCACAGGATGATAGGTTACCACCATATAGGGTGCCTGGAGTGCAAAGCCAAGGCTGTCCCGCAAGCTATCCAGGCTCATCTTAGGACTACGGCGAAGGTGATCATTCCCCACAGCACCTACGTTGAAGACACGATCAGGAGATTCGCCCATCTGGATAACACGGCGCCGATAGGGTTCAGCCGCTACAAAATGAAGGTTGGACATCTTGGTGACAGCATGTCGAATTGCATCATCATAGGCTCCCTCGGTGATCTCGCCGCCATGCAGGTGGGCAATCGGAATCCCCAGGATCAGAGCAGCCTGAACAACCGCCAATACCTCAAAGCGATCACCTAGCACCACCAGCATGTCAGGACACAGGCGAGCCAAGGCGTCGGCAAACCCCAAGGTACCTACCCCCATCGATTTTACCACTCCCACCGGAGTATCCGAGGAGAGCAGCATCTCGACTTTCGCATCAATATTAAAACCATCCGCTTCAAGTTGCGTCCAGGTATCTCCGAATTCGGGAGAAAGATGCATGCCACTTACAATGACCTGCAATTGAAGGCACAAGCTCGACTGGATATCCTTCATCAACCAGTAAAGCAGCCCGTACTCCGCCCTCGAGCCAGTGAAAACCGCAACTTTTCGCTTCACTATCAACTCTCCAGGACAACACTGCTGGGCAGATTCACGATACGGTCTGCCAACCACTCGGCGTTAGTCAAATCACCATGCCGGCAACGCGCATAGAGAGGAAGATGGTTCATCAACTTCCAGATTGGTCTGGTCATTACGCCGTTGTCATTGGTTGCCTTGAGCAATGCATCACGCTGCTCACGATTTTCACAAATAACGGCGTTTAACCAGTAATTGGAGCGACAACCCTCGGGTTCGCTGAAAAACTGCAGATCACTGCCTTCCAGTTCTTGCGCATAACGAGAAGCAAGCTCACGCTTGGACTTGATGAAGCCCTCTAGTTGCTCCAACTGAGCACAACCAAGAGCCGCATTGAGATTAGGCAACCTGTAGTTATAGCCAAGTTGGTCATGCATATACTCGTAGGGATGAGGTTTTTTTGCTGTAGTGGTCAGGTGCTTGGCAAGCGCCCCGACCTCTTCATCGGCAAGAATCATCCCCCCCCCACCAGTGGTGATAATCTTGTTACCGTTGAAGCTCAAGGTACCCAAACGGCCAAAGCAACCTGTATGTCGTCCTTTGTACAGGCTGCCCAGAGACTCGGCCGCATCTTCGACCAATACCAACCCCCATCGGGCACAGAGCTCGACGAGTTCATCAAGTGCAACTGGGTGACCGAAGGTATGCATCGGTAAACAAGCCCTTATCGTCTGGCCTGTGCTACGGAGCAGGCAAACACCGTCGATGCCGAGTTCAGCGTTCTCCTCCAACCACGCCTCCAGGGCTTTGGGTGAAAGCCCCAGCGTGTTTCGATCAACATCAACAAAAACCGGCTCGGCGCCACAGTATGCTATGGCATTGCAAGTTGCCACGAAGGTCAAGGACTGAGTCACGACCAATTCGCCGGGCTTTACGCCGGCAAGCAGCAATGCAGCGTGCAGTGCCGCAGTCCCATTGACAGTAGCAACGGCTCGCGGACTGCCGGTATAAGAGGCCATATCACGCTCAAAACGATCGACGAAAGCCCCTACGCTTGAAACAAACGTCGACTCGATAGTTTCCACTACATAGTCACGCTCCGGCCCCTGAAAGACAGGCGCATGAAGTGGAATAAAATCATTCGTGCGGTACTGACTCCGTACAAACTTAATTAATGAGTCGAACATAAAGAGCCTCAGACGTTGTAGATGTCAGCTTTGTATTTCGCCAAGTTTTCAGGGAGAGTCAGCCAATCGATGGTTTTTTGCAGCCCCTGACGGATATCATATTGTGGCTGAAAACCGGTAAGTGCACGAATTTTTGTGTTATCGCACCACAGACGAAACACCTCCGACTTCCCAGGGCGAAAACGCTGCTCATCCGAAATAAACTCGACATCGCTCTCCATCAGCTCACGAATGAGATTCAAGGTATCCCCGACCGAGATTTCGTAATTTGAGCCAATATTCACGGTTTCGCCTATTGCCTCAGCACAGCAAGCCAGCTCCAGAAAACCACGACAGGTATCAGCGACATAGTTGAAGTCGCGAGTCGGAGTCGTATCGCCTAACTTGATCTGCTTCTTGCCACTGGCAATTTGGGTGATAATCGTTGGAATTACCGCCCTCGCCGACTGACGGGGGCCATAGGTATTAAATGGCCTGGCGATAGTAAGGGGCAAATCGAAAGCGTTGTAGAAACTCATGGCCATCGCATCCGCACCTATCTTTGAAGCGCTATAAGGCGATTGCGCCTGCAACGGATGCTTCTCGTCAATCGGCACATACCTTGCCGTGCCATAAACTTCGCTGGTCGACGTGTGAATTATCCGCTTTACGCCATTTTCCAAGGCCGCCTGACAGATATTCAGAGTACCCTTGATATTTGTATCAACATAGCTATCAGGGGCAACATAGGAATACGGGATAGCAATCAGTGCCGCCAGATTGAAAACCAGATCGACACCTTTGGTAATATGCTTGCAATAGTGCGGATCACGCACATCACCATTAAGCACCTCAACACTCGACAGGCACTCGATATCCTCCAACCACCCCCAATAATTGAAGGAATTATATTGGGAGAGCGCCTTAACCTCATACCCCTCACGCACAAGAAGCTCAGTTAGATGAGAACCAATAAAACCATCAGCACCTGTAATCAAAGCTTTCACAACAAACCCTCCGCTTCAAAATTATTCAAGCTTTCCAGATAGGCTTTTTCAGCACCCAGCCAGAAGCAGTATTTTCCCAAAGGTGAGGTGTTCTGAATTCCTCAATAACCTCAGCAAAACGCTCCTCAGTAATCCCCATATACTCAAGGCACTGTTTCTGAAAAATCTCTGGAAACTCCCCATCAAAGCGCTTGATCAGAGAGATACCCTCTTCCCGCGTAATATCACCATTACGAATCTCTTGCGCCGCATCGTATGTCGCACGACCAATACCAAACTTCGTATAAGTCGTGTAATAATGAAGCCAATCGATCATATCATCCAGAGAGCTGTACTTACTGAAGCTACCTTCAGTCCTGAAATCATTCGGCATGAAGTCCGAGTTCTCAACAGAGAAATAATATGTCTCTTGCGGATGCCACTTCACATAGTACCCAAGATAATGAACCTGGGTTCCGACAGATTGGATCTTGTATGGATCCACAGGCAAATACGCCTCGAGATCAGCCATGGTGAACTTATGCTCCTCCATCAGCTGCTTGGCACTTACACCGCCAAGATAAAGATCACTCAGTTGATTTTCCGCAGTATAATATTTTGGATCGCGCGTAGGCTTGTCATTATCTACAATTGCATTTCCGTACTCCGCCTCGTTTTCCCCAAAAATAACTAGCGGAATGTCAAGCAGGACAGACATCTTGGGAGCCAGGTTCTTCTGCCCCAGAATGAAAGGCTGAAAAGGATGGCAAAGCTTCTCAAAGGCCAACCGAGTCAATGTCCGGTGAACTTTCTTATTCTGATTATAAGTATAGTTTGCAAACCCAGCATTGATCCAGGCATCAAAATTACGACGACCAATATCAGTGTAAATGGCAGGCGGCCACGTTACCAGGATCGGGTTCATGTTATATTTGAACTTTAGGATATGCGCCGCCATCACACTATCCTTCCCACCACTACCAGGCACCACCACATCGTAGCGACCGTCATTGCGGCGATAGCGATCGCAAAGTTCGCGCAGCTCTCTCTCGCGCTCTACCCAATCAATCTGCTTCTTTTTCTCAGCAAAATTGCAGGCATCACAAACGCCGTGCTCATCAAAAAAAATCGCCTTCTTGATCTCACCAGGCTTATTCTTGAACTCAACGGTCGACGACGGCCGCTGGTTATTCATCGCACATTTCTTACAGAACTGGATGTCTAACGGAAGACCGTAGCGTCCAAACGACTCTTGATTATTCATTCCAGGCTCACAGTGCTAAGAAGTTTTCAAAAATACGGATACCGGCTTGACGACTCTTTTCCGGGTGAAACTGCAAACCAAAAATACTATCATGCTGAACTGCAGAGACAATCTGATGCTCCGCATAGGAAGTCAGCGCAATGATATCCGTATAGTTCTGCATCTCGTAAGAGTGCATGAAATAAAACAAATCAGTAGCACTCACCCCCTTCAACAGAGGAGACTCTTTAACAAGTGACAACGTATTGAAGCCCATATGAGGCACAACACCCTTGCACTGTACCGGCCTGACCTCGCCAAGAATAAGTCCAAGCCCCGCAGTTTCACCGTATTCGAAACCTACCTTGCTCAGCACCTGCATCCCCAGACATATACCCAATAGAGGTCGCTTGGTAGCTGCATACTCAAGAACAGCTTCAGACATACCGGAAGCATTCAATTCCCGCATCCCATCTACAAAGCTGCCAACCCCAGGCATGACCAGCTTATCCACTCCCAAGATATCCTGAGGACGCTTCACCACCTTTATCTTGGCACCGGCGTACTCAAGCGCTCTGGAAATGCTGAACACGTTACCTGCTGCACCGTAGTCAACCACTCCAATCTGCTGACTCATACAGCCACCTCCACACCACGCTCACTCAAGAATTTTTTGATATCGCTGATAGTGGTTTTCCCATAGTGGAGCATCGAAGCCAGCGCAATCCCGCTCGGCTTAGCCACCGTCGCCACTTTCAATATGTCTTCAAGAGTTCCGGCACCGCTGGCCGCGACCACCGGAATGTTTACAGCATCCACGACGGCCTTGATCAAATCGATATCAAAACCACGCTGCCGGCCGTCGCAATCAACCGATTGCAGGAGGATTTCGCCTGCCCCACGTGACTCGGCCTCCTTGGCCCAATCGATGACGTCTCGCCCAGACGGGATACGTCCACAGTCGGTATAACAATCCCAGCCTTTTTCCGTCAGGCGTTTGGCCTCAATATTGACCACAACCGACTGCCCACCGAAAACCCTTGCAGCTGCATCGATTATCGATGGAGATTCGTGGGCCCCGGTATTAATTGCGACCTTGTCGGCACCATGGTGAAAAAGCTTCGAAAAGTCCTCGACACTACGCACCCCACCACCAACCGCAAAAGGCACTAGAATCCGCTTTGCCGTTTCGGATACGAAATCAAAGAGTATTTCTCGCCGATAAAGACTAGAAACTATATCAATATAGAATATTTCGTCTGCGCCTTGCTCATAGTACTTGAAAGCCAGGTCGCCAGGATCTCCGATTTTGCGCAGCCCTTCAAAGTGCACCGGCTTTACAACCTGAGGCGGCTTGACATCCAGCTTTGCAATTATTCTCATATCTCATCCATCAAAAAAAACCGAAAATAAATATTATTGAAAATCAAAAGACACACACTTCAAATATTATTTTCTAAATTTTAGCGAAATCCGGCTATCATGAAAATCGTCGTTTCACACCCCATGATGCGTGGGAAAACATCCCCCATCCAGCGAGCTGACGCACCTACCACCTAGATCCGGGAGAGACCATCGCCGGCTGCTGCTGAAGCCCGTCAGCATGCACGCTCTACCGCCTCGGCGCGGGATCGCGGACACCTCCGGACCATCAGCCTTTCTTGCATCGCGCTGCATACCCTTCAGGAAAACGACCTATCCAGACATGCTGAACAGCTCACAGATACGCATTATGCCTGCTATTGCCGAGGATGGCTTTCAGATAATCGTGGACTTGGACGATATTTCCCGAACAAAAATCAAGGCTATTGGTCCACGATAAATATCCACATTCGGCGCCAGAGGAGCAGGACGCCTAAACACAGTGCATAGACAAATGAGAGCCTGGCACAACAGGAGCGGCTGGCAGGTCGGCCGCCACCAGCCAAATATGGGCATGACATTGCGTTGCGGGCCATAAAACGACTTAACGCTTACAAATGCATCTCGCTGGCAAAACCAATATCACGTCACTGCCGGCTGCAACAGCTCCACCAGACGACGAACCTGCATCTGCATCTCGAAGTGCCTTCCAAAGTAATCTCTCCCCGAGCGCCCCATAGCTTCCCGCTCCTCCGGGCTCATGCCAGCCATATGCCGGATGGCATCGACCAAAGGCAAAACCTCCTCGGCAGGGCATGCCAGCCCGGCCCGAGCCTCAAGAACAATACGCGCGCCCTCGCCGTTAAGACAGGCAATCACAGGGCGACCAGCAGCCAGGTAAGCTTGAATCTTGCTCGGTATGGTCTGGGCGAATGCCTCTTCATTGTTCAGGGAAACCAGCAGGGCCGATGACCGCGCGAACACCTGCGGCATTGACTGACTCGGGAAACGGCCAGGCAAAACCAGGTTGCTCAATTGGTGCTCTTGTTGTTGCTCCTTCAACCAGGCAAGGCGACTACCACTACCGATCAGGACGATACGAATCCGGGAGTCGTCGCGCAGATGAACGGCAGCCTGCACCAGAGTATCCAGGGCCTGGGCCGTCCCCAGATTGCCAGCGAACACTACACAAAAATGATTTGCCAGCAACTCGGTCAACTCCAGGGGAATGGGCTCGACCTCATTAGGCGCCCGAACATCCATGGAGTTAGGGTAGTACTCGATCTTTTCCCGCGAGGCAAAGGCCGCCACCGGATCAATAAAGGCATGCGATTGCACGAGCAGAGAGTCACAACAACGATAAATCACCTTGACCACTCCTCCCACAGCCTTGAGTACGCAAGGATTTTTGACAAACCCCGTGGCGGAAAGGCTCTGCGGCCAGAGATCTTGCACCCAGAGGGACAATCGTGCCTTCTTGAGCCATTTGAGCAGAATCGCAGGAATGGCCTGTAGAACAGGAGACGGCGCAAAAACAAGGATCGCGTCGAAGTCGCGCTTCCTTAACATGAATGGCAGATAGAGCAGTCCCGCCAGAACAAATGAAAGATAATTGAAAACCAGGTTCCTGGCCCCACCCTTCCCTCGTGGCCAGAGAGGAACGCGCAATACCTCGATTTTATCCAGATAGCTCTCACGAAGACTCCCGATGGCACGGTACCCGTCGAACACCTTGCCCTCCGGGTAATTAGGCTTGCCGGTAGCCACCACCACCTCATGCCCCTGCTCATGAAGCACACGGACAATATCATTTATTATAAAACTTTCCGGCCAAAAATATTGAGAAAGGACAAGGATTTTCATACAGAATAAGCCAAATAATTATCAACGCCCACGCAGTGCTCTCTCGATAATATCAAGATAACTAAGCGCCCGTCCTTTTGCAGAGGAAAAACCAGCCGAATACTTCTGAGCCGCCTGCAACTTAATGCAGCGCGCGCGCTCTTCGGTAGAAAAATATAAATTTATAGTTTTAGCGATATCTTCCGCATCAAGTGGGTCAAAGTAGTTCGCCCACTCTCCGCAGACGTCCCTAACAAACCCCCGATCTGAAGCAAACAAGGGCTTACCCATCACCATGGCTTCCAGTGGCGTGGCTGAAAAGCATTCAATAAGGCTTGGAAATATCACCGCATCCATCTGCTGATAAAAAGAAGGGCACTGCGATACGGAAAGAACTCCAACATTTTTTACCGCAGCTTTAAAAGAATCAGATCGAGCCGCCCATTCACTATCACTAAGAGTGACACAGAACTCAACATCAACACCGTAAACCTCGCGTAACGTCCTGCTTACGTCAGGAAGCACATCGAGATTTTTGTGCGGGTAATCACGCCCAACATAACCAATCCTTAAAACATCCGCAGCCGGCAGGGAAAAACCCAAAGGTTCCCACTTGGCAGGATCAAAATACAAGGAGGATATACAGTTAGGCACAACATCAATTGCTTCGGCGGCAAAAATACCACGGCCAGCCAAACCAGATCTGACATGCTCAGCCTCGACAACCAAGCGGTCGGCTCGACGGAAAAAAAGTGATTGTAGCCAGTAACGTAAACGTGCCTTATAACGGCTGAGCTTTGGGGTATTCGCGTAGGAGTCGTTATCCGGATAAATAATCCACGCCTGTGCAAACCCTACTATACTGACGAAATTCTGAGAGAGAAAATAGGCCGGGCCGAATATGGTGAAGACAAGATCATATCCTTTGAAACGCCCAGATAAAGAAGCCCAAAGGCACGACAAACCATGGGTATCAAAGACCTCATAATCAACAAAGCCAGAGGTTTTGCAATCGATACGCACCAGATTGTCATGCACTTCAGTGGACACGAGCACGGAAAATTGCTCGGCTCTATCACCCAACCGAGATAATTCATCAATGAACGAGGCGGCGACCTGTACCCCACCCCCAAAATGCAAATTACTTGCATTCACCAAGAGTTTCAAAAAAAGCTCCTAGACAACAAATGGTTATAAGGCACGCTCCAGGAAACCGGAAAAATAAGTAGAGAAACGCTCCACCGTATGTTCCCTGCGAACCATTTCGGCAGCCCCTTGCCAATCGAATTGATTCATACGCAAACGGGTCAACGCTACCACGATCTTGTCAGCCAGCCTGGCGGCATCAGCAGGAACACGATAGCCAACTTCATCAGAAACGATCCGATGGGTTTCTCCCACATCGGTTGCAATAACCAAGGCCCCACACGAAATTGCCTCGAGCAATGATTGTGAAGGGTAATTTTCCTTATCCTGCAAGGACATAAATATCTTTGCCCTTGACAATACCTCAAATGGATTCGAAGCAAAACCTAGTTCAATATGAAAAGACGGAAGCCCGGCAATTCGAGACTCTACATAATCATGTAACGGCCCCGCGCCAAAAATACCGATATTTCCAACAGAGAAATCGCTATAGCTTTTCTTTATCTCGGTCAAGGCGTCAAAAAAAATCGACAAACCCTTTCCCTCACAGAGACGACTCATCAAGACAATATCATAGTCTTTTTTCTCAGCCACAAAAGAACGACTATAGTCAGTAAAGGAACATGGTGAAATTTCAATTGGCGGCCGTACACCAAAAAGTCTTTCGACGCTTTTTGCTATCCCCCCCGAAAGACAGTCCAGCCTGGTTGCAAAGCCAATACTTCGCCGCCATAAAAACCAGCTATATCGACTAAAGTTACTTCTATCCGGGCGAGACGAATCCACAACGGACAGAGAGTAACGCACTCTCAGCGCCCGCCCCACAAAAGAATGAAACAGAGTCAAGTAAGAAGGGTCAACGGGATAGTGTAGATGGCGGAGGCGCTGCGACAGTACGTACCACCAAAGCTGAAAGACAAATGCGACTTTGCTCACAGCTCCCAGCCGTCCAAACAAACGCAAGTCGTTCAGCACCACGACTCCATTCAAATCCAGTGGCACCCCTACCGACTCAAGAGCGGTCTTACCATGTGAGTTAATGATGAGTCTATGCCCGCCATACAGCTCCTGCATTTTTCTGAACGTCCTGACAAAACGCCGTTCAGCGCCACCGGGAGCGCCATAGAAGCTCATCACCAATACCGACATGCACGTACCTTTACTAACGATAGACTGCTCTAATCTCTACGCCATTTTATTTAAAAACAGCACGATAAACCTTCATGCAAAATTTCCAGAATTCTATTTCCGAGCCAAACTCGGCATGACTTCGCTGCTGCCGAGAGAGATAACTGGTCAGATCCGAATCAGCCCATCTCATCTTTTTCAAGAAATAATTGCGATCCTCGACCAAATCCTTTTCAGATGGATATGGGATTTTTTCCAAGTCGATCAGTGCCGCATCCCGGGTCATTTGCCCAGACATAATCAGGGTGGAAAAATGAACCCTACGCTTATCGACCGAAAACTTCCTTGGAAGAAGAAACCCCTGATAGAACCTGGTGAATATTGACTCATAGTGCTTATAGGGATACGGTTTATAGCCAAAATCTTCCTTCAAGGCCTGCATGGCAGCAACTTTACTGTAGGGCATCATATCGAGCATCGATTGCCACTTAATCTTCTTTACATAAGTATAATAGATATATCCCAGCGTCCCCAACATGGGGAAAGTCTTTATCCTTACAGCTGATCGCCGAGCAAGACAGACGATATTTCTCTTATCGTACTTAAACCAATTCCAGCCGACCGGAATGGACATCCCCTCGGAGCTCTGATTACTTCCGGAAAGAATATGAGAAACCCCATATTTTGCAGCCATCTTATAATTGACCGCCAGCATGGCATTGTCATACAACAATTCCACATCGATCACATCGCTATCGAAGAAGGCCTGCATCAGCGCCTTGTATTCACCCCAATCAACAACATGAGTATACAAATCGACATTTAGCTTTTTGATCAGATTAGCGATATTATTTTGAGCAAGCTCGGAATTCCAACCATTGTCCATGTGCACGGCCAAGGGGCGCAATCCAAGCTCGACAGCCTTGACTAAAACCCAGGAACTATCGACACCGCCGGACACACCAACAATGCAGTCATAGGTTTTTCCTGCACCATCTGCCTTAACCTTTTCAACAAACTCAGAGAGCCGCTCATTTCGTCTTTCATCGCTTTCTTCGAGAAGGTGGCCTGAGCGAATCAGAAACTCCGAACAATAATTACATACCCCATGCGCATCAAACGAAATATCCAATGCACTGGTGTCCATCACGCAACGAGTGCATATCTGGTAAGACTTACTCATCAATCACCCCAAATGTTTTTCAAGATCCGCATATTCTGGATAGGTAATCAACACAGCTCTATGCGCCCCTTGTAAAACAAAGAAACTACCTGCAGCCACCGCGGATGCGCCGGCGCCGATGGCGAGAGCAAAGTCCGAGACACCCGCAGCCCCTCCTAAAGCGATGAGCGGAACATCGACAGTTTCAGCTGCCATCTGGATAAGACGTAAATCATAGCCCTCTTGCATTCCATCACGATCAACCGCATTGAGCAGGACTTCACCCGCCCCTGCTGCAACCAACTCTTTCAACACCGAGAGCCAGTCGCTCGATGCTATGCCGCCTTTCGCTATTGAGCGCAGCCGATAACGCCCCAGCCAGTTACGCTTAACATCAATGGAAACTACGATACTCTGACTACCGAATCGCTCCGCCAAATCCCGAATCAAGTCAGGATTTTCAAGTGCGGCTGTCTGCAAGATTACTTTTTCAACCCCGATGGAAAATATCCGCCGGACCTGTTCAACACTTGTTATTCCGCCGCCATAACCAAGCGGCATAAAGCACTCGGCAGCAACACTTTCTATAAATTCATAGTCCGGCTCACGCCCCTGCCGGGTGGCATCAATGTCCAGTAAAACAAGTTCATCAACTTCTTTTTCATTGAAAATACGAATGGCATTGAGCGGATCGCCAATATACTTGTGTTTACCAAACTTCTGGGTCTTGACAAGACCTCCTTCACGCAGCAACAACGCAGGAATCACACGATGCTTGAGCAAACTACACCTCTAGAAAATGCCGGAAGAGTTCCATGCCGAATCTGTGACTTTTCTCGGGATGGAACTGGAATCCCCATATATTTTCTCGGCTGAAAGCCGCGACAAATGTCTCGCCATAGTCACACTCAAGCAGGACATCCTCAGGGTTCACACACTCAACACGATAGGAATGTACAAAGTAGAATCGACGCTTGGCTTCAAGTTGCGGCATCAATGCGTCATCACGAACCTGCCGCACTTCGTTCCACCCCATGTGAGGGACCTTGAGCTTGACATCGGTTGGTCGGAAACGCCTCGCCTGGGCATTGATCCACCCAAGACCGGGCTCTGCCCCCTCCTCGCTTCCACAGGTCAGCAATTGCATACCCAGGCAGATCCCCATGATAGGAGCCTTGCGCTCAAAGACGACCTGCTCCAGAGGCGCAACCCAGCCATTCTGGCGCAGACATGACATTGCATGGTCAAAGGCACCCACGCCAGGGAGAATCAGTTTTTCAGCACCAACAAGCTGCTCAGGTGTGCTGATGATCTGGGCCTCGCCCCCCTCATGGCGGATCATGTTGACGACTGAAGCCAGATTGCCGCTACCATAGTCGATCACAGATATTTTTTTTTCAGCCACAGAAACGCACCGTTCAGTCACTTCGCTGATTACAGACTAGAGCACGAGACCTCAACCTATCGCCCCCCCCTGCAACCAACGTCTCCGGAAAGCCAACCTTCTCCCGTTACACAACGGTAACGCTTAAAAGCCCTCATGGATCCATTATCCATGAGTCCCGCAGATAAAGCGACACACAAGAATAATACCGTCGCACCTCATCGAGATAAGGCACGCCAATCACATACGTCTTCACCGCTCGATGAGAAGCGACAATCGAAACAGATACACGTTTCTGTTTTCAAACTAAAACATGCTCCAGATAGCTTTGAAAATTCCCCTTCCAATCGGTCGCCCAAATATCTTCCTGGGTAACGCTTAGGCGCCCCTCTTCAGGAGAAAGAATAGCACTTGCGAACTCCTGTGCATTAGAGAATGCAAAGAAAGGATGAACCGGGTAAGCAAATCTTGCCTTCTCGGTATCCCATAGAAACACCTTTTCCACAATACCCATTGCTTCAAATAAGCCAGTCGACACTTCACCCGCAACAGCATAAGAGCTGGCAAATGACTCATATATATCTTGATGGCGATCAATTACCACATTCCCGGCCAAGCCACCGGGAAACCGCTCATGCACCTGAAGTCGCTCCAATGGGTGTGGCCGCAAGACAACCGTATAGCGCCCCAGCAGAAGAGAGCTAAGCTCCTCAGCCAACCTCAAATACAAAGAAAATTCGATACCATCGCTGAGAATCAGGATGTTTTTATTGCCTGCCCCTCTTTTTAAGGAACGAACCTGCGCACTATAATGAGGATTACCTATAACCCACTTCTCAACAGGAACATTTATCTGATCATTCCACCAACGACCATAGCCAAGAAAGTCATGCGGAAGGTATTCTCGATACTGCTCACTATTACACAGCAACGAAGAGTAATTATAAGCATCATGTCCTGCAGAAATCATCCCATGCTGAGGCTCGGCTACACGGACCCCCATCTCCCGAGCCACACTATTAAGTACCCCATGATCACTATAGCAACCTTCTTCAAGGATAAGTAAACGAGGCTTGACCCTGCCAAGAACACGTCGATATGCAGACTGCATAATTGATAGACGCGCAATCTTTCGCGACATAACTCCTACCAGCATTTCCACGCACTGATCGGATATGGATAGTCCACACAAACTAAAAGCCCTAGCCCTGGCGTACTCCAACACCTCACGAGCCTGCCGCGCATGCTCCATTCGCGAACACATGCGACCAGACAACAGTATCAGCATGTTCCGGGGCAACCAATAGTTAACTTTTTTATTCCAGCGAGGCTCTGGAAATTTCCAATCTACAATTCCTTCGACGGTCGCAACATCTCTGAATGAAGCTTCAACCAGATAATCAGTAATACGATTAAACCAAACACCTTGGCGCTTGAACTGACCAGCACCGGTTGCAAACACCAATATTTCACTTTGACCATGCTGCCGACAGGTGTTGTGAAAAACGCTTTTTGTCAGAACACTCAGAATACTCTTATAAGGAACAACCGAAACAGGAGCCAGCAAAGAAGCATGTTTGTAAAAAAGGTCAGAGATCAACTGCCTAAAAAACTGAATCCGTATCAGCGGCCAAAGCAAATATGCGGTTTTGGCACAGCGAAACTCCAGAAATGCCGGATCATTCTCGATCTGCAGCAATTCCTTCAACGTCGGACTCCCCTTCATCTGATCGCTACCAAACACATTAACATCCATTCTGCGCCCATATTCTGCCCGCCTGGCTACTTTACGTAAAAACTATTTGGCAGCTAAAAAATCAACACACTAACCAATTGCCGCTCACAAAATCATGGGGATTTATTCTCCAAGAAAGCAGAAAACCATGGCAGCGGCAATATTTTTTGAGCAATATACCAAGCTCCAAAAAAGAATGCCATTTGTACAAGAACGTAACTCCATGCAGCCCCTATCACCCCCAGCCGATTAACTAGAAAAACGGTTAGGATCACGTTAAAAACCCCAATACAAAAAGTTAATTTAGCGAGATAGGCCGTTCTTTCGGCAAAAAACACAAACCCCACGACCACATAATACATACCCATAAAAGCGTTACCAAAGCCTATCAGCTGGGCAACCTTCAGAGAATCACCATACTCCCGCCCAACAATCCAGGGATAAACATAAGGAAGAAGGCTCACATAAGATATGGCCAGAATCAGGAAAAATAGAAATGACACCCAGCACTGTCGTACAATACGGATCCCCGAATCACGATCTCTTCCCTGCAACTCACTTAGCAGATGAGGACCAAAAGCCTTTACAATTGCATCAACCAATATCCCTACAACCATGCCCATCTGCGCACCGACCGCATAACTACCCGTCGCAGTAACCCCCAGGACCGAGGTTATGATGAACCTGTCACTCATGGCTATCATCATTCCACCAATCGCATGGGGGATCAGCGGCCCACCAAAACGTAACGCCGCCTTGGCATACTCAATATCAAACCGCCAGTCGATCCCCCCTGCACGTTGCAAGCTATACAACGCCAACAAACCAAACAGGAAAACAGCGCTTACCAGACCGAGCCCCCGGCCCTCCCAGCCCATCCCCAGAACAAGAACCAACCCGAGGGAAAGGGACAGATTGAATAAGGTTTGGGAGATCTGGAATATTCCATATCGTAAAACCTGATTCTTGACCTGCCAAACTACCAACCTGATTTGCATGATTGTTTGAGCAGCAGAGGCCAAAACGGCCACAAGCAGCCATTCGACAGGAAGGTTCACCCAACGAGACAGAGGGGAAGACACAAAAAAAACGACTAATAAAGTTAATAGCGTGCTCCCGCTCAGGACAGCGAGAGAGGTTCCGAGAAAACGCGGGTGATTGGTTTCCCGATCAAAATAACGAACGCTGACCGCCCCATGGAGACTAAGACCAGTAAAAGCCGAAAGCACACTCATGACAGTAGTGAGCATTGCAACTATGCCGTACTCCCCTGGCGATAGAACCCTCGTCAAGACGGGCAATAAGAAAAATGGAATCGCACTATTGATAACGTTCGCCGATGCATAGCTTACGACGGAGCCAAACAGCTTCCTGAAAGGACTCATGAAACTCTCTGAAGTGCTTTCTGCAACGATTCGACGACGAAGCTCTGCTGCTCATCGGTGATGTCAGGCCCCATGGGTAGACTCAAAACCTCCTGACTGCAAAGCTCGGCCGCAGGAAAACTACCCTTTTTGAGCCCAAGATGGGCAAAGGCAGGCTGCAAATGCAAGGGAGTCGGATAATGCACGGAAGTCGGCACGCCAAGGGCATTCAATTCCCGGGATAAGTCGTCGCGCGCCTTTACCCGAAGGGTGTACTGCGCATAGACACTGCTGGTCTGGGGAAGAATATAAGGAGTCACGACAGCAGGACATGCACTCGATATCAATTGATCATAACGAGCTGCAACCCTTGATCTCTGCTCCACCTCCCAATCAAAGCGCTCCAACTTGGCAAGCAGGACGGCAGCCTGCAGCGTATCCAGACGACCATTGAGGCCCACGCGAGGGTGATGGTAGCGCCTATCCTGCCCATGGATACGAATCTCGCGCATGCTCTTGGCCAAGTCGTCATCGTCGGTGAACAGGGCTCCACCATCACCATAAGCCCCCAGCGGCTTGGACGGGAAAAAACTGGTTGAACCGATACCACTAAGAGCACAAGAGCGACGCCCCTTGTATGTCGCACCAAACGACTGGGCGGCATCCTCAATGACTGTCAGTCCGTGCTTTTGAGCGATGGCATTAATGGCATCGAAATCAGCACACTGCCCGTACAGGCTGACAGGCATGATTGCCTTGGTACGAGGCGTAATTGCAGATTCGATTTTTTCCGGGTCGATGTTGCAGGTATTAGGGTCAACATCGACAAAAACAGGTGTTGCACCCAGTAAAGCGATCATCTCGCCTGTCGAAATAAAGGTGAACGGTGTAGTAATGACCTCATCTCCACGACCGATCCCAAGCGCCATCATCGCGATCAGAAGCGTACAGGTACCACTGCTCGCACTGATACAGTGCTTGACCCCGGCATATTCGGCCAGCTTCACTTCAAGCTCTACAACCTCTGGGCCCATGATGTATTTACCGTGATCGAGTACACGCTCGATACGTTCGTTGATTGATGCTTTGAGCTCGTGGTACTGGGTCTTGAGATCTATAAATTCCATGACAGGCTTCAATAGCGGTGCTGTACACCGTGGTGGTTCATGTTGACAAATGCTCGATAGGCGTGAGACACGACACGGCATCCACTGGAGAACATCCCCCTCATATGCGGAGGCAGATGAAGGGCGAAAGATATCTGCTAAGTTAGCGGGCGAATCGCGACCACAAATGAATTTCCTCCACGCTCACACCACGACAAGCCGCCGCCCTTCAAGACGATAGACAGTACCAGTTTGCCCACAGGTAGTTTCAGCCTCTCCCGCAATAGGCAGATCCAGGCGCTCGCCAAACTCACTCATCCAACCAACCTGGCGAGCCGGGACCCCTACCATCAGGGCATAGGCAGGCACATCCCTATTGATCACAGCCCCTGCCCCTACGAAAGCATACTCACCAATAGTGACGCCACAGACAATCGTGCAATTGGCGCCCAGGGTCGCCCCCTTTCGGACTAATGTGTCGCGATACTCATTCTTGCGCTCGATCAGCGAACGAGGGTTATAGACATTGGTGAACACCATGCTTGGCCCACAGAAAACGCCCTCCTCCAGGATCACGTTGTCATAGACCGAGACGTTGTTCTGAATCTTGCAATTATCCCCAATGATCACCTTGTTACCGACAAAGACATTCTGCCCAAGGGATACACCCTTGCCGATACGGGCACCACCGCAGACATGCACAAAGTGCCATATCCGCGAACCATCCCCGATTTGCGCACCTTCATCGACAATGGCAGAAGGGTGGACCTGATAGTTCATACCAGCCTCAGCGATCCAGGGATGCCAGGAAAGGGTGCCCCTCATCACTCTGCGGCGCAACGACAGCCGACGAGCGAATGGTATTCACGGTTTCCACACAATGGCGCGCATCTTCGATGCCATAACCACGCCCAGCGAGAATTTCCCGGTAACTGGTGGTATGCAGATCGGTAAAGCCCTCGGAGAACTCCATTTCCTCGCCATCGACCGTAATGGAGCGATAGGTCGGCTTCTTGCCCTTGACCGAATCGGGCAAGTCCTGGGCATCGATGGAGAGGAACCAGCGCACGCGCGCCTTCTCATACTCCAGATAGCCAGCAGCCTTGTAGTCATTGGCAAAGTGCACGACGTTGCGTTGCAACTTGCCGAAGATGAAATGCAGCATGTCGTAGAAGTGCACACCAATATTGGTGGCGACCCCATAGGACTTGCGCGGATCCCCCTTCCAGCTCTCCATGTACCACTTGCCCCGCGACGTGATGTAGGTAAGTTCTACATCGTACTTGCCATCACGAGTCGCGCCGGCAACCTTCTCCTTGAGGTCAAGGATGGCCTGGTGATGACGCAACTGCAGGATGTTGTAAACCCGCTTGCCGGTCTCACGCTCGACTTGGGCCAACTCGTCCAGCACTTGCGGAGTAGGTACCAGCGGTTTCTCGCAAATGACATCGCAGCCAAGGCGCAATCCGGCCGCAATGTGCGCATGATGCAGGTAGTTGGGTGAACAGACCGAGACATAATCCAGAGCCGTTTCCGCACTACGCTTGAGTTGCCAGGCGTGCTCGATGAAACGTTCAAATTCGGTAAAGAACTCGCTCTGCGGCGATAGGCTATCAATGATTCCTACCGAATCGTTGATGTCATAGGCGGATACCAGTTCGTTAGCCGTGTCTTTGATTGCGCGCATGTGCCGTGGAGCGATATAGCCAGCAGCGCCGATAAGGGCAAAACGTTTCAAGGGGAGCACTCCAGCAATCAGGCTTTGATGATATGAGCTTCAGGGGTACGGTATTTACCGCGACTATCGATCACCAACCGGGCATGCTGGCGAATCAGCTCATAGTCGAATCTGTCGTGATCGGTGGCCAGCACGACAGCATCGAAACCCGCCAGGCTTTCGGCCGTCAGAGCCTCGCTGGACAGATCGAAATGATGCTCGCGCATTTTCGGGAAGACCGGAACATGCGGATCGCTGTAGGCCACGACACACCCCTTGGCCACCAGTAGTTCCATGATTTCGACGGAGGGCGACTCACGCATATCATCCACGTTTTTCTTGTAGGCGATACCGAGCACCAGCACCCTGCTGCCTTTCAGTGCCTTGCCATCGTTGTTCAGGCCATCCATCAATTTGCTGACCACATATTCGGGCATGGCCTGATTGACCTCCCCGGACAACTCGATGAAACGCGTGTGCAGGCCATACTCGCGAGCCTTCCAAGTCAGATAGAACGGGTCGATCGGGATGCAGTGCCCACCCAGCCCCGGTCCCGGATAGTAGGGAGTGAAACCGAACGGTTTGGTCGCGGCCGCGTCGACCACCTCGAAAATATCGATGCCCATTCGGTCGGCAACCACTTTCATCTCATTGACCAGGCCGATATTCACCGCACGGTGGATGTTCTCCAACAGCTTGGTCATTTCAGCTGCCTTGGTTGAACTGACCGGAACAACGCGATCAATCGCCTGCTCGTACAGCGCAATACCGACCTCCAGGCAAGCCGGGGTATGCCCACCGATCACCTTGGGGATGGTACGGGTTTCAAAGTCGGGATTACCTGGATCCTCACGCTCGGGCGAATAGACCAGGAAGATGTTCTCACCTACTTTCAAACCGACTTCCTGAACCCGCGGGAGCAACTCTTCCTCCGTGGTACCCGGATAGGTCGTGCTCTCCAGGGACACCACCTGCCCCTCACGCAAATAGGGCTTGATCGCTTCGGTGGTATTGATCACGAAGCTCATGTCCGGTTCGCGGTACTTGTTCAGGGGCGTTGGCACGCACAGGATCAAGGCATCGCACTCACTGGCCCGACGGAAATCAGTGGTGCCTTCAAAACCACTCTGGCGGGCAGCGAGTATTTTCTCTGCCGGGATGTGCTCAATATAACTTTGCCCGGCATTCAATCGGGAGACCTTTACCTCATCGATATCGATACCGAGCACACGAAACCCGATGGCGTTGTAGCGCAGCATCAAGGGCAGCCCGACATAACCCAGCCCGACGATACCGATCAGAGCTTCTCTGCTTTTGAACTTGCCAACACTCGCCCGCTTGATGCCCGACATCAGGTTAAATTCCCATTTGATTCTTGAACAATTGACACTTCAACCAGTCGGGGGGAGGTCACCCGAGGCTGATATTTTCCTTTGCATACCTGCCTGGCATTTCCAGACGAGTGCCCATACACCCGACGCCCGCCAGACACCCAACGCACCCTATGGTGACCATTCTCGCATGCACACGATAGAGTTCCCGCCTGATGGGTCGCGGACCGCGCTACAGCGCCGGAGTGAACGCCGCCAGTCTGGAGGCGATTCAGATCCACCTAAAGAAGGCCGCACCTGGCTCTGTAACCCAAAAGACTCATTATGCCACTTCTCTTCCTGTATGGCTTTAATGATCAACCCAGGCGCCTTGATGCATCCTGATGATTTCGGAAGGCATAAAAAAATCCCCGTATCTTTCGATACGGGGATTTCAGATATGGTCGGGGTAAGGGGATTCGAACTCCTGACATCCTGCTCCCAAAGCAGGCGCGCTACCGGACTGCGCTATACCCCGGTAAAAAAAAGGCACCTTCAGGAGGCGCCTTCTGCGATCAGCGCTTTTGGCTTCCGATCTTAAGATTTGATTCCAGCGAACTGGTTTCAAAAATGGTGGGTCGTGTAGGATTCGAACCTACGACCAATTGGTTAAAAGCCAACTGCTCTACCAACTGAGCTAACGACCCGAATATGGTCGGGGTAAGGGGATTCGAACTCCTGACATCCTGCTCCCAAAGCAGGCGCGCTACCGGACTGCGCTATACCCCGGTTTGAAATTGGCTCCGTGACCAGGACTCGAACCTGGGACCCAATGATTAACAGTCATTTGCTCTACCGACTGAGCTATCACGGAACAGCACATTTCAAGCTACAACTCTAACGCTTTACTCCCATCGCTGGAAGCCTACTCTTCGCCGCTTTCGCATTTCTGCGTTTGCGTCTCTGAGGCGCGTCATTTTACAACCTTTCAACTCTCTGTCAACCCCTAAATTGCTTTCAAGACACTGAATTTGCAATCTTTTTTCTGGAATTCCCTTTGCAGGGAGATCCGGGGATGACCGTGTTGCGGGGCGCACTTTACAAGCCTTTTTCATTGAATTCAACGCCTTGGCGAAAAAAAAGGCCTCGCGATGCGAGGCCCTTCCCTTTCGGCGCTGCCACCAATCAGGCAAAGACGATCTCGTCGTTCTCCACCTGGCCCGTGATGCTGCTCCCCGGTACGAAGCGTCCCGACAGGATCAACTGGGCCAGCGGGTTTTCGATCCAGCGCTGGATCGCCCGCTTCAGCGGCCGCGCACCATACACCGGGTCGTACCCCACGGCGATAAGCTTGTCCAACGCCTCGTCACTCAACGTCAGCGTCAGCTCGCGCTCGGCCAGGCGACCCCGCAGGCGGCCCAACTGGATCTCGGTAATACCGGCGATCTGATCCCGCGCCAGCGGCTCGAAGATCACCACTTCGTCGACCCGGTTGATGAACTCCGGCCGGAAATGGCTGCCCAGTGCATCCATGACCGCCGCCCGCTGGGCCTCTCGATCACCAACCAGTTCCTGGATCTGCGTCGAGCCGAGGTTGGAGGTCATCACCACCACGGTATTGCGGAAGTCCACGGTACGGCCGTGACTGTCGGTCAGGCGACCATCCTCCAGCACCTGCAGCAGGATATTGAACACATCCGGATGCGCCTTCTCGACCTCGTCCAGCAGGATCACCGAATACGGCTTGCGGCGCACCGCCTCGGTCAGGTAACCACCCTCTTCATAACCGACATACCCCGGAGGCGCACCGATCAGGCGAGCCACGGAGTGTTTCTCCATGAACTCGGACATGTCGATCCGCACCATGGCTTCCTCGGTGTCGAACAGGAATTCGGCCAGGGCCTTGCACAGCTCGGTCTTGCCGACCCCGGTCGGGCCGAGGAACATGAACGAACCGCTCGGGCGATTCGGGTCGGCCAAGCCGGCACGGGAACGCCGTACCGCGTTGGCCACCGCCACCACGGCCTCGCTCTGGCCGATGACGCGCTGATGCAGCAGGCTCTCCATCTTCAGCAGCTTCTCACGCTCGCCCTCGAGCATTTTCGACACCGGGATGCCGGTCCACTTCGATACCACCTCGGCGATCTCTTCCTCGGTGACCTTGCTGCGCAGCAACTGATTCTCGCTGTGACCATGCTGGTCGACCATCTGCAGGCTGCGCTCCAGGTCCGGGATCACCCCGTACTGCAATTCGGCCATGCGATTGAGGTCGCCCTTGCGGCGCGCTGCCTCCAATTCCTGGCGCGACTGCTCGATTTTCTGCTGGATCTGCGCCGAACCCTGCACCTCGGCCTTCTCCGAGGCCCAGACGTCTTCCAGGTCGGAGTACTCGCGCTCCAGCCGGGCGATGTCCTCCTGGAGTTTTTCCAGGCGCTTGATCGCCGCCTCATCGTCCTCTTTCTTCAGGGCCTGAGCTTCGACCTTGAGCTGGATCAGACGTCGCTCCAGGCGATCGAGCACTTCCGGCTTGGAGTCGATCTCCATGCGGATACGGCTGGCCGCTTCGTCGATCAGGTCGATGGCCTTGTCCGGCAACTGACGATCAGTGATGTAGCGATGGCTGAGCCTGGCCGCCGCGATGATCGCACCGTCGGTGATCGCCACCTTGTGGTGCACTTCATAGCGCTCTTTCAGGCCGCGCAGGATGGCAATGGTGTCCTCCTCGCTCGGCTCGTCCACCAGCACCTTCTGGAAGCGTCGCTCGAGCGCCGCATCCTTCTCTATATATTGACGGTACTCGTTGAGGGTGGTCGCACCGACGCAATGCAGCTCACCGCGGGCCAGGGCCGGCTTGAGCATGTTGCCCGCATCCATCGAGCCCTCGCCCTTGCCGGCGCCGACCATGGTGTGCAGTTCGTCGATGAACAGGATGATCTGCCCTTCCTGCTTCGACAGTTCATTGAGCAGTGCCTTGAGGCGCTCCTCGAACTCACCGCGGTACTTGGCCCCGGCGATCAGCGCGCCCATGTCCAGCGACAGCAGGCGCTTGCCCTTGAGGCCGTCGGGCACTTCACCATTGATGATGCGCTGGGCCAGGCCCTCGGCGATGGCGGTCTTGCCCACACCAGGCTCGCCGATCAGCACCGGGTTGTTCTTGGTCCGCCGTTGCAGCACCTGGATGGTACGGCGAATCTCGTCGTCGCGACCGATCACCGGGTCGAGCTTGCCGTCCTCGGCACGCTTGGTCAGGTCGACGGTGTACTTGTCCAGGGCCTGGCGCGACTCCTCGACGTTGGCGTCATTGACGGCCGCGCCGCCGCGCAGGTTGTTGATCGCGTTCTCCAGGGCCTTCTTGCTGACGCCCTGGCCGAGCAGCAACTTGCCCAGCTTGCTGTTCTCGTCCATGGCGGCGAGCAACACCAGTTCGCTGGAGATGAATTGGTCGCCCTTCTGCTGGGCCAGGCGGTCGGCCTGGTTCAACAGGCGCGCCAGATCCTGCGACATGTTGACGTCGCCGGTGGGATTCTGGATTTTCGGCAGCTTGTCGAGTTCCTTGCTCAATTCCTTGCGCAGGCTGTTGACCTCGAAGCCAACCTGCATCAGCAGGGGTTTGATCGAACCACCCTGCTGTTCCAGCAATGCCTGCAACAGGTGGGTCGGTTCGATGGCCGGATGATCGAGGCCAACGGCCAGGGATTGGGCATCGGACAAAGCCAACTGCAATTTGCTGGTTAATCGGTCTATACGCATTAGTCACCTTCCTTTTGAGCAGGCCGGAGCGATGGACACACCTGAATGGAGAAGCCTGCCAGATGCATTTATAGATACGGGCGATTCTGGGAGTTTCAAGCGCCGAACGATTGACGCAGGTCAGGACAGTCTAGTCGGCGAGCCAGACCAGGGAGGCGAAACGGCCGGTGCGAGGGCTGCGCCGGTAGGAATAGAAGCGTGGATCGGAGACGGTACAGAAGCCGCCACCGTAAACGGCGGTGACCCCACGTGCCGCCAGACGCAGGCGGGCCAGGGCATAGATGTCGGCCATGAAGCGGCCGGCGTTGCAGCTGGGGACGAAGGCTTCGATGGTTTCCGGATGAGTGGCGATGAAGGCTTCGCGCACTTCCGCCCCCACTTCGAACGCCCGGGGACCGATGGCCGGTCCGAGCCAGACCAGGATCTCCGAGGACGCCACGTCGAGGCGGTCGACTGTCGCCTCCAGCACGCCCGCCGCCAGGCCACGCCAACCGGCATGGGCCGCCGCCACCCGGGTGCCGGCACGATCACAGAACAACGCCGGCAGACAGTCGGCGGTCATCGCCGTGCAGGCCACCCCGGGCGTCATCGTCCAACTGCCATCGGCCTCGGCGGTCACCTGCGGATCAGCCTCGACCACCCCCACGCCGTGCACCTGGCGCAGCCAGGCCGGGCGGATGGAGAAGGCGCTATTGAGGCGTCGGCGGTTTTCCGCGACCGCGGCCGGGTCATCCTCGACATGATCGCCCAGGTTCAGGCTGTCGAACGGTGCCTGGCTGACACCACCGGCCCGAGTGGTAACGCAGGACCTGACCCGCGCCGGCGCAGGCCAGTCCGGGATCAGGAAATCGCTCACCCGACGAATGCCTCGCGGTCCTGCTTGAGCAGCGACAGCAGCCAGACGAAATCGTCCGGCAACGGCGACTCCCAGCTCATGCGCTTGCCGGTGGTCGGATGCTCCAGCTCCAGGAACCGCGCGTGCAGTGCCTGGCGCGGGAAGTTCTTCAGCGAGTCGACCATGGTCGGGCTGGCTGCCGGTGGAATCCGGAAACGTCCACCGTAGACAGGGTCACCCACCAACGGGAAATTGATGTGCGCCATGTGCACGCGGATCTGGTGGGTCCGACCGGTTTCCAGCTTCACCCGCACATGGGTATGGGAGCGGAAGCGCTCGAGCACACGGTAATGGCTGACCGCCGGCTTGCCGCCTTCCATCACCGCCATGCGCTGGCGCTGCTGGCCGTGCCGGCCGATCGGGGCATTGATCTTGCCGCCCGCGGTGACCACGCCGATCACGATGCATTCATAGATGCGGCTGACGGTACGGCTCTGCAACTGGGCCACCAGTTGCGTCTGCGCCTGGATGGTCTTGGCCACCACCATCAGCCCGGTGGTGTCCTTGTCGAGCCGGTGCACGATACCGGCACGGGGCACGTTGACGATGTCCGGCACGTGGTGCAGCAGGGCGTTGAGCAGGGTACCGCTGGCATGCCCGGCAGCCGGGTGCACCACCAGGCCCGCCGGCTTGTTGATCACCAGGATATCGTCATCTTCGTAGACGATATCGAGCTCGATGTCCTGGGCCACCCACTCGCCCTGGGCTTCCTGTTCGGCGGTCAGTTCGAGAACGGAGCCGCCGTGGACGATATCGCGCGGGCGGATCACCGCACCATCCACCGTCAGGCGGCCGTCCTTGATCCAGGTGGAAAGGCGCGAGCGCGAATGCTCGGAAAACAGTTGGGCGGCGACTTGATCGAGGCGTTGACCGCCCAGCTCGGACGGCACCTCTGCGCGAAGTTCAATTTTATCGGACATGCTCGGACTGGGCGTCGGCACAGCCTTTGGTTTCGGCTGCGCGCTTGTGGTTAAATACGGCGTCTTTTGCCCCGAGGCTTTCAACGGGGCGTTCATCATAACAGGACGGCTCCGCCCAAGACAGCGGCCGTCATAGGGACGCAAGCCGCCATGCAAGTGAAACACCTGCTGCTGATCGCCATCCTCGCACTGACCGCTGCTTGCTCATCGAAGGAAGTCGTCGACGAAAACCTGAGCGAAGTCGAGCTGTACCAGCAGGCACAGGCCGACCTGGACAACAACAGCTACACCGCCGCCACCGCCAAGCTCAAGGCCCTGGAGTCGCGTTATCCGTTCGGGCGCTATGCCGACCAGGCACAGCTCGAACTGATCTACGCCAACTACAAGAACTCCGAGCCGGAAGCCGCCAAGTCCGCCGCCGAGCGTTTCATCCGCCTGCACCCGCAGCACCCGAACGTGGATTACGCCTACTACCTCAAGGGCCTGACCTCGTTCGACCAGGACGTCGGCCTGCTGGCACGCTTCCTGCCGCTGGACATGACCAAGCGTGACCCGGGTGCCGCCCGCGACTCCTACAACGAGTTCGCCCAACTGACCAGCCGCTACCCCAACAGTCGCTACGCGCCGGACGCCAAGCAGCGCATGATCTACCTGCGCAACCTGCTGGCGGCCTACGAAATCCACGTGGCCGACTACTACCTGACCCGTCAGGCCTACGTCGCCGCCGCCAACCGCGGTCGCTATGTGGTGGAAAATTTCCAGGAAACCCCTTCGGTCGGCGACGGCCTGGCGGTGATGGTCGAGGCCTACCAGCGCCTGCACCTGGACGAACTGGCGGCCAGCAGCCTGGAAGTGCTGAAGGCCAACTACCCGAACCACCCGAGCCTGGTCGACGGCCAGTTCGTGCCAAGCGTTGCCGAGGCGGACAACCGCTCCTGGCTGAGCAAGGCCACCCTCGGTCTGATCGAGTCGCGTCCTCCGCTGCCTCCGGGAGAAACCCGCGCCAACCAGGACGTGATGAAACAGTTCCAGGACGCCAAGGACGCGATCCCGGCCGACCTGAAGCCGACCGAAAGCGATGCCGCCCAGGAAGAGCAGCATGAGGCCGAAGGCAACAACAGCGACCGTTCGTGGTTCAGCTACATGACCTTCGGCCTGTTCGACTGAGCCAGGGTTGCCTGCCGGAAAAAGAGCCTTTCGAGGCTCTTTTTTTTGCCTTCAGCCCGGGCAGCCGCGATTGCACTGGGCTCATGCCATGAGCTTGGCTAAACTGCCGGATCATTCGCCGAAAAGCTGGTTGCCATGGTTCGTCTACTGTTCTGGATCGCTCTGATCGCTGCTGCCGTATGGTTCTGGCGCAAATTCAAACGGGCCGCAACCGCCAGCCGCCCCGCCGACGAACCCAACGCTGCACCCATGGTGCGCTGTGCCCATTGTGGCGTGCACCTGCCCCGCGACCACGCTCTGAGCCAGCAGCAACAGTGGTATTGCAGCCAGGCTCACCTCGAGCAAGGTCCGGGCCCTCGTGACCGCTGAGACCTTCAGTCTCGGCGGAGCCCAGGCGCAGCGCCTGCTCAGGCTCTACAACCTCTACCGCTTGAGCATCGGCATCGCCCTGGTCCTGCTGATTTCCAGCAGGATGGACGACAAGCTGCTGGAACTGACCGACGGCGAACTGTTTCGCACCGGCAGTTGGATCTACCTGATCCTGAACATCCTGGTGGTGGTGCTGCTGGAAAACCCCAGGCGCCAGGCCCAGGTCTTCAGCCTGGCACTGGCCGACGCGGTGATGCTGTCGGGCCTGTTCTATGCCGCAGGTGGCCCGCCGAGTGGTCTGGGCAACCTGCTGATCGCCTCGGTCGCCATCAGCAACGTGCTGCTGCGCGGCCGCATAGGGTTGCTGATCGCGGCCATTTCAGCCAGCGGCATCATCTACCTGACCTTCTACCTGAGCTTCAGCCTCCCGGCGGCGGCCAACTACTATGTGCAGGCCGGGCTGCTGGGCGTGCTGTGCTTCGCCGCGTCCTTCCTCGTCCAGGGGCTGACCCGCCTGCTGAACGTCAGCGAAACCCTGGCCGAACAACGTGCCAGCGACGTGACCAAGCTCGAAGAGCTCAACGCCCTGATCCTGCAACGCATGCACACCGGCATCCTGGTGCTCGACGCCGAACATCGCGTGCAACTGGTCAACCAGAGCGGGCTGGCGCTGCTGGGCCAGGAGCATCTGCTCGGGCGAGTGATCGACCCCTACTCGCCGGAGCTGATCGCCCGCCTGCGCCTGTGGCAAAGCAACCCGACATTGCGCCCGCAAAGCCTCAAGGTCGAGGGCAGTGACGTGGTCCTGCAGCCCAGCTTCATCGCCCTGCAGCGGGGCGAGCAGCGCCAGACGCTGATCTTCCTCGAAGACCTGTCGAAAATCGCCCAACAGGCCCAACAGCTCAAACTCGCCGCCCTGGGCCGACTGACCGCCGGGATCGCCCACGAAATCCGCAACCCACTGGGCGCCATCAGCCACGCGGCCCAGTTGCTGCAGGAATCGGAGGAACTGCAAGGTCCCGACCGGCGTCTCACGCAAATAATCCAGGACCAGTCCAAGCGCATGAATCTGGTGATCGAGAACGTCCTGCAACTGTCGCGGCGACGCCAGGCCGAGCCACAACTGCTCGACCTGAGCCCCTGGCTGCAGGCCTTTGTCAGCGACTGGCGCGAAAGAGCCGGCCCGGGCCAGCAACTGCACCTGCGGATCGAGAACGATTGGCTGAAGACCCACGCCGACCCACAGCAAATGACCCAGGTGCTGAACAACCTGCTGGAGAACGGCCTGCGCTACAGCGCCCAGTTGCATGACCAGGCCGAAGTCTGGCTGACCCTGTCGCGCGAGCGCAGGAACGACCTGCCGACGCTCGAGGTCCGCGACAACGGCCCCGGTGTCGCTCCGGAGCAGTTGCAGCACCTGTTCGAACCCTTCTTCACCACCGAAAGCCAGGGCACGGGCCTGGGCCTGTACCTGTCCCGCGAGTTATGCGAAAGCAACCAGGCCCGCCTAGACTATTCAAGGCACGAAGGCGGCAGTTGCTTTCGCATCACCTTCGCACACGTACTTAAACAGAGTTGAGCATGAGCCCACGGCAAAAGGTCCTGATCGTCGATGATGAGCCGGATATCCGCGAACTCCTGGAAATCACTCTGGGCCGGATGAAACTCGACACCCAGAGCGCCCGCAATGTCGGCGAAGCCCGGGAAAAACTCGCCCGGGACCACTTCGACCTGTGCCTGACGGACATGCGCCTGCCGGATGGCACCGGCCTGGAACTGGTACAGCACATCCAGCAGCGCCATCCCCAGGTGCCGGTGGCGATGATCACCGCCTACGGCAACCTCGATACCGCCATCAACGCACTCAAGTCCGGCGCCTTCGACTTCCTCACCAAGCCGGTGGACCTGGCCCGCCTGCGGGAACTGGTGGCCAGTGCCCTGCGGCTGCCGGTGGCCGGGCAAAAGCCGACGACCATCGACACCCGTCTTCTGGGCGACTCGCTGCCCATGCGTGCCCTGCGCAAGCAGATCGACAAGCTGGCCCGCAGCCAGGCGCCGGTGTACATCAGCGGCGAATCAGGCAGCGGCAAGGAACTGGTGGCGCGCCTGATCCACGAGCAGGGCCCGCGTGCCGAACGACCGTTCGTGCCGGTCAACTGCGGGGCGATTCCGTCGGAACTGATGGAAAGCGAATTCTTCGGTCACCGCAAGGGCAGCTTCAGCGGTGCGGTCGAGGACAAACCCGGACTGTTCCAGGCGGCCAACGGCGGCACGCTGTTCCTCGACGAGGTGGCGGACCTGCCGTTGGCCATGCAGGTCAAGCTGCTGCGGGCGATCCAGGAGAAGGCCGTACGCAGCATCGGCGGGCAGCAGGAGGAAGTGGTTGATGTGCGCATCCTCTGCGCCACCCACAAGGACCTGAACGCCGAAGTCGCTGCCGAGCGCTTTCGCCAGGATCTGTACTACCGACTGAATGTCATCGAACTGCGCGTCCCGGCCCTGCGTGAGCGCCGGGACGATATCGAGCCACTGGCGGCCAATGTGCTCCAGCGCCTGGCCTCCGGCAGCGGCCAGCCGGCCGCCAGGCTGCACCCGCAGGCGCTGGAAACGCTCAAGGGCTACCGCTTCCCCGGCAACGTGCGGGAACTGGAGAACATGCTCGAACGGGCCTACACCCTCTGCGAAAACGACCAGATCGAAGCCAGCGACCTGCGCCTGGCGGAATCCCCAGGCAACACGGCCGAGGCCGGCGAACCGAGCCTGGCGCAGATCGACAACCTTGAGGACTACCTGGAGAGCGTCGAACGCAAGCTGATCCTCCAGGCCCTGGAGGAGACCCGCTGGAACCGCACGGCGGCGGCCCAGCGCCTGAGCCTGTCATTTCGTTCGATGCGCTATCGCCTGAAGAAACTGGGGCTGGACTGACGCCTCGCCCATTCGCGGCGGGCCGGCGTCCCGATCCCTACAGAAGGCGCTCCGCAGGGGCATATGGCGCCGGATCAATGATCGGCTCGCGCCCCAGCAGCAGGTCGGCAAACAGTTGACAGGACGCCGGCGCCAACACCAGGCCATTGCGATAGTGCCCACAGTTGAGCCAGAGCCCCTCGAAACCGGGCACCGGCCCGATAAAGGGAATGCCCTCCGGCGACCCTGGCCGCAACCCGGCCCAGTGGGCAACCGGCTCCATACCCGCCAGCGCCGGAATCAACTCCACCGCCGACGCCTTCAGGCTGTCCAGCGCGGACAAGGTCGGCGTCTTGTCGAACCCTTCGTGCTCCAGGGTGCTGCCGATCAGAATATGCCCGTCACGCCGCGGGATCGCATAACGCCCCTTGGCCAGGATCATGCTGGGCAGGAAGTCCGCGGCACACTTGTAGAGGATCATCTGGCCCTTGACCGGCTCGACCGGCAGTTCCAGCCCCAGGTTCTTCAACAGCTCGCCACTCCAGGCACCGGCGGCCAGGACCACCTGCTCGGCATGCAGCTCACCCAGCGACGTGTGCACGCCGATCACTTTCTCGCTGTCGCGAATGAAGTCGCGGGCTTCGCAATGCTCATGGATCGTGACGTTGGGCAACGCCTGCAAGGCCGCCTTGAGCGACTTCACCAGCCGCGGGTTACGCACGTTGGCGACATGGGCCATATGGATCGCCCGGGAGTAGCCCTCCCCCATCACCGGTACCGCATCGCGAACCGCCGAGATGTCGACGCGGCTCAATGGACGTTGCTCACGCTCGGCCCAGGCCAGGGCTTCGGCCTCATCATCGAGGTCCAGCCAGTAAAGGCCGGTGACATGGACCTGCGGGTCGACCCCGGTACTGGCGAACAACCGCTCGCCCAGCTGTGGATAAAAATCCTGCGACCAATGGGCCAGGGCCGTGACGGCCGCACTGTAGCGCCACGGGTACAACGGCGAGACGATCCCACCGCCGGCCCAGGAAGACTCATGGCCCAGGCCTGCGCGATCGAGTAGCACCACCCGATCGACACTCGCCGCCAGATTGAAGGCGGTCAACAAGCCGATCACCCCGCCCCCCACGATTATCACTTGCTGCTGCCTGCTCATCTCTTGATCCAAACCTGTGGGGAGCGCGCCCAGTCGCCCCCTGAAAAACAATCAGCGCCCCCAACAGTCCTTTGTCGTCACACCTGAGCTGGCGCCCGGGTTGCTACGTGCCCCCGTCTGGGTAATCGTGAAGCCGCCACACTTGTCACCCACCATCATCGAACCTGTCGACGCCGTCGCCGTCAGGGTGAAGTCCTGGGCGTTCAAGGTAGACGCAATCGAGTAGTAGCTGTTCCCGGTGGAGACTACGGCATTCGTATAAAAACCGTTCCTCGAATAGTAACGCTCCAGATTCTGCGCCTGCTCCGAGAGCAGTCCGGCAATCTCCGTACGGTGGGTACGCTTGGAGTACTCGATGTAACTGGGATACGCCACCGCCGCAAGGATACCGACAATGGCCACGACAATCATGAGTTCGATCAAGGTGAAGCCTTTGGCTGCCTGCTTCATACACGCTCTTCCCTATTGGATTTGTCGCCACATGATCCGTCGACTGCCGCCACCGCCCTTTTCCGCCATGGAGGTGGTGCCGCCGCTGGAGTCACTGAAGATTTTGGTCTGGGCCCCACTGCCCCCCATGATGCCGGTCAGATTCGGGATGGAGGAAAAGTTGAACCCGCTCGAACGCAGGTCGCTGCTGTTGACGACCCCGTCGCCATTGGTGTCGAGCACCGCGTAGCTGAGCATTTTCCCGGTGAACGCATCGAGCTCCACCACCCGACCGGTACCGAAGCTGGCACAGGGATCGGTGGTATCGACGGCGGCGGTGGTGAAGACGACTCGCCCCAGGGTCGTACGCGCCGGATAGATCACCCGCTCGCCGGTGGCCACATTGTTGTAGATCAGCGGCAGGTACCAGCCGCTCTGTGCCGGATAAACCACCGGGTTCTCGCTGGTGGTGATGAACTGGGTGCCATTGGAGGTGAATACCCCGGTAATCGACTGGGCCACCAGGCTGCTGACGGTAATCCTGCCCGCCCCGCCATCGGCATCCCATATCCCGTAGAAAGCCTGCAGGTCCTTGCTCAACTTGTCTGCGGTCTCATTGAACTTCCCGGTACCGAAAAACACCATCTTGCCGTTGAGCGGATGGTCGACCAGCAGCGGCTGCGCGGTGATCGGCTGGGTGGCGCCACCGGGCGCGGTAAACAGCGGCGAGCCAGCAAAGGCCAGCCCCCAGCTATTGATCGCGGTGGAACTCAGGTCGAACTTCCACATACGCCCCTTGAGATCACCGCCATACGCGGCCTGGACCACATTCTGGGCATTCACTTTCAGCTTCACCGAGGACAGGCCATTGGTGGTTTCGCTGCTGTCGACCACGATTTTCCTGATCAGCGAACCGTCGCGGATATCGACGATGTACAACGCCGCGACACCGGAGTTGCTGCCATAGCCGTTGGCGATGAACGCCGCCCAGCGGCCATCGGGCAATCGGGCGACTTCGGGCTTGGCGTAGGCGTATCCGATATCGTTCAACGGGTTGCTGGTATCCGCCGTATCGGGGGCGCGCAATTCCCAAAGGGCGTTGTAGGCGTTGCCCAGCGTGGCATCGAACAACTGCACGGCAAAGAATGCCTTGCCACCTGCCCCCACCCCACCCAGCGCCACGGTCTTCCAGGCGTTGTTGTTGAACTGCGCATCGAATACGCCGACCTGACCGTCATTGAGGAATTTGTGGCTGGTGCCGTTGATGTAGGCCGGGTCGGCAATGAAATGCAGCGATGGCAGCACACTGCTGGGCATGTAGGCGTACACCCGGGCACCGCTGCTCGAATTGATCACGCTCATGAAGCCATCGTTGCCATTGACCACCAGGTTGCTGTTCATCCCGCTGGCCTTGGTGCTCAGGTAGGCGCTGTAGCTGCTGTCGCCCACCAGGTCGGAAGCGGTCTGCTCCGTGGGCGAGGCCACCACCAGGGGCGAGTTGATGATATCGCCGAGCAGCCTCGTACGTGTCTTCAGCCCGGTCTTGTTGGTGCCCTTGCTCCATTCCACCAGGTCGTTGCCGACGATCCCGGTCGGCAGGCCCTGGTTGAGCGCAGCGCGTTGCGTCGTGGAAAAGTTGTTGAACGCCAGGGCAACCACCGCATTGCTCGTGGTATTCCATGACTGATACAGGGGCGCGGTGGAGCTGGTCCTGATGGTGGTGTCGGTGCTCCAGTTCAGCAAGGCGGTATTGACCGTGCCATTGCTGTTGAAACCGTACGACTTGATCGTACCGCGCCAATCCGCCGGGTCGTAGCCGGTCTGGAAGTAACTGGCGCTCGTGGAAGCGGTACCGGCAATGGCCGAACCACCACCGCCGGAGCCGGCCTTGGAGGTGATGTCGCTGAAGGCTGCGGACAGCGCGGTGCTCAAACCGGCGCTGTCGATCGCCTGGTAGTACCTGCCCTGCCCATAGTTGGCGGCATCGGAGAGCATCTGGTTGGACGCCGTGAATCCTACCGTGTAGGTGCTCATGTTCTGTTTCGGAAAATCGGCGCTGTCCCAGCTCTTGCCCGCGGCATCGGTTCCGGATGAACGCATGTCGATGTCATAGGCAAACTTGGCAATATCATCGAGGTACAGGCTGTCGCCCTCGCCATCCCCGCCCGTGGGGTTGTCACCATCGTTGTTTTTCCCGTCCCAGTTGGGCAACCTGTTCGTCCCCTGGGCCAGGGGATCATTCGACGGAAACGTCCGGTCGTAGGTCGGCAACCCGTCGGTTATCACCACGCCGTAGTTCTTCTGGCAGCGGTACTGGATAGGGCTGGTGTAGGTGCTCGGCGAGGCGTTGTAGTAAGGCGCCATGCCACGAAAGTAGCGAGTGATCTCGTAGTAGGTTTCCGCCAGCGGCGTGTTGGCAATCGCGCTCAGGCCATTGATGGAGCTGATCAACGAGTTGTAGTTGGTGTTCGCCTGGGTCTGGGTCACCGAGCCACTGACGGGTGACAGATCAGCGACCGAACGGACGATATAGCCGCCAGGACCGGGATCGCCGAAGGACGGTGGATTGAAGGTCGCCAGGCCGATGCGCAGCGAACGGTTCTGCGTCACCAGGGTCTTGGAGACCTCCCGCGCGACGTTGATGCGATAGTCGTTGGGTACCAGCGTACCGGTGGTGAAGTCGGTGTTCACCCCGTTGGCCTTCCTCAGCAGATAGGCCAGGTAGGCCGTCGAATAGCGGGTATTGCCGCCCCCCACAGGATCAGGCAGGCGCAGGCAGATGGGCGACTGCAGCAGCCCCCTGTAGAAGCCATACCAGTTGCCGCTCAGGGAGCAGCCGCCCCGATAGAGGTTGCCAACGAAGATATTGGTATCGTCAGCGTCCAGCGTTTGCGCGCCAAGACACAGGAAGTCCGAGTTGCAGTTCGCGACACTCCCCCAGTTCGCATTGGGGTCGAAGTCGGTCGCCCAGATGATGCTGTTCATACTGCCGGAGTCGTCGACCAGCAACATGACGTTGGGAGCAACGGCTGCCGCGCTCAGCAGAGGAGCGTCCGCGGGGGTAAAGGCGTAGGCCGGCGCACCGAGATACAGCCCCAGCAAGGCCCCCGCCGCCACTCTCAGGCAACGCCGGGCCCAACTGTCGCGAGGCCTAGTACTTGGCATAGATGCTCTCCAGAACCGTACGCGAATTGCCCGAAATGGCGACTGCGGTGATGCGATACAGGGTCGCGGAAGTGTTGCTCGGCAGGCCGACCGCCGTCATCGAGGTTCCGATGTTCTGTACCCCATAGAAGCCGCTGCCCGCCGCCACCCAGATCACCCCCGATGTGGGGTCCGTCTGCGCCGCCACCAGGGTCGCGGACTCGGGGGGTGGCGCACAGCGGACGACCGTGGTGCAGACCGCCAGCGAGTAATTGCTCTGCTGAACCGCATTCTCGCCCATCCGCAGGACGGCCTCGGCGGTCTGGAAGGAGGTGTTGCGCAGAGTCACGCTACCGGCCATTTTTTCCTGCAACGTCGCACTTTGCATGGAGGAAATGCCGATCAGGGTCAACAGCAGGAGAAACACCAGGCTGACCAGCAACGCCATGCCGCCCTGCTGTCCGCGGCATCTATGGGTTGGGTCTTGCCGTGAGAGATTCATGCTCGCACCTACTGAAGCCGGTTTCGCAAGGCGGCCACCGCCGTGAAGGTCTGGTTTCTGACCCGATTGCTCGGGTCGGAGAGGGTGATGCTCAGCCGAACGCTGCGGATGGTGGCCGGATCGCTGGGGTTGCTGTTGTAATTGAGCACGGCGGTGTCGGTGGCATTGGCGGCCACACCGAACTTCACGTCGAAGGCCGCGACATTGTTGACCAACGCCGCCCCCGTGCCGGTCCCCGTCCCTGCCAGCAGCAATAACTGGTTGCCGGCATAGGTGTAGGTCAGCTTACGAATGGGGAACGCCTGCTGCCCACTGGGTGCCACCGCTGCTCCGGTGTAGGCCGTGGCGGTGGTGCGACAATCGGACGTGATCGTCCAGGTGGGTACGCCGCCCCCGGTGCCAATATCAGCCGTTACCAGAACCAGCGACTTGTTGGCATTGTTCCAGGAGATCGGGGTAGCGGCATTCGTGGCAAAGGTGGCGGGGTTGCTCCCATCGACGATCGCCGCGGTGGTGAGGCAGCCGAACATCCCGACCATGCGGATTTCCTGAATCATCTTGCTCAGGATGAAACGCGCATCCTCCTGCATCCCGGCTGCCGCGTTCTGGCTGGCGTAGGTGTTCCTGGCGGAGAGGAATATCTGGGTGATACCTGCCACGATCACCAGGCCGAGAACGAGGGCGATCATCAGCTCGACCAGGCCAAAGCCCCTGGGCAACCTTTTCATGGCGTCACCACGGGGTCGGTGGCCACCCGGCTGGTCAGGACAAAGGTGCGGGTCGGCGCATTCGCCGTCGTCGCGTCATCGGCGCGCTTGTCGCCCCAGCCAATGGTGATGGTCACTACCCGGTTGTTGACCGCAATGCTGCCACTGCCATCCGTCGCGGCAAAGTTATTGATGTTGTTCTTGAAATCGTAGAGGTCGGCATCCCGGGCTGCGGTGGAACCCGCCGTTGCCGTGATGCCCTGCAGGTTGCTCACGGCGTAGTTCGCGTCGGGATTCGCGCGGATACGATCGAGCATGTCATAGGCGATGAAACTGGCCTGGCTGGTCATCATCGAGCTGTCGGTGTACTTCAGCGCGTTGAGCTGGATGGCCGCCGCGCCCAGCAGGCCGACAGCGAGAATCAGCAGCGACACCATGACCTCGATCAGGGTCAGGCCAGCCTGCCTTGCACCAATGGTTCCTGGCATCAGCAACTCCCCAGGACAATCTTGCCGTTCAGGCAGACATTCACGGTTCGGGTCTGTGCGCCGAGGGTGTAGACAAAGGTCGCGGCTGCGGACACCCCGCCCAGGTTGTTGAAATCCAGGCTGTTGACCCCGGCCGTCACGTTCAGCGTAGCCCCACTGCTCATCAGCGGAATCACCTGGTAGTAGTTGGTACGGCCTGCCGCATCATCAGCCACCGACATCACCACCAGTTCGCTGGTCCACGCGCTGTTGAGTACCCTGGGGCGGATACGCGTGCTGATCCCCCGGTCGATCGCCTCCAGGCGCGCGTAACTGAGCCCCCGCATCAGATCGTTGACCTCGGTATCGGCCTTGGATCGGTCGACGGAGCTCTTATAGGATGGCAACGCAATCGCCGCGAGAATCGCGAAGACCACAACAGCTACCATCAGCTCGACCAGCGTAAATCCCTTGTTACCACTGTCCATGGCGCACCTCTCGAGTACCTGGACTATAACTGGCTCTACAACCTGGAACATTCGTCGCCGGGACGTACGGTTGTTTTCTCGGGATCAACGCGAAGTCTGTCACCCCGGCCTCTCCAAGGAGGGAGAGTTCATGCATCAACGAGGCTTGAGCCTGGTGGAGCTATTGGCCGTACTGGTGGTTATCGCCGTCCTGGCAAGGCTGGCGGGGCCGTCATTCGGCGAATGGCTCGCCTCACAACGTCGTCAACTGTCCGCCGAACAGCTCGCCCTCGGCCTGCAAACGGCCCGCACCGAGGCGATCCTGCGCAACCAGGCCGTGATCATCCACGCACTGAACGATGACTGGAGCCAGGGTTGGCGCATCATTCTCGACCTGAGCGGCCAGGGGCCTGAAGACGGGAGCAATCCAACCCTGATCGAACGACAGGACAGCAGCGCCGGACCGATTGTCGGCAATCAGCACGTAAGAAGTTTCGTTCGGTTCTCATCGATCGGTGCGCCGACCAACGACGGCGTGGCAGGCGGCACCCTGCACATCTGCGCCAGGGACAAGCCCCTGAGCCAGCACCGCGTGGTGCTCGCCAGGACAGGTCGGGTCAGGCTCGAAACAGGTGAGAAGCAGGAGGCGCTCTGCGGCGCCTCCGACTCAGGGGAGCGTGCGAACGCGTAGTTCCTTGGGCATGGAGAAGGTGATGTTCTCCTCGCGGCCGGCCAGCTCATCGGCACCGGTCGCGCCCCAGGCCTGAAGCTGCTGGATCACGCCGCGTACCAGCACTTCGGGGGCCGACGCGCCGGCGGTGATGCCGATCCGCTCGACACCGTCGAACCAGCTGCGCTGCATGTCCTCGGCACCGTCGATCAGGTAGGCCGGGGTGGACATGCGCTCGGCCAGCTCACGCAGGCGATTGGAGTTGGAACTGTTCGGGCTGCCCACCACCAGCACCACATCGCACTCGTCGGCCAATTGCTTGACCGCATCCTGGCGGTTCTGCGTGGCGTAGCAGATGTCGTCCTTGCGTGGCCCGCCGATGGCCGGAAAACGCGTGCGCAGGGCATCGATGACCCGACTGGTGTCGTCCATCGACAGGGTGGTCTGGGTCACGAAGGCCAGTTTGTCGGGATTGCGGACCTGCAGCGCGGCGACGTCCTTCTCGTCCTCCACCAGGTAGATCGCACCACCGTTGCTGGCGTCGTACTGGCCCATGGTGCCTTCCACTTCCGGGTGCCCGGCATGGCCGATGAGGATGCATTCACGACCGTCGCGGCTGTAGCGCGCCACCTCGATATGCACCTTGGTCACCAGCGGACAGGTGGCATCGAAGACCTTCAGGCCACGCCCGGCCGCTTCGCTGCGCACGGCCTGGGAAACGCCATGGGCACTGAAGATGACGATGACGTCGTCCGGCACCTGGTCCAGCTCTTCGACGAAGATGGCACCACGGGCGCGCAGGTCTTCGACGACGAATTTGTTATGCACCACTTCGTGACGCACATAGATCGGCGGACCGAAGACCTCCAGGGCCCGGTTGACGATTTCGATCGCCCGGTCCACACCGGCGCAGAAGCCACGGGGGTTGGCGAGTTTGATTTGCATGCTGTGCCTCGTGTCTTGCGCGCAAGGGTTGGATCATTCCGACCGGTTGCACGGTCGGTCGCCGGCAAGCCGGCCTTTACAGGATAGTGCTTCAGGACAGCGCCTTGACCTCGATGATCTCCACCTCGAAGGTCAGCACCTTGCCGGCCAGCGGGTGGTTGAAGTCGACGGTGACCTGGGCGTCATCGAACGCCTTCACCACGCCCGGCAGCTCGGTATTGGCGGCATCGTTGAAGATCACCAGCAGGCCTTCCGACAGTTCCATATCCTGGAACTGCGAGCGTGGCATGATCTGCACGTTCTGTGGGTTGGGCTGACCAAAGGCATTTTCCACCGGGATGGTCAGGCTGCGCTTGTCGCCAGCCTTGAAGCCGAACAGCGCGGCTTCGAAACCGGGCAACAGGCTGCCATCACCGACCTTGAAGGTCGCCGGCGCCTTGTCGAAGGTGCTGTCGACCGTGTCGCCGTTCTCCAGGCGCAAGGCGAAATGCAGGGTGACCTGGGTGTTCTGACCGATCCGTTGCTCAGCCACTGCGTGTTCAGTCATGAACGGGTTCTCCGGACTTTTTGCTCTTGAACATGTCCAGCGCCAGCATCACCGCGCCCACGGTAATGGCGCTGTCGGCAAAGTTGAACGCCGGGAAGTACCAGCGGTTCTGCCAGTGCACGAGAATGAAGTCGATGACATGGCCCAGTGCCATGCGATCGTAGAGGTTGCCCAGCGCCCCACCCAGCACCAGCGACAAGGCGATGGCCAGCCAGGTCTCGTTGCGCCCCAGGCGCTTGAGCCAGACCACCAGCACCGCACTGACCACCACCGCGATCAGGGCGAACAGCCAGCGCTGCCAGCCGGAACTCTCGGCCAGGAAGCTGAAGGCCGCGCCGGTGTTGTACGCCAGGGTCCAGCTGAAGTAGTCGGGAATGATCACGATCTGCTGGTACAGGGTCAGCGAGCTTTCGAAGTGGAACTTGCTGGCCTGGTCGATGACCAGCACCAGCAGGCTCAACCACAGCCAGCCCAGGCGGCCGAAACGGCCGGCACTGGCATTAGGCATAGTGACGCACCTCGCCTTCGCCACTGATGTTGTCGACGCAACGGCCGCAGATTTCCGGATGCTCCGGGTTCACCCCGACATCCTCGCGGCAGTGCCAGCAACGGGCGCACTTGGCGTGGCCGGACTTGACCACCTTGAGCTTCAGGCCCGGCACCTCGGTGACCACCGCATCCGCCGGGGCCAGCGCCAGGGGCGCGACCGTCGCGGTGGAGGTGATCAGCACGAAGCGCAGTTCGTTGCTCAGCTTGTCCAGGTCGGCGACCAGTGCCTCTTCGGCGAACAGGGTCACTTCGGCCTGCAGGTTGCCGCCCACCGCCTTCGCGGCGCGCTGCACTTCCAGTTCCTTGTTGACCGCGACCTTGACCGCCATGATCCGCTCCCAGTAGTCGCGACCCAGCTCGAAGCCTTCCGGCAGTTCGCTGAGGCCTTCGTACCAGGTGTTGAGCATGACCGATTCGTTGCGCTCGCCCGGCAGGTACTGCCACAGCTCGTCGGCGGTGAACGCCAGGATCGGCGCGATCCAGCGCACCAGCGCCTCGGAGATGTGGAACAGCGCGGTCTGGCAGGAGCGCCGGGCCTTGCTGTTGGCGCCGGTGGTGTACTGGCGGTCCTTGATGATGTCGAGGTAGAAACCGCCCAGCTCCTGCACACAGAAGTTGTGCACCTTGGAGTAGACGTTCCAGAAGCGGTACTCACCGTAGTGCACTTCCAGCTCGCGCTGCAGCAGCAGGGTGCGGTCCACGGCCCAGCGATCCAGGGCGAGCATTTCCTCGGCCGGGACGATATCGGTGGCCGGGTTGAAGCCGCTCAGGTTGGAGAGCAGGAACCGTGCGGTGTTGCGGATACGCCGGTAGGCGTCGGCGCTGCGCTGCAGGATCTGGTCGGAGACGGCCATCTCGCCCGAATAGTCGGTCGAGGCGACCCACAGGCGCATGATGTCGGCCCCCAGGGTGTCGTTGACCTTCTGCGGCGCGATCACGTTGCCCAGGGACTTGGACATCTTGCGGCCGGCCTCGTCGACGGTAAAGCCGTGGGTCAGCAGCTCGCGGTACGGCGCATGGTTGTCAATGGCGCAGCCGGTCAGCAGGGACGAGTGGAACCAGCCACGGTGCTGGTCCGAACCTTCCAGGTAGAGGTCGGCACGCGGGCCCTTCTCGTGGCCGACCGGATGCGAACCGCGCAGTACGTGCCAGTGGGTGGTGCCCGAGTCGAACCAGACGTCGAGGGTGTCGCTGATCTTGTCGTATTGCGCAGCCTCGTCACCGAGCAGCTCGGCGGCATCCAGCTTGAACCAGGCCTCGATACCCTCTTTCTCGACGCGCTGGGCCACCTGCTCCATCAGTTCGACGGTGCGCGGGTGCAGCTCGCCGCTTTCCTTGTTCAGGAAGAACGGGATCGGTACGCCCCAGTTGCGCTGGCGGGAGATGCACCAGTCCGGACGGTTGGCGATCATCGAGTGCAGGCGCGCCTGGCCCCAGGCCGGAACGAACTGGGTGTCCTCGATGGCCTTGAGCGAACGCTCGCGCAGGGTGTCGCCAGAGGCCGGCGCCTTGTCCATGCCAATGAACCACTGCGCGGTGGCGCGGTAGATCAGCGGGGTCTTGTGGCGCCAGCAGTGCATGTAGCTGTGGCTGATGGTCTCGGTGTGCAGCAGCGCACCGACTTCGGCGAGTTTTTCGACGATGGCCGGGTTGGCCTTGAAGATGAACTGGCCGCCGAAGAACTCCAGGGACTCGACATACACACCGTTGCTCTGCACCGGGGTGAGGATGTCATCGTTGGACATCCCGTAATGCTTGCAGCTCTTGAAGTCGTCCTCGCCATAGGCCGGGGCGGAGTGAACCACGCCGGTACCGGCACCCAGCTCGACATACTCGGCCAGATACAGAGGCGACAGGCGATCATAGAACGGATGACGGAAGTTGATCAGTTCCAGGGCCTGGCCCTTGGCAACCGCCACTACCGAACCTTCCAGCTTGTAACGCGCCAGGCAGGACTCGACCAGTTCCTCGGCCAGCACCAACAGGCGGTCACCGACATCCACCAGCGCGTAGTTGAACTCCGGATGAACGTTCAGCGCCTGGTTGGCCGGGATGGTCCACGGGGTGGTGGTCCAGATCACGATCGAAGTCGGCTTGCCCAGCGATGGCAGGCCGAACGCGGCGGCCAGCTTGTCCTGGTCGGCGATCGGGAAGGCCACGTCGATGGTCTGGGATTTCTTGTCCTGGTATTCGACTTCGGCTTCGGCCAGGGCCGAACCGCAATCGAAGCACCAGTTCACCGGCTTGAGGCCCTTGAACACGAAGCCGCCCTTGACGATTTCGGCCAGGGCGCGGATTTCACCGGCCTCGTTCTTGAAGTCCATGGTCTTGTAGGGGTTGGCGAAGTCGCCCAGCACGCCCAGGCGGATGAACTCGGACTTCTGCCCCTCGATCTGCTCGCTGGCATAGGCGCGGCACAGTTCGCGGGTCTTGTCCGCGCCCAGGTTCTTGCCGTGGGTCACTTCGACCTTGTGTTCGATCGGCAGGCCATGGCAGTCCCAACCCGGCACATAGGGGGCATCGAAGCCGGCCAGGGTCTTGGAGCGGACGATCATGTCCTTGAGAATCTTGTTCAGCGCGTGACCGATGTGAATCGTGCCATTGGCGTAGGGAGGACCGTCGTGAAGGATGAACTTCGGACGATCCTTGCCAATCTCGCGCAACTTCCCGTACAGGCCAATGCTGTCCCAGCGCTGCAGAATCTGAGGTTCGCGCTGTGGCAGGCCGGCCTTCATCGGGAAGGCGGTGTCCGGGAGGTTAAGCGTGGCTTTGTAGTCGGTCATTTCAGGCTCTTTGTAAGCGGTGAACCCTGCCAGTGGGCACGGGCGGCGGCGACGTCCGCATTGATCGCCGTCTTGAGCGCCTCCAGGGAGGCGAATCGCTGCTCATCGCGCAGCTTGTGGTGGAAAACCACCGTCAAACGCCGGTTATACAGATCACCGGCAAAATCCAGCAGATGCACTTCCAGGTGGGCATTGCCATCACCTGCTACCGTAGGCCGCACGCCGATATTGGCGACACCCGGCCACGGCTGGCCGTCGATCTCGACACTGGCCAGGTAGACCCCGGTCAATGGCACGCGACGGCGCTTGAGCTGTACGTTGGCCGTTGGCGTGCCCAGTTGGCGCGCCAGTTTCTGCCCATGCAGCACCCGCCCGGCGATCCGGAACGGACGCCCCAGCAGGCGCTCGGCCAAGGGGAAATCGGCCGCCGCCAGGGCATTACGCACCTGGGTGCTGCTGACCCGCAGGCCATCGAGTTCGACGGTCTGTGCCGCCTCGACGGTAAAGCCACTGGCCTTGCCGGCCTGCAGCAGGAAATCGAAATCACCGGCACGGTCGCAGCCGAAACGGAAGTCGTCACCGACTTCCAGGTGCTGTACGCCCAGGCCTTCGACCAGGATGGTGTCGACGAACTCGGCGGCGCTGAGCTTGCTCAGGCGCTGGTTGAACGCCAGGCACAGTACCCGGTCGACGCCTTCGGCAGCCAGCAGCTGCAGCTTGTCGCGCAAGCGCGCCAGGCGCGCCGGCGCCGTCTGCGGGGCAAAAAACTCGCGCGGTTGCGGTTCGAAAATCACCACGCAGCTGGGCACCCCCAGCTCCCGCGCACGCTCGCGCAGCCGGGCCAGGATAGCCTGGTGACCACGATGAACACCGTCAAAGTTGCCAATGGTGGCGACACAGCCCCGGTGCCGGGGACGCAGGTTGTGGAGGCCTCGAACCAGCTGCATAACGCGCTTCTTGCTCATAAAGTGGCCGATTATAACCATACCCGGCCGAGCTTAGTACCCGTCATGCGTCGACATCCGTTGCGCCGGTTACATCAACGATTTGCGGTTGAAGTGGCGCAGGCGCAGCCCCATCAGCAGCAGCATGCCGAAGTAGGCCACCACACCCGCCACCACCAACGCCCCCAGGCGCAGGAAGCGCTCGAGCATATGCCCCTGGTCCCACGCCGGCATGACATGCATCAGCCCCAACAGCACCGCCGACATCACGCCAACGGCAACCACCAGTTTCAACAGGTACAGCCCCCAGCCCGCCTGGGCGACGAACAGTTTCTGCCGGCGCAACTGCCAGAACAGCAGACCGGCATTGAGGCAGGCGCCACCACTGATGGCCAGCGCCAGCCCGGCATGGGCCAACGGGCCGACCAGGGCCAGGTTGAGCAATTGGGTGACCGCCAGGGTAAAGATCGCGATCTTCACCGGCGTGCGAATGTTCTGCTGGGCATAAAAGCCGGGCGCCAGCACCTTGATCATGATGATCCCCAGCAGGCCGACCGAGTAGGCGATCAGCGCCCGCTGGGTCATGGACGCATCGAAGGCACTGAACTGGCCGTACTGGAACAGCGACACCGTCAGCGGCTCGGAAAGGATCGCCAGCGCCAGCGAGCACGGCAGCACCAGCACGAAACACAGGCGCAGGCCCCAGTCGAGAATCCGCGAGTACTCGTGACGATCCTTGTTGGCGTAGGTCTTGGACAGGATCGGCAACAGGATGGTGCCCAGCGCCACGCCCAGCACACCGGAGGGCAGTTCCATGAGGCGGTCGGCGTAATACATCCAGGATACCGACCCCGCCACCAGGAACGAGGCGAAGATCGTATTGATGATCAGCGAAATCTGGCTGACCGACACCCCGAGGATCGCCGGCAGCATCTGCTTCATCACTCGCCACACACCGCTGTCGCGCAGGTTGATGCGCGGCAGCACCAGCATGCCGATCTTCTTCAGGTGCGGCAGTTGGTAGAGCAACTGGGCCAGGCCACCCGCCAGTACCGCCCAGCCCAGCGCCATCACCGGCGGGTCGAAGTAGGGAGTCAGGAACAGGGCAAAGATGATCATGCTGATATTCAGCAGCGTCGGCACGAACGCCGGGACCGAGAAACGGTTCCAGGTGTTGAGGATCGCCCCGGCCAGGGACGATAGCGAGATCAGCAATATATAAGGAAAGGTCACCCGCAACAGGTCGGAGGTCAGCCTGAACTTCTCCGGCGTATCGGCAAAGCCGGGCGCGGTCGCCCAGATCACCCACGGCGCGGCGAGCATGCCCAGCGCCGTCACCAGGGCCAGTACCAGGGTCAGCAGGCCGCTGACATAGGCGATGAAGGTCCGGGTCGCCTCCTCGCCCTTCTGGCTCTTGTACTCGGCGAGGATCGGCACGAACGCCTGGGAAAAGGCCCCTTCGGCGAAAATCCGTCGCAGCAGGTTGGGCAGCTTGAAGGCGATGAAGAAGGCGTCGGTCGCCATCCCCGCGCCAAAGGCCCGGGCGAGGATGGTGTCGCGAACGAAGCCCAGCACCCGGGAAAGCATCGTGATGGAACTGACGGCAGCCAACGACTTGAGCAGATTCATTGAAAAATTGTGCGCCCTGGAATGAAGAGGCAGGCGAATATGGCGCCCGGCTGTGCGATACTCCGCGCCGCAACAGCACAGAGCCAAAGCTCGCGAGTTTACAGGTCGTACGCCGGAAAGAAACATCCGAAGCGCCACATCGACCACTCGGCGGAGCGCGTCGTTCGCCCTTGACAAGCCTTCAACTCATCGGCATGATTCGCGGCCTATTTTGTTTGCTATTCCCTAAAAAGTCTTTCGAGGAGCTCGACGGTGGCCAACTCACCTTCCGCCAAAAAACGTGCTAAACAGGCTGAGAAGCGTCGCAGCCACAACGCCAGCCTGCGTTCCATGGTTCGTACCTACATCAAGAACGTAGTGAAAGCCATCGACGCAAAAGACGCCGCTAAAGCACAAGCCGCCTACGTTCTGGCAGTGCCTGTTATCGACCGCATGGCCGACAAGGGCATCATCCACAAGAACAAGGCCGCTCGTCACAAGAGCCGTCTGAATGGCCACATCAAGGCCCTGGCTGTTGCTGCCTAAGCGACCAGCCTGCTGAAAAACCGACCCAAGGGTCGGTTTTTTATTGCCTGCAATTCAAGAACCACACCCTCTGCAGGAGCAGGGCCTACCCACGAAAGCGCCCTCTCCGGCAACGCAAGGTTCAAGAACCTATTCGCAGGCAAGCCCGACACCTACAAGGCGCGGCGCAGCAAGGTCACACCAACTCGACACCCTACCGATTCGGCCACGGCAGAATCGGAATCGCCGTCACCGCATTCTGCGGACTCCCTTCGATCACACGATCACTGTAGACCAGATACACCAGGGTATTACGCTTCTTGTCGAGGAAGCGCACCACCTGCATGGTCTTGAACACCAGCGACGTGCGCTCCTTGAATACCTCCTCGCCATCCTTGAGCTCACCACTGAAGCGGATCGGCCCAACCTGGCGACAGGCGATCGAAGCCTCGGCACGATCTTCCGCCAGCCCCAGGCCGCCCTTCAGGCCACCGGTCTTGGCCCGCGACAGATAACAGGTCACACCCTCGACCCTGGGGTCATCGAACGCCTCGACCACGATCCGGTCATTCGGCCCGACGAACTTGAACACCGTCGACACCTGACCGATCTCCTCGGCCGACGCCAGCAGCGGCAACGCCAGGAGCAACCCGAACAATCCCTTTGCCAAACCCATCCGCACTCCCCTCGACTCGATCACACCAGAATAAGATTATCGCGATGAACCAGCTCCGGCTCAGCCATGTAGCCCAGCAGGCCGACAATGGCATCCGACGACTGACCGATGATCTTCTGCGCCTCGAGCGCACTGTAGTTGGCCAACCCACGAGCGATCTCACGACCGTCCGGCGCCACGCACACCACCATTTCACCACGACGGAAGCTGCCCTGGACCAGCTTGACCCCTACCGGCAACAGGCTCTTGTGATCACGCGCCAGCGCATTCACCGCACCGTCGTCGAGCACCAGGGTGCCACGAGTCTGCAGGTGTCCGGCCAGCCACTGCTTGCGCGCCGCCAGCATGCCACGCTCCGGCGACAACAGAGTGCCGATGCGCTCGCCAGCCTTGAGACGATCGAGCACCCGCTCCAGGCGACCACCGACGATGATGGTATGCGCGCCCGAGCGCGCCGCCAGCCGCGCCGCCCGCAGTTTGGTCTGCATGCCGCCACGCCCCAGGGCGCCACCGGTGCCGCCCGCCACGGCATCCAGCGCCGGGTCGTCGGCGCGAGCCTCGTAGATCAGCTGCGCATCGGGATTGCTGCGCGGATCGGCATCGAACATGCCATCGCGATCCGTCAGGATCACCAGCAGGTCCGCCTCCACCAGGTTGGCCACCAGCGCCGCCAGGGTGTCGTTGTCACCGAAACGGATCTCGTCGGTGACCACCGTGTCGTTCTCGTTGATCACCGGGATGACCTTGAGCTCCACCAGCGCACGCAAGGTGCTGCGCGCATTGAGGTAGCGCTTGCGATCGGACAGGTCGTCGTGGGTCAGCAGGATCTGTGCGGTATGGCGCCCATGCTCGGCAAAGCTCGACTCCCAGGCCTGCACCAGCCCCATCTGGCCGATAGCCGCCGCCGCCTGCAATTCATGCATGGCACTCGGTCGAGCGGTCCAGCCAAGCCGACTCATGCCCGCCGCCACCGCGCCGGACGACACCAGCACCAGCTCCACGCCAGCCTCGTGCAATGCCACCATCTGCTCAACCCAGACACCCATTGCCGCGCGATCCAGGCCCTTGCCGTCCGCCGTCAGCAGTGCGCTGCCGATCTTCACGACCCAACGCTGCGCACCTGTCACCTTGCTCCGCATGATCTTCCAACCCTTGCCAGCAGGCAGCGCAACCGGGCGCCACCCACGCGATTATGTGATTTACGTATTACGGATACCAAAACGCCGCTCAGGGGAGCGGCGTTCTAGTTTACCGAATGAATCAGTCGCGGACGTAAATGATTTCCGGACCATCCTCATCATCGAAGTCATCTTCATCCCAATCATCGTCACCGATGTCGTGGACACTCTTGACGCCGCTGCGACGCAGGGCCCGCTGGTCATCCAGAGCCTGCAGCTGGGCACGCGCCTCATCCTCGATGCGCTGGTCGAGCTCACGCAACTCGTCGGCGTAGGCCGGGTCGCTGGCCAGGCGATCGAGACGATCCTCCAGGTAACGCATGATGTCACGGGTCAGACGCTCGGTACCCTCGCTGGCGATCGCCGAGATCACGTAGACCGGGCCGGTCCACTGCAGGCGATCTACCACTTCCTTGACACGCGCCTCGTGCTCTTCCTCGAGGATCTGGTCGCACTTGTTCAGCACCAGCCAGCGATCACGCTCGACCAGCGACGGACTGAAGCGCGCCAGCTCGTTGACGATCACTTCGGCCGCATCCGCGGCACTGCTTTCATCCAGCGGCGCCATGTCAACGAGGTGCAGCAGCAGACGGGTACGCGCCAGGTGCTTGAGGAAGCGAATCCCCAGGCCGGCACCCTCCGAAGCCCCCTCGATCAAGCCGGGGATGTCGGCGATGACGAAGCTCTTCCAGCGGTCGACACTGACCACACCCAGGTTCGGCACCAGCGTGGTGAACGGATAGTCCGCCACTTTCGGACGGGCGGCCGACACCGAACGAATGAAGGTACTCTTGCCGGCATTCGGCAGACCCAGCAGACCGACGTCGGCCAGCACCTTCATTTCCAGCTTGAGGTCACGCTGCTCGCCCGGCTTGCCCGGCGTGGTCTGGCGCGGTGCACGGTTGGTACTGGACTTGAAGCGGGTGTTGCCCAGGCCATGCCAGCCACCATGAGCCACCAGCAGGCGCTGACCATGCTTGACCAGATCACCGATGACCTCCTGGGTCGCGGAATCGATCACCGTGGTGCCGACCGGCACGCGCAGGTCCAGGTCATCACCCTTTTTACCGGTGCAGTCGGTGCTGCCGCCGTTCGATCCGCGCTCGGCCTCGAAATGCCGGGTATAGCGGTAATCCACCAGGGTATTGAGGTTTTCGTCGGCAACCATATAGACCGAACCGCCATCCCCACCGTCACCGCCGTTGGGCCCACCCTTCTCGATGAATTTTTCCCGACGGAAACTCATGCAACCGTTACCGCCGTCGCCAGCCTTTACGCGAATCGATACTTCATCAACAAACTTCATAACACGCCTCTCGTCACCGGGACGAGCCGATGGAAATCAAGACATAAGACTCTTGCAAAGATGAGCGTAGCGCCACCTATCCACCCATGAAACCAGCGCACGGCTCACACGAACAGCTTTGCAAGAGACTCACCCCACAAACGAAAAAGCCCCGTCGCAAGACAGGGCTTCTCCAGCATTGCCGCGATTAAGCTGCGACGACGCTCACGTAACGACGACCGAAGGCGCCTTTTACTTCGAACTTGATCACGCCTTCGACTTTAGCGAACAGGGTGTGATCCTTACCCATGCCAACGCCATAACCGGCGTGGAATTGGGTGCCGCGCTGACGCACGATGATGTTGCCCGCCTTGATAGCCTGGCCGCCGTACATCTTCACGCCAAGTCGTTTGGCTTCTGAGTCGCGACCGTTACGGGTACTACCACCAGCTTTTTTGTGTGCCATGAGTTCAATACTCCAAAAAGGGAATTAGGCGAATTAAGCCTGAATACCGGTGATTTTGATCTCGGTGTACCACTGACGGTGACCCATGCGCTTCATGTGGTGCTTACGACGGCGGAACTTGATGATGCGGACCTTGTCGTGACGGCCTTGGGAAACCACTTCAGCCGAAACGGTAGCGCCAGCAACAACTGGAGCACCGATGTTCACGTCGTCGCCGTTGGCAACCAACAGAACGCGATCAAAGGTAACGGATTCGCCAGTGGCGACTTCCAGTTTTTCAATCTTCAGGTATTCACCTGGGGCGACTTTGTACTGCTTGCCGCCGGTAACGATTACTGCGTAAGACATGGTATTTCTCCGATAATCCTGCTCACCCAGCGCTTAATAGGTAAAGGTATTGGCTGGCATGGCTGCATGGGGCTGGAACGGCCCAAGTGCAATTGCGTAAGGCAGGTGCTGCCCAGGAAGTTCAGGGTGCGCGATTGTACGCAAGCTGTCGATTCCTTGCAAGTGGATAGGAGCGCTGTCCTGCGGACGTTCTCCCTGAAAACGGTCGTCCGAGCCGGCTTTTGGGGCAGGATTATCGAGCGCAGCAGCGTTCACGGTGCCCGGGGCCGCCTTGACAGGCCGTACCCCCCGCCCTAGCATGCCGCGCAACCCTTCTGGAGCGACCCTCGCTGATGCAACCCCAAGCTTTCTACCGCGCGGTGGCGGACGATTTTAGCGCCGTCGACGGTATCATCAAGAAGCAGCTGACTTCCCGGGTGCCGCTGGTCTCGAAAATCGGTGACTACATCACCTCGGCCGGGGGCAAGCGCCTGCGTCCTTTATTGGTACTGCTTTGCGGCAAGGCCCTGGGTCGCGAAGGCGACGACCTGCGCCTGCTGGCAGCCACCATCGAATTCCTGCACACCGCCACCCTGCTGCATGACGATGTGGTCGACATGTCCGGCATGCGCCGCGGCCGCTCCACCGCCAACGCCATGTGGGGCAACGCGCCCAGCGTCCTGGTCGGTGATTTCCTCTATTCGCGCTCCTTCGAGATGATGGTCGAACTGGGCTCGATGCCGGTGATGAAGATCCTCTCCCAGGCCACCCGCATCATCGCCGAGGGCGAAGTGCTGCAACTGTCCAAGGTCCGCGACGCCAGCACCACCGAAGAAACCTACATGGAAGTCATCCGCGGCAAGACCGCGATGCTCTTCGAGGCCTCGACCCACAGCGCCGCCGCCCTGTGCGGCGCGACACCGGAGCAAGCCGAAGCCCTGCGTACCTTTGGCGACCACCTCGGCGTGGCCTTCCAACTGGTCGACGACCTGCTGGACTACAAGGGCGATGCCGAGACCCTGGGCAAGAACGTCGGTGACGACCTCGCCGAAGGCAAGCCGACCCTGCCGCTGATCTACACCATGCGCGAAGGCACGCCGGAACAGGCCGCCCTGGTACGTCGGGCCATCCAGAAAGGCGGAATCGAGGACCTGGAAAGCATCCGCGCTGCCGTGGAAGCTTCGGGCTCGCTGCAATACACCGCCCAACTGGCCCGTGACTACGTGGCCCGGGCGATTGCCTGCCTGGAGGCGCTGCCAGCCAGCGAATACCGCGATGCGCTGGTCGGACTGAGCGAGTTCGCCGTCGCCCGCACCCACTGACACACCTCTCCTTGCCGGAGCGTGCGGTGTGGCGAACCGCACGCTCCGGCAGACGTCCGCGTCATTCCCCCCTCGCCGACAAAACCCTATATAATGTGCGCTTTTAGCCTTCCCAAAACCTGAGGAGCCCTAGTGAGCACGTTGCCACCCTGCCCGAAATGCAATTCCGAGTTCACCTACGAAGACGGCGTCCAGCTGGTCTGCCCGGAGTGCGCCCATGAGTGGTCCGCCAACGGCGAAGCCGAAGCCGCCTCCGACGACAACGTGAAGAAGGACTCCGTGGGCAATATCCTCCAGGATGGCGACACCATTACCGTGATCAAGGATCTCAAGGTCAAGGGCACCTCGCTGGTGGTCAAGGTCGGCACCAAGGTGAAGAACATCCGCCTGTGCGATGGCGACCACGATATCGACTGCAAGATCGACGGCATCGGCCCGATGAAACTCAAATCGGAATTCGTCCGCAAAGCCTGAGGAAATGCCACGCTGGCGACGCGGCACCAGCCCCTGTCGCCAGCAGCCCCGGATCACCGGCAGTTTCCCCCTGGCGTCCCCCTCCTCCCCCGATTCCCGATTTCAGACCAATTCCCCCACAGAAAAACCAGGAATCCGCCAATAGGCACTTGCTATTCCTTGAATAAGAATTATTCTCATTGAAACCCATCAAGGAGATGAGACCATGACTTATTTGATCGATGCCTGGCTGGACCGCCCACACCCTTACCTGCGCATCCTGCATCGGGAAACGGGTGAAGTCTGTGCGGTACTGGAGGAAGAAGCGCTGCATGAGCTGCAGGACCAGGGCGACCTGGATGTCAGCGGGTTGAGTTCCAGCGAACCGCTGGTGCTCAAGGAACTGGTGCGCAACCTGTTCCTGTTCTGTTATGCCCGGGCATTGCGCCCCACGGCGGATCTCCACGGCAAGCTGCAGATGTGAACTCTACTCAGGCTCACACCACTGCCCCTGTGGGAGCAGGCGGTCCGGCGATACGATTTAGTCGCGAACAGGCCATCGCCTCTGCGCGGGCCAGTCGGATCGCCGCACCGCCTGCTTCAGCAGCGGCTTACAGGACGGCCAGCAGCTCGACGTCGAACACCAGCACGCTGTGCGGCGGGATGCTGCCAACGCCCTGGGCGCCATAGGCCAGCTCGCTCGGCACGTACAGACGCCATTTGCTGCCGGCGTTCATCAGTTGCAGGGCTTCGGTCCAACCGGCGATCACGCCACCCACCGGGAACTCGGCAGGCTGGCCACGCTCGTAGGAGCTGTCGAACACGGAGCCGTCGATCAGGGTACCGTGGTAGTGAGTGCGCACGGTGTCCTCACGGGTCGGCTTGGCGCCGTCACCCTGGGTCAGCACTTCGAACTGCAGGCCCGAGGCCAGAGTGGTGATACCTTCACGCTTGGCGTTTTCCGCCAGGAACGCCAGGCCGGCACCCGCTGCGGCTTCAGCCTTGGCGGCCGCTTCGGCCTGCATGATTTCACGAATGACCTTGAAGCTGGCGGACAGTTCTTCCTGGCTCACACGGCTTGGCTGGCCGTTGAAGGCGTCGGTCAGACCGACCAGGATCGCGTCCAGGCTGACGCCGGGTGGCGGGTTGTCACGCAGCTGGTCACCCAACTGACGGCCAATACCGTAGCTGACGCGGGTTTCGTCGGTGGACAGATTTACTTCGGACATCATACTGCTCCGCTGTGGGACTGCTCCGGAAAATACCCTGAAAACACGGCATCTCCCCTCGCGCCCGGAACCAAAAAGGGTGGGCAGACTAGCACAGAAGCACCCACGGTTAGCAGCCCATCCCCAGAAACGACACCGCCCGTGCGTTTCACAACGAACGGGCGGTGCGGGTCGACATGGCAGCCGGGGATCAGTGCTTGGTCACCTTGTCCAGGTAGCCCATGGCGAACGCCGAGACCACGAACGTCATGTGAATGATCACGTACCACTGCAGATGCACCGGATCGACGTTCTTGGCGTCCATGAACACCCGCAGCAGGTGAATCGAGGAGATCGCCACGATGGACGCCGCCACTTTCATCTTCAACGAAGTGGAGTCCATCTTGCCCAGCCAGCTGAGCTTCTCCTTGTCGTCGGAGATATCCAGCTGGGAGACGAAGTTCTCGTAGCCGGACATCATCACCATCACCAGCAGCCCGCCCACCAGGGCCATGTCGATCATCGACAGCAGCACCAGGATCAGCTCGGACTCGGCCATGGAAAACACGTTGGGAATAACGTGAAACACTTCCTGGAAGAATTTCAGGGCCAGTGCCAGCAACCCCAGGGACAAGCCGAAGTAGATCGGCGCCAACAGCCAGCGCGACGCATACATCGCATTTTCAATAAACCGTTCCATGAATCTCACATATCGCCTGAAAATGGCCGCGAGTATACCAGCGCCTCAACCCGAGGGAAAAAGCCTGCATCACGCACCTCGTTCAACGGCAGGACAGCTGCTTCCGGGCAATTTTCTGCTAGTGTCGGCATCAATGACATCGCGCATGTACTGTGGACAGGAAAACTGAACAATGGATTTGCGACGCCCCCTGGGTTGCCTCGGACTCTCGGCCGCTCTGCTGCTGAACGCCTGCTCGCCCCACGACAAGCCGCCCCAGGCCAGCCTTGAAGAACGGACCGCGCAGTTCGAGAAAACCCTGGACGGCATTCAGGACCCCAAGCTCAAGGACGCCGTGGCGGACCTCGGCGGCTCGCTGCTGCTGCTCGAACGGGCCCGCCTGCGCCTGCGGGACAAGCCGATCGAAACCGAGTACGGCGACGATGCCCTGGCGTTGCTCAAGCACTACGCAAGCCCCCAGGCCCTGGCCGAGACCTATATCAACGGGCTGTTCGTGCTGCGCAAGAAATCCAGCTCCGACTACCTGACCGACCTGCAGCCGATCTTCCCGTTCAGTTTCAACTACCCGACCGAATTCCCCTTCCCCCACGCACTGGAATGGCAGTCGGTAACCCTCAGCGACAAGCAGGTGATCCCTTTCCAGCCGGAATGGTCGGAAACCGATCCCGGGATCCAGTTGAGCCCCTCCAGCGCGAACCTGACCAACCCGGATGACCTGACCGTCAGCTACCCCTATATCGAGGGGCTGGAGATCGAGAACAGCAAACAGCCACAGCCGGTCACCCTGCACGGCAAGATCGAGGTGATCGCCCCGCGCAAAATCGTGACCTTCAGCCTGACCGGCAAGGACATCGGCAAGCGCCAGATCCAGGACAACATCAGCCTGACCCTGGTGTCCCTCGACAGGAACAATGCCGAAGTCGAACTGAGCAACAGCGCGCCGCAAGCCCCGCAACTCGGCGATACCCTCTTGAACCCGCTGATCGTCCAGGCCCGGGATAAAACCGGGCAGTTCCTCTCGCGCTCGGGCTCGATCAACGAGAATGCCGCCCAGCTCGCCTTCTATCAGAAGCAACTGGACGAAATGCTCAAGCAGAAGAGCTGGAGCGACGAGTTCGAGAAGAAACTCGACGATGAGCAGAAAACCTTCGAGGCCGGCCAGCCCAGCCGCTACACCCGTGTGTACTTCAACGGCCTGGTCGACAGGCTGGAAATCAGCGTGCTGGATTTCTCCGATGCGGTGGTCAACCGCAAGGACCTCGACCTGCCGGTACGCCAGTTCGACAACCCCACCGGCAAGGAAATCCAGGCGCTGCCAATGCCCGTGGTGGTCTACGACGATCAGGCCGCCAACTACCTCAAGGACGCCAACCTCGATGCCGAGCACCTGAAAAAGAGCGTCAGCATCAGCCAGTCGGTCGAGGACGCCAGCGCCGCGCGCATCGAGTTCGACCATCCCCGGACCTTCAACGACGAGTTGCTCGGTTCCTCCTTCAACCTCGGCGACAGCCCGGTGACCTTTTTCGCCGAAGACGAACAGGGCAAGCGCGGCGAACCACTGGAACTGCCCAAGGAAGCCTTCGAAGTCGATCCGATGGAAGGCTCGATCACCTACGATCTCAACCTGTTTCCGGAAACGCCGGCCTACGCCATCGGCTCGATCCCGCTGTTTCTCGCCAACATCCAGAAGAACAGCCTCGATGCCCGCCAGTTGCCCAAGGGCCTGGAGCTACGGGGCAACGCCCTGGTGGTCGATCAGAAACAGTTCCCTGCCGATGCCTGGCGCTTTTATGCCAAGGACGACAGCGGCAACTATCTGAAAGAGATTCTCTCCAGCAGCCACAACGGAAAAACCGGCTCGACGCCGGTTTATGAGGTGCATTACTTCTACGGCCAGCCGACACACCTGGAAAGCTACCAGCGCACCGACCTGCAGACCGTCGAATACGGCTTCGAGGTCAAGCTCGACAAGGTCCAGAACAACGAACCGGCCGAATGACTGCTCAATGCAGTTGCCGGCTGCGTTCGCCGTTGATCTGCCGTAGCTGCGCCTGCAGGTGCAGCCGCCAGATCTGCGGCTCCTCGGCCAACTGGTAGCCGTGCAGGGTCAGGCTTTCGACAATCGAGTCGAGGATGGATTCGGCAACGAAGGGGCCATGGAACGGGCCCTGGGACTTGATCGCGGAAGGTTGTTCTCCGGCCATTCCGGCGGCGAACAGGAGGGTCCACATTCCGTTATCCCCGGCAAGCGGGCGAATAACGCATTCGATACGGGTGACCAGACCCAGGCATTGACGGGTGAGACACAGGCTGCGCGACATGACGGCGACCCTCGGTAGATCCTGTCTTCAGACCCCGATGGAGCCTGTATCGTTCCAGTGACTACAGTGGATGTCCTTGCCCAGAGAATAGGATAAATCCAGGCAACACAAGAGCCTGGAGGACAAACGGACACCTTTTTCGAAAAACGTCAAACTCTTGACCCACCCCTTGGGAGAGCAGGTTCGTCAGCGCAGGCGCCCCCGAGGGCGCCCCCAAAAGCTTCGCGGACGGGCCCGCTCCCACAGCGAGCCCGCCGCCACAACGCCTGTCAGGACGGCTTGACCTCCGCCAGCGCCTGCTCGGCGGCCTCCTTCTCGGCCTCCTTGAGGTCGTCCTCGCTGATCAATTCGGCAATCACCCGCAGGCGCTCCACCACCCGCGCGTTGACGCTGCCCTCCGGGAACTGGCCGTCGGCATCCGGCTCACCGGCCGGCTCGCCCACCAGCAGGCTCAGCGCCTCATCGGCCTGGCGTACCGCATACACGTGGAACATCCCGGCACGCACCGCCTGCAGGACTTTCTCGTCGAGCATCAGCGTCGCGACGTTGGCCTGCGGGATGATCGCCCCCTGCTCGCCGGTCAGGCCACGGGCCTCGCAGAGCCGGAAAAAGCCCTCGATCTTCTCGTTGACCCCGCCCACCGCCTGCACCTCACCGAACTGGTTGATCGAGCCGGTAATGGCGAAGCACTGCTTGAGCGGGGTCTTCGACAGGGCCGAAATCAGCGTACAGGCCTCGCCGAGGGACGCGCTGTCGCCATCGACATAACCGTAGGACTGCTCCAGGGCGATGCTCGCGGAGATCGCCAGGGGGAACTCCTGGGCATACCGGCTACCCAGATAGCCGGTGAGAATCATTACCCCCTTGGAGTGAATCGGCTGCCCAAGGTTCACCTCACGCTCGATATCGACGATACCGCTGCCCCCCGGATAGACCGTGGCGGAAATCCGCGCCGGCACGCCAAACGCCGAATCGCCGACCTCCAGCACCGTCAGGCCGTTGCACTTGCCGACCGCCGCACCGTCGGTATCGATCAGGATGATCCCCGCCAGCATGTCGTCGAGAATCCGCGCCGAGACCCGGCCGGTGCGCGTGGCCTTGGCTTTCAGCGCCCGCTCGATATGCCCGGCATCGGTGCGCTCGTCGCCGGCCAGGTGACGGATGAAGTCCGCCTCACTGACCAGTTGGAACAGATCACCGATGCGCGCCGACAGCCGCCCCTGGTGTTCGGCCAGGCGGGCGCTGTAGGTCGCCAGGCGCGCCACCGCGTCGGCGGTCAGCGGCGCCATGCCCTCTTCCGAGGTACGGGTCTTGAGCAACTGGGCGAACTGTTCCAGGCTCTCGTCGACCATCGGAATGTCTTCGTCGAAGTCCACCAGCACGCGGAACATCTCCTGGAAGTCCGGGTCCAGGTCCTGCAGGGTGTAATACAGATGACGCGCGCCAATGATGATGACCTTGAGTTGCAAGGGGATCATCTGTGGCGTCAGGGTCACGGTCGCCAGGCGTCCCAGTTCGCCCAGCGGCGACTCCATCTTCAGCTTGCGCGACTGCAGGGCACGCTTGAGGGCATCCCAGACGAACGGCTCGCTGAGCATCTTCTCGGCTTCGAGGATCAGGAAGCCGCCATTGGCCCGGTGCAGCGCGCCCGGGCGCAGTTGCCGGTAGGTGGTGTACAGCGCGCCCTGGTCGGTGCTGTATTCGATCCGGCCGAACAGGTTGTCGTAGGTCGGATGCGGTTCGAACACCACCGGCGCACCGCCGCTGGCCGGATGCCCGACCACCAGGCTCGGGGCGTACTGCTCCTCGAGCAGCTTGCGCGCCACCGCATCGGTCTTGCTGTCGTCCACCAGTTGCTCGACCACGGTGCGCAGCAGATTGACCTGCATGGCTTGCAGATAACCGCAGACCGCCGCGTTTTCCGCGTACTTCTCCGACAATGGCGCCAGCAGCGGCTGCAGCGCCAGGGTGATGGTTTCCTCGTTCAACTGACGCAGTTGGTTGCTCGACTCGCGCTTCCATTGCGGCAGGCTGGCCAGTTCCTCGTTGAGGCGCTCCTCGAGCTCGGCGATGTCGGTGTGGAAACGCTCGCGCTCGGCCTCCGGCAATTGGGCGAACTCCGCCTCGTCGAGGGCCTTGCCGTCGCTCATGGGGGTAAAGGCGATATTGCTGCTGTCACGGTACAGGGCGACGTCCTTCTCCAGTGCCAGGCGCTCGATCACGTCCAGGGCGCGGTCATAACGCTGATTGAAGGAACGGTCGATACCGCTCTTTTTCTGCTGGTAGGACGGGTGCTCGAAAACTGCCGGAAAGGTCGCCAGCAGGTTGTCGATCAGGCCACCGATATCACTGATGAACGCGCCGGCCTCGCCCGCGGGCAGCTCCAGCGCCCGCGGCTCGCGCGGCTCATCGAAATTGTTGACGTAGACCCAGTCCGAAGGAGTCTGCAGACGCTTGCCCTCGGCCTTCAGGTAGCGTTTGACGAACGAGAAGCGACCGGTTCCCGGCTCGCCCATGACAAATACGTTGTAACCGGGGCGTGGCATCGCCACACCGAACTGCAACGCTTCGACCGCGCGTTCCTGGCCGAGCACACCGCGAAAAGGCTCCAGATCATTGGTGGTGGAGAAGCTGAACTGTTCAGCGGAAAAAGGGCGAGTCAGCGCTTCGGGCGCAAGACGCAGGCTGGCAGCAACAGAATCAGACATCGGGCTTCCTTACATCAGGCGGGGCAGATGCAGGCATTCTGGCGCTCGCCGCCCCCGGCTGGCAAGGCGACAGGCAGGCGAAACCTCACGGCGGGACAAAAGCCCTCGGAACCGTACTACAAAGCTTGTACATCATTCTTCAGGCAAAAAATCACGGAACCCTTGGATCGTGCCTAAACTCCAACGTGCGCGGCCGGACCATAACCGGCCCACCGGGGCTCGAACAGACCGGTCCCTTGTTTTGACATGCACACAAAGAGAACAAAGCTATGAAACGGATTCTTCTCGGTACTCTCTTCACCGTCGTCTCTCTCCAGGCCATGGCCCAGGCACCAGGCGGCCCGGATTGCGGCTGGGGCAACATGCTGTTCAAAGGCCAGCGCGGTACCCCGGCGCACTTCCTGGCCTCCACCACCAACGGCACCTCCGGTAACGCCACCTTCGGCATGACCTCCGGTACCAACGGCTGCTCGACCAAGGACGCGCTGACCTATGGCGGCAAATCCTGGATCGCCATGAATGGCATGATGAACGAACTGTCGGAAGACATGGCCAAGGGCCAGGGCGAGGCGCTGACCACCTACGCCGTGGTGCTCGGTGTGGCGCCGGAAGATCGTGCGCATTTCGCCGCCGTGACTCACGAGCACTTCCAGCAGATCTTCAACAAGGCCGACGTCACCGCCGACGACGTGCACACCAACACCCTGGCCGTTCTCAAGAGCGATCCACGCCTGGCCAAGTACGCCACCCAGGCTTGAGCGTGACCCGCCCGCCCTTCGGGGCGGGCATTCCCTGCCCGACCCGGACAACAGTTGCCGACCATGCTCAAACGCCTTGCCTACCTGGCGCTCTGTGCCTGTACCCCACTCCAGGCCGCTTCACACCTCGACGATCAACGTTTGCAGCAACTGGCCAACGATCCCTTCTGGATCTCCCTGGGCCATTATGAACACGCCAAGCTCGGCGGCTGGCGCAGCTACGTCAGCGACAGCAAATTTTTTCTCGCCGCTGACGGCGCCCATCACCCCGATGCGGAGCTGAAGGCCACCGTCGCCGCACTCTACGCACCGGCCAGCGCCGGCAATCAGCACGCCCAATGCGTCTACCCGGCACGTACCCGCTGGCTCAAGACACAACTGCAACTCAAGGACCTGCCGACGCCGGACTGCTCGGAATTCAACCAGTGGTTCAAGGATGTCGCCCCCCACAGCACGGTGATGATCTTTCCCGCCGCCTACCTGAACAGCCCGTCATCGATGTTCGGCCACACCCTGCTGCGAATCGACCAGGCCGATGTGCAGCGCGACCAGACCTCGCTGCTCAGCTACGCGATCAACTTCGGCGCCTACATCGAAGGCTCGGACAACAGCATCCTCTATGCCTGGAAAGGCCTGATGGGCGGTTATCCGGGGCTGTTCGCCCTGGTGCCCTACCAGGAGAAACTGTCGGAATACCGCAGCCTGGAAAACCGCGATCTGTGGGAGTACCGGCTGAACCTGACTCCGGAAGAAACCGCGCGGATGGTCGAGCACGTCTGGGAACTGAAGCAGATCCGCTTCGACTATTTCTTCTTCGACGAAAACTGCTCCTATCGCCTGCTGGAACTGCTGCAGGTCGCCCGCCCCGGCCTGCACCTGACCGGACAGTTCCCCCTGACGGCCATCCCCACCGACACCGTGAAGGCGGTCAAGGAAGCCGGCCTGGTGGAGAAGATCGACTACCGCCCGTCCCGCGAGCGTGAGCTGTTGGAGCGGGCCAAGCCGCTGGACCCCGAGGAACAGCAATGGGTACTCAAGGTCAGCGCCGACCAGAACGCCCTGCAAGACCCGGCCTTCAAGGCTCAGCCGCGCGAGCGTCAGGCGCTGATCGTCGATGCCGCCTATCGGCTCGAACGCTACCGGGCCAATGGCCAGGAGCGCGACCCGGTACGCGCGCAACGCAGCTTCGAACTGCTGCGGGCGATCAACCGCAACCCGGCACCGGAGTTGCAAATCACCCCGCCAGGTCTGCCGGAAAACGGCCATGAGTCGCGCACCTGGCAGGCCGGGCTCGGTACCCGGGGCGACCAGGCCTTCGGCGAGTACGGCCTGCGCATGGCCTATCACGACCTGAACGACAACGCCGAGGGTTTCCCGCTGGGTGCCCAGATCGAAATCCTGCAGATGAAACTGCGCCAGTACGAAGGCAACCACTGGCAACTGCAACAGTTGGACCTGGCGACCATCCGTTCGCTGACACCACGCAACGCGCTGCTGCAGCCGTGGTCCTGGCAGGTGACGGGTGGCCTGGAGCGGGTCCCGGGCAAGCATGACGACCAGACCCTGGTCAGCCATGTCAACGGCGGCGGCGGCGCCACATGGCAACTGGGCGACGACCTGCTCGGCTTCGCCCTGGGCACCGTGCGCCTGGAGCACAATGCCGACTTCGCCGCCTTCGTGTCACCGGCCAGCGGTTTCAACACCGGCCTGCTGTGGAAGAATCCGTTGGGCAACCTGAGCCTGGAAGCCAAGGGCGACTATTTCACCAACGGTGAAGTGCGCCGCAGCCTGAGCCTCAACCAGCAATGGGAGCTGTCGCGCAACCTCGGCCTGCGCCTGAGCGCCCAGCGCGAATTCAGCAAACTGGCGTCGGCGGAAAACGAGGTGATGCTGGAACTGAAGTGGTATCACTATTGAGCCGGGCCCGCGACGGCGCGGGCCACGACATGCCCATCCGGGTCAGTCACATTTCAGTTTCGTACGCCCGGGGTCGCGTTCCAGCGACTGCCCCAGCAAACGCAGGCAATGCTCCTGATCGCGCCTGAGCATGTTGTCGATGGTGATGTTACCCACACTCTCCAGCGCTTTCTGCTCGCCGAGGCGAATATCCACCAGGGGTGGCTCAGGTTGTAGTTGAAACAGACTGGCGGGCTCCTCGACTGCCGCCTTGGGGGCTTGTGTCACGGTAGCAGCAGGCAAATCGTCCACCGTCATGCCATAACGATCCAGCAGGGAACTCTCGGGAAGAGGCTCACCCAAGGCAACGCAGGCGGACAAGGTCAGGCCGACACCCATGCCATGGGCTTTGAAACAACTCATACACAACTCTCTTTCTTTGACCACACACGTCCCCGCGCCTTCGCGCGAGGCTGAAACAACCGACTTAGAGCGGTCGGCTCGCTATTACCCTACATCGAAAGATGACGACTCGTGCCGGAAAAATTTACCCGCCGAGGGTACAAACCGCTCAATCACAACCGCCTCGCGACCGCGCCTTCACGCCTTACTGACAAAGAACGGCCTACACTCAACGACAGGCAGGTAAGGCAATCAGGGTGTCGGAATGTGGCGTTGGCTGTTGTTGGGCGTGGTGATCGCACTCGCCGGGTGCGAGTCGACCCGCGACCATCTGCTCATGCAAGGTTATCCACCGGCCTTCGCCGATGGTTTCGACGACGGTTGTGCCAGCGGCCGGCAAGCCGCCGGGGCCATCACCGGTCAATTCAGGAAAAACGTGCCCCGCTACCTCCAGCAGCATGAGTACGCCACCGGCTGGGACGACGGTTTCCGCCAATGCCAGGCGATGCGCGAGAACGAAGACCGCGAGGCCTACAAGGACCGCCACTGGGATGAGCGCGAGCGTGCCTGGCAACAGGAAAAGGACCGCGATGCGGCAAGGGCCTACCGTTCGCAATAGGTCGCTTTCGGGCAACCATTCCCTGCCGGATCCTGCGAGCATGCTGCCCATGCCAGTCAAGAGAGAACGCCATGAGTCGCGCCTTCGTCAATGAAGACAGTGCCGCCACCCAGGCCAGCCAGCCGGTGGAGCGCCAGATCAGCACCCAACCCAACTACGTCACCCCGACGGGCCTGACCCAGTTGCAGGCACGCGTCGCCGCCCTGCAGACCGAGCATGGTCAGCAGAGCGCCCTGGGCGACCAGGCCGACAAACAGCGCCTGGCCGACATCGAACGCGACCTGCGCTATTTCAACCAGCGCCTGGCCAGCGCCCAACTCGCCGCGCCAGCGACCTCCAGCGAAGTCGTGCAGATTGGCAGCCAAGTGACCTTCGTCGATGAACAGGACCGGCAACAGCGGGTGCAACTGGTGGGGGAAGACCAGGCCGACTACGCCAGCGGCCTGATCAACTGGGGCTCGCCGCTGGGACGGGCGCTGCTCGGGGCGCGCCTCGGCGATGAGGTGTTGTGGAGGCGTCCGGCCGGCGACCGGATGATCGAGATCACCCGGATCGACCCGGCCTAGAGAGACTCAGACCACGCCCTGGGCCAGCATGGCCTCGGCGACCTTGACGAAGCCGGCGATGTTCGCGCCCTTGACGTAGTTGACCCGGCCGTTCTCCTCACCGTAGTGCACGCAGGCATGGTGGATCGACTGCATGATGCCATGCAGCTTGCTGTCGACCTCACCGGCGGTCCACAGCAGGCGCATGGCGTTCTGCGACATTTCCAGGCCGCTGACCGCCACGCCGCCCGCATTCGAGGCCTTGCCCGGGGCGAACAGGGTGCCGGCGTCGATGAAGATATCCACAGCCTCCAGGGTGGTCGGCATGTTCGCGCCTTCGGCCACGCAGATGCAGCCATTGCGCAGCAGGGTCCGGGCCGCCTCGGCATCCAGTTCGTTCTGGGTCGCACACGGCAGTGCGATATCGCAGCTCAGGGCCCATGGATGCTGACCCGCGAGGAATTCCAGGCCGAAACGTTGCGCCAGTTCGCTGATCCGACCGCGCTGGACGTTTTTCAGCGCCATCAGCGCCTGCCATTGTTCCTCCGTCAGCCCGGCCTCGCAGTACAGCGTGCCTTCGGAGTCGGACAGCGAGATCACCTTGCCACCCAGGTCCATGACCTTGCGTGCCGCGTACTGCGCGACGTTGCCGGAGCCGGAGATCGCCACGCGCTTGCCTTCGACGCGGTCGCCCTGGCGCTTGAGCATCTCCTCGGCGAAGTACACGCAGCCGAAGCCGGTGGCTTCCGGACGGATCAGGCTGCCGCCGTAGCTCATGCCCTTGCCGGTCAGTACCGAAGTGAACTGGTTGGCCAGGCGCTTGTACTGGCCGAACAGGAAGCCGATCTCCCGGGCGCCGACGCCGATGTCACCCGCCGGCACGTCCACATCGGCACCGATGTGGCGATACAGCTCGCTCATGAACGCCTGGCAGAAACGCATGACTTCCGCATCGCTCTTGCCCTTGGGGTCGAAGTCCGAACCGCCCTTGCCGCCGCCCATCGGCAGTGAGGTCAGGGCGTTCTTGAAGCTCTGCTCGAAGGCGAGGAACTTCAGCACGCCGAGGTTCACCGACGGATGGAAGCGCAGGCCGCCCTTGTACGGGCCGATAGCGCTGTTCATCTGAATGCGGAAGCCACGGTTGACCTGGACCTTGCCCTGATCGTCGACCCACGACACGCGAAACGTGATGGCCCGTTCCGGCTCACACAGACGCTCGAGGATGCCCGAGGTCAGATAGTGCGGATTGGCCTCCAGAAAAGGCCACAGGCTGCGCAGGACCTCCTCCACCGCCTGGTGGAATTCCGGCTGGTCCGGATCGCGTTTTTTCAGACGGGCAAGGAAGTGGTCGACTGATTCGATCATGGGAAGGGTCTCGTCAATGAGTTGTCGTTTTCAATAAGTCGACCCGGACTTTAGCAACTGAACTGGCACTATGACAGTGCAAAATGTCGCACTTATGAATTTAAATGGTGCTTTTTATGTAAATCCATGGGTGAATCAGGCCCTGAGAGCACCCTAAAAGCGCATGAGAGCACGACGACGCACCAAAGCGGAAACAGCGCAAAGGCGGGCATAAAAAAACGGAGCCCGAAGGCTCCGCTTTTTTCCACAGCCGGCCCGATCAGGCCAGTTTCTTGTGCCGTACGCGATGTGGCTGGGCCGCTGCGTCGCCGAGGCGCTTCTTGCGATCGGCTTCGTACTCGGTGTAGTTGCCTTCGAAGAACACCGCTTGCGAATCGTCCTCATAGGCCAGGATGTGGGTGGCCACACGGTCCAGGAACCAACGGTCGTGGGAGATCACGATGGCCGCGCCCGGGAAGTCCAGCAGGGCTTCCTCCAGGGAACGCAGGGTTTCGACGTCGAGGTCGTTGGACGGTTCGTCGAGCAGCAGGACGTTGCCGCCCTCCTTCAGGGTCAGTGCCAGGTGCAGGCGACCGCGCTCACCACCGGACAGGTCCTTGACGAACTTCTGCTGGTCGCCACCCTTGAAGTTGAAGCGACCGACGTAGGTACGCGACGGGATCTCGTAGTTGCCGATGCGGATCTGGTCGGAACCGTCGGAGATCTGCTGGAACACGGTCTTGCTGCCGTCCAGGTCCTCGCGGCTCTGGTCGACGCAGGCCAGTTGCACGGTTTCACCGATCTCGATGCTGCCCGAGTCCGGAGTCTCCTTGCCCATCAGCATGCGGAACAGTGTCGATTTACCGGCACCGTTACCCCCGATCACACCGACGATCGCGCCTTTCGGCATACTGAACGACAGGTTGTCGATCAGAACGCGATCGCCGTAACCCTTGGTGACATTCTTGAATTCGATGACCTTGTCGCCCAGGCGAGGACCGGCCGGGATGTAGATCTCGTTGGTCTCGCTGCGCTTCTGGAATTCCTGCGACTGCATTTCCTCGAAGCGCTGCAGACGGGCCTTGGATTTCGACTGGCGTGCCTTGGCGCCCTTGCGCACCCACTCCAGTTCTTCCTTCATGGCCTTCTCGTGAGCCGACTGCTGCTTGGATTCCTGGGCCAGACGCTCGGACTTGGCTTCCAGCCAGCCCGAGTAGTTGCCTTCGTACGGAATACCGGCGCCGCGGTCGAGTTCGAGAATCCAGCCGGCAACGTTGTCCAGGAAGTAACGGTCGTGGGTGATCGCCACCACGGTACCCGGGAAGTCGTGCAGGAAGTGCTCCAGCCAGGCGACGGAATCGGCGTCCAGGTGGTTGGTCGGTTCGTCGAGCAGCAGCATGTCCGGAGCCGAAAGCAGCAGGCGGCACAGGGCCACGCGACGTTTCTCGCCACCGGACAGGTGTTCGACACGGGCATCCCAGGCCGGTAGGCGCAACGCGTCGGCGGCGACTTCGAGCTGGCGCTCCAGGTTGTGGCCATCGCTGGCCTGCAGGATCGCTTCCAGCTTGGCCTGCTCGGCGGCCAGCTTGTCGAAGTCGGCATCCGGCTCGGCGTAGGCGGCGTAGACCTCGTCCAGGCGGGCCTGGGCATCCTTGATCACGCTGACCGCTTCCTCGACCACTTCGCGCACGCTCTTGGTCGGATCCAGTTGCGGCTCCTGCGGCAGGTAGCCGACATTCAGGTCCGGCATCGGCCGCGCTTCACCGTCGAACTCGGTGTCGACGCCGGCCATGATTTTCAACAGGGTGGACTTACCCGAGCCGTTCAGGCCAAGGACGCCGATCTTGGCGCCCGGGAAAAACGACAGGGAGATGTTTTTCAGGATTTCCCGCTTCGGCGGCACAACTTTGCTCAGCCGATGCATGGTGAAGACGTATTGAGCCATGGAGAACCTAGCGTCAGTGACTGATGAAATATGAAGGCGCAGCCCGGGCCGGCAGCATTGCGCGGCATGCGTTATGCATCATCGAATGCAGCGCCAATCCTGCGTCAACTATGGGAGCGCAAAAACGCCCGCGTAACAGGTAAAATTACCTGAATGTGTGCACCAGGGCAAACCACCGGGCGGAACAGGGCTGGCACTTTGCCACAAGTCAAGGCATGCTAGCCGCCCTTCGGGCGTCCGGCTTATAGTGCACGTCGCGCCAATCCAGCCCAACCGCAGGATCACAGTTTGAGCAACGCCAACCCGCCATCGTCCGCGCGCGCATCCCGCCAGGTGTCCGGCACGCCCCTGCGCGGCACAATCAAGGCTGTTCTGGCGATCCTGGTGCTGCTCATGCTCGCCGTACTGTTCTGGCAACTGATCGACCAGTTCCAGCAGACCCGCAAGATCCAGCGCCAGTACAGTATCGACTACAGCGCCGAGCTGGCCGATCACATCAGCCTGAACATGAAGCTCGATGCGCAGATCGCCGCCAACCTGCTGCCGATCTTCGAGAAACCCGAGACCCCCGAGCAGCAACAGCAACTGCTCGGCAAACTGCGCCTGTCCCTGCCTTCCATCCAGAGCTTCGCCCTGTTCGACATCAAGGGTAACCTGATCAGCGACAGCGCCACCGACAGCCGTGACATCGACTACCTGAGCGAACTGGTCCGGCACAGCAACCGCACCCAGGCCTACTACTTCACCAACGACGACGATGGCTCGATCGTCCACCTGCTGCTGCGCCAGGCCACTGGCGAGACCAACGGCTACTGGGCGCTGCGCCTGGGGCCGAGTCTGTTCCAGAGCCTGACCCGCCAGACCGAACAGAAATTCCGCCCGACCTGGGTGATCGAAAACCGCCTGAACCATCGTGTGCTCAGCCGCGACAACGACATCAGTCCGCGGCCGTCGGTGCTGCAGCCGGATGACGAGGCCAACAGCGTGCTGATCGCGCCACTGTCCAACAGCGACTGGCAACTGCGCGGCCTGTTCGACCAGCGCAAGATGCTCGAGGAACTGCTGCCGGCCCTGATCGGCAAGTGTCTGCTGGGCCTGGGCCTGTCGATGCTGCCGGTGCTGGCGCTGATCAACATGCGGCGCCGCCAGCGCCAGGTGCATGAAGGCCGCCGGCGCTACCAGGAAATCTTCGAAGGCACCGGCGTGGCGCTGTGCGTCCTCGATCTCTCCAGCCTGCCGGGGTTCCTGGAAAACCATCGACTGGGCGACAGCGAAAGCCTCAGGCAGTGGGTCGCCCACGATCCGCAACATCGCCGCCTGCTGTTCGAACAGCTGCGCATCACCGAAATCAACCTGGTCGCGCTGCGCCTGCTCAATGTCGACTCCCGCGAAAGCGCCTGGAGCTGCCTGATCGAGGGCTGCCCGAGCCAGGTCACCGGCATCGGCTATCCGCTGGTCGATGCGCTGATCAACCGGCAGAGCCAGTTGGAACTGGAAATCAAACAGACCGATGCCCACGGCCAGGACCAGCACCTGTGGCTGGTGCTGCGCCTGCCGGAAGACCCCAGCGACTACAACGCGGTGATCCTGAGCATCAGCGATATCACCAGTCGCAAGCTGATCGAACTGTCGCTGCTCGAACGCGAAGGCTTCTGGTCGGACGTGGTCCGGACGGTGCCCGACCACCTCTACGTCCAGGACGTGATCAGCCAGCGGATGATCTTCAGCAACCACCACCTGGGTCAGACGCTCGGCTACAGCAAGAGCGAGCTGCACCAGATGGGCGAATACTTCTGGGAGATCCTGCTGCACCCGGAGGATGCCGAGCATTATCACCGCCTGCGCCACCAGCAGCGCCACGCCGGCTACAGCCAGTTGCTGCAGTGCCAGCTGCGTTTCCGCCACCGCGACGGCCAGTGGCGGCGCTTCGAGATCCGCGAACAGGCCCTGGCCCGGGACAAGTACGACCAGGTCACGCGGATCATCGGCGTGGCCAAGGACATCACCGACCAGATCGAAGCCAGCGAATCGCTGCGCGACAGCGAACAACGCTACCGGATGCTGGCCGAAAGCATCAGCGACGTGATCTTCTCCACCGACAGCACGCTGCAGCTGAACTATGTCAGCCCTTCGGTGCAGACCGTCCTCGGTTATGACGCCGACTGGGTGTTCAAGCACGGCTGGCACTCGACCATCGCCAACCCGGCGCAACTGACCGGCATCTATCAACTGATGGAACGGGTCAGCAAGGCCCTGGACAAACCCGAACAACTGGCCGAACTGCGCAGCAAGGTCCAGACCCAGCTGTTCCTGTTCGACTGCCTGCGGGCCGACGGCCGCAAGATCCCGATCGAACTGCGGCTGGTGCTGGTCTGGGACGAGCACGGCGCGTTCGAAGGCATTCTCGGCGTCGGCCGCGACATCAGCCAGCAACGCCGGGCGGAGAAAGACCTGCGCATGGCGGCCACGGTATTCGAGCACTCGACCTCGGCGATCCTGATCACCGACCCGGCCGGCTACATCGTCCAGGCCAACGAGGCCTTCAGCCGCGTCAGCGGTTATGCGGTGTCCGACGTGCTGGACCAGTTGCCCAACATGCTTACCGTCGACGACCAGCAGGAAGCCCACCTGCGCTACGTGCTCAAGCAACTGGAGCAGCACAACACCTGGGAAGGCGAAGTCTGGCTCAAGCGCCGCAGCGGCGAGCACTACCCGGCCTGGGTCGGCATCACCGCGGTGCTCGACGACGAGGGCGACCTGGCCAGCTACGTGTGCTTCTTCAGCGACATCAGCGAGCGCAAGGCCAGCGAACAGCGGATCCACCGCCTGGCCTACTACGACGCCCTGACCCACCTGCCCAACCGCACGCTGTTCCAGGACCGCCTGCACACCGCGCTGCAACAGGCCGAGCGGCAGAAGGCGTGGGTGGTGCTGATGTTCCTCGACCTCGACCGCTTCAAGCCGATCAACGACTCCCTCGGCCACGCCGCCGGCGACCGCATGCTCAAGGAAATGGGCACCCGCCTGCTGGCCTGCGTCGCCGAGGACGACACCGTGGCGCGCATGGGTGGCGACGAGTTCACCCTGCTGCTGCAGCCACGGGCGACCCGCGAGATGGCTCTGAACCGGGCGATTCACGTCGCCGAACAGATTCTCACCAGCCTGGTCACGCCGTTCGTGCTCGAAGGCCGCGAGTTCTTCGTCACCGCCAGTATCGGTATCGCCCTGAGCCCGCAGGACGGCAGCGAGCTCAGCCAACTGATGAAGAACGCCGATACCGCGATGTACCACGCCAAGGAGCGCGGCAAGAACAACTTCCAGTTCTACCAGGCCGACATGAACGCCAGCGCCCTGGAGCGCCTGGAGCTGGAAAGCGACCTGCGCCACGCCCTGGAACAGAACGAATTCGTGCTCTACTACCAGCCGCAGTTCAGCGGCGACGGCAAGCGCCTGACCGGTGCCGAAGCACTGCTGCGCTGGCGCCATCCACGTCGCGGCCTGGTGCCGCCGGGTGACTTCATCCCGGTACTCGAAGAACTGGGGCTGGTGGTGGATGTCGGCGACTGGGTGCTGGCCGAGGCCTGCCGCCAGCTCAAGACCTGGCACCAGAACAAGGTCCGCGTGCCCAAGGTTTCGGTGAACATTTCCGCCCGGCAGTTCTCCGACGGCCAGTTGGGTACGCGCATCGCCACCATCCTGCGCGACACCGGCCTGCCGCCGGCGTGCCTGGAACTGGAACTGACCGAAAGTATCCTGATGCGCGAAGTCAGCGAAGCCATGCTGATCCTCGCCGGCCTCAAGAACCTGGGCCTGAGCATCGCGGTGGACGACTTCGGCACCGGCTACTCCTCGCTCAACTACCTCAAGCAGTTCCCTATCGACGTGCTGAAGATCGACCGAACCTTCGTCGACGGCCTGCCGTCGGGCGAACAGGATGCGCAGATCGCCCGGGCGATCATCGCCATGGCCCACAGCCTGAACCTGGCGGTGATCGCCGAGGGCGTGGAGACCCACGAGCAACTGGACTTCCTGCGTGAACACGGCTGCGACGAGGTGCAGGGCTACCTGTTCGGCCGGCCGATGGCGGCGGGCCGCTTCGAGGCGCAGTTCAGCAATGATGCGCTGTTCATGTTCGACTGAAAGCCCGCGGCGCGACAGCTGACGCTATTCGCGGGCAAGCCCGCTCCCACCGGTTTTACGCAACTGCCTGCCCGCGATGGCCCCCGCCAATCCAAGCTGAATGCCACTTATCTGCGACATGATGCCCTTTCATATGCCAGATAAAGACCATTGAGTTAGAATGCCCTCCTTTCTGCCCCCCCGATCCTTGAGGACCGCCATGTTCAGCCGTGATTTGACTATTGCCAAGTACGACGCCGATCTCTTTGCCGCCATGGAGCAAGAAGCTCAGCGCCAGGAAGAGCACATCGAGCTGATCGCCTCGGAAAACTACACCAGCCCCGCGGTGATGGAAGCCCAGGGCTCGGTGCTGACCAACAAGTACGCCGAAGGCTATCCAGGCAAGCGCTACTACGGCGGCTGCGAATACGTCGACGTGGTTGAGCAACTGGCTATCGACCGCGCCAAGGAACTGTTCGGCGCCGACTACGCCAACGTTCAGCCGCACGCCGGTTCCCAGGCCAACGCCGCTGTCTACCTGGCCCTGCTGCAAGGTGGCGACACCATCCTGGGCATGAGCCTGGCCCACGGCGGTCACCTGACCCACGGTGCCAGCGTTTCCTCCTCCGGCAAGCTGTACAACGCCGTGCAGTACGGCATCGACGCCAACGGCCTGATCGACTACGACGAAGTCGAGCGCCTGGCGGTCGAGCACAAGCCGAAAATGATCGTGGCCGGTTTCTCCGCCTACTCGCAGGTGCTGGACTTCGCCCGCTTCCGCGCCATTGCCGACAAGGTCGGTGCCTACCTGTTCGTCGACATGGCCCACGTGGCCGGCCTGGTCGCCGCTGGCGTCTACCCGAACCCGGTGCCGTTCGCCGACGTGGTCACCACCACCACCCACAAGACCCTGCGCGGTCCGCGTGGCGGCCTGATCCTGGCAAAGGCCAACCCGGAAATCGAGAAGAAGCTGAACTCCGCCGTATTCCCGGGCGCCCAGGGCGGCCCACTGGAGCACGTGATCGCGGCCAAGGCGATCTGCTTCAAGGAAGCGCTGCAGCCTGAGTTCAAGGCTTACCAGCAACAAGTGGTGAAGAACGCCCAGGCCATGGCCGAAGTGTTCATCGCCCGCGGCTTCGACGTGGTCTCCGGCGGTACCCAGAACCACCTGTTCCTGCTGTCGCTGATCAAGCAGGACATCTCCGGCAAGGACGCCGATGCCGCCCTGGGCAAGGCCTTCATCACCGTGAACAAGAACTCGGTGCCGAACGATCCACGCTCGCCGTTCATCACCTCCGGCCTGCGCTTCGGTACCCCGGCTGTCACCACCCGTGGCTTCAAGGAAACCGAATGCCGCGAGCTGGCTGGCTGGATCTGCGACATCCTGGCTGACCTGAACAACGAAGCGGTGATCGATGCCGTTCGCGAGAAGGTCAAGGCCATCTGCAAGAAGCTGCCGGTATACGGCGCCTGATACGCCCGCATCACGCAGCACGAAAGAGCCCGGTCAGCGATGACCGGGCTTTTTTTCGCCTCAAGAAAATCCCCTGCCCCCTCAAGGAGCGCCCCCCCGACAAGCCCTGCTCCTGCAGAAGCGAAGGCACATCGCGATAACTGGTCAGACCGGTCGAACCAATTTTTCGAAAAACCGCTTGTTATCCCAGAAAATCCGGGCGTAGACTGAACCCGCACTGGACATACCGGTAAGACCACAACAATTAAGTTCCAATGCCGTGGCCACAGGTCCGGACAAGGAACGCCGACCAGGATCCTCCCCATGCTCAAATGGTGCTCGCGTTCGATTTTCCTTCAGGTCGTCCTTGGATTGGTGCTGGGCATCATCTTCGGGCTCACCCTTCCCGAATACTCAACCCAGCTCAAACCCCTGGGCGACGGCTTCATCAAGCTGATCAAGATGCTGATCGGGCTGATCGTCTTCTGCGTGGTGGTCAGCGGCATTTCCGGCGCCGGCGACCTGAAGAAGGTCGGGCGTATCGGCCTCAAGTCGGTGATCTACTTCGAGGTGCTGACCACCATTGCCCTGCTGATCGGGCTGATCCTGGCCTTCTCCACCGGCATCGGCAGCGGCGCCAACATCCATCTGGAGCAACTGTCCAAGGCCGCCCTGGGCGACCTCGCCGATCGTGGCCAACACCTGCGCGGGGCCACGCAGTTCCTGATGGACCTGATCCCCAACTCGGTACTCAGCGCCTTTGCCGACAACAACATCCTGCAGGTGCTGCTGTTCTCGGTCCTGTTCGGCAGCGCCCTGAACCTGGTGGGCGAGTCGGCCTCGGGCATCTCGCGTCTGATCAACGAACTGAGCCATGTGATCTTCCGCATCATGGGCATGATCGTGCGCCTGGCGCCGATCGGCGTATTCGGCGCCATCGCCTTCACCACCAGCACCTACGGCCTGGAATCGCTGCGGCAACTGGGCAACCTGGTGGCCCTGTTCTATGTCACCTGCCTGGCCTTCGTCGTGCTGATCCTCGGCCTGGTGATGCGCGTGTCGGGGCTGCGGATCCTGCCGTTCCTCAAGTATTTCCGTGAAGACCTGCTGATCGTCATGGGTACAGCCTCCTCGGACGCCGTTTTGCCGCAAGTGATGCGCAAGCTCGAACACCTGGGAATCGGCAGCTCGACGGTCGGCCTGGTGATTCCCACCGGCTACTCGTTCAACCTAGACGGTTTCTCGATCTACCTGACCCTGGCCATCGTCTTCATCGCCAATGCCACCGGTACTCCGCTGGCCCTGACCGACCTGCTGACCATCCTGCTGGTATCACTGATCACCTCCAAGGGCGCCCATGGCATTCCCGGTTCGGCCCTGGTGATCCTCGCCGCGACCCTGTCGGCGATCCCGGCGATTCCGGTGGTCGGCCTGGTGCTGGTGCTGGCGGTCGACTGGTTCATGGGCATCGGCCGGGCCATGACCAACCTGATCGGCAACTGCGTGGCCACCGTGGCCATCGCCCGCTGGGAAAAGGACATCGACCTGCAGCGGGCGCACAAGGTGCTCGAAGGCCAGCAGGGTTATGCCTTCACCCCGAGAAAGCCGAACCCCTCCGCTCATCAGCAGGAGTTCTGATGCGATATGCCCACGCAAGGGCACCTGTACCGACCCGGCAGGGCCCGCCTCGGCGCTGCCTGCGGGTCGTGACCTGACCGCTTCACCTGGGAGAGCACCGTGATCAGCTCATCGACCGTCGTCAATTCAGTGGTGGAAAAACTCCGCGCCGCCCTGGCCCGTGGCCAGTGGCGCTCGGGCGAGATGCTGCCGGGCCAGCGTGAGCTGGCCGAACAACTGGGCATCAGCCGCCCGAGCCTGCGCGAAGCCGTCACCGTGCTGGAGACCCTTGGCCTGGTGCGGTCCATGCCCGGCAAGGGCGTGCTGGTCCTGAACAGTGCTGCAGAAACCGTACGGGCTCACGAAGGAATGACCGAGGCCAGCCTCGAGGACATCCTGCAACTGCGCTACACCCTGGAACCGTTCATCGTCGGTCTGGTGGCGCAATCGATCAGCAGCAAGGAAGTCGGCCAGTTGCGCCTGACCCTGATGGACATGCGCGAAGCCCTGGAGGCCAACGACAGCGAGGCCGGGCTGAACGCCTACATCGCCTTCCACGAAGAGCTGTTCGCCCTGACCTCCAACCCGATATTCCAGAACGTGGTGCAACAGACCGGCAACGCCCTCAAACAGAGCGCCGAGGTCCTGCGCAACTCGCCGGAGCACCTGGCCGAACGCCTGCAGGAAAACGAAGCCGTGGTCCGCGCCATCCGCAACAAGAACAGCGCCCTGGCCAGTGCGCAAATGCGCCGGCACATTCTTCAGGAAGGCTTGCGCATGGGCATCGAACTCACCATTCCGGACGACCATCCGGGCAGTATCGAGCAGTAATCCACCTCTCGAAGGGAGACCGGTCATGAACAGCGTAGCGACACTTCTGCCCTTCCCCGCCGCCCGCGCGCGCCGGCGGCCTCATGCCCGGCAGGCACTGCCGGGCGCCGACGGCCTCTATGCGCGGGTTTTCGAGGACATTCTCGAAGGACGCTTCGCCGCAGGGCTGAGCGAGGAGCTGTTGATGCGCACCTACACCGCCGGCCGCAGCGAGGTACGTCGCGTGGTGACGCGCCTGACCCGCCAACGGATCATCCACGCCCGCCCGAATCAGCGGGCCCACGTCGCCCAACCGGATGCCGAACAGATACGCCAGGTCCTGCAGGCGCGGCGGATGGCTGAAGGCACGGTGATCCAGTTGCTTTGCGGGAGGGTCGATTTAGTGGCGCTCGACTCATTGCGGATGCTGGTCGCCCGGGAACGCCAGAGCCTCGAAGAACATCGGCCGAGCACGGCGACCCGGCTGGGCGGCGAATTCCACCTGCAACTGGCACGGACGGCGGGTAACGTACCCTTGATGCACTTTCTGGAAGGGCTGGTTCCGCTGACCGGGTTGGCCCTGGCCGCTCGCCCGGGACCGCATGACCAAGGCTGGCAGGTACGACAGGCCATCCTCGCTGCCATCCAGGACGACAATGCCCGGGCAGGCATCGAGAAGATGACCCACTATCTGCAGCAGCTCGAGGGATTGGTGGCGGGGTAATCCCGTCCAACACCTCTTCAACCTGCCTGGGTCAGAGTCGCGCCATCCTGGCGAAGCCCTCGCGGATCTTCTCTTCAGGCAAATCATCGGCAATGAAGACGATGACACTCTCACGAGCCGCGCCCTCTTCCCATTCGGTATCCCAGTCGAAACCGTAAAGCTTGAGCACGCCCTGGAACACCAGGCGGCGCGGTTCGCCGGCGATATTCAGCACGCCCTTGTAGCGCAGCAGTTGCTTGCCGTGCTCCTCCAGCAGCTCGTTCATGAACTCGCTGAGCCGATCGATATCCAGCGGCTGGTCGGTGCGCAGCACCAGGCTGGAAATGCGGTCGATGGAGTGTCCCTTGCGGACCGGCCGCAGGCTCACGCCACCGCCCAGGTCGGCGTTGAGGTTGAAGCCGCGGACATCCAGCAGTTCTGCCAGGTCGATATTGCCATGCTCGACGATGCGGATCGGTGCCCGCCGGTTGATCCGCGTCAGGCGCTCGCTCAAGGCGTCGAAGGTCGCTTCGTCCACCAGGTCGCGCTTGCTCACCAGCAGTCGGTCGGCAAAGCCGATCTGCGCCTGGGCGATGGTCTGGGTCAGGTGATGTTCGGCGTGGGCGGCATCCACCAGGGTGATGATGCCGTCGAGCAGGTAGCGTTCGCGCAGCTCTTCATCGATGAAGAAGGTCTGCGCCACCGGCGCCGGGTCGGCCAGCCCGGTGCACTCGATCACCAGTCGGTCGAAGAGGATTTCACCACGGTCCAGGCGTTCGAGCAGCAGATACAACGCCTTGGTCAGGTCGGTGTGGATGGTGCAGCAGACGCAGCCGTTGGACAGCGTCATGACTTGCACCGGCTCGGCACCGAGCAGTTGGGTGTCGATGCCGGCATCGCTGAATTCGTTCTCGATCACGGCGATTTTCAGGCCGTGCTCGGCCTTGAGCAGGTGGCGCAGCAAGGTGGTCTTGCCAGCGCCGAGAAAACCGCTGAGGACGGTGACGGGAATAGGAACGGACAAACGCGAATCTCCCATACGCTAGAAAAACGGTAGGAGCCCGGCTTGCCGGCGAAGGCGTCCTCAGGAACACCTTCGCCGGCAAGCCGGGCTCCTACCGTGCGGTGTTATCTGCAAGCCACGCAGGCTAGCAGCACTTGGGCCCACCCTTGCCGCCGTAACGGGCTTCCTGGCGTTCCCGGAAGAACGCCTCGTAGCTCATCACCGGCTTGTCCGGGTGCCTGGTCTGCATATGCTCGACATAGGTGTCGTAGTCGGGCATGCCGACCATCAGGCGCGCGGCCTGCCCGAGGTACTTACCGAGACGACTCAGGTCATTGAACATTGCAGTACCCTCCCATCATGCCCCAGGCACGGCCTGGAACGGTGTTTCCTTGTCCGTACGCTCCTTGTTGCCCAACGCCGCGACACCGACCCTGAAGGCATAGAACAGGATGCTGAAGACCACGAACAGGAACAGCGCCGTCAGCGTCGCGTTGGTGTAAGCGTTGAAGATCACGTGCTGCATCTGGTTGATGTCCTTGGCCGGGGCCAGTACCTGCCCGGCTTCCAGCGCGGTGCTGTACTTCTTCGCCAGGGCGAGGAAGCCAATCGCCGGGTTGGCGTCGAACAGCTTGATGAAGCCCGCGGTGGTGGTGCAGACCAGCAGCCAGAGCGCCGGCAGCAGGGTCACCCAGATGTAGCGCTGGCGCTTCATCTTGATCAGTACGACGGTGCCGAGCATCAGCGCGATACCCGCCAGCATCTGGTTGGAGATACCGAACAGCGGCCACAGGGTGTTGATGCCACCCAGCGGATCGACCACGCCCTGGTACAGCAGGTAGCCCCAGAGTGCCACGCAACCGGCGGTGGCGATCAGGTTGGCGGTCCAGGACTCGGTACGCTTGAGCGATGGCACGAAAGAGCCCAGCAGGTCCTGCAGCATGAAGCGCCCGGCACGGGTACCGGCATCGACCGCCGTCAGGATGAACAGCGCTTCGAACAGGATCGCGAAGTGGTACCAGAACGCCATGGTGTTCTCGCCCGGCAGGACGTGATGCAGGATCTGCGCGATACCGACCGCCAGGGTCGGCGCACCACCGGCACGGGCCAGGATGGTGGTTTCGCCGATGTCACGGGCCACCGCCTGCAACGCATCCGGGGTAATCGTAAAGCCCCAGCTGCTGACGGTCTGCGCCACGGCCACCGCATCCGCACCGACCACCGCAGCCGGGCTGTTCATGGCGAAGTACACGCCCGGATCGATCACCGAGGCGGCAACCATCGCCATGATCGCCACGAAGGACTCCATCAGCATGCCGCCGTAGCCGATGTAGCGGGCGTTGGTTTCGTTATCCAGCAGCTTCGGCGTGGTCCCGGAGGAGATCAGCGCGTGGAAGCCGGACACCGCGCCACAGGCGATGGTGATGAACAGGAACGGGAACAGCCCGCCTTTCCAGACCGGCCCGGTACCGTCGACGAACTGGGTCAGCGCCGGCATCTTCAGCATCGGCATGGTGATCAGGATACCGATCGCCAGGGCGATGATGGTGCCGATCTTGAGGAAGGTCGACAGGTAGTCCCGGGGTGCCAGGATCAGCCACACCGGCAGCACCGCGGCGACGAAACCGTAGCCGATCAGCATCCAGGTGATCTGCACGCCGGTGAAGGTGAAGGCCTTGGCCCAGACCGGATCGGCGGCGATCTGCCCGCCCAGCCAGATCGAGCCGAGCAGCAGCAGGACGCCGATGATCGAGATCTCACCGATGCGGCCCGGACGGATGTAGCGCATGTAGACGCCCATGAACATCGCGATCGGGATGGTCGCCATCACCGTGAAAATGCCCCATGGGCTCTCGGCCAGGGCCTTGACCACGATCAGCGCCAGCACCGCGAGGATGATGATCATGATCAGGAAGCAGCCGAACAGGGCGATGGTCCCCGGAATCCGGCCCATTTCCTCGCGCACCATGTCGCCCAGGGAGCGACCGTTGCGACGGGTGGACAGGAACAGCACCATGAAATCCTGGACCGCGCCGGCCAGCACCACCCCGGCGATCAGCCAGAGCGTGCCGGGCAGGTAGCCCATCTGCGCGGCCAGCACCGGGCCGACCAGCGGGCCTGCACCGGCAATCGCCGCGAAGTGGTGACCGAAAAGAATGTGTTTGTTGGTTGGCACATAGTCCAGACCGTCGTTGTTCAGCACGGCCGGCGTCGCTCGATTGGCATCGAGCTGCATGACGCTGTTGGCGATGAACAGACTGTAGTAACGGTAGGCAACCAGATAGATCGCCACGGCGGCGACCACGATCCACAAGGCGTTGATCGCCTCGCCGCGGCGCAAGGCCACTACGCCCAGGGCGCACGCTCCTAAGATCGCCAGCACCAGCCAGGGGAGGTGGCGTAGCGGGCTATTATTATTTTTCATTTTGAGATTCCAGCCAGATGGACAGAAAGACAGCCACCTTGAGTTTAGCGCCAAAGCGCCCCGTGACCATACCCGACGTTGGTATAGGGCGGTCTTTTCTTGCCGCCGGGACAATTTTCGGGACATCGCGCCGACGGATGAGCAGCCCTTCTCATGCCTGGCCGCTTGCCTGGCCCGGCATGGGGTCTATAGTCAGCAGAGTCCGCACAGGAACCTGAACATGAGTGACCATCCGATCAATCGTCGCCGTTTCAAGCGTATCGCGTTCGATGCCATCACCACCCTGAGCCAGGGAGATACGGTCTGGTCGGCGCAACTGGTAGACCTTTCCCTGAAGGGACTGCTGGCCCACCAGCCGGACAAGTGGCCCGACGACGCAGCGGGCATCTTCCTGGTGGATATCCGCCTGGCGAAAAACGCCCATGTGAAAATGGATGCCGAGCTGGTCCACGTGGACCATCACCATCTGGGCTTCAAATGCCTGCACATCGGCCTGGAATCGATCCAGCACCTGCGCCGCCTGGTCGAACTGAACCTGGGTGACGAAGAGGAACTGGAACGGGAGCTGGACGCCCTGTTCGAGAGTTGATCACCCGGGTGCCACCGCGATCGGCGGCGCCCGGGATCATGCGGTCAGGGAAAGACCGAACGCTGGGGGAAGTCGCCTTCGGACTCCCAGTAGCCCTTCTCTTCCCGCGACGACACCTGCCAGACGTCACCCTTGAGGCGATAGGTCCGGTAGGTGGTCACGAAATCGTCACTGTCATCATCGGCCATCGACGACGACACCTGGAAAATCTCCGGCTGCGCGTCGTCGGCCTGCCAGGCCGCCTTGCCGGTCTGGGCGAGGAATAGTGGCTTGAGTGTGCCATCGGCCGCCTGATACTGCATCGGCTGCAGCTTGCGCCGGGCCGGCATCAGCACCTGGGTCGCCGGGCCGCTGTAGCTGCCCATCGGTGCGGTCTGGTCGACCGTGAGGAAAAATGCCGGGCTCGGCATGCCCTCCATCGCGGCCTTTTCCAGGGTCGCCAGCGGATAGGCCAGCCCCACGCTCCCGACCTCGTCACCGGAAGCCGACAGCAGCCGCAGGCGGGCCTCGACGATCGGCCGGCTGGCGACATCCTTCGCCAGCGCCTCGTCGTCAAAGGCATCCTCGTCAAACGCACTGCCATTGCCCCAGAGCGACTGATGCAGATCCGAAGTGATCCGCACATCCTCCAGCAACTCCAGCTCACCGCCATCGCCCGTGGGCATCTGCTGGGCCAGGCGATAACCTGGCGGCACCGTGGCCGCACCGGCCAAACCGGCCCACAGCATGCAACCTGCCAAACACATTGCCGTACCGACAATCCGCATCCCGATGACTCCTTATCCGGTTATTCGAACAACGCGTCCAGCGCCTGCTCCAGGCGCGTGACCGCAATGATTTTCAGGCCCTGTGGCGACTCCTTCGGCGCGTTGCCCTTGGGCACGATGGCGCGCTTGAAGCCATGCTTGGCCGCTTCCTTCAGGCGCTCCTGGCCACTGGGCACCGGGCGCACCTCACCCGACAGGCCGACCTCGCCGAACACCAGCAGGTCGTGGGGCAAGGGCCGGTTGCGCAGGCTGGACATCACCGCCGCCATCAAGGCCAGGTCGGACGCGGTCTCCAGCACTTTCACGCCACCGACCACGTTGAGAAACACGTCCTGGTCATGGGTAGGAATGCCACCATGTCGATGCAGGACCGCCAGCAGCATCGCCAGGCGGTTCTGATCCAGGCCCAGGGTCACCCGCCGCGGGTTGGCCATGTGGCTGTCGTCGACCAGCGCCTGCACCTCCACCAGCATCGGCCGGGTGCCTTCCCAGGTGGCCATGACCACGCTCCCGGGCACCTCTTCCTGGGCGCGGGTGAGGAAAATCGCCGACGGGTTGGAGACCTCCTTCAGGCCGCGGTCGGTCATGCCGAACACCCCCAGCTCGTTGACCGCGCCGAAACGGTTCTTCACCGCCCGCAGCAGGCGCAGGCGGCCATCGGACTCGCCCTCGAAATACAGCACCGTGTCGACCATATGCTCCAGCACCCGCGGCCCGGCCAGGGCGCCTTCCTTGGTCACGTGACCGACGAGGAAGATCGCCGTGCCGCTCTGCTTGGCATAACGCACCAGCAACGCCGCGCTTTCGCGCACCTGGGCCACGCCGCCGGGTGCCGATTGCAGCTGTTCGGTGAAAATCGTCTGGATCGAGTCGATCACCATGACCTTGGGCTTTTCCACCCGGGCGGTGGCGATGATGCTCTCGATGCAGGTCTCGGTCATCACCCGCAACTGGTCCTGGGGCAGGCCCAGCCGCCGGGCGCGCATGGCCACCTGCTGCTGCGACTCCTCGCCGGTGACGTACAGCGCCGGCATGCGCGTGGCGATATTGCACAGGGTCTGCAGCAGGATGGTCGACTTGCCGATGCCCGGGTCGCCGCCGATCAGCACCACCGAGCCATCCACCAGGCCGCCGCCGAGCACGCGATCGAGTTCGGCCGAGGCGGTGGAGAAACGCGGGATCTCCTCGACGCTGACTTCGGCCAGGGTCTTGATCTGGGCCTGCTGCCCGGCCCAGCCGGTACGCCCGCTGGGTGCCGCGGCGCCGCCGCTTTCCACCAGGGTTTCGGTGAGGGTGTTCCAGGCCCCGCACTCGCCGCACTGGCCGGCCCATTTGGGAAAGGTCGCGCCGCACTCGGTGCAGCCGTACATGCGCTTGGCCTTGGCCATCTCGTTCCCCCCATGGAAAAACCGCGATGATAGCTCAGCCAGCGCCGATCAGCGCGTCGGCGGCGTACGGATTTGCCCCTCGACCAGGCGTGCCGCGCTGTTGCCCAGCGGGTCCTCGGCCTGAAGATCGGCCCCCTTGGCGGCCAGCGCCTCGAGCAGCGCGGTGCGCTTGAACAGCCCGGCGTACATCGCCGCCGTCTGACCGGCGGCGTTGCGCTGGTCGGGATTGCAGTCGCTGTTCAACAGGCGTCGGGCAATCCGCACCTCCCCCTTGAAGATCGCCCCCATCAGCGCGGTGTTGCCGCGCTTGTCCTGGACACACGCATTGGCCCCGGCCGCCAGCAGGCGCTCCACCGCCGGCCCCTGGCCGTGATAGGCCGCCAGGATCAGCGCGGTGTAGCCCTGGGCGTCCTGGGTATCGAGCGGATAACCGGCGTCGATGAAAGTTTGCAGCATCTGGACGTCGCCACGGCGGGCGGCATCGAAGTAGTAGTCCTGGATCTGCGCCTTGAGCGCTTGCGGATCGGCAGGCACCGCCGGCTGATCGGCCGAGGCGCTGCAGGCACAGGCCAGGAGGAACAACAACACAGGGATACGCATCGTATGACTCCGCGATAACACCTCAATCGTCCCGGGTCCCCCCGCGGCAAGCGCCGCGAGGGGACCCGGCCCACAAGCCGGCAGGTCAGTCCACCAGCTTCGCCGCCAGCGCCTTGACCCGTGCCAGGTCGCCCTTGGCCACCTTGGTCACGCCGGTGCCGTACTCGGGATCGGCCTTGTAGAGGAACGACAGGATGATGTGCTTGCTCTCGTCGTCGGTATCGGCCAGCGAGCCACCGAAGTTCTCGATCAGGTCCTGCTTCTCCTTCTGGCTGTAGGAGCGGTACAGGTCCCCGGCCTGCTTGAAGTTCTGCTCACGCTGGATCTTCGCCTGCTGGGTGCTGCCCGACAGGGGCAACTGGCTGTAGCGCGCCGACTGCGGTTCCTCGCGCGGTAACAGGCGGCTCGGCTGGTAGTTCACCCCGGTGCTGCTGTGCCCGCTGTTCATCGCGCCATCCTGATTGCCGTTGTTCACCGCCACCCGTGGCGCATTGATCGGCAGTTGCAGCGCATTCGGACCAACGCGATACATCTGCGTATCGGCATAGGAAAACACCCGGCCCTGCAACAGGCGATCCTCGGACGGCTCGATCCCCGGTACCAGGTTCGCCGGGGCCATGGCCACCTGCTCGGTCTCCTGGAACACGTTGGCCGGGTTGCGATCGAGCACCATCTGCCCGACCTTGCGCTCCGGCACGCCGGGCCAGATCTTGGTCGCATCGAGCGGATCGAAGTCGAACTTGCCCAGTTCCTGTGGCGTCAGCACCTGGACATAGAGATCCCACTTGGGAAAGTCGCCCTTGTTGATGTGACTGACCAGGTCATGGGTCATGTGGCTGTAGTCGCGGCCCTGCACCTCGACGACCTGTTTCGGATCGAGGTTGCGGATGCCCTGCAGGCTTTTCCAGTGGAACTTGACGTAGTGCACCTCGCCCTTGGCATTGATCAATTTGTAGGCATGCACGCCGTTGCCGTCCATCTCCCGGTAGCTGGCCGGTGTGCCGGAATCGGAATACAGCTCGGTCAGGGTGCGTGTGGCCTCAGGCACGTGGGAGAAAAAATCGAAACGGCGCGAATCGTCGTCCAGGTTGGTACGCGGGTCGGGCTTGAAGGCATGGACCATGTCCGGGAACTTGATCGCATCGCGGATGAAGAAGGTCGGGAAGTTGTTCCCCACCAGGTCCCAGTTGCCATCGGCGGTGTAGAACTTGGTGGCGAAACCCCGTGGGTCGCGGAGGGTTTCCGGGGAGTGGTTGCCATGTACCACCGCGGAGAAGCGCACGAATACCGGTGTCTTCTCGCCGGCGGCGAAGACCTTGGCCTTGGTCAGGTCACTCAGGTCATGGGTGACGGTGAAGGTGCCATGGGCGCCGGTACCGCGGGCATGTACCACCCGCTCAGGGATACGTTCACGGTCGAAGCGCTGCAGTTTCTGGATCAGTTGCACGTCCTGCAGCAACACCGGCCCGGTGGCGCCGGCGGTCTGCGAGTTCTGGTTGTCGCCCACCGCCGCACCGTTGTCACGGGTCAGCGTGGCGGCCTGGACAGAAAGGGATAGCAGGCTGGCGGTCAAAATACCCAGCATGCGCCGAGTGGGAATAGCTCCCGAAACAGGAGTGATCTGCATGTCGAATTCCTCTTGATGTTGTGGTGCGCATCCAGATGCGCTCAACAGAGGCTAGAGACCGATCCGACGATTTCTAAATAGAAAAGCTCGAAGACCCCGATTGAAAAATTCCACGGGGCAAGACACGCCAGAAGGCGTATTTCGCGCGATTGGTGGCACTTTGCAAACTTATTGCCCGGCGGCGGGTCGATTAAGACGGGGGGGTGTAGGGCCCGGCATAGCGCAAGATGCCGGCGGCTGAATTACACTGCGTTCACTCAACTCATCTGCAACAGGGAATAAACTATGGGCGTGCTCAGTGAGTTCAAGGCCTTCGCGGTCAAGGGCAATGTGGTCGACATGGCCGTGGGGATCATCATCGGCGCGGCCTTCGGCAAGATCGTTTCGTCCTTCGTCGGCGACGTGGTGATGCCACCGATCGGCCTGCTGATCGGCGGGGTGGATTTCAGCAACCTGGCGATCACCCTCAAGGCTGCCGAGGGCAATACACCGGCCGTGGTGCTGGCCTACGGCAAGTTCATCCAGACCTGTATCGACTTCCTCATCGTCGCCTTCGCCATCTTCATGGGCGTCAAGGTGATCAACCGGCTCAAGCGCGAGGAGGCCGTGGCGCCGAGCGCGCCACCGGTGCCGACCAAACAGGAAGAACTGCTGGGCGAGATCCGCGACCTGCTCAAGGCCCGCAACGACAAGCCCTGAGCAACCGGCAAAAAAACAACGGCGCCTGCAGGGCGCCGTTTTTCTACCAGTAGTTTTCCACCGCGACCTGCCCCGGGCGGCGACTCAGGCTGAGCTGCAGGTCGCGTTGCTTGAGCACCTGGCGGGTGTCATCGATCATCTGCGGGTTGCCACAGATCATCACCCGCGAATGCACCGCGTCCAGGGTCACCCCGGCGGCCCGCTCCAGTTCGCCATTCTCGATCAACTGCGGGATCCGCCCTGCCAGTGCCCCCGGCAGCGCCTCGCGGGTGACGATGGGCACGAACTGCAGCTTGTGCGCATGCTCGGCCAGGTAGTCACGCTCGGCCAGCCCGGCAATCAGCTCACGGTACGCCAGTTCGGCCCCCTGGCGTACGCTGTAGACCAGCAGAATCCGCTCGAAGCGTTCCCAGACCTCGAAGTCCTGCAGGATCGACAGGAACGGGGCCACCCCGGTGCCGGTGGCCAGCAGCCAGAGATCGCGTCCGTCGACGAAACGGTCAAGGGTCAGGTAGCCCACGGCCTGGCGTTCGATCAGCAGCGAGTCGCCCACGGCCAGGCGACTCAGCTCACTGGTAAACTCCCCTCCCGGAACGACGATGGAAAAGAATTCGAGAAAATCGTCATGGGGCGACGACACCATCGAATAGGCCCGCCACACCACGCTGCCATCGGCCTTGGTCACCCCCAGGCGGGCGAACTGACCGGCCCGGAAGCGGAATCCAGCATCCCGTGTGGTTCGCAGGGTGAACAGGCTGGAAGTCAGGGGGCAGACCTCGAGCAGGGTCTGCCGGGTGAATTTTTCGGCACTGACGGTCATGGTGCGCTCCATCGGGAATGTGCCCCCAGTTTCGCGCAAAGCCGGCCACAGAAACACCGGTGATTTGTAGTGGTATAAGTTTTCAGAAAAAACATATACAAAAAAAATAAAAAATATAGCCACTAGCAAAAACATGAAGTTACAAGAGCATACCAAGCATAATCTAATAATACCCCCACTAATCCTCACACATTTTCACACTTGGCAAGACACACGAAAACCCACAAAAGGCCAAATGATATTATGCCCTGCGCGATAAACCCGCCCCTTGAAAGGCGATAAAAATATCAGTGCCATATAAAAAAATCACACCCAGAACAAGAATTTTCCTACACTACCCAAGCACGTCGGACTCAACGAATATCGCGTCTAGGAAGGGTACCTCAATGGAGAACTGGCAGGATAATCAACTGCACCAGCTCATGAGTGAAAAAGAAGAACAGGCAGTCTTCAATGCGGTTTTCAATCTGGCAGGTCAAATACGTTTCACTTTTGTTTCATTCAGGGTCAGCAGCTTATTAGGAGGCACTCAGCCCAACACCTCATCCTTCAATAATTACCCCGCAGAATGGAATGCATGTTATCAGCGCAACAACTACATTGCCGTCGACCCCCTGCTCACGCACTGCCACAACTCGGTGTTCCCCATCCTGTGGGGACCTGAAGCCTTCAGAAGTGCCCCGGCGCTCTGGCGTGACATGCAGGCCCATGGTCTCAACCACGGCTGGTCGCAGTCGGTCCACGACATTCGCGGGATTGTCAGCACCCTGAGCCTGTCGCGAACCTGCGAGCCCATCACCTCCAACGAGTTCTACTCCAAGACAGGTCATGTGCTGTGGCTGTGCAACTGGCTGCACTCGTTCATGGCGCAAAGACTGGCCAGTTCCCGTCCGGCACAGAACAGCCATCCGCTGTCGCCGCGGGAGACCGAAATTCTCAAGTGGACGGCCGAAGGCAAGACCGCCGCAGAGATAGCCAACATTCTCAATCTGACCACGCGAACCGTGGGTTTCCACATGAGCACCATCATGAGAAAGCTGGGTGTGAGCAACAAGGCATCGGCAGTGCTGCGTGCAGCCAAATCCGGATTGCTTTACTGATTGCACCCCGATCTCCTGGCAGAAGGATCTGCCACCTCCACACGCAACAGGCAATCTGCTCGAAACCCACGTAAAATCCCCCTCCTGCCATACCGTTGCCAGCCTCGCCCGGCACGAACAGCCGTGCATGGCAGCCGCAAACCGTCCCCCAGAGCCCGTGCACCATGCCCCTGCTAGAAAGTCCGTTCGCCCGTCTCGACCTGATCCGCCAGCCTGAACAGCAGGGTGAACCCCTGCAGGCATTCGACGCGGCCGATCAATACCTGCTCGACCACCTGGCCGCACAGGGCGTCTCGCCGGGCACCCGGGTGCTGGTGCTCAACGACAGCTTCGGCGCCCTGGCCGCCAGCCTGGAAGGCCATGTACAGCTCACCAGCAGTGGTGATTCGTTCCTCGCCGCGCTGGGCCTGGAAAAGAACCTGGCGCGCAATGGCAAGGCCTTCGACGCGGTCCGCCATGTACCGACCAGCGAGCAACTGGTCGGGCCGTTCGACCGGGTGCTGGTCCGCGTGCCCAAGACCCTCGCCCTGCTGGAGGAACAACTGATTCGCCTACAGGGCCAACTGGCCCCCGGCGCCCAGGTGGTCGCCGGCGCCATGGTCAAGCACCTGCCACGGGCCGCCGGTGATCTGCTGGAGCGCTACGTCGGCAACGTGCAGGCCTCGCTGGCGGTGAAAAAGGCCCGCCTGCTGGTGGCGACACCCGAGCCCCGCGACCGGGTGCCATCGCCCTACCCGACACGCTATCGGCTCGACCGCCCGGCGATCGAGTTGCTCAACCATGCCAACGTGTTCTGCCGTGAAGGCCTGGATATCGGCACGCGCGCCTTCCTCCCGCACCTGCCAGGGAACCTGGGCAGCGCCCGGGTCGCCGACCTGGGTTGCGGCAACGGCGTACTGGCCATCGCCAGCGCCCTGCAGAACCCGCAGGCCCACTACACGCTGGTGGATGAGTCGTTCATGGCGGTGCAGTCGGCGCGGGAAAACTGGCAGGCGATTCTGGGCGAGCGCGAAGTGACCGTGCGTGCCGCCGATGGCCTGGCCGGGCAGGAACCGCAGTCACTGGACGTGGTGCTGTGCAACCCGCCCTTCCACCAGCAGCAGGTGGTCGGCGACTTCCTCGCCTGGCGGATGTTCCAGCAGGCCCGGGAAGCCCTGGTGGTCGGTGGCGCACTGTACATCGTCGGCAACCGCCACCTGGGCTACCACAGCAAGCTGGCGCGGTTGTTCCGTGGGGTCGAGCAGGTGGCGGCGACGCCCAAGTTCGTGGTGCTCAAGGCGCGCAAGTAGGCGAAAGAGGGAGTCCGGCCCGCTCTCGGCGGACGTTTTTCGCGGGCCAGCCCGCTCCCACAGGGAGTATGGCGCGCACTGTCAGTGTGGGGCGGGCTTGCCCGCGAAGGGCTCAATGGGTGGTCAACCCGGCCGCGCTCATGAACAGGCGCATCAGGCTGGCCACCACGAACAGCGCCAGCACGCTGCCCGCCCAGATCATCGCCAGCCAGCCCAGGCGCTGCCAGAGCGGTTTCTTCTCGGCCTGTTCGATTTCCTGCAATGAAGGCTTGCCACGCATATCCGCTTCCTCGTCATCGAAACGGCGGCACCCGAGCGGGCGCCGCCGACAGGTACTAGTGATAACCATCCTCGTGGGTCACCTTGCCGCGGAACACGTAGTAGCTCCAGAAGGTGTAGCCCAGGATGAACGGGATGATGAACAGCGTCCCCACCAGCATGAAACCCTGGCTCTGCGGCGGCGCGGCGGCATCCCAGATCGAGATCGACGGCGGGATGATGTGCGGCCACAGGCTGATACCGAGGCCGCTGTAACCGAGGAAAATCAGCACCAGGGTCAGCAGGAACGGCGTGTAGTGCGCGTTGCGCGCCACCGCCCGGATCAGCCCGTACAGCGTGACCAACACCAGGATCGGCACCGGCAGGAACCAGAACAGGTTCGGCAGGGTGAACCAGCGCGCTGCGATCTCGGCATGGCTCAGCGGCGTCCAGATGCTGACGATACCGATCACCGCCAGCAGGACGAACGCCAGCGGCCGCGCCAGGTCGTGCATCTGCTCCTGCAGCTTGCCTTCGGTCTTCATGATCAGCCAGGTGCAGCCGAGCAAGGCATAGGCCACCACCAGCGCCACGCCGCAGAACAGCGTGAACGGGGTCAGCCAGTCCAGCGAGCCGCCGGCGAACTGCCGGTCGACCACCTTGATCCCGTCGATGAAGGCGCCCAGCGCCACACCCTGGAAGAAGGTCGCGGCGATCGAACCGCCGATGAACGCCTTGTCCCAGATATGCCGCTTGTGCTCCTTGGCCTTGAAGCGGAACTCGAACGCCACGCCGCGGAAGATCAGCCCGATCAGCATGAAGATCAGCGGCAGGTACAACGCCGACAGCACCACCGAATAGGCCAGCGGGAAGGCGCCGAACAGCGCCGCGCCACCGAGCACCAGCCAGGTTTCGTTGCCGTCCCAGACCGGCGCCACGGTGTTCATCATGACATCGCGGTCACGATCGTCCTTGATGAAGGGAAAGAGAATGCCGATGCCCAGGTCGAAACCATCCATGACCACGTACATCATGATGCCGAAGATGATGATCACGGCCCAGATCAGCGAAAGATCGATACCCATGACTCAGTTCCCCTTGTTCAGGCTGTCGCCGTGACCGTTTTCGCTGTCTTCATCGGCAGCGGAAAGCGGACGGGCCGGAGTACGTTTCTGCCCGGGACCACCGTGGCTGGTTTCCGCGCCTTCGTTGGTCTTCGGCCCCTTGCGGACCAGGCGCATCATGTAGCCCAGGCCGACACCGAACAGCGAGAAATACACCACGACGAACAGCGCCAGGGTGATGCTCATCTGCATGACGCTATGCCCGGAGGAGGCATCCGCCGTGCGCAACAGGCCATAGACCACCCACGGCTGGCGGCCGATTTCGGTGGTGAACCAGCCGGCCAGGATCGCGATCAGGCCGGACGGCCCCATCCACAAGGCCAGGTGGAGGAACGCACGGTTCTCGTACAGGCGATCACGCCTGCGCAGCCACAAGGCCCAGAGACCGGTGAAGATCATCAGCAGACCCAGGCCGACCATGACCCGGAACGACCAGAACACGACGGTCGAGTTCGGCCGGTCCTCGGGCGGGAACTCCTTGAGCGCCGGCACCTGCTTGTCCAGGGTGTGTGTCAGGATCATGCTGCCCAGGTAGGGAATCTCCAGGGCGAAGCGGGTCTTCTCGGCCTTCATGTCCGGCCAGCCGAACAGGATCAGCGGGGTCGGCTCGTCGCCGACGTTTTCCCAGTGGCCCTCGATCGCGGCGATTTTCACCGGCTGGTGCTTGAGGGTGTTGAGGCCGTGGAAGTCGCCGATCACCGCCTGGATCGGCGCGACGATCAGCGCCATCCACATGGCCATCGACAGCATTGTCCGGATCGCCGGATTGTCACGGCCACGCAACAGGTGCCAGGCCGCCGAGGAGCCGACGAAGAACGCCGTCGCGACGAACGCGGCGGTGGCCATGTGCATCAGCCGATAGGGGAACGACGGGTTGAACACCACCGCCAGCCAGTCCACCGGAATGACCCGGCCATCGACGATTTCATAGCCCTGGGGCGTCTGCATCCAGCTGTTGGACGAGAGAATCCAGAAGGTCGAGATCAGCGTACCGATCGCCACCATCACCGTGGAAAAGAAGTGCAGCCCGCGGCCGACCTTGTTCCAGCCGAACAGCATCACGCCAAGAAAACCGGCTTCGAGGAAGAAGGCGGTGAGCACCTCGTAGGTCAGCAACGGCCCGGTAATCGAACCGGCGAAGTCCGAGAAACGGCTCCAGTTGGTGCCGAACTGATAGGCCATGACCAGCCCGGAGACCACCCCCATGCCGAAGTTGACGGCAAAGATCTTCGACCAGAAATGGTAAAGGTCGCGGTAGGTGTCGTTGCGCGTCTTCAGCCACAGCCCTTCGAGCACCGCCAGGTAACTCGCCAGGCCGATGGTGATGGCCGGGAACAGGATGTGGAAGGAAACGGTGAATGCGAACTGGATTCGGGCGAGATCTAGTGCCTCTAAGCCGAACATAAGCTTTCCTCTGTCAGGTAATACCGGCTGTCGACCCACAGGCCCAGCCACTGCCCCCACGAATATGGAGTGCGGCGAATTTGGCTTCGTTCTCTTTTTTTCAACCCATCGCAACGCAGGGAGTCGGACCCTGATCACCGCCCAAAAGGCAATTGATCTGGATCAACCAACGTTGAAAGAGTAGTCCCATTACGACGAACGGGTGGAGTGGCCGGTTGCCGCGCGACAGGTTGTCTCAGGAGCAGAGGACAACTGATCCGCAAAAATTCGCCGCAGGAAAAGGCCGGACAGACAATAGATGAATAGCTCAGTAACCTTTTGTTACATCGCAATGATAATCTTCACCTTTCATCCCGCTCAGGCGAGCCCTCCCGATGCCCACCGAGACACCCTTGCTGCTGCGTCATCACCGCCCCTTCCTCGCGTTCTGGCTGGCCCGCATCTTCACCGCCAGCGGTTTCCAGATGCTCACCGTGGCCATCGGCTGGAACCTTTATCAACTGACCGGCAACGTGCTCGACCTGGGGCTGGTCGGGCTGGTGGAGTTCGCGCCACGGGTGCTGTTCATGCTGCACACCGGACATGTCGCGGACCGCTACGACCGGCGCAAGGTCGCCGCCCTGTGCCAGACGGTACAGGCACTGATCGCCCTGAGCCTGGTGATCGGCAGCCTGACCCACCAGGTCAGCCGCGAGATGATCTTCATCCTCGCGTTCCTGCTCGGCGGCGCCCGCTCCTTCGAAATGCCCACCACCCAGGCGCTGCTGCCGTCCATCGTGCCGGCGACGCTGTTCCCTCGCGCCGTGGCGGCCGCCCAGTCGGCGCAGCAACTGGCGACCATCGTCGCGCCGGCCATCGGCGGCCTGCTGTATGCGTTCGGCAGTGTCTGGGTCTATGGGCCGACGGTGGCGTTGTATGGGGTCTCCTGCCTGCTGATGCTCAACCTCCCGGCGCGCCAGACGCCGCTGAACAAGGCCAAGGCCACCCTCGACTCGCTGCTGGCGGGCATCCGCTTCATCCGCAGCCGTCCGGACATTCTCGGCGCCATCTCCCTGGATCTGTTCGCGGTGCTGCTGGGCGGCGCGACCGCACTGTTGCCGGTGTTCGCCAAGGACATCCTGCTGACCGGCGCGTGGGGCCTGGGCCTGCTGCGCTCGGCACCGGCGGTCGGTGCGCTGCTGATGTCGCTGTGGCTGGCGCGCTTCCCGGTGGAGCGCAAGGTCGGCCGGGTAATGTTCACCGCCGTCGGCGTGTTCGGCGTCGCCACCATCGCCTTCGGCCTGTCGACCTCGTTCTGGTTCTCCCTGGCCGTGCTGGTGGTGCTGGGCGCCGCGGACATGATCAGCATGGTGATCCGCGCCTCGTTCGTGCAACTGGAAACCCCGGACGAGATGCGCGGCCGGGTCAGCGCCGTGAACGGCCTGTTCATCGGCGCCTCCAATCAGTTGGGCGAATTCGAGTCGGGGCTGACCGCCCACTGGTTCGGCACCGTACCCGCCGTGGTGCTGGGCGGGGTCGGTACCCTGCTGGTGACCGGCACCTGGATGAAACTGTTCCCGACCCTGGCCAACCGCGACCGCATGCACGAGCGCCAGGCCGAAACCGCCTGAAGCCCAGGCGGCGGGAGACGGCGATCAGTTGATGTCGATGGTCGCCGTCATCGTCTGCACCGGCATCGTCAGCGAACGGTCGCTGAAGCTGAAGGTGCCCTGCTGCAGGTCCCCCAGGTCGTAGATGTAGCTGTAGCCGACCACCGCGCCACCACTGCACGGCACGAACGGTTTGTTGAACTCGCACAGGGAGTTGCGCTGGCTGTAGTTGATCGGGGTGCCATTGAACGTGGCCCCGGGCGCCCGGCCATAGCCGAGTTCCACCACCGTCACCGTGATGTTCGGCCCACGATGGGCATTCTGCGTGCGCCGGCGTCCGTCAGAAACATCCTCGATGATTCCCTGCGACGCCACTGTGTAGATAGCCACGCCTTTCAAGGCCGCCGCCGGCGCCGCCTGCAACGGCCCGATGGCCGCCAGCGAGAGTAGGCCGGCGCAGAGCAGCCGGCCCATGGCACGGCAATTGCTGACTGATTTCATACTTCCTCCCTCTTTCCGTGCCGAGAGTATGCCTCAGCGCGCGGTTTTCGGAGTAGTTCGTGCACAGTCGCGGCGAAATGGGCGGCCAAACAGCCGTCCCTATTGCACCGTCCGGCTGGTATGATGCGCGGTTTTTCCCACAGCCAAGTTTCATCAGGCCATCAGCGTCTGTGCTTTGCTGTTGGGACCGATTCATTCGAGGCGCCGAAAGCGCCATTGGGGAGCAGAGATGCTGGAAAGGCTGTTTCAACTCAAGGCACACAATACCAATGTGCGCACCGAGATTCTCGCGGGCGTCACGACCTTCCTGGCCATGGCCTACATCCTGTTCGTCAACCCGAGCATTCTCGGCGAAACCGGCATGGACAAGGGCGCGGTGTTCGTCGCGACCTGCCTGGCCGCCGCCATCGGCTCGACCGTGATGGGCCTGATCGCCAACTACCCGATCGCCCTGGCGCCGGGCATGGGCCTGAACGCCTTCTTCACCTACACCGTGGTCCTGCACATGGGCCACACCTGGCAAGTGGCGCTGGGCGCGGTGTTCATCTCGGCGGTGTGCTTCTTCCTGCTGTCGATCTTCCGCATCCGCGAATGGATCATCAACAGCATCCCGCTGCCACTGCGCTCGGCGATCGCCGCCGGTATCGGCCTGTTCCTGGCGCTGATCGCCCTGCACAACGCCGGCATCGTGGTCGGCAACCCGGCGACCATGGTCGGCCTCGGCGACCTCAAGCAGCCGGCACCGATCCTCGCCACGCTCGGCTTTGCCGTGATCGTCGCGCTGGACGCAATGAAAGTCCGTGGCGCCGTATTGATCGGCATCCTCGGGGTCACCGCCGTGTCGATCCTGATGGGCTTCAGCCCGTTCGCCGGCATCACCTCGGCGCCGCCGTCGCTGGCGCCGACCTTCATGCAACTGGACATCAAGGGCGCCCTGGACATCGGCCTGGTCAGCGTGATCTTCGCCTTCCTGTTCGTCGACCTGTTCGACAACTCCGGAACCCTGATCGGCGTCGCCAAGCGCGCCGGACTGATGGGCAAGGATGGCCACATGCCGAAAATGGGCCGTGCGCTGATCGCCGACAGCACCGCCGCCATGGCCGGCTCGCTGCTGGGCACCTCGACCACCACCAGCTACATCGAGTCGGCCGCGGGTGTCAGCGCCGGCGGCCGCACCGGCCTGACCGCCATCGTGGTCGCCATCCTGTTCCTGCTGGCGCTGTTCTTCTCGCCGCTGGCCGGTAGCGTGCCGGCCTTCGCCACCGCGCCGGCACTGCTGTTCGTCGCGGTACTGATGACCTCGGGCCTGGCGGAAATCAACTGGGAAGACATCACCGAGGCCGCGCCCGTGGTGGTCACCGCCCTGGCCATGCCCTTCACCTATTCGATCGCCAACGGCATCGCCTTCGGCTTCATCGCCTGGACCGCGGTCAAGCTGCTGTCCGGCCGTGGCCGCGAGCTGAACCCGGCCCTGGTGATCCTGTCGATTCTGTTCGTGATCAAGTTGGGTTGGTTCAACGCATGACTTTCGATTCCTTGACCTACACCGCCCAGCTCAACGACAAGGTCGCGCGCCTGCGCGACCTGCTGGCGCCGTTCGATGCCCCCGAGCCGCAAGTCTTCGACTCGCCGCAGCAACACTTCCGCCTGCGCGCCGAGTTCCGCCTGTGGCGCGAAGCCGGCGAGCGTCATTACGCGATGTTCGCCCAGGACGACAAGCGCACGCCGATCCTGATCGAAGAATTCCCGATCGCCAGCCTGCGCATCAACGAACTGATGCCCCGGCTCAAGGCGGCCTGGCAGGCCAGCGCCGCGCTGAGCCACAAGCTGTTCCAGGTGGAATTCCTGACCACCCTGGCCGGCGACGCGATGATCACCCTGTGCTACCACCGCCCGCTGGACGAACACTGGCAGAGCGCCGCCGAACAATTGGCGGCCGATCTCGGCGTCAGCATCATCGGCCGCTCCAAGGGCAAGCGCGTGGTGATCGGCCACGACTACGTGGTGGAGAAGTTCGAGATCGCCGGGCGCCGCTTCAGTTACCGGCAACCGGAGGGGGCGTTCACCCAGCCCAATGGCACGGTGAACCAGAAGATGCTCAACTGGGCCTATGACGCCCTCGGCGAGCGCTCGGACGATCTGCTGGAACTGTACTGCGGCAACGGCAACTTCACCCTGCCGCTGGCGACCCGGGTACGCAAGGTGCTGGCCACCGAGATCAGCAAGACCTCGGTCAACGCCGCGCTGAGCAACCTCGACGAGAATGCCGTGGGCAACGTCACCCTGGTGCGCCTGTCGGCCGAGGAACTGACCGAGGCGCTGAACGAGGTGCGGCCGTTCCGCCGCCTGGCGGGTGTCGATCTGAAGAGCTACACGTTCGGCAGCGTGTTCGTCGATCCGCCCCGTGCCGGCATGGACCCGGACACCTGCGAGCTGACCCGGCGTTTCGACAACATCCTGTACATCTCCTGCAATCCGCAGACCCTGGCGGCGAACATCGCGCAGTTGCACGACACCCATCGCATCGAGCGTTGTGCATTGTTCGACCAGTTTCCCTGGACCCACCACATGGAATCCGGGGTCCTGCTGACCCGCCGCTGAAGCCGGTGAGGGCCGGCTGACGGGGTGTCAGCCGGCCTGGGTTTCATCTGACAGGGCGCTTTCGCGGGCAAGCCCGGCTCCTACAGGCCTGTGTCTTAGACAAGGAACATGTACGACGAGGGACTGCCGGGCTTGCCCGCGAAAGCAACCGACGCCGCTGCGCATACTGTCCGCATTAGGCCCGAACGAAACCGAACAACTGCGCCGCCGTATCGCACAGCAGATGCTGGCGCAACGGCGGCGCACAGGCCAGGCGGCGCAGGCGATCGAACTCGCTGGCGAAGCTCACCGCCTGTTCGTGCTGGGTATGCGGCCAGTCGCTGCCCCACAGCAGGCGGTCCGGCCCCAGGCTCTGTAGCATCAGCGACAGGGCCTTTTCCGCGAAATGCAGGTTCTGCGCCGCCGTCCCGCCCAGCCGGTAGATGCCCGATACCTTGATCCACAGGCGCCCGCTCTCGCCCAGCTCAAGCAACCGGGCGAAGGCTGGCTGTTCGACACCGAGGCGCGCATCGGGACGGCCAAAGTGGTCGACCACCACCTTGCAGCCCATCTCCAGCAAAGGCTGGACCAGACCCGGCATATCCTCAAGATGGCGATGCAACTCGACATGCCAGTCCAACTGCCGCAGGTGCCGGAAAAACGCCTGCCAGCCGGCCTCGGTGAAATCCGGTAGCGACTGCCCCATCAGGTTCAGACGGACACCCGCGACGCCAAGGGCAGCCATGCGCTGCAACTCGTCGAAGGCGATATCGCGCTCGACCACCACCACCCCGCGCAACCGTTCAGGGGCCTGTTGCAAGGCGGCCAACAGATAACTGTTATCGGTCCCGAGGAAGCTCGGCTGCACCAATACGCCGTGGCTCAGGCCGTTTTCCTCCAGCCGCGCCAGGTAGTCGGCCAGGCTGGCGTCATAATCCGGCGCGTAGCGGCGCACGGTCGCCAGGCCCAGTCCACGTTCGAAGACATGGGCGTGGGCATCGATGCCGCTGATGGGCAATGGGCAAATCTCGGACATGGAACTCATCTGTGAACTCAAGAACCCCGCCTCCACCCTGTGGGAGCCGTCTTGCTGGCGATTACGATCCATCCGGCAACATCACCGTTGTCTGACAGGTCGCTATCGCCAGCAAGCCGGCTCCTAACAGAAGCCGGTCGGGGCGGGAAGAAGGTGAAATCAATGGGACAACTGGCCCGCCCCCTTGCCGGACTCCGCCTGCGGCGTGACGTCCTGCAGATTGCGCCCACGGGTTTCCGGCAGCAGCAGCGCCGCCAGCACCGCCACGCCATAGGCGATGCCGGCATCGATGCCGATGGCCGAGCCGAGCGACATCGACTCGCTCATGTGCCCGACCATGAACGGAAACACCGCCGACAGCACCCGGCCGAAGTTGTAGCAGAAGCCGACACCGGCCCCGCGTACATCCGCCGGATACAGCTCATTGAAGAACGAGCCCAGGCTGGCCGGAATACCCGCGGCGAAGAAACCCAGGGGGAAACCGAGGAACAGCATCTGCGCGTTGCTCAACGGCAGGAACAGGTAGCACTGCACGGTGATCACGCAGCAGAAGGCGAAGAGGATGATGTTCTTGCGCCGGCCAATACGATCCAGCAGCATCCCGCTGACCACGCAGCCGAGCCAGAACGCGACGATGATCACCGCCAGGTAGCCACCGGAACTCAGTACCGAAAGATTGCGCTCGGTCTTGAGAAAGGTCGGCAGCCAGGTCATCACGGCGTGATAACCACCGTGGGCACCCAGGCCGAGAATACCGCCCAGCAGCGTGACCCGCAGCAGTTCGGGGCGAAAGATCGCCGCCATCGACGCCAGCAGGCTGCGCCCCTGCACCTTGGCCTGACGCTGGCTGGCGTCGGGCTCGACCACGCTGCGGCGCACATAGATCACCAGCAGCGCCGGCAACAGGCCCACCAGGAACATCACCCGCCAGGCCATGGCCTCCGGCACGAAGGTGTAGACCAGGGTGAACACCCCGACCGCCGCGCCCCAGCCAACCGCCCAGGCACTCTGCACCGCACCCATCACCTTGCCGCGATAACGCGACTGGATGGTCTCGGCCATCAGCACCGCGCCCGCCGCCCACTCGCCACCGATACCGAAGCCCTGCAGCGCCTTGACGATCAGCAACTGGTTGAAGCCGGTGACGAAGGCCGAGAGGAAGGTGAACAGCGAGAACCAGAGGATCATCCACTGCAGGGTCCGCACCCGGCCATACCGGTCGGACAGGGTGCCCCCCAGCCAGCCGCCGATGGCCGAGCTGACCAGCGTCACGCCGCTGATCATCCCGGCCTCGCCCTTGCTCAGGGCGAAGGCGGCGATCAGCGCGGGAATCGCCAGGCCGAACATTTGCACTTCCAGTGCATCCAGGGACCAACCGCCAAAGCAGGCCCAGAACGTCTTGCGCTCCCTCGAAGTGATATCGCGGTACCAACTGAACATGATTTTCTTATCCTTGTAGACCAACAGGGAGCCCAGGCAGGGCTCAGCGAATCTCGACGCTGTAGCGGAAGTGGCTGGCATGGCCACGGGAACGGCGCCATTCCAGCGGCTGGCCGGCGTAGTCGCGCGCCAGTCGCTCGATCACCACCACCGGGCTGTCAGGCTCGATCTGCAACAGCCGGGCATGCACTTCGCCGACGGCTTCGGCGGTCAGGCTCTCCTCGGCGCAGGCGACGACCTGGCCGCAAAGCGCTTCGTAGATCGGATAGAGCAGCGGACCCTGCTGGTCGAGGTCGACCGTCAGCAGCGCCTGGAAGGGCGCCTTGGGCAACCAGATTTCCTCGGCCAGCACCGGTGTGCCTTCGAGCAGACGCAGGCGGACCAGGCGAATCACCTCGGCCTCGGGTGGCAGCCCCAGGGCCTGGCTGACGGCCGAAGGCGCGGGCAGCGAATCGATGGTGAGAATCCGGCTTTGCGGCAGTTGGCGTTCGCCGGCCAGGTTCTGGAAGCGGAAGAAGCGGAACAGCGAAGACTGGAACTGCGGCCGGCGGATGAAAGTGCCACGCCCCTGGTGGCGTTCGAGCACGCCCTCTTCCACCAGCTTGTCGACGGCCTTGCGCACGGTGCCGATGGACAGTTGGTATTCACCGGCCAGCACGGCCTCGGTGGGGATCGCCTCGCCCGGGCGCCAGCGGTTGTTGGCGATCTGCCGGGCCAGTTCGTCGCGCAGGCGCTGATAGAGCGGGAGACGTTCGTCGCTGGAGAGTGAATTCATTTTTGTAGTTATCCAGTCATCTATATGAATTTTTGCCGAGTATTCTCCCTGGATGAAAAGGCGTCAAGTGCGTCGTTGCAAAGGTTAAAGGCCCGCAGCCGCTGTGCCCCCACTACTGTCCGCTGATCGAACAGAAAAAAGTGACGGCTATCCATGCCTTGTCTTGTTCATTTGACTGGATTAACTGGTTAGTACATTTTACCTCCTCAGACCCGATCACCTTGCGGTCCAAGCCAAAAACAACAATTGGAGACTTGCCCATGCCCCCTATCGTGCTGGTGCTCAACGGCCCCAACCTGAACCTGCTGGGAACCCGCGAGCCGGCGACCTACGGCCATGAAACCCTGGCGGACCTTTCCGCCCTGTGCGGACGCACGGCAGCCGAACTGGGCCTGACCGTGGAATTCCGCCAGACCAATCACGAGGGCGAGCTGCTCGACTGGATCCACGGGGCCCGCGGCCGCTGCGCCGGCATCATCATCAACCCGGCCGCCTGGACCCACACCTCGGTGGCGATCCGCGATGCGCTGGTGGCCAGTGAGCTGCCGGTGATCGAAGTGCACCTGTCCAACGTCCACGCCCGCGAACCGTTCCGTCATCATTCCTTCGTCTCCTCCATCGCCAAGGCGGTGATGTGCGGCTTCGGCAGCCAGGGCTACCGCCTGGCGCTCGACTATTTCAGCCAGACGCTCAAGGGGGCGCAGCCATGAGCCCGACTACCCACAAGGGCATACTGGCGGGCCTGATCGGCGCCGGCATCCAGGCCTCGCGTACCCCCGCCATGCACGAGCGCGAGGGCGATGCCCAGGGCATCCGCTACCTGTACCGGCTGATCGATCTGGACCTGCTGCAACTGGACGTCAACGCCCTGCCCGAGCTGCTGCAGGCCGCCGAGCGCATGGCCTTCACCGGCCTGAACATCACCTTCCCCTGCAAGCAGGCGATCATCCCGCTGCTCGACGAACTGTCCCCCGAGGCCCGGGGTATCGGCGCGGTGAACACGGTGGTGTTCAAGGACGGCAAGCGGGTCGGCCACAACACCGACTGCCTGGGTTTCGCCGAAGGTTTTCGTCGGGGACTGCAAGGCGTCGCCGTAGACCGCGTGGTCCAGATGGGAGCCGGGGGGGCCGGCGCGGCGGTTGCCCACGCCCTGCTCGACGAAGGTGTGAAACAGTTGACGATCTTCGACGTGGACGCCGAACGGGCCCGCAGCCTGGCGGACAACCTCAACCAGCATTTCGGCGCCGGCCGGGCCCGGGCCGGCAGCGACCTGCCGACGGCCATGGCAACCGCCGACGGCCTGGTCAACACCACGCCGATGGGCATGGCCAAGCTGCCCGGCATGCCGGTGCCCCGGGAACTGCTGCGAGCCGAACTGTGGGTCGCGGAAATCGTCTACTTCCCGCTGGAAACCGAACTGCTGCGCAATGCCCGGGCCCTGGGCTGCCGCACCCTGGATGGCGGGACCATGGCGGTGTTCCAGGCGGTCAAGGCGTTCGAACTGTTCAGCGGCGTGACAGCGGATTCGCAGCGGATGCTGGGGCATTTCCAGAGCTTATAAGGCTCGTTTCAGTGAGCCTTAAGTTGCTTAAAGCGTATTAAAACGCGCCTTACTGTGGAATCATTGGGAAATAAGACATGCTATAGTGAGCCTTATCCAATATAAGGCTCACTATGGCGAGTATTATGAAGGCGTTCTTTCCTGTCGGTTGCAGCGACACCCTCAGTAAAATCGGGCTTCTGATAAAGGCCAGGCGCCTCGACCTGGGCCTGCGCCAGTCAGACTTCAGGTCCAGCCTCGGCATCTCCGAACACACCCTGCGCAAGATCGAAAATGGTTCGGAACGGGTGGAGCTGCGCTCCTTCATGCTGGTGCTCTGGCGGCTGGGCATCGACGAGATGATTTTCGGCGCACTGGACGGTGTAGAGCAGTCCTCGCAAATCACCAAGCACCTGACTCATAAAGAGGACGCTCGCGCGAGCCTCTCTTCAAAACGAGTTCGCCTGCGCAAACCCAGGATGGAGGACTTCTGATGTCTCGCGCCTACATCTACATGGAGCATCCGCAGACAGGCGAAACCATCACCCTCGGCCGGCTGACCCTGCAAGGCAAGGTCGGCGAGTTCCTGTATGCCCCCGACTACGTGTCCAGTAACGGCTGGGGCCCCGACCCGATCCACTATCCACTGCGCGCCGAAGCCTATTCCGGCATCACCAAGAATCGCGGTATTCCGGGCTTCATCAACGACGCCATGCCGGACGGCTGGGGGTAACGCCTGCTCCATCGAGTGTACGGCCAGGACCTGCAGGAGCTGTTCAAACGCATGTGCTATAACGCCCTGGTCGGCAACAGCGATGATCATCCGCGCAATCACGCGATTATCTGGACGGGGGGCCAGTGGCGCCTCTCTCCGATGTACGACGTACTGCCGATCCTCGATGAAGGCCCGGCCCAGGCACTGGCCATGGCCGTGGGACGTGAAGGCACCCGGATCAGCCGTAACAACCTGCTCAGCCATCATGAACACTTCGCACTGTCCCGCGAACAGGCCGAACAGATGCTGGATGAAGTGATCAGTTGGGAACAGGAACTCAAGGACTACTACGGGCAATGGCTCAATGGCGCAGAGTTGCAAATGGCGCAGGAGGCGACCAGCGCTGCACGGATGCGCTAGTGGCCTGTGTGGCTAATTCGCACACTCAAATTAACCGTACAGGCCACTAGAAGATGATGCTCAGGGTTGACGGCAATCGCGCTTAACAGACAAGTGCGGGGCAGGTTCAAGACGAACCTGCTGCAAGCCCTTGTCGCCCTGAAAGATGAAGTACTTGCTGCGACAGTCCCGGAACATCGGCGAGTAGCCTTCGGCGCGCAGGGCCTGCCCTTCGATGGTCTTGGTCACCGTGTTGTTGCGACTGACCACGGCCAGCACCTGAGCGTAGCTGTCGCCCATCTGCACGCCCGGCTCGACGGTCGCCGAAGGCGACGGCGGCGAAGCGCAGCCGACCAGGCCCATCGCGCCAAGGACCGCCATTGCCAGCCAGCCGAACGAGCCGCGTGCGTGGGATCGCCAAAAATCCGAGGACAGAATCCTGAACTGAGGGCCGAAAAGCATTTCTCATCCTTGTGAATGAAATGTCCGATGGCCAGCAGTGTAACCAGAACCCGGGCAGGAAGGTGCAGTGACGAATCGTCAAACTGTGAGACAGCCCTCAGAAAGCGCCAGCCCTGCCCGGCAAGACCCTCAGGCCTGCAGATAGCGCAACACCGCCTCGCAGATCATCTCCCGGTGCCGCACCTTGACCTCTTCGTTCGGCAGGTCGATCGGAAACAGCGCGCCGAGGGTATGGCGGTTGGATACGCGGTAGAAACAGAACGAGCTGACCAGGATATGCACGTCCAGCGGGTCCAGGCCACGGCGGAACACCCCCGACTGTGCGCCACGCTCGAGGATCTCGCCCAGCGCCGTGAGGATGGTGACGTTCAGCGAACGAATCGCCCCCGACTGCTTGACGTACTCGCCCTTGTGGATGTTCTCGATGCTGACGATACGGACGAAATCGACGTTGCGGTCGTGGTGATCGAAGGTGAACTCGACCATCCGCCGGATCGCTTCGCGCGGCTCCAGTTCTGTCAGGTTCAGGCGGCTTTCGGTGCTGCGGATGTCACCGTAGAGTTTTTCCAGCACCTCGACATAGAGCTGTTCCTTGCTGCCGAAGTAGTAATAGATCATCCGTTTCGAGGTGTGGGTGCGCTCGGCGATCGCGTCGACGCGCGCACCGGCCAGGCCCTGCTGGACGAACTCGACGATGGCTTCCTGGAGGATGTTCTCGCGGGTCTTCTCGGGATTGTTCTTGCGACTCTTGCGCGGCACGACGACGGAGGCGTCAGCCGTGGCGGATAGTTCTGAAGTCATGGTCACTCTGGCTCACGGCCATCTCGGCGGATGGAGGCGATTATGGGCCGCGTGCCACCGAGAAGGAAGCAGGGAGACCCGCCAATTCACCTCCCTGCTTCAGCCAGCGCTACAACCGGGCCTGGCGGGTCCCGCCGCTGCGGGATTTGGCCATCGCCGCCAGACGCACCGCGACGTTCGCCGCGCCGTAGCCGGCATAACCGTTGCGGCGCTGCAGGATCTCGAAGAAGAACCGCCCCTCGAACGGCTCGGTATACACGTGGAACAACTCGCCGCCCTGGGCATCGCGGTCATACAGCACGTTGTAGTAGGCCAGTTCGCTGAGGAACTCGTCGTCGAAATCGAAACGCGCCGCCAGGTCGTCGTAGTAGTTGAGCGGGATATCCAGCAGCGGTACCCCGGCCTCCTTGGCCCGGCGGACTTCGGCGAAGATGTCCTCGCAATCGAAGGCGATATGGTGCACACCGGAGCCGCGATAACTCGACAGCGCGTGGGAAATCGCCGTGTTGCGGTTTTCGGAGATGTTCAGCGGCAGGCGGATCGAACTGCAGCGGCTGCGCAGCGCCCGGCTCTTGACCAGGCCGTAGGGGTCGGGCAGCACCACTTCGTCGTCGGCCTCGAAATCCAGCAGGCTCTTGTAGAACAGCACCCAACTGTCGAGGCTGTCGGCCGGCAGCGCCATGGCCATGTGGTCGATGCGCTTGAGGCCGGCCTGCGACGGTGCGACGGGCAGCAGGTGGAAGTCGGTTTCGTAGAGTTTCTGCCCGGCCGTATCCTGGTCGGCCAGGTAGATCAGGCTGCCATCCGGCGCGCGCACCGCAGCCAGTTCCAGCTCGTTGGGGCCGACCAGGCCGCGATAGGGCTGGCCCTTGTAGGCCACCGCCCGGGCCAGGGCACTGGCGCTGTCCTTGACCCGGATCGCCGTGGCGCACAACGACGGCCCATGGGCCTCGAAAAAGCTGTGGGCAAACGAATAGGGTTCGGAGTTGAGGATCAGGTTGATATCGCCCTGGCGCAGCAGGCTGACGCTTTTCGAGCGATGCTGCCCGGCCTTGCTGAAGCCCAGGCGCTCCAGCCAGTGGGTCAGTTTGGCGCCGAGGCTTTCGTCCACGGCGAACTCGAGGAACTCGATACCGTCGTTCTCACTGACCGGCGGCGGCGCGAACAGCGTGTCGAGATGGGCCACCGGCGCGGCCTCCCGGGCCAACCGCTCGCGGGTTTTCTCTTCCAGATAGAGCAACGAGCGCAGGCCATCGGCGGCATTGGCCCGCGGCGGCGCGGCGCGGAAACCGTCGTTGAAGATTTCCAGGGAAAGCGGGCCGGTGTAACCGCTCTGGATGATCGGCGCGAGGAACCCCGGCAGGTCGAATTCGCCCTGCCCCGGGAAGCAGCGGAAATGCCGGCTCCACTCCAGCACATCCATCGCCAGGATCGGCGCGTCGGCCATCTGCACGAAGAAGATCTTGTCGCCGGGAATCTGCGCGATGGCGCTCGGGTCGCCCTTGAGCGACAGGGTGTGGAAGCTGTCGAGCAGTACCCCCAGGCTGGGGTGATCGGCCTGACGGACGATGTCCCAGACCTGCTGGTAGGTGTTGACGTGCCGGCCCCAGGCCAGGGCCTCATAGCCGATGCGCAGGCCACGGGCACCGGCGCGCTCGGCGAGCAGGTGCAGGTCATCGACCAGGATCTGCCGCTCGCCCAGGCTGTCGGCCGAGGCGTTGCTGCAGACCAGCACCAGGTCGGTACCCAGTTCCTGCATCAGGTCGAACTTGCGCTCGGCCCGCTCCAGGTTGCGCGCCAGGCGGTCGCGGCGGCATCCTTCGAAATCGCGGAACGGCTGGAAGAGGGTGATGGCGATGCCCAGGTCCGCGCACCGCTGGCGGATTTCCCGCGGGCTGCCGTCGTAGTACAGCAGATCGTTTTCGAAGATTTCCACGCCATCGAAGCCGGCGGCGGCAATGGCATCGAGTTTTTCCGGCAGGGTGCCGCTCAGGGACACGGTGGCTATGGAACGCTGCATGAATCGACTCCCGGCAGTGGGCTTCTTATTGTGGACACGGACCGAAACCGAGGATTGTCGAACCTCGGGAAGTGACCGGATTATTGATGCAGCACGCCACCACTTCAATCAAAGTGTACGAACTGGTTAGTTTTGTGTGCGATTATCGACCACAATGGTCCGCAGCGAATTGACGGTCTTTTGCCCGCTGCGCACCATCATCCGGGCCAAGGCAGTGCTTCAAACGTTCCGCAAACCCAGCCAGACAATTCCAAAAAAAACGGGTAATCGCTCATGCTTTCATCCTCACAAAGCTCCCCTGTGACCCAGGGCAGCACCCGCGGCGGCATCGCCGCCAAACTTCGCGGCGCCATGGCCGTCGGCTCGACCCGCTGGGGCATGCTGGCCCTGGTGTTCTTCGCCACCACCCTGAACTACATCGACCGGGCCGCCCTGGGCGTCATGCAGCCCATCCTCGCCAAGGAGATGAGCTGGACGGCGATGGACTACGCCAACATCAACTTCTGGTTCCAGGTCGGCTATGCCGTCGGCTTCGTCCTGCAGGGCCGACTGATCGACCGGCTCGGCGTGAAGCGGGTGTTCTTCTGCGCCGTACTGCTGTGGAGCCTGGCCACCGGTGCCCACGGCCTGGCGACCTCGGCCGCGGGCTTCATGATCTGCCGCTTCATCCTCGGCCTGACCGAGGCCGCCAACTACCCGGCCTGCGTGAAGACCACCCGGCTGTGGTTCCCCGCCGGCGAGCGGGCGGTGGCCACCGGCATCTTCAACGCCGGGACCAACGTCGGGGCGATGTTCACCCCGATGCTGCTGCCGATCGTCCTGCAGGTCTGGGGCTGGCAGGCCGCCTTCCTGTGCATGGCCGCGCTGGGTGCCGTCTGGCTGCTGTTCTGGGGCCTGAAGTACTTCAACCCCGAAGACCACCCGTCGGTGAAAGCCTCGGAACTGGCGTACATCCAGAAGGAAGCCGAGCCGGAACAACCCGGCGTGCCGTTCTCGCGGATCCTGCGCATGCGCGGCACCTGGGCCTTCGCCCTCGCCTACTCGCTGACCGCACCGGTGTTCTGGTTCTACCTGTACTGGCTGCCGCCGTTCCTCAACCAGCAATACAACCTGGGCATCAGCGTGACGCAGATGGGTATCCCGCTGATCATCATCTACCTGACCGCCGACTTCGGCAGTGTCGGCGGCGGCATCCTGTCGTCGTTCCTGATCGGTCGCGGGATGGACCCGATCCGCGCCCGGCTGCTGTCGATGCTGCTGTTCGCCTGCTGCATCATCGGCGTGGTGCTGGCGGCCGGTTCCAGTCACCTGTGGGTGGCGGTGGGGGCGATCTCCCTGGCCATCGGCGCGCACCAGGCCTGGACCGCGAACATCTGGAGCCTGGTGATGGACTACACGCCCAAGCACATGATGAGCACGGTGTTCGGCTTTGGCGGCATGTGTGCGGCGCTCGGCGGGATGTTCATGACCCAGTTGGTGGGCTACATCCTGACCACCACGAACAACAACTATGCGGTGTTGTTCACGCTGATTCCGGCCATGTACTTCCTGGCGCTGACCTGGATGTACTTCATGGCCCCGCGCAAGATTCCGAAGCTGGACGACTGATCGCGTCGTAACAGAGGGTTATGGGTAGGGCTTGCCGGCCTATTCGCGGGCAAGCCCTGCTCCTACAGTGTGGATGTGGATGTAAATATCGCATGCGCCACAAAACCTGCGGGAGACGGCCGGGCGGCCGTCTCCCGAAGTCTTGTCAGAAGTCGAAGAACACCGTCTCGCCTTCACCCTGGATACGGATATCGAACCGGTAGGCCGTGCGTCCATTCACTTCGCAGCGCTGGGCAACCAGGGTCTCGCGACGCTGCGGCTGCTCGATCAGGTTGAGCACCGGGCATTTGCCGTTGGCCTCGGCCTCATCGGAGAAATACAGGCGGGTCTGCAGGTGGATGTTGATCCCCCGGGCAAACAGCGAGACGTTGATATGCGGCGCCATCGGTACACCGGCGGCGTTGTTCACCACGCCCGGCTTGATGGTTTCCAGGGTCCACTCCCCGGCATCGAAGGTGGTCGCGGTGCGGCCAAAGCTGTTGAAGGCCTTCTCCGAGTCGAAGTCGCTGTCGTAGACGCCCTCATGGTTGGCCTGCCAGAACTCCAGGAAGGAGTCGCGCACCAGATGGCCGTTGCCGTCATAGACGTTGCCGAACACCAGGATATGCTCGCCCGGCGCCTCGGGCTTGGCCATGCGGTTCCAGATTTCCTCGGGACGGGGCGGGTTGCCGGCAGCGGCCAGCGCCAGGCCGATGTGCACGTAGGGACCGGCGGTCTGGGACGGGGTTTCCATGAGCAGTTGAACAGGCATGGTCGGTCTCCTCAGCAGTTTTCGAAGTGGGTCTTGCGCTGGCCGCGCAGCACGATGTCGAAGCGATAGGCCAGGCAATCCATCGGATTGGCATTGCCCATGTCCAGGCGGGCGATCAGGCTCTGCACCGCCTCGGGGTTGGCGATCGACTTGACGATCGGGCACATCGGGATCAGCGGGTCGCCTTCGAAATACAGCTGGGTGATCAGGCGCGTGGCGATCGACGGGCCGCTGATCGACACATGGATATGCGCCGGGCGCCAGTCGTTCGGGCCATTGCGCCAGGGGTACGGCCCGGGCTTGATAGTGCGGAAGCTGTAGTTGCCATCACGGTCGGTGAGCGCCCGGCCGACACCGCCGAAGTTCGGGTCCAGGGGCGCCAGGTAGCGGTCGTTCTTGTGGCGGTAGCGACCGCCGGCGTTGGCCTGCCAGATTTCTACCAGGGTATGGGGAATTGGCTTGCCGTACTGGTCGCAGACCCGCCCGGCGAGGACGATGCGCTCGCCCACCGGCAGGCCGCCGTTGTTGAAGTTGAGCAGCAGGTCGTTATCGAAACGGCCGAACTTCAGATGGGAAAAGTCCGGGCCGGTGCTTTCGCTGATCGACTGCGGAATGCTCACCAGCGCCTGGCGCGGGGAACGGGCGATGGAAGTCTTGTAGTCCGGGGTCAGGGCCTTGGGGTGCCAGTTACGGTCACGAATGACAAAACGACTGCTGTCTGCTTCAGACATGTCGGTCTCCTGTTGTTTTTATCGGGAAAGGTAGCTGCACGCTACACACTGCAAATCACGCGGTTGCAGCGTGCCCCAAGAGGAAACCGCTGAAAATTGAAAAGCCGGGCCCAACTCATAACCAAATGGTTATGGATAATGCCCTTCGCGATAGGCCTGCCCCACCTCCCGCAGCACCTCCACAGCCCATTGCGCGGCCAACGCCAGCGGCAGGCTGGCGTTGCTGGAAATACCCACCGAACCACCCGGCTCACGCTGCCCGAGGTCGATCTCGCGCAAATCGCCCCGCGCCAGGTCCAGGCGCACCGCATCCAGTGGCGCCAGCCAGAGTGCCGCGCTGGACAGCACATAGCGCCGGCTCAACGCCACCGAGAGGGTTTCCAGGCGCTGCCGCGAGGGGTTGAGACCACACTGCACGAACAGGCTGTCGGCGAACTTGCGGATGGTGGTGCCCGCCAGCGGCAGCACCAGCGGATAGTTTTCCACAGCCGCACGATCCAGCACGCCCTGCAACAGTGGATGATCGGGACGGGCCACCAGGGTCATGGATTCGCTGTACAGGTGCTCGAAGGTCAGCCCCTGGATCTGCGGGCTATCGGTCATCCGCCCGACCACCAGGTCGACATCGCCGACCCGCAACTGCGAGAGCAGATAGGCGCTCGGTCCGGTGACCACACTGACCACCAGCGCGGGATGGCGCTCGTGCAGGCGCCGCACCACTTCCGGGATCAGCAGGCTTTCCACGGTCGACAGCACCCCGAGCCGCACCACGCCGGCGGCATACTCGCCTTCGCGCAAGACCTGCACGCCCTCGCGCAAGGTCTGCACCGACGGCCCGGCATAACGCAAAAAGGCCACCCCGGCCTCGGTCAGGCTGATACCGCTCTTGCTGCGCACGAACAGGCGGGTCTCCAGCAGTTCCTCCAGCTCCTTGAGGGTCTTCGACATCGCCGGCTGGCTGACCGCCATGACATCCGCCGCCCGTGCCAGGCTGCCCTGGCGGGCCATTTCGAGAAAGCACACGAGGTGACGGAATTTGATGCGACTATCGATGTTCACGGGACGGCGGGCTCCGGCTACGGATCGGGACAGCGGCAATTGTGTCTGATATTCGGCGCGGGTGGCGGTTTCTGAACTCAATTGGCAATCCAGTGCCTGACGACCGGACTGGCGGTGAAGCGTCACGGCAACGACACTCAAAGGCACAACGACGGGAGGATTCCCACATGCTCTGGAAAAAAGGACGGCGCAGCGACAACGTGGTGGATGCTCGCGACGATAGCAATGCCGGTGGCGGCGGCCTGCGTTTCGGCGGCGGCAAGGGCTTGAGCCTGACGGCGGTGGTCCTGATCGTCGGTATCGGCCTGTTGACCGGCCAGGACCCGATGCAGATCCTCGGACAGCTCAGTGGCCAGCTGGGCCAGCAGGCTTCGGTACCCACCACCACGCAGACGCGCCAGGCGCCGGCGGCCAATGACGAACAGGCGGACTTCGTCCGGGCGGTTCTGGGCGACACCGAGGACACCTGGGGCCAGATCTTCCAGCAGGCGGGGCGCCAGTACCGCGACCCGACGCTGGTGCTGTTCCGCGGCCGGGTCAACTCGGCCTGCGGCCTGGCGTCGTCGGCCACCGGACCGTTCTACTGCCCGGCGGACCAGCGGGTCTACCTGGACCTGGATTTCTTCCGCGAAATGTCCCAGCGCTTCAAGGCCGCCGGCGATTTTGCCCAGGCCTACGTGATCGCCCACGAAGTCGGCCATCACGTGCAGACACTGCTCGGTGTGTCGGCGAAGATCCAGGCGGCGCGCCAGCAGGGTCGGCGGATGGAGGGCGACGGCGGCCTGCTGGTGCGCCAGGAACTGCAGGCCGACTGCCTGGCCGGGGTCTGGGCCTGGCATGCCCAGCAGCGCCTGCACTGGCTGGAGCCCGGCGACGTGGAAGAAGCCTTGAATGCCGCCAATGCAATCGGTGATGATCGCCTGCAGCAACAGGGTCAGGGCCGCGTAGTCCCCGACTCGTTCACCCACGGCACCTCCGCACAGCGGGTGGGCTGGTTCAAGGTCGGCTTCGCCCAGGGGCAACTCAGTCAATGCGATACCTTTGCCGCAAAGAGTTTGTGAATGAACGAGGCAGTGGCTGGCTGACCGGAGTGTTTCGCCAGTTGGCTGCCCGCTCGTCCGGTCGGGCGCCATCGCCCGCAAGCCGGCTCCTGCAGGGAGCGCTGTTGCTGGGGCTGTGTGTCAGCGCGGGAGCGGCGGAGCATGGCGTCAGGGAGGTCAGCCCCGATCACCTGAAACTGTCGGGCGGCGAATTGAGCGTCGGCCTCAACCGCGACTGGAAGGGGCCGATGCCGGATGTGCAGCGGGTGCTGATCATCGTCCACGGCCGCCTGCGCAACGCCATGACCTATCTGCAGAGCGCCGAAACGGCCGCGGACCAGGCGGACCAGGCGCGCAACACGCTGATCATCGCGCCGCAGTTTCTCAACGAGAGCGATGTGCGGCGCAATCACCTGCCCGACCGTCTGTTGCGCTGGCACGACAATGACTGGATGGCTGGTGAGCCCGCCACCGGGCCCGCTGCCATGAGCTCCTATGCCGCGCTGGATGAAGTCCTGGAGCGCCTGGGCAATCGCAAGAAATTCCCGGCACTGCGCGAGGTGGTGATTGCCGGGCACTCCGGCGGTGGGCAGGTGGTCCAGCGTTATGCACTGGTCGGGCACGGCGACGCACAGTTGGCCGGCAGCGGTATCCGGCTGCGTTATGTGGTCGCCAATCCGTCGTCCTACGCCTATTTCAGTGCACAACGGCCGGCGAAAGGTTTCGACCCGGCGGGCTGCCCGGGCTTCAACGACTGGAAGTATGGCCTGCAGAACCTGCCGGCTTACGTCACCGGGCAATCACCGGCCCAACTGGAACAGGCCTACGTACAGCGTGATGTCACCTACCTGCTCGGGCAGAAAGACATCAACCCGAACCATCCGGCGCTGGACAGGAGCTGTGCGGCCGAGGCCCAGGGTGCGTATCGGCTGGTGCGCGGGCACAACTACTTTGCCTATCTGCAGCAGCGGCATCCGCAGGGGTTGGCTCAGAAGCTGGTGGAAGTGCCGGGGGTGGGGCATGACGGCAGCCGGATGTTCACTTCACCACAGGGGCAGGAAGCCTTGTTCCCGCGCTGAGCCTCGTGGCAATCGCTACGACCGGCCAATCATCCGCTGCAACACCGCACAATCCTCGGCATGCCAGTCGGCCAGCTCCGGCCAGGGATTGTCCGGCAGGTTCACCAGCACCGTCCGGGTCCCCGCCGCCCGCCCGCAATCGAGGTCGAAGCGGTAGTCGCCGACCATCACCATCTCGCCCGGCGCCACGTCCCAGGCCTCGGCCAGTTTCAGCAGACCGCCCGGGTGCGGCTTGGGTGGCGCGTCGTCGCGGCCCAGCACATCCTCCATGGCGAAGCAGTCGGCCAGGCCGATCGCTTCCAGGGTGACATGGGCCAGCTCGCGGGCATTGCGCGTCAGGATGCCCAGGCGATAGCCGCGCCCGGCCAGTTCGCGCACCAGTTCCACCGCCCCCACCGCCGGCCTGGACCCCAGCGCCAGGTCACGCTCATGCTCCAGCAGCCAGGCATGCTTGGCCGCCGCCTCGTCGGCCGGCAGCGCCGCCAGGTGGGTGAGAATGTCGTCTTGCGGCGGAATCGACAGGGCCACGCGAATCGCCGCGAAATCATGCACGGCGACGGTCAGGGTGCCGTCCATGTCGAACACCCAGTGACGTACATCGGCCAGGCTCATGCCCAGTCCTTGCGGTGACGGATCAGGCCTTCCTGGGTCACCGACGCCACCAGCACACCGGCGCGGTTGTACACGCTGCCACGGGAGAAACCGCGGGAGTTGCCGGCCCAGGGGCTGTCCATCGCGTACAGCAGCCAGTCATCGGCGCGCAGGTCGGAGTGGAACCACAGCGCGTGGTCCAGGCTGGCGACCTGCATGTCCTTCTGCCACACCGACTTGCCATGGGGCAGCATCGAGGTGGTCAGCAGGCCGAAGTCCGAGGCGTAGGCCAGCAGGTACTTGTGCAGCGCCGGAATATCGGCCAGGGCGCCGTCGGCGCGGAACCAGACATACTTGATCGGATCGGCCGGCTGCGGGTTGTAGGGGTCCTTCTCGGTCACTGGGCGCACTTCGATCGGTTTGGGGCACAACAGCTTGTCGCGCATGTGCTCGGGGATCAGGTGGGCGCGCTGGCGGGTGATTTCCAGCTCCGACGGCAGGTTCTCCGGCCCCACCACCTGCGGCATGCTGCTCTGGTGCTCGAAGCCTTTTTCGTCGTACTGGAACGACGCGCTGCAGGTGAAGATCGGGTGGCCCTTCTGGATCGCGGTCACGCGCCGGGTGCTGAAGCTGCCGCCGTCGCGCACGCGGTCGACCGAATACACCACCGGCAGCGCCGCATCGCCGGGGCGCAGGAAGTAGCCGTGCAGCGAATGTACGTGCCGCGCGTCCTCGACGGTCTGGCTCGCCGCCGACAGGGATTGGCCCAGCACCTGGCCACCAAACAGCTGGCGAAAGCCGAGGTCCTGGCTACGCCCGCGAAAGAGGTTTTCCTCGATAGATTCCAGGGTCAGCAAGTCGACCAGGTCTTCCAGCACGTGGCTCATCAAAACGCTCCTCACACAGGGCAATGCCGCCCAGCCTTGGCTGCGGCGGTCGAGGTCATTCGCTGTTCGACGACAGCGCTCATGCCGCAAATGATACAGCGTTTGCAGCCCCCAGGCCCTAGTGGCCCGTGTAGCTAATTCGCATGCTCGACTCCGAGCCCATGGCTTCGCCAGACAGCGTTGCCATTCCTCGCCGTAGCCCTGCTACGACTCGTCATGGCGCCTTGCCTGGCAACCCCCTGGGCCCGAATTTGAGTATTCGAATCAACCATACAGGCCACTAGCCGTGCAGGGTTTCCAGCCACTGGTCGCGGCTGATGCGGTACAGCACGTGCTTGCGCAACGGATGGTCCTCGGCCAGCTTGGGATGCTCGAAATCCGCCGACGGATCGTAGTGCATGCCGATGGCCTGCATGACCTTCTGCGAAGGGGTATTGGTTTCGGTGGTGAAGGCCACCACTTCCTCCAGTGCCAGGCGGTCGAACGCACAGCGCAAGGCGGTCCAGGCGGCCTCGCTGGCATAACCCAGGCCCCAGTGCTCATGGGCCAGGCGCCAGCCGATCTCCACCGCCGGGGTGAAGTCGGCGTCGAAGCCGACGTGGGCCAGCCCGGTCAGGCCGATGAACGCACCGGTGTCCTTGCGCTCCAGGGCCCACAGGCCAAAACCGTGCTCGGCGAAATGGCCGCGAAGGCGCCCGATCAGCGCGGCGCTTTCCAGGCGGCTCAAGGTCACCGGGAAATAGCGCATCACTTGAGGATCGGCGCACATCCGGGCAAATTCCGGCAAGTCGTCGTCACGCCACTGGCGCAACAGCAGACGCGCACTCTCAAGTTCCAGTATCGGCTCCATCATTCCCCCCTTCAGGTTTCCTTGCCACGCTGTTGCCTGCCCGCAAGTGTATCGCGCTGATAAGATCCTTCACTCATTCCTACATGAAATCGCCATGCCGTTGCCACTGATCTATCACGACGACTACAGCCCCGAGTTTCCGCCGGAGCATCGTTTCCCCATGGACAAGTTCCGCCTGCTGCGCGATCACCTGGTGGACAGCGGCCTGACCAGCGACCCGGCGTTGCTGCGCCCGCAGATCTGCCCTGTGGATATCCTCGCCCTGGCCCATGACCGGGCCTACATCGAACGCTACATGGCCGGCGAACTGTCCCGTGAGGACCAGCGCCGCCTCGGCCTGCCCTGGAACGAAGCCCTGGCCCGGCGCACCGTGCGGGCGGTCGGCGGCTCGCTGCTGGCCGCCGAACAGGCCCTGGAACATGGCCTGGCCTGCCACCTGGCCGGCGGCACCCATCATGCCCACTACGACCACCCGGCAGGTTTCTGCATCTTCAACGACCTTGCGGTGATCAGCCGCTATTTCCTCGAGAGCGGGCGCGTGGACCGGGTGCTGATCTTCGACTGCGACGTGCACCAGGGCGACGGCACCGCCCGCATCCTTGAAGACACTCCCGAAGCCATTACGGTTTCCCTGCATTGCGAGAAAAACTTCCCGGCGCGCAAGGCCCGCAGTGACTGGGACATCCCCCTGCCCATGGGCATGGGCGATGCCGACTACCTGCGGGTGGTGGACGATGCGCTGAACTATCTGCTGCCGCTGTATCAGCCGGACCTGGTGCTGTATGACGCCGGTGTCGACGTGCACAAGGACGATGCCCTCGGCTACCTGCAACTGACCGACGAAGGCGTCGCGGCCCGCGACGAAAAGGTCCTGCGCCACTGCCTGGGCCGTGACATCCCGGTGGTCGGGGTGATCGGCGGCGGCTACAGCAAGGACCGCCAGGCCCTAGCCCGCCGCCACGGCATCTTGCATCACAGTGCACAGCGGGTCTGGACGTCATCAGGCTGTCATTGAGTTGTGCAGGCTTACCCACAATGCCTGTGGAACCGCCTGTGGATAACCTGCGTGAAAGGCTGCACAGGCCTTGCAGAGCAAGGCTCACAGGTGACTGTATGTTTTTCGTACACATGCCGATGTCGTGCCGGTTCGATCGATGTGTGCAAGACAGGAGGGTCCTGCCCCGCACCGCCCACCCCACACAAGGCTGTGGAAAAACGTAGAATACGCGCCCCCATCCAGCCGATTCTCAGCCCGCCATGACCCGTCCAGCCCCCGATACTCCTTCCCGCGTCGCCATCATCGGCGGTGGCCCCGCCGGCCTGATGGCCGCCGAGGTCCTGAGCCAGGCGGGTATCCAGGTCGACCTGTACGACGGCATGCCCTCGGTCGGACGCAAGTTCCTGCTGGCCGGCGTCGGCGGCATGAACATCACTCATTCCGAGCCCTACCCGGCCTTTCTCTCGCGCTACGCCGAACGTGCACCGCAGATCGCGCCGATGCTGCGGGCGTTCGGCGCGGATGAACTGCGCGAGTGGATTCACGGCCTGGGGATAACCACCTTCGTCGGCACCTCCGGCCGGGTTTTCCCCAGCGACATGAAGGCCGCACCGCTGTTGCGCGCCTGGCTCAAGCGTCTGCGCGAGGCCGGGGTGGTTATCCACACCCGCCATCGCTGGACCGGCTGGCAGGACGGCAAGCTGGTTATCCACAGCCCGGACGGCGAAAAGCTCGTCAACCCCGACGCGACCTTGCTGGCCCTCGGTGGCGGCAGCTGGGCCCGGCTGGGCTCCGACGGTGCCTGGCTGCCGCTGTTGGCACAGCATGCGGTCGGGGTTGCGCCGTTGCAACCGAGCAACTGCGGCTTCGAGGTCGAGGCCTGGAGCCCACTGCTGAAGGACAAGTTTGCCGGCGCGCCGCTGAAGAACGTCGCTATCGGGCTGCAGCACGACGCCCTGCGCCTCGGCGAGTGCGTGATTACCGTCAGCGGGATCGAAGGCAGCCTGATCTACGCCTTGTCCGCCGGGATTCGCGAACAGATCAATCAGCAAGGCTCGGCCGTGATCGAGATCGACCTGCTGCCCGGCAAGACCCGGGAACAACTGCGCAACGCCCTGGCCAAGCCACGTGGCTCGCGCTCGATGGCCAAGCACCTGCACAGCCAGGTCGGCATCGACGGGGTCAAGGCGGCGTTGTTGCGTGAGCTGACGGATGCTGCCTGCTTCGGCGACCCCGAGCAGCTGGCAAACGCGATAAAGGCCCTGCCATTGAAGTTGGTAGCGCCCCGCCCGCTGGACGAGGCCATCAGCAGTGCCGGTGGCGTGACCTTCGAAGCGATGGATGAGCGCCTGATGCTCAAGGCGTTGCCGGGGGTATTCTGCGCCGGCGAAATGCTCGACTGGGAAGCGCCGACCGGCGGCTACCTGCTGACCGCCTGCTTCGCCAGCGGGCGGGTGGCGGGGAAAGGCATGCTGGAGTGGCTGCGGCGCCAGTCCTGAAGTCTGACGACTCGATGTTCATGATCGCTCCCACGCACCGCGTGGGAACGATCGGAAGATCAGGCTCAGGGCTTGCGCTTGCGCGGCCCGGTATTGAACGCCGGCACCTTGCGCACCGGTTTGACCGGCGGCGCCACGTCCTCCGGTTTCTCGCCACTGTCCACCCAGCGCCCCAGGTTGCGCTTGCCACCGCCCGATTCCTTGGGTTTCTTCGGCTTCTTCGGTTTCTTCACCACGTTGCCGGCCCCGTCGGTCTGCGGCACCCGGTGATCCGGCTCGAAACCGGCCTCGTCCTGCCGCTTGAGGGTCTGGCGGGTCAATGTCTCGATCGCCGACAACAGGTTCACTTCATCGGCACACACCAGGGAAATCGCCTCGCCGGTGGAACCGGCACGACCGGTGCGACCGATCCGGTGCACGTAGTCCTCGGCGACGATCGGCAGGTCCAGGTTGACCACCAGCGGCAGGTCCTCGATATCCAGGCCACGGGCCGCGACGTCGGTCGCCACCAGAATCTGCACTTCGCCCTGCTTGAAGCTGTCCAGCGCCCGTTGCCGGGTCGCCTGCGGCCGGTCGCCATGGATGCCGTCGGCACTCACGCCCAGTCCCTGGAGCTTTTCCACCAGTTGGTCGACGCCGTTGCGGGTCTTGGCGAACACCAGCACCTGTTTCCACTTGTTCTTGCGCAGCAGGTGCACGAACAGTTCCGACTTGCGCTTCTTGTCGACCGTCACCACCCACTGCTTGACAGTGCTGGCCGCCACGTTGCGCGGGCTGACCTCGATGCTCAGCGGATTGTTCAGCGTCTGCCCGGCGAGCAGGCGGATGGCGTCGGAGAAGGTCGCCGAGAACAGCAGGGTCTGGCGCTTCTTCGGCAAGGCCCGGTAGATGTTGCCCAGCTCTTCCTGGAAACCCAGGTCGAGCATGCGGTCGGCCTCGTCCAGTACCAGGGTCTGCAACTGGTTGAACTTGATGGCGTTCTGGCGAAACAGATCGAGCAGGCGGCCCGGAGTCGCCACCAGCAGGTCGACGCCGCGGCGCAGCTTCATCATCTGCGGGTTGATGCTGACCCCACCGTACACCGCGTAGGTACTCAGCGGCAGGTGCTCGGCGTACTGGCGAACGCTTTCGTGGACCTGCTCGGCCAGTTCGCGGGTCGGCACCAGGATCAGCGCGCGCAGCGAGTTGGCGGCGACCTTGGGGCCCTCCATGGCCAGCAGTTGCAGCAGTGGCAGGGCGAAACCGGCGGTCTTGCCGGTACCGGTCTGGGCCGCGGCCATCAGGTCGCGGCCGGCCAGCACGGCGGGAATGGCCTGGGCCTGGACCGGCGTCGGCTCCTTGTAGCCAAGAGTGTCCAGGGCCCGGGTCAGGGGTTCGATCAGGCCGAGAGTGGCGAATGTCATGCAAGTACCATAAAAAAGAGCACCGTAGGAAAAGAGTCAGCGCAAGAAGCCATGCGCGGCAGTTTAACCTGTCAGGCCCCTTTCGGCTTGCGCCACTGCGGCAAACCGATCAGCACCACGGCACTGATGATCACCGCCATGGCCAGGCATTCGTGCCAGCCAATGTGCTCGTCGGCGAACAGGATGCCCAGCAGCACCGCCACCGCCGGGTTGACGTAGGCATAGCTGGTGGCCGCCGCCGGACGGACATTCTTCAGCAGGTACATGTAGGCGTTGAAGGCGATGATCGAACCGAAGAACACCAGGTAGGCCATGACCACCCAGCCTTCGACGGAGGGCATGTGGGCCAGGCGCTCGCCGCGGGCAAAGCTGGCCAGCAGCAGCACCACGCCGGCCACCAGCATCTCCGCCGCGCTGGCCATGCCGCCGGGCGGCAGTGGCAGGTGCTTGCTCCACACCGAACCGAAGGACCAGGTGGCGGCCGCCAGCAGGATAAGGCCCGCACCCAATGGGCTGCCCTGCAGGTTGGAGCCCATGTTGAGCAGAGCGATACCGATCAGCCCGAGCACGATGCCGGCCCATTCGAGACGGGTGGCGCGGCCCCCCCAGAAGTAGCCGCACAGCAGGGTGAACAGCGGTACGGTGGCGACCGTCAGCGCGGCAATCCCCGAGGCCACGCCGATATGCTCGGCCAGGGTCACCGCACCGTTTCCGAAGGTCAGCAGCAACACGCCGATCACCGCGGCGGCCTTCCACTGCTGCCAGGTCGGCGCCGGCACTCCGCGCCAGCGCTGGTAGGCATACATCAGGGCACCGGCGATCACGAAACGGATCCCGGCCATCATCAGCGGCGGCCAGGACTCGACGCCAATGCGGATCGCCAGATAGGTCGATCCCCAGATGAAATACAGCGCGAAAAAGGCACCGATCAACGGTAGCGGAAAGCGGCGAGGGGCAGGCATGGGAGGCTCTGGGCAGGACAAGGGAAGGCTATTCTAGAAAGGCCTTCGGTAAATAATAAGTTACAAAACCGCGTAATCACGCCGGTGCACTTTCTAAATCATGGATATCACGGGTATAAACCGTGATTTCGAAAGTCGGCCTTGCGGAGACCCTGCAGATGGATAAATACGACCGTTTGATCCTCGGTGCGTTGCTGGAAAACGGCCGCGCCTCGTTCGCCGAACTGGCGCGCAAGGTCAACCTGTCGGCCCCGGCGGTGGCCGAGCGGGTCTCGAAGCTGGAGAGCAGCGGCGTGATCACCGGCTACCAGGCCAAGGTCGACCTGGACAAGCTCGGCCTGCCGATCCGCTGCGTGATCGAGTTACGGATGAACCAGCATGGCAAGCAGCAGATCTACGACGATCTGGCGCAGATCCCGCAGATCACCGAATGCCATCGGGTCACGGGCGACCCTTGCGTGATCATGCAGGCGGCGGTGGGCTCGATGGGCGAGCTGGAGGACCTGATCAACCGGGTGGCCCAGTTCGGCCTCAGCAAGACCTCGGTCGTGCTGTCCAGCGCCATCGAGCCGCGGGTGCCACTGGGGCACCTGGAAACCAACGGCAATGGCAAGGCCAAGGGCTGACAAGACATGGAAGCTGGCTACAGCTTGTGGTGATCGGACCAGGGGGATGTGGCGATCAAGCTTTTGTGGCGAGCGGGCTTGTCGGGACGCCGCACCGCCGCGCTGGGGCGCAAAGCGGCCCCGAAACCAGACAACCGAGAACGCCCAGGCCACTGAGGTGTCCGGTTTTACGGCTGCTTCGCAGCCGAGCGCGGGCAAGCCCGCTCGCCATAGAGTCATTCAGGTCAGCCCCTCACCAGAGACAACCACTCCCAGCCACCGGCACCACCTGCGGCATGTCCCGCAGGCGGATCCAGGGCTCCTTGCGCCAGTGCAGCAGGCTCAGTGCCCCTCCTTGCCACTCCAGCAAGCCCAGGCTCGGCGCCTGGGTCTGAGCCGGTTGCGGCTGGTCGCGCAACATCGGCAGCACCTGGTGAGTCAGCCACTGGCGCAAGTGGCGGTTCTCCGGCAGGTAGTGATAGACCAGCATCGCATAGACACCGGACTCGCTGATCATCAGATGTTCCTCGGGGCCGCTGTTGCCCTGCAGGTTCAGGGTACGACGCTGATCCGGGTCGAGCTTGACCGCCTTGCGCTCGTGCCACTCGATCCCCATCAACCGCCCGACATCACGGGCGCAGAACCAGGCTTCGTCATGCAGGAGCAAGGCGCGGAGTTTCAGGTGGTGGCGGTTAAATATCTGCGGTTCGAAGGCCATGTTGGCTGCAGGTCCAAGCTGCCCTGACGCACCAGAAGCAGTGCCGTTATCAAGAAGGCCTTGTATGGTTTCAGCGAGACTTTCGAGAATGACTTTTCCCATTTTGGAACACTCCGAGAGATTCAAGGAGCTGCCATGTAAAGCCTTCCTACGGACTTGGGTGGCAGCCGTACGCGGGGTAGGAACCGAGCTCTCTCGGACACTCGGCCACGAATCAACGTGCCCGCGCACGGCCACCATAAAGGGCACACTGGCTAAAGAAGCCAGCGAGTATGGTGGATGCTCAGTATCGAAAGAGTCAATTGCAAGGGTTCCTACGCCCTGTCACCGATTTGGCGATGACGCGGAAAGGCTAGCGGCGATACACCACACGGAAAAGACAGCACATGTCGCCACCAGAAGTACGACATTTCCCAAAGTCGGGAAAATAGCCGTAGGTACCGTGCAGGCTTATCCATCTCCCCATACTATCCCTATCTCTGCAAATGGCTGATGGCGAGGAGTTTGCCCAGAATCTTACGAGCGGTTCAAATTCGGACTGAATTAGGTTCATACTAGTCAAGGATCATCCGGCCCAGCCTGATACTCCAACACACCGCTCGCACCTCGATGGAGACAGTCGCTCATGCGCGTCGAGACAATCAGCTACCTGAAAGCACATGCGTCCGATCTGGACCTTCAAGAACCGATGATCGTTACGCAAAACGGCAAGCCGGCTTATGTCGTCGAATCCTATGAAGATCGAGTTCGCCGGGATGAAGCCTTGGCCCTTGTCAAGCTACTGGCTATCAGCTCTCGCGAATATGCCGAAGGCAAGTTCCTGACGGCTGACGAAATGCGCGCTCGTAGAGCCAGAAAATGACCCGTACGGTTTTCACCCACGCCGCCATCCGCTCGATCGACATGCAGGAACTCCATCTGGCCAACAAGGTTGGCCATCAAGCCGCCTCAAAGTACTTTGGTGAACTGGAAGATAAAGTAGAAAACCGACTCAACGACCACCCGGAATCCGGACAGCTCTGCCTGCAAGCTGCGGAACTGGGGGCCATTCAGTATCGAGAACTGAATTACAATCCTTATCGGGTTATCTACAGCCATGACGCCGCCAGCGACACAGCCGTTGTGCACCTGGTATTGAATCAGGCACAAAACGTGAGGGATTGGCTGGTGCATTACTGCCTGATTAAAGATCTCGATTAACACGACTCAGGGCAACACTCATCCTGGTTTGATTCAAACACCCCGATACCGCTTCAACTGCTCCCCCACCTTCGCCGCCGGCACTTTCTGCAGCTTGCACAACAGGTCATGGGACAACTCCCGCAGCCCGTGCTTGTCACGCAATTCCCCAACCATATGCGCCAGCAGGTTCGCCGCCATCTCGGCATCGGCCATGGCCCGGTGCGCCTTCCCGGTATTGGGCAACTGTGCATAGGTGGTCAGGGTGCCGAGCTTGTGGTTCGGCGCCGCCGGCATCAGGCGGCGCGCCAGCAGCAGTGAGCAGGCAAAGTTCTGCAGGCGGGTGCGCTTGATCCGCGATAGCTCGTAGTCCCAGAACTTCTGGTCGAACGCCGCATTGTGCGCCAGCAGCGGCGTGACGCCGACGAACTGGTTGACCTCGTTCATCACCTGCTCGGCCGATGGCGCCGTGCGCAGCATGGCGTTGCTGATGCCGGTCAGTTGTTCGATGAACGCTGGCACTCGCACACCGGCATTCATCAGGCTCTGGTAACGGTCGACGATGCGCCCCTCTTCCAGGATGACCACGGCAATTTCCGTCGCCCGGCAACTGCTGCTCGGCGAGATCCCGGTGGTTTCAAAGTCGATGACCGCAATACGTTCCAAAAGCCCTGCCCTTTCAATAATCGGTTGTTCAGTTTTTCAGCAGCAACGCGCCTTCGATCGGCACGTAGCGGCTCGCTGCGCGAATCAGCGAGTTGGCGGTCAGCCCCGGCACACCGTAGGCCACCGCGTCGACCCCGTGCCTGGCGATGATGCGTTCGAGCAGCAGGTCGAAGTCGCCATCGCCGGAAGCCAGCACCACTTCATCGACATTCGGTGCCGCATCCATGATGTCGAGGGTGATGCCCACGTCCCAGTCGCCCTTGGCCGAACCGTCGCTGCGCTGGATGTACGGCTTGAGTTTCACCGTGAAACCCAGGTTGCGCAGGATCTGCTGGAATTGCTGCTGCTTGCTGTCGCCGCGGTCGATCGCATAGGCATAGGCCTCGACGATTTCCCCACGCCGGCTGATATCGGCCCACAGGGCGGCATAGTTGAAATGGCAACCATAGGCCTGGCGGACGGTGTAATAGAGGTTCTGCACATCGGCGAACACAGCGATTTTCTTCACCGCGAATCCTCATGGCGCAGACGCGCACTGGCGGGCTGACGGACACTCGAAAGCGAGCAGACGCCCAGTATGCCAGCATGGGGCAAGATTCCGCGAACAATCGCCACCTGCGCTTCGTCCGCGAATGGCCGGGAAGACGGCCTTCCGTAGGGGGATAAGGGTAGTCCGGGGCACCCTGGCGCCCCGGATTGCGAGGAATCAGACGTAGGAGTCGTCGTCAGAGAAGGCGCTGTCGTCGCTGTCGAGGAAACCGCCCTGGTCGTTATTGCCCCAGGCGTCGTTGTTGGCCATACGCTGCTCGTCGCCCCAACCGCCACCATTGCCCCAGCCATCGTTGTTGCTCATCGGCGCGGGCTCGATGATTTCCTCGATGATCTGCGGCTGTTGCTGGTTGTGATGGAACAGGCTGCTGATACCTTCGGCCAGCATCACGCCACCGGCCACGCCCGCGGCGGTTTTCAGCGCGCCACCGAGGAAGCCGCTGCCGATCGGCGCGGCCGGGGCCGCCTGCTGTGGTGCGTAGCTGGGTGGAGGGTTGTAGCTCTGCTGCGGCTGGGCGTTGAAAGCTGGCCGCGCCGGCTCACGCCAACCGCCACCCGAGCTGGCAGGTGCCGGAGCCGGCGCCGCTTCGCGATTGCCGCCACCGAAGAGGCTCGACAGGAACCCGCCACTGCTCTGCGCCGGTGCCGCGCCCTGGGAGCGAGCCTGCTGCAGTTCAGCCTGGAGTTGCTGGAGTTGAGCCTGCAATTGCTTGTTCTGCTCGTCGAGACTCTTGATCGCGTGCTCCTGCACCAGGATCGATTGAGTCATGTAGTACGGCGCAGCCGGCTGGCGCGTCAGATGCTCCTTGATCCGCGCCTCGGCCTGGACGTCACGCGGGGCTGAATCCTTTTCGGCTTGTTGCAACCGTGAAAACAGTCCATCGATCAGGGTTTGCTCTTCGCTATTCATGGCGACCTCATGAGATTGCCGGGTAGAAATCGGTCGTCCGGGCCAACGCTGGCAGGGACGTGCATCAGTTATGGGGTTGTTGCAGGAAGTTTCAATGATCCTTACGCAACGTTTACATTTGAGTGTCGGCCAGCCGCATCGGTTAAAGTGGCGCCTTGCTTTGACCTTGATAGCGATCCCATGACTCCGTTCACCGTACTGCGCGACTCCCTGTATTTCTTCCGCCGCAACCTGGGCCGGATCGCCGGGCTCTGCCTACCCCTGATAGTGCTCGAAACGGTGCTCCAGCACCTGCTGGACAGCGCCATCGGTCCCGACGCCCCACCCACCTACGACCTGCTGGCCGGGCTGGTGGTCTACCCGCTGTACACCGCGGCACTGATCCTGTTCCTCGATGCCCGTACCCGCGCAGAAGCACCCGCCAATCGCGTACTGCTGGCCGCGGCCCTGAGCCTGTGGCCACGCATGGCCCTGCTGGCGGCGACCACCACCGTGGCGACCGTGCTGGGTTTGTCGTTGTATTTCCTGCCCGGCATCTGGCTGACCGTGGTCCTGGCTTTCGCCGAATACCGGCTGGTGCTGAACAGGAGCGAGCCCCTGCGGGCGATGAAGGAGAGCTTCAATCTCAGCCGTGGGCATTTCTGGCTGATCTTCACCTGCATCCTCTGCGTCATGGCGCCGCTGTGGATACTCAAGGGGATCACCGCCAACCTCTACCCGGAGCCGCAGAACCCGCTGCTGACGCTGGTCATCGACAGCGCCCACAGTTTTTTACAACTGTTCACCAGCGTCGTGCTCTTCCGTTTGTATATGCTGATCAGCGAAAAGCCTGGCCGGGACTGACCGGACAGCCCTCAGGGAGCGGGGTTAACCGCTGACAAGGCTGTCGGGTATGCTCCCACATCAACTGCAACGTCATAAGCCGCGCCCATGACCCGTTTATTACGTTACACCGTTCTGAGCCTCGTCCTGATCGCCGCCCTGCTCGGCCTCGCCCTCTACAGCCTGACCTGGCGCCCCGCCGACAAGGAAACCCTGCCCGTCAGTTGCACCGCCCAGGCGCCGGTGCTGGTCGCCGGCCAGGCGCTCAAGGTGATGACCTGGAACGTCCAGTACCTGGCCGGCAAGCGCTACGTGTTCTGGTACGAAACGGCCGACGGCAACGGCAAGGATGAACGCCCGACGCAGGCCGACATGGCCTTCAGCCTCGATGAAGTCTCGCGGGTGATTCGTGACGAGCAGCCGGACCTCGTGCTGTTGCAGGAAGTGGACGACAACGCCAAGGCCAGCGCCTATCAGGATCAGCTCAAACTGCTCCAGGAACGGGTCGCCGACCTCTACCCGTGCAGCACGCAGGCCTTCGACTGGAAAGCCGATTTCGTGCCCAACTGGCATATCCTCGGCAGCGTCGGCCGCAAGCTGGCGATTCTCAGCCGCTACCAGGTCGAACATGCCGAGCGCCTGCAACTGCCCCTCGGCCCGGCCAACCTGATCGCCCGCCAGTTCCAGCCCCGCCCGGCACTGCTGCTCAACTACCTGCCGATGAGCAATGGCGATCAACTGGCGGTGATCAACACCCAGCTGGCGCCCTTTGCCCAGAACGATACCCAGTTGCGCCAGGTGCAGGCGACCACCCATCTGCTGGACAAGCTCGAAAGCCAGGGCACGCCCTGGCTGATCGGCGGCGATTTCAACCTGCTGCCCCTGGGCCAGTATCTGCGCCTGCCGGCGCAGTTGCGCGGCGGCTATTCGGCGGACAGCGAACTGCACGTGCTGTGGGACAAGTACCCGATGATCCCGAGCAACAATGAAGCCAGCGGGATCGACCGCGAGCAGTGGCTGACCTTCTATCCGAACAACCCCGCCATCAGCGGCCCGGACCGCACGCTGGACTACTTCTTCTACAGCGCGAAGATGCGCCGGGTGCAGGCACAGGTGCGCCAGGACGATACGCTGAAGATCTCCGATCACCTGCCGCTGGTGGCGCGGTTTCTATTGCCGGCCGGGCACTAGCGGCCTTCAGTGCCCTCAGTGGGTCGCCGCCGGCTTGGCGTCGATCCGCACCCGCATCAGCCGGTAGGGTTTTTCCCGCTTGTCCTGCCCATCATGGAAACCGGGCGAGCGATGCAGCTGGTTGGCGGTGAAGTAAAGATAGCCGTCCGGCCCGATCGACAGGGTGTCCGGCCACTGCGCCCGCGGGTCCTGGACGATGGTCTGCCAGCGCCCGTCGGGCAGGCGCTGGCGGATGGCGTCGTGTTCGTAGTCGCCGGCATACACCGAACCGTTGGCGTCCGCCTCGAGGCCGTCCGAGGCGCCCTTTTCCCCCAGGTCGACGACCGCCTTCTCCAATTCGGCCTCGCTCACGCTGGCGTCGCGCAGCAACGCGGTCGAAATCGAATAGAGGTGCCGGCTCGACAGCGGGCAGAAGTACAGGGTCTGGCCATCGCTCGACAGGGCAATGCCGTCGGAGGCGACCTTGAGGAAGCTGTTCCCCCCCTGGGCGTCACGGGTGATCAGTGCCGGCTTGCCCTCGATCACCGGGACGAAGGACGGGTCGACCGAAGTCGACTTCGCACCGCTCAGGCGCCGGCTGGCGTTGCCAGTGGCAAGGTCGACCACGATGATCCCGCCGGGACCGCTGACGGAAGAGTCGGTCACATAGGCGACACCGGCCTGGCCGACGCGGAAGTCGAAGCGCACATCGTTGACGTAGGTACTCGGCAGGATGACGCTGGCGGGGAACACCAGCGTCTTCACCACCTTGTTCGAGGCCAGGTCGATCGCCACCAGCTTGGCGCCCCCGGCCCTGGGTCGGGAAAACCCGGGAGCGGCGGTGTCGAGCACCCAGAGCCGGCCACGGCCATCGGCGACCACGCTCTGCACGCTGATGAAGCCGGCGGCGGGGTCCTTGGGATCGGCGGTATTGATCGACCGGTTCGGGTAGGCGACCAGCTTGCCGTCGACGATTTCCGCCACGGTGAATTCGACGTTGTCACCCCAGCGCGGGAAGTTGACGAAGATCCTTCCGGTTTCGCTCACCGTCACCCCCGTCGGCATGGCGCCGTCGAACGCGTAGACCTGTTCGAGAGCGGCCTTGCCGGTCGGCGTGGCGGCCTGCTCGGCGAAAGAGAAAGCGCTGGCGGAAATGGCCAGCGCGAGGCTTGCAACCTTGAAGAGGGTTTTCATTTTCGATTTCCTGGACTTCGAACTGACACTGCCGGGAGCCCGCCACCTCATCAGAGGTTGGCACCGACAGAATGGGAGTGGTGTCAGGCTATCCGTGCCGCTCAATCGGAAAAACCGCCCGATCGGGGCAAGACCTTCAATGTTTCATTGAAAATGCTGGGGCACCTGCCGGAACACGGCAGGTGCCCACCCACTCAGGCGACAGGAATCGGGTTGTCGACCAGCGACAGGTTGAACTGGTGGATCAGCTCATGCTCGCCCTGGCCCTGGTTGGCACGCAGCGGCACGACCCGGTCCACCAGTACTTCGGTGGTCGCGGTTTCGAGCTTGACCAGGGTTTCGCGGATGAACTCGTCCAGCGGCATGGCGCGCTCGTCGCCGCTCTTGTGGATCAGGTCGGTGTCCACCCACGGCGGCGCGATTTCCAGCACCTTGACGCTGGTATCACGCAGGGCGAAACGTTGCGACAGCGAGTAGGAGTGGATCGCGGCCTTGGTCGCCGAGTACAGGGCCGTGGCCGCCAGTGGCAGGTAGGCCAGTACCGAACTGTTGTTGATGATGTACGCCTCGGGCTGGCGCTTGAGATGCTCGACGAACGCCGCGCTGATCCGCACCGGGCCGAGCAGGTTGGTTTGCAGGAGGCCTACGGCCTGCTCATCGTCGTAGTCACCGGAGCCAGGATTGTCGAAGGGCATGATGCCGGCGTTGTTGATGACCACGTTCAGCGACGGATGGCGGCGAATGACTTCCCCGGCGACCGCCTTGATCTGCTGCGGATCGTTGATATCCAACTGGATGGTGTCGATCCCCGGGTTGGCCCGGGCGATCTCGTCCAGCAGGGCCTGGCGCCGGCCGGCGATGATGACCTGGTTGCCACGCTGGTGGAACGCCTCGGCCAGGGCCCGGCCGATACCCGAGGTGCCGCCGGTGATGAAGACAGTGTTTGCGCTGAGTTTCATGGGTCGTGTCCTTCTCAATGAACGGGGATCAGTTGGCGCTGTAGCGAGGCGCCAGGCGGTTGCTGGAAAGCTGGCTGAACAGGGCCTGCCGGCTGGCTTCGTAGTGTTCGAACGGTTGCAGGTCATGCAGCGACGGAATGGAAATCAGCACATCCCGGTCGAAGTCCTGCAGGGCGCCGTCGACCAGGTCGGAGGCCGACATCACGATGCCCGGGTCGAGGTTTTCCAGCGGCAGGCCGCCGATCTGCCAGAAGTCGGTCGCGGTCGCCCCGGGCAGGACGGCCTGGACCTTGATGCCCTGTGCCGACAGCTCCTTGTGCAGCGACTGGCTGAAGGCGGTGACATACGCCTTGCTGCCGCCGTACACGCCATTGAGCAGTTCCGGGGCCAGGCTGACGATCGACGAGATATTGATCAGCGCGCCCTGCCGGCGGGCGATGAAGCCCGGTACCGCGGCGTAGGTCAGGCGGGTCAGCGCGGTGACGTTGAGGCCGATCATCTCGGCCATCCGCTCCACGTCGCTTTCCAGCAGGCTGGTGTGGGTGCCGATCCCCGCATTGTTCACCAGCAGGGTGATGCTCGCGTCTTCGCGCAGCTTGCGCTCGACCCGGGCCAGGTCCTGCGAGTCGGCCAGGTCCGCCGGGAAGACTTCGACGTTGCGCTGGGTGTCGGTGGTGATGCGGCTGGCCAGCATGTTGAGGCGGTCACGGTTGCGGGCCACCAGCACCAAGTCGTAACCGCGACGAGCCAGGCGCTCGGCATAGATGGCACCGATTCCGCTGGAAGCGCCGGTGATGAGGGCGGTGCCTTTGTGTTCCTGAGTCATGTTGCTGCTCCGTCATGTGTGGGGGACTGGAGCCATGATGCGGAAAACCGACTATGTCTTAAACGACGTATATGGTAGTTTTTCAGGACATCAGAACAGGAGCATTGCCATGCACCGAGTGGGCTATCTGCTGACCGAAGGTTTTCAGGTCATGTCCCTGGCGACCCAGGCGGTTTTCGAGTTCGCCAACATAGTCGCGGGGGAGCCGGTCTACCGGATCCAGAACTTCTCCCTGGCGGGAGGCCTGGTGCGCTCGTCCCTGGGCATGCAGATCGACACGCTGGCGCTGGGCAAGCCCGGCCTCGCCGACAGCTGGATGGTGGCGGGCACCCTCGAGCCGCTGACGCCACCAGACGCGGGCGTGCTCGACAGTGTGCGCGGCTTCACCGAAAACGCCCGGCGCACGGCGGGGATCTGCACGGGTGCCTTTGTCCTGGCCGCAGCGGGCGTGCTCGACCATCGTCGCGCGACCACGCACTGGGCCTATGCCGCGGACCTGCAGGCGAATTACCCGGACATCGAGGTCGAGGACGACCGGATCTACATCGTCGATGGGCCGGTATGGACCTCCGCCGGCATGACCGCCGGGATGGACATGACCCTGGGGATGGTGGAGAAGGATCTGGGGCCCGAGCTCGCACGGTCGGTGGCACACCGCCTGGTCATGCATCAACGCCGCTCCGGCGGACAGTCGCAGCACTCCGAACTGCTGTCGCTGTCACCCAAGTCGGACCGGATTCAAAGCGCCCTGGACTATGCCCGCCAGCACCTGAGCCGGCCGTTGAGCGTCGAGGAACTGGCCGAGGTGGTGCACCTGAGCCCGCGGCAGTTCACCCGCGTGTTCACCGCCGAGACCGGCCAATCGCCGGCCAGGGCCGTGGAGAGCCTGCGGCTGGAGGCGGCGCGGTTGATGATCGAGCAGAGCCGCCACAGCCTGGATGTGGTGGCCCGGGAAACCGGCTTCCGGGACCGGCGTCACATGCGCGAGGTGTTCATCCGCGGCTTTGGCGTGCCGCCGCAGGCGGTGCGGCGGGACGCCCGGCGGGTTGGCTGAACAGACGCCGATCACGCGCCTGCAGGTGGGCGGTGTCGGGTGGTTATTTGCGCGGCTTGGCCCGCGCCGTCGCCTCGGCCACCAGCGGATCATCCGGCCAGTAGTGCTTGGGGTAACGCCCCTTCAGATCCTTCTTCACGTCGGCATAGGTGCTGCGCCAGAAGTTCGCCAGGTCCTGGGTCACCTGCACCGGCCGTCGCGCCGGAGACAGCAGGTGCAGCTTCACCACCTGCCGGCCGCCGGCCACCCGCGGCGTCTCGGCCAGCCCGAACAGCTCCTGCAGGCGCACCGCCAGGATCGGCGGCTGCTCGCTGTAGTCCAGGCGGATCGACGAGCCCGACGGCACGCTCAGATGGTGCGGGGCCAGTTCGTCCAGGCGCTGCGGCAACGGCCACGGCAGCAGGTTGTGGACGATGCTCGCCAGTTCCAGGTTGGCGAAATGGCTGAGCCGCGAAACCCGCCCCAGGTAAGGTGCCAGCCAGTGCTCCAGGCTCGCCAGCAGGGCCGGGTCGCTGACGTCCGGCCATTCGCTCTCGCCCTTGTCCGCCAGGTCAAGCTGGCGCAACAGGGCCACCCGCGCCTGCCACTGGCGCAGTTCCGGCGTCCAGGGCAACAGTTCGAGGCCCTTGCGCCGCACCAGGTTGACCAGCGCCTGGCTGCGGGCGCTCTCGTCCAGGCCGGTCAACGGCTCGCGACTGAGCACCAGTTCGCCAACCTTGCGCTGGCGTTCGGCACGCAGCACGCCCTCACGCTCATCCCAGTCCAGTTGATCGACAGTGCTCACCTGCTCGGCCAGCACCGTGTCGAACAGAGCGGGGTCGAACTCGGCCGCCAGGTAGATCCGCTCTTCGCGCTGCCCCTGGCGACTGCCGAGGTCGGCGATCACCAGCCAGGGCTGCTTCATCAGACTGTCGGTTTCGCTGAACATCGCCGCGCGGCCGTTGGCCAGGCGGTATTCCGCACCACCGGCGCGGCGCTGCTGGGCGACCCGGTCCGGGTAGGCCAGCGCCAGCAGCGCACCGAGCCAGCGCGAATGCTCGGGATCGGCCACCGGCTCGGTCGCCTTGCCGCGCAGGTAACCCCGGTATTGCCGCGCCAACTGCCGGGCGCGCTGCACCCCGCCCTGTCCACCGCGGGCCACCCGCTGCTCACCGGCCAGCAAGGCCAGGCGGCTGTGCAGGTCGGCACCACCGCCACGCTGGATATCGCGCTCGCCGAGCAGGGCCGCGACATCGCAGGCCATGTTCGCCAGACCCAGCGCCTGGCCACGCAACAGCAGGTGGGCGATACGCGGATGCGCCGGCAGCTCGGCCATGGCCTGGCCATGGCGGGTCAGCGTCGGAGCCTCGCCCGGCCTAACCGCCAGGGCCCCCAGGCGCTGGAGCAGGTCGCGGGCCTGGGCAAACGCCGCGGCCGGGGGCACATCGAGCCAGACCAGTTGCTCGACCGCCACGCCCCAGCGCGCCAGTTGCAGGGCCAGCCCGGCCAGGTCGGCCTGGAGAATCTCGGCGCTGCCGTAGGCCGCCAGTTGTTCATGCTGGGCCTCGGACCACAGCCGATAGCACACGCCCGGCTCCAGGCGCCCGGCCCGGCCGGCACGCTGGGTCGCACTCGCGCGGGAAATGCGCTGGGTATCCAGGCGGGTCATGCCGCTGCCCGGGTCGAAGCGCGGCACCCGCGCCAGCCCGGCGTCGATCACCACCCGCACGCCGTCAATGGTCAGGCTGGTTTCGGCGATGTTGGTCGCCAGCACCACCTTGCGTTTGCCCGCCGGGGCCGGCTCGATGGCCGCACGCTGGGCCGCCAGGTCCAGCTCGCCATGCAACGGGCAGAGCAGGATCTCCGGGCGGCTGCCCAGGGCTTCCTCCAGTTGCTGATGCACGCGGCGGATCTCAGCCTGCCCCGGCAGGAACACCAGCAGGCTGCCGCTTTCATCGCTGACCGCTTCGTGCACCGTCTGCACCACCCGCGGCTCGATGAACTCGCCGGGCTGGAAAGGCCGCCCCCAACGGGTCGCCACCGGGAACATGCGGCCCTCGCTGCGCACCACCGGCGCGTCCCCCAGCAGGCTGGACAGGCGCTCGCCCTCCAGGGTCGCCGACATCAGCAGGATCTTCAGCGGCTGCTCGTCACGAAACATCTCGCGACCATTGAGGCTCAGGGCCAGGGCCAGGTCGGCGTCCAGGCTGCGCTCGTGGAACTCGTCGAAGATCAGCAGGCCGACGCCCTCCAGGGCCGGGTCATCCTGCAGGCGCCGGGTCAGGATACCTTCCGTGACCACTTCGATCCGCGTGCCGGGGCCCACCTTGCTCTCCAGGCGGATACGATAACCCACGGTTTCGCCGACCTTTTCCCCCAGCTCCGCCGCCAGCCGCTCGGCCGCCGCACGGGCCGCCAGGCGCCGAGGTTCGAGCATCAGGATGGTTTGCCCGGCCAGCCACGGCTCGTGCAGCAGCGCCAATGGCACCCGGGTGGTCTTGCCCGCGCCGGGCGGGGCTTCGAGCACGGTTTCGTGGCGTTCGCCCAGGGCCTGGCGCAGGGCAGGCAAAACTTCATCAATCGGCAAGGAAATCATGGTGGCTCCAGAACAGGCCGCCGAGTATAACGGCGAACCGAGCTGCATTAATCACGGTCTTATTCGTTGACCCTTGTATAGTTGGCCTTTCCCCCAGGAGATCCTTGCATGCGTATTTCTTCGCGCGTTATCGGCGGCGTCGTGGTTGCCACCCTGCTGACCCAGTTGACCGCCTGTGGCTCGATCTTTTTCCCCGACCGCCGTGGCCAGATCGAAGGCAAGATCGACCCGCTGGTCGCCGGCCTCGATGCCATCGGCATCCTGTTCTATGTCATCCCCGGGCTGATCGCCTTCGGCATCGACTTCGCCACCGGCGCCATCTACCTGCCCAACGGCACCACCGCGCAGATCGCCCCGGAAAAACTCCATGAGTCCGTCGGCACCGATGGCCGGGTGGACAACCAGAAACTGCAGGCCATCATCCAGACCGAACTGGGCCAGAGCCTGCCGCTGAACGATCCGCGGCTGATCCAGCACAAGGGCAGCCTGCAGCAACTGGCGCTGTACGGCCTGCAACCTTCCGCCTGATACCCGCCCGCACAAGGACCGCCCCTGCATGAGCAACAGCCCCGAACACGCTCGCCTGCTGCGCCTGGCCACCCGCGCCTCGGTGGCGGTCGCCAGTATCCTGATCGTGACCAAGGCCATCGCCTGGTGGCTGAGCGGCTCGGTGAGCATGCTCGCCGGCCTGACCGACTCGGCGCTCGACGGCGTGACCTCGTTCCTCAACCTGCTGGCGGTGCACTATGCGCTGCGCCCGGCGGATGACGATCACCGCTACGGCCATGGCAAGGCCGAGTCGCTGTCCGGCATGGCCCAGGCGCTGTTCATTGCCGGCAGCGCCATTCTGATCGCGGTACAGGCGGTGGAACGGATCCGCCATCCGGAGCCGGTCGGCGCGCCCTGGCTGAGCATCGGCGTGATCGTGCTGTCGCTGGCGCTCACGGCCGCGCTGCTGGTGCTGCAACATCGGGTCATCCGTGCCACCGGCTCCACCGCCGTGCGCGCCGACTCGCTGCATTACCGCTCGGACATGCTGCTCAACGGCAGCATCCTGCTGGCCCTGGTCTTCGCCAGCCTCGGCTTCGCCCAGGTGGACGCCTGGTTCGGTCTGGGGATCTCGGCCTACATCCTGTGGAGTGCGATCCAGATCGGCCGCGAGAGTTTTGCCGTGCTGATGGACGAGGAACTGTCGCCCGAAATCAGCCAGCACATGCTGGAGCTCGCCAAGGGCGTGCCGGGTGTGCTCGGCGCCCATGACCTGCGTACGCGGGTGTCGGGCAACCACTGGTTCGTGCAGTTGCACCTGGAGTTGCCGGGGGAATTGACGCTGTCGGTGGCCCATGGCCTGAGCGACCAGGCCGCCGATGCGATCAGCGCCGTTTACCCGAAGGCCGAAGTGCTGGTGCACGCCGACCCTCGGGAAGTGGTGAAGCGCCGCGACTGATCAGTAGTTGACCTGGTAGCCGCGGCTGCTCAGGCAGTTGCCCTGTGCCTGGCGGTAGGTCTGCACCACCGAGGGGTCCGGGGCATAGGTGGCCCGGGCCGGGTCGAAGCCGCTCTGCTGCACGGCCCAGCGATAGCAGTCCTCGCCATCCTGCTGCACCTGCTCGGGGCTCTGGCCGTTGGCCGGGTAGGCCACCACGTCATAGCCATTGCCCGATGGCGCCGGCGCCACCTGTGGCGCGGCGGCGGGCGGATCGACCACCACGTAGTCCTGGGTATCTTCCTGATAGAGGTAGTAGGCGCCTGCCGCAAGGAAGAACAGCGTGCTGCCGACCCAGACTTCCCGTGCATAGTCGGGCAGGTAGCTGATACGGATCCCGCGCGGTGGGGCGACCACCACATAACGTGGCCCCTGCGGGCGATACCAGTAGCCGCCGGAGAAGAAGTAGTCCTGCCCGCGATACGGCACCCGCCAGTTGCGGTCGGGGAAACGGTCGATCACATAACCGGGACGATACTGCGGCCCGGGGCCCCAGCCATTGCCATGGCCGGACGGCCGCCCCGGCCAGCGGTGGTCGTTGGGGTGATCGAAGTTGCCACCGGGCCGGCCGTTGTAGCCGCCGGGCTGCCAGCCGGGGTTGTAGCCGTTGCGCCGGGGAATGTCCGAGTAGTTGCCACGCAGCGGCTCCTGGGTCTGGCGCACGGTATCGGGCCGGCTCTGGATCGGCAGGTTGTTCTGCGGCTGTGGCGCCGGGCGACTCTGCTGGTTGGGATCGTTCTGGGGTGGACGCGGCTGCCACTGGCCGCCGAAGTTCTGCTCGCGCCGCTCGAAGTGCGGGTTGTTCTCCGGACGGGGCTGGCTGTTCTGCGGATGGAACGGGGTCATCTCCGGACGGGCCTGGGGTGCCTGCGGGCGAACCTCTGGTGTCTGCGGACGCGGCTGGACGTTCTCCGGGCGCGGCTGATTGTTCCCCGGCCGCTCCTCATGACCGCCCGGCCGCCCTTCGGGGCCACGCTGGCCACCGTTGGGATGGGGATGTTGCTGATTATCGTCACCCCGATCTTCAGCCAGCGCTTGCGCACCAACACTCATACAGAGCAAGCCAACACCTGCCAGACGCCAGATGCGCGATTTCATTCGGTTCCTCACTGCGGTTCAGGGCATGACCATAAGACTGGGAAAGCGGATTCCGGTTCTGCAACACTTTATCAGTCACGCGACTTATTTTACGCCCAATAAAAAAGGGAGGCTCGTCAGCCTCCCTTTGGGGAATTTCGTCCGTGCTCGACGCTTTTGACGCCGGCTCACCTCACACCGTCTTCTGGACCGTGTGTAGCCCGGGGGCCTGCACAACCCTGTGGGATTGCCGGCCGCGGCGCGCCTGATTCGGCGGACCGCTGTGGACTCGATGTCCGGGCAGTGATTCGTGTTGCAGTGATTCTGGTGATAAGAATAGGCCGACAGCGGCGGCAGGCGATTGCGAACATTGCTCTAATAAACATGACTTGCGCAATATTTCGCTTCAGATGGATAATTCAGCGCAATTGTTATGATAAAGGTCTGAATGATGAGCAAACTCGACCGATACGACCTGAGCATTCTGGCGGAATTGCAGCGCGATGCCCGCATCTCCAACCAGGAGCTGGCCGAACGCATCGGCCTGTCGCCATCGCCCTGTTCGCGGCGGGTCAAGCAATTGGAAGACGACGGCTACATCTCGCGCCAGGTCGCCCTGCTGGACCGCAAGAAGCTCGGCTTGAGCCTGACCGCCTACGTGTTGATCGGCATGGACCGGCACACCCCTGAACGCTTCGAGAACTTCGAGGCGGCGATCCGCAGCTTGCCGCAGGTACTGGAGTGCAGCCTGGTCACCGGGATGGATGCCGACTACCAGTTGAAGGTGGTGGTGGCCGACATGGATCACTACCAGAAACTGCTGCTCGGCCACCTGACCCGTATCGAAGGGGTGACCAGCGTGCGCTCCAGCTTCGTGCTCAACCAGGTGCTCAACAGCACCGAGTTGCCGTTGAATCACCTGCGCAACTGAACCGGGATCTGAGGCAAACCGCCGCAGGTCAATGCCGGCCGATTCTTCGCTGGCGTATACTCGGCGGGCTTTTTACCTCGCGTGTGCTGGAGAGTCCCGATGGATCCTGCCGTTTTCGAAGAATGGATGATGACCGGCCTGGTCAGCATCCTGATCATTTTCATGGGTTTCATCGTCTGGGACCTGGCGAAAAAGTCCAAGGCCGGACGCTTCGGTACGCTGATCCTGTTTTTCGTGCTGGGCCTGGGCGTGGCGGCGTTCGTGATCAAGAGCGTGGTGATCGGCCTGATCGAGTCCGGCTCGCTATAACCGCGCCGGGACTTCCTTCCACTGGCCCTGGTCGAGCCCGTCGAGCGTCCAGTCGCCAATCCGCACCCGTACCAGGCGCAGGGTCGGCAGGCCCACCGCCGCCGTCATCCGCCGCACCTGGCGGTTGCGGCCTTCGCGGATGGTCAGTTCCAGCCAACGGGTGGGGATACTCTGGCGAAAGCGCACCGGTGGGTTGCGCGGCCAGAGCTGGGGTTCCTCGAGCAGCCGGGCCTGGGCCGGCAGGGTCATGCCATCGTTCAACTCGACGCCCTTGCACAAACGCTCGATCTGCTCCGCCGTGGGAATGCCCTCGACCTGCACCCAGTAGGTTTTCGCCAGCTTGTGCTTCGGGTCGGCGATGCGCGCCTGGAGCTGGCCGTCGTTGGTCAACAGCAACAGCCCCTCGCTGTCGCGGTCCAGACGGCCGGCCGGGTAGACACCCGCCACATCGATGAAGTCCTTGAGCGTTGCCCTTCCCTCACCGTCGCTGAACTGGGTCAGCACATCGAACGGCTTGTTGAACAGGATCAGCTTGGGCTCGCGCGGCGGCGCCTTGGCGACACGACGGGGAGCGACAGGGCTTTTCGCCGCCGAACGGCGGGCGATGGGACGGGGGGGACGAGGCATGGCGAAGTGGACATCTGAGGATCAGGAGCCGTCATGCTAGGGCGTGCCGGGGATTATTTCCAGACGGGCCATGACCAGTGCTTTCGAGGATGATAAAAGCTTCGCGGGCAAGCCCGGCTCCTACAGTACTGCGTCGTTCACAGATTTTGTATACGACGCGGTACTGTAGGAGGCGGGCCTGCCCGCGAAAGCGTCAACCTGGGCGACACAAGACTCCGCGGCCGCCCACGCCAGCGATATCAGCGGAACGGCGGCTCGTCGAAACTGCGCAGCTTGCGCGAGTGCAGCGAGTGCAGCTCGGTACGCAGCAGGTCCACCGCGGCGATGCCGATCTTCAGGTGCTGGCTGACCGCCCGCTCATAGAACGCGTTCGCCGACCCCGGCAGCTTGATTTCGCTGTGCAACGGCTTGTCCGATACGCACAGCAACGTCCCGTAGGGCACACGCAGGCGATAGCCCTGGGCGGCGATGGTGCCGCTTTCCATGTCCACCGCCACGGCACGGGACAGGTTGATCAACGGACGCTCCTGGGCCCAGCGCAATTCCCAGTTGCGGTCGTCGTAAGTCAGCACGGTACCGGTACGCAGGCGCTTCTTCAGGTCGTCGCCCTTGTCGCCGGTGACATTCGCGGCCGCTTCCTGCAGCGCCAGTTGCACTTCGGCCAGGGCCGGAATCGGGATGTTCGGCGGCACCACCCGGTCGAGGATGCCGTCACGGCGCATGTAGGCGTGGGCCAGCACGTAGTCGCCGATGGTCTGGGATTGGCGCAGGCCGCCGCAGTGGCCGATCATCAGCCAGCAATGCGGACGCAGCACCGCCAGGTGGTCGGTGATGTTCTTGGCGTTGGACGGACCGACGCCGATGTTGACCAGGGTCACGCCATGACCATCCGCGGCCTGCAGGTGATAGGCCGGCATCTGGTAGCGGTGCCAGACCACCGCGGCCGCCACCGCCTGGGCCTCGGCGTAGTCCATGCCCTTGTCGATGATCACGTTGCCCGGCAGCACCATGCGCACGAAACGCGGATCGTCGCGCAGTTGTTCCAGGCCATGGAGGATGAACTGGTCGACGTAGCGGTGATAGTTGGTCAGCAGAATCCACGGCTGCACATGGCGCCAGTCGCTGCCGGTGTAGTGCACCAGGCGACGCAGGGAAAAGTCGACCCGCGCCGCATCGAACAGCCCCAGCGGCAGCGGCTCGGCGTTTTCCCAGTCGTGCAGGCCATCGGCGATATCGTCGGTGGCGGCGGACAGGTCGGTACTCGGGAACACCCGTGCCAGGGCCGCGGCGGTCACGCCGGAACCGGCCAGTTCATCGCCCTGCTCGACCACGTACGGATAGGGAATGTTCTGCTCGCTGACACCGACTTCCACCGTCACGGTGAAATCGCGCATCAACGGCACCAGCTGTTCCAGCAGATATTTGCGAAACGCCCTGGGATGGGTGACGGTGGCGCTGTAGGTGCCCGGCAACTGGACCTTGGCATAGGCGCGAGTGGTCGTCGGAACCTCGCCCTGATAGGTGTAGGTCAGGCGCAGTTCGGGGTAACGGAACAGGGCGCGCTGGTCGGCGTCGGGTTCGACGCGGTCCTTGAGATAGCGCTTGAGCGCCTGGCTCAGGGCGGTCGTCGCACGCTCGTGGAGTTCGGCCAGGCGGTCGACGGCCTGCTCGGGGGTTTGCACGACAATAAAAGCTTCGGTCACGGAGAGTATCCTGTCTTTTGATGTTGCAGGCCCTCATCTTGCCTGCAACCTCGTCGGACGGGAACATCGGCGTTTCGTTCCGCCACGCGATCAGAAGCCCTGCGGGGTCGAACGGGCAACGATGGCTTCGACATTCACCCCGCGTGGCAAGGTGCCGTAGACCCGGCCAGCGCCGTCCAGGCGCCCGGCGATGAAACCGTCGCTGACCGCCGAGTTGCCCGCCTCCAGCAGCAGCTTGGCCTGCAGGGCCAGGGCGATGTCCTCGGTCAGTTGCCGGGCACGGTACTGGATGTCGCCGGTATCGGCGAACGCCTGCCTGAGTTGCCCGATATGCCGGGCCAGGCGCGGGTCGCCATGACCATCGCCCAGCTCGTCGAACAGCACTTCGAGCACCCCCGGCTCCTTCGACAGCGAGCGCAGTACATCCAGGCACTGCACGTTCCCCGAACCTTCCCAGGTCGAGTTCACCGGTGCCTCGCGGTACAGCCGCGGCAGGATGCTGTCTTCCACGTAGCCGGCGCCGCCCATGCATTCGGCCGCCTCGTTGATCATCGCCGGCGCCCGCTTGCAGATCCAGTACTTGCCCACCGCCGTGACCAGCCGGGCGAAGCGGGCCTCGCGCTCATCTCCCAGGCGGTCCAGCGCCTGGCCCATGCGCAGGCTCAGGGCCAGGGCCGCCTCGCTCTCCAGCGCCAGGTCCGCCAGCACGTTCTGCATCAGCGGCTGCTCACTCAGCAGGCGCCCACCGACCCGTCGATGCGCACAGTGGTGGCTGGCCTGGGTCAGGGCCTGGCGCATCAGGGCACTGGAGCCGACCATGCAATCGAAGCGGGTCATCGCCACCATCTCGATGATGGTCGGCACGCCACGCCCTTCTTCGCCGATCATCCAGGCCAGGGCGCCACGAAATTCCACTTCGCTCGAGGCGTTCGAGCAGTTGCCCAGCTTGTTTTTCAGGCGCTGGATGTAGAACTGGTTGCGGCTGTCGTCCGGGCGGTGCCGCGGCAGCAGGAAACAGGTCAGGCCCTTGTCGGTCTGGGCCAGGGTGAGGAAAGCGTCGCACATCGGTGCCGAGCAGAACCACTTGTGCCCCACCAGCTCATAGGGCTGGCCGGGACCGCCAGCGCCGACGGGATACGCGCGCGTGGTGTTGGCCCGGACATCCGTGCCGCCCTGCTTCTCGGTCATGGCCATGCCGATGGTGGCGCCGCTCTTGTGGGCGATTCCGACATTACGCGGGTCATAGCGGGTGCTGAGGATGCTCGGCAGCCACTGCCCGGCGATGTCCGCCTGCAGCCTCAGGGCCGGCACGCAGGCGAAGGTCATCGTCAGCGGACAGCCGGTGCCGGCCTCGGCCTGGCTGTGCAGGTAAGTCATCGCGGCGCGGGCCACGTGGGCACCGTCCTGCGGGTCGGTCCAGGGCAGCGAGGGCAGGCCGTGCTCGATGGCGGTACGCATCAGCTCGTGATAGGCAGGATGAAACTCCACCAGGTCCTGGCGATGACCATAGCGGTCATGGCTGACGAACACCGGCTTGTTCTGGTTGGCCTGGAAACCCGCCTCCATCAGCGGCCCTCCGGCCAGCGCCCCATACTCGTCGATACGGGCCTGCGCCCAACCGGCGCCAAGGCGCCGCGACCACTCCTGCAGCGGCAGGTCGATCCGGTAGAGGTTGGCGCCATCGAGCGAGGGTGGCTGATTGGTGACTTCGTGGGTTTCGGCGTACTGATGGAGATTCATCGGGGCTGCTCCTGCAGGAAGTACCTGGAAGGCCAGTGAATCATGCAGCACACCGGGAAAAAAGTGGCATATACGCCTAAATGCCGGCGCTTTCGCCCTCTACCTGACTCAACAGCCGCCGCGCCAGGACACTCTGCAACTCCTCGAAACGCACCGGCTTGTGCAGGTAATCGGTGACGCCAGCGGCCCGGGCCCCCTCGTGCTCCACGCCATTGACAAGGCCGGTCAGCGCCAGGATCGGCACCTGCGCGAGGCGTACCTGCTCGCACAATATCGCCGCCCCCTGCGGTTCGGCCGCACTATCGAGCAGCAGCGCGTCGACACTGTCCTGCCGCAACAGGTCGATGGCCGCCCGAGGCACGTTGGCGGTCAGCACCCGATAGCCGAGCTTGAGGAGCATGCCCCTGACCACCAACTGGCTGACCTCATTGCCGTCCACCAGCAACACCGTGCACTCCTGCGGCTTGCGCGGTGTCGACAATGGCCGGGAAAGCCGCGGCGCCGACACCGTCACATCGACCTCGATCTGGAAGCGGCTGCCCATGCCCGGTTCGGATTGGTGAGTCATGCGCCCACCCAGCAGTTCGATCAGTTGCCGGCAGATCGCCAGGCCAATGCCCAGGCCGCCGTATTCGCGGGTCATCGAGCCATCGAGCTGGAAGAACCGCTGGTACAGCGTGGCTTCGTCCAGATGGGTGAAACCGATTCCGCTGTCGATCACGGCAAAGGACAGGGTCAGGTGCCCGGGCTCGGCCGAGTGGCCGATCACCCGCAACACCAGCCCGCCTTCACGGGTGAACTTGATGGCATTGTCCACCAGGCACTCCAGGCACTGGACGATTTTCGTCGCATCGCCGTGGAGGCTGTCGGGCAGTTCGTCGGCCACTTCAACGGAGAAGTGCAGCCCCTTGTTCAGCACATTCCCGGCGAACTGTTCCTGCAGGCCCTTGAGCAGGCCCCGCAGACTGAAAGCCTGCGGATACACCTTGAGCCGCCCGGCCTGCAGCTCGGTGAGGGTGAGCAGGCCGTTGACCATGCGCATCATGTCCCGCGCCGAACCGGCGGCCGTCTGCTGGTACTGCTCCAGTTCCGGATTCAGTTCCAGGGTCTGCATCAGTTCCAGCGAACCGATCACCCCATTCATCGGCGTGCGCAATTCATGGGTGACCGTCGCCAGGAACTCGTCCTTGAGACGATTGCTGTTGGCCAGCTCCTGGTTCAGTACCTCCAGTTTCTGCCCGGACTCCAGCAGGGTCTGCGCCTGCTGTTCGCGCATGGCATTGATCCGGTCGGCCAGGGCCAGCGACAACAGGCCAACCTCCAGGGCCGAGCCGATCTGGCTGGCGTACATGGTCAGGAACATGTTCGGCAGATAGCCCAGCACCATCAGGGTGTTGACCAACCCGCCCAGCAGGAACGCCGACCAGGCGATGATGAAATAGCGGGCCACCCTCTGGCCGCGGTACCAGGCACTGAGCCCGGCGAAGAAGATGGTCACGGTAAAGGCCAGGGCCAGCGCCGTTGCCAGGCGCAGGGCCAGTGCATAGCCGCTCATCAGCGACAACGCCATGACCAGCGCCCCCACCGCCATCAACAGCAGCAACAGGCGATCCAGCCAGCGACTGTGGGCCGCCGTATTCAGGAAGCGGCGGGAAAACTGGCAACCGAAGAAACCCGCCGAACCGATCAGGAACGGCGTCGCGGCGTTGGCCCACCAGGGGTTGTTCGGCCAGAAGTACTGGACCGCCGCACCGTTGACCGACAACTGGTAGAAGCCGAACGAGGCGATATAGAAGATGTAATAGAGGTAGCTGGTGTCGCGCACGCTGAGGTAGATGAACAGGTTGTAGACCAGCATCCCCAACAGCACGCCATAGATCAGCCCGAGCACGTACAGGCGCACCGGCTGCTCCTCCAGGTAGGCCTGGCTCGACCACAGGCTCAGCGGCGCCTGGACCGAACCCGCGGTCTGCAGGCGCAGGTAGACGGTCTTGCTTTCGTTCGGGGCGAAATCCAGCTCGAACAGGTAGTTGTTCTGCTTGATCGGCCGGCTGGCGAAGGGCAGTTCATCACCGGTACGCTGGTTCAGACGGTATTCGCCGCTGGCGTCCGGCAGGTAGAGGTCGATGTGGTCCATCGGCGGGTAGGCCAGTTCCAGCAGCCAGGTTCGCCGTGCGTCGGGATTTTTCGGCTTGTAGGTCAGGTCGACCTTGAGCCAGAACGCCGATTGCGAATAACCGGCGTTGAGCGCGTCCTTGTCGTGCTGACGAAAGTGGCCGGCCATGGCGGGCGAGGCAATTTGCGCGATAGCGGCCTGGCCGCCCACGTCCTCGAACACTTGCATGACCCGGCCCAGGGGCAGGCTCTGAGTGGATTCATCAAACTCGACTGCGCTCGCCATCAGCGGCAGCAAGCTCAACAACATCATCAGCAAATAGCGCATACAGCCCCAGCATGGCCATTCCGGTCGCGTCAGGAGCCCCCATTCCCTTGAGACGACGTGATGCCGCATAGCCTGTTATTCGTTTGGATCCACTCTAGCATAGCCACTGATGGCTAAAAAACACCATTGTAATATTTCGGCGAATCGCTCTAGAACGGGCATTTGCGCGATTGAATCGAATTTGTGAGTAGCTGCTGTCGGCCACATCGGACAAACCTTCCGGGAAAAGATGCAACGCTGCGTGGACGATTCCGAAAAAAGCGATTGGTGGTAAGCTCGCGCCCCATGAATATCTACAGCTCTCGTCCCGTTGTTCTCTGCCTTTCCGGACACGACCCCAGTGGCGGCGCCGGCCTCCAGGCGGATATCGAAGCCCTGCTCGCCCAGGGTTGCCATGCCGCTCCCGCGGTCACCGCGCTGACCGTGCAGGATACGGTGAATGTCAGCGACTTCCGCGTGCTCGATCGCGAGTGGGTGTTGGCCCAGGCCAATGCGGTGCTCAACGACTCGACGGTCGCGGCGGTCAAGCTGGGCATGCTCGGCTCCCTGGAAATGGTCGACACGGTAGTCGAACTGCTCCAGGCGCACCCCCATCTGCCGATGGTCTGCGACCCGGTGCTGCGCGCTGGCGGCGGCGGCCGACTGGGCAAGGACGAGGTCGGCTACGCCATGCGCGAGCGCCTGCTGCCCCTGGCGAAGATCGCCACCCCCAACCTGCCCGAAGCGCGCATCCTGGCCGAGTTGCCCGAAGGCAGCGCCGATGAATGCGCGCAAAAGCTCCTGCCGTACTGCCAATACCTGCTGATCACCGGCGGCCATGGCGATGAGGAGCAGATCCACAACCGCCTGTACGGTCGTGACGGCAGCCGCCAGACCTTCAAATGCCAGCGCCTGCCCGGCAGCTATCATGGTTCGGGCTGCACCCTGGCGAGCGCCCTCGCCGGTCGCCTGGCCCAGGGCGAGCAACTGGTCAGCGCCGTGCAATCGGCCCTGGACTACACCTGGCGCACCCTGCGTGACGCCGAACAACTGGGCCAGGGGCAGTTCGTACCGCGCCGCCTGCCGCTGGATTTCTGCTCGTAATGTCTCCACCCGTAACGTCTTGAGGCCGAATCGATGAAACTACGTGGCCTGTATGCCATCACCGACAGCCAGTTGCTGGCCGGCAAGTTCCTCGCCCATGTCGAGGCCGCACTGGAAGGTGGCGTGACGCTGCTGCAGTATCGCGACAAGAGTACCGACGAGGCCCGCCGCCTGCGCGAGGCCGAGGCCCTGCTCAGGCTCTGCGAGCGCTACGGGACCCGGCTGATCATCAACGATGACGCCGAACTGGCCGCGCGCCTAGGGGTCGGCGTACACCTCGGGCAGACCGACGGCCCACTGACCCCGGCCCGTGCCCTGCTCGGCAGCCGGGCGATCATCGGTGCCACCTGCCATGCGCAACTGGAACTGGCCGAACAGGCCGCCCGGGAAGGCGCCAGCTACGTCGCCTTTGGCCGCTTCTTCAATTCCAATACCAAGCCCGGTGCACCGGCGGCCGATATCGCCCTGCTCGAACGGGCCCGCCCTGCGTTGCACCTGCCGATCTGCGTGATCGGCGGTATCACCCTCGACAATGCCGCGCCGCTGGTCGCCCAGGGTGCCGACCTGCTGGCGGTGATCCACGGGCTGTTCGGTGCCGAAAGCGCCCAGGAAGTGACGCGCCGCGCGCGCGCCTTCAATGCCCTCTTCACTTCATGATTTTCTGAGAGCCCGACCATGTCTCGTTCCGAAACGCTGTTTGCCAATGCCCAGAAACATATTCCCGGTGGCGTGAACTCGCCCGTTCGGGCGTTCAAGAGCGTCGGCGGCACCCCGCTGTTCTTCAAGCACGCCGAAGGCGCCTACGTCACCGATGAGGACGACAAGCGCTATGTCGACTACGTCGGTTCCTGGGGGCCGATGATCCTCGGCCACAGCCATCCGGACGTGCTCGATGCGGTGCGCAGGCAGCTGGAACACGGCCTGTCCTATGGCGCACCGACCGCCATGGAAACCGAAATGGCCGACCTGGTCTGCTCGATCGTGCCGTCGATGGAAATGGTGCGCATGGTCAGCTCCGGCACCGAGGCGACCATGAGCGCCATCCGCCTGGCCCGTGGCTACACCGGCCGCGACAGCATCATCAAGTTCGAAGGCTGCTACCACGGCCACTCCGACAGCCTGCTGGTCAAGGCCGGCTCCGGCGCGCTGACCCAGGGCGTACCGAGCTCGGCCGGCGTGCCGGCGGCGTTCGCCAGGCACACCCTGACCCTGCCGTTCAACGACATCGACGCGGTGGCGAAGATGCTCGGCGAGGTCGGCCAGGACGTGGCGTGCATCATCGTCGAGCCAGTGGCCGGCAACATGAACTGCGTGCCACCGGCGCCAGGTTTCCTCGAAGGCCTGCGCAGCCTGTGCGACCAGCACGGCGTGGTGCTGATCTTCGACGAAGTGATGACCGGCTTCCGCGTCGCCCTCGGCGGTGCCCAGGCCCACTACGGTGTGACCCCGGACCTGAGCACCTTCGGCAAGATCATCGGTGGCGGCATGCCCGTAGGCTGCTTCGGCGGCAAGCGCGAGATCATGTCGCGCATCGCCCCACTGGGCCCGGTCTACCAGGCCGGCACCCTGTCCGGTAACCCGCTGGCCATGGCCGCCGGCCTGACCACCCTGCGCCTGATCAGCCGTCCGGGCTTCCATGCCGAACTGACCGACTACACCACGCGCCTGCTCGACGGCCTGCAGCAGCGTGCCGATGCCGCCGGTATCCCGTTCGTCACCACCCAGGCCGGCGGCATGTTCGGCCTGTATTTCAGCGGTGCCGACGACATCGTCACCTTCGACGACGTGATGGCCAGCGACGCCGACCGCTTCAAGCGCTTCTTCCACCTGATGCTCGAAGGCGGCGTATACCTGGCGCCAAGCGCCTTCGAAGCCGGCTTCACCTCGATCGCCCACGGCGACACCGAGCTGAAACTGACCCTGGATGCCGCCGAGCGGGCTTTCGCCGCGCTGAAATAAGCGCAGGCACCCGTCACCGATTCGACGCCGGGCCCGACCGGCGTCGACTTTCCCGGCTAAACTTTCGGTGTCGCTCCCCGTCATCCCATCCATGTCCGGCAAAACCGGGCGATATAACGCCCACGCAGCAGAAAAACGAGTAAAGACTTTGTAAGGTGGCCCCCGCTTATTTCATAATGCGCGCCATACACATCCCCTGGCCGGGTACGCCCGCCCTTCAGAGGTACGTCAATTCCCATGAACCGCACCAGCCGCGCCCTTTCATTGGGCTGCCTGTTGCTCCTTCAGCCGCTGCTGGCCCATGCCGGTGGCAACTCGTTGTTGATCCCGGCAATGGGGCGTTGCACCCTCAACACCCAGCCGCAGGATCTCGCCGAGGCCCTGAGCGCCTGCGAACAGGCAGCCAAGGGCGGCGACGCGCAGGCGCAATACGAGTTGGGCGAGTTCTACTACGACGGCAAGAATGCCCCACGCGACCTCAACAAGGCCCTGAGCAACTTCGAACTGGCTTCCCTGCAGGGTCACGCCCAGGCCCAGTTCCAGCTCGGCATCATGTTCTACAAGGGTGAGGGCGTACCGGCCAACAATGTCCAGGCCTATATCGTGCTGAAGATGGCGGCGGTCAATGGTGCCGAGGACGCCCTGGACACCGCCGACGAAGTCGCGGCACAGATGCCGCGGGACGAACTGGAGATGGCGACCCAGGTACTGGGGCAGATCTTCCGCAAGTACCTGCTGGAATTGCAGACCGCGGATGGGCGCACGCCCTTTTCACCGCTGCCCTGACCCGTTCCCTTGCGGGAAGTGACCGCCTTCAAGCCAGCGGTTATTTCTCCGGCATCGGCATCGGAAACGGCGTGACATTGCCCATGCCCCGCGCCTCGCTGATCTTCGGTGTACCCAGGCGCTCGACCTCGTCGATCCGCACGATCGAGTGCATCGGCACGAAACTGCGCACCACGCCCTCGAACTGTGCCTTGAGCTTTTCCTCGCCCGGATCGACCACCAGTTGCGTGCGCTCGCCAAAGACGAACTCCTCGACCTCCAGGAAGCCCCACAGATCGCTCTGATAGATCTGCTTGGCGTACATTTCGAACACCTGGCCCTGGTTGAGGAAAATCACCTTGTAGATCGGGGTTTCACGTTTGCTCATGGCGGGCGGACAACACATCGGGGCTATGGAAAGAGGGCGCGAACTATAGCATAGCCGTCGGACGCACAATGCTAGGAAGCGACCGCGATGACCCTTATAATGCGCGGTTCTTTGAATCACTCGACGACACCCGCCCATGGCCAAGAAGCTCTATATCGAAACCCACGGTTGCCAGATGAACGAGTACGACAGCTCGCGCATGGTCGACCTGCTGGGCGAACATCAGGCCCTGGAAGTCACCGCCCGCGCCGAAGACGCCGACGTCATCCTGCTCAACACCTGTTCGATCCGCGAACGCGCCCAGGATCGGGTCTATTCCCAGTTGGGCCGCTGGCGCGAGCTGAAGGAAGGCAATCCGGACATGGTGATCGCCGTCGGCGGCTGCGTCGCCAGCCAGGAAGGCGAGGCGATCCGCAAGCGCGCGCCGTATGTCGACGTGGTCTTCGGCCCGCAAACCCTGCACCGCCTGCCGGAGATGATCGACGCAGCGCGGGTCACCCGCCTGCCGCAGGTGGACATCTCGTTCCCGGAAATCGAGAAGTTCGACCACCTGCCCGAACCGCGCATCGACGGCCCCAGCGCCTACGTCTCGGTGATGGAAGGCTGCAGCAAGTACTGCACCTTCTGCGTGGTGCCCTACACCCGTGGCGAAGAGGTCAGCCGGCCATTCGACGACGTGATCGGCGAAATCATCCACCTGGCCGAGAACGGTGTGCGCGAAGTGACCCTGCTGGGGCAGAACGTCAACGGTTATCGCGGCGTCACCCATGACGGACGGCTGGCCGACCTGGCGGAACTGATCCGGGTGGTGGCGGCCGTCGACGGCATCGAACGCATTCGCTACACCACCTCGCATCCGCTGGAGTTCTCCGACAGCCTGATCCAGGCCCACGCCGAGGTCCCGGAACTGGTCAAGCACCTGCACCTGCCGGTGCAGTCGGGCTCGGACCGCATTCTCGCGGCCATGAAACGCAATCACACCGCGCTGGAATACAAGTCCAAGCTGCGCAAACTGCGTGCCGCCGTGCCGGGCATCTGCATCAGTTCGGACTTCATCGTCGGCTTCCCCGGAGAAACCGAGAAGGACTTCCAGCAGACCATGAAGCTGATCGAGGACGTCGGTTTCGACTTCTCCTACTCGTTCGTCTACAGCCAGCGCCCCGGTACGCCAGCGGCGGACCTGCCGGACGACACCCCGGAAGAACTGAAGAAAGAGCGCCTGAACGCGTTGCAGCACCGCCTGAACCAGCAGGGGTTCGAGATCAGCCGACAAATGGTCGGCTCGGTCCAGCGCATCCTGGTGACCGACTACTCGAAAAAGGATCCGGGCGAACTGCAGGGCCGGACCGAGAATAACCGTATCGTCAACTTCCGCTGCGACAATCCGCAGTTGATCGGCCAGTTCGTCGACGTCCACATCGATTCCGCGCAGCCGCATTCGCTGCGCGGCTCGATGCTCCAGTAACGCCGTTGTGAGCAGCCTGGCCCCGATGAACCGTGTTCCTCGTCAAAGAGGGGACGGTCTGTCAGACGGAAGCGCTTTCGTCCCCCGGCTGCTAGCGTTATCCTTGAATTCATCTCCATTGCCGTCGGGCGGCTGATAAACAACCTTGAACGCACCCATAGAACCCCATCGTTTCATCCTCGAGCCCTTCGAGGCCCATCGCTTCGCCAATCTGTGCGGGCAGTTCGACGAGCATTTGCGTCTGATCGAACAGCGCCTGACCATCAAGATCCGCAACCGCGGCAATCAGTTCGAACTGATCGGCGAACCCAAGCTCACCACTTCCGCAGAACAACTGCTGCGCCGCCTGTACCGGGAAACCAAGGGTACCGAGCTGTCTCCGGACATGGTGCACCTGTTCCTGCAGGAATCCACTGCCGATGACCTGGAGAACAATCCGGTCGCCGAAGCCACGGTGGCGCTGCGCACGAAAAAGGGCATGATTCGCCCGCGCGGCCTGAACCAGCAGCGCTACGTGAAGGAAGTGCTGGCCAACGACATCAACTTCGGCATCGGCCCGGCGGGTACCGGCAAGACCTACCTGGCGGTGGCCTGTGCCGTGGACGCCCTGGAGCGCGAGCAGGTGCGGCGGATCCTGCTGGTGCGCCCGGCGGTCGAGGCCGGGGAAAAACTCGGCTTCCTGCCGGGCGACCTGGCCCAGAAGATCGACCCGTACCTGCGCCCGCTGTACGACGCGCTGTATGAAATGCTCGGTTTCGAACACGTGGCCAAGCTGATCGAGCGCCAGGTGATCGAGATCGCCCCGTTGGCCTACATGCGCGGCCGCACGCTGAACAACAGCTTCATCATCCTCGACGAAAGCCAGAACACCACCGTCGAGCAGATGAAGATGTTCCTGACCCGGATCGGCTTCGGCTCGACTGCGGTCATCACCGGTGACATCACCCAGGTCGACCTGCCACGCGGCACCAAGTCCGGCCTGGCCCATGTCATCGAGGTACTCAAGGACGTGCCGGGTATCAGCTTCACCCACTTCCAGCCCAAGGACGTGGTGCGCCACCCGCTGGTGCAGCGCATCGTCGAAGCCTACGAGCGTTTCGACAAGCGCACCGAGTCCGCTGCGGCCAGGGACAGCCAAGCCGATGCTTGAACTCGACCTGCAACTGGCCACTGACGCACCGGCCCCGAGCGAGGCCGATTTCCGTACCTGGTGCGCCCTGGCCCTGCGCCAGCGCAGCGCCGACTCGGAGCTGACCATTCGACTGGTGGACGAGGCCGAGGGCCGCGAACTGAACCGTACCTGGCGCCAGAAGGACTACGCGACCAACGTGCTGTCCTTCCCCGCCGACGTGCCGGACGAGTTGCTGGATATTCCCCTGCTGGGGGATCTGGTGATCTGCGTTCCGGTGGTCGCTCGCGAGGCGGCCGAGCAAGGCAAGGCACTGGAGGCCCACTGGGCCCATCTGGTCATTCACGGCTGCCTGCATCTGTTGGGTTACGACCACATCGATGACGAGGAAGCCGAGGAAATGGAAGCACTGGAACGAGAGTTGCTTGCTGAACTGGGTCATCCGGACCCTTATGCCGATGACGAGCACTGATCACTCATCCATTGATCACCAACGACTGATCACTCAATCAAGGAAAACGAGTAAATCGCTATGAGCGAAGACCGATCGAGCAACGGGCAGAAGTCCTGGCTGGGTAAGCTGACCCAGGCTTTTGCCCATGAGCCGAAAAACCGCCAGGAGCTGATGGAGCTGCTGCGCGAAGCCCACCAGAACAAATTGCTGGACAGCGAAGCGCTGGCCATCGTCGAAGGCGCCATCCAGGTTGCCGACCTGCAGGTACGCGACATCATGGTCCCGCGCTCGCAGATGATCAGCATCAAGGCGACCCAGACACCCCGCGAATTCCTTCCCGCCGTCCTCGATGCCGCCCACTCGCGCTATCCGGTGATCGGCGAAAGCCACGACGACGTCATGGGCGTCCTGCTGGCCAAGGACCTGCTGCCGCTGATCCTCAAGGAAAACGGCGAAGGCTTCAACATCAAGGACCTGCTGCGCCCGGCGACCTTCGTCCCCGAATCCAAGCGTCTGAACGTGCTGCTGCGCGAGTTCCGTGCCAACCACAACCACATGGCCATCGTCATCGACGAATACGGCGGCGTGGCGGGCCTGGTGACCATCGAGGACGTGCTGGAGCAGATCGTCGGCGATATCGAGGACGAGCACGACGTCGAGGAAGACAGCTACATCAAGCCGCTGCCCAGCGGTGACTTCCTGGTCAAGGCACTGACGCCGATCGAGAACTTCAACGAATTCTTCGACAGCGGATTCTCCGACGACGAGTTCGACACCGTCGGCGGCCTGGTGATGAGTGCGTTCGGCCATCTGCCAAAGCGTAATGAAACCACCGAGATCGGCGCGTATCGTTTCCGTATCCTGAATGCCGACAGCCGTCGGATCCACCTGATCCGCCTGACACCCATCAATCGCTAAGGACTGGAAGCTTCCCTATGCTGCGCTTAACCCGTCCCGGCTGGCCCGGTAACCTGCTGGCCGTGGCGGCTGGCGCGCTGACCACCCTGGCCCTGGCGCCGTTCGATATCTGGCCCCTGGCGTTGCTGGCGGTCGGCCTGTTCTATGCCGGCCTGCGCGAACTGTCGCCACGCCAGGCCCTGTGGCGCGGCTGGTGTTTCGGCTTCGGCCTGTTCGGCGCCGGCACCAGCTGGATCTATGTGAGCATCCACACCTACGGCGGCGCCTCGGTGCTGTTGGCGGGCCTGCTGATGCTGGCGTTCATCGCCGCCATCGCCTGGTTCTTCGCCCTGCCCGCCTGGCTCTGGGCACGTTGGATCCGCCGCAATGAGGCGCCGCTGGCCGATGCCCTGGCCTTCGCCGCCCTGTGGGTCGCGCAGGAAGCCTTCCGCGGCTGGTTCCTGACCGGCTTCCCCTGGCTCTATTCCGGCTACAGCCAGCTGGACGGCCCCTTGGCCGGTCTCGCTCCACTGGGCGGGATCTGGCTGATCTCCTTCACCCTGGCCCTCACCGCGGCCCTGCTGTACAACGCCCGGCGCCTGCTCAAGGGGGGGCGCAAGGCGTTTATCGCGGCGGGCCTGGTGCTGCTGGTCGGGCCATGGGCCATCGGCCTGGCACTCAAGCATCATGCCTGGACCAGCCCGGCGGGCGAGCCGCTGAGCGTTGCCGCCCTCCAGGGCAATATCGAACAGAGCATGAAGTGGGACCCGGCGCAACTCAACGCACAATTGGCCTTGTATCGCGACATGAGCTTCAGCGCCAGGCGGACTGACCTGCTGGTGTGGCCGGAGACCGCGGTCCCGGTACTGAAGGAGTCCGCCGAAGGCTACCTGTCGATGATGGGCAACTTTGCCGCCGACCGGCATTCGGCCCTGATCACTGGCGTACCGATCCGCCAGGTGGTGCATAACGAGAAGCGCTACTTCAACGGCATCGTCGCGCTTGGCGAAGGCGACGGGGTCTACCTGAAGCAGAAGCTGGTACCGTTTGGCGAGTACGTCCCCCTGCAGGACCTGCTGCGAGGGCTGATCGAGTTCTTCGACCTGCCGATGTCCGACTTCGCCCGTGGCCCTGTCGACCAGCCGCTGTTGCAGGCCAAGGGCTATCAGATCGCCCCGTTCATCTGCTACGAAGTGGTCTACCCGGAATTCGCCGCCAGCCTGTCGGCACGTAGCGACCTGCTGCTGACCATCAGCAACGACACCTGGTTCGGCACCTCGATCGGCCCGCTGCAACACCTGCAGATGGCACAGATGCGCGCACTGGAAGCCGGACGCTGGATGATCCGCGCCACCAACAACGGCGTGACCGGGCTGATCGATCCGTTCGGCCGGATCACCACGCAGATCCCGCAGTTCGAGCGCGGCATCCTGTATGGCGAAGTGGTACCGATGCACAACCTGACTCCGTACCTGCAGTGGCGTTCGTGGCCGCTGGTCATTCTCTGCGGCCTGCTGTTCGGCTGGGCGTTGCTGGCCAGCCGGATTGCCAAGACCGTCTGAAACACACCTGCGTCTTGTAGGAGCGTGGCTTGCCCGCGAAGCGCTTGACGTCCTTGAGGACGCCTTCGCGGGCAAGCCCTGCGCCTACAGAGGCGGTGAGCTGCTTTCGGGCACAGCCCGGTAGAAAAGTCGGTACCCTACCTGCCCCACCGCCTCGTTGATCAGTTGCCCACTGCGCCAGATCGCCTTGAACTCCGGCATCCAGCCACCCAAAGGGCTGGCGTTGTCCCGCCCCAGGAAGCCGACCGGTGCCGGCACCACACTGAAACCGGCCTGTTCGAAGCTCCAGACCGCCCGCGGCATATGCGCGGCATGGGTGACCACCACCACGCGCCTGATCCCCAACGGCGCCAGCAATTCATGACTGAACCGGGCATTTTCCCAGGTTGTGGTGCTGCGCTCCTCCAGCCAGCGCACCGTCACCCCGGAATCCTCCCGCATCGACTCGGCCATCAACGCCGCCTCGCTGGGCGGTGTGCCATAGTGCAGGCCGCCGCTGGTCAGCACCGGCAAGCCCGAAGCCTTGGCCAGCCGCGCCGCATAGCGCTGGCGCTCCAGGCCGATACCGGTCGGCTGGTCGCTGCCCCAGGCCGAATCGCCGCGCTCGCGCCCGGAACCGAGCACCACGATGGCATCGGCGCGCTGCGCCAGCCCCGCCCACTCGCTACGCTCCAGCGCCGGCACGGTCTCCAGCGCCCGCGCGGACCATTCGACCACCACCGGCAGGCTGATCAGCCAGAACCCGCCAAAACCCAGGGCAAAGCACACCGCCGCCAGCCGCGGCCGGCGCCTGCGCAGCCACCAGGCCAGCGCCAGCAACAGCAGCAACAGGCCGGGCGGCAGCAACAATTGTTTTAGGATGTAGCGAACAGGCATCGGGCACCTCCAGAAGATGCCCGAAGCCTAAGTGCATCAGGGTCAATCAACAACCTTGCGGATCCTTGGCCCGGGGAACAGGCCAGGACAGACAACAGGATGCAGCCGGGCGGGCCTCATTTGGCCCGAAATGACTTGAACCGCGCCGAATACAGCTTCGGCGCCCTGTCCTTCAACCAGATGATCTCGGCCGAACGTACGTCTTCCCTCGGTTGTGAAACGGTTGCGCCAGACGTGTGCACGCCGCGACCGCTCAGGTCCAGATAGGCCCTGATCAGTTCGAACTCGGCGCTACTCAGGCCCCGCAACTCCAGCTCGGCAGGCCGCTCGTCACGCAGGCGGACCGCCGTCCTCGCCGCGTCGAGGGCGAGCCCAAGACGCGTGATCAGGCGTTCGTACAGCTCGGGATCAGTTACATTTCGCTGCGACTCCACCATCCGCTCACCTCATTGAAGATAAGTATCACTTCCCCCTCTATGAGCTTAGCGGCGCCCGGCCAACCAGCCTGCCGCCGCGACCAACGGCCTTCGTCGCGCAATCAGGGTTTCCCTCGGCGGAGCGGCGTCATGTATGCTACGGGGCTTCCTGTAACTCCACTTCCAGCAGCACCCGCACGGTGCGTTGAAGAGGATTGGGCCACCCTTTCCAGAACAAGTAGCCATGCACGAACACTATCAGCCCCGTGAAATCGAAAACGCCGCCCAATCGTTCTGGGACGAGCAGAAGTCCTTTGAAGTCAGTGAACAGCCAGGCAAGGACACCTACTACTGCCTGTCGATGTTCCCTTACCCCAGCGGCAAGCTGCACATGGGGCACGTGCGCAACTACACCATCGGCGACGTGATCGCCCGCTACCAGCGCATGCAGGGCAAGAACGTCCTGCAACCCATGGGCTGGGATGCCTTCGGCATGCCGGCGGAAAACGCCGCGATGAAGAACAAGGTCGCACCGGCCAAGTGGACCTACGAAAACATCGCCTACATGAAGAGCCAGCTGCGCAGCCTGGGCCTGGCGGTGGACTGGTCCCGCGAAGTGACCACCTGCAAGCCCGACTACTACCGTTGGGAACAGTGGCTGTTCACCCGCCTGTTCGAGAAAGGCGTGATCTACCGCAAGAACGGTACCGTGAACTGGGACCCGGTGGACCAGACCGTACTGGCCAACGAGCAGGTGATCGACGGCCGCGGCTGGCGTTCCGGCGCGCTGATCGAGAAGCGCGAAATCCCGATGTACTACTTCAAGATCACCGCCTACGCCGATGAACTGCTGGAAAGCCTCGACGAACTGCCGGGCTGGCCCGAGCAGGTCAAGACCATGCAGCGCAACTGGATCGGCAAGTCCCGCGGGATGGAAGTGCAGTTCCCGTACGACGTCGATTCCATCGGCGAAGCCGGCACGCTGAAAGTCTTCACCACCCGTCCGGACACCCTGATGGGCGCGACTTATGTCGCCGTCGCCGCCGAGCACCCGCTGGCGACCCAGGCCGCGCGCAACAACCCCGAACTGCAAGCCTTCATCGCCGAATGCAAGGCCGGCAGCGTCGCCGAAGCCGACGTCGCCACCCAGGAAAAGAAAGGCCTGCCAACCGGCCTGTTCGTCGCCCACCCGCTGACCGGCGAAAAACTGCCGGTGTGGGTCGCCAACTACGTGCTGATGCACTACGGCGACGGCGCCGTAATGGCAGTGCCGGCCCACGACGAACGTGACTTCGAGTTCGCCAGCAAGTACCACCTGCCGATCAAGTCGGTGGTGCGCACCAGCTCCGGCGACACCCACCCGGCCCCGTGGCAGGACGCCTACGGCGAACACGGCACCCTGATCAACTCCGGCGAGTTCGACGGCCTGGACTTCGCCGGCGCGTTCGACGCCATCGAAGCCGCGCTGATCAGGAAGAACCTCGGCGCCTCGCGTACCCAGTTCCGCCTGCGCGACTGGGGCATCAGCCGCCAGCGCTACTGGGGCTGTCCGATTCCGATCATCCACTGCGACAGCTGTGGTGACGTACCGGTACCGGAAGACCAACTGCCGGTCGTGCTGCCGGAAGACGTGGTGCCGGACGGCGCCGGTTCGCCACTGGCGCGCATGCCCGAGTTCTACGAGTGCAACTGCCCGAAATGCGGCCAGCCGGCCAAGCGTGAAACCGACACCATGGACACCTTCGTCGAGTCGTCCTGGTACTACGCCCGCTATGCCTCGCCACGCTACGAAGGTGGCCTGGTCGACCCGAAAGCGGCCAACCACTGGCTGCCGGTGGACCAGTACATCGGCGGTATCGAACACGCGATCCTGCACCTGCTGTACGCGCGCTTCTTCCACAAGCTGATGCGCGACGAAGGCCTGGTCAGCTCGAACGAGCCGTTCAAGAACCTACTGACCCAGGGCATGGTGGTCGCCGAGACCTACTACCGTCGCGAAGCCAACGGTGGCTACACCTGGTACAACCCGGCGGACGTCGAGCTGGAGCGCGACAGCAAGGCCAAGATCATCGGCGCCAGGCTGATCAGCGACGGCCTGCCGGTGGAGATCGGTGGCACCGAGAAGATGGCCAAGTCGAAGAACAACGGCGTCGATCCGCAATCGATGATCGAGCAGTACGGCGCCGACACCTGCCGCCTGTTCATGATGTTCGCCTCGCCGCCCGACATGAGCCTGGAATGGTCCGACTCCGGCGTCGAGGGTGCACACCGCTTCCTCAAGCGTGTCTGGCGTCTGGCCCAGGCCCACGTGACCCAGGGTCTGCCGGGCAAGCTGGACCTGACCGCGCTGAACGACGAGCAGAAAGCGGTCCGCCGCTCCATCCACCTGGCGATCAGGCAGGCCAGCCAGGACGTCGGCCAGAACCACAAGTTCAACACCGCCATCGCCCAGGTGATGACCCTGATGAACGTGCTGGAAAAGGCGCCGCAGGGCTCCACCCAGGACCGCGCGCTGATCCAGGAAGGCCTGGAAACCGTGGCCCTGCTGCTCGCGCCGATCACCCCGCACATCAGCCACGAGCTGTGGAAACAGCTGGGTCAGGACGGCGCCATCATCGACGCCGGCTGGCCGGTGCTGGATGAAAGTGCCCTGGTCCAGGACAGCCTGGTGCTGGTGATTCAGGTCAACGGCAAGCTGCGTGGTCAGATCGAGATGCCGGCCAGCGCCACCCGCGAGGAAATCGAAGCGGCGGCCCGGGTCAACGAAAACGTACTGCGCTTCATCGATGGCCTGACGATCCGCAAGGTCATCGTCGTGCCCGGCAAGCTGGTCAACATCGTCGCCAGCTAATTGGACCAGGCGCCCGTCAGAGCGAGCGCCTTACAGGATTTCCGGGGCCGCCATGCCGGCCCGCGGTTTCAAGGGGAGCAACAAGATGATCAAACGCAATCTGCTGGTAATGGGCCTTGCGGTGCTGCTGAGCGCGTGCGGCTTCCAGCTGCGTGGCACGGGCACCTCCGAACTGACGATCAAGGAATTGTCGGTCAGCGCCCGCAACGCCTACGGGGATACGCTCAAGCAACTGACCCAGGTGCTGGAGCACAGCGGCGTCGACGTCCACAAGGGCGCGCCTTACAAGCTGGTACTGACCAACGAGCAGGAAACCCAGCGTGCAGCGAGCTACAGCGGCTCGGGTCGTAACGCCGAGTACGAACTCAACACCGCGCTGAACTACGAGATCCGTGGTGAGAAGGACCTGCTTCTGACTGACGGCAAGCTGGAAGTGCAGAAATACTATGTGCACGACGGCAACAACATCACCGGTGGTGACGCCGAGGCCGCGGAGCTACGCAAGGAAATGCGTCGTGACCTGGTGCAGCAGATGGTCATCCGCCTGCAGGTGCTGACCCCGCAACAGCTGGACAGCCTCCAGCAGGCCGCTGATGCCAAGGCCAAGGCGGATGCCGATGCCCTGGAAGCCGCGCGCAAGTTCGAGGCCTCGCAGCCACAACAATCGCCTCTGGAACTGCCGAACCCGTAAACCATGTGGGGCGCCCCTGGCGCCCCCTGGCAACCCGCCCATGAAACTCGCTCCCGCCCAACTCGCCAAACACCTGCAAGGTGGCCTCGCGCCGGTCTATATCATCAGCGGCGACGATCCGCTGCTGTGTCAGGAGGCTGCCGACGCCATTCGTGCCACCGCCCGCCAGCAAGGCTTCGATGAGCGCCAGGTGTTCAGTGCCGACGCCAACTTCGACTGGGGCACCCTGCTGCAAGCCGGTGCCAGCATGTCGCTGTTCGCCGAGAAACGCCTGCTGGAACTGCGCCTGCCGTCGGGCAAGCCGGGTGACAAGGGCGCCGCCGCGCTGATGGAGTACTGCGCGCGACCGGCCGACGATACCCTGCTGCTGATCAGCCTGCCCAAGCTCGACGGCAGCGCGCAGAAGACCAAGTGGGGCAAGGCGCTGATCGAAGGCCAGCAGACCCAGTTCATCCAGATCTGGCCGGTGGATGCCAACCAGTTGCCGCAATGGATTCGCCAGCGCCTGGCCCAGGCGGGGCTTTCCGCCCAGCAGGATGCCGTGGAACTGATTGCCGCACGGGTCGAGGGCAACCTGCTGGCCGCCGCCCAGGAAATCGAAAAGCTCAAGCTGATGGCCGAGGGCGGGCAGATCACCATCGAGACGGTGCAGGCGGCGGTGGCCGACAGTGCCCGCTTCGATGTGTTCGGCCTGGTCGATGCCGTGCTCAATGGCGAGGCAGCCCACTCCCTGCGCATGCTCGAAGGGCTGCGTGGCGAAGGGGTCGAGCCGCCGGTGATTCTCTGGGCCCTGGCCCGGGAACTGCGGCTGCTGGCCAACCTGTCCCAGCAGTACAGCCAGGGCGTACCGCTGGACAAGGCCTTCAGCCAGGCCAAGCCGCCGGTGTGGGACAAACGCCGACCACTGATGAGCAAGGCCCTGCAACGCCACTCGGCACAACGCTGGAGCCAGTTGCTGATGGATGCCCAGCGCATCGACGCGCAGATCAAGGGCCAGGCTGCCGGCTCGCCATGGAGCAGCCTGAGCCGACTCAGCCTACTGATGTGTGGACAGCGTCTGGCGCTGCCAGCGGAATAACCCCACTGGACAGACAGGTGCATCTGCCTGATGATTCGCGCTCTTCCAACCCAAGAGTGCACTGCCATGAGCAAGCCGTCCCGGCGCCGTCCCAACAAAGCCAAATCGATCATCGCCCAGCCACTGTTCCGAAGCCGCCAGGAACAGCCGGCCAAAGGCAAGGGCAGCTACCGTCGCGAAGCCTTCCAGTCCAAAAGCTGGGAGGCTTCTGACTTTCTGGCCGCGTGAAAGTGTCATCACGACCTGCACCCCCAAGGCATGATAAGGTCAACACCTGATTCGCATTCTTCGGACCCGCGCATGCCCTTTAGTCTCACCCTCGGTTGGCCTTTGCGCCGACTGTTCGCCTCCACCAGCTTCATCCTGCTCGTCGCCTGTGCGGAAAAGCCCACGGCCGCCGACGCCCAGCCGCTGCCAACACTGCCCGCTACGCCGGTGCCGACTCCCGCAGCAGCACCTGCCACCGATACCCCGTTTATCCAGCCCGCCCAGAGTTTCGAGGATTGGCGCGCGGCATTCCGTATCGAGGCATTGCGCGCCGGGATCACCCCGAATACCTTCGACAACGCCTTCGCCGGCGTCAGCCCCGACATGAGCGTGATCAAGGCCGATCGCAGCCAGCCGGAGTTCACCCGGCCAGTGTGGGAATACCTCGACGGCGCACTGTCGGCGACCCGCGTGCGCAAGGGCCAGGCCCTGCTGGTGCAGAACAGCGCGGTGCTGCAGAGCATCGAGCAGCGTTATGGCGTCGACCGCGAGGCCCTCGTCGCGGTCTGGGGCATGGAGAGCAACTTCGGCCAGTTCCAGGGCGATAAATCGGTGATCCGTTCGCTGGCGACCCTGGCCTACGAAGGCCGTCGTCCGGGCTTCGCCCAGAGCCAATTGCTGGCCGCCCTGCAGATCATCCAGCATGGTGATATCCGTCCGGAACAGATGCTCGGCTCCTGGGCCGGCGCCATGGGCCAGACCCAGTTCATCCCGACCACCTACAACAGCTATGCGGTGGACTTTGACGGCGATGGCCGCCGGGATATCTGGAACGATTCGGCCGATGCCCTGGCCTCGACCGCCAACTACCTGCAAAGCTCGGGTTGGCAGAAAGGCCAGCCTTGGGGTTTCGAAGTCGCGGTACCGGCCGGTTTCGACTACTCGCTGGCCGACGGCGCCATCCGCAAGCCGGTCAGCGAATGGCTGCAGATGGGCGTGCAACTGCCCGCCGGCGTCGCCCTGCCCTATGGCGCCGCACCGCTCTCGGCTTCGCTGCTGCTACCGGCGGGTTATCGTGGGCCGGGGTTCCTGGTGCTCGACAACTTCCGCGCCATCCTCAAGTACAACAACTCGTCGTCCTATGGCCTGGCGGTCGGGCTGCTGTCCCAGCGGTTCAACAGTGGTGGCGTAATTCGCGGCAGTTGGCCCAAGGATGACCTGCCACTGAGCCGCAGCGAGCGGATCGAGTTGCAGACGCTGCTCAGCAGCACGGGCTACGATGCCGGCAACCCGGATGGGATCATCGGGGCCAACACCCGCAAGGCCATTCGCGGTGCACAGCAATCGCTGGGTTGGCCAGCGGATGGCTATCCGAATCACAAGCTGCTCGAGAGCCTGCGCAAACGCTAGAAAGCAACGCGCTCCCTTAGGAGCCGGGCTTGCCCGCGCAGCTTTCAGTGGCCGCGCTGGCCTCTTCGCAGGCAAGCCTTGCTCCTACAGTGCATGTCGTAACAGTTTGGGAGCGGGCCCTGTTCGCGGGCAAGTCGGATCGCCGCACCGCCTGCCTCTACAGGCCTCGTGTCGAATCTGGACGAAATCAGATCCGCACCACATCCTGCTCCAGCACCAGCCGCCGTGCATCGGCCTCCAGGCGCACCTGCGCACCCAGCGGCAGCGTCAGGTTCGGGTCGCAATGCCCACTGCGCCAACCGGCCAGCACCGGAATCCCCAGGGGGCCCAGTTCCTGCTTGAGCAGCCTCGCCAGGGCATCGCTGTCGACCCCGGCAAAATCCCCCACCAGCACGCCCTTCAGGCCTTCGAGCTTGCCTGCCAGGCGCAGGTGGGTGAGCAGCCGATCCACCCGATACAGAGGCTCGTTGACGTCCTCGATGAACAGGATCACGCCATCGGTATCGATTTCGTAGGGCGTCCCCAGGCTGGTGCAGATCAACGTCAGATTACCGCCCTGCAGGCGCCCATGGGCGCTTCCCGGGGCCAGGGTGCTCAGTGGATAGGCTTCGGGGTGTTCGAGCGTATCACCGGCCTTGAGACGGCCACCAAGCAGGTCGAACAGGGACGCTTCGGTCGGTGGCAACTTGCCCTTGAGCAGATCGATGTTGAACATCGGTCCATGGAACGTCATGAACCCGGCGTAACGGGCAATTGCCAGGTGCAGGGCGGTGATATCGCTGTAACCGACCAGCAGCTTGGGATTGCGGGCGAGCAGCGGGTAATCGATCCGCTCCAGCAGCCGCGGGCAGCCATAACCGCCTCGCAGGCAGAGGATGGCGTCGATTTCCGGGTCGGAGAAGGCATCGTGCAGGTCCCGCAGGCGAACCTCGTCGCTGCCGGCCAGGTAACCGTCCCGTTGCGAGACACCTGGAAAGATCCGTAGCTCATAACCGCGCGAGCGTACCCACTGCCGGGCTTCCTGCGGGTCGATGGCGACCGGGCCGGCCGGGGCGATCAGGCCGATCACCCCGCCCTGGGGCAGTGCCGACACCGCGCTTTGTTCCGGGTAGAAGTCCCGCACGGGTCGAAGGCTGCCCATGGGTCTTACGACGCTCCCAGCAGTTCGGCCTTGACCAGCTTGGCCTGCTCGTCGGCATGGTACGAGGAACGCACCAGCGGGCCCGAGGCGATGTTCTTGAAGCCCATCTTGTAGCCTTCCTCGGCGAACCAGGCGAAGGTGTCCGGATGGACGAAACGCTGTACCGGCAGGTGACTGCGCGATGGCTGCAGGTACTGGCCGAGGGTCAGCATGTCGATGTCATGCTCGCGCATGCGCTTCATCACTTCGATGACTTCGTCGTCGGTCTCGCCCAGGCCGAGCATCAGGCCGGACTTGGTCGGTACGTGCGGGACCATCTGCTTGAAGCGCTGCAGCAGGGTCAGCGACCACTGGTAGTCGGAACCCGGACGCGCGGCCTTGTACAGGCGCGGTACGGTTTCCAGGTTGTGGTTGAACACATCCGGCGGCTCGGCCGCGGTGATTTCCAGGGCGACGTCCATACGGCCGCGGTAGTCCGGGACCAGGGTCTCGAGCTGCACGTTCGGCGACAGCTTGCGGATCTCGCGGATGCAGTCGGCGAAGTGCTGGGCACCGCCGTCACGCAGGTCGTCGCGGTCCACCGAAGTGATCACCACGTACTTCAGGCGCAGGTCGGCAATCGCCACCGCCAGGTTCTTCGGCTCGTCGACGTCCAAAGGCTTCGGCCGGCCATGGCCGACGTCGCAGAACGGGCAACGACGGGTGCAGATGTCACCCATGATCATGAAGGTCGCGGTACCGCCGCTGAAGCACTCGCCCAGGTTCGGGCAGGAGGCCTCTTCGCAGACACTGTGCAGCTTGTGCTTGCGCAGCAATTGCTTGATGCGGTCGACTTCCGGCGACACCGGGATGCGCACGCGAATCCAGTCGGGCTTCTTCGGCAGCTCGGTAGTCGGGATGATCTTCACCGGGATCCGCGCGACCTTCTCGGCACCACGCAGCTTGACGCCGGTTTCGACTTTCGCACGGGCCGGGCGCTCGGAAACATCCAGCGCCGGGATCAGGGTTTGCACAGCGTCTTGCGCAGTAGTCATATCAATCGATTCCGCCCGTGAGGGTCGTCTGCTCAGCATAGTCGAGGTGTTTGACGAGCTGCGCACGCAGCCGGGCACTTACCTCGGCAAATTCAATCGGTCCTGTGTGGTCGCGCAGCTGGGTCATCGCCAGCCCCGCATAACCGCAGGGGTTAATCCGTCGGAACGGCGCCAGGTCCATGTCGACGTTCAACGCCAGGCCATGGAAGGAACAGCCGTTGCGAATCCGCAGACCCAGGGAGGCGATTTTCGCGCCATTGACGTATACCCCGGGAGCATCGGCCTTGGCCTCGGCCTGCACGCCATACTCGGCGAGCAGTTCGATCAGGCTGCGTTCCATCCGGCTGACCAGTTCGCGCACGCCGAAACCCAGGCGGCGAACGTCCAGCAGCAGATAGGCCACCAGTTGGCCAGGCCCATGATAAGTCACTTGGCCGCCACGATCGACCTTCACCACCGGAATGTCGCCCGGCAGCAGCAGGTGCTCGGCCTTGCCGGCCTGGCCCTGGGTGAAGACCGGCGGGTGCTGCACCAGCCAGACTTCATCGGGAAACTCTTCGGACTTGCGTCCGTCGGTGAATCGCTGCATGGCATGCCAGACCGGCTCGTAAGGCGTCTGGCCGAGCTCGCGAAAGCCCAACATGCCTGCCATCACAGCACCATGTGTACGAAGCCGGTGGCCCGCAACTCGCTGTTGATGTTGTACAACTGGTCCTGGTCGGTGGCCACGATGTGCAGCTGGATCGTGGTGTACTTGCCGTTGCTGCTCTGGCGTTCGTCCACCCGCTGGTCGTTGATCGTCGCATGCTTGCGGACGATCTCGACGATCTTGTCCTTGTTGCCCACACCCGTGTCACTGATCACCTTGACCGGATAGTCGGTAACCGGGAACTCGATTTTCGGAGCTTTTACTTCAGTGTCTGTCATGACAATAACGGCCTCGTAAGCCCAGGCAACGGACGTGCCTCGCACCCGGGTCGGGTGGAGGCACGCAAATCGACACTATGTGATGAAAATGCCGCTGGTGAAACCGCGTCAGTTGAACATGCCGTAGAAGAACATGCGGATGCTATCCCACAGGCGACGGAAGATACCACCTTCCTCCACCGCGTCCAGCGCGATCAGATCAGTGCTGCGCACCACCTTGTCATCCAGTTTGACTTCCACTTTACCGATGACGTCACCCTTGGCGATCGGCGCGACCAGTTTCGGGTTGATGGTCATGCTGGCGGCGAGCTTTTTCAGCTGGCCTTTAGGCATAGTCATGGTCAGGTCTTCGGCCAGGCCGGCCTTGACTTCGTGGGTGGTGCCTTTCCAGACCGGCGCCTTGGCCAGCTCGGTGCCCTTCTGGTAGAAGGTCTGGGTTTCGAAGAAGCGGAAACCGTAGGTCAAAAGCTTCTGGGTCTCGGCTGCACGGGCCGCTTCGCTGTTGGTACCGAACACCACCGCGATCAGGCGCTGGCCGTCACGCACCGCCGAGGACACCATGCAGTAGCCGGCTTCTTCGGTGTGGCCGGTCTTCAGGCCGTCAACGGTCTTGTCACGCCACAGCAACAGGTTGCGGTTGGGCTGCTTGATGCCGTTCCAGAAGAATTCCTTCTGCGAGTAGATGGCGTAGTGCACCGGGTCGACACGGATGATCGCGCGAGCCAGCAGCGCCATGTCGTGGGCCGACGAGTAGTGCTCGGGGTTCGGCAGGCCGGTCGGGTTCATGAAGTGGCTGTTGCTCATGCCCAGATCGCCAGCGGTCTTGTTCATCATGTCGGCGAAGGCATCTTCGCTGCCGGCGATGTGCTCGGACAGCGCCACGCTGGCGTCGTTGCCGGACTGGATGATGATTCCGTGCAGCAGGTCGCTGACGGTCACCTGCGAACCGACCTTGACGAACATCCGCGAACCACCGGTACGCCAGGCGTTCTCGCTGATGGTCACCGGATCGTTCTCGCCGATCTGGCCGCGACGGATTTCCAGGGTCGCGATGTAGGCGGTCATCAGTTTGGTCAGGCTCGCCGGCGGCAGGCGCTGGTCGCCGTTGTTCTCGACCAGCACGTTGCCGCTGGCGGCATCCATGAGCACGTAGGACTTGGCGGCAAGTTGCGGCGACGCCGGCAACGCCATGTCATCGGCAGCCCAGGCGGCGGGCGCCATGATCAACGGCACAAGCAGGCACAAACGTTTGGCAAAGGTGGTGATGTTCATCCGTCTCTCGAAATCGCTAATGGAAACTTGCCCTCACGGGCAAAACTAATCAGACAGCCAGAGGCTGCCCCGTGTTCGGTTGCTCGCTCCACCACCCTTTCCAGGCTTTTATTATTAAACGAACCAACAACCAGGCCCCGGCCCCAGGCTCAGCACCCCATGTATCCGCGCTCGCCCAGGCGGCGTTGAAACATTCTGTACAGAGCCTTGGAAGGCTACCCAATCCGCCATTTTGCCTGTGTTACTCCGACGTCACCAGACTTGGCGAGCCGAGATTGGCCAGGCGGACACTGTTCTGCACCTGCTGGACCTCATCCGGCGTGCCGATCGGCCCCATCCGCACCCGATGCAGTGTCTGCTGGTTGCGTACGATCGAACTGACGAACACCGGCGCCTTGACCATCGAGCTCAGCTTCGAGCGCAGCAGTTCGGCAGCGTCCGGGTTCGCGAAGGCGCCCACCTGGAGATACTGGCCAGAGGCTGGTACCGCACCGTTTTTTTTTGCATCGGCCTGTGCCTGCACAGGGACCACGTCGGTGGCGTGCTGTTGCGGCGGTGGCGTCCACTGCTCGATGGTGCCGGTGGAAGCCGACAGAGCCGGCGTGGACGTCTGCGCCACCTGCGGTTCATTGAGCATCAGCGGCGCCGGCCGGCCACGCTGGGCCCACCATTGTTGCGGATCGATGCCTTCGACCCGGACCCGCGCCGTGCCGATCTCGGCGTAGCCGAGCTTCTTGGCGGCGGCGTAGGACAGGTCGATGATCCGGTCGGAATAGAACGGCCCGCGGTCGTTGACCCGCAGGATCACACTGCGATTGTTGTCCAGGTTGGTCACCCGCACGTAGCTGGGCAGCGGCAGGGTCTTGTGTGCGGCACTCATGCCGTACAGGTCGTAGACCTCGCCGTTGGCGGTGTTCTGGCCGTGGAACTTGGTGCCGTACCAGGACGCGGTACCCTGGGCGATGTAGTTCTTCGAATCCTGCAGCGGGAAGTAGGTCTTGCCCAGCACCGTGTAGGGGTTGGCCTTGTAGGGACCGGAATGCAGGGTCGGGGTGGCGTCGGGAATCCGCGATACATCGACGTCCCACCATGGCGCGCCGTCCTTGTGGGCCCGGTTGATGTCCAGCCCGGGCTTGGAACGGATCGCATTGGAAGACGACGACTGATAGGGCGAACGGCTGGACGAGCAACTGACCACCAGCACCGCCAGCGCGGTGCAAGCCAACAGCTTCAGTGGTTTGGAAATCGGCAAAGCCTGCATTACTTGACGCCCCGTGCTTGGACCAACAGGTCAGACAGCTGATGCACGGCCATGGCGTACATTACGCTGCGGTTATAGCGCGTGATCGCATAAAAATTCTTCAGGCCCATCCAGTATTCAGGCCCATTGTCGCCTTCCAGGCGAAATGCCGTCACCGGCATGTCATCGCGCAGCGCATCATGACTCGACCAGCCCAGTGCCCGCAACTCCCCCACGGTCTTCACCGGGTCGAGACCGGGGCTCAGCCCCTGGTCGACCTGGTCACCGCGCACATCGGCGCGACTGACCACCGGCTCGCCGGTCACCCAGCCGTGGCGCTTGAAATAGCTGGCGACACTGCCGATGGCGTCGTCGGCGTTGGTCCAGATATTGATGTGGCCGGTGCCGTCGAAATCCACCGCATAGGCGCGGAAACTGCTCGGCATGAACTGCGGCAGGCCCATCGCCCCGGCGTAGGAGCCCTTGAGGCTCAGCGGATCGAGCTGCTCCTCGCGGGCCAGCAGCAGGAACTCGCGCAGTTCCTTGCGGAAGAACTCGGCGCGGGGCGGGTAGTCGAAGCCCAGGGTCGACAGGGCATCGATCACCCGGTAGTTGCCGGTGTTGCGGCCAAAGAAGGTTTCCACGCCGATGATCGCGACAATCACCTGGGCCGGCACGCCATATTCCTGCTCGGCGCGGGCCAGGGCGGCCTCGTGCTGGCGCCAGAAGTCGACGCCACGGGCGACCCGGGCATCGGTGAGGAACATCGGGCGGTATTCCTTCCACGGCTTGACCCGCTCGGCCGGCCGGGAAATCGCATCGAGAATGCTCTGCTTGCGCTCGACCTGACGGAACACGTCCATCAGTTGCTCACCGGCGAAACCATAGTCGCGGGTCATTTCACCGACGAACTCGGCGACTTGCGGCGATCCTTCGTAATCACCGGCCAGCGCCCCCGGCGCGGCCCCCAGGCAGCCGAGAAGGCCCATCCAGGGAGCGCATCGAGCCGCCCAGTCGCGCATCACTTGCATTGAACTGTTCACCTTAATCAAACCTGTGCGATCCACTTACGGTGGGTATGGATCGACATCAAAATCCCAAACGCTGACAGCAGTGTCACCAGCGAAGTTCCGCCGTAGCTAATGAACGGCAACGGCACCCCGACGACAGGCAACAGGCCACTGACCATACCGATATTGACGAAAACATAAACGAAGAAAGTCATGGTCAGGCTGCCAGCCAGCAGCTTGCCGAACAGGGTCTGGGCCTGGGCGGTGATCACCAGCCCACGACCGATCAGCAACAGGTATAGCAGCAGCAGGACGCAGATCCCCACCAGGCCGAACTCCTCGCCCATCACCGCGATGATGAAGTCGGTGTGGCTTTCCGGCAGGAAGTCCAGGTGCGACTGGGTGCCCAGCAGCCAGCCCTTGCCGAACACGCCGCCGGAACCGATGGCGGCCTTGGACTGGATGATGTTCCAGCCGGTCCCCAGCGGGTCGCTTTCCGGGTCGAGGAAGGTCAGGATCCGCTGCTTCTGGTAGTCGTGCATGATGAAGAACCACATGCCCACCGCCACCGGTACCGCCGCTGCCAGCACGCTGAGGATCCAGCGCCAGCGCAGCCCCCCCATGAACAGCACGAACGCGCCACCCGCCAGCACCAGCAGCGAGGTGCCGAGGTCGGGCTGGCGGACGATCAGGATGAAGGGCACGCCGATCAGCATCAGGCTGATCCCCACATGCTTGAGCTGCGGCGGCAGGGTGCGCTTGGACAGGTACCAGGCGATGGTCGCCGGCATCAGGATCTTCATGAATTCCGACGGCTGGAAACGAATGACCCCGGGAATGTTGATCCAGCGCGTCGCGCCCATGGCGTTGTGGCCCATGACGTCCACCACCACCAGCAGCATGACCCCCAGCACATAGGCCAGGGGCACCCAGCGGGCCATGAAACGCGGCTCGAACTGGGCAATGACGATCATCGACACCAGGCCGATACCGAAGGACGTCGCCTGCTTGATCAGCAGGTCCCAGCTCTTGCCGCTGGCCGAGTACAGGACGAACAGGCTGCCGGCCGCCAGGGTCAGCAGCAGGACCAGCAACGGGCCGTCGATGTGCATGCGCTGCAACAGGGTGGCCCGGCGGCGCATCACATCCTCACTGGAGAGGATGCGATCGAAATTGGCAATCACGGCGTAGCCTCCGCGGTAGTAGTGCCAGCGTATTCAGGTTTGAGCCGGCCATCCGGGCCGAGCAGCCAGGCATCCATCACCTGGCGGACCACCGGCGCCGCGACGCCGGAACCGGACTCGCCGTTCTCGACCATCACCGCGACGACGATCTTGGGGTTGTTGGCCGGGGCAAAGCCGACGAACAACGCGTGGTCGCGATGGCGTTCCAGGACCTTCGAGCGATCATATTTCTCACCCTGCTTGATCGCCACGACCTGAGCCGTACCACTCTTGCCGGCGATCAGGTACTGCGCGCCGATCGAGGCCTTGCGCGCGGTACCACGGGCACCGTGCATCACCTGCTGCATGCCGTGGTTGACCTTGTCCCAGTCCGACGGGTTGCGCAGGACGATATCCGGCATCGGGTTGTCATCCTTCGGCCGCTGGCCCTCGATGGTCTTGGCCAGGTGCGGCCGGTTCCACACGCCCTTGTTCGCCACCAGGGCCGTGGCCTGGGCCAGTTGCAGCGGCGTGGCCTGCATGTAGCCCTGGCCGATCCCGAGGATCAGCGTCTCGCCCGGGAACCAGGCCTGGCGGCGCGTGGTGCGCTTCCACTCGCGCGACGGCATCAGCCCCGGCGATTCCTCGAACATGTCCAGGGAGACCTTCTGGCCCAGGCCGAACTTGTTCATGTAGCTGGCCAGGCGGTCGATCCCCAGCTTGTGGGCCAGGTCGTAGAAATAGGTGTCGTTGGAACGCATGATCGCCGTGTCGAGGTCGACCCAGCCGTCGCCGGTGCGGTTCCAGTTGCGGTATTTGTGATCGTAGTTCGGCAACTCGTAGTAGCCGGGGTCGAAGACTCGCGTCGAGGCGTTGACCACACCGCTGTCCAGGCCGGCGATCGCCACCGCCGGCTTGATGGTCGAGCCGGGCGGGTACAGACCGCGCAACACCCGGTTGAACAGCGGCCGGTCGATGGAATCGCGCAGTTCGGCGTAGGCCTTGAAGCTGATGCCGGTGACGAACAGGTTCGGGTCGAAACTCGGCTGGCTGACCATTGCCAGCACCTCGCCGGTGCTCGGATCGAGCGCCACCACCGCGCCACGACGGCCACCCAGGGCTTCCTCGGCGGCTTCCTGCAGCTTGATGTCCAGGCTGAGGACGATGTCCTTGCCCGGTACCGGATCTGTGCGCTTGAGCACCCGCAGGATACGACCGCGGGCGTTGGTCTCGACCTCCTCGTAACCGACCTGGCCATGCAGCTCCGCCTCGTAGAAGCGTTCGATGCCGGTCTTGCCGATATGGTGGGTACCGCTGTAGTTCACCGGGTCGAGGACCTTGGCCTCCTTTTCGTTGATCCGCCCCATGTAACCCACCGAATGGGCGAAGTGCGCGCCCTGTGGATAATGGCGAACCAACTGCGCGACCACCTCGACGCCCGGCAGGCGGAACTGGTTCACGGCGACGCGGGCGATCTGCTCCTCGGTGAGCTCGAACAGGATCGGCACCGGCTCGAACGGCCGGCGCCCCTGGCGCATGCGTTTTTCGAAGAGCACGCGATCCTCGGGCGTCAGTTGCAACACCTCGACGATCACATCCAGCACTTCCTGCCAGTTGCCGGCCCGTTCGCGGGTCATGCTCAGGCTGAAACTCGGCCGGTTATCGGCCACCACCACACCATTGCGGTCGTAGATCAGGCCGCGGGGCGGCGGGATCGACTGCACATGGACGCGGTTGTTTTCCGACAGGGTCGAGTGGTAGTCGTACTGGATCACCTGCAGGAAATACAGGCGGGCGATCAGCACACAAATCAGCAGCACGACCACCACCGCGCCGACCACGACACGGTTACGCACCAGACGGGCGTCTTTCTCGTGGTCCTTGAGGCGAATCGGCTGGGTCATTCGGCAGGCTTATTTGTGATAGGGGTGGCCGGACAGCACGGTCCAGGCACGATACAGCTGTTCACCGATCAGAATCCGCACCAGCGGGTGCGGCAGCGTCAGCGGCGACAGCGACCAGCGCTGATCGGCCCGTGCACAGACTTCCGGCGCCAGCCCCTCGGGGCCACCGACCATGAAGTTGACCGTACGCGAATCCAGGCGCCAGCGATCCAGTTCGACCGCCAACTGCTCGGTGCTCCACGGCTTGCCGTGGACCTCCAGCGTGACGATCCGCTCGTTGGGGCCGACCTTGGCCAGCATGGCCTCGCCTTCCTGACGGATGAAACGAGCCACGTCGGCATTCTTGCCCCGGGTATTGAGCGGTATCTCCACCAGTTCCAGCGCCAGTTCGGAAGGCAGACGCTTGGCATACTCATGCCAACCCTCTTCCACCCATTTGGGCATGCGGGAACCGACGGCAATCAGACGCAGACGCACGGGCGACCCTTATTCCATGTCCTTGTTGAGCTTGGCGAAGTGCTCATGGGAGTTTTCCGGGCTGTGGTGGGCAGCGCTGGCCGAACGGCTCTGCTCGGCACCGGCCCACAGGCGCTCCAGGTCATAGAACTGGCGAGCCGAGGCGGTCATCATGTGCACGATGACGGTGTCCAGGTCCAGCAGCACCCAGTCGCTGTCGCCCTTGCCTTCCTCGCCCAGCGGACGCAGGCCCTTGGCCTTCACGTTCTCGCGCACCTTGTCCAGCATCGCGTTGATCTGGCGGTTGGAGGTACCGGTGGCGATCACCATGTAGTCGGTGATGCTGTTCTTGTCACGCACGTCGATGACCTGGATATCCTGGGCCTTGACGTCTTCCAGTGCGGCCTTGGCCACTTCGACGATGTCCGCGCCGTTCAAAACTTCTTTGTTCGTCATATAAAACTCATTCAGCTCGTATGTTTGGCGATTTCTTCGCGCAACTTGCGGCGTTGAAACCCACCTTCAGTTCGACGCACGGTACAGACCGTGCGCATCGATATAGGCCAGGACCGCGTCAGGCACCAGGAAACGTACCGACTTACCGCTGGCCAGCAGTTGACGGATCTGGGTGGCCGACACCGCGAGGGGTGTCTGCCAGACGAATGTAATATGCCCGCCAGGCCCCGGCAGGGCCTTCGGGTCGCTGACCGACCGTGCGGCCAGCAGGTTGCGCAAGGCATCCGGCGGCTCGCTGTCGGCATCCGGGCGTTGCAGCACCAGGATGTGGCAATGCAGGAGCAACTCCTCCCAGCGATGCCAGGTGGGCAGGCCGCAGAATGCGTCCCAGCCCAGCAACAGAAACAATTGGTCCTCGGCGGCCAACTCGGCCCGCATGAGTTCCAGGGTGTCGATAGTGTAGGACGGCTTGTCCCGCTGCAGCTCCCGATCGTCGACCACCAGCGGCGCGATGCCGGCCACTGCGCATTCGACCATCGCCAGCCGGGCACGCGCCGAAACCTGCGGCGTGTCGCGATGAGGAGGCCGGGCGCTGGGCATCAGGCGCAACTCATCGAGCTCCATCAGTTCCGCGACCTCCAGGGCACTGCGCAAATGGCCGATGTGCACCGGGTCGAAGGTTCCGCCGAGCACACCGATGCGCCGAGGTGGAACTTCGCGAGGGGGCACGGCGGCTGACTGGCGTTTGCCGACCAAGTCAGAGCGACTCCTGGCCACGCAACTGCCCGTCGCCGACCACGATGTACTTCTCGCAGGTCAGGCCTTCCAGACCGACCGGTCCGCGGGCGTGCAGCTTATCAGTAGAGATGCCGATCTCGGCACCCAGCCCGTATTCGAAACCATCGGCGAAGCAGGTCGGGGTGTTGAGCATCACCGAGCTGGAGTCGACGTCGGCCATGAAGCGCCGGGACTCGGCCAGATCCTCGGTGACGATCGAGTCCGTGTGATGGGAACCGTAGCCGTTGATGTGCTCGACGGCCATGTCCAGGCCGTCGACGACGCGGATCGACAGGATCGGCGCCAGGTATTCGGTGTTCCAGTCCTCTTCGGTCGCCGCCACGGCCTCGATGATCGCCCGGGTCCGCGCGCAGCCACGCAGCTCGACGCCCTTGGCCCGGAACTGCTCGGCCATGGCCGGCAGGAAGGACTCGGCCACGGCCTTGTCCACCAGCAGGGTCTCCATGGCGCCGCAGATGCCGTAGCGATAGGTCTTGGCGTTTAAGGCGATGCGCCGGGCCTTGTCGAGGTCGGCACGGGCGCTGACATACACGTGGCAGATGCCGTCCAGGTGCTTGATCACCGGCACCCGGGCATCGCGGCTGATCCGCTCGATCAGGCCCTTGCCGCCACGGGGTACGATCACGTCGACATACTCGGGCATGCTGATCAGCGCCCCGACAGCGGCCCGGTCGGTGACTTCCACCACCTGCACGACGGCCGCCGGCAGGCCGGCCTCGTCCAGGCCGCGCTGGATGCAGGTGGCGATGGCACGGTTGGAGTGGATCGCTTCGGAGCCGCCACGCAGGATCGTCGCGTTGCCGGACTTCAGGCACAGGCTGGCGGCATCGATGGTCACGTTCGGCCGCGATTCGTAGATGATCCCCACGACCCCCAGCGGCACGCGCATCCTGCCGACCTGGATACCCGACGGCCGGTAGCTCATGTCGCGGATCGCCCCGACCGGGTCCGGCAGGTTCGCTACCTGGCGCAGACCGACGATCATGCTGTCGATCCGCGCCGGCGTCAGTGCCAGACGCTCGACCAGCGCCGGCTCCAGACCATTGGCGCGGGCAGCGGCCAGGTCGAGCTCATTGGCGGCGACCAGTTCGTCACGCGCCGCATCCAGCGCGGCGGCGGCGGCGTGCAGCGCGCGATTCTTCTGCGCGGTGCTGGCACGGCCGATCACGCGGGAAGCCTCGCGGGCTGCGCGACCCAGGCGGGTCATGTAGTCAGGAACGGACTCGGTCATGGTCTTGAGGAGGTCTTGGCAAAGAAGAAAGCGGCCGATTATAGCTGTCGCGCCGCCTGACGGACAGCGGTGCCGGGCGGATGGTCGAAATGCCGCACAAACAGCCGCCATTCAGCCTGAATTAAGCACAAAATCGGTATGATTGGCCTCCAAACAGTCCGGAATGCCCATCAGCGACGATGTCCAATCTGACACCCCTCCCCCTGCCAAACGCCCTGCCAGACAGCTTTTTCGACCGCGACGCGCAACTGCTCGCCCGCGAACTGCTGGGAAAAGTCATACGTCATCGGGTCGGCGATCTGTGGCTCGCGGCACGCATCATAGAGACCGAAGCCTACTACTTCGAGGAAAAAGGCAGCCATGCCTCCCTCGGCTATACAGAAAAGCGTAAGGCTTTGTTTCTGGATGGCGGGCACATCTATATGTACTACGCTCGCGGTGGCGACTCGCTGAACTTCAGTGCCCGGGGGCCGGGGAACGCCGTGCTGATCAAGTCGGCCTATCCCTGGACCGACGACCGCTCAGGCCCCGCCAGCCTGGCGCAGATGCAACTGAACAACCCGGACGCCCAGGGTGGCCCGCGCCCGGCGCAGAAACTGTGTGCCGGCCAGACCCTGCTGTGCAAGGCGCTGGGCCTGAAGGTGCCGATCTGGGACGCCAAGCGCTTCGACCCGCAGCGGCTGTTCGTCGAAGACGTCGGCAACCGGCCGGCACGCATCATCCAGACCACCCGCCTGGGCATCCCCCTGGGCAGGGATGAGCACCTGATGTATCGCTTCGTCGATGCCGAATATGCCACCTGCTGCACCCGCAACCCGCTGCGCCGGGGCCAGGTCGAAGGCAGGGACTACCACCTGCTACCCTGAACAAGGAAATCGCCCATGGGCCCATGGCTCGATAGCATCACCGGCTGGCTGACAGCCAATCCGCAGTGGCTCGGCCTGGCCGTGTTCATCGTCGCCTGCGTCGAATGCCTGGCCATCGCCGGCATCATCGTGCCGGGCACCGTCCTGCTGTTCGCCATCGCCGTCCTGGCCGGCAGCGGCGCCCTGCCGCTGGGTGAAACCCTGCTGCTGGGGTTTCTCGGCGGCCTGCTCGGCGACGGCTTGTCCTACACCCTGGGCAGGCGTTTTCACCAGAACATCCGCCGCCTGCCCGGCCTGCGCCAGCACCCGGAATGGATGAACGGTGCCGAGTCCTACTTCCAGCGCTACGGCATCGCCAGCCTGCTGGTGGGACGCTTCATCGGCCCGTTGCGGCCAATGCTGCCGATGATCGCCGGCATGTGCGACATGCCGCTGCCACGCTTCATCGGCGTCAGCCTGCTTGCCGGCGCCGGCTGGTCGGTGGCCTACCTGCTGCCGGGCTGGGCCACCGGCGCGGCGTTCCGCCTGCCGCTGCCCGAGGGGTTCTGGCCGCAGACCGCGGTGGTCGCGGCGGGCCTCGCGGCCCTGATCGGCCTGTGCATCCATTGCAGCCTCAAGCGCCATCCACGGGCCACGCTGCTGATTTCCGGGCTGAGCCTGTTGCTGCTGGCCGGCCTGTTCCTCGGCTACCCGCACTTGCAGGCGTTCGACCAGGGGCTGATGGCACTGGTCCAGGAGCACCGTGACAGCAGCTTCGACCTGATCGCCGTGATCATCACCCGCCTGGGCGACTTCCGCACCCAGTTCACCGTCGCAACGGTGCTCACGCTGCTGTTGCTGCTGGCCCGGCAATGGCGGCATGCGCTGTTTTTTGGCGGCACCCTGGCCGTCACCGCCATCGGCAACACCGCCACCAAGCATCTGTTCGCCCGCATGCGTCCGGAAGTCCTCAGCGACCCGATCACCAGCTACAGCATGCCCAGCGGTCACAGCTCGGGCTCGTTCGCCTTCTTCCTGGTACTGGCGGTGCTGGCCGGCCGCGACCAGCCACCCCGGATGCGCGTCACCTGGCTGCTGCTCGGCTGCCTGCCAGCGTTCGCCGTGGCGTTGTCACGGGTCTACCTGGGCGCGCATTGGCCCACGGACATCCTGGCCGGGGCCTTGCTGGCGATTGCCGTCCTGGCTGCCAGCCTGACCCTGAGCCAGCGCCACCTGCCGCTGGGCAGCATGCCACCACGGGCCTGGTGGCTGATCCTGCCGGCCGCCGTGGCGCTGTACGGCTCACATGCGCTGTGGCACATACCTCAGCAGTTGCTGCGGTATGCCTACTAGTGGCCTGTGCGAATTAGCCACACAGGCCACTAGGCGAACAGTTCGCCCTGCAACTCGTCAAGCAGTTCCTGGATCGCATCCAGGCGCTGCTGCGGATCATCGAGCTCCAGCAGATCGATCTTGTCCAGATCGGAAAACGGCAGCAGATAAGCCAGCTGGTTCGCCAGCGACTGCTGCCCACCGGCCTCGGTGCCCATGTTCAACGCCGCGACCATCGGGTGCTCGGCCAGGGCCTTGAGCAGGGCCACCAGGTCTTCGTCCTCATCCTGCAGCGGCTGTTCGGGAACCTCGTCCAGCCACTGCACCTGGGCGACGGTCAACTGGTCCTTCTGCAATTCGCTGTCGAGCACACGAAAGCGCCGGCCGCCCTCGACCCGGATCCCCAGCAGACCGTTGTCCTGCTGCTGGAAATCGCGAATCAGCGCCTCGCAGCCGATCCGGGCGAAGCCCTGCGGCGCCGGGCCGACCTCTTCGCCTTCAAGGATGCACACCACGCCAAAACCGCTGCCCTGCTTCATGCAGCGACTGATCATGTCCAGGTAACGCGCCTCGAAAATCTGCAGATCGAGGGTGCAGCCGGGAAACAGCACGGTGTTCAGGGGGAACAGCGCCAAGCTCATACAAGGGTTTCCTTAAACCATCCAGGTGACGATCAGGGGCAACAGTACCGCAGTGGTCACGCCCATCAAACTCATCGCCAGCGCCGCGAAGGCACCGCATTCGTCGCTTTCCTGCAGGGCCACCGAGGTGCCCACCGCATGGGCGGTCATGCCCAGGGCCATGCCCCTGGCCTCGGGCCGCATCACACCCAGGCGGGTCAGCATGGGCGGGCCGGCAATCGCGCCGATCACCCCGGTGATCAGCACGAACACCGCGGCCAGGGCGGCCACACCGCCGATCTGCTCGGCCACCAGCATCGCAATGGGGGACGTCACCGATTTCGGTGCCATGGTCATCAGCATCCGCGGCTCGGCGCCGAACCACCAACCCAGCAGCACGCACAGGCCAGTGGCAATCACGCCACCAATCACCAGCGTAGTAAAAATCGGCCAGAACAATTGTCGGATCCGCCGCAGGTTGAGGTACAGCGGCACCGCCAGGGCAACGGTCGCCGGGCCGAGCAGGATGCCGAGAATCTCGGTGCTCTTGCGATATTCGGCATAGTCCAGGCCACACAGCAACAGCACACCGACCACCAGCGCCATCGACGCCAGCACCGGCTGCAGGAAGATCCAGCGGGTTTTCTCGAACCCCGCCAGCACCAGTTGATAGGCGCCCAGGGTGACTCCGATACCGAACAGCGGATGGTGAATCACCGCCGCCCACGCCCCTTGCCAATCCAATGTCATCGTTCGCCCTCGCGCCGATCCTTGCGCCGGATCAGCCAGTTCATCAGCACCCCGACCAGGGCCATGGAAATCAGTACCGACAGCACCAGCGAGCCGACAATGGCCCAGAAATCCGCGGCGATATCGCTGGCGTAGACCATCACGCCCACGGCCGGCGGCACCAGCAGCAACGGCAGGTAGCGCAGCAGGCTGCTGGCCGCCTCGCTCAACGGTGCCCCGACCTCACCCCGAATCAGCAGGAAGGCCAGCAACAGCAGCAGGCCGATGATCGGCCCCGGCAACATCGGTACACACAAATGATTGATAGCCGTGCCAAGCAACTGGAACAGCACCAGCCAGGTCAGGCCGCGCAGCAACATCCGTACTCCCCCTTGTCAACGCACCCCATTATAAGCATGCCGATACGCCGGCATTCGCCAAAGCCATGGTCGCTTGACCGGGCACAACGGCCGTGATGATCTACAGTGGATGCCAAGGGCTGCAACCCAAGGCCTGACCCCGAACGACCAAGGAGAGGCTCAATGCCCTATGTACCCGTAGCGCAACTCAAAGACTATGTCGGCAAGGAACTGGGACGTTCCGAATGGTTCACCATCGACCAGGAGCGCATCAACCTGTTCGCGGAGGCCACCGGCGATTATCAGTTCATCCACGTCGACCCGGTCAAGGCCGCGCAAACACCTTTTGGCAGCACCATTGCCCACGGCTTTCTCTCGCTGTCGCTGATCCCCAAGCTGATGGAGGACATCCTGATCCTGCCCGAAGGCTTGAAGATGGTCGTCAACTATGGCCTGGACAGCGTGCGCTTCATCCAGCCGGTCAAGGTCGACTCGCGGGTGCGGCTCAAGGTCGAGCTGGTCGACGCCACCGAGAAAAAGCCGGGCCAGTGGCTGCTCAAGGCAACCGCCACGCTGGAGATCGAAGGCCAGGAAAAACCTGCCTATATCGCTGAACCTCTGTCGCTCTGCTTCGTCTGAAGCGACATCCGGGCTGCGGCACGAAGCGGCGACGGTGCTGTTTCGTGCTTTACCTCTGGACACGACACAATGCTTCGGCATACTCGGTCCCCTAATTGCCCGGATCCCGTCATGCGCCCATTTGCACCCCTTGCCCTGACCCTGTTGCTCACCGCCTGCGGTGATGGCGAATCACTGCTACCGCCGGACGCCCGTCTGCCGGACGGCGGCCGCTACCGCGGGGAAGTGGTCAATGGCCTGCTGCAAGGCCAGGGGCGCATCGACTACCCGAACGGCAGCTGGTATGCCGGGCAGTTCCTCAATGGCCAGTGGCATGGCGACGGCGAGTGGCACGGCAGCAACGGCGAGGTCTACAAGGGCCAGTTCCAGCAGGGCCTGTTCCATGGCCAGGGCACCCTGACCCTTCATGACAGCAGCTACACCGGCGGTTTCAAGCTGGGCCGACGCAACGGCGAAGGCACCCTGAAGGAAGCCGGCATGACCTACCGCGGCGAATTCAGGGACGACCAGTATTCCGGCCTCGGCCACCTCGAACTGGAAGACGGCAGCCAATACCAGGGCGAGTTCGCCCACGGCAAGCCCAACGGCGAGGGCCAGCGCAGCGATGCCAGCGGCAACCAGTTCACCGGGCGCTTCGTCAACGGCCAACTGGAAGGCGTCGGGACCTTCAACAGTGCCGAAGGCGACCAGTACGCCGGCGGTTTCCGGCACAACCAGCTGAACGGCAAGGGCCGCTATGAAAACGCCGACGGCGATGTCTGGATCGGCGAGTTCAAGGACGGCGTACTCAATGGCCAGGGTGAACTGATCGGCGTCGATGGCAGCCATTATCGCGGTGAGTTCAGCGAATGGCGCTTCAACGGTTTCGGCCAGTTGAACCTGGCCGATGGCAGCCACTATGTCGGCGAGTTCGCCAGCGACACGTACGAGGGCCGGGGCATCCTGACCCTGGCGGACGGCCGGGTGCAAAGCGGCATCTGGAGCAATGGCCAGCGGGTTCGCGAGGCCGATGGCAAACTGCTGCCGGACCAGCTCGAACTGGGCCTGCTGGCCCAGGGGCCCCTGTTGGAAAAAGCCCTCGCCGCGGTTCCGGCCTCCACGCCGGCCATCGAGCTGTACAGCCTGGTGCTGGCCGGTGACGGCAAGCAGAGCGTCTTCCTGCGTGAAGCCGACTATGTCGGCAAGATGCTCGCCACCCGCTTTGGCGCCTATGGCCAGATCAGCCTGGTGAACCATCGCGATCACCTGATCGATCGGCCGATGGCCACCCGCGAAAACCTGCACCGGGCCGCCCAGGCCCTGGCCGAACGCAGTGGCCCGGAAGACCTGATCTTCATCTACCTGACAAGCCACGGTACCCACGCCCATGAACTGGTGCTGGACCAGCCACGCCTGGAACTGGCCGACCTGCCCGCCGATGAAATGGCCCAGGCCCTGGCCCCGTTGAAGAACCGCGACAAGGTCATCGTCATTTCGGCCTGTTACTCCGGCGGCTTCATTCCGGCCCTCAAGGATGAAAGAACCCTGATCATGACCGCCTCGCGGGCCGACCGGGTGTCCTTCGGCTGCTCCGAGGAAGCGGACTTCACCTACTTCGGCGATGCCCTGTTCGCCCAGGCCCTGAACCAGACCGACGACCTGCAGCAGGCCTTCAACCTGGCCAAGGCCCATGTTGCCGAACGTGAGCAGGCGGACAACTTCGAGGCGTCGGAACCGCAGATCTGGGCCCCCAAGGGCGTGCTGGCCCACTGGCAGCAGCTACGCAAGCAACAGGCAAGAAAAGCGTTGCAAAGCGCTTCACTGGACAGCAAGGGCGCCAAGAGCAACTAAGCTGATTCGTATCAAGGGAGATATTTTATGTACTTGACGCCTCAGCACATCCTGCTCGCTGGAGCCACCGGCCTGACCGGTGAACATCTGCTGGACCGACTGCTCAACGAACCCACGGTCAGTCGCGTCCTCGCCCCTTCGCGTCGCCCACTGGCGAAACATCCGCACCTGGAGAACCCGGTCGGCGACCCGGCGATCTTCCTGCCGCAACTGAGCGGCCGGGTCGACCTGGCGATCTGCTGCCTGGGCACCACGATCAAGCTCGCCGGCTCCGAAGAAGCCTTTCGCGCTGTCGACCACGATATGGTGGTGGCTTTCGGCAAGCGTGCGCGGGAACTGGGCGCGCGGCACCTGATCGTGGTCAGCGCGGTGGACGCCAACCCGAAATCCAAGGTGTTCTACAGCCGGGTCAAGGGTGAGATGGAGGAGTCGCTGAAGGCCCAGGGCTGGCCGCAGTTGACCATCGCCCGGCCGTCGCTGCTGATCGGCGAGCGTAGCGAACCGCGCCTGGCCGAACAGTTGGCGGCACCGCTGTCGAAGCTGATTCCCGGCAAGTATCGCGGGATCGAGGCCTGCCAACTGGCCCGGGCGCTGTGGCGCCTGGCGCTGGAGGAGCAGGACGGGGTGCGGATCGTCGAGTCGGATGAGTTGCGCCGGCTCGGCAAGTAGCTTTCGCCAGGTAGATTTTTGTTGCCAGGGCGGGACTCTTCGCGGGCAAGCCGCGCTCCTACAGGACCGCGTGAACCGATTCGACCGCCTGCAGGAGCGGGCGGCGCGGCGATCCGGCTTGCCCGCGAAGGGGCAAAACACGATCCCCGGCCCTAGGCTGTGTACGAAATTGTTTGAAACGCAGGTTAGGCAAGGCAAAAACCGGCGAGGAACGGCCGGGGTCGCGCCCGACTTTACTGGAGTAAATGAGCATTCCGAGCCGGTTTTTAACGCCGCATAACCAAGTTTCAAGCGATTTCGTACATAGCCTACAACCCACCCGTCGCCTGAAACCCGACGCCCAACGCCGTGAACACCGACAACGGCAACAGCAGCGTATCGAGCAAGGCACTCGCCGGCAGGTCCAACCCAGGATACCCCGGCGCCTCGGCGCCGAACCGGTCACGGGCACAACAGCCACCCTGCAACGCGTACAGGTCCAACCGCGTGCCGGCATAGACGAGCGGCGCCCCGGCCTTGCCGGCATCCAGCGTCCGCGCCGTCGCACAACCCGCCAGTTGCAGTGCCAGCAGCAGGCCCAGCAGCGCCTTACTCATTGCTGTTCAAATGATGCTCACCCCAGCGCGGCAGCATGTCCTGGGGGATATTCAACAGATTGAGAATCCGCGCCACCACGAAATCCACCAGGTCGTCGATGGTCTGCGGCTGATGATAGAAGCCCGGCGAAGCCGGCAGGATCGTCACGCCCATGTTCGACAGCTTGAGCATGTTCTCCAGATGAATGCTCGAATACGGCGCCTCGCGCGGCACCAGGATCAGTTGCCGACGCTCCTTGAGGGTCACGTCCGCCGCCCGCTCGATCAGGTTGTTGCAGGCGCCCGTGGCGATGGCCGACAAGGTCCCGGTGGAGCATGGCACCACCACCATCGCCGCCGGCGAGCCGGAGCCGGAGGCCACCGGCGACATCCAGTCCTCCTTGCCGTACACGCGGATCTGCCCGGCCTGGGCCCCGGTGTACTCGGTGAGGAACGCCTGCATCGCCTGCGGCTTGGGCGGCAGGGTGACGTCCGTCTCCGTCGCCATCACCAACTGCGCCGCCTTGGAGATCAGGAAGTGCACTTCGCGGTCCTCGCGCACCAGGCAATCGAGCAGGCGCAAGCCATACTGCGCCCCGGAGGCGCCGGTCATCGCCAGGGTGATACGCTCCGGGCCGTTCACCGCAGGGCCTCGGCCAGTTTGCCGTGCAGCCCGCCGAAGCCGCCGTTGCTCATGATCACCACGTGCGTGCCGGGCTTGGCCTGGCTTTTCACCCGTTCGATGATGCCCTCCAGGGAGTCGCTGACAATCGACGGCACACTGCACAAGGCCGCCGTGGCGCCCAGGTCCCAGCCGAGATTGGCCGGCGCGTACCAGATCACCTGATCGGCCTGGACCACGCTCTCCGGCAGGCCATCGCGGTGAGCGCCCAGTTTCATGGAGTTGGAACGCGGTTCGATGATGGCGATCACCGGTGCATCGCCGACCTTCTTGCGCAGGCCGTCGAGGGTCGTGGCAATGGCGGTCGGATGGTGGGCGAAGTCGTCGTAGATGGTCACGCCGTGGACTTCGGCGACCTTTTCCATGCGCCGCTTGACGCTCTTGAACGCACTCAGACCGGCAATACCCATCGCCGGCACCACGCCGACATGCCGCGCCGCGGCCAGGGTGGCCAGGGCATTGGCGACGTTGTGCTGGCCGGTCAGTTCCCACTCGACCGTGCCCTGGGCCACGCCCTCGAACAGCACCTCGAAACGCGAACCGTCCTCGCTGAGCAGGCGCGCCTGCCACTGGCCACCGGCACCGGTGGTCTGCACCGGGGTCCAGCAGCCCATGTCGATCACCCGCTTCAACGCCGGCTCGGTGGTCGGGTGAATGACCAGGCCTTCGCTGGGGATGGTCCGTACCAGGTGGTGGAACTGCCGCTCGATGGCTGGCAGGTCGGGGAAGATGTCCGCGTGGTCGAACTCCAGGTTGTTCAGGATCGCCGTGCGCGGATGGTAGTGGACGAACTTGGAGCGCTTGTCGAAGAACGCGCTGTCGTACTCGTCGGCCTCGATCACGAAGAACGGCGTGCCGCCCAGGCGCGCCGATACCGAGAAATTCTGCGGCACGCCGCCGATCAGGAAGCCCGGGCTCATGCCCGCGTGCTCCAGCACCCAGGCGAGCATGCTGCTGGTGGTGGTCTTGCCGTGGGTGCCGGCCACGGCCAGGACCCAGCGCCCCTGCAGCACATGGTCGGCCAGCCACTGCGGGCCGGACACGTAGGGCAGGCCCTTGTTCAGCACGTACTCGACCGCGGGGTTGCCACGGGACATGGCATTGCCGATCACCACCAGGTCCGGGGCCGGATCGAGCTGGGCCGGGTCATAACCCTGGGTCAGTTCGATACCCTGGGCCTGCAGTTGCGTGCTCATCGGCGGATAGACATTGGCATCGGAGCCCGTCACGTGATGGCCCAGTTCCTTGGCCAGAACAGCCATCGAGCCCATGAAGGTGCCGCAGATACCCAGAATATGAATGTGCATAGTCGACCTCGTAAAACATGGCCGCAGGTTAGCCCAGGGCGGGGGAAATCGCACCTTGTGTTTCAGATTCGAGGTGACTGGCAGGGCTTCGACATCGATTCGAAGCCCTGTGGCTCAGACGCAGATCGCGTTGGTGAACACCAGGCGGTTGCCGAACGGGTCGGCGATCGGCATGTCCATGCTGCCCCAGGGCATGGCCTGGATTTCCGGACGGGCGTAGCCGAAGCCCTTGGCCAGCAGTTGTTCGCGAAAGGCTTCCAGCTCGTCGGTCTCGATACGCAGCGCCGAACCCGGAGTGCTATCACCGTGATGCTCGCTCAGGTGCAACACGCAATTGCCCTTGGACACCTGCAGATACAAGGGGAAACCCGGCTCGAAACGATGCTGCCAGTCGACCTGGAAACCCAGGAAGTCGACGTAGAACTCCAACGCCTTGCCCTCGTCGAAAATTCGCAGAATGGGGGTGGTCTTACCGAAGCTCATGTCAGGTCTTCCTGGCGGTTCTGGATCAAAGCGCTTCGGCCATGGAACGGGTTTCTTTAGTGGCTCAGTGCCATTATCGCGCAAAAGCGCGACTTCGTTCGCAAAAACCTGACGCCAATCACCAGCATAGCCGCTTGGGCTCAAACCATCTCGTTGAGGATCCAGTCGATCACCGAGTTGCGCTTGGGTACCCAGCCCAGCAGTTCACGGGCGTTGCTGCCGCGGACCCGGCTGTTGGAACCCAGGCCGTAATTGGCCATCTCATAACCCCACTCGGCCTCGGCGTCCGCCAGCGGCCAATCCTGCGGCTCACCCAGGTTCAGCGCCCTGGCCATGGCGGTGGTCATGTCTATGAACGAGGCTTCGCCGCTTTCGACGAAATAGAAGGTGCCCGGCGGGTTGCCGGTCAACGCCAGCAGGTACAGCGCCACCACATCCTCGATGTGCACGTTGGACCAGATGTTCTGCCCGCTCCCGACGTGCCGGACCACGCCACGCTTGCGGGCCTGCTTGAGCAGGCGCGGCAACTGCACGCTGTCACGCTTGACGCCCAGGCTGTGGCCGTAGATCAGGGTGTTGCAGAGCACCGCCGAGCGCACGCCGGATTTCGCCGCGTCGAGCACCCGGTGGTCGATGGCCACCCGCGCCGCCTTGTCGACGGTCGGTTCCGGCAGCCGGCCTTCGTAATAGACGATATCGCTGGCCTTGCCGCCGGAGGCGTCGCCGACGATGCTCGAACCGCTGGTGTGCAGGAACACCTTGTCGGAACCACGCAAGGCGTCGAGCAGCGCCTCGACCGCACCGCGATGGTCGCTGCTGGCAGCGTTGATCACCGCATCGGCCTGGCGCGCCTGCTCGGCGAGCAGTTCGCTGTCGTCCAGGCTGCCGACCACCGGGGTAATGCCCAAATCACGCAGTTCCTGCACCTGCTCGGCACTGCGCACCAGCCCGGTGACCCGATGGCCGGCGGCGACCAGCCCGGTCGCGATGGAACCGCCAATGAAACCGGCGGCGCCGGTAACGAATACGTTCATGGAGAACTCCCTGCATGGATAAGTGATGGAGCGAGTATCGAAAACTTATCCGTGCCGAATAACCCCCTATTGCCCAATTCACTCTTGCGCTGGAGTCACGAATCAAGAGCTGGCGCCCAGCGTCAGGGCTATGCCACCACGGGCCCCGCATACCCCGCCAGCTTGCCCTGGATGAAATCGAGGAAGCACTGGATACGCAGCGCCAACTGCGAGTTGCGGTAGTACACCGCATGGATCGGCTGGCGGTAGCCGCTGTTGGCTTCGGGGAGGATCACCTGCAGGCGGCCGGACTGGATGTCCTGGTGAGTCATGAAGTGCGACAGGCAGACGATCCCCTGCCCCTCCAGCGCCAGTTGGCGCAGGGTCTCGCCGCTGGAGGCGCTGAGGTCGGGGCGGATCTGCCAGCGGTCGCCCTGGGCATGCCGCAACGGCCAGTGATTGAGCGTTTCGGTCTGGGTGAACCCCAGCAGGGTGTGTCGGGACAGCTCATCGACACTGACCGGCTCGCCGTAACGCGCCAGGTAGGCGGGGCTGGCCAGGATGTTCAGCGGGCTGCTGCCCAGCGAGCGGGCATGCAGGGTCGAATCCGCCAGGTGGCCGATGCGGATGGCGATGTCGGTGCTCTGCTCCAGCAGGTCGATGATCAGGTCGTTGCTGTTGAGTTCCAGCTGGATGTCCGGGTACAGGCTGCGAAACTCGGCGATGTACGGGACCACCGCGTGCAGCATGAACGGCGAGGCGGCGTTGATACGCAGGCGCCCGGCGGGCGTCTGCTGGCGCAGGGCCAGGCGTTCTTCCAGCTCGTCCATCTGCTCGAGGATCTGCTTGGCCCGCTCGAAGAAGAACTTGCCTTCCTCGGTCAGGTCCATGCGTCGCGTGGTGCGATTGATCAGCGTGGTCTCGAGCTTGGCCTCCAGCCGCGACAGGCTGCGGCTGACCGCCGACGGCGTCTGCCCGACCTGTTCGGCCGCCGCGGAAATCGAACCGCACTCGATCACGCAGACGAAGATCTGCAACTCATCCGACCTGGCTTTCACACTCACCTCTCAACTCAAGAGCCTGATATTAGCCGGCCTCGAGGCAAAAGGAACCTCACTTCGGCAAATCGAAAACCTCTGCCAGGTGCTGCTCGTAGCGCCGGATATCCGCCTCGATGGCCGGTACCTTCATCACGTCGACACAGAGAAAGGTCGGCAGGCCGCTCATGCCGAGGAACTGGTTGGCCTTGTGAAACGGGAAGTAGACCGCATCCACGCCCTTGGCCTCGAAGAAATCGGTGGGGTCGTCGAAAGCCTGCCGTGGCGCGTTCCAGGTCAGCGACAGCATGTACTGCTTGCCCTGGATCAGACCACCGCTGCCGTACTTCTGCGAGGCGTCGGAACGCGTCCGGCCATCGTTGGCGTAGAGGCTGCCGTGGCCCGCGGTGAACACTTCGTCGATGTACTTCTTCACCGTCCAGGGCGCGCCCATCCACCAGCCAGGCATCTGGTAGATGATCACGTCGGCCCAGAGAAACTTGGCAACTTCCTCGGCGACATCGTAGCCCTGGTCGATCCAGGTCTGTCTGACATCGCAACCGGAGCGATCGAGGTAGGCCACGGCGGTTTCATGCAGGGTGGCGTTGTAGCGGCCGGCGGAGTGGGCGAACGCCTTGCCGCCGTTGAGTAGCAGGATCTTTTTCATGGTCGGTCTCATGGAGGGCGGCCCCAAGGGCAGCCCGGTCGACAGGTTCAGGTGCGGGCGCAGGTTAGCCCTCGCACGCACGGCGAAAAAGCGTGGCTGACGCAAATCGCTTTTGCCGTAACGGCACGAATGCTCGACGTATTGTTGCCTTAGCATTGACGGCCTCCAGAACCTGTCCTGCCCGGAGTGAATCCATGAGCCAACCCTACGGTTTTATCCTGCATGCCAAGACCCGCCCGGAAAAGGCCGAGGCCTTCGAGGCGCTGTTTCGCGCCTATGTCGAACCCAGCCGCCGGGAAGACGGCTGCATCGAATACCACATGCTGCGCGACCACGCCGACCCGACCCTGTTCATCTTCTACGAGATCTGGCAATCGAAGGCTCACCTGGACGTGCACTCGGCGCTGCCGCACATGCGGGCCTTCCACGAGCAGCGCATGGCGTTCCTCGAGCGGGATTTCGAGATCCGCCTGATCGACATGCTCAGCCCATCCTCGGCCAGCCGCTGATCAACAGCGGCCCCCTGCCGGGCGAAAACGGCCTGTGCGCGCATGGACAGCTGGATGTCGAGCCTGGACATCCCTGCGGCGGGCGCCCCCGTTAGGGTGCAGGCTTCATTCAGAACCTGTGCCCGGAGCCCAGCATGTCCAATCCACCGATTACCGTTCTGCGCGATACCCACCCACTGCCGGTGCTCGACGCCTGCAAATGGGAAAAGCTCGAAGGCGATCCGCACACCGTCAACCTCAACGCCTACAACAGCGAAGACGGCAGCAAGATCATGGGCACCTGGATCTGCACCCCGGGCAAGTGGCGGGTCGATTACGTGAAGTGGGAGTACTGCCACTTCCAGGAAGGCTACTGCATCATCACGCCGGACGGTCAGGCGCCGATCCACTTGAAGGCCGGCGATATCTTCATCGTCGAGCCAGGCATGAAGGGCACCTGGGAAGTCGTCGAGACCGTGCGCAAGTACTTCGTGTTCGCCTGACAGCACCAGGCGCGTTTCGATCCGGGCCCCGTCTCGAAAGACACGGGGCCCTGTCGTGAGGAACGGTTCGAGAGGTCGTCAATCTTCAAGCGACACGACGTTCCAGCAAGCGATCCGAGCCACCTTCGGCCACACGACGCTCCAGCAGGCGATCGGAACCACCTTCCGCCACACGGCGCTCCAGCAGGCGATCGGAACCACCTTCCGCCACACGGCGCTCCAGCAGACGATCGGAACCACCTTCCGCTACACGGCGTTCCAGCAAACGGTCCGAGCCACCCTCCGCCACACGGCGCTCCAGCAGGCGATCGGAACCACCTTCCGCCACACGACGCTCCAGCAGACGGTCAGAACCGCCCTCCGCCAGCCGATGCTGGTTGATCGCGCCGAACCCGGTTGCCGGCACATTGGCCGAAGCGGCATTCGCCAGGCCGAGGCCACCGACCAAAGCCAGGGTGAGGGCCAGGGAAGCGGTAGAGAACTTGAACATGGGTAACACTCCTGCGTTTGTGAGTAAGACTCTGAGGGTTGGGTGGGGCCTGGACCGGCCTCACCGTTCGACAGGTACATTTCAACGCAGGGCTGTATCCACCGTGTGTCGCGAACGGGCGATAAGGTGGCGCACTGTATGGCGGCGGGCCACGTACACAGTCTGATACAACGTGCCGATGCCCGAGCCCGGTGCCACTCGAACACCCGCCCACAAAAAAGCCGCAAGGTCCGTGGCGGGACCTTGCGGCTATCGCTGCCGGATTCCGGGGCTCAGCTGGCACTGCCAGCCTTGGCCTCCTGCAGCAGGGTCTGGATGACCTTTTCCTGTTCGTCATAACGGCCTTCGCCGAAATGGGTGTAGCGCACCTGCCCCTTGGCATCGATCAGGTAGTGGGCCGGCCAGTACTGGTTATCGAACGCCCGCCAGATACGGTAGTCGTTGTCGATCGCCACCGGGTAACCGATCCCCAGTTCCTTCACCTGCTGGCGCACGTTGCCGAGGATCTTCTCGTAGGCATATTCGGGGGTATGCACGCCGATCACCACCAGCCCGTCCTTCTCGTATTTCTTCGCCCAGTCCTTCACATAGGGCAGGGTGTGCTGGCAGTTGATGCAGTCGAAGGTCCAGAAGTCCACCAGCACCACCTTGCCGCGCAGGGACTCACGGTTGAGCGGCGCCGAGTTCAGCCACTCCACCGCACCGTCCAGCGCAGGCATCGCGCCCTTGGCTTCGAGGTCGACCGCCGTGGCCGCATTGGCCTTGCTGATCACGTAGTCGATGGCCCGCGGAATCTGCTTGAGCAGGCTCTGCTCCACCGACGCCGAGCCCTGTGACGAGGTACCGGCGAGCAGGGTGTTGTTCGCCCCGGTCGAGATCAGCACCGCCGACAGCAGGACCAGCACGCCGGCCCCACGCCGCAGCCAGCCGGTCACCGGGATGGAAGGCTTGAGCCGGTTGACCAGGCCACGGCCGGCGAAGATCAGCGTGCCGAGAGACAACGCACTGCCCAGGCCATAGGCCAGCAGCAACAGGCTGGTCTGTGCATTGGCGCCCTGCAGCATGGCGCTGGTCAGGATCACGCCGAGAATCGGTCCGGCACAGGGTGCCCACAACAGCCCGGTGGCGACGCCGACCAGCAGCGCGGCCAACGGCCCCGACAGCTGGCGCGCCGCCGGATCGAGGCGATTGCCCAGCAGCACGAACGGCCGCGACAGCCAGGCCCCCGCGCGGGCGGAAATCAGTGACAGGGCGAACAGCACCATCACGATCAGCGCCAACTGACGGCCGGCAGCGTTGGCCTGGATCACCCAGGCGCTGCTGACCACCGCCAGGCTCGACACCAGGGCGAAGGTCAGCGCCATGCCGCCCAGGGTCAACAGCACCGACGAGCGGGAACGATCGGCCCGCGCGAAAAGGAAGGGTACGACCGGCAGGATGCAAGGACTGAGCACCGTCAGTATCCCGCCGAGGAAAGCGATAAGCAGCATGACGTCACCTGGCAGATGCAGGCATGAAACCGACCGCGACGCGGTACGGTTTCATGCGGGTGGAGGAGAGAGCGTGAGGCGGGTTCCCAAGGCCTCAGCTGCCCAGGTTGCAACTGGCGAACTTGCCGTATTCCAGGGTGTGGGTCTGGCCCTGGGAGTCCAGGTAGGTCAGGTGCGCCTTGGCGACATCGCAACTGCCCATGGCATCGGTGGTGATCGACACCACGTGCCGGATATCCGGTTTGGCGCTGGCGGCCTGGGCCGGGGCGGCGATGGCCAGGAGGCTCAGGGCGGACAACAGGCCGGCGGTGCAGAGTGCTTTCAGTTTCATGGCGATTTCCTCAAGTGTGTATTCGGTTGGTTGGAGCCAGTGTTGTCTGCCTCCCTGGAACCTATTTGACGCCCTTGAGGTATCTCGAATGTGTGCGCAAGCCAGGGTTCTGAAGTGCGCAAGTATCACCGCCCCTCCCAGATACATTGCAATACAAAACCCTCAGAACAGGCCCATCTGCCCGCCGATCAGGGTGGTGAAATCGTCCTGCACGAACGGCAGGATCGCGTCCGCCACCGGCTGCAACTGCTTGGTGATGTAGTGCTCGTAGTCGATGGGCGACCGACGCACCTCCAGCGGCTCCGGCCCGGCCTGGGCAATCACGTAGCTGATCCAGCCGCCGCCCTGGTACTGTCGCGGCCGCCCCTGGGCGACGTTGTATTCATCGGCCAGGCGTGCCGCCCGCACCTGCGGCGGCACGTTGCGCTCGTAGTCGCCGAGCCGCCGGCGCAGGCGCTTGCGATACACCAGCAGGTCATCCAGCTCGCCCGCCTGGGTACGCCGCACGTAGTCACGGACGTAATCCTGGTAGGGCTGGCAGCTGAAGATGCGTCGGTACAGCTCCTGCTGGAACGCCTGCGCCAATGGCGACCAGTCGCTGCGCACGGTTTCAAGCCCCTTGTAGACCATCTCCTCGCGGCCGTCGGCACGCACCACCAGCCCGGCATAACGCTTCTTGCTGCCCTCCTCGGCCCCGCGGATGGTCGGCATCAGGAAGCGGCTGAAATGGGTTTCGAACTGCAGTTCCAGGGCACTGTCCAGGCCCAGTTCCTGCTTCAGGTGTTCGCGCCACCAGTCGTTGACCCCGGCCACCAGCTGGCGGCCGATCTGCGCGGCCTCCTCCTGGCCATGGGCGCGCTTGAGCCAGACGAAGGTCGAGTCGGTGTCGCCATAGATCACCGTGTAGCCCTGGGCCTCGATCAGTTGCCGGGTGCGGCGCATGATCTCGTGCCCGCGCAGGGTGATCGACGAGGCCAGGCGCGTATCGAAGAAGCGGCAGCCACTGGAACCGAGCACGCCGTAAAAGGCGTTCATGATGATCTTCAGGGCCTGGGACAGCGGCGCATTGCCGTCGCGCTTGGCCGCCTCGCGGCCCTGCCAGACCGTCTCGACGATCGACGGCAGGCAGTGCCGCGTGCGGGAGAAACGCGCCCCGCGAAAGCCCGCCACCGACTCGCTGTCGTCGGGATGCCGCAGGCCCTCGATCAGCCCCACCGGGTCGATCAGGAAGGTACGGATGATCGACGGGTACAGGCTCTTGTAGTCCAGTACCAGCACCGACTCGTACAGCCCGGGCCGCGAGTCCATGACGAAACCGCCGGGGCTGGCCTCGGGCATGCGTTCGCCGAGGTTCGGCGCGACGAAACCCTGGCGATGCATCAGCGGCATGTACAGGTGGGTGAAGGCCGCCACCGAACCGCCGCTGCGATCGGCCGGCAGGCCGGTGACGGTGGCGCGTTCGAGCAGGAAGGTCAGTAGTTGGGTCTTGTCGAAGATCCGCGTGACCAGTTCGCAGTCCTTGAGGTTGTAGCGCGCCAGGGCCGGCTTGTCCTCGGCGAACATGCGATTGATCTCGTCCATGCGCTGGTAGGGGTTGTCGATCGACTTGCCCTCGCCGAGCAGGTGCTGCGCCACGTATTCGAGGCTGAAGGACGGGAAGCTCCAGGTCGCCGAACGCAGCGCCTCGATGCCGTCGATGATCAGCCGGCCGGCCGCCGCGGCGAAGTAGTGGGTGTTGCGCGCACCGTTGTCGCGCCAGCCCATGACATCGCCCCCACGCCCCAGGCGCAGCGGGATGCTCAGGCGCTGGGCATGTTCATGCAGCACCTTGAGGTCGAATTGCACCAGGTTCCAGCCGATGATTGCATCCGGATCGTGCCGGGCCAGCCAGTCGTTCAGGGCTTCGAGCAGTTCACCGCGGCTCGCTCGATAGTCGAGCTTGAAATCGACCTGGCTGGCGTCACCGTTCGGCGGCCCGAGCATGTACACCTGGCGCTCGCCACAACCTTCCAGGGCGATGGAATACAGCTCGCCCTGCATGGTGGTCTCGATGTCCAGGGACACCAGCCTGAGCCGTGGCCGATAGTCCGCCGTCGCCTTGAGCTGGGTATCGAGCAGCGGCCCGTCGGTATTCGGCGTACCGGCGAACAACACCGGCGCGGTGATGAAACGCTCCATGAGAAAGCGCTCGGGAGGGCGGATATCGGCCTCGTAGACATCCACCCCGCCCTGGCGCAACAGCTTCTCGATGTTCATCAACTGCCGGTGCTGCTGGCAATACAGGCCGCACACCGGGCGGTGGTGAAAATCCATCAGTGCCAGCGGGCGCCATTCCACCCCCCGCTCTTTGCTCAACAGCTGGGCGGCACGCTCACGCTGTTCGGCGGGAATGAAGGCAACCGAGGGTTGTGGCGGCAAGCGCACGTGACGGGGGCCGGCGTCGGTCGCCAACCAGAATTCGACCTGCGTACCCGCGGGGGTGTCGCGCCAATGCCGGGTCAGGACAAAACCCTGCTGTAGATCCACCACCGCCCCCTCGAAACCGATTCTCGGCAGTCATTCTACTGTGCCGGGGGATACGCGGATAACGTTTGGACGCACGTCCCGGAAAAAACCGGGGACCCGCCCGACGCGAGCCCCCGGAAAAAACCTTACTCGGGTTTGCGATAGGCACCGATGATGGCCGAGAAGTCCTTGCCGCCCTCCCCGCGCAGGCTCATGGCCTGGTACAACTGCTGCGCCACGGCACCGAGGACCACCGGCTGGTGGGCCTGGCGCGCGGCCTCGGTGGCCAGGCCCAGGTCCTTGAGCATCAGTTCGGCGCCGAAGCCGCCGGTATAGCCACGCGACGCCGGTGCGGTGTCGATGATGCCCGGCCAGGGGTTGTAGGTGTCGGAACTCCAGCAGCGGCCGGTGGAACTGTTGATCACCCCGGCCAGCACCTGGGTGTCGATGCCCAGGGCGGCGCCCAGGGCCATGGCCTCGCTGACGCCGATCATCGAGATGCCCAGCAGCAGGTTGTTGCAGATCTTGGCGATCTGCCCGGTGCCGACCTCGCCGCAATGGACGATGTTGCGGCCCATCTGTGCCAGCACCGGTTGCAGGGTGGCGAACAATGGCTGGGAAGCGCCGACCATGAAGGTCAGGGTCCCGGCCGCCGCGCCACCGGTACCGCCGGATACCGGCGCGTCGGCCATCGCCACATTCTGTTTCGCCGCCGCGGCGGCAACGTCCTTGGCGGTCTGCGGATCGATGGTGCTGCAGTCCACCGCCGGCACGCCGGCGCCGATCCCGGCCAGCACCCCGTCCTCGCCCAGCCAGACGCTGCGCACATGGGCGGCGGCCGGCAGCATGGTGATCACCAGTTCGCTGCCCTCGGCCGCGGCCTTGGGCGAGGTGCTGATGGTCCCGCCGAGGGCCGCCAGCTCCTTGAGCACCGTCTGGTTCAGGTCGAACAGGTTCAGGCTGTGCCCGGCCTTGATCAGGTTGCGCGCCATTGGCGCGCCCATGTTGCCCAGTCCGATAAATGCGATCTTCATGGCCCGTTCCTCGCTCAGCGCAGGTTGATGGTGGTGTTCACGCCATGGTTCTCGCTGTCGTCATCGAACCAGCGCGCGGTGACCGTCTTGGTCTGAGTGTAGAACTGCACCACCTGCTTGCCGTAGGGACCCAGGTCGCCGAGCTTGGAGCCACGGGAGCCGGTGAAGCTGAAGAACGGCACCGGCACCGGGATCGGGATGTTGATGCCGACCTGGCCGATATCGATCTCGCTCTGGAACTTGCGCGCCGAGGCGCCGCTCTGGGTGAACAGGCCGGTGCCGTTGCCGAAGGGGTTGGCGTTGACCAGGGCGATGGCCTCGTCGAGGGTGTCGACCTCCATCACCGCCAGCACCGGGCCGAAGATTTCCTGGGTGTAGATATGCATGTCGGTGGTCACCCCGGAAAACAGGGTCGGGCCGACGAAGTTGCCCTGCTCGAAGCCCGGCACGACGATCGCGCGGCCGTCCAGTTCGAGCTTGGCGCCTTCCTGGATGCCGCTTTCGATCAGGCCCAGCACCCGCTCCTTCGCCCGCTTGGAAATCAGCGGACCGACGTCGGTGCCCGGCTCGCTGCCGGCGTTGACCTTGAGCTTCTGCGCCAGCGCCTTGAGGTCCGGCAGCCATTGCTTCGCCGCCCCTACCAGCACCACCACCGAGGTGGCCATGCAACGCTGGCCGGCCGCACCGAAACCGGCGCCGACCAGGGCATTGAGGGTCTGCTCGCGGTTGGCGTCGGGCAGCACCACGGCGTGGTTCTTCGCGCCCATCATCGACTGCACGCGCTTGCCATGACGACCGGCGAGGTCATAGACGTGGGTACCGACGGCGGTCGAACCGACGAACGAGACCGCCTTGATGTCCTTGTGGGTGCACAGCGCATCCACCACCTCCTTGCCGCCGTGCACCACGTTGAGCACGCCCGGCGGCACGCCGGCTTCCAGCGCCAGCTCCACCAGCATCAGGGTCGACAGCGGGTCCTGTTCGGACGGTTTGAGAACGAAGGTGTTGCCGCAGGCGATCGCCATCGGGAACATCCACAGCGGGATCATCGCCGGGAAGTTGAACGGGGTGATCCCGGCGCAGACGCCGATCGGCTGGCGCAGGGTGTAGGTGTCCACGCCACCGGCGACGTTCTCGGCGAACTCGCCCATCTGCAGGGTGCCGATCGAGCAGGCGTGCTCGACCACTTCCAGGCCGCGGAAGATATCGCCCTCGGCGTCCGCCAGGGTCTTGCCCTGCTCGGCGCTGAGCACGGCGGCGATGCGCTTGGAATGTTCGCGGATCAGCGCCTGCAGCTTGAGCATGATGCGCATGCGGGCGCCGATGGGGGTCAGCTTCCAGGTCTGGAAGGCACGCTGGGCGGCGTCGATCGCCGCATTCACTTCAGCGGCAGTGGCGAAGGGCACCTTGGCCAGCACTTCCTGGGTCGCCGGGTTGACGATGTCGTGCCACTCACTGCTCTGGGATTCGACCCACTCGCCGTCGATCAGCAACCGGGCGGTCTTGAGGGTGGCGTCGGGCTTGAGAGAAACGTTCATGGAAGTCTCCTGAATTATTGTAATGGCCGAATCCTGGACGGGACGATACCCGAGCATGGTGACTGGACTGTTTTTGGAGTATAGATGTGCATTCTTCTAATAAGAACGCACATAAAAACCGGATCAACATGCAAAAAAACATCACGTCTTTGGGTTCATTGAACTGGGACGACCTGAAGTTTTTCCTTGAGGTTGCCCGTACCCGCAAGGCCAGCAGCGCGGCCAAGCGCCTGGCGGTGGACTACACCACGGTGTCACGGCGCATCAGTTCGCTGGAGGCGGCCCTGGGCACCCTGCTGTTCGAAAAGTCGCGCACCAGCGGCTTCGTCCTCACCGCCGAGGGCCAGCGCCTGATGGGCTATGCCGAGTCCATCGAAAGCACCCTGCACATGGCCTGCGAGCAGGTGTCGGGGTCTGGCGTGGCGCTCTCGGGGCATGTGCGCATGGGCTGCACGGAGGGCTTCGGCAGCTTCTTCATCACCCCGCAACTGAGCCATTTCGTCGACGCCTACCCGGCGATCTCGGTGGATATCCTGCCGCTGCCGCACTTCATCAGCCTGTCCAAGCGCGAGGCGGATATCGTCATCGCCCTGGAGCGCCCGGAGCACGGGCCCTATGTGTGCTGCAAGCTGTGCGACTACCGCCTGCAGCTGTACGCGACCCAGCCGTACCTGGACCAGCACCCGCCGATCCGCCGCGCCAGCGACCTGGGCCGGCACCGTTTCGTCAGCTACGTCGACGACCTGGCGTTCAGCAACGAGCTGCTGTACCTGGCCAACCTGCTGCCCAACGCCACCGCCAACCTGCGCAGCACCAGCGTGATCGCCCAGTTCGTCGCGGCGCAACAGGGCCGGGCGCTGGCGATCCTGCCGTGTTTCCTGGCGGCCCAGGACCCGAACCTGCTGCCGGTGTTGCCGGATGAGGTGAGTATCACCCGGCAGTTCTGGATGTATTGCCGGGAAGATCTGCGAAAACTCAAGCGGATCAATCTGTTGTGGGACTACATTCGGGAAGTCACGGAACTGAATCGACCGCTGCTGCTGGGGGAGACGCGGGCGCTTCGGTTCGTCGATTAGAATGCCGCCAGTCGGATAGGCCTCTTCGCGGGCACTCAGTCGGCAATCACCACGATCGCCACCCGGCGGTTTTCTGTCCGCCCGGCCACGGTGCTGTTGCTGGCCACCGGTTCGCGGCTGCCCAGGCCACGGACCTGGATGTTTTCCGGCTTCATCCCGGACTGCCGCAGTACCGTCGCCACACTGTTGGCCCGGCGTACCGACAACTGTTCGTTGTAGTCGTCCTTGCCCGACGCATCGGTGTGCCCATCCACCCGCACCCGCTGGATATCCACGCTGAGCAGGGCCCTGGCGATCCGCTCGACGATGGCCTGGCTTTGCGGGTTCAACCCATCCAGGTCACTGCCGAACAGCACCTTGCCCGACAGGCCGAAAGCCCAGCCATCGTCCGTCAGTTCGAAACCCTGCTGCTTGAGGACGGCGATCTGCGCCGGGCTCAGGCCTTTCTGCGCAGCCGTCTGGCAGCCGCCCAGCGCCAGCAGGGCGGCAAACAGGGCAACGCTGAAAAATCGCAGGGAACGTTGGGTCAAGGTAGACAAGGGTTCAACTCCTGGTGGGGACTGAGGCGGCGCTGTGCTCCGACTGCGCGGTGTGTCGACTGCCTCGGGAAAGGCGCTTGGCCTGGTACATGGCGCCATCGGCGGCATTGAGCAACGACCCCGGGGTGTTGCCGTGATCGGGGTAGACGGCGATGCCGATACTCAGCGAGGTGACGACCTGGGTCGGGCCGGGCACCGGGATCGGCAGTTCCATGCTGGCGATGATCTTCTCGGCAATCTGCTCGGCGTCCTCGATGCTGTGCAGCGGGGTCAGCAACACGGCGAACTCGTCGCCGCCAAGCCGCGCCACCAGGTCATCTTCACGCAGTTGCGCGCGCACCCGCGTGGCCACGGCCACCAATACCGCATCGCCTGCCGCATGGCCGAAGGTGTCGTTGATTTCCTTGAAGCGGTCGCTGTCGAGAAACAGTACCGCCACCCGCTCGCCCTGCCGGGCACCGTTGCGCAAGGCGCGCATCAGCCGACCTTCGAAGAAGGCCCGGTTGGGCAGGCCGGTCAGGCTGTCGTGGCTGGCCTGGTGCGCCAGGGTCTGGTTTTCGTTCTGCAGGTGCGTCTGCCAGGCTTCCAGCTCATCGAGCAGGGCATTGAAGTCGTTGCCGAGGTTGTCCAGTTCGACAATCTGCGCCGGCGGTACCCGCCGCTCGAAGGCCCGCTCGCTACGCACGGCGTGGGCCACTTCGGCCAGGCTGCGCAGCGGCACGAGGATCCCGCGCAGCAGCCGGCGGGCCAGGTACAGGCCGAGCCAGGCCGCCAGCACGCTGCACACCAGGATGCCGGCCAGGCCGCTGAGCAGGTAGCGCATCAGGCTGGCGCCATGACCGGTCAGGCGCACGCTGCCGACCTCGCGGTTCTGGTGCAGGATCGGCAGTTCGATGGGCTGTTCCAGCAGGCTCCTCGCCAGTTGCATTTCCAGCCGCGACAGCAGACCGGTTTCCGGGCGTTGCCAATGGGCCAGGCGCTGGCCGCTGGCGGTGAAGATCTCGGCCTCGGCCACTTCTTCGCTCGAGGCGATCAGGTCCAGGGCTTCGGTCGCCGCACTGCGGTCGTTGAACACCACCGCCGCCTCGACGGTGTAGCTGATGGAGCGGGCGATCAGGTGCAGGTTGTGGTCGGCGTAGACCCGAAGCGCCAGCACACCGAGCAAGGTCAGCGAAACGCTGACCAGGCCGACCGCCGCCAGGGCCACCAGCATGTGCCCACGCCCCAGCACCGAACGCAGGGTGCGGCGGTTGTCCGGCTTGTGCAGACCGATCATGGCTGTGGGGCCCGCCGGCGGGACAGTTGCAGGACGCTGGGGTGAATGCGCACGCCGCTGCGGGCCACCGAATCCAGGTTGACCTCGAACGCCACCTGCTCGTCGCCGACACGCAGGCAGAACAGGCTGCCGACGACGCAATGATCGCCTTCTTCGCTGATGCTCAGCACCGCATGGCCGGCCAGTGACGCGAACAACTGGTTGCGCTCGTTGCTGGACAGTTGGCCGATGTACACCGCGTCACAGCTGTCGCCGACGGCCGGATTGCTGGCCAGCAGGCGCTGTACCAGCACCGGGCGGCCGGTGGCCTGGGTCGTGCCCTTGACCAGGTCATCGGTGTATTGGGTCGGCCCGACGATGCACAGGCGCAACTGCGCCGGCTCCACCGGCCAGCGGGCGTAGCTGAGAATACCCAGCACCACCTGGGTGACGGCCTGGGCCCGCTGCTCGGCGCCGCCACGGGGAGCGGCGTCTTCGGCCATGCCCGAGTGCATGAACAGGCAACACAGGACGGACGCCGCGAACTGTCTTGAGCCAAAAAACCGCCACATCATCCAGGCAGCCATGTTCATGTGAGAATTCTCTGGATACTACGTCAGAATATTGCCGCAACGATAGCATATAGCTGGCAAACCAGCGTTAGATTGAGATCATGCATAGCCCACTATTGGTTTAGAAATCTCTGAAGTATCGATTTGAGGTTTGCTATTTTTTCCCGCCTGCGGGGCTGCCTAAGATCGACCCATCGCCCTTCGCAGGCTGGTTCATGACGCTGCGCAAGCGGCGCCTGGCGTCAGTGAGACCGCCCCACAGAAGAGGGCCGGCTCGACGAAACCTTTCCAACTGCCCTAACCGCTCGCCCAGGCTTCACGCCGTGGCGGGTCCCGAGCAGCTTGAGGTTTGGTCGAGGTTCACTGATGAAACTGGAGATTTTCCGCACCCTGTGGGGCTACACCGCCAGCAAGGCCCAGGCACTCGACGAGTTGCTGGAGGCCGGCTTCGACGGCATGGAAGCCCGCCTGCCACTGGCGGCCGCAGAACGTGCCGAGTTCGCCGCCTTCCTGCGTGCCAACCGCACGCCTTACATCAGCACCGTCTTCACCGCCTACGATGTGCTCCCCGAGCAGTCGGCAGCCCCCGTCGAGCATCTGCGCGACCTCGAACAGAAACTCGCCTGGGCCGCCGAGCTGGAGCCACGTTTCGTCAACGTACTGGCCGGCAACGACCGCTGGCCCCTGGCGCAGCAGGTGGAGTTCTTCGGCCAGGCCATGGACCTGGCCCGCCGGCAGGGCCAGGCCTGCAGTTTCGAAACCCATCGTGCACGCTCGCTGTTCAACCCCTGGGTGACCCTTGAGCTGATCCGGCAACTGCCCGACCTGCGCTTCACCAGCGACATCAGCCACTGGGTGGTCACCTGCGAGCGCCTGCTCGACGACCCGGCCGACGACCTGCGGCCATTCGTCGAGCGCGTCCACCATATCCAGGCCCGGGTCGGCTATGACCAGGGCCCGCAGGTGCCTCATCCCGGCGCCCCGGAGTACGCCCGCGAGCTGGCCTTCCACCAGGCCCACTGGGAAAGCGTCTGGCGCGCCCAGCAGGCCCGCGGTTACACGGTCAGCACACTGACCCCGGAGTTCGGTGCCGACGGCTACCTGCATCACCTGCCCTTCACCAACGTTCCGGTCGCCGACCTGTGGTCGCTCAACGTGTGGATGGCCCGCACCGAGCGCGAGCACTTCGACCGTTTCCGTCATTCAACCCAACCGTGAGGCGTTCGCGTCATGCCTGAGAACAGTCACAAGCATCCGGCCCAGGCCAATTTCAAGAGCATTCCGGTGGTGGATATCGCCGGGTTGTTCAGCGTCGAACTGGAACATCGGCTGGCGGTCGCCGATCAATTGGGCACCGCCGCCAGCGAGGTCGGTTTCCTCTACATCACCGGGCACGGCATCGACCCGCAACTGATCGCCAACCTGCGCCAGGCGGCCAGGGACTATTTCGCCCAACCGTTCGAAACCAAGATGCAGCACTACATCGGCACCTCGAAGACCCACAAGGGCTTCGTGCCCGAGGGCGAAGAGGTGTATGCCAAGGGCAAGCCGGACCACAAGGAAGCCTTCGACATCGGCTTCGAGGTGCCGGCGGACGACCCGCTGGTGCTGGCCGGCACCCCGCTGCTGGGGCCGAACGAATGGCCGACGCTACCGGGTTTCAAGGAGGCCGCGCAGGCCTACTACGCCGCGGTTTTCGCCCTGGGACGCAAGCTGTTCGGCGGTTTCGCCCTGGCCCTGGGATTGGAGGAAAACACCTTCGATGCGCTGGTCACCCGGCCGCCGTCGAAGCTGCGGCTGATCCACTACCCGTTCGATGACGCCGCCCAGGACGCCCCGGGCATCGGCGCCCACACCGACTACGAGTGCTTCACCATCCTGCTGGCCGACAAGCCCGGCCTGGAGGTGCTGAACGACCAGGGCCAGTGGATCGACGCGCCACCGATCCCCGGCACCTTCGTGGTGAACATCGGCGACATGCTCGAAGTGATGACCGCCGGTGCCTTCGTCGCCACCGCCCACCGGGTACGTACCGTCAGCGAGGAGCGTTACGCCTTCCCGCTGTTCTACGCCTGCGACTACCACACCCTGATCCGGCCGCTGCCGAGCTTCGCCAAGGCGGGCCAGGAATACGAACAGATCGCCATCGGCGAGCACATGTACGGCCAGGCGCTGCAGACCTACCAGTACCTGCGCCGGCGCGTGGAGAACGGCGAGATCGACCTGCCGGAAAAAGCCCGCAAACCCTCGAGTTTCGGTCACCTGAAAAACCAGGCGCAGCCTTCCTGAACCTGCCGCTCACCTACCCAACCCGGAGTTATCGTCCATGCTCAAGCACCTCCCTGGCCTGACCCTGCTCGCCACCACCCTGTTCTGCACCGCCAGCGCCTTCGCCGCCGCGACGGCCACGCCCGGCCAACTGAAAATCGGCATGGAAATCACCTATCCGCCCTTCGAGTCCTACGACGCGGACAAGAACGTGGTCGGCTCCGATCCGGAACTGTCCCACGCGCTGGCCAAGCACATGGAGAGCAAGGCGGAGTTCATCGACACCAAATTTCCGAGCCTGATCATGGGCCTGAACGCCGGCAAGTTCGACGCGATCATTTCCGGCATGTACATCACCCCCGAGCGCCAGACCCAGGCCATGACCATCGCCTACGCCAGGACCGGCGCGGCGATCATGGTGCCCAGGGACAGCGGGCTGAAGCCGGCGACGCCGGAGGACCTGTGCGGACTGAAGGTCGGCCTGGAACAGGGCACCACCTGGGTCGCGCAGTTCCGCAAGCTGTCCAGCGAATACTGCGTGCCCAAGGGCAAGGGGGAGATCACCGTGAGCGAATACCCCTCGGCGCCGGAGGTCACCCAGGCGCTGCTGTCGAACAATATCCAGGCGCAGGTGGAAATCGCCGGTGCGGCGAAGATGATTGCCGAGCGGACCAAGGGCCGGGTGGTGGTGACCACCGAACATCCGATCTACCAGCAGACCCTGGGGATCTTCGTGAAGAAGGGTAATGACGCCACTTACCAGGCACTGCTCAAGGCGTTCGAGGAGACGAAGAAGAGCGGTGAGTACACGGCGATCCTGAACAAGTACGCGCTGGAAGCGGCGGAATAAGCACACGCCCCGTGGAAGACGCACCTCCTGTGGGAACCGCCCGGCCGGCTCCCACAAGGAAGGTGTTCACCCCGATCGGTTTCTCCAGGGGCAATGTTTTTCCCCAAAAAGGCGCCAGGCCCTGAATCACCGAGGTTCCCATGCAATTCGATTGGCCCTATTTTCTTTCGCTGTTCTCGATGCCCGCCTTCTGGCAGGCCTGTGTCACGGTGGTCGAGCTCAGCGCCCTGGCCTGGTTCATCGGCATGGTGCTGGGCTTCGTCCTGGCCTCGGCCAAGCTGTCGGCCTCGGCCTGGCTGCGCGTACCGGCCGCGGTGTACATCTGGTTCTTCCGCAGCATTCCGCTGCTGGTGCTGGTGGTGTTCGTCTACAACCTGCCGCAACTGTTGCCGGCCACCGGCCGGGTGCTGTCCAACCCGTTCTACTCCGGGCTGTTCGCTCTGGTGGTCACCGAGGCGGCGTACATGGCCGAGATCCATCGCGGCGGGCTGATCTCGGTCGCCAAGGGCCAGAAGGAGGCCGGCCGCGCCCTCGGCATCGGCCTGCTCGGGCTGCAACGGCTGATCGTGATTCCCCAGGCGTTCCGCATTTCGCTGCCGACGCTGATCAACGAATACATCACCGTGGTGAAACTGACGTCGCTGGTCTCGGTGATCTCCCTCACCGAAATCCTCACGGTCGGCCAGCGTCTCTACGCGCAGAACTTCCTGGTGATGGAAACCCTCGGCGCGGTGGCGGTGTACTACGTGCTGATCGTCAGCCTGTTCGGCTGGCTGCTGCAACGCCTGGAGCGCTACCTGGACCTGAACCAGCGCAAGCCGCAAGCCCTCGCCGACAGCGCCACCGCCAGCCTCAGGTCGCGCCTGCTGCCGTCACCGGCGAGCGTCCGCCCGCTGCCGATGGCCGGAGCCGCCCCGGCCCTGCAGTTGCGCAATATCCACAAGCGCTACGGCAATCACGAAGTGCTCAAGGGCATCGACCTGAACGTCGGCAGCGGCCAGGTGATCTCGATCATCGGCCCGTCCGGCTCCGGCAAGACCTCGCTGATCCGTACCATCAACGGCCTGGAAAGTATCGACCAGGGCGAAATCGTGCTGTTCGGCGAAAGCTTCATCAGCGCCAGCGACCGCGCCAACAGCCCGCAGGTCCGCCGGGGCGTGCGCAGCATCGGCATGGTGTTCCAGAACTTCAACCTGTTCCCGCACCGCAGCATTCTCGACAACGTCACCCTGGCGCCGCGTTATCACGGGGCCAGCCATGAACCGAGCGAGCAGCGGGCGCTGACGCTGCTGGACAAGGTCGGCCTGCTGGCCCATGCCCACAAGTACCCGCACCAGTTGTCCGGCGGCCAGCAGCAGCGGGTGGCGATCGCCCGGGCGCTGGCGATGGAGCCGCAGATCATGCTGTTCGACGAGCCCACTTCGGCCTTGGACCCGGAGCTGGTGGGAGACGTGCTCAAGGTGATCCGCGAGCTGGCCGACGAAGGCATGACGATGCTCATCGTCACCCATGAGATGGATTTCGCCATGTCGATCTCCGACCGGGTGATCTTCATGGAGAGCGGCGTGGTGCAGCTCGATGCCAGCCCGCGGGAGATTCGCGAGGGTGATCAGGGGGAACGGGTGCGACGGTTCATGGGGATCGAGCGCCAGGAAGTGGCGGCGCTGGACAGGGTTGGGCGTTGAGGTGAGGGGGCGGCCCTTCGCGGGCAAGCCCTGAATCCCGCTACCCCAGCTCCAGCATCAGCCCGCTCAGGCGCTTGACCTTGCGCCGCACCGCCTCCTCGAACACCCCGCCACGCGGTTCGAGCAGGCTGAACCAGTCCTTGGCCCGGGTGATCCCGGTGTAGATCAGTTCCTTGGTCAGCACCGGGTTCAGCGCCTCGGGCAGGATCAGCGCGGTATGGGTGAACTCCGAGCCCTGGGACTTATGCACGGTCATGGCGTAGACGGTTTCCACATCGTTCAAGCGGCTCGGCAGGACGAACCGCACACCGCCCTGGCCGTCGTTACGGGGAAACGCCACCCGTAGCATCTGCTTGCCCACTTGCGGCCCATCGCGCTCGGGCAGGCGCAGGGCGATACCGATATCGCCGTTCATCAGGCCCAGCCCGTAGTCGTTGCGGGTCATCAGCACCGGCCGGCCCTCGTACCAGTGCTGGTCGCTGTCGATCAGCCGCCTCGCATAAAGCGCTTCGGTGATGCGCTGGTTCAAGCCTTCGACGCCCCAGGGTCCCTTGCGCACGGCGCAGAGCAGCTGGAACTCATCGAAGGCGCGCAGCACCGCACGCGCCCAGTCTTCCCAGCACGGGTCATCGAGGTCACGCTCAACGGACGGACGATGACCGCGCATCACGTCGAGGTAATGCCGATAGCCCTTGCGCTGGCTGCCCTCGCCATCGAGCACCAGCTTGTCGAACTTGCGGTCCTGCTCGCCCTTGAGGGCCAGGGCGAACAGGTCGGCATGCGCGCCCGCCTGCAACAGGGCACGGGCCTCGTCGGCCGCCTGCTGGTTGACCAGCCGCGCCAGCTGGCCGATGCCGCTGCCTTCGCCAAAGCGTCGCGAGTGGCGCAGCATCACCACCTGCTGGGCCAGCGAATGGCTACCCTCGGCGGCCTCGCACAGGCCACTGGTGCCGATATCCTCGCCACTGACCGCCAGCAGCCAGGCGCGCGTGCTGGCGCTGTACCAGCCCTCCTCGGCATCGCGGCACAGGTCGCCGAGCACCGCGCCAGCTTCCACCGAAGCCAACTGGTCCTTGTCCCCCAGCAGCACCAGCCGCGCATGCACCGGCAGCGCGTCGAGCAGGTTGGCCATCATTTCCAGGTCGATCATCGATGCCTCGTCCACCACCAGGACATCCAGCGGCAGGCGGTTGCCGGCGTGATGGCGGAAGTGTCGGGTGCCCGGGCGACTGCCGAGCAGGCGGTGCACGGTGGTCACTTCACTGGGGATCCGGGCACGCACCGCTTCATCGATGGTCAGCGAACGCACCTGGGCACTGATGGATTCGGTCAGCCGCGCGGCGGCCTTGCCGGTCGGTGCGGCGAGGCGGATGCGCAGCGGCTTGCCCGCCTCCACCGCCGGCGCCTGGAGCAAGGCCAGCAGACGCACCACGGTGGTGGTCTTGCCGGTGCCGGGACCGCCGGTGACGATGCTGAAAGCACCTCGCGTGGCCAGGGCACAGGCCAGTTTCTGCCAGTCGATGCGCCCGCTGCTGCCGGCGGCGCCAAACAGTTCGGTGAGGCGCCGGGCCAGATCGTCCGGGGTGGCTTCCTGTTCGGCCAGCCGCAGGCGCAAGGCGCTGTCGATCCGCCGCTCATAGGTCCAATAACGACGCAGGTACAACCGCCGACCACTGAGCACCAGCGGCCGCTGTCCGGCCTCCAGGCTCTCATCGTCGGCCAATGCCACCAGCGGGCTGGCCTGCAATGCCCGGCACCAGGCCTCGCCATCCAGCGCCACCAGCAGTTGCGAGGGCAGTAGCAGCGCCGCGCTCTGCACGTCGCCTTCCGGCGGCATCGACAGGGCGAAGTCCGGCTCGCTCAGGGTTTCCAACAGGTCGAGACAGACATGCCCATGACCCAATTGATGACTGGTCAGGGCGGCCGCCAGCAGCACCAGCGGATCGCCCTGCGGGTCGAGCTCATGCAGGAAGGCCACGAACGCCTTGTCCAGCGCCCGTACCCAGCCGCGCTCGAACCAGCGTTCGAGCAACAGTAGCAGGTCCTCGGCGCGGGTCAGCGGTGCCAGTTCGGCGAGGCTGTCATCATTCAGCGCAGTGGGCAGCAGGTCGGCGAAGGAACGTTTCATAAAAGACTCCCCTGCTCCCAGGCGGGTTCGGATTTCGGTACCGGCTTGCCCTGGAACAGCAGGTCCAGTTGTTCGATCAACACGCGTGGCGGCCGGGCGAAATAGGCGCCCTGGCTCGGCGCGCGGGTGCCGCGCAGGAACAGGTACAGGGCCCCGCCCATGTGCCGGTCGTAGTCGTAGTCCGGTACCCGTGCCTTGAGCTGGCGATGCAGGGCCAGCAGGTAGAGCACGTACTGCAGGTCGTAGCGGTTCTCGAGGATCGAGGCGGCCATGGCCTGCTCGGTATAGGCCGCATCGTCGGCACCCAGCCAGTTGGACTTGTAGTCGGCCACGTAGTAGCGGCCCTGATGCTCGAAGGTCAGGTCGATGAAGCCCTTGAACATGCCGTTGAGCAGTACCGGTTCGGCCGCCGCCCGGGCGACGCCGCCGTGGGTGTGGCGACGAACCAGTGCGTCGACCTGCTGCACGTCGACCTTGTGGCTGGCGAACCAGAACTCCATTTCCACCTGGTAGCTGGCGAGGCTGTTGAGCGCCACCGGCGGCTGGCCGTCGCCAAGGCGGAAAGGCACCTGCAGCAGGTGCGCGAGCCAGTCGCTCAGGGTCTCGATCCAGCCCTTCCAGCCACGCAGGTTGCAGCGCGGCGCGACGGCCTTTTCGATCAGCGCGCGGTCGGCCGTGAAACGTTCGTCACCGGCCCACTCCAGCAGGCCATGGAGAAAGGTGCCGGGGTTCGGCCCCCGGGGAAAACGATGGATATCGCCTCCGCTGGCCAGCACTTCGCGCGGTGCGTCCGGGTCCAGCCGCTCGTCGTCGAAGAGTTTCTGCGCCTGGGGGTTTTCCGGCGCTTCATCACTGCCGGCGCCCAACTGCTCACTGATGCGTAGGGCACTGTAGGAAGCGATCCACCAATGCTCGGCGGCCTTGCGCCTGGGCAGCAGCGGTTCGAGCAGGGTCGCCTGGTTGCGCGCAGGCTGGTACGACAGGTCGTTGGGCACGGGCAGTTCCTGGCAGGCCAGCGCCGGGCAGCCCTGTTGCAGATCGCGCAACCAGCCGGCCAGGCCAGTGGATTCGGCCAGCACCGCACCGCCACCGAGCAGGTAGCCCAGGGCCGACAGGTGCAGCACCGAACTGTTGTGGTTGCCACGCTTGAGGTCGGCCACGCCCAGCCAACAGGCGTGCCGGGCGCGGGTCAGGGCCACGTAGAGCAGGCGCAGGTCCTCGGCCAGGCGCTCGTCGTCGGCCTGGGCGATCAGTTCGGCGGTAGGCTTGAGGCTGACCTGGGCCTTGCCGTCGCTGTCGTGGTAATGCAGCGGCAGCCGGCTGCCGTCCACCGGCTTGACCGAGCAGATGAAGGGCAGGAACACCAGGGGATATTCCAGGCCCTTGGATTTGTGGATGGTCACGACCTTGACCAGTTGCTCGTCGCTTTCCAGGCGCAGGATCTGTTCTTCACCGGCCTGCCCGGACAGCGCCAGGTGCTCGCCGAGGTGGCGGATCAGCGCCTGTTCGCCATCCAGCTCACCGGAGGCCTGTTGCAGCAGCTCGGACAGGTGCAGCAGGTTGGTCAGCACCCGCTCGCCGTCACTGCGGGCCATCAGCGCCTGGGGCAACTGGAAGTCATGCAGCAGGCGGCGCAGCATCGGCAGCACACCCTGGGTCCGCCACAACATGCGGTAGCCACGGAACTGCATGACCCGCGCCTCCCAGGCCAGTTCGTCCTGGTTCAGCCGCTCCAGTTCGGCCAGCGGCAGGTTCAGAGTGATACAGGCCAGGGCCGCGCGCAGCGGGCGCTCGACATCCGGCTCGGCGCAGGCCTTGAGCCAGGTCAGCAGGTCGTGGGCTTCCTGGGCGGCGAACACCGAGTCCTTGTCCGACAGATACACGCTGCGCACCCCTCGCGCGGCCAGCTCGCCGCGTACCGCCTGCGCTTCCTGGCCGTCGCGGACCAGGATGGCGATATCCGAGGGCAGCACGCCCTGCAGTTGGCCGTCGCGGCTGAAACCGACGCGGCCCTGCTGCCCGCCATTGAGCAGGCCGACGATCTCGCTGGCGCAACTGGCGGCCAGTTGCTGGCGGTAGACCGCGCCGGACAGCGGCTGCTCGGAGGACAACTGCCAGACGTTCAGGGCCGCCTGGGGCTGGCCATCGATCTGGAACGCCTCCTTGCGGCCCTGAGACTCTACCGACACGAAGGGTACCGGGTTGTCTTCGCCCTCGCGGAACAGGAAGGCACCACGGCCCTGCTCCCGCTGCTCGGCCCGTTCGAACACATGATTGACCGAGCGGACCATCGCATGGCTGGAACGGAAGTTGGTGTCCAGGGTGTGCAGGCGGCCGAGGGTGGCCTGGCGCGCGCGCAGGTAGGTGTAGATATCGGCACCGCGGAAGGCGTAGATCGCCTGCTTCGGGTCGCCGATCAGGAACAGGCCGCCATCGGGGCTGTTGTCCTCGATGCGGTAGATGCTTTCGAAGATCCGGTACTGCACCGGGTCGGTGTCCTGGAATTCGTCGATCAAGGCCACCGGGAACTGCTCGCGGATCAGCCCGGCCAGGCGCTCGCCGCCCTCGGCACGCAGCGCGGCGTCGAGGCGCAGCAGCATGTCGTCGAAGCCCATTTCGGCGCGACGGCGCTTCTCGTCCTCGAAGCGTGCGCCGACCCAGCGGGCGGCGTGTTCCAGCACCGCGGCGTCAGGGGTCGGCAAGGCATCGAGGCTGGCTTTCAGGGCGGCCATCGCCTCGAGCGCGGGATGCCGTGGGGCCTCGCCCTTCCAGGCTTCGGCCATGCCCTCGGGGGTCAACCGGGTGAAGCCGGTGCCGATATCCAGTTGTTCCAGGGCTTCGTCTTCGGCCCAGGCGGTGAGCTTTTCGAACCAGGGTTCGAAGTAGCGCGCCTGCATCTTGCGACCGTCGACCGCCTTGCTCGCCACGCCTTGCAGGCAGATCTCGCGCAACTCGGCGGCCCACTGCTTCCAGGGTGCCTTGATCTGCAACAGGGCTTCACGGCGTTCGAGCAGACAGGCCTCGATCAGTTCGGCAGGCTCCGGGGCACCTTCTTCGTTGTCGCGGTCGACATTGCCGAACAGCGCACGCACCCTCGGCAATAGAGCGTCAGGCCCGACCCAGTTGGCGCGCACCCAGTGCAGCGCGTCGCCCTGCATCTTGTAGCAATAGAGCCGCCAGTAGTCGCGCAGCACTTCGCCGAGCAGCTCGCTGTGGTCGGTTTCCAGGGTCTGGGTGAACAGGCTGCCGCTATCGAAGGCGTGCTCGCGCAGCATGCGCTGGCACCAGCCGTGGATGGTCGAGACCGCAGCCTCGTCCATCCATTGCGCGGCGATGTCGAGGCGATTGGCGCAGGCGGGCCATTGCTCGGCGGCGTATTCGGCACGCAGTTGGGCGATCAGGTCGTCCGGGGCCGCGATCTCGTCGCGGAAAAAACGCGCGGCTTCGGCCAGACGGGTGCGGATACGGTCACGCAGCTCCTTGGTGGCGGCATCGGTGAAGGTCACCACGAGGATCTGCGGCGGCAGCAGCTCGCGCCCGAACCCGGCCGCCTCGCCGCCATGGCCGAGAACCAGGCGCAGGTACAGCGCGGAGATGGTGAAGGTCTTGCCGGTACCGGCACTGGCTTCGATCAGTTGGCTGCCGCGCAGCGGGAAGGCCAGGGCCAACGGTGTCTTGTCGCTCATGGGCGCGCCTCCTCGTTCACCAGGGAGCGCCACGGTGCTTCGAGCAAGGGTCGATAGAGGCTGTCGCACCAACCCTCGAATTCCTCGCTGGCCACCAGCGCATCGTAGTCGGCGAACTGCCGGGCCAGGGCCGCACTTTCCCGCCGCTCGCCCTCGCTGTTGACGCCATCGCCCTCATAGGCCTTGCGGGCGGCGGCCTCGGCCTTGGCCGGATCCGGCTGGGATAACCAGGCGAACGCGGTCTTGATCGCCACCGGCAAGGGCCGGCGCATGCCCACCTGCCAGGCCAGCAGCAATTCGCCGAGCAGAGTGTGGGCCCGCTCCGGCTCGAAGGGAGGCAGCAACAGGGTATCGTCGCTGGCGACCAGCGCGGTAGATAGCGGCACGCCGCAGGCACAGGCCACCAGATGCTCGACCCAGGGTCGGGTCAGGCGATGCCATTTGCGGGTCTTGAGCGAGCCGATGCCGTTGGGGATCGTCGTGACGGCCAGGTAGCCGCCATCGCTGCGTTGATGCAGGCCGGCCAGCCAGCCTTCCAGACGCACGCCACTGCTGCTATCGATGCTGACCGGCACGGCGCTGGGCACTGGTGTCGGCCAAAGCATCAGCAGTTGCCGGTAGCGCTCCAGCAGGCCGGGCAGCGGCTCGATCAGTTCCTGTTGCAGCAATTCACCGAAGCCGGCCATGGGCAGCAGGCCGCTGCCCTGCAGGCGCCGGGCCTGGTCGTTCAACGCCTGCTGGGGATTGTCCACCTGCTGCAAGGCGGCATTGAGCAGGCTGTCGCTGAGGCTATAGCGTTGCAGCGCATCGAGGACGAAGGGTTCCTCATCGGCCAATGGCGCTTCGGCGGCCTCGAAGAAGACTTTCAGGCGCTGGCTGAAGAAATGCCGCACGGGGTTGCGCAGGAAATCTTGCAGTTGGGCCAAGGTCAGCGGCTCATCCTGGCTGTAGGGGGCGAGCTCACCGGCAGGCTCGCTGGAGCCCTGCTGCTGGTGCAACTGCTGCCATTCACGGGCGTAGCTGAACAGGCCGGCATCCCCTTCGTGGAAATAGCGGGCACTGAAGGGCTGCAGCGGGTGCTCCCGGGTCAGGGCTTCGAGCAGGCGTTCACCGTCGGCGTCGGGCAGTCGCCAGCCGCTGGCGATATGGTCGCGCAACTGGCCGATCAGTACCGAGGCCGGGCGCTCGCTGTTGTCGCGAATGCTGCGACCGACCCAACTGATGTACAACTGTTCACGGGCCGAGAGCACAGCTTCGAGCAGCAGGTAGCGGTCGTCTTCGCGGCGTGAGCGGTCGCCGGGGCGGTAGTCGCTGCCCATCAGGTCGAAGTCCAGCGGCGGTTGGGCGCGCGGGTAATCGCCGTCGTTCATGCCGAGCAGGCAGACCAGCTTGAACGGGATCGCCCGCATCGGCATGAGGGTGCAGAAGTTCACCGCACCGGCGAGGAAACGCTGGGACAGGCGGCCCTGGTCGAGACCGGCAAGCCAGGCCTCGCGCACCACGGTCAGCGGCAGTTCCTCCTGCAGGTCGACGGCCTCGCAGGTTTCCAGCCAGGTGGCGCGCAGTTGTTCGAGCTGGATCAACAGGTAGTCATCGTGCTCGGTACTGGCGAGAAAGAACAGTTGCAGCAGCGCTTGCAGGCGCTCGCCCCACTGCTGCGGGCGAGCCGGTTCGCAGAGTTCCTGGTGGGCGATTTCCAGGGCATCGAGCAGGGCGACCACCGGACCGATCAGCGCGGCATCGAGGCCGCCAATTTCGTCATAAGGCTCGATGCCTTCGCAGCCTTCACCACTGCCAACGGCGTAACCCAGCAGCATGCGGCGCAGGCCGAAACGCCAACTGTTCTGCTCCAGTTCATCGGGCAGGCCGAGATCGGCGCGTTGCTCGGCACTGAGGCCCCAACGGATGCCAGCGCCTTCGATCCAGCGATGCAGGGTCGGCAGGTCGCGTTCCTGGACATTGAAGCGGGCGCGCAAGGCCGGCACGTCGAGCAGGTCGAGAATTTCGCTGACCGGGAAACGGCTGTCGGGCAGCTTCAGCAGGTGTTCGACGGCGATCAGCAGCGGGTCGCGTCCACGCTGGCCCTGGTCCGCCAGAGTGAAGGGGATGAAGCGCGGATCGCTGCGTTCGAGCTGGCCGAAGACCGCACGGATATGCGGGGCGTAGCTGTCGATGTCCGGAACCATGACGATCACGTCACGGGGGCGCAGATCCGGGTTGGCGCTGAAGCGGGCGAGCAACTGGTCGTGGAGAATCTCCACTTCGCGCTGGGCGCTGTGGGCGACTTCGAAGCGGATCGACTGATCCTGCAGCAGGTCGACGGCAGGCCAGCGTTCACGGGTTTCGGCCAGCGGGCGCAGTTCGAGGATATCGTCCTGCAGTTGGTTGAGCAGGGTCTGCGGCGTGCTGTCGCTGAACAGGTCGATGCGACCATCGCGAAAAGCCGCCCGGTAGCTGTTCGGGTCGTCGTAGCTGTCGAGCAGGTTGATGTAGTCGCGGCCCTGCTTGCCCCAGGCGGCCAGCAGGGGGTGGGCATGCTGGTGCAGGGCCTCGGGGTCGAGGCTCAGGGGCATGCCGGGCTTGCGTGATTGGCGCTTGTATTCGTTACGCAGCAGGTCCTTGTCGGCGACGATGTCGGTCCAGTGGTGACGGCAGGGGTTGTGTACGCAGAGCAGCACCTGGCTGAACCGCGCCAGGCCGGCCAGGGCTTCGAGGGCCTGGGCCGGCAGCGAGGAAATGCCGAAGACGATCACCCGTGGGGGCAGGCCTCGCGGGGCGGCTTCGAGGTTGTTGATACGCTCGATGAACCGCTGGTGCACACCGGCCCGGCTCTGGGCCATGCCTTCGGTACCAACATCCAGCAACAGTGCGCGCCACAGCTCGGCCTGCCAGCAGTTGGCCGGGTTCAGCGGCTTGATCTCGCCGCGGACATTGCGCAACTGGTGGCGGCCGGCAGCCCAGTCTTCCAGCCAGTCGGCACGGTAGACCTGGTATTGGTCGAACAGGTCGGCCAGGCGTTCGGCCAACTGGTAGCGTTTGCGCAGGTCGCTGTCGTGGGTCAGGAAACGCTGCAGGGGTTCGAAGTGCGGCTGGTCGATCAACTCCGGCAACAGACGCATCAGGCGCCAGGTCAGCGGTGCCTTGTCGAGCAGCGACTTGGCCGGAATCTCGTCGCGCCCCAATACCATGCGGTAGAGCTGCCACAGGAAGGTACCGGGTAGTTGCACATCGATGGCGGCGGCAATGCCGCAGCCCCCGGAGTCGTCCTCCTCGGCATCTTCGGCCAGGGCAAGCTTCAACCACTGGGCGATGCCGTTGCTCTGCACCAGGGCAATTTCGTTCTCCAGGGGGGCCAGGGGGTAACGCCGCATCACGTTGATCACCAGGCTGCGCAGTTCCTCAGGGCTGTTGCTCTGCACAACCATGAACGCAGGATTGAGTGACGTCGCGTCCGGCATGACGACTTCCTTGGAGAATTCAGAAACGAAGGCAGAACTTTAACATCTATGCCGGATGAGGATGGTGCTGCCCCCGTGCTGTGACGCGGAGCGTGGTGGCCTCTTCGCGGGCAAGCCCGGCTCCGGACGTTTCAACGCCCGTTTCAACACCGCAAAAGACAAAACCCCTACCTGCCTGCGCAGATAGGGGTTTTGGAATTTAATCTTGACGATGACCTACTCTCACATGGGGAAACCCCACACTACCATCGGCGATGCATCGTTTCACTTCTGAGTTCGGGATGGGATCAGGTGGTTCCAATGCTCTATGGTCGTCAAGAAATTCGGTAGCCGGCTCGTTGCCTGGGCAACGCTCCAGCGAATCGGGTACGTGACAGTCTTTGGTGTTTTGTGCGTGGCAAACTTTCGGTTCACTTCGTCTTCATACACCGCAATCTGCTCATTCGACGCAAATTGCTTGGGTGTTATATGGTCAAGCCTCACGGGCAATTAGTATGGGTTAGCTCAACGCCTCACAGCGCTTACACACCCCACCTATCAACGTCGTAGTCTTCGACGGCCCTTCAGGGAACTCAAGGTTCCAGTGAGATCTCATCTTGAGGCAAGTTTCCCGCTTAGATGCTTTCAGCGGTTATCTTTTCCGAACATAGCTACCCGGCAATGCCACTGGCGTGACAACCGGAACACCAGAGGTTCGTCCACTCCGGTCCTCTCGTACTAGGAGCAGCCCCTCTCAAATCTCAAACGTCCACGGCAGATAGGGACCGAACTGTCTCACGACGTTCTAAACCCAGCTCGCGTACCACTTTAAATGGCGAACAGCCATACCCTTGGGACCGGCTTCAGCCCCAGGATGTGATGAGCCGACATCGAGGTGCCAAACACCGCCGTCGATATGAACTCTTGGGCGGTATCAGCCTGTTATCCCCGGAGTACCTTTTATCCGTTGAGCGATGGCCCTTCCATACAGAACCACCGGATCACTAAGACCTACTTTCGTACCTGCTCGACGTGTCTGTCTCGCAGTCAAGCGCGCTTTTGCCTTTATACTCTGCGACCGATTTCCGACCGGTCTGAGCGCACCTTCGTACTCCTCCGTTACTCTTTAGGAGGAGACCGCCCCAGTCAAACTACCCACCATACACTGTCCTCGATCCGGATAACGGACCTGAGTTAGAACCTCAAAGTTGCCAGGGTGGTATTTCAAGAATGGCTCCACGCAAACTGGCGTTCACGCTTCAAAGCCTCCCACCTATCCTACACAAGCAAATTCAAAGTCCAGTGCAAAGCTATAGTAAAGGTTCACGGGGTCTTTCCGTCTAGCCGCGGATACACTGCATCTTCACAGCGATTTCAATTTCACTGAGTCTCGGGTGGAGACAGCGCCGCCATCGTTACGCCATTCGTGCAGGTCGGAACTTACCCGACAAGGAATTTCGCTACCTTAGGACCGTTATAGTTACGGCCGCCGTTTACCGGGGCTTCGATCAAGAGCTTCGCTTTCGCTAACCCCATCAATTAACCTTCCGGCACCGGGCAGGCGTCACACCCTATACGTCCACTTTCGTGTTTGCAGAGTGCTGTGTTTTTAATAAACAGTCGCAGCGGCCTGGTATCTTCGACCGGCATGGGCTTACGGAGCAAGTCCTTCACCCTCACCGGCGCACCTTCTCCCGAAGTTACGGTGCCATTTTGCCTAGTTCCTTCACCCGAGTTCTCTCAAGCGCCTTGGTATTCTCTACCTAACCACCTGTGTCGGTTTGGGGTACGGTTCCTGGTTATCTGAAGCTTAGAAGCTTTTCTTGGAAGCATGGCATCAACCACTTCGCGTCCTAAAGGACACTCGTCATCAGCTCTCGGCCTTAAGATCCCGGATTTACCTAAGATCTCAGCCTACCACCTTAAACTTGGACAACCAACGCCAAGCTGGCCTAGCCTTCTCCGTCCCTCCATCGCAATAACCAGAAGTACAGGAATATTAACCTGTTTTCCATCGACTACGCTTTTCAGCCTCGCCTTAGGGACCGACTAACCCTGCGTCGATTAACGTTGCGCAGGAAACCTTGGTCTTTCGGCGTGGGTGTTTTTCACACCCATTGTCGTTACTCATGTCAGCATTCGCACTTCTGATACCTCCAGCAAGCTTCTCAACTCACCTTCACAGGCTTACAGAACGCTCCTCTACCGCGTCACTTGCGTGACACCCGTAGCTTCGGTGCATGGTTTGAGCCCCGTTACATCTTCCGCGCAGGCCGACTCGACTAGTGAGCTATTACGCTTTCTTTAAAGGATGGCTGCTTCTAAGCCAACCTCCTAGCTGTCTAAGCCTTCCCACATCGTTTCCCACTTAACCATGACTTTGGGACCTTAGCTGACGGTCTGGGTTGTTTCCCTTTTCACGACGGACGTTAGCACCCGCCGTGTGTCTCCCACGCTCGGCACTTCCAGGTATTCGGAGTTTGCATCGGTTTGGTAAGTCGGGATGACCCCCTAGCCGAAACAGTGCTCTACCCCCTGGAGTGATACGTGAGGCGCTACCTAAATAGCTTTCGAGGAGAACCAGCTATCTCCGAGCTTGATTAGCCTTTCACTCCGATCCACAGGTCATCCGCTAACTTTTCAACGGTAGTCGGTTCGGTCCTCCAGTCAGTGTTACCTAACCTTCAACCTGCCCATGGATAGATCGCCCGGTTTCGGGTCTATACCCAGCGACTAAACGCCCTATTAAGACTCGCTTTCGCTACGCCTCCCCTATTCGGTTAAGCTCGCCACTGAATATAAGTCGCTGACCCATTATACAAAAGGTACGCAGTCACAGAACAAAGTCTGCTCCCACTGCTTGTACGCATACGGTTTCAGGATCTATTTCACTCCCCTCTCCGGGGTTCTTTTCGCCTTTCCCTCACGGTACTAGTTCACTATCGGTCAGTCAGTAGTATTTAGCCTTGGAGGATGGTCCCCCCATATTCAGACAAGGTTTCTCGTGCCCCGTCCTACTCGATTTCATGGCCAAGAGACTTTCGCGTACAGGGCTATCACCCACTATGGCCGCACTTTCCAGAGCGTTCCGCTAATCTCAAGGCCACTTAAGGGCTGGTCCCCGTTCGCTCGCCACTACTAAGGGAATCTCGGTTGATTTC
>NZ_CP182250.1:360000-970000 GCF_048069595.1 Pseudomonas sp. RHF3.3-3 | reverse complement strand
TTTCTTCTTCAACTTCAACCACTTGCGCTTCCGATCTCTCGTTAGCGGGAGGCGAATTCTACAGCGTTACACGCTGCTGTCAACACCTCTTTTACAGCTTCTTCCGTGCTTCGATGATTTGAAGCTGCGCCGCCTGAAACAAGATAACTCGTTGAATCTCAAGGAGTTTTCCGTTCGGACTGCGCCGGAAGTGGGGCGCATTATAGGCCCCTGGGAATGAGCGTCAACCGTTATTTTCGGATTTCTGTCATAAACTTCAAAGAGCCCCAAAAACAGAAGGCCGGCCCGAAGGGGCCGGCCTTCTCTTCTTCCATTCTACTTACAGGCTGGGGAAGGCGAACTGCGAAGCCTCATGGCTGGCACGCTGCGGCCAACGCTGAGTGATCGCCTTGCGCCGGGTGTAGAAACGCACCCCATCCGGACCATAGGCATGCAGGTCGCCGAACAGCGAACGCTTCCAGCCACCGAAGCTGTGGTAGGCCACCGGCACCGGCAGCGGTACGTTGACCCCGACCATGCCCACTTCGATTTCGTCGCAGAACAGTCGTGCCGCTTCACCGTCACGGGTGAAGATGCAGGTACCGTTGCCGTACTCATGATCGTTGATCAGTTGCATGGCCGCCTCCAGGCTGTCCACGCGAACGATGCACAGCACCGGCCCGAAGATCTCTTCCTTATAGATGCGCATTTCAGGAGTCACGCGGTCGAAAAGGGTACCGCCGACGAAGTAACCCTCCTCATGGCCGGCAACGCTGAAACCACGACCATCCACCACCAGTTCGGCGCCGGCAGCCAGACCGTCATCGATATAGCCCACCACCTTGTCCCGAGCAGCCGCAGTGACCAGCGGCCCCATGTCCAAACCACAGGACGTGCCGGCACCGATCTTCAGCGCCTTGATCTGTGGCACCAGCTTGGCCACCAGGGCATCCGCCACCTGGTCACCGACGCACACCGCCACCGAAATCGCCATGCAGCGCTCGCCACAGGAACCGTAGGCCGCGCCCATCAGTGCACTGACGGCATTGTCCAGATCCGCATCCGGCATCAGCACCGCATGGTTCTTCGCGCCCCCCAGAGCCTGCACGCGCTTGCCGCGCCTGGTGCCCTCGGCATAGATGTATTCGGCGATCGGCGTCGAACCGACGAAGCTCAGCGCCTTGACCTGCGGCGCCTCGATCAGCGCATCCACCGCGCCCTTGTCGCCATGCACCACGTTCAGCACGCCCTTGGGCAGGCCGGCTTCGTGCAACAGTTGGGCAATAAACAGGGTCGAGCTTGGATCACGCTCGGACGGTTTGAGGATGAAGCAGTTGCCGCAGGCGATCGCCAGCGGGTACATCCACAGCGGCACCATGGCCGGGAAGTTGAACGGCGTGATACCGGCCACCACGCCCAGGGGCTGGAAGTCCGACCAGGCATCGATGTTCGGGCCAACGTTGCGGTTGTACTCGCCCTTGAGCAACTCCGGCACGCCACAGGCGTACTCGACGTTCTCGATCCCGCGCTTGAGTTCGCCGGCGGCGTCCTCCAGGGTCTTGCCATGCTCTTCGCTGATCAGTTGGGCGATACGCGCCTCGTTCTGCTCCAGCAGATGCTTGAAGCGGAACATCACCTGGGCACGCTTGGCGGGCGGGGTGTTGCGCCAGGCCGGGAAGGCCGCCTTGGCCGAATCGATGGCCTGCTGAATGGTCTCGCGGCTCGCCAGCGGTACCTGGTGGATGACCTGGCCGGTCGAAGGGTTGTACACCGCGGCCGTGCGGCCGGAATCGTTGACCAGTTGGCCATCGATCAGATGCTGGATTGCGCTCATTGGGGGCTCCTGAATGGGGTCGGCGGGAGCGCAGCGTTCGCTCCCGCAAAAGGTTCTTTGCTACCGGGCGGAATCAGTCGAGCTTGTTCAGCACTTCGCCGACCGCATCGAACAGACGATCGAGGTCTTCCGGCTTGCTGTTGAAGGTGGGGCCGAACTGCAGGGTGTCACCGCCGAAGCGCACATAGAAACCGGCTTTCCACAGCGCCATGCCGGCTTCGAACGGACGCACGATGGCATCGCCATCCCGCGGCGCGATCTGGATCGCGCCAGCCAGGCCGAAGTTGCGGATGTCGATCACGTTCTTGCTGCCCTTGAGGCCATGCAGGGCGTTCTCGAAATGCGGCGCGACTTCGGCCACGCGCTGCACCAGGTTTTCCTTTTGCAGCAGATCGAGTGCAGCCAGGCCGGCGGCACAGGCCACCGGGTGCGCCGAGTAGGTGTAGCCGTGGGGGAATTCCACCGCGTACTCGGGGGTCGGCTGGTTCATGAAGGTCTGGTAGATCTCGCTGCTGGCGATCACCGCCCCCATCGGAATGGCACCGTTGGTGACCTGCTTGGCGATGCACATCAGGTCCGGGGTGACGCCGAAGCTGTCGGCACCGAACATCTTGCCAGTGCGGCCGAAACCGGTGATCACTTCGTCGAACACCAGCAGGATGTTGTGCTGATCGCAGATTTCGCGCAGACGCTTGAGATAGCCCTGGGGCGGCACCAGCACCCCAGCGGAACCGGCCATCGGTTCGACGAACACGGCGGCGATGTTCGAAGCGTCATGCAGCTCGATGAGTTTGAGCAGTTCGTTGGCCAGCGCCACACCGCCCTGCTCCGGCATGCCACGGGAGAACGCGTTGCTCTCCAGCAAGGTGTGCGGCAGGTGGTCGACATCATGCATGGCCTGGCCGAACAGCTTGCGGTTGCCGCTGACGCCACCCAGGCTGGTGCCGGCGATGTTCACACCGTGATAGCCACGGGCACGACCGATCATCTTGGTCTTGGTCGGCTGGCCTTTCAGGCGCCAGTAGGCGCGGACCATCTTCACCGCGGTGTCGGCGCACTCGGAGCCGGAGTCCGTGAAGAACACGTGGTTCAGGTTGCCCGGCGTCAGCGAGGTGATTTTCTCCGCGAGCTGGAACGACAGCGGATGGCCGTACTGGAAGCCCGGCGAGTAATCGAGGGTGCTCAACTGCCTGGCCACCGCTTCCTGGATTTCCTTGCGGGTATGCCCGGCTCCGCAGGTCCACAGCCCCGACAGCGAGTCATAGACCTTGCGCCCCTTGTCGTCGGTCAGCCAACTGCCCTCGGCAGCAACGATCAACCGCGGGTCACGCTGGAAGTTGCGGTTGGCGGTGTAAGGCATCCAGTGCGCATCGAGCTTGAGCTGGCTGGCTACGGAAGACGGAGCGTTTTCAGGCATGTTCATCGGCGAAACCTCGCAGGGCATTTAAGCGGCGTGGACGTTGAGAGCGTTATTGCGAGTAAGTTGCCACGGCGATAAAGTCGGTGAAATGCAACTTTTCTAACCTTCAGTTAAGAGCACACTAAACCATGAGCAGCCGTCGCCCCGACCCGCTGGCGCAAGTCAGCGACTTCGATATCCGCCTGCTGCGGATCTTTCGCAGCGTGGTGGAATGCGGTGGTTTCTCGGCGGCGGAAACCGTGCTCGGCATCGGGCGCTCGGCGATCAGCCAGCAGATGAGCGACCTGGAACAGCGTCTCGGCCTGCGCCTGTGCCAACGCGGGCGCGCCGGCTTTTCCCTGACCGAGGAAGGCCGCGAGGTCTATCAGTCGGCCTTGCAGTTGCTCAGCGCGCTGGAGAGTTTCCGCACCGAGGTCAACGGCCTGCACCAGCACCTGCGCGGCGAGTTGACCATCGGCCTGACCGACAACCTGGTGACCCTGCCCCACATGCGCATTACCCATGCCCTGGCCCAGTTGAAGGAGCGCGGGCCCGACGTGCAGATCCAGATCCGCATGATCGCGCCCAACGAAGTGGAGCAAGGCGTGCTGGATGGCCGCCTGCATGTCGGCGTGGTGCCCCAGGCCAGCGCGCTCTCCGGGCTGGAATACCAGCCCTTGTACAGCGAACGTTCGCTGTTGTACTGCGCGGTGGGGCATCCGCTGTTCTATGTCGATGACCGGCAACTGGCGGACGAGCGCCTCAACGCCCAGGACGCGATCGCGCCGACCTTCCGCCTGCCGGCCGAGATCCAGGCGCACTACCAGGCGCTCAACTGCACGGCCAGCGCTTCAGACCGCGAAGGCATGGCCTTCCTGATCCTGACCGGGCGCTACATCGGCTACCTGCCGGATCACTACGCCAGCCTCTGGGTGCAACAGGGACGCCTGCGCGCGCTCAAGGCCAGCAGCCGCTTTTACGACCTGAGCCTGGCGTCGGTGACGCGCAAGGGCCGGCGTCCGCACCTGGTACTGGAAAGTTTCCTGGAAAGCCTGGCGGCGACACGCTGAGTCCATGAACTTGCACAGCCCGGGTCCCATGGAAGCTTCTGCACCTGTGGCAGCCCTGGAAGCCTGCAAAACCGGGTAATTGACGTCAACTATTCGCCCAAAGCCCTCCAATCAGCCCACATTCAGGCTTTATATGATGTCAGGACTTGTCTGAACCCGGCGGGTAAGTTATCTGTGCACAGGTTGCACCCACAGACCAGCTCGGAACTGCCTATGACCGTTGAAGTCCCTGCCCACGCCGGAAAACCCGCCAGCCGCATTCGCCAGAAGAACGAAGAAGCGATCATCAGGGCCGCCGAAGACGAATTCGCCCGTCACGGCTTCAAAGGCACCAGCATGAACACCATCGCGCAGAATGCCGGGCTGCCCAAGGCCAACCTGCATTACTACTTCACCAACAAGCTGGGCTTGTACGTCGCGGTGTTGAGCAACATCCTCGAACTATGGGACAGCACCTTCAACCACTTGAGCGCCGAAGACGATCCGGCCGAGGCCCTGAGCCGCTACATCCGCGCCAAGATGGAGTTCTCCCGGCGCCAGCCACAGGCCTCGCGAATCTTCGCCATGGAGATCATCAGCGGCGGCGAATGCCTGAGCGAGTATTTCAGCCAGGACTACCGTGCCTGGTTCCAGGGCCGGGCCAATGTGTTCCAGGCCTGGATCGACGCCGGCAAGATGGACCCGGTCGACCCGGTCCACCTGATTTTCCTGCTCTGGGGCAGCACCCAGCATTACGCCGATTTCGCCACGCAGATCTGCCGCGTCACCGGCCGCTCGCGCCTGACCAAACAGGACATGGAAGAGGCCGGCAACAACCTGATCCGCATCATCCTCAAAGGCTGCGGCCTGACGCCGCCGCTCTGACCCTTCACTCAAAGCCGATTCCGTATGCCCTTTACCCTTGCCGGCGTTTGCGAATACCGAGAGGAAATTCGCAAAAGCCGCTTCATCACCCTCGCCGCGCCGATCACCGGCGTTGCCGAAGCCCAGGCCTTCATCGAACAGCACAGCGACCTGGATGCCACCCACAACTGCTGGGCCTGGAAGCTTGCCGACCAGTACCGCAGCAGCGACGACGGCGAGCCCGGCGGCACCGCCGGCCGGCCGATCCTGGCGGCGATCGAGGCGCAGGACTGCGACCAGGTCGTGGTGCTGGTAATCCGCTGGTACGGCGGCATCCAGTTGGGCACCGGCGGCCTGGCCCGCGCCTATGGCGGCGGGGCCAACAAATGCCTGCAGAATGCCGAGCGCATCGAACTGATCAGCCGGGTCCCGCTGCACTGCGCCTGCAGCTTCAGCGAACTGGCGCTGGTCAAGCTACGGGTGGCCGAGGCCGGCGGTCTGGTGGTGGAGGAACACTTCACCGCCAACGGCGTGGAGCTGCAACTGGCGGTCGGCGAGAGCCTGATCGATACCTTGCAACGCCAACTGGCCGACCTCAGTCGCGGACGCATCCTGCTGCAACGCTGAGACTTGTCCACAAGCGCTGACGACACTCGACGCCAGTTTGCCCACAATCGCTGTGGGCCCGACTGTGGATAACCTGAGCACAGCCGGCTGCAACCCTTCTGCACCGTGGCTTTGCGGGCACTGATCAGTTTTCGTACAGTTGTTTGCCAGCGCCGGCGAAACGTTCTCGAAACAACGGCTTAGGCGCATTTATCGCGTTTCGGAGATAGCCGCGCGGCGCTTATGCCCGGCTTCGGCGCTTGCTCACAAATACTGTGGAGCAAGCTGTGGATAACCCGTGCAAGGGTGGCCCGGCGGCCGATCCGATCTGGCCGGCGCACAACTGGCTATTTTTTGATCAACCACGCCCCATTCTCTCAGGCTTGAGCACCCAGCCCGTGCAACGCCAGGCTGATTCAGGGAACACAGAGCCTGGAGCCTGGAGTATGCTCGAAGGTCAAACCCTGCGCAGGTCACGCAACGGCTAAAGAGCAAGCCGAACCTGGTCGAAACGCGCATCGCCGGGCCGGACGAACTGCGCCTGCAACAGCGTTGTCCCTTGAGCATCCAGACTTCATGACACAAGGAATTACCCCCATGAGCAGTAAGAACGCATTGATCATCGGCGCCTCCCGAGGCCTCGGCCTGGGGTTGGTGCAACAGTTGCTGGCCGATGGCTGGAACGTCACCGCCACCGTGCGCGATGCCGGCAAGGCCGACGCGCTGAAAGCGGCCGGCCCGGTGCGCATCGAGACCCTGGACATGGACGACCAGGCCGCCGCCGCCGCCCTCGCCGAGCGCCTGCAAGGCCAGGTGTTCGACCTGCTGTTCGTCAACGCCGGGGTCAAGGGCCCGGCCGACCAGAAGCCGGCCAATGCCTCACTGGCGGATATCGGCCAATTGTTTCTGACCAACGCCATCGCACCGGTCGCCCTGGCCCAGCGCTTCGTCGGACAGATCCGCCCGGGCTATGGCGTGATTGCCTTCATGAGCTCGGGGCTGGGCAGCGTGACCACCCCCGACGCGCCGGAGCTGGCCTTCTACAAGGCCAGCAAGGCCGCATTGAACTCGATGACCAACAGCTTCCTGAGCGAAATCGAGGCGCCGACCTTCACCGTGCTGTCGATGCACCCCGGCTGGGTGAAGACCGACATGGGCGGCGAAGACGCGCAGATCGACGTCGCCACCAGCACCCGCGGCCTGGTCGACCAGGTGAACGCCTTCGCCGGCCGCGGCGGCCATCACTTCATCAACTACAAGGGCGAGACCATTCCCTGGTAAGGCCGGCCTACAGTCCCAGCAGCGAGAGCATGACGAAGGTGGCGAACAGCACGAAGTGCGTCATGCCCTCGATGGCGTTGGTTTCACCGTCGTTGAGGTTGATCGCGCTGACGACCAGGGTGATCAGCACCATCACCGTCTGCACCGGCGTCATCGCCATCTGGAACGGCTGGCCGGTGTAGAGCGCCATGGCCTCCATCACCGGCACCGTCAGGATCACTGTCGAGAGCGACGCGCCCAACGCGATGTTGACCACCGACTGCATGCGGTTGGCCAGGGCCGCACGCAGGGCGGTGAGGATTTCCGGCGCGGCGGAAATGGCCGCCACCAGAATCGCCGTGATCACCGGCGGCGCACCGCTGCCTTCCAGGCCGAGATCGAGAGCCTTGGACATCACCTCGGCCAGGGCGCCGATCACCACGATCCCCAGCACCAGGGTGACGATCGACTGGGTCAGGCCACCCGGCGCATGTTCCTCATGGCCCGCCTCACGACGTTTTTTCTCCGGGTAGCTGTAGCTGAAGAAGTAGCTGTGCGGGCCGACCTGCATGCGCAGGAACAGGGTATACAGCAGCACCATCGCGCCGATGGTGAACGCCGAATAGACCTTCCAGTCCGACTCGGGAATGAACTCCGGCACCACCATGGACACGCTCATGGCGGTGAGGATCATCACGCTGTAGGTGCGCGCCGAGTCATCGTTGTAGGGCTGCTCGCCATGCTTGATGCCGCCCATCAGCGCGGCCAGGCCGAGGATGCCGTTGATATCGAGCATCACCGCCGAATAGATGGTGTCGCGCACCAGGGTCGGCGACGCCTCGTTGCTCATCATGATCGCCAGGATCACCACTTCCACCAGCACTGCCGACAGGGTCAGGATCATCGTGCCGTAGGGGTCGCCGACCTTTTCCGCCAACAACTCGGCATGGTGCGCCACGCGCATCGAGGCGCAGACGATGGCGCCGATCAGCACCAGCCCGGCAATCAGTGCCACGCCACGGCCGTTGCCGAGCAGCGCATGTTCCAGGGGGAAGGCGAGCACGGCCATGATCAGGGCCAACAGCAGGTATTTTTCTTCTCGTAACAGAGTGAGCATCGGAGGATCTCGAGGGTGATGACTTACAGACTGCGGCGAACCGACAGCGTTTCTTCCTTGTAGGCGACAGAGGCACGCTGAACGCCTGGTCAGGTTTTAGCAAATATTTTGTTTCACATCTGTAGTATGTTCGCGATCTGCACCTGATGAGAACCGAACATGTACGACTGGCTCAACGCCCTACCCAAGGCCGAACTGCACCTGCACCTCGAGGGCTCGCTGGAGCCCGAGCTGTTGTTCGCCCTGGCCGAGCGCAACAAGATCGCCCTGCCCTGGAAGGATGTGGACACCCTGCGCCAGGCCTACGCTTTCAACAACCTGCAGGAATTTCTCGACCTGTACTACCAGGGCGCCGACGTGCTGCGCACCTCCCAGGACTTCTACGACCTGACCTGGGCCTACCTGCTGCGCTGCAAGGAACAGAACGTCGTCCACACCGAGCCGTTCTTCGACCCGCAAACCCACACCGACCGGGGCATTCCCTTCGAAGTGGTACTCAACGGCATCGCCGCCGCCCTCAAGGATGGCGAGCAGCAACTGGGCATCACCAACGGCCTGATCCTCAGCTTCCTGCGGCACCTGAGCGAAGAGCAAGCGCAGAAGACCCTCGACCAGGCACTGCCATTCCGTGATGCGTTCGTCGCGGTCGGCCTGGACAGTTCGGAAATGGGTCACCCGCCGAGCAAGTTCCAGCGGGTGTTCGACCGCGCGCGCGCCGAGGGTTTCCTCACCGTGGCCCACGCGGGCGAGGAAGGTCCGCCGGAGTACATCTGGGAAGCCATCGACCTGCTGAAGATCCAGCGGATCGACCACGGCGTGCGGGCCATCGAGGATGAGCGGCTGATGCAGCGCATCATCGACGAGCAGATTCCGCTGACGGTCTGCCCGCTGTCGAACACCAAGCTGTGCGTGTTCGACCACATGTCCCAACACAACATCCTCGACATGCTCGAGCGTGGCGTGAAGGTGACAGTGAACTCGGATGACCCGGCGTACTTCGGTGGTTATGTCACCGAGAACTTCCATGCCCTGCACACCCACCTGGGCATGACCCAGGACCAGGCCCGACGCCTGGCGCAGAACAGCCTGGATGCGCGCCTGGTCAAGCCATGACCGATCCCTGTATCTGACCAGTAGCTGTATCTGGACCGATACCTGTAGGAGCCGGCGGTGCGGCGATCCGACTTGCCCGCGAAGAGGCCGTTGAGGCCGCTAAAAGCTTCGCGGGCAGGCCCGGCTCCCACAAGGGGCGTTGGCCACGGCCGAATCAGCCAGCGGCCTCGCTCAGTTCTTCCAGCGAACGCCCGCGGGTCTCCATGCCGAAGCAGCCGACCACCAGCGCCGCGATCGCAAAGCACAGCGCCCCCAGCGCGAACACCCCGCCCTGCCCCAGCACCGGAAACACCAAGCCGGTCACCAACGGCCCGAGCAGCGAACCGACCCGGCCGATGGCCGAGGCGAACCCCGAGCCGGTCGCCCGCGCCGAGGTCGGATACAGCTCCGGCGTGTAGGTGTAGAGCACCGCCCACATGCCGAACAGAAAGAACTGCATCAGCAGCCCGGAGCCGATCAACAGGCTCACTTCACCCCCGAACACCGCGCTTTGCCCATAGAGAAACGCCATTACCCCGCCGCCGAGCAGGGTGACGATGCACACCGGCTTGCGCCCCCAGAACTCCACCAGCCAGGCCGCCACCAGAAAACCGGGAATCCCGCCGAGGGAAATCAGCACCGTGTAGTACACCGACTGGGTGACCGCGAACCCCGACTGCTGCAGCAACGCGCTGAGCCACGAGGTCAGGCCATAGAAGCCCAGCAAGGCAAAGAACCAGACGCTCCAGATCATCAGGGTGCGCTGGCGGTACAGCGGCGACCACAACTGCCGGAACGCGGCGAAGAAGCTCGGCTCACGCCCGACACCACGGGGCAGGCGCTCCGGCGTCGGCAGCGTGGCAAGTTTCAGCGAGGCCCGTACGCGTTCCTCGATACCGCGCAGCACCTGGTCCGCCGCGTCGTGGTGGCCGGCCTGTTCCAGCCAGCGCGGCGATTCGGGGATGAAGAAGCGGATCGCCAGGACGAACACCGCCGGCACCGCCAGCACCAGGAAGATGTCCCGCCAGCCCACCAGCGGCAGCAGGAAATACGACAGCAGCCCCGCCGCGACGAAACCGAGCGGCCAGAAGCCATCCATCAGGGCGATATAGCGCCCGCGTCGTTTGGTCGGAATCAACTCCGAGAGCATCGACTGGGCGATCGGGAATTCCATGCCCATGCCGATCCCCAGCAGCACCCGGAACAGCGTCAGCATCTCCAGGGTCTGCGCCGTGGAACACAGGTAGCTGGCCAGCCCCCACAACACGATGCTCCACTGGAACACCGGCTTGCGTCCGAAACGGTCGGCGAGCATGCCCGACAACGAAGCCCCCAGCACCATGCCGAAAAAGCTCGAACTGGCCAGCAGGCCGGCCTGGGCACTGCTCAGGGCGAACTCGGCTTTGATCGAGCCGAGCAGGAAGGTCATCATCGCCAGGTCCATCGAGTCGAAGAAAAAGGCCAGGGCAATGATGATGAAGATCAGCCGGTGATAACCGCTGATCGGTAACCGCTCCAGACGTTCCGCCGCGCTGTAGCCTTGAGTTTCCATGGGATATCCCTCGATTCGAATGCTCGATCGAGTGTGCGGCATCACCGGATGGCGTTGCGCCTGAGGACGACCTGCCCGCAACCGTGAGCGACGCCTGCGGCCTCCCTGCCGCAGACAGCGGCGCGGCTCAGCCGGCCAGTTCGAGCTCGACCAGGGCGGCGAACTTGTCGATCTGCCGTTCACCGTTGGCAGACACTCGCAGCGCCCTGGAGTCCTCCATCAGGCCAAGCCAGCCCGACTGCAGGAACAACTGCAACAGGCCCGCGCCAAGAACGCCGCCCAGGTGTGGACGGCGTTCGCGCACGTCATGGCAGACACAGACCGTCTCGTGGCGTCCATGGGCCAACGCCTGGATGTACAAGCCGCGCTCGGCGAAACGCTGGGCGCCGATGCTGGTCACCCGGATGCGCTGGTCGTGCTGCTCGATCCAGCCGGCCGCCAGCAGCCGCTGATACAGCTCGCAGGCCAGCTCGCCACCGAGGTGGTCGTGGCATTGTCGCGCACGCTTGAGCGCCGCCGCGTCCGGGGCCTGCAGCTTGATCGAGTGGTTCACCGCCAACGGTGCGCTGGCCAGCGATGCGTTGGCCAGGGCTTCCACGGCCGTCGCGATCTCCGGCGCGGACAGGCGGAAGAAACGCTTGCGCCCACGGGCCTCGAGGCGCAGCAGGCCGCCGGCACTGAGCCGTGCCAGATGGGCACTGGCGGATGAAAGGGACAACCCGGCCAGCAGGGCCAGTTCATCGGCGGACCGCGCGCTGCCGTCAAGCAACGCCCACATCATCGCACTGCGCTTGGGGTCCGCAAGCAGCGTGGCTATCTGACTGATGCAAGGTGCATATTCCATGTCTTCACTCCCTGTTGAAACATTGATCGAATACACAACGCCATACCGAGCATGTCCTGAATTCAAACCAGGATGCAAAAAGGCCAAAAGCCGGGAGTTCCTGGCTATCCGTCGATCAACTCCGGCAAACGTAACAAAATACGTGTCATCTCTCGGGCATTGGATCCAATAGATTCAAGCCTAAACCACAATGCCACAGGCGCCGACTTTTATTCCTGCACGGGTTGTAACAAGAGGCGCCAGCTACTCCATGCCGTGCGCGGGGCGCACCGGGGCCCGCCGCGACAGCTCGGCGCAACGCCGGGTGAGCATCTCGCGCAACAGGTTCACCGGCTTACTCAATTGAGCGCGATGGGCGCACAGCAGATTCAGCGGCGCCCGCTCGCAGGACAGTTCCGGCAACAGCACCTTCAGGCGCCCGGCCAGCACATCGGCACCGACATCCAGCCAGGACTTGTAGGCGATCCCCGCCCCGGCCAGCGCCCACAGGCGCACCACGTCGGCATCGTCGCTGAAACGGTCGCCGCTGACCGTCAGTCCGATGTCGCGCCGACCATCGTGAAAGCTCCAGTGATCATGGACCCGGCTGCCGAGCATGAACAGCAGGCAATTGTGCTGGGCCAGTTGCTCAACGGTCGTCGGCTCGCCATGCCGGGCCAGGTAGTCCGGCGCGGCGCACAGCACCCGGCGATTGTCGGCGGCGATCGGCAGCGCGACCAGGCTCGAATCCTCCGGCTCGCCATAACGCAGGGCGATATCCACCGGCTGGCGGAACAGGTCGGCGATCCGGTCGCCCAGCAGCAGACGCACCGTCAGCCGCGGATGCTCGCGCTGGAACTCGTCGAGCCAGGGCAGCAACACGTTGCGACCAAAATCCGAAGGTGCCGACAACTGCAGCACACCGCTGACCTGGTCCTGGCCGCTGGCCAGCAGGCGCCGGCCCTCGTCGAGGTTGCTCAGGGCCGCACGGGCGTATTCCAGGAACCCCTCGCCTTCGGCCGTCAGCCGCAGGCTGCGGGTCGAGCGGGCCAGCAGACGCGCGCCGAGCTGCTGCTCGATGCGCTTGAGCGAGGCGCTGGCCACCGCCGGCGACAGGTCCATGACCCGTGCCGCGGCGGAGAGGCTGCCCAGGTCGGCCGCCCTGACGAACAATTGCAAATCATCGAAACGCAGCATCCCGGCCCTCGGCATTATCAAAAAATCATTGAAAGAGCCTGCAGTTCTAGCCGGTTTTATCGCCAAGGGAAATAGCCAATCATTGCGCCATCGAAGGGGCCCGCCCCTTCACTCATCCCCTGTCGCGTTTGCGGAGCCCATCATGAAAGCCATTGCCTTCTACGCCGCCTTGCCCATCGACGATCCACAGTCGCTGCAAGACATCGAACTGCCCACCCCGGTCGCAGGTCCCCGGGACCTGCTGGTCGAGGTCAAGGCCATCTCGGTCAACCCGGTGGACACCAAGGTCCGCCAGAACATGCCGCCGGCCAACGGCGAAGCCCGGGTGCTGGGCTGGGACGTGGCCGGCGTGGTCAAGGCGGTCGGCAGCGAGGTCAGCCTGTTCAAGGTCGGCGACAAGGTGTTCTATGCCGGCTCGCTGATCCGCCCCGGCGCCAACAGCGAACTGCATGTGGTCGACGAGCGCATCGTCGGGCACATGCCGAAAAGCCTCGGTTTCGCCGAAGCGGCGGCCCTGCCGCTGACCGCGATCACCGCCTGGGAACTGCTGTTCGAGCGCCTGCAGGTCAGCGAAGGCCAGGCCGACCAGGGCCAGAGCCTGCTGATCGTCGGCGCGGCCGGGGGCGTGGGTTCGATCCTGACGCAACTGGCCAGCCAACTGACCGGCCTGAAGGTCATCGGCACCGCTTCGCGCCCCGAGACCCGGGACTGGGTGCAGGCACTCGGTGCCGACCTGGTGATCGACCACAGCAAACCGCTGAGCGAAGAGCTCAAGGGCCGGGGCCAGGCCCAGGTCACCCATGTGGCCAGCCTGACCCAGACCGACACCCACCTGGAACAACTGGTCGAGGCCCTCAAGCCCCAGGGCAAGCTGGCGCTGATCGATGACCCGAAAAGCCTGGATGTCAGCCAGCTCAAGCGCAAGAGCCTGTCGCTGCACTGGGAGTTCATGTACACCCGCTCGATGTTCGAGACCGAGGACATGATCGAACAGCACAACCTGCTCAACCGGGTCGCCGAACTGATCGACGCGGGCGTATTGAAGACCACCCTCGGCGAACACTTCGGCCGAATCAACGCGAGCAACCTGCGCCGAGCCCATGCCCTGCTGGAAAGCGGCAAGGCCAAGGGCAAGATCGTGCTGGAAGGGTTCTGAGCAGTGGCGGCGGGAACGATGGTGCGGATCGTCGTTCCCGCGGTGATATCCCAGGCGAGAAAAGCCGGCAATCGCCGGCAAAAATCCGTCATCCGCCTCTGACAAAAGAGGCGGAAATACCGTCAGTCAGATCCTTGATCACCGTCATATTCATACATGGATTCAGGTTTACAATGGCCGCCTTTGCCAACCAAAGGAAGTCAGCCATGAAGATCCTTGTAAAAGAGTTAGCAAAAACCAACGGCAGCCAGTGGCAGGTCCGGCTCGACCAGCATGCAGTGACATTCCGCAGCGAAGCCGAAGCCCGCGCCTTCGTCACCACCCTGCAAGCCCGCCTGCAGGCTCCCCATACCTTTCCCGAACAACAGCGTGCCGTAGGCTGATTCAGCCGGCGACCACCCGCGCCCTCTCCAGGCGCCGCGTGACCATGGCGACCGTCACCGCCAGCACACCGCACAACGCGATCACCAGCGCCATCGGCGTCGCACTGCCATCGTGCAGCAACCCGACCAGGGACGCTGCACCGGCGGCGACGCTGAACTGCAGGCAGCCGAGCATCGCCGAGGCACTGCCGGCCCGCGCGCCCTGACCGCGCATGGCACAGGCGGCGGCGTTGGGGACGATGCAGCCAAGGCTGGCGATGCAGATGAACAGCGGGATCAGCAACGGCCAGAGCTGCGTGGGGCGCAAGGTGCTGATACCGAGCAGGACCAGCCCTGCCAGCACGTAGGCCCACACCGCACGGCTCAGCAGCAGCGCCGGCCCCAGCTTGCCCAGCAGGCGGGCATTGACCTGGGCCACCAGGATGAAGCCCGCGGCGTTGCTGCCGAACAACCAGCCGTAATGCTCGGCGGGCACGCCGTACAACTTGATGAAGACGAAAGGCGAACCGGCGATGTAGGCAAACATCCCGGCAATGGCGATGCCACCGGTCAGGGCGTGGCCGAAGAACACCCGGTCGGACAACAGGCGCCCATACTGGCGCAGCGCGCCTGACAACGGCTGGCGCGGCTGGCCGGCGGGCAGGCTCTCCGGCAGGCCGAGGGCCACGGCCAAGGCGGACAAGGCACTGAACAACGTCAGCACGATGAAGATCGACTGCCAGCCGTAGAGGTTGACCAGCACCCCACCGAGCATGGGCGCCAGGATCGGCGCCAGTCCGGTGACCAGCATCAGTTGCGAGAAGACCTTGGCCGAACCCACCGCGTCACACTGGTCGCTGACCACCGCCCGGGAAATCACCGAACCCGCACAGCCCCCCAGCGCCTGCAGGAACCGCGCGGCGATCAGCCACTCCAGGCTCGGCGCGAAGGCACAGGCCAGCGACGCCACGGTGAACAGGCCGACACCGACCAGCAACGGTCCACGCCGGCCAAAGCGATCCGCCAGCGGACCGTACACCAGTTGGCCGATGGACAGGCCGAAGAAGTACACCGCCAGCGTCAGCTGAATATGTTTTTCGTCGGTGCCAAAGGCGACGGCCATCGCCGGGAACCCCGGCAGGTAGAAATCGATGGCCAGGGGGGCGAAGGCACTCAGGGCCCCAAGAATCAGAATTGTACGTAGGTTCATCAGGCATCCGGTCAGCAGCTGTGCGCAGGGCGCGTAGTCTAACCGTGCACGAATGCCTTGAACATTCCGATAGGTCGCTAACTAAATAAATACCCGACCAACGTACTCGGTCAGTCGGGCAGGCCCCGATTTCAACTGGCCAGCTTCGCCTGGTAGCCTTCCTCGACGATGACGCTGATGATCTCATCGGCCGACAGTCGGCTCTGCACCCCGACTTCCTTCGCCCCGAGGTCGACCCGCACACTGGCCGCCGGGTCCCGGGCCTGGACCGCTTCGGTGATCGCCTTGACGCAGTGACCGCAGGACATCCCTTGAACATTGAAGACTTGCATGACGCTTCTCCTGTATTGAGGTTGAAGACAGTTTCAGGCTTGCCACGATGGCAAGGTCAAGTTCCTGGACAATCTGCCGGGCTGGCATTTCGCTCGCCCCTGCGCCAAGCTTCGTCATCAACGATTCAACCGTAGGAGATTCAGCCATGCGCTGGTCAGCTTTCGGCCTGTTTGGCCTTCTCAGCCTGTTCGGGGCGTCGCCCTTTGCCAGCGCCGCCGGAGAAAACTATGGGGTGCTGATCATCTCCCGCGAACGCCTGGAGGTCTCGACCCCCTGTGAAATCGGCGTCTACCTGCAGGACCAGTTGTCGGCGCGGCTGTTCCAGGAGCAGGCCACCTCCTTCAACCTGCCGCCTGGCGATGTTTCGGTGCGCCTCAAATCCCTGCCGAGCCAGGCCCCGGGCTGCAACGCCAGCATGCTGGCGGCGCCCGAGCAGGTGATCAAGCTCAACGGCGGCGACGTGCGCAAGTTCGCCATTGTCGCCAGCCCCGCCGGCCTGCGCCTCAAGCAGGTGCCCCTGGGTTATCAATAGACCGCAGGCAACCTGAAATAGAGGCTTGACCTTGCCCACGTGGCAAGGTTGATCCTGTGGGCAACTTCTTCAGGAGTATCGCCCATGCCGGAATCCATCTCCTTTGACCTGCCGATCGCCGGCATGACCTGCGCCAGTTGCGCCGGCCGGGTCGAGCGGGCCCTGCGCAAAGTGGCAGGCACCAGTGCGGTCAGCGTCAACCTCGCCACCGAACAGGCCCGGGTCCAGGCCCCCGCCGACAGCCTGCCGGCGCTGCTGCAGGCAGTCGAGCAGGCCGGTTACCAGGTGCCCAGCCAGGAGCTGGAACTGGACATCGGCGGCATGACCTGTGCCTCCTGTGCCGGTCGGGTAGAACGGGCGCTGAACAAGGTTGCCGGGGTACGCAGTGCCAGCGTCAACCTGGCCAGTGAACGAGCCCACGTCCAACTGCTCGGGCAGCCAGACCCCGCCACGCTGATCGCCGCTGTCGAGGCCGCCGGTTACTCGGCAAGCCTGCACGAGGCCGACAGCCACGTCGCCCAGGCGCAGGAACAACGCCTGGGGCGTGAACGCTGGCACCTGCTGCTGGCTCTCGCCCTGGCCCTGCCGCTGGTGCTGCCGATGCTCGCCCAGCCCTTCGGGTACGACTGGATGCTGCCGGCCTGGCTGCAGTTCGCCCTGGCGACACCGGTGCAGTTCATCCTCGGCGCACGCTTCTACGTCGCGGCCTGGAAAGCGGTCAGGGCCGGTGCCGGCAACATGGACCTGCTGGTCGCCCTCGGCACCAGCGCCGGCTATGGTCTGAGCCTCTACCAGTGGGCCAACGCCCACCCGGGGCACATGCCCCACCTGTATTTCGAGGCTTCGGCGGTAGTGATCGCCCTGGTGTTGCTGGGCAAATACCTGGAAAGCCGCGCCAAGCGCCAGACCGCCAGCGCCATCCGCGCCCTGGAAGCCTTGCGCCCGGAACGGGCGATCCAGGTGATCGACGGGCGCGAACAGGAAGTCGCCATCAGCACCCTGCGCCTCGGCGACCTGGTGCTGGTCAAGCCCGGCGAGCGCTTTCCGGTCGACGGTGAGGTGGTCGAGGGCCAGAGCCACGCCGACGAAGCGCTGATCAGCGGCGAAAGCCTGCCGGTGCCGAAACAGCCGGGAGACAGGATCACCGGCGGCGCCATCAACGGCGAAGGCCGCCTGCTGGTCAGGACCCTGGCGCTGGGTGCCGAAACCGTCCTGGCGCGGATCATCCGCCTGGTGGAAGACGCCCAGGCCGGCAAGGCACCGATCCAGAAGCTGGTGGACAAGGTCAGCCAGGTGTTCGTCCCCAGCGTCCTGCTGCTGGCCCTGGCGACCCTGGTCGGCTGGTGGCTGTACGGTGCGCCGTTGGAAACGGCGCTGATCAACGCGGTGGCGGTGCTGGTGATCGCCTGCCCCTGCGCCCTGGGCCTGGCGACGCCCACCGCGATCATGGCCGGCACCGGCGTCGCCGCGCGCCACGGCATCCTGATCAAGGACGCCGAAGCCCTGGAGCGGGCCCATGAGGTCAGCCGCGTGGTGTTCGACAAGACCGGCACCCTGACCTCCGGCACCCCGCGCATCGCCCACCTGTCGGCCGTCGACGCGGATCAAGCGCAGGCCCTGCAACTGGCCGGCGCCCTGCAACGCGGCAGCGAACACCCGCTGGCCAGGGCGGTGCTCGATGCCTGTGCCGAACGCGGCCTGGCGGTCGCGGATATCCGGGTCAGCCGCTCGCTGACCGGACGCGGCATCGCCGGCGAACTGGACGGCCGCGCCCTGGCCCTGGGCAACCGCCGCCTGCTCGACGAAAGCGGGCTGCAGCCCGGCCCCCTGGAACACGCGGCGCAAGCCTGGGAGGCCGAGGGCCGGACCCTGTCCTGGCTGATCGAACAGAGTCCGCAACCCCGGGTGCTGGCACTGTTCGCCTTCGGTGACACGCTGAAGGCCGGCGCAGCGCAGGCGATCGCCCAACTGAGCGCACGGCAGATCAGCAGCCACCTGCTGACCGGCGACAACCGCGGCAGCGCCAACGTGGTGGCCGAGGCCCTGGGCATCGACGATGTGCACGCCGAAGTGTTGCCGGCCGACAAGGCCGCTACCGTCGGCGAACTGAAAAAGAGCGGCGTGGTGGCGATGGTCGGCGACGGCATCAACGACGCCCCGGCCCTGGCCGCCGCGGATATCGGCATCGCCATGGGCGGCGGCACCGACGTCGCCATGCAGGCCGCCGGTATCACTCTGATGCGCGGCGATCCACGACTGGTGCCGGCGGCGCTGGAAATCAGCCGCAAGACCTATGCGAAGATCCGGCAGAATCTGTTCTGGGCTTTCGTCTATAACCTGATCGGCATCCCGCTGGCCGCCTTCGGCCTGCTCAACCCGGTACTGGCGGGCGCGGCGATGGCCCTGTCCAGCGTCAGCGTGGTCAGCAACGCGTTGCTGCTCAAGACCTGGAAACCTACAGACCTCGATTGAAGGAGACGGCATGAACATCGGCCAAGCAGCCCGCCAGAGTGGCCTGAGCGCCAAGATGATTCGCTACTACGAGTCCATCGGCCTGCTCAGGGCCGCCAGCCGCACCGACAGCGGCTACCGTCTCTACGGTCCGGATGAACTGCACACCCTGGCGTTCATCAAGCGCTCGCGGGACCTGGGCTTCTCCCTGGAGGAAGTCGGCAAGCTGCTGACGCTCTGGCAGGACCGCCAGCGCGCCAGCGCCGACGTGAAGGCCCTGGCACGCCAGCATATCGACGAGTTGAACCGCAAGATCGACGAGTTGGTCGGTTTGCGCGACACCTTGCAGGAACTGGTGGAGCATTGCCATGGCGATCACCGCCCGGACTGCCCGATCCTCAAGGACCTGGCCTCGGGCAGTTGTTGCGCCAAGGCCTGAGCCTGCGTATCAGCGCTGCATCCAGGGGGGCGTCGGCTCTTCGGCATGGCGCCCGCGCGGGGCATCTTCTGCCGAGCGGATCGCCTGCCGGCGTTCCTCGTCGAAACGCGCCGCCTCGATCTCGCGCAGCACGCCACGGACATCCGCCCGTCCCTTCTCCTCGGCGAACCGGCCGGTCAGGACGCTCTCCGGATGCAGGGTGCCGGCCTTGTACAGGGCCCACATTTCCTTGGCATAACGGGTCTGCCTGAGCTCCGGGGCGAAGCGGCCGAAGTACGCGGCCATGTTGCCGACATCGCGTTCGAGCATGCTGAAGGCATGGTTGTTGCCCGCCGCATCCACCGCCTGGGGCAGGTCGATGATCACCGGACCATCCGGTGCCAGCAGCACATTGAACTCCGACAGGTCACCGTGCACCAGGCCGGCGCACAACATCCGCACGATCTGCGAGATCAGCAGGGCGTGATACTCGCGCGCCTGCTCCGGTTCCAGCACCACATCATTGAGACGCGGCGCGGCATCGCCGTGCTCGTCCGCCACCAGCTCCATCAACAGCACGCCATCGAGGAAGTCGAACGGCTTGGGCACCCGCACACCGGCACCGGCCAGGCGGAACAGCGCCGCCACTTCGGCGTTCTGCCAGGCATCCTCGGCTTCCTTGCGGCCGAACTTGGAACCCTTGGCCATAGCCCGGGCCTGGCGGCTGTTACGCACCTTGCGGCCTTCCTGATACTCGGCCGCCTGACGAAAACTTCGTTTGTTCGCCTCCTTGTAAACCTTGGCGCAACGCAGCTCTTTGCCGCAGCGCACCACGTAGACAGCTGCCTCTTTGCCACTCATGAGTGGGCGCAGCACCTCGTCGACCAGACCGTCCTCGATCAGCGGTTCAATGCGTTTTGGAGTCTTCATCAGCTTTTATTCTGGGTCCTTGTTACCAAATACGCGACCATCATTCGTGCACGACCATCCTCGCACAGCGTGCGAAAGATGCCGACCTCGAATGCCCTCCAATGCACTCAATGTGCCAGATTCCTGCGGCAATTCCAGCGGGCTACAGGATGATAGCCGACACCTGCCAGAGCATTCCCACTCCTGCATCCTCTCATCTCCGACCGTGACCGGAACACGAATACTCGGCAAAAACGCGAATATTCGCCAGATGGTCTAAATTTTTTTCCATCTGGGCCGAAGCGCTCAGAGAGAGTGGTGATTTTGTCGGACATTCGGCACGCCGCCTGCGAAACGGATCTTCATTGCCGCTCGACCTTCACAGCAGCCCTGTTCCGCGTGTCATCGTCGCCCGCGGGCCAAAAAGAACAAATCTGGAGCGCGGATGAACATCAAGCAGAAGTTGACCTGGGCGTTTGCAGTCGTCGCCTGTTTGCCGGTGGTGCTGGTTGCCACCCTGGTGGTATTGAATCTGCGCAGTGAGGCGCGCACCAACTTCGTCGATGGCAGCGGCCGGGAAATCCGCCAGGTCAACAATGCGATACAGGTGTTCTTCGATGGGGTCAGCCAGAACATCGATTACATGGCCAATCATCCGCTGCTCAGGAATGCCGATGGCAGCCTCAAGACCTACATGAGCGCCACCCCGCCCCAGGGGCCACTCGGCGAGCAGGACAAGCAGATATTCGACCTGTTCGAAGGCCTGGCCAAGACCCACCCGGCCTACTCCTACGTGTCCTATGGCGTCGGCACCGGCGGCTATGTCAGTTGGCCGGAAGACCTGAAGCTCAACAATTACGATCCACGCGCACGTCCCTGGTACAAGACCGCCCTGGCCAACCCCGGCAAGACCGTGCGCACCGCGGCCTACTACTGGGCACCCGACGACGCGGTGATGGTCGCGACCGTGCGTACCGTGGACAACAAGCTTGGCGCCCAGGGCGGCGTGGTCAGCGTCGACGTGACCCTCAAGCAGCTCACCGAAATCGTCAAGCAGATCAAGCTCGGTGACAGCGGCTACCTGATGCTGATGGAGAACAGCGGCAACCTGCTGGTCGACCCCAAGCAGCCGGAGCACAATTTCAAGAACCTCGACAGCCTCGGCGGCGGCTATGCCGAACTGGCCAAGGCCGGCAAGGGCCTGGTGGAAGTCGAGATCGATGGCGAACGCTACATGGCCAATGTCTGGCCATCGGAAAAGCTGGGCTGGACCTTCATCGGCATGGTCAAGCAGAGCGAAGTGATGAGCAGCGCCAACCAGTTGACCTGGCTGATCGGGATCATCGCCCTGGTGCTCGCGGTAGTCTTCGCCTTGGTCGGAGCCAGCTTCGCCAGCCTCATCGTGCGGCCGATCCGTGGGGTTTCCAGCGGCCTGGAGGGCATCGCCCAGGGCAATGGCGACCTGACCCAGAACCTGACGGTCCGTGGCAGCGACGAAACCGCGCAACTGGCCGGCTGGTTCAACCAGTTCCTGGGGGCGATTCGCGGGCTGATCCAGCATATCGGCCAGTCGGCGAACAAGATCCTCGATTCGTCGCACAGCTCGACCCGCGTCTCCAACGACATGGCCGACGCCGCCGGACGCCAGCGCGAAGCGGTGGACATGGTGTCCACGGCCTTCCACGAGATGGTCGCCACCGCCAACGAGGTCGCGCGCTCCTGCAGCCAGGCTGCGGAGTCCGCCGACAGCGGCCAGCGCCAGGCCCGCGAAGGCCAGCAGCAGATCGACGCGGCAGTGCACAGCGTCGACCAGTTGAGCCATGAAATCGAACAGTCGGCCCAGTCGATGCAGCAACTGGAGAATGACAGCAACAACATCCAGTCGATCCTCGGCACCATCCGTTCGATCGCCGAGCAGACCAACCTGCTGGCGCTGAACGCCGCGATCGAGGCGGCCCGGGCCGGCGAGCAGGGCCGTGGCTTCGCCGTGGTGGCGGACGAAGTGCGGGCACTGGCCAAGCGTACCGCGGACTCCACCGCGGAAATCGACGGGCTGCTGGGCAACCTGGCCAAGCGCACCAGCCAGGTGGCGCAACAGATGCACGCCAGCCTCGAGGTTTCGCAGGAGTCGGTGACACGCATCGGCCTGGCCCGCAGCAGCTTCGGGCAGATCCGCGAATCGGTGGACGTGATCCGTGACATGAACACCCAGATCGCCACGGCGGCGGAGGAGCAGCATCAGGTGGCCGAAGACATCAACCGGCACATCAGCCAGATTCATGGCGATGCGCAACTGGTGGCGGAACTGGCAAACTCGGCGCGGCTGGACTCCCAGAGCCTGGCCGGGCTGTCCAATGAGCTGGACAGCCTGGTCAAGCGTTTCCGGACCTGATTCAGGCATCCGGTCAGTATTCCAGCCAAGGTTCAAGGGCTCCTTCGCGGGCAAGCCCTGCTCCTACAGGTTTGTGTCGTACAGCCGTTTTGTGTACGACACAAACCTGTAGGAGCAGGGCTTGCCCGCGAAGGGCTCCTCAAGGTTCGTTTCAGTGGCGGAACAGCTCCCCCGGCGTATAGCCGAACAAGCCCTTGAACGCCGCGATGTACGCCGAGGTCGAGTCATACCCGCAGGACAGCGCCGCCCGCGTCACGCTGTCCCCCTCCTCCAGCGCACCGAGGGACGACAACAGCCGCATGCGCTGGCGCCAGCCACGGAAACTCAGCCCCGTCTCGCGCTGGAACAGGCGCATCAGGGTCTTCTCCGACATCCCCAGGCGTTGCGCCCACTGCCCCAGGCTCGCGCCCTGTTCCGGGCTTTCGATCAACTCATTGCACAGGCCGAGCAGGCGCGGATGGCGCGGCAATGGCAGGGAAAACCCCACTTCCGGCAGGCTCGCCAACTGATCGAGCAACACCTGTACCAGACGCGACTCGGCGCTGCCCTCCTGGGGATAATCCACTGGCAGCAGGCAGAAACTCTTGATCAGCTCCCGCGCCAGCGGGGTCACCTCCAGCACCCGGCAACGCTCCGCCGCCCACCGGCAGTCCTCCCTGCGCACATACAGGCTGCGCATTTCCGCCTGCATCGAAGTCACCACCTCATGCTCCAGCCCGGCCGGGATCCATACCCCCCATTGTGGTGGTGCGAAGAAGCTGCCCTCGGCGGTGTGCACACCCAGGACGCCGCTGATGGCATAGGAAAACTGCACCCAGTCGTGACTGTGCCGTGAGGTCCAGGAACCGGCATCCAGGCTTTCCGCCCGGGCATACAGCGGACGTGGCAGGGCCGACAGCGCCGGGATCTGCCGCTCGGGCCCGCGTTGTCCGTTGTTCGACATGACTGAACCTTATAGCGCCTGGTGGCTGACGGATGCGACCTTAGGCCAGAGCCAGACACAAGACAATGCCCCCTCCACAGAAAGCAGGTAATGCCCACAAGTACTGCATCAGCGCTCGACGATCGCCGTCACGCCCTGGCCGCCGGCCGCACAGATGGAGATCAGACCGCGCCCCTGCCCCGCCCGGTCCAGCAGTTTCGCCAGGTTGGCGACGATTCGCCCACCCGTGGCCGCAAATGGATGTCCCGCCGCCAATGAGCTGCCCTTGACGTTGAGCCGGCTGCGGTCGATCGACCCCAGCGGCGCGTCGAGCCCCAGCCGGTTCCTGCAGTATTCCGGATCTTCCCAGGCCTTCAGGGTGCACAGCACCTGGGCGGCGAACGCCTCATGAATCTCGTAGTAGTCGAAGTCCTGCAAGGTCAGGCCGTTACGCGCCAACAGCCGCGGCACCGCATAGACCGGCGCCATCAGCAGCCCCTCAGCTCCCTTGACGAAATCCACCGCCGCCGCTTCGCCGTCACGCAGGTAGGCCAGCACCGGCAGCCCGCGTTCGCGCGCCCAGTCCTCGCTGCCCAACAGCACCAGCGAGGCGCCATCGGTCAGCGGCGTGGAATTGCCCGCCGTCAGCGTTCCCCTGGCACTGCGCTCGAACACCGGTTTGAGCCCCGCGAGCTTTTCCAGGCTGAGGTCGGGGCGCAGGTTGTTGTCACGGTTCAGGCCGAGAAAGGGCGTGAGCAGGTCGTCATGCCAGCCTTCGGCGTAGGCGGCGGCCAGCTTGCGATGACTCTCCAGGGCCAACTGGTCCTGCTCGTCACGCGGGATACTCCAGGCCTGGGCCATCAACTCGCAGTGCTGCCCCATGGACAACCCGGTGCGCGGCTCACCATTGCGCGGCAGTTCAGGTTTCAGGTGCCCAGGGCGCAATTGCAGCAGGGTCCTGAGTTTCTCCCCGAGGCTCTTGCCCCGATTGATTTGCAACAAGATCTGTCGGAGACCTTCATTGACGCCGATCGGCGCATCGGAAGTGGTATCGACGCCACCGGCGATACCGCACTCGATCTGCCCCAGGGCAATCTTGTTCGCCACCAGCAACGCCGCCTCCAGCCCGGTGCCGCAGGCCTGCTGGATATCGTAGGCCGGGGTCTGCGGCGACAGCCGCGAGCCCAGCACGCACTCGCGGGTCAGGTTGAAATCCCGCGAATGCTTGAGCACGGCACCCGCCGCCACTTCCCCCAGGCGCAGGCCATGCAGGTTGAAACGTTCGATCAACCCTTCCAGCGCCGCCGTCAGCATCGCCTGGTTGCTCGCGCTGGCATAGGCACCGTTGGAGCGGGCAAACGGAATGCGATTGCCCCCGATGATCGCAACACGGCGCAACGTATTCATAAAAAACTCCCTATTATTCGAATGACACTGCCGCTAAAAGAGTAGGACCTTTCTTAGAAAACGAACCACCGCCACGCCTTCGCGGTCCACCTTTGAACCCCTGTCGCCGGAGAGCGTTCCATGTCTGACCGTTATATCGACTTCGCCAACTCGACGATCGGCCAGCGCCTGGTCGGCGCGCTTGGCCTGCCGGCACCGACGCGTCTGGAGCGCTGGCAGGCCGGCCGCCTGCGGCCGGTCGAGGGCGCCCTGCTGCTGGGCGGCGGGCCCCTGGCCGCGCAGATCGGCGGGTTCGCCCAGCGGCTGACCGATGCGGTCTACAGCTACGGCAGCGAAGTGCCTGGCTGCAGCGCCTGGATTCCCGGCCACGGGCCCCGCCTCAAGGCGCTGGTGTTCGACGCCGGCGCCATCGAACAGGTGGACCAGCTCAAGCAACTACGCGAATTCTTCCAGCCGCTGGTGAGGAACCTCGAGTCGTGCGCCCATGTGCTGCTGCTCGGACGCGCCCCGCAGAGCCTGCGCGATCCCTTCGCCGCCAGCGCACAACGGGCCCTGGAGGGCTTCAGTCGCTCGCTGGCCAAGGAACTGCGCAACGGCGGCACCGTGCAGTTGCTGTATGTGGATGACGATGCCCAGGACCAGTTGGAAGGCGCCCTGCGCTTCTTCCTGTCCCCGAAAAGTGCCTATGTCAGCGGCCAGGTGCTGTACCTGAGCGCCTGCAGCCGCCGGGTGCTGGACTGGAGCCGCCCGCTGGCCGGCCGCAAGGCGCTGGTCACCGGCGCGGCGCGGGGCATCGGTGCTGCCATCGCCGAGACCCTGGCCCGCGATGGCGGCGACCTCATCCTGCTCGACGTGCCCCAGGCCAGGAGCGATCTCGAAGCCCTTGCCGCCCGCCTCGGCGCGCGCAGCATCGCCCTCGATATCTGCGCCGAAGATGCCGCCACGCAATTGCTGGAGCAACTGCCGGACGGGCTCGACATCCTCGTCCACAACGCCGGCATCACCCGCGACAAGACCCTGGCGAACATGACCCCGGAGTTCTGGGACGCGGTACTGGCCGTCAACCTCGACGCCCCCCAGGTGTTGACCAGGGCGCTGCTCGACAGCGGCACCCTGCACGACCACGGCCGGGTGATCCTGCTGGCCTCCATCAGCGGGATCGCCGGCAACCGCGGCCAGACTAACTATGCCGCGAGCAAGGCCGGGCTGATCGGTCTGGCCCAAGCCTGGGCCCCGCTGCTGCGCGAGCGCGGCATCAGCATCAACGCGGTGGCTCCCGGCTTCATCGAAACGCAGATGACCGCGCACATCCCCTTCGCCCTGCGCGAAGCCGGGCGGCGCATGAGTTCCCTGGGCCAGGGCGGTCTGCCCCAGGATGTCGCCGAAGCCGTGGCCTGGCTGGCCCAGCCGGGCTCCGGCGCGGTCAGCGGCCAGGCCCTGCGGGTCTGTGGACAAAGCGTACTGGGGGCCTGAGCATGCTGGTGAACTGGCAATACCTGACCACTGCCCCCGGGCTGCCCGGCCTGTATCTCCGGGCAGCCCGCCGCCGCAAGATCACCGGCACGCAACTGCCAAGCGAGGGCCTGCGCTGCTGGGCCACCGTCGACACCAAGCGCCTGGCCGCCTACCGGCGGATCTGCGGGTTCGGCGACACCGGCCTGATGCCGGCGACCTATCCCCATGTGCTGGCCTTTCCCCTGCAATTGCAGTTGCTGACCGCGAAAAACTTTCCCTTTCCGCTGCTGGGCCTGGTGCACCTGAGCAACCGCATCCGCATCCTGCGCCCGCTCGGCGGGGTCACCAGCCTGCGGGTCGGGGTGCAGGTGCAGAACCTGCAACCGCACCCCAAGGGCGCGACCTTCGACCTGGTGACCCAGATCGACGATGCCCTGGGCCCGCTGTGGGAAGCTGAGAGCCGCATGCTCTGTCGCGGCGTCGAGCTGCCGGGCGGGCCACCCGCGGCCCTGCAATCCGAGTCGGCGCCCCTGCTGGAACTGACGCGCTGGCCGTGCCCGGGCGATATCGGCCGCCACTATGCCAAGGTTTCCGGCGACTACAACCCGATCCACCTGAGCGCCCTCAGCGCCCGGCTGTTCGGTTTTCCCAGAGCCATCGCCCACGGTCTGTGGAACAAGGCCCGCACTCTGGCGGCCCTGGGCAACCACCTGCCGGCGGCGAATATCGAGATCGCGGTGACGTTCAGGAAACCGGTGCACCTGCCCAACGAAATGGTGCTCTACGCCAGCGTTCCGGGCTCCAGTGGCGACCTGCGGCTGCTCGGCGCCGGCGAGCTGGAACACATGAGCGGTCATTGGCAGCCCATCGCCTGAGGCAAGCTGACAATTGGCTGAGGCCGATGAATATTTCATCCGCCTGGCACGTTCTCTTCATGGCCAGGCCCTTGCTTCCCGCTCCCATCCACCGGAAGCTAGTCGCCTGGAAGGAGAACACCACGCATGAACCTCGACGAACTGACCCAACGCCTGCACGGCATCCGCGATCGCAACGACTGGAAACCATTCCACAGCCCGAAGAACCTGGCGATGGCCGCCAGTGTCGAGATGGCCGAACTGGTGGAGATTTTCCAGTGGCTGACCGAGGATCAGTCACGCCAGCTGCCCGCGGAGAAGCTCGCCCATGCCGGGCAGGAAGTCGGGGACATCGTCCTCTATCTCCTGCTGCTGTGCAGCGAACTGGGGCTGGACATGAACGAAGTGGTGCGTGCCAAGCTGGCCGACAGCGAACGGCGGTTCGCCCAATGAGCGACCGTCATTTCGACCAGTTGGCCACCCGCTTCGCCGAGAAGATCTACGGCGGCGCCAAGGGCGCGATCCGCCTCGCGGTGCTGCAGGCCGACCTCGCCGAAAGCCTGCCGGACCGGCCGCTGCGGGTGCTGGATATCGGCGCCGGGCTCGGCCACATGTCGCTGTGGCTGGCCCAGCGCGGTCATCACGTTACCCTGGCCGAGCCCGCCGAGCCGATGCTCGAAGGTGCCCGCCAACGCTTCGCCGAGGCCGGGCAGCCGGCGATCTTCATCCAGGCGCCGTGGCAGGAACTGCTCGGCCAGCTCACCGAGCCCTACGACCTGGTGCTGTGCCACGCGGTGCTGGAATGGCTGGCCGAACCCCACGCGATCCTGCCGGTGCTGCACCAGTTGGCGAAACCCGGCGGCTGGTTGTCCCTGGCCTTCTACAACCGCGATGCGCTGATCTACCGCAACCTGCTCAAGGGCCATTTCCGCAAGATGCGCAAGAACGACATGGCCGGCGAGAAACAGAGCCTGACCCCGCAACAACCGCTTGATCCTCGGGAGCTGGCGGCGCAACTTGAAGGTCTGTGGAGCGTCGAGACCCAAAGCGGCGTGCGGGTGTTCCATGACTACATGCCGGTCGAGTTCCAGAATCGCGCCGAACTGGTCGACCTGCTGGAGATGGAACTGGCCCATCGTCGCCACCCCAGCTTTGCCGGGCTGGGGCGCTACCTGCACTGGATCTGCCGTCCGGTGTGATACGGAGGATGCAATGAATCGCCGTTTCGTGCTGTCAATGCTGTGCCTCGGGCTGGCAGCCTGTTCGAGCCCGAACCCGTACACCGCCAGTTCGATGCCGATCCCGCCAGCGCCACCCCAGGCCGCCAGGACTCTCGACCTGAGCGCCTACCCGGCGCCGGCCCGTGACTATGGCCGTTATCGGACCTGGGCCTGGCTCAACGATCGCCTGCCCGCCGGCACCACCTGGGCCGACTCCGCGCAGTTGGCCGAGATGGTCGGCAACGCCCTCGACGAACAGGGCCTGCGGCCCCGGCGTGACGGAGCGCCGGCGGACCTGCGGGTGAGCGCCGACGTGCACCTGGAGAAACGCCTGCGCCAGGTCCAGGAGGACTATGGCTACGCCGGGGCTTATGGCGGGGGGCCGTATGGCAACCGCTACGGCGTGTACAACAGCGTGCCGATCGTGCGCACCTATGAAGTCCAGGTGCTCGTCGCGCGTGTCAGCCTGTTCGACGCGGCGACCGGCCAACCGGTCTGGAGCGCCAGCGCCGAAACGGCCAACCAGGGCAATCAGCTCGAACGCGCGGATGCCCTGCGCGAAGCGGTGCACAAGGCCCTGGCCGCCTACCCGCCCAGCTAACCAACCTGCCAGGCTACCGGAGAAAAATCATGTTCCGCCGTCTCGCTTTAGTGGCTTTTGCCGTGCTGCTCAGCGCCTGCGAAACCACCCAGGTCAACCACGACTTCGACGCCAGCCGCGACTTCGCCGGCTACCGCAGCTGGAGCTGGAAAGAACCCGCGCTGCAATATCGACCGGATGATCCACGGATCAAGAGCGACCTGACCGAACAGCGCATCCGCCAGGCGGTCGCCGAGCAACTCGACCAGCGTGGCCTGCGTCCGGCGCCGGCCGGTGGCAAGGCCGACCTGAAGGTGCAGGCCTACCTGATCGTCGACAACCGCCAGCAACAGATCAGCACCAACTACGGCGGCGCCTGGGGCGGCCCATGGCGTGGCGGCGGCCTGTGGGCGGGCCCGGGCTATACCGAGGTCCGCAACATCGACTACCAGGTCGCGACGATCCAGGTGGACCTCTTCGACGGCAAGGACGGCAAGCTGGTCTGGCGCGGCAGCGCCGAACAGGCGGTGGACAACACGCCAACGCCTGCCGAACGCAGCGCCGCCATCAACCGGACCGTGGCCCAGGTGATGGCCAACTATCCGCCCAGATAAACGGCTCTTTTCCCCGCCAGGTTGTTGACCGTGGCGAACGGACCTCACCGTTCGCCGCAAACCTGGCGACTGGCCAGCGCTGTGCGCCGGCCTTGACTACACTGGCAGGCAATACAGGAAAGTAAGCGCTCGGCCACGCGCCGGCAAAGGAGTGCTCGATGTCTTTCCCCCGTCGCTCGCCGGTGTTTCGCGGCCCGTCGAAGCAGCGCGGCGCGATCGGCCTGATGGCCGCCCTGACGCTCGGCCTGGCGCTGCTGAGCATGGTGGTGGTGGTCGATAGCGGGCGACTGTACCTGGCGAAGCGCAGCTTGCAGCGGGTTGCCGATACGGCGGCGCTGGAGGCTGTCACTCGTGGCGGAAACTGCCAGGCAGGACTGAGCGCGGCCAGCTATGCCACGCAAAGCGCAACCCGTAACGGTTTTACTCCAGGCACCGGCCAGACCCTGAACGTCACCTGTGGCCGCATCGTGACCAGCGCCGCCAACCTGCGAACCTTCTCTGCCGACGCCACTCAATCCACGGCCATTCGCGTGATCGCCAGCAATACCGTCACGACCAGTATCGCAGCGGGGATCCAGGCGCTGTTTGCAAAAGGAACAACCAGCACCACCACCCAGTTGACAGCAACCGCTGTCGCCGCCACGCCCCAACCGACCATTGCCCAACTGACGCTGCGCAGTTCACTGGGAACGGTCGATACCGCCAAGTCCAACCTGCTCAACCCCATCTTCTCCGGGCTGCTGGGGGGCAGCGTGAGTCTGACTGCAGCCGGGTGGAATGGCCTGCTCGGCACCGATATCAACCTGCTCAGTTATCTGGACCAACTGGCAATCAGGCTGAATGTCGCGGCAGGCAACTACACGCAGTTGCTCAACACGACGGTGGCCGTGACCCAACTGGTCCAGGTGGCCGCAACCGTTGCCCAACTGAATGGCGCGAGCGCCGATGTCGTGACGGCGCTGGGCAATCTGCAAATCGCCGCGGCCAATACCACCCCGATCAGGGTTGGCGACCTGCTGCAATTGCAAACCGGCACGCCCTCGAGCGGGCTGAACGCCAACATCCAGTTATTCCAACTGATCCAGGGTTTCATCCAGCTCTCCAACAGTCAAAGTGCAGCAGCAGCGACACTCCCGGTCAATGTGCTGGGGCTGGCGGGTGTGACACTGCAGGTGAAGGTCATACAGGCGCCACAACTGTCCGCGATGGGCGATCCGAAACTGGCCGTTGCCGGCGACACTAGACTGGGCCCCAACCGTATTTATGTACGTACAGCACAAGTCAGAACCTTCATATCCGTCAACCTGCCCGTACTGTCGGGTATAACCGGCCTGGCCAATGCGACCCTGGGACTTGTCGCCAATCTGACCCCCACCCTGAACGCGCTGCTGAGTCTGAACCTTGCCGCAACCATCAACTCGGCAAGCTGCCTGCTGGGAGCCGGCTGCATGCAGCTTAGCCCGCAGATACTCAACACCCCGCAAATCAACGTCAGCCTGGACACCGGAGGGGCCGAAAGCTATGTCACCGCCTATAGCTGCCCGGTGAACAATGCCGGTACAAAAAGCCTGACCGCTCGGACCACCACATCGATAGCCAGCCTGAAAGTGGGCCAGATAGACCCGACGAGTGCCTTCTCATCCTCGGCAGAACCTACCGTCGCCCCACTGCCGCTGATCGATCTGGGAACCTGGACATGTCACAAGATTCTCGGCGTAGGCAGTTGCGGCCCGGCCAGAAACGCATTTGCGGCGGGGGGCATAGGCCTCATGGTAAACACCAGCGTCGGACAAAATACCCAGGACCTGGTATTCGCCAGCGCCGCCTCACCCTATTCGACGCCTCCCAACCTCAATCTGCCTCCCAGCGTATTGGCCGCGACGCCGACTTCGAATGTGGTCGCCAGCCTGGCCAGTACCTTGTCGGGCATCAGCTTGAACGTCTACCAGCCGGTCAACAGCAATCCGCTGGGAAACATCGTCGCTGCCGCTGGCGGCCTGATCAGCGGCGTCAGCAGCCTGCTGACGCCCGTGATAACCGGCCTGCTCAGTCCATTGCTGGACCCCCTGGTCAATAATCTGCTGTCCGCCCTGGGCATCAACCTCAACCAGACCGACGTCGGCGCCAACCTCACCTGCGGCCAGACCGGCAAGGCCTACCTAGTGATCTAGCACCAGCGGCAACTCGACACAGAACCGGGCGCCATCGTCGCCGTTGCGCACGCTCATCCGCCCGCCCATGTTCTCGACGATGCCGTAGCTCACCGACAGCCCCAGGCCGGTACCGATGCCCACCGGCTTGGTGGTGAAGAACGGCTCGAAGATCCGCTCCAGCAGGCGCGGGTCGATGCCGCCGCCATTGTCCTCGACGATCAGCCGTACCGAACGCTCGTCACGCTCGGCGGTGACCGAGATCCAGGGTTCGAAGTCGCGCTGCTTCTCGCGCTTGCTCAGCAGCGCATCCCGGGCATTGACCATCAGGTTGATCAGCACCTGCTCCAACTGGTCGACAAAACCCCGCACCTGTACCTCGAACTCGATCGGTGGCACGCGCAACTGCACGCCCTTGCCCTTCATGCCTTCGCTGAGCAGCGACAGGGTGCCCTCCACCGCCTGGGCCGGGTTGAACGGCGCGGCCTCGATCTCCGACCGACGGCCGAACACCCGCATGTGATCGACCACCCGCGCCGCCCGCTGGACCTGGGCATCGATGCGGTTGAGCTTGTCCTGCAGATAGTCGATCTGCACATCGCCATTACCCAGGCGCTTGAGCACGTTGACGATGGCCATGCGCATGACGTTCAGCGGCTGGTTGATTTCATGGGCCAGGCCCGTGGCCATCTCGCCAAGGGTGGCCATTTTCGCACTCTGGGTCAGCTGTTGCTGGGAACGGCGCACCTCGGTGTTGTCGCGGCCGACGGCCTGGATCTCCTGCAGGCGACCCTGCGCATCGAACAGGCCACGGTCCGACCAGACCCACCAGGCATGCTCGCGGCCGGGCAATTGCAGACTGATCTCGGCCGTGCTGACCGGCAGCTCGGGCGTCAGTTGTTCCAGGCGTCGAACGAATGCCGCATGCTGCTCCGGCGACATCCAGTTGCCCAGGTTCATCCCCGGCAACTGCTCCGGCGCGTATTCCAGATACTTCGCCAGCGGCTGGTTGCCGAAAATCAGGGTCAGGTCCGGCCGATAGCGGCAGATCATCGCCGGCGAGTCCTCCACCAGGACCCGATAGCGCTCCTCGCTTTTTTCGATGCGTTCGGCGGCCAGGGTCGCCTCGGTGACGTCCATCCACAGCCCCACCGCCTCCACCGGCATCCCCAGGTCATCGCGCAACAACCGGGCCTCGTCGAGCAGCCAGTGGTAGTCGCCGCGCAGGTCCTGGAGCCGGTAACGGCAACTGACATGGCCTTCGCGCAACAGTTGGCGGGTACGCTCGAAATAGCGGTCGCGGTCCTCGGGGTGAATCCACTGCGCCAGGCCATCCCGGGTGCAATCGGCCAGGGTCCGGCCCAACAGGGGCAACAGGCTGTGGCTGAAGAACACGGGTATCAATGCCCCCTCGACGTAACGCTGGACATAGATCACCGCCGGTGAGCTGGCGATCAGGTTTTCCAGCCGCGCATGGGCAGCGGCAGCCGCCTGCTCCTGGTTCTTGACGTCGCTGATGTCGAGCATGAAGCCGACGATCCGTTGCGTCTCGCCGCTCCCCAGTGCCTGGCCCTGGAGCCGATACCAGCGCGGATTGTCCGCACTGTCGTCCTGGTACAGGCGCACGCAAAGCAGCATCGACCGGCCCTGGCGCAGATCATTCAGGCAACTGCCCAGTTCCTCGCGGTCCGCGGGATGGATCACCGCCAGCCAGTCTTCCATCGACAGCAGCGAGGTCGATTCGCCCAAGCCCAATGTCTGGGCCAGGGGGGCCGCCAATTGCAACTCGTCCCTGGCCGGCGACCATTCCCACCAGCCCGTGCCCAGCAGTTCCTGGAGGCTCTCCAGGCGTTCCTGCTGCTGCAGATGCAACTGCTGACGGCGCCGGCCCAGTAAGGGTGCGGCCAGGGCTGCCGTCAGTTGCAGCCAGTCCTGGTCGCTGAGCTGCGGTGCGCGTTGCCGCACCGGATAGAACCCGCACAGCAGCCAGGCGGCGACGCCATGCTCATCGTGAAAGGGCACCAGCAGACCATCGGCATTGCCCATCACGCCCAGCAGGCGCGGGTACTCGCTGAGGCCGTCACGCACGTCCAGACGCAGCGGCGCGGTGCCGTTCAGGCTGTCCAGGCCGGTGCCCAGGGCCTGGCCGTCGTGCCAGAGCGGCGGGGCGTCATGGGCCCGGTAGTGGCTGTGCACCTGCCACTGCTGCCCGGGCTCATCGAGCAGGGTCAGGGCCAGACAGGGAATATGCCAACGCTGGGCCAGGGCCTGCAGTTGCTCGGCCAGCACCTGGGGCAGGCGCGCCACGCTGCACAGGCGCAACTGTTCGCTCACGCGGGCGGCGAAGTGCTGCAGGTACTCACGATTCTCAGCGGCCTGGTGGTCCTTGAGCAGATCACCGACATCCAGCGCCTGCAACAGCCAGCCGCCCTGATGGGGCTGGAGCCAGCCACGGGTGTGCACGACCTGTCCGGCCAGGCCGTTGAAGTCCAGGTCGAGGATATGCCCGAGCCAGTCCGCCGGCAGCCCTTCGACCGACAGGTGGCTGGACACACTCAGCAGCTCCCGCAGTGGATAGCCCGCCCCCTGAGGCAGTGCCGCCAAGCCATGTCGCAGCGGCCCGGCGACGTCCAGTACGCGGCCATCGCCATCGAGGCGAATCCGCAATTCGGCCGCCGAGGTCGACGTTTCGGACGCAGGAGCGAGCGCGGGCTCCGCCGCCCGGCCGAGCAGACGACCCAACAGCCGATCCCCGGAACTCAAAACTGCATGCTCGCGCTGGCCTTGAGATTGGCTGGCAGGTTGGGCACCGTGCCGATCCCGGGCAGCACCAGGAACGGCAGCACGCTGCGCAAGCGGGAGGTCGGATACTGGATGCTGACCGTCAGCAGGCCACCCGTATAGGTGGCGGTGATATCGCTGGACGCATTGAAACTCAGCGCCGCCGGAATCCATTGCAGGCGTTGGGCCGCCGCCGCTGTCGCCGTGCTCTTGAGCAGCGTGGCGTAGTTGTTGCCGCTGGCCACCGGGTCAACCTGGGCGCCCTGCCGCACGCCCTCGGCGGTCGCGGCATTGAAGGACTGCACCATGAGCATCGGCAGGCTGTAGCTGACCAGGCCATAGAGCACCGCGAAGAAGATCACGAAGACCAGCGCGAACTCGATGGCGGCAGCGCCTTTTTGCTTTCCGGGGAGGCCTGGGATCATGACTGCGTCTACCCTGACAACTGCACGTTGCTATCAGCATAGAATCATTCATCGGAAAAGGACGTTTTTTAGCCGATGCACAGCCTCATCCTGCTTCTGTGGTTCACACTCTGCGCGGCACAGGACCTGCGCCAGCGGGAAATCGCCAACAGCCTGACCCTGGGGGGCTCGGCACTGGCGCTGTTCTATCTGCTCTGGAGTGGCACTACCTGGCTGGGGGCCTCGGCAGAGCAAGGTGGCTGGGCCTTTCTGCTGGCCCTGTTGCTGACCCTGCCCGGCTACGTCACGGCACGCCTGGGAGCCGGCGACGTCAAGCTGCTGATCGCCCTGGCCCTGGCCAGCGACAGCCGCTACCTGCTCGGGACGGTCATCGGCGCCGGCGTCGCCAGCCTGCTCTGGCTCTGGCTGGGCCCGCGGCTCTGGCCACTGCTGGGCAAGCCGCTGAAGCGGATGCTGCACAACCTCGAGCCGGGAACCTCGGACAAACAGCCGTTCGCGCCTTTCCTGTGGGTCGGCCTGCTGTGCATGACCACCAGCCTCCATTAGGGGCCGCGATGTACAGCGGGCGAAAGTGCGTCTACTTTTATCTCAGGCCCCCAGGCTGCGCGCGTGGGCAGGGAACTCGTGGTCATTGGCTTGCAAAGCATGGAGTAGCGCGTGAACAGGCTTGTCTCTGAGATGAAGGTGCTGGTGGTCGATGACGAACCGCTGATCGTGGAAGAACTCTGCGAATTTCTTGAAAAAAGCGGCTATCGCTGCGTGCCCGCCCTGACCAGCCAAGTGGCCATCGACCGTTTCAGGGAAGACTCCGGGATCGCCCTGGTGCTGTGCGACCTGCATCTGCCCGACCTCGATGGCGTCGAGCTGGTGCATGAGCTGCAGCGCCTGGCCGGCAAGCGCCGGATCTTCGAGTCGATCATGCTGACCGGGCGCGCCGACAAGCAGGACGTGATCAAGGCCCTGCGTGCCGGGATCGCCGATTACTACCAGAAACCGGTGGACCTCGCGGAACTGCTCGAAGGCATTCAACGCCAGGAGGCGGTGATCGCCGAACGCCTGCACCATGAAAGTCTGGGTCACCTGAATCAGAAGCTGCAATTTCTCGCCGAGTCCATCGATGACCTCTATCACGACCTGGACAGTGTCCGACGCTCGCCCCAGGGGCGTCGCGAGGAGGCCGCCGAAGACGCACCGAACACGGCGCAGGGCCCGGCGGATGCGCAGATCTTCAGCCAGTTGTCACCGCGCCAGATCGAGGTGGCGCGCCTGGTGGGCAAGGGCCAGACCAACTACCAGATCGCCTGCGAACTGGGCATCACCGAAAATACCGTGAAGCTCTATGTGTCACAGGTGCTGCGACTGACCCACATGCATAACCGCACGCAACTGGCCCTGGCACTGTCGCCCACCGGGCCAAGGCAGCGGGATGCGGCGGCTCACTGAACCCGCCTAGGCTGTGTACGAAATTGTTTGAAACGCAGGTTAGGCAAGGCAAAAACCGGCGAGGAACGGCCGGGGTCGCGCCCGACTTTACTGGAGTAAATGAGCATTCCGAGCCGGTTTTTAACGCCGCATAACCAAGTTTCAAGCGATTTCGTACATAGCCTAGGACGTGCCGAAGGCCTTGCTCAGGGCGGTAAAACCCGGGCCGGCGAGCACGATCAACAACGCCGGAAACAGAAACACCATCATCACCACCGACATCTTCGCCGACATCTTCGAGATGTACTCCTGCAAGCGGGTCAGGCGTCGGTCATCGAGCAGTTGCTTGAGCGCCAGCAACGACTTCATCGCCCCACCGCCCTGCTGGAGCAGTTGCTGGAGAATGACGCAAGTGTCGTCGAACTCGTCGACCGCCAGAAACCGCGCCATCTTGCCCAGTTCCTCGCTCAACTCCAGACCGGAATCGACCCTGGCCAGGACCAGTTGCAACTCGCCGCTCAGCACCGGCAGCAGTTGCCGGGATTCGCTGGCGAGCACCCGCAACGCCTGCTCCACGGCCATGCCCGACTCGAAGAGGATGCGCAACAGCGGAATGAAGGTCGAAACCTCGACAGTGACCTGCCGCTGCCGACGCGTGGCGGCCATGACCAACAGGCGCTTGGGCAGCAGATAGCCGGCGGCCAGCCCGAGGAACGGCGCGATCCACGGTGATTCCAGCTCGGTAAAGAACAGCCCCTGTACCAGCAGGACGAGCACCAGCACCAGTATCGGCGTGCCGATCTGGCAGGCGGCGAACAACGAGCGCTGGTTCGCCTTGCGCCAACCGATACGGTTGAGCAGCACTTGGGTTTCGTTGTCGATACTCACCGAGCGCTGGCCGAAACGGGTTTCACCCAGAACACGCAGCCAATCGCTCAGCTTGTGTCGCTCACGCACCATGTGCCCCTGCAAACGCTCGGTCACCGCCCGTTCGCGCTGGCGCCTCTGCAGCCTGTCGCCGACGATCAGCACCAGGGCGGCGAGAAACAGCAGCACACTCATCAGCAGGGCCATGTCATACGCTCCGCAGCATGCGCCACAGCGCCAGGCAACCGAGCGCCTGCAGACCAAAGGAAAACAGCAGCATCCGCTGGCCGCTCGGATCCTGCCACATGTTCAGCAGATACCCCGGGTTGGTCACCATGAAGTAACCCGCCACGCTGATCGGCAGGAGCGCCAGGACCACCGCGGTCATGCGGGTCTCGCCGGTCATCGCGCGCAGTTGCCGCGCGGCCTGATCGCGCTCGCGGATCAGCTTCATCAGGTTTTCCAGCAGTTCGCTGGCATTGCCGCCGTAACGGTGGTTGACCTTCAGGCCAAGGGCCAGGAAGCGAAACTCCTCGCGCTCGTAGAACTCGGCGAAATCGCTGGCCGCCTCCGGCAGGCTGACGCCCAGTTCGACGTTACGCCGGATACGCGCCATGGACTCGCGCAGCGGATCGGCCGACGCCTCGATGCCACCGAGGATCGCATCGGCCAGGGTCCGCCCGGACTTCAGGCTGCGCACCGCATAGTCGAGCATCTGCGGCAATTGCTCGACCATCCGCCGCACCCGCCGCCGGTAACGCCAGCCCACGAACAGCCTCAGGCCTAGCGGCGGTATCAGCAACACCAGCACCAGACCGACCACCCCCACTGACAACCCTCCCAGGAAGACCAGCGCCATCCAGACGACCAGCCACAGGACCAGCCGCTCACCCGGACGATCCAGCCCGGCACGCAGGAACAGCCGGTCCAGATGGTTCCTCAGCGGGCCGGCGGGACTGGCGACAGTCACCAACTCCGGCTGCCCCTCGGTCAGACGGCTGAGCACCCGCTCGTTGCCGGTCTTGCGCATCGCCAGGTAGAACAGCCGCAGCGAGAGCCCGAGCAGCAGCAGGCAGGTGAGCCCAAGCAACAGCGGAGCGAACATGGCCAGACCTCCTCAATCGTCGAAACCCAGGTGCAACTCGCGCCGCAGCTTGTCGCCCGCCGGGTTGACGGCATCGCGCTGGAAACTGAAGCCGTTGCGGCGATCGAGCCGGAACAGGGTGTTGGTGACATAGATGTCATCGCGAACCCCGACCACCTCCACCACTTCGCTGACACAGCGACGGCCATCGGGCAGGCGGGTCAACTGGATCACCACGTCCAGCGCCGCGCAGATCATCTGGCGCAGGGTCTTCTCCGCCACTTGGCGTCCGGTCAGCCCCACCAGGGTTTCCAGGCGCAGCAGGGCGTCCTGGGCATTGTTGGCGTGCACCGTGCTCATCGAACCGTCGTGGCCGGTGTTCATCGCCGTCAGCACGTCGAGCACTTCCACGCCGCGAATCTCGCCGAGGATGATCCGATCCGGGCGCATCCGCAGGGCGTTGCGGATCAGGTCGCTGGACCTCACCTCGCCATGGCCCTCGGCGTTCGGCGGACGGGTCTCCAGGCGCACCACATGGGGATGGTTGAGTTGCAGTTCGGCGACGTCCTCGATGGTGACCAGGCGCTGGTGACGGTTGATCAACTGGCTGAGGATATTGAGCAGGGTGGTCTTGCCGGTGCCGGTGCCGCCACTGATCAGGATGTTGCAGCGCTTGCCCACGGCGTCCTGGAAGAATTCGAGAATGGCCTGGTCGATGGTCTGCATCGCCACCAGATCGTTGCTCTTGAGCATGTCCTTGCGAAACTTGCGGATCGACAGGCAAGGACCGTCCAGGGCGATCGGCGGAATGATCGCGTTGACCCGGCTGCCATCGGGCATCCGTGCGTCGACCATCGGTGACGACTCGTCCAGGCGTCGACCGAGGGGCGCGAGGATCCGCTGGATGACCCGTTCCACGTGGTGGTCGTCGATAAAACGCAGGTCGCTCTGGTGCAACAGGCCATCGCGTTCGAGAAACACCCGATGCGGTCCGTTGACCAGAATCTCGGTGACCGCCGTGTCACGCAGCAGCACCTCCAGCGGACCGAAGCCGGTCAGTTCATCGACGATCTCCTCCGCCAGCCGCTCCATCTCGTAACGGGAAATCGCCAGGTGCAGGCGCGACACATACTCGCCGACCTTGTCGATGACGAACTGCGCCAGGACCTGGCGCGAGCCTTCCAGCAGGTTCTTCCCCGACTCCTCGATGGCATCAATGATGTAGCGATGCAAAACCAGCTTGAGCCCTTCATGATCGGTGTTGCCGGCCGCTCCACGGCTCTGGCCGCCGAACAGTTTCTCGCTCATCACTTATGCCCCCAGATCCGGTTGAGCCAGCCCTCGGCGGTCCTGGTACGGCCCTCGGAGCGCTTGGCCAGGTGCTCGCCCAGGGACTTGAGGCCCTGGGTCAGGGCTTCGCGCGGGGCCAGCTCGAACAGCGTCTGGCCCTGGTTCTTCGCATTCAGCCGCACCTCGACATTCAAGGGCAGTACCGACAGGACCGGCAGCCCGAACGTCTTGCCCAGGGTTTCGGAGTCCGGTGAAACATTCTTGAGATAACGGTCGACCAGCAGCCGCGCGTGGTCGAGCTTCATGCCCTTTTCCCGCCACAGGTTGAGGATCGTCAGGTTGCGTCGGCAATCGAGCACACTCTGGTCGGTGTACCAGAGCAGCTTGTCGCAGTGACTGACGAAAGTGCGCAGGGCCTCGCTGTCGGACTGTCCGGTGAGATTGACGATGATGTGCTGGAAGTGCTGGCGCAGGGCGCTGAGCAACATGTACAACTCGGCGGCGCTGGTGCGCTTGAGGGGCTCGTCGGCACTGGCATAGGCGAGGATGCGCAGCCCCTCTTCGGTGCGGGTGAAGGCGCTGTCGATCATCGTCGAGTCCAGGCGGCGCAGGTGGCGCAGCGCGTCGCCAAAATGGAACGAGCTTTCCAGACCGAGCAACGCCAGGCTGTCGCCCCGGGGCAGGCCGAGGTCGAGCAGCAGGGTCTGTTGCCCGCTTTTCTGCACTACCAGTGCCAGGTGAGTGGACAACAGTGCCCCATCGGCATTGCCCTGGGCGCCGTACAGAACGGTGAAACCGCCCATCTGCGCACTCGGTGCCACCGCCGGCAGGCGCTTGCTCAGGCGTCGGACCAACCCGGCCACTTCGCTGGAGCGCGAGCCGTAGGCGACGAAGTCCCGGGCTCCGGCGCGCATTGCATTGAGCACCAGCTGGTTGTCCATGCCGTCGCCGAGGGCGACGATCGCCAGCATCGGCTTGGCCTCCAGCAACCCTTCGATCAGGGCGCTCTGGGCCACCAGGTTCTCCCGGTCGAGGCCGACGAAAATCAGCCCGGCAAAGGTGACGTCCACCAGCGACAGCAACTCGTCGAGACTGCCGCCGGCGCTGACCACCTGGCCCAACGGCGCCAGGGCGCCCTGCAGCCATTCCAGGTCGGTGGTGTTGCGGGTGATTGCCAGGAAGGTCTGGCTCAGGCTCTGGCTCATTTCGATAATCCGCTACGTTGCACCGACAAACGCCACCGGAACAAGGCCCGGGCCACTCGTTTGACGCTCGACAGGGATCCACTCATCCGAAGCTTCCTTGCAGATCAGGGTGTTGATTGACTGACTTGGTTGCCACGGATCACCACGGCCCCCTGGCCACGCCCGCCGCTCTCGACAACCGGGGGCTGGCCCCTGGGGGCCCCGGCCAGGGCCAACTGGTTGAACTGGAACAGCTCGGCGCTGGCCGCCTTGAGGTTGGCGGCACCGACCTTCTCGCCAGCCCAGTAGCGAGGCAACAGGTGCTCATCGGCACTGCGCACCGCCAGGCGCAGGGTGCCGACCTGAGTCGCCAGCATCAACCGGCTCAACAGCGGTTCGGGAACCGCCAGCACCACGGTGCGGGCAGACGCGCGACGCAGTTCCTGATTGGCCCGCTCACTGGCACTGGCGCCCGACGCGGGCTTGCCATCATTGGTCAGGCCCAGTTGCTCGCCGACGCTGAGCAGACGCATCGCCGGAATCACCACCTGGGCCGACTGCTGCAGATTGCTGGCATCCTGGCGCAGGAACAGCAGCACATCGACATAGTCCCCGGGCGTCAATTGCCCGCCGGCCCCGATCACCTCGTCCACGGCCACTGCCAGCGCGCGCTCGTCGGAACGGATCATGCGTGCCAGCGGGCCACCGGCCTGGAAACTCTCGTCACTGAGCCAGGTCCCGGCCTTCAGGGGCCGCCAGGGAATGCGGTCCACCGCTTCCTGCAACGAACCGAAGCTGCCGGGTGGGGCGATACGCAGGCGCTCGATCACCAGGTCGGCGGCCGTCAGGGGAACGAAGGGAGGGACATCGTGGGCCAGCACCACCACCGGCTGGCGCGCCGGTTCCTCGGCAGCGGCCGGGTTGTCCACAGGTGCGCTGACGGCCGGAACCACAGGTGCCGGCGGATGACTGAGCATCAGCCCCCAATATCCGACAACCAGCGCTGCGATCAACAAGATGGCCGCCAGCCCCATGGTCACTCGACTGTTCATGACGGCTCTCCCTTTCCGACTGCGCGACCCGCGAAACCCTCGCATTCAGGCAGCTATGAACATCAACTTTTTCGCTATTTGAAGGTAGTCCAGCTAGGACGAAATGCCATTACCCAACCGAAAATATCCGCAGATTAGAGAAAGGAAACCGACGTTTATTGACGCCAACCTTCGGACTAATACTTTGTGATTAATCCTTTCTTACAGTTGTTGCCCGCCGCTTTGTTGACGATGCTGTGATGGCATAGGGAAACCATGTCGTAAGGCGGCTGATACAGCGTTTAAAGACGTAAGGAGTTGTCAGATGATCCTTGATTTCATTACCAGGCTGTATGTTCAGGTTCAGCTTTTCATGAGTCGCAAGGAGGGTGCTTCGGGTATCGAATATGCGATTGTGGCGGCGATGGTGGCGGTCGTGATTGCAGGACTGTCGACTGGAATCGGTGACAAGATCAAGACAGTTTTCACAAACCTGTCCTCAGGCTTGGGGACTTGAATTCAGCATTCTTTTCTACCTCGAAGAGGCGCTACACTCTCAAGACGAATCAGCCACAGGAATCGTTCATGACTTCCTCTGTTCCCCCACGCCAACAGCTCCTTCTAGTGGATGACGAAGAGGACGCACTCCTGGAGCTGGCCGAGTTGCTGGAAGGAGAAGGGTTCTCCTGCTTCACCGCGACCTCGGTCAAGCAGGCCCTGTTCCACTTGACCAAGCACCCCGACATCGCGCTGGTCATTACCGACCTGCGCATGCCCGAGGAAAGCGGCATGTCGCTGATCAAGCGGCTGCGCGAGCACACCTCACGCCAGCACCTGCCGGTGATCGTGACCTCCGGGCATGCCGACATGGACGATGTCAGCGACATGCTGCGCCTGCAGGTGCTGGACCTGTTCCGCAAACCCATCTATCACGTGCGCCTGCTGGAAACCCTCAACAACCTGTTCCCGCAGCCGCGGATCCATGTCGTGGGCTCCTGACAACCCGCGTTTGCGAGAGCGGGCCTGCCTGCGAAGAATGCCGCCTGGCCCGCCAGCCTGAAATGACCACCGCCGCTCCAGGGACCGCCCCCAGCGATCAGCCCCTGTTCTCCACACGCCATGCCAGCGGGAACCTTGCTGCCAGTTCCACAGCCAAAGGCTACAATCCGCGCCACACGCTCACCAGGGTACGCATATGCAGGTAGAAGGCTTTTTCGAGTGGCTGGGTCGGGTGCTCGGCTCGGTGATCCGCTTCATCGTCGATGGCCTGGGCGGACTGTTCAGCCTGCTGGCCAACGCCGGCGGCAACTTCATCGACGGCCTGGCCCGGGCCCTGGGCATGGACACCTCGCTGATCAGCATCCTGGCCCTGATCGTCGGCCTGATGTTCCTCTACTCGGCAGTCCGGGCCTTCATGCGCGCCTCGATCTTCCTCGGCATCATCTGGCTGCTGCTCGGGCTCTGGCTGCTGAGCTGGATCATTCACTGACGACCGCTGCGCGACCGACGGCTACAATGCGCGCTCTTGCGAGGAGCCTGCATGTCCACCCTGCTCACTGACTGGCGCGACCGCCCCACCCATCGGCGGGTTTGGGCGCTCGCCGCACCGATGATTCTGTCGAATATTTCCGTTCCACTGGTGGCGCTGGTCGACAGCACGGTGATCGGTCACCTGCCCCATGCCCACCAGTTGGGCGCCGTGGCGGTGGGGGCCAGCCTGTACATTTTCCTGGCCTGGGCCATGGGTTTCCTGCGCATGGGCTCTACCGGCTTCGCCGCCCAGGCCGCCGGACGCGGCGACGGGACCGCGCTGCGGCAGGTTCTCCTGCAGGGGCTTCTGCTGAGTCTGCTGCTGGCGCTGTTTCTCGGGGTCATCGCACTGCCCTTCAGCCATCTGGCGCTGCAAGTCATGCAACCCTCGGTCGAACTGCGGCAACTGACCCTGGACTTCTTCCATACCCGCCTGTTCGGGCTGCCGGCGGCACTGGCCAGCTACGCGCTGGTCGGCTGGTTCCTCGGCACCCAGAATGCCCGGGCGCCGCTGGCGATCCTGCTGACCACCAACCTGATGAACATCGCCCTGAACCTGTGGTTCGTACTCGGCCTGGAATGGGGCGTGGTCGGCACGGCGCGGGCGTCGGTCGTCGCCGAATGGAGCGGTGCCCTGCTCGGCCTGGCGCTGACCGGCGGCGCCCTGCGCAGCTACCCCGGCAAGCTGGCCTGGGCAGCCTTGGCCCTGTGGCGCAACTGGCGTCCCTTGCTGACCGTCAACCGCGATATCTTCATCCGCAGCATGGCCCTGCAATCGGTGTTTTTCCTGATCACGATACAAGGTGCCCGCCTGGGCGACGCCACCGTCGCCGCCAATGCCCTGCTGCTCAACGGCCTGCTGCTGACCGCGCACGCCCTCGATGGCCTGGCCCATGCGGTCGAAGCCCTGTGCGGGCACGCGATCGGTGCCGGGGATCGTCAGACCCTGCGTCGCTCGCTGGTCGTTGCCGCGGGTTGGTCACTGCTGGCCAGTCTCGGCTTCGCCTTGCTGTTCCTGCTCGGCGGACATCTGTTCATCACCCTGCAGACCGACATCCCCAGTGTGCGCGAAACCGCCTTTGGCTATCTGCCCTACCTGGCCGCGCTGCCGCTGGTCGCGGTCTGGAGTTATCTGCTGGACGGCTTGTTCATCGGTGCCACCCGCGCCCGTGAGATGCGCGACGCGATGCTCGCCAGCGTGCTGATCGCGTTGCCCTTCGCCTGGATCCTGAGCCGCTACGGCAATCACGGCCTGTGGATCGCGTTCCTGCTGTTCATGTCGCTGCGCAGCCTGACCCTGGGCGCTAGTGCCTGGAAACTGCAGCGGCGGGATCGCTGGTTCAACAGCCCGACGCACTAGTCAGCCCCGCGCCCGCATCCAGGCCTGGCGCAGATGCTCCAGGCGCTCGCCCGGCGTATCGCCCGGTAGGCCGGATGGAAATGGCGCCGCTGGATACTGCGCCCGCAACCATAGCCAGTCATCGAGGCTGGCACTGTCGCGAAAGCCCTGGGCGACGCCCTCCTGCAGATGACCCCAGGTCCTGGCGTAATCGTGGCCGCTGGCCCGGCTCCACTGGTAGGCATGCCGCTCCAGCAGACACACCTGCAGCCGCCGCTGCTGAGCGGCACTGAGGGGTTCCCCGGCGCCGAGGGCCGCCCCTTCCAACTGCGGATTGATCAACTGCTGCCAGCCGAGACAACCGGCAGCCTTGTCGGCCCAGGTGCCGCCGTACCAGTAGAGAAGACTGATCGGCCCAAGCCAACGGCTCAGTTCACGGCTATCGGTACCGTCAAAAAAATAGCTGGCGGTCTGCGGGTTGTAATAGCTGACCACGCCCTGACGCTCGCCGTCGAAGCGCACCACCAGCATCTGCCGCAAATGGGCCAACAGGACGGGGACGGGAGCCCGGCTACGCAGGAACAGCCCACCCCAGGCCGTGGGCCGGGCCTGGCTCAGCGTCGCCAACGGACAATCCGCCGCCAGTCGCAGCAGCCGCGGCCCCCAGTCACGCACACCGTGGAACGGCGTACCCTCGAACAACGGGTAGCTTTCGTAGTGCGCATAGCGCTCCCGCAAGGCCGCAACCAGGCCGGGTGCCGTGGGGATATCCAGCAGCAGCCATGTCGCATTCGTGTTCACGGCAGGCAACCCCGGCAACCGCAGGAAGCTGGCCGGCTATCGCTTGCGGGGGGGCACAGCAATACCAGTGGATGCCCCATACGCAACAGTTCACATACCGGGTCACCGGCAGACTGCGCCTGCCACTGCCGGGTCTCGGCGCGCCCGACAATGTGCGGCCGGTCCGGGTCGCCATCGGCAAACCGCACCCAGAGCGGCGTCCCCACCTCCAGCCCTGCAACGAATGCATCGGCGTCGGCCATCGCCGAGCGGTCGAGCGGCAGGTGGCAGGTGCTCTGCCGGGCACCCTCGCCCTGATAGAAGACCAGCAACTGCACGGCGAGCCGCACTTGCCCGTCCGGGCTGGCGCGCCTCTCGCCAGCGGCCAGCCGGGCCCGAAACAGGCCGGACAACCGCGGTTTCGGATAACGGCGGGAGGTGCGCAGTGCCACCTCCCAGGAGGTCGCGCTGAACAGGTTGCGGTAGAACAACCTCCAGGGTTCGCGCAGGCTGCTGTCGCCGCGATGCTCAAGCGCCGTGATCAGCCACAGGCGGTTCCACGCCGCGCAGGGGTGCCCGGACAGCGGCATAAAGGCTGCACAATGAAGCCCCGGCAAATCGCTTTCGCCCTGCGCCAACTCCTGGCCGCGCCCGCCACGGCGGGGCAGCCGCCCCGACAGGGCGACCTGGAAATCCTCGACCCCGGGTCCGTCATCCGGGCAGAAGCGCGCTTCCCGGGTCCGCCGCAAGGCACCCAGCCCATCGGTGAATACCAGGCGATGATGGTTCCGCGAGTGCTGGAAGTGAAAGTGGATGCCTTCCTCGGCACAGAGTCGCTGGACGAACGCCAGGTCGGATTCGTCGAACTGCACGCAATACGGTCGCGGGACACAACGCGCCTTGAGGGAGAAACGAAACGCGTCATCCCGCAGGCCGTGCTCACCCAGCACCTGGGCAATGATCCCCGGTACCGTGCGCTGCTGGAACAGGCGCCGACGCAGGCGCTGCGCCAGCAGCCCCAGGCGCGGCCCGAGAAACAGCCGGCAGTGGCCCGGAGCCAGGCCGGAACAACGCAGGTTGACGCCCTGGATCTGTGCATGGATACCCTGATCGGCGGCCCCCAGGCACAGAAAACAACTGCGGTACATCAGCCTGCCCGGATCCGTTCCAATGGTCTCGTCGGGCACGTCCAGTTCGAAGGCGAACAGCTCGCTGACCGCCTCGCGACCGCTGAAGGAAGTGACAGCCAGAGGACGGGACAAGCCGGCAACATCCAGACGGAAAAACGGCTGGTTGGCTGGATCGAACATGGATATTCCTCTACATGGGCCCGACGTGGACCGGGGATTTTCGCCGAGGGAAAAGAGCGAGTAGAGGGGCAAACAGGCGTTAGAGAAATCACCTACACAAAACACGGAAGCGATGAAGCCATCACTTTGCCGTTAGGCAATAAAAAACCCACCGCAGAGGGTGGGTTTTCGAGATTCAGACCAAGCCTACACGATCAAAGGAAAAAGCCCTTTATTGAAAGGGCTGGTTCCGAGGAACTATCGGCCTTGCCTCATGAGGACAGGTAGGACGAACGGGTCAGGCCCAGACGCAATGCATCGAGGAACTGGGTCCGCTCCTTGACGCTGATGCTGGCACTGGCGACCTTGTCGCGGTAGTGGGTCATCAGTTCCTCCGGCGACAGGTGCACATAACGCAGCATGTCCTCGATGGTGTCGTGGGTTTCGATACCGGCGTGGTACACGCTGCCGTCGGCATTCTGGTAGATGTTCACCGAGTCGGTGTCACCGAACAGGTTGTGCATGTCGCCGAGAATTTCCTGGTAGGCACCGACCAGGAAGATCCCCAGCAGGTAGTCTTCGCCTTCGTTCACCGCGTGCACCGGCAGGCTGGTCTCGATGCTCTGCTCGTCGACGTACTGCTTGATCTTGCCGTCGGAGTCGCAGGTCAGGTCCTGCAGCACCGCACGCCGCAGCGGCTCCTCGTTCAGCCGATGCAGCGGCAGGATCGGCAACACCTGGCCGATGGCCCAGGTATCGGGCAGGCTCTGGAATACCGAGAAGTTGCAGATGTACTTGTCGGCGAGCTTGTCGTTGAGTTCGTCGAGCACCTGGCGGTGCGAACGCTGGCGGGCCTTCAGCGAGTTGTGCAGGCGCCGGCACACGGCGAAGTAGCACTGCTCGGCCAGGGCCTTCTCGGCCAGGGTCAGCTTGCCATCGGCGTACTGGGTGGCCACGTCGCTCATGTAGTGGGTGGCGCGCCAGTAGGTTTCGGTGACCATCTCGATATCGGTCGGGCCCAGCAGTTCCACCAGCCACTGCACGGTTTCCGGCAGGTTTTGCGGATTCTCGATGTGCGGCACGTCGTCGTTGTGTTTCTCGACGTCGGTCACCTGCACCACCAGCATCGCGTGGTGGGCGGTCAGCGACCGGCCACTCTCGGAGAAGATGTTCGGATGCGGCAGGTTCTGCGCGTCGCAGAACTCCTTGAGCATGCCGACCACGACACCGGCGTAGTCATCCATGTCGTAGTTGATCGAACTGGCGTTACGCGAGTGGGTACCGTCGTAGTCGACCCCCAGGCCGCCACCGACGTCGATGTGATCCACCGGCAGGCCGAGGTTGCGCAGCTCGCCATAGTAGCGGATCGCTTCCTTGAAGCCGTACTGGTAGTCGGCCAGGTTGGCGATCTGCGAACCCATGTGGAAGTGCAGCAGGCGGATGCCCTGGTCGAGGCCGGCCGCGCGGAAACGCTCGACCACCGACAGCAGTTGCGCCGCCGACAGGCCGAACTTGGATTTCTCGCCACCGGTATCGGCCCACTTGCTCGACGCCAGGGACGACAGGCGCACCCGCAGGCCGACCTGGGGCTTGACCTTGAGGGAGGCGGCCTCCTCGATCACCAGTTCCACCTCGGACTCTTTCTCGATCACGATGAACACGTTGTGACCGAGCTTCTGGCCCATCAGCGCCAGGCGAATGAACTCGCGGTCCTTGTAGCCGTTGCAGACGATGGTGCCGCCTTTCGGCGCCAGCGCCAGCACCGCCAGCAGCTCGGGCTTGGAGCCGGCCTCCAGGCCGATGGAGACGTTCTGGGTGGCGATGATGTTCTCGATCACCGCTTCCTGCTGGTTGACCTTGATCGGATACAGCGCGGTGTACTTGCTCTGGTATTCCAGGCGCGCGATGTTCGCGTCGAACGCGCCGGTCAGTTGGCGGACGCGGTCCTGCAGGATATCCGGGAAGCGCACCAGCAGGGGCAGGGACAAGCCGCTCTTGCGCAGCTCGTCGACCTGCTCGAAGAGATCGATGGGCGAACTGTTCGGGCCGTTCGGACGAACCTCTACGCGACCGGCATCATTGATCGCGAAATATCCGGCCCCCCAATGGCGAATCCCGTAAACACTGCGGCTGTCCGCAACTGTCCATTGGCTGCCATCGTCTTTGCGTGTGCGTCGTACGGACATCGAAGTCCCCTATAGAAGAAGTCAGGTAGCGCCGCCTGGACCCAGGCTGCGCGCAGTCTAAAGAATGAAAATGACGATTCGCCTGTATCCGTGTGAGACCACGGATACAGCTCCGAGTTTAGGCTCTGTACACTATGTATCCGCGCTCGCCCAGGCTGCGTTGAAAACATTTCGTACAGCCCCCAAGAGGCTGTGCGGGAACAGGCTCTGTGAAAACCATGGGCGCGACTGCCAGGCCGGGTTCATCCGGGCTGGCGGGTCGACTGCACGGTGGTTTTCACAGAGGCTGCTAGCCGCCGGACTTCTTCGCCTTGAAACCGTGTTTGACCAGCTCGCCCAGCAGCAACTCGACATGGTCGCCCTGGATCTCGATGACGCCGTCTTTCAGGGCGCCACCGGTACCACAGCGTTTCTTCAAGGTACTGGCCAGTTCCTTGAGGGCGTCTTCGGCCAGGGGCACGCCGGTGATCGTCGTCACCGTCTTGCCGCCACGGCCCTTGCTTTCGCGGCGCACGCGGGCAATACCGTCGCCTTCGGGGATACGGGTCTGTTTGCAGGTACAGGCGGCCACCGGCTGGCTACAGTCGGGGCAATGTCGGCCTGCGTCGGTGGAAAACACCAGGCCGCCGAGAGCGGCGAAGGATGCGGCTTTTTTGGCCACCGGCAATCCTCTTGGGAGGACGAAAGACTGGTCGAAAGCCATGACGGGCGACGACCGCGAAGCCCCACTCAGGCAGGGGCAGCGCTACTCAAGGCGGCCAGGCCGCTTGAGCTTGAAAAGTCGCGCAGTGTAACGGCAAAAGGCCGATGACCCAAGAGCCAATCGGCGCCATTTCATGAAGGTTTTGCGACGCCCTGCAAATAGCGCTTCAGGGCCGCCAGGGAGTCCGGGCAGTAGGGCTTGCGCGCGCTTTCCTCCACGGCGGTATCCACCGCGACGAAACGTGCCTCCAGCACTTCTTCCGGTTGCAGGCGCAAGGGCCCGTCCCAGACAGCACTGAACACCGCACACCAGAGCCGGTTGCCCGGCTGATCGAAGAAGAAACGCTCGTGGGCGGTCAAGGGTACGCCACTGACGCCCAGCTCCTCCTCCAGCTCGCGGGCGGCCGACTCGGCGTAGCTTTCATCGGCCTGGACCATGCCGCCGGCCGCCACGTCCCAGTAGCCGGGATAGATGGCCTTGCTCAGGGTCCGCCGATGCACGCACAGCTCACCGGCCGAATTGAACAGCAGGATATAGGTGCCACGTCCGATCAGGCCGCGCTCACGCAACTCGGCGCGGGCGAGGCTGCCTTGCAGGCGATCGTCGTCGTCGACCCAGGCGATCAGCTCGGCATCGGAGGCGGCGCGATGCGCCACCTCGTTCGGGGAGACATTCATCGATCAACCCTGGTTGAGCAGTTGGCGCAGGTCGATCACCGCGGCGTTGGCCCGCGAAATGTAGTTGGCCATGACCAGCGAGTGGTTGGCCAGGACGCCGAAGCCGCTGCCGTTGAGGATCATCGGGCTCCAGACCGGCTCCTGCGAGGCTTCCAGCTCGCGGATGATCTGCCGCACGCTGACCGTCGCATTCTTCTTCGCCAGCACGTCGGCGAAGTCGACCTCGATCGCCCGCAGCAGGTGCGACAGCGCCCAGGCCTGGCCACGGGCTTCGTAGAACACGTTGTCGATCTGCAGCCACGGCGTCTCGACCACTTCTTCGTCAACCTGCGGCACCTGGCCCGGGGCCACGCTTTCGGTTTTCAGCGCGGAGTTCAGCTTGACCCGCCCGACACTGGCCGACAGGCGCTGGGACAGCGAGCCCAGGCGCGTGGCGACATCGCCGAGCCAGTTGTTCAGGTTGTCGGCACGGGCGTAGAACAGCGCGTTGTTCTGGTTAGGGTCGGACAGCCGGGCCTGGTAGCGATCCAGGGAGTTGATGCCCTCCTGGTACTCCGCCTCACTGGACGGCAGCATCCAGCTGCGGTTGTCGAAGTTGAAGCGCGGCTCGGCCTTGGCCAGGTCGGCGTCTTCGGCCGACTGCGATTGCGAGCGGGCGAAATCCTTGCGCAGGGCGCGAGTCAGGTCGCGCACCTGGACCAGCACGCCGTATTCCCAGCTGGGAATGTTGTCCAGCCAGACACCAGGCGGGAAACGATCGTTGGAGAGATAGCCACCCGGCTTGTTCAGCAGGGTACCGACCACCGTCTTGAGGGTCTCGACCGTGGTATAACCGACGACCATCTTGCGCCCCTGCTTCTCGGCGGCCATCTGCGCGTTCTGCTGGACGGGAAACAGCGCCGGCTCCTGGCTCCAGTACCAACCGAGCAGAATCGTCACCACCAGGTACAACCCGACCAGGGTTGCCAGGGCACGACTGAACAGCAGGCCGGCAAAATAGCCGCGGGGTGCCGGCGAGGGTTCTGCAGCGCGTTCCGGCGCGCTGCCTGCGCGTTTTTTCCAGTCCAGCATGGCTCTATTCCTTTCGATCGCTTGAGTTCATCGGTTGACCACAACCCTGGCCCATCGTGCCCTGCCCAACCGAATTCGCCTCAAGGCCGGCGTTCGTCGGGCAAGGCACGGCCGCGTTGCCATCCATCGCCCCACTATAAATCAAGCGGCTGCGGGACGCTTCATGCAAGCGCCGCCCAATTGACCATCTCCGTCACTCCGGACGCTGACCAGAGGGTCACGAAATGAATTCGAGAAGTTGACGCATGGCACATATACCGCGACCACAGAAGTGCTAGCATAGAGCCACTATTTCCTCCGCCGTTCGTCTAACCAGTAGCCCGATATGAGCGAGCCAGAAGACCCCAACCGCGAGCGCCTCAGGCAGCACTTTGCCCAGCGGGTCATTCACCAGGCCCGCCAGATCCTGGAGATATGGCAACGCCTGCAGCGCAGCGAATGGTCGAGCGGCGACATGTCCGAACTCAATGAGGCGAACCTGCGCCTGCTGCGTTTCGCCGAACGTTTCGAACAACCGGAACACGTCCAGCTGGCCCATGGCATCCATCGCTCGCTGGAGGCGGTCGACGCCAACCGTGGTCGTCTCAGCAGCGGCCTGATCACCGAACTCAATCGCCTGATGCAGCGTCTGTCGCGCACCGGCCTGCGCCATGGCGACCAGCTTGAGCACACCTTCCTGCCGCCGTTGCGCAAGCCGGTCTATGTGATGCTGCAGGATCACGAGCGCGCCGAGCGACTGGCCAAGCAACTGGAATTCTTCGGCCTCGGCGCCCAGGCGCTGGAAAATGTCGCGGCGTTTCGCTCGGCCATGGCCGAACGCCTGCCGGCCGCGATCGTCATGGACGTCGACTTCAGCGGCAGCGGCATGGGCCTGCACCTGGCGGCCGAAGCCCAGCTCGGCCTGGAACAGAAGCTGCCGCTGCTGTTTTTCAGCCTGCATGAAACCGACACGCCCACCCGCCTGGCCGCCGTGCGCGCCGGTGGCCAGGAATTCCTCACCGGAACCCTGGAGGCTTCCAGCCTGCTGGAAAAGATCGAGGTGCTGACCTGCGTCGCCCAGTACGATCCGTACAAGGTGCTGATCATCGACGATTCACGCGCCCAGGCCCTGCACACCGAACGCCTGCTCAACAGCGCCGGCATCGTCACCCGGACCCTGATCGACCCGATCCAGGCCATGGCCGAACTGGCGGACTTCCAGCCGGACCTGATCATCCTCGACATGTACATGCCGGCCTGCACCGGTACCGAGCTGGCGAAGGTGATCCGCCACAACGACCGCTATGTCAGCGTGCCGATCATCTACCTGTCCGCCGAGGACGACCTGGACAAGCAGCTCGACGCCATGAGCGAAGGCGGCGACGACTTCCTGACCAAGCCGATCAAGCCCCGCCACCTGATCACCACCGTGCGCAACCGCGCGGCCCGGGCGCGCAACCTCAAGTCGCGGATGATCCGCGACAGCCTGACCGGCCTCTACAACCACACCCATATCCTGCAACTGCTCGAGGACTGCAGCTTCCGCGCCCGCCGCGAATGCAAGCCGCTGAGCTTCGCGATGCTCGACATCGATCACTTCAAGCGGGTCAACGACAGCCACGGCCATCCCATGGGCGACCGGGTGATCAAGAGCCTGGCGCTGTTTCTCAAGCAGCGCCTGCGCAAGACCGACTTCATCGGCCGCTACGGCGGCGAAGAGTTCGCCATCGTCATGCCCGATACCGACCTGGAATCGGCCTATAAGGTGCTCGAAGAAATCCGCCAGCGCTTCGCGGAAATCCATTACCCGGCCCAGCCGGAAGACCTGTGGTGCACCTTCAGCGCCGGCGTGGTCGAACTGCAGGAGGACAGCGACAGCCTGATCATGGCAAGCCAGGCCGATGAAGCCCTCTACCGTGCCAAGCATGCCGGGCGCAACCGGGTGCAGGTGGCGAGGCAAAGTGCCACTTTTTCATCGGATTCGACGGAGTCCGTCATAACGCTGTAATTAAACAGCAATAAATTCAGGCGCTTACCACTCTTGTCGTGGATAGGATCGAGAATGCGCCTGAAGTTGCTGACCAATCTCAACACCCTGCTGCTCGTTGCCGTCTGCCTGGCACTCGGGGCCACGCTCTGGTGGTCGCAGCGGGCGCTGGAGCGCCCCTATCAATTGATGGAACGTTATCTGGGCCTGTCGCAGCAGTTCCAGAACCAGGCCGCGCGTAATATCGAAGACTACCTGGGCAGCGGTGACGCCCTGCGCCTGAGCAGCGCCGGACAGTCCATCGAAGCGATGGACAAGGAAATCACCGCCCTGCCGCCGTCGATGACCGAAAGCCTGCGCGCCAGCCTGGCCGCCCTGAACGACTTCAGCAAGACCGACCTGCTGGCCGCCGGCAAGCTGGCCGGCGATCCACAGGCCCTGTTGCTGCAGGCCGAACGCGAGCTGGGCGGCAACCTCGAACAGTTGACCCGGTACGCCACCGGCGTCAGCAGGCCCGAGGCCGCGGCCTATCTGCCCCCCCTGCTGGCGGCCTCCTCGCACCTGGCGAAACTGTCGCTGGCGCGGGAAAAGCTGGTCAGCAGCGGCCGCAGCGAGCTGGCCGCCGACGTCGAGCGCGAACTGGCCAGCATCCGCAGCCAGGCCGAACAGCTGCAAGCCCTGCCCCTGCTCGGCGTGACGTCCAGCAGTGAGTCCGGCGCGGACGACTTCAACGCCATGATGGGCCTGGAGGCCACAGAGAAGGCTGCGGCCGAAGACACCGGCGTCGGCCTCAAGCGCGAGCTGCACAGCCTGCTGAACCGCTACCCGGCCGAATTGGCCCGCACCCGCGAGCAGATCCAGCGCCGAGCCGACCTGGCGGCGGCGACCCACCAGAAAATCAGCGCCGTGCAGCAGGCGATCGCCGCCATGGAGCCGCTGGTCCGCGCCCAGCACGGCCAGATCGAGAGCGAGGTACGCCTGATGCAGGGCGCGATGATCGGCCTGATCCTGCTGATCGCCCTGTTGATCGACACCCTGCAGCGCAAGTTGGCCCGGGTCCTGACCAACCTCGCCCCAGCTCTTTCGATCTGGGCCGAAGGCGACTTCAGCCGGGACATCCAGTTGGGCAGGACCAACCGCGAACTGCACGATATCGAAGCCTCGCTGAATCGCCTGCGCGCCTACCTGGTGGATCTGGTGGGCACCATTCGCGAGAACGCCGAGCAGGTCGCCGGCAGCAGCCGTACCCTGGCCGACCTCAGCCGCGGCCTGCACAGCGGCGCCGAACGCCAGGCCGGCGACACCGGACAGATCCGCGATGCCCTGGGGGAACTGGAGGCGACCATCCAGCAGGTCAGCGGCGATGCCAGCCAGGCGGCGGACGCCAGCCGCAGTGCCGGCCTGGCGGTCGAGCACGGCCAGACGGTCATCGCCCAGAGCCTGGCCGGCCTGCATGCGCTGGTTGGCGAGGTGCAGGGCAACGCGCAGATGATCGAGCACCTGGCCGAGGAATCGGCGACCATCGGCGGCGTGCTGACGGTGATCCGCTCGATCGCCGACCAGACCAACCTGCTGGCGCTCAACGCCGCCATCGAGGCCGCCCGCGCCGGGGAAATGGGCCGAGGCTTCGCGGTGGTAGCCGAAGAGGTGCGAACGCTCGCCCAGCGCACCGCCGGTGCCACCGGAGAAATCCAGACCCTGATCGCCGGGCTGCAGAGCGCCGCCCGCGAATCGGTGGAAGGCATGCGCACCCAGGTCGAACACGCCGAGGCCACCGCCAGCCAGGCCCAGGCGGCCGACGGCGCGCTGGATGAAATCGTCGGGGCGATCCAGACCATCTCCGACACGGCGGTACGCATCGCCGACGTCACCGCCCAACAGAGCGGCGCGGTCAGCGAGATCCGTGACCACAGCGAACGTATCCACCAACTGGGCGAGGACAATCTGCTGCGCATCGGCGAAGGGCGCAGCCAGGGCGAGCGACTGCTGGAACTGGGTAAACAGCTGAATACGGCGGTGCAGGCTTTCCGCGTCTGAGCAGGCAGGCCTGCCATTTTCTCCATGCCCGCACAGGGTATTCTCACGGTCCGGCCGGTCGTTCCATGAACCTCTGGTCAGCCCCTGTAGGCAACGTCGCCGAACCGGCACTGAACGTGAATGACCGGTTTTCGTATATGAGTCACAAACTTTTCGCGAACATCGGACATCGTGCTGGCTATTGCGGTCAACTGGACAGTCGCCGGCCCTTTGCGGCATAGTCGGCGCGCATTGACACCTGCGCACCGATGACAAGGAAACAGCCGATGGCGACCCTACTGGTCCTGAACGGACCCAACCTGAACCTGCTGGGCACCCGCGAGCCGGGCGTCTACGGCGCGGTCACGCTGGCCGAGATCAACCAGGACCTGGAGCGCCGGGCCCGGGAGGCCGGGCACCATCTGATGTATCTGCAAAGCAATGCCGAGTACGAGTTGATCGATCGGATCCATGCCGCCCGAGACGAAGGCGTGGACTTCATCATCATCAATCCGGCAGCTTTTACACATACAAGTGTCGCATTACGTGACGCATTGCTGGCAGTGAGCATCCCATTCATCGAAGTGCATCTTTCGAACGTGCACAAACGCGAACCTTTCCGCCATCACTCCTACTTTTCCGATGTCGCGGTAGGAGTGATCTGCGGCCTTGGCGCCAGCGGTTACCGACTGGCCCTGGAGGCCGCCCTAGAGCAGCTTGAAAGACTGGCAACAGCTTGAACGACAAGCGATAAACGCCCCTGACCGACCCTTGGGAGTTGACGATTCATGGATATCCGTAAAGTTAAGAAACTGATCGAATTGCTGGAAGAGTCCGGCATCGACGAGCTCGAGATCAAGGAAGGCGAAGAGTCCGTACGCATCAGTCGCCACAGCAAGGCCCCGGCGCAACAGTACTACGCGCCCGCACCGGTACAGGCTCCGGCTCCAGCCGCCGCGCCGGCCGCTCCAGCTGCCGCCGCTGCCGCGCCTGAAGCTGCCGCCGCACCGAAGCTGAACGGCTTCGTGGTCAAGTCGCCGATGGTCGGTACTTTCTACCGCACCCCGTCGCCAACCTCGGCTCCGTTCGTCGAAGTCGGCCAGACCGTCAAGAAAGGCGACACCATCTGCATCGTCGAAGCGATGAAGATGATGAACCACATCCAGGCCGAAGCCAGCGGTGTGATCGAATCCATCCTGGTAGAAAACGGTCAGCCGGTTGAGTATGACCAGCCGCTGTTCACCATCGTTTGAACCGCGGAGTGCCTTCGATGTCCAAACCTGCGAAGCTGGAAAAAGTCCTGATCGCCAACCGTGGCGAGATTGCTCTGCGTATCCTGCGCGCCTGTAAGGAACAGGGCATCAAGACCGTAGCTGTTTACTCGACGGCCGATACGGAACTGATGCATGTGAAACTGGCGGACGAAAGCATCTGCATCGGCCCGCCCCTGGCCACCCACTCGTACCTGAACATCCCGAACATCATCGCGGCTGCCGAAGTCACCGGCGCCACCGGGATTCACCCAGGCTACGGCTTCCTCGCGGAAAACGCCGACTTCGCCGAACAGGTCGAGAAATCCGGTTTTGCCTTCATCGGCCCGAAAGCCGACACCATTCGCCTGATGGGCGACAAGGTTTCGGCCAAGGCAGCCATGATCGCCGCCGGCGTTCCGACCGTACCCGGCTCCGACGGCCCGCTGCCTGAAGACCCGGAAACCGCTCTGCGCATCGGTCGTGAAGTCGGTTACCCGGTGATCATCAAGGCCGCTGGCGGCGGCGGTGGTCGCGGCATGCGCGTGGTGCACAGCGAGGAAGAGCTGGTCGAAGCGGCCAAGCAGACTCGCGAAGAGGCCGGCGCCTGGTTCAGCAACCCGATGGTCTACCTGGAGAAGTTCCTGACCAACCCACGTCACGTGGAAGTTCAGGTGATTTCCGACGGCCAGGGCCATGCGATCCACCTCGGCGACCGCGACTGCTCGCTGCAGCGTCGTCACCAGAAGGTCCTGGAGGAAGCTCCGGCACCGGGTATCGACGAAAACGCGCGCAAGGAAGTCCTGGCCCGCTGCGTCCAGGCCTGTATCGACATCGGCTACCGCGGCGCCGGTACGTTCGAGTTCCTGTACGAGAACGGCCGCTTCTACTTCATCGAGATGAACACTCGCGTGCAGGTGGAGCACCCGGTATCGGAAATGGTCACCGGCATCGATATCGTCAAGGAGATGCTGAGCATCGCCGCTGGCAATCCGCTGTCGTACACCCAGGATGACGTGAAGATCCACGGTCACGCGCTGGAGTGCCGGATCAACGCCGAAGACCCCAAGACCTTCATCCCGAGCCCTGGCCTGGTCAAGCATTTCCATGCTCCAGGCGGCAACGGCGTGCGGGTCGACTCGCACCTGTACAGCGGCTACAAGGTTCCGTCGAACTACGACTCCCTGATCGGCAAGCTGATCACCTGGGGAGCCACTCGCGACGAAGCCATGGCGCGCATGCGCAACGCCCTGGACGAAGTCGTGGTGGACGGGATCAAGACCAACATCCCGCTGCACCGCGACCTGGTTCGTGACGCAGGCTTCTGCGAAGGTGGTGTGAACATTCACTACCTGGAACACAAGCTCGCCCACCAGTGAGTCGGTGATCCGAACGACAAGGCCGCTTTCGAGCGGCCTTGTCGTTTTCTGCAGGAGCGGGCTTGCCCGTGAAGCGGTGCGGCGCAGGACACGGAGGCCAGTCGGTGGATAACCTTCGCCAACAAGCCCGCTTCCAACCCGACAGGCCCGTTCCCGGCAGAGCAAGCCCACTCCCACAAAACATCGCGCTGGCGTAAACTGCCGCGTTTCTCGCGACCACCCCGGTCGCACACTCATTTTCACAGGTGCCCGCCATGCCTTGGCTGCAAGTACGCCTCGCCATCAGCCCGGAACAAGCCGAAACCTACGAAGACGCTTTCCTGGAAGTCGGCGCTGTTTCGGTAACCTTCATGGACGCCGAAGATCAGCCGATTTTCGAACCCGAACTGAACACCACTCCACTGTGGTCCCACACCCACCTGCTGGCACTGTTCGAAGCCGACACCGAGGCCGCCAGCGTACTGGCGCACCTCGAACTGCTGACCGGTGCCCCGTTGCCCGACCACCACACCGAAGTGATCGAGGACCAGGACTGGGAACGCAGCTGGATGGACAACTTCCAGCCGATGCGTTTCGGCCAGCGCCTGTGGATCGTGCCGAGCTGGCATGCCGCACCGGAGCCGGGAGCGGTCAACCTGCTGCTCGATCCGGGCCTGGCCTTCGGCACCGGCACCCACCCGACCACCGCCCTGTGCCTGGAATGGCTCGACGGCCAGGACCTCAAGGACTGCAGCGTTCTCGACTTCGGCTGCGGCTCGGGGATCCTGGCGATTGCCGCGCTGCTGCTCGGCGCCCGCGAAGCGGTCGGCACCGACATCGACGTGCAGGCCCTGGAAGCCTCCCGCGACAACGCCGGGCGCAACAATATCGCCGCCGAACTATTCCCGCTGTACCTGCCCGAGCAACTGCCGAAGATGCAGGCCGACGTGCTGGTGGCGAACATCCTCGCCGGCCCGCTGGTCGCCCTGGCCCCGCAACTGTCGACCCTGGTCAGGCCCGGTGGGCGCCTGGCGCTGTCCGGCATCCTCGCCGAACAGGGCGAGGAAGTGGCCGCCGCCTATGCCAGGGACTTCGATCTGGACCCGATTGCCGATCGCGACGGCTGGGTGCGCATCACTGGCCGTCGGCGCTAGAATGGGCGCTTGCATGAACCGGATCGCCGCATGACCGACAGCTTCGTCACCCAGTGCCCGCATTGCCAAACCAGCTTTCGCGTCAGCCATGCCCAGTTGAGCGTGGCGCGTGGCGTCGTGCGCTGCGGTTCGTGCCTGCAGGTGTTCAATGCGGCGCGCCAACTGCTGGAACAGCGCGCGGCCCGGGAAGCGGCGGCCAATCCACCCGCAACGCCCGTCGCCCCCAGCCCTCCCCCGGCACCGGCGACACCCGCATCGCCGCCTCCCGCCGCGCCAATAGTGCCAGCCGTGCCACCTCGCGCCATCAGCCAGAAGCAATGGACGGCGCAGGAGCTGGACCTGGACGATCTGGATCTCGACGAAGAGCTGGCCCGCCTGGAACAGCGGGAAATCCAGCCGGCCCGCTCATTCGGCCAGGACCACCCGGGCAAGGACGAATCCTTCAGTGCCCGGCGCGACAACGACGATGACGACACCCAATGGTCCGGCAGCCTATTCAGCGCTCCGGCCAGCGAACCCGACGAAATAGCCGACGACGATCAGGAGCGGCCAGCGCCGCCCCCGAAAGCCGAGCGCAAGATCGAACGCAAGGCCGAACAGCCCAAGCCGGGCCGCACCGAGCCTTCGCTGTCTTTCGACCTCGCCGACCTGGACGACGAGCCCCAGGCGCCACGCCTGGCCATCGAAGACAGCGAACTGGAAGAGCTCACACCGCACGAACACGTGAGCGCCGACCAGGACGATGCGGATGAACCCGCCGCCGACCCGAAAAAACCCGCCCGCGCCCGCAGCGAACCCGGCGTCGGCGCACACGACGACGTGCTGCTGGACCTCGAGGACGACCCGATCCATCTCGACTGGCAACGCCGGCGCTCGCCCTGGGGCAAGCGCCTGCTCTGGCTGCTGCTGGTGCTGCTCGCCGGCGCCGCGCTGCTCGGCCAGTACGTCGCCTACCACTTCGACGAACTGGCGCGCCAGGACCAGTACCGGCCGTGGTTCCAGCAACTGTGCCCACAGTTGGGCTGCAAGGTGCCCTCCAAGGTCGATATCGCCCGGATCAAGAGCAGCAACCTGGTGGTGCGCAGCCACCCGGACTTCAACGGCGCCCTGGTGGTGGATGCGATCATCTACAACCGCGCGTCGTTTTCGCAGCCGTTTCCCCTGCTGGAGCTGCGTTTTGCCGATCTCAACGGCCATCTGATCGCCAGCCGGCGCTTCAAGCCCGGTGAATACCTGGGCGGCGATCTCGCCGAACAGAGCGAAATGCCGCCCCAGACCCCGATCCATATCGCCCTGGATATCCTTGACCCAGGCGCCAAGGCCGTGAACTACAGCCTCAGCTTCCATTCGCCCGAGTAGCCGGGGTTGTCAGGTTGTTTGACGGCAGTTTTCCGCCGACGACCAAACTGCTGGCGATAACAGATCAGCTGTTCAGATTTTATCCAATTTTGCCTTTATCCGGTCATCGAGAGCGGGTATTATGCCAACCCTTTTTCGAACTCCAATGATCCGGCCCCACAACAGGGAAGTCCTATGTCGGCGGTACGCATCGGCCCATACACACTGCAGAACGGTTTGATTCTCGCCCCGATGGCGGGGGTGACCGACCAGCCCTTTCGTCAGCTTTGCCGACGCCTGGGCGCGGGCCTGGTGGTTTCGGAAATGGTCACCAGCGACATGAGCCTGTGGAACAGCCGCAAGTCGCGTCTGCGCATGATCCACGAAGGCGATCCCGAGCCGCGCTCGGTGCAGATCGCCGGCGGTGATGCACAGATGCTGGCGGATGCGGCCCGGGCCAACGTCGAGCTGGGCGCACAGATTATCGACATCAACATGGGGTGTCCGGCCAAGAAGGTCTGCAACAAGGCCGCCGGCTCCGCCCTGTTGAAGGATGAAGACCTGGTGAGGGAGATCCTGCACGCCGTCGTGGCGGCGGTCGATGTCCCGGTCACCCTGAAGATCCGCACCGGCTGGGACCGGGAGAACAGAAATGGCCTGACGGTGGCGAAGATCGCCGAACAGGCAGGCATCACCGCCCTGGCGGTGCATGGACGGACCCGTGCAGACCTGTACACCGGCGAAGCCGAGTACGACACCATTGCCGCGATCAAGCAGGCGGTGTCGATTCCGGTTTTCGCCAACGGCGACATCGATTCGGCCGAGAAGGCCCGGTACGTGCTGAACGCCACCGGTGCCGACGGCCTGTTGATCGGCCGGGCCGCCCAGGGGCGGCCGTGGATTTTTCGTGAGATAGAGCATTTCCTGCGTACCGGTGAAACCCTCCCGGCACCGGAGCTGTTGGAAGTGGAACGCATTCTGCTAGAGCATCTGGCCGCGCTGCATGCCTTCTATGGAGAGGTCATGGGCGTGCGTATCGCCCGCAAGCATGTCGGCTGGTATCTCGCAACCTTGCCGGGCGCCAGGGAGTTTCGCGCCCACTTCAATCGTTTGGAAGATACGGAAGCACAGTGCGCCAACGTTCGTGAGTTCTTCGCCGGACGTTACAAGAGCCTGGTGACAGGGGACGGAGAGTGGGTGGCCGCATGACGATGATGACCGAGACTTTAGTGAGTGGAACAACGCCCGTGAGCGACAACGTCAATTTGAAACAGCACCTCAATACGCCGAGCGAAGAGGGCCAGACCCTTCGCGGCAGCGTCGAGAAGGCGCTGCACAATTATTTCGCCCACCTCGAGGGCGCGGCCGTCACGGACGTGTACAACCTGGTGCTCTCCGAAGTCGAGGCTCCCCTGCTCGAAAGCGTGATGAACTACGTCAAGGGCAACCAGACCAAGGCCAGCGAACTGCTCGGCCTGAATCGCGGTACCCTGCGCAAGAAACTCAAGCAGTACGATTTGCTGTAAGCATTCAATAAAACCAGAAAGGCGCCCGCGTAGAAACGGTCGCCTTTTTTGCTGACTCCCTTGTTTTGATGGACATCGAGATGACCGACCAGACTACCCGCCTGCCGATCCGCCGCGCCCTGATCAGCGTTTCCGACAAGACCGGAATCCTCGATTTCGCTCGTGAACTGGAAGCCCTGGGCGTGGAGATCCTCTCCACCGGCGGCACCTTCAAGCTGCTGCGGGACAACGGCGTCGCCGCCGTGGAAGTCGCGGACTACACCGGCTTTGCGGAAATGATGGACGGCCGGGTGAAGACCCTGCACCCGAAAATCCACGGCGGTATCCTCGGTCGTCGCGGCATCGACGATGCGATCATGAACGAGCACGGCATCCAGCCGATCGACCTGGTCGCGGTCAACCTCTACCCGTTCGAAGCCACCATCAGCAAGCCGGGCTGTGACCTGCCGACCGCCATCGAGAACATCGACATCGGCGGCCCGACCATGGTCCGCTCGGCAGCCAAGAACCACAAGGACGTCGCCATCGTCGTCAATGCCAGCGACTACGCCCAGGTCCTGGAAAACCTCAAGGCCGGCGGCCTGACCTACGCTCAGCGCTTCGACCTGATGCTCAAGGCGTTCGAACACACCGCCGCCTACGACGGCATGATCGCCAACTACATGGGCACCGTGAACCAGGCCGCCGAGACCCTGTCGACCGAGGGCCGCAGCGAATTCCCGCGCACCTTCAACAGCCAGTTCGTCAAGGCCCAGGAAATGCGCTACGGCGAGAACCCGCACCAGAGTGCGGCGTTCTACGTCGAGGCCAAGCCGGCCGAAGCCGGCATCGCCACCGCGACCCAGTTGCAAGGCAAGGAACTGTCCTACAACAACGTGGCCGACACCGACGCCGCGCTGGAGTGCGTGAAGAGCTTCGTCAAACCGGCCTGCGTGATCGTCAAGCACGCCAACCCATGCGGCGTGGCCGTGAGCCCGGACGCCGAGGGCGGCATCCGCCAGGCCTATGAACTGGCCTACGCCACCGACAGCGAATCGGCCTTCGGCGGCATCATCGCCTTCAACCGCGAACTGGACGCCGAGACCGCCAAGGCCATCGTCGAACGCCAGTTCGTCGAAGTGATCATCGCCCCTTCCGTCAGCGAGCAAGCCCGTGCCATCGTCGCCGCCAAGGCCAACGTGCGCCTGCTGGCGTGCGGCCAGTGGGACGCCGAGCGTGCGCCGGCCTGGGACTACAAGCGCGTCAACGGCGGTCTGCTGGTACAAAGCCGCGACATCGGCATGATCACCAGCGCCGACCTGAAGGTGGTGACCAAGCGCGCTCCGACCGAGCAGGAAATCAACGACCTGATCTTCGCCTGGAAAGTCGCCAAGTACGTCAAGTCCAACGCCATCGTCTACGCCAAGAACCGCCAGACCATCGGCGTTGGCGCCGGCCAGATGAGCCGCGTGAACTCGGCACGTATCGCCGCGATCAAAGCTGAACACGCCGGCCTGCAGGTGCAGGGCGCGGTCATGGCCTCGGACGCCTTCTTCCCGTTCCGCGACGGCATCGACAACGCGGCCAAGGTCGGTATCACCGCAGTGATCCAGCCAGGCGGCTCGATGCGTGACAGCGAAGTGATTGCAGCGGCCGACGAAGCCGGCATCGCCATGGTCTTCACCGGCATGCGCCACTTCCGCCATTAATGACAGGCGTGTGAACGCCACCGAGCTGTAGGAGCTGGGCTTGCCCGCGAAGGGGCCCTTGAGGCCGCCAAAAGCTTCGCGGGCAAGCCCGGCTCCTACAGTCAGGCGGTGGCCGACAGCGCTCCCAGAATTCTGCGTCATCGAGGTTTTTCAAATGAATGTCCTGATCATCGGCAGCGGCGGCCGTGAACACGCCCTGGCCTGGAAAGTCGCCCAGGATCCGCGCGTCGAGAAAGTCTTCGTCGCCCCGGGCAACGCCGGCACCGCCATCGAGGCCAAGTGCGAGAACGTCGCCATCGACGTCCTGGCCCTGGAGCAACTGGCGGACTTCGCCGAGAACAACGTTTCCCTGACCATCGTCGGCCCGGAAGTGCCGCTGGTGGCCGGCGTGGTCGACCTGTTCCGCTCCCGCGGCCTGGACTGCTTCGGTCCGACCGCCGGCGCTGCCCAGCTGGAAGGCTCCAAGGCCTTCACCAAGGACTTCCTGGCCCGTCACAAGATCCCGACCGCCGACTACCAGAATTTCACCGAGATCGAGCCAGCCCTGGCCTATCTGCGTGAAAAAGGCGCACCGATCGTGATCAAGGCCGACGGCCTGGCCGCCGGCAAGGGCGTGATCGTCGCCATGACCCTGGCCGAGGCCGAAGACGCCGTGCGCGACATGCTCGCCGGCAACGCCTTCGGTGACGCAGGTTCGCGCGTGGTGATCGAGGAGTTCCTCGACGGCGAGGAAGCCAGCTTCATCGTCATGGTCGACGGCAAGAACGTCCTGCCGATGGCCACCAGCCAGGACCACAAGCGCGTCGGCGACGGCGACAGCGGTCCGAATACCGGCGGCATGGGCGCCTACTCGCCCGCTCCGGTGGTCACCGCCGAAGTCCACCAGCGCGTGATGGACCAGGTGATCTGGCCGACCGTGCGCGGCATGGCCGAGGAAGGCAACGTCTACACCGGTTTCCTCTACGCCGGTCTGATGATCGACAAGGCCGGTAACCCCAAGGTCATCGAGTTCAACTGCCGTTTCGGCGACCCGGAAACCCAGCCGGTGATGCTGCGCCTGCAGTCGAGCCTGGTGCTGCTGGTCGAGGCCGCGCTGGCCCAGGCCCTGGACAAGGTCGAGGCCCAATGGGATCCGCGGCCGAGCATGGGCATCGTCCTGGCAGCCGGCGGCTATCCGGGCGACTACGCCAAGGGCGCGGCGATCAGCGGCCTCGACGCTGCAGCGAGCCTGGAAGGCAAGGTTTTCCACGCTGGTACCGCCCTCAAGGACGGCCAGATCGTCACTTGCGGCGGCCGTGTGCTCTGCGCCACGGCGCTGGGCGAGAGCGTTGGCGCCGCTCAGCAGCAGGCTTACCAGCTCGCAGCTAAAATCAATTGGGAAGGCTGCTTCTACCGCAGCGATATTGGGTATCGTGCAATTGCACGCGAACGCGCAGAAAGCCAGGAATAAGCTATTCGTTCGGATAGGCAGGGGCGTCAAGCCCTTGCCGTCTTATTCCCGCCCCGCGCATAGTTATGACTCAGGCATCAACCTACGAAGGGATTTCGCCGTGCGCTGGCTCAGGATCGCCATAAGCTTCACCGTCAGCCTGCTGACCCTGCTTTGCCTCGCAACGCCTGCCCAGGCCTCGCAAGGCAGTGGCTGGGCGGTATTGCTGGACGACCAGGCCGACCTGCAACTGAGCGATATCCGCTCTTCGCGCTACATCAATCAATTCAGTCCCATCGAACTCGATCGCCTCACCGCCGCCCCCTCCGACGGTGCGCTGTGGTTACGCTTTCGTCTGCAACCGGGCAAACACGAACAGATCCTGCGGATCTTCGCCCCGGACCTGGCCCGATTGGACCTGTACACCTTCGAAGGCGACACGCTGATCGACCAGGTACGCAGCGGCAATGAACTGTCCAAGGTCGAACGGCCACTGCCCAGCCGCGACTTCATGCTGCCGCTGGTGCAAAGTCCCAAGCCGCTGGATATTTACCTGAGGCTGGTTTCCAAGCATGAGCTGCGACCGCACATCACTCTCGAATCCGCGGTGATGAGCGCCGCCGATCGCGGCCAGAGCCTGCTCTACGGGCTGCTGTTCGGCTGCCTGGCGATGCTGATCCTGCACAACCTGACCCGCTTCGCCTACACCCGTTCACGCAGCAGCCTGTGGCTGGCTTCCTGCGAGTTCCTGCTCCTGCTCAGCGCGCTGTTCCTGTTGAACGTGATCGGCCCGTGGTTCCCCGGCTGGCAAGGGGCGCAGACCGCCGGTGCGTACATCGCCCTGTTGCTGACCGCCCCCTGCGGGCTGATGTTCACCCACAGCTTTTTCTCGCCCCTGGGCCCGCATCCGCTGAACAAGCTGCTGCTGGGCGATATCCTGGTGATCTGCCTGGGCGGGCTGTTGCTGCTGTTCGTCGACACCCTGCCGCTGAACGTGATGACCTACGGCCTGGTCGGGCTGGCCAGCCTGAGCATCCTGCTGGTTTCCACCTATCACTGGCAGAAGGGCTATCGCCCGGCGCGGCTGTTCGTCGTCGCCATGGTCATCTTCAACATCGGTACCCTGGTCATACTGCCCGCTCTGCTGGGCCTGACCCTGGTGGCCCCGGAAGGCCTGATCGTCGCCCTGCTGATCTTCATTTCCGTCAGCGGGCTGCTGATGAGCATCGCCCTGGGCGAGCGCCGCCGCAGCATCACCGAAGACCAGTTCAGCCTCAGCCGCGACCTGGCAGCCAGCAACGCCGAAATCGCCGCCAAGGCCGAGTTCCTGGCGAAGATCAGCCACGAGATCCGCACTCCGATGAACGGCGTCCTGGGCATGACCGAACTGCTGCTGGGTACGCCGCTGTCGGTCAAGCAGCGCGACTACGTGCAAACCATCCACAGCGCCGGCAACGAGCTGCTGACCCTGATCAACGAGATCCTCGATATCTCCAAGCTGGAATCCGGGCAGATCGAACTGGACGATGTGCAGTTCGATCTCAATGCCCTGATCGAGGATTGCCTGAGCATCTTCCGCGCCAAGGCCGAACAGCAGAACGTCGAGCTGATCAGCTTCATCCAGCCCCAGGTGCCGCGGGTGATCAGCGGCGACCCGACACGCCTGCGCCAGACCTTGCTGAGCCTGCTGGAAAACGCCATGAAGAAGACCGACGAGGGGGAAATCCTCATCGTCGTCGCGCTCGACGAACGCAGTGGCCAGCCGCGCCTGCGCATTGCCGTCCAGGACAGCGGGGTGCCGATGGACGAGGAGGAGCGCGACGCCCTCCTGCATGCCGAACTGCAGAGCAAGAACTTCCTCGCCGCGACCCGCCTGGGTGGCCACCTGGGCCTGGTGATCGCCCGGCAGTTGGTGCTGCTGATGCGTGGCGAGTTCGGCATCAAGACCGGTGCCAACCAGGGCAGCACCCTGTGGCTGACACTGCCGCTGGACCCCCAACACCTCGAACACCCGACCTCCGACCTCGACGGCCCGCTCAAGGGTGCCCGGGTGCTGGTGGTCGACGACAACGACACCTGCCGCAAGGTCCTGGTCCAGCAGTGCAGCGCCTGGGGCCTGAACGTCAGCGCCGTGCCATCCGGCAAGGAGGCCCTGGCCCTGCTGCGGACCAAGGCCCACCTGCGCGACTATTTCGACGTGGTCCTGCTGGACCAGAACATGCCCGGCATGACCGGCATGCAACTGGCGGCCAAGATCAAGGAGGACCCGAGCCTCAACCACGACATCCTACTGGTGATGCTCACCGGCATCAGCAACGCGCCGAGCAAGATCATCGCGCGCAACGCCGGCATCAAGCGCATCCTGGCCAAGCCGGTGGCCGGCTATACCCTCAAGACCACCCTGGCGGACGAACTGACCCAGCGTGGCAAGGGCCAGGTCGTGTCGACGCCCTCGAGCGCAGCCGTCGCGCCGGCGGTCACGGTACCCAGCGACTTCCGCATCCTGGTGGCCGAGGACAACAGCATCTCCACCAAGGTGATCCGCGGCATGCTCGGCAAGCTCAACCTGCAACCCGATACCGCCAGCAACGGCGAGGAGGCGCTGCGGGCGATGAAAGCCCAGCGCTACGACCTGGTGCTGATGGATTGCGAAATGCCGGTGCTTGACGGGTTCTCCGCCACCCAGCAGCTACGCGCCTGGGAGGTCGGCAACCAGCGGGTCCGCACGCCGGTGGTGGCCCTGACCGCGCACATCCTCAGCGAGCACAAGGAACGCGCCCGCCAGGCCGGCATGGACGGCCACATGGCCAAGCCCGTGGAGCTCTCGCAACTGCGCGAACTGGTCGAGCACTGGGTCGCCCAGCGCGACAGCCAGCAGGTCCAGGAACAGACCACCTCCTGAGCCGACAGACGGCCGAGTGGCCTGTACGGTTAATTCGAAGACTCAGATTCGGAACCAGGGTTTTGCCAGACAAGGCGCCATGACGAGTCGTGGCAGAATGGCAACGCAGCCTGGCGAAGCCATGGGCCCGGAGTGGGGTATGCGAATTAGCCACACAGGCCACTAGCGCCTGATAGACTGCCCGGGCCCTTCTCCGTTCGAGCTCAGACCATGCTCCACGTGTTGTTCAGCGTTTACCTGAAGATGCTGGTGCTCTACAGCCCGTTCTTCGTCCTGTCCTGCTTCATCAGCCTGACCCGCGGCTACTCCAGCAAGGAGCGCCGTCGCCTGGCCTGGAAAGTCGCCCTTGCCACCCTGGTGTCCAGCGTCCTGCTGTACCTGTTCGGACGGGTCATCTTCAGCGTGTTCGGTATCACCGTGGATGCCTTCCGCATCGGCGCGGGGAGCGTGCTGTTCATCTCGGCGCTGGGCATGGCCCAGGGCAAGTCGGCGGTACAGAGCGACAATGTGCAGCAGGACGTGACCATCGTGCCGCTGACCATCCCGCTGACGGTAGGCCCCGGCACCATCGGTGCGCTGCTGGTGATGGGCGTGAGCCAGCCGCACTGGGACGACAAGCTCACCGCTATCGTCAGTATCGCCCTGGCGAGCCTTACCGTCGGCGTGGTGCTGTACCTGTCGAACCGGATCGAACGACTGCTGGGCGACCAGGGGCTGCAGATCGTCAGCCGCCTGATGGGCCTGTTCGTCTGCGCCCTGGCGGCGCAGATCATCTTTACCGGGGTACGCGGCTACCTGGCGCCCTGAGGGCCGCTCAGGAACCCGGTTTCTCGCCGTACCAGCGTGGCGTGTAGACCCACTCGCCACCCTCGGCGCGGGGAAACACGCAGGTGGTGGACGAACCGACGATGACCAGGGTGCGCATGTCCACCTGGTCCGGAGTCAGCTTGCCCAGGGTGGTCACCCGCAGCGTCTGCCCTGGTCGACCGATGTCGCGCCCCAGCACCACTGGCGTCTGCGGCGTGCGATGCCGGGCCACGATCTCCAGTGCCCGGCCCAGTTGCCAGGGGCGGGAACGGGAAATCGGATTGTAGAACGCCAGGGCGAGGTCAGCCTCGGCGGCGAGATCGAGGCGTTTCTCGATGATCGTCCAGGGCTTGAGGTTGTCCGACAGCGACATCACGCAGAAGTCGTGCCCCAACGGTGCCCCGGCCTGGGCGGCGGTGGCCAGCGAAGCGGAAACGCCGGGCAGGATCTCCAGCTCGACACCCTGCCAGGCGGGATCGTCGGACTCGTGCAAGGCCTCGAGCACCGCCGCCGCCATGGCGAACACTCCCGGGTCGCCGGACGATACCACCACCACCGAACGCCCCGCGGCAGCCAGCTCGAAGGCGTGCCGGGCACGCTGCATCTCCTCGCGGTTGTCGGTGCAGTGCAGCACCTGGTCGGCCCGGAACGGTCCGGCCATGCGCACGTAGGTCTCGTAACCGAGCACATCATTGGCCCGATCCAGTTCGGCCCTGACCGCCGGCACCATCAGCTCGGCCGCACCGGGGCCGAGGCCGATCACAGCCAGGCGGCCGCGCGGACGGCCGATTTGCAGCGGGTCCAGCGGCTGCGCGGCAACGGCCAGCGTCAATTCCCCACTGATGCGAAGCGAGGCTGACGGGAGCGCCTGCCGCGCCAGCGTCTCGATGTCGGCGGCGGCCACGCCGAAACGCAGTGGCACCCCCAGTTGCCCGGCGGCCTCATGCAAGGCCGGGCTGGCCATCTGCGTGTCCGCAGCCAGCAGGCAGGCCAGGGACTGTTGTGCAATCCCCGCCTCCCGCAGCGCCGCACGCACGCGTTCGGCCAGCTCCGGCACCTCCGCCGAAACCGCCGCCAGCACGCAGCGCGGATAGATCAGCAGCTCGTCCGTGGTCGGCGTGCGCTCGGCGCTGCCCACGTGAATCGACAACCGGGCGTCCTGGTGCTCGGGCAAACGCGCCTCGGCCAGCCAGGGTGCGTCGCCCTCGACCCGCACGCTTTCGCCCGCCAGCAGATCCGAGACGAAACGCTTGCCCAGCTCCAGGTCGGCCAGGGCGTAACCGCTCGGCGGATTGAGCAGGCAGGTGCCGAAGCGCAGTTCGCCACTGGTGGTAATCGCGGCCGCCACCCCCAGGCCGGCGGCCATTTCCCGGGCCATGACGTTCACCCCACCCAGCCCGCCGAGCAACGGCACCACCGCGCTGCCATCCTCGGCCACCGCCAGCACCGGTGGCTCGGCGCCCTTCTCCAGCAGCACCGGGGCCAGGCTGCGGATGACGATACCGGCCGCACACAGGGCGATGATCGGCGTGTCCTGCTGATAGAGCTGGCGCAAGGTCGCGCCGAACTCGCTGTAGCTGCGGTCAGCGCCCTCGACCCGCTCGGCCAGGCCGTGGATCAGGGCATTCGGGTAGATCTGCTGAAGCCTGCGCGCGGTGGCCAGGCTGCCATTGCCGAGGATGACAATGGCCGGTGCCGGGCGACTCATCCCTGCCACCGTTCACCGGGCACGATGATCAGCGAGAAATACGGCGAGGACATCGGGTCCACCTCATCGAGCGGGACGATCTTCTGGTTGGCCATGGTGGCCCGTTCCACATACAGGGCGCGGCCAGCCAGCCCCAGTTCTTCCAGGACCTGGCGAACCTTGGGGAAGTTGCGCCCCAGCTTCATGACCACCGCCGCATCGGCGTCGGCCAGGCGGCGCTTGAGTTCGTCGTGGGGCAGCACGCCGGACAGCACCGACAGGCTCTGGTTGCGATACACCAGCGGCACGCCGAGCACCGAGGCCCCCCCGAGCATCGAGCAGACGCCAGGGACCACCTGGGCTTCGTAGCGGTCGGCCAGGCGGTCGTGCAGGTACATGTAGGAGCCGTAGAAGAACGGATCACCCTCGCAGATCACCGCCACATCGCGGCCGGCATCCAGGTGCGCGGCCACCTCCAGGCTGGCTTCGTCGTAGAAGTCGCTGATCACCTGCTCGTAGGACAGCGGTGCCGGCAGGGCTTCGGTGGTCACCGGGTAGACCAGCGGCAGCAGGGCCTGGGCCTGCTGCAGATGCCCTTCGATGATACCGAAGGCATTGCCCTTCTTGCCCTTGGCGACGAAGTACGCCACCACTGGCGACTCGCGCAGCAGGCGCAGCGCCTTCACCGTGATCAGCTCCGGATCACCCGGCCCCACGCCGAGGCCGATCAGACGTCCTGGCTTGTGCATCATTCCACCTCCGTAGCGAGGGCATTGACAGCCGCGGCGGCCATGGCGCTGCCGCCGAGGCGGCCCTGCATGATCACGAACGGCACGCCACGGCTATCGGCGGCGAGCATCGCCTTGGATTCGGCGGCGCCGACGAAGCCCACCGGGAAGCCGAGGATCAGCGCCGGTTTCGGCGCTCCGGCATCGAGCATTTCCAGCAGATAGAACAGCGACGTCGGCGCATTACCGATCACCACCACGCTGCCTTCCAGATGCGGCCGCCACAATTCCAGGGCCACCGCCGAGCGGGTATTGCCCAGTTCCTGCGCCAGCGCCGGTACGCGCTCGTCACGCAGGGTGCAGATCACCGGGTTGTCGGCCGGCAGGCGGGCACGGGTGATCCCCTCGGCCACCATCCGCGCATCGCAGAGGATCGGTGCCCCGGCCGCCAGGGCCTCGCGCCCGGCCTTGCCGGCCCCCGGCGAAAATTGCAGGCCATCGATGGCATCGACCATGCCGCAGGCATGGATCACCCGCACGGCCAGTTTTTCCAGGTCGGCGGGGATTCGCGCCAGGTTCGCCTCCGCGCGAATGATCGCGAAGGAGTTGCGATAGATCTCCTGACCATCGCGGATGTAATCAATCATCGGTACTGCTCCGTGAGCGGGCTTCGAGCAGGGCGCCCGCCGCATCAATAGTAAGGTTGCGCGCGTGCAGCAGGCCGAAGCCGGGCTGGGCTGCATCACGAAAATAAAGGTCGTAGCGGCCCGGGCCGACCGCCAGCAACGTGGCCGGGGCCACATGGGCAGCGGCGCAGGAACGTTGGCAGCCGGACAGGTGCACGGCCAGGGCAGGCACCGGCAGAAGTGTCGCCAGACGGCGGGCATCGGCCTTGGTGTCGGCCTGCCCCTTGGCGCAGCCGGCAGAACCGGTGCAGGCGATGATGCGTGCCAGCGGCTGGTCGGCATCGCAGAGCAGGCCAAGCTGTTGCAGCCGTGCGCTGACCTGGCTCGCCTGTTCCTGGCGGATGCCGGGCAGCAACAGGCTTTGCCAGGGCGTCAGGCGCAGGTTGCCGTCACCGTATTGCTGCGCCAGTTGGGCAACGCCCTCAAGCATTGCCGTATCGAGGCGGCCCAGGGGAAACACCGCGCCGACATGGACCAGGCCCGGCTGGCGCTGTGGATAAGTTCCCACATGCAGCCCGTCGGTGGCGGGCGCCCGACGCCAGTCGCCAACGGCCAGTGGCGTGAAGCCGAGCCGTTCGGCCAGTTGTGCCAGGAGCGCGGCGCTCGACATCTCGGCCAGGAGATGCCGCATGCGTGTCTGCTCGGGACGGGCCAGGTCGAGAAACAGCTCCAGTACCGCCACCACCAGCGCATGCCCGTGCTCCAGAGGCACCGCCGCCAGCGGCGCATCAGCGGCCGGACAGCCGGCGAGACCGAAGGCCAGGCAAGGGCGGTTCTCGATCGACAGGGCCGAGAGCCACAGGTCATGGGGATGTTCGAGCATCGCCAGGGCCTCGCCGCCGTCGAGCTGGATGGCGAACTTGGCCGACAGCTCATGGAAGCGCGCCCGGCCCTGCAGGCTGGCGAGAATCTGCGCCGCCAACGGGCGCATATCGATCAGCATCCGCGAGTCGATGCCGGCACCGGGGCTGAGCATCAGGTTGCGCACATCGTCGGCCCCACTGACGCGGGATACCTCCGTTCCGGTGGCGGGCTCCCTTCCCATGGCTGCCTCTGCTCCTGCGGGAGCGGGCCCAAGCCCGGCCGCCAGCAGGCTGTCGATCAGGGCCTGATGCGCCGCCCCGATCCCGCGGATCTGCAGATTGGCCCGGTTGGTCGCCTCGATCACTCCGCCGGCATAACGCGCGGCCGCCTGGGCCACGGCCCGGGCCTGATCGGCACTGATCACCCCACCAGCCAGCTTGATCCGGCAGATGCCGCCATCCAGTGCCGGGACGATGCGCAACAACCCCGGACAGGCCGAGGGGCGGACAGCGTTGGCAAGCGGGTGTTCGTTCAAGGGGCTACCGGCAGTCAGGGAAAGTGTTCGTTGTCATCCAAAGGCGTTTCGCCGTCGAAGGCGCGGTATTATGCCTGCTTTGTCCGAAGGCATGAAAAGACTGCCGGTCGGAACGCTGCGTTTTGAGGATTCTAGATGGCGCCCTGGCTGACAGTAGTGGGAATCGGTGAAGACGGCTTCGATGGCCTCGGCAAAAACGCCCGGCAGGCACTGCTGGGCGCGGCGCGGGTATTCGGTGGGCCGCGCCAGCTCGACCTGCTGCCTGCGAGCGTGACGGCCGAGCGCCAGGCCTGGCCGAGCCCGTTCTCTCTCGAACCGGTACTGGCCCTGCGCGGCACGCCGGTGTGCGTGCTGGCCAGCGGCGATCCGATGCTGTTCGGCGTCGGCGCCAGCCTGGCGCGTCAGGTCGAGCCACAGGAAATGCACGTGCTGCCCGCTCCGTCCGCCTATTCGCTGGCCGCTGCCCGCCTGGGCTGGGCCCTGCAGGATGTGGTGTGCCTGTCGGTGGTCGCCCGTCCCGTCGCCGCGCTCGGCGCGCACCTGCACACTGGGTTGCGCCTGCTGGTGCTGAGCAACGACGAACACAGCCCTGCCGCCATCGTCGCCCTGCTGCGCGAGCGTGGCTTCGGCCCCAGCCGGGTCAGCGTGCTGGAACATCTGGGCGGGCCGCTCGAACGGCGCATCGATGGCCGTGCCCGGGGCTGGCAGGAGCAGCCGTTCGCCCGCCTCAACCTGGTCGCCATCGAATGCCAGGCCGACCCGGCCACGCCCCGCCTGTCGCACATCGGCGGGTTGCCGGACTCCGCCTTCCGCCATGACGGCCAACTGACCAAGCGCGACGTTCGCGCCATTACCCTGGCCCGCCTCGCACCGGTCCCCGGCGAACTGCTCTGGGACGTCGGCGCCGGCAGCGGCTCCATCGGCATCGAGTGGATGCGTACCCATCCCTCCTGCCGGGCCATTGCCATCGAAGCGGACGCAGGCCGCCAGCAACTGATCGAGCACAATCGCGACGCCCTGGGCGTCCCCGGGTTGCGCCTGGTCCGCGGCAATGCCCCACAGGCCCTGGACGGGCTGGAACAGCCGGATGCGATCTTCATCGGTGGCGGCGTGACCGTTCCCGGTGTTGTCGAGACCTGCTGGGCCCGGCTCAAGCCCGGCGGACGGCTGGTGGCCAATGCCGTGACCCTGCAAAGCGAACTGCTGCTGATGAACTGGCGACAGAGCCACGGCGGCGAACTGACCCGCCTCCATGTCGCCCAGGCCCAACCCCTGGGCGACTTCGATACCTGGCGCCAGGCCTTGCCGATCACCCTGCTCGACGTGGTGAAACCTTGAATGCCCTGAAAGCCCCGAGCCTTGCGGGAGCGGGCTTGCCCGCAAAAAGTTGCCTGGACCCCGCCTCGCTCGGAGCCGGAGCACGTAGCCATGCGTGACGAAACCGCCGAACAACCCGCGCCCCTGCGCAGCGGCCTGACCACCGGCAGTTGCGCCACCGCCACCGCCCTGGCGGCGGCGCGCCTGCTGCTGAGCGGCGTCAGCCACGATGCGGTGCGGATCATCCTGCCCAAGGGCAAGCAGGTCGAGATGCGCCTGGAGTTCTGCCGCCGGCACGAGGACGGTGCCGAGGCCGGGACCCTCAAGGATGCCGGCGACGATCCGGATGTCACCCACGGAGCCCTGCTGTACACACGGGTACGACTGACCGCCGAGCCTGGCGTGCACTTCCACGCCGGCAGCGGCGTCGGCACCGTCACCCGCCCCGGGCTGGTGCTGGCGGTCGGTGAGCCGGCGATCAATCCGGTGCCGCGCAGGATGATCACCGAACACCTGCAGCAACTGGCGGCCGAACACGCCTACGACGGGGGCTTCTCGGTCACCGTCAACGTCGAGGGCGGCGAAGCGCTGGCGCTGAAAACCATGAACCCGCGCCTGGGCATCCTCGGCGGGCTGTCAATTCTCGGCACCAGCGGCATCGTCCGGCCATTTTCCTGCTCGGCCTACATCGCCTCGATCCACCAGGGCATCGATGTCGCCAGGACCAACGGCTACCTGCATATCGCCGCCTGCACCGGCAACGCCAGCGAAGACACCATGCGCCGGGTGTACGACCTGCCGGAAATCGCCCTGATCGAAATGGGCGACTTCGTCGGCGCCGTACTCAAGCACCTGCGCAAGGTGCCTGTGGATAAGCTGAGCCTGTGCGGCGGCTTCGGCAAGATCAGCAAGCTGGCGGCCGGACACATGGACCTGCACAGCCGGCATTCGAGCATCGACCTGCCGCAACTGGCCGAATGGGCCGCCGCGGTGGGTGCCGACGAGGCCCTGCAACAGGCCATCCGCCAGGCCAACACCAGCCAGCAGGCCCTGGCGATGGCCAGCGCCGCCGGGATCGCCCTCGGCGATGCGGTCTGCCAGCATGCCCTGGAGTTCGCCCGCAGCGTGGTCCCGGCCCAGGTGCAGGTGGAGGTTTTCGCCATCGATCGCCAGGGCGGCATCGTCGGCCATGCCGGAGCGTTTCAATGAACCAGCCGATCAAGCGCCTGCTGTTGCTGGGTGGTGTCACCGAAGCCCTGGCGCTCGCCCGTACGCTCGGGCCGCAGCATATCTACAGCCTCGCCGGTGTCGGCCGGGTGCCCACCGACCTGCGCTGCCAGGTGCGTGTCGGTGGCTACGGCGGCGCCGAAGGCCTGGCGCAGTTCATCCGCGAGCAGGGCATCGACCTGCTGCTCGATGCCACCCATCCCTACGCTGCGCAGATCAGCCGCAATGCGGCGGCGGCGGCTCACTCGAGCGGCATCCCCTGCTGGGCCCTGCGCCGCCCGGCCTGGGCCGCCGAACCCGGCGACGACTGGCGGGAAGTGGCGGACTGGGCCGAATTGATCAAGGCCCTTGAGCCGTTCCGCCGACCGCTGTTCACCCTCGGCCGCGAGCCCTTGCAGCACCTGGATGAAATCCCCGGGAACCAGTTCTGGACCCTGAGGGCCCTCGACCCCTACCCTGGCAACGCGCGCTGCGAAGTGATCGGCGCCCGCGGCCCCTTTCACCTGGAAGAGGAACGAGCCCTGTTCGAACAGCGCGCCATCGACGTGCTGATCAGCAAGAACAGCGGCAGCGGCGCCACCGAACCCAAGCTGCAGGTGGCCCGGGAACGCTCGCTGCCGGTCCTGATCCTCAAGCGTCCCTCCCTGCCGGCGGTGGACCGGGAGTTCCGGACGCCAGAGGAAACACTTGCCGCCTTGGCAACGGCACTCCAATAGATCACGATCCCGGCTTGTCAAATCAGTAACCTATTTGTTACCTTTAGAAGCAGGGATGATCGACCTCGAAGAATACGTGCGGGACAACCACAGCAACCCGTTCGAGCGCTGGTTCTCTTCACTGGATGTGCAAGCGGCCGCCAAGGTTTCCACCGCCCTGCTCCGACTGGAGATGGGCAACACCTCGAACATCAAATGGTTCGAAGGCCTCGGGGAGTACCGCATCGACTGGGGCCCTGACTATCGGATCTACCTGATACGCGAAGGCACGCGCCTGATCATCCTGTTGGGTGGCGGCGACAAGTCGACTCAGAAAAGAGACATCCAGCAAGCCAGGCAGTTGGTTGAAGAATACAAACGTCGCAGACGCATAGAACCGCAAACGAGGTAAATCCCATGGTGCTGAGCCGCAGCTTCAAACAGACCATCGCCGAGCGCGCGCAACGCGACCCGGCATTCGCCGAGGCACTGCTCGACGAGGCCGCCAGCCTGTTTCTCAATGGCGAGCCGGAAATGGCGCGGGTCATCCTGCGCGACCTGGTCAACGCCACGGTGGGTTTCGAAGGCCTCGCCCGGGAAACCGACAAACCGAGCAAGAGCCTGCACCGGATGCTTTCGGCCAATGGCAATCCCAGCATGGACAACCTGGCCGCGATCTTCGCCGTCATACGTACCACACTGGGCGTCAACATCGAGGTGCATAGCGTTCCGCTGAGTTGACCGACTTCGCCATCCCGTCAGGGCTGCTACGCTTTCCCGGAGCGCCTGCGGCAAACAGCCTACAAAGTATTGCGACCTTTCACCGCAGCCCGTGCTTTTACTTATGCAGGACGTTCAGGCTAAATAACCCACCGGTTTGAAACATCCGACGGAAACCCTTCCATGTCCCGACAACGGCTCGCCGCAGCTACCTGGATCGCCTGCCTCGCAGTGCTGTTCAATCTGCTTGCCATGCCGATTTCCGGGGCCATGGCGCCAGCGGCGGATCGCTCCGCCACCGACCAGCTGCTCTGGGGCAGTTTCTGCTCGGCCAGCGGTACCAAGCTGGTTGCCACCGTCATCGGCAAGCTGGAGCAGAAAGCGCCCCCGGGCGATGACCACTCCAACATGCAGCATTGCTGGTGCTGCTCCGGCTCCGCTCCACTGGTGGCCTTGCCCGGCCATGTGCCGCAACTGGCACTTGCGCCGACCGAAAGCGGCCCGCTGCACGCGGCCCTCCCGGTCGACTCGCCGACACCGCGACAACAGTGGCCCTCACTCAATCCCCGAGCCTCTCCAGCGGCCTGATTCACACTCGCAACCCTTTGCGTTTCGAATCGTTATGGAGAACTCCCATGCTCAAGAATGCCCTGCTTCTGGCCGCCTTGCTGCTGCCCGTCGGTTTTGCCGATGCCCACGAATTCACCGTTGGCGACCTACGGATCGACCACCCATGGTCCCGGGAACTGCCACCCAACGCGCCCACGGTCGCGGCCTATTTCACGCTGCATAACCAGGGGACAACGGCCGACCGCCTGACCGGCGTCGACAGCCCCATCGCCGGCAAGGCCGAACTGCACGAGCATGTGATGCAGGCGAACCTGATGAAGATGCAACAGGTGCCGGACGTGACCATCCCCGCCAAGGGCGAGGTCAGGTTCGCGCCCATGGCCTACCATGTGATGCTGCTCGATCTGCGCGACCGCAGCCTGCTGCAGGACGGCCAGCATTTCCCGCTGACCCTGCACTTCGAGAAGGCCGGCGCGGTCACCGTCGAGGTCTCGGTGCAGAAGCAGGCACCTGCCGCGACCCCGGACAAGATGCACATGCACGCCCAGTAAGCCTCGGCCCCGTTGCACGCCATGCGCACTCGCCGCAGCAGCTCCAGCCACTCCCGCACCCAGGTACGCGGCAGTTGGCTGAGCCTGTTCGCCATGCTGATGATCTTCATCGGTCCGCTGATTTCCCAGGCGATGCCGATGGACCGGCACGCCATGTCGATGGCGATGAACATGGACATGGCAATGCCCATGGACATGCCCGGTCACCACGGCACACAGGCCGGGAAAGACGCCAGCGAGCACCACGGCAATAGCGCCGAACACCATGCGCTCTGGGAAAAATGCGGCTACTGCAGCCTGCTGTTCAGTTGCCCGGCACTGCCGCAGACCCTGAGCTTCGCCGCCCTCGACGGCCCCCGACCGGTCCCCACGGTCGACTCCCGAACCCGTCTGGGACATGCCCGGCAGAGCATCTTCCCCGGTGCCCGCACCCGCGCGCCGCCAGCCTTCCATCAGGTAACGAGCTCTCTCTCACCCGGCTTGACCGCCCTGTAACCGCAGCGCGGTGGCCGTGTTGTATTCGCTTGAATGATGGAACACCTATGTCCACTGCAAAGACTCGCCTGCGCGCTGCGCGGGCGAAAAACCCTTTCGTCCCGAACGAGCTGCACCTGAGCCTGCGCCAGGCCACTGCTCTCATGTGCGCAGCGCTGCTGGCACCGACGGTGTTCGCTGCCGATGCCGCAGACGACCACGACCAGCACGCCCGGGAAATCAGTCCGACCGTGATCACCGCCGTCGCGCCCAGCTCGCCGCTGACGGTCATCACCAACCCCAGGGACCCGCGCCAGCCGGTACCGGCCAGCGATGGCGGCGACTACCTCAAGACCATTCCCGGCTTCGCCCTGGTGCGCAATGGCGGCACCAACGGCGACCCGGTGCTGCGCGGCATGTTCGGCTCGCGCCTGAACATCCTCACCAACGGCAGCATGATGCTCGGCGCCTGCCCGGGCCGGATGGATGCACCGACCTCCTACATCTCGCCGGAAACCTACGACAAGCTGACCGTGATCAAGGGCCCGCAAACCGTGCTCTGGGGCCCGGGCGCCTCCGCCGGGACGATCCTGTTCGACCGCGAGCCGGAACACTTCGGCGAACTCGGCAGCCGGATCAACGCCAGTGTCCTCGCCGGTTCCAACGGCCGTTTCGACAAGCTGGTGGATGCCGCCGCAGGCGGCCCGCTCGGCTACATCCGGGTGATCGGCAACCAGGCCCACGCCGATGACTACAAGGATGGTCACAACGACACCGTGCCCTCGCGCTACGACAAGTGGAACGGCGACGTCGCCCTCGGCTGGACCCCGGACGCCGACACCCTGCTGGAACTCACCGCCGGCAAGGGCGACGGCGAGGCCCGCTACGCCGGGCGCGGCATGGACGGCGCACAGTTCAAGCGCGAAAGCCTCGGCCTGCGCTTCGAGAAATCGAACATCGGCGACGTGCTCGACAAGCTCGAAGCCCAGGTCTACTACAACTACGCCGACCATGTGATGGACAACTACACCCTGCGCCAGCCGTCCGGCACCGGGATGATGGCCGGCCCCATGGCCTCCAACGTCGACCGCCGCACCCTGGGCGCGCGGATCAAGGCCACCTGGCACTGGGCCGACTGGCAACTGATCGGCGGCCTCGACGCCCAGACCAACGAGCACCGCCAGCGCAGCAGCATGGGCATCGACACCTACAAGGACCTGCCACGGACCAGGGACGCCGATTTCCACAACTACGGTGTGTTCGGCGAGCTGACCTGGTACGCCGCCGAGCGCGATCGCCTGATCAGTGGTGCACGACTGGACCGCGCCTCGGCCCGGGACTTGCGGCAGACCCTCGGCTCCGGCATGAGCGCGCGGGCCAATCCGACCGCCGACGACACCCGCGCCGACACCCTGCCCAGCGGCTTCGTCCGCTACGAGCACGACCTGGCCGAGACACCGGCCACGTTCTACGCCGGCCTCGGCCACGCCGAACGCTTCCCCGACTACTGGGAGCTGTTCTCGCCCAACAGCGGCCCGGGCGGGTCGCTCAATGCCTTCGACGCGATCAAGCCGGAGAAGACCACGCAACTGGACTTCGGCGTGCAATACAAGACCGCCGACCTGGAAGCCTGGGCCTCGGGCTACATCGGCCAGGTGCGCGACTTCATCCTGTTCGACTACCAGCCCGGCATGATGGGCATGACCTCCCAGGCACAGAACGTCGATGCGCGGATCATGGGCGGCGAACTCGGCGCGGCCTATCAACTGACCTCCAACTGGAAGGCCGACGCGACCCTGGCCTATGCCTGGGGCAAGAACACCAGCGATGGCAAGGCCCTGCCGCAGATCCCGCCGCTCGACAGCCGCTTCGGCCTGACCTACAGCGAGGACGACTGGAGTGCCGGCGCCTTGTGGCGGGTGGTCGCGGCGCAGAACCGCATCGACCAGAACAAGGGCAACGTGGTCGGCAAGGATTTCTCCAAAAGTGCCGGCTTCGGCGTGTTCTCCCTCAACGGCGCGTACCGCCTCAACAAACACGTGAAGCTCAGCACGGGCGTCGACAACCTGTTCAACAAGGCCTATGCCGAACACCTGAACCTGGCGGGTAACGCCGGCTTCGGCTACCCGGCCAATGACCCGCAGGCGATCAACGAACCGGGGCGGACCTTCTGGACCAAGGTGGACATGGCTTTCTAAAGAACACCACCGACTTTGTAGGAGCAGGCGATGCGGCGACCCGACTTGCCTGCTCCTACAAAAAACAACCACATATCCAATACCCGAATCATCAAACCTTGCGGAGCGCTCCCATGAGCCAACCGAAAATCTCTTTCTACAACCTGGCCTGGCGCTGGCATTTCTACGCCGGGCTGTTCGTCGCCCCGTTCATGATCCTGCTGGCGCTGACCGGGATTATCTACCTGTTCAAGCCACAGCTCGACCCGCTGATGTACGGCCACCTGCTCAAGGTCGAGCCCGGCCATCAGCTGATCAGCGCCGACGAGCAGATGCGGCGGGTCCAGGCCACTTATCCACAGGCGCGGATCAAGCAGTACCTGCCGCCCGCCACTGCCGGGCGCAGCGCGCAGTTCGTGGTGATCCGGGACGGCCGCGAACTCAACGTGTTCATCGATCCCTACCGCGGCAACGTGCTCGGCGAACAGGACGCCAAGCTCAACCTGCAGGCCGTTGCACGCGCCCTGCACGGCGAACTGATGATCGGCACCGTCGGCGACCGCCTGGTGGAACTGGCCGCCGGCTGGGGCGTGATGCTGGTGGTGTCCGGGGTCTACCTCTGGTGGCCGCGCGGCCGTTCCCAGGGCGGTGTGCTCTGGCCGCGCCTGAACGCCCGGGGCCGGGTCCTGTGGCGCGACCTGCATGCGGTCAGCGGGTTCTGGGGCTCGATCCTGCTGCTGTTGATGCTGCTCAGCGGCATGACCTGGACCGGCTTCTGGGGCAAGCAGTACGCCGAGGTCTGGAACAGGTTTCCGGACCCGATGTGGAACAACATGCCCAAGTCCGACGTCGAGGCCCGCAGCCTGAACACGGCAGCACGCCAGACCGTGCCCTGGGCCATGGAAAACACGCCGATGCCGATGTCCGGCGACCACGCCGAGCACATGCATCACGGCGGCGCCTCGGCCGGCCCGGCGGCACCGGGCATCGCCCTGCAGCAGGTGGTCGACATCGCCACCGCGCGCCAGGTCGAGCGCGGCTACAGCATCACCCTGCCGACCACCGCCGAGGGCGTCTTCACCATCGCCGTGTTCGCCGACGACCCGCGCAACGACGCGACCCTGCATGTCGACCAATACACCGGCACGGTCCTGGCCGACGTGCGCTGGCAGCAATACGGCAACGTCGCCCGGGCCACCGAGATGGGCGTGATGCTGCACGAGGGCAAGCTGTTCGGACCGATCAACCAACTGGTGATCCTGCTGATCTGCCTGATGATCCTGCTGGGTTCGGTCAGCGGCCTGGTCATGTGGTGGAAGCGTCGCCCGCAGGGCAGCCTCGGCGTGCCACCGCTGCGCCACGACCTGCCACGCTGGAAGAGCGCGATGCTGGTGATGCTGGCACTGGCGGTGCTGTTCCCGCTGGTGGGGGCATCGCTGATCGTGGTCTGGCTGCTCGACAAGCTGCTGTTGTCGCGCCTGGGCCGTCAACATGAACCGGCCTCACCTTCAGCCTGAAGAACGTGAGATGCGTGGAATAGAGGGATCTATAGACTTCGGAGGCTATCCACTTGCAATCACATATTGTTATATTATAACAATATCGCAAGGTTCCCGCCCGCGGCCACAAGCCGCGGGACTCTCCGAAAAAAAGCGACTCACTACCCCGATGAACAAGTATTTCGTCTCCGGCCTCTGCCTGCTGGCGTTCAACCACGCCCACGCGGATGCCACGTTGACCCTGCCCACCGGCACCATCACCGCGCCTGCCGTCGACCCCGACAGCATCGACCTGAAAACCCCGACCAGCGCCGGTTCGCGCCTGGGGCTCAGCGCCCTGGAAACCCCGGCCAGTACCGAAAGCCTGAGCGGCGCACGGATTCGTGAACGCGGTGATGCCAGCGTACAGGATGCGGTCTCGCGCAGCACCGGAATCAGCCGCACCGGTACGCCGGGCGACGGTGGCACCTCGTTGCAGGCCCGCGGCTTCACCGGCCAGGGCTCGGTGATGCAGTTGTACGACGGCAACCGGATGTACACCGGCATGGGCACCGTGACCTTCCCGGTGGACACCTGGTCGGTGGAACGCGTCGACGTACTGCGCGGCCCGGCCTCGGTGCTGTATGGCGAAGGGGCGACCGGCGCGGTGATCAATACCATCCCGAAGAAGCCGTTCGAAGGCGGGATCGAAAACCACCTGCGCCTCGGCTACGGCTCCTACGACAGCCAGCAGCAGGCCTTCGACAGCGGCGGCTCGCTGAGCGACAACCTGAGCTACCGGGTCAACCTCAACCGCCTGCGCAGCCATGGCTGGATCGACCGCGGCGACTCCGCCAGCGACTTCGTCAGTGCCGCGCTGCGCTGGCAGGCCAATGACAACCTGATGTTCACCCTGGCCCACGACTACGGCGACCAGCAGCCAATGAACGATTTCGGCGTACCGCTGATCAACGGCCGCTACCAGGGCCATCTGCGCGACCGGAACTACAACGTCGGCAACGACACCCAGCACTACAACGACCAGTGGACGCGCCTGACCACCGAGTGGCAGGTCTCCGACAGCGTCAGCTCGAACAACGAGCTGTATTACCTCAAGGCCCGGCGTCGCTGGCAGAACGCCGAGAACTACAGTTTCGACCGCGCCAGCCAGCAGTTGCTCAGGAGCGGTTTCCTCGGCATCGGCCACCACCAGGAACAGCTCGGCGATCGCCAGACCTTCACCTTCAGGCACAGCCTGTTCGGCCTCGACAGCCAGACCCTGGCCGGGGTGGACGTCAACCGTATCCGCTTCAAGCTCGCCAGCAACTCACCGTTCGAGGACCTGCTGCCGAGCGGCCAGCCGATCGACATCGAGCACCCGACACCGGGTGCCTTCGACAGTGCCAGCCCCTACCGCGAGCAGTTCAAGAGCAGCACGCGGCAGTTCTCGGTGTTTGCCGAAAACCGTACTCACCTGACGGAGCAGTGGTCGCTGGTGACCGGTGTGCGCCGGGACTTCGTGCACATCGATCGCGACAACCTGGTCGACGGCAGCGACAGCGACAAGAGCCTGGTCGGCAGCAACTGGAAGGTCGGCCTGGTCTACGCCATGACGGCCGACACCTCGCTCTACGGCCAGTACTCCACCAGCACCGACGGCGTCGGTGGCCTGATTTCCCTGAGCCCGAGCCAGCAGCAGTACGACCTGTCCACCGCGAAGCAGACCGAGGTCGGTCTCAAGCAGATGTTCTGGGACCAGCGCGGCGAGTGGACCCTGGCGGCCTACCACATCGTCAAGAAGAAGCTGCTGACGGATGACCCCGGCAATACCCAGAACAAGCTGCAGGTCGGCCAGCAATCGTCCGACGGCCTGGAGGCCAGCCTCGACCTGAAACTGGCCCACGACTGGCAGTTGCAGGCCAATGCCGCGATCGTTCGGGCGCAGTACGACGACTTCCAGCAGAAAGTCGAGGGTGTCTACGTTTCCCGCGACGGCCAGCGCCCGGTGGATGTGCCGCGGCGGACCGCCAATCTGTGGTTGAGCAAGGCCCTCGGCGACGATGTGAAGGCCGGCGCCGGCGTACGGTATGTCGATGCCCGCTATGCCGACCTGGCCAACAGCACCGAGCTGCCGAGCTACACCGTGGTCGACGCGAACCTGTCGTGGAAGGCCCTGCGCAATACCACCCTGGGGCTGCAATTGAACAATCTGTTCGACCGCCAGTACGCACAAAGCCAATACAATGACGGCCAGCAATGGATTCCGGGACAGCCGCGCTCGCTCTTCGTGACGGCCGATTACACCTTTTGACCACAGAGCAGACAATGACCTCGCTGACCCTCGCCAACCTGGCCTGGACACCCCCGGACCAGGGCCACTGCCATCACCGGTTCCAACTGCGTGACGCCCACCTGCAGGTGGCGGCGGGCGAGTTCGTCGGCCTGATCGGGCCCAACGGCAGCGGCAAGACCAGCCTGCTCAAGTGCGCCTATCGCTTCAGCCAGCCGGAAAACGGCGAGGTCCTGCTCGAACACCGGAACGTCTGGCAGCAGTCGCCACGCTGGTGCGCCCGGCGCATTGCCGTGGTCCTGCAGGAATTTCCCGATGCCTTCGGCCTGACCGTCGAGGAAGTGGTCGCCATGGGCCGCACACCGCACAAGAAACTGTTCGACGGCGAAACCGGGCACGACCGCCAGCTGATTCACCAGGCACTGCAGTCGGTGAACATGCTCGGCTTCGAGGACCACGCCTTCGCCACCCTCTCCGGTGGCGAAAAGCAGCGGGTGATCCTCGCCCGCGCCCTGGCACAGCAACCGCAACTGCTGATTCTCGACGAACCGACCAATCACCTCGACCCACGCTACCAGCTGGAATTGCTGACCCTGGTCAGACGCCTGAACATCGGCACCCTCGCCAGCATCCACGACCTCAACCTGGCCGCCGCCTTCTGCGATCGGCTGTACGTGCTCGACCAGGGCCGCATCGTCGCCAGCGGTACCCCGCAGGCGGTGCTGAACGCCGACCTGCTACGCGAGGTGTTCGGCGTCGAAGCCCTGGTCGACAACCACCCGCTGGGTGGCTACCCACGCATCACCTGGATAACCCAACCATGAAGAGACTGCGCCTGGCGCTCTGCCTCGGCTCCCTGTTCGCCTCGACGGCCTGCCTGGCCGAATCGACGCACTACCCGTTGACGATCCACAGTTGCAACCGCGAGGTGACGTTCCAGCAAGCCCCCCGCCATGCGCTCAGCCACGACATCAACATGACCCGGATGATGCTCGCCCTTGGCCTGAAGTCGCGCATGGTCGGCTACAGCGGCATCAGCGGCTGGAAGTCGGTCACCCCGGAAATGGCCAGGAGCCTCGACGGCCTGCCCGAGCTGGCGGCCAAGTACCCGTCGGTGGAGACCCTGCTCAACGCCAACGTCGACTTTTTCTTCGCCGGCTGGGACTACGGCATGCGCGTCGGTGGCGACCTTACGCCACAAACCCTGGCGCCGCTGGGCATCAACGTCTACGAGCTGACCGAGTCCTGCGCCTTCGTGATGAAGCGTCCGGCCGCCAGCCTCGACGACACCTACAACGACCTGCGCAACCTCGGACGGATCTTCGACGTGCAGGACCGCGCCGAAGCGCTGATCGCGCAGATGCAGGCCCGCGTCGCCGACGTGCAGAAAGACCTGCCGGCCGATCGGCCGCGGGTCTTCCTCTACGACAGCGGCGAAGACCGTGCCATGACCTCCGGTCGCCTGGCCATGCCCCAGGCACTGATCGAGGCGGCCGGCGGGCGCAACGTGCTGGATGACGTCGAGGCGAGCTGGACCCGGGTGAACTGGGAAAGCGTGGTGGAGAAGAACCCACAGGTGATCGTCATCGTCGACTACAGCGAAATCACCGCCGAGCAGAAACAGCACTTCCTGGAGAGCAACCCGGCCCTGCAGTCGGTGGAGGCGATCCGCAATAAACGCTTCGTGGTCATCCCCTATGTCGAGGCGACACCGGGCATCGATAACGTCCACGCCATCGAAACCCTGGCCAAGGCGTTCCATCCACGATGATGAGCCGTCGCTATACCCTGCTGCTGGTCGTGCTCAGCGCACTGCTGCTGGTGTCCTGCGTGGTGTCGCTGGGCTTCGGTCCGGCGCGGCTGCCGGTGGACCTGGTGTGGCGCATCCTGGCGTACAAGCTGTTGGGCAGCGGCACACCGGACTGGAGCCCCGGCCAGGACCATATCGTCTGGCTGATCCGCGTCCCGCGCATGCTGCTGGGGGCCCTGGTCGGTGCCGGCCTGGCGCTGATCGGCGCGGTGCTGCAGGCGGTGACCCGCAACCCGCTGGCCGACCCGCACCTGCTCGGCGTGACATCCGGGGCCACCCTCGGTGCGGTGATCGTGGTGCTGCATGTCGGTGAAATTGCCGGCCTGCTGAGCCTGCCCATCGCCGCCTTCATCGGCGCCCTGGGCAGCATGCTGCTGGTGCTGGGCATCGCCAGCCGCAATGGCCGGCTGGACAGCGAGCGCCTGCTGCTGTGCGGGGTGGCGGTGTCCTTCGTGATGATGGCGCTGGCCAATCTGCTGCTGTTTCTCGGCGACCACCGGGCCAGTTCCGCGGTGATGTTCTGGATGCTCGGCGGCCTCGGCCTGGCGCGCTGGGAGTTGCTGCTGGTGCCGATGCTGAGCGTGCTCTGCGGGCTGCTCCTGCTGCTCGGCATGGCGCGGTCGCTGAACGCGCTGATGGCCGGCGAACAGACCGCCGTGACCCTCGGCCTGAGCGCACGCCATGTGCGCCTCAAGGTGTTCCTGATCGCTTCGCTGATGACCGGCGTGCTGGTCTCCATCAGCGGTTCGATCGGCTTCGTCGGGCTCATGGTGCCGCACATCGCCCGCTACCTGGTGGGCGCGGAACACCGCAGGCTGCTGCCGGTGTCGGCGTTGCTCGGCAGCCTGTTCCTCATCTGGGTCGATGTCGCCGCACGCACCCTCATCGCCCCGGAGGACCTGCCGATCGGCGTAGCCACCGCGGCCATCGGCGGCCTGTTTTTCATCGGCCTGATGCGGCGCCGGTAAGGGCGCTACTCCATCCTGTGGGAGCGGGCTTGCCGGGGCACCGCCCCCCCGGGGCCCGCGATACGGCTGACAGCTTCGCAGGCAAGCCCGCTCCCACGGAGCACCAATCTGGCGCTCCCGGCGCACCGCGCAGCTCACGCCGCCCCCGCTTGGTGCGACTGTTCAGACCAGCTACCGGGCAAAGCGCGCTGTTGCGGCCCTCCGCGAACTCGGCACACCCCTTGCAAAACCCTCTTCAGCATCTGCATCTGCCAACCCCAAAAAAATTGAGACCCTGGAGATCGCAACATGAAGCGTCGTAGTTTGATCAAGGCTTTTACCCTGACGGCATCGATTGCCGCCATGGGCCTGACCTGGACCGTCGAGGCCGCCGAGACCATCAAGGTCGGCATCCTGCATTCGCTTTCCGGCACCATGGCGATCTCCGAGACTTCGCTCAAGGACATGGCGCTGATGACCATCGACGAGATCAACGCCAAGGGCGGGGTCAACGGCAAGATGCTCGAGCCGGTGGTGGTCGACCCGGCCTCCAATTGGCCGCTGTTCGCCGAGAAGAGCCGCCAGTTGCTGACCCAGGACAAGGTCGCGGTGGTGTTCGGCTGCTGGACCTCGGTATCGCGCAAATCGGTGCTGCCCGTATTCGAGGAACTCAATGGCCTGCTGTTCTACCCGGTGCAATACGAAGGCGAAGAAATGTCGCCAAACGTCTTCTACACCGGCGCCGCGCCGAACCAGCAGGCGATCCCGGCGGTGGAATACCTGATGAGCGAGGATGGCGGCAGCGCCAAGCGCTTCTTCCTGCTCGGTACCGACTACGTCTACCCGCGCACCACCAACAAGATCCTGCGCGCGTTCCTGCATTCCAAGGGCGTGGCGGACAAGGATATCGAAGAGGTCTACACCCCGTTCGGCCATGCCGACTACCAGACCATCGTCGCCAACATCAAGAAATTCTCCGCCGGCGGCAAGACCGCGGTCATCTCCACCGTCAACGGCGACTCCAACGTACCGTTCTACAAGGAACTGGCGAACCAGGGCCTGAAGGCCACCGACGTACCGGTGGTGGCCTTCTCCGTCGGCGAGGAAGAACTGCGTGGCATCGACACCAAGCCACTGGTGGGCAACCTCGCCGCCTGGAACTACTTCGAGTCGGTGAACAACCCGGTGAACCAGAAGTTCGTCGCCGACTGGAAGGCCTATGCCAAGAAGAAAAACCTGCCGGGCGCCGACAAGGCGGTGACCAACGACCCGATGGAAGCCACCTACGTCGGCATCCACATGTGGGCCCAGGCGGTGGAAAAAGCCAAATCCACCGATGTCGACAAGGTCCGCGAAGCCCTCGCCGGGCAGACCTTCGCCGCACCGTCGGGCTACACCCTGACCATGGACAAGACCAACCACCACCTGCACAAGCCGGTGATGATCGGCGAGATCCAGCCGGACGGTCAGTTCAACGTGGTCTGGCAGACCGAAGGGCCGATCCGTGCCCAGCCCTGGAGCCCGTTCATTCCGGGCAACGACAAGAAGCCGGACTATGCGGTGAAGAGCAACTGAGTCATCGGGCCTGGAACAGCTGTCCAGGCCCGATCCACACCCTGTGGGAGCGGGCTTGTCGCGGCGCCGAACCGCCGCGAAGAACGATGACGCGATGCACCTGACACACCGCGTCGCCCTTACGCTTCGCCGGCAAGCCGGCTCCCACGGTGTACGTGCGTTTTCAAGGACCTCGTTATGCCCACTGCCCTTCGTCGCCTGATCCTCACCGCACTCCTGGCGCTGCCCATGGCCGCTCACGCCAGCGATGCCAGCGACTTCATCGCGGCCAACCCGACCCAACAGGCCAGGCTGCTGGAAAGCTGGGCCGCCCAGCCGGACCCGGCCCGTATCGAGTTGATCGCCAGCCTGCAACAGGGCGAGATCAGCGTCGACGGCGCGCCGGCCCAACCGGTACGCCTGAACAACCGCCTGCGCGGCCTGATCGACACCGCGGTCGCCGCCCAGCAACTGCTCGCCGCCGATGCCAAGGTGCGCCTCGCCGCCGCCCTGCAACTGCAGAAAAGCGCCAAACCGGCACAGCTTCCCTTCCTCGACCGGCAACTGGCCGGGGAAACCAACCCCGACGTGCATACCGCGCTGAGCCTGGCCCTGGCCAACCTGCAACTGGTCGACCCCAACCCCGGCATCCGCCTGGCCGCGGTGCGCCTGCTCGGCGAGAGCGGCGATCCCCTGGCCCGCACCCGCCTCGAAGACCTGCTGCAACCCGGCGTGGAGTCGGATGCCGGCGTGCACACCGCCGCCGAGACCAGCCTGGCCCAGGTCAAGCGCAAGCTGATGGTCGGCGAACTGCTCGGCCAGGCCTTCAGCGGCATGTCCCTGGGCTCGATCCTGCTGCTGGCGGCCCTCGGCCTGGCCATCACCTTCGGCCTGCTCGGGGTGATCAACATGGCCCACGGCGAGATGCTAATGCTCGGTGCCTACGCCACCTACGGCGTGCAACTGCTGTTCCAGCGCCTCATGCCCCAGGCCCTCGACTACTATCCGCTGGTGGCCCTGCCGGTGGCGTTCTTCGTCACCGCCGCCATCGGCATGGCCCTGGAGCGCACGGTGATCCGCCACCTCTACGGCCGGCCACTGGAGACCCTGCTCGCCACCTGGGGCATCAGCCTGATGCTGATCCAGCTGGTGCGCCTGCTGTTCGGCGCGCAGAACGTCGAGGTCGCCAACCCGAGTTGGCTGTCCGGTGGTATCCAGGTCCTGCCCAACCTCGTGCTGCCCTACAGCCGCCTGGTGATCATCGCCTTCGCCCTGTTCGTGGTGGCGCTGACCTGGCTGCTGCTGAACCGCACCCGCCTCGGCCTGAACGTGCGCGCCGTGACCCAGAACCGCAACATGGCCGCCTGCTGCGGCGTGCCCACCGGCCGCGTCGACATGCTCGCCTTCGGCCTCGGCTCGGGGATCGCCGGACTCGGCGGCGTGGCCCTGAGCCAGATCGGCAACGTCGGCCCCGACCTCGGCCAGAGCTACATCATCGACTCGTTCCTGGTGGTGGTGCTCGGCGGCGTCGGCCAGTTGGCCGGCAGCGTCACCGCCGCGTTCGGCCTGGGGATCGCCAACAAGATCCTCGAACCGCAGATCGGCGCGGTACTGGGCAAGATTCTGATCCTCGCGCTGATCATTCTGTTTATCCAGAAACGTCCGCAAGGGCTCTTCGCACTGAAAGGACGGGTGATCGACTGATGAACCAGCCCCTGCTGTTGAGCGCCACCCAAAAGGCCGGCCCACGCCTGACGATCGCCGTCGGCGGCCTGCTCCTGGCCCTGCTGCTGGCCCTGCCGCTGCTCTCGCTGCTGCCGGCGCAGAACCCGCTGCAGGTCTCGGCCTATACCCTGACCCTGGTGGGCAAGATCCTCTGCTACGCCATCGTCGCCCTCGCCCTCGACCTGGTCTGGGGCTATGCCGGGCTGCTGTCCCTGGGCCACGGCCTGTTCTTCGCCCTGGGCGGCTACGCCATGGGCATGTACCTGATGCGCGAAGCCTCCGGCGACCAGTTGCCGGCGTTCATGACCTTCCTGTCGTGGAGCGAACTGCCGTGGTACTGGGTCGGCACCGAACATTTCCTCTGGGCCCTGTGCCTGGTGGTGCTGGCGCCGGGACTGTTGGCGCTGGTGTTCGGTTTCTTCGCCTTCCGCTCGCGGATCAAGGGCGTGTATTTCTCGATCATGACCCAGGCCCTGACCTTCGCCGCGATGCTGCTGTTCTTTCGCAACGAGACCGGTTTCGGCGGCAACAACGGCTTCACCAACTTCCGCAGCATCCTCGGCTTCGGCATCACCGAGCCGGGCACCCGCGCCGCGCTGTTCCTGGCCACCGTGCTGCTGTTGCTGGCCAGCCTGTACAGCGGCTGGCGGCTGGCGCGCAGCAAGTTCGGCCGGGTGCTGACCGCCCTGCGCGACGCGGAGAACCGGCTGATGTTCTGCGGCTACGACCCACGCGGCTTCAAGCTGTTCGTCTGGGTCCTGAGCGCGGTGCTGTGCGGCCTGGCCGGGGCGCTGTACGTGCCCCAGGTGGGGATCATCAACCCCAGCGAAATGTCGCCGACCAACTCCATCGAGGCTGCCGTCTGGGTCGCCCTCGGCGGCCGCGGCACGCTGGTCGGCCCGCTGCTCGGCGCCGGCCTGGTCAATGGCATGAAGAGCTGGTTCACCGTGGCCTTCCCGGAATACTGGCTGTTCTTCCTCGGCGCACTGTTCATCGTCGTCACCCTGTACCTGCCCAAGGGCGTGATCGGCCTGCTGAAGAAAAGGGGCGAAGCATGAGAATCACACCGACCGCCGAGTTCATGCTCGAGCCCGTATTCGACGCCAACCGCGATGCCGGCACCGGCCGCGACGCCATCGGCCTCGGCCAGGCCGCCGGCAAGGGGCTCGATACCCGCCATGGAACCATCCTGACCCTGGAGGGCATCAGTGTCAGCTTCGATGGTTTCAAGGCGCTGAACGACCTCAACCTGTACATCGGCGTCGGCGAGCTGCGCTGCATCATCGGCCCCAACGGGGCCGGCAAGACCACCCTGATGGACGTGATCACCGGCAAGACCCGGCCCGGCCAGGGCAAGGCCTGGTTCGGCGAAACCCTGGACCTGACGCAGATGAGCGAAGTGCAGATCGCCCAGGCCGGGATCGGCCGCAAGTTCCAGAAACCCACGGTGTTCGAAGCCCTGAGCGTGTTCGAAAACCTCGAGCTGGCGCAAAAGACCGACAAGTCGGTGTGGGCCAGCCTGCGCGCACGGCTGACGGGCGAGCAGAAGGACCGCATCGCCGAGGTACTGGAGACCATCCGCCTGACGGCCTCGGTCAATCGCCCGGCGGGGCTGTTGTCCCACGGCCAGAAGCAGTTCCTGGAGATCGGCATGCTGCTGATGCAGGACCCGCAATTGCTGCTGCTCGACGAACCGGTGGCCGGCATGACCGACGCCGAGACCGAGTTCACCGCCGAGCTGTTCAAGAGCCTGGCCGGCAAGCACTCGCTGATGGTGGTGGAACACGACATGGGCTTCGTCGGCGCGATCGCCGATCACGTGACCGTGTTGCACCAGGGCAGTGTGCTGGCCGAAGGCTCGCTGGCCCAGGTGCAGGAAAACGAGCGCGTCATCGAGGTCTACCTCGGCCGCTGAAACGACGCGCCCCCTGTAGGAGCCGGGCTTGCCCGCGAAGGCGTCCTGACGATCGCTAAAAGCTTCGCGGGCAAGCCACGCTCCTACAAGGGGCGATGCAAGACAAGACAGAGTGGGGAAACTGAGCATGCTGCAAGTCGACAAGCTGCACCAATACTACGGCGGTAGCCACATCCTGCGCGGCCTGTCGTTCGATGTGAAAGTCGGTGAGATCACCTGCCTGCTCGGGCGCAACGGCGTGGGCAAGACCACCCTGCTCAAGTGCCTGATGGGCCTGCTGCCCACCCGCGAAGGCAGCGTCAACTGGGAGGGCAGCGCCATCACCGGCTTCAAGCCGCACCAGCGGGTGCACGCCGGGATCGCCTATGTGCCCCAGGGCCGGGAGATCTTCGGCCGGCTGACCGTCGAGGAAAACCTGCTGATGGGCCTGTCGCGCTTTCCCGCCTCGCAGGCCCGGGAAGTCCCCGCGTTCATCTACGAGCTGTTCCCGGTCCTGCAGCAGATGAAGCATCGGCGCGGTGGCGACCTCTCCGGCGGCCAGCAGCAACAGCTGGCGATCGGCCGGGCGCTGGCCAGTCGTCCGCGGCTGCTGATCCTCGATGAACCGACCGAGGGCATCCAGCCTTCGGTCATCAAGGAAATCGGTGCGGTGATCCGCAAACTGGCGGCCCGTGGCGACATGGCGATCCTGCTGGTGGAACAGTTCTACGACTTCGCCGCCGAGCTGGCCGACCAGTACCTGGTGATGTCCCGGGGCGAGATCATCCAGCAGGGCCGCGGAGAAAATATGGAAGCCGAGGGTGTACGCGGGTTGGTTACGATCTAACCTGTAGCGTCCGGACAATAATCGATCATCATGACCTCATCTGCCACCAACGCCCTGTTCACGCCCAGCTGGCACGCCGAGCTGGAGCTGGGTTACGCCCGCTTCGGCGACACCACACGGCCGGTCCGCCGCCGTCACCTGGGCCCGCTGCGGGTACAGAAACACCTGTATGCCGAAGGCCCCGAAGTCTGCCAGCACATCATCGTTCATCCGCCCGGGGGGATCGCCGGCGGCGACCGGCTGGACATCAGCGCCCACGTCGAACGCGACGCCTGGGCACAGTTGACCAGCCCCGGCGCGGCCAAGTGGTATCGCGCCAGCGGGCCCGCCCACCAGAGCATCAGGCTCCGGGTCGGCGCTGGCGCCACCCTGGAATGGCTGCCCCAGGAAACCATCGTGTTCAGCGCGGCCCAGGCCGAGCTCGACACCCGGATCGAGCTGGAAGGCGATGCCCGGCTGTTCTACTGGGACATGGTTGCCCTCGGCCGCCCGGCCAGCGGCGAACGCTTCGACCTCGGCCACTTCCAGTCCCACCTGGACATCCGCCGCGACGGGCGGCCGCTCTGGCACGAACGCCAGCGCATTCTCGGCAGCGACGGTCTGCTGGACTCGCCGATCGGGCTCGACGGCCAACCGGTCTTCGCCACCCTGCTGGTCACCGGTGACATCGACAGCGAACTGCTCGAACGCTGCCGCCACCTGCCGACACCGGTGCGCGGCGACCTCAGCCAACTGCCCGGCCTGCTGGTGGCCCGCTGCCTGGCCGGGCAGGCGCTGCATGCGCGGGCCTGGCTGATCGAGCTGTGGAGGCTGCTACGGCCGACGCTGCTGGGCCGCGAGGCCGTGCCGCCGAGGATCTGGAATACATGAACTGCCCCTACGACTTGCGTTTTTCAACTGCCTGCCAACGGATCTGTGAACCATGGACCTGACTCCCCGCGAAAAAGACAAACTGCTGATTTTCACCGCCGGCCTGGTCGCCGAACGACGCCTGGCCCGCGGGGTGAAACTCAATTATCCGGAAGCCATGGCCTACATCTCGGCCGCGCTGCTCGAAGGCGCCCGCGACGGCCAGACCGTGGCCGAACTGATGCACTACGGCACCACACTGCTCAGCCGCGAACAGGTGATGGAAGGCATCCCGGAGATGATCCCGGAGATCCAGGTCGAAGCGACTTTCCCCGACGGTACCAAGCTGGTCACCGTCCACCAGCCGATCGTCTGAGGCCGCCCATGTCCTACGTCATCCGCGATGCCCTGCATGCCGACCTGCCGGCCATTCGCGACATCTACAACGACGCGGTGCTCAACACCACGGCGATCTGGAACGAGCAACCGGTGGACCTCGGCAACCGCCAGGCCTGGTTCAGCGCCCGCCAGGCCCAGGCCTATCCGATCCTGGTGATCGTCGACAGTACCGACAGCGTGCTCGGCTACGCTTCCTTCGGTGACTGGCGGCCCTTCGAGGGCTTCCGCCACACCGTCGAACACTCGGTGTACGTGCGCAACGACCAGCGCGGCAACGGCCTGGGACCCAGGCTGATGACGGCGCTGATCGAACGCGCCCGTCATGGCGGCAAGCACATCATGGTCGCCGCCATCGAGAGTGGTAACAGCGCCTCCATTCGCCTGCATGAACGCCTGGGTTTCGTCACCACCGGGCAGATGCCCCAGGTGGGGGTGAAGTTCGGCCGCTGGCTGGACCTGACCTTCATGCAACTGTGCCTGAACCCGGGCGCCCTGCCGCCCGCCATCGCCAAGGAGTAAGCCGATGAACGCTGCCCAGCTGCGTCGCGTGACCCACGAAAGCTTTGCGCATTACCGCCAGGGGCTGATCGAATTGTTGCTCGATGCCGTGGAGTACGGTGCCTCCGTAGGCTTCATGGCCGATCTCGATGCACGCCAGGCGCGTGCCTATTTCGACGGTGTGCAGGCGGCCCTGGACAACGGCGGCCTGCTGCTCTGGGTGGTGGTGCGCAACGAGCAGGTGCTGGCCAGCGTGCAACTGCAGTTGTGCCAGAAGCCCAACGGGCAGAACCGTGCCGAAGTGCAGAAACTGCTGGTGCGGGGCGAGGCCCGTCGCCATGGTCTCGGCCAGCAGTTGATGCAGGCCGTGGAGCAGGCGGCCCGCGAACAGCGGCGCGGCCTGTTGTACCTCGACACCCAGGCCGGCTCCGATGCCGAAGCCTTCTACCGCGCCCTCGGCTACACCCGGGTGGGCGAACTGCCGGATTACTGCACCACACCGGACGGCCGGCATCACCCGACCGCCATTTACTTCAAGACTCTGGGACGACCCGAATGATTCCTGGTGAATATCAGATCCAGCCTGGCGACATCGAGCTCAATGCCGGTCGCCGGACCGTCAGCCTGAGCGTGGCCAACAGCGGCGACCGACCGATCCAGGTCGGCTCCCACTACCACTTCTTCGAAACCAACGACGCCCTGAGCTTCGACCGCGCCGCCAGCCGCGGCATGCGCCTGAACATCCCGGCCGGCACCGCGGTGCGCTTCGAGCCGGGGCAAAGCCGCGAGGTCGAACTGGTGGAACTGGCCGGGCTGCGCCGCGTGTTCGGCTTTGCCGGCCGGGTCATGGGCAATCTGGACAAGGAACCGACATGAAGATTTCCCGACAAGCCTACGCCGACATGTTCGGCCCCACCGTCGGCGACAAGGTCCGCCTGGCGGACACCGAGCTGTGGATCGAAGTGGAGAAGGACTTCACCACCTACGGTGAGGAAGTGAAGTTCGGCGGCGGCAAGGTGATCCGCGACGGCATGGGCCAGGGCCAACTGCTCGCCGCCGAGGTGGTCGACACCCTGATCACCAACGCCCTGATCATCGACCACTGGGGCATCGTCAAGGCCGACGTCGGCCTCAAGGACGGACGCATCGCCGCCATCGGCAAGGCCGGCAACCCGGATATCCAGCCCGACGTGACCATCGCCGTCGGCGCCAGTACCGAAGTGATCGCCGGCGAGGGCATGATCCTCACCGCCGGCGGTATCGACACCCACATCCACTTCATCTGCCCGCAGCAGATCGAAGAGGCGCTGATGAGCGGCGTCACCACCATGATCGGCGGCGGCACCGGGCCGGCCACCGGCAGCAACGCCACCACCTGCACCTCCGGGCCCTGGCACCTGGCACGCATGCTCCAGGCCGCCGACGCCTTCCCGATGAACATCGGCCTGACCGGCAAGGGCAACGCCAGCCTGCCGGAACCGCTGGTCGAACAGGTCAAGGCCGGTGCCATCGGCCTCAAGCTCCACGAGGACTGGGGCACCACCCCGGCGTCGATCGACAATTGCCTGGGCGTGGCCGACCAGTACGACGTGCAGGTGGCGATCCATACCGACACCCTCAACGAGTCCGGTTTCGTCGAAACCACCCTGGGCGCGTTCAAGGGCCGCACCATCCACACCTATCACACCGAGGGTGCCGGTGGCGGCCATGCGCCGGACATCATCAAGGCCTGCGGCTTCGCCAACGTCCTGCCGAGTTCGACCAACCCGACCCGGCCGTTCACCCGCAACACCATCGACGAGCACCTGGACATGCTGATGGTCTGCCACCACCTCGACCCCAGCATCGCCGAGGACGTGGCCTTCGCCGAGAGCCGCATCCGTCGCGAGACCATCGCCGCCGAGGACATCCTGCACGACCTCGGCGCGTTCTCGATGATCAGTTCGGACAGCCAGGCCATGGGCCGGGTCGGCGAAGTGATCACCCGCACCTGGCAGACCGCCGACAAGATGAAGAAACAGCGCGGGCCGCTGCCGGGCGACGGTGAAGGCAACAGCAACTTCCGGGTCAAGCGCTACATCGCCAAGTACACCATCAACCCGGCGATCACCCATGGCATCAGCCATGAGGTCGGTTCCATCGAAGTGGGCAAGTGGGCCGACCTGGTGCTCTGGCGCCCGGCCTTCTTCGGCATCAAGCCGACGCTGATCCTCAAGGGCGGCGCGATCGCCGCCAGCCTGATGGGCGATGCCAACGCCTCGATCCCGACGCCTCAGCCGGTGCACTACCGGCCGATGTTCGCCAGCTTCGGCGGCTCGCGGCATGCCACCAGCCTGACCTTCATCAGCCAGGCGGCGCTGGAAGCGGGGCTGCCCGAGAAGCTCGGGTTGAAGAAGCGGATCGCCGTGGTCAAGGGCTGTCGCGACGTGCAGAAGACCGACCTGATCCACAACGACTATCTGCCGCAGATCGAGGTCGACCCGCAGACCTACCAGGTCAAGGCCGATGGCGTGCTGCTGTGGTGCGAGCCGGCGCAGGTGCTGCCGATGGCGCAGCGCTACTTCCTCTTCTGATACGAGGCCGCTGGGCAAGGCTCCGCGTTAGCGGGGCCTGTTCGTGGATAACCGTGTCAGCGTCGTTCGCAGGGTCCATGCACGGCGCGAGCACTTGTGGGGCCGGACTCAGCCGCGAACAAGCGGGCGGGCCGGCCACCGCCCCCACGAGACTCAGTCGGGGACGAAACGCTGCAACCGCTGGCGCAGCATCTGGTTCTCCGCGCGCAATTGCCGGACTTCGCCCAACAGCTCCAGGGCCAGGGCGACGCCCTGCCACTCCAGTTCCAGATCCTGGCGCAGCTTCGCCGCACGCCGGGCAATCGGCAGTTCATGGTCGAGAAAACGCCAGGCGTCCGGTGAGCGGCCCTGAGGTTCGAGGATGCCGTGTTCGACGATTTCGATCACACAGGCGACCGGCAGGTCGGACGCCTCGCAGAAGGCTTGCATATCCAGTTGAACGCTCAGGGCAGGACTCATGATCAACTACTCCATTGTTCTCTCGGGTCGAATGCGGCCTTCTTCGCCAGTTCCTGCCACAACGCCTTCACCGCGTCGTCGCTGTGCCTGGGCATGACCGCCTTGAGTTGCACGAACAGATAGCCGCGTTGCCCGGCCTTGTTCAGCAGGCCATGGCCCTTGGCCCGCATGCGCTGGCCGTTCTGGCTGCCGGCGGGCACCTTCAGATTGATTTTACCCGTCAGGGTCGGTACCGCCACTTCGGTCCCCAGCGCCAACTCCCACGGTGCCAGCGGCAACGTGATGATCAGGTTCTCACCTTCGACATCGAATTTGGGGTGAGGTGCGAAACGGATGGTCAGGTACAGATCGCCATTGGCCCCGCCGCCGACACCCGGTGCGCCCTGGCCCTTGAGGCGGATGCGTTCGCCGTCGGTCACCCCGGCCGGAATCTTCACGTTCAGGCTCTTGCTGGTGTTGCTCACATGCTGGCCGGCCGCGTTGTACTGAGGCACCTGGAAGGTGACCTTCTTCGACTCGTTCGACAGGCTCTCTTCCAGGAAGATCGGTAATTCCATTTCCACGTCTTGTCCTCGCCGGCCGGCGCTGCGACCTGATTGTCCGCCACCAAATCCGGCGCCGCGCGAGCCGAAGATCGAACTGAAGAAGTCCGAGAAGTCACCGCCGCCGCCAAACCCACCGTTGCCGCCACGCCCCTGCCAGCCAGGCGGGCCCTGGAACGGCTGGCCGTGCTGGCCGTATTTGCGCAGTTCATCGTACTCGGCGCGCTTGTCGGCGCTTTTCAGCGCTTCGTAGGCTTCCGAGGCGTCCTTGAACTTGGCCTCGGCGTCCTTTTCCTTGCTGACATCCGGGTGGTACTTGCGCGCCAGCTTGCGGTACGCGGCCTTGATCGCCTTGTCATCCGCCGTCGGCTCGACACCCAGGATCTTGTAGTAGTCTTTGAAGTCCATCTAGGGATCACCCTGCATTATCGATATCGCGCCGCTCGGCAGGACACAGCATGCGCCTTCGCGATCTCAAGGCTGTGACTGGGCGGGGCGTCAGAAGTTTATCGGCCGTGCCGGCGATTTCTTGTCATCGCCGATACACAACACGAACCAGTGACAGCAAGTTTGGGTGCAATGGCGCACCTTTCAAGTCATCCATGCACGATTGAGTGGATAACCGGCCTTCGATTCCGCGCTCGACTGGCATACACTGCGCGGCCGTTTTTTCACCGGAACTCGAAAGACATGAAAGACGCCTCTGCGGCCCGTGCCTGCGGCATCGACTTCGGCACGTCCAACTCCACTGTCGGCTGGCTGCGCCCCGGCATGGAAACGCTGATCGCACTGGAGGACGACAAGATCACCCTGCCTTCGGTGGTCTTCTTCAATATCGAGGAACGCCGCCCGGTCTACGGCCGGCTGGCCCTGCACGAGTATCTGGAAGGTTACGAAGGCCGCCTGATGCGCTCGCTCAAGAGCCTGCTGGGCTCCAAGCTGATCAAGCACGACACCAGCGTGCTGGGCACCGCCCTGCCGTTCAAGGACCTGCTCGGGATGTTCATCGGTCAGTTGAAGGGCCGCCTGGAAGCGACCGCCGGTCGGGAGTTCGAGCAGGTGGTGCTGGGCCGCCCGGTGTTTTTCGTCGATGACGACCCGGTTGCCGATCAGGAAGCCGAAGACACCCTGGTGGAAGTGGCGAAGAAGATCGGCTTCAAGGAGGTGTCCTTCCAGTACGAACCGATTGCCGCGGCCTTCGACTACGAGTCGAGCATCGAGCGCGAGGAACTGGTGCTGATCGTCGACATCGGCGGCGGTACCTCGGACTTCTCGCTGGTGCGCCTGTCGCCGCAGCGTCGTGGCCTGGACGACCGCCACGAGGACATCCTCGCCACCGGCGGCGTGCACGTCGGCGGTACCGACTTCGACAAGCAGTTGAGCCTGCAGGGCGTGATGCCGCTGTTCGGCTACGGCAGCCGGATGAAGAGCGGCGCCTACATGCCCACCAGCCACCACATGAACCTGGCGACCTGGCACACCATCAACTCGGTGTACTCGCAGAAATCCCAGTTGGCCCTGGGCAGCATGCGCTACGACATCGAGGACACCGTGGGCATCGACCGCCTGTTCAAGCTGATCGAACAGCGCGCCGGACACTGGCTGGCGATGGAAGTCGAGGAAACCAAGATCCAGCTGACCCACGCCGAGAACCGGCATGTGCCACTGGACCGCATCGAGGCCGGCCTGAGCGTCGACCTGAGCCGCTCGCTGTTCGAGTCGTCGATCGATAACCTGCTGGAACGGATTCGCCAGAGCGTCACGCAGATCCTCGGCACCGCCGGTGTAGCGGTCGAGCAGGTCGACACGGTGTTCTTCACCGGCGGTTCAAGCGGCATCCCGGCGCTGCGCCAAAGCGTCGCGGCCATGCTGCCGAACGCCCGGCACGTCGAAGGGAACATCTTCGGCAGCATCGGCAGCGGCCTGGCGATCGACGCGCAGAAGCGCTACGGCTGATCCTGCGCCCGCGGATCAGGAACACGAACCCAACGAACTGCGACACCTTGTAGGAGCAAGGCTTGCCTGCGAAAGCGATGCCGGAATCGTCAAATGCTTCGCGGGCAAGCCGGGTCGCCGCGGCGCCAGCGCCTACAAGTCCTGCAGCACGACTGCGCCAGTCAGACCAGCTCCGCCCGCTTCAACTCGCTCTTGAGGTACGCGTAGTAGATCGGCCCCGCCACCACCCCGGGCAGGCCGAACGCCGCCTCGAACACCAGCATCGCCATCAGCAGTTCCCAGGACTTGGCACTGATCTGCCCGCCGACGATCCGCGCGTTGAGGAAGTATTCCAGCTTGTGGATGAAGATCAGGTAACCCAGCGCCGCCGCCGCGACCCAGATCGACAGCGACAGGGCGACGATGGTGATCAGGGTGTTGGACATCAGGTTGCCGATGACCGGCAGCAGCCCCAGCAGGAAGGTCAGCACGATCAGCGTCTTGGTCAGCGGCAGCTTGATCCCGCACAGCGGCAGGATCACCGCGAGGAACACGGCGGTGAACGCGGTATTGAGCGCCGAGATCTTGATCTGGGCGAAGACGATATTGCGAAACGCCTGCACCAGCAGGCGCAGACGGTCGAACAACGCCGCCGCCAGCGGTTTGCGCTGGCTGGCATCGGGCACATGCTGCAGCGCGACGATCGCCCCCAGCACCATGCCGATCAGCAACGTCACGAACATGTGCGCCGCATCCTTGCCCACCAGTTGCAACTCGCTCAGGTGACGCTTGAGCCATTCCCCGATAGCCACCTGGAATTCCGCCGCGCTGGCCGGCAGGTAGGCATCGATGAACGGTGGCAACTGTCCGCGGGCCTTGTCCACCACCTGCATGAACTTGCCCAGGGAAGCGCCGGGATTTTCCGCCTCGTGCAGCAGGAAACTGATGGCCCCGGCAAAGATCAGCGCCAGCACGCTGACGATCAGGGTACCCAGCAGCACGACCGCCAGCCAGCGCGCGCGGCGCCCGGCAATCAGGTGTTCGAGCTTGGGCGTAAGCATGTTCACCAGTTCGAACACCAGCAGGCCGGCCAACAGGCTCGGCAGCAGCCGCAGCGGCAGGACCAGCAGCAGGCTGCCGCAGACGATGATCAAACTGGCCAAGACTACATAACGCTGGGGAAACGCCGACATACAGCCTCAAAACGTAAAGAGAGCCAAGGGATGGGCAGTCTGCCAGCGTTCATGTGACAGAACCAGGGGGACGTACACGCGACGATACAAAGTCCCCCGCGACCCAACTCGACCGCCGAAGACCTCCAACTGCCACCGTGGAGGTCCTGCCGGCCCGGGCTACTTCTTCAGGCAGGTGCTCATGAAGGTCTTGCGCTCGTCGCCCTTGAGCGCCTTGGCGGTGGCGTCGGCATTGCAGGTCTTCATCTTGTCCTGCTGGGTCATCGCCTTGGCCGGTTGGGCCTTGAGGCAGTTGCTCATGAAGGCCTTGCGTTCATCGCCCTTGAGGGCCTTGGTGGTGGCTTCGGCATTGCAGGTTTTCATCTTGTCCTGCTGGGCCTGTTGGGCAGCAGTGGCGGCAAAGCCCTGGGAGCACAGCAACAGGCCAGCCAGCAACAAAGGAATACGCAGCATGTTCATGGAGTTTTCTCCTGGTTGCCGCACCGATGGGCACGGCTCCCGAAGAAGTGTAGACAAACCCTGTTACACCTCCAGCGGCCAGCCCCCCTGCTCAAGGCAGCCGTGACTGGCGTCGGTACTGCTCCGGTGTACAGCCGGCCTGGCGCTGGAACATGGCAATGAAGGCCGAAGCGGTGCTGTAGCCCATGTCGAAGGCGATCTCCTGGACGCTGCGACCGCCTTCCAGGGCCTGAACCGAACAGACGAACCGCAGGCGCTGGCGCCACTCGCCAAAACTCACCCCCAGCTCACGCACGAACAGGCGCGCCAGGGTCCGCTCGCTGACATGCAGGCCGGCCGCCCACTGCGCCAGCGAGCGGTTGTCCGCCGGGTCGTCCTGCAATCCTTCGAGCACGCTGAGCAGGCCCGGGTCGTCGGAGTACGGCAGGTAGGAGCTGTGGACCTTGGCCAGGTGCAGCTGGTCCACCAGCACCTGGGCCAGGCGGATATCGGCAGGATCACAGGGGATCTTCACGTCGCGCCGGGCGAAATCGCCGAGGATCGCCTTGAGGATGTCGCTGATGGCCAGGGTGCTCGCCACCTCGGGCATGCCACGGCAGTGCTCCTCGGCCACATAGACCGAGCGGTAGACGATTGCCTGGGTGTTGTAGGCACTGTGCTCGGTGCCGGGCGGGATCCACAGGGCATAGCGCGATGGCGACATGAAGCGCCGGCCGGCCACTTCGTAATGGATGACGCCATGGGACACGTAGTCCAGCGAGCCCCAGCGATGGCGGTGGCTGGCCGCATGACTGCCAGGGCCGAATTCGGCATAGCGAAAATACACCGGTGCCGGCAAATCAGGGAAAGAAGGGATCTCGATGGGGATCTTGCGCATGCTGTCCGGATTCCGACGCCGATTGACCGGATTGAAGTATAAGTCTTGATTCGGACAAACGGATAATTCGCCTCATCCTGTCCTTGCGGTCTCAACTCCCATGCAATACGCGTTTCCCCTGCTGGCCATCTTCATCTGGGCCGGCAACACCGTCGTCAACAAAATGGCCGTCGGGGCGATCTTCCCGGCGGAAATCGGCTTTTACCGCTGGCTGCTGGCGGCCCTGCTGTTCACCCCCTTCCTGCTGCGCCCGGTCATCGCCAACCGCGCGGCGATCCGCCCGCACCTGGGCAGGATCGTCGCCCTCGGCGTGCTCGGCATGGTCGCCTACCAGAGCCTGGCCTACTACGCAGCGACCCTGACCACGGCGACCAACATGGGCATCATCCTGTCGCTGATGCCGTTGATGTCGCTGGCCCTGGCAATCGTCAGCCTCGGCCAGCGCCTGACCGCCGGCGCACTGTCCGGCGCGGTGCTGTCCTTCATCGGGGTGCTGGTGGTGGTCTCGGCGGGCGACCTCGCCTCGTTGCTGACCCATGGCCTGAACCTGGGCGACGCCATGATGCTCGGCGCGACCCTGGCCTATGCGGTCTACAGCACCCTGCTGAAAAAGTGGCAGTTGCGCCTGCCACCGTTGCAGTTGCTCTACCTGCAGATTCTGGTGGCGGTGGTCGCGCTGTTGCCGCTTTACCTGCTGTCGCCCAAGGTCGGCCCGAACCTGCACAACGCCGGCCTGGTGCTGTACGCCTGCCTGCTGGCCTCGATGCTCGCACCGCTGCTGTGGATGAAGGCGGTGGCCCGGCTGGGCCCGAGCCGCACGGTACTGTTCTTCAACCTGCTGCCGCTGCTCACCGCGCTGATCGCCGCCGGGGTCCTGCGTGAACAACTGGCGCTGTATCACCTGCTGGGCGGCGCCATGACGCTGGGCGGGGTGATCCTCTCCGAGCGCTGGACCACGGCGCTGCGCCAGGTCAAAGCCCGGCAGCCTTGAGCCGCCGGGCATGCTCGACGAACAGCCGGATCGGCTCGGCGCCCTTGCCCACCAGGCCCAGTGACTGGTTGACGATATCGAAGTGATCGAGGGGATAGTCGTCGCCGATGACCGTCCCCAGGTGCGAACTGTAGCGTCCGACCATGCCATCGCACTGCCCGGCCTCGCGGATGAAGGTCCTGGCGAACAGCCGGCAGCTGCGGTGGGTGCCGTCGAACAGATTGCGCCCACGATCGGTGATGCCCGGCTGCAGGATCCCGGCCCAGGAGTAGTAATGCACGCCATCGACCCGTTCCGCGCCCTGCCCACCCCAGCTGTCCGGCAGCCCCTGGGGGTACTGGCGATTGAACAGGGCGACACCTTCGCTGGTCAGCGAGTGATGCGAGGCGTTCAGATCCATGGGCAACGCCGGGCCGCGACAGCCGGTTTCCAGCCAACCCATCAGCCGTGCGACGGCGCAGAGCACGAAGGTCAGCAGGCGCCCACGGGCACTGCTCGGCGGGTAGTGACGCAGGAAGTGATCCGCCAGTTCCGAGCCATGATTGGGCCCGGCTACCGAGGTCACCGAGGCCACCCAATCCGGCCGCTTGGCCGCCGCATACCGCGCGGTCAGCGCGCCCTGGCTGTGACCGATCAGGTTGACCTTTTCCGCCCCTGTCTCGCGGCGGATCTGCTCGATCCGCGACAGCAGTTGTTCGCCCCGCACCTCATTGGAGTGCAGCGGCGAAACCCGGACCGGGAACACCGTTGCGCCGCCCGCGCGCAAGGCCGGGGTGATGCCATACCAGTAGGGAAACCACAGCAACCGGACGAACCCGAGCATGCCCGGTACCAGCACCAGCGGATAACGCGTGGCGAGTTCTTGCGACATCAGTGAGCATCCATGACAGGTTACGAATGAGAGCCTAGTGGCCCGGAGTCGGGTATGCGAATCCGCCACACAAGCCACGAGGCCTGGGACGAAAGCATCGGCATGGAAGATGACAACACGGCAACATCCCGCGCTCGGCCACCCTTTACGTAACAATCGGATAAAACTTTTTCGCTCTCGCGCCACTCACACCCAGGGTAGCGATCTCGCCAACAGAGCGAGGCGCCCCAACCGGATCAGTCAGGAGATCGAGATGAGCGACATGCATTTGTCCGATGTAACCACCCTGCGTGAACGTGCGCGCAAGAATGTCGAGAACGGCGCGGTCACCGAAGGCTACGGGGCCGACCGCAGCGAAATCCTGCGGCTGCTCAACGAATCGCTGGCCACCGAGCTGGTCTGCACCCTGCGCTACAAGCGCCACTACTTCATGGCCACCGGGCTCAAGGCCAGTGTCGCTGCCGACGAGTTCCTCGAGCACGCCAACCAGGAAATGGCCCACGCCGACCGGCTGGCCGAGCGCATCGTGCAACTGGGCGGCGAGCCGGAGTTCAACCCGGACCTGCTGTCCCAGCAGTCCCATGCCCAGTACGTGGCCGGCAAGACCCTCAAGGAAATGGTCTACGAGGACCTGGTGGCCGAACGGATCGCGGTGGACAGCTACCGCGAGATCATCCAGTTCATCGGCGACCAGGACCCGACCACGCGGCGGATCTTCGAGGACATCCTCGCCCAGGAGGAAGAACATGCCGATGACATGGCGGACATCCTGCAGGATCTGTAGAGCACTGCCCGGCCCCCTGTAGGAGCGTGGCTTGCCCGCGAATAGGCCCTCAAGGCCGCTAAAAGTTTCGCGGGCAAGCCCTGCTCCTACAGGTAACCTGTGCAATCCTCGCTACAAAATCAGTTCCTGACTGTCCGCGGCGCCTTGCCCGACTTCATCTGCTCCAGCAACGGCGCGCACTGGTTCGGCACATCGCCACCCGGGGCCACCAGCGCCAGCAACCCGGTCGCCGGCCCGGCGATCACGCCCAGGGCAACCATGCCGGCACCGCGCAGCAACAGCGGCACCGCCTGCACACCGGCATCCGGCTTGATGAACTTGCCACGCACGTACAACGGCGAGCGCAGGGACAGCAGCCGGAAACCCTTGGACTCGGGGCTGATCTTCAGATCCAGCTGTTCGCTGGCAAAGTTGGCCGTGCCGTCGACGTAGATGATCGCGTTCTCGGTGTCGAAGACGAACAACCGGGTGGTCGCCAGGCCGCTCTTGATGCCGAGGTCGGCCGCCGCGCAGTTGATCTTCACCTCCTTGTCGCCAAAGATCTTGCCCACCACGTAGTTACCGACGTTGAGCCCGGCGATCTCCATCAGGCCACGGCTGATGGCGCCATCGTTGACCAGCATCTTCAAGTCGCCATTGGAGGTGCCCAACAGACGCGCCACCGAGTTGCCGGTGCCGCTGATATCGGCATCGCCATTGAGCTCGCCGAAGCTGGTCTTCATCGGCTCGAAGGTGGGGAACAACTGCTTGAGCTTGAAGTTGCGCGCGGTCAGCTTCGCCCGCCCCTGCATCGGCGTGGCGCGGCCATTGAGGCGGATCTGTGCGTCGAGCTTGCCGCCCGCCACGCCGAAACGCAGGGGCTCCAGGCTCAGCTCGCCATCGTTGAGCACCAGGTGGGTGTAGAGGTCGGTGAACGGCAGCTCGGCGCTGTGGACGATGCGCTTGCCGGTGAATTCCACATCGGCGTCCATGTCGCGCCAGCGCTCGGTGCGGAACTCCTCGACCGGCAGGACCTTGTCCGCCGGCTGCTTGCTTTCACCGCCACGAGCCTTCTGCCTGGCATTGGAGTCCGCGCCGATCAATGGCGCCAGGTCGGTCATCAGCAACTGGTTGGAGACCAGCACGCCGGTGAGTTTCGGCCGAGGCTGGCTGGCGGCGTAGGACAGGTCTCCATGGATATCGCTGGTACCGATTTTGCCGTTGAACTGCTCATACTGGAAGGTCGCCCCGGTCGGCTCATGCAGCCTGGCGATCAGGTGGCCGTCGGTCTCGTAGGCCGGCGAGTCCGGCAGGGTCACCCCGATCAGCGGGTAGAGATTGCCCAGGCTGTTGCCGGCCAGCTTCAGGCGCAGGTCCAGGGCTCCCAGGTTGCGCGGATCGGTCAGGGTGCCGGCCACGGCGATCCGGGTGTCGGCGATCTTCACATCGGCCTGCACCGGGAACGGCCTGGCCGCGTCCTGCAACGCCAGCAGGCCGCCGACCTTGCCGGTCCCGGCGAGATTCTGGCCATGGTACTGGCCCTTGACCTTCAGCGCGAACGCATAGTCCTGTGGCGCCGAGCCCTTTTCCAGGGCCTTTTTCGCCGCGCTGTCGCCGACGATATCGCTGAACGGAATCGGCTTGCCCAGCGGGTCGATCAACAGGTCGAGCTGAGTCTTGAGGCTCTTGTCGTCCAGGGTGACATGCCCCTTGTCGAAGCCGATGGCGCCGATGTCCACCGTCCAGGCGGACGGCGGCTCGTCGGGATCCTTGGGATCGAACTGGAACGTCCAGTTGGCGCGGCCATCGGCCAGCCGTTCGAGACTGGCATTCGGCTCGGTCAGGTCGATCCGCGGAATCACCACCTTCCGGACCAATAATGGCAACGGCGCAAGGCGCAGTTCGACACGCTTGAGGCTGACCATCTGCGGATTTTTCGACCAGTCCGGATTGCCCAGTGTCAGGTCCTCGGCGATCACGTGGGGCCAGGGCAGCCAGGCGCGCCAACCGCCTTCGTCGGGCTCACGCTGCCAACGCACCGACAGGCCGCCATTGATGGCGAACGGGCGATGAAGGATTTCGGAAACCTTGGCATTGACCGGCGGCTTGATCCGGTTCCAATCGAAGAACGCGATGATCGCCACCAGCACCGCCAGCAGCAGGACCAGGCAGGCACCGGTCCAGAGAAAGATTTTTCGAGTGCGCGTCATTGCACGAGGCTCCTGATAACGGCTGAACGTCCAAAAAGCGACGCGATATACCTTTACGACTGACAAAACCCGGGCAAGGTTTAATGGAAAAAGCCCTCGGCCAGGAAAATCGAAGCGGGCCGAAGCTGACCGATCCATCAGCTTTTCGTTCCCCGGCATGCCCTCGGATGAAGCAGGACTGGGTAGAAAATACCCAGTACGGAGCAGGGGTAACACGCTGTAAGGCCCGATCTAGAGCCATCGCCCGGAACAATCAATTCCGTTGATTATTAACATTGTCCTTATGAACTTTTATATCGATTTTGCAAGGGTAACATTAGCTCCGTACCCACTTTATCGCCCTCCAACGGAGCAAACGATCATGAAACGCCAATTACTTCTCAGCCTTACCCTTGCCGTCCTGACTGCCAACGCCTATGCCTTGCCAGCCCGTGAACAGGCCGCCCCACAAGCTCAGGCCAGCCACGCCACCGTCAGCCAGTCGCTGAACACCCTGGCCTCGGATGGTTCCGAACGCACCCCACAAGGTCAGACCCTTGCCGAAGGCGGCAGCGATCGTACCCCACTGGGTCAAACCCTGGCAGAAAACGGCAGCGACCGTACCCCTCTGGGCCAAACCCTGGCAGAAAACGGTAGCGACCGTACTCCACTGGGCCAGACCCTGGCAGAAAACGGCAGCGACCGTACTCCTCTGGGCCAGACCCTGGCAGAAAACGGCAGCGACCGTACCCCTCTGGGCCAGACCCTGGCAGAAGGCGGTAGCGACCGTACCCCATTGGGTCAGACCCTGGCAGAAAATGGTAGCGACCGCACCCCACTGGGTCAGACCCTGGCAGAAAACGGCAGCGACCGCACACCTCTGGGCCAGACGCTCGCCGAAGGTGGGAATGATCGCCTGAAGGACAAAGGCCTGATCACCGAAGGCGGTGCCGATCGCCTGGCCGAACGTCATCAAGCCTTGAGCTGAGGCCATGATGGCCTGGAGCGAAGCCCGATCCACCGGATCGGGCTTCGACATTTCTGCAACCCCGATTTCCTGCTTCCTACCCTCTCTCCCGCTCCACGTTCGACGCCGGCAAAGCTGATTTGCTAGAGTGCGCCGCTCCTGTCTTTCAGAAAACGTCCCGTCGATGCTGCCTCGTGCCGAACAGAAACAACAGACCCGTCATGCCCTGATGGACGCAGCACGCCATCTGATGGAGGGTGGGCGTGGCTTTGGCAGCCTGAGCCTGCGTGAAGTGGCGAAGACCGCGGGTATCGTGCCGACCGGTTTCTACCGGCATTTCGACGACATGGACCAGCTCGGCCTGGCACTGGTCAGCGAAGTGGGCCAGACCTTCCGCGAAACCATCCGCCTGGTTCGCCACAACGAGTTCGTCATGGGCGGCATCATCGACGCCTCGGTGCGGATCTTTCTCGACGTCGTGGCGCAGAACCGCTCGCAGTTTCTGTTTCTCGCCCGCGAACAGTACGGCGGCTCCTCACCGGTGCGCCAGGCCATCGCCCGCCTGCGCGAGAACATCAGCTCGGACCTGGCCGTCGACCTGGCCCTGATGCCCAAGCTGCAGCACCTGAACACCGACGGGCTGGAGGTGATGGCCGACCTGATCGTCAAGAGCGTGTTCGCCACCCTGCCGGAAATCACCGACCCGCCACAGGAGCCGCTGCCCGACTACCTGGCGCCGCAGGCGAAGATCACCCAGCAGTTGCGCTTCATCTTCATCGGGCTGAAACACTGGCAGGGGCTCGGCAGCACCGAGTGAACCCGCCCCACCCCACCGCATGGGAAGCGCGTAGGAGCCGGGCTTGCCCGCGAAGCTTTTCAACGCCCTGAGCGAACGAAACGCCCTTTACCACCTCCCCTGCCGGGCGCCCCTCAAACGCACCGAAAACGCGCAGAAAAACAGACCGCGCACCATCTTGAAACATCCAGAAACATCACTACGCTCCTTTTTCAGGCGCGCGGCGCTTTCTGACAGGGATTTCCCAGGTTTCGTCCGACTGGCAAGCCCTTTGCTCTAGCTCAGGCATTGCTCATTGCTGGAAGCCCCAAGATGCTGGTGATTCATCGCAGAATCGAACCCCAATCCGCCTGGAGCGCCGAACTGCACCTGAACTTCGAGGCGCGTAGCAAAAGCCGCCTGCGCTGTTTCAGTGCCACCGGTGAAGACGTGGGATTGTTCCTGGAGCGTGGTCAGCCGCCTCTGTACGACGGCGAATTCCTGCAAGCCGAGGACGGCCGTATCGTCCGCGTCTGCGCCCGTCCCGAACAGCTGCTGCATGTCACCTGCGCCAATGCCTTCGAACTGACCCGCGCCGCCTATCACCTGGGCAATCGCCATGTCGCGCTGCAAGTCGGCGACGGCTGGCTGCGGCTGCTCGACGACTATGTGCTCAAGGCCATGCTCGAACAGTTGGGCGCCCACGCCGAAACCATCGAGGCCCCCTTCCAGCCGGAACACGGTGCCTACGGCGGTGGCCATCATCATTCCCGGCATGGCGACGAAGACTTCAACTACCCGCCACGCCTGCACCAGTTCGGTGTGCGCACATGAATCCGGCCTGGGCGCTGCTGCGCCTGGCCAGCCCGCAACTGCCGATCGGTGGCTACAGCTACTCCCAGGGCCTGGAAATGGCCGTGGAGCAGGCCCGGGTGCATGACCCGGCCAGCGCCCGCCGCTGGATCGGCGACCAGCTGCTGCTCAATCTCGCCCGCTTCGAGGCGCCACGGCTGCTGGCCCACTGCACTGCAGCGGCGCAGGCCGACTGGCCGCGCCTGGCACAGTTGGCCGAAGAACACCGCGCCAGCCGCGAGACCCGCGAGCTATATCTGGAAAGCCGGCAGATGGGCTATTCGCTGCAGCAACTGCTCGATGGCCTTCCCGACCTTGATGCCCCCGCACGGGACTTCCTCGCCCGCCAGACCGAACCGCACCTGGCCCTCGGCTGGGCGCTGGCCGCCCGCGCCTGGCGGATCAGCCCCGAGGATGCCCTGGCCGCCTGGCTCTGGAGCTGGCTGGAAAACCAGTTGGCGGTACTGATGAAGACCCTGCCGCTCGGCCAGCAGGCCGCCCAGCGCCTGACCAGCGAACTGCTGCCCCTGCTGCAGCAGGCGCAGCAGGTGGCCAGCGAACAAGATCCGCAACACATCGGCAGCGCCGCCTTCGGCCTGTCACTGGCGTGCATGGCCCACGAGCGCCAGTACAGCCGCCTGTTTCGTTCCTAGGAGAGCAAGATGAACGCACAACCCCTGCGCGTCGGTATCGGCGGTCCCGTCGGCTCCGGCAAGACCGCCCTGACCCTGGCCCTGTGCCTGGCCCTGCGCGAGCGCTACAACCTGGCAGTGGTCACCAACGATATCTACACCCGCGAGGACGCCGACTTCCTGGTGCGCAACCAGGCATTGGCGCCGGAACGGATCATCGGCGTGGAAACCGGTGGCTGCCCGCACACCGCGATTCGCGAGGATGCCTCGATCAACCTCGAGGCCGTGGACCAGTTGAACCGGCGTTTCCCGGGCCTGGACCTGATCCTGGTGGAGTCGGGTGGCGACAACCTGTCGGCGACCTTCAGCCCGGAGCTCTCCGACCTGACCATTTACGTGATCGACGTCTCGGCCGGCGACAAGCTGCCGCGCAAGGGCGGGCCGGGTATCTGCAAATCCGACTTGCTGGTGATCAACAAGATCGACCTCGCCCCGCTGGTGGGCGCCTCGCTGGAAATGATGGACGGCGACACCCGGCGCATGCGCGGCGACAAGCCGTTCGTGTTCAGCAACCAGAAAACCGGGCAGGGCCTGGACGACATCATCGCCTTCATCGAACGCCAGGGCCTGCTGACCGCGGCCTGACCATTCAACCCACCAGGAATTTGCCCATGAGTCTGAAGAAACTCCTCAGTGCCCTCACCCTGCTGCTGGCTCCGGCCATGGCCTTCGCCCACCCTGGCCATGGCGACAGCGGCCTGGTCGCGGGCATCAGCCACCCGATCGGCGGCCTCGATCATCTGCTGGCCATGCTTGCGGTCGGCCTGTGGGCCGCGCAGCAGCAGGGCAGCGCGCGCTGGGCCCTGCCCTGCACCTTCGTCGGCACCATGCTGGTCGGTGGCCTGCTCGGTTTCGCCGGCCTGGAACTGCCGGCCCTGGAAAGCGGGATTGCCGCCTCGGTGCTGGCGCTGGGCCTGGCCGTAGCGCTGGCGGTACGCCCCCCGGTGAGCCTGGCGATCGTCGCGACGGCGCTGTTCGCGCTGTTCCACGGTGTGGCCCATGGCCTGGAACTGCCGGAAATGTCCAGCCCCTGGGCGTATGCCGCCGGTTTCGTGCTGGCAACGGCGGCCCTGCATGGCCTGGGCTATGGGCTGGTGCGGATCTTGCCGCAGGCAGCGGCGCCGTTGGTACGACTGGCTGGCGCGGCGTCGGCGGCGACCGGGGTCTGGTTGCTGGCCGGTTGAGCCCTGCGCTGCCCTGGCAGGCCCGTTCGCGGGCAAGCCCGGCTTCTGCAGGAGCTGTGTCGAACGCATCCCGGCGGCACAGCATGACCTTGTAGGAGCCTGGCTTGCCCGCAAATGGGCCTGCCCCCCTCTCGGCTTACCTCCCCTTGCCTGCCCAGACCAGGTACTGCCTACCTCGGAAAAGCCACTGATCTGACACGACGACAAGTCGCCTGCTACCATGTTGCGCACACTCCTGCCCGACGACTCCTGCCGATGCCTGATGTTTCCAGCTCTGCCGCCGCCCCCGAATCGAAGAGCCTGTTCACCACCGTGCAACAGCACTTGCGCCAGGTAATCATCCCCCTGTGGCAAGGCCCCGGCTGGAATGCCGAGCTGGCGCTGCCGTATGAGGCGCTGGACGCCGAGCACCGCCCGCTGCCGCCACAACGCTATCGCGCCATGGCCTGCGCCCGGCAGCTGTACCTGTTCTCCAGCCTGATCGGCGATGCCGCCTTCCCCGGCGCGGGCACTCGCGCCGCCGCCCTGTTCCGCTCGCTGCAGCGGCATTTCCATGATGCCGAGCACGGTGGCTGGTTCTACAGCATCGACCCACAGGGCGCCCCGCTGGACACCCGCAAGGACCTCTATACCCACGCCTTCATCCTGTTCGCCTGCGCTCATTACTGGGCCAAGGTCCGCGAACCGCTGGTGGAGTCGGTACTCGATGCCGCACTGGAAGTGATTGCCGTACGCTTCGCCACCGGTGACGGCCTCTACGAGGCGGACCTGACCCGCGACTGGTCGTCGCTCGGCAGCGGACCGTTGCAGAACCCCCTGATGCACCTGACCGAAGCCTTCCTGGCCACCCTTGCGGCACGCGAGGATGCCCGCGTACAGGCCGACATGCTGACGCTGGTCGCGGCCCTGCAGAAACGCTTCGTCGATCGCCAGCACGGGGTGATTCTGGAAAAGCCGCTGGGCACTGTGGATAACTGGTTCGAGCCGGGTCATCAGTTCGAGTGGATGTTCCTGCTCGAATCCTCGGCCGTGCTGCGTGACAGCGCCCTGCACCAGTCCCTGCAACGGGGTTTCGCCTATGCCGAGCAGACCGGTGTCGACCCGCGCAGCGGAGCCGTCAGCGCGATGCTGGCCATCGATGGGACACTGCGCGACGCGACCCAGCGGATCTGGGCGCAGGCCGAATACCTGCGGGCGCTGACCCTGCGTGTGGATAACTCGGCGCGCCTGCAGCGCCAGCTCCGGGCCCTGCACGCACAGTTCATGCACCCGGGCGGCTGGCATGAATGCCTGGATGCACAGGGTGTGGTCAGCCGCGCGGACATGCCGTCGACCACGCCCTATCATCTGGCGACCTGCCTGTACGGCCTGGCCGACCATCTGGGCTGATCACCCGCAAGCCGGCTCCCACGATCACCTGGGTTTCAGGCCTTGTCGCGCTCGATGGCGAACCCGGCCCAGGTCTGGCTCACCGGCATCAGTTCCAGGCTGTTGATGTTGACGTGAGCCGGTGTGTTGAGCACCCAGAAGATGGTCTCGGCGATGTCCTGCGGCTGGATCGGCTCGGCGCCGGCGTAGGTGGCGTCGTAGCGCGCCTGGTCACCGCCGAAACGCACCAGCGAGAACTCGCTTTCACACAGCCCCGGCTCGATGTTGGTCACCCGCACGCCCGTGCCCTGCAGGTCGCAACGCAGGTTCAGGGAGAACTGTTTGACGAACGCCTTGCTCGCGCCATACACGTGGCTGCCCGGGTACGGGTACTTGCCGGCGATCGAACCGAGGTTGACGATGCTGGCGCCACGGCCATGAGCGATCAGCCGCGGCAGCAGCAGGCGGGTGCTGTACATCAGGCCCTTGATGTTGGTGTCGACCATGGTGTCCCAGTCGTCCAGGTCGCACTTGGGCGCGGGGTCGACGCCCAGGGCCAGGCCGGCGTTGTTGATCAGCCCACGTAGTTTGGCGAAGCTCGGCGGCAGGTTGGCGATGGCCTCTTCCATGGCCTTGCGGTCACGCACGTCGAGCACCAGGCCATGCACTTCGGTCTGCTGGGAAAGCTCGGCGCACAGGGCATTCAGACGCTCTTCGCGACGCCCGGTCAGCACCAGTTTCCAGCCGGCCTCGGCAAAACGACGGGCACACGCCTCGCCAAAACCGGAAGTGGCGCCCGTGATAAACAGCGTGGATGTCATCGTGTTCTCCTAGCTAAACGCGGTTACAGCCTGAAATAAGGTCGTTCGCCGCCCAGCATGCCCGGCCCGGCGGAGGCCAGCAACTGTGCCGCGTGTTCAACGCAAGGCTGTACAAAAAACGCTCAAAGCTCTACAGCCCAAGCCAGCCGTGGCCTGGCGCCGGATGTACGCATCTTATCCACAGTCCCTTCCACAATCTCTGGGGGCAAGTCGAACAGCGCCAGGCCGCTATCCACAAGGCCTGCAGCACTGTTTTAAAAGTTTTTCGCTTGACCCCGGGCAAGCCCATGTGCAGCCATCGGCCATCGCGACCCACCGATGGGTTTCCGCAGGCTGGCGCCAAGCCAGTAGCTACGCCGCCCACGGCGGTCTTTCCAGAGTTTGCCCACAGAGTTATCCACAGGCTTCCCCGAGCACTTGCCGGGCGAGCGCGACACTCATAAACCTGTTGACAAATGTCTTTCGAGCTTACCGAAAAACGGCTGATCAAAAAACAGACAAACCTCTACAGGCCACGGCCTACAAGGCCTCCAGCCAGCTACTCCCACGTTACCCACAGCCGATTCCACAGCAAACGGGGACAAGTCAAAACGGTGACAAAACAACTGTTTGCAGCGGTTTCATGTCGCACCCCACGAAGTTTTGCCCGGCGTTTTCCACAATTCGCCCCTGGCGCTGTGGATATGAAAAAAGCCCCGGACCGGTCAAGGTCACGGGGCGTTCCTGTGGACCCGGATCAGTGCCCGCCCAGATACGCGTTGCGCACCTCCTCGTTGGCCAGCAGTTCCTTGCCGGTACCGCTGAGACGGATCTGCCCGTTGACCATCACGTAGGCCCGGTCCGAGAGCCTGAGCGCATGGTTGGCGTTCTGCTCGACCAGGAAGATGGTCATCCCCGAGGCAGCCAGTTCGCGCAGGGTGGCGAAGATCTGCTTCACCACGATCGGCGCCAGGCCCAGGCTCGGTTCATCGAGCAGCAGCAGCTTGGGTCGGCTCATCAGCGCCCGGGCGATGGCGAGCATCTGCTGCTCGCCGCCGGACATGGTCATGGCCCGCTGGTTGCGCCGCTCCCTGAGCCGCGGAAACAGCTCGAACATGCGCTGCATGTCCTCGCTGGCGAACTGGTCGCCAATGGGGATGGTGCCCATCAGCAGGTTCTCTTCCACAGTCATGTCGGGGAACACCCGGCGCCCTTCCGGCGACTGGGCGATACCGTTGGAGGCGATGTAGTGGGAGGACTTGTGGGTGATGTCGATGCCCCGGTAGAGGATCTGCCCGGATGCCGCCCGCGGCTGGCCGAAGATCGACATCAGCAGCGTCGACTTGCCGGCTCCGTTGGAGCCGATCAGGCTGACGGTTTCGCCTTCGTCGATGTGCAACGAGACCTTCTTCAGGGCCTGGATCGGTCCGTAATAGACGTCCAGGTTCTTCAGTTCGAGGATAGCCTGACTCATACCAGTTCCTCTTCATCCGCACCCAGGTAGGCGGCAATCACTTTCGGGTCGTTGCGGATCGCCTCGGGCCCGCCCTGGGCGATCACGTTGCCGTGGTCCAGTACCACGATGTGGTCGGAAATACTCATCACCATGCCCATGTCGTGTTCGATCAGCACCACGGTCAGATCGTGCTCGTCGCGCAGCAGCCGGATCATCGCGCTCAGCGCTTCGGTTTCCTGAGGGTTGAGGCCCGCCGCCGGCTCGTCGAGGCAGATCACCTGCGGCCGCGTGCACATGGCCCGGGCGATCTCCAGGCGGCGTTGCTGGCCGTAGGAGAGCTCGCCGGCCAGGCGGTTGGCGCAGTCCACCAGGTCGACTACCTCCAGCCAGTAGAACGCCGTGTCCAGCGCGTCGCTCTCGGCCTTGCGGTAGCCCCGGGTATTGAGGATGCCGGCCAGCAGGTTGCGGTTGACCCACATGTGCTGGGCCACCAGCAGGTTCTCCAGCACCGACATTTCCTTGAACAGGCGGATGTTCTGGAAGGTCCGTGCCAGCCCCGCACGGTTGACCAGGTGGGTACCGCCGAACATCTTGTAGTACAGCCGGCTGGCGAAGTTCTTCGGCGAAACGAAGTCGCTGGCCCGGAAGGACTCGCCCAGCAGCTGGATGACGTTGGTCTCTCGGCCGCGGGTATTGAGCATGATGCTGCCGCCGGTGGCCTTGTAGAAACCGGTGAGGCAGTTGAACACGGTGGTCTTGCCGGCACCGTTGGGGCCGATCAGGGCGAAGATCGAGTTGCGCTTGACCTGCAGGCTGACGTCGCTGAGGGCCTTGATACCCCCGAAGTGCATCATCAGTTTCTCGACCGAGAGAATGATTTCATCGTTCATTGCGCAGCTCCCTCGTGCAAGACACCCTTACGCGGGGCTACCCCGGTACGACTGATACGGATCAGGCCGCGAGGCCGCCAGATCATCATCAACACCATCAATACGCCGAACAGCAGCACCCGGTACTCGGCGAAGCTGCGCAGCAACTCCGGCGCAACGGTCAGCACGAAGGCGGCAATGACCACGCCGATGGTCGAGCCCATGCCGCCGAGCACGACGATGGCGAGGATCAGCGCCGACTCGAAGAAGGTGAACGAGGTCGGGTTGACGAAGCCCTGGTAGGTGGCGAAGAACACCCCGGCCAAGCCTGCCGTCGAGGCCCCGAGGGTGAATGCCGAGAGCTTGACCAGCACATGGTTCAGGCCCATGGCGCGGCAGGCGATCTCGTCTTCACGCAGGGCCTCCCAGGCCCTGCCGACCGGCATCCGGGTCAACCGGTGCTTGATGTAGAGCACCGCCAGCACCACCAGGAACAGCACGGTGTAGATGAAGTAGAACTTCACGTCCGGGTTGTAGGCGATACCGAAGAACTCGTGGAACGGCACCCCGCCATCCTTCGCCCGCTTGCCGAACTCCAGGCCGAAGAAGGTCGGCAGCGGCGCCGGCATGCCGTTCGGGCCGCCGGTCAGCGACAGCCAGTTGTTGAGCACCAGGCGGATGATCTCGCCAAAACCCAGGGTCACGATCGCCAGGTAGTCGCCATGCAGGCGCAATACCGGGAAACCCAGCACGCAGCCGGCCATGGCCGCGCAGATGGCCGCCAGGGGCAGTACGGTCCAGAAGCCCAGGCCGAGGTACTGGTAACCCAGGGCCAGGCCATAGGCACCGATGGCGTAGAACGCCACGTAGCCGAGGTCGAGCAGGCCCGCGAGGCCGACCACGATGTTCAGGCCGAGGCCGAGCAGCACGTAGATCAGGCCGAGGATCACCACGCCCAGCAGGTAGGAGTTGGAGAACACCGGGAAGACCACCGCGATGGCGATCATGATCGGGATGATCCAGCGCAGGCGCGACTTGTAGTCCGGCGCCAGTACGTGCACCCCCGAACCGCCGCCCTCGAAGCTGTCGAGCAGCCGCTTGCCCTTGGCGGTCTGCAGGTAGAGGCTCAGGGCCAGGCGGCCGAGCATGACGATCGCCACCAGCCAGGCGACACGGGTCGGTTCCAGGTTGAAACTGTAGCCCTCGAGGACGACCCCGACGATCGGGCCGAAGACAATGAGGGCGAGCAGGCCGGCAAGAATGGCATCCACCAGGCTTTTTTTGATATCGAGTTTTTTTTCAGTGGCAGTGGACATGGCTTACACCTTCGACACAAGAGGACGGCCGAGCAGGCCTTGCGGCCGAAAGACCAGGACCAGGACCAGCAGCGAGAAGCTGAACACGTCCTTGTAGTCCGAGTTGACCAACCCGGAGAACAGCGACTCGGAGATCCCGAGGATGATCCCGCCCAGCATCGCTCCCGGCAGTGAGCCGATGCCGCCAAGTACCGCGGCGGTGAAGGCCTTGATGCCGATGACGAAGCCCGCGTAGAAGTCGAACGTGCCGTAGTTCATGGTGATCAGCACACCGGCCAGGGCCGCCATGGCCGCACCGATGACGAACACATAGGAAATGATCCGGTCGGTATTGATCCCGAGGATCGAGGCCATCTTGCGGTCCTGCTGGGTGGCCCGGCACATGCGCCCCAGCCTGGTGTACTTGATGATGTAGGTCAGCACGCCCATGCCGAGGAACGCGGCCACCAGGATGAAGACCTTGGTGTAGGTGAGCTGGACGAAGCCACTGCCGACCTCGATGCGCCAGGCACCGGTGAGCAGTGTGGGAACGCCCTGCTGCCTGGCGCCCTGGCTGATCTGCGCGTAGTTCTGCAGGATCAGCGAAATGCCGATAGCACTGATCAGCGGCGCCAGCCGGGTAGAGTTGCGCAGGGGTTTGTAGGCGATACGCTCGATGGTCCAGCCATACACCCCGGTCACGACGATGGTGAACAGCAGCGTGCCGAGCATCAGCAGCGGGAAGGATTCGATACCGAAGTAGGCCAGCAGGGCCAGACTGATTGCCGAGAGGTAGGCGGAAATCATGTAAACCTCGCCGTGGGCGAAGTTGATCATGCCGATGATGCCATAGACCATTGTGTAGCCGATGGCGATCAGGCCATAGACCGACCCGAGGGTCAGGCCATTGACCAGTTGCTGCAGGAAAATACCATCCATAACGCAATCTCACGCACGTTGAGAGACTGCACAGAAGCCCACCGCGACGGACCGGGGTTCAACCGCCGTCGCAGCACAGCCATGTGCAGTTCTACGAGAAAAGACAGGTAACTGCACGGACACACGTGGCGACCGGCCGACCCGCGCGGGGCCGGCCGATCGGCTCATGTCACTTCTGTTTTTCCAGTTGGTGGTATTTGCCGCTCGCGTCCCACTGGTAGACCACGTAGTCGGAGACTTTCAGGTCGCCCTTGGTGTCCCAGGCCTTTTCGCCCATCACGGTCTTGACCGGATGCGACTTGAGCCATTTGGCGGCGTCTTCGCCCTTGTTGGACTTGGCGCCGTTGAAGCCGGCGGCCAGGGCCTGGATCGAGGCGTAGGCGTACAGGGTGTAGCCTTCAGGCTCGGTGCCGTTCTTGCGGAACTGCTCGACGACCGCCTTGCTGTCGGGCAGCAGGCGTGGGTCGGCGCCGAAGGTCATGTAGACGCCGTCGACGTATTGCGGGCCGCCGGCGGTGGTCACCAGTTCATCGGTCACCACACCGTCGTCGGACATGAACTTGACGTCCTTCAGGCCTTCGGTGCGCAGTTGCTTGACCAGGGGACCGGCTTCCGGATGCAGGCCACCGAAGTAGACCACGTCGGCGCCGGCGGCACGGATCTTGGTCACCAGGGCACTGAAGTCCTTCTCGCCACGGGTCAGGCCCTCGTAGATCACCGGGGTCACGCCGCGCTTGATCAGTTGCGCCTTGGTGGCGTCGGCCAGGCCCTGGCCATAGGTGTCCTTGTCGTGGATCACCGCGACCTTCTTGCCCTTGAGCACGTCGACGATGTAGTCGCCGGCGACGATGCCCTGCTGGTCGTCACGACCGCACATGCGGAACATCGCGGACAGACCGCGCTCGGTCACCTGCGGGTTGGTGGAACCGGGCGTGATCGCGATGATGCCGGCTTCGTCATAGACTTCCGAGGCCGGGATGGTCGAGGAGGAGCAGAAGTGCCCGACGACACCGGCGACCTGCTTGTTGGTCAGGTCCTTGGCCACCGTTACCGCCTGCTTCGGCTCGCACGCGTCGTCGCCCTTGATCAGGACGATCTTCTCGCCGTTGACCCCGCCTTCCGCGTTGATCACGTCCGCCGCCGCCTGAGCCCCCTTCATGTACTGCTCGCCAAACGCCGCATTGGCACCGGTCATGGGACCGGCCACACCGATTTTCAGATCAGCCTGAGCAAACGCAGAAACACCCAGCGCAGCAGCCACTGCGAGGGCGACACAGCCTTTTTTGTAAAACTTCTGGGACATGAGGTGGTGCTCCAAGTTTTTTTAGTTTGGCACTGCGACTTCACTGAATGCTCAGAGCAAGGGGCGTGCCATCGGTTTTTTGTTCTGAAAAAAGTCACTGTCTTATGGTTTTCTGGACTGTTTCGGGCCCTTTTCAACTGGGCGTGCAACCGTCTAACTCGGCGAAGGTAGAACCTTTTTCAGAAAAAGGTGCAACCCTCAAGTGCCACTACTGCAACCTCGACACACATACGCGTGCAACCACCATGTAACAACATGCGTCACCGAAGTGCACACTCACAGTGCACGACTGCTACATCGCGCACCATATAGGCTAGCCGTAGCCGGTAAAAGCGCCGTCCGGATTGGCGCTTTTGTTGTATCAAATGACGATCCGCAGGCACTGGCCCGCGTGATACAGCGAGAACCCGACCTCGTACAGGCAACTGCGCAGGCCCACCGCCGGTACCGGCCGCATCGGTGCAAAGGGAATCGGCAGGGCCTGAGGATTTCCGTTACACAGGTAGTCGGCGAAGGCCTTGCCGACCACGGTTCCGGTGGTGACGCCCCGTCCGTTGTAGCCGGTGACGGCCACCAGGCCGGGCGCCGGCTCGAACAGCCGCATCAGGTGATCGGGGGTGAAGGCGATGCAGCCGGTCCAGGTACATTCCCAGTCGACCTTTTTCAGGTAGGGGAAATAGTGCTGCTGGATCCGGTCGGCCCAGGCCCGCAGGAACCAGGCGGGTTTCTGGTTGCCATTGCCGAGGCTGCCCAGCAGCAGCCGGCCGTCGGCATCGCGGCGGATGCTGCTGAGCACCTGGCGGGTGTCCCAGGAGCCCTGCCCGCCCGGCAGGATCCGTTTCGCCGCGTCATCGTCCAGCGGGACGGAAGCGACCTGATAGTAGTAACCGGGGAAGAAATTGCGCCGCAGCTCGGTCCACTCGCCTTCGGTGTAGGCATTGGAGGCCATCACCACCTGTTCGGCAGTGACCGCGCCGTCGGCTGTCTGCACCGACCAGCGCTGGCCCTGGCGCTCCAGCCGGGTGACCGGCGACTGGTCGAACAATCGGGCACCCAGCCCGACGGCGGCCTTGGCCAGGCCCGAGGTGTAGGCCATCGGATTGAGGGTGCCGGCCCGCCGGTCGAGCAGGGCGGCGGCAATCTTGCGCGTACCGGTGGCGGCTTCGCAGGCGCTGCCGGTCAGCAGCTCCACCGGGGCGCCGCGACGCTTCCACTGTTGCTCGCGACTGCGCAGGTCAGCCTCGCCACGGGCATTGTGGGCCATATGCAAGGTGCCTTCGCGGCGCAGTTGGCAATCGATGCCGTACTTGTCGACCAGGCTGAACACCAGCGCCGGGGCACCGCCGAGCATGCGATTGAGCTGGCTGCCGACGGCCTCGCCGAAACCGGCCTCGATATCGTCCGGAGGAATCCACAACCCGGCGTTGACCAGGCCGACATTGCGCCCGGAACCACCATGCCCGGTGCGATGAGCCTCCAGCACGCAGACGCTCTTGCCCTGCTCACGCAGGTGAATCGCAGCCGACAGCCCGGTAATGCCGGCGCCGATGACACAGACGTCGACGCTCAGCTCACCCTTGAAGCGCGGCGCCTCGGGCCGCTGGGGCGTGAGCTTTTCCCATAGACATTCTTCACGTAACGCCATTGCCAGACTCCGAAAATGAAACCCAACAGCCACCTGAACCCAACGCACCGCCGGCTCCTACAGGGACAAACCCGACCCAAGAGGGCCTGGGCGCTCCACCGACTCAGTCAAAGACGATGCCCTGAGCCAACGGCAGTTCCCGCGAGTAGTTGACGGTGTTGGTCTGGCGCCGCATGTAGCCGCGCCAGGCATCGGAACCCGACTCACGACCACCGCCGGTCTCCTTCTCGCCACCGAACGCGCCGCCGATCTCCGCACCGCTGGGGCCGATGTTGACGTTGGCAATGCCACAGTCGCTGCCCACCGCCGACATGAACAGCTCGGCCTCGCGCACGTCGGTGGTGAAGATGCACGAGGACAGCCCCTGGGGCACCGCATTGTTCAGGCGCAGGGCCTCGGCGAAGTCGCTGTAGCCGATCACGTAGAGGATCGGGGCGAAGGTCTCGTGCCGGACCACATCGCTCTGCTCGGGCATCTCGACGATGGCCGGCGAGACGTAATAGGCATCGGGGAACTGCTCCTGCAGTTGGCGCTGGCCGCCGAACACCCGACCGCCCTCGCTCAGGGCCTGTTCGAGGGCGTCCTGCATGGCATCGAAACCGTGCCTGTCGATCAGTGGGCCGACCAGGTTGCCCTCCAGCGGGTGGCCGATGCGCACCTTGGCATAGGCGGCCTTGAGCCGGCTGACGATCTCGTCCTTGACCGACTCGTGGGCGATCAGCCGGCGCAGGGTGGTGCAACGCTGGCCGGCGGTGCCGACGGCGCTGAACAGGATGGCCCGCACCGCCATGTCCAGGTCGGCGCTGGGGCCGAGGATCATCGCGTTGTTGCCGCCCAGCTCGAGGATGCTGCGGGCGAAACGGGCGGCCACCTTGGGCGCCACCTCGCGTCCCATGCGGGTGCTGCCGGTGGCGCTGACCAGGGCCACGCGCGGGTCGTCGACCAGGGCTTCGCCGGCGTCGCGGCCACCGATGACGACCTGGCTGAGGTACGGCGGCGCATCGCTGAAATTCTTCAGCACGCGCTCGAACAGGGCCTGGCAGGCCAGTGCGGTCAGCGGCGTCTTTTCCGACGGTTTCCAGATCACCGGGTTGCCGCAGACCAGCGCCAGCGCCGTGTTCCAGGCCCAGACCGCGACCGGGAAGTTGAAGGCACTGATCACCCCGACCACGCCCAGCGGATGCCAGGTCTCACGCATATGATGGCCAGGACGCTCCGAAGCGATGGTCAAGCCGTACAACTGGCGCGACAGGCCGACCGCGAAGTCGCAGATATCGATCATTTCCTGCACTTCCCCCAGGCCTTCCTGGGTGATCTTGCCGGCTTCCCAGGACACCAGTTCGCCGAGGTCGGCCTTGTACTGGCGCAGCAATTCGCCGAACTGGCGCACCAGCTCGCCACGGCGCGGCGCCGGCACCTGGCGCCAGGCCTCGAAGGCCCGCTCGGCGCGCCCGACCTGCTGCTCGACCTCGGCCGGTCCCTGCCAGTTCACGGCGCCGATGCGGCTGCCGTCGATCGGCGAATGCACGGGCTGCCTGCCCTGTTGAGACAGCGCCGGGTCAACACCAAGACGATCGAGCAATGCGGCAACCATGGGATCATTCCTCCAGACGAAAATCGGAAAACTTCAGGTTGTAGTTGTAGCGACCTTCGGACTTGTCAACAAACGACGATTAGGCGAGATATCATTCCGTTTATTCATGCTGCGCAAGAAACAGAAGAAAAGGCCCGTTCATGCTGAATAAAAGACACCTGCCCTCGATCACCGCCCTGCAGTGTTTCGAGGCCGTTACCCGGCACTTGAGCTTCACCCGCGCGGCAGAGGAGCTGAACCTGACCCAGAGCGCGGTCAGCAAGCAGGTCGCGCAGCTTGAAGAACTGCTCCAGCACCTGCTGTTCCGCCGGGTGCGCCGACGCCTGCAACTGACGCCGGCGGGAAACCTGTACCTGGTGGAAGTCCGAAAAATCCTGACCCAGATGGAGATGTCGACCCACTACCTGCGCTCCTACGGTGGCGAAACCGAAGTCCTGCGGGTTTCCACGCCGCCGACATTCGGTGCCCGCTGGCTGGTGCCACGCCTCAAGGGCTGGCGCCTGCGTCATCCGCATATCCACCTGGACCTGTGCAGCGAACAGGACGCCGACGACCTGCTGCAGGGACGCAGCGACCTGGCATTCTTTTTCGGCCAGGGTTCGCGGCCGGGCACCGAGTGCCTGAAGCTGTTCAGCGAAGAGCTGGTGCCGGTCTGTGCCCCCTCCAGCCTGCCCGGACAGCCATTCGAAGACCCGACGCAGCTGAGCGAACTGGTCCTGCTGCAGAACGCCTCTCGGCCCCAGGCCTGGCATGACTGGTTCGAGCACCAGGGCTATCACACCGAACACAGCTACCACGGGCCACGCTTCGAGACCTTCTACATGTGCATTCGCGCGGCGCAGGTCGGCTGTGGGGTGGCCCTGCTGCCGCGCTTTCTGGTGGAGGAGGAACTGGCCGACGGCAAGCTGGTGATCCCCTGGCCGCATGCGATGCCCAGCCGTGACGCCTATTACCTGGCGTACCCGGAGCACTCGGCGGAAGTGCCAAAGGTGAAGAATTTCGTGCAGTGGATGCAGGAGCAGATCGACGATCCTTCGCAGGCCTGAGGAGTCTGGAGGTCATCGAGATTGGCGGTGGTCTTGAGAACGCTTTCGCGGGCAAGCCCTGCTCCTACAGGAGAGATGTCGAGCACGACATTGATGTACGACATCGTTCTGTAGGAGCGTGGCTTGCCCGCGAATAGGCCCGCAATGCCAGCAAAAATCGCTGGTAAAACCACCCCCTGATATGCGCCACTAGCGCCATTCACCCAAAAGCTGCCGCAACGCCGACCGGCATGGAGACACCCGTTATGAGCGATAAGGCCTTTGGCGATCGCATCGTGCAGAACCTGCTCGACACCGACTTCTACAAACTGACCATGATGCAGGCGGTACTGCACAACTATCCCAACGTCGAAGTCGAATGGGATTTCCGCTGCCGCAACAGCGAGGACCTGCAACCCTACCTGGCGGAGATCCGCTATCAGATCGAGCGCCTCGCCGAACTGAGCCTGAGCATGGACCAGTTGGGCTTCCTCGAACGCATCAGCTTTCTCAAGCCGGACTTCCTGCGCTTCCTCGGCCTGTTCCGCTTCAACCTGCGCTACGTACACACCGGCATCGAGAACGGCGAACTGTTCATCCGCCTGCGCGGCCCCTGGCTGCATGTGATCCTGTTCGAGGTGCCGCTGCTGGCGATCGTCAGCGAGGTGCGCAACCGCTATCGCTACCAGGAGACCGAACTGAAACAGGCCCGCGAACAGCTGTACCGCAAGTTCGACTGGCTGACCGCCAACGCCAGTGCCGACGAGCTGGCGCACCTGCAAGTCGCCGACTTCGGCACCCGTCGGCGGTTTTCCTACCGCGTCCAGGAAGAAGTGGTGAGCGTGCTCAAGCATGACTTCCCCGGACGCTTCGTCGGCACCAGCAACGTGCACCTGGCCCGTGAATTCGACATGAAGCCGCTCGGCACCATGGCCCACGAGTGGATCATGGCCCACCAGCAACTCGGCCCGCGGCTGATCGACAGCCAGATCGCCGCACTCGATTGCTGGGTCCGCGAGTACCGCGGCCTGCTGGGGATCGCGCTGACCGACTGCATCACCACCGACGCCTTCCTGAAGGATTTCGACCTGTACTTCGCCAAGCTGTTCGACGGCTTGCGCCATGATTCGGGCGACCCGGTACAGTGGGGCGAAAAATGCATAGCTCGTTATCACCAGTTGGGCATCGACCCGATGAGCAAGACCCTGGTGTTCTCCGACAGCCTCAACCTGCCCAAGGCCCTGGAGATATTCCGGGCGCTGCGCGGTCGGATCAATGTCAGCTTCGGCATCGGCACCAACCTCACCTGCGACATTCCCGGGGTGGAACCGATGAGCATCGTGCTTAAAATGACCGCCTGCAACGGCCAGCCCGTGGCGAAGATCTCCGATGAACCGGGCAAGGCCCAGTGCAAGGACCCGAATTTCGTCTCCTACCTGCGCCATGTGTTCCAGGTGGCCGATTAATCCGTTTTCGATCGAATCCTACGCAAGGAGTGAATCATGCAAGCCGTACAGCGCCAGATTGCTGAACAGCTCAAGGTCCAGCCGCCGTTCGCCGACAAGGCCGCCCTCGAGGCCGAGGTCGCCCGGCGCATCACCTTCATCCAGAACTGCTTGCAGAACTCGGGCCTCAAGAGCCTGGTGCTGGGCATCAGCGGCGGCGTCGACTCGCTGACCGCCGGTTTGCTGGCGCAGCGCGCCGTGCGTGAACTGCGGGAGCGCACCGGTGATGAGCAGTATCGCTTCATCGCGGTGCGCCTGCCCTACGAAGTCCAGTTCGACGAACACGACGCCACGGCGTCGGTGGACTTCATCAACCCCGACGAGCGCCATACCGTGAACATCGGCCCGGCGGTCAAGGCGCTGGCCGCGGAAGTGGCGGCGTTCGAAGGCAAGGCCGCCGTCTCGCGGGACTTCGTGCTCGGCAACACCAAGGCGCGCATGCGCATGGTCGCCCAGTACACCATCGCCGGTGCCGCCAACGGCCTGGTGATCGGCACCGACCACGCGGCGGAAGCGGTGATGGGCTTCTTCACCAAGTTCGGTGACGGCGCCTGCGACCTGGCGCCGCTGAGCGGGCTGGTGAAGAACCAGGTCCGGGCCATTGCCCGCAGCTTCGGCGCCCCCGAGTCGCTGGTGGAGAAAGTCCCGACCGCCGACCTGGAAGACCTGGCACCCGGCAAGCCGGACGAGGCTTCCCATGGCGTGACCTATGCCGAGATCGACGCGTTCCTGCACGGCCAGCCCGTGCGCCAGGAAGCCTTCGACATCATCTGCCGGACCTACGAAAAGACCCGGCACAAGCGCGAGCTGCCATTCGCACCGTGAGGAGACGCAACGTGGCGGGCTTGCCGGCTCGCCACGACGCCCGGACCAGCCTCGGAATGACAGTTTCAAAGGCCTGATGCCGGCCAGTTTGCCGTAGGATTTTTCTGTTTTTTTCGGCAACTATTGAGGCAGTCCCCCCTGCGGAGCAGTCTTCGCCATCCTCTGTTGGCCAGGACTGCTGCGTATGTTGTTCAAGCAAAAGCCTCCCCATATCCGAGCCACTCCGCTCTTCCAGCGCCCGTGGATCATTCCGCTGTCCGGCCTGATCGGCGCCCTGTGCTGGATTTTCGTCGCCACCCAGCCGTCCGCTCGCCCGGCCAGCGGCCGCCCGAGCAAGGAACACTTTATCCTCAGCGGCAGCATGCCGATCCAGACGGCCCTGCGCGCCAGCGCCCGATACACCCCCGGCAACCAGCAGAGCGGTTGCCCGTACCAGCATCCGACCCTGCACTTCGATACCGTCCCACTGGATAGCCCGCGCACGTTCGACTTCACGGTGCCCACAGGCTATGAACTGCCCGGCTGCAAACTCTATCTGAGCGAAGTCAGCTTCGAGACCGAGGCCTTCTATGGCCAGGACAACCATCAACGCAGCATCACCAGCAGCGGCGCGATCACCCTGCGCGACGACCTGCGTCCAGGCGTGTCGGGGTTCCCGTCATCGGGGGAAAAACACTATCGCGGCCTTTGCGACTGGCAGCCGCACAGCACGCCTGCGGGGCTGGAACCGCAGCAGAGCCTCAATTGCTACAGCGTCGACGAGCAGTGGCAGGCACTGGGCAACGACTACAAGCGCAAACAGTTGGGCGGGGTATTCAGCCGACAGGAAGTGGAGGGAAAAACGATTCGGCTGGAATTGCGGAAAAACGAACAGTCCTGATCCCGCACGGGGCGGGACCAGGTGAGGGCCATCACTTGAGGGTGACGGTGCCCTTCATCATCGAGATGTGGCCCGGGAACGAGCAGAAGAAGCCGTACTTCTCGGCCGGGTTCAGCTTCGACACGTCGAAGGTGACCGAGTCCTTCTCGCCGGCACCGATGATCTTGGTGTGGGCGATGACGCGAGTGTCGCCGTCTTTCAGGTAGTTCTTGTCGATGCCGGCGGAAATGCCGTCCGATGCGATCGGCTGCATGTCGGCTTCCTTGCTCAGCACCCAGTTGTGGCCCATGACGTTCTTCGGCAGGCTGCCGCCGTGAGTCAGTTCCACGGTGAAGGTCTTGCAGCTCTTGTCGATCTCGATGGCCTTGGTGTTGAAGGACATCTGATCGGTCGAATCGACAGTGGTCTTGCATTCGGCAGCGAACACCTGGCCGCTGGCGAGGGCCAGCAGGGATACCGCGACAACTTTGGCAAACATCGTGAATCTCCAAGGCAGGGTATGAAAAGCGGCGGATCAATGCAGGAAGACTACCTGAGGACAGACAGGGTTCCCATGATCTGAATCAAGAAATTGTATACAATCCTAAGCTATCGCCTCGATGGATACAATCAACCAGCCAGACGAATCCGCGCGACTTAACATTAGCCCATCGTCATCCATCGGAGTCTGCGCCATGTCCATCGACAGCCTGCTGTACAGTTTGCTCGCCGCCTATGCCTGCGGTGCCAGCGGTACCTGCGAAGCCACCCGGCGCTAGCGCCGCTTCACCAGCGTACGGCGAAGACTCTCCCGCTGCTTGCGGATCTCCACCAGGCGCTCGCGCATTTCGCGGTGGCGCCGGCTGTTGAGCAACAGCAGGCCCAGCAACGGGGCAAAGAGGGCCAGCGCGTAGACGATCCGATGCGGGTGCGAGGTGATGGTCGGCAGCACACCCAGGAAACACAGCACGAACACCAGCACCAGGCCGCGAACCCACTGCGGCCGGCCGCGCACGATCATGAAGTTGCAGTGGGCAACCACCAAGCCCAGCAACATCAATGCGACGAACGTACCAGTCGCCTGCTCCTCCAGTGAAGCCGCGGGGAAATAGTGGTCCCCCGCCAACGGCAGACCACAGGCGATAGCCACCAGCGCGGCGAAGATCGCCCCGATGAAGGTCGGGAAATAACGCGCCAGAAAGCGCCGCAGGCTCAGCGTCTCCATCATTCGTCGATTTCCTCGTAAAGCCCGACGGCAATGGTCTTCACGTTGCCGGACAGGGCGCTGCCGGTGAGCCCGATCGCCGCGCCCAGGGAATCCTTGATCTGGGTGATGGTGGCATGGCGGATCTCGGTCGGCGTGAAGCGTTTGGGCAACTCGCCGGCCAACTGTTTCAGCTTGAGCATTTTCGGGGTAAGGCGCGGGTCGTTGATGCTCAGCAATTCCTTGGTCAGCTTGGCACGCTCCTGGCGATTGAGCCCGCGCAACACGTCCCGGATACTCTTGCCGGTGGTGGCCTTGGTGATGCGCACCAGCTTGATGGAGGTCAGCGCGGAGGCGCCGACACCCAGCAGCGAAGCCGCATCCAGGGCGATCGAGGTGTACTGGTACCAGGCCTCGCTGTCGAGGTAGTCGTTGCGCGCCGGGTTGGTCACTTCGTTGACCGTCCGATAGCCGCCAACCAGACACTGCGCAGTACTGGCGGCCGCAGCGGTATAGCCGATGGCGACCAGCACCGAACTGGCCCCGGCCGAAAACGGCACCGCCACCGAGCCGCTGAGCACCACGACCCAGCCGATCACCGCGCCGGCACACGACAGGCTGGTATTGATGGCCTCGCTGACCAGCCGCGACTCCCGGGGATTGTCCTGTACCTGCTGGGCGAACTGCTTCGGCGCGATGTACTTCTGCGCCTCGCGCAGGATCACCCGCTTGGGCTTGATGCTGCAGATCGGCTGGAACTCGCGCAGGGTCACCACGTTGAATTCGGCGTCGATGTAAACGACACCGGCACCGACGATGCCGGGATCGGCGTCGATCGCGGCAAACAGCCGTGGCAGGTCGACCTGGCTGGCGATGCGCTGGCGGGCGAAGAACTGGGAGGGACTGGAGTCCATGCCAATGCCGGGTAGCGAAGAGCTCACGCGGGATTCATCCTTGAGTCGAGCGGTGGAAAATTCGCCGCAACCTTAACAAACCCACCGATTCTTCGATAGAAAGCAAAACGCCAGCACGAGGCTGGCGTCCTGTCAGGCACAACGGCTTGTCAGCGCGGCACCACCGGCTTGCGGGCCGGCTTCTTGCCCTTGCCCTTGGCGGCATCGGCGCGCTCCTTGGCTGCCTGCCTGTTGCGTGCGGCGGCCGCAGCCTTGGCTTCCTCGCGCTTGTCCCAGGGCTTGCTGCCGTCGCTGCCACGCGGCGGCAGGCCGGTGTGCTGGGTGAGGATGCGGCCGCTGTCCTTGCCGACCTTGTGGCTGCCGGCCGGCGTCGAGTTCTTGCGCCGGGCGCTCTGGTAGCTGTCGGTCTGCGGCTGGTGCAGCGGGATCAACTGGTGCTTGCCCGGCCCGATCAGGTCGCCACGCCCCATGCGCAGCAGGGCCTCGCGCAGCATCGGCCAGCCCTTCGGATCGTGGTAGCGCAGGAACGCCTTGTGCAGCCGGCGCTGCTCCTCGCTCTTGACGATGGTCACCGCGTCGCTCTTGTAGGTGACCTTGCGCAGCGGGTTCTTGCCCGAATGATACATCGCGGTGGCACTGGCCATCGGCGACGGGTAGAACGCCTGCACCTGGTCGGCACGGAAACCGTTGGCCTTGAGCCACAGCGCCAGGTTCATCATGTCTTCGTCGGTGGTGCCCGGGTGGGCGGCGATGAAGTACGGGATCAGGTACTGTTCCTTGCCGGCCTCTTTCGAGAACTTCTCGAACATCCGCTTGAAGCGGTCGTAGGTGCCGATGCCCGGTTTCATCATCTGGTTGAGCGGACCTTCCTCGGTATGCTCCGGGGCGATCTTCAGGTAGCCGCCGACGTGGTGGGTCACCAGTTCCTTGACGTATTCGGGTGACTCGACCGCCAGGTCGTAACGCAGGCCGGAAGCGATCAGAATCTTCTTCACCCCGGGCAACGCACGGGCGCTGCGGTAGAGCTGGATCAGCGACGAGTGATCGGTGTTCAGGTTCGGGCAGATGCCGGGGAACACGCACGACGGCTTGCGGCACGCCGACTCGATCGCCGGGCTCTTGCAGGCGATGCGGTACATGTTCGCGGTCGGCCCGCCGAGGTCGGAGATGACACCGGTGAAGCCCGGTACCTTGTCGCGGATCTCCTCGATCTCGCGAATGATCGACTCTTCGGAACGGTTCTGGATGATCCGCCCTTCGTGCTCGGTGATCGAGCAGAAGGTGCAGCCACCGAAGCAGCCACGCATGATGTTCACCGAAAAACGGATCATCTCGTAGGCCGGGATCTTTTCCTTGCCATAGGCCGGGTGCGGGATGCGCTGGTAGGGCATGCCGAACACGTAGTCCATTTCCTCGGTGGTCATCGGAATGGGCGGCGGGTTGAACCACACATCCACCTCGCCATGCTTCTGCACCAGCGCACGGGCGTTGCCCGGGTTGGTTTCCAGGTGCAGCACGCGGTTGGCGTGGGCATAGAGCACCGGATCATTACGCACCTTCTCCATCGAAGGCAGGCGGATCACGGTCTTGTCGCGTGTCATTTTGGGACTGGCGAGGATCTGCACCACCTTGGCTTCCTGCGGATCCTCAACCGGCCCCTTTTCCTGCTCGATGGCGCACGCCGCGGTGTCCTGGGTGTTCACATAGGGGTTGATGATCTTGTCGATCTTGCCCGGCCGATCGATACGCGTGGAATCGACTTCATACCAGCCCTGTGGGGTATCGCGACGGATGAACGCGGTGCCGCGCACGTCGGTGATGTCTTCGATCTTCTGACCGTAGGACAGGCGCTGGGCGACCTCGACGATCGCCCGCTCGGCGTTGCCGTAGAGCAGGATGTCGGCGCTGGCGTCGATCAGGATCGAGTTGCGCACACGGTCCTGCCAGTAGTCGTAGTGGGCGATCCGGCGCAGCGAGGCCTCGATGCCGCCGAGTACGATCGGCACGTGCCTGTAGGCCTCCTTGCAGCGCTGGCTGTAGACCAGGCTGGCACGGTCCGGCCGCTTGCCGGCCACGCCGCCAGGGGTATAGGCGTCGTCCGAGCGGATTTTCTTGTCGGCGGTGTAGCGGTTGATCATCGAGTCCATGTTGCCGGCCGCGACGCCGAAGAACAGGTTCGGCTCGCCAAGCTTCATGAAGTCGTCTTTCGACTGCCAGTTCGGCTGGGCGATGATCCCGACGCGGAAGCCCTGGGCTTCCAGCAGCCGGCCGATGATCGCCATGCCGAAGGACGGATGGTCGACGTAGGCATCGCCGGTGACGATGATCACGTCGCAGGAGTCCCAGCCGAGCTGATCCATCTCTTCCCGGCTCATGGGCAGGAAGGGCGCTGGCCCGAAACATTCGGCCCAGTACTTGGGATAGTCAAATAACGGCTTGGCTGCTTGCATGGCGGTGACCGATGTCGAGATGAAAGGTGTCGAGATGAAAAATCGCGGGCGCGGAATATAGCACAAAAAATGATCAAACCCGACGATAATCGTCGGGTTTATCCGTATCGAGTCTGCCCTGTCGCACGCCTGGCGACTGGGCGCTACTCGTCGTCGTCGAAGTTGTAGCTGCCCGGCGCGAGGTTCTCGAAGCGGGTGTACTTGCCGATGAAGGCCAGGCGGATGAAGCCGATCGGACCGTTCCGCTGCTTGCCGATGATGATTTCGGCAATGCCCTTGTGCTCGGTCTCCGGGTGATAGACCTCGTCGCGGTACACAAACATGATCACGTCGGCGTCCTGCTCGATCGCTCCGGATTCCCGCAAGTCGGAGTTCACCGGACGCTTGTTCGGCCGTTGTTCCAGGGAGCGGTTGAGCTGGGACAGGGCCACCACCGGGCAGTTGAATTCCTTGGCCAGGGCCTTGAGGGAACGGGAGATCTCGGAAATCTCGTTGGTCCGGTTGTCGCCGCTGGAGCCCGGGATCTGCATGAGCTGCAGGTAGTCGATCATGATCAGCGCGATATCGCCGTGCTCACGCACCAGGCGGCGGGTCCGCGCACGCATTTCCGACGGGCTGATGCCTGCGGTATCGTCGATGAACAGCTTGCGGTCGTTGAGCAGGTTGACCGCCGAGGTCAGGCGCGGCCAGTCGTCGTCTTCCAACTGGCCGGAACGCACCTTGGTCTGGTCGATGCGGCCGAGGGACGACAGCATACGCATGATCAGCGATTCGCCTGGCATCTCGAGGGAGTACACCAGCACCGCCTTGTCGCTGCGCAACACGGCGTTCTCCACCAGGTTCATGGCGAAGGTGGTCTTACCCATCGACGGACGGCCGGCGACGATGATCAGGTCGGCCGGCTGCAGGCCGCTGGTCTTCTCGTCGAGGTCGGTGTAGCCGGTGGACAGGCCGGTGATCGCGTCGGAGGTGTTGAACAGGGTGTCGATACGGTCGATGGCCTTGGTCAGCAGCTCATTGACGCCCACCGGTCCGCCGGTCTTGGGACGTGCCTCGGCGATCTGGAAGATCTGCCGCTCGGCCTCGTCGAGGATCTCCTCGGCGGTACGGCCTTCGGGGTTGAAGGCACTGTCGGCGATGTCGTTGGTGATGCCGATCAGTTGCCGCAGGGTAGCCCGCTCGCGGACGATCGAGGCATAGGCCTTGATGTTGGCCACCGATGGGGTGTTTTTTGCCAACTCGCCGAGGTAGCCGAGGCCGCCGACCTGGGCCGTCTGCCCTTCCTTGTCCAGCTGTTCGGCCAGGGTCACCACGTCGATCGGCAGGTTCTGGTCGGCCAGACGGGCGATCGCACGGAAAATCAGGCGGTGGTCATGTCGATAGAAGTCACCGTCCGAGACCAGGTCCAGCACGCGTTCCCAGGCGTTGTTGTCCAGCATCAGGCCACCGAGTACGGCCTGTTCGGCCTCGATGGAATGCGGCGGCACCTTCAGGGCAGCGGTTTGCAGATCGTATTGCTCGGGAGCGGAGATTTCGTTCATAGCCACTTGGAATCAGTTGGTTGGAGCCAAAAAACAAAGGGCACGACCTGAATGAACAGAGTCGTGCCCGATGTTAACCGGCTGGCGGGCAAGCCGCCAGACGATCGAGTGCTGCTTAGGCAGCCACCACAACAACGCGTACGGTTGCTTCAACTTCGGCGTGCAGGTGCACGGCGACGTCGAATTCACCCACGTTGCGGATGGTGCCGTTCGGCAGACGCACTTCGCTCTTGGCCACTTCGACGCCGGAGGCGGTCAGGGCATCAGCGATGTCGTGGGTGCCGATCGAACCGAACAGCTTGCCTTCGTCACCAGCGGTGGCAGTGATGGTCACTTCCAGCTCAGCCAGTTGGGCGGCGCGCGATTCAGCCGAAGCTTTCTTCTCGGCTGCTGCTTTTTCCAGCTCGGCACGACGCTCTTCGAAAGCGGCCAGGTTGGCAGCGGTCGCAGCGGTGGCTTTGCCGAAAGGCAGCAGGTAGTTACGACCGTAACCGGCCTTCACTTTTACTTTGTCGCCCAGGTTGCCCAGGTTGGCGATTTTTTCCAGCAGGATCAGTTCCATTTGGTAATAACCTCTTAACTTTTAACCTTCACCGTTCGCGGAACCGTTACCGGGGTCCTTCGACGCCAGGCGTCCGCGAAAATCAATCAGGCTGTCGACAATGGCCAATACCACGAGCAACGGACCGAGCAGGTGCATGAACGGCAAGAACGTCACGTATATCCCCACCAGCCAGAAAGAGGCCAGTCGTTTCTGCGCCACCAGCCCGTGAATCAGGGCCAGGCCGGCGAAGACCAGCGGTACGCTGCACAGCGGCAACAGGATCAGTGCATGCAACCCGAAAAACGGGGCGATACACATGACGGCCAGCAGTGACAGCGTCACGTTCTTCGGCAGTCGGATGACGCGAAACTCGCGACCGAAACCACCAGGGTTATACAACGACGCTTGCCAATAGCGCCCAAGAATCAGGCACAGCACACTGAAGACCTGCAACGAAATCGCCGTCGAAATGATCATCAGCGGGACTGTCAGGGAGATGAGAAACGCCTTCTGGTCGGCCGAGAACTTCTCGTAGACCTCACCCATCGCCAGCGGCATGACGTGTTCGAACGTCTTCGCCAGCGACTCGATGAAGGAACCGAACACGGTTCCCAGGCTCATCGCACACAACAATCCCACGGCCATGCTGCACAGCAGCACGCGGTTCCAGGTATGCCCGGCGCGCAAGACCAACGCCAGGCTGCAACTGCCGAGCAGCACCAGAAGGGCTGTCGGGTCGCCGAAAAAGTGCCAGCTCAACAACACCGACAACAATCCGATACCCAGGACGCTCGAAGCGTCCGAACCGCGCCGCAGGAGCACGAGGCTCCCGGCGGCGGCACTCAACCAGAACAACAGCGGCAATGCCGCAGCTCCGGCCACGACCAGCGTGGCCTGCACACGTCCCCGCATGATGAAGTCAGCTAAGGCACGCATGCACTCAATCCTTTACTACCTGTCGACGACCCGGTCTCAGCGGCCGTGGCTGTCGGTGTAGGCCAGCAGGGCCAGGAAGCGGGCGCGCTTGATAGCGGTAGCCAGCTGACGCTGATAACGAGCCTTGGTACCGGTGATACGGCTTGGAACGATTTTGCCGGTTTCGGATACGTAGGCTTTCAGAGTGTTGAGATCTTTGTAATCGATCTCTTTCACGTCTTCAGCGGTGAAGCGGCAGAATTTACGACGACGGAAGAAACGTGCCATGTAATAGGCTCCTCAAAAGATCCGTGGATTACTCGTCAGCGTTATCGCTGTTGTCGCTGTCATCACCCTCAACGCCTTCAGCGTCGGAGTGCTCAGGACGGTCGCGACGCTCACGGCGCTCACTGCGGTTTTCTTCAGCCTTGAGCATCTCGGACTGGCCAGTGATGGCTTCGTCACGACGGATGACCAGGTTACGGATCACAGCATCGTTGTAGCGGAAGTTGTCTTCCAGCTCGGCCAGGGCCTTGCCGGTGCACTCAACGTTCAGCATCACGTAGTGAGCCTTGTGAACATTGTTGATTGCGTAGGCCAGTTGACGACGGCCCCAGTCTTCCAGGCGGTGGATTTTGCCGCCGTCTTCTTCGATCAGCTTGGTGTAACGCTCAACCATGCCGCCGACTTGCTCGCTTTGATCCGGGTGGACCAAGAAGATAATTTCGTAATGACGCATGAATGCTCCTTACGGGTTGTAGCCTGCCACTCAAAAGCGGTCAGACAAGGAGTGAATGACACTGGTGTGTCTTGCCTTGGAGTAGGCACAAATGCGCCAGCCATCACGGCAAGGGGCGCAATTGTAGAGAAGGGGCGCGTGGGGCGCAAGGCAATTGGTGATTATTTGAACAGATTCAGCAGTGGGAGCCGGCTTGCTGGCGATGGTGTCGACGCGGTATTGGCCGATCGTTCATCGCCAGCCAGTCGGCTGCCCCGGGTCAGGCCTTCTTGGCGGCGGCCTTGACGCTACGCTGGCGCATCGCCTCGAACAGGCACACCCCGGTGGCCACGGAGACGTTGAGACTGCTGACGCTGCCCGCCATCGGCAACTTCACCAGGAAATCGCAATGTTCGCGGGTCAGGCGGCGCATGCCCTTGCCTTCGGCACCCATGACCAGGATGGTCGGGCCGGTCAGGTCCTGCTGGTACAGTTCCTGCTCGGCTTCGCCCGCCGTGCCGACAACCCACAGACCGCGCTGCTGAAGCTTTTCCAGGGTGCGCGCGAGGTTGGTCACGGCCACCAGCGGAATCACTTCCGCGGCGCCACAGGCCACCTTGCGCACCGCCGGCGTCAGGGTTGCCGACTTGTCCTTGGGCACCACCACCGCCAGCGCACCGGCCGCATCGGCGGTGCGCAGGCAGGCGCCGAGGTTGTGCGGGTCGGTCACGCCATCGAGCACCAGGATCAGCGGCGCGCCTTCGGTGCGATCGAGCAGCTCGTCGAGCATCGCCTCACCCCAGACCTGGCTCGGACTGACCTCCGCCACTACGCCCTGGTGCACGCCCTCGACCCAGGCATCCATCTCGCGGCGCTCGGCCTGGCCGACCGCTACGCGGTTCTCGCCCGCCAACTGCAACAGGGGCTGAACCCGCGGATCGCTGCGGCCTTCCGCCAGCCAGATCTGCTTGACGCGCTTGGGGTGATGACGCAGCAGCGCCTCCACGGCATGCACGCCGTAGATCTTTTCCAGCTGACTCATGACTTGCCCTTGGATTTACGTGCCGGACCGTTCTTCGACGGCCCCTTGCGGTGTTTGCTCGGCTTTTCCGAAGAGCCACCCCGACCGGCCTTGCTCTCGACCTTGGGCTTGCCGCCAGTCTTCGCCTCGGCCAGCAACGCCTTCTTCATCTCGCGACTCTTGCGCACCTCGGCGTTCTTCGCCGCGGCATCGCTGGAGCGGTAGGCGTCGCCGGACTTCTTCTCGGCACTGCGACGGGAAGCCCGGGCCGGCTCGGCAGCCGGCTCGACCACCGGCGCCGGGGCGGCTTCGGCCCCACGCTTCTTGCCAGTGCTGCGCCCAACCGGAGCCGACAGGGTTTTCTCGGCCATCTCGAAGTCGATCTTGCGCTCGTCGAGATCGACGCGCATGACCTTGACCTCGACCGTATCACCGAGGCGGAAGCTGCGACCGGTGCGCTCGCCCGACAGGCGATGGTGCACCGGATCGAAGTGGTAGTAGTCGCCCGGCAAGGCGGTGACGTGCACCAGGCCCTCGACGTAGATGTCGGTCAGCTCGACGAACAGGCCGAAACCGGTCACCGCGGTGACCACGCCCGGGAACGATTCGCCCACACGATCCTTCATGAACTCGCACTTGAGCCAGTTCACCACGTCGCGGGTGGCTTCGTCGGCACGGCGCTCGCTCATCGAGCACTGCTCGCCCAACTGCTCCAGCGCCGCTTCGTCGTACGGATAGATGCGCGCCTTCGGAATGCTCATCGCCCCGGCACGACGTACATGCGGGGTGTTCTGCTTCGAATGGATCACGCTGCGGATCGCCCGGTGCGTCAGCAGGTCCGGATAGCGACGGATCGGCGACGTGAAGTGGGTGTAGGCCTCGTAATTCAGGCCGAAGTGGCCATCGTTCTCGGCGCTGTACACCGCCTGGCTCAGGGAGCGCAGCATCACGGTCTGGATCAGGTGGAAATCCGGGCGGTTCTGGATACTGGCCAGCAGGGCCTGGTAGTCCTTCGGCGTCGGCCCTTCCTTGCCCTTGTGCAGCGACAGGCCCAGTTCGCCGAGGAATGCCCGCAACTTCTCCAGGCGCTCCGGCGGCGGACCATCGTGCACCCGGTACAGGGCCGGAATCTCGTGTTTCTGGAGAAACTCGGCGGTGGCGACGTTGGCCGCCAGCATGCATTCCTCGATCAGCTTGTGCGCATCATTGCGGGTGGTCGGACGGATCTCGGCAATCTTGCGCTCGGAGCCGAAGATGATCCGGGTCTCCTGGGTTTCGAAATCGATCGCGCCACGGGTATGACGGGCCGCCAGCAGGACCTTGTACAGCGCGTAGAGCTGCTTGAGGTCTGGCACCACTTCTCCGTACTGGGCACGCAGACGCTTGGCCTCGGCGGTCTTCGGCTGCTCCAGGATGGTGCTGACCTTGTTGTAGGTCAGGCGCGCATGGGAGTGGATCACCGCCTCGTAGAACACGTAGTCGGTCATCTCGCCCTTTTTCGAGATGGTCATTTCGCAGACCATCGCCAGGCGATCGACATGCGGGTTCAACGAGCACAGGCCGTTGGAGAGCTCTTCCGGCAGCATCGGCACCACGCGCTCGGGGAAGTACACCGAGTTGCCACGCACCTGGGCCTCGGCGTCCAGCGCCGAGCCGACTTTCACGTAGCTGGAAACGTCGGCGATCGCCACGTACAGCTTCCAGCCACCGGAGAACAACCGCAGCTTGCCCGGAATCGCCTCGCAGTAGACCGCGTCATCGAAGTCGCGGGCGTCCTCGCCGTCGATGGTGACGAACGGCAGGTCGCGCAGGTCGACACGCTTCTCCTTGTCCTTCTCCTCGACTTCCGGCTTGAGCTTGCGCGCTTCCTTGACCACCGCCTCGGGCCAGACATGGGGAATATCGTAAGTGCGCAGGGCAACGTCGATTTCCATGCCGGGAGCCATGTAGTTACCGACCACTTCGACCACATCGCCCTGGGGCTGGAAGCGCGGCGTTGGCCAGTGGGTGATCTTCACCGCGACGAACTGCCCGATCTGCGCGTTGGCGTTACGGCCCGGGGTGACCAGCACTTCCTGCTGGATCTTCGGGTTGTCGGCCACCACGAAGCCGATGCCGCCCTCCTCGAAGTAGCGACCGACGATGGTCTCGTGGGCACGGGACACCACCTCGACGATCACGCCTTCTCGACGGCCACGCCGGTCCACGCCGGACACCCGCGCCAGGGCACGGTCGCCGTCGAATACCAGGCGCATCTGCGCGGGACTCATGAACAGGTCTTCGCTGCCGTCGTCGGGGATCAGGAAGCCGAAACCGTCCCGATGGCCGGCGATGCGGCCGAGGATCAGGTCCAGCTTGTCCACCGGGGCGTAGGTGCCACGACGGGTATAAATCAGTTGAGCATCGCGCTCCATGGCGCGCAGGCGGCGGCGCAGAGCCTCCACCTGGTCTTCGGTATTCAGACCGAACTCTTCCACCAGTTGCTCGCGACTGGCCGGCGACCCGCGCTCGGACAGATGCGCCAGGATCAACTCACGGCTGGGAATAGGGTTTTCGTATTTTTCCGCTTCACGAGCGGCCTCGGGATCGAGGGACTGCCAATCGGCCATTAGATAAATTTCACCTTGTCTATATGCCCGGTTAGTTTGGCATACGCGTATTGAAACGGGAAATTTCAGGCGCGGATGGCGCCAGAAAATCCCTTTGCCAGCAGCGCCAGACGTTATTGCAGAGCGCTTGAGAGATTTTTTGCATTTTTTTGCCTGCAGGGGTTTACAGCCCCTGAGAGGCTCCGTATAGTGCGCGCCATCGACAACGCAGACGTTGAAGATACTGCCCAGGTGGTGAAATTGGTAGACACGCCAGCTTCAGGTGCTGGTGACCGAAAGGTCGTGGAAGTTCGAGTCTTCTCCTGGGCACCAATTTCAAACTTCAGAAATTCTGAAGTTCTCCAGAAACCCGCGAAAGCGGGTTTTTGCGTTTCTGGTCCAGCAAAAATATCCTCCCCCGAAACACGCCTCCGTGGAAGCCGGCCTGCCGGTGGTAACTGCAGGACAGTCGATATTTCGCGACACCCCCAAGATAGAAAAGCCCCCACCCACCCCTGTCGAGAAAAAATGATTTATTAAAAGCAAAACAGGGGTTTACAGATCAAAACAGTGTCCGTATAGTGCGCGACATCAACAGCGACAACGCTGAAGATGCCCAGGTGGTGAAATTGGTAGACACGCCAGCTTCAGGTGCTGGTGACCGAAAGGTCGTGGAAGTTCGAGTCTTCTCCTGGGCACCAATTTCAAAGCTTCAGAACTTCTGAAGCTCTCCAGAAACCCGCGAAAGCGGGTTTTTGCGTTTCCGGCTTTCGGAAAATGACTGCCTCCCTCTGGAGTGGCGACTCCCGGGCCAGCCTCTTCGTGGATAAACCGGGGGAGCCGGCGCCCCGGTTTATCCACGAAAGGCCAGCAGGGCCCCATCCCATCAGGCCCGGAACTGCCCCAGGCTCGCCTTCAGTTGCGCCGCCAGACCGTCGAGCACCTTGCCGCTGGCCGTGGTCTCCACCACCGCCTGCGCCGCGCGCTCGGCCTGGGCATGAATCACCTCGACCCGCCCACGCACGGCATGCGCTCCCTCAGCCTGCTGCGCCGCCGCCTGGGTCGCCAGGCCGATCGCCGCATGCACCTGCTCGACCGCGGTCTGCACCGTCTGCTGCAGCTTGACGCTGTTACGCAGCACCGCCAGGCCCTCGTTCGCCTGACGCCCGGCCTGACCGATCGCAGCCACCGCCTCGCGCGCACCTTGCTGCAGCGCACCGATATGCGCCTGAATGTCCCCCGTGGAACTCTGGGTCTTGCTCGCCAGCGCCCGCACTTCATCGGCCACCACCGCGAAGCCGCGCCCGGTCTCGCCGGCCCGCGCGGCCTCGATCGCGGCATTCAGGGCCAGCAGATTGGTCTGCTCGGCAATGCCATGGATCACCGTGAGCACCACCTCGATCTGCTCACTCTGCTGGGCCAGGCGCTCGATCACCTTGGAGCCGGTGTCGACCTGCACCGCCAGGGCCTCGATCAGACCGCCAACCTGAGCCGAAGTCCGGGTGTTCTCGTCGGTAGCCTGACGAATATCGACCACCTGCTGGAGCGCCGCCTGCATCGCCTGGCTTTCCGATTGCGCCTCGTCCGCCATGCGCTCCAGGGCCCGCAGGCTCTGCTCCACCTCATCACGCTGCAATTCGGCCGCCTTGTCGGCACCGGCATTGCGCAAGCTCATCGCGCCGATCTCGACACCGGTGCGCTGGGCCACATCCCCCGCCTCGCGCACGATCGGCTGGAGTTTGTCGACGAAGCGGTTGACCGCCGAAGCCATGTGACCGATCTCGTCATTGCTGTCGAGCGGTACACGCTTGGTCAGATCGCCCTCGCCCGCCGCCAGGTCATTGAGCGCCGCGATCAGCAGATGCAGCTTGCTGACCACCCGGCGCCCCAGCACCACGGCCAACAGCAGCAACACGCCCAGGCCAACCAGCGCCAGCCCCAGACCAATCCGCCAGCGCAAGGCCTGTGCCGCATCCTGGACCGCACCGGCGGTATTGGCCTGCATCTGCGTAGCCGTCGCCTGCGCCGACTGCAGACGCGCCCGCATCGCCGTCGAGCTGTCGGCGGCGGCGCCCTTGAGGCTGTCGCCGACCAACTGGTCGCTGCTGGCGATCAGGGCAGAGAAACGCTGGTCCAGAGCCTTCAGGTCGGCATCCACCGATGCGGTCGACACCCCCATCAAGACCTTGCCGATTTCCACGCCATTGGGGCTGATCGAGGCCTCGAGGTAGTAGACCGAAGGGTCGTTCTTCGCCGCATTGAGCAGCTTGTCCATCGCCCGCTCACCCTGCCCCTTCTCCAGCAGCGCCTTGTTGATCGGATTCTCCCGATTCAGATAACGGGTCAGATGCTCGCCATTGGCGTCGTCATACACCACGAACAGCACGTTCGGATTGCGCTGGGCGCGCCGGGCGAATTCGGAAAGCGTGGGCACATCGCTGTCCCACATGGCTCGCGGGGCGACCGAGGCGAGCAATTGCGCCATGTCGTTGGCCGAATCCTTCAGATCCTTCTCCAGAGTCGCCCGCAGTTGCCCCTGCTCATCCTTCAAGCGTGCAGAAAGGCCGGCCGTCAGCCGCTGACGCGTACTGGCAGAAAGACTATCGAGGCTCGATGTCACTTCCCTGCCGGCCTGCTCCAGCTCAGCGGAGAGTTTCTGACTGTCGGCACCCAGACGACTGCCGAGATCGGCCTCGAGCGCCGTGACCGTGCTTCGGGTCAGGGCGACCGCCACCAGCACCTGCACCAAAAGGGCGATACCCAGGGTAATGAACACAGGCCGCAGCAAACGACTCTGTAACAGCGAGAGAATGGCCGACACCGAAGACTCCTCCACGTGGGCGCCATTAATCTGATGGCACACTTTTTTAGAAGATAATCCCAGCAAGGGTCGTGCCGCACAACCGACAGAAACGACAAAGGGCCCCAGAAGGGGCCCTTTTTGATTTACATCAACGACTTATCAGGCGAATGGATGACGCAGGACGATGGTTTCGTTGCGGTCCGGACCTGTCGAAATAATGTCGATCGGCGCGCCGACCAGCTCTTCGATACGCTTGATGTAGGCACGGGCAGCCGCCGGCAACTCTTCCAGGGTCTTGGCGCCCAGGGTCGATTCGCTCCAACCTGGCATCTGCTCGTAGACCGGCTCCAGGCCGATGTAGCTGTCAGCATCGGTTGGCGCGTCGATGACCGCACCGTTTTCGTTCTTGTAGCCCACGCAGATATTGATGGTCTCCAGGCCGTCCAGAACGTCCAGCTTGGTCAGGCACAGGCCCGAAATGCTGTTGACGTCGATGGCACGACGCAAGATGACGGCGTCGAACCAGCCACAACGACGGGCACGACCGGTGGTAGCGCCAAATTCGTGACCACGCTTGGCCAGGAAGGCACCGACGTCATCGAACAGTTCGGTCGGGAACGGACCGGAACCGACGCGGGTGGTGTAGGCCTTGGTGATACCCAGGATGTAGTCGAGGTACATCGGGCCCACGCCGGAACCGGTGGCGATGCCGCCAGCGGTGGTGTTGGAGCTGGTGACGTACGGGTAGGTACCGTGGTCGATGTCCAGCAGCGAACCCTGGGCGCCTTCGAACATGATGTCCTTGCCCTCGCGACGCAGGCTGTGCAGCTCGGCGGTGACGTCGAGCATCATCGGCTTGAGCAGTTCGGCGTACTCCATGCACTCGTCCAGAGTCTTCTGGAAGTCGATGGCCGGTTCCTTGTAGTAATTGACCAGCACGAAGTTGTGGTAGTCCAGCAATTCGCCCAGTTTCGCGGCAAAACGCTCGCGATGGAACAGATCGCCGATACGCAGGCCACGACGGGCAACCTTGTCTTCGTAGGCCGGGCCGATACCACGACCGGTCGTACCGATCTTCTGTTCGCCACGGGCTTTCTCGCGAGCCTGGTCCAGGGCGACGTGGTAGGACAGGATCAGCGGGCAGGACGGGCTGATACGCAGGCGATCGCGCACCGGCACGCCTTTCTCTTCCAGCTTGGTGATTTCCCGCAGCAGGGCGTCCGGTGCAACCACCACGCCGTTGCCGATCAGGCACTGCACGCCTTCGCGCAGCACGCCAGACGGGATCAGGTGCAAGACGGTTTTCTCGCCGTCGATCACCAGGGTGTGACCCGCATTGTGGCCACCCTGGTAGCGCACTACGGCGGCAGCATGTTCGGTCAGCAGATCGACGATCTTGCCTTTGCCCTCATCACCCCACTGGGTGCCCAGGACTACGACATTCTTACCCATAACACTTGTCCTCATTCGCGCAAACTTGGTGCCGGCAGCCGCCGGCGGGAAAACTCAAGAAACCAGCGGCAATACTTGCCAAAGCCCGTTCTGCAGCATCAATTGCCGGTCGCAGTCCGCTTCGCGGGCAGCGGCCAAAGGTTGTCCAGGCAATGCCTGAACGACACGCTGACCCTCGCCGCGCAATTGGCAGACCTTCTGCCAGAGAGCCGCATCCGCACTGTCAGGCATCCAGATACCGCCAGACGGTAGCTCGACCTCAGCACGCCCCAGGGTCACCAGGGTTTTCAAATCGGTGGAGAAGCCGGTTGCCGGACGGGCCCGGCCGAAGTCCGCGCCGATATCGTCGTAACGACCGCCCTGGGCAATGGCTTGCCCGACACCCGGAACGAACACGGCGAACACAACACCGGTGTGGTAGTGGTAGCCACGCAGCTCGCCCAGGTCGAAGTACAGCGGCAGGTCCGGGAAACGCACGGACAGGCGCTCGGCGATCGCCAGCAGGTCGTCCAGCGCCGCCATGACCGGAGCCGGAGCCCCTGCCAGGCGCACCCGCGCCGCCGCCAGCACTTCGCGACCGCCACACAGGTCGACCAGTGAACGCAGCATCGCCGCCAGGTCCGGCTGCAGGCCGTCGGTAAGGTCGATCACCTCGTCGATGGCCTTGCGCTGCAGGGCATCGAACAACTGCTGCTCGACCTCCCCGGACAGGCCGGCCGCACGGGCCAGGCCGCGGTAGATACCGACATGCCCGAGATCCATGTGCACATCCGGCACATCGGCCAGTTGCAGCATCGCCAGCATCAGGCTGATGACCTCGACGTCGCTGCTCGGGCTGGCATCGCCGTACAGCTCGGCGCCCAACTGGATCGGGCTGCGCGAAGTCGACAGCGCCCGCGGCTGCGCATGCAGCACGCTGCCGGCGTAGCACAGGCGGCTCGGGCCGGCACGGCGCAGGGTGTGGGCGTCAATACGCGCCACCTGCGGCGTGATATCGGCACGGAAGCCCATCTGCCGCCCGGACTGCGGGTCGACGACCTTGAAGGTACGCAGGTCCAGATCCTGGCCGGCGCCGGTCAGCAAGGACTCCAGGTACTCGATATGTGGGGTGACAACGAACTCATAGCCCCAGCTCTGGAACAGATCCAACACCTGGCGACGCGCCACTTCGATGCGCGCCGCTTCAGGTGGCAGTACTTCTTCGATGCCATCTGGCAAGAGCCAGCGGTCTACCGTTGCCATTACGCCTTTCCCCCATGATCCGGGCGGCCAGCCCACAGGCGAGCCTTGAGTGAAGCAGAAAATGGTTAACGCACGCGCAAGCAAGGCGCGACGAAACAGCCGAAACCGGCTTCGCCTACCACTTTCCTCGAAAAACCTGTCGGGTCGATCAACCCGTTTTCCACCCATCTGCCGTTAATCAAACATGCAGACGCAAAAAAGCCGGGAATTTCCCGGCTGCCGCATCATACACCCGTTTTCCGAAAGGATCACCCCGCCAGGCGTTTTAGCCGCCCGGCGGGTGTGTAGATGCGCGACGGATCAGGGCTTGGCTTTTTCCAGATAGTGGAAAAAGTCGCTGCTCGGATCCAGCACCATCACGTCACTCTTGTTCGCAAAGCTCTCACGGTAGGCGCGCAGGCTGCGATAGAACGCATAGAACTCCTGGTCCTGGCCGTAGGCCTTGGAATAGATGGCAGCGGCCTGGGCATCACCGTCACCGCGAGTCTCCTCGGACTGACGATAGGCCTCGGCCAGCAGAACGCGACGCTGACGATCGGCGTCGGCACGAATACCTTCAGCCAGCTCGTTACCCTTGGCACGGTGTTCACGAGCCTCGCGTTCACGCTCGGTGCTCATGCGCTCGAACACACTGCGGTTCACTTCCTTCGGCAGGTCGATGGCCTTGACCCGGACATCGATCACCTCGATACCCAGTTCCTTCTCGGCCATCTTGTTCAGCGAAGCGGTAATGTCCGCCATCAGCGCGTCGCGCTCGCCGGAGACCACCTCATGCAGGGTACGCTTACCGAACTGGTCACGCAGCCCGGACTCCAGGCGGCGCGACAGACGCTCGTCGGCGATCTGCTTGAGGCCGGAAGTCGCGGTGTAGAAGCGCTCGGCATCCTTGACCCGCCACTTGGCGTAGGCATCGACCATCACGGCCTTCTTCTCCAGCGTCAGGAAACGCTGGGTCGGGGCATCCAGGGTCATCAGGCGGGCATCGAACTTGCGCACCTGGTTGACATAGGGAACCTTCACGTGAAGACCGGGCTGGACATCCGTCTGCACCACACGACCGAACTGCAGCAGTACGGCACGTTCGGTCTGCAGCACGATGTAGAAGCAGTTCCAGCCAGCCAGCACCACAATGACGCCAACAATCAGGGCGATCAGCGATTTATTGCTCATCAGCGGCTCTCCCTAGTGCGCGTTTGCGGCAGCTCAGTGATATGCGGCACGGCGTCCGTATTGCTGCTGGCAGCGGCCGAACCGGTGACCGGCGAGCTGCTGGCCGGGCTGTTCTGGATCATCTTGTCCAACGGCAGGTAAAGCAGGTTGTTCTGGCCATTCTTGTTGCCGGTCACGAGCACCTTGCTGGTGTTGCTGAAGACTTCCTGCATGGTGTCCAGGTACAGGCGCTGGCGAGTGACTTCCGGTGCCTTGCGGTACTCGGCGACCAGCTTGGTGAAGCGGTCGGCCTCACCCTTGGCGCGGGAGATCACCTCGTCGCGGTAACCATTGGCATCCTCGATGATGCGCTGGGCCTGACCACGGGCCTCTGGCACCACGCCATTGGCGTAGCCTTCGGCCTGGTTGCGCGAACGTTGCTCGTCCTCACGGGCACGGATCACGTCATCGAAGGCTTCCTGGACTTCACGCGGCGCCGCGGCGCTCTGCACGTTGACCTGAGTCACGGTGATACCGGTGCGATAGGTATCGAGGAAACGCTGCAGGCGCTCCTTGATCTCGCTGGCCATCTGCTCACGACCTTCGGTCAGCACTTGATCCATGGCGGTAGAACCCACCACATGGCGCAGGGCACTGTCGGTAGCCTGCTGCAGGCTGATTTCCGGCTGATCGACGTTCAGCACGAAATCCTGCAGGTTGGTGATCTTGTATTGCACGGTCAGCGGCACCTCGACGATGTTCTCGTCTTCGGTCAGCATCTGCCCCTGCTTGGTGTAGGCACGCTCACGCGTGACGTTTTCCATGTACTTCTTGTCGATCGGCGGGAAATAGATGTTCAGGCCCGGGCCGACCGTCTCGTAGTACTTGCCGAAGCGCAGCACCACGGCCTGCTCCTGCTCGTCGACGACATACACGGCGCTGTACAGCCAGACAGCCGCCAGCACGACGAGACCGAGGCCCAGCAGGCCGAAACCACCGCCATTGCCGCCCGATCCACCACCGTCGTCACCGCGTTTCTTTCCGCCACCGAACAACCCATTCAGGCTTTCCTGCAGCTTGCGGAAGGCCTCGTCGAGATCCGGAGGCCCCTTGCGGTCGCCGTTGTTACGACGCTTGCCACCCCAGGGATCCTGATTGTTCGAGTTGCCACCCGGCTCATTCCAAGCCATAGCGCTCTCCATCTGATAAAGCAAAGACGCACCCACGGCGCGCCGACCAATGCTACAGAATGCCTGCGACAGCAGCACAACCGCTTTGTCAGGCTTTTATTGCAAAGTGTGTTGTTCGATAAACTCAGGCGGCTTCATGCCTTCGCGCGAGACCACCCGATTGAACTCGGCCATGGGCAGGCGAATCGACAGGAGACAGGCACCCTCTTCGTCGTGCTCTTCCTTCTGAACCGCCCCCAACTCGAAGAACTGTGCACGCAGTCGAGCAAAACGCTGTGGCAAGCGCAAGGTGCCGACGAACAAATCGTTGCCCAGCAACTCGGCAATCGCCTGCTCGAGCAGTTCCAGGCCCACGCCGTCGCGGGCCGAAAGCCAGACCCGCTGCGGCTTGCCATCCTCGCCACGCTGGATCTGCGGCTCGACCCCCTCGAGCAGATCGAGTTTGTTATAGACCTCGAGGATCGGCAAGTCCTGGGCACCGATCTCGCCCAGCACCACCATCACCTGCTCGATCTGCAGCATCCGGTCCGGCTCCGCGGCGTCGATCACGTGCAGCAGCAGATCGGAGTTGCTCGATTCCTCGAGCGTAGCGCGAAATGCCTCGACCAGGTTGTGTGGCAGGTGGCGGATGAAGCCCACGGTGTCGGCCAGCACGATCGGCCCCAGGTCATCCAGGTCGAGACGGCGCAAGGTCGGGTCGAGGGTGGCGAACAACTGGTCGGCGGCATACACCTCGGAAGCGGTGACCGCGTTGAACAGCGTGGATTTGCCGGCGTTGGTGTAGCCGACCAGCGAGACGGTCGGGATGTCGGCGCGCTTGCGCCCGCGACGGGACTGCTCGCGCTGGCTGCGCACCTTTTCCAAGCGGCCCTTGATCTGCCGCAGACGGACGCGCAACAGGCGCCGGTCGGTTTCCAGCTGGGTTTCACCAGGACCGCGCAAGCCGATACCACCCTTCTGCCGCTCAAGGTGGGTCCAGCCGCGCACCAGCCGCGTGCTCATGTGCTCGAGCTGGGCCAGTTCGACCTGGAGCTTGCCTTCATGGGTACGTGCGCGCTGGGCGAAAATATCGAGAATAAGGCCCGTGCGATCCAGCACGCGACACTCGAAAGCTCGTTCGAGGTTACGTTCCTGACTGGGCGTGAGGACGTGATTGAATATCACGATATCGATCTGCTCGGCCTTGACCAGGTCGCGAAGTTCCTCGACCTTGCCAGTGCCAATCAGATACTTGGCGGTTGGCCGATGACGCGGCACGCTGAACAGCGCGACGGTCTCGGCGCCAGCCGATGATGCCAACTCCTGAAACTCCTGCGGATCTTCGCGCGCCTCAGGGTCCTGACCTTCCAAGTGAACGAGAATGGTCCGCTCACCACCACCGTGGCGCTCAAAGAACAAAGGAGACTCCTATCAGGCGTTACCTGGCTCAGCGCCGCCATTTTCGGAATCGCTGGCGTTAGGCAGGCGAATGGGACGACTCGGCACCACTGTCGAGATAGCGTGTTTGTAGACCATCTGGCTGACGGTGTTCTTCAACAGAATCACGAACTGGTCGAAGGACTCGACCGTACCCTGCAGCTTGATCCCGTTGACCAGATAGATGGAAACCGGGACTCTCTCTTTACGCAAGGTATTCAAGTAAGGGTCTTGTAGCGTATGCCCTTTTGACATGTGCCGCACTCCTTTAAGGATCAATAATAAAAAATGAGCAAACAGTGACTTTTACCGTCCTCCCCCAAGGATAGACGGCATTTACAGGGACTCAGCTCAATATGGAGATGGTCCCGAGGTATTTCAAGGCGCGCGCCAGATTGTCGCAGTCCAGGCTGTCCAGCCAGTGCAGATCAGCCCAACTGCGCAACCAGGTAAACTGGCGTTTGGCCAATTGGCGAGTGGCGATGATACCGCGCTCGCGCATGTCGGCCGCCGTCAGCTTGCCATCCAGGTAATCCCAGACTTGTCTGTAGCCTACAGCACGTATAGACGGCAACCCAACATGCAGGTCACTTCTATTACGCAGGGCTACGACCTCGTCAACGAATCCCTGTTCCAACATTTGTGTGAATCTTTGTGCAATCCGGTCGTGCAATACCTGGCGATTCGCTGGAGCGATGGCCAGATTGGCGACAGTATAGGGTAATTGCGGGCGTCCCGAAGCGGCTGCGTCAGTACTTTGCGCAGATTGTCGCTGTCGGTGGGCCGTCATGCTCAAACCGCTGACCCGATAAACCTCCAGCGCGCGACTCAGACGTTGCGGGTCATTGGGGTGAATCCGCGCCGCCGACTCCGGATCGATGCCTGCCAATTGATCGTGCAGGGCCTGCCAACCAAGGCGTGCAGCTTCTTGCTCGATCTCGGCGCGCACCTGCGGATCGGCCGCGGGCATGTCCGCCAACCCTTCGAGCAAAGCCTTGTAGTAGAGCATTGTACCACCGACCAGCAGGGGGATTTTGCCCCGTGCGGTGATGTCGGCCATGGCCGCCAGGGCATCCTGGCGGAATTCGGCGGCCGAATAGCTCTGGGCCGGGTCGAGAATGTCGATCAGGCGATGCGGGAACTGCGCCAGCAGCTCCTTCGAAGGCTTGGCGGTGCCGATGTCCATGTCCCGGTAAACCAGGGCAGAATCGACACTGATCAGCTCGCAGGGGAGCACCTTGGTCAGTTCGATGGCCAGGTCGGTCTTGCCGGCCGCCGTAGGGCCCATGAGGAAGATCGCCGGCGGAAGGGGTTTTGAAGCTGTCATCAACGTCCGCGCAGGAAAAGTTTGTCCAGGTCATCGAGACCCAGTTGAGTCCAGGTCGGACGACCATGGTTGCATTGGCCGCTCCGCTCGGTATTTTCCATGTCCCGCAGCAGCGCGTTCATTTCCGCCAGTGCGAGCCGCCGGTTGGCCCGCACGGCGCCGTGACAGGCCATGGTCCCGAGCAGTTCGTTCAGGTGCGCCTGGATCCGGTCGCTGGTGCCGTACTCCATCAGGTCCGCCAGCACGTCCTGCACCAACCGGTTCGCCTCGGCCTGCTTGAGCAGGGCCGGGATCTGCCGGATGGCCAGGCTTTCCGGCCCCAGGCGCTGCAGCTCGAAGCCCAGGCGCTGGAACCAGCCCGCGTGCTCTTCGGCACAGTCGGCCTCGCGCTGGCTGAGCGCCAGGGACTCGGGCACCAGCAACGGCTGGCCACTCAGGCCTTCACTGGCCATGGCGATCTTCAGCCGCTCGTACATGATCCGCTCGTGGGCCGCGTGCATATCCACCAGCACCAGGCCCTGGGCATTCTCCGACAGGATGTAGATCCCCTTGAGCTGCGCCAGCGCGTAGCCCAGCGGTGGAACGTCGCCCTGGCCTTCCGGCAGGGCCGGCGCGGCAGCCTCGGGCAAGGGCGCGTAGAACTCGCGATAGACGCTTTGCGCTTCCGCAACGGGCGGCATCTGCGTCGACTGCGGGCGATATTGATACGGGTAGCCGGCCCCCGAACCCGCTCCGGCAGGGGCCGCGGAAGGCGAAAACGGCTGGGACTGTGGCTGCTCCAGCAGGTTGGCCGACAGGCGCATCTCGCCCTGGGGGCCGAATTCGCCGGCCTCAAGACCCGTAGGCCGGACGATGCCGGCGACCGCCGCCGGTGCCGCCAGTTGATCTTCCGGCCGCACATCGCCGAGGGCGCGGTGCAGGGTGCCATAGAGGAAGTCGTGAACCATGCGCCCATCACGGAAGCGCACCTCATGTTTGGTCGGGTGCACGTTGACGTCGACCGCCGCAGGGTCGACCTCGAGGAACAGCACGAAGGTCGGGTGCCGCCCATTGAACAGCACATCGCGATAGGCCTGGCGCACCGCGTGGGCCACCAGCTTGTCACGTACGGCCCGACCGTTGACATAGAAGTACTGCAGGTCAGCCTGGCTGCGGGAGAACGTCGGCAGGCCAACCCACCCCCAGAGATGCAGGCCGTTGCGCTCGACATCGATCGGCAGCGCCTGTTCGAGAAAGCCCGAACCGCAGACAGCCGCCACGCGCCGGGCGCGGGACGCATCGTCATTGGCCTCGTGCAGGGCCAGAATGCCCTTGCCGTTGTGGCGCAAGTGAAAGGCCACATCGAAGCGGGCCAGCGCCAGGCGCTTGATCACTTCCTGCAGGTGATCGAATTCGGTCTTCTCGGCCTTGAGAAACTTGCGGCGGGCCGGAGTATTGAAGAACAGGTCGCGCACTTCCACCGAGGTGCCGACCGGATGGGCCGCCGGCTGGACCCGGGCCTCCATCTCCCGCCCTTCGGTTTCGACCTGCCAGGCCTGATCAGCGTCACGGGTCCGCGAAGTCAGGGTCAGGCGGGCCACGGAACTGATGGACGCCAGGGCCTCGCCACGGAAGCCCAGGCTCATCACCTGTTCAAGGTCTTCCAGGTTGCGGATCTTGCTGGTCGCGTGACGCGCCAGGGCCAGCGGCAACTCATCGGCGGAAATGCCGCTGCCGTCATCACGTACCCGCAGCAGCTTGACCCCGGCCTGTTCGACATCCACGTCGATACGCCGGGCGCCGGAGTCGAGGCTGTTTTCCAGCAGTTCCTTGATGACCGAAGCCGGGCGCTCGACCACTTCACCCGCGGCAATCTGGTTGGCCAGGCGCGGGCTGAGCAGCTCGATACGGGCGCGTTCCTTCAAGACCGACTCACTCATTGCTTGGCCGCCAGTTCGGTGCCGGGAATCGTCAGGGTCTGGCCGACCTTGAGCTCATCGCTGCTGAGGCTGTTGACGCTGCGCAGAGTAGCCACCGACACCTGATAGCGCACAGCGATCATTGCCAGCGTCTCGCCCGGCGCGACGCGATGATCACGCGGCCCCTGGGCGATCTTGCCGGAGTCACGCAACCAGGCGATGTAGGTGCCCGGCGGCGGATTCTGCTGGAAGAACTGACGGATACCGCTGCTGATGGACCGCGCCAGCGCCTGCTGGTGGCTGGTCGAAGCCAGCTTGGAGGCCTCGTTGGAGTTGGAGATGAAGCCGGTTTCCACCAGGATCGAGGGGATATCCGGCGACTTGAGCACCATGAAGCCCGCCTGCTCGACGCGCTGCTTGTGCAGCGGGGTGACCCGGCCGATGTTGTTCAGGACCTTCTGCCCGACGTTCAGGCTGGAGGTCATCGAGGCCGTCATCGACAGGTCGAGCAGCACTCCGGCGAGCATCTTGTCCTTGTCGTCGAGGCTGACATTGCCGGCACCGCCGATCAGGTCGGAACGGTTCTCGCTGTCGGCCAGCCAACGCGCGGTCTCGGAGGTCGCGCCACGATCGGACAGGGCGAACACCGAAGCACCGAACGCAGCCGCCGAAGGCGCGGCGTCGGCGTGGATCGAGACGAACAGGTCAGCGCCTTTCTTGCGGGCGATCTCGGTACGTCCGCGCAGCGGAATGAAGTAATCGCCGGTACGGGTCAGTTCGGCGCGGTAGCCCTTCTGGCCATTGACCTGGCGTTGCAGCTCACGGGCGATCGACAACACCACGTCCTTCTCGTGCTGGCCGCGGGAACCCGAGGCCCCCGGGTCTTCCCCGCCGTGCCCGGCGTCGATCACCACGATGATGTCGCGCTTGCCGGCCGGTGCCGGCGGCAGCTTGATCGCAGGCTCCGCCGGCGTCACCGGAACGGCCGGCAGGGTCGCCACGCTCGGCGCCGGGTTGGAGCTCGGCGTCGGTGTCGGCGCCGCATCGGCCGGGTTGTCGAACAGGTCGACCACCAGGCGGTTGCCGTACTGCGCATTCGGCGCCAGGGTGAAGCTCTTGGGGGTGACCGGTTTCTTCAGGTCGACCACCACCCGCAGGTCGGTCGGGGTACGCTGGGCCGCTCGCACGCTGGTGATCGGCGTATTGGCCGTCGGCACGTTCAGCGGGCTGGCCAGGGTCGCACCATTGATGTCGATCACCAGGCGATCGGGCGCCGTCAGCGTGAAAACGCTGTGCTGGACCGCGCCAGACAGGTCGAATACCAGTCGCGTGTTATCCGGGGCTCGCCACAGTCGAACACTCTTGACCTGTGTCGCCGCCACGGCGTCGACGGTCAGTGCCGCAAGCAACAATCCTGCGACTGCAAGCAACGCGCGAATGCGCATACCAAACCCCATCCTCTATTTGAACTCCAATGCCAAGGCGGCACACCAGGCATCGCCTCGCGATCCCCGGGACAACAGATGCAGCGAACGCCCGCCGCCATGCGGGCTAATGGTAATGGTCAGGTCGGGCTTTGGCAAAAAGCCTGCACCCTTGTCGGCCCACTCGACCAGGCACAGGGCATCGCCTTCGAAATAGTCGCGAATCCCCAGGAATTCGAGCTCTTCCGGATCCACCAGGCGATACAGGTCAAAATGGTAGGCACGAACTTCAGCAAATTCGTACGGTTCGACAAGAGTAAACGTCGGGCTCTTGACCGCACCGGCATGCCCCAGACCGCGAATGATGCCTCGCGACAGCGTGGTCTTGCCGGCGCCCAGATCGCCTTCAAGGAAGATCACCCCGACACCGGCGGTGACTTCGGCAATCTTTCGGCCAAATGCCACCATGCTCTCTTCATCAGGCAATTGAAGGGTTAATTCAGACACGGCGATTGTTCCTCCAACAACTGACGAATAGCTGGAATCAGATCACTGGCCGCCAGCCCACGGCCCTTTTCACCTTGCAACTCGCCGGCGCGGGCATGCAGCCAGACCGCCAGGCAGGCGGCCTCGAAGCCTGCCATGGCCTGGGCACGCAGCGCACCGATCAGGCCGGCGAGCACGTCTCCCAACCCGGCCGTGGCCATTGCCGGATGCCCGCGCTCGCAGAGCGACACCCTTCCATCAGGCGCGGCGACCAGGCTGCCGGCCCCCTTGAGTACGCAGACCGCCTGATATTTCATCGCCAACGCCCGCGCCGCGCCAGGCCGATCGGCCTGCACCTGGGCGGTCGTCAGCCCGAGCAACCGTGCCGCCTCCCCAGGATGCGGAGTGATCACACTGTCGGCAGGCAGGCGTGCCTCGCCATTGGCCAGCAGGTTCAGCGCATCGGCATCCCAGACCTGGGCCACCGCGGTATTCGCTGCGACCGACAACAGGCTGCGGCTCCAGGCGAACCGCCCCAGGCCCGGGCCGACCACCAGCACGCTGGCCTGGCGAAGAACGTCCATCAACTGATTGGCCGACTCGATGCCCAGCACCATCACCTCGGGCAGGCGCGCCAGCGAGGCGGCCACATGCTCCGCACGTGTGGCCAGGGAGACCAGCCCGGCACCGCTGCGCAGGGCCGTCTCGGCACTGAGCAGGATCGCGCCGCCAAAACGCCGGTCCCCGCCGATCAGCAGCACGTGCCCGAACTGGCCCTTGTGGGCGTCCGGTTGACGCGCGGGAAGTCTCGGCAAGGTCGCCGGTGTCAGCGACTGAATATCGGGAAAAGGCGGTTTGGTCTGCGGCATGCGTCGTTCGGCTCTGATGTCTGGCAGAATTATACGCACCAAAGCCTAGGTTTCTCCTGTCTCATGCCTGTAAATAGCGTCGACCTCACCGCCCTCGCCCAATCCATCAAACAATGGGCTCGCGAACTGGGTTTCCAGCAGGTGGGCATCGCAGGCCTGGAACTGGGCGAACACGAGCAGCATCTGCAACGCTGGCTCGATGCCGGCTATCACGGCGACATGGACTACATGGGTGCCCACGGCAGCAAACGCTCGCACCCGGACGAACTGGTGCCGGGCACGCTGCGGGTGGTCTCGCTGCGCATGGACTACCTGCCGGGCGACACCCGGATGGTCCAGTGCCTGGCCGAACCGGAAAAGGCCTACGTCTCGCGCTATGCCCTGGGACGCGATTACCACAAGCTGATCCGCAAACGCCTGCAACAGTTGGCCGAACGCATCCAGCAGGTGATCGGCCCCTTCGGCTACCGCGCCTTCGTCGACAGCGCCCCGGTGCTGGAAAAGGCCATCGCCGAGCAGGCCGGGCTGGGCTGGATCGGCAAGAACACCCTGGTGCTCAATCGCAAGGCGGGCAGCTACTTCTTTCTCGGCGAGCTGTTCGTCGACCTGCCGCTACCGGTGGACGAGCCCCATGCCACGGAACATTGCGGGCGCTGTTCGGCCTGCCTGGATATCTGCCCCACGGCAGCATTCGTCGGACCTTACGTGCTGGATGCCCGGCGCTGCATTTCCTACCTGACCATCGAGCTGAAGACCGCCATTCCGGAGGACCTGCGCCCGCTGATCGGCAACCGGGTGTTCGGTTGCGACGACTGCCAGGTCGTCTGCCCATGGAACCGCTTCGCCCGCCCTACCGTCGAGAGCGACTTCCAACCCCGGCACAACCTGGATAACGCCGGATTGGCGGAGCTGTTTCGCTGGGACGAGGAGACCTTCCTGAAAAACACCGAGGGTTCGCCACTGCGTCGCGCCGGCTACGAACGCTGGCTGCGCAACCTCGCCGTCGGCCTGGGCAATGCGCCGTCGACCATCGCCGTGCTGGAAGCCCTCAACAGCCGACGTGACTACCCTTCCGAGCTGGTCCGGGAACACGTGCAGTGGGCCCTGCGCCAGCACGCCGAACGGGCTGATCAGGCGGCGTCGTTGTAGATGAACTTGGGCATTTCCCAGTGAAAGCGGATCGCCAGAAGACGCAGCAGGAAACCGCCGAACAGCGTGATCAGAATCGCCTGCTCGCTGGGTAGCTGCCAGTAGGTGCAGCCCAGGAAGCACCAGGCTGCGGCGAAGGAGACGCTGGCATAGAGTTCACGACGGAACACCAGCGGGATGTCGTTGCAGAAGATATCCCGCAAGACACCGCCGAACACGCCGGTAATCACCCCGCTGACCGAGGCCACCATCATGCCCTGCCCCATCTCCAGGGCCGTCATGCAGCCGATCAGGGTGAAGGCCACCAGCCCCAGGGCATCGAGCACCAGGAACAGCGAACGCAGATGGCGCATCAGCGGCGCGATGAACACCGTCACCAACGCCGCGACCGAAGTCAGCACCAGGTACTCCGGATGCTTGACCCACGTCAGCGGATAATGCCCCAGCAACACATCGCGCACCGAACCGCCGCCGAGGGCGGTGACGCAGGCGATCAGCACCACGCCGAACCAGTCCATGCCGCGCCGTCCGGCCGACAGCGCGCCCGTCATGGCTTCAGCGGTAATGGCGACGAGGTAGAGCATCAGCAGCATGATGGCGGTCCGGGCAGGAGAAGGCGCGCAGTCTACTCATTTGAGCAGCGCACCAAAAGAGCGCAACCACTGGAGTGCATGCGCCCATGGGGAACACAGCCTGCCATCCAGGCTACGGCAACCGGTCAGAACTTGATGAAGTGCTTGCGGTAGTGCTGCAGCTCGGCGATCGATTCGCGGATGTCGTCCAGCGCCAGGTGGGTACTGCCCTTCTGGAAGCTGTCACGCACTTGCGGCGCCCAACGCGCCGCCAGCTCCTTCAAGGTGGAGACATCCAGGTTGCGGTAGTGGAAATAGCTTTCCAGGGACTTCATGTGACGGGCCAGGAAGCGGCGGTCCTGGCAGATGCTGTTGCCACAGATCGGCGACTTGCCCTTGGGCACCCACTGCTCCAGGAAGGCGATGGTCTGCGCCTCGGCCTCGGCCATGCAGATGCGGCTCTCGCGCACGCGCTGGGTCAGGCCCGAACCGCCATGCTGGCGAGTGTTCCACTCATCCATGCCGGCCAGGATCTCGTCGCTCTGGTGAATGGCGATCACCGGGCCTTCGGCCAGGGTATTGAGATCGCTGTCGGTAACGATGGTGGCCATTTCGATGATGACATCGGTGTCCGGGTTGAGACCGGTCATCTCCAGGTCGATCCAGATCAGGTTCTGTGGATTTTGCATAGCTTGACTCCTCGGCATAGCCGCACAGTTTAGCGCAGGCTGCGCTTGCCGGGCGTGCTAAACTCGCGACCGCTTGACCCTCCCCGACGATTCGACCACACGGAACACCCATGGCCAAACGCCAGCTCAACCGCCGCCAGAACTGGCGCATCGAAAAGATCCAGGGCGAACGCGCCGCACGCGCCGCCAAACGCGAGTCACAGGCCGTGGAAGCCCTGGAGGGCGGTGACCTGGGCCCTGAACAGACAGGCCTGGTGATTGCGCACTTCGGCGTGCAGGTCGAAGTCGAGGCCCTGGAAGGAGAGTTCAAGGGCCAGGTGTTCCGCTGCCACCTGCGGGCCAACCTGCCAGCCCTGGTGACCGGCGACCAGGTGGTCTGGCGCCCGGGCAACCAGGGCATCGGCGTGATCGTCGCGCAACTGCCACGCACAACCGAGCTCAAGCGCCCGGACAGCCGCGGCCAGCTCAAGCCGGTGGCCGCCAACGTCGACATGATCGTGATCGTCTTCGCGCCGTTGCCCGAACCCCACGCCAACCTGATCGACCGCTATCTGGTGGCCGCCGAGCACGCCGGCATCCGCCCGCTGCTGCTGCTGAACAAGTTCGACCTGATCGACGAGCACAACGCCCCGGCCCTGAATGCGCTGCTGGCGGTCTACCGGCAACTGGGTTATCCGCTGCTGGAAGTGTCGGCCCACCACGGCAACGGCATGGAGCAGTTGCAACGGCAACTGGACGGGCGCATCAGCGTGTTCGTCGGCCAGTCCGGGGTCGGCAAGTCCTCGCTGGTCAACAGCCTGCTGCCCGAGGTGGAAACCCGCGTCGGCCCGCTGTCCGAGCTGTCCGGCCAGGGCACCCACACCACCACCACGGCGCGCCTGTTCCACTTCCCCGGCGGCGGCGAACTGATCGACTCCCCGGGTATTCGCGAATTCGGCCTGGGCCACGTCAGCCGCGCCGATGTCGAGGCCGGCTTCATCGAGTTCAACGACCTGCTCGGTACCTGCCGCTTCCGCGACTGCAAGCACGATCGCGAGCCCGGCTGCGCCCTGCTCAAGGCCCTGGAAGACGGGCGTATCCAGCAGCAGCGGATGAACAGCTACCGCTCGATCATCGCCAGCCTGCCGCAAGACAGCTATTGAAATGACAGAAACGACAAGGCCGCGATCATCGCGGCCTTGTCGTCTGGCTCAGGAGCCGGTTCTGGGCTTGCCCGTCTCGTCCATCTTCAATACACCATCCTCGAAGATGTTCAAGCGTTGCCGCACCTCGTGGGCGGGCAGCGGCTGCTTGTCCGCCGGCAGCGCATTCGGGTCGGCCGGGGCCGCATTCGAGGCGCCAGGCGCGCCGGGAACCGGTGCCGCGCCATCCGGCTTGGCCTCGTCCGCGCCCTGCTCGCCCTCAATGGCTTTCTGGGCCTTCTTGGTCAGCACCACGATGTCGATGCGGCGGTTGACCGGGTTGAACGGATCGGCCTTGTCGAACAGCGCCGACGAGGCATAACCCACCACCCGCGCCACTTGCGAGTCCGGATAACGGCCAGCCACCAGTGCACGGCGCGCGGCGTTGGCGCGGTTGGCCGACAGCTCCCAGTTGCCGAAGTCGCCGGTGCCGGCGTACGGCTTGGCATCGGTATGGCCGCTGATGCTGATCTTGTTCGGCACCGCCTTGATGGTGTCGGCCATCGCCAGCAGGATGTCCTCGAAGTAAGGCTTCAGGCGCGCACTGCCGGAGTCGAACATCGGCCGGTTTTCCGCGTCCATGATCTGGATGCGCAAGCCGTCCGGGGTGATTTCGAACAGGATCTGGTCCTTGAACTTCTGCAACTGCGGGCTTTCGTCGACCTTGTTCTGCAACTCCTGCAGCAGCAGTTCCAGGCGCTCCTTCTCGACCTGTTCGGCCATGCCCTCCACCTGCTCGGTGTCGACCGTGACCTTGTCCGGTTGCGGCTGGGACTTCACTTCCGGGTTGAGGGTCTTGTCCGGCGCCAGCGTCGGGGAACCGCCCAGGTCGATGATGTAGGGCGTACCGCTCTCGGAAAAACCGATCGGGTCCTTGAAGTAGCCGGCGATGGCGATCTTCTGCTCCGGGGTCGCGGTGGACAGCAGCCACAACACCAGGAAGAAGGCCATCATCGCCGTCGCGAAGTCGGCAAAGGCGATTTTCCAGGCACCGCCATGGTGCCCGCCGCCAAGGCGCTTGACGCGCTTGATGATGATCGGCTGATTGTTCTCCATGACTCAGCGACCGCGAACCGCTTGTTCCAGCTCGGCGAAGCTCGGCCGATGCTTCGGATAGAGCACCTTGCGCCCGAATTCCACTGCCAGCGAAGGCGGCATGCCGGAGGCCGAGGCCACCAGGGAGGCCTTGATCGCCTCGTAGACGTTCAGTTCTTCCTTGGCATCGTGGGCCAGGGATTGCGCCAGCGGACCGAAGAAGCCATAGGCGGCGAGAATACCGAAGAAGGTCCCCACCAGTGCCGCACCCACGTGCAGACCGATGGACTTCTGGTCGCCATCGCCCAGGGAGGCCATGGTCACCACGATCCCCAATACCGCCGCGACGATACCGAAGCCGGGCATGCCGTCGGCCACGCCGGTGACGGCATGGGATGGATGCTCGAGTTCTTCCTTCATGCTCAGCAGTTCCATGTCGAACAGGCCTTCCAGCTCATGGGGAGCCATGTTGCCCGAGGACATGATGCGCAGGTAGTCGCAGATGAACGCGGTCATGCGCTCATCCTTCAGAACGGCGGGGTACTTGGCGAAGATCGGGCTGGCCGCGGCATCCTCGATGTCACCCTCGATCGCCATCATGCCTTCACGACGGCTCTTGTTGAGGATCTCGTAGATCAGGCCGAGCACTTCCATATAGAAGGTGTGGCTGAAGCGCGAGCCGAACATGCTCAGGGATTTCTTGACCACGTGCATGGTCATGTAGCCGGGGTTGGACTGCAGGAAAGCACCCAGCGCCGCACCACCGATGATCAAGACCTCGAAGGGCTGGATCAGCGCCGCAATCTTGCCGTGGGAGAGCACGTACCCGCCGAGCACGCTCGCGAATACGACAATGATGCCGATGATTTTAGCCATAGAATGAGAGTACTTGTTGAGTCGGGTTCAAGGTCATATTCGGAAGTTAGTAAATCTCTTCTTCTACTTATCGGCGAAACTGCGCCAGACTATAGCCAGTTCAGGCGAAAAGCCAGAAAACCGGCAGTGCATGGCCTCGGCGGCAGGACCAGCGCAGCGCCGTCAGGCCCGTTCCGGGCGCATTAATGGTGATGATCGCGCTTAATCATGACGAATCAAACGGCTGTGTCCAGTGCAAGACCGAACACCCTGCAAGGCTGGACCAGGCTGTTGCAGGGCGTTCGCCTGCCCGTCCCGCAGGACAGCCACGACCGCGTCTGCCGGGCCATCCGCGACAGCCGCAGCTCGCTGCGCGACATCGCCGAGCTGATGCAGGATAGCCCGGCCCTGGCGCTGAGCGTGATCTGCGAAGCCAACCATCACACCCACGGCAGCATGACCGAGCCGGCCGAAAACCTCGAGATCGCGATCAATCGCCTCGGTCTGAAACGTACCGAGGAGTTGCTCGAGCGCCTGCCCGCACGACTGCCCGAAGACATTCCGATCGCCCTGCGCCAGTTGCAACTGATCAGCCAGCATGCCAGCCAGCAGGCCAACGGCCTGTTTGCCGCCCGCCTGGCCCGGCTCTGGCAGGATATCCACTGGGGCAGCCTGCTGTTCCTGGCCCCCCTGTGGCCACTGGCACTGACCCACCCCAGGCTGCTCGAAACCTGGGAACTGCGGGTGCTGCACAAGCACGAGCCCGCCGCCAGGGTCGAACGGGAGCTGTTCGGCGTGCGCCTGCTGGAGCTGTGCCAGGCCATGGCCGAGTTCTGGCGCCTGCCAGTGTGGGTGACCCAGGGTTATCAAACGCTGCTCAACGAACGCAAGACCCTCGCCCAGGCACTGCATATCGCCCGCGACAATGAGAGCCCCCTGCACCAGCAACAGCAACTGGATGCCGACCCGGAACTGCGCCGCTGGCTGAACCAGCCCGCCAACACCGTATTGCTGGCCAACGGCCTGGCCGTGGCGGCGCAACAGGCCTGGGACAGCCCGCACTGCCTGCGCTGGCAGTACCTGTCGAGCCTGTACCTGCAGCAGCCGATGAACGAGTTGCAGCAACAGATCCACCAGCAGGCGGCCCAGAGCGCCAACCAGCATTCGATGCAGGACCTGTGGCACCCGGCCGAGGCTCTGATCTGGCCGTGGCATGTGCGCCGCGTGCATGCCGACCTGTTGCCGGCCGCCGCCCCTGACGCCGCGGCGATGGGGCTCTGGCGCAGGCACTGCGCACAACTGCTGGCCGAACCCAGCCGTTTCACCAACGCCATGCACCTGACCACCGTGGCCCGCGACGCCCTGGCGGCCTGCGGCCTGCGCCGGGTGATGATCCTGATGACCGACCGCAGCCGCAGCGCACTGCGGGTGCACCAGACCGCCGGCCTTCCCGCCGAGGCGAGCAATCTGATCCTGCAGGTGGCCCAGAGCACGCTGCTGCAACGACTGATGAAGCAGCCCGCGCAGATTCGCCTGTCGCCAGAAAACGCTCGCCAGTTCCAGGCACTGCTGCCCAACAGCCTGCGGGCGCAATTCCTTCCCGGCGAACACCTGCTGTTGCGCTCGCTGAGCAACAACGGTCGGGTGGTGATGGTGATCCTGGCCGACCAGGCGGGCGTGCCGTTTTCGGAGATCACCGTGCAAGCCTTCGGCAAAACCATGCAATGTATCGAAAAGGCGCTGCACGCCTTTACCAACCGCAGCGCCTGAAGCTTGCGCTACAATCCTCCCCTTTGCGTCCAGGAGAACCCACATGCCTGACTTCTCTGGCTTGCCGCTGGTGATCGAGCCCAGCGACCTGCTGCCGCGCCTCGACACCCCCGGGCTGATCCTGGTGGACCTGACCAGCAGCGCCCGCTACGGCGCGGGGCATATCCCCGGCGCACGTTTCGTCGACCCCAAGCGTACCCAGTTGGGCCAGCCACCGGCTCCGGGGCTGATGCCACCGCAAGAGGCGCTCGAAGCCCTGTTCGGCGAACTGGGCCACAACCCGGACGCGGTCTACGTGGTCTACGACGATGAAGGCGGCGGCTGGGCCGGCCGTTTCATCTGGCTGCTGGATGTCATCGGCCACACCCGCTACCACTACCTCGACGGCGGCCTGCTGGCGTGGCTGGACGAAGGCCTGCCGGTGTCCGAGGACATCCCGGCGGTTGCCGGCGGCCCGGTTGCCCTGACCCTGCACGACGAACCGACCGCCACCCGCGATTACCTGCAGTCGCGCCTGGGCGCGCCCGACCTGGCGATCTGGGACGCCCGCGGCCCATTGGAGTATTCCGGCGAGAAGGTGCTGGCCGCCAAGGGCGGACACATTCCAGGCGCAGTCAACTTCGAATGGACCGCCGGCATGGACAAGGCGCGCAGCCTGCGCATCCGCAAGGATATGCCGGCAATCCTCGACAGCCTGGGCATCACTCCCGACAAGGAAGTGATCACCCATTGCCAGACCCACCACCGCTCCGGCTTCACCTATCTGGTGGCCAAGGCGCTCGGTTATCCGCGCGTCAAGGGTTATGCCGGCTCCTGGGGCGAATGGGGCAACCACCCCGACACCCCTGTAGAGATTTGAGATTCCCAAGGACCCTTGATGAAAAAGAGTTTGTTCATCCTCAGCCAGTACCTGCTGCCTCACCACCTGCTGTCGCGCCTGGCCGGCTGCATCGCCGAATGCCGGGTGCGCTGGTTCAAGAACGCCTTCACCGCCTGGTTCGCCAAGCGCTACCAGGTGGACATGTCCCAGGCGCTGGTTGAAGACCTGACCGCCTACGAGCATTTCAATGCCTTCTTCACCCGCGCCCTGAAAGACGGCGCGCGACCGCTCGACCCGACCCCGGGGGCGATCCTCTGCCCGGCCGACGGCGCCGTCAGCCAGCTCGGCCCGATCGAGCACGGCCGGATCTTCCAGGCCAAGGGCCACAGCTTCAGCGCCCTCGAGTTGCTGGGCGGCGATGCCGCACTGGCCGCGCCGTTCATGGGCGGCGAGTTCGCCACGATCTACCTGTCGCCCAAGGACTATCATCGGGTCCACATGCCGCTGGCCGGCACCCTGCGCGAAATGGTCTACGTGCCAGGCCGTCTGTTCTCGGTCAACCAGAGCACCGCCGAGAACGTACCGGAACTGTTCGCCCGCAACGAGCGCGTCGTCTGCCTGTTCGACACCGAGCGCGGGCCGATGGCCGTGGTGCTGGTGGGCGCGATGATCGTCGCCTCGGTGGAAACCGTCTGGGCCGGCCTGGTCACGCCCCCCAAGCGCGAACTCAAGACGTTCCGCTACGATGAAGCGGCCCGTGCGCCGATCCATCTGGAAAAGGGCGCCGAACTCGGGCGCTTCAAGCTGGGTTCGACCGCCATCGTTCTGTTCGGTCCGGACCAGGTGAAATGGGCCGAAGGCCTGGCAGCCGGTTCGACGGTGGCCATGGGCCAGGGCCTGGGCTTGCCCAAGGACGCCTGATAGGCTGGTGACCTCGCGGTCCGACGCCGCTCGAACCCGCGAGGTCATGCCACGGACAATCGGTCGCAATCTGAGCCGACCACCAACGATGCACCTGTACCGTATTGCTGTTAGAGTCGTGGCATTATATTGCCACCAATTTTTTGTCACCTTGCCGATGGACGATGCACGTTTTCCTTGCTGGAGCTGGCCCGTTAGATGAGCAATCCAAGCCCCCATCTGTTGTTGCGCGCGCCAACACCCACGCAGTCGAGCCTGTCATTCTGCGATGGCACACCGCGTGATCTGAGACGCTGGATCGCCGAACTGCCAAAAGCCAACCTCGGTGAGACCGCGCGCCTGCTGTATCAGGGGCTGGCCGAACTCAACCAGTTGCTCACCCCCAGCGAAAACCGCCTGCAGTTGCTCGAACTGATACGCCCCGAGGTGTATTACGTCTGCAAGCACCTGGAGCGGCATTTCCTCAACCAGTCCGTCGTACTCGATGAGCGTCCACGCAAGGTCGCCAACCTCTGCCAGGCTTTGCAGAATCACCTGGCCATCGGCTACAAGCAGATCGCGATGCGTGTCGCGTCCAGGTTCAGCAAGGAACGCGCCGGGCTGCTGACCATGGCCTTGCAGCGTGCCCTGCACTGCCTCAATGGCCCGCTGGTCCGGGCCAGCCAGTTGTACTGCCCGGTGCCGGAAGGCCTGTGGCTCGAAGTGCACCAGTTGTACCAGGTCGCCATTGCCCATCAACTGCAGCACAACCCGGTCCGTGACGAACTGGCCAGCCAGACCCCGTCACTGACCATCGAGCAGACCTACATTGTCGCGCTGCTGCTGGGTTGCTCACGCTGCAACCAGATGCGCCAGAACAATATCGCCCGGCTGGCGGAAGTCCTCGAGCCCTGGAGCACGCTGGTCAAGCTGCAGGATGCCGGCCTGGCATCGAGCCTGTTCGCCGTTGCCCCACAGGCCGATGCACCGCCACGCTACACCTCGCTGTTCGCCGCCGAGCAACAGCCCGGTCTGATGGGCATCAACACCCTGAGTCTGGTCGAGGCCATGAAGGAATACCTCGACCTGCCCGTCGAGCAGCGCAGCCACTCGCGCCTGCTGGTGCCCAGTGGCCTGAGCCTGGACACCCTGCAGCACCTTTGCGCGGCCTGGGGCGAATCAGCCGAACGGAGTTTCCAGCGCACACCGGGACAGGGCTCCCTCACGCTGTGCATCGGCATGAGTGCCCTGCATTTCTACCTGGGCGGGCAACGTTCCTTCAGCGAGCTTCTCAAGAGCCCGACCGCCAGTCGCGCCGCGCATTTCACCGCGCAACTGGCCAACAGCAGCCAGAAGGACAGCTGGACCCTGGCTTTCGATGCCGAACGCCAGGGCAGCGCCGACACATTGCTGCCCTACGAGGAAATCCAGTATCACCCGACGGAAGCCGAGATCAGCCAGGCGGCGGCCAACAGCGCCGAGGATTTCCCGACCTTCAGCCTGCAAATCATCAACCACAGCCCTGGCGGTTACTGCCTGGCCTGGCCGCGGGAAGTCCCCAGCCAACTGCAGGCGGGCGAACTGGTGGGCATTCAGGATGCGACGTCCCAGGGCTGGAGCGTCGCGGTGGTACGCTGGATTCGCCAGGTGCGCAGCGGCGGTACGCAGATGGGCATCGAACTGATCGCCCCCCATGCCCAGCCATGCGGCCTGCAACTGGTACGCAACAGCGAGGAAAACAGCCAGTACCTGCGCGCCCTGCTGCTGCCGGAAATCAGCGCCATCGGCGTGCCCGCCACCTTGCTGGCACCGCGCCTGCCGTTCCAGGAAGGTCACAAGGTGATGATCAACACCCATGGCGAGGAGCGTCGCGCCGGGCTGAATAACCGAAAGGCCAGTACCGGCAGTTTCAACCAGTTCGAATATCGACTGTTCGAACAGCCGGCAACGGTCAGGAACGAGACCTCGGGAGCCGGCGTAGCGGGCCCAGAGGAAGATTTCGGCTCACTGTGGAAAACGCTCTAGAAGAGCACCGCCTGCAGCAGCGGCGGTTCGGCGATCCGACGTTCCCGCGAAGGCGCCCTAATGGGCGCTGAAAGCTTCGCGGGCAAGCCCTGCGCCTGCAAGCCCGGTATCAGGTGCCTGGGCACATGAACCCGCCCGGGCAAGGACAGGCCATCAGTTGCGGCCGTGACGGTCCTGCATGCCCAGCAGATACAGCACCCCATCCAGGCCAAGGGTCGAAATGGCCTGCCTGGCCGATTGCTTGACCAGCGGCTTGGCCCGGAACGCCACACCCAGGCCGGCGATCGCCAGCATCGGCAGGTCGTTGGCACCATCCCCCACCGCAATGGTCTGCTCCAGGCTCAGGCCTTCCTTGCCGGCCAGTTCACGCAGCAGGTCGGCCTTGCGCTGGGCATCGACGATCGGCTCGATCGCGACACCGGTGCACTGGCCGTCGACCACTTCCAGCTCGTTGGCGAAGACGTAGTCGATCCCCAGCCTGGCCTGCAACTGCCGGGCGAAGTAGGTGAAACCGCCGGACAGGATCGCGGTCTTGTAGCCCAGGCGCTTGAGTTCGGCAAACAGGACTTCGGCGCCTTCGGTCAGACGCAGCGAGGCGCCGATCGAGTCCAGCACGCTGACATCCAACCCCTTGAGCAGCGCCAGGCGCTCCTTGAAACTGGCGCGAAAATCCAGCTCGCCGGCCATCGCCCGCTCGGTGATCGCCGACACCTGCTCGCCCACGCCGGCGGCCTTGGCCAGCTCGTCGATGACTTCGGCCTCGATCAGCGTGGAGTCCATGTCGAATACCGCCAGGCGCCGGTTGCGACGGAACAGCGAATCCTCCTGGAAGGCCACGTCGATGTTCAGCTCCTGGGCCAGGCCCAGGAATTCGGCGCGCAAGGCCTGCGGGTCGGCCGCCGCACCCTGTACCGAGAACTCGATACAGGCCTTGCTCAATGCAGTCGGAACGTCCAGCGGCAGACGCGCCGACAGGCGGTCGATACGTTCGATGTTCAGGCCGTGGCGCGCAGTGATCGCACTGACCCGCTGCACCTGCTCGGCAGTGACCTTGCGGCTCAGCAGGGTGACGATATGCCGATCCTGGCCCTCGCTGGCGACCCAGCGCCGGTAGTCGTCTTCCGAGACCGCCGTGAAGCGCACCTGCTGCTCCAGGCCATCGGCCGTGGACCGCACCTGCTGCAGCACCGGCGACTGCTCGCCGCCGGGTACCTCGACCAGGATGCCGAACGACAGGGTGTCGTGGATAACCGCCTGACCGATGTCGAGAATGTTCACACCACCTTGCGCCAGCACGCCGGTAATGGCTGCGGTGAGACCCGGACGGTCGCCACCGGTGATGTTAATCAGGACGATTTCGCGCAAAGCGCACCCCCGTTCGTTAAAAAAGTCGCATTCTACCCACTTTCAGTGACCATCGGCACCGCCAGCGCTTTGCCGGTCTAGGGCCTCTCGCTATACTGCGCGTCAACTTCACGGACAAAAGAGCCGCGCTCAGTGAACCGGCCCACGCCAGTCAAAACCGATAACTTCTTCCTGCTGATCTTCCGGGCATTGCGTCACCGCCGGGTACCGATTGCACTGCGTATTGCCAGCCACAACGTGATTCTCGTCGCGCTGGCGCTGGTGATCTACGCCTGCGTGATGGGGCTGCAGTTCAAGGAAGCCATGCACCAGCAGGCCGACGCCCTTGGCCAGAGCCTGACCACCCAGACCGCCACCTCGGCGACCGAGCTGCTGGTGTCCAACGACATCCTCAGCCTCAACGTGCTGCTCAACAACCTGACGAAGAACCCGCTGGTGGCCCATGCGGCGATCTACAGCGTCGACAACCGGATCCTCGCCGAAGCCGGCCAGCGCCCGAAAAGCGGCCTGCTGGGCGAGACCGAAGGCGTCTACCAGACCAAGATCACCTTCCAGGACGTGACTGCCGGCAACCTGCGGATCAGCCTGGACATGGCCCAGTTCCAGCAGCCGATGACCATCAGCCTGCAAAGCATGGGCATCCTCAGCGCCATCCTGCTGGCCCTGGCCCTGGCCCTGAGCCTGCGTCTGGGTCGGCATATCTCGACGCCGCTGCTGCAATTGCGGGTCTGGTTGCGGGACATGGACGAACACACCCCGGCCACCCGGCGTCAGGATGAGATCGGCGACCTCGCCCGCCAGTTGCATTCGCGCTTTGCCCCGGTGAAACCGGAGCCCGAGCCGGAGCCGGAAATCGACTACGACGACTACGAGGAAGAAGCGCCGGCCGGGCAGAGTTTCCAGGTGCGCAACCTGCGTGATCCGAGCTTCGACAGCGGCGCAGCCGCGCCCGCCAGACCGACGGCCCGCCCTGCGCCACGCAACAGCGTGGACGACGAACTGGACGACGAGGAAGACCCGTTCGCCGATCTGCGCGAGGGCCCGCAGGGCACCGCCGCGGCGAAACCGGTGGTTCCCGCACAGCCCCAGCACAGCGCGGTGCTTGCCGTGCAACTGGGTGCCCAGGACCAATTGCGCCGCCTGCCAAAGGCTCGCCTGACCGAACTGCTGGAGCGCTATCGCGACTGTCTGGACCAGGCCGCCTCGCTGTACCAGAGCGAACTGCACACCCTCAACGATGGCAGCACGCTGATGCTGTTCCACACCGAGGACAGCGGCGACGACTACCTGACCAACGCCATCTGCTGCGGCGAACTGCTCAGGGCCCTGGGCCACCAGTTGCAGATCGAAGTCGCCGACAGCGGCATCACCCTGCAACTGCAGTTGGGCCTGACCCTTGGCGAAGAACTGTTCGGCGTCAGCCAGATCGACCTGCTGCTGACCGAAACCGCCCAGGACGCCCTGGCGCTGTCGCAACACAGCCGCAACCTGCTGCTGGTGGAGCGGCAGATCAGCGACGATCCGCTGATTCGCCAGCGTGCCCGTATCCGCCCGATCGCCAGCCCCGAAGGCGCCTGCTGCGTCGAGCGACTGATGGAGCCCTATCCATCGATGCTGGAACGCCAGCTGGCCCGGATGCACGAGAGCAGCGGCAAGTAATCGCCATGTCTAGTCCTGAAATAGGTTTACACCTGTTCAGGTAGGCCCACAGGCCTCAAAACGCCCGATGCACCGCATCGGGCGTTTTGTTTTTCAGGGCCATATGAGGCCGTTCTGTGTTGTAGATCTGCACTGCCTCATCGACCATCTTCCTCGCCTGCTCCAGATTTTCTGGGTTGCTCAACAGCAACTCTGTTTTGAGGATTCCGTTGATGCGCTCAGCAAGTGCGTTTTGGTAGCAGTCATATCCGTCAGTCATCGAGCACTGAACTCCGTGCCGTTGATGAAGTGACTGGTACAGCGCCGAACAGTACTGGATGCCTCGGTCCGAGTGATGAACTAAGGGCTGACGACGACGCCGCTTGCGTAGGGCCTGTCTAAAGGCCTGGGCAACAGACTCCGCATGCAAACCTTCATGCACATGGTGCCCGACAATCTTTCTGGAATACGCATCCGTCACCAGACTTAGGTACAGTGGACCGCTACTAGCGGGCAGGTAAGTAATGTCCGCCACCCAGACGTGCTCCGGCCCTCCAGGGACCACCTGATTCGGGCCTGGCTTGAGTAGATTGGGATGCCGGTAGAAGCGGTGAAAGCTTTGCGTTGTCTTGTGGTACGCCCGCTTGGGCAACACCAGCAAGCGGTGCTCTCCCAAGACCTGAAATAGTCGGTCTCGGCCAATTCGGACCCGCCTATCCGGCTGGCAATGCAGCAGATAGTGCAGCTTCCTTGTACCCAGTCGTGGCTGACGCATCCGGACCTTTTGAACAAACTCAACGACCCGATCTGCCTGGTGTGCTTTGCTGTCAGCCGCTCGATTTCGCTTGTAGTAAGCCTGCCGGCTAATCCCCAGAAACCGACAAGTCCTGGCAATGCTCAGTCCTGCGACCTGACCTTGCGAGAGGACTTGCCGGATCGCTTTTTTACGACCGACACACCGTAGTCATTCTTCAGGACATCAACGACTTTCTCAAAGAACTGAGCCTTCTGGCTCATCAGCTCAAGCTGCTGCTCAAGCTCTTTGATCCGCTGCTCTGGAGTAAGCGTCTTGGGATCGGACATCACGCAGCTCCTCTCGGCTCGGATTGAGGCCCCCTGGCTCCAATCCTGCCGACCATGCTTACGCAACCATACCAGAACCGTCGACCGCCCCTGGATGCCATACCGCGCTTGGGCCTGCTTGTAGGTCAGCTCGCCTTTTTCGATCTGATCGACAACCGCCAATTTAAAAGACAGCGAGTAATCTCGCTGTGTGCGCTTTACACCTTGCTCCATCTGATTCTCCGGGATTTCGGGATGGAAGGTGTAAACCTTATTCAGGACGGGACACCATCCACAAAAAAGCCCGCAACGAATGCGGGCTTTTTGTTATCCGGCGTGGCCTCAGAAGCGGAACACTTCCATATCCGTGCGGATCGGCGTGGCCATCGGGATCTTCGGTTTCTGCGGTTCGGCCTGCTTGGTCGGGGCCGATGTGGCTGGCGGCTTGCTCCGCACTTCGGCAACCGGCGGCTGGTTGGCCAGTGGCTTGAGGGCCACACTCAACTGCTCGGCCAGACGCTGCAGCAACTCTCCCTGGGCCTGGACCTGGGCCGCCGAAGAACCGGCATGCTGCTGCTCCAGGTGCACGATACGGTTGTCCCGCACCTGGCCACGCCGATCCAGCAGGCGCCATTGGGCATCGAGGATCGCCGGCTGCTTGGTGCCGGAGTCCAGGCGGGTGATCGACAGCAGCACCTGCACATCCGGTGTCGCGCCAGCCGTCGCCGGCGACAGCACGACCCGCTGGCTGTCCAGCCGCCAGGCCAGTTGCCGGACCAGCAACTGGTTGATGTCCGAAGACAGGCTACCCGCCCAGCGGCCGTCGGTTGCCGCCGTCAGGCTGCCGTCGGGCTGACGTTGCAGCAGGGTTTCGCGTTGCAGGTAGTCGGCCAGGGTGACAGGGCCCAGTACCACGAACATGCCCGCGCTTTGTTGAGGTTGGCCCGGCGTGCCACTGTCCAGCTGATATAAGGAAACCGGCTTGTTAACGCTGCAGCCGGCCAAACCGAGCACGCCGGTGAGCAGCAACATTAAAGGAAGGCGCAGAACAGTCATCATCCCATCCAGGTGGCCACCGTGAGGCACGCCACAGTCTGATCCAGAAAATTCGTCCGGGCGCTCCGCCATGCGGCCGCCCAAGAGGCGCATATCATCCGTGAATATGCGCCGTTACTCCAGTGTTGCGGCGTCTATCCTGCGCTAAAAAAACAGGACAGACGCACTGGACCGGACTAATTGCCAGTCTCTACCAACAACGCATCGACGCGCTGGAAGCCACGCGGCAACTTGTTGCCCCGACGACCGCGCTCGCCCTTGTAATGCTCCAGGTCATCAGCCTTGAGCGACAAGGTGCGTTTGCCGGCCTGCAGCACCAGCGTCGCGCCTTCCGGCAGCACCGCCAGGTCACTGACGTACTCCTCGCGGCTGGCCACCCGCTCACCGGGAACGCCGATGATCTTGTTGCCCTTGCCCTTGCCCAGTTGCGGCAGGTCGCTGATCTTGAAGATCAGCAGGCGGCCTTCGGTGGTCACCGCCGCCAGCCAGTTCTGCTCGCGATCGGTCACCGGCCGCGGCGCCATCACCTTCGAACCGTTGGGCAGGCTCAACAGCGTCTTGCCCGCCTTGTTCTTGGCCTGCAGGTCCTCACCCTTGACCACGAAGCCGTAGCCCGCGTCAGACGCAATGACATACAGCGCTTCGTCCTCCGGCAGCAGCACGCACTCGAAGCTCGCGCCCGGCGGTGGCGTCAGACGACCGGTCAGCGGTTCGCCCTGGCCACGCGCCGATGGCAGCGTGTGAGCCGCCACCGAGTAGCTGCGGCCGGTGGAGTCGATGAACACCGCAAACTGGTTGGAACGTCCGGCCGCCGCAGTCTTGAAGCCATCGCCAGCCTTATAGGACAAGCCGGTGGCGTCAATATCATGACCTTTTGCACAGCGAACCCAACCTTTTTCCGACAGAACGACTGTTACCGGCTCAGTGGGCATCAGTTCGTTTTCCGACAAAGCCTTGGCTTCGGCACGCGCAACGATCGGCGAACGGCGGTCATCGCCGTAGGTCTGCGCATCGGCAAGCAGCTCGCTGCGCACCAGTTTCTTCAGCTTGGCTTCGCTGGCCAGCAGCGCCAGCAGCTTGGCCTGCTCCTTGAGCAGTTCGTCCTGCTCGCCGCGCAACTTCATCTCTTCCAGGCGCGCCAGCTGACGCAGACGGGTATCGAGAATGTAGTCGGCCTGGATATCGTCGAGGGTGAACCGCTCGATCAGCTTGGCGCGGGGATGCTCCTCGGTGCGGATGATGTGGATCACTTCATCCAGGTTGAGGTAGGCGATCAACAAGCCGTCCAACAGGTGCAGGCGTCTCTCGACCTTGTCCAGACGGAACTTCAGGCGACGACGAACGGTGTTGATCCGGAACTCCAGCCACTCCACCAGCAGCGAACGCAGGTTCTTCAACTGCGGCTTGCCGTCCAGGCCGATGATATTGACGTTGACCCGGTAGCTGGACTCCAGGTCGGTGGTGGCGAACAGATGCTGCATCAGCTCTTCGGGATCGACCCGATTGGAGCGCGGGATGATCACGATACGGCACGGATGCTCGTGATCGGACTCATCACGCAGGTCGGCGACCATCGGCAGCTTCTTGGCCTGCATCTGCGCGGCGATCTGCTCCAGCACCTTGGCCCCGGAGACCTGGTGCGGCAAGGCATGCACCACGATGTCGCCATCCTCGACGCGGTAGACCGCCCGCATGCGCACCGAGCCACGTCCGGTTTCGTAGATTTTCAGCAGATCGGCCTGGGGCGTGATGATTTCCGCTTCGGTCGGATAGTCAGGCCCGGGGACGAACTTGCACAGATCCTCCACCGTGGCCTTGGGCTCATCGAGCAGGTGCACGCAGGCATTGGCGACTTCCCGCAGGTTGTGCGGCGGTACGTCGGTGGCCATGCCCACGGCGATACCGGTGGTGCCATTGAGCAGGATGTTCGGCAAACGTGCCGGCAATACAGCAGGCTCTTCCAGGGTGCCATCGAAGTTCGGCACCCAGTCCGCGGTGCCCTGGCCCAACTCGCTGAGCAGCACTTCGGAGTAGCGCGACAGCCGCGACTCGGTGTAGCGCATGGCGGCGAAGGACTTCGGATCATCCGGTGCCCCCCAGTTGCCCTGGCCGTCCACCAGCGTGTAACGGTAGCTGAACGGCTGCGCCATCAGCACCATCGCTTCATAGCAGGCCGAGTCGCCGTGGGGGTGGAACTTGCCGAGCACGTCACCGACGGTCCTGGCGGACTTCTTGTGCTTGGCATCGGCGTCCAGCCCCAGCTCACTCATGGCGTAGACGATCCGCCGTTGCACCGGCTTGAGGCCGTCGCCGATATGCGGCAGTGCACGGTCCATGATCACGTACATGGAGTAGTTGAGGTAGGCCTGTTCGGTGAAGTCAGCCAATGACCGGCGTTCCACGCCATCCAGGCTGAGATCAAGGGATTCGCTCATGCGGGCCTCATCAGTTCGTAGTCTGGCGCAGCAGCAAGGTGCCACCACGCTGGGTGAATTCAAGTTGTTTCAAAGCGCTCATGGCCGGGCACTCCAGCCGCCTGCCGGCGCGGCAAAGCGCCAGACGATCGGCCGGGCCTCGCCATCGGCGCGGGCCCCGTCGTTGTTGTCCAGGCCGATCCAGGCCCCGTCAGCGTCGACCACCAGGGCTTCGGCCAGACCGTAGTTCTGTGGATAACGCCGTGGCTCGGTCAGCGCCTCGGCGGCAAACGACCAGCAACGCTCGACCTCGCCAGTTTGCGCATCACGGCGACAGATCCGATAGGCGTTGCGCTCCAGGGTAAACAGCTTGCCCTCGAACAGCGACAGGTCGGCGAAGTCGCGGGTCACCGCCCTGGCGTTCGGGAACTGCGCTGGCTGCATCTGGTTGCCATCTTCGCTCATCAGCACGCAGGAGCCCTTGCAGTCCCATTGTGTCGATTGCCGCTCGAGCAGCAACAGGCCACGCCGCTCGCGTTCGGCCGCCAGCCACAGGCGATCGCCCCGCGGGCTGACAGCCAGGCCTTCGAACAGGGCATTGAAGTGCAGCAACATCCCATTGTCCCGTGCCTCGCTGACGAGCTTCGGGGCAATCGCCAGCCACTGCGGTGCCCCACTCGGCGGCACCTTCAGCACCGCCGCATGAGCCTCGCTGACGATATAGCGGTTACCCGCGTCGTCGCAGCTCAGCCCTTCGAAATCCAGCTCGCCACCGCGAATGAACGACGCCGCCCAGGTCTTCAGCCGCAGCCCCCAGGGCAGACCGCTGTCGGGTACCGACGGTACCTCCAGGTGCGTGCCCTCGGCCTTCCAGACCCGGCTCGAGGTGTCCAGCCGATACAGCAGGTCGTCGTCGCGATCCGAAATCGTCCACAATTCCCTGCCACACAGCGCCAACCCGGAGAGGTTGCCACCACGCATGCCCTCGACCGGATGCTCGGACAACAGCTTGAGCTCCGGTACCGAGTCGGCGAGCGCCGGCCATGCGACCAGCAGCAACAGCGCCGCGAGGGCTCTGCGCATCAGACCAGCACCTCCGCCAGGTCGCCCTTGGACTCCAGCCAGGTCTTGCGATCGCCGGCGCGTTTTTTCGCCAGCAGCATGTCCATGATTTCCGCGGTCGCGGCGAAATCGTCCAGGGTCAGTTGCACCAGGCGCCGGGTGTTGGGGTCCATGGTGGTTTCGCGCAGTTGCGGCGGGTTCATTTCACCCAGCCCCTTGAATCGGGTGACCTGCGGTTTGCCACGTTTCTTCTCGGCCACCAGGCGGTCGAGAATGCCGTCGCGCTCGGCTTCATCCAGCGCGTAGAAGATCTCCTTGCCGAGGTCGATCCGGTACAGCGGCGGCATCGCCACGTAGACGTGACCGGCATCCACCAGCGGGCGGAAATGCTGGACGAACAGCGCGCACAGCAGCGTGGCGATGTGCAGGCCGTCGGAGTCGGCGTCGGCAAGGATGCAGATCTTGCCGTAGCGCAGTTGGCTCATGTCCTCGGCGCCCGGATCGACGCCGATGGCCACGGCGATGTTGTGCACTTCCTGGCTGGCGAGCACTTCACCGCCGTCGACTTCCCAGGTGTTGAGGATCTTCCCGCGCAGCGGCAGGATCGCCTGGAACTCCTTGTCCCGCGCCTGCTTGGCCGAACCGCCGGCGGAATCACCCTCGACCAGGAACAGTTCGGAACGCAGCGGGTCCTGCCCGACGCAATCGGCCAGCTTGCCCGGCAGCGCCGGCCCCTGGGTGATGCGCTTGCGCTCGACCTTCTTGCTCGCCTTCAGGCGGCGCCCGGCGTTGCTGATAGCCAGTTCGGCCAGTTGCATGCCCAGCTCGGGGTTGGCGTTGAGCCACAGGCTGAAGGCATCCTTGACCACTCCGGAAACGAACGCGGCGGCCTCGCGGGACGACAGGCGTTCCTTGGTCTGCCCGGAGAACTGCGGTTCCTGCATCTTCATCGAAAGCACGAAGGCAATCCGCTCCCAGACGTCTTCCGGCGCCAGCTTGACGCCACGCGGCAGCAGGCTGCGGAACTCGCAGAACTCGCGCATGGCATCGAGCAGGCCCTGGCGCAGGCCGTTGACATGGGTACCGCCCTGGGCGGTCGGAATCAGGTTGACGTAGCTTTCCTGGAGGCTGTCGCCGCCTTCGGGCAACCACAGCAGGGCCCAGTCGACCGCCTCCTTGTTACCGGCCAGGCTGCCGCAGAACGGCTCGTCCGGCAGGCGTTCGAAACCGCTGACCGAATCCACCAGGTAGGAGCGCAGGCCGTCCTCGTAATGCCATTCGACCTTCTCGCCGGTGCCCTTGTCCTCGAAGCTGACCAGCAGCCCCGGGCACAGCACCGCCTTGGCCTTGAGCACATGCTTGAGGCGGCTGACGGAGAACTTCGGCGAGTCGAAGTACTTGGGGTCCGGCGAGAAATACACGCTGGTGCCGGTATTGCGCTTGCCGACACTGCCGACCACTTCCAGCTCGCTGGCCTTGAAGCCATCGGCGAAGGTCATCTGGTATTCGTTGCCGTCGCGCTTGACCTTGACCCGGACCTGGGTCGACAGCGCGTTGACCACGGAGATCCCCACGCCGTGCAGGCCGCCGGAGAACTGGTAGTTCTTGTTGGAGAACTTGCCGCCGGCATGCAGCTTGGTGAGGATCAGTTCGACACCGGATACGCCCTCTTCCGGGTGGATGTCCACCGGCATGCCGCGACCGTCGTCGCAGACCTCCAGGGAGTGGTCGGCATGCAGGATGACCTGCACCGACTTGGCATGCCCGGCCAGGGCCTCGTCGACACTGTTGTCGATGACTTCCTGGGCGAGGTGGTTCGGCCGACTGGTGTCGGTGTACATGCCCGGACGTTTACGCACCGGGTCGAGGCCCGAGAGGACTTCGATGGCGTCTGCGTTATAGGAGCTAGCGCTGGGAGTGGCCATGGGGTCTCTTCATCAGTCGTCTATGAATAGGGGTCATTCTCAAAGTGCAGAGAAATCGATCGCTTGGTACTTATCGGCAGCGATGCCGGCAAAACTGAGCAACGCCGGCAATTGTCGGGCAAAGCCCTGGAAACCGTGGTCGCCGCCGGCCTGGATACGCAAGGCGCACGCCCGGTAATACTGTTGCGCGGCGCGATAATCAAGGGTTTCGTCGGCCGTTTGCAACCATACCTGAAACCGTTGCGGGTCCTGCGGCGCTGGCACTTCCAGGGCGGCCAGGGCCGTCACGTGGTCAAGGGTCAGCTCCCAGGTTTCACCGCTGTAGAGGTTCTGCTGCGGGCCGAGAAAGCCGTCGAACAGCCGGTGCGGGCTGACCGCCGGGTTGACCAGCAGGGCCTTCAGGCCATGGCGCTCGGCCAGGTGAGTCGCATAGTAGCCGCCGAGCGAGCTGCCGACCAGCAGCGGACGTCCGAGTTCGGCGATCGCCGCCTCGAGCTGAGCCATCGCCTGGCGTGGATGATGGTGCAGGGCCGGGACCCGCAATTGTGCACCAAGCCCCAGAATCGCCATCACGTCTGTCAGTTGGGTGGCCTTCTTCGACTCGGGCGAACTGTTGAAGCCGTGGATATACAGGATCGAACCGGACATGTCATCGCTCGCTGGCGGGCAAAGACGCGCAGTTTAGCCTGAGTCCGGGGCCATGACTCGCCCTGAGATACTTCCTACCTATATTGGGGAAGTTCAGTAACCCGTACCGCCGTGATCGACGGTGAACTCGAAGTCCTGAACACGCGATACCCCGGTCTCCAGTTGGCCATCCGGATGCAGGCGCAGCCAACGGTAGCCGGGAGCCTTGTCGTCGAGCTTGAAATCTTCGCTGCCCGGCGCGAACTGGATACAGGTCGAGGGCGAGGCCAGCAGGCGCAGGCCCTGGTGCTCGCGGTCGAACTCCTGGTGGATATGCCCCCAGAGCAGGGCCCGCGCCTGGGGAAAGCGCTCCAGCACGGCGAACAGCGCCTGCGGATTGCGCAAGCCGATCGGCTCCATCCAGGCGCACTGGATCGATACCGGATGGTGGTGGAAACAGATCAGGTGATGACGCTCCGGCGCCTCACCGAGCGCGCGCTCCAGCAACTGCAACTGTTCATCCTGCAGAAACCCCGGCACCGAGCCCGGCACGGCGGAATCCAGCAGTGTCACGCGCCAGTTGCCGATATCCACCACCGGTTCCAGCAGGTCGCTGCCGGCGGCGGCCGCGGTCATTTCGCGCAGTTCGTCGTGGTTGCCGGGAAACCAGCGGGCCGGAGCCGGAATACGTCCGCTCATCCGGCGAAAGCACTGGTAGGACTCCAGCGTGCCGTCCTGGGACAGGTCGCCGCTGGCCAGCAGCAGGTCGATCCGCGGCTGTTCGGCCAGGACGCAATCGATCACCCGCTGCAGGCTGTCGCGGGTATTCATGCCCAGCAGCGTACCGTCCGCCTCGGCAAACAGATGGCTGTCGGACAGCTGGACCAACAGCACCGAGTCCGTGGTGGTCGATTGAGTGGCTACGCTCGACAAGGCGCTCTCTCCCGCAATTGCTGGCTGGACAGGTTTCAACCGATTCGTTCAAAACCGCATTGCGCGCAATTATGGTCAGGGAACCTGCAAAGAGGAAATGGCTGAAAACGGGCACAGTTCACATTTAGCCGGATACAACCCGATTAACGTACCGCTTCGAATTCATGACCACAGGCCAGGCAGTGGCTCAACCACTCGCCGAGGAAGATGTTGAGCTGGGCCTTCTCATCCGGCTGGTGCATGGCCGCGTTCGGATAGGGGTAGATACTGCGAAAGCGTCGTGCATGCTCGGCGCTGATGACCTCGGCCATGCGCGCATCGTGGTAGACCTGTACCTGCAACTGCGGCACCGGCAACCATGGCAGGCTGTGTTCCTGACGCACCAGCAGGGTGGTGGTGTAGGGACAGTCCTGCAGCACCTCCAGGGCCAGCACGCCAAGCATCTGGTCGCCCTGGGTCACGGCAATCCGGCGGGCGCGTTGCTGGTCGCGCATCTCGGGCAGCAGGCGCATGAGGCGGGCATAGTTCGCCTCGCAGGCTGCCTGCAGCCCGATCAGATCGACCCGATAACGCTCGCGCAGCAGACTTACGACCATAAGCCCCTCACTTCGGCACGATTCAACGCCAGCCACTGCAAGGCAATGATCGACGCCGCATTGATGATCCGCCCATCGCGCACGGCCTGCAGGGCATCATCGAAGGCCCAGACCGTCGCCCGGATGTCCTCGCTCTCCTCCACCAGCCCATACAGGCCGCCGGCCCCCTCGGTCTGGCAACGCCCCAGGTACAGATGAACGAACTCATTGCTGCCGCCAGGCGACGGGAAGTAGCGTGTGATCGGCCACAGCGCCTGCAGCGCCAGATCAGCTTCCTCCTGCGCCTCGCGATGGGCAACCTCTTCCGGCTGCTCGTCCTTGTCAATCAGGCCGGCCACCAGCTCGACCATCCATGGGTTGTCGGTCTTGTCCATGGCGCCGACCCGGAACTGCTCCAGCAATACCACTTCATCGCGCCGGGCATCGTAGGGCAGCACACACACCGCATCATGGCGCACGAACACCTCGCGATTGATCTCCTTGCCCATGCCACCGGCGAACAGCTCATGGCGCAGGTGCAGGCGATCAAGCCGGTAGAAGCCCTTGAAGCAGTTCTCCCGGCGAATGATCTCGACTTTCGTCGGACTGGACTTGCTGATGTCGGTCATGCTGATCCTCTTTGCTGTAGCGGCGAGGCTCCCCCTCGACTTCGCGCCATCCTAACGCGCCGACACCTGCTGATGCAGCCACTTTCCCATTGTCGGGATAGACGGCTGCCACCGAAACCTACTCTAATTAGCGTAGTGGCGAACCGAGTCCGCCGCTGACAGTCAAAGCACGCTCTCCCTGACCTATCTTTCGCCGACGAAGGACGTACATGTCGTTTCTAAAAATCGCCTCGCTGACCTGCATCGCCCTGACCCTCGGGGCGTGCCAGAGTCTGTTCCAACCCGCCACGCAGAAGCCGCTGGAGTTCAAGCGCGACGCCTGGGAACAGGTCAAGCCGGGCTGCAACGATCCGGACTGCCCGCTGGTGAACATCGACACGGTGCACTTTCCGAGCGAACCGCAACTGGACAGCCTGATCGAGCGCCGCCTGCTGCAGATGACCCAAGCCACGCCGTTGCCGACGTCGCTCAAGGCCTACCAGGATCAGTTCCTCGCCACCTCCGCCAGCCGCCAGGGCAGCTATCTGCAAGCCAAGGTACTCGAACAGCATGACGGCCTGGTGATCATCGAGCTGATCAGCTACCTGGACAACGGTACCCCCCAGGGCACGCCGAGTCGCAGCTTCATCAACTGGTCACGCGAGGAACACAAGGCCCTGACCCTGCAGGACATACTGCTGCCGGGCCAGGAAGAAGCCTTCTGGAAGTTGGTCAAGGTCGCCCACAACAGCTGGCAGATCAACAATCGCGTAGACCAGGACTTCGTTCGTACCTGGCCCTTCCAGACCACCCCGAACGTTGCCCTGACCAGCGACGGGGTACTGCTCAAGTACAACGTGACGACCATCGCGCCCTACGCCATGGGCCTGATCGACCTGAAGGTCGACTACTCGCGCCTCAACGGCATCCTCAAGCCCGAGCGGTTTCCCGCCCGGCAGTGAAGACCTTGCCCAACAGCAGTTGCAGCAGCCCTGCCAGCAGCAGCGACGGCAGGGTCGCACCGAGTTCCGGATGGAAACTGGCCAGCAGGTGGTAGGTGCCGATACCCCCCAGCCAGGCCAGCAGCGCCGACCAGCGCAAGGCTGGCGACACCACGACGCAACCACGCCGGCGCAGGATGAAGTGGTCGACCAGCACCACGCCGAACAGCGGCGCGAACACCGAGCCGATCAGCAGGAGGAAGTTCTGGTACTGCGCCAGGGGTGCCAGGCAGGCGATCAAGGTGCAGAGCACGCCGATGGCAAGGGCCAGTTGCTCGACCTTCAATGGCAGCAGGGTCCCGCTGGAGACCGCCGCCGAATGGATGTCGGCGAAAGCGTTTTCCGATTCGTCGAGCAGGATCAGCAGCAGCGGGATCCCCATCCCGGCACCCGCCAGGGCCAGCAGCAGGGCATTGACCTCGCCGCTCGGCGCAAAGGCCAGGGTGTAGGCCACGCCCAGGCTCATCAGCCACAGGTTGCCGATGAAGAAACCCAGCGCGGTGCCGCCGAACACACCTTGCGCACGCTTGCCGAACCGGGAGTAGTCGGCGATCAGCGGCAGCCAGGACAGCGGCATGGCAATCGCGATGTCGAAACCCACGGCGAACGCCATCGAACCATCGCCGGCCTGGGCCCACAGCGCCACCAGGTCGGCCTTGGCGAACAGGTTCCAGGTCAGCCACAGGCACGCCGCCAGCAACAGCCAGATACCCCACTTGCGCAGGATCTTGCGCACGAACGTCAGCGGACCGCTGACCGCCAGCAAGGTGGCCAGCGCGCCGAACAGCAGGGTCCAGAGCAACGGATTGGCAAGCAGGCTGCCTTCGCCGAAGGCCCGGCCACCGAGCAGGCTGGCGGCATCACGCATGACAATGATTTCGAACGCGCCCCACCCCACCAGTTGCAGCAGGTTGAGGATCGCCGGCAGGCTCGCTCCATACTGGCCGAGGCTGAGTTTCAAAGCAGCCATGGAAGCCAGTCCGGTATCGCTGCCGATCACACCGACGGCCGCCAGCAGCAGTACGCCGACCGCCGTACCAACCAGGATCGCCAGCAACGAGCCGGCCAGCCCCAACCCCGGCGCCAGCAGGGCACCGGTCTGCAGCACCATCAGGCCGATGCCGAGGGAGAACCACAGGGAAAACAGGTCGCGCGCGCCGAACACGCGCTTGTCGAGCGGGACGGCGAGATCGGGGGAATAGGTGCTGGCGGGTGTATTCACGGCTGCTCTCGAAAATAGGTGTATGGATTGCAAGGGCGATGGCGCGCTTGAGGGTCTATTCGCGGGCAAGCCACGCTCCTACAGTGCAGCGTCGTACGTGGGGCCTGCATACGACATGGCACTGTAGGAGCGTGGCTTGCCCGCGAAGGCGCCCTCACGGACGCCCCGATAGCTGCCCGGTCAGACCTTCCGGTACAACTGGCTGCCCTCGCGCTTGAAGCGCTCGGCCTGCTCGGCCATACCCTGCACCGCATCCGCATCGACCGCCTCGATCCGCTGGTTGGCCGCATAGTCGCGGACTTCCTGGGTGATCTTCATCGAGCAGAACTTCGGCCCGCACATGGAACAGAAATGCGCGACCTTGGCCGAATCCTTGGGCAGCGTCTCGTCGTGGAACGCACGGGCGGTGTCCGGGTCCAGACCGAGGTTGAACTGATCTTCCCAGCGGAATTCGAAGCGCGCCTTGCTCAGCGCGTTGTCGCGGATCTGCGCCCCCGGATGCCCCTTGGCGAGGTCGGCGGCGTGGGCGGCGATCTTGTAGGTGATGATCCCGGTCTTCACGTCATCCTTGTTCGGCAGGCCCAGGTGCTCCTTGGGCGTGACGTAGCAGAGCATGGCGCAGCCGAACCAGCCGATCATCGCCGCACCGATGCCGGAGGTGATGTGGTCGTAGCCCGGCGCGATGTCGGTGGTCAGCGGGCCGAGGGTGTAGAACGGTGCCTCGTCGCAGCACTCCAGCTGCTTGTCCATGTTCTCCTTGATCAACTGCATCGGCACGTGGCCAGGGCCTTCGATCATGCACTGCACATCATGCTTCCAGGCGATCTTGGTCAGCTCGCCGAGGGTTTCCAGCTCGCCGAACTGCGCTTCGTCGTTGGCATCGGCAATCGAGCCCGGACGCAGGCCATCGCCCAGCGAGAAGCTGACGTCGTAGGCCTTCATGATTTCGCAGATTTCCTCGAAATGGGTGTAGAGGAAGTTTTCCTTGTGGTGCGCCAGGCACCACTTGGCCATGATCGAACCGCCACGGGAGACGATCCCGGTGACCCGCTTGGCGGTCAGCGGCACATAGCGCAGCAACACGCCGGCGTGAATGGTGAAATAGTCGACGCCCTGCTCGGCCTGTTCGATCAGGGTGTCGCGGAACAGCTCCCAGGTCAGGTCTTCGGCCACGCCGTTGACCTTCTCCAGGGCCTGGTAGATCGGCACGGTGCCGATCGGCACCGGCGAGTTGCGGATGATCCACTCGCGGGTTTCATGGATGTGCTTGCCGGTGGACAGGTCCATGACCGTGTCCGAGCCCCAGCGGATCCCCCAGGTCAGCTTGGCCACTTCTTCCTCGATGGAAGAGCCCAGGGCGCTGTTGCCGATGTTGCCGTTGATCTTCACCAGGAAGTTGCGGCCGATGATCATCGGCTCCAGCTCCACGTGGTTGATGTTCGCCGGGATGATCGCCCGGCCGCGGGCGATTTCCTCGCGGACGAACTCGGGCGTGATCTCTTTCGGGATGCTCGCGCCAAAGCTGTGGCCGGCGTGCTGCTGGTCGAGCAGGCCGGCGGCGCGGGCTTCCTGCAGCTTGAGGTTCTCGCGGATGGCGACGTATTCCATTTCGGCGGTAATGATGCCCTGGCGGGCGTAGTGCATCTGGGTGACGTTGGCCCCGGCCTTGGCCCGGCGCGGGTTGTTGACGTGGGCGAAGCGCAGCTTGGTCAGTTCCGGATCGGCCAGGCGCTGCTGGCCGAAATTAGAGCTCAGCCCCGCCAGGCGCTCGGTGTCGCCACGGCTGTCGATCCACGGCGAGCGGACATCGGCCAGGCCCTTGCGCACGTCGATGGTCACGTTCGGGTCGGTGTACGGGCCGGAAGTATCGTAGACCAGCACCGGCGCATTGATCTCGCCGCCGAAATCGGTCGGGGTCACATCGAGGCTGATTTCGCGCATCGGCACGCGGATATCCGGGCGCGAACCCTGGACGTAGATTTTTTGCGAGCGGGGAAAGGGTTGAACCGACTGCTCGTCGACCTTGGCCGAATCGCTGAGGTTCGCGGCGTCTTTTAATCTTGTACTCATCACGGGCTCTCCAGACTGCATCCAGGTGGATTGTCGGGACGAACCTGAAATGCACGGACGCACCATGACTGGCGCTGTGCCTTGCCCGGACCTGCGTTGTTCGATTGTCGAACAACATCCCGGACGCGGCACAAGAGGACTCGCCGGGAGACGAGCAATCTTGTTCCCTACGCAGGCGCTAACCTGATCAGGTTCAACGGGATCCGGAATTATCCGATCTCAGCCTCACAGCAAGGCACCCCGACAAGAACGCGGCGAGTGTAGACCAAGACCGCGACATAACGCCACCACCCTCGTATCCGTCTGGATAAATGGCCGATATGCAGGATTGTTGCGAGCCCCGACGACAACTACACTCGCCTACGGCTTGACGCTACGCCCGGCGCACATTAGCCTCGGCCCCGAATTACAACCGTAATATTTACTCCAAGGATCGCCTCATGCTGCGCAAACTATCACTGGCCCTGGCCGTGTCTTGTGCGACCAACGGACTGGTCTGGGCAACTGAAGCGCCCTTGTCGACCAAGACCGACCTGGTCAGCGTCTACCAGGAAGCCCTGGACAACAACGCCGACCTGGCCGCCGCCCGCGCCGATTACGACGCGCGCAAGGAAGTCGTGCCCCAGGCCCGGGCCGGATTGCTGCCGAACCTGTCGGCCGGCGCCAGCAGCAATAACGTGCACACCTCGATCGACCGGCCCTCGGTGACCACCAACCGCAGCGCCAATGTCTACCAGGCCACCCTGAGCCAGCCGATCTTCCGCGCCGACCGCTGGTTCCAGCTCCAGGCGGCCAAGGACGTCAACGAACAGGCCGCGCTGCAACTCTCGGCCACCGAACAGAACCTGATCCTGCAGAGCGCCGAACGCTATTTCGCGGTGCTGCGCGCCCAGGACACCCTGGCCTCGACCAAGGCCGAGGAAGCGGCGTTCAAGCGCCAGCTGGACCAGTCCAACGAACGCTTCGACGTCGGCCTGTCGGACAAGACCGACGTCCTGCAGTCCCAGGCCAGCTACGACACCTCGCGAGCCAACCGCATCGTCGCCCAGCGCCAGGTCGAGGATGCGTTCGAAGCCCTGATCACCCTGACCAACCGTCAGTACAACTCGATCCAGGGGATTGTCCATACCCTGCCGGTGCTGGCCCCGACGCCGAACGACGCCAAGGCCTGGGTCGATACCGCGGCCAAACAGAACCTGAACCTGCTGGCGAGCAACTACGCGGTCAGCGCAGCGGAGGAAACCCTCAAGCAGCGCAAGGCCGGCCACGCCCCGACCCTTGATGCCGTCGCCCAGTATCAGGCCGGCGACAACGACGGTTTCGGCCTGACCAACCCCAATACCCTGGGCCAGAACTATGGCGGGCCGGTGAAGCAGACCACCGTCGGCCTGCAACTGAACATCCCGCTGTACAGCGGCGGCCTGACCAGTTCCCAGGTGCGCGAGTCCTATTCGCGCCTGAGCCAGACCGAACAGCAGCGTGAAGCCCTGCGCCGCCAGGTGGTGGAGAACACCCGCAACCTGCATCGTGCGGTCAACACCGACGTGGAACAGGTTCAGGCCCGCAAGCAGTCGATCATCTCCAACCAGAGTGCACTGGAAGCGACCGAGATCGGCTACCAGGTGGGTACGCGCAATATCGTCGACGTGCTCGATGCCCAGCGCCAGCTGTACACCTCGGTGCGCGACTACAACAACACCCGCTACGACTACATTCTCGACAACCTGCGCCTGAAGCAGGCGGCGGGCACCTTGAGCCCGGACGACCTGAGTGCCCTGTCGCGCTACCTGAAGGCCGACTACAACCCGGACAAGGACTTCCTGCCGCCGGACCTGGCGAAAGCCGCATCGGCCAACCTCAAGGCGCCATCGCAGCGCTGACGCAAGCCGGATTTATCCGCGAAGCCTTGGGCGGCCTTAAAAGGATTACTCGCGGATGGATCCTGCTCCCGCAAGCAGGCGCGCAAGCCCATCCAGCAGGCGCTGCAACGCGCCCTGGTTGGCCAGCATCACCTTCAGCCCCGCCTCGCCCATCCGGCGGGCGTCCTGTGGCAGCTCGAACAGACTCCGAACGGCCACTGCCAACCCCTCGGCATCATCGACTTCCTGCAGCGCACCCGCCTCGCGCATCAGCGCGGCGATCTCGAGGAAGTTGAACAGGTGCGGCCCGCTCAGGACCGGCTTGCACAGGGCCGCCGGCTCCAGCAGGTTGTGGCCGCCATTGGGCACCAGGCTGCCGCCGACGAAGGCACTGTCGGCCAGGGCATAGAGAAACAGCAGTTCGCCCATGGTGTCACCGAGCAGCACCGAATCCTGCGCCCCCACCGGTTCCGCGGTCGAACGCCGGACCGTCGGGAAACCCTGCTGGCGACAGAGTTCGAAGACGCTGTGGAAACGCTCGGGGTGCCGCGGCACCAGAATCAGCAAGGCATCCGGGTAACTGCCCAGCAATTGCCGATGTGCCGCCAGGATCACCTCGTCCTCGCCTTCGTGGGTGCTCGCGGCAATCCACACCGGACGCTGTTGCGCCTGCCACTGCTCGCGCAACTCGGCGGCCCGCACCAGCAGTTGCGGATCGACGCTCAGGTCGAATTTGATCGAACCGGTGACCTCGACGGACTCGGCCCGCGCCCCCAACTGCCGGAAACGCTCGGCCTCGGCTTCGGTCTGCACCGCGATCAGGCTCATTTCCTCGAGCATCGGCCGGGTCAAGCGGGCAAAGCGGGCATAGCCCCTGGCCGAGCGCGCCGACAGCCGCGCATTGGCCAGGGCCACCGGAATCCCGCGCCGGGCGCATTGGTGGATGTGATTGGGCCACAGCTCGGTTTCCATGATCACCGCCAGCCGGGGGCGTACCGTGTCGAGGAAACGCGCCGCCGCCCAGGGCAAGTCGTAGGGCAGGTAGCAATGCTGGATACGCGGCTCATTGGCGAACAGCGCCTGGATTCGCTCCGAGCCGGTGGGCGTCATGCAGGTCACGGTGATCGGCAACTCCGGGTAGCGTGCCAGCAGCGCCCGGATCATCGGTGCGGCGGCAATGCTCTCGCCCACCGAGACCGCATGCACCCAGATCCCGCCCGGGCGCATCGGCGGCAGGCCCCGGGCGAAACGTTCGCAGATCCGTCGGGCATAGGCCGGCGCCTTGCGCGCCCGCAGCCACAGACGCACGGCCACCAGCGGCAGCCCCAGATGAAACAGCAGGGTGTAGAGAGTTCTATTCATGGCCACGGAGTTTACTGTGTTTTCAGCCGATCGCCTGCAAGTGTTCGGCAAAACGCTCGGCCAACCAGCGTCCTGCCGGCCCCAGGGGCTCGTCGCGACGCCAGACCAGTTCGACGACCAGCGCCGGCGGCGTCCACTCGCTGACCAGCTCGACCATCTGCCCCTGGTACGTCGGATACTGCACCACGTGACGCGGCAGCCAGGCCCAGCCCAGGCCGCGGATCAACCATTCAGCCATCACGTAGAAACTGTCGGCCCGCCAGACCTGTGGGCTGGCCGCCTCGCTGCCGGGGTAGACACTCGACTGCGTCGACATCAGCAACTGCCGGTGCTGGGCCAGTTGCTGACAATTGACCCGTGCCAACTCCGCCATCGGGTGGCCGACGCCGCATACCGTGACCATCTCGATACTGCCCAGCACCCGTCGCTCCAGGGCTTCGGGAATCTGGTCGTGGTAGAACAGCAGGCCCAGGTCGGCACGTCGCTCCACCAGCTTGCGCGCCACATCGCCCTGGGCCGCGCTGGTCAATTGCACCTCGAGATTTGGAAAGCGGTTGGCCAGGGCTTCCAGGCTGTCGACCACCGACTGGTAGGGCATCGCCTCATCCTGTGCCAGACGCAGACAGGCTTCCTGACCCCGCATCAGCGACAGGGCCCGCCCATTGAGACGCTCGCACTGACGCAGCACTTCGCGCGCTTCCTCCAGCAGCGACTCCCCCGCCGCCGTCAGCCGCGGCTGGCGGCCGCTGCTGCGCTCGAACAACAGCACACCGAGGTCATCCTCAAGCAGGGCAATCGCCGAACTGACCGCCGATTGGGCCTTGCGCTGATGACGGGCCACCGCAGAGAAAGAACGCCGCTCGGCGACCTCGACGAACAGCCGCATCTGCTCCAGATTCCATTGCATGGGCGGAACAACCTATCTTCTATACAGATAGGTAATGACTTTACCCCATCTGGGCGACCGCTAAAATGCCGACCTCATCAGCAGGCCCAAAAGATAGGGGAGATCACTTCATGAATGCCTACTACTACCTCGCCATCGCCATTTGCGCCGAAGTCATCGCCACTGTCTCCATGAAAGCGGTCAAGGGCCTGAGCACACCACTGCCCCTGGCCCTGATCATCGTCGGCTATGCCACCGCCTTCTGGATGCTCACCCTGGTGGTGCGCACGGTGCCGGTAGGTGTGGCCTACGCGGTCTGGGCCGGCATGGGCATCGTGATGGTCAGCGTCGCCGCGCTGTTCCTCTACGGCCAGAAGCTGGATGTGCCGGCCATGCTCGGCATGGCGCTGATCGTGCTCGGCGTGGTGGTGATCCAGCTGTTCTCGAAAACCGCCGGGCATTGATGGCAGGCCGTCGACGCCTCTTCCGAACCTGTATACTGCGGCCTTAGTCAGAACAACCGAGGTCGCTGCATGCCATCCGCTATATCCACCGATGTCCTGATTGTCGGCGCCGGCGTCGCCGGCCTCTGGCTGAATGCGCGCCTGCGCCGCCAGGGCTTTTCGACGGTGCTGGTGGAAAGCGCCAGCCTGGGCGGTGGCCAGAGCGTGAAGTCCCAGGGCATCATCCATGGCGGCGCCAAGTACGCGCTGCATGGCGCACTGACCGGCGCTTCTGAAGCCATCGCCGACATGCCGCGCCGCTGGCGCGAGGCCCTGGCCGGCAGCGGTGAACTCGACCTCACCGGCGTACGCCTGCTGTCGGACGCCCATTACCTCTGGTCCCCCGGCACCCTGGCCGGCAACCTCACCAGCTTCTTCGCCAGCAAGGCCGTGCGCGGCCGGGTCGACCAGGTCAAGGGCGACCAGTTGCCAGCGGCCCTGCAGAACCCGCGCTTCAAGGGCAAGGTCTATCGCCTGGCCGAACTGGTGGTCGACGTCCCCAGCCTGATTGCACGCCTGGCCGAACTGGCGGGCGATGGCCTGCTCGCCGGGCAGAAAATCGAACCTCTGCGCGAAGACGGGCAACTGGTCGGCCTGCGCGTCGATGACCGCGAAATCCGCGCCCAGCGCATCGTGCTCAGTGCCGGGGCCGGCAACGCCGAGCTGCTGGGCGCGCTGGGCCTGAGCCAGCCGGCGATGCAGAGACGCCCGCTGCACATGGTGCTGGTCAAGGGCCCGAGCCTCAAGCCGCTGTACGCCCATTGCCTGGGCGGCGGTCCCAAGCCAAGGATCACCGTGACCAGCCATCCGGCGGCCGATGGCCAATGGGTCTGGTACCTGGGCGGCGATATCGCCGAGGCCGACGGTGTGGCGCGCGACAGCGCCGAACAGATCGCCGCCGCGCGCAAGGAGCTCGACAACCTGTTGCCCTGGATCGACCAGAGCCAGAGCCGCTGGGCCACCCTGCGGGTCGACCGCGCCGAACCCCAGCAATCGGGCCTGACCCGCCCGGACAATGCCTTTCTCGCCGAAGACGGGCGCCTGCTGGTCGGTTGGCCGACGAAGCTGGCGCTGGCCCCGGACTTCGCCGACCGGGTCATCGCCAGCCTGCAGCGCGACGCTATCCAGCCGAGCCATCCGCCGGCACTGCCGCAGCTGCCACGCCCACCCCTCACGCAAACCGCCTGGGAGCAACTGCTGCCATGAGCCAGCCAACCCTGCACGACCTGCACCGGCCCCTGGGCAGCACCGGCCTGAGCGTCTCGCCACTGGGCCTGGGCACCGTGAAACTGGGCCGCGACCAGGGCGTCAAATACCCTAGCGGCTTCCAGATCCCCGACGACCAGGACGCTCGCCAACTGCTCAAGCTGACCCGCGACCTGGGCATCAACCTGATCGACACCGCCCCGGCCTACGGCCGTAGCGAGGAACGCCTCGGCCCGCTGCTGCGTGGGCAGCGCCATGAATGGGTGATCGTCAGCAAGGTCGGCGAGGAATTCGAGGCTGGCCAGTCGCGCCACGACTTCAGCGCCGGGCATACCCGTCTTTCCGTGGAGCGCAGCCTGCAACGCCTGGAAACCGACTTCATCGACCTGGTGCTGGTCCACTCCGACGGCAACGACCTGGCAATCCTCGAACAGAGCGATGTCTACCAGACCCTGGCCGGCCTCAAGCGCGAAGGCAAGATCCGCGCCTTCGGCTTTTCCGGAAAAACCGTCGAGGGTGGCCTGAAATCTCTTGAGCAGGGCGATTGCGCGATGGTCACCTACAATCTGAACGAACAGGCCGAAAGAGCGGTCATTGACTATGCAGCTGCCCACGGCAAGGCGATTCTGGTAAAAAAGGCCCTGGCCAGCGGTCATGCCTGCCTGAGCCCAGGTGTCGATCCGGTACGCGCCAGCTTCGAGTTGCTGTTCGGGCATCCCGGCGTCGCCAGCGCTATCGTCGGTACCATCAATCCGCTACACCTGGCCCATAATGTGGCAACCGTAGCCCGGGTCATTCGCCAGAACTGATGCCGCCCACGCGGCCGACCCCGACGCAAGAAGGAGCCGACATGCCGCGAACACTGATCAGAAAGAACCCCAGCAACTTCAAGACCCTGCCCCTGTTCGTCGAAGCGACTCCCGAAGGCCTGAGCTACCAGAGCGTCGGGATGCCGCTGAACTTTGCGCAGATCCTGCACAGGCGCAAGCCGGTGAACGTCGCCGATGCCGGACGTTTTGCCGTGGAACTGGCCAACCTCGGGGTTTCGGTGCGGCTCACCCTGCACTGGCAGAACCGCGACTACTGGGTACTGGTCCGCCAGCGCCGGCAGGACCGCGGCGACGTGGTACTCAAACTGATTTCCGGCTATGTCCCGGCCCAGGAACTGAACCTGCCGCTGCACACCGCCATCCAGGAGATCGCCGAGGAATGCCTGCTGGAAACACCGGAAGGCTGGCTCAGCGGGCGGTTCAATGACACCTGGCTGCCGACGCCCTATTCCGCCGCGCTGCACTACCGCGAGGCGCTGCCGTTTCGCCTGACGCCGCTGTCCGGCTCGGCCTTGCCGGTACGCTGTGGCGCCCAACAGCTGCTGGAGCGGCCGCGGGCCTATGTGCACCTGCCGACCGCATCGCTGCAGTTGATCTACGACCTGCGCCTGGACGTACCTCGGGAGGCCAAGCCCCTGAGCCTGTTCCATGTCGACGAGCGGTTGGAAAACGATGAACTGGTGGCGCGCCTGAACCGCTCCCGGCCCGACCTCTACCTGATGCCATTGAAGGACGGCCAGCCCTGTGCCGAGCTGTATACCCTGAAGAAGGATCAGTTGATTGCCGCCAGCACGCGCGGCCTGTATCTGGCGGAAAGCTTTGCCCGCCAGGATGGCTGGCTGGTGCGCGATGAGCGGGTGCGCTGGAAGGATTGGGTCCGCCAGCAGGGGCTGACGGAACCGGAAAAGGACTCGAGGTTCAGGCGCCTGACCGGCAAGGCCCGGCAGCTTCTGCGCAAGATGGTACCGGCCAAGGCCGGGCGCTGACAGCGGCGCAACCGCGCGGGTCGGGTAACGGACGGTGAATCCGTTATGCCGCTGTTCGCGGATAAACCCGGCTCCTGCAGGAGCCGGTCACCCTCAGTTGCTGCGGATCTTCTCGACGATCGCCGTGGTCGAGCTGTTTTCCACCAGCCCCAACACCTTCACCGTACCGCCGTAGGCCTTGACGATGTCGGCACCGACCACCTGATCGATACCGTAGTCCCCACCCTTGACCAGAACATCGGGCTTGATCTGGGCCAGCAGGTTTTCCGGAGTGCCTTCCGGGAAGCTGATCACCCAATCCACCGCACCCAGGCCGGCCAGGACCGCCATGCGCCGATCGACGCTGTTGATCGGCCGCCCCGGGCCTTTCAGACGACTGACCGAGGCATCGTCGTTGATCGCAACGATCAGCCGATCGCCCTGGGCCCGCGCCTGCTCCAGATAGGTCACATGGCCGGCGTGGAGGATGTCGAAACAACCGTTGGTGAACACGATCTTCTCGTTGTGCGCCCGCGCGTCATCCACTGCCAGCAGCAACTGTTCGAGCCCCAGCACACCGCGCTCGGAACCTTCCTCGCGCTGGATGGCACGACGCAGCTCCGGCGCACTGATGGCCGCCGTACCCAACTTGCCGACCACGATACCTGCCGCCAGGTTGGCCAGGGCCACGGCATGGGGCAGGTCCTCGCCAGCGGCGATCGCCGCTGCCAGGGTGGAAATCACCGTATCGCCGGCACCGGTCACATCGAACACCTCACGTGCCCGGGCCGGCAGGTGCAGGGCCGGATGATCGGGGCGCAACAGGGTCATCCCGTGCTCGCCACGGGTGACCAGCAGGGCTCCCAGATCGAGGTCCTGCATGAGCTGCGCGCCCTTGGAAACCAGGTCGTGCTCATCGGCACAACCGCCGACGATGGTTTCGAATTCGCTGAGATTCGGCGTGATCAGGCTGGCTCCGCGATAGATCGAGAAGTCCTTGCCCTTGGGATCGGCCAGCACGGGAATACCCCGCGACCGCGCAGCCTGGATCAGCGCCTGATGGTTTTTCAGCGCGCCCTTGCCGTAGTCGGACAGCACCAATACCTTGATGCCTTCGAGCAGGCCATCCACTTCTGCACCCAACGCCAGGGCATCGGTGGCGAACGGTTCTTCGAAATCGATCCGCAACAGCTGCTGGTGACGACTCATGACCCGCAGCTTGACGATGGTCGGCTGGTGCGCAATACGCTGGAAAAGCGCGCGCACGCCCGCGCCCTTGAGGCTGTTGCTCAGGCTGTCGGCGGCCTCGTCGTCACCGGTGACACCCACCAGGGACGCCGGCGCACCCAGCGCGGCAATGTTCAGGGCAACGTTGGCAGCACCGCCCGGACGATCCTCGATCTGCTCGACCTTGACCACCGGTACCGGCGCCTCAGGGGAAATCCGTGAGGTACCACCATGCCAGTAACGGTCGAGCATGACATCGCCGACCACCAAGACAGGGGCTTGATCGAATCGCGGCATGGACAACTTCATGGAGCAACCCACATACAAAATGAACAGGGGCGCGATATTAACACAGGGTGGCCCCAGGCTAGCCTATGGCTTCAAGTGAGTGGCTTCGCCATTGGAAATTGCACCTTTATTGATCAGAAAATCCAGCAGGCGCCGGGTCGAGGCCTCCAGCGTCAGCGAGGTCGTGTCGATTTCGCAATCGGCATCGAGGGGCACCTCGTAAGGGCTGTCGAGCCCGGTGAAGTCCTTGATCCGCCCGGCCAGGGCCGCCTTGTAGAGCCCCTTGGGGTCGCGCCGGGAACAGACGTCGAAGGGCGTGCTGACATAGACGCAGGAGAACGCCTGCGGCGTGAACAGCGAGCGGGCCTGATCACGCTCGGCACGAAACGGTGAAATCGCCGAGACGATCACGATCAACCCGGCATCGACCATCAGCCGTGCCACCTCGGACACCCGCCGGATGTTTTCCTTGCGGGCCTTCGCAGACATGCCAAGGTCGCTGCACAGGCCGTTGCGCACGTTGTCGCCATCGAGCAGGAAGGTATGCAGGCCGCGCTGATTGAGTTGCACTTCGAGGGCATTGGCCAGGGTCGACTTGCCCGCTCCCGACAAGCCGGTCAGCCAGATGCAGCAGGGCCGCTGGTGCTTGATCGCCGCCCGCTGCGCCGTGGAAAGCGCCAGGGTGTAGGGGCGGATCTGCGGTCTTTCCAGGGGGATCGTTGCCAGTCTATTCATAGCCCAGTAACTCATAGTCTCGTTGGTAGACGCGACGAACCAGTCGGCGGGTTCTCACCGAACAGAACTCCTTCACCGGCTCCACGCGTCGTTGGCGTGAGTGATTGAGGTGAGGCAGGGTCGAGGCGATGCCAATCCGCTCGCAGACGGAGCGGAAATCCTGCTCCAGATGCTCCTGGCGACCGATGAAGTCCAGCTCCAGATGACCGAGCGAGCCGACCAGAAAGTCCGTCTGGGGGGCGAAATGCAATTGCTTCCTGACATTCTCGGGATGCAGCCAGCGATAGACGAAATCGTCGAAGTCGCGGTATGAACTCACCAGGTTGTGCGCAGACATATCCCGCCGGCATGGCTCGTTGCCCCTGAGAAAGGCGAAAGCCGAATAGGCCCGCTCCAACGGCTCACGCACGAAAGCGAACTTGAAGCTCCTGGCGTACTGCTCGGGGAACTGATGCTCATACCAGTGCAAAGGCAGATGCCCGGGGTGCCAACCGCCGAACAAGGCACCACACACACTGCTGCCGGCGCACTTGGGAACATGGATGAACAGACAGGCACGCTCGGTGAACGGCTGGGGAAACTGCACATTGCCGGACATGACCTTGTTGATGACCTGCCGGTCGACAACCGGGAGACGCCCCAGCAGAAATTCTCGCTGAGCCTTGGGCATCAGCTTCCATAGGTAGCGCTGCAACATTCCAGTACCTGCGCGGAAGGGATAGCCCCTCCGTTGATATCGATGATTCGTTGCCGAACCATAACAATGTCAGGTAGCAGAAAATATTTAGCGATGGTCAAGCTGGGTAAGTATCCGGATACAAACTCGCGGCGCATTGCGCACCGCAACTGCCCGGAAGCGACACTGCGCTCCCGGGCTATTGACTCACGCGGTCCCGGCGGGGGCCGACTCATCCAGCCCCATGGCATGCAGCCGTGCGTAATAGCCATTTTTTTCCAGCAACTGGGCATGAGTACCACGCTCGACTATACGCCCCTGATCCATCACCAGGATCAGGTCGGCCTTCTCGATGGTCGACAGCCGGTGGGCGATCACCAGGGTGGTACGACCTTTCATGACCTTGTCCAGAGCAGCCTGGATATGCCGCTCGGACTCGGTATCGAGTGCCGAGGTGGCCTCATCGAGAATCAGCAGTGGCGCGTTCTTGAGCAACGCCCGGGCAATCGCCAAACGCTGGCGCTGGCCGCCGGAGAGCAGGACGCCGTTCTCGCCGACCTGGGTATCGAGGCCCTTGGGCAACTGATCGATGAAGTCCTTGGCGTAGGCGTCGCGCACAGCCTGCTCGACGTCTTCGCGAGGGGCACCCGCCAGATCGCCATAGGCGATGTTGTTGGTGACCGTATCGCTGAACAGCGTGACATGCTGGGTCACCTGGGCGATATGCCGGCGCAGGTTCAGCAACCGATAGTCTTCGACCTCGATGCCGTCGAGCAGGATCTCGCCCTGTTCATGGTGATAGAACCGCGGAATCAGGCTGGCCAAGGTCGATTTGCCACTGCCGGAGCGCCCCACCAACGCCACCATCTGGCCCGGTTCGACACTGAACGAAATGTCGTCCAGCACCAGACGGTCGGTGCCCGGATAGGTAAAGCTCAGGTTACGCACATCCAGGCGGCCCTCGACCTTGTCCCGCTCGAGGGTGCCATGGTCCACTTCCGGTGCGACGTCCAGTTGCTCGAATATGCTCTCGGCACCCGCCACGCCTTTCTGGATGGTCGAACTGACCTCCGACAACTGACGAATCGGCTTTGGCAACAGACCCGCCAGGGTGATGTAGGCCACCATGTCGCCCGCCGACGCATCGCCGCGCAAGTAGAGCACCAGGAACATCAGCACCGCCATGGCAATGTAGATCACCAACTGCAGCATCGGCGTATAGATCGCACCGGTGCGAGTCATGCGCAGTTGCTTGTCGGTGTTGCTCTGGCTGGCCTTCAGGAAGCGTTTCTGCTCATAGGTTTCGCCACCGAAGCTGCGCACGACACGGTAGCCCTGGATGGTCTCGGACGCCACATGGGTCACATCGCCCATCGCCACCTGGATCTTCTTGCTCTGCTTGCGAAACTTCTTGCTCGCCGTGCGTACCATCAGCGCGATCAGCGGCAGGATGGCGACCATGACCAGAGTCAGACGCCAGTTCATGAAGAGCAGGGAAACGAACAGGAAAATCACCGTCATGCCTTCACGAACCACGACCTTGATCGCGTCGGTGGCGGCCCCGGTCACCATGGTGACGTTGAAGGTGATACGTGAAATCAGATGGCCGGAGTTGTGCTGGTCGAAGTAGCGGTTCGGCAGGGTCAGCAGGTTGTTGAACAACTGGACCCGCAGGTCGTGAACCAGTCCGAGAGAGACCTTGGCCAGCAGGTAGTTCCCCAGGTACGAACCCAGCCCCTGCCAGGCGGCGATCAGGATGATCAGCAGCGGCACGGCCTGCAGCAACTGCAGGTCGCGCAGATAGGGCACGTTGGGAAACAGCGCGGCTTCGGGATTGGACAGGCCATCGACAAAATACTTGAGGATGTAACCCAGCATTGGCTGCGTCGAAGCGAAAATCAGGAAACCGACGATGCTGAGCATGAACAGTCCTATGTAGGGACGTACATAGCTCAGCAGACGGAAGTAGACTTTCAAGCTCGACGGGCTTGCGGAGAGACTGGAGTCGGTCATGTCACGCGGCGGTAATTGAAAAAGGAGGCTGACTTTAGCACAGCTTCTCTGTTGTACTGACTGCCACTTGGCTCAAGCCCACCGCCCACCTGGCGGACGACATTAAATAGCCAGTGCGTTAGTATGGCCTTTCATCTTTCGGAATGACTTTTCAGCATGCAATTCAGTGGCTTGAATAACGCCTCCAACCGAGTTTTCGATTTCATCTGTCTCTGGCTGCTGCCCCTGGGCTACCTGCTGCTGTTGAGCGACATGTTCTTTCTCCCGGGCCGTAGCGCGCATCACAAGATCTACTACGCCCTGTTCAGTGCACCCGCCCTGATCGCCCTGCTGCTACGCCCACGGGAACTCAAGGAACTGGTCCGCGAGCCGCTGTTCATCGCCATCGTGACCTTCGCCCTGTGGACCATCCTCAGCCTGCTGTGGAGCCCACCCGTACCGGATGCCCTGAGCGACACAAAGCCGCCACTGCACACCCTGATGCTCTTCATAGGCTGCAGCCTGCTGGTGCGCTACCGCCCGGACAGTCTGCAACCGCTGATCTTCAGCGCCGCCATCATCGGCCTGTGCGCCACCCTGTACAACCTCTACATATTCTGGCGGACCCATACACCGGACCTGCGCATGGTGGGCGCCGGGGCCTTCGACAACCCACTGCTCAGCTCCCATGTCTTCGGCTTCTTCTGCGTCTACTGGATGAGCCTGAGCATGCTCTGCAAACGCCCGCAGACACTGCTGCTGAGCCTGCCGGCACTGCTGATCATGTTCTGCGCCGTGCTCGCCACCGGTTCGCGAACTCCCCTGGTCGCACTGACCCTGGCAGCCCTGTGGCTGAGCTTCATCTGCTGGAACCGGCGCTCGCTGATGGTGCTGGGAGCGATGCTGGCCAGTGCCATCGTGGTCTTCACCTTCTTCTCCGGGATGCTTTTCGAACGTGGCAACTCGTTCCGCTTCGAACTGTGGCGCATGACCCTGGAGCAGATCGCCTTCCATCCCTGGGTCGGACATGGCTACAACGCCGAACTGAGTATCGATCCCGGGGTCGGTTACAATCTGAGCGAGCCTCACAACTTCGCCCTCGGCGTACTCTTCTATGCCGGGATCATCGGTTTCCTGCCCTGGATATTCATGCTTGGCTGGGGCCTGCTGAGCAGTTGGCGGCAACGTGTCCAACCACTGTTCATCCTGACCTCCAGCTGGCTGGTATTCGGCATCGGCGCCGGGCTCACCGAAGGTGGCGGCACACTGTCCCGCCCCAAGGAGCACTGGTACCTGCTCTGGGTCCCCCTGGCCCTGATCCTCGCCCTGACCGTCGCGCGGCGCACCCGACGCCTGCTGGACAGGCCAGTACGGTACCTGGATGCAAACTCCTTCGCCGGACTGACCCGGGATGCCCGGGTCATTGAGGAGGACGGACTGGGTCCCAAGGTGCTGTGCCTGCAGAGCGGAGACTACCTGAAGCTCTTCCGCTCCCGCCGTTTCTACAGTTCCGGCGGTTTCAATCCACAGTCGGAACGTTTTGCGATAAACAGCGACCGTCTGCGTGCCATGGGTATCCAGACCCCGGAGATCATCGGTCTTTATCACCTCAAGAATGGCAGCACGGCGGTGCACTACCGGCCATTGCCAGGCCAGACGCTCCGCCAGGTTCTGCAGTCGATGGGCTCGGCGGCGGTGCGCGAAGCACTGGTCGAGCGCTTCGGCAGGTTCCTGGGGCAATTGCATGAGCGCGGTGTCTATTTCCGCTCACTGCACCTGGGCAACGTGCTGCTGCTGGAAGATGGCGAATTCGGCCTGATCGACCTGGCGGACATGCGGGTCTACCCCTCGCCTCTCCGACAAGCCCTGCGCCAGCGCAACCTGCGCCATATGCAGCGCTATCGGGAAGACCGTGGCTGGCTTTTCGAAGAGCAGTTGCCGGCACTGCTCAAGGGCTACGCCTCGACGGCTTCCGACAGGTCGGTCACCTCGCTGCGCAAGGAAGCACAACTGCTGAACCAGACCGCCAAGGCCTGAGAAGTGTCGGTCGCCGCCCCGTAAAGGTGCTGCGGCCGATTGCAGGAGGTCAGCCCCGGCGCTGCCGGGCGTACTCCAGGAAGCTCTCGATGTCATCGCTGCACAGCTTGTCCGCCAGACCGTGCAGCTCCTCTTCCGGCCAGTCCCACCAGGCACTGGCCAGCAGGGCATGACGTTGTTCCTCGGGAAAACGCCAGCGCAGGAAACGAGCCGGATTCCCGCCCACTACCGCGTAAGGCTCGACATCCCGGGTCACCAGGGCACCCGCCGCGACAATCGCCCCGGTTCCCACCGTAACCCCTGACAACAGCGTGCAGTTGGAGCACAACCATACATCGTTGCCAATAGTCACGTCGCCATGCGTCCCACTGTACCCGCTGATATGTGCGGCCTGCGAAACCATGGCGGGGAATGGAAAGGTGGTCACCCAGTCGGCCCGGTGATGACCACCCAGGAATATCTGTACCCCTTCGGCAATCGAGCAGTAGGCGCCGATGTTCAGGGTCGAGCCTTCCTGCCAGTCATGGACCTGTGGCAGACCATAACTTCCCCGGCCAAAACCATAATCGGGATAACGCTGCCTGAAACGCGCGGCGCCACGCTCTATCTTTGGGAGCTTGCGGATGGCCCGCTTGGCCCTTTTTTCGAGAAACCGCTGAATCCAGCCCATGCCTCAAGCTCCGTTCAACTCTTTTCCAGCGGCGAAAAGTACAACCGCGCCAGGGCCTTCCAGGTTTTACCCGTCCAGGCCTTGAACGGAATCTGCGCCAATAGTTCGCGAGCCAGCTTGCGATCACGATTGGAGGTTTTCAGGAACATCGAGTTGAGGAACTTGTAACGCACCTGATCGTACAAGGGGTGATCGCTGAACAGCGCATAGGTGCGCAGGATGCTGTCGATCATGAACCGGTGGTTCTTGTAGGAGTTGGTGGCGTGCTTGCGATAACGGGCCATCAGCACACCCAGGCCATCGATGAAGTAGCCGGCGCGGGTGATCTTCAACTCGATCAGCAGGTCCTCGAGACGGATCTGCGGATCGAACCCGCCGACCTTTTCCAGCGCCTCGCGACGGATGAGCAAGGTGGGAGCCGGCGGATAGGGCTTGCGCTCGAGGAACATGTCATCGAAATCCAGACGCCGGAACGGTACGTCACGGCGCTGGCGCTTCTCTGGAAACAGGTTGCCCTCGGAGTCGATCAGCTCGATATTGCCTGCGCAGATTCCCACCTCAGGCTTGCCGTCCATATGGGCGACCTGCACGGCGATACGCTCGGGCAGCATGATGTCATCGGAACCGAACGGCGCAATCAGGCTGCCATGGGAGCGTGCGATGGCACCGTTGAGCGTATTGGTCAGGCCCTGGTTCTGCTGGACCTGGAAATCGAAACCATGCTCTGCCTGCAGGCGGCGAATACGCTCGACACTGTCATCGGTGGAGCCGTCATCGACCACCAGCAACTCGATGTTCGGGTAGGTCTGGTTGAGCACGCTGAGAATGCTCTGCTCAATGTAGGGACCGTGGTTGTACGAAGCGATGATCACCGTCACCAGAGGCTGGGCGTCTGTCATGGATGTTCCTTACCAGCCTGAGCCAGGCCTGATTCAATCAACTCCAGGTATTGCCGACGGAATACCTCGATATCGTGTTGGTCCTGCAGATAGCGGTAGCTCTGCTCACCCTTGGCGCGCAACGCCTCGTCCGACAGACCAAGGTAGCTGTCCAGGGCCGCCGTCAGGGCCGGCACATTCGCCGGTTCCACCGCCAGGCCACCCGCCCCCTGGATCAGCGGCAGCATGGCCGGTACGCTGGATGCGATGACCGGCAGGTGCCCGCTCATGCCCTCCAGCAGCGCCAGGCCCAGCCCTTCGGCGAGGGAAGGCATGGTCCAGATATCGAACGCTCGGACGTACTGCAAGGCGTTCTCGCGGAAACCGAGCAAGTGGGCACGACCATCCAGGCCGAGGCGCTCGATCTCCTGGCGCAGGCGAGCCTCCTCGCGTCCGGCACCGATAATCACCAGCTGAGCTTCGGCATACTTGTCCTTGAGCGCGGCAAAGGCCTGGAGCAGATAGGTATGCCCCTTGACCGGCACCAGCCGTCCCAGCGCACCGACCAGGCGTGCCGAGGGCGACAGTCCCAGCAGTTCCCGGGCCCGCTCACGGGAATGCTGCAGACCCTCGGCCTGCTGGATATCGATCGCATTGGTGATCGCGTAGGTATTGGCATCGGTGAAACCGCAACGGCAGTCCAGCAGATACTGCTTCACCGCAGGCGAGACGCCTACGAAGCGCCAGCTCCGGTCGATCAGGCCCTGGGTCTGCCGCCGCCGATAGAAACGGTCGTACTCGCCAAAACCGTGGGAAATGCCGATACACAAGGGAATCTTCAACCAACGATTGAGTTGCAGCAGCATGTTCACCGGCTTGAAGCGGTTGCACACCACGACATCGAATTTCTCCCTGCGGCAGAACTTGTACAACTGCCACATCGCTCTGAGACGCATGCCCTTGAGGGCGCTGTCGGAGAATTCGAAATACACCGAGCGATCAGCCCGGCTGACAGGCTCGCCCGGCCCGGGACGCCCACGCAGGAATGCCGCCGTGACCTCGAAACGCTCGACAGGCAGGGCCTTGACGATCTGCTCGGCCAGGTCGGCGAAATCGTGCGACTTGACGTTGTAGTCCGGCTGCAGTTGCAGGACCTTGAAACGTTGACTCATAAATCTCCCCGCTGAAACCCTGTCGCATCGATGGTCCACGCCGGTTCCCGGGCCAGCAGCCGGAGTTGCCCGGGGTCGGCTTCAGGTAGCCTGGACCACTCATTACGCTTCCAGCACACAAAGTGAAAATATGGAAAAGAGCGCTCGCCATCGCGATCATTGGTCAGGCGCCCGTTGCGCCAGTACCAGCGGCTCGGAAAGTTACAGGTTCCATCATGCCACTTGATCACGCCGCCCGGCGTGCTGAAACATTCGGTGAATTCACTACGCCGCCGCCAGGGGTTGAACTTGCCCACCAGATCGAACAACGGTTTCGGGAAGTTCTTGCGCCACAGGAAAATACGACTGAATGCCCCCTCATCCAGTGCATGATGCTCATGGTCGGTAAAGCGTTCGCGCCAGTTCCTGATCTGCATGAACACCTCGCGTTTGCGCGCGGTGTTGCGCATCAGGCACAAATGGCCGGCTACCCGGCGCTCATGAGTGGAGAACAGATCGTAACCGGCCAGGCGCTCGGCGGTGAAATACTCGCGCAGGTTGCCATACACCAGGTCGATATCACCGAATGCCCAGAAGTCATAGCCTTCCAGACGATCGGCATGGATATATCCCAGGGCCGGTTTGATATCACAGAGTTTGTAGGCGGCCTTCGGGGCAAAGTCGATCTCCAGTCGGCGGGAGACCAACTGGCAGTAATTGTCGAAACTCATGCTCTCGATAGTGACATTGGGCGGCGTATCCTCCGGCACCCCACAATCGCTGAACAGCAGCCAGTCAATATCCGGGTTGTATCGGCAGCTTTCCAGAAAGAACGGCATCCAGAACGGCCAGCGCCCGAAATAGGGAATGATGAACAGAATACGCGGGTCTGGACGGGTCATTGGCAACTCACTGCAGGCTTCTGGAACTCAAGGGAACACTCTGTCCCAAGGGGCATTACCGACGCTCGAGCAACCAGAGCAATTCATGCCTTCTGACCGCCTTTCGAAAGAACTCGTTCTCGCCGTAGGGGGATTGTACCCTACTAGCCAGAAGCCACTGTATCGAACGTCGCAGTCGCCGCTTGAACGGAGCACGTGGCTGCAGATCATGCATCATGCCCAATGCCATGGCCTTGTCGCGCTGCTGCTCCAGCGACAGCGACAGACTATAGGGTTGCAGCACCAGCGCCGGATCGAAGACCGGCGGCAAGGCGACTCCCGCGCCTGAATCGCCCATGGGCCAGCGATCATTGTCATGCAGGTGGTTGGCATAGCCCAGCAGCGTGGTCGGCTGCCACTCCAATCCCTGCAACGCTTGCATCACCGCCGCCTGGGCGCAGATGTGATCCGGATGCGGATCAAGTGAAAAATGCGGTAACACAATTACCTGCGGCCGGGCCCGGCTCAGCAGCTCGCGCAGGTCGGCCAGCAGGTTGTTCCAACTGGGCACACCATCGCGATCACCGGGGAGGGTGAACGGATTGAGCTGGCGGAACAGGCGGATATCGTCGAGCTCGGCTTCGCGGGACGCCACCGGCTGGTCCGGTGCGGCCTGCATGGCCGGCAGTTGCAGGCAGAAATAGCCGAGCTGCACGCAATGCTCCTGCGGTACACCGGCCCAACGCGGCACCGCGATACTGTCCCAGGCCCGCAGCCGCCCCTTCAGGCGAGCCGCCTCGGCACGGGGCAAGCCCATCGCCTGGTAATGCTCGGCTTCGATTTCGCCCGCGGTCAGGGTCACGATCCAGGTTTCATCAGCCTGGCTGTACAGACCGTAGGCCGCCAACTCGGCATCGTCGGCATGGGGAGCGATCACCATGACCCGCTGCCGCCGCAGGTCCGGCTGGCGGAAAACCCACAGCACCGGCTCACCGAGCAAACGACAGAAACGCCCGCGCAAACGCAACGAGCCCGTGGTCAGCGCCGGGGCAAAGCCACCCAGGTTGAGATAGCGCAAACCATTGACGCCGCGCTCGAATGCCTGGCGATCGGAGGATTGCGCGCTCTCGATTTCGACTGCCGGATCGAGGAAGCGCCCCAGCCAGCGGCTCTTGAGCCTGACCGCCAGGATCAGGGTTTCCTCGCCGTCCAGTGCAAGGGCATCGTCCAGTTTCAACAGCCCACCGTCGAGACGGCCAGCGACCTGCTCACTGCCCTCGGGAAAGGCATATTGATAATCGTCGCCCGGGGAATAGAACAGGTGATCGGCAAACCAGGCTTCATGGGCAACCCAGGCCAGCAGTGCCAGGACCAGCGGCAGCCACCAGGCCACCAGCAGGCCGACCGCGACCAACAGCACCAGGCCGATCAACAGCGTCAGTCGCTTGTTACGGCGATGACGCTTGAGCAACTGCTGTTTACGGCTCATATCCTGAACACCGGCACGGGGTTGCACCAGCGATCCTTGTACTCACGGTCCGCACGCCCGAACGAAAAGCGCAGCGCCTTGCCCAGCGCGCGGGCATCTTCCCAGGCACTCTGGGTGTTGAGGAAGCTCAGCACGCTGCCCGGGCTGAATGCCCGGGTCTGGGGATCGACGCCGCCGTTGATGTACTCGACGCTGATCCACTCGGGCGCCTCGACGCGGTAGATCAGTTGCACCGCGATCGGCGCACCGTTGAGAAAGATCACCGAACCGATCAGCAGTTCGCGCAGCAACTCGATGACCTCGGCCATGCGTGCCGCGCCGGTCGCCGCGAAACCCCAGCGCCGCTGGAACAGGTCGCAATAGATCGCCGCCAGTTCGGCACTGGAAAACTCGCCGACCGGGCGCACCACGCCGCCCGCCTCTTCGAGCAGGCGCAGTTCACGACGCTGGTTGTAGCGAAACTTCTTCGACAGGTCCTCCGGCGTGCGGGCCATTGCCAACTGTTCGGTCTGCGCCTGCAGGCCGCTGAACCGGTCGGCATTCAACTCGGACAGATAACGGCCACGGTGCCGCAACGGCGCCAGCGCACCGGCAGCCGCCGGCAGGATCAGTTCGGCGTTGCCGAGATCGAACAGGCCCTTCTTGCCCTGGCGCTTGAGCACTTCCTTGGACAACGCCAGGTCACGGCCCCAGGTCGCAATCGCCGCCTTCAGCTCGCCACCCTGCTCGAAAGCCAGGTAACGCACCGGAATCCCGGCCAGATGCGCCAGGCGGTCGACCACCAGCGGGTGCGTCGCGACGCTGCCACCAAAACGCTGCCAGGCGGCACTGTAGGTCGCGGCATCCACCACCGACCAGCCGCGCTCGCGCCAACCCTGGAATAGGTTGAGCATCAGGCCTCCGCCGTCAGGTCGGTGACTTGCGGCAGGTGCCAGAAAGCCTCACGGACCGCCTGGTCCGAGAACCTCTCGTGCAACCGCGCCAGCATCCGGTCGGCACAGGCCTGGCGCTGCTCGTCATCCAGCGCAGCCAGGTGCTGCAGCCCCTGGGCCAGGTGCTCGGCATCGCCGAGGGGGAAAAGAATCCCGACACCTTCGACCACTTCCCTGGCCCCCCCACAGGCAGTGGCCAGCAGCGGCACACCGGCAGCCATGGCTTCCAGCAGGACCATGCCGAACGGCTCGTGATCGGAACTCAGGGCGAAAACATCGAACCCACGAAAGTAACGGCGAGCCTGCGGGACCTGGCCGAGAAACAGCACACGCTCGGCGACCCCGAGCTCGGCGGCCAACGCCTTCAGTTTCTGCTCCAGGCGTCCGGTACCGAGTATCGCCAGCCGACTGTTGACCGGCAGACGCTCCAGAGCCTGGGCGAACCCGCGAATCAGCGTCGCCTGATCCTTGTCCGGATGCAGCCGGCCGACATTGCCGACGACCCAGGCGTCAGCCGGCAGCCCCAGGGCGGCACGCGCCTCGGCGGCCGGAAGCTGCGAAGCCTGCAATGCCTCGATGTCGATACGGTTGTAAAGCGTACGAATCCGCCCGGTCGGCCACTTCGGCAGGCACTGGCGCATATCGTCGCGTACGGCATCGGAAACGCCGAGCAGGCTCAGGCGCTTGCGAAACAGGTGGGCAAACAGCTTGCGGCTGCCCCGCACATAGTCACCGAACGCATGGTGTACGCCGATAACCGGCAACGCCGTGCCAAGCAGGGCGATGTAGATCGGCTTGAAGCGATGGGCGATGCAGAAGCTGAAGTCGCGCGAGGCGGCGATCTTGCGCAGGTCGCCGATAGCGCCGAGCTTGAGTCCCCGGATGGCCTTGGAGCTGTACTCCATGAACAGCACTTCGTCCGACGCACAGTCCGCGGCCACCTCGGCATCGGCGACACCGGTGAGAAACACCGTGGTCACCCGATAGCCGGTCCCGCTGAACAGGCTGGCGTACTGACGGGCGCAATCGAGGAACGGCCCGTCATATCCGTGGCAGAACTGCAGCACATGGCGCTCAGCCGAGCGAGTCATAAGCATCCGCGCCGTCTTTGACCACCAGGATGTCTTCCATGATCAGGTACTGCAGGTCGGAACCGAAGAACATGTTCAGGGCATCGGTCGGCGAGCAGATCATCGGTTCGCCACGACGGTTCAGCGAGGTGTTCAGCGACACGCCGTTGCCGGTCAGCACTTCCAGGGCCTTCATCATGTCGTAGTAGCGCGGGTTGTACTCGCGCTTGAGCACCTGGGCCCGAGAAGTACCGTCCTCGTGGACCACTTCCGGCACGCGGGTCTTCCACTCCTCGGCCACTTCGAAGGTGAAGGTCATGAACGGCGCCGGGTGATCGATCTTGATCATCTGTGGCGCAACGGTGTCGAGCATCGACGGGCAGAAAGGCCTCCAGCGCTCGCGGAACTTGATCTGGTGGTTGATCCGGTCGGCCACGCCGGCGACGCTCGGGCAACCGATGATCGAGCGGCCGCCCAGGGCACGCGGACCGAATTCCATGCGGCCCTGGAACCAGGCCACCGGGTTGCCGTCGACCATGATTTTGGCGATCTGCTCCGGCATGTTGTCCAGCTTGCGCCACTTCGGCGAATTCGGGTGACGGGCGCAGGCCGCGATCACGTCTTCGTTGCTGTAGGACGGGCCGAGGTAGACGTGCTCCATCTTCTCCACCGGCACACCGCGGGCGTGAGAAACGTAAGCGGCCGCCCCGACGGCGGTACCGGCGTCGCCGGAAGCCGGCTGGACGAACAGTTCCTTGATGTCATCGCGGGCGATGATCCGCTGGTTCAGCTTGACGTTCAGCGCACAGCCGCCAGCGAAAGCCAGTTTGCCGGTTTCCTTGAGAACGTCGCCCAGGTAGTGGTCAATCATCTGCAGCGCCAGCTTCTCGAACAGCGCCTGCATGCTGGCCGCGTAATGGATGTAGGGCTCGTCGGCAATGTCGCCCTCGCGCTTGGGCCCCAGCCACTCGATCAGCTTCGGCGAGAAGTAGAAGCCCTTGCCCTTTTCCTTGTAACGACGCAGGCCGATGACGTTGGCGTACTCGGTGTTGATCACCAGCTCGCCATTCTCGAAAGAGGCCAGGCGCGAGAAGTCGTACTTGCTGGCATCGCCGTAAGGGGCCATGCCCATCACCTTGAATTCGCCATCGAGCATTTCGAAGCCGAGGAATTCGGTGATCGCGCCATACAGGCCGCCCAGGGAGTCCGGATCGAAGAACTCCTTGATCTTGTGGATCCTGCCGTTTTCACCGTAGCCGAAGAAGGTGGTGGCGTACTCGCCCTTGCCGTCGATCCCGAGGATCGCGGTCTTCTCCTTGAAGCCGGAGCAGTGATAGGCGCTGGAAGCGTGGGCCAGGTGGTGCTCGACCGGTTCGATCCTGATCTTCTTCGGATCGAAGCCCAACTGCTCCAGGCACCAGACGATCTTCTTGCGATAGCGCTTGTAGCGACGGTTACCCATCAGGATCGCATCGAGGGCGCGATCCGGGGCGTACCAGTAACGCTTGGCGTAATGCCAGCGCGCCTTGCCGAACAGGCTGATCGGGGCGAATGGAATCGCGACCACGTCTACGTCCGAGGGCTTGATGCCGGCCTGCTCCAGGCAGAATTTCGCCGATTCGTAAGGCATGCGGTTCTTTGCATGTTTGTCGCGTACGAAGCGTTCTTCCTCGGCGGCCGCGATCAGCTTGCCGTCGATGTACAAGGCTGCGGAAGGATCATGGCTAAGGGCGCCGGACAGGCCAAGAATCGTCAATGCCACAGGGGTCTAGCCTCTTTAAGTCTGCATGCAGGCGGCGATGCGCCTGGAGAAAATGTGTCCTCGCAAGGGGCGAGAAACAGCTAAAGGGCGGGATTATAGCGTAAAAGCGGCGACAAGCCTCTAGGGGCAAGCCGTGAGCGGCAGATCGCCGCGGCGCAAGGGGCCGCGGCGATCACCCGGTCAACTGACCGGCTCGATGGTTTTCGGCAGCCGGGCATCGATGATCTGGTACAAGGCACTGCTCTCGGGCCAGTTGCGCATGAACCGCGCCCGGTCGCGGGCATAGGCCGGGGCAAAGCGGCTGACCGAAGAATGCTGGTGCACCGCATCCAGGTCGATCAGGGTCCAGCGCCCCTCGTGCCAGAACAGATTGTGCCCCTTGAAGTCACCATGGCTGATGCGCTCGCGGATCAGGTCGGCAAACAGCTGCTCCAACGCCTGCAACTCGGCCTCGGGCACCGCACCGCTTTCAACATGGGGTGCAAAGCGCTGGATGATATCCGGCCCCGGCAGATACTCGGTCACCAGATAGGCCTGGCGACGCAACCAGAGAAAGCGTTTTTCCAGTACGGCCAGCGGCCTGGGCGTGGCGATGCCAAGAAACGCCAGGCGATTGCCCTCGCGCCACGAATGCCAGGCGCGGCTGGGGCGCCAGAAACGCTTGAGCCAGTGGGCAAAACCCTTGATGTTGTAGCGCTTGAGCAACAACGTGCGGCCATCGGCTTCGATTCGGCCGACGCTGGCCGCTCCGCCGGTCTTGTACAGGTGCCCCTGGTCGAGCAGATGATCGGCCTGGGCCAGCACCGGCAGCATGGCCGATTCTTCCTCGCGCCGAAGGGCGCGCAAGGCGAACGGCCCGCGCTGCACGCTGAACAGCGTGCACTCACGCCCGACCTTGCCGATGAAGTCCTTCAGGCGCCAGCCGCGGATTCGGTCGACCTGCTTGAGCAGGGCCTCCAACGGCAAGGCGTGCTCGGCATTGCTCAGCAGATAATGCACCAGCAATTCTTCGATGAACGGCTCGAAATGCCTGGGCAACTGGGCGAAAAACACCCCGAGGTTTTCCAGCACCTTCTGCCGCGACAGAGGCTTGCCCGCCTCTTCGGCACAAATCCCGGCACCATCGATCAGGTGCAACTTGCCGCCATGGCGCAACAGGTTGTCCAGGTGCAGGTCTTCCTGCCACAAGCCCTTGGCATGCATCTGCGCGATTGCCGCCAGGGCCTCGCCCAGCACCCGTTGCTGCTCATCAGCCAGGACCGGCAGCCTCTCCACCTGTTTCCAGGCGTCGTCCAGGCTTTCGGCCCCCTCCAGGAACTCGAAAAGCAGCCAGCCGCCCTCGCCTTCCTTCAGACCGTCGGCCAGCAACAGTGGCGTAGTCAGCCCCTGCTCGGCGAGCAGGCGCACACCCTGCAGTTCGCGCTGGAAGTGTCGAGCGGCCTTGCCGCCCACCAGCAACTTGGCCAGCACCGCACGACCGCGCCAGACCCCGGCACCGACATAACGCTGGCCAGGCAGCACCCGCAGCAGACTGAGCAGTTGCAACTGCCCCGGACCGGCAGCATCGGCCAGTTCGATGCTCAAGGGCAGAACCGGCGTACGCCCGGCGGATTTCAGTTCGGACAGGCGCATCAGCGACCCCCCTTCCTGCTGCGCCGTGCCCCCAGGCGCTGAAGCCAGGCATCCACCCGCGAAGCATCCACCGGCTGATCGAGGTAGGCCGCCAGCAGCGTCCGCACATCGGCTTCGCTCCAGACCGGCGCCCGACGCAGCAAGGGTTCCAGATCCTTGACCCGGTCACGCCGGCCGAACAGCAGCGGTCGGGTTTTCTCCAGGTCGATCAACCGCGCCTGGTAACCACCTGCCGTCTCCTGCAGGAAAATATGCTTGGGATAGAAACAACCGTGGATCTGCCGCACCCCATGCAGTTGCCGGGCCAGCAGCCCACAGCATCGCAGGATCGCCTGGCGCTGCGTCGGCGCCAGTTGCGACCACTGCTCCAGCAGCGAGTCCAGGTCGCTCCAGCCATCCAGCGCCCGGGTCAACAATACGGCCCGGCGCTCGCCCTTCACCGCACGCTCGCCAAAGAACGCCGCCTGCAGGGCCGGGATACCCAAGCGCTGATAACGGCTGATATTGCGGAACTCACGGGCAAAGGTCGGTTCGCCCAGTGGGCTGTGCAGGGTGCGCGTCAGGTAATTGCTCTGGCGCTTGAGGTAATAGCCCTGGCCTTCCAGCTCCAGCCGATACACGCTGCTCCAGCCACCGCCACTGGTGTTGGGCTCATCCACCGCGTCCAGCGCCTTGTTCCACAGCGCATCGAAGTTGCCGAGTCCGTTGCGTTCCAGCAACGCGCGGTCGACAGCCGCCAGGAAGTCGGTCATTCCCGTCCCTCGAAAAATCTCAACACATGCCGAATGCGCTTCTTGTCCGCCGCATTCAGCCGACTACGTTGGCGGTACTGCAGGTAGAACCGCAGCCGCTGGGTGGCCGACAAGTGATACTTGGCGACCTTGTCCAGGCAGGCCAGGTCCTTGGTGATCCGATAGCGCAGCCAGAAGCCGCGCCAGAACTCGCCGTTGGGACAATCGATCAGGAACAGCCGGTGCTGGTCATCGACCAGCAGGTTGCGCCACTTCAGATCGTTATGAGTGAAGCGCTGGTCATGCATGATCCGCGTGTAGCGGGCCAACTGCCGACTGATGCCATCGACCCAGGCGCGATCGCGCAACAGCGGATCGTCGCGATTGGCCAGCGCCGAAAGGTCCTCGGTCCTGGGCAGTTCGCGAGTGATCATGGCCCCCCGATGATAGGCCGCGCCACGGCGCTCCAGGCCCCAGGCGATGACTTCGGCGGTCGGAATGCCCCACTTGGCGAAACGCTTGAGATTCTGCCATTCGGAACGGACCCGGGGCCGGCCGAAATACTGCCGCAACCCCTTGCCCGCGCCGGAGTAACGCTTGACGTAATAGTTCACACCGTCGCGGTTGACCCGGATGACCTCGGACAACGGGTCACGGGTCAGGTGCTCGCCCTCGAGGGCGAATACCGCTTCCAGGCTGCCAAAGTCATCCGCCAGCGCCGCGTATTCAGGCTCCAGTTTCCAACCCGACATCAGAGCGCATCCCCGTAGCGCTGCTTGCGCTTGTAGAGTTTGTCGGCCTTGCGTTCCAACCACGCCAGCAGCGCAGCCTCGTCACGCAGGACCTCACGCAGCGGCCGGCGGAAATAGCCCTGCAGAAAACGCAACTTGTCGCGCCGGGTGAGGCCGATATCCAGCACCGAGAAATACAGGCCCGCCAGGTCCTTGTTGCGCCAGCGGCGCGGAATGCTCGGGCGAACCTGCGCACGATGCAGGTCGATGACCGAAAGCTTAAGGTCATCGGCCGTCACCGGCTTGTCGGTATGCAGCAGGAAATGGGCGATATAACAGTCGCGATGGTTGAGCCCGGCCCGATGCATGCCACCGGTCATGCGCGCCACTTCGGCAATCAGCGCACGCTTGAGCCGGGGCTGCGGCGGCTGCACGGGCCATTGCAGGGTGTAATCCTCGAGGCTGACGGTCGGCGCCAGCTCCTCGGTGACGATAAACGAATCCTGGCCGGCCGGATTGCTGCCACGCTCGCCATAGGCCACGCCGGTCATGGTGGGCACACCGGCCTTGTGCAGGCACTCGATAGCACGCCACTCCTGGCCGGCACCCAACACCGGCATTTTCGCGGTCAACAGGTTCTTGAAGATCTCGCGCCAGCCAATGCCACGATGGATCTTCACGAAGTAGCCACGCCCGGCGACTTCCGTGCGCAACGTCCGACGAGCCTCCAGCTCGCGATAAACCTTGCCCTGCAAGCGCTCGACCTCGGCGAACGCATCGCGTCCGGCCCACAGGCTCTTGAAGGGTTCGGCAAGGATCAACTTCATCAATGCTGCTCCGCCAGAATCACATCCGCAGCGTGCTGCGGCATGCTGTAGAGGTCGGCCGTCTCGGCGAAGGCCAGACCGTTGCGGCTCCATGCCGTGCGTGCCGCCCCATCGGACAGCATCCGGTTCAGGTATTGATTGAGCTGGTTCTGCTCGAAGGGCTCGTCCAGCACCAGGCCGCCATCGGCCTCGGCAATGTAATGAGCATAACCGCAGACCGCACTGACCAGCACCGGCAAGCCGGACACCAGCGCCTCCAGCAGCACGGTACCGGTGTTCTCGTTGTAGGCCGGGTGAATCAGCAGGTCGGCGCCCAGCAGGAAACGCGGGATATCGCTGCGCCCCTTGAGAAACTGCACATGCTCGCCCAGCCCCAGTGCCGCGCTCTGCACCTGGAAGACCTTGGGATCGTCCTGACCGATTACAAACAACCGGGTGCGCTTCCTAAGCTCCGCCGGCAATGCCGCCAGGGCCTTGAGACTGCGATCGACGCCCTTGGTCTTGAAACCGGAGCCGATCTGTACCAACAGGCAGTCGTCGTCCGCCAGCTTGAATTCACGGCGGAACTCGGCGCGGATTTCAGCGGCATTGGCCGGCGCCCGGCGGTCCTGGGCAATCCCCGGCGGCAACAGGTGAAAGCGCTCCAGCGGCGTGTCGTAATGCTTGATGAACAGCGGCTGCTGGACTTCGGAGATCATCAGGATCTCGGTCTTCGCGTCGCGGGCGAACACCGCCCGCTCGTACTCGGCGAAGTGCTTGTAGCGCCCCCAGAAACGGTACAGCGAATGACGCAGGTTCTGCGCCTTGTCCTCGAAGCAGCCATCGGCGGCGTAGTAGACATCCAGGCCGGGCATCTTGTTGAAACCGATCAGCCGGTCGACCGGACGCCTGGCCAGGTCGGCTTCCATCCAGGCACTGAGCTTCTCGTTACGCCGATGATTGGAAAACGCCTTGATCGGTACCACCAGCACCTCGAAGCCAGGCGGAACATCGCCTTCCCAGATCAGCGTGTAGACGCGGATCCGGTGCCCGCGCCGCTGGCATTCCAGGGCGATGCGCATGAAATCGCGCTGCAGGCCACCAAAGGGAAAGTACTTGTACAGGACAAAAGCCAGTTGCATCAGTGCCGCTCCTCGGCCAGTAACAACGCGGTCAGCCGGCTGGCAACACGTTCGGGATTGAGCCGCGTGAAGCACAGCGGCAACTCGCGCCTGAGATCGAAGCGCTTCTGGTCTTCGGGGGTGGGCACGTAGGTGCATTTCTTCTGCAGGCAGGGCGCACAGGGGAAGTCGCTCGCCAGGTGGACCTGCGACTTGCCATAGGCCCCGGTCAGCCCAGGATTGGTCGGGCCGAACAGCGACAGGGTCGGCACATCCAGCGCCGCGGCCAGGTGACCGAGGCCGGTATCCACGGCAACGCAGGCGCTGGCATCGGCCAGAACCTTGCCCACACCGGCCAGATTCAGCTTCGGCAACACCACCGCATGCCTCAGCCCCCGGGCGATACGCTCGGCACGCGCCTTCTCGACAGCGTTGCCCCAAGGCAACTTCACCTCGACGCCCAGGTGCCCCATCCGCTCGGCCAGCTCACGCCAGTAGGCTTCGGGCCAATGCTTGGTGTCCCAGGTGGTGCCATGAAGGAACAGCACGAACGGCGTCTTGCTGCGTGGCAACACCACCAGCTTCTCGACATCCAGGCCGTAATCGCCCAGCCCGCCGGGCAAGTCATAGCCCAGCGCCACGGCGAACAACTGCCGCACCCGCTCGACCGCATGCTGCCCCCGCGCCACAGCCAGGCGCCGGGAATAGAAACGACTGGCCAGCGGCTCACGGGCCGACTGTTTGTCCAGCCCGGCAACCGGGGCCTTCACATAGCGGGTCAGGAACGCACTTTTCACCAGCCCCTGGGCATCGATCACCAGGTCGTATTTCGTCGCCCGCACATTCTGCTTGAAGCGCTTCCATTCGCCACTTTTGAACGTCTGCCAGAGGTTCTTGCGCCAGCGGCGGATCGCCACCGGAATCACCTTGTCCACCGCCGGATGCCAGCTCGGAATCTCGGCAAAACCTTCCTCGACCACCCAGTCGAAGCGGATGCCGGGAATGGCCCGGGCCGCATCGGTCAGCGCCGGCAGGGCATGAATCACGTCCCCCAGGGAGGACGTCTTGACCAGCAATACGCGCAAGTTACCGCACCTCGACGGGGGAGCCCTGCAGACGCTGCAGGGCCTCATTCACCGGCGCAGGCAACAGCTGGCGCAGGCAATTGTAGTGCCCGAAGCGGCAGGTACGCTCGAAGCAGGGGCTGCACTCCAGGCCCAGGCGGACGATTTCCACCTGATCCGCCAACGGCGGCGTGAAGCCTGGCGAGGTCGAGCCGTACACCGCCACCAGCGGACGATTCAGCGCAGCCGCCACGTGCATCAGGCCCGAGTCGTTGGAGACCACCGAGTCGGCACAGGACAGCAGGTCGATCGCCTCGGCCAGCGATGTGGCGCCACTGAGATTCACCGCCTCTTCGCGCAAACCGGGAATCAGCCGCTGGCGAATATCCTCGCCGACCGCATGGTCGTTCTTCGAACCGAACAGCCAGACCTGCCAGCCTTCACGGATCTTCGTCTCGGCGACTTTCGCATAGTGCTCCGAGGGCCAGCGCTTGGACTCGCCGAACTCGGCGCCCGGGCACAGGGCCAGTACCGGCCGGTCGAGCACCAGCTCGAACTTGCCCAGCGCCGCCGCGCGGCTGGCCGGATCGATCTGCAGCAAAGGGCGTGGATAAGGCGTCGGCAATTCGGCACCCGGCTCGTAGGCCAGGGCCATGAACCGCTCGATCATCAGCGGATAGCGCTCCTTGTCCAGCTTGCGCACATCATTGAGCAGGCCATAGCGGAATTCTCCACGCCAGCCGGTGCGCTTCGGGATACCGGCAAAAAACGGCACCAGCGCCGACTTCAACGAGTTGGGCAGGAGAATGGCCTGATCGTACTGGCCCGCCAGGGACTTGCCGATCTTGCGCCGGGTGGCCAGGTCGAGCACACCGTGGCCGAGCGGAAAGCTCAAGGCCGCACGAACTTCGGGCATGCGTTCGAGGATCGGGCGACTCCACTCGGGAGCCAGCACATCGATCTCGCACTGCGGGTGGCGTTGCTTCAGGCACTGGAACAGTGTCTGAGCCATCACCATGTCACCGACCCAGCTGGGCCCAACGATGAGAATTTTCATAAATATTCCGGAAACGATCAGGGAGGCCTGTAGCCTCCCCGGTCTTTGCCCATGGCCGTCCCAGGCCGTGTACGAAACCGCCTGCGCGACGAGTTCCATGCAGGCCCTAGCTTAGTCCCAGTTCAGCCCAGATCCGCATCACATCGCGCCGTTCGACCGTGAACTGGTCGCCGCCGATGACGCCGGCCTCCTTCTGCAGGGCCTGGCGGTGGGCGGCGGAACGGTAGGCCTTGTAGGCCTCGCGCAGCAGGGCGGCATCGGCGGCGGGGATCAACCCGGCCTGCTCCAGCCCTTCCAGAATGCGGATGTTATCCGTGTAACGCAGTAATGCCGGGTGCTCTTTCGACCAGGCCAAAGTCGCGTATTGCACCATAAATTCGATATCGACGATACCTCCGGCGTCCTGCTTGAGGTCGAACGGCGCCGTCGCCTCGAAGGCATTGGCCGCGGTGCCGGCCGCGGTCGCCTTGCTGCCGAGGTTGTCGCGCATCTTGGCGCGCATCTCGCTGACCTCCTGGCGCAGGGTCGGCAGGTCCCGCTCACGCCCCAGCACCGCCGCGCGGACTTTCTCGAAGGCCGCCCCGACGCCCGGGCAACCCACCAGCACCCGGGCACGGATCAACGCCTGGTGTTCCCAGGTCCAGGCCTCGTTCTGCTGATAGCGCTCGAACGCCCCGAGGGAACTGACCAGCAGCCCGGAAGCCCCCGACGGACGCAGGCGCATGTCCACCTCATAGAGCTGGCCGGAGTTGGTCTGGGTGGTCAACAGGTGAATGATCCGCTGCCCCAGGCGGGTGAAGAACTGTGCCGTATCGATCGGCTTGGCGCCGTCGGTCTCGGCATTCGGATCGCCATCATGGATGAACACCAGGTCCAGGTCGGAACCGTGCCCAAGCTCGATCCCGCCCACCTTGCCATAGCCGACAATGATGAAGCCGGGATCGCACAGGCTGCCATCGGCACGCCGCGGCGAACCGTACTTGCTCACGGTCTGCCGCCAGGCCAGGGCCAGCACCTGCTCCAGGATCGCCTCGGCCAGCCAGGTCAGGTAGTCGCTGACCTTCATCAGCGGCAGGCTGCCGGAGATTTCCGAAGCGGCGACCCGCAGCCGATGCGCCAGCTTGAAGTGGCGCAGGGCCTCCATCTGCTGTTCGAGGTCATCCTCGGGAATCCGTGTCAGGCGCTCACGCAGCTCGGCCGCCAGCTCCGGTGCCAGCGGCGGCTTGAACAGCCGCCCCTCGTTGAGCAACTCGTCAAGCAGCATCGGGAACCGGGTGATCTGCTCGGCAATCCACGGGCTGGCGGCACACAGAGTCAGCAACTGGCGCAAGGCCCCGGGGTTTTCCGTGAGCAGCACAAGGTAGGCAGAACGCCGGGCGACCGCCTCGACCAGCGGCAACACCCGCTCCAGCACCAGGTCCGGGTCGGCATGTTCGACCGCCTGGGCCAGCAACCGTGGGATAAAGGCATCCAGGCGCTCGCGACCGAGACGCTGCATGGCCCGCAACTGCGCACTGGCACGCAATGATGCAAGCTGCCTCAACGCCTTGGGCGCATCCTTGAAACCGGCTTCCTGCAACTGACGGCTGGCAGCCTCTTCATCCTGGGCCTCTTCCCACAAGGGCAACCATTCGCCACCGACGGCCACCTGGCATTCTTCGCTCTCATCTTCGTCCGGGTCGGCGATGACCTGGCGAAAATGCCAGTCGATCCGGCCACGCCAGTGCATCAACTGCTCATGAAAGGCCGACCAACTGTCGAAACCGAGCATGAAGGCGATACGTGCCCGATCCTTTTCGTCATCGGGCAGCATCTGGGTCTGACGGTCGGCAATCGCCTGGATCGCATGCTCGGTATAACGCAGGAACTCATAGCCGGCGCGCAGTTCGGAGACCACCGCCGACGGCAGGTAGCCCTGGCCCTCGAGGGTGCCCAGGACCTTCAGCAAGGGCCGCTGCTGCAGGCTCAGGTCACGCCCGCCGTGAATCAGCTGGAACGCCTGGGCGATGAACTCGACCTCGCGAATGCCGCCTGAGCCCAGCTTGATGTTCTCGGCCATGCCCTTGCGGCGCACTTCCTGCTGAATCAGCTGTTTCATGGTGCGCAGCGCTTCGATCGCCGAGAAGTCCAGGTAGCGCCGATAGACGAACGGACGGAGCATTTCCAGCAGGTGCGCGCCCGCCGCCTGGTCGCCGGCCACCACCCGCGCCTTGATCATCGCGTAGCGTTCCCAGTCGCGCCCCTGGTCCTGGTAATACTGCTCCAGGGCGTTGAAGCTCAGCACCAGCGCCCCGGCCGAGCCATAGGGACGCAGGCGCATGTCGACGCGGAAGACGAAACCGTCGACGGTGATCGGGTCCAGCGCCTTGATCAGCCGCTGGCCCAGGCGGATGAAAAACTCCTGGTTGTCCAGCGGGCGTTTGACCCCGACGGTCTCGCCGCCTTCCGGGTAGGCGAAGATCAGGTCGATGTCGGAGGACAGGTTCAATTCCACGGCACCGAGCTTGCCCATGCCGAGGATGACCATCTGCTGCGGCTCGCCGCTGCGCCGACCGGTCGGCGTACCGAACTGCTGGCAATGGCGCAGGTACAGCCATTGATAGGCCTGATCGATACAGGCGTCGGCCATGTCCGAAAGGTCGCGACAGGTCTGCACCAGGTCGGCCTGGCGCGTCAGATCGCGCCAGATGATCCGCACCTGCTGGCGATTGCGCTGACGACGCAGGACCCGCCCCAGCTCATCCTCGGTTTCGGCCTGCTGGACGGCGGCGGCGATCTGACCGCACAGTTCGCCGGGAGCGAAGACCCGGTCCAGGTCGCCGAACTGCACCAGCTCCAGCAACATCAAAGGGTCACGAACCACCTGTTCAATAAAGAAGTCGCTGGCGGCACTGACCCGGGCGAAATCGGCCCAGCGCCCGGGCGGCCATCCGGCCAGGCCGTGATCGTCGCCCAGTGCGGAGACGGCCGCACGGAAGGACTGTTCGGCCCGACTGACAAAAGGCTGGAGAACGGCCGGCAAAACGGCCAGTGCAGGTAGGCTCATGGTCTATCCTTGATCGGCGAACAAGCAGCCGCGAACGGTGAGGGCGAGAAGCATGCCCCGGAAAGTAGTGTCGAACAAAAGTTGGAAATAGCTGATAATCGTTTTTTTTTGGCAGCCAACATCAAGCAAACACCTGACAAGGTTTATTTTCAACCAACAATATCGATTATTCTCACAACGCAGCAGGAAGTTTTCGTACGTTGATCTGTAGTTTTACTACTCGTCTATACATTCGAAAGGCTGAAATGGTTGGCGATTTGTAGTAAAACTACAGAACCCCGGATCAACCTCCGGATAATCCAAGAATTTATGTCGTCTGCCCACAAGGCCAGTCGCAAACTCAGGCAACCGATTCTGGAAGCCTTTCCGCCCTGGAGCAAGCCATGCAAGACCTCGATCCCGTCGAAACCCAGGAATGGCTGGACGCCCTGGAATCGGTTCTCGACAAAGAAGGCGAAGACCGTGCTCACTATCTGATGACCCGTATGGGTGAACTCGCGACCCGCAGCGGTTCGCAACTGCCCTACGCCATCACTACGCCGTACCGCAACACGATTCCCGTCACCCACGAAGCACGCATGCCTGGCGACCTGTTCATGGAACGCCGCATTCGCTCGCTGGTACGCTGGAACGCGTTGGCCATGGTCATGCGCACGAACCTGAAAGATTCGGACCTGGGCGGTCACATCTCCAGCTTCGCCTCCAGTGCCACCCTGTACGACATCGGTTTCAACTATTTCTTCCAGGCCCCGACCGACGAGCACGGCGGCGACCTGATCTACTTCCAGGGCCACGCCTCGCCAGGCGTCTACGCGCGCGCCTTCATGGAAGGCCGCATCAGCGAAGACCAGATGAACAACTTCCGCCAGGAAGTCGATGGCAACGGTCTGTCGTCCTACCCGCACCCATGGCTGATGCCTGACTTCTGGCAGTTCCCGACCGTATCCATGGGTCTGGGACCGATCCAGGCGATCTACCAGGCACGTTTCATGAAGTACCTGGAAGCCCGCGGCTTCATCCAGCCAGGCAAGCAGAAGGTCTGGTGCTTCATGGGCGACGGCGAGTGCGACGAGCCGGAATCCCTGGGCGCCATCGCCCTGGCCGGCCGCGAGAAGCTGGACAACCTGATCTTCGTCATCAACTGCAACCTGCAGCGCCTCGACGGCCCGGTTCGCGGCAACGGCAAGATCATCCAGGAACTCGAAGGCGTGTTCCGTGGTGCCCAGTGGAACGTCAACAAGGTCATCTGGGGCCGTTTCTGGGACCCACTGCTGGCCAAGGACACCGACGGTATCCTGCAGCGCCGCATGGACGAAGTCATCGACGGCGAATACCAGAACTACAAGGCCAAGGACGGTGCGTTCGTCCGTGAGCACTTCTTCAACTCGCCTGAACTCAAGGCGATGGTTGCCGACCTGTCCGACGACGAGATCTGGAAACTCAACCGTGGCGGCCACGACCCTTACAAGGTCTATGCAGCCTACCACCAGGCGGTCAACCACAAGGAACAGCCTACCGTCATCCTGGCCAAGACCATCAAGGGTTACGGCACCGGTGCGGGCGAAGCGAAAAACACCGCCCACAACACCAAGAAGGTCGACGTCGACAGCCTGCGTTCGTTCCGCGATCGTTTCGACATCCCGGTCAAGGACGAGGAGCTGGAAAACCTGCCGTTCTTCAAGCCGGAAGAAGGCAGCGCCGAAGCCCGCTACCTGAGCGAGCGTCGTGCCGCCCTGGGTGGTTTCGTACCCCAGCGTCGCGCCAAGAGCTTCAGCGTTCCGACTCCGCCACTGGATACCCTCAAGGCGATCCTGGACGGCTCGGGCGACCGTGAAATTTCCACCACCATGGCCTTCGTGCGGATCCTCGCGCAACTGGTCAAGGACAAGGAAATCGGTTCGCGCATCGTACCGATCATCCCGGACGAGGCCCGTACCTTCGGTATGGAAGGCATGTTCCGCCAACTGGGCATCTACTCGTCCGTCGGCCAGCTCTACGAGCCCGTCGACAAGGACCAGGTGATGTTCTACCGCGAGGACAAGAAGGGCCAGATCCTTGAGGAAGGCATCAACGAAGCGGGCGCCATGAGCTCCTTCATCGCGGCCGGTACTTCGTACTCCAGCCACAACCAGCCGATGCTGCCGTTCTACATTTTCTATTCGATGTTCGGCTTCCAGCGTATCGGCGACCTGGCCTGGGCGGCCGGCGACAGCCGTACCCGTGGCTTCCTGATCGGCGGTACCGCCGGCCGGACCACCCTGAACGGCGAAGGCCTGCAGCACGAAGATGGTCACAGCCACATGCTGGCCGGCACCATCCCGAACTGCCGCACCTATGATCCGACCTACGGCTACGAGCTGGCGGTGATCATCCAGGACGGCATGAAGAAGATGACCGAAGAGCAGCAGGACGTCTTCTACTACATCACCGTGATGAACGAGTCCTACCAGCAGCCAGCCATTCCGGCCGGTGTCGAGGAAGGCATCATCAAGGGCATGTACCTGCTCGAGGAAGATACCAAGGAAGCCGCCCACCACGTGCAACTGATGGGCTCCGGCACCATCCTGCGCGAAGTGCGTGAAGCCGCGAAGATCCTGCGCGAGCAGTTCAACATCGGTGCCGATGTGTGGAGCGTCACCAGCTTCAACGAACTGCGCCGCGACGGCCTGGCCGTGGAACGCAGCAACCGCCTGCACCCTGGCCAGAAGCCGAAGAAGAGCTATGTCGAGGAATGCCTCTCCGGTCGCAAGGGCCCGGTGATCGCGTCCACCGACTACATGAAGCTGTTTGCTGAACAGATCCGCCAGTGGGTCCCATCCAAGGAATTCAAAGTCCTGGGTACCGACGGCTTCGGCCGCAGTGACAGCCGCAAGAAGCTGCGTCACTTCTTCGAGGTCGACCGTCATTTCGTGGTGTTGGCAGCCCTGGAAGCCTTGGCTGACCGTGGCGACATCGAACCGAAAGTGGTGGCCGAGGCCATCGCCAAGTTCGGTATCGATCCGGAAAAACGCAACCCACTGGACTGCTGAGGAGACCCCCTGTGAGCGAACTCATTCGCGTACCTGACATCGGCAGCGGTGAAGGTGAAGTAATCGAACTGTTTGTGAAGGTCGGCGACCGTATCGAAGCCGACCAGAGCATCCTGACCCTGGAGTCGGACAAGGCGAGCATGGAAGTGCCCGCACCGAAAGCCGGTGTCATCAAGAGCCTGAAGGTGAAGCTGGGCGACCGCCTGAAAGAAGGCGACGAGCTGCTGGAACTGGAAGTCGAGGGCGCCGCTGCCGCGGCCCCAGCGGCTGCTCCGGCACCTGCCGCAGCCCCGGCCGCACCGGCTGCCGCACCTGCACCGGCGGCCGCGCCGAGCGCCGCCCCCGCTGCCGCTTCGGCGCAGCAGGTGCATGTGCCGGACATCGGTTCGTCGGGCAAGGCCCAGATCATCGAGATCTCGGTCAAGGTCGGCGACACCATCGAGGCCGATCAGTCGCTGATCACCCTCGAGTCCGACAAGGCCAGCATGGAAATCCCGTCGCCGGCTGCCGGCGTGGTGGAAAGCATCAACGTCAAGCTGAACGACGAAGTCGGTACCGGCGACCTGATCCTGGTCCTGAAGGTCGCAGGCGCTGCGCCTGCCGCTGCCCCGGCACCGGCTCAAGCCGCCGCGCCGGCTGCCGCTCCAGCGCCAGCAGCGGCCCCGGCCGCTCCGGTGGCCGACAGCGTGCAGGACATCCACGTGCCGGACATCGGCTCGTCGGGCAAGGCCAAGATCATCGAAGTCTCGGTCAAGGCCGGTGACACCGTCGAAGTCGACCAGTCGCTGATCACCCTGGAATCCGACAAGGCCAGCATGGAAATCCCATCGCCAGCCGCCGGCGTGGTGGAAAGCGTTTCCATCAAGCTGGACGACGAAGTCGGCACCGGCGACCTGATCCTGAAACTCAAGGTCAAGGGCGCTGCACCTGCCGCAGCTGCGGCACCCGCTGCCGCTCCTGCTGCACCGACCCAGGCCGCTGCTCCGGCTGCAGCCGCACCGGCACCGGTCGCTGCCCCGGCAGCCGCTCCAGCCGCCGCTGGCGCCAAGGTCCATGCCGGCCCGGCGGTACGCCAACTGGCCCGTGAATTCGGCGTCGACCTGAGCGCGGTCAGCCCGAGCGGTCCGCACGGTCGCATCCTCAAGGAAGACGTGCAGGTCTACGTCAAGGCCATGATGCAGAAGGCCAAGGAAGCTCCGGCCGCTGCCGCTGGTGCAACCGGTGGCGCTGGCATCCCGCCGATCCCGGCCGTGGACTTCAGCCGCTTCGGCGAAATCGAAGAAGTGCCGATGACCCGCCTGATGCAGGCCGGCGCCGCCAACCTGCACCGCAGCTGGCTGAACGTGCCGCACGTGACCCAATTCGACTCGGCGGATATCACCGAGCTGGAAGCGTTCCGCGTCGCCCAGAAAGCCGTGGCCGAGAAGGCTGGCGTCAAGCTGACCATCCTGCCGCTGCTGCTCAAGAGCTGCGCGCACCTGCTCAAGGAACTGCCGGACTTCAACAGTTCGCTGGCCCCGAGCGGCAAGGCCGTCATCCGCAAGAAGTACGTGCACATCGGCTTCGCCGTCGACACCCCGGATGGCCTGCTGGTCCCGGTGATCAAGAACGTCGACCAGAAGAGCCTGCTGCAACTCGCCGCCGAAGCGGCTTCCCTGGCTGAAAAGGCCCGGACCAAGAAGCTCTCCGCCGACGACATGCAGGGCGCCTGCTTCACCATCTCCAGCCTCGGCCACATTGGCGGCACCGGCTTCACGCCGATCGTCAACGCACCGGAAGTGGCGATCCTCGGCGTTTCCAAGGCAACCATCCAGCCGGTCTGGGATGGCAAGGCCTTCCAGCCGAAGCTGATGCTGCCACTGTCGCTGTCCTACGATCACCGCGTGATCAACGGTGCCGCGGCAGCGCGCTTCACCAAGCGCCTGAGCGACCTGCTGGCGGATATCCGCACCATCCTGCTGTAACCGGCTATCCGGCCTCCTGCATCAAGGAGGCCGGATGCGCCGTAGCGTTTTCCGAGCGCCACGCTCGTACCTCAACCCCGCCAGATGGCGGGGCTTTTTTTGCGCCTGTGAAAACACCCGCCCGACACGCGCCAAACCGCGACACAGAGCGGTTATCGTCGCCCATCCAGCGCCCTCGATTGAAGATTTCCCAGCTTCGGCCGATACATTGAAGGCACAGAGCCACTGTTCTGCTTGTCAGCCCGACCCGCTTAATGCAACCTTGCCCAACTCGCCAGGAAAAGGCCTCCTCCCCTGTGCGTGATCAGTACTCTTGAAGCGAGCTCTCCATGAAAAGCCAACCCGATGCCGCCAATAGATTGGCGGCCGAGGTAGTGACTCAGTTACCGGTGCCGTCGCGGCTCGGTATGCTGCGTTTCGAACGGCTGAATGAAGCAAGCTGGGCCCTGCTGTTTCTCGACCCCAACTGCGAACGCCAGTTCGGCCTGCCGGCCATCGAGCTGTGCGCCCTGGTCGGCTCGCCCTATGCCAGCCTGATGGAGCCCGAAGCCCGTTATCGCCTGCATGACGCGATTCAGCTGCAACTGGCCGAGAACACGCACTATCTGGTGCGCTACACCCTGCATACCACCCAGGGCCCGCTGACTCTGCTGGAGATGGGGGAAGCCTACAGGCAGCACAACCGCCATCTGCTGCGCGGCTACCTGCTGGTGGTCGAAGGCCTGTTCGGGCTGGAGCCGCAACTGCCGCTCACCGACCTCGCCACCCAGAACAGCCGCCTGCAGATCGCCCTGGAACTCAACCAGCGCGCCCAGCAGGAGCAACTGCAGCACCTCGACCGGGTGCGCGCCCAGCAGGACCTGATCCTGCGCCTGGCCCGACAACGCTACAGCATCAACAATTCGCTGCAGGAAGCCGCCGAGCTGATCACCCGCTGCGCCTGCGACATCTACGAAATCGACTGCGCCAGCATCTGGAACCTCGAAGGGCAGCGCCTGATCCCGATCTCCGCCTACCACCGCCACAACCAGGAATACCTCCTGCCGGACGAGATCGACGCGAGCCAGTTCCCCGATTACCTCGAAGCGCTGCACACCAGCCGCGCCATCGACGCCCATAACGCCACCCGCGACCCTCGCACCCGCGAGATGGCCGAAACCCTGCGCCCGCGTGACGTCAACGCCATGCTCGATGCCAGCATTCGCATCGATGGCCAGGTGGTGGGAGTGCTCTGCCTGGAACAGACCGGCCAGACCCGCGCCTGGCAATCGGATGAAATCGCCTTTGCCGGCGAGCTGGCGGACCAGTTCGCCCAGGTCATCAGCAACCACAACCGGCGCACCGCCACCAGTGCCCTGCACCTGTTCCAGCGGGCGGTCGAACAGAGCGCCAACGCCTTCCTGCTGGTCAACTGCGACGGTGTGGTGGAATACGTCAACCCGAGCTTCACCGCCATCACCCAGTACAGCGCCGAGGAAGTCCACGGCCAGAAGCTCTCCGAACTGCCAGCCCTGGAGAATATCAGCGAACTGCTGTTCGACGCGCAGTCGAGCCTGGCCCAGAGCAACAGCTGGCAGGGCGAATTCAAGAGCCGCCGCAAGAACCTCGAACCCTACTGGGGGCAGTTGTCGATCTCCAAGGTCTATGGCGACAACCGCGAACTGACCCACTACATCGGCATCTACGAAGACATCACCCAGACCAAGCTCGCGCAACAGCGCATCGAACGCCTGGCCTACACCGACAACCTGACCAACCTGGGCAACCGCCCGGCGTTCATCCGCAACCTCGACGAACGCTTCGCCCGCGACAGCGACTCGCCGATCAGCCTGCTGCTGGTGGACATCGACAACTTCAAGCGGATCAACGACAGCCTCGGCCACCAGACCGGCGACAAGCTGCTGATCAGCCTGGCTCGCCGCCTGCGCAACAGCCTGAGCCCGAGCGGCAGCCTGGCGCGCTTTGCCAGTAACGAATTCGCGGTCCTGCTCGACGATACCGACCTGGAAACCGGCCAGCAGATCGCCACCCAACTGCTGACGACCCTCGACAAACCGATGTTCGTCGACAACCAACTGATCAGCGTCACCGGCTCCGTCGGCCTGGCCAGCGCGCCGCTGCACGGGCGCGACCCGCAAACCCTGATGCGCAACGCCGGCCTGGCCCTGCACAAGGCCAAGGCCAACGGCAAGCACCAGGTCCAGGTGTTCACCGAGGCGCTGAACGCCGAGGCCAGCTACAAGCTGTTCGTCGAGAACAACCTGCGCCGCGCCCTGACCCAGAACGAGCTGGACGTGTTCTACCAGCCCAAGCTGTGCCTGCGCAGCGGCCGCCTGCTGGGGATGGAGGCGCTGTTGCGCTGGAACCATCCGGAAAAGGGCATGATCCGCCCGGACCAGTTCATCAGCGTTGCCGAGGAAACCGGCCTGATCATCCCGATCGGCAAATGGATCGCGCGCCAGGCCTGCCGCATGAGCAAGGCCCTGACCGCTTGCGGCCTGGGCAACCTGCAGGTGGCGATCAACCTGTCGCCCAAGCAGTTCTCCGACCCGGACCTGGTCGCCTCCCTGGCCAGTATCCTCAAGGAGGAACAACTGCCGCCGTCGCTGCTGGAGCTGGAGTTGACCGAAGGCCTGCTGCTGGAAGCCACCGACGACACCCGCCAGCAGCTCGACCAGTTGAAGAAAATCGGCCTGACCCTGGCCATGGACGACTTCGGCACCGGCTATTCGTCGCTGAGCTACCTGAAGAAATTCCCGATCGACATCATCAAGATCGACCGCAGCTTCATCCATGAGATCCCGGACAACCAGGACGACATGGAAATCACCTCCGCGGTCATCGCCATGGCCCACAACCTGAAACTCAAGGTGGTGGCCGAAGGCATCGAAACGTCCGAGCAACTGACCTTCCTGCGCCGCCATCGCTGCGACGTCGGCCAGGGCTACCTGTTCGACCGGCCGATCCCGGGAGCCGAGCTGATCCAGCAGCTCAGGCGCTACCCGCGCGGACCTTTGGCCTGACAGCGCAGCAACACTCGGGCACACTGTCGGTCTACTTCAATAGCTACAGCTCATTTCAACCTGACTGAGAGGACTGCGACATGGTCTTGCGCTCGGAAATACTGGTGAACAAAAACGTGCTCCCAACCAAAGAACAAGCTCTTCCTGGCCGTGAAACCCCGATGGCCGTTCCGGACAAGCATTTCGTCAACGGCCACCCGCTGCTGGGGCCATTCCCCGGCAACGTCGAATTCGCGATCTTCGGCCTGGGCTGCTTCTGGGGCGCGGAGCGGCGTTTCTGGCAGCGTGAGGGCGTGTACAGCACGTCGGTCGGCTATGCCGGCGGCTTCACCCCCAACCCGACCTACGAGGAAGTCTGCTCCGGCCTGACCGGCCACAGCGAAGTGGTGCTGGTGGTCTACGAGCCGGAAATCGTCAGCTACGAACAGTTGCTGGCGCAGTTCTGGGAACTGCACGACCCGACCCAGGGCATGCGCCAGGGCAACGACATCGGCACCCAGTACCGCTCGGTGATCTATGCCACCAAGCCGGAGCAACTGGAGGCGGCCCGCAAAAGCGCCCAGGTGTTCCAGGCGGAACTGACCAAGGCCGGGCTGGGCACCATCACCACCGAAATTGCCGAGGCGCCGACCTACTACTACGCCGAGGCCTATCACCAGCAATACCTGGCGAAGAACCCGGAAGGCTACTGCGGCATTCGTGGCACCGGCGTCAGTTGCCCGATCTGAGCACGCCGGCCCTTGTAGGATGCAGGCTTGCCCGCGAAAGCGTTGGCAAGATCGCCAAACGCTTCGCGGGCAAGCCCGGCTCCTACAGCTATCACGGCCACCTACTCACTCGGCAATCAGCCAGTCCATCCGCCAGTCGCCCTGGGTCTGCGCCAGTTTCTGCGCCAGCCACGGCAACAGCTCACGCAGCTCATCCTCCAGCCCCCACGGCGGGTTGGCAATCGCCAGCCCCGAGCCATTCAGGCTCGCCGGCGTATCCAGCGGATGCACCAGCAACTCCACCCGCAACAGCTTCGGCGCGCCGGTACCGGCCAGGTCCTGGTAGAAACGCTTCAGCGCCCGCTGATCCTTGATCGGATACCAGATCGCCGCCACCGTCTGACGCATGCGCCCGATGGCTTCCTTGAGCGACGCGGCACAGCGCTGCATCTCGTCCAGTTGCTCGAATGGCGGGTCGATCAGCATCACTGCACGCTTTTCCGCCACCGGCAGCAGGGCCCGCGCCAGGTGCCAGCCCTCCCCCAGGTGCACCGCCACACGCCGGTCGCCCTTCATGTTGTCCTTGAGCAGCTTGCCGTCTTCCGGGTGCTTCTCGTTGAGCAGCACCCGGTCCTGGCCACGGGTGAGGCGCCGCGCCAATTCCGGCGACCCCGGGTAGTAGCGCAACCCGCCATCGGGATTCATCTCGTGCAGCACCCGCAGGTAATCGGCGGTCATGGCCGGCAGGTCCTGCTGACCCCACAGGCGGGCGATCCCCTCCAGGTATTCGCCGGTACGGCTGGCCTGGTCGCCCTTGAGGTCATACAGGCCGATACCGGCGTGACTGTCGAGATAGGCGAACGGCTGTTCCTTGCGCGCCATCAGGGCGATCAGGCGGGTCAGGACCAGGTGTTTCAAGACGTCGGCATGGTTGCCGGCGTGGAAGGCGTGACGGTAATTCATGGCAACTCCTGCGCAGGAGGCGAAGTTTACCCTGTGCTCCAGCCGCCGTCAGGTCGCAACGTACAGGCGGCAGGGACCGCCGCCGACAGACTCGCCGGAGCGCCCATGGTAACGTCACGCCCTCTCATTCGAAGGATTCGACCCGATGACCACCCGCTACGCCAAAATCGTCCTGAGCCTGGCACTCGCCGCCTTCGCCTTCATGGTCACCTTCAACAACGTCAGCGACTACGCCTCCAACTTCGCTTTCGTCAGCCACGTACTGAGCATGGACACCACCTTCCCTGACAACGCCGTGATGTACCGCGCAATCACCACGCCGATGCTGTGGCACGTCGCCTATTGGCTGATCATCCTCGGCGAAGGCTTGACCTGCGCGCTGCTGGCCTTTGGCGCACTGTCGCTGTGGCGAGCCCGCAAGGCCGACGCCGCCAGCTTCGCCCGGGCGAAGAAAGGCGTCATCGCCGGCACGACCCTGGGTTTTCTGGTGTGGTTCTTCGGCTTCATGGTGGTGGGCGGCGAATGGTTCCTGATGTGGCAATCGAAAATCTGGAACGGCCAGGAGGCAGCCTTCAGGTTCTACATGGCCTTGCTCGGTGTACTGATCTTCGTCAATCAGGCGGACAACGAGCCGGCTTAACCTGGATCACTTGCCGATCCGGCGCCAGTAGCGGACACTGGCGCACCGGTTTGCGGTCCGATTGCGGGCACCCACCCGAGATCCCTGGCGACTCAGACACACGAGACCATTAGGCCACCGCAACTGCCCGGCAGTGCTCAATTAATGGAATTTCACTGAGTCGAGACCTTATGAAAGACGCAACGATTGCGCTCCATCACGGATTCAAGTCGGACCCGACCACCAAGGCCGTGGCCGTACCCATCTACCAGAACGTCGCCTTCGAATTCGATAACGCCCAGCACGGCGCCGACCTGTTCAACCTCGATGTTCCGGGCAATATCTACACCCGGATCATGAATCCCACCAACGACGTGCTCGAACAGCGCCTGGCGGCACTGGAAGGGGGAATCGCCGCCCTGGCCGTGTCCGCCGGCAGCGCGGCGATCCACTACGCGATCCAGACCCTGACCCGCGCCGGCGACAATATCGTTTCCACCCCGCAGCTCTATGGCGGCACCTACACCCTCTTCGCCCACCTGCTGCCCAGCTTCGGTGTCGAAGTGCGGTTTGCCCGCGACGACTCGCCCGAAGCGGTCGCCGAACTGATCGACGAGAACACCCGGCTGGTCTACTGCGAAAGCATCGGCAATCCGGCAGGCAACATCGTCGATATCGAGAGCTTTGCCCAGGTGGCCCACGCTCATGGCGTACCACTGATGGTCGACAACACGGTGGCGACACCGATCCTGTGCAAACCGATCCTGTTCGGTGCCGACATTGTCGTGCATTCGGTGACCAAGTATGTGGGCGGTCATGGCAACGCCCTGGGCGGGGTGATCGTCGATGCCGGTACCTTCCCCTGGGCCGACCATGCGCAGAAATTTCCCGGTCTCAACACCCCGGAAGCCGCCTACCACGGCGTGGTCTACACGGAGAAATTCGGCCCGGCGGCCTTCATCGCCCGCGCCCGCACCGTGCCGCTGCGCAATACCGGTGCGGCACTGGCACCGATGAACGCCTTCCTCCTGCTGCAAGGCCTGGAGACCCTGGCCCTGCGCATGGAACGGCATACCGAGAATGCGCTCAAGGTGGCGAAGTTCCTCAAGGCCCACGAACAGGTGGCCTGGGTCAGCTATGCCGGCCTGCCGGACCACCCGCACCATGAATTGGCGCACAAGTACATGAAGGGCAAGCCGTCGGCGATTCTCTCGTTCGGCCTCAAGGGCGGCTACCAGGCCGGGGTGCGGTTCTACGATGCGCTGCAGATTTTCAAGCGCCTGGTGAACATCGGTGACGCCAAGTCCCTGGCCTGCCACCCGGCCTCCACCACCCACCGGCAAATGACCGAAGCCGAACAGGCCAAGGCCGGCGTGAAACCGGAGATGATCCGCCTGTCGGTCGGCATCGAGGCCATCGAGGACCTGCTCGAAGACCTGCAACAGGCACTGCAGGCCTGAAACGCAGCGGCCCGTCTCCGGGGAGACGGGCCGCCTTGTCGCTACAGGGCTTGCCGCCCCCTATCAAGGATCAGTGTTCCTCGCGGAACTGCTTCTCCGCTGCGGCGAAACGCTGGAGCATCTGCGCCGAGGGCTGGCCCATCCTGCTGACCACGTAGACCGCGATGCTGGCAAAGAGGAAGCCGGGGATGATTTCGTACAATCCCAGCAGGTTGAACTGCTTCCAGACGATCACCGTGATAGCACCGACCAGAATGCCGGCCAACGCGCCATTGCGGGTCATGTCCTTCCAGATCACCGAGATCAGCACCACCGGACCGAAGGCCGCGCCGAAACCGGCCCAGGCGTAGCTCACCAGGCCCAGCACGCGGTTTTCAGGGTTGGCGGCCAGGGCGATGGCGATCACCGCCACCAGCAGCACCATGGCCCGGCCGACCCACACCAGTTCCAGTTGCGAAGCGGACTTGCGCAGGAAAGCCTTGTAGAAATCCTCGGTCAGTGCACTGGAGCAGACCAGCAGTTGGCAGCTCAGGGTACTCATCACCGCGGCCAGGATCGCCGACAGCAACACACCGGCCAACCAGGGGTTGAACAGGATCTTCGCCAGCTCGATGAACACCCGTTCGTGGTTCTCGCTGACCGGGCCGGCAACCTCGGGATGCGCCGAGAAGTAGGCGATCCCGAAGAAACCCACTGCCACGGTGCCACCCAGGCACAGGATCATCCAGGTCATGGAAATGCGGCGGGCATTGGCGATCGACTTGACCGAATCCGCCGCCATGAAGCGCGCCAGGATATGCGGCTGGCCGAAGTAACCCAGGCCCCAGCCCATCAGCGAGATGATGCCGATGAAGGTGGTATTGCGCAGCATGTCGAAGTGCCCCGGATCCTGGGCCTCGATCGCCAGGAAGGTGGTGTCGACGCCACCGGTGGCCAGCAGCACGATGATCGGCGTGAGAATCAGCGCGAAGATCATCAGTGTGGCCTGCACGGTGTCGGTCCAGCTGACCGCCAGGAAACCACCGATGAAGGTGTAGGCAATGGTCGCTGCCGCACCGGCCCACAAGGCGGTGCTGTAGGACATGCCGAAGGTGCTTTCGAACAGGCGGGCACCGGCAACGATGCCGGAGGCGCAGTAGATGGTGAAGAACACCAGGATCACGATGGCGGCAATCACCCGCAGCAGACCGCTGCGATCCTCGAACCGGCTGGAGAAGTAGTCCGGCAGGGTCAGCGCGTCACCGTTGTGTTCGGTCTGGACCCGCAGGCGACCGGCGACGAACAGCCAGTTCAGGTAGGCCCCGACGATCAGGCCGATGGCGATCCAGCTCTCGGACAGGCCGGACATGTAGATCGCCCCCGGCAGCCCCATCAGCAGCCAGCCGCTCATGTCGGAAGCACCCGCCGAAAGCGCGGTCACGACACTGCCAAGACTGCGACCGCCGAGAATGTAGTCGGAGAGGTTGTTGGTGGAGCGATAGGCCATCAGTCCGATCAGGACCATCGCAGCGATGTAGATCACGAAGGTGATCAGGGTTGGGTTGCTTACGCTCATTAAAAAGCCCTGGCATTGTTTTTATTCAGCGGCGATCCGCGACCGACGAAACGACATTTCATGTCAGACGATTAAACGGACCGGGCATTCATGACTGAGTTTCCCCAGGAAAATCATCAAAGGGCGCCTCCCTTCGTAGGAGGTTGCACCTCGATCGAGCATGCTATTCAACAATACGAACAAGGCGCAACCTGTTTTACCCCCATCAGTTGCACCTCGGGACCTTTCCAATTTTTCCCACACGCCTTTACCCCTCGCGCAACGTAAGTCCCTGAAGGGCTGACGAAAACTGAAAACAGCCAATCATCTGCCAGAGCTTGGAAAAGCTGTCCCGGCTAACCGGTGCATATTTTCGAAGAAAAATAGGTTGCACCTGGTTGCACCTACCGCAAGCCAGAGCTAATCTCTCGGCCATCTGACGCCACGCGGTAGTGGCAACCATGAGGACAAGAAAAATGGCGACCACCACCCTTGGGGTCAAACTCGACGACCCGACCCGCGAACGCCTGAAAGCGGCGGCCCATTCGATCGACCGCACCCCGCACTGGCTGATCAAGCAGGCCATCTTCAACTACCTGGAAAAGCTCGAGAGCGGTGCAACCCTGAGCGAACTCAGCGGCCTGCCCCGTGGCGAAGCCGACGACGCCGGTGAAGTCCAGGCCGACCATGGTCACCAGTGCTTCCTCGAATTCGCCGAGAGCATCCTGCCGCAGTCGGTGCTGCGTGCCGCCATCACCGCCGCCTACCGTCGCCCCGAGCCGGAAGTGGTACCGATGCTGCTGGAACAGGCGCGCCTGCCGGCGGCCACCGCCGAAGCCACCAACAAGCTGGCCGCGACCATCGCCGAGAAACTGCGCAACCAGAAGAGCGCCGGCGGCCGTGCCGGCATCGTCCAGGGCCTGCTGCAGGAATTCTCCCTGTCGTCCCAGGAAGGCGTGGCCCTGATGTGCCTGGCCGAAGCCCTGCTGCGGATCCCCGACAAGGGCACCCGCGACGCCCTGATCCGCGACAAGATCAGCACCGGCAACTGGCAGCCGCACCTGGGCAACAGCCCATCGCTGTTCGTCAACGCCGCCACCTGGGGCCTGCTGCTGACCGGCAAGCTGGTCGCCACCCATAACGAGGCCGGCCTGACCTCGTCCCTGAGCCGCATCATCGGCAAGAGCGGCGAGCCGATGATCCGCAAGGGCGTCGACATGGCCATGCGCCTGATGGGCGAGCAGTTCGTCACCGGTGAAACCATCGCCGAGGCCCTGGCCAATGCCAGCAAGTTCGAAAGCAAGGGCTTCCGCTATTCCTACGACATGCTCGGCGAAGCGGCGCTGACCGAGCACGACGCGCAGAAGTACCTGGCGTCCTACGAGCAGGCCATCCATGCCATCGGCAAGGCCTCCCATGGCCGCGGCATCTATGAAGGCCCGGGCATCTCCATCAAGCTCTCGGCCCTGCACCCGCGCTACAGCCGCGCCCAGTACGAGCGTGTCATGGAGGAGCTGTACCCGCGCCTGCTGTCGCTGACTCTGCTGGCCAAGCAGTACGACATCGGCCTGAACATCGACGCCGAGGAAGCCGACCGCCTGGAGCTGTCCCTGGACCTGCTCGAACGCCTGTGCTTCGAGCCGCAACTGAGCGGCTGGAACGGCATCGGCTTCGTGATCCAGGCCTACCAGAAGCGTTGCCCTTACGTGATCGACTACGTGATCGACCTGGCCCGCCGCAGCCGCCATCGCCTGATGATCCGCCTGGTGAAGGGCGCCTATTGGGACAGCGAGATCAAGCGCGCCCAGGTCGAGGGCCTGGAAGGCTACCCGGTGTACACACGCAAGGTGTACACCGACGTGTCCTACATCGCCTGCGCCCGCAAGCTGCTCTCGGTACCGGAAGTCATCTACCCGCAGTTCGCCACCCACAACGCCCACACCCTGTCGGCGATCTACCATATCGCCGGGCAGAACTATTACCCCGGCCAGTACGAATTCCAGTGCCTGCACGGCATGGGCGAACCGCTCTACGAGCAGGTGGTGGGCAAGGTCGCCGAGGGCAAGCTGAACCGTCCGTGCCGCGTCTATGCGCCGGTCGGCACCCACGAGACGCTGCTGGCCTACCTGGTGCGCCGCCTGCTGGAAAACGGCGCCAACACCTCGTTCGTCAACCGCATCGCCGACCAGTCCGTGTCCATCCAGGAACTGGTGGCCGACCCGGTCGCCAGCATCGAGCAGATGGCCCTGCAGGAAGGCAGCTTCGGCCTGCCACATCCGCGCATCCCCCTGCCACGCGAGCTGTATGGCACCGAACGCGCCAACTCGGCGGGCATCGATATGGCCAACGAACACCGCCTCGCCTCGCTGTCCTGCGCCCTGCTGGCCAGCGCCAACACCCCGTGGAAAGCCGCGCCGATGCTCGGCTGCGTCTCCAGCAATGAAACCCCGGCGCCGGTGCTGAACCCGTCGGATCACCGCGACGTGGTCGGCCACGTCCAGGAAGCCAACAGCGAAGACGTCGACAACGCCATCCAGTGCGCCCTCAACGCCGCACCGATCTGGCAGGCCACACCGCCCGCCGAACGCGCGGCGATCCTGGAACGCGCCGCCGACCTGATGGAAGGCGAGATCCAGCCACTGATGGGCCTGCTGGTTCGCGAAGCCGGCAAGACCTACGCCAACGCCATCGCCGAAGTCCGCGAAGCGGTGGACTTCCTGCGCTACTACGCGGTACAGGCGCGCAACGACTTCACCAACGACGCCCACCGTCCGCTGGGCCCGGTGGTCTGCATCAGCCCGTGGAACTTCCCGCTGGCGATCTTCAGCGGCCAGGTTGCCGCCGCACTGGCCGCCGGCAACCCGGTGCTGGCCAAGCCGGCCGAACAGACCCCACTGATCGCCGCCCAGGCCGTGCGCCTGCTGCTCGAAGCCGGCATTCCGGAAGGTGTGGTGCAACTGCTGCCGGGCCGCGGTGAAACCGTCGGTGCGCGCCTGGTTGGCGACGAGCGGGTCAAGGGCGTGATGTTCACCGGCTCCACCGAAGTCGCGCGCCTGCTGCAACGCAATGTCGCCGGACGCCTGGACAACCAGGGCCGGCCGATCCCGCTGATCGCCGAAACCGGCGGGCAGAACGCGATGATCGTCGACTCCTCGGCGCTGACCGAACAGGTGGTGATCGACGTGGTCTCCTCGGCGTTCGACAGTGCCGGCCAGCGCTGCTCGGCCCTGCGTGTCCTGTGCCTGCAGGAAGACTCTGCCGACCGCGTGATCGAAATGCTCAAGGGCGCCATGGCCGAATCGCGCCTGGGCAACCCGGAGCGCCTGTCGGTGGACATCGGCCCGGTGATCGACGCCGAGGCCAAGGCCGGCATCGAGAAACACATCCAGGGCATGCGTGAAAAAGGTCGCAGCGTCTATCAGATGGCGATTGCCGATGGCGAGGAATGCAAGCGCGGCACCTTCGTGATGCCGACCCTGATCGAGCTGGAAAGCTTCGATGAGCTCAAGCGCGAGATCTTCGGCCCGGTACTGCACGTGGTGCGCTACAAGCGCAAGGACATCGACCAGCTGATCGCCCAGATCAACGCCAGCGGCTATGGCCTGACCCTGGGCGTACACACCCGGATCGACGAAACCATTGCCAAGGTGGTCGACAACGTCAACGCCGGCAACGTCTACGTCAACCGCAACATCGTCGGCGCGGTGGTCGGCGTGCAGCCGTTCGGCGGCGAGGGGCTGTCGGGCACCGGCCCGAAAGCCGGCGGCCCGCTGTACCTGTATCGCCTGCTGTCGACCCGTCCGGCCGATGCCATCGAGCAGTCCTTCGCCCGCGTAGACGCACACAATGCACCGGACGTGCGCCTGCGTGCAGCCATGGGCAAACCACTGAGCGCCCTGCAGGCCTGGGCTGCGGCCAACCAGCAGCAGGAACTGGCTGACCTCTGCGCACGCTTCGCCACCCAGTCGCAGAGCGGCATCACCCGCGCCCTGGCCGGTCCGACCGGCGAGCGCAACAGCTACGCCATCCTGCCGCGGGAGCACGTGCTGTGCCTGGCCGAACTCGAGGCGGATCTGCTGACCCAGCTCGCCGCCGTGCTGGCGGTGGGCAGCTCGGCGCTGTGGCCGGAAGGCGAACCGGGCAAGGCCCTGTATGCGCGCCTGCCGAAGGAAGTGCAGGCGCGCATCCAGCGGGTCGCCGACTGGCACAAGGACGAGGTGGTGTTCGACGCGGTCCTGCATCACGGCCACTCCGACCAGTTGCGCGCCGTGTGCCAGCAGGTGGCGAAACGGGCCGGCGCGATCGTTGGCGTGCAGGGCCTGTCCCAGGGCGAAACCGGCATCGCGCTGGAACGTCTGGTGATCGAGCGGGCACTGAGCGTCAACACCGCGGCGGCCGGCGGTAACGCCAGCCTGATGACCATCGGCTGATCCGCCCGCCAGCCTGGCGCCCGCAATGGGCGCCAGGCCTGTTTGCAACAGAACTCAAAAGGCAAGGCAGACCTGGCAAAGGGGCGGACCACGTCGTCGCTTTGACCCTCCATCACCCAGATCAATCTTGCTAGGCACTGTCCATTCAGCCACCTAGACTCGATTCATCCCATCAAAGGTAGGCCGCCATGTCCGAGACGCTGCTCAGTTCCCGCAATCTGGCTTTCGAGCTGTACGAAGTCCTCGATGCCGAAGGCCTGACCCGCCGCGAGCGGTTCGCCGAACATTCGCGGGAGACCTTCGACGCCGCCCTGGACACCGCCCGCACCATCGCCGAAAAGTTCTTCGCGCCGCACAACCGCAAGAACGATGAAAACGAACCGCGCTATGAAAATGGCGAAGCGATCCTGATCCCGGAAGTGAAGCCGGCGGTGGATGCGTTCCTCGAGGCCGGTTTCCTCAATGCCGCACGCAGCTTCGAGGCCGGCGGCATGCAACTGCCGACCCTGCTGTCCCAGGCCTGCTTCGCGCACTTCCAGTCGGCCAACGCCGCGTCGACCTCCTACCCGTTCCTGACCATGGGCGCGGCCAACCTGATCGAGAGCTTCGGCAGCGACGAACAGAAGCGCCGCTTCCTGCAGCCGATGATCGACGGCCGCTTCTTCGGCACCATGGCCCTGACCGAGCCCCACGCCGGCTCGTCGCTGGCCGATATCCGTACCCGCGCCGAACCTGCGACCGACGGCAGCTACCGGCTCAAGGGCAACAAGATCTTCATTTCCGGCGGCGACCACCCCTTGTCGGAAAACATCGTGCACATGGTTCTGGCCAAGCTGCCGGATGCCCCACCTGGGGTGAAGGGTATCTCGCTGTTCATCGTGCCCAAGTTCCTGGTCAACGACGATGGCAGCCTCGGTGCGCGCAACGACGTGTTGCTGGCCGGGCTGTTCCACAAGATGGGCTGGCGCGGCACCACTTCCACGGCACTGAACTTCGGCGATAACGGCAATTGCGTGGGTTATCTGGTGGGCAAACCCCATCACGGCCTCAGCTACATGTTCCAGATGATGAACGAGGCGCGCATCGGCGTCGGCATGGGCGCGGTCATGCTCGGCTACGCCGGCTACCTGTACTCCCTGGAATATGCACGGGAGCGTCCGCAAGGCCGGCTGCCCGACAGCAAGGACCCGAACACCGCACCGGTGGCGATCATCCAGCACGCCGACGTCAAGCGCATGCTGCTGACCCAGAAGGCCTATGTCGAAGGCGCCTTCGACCTGGGCCTGTACGCCGCCCGTCTGTTCGACGACACCACCACCCTGGAATCGGAAGCCGATCGGCGACAGGCCCATGAACTGCTCGACCTGCTGACGCCGATCGTCAAATCCTGGCCGTCGGAGTTCTGCCTCAAGGCCAACGAACTGGCCATCCAGATCCTCGGCGGCCATGGCTACACCCGCGAGTACCCGGTGGAGCAGTACTACCGCGACAACCGCCTGAATCCGATCCACGAGGGCACCCATGGCATCCAGTCGCTGGACCTGCTCGGCCGCAAGCTGGCGCAGAACGGCGGCGCCGGCCTCAAGCAACTGATCCGCCTGATCGCCGACACCGGCCAGCGTGCCGCCGCGTACCCGGCGCTGGATGCGTTGCGCGAACCGCTGGAGCAACTGGTCGCCCGCCTGCAGGCAGTGACCATCGGCCTGCTCGGCGACCTGGCACAAGGCAAGGTCAACAGCGGCCTGGCCAACTCGGCGCTGTATCTCAAGGCTTTTGGCCACACGGTAATCGGCTGGCGCTGGCTGGAGCAGGCGGTGCGGGCCGAGGAAGGCCTGGCCAGGGGCAACGCCGCCGACCTCGCGTTCTATAAGGGCAAGCTGCAGGCGGCCCGCTACTTCCTGACCTGGGAGGTGCCAGGCTGCCATCATGAACTGGCGATTCTGCAGGCACGGGACGACACCTGCCTGTCGATGCGCGAGGAGTGGTTCTAAAGCTTTTGACAGCGGTACATTTCAACAGGTTAGAATCGCTGGCACGCAGACTGCATGGTTCAGTCTGCGCACCCGCCTTTCCAGCTTTATGGAGTACTGCCTTTGAATGCGACGACCATCAACAGCCTGTTCTTGATCGGCGCGTTGCTGGTAGGCGCAAGTATCCTGGTCAGTTCCCTCTCCTCGCGCCTGGGCATCCCGATCCTGGTGATCATCCTCGCGGTGGGCATGACCGCCGGCGTTGACGGCGGCGGCATCATCTTCGACAACTACCCGACCGCCTACCTGGTGGGCAACCTGGCGCTCGCCGTGATCCTGCTCGATGGCGGCCTGCGCACGCGGGTGGCGAGCTTCCGCGTGGCACTCTGGCCGGCGCTGTCGCTGGCGACGGTGGGCGTGCTGATCACCACCGGGCTGACCGGCATGGCCGCCGCCTGGCTGTTCGACCTGAACATCATCCAGGGCCTGCTGATCGGCGCCATCGTCGGCTCGACCGACGCCGCCGCGGTGTTCTCCCTGCTCGGCGGCAAGGGCCTCAACGAACGGGTGACCGCCAGCCTGGAAATCGAGTCGGGCAGTAACGACCCGATGGCGGTGTTCCTCACCGTGACCCTGATCGACATGCTCGCCAGCGGCCAGACCGGCCTGCACTGGAGCCTGCTCGGCCACCTGGTTCGTGAATTCGGCATCGGCGGCGTCATCGGCCTCGGCGGCGGCTGGCTGATGCTGCAACTGGTCAACCGCATCAACCTGGCCAACGGCCTGTACCCGATCCTGGTGATCGCTGGCGGCCTGGTGGTCTTTGCCCTGACCAACGCCCTGCACGGCAGTGGCTTCCTCGCCGTCTACCTGTGTGGCCTGGTGATCGGCAACCGCCCGGTGCGCAGCCGCCACGGCATCCTGCACATGCTCGACGGCATGGCCTGGCTGGCGCAGATCGGCATGTTCCTGGTGCTGGGCCTGCTGGTCACGCCGCACGACCTGCTGCCCATCGCCCTGCCGGCCCTGGGGCTGGCGCTGTGGATGATCCTGTTCGCCCGGCCGCTGTCGGTGGTGGTCGGCCTGCTGCCGTTCCGCGCCTTCCATGGCCGGGAAAAGGCCTTTATCTCCTGGGTTGGCCTGCGCGGCGCGGTCCCGATCATTCTCGCGGTGTTCCCGCTGATGGCCGGCCTGCCCCATGCGCAGCTCTACTTCAACTTGGCGTTCTTCATCGTGCTGGTGTCGCTGCTGGTGCAGGGCACCAGCCTGCCCTGGGTGGCCAAGCTGCTCAAGGTCACCGTACCACCGGAGCCGGCGCCGATTTCCCGGGCCGCCCTGGAAGTGCACGTCACCAGCGAGTGGGAACTGTTCGTCTATCGCCTCGGTGCGGAGAAATGGTGCATCGGTGCCGCCCTGCGCGAGCTGAAGATGCCCGAGGGCACACGCATCGCCGCCCTGTTCCGCGGCCAGCAATTGCTCCATCCGTCGGGTAGCACCACCCTGGAAGTCGGCGACCTGCTCTGCGTCATCGGCCACGAACACAACCTGCCGGCCCTCGGCAAGCTGTTCAGCCAGGCCCCGCAACGCGGCCTCGACCTGCGCTTCTTCGGCGACTTCGTCCTCGAGGGCGACGCCCAGTTGGGCGCGGTCGCGGCCCTGTATGGCCTGAAACTCGAAGGCGACGACCCGAATACCCCGCTGGGCAGCTTCATCGCCCACAAGGTCGGTGGCGCGCCCATCGTCGGCGACCAGGTGGAGTGGAACAACACCATCTGGACCGTGGCGGTCATGGACGGGAACAAGATCGGCAAAGTCGGCGTCAGATTCCCCGAAGGAAGTCGCCCAGGGCCGGGACTCTTCCTCTAAACTGCCCACTTCCCGACTTACCTGGCTCGATCGGTACCTATGTCCTTCTTGCGCTCTGTTTCTCTTGCCGCCCTGCTGGGCCTGAGTCTTTCCGTCGGCACGTTGCAGGCTGCCGAACCGCCCACCAGCGAGTCGGTCCAGCAGAGCCTGGACAAGATCGCCGATCGCAAGCTGCCGGATGCCGATCAGAAAGCCCTGCAACAGGTGCTGCAACAGACCCTGAGCTGGCTGTCCAGTGCCGACGACTACACCAGGCGCCTGGCCGCGACCAAGCAGCAGGTGGCCGAAGCCCCGCGCCAGACCAGCGAGAACCAGCGCGAACTGGCTCGCCTGAAAGCCACCCGGGTGATTCCGGTCGCCCAGCGCTATGCCAGCCAATCGGTGCCGCAACTGGAGCAACTGCTGGCCGAGCGCACCACCCAGCAGGGTGAGCTGCAAAAGGCCCTGGCCGACGCCAACAGCCTGATCATCACCGCCCAGACCCGCCCCGAACGGGCCCAGTCGGAAATCAGCAACAGCCAGACCCGCATCCAGCAGATCAACACCATCCTCAAGCTGGGCAAGGACAACGGCAAGACCCTCAGCATCGAACAACGCAACCAGTTGACCGCCGAGCTGGCGTCGATCAACGCGCTGATCCCGCTGCGCCGCCAGGAACTGGCGGGCAATAGCCAACTGCAGGACCTGGGCAACAGCCAGCACGACCTGCTGATGGAAAAGACCGCGCGCCTGGAACAGGAAATCCAGGACATGCAGACGCTGATCAACCAGAAGCGCCTGGCCCAGTCCCAGCAGACCGTCACCCAGCAGTCCATCGAAGCGCAGAAAGCCGGCGACAGCAGCCTGCTGGCGACCGAGAGCGCGACCAACCTGAGGCTCTCCGACTACCTGCTCAAGAGCACCGACCGTCTCAACGAGCTGACCCAGCAGAACCTGCAGACCAAGCAGCAGCTCGACACCCTGACCCAGAGCGACCAGGCCCTGGACGAGCAGATCAACGTGCTCAAGGGCAGCCTGCTGCTGTCGAAGATTCTCTACAAGCAGAAACAGGCCCTGCCCCGCCTGAAGGTCGACAAGAACCTGGCGGACGAGATCGCCGACATCCGTCTGTACCAGTTCGAGGTCAACCAGCAGCGTGAACTGCTCAGCAGTCCGTCCAGCTACGTGGAGAACCTGCTGGCGACCCAGCCGCCGGAGCAGGTCACCACGCAGTTGCGCCGCACCCTGCTCGACCTGGCCGTGACCCGCAGCGACCTGCTGGAACGCCTGAACCGCGAACTGAGCGCGTTGCTCAACGAGTCCATCACCCTGCAACTGAACCAGAAACAGTTGCTCAGCACGGCCCAGAACCTGCGCGCGACCCTCGACGAGCAGATGTTCTGGATCCCGAGCAACAAACCGCTGGACCTGGAGTGGCTGGAAGGCGTGCCCAACCGCCTGCAGAAACAGGTCACCACGCTGCCCTGGCTGTCCAGCATCAGCGAACTGACTGACGGCCTGCTGCAACGCCCCCTGCTGTTCCTGCCGCTGCTGCTGGTGATCGGCGGGCTCCTGTGGAAGCGCAACTACCTCTACGGGCGGCTGAACAAGGTCCACAAGGACATCGGCCACTTCAAGCGCGACAGCCAGTGGCATACGCCGCTGGCAATCCTGGTCAACATCCTCCTGGCGATGCCGGTCACCCTGGCCCTGGCGCTGTGCGGCTACGCCCTGCAGATCGACGCCCGCGGCCAGAACGCCAACCTCGGCGCCGCGCTGCTGCAAATCTCCCAGGCCTGGCTGGTGTTCTACACCGCGTACCGGGTGCTGGCGCCCGGTGGTGTCGCCGAGCTGCATTTCCACTGGGAAAAACCCCAGGTCGAATTCCTCCAGGGCTGGGTCCGGCGCCTGGGCTTCGTCGTGCTGGCCCTGGTGGCCGTGGTGGCCGTGGCCGAGCTGCAGCCGGCATCGCTGGCCGACGACGTGCTCGGCATCGGCGTGGTACTGACCTGCTATGCGCTGATGGCCTGGCTGCTCAGCCGCCTGCTGCTGGGCAGCCCGAACCACGGCAAGGCCTCGCTGTTCCGCAAACTGATCGGCGTACTCTTCACCGCCCTGCCCATCGCCCTGTTCGTCGCGGTCTGCTTCGGCTACTACTACACCGCGCTGAAACTCAGCGATCGACTGATCGACACCCTGTACCTGCTGATGTTCTGGCTGGTGATCGAGGCCACCTTCGTTCGCGGGCTGGCCGTGGCCGCCCGGCGCCTGGCCTACCAGCGTGCCCTGAGCAAACGCCAGGCGGCCAAGGAAGCGGGCGACGGCGAGGTGGTGGTCGAGGAACCGACCCTGGACATCGAACAGGTCAACCAGCAGTCCCTGCGCCTGATCCGCCTGGCCCTGCTCGGCGGCTTCGTCGCCGCGCTGTACTGGGTCTGGTCGGACCTGATCACGGTGTTCTCCTACCTGGACAACATCACCCTCTACGAATACACCAGCGGCACCGGCGCGGCCATGAGCATGGTGCCGATCACCCTCGGCAACCTGATCGGAGCACTGGCGATCGTCGGTATCACCCTGGCCCTGGCGCGCAACCTGCCCGGCCTGCTGGAAGTCCTGGTGCTGTCCAAGCTCGACCTGGCCCAAGGCAGCGCCTACGCCACCACCACGCTGCTGTCCTACATCATTGTCGGCATCGGTTTCGTCTCCACCCTGTCGACCCTCGGCGTGAGCTGGGACAAGTTGCAATGGCTGGTGGCGGCGCTCTCGGTGGGCCTGGGTTTCGGCATGCAGGAAATCTTCGCCAACTTCATCTCCGGCATCATGATCCTGTTCGAGCGTCCGGTCCGCATCGGCGACACCATCACCATCGGCACGCTGTCGGGTACGGTGAGCAAGATCCGCATCCGCGCCACCACCATCACCGACTTCGATCGCAAGGACATCATCGTCCCGAACAAGACCTTCATCACCGGGCAACTGATCAACTGGTCGCTGACCGACACCGTCACCCGCGTGACCCTCAAGCTCGGCGTGGACTACGGCTCCGACCTGGACCGCGTGAAGGAACTGCTGCTCAAGGCCGCCCGCGACAACCCGCGGGTGCTCAAGGAACCCGAGCCACACGTGTATTTCCTCAACTTCGGCGAAAGCACGCTGGATCATGAGCTGCGCATGCACGTGCGCGACCTGGGCGACCGCAACCCGGTGATCGACGAGGTCAACCGCTTCATCAACCGCGAATTCAAGAAGGAGCACATCAACATCTCCTTCCGGCAGATGGAGGTCTACCTCAAGAACCTGCATGGCCAGGAATACAAGTTGGTGCCAGTGGAAGACGAGGCACCCACCCTGGTACCCGCCAAACCGGATCAAGTCCCTCCCGCGGCCAAGCTCGACTAGCGCAAGCCGGCTAATCCCAGCAGAATGCCAGGACATTCTGCTGGAGATGGCCGTTGAAAGCCCTCGACGAACTGACCTTCGACAACCGCTTCGCCCGCCTGGGCGATGCCTTTTCCACCCATGTGCTGCCCGAGCCCATCGACAACCCGCGCCTGGTCGCGGCCAGCCCGGCGGCCATGGCGCTGCTCGACCTGGACCCGGCGAGCGCCGAAGAGGACGACTTCGCCCAGCTGTTCGGCGGCCACACGCTGTGGGCCGAGGCCGAGCCACGGGCGATGGTCTATTCGGGACACCAGTTCGGCTCCTACAACCCGCGCCTGGGCGATGGCCGCGGGCTGCTGCTCGGCGAGGTCAAAAACGCGGCCGGCGAACACTGGGACCTGCACCTCAAGGGTGCCGGACAGACCCCCTACTCGCGCATGGGCGACGGCCGAGCGGTGCTGCGCTCGTCGATCCGCGAATTTCTCGCCTCCGAAGCCCTGCAGGCCCTGGGCATTCCCAGCAGCCGCGCACTGTGCGTGATCGGTTCGGATACCCCGGTCTGGCGCGAGCGGCAGGAGCGCGCGGCGATGGTCCTGCGCCTGGCGCCGAGCCATGTCCGCTTCGGCCACTTCGAGTACTTCTACTACACCCAGCAGACCGAGCAGCACAAACAGCTCGCCGAATACGTCTTGGCGCAGCACTTCCCCGAGTGCCTGGCACAGCCGGAGCCATACCTGGCGATGTTCCGCGAAATCGTCGAGCGCAACGCCGAGCTGATCGCCAAATGGCAGGCCTATGGTTTCTGCCATGGCGTGATGAATACCGACAACATGTCGATCCTGGGCATCACCTTCGACTTCGGCCCCTTCGCCTTCCTCGATGATTTCGACGCCCACTTCATCTGCAACCACTCCGACGACCAGGGCCGCTACTCGTTCAGCAACCAGGTGCCGATCGGCCAGTGGAACCTCAGTGCGCTGGCGCAGGCACTGACACCGTTCATCAGCGTCGAGGCCCTGCGCGAAGCCCTCGGACTGTTCCTGCCGCTGTACCAGGCCCACTACCTGGACCTGATGCGCCGCCGCCTCGGCCTGACCACCGCAGAAGATGGCGACCAGCAACTGGTGGAGGATTTGCTGCAGCGGATGCAGGTCGGCGGCGTCGACTACAGCCTGTTCTTCCGCCGCCTGGGCGACCAGCCGGCCCACCTGGCGGTGGCACGCCTACGCGACGACTTCATCGACCTCAGGGGCTTCGACGCCTGGGCCGAACGCTACACCGCCCGTGTCGCCCGCGAGCCGGACCAGGATGAAGCTCGGCGCCAGGCACGCATGCACGCGGTCAACCCGCTGTACATCCTGCGCAACTACCTGGCGCAGCGGGCCATCGAGGCTGCGGAAAAAGGTGATTACACCGAAGTACGCCAGCTACACGCGGTACTGAGCCAACCGTTCGAGGAACAGCCAGGGATGGAGGCCTATGCCGAAAGGCCCCCGGAATGGGGCAAGCATCTGGAAATCAGTTGCTCATCCTGAAGCACGAGGCCATACGGCTGGCTCAGATAAAGATCTGCTCCCGTACCCCAAAGCGCTCGGCCAGCCAGCGGATCTGGCGCAGGTTGAGCTGGCGCTTGCCGCTGAGGATCTCGGAGACCACCGATTGCGGCCCCACCCCGGGCAAATCGCTCTGCTTCAGGCCATGCTCGCGCATCATCTCCCGCAGCACATCGGCCCCGCTGGCCAGCGGCATGGGCCAGTGTTCCTTGTCATAAGCCTCGATGTAATCACTGATGATGTTCACCAGACTCATGAGCGGATTCGATTCGTCTTCACCCACGATGCCCAGCAGCTCGTCGAGAGCCTCGACAAGAGCATCGTAATCGGCCTCGTTTTTTGGTTTGCGCAGCAGTGGTTCCACAAACGGCCAGTGCTCGGATGCCTGCTTGACGGCAGCGCTCATCAACACGTCTCCTTCCATTTACCCTTGTCATAGTCGCGGTGGTCCAGCACCTGCTTCATGTACAGCTGCTGGGCACCGTAATGCACACCCGCAATCAGCCGCAGCTTGTTCCCACCGATATCAAACACATGCAGCCTGCCGACCTTGTCTGTCGCCAGAAATATCGCCTTGAGCGCTGAAAAATTTCCAGGACTGCTCCCTTTGATCCGCCTGCACCAGGCATCCAGCGCACTGGCAGCCTCAGGCCATTTCGCCCTGGCCTCGCGAATCCGCTTCTCGGTAATCACCCGCATGCAACATCCTTATCGCATCTTGCTATAGAGACTAGCCGCCGCATCAAACTATCGCAATTTGCTATGAAATAATCTGACCGATGGCATACACCTTCAGGCTAGGCGCTCAACCAAAGACCCCGCGAGTGAAAGTGTGAGGGTATGCGACACCGGCGCAGCGCCTTGATAAAGCGCGCTCCAGCCTCCAGATAGGAACAATGGCCAATCCTGCGGAGCCCATGCCCATGTCCGACCCCCTGATGATCCCCTGCCCCCACTGCAACGGCCTCAACCGCCTGCCTGCCGAACGCCTCGGCGACCAGCCGAAATGCGGGCGCTGCAAGGGCGAGGTGCTGCTGAACAAGCCTTTCGACCTGAACCAGGGCGCTTACGCCAGCCAGGTCAAGGGCGACCTGCCGTTGCTGCTGGATGTCTGGGCGGATTGGTGCGGGCCGTGCAAGTCGTTTGTGCCGGTGTTCGAACAGGCAGCCAGCCAGCTGGCCGGCAAGTGCCGCCTGGCCAAGCTCGACAGCGAGGCCAACCCGCAACTGTCGGCCCAACTGGGCATCCGCTCGATTCCCAGCCTGATCCTGTTCAGGAATGGCCGGGAAGTTGCGCGCCAGAGCGGGGCCTTTCCATTGCCGCAACTGCTGGCCTGGCTGCGCAGCCAGGGCATCGCGGCCTAGTGGCCTTACTGGGCCTTCTCTTCCAGCAGGTTGTGCAGTTCGACGAACTGCTGGGTCAGCTTGTGTCGCGGGTCGAAGTGAATCAGCGGTTTGCTGGCCTCATGGGACTCGCGCATCTTCACCGAACTGCCGAGGTACACCGGTAGCACCGGCAACCCGTCGGCGATCAGGCCGTCGAGCATCTGCTGCGGCAGGCTGGCCCTGGCCTGGAACTGGTTGACCACGATGCCCTCGACCTGCAGATCCTCGTTGTGGTCATCCTTCAACTCTTCGATCTCCGCCAGCAGGCCGTACAGCGCCTGGCGCGAGAAACTGTCGCAGTCGAAGGGAATCAATACGCGATCAGCGGCGATCAACGCTGAAACCGCGTAAAAATTCAGTGCCGGCGGAGTATCCAGGTAGATGCGATCGTAGTCCTCGGCCAATTCCTCCAGGAGTTTGCGCAGCTTGTTGATCTTGTGCTTGGCCTCGAGCTTGGGTTGCAGGTCGGCCAGTTCGGGGGTGGCGGTGATCACATGCAGGTTGTCGAACGGCGTCTCGTAGATATCCACCTGGTTCTTCTTCGAGAACGGCCCGGACGACAGGGTCTGCTTGAAGAAGTCGGCGATCCCCATGGGAATGTCCTCACCGGTCAGGCCGGTCAGGTACTGCGTGGAGTTGGCCTGGGCATCGAGGTCCACCAACAGGGTCCGATAACCTTCGCTGGCACTGACCGCCGCCAGGTTGCAGGCAATGCTCGACTTGCCGACCCCACCTTTCTGATTGAACACCACACGCCGCATGACAAGACCTCCGTGTATCAATGAATGACCGAGTGTAGAGGGCTTGGCTGTCGCTTCGCCACCTCGAGGAGACAAGAACCCCCTCGCGATAACCGATAACTCGGCGAACTCCGAAAGATTCCATTCAATCGAAGGAAACGGCCGACAGATGTCTCACCGAAAACATGAATAATAGCCATATGACATCTATTCGGTTGTCCGTCTGTAAATTTTATCGTGCAAAATGTAGCCAATTGTTTGCTACAAGCCCGCCACACCGGGATAATGCGCGCCACTCGGCCACAGCGCCACGCCAAGGTGGGTATCGCTCCAAGCATCCAGCCGCAGCGTTTCAAGGAAGCCCGCAGGGGCGGGAAGACACTCAGTGATCAACTTCAATATCGCTCAATGGCGCGCCTGGGCCCCGAGCCTCGAAAGCGTGTCCGACTGGCAGGCCTGGAGCCGCCAGCCTACGGTGCCAGCCGCGAGCGATGCGGCTCCCGATGTGTCGTTCCTGCCGGCCATGCAGCGCCGTCGTCTCAGCCGCCTGGCACGCATGGCGTTCAGCGTCGGCTGGCCACTGGCCGAGGGCCATGAGGCACTGCCCCTGGTATTCATTTCCCGCCACGGCGAAACCCCGCGCACGCTGGAAATCCTCAGCGACCTGGCCGCCGACCAGCCGCTCTCGCCCACCCAGTTCAGCCTCTCGGTGCATAACGCCATTATCGGCCTGTGGTCGATCATGCGCGGTGAAACCAGCGAAATGACCGCCCTGGCCGCCAATGGCGACGGTCTCGAGCACGGCATGCTGGAAGCCGCGGCGCTGCTCGCCGAGGGCGCGCCGGCGGTGCTGCTGGTGATCACCGAGGAACAGCCGCCCGAGGCCTACAGCCGCTGGATCGACGACGTGCCGTTCCCCTATGCCGTCGGCCTGCTGCTGACACCGGGCGATGACTGGCAGTTGTCCCTCGGGCGCTGCGAAGACCAGGGCACCCGCGCCGAATGGCCCCATGCGCTGAACCTGGTACGAACCCTGCTCGGATCGCAAACCGCTTGCCAACACACATGGAAGACCCGTGCATGGAACTGGCAACGCCGAGCATGACCAGGCCCCGCGACGCCTATTACTGGCGCCTGCTGGCCACCGCCATCAGCTTTGCCCTGTTCGGCCTGGGCGGCCTGTGCCTGCGCCTGGTGATCTTCCCCCTGCTCGCCTGCCTGCCCGGCGACGCGCAACGCCAGCGCGAGCGGGCCAGACGCACGGTGAGCCGGCTGTTCTGGCTGTTCATCCGCTTCATGGCCCGCAGCGGTGTGCTGACCTATGAGGTCGAAGGCGCGGATCGGCTCGGGCGTCCCGGCCAGATGATCATCGCCAACCACCCGTCGCTGATCGACGTGGTGTTCCTCATCGGCCTGGTGCGCAACGCCAACTGCGTGGTCAAGCAGAGCCTCTGGCAAAACCCGTTCACCCGCGGGCCGGTGCGCTCCACCGAATACATCAGCAACGACGGCAGCATGGAGATGCTCGATACCGCCGTCGGTGCCCTGCAGGGTGGCCAGACCCTGATCATCTTCCCCGAAGGCACCCGTACCTCGCCCGGCACGGCACCGGCCTTTCATCGCGGCGCCGCCGCAATCGCCCTGCGCGGTGCGAGAATCATCACCCCTGTGGTGATCGAGGTCAGCCCCACCACCCTGACCAAGGCCGAACCCTGGTATCGCATCCCGCACCGCCGGGTGCACTTCAGTTTTCGTGTCGGGGCCGATATAGACCCACAGACCTTCGCCAGCCAGGGCCCCGCGCCCCAGGCTTCGCGCAAGCTCAACGATTTTCTGCATCATTACTTCATTAAGGAGCTCGCCACAGATGAGCGATCCAACAAGCGCCCTGCACCTTGAAATCAAGGAGCTGATCATCGAAGCCCTCGGCCTCGAAGACATCAGCGCCCAGGACATCGGCAACGAGCAGACGCTGTTCGGCGAAGGCCTCGGCCTGGACTCGGTGGACGCCCTCGAACTCGGCCTGGCCATCCAGAAACGCTACGGCATCAAGATCGACGCCGACGCCAAGGACACCCGTGACCATTTTTCCAGCGTGGCCAGCCTTGCGGCTTTCGTCACGGCAAAACAGGCAGCGTGAGACACCACCATGCAAACCCGTGAAGACATCTTCAATACCCTGCGCGATGCCCTGGTCGAACTGTTCGAACTCGAACCCGAGCGCGTCACCCTGGACAGCAACCTGTACCAGGACCTGGAAATCGACAGCATCGACGCCGTGGACCTGATCGATCACATCAAGCGCCAGACCGGCAAGAAGATCGCCGCCGAGGAATTCAAGGCGGTGCGCACCGTCAACGACGTGGTCGAGGCGGTATTCCGGCTGGTCCAGCCGGCCGCATGAGCCGACTGATCGGCCTGGGCCTGCTGCTGGCGGGCCTGCTGTACCCCTTCGCGGTGTATTTCGGCATGGAGCATTTCGCCCCCTGGCAGTTCGGGCTGTTGCTCGGCAGCCTGTGGCTGGCCCGAGCCCTGACCGGCGAACGCAAACCCGGCGGCTTGTGGATGGCGCTGTGCGCCATCGCCTTCTGCGGTTTGCTGGGACTGTTGAACAGCCCGTCGCTGCTGCGCTGGTACCCGGTGCTGATCAGCGGCTTCATGCTCGGCCTGTTCGGCCTGAGCCTGAAGTTCGGCCCACCGGTGGCCGAACGCCTGGCGCGCCTGAGCGAGCCGGAACTGCCGGAAGTGGCAATCCGCTATACCCGCCGGGTAACCCAGGTCTGGAGCCTGTTCTTTCTCTGTAACGGCCTGCTCGCCGCCGCCCTGACCCTCTGGGCACCGCTGAGCTGGTGGACGTTGTACAACGGCCTGATCGCCTATGGCCTGATGGGTCTGCTGTTTGCCATTGAATGGCTGATACGACAACGCGTAAGAGGCCGCGCATGAATTGGATAAACCTTGAGCAGTTGTTGCTCGGGATGCACGCCGGACGTGCCGTGACAATCGATCCGCCGCTGGACCACGCCCAGTTCAGCCAACGTGCCCTGCGCCTGGCCGCCGGCTTGCGCGAACGGAACGTGCAACGCCTGGCGCTGCACCTGGAAGATGCCGGGGAACTGGCTGTCGCCCTGTTCGGTGCCTGGCGCGCCGGCGTGGCCGTGCTGCTGTTGCCCGACCTGCAGGACCAGACCCGCCAACGCTGGGCCGCGCAAGTCGACCTCTGGCTGATCGACCATGCTGACCTCGCCGGTCTGCATGCCGAGCCATTGGAGCCGGCCACGCTGGATCCCGACCGGTGCCGCCTAAGCCTGTGCACCTCCGGCTCCAGCGGCGAGCCCAAGCTCATCGAAAAGAGCCTGCGCCAGTTGGCCAACGAAGTGCTGGCCCTGGAGCAGTTGTGGGGTGCCGACCTCGGCCAGGCCTGCATCATCGGCAGCGTCGCGGCCCAGCACATTTACGGCCTGCTGTTCCGCGTACTCTGGCCACTGTGCGCCGGCCGCACCTTCGTGCGCCGGCAACTGGCGTTCCCCGAGGACCTGCAACGCAGCAGCCGCGAGCACCCGCAGTTCGCCTGGGTTGCCAGCCCGGCGTTGCTCAAGCGCATGGGCGACAACCTCGACTGGCCGGCGCTGAGCGCGGTGCGCCGGGTGTTCTCTTCGGGCGGCGCACTGCCGCAAGAGGCTGCCGACAGCCTGCGGCAACGCCTGGGGCAATGGCCGACGGAAATCCTCGGCAGTTCGGAAACCGGCGGCATCGCCTGGCGCCAGGGCGATCGACTGTGGCGCCCGTTCGCCGATGTCCGCCTCAGCCAGGATGCCGATGGCGCCTTGCAGGTCGCCTCGCCGTACCTGCCGGTTGGTCATGTCGAACAGACCGCGGACGCGGCACGCTTCGAGGCCGATGGCCGCTTCGAACTGCTCGGCCGGCTCGACCGCATCGTCAAGCTGGAAGAAAAACGCATCTCCCTGCCAATGCTCGAACAGGCCCTGCTCGAACACCCCTGGGTCGCCGAGGCGCGGCTGGGGGTGGTGCAGGAAAATCGCGCCTATCTCGGCGCCCTGCTGGTGCTCTCCGCCAAGGGCCTGCACACCCTGCGCAACCAGGGCCGGCGCGCCTTGACCGAGGCCCTGCGCCAACACCTGCTCAAGCACTGTGAAGCCCTGGCACTGCCACGGCGCTGGCGGTTGCTGCGGCAGATGCCGCTCAACGCCCAGGGCAAGCTGCCGCAGGCCGAGGTCCAGGCCCTGTTGCAGGCGCCACGGCCCAAATCGCCGGAAGTGCTCGGGCAAAGCGAAACCGACGGCGAATGGCTGCTGCAACTAGCCGTTCCGCCGGACCTGGCCTACTTCAGCGGGCACTTCCCGGTTACGCCGGTACTGCCCGGCGTGGTCCAGGTGGACTGGGCCCTGGAACTGAGTCGCGAACGGCTTGAGCTGCCAGCGAAATTCGCCGGCATGGAAGTGCTGAAGTTCCAGCAACTGGTACGCCCGGGCGACCAGATCGAGCTGAGCCTGCGCTTCGACCAGGCACGCGGCAAGCTCTACTTCGCCTTCCGCAACGGCGAGGCAGCCTGCTCCAGCGGGCGCATCGTGCTGGAGACGGCGCATGCATAAGCCGTGTGCGGTGATTCCGGTGTACAACCACGAGACGGCCGTGCCGGCGGTGGTCGCGGCCCTGCTGGCCGCCGGCCTGCCCTGCGTGCTGGTGGACGATGCCAGCAGCCCGGCCTGCGCCGCGGTGCTGGAGCGTCTGGCCGAGGGCGAGAACACCTTCCTGGTCAAGCTGCCGGTCAACCAGGGCAAGGGCGGCGCGGTGATGGCCGGCCTGCGCGAGGCTTCGCGGCGCGGCTTCAGCCATGCCCTGCAGGTGGACGCCGACGGTCAGCATGACCTGCAGGATGTCGCGACCTTTCTCGACACGTCCCGCAGCCATCCCGAAGCGCTGATCTGCGGCTATCCGCAGTACGACGAAAGCGTACCCAAGGGCCGTCTCTATGCCCGCTACCTGACCCACGTCTGGGTATGGATCAACAGCCTGTCGCTGCAGATTCCCGACTCCATGTGCGGCTTCCGGGTCTACCCGCTGCCACCGGTGCTGGCCCTGATCGACAGCGCGCGGATCGGCAAGCGCATGGACTTCGACCCGGAAATCCTCGTGCGCCTGGCCTGGCGCAACCAGCCGATGCGCTGGTTGCCGACCCGGGTCCACTACCCGCAGGACGGCCTGTCGCACTTCCGCCTGTTCCATGACAACGCGCTGATTTCCGGCATGCACACGCGGCTGTTCTTCGGCATGCTGCTGCGCCTGCCGAGCATCCTCTGGCAACGGTGGCGGGCATGAGCGATACGCAGAAACACTGGGCCGACCACCAGGAGCGCGGCAGCTTCTGGCTGATGAAGCTCACCGCCTTCGGCGTCCGGGTGCTCGGCCGCCGGCTGCTCAGCCCGGTGCTGCATGGCATCGTCCTGTACTTCTTCCTGTTCGGCCGCAGTGCCCGGCACAGCGCCTGGCAATACCAGCAGCGCCTGGCGGCGTGGAGTGGCCGGAGCGCACTGCTGCCGACCCGGATGAAGGTCTTCCGCCAGTTCATGGCCTTCGCCGATGCGCTGCTGGACAAGCTCGACGTGTGGAACGGCAAGCTGAGCATCGAGCAGATCGAGATCATCGACCCGGCCCGGCTGCGCGACCAACTGCGCGGCGAGCGTGGGCAGATGCTGGTCGGTGCCCACCTGGGCAACCTGGAAGTCTGCCGTGCCCTGGCAGAACTGGGCGAAAAGGTCACCATGAACGTGCTGGTACACACCAAGCACGCCGAGCGTTTCAATCGCCTGCTGGGCGAGGCCGGCGCCACCAACCTGCGGCTGATCCAGGTCAGCGAGCTGGACCCGGCGATCATGCTGCAACTGAGCCAGCGCCTGGACCGTGGCGAGTGGCTGGCGATTGCCGGTGACCGCGTCCCCCTGCACGGCGGGCGCAATGTGCGGGTGGACTTCCTCGGTCACCCGGCGGCTTTCCCCCAGGGGCCCTGGCTGCTGGCCGGCCTGCTGAAATGCCCGGTCAACCTGCTGTTCTGCCTGAAGCTTGGGGGCCGCTACCACATCACCCTCGAACCCTTCGCCGAAGCCGTGCAATGGAAGCGTGGCGACCGCGAGCAGGTCATCGCCCAATGGACCGCCCGCTATGCCGAGCGCCTGGGCCAGTACTGCCTGCAAGCGCCCCAACAATGGTTCAATTTCTACCCCTTCTGGAAGACCGATGACAACGCACCCGCTTGAGCCGGTAACCTTCGGCGAACTCCCGCTGCGCATCGAAGACGTGCTGGCACTGGCCAACCGTCAGGTGCCGACGCAACTGCAAAACGACCCGGCCTACCGCCAGCGCATCGCCAAGGGCGCGCAGTTCCTTGACTCGCTGCTGGACAAGGAAGGCGTGATCTATGGCGTCACCACCGGCTACGGCGACTCCTGCGTGGTCGCGGTGCCGCTGCAGCACGTCGAGGCGCTGCCGCGTCATCTCTACACCTTCCACGGCTGTGGCCTGGGCAAGCTGCTTGATCCGCAGGCCACCCGCGCCGTGCTCGCCGCCCGCCTGCAGTCGCTGTGCCACGGGGTTTCCGGGGTACGGGTGGAGCTGCTGGAGCGCCTGCAGGCGTTTCTCGACCAGGACATCCTGCCGCTGATTCCCGAGGAAGGTTCGGTGGGCGCCAGCGGTGACCTGACGCCACTGTCCTATGTGGCCGCGACCTTGTCCGGCGAGCGCGAAGTACTGTTGCGTGGTGAGCGCCGCCTGGCCAGCGACGTGCATCGCGAACTGGGCTGGGACCCGCTGGTCCTGCGGCCCAAGGAAGCCCTGGCACTGATGAACGGCACCGCGGTGATGACCGGTCTGGCCTGCCTGGCGTTCGCCCGCGCCGACTACCTGTTGCGCCTGGCGACCCGCATCACCGCGCTGAACGTCGTCGCGCTGCAGGGCAACCCGGAGCACTTCGACGAGCGCCTGTTCGCCGCCAAGCCGCATCCGGGGCAGATGCAGGTCGCCACCTGGCTGCGCCAGGACCTGGCGATCGACGCGCCGACCGCGCCGCTGCATCGCCTGCAGGACCGCTACTCGCTGCGCTGCGCACCGCATGTGCTCGGCGTGCTGGCCGACAGCCTGGGCTGGCTGCGCGGCTTCATCGAGACCGAACTGAACAGCGCCAACGACAACCCGATCATCGACGCCGAGCAAGAGCGCGTCCTGCATGGTGGACACTTCTACGGTGGGCACATCGCCTTCGCCATGGACAGCCTGAAGAACCTGGTGGCCAACGTCGCCGACCTGCTGGACCGCCAGCTCGCCCTGCTGGTGGACGTGCGCTACAACCACGGCCTGCCGAGCAACCTGTCCGGCTCCGGCAGCGAGCGTGCCATGCTCAACCACGGCTTCAAGGCCGTGCAGATCGGTGCCAGCGCCTGGACCGCCGAGGCGCTGAAAAACACCCTGCCGGCGAGCGTGTTTTCCCGTTCAACCGAATGCCACAACCAGGATAAGGTCAGCATGGGTACCATCGCCGCCCGCGACGCAATCCGCGTGCTGGAGCTGACCGAGCAGGTCGCCGCCGCCACCCTGCTGGCTGCCAATCAGGGTGTCTGGCTGCGCAGCCGGGAAGCCGAGGCCCGCCCACTGCCGCCGGCACTGGCCGCCATGCACGAAGAACTGGCCCGGGACTTCCCGCCACTGATCGAGGATCGCGCCCTGGAAAGCGAACTGCGCCTGTGCCTGCAACGCATCGGCGAACAACACTGGAGGCTGCATGCGTAGTCGTGGCGTGCTGCACGTCGATACGGAGATCCTCGTGCCGTTCTTCGACGTCGATACCATGCACGTGGTCTGGCACGGCCACTACGTGAAGTACCTGGAAGTCGCCCGCTGCGCGCTGCTGGACCATATCGGCCACAACTACGTGCAGATGCGCGAGTCCGGCTACGCCTGGCCGGTGATCGACCTGCAACTGCGCTACGTGCGCGGCGCGGTGTTCGGCCAGAAGATCAACGTGCGGGCCGACCTGGTGGAATGGGAAAACCGCCTGAAGGTGAACTACCTGATCACCGACCTCGCCAGCGGCGAGCGCCTGACCCGTGCCAGCACGGTGCAGGTCGCGGTACACATCGAGAGCCGCGAAATGCAGCTGGCTTCACCCAGGGTCTTCGTCGACGCGGTCGAAAAGGTGCTTGCATGAATATCCTGAAGTACCTGCCCTGCGGGAGCGTGCGAGGCTGGCTGCTGTTGTTGTGCCTGGTGCTTTGCGCAAAGGCCGCGGCCTTCGACCTGCAACAGTTGAGCGAGCAGTTGGCCAAGCCCTCGGTGATCCACGGCAGCTTCACTCAGGAAAAACACCTGCGCGCCCTGCCGCAGCCGCTGACCAGCAAGGGCACCTTCGTCCTCGCCAGGGACCATGGCCTGCTGTGGCTGCTCAAGACCCCGCTGCAACAGGACTACCGCATCACCGCCAAGGGCATCGCGAGACGCGACGCCAGCGGCTGGCAGATGGTCCCGAACAAGAGCGCCGGGGCCGAGCAGAACCGCCTGTTCATGGCCGTGCTGCAAGGTGACAGCAGCGGCCTGCAGCGCGACTTCGAACTGCAACTGCAAGGCCAGGCGAACGACTGGAAGCTGACCCTGACGCCACGCTCGGTGCTGCTCAAGCAGATCTTCACCCGCATCAATATCGATGGCGGCGCCCTGGTGCAACGTATCGAACTGCTGGAAACACAGGGCGACAGCACCGTCCTGCGCATGCAGGACAGCACTGCGAGCCAACCCCTGAGCGAAGCGGAGCAGCATGACTTTGCCGAGTGAACGCCTGCTGCCGCGCCTGTTTCTGATCCTGCTGCTGGCCGTGCTCGCCCTCGCCGGCTGGCAGTGGCGGCACAGTGCGCCGCTGTCGGCGAACCTGATGGAACTGGTGCCGGGCTCCTCGCCCGATGCGCTGGAGCTCAAGGCCGAACAGCGCATGCAGGAACCGCTGAACCGGGAAATGCTGGTGCTGGTCGGCCACGCCGATCGCCAGCAGACCATCGCCATGGCCCGCCAGTTGGGTGAGCGCTGGCAAGCCAGCGGCCTGTTCGAAAAGGTTCAGTGGGATCTGCAGGCCGACCTGCCGGCCCTGCGCGAGCAACTGCTGCGGGGCCGCCTGGCGATGCTCTCGACGAAAGACCGCCGGCAGTTGATCGATGACCCGGCGGCGTTCATCCAGCAGCGGGTGCAAACCCTGTTCGATCCGTTCGCCGGCTTCAGCCTGGTGCCAAGCGAGAACGACTGGCTCGGCTTGACCGGGCGCATCCAGAACAGCCAGCCACAGCGTGGCGCGGTGCAGCTGGACATCGGCAGCGGTGCCCTGGTCGCCGATGCCGATGGCAAGAGCTGGGTGCTGCTGCGGGCCCGGACCACCGGCAACGCCTTCGACATGAAGCTGCCGTTGCAAGTGGCCGAACTGCTCAAGCAGAGCCGCGAGCAGGCGAGCCAGAACGATGTGCAATTGCTGGCCGCCAGCGGCCTGCTGTACGCCGCCAGTGGCCAGCAGCAGGCGACCCGGGAAATCACCTGGGTCGGCGGCGGCGCCACGCTGGGCATCCTGCTGCTGTTGCTGCTGGCGTTCCGCCGCTGGCGCGTGCTGCTGGCGTTCGTGCCAGTGCTGGTGGGCATGCTGTTCGGTGCCGTGGCCTGCGTGGCCTTCTTCGGCCGCATGCACGTGATGACCCTGGTGCTGGGTTCCAGCCTGATCGGCGTCGCGGTGGATTATCCGCTGCACTACCTGTCCAAGAGCTGGAGCCTCAAGCCCTGGCACAGCTGGCCGGCCCTGCGCATGACCCTCTGTGGCCTGAGCCTGAGCCTGGTGACCAGTTGCATCGGCTACCTGGCCCTGGCCTGGACCCCCTTCCCGGCGCTGACCCAGATCGCGGTGTTCTCCGCCGCCGGCCTGCTCGGCGCCTACCTGACCGCGGTGTGCCTGCTGCCGGCATTGCTCAAGGGTGCCGACCTGCGCCCGGCCCAGTGGCCGCTCAAGGTCTGCGAGGCGCTGCTGGCGCTGCGCGAGAAGCTCTTGCAGAAACTCGGCAGCCCCGTGCTGCTGGGCCTGCTGATGTTGTTCTGTGCCGCCGGCCTGTGGCAACTGGGCACGAAAAACGACATCCGCCAGTGGGTCGGCGCACCACCCCAATTGCAGGCCGAGGCCCAGGCCATTGCACGGATCACCGGCTACCAGCCGACCAGCCAGTTCTTCCTCGTCCGCGCCGCCGACCAGCAGCAGTTGCTGGAGCGCCAGACGGCCCTGGCCAAGCGCCTCGGGCAACTGGTGAGCCTGGACAAGCTGCAGGGCTACCTGTCGCTGAACCAACTGGTCAGCCTGCCCAGCGAGCAACAGCGCCTGCGTGATTCGCTCCAGCAACTGCCACGGTACTGGCAGCCGCTGCTCGACCTTGGCGTCCCGCTGGCGGCCCTTCAGAAGGAGCTGGCCGAACTCCAGGCCCTGCCGGTCGAGGATATCGACAGTGCCCTCGCCGGCCCCCTTGGCGAACCCTGGCGGGTGCTCTGGCTCGGCCCCTACGCCGACGGCGTGGCCGGCATGGTCAGCCTGCAGGGCCTGAACAACGCCGAGCTGCTGCGCATCCAGGCGATGGACCTGCCAGGCGTGCAACTGGTGGATCGCCTCGGCGACCTGAACAAGGTGTTCGCCGCCACGCAGATCAGCGCGGCGGAACTGAAACTGGCTTCCTGCGTGCTGATCGTGCTGTTGCTGATCCTGCCGTTCGGCCTCGGCGGCGCGTTGCGTATCGTCGCCCTGCCGCTGCTGGCGGCGCTGTGCAGCCTGGCCAGCCTTGGCTGGCTGGGGCAACCGCTGACCCTGTTCAGCCTGTTCGGCCTGCTGCTGGTCACGGCCATCAGCGTCGATTACGCCATCCTCATGCGCGAACGGATCGGCGGTGCGGCGGTCAGCCTGCTGGGCACCCTGCTGGCGGCGCTGACCACCTGGCTGTCGTTCGGCCTGCTGGCGATTTCCAGTACGCCGGCGGTGAGCAACTTCGGCCTGTCGGTCAGCCTCGGCCTGGCCTTCAGCTTCCTGCTCGCCCCCTGGGCCAGGCAGCAGCATCATGCGACCACGGACAAGGAAGGCGCATCATGTTGATCCTGCTGTTCTGGGGCATGGCGCTGGCCGCATTCGCCGTGGCGACCCGCATCGGCCGCCGGTTCGGCCTGGTGCCGATCGTCAGCCAGTTGCTGCTGGCGACATTCGGCCTGCCGCTGCTGATGCTGTTCTGGATCGAGCCGCACTGGCAGTTGAGCGGCGCCGCGCTGGTCGCTCCCGGCTGGCTCAGGATCGTCTACGGTTGCGCCTTCGCACTGGTGCTGGGGAGCATCCTCGGCGATGTGATCGAACTGAAGATGGACCGCGACAGCCTGAAGATCGCCCTGCCGAGCTTCGGCGTACCATTCGCCTGCGGGCTGGCCTGCGCCGTCTGGCTGCTGCCGGAACAGCACTGGCTCAATACCCTGGCGATCGGCCTGGTGTTCGCCATCACCGCGATCCCGGTGCTGTACCTCTATCTCAAGCACATCGGCTACCCGCCCGGCGCCACCCGGCGCCTGGTGCAGGCCGCGATCCTGATCGACCTGGCCTGCTGGACCCTGTTCGGCCTGGCCCAGGGCAGCCTGCACCTGGGCAGCCTATTGCTGCCGCTGGGCGGGGCCCTGTTGCCACTGCTCCTGTACGGCTGCCGGATTCGCCAGCCGCTGGTCCACAGCCTGGGCTTCTTCGCGCTGCTGGTGCTGGCCGAGCACTTCAAGCTCAACGCGCTGATCCTCGGCATCGGCTACCTGTTCTGCATGGCCTGGCTCAGGGTGCCGCTGGTACCGCCGCTGAAGGCCACGTGGATGGAGCGCCTGCAGACCGGCCTGGCGATTCCGCTGATTCTCACCTTCGGCATCGTGCAGATCAACGTGCACAGCGCCCTGGGCAGCCTGAGCCTGGTGCAGTTCGTCGCGCTGCTGGTGGTCCCGGTCGCCAGCAAGCTGCTGGGCAACTGGCTGGGCCTGGGCTGGGCCGGCAGTTCCTTTCCCGGTGCCAGCCGCTGGAAGGAAAGCCTGCTGCTCAACATTCGCGGCTTGAGCGAGATCGTTTTCCTCAACCTGCTCCTGCAACAACAACTGATCAGCCCGGCGCTGTACTTCGCGCTGATGCTGATGGGCCTGCTCGCCACCCTGCTGCCGGCGTTGGCGGGCCTGAACCGAATTCCCTTGAATAGCGCCGAGACCGGCAAGGAGCCCGTGTGCCAATGACTGAAATGGAACGCCGTGAGGTGCTGGTGATCGGCGCCGGCCCCTCCGGTGCGATTGCCGCCGCCCTGCTCAAGCGCAATGGTCACGATGTACTGATCGTCGAGCGCCAGCACTTCCCGCGTTTTTCCATTGGCGAGAGCCTGCTGTCCCACTGCCTGGACTTCGTCGAGGAAGCCGGGATGCTCGACGCCGTCAATGCCGCCGGCTTCCAGCTGAAGAACGGCGCGGCCTTCGCCTGGGGCGAGCGCTACAGCGCCTTCGACTTCGGCAAGACCTTCAGCAACGGCAAGCCGACCACCTTCCAGGTGCAGCGGGCCGACTTCGACAAGCTGCTGGCGGATCAGGCCGCCCTGCAGGGCGTGGAAATCCGCTATGGCGAGGAAATCGTCGGGGCCGATTTCGAGCGGCCGCAGCCACAGTTGCAGGTCCGTCGCGAAGACGGCAGCGAATATCGGCTCGAAGCCCGTTTCGTTCTCGATGCCAGCGGCTACGGACGCGTGCTGCCGCGCCTGCTGGACCTGGAGGCACCCTCGGGCTTTCCGGTGCGCCAGGCAGTGTTCACCCACATCGAGGACCGCATCGACCATCCCGGCTTCGAGCGGGAGAAGATCCTCATCACCACCCACCCGGAAAAGCGCGACATCTGGTTCTGGACCATCCCGTTCAGCAACGGCCGCTGCTCCCTCGGCGTGGTGGCCGATGCCAGCCACTTCGCCGGCCGCGACGACGACCTGGATGCCTGCCTGAAAGGTTTCGTCGCCGAGACGCCGAGCCTGCAGCGCGTACTGCAGAACGCCGAGTGGGACACCCCGGCACGGGCCATCGGCGGCTACTCGGCCAACGTCAAGAGCCTGCACGGCCCGGGCTACGCGCTGCTGGGCAACGCGGCGGAGTTCCTCGACCCGGTGTTCTCCTCCGGCGTGACCATCGCCATGCGCTCGGCCAGCATGGCCGCCGGCCTGCTGCATCGGCAGTTGCAGGGCGAAAGCGTCGACTGGCAGAGCCAGTTCGCCGAGCCGCTGAAACACGGGGTCGACACGTTCCGTTGCTACGTCGAAGGCTGGTACGCCGGGACCTTCCAGGATGTCATCTACCATCCCGGCAGCTCGGAGGAGATCCGCGCCATGATCAGCTCGATCCTCGCCGGCTATGCCTGGGACGAGCGCAACCCCTTTGTCAGTGAGCCCAAGCGCCGGCTGCGGATGCTCTCGGAAATCTGTGCGAGCACCCCGGCATGAGCAATCAGTACCTGAGCGACACCTACGTCGAGGAAACCCGTTTCGGCTTCTGGTTCCTGCGCAGCCACACCTGGCAGCACCATGTGCTGCGCGTGGCGATCAACGACCTGCGACGGCTGTTCAGCGAGGAGCTGCCGAAAAACCCGGTGCTGCTCGATGCCGGCTGCGGCCAGGGCAAGTCCTTCCAGTACCTGCAGCAGGTGTTCGCCCCGCAACGGCTGATCGGCCTCGATGCCGACCCGCACAGCCTGCAACTGGCCGCCGAGGAAGCCCGGCGGCGCACTATCGATATCGAACTGATCGGCAGCGACTGTGCGACCCTGGACGTGGCCTCCGAGAGCGTCGATATCCTGTTCTGCCACCAGACCTTCCACCACCTGGTCCAGCAGGACCGGGCCCTGGCCGAGTTCCATCGGGTGCTCAAGCCGGGCGGCTACCTGCTGTTCGCCGAGTCCACCGAGGCCTACATCGACACCTGGGTGATCCGCTGGCTGTTCCGCCATCCGATGCATGTGCAGAAAAGCGCCGCGCAGTACCTGGACATGATTCGCGACCAGGGCTTCGAGTTCGCCGAGCAGAACGTCTCGTACCCCTACCTGTGGTGGAGCCGGGCCAAGGACTTCGGCCTGCTCGAACGCCTGCGCCTGAAGAGCCCGCCGCCCTTCGGCCAGCGCGAGGAAACCCTGGTCAACGTGGTTGCCCGCAAACCCCTGGCAGGTCGTGACGAATGATACGTGCACTGTTGCTGGGCTGCTTCCTGCTGCTGGGCGCCTGCGCCAGCCGCCTGCCGCTGCCCACACACACACCGACCCTGGCCCTGCCGTTGCAACTGCTGGTCGAGCGCCAGCAGGACGGCCTGCGCCAGGACTGGCTGCTGGTGATCCAGCGCGAGGCCGGTGGCCTGCGCTGGTCGCTGATGGACCCGCTGGGTATCCCCCTGGCGCGCCAGCTCCTGCAAGACGGTGACTGGCACGCCGACGGCCTGCTGCCACCCAACCCGCAGGCCCGCGAACTGTTCGCCGCACTGCTGTTCGCACTGACGCCGCAGGCCGAGCTGGCGGACAATTATCCGACGGCCCGCCAGCAGGCCGGGCAGCGGGCACTGGGCGAGCAGTGGCGGGTCAGTTATCGCCAGCCGTTGTTCTTCCGTCTCGACCTGCCGCAAGGTCTGCACTACAGCATCAGCCCGTTGAACGAGAGCGCGCCATGACCGCCTACCTGAATGCCCTCGGCCTGATCTGCGCCCTGGGCCGCGACAAGCAGGAAGTCGCACGCAACCTGTTCGCCGGCGACTGCGCAGGGGTTCGCGCCGAAACCGGCTGGGTCCCGGAACGCGCCTTGCCGGTCGCGGCCGTGCGCGGCGAACTGGTGGCCTTGCCCAGTGAACTGAGCGACCAGCACAGCCGCAACAACCAGTTGCTGATGGAGGCCACCCTGCAGATCGCCGAGCCGATCCGGCAGGCCATCGCCACCTATGGCCGCGAGCGCATCGGCATCGTCCTGGGCACCAGCACCTCCGGCATCGACGAAGCCAGCCGCGGTATCGCCAGCTATCTGCGTGACCAGCAGTTCCCCGCCGACTACGACTACCGGCAACAGGAACTCGGTGCCCCGGCCAGTTTCCTCGCCGACTGGCTGCAACTGGACGGCCCGGCCTATGTGATCTCCACCGCCTGCACCTCCAGCGCCCGCGCCCTGATGAGTGCCCAGCGCCTGCTCGACCTGGGCCTGTGCGACGCCGTGCTGTGCGGCGGTGTCGACAGCCTGTGCAAACTGACCCTCAACGGTTTCAGTGCACTGGAGGCGGTGTCGGAGCGACGCTGCAACCCGTTCTCGGTGAACCGCAACGGCATCAATATCGGCGAAGCCGCCGTGCTGTTCCTGATGACCCGCCAGGCCAGCGAGACGCATTCGATCGCCCTGCTCGGTGCCGGCGCCAGTTGCGACGCCTACCACATTTCCGCACCGGAGCCGGCCGGCAAGGGTGCCCGGCAAGCCATGAGCAAGGCGCTGCGCCAGGCCGGCCTGCAACCGCAGGAGATCGCCTACCTGAACCTGCACGGCACCGCGACCCAGCACAACGATGCCATGGAAAGCCTGGCGGTGGCCGGCCTTTTCCCCGGCAAGCTGCCCTGCTCCTCGACCAAGCCCATGACCGGCCACACCCTCGGTGCCGCCGGGGCGCTGGAGGCGGCGTTCTGCTGGCTGAGCCTGAGCGCCGAGAACCCGCAGGGTGCCCTGCCGCCGCACATCTGGGACGGCCAGCCCGACCCGGCGTTGCCGGCGCTGCACTGGGCCGGCCCACAGGACCGGCTCGACCCCACGACCCCACGCCGGCTGATGAGCAACTCGTTTGCCTTCGGCGGCAACAACGTCAGCCTGATTATCGGAGACGCCCCATGATCGATTGGCCGCTCGCCGAATTGCTGCCCCACGCCGCAGACATGATCCTCATCGATCAGGTCCTGGCCTTCGATGAAGAGCAGATTCACACCCGTCTCACCGTGCGCCCCGGTGGCCTGTTCAACCGGGAGGACGGCAGCCTGCCGGCCTGGGTCGGCATCGAACTGATGGCCCAGAGCGTGGCCGCCTATGCCGGCTGCCGTGCCCGCAGCGAGGGCCGTCCGGTGGAACTGGGGTTCCTGCTCGGTACCCGCAAGTTCGAATGCAACGTCGAACAGTTCCCCCAGGGCAGCGAACTGACCATCCATGCCCAGCGCTCCCTGGAGGACGACAACGGCATGGGAGTATTCGAATGCCACCTCAGTGGTCCGGCCATCCAGGCCTCGGCGCGCCTGAACGTGTTCCGTCCGCCCCAGGCCACCGACTATCTCAACGAATCACAGGAATCCAGCCATGACTGAATCCATTCTGGTTACCGGCTCCAGCCGTGGCATCGGCCGTGCTATCGCCCTGCGCCTGGCCCAGGCCGGTTATGACCTGGTGCTGCACTGCCGCAGCGGTCGCGCCGAGGCGGACGCCGTGCAGGCCGAAATCCAGGCCCTGGGCCGCAACGCCCGGGTGCTGCAGTTCGACGTGTCCGAGCGGGAAACCTGCCGGACGATTCTCGAAGCCGACGTCGAGGCCCACGGTGCCTACTATGGCGTGGTGCTCAACGCCGGCCTGACCCGCGACGGCGCCTTCCCGGCCCTCTCGGACGATGACTGGGACCAGGTGCTGCGCACCAACCTCGACGGTTTCTACAATGTGCTGCACCCGCTGATGATGCCGATGATCCGCCGCCGCGCGCCGGGTCGGGTGGTCTGCATCACCTCGGTCTCCGGGCTGATCGGCAACCGTGGCCAGGTCAACTACAGCGCCTCGAAAGCCGGCCTGATCGGCGCGGCCAAAGCCCTGGCGATCGAGTTGGGCAAGCGCAGGATCACCGTCAACTGCGTGGCCCCGGGGCTGATCGACACCGCCATGCTCGATGAAAATGTCCCGGTCGAAGAACTGCTGAAGATGATCCCCGCGCAGCGCATGGGCACCCCGGAAGAAGTCGCCGGTGCGGTGAACTTCCTCATGTCCGCGGAAGCTGCCTATATCACCCGGCAGGTTCTGGCCGTCAACGGAGGCCTGTGCTGATGAAACGCGTCGTCGTCACCGGCATGGCCGGCATCACCTCGCTGGGCAGCGACTGGGCCAGTATCGAGGCCAACTTCCGCGCCGGCCGCAGCGGTATCCGGCGCATGGACGAATGGAACCGCTTCAGCGAACTCAATACGCGCCTGGCCGGACCGGTGGATGACTACGCGGTGCCGTCCCACTGGACCCGCAAGCAGTTGCGCAGCATGGGCCGGGTCTCGCGCTTCGCCGTCGGTGCCGCCGAAATGGCCCTGGCCGACGCCGGCCTGCTCGGCAACGAAATCATTCGCGATGGGCGCATGGGCGTGGCCTGCGGTTCGTCCACCGGCAGCACCGACGAGATCAAGGCCTTCGGCATGATGCTGATCAACTCGGTGGCCGAGGGACTCAACGCCAACTCCTACGTGCGCATGATGCCCCACACCACCGCGGCCAACATCAGCATCTTCTTCGGCCTCACAGGCCGCCTGATCCCCACCTCCAGCGCCTGCACCAGCGGCAGCCAGGGCATCGGCTATGCCTATGAGGCGATCAAGTTCGGTCGCCTGCCGATGATGCTCGCCGGCGGCGCGGAAGAACTGTGCGCCACCGAAGCCATGGTGTTCGATGCGCTCTACGCCACCAGCCTGAAGAACGATGCCCCGCACACCAGCCCACGCCCCTACGACAGCGGCCGCGACGGCCTGGTGATCGGCGAGGGGGGCGGCATGCTGGTGCTCGAGGAGCTGGAACATGCCCTGGCGCGCGGCGCGCATATCCATGCGGAAATCGTCGGTTTCGGCAGCAATGCCGACGGCCAGCACGCGACCCGTCCGGAACAGGCCACCATGCGCCGGGCCATGGAACTGGCGCTGGAGGATGCCGGGCTCGCCCCGGAGGCCATCGGCTATGTGAACGGCCACGGCACCGCCACCGAACAGGGCGATATCGCCGAGACGCTGGCGACCCAGAGCCTGTTCGGCAGCCGCATGCCCATCAGTTCGCAAAAGAGCTTCCTCGGCCACACCCTCGGCGCCTGTGGCGCGCTGGAGTCCTGGTTCAGCATCGAGATGATGAACCGCGACAGCTACGTGCACACCCTCAACCTCGACCAGGTCGACCCGCAATGCGCCGAGCTGGACTACCTGCGCGGCGAGTTCCGGCAGATGAGCAACGAGTACGTGATGAACAACAACTTCGCCTTCGGCGGCGTGAACACCTCGCTGGTGTTCCGTCGCTGGTCCTGATTCTTACCCCACTGGAGAAATGGAATGTCCCTGTTTCGCGTTGTACTGATCGCCCTGGCCCTGCTGGTGACCGCCGGTTGCACCAGCAAGAAGATCATCACCCCGACCCGCACCGTCACGCCCGAGATCCAGACCAGCCAGGAGCAGATGAAACAGGCGATCCTCACCACCCTGGTCAAGCGCAAGTGGAGCGTGCAGCGGGTCAACCCGTCGCAGATCCAGGCCGAGATCACCGTGCGCGAGAAATTCCACGTCGAGATCGACATCAACTACAGCGCCAGCGGCTACAACATCGCCTACCGCGACAGCAGCGGCATGGACTACAAGGACGGCAAGATCCACAAGAACTACATCCGCTGGGTGCGCCTGCTGGACAAGGGCATCCTGCGTGAGCTGCGCGACCACGATGCCCAGAGCACCGCTCGCGCCATCGGTGTCGGCGAGGCGCAGCCGATCAGCCAGTAACCACGTTTTTTCCGTGCATCGCAAAACAAGGAGTTGACCATGAAGACAAAAACCTGGGCCGCCGCTGCCGCGCTGCTGTTGTGCTGCCTGCCAGGCCTGAGCCAGGCGCGCGACACTACGCTGAACCTGCCATTCGACAAGGTGGTGGCCGAAGCGGTCAGCACCGGCAAGATCGATGGCAGCGTCAAGTTCTACCTGGCTGGCAACACGCCCAAGGGCAAGGTCACGGTAGTCAGCCCGGGCGCGGTCACCAACAAGAAGACCAACGCCTTCAACAAGAGCGACGAGGAAGCCTGCGCCTGGGCCCTGCAGTCGGCACTGATCACCCTGCACGACGCAGCGAAAAAAGCCGGGGCGAACGCGGTGACCAATATCGTCAGCTACTACAAGCGTAACGAAACCAGGAGCCCGACCACCTACGAGTGCCATGCAGGCGCATTCATCGGTGGCGTAGCGCTCAAGGGTGACCTGTCGAAGGTGCAGTAACCGGCAGTGAAGGCTGTCAGTTGGTAACAACCGGTGGGTGGTGTCGATCACGACACCACCGCCAGCAGGCCAATGCCAGCGCCAGGGCATTCACGCCACTCGACACACTCAGGTGGAAGCGTGAAGCTTGAGTCCCAAGGCCCTGACCACTTTCAGGATGGTGCCAAACTCCGGGTTACCCTCACCGGACAAGGCGCGATACAAGCTTTCACGAGAAAGCCCCGACTCACGCGCCACATGCGTCATGCCACGCGCCCTGGCGAGCGTCCCCAAGGCCTTGGCTATGAAAGCAGGATCGTCACCGGCCTCCTCCATACAGGCATCCAGATAATTGGCCATGTCCTCTGCAGTCTTGAGGTACTCGGCTGAATCCCATTTTGCGAATTGCTCAGTCATGTTCTCGACTCTCTCCAGGCCTTGGCAATCAGCGAAGCTTGCTTGATGTCGCGGCGCTGGCTGCTTTTATCTCCGCCACAAAGAAGGATCACCAAATGATGACCCTGATAAGTGAAATACACCCGATAACCTGGCCCATAATCGACTCGGACCTCATTCAGTCCCTTACCCACTGACTTCACGTCACCAAAGTTGCCGTCGGCCATACGATCGATACGAACCTGTATGCGAACCCGTGCACGACTGTCAGGCAACATGCTGAGCCATTCGGAAAATGCCGCACTTCGAATAATTTCCATCATGGCCTAGTGTGGCCCAAAGGCTACACCAGAAAGATCAGCCAAATAAGCGCTCCCCGTCTGAAATCTCTACTGAACCCAGCAGAATCAAACCCTCTCTGTTGCCCGCTGCGTCAGCAACTCGACAAACGCCTTGGCCATCGGCGACTTCTGGTCCTTGCGCTGCACCAGCCACACCGAGGAGATCGCGTCCGGGTCGAGCAGGCGCCGGTAGACCACGCCATCGATGCGGATGCGCTGGTAGGACGCCGGCAACACCGAAACCCCAAGACCCGCCGCCACCAGCCCGATGATGGTCATCGCCTCGCCCGCCTCCTGGGCGAAGTGCGGGCTGAAGCCGGCCTGCCGCGCCAGGGTCATCAATTGCGCGTACAGACCGCTGCCATAGCTGCGCGGGAAGAACACGAAAGGCTCCTGCGCCAGCTCCGACAGGTGCAGACCCGCCTCGCTGCCATTGGCCAGCGGGTGCTTGGCGCTGAGCACCGCCACCAGCGGCTCGCGCATCAACTCGACCACATGCAGGGCATCGGGCAACGCCAGCGGACGCATCAGGCCGACCTCGATCGACTCATCCATCAGCGCGTCGGCGACCCTCTTGCTGCTCATTTCCTGCAGGTTCAGGTGTACCGCCGGGTAGGCCTGGCGAAACGAGAAGATCACCTGGGGAATCGTCGAGTTGAAGGGAGCCGACGAGGTGAAACCGATCTTCAGTTCACCCAGCTCGCCCAGTTGGGCACGCCGGGCCACATCCGCCGCCTTGTCGACCTGCGCCAGCACCAGCCGGGCTTCCTCGAGAAACAGCCGACCCGCCTCGCTGAGTTCGACCCGACGGTTGGTCCGCTCGAACAAACGCGCCCCCAGCTCCTGCTCCAGCGCCTGGATCTGCTGGCTCAGCGGCGGCTGGGAGATCCCCAGCAGCTCTGCGGCGCGACCGAAATGCAGCTCTTCGGCGACGGCGATGAAGTAGCGCAGATGACGCAATTCCATGGGCACCTCATTAAGTCGTTAAACCTATCAAACAGGTCGAACAATATATTGGAAAGAATATTTAGCCAGCTATATGATTTTTTCACTGCCTGACCGAATGCACCTCCCGAGGTCCACCGTGAAAACTGCTGTCGCTCCCCTCGCTCACGAAGTTCCCCCCGACGTCCCCGACGCTATTGCCCCCCGCCCCAGCGACACCTACATCGAAAAAGGCACCCCGGCGTTCATGCGCACCGTGCTGGCGCTGTTCTGCGGCGGCTTCGCGACCTTCGCCCTGTTGTACTGCGTGCAACCGATGATGCCGGTGCTGTCGAAGGAGTACGGGATCAATGCCGCCCAGAGCAGCCTGATCCTGTCGGTCGCCACCGCGATGCTGGCCATCGGTCTGTTGATCACCGGGCCGATTTCCGACAGCCTTGGGCGCAAGCCGGTGATGGTGGTCGCGCTGTTCAGTGCCGCGCTGTTCACGATCCTCGGTGCCTTCATGCCCAACTGGCAGGGTGTGCTGCTCATGCGTGCGCTGGTGGGCCTGTCGCTGAGCGGCCTGGCCGCGGTCGGCATGACCTACCTGAGCGAAGAGATCCACCCCCGGCACATCGGCTTCGCCATGGGCCTGTACATCGGCGGCAACGCCATCGGCGGGATGAGCGGGCGGCTGATCATCGGCGTGCTGATCGACTTCGTCAGTTGGCACACCGCGCTACTGGTGATCGGCGGCCTGGCGCTGATCGCCGCGACGGTGTTCTGGCGGATCCTGCCGGAGTCGCGCAACTTCCGCCCGAGCCGGCTCAACACCCGCAACCTGCTCAACGGCTTCACCATCCACTTCCGCGATGCCGGCCTGCCGTGGCTGTTCCTCGAAGCTTTCCTGCTGATGGGCGCCTTCGTGACCCTGTTCAACTACATCGGCTATCGTCTGCTGGCCGAGCCCTACGGCCTGAGCCAGGCGTTTGTCGGCCTGCTGTCGATCGTCTACCTGTCGGGCATCTACAGCTCGGCGCAGATCGGCGCACTGGCCGACAAGCTGGGTCGGCGCAAGGTGCTGTGGTCGATGATCGTGACCATGCTGCTGGGCATCGCCCTGACGCTGGTCACGCCGCTGCCGGTGGTGATCGGCGGAGTGCTGCTGTTCACCTTCGGTTTCTTCGGCGCGCACTCGGTCGCCAGCAGCTGGATCGGCCGCCGTGCCCTGAAAGCCAAGGGCCAGGCCTCATCGCTGTACCTGTTCTGCTACTACGCCGGCTCCAGCGTCGCCGGTACGCTGGGCGGCGTGGCCTGGCACTACGCGGGCTGGAATGGCATCGGGATGTTCATTGGCGGCCTGCTGGTGGTGGCCTTGCTGGTAGCACTGAAACTGGCGCGGTTGCCAGTGCTGGCGAGCAACCAGGCCTCCTGAGCTAGGGCGCCAGCCATACCACCCGCGCCTCCAGGAGCTGATCACGCGGTTCCAGGCTCAGATTCTGCAACCGCGCTCCGCCCTGCTCGATACGCTCCAGCCAGCCGAGCAGGGCCTGGGCTTCTCCCGAAATAGTCAGGCGCAGCGATTGGCCGTCCTGGTCCAGTTGCTGCAGTTCGAGCCCCGCCGCGCGCGCGGTCTCACCCAAGCGGGCCGACAACGGTTGTGTCGAATCCAGCCGGGCGGCGGCCGGTCGCGTATTCTGTACCTCGGCGAGCAGGGCCAGGCGTTGCTGGTACAGGCGCTGGGCCTTGTCCAGGCGTTGCTGCGCCGGTTGCCAGAAGCCGCCGAACAACAGCACCGCCAGCAGGAAGACTCCCAGCCCGGCCAGCCACTGGCGTTCCCGCCGGGCCAGGCGCTGCCAGCGTTCGATCAACAGGGCGACTATCCGCAGGCGACTGATCATCCGTTCTGTTCCTCCAGCGTCAACAACGCCCGCACACGGTTGCGCTCCTTGCTCGCGCTGCCGAGCTGGATGGGCAACTGGTGCTGCCGCCCACGCTCACGCAGCCGTTCCAGCTCGCTGAAGTCACTGGCCGTCAACGCCAGCGTCCAGCCCGCGCCGGCGCGGTATTCGATACGCTGGACCTCGACGCCACTGCCACCGATCACCTGCTCGATCAATTGCACCAGCCGGGCCATCTGCCGGGGTTGCTGCGTCTGCACAGAGCCGAGCGCCCTGAGCTGGGCCGCCAGGTCGACCACCCGCGTCTGCTCCGGGTAAAGCGTCTGGAAATGCCGGACACTCTGTTCGTAAAGCCGGTCGGCCCGGGTTTCCAGATAATGGCTGCGCGCCAGGGAGAAGCCCCACGAGAGGACGGACAGCGCCAGCAGGGTCGCCAGCAGCGGCCGCCACGGCTTGCGCCCACTGGCCGGTCGAAACGGCCCCTGAAGCAACTCCGTCCCCTGCCCCGAACTCAACAGTGCGAAGGCCTGTGCCGATTGAGAGCGATCCAGCCGACAAAGCGCCGCCGGCAATCGGGCAGACAGGCTCTGCAAGGCCGCTTCAGACACTGCCAGGCGGGCTGTCAGGCCACCACCCAGCAGCCAGCGGCCAGCCCACCAGACACAGTAGGCCTGGTCGGCAGGCAACAGGTCGGCATCGGCCTGCACGCTCGCCAACTGCAGCCCCCTCTGTTGCAGCAGGGTGACAATAGCGCCGAAGCGCACCTTGTCGACCACCAGCAATGGATAACGACGAGCCGGATCGGCACTGCCCACGGCCAGGTGCAAGTTGTCCGGATCATCCGTCAGTTGCTCCTCGAGCGCATAGGCCAGCGCCTGGGCGGCCGGTCGGCGGCGGCCCGGCCAGGGCTCGCTGCGCAGCCAACTGCAGAGTTCCATCGGCAGTACCACCCGCACGGGGTTCCCCGCCAGCAGCGCGGCGGCTTCGGCCAGGCTCATGTCGCGCCAATCATCAGACGCCTGCCAGCAGGCGACCGGCCACTGTTCGTCAGGCACATCGAGCCCTGACGGGTAAAGGTACAGCCACGGGATCATAGGGAGGGTTCACCTTGGGTCGGAGCGAGAAAACGGCGCTGCACAACACGCACGCGCCCGGTTTTCGGGTCGAGTTCAAGATCGCTGACCAGCCGCAGTCGGCTGCGCCCGGCCGCGACCTCGACCGAGGCCCGAAACCAGCGGCTGCCTACGCCCAGGCCATGAACGGCGACGCCACGGCCCTTGAGTCCGGAAGCCAGGGCGAAGGTAGCGGCATCCGGATAGCCTTCGGCCGGGCGTTGCTGGATGAGCATCTGCGCATCGCTGTCGGTCATGCCTTCCAGGGTCGACAGCAGCAATGCGTGGGTGGTGTTGACGTTCAGCCTGGCCTCGCCCGGCAGCAGGGCGACCCAGGGCTCCAGGCGACGCAGGCTGGGCTCGTCCATGCCAGGCAGCAGGCGCAGTTGGCTCGGATCGACAACCTCGGTGCCCCGCAATGGCGCCAGGTCGATGGCGGCGATGTCCAGCCGCTCCAGCAGCCGGGCCCAGCGGGCCTGGACGATTTCATCGGCCTTGCCGGGGGCGAGCAGCGGCGTCAGGTTGAAGCGTCCCGCCAGGTCCTCGATGTCCAGGCGCACCTCGACGCCAGGCAGCGTCAACGGTAGCGGCCGTTGCGCCCAGTCCTGGGCCAGGTTGACGTTGCGCATCAGCGTCGGCGATGGCCCCTGCAGCAGTTGGCCGGCCCAGCCCTCCGCAGCGAGCGCCCACTGGCGCAACTGCACCTGGTGAATATGCTGGGTGCTGCCCTGCAAGGTCAGGCGATGGCTGCGCAGCAGACTGCCGGTCAGCAACAGCGCCAGGGCCATGATCAGCAGCACGGTGATCAGCGCCACACCTCGCTGGCGGGGCAGGCTCATGCTGGCTCCGGCAACAGGATGACCCGGCGAATCCCGTCGAAACGCCCGGTGGACAAGGTCACCTCCACCGCCCGCGGCAGCTTGGCGCCAGCCGGCCAGTCGCTGCGCCAGCCCGTCCGGGGATCGTGGAAACGCCAGCGCAACTCGCGTACATCGCCCAGCAGCACCTGCTTGTGGGGAATCGCCAGCTCGGGGCTGCGGCTGTGGCGCCAGAGGCGCTGCGCCTCGAGGCGATAGCTGACCGCCTGGCGCTCGCTGCGTGGCTGGCCCAGCGGGTTGCGCCAGTTGCCCCGCTGCAGGCTCAATTCGCCCTGATGCAGGCGCAAGGCCGGGGAGTTCCCCGAGGCGGCCACCTGCATGAGATCCCGTTCGAGCACAGCCACCGCCCGCTGCAGGCTGCGCAGTGCCTGTTCATGGTCCGCGACCTGCGCCTGTACCCGCAGCAGGCCCTCGTAGAGCCGCCAACTGCCCAGGCTCAGCAGGCTGAAGATCGCCAGGGCGATCACCAGTTCCAGCAGGGTGAAACCGGCCTGTCGGGTCATTGCGCCTCCTCGTTCCCGGTCATCGGCAACCAGCCCGTGAGGCGATGCAGCGGTTGCGGGTCGTTGCCGAGGCGGACCTCCAGCTCGACCTGCATCAGACGCCGGTCGGGGGATGGACTCAGGGTCTGGCTCAACCGCCACTCACGACCGTCGAAGCGCTGCAGCCCTTGTTGCCGCCCGGGTACGGGAGAAGCCTGCAGGCGCAGTTCGGTCAACTGGTTGTCCGCCAGCCAGACGGCAAACAGCCGCTGCTGCAGACTGCCGCCCTGGCGCAGGACATAGTCACTGGCCGACAGTACCGCGGCGGCCAGCACGGCGAACACCGCCAGGGCCACCATGACCTCCAGCAGCGTGAAGCCGCCCTCAGCCTTCATCGATGGCCGGGTCGCCAAGACCGTCTCCCGAAACGCTCAGCCAACGCCGCTGGGCGGTTTCGTAATGCAGGGTGAAGGCACTCATTTCATCGCTGCTCAGCAGCAGCAACTGCGGCTGGTTCGGCCGGTTGCCGAGTTTCAGCGGCTGTCCTTCGAGCTCCAGGCGAAAGTACAGGCCGTCGGGCAGGCGATAGGGGGCGCCGGCCGCACGCCATTCCGGGCGCTCGTACAGCACCACCTGGTAGCCCTCGGCATCGATGCGCAGGCCGAATTCCTGACCTTCGAGCACGGCCTGCTCGCGCAGATGCTGCAGCAACTGCAGCAACGCGCCGGCTTCGTGATGGGCCTGACGCAACGGACTGGGCTTCATCGAAAAGCCGATCAGCCCGGCCACCACGCCCATGATCACCATGGCCACCAGCAGCTCCAACAGGGTGAAACCACGCGAGCGCGCCGGCATCGGTCAGTGATCCCAATTGCCGATATCGGCGGCGAGCTCCTCGCCACCGGCCATGCCGTCGGCGCCGAAGGAGTAGAGATCGTAGCCCTTGGCCCGTGCTCCCGGGTTGAGGTACTGGTACGGCGTGCCCCACGGGTCGACCGGCAGGCGCTTGAGGTAGCCCTGGGGGTTCCAGTTCTTCGCCTGCGGCGCACCCAGCGGCTTGTTCACCAGGGCCTCGAGGCCCTGCTGGGTCGAGGGATAGTGGAAGTTGTCGAGGCGGTACATCTCCAATGCCGTACCGATGGCCTGGATATCGGTACGCGCCGCCGTGACCTTGGCCTGGTCCGTGCGCCCCATGAACTGTGGCACCACCAGCGCGCCCAGCACGCCGATGATGACCACCACGACCATGATCTCGATCAGGGTAAAGCCATGTTGCCGAAAGGATGCGGAGGTTTTCATGAATCAATTCACCGTTTGGTTGAGACTGAGGATCGGCAGCAGGATGGCCATGACGATCAGCAGCACGATGCCGCCCATCGCCACCAGCATGGCCGGTTCGAAAAGGCTCACGACCAGCGCGATGCGGGCCGCCAGGGTTTTCTCCTGTTGCTCGGCGGCACGCGCCAGCATGCTGTCCAGTTCGCCGGCGCGTTCGCCACTGGCGATCATGTGCAGCATCAGCGGCGGGATGTCGCCGCTGTGCTCCAGGGCCCGGGTCAGGCTGCCGCCCTCGCGTACCGAGCGGGCGACCTCGCGCATGCGCGCGCGGATCGCCAGGTTGCCGATCACCGCGGCCGAGATCTCCAGGGCATCCACCAGGGGCACCGCGCTCCTGCCGAGAATCGCCAGGGTGCTGGCGAAACGCGCCGCTTCCACGGCCCGCAGCACGCCGCCGGCCAGTGGCGCGCGCAGCAGCCAGGCGTGCCAGCGCAGGCGCAGGGCCGGCTGCCGCCAGGCACCGCGCAGCAGCAGGACCAGACCGAGCACTCCCGGCAACAGCAGCCAGAAATAGTCGCGCAGGCCCTCGCTCAGACTGATCAACCCACGGGTCAGCAGCGGTAGCTCGCGACCACTGTCGGTGAAGATCCGCACCACATCCGGCACCACGAACCCCAGCAGGAAGCCGACGATGCCCAGCGACGCCAGCAGCAGGACCAGCGGATAGACCAGCGCCAGCTGGATCTTCTGCCGCGCCTGCTGACGCGCCTCGGTGTAATGCGCCAGTTGCTCCAGCACCTGGCCCAGGTGACCGGAACGCTCGCCCGCGGCGATGCTGGCGCGAAACAGTTCGGGAAAGGCTCCGGGGAAGCCGGCCAGTGCCGAGGACAGTGCGTAGCCCTCCAGCACCCGATCGCGCACCGCCGCCAACAGGCTCGCGGTACGCCGCTTGCGGCTCTGCGCCGCCACCGCCCGCAGGGCCTCTTCCAGCGGCAGTCCGGCCTGGACCAGGGTCGACAGTTGCAGGGTCAGCAAGGCCAGTTCGGCAGCGCCCAGGCGCCGGCCGGCTCCCCGACCGCCGAGCACGCCGGAACGTTCCCGGACCGGCTTCAGTACGCTCGGCAGCAAACCACGCTCACGCAGCAACTGCCGGGCATGCCGCGCACTCTCGGCCTGCTGCTGGCCCTTGCAGGACCGGCCATGGGCGTCCTGGGCCTGATAGTCGAAGGTCGGCATCCTCAGTCCTCCTGCGTGACGCGCAGCAGCTCATCGAGGCTGGTGTGCCCTTCCAGCACCAGGCGTTGCCCGTCCTGGAACAGGCTGGGGCCGAGGCAGCGGGCCTGGCGGGCCAGCTCCGGTTCACTGACGCCGTTGTGGATCATCTGCGCGAGGGCCTGGTTGATGCCGATCAGCTCATAGATACCGGTACGGCCACGATAGCCCTGCTGGCAGCGCGGACAGCCCACGGCGCGGAACAGCCTCGGCGCGGCCTGCGGCGCCAGCCCGAGACGCTGGCAGGCGGCCGCATCGGCATGCCCGGGTGCCTTGCACTCGGGACACAGGGTGCGTACCAGCCGCTGGGCCAGCACGCCGACCAGCGATGAGGCGAGCAGGTAGGCGTCCACGCCCATGTCCAGCAGACGGGTCACCGCCCCCGCTGCGCTATTGGTGTGCAGGGTCGACAGCACCAGGTGTCCGGTCAGCGAGGCCTGCACGGCAATGGCCGCGGTTTCCCGGTCGCGGATCTCGCCGACCATCACCACGTCCGGGTCCTGGCGCAGGATCGCCCGCAGCCCCCGGGCGAAGGTCATCTCGACCTTGGGGTTGACCGGCGTCTGGCCGATGCCGGGCAGGTGGTATTCGATCGGGTCCTCGACCGTGAGGATATTGCGCGTGCGGTCGTTGAGATGATTCAGCGCCGCGTAGAGGCTGGTGGTCTTGCCCGAACCGGTCGGCCCGGTGACCAGGAAGATCCCGTGGGGTTTGCCGAGGATTCGCCGGAACCGCTCCAGGGTCTCGCCCGGCATGCCCAGCCGCGCCAGTTCGAGGCGTCCGGCCTGCTTGTCGAGCAGGCGCAGCACCACTCGTTCGCCATGGGCCGAAGGCAGGGTGGAGACCCGCACATCGACCTCATGCCCGGCCAGCCGCAGGGCGATCCGACCATCCTGGGGCACGCGTTTCTCGGCGATATCCAGCCGCGCCATGACCTTGATCCGCGACACCAGCAAGGTGGCCAGCTCACGCCGCGGCTGCAGCACTTCGCGCAGTTGACCATCCACCCGCAGGCGCACCGAGACACTGTGCTCGAAGGTTTCCAGATGCACGTCCGAGGCCTTTTCCCGCACCGCTTCGCTGAGCAGGGCATTGATCAGGCGGATGATCGGCGCGTCGCCCTCCTGTTCCAGCAGGTCGGCGGTGGGCGGCAGGTTATCGGCCAGGCTGATCAGGTCGAGCTCGTCGTCCAGGCCCTGGGCAACCTGCTCGGCGGCACTCTGTCCATCGCTGTAGCAGGCGGCCAGACGGGCGGCGAAGTCCGCCTCGTCGAGTTCCTGCACGGGCCAATCCCGGCCGAGCTGGCGCCGTGCCTCGGCCAGCGCGGTCAACGGCGTGTCCGCCCGGATCAGCAGGGTCGCCCCCTCGCCCCGAGGCTCCAGCAGCACACCGAAACGCCGGGCGAAGCCGAACGGCAGCCGACCGATCATGGCACCGCCTGCTGTCGACGCAGGTCGACCGCGCTGTCATCGCCATCGAACAGGCGCTGCGGATCGCTCGGCAGCAGCAGCGAATTGCCCTGGCGCGCCGAAGGCCGGCTGAGTTCGCGCAAGCGGTTGTAGCCGGTGGTGCTGGCCTCGACCAGGTCCTCCTTGCCACGCACGATGGTCGGCCGCAGGAACACCATCAGGTTGGTCTTCTCATGTTTTTCGCTGCTCCAGCGAAACAGCGCCCCCAGGTAGGGAATATTGCGCAACAGCGGCACGCCGCTTTCCTGGTTGCGGACGCTGTCCTTGATCAGGCCACCGATGACGATGATCTCGCCGTCATCCACCAGGATGGTGCTCTTGAGCGCCCGCTTGTTGGTGATCAGGTCATCCGTCACCTCGCTGCTCGGCGCCAGCTCGGAGTTCTCCTGCTCGACCCGCAGGCGCAGGGTCGAACCTTCGTTGATGTGCGGCCGGATCTTCAGCTTGATGCCGATATCTTCGCGCGTGACCGTGGTATAGGGCTTGTCGTTACCAGTGCCGGAGGTCTGGTAGGAACCGCTCTTGAAAGGCACGTTCTGCCCCACCAGGATTTCCGCCTCCTGGTTATCCAGGGTCAGCAGGCTGGGGGTGGACAGCACGTTGTTGCGCACATTGCTCGCCAGGGCGGAAACCAGCATGCCGAAACGGTCGTTGCCGACGCGCAGCACGGCTCCATCGGGCAGCTTGGCGTCAGCGCCACCAAAGCCCGGCAGGACGACACCGGCGCCGGCAAAGGTGATGCCTCCCTGGGCACTGCCGGCCTTGCCGCCCCATTGCACGCCAATGGCCTCGTTGATGTCCCCGGAAATCTCGACGATCGCCGCATGGATCAGCACCTGGGAACGCGGCTGGTCGAGCTGGCGCACGATGGCCTCCAGGGTCCTGACCTGGCTCGGCTCGGCGATCAGCACCAGGGCGTTCTGGTTTTCGTCGGCCTTGACCACCGCCTTGTTCACCGGGTTGTCCCGGCTGGAAACACCGGCCACGTCCTGACCGAGCCCCTGCCCCATGGCATCCAGCACGTCGGCCAATTGCTTGGCGTCGCTGTAGCGCAGGCGGATCACCCGGGCATTGTCCGCGCCCGCCGGAACCGGCGTGTCGAGCGAACGCGCCAGCTCGACGAGGCGCTTGCGCACCGCCTGGGGACCGATCAGCAACAGCCGATTGCCGCGGGTGTCGGCAATCACCTGGCTGCCCGACTCGGCGCCCTGCTTGCCCAGGGACTGCTCCAGCACCCGCGCCAGGTCGGCAGCCAGGCCGTGCTGCAGAGACAGCACATCATGGGCGTGCCTGTGACCGGCATCCAGCTCGCGGACGATTCTGGCGATACGTCGGACGTTGCCGGCCCCGTCGGTGATCACCACGGCATTGGCCGAGGCCGAGGGACCGACATAACCGTTGACCGAGACCAGCGGCCGGACCAGCGCGGCGATATCGCTGGCCGTACTGTTGCTCAGGGCCACCACCTGGGTGACGAACTGCCCGGCCTGGGCGCTGTGGCTGTCGGCATCGCTGGGCCGGGTACGGGCATCCGCCACCGGCGTGATGAGAATGCGGTCGCCTTCATCGATCACCGTGAAGTTGTGCGCATCGAGCACCGAGTAGAACAGCCGCCGTACCCCTTCGCGATCCAGCGCCTGTTCCGAAAGCACCGTGATACGCCCCTGGACGCGCGGGTCGAGCACGACCGTGGTGCCAAGGATCGATGACATCTCCCGGACCACGTCGCGCAGTTCGGCATCGTTCATCGCCAATTGCCAATGCGGCTCCTCGGCCAACGCCGTCGGCAGCATCAGCGACAACAGCAGGCCACCGGCGAGCAGGCGCCAGGAGGCCAATACTCTGGGGACTCTCATGGGGTTCCCCGAAGCACTGGCCGCAGATGCGAGGAGGTTGTCCCGGCAGCCGGGGTCGCATTGCCGAGTGGCGACAATGACCTTCGAGCCGGCGTCTCTAGCGCCAGCAGTTCCTCGCGACCGTTGCGCCAGAGCAGCACACGCCCGGCTTCGATCCGGCGCAATACGCTACCGCCGGGCAGGCTGTCCCCAACCCGATACACCTGCTGCCCCTGGGCGCCCGCCAGCAACGCACGGGAAGCCCCCGAACTGGCGACAAAACTGGCCCGCAACTGCAACGGCTCGGCGCTGCGAGCCAACGCATCACGGGGCTGCAAGCCGAGTACCGTGGCCACCGCCGCATGGTTGAGCGGTGCTACCGGGGCAACGGCGGCACTGACCACGGCGGCAACCGGCATGCTCGGCAGGTCGCGACGAAACTGCCACTCATCCCAGGCCAACCAGGCGCCATACGCCAATGGCAGCGCAAACGACAAAACCCACACAGGACGCTTCACCCGCGTATACGCCATGGGTAGTGGATGATTCCATGAACGGCACGGCAATCACTGCCAATAGCGGCAAGGATTCGAATAACGAAAAAATTAAGGGACAAGTTCCCCAAAAAAACACTGAACAAGATAATGCAATCCCTATATAGATGGGAGCATCAAACATCCTTATATGAAGCCCGCTCAAGAACACCAATGAATTAACGACAACCAGAAACCCACATAAATAAAAAACAAAAAAACGAGTGGATGATTCCTTGCCTACCCAACAACAGCTCATCCATTGACACCCAGCATCTCCCAGACGGGACCCTGGACAACTTTTTACCCAAGGTCCCGACGGAGACTGTTACTTGGCTATCCAGGCATCCTGCCAGTTTGTTCCGTGACCTGGTTTGTAGTGATGTTCGCTAGGGATCTTGCACCAATCTCCATCCGGGAACGGCTTGCACTCGTAGACGGTGTCATCCACCAGTACAGTGGTGCCCGGCCGATAGCTGGCAATTTCCTGCGGATACACCCAGTCGTAGTCCTGGCCGACACCTTCGCCACCCAGCTCGATGGCCACCAGATCCTGGCGAGTGGTACGGCCGTCAGGCGTCACGCCCACCAGCTTGACCTGATGAGGGCCCGGGGCACTGCGCACATCCACGTTCAGGCTGACAGAGCCGGCCTCGATCTGTTGCGTGATGGAGCCCACAGCCTTGTTGTTGGCATTGAACACCGTGAGTTCGACATTCATCAGGCGGTTACCGAGCAACGGTACCGGCAAGGCGAGACGCCCCTTGTCCAGCACCAGGTCGTTGCCCAGCGTCGCGATACGCAGTTCGGCGGCAGCATCCTCCTGCAGCTCCATCTGCAATTCGTAGCGCTTGACGCCACTCTCGGCCCTGGCAAAGATCTTGTTCGCCCCCTTGATCGGATTGATCTTGCCCTCGTCATCGCGCACACCGGCACGCACCAGCTCCTGGGTCCGGTTGATCTGCTCGGCCAGCTTGAACGACCAGTTCTCCGGACGCCCCTCTTCGGCCGTGGCGATGGCGATCTCGACGCGCCGTTCGTTGATTTCACCCTCATTGCCGAAACCACGCGCCTTGACCTTGTCGCCCACCAGCAGGGCCGTGGCAGTCGGCGTGATGTTGCCGACCGTATGCCAGCCATCCGGGGTGACCGCTTCGGGGAGGATGTTCACATCCGCCACGTTGTAGAACGCCGCTGCGGTATCGCCCACGGTCCAGATGCCGAGGATCACGTGTTGGCCGGTCCTGTCCGACGGAATGGAACAGGCATGCCTGGCACCGGAAACCGGCAGCTCGTTGCGCCCGTCCACTTCGCAGAACGGCGCGCTGTCGAACGAGGCGCGGGTCAGCGGCTGGTTCGGGTTCCAGCCGGCCCGAGTGATGAAGTACTCGTGCTTGGTCGCCGGGTGTGCCGCCGTGTAGTCCCAGGTGAACTCGATATCGCGGTCCTTGATTTCGCTCAGGCTCCAACGCGTCGCGCTCTGGGCATCCAGCGCGGAGAAACTGGCCGAACCGCCGCTGGCGATCTTGCCGTCGATGGGCCCCTGCAAGGGGCCACCACCACTACCTGCCGGAAACCCCTTGAAGGTCTCACCGACACTTTGCGGCTCGTATTGCGCGTTTCCGCAGTCCTTGTTCAACCCCTGCTGGCAGGCATAGGCCCGCGACGGTGGGTTGCTCAGATAACCGTGAGCCGCAGCCTGTTGCGAAGCGACCAGAGCCGTGAGCATGGCCAGCGAGGACATACCTGCTGCGACCGAACCCGAACGTTTTCTCATCATAGTTTCCAATCCCGGAATGAATTACTGAAGTATTCGTATCCATGTAATTCGAGTAGAGAAATACCCTTGATGCGGACATACCTATCCCTGGGAAAGCCCCATCAATCGATAGTCATTTGAGTAGCAATAGAAAACTCCGAATTCCATACCGCTATAACTTCCGCAGTAAGAACTCGGATGTGGATTTTACGAACATTGATTTTTTTAGCTGTAAGAAAATTCCGAGCCAGAAGAGCGAATCATCAGCAATATTGATTTTTCCCGAGAAGTCTCATTTTCAAGGACAGAGAGCACAACAGCCTTCGAAATGACTTTCAGAAAACGACCGGAATAGACGGTAAAAACAGGAATACTCTTACACTACGAGGGGAAAAAAGCGGAACACAAAGAAAAAGACCAACGGCCCCGTCAAAGGGGCCGTGGCTGCCGCCGAAGACTCAGCGGTGATACTGCGCGGAAAACTCGTGCACGGCGTTGATGAAAGCGCCGGCATGCTCCGGATCGACTTCCGGGGTGATGCCGTGGCCCAGGTTGAAGACATGGCCTGAGCCCTCGCCGTAGCTGGCGAGGATCCGCGCCACTTCGGCACGGATGGCTTCGGGCTTGGCGTACAGCACGGTCGGGTCCATGTTGCCCTGCAGGGCGACCTTGCCACCGACCCGGCGCCGGGCGTCGCCCAGGTCGCAGGTCCAGTCCAGGCCCAGCGCGTCGGCACCGGCCTCGGCAATGCTTTCCAGCCACAGGCCGCCGTTCTTGGTGAACAGGATGACCGGCACCTTGCGCCCTTCGTGCTCGCGGATCAGGCCGCTGACGATCTTGCGCATGTAGGCCAGGGAGAACGCCTGGTAGGCCGCCGCCGACAGGCTGCCGCCCCAGGTGTCGAAGATCTGCACCGCCTGGGCACCGGCCAGGATCTGCCCGTTGAGGTAGGCAGTGACCGCCTGCGCCAGCTTGTCCAGCAGCAGGTGCAGGGCCTGCGGGTTGTCGTAGAGCATGGCCTTGGTCTTGCGGAAGTCTTTCGACGAACCGCCTTCGACCATGTAGGTCGCCAGGGTCCAGGGGCTGCCCGAGAAGCCGATCAGTGGTACCCGGCCGTCGAGTTCACGGCGGATGGTGCTCACCGCGTCCATGACGTAGCCCAGGTCCTTCTGCGGATCGGGGATCGGCAGCGCCTCGATGTCGGCCAGGTTGTCGATGACCTTTCTGAAGCGCGGCCCCTCGCCGGTTTCGAAATACAGGCCCTGGCCCATGGCATCGGGGATGGTCAGGATATCGGAAAACAGGATCGCGGCATCCAGGCCCGGGTAGCGGTCCAGGGGCTGCAGGGTGACTTCGCAGGCGAACGACGGGTTCATGCACAAGCTCATGAAATCGCCGGCCTTGGCGCGACTGGCGCGGTATTCCGGCAGGTAGCGACCGGCCTGACGCATCATCCATACGGGAGTGACGTCAACGGGTTGCTTGAGCAGGGCACGCAGGAAACGGTCGTTCTTCAGGGCAGTCATGTCGGCATCCGGAGAAAAAGTGCGGGCATTTTCTCAGAGCTCAACGCAAAAGGCACGGCGAGAGCCGTGCCTTTTGTCTATCGGGTCAATTTGTCGCGGTGTGGATCAGAGACCGAGGTAGTCGAGGATACCCTCGGCGGCGTTGCGGCCTTCGAAAATTGCCGTTACCACCAGGTCGGAACCCCGCACCATGTCGCCACCGGCGAAGATCTTCGGGTTGCTGGTCTGGTGCTTGAACTGGCCCTTTTCCGGAGCGACCACACGGCCCTGGCTGTCGGTCTGGATACCGAACTGCTCGAACCAGGGTGCCGGGCTCGGACGGAAACCGAAGGCGATGACCACGGCGTCGGCCGGAATGATCTCTTCGGAGCCCGGAATCGGCTCGGGGCTGCGACGGCCACGGGCATCCGGCTCGCCGAGACGGGTCTCGACCACCTTCACACCTTCGACCTTGTCTTCACCGACGATCGCGATCGGCTGGCGGTTGTAGAGGAACTTCACGCCTTCTTCCTTGGCGTTCTTCACCTCCTTGCGCGAGCCGGGCATGTTCGCCTCGTCACGCCGGTAGGCACAAGTCACGGCCTTGGCGCCCTGGCGGATCGAGGTGCGGTTGCAGTCCATCGCGGTGTCGCCACCACCGAGTACCACGACCTTCTTGCCCTTCATGTCGACGAAGTCTTCCGGCGACTTTTCGAAGCCCAGGTTGCGGTTGACGTTGGCGATCAGGAAGTCCAGGGCGTCATGCACGCCTGGCAGGTCCTCGCCGGCAAAGCCGCCCTTCATGTAGGTGTAGGTGCCCATGCCCATGAAGACCGCATCGTACTCGGCGAGCAGTTGCTCCATGGTCACGTCCTTGCCCACCTCGGTGTTGAGACGGAACTCGATGCCCATGCCGGTGAAGACTTCGCGACGATTGCTCAGCACGGTCTTTTCCAGCTTGAACTCGGGAATGCCGAAGGTCAGCAGACCACCGATTTCCGGGTTCTTGTCGAACACCACCGGGGTCACCCCGCCGCGCACCAGCACGTCGGCGCAGCCCAGGCCCGCCGGGCCCGCACCGATGATCGCGACGCGCTTGCCGGTCGGCTTGACCTTGGACATGTCCGGACGCCAGCCCATGGCGAAGGCGGTATCGGTGATGTACTTCTCCACCGAACCGATGGTCACCGCGCCGAAACCGTCGTTGAGGGTGCAGGCCCCCTCGCACAGGCGATCCTGCGGGCAGACCCGGCCGCAGACTTCCGGCAGGGTGTTGGTCTGGTGGGACAACTCGGCCGCGGCCAGGATATTGCCTTCGGCCACCAGCTTCAGCCAGTTGGGGATGAAGTTGTGGACCGGGCATTTCCATTCGCAGTACGGGTTGCCGCAACCCAGGCAGCGGTGGGCCTGGTCGGCCGACTGCTGGGGTTTGAAGGGCTCGTAGATTTCCACGAACTCTTTCTTGCGTTGACGCAACAGTTTCTTCTTCGGATCCTTGCGCCCGACATCGATGAACTGGAAGTCGTTACTCAGACGTTCAGCCATTACAAAAACCTCATCAAACTCTTCAGGCGCATCACTGCGGGTTGGCACGGGTGCTGGACAACAGCGACTTCAGGCTGGCTGCCTTCGGCTTGACCAGCCAGAAGCGCCGCAGGTAGTCATCCAGGTTCTCGGCGAGGTTACGACCCCATTCGCTGTCGGTCTCCTCGACGTACTCGTCCAGCACGTTCTGCAGGTGGCTGCGATAGGCTTCCATCGCTTCACCGCTGATCCGCTGGATTTCCACCAGCTCGTGGTTCACCTTGTCGACGAAGGTATTGTCCTGGTCCAGCACGTAGGCGAAACCGCCGGTCATGCCCGAACCGAAGTTGTAGCCGGTCTTGCCCAGTACACAGACGAAACCGCCGGTCATGTATTCGCAGCAGTGGTCGCCAGTGCCTTCCACCACGGCGTGGGCACCGGAGTTACGCACGGCGAAACGCTCGCCCGCGGTGCCGGCGGCGAACAGCTTGCCGCCCGTGGCGCCGTACAGGCAGGTGTTGCCAACGATGGCACTGTCCTGGGTGCGATAGGCGCTGCCCTTGGGCGGCACGATCACCAGCTTGCCGCCGGTCATGCCCTTGCCAACGTAGTCGTTGGCGTCGCCTTCGAGGTACAGGTTCAGGCCACCGGCGTTCCACACGCCGAAGCTCTGCCCGGCCGTGCCCTTGAAGCGGAAGGTGATCGGCGCCTTGGCCATGCCCTGGTTGCCGTGGACCCGGGCGATTTCGCCGGAGATCCGCGCACCGATGGAACGGTCGCAGTTGCAGATGTCCAGGTCGAACTCGGCACCGCTCAGGTCGTTGATCGCAGGCCGGGCCATTTCCACCATCTTCTCGGCCAGCAGGCCCTGGTCGAATGGCGGGTTGCGGTCGACCTGGCAGAACTGCGGCTTGTCCGCCGGCACATGATCGCTGCCCAGCAGCGGGGTCAGGTCCAGGTGGTGCTGCTTGGCGGTCTGGCCTTCGATGACGTCCAGCAGGTCGGTACGCCCGATCAGTTCCTCGAGGCTGCGCACGCCCAACTTCGCCAGCCACTCACGGGTCTCCTCGGCGACGTAGGTGAAGAAATTCACCACCATGTCGACGGTACCGATGTAGTGGTCCTTGCGCAGCTTGTCGTTCTGGGTCGCCACGCCAGTGGCGCAGTTGTTCAGGTGGCAGATACGCAGATACTTGCAACCCAGGGCGATCATCGGCGCGGTGCCGAAGCCGAAGCTCTCGGCGCCGAGGATGGCCGCCTTGATCACGTCGAGGCCGGTTTTCAGGCCGCCGTCGGTCTGCACCCGGACCTTGCCGCGCAGGTCGTTGCCGCGCAGGGTCTGGTGGGTTTCGGCCAGGCCGAGTTCCCATGGTGCGCCCGCATACTTGATCGAGGTCAGTGGCGAAGCACCGGTACCGCCGTCATAGCCGGAGATGGTGATCAGGTCGGCATAGGCCTTCGCCACACCGGCGGCGATGGTGCCGACGCCGGCTTCCGCCACCAGTTTCACCGAGACCAGCGCCTGCGGGTTGACCTGCTTGAGGTCGAAAATCAGCTGCGACAGGTCTTCGATCGAGTAGATGTCATGGTGCGGCGGAGGCGAGATCAGGGTCACGCCCGGTACCGCATAACGCAGCTTGGCGATCAGGCCGTTGACCTTGCCGCCAGGCAGTTGGCCGCCCTCACCGGGCTTGGCGCCCTGGGCCACCTTGATCTGCAGCACTTCGGCGTTGACCAGGTATTCCGGGGTCACGCCGAAACGGCCGGTCGCCACCTGCTTGATCTTCGAGCTCTTGATGGTGCCGTAGCGCGATGGATCTTCGCCGCCCTCACCCGAGTTGGAGCGTGCGCCGAGGCGGTTCATCGCCTCGGCCAGGGCCTCGTGGGCCTCCGGCGACAGGGCACCGAGGGAGATACCCGCCGAGTCGAAGCGCTTGAGGATCGCCTCCAGCGGCTCGACCTCGTCGAGGCTCAGCGGCTGGTCGAGGGTCCTGACCTTGAGCAGGTCGCGGATCATCGACACCGGACGGTTGTCCACCAGCGCGGTGTATTCCTTGAACTTGGCGTAGTCGCCCTGCTGCACGGCAGCCTGCAGGGTATTGACCACATCCGGGTTGTAGGCGTGGTATTCGCCGCCGTAGACGAACTTCAGCAGGCCGCCCTGCTGGATCGGCTTGCGTGCGCTCCAGGCTTCGGCGGCCAGCAGCTTCTGCTCGGCTTCGAGGTCGACGAAACGGGCGCCCTTGATCCGGCTCGGCACGCCACGGAAGCTCAGGTTGACCACTTCCTCGGACAGGCCGATGGCTTCGAACAACTGCGCGCCACGGTACGAGGCGATGGTCGAAATGCCCATCTTCGAGAGGATCTTGAGCAGGCCCTTGGTGATGCCCTTGCGATAGTTCTTGAAGACTTCGTAGAGATCGCCCAGCACTTCGCCGGTGCGGATCAGGTCACCCAGCACTTCGTAGGCCAGGAACGGATAGACCGCCGAGGCACCGAAACCGATCAGCACCGCGAAGTGATGCGGGTCACGGGCGGTCGCGGTTTCGACCAGGATGTTGCTGTCGCAGCGCAGGCCCTTCTCGGTCAGGCGATGGTGCACCGCACCGGTGGCCAGGGACGCGTGCACCGGCAGCTTGCCCGGGGCGATATGACGGTCGCTGAGGACGATCTGGGTACGCCCGGCACGCACGGCTTCCTCGGCCTGGTCGGCGATGTTGCGCACGGCCGCTTCCAGGCCGACGCTCTCCTCGTAGTTCAGGTCGATGATCTGGCGCTCGAAGCCCGGACGTTCCAGGTTCATCAGCGAGCGCCACTTGGCCGGCGAAATCACCGGCGAGCTGAGGATCACCCGCGAGGCGTGTTCCGGCGACTCTTCGAAGATGTTGCGCTCGGCACCGAGGCAGATCTCCAGCGACATGACGATCGCTTCGCGCAGCGGGTCGATCGGCGGGTTGGTCACCTGGGCGAACTGCTGGCGGAAGTAATCGTACGGCGTGCGCACACGCTGGGACAGCACGGCCATCGGCGTGTCGTCGCCCATCGAGCCGACCGCTTCGTAGCCCTGCTCGCCCAACGGGCGCAGCACCTGGTCACGCTCCTCGAAGGTGACCTGGTACATCTTCATGTACTGCTTGAGCTGCTCGACGTTGTAGAACGCCGAACCATGGTCGTTGTCTTCCATGGTCGCCTGGATCCGCAGGGCGTGCTTGCGCAGCCATTGCTTGTACGGATGGCGCGACTTCAGGCGGTTGTCGATCGAATCGGTGTCGAGGATCTGCCCGGTCTCGGTATCCACGGCAAAGATCTGCCCCGGGCCGACGCGGCCCTTGGCGATGACGTCTTCCGGCTGGTAGTTCCACACGCCGATTTCCGACGCCAGGGTGATGTAGCCGTTCTTGGTGGTGACCCAGCGCGCCGGGCGCAGGCCGTTGCGGTCGAGCAGGCAGACCGCGTGGCGACCTTCGGTCATCACGACGCCCGCCGGGCCGTCCCAGGGCTCCATGTGCATGGAGTTGAATTCGTAGAACGCGCGCAGGTCGGCGTCCATGGTCTCGACGTTCTGCCACGCTGGCGGAATCAGCATGCGCACGCCGCGGAACAGGTCGATACCGCCGGTCACCATCAGCTCCAGCATGTTGTCCATGCTCGAAGAGTCGGAACCGACACGGTTGACCAGCGGGCCCAACTCGTCGAGATCGGGGATCAGGTCGTTGGCGAACTTGGTGCGACGGGCCAGGGCCCAGTTGCGGTTGCCGGTGATGGTGTTGATCTCGCCGTTGTGCGCCAGGAAGCGGAACGGTTGCGCCAGCGGCCATTTCGGCAGGGTGTTGGTCGAGAAACGCTGGTGGAACACGCAGATGGCGGTCTTGAGCGTCGGGTCGCCGAGGTCCGGATAGAAGGCGGCGAGATCCGCCGGCATCATCAGGCCCTTGTAGATGATGGTCTTGTGGGAAAAGCTGCAGATGTAGTGATCGGTATCGGCGGCGTTGGCCACCGACGAACGACGACGGGCGCTGAACAGCTTGATGGCGAACGCCTGGTCGCTCAGGCCTTCACCGCCGATGAATACCTGCTCGATCTGCGGCAGGCGCTCCAGGGCCAGGCGGCCGAGGACGCTGGTATCGATCGGCACCTTGCGCCAGCCCACCAGTTGCAGGCCGGCCGCGAGGATTTCGCGATTCATGTTTTCACGCGCGGCTTCGGCTTTGACCGGGTCCTGGTTGAAGAACACCATGCCCACCGCATATTGCTTGGGCAGATCGCTACCGAATTGCGATTTTGCGACAGCACGCAGGAACTGGTCGGGCTTCTGGATCAGAAGGCCGCAACCGTCACCGGTCTTGCCATCGGCGTTGATCCCACCACGGTGGGTCATGCAGGTCAGGGCCTCGATGGCCGTCTGCAACAGGTGATGACTGGGTTCGCCTTGCATGTGGGCAATCAGGCCGAAACCGCAGTTATCCTTGAATTCATCTGGTTGGTACAGACCTGCTTTCATAGACACTTTCTCACCAGGCTGCCTCTCAACGAGGCAAATTTCTTTTCAATTCAACCGCTTACCATCCACGCCGAACGTACGCCGACTTTGTAGGGGCAAAAGGGAGGTCATTGTACACACCGACACAGACGCCCACAAATTTAGCGACGAAATGTCGAAAATTCGTGTCGCATTTATGAAAGGTTTAAAACGATCTTTCGTGCTAGTCAAAGATTTTTTGAATTTTGACCGCTACGACTCAAATCTACCGTGACGCAGACACCACAAGGCACGCAGCTTTGCGGGCTGCGCGCCGAGGTGGAAATTTTGAGGTGCTGGAAAGGCGACCTGGGTAAGGCCGCCGAATCATCAGCGAGTTGTGGCGAGGTCCTGTTGGACGCTGGCGACAGTGCGAGGCCAAGGTTTACCAGCCTGAACCTTCGCTGGCAAGGCCTTGATAGCGCTTACCGCTGCATCGCGGCTGGCGAAGCTACCATAGGTGATCACATAAAGCGGCTTGCCGTTGAGCACTTTCTTGAAATAACGGTACTCGCCGCCCTGCTCCTTGATGAAGTTCTGGGCAGTGGCTTCGGAGCTGGTGCCCAGGATCTGCACCACGTAGTGGCCCGGAGCCTGGCCTGCATACCAGCTACTGCCGGCAGCCGGCTTGGCCGCTGCCGCAACGGGCTTCTCGACCGGTTTCTCGGCCTTGGCCACCGGCTTGGCGGCCGGTACCGGTACGGGCGTCTGCGCAGGCTTGGCGGCTGGAGCGGCCGGCTTGGCCGTGGCCACCTGGGTGGGCGCCGGCGTCGGACGAGCCGGGGTCGGCGCAGGACCTGCCGGCACGCCCAGCGGTGGCGCGGTCGTGGTCACCGTTGGAGGCTGCGCTACGCCACCCTCCACCGCCGGAGCACCGCCGTCGTCGCCTTCCGGCATGCCACCGGCCGCTTCGGCCAACGGGCCGCGCATCACCGGCTGCGACTGGCCGACCAACGGCAGCGGCATCGGTTGCGAATTGCCGGCGAATTCGACCGACGGACCACTGCCCGGCTTCGGCGCCTGTCCCAACGGCAGCTGGGCCTGCTCGCTCGGCGCGCCGGCGGTTACCGGCGCCTTGCTGCGACCAGAACTCATCCAGGCCGCAGCGATCGCGACCACCACCACGCCGGACAACGCCAACACGTATTTCTTTGACATCTTGAACCCCATACTTGGTCGCTTGACCGCGGAGCGGCTGGCAATCATGGCTTCGATCATTGCGTCGCGGGCCACCTGGTTGATGTTGCCAGGCCAGCCTTCGGCGCTTTCGTGAATCTCAGTGATCTGCTCAGCGGAAAAAAGTTCTATCCCCTGTCCCGCACCTTCCAGGCGCTGGGCCAGGTATTCGCGCGTTTCCTCTTCCGTGTAGGGTTGCAGCTCGATCACATGAAAACGCTCTTCCTGCGCACTGTGCGGCTCCAGGGCGGCAATCAGCGACGACTCGCCAAACAGGAAGACATGTGGCCGGCCTTCCGGAGCACCAGCGGCCAGGGCCAGCAACGCCTCGATCGCCGAATCGTCCAGTTGCTCGGCATCATCGACCAGCAGATAGACCTCCTGGCCGGTGAGCGCCAGCTGCACCACCTGCGCCAGGATCGAGGATACGTCGGCTTCGGCCACGTTCAGGGCCTGGGCGATCTGGTACAGCACACCGGCCGCATCGCCGGCGCCACGGGCGGAAACCACCACGCTCTGCACCGACTGCTTGTTGGTGCTGGCCACCAGCGCCTGGCGCAGCAGGGTCTTGCCGCTGCCCAGCGGGCCGGTCACCACCAGCAGCAACTGGCTGTAGCGCGCCAGGTGATGCAACTGCCCCAGCACCGGCTTGCGCTGGGCCGGGAAAAACTTGAAGCCAGGCACCCGTGGAGCGAAAGGATCGTGACTCAACTGATAATGGCCGAGGAAAGCCTCGTCGGCATGCAAACTAGTCATCGGAATCTAATCAACCTTTAAGCTGAGCCAAGGCGCGGTAGTCCGCCCCCAGCGTGGCCTGTAGAACCTCTTTCGGATAATCGTCGGTCACTACGGCTTCGCCCATGCGGCGCAACAGCACCAGGCGCATGCGACCGTCGATCACTTTCTTGTCAACTGCCATGTGTTCGAGAAAATCGGCTTCGGTCATTTCCTCCGGGGGAATGACCGGCAAGCCTGCGCGCTGGAACAGGCGAATACCGCGATCGCGCTCGGCCTCGGTGATCCAGCCCAGGCGCGCCGACATTTCCAGCGCCATGACCGTGCCCGCCGCCACCGCTTCACCGTGCAGCCAGACGCCATAGCCCATGTGGGTTTCGATGGCATGGCCAAAGGTGTGCCCGAGGTTGAGCGTGGCACGCACGCCGGACTCGCGCTCATCGGCACCGACCACGGCCGCCTTGGCCGCGCAGGAACGCTCGATGGCCACGGTCAGGGCCGCCTGGTCCAGGCTACGCAGGGCATCGACATGCTCCTCCAGCCAGGTCAGGAATGGCTCGTCGCAGATGAGCCCGTACTTGATGACCTCCGCCAGGCCCGCCGACAGTTCCCGGGCCGGCAACGTCCTGAGGCTCGCGGTATCGATCAGCACCGCATTCGGCTGATAGAACGCACCCACCATGTTCTTGCCCAGCGGATGGTTGATACCGGTCTTGCCGCCCACCGACGAATCGACCTGCGACAACAAGGTAGTCGGAACCTGGATAAAGTCCACCCCGCGCTGATAACAGGCCGCGGCGAAACCGGCCATGTCACCGATTACCCCGCCACCCAGGGCGATGAGGGTGGTGCGGCGATCGTGACGGGCTTTCAGCAGGCCGTCGAAGATCAGTTGCAGGGTTTCCCAGTTCTTGAAGGCTTCGCCGTCGGGCAGCACCACCGAGATCACCGAATAGGCCGCCAGGCTGCGAGTCAGGCGCTCGAGATAGAGCGGCGCGACGGTTTCGTTGGAGACGATTGCGACTTGCCGACCGGCAATGTACGGCGTCAGTAGCTCGGGCTGGTCCAGCAACCCCTCGCCAATATGAATCGGGTAGCTACGCTCGCCAAGATCGACCTTAAGTGTCTGCATGTGTCCCCACAGTGAAGATGGACGCGGGCGTCCAGTCCCAGGATTAACGATTGTTGGCGGCGTCCGTTTCCGGCGCGGCCCGATGGCCTTGAGCCATGACCGCGGGCGGGCATGGCGGGCGTCGAGAATAGCGCATTTCCTCGCCTGCTTTAACGGGGAGGTAGCTGCTGCAAGCGCTCCAGGATGTCCAGTACGACCATGCGTGGTGGCCGCTCATCGGTTTCCACCACCAGATCGGCGATTTCCCGATACAGCGGGTCACGGATCGCCAGCAGGTCGCGCAGGGTCTTCGCCGGGTCGGCGGTACGCAGCAGCGGCCGGTTGCGGTCGCGGGCGGTACGCCCGACCTGCTGCTCCACCGAGGCATGCAGGTAGACCACCCGGCCGCCGGCATGCAGTGCCTGGCGGTTTTCATCGCGCATCACCGCGCCACCGCCCGTCGCCAGCACCACGCCATCGCTGGCACACAACTCGGCGATCATGGCCTGCTCGCGATCACGGAAGCCTGGCTCGCCTTCCTTGTCGAAGATCCACGGAATATTCGCGCCGGTGCGCAATTCAATTTCCTTGTCGGAATCCTTGAACGGCAGACGCAACTCTTTGGCCAGCAAACGACCTATGGTGCTCTTTCCAGCACCCATAGGCCCAACAAGAATCAAATTTCGCACAGAATCAACGACTCACAGCAATCGCCTGGTTATTCATGATACGCGGAGTCAGGAATACCAGCAGCTCGGATTTTGCTTCCGAGACGATGTCCCGACGGAAAAGGCGCCCAACATACGGCACATCGCCCAGAAATGGCACCTTCTCTTCGGTTTTGCTCTGAGTATTGGAGAATACGCCGCCGATCACCACGGTCTCACCGTCGTTGACCAGCACCTTGGCGTTGACTTCGTTCTTCTTGATCGGCGGTACGTTGTTGAGCACGTTCTGGTAGTCCGGCTCATCCTTGGTGACCTTCACTTCCATGATGATCCGGTTGTCCGGAGTGATCTGCGGCGTGACCTCCAGCGACAGCGACGCCTCCTTGAAGGACACCGAGGTGGCACCGCTGGAACTCGATTCCTGGTACGGGATTTCCGTGCCCTTGAGGATCTTCGCGGTTTCCTTGTCGGACGTGACCACCTTGGGCTGCGACACGACCTCACCGTTGCCGGTCTTCTCCATCGCGCTCAGTTCCAGGTCGAGAATGGTGTTGTCGGTGACGAAGCCGATACCGATACCGGAGGTCGCCGAAGTCGCTCCCAGGTCGACGAACGGCGTGCTGGCGCTCTGGCCGGTCAGCCGGCTCAGGGTCGGCGAACCGCCATTGGTCTTCCAGTTGCCACCGGAAATGCTGCCGCCCCAGCGAGCACCCAGTTGCTTGTCGTAGCCGACGTTGGCTTCGACGATACGCGCCTCGATCATCACCTGGCGCACCGGGATGTCCAACTGCGCAACGATCCGCCGCAATTCGTCGAGGCGCTCCTGGGTCTGGTAGGCAATGATGTTATTGGTACGCTCGTCCACGGTGATCGAGCCACGCTCGTCGCCCTTGCTCTCGGCGCTGGTCACCGACTGGAACAGCTTGGCGATATCCGCGGCCTTGGCATAGTTGACCTGCAGCAGCTCGCGGCGCAGCGGCGCCAGTTCGGCGATCTGCTTCTGCGACTCGAGTTCCTGGCGCTCACGCGCGGCGATCTCGTCCGCCGGCGCCACCAGCAGTACGTTGCCGATCTTGCGCTTGTCCAGGCCCTTGGTCTTGAGCACCAGGTCCAGCGCCTGGTCCCACGGCACGTTCTGCAGGCGCAGGGTGATCCCGCCCTGCACCGTGTCGCTGGCCACCAGGTTCAGGTTGGTGAAGTCGGCGATCAGTTGCAGCACCGAACGGACGTCGATGTCCTGGAAGTTCAGCGAAAGCTTTTCGCCGCTGTAGACAAAGCGCTCGGCGTTGCGTCGCTGAATGTCATCGACGGTCAGCGGACGGACACTGATGGTCAGCTTGTTGTCGGTCTGGTAGGTCGAATAATCGAAGGCACCGCCCGGCTCGATGGAAATGCTCGCGCGGTCGGCGCCAGCCGTGGCATTGACGTACTGCACCGGCGTGGCGAAGTCCTTCACGTCCAGGCGCACGCGCAGGGACTCCGGCAATTGGGTGCGCGGGAAGTCCACGCTGATCTTGCCGCCCTTTTCCTGGATATCCGGGCTGATGGAAGGATCGGAAAGCTCGATGACCACATTGCCTTCGCCCTGCTCGCCACGCTGGAAGTCGACGCTGCGAATGGCCTTGCCCACCGGCGCATAGGCCTTGGGCGCCAGCCGCGCCGGTTGCGCGGCGGCAGCCACCGGCCGGCTGCCGGCCGCCGGACTGGCAACCGCGGGCGCCGCGCCCTGGCCGACCACCACGAACAGGTTGTTGCCATCGATCCGGGTGCTGTAGGGCGCCAGTTTGGTCAGGTTGATGATCAGCCGGGTGCGATCCTTGGCCTCGACCACGGTCACGCTGCGCGCGTTGCCCACGCCCAGGTCGCGAGTCCGGGCGGTCAGCTGGCTGGCCACCCCGGTCAGGTCCAGGGCAATCCGCGCCGGCTGCTCGGTGGTATAGCCGTGCGGAGCCGGGGGAGCGCTGTCGAAGGCCAGCTTGATCTCGACCCGATCCCCAGGCAGCGCCGCCACGTCGAGGGTCTTGAGATTGGCAGCGAACACCATCGGCGACACCAGCGCCATCCATAGCGAAAGGCCGAGGGCGCAAAGGATCCTGTTCATATCGAGTTCCACTATGAGTGCTCTTTCAAGGGGATGGTGCGAGGTCGTTCCAGCCAGCCGCCTTCGCCGTCCGGAACGATCTCGATCACTTCGACCTGGGAATCGGTGATGGCCACGATACGGCCCTCGTTGCGTCCCAGGTAATCGCCCACCTTCAATCGATGAACACCACCGGCCCCGCGCAACAGGGCGTAGGTACCGCTGGCGTTGGAAAGGGTGCCCACCATCTCGAACTGCTCGATGTTGAAGCCTTCGAGGAATTGTTTGGTCCGGTTCGGATCCGGCTTGACCTCGCGCGAGCCCTTCTGGCGATTCACCAGGTCGATCTTGACCGGCGGCTGGAACGGACTGCGCAGCGACGCCGCGCTGTAGGTGAACGTTTCGTAGGACTGGAACTTGGGCGTCGGCTCGATGTTGCCGGCCGGCCGCGCGCGCACCTCGCGCATGTAGGCATCCAGGTCGCTGAAGTCATTGCCACCGCCACAACCGGCCAGCAACAGGGTCAGCAACCCCACGCACAACCCGCGCAAGCCGATCATTTCTGCAGCCCCTTGTCGTTGTAGCGATAGGTCTTGGCGAGAATGTTCATGCGCAGCTTGTTGCCGTTGCCCTCGGTCACCGGCCTGATCTCGAAGTCATGCAGGGTGACGATGCGCGGCAGGCTGGCCACGCCGCTGACGAAGGTGGCCAGGTCGTGATAGGCGCCGGTGACGGTGATCTGGATCGGCAGCTCGATATAGAACTGCTGCGCCACTTCCGGCAACAGCTTGATCTCCTCGAACTCCAGTCCGCTGCCGAGCCCGGTACGCGTGATGTCTTCCAGCAGCCCCGGCACTTCGGTGTCGCTGGGCAGTTGCTTGAGCAGTGCGCCGAAGGAGGCCTCCATGTCGAGCATCTGCTGGGTATAGGCCTCGAGGTTCGCCGCCAGGTGCGCCTTGGTCGCGAACTGCTCCTTGAGAGTGACCTCGCTGGCCCGCTGCTGGTCCAGTTGCCCGGTCAGGTCCTGGATATAAACCACGTAGCCCAACGCCAGCACCAACACCGCGACAATCACCCCACAGAACACCTTGACCGCAGCCGGCCAGGAGCCGATGTTCTGCATGTCGAGATCGGCGATGTCGATCTTGCGCAGGCTCTCCAGCCGTTCGGAAATATTCATTTGGCTGCCCCCGAAACCGGAGGCTGGGTCTGGCGCACGCTCAACTGGAAGACGTTGGCCTGATCCACCGTGCCACTGGTGGTCGCCTTGACCTCGGTCAGGCTGGGGGCCTCGAGCCAGTCGGAGGCATCGAGATTGCGCATCAGGTCCGAGACACGGTTGTTGGACTCCGCCGCACCGGTGATCGCGATGGTTTTACCGGTCATTTTCACGTCCGTGAAATACACGCCATCGGGCAGAGTCCGCGTCAGTTGATCGAAGATCCGCCCGCTGATCGAGCGGTTGCCCTGCAGGTCCTGGATGATCTTCATGCGTTCGATCAACTGCTGGCGACGGGCTTTCAAGTCGCTGATCTGCTTGATCCGCGAGTCGAGCTGGGCGATTTCCTTGCTCACATAGGCATTGCGTGCAACCTGGTGATCGATGGAATGGCTGATGTACTGGTCGGCGATCAGGACGATACCGACCGAAATCACCAGCACTCCGACCAGGGCCGTCAGGAAGCGTTTGCGTCGCTCTTCACGCAGTTGTTCACGCCAGGGCAGAAGGTTGATCCGCGCCATCAGTCAAAACTCCTCAACGCCAGGCCACAGGCGATCATCAGGGCTGGCGCATCGCTGGCCAGCGCCCCGGCATTGACCTTGCTGCTCAACGCCATGTCGGCGAAAGGGTTGGCGACCATGGTCGGCGTGCCCAGCCGCTGCTGGATCAGGTGATCGAGCCCGGCAATGGAGGCGGTGCCGCCGGCCAGCAGGATGTAGTCGACATCGTTGTACTGGCCCGAGGCGAAGAAGAACTGCAGGGAGCGCGACACCTGCTGGACCAGGGCATCCTTGAACGGCTGCAGGACCTCGACGACATAATCGTCGGGCAGGCCGCCCTGCTTCTTCGCCAGCCCCGCCTCCTCGTTGGAAAGGCCATAGCGCCGCTGGATTTCCTCGGTAAGCTGGCGTCCGCCGAACAATTGCTCGCGGGTATAGATGATCCGCCCGTTATGCAGGACGCTGAGGGTGGTCATGGTCGCACCGATATCGACCACCGCGACCGTCAGCTTGTCGTGGTCGATGGCCAACTGGGACGCCAGCAGGCCAAAGGAGCGCTCCAGCGCATAAGCCTCGACATCGACCACCCGGGCATCGAGCCCGGCCAGGCCGAGGGCCGCCTCGCGCACCTCGACATTTTCTTTCCGACAGGCGGCCAACAGCACCTCGACCCGCTCGGGGTTGCGCGCCGAATACCCCTGGACCTCGAAGTCGATGGCGACTTCCTCCAGCGGATAGGGAATGTACTGGTCGGCTTCGATCTTGAGCTGGCTCTCCATGTCATCATCGGAGAGCCCGGCATCCATTTCGATGGTCTTGGTGATGACCGCGGAACCGGCCACCGCCACCGCGGCTTCGCGTGCACTGGTCCGGGCCTTGAGCAGCACTCGCGTCAGGGCCTGGCCGACGCCTTCGAGTTCGGCAATGTTCTTCTCGACCACGGCATTGGGCGGCAGCGGTTCCACGGCATAGGACTCGACCCGATATCGATTGCCCGAGCGGCTCAATTCGAGGAGCTTGACCGAGGTGGAACTGATGTCTATGCCCAGGAGCGAATGCGCTTTTTTGCCGAAGAGTCCAAGCACTACCGATTCCCTATTACTATCCGCGACTTACGGACCCTTTATGATGAAGGGCATTTAATAGCAGTCTTGACATAAGCGCAAATGACGCTCAAGGCCAAAAATGCTTATAATGCCCCACGCTTTTCTCCGAGTCGTCGAACCAGCGCTTGCCGTGAATCTAGCCTGACGCCCAACTCATTCTTTTATCTGGAAATCCACAAGCCTTGATTCGTCTGCTGAAGTTTTTCGGGTGGTCTTTCGTCGCCATATTCTGCGGGCTGCTGCTCGTCCTGAGCGGCGCGTTTCTCTATCTTAGTCCGGGCCTGCCGTCCGTGGAGGCCCTGCGAAGCATCCAGTTGCAGATTCCACTGCGGGTCTACACCAGTGATGGCAAGCTGATAGCCGAATTTGGCGAAATGCGTCGCTCTCCCATTCGCTTCGCCGACATCCCCCCGAACTTCATCAACGCCCTGCTCAGTGCCGAAGACGACAACTTCGCCAACCACTATGGCGTCGACCCCAGCAGCCTGATGCGCGCCGCGACCCAACTGGTCAAGAGCGGCCATATCCAGTCCGGCGGCAGCACCATCACCATGCAGGTGGCGAAGAACTTCTTCCTGTCCAGTGAGCGTAGCTTCTCGCGCAAGACCAATGAAATTCTCCTGGCCCTGCAGATCGAGCGGCAACTGACCAAGGACGAAATCCTCGAGCTGTACGTGAACAAGATCTACCTCGGTAACCGTGCCTACGGTATCGAAGCCGCATCGCAGGTTTATTACGGCAAGTCGATCCGCGACATCAGCCTGGCCCAGATGGCCACGATCGCCGGCCTGCCCAAGGCACCGTCGCGCTTCAACCCGCTGGCCAACCCGGTACGGGCCAAGGAGCGCCGCGACTGGATCCTCGGCCGCATGTACAAGCTGGGCAAGATCGACGAGGCCGCCTACCAGGCCGCTCTCGCCGAGCCGATGAACGCCAGCTACCACGTGCCGACACCGGAAGTGAACGCGCCGTACATCGCCGAGATGGCCCGCGCCGAAATGGTCGGCCGCTACGGCAGCGACGCCTACACCGAAGGTTTCCGCGTCACCACCACGGTGCCGAGCAACCTGCAGGAACTGGCCAACCATGCGGTTCAGGAAGGTCTGATCACCTACGACCAGCGCCACGGCTACCGCGGCCCCGAGTCGCGCCTGCCGGGCAAGACCCGCGAGGCCTGGAACCTCGAGCTGAGCAAGCAGCGCACCATCAGCGGGCTTGAGCCGGCGATCGTTACCCAGGTGGACAAGAACGCCCTGCACGTATTGACCCGCAACGGCATCGAGAGCGTGGCCTGGGACACCATGAAGTGGGCCCGCCCCTACCTGAACACCAACAGCATCGGCGCGGCACCGAAACAACCTGCCGACGTCGCCCAGGTCGGCGACCTGATCCGCGTGCAGCGCCAGGCCGACAACAGCCTCAAGTTCAGCCAGATCCCGGCCGCACAGAGCGCGCTGGTCTCGCTCGACCCGCAGAACGGCGCCATTCGCGCCCTGGTCGGCGGCTTCGCCTTCGAGCAGAGCAACTACAACCGCGCCATGCAGGCCAAGCGCCAGCCGGGTTCGAGCTTCAAGCCGTTCATCTACAGCGCAGCCCTGGACAACGGCTACACCCCGGCCAGCCTGGTCAACGACGCGCCGATCGTGTTCGTCGACGAATACCTGGACAAGGTCTGGCGGCCGAAGAACGACACCAACACCTTCCTCGGCCCGATCCGCCTGCGCGAAGCGCTGTACAAGTCGCGCAACCTGGTCTCGATCCGCCTGCTGCAGAGCCTGGGCGTCGACAAGACCATCGACTACATCGCCCGGTTCGGCTTCAACAAGCAGGACCTGCCGCGCAACCTGTCCCTGGCCCTGGGTACCGCGACCCTGACGCCGATGGAAATCGCCACCGGCTGGAGCACCTTTGCCAACGGCGGCTACAAGATCACGCCATACCTGATCGACAAGATCGAAAGCCGCAACGGCGAGACCCTGTTCGTCGCCAACCCGCCGAGCGTACCCACCGGCATGGCGGCCAGCAGCGGTATCGCCGCACCGAGCCATTCGACCTTCACCATCAATGGCACCAGCGAAGGACCGGCGCCTGCCGCCCAGGCACCGGCGGTCGCCGAGCGTATCGTCGACGGGCGCACCACCTACATCCTCAACAGCATGCTCGAGGACGTGATCAAGCTCGGCACCGGCCGCCGCGCCCTGGCCCTGGGCCGCAGCGACCTGGCGGGCAAGACCGGTACCACCAACGAATCCAAGGATGCCTGGTTCAGCGGCTACAACGCCGACTACGTGACCACGGTCTGGACCGGCTTCGACCAGCCGGAAAGCCTTGGCCGCCGCGAATTCGGCGGCACGGTGGCGCTGCCGATCTGGATGGACTACATGGGTGCCGCGCTCAAGGACAAGCCGCCACACACCCAGGCCGAGCCGGAAGGTATCCTCAGCCTGCGGGTCGACCCGGTCAGTGGCCGTGCAGCGGTACCGGGCACGCCGAACGCCTACTTCGAGCTGTTCAAGAGCGAGGACACGCCGCCATCGGTCAATGAGCTGGGCACGGGTGGCAGCGCCCCCGGCAGCCCGCTGCCGGCGGACGAGTCGGCACCGATCGACCTGTTCTGATCTGGGACAAAACCGCGGCGCTGCCTTCGCGGGCAAGCCCGGCTCCTACAGTTTCGTGTCGTACACGCCCCCGTGTGCAGCACAGGCCTGTAGGAGCGTGGCTTGCCCGCGAATGGCCTGCGCAACTCTCACGCTTATCCCGACCACGAACAAAAAAGCCCCGACTCATCCGAGCCGGGGCTTTTCATTCGACGCTACAGCGGCTTAGCCGTTGAACACGTCATCCACGCTTTTCAGCGGGTAGTGCTTCGGATACGGCAGGGTCGCCACGCCGGTCTCGATCGCGGCCTTGGCCACGGCATCGGAGATCACGGTGATCAGACGGGCGTCCAGCGGCTTCGGAATGATGTACTCACGACCGAATGCCAGCGAGTCAACACCATAGGCCTCGCACACTTCCTTCGGCACCGGCAGCTTGGCCAGATCCTTCAGGGCGTTGGCTGCGGCGATTTTCATTTCCTCGTTGATGCGCTTGGCGCGAACGTCCAGGGCACCACGGAAGATAAACGGGAAGCCCAGCACGTTGTTGACCTGGTTCGGGAAGTCCGAACGACCGGTGGCCATGATCACGTCGCTACGGGTGGCATGGGCCAGCGCCGGGGCGATTTCCGGATCCGGGTTCGAGCAGGCGAACACGATCGGGTTGGCCGCCATGGACTTCAGGCCTTCAGCGCTCAGCAGGTTCGGGCCGGACAGACCGACGAACACGTCAGCGCCTTCCAGGGCATCGGCCAGGGTGCGCTTGTCGGTCGCGTGGGCGAAGACCGCCTTGTACTGGTTCAGGTCGTCACGGCCGGAGTGGATCACGCCGCTACGGTCGATCATGTAGATGTTCTCGATCTTCGCACCCATGCTGACCAGCAGCTTCATGCAGGAGATCGCGGCAGCGCCGGCGCCCAGGCAGACGATCTTCGCTTCCGGCAGGGTCTTGCCGGCGATTTCCAGAGCGTTGATCATGCCGGCCGCGGTAACGATTGCGGTACCGTGCTGGTCATCGTGGAACACCGGGATGTCGCACTGCTCGATCAGGGCGCGCTCGATCTCGAAGCACTCGGGTGCCTTGATGTCTTCCAGGTTGATGCCACCGAAGGTGATGGAGATGCGCTTGACGGTGTCAATGAAGGCTTGTGGGCTTTCCGAGTCGACTTCGATGTCGAACACGTCGATACCGGCGAAACGCTTGAACAGTACGCCCTTGCCTTCCATGACCGGCTTGGAGGCCAATGGGCCGAGGTTACCCAGGCCGAGGATCGCGGTGCCATCGGAAATGACCGCAACCAGGTTGCCCTTGCCAGTGTACTTGTAGGCCAGTTCGGGATCGCGGCCGATTTCACGTACGGGCTCGGCAACGCCAGGGCTGTAGGCCAGCGACAGGTCGCGGGCGGTCGCGGTGGCTTTGGTGAGCTCGACGCTCAGCTTCCCCGGACGAGGATTGGCATGATATTCGAGAGCGGCAGTTTTCAAATCTGACATGTGGGCATTCCGCTTTTTACTGTGGGACAGACGGACCGCCGAGGATACGCGTGTCGCAAAGTCCTCACAAGACTGACCGGTCACCCGTGTCAAGGGTCGCAACCTACGACTTTGGCCCAAGAGCCACGGAATACAAGGCGCAAACTGTTCACAATCGAGATGAAAAATGTCTACACTTTTTCTCGAAAGGCTCTTACAAAGACCTGGTATCACTTCAAGAATAGCAGTCGCCACGCCCCCGCCCTGACGCCGGCCAACCTTGCGCCCACAAAAAAGGCGCTCACAAGGAGCGCCTTCTTCATCAGCGTGGAACAGCCATTCAGGCTGCCCAGTAAAAAGGCCTCAGGCCTTTTTCGCGCCGAATGCACCGAAACGATCGGCGAACTTCTGAACGCGGCCGCCGGTGTCCAGAGTCTTCTGCTTACCGGTGTAGAACGGGTGGCACTCGTTGCACACGTCGATTGCCAGAGGCTTGGCGAAGGTCGAACGGGTTTCGAACTTGTTGCCGCAGCTGCAGGTAACGGCAACTGCTGGGTATTCTGGATGAACGTCTGGTTTCATGGTGACTTCCTCGGCTAGCGTGCCGCCGCCCAACACTATTGTTGAACACCGCACGTAATTTAGCCGGCGATAATACCACCCTTGCAGAATGAAGCAAGCTGTCACCGGCACCAGTCGTCTGCTAGGCTCCCGCCCTTCTCATCGCCATTACCCGGGATAACCGCGTGTCCGAAGCCATTCTGCGCCTCGCCCTGCCCTCGCCCCTGCGCCGCCTGTTCGACTACCGGGCGCCCAAGGGAGTGCCGCGTAACGCGCTGCACCCCGGCATGCGGCTGCGGGTGCCATTCGGGCGCCGGGAAATGATCGGCATTCTGGTGGAAGTGGCCGAGCACAGCGAAGTCCCGGCGGACAAGCTCAAGCCGGCACTGGCCCTGCTCGACACCACGCCACCGCTGCCGCCGGCGCTGTTCCGGCTGTGCCTGTGGACCGCCCAGTATTACCAGCACAGCCTCGGCGACACCCTGAGCTGGGCCCTGCCGGTGCTGCTGCGCCAGGGCGAGCCGGCCGAGGCGCGCCAGGAGCGTTTCTGGTCGATGGCACCGGGCGCGCGCCTCGACGACCCACGGATCGCCCGGGCACCCCGCCAGCGCGAGGCCCTGGCCACCCTGGCGCAGCACCCCCACGGCGTGGCACACCAACTGCTGGGCAAACTGCAACTGAGCAAGGACAGCCTCGACCTGCTGCTGGCCAAGGAACTGGTGCAGGTGGAAATCCGCAGGCACGCCCCCGGCGAGCGCCACGAGCACTGGCTGGCGCAACCGGAACTGCCGCTCAACGAGGAACAACGTGCCGCCTGCACGGCAATCCGTACCGGCTTCGACAGCTTTCACGCCTTCCTGCTGGCCGGCGTCACCGGCAGCGGCAAGACCGAAGTCTACCTGCAACTGATCCGCGAAACCCTGGAGGCCGGCAAGCAGGCCCTGGTGCTAATCCCGGAGATCAACCTCGGTCCACAGACCCTGGCGCGCTTCGAGCAGCGCTTCAACGCCCGGATCGCCTTGCTGCACTCCGCCGTCAACGATCGCGAACGTCTGGATGCCTGGCTCGCCGCCCGCGACGGCGAAGCCGACATCATCATCGGCACCCGCTCGGCGCTGTTCACACCGATGAAGACCCCCGGGCTGATCATCATCGATGAAGAGCACGACGGCTCCTATAAACAGCAGGAAGGCCTGCGCTACCACGCCCGCGATCTGGCCCTGGTCCGCGCCCGCCAGGAAAACATCCCGATCGTGCTGGGCTCGGCCACCCCGTCACTGGAAAGCCTGCACAACGCCCATATCGGCCGCTACGGCCTGCTGCGCCTGACCCAACGCGCCGGCGGCGCCAAGGAACCGCGTTTCCTGCGCCTGGACGTGAAAAGCCGCCCACTGGACAGCGGCATCTCCGGGCCGATGCAGCAGGCCATCGGCCAGACGCTCGCGGCCGGCCAGCAGGTGCTGGTGTTCCTCAACCGCCGTGGCTTCGCGCCCACGCTGTTGTGTCACGACTGCGGCTGGATGTCCGAATGCTCGCGCTGCGATGCACGCATGACCGTACACCAGCGCTATGGCGAACTGCGTTGCCATCATTGCGGCAACGTCGAACGGGTACCGCGCAATTGCCCACAATGCGGCAAGGTCGACCTGCGCCCGGTCGGTGCCGGGACCGAGCGGGCCGAAGAGCGCCTGGCGATCCTGTTCCCCGACTACCCGGTGTTGCGGGTCGACCGCGACAGCACGTCGCGCAAGGACGCGATGAACCAGCTGTTCACCACCATCCAGAAAGGCCAGCCGTGCATCCTGGTCGGCACGCAGATGCTTGCCAAGGGCCATCACTTCCCACGGGTGACCCTGGTCGCGATCCTCGATGCCGATGGTGGCCTGTTTTCCGGTGACTTCCGCGCCAGCGAACGCATGGCCCAACTGATCGTCCAGGTCGCGGGCCGTGCCGGGCGGGCGGAAGAGCCGGGCAAGGTGATCATCCAGACCCACCTGGCGGATCATCCGTTGCTGGTGCAGTTGACCGAACAGGGTTACTTCGCCTTCGCCGAACAGGCCCTGAGCGAGCGCCGCGCCGCCGGCCTGCCGCCGTTCGCGCACCTGGCCCTGCTGCGTGCCGAAGCCCACAAGCCAGGCCAGGCGGAAGGTTTCCTCGATGAGGCCTGCAGCGAGGCGGAACGCCTGCTGGGTGAGATGGAGCTGGGTGGCATCGAGCTGTTGGGGCCGGTACCGGCACCGATGGAGCGCCGTGCCGGGCGTTTCCGCGCGCAATTGCTGCTGCAGGCCAACGCCCGCGCGCCGCTGCATCGCCTGTTGAGCCATTGGCTGCTGGTGCTGGAACAGATGCCGGGTGGGCGGCAGGTCAGGTGGTCGCTGGATGTCGATCCGGTGGACCTCTATTGATCGCGAGATCCTCTTCGCGGGCAAGCCACGCTCCTACAGGACGGAGTCGAACACAAATCTTGTGTACGCCACGGACCTGTAGGAGCGTGGCTTGCCCGCGAAGTGTCCCTCAAGCACACCACAAGTCCGCAACCTGTTGGCAAGCTCGCCCCGGCAACGGATAATATCCAGTTTTTCCACCTGCGCCTTGGGCGCCGCCGCGCTCGCGGTCGAAAGAGAAGACCATGAAAGACACCATTCGCCAGCTGATCCAGCAAGCCCTCACCCAACTCGTCAACGAAGGTGTGTTGCCTGAAGGCCTGACGCCGGCGATCCAGGTCGAGAACACCCGCGACAAGACCCATGGCGATTTCGCCAGCAACATCGCGATGATGCTGGCCAAGCCTGCCGGCCTGAAGCCCCGCGACCTGGCGGAAAAGCTGATCGCCGCCCTGCCGGTCGATGAAAACGTCAGCAAGGCGGAGATCGCCGGCCCCGGCTTCATCAATTTCTTCCAGAACACCCAGGCCCTGGCCTCGCGCCTGGACGCCGCCCTGGCCGACGCCCGCCTCGGCGTGCGCAAGGCCGGCGCGGCCCAGCGCACCGTGGTCGACCTGTCGGCACCGAACCTGGCCAAGGAAATGCACGTCGGCCACCTGCGCTCGACCATCATCGGCGATGGCGTGGCGCGGGTCCTGGAGTTCCTCGGCGACACCGTGATCCGGCAGAACCACGTCGGCGACTGGGGCACCCAGTTCGGCATGCTGATGGCCTACCTGCAGGAAAACCCCATCACCAGCGACGAGCTGTCGGACCTGGAGAACTTCTACCGCGCCGCCAAGCAGCGCTTCGACGAGTCGCCCGAGTTCGCCGACCGCGCCCGCGGCCTGGTGGTCAAACTGCAGGCCGGCGATGCCGAGTGCCTGGCGCTGTGGACCCGCTTCAAGGACATCTCGCTGTCCCACTGCCAGAAGATCTACGAACTGCTCAACGTCAAGCTGACCATGGCCGACGTCATGGGTGAAAGCGCCTACAACGATGACCTGATCAACGTGGTCAACGACCTCAAGGCCGCCGGCATGCTGGTCGAGAGCAACGGCGCCCAGTGCGTGTTCCTCGACGAGTTCAAGAACGCCGAAGGCGAGCCGCTGCCGGTGATCATCGTCAAGGCCGATGGCGGCTACCTCTACGCCACCACCGACCTGGCCGCCGTGCGCTACCGCAGCCGCCAGCTCAAGGCCGACCGCGCGCTGTACTTCGTCGACCAGCGCCAGGCCCTGCACTTCCAGCAGGTGTTCGCCGTGGCCCGCAAGGCCGGCTTCGTGACCCATCCGATGGAAATGGAGCACATGGGCTTCGGCACCATGAACGGCGCCGACGGCCGTCCGTTCAAGACCCGCGACGGCGGCACGGTCAAGCTGATCGACCTGCTGACCGAAGCCCGCGAGCGCGCCTACAACCTGGTCAAGGAAAAGAACCCGGACCTGGCCGAAGCCGAACTGCGCGAGATCGCCCGGGTCGTGGGTATCGGCGCAGTGAAGTACGCCGACCTGTCCAAGCACCGCACCAGCGACTACAGCTTCAACTTCGACCTGATGCTGAATTTCGAAGGCAACACCGCACCGTACCTGCTGTACGCCTACACCCGCGTGTCCGGCGTATTCCGCAAGCTGGGCAAGGACTTCAGCGAAGTCGACGGGCAGATCGTCCTCGAAGCCGCCCACGAGCAGGAACTGGCGGCGAAGCTGGCGCAGTTCTCGGAAGTGCTCAATAGCGTTGCCGAGAAGGGCACGCCGCACATCCTCTGCACCTACCTGTACGATGTCGCCGGCCTGTTCTCCAGCTTCTACGAGAACTGCCCGATCCTCGGCGCCGATACCCCGGCCCGCATGCAGAGCCGCCTGCGCCTGGCGGCGCTGAGCGGTCGTACCCTAAAGCAAGGCCTGGAGCTGCTGGGCCTGGAAACCCTGGAGCGCATGTAAGTTGGCAGCGAAGAAAAAACCCGCACCGAAACGCGGCGCCAGCCGCTACCAGGCTCCCGAAAAGAAGCCGATCCCGGGCTGGTTGTGGCTGGCCATCGGGCTGGGCGTTGGCGCCTTCATCGTCTTCCTGATGAAACTGGAACCGGGCAAGGGCGATGACGTCAAGCGCGTGCGCCAGGAACAGCAGAAAGCCGCCAAGGTCGCCGAAGCCAACAAGACGCCTCCGAGCCCGACCCAGCCGGTGAAGCCCAAGTACGACTTCTACACCCTGCTGCCGGAATCGGAAGTCATCGTGCCGCCGGAGGCCGTGCCGGAGAAAACCCTGCCGACCCCGCAGACCGTGCCAACCCCGCAAACACCGGTGACCCCGGCCGAAGCGGCGAAGATCGACACCGCCCGGGCCCAGGCGGCGCTGGCCGGGATCACCCCGCCACCGCCACCACCGGTGGCCAAGGCGGAACCGGCGGCGGTGACGAAGTTCTTCCTGCAGGCCGGTTCGTTCCGCAAGGAAGCCGACGCGGACAAGGTCCGGGCGCAGATCATCCTGCTCGGCCAGGCGGTTTCGGTGGAGTCCGGCACGGTGAAGGACGAGACCTGGTATCGGGTCCTGGTCGGTCCGTTCAGCAACCGCGAACAACTGACCACGGCCCAGAAACAACTGGCCGCCAGCGGTTTCAGCAATCTGTTGTTACAACAACGCCAGAGCCGCTGACCCTGCCGGCCTCTACGGAGGGTTGGGCCGGGCTTGAAGGCCCATGCGCTGGCCAGTCAGGCGCCCACGGGCCCGTGTCGCACGCCGATTGCGTGCACGGCCCGCCCTCCCTGCGGAGCCGGCTTGCTGGCGATCCGCCGCAGACGACCATTCAATATCGTCCTTGGCGCTGGCAAGGCCACTATCGCCAGCAAGCCGATTCCCACAGGATGACGCGCACTTCTCCTACACCACTCGTCCCCCAACCTCACCCGAGGTTGAAAATCCCTGCACCACCCCCATATGAGTTTCCATCAGGCATTTTCGCCCCGCTGCGTGGAGACACTCCCTTGACCACCATCGTTTCAGTTCGCCGCCACGGCAAAGTCGTCATGGGTGGCGACGGCCAGGTTTCCCTCGGCAATACCGTCATGAAGGGCAACGCCAAGAAGGTTCGCCGCCTCTATCACGGCCAGGTACTCGCCGGCTTCGCCGGTGCCACCGCCGATGCCTTCACCCTGTTCGAACGTTTCGAAGGTCAACTTGAAAAACACCAGGGCCACCTGGTCCGTGCCGCCGTCGAACTGGCCAAGGAATGGCGTACCGACCGCTCCCTGAGCCGCCTGGAAGCCATGCTGGCGGTTGCCAACAAGGACGCCTCGCTGATCATCACCGGCAACGGCGACGTGGTCGAACCGGAGCACGGCCTGATCGCCATGGGCTCCGGCGGCAACTATGCCCAGGCCGCGGCCAGCGCCCTGCTGAAGAAGACCGACCTGTCGGCCCGCGAGATCGTCGAGACCGCCCTCGGCATCGCCGGCGACATTTGCGTATTCACCAATCACCACTTCACTATTGAGGAGCAGGACCTCGCGGAATAGGCAGTGCCAGCCCTGTATCGACACTGACTCAACCGCTTGAGGCCCCACATACCATGTCCATGACTCCCCGCGAGATCGTCCACGAACTCAATCGCCATATCATCGGCCAGGACGATGCCAAGCGCGCTGTCGCCATTGCCCTGCGCAACCGCTGGCGCCGGATGCAGCTCCCTGAAGAGCTGCGCGTCGAAGTGACGCCCAAGAACATCCTGATGATCGGCCCGACCGGCGTCGGCAAGACCGAAATCGCCCGGCGCCTGGCCAAGCTGGCCAACGCCCCGTTCATCAAGGTCGAAGCGACCAAGTTCACCGAAGTCGGCTACGTCGGACGCGATGTCGAATCGATCATCCGCGACCTGGCGGACGCCGCGATCAAGCTGCTGCGCGAGCAGGAGATGGTCAAGGTCCGCCACCGCGCCGAAGACGCTGCCGAGGAACGCATCCTCGACGCCCTGCTGCCACCGGCCCGCTCCGGGTTCAACGAAGAGGCCCAGCCAAGCCAGGACTCCAACACCCGCCAGTTGTTCCGCAAGCGCCTGCGCGAAGGCCAGCTGGATGACAAGGAGATCGAGATCGAAGTCGCCGAGCACACCGGCGTCGATATCTCCGCGCCACCGGGCATGGAAGAGATGACCAACCAGTTGCAGAGCCTGTTCGCCAACATGGGCAAGGGCAAGCGCAAGAGCCGCAAGCTCAAGGTCAAGGAAGCGCTCAAGCTGGTCCGCGACGAGGAGGCCGGGCGCCTGGTCAATGACGAGGAACTCAAGGCCAAGGCCCTCGAGGCGGTCGAACAGCACGGCATCGTGTTCATCGACGAGATCGACAAGGTCGCCAAGCGCGGCAATGTCGGGGGTGCCGACGTGTCCCGCGAGGGTGTGCAGCGCGACCTGTTGCCGCTGATCGAAGGCTGCACCGTCAACACCAAGCTGGGCATGGTCAAGACCGACCACATCCTGTTCATCGCTTCCGGTGCGTTCCACCTGAGCAAGCCGAGCGACCTGGTTCCCGAGCTGCAGGGCCGCCTGCCGATCCGTGTCGAGCTCAAGGCGCTGAGCCCGGAAGACTTCGAGCGCATCCTCAGCGAGCCACATGCTTCGCTGACCGAACAGTATCGCGAACTGCTCAAGACCGAAGGCCTGAACATCGAGTTCCAGCCGGAAGGCATCAAGCGCCTGGCGGAGATCGCCTGGCAGGTCAACGAGAAGACCGAGAACATCGGCGCCCGTCGCCTGCACACGCTGCTGGAGCGGCTGCTCGAGGAAGTCTCGTTCAGTGCCGGTGACCTGGCCGGCGCCCAGGGTGCCGAGCCGATTCGCATCGACGCCGACTACGTCAACAGCCACCTCGGCGAATTGGCGCAGAACGAAGACCTGTCGCGGTATATCCTGTAAAGAACGCCACCTCCCTGCAGGAGCGTGGCTTGTCCGCGAATGGGGCCTCAAGGCCGTCAAAAACTTCGCGGGCAAGCCCTGCTCCTGCAAGAGCGGCTTTCACATCGACAGGTCCGCGCACGTCATGACAACCCGCATCCCCACCGCCATCAATCTGCACAAGGCCTCAAAAACCCTGACCCTCAAATACGGTCCGGACGAGGAATACCATCTGCCCGCCGAGTTCCTGCGGGTGCACTCTCCCTCCGCCGAGGTCCAGGGACACGGCCAGCCGATCCTGCAGTTCGGCAAGCTCAACGTCGGCCTGAGCAAGCTCGAACCCGCCGGCCAGTACGCACTGAAACTGACCTTCGACGACGGCCATGACAGCGGCCTGTTCACCTGGGATTACCTCTATCAACTCGCCTGTCGTCAGGATGACTTGTGGGCCGAGTATCTTGCCGAACTCAAGGCAGCCGGAAAATCCCGCGACCCTTCCGAATCGATCGTCAAGCTGATGCTCTAGCTCGCGCGTCTTGCCATTTGGGGCGTATTTTCTAATCTGTTCTGATCCAATACCCGGAAGCAGCGGCTGACGTTCGGCGCGCTTGCGAAAAAAATTAAACTCGGGTAACCAATGGACTTGGCAAGTCCCGTGCATTTAACGATGCGCAATCAACCGGTCACCCGAGCAGCAGTACTTGGCATTCGTTGTGCCTGGTCGCACAGTGTTTACCCGGTACTCGTCTCAGGACAATGGAGCGTCGTAGATGAGTGACAAGAACAGCGATGACCTCAAGCGTCAGGCCTCGGAAAACACCCTGGGCCTGAACCCCGTCGTCGGCTTGCGTAGAAAGGATCTTCTGACTTCGGCACGAATGGTACTGGCCCAGACCCTCCGGCAGCCCATCCACAGTGCCAAACACGTCGCCCATTTCGGCGTCGAACTGAAGAACGTGCTGTTCGGCAAATCCGAGTTGCAGCCGGACAACGACGACCGTCGCTTCTCTGACCCGGCCTGGAGCCAGAACCCGCTCTACAGGCGCTACCTGCAGACCTACCTGGCCTGGCGCAAGGAACTCCACGACTGGATCGACGACAGCTCGCTCTCGGCCCAGGACATCAGCCGCGGACACTTCGTCATCAACCTGCTGACCGAAGCCATGGCCCCGACCAACACGGCGGCCAACCCGGCGGCGATCAAGCGGTTCTTCGAGACCGGCGGCAAGAGCCTGCTCGACGGCCTGTCGAACCTGGCCAAGGACCTGGTGCACAACGGCGGCATGCCCAGCCAGGTCAACATGAGCGCCTTCGAGGTCGGCAAGAACCTCGGCACCAGCGAAGGCGCCGTGGTGTTTCGCAACGACGTGCTGGAGCTGATCCAGTACGGGCCGATCACCGAGCAGGTGCATGAACGCCCGCTGCTGGTGGTGCCGCCACAGATCAACAAGTTCTACGTCTTCGACCTGAGCCCGGACAAGAGCCTGGCGCGCTTCTGCCTGCGCAGCCACCAGCAGACCTTCATCATCAGCTGGCGCAACCCGACCAAGGCGCAGCGCGAGTGGGGCCTGTCGACCTATATCGAGGCGCTCAAGGAGGCTGTCGACGTGGTCTGCGCGATCACCGGCAGCAAGGACCTCAACATGCTCGGCGCCTGCTCCGGCGGCATCACCTGCACCGCCCTGCTCGGCCACTACGCGGCCCTGGGCGAGAAGAAGGTCAACTCCCTGACCCTGCTGGTCAGCGTGCTCGACACCACCCTGGACACCCAGGTCGCGCTGTTCGTCGACGAACAGACCCTGGAAGCCGCCAAGCGCCACTCCTACCAGCAGGGCGTGCTGGAGGGCAGCGACATGGCCAAGGTGTTCGCCTGGATGCGGCCCAATGACCTGATCTGGAACTACTGGGTCAACAACTACCTGCTGGGCAACGAGCCGCCGGTGTTCGACATCCTCTTCTGGAACAACGACACCACCCGCCTGCCCGCCGCGTTCCACGGCGACCTGATCGAGATGTTCAAGAACAACCCACTGGTACGCGCCGATGCACTGGAAGTGTGCGGCACGCCGATCGACCTGAAGAAAGTCGACGCCGACATCTTCGCCCTGGCCGGTACCAACGATCACATCACGCCGTGGAAGTCCTGCTACAAATCGGCGCAACTGTTCGGTGGCAAGGTCGAGTTCGTACTGTCGAGCAGCGGCCATATCCAGAGCATCCTCAACCCGCCGGGCAACCCCAAGTCGCGCTACATGACCAACGAGGAGATGCCGGCCAAGGCCGAGGACTGGCAGGAAAACTCCACCAAGCATACCGACTCCTGGTGGCTGCATTGGCAAGCCTGGCTGGCGGCGCGCTCGGGCAAGCTGAAGAAGTCGCCGACCAGCCTGGGCAGCAAGGCATACCCGTCGGCCGAGGCGGCACCGGGCACCTACGTGCACGAGCGATAGACCGCGCCGCCCCTTGTAGGAGCCGGCGGTACGGCGACTCCTGCAAGGATCGCGTGCACATGAGGGATCACGTGCACACAGAAGCAGGATTCAACACAGGGCTCGCAGCATGCCGCAACCGTTCATTTTCAGAACCATCGAGCTGGACGGCCAGACCATCCGTACCGCGGTTCGCCCCGGCAAGCCACACCTGACGCCACTGCTGATTTTCAACGGCATCGGCGCCAACCTGGAGCTGGTGTTTCCGTTCGTCCAGGCGTTGGACCCGGACCTCGAAGTGATCGCCTTCGACGTCCCCGGCGTCGGTGGTTCGTCCACACCCAGCCGCCCCTATCGCTTTCCCGGCCTGGCCAAGCTCAGCGCGCGGATGCTCGACTACCTGGACTATGGCCAGGTCAATGCGGTCGGGGTGTCCTGGGGTGGCGCACTGGCGCAGCAGTTCGCCCACGATTATCCGGAGCGTTGCAAGAAGCTGATCCTGGCGGCCACCGCCGCCGGCGCGGTCATGGTCCCGGGCAAGCCCAAGGTGCTGTGGAACATGGCCAGCCCGCGCCGCTACATTCAACCCTCCCACGTCATCCGTATCGCGCCGACCATCTACGGCGGCGCCTTCCGACGCGATCCGCACCTGGCCGCCGAACACGCGGCCAAGGTGCGTTCGGCCGGCAAGCTGGGCTACTACTGGCAACTGTTCGCCGGCCTCGGCTGGACCAGCATCCACTGGCTGCACAAGATCCGCCAGCCGACCCTGGTACTGGCCGGCGACGATGATCCGCTCATTCCGCTGATCAATATGCGCCTGCTGGCCTGGCGTATTCCCAATGCCCAGCTACACATAATCGATGACGGCCACTTGTTCCTGATCACCCGGGCCGAAGCCGTGGCGCCCATCATCATGAAGTTCCTCGACGAAGAACGTCAGCGGGCCGTCATGCACCCGCAACCGGCGCCCTTCAAGAGCACCTGAGGGGCACCCATTCGCAGCGTGCCCACCGGCAGGATATCGGCAGGGCACGTCAGGGACGGGGCAGTGGACAGCCCCGGTCCGATGCGATGTATCGGTTGATCAGCTTGATGACGAAGGAGTGTTGACTCATGCCAGACAGACCAGCGACGGGTTCGCTACCCGCAGCCGCGACGCCCATCAATGTACAGAGTGCGATTACCGGCCTGCGCGGCCAGGATCTGCTCTCCACCCTGCGCAGCGTCGCCACCCACGGCCTGCGCAACCCGCTGCACACGGCGCGGCATGTGCTGGCGCTGGGGAACCAGTTGGGCAAGGTGTTGCTCGGCGAGACACCGCACCAACCCTCTCCACGTGACTCGCGCTTCACGGACCCGGCCTGGAGCCTGAACCCGTTCTACCGACGTGGCCTGCAGGCCTACCTGGCGTGGCAGACCCAGGTCCGGCACTGGATCGACGAAAGCCGGATGAGCGATGACGAGCGCGCCCGGGCGCACTTCATCTTCACGCTGTTCAACGATGCGGTGGCGCCGTCCAACACCCTGCTCAACCCCCTGGCGGTCAAGGAGCTGTTCAATTCCGGTGGCAACAGCCTGGTGCGCGGCATCAGCCACCTGGTGAACGACATGCTGCACAACAACGGCCTGCCCAGCCAGGTCACCAAGCATGCCTTCGAAGTCGGCAAGACCGTGGCCACCACCCAGGGGGCGGTGGTGTTTCGCAACGAGCTGCTGGAGCTGATCCAGTACCGGCCGATGAGCGAAAAGCAATACGCCAGGCCGCTGCTGATCGTGCCGCCACAAATCAACAAGTACTACATCTTCGACCTCAGCCCGACCAACAGCCTCGTGCAGTACGCCCTGAAAAACAGCCTGCAGGTGTTCATCATCAGCTGGCGCAACCCCGACGTGCGCCACCGTGAATGGGGCCTGTCGAGCTATGTCGAGGCGGTGGAGCAGGCGATGAACGTCTGCCGGAGCATCACCGCGAGCCGCGAGGTCAACCTGGTGGGCGCCTGCGCCGGCGGCCTGACCATCGCCGCCCTGCAAGGCTACCTGCTGAGCAAGCGGCAGTTGCGCCGGGTCGCCAGTGCCACCTACCTGGTCAGCCTGCTCGACAGCCGGCTGGACAGTCCGGCCACCCTGTTCGTCGACGAGCAGACCCTGGAGGCAGCCAAGCGCCGCTCCTACCAGCAAGGCGTGCTGGACGGCCGGGACATGGCCAAGGTGTTCGCCTGGATGCGGCCCAATGACCTGATCTGGAACTACTGGATCAACAATTACCTGCTGGGCAAGGAGCCGCCGGCCTTCGACATCCTCTACTGGAACAACGACCACACCCGCCTGCCGGCCGCGCTGCATGGCGACCTGCTGGACTTCTTCAAGCACAACCCGCTCAGCCACCCTGGCGGGCTGGAGGTCTGCGGCACGCCCATTGATCTGCAGAAAGTCACGGTGGACAGTTTCCATGTCGCCGGCATCAACGACCACATCACGCCATGGGACGCGGTCTATCGCTCGACCCTGCTGCTGGGCGGCGACCGCCGCTTCGTGCTGTCCAACAGCGGCCACATCCAGAGCATTCTCAACCCGCCGGGCAACCCCAAGTCCACCTACATCGAAAACCTCAAGCTGAGCAGCGACCCGCGGGCCTGGTACTACGATGGTCGGCAGGTCCAGGGCAGCTGGTGGCCACAATGGCTGGAATGGCTCCAGTCGCACTCGGGAGCCCTCAAGGAAACCCGGCTGACCCTCGGCGACGCCAGGTATCCAACCATGGAAGCCGCACCCGGCACTTATGTGCGGGTGCGATGACTCTCACCGGACACGGCTGCCCGGCAGCCGTGACACCCAACCTAAGAAGACTGGATGAAGACCCGCGACCGGATTCTTGAATGCACACTGCAACTGTTCAACCAGAAGGGCGAACCGAATGTCTCGACCATGGAAATCGCCAATGAACTGGGGATCAGCCCGGGCAATCTCTACTACCACTTTCATGGCAAGGAGCCTCTGGTGCTCGGGCTTTTCGAGCGCTTCCAGGCGGAGCTGGCACCGCTGCTGAACCCTCCGGCGGATGCCGAACTGGCACCGGAGGACTACTGGTTCTTCCTGCACCTGATCGTCGAGCGCCTGTCCCAGTACCGCTTCCTGTTCCAGGACCTGTCCAACCTGGCCGGCCGGCTGCCCAAGCTCGCCAGGGGTATCCGCAACCTGCTCAACGCGCTCAAGCGTACCCTCGCCTCGTTGCTGGCGCAGTTGAAGACCCAGGGCTTCATCGTCAGCGACACCCAGGCGCTGGGGCAATTGGTGGAACAGATCACCCTGACCCTGCTGTTCTCGCTGGACTATCAGCGAATCCTGGGCCGCGAGGGCGAAGTCCGGCTGGTGGTGTACCAGATAATGATGCTGGTGGCGCCGCACCTGCTGCCGCCGGCACGGTTGGCGACTGAACGGATGGCCTTGCGTTATCTCGAAGAGCCTTGATAACCGGCCCAAGGTATGGAGCAGAACAGGGCTGCCAAGCCCGAAACAAAAACGCCCGGCCTTCACAGACCGGGCGTTTCCATTGCGCGAAGCGCCACTCAGGACTGAGAGGTCGGCGCCGACGGAGCCGGGGCCGCAGCCGGAGCGGCTGGAGCAGCCGGGGACACCGAATTGGTGGTGGTCGGTGCCACCGCCGGTTTCGCCGCGGCAGGAGTTGCCGGCTTGGCAACGGCCGGCTTGGCCGCCGCAGGCTTTTTCACCGCTGCAGGCTTCGCGGCAGGTTTGGCTGCCGGTTTTGCAGCGGCCGGCTTCGCAGCAGGCTTGGCCGCTGGTTTCGCGGCGGGTTTGGCCGCGGCTACCGGCTTGGCTGCTGGCTTCACGGCTGGCTTGGCAGCCGCCGTCTTGGCCGCAGGCTTGGCGGCGGGTTTTGCAGCCGGCTTGGCTGCCGGTTTGGCCGCAGCGGTTTTAGCTGCCGGCTTGGCGGCGGGTTTGGCCGCAGCCTTGGCCAGCGGCTTGGCCGCCGTCTTCGCTGCCGGTTTGGCTGCCGCCGCTTTCGCCGCCACCGGGGTCACCTTCTGGCCAGTGAGTTGCTCGATCTGCCTGGTCAGGGTGTCGACCTTGCTGTGCAGGGCCTTGACCTCATTGCGGCTGGGAACACCCAGACGCGAGATGGCACTGTTCAGACGCTTGTCGAAAGCCTCCTCCAGTTCGTCCCACTTGCCCAGGGCGCGTTCCTTGACGCCGGTGATGCGCGACTTGGCCGAACCGGCGGAGTCCTTGGCCGCCTCGACAGTCTTGCCCACTGCACTCTTGGTCAGCTTCTCGGCTTTCTCACCGTCCTTCACCAGGCTCTCGAAGACCTTGCTGCCGTCACTGTCGATTTTCGAGTACACGCCTAAACCGGCCAGCCAGATCTTGCGGGAGTATTGCTCAACCTTCCCGATCCACGAGCTGCCTTCTTTCTCAGTATTCTTCTTGCCAGCCATCCCGTTCTCCTTAATGTTTACGCGCGACACGTTCGAGCAATGCCGTCAACTCATCGAGCTTAGCAGAGAGTGCCTCAACGTCATGTTTAGACGGAATCCCGATGCGATTCAAGGCACTGGCGACACGGCTGTCGAACGCTTTCTCGACCTTGTCCAGTTGCACTTCGACCCGACCCTTGAGGCCGCTGACATCGCTCTTCACGCTGTCGATCTGGCTGTTGGCGGCTTCAAGCTTTGCGTCGACAGCCTTTTTCCCTTCCTTTTCAATTGCTTGGCCGGCCTTGACGAGTTCCTGGAAGTACTCGCTGCCTTCCTTGCCGACCTTGGCGTAGGCGCCCAGACCCGCCAACCAGATCCTGCGGGCATAGAGTTTCACTTCAGCCAGGGCGGTGGGCTGAACGTCGGATTTTTTCTTCAGACTGACTTTGGCCATGGTGCACCTCACACGTGAACGGTTGGAGGAACTGCCCGCGCAAGCGGGGACTGCAGCACAAAGTAGTGGCAAAAATTAGAATGGGCACCCTAACCGATGTGGCCAGGGGTCACTTGTGGAAACCGGATTCACCCGTGGCAGCCGGCTCCCACAGGATTGACTGCCACAGGTTCGGATCCGACGGGTTCAGGCCAGCGCCTTGTCCAGCGCCTTCTCGATCTCGCTCTTGATGGTGCCGCTCATGGCCGACATCAGCATGCCCAGCTCGACATCCACCCTGATCCGGTCCTCGGCGATCGTCACCTCGCCGCTGACGCCGGAGCGCTTGAGGCTGACGGTATCACCCGACCAACGCGGCGCCAGGCCATACTGGTCGGCCAGTTTCTGCACCAGCGCCTCGGCCTTCTCACGCGCGCCTGCCAGACCGAGATGATGGGCACGCTCGACACTAATCCGGGCCATCGATTGACTCCTGTTCCATGAATGTAGGCCGGGGCGGCCTTGAACTGCGCTGCGTCAATCCGCCCCGGTCGCCCACTATACTTACATTCCGCCTTTGCCAAGACAAAGCCGGCTACCGGGATTAGAATGGCCCGCATTCTCTTCTGGTGACAGCGATATGACTGATCAGCGCAAAGGCAGCGATGCCGAACCCACCACACACTTCGGCTACAAGAATGTGCCGGAAAGCGAAAAGGCCGGCAAAGTCGCCGAAGTCTTTCACTCGGTGGCCGCCAAGTACGACCTGATGAACGACGTCCTTTCCGGCGGCATGCACCGCCTGTGGAAGCGTTTCACCATCGAGCTGTCGGGCGTGCGCCCCGGTAACCGGGTGCTGGACATCGCCGGCGGCACCGGCGACCTGGCGGCGAAGTTCTCGCACCTGGTGGGTCCCACCGGCCAGGTGGTGCTGGCCGATATCAACGCCTCCATGCTCAAGGTCGGCCGTGATCGCCTGCTGGATCGCGGCGTGGCCGGCAATATCGAGTTCGTCCAGGCCGACGCCGAGAAGCTGCCGTTCCCGGACAACCACTTCGACTGCGTGACCATCGCCTTCGGCCTGCGCAACGTCACCCACAAGGAAGATGCCCTGCGCTCCATGCTGCGGGTGCTCAAGCCCGGTGGCCGCCTGCTGGTGCTGGAGTTCTCCAAGCCGACCAACGCGCTGATGTCCAAGGTCTACGACGCCTACTCGTTCGCCTTCATGCCACTGGCCGGCAAGCTGATCACCAACGACTCGGAAAGCTATCGCTACCTGGCCGAATCGATCCGCATGCACCCGGACCAGGAAACGCTCAAGTCGATGATGGTGGACGCCGGCTTCGACCGCGTGACCTACCACAACATGACTTCGGGCATCGTCGCCCTGCACCGCGGCATCAAGCCCTGATGCTGCTCAGCGGCCTTCTCGCCGGCGTCGAACACGGCCTCAACCGTGTGCTGCGCCTGGACAGCACTGCCCTGGGCCGCCTCGGGCACCTGACGGGCAAGGTCATCGAGGTCGACAGCCCGGCCTTGAAGCTGTTCATCCTGCCCAGCGACGAAGGCCTGCTGCTGGCCGCCCACTGGGCCGCCGAGGCCGACTGCATCCTCCGTGCGTCCACCACCCGCCTGCTCAACCTGGCCCTGAGCAAGGACAAGAGCGCCGTGCTGCATGGCCCGGACGTGCACCTGGAAGGCGACAGCGCGGTGCTGCTGGACCTGGCCGGAGTGCTGCAGGACCTGGAGCTGGACTGGGAGTACGAGCTGTCGCGCTGGCTCGGCCCGGTCGCCACGCAACTGGTCAGTGGCCACCTGCGCAGCCGTGCCGGCTGGTACCGGCAGGGTTTCGCCAGCCTGAACCAGAACCTGGCCGAGTACCTCAGCGAAGAGTCGCGGGCACTGGTCGGCAAACACGAGGCCGAAGCCCGTTTCGCCGAACTCGACCGGCTCAAGCTCGATCTAGAACGACTCGAGGCACGTTTCGAACGCCTCTCCCGATCCCTCAATTCCAGCGATAACGCATGAAGCTGCTCGCCGTCCGCCGTCTGTTACGCATTCTGAGCGTGGTCATCCGCTACCGTCTCGATGACCTGCTGTTCGACCTGCCCCTGCCCTGGTTCCTCCTGGCATTGCGTTTCGCCCTGCCGTGGCGCTGGTTGCCGCGCAAGCCGCTGGACCTGAGCCGCGGTGCACGGCTGCGCCTGGCCCTGCAGGACCTGGGACCGATCTTCATCAAGTTCGGGCAGATCCTCTCGACCCGTCGCGACCTGCTGCCCGAGGACATCGCCGACGAGCTGATGCTGCTGCAGGACCGTGTCCCACCGTTCGACCCGCAGAAAGCCGTGGAGCTGATCGAGTCGCAACTGGGCCGCAAGATCGGCGAAGTCTTCAGCCGCTTCGACATCGAACCGCTGGCCTCGGCCTCGGTGGCCCAGGTCCACGCCGCGCAGCTCAAGAGCGGCGAGGAAGTGGTGGTGAAAGTCATCCGTCCAGGTCTCAAGCCGGTGATTGCCCAGGACCTGGCCTGGCTGTTCCTGCTCGCCCGCACGGCCGAGCGGCTCTCCGCCGACGCCCGCCTGCTGCATCCGGTGGACGTGGTCAGCGACTACGAGAAGACCATCTACGACGAACTCGACCTGCTGCGCGAGGCGGCCAATGCCAGCCAGTTGCGGCGCAACTTCGAAGGCTCGGACATGATGTACGTGCCCCAGGTCTACTGGGACTGGTGCCGGCCGAAGGTGCTGGTGATGGAACGCATCTACGGCATCCAGGTCACCGACCTCGCGACCCTGGCCGACCAGCGTACCGACATGAAGCTGCTCGCCGAACGCGGCGTGGAGATCTTCTTCACCCAGGTGTTCCGCGACAGCTTCTTCCACGCCGACATGCACCCCGGCAATATCTTCGTCAGCACCGTCAAGCCGTGGAGTCCGCAGTACATCGCCATCGACTGCGGCATCGTCGGCAGCCTGACTCCGCAGGACCAGGACTACCTGGCCCGCAACCTGTTCGCCTTCTTCAAGCGTGACTACCGCCGCGTCGCCCAGTTGCATATCGACTCGGGCTGGGTTCCGGCGGACACCCGACTCAACGAGTTCGAGGCGGCGATCCGCACCGTCTGCGAACCGATCTTCGAAAAGCCGCTGAAGGACATCTCCTTCGGCCAGGTGCTGATGCGCCTGTTCCAGACCGCGCGGCGCTTCAACATGGAAGTCCAGCCACAGCTGGTGCTGCTGCAGAAGACCCTGCTCAACATCGAAGGCCTGGGCCGCCAGCTGTACCCGGAACTGGACCTGTGGAGCACCGCGCAGCCGTTCCTCGAACGCTGGATGCGCGAACGGGTCAGCCCGAAAACCCTGCTGGGCAACCTGCAGAGCCAGGTCGAGCAACTGCCGCACCTGGCCAACATGACCCGCGACCTGCTCGAACGCCTGTCGCAGCCCCATGCCGCCGACCCGCAGCCGCCGTACAAAAAGCGCAAGGACGACTGGCTGCTGCGTCTGCTCGGCTCACTGCATCTTGGGGGGGGCGCGTTTCTCGCCGCCAACGGGCCGCTGCACGAATGGGGTCACTGGCCGGCGGCAGTCATGCTGGCCATTGGTTTGTATCTGGTCGTGCGCCGATAGCCAGCAAGGCTCGCGGCTGGCAAACTGTTCATTCGCCGAGGCCCAACCACGCAGGTTGCGCCCGGTTGTCGGAGTCGAAAATGAAAGACTGGCTGGACGAGATCAAGTGGGACAGCGACGGCCTGGTGCCGGCGATTGCCCAGGATCACAAGACCGGGCGCGTGCTGATGATGGCCTGGATGAACCGCGAGGCGCTGCAACTGACCGCTCGCGAGAACCGCGCCATCTACTGGTCACGTTCACGTGGCAAACTGTGGCGCAAGGGCGAGGAGTCCGGCCACGTGCAGCATCTGCATGAAATGCGCCTGGATTGCGACGCCGACGTGATCATCCTGATGGTCGAACAGGTCGGCGACATCGCCTGCCACACTGGCCGCCAAAGCTGCTTCTACCGCGTCTACGAAAACGACGGCTGGAAGACGGTCGATCCGGTCCTCAAGGACCCGCACAGCATCTACGCAGCAGGACACTGAACATGACTGATACCCTGACCCGTCTGGCCCAGGTACTGGAAGAGCGCAAGGGTGCGGCACCCGACAGTTCCTATGTCGCCAGCCTGTACCACAAGGGTCTGAACAAGATTCTGGAAAAGGTTGGCGAGGAGTCCGTCGAAACCATCATCGCGGCCAAGGACGCTGCCCTCAGCGGCGACTGCAGCGACGTGATCTACGAAACCGCCGACCTGTGGTTCCACAGCCTGGTCATGCTCGCCCAGCTGGGCCAGCATCCGCAGGCCGTGCTGGATGAATTGGACCGTCGCTTCGGACTGTCCGGACACGCCGAGAAAGCCTCGCGTCCGTCCGCCTGAACAACTTTTCGAGAGGAGAAACACCATGGGCATTTTTGACTGGAAACACTGGATCGTCATCCTGATTGTCGTCGTGCTGGTGTTTGGTACCAAGAAGCTGAAGAACCTCGGCACCGACGTCGGCGAGTCGATCAAGGGCTTTCGCAAGGCCATGAACGATGACGAGAAGCCGGCCGAGCCGGTGGTCCCACCGACCGTGCAACCTGCCCAGCCACAGCCGGGCGCCCAGCAGAACGCGCCACACACCATCGATGTACAGGCGCAGAAGGTCGAAGAGCCCCGCAATCATTCGTGAGCACTGAATAATGTTCGGTATCAGCTTCAGTGAACTGCTGCTCGTCGGCCTGGTGGCGCTGCTGGTCCTCGGCCCCGAGCGCCTGCCGGGTGCCGCGCGCACGGCTGGCCTGTGGGTCGGACGGCTGAAACGCAGCTTCAACGCGATCAAGCAGGAAGTGGAACGGGAAATCGGTGCCGACGAAATCCGTCGGCAACTGCACAACGAGCACATCCTGTCCCTGGAACAGGAGGCTCGCAAGATCCTGTCGCCGGTCCAGGAGCCGGCTCCCCAGGCTCAGCCCCAGAGCCAGCCGGCCGCCCAATCCGTGACCCAGCCGGCCGGTGAAACACCGCTGCCGAGCGACCTGCCACCGGCCACCGTCGCCCCGGGCGATGCCGTACCGGTGCTCGGCGCCGTCGAACCGGCCCCGCATGTTCCGGGCGAAACCGTCACTCCCGCGCCGACGCCAAGTGCGCCAGCTTCTCACGACCCAACTGTGCCGCCGCGAGCCCCATGAGCGATTTTCCGGAAAACGACCAGCAGATGCCGCTGGTCTCGCACCTTACCGAGTTGCGCACCCGCCTGCTGCGCTGTGTCGCGGCAACCTTCCTGATCTTTGCCGGGTTGTTCGCCTTCACCCAGCAGATCTACACCTTCGTCTCCACGCCATTGCGCCAGTACCTGCCGGCCGGCGCGACGATGATCGCCACCGACGTCTCCTCGCCGTTCCTGACGCCGCTCAAGCTGACCATGATGGTCTCGCTGTTCCTGGCGATCCCGGTGATCCTGCACCAGATCTGGGGTTTCATCGCCCCGGGTCTGTACAAGCATGAGAAACGCGTGGCCGTGCCGCTGCTGGTGTCCAGCATCATCCTGTTCTACACCGGCATGGCTTTCGCCTATTACCTGGTGTTCCCGCTGATCTTCAAGTTCTTCGCCGCCGCCACCCCGGCCGGCGTCGAGATGATGACCGACATCACCAGCTACCTCGACTTTGTCATGACGCTGTTCTTCGCCTTCGGCGTGGCGTTCGAGATCCCGGTGGCCGTGGTGCTGCTGGTGTGGATCGGCGTGGTCGACGTCAAGTACCTGAAGAAGATCCGCCCGTACGTGATCATCGGCTGCTTCGTGGTCGGCATGATCCTGACCCCGCCGGACGTGTTCTCGCAGACGTTGCTGGCGGTGCCAATGTGGCTGCTGTTCGAGATCGGCGTGCTGTTCGGCGGCCTGGTCAGCAAGCGTGGCGAGGCGTCGGAAGAGAAACCCACCGACACTGGCCCACAGCCGCCAGCCCCGCTCGCGTGAACCTGCTGCTTCTGGAAGAGGCCGACTTCATTGCGGCCGACCGGGTGGTGCTGCGTGACCGGCGCCTGACTCACATGCAGGAAGTCCATCGCGTCGCGGTGGGCGACAGCCTGCGGGTCGGCCGGCTCGGCGGGCTGATGGGCAATGCCCGGGTCCTGCACCTGGAGGCCGGTGAAGCCCAGCTGCAGGTCAGCCTCGACCAGCCACCGCCGGCCAAGCTGCCGCTGACCCTGGTGCTCGCCCTGCCGCGCCCGAAGATGCTCCGCCGGGTCTTCCAGACCATCGCCACCATGGGCGTGCCCAGGCTGGTGCTGGTCAACAGTTACCGGGTGGAGAAGAGCTTCTGGCAGACACCGTTCCTGGAACCCGAGGCGATTCGCGAGCAACTGGTCCTGGGCCTGGAACAGACCCGCGACACCGTACTGCCGCAAGTCATCATCGAGAAGCGCTTCAAGCCTTTCGTCGAGGATCGCCTGCCGGCCATCAGCGCGGGCACCCTGGGCCTGGTCGGCCATCCGGGCCACTACCCGCCCTGCCCACGGGCGGTGGACGAACCGGTCACCCTCGCCATCGGCCCCGAAGGCGGCTGGATTCCCTACGAAATCGACCTGCTGGGCAAGGCCGGCCTGCAACCGGTGCAGCTCGGCGAACGGATCCTGCGGGTCGAAACCGCCGTCACCGCCCTGCTCGCCCGCCTGTTCTGAACGCTCCCGGGGCACCAGCAGACCTGTGGAAGCTGATGTTCCCCCCCAGAAGATCAGTTCCCACGGGTTCCGTGGGGCACATTGAAGGATCGCGGCGCTACAGAATCGCTCTACGCCGCCGATACAACGGCAATATTGGAAATCCGTCCGCCACCAGGCGTACGAGCGCCGTCAGGAGTCCGACCCATGTACCGTTGGCTAACCCAGAGCCTGGGCAATGTGAGCATCAACCTGAAACTCGGTATCGGCTTCGGCCTGGTACTGCTCCTGACCATGCTCATCACCTTCACCGGCTGGAGCGGCCTGGGTTCGGTGATCAACCGTGGCGACAAGCTGGGCTACATTTCCTCGCTGAACATGCTGACCAAGGACCTGCGTATCGCCCGCCTGGACTACGAGATGCGCAAGGGCGAACAGGGCCCGGGCACCGTCGCCGGCCTGCTGGACAAGCTGGAAAACGGCCTGCAAACAGCCCGCCAGCAGTTACAGACCCCGGAAAGCATCACACTGATCGACCAGCAACTGGCCACCCTTGTCCAGTACAAGCGCGCGTTCGCCGACATGACCCAGGCCACGCAGAACCGCGAGGCCGCCCGCAGCAAACTCGGCGCCAGCGCCGACAATGCCGTCGCCAAGGTTGCAGAGGTCGAGAAATCGATGCTGCAGGGCGACAGCATCGCCCAGTTCAACAGCGTGATCGAGCTGAGCAAACTGATCCAGCAGGCCCGTTTCCAGGTTCGCGGCTACACCTACAGTGGCCGCAGTGATGCCGAGCAACCCGCACTGGATGCCATCGACAACGCTCTGAAGAACCTGGAGAGCCTGCCGGCCAGACTGCCCGAGCAGCACCTGGCCAACCTGCAGCAGGCCAGCGACTCCCTCAAGGCCTATCGGGCTGCCGTCAGCGCCTTCCGCGACTCCCAGATCGCCAGCGCCCAGGCGCTCAAGAATATGGAGGAGCAAGGCAACCATCTGCTGGAACTGAGCAACCAGCTGACCGACCTGCAGACCGCCCGCCGCGACAGCGATGCCGACCAGGCGAAGAGCCTGCTCGGCATTTCCGCCGGCCTGGCCCTGCTGTTCGGCATCATTGCCGCCTGGACCATCACCCGGCAGATCGTCACACCACTGCAGCAGACCCTCAAGGTGGTCGAGCGCGTTGCCTCCGGCGACCTCAGCGAGGACCTGCAAGTCAGCCGCCGCGACGAACTCGGCCAACTGCAGCGGGCCATGCAGAGCATGACCATCAGCCTGCGCAAGCTGATCGGCGGTATCAGCGATGGGGTCACGCAGATCGCCAGCGCCGCCGAGCAACTGTCGGCCGTGACCGAACAGACCAGCGCCGGGGTCAACAGCCAGAAGGCCGAGACCGACCAGGTCGCCACCGCCATGCACGAGATGACCGCCACCGTGCAGGAAGTGGCACGTAACGCCGAAGAGGCCTCGGAAGCCGCGGTCGCCGCCGACCAGCAGGCCCGCGAAGGCGACAAGGTGGTCGGCGAGGCCATCGCCCAGATCGAACGCCTGGCCGCCGAAGTCGGTCACTCCACCGAAGCCATGAGCCACCTCAAGGCCGAAAGCGACAAGATCGGCAGCGTGCTCGACGTGATCAAGTCGGTGGCCGAACAAACCAACCTGCTGGCCCTCAACGCCGCCATCGAGGCCGCCCGTGCCGGCGAGGCCGGGCGTGGTTTCGCCGTGGTCGCCGACGAAGTGCGCAGCCTGGCCCAACGCACCCAGAAATCCACCGAGGAAATCGAGGAACTGATCGTTGGCCTGCAAGGAGGCACCGACCAGGTGGCGACCATCATGGACAACAGCCGCAGCCTGACCGACAGCAGCGTCGAACTGACCCGCCGTGCCGGTGGCGCGCTGGGGAGCATCACCCGCACGGTGTCGGCGATCCAGACGATGAACCAGCAGATCGCTGCCGCCGCCGAGCAACAGAGCGCCGTGGCCGAGGAGATCAACCGCAGCGTGCTGAACGTGCGCGACGTCTCCGAACAGACCGCCTCGGCCAGCGAGGAAACCGCCGCCTCCAGCGTCGAACTGGCGCGCCTGGGCAATCACCTGCAAGTACTGGTCAGCCGCTTCCGTGTCTGACCCTGACCGAACTCAGTCGAGGTCGGCCAGCCAGGCGGTGTCCTTGAACCACTTGTCGTGGATCCGGTCGTAGGTGCCGTCCTCGGCGATCTGGTTCAGGAAGTGGTTGATCCAGTTCAGGCTGTCGTGGTCGCCCTTCTTCAGACCGAACGCCAGGCGCTCGTAGGTGAAGGGCTGGTCCAGGCACAGCAGCTTGCCAGCCCCCAGCCGGTTCACCGCCACCAGGTTGTAGGGTGCATCATGGATGAAGGCGTCGGCCTTGCCGTCGAGCACATCGCGCACGCCCTCCTCCTCAGTGGCGTAACTGACCAGTTGGGCCTTGCCGATCAGCCTCTTCGCCACGATCTCACCGGTGGTGCCGGCCTTGACGCGGATGCGGTAGGCGGCATCGTTCAGGTCCTCGAAACTCTGGACCTTGCCCCCCAGCTCCAGCGGAATCAGCATGGTCTGCCCCACCACCATGAAGGGATCGCTGAAGTTCAGGCGCAGGTTGCGCTCCGGGGTCAGGGTCATGCCGCTGGCGATCAGGTCGGTCTTGCCCGCCAGCAGGTCGGGGATCAGTTGCGGGTAGCTGCTGGGCAATATCTCCAGGCGCACCCCAAGGGCTTTGCTCATTTCATGCAGCAGATCGATCTCGAAACCCACCACCCGCCCCTGTCGGTCGGTCATCTGGAACGGCATATAGGTCGGATTGGTCCCCACCTTGAGGCTGCCCCGCCTGACCGCTTCGTCGATGGCGCCCGCCTGGAGCCCGCAGGCCTGCAGGAATGCGGCAACGCCCAGCAGTATCGCCAGGTACCTTCTCGTCATGAAAACTCCTTGATCCATTTCCCGATGGGATCGCCCCGTCCGGTCTACGCGGAACTGGCGCAGGCCGGCGGGCCCAATTTCGGGGCGCGATCCTAACGCACCCGAACAGGCCGTCGAGCGGATGTTTTGTTACCAAATGACAATGGGTACAGGCGGGAGAGAAACGGCTTGCAAGAGGTCGCATCCCCCCTGGAGCAGGCTCCAGGGGGGATGGAGTCAGGCGGGTTGACCGATTGCCACAACAGGTTGCAGCGGCAGCAGCGGTGCATGCGGATCGGCCTTGACCGACGCACGCCAGGCATTGAGCCACTCGCCATGGCCTTCGCTCCAGACCTGCGCATGCAGGCGGCCCAGGGCAACCGGGTCGCTGAGCAATTGCAGGCGGGCGTTGTTGTCGAGGCCCGCCGGGCCGACTTTCAAGGCATGCCGGACACGCTCGTTGCGCAGCCACTCGATCGGCTCGGCCTGCCGGTGACGGGAGGTCGCCAGGGCACAGGCCAGGGCGTTCTGCCGCGGGTCGACCACCGCCCGGACGAAACCGTCGTTCAGCGCGTGCCAGCGGTTCTCGTGGGTGTATTCGTCGGTCGCCAGCAGCGCCTGGGGCGGGTTGTATTCCTCGGGGATGAGGAACAGCTGCTCATCCTTCGAGCGCAGGCCCAGGTTGACCCGGCTGGAGATCACCGAAACCGGGATCGACAACATCAGCGAGCCGACGATCGGCACCAGCCACCACAGGAAGCTCGGGTTCAGCCAGATCACCAGCAGGGCCCAGAGGGCACCCAGCAGGGTCTGCGGACCGTGACGGCGCACCGCCTCGCTCCAGGGCGTGGAGTCGTCGTCACGCTGCGGCGAGTTCCAGGTCGCCGCCCAGCCGAGGAACGCGGCCAGGACGAAACGGGTGTGGAAAATCATCCGCACTGGCGCCAGCAGCATGGAGAACAGCATCTCCAGCAGCATCGACACGGTCACCTTGAACTTGCCGCCGAACTCCTTCGCGCCCTTGGCCCAGATCAGGATGACGCTGAGCAGCTTGGGCAGGAACAGCAGCACGATGGTGGTGGAGAACAGCGCCACCGCCTTGTCCGGGTGCCATTGCGGCCACAGCGGATAGAGCTGGCGCGGCTCCATGAAGTACTGCGGCTCCATCAGCGTGTTGACCGCCAGCAGCGCCGTCGACAGCACCAGGAAGAAGAACCACAACGGTGCCGACAGGTAGGACATCACGCCGGTGAGGAACACCGCGCGATGCACCGGGTGCATGCCCTTGACCAGGAACAGGCGGAAGTTCATCAGGTTGCCGTGACACCAGCGGCGGTCGCGCTTGAGTTCGTCCAGCAGGTTCGGCGGCAATTCCTCGTAGCTGCCGGGCAGGTCGTAGGCGATCCACACGCCCCAGCCGGCACGACGCATCAGCGCGGCTTCGACGAAGTCGTGGGACAGGATCGCACCGGCGAACGCGCCCTTGCCGGGCAACGGCGCCAGGGCGCAGTGCTCGATGAACGGCTTCATGCGGATGATCGCGTTGTGACCCCAGTAGTGGGACTCGCCCAACTGCCAGAAGTGCAGGCCGGCGGTGAACAGCGGGCCGTAGACGCGGGTGGCGAACTGCTGCATGCGCGCATACAGGGTGTCCATGCCCGACGCCCTTGGCGCGGTCTGGATGATCCCGGCGTCCGGCGTGGCCTCCATCAGGCGCACCAGGCTGGTCAGGCATTCGCCGCTCATGACGCTGTCGGCGTCGAGCACCACCATGTACTTGTAGTCGCCCCCCCAGCGACGGCAGAAGTCGTCGAGGTTGCCGCTCTTGCGTTTCACGCGACGACGGCGGCGGCGGTAGAAGATCTTGCCGAAGCCCGAGGCCTCACGGCAGACATCCAGCCAGGCCTGCTGTTCGGCCACGCAGATATCGGTGTCGTTACTGTCGCTGAGGACGAAGAAGTCGAAACGGTCCAGGTCACCGGTGGCCGCGACCGACTCGAAGGTCGCCCGCAGGCCGGCGAACACCCGCGCCACGTCCTCGTTGCAGATCGGCATGACGATGGCCGTACGGGCATCCGCCGGGATCGGCTCGCTGCCGGCGCTGGCGCCGGAGATACGGTACTTGTCATGCCCGGTGAGCAGTTCGAGGAACCCCATCAGAGCGGTCCAGAAACCGGCCGAAACCCAGCAGAACAGAATCCCGAACATCACCAGGATGGTGGTCTGCAGGACATAGGGCAGCACCTGCCGGGCGGTCTGCAGGACCGGCTGGTGCAGGACCTCGTTGAGGTCGACGAACGACCAGCCCTGGTAAGGCATGATGCCTTTCATGTACCAGCCGGCGACGATGGTCTGGCCAAGCATCAGAATCAGCAGGATGTAGCGTCGGATCGAGCCCACGGTACGCCAGCGGGCATGAGGCAGCTCGCGCCTGTCGTCCTTGGGTGCCGGCGGGTTGCTGCGCCCGGTCAGGCGCCGCCAGGCGCGGACCAGGATATTGGTCCGCCAGGGCTCGGGAACGACCCGGGTGCGCCGGATCGGCGGGGTGGCCTTGAGGCACACCCGGCCGCTGGCGTCCACCGAGAGCATCTCGGCATCTTCCAGGTCGGCGGCGCTGTCGAGGGTCAGGCGACGCCCCACCGAGGCTTGTGCAGCCTCGGCGGAGTCGGCGGACGGTTGCGCACCGAGCCGCTCATGCAACTCGGCGAACGACTTGCAGTTCGCCAACTCGGCGCGCTGCTCGGTACTAAGCGGCAGGTGCGCCAGATACTCGGAGAGAGCCTCTGGCTGGGCGATAGGATTACTCATCGGCAGGCAACTGGTAGCTCCAGGTCTCGGTCAGGACTTGTTCGGTTCTGGCCGGCTCCGGGGTGGTTGGGGCAGCCTCGGCAGCCGGCGCCGGGGCGTCGTGCTCTTTCTTGTCCTTGGCCTTGTCTTTCTCTTGAGTCTTGGCCGCGTCCTTTTCCGCAGACTTGGCTGCGTCCTTGTCCTGGGCCTTGGCCGCTTCCTTCTCGTGCTTCTCCTGGGACTTGGCGGCAACCTTGTCGGCCTTGACCACCTGGGACGAAGCCTTCACCGGCTCGGCGGCAGCGATGTCCTTGACCAGCGCGGCGCGCAGCTCGGTGGACTTGCCCGGATCCTTGATCTTCAGGCGCAGGGTCAGGCGCCAGCCCTGGGTTTCCGGGTTGTAGCGCAGGCTGTTCTCGACCACTTCGGCGTTATCGCCGACGCTGACCTGGCTGCGCACCGGCGCATCTTCCGGCAGGGCCTTGAGGGACGGGCCCTCGAAATCGATCAGGTAGGCCACGCTGCCATCCGGCTGGCGGATCAGGTTCGACTGCTTGACGTCGCCGGTGGACTTCAGGGTCTGCTTGACCCAGGCGCTGTCCGGCGAATGCAGGGCAGCTTCGTCCTGAGTCCAGTGCAGACGGTAGGCGAAGTTCATCGCTTCACCCGGCTGGGCGAGCTTTTCCGGGTTCCAGAAAGCCACGATGTTGTCGTTGGTTTCATCGGCGGTCGGGATCTCCACCAGGTCGACGGTGCCCTTGCCCCAATCGCCCTTCGGCTCGATCCAGGCGCTTGGACGCTTGTCGTAGCGGTCGTCGAGGTCTTCGTAGTGGCTGAAGTCGCGACCGCGCTGCAGCAGGCCGAAACCACGCGGGTTCTCCACGGAGAAGTTGCTCACCGCCAGGTGTTTCGGGTTGTTCAGCGGACGCCACAGCCACTCGCCGTTACCGGCATGGATCGACAGGCCGGCGGAGTCGTGCAGCTCGCGACGGTAGTTGAGGACTTTCGACGGCTGGTTGGCACCGAACAGGAACATGCTGGTCAGCGGGGCCACGCCCAGCTTGCCGACCTTGTCGCGCAGGAACATCTGCGCCTTGACGTCGACGATGGTGTCGGCACCCGGACGCAGGGTCAGGCGATAGGCACCGGTCGCCCGTGGCGAGTCAAGCAGGGCGAAGATCACCAGGTGCTTGTCGGTCGGCTTGGGCTGCTGGATCCAGAACTCGGTGAAGCGCGGGAATTCCTCGCCGGACGGCAGGGCGGTATCGATCGCCATGCCACGGGCGGACAGGCCATAGGTCTGGCCCTTGCCCACGACGCGGAAATAGCTCGCGCCGAGCATGGTCATGATCTCGTCCTGCTTGTCGGCCTTGTTGATCGGATAAAGCACGCGGAAGCCGGCATAACCCAGCTGTTCGGTGGTTTTCGGATCGAATTTCAGGTCGCCGAAGTCGAAACGGCTCGGATCGTACTTGATCTCCGAGACGTCGTTGGCGGTGATTTCGTTGATTTTCACCGGCGTGTCGAAGTGCATGCCCTGGTGATAGAACGACAGCTTGAACGGCGTCTTCTGGTCAGCCCATTCGGCCTTGTCGGTCAGGAAGCGGATTTTCTGGTAGTCCGCGAACTTCATCTCCCGGAATTCGTTCGGCAGATTACTGCGCGGAGCCTCGTACTTCTGCCCGGCCAGGGTCTTCGCCTTGGCCGCCACATCGTCCAGATTGAATGCAAAGATTTGCCCGGCACTGAGCAGGCAAAGCAGTGCGGAGCCCGTCACCAGTGCTTTTCTCAACCCTCTGGCAGTCAATTTTGGTGCATTACAGGGACTAACAATCACGAGCAACCCTCGCCGAAAACAGATCAAAAAACCAACGGCTAGCTATCTATGCGCCAGGTTGGCGAGCATTGTTCCGACTCCCCTGGGGCGAAATGATTCCCCAAACGATGTCGGACAAGTCTCTACCTAATTCAAAATGGACCAACGAACGCTGATCCCCGTAGCGCGCGATTATCTAGTAGGCGGCGTTACAACGCATCAGGCGAAACAAAGTATTTATCGACAAAATGCCCTGTTTTCAGCCCGATACGCGGTTTTTTTCATTTTCAGGTGTGTAACAGGAAGGTTACCGGGCCATCATTGACCAGATGAACCTTCATGTCCGCCCCGAAACGTCCCGTCGCCACCTGACCATGCAACTGCTGCGCCTGTGCCACCACGTAGTCGAAAAGTTCTTCGGCCAGCGCCGGCGGCGCTGCCGTGGAGAAGCTCGGGCGTAGCCCGCTACGGGTATCGGCGGCCAGGGTGAACTGCGACACCAGCAGCAAACCGCCGCCGGTATCCGCCAGGGACAGGTTCATCTTGCCCTGGGGATCGCTGAACACCCGATAGTTAAGCAGCTTATGCAAGAGTTTGTCGGCGCTGGCCCGGGTGTCCCCGGGCTCGACGGCCAGCAGCACCAGCAAACCCTGGTCGATGGCACCCACCACCTGCCCCTCGACCTCGACCCGCGCGCCACTGACGCGCTGCAACAGGCCCCTCATGCTTCTTCGGGAGGCAGGTCGAGCAGGCGTCGCGCCATCTGGTTCGCGGCGCGCACCAGCGCATCGGTGATGCCCGGCTCCGAGGCGGCATGGCCGGCATCGCGAATCACCTGCAGTTCGCTGTTCGGCCAGGCCTGGTGCAGCGCCCAGGCGTTGTCCAGTGGGCAGATGGCATCGTAGCGGCCGTGCACGATCACGCCGGGCAGATGGGCGATCCGGTCCATGTCGCGGATCAGTTGATCGGGCTCCAGGAACGAATTGTTGGTGAAGTAATGGCACTCGATCCGCGCGATGGACAAGGCCCGCTGCGGCTCGGAGAAACGATCGACCACCAGCGGGTTCGGCCGCAGGGTCGCGGTACGTCCTTCCCACAGCGACCAGGCCTTGGCCGCGTGCATCTGGGCGATCTGGTCGTTGCCGGTCAGGCGCTTGTGGAAGGCGCCAAGCAGGTCTTCGCGCTCATCCGCCGGGATCGGCGCCACATAATCCTGCCAGTAGTCGGGGAACAGGCGACTGGCGCCGTTCTGGTAGAGCCATTCGACATCCTGCGGACGTGCCAGGAAGATCCCCCGCAGGATCAGGCCATGGACCCGCTCGGGGTGGGTCTGCGCATAGGCCAGCGCCAGGGTCGAACCCCAGGAGCCGCCGAACAGCACCCATTTGTCGATACCCAGGTGCTCGCGAATCCGCTCCAGGTCCGCCACCAGATCCCAGGTGGTGTTGTTTTCCAGGCTGGCGTGTGGCGTCGAGCGACCGCAACCACGCTGGTCGAAGGTCACGATCCGGTACAGGGTGGGGTCGAAATAGCAGCGGCTCTGGGCATCACAGCCGGCACCCGGGCCACCGTGAATGAAAACCACCGGCAAGCCCTCGGGCGAGCCACTTTCGTCGACGTACAGCACATGCGGCTCATCCACGGCCAGATCGTGCCGGGCGTAGGGTTTGATCTGCGGGTACAAAGTCTGCATCACGCGCTCCGTAAGGGTCGGGGTCATCCCTGGGGGGACTTCTTTGATTGTGCCGTCCGGCATCATAAACCCGAATCACGCAAACGGCATGTCCTTGTCAAAAGCGCGGTTGTTTGCTGGCAACTAGCCGTTTGGTCAGTGTTCAAATCGGCTCGATGAGCGATTCAATAAGGAGCGTCAAACCGAGCGGCAGGAGCCGCTTTCCGTGGCTGCCCATAGCCAGAAAAGACAGGGAGTTCCCGATGAACCAGCACCGCTTGCCCGATCTGCTCGTCTACCCGGAAAAAGCCGTTATCGTCGCCGACAGCGAAATGTTTGTCCGCGGCCTACGTGAACTGGGGCTGGAAGCCAGTCTACTGGGCAGCCTGGAAAGGCTGCCGGCACAGAGCCTGGCATTTTCCTTTTCCCGCCAGGGCGCCCGGCAACTCTATCAGCGAGCGGCGCGCACCGCGCACAAACAGACCCTGCTGTGCCCACTGCATGCCTTCGATACCGGCCTGGAGAACGCGCTCTACAGCCTGATGCTGTTGCTGCGCTGCGATTTCGCCGACTGCCTCAGGCGCCAGCAGCACTACCTGACGCTGCTCAACGGCCTGCGCCGCCTGCACCTGACCAGCGCCAACAGCCGGGCCGAGGTCTGGCTCAACGGCAACTGCGCACCCTATGCCCTGACCCGCAACGAGATCGGCGAAAGCTTCGTGCTGTCGGTCACCGAGCTGTTCGAGGTGCACTATGCCCACATGCGGCCCGACTGCCCGGATATTTTCCAGGTCAGCGGCGTCCTGCATGTCAGCGGCCTGCTGCTGTCGCGCAGCAGCCGGGCGCGGCCGTTGCCCGACGGCCTGGTGGACGACATGCGCCGGCTGGCGGCACAGGTCGCCCATCACGATGCCTGGTTGCGCATCGAACACAACCAGGTGCGCTCGTTCGTGGTCGCGGGGGAGGAATACCTCCAATTGCTGAGCCAGGCCGCCGGACACCGCGGGCTGTATCTGAGCGAGTTCGCCATCGGCGTGAACGACGCCATCGGGCCGAACATCAACTACCTGCGCAACTCACCGATAAACGAAGGCATCCTGGGCGTGCATGTCGCCCTGGGCGATGGGCTCAACGGCTATCACATCGACTTCCTCAGCCCCGGCATCGAGGTGCTTCCCGGCTGATGTCACGGTGGCCGGCCTGTCGGAGACGGCAGGAAGACTCCACTCAACGCCCGTAGCGCTCACGCCCCCAGGCCAGCAGCCCCTGCAGCAGTTCCTTGAGCACCACCCGCGTCGGCTCGGCCAGATCGCTGCGATAGTTGAACGGCTCGAACTCTTCCATGTAGTTGCACTGGCCCAGCTCCAGTTGCACGGCATGGATGTGCTCGGCCGGGTTGCCGTAGTGACGGGTGATGTGCCCGCCCTTGAAGCGTCCGTTCAGCACGTGGCTGTAGGCCGGATGCCCGGCACAGATCGCCTCCAGCCGTGCAGCCAGTCGGGCATCGCAACTGGCGCCATTGAAGGTGCCGAGGTTGAAATCCGGCAACTTGCCTTCGAACAGGTGCGGGATCACCGAACGGATCGAATGGGCGTCGAACAGCAGCGCATAGCCGAACTCGGCCTTGAGCCGCGCCAGCTCCTCCTGCAGGGTCCGGTGGTACGGCGTCCAGACCTGCTCCAGGTAACCCGCCCGCTCCTGCGCGCAGGGCTCGCGGCCGGCCTGGAACAGCGGCACGCCATCGAACAGCGTCGCCGGGTAAAGCCCGGTGGTGGCTCCGGCGTACAGCGGCTTGTCGTCGGACGGACGGTTGAGGTCGATGACAAAACGCGAGTACTCGGCGGCCAGGGTGCTGGCGCCCAGCTCCTCGGCAAAGTCATAGAGCCTGGGAATATGCCAGTCGGTGTCCGGCAGGCTGCGGGCCTCGGGAATCAGCCCGTCACGGACCGCCGGCGTCAGTTTCAGCCCGGCGTGGGGCATGCTGATCAGCAGCGGCACCCGGCCTTTCTTGAAGTTCAGGACGTTATCCACAAGCACTCTCCTAGATCACTACATCAATACCGTGGCGAACCACGCGTTTGCCCAGGTCGCCGCCCAGCCAGTAGGCCAGGTCCGCCGGCCGCTCGATCTGCCAGGCGACGAAGTCGGCGACCTTGCCGACCTCGAGGGACCCATGGCTATCGCCCATGCCCAGGGCCGTGGCGGCGTGCAGGGTGACACCGGCCAGGGCTTCCTCCGGGGTCATGCGGAACAGGGTGCAGGCCATGTTCAGCATCAGGCGCAGGGACAGGCCCGGCGAGGTCCCGGGGTTGAGGTCGGTGGCGATGGCGATCTTCACGCCGTGCCGACGCAGGGCCTCCATCGGCGGCAACTGGGTTTCACGCAGGAAATAGAAGGCACCGGGCAGCAACACCGCCACCGTGCCCGCCGCCGCCATGGCGATGGCGTCCTCCTCGGTCATGAACTCCAGGTGATCGGCGGACAACGCCTGGTAGCGCGCCGCCAGGCTCGAACCGTGCAGCGAGGACAACTGCTCGGCGTGCAGTTTCACCGGCAGACCCAGGCGCTGCGCGACCTGGAACACCCGCTCGACCTGGGCCGGGGAGAACGCCAGGTATTCGCAGAACGCGTCGACCGCGTCCACCAGCCCCTCGGCAGCCAGCGCCGGGAGCATGTCGTTGCAGATATGCTCGATGTAGTCGTCGGCGCGATCCTTGTATTCCGGCGGCAGCGCATGGGCCGCCAGGCAGGTGGTGCGCACGCTGACCGGCAGCTCCTCGCCGAGACGACGGGCGACCTTGAGCATCTTGCGTTCGTTTTCCAGGTCCAGGCCATAGCCGGACTTGATCTCGACGCTGGTCACGCCATCGCGCAGCAGGCAGCTCAGGCGCTGCCGGGCACTGGCGAACAGCTGCTCCTCGCTGGCCGCGCGGGTCGCCCGCACGGTGCTGGCGATACCGCCGCCAACGGCGGCGATCTCGGCGTAGCTGACACCCTGCAGGCGCTGCTCGAACTCGCCGCTGCGGTTGCCGCCGAACACCGTGTGGGTGTGGCAGTCGATCAGCCCCGGTGTGACCCAGGCCCCAGCCAGGTCATGGACCTGTGGATAATCCGCCGCCGGCAGCTCGGCGCGTGGGCCGATCCAGTCGATCTTCGAGGCCACGGTCACGATGGCGGCATCCTCGATGATCGAGTAGGTGCCTTGCGCCATGCTTGCAACGTGACAGTTGTGCCAGAGCGTTTTCATCCGGGGCCTCCGTGGGCTATCGATGAGACAGGGAAGGATCTTGGGCGACCCGTGCCGCCTGGGCCACCGCCGGCTTGACCCAGATCAGGTACGCCAGCACCAGCAGGCCGAGCCACACCGCACCGACGATCAGCGCCGGCCGGCTGTCCGGGAACCAGCCCAGCACGCCGAAGATGAAGATCATGAAGGTGATGGCGGCAATCGGCGCATAGGGCCACAACGGCACGGGGAACTTGAGCTGGGCGGCCTCTTCACGGCTCATCGAGCGGCGCATGGCAACCTGGGTGACCAGGATCATGAACCACACCCAGACGGTGGCGAAGGTGGCGATCGAGGCGATCAGCAGGAACACGTTTTCCGGGATCAGGTAGTTCAGCAGCACGCCACCGAGCAGCGCCGCACCCATGACCACCACGGTCATCCACGGCACGCCGGCACGGGACAGCGTGGCAAAGGCCTTGGGCGCCTGCCCCTGCTGGGCCAGGCCGTACATCATGCGGCCGGCACCGAAGATATCGCTGTTGATCGCCGACACCGCCGCCGAGATCACCACGATATTGAGAATGGTCGCCGCCGAGCCGATCCCCAGGTTCTGGAAGATCTGCACGAACGGGCTGCCCTGGCTGCCGATCTGCGGCCAGGGGTAAATGGACATCAGCACCAGCAGGGTCAGCACGTAAAACAGCAGGATCCGCACCGGCACTGCGTTGATCGCCTTGGGGATGACCCGCTGCGGGTCGCGGGCCTCGCCGGCGGTGACGCCGATGATCTCGATGCCGCCAAAGGCGAACATCACCACCGCGAAGGAAGCGATGATGCCGGCCACGCCGTTGGGCATGAAGCCGCCATGGGCCCAGAGATTGCCGATACCGACCTCGGCAGACGGCGTGGCGGTACTGATGCCGAAGAACATGATGCCGAAGCCGCCGAGGATCATCGCGACGATCGCGCCGACCTTGAGCAGCGACAGCCAGAATTCCATTTCACCGAAGACCTTCACCGCGCACAGGTTCAGCGCGCCGATGAAGAACACGATGCCCAGGACCCAGATCCAGCGATCGACCTCCGGGAACCAGAAACCCATGTAGATACCGAAGGCGGTGACGTCGGCCAGACCGACGATGACCATCTCGAAGGCATAGGTCCAGCCGAGGATGAAGCCCGACATCGGGCCGACGTAGGTACTGGCGTAATGGCCGAAGGAACCGGACACCGGGTTGTGCACCGCCATCTCGCCGAGGGCGCGCATCACCATGAACACCGCGGCACCACCGATCAGGTAGGCCAGCAGCACGGCCGGGCCGGCCATCTGGATCGCCGAGGCGGAACCATAGAACAGGCCCGTGCCGATGGCGGAACCCAGTGCCATGAAGCGAATGTGTCGGGCGGAAAGCCCGCGTTTCAAACCTTTTACTGGCTGTTGCATTACTCGTCCTTAATTATTCTTATCGGTACAGGTCGACAAGAATCAGACTTGGGGCGAAGGTCTTGCGGCCACCCGGCCGCAAAAAGGGGTCGCAGAGTACCCAACCCGACCCGCTCAGGCAAAAAGCATCTGCCCGGTGGTGCCGCGAATCTGTGGCAGCCGGCTCGCTTTTGTAGGAGCCGGCTTGCTGGCGATCCGCCAAAGGCCGTCATTCATCACCCTTCACGGCCAAGCTCGCCCCACAGGGCCGCCGCTCAAACGGGCCGCTGCCCCAGTCCGTTCCTGTGTAACGCTTGGCGCCTACAGGCTCGGCAGCAACTTCGCCGGCACCAGCGCGGTCAGGCAGCGCGACGCCAACAGTTCGGTGGCGGCCTCGATGTCCGGGGCGAAGAAACGGTCCTTGTCGTAGTAGGCGACCTTTTCCCGCAGGGTCGCGCGCGCGGTTTCCAGGGTCGGCGAGGTTTTCAGGCCATTGCGCAGGTCCAGGCCCTGGCAGGCGGCCAGCCACTCGACGGCGAGAATTCCGCGGGTGTTTTCAGCCATTTCCCACAAACGCTTGCCGGCAGCCGGTGCCATGGACACATGGTCCTCCTGGTTCGCCGAAGTCGGCAGGCTGTCGACGCTGTGCGGATGGGCCAAGGCCTTGTTGTCGCTGGCCAGCGCCGCGGCGGTCACCTGGGCGATCATGAAGCCGGAGTTGACGCCACCGTTGGCCACCAGGAACGGCGGCAACTGCGACATGTGCTTGTCCATCATCAACGAGATGCGGCGCTCGCTCAGCGAACCGATTTCGGCAATCGCCAGGGCCATGTTGTCGGCGGCCATGGCCACCGGCTCGGCGTGGAAGTTGCCACCGGAGATCACATCCCCCTGGGCAGCGAACACCAGCGGGTTGTCGGAAACGGCGTTGGCCTCGACCACCAGCACCTCGGCCGCCTGGCGGAACTGGGTCAGGCAGGCGCCCATGACTTGCGGCTGACAGCGCAGGGAGTAAGGGTCCTGGACCTTCTCGCAGTTCTGGTGCGAATCGGACACTTCGCTGCGCTCGCCGAGCAGGTGGCGATAGCTCGCCGCGGCGTCGATCTGGCCGCGCTGGCCACGCGCTTCATGGATACGCGCATCGAACGGCGAACGCGAACCCAGCACCGCCTCGACGGTCAGGCCACCGGCAACCAGCGCACCGGCGAACAGGTCCTCGCCTTCGAACAGGCCACGCAGGGCGAACGCGGTGGACACCTGGGTGCCGTTGAGCAGTGCCAGGCCCTCCTTCGCCGCCAGGGTCAGCGGTTGCAGGCCGGCCTGCTTCAGCGCGGCCGGCGCGTCCAGCCACTGGCCCTGGTAGCGGGCCTTGCCCTCGCCGAGCAGCACCAGCGACATGTGCGCCAGTGGCGCCAGGTCACCGGAGGCGCCGACGGAGCCCTTGAGCGGAATGTGCGGGTAGACCTCGGCATTGATCAAGGCGATCAGCGCATCGATCACCTGCCGGCGAATGCCGGAGAAACCGCGGCTCAGGCTGTTGACCTTGAGCACCATGATCAGCCGCACCAGGTCATCGCTGATCGGCTCGCCGACACCGGCGGCATGGGACAGCACCAGCGAACGCTGGAGGTTCTCCAGATCGGCGCTGGCGATGCGGGTCGACGCCAGCAGGCCAAAGCCGGTATTGATGCCGTAGGCGGTACGGTTCTCGGCCAGAATCTGCTCGACGCAGGCGACGCTGGCGTCGATCTGCGCGTCAGCGCTGGCGTCCAGGCTCAGTTGCACCGGCTGTTGGTACACGGCACGCAGTTGCGCCAGGGTCAATTGGCCGGGAATAAGGTTCAACGCAGTCACATTCATGCTCCTTTTGAGAGTGTTATCAACTGCCAGTCGCTCCGGAAGCTTCCGTTATCCGTCGCTGTCCGCTTTTTGGGCGGATGGCGCCTTGGCACGCTGGCTATCTTTGTTTGAATCAGTTCAGGTTCGGCAATCTTTCGGGCAAGAGCCGCGGGTCGCGCAGCAGCGCCGCCACGGTGGCGATATCCGGTGCCAGCCAGCGGTCCTGGTCATAGGCCGGCACGTGCTCGCGCAGCAGCCTCCAGGCGACGTCGGTACCGGCGCCGAAGCGCTGTTCCTTGAGGAATTCGAAGGCCTGGGCCGCCAGCAGGTACTCGATGGCGAGGATCTGCGTGCAGTTCTCCAGCACCTGGTGCAACTTCAGCGCAGCGTTGGTGCCCAGGCTCAGGTGGTCCTCCTGCAGGCCCGAGGTCACGTAGTTGTCGAGCACCGCCGGTTGCGCCAACTGACGGTTCTGCGCGCAGAGGGACGCGGCGACGTACTGCACGATCATCATCCCCGAATTGACGCCCGGCTGGCTGACCAGGAATGCCGGCAGGCCGCTGACATGCGGGTTGATCAGGCGGTCGAGGCGCCGCTCGGCGATCGAGCCGATCTCCGCCATGGCGATCGCCAGCAGGTCCGCCGCCAGGGCGACCGACTGGCCATGGGGGTTGGCCTGGGACATCACCCGGAAATCGTCCGGCGTGCCCAGCAGCAGCGGGTTGTCGGTGCAGCCGTTGAGTTCGATCTCGACCTGCCGGGTGACGTGGGCCAGTTGGTCGCGGGCCGCGCCGTGCACCTGCGGGATCGAGCGGATGCTCAGGGCGTCCTGGGTGCGGATGCCCTTGCTCGCAGCGATCACTTCGCTGCCGTCGAGCAGGCCACGCAAATTGCTGCCGACCTGTTGCATGCCCGGGTGCGGCTTGAGCGCGATGATCTCGGCGTCGAACGCGGCGATCTGGCCGCGCTGGGCCTCGAAACTCATCGCCGCGGTGACGTCGGCCCATTGCGCCAGGCGGTTCGCGTCAGCCAGGGCCAGGCAGCTCAGGCCGGTCATGCACGGCGTGCCGTTGACCAGGCACAGCCCGTCCTTGGCACCCAGTTGCACCGGTTGCAGCCCCTCTTCGGCCAGGGCCTGCGCGGCAGGCACGATCCGGCCGCGATAGCTGACCTGGCCGACCCCGAGCAGGGCCACGCCGACATGGGCCATGTGGGTCAGGTAACCGACAGAACCCTGGGACGGCACCTGCGGGGTGATGCCGCGGTTGAGCAGCGCCAGCAGCGCCTCGACCACCTGGCGATGCAGGCCGGACCTGCCGTGGCTGTAGTTGATGATCGCCGCGCAAATGATCGCCCGGGTCTGTTCGTCGGCCAGTGCCGGGCCGACGCCGCAGGCGTGGCTGAGCAGGGTATTGCGCGACAGCTGGCTCAGTTGCTCGCCGGACAGCGAAACGTTGGACAGCGCCCCCAGGCCGGTGTTGATGCCATAGGCGCGCTCGCCGCTGACGACGATGCGCTGGACGATCGCCTGGGCGTTGTCGATCCGCGCCCAGGTCTGCGGGGTCAGTTCCAGCAGCGCGCCGTGACGGGCGACCGCAACCACATCCTGCCAGCGCAATGGCGCATCGGCGATAACGATTTTCTCGACCTGGGACATATCCGACCTCATCACACCGTCGCCGCCCGTCGCTGGACGAAGCGGTCCACATACTCGTCCGCCGGCGAATGCAGAATCTCCCGCGGCGTACCGACCTGGATCAGCCGGCCATCCTTGAGAATCGCGATCCGGTTACCGATGCGTACCGCCTCGTCGAGGTCATGGGTGATGAACACGATGGTCTTGTGCAGGGTCTTCTGCAGTTCGAGCAACTGGTCCTGCATCTCGGCGCGGATCAGCGGGTCGAGGGCACTGAAGGCCTCGTCCATCAGGATGATGTCGGTGTCCGCCGCCAGGGCCCGGGCCAGGCCGACGCGCTGGCGCATGCCGCCCGACAGCTGGTGCGGGTACTTGTTCTCGTAGCCCTTGAGGCCCACGGTATTGATCCAGTGCAGCGAACGCTCGACACACAGTTGCTTGCTCTCGCCGCGAACCTTGAGGCCATAGGCGACGTTATCCAGCACGGTCTTGTGCGGCAGCAGGCCGAAGCTCTGGAACACCATGCTGATCTTGTGCCGACGGAATTCGCGCAGGGCGTCCATGTCGTGCTGCAGGATGTCCACGCCATCGACCAGGATCGCCCCGCTGGTGGGATCGATCAGGCGGTTGAAGTGGCGCACCAGGGTCGACTTGCCGGAACCCGACAGGCCCATGATGACGAAGATCTCGCCGGTGCCGATGCTCAGCGACAGGTCGTTGACCCCGACCACGCAGCCGGTCTCGGCCAGCACCTGGTCCTTGGTCTTGCCCTGGCGGATCAGGTTCAGCGCATCACCGGCGCGCGAACCGAAGATCTTGAAGACGTTCTTGACTTCGATCTTGCTGACGATGGAATCAGTCATTTGCTCACCTCGTGGCGCGGACGACCGTAGGCCTGGGTAATGCGGTCGATGACCACGGCGAGAATCACGATGGCCAGGCCGGCTTCCAGGCCACGCCCGACGTTGAGGGTCTGGATGCCCACCAGCACGTCTTCGCCCAGGCCACGGGCACCGATCATCGAGGCGATCACCACCATCGACAGGGCCATCATGGTGGTCTGGTTGATCCCGGCCATGATGCTCGGCAGGGCCAGCGGCAGTTGCACGCCGAACAGTTGCTGCCAGCGGTTGGCACCGAAGGCGTTGATCGCCTCCATCACCTCGCCGTCCACCTGGCGGATACCCAGGTCGGTCAGGCGGATCAGCGGCGGCGCGGCGTAGATCACCGTGGCGAAGATCGCCGGAACCTTGCCCAGGCCGAACAGCATCAGCACCGGGATCAGGTACACGAAGCTGGGCATGGTCTGCATGATGTCCAGCAGTGGCATCAGCACCGAGCGCAGGCGGTCACTGCGCGCCGACAGGATGCCCAGCGGAATCCCGATCAGCACCGAGATCAGCGTCGCCACCAGCATCAGCGCCAGGGTCTGCATCAGCTTGTCCCACAGGCCGACCGCCCCCACCAGGAACAGCAGGCCGACGATCACCGCGGTGCTGACCAGCTTGCGGGTGGCATGCCAGGCGATACCGCCGACGATGGCCAGCATCAGCCACCATGGCACCAGGCGCAGCAGGCTCTCGAGGTTGACGATGGCCCACAGCAGGGTGTCGGAAATGTGGCGGAACACATCACCGTAGTTGGTCACCAGCGAATCGACCCAACCGTTGACCCAGTCGGCGATGGAAAACGTGAAATTCTCGGGAAACATTGGAAACTCTCGATCAAGTGGATGTAGCGTCCCGGTCAGCCTCTCGGTTGACCGGGAGGAATCGACCTACAGAGCCGCGTTGATTTTCTTGGCAGCGTCAGCGCTGACCCAAGCCTGCCAGACCTCAGGGTGTTCCTTGAGGAAGATTTTCGCCAGCTTCGGCGACTCGATCCGCTCCTTGCTCATGCGCCCCAGGTTCTGGTTCAGCAGGTCGATCGGCAGGTTGGCCTTCTCCAGCACGGCCACCAGTTCAGGTGCCTCGTCGTGGAAGGTCTTGGACAGACCGACCTTGATGCTCACACTCTTGTCGACGCCCGGCTTCTCGTCCAGCTTGATCAGATCGACCTGGCCCATCAGCGGCGTCGGCGACCAGTAGTAGAACAGGATCGGCTCGCCACGCTTGTAGCTCGACAGCACCGCGGCATCCAGAGCCGGCCCGGTCCCTGGACGGAAGTTGGTGTAGGCGTTTTCCAGGCCGTAGCTCTTGAGCATCTCGCTGTTGTCCAGCTCGCAGGTCCAGCCGGCCGGGCAGTTGTAGAAACGGCCCTTGCTCGGTTCTTCCGGGTCCTTGAACACCGAGGCGTATTGCGCCAGGTCGGCGATGTTCTTCAGGTTCGGCGCCTTGGCCTGGAGCTTGCGCTTGGCATCACCCTCGACCACATAGCGCGGCACGTACCAACCTTCGATGGCCCCGACCACCGGCGCGCCGACGCCGACGACCTTGCCGGCCTTCTCGGCCTTGTTCCAGACCTCGCTGCGGCCCACCCACTCTTCGGCGAAGACCTGGATATCGTTGGTGCTCAGCGCGTTCTCCATGGTGATGGAGTTGCCCGGCAGGCTGTCGGTCTTGCAGTCGTAGCCTTTTTCCAGGACGAACTGCAGGACGTCGGTCAGCAACATGCCGCTTTCCCAGTTGAGGCCCGCGAACTTCACCGGCTTGCCGGACTCGCACCAGCCGGCGGCCTGGCTGGCGCCGGCAGCGGTCAACAGGCCGAGGGACAACGCCGTGGTCAGCAGGGTCTTTTTCATTTTCATTATGTGACGCTCCTAATCATGAATGGGTTAACGGCAGTCAAGAGGCATCCGGCCCGGGTTGGCCCAAGGGGCCCTGTCCACGTCTTGCTCAGGCTCGGGATTCAGGCCACCGACGACGGCTGGACCCGGCCACTGGCCTGGGGTGCTGCGACCTCGCCCTGCTCTGGCGGCAGGATCAAGCGATCAGGAACCGCGCCGTGCCACTTCTTCGCGGCGTAGTAGTACAGCGCTGCCGGAACCACCAGGCCGATGATCCAGGAGATATCGGTATCGCCCAGACTCGCCACCAGGGGACCGGTGTAGAAATGCGTGGAGATGAACGGCATCTGGATCAGCACGCCGAACACATAGATGCTGATGCCCATGATGTTCCAGCGCCCGTAACGGCCGTTGGGATCGGACAGCGCGGGAATGTCGTAGCGTTCCTTGGTGATGCAGTAGAAGTCCACCAGGTTGATCGCGCTCCAGGGCGTGAAGAACGCCAGCAGGAACAGGATGAACGCGGAGAATTCCTTGAGGAACGAGTCCTTGCCGAGCAGCGCCAGGGCCGCCGCGAGGCTGACCATGACAAAGATGTACAGCAGGCGCACGCCGCTGCCGATGTGCCGGTTGCCACGGAAACCGCTGATGATGGTGGCGATCGACATGAAGCTGCCGTAGGCATTGAGCGTGGTCACGGTGACCTTGCCAAAGGCCACGGCGAAGTACAGCGCCGCGGCGATCACGCCGGTGCCGCCAAGGCTGACAATGAATGAGACTTCGTGGTGAGCGAACTGCGAACCGGCCAGGGCCGCCGCGAACACCCCGAAGACCATCGACGCCTGCGAGCCGATCACCGACCCCAGGCCCACGGCCCAGAAGGTTTTCGACGCTGAAGTGCTGCGCGGCAGGTAGCGCGAGTAGTCCGCCACGTAGGGCCCGAAGGCGATCTGCCAGGACGCCGACAGCGACACCGCCAGCAGGAAGCTCGCCAGGGAGAAATGCTTGTTGGCCAGCAACGCGGAAACATCGTTGCCCGCCAGCAGTCTGTAGAACAGGTAGATGAAGGCGATCACTCCCAGCACGCTGGCGACCCGGCCGATGCCGTGGATCACCCGGTAGCCGAAGATGGTGAAGACCAGGATCGAGGCGGCGAACAGCACGATGCCGACCCAGTCCTCGACGTGCAGCAGTTGCGCCACCGCCTGTCCGGCCAGCAGCGAGCCGCTGGCCGAGAAGCCGATGTACATCAGGCACACCAGCACCAGCGGGATCACCGCGCCGTAGACGCCGAACTGCACGCGGCTGGAGATCATCTGCGGCAGGCCCAGTTGCGGCCCTTGCGCGGCATGCAGCGCCATCACCCCGCCGCCGAGCAGTTGCCCCAGCAGCAGGCCGACCAGCGACCAGTACACGTCGCCGCCGAGCACCACCGCCAGCGCACCGGTGACGATCGCGGTGATCTGCAGGTTGGCCCCCAACCACAGGGTGAACTGACTGAGTAGACGACCGTGTCTTTCCGCTTCCGGGATGTAGTCGATCGAACGCCTTTCGATCAACGGTTTGTTGCTTGCACGATCATTCGATACAGCCATTTATCGTTCAACCTCTGTGGATTGTCTTCCGGTGCTCACGCAATGCCTGCAAAACACGGCCTCCTGTGGGAGCCGGCGCCCAAGGGCAAAGCCGGCTCCCCTCCAGGCGCCTTATTTGCCGGTGATCATCGGCAGGTTCAGCCCCTGCTCCTTCGCGCAGTCGATGGCGATCTGGTAACCGGCATCGGCATGACGCATGACCCCGGTGGCCGGGTCGTTGTGCAGGACGCGGGCGATACGCGCGGCCGCCTCGTCAGTACCGTCGCAGACGATGACCATGCCCGAGTGCTGCGAGAAGCCCATGCCGACGCCGCCGCCGTGGTGCAGGGAGACCCAGGTCGCGCCGCTGGCGGTGTTGAGCAGGGCGTTGAGCAAAGGCCAGTCGGAGACGGCATCGGAACCGTCCTGCATCGACTCGGTTTCACGGTTGGGGCTGGACACCGAGCCGGAGTCCAGGTGGTCGCGACCGATGACGATCGGCGCCGACAGCTCGCCGCTGCGCACCATCTCGTTGAACGCCAGGCCGAGCTTGGCGCGCAGGCCCAGGCCGACCCAGCAGATCCGCGCCGGCAGGCCCTGGAAGCTGATGCGCTCGCGCGCCATGTCCAGCCAATTGTGCAGATGGGCGTCGTCCGGGATCAGTTCCTTGACCTTGGCGTCGGTCTTGTAGATGTCCTGCGGGTCACCCGACAGCGCTGCCCAGCGGAACGGACCGATGCCGCGGCAGAACAGCGGACGGATGTAGGCCGGAACGAAACCAGGGAAGTCGAAGGCGTTCTCGACGCCTTCTTCCTGGGCCATCTGACGAATGTTGTTGCCGTAGTCGAAGGTCGGGATGCCCTGCTTCTGGAATGCCAGCATCGCCTTGACGTGCACCGCCATCGACTGCTTGGCGGCCTTCACCACGGCGGCCGGTTCGGTCAGCGCGCGGGCGCGGTACTCTTCCCAGGTCCAGCCGGCCGGCAGGTAGCCGTTGAGCGGGTCGTGGGCGCTGGTCTGGTCGGTGACCATGTCCGGGCGCACGCCGCGACGGACCAGTTCCGGCAGGATTTCGGCGGCGTTGCCGCACAGGGCGATGGAGATCGCCTTGCCTTCGGCGGTGTACTTGGCGATGCGGGCCAGGGCGTCATCGAGGTCCTTGGCCTGCTCGTCGACGTAGCGGGTCTTGAGGCGGAAGTCGATGCTGGTCTGCTGGCATTCGATGTTCAGCGAGCAGGCACCGGCCAGGGTCGCGGCCAGCGGCTGCGCGCCGCCCATGCCGCCCAGGCCGGCGGTCAGCACCCAGCGGCCCTTGAGGTTGTTGTCGTAGTGTTGGCGACCGGCTTCGACGAAGGTTTCATAGGTGCCCTGGACGATGCCCTGGCTACCGATGTAGATCCAGCTGCCGGCGGTCATCTGGCCGTACATGGCCAGGCCCTTGGCGTCCAGTTCGTTGAAGTGTTCCCAGGTGGCCCAGTGCGGCACCAGGTTGGAGTTGGCGATCAGTACGCGCGGGGCGTTGCTGTGGGTCTTGAACACGCCGACCGGCTTGCCGGACTGCACCAGCAGGGTTTCGTCGTCATTGAGGTGGGTCAGGCTCTCGACGATCTTGTCGTAGCACTCCCAGTTGCGCGCGGCACGCCCGATACCACCGTAAACCACCAGTTCCTTGGGGTTCTCGGCCACCTGCGGGTCGAGGTTGTTCATCAGCATCCGCAGCGGCGCTTCGGTCAGCCAGCTCTTGGCGGTCAGCTTGTTGCCACGGGCGGCACGGATTTCGACGTCACGGCGCTTGGTAAAGGTGGCGGTAGGTTTCTGGGTATTCTCAGTCACGAAAAAACTCCTCTGCGATCGTCCGAACCCGCCCAGGCAGTGGGCAAGCGAGCCTGTGCCGGATACCCCGTCACAAGCGAAAAATGAGTGGGTGCGTAATGCCTCCCTGACGACTCATACGCACACATATTTACTTGTACATACAAGCATATGCAATCAAGCGGCCAACTCGGAATGCGAGCCCTGAAGAATTTTTCAGAGTAGTCGCCAAGTGCCGTGGGACGTGGCCTGGAGCGAAAAATGAATTTGTAGGATTAGGCGAAGCTGTAGGTGGGAAGCTGTTACCGGAAGAGGCTTTTGCGCCACGTTGGGGCGTTCGGTAACAAAATAGTGCGAGAGGGAGTACCCGAAATCGACGGGAGGCACGCACACCCTGTGGAGACCGGTTTTATCCGCGAAAAGGCTCTCAAGCCCTGCGCCGCTTGCGCGGACGCTTTCGCGGATAAATCCCACGGGAATCGGGGGATGACCTCAAAATAGAGTGGGATTTAGCGGAATCAGGCAGGCATCAGCTCGATCACACCGCAACGGCCGGTCACCGCCACTTCCTGCAGCCCGACGCTGCCGTCCAGCCGCAGGCAGTCATGCCGGCCGAGTACTTCATAACCCGTGTCGGCCAGGCCGACATGCAACTGGTCGCTGACACTGAAGATCAGCAGCACCGCCGCCGAAGTGAAGAAACGCTTGGGCTGCACGGCATCGAGCCATTGCAGCCGGGCACTGTAGCGCTCCGGCGCGTAGATCAGGTTGAAATCGCGGATCGGGCCCTCGAGCAAGCTACAACTGACCTGGCTCGCGCCACTGAAGGCGAACGGGTCCAGCGGCAGCAACGCGCGGGTGCGTTGACCATCGACCTGCAGGGTCATGCCCGCGCCCTGCAGCACGGTGATGATCCGCTCATAGCCGGCAAAACTGGAAAAACCGCCCGACTCGCCGATATCGGCAATCGACAGGCGCCAGCCGAACCCTTCCAGGCCCTCGCCCTCGTCGCGGGTGATCTCTTCGGTGCTGCCACCGCCGTTTTTCCACGGCATGCGCGGGTAGTCCGCCGCACGCAAGACTTTCAGTGAACTCATTTGGTAAAGCGTCCTTCCAGACGATGACGGGAACCGGGGTGAATCAACCGGGCGGCGGTCACCGGCTGGCGACCGGACCAGGTCCGCCGGCGGATCATCAGGCACGGCTCGCCAGGCTCGATCTGCAACAGCTCGCACTCGGTGGCATCGGCGAGAATCGCCTCGACCACATGCTCGCCCTCGGTCAGCGGTGCGACCTGTGACAGGTAGGCGTAGGGCGTCTGCAGGGTGAAATCCTGCTTGAGGTAGTCCGGCGCCACCTGCGCGTTGACGAAACGGTCCTCGATCTGCACCGGGATGTCATTCTCGAAATGCACGATCAGCGAGTGGAAGACCTTCTGCCCCTCGCGCATGTCCAGGGCCACGGCACGCTCGGAGCCGGCGGTCTCCTCGCCGAGGGTGATGATCTTGCAGGTGTGGCGATGACCGCGCGAGGCGATCTCGTCGGCGATGTTATGCACCTCGAACAGCGCCGACTGGGTCTTGGGCTCGGCGACGAAGGTGCCGACCCCCTGCATGCGCACCAGCAAACCTTCGGCGGTCATTTCCCGCAGGGCGCGGTTGATGGTCATGCGGCTGTAGCCCAGTTGCTCCACCAGCTCGCTCTCGGACGGCACGCGGTAATGCGGCGGCCAGTTTCCGCTGTCGATCTGCTGGGTGATCATCTGTTTGACGCGGGCATATAACGGCGCCGGACTTTCGCCCATTTGGGCAGCCAGCGGGTTGTTGGCAGGCGGAGTCGGCACAGTAAATCCTTGTTCGGTTCCAGGGGTGGCTGTAGGTCATGTCACAGGCGTCTGCAGGACAGGATACCAGCTTGCCGGAGTTTACCGGGCAGGCAAACGTCTGTATATGTATATACAAATAACACACGATGGGGTGCTGAACCATGTCCGCCTTCTTTGCCGAACGCGCGCTGCTGCCTAGTGGATGGGCCAAAAACGTACGCCTCGAGGTCGACGCCCAGGGCGTGCTGGCCCGGGTCGAGGCCGATTCCGATGCACAGGGTGCCGAACGGCTGGGCGGCCCGCTGCTGCCGGGCATGCCGAACCTGCACTCCCACGCCTTCCAGCGGGCGATGGCCGGGCTGGCGGAAGTCGCCGGCAACCCGAACGACAGTTTCTGGACCTGGCGCGACCTGATGTACCGCCTGGTGGGCAGGATCAGTCCCGAGCAGATGGGCATCATCGCTCGCCAGCTCTACATCGAGATGCTCAAGGCCGGCTACACCTCGGTGGCCGAGTTCCACTACGTGCACCATGATACCCAGGGCCAGCCCTACGCCGACCCGGCCGAACTGGCCCTGCGCATCAGCCAGGCCGCCACCGACGCCGGCATCGGCCTGACCCTGCTGCCCGTGCTCTACAGCCACTCCGGTTTTGGCGGCCAGGCACCCAGCGACGGTCAGCGACGCTTTATCAACAGTACCGAGAATTACCTGAAGTTGCAGGCACGTTTGCAGCCGTTGCTGGCAAGACAGCCGGCCCAGGCCCTGGGCCTGTGCTTCCACTCGCTCAGGGCGGTGACTCCGCAACAGATCAGCGAAGTGCTGGCCGCCAGCGACCGGCACTGCCCGGTGCACATCCACATCGCCGAGCAGCAGAAGGAAGTCGACGACTGCCTGGCCTGGAGCGGCAAGCGCCCGTTGCAGTGGCTCTACGACCATCTCGAGGTGGACTCGCGCTGGTGCCTGGTGCATGCCACCCATGCCGATGCCGAGGAAGTCAGCCACATGGCCCGCAGCCGGGCGATTGCCGGCCTGTGCCTGACCACAGAGGCCAACCTCGGCGACGGGATTTTCCCGGCCGTGGACTTCCTCGCCCAGGGCGGTCGCCTGGGCATTGGTTCCGACAGCCATGTGTCACTGAGCGTGGTTGAGGAACTGCGCTGGCTGGAATATGGCCAGCGCCTGCGCGACCAGCGGCGCAACCGCCTGTACCGGGCCGATCAGCCGATGGTCGGGCGCACGTTGTTCGACGCGGCCCTGGAAGGCGGTGCCCAGGCGCTCGGGCAAGCCATTGGCGGCCTGGAAGTGGGCAAGCGCGCCGACTGGCTGGTGCTCGACGGCAACGACCCGTATCTGGCGACCGCCGAGGACGACGGCATTCTCAATCGCTGGCTGTTCGCCGGCGGCGATCGCCAGGTGCGTGACGTGATGGTCAACGGCCAGTGGGCGGTACGCGGTGGCCGACATGCGGCAGAAGAGGAAAGCACGCGAGCCTTCGCCCAGGTGTTGCGTGAACTGCTGAACTGAAAACGCGAAGCGTCACGGGTTGCGTTCCCACGCGGAGCGTGGGAACGAGCGAGCAGCGGCCCGTAAACTCAGTGGGACATCTTCGAGTCGGGCGTACGCCAGATCAGTCGGGTGGTGTCATACCCCTGCTGCCGCGCCCGGCTCAGCAGGTCCTCGCGGGTATCGGCGCTGATCTTGGTGCTGCGCGACAACAGCCACAGATAGCGCCGGCTCGGGTCGCCGACAATCGCGGTGTGGTAGTCGTCGCTGACATAGAGAATCCAGTAGTTACCCTTCGCCACGCCCGGCAGCAGCGTGGTGAACCAGTTGTCGAAACGCACCCAGAGCTTGTCGGTCTGCCCTTCGACCTGCGGTGTCGCGGTGCCCTTGGCCTCTTCCCAGGTCCACTGCTCGGTCAGGCAGCGGTTGAACACCGCCATCCTGCCGTCGGGCATCAGGCTGTAGCGGGCCTCGGACTGGGCACAGTTGCGCTGGAAGTACATCGGCATCCGCGCCAGCTCGTACCAGGTGCCCTGGTAACGCTTGAGGTCGACGTGACCTGCGGTCTTGGGCGCCAGATCGTCACCGGACGTAGCGCAACCGGCCAGCAACAAGCCAGCCAAAAGAGTAACCACTAAACGCAACATTTCTTCTTCTCCCGAGGGCTTGTGCCCCGGTTTACTTCAGGCCTTGCCCGGAAAACATCAGGACTTTGTCACCGGCGTACTGCACGCTGATAAAGCTGTTCTTGTCACCCCAGGTGCAACTGGACATGCCCAGCGCGCCGGAACAATCGGACGGCGAACCGAGCAATGCCTCGACTTCGGCCTTGGGCATGCCCGTGGACAACTTCGAGTAGTTTGCCTGGTTGACCTTGCTGCAGGCGGCCAGCAGCACGCAGAACGACAACAGAGCGAGAGAGCGCAACGACATGGGGAGAAACTCCTGGGGACGGAAAGGTCGGCACGGGGGCCTACCGCAAGCTTAGAAGAGAAAACCGCCATCTGGTTCCCGAACCTACGACCTTTTCTTACAGGGCTTTCCTTTGCAGATCAGCAGTTTTGCGGGCGGAACTGGCGTTTCGTCGGCTTTACCGTCAAGAAACTAATCTTTAACGAGACGATGCCGAGAGATAGAGGCGCGACGCCATTAAACGTGGCAAATTGTCGCCCTTCGTTGACCCGCCTTTTGCAGACAGCCATTTCATGACCAGAAACCTCAAATTCAGCCACAAGATTCTCCTGGCTGCGGCCCTCGTGGTCGCCGTGGCGTTCGCCTGCTTCATCCTGTTCAACGACTATCGGCAGCGCCAGGCGCTGTACAACAGCACCCAGGCATCGATGCAGGAACTGGGCAGTCTGACCACCAGCAACATCCAGACCTGGCTGGAAAGCCGTATCCAACTGCTGCAGTCGCTGTCCCAGCAGATCGCCGTGGACGGCAGCTCCGCCGACAGCCTCAAGCGTGCGGTCGGCCTGCCCGCCTATACCGGCAACTTCCAGTTGAGCTACTTCGGCAGCCAGGAAGGCGTGATGTTCTCGGTGCCGGCCGGCAACCGCCCCGCCGACTACGACCCACGGGCCCGCGGCTGGTACAAGGCTGCCAACGCCGCCCAGCAGACCATCGTCACCGAGCCCTACATCGCCGCCTCGACCGGCAAGCTGGTGATCACCATCGCCACGCCGGTGCAGCATGAGGGCAAGTTCATCGGTGTGAGCGGTGCCGACATCGACCTGGGCAGTGTCAGTGCAATCATCAACTCGCTGAATTTCGGCGGCCACGGCCATGCCTTCATCGTCAGCGCCGACGGCAAGATCCTGATCCACCCGGACAGCAAGCTGATTCTCAAGAACCTCGCCGAAGCCTATCCGGACGACACACCGAAGATCAGCCCCGGCCTGAAGGAAGTGACGGTGGGTGGCAAGACCCAGTTCATCTCCTTCACCCACGTCAACGGCGTGCCCTCGGCCGACTGGTACGTGGCGCTGGTGCTGGACCAGGACACCGCGTTCTCGATGCTCAGCGAGTTCCGCACCTCGGCCATCGTCGCCATGGTGATTGCCGTGGTGATCATCATCGCCCTGCTGGGCATGCTGATCCGTGTGCTGATGCAGCCGCTGCACCTGATGGGCCGGGCGATGCACGACATCGCCGAGGGTGAAGGCGACCTGACCAAGCGCCTGACCATTCACGGCCACGACGAGTTCGGCACCCTGGGCATGTCGTTCAACCGTTTCGTGGAGCGCATCCACACCTCGATCCGTGAAGTGGCCTCGGCCACCGGCCAGGTCAACGAGGTCGCCCTGCGCGTGGTCAGCGCCTCCAACTCGTCGATGTTCAACTCCGACCAGCAGGCCAACCGCACCAGCAGCGTGGCGGCAGCGATCAACCAGCTCGGCGCCGCGGCCCAGGAAATCGCCCAGAACGCCGCCCTCGCCTCGCAGCATTCGAGCGAGGCACGCAACCTCGCCGAGGACGGTCAGCAGGTGGTGGACAAGACTATCGGCGCGATGCAGCAGTTGTCGGCGCAGATCAGCGACTCCTGCGGCAACATCGAGACGTTGAACAGCAATACGGTGAACATCGGGCAGATCCTCGACGTGATCACCAGCATTTCCCAGCAGACCAACCTGCTCGCGCTCAACGCCGCCATCGAGGCGGCCCGGGCTGGCGAGGCCGGTCGCGGCTTTGCCGTGGTCGCCGACGAGGTGCGCAACCTCGCCCACCGCACCCAGGACTCGGCGCAGCAGGTGCAGAAGATGATCGAGGAGCTGCAGGTCGGCGCCCGCGCGGCGGTCACTCTCATGACCGACAGCCAACGCCAGAGCGAAAACAGCGTCGGTATCGCCAACCAGGCCGGCGAACGGCTGGGCAGCGTGACCCAGCGGATCGGCGAGATCGACGGCATGAACCAGTCGGTGGCGACCGCGACCGAGGAGCAGACTGCGGTGGTAGAGTCGATCAACGTCGATATCACCGAGATCAACACCCTGAACCAGGAAGGGGTGGAGAACCTGCAGGCAACCCTGCGGGCCTGTGCCGACCTGGAACAGCAGGCGGCACGCCTGAAGCACCTGGTGGGCAGTTTCCGGATCTGACGACCGCGCCGGCGCCTTCGCGGGCAAGCCCTGCTCCTACGAGCGCCGTACACATGGCTTGTGTACGGCACAAACCTGTAGGAGCGTGGCTTGCCCGCGAAAGCAATCCGGCAACCGAAACCTCGTCACCTGACACACCGCTATCGCCACCAAGCCGGCGCCCACAAGGGCAGCACGCGCAGATACTAGAAGCGTGAGCCGGGCTCACGCAGAAACGCCACTTCATCGGCCGTGGACTTGCGCCCCAGGATGGCGTTGCGATGGGGAAAGCGCCCGAACCGGGCAATGATCCGCTGATGCCGCTCGGCATAATCCAGCTGACTGGCAAACACCGCCCGCTGATCCTCCGGCTGCTCGCGCAGCAACGCCGCGAACCGGGACACCGCCTCGTTCTGCGCCGCCGGATGCTCGCAATGCTCGAACACCAGGTAGATGAAGGAACGCTGTATCGCCGGCAATTGCCGGTCGAAGTCGGCGGCAATCCCCTGCGCCACCAGCGCCTGGGCGCGGGCATCACCGGAAAAGGCCGCAGGGGAATCGCGGAAGATCATCCGCGGCAGTTGATCGAGCAGCAGTACCACGGCCAGCCAACCCTGCGGACATTGCGTCCACTCGGTCAAACCGCCGGCCAGGGCCTGCTCGACCCAGGGCCCGAAACGCTCGCGCGCCTCGCGGTCCTGGCTGTCACGCTTGCCGAACCACAACCGACCCTTGTCAGCCTCGATCTCACTGGGCAGCCCGGCTGAACCGAACCACCATTGGAGCAGAGGCTGCCAGGGCGCGGACATGGGTTTATTCCTTGTGGTAGCCGGTGATCCGTTCCACTTCTTCCTTCGAACCGAGGAACACCGCGACACGCTGGTGCAGGCCGTCAGGCTGGATGTCGAGGATGCGCTGGTGGCCGTCGGTGGACGCGCCGCCCGCCTGCTCGATCAGGAACGACATCGGGTTGGCTTCGTACATCAGACGCAGTTTGCCCGGCTTGGACGGCTCGCGGCTGTCGCGTGGGTACATGAACAGGCCGCCACGGGTCAGGATGCGGTGCACGTCGGCCACCATCGCGGCCACCCAGCGCATGTTGTAGTTCTTTTTCAGCGGACCGGTCTCGCCGGCCAGCAGCTCTTCGACGTAACGCTGCACCGGGGCTTCCCAGTGGCGCTGGTTGGACATGTTGATCGCGAATTCCTGGGTGGAAGCCGGGATGGTGATGTCCTCGTGGGTCAGCACGAAGCTGCCCATCTCACGGTCCAGGGTGAAGCCCTTGACGCCATTGCCCAGGGTCAGGATCAGCATGGTCTGCGGGCCATAGATCGCGTAGCCGGCGGCGACCTGCTGGGTACCCGGCTGCAGGAAGGCCTTTTCGTTCAGGGCTTCGTTCTGGCTCAGGTATTCGTTCGGGCAGCGCAGTACCGAGAAGATGGTGCCGACCGGGGCATTGATGTCGATGTTCGACGAGCCGTCCAGCGGGTCGAACACCAGCAGGTAGGCGCCTTTCGGGTACTTGCCGGGGATCTGGTAGGCATTGTCCATCTCCTCGGACGCCATGCCGGCCAGGTGGCCGCCCCACTCGTTGGCTTCGAGCAGGATTTCGTTGGACAGGACGTCGAGCTTCTTCTGCACCTCGCCCTGCACGTTCTCGGTGCCCATGCTGCCCAGGACGCCACCCAGCGCGCCCTTGGAGACGGCGTGGCTGATTTCCTTACAGGCGCGCGCAACCACCTCGATCAGGAAACGCAGATCGGCAGGCGTGTTGTTGCTGCGGGTCTGCTCAATCAAAAAGCGACTCAGGGTAACGCGGGACATGGATGACTCCGGAGAAAGGGGGGGCTTGAAAACCCGCGCAGTTTAACGCGAGTTGCGCTGCAAATCCTCCTGCTCAGACAGGGATGACGCATAGAGAGTTCACAGGTCGGCTTCAGCGTAGACCAAAAGCGCCGGCAGGCCCCTTCTGTAGCCCCCTAAAGCAGGGGGCCAGGCTGTAGAGAAGGCCCAGACCGGACTGCCCCCAGGACTCTATGTGCCGGTCGTCAGCCCTGCGGCTTGCGCAGCAGGCTGAAGGCCATGCCCCCCAGCGCCGCCACACCCAGCAGCAGCACCGCCCACAGGCCGATCTTTTTCCAGTCGGTCGTTGGCGCCGCCGCGACCGCCGGGGCTTGCGGCGCGGCCGCCTGCGCTGCGCCCGCAGTGGCCTTGCCGACCCCGGCCAGGCGCTGCGGGCTGTAGTCGGGAATCAGCGTCGACAAGGGCAGGTTTGCCGCCCCCACCGTCGCATTGCCCAGTGCCAGGGAGAACGGTGCGTTGCCACGGGCCAGAAACACCAGTTGCGTCGGCCGCACGGCATAACTCAGCGCCGGAGCCTTTGCTCCAAGCCCACCGCCACGCTCGTCGACCACCAGTTTCAACTGCGCAACGCCGTAGCCGGACAGCTCCAGGGCGTCCTGCAACACATCCTGGCCGCCCTGCGTCAACCGATAGAGCAGGCCACTGCCCAGCGTCTGCCAGGCCTCGTTGCCACTGCGCCGCCCATACAGGCTCACCGGCGCCAGGCTGTTGGGCTGGGCCAGCTCGATCCGCACCTGTTCCAGGTTCATTGCCGTGGGCAGCCTCCAGGTGTATTCGCCCGACTTGGCCGTACTGCCAGCCAGCGGTTGCGACCAGGCCAGCGGCGACGCCGAAAGGCTGCTGGTGCTGCTTACCAGTTGTGCCGCATTCAACACCGGTGCCGACTGCGGCGACCGCCACAGCAGGCGCAGGTAACGCGCCGACTGCCCCGGCAGGCTCACCTCGCGCTGTTCGATGCGCTCGTCGGCAAAGGACAGTCGCGCCACCTGACCCTCGCCCCAGGGCTGCCAGTGCTGCAGGTCATCGCTGGCCTCGATGCTGAAACGCTGGAAGCCGTCGCGCTCGCTGGTCCAGTCGAGCACCAGTTGCTGCAACGGCGCCTTGATCGCACTGGCATCGAGCAACCAGCCACGCAGCACTTCTTCGCCGGCTTCCAACTGGCTGGACGGCGTCACCTCGACCAGCGTGCCGGACGTCGTCGATTGCACCCGCACGCTGGGCGCGGCCTGGGGGGCATCGACCGAGCTGTAGAGCGGAAACCACTTCACATCGGTCTGGCTGCGCTGCTGGCTCGACTGTGCCTGCTCCTGGAGCAGGGCGTAGGCCTGCGGCTCCCCCGCCGAGTTGAACACCCGGACGTCGTTCAGTTCGGCCTGGCGGGCCTGGGCCTGCAAGGTCAGCGGCAGTTCCAGCCGGTACCAGGGGCCCTCGCCGCTCAGGGCCAGGGGCACGATAGTGCTGAAGTCCGCCGGCTTTTCCTGGGCCGACAACGATGCACTCAGGCACAGCAGCAGCACGCCCAGGCGACCCGGGCTCAACTTGCGAATCAAGACGACACTCCTTCCGTTTGCTTGTCGGTCGGCTCGGCCTCCGCGCGCTTGGGCGGCAGCGGCGCGAAATAGCCCACCACCAGCATCAGCACACCGACGCCGATGAACGAGACGATCCGCGCCAGGCCGCCACGGTTGCTCAGCTCGACGAAGAACAGCTTGGCCACCACCACGGCGATCAACGCCGCACCCATCAGCCAGACCTCGCGACGATGGCGCAGGTGGCCACCGATCATCAGGCTCAGGGCGATCAGGCTCCAGGCGATCGACAGACCGGCCTGCACCAGCATCGACCCCAACAGCGCATCCAGCTCGAAATCCACCCCACCCCAATGGTGGGCGGCGCGCATCACCAGCGCCGTGACGAAGGCGAACAGCGACAGGCTGCAGACCGCCTGGGCGGCCAGCTCGGCGTGGGCGGCGCGTACACCCAGCTGGGGCACCGCGCTGCGCGACCAGATGTAGAGGCTGCCCAGGGCGAACAGCAACCCCAGTTCCAGCGGGTTGAGCAGCGGCACGTACGGCAGCGGCTCGGCGTGACCGTCGCTGAAGCTGTTGGCCAGCCAGAACCAGCCGAGCATCAGCAAGGCCAGCGGTGCGGCAGCGTACAGGCGGTATTCGCGTGAGTAGGCGGCAATCGGCCACGGCCATTCGCGCGGCGCGGCCATCAGCACCAGGTACAGGCTCGGCAGGATCGCGTAACCCAGCCAGCGCCAGGCGTTGTAATGCTCCGACAGCAACAGCAGGCCGTAGCGCAACTCCAGCGCCAGCACGCCAAGGATCAGCCAGCAACCCAGCACGTGGGCGACACTCGACACCCGTGCCGGCAACTGCGGCGCCAACTTGCGCAACGACAGCAGGTGCACGGCGAACAGCGCCGGCCACACCAGCCAGCCGAACTGTGCCGCCGGGTTGTAGAGGCGGGTCCAGTCCAGCAGCAGGATGATCCCGGCCACCGGCACCAGCAGGCTGCACAACCGGGCCAGGTCCGGCCAGCGCAGGCGCACCGCCAGGAGTGCCCAAAGCGCCACACTGGCCGTGGCGATTGCCAGCATCCAGGACGCCCAACTGGACGGCGCGGCGAACAGCATGACCTCACCGGCCCAGGCCAGTGCCCACCAGCCGGTGCCCCAGACCAGCAGCACCTGGGACAGACGCTGCAGGCTCAGGACATCGAACACCGTCGGCAGGCTGTCCCGCTGCAGGCGCCAGGCGCCGACGAAGGCAGCCAGTCCGAGCACCAGCGGCGTCCAGAAACCGCTGTGGCCGAGCAGACGCAGGCCATCGCTGTCGAACGCGCCGAACTGCACCGCCCCTTCGAGCAGGAAGGCCCCGCCACCGATCAGTTGCAACAGCAGGCCGAAGAGGAAACTCAGACGCTGACGCAGGTACAGGCTCAGCCAGATGATCAGCAGGCCGCTGGCGGCCCAGACACCACTGGCCGTGCCCCAGGGCAGTACGAACAGCACCGCCAGGTTGATCAACGCCAGGCCTGCCAGCAGGATTACCGACAATGCCCGCAGCAGCCGGGCATCGTTGCGCACCATCTCGTCGCGGGCCGCCAGCAACATCCCGCCGATCAGCGACAGGCCGATCAGCGAAGCACTCATCAGGCCGCTCCAGCCGGCACTGAACACCGCCGACGACTCGCCTTCGGCCCCCTGCAGCCGCGCCAGGAACAGCGCGCCGCCGAGCAGTTGCACGGCAAACGCGCTGAACAGGAACGCCCGCGATTGCAGACGCAGGCCGGCAAACAGCGTCGCCAGCCCGGCCAGCGCCCAACTGATGGCCGTGCCCTGGCTGAGGAAGAACAGCGGCGCCAGCAGATAGAGGAAGGCCAGGCCCAGGCAGGCCAGCACCGGAACGCCGCGCCGCTCCCACTCGGCCGCCTCTCCGGGCGCGGCCTGGCGCAATTGCCAGAAGCTGAACAACAGGGCCAACCCCAGCAGCAAAGCGCCCAGCGGCGCGGCATCGAGCAGGCTGTGTTCGCCCGCCTGCAGGGTGCCGGCGAACGACAGGGCCGAGCCCAATTGCAGCAATAGCGCGAAGATCCGCGCGAACGGCCGTTGCTGGCGCAGGCCGAGCCAGAACACCCCCGCGCCCTCCACTGCCCAGGCCGCCGCCGTCCAGCGCGCATCGAGGCCCAGCGGAATCGCCAGGCTGGCGAAGATCACCCCCAGTGCCAGGCAGGTTTCCGCCAGCAGCAGCGCGCGGCCGCCCATCAGCAGGCGGGCCAGGCCCATGTAGATGATCCCCAGCGCCAGGGCGCTGAACGCCGCCGCGAGCTCCAGATGCTGGACCAGCGCGAACTGCAGCCCGAAGCCCACCAGCGGCGGGCCGAACAGCAGGGTGCCATCGACGTAGTCGCCCTGGCGCGCCGACCAGTGCAACAGCCCTTCACGACTGTCGTCCTGCGGCCCGCCGGTCATTTCCCGCAGCTTGCGCCGGGCGAACAGCAGGCCGATAGCCAGGTACATCAGGAAGAACAGCACCAGGAACGGCTCGGTGCTCCACAGCAGCTCGGGCTGGTAGGAACGCACGCCCCAGGCGAAGCCGATACCGAAGGTGCCGACGAAGCCGATCAGATTGAGCAGGCGCCAGGCCTTGAACCAGGCGATCGCCAGGATGCCGCTGTTCAGCAGGATGAAGTAACTGAACAGGGCGACATGGTTGCCGGAGCCGGTGGAGGTCAGGATCGGCGCGGCAAAGCCGCCCAGCGCGGCAGCCGCGGCCAGCCCGAGGGCGTCCTGGGTCACCGCGAGAATCGCCGAGAACACCGTGACCGCCACCAGCAGGCCAAGGGCGGCGGAAGGGTCGAGCAACGGGTGCAGGCGCATCGCGGCGAACACCGTCAGGTACAGCACGGCGATCCCCGTGCCCTGCAGCATCAGGCCGTAGCTGCCATTGCGCAGGCGCAGCCACCAGCCCAGGCCGAGCAGCCCGAGCGCACAGCCGGCGACGCCGGCGTAGCGCAGCTCGACCGGCACCACCATGCCCTCGGTGGCATAACGCAACAGGAAGGCCAGGCCGAGGAACAGCAGCAGCACGCCGACCCGCAGCACGGTGTTGCCACCGAACAGCCAGTTGCGGGCGCCCGCCACGGCACGCTCGATCAGGTTCGGCTCGCGGGGAGTCGGAGGTACAGGCGGCGCGACCGGCTCGCGCACCTCGATCGGCTGCGGCGTCCAGGCGTCGACTTCGGGGCGTACGGCCTGGGGCTCATTGCGCGGCGAGAGCTCTTGCAGTTCCGGCGGGAGTTCCCAGATCAGTTCGGGCTCGGCGCGTGGCGCCTGCGCAGCCGGCTCGACGATCGGCTCGGCTGCCTGGGGGGCGACAGGTGCTTCGTCGACGACCGGGGTGGGCTCGACGGCAGCGGCAACAGGCGGTTCCGCCCGGGCGACGCCGACCACCTCCAGTTCGCGAACCCGCTGCTCGAGGCTGGCCAGCGCCTGTTGCGCCTGCTGCAAGCGGGCCTCCTGAGCGCGAGCCCTGCGCCCCAGGCTCCCGAGGCGGAACGCCTGGCCGATCACCAAACCGAACAATGCGCCGATCAGGGCGTCAAGGATGATCTCGTCGACCATCCAGCCCAGTACCAACCCGACCAGCATCAGAATCCATTGCATGCACGATATCCCTAAGCGGCGTCACGACACGCCCGCTCTTGTGGGAGCCGGCCAATCTGCCGCGTAGTATATCGATCCGGCCCCACCAGAGTGGGGTCGGCCTCACAACTTATTGCAAAAGATTACTCCAACGCTTTCCAGATCTCGGTGGCGTACTCGCGAATGGTCCGGTCCGAGGAGAACCAGCCCATCCGGGCACTGTTCAGCACAGCCGAGCGCCACCATTCCTTGCTGTCGTGCCAGAGCGCCTCGACCTTGCCCTGGGCGGCCCAGTAGCTGTCGAAGTCGGCACAGACCAGGAAGCGGTCGTAGTCGATCAGCGAGTCGACCAGGCCGACATAGCGTGCCGGATCGTCCGGGGAAAACACCCCGCCACGAATCGCCTGCAGCACATCGTTGAGCCGATGGGAGGCGGCCACGTCCTGCGCGGCACTGAACTCGCCATTGCGCTTGCGCGATTCGACCTGCTGGGCACTGAGGCCAAAGATGAACATGTGCTCCTGGCCGACCCGCTCGCACATCTCCACGTTGGCGCCGTCCATCGTGCCGATGGTCAACGCGCCATTGAGGCCGAACTTCATGTTGCTGGTGCCCGAGGCCTCGAAACCGGCAGTGGAGATCTGCTCCGACAGGTCGGCGGCCGGAATGATGCTTTCCGCCAGGCTGACGTTGTAGTTGGGCAGGAACACCACCTTGAGCAGGCCGCGCACGGTCGGGTCGTTGTTGACGGTACGGGCGATGTCGTTGGTCAGCTTGATGATCAGCTTGGCCTGGTGATAACTCGCCGCGGCCTTGCCGGCGAAGATCTTCACCCGCGGCACCCAGTCGGTTTCCGGCTCGGCGCGGATCGCCTGGTACAGCGCCACAGTGTGCAACAGGTTGAGCAACTGGCGCTTGTATTCGTGGATCCGCTTGACCTGCACATCGAACATCGCCGCCGGGTTGACCGCAATGCCCAGCCGCTCCTGGATCAATGCCGCCAAGGCGCGCTTGTTGTGCAGGCGCTGCTCGGCGAACTGCTTGCGAAAGCCGGCCTTTTCGGCGAACGGCTCCAGGCCCACCAGCAGATCCTCGGGGCGATCGAGCACTTCGGCCCCCAGGGCATCGACCATCATCTCGGTCAGCCGCGGGTTGGCCTGGTACAGCCAGCGGCGGAAGGTGATGCCGTTGGTCTTGTTGTTGATCCGCTCCGGGTAGAGCTTGTGCAGCTCGGAAAACACCGTGCTGCGCATCAGTTGCGTATGCAGGCCGGACACGCCGTTGACACTGTGGGAACCGAGGAACGCCAGGTTGCCCATGCGCACCCGGCGGCCGTTGTCTTCCTCGATCAGCGACACCGAGCGCAGCACGTCGAAGTCATGGATGCCCTTGGCCCGCAGCGCATCGATATGCTGGGCATTGATCAGGTAGATGATCTGCATGTGCCGCGGCAGCATGCGTTCCATCAGGCCCACCGGCCAGGTTTCCAGGGCCTCCGGCAGCAGGGTGTGGTTGGTGTAGGAAAGCGTTTCGACGGTCACCTGCCAGGCCGCGTCCCAGGTCACGCCGTGCAGGTCGACCAATTGCCGCATCAGTTCGGCGACGGCAATCGAGGGGTGGGTGTCATTCAGCTGGATCGCCGCATGTTCACCGAGACTGAGCACCGAGTCGTGCATGTTCTTGTGCCGCCGAAGCAGGTCCTGCAGCGACGCCGAAACGAAGAAGTACTCCTGGCGCAGCCGCAGTTCCTGCCCCGCCTCGGTGCTGTCCGCCGGGTAGAGCACGCGGGAGATGCTTTCGGCCCTGGCGACCTCGGCCACCGCCCCCAGGTGGTCGCCGGCATTGAAGCGTTCCAGGTGCAGTTCCTCCGTGGCCCGGGCCCGCCACAGGCGCAGGGTGTTCACACTGGCCCCGCGCCAACCGACCACCGGCGTGTCATAGGCGACCGCCCGCACGGTTTCCGCCGGCCACCAGACCTGCCGGGCCTGGCCGGTCTCGTCATGCACGGTCTCGACGCTGCCACCAAAGCCCACCGGGTAGATCACCTCGGCCCGCTCGAACTCCCAGGGGTTGCCGAAGTCCAGCCAGTTCTCGGTCTGCTCCTGCTGCCAGCCGTCGACGATCGCCTGACGGAACAGCCCGTGCTCGTAGCGGATGCCATAGCCATGACCGGCGATACCGAGGGTCGACATGCTCTCCATGAAACACGCCGCCAGGCGCCCCAGGCCACCGTTGCCCAGCGCCGCGTCGGGCTCCAGCAGGCGGATGCGTTCCAGGTCGACACCGAGGTCCACCAGCGCCTCGCGGGCGATATCCAGCAGGCCGAGGTTGCTCAGGCTGTCGTACAGCAGGCGACCGATGAGAAACTCCAGGGAAAGGTAATAGACCCGCTTCTGTCCCTTGCGGTAGATCTGTCGCGTGTGATCCATCCAGTGCTCGACCATATGGTCGCGGGCGGCCAGGGCAATCGCCTCGAACCAGTCGTGGTCGAAGGCATGGTCGGGGTCCTTACCCACTGCATAGGTAAGTTTGGCAAGGACGGCGGCACGAAAGGCAGCCACCTCAGTTTCACGGACAAGCGTTTCCTGAGACATCGATGCGACCTCTAGCGAGATGGACAATTTACGGGACGAGTTGTCTGAGCCTAGTCGGTTCGACACAGGGTGATGGCTCTGGTTCGGGGTTTTTTCCACTCGAAGTGGCGAAGGCCGGTAAATTCGAGGGGCCGCTCAAGACCCGGATTCGCAAAAAATTTCCCGGTAGATCCGCGATTGTGCGAAAAACCGTCAAAAGGTTGTTCACAAATCCACAGGCCCCGGTATGATCGCGCGCCCGATACACCCCTGGACGCCACCTGATGAAACCGACCCTGATCGCAGCCGCAGAGCTCGACCGCCTGGAAACCTGGCAGAAGTACTCCAGCCACATGTGTGGCGGCTGCATGTCCAGCTGCTGCACCCTGCCCGTGGAAGTGAAGATCAAGGACCTGATCCGCATCGGCATCGTCGATGAGTTCGAGCGTGGCGAGCCGGCGAAGAACATCGCCAAGCGCCTGCAGAAGGAAGGCATCGTCGAGCGCTACAACCAGAAATCGGAGATCTTCACCCTGCAGCGCATGAGCAACAACGATTGCCTGTACCTGGACCGCAAGACTCGGCTGTGCACCATTTATGACAAGCGCCCGGACACCTGCCGCAACCACCCGAAGATCGGCCCGCGCCCGGGCTATTGCGCCTACAAGCCCAAGCCCCAGGAGCGCCAGGCGCCGAGCCGGAACCTGGAACGGTTCTGACTTCAAACCGGCGGTGCACCCTTCGCGGATGAATCGGCGAAGACGTCCGCCCAGCCATCGCCCCACCTGGCTTCTTGCGCACAAAAAAACGCCCCCGGCCTTTCGACCGGGGGCGTTTTTCATTCAGCCGGAGCTAGAAGATCAAGCCTTGGCTTTCTTGGCAGCGCGGGTACGCTCGCCTTCGTCCAGGATCTTCTTGCGCAGGCGGATCGACTTCGGCGTGACTTCGCACAGCTCGTCATCCTGGATGAATTCCAGGGCCTGTTCCAGGGTGTGGCGAACTGGCGGAACCAGGGCGATCACCTCGTCCTTGCCCGAAGCACGCATGTTGTCGAGCTTCTTGCCCTTGGTCGGGTTGACGCCCAGGTCGTTGTCACGGCTGTTCAGACCGATGATCTGACCGTTGTAGATGTCCTGGCCGTGCTCGATGAACAGCTTGCCGCGAGCCTGCAGGGTTTCCAGGGAGTAGGTCAGGGCCTTGCCGGTCTCGATCGAAACCAGAACACCGTTCAGACGGCCGGACATCTGGCCTGGCTTCATGGTGTCGTAGCGATCGAAGATCGAGGTCAGGATGCCTGCACCGTTGGTCAGGGTCAGGAACTGGTTACGGAAACCGATCAGACCACGGGCTGGAACGTTGTATTCCAGACGGACACGGCCCTTGCCATCCGGCGCCATGTTGGTCAGGTCGCCCTTGCGCAGACCCATTTCTTCCATGACCTTGCCCTGGGATTCCTCAGGGATGTCGATGGTGACGTTTTCGAACGGTTCCTGCTTCACGCCGTTCACTTCGCGGATGATCACTTCAGGACGGCCCACGGCCATTTCGAAGCCTTCGCGACGCATGGTTTCGATCAGAACCGACAGGTGCAGCTCACCACGGCCGGAAACCTTGAACTTGTCGGCCGAGTCGCCTTCTTCAACGCGCAGTGCCACGTTGTAGAGCAGCTCCTTGTCCAGACGCTCCTTGATGTTACGGGAGGTCACGAACTTGCCTTCCTTGCCGCAGAATGGCGAGTCGTTGACCTGGAAGGTCATGGAAACGGTCGGCTCGTCGACGGTCAGAGGCTTCATCGCCTCGACGGTGTTCATGTCGCACAGGGTGTCGGAGATGAACAGTTCGTCGAAACCGCTGATGCAGACGATGTCGCCGGCAGCGGCTTCTTCGACGTCCACACGGTGCAGACCGTGGTGGCCCATCAGCTTCAGGATACGGCCGTTGCGCTTCTTGCCGTCGACATCGATCGCCACCACCGGAGTGTTCGGCTTGATGCGACCGCGGGCGATACGACCCACGCCGATCACGCCCAGGAAGCTGTTGTAGTCCAGCGCGGAGATCTGCATCTGGAACGGACCATCGCGGTCGACGTCCGGAGCCGGCACGTTGTCGACGATCGACTGGTACAGCGGGGTCATGTCTTCGGCCATGTCGGTGTGGTCCAGGCCGGCGATGCCGTTCAGGGCCGAGGCGTAGACGACCTTGAAGTCCAGCTGTTCGTCGGTGGCACCCAGGTTGTCGAACAGGTCGAAGATCTGGTCCAGAACCCAGTCAGGACGCGCGCCCGGACGGTCGACCTTGTTGATCACGACGATCGGCTTCAGACCGGCTTCGAAGGCCTTCTTGGTCACGAAGCGGGTTTGCGGCATAGGGCCGTCCTGGGCGTCGACCAGCAGCAGCACGGAGTCGACCATCGACATCACGCGCTCAACCTCGCCACCGAAGTCGGCGTGGCCGGGGGTGTCGACGATGTTGATGTGGTAGCCGTTCCAGTTGATGGCGGTGTTTTTCGCCAGAATGGTAATGCCGCGCTCTTTTTCCTGGTCGTTGGAGTCCATCACGCGCTCGTCGTTGAGCTCGTTGCGTTCCAGGGTGCCGGATTGACGCAGCAGTTTGTCAACCAGGGTGGTCTTGCCATGGTCAACGTGGGCGATGATGGCGATGTTGCGTAGATTTTCGATCACTTGTGTATCTCGATCAGAGGATTCGGTTTGCTGACAAGTCTTGGCAGCGATTGACGGTAGTGTCCGGCGTGGCCGTTACAGCTTGACGGCGGCGTCGGGGGGCCGGTGACGCAGGCCACAGGCAAACAGCCCCGGGCACTTAGCTCGGTCGATAAACGCGCACATTGGCATGCCCCTCACTGAGCAGATGGTGGGCATGCAGGCGACTCATCACGCCTTTGTCGCAATACAGCAGGTACTGGCGAGTAGGGTCCAGTTCCTTGAAACGAGCATTCAGTGCATAGAACGGCATCGTTTGTACCTCGATGCCAGCCAGTTCCAGCGGATCGTCCTCCTGGGCATCCGGATGCCGGATGTCGAGGACGATATGACCCGCCAGCGCCTCGCTGACCTCTTCGATCTGCAGATCCTGGCCCAGTTCGTCGATCACGTGATCGATCGAGACCAGCCTGGCGCGTTCGAGCGCACGCTCGAGGATCGCCATGTCGAACGCTTTCTCTTCGTGCTCCACGCGGTAGCGCTTGGCGTGGGTCTTGGGGTTGACCGAAATCACCCCGCAGTATTCGGGCATGTGCCGGGCAAAATCGCCGGTGCCGATCTGGTCGGCCAGGTCGATGATGTCCTGCTTGTGGCTGGCGATCAGCGGCCGGATCACCAGCTTCTCGGTCACACAGTCGATCACCGACAGGTTCGGCAGCGTCTGGCTGGAAACCTGGGAAATCGCCTCGCCGGTGACCAGCGCATCGATGTGCAGCCGCTCGGCCATCGCCGACGCCGCCCGCAACATCATACGCTTCAATACTACGCCCATATGACCGTTATCGACTTTGCCGAGAATTTCTCCCAGCACTTCCTCGAACGGCACGCTGATGAACAGCACGCGGTGGGAGCTGCCGTACTTCTTCCACAGGTAGTGGGCGACTTCCATCACCCCCAGCTCGTGGGCGCGGCCACCCAAGTTGAAGAAGCAGAAGTGGGTCATCAGGCCGCGGCGCATCATCTGGTAGGCGGCGACGGTGGAGTCGAAGCCGCCGGACATCAGGGTCACGGTCTGCTCCACCGAGCCCAGCGGGAAGCCGCCGAGGCCCTCGTGCTGGCCGTGGATGACGAACAGCCGCTGGTCGCGAATCTCGATCCGCACCTCGACTTCCGGGTCCTTCAGGGAGATCCCGGCGGCACCGCATTCACGCCGCAGGCGGCTGCCGACATGCTTCTCGACGTCCATGGAACTGAAGCCGTGCTTGCCACCGCGCTTGCAGCGCACGGAAAAGATCTTGCCCGGCAGCACGTCAGCGTAGTGCTGCAGGCACTTGGCGGTAATGTCGTCGAAGTCGCCCAGCGGGTATTCGTCGACCTGCAGCAGGTGCGCGATACCCGGCGTACAGCACAGGCGGGCCTTGAACTCCTGCAGAGCCTTCGGATCGGTCAGCGCGGTTTCCAGTTCGAGGTTGTCCCACACGCCATTCACCACCACGGCCGGATCCAGGTCCTTGAGCACGGCACGGATGTTCTTCGCCAATTGACGAATGAAGCGCGTCCGGACAGGGCGGCTCTTGATGGTGATTTCGGGGAAGACTTTGACGATTAGTTTCATGAAAACAGCGCGCGAACGGCCGGCCGAAAAAAGTGGGGCGCGGATTATAGCGGAAATTGCTCAAGGTTTGACCAGTTATTGTACGGACGGTTTTCTGCGCACCAAAAAAGGTCGAATCGATATTTTCCGGCACCACAAAGGTGCGGCGAATGCCCGAAAATTCTCCTACCCTGGCTGGAACGCTTGAGATTGGGGCAAAAAACCCATCACGGGGCACTGGCATGCAATTTGCTCCCTTGTGAGGCAGGTTGCCTTGGCCGAGTATTCGCGCCGGCATCACTACTATTTCAGGGCTACTCCACTATCCAGCCCGAAGCCACCCGGAGGACACCATGTCGAAGTCGGTTCAACTCATCAAAGATCATGACGTTAAATGGATTGATCTGCGCTTCACGGACACCAAAGGCAAACAGCACCACGTGACCATGCCAGCTCGCGATGCGCTGGATGACGATTTCTTCGAAATCGGCAAGATGTTCGACGGTTCCTCCATTTCCGGCTGGAAAGGCATCGAAGCCTCCGACATGATCCTGATGCCGGACGACAGCACCGCGGTGCTGGACCCGTTCACCGAAGAGCCGACCCTGATCCTGGTTTGCGACATCATCGAACCTTCGACCATGCAAGGCTACGACCGCGACCCACGCGCCATCGCCCGTCGCGCCGAGGAATACCTGAAGTCCACCGGTATCGGCGACACCGTTTTCGTCGGTCCGGAGCCTGAATTCTTCATCTTCGACTCGGTCAAGTTCAAGTCCGACATCTCCGGCTCCATGTTCAAGATCTTCTCCGAACAAGGCTCCTGGATGACCGACCAGGACGTGGAAGGCGGCAACAAGGGCCACCGTCCGGCCGTCAAGGGTGGCTACTTCCCGGTTCCTCCGTGCGACCACGACCACGAAATCCGTACTTCCATGTGTAACGCACTGGAAGAAATGGGCCTGGTGGTCGAAGTTCACCACCACGAAGTGGCAACCGCCGGCCAGAACGAAATCGGTGTGAAGTTCAACACCCTGGTGGCCAAGGCCGACGAAGTCCAGACCCTGAAGTACTGCGTACACAACGTGGCTGACGCCTACGGCCGTACCGCCACCTTCATGCCGAAGCCTCTGTACGGCGACAACGGCTCGGGCATGCACGTTCACCTGTCCATCGCCAAAGAAGGCAAGAACACCTTCTCCGGCGAAGGTTATGCCGGCCTGTCCGACACCGCCCTGTACTTCATCGGCGGTATCATCAAGCACGGTAAGGCCCTGAACGGCTTCACCAACCCGTCGACCAACTCCTACAAGCGTCTGGTACCAGGCTTCGAAGCTCCGGTAATGCTGGCCTACTCGGCTCGCAACCGTTCCGCCTCGATCCGTATCCCTTACGTTTCCAGCCCGAAAGCGCGCCGTATCGAAGCCCGCTTCCCGGACCCGGCTGCCAACCCATACCTGGCCTTCGCGGCCCTGCTGATGGCCGGCCTGGACGGTATCCAGAACAAGATCCACCCAGGCGATGCCGCCGACAAGAACCTGTACGACCTGCCGCCTGAAGAGGCCAAGGAAATCCCACAGGTTTGCGGCAGCCTGAAAGAAGCCCTGGAAGAGCTGGACAAGGGCCGTGCGTTCCTGACCAAGGGCGGCGTTTTCAGCGACGACTTCATCGACGCCTACATCGAGCTCAAGAGCGAAGAAGAAATCAAGGTCCGCACCTTCGTACACCCACTGGAATACGACCTGTACTACAGCGTCTGATATCCGGCCCGTGCCTGCGCAAGCAGGCACAACCTGCAAAAATGCCCCGCCTCGAAAGAGACGGGGCATTTTTCATGGGTGATGGAAAACCCGGACGCCGGGGGCAGCATTTTCATGAAAATGCACTGGCGTGCGCAGCGTCTTGTGGCGTTAACTCTGGCCCCTGCCTCCACCACCGGAAAAGCCGGAGCCCACCATGTCACCGAACAACCGTATCGCCAGCCTGTTGCTGGCCGCCTGCCTGAGCACCAGCGCGCTGGCCGCCAGCCCACCCGCACCGGACAGCCTGGCACCGCTGCTGCAGACCATCAGCGAGCGCCTGACCATCGCCAACCAGGTAGCCCTGACCAAATGGGACAGCGGCAAACCGGTCGAGGACAGCACCCGCGAACAGCAGGTGATCGCCAACGCCCGGGAACAGGCACAGGCCTACCAGCTCAAGCCGGAAGAGGTCGGCCAGTTCATCGCGGCACAGATCGAGGCGAACAAGCTGGTGCAGTACGCCCTGCTGGCCAAATGGCGCAACGCCGGCAAGGCTCCGGTGATCGCCCGACCCGACCTGGTCACGCAGATCCGCCCGGTGATGGATCAGTTGCAGGTCAAGCTGCTCAAGCAATACGCCGCGTTCGCCCCCCATCGGCAGGACCCGCAATGCCCGGCCTGGCTGAGCCAGGCCCGCCGCGACCTGGCCTTCGACAACATCCACGACCTGGCCCTGGTGCGCGCCGTGGGCGAATTGTGCCTGCACCCACAGTGAAAGGACCGGCGGTTCTGCTCTATGCTGACAGCTTGTCACGACCAGGACCTTCACCGGGAGCCGCCATGGGTCGACCCCTGCTCTATCTGCTGCTGACCTTCGCCCTGCCGGTGTCGGCGCAGATCTACAAGTACACCGATGCCAACGGCAACACCGCCTACAGCAGCCAGCCGCCCGACGGCATGGCCGCCCAGACCGTGGAACTGCCGCCGCTCAACAGCGTCGAGACGCAAAAGCCGGGCACACCGGCACCAGCCCGGCCAGTCGCCGCGCAACCGGCCGCCCCTCATGAAAACGCTGCGCCGTACAACACCCTCGAACTGACGGATATCCCGACCGAAGAGGCCCTGCGCGCCAACAACGGGACGTTCACCGTCGGCGTGAAGATCGAGCCGCGCCTGCAACGCCAGCATCTGTTGCGACTGCTGCTCGATGGTGCACCCTACGGCCAGCCGAGCAACGTCCCGCGCCTGCAACTGGTGAATGTCGACCGTGGCGAACACACCCTCGGTGTACAGGCCCTGGAGGGCGAGAAGGTCGTACAGCAGAGCCCTGCCGTGACCTTCACCGTCCAGCGGGTGCACAAACCTTGAGTCGTTCATGAGCGGATCATTCATTCGGGTGCTGGGCCTGGCATTATCGCTGGTCACCCTGCCAGCCGCGGCCGAGGTCTACACCTACATCGACAGCCAGGGTAACCGGGTCTTCACCGACCAGCCCCACAAGGGTGCGACACGGGTGCCGCTGGCGCCGAGCAACCGCATGTCGGCCCATCCCCGCAGCCAGGCGGCAACACCTGCCACCAGCAAGGCCAGCCCGAGCCCCGGGCCGATCTTTCACTACCAGATGGTCCGCGTCCTGGTGCCCGACCCGGATGCCACGGTGCGCAGCGCCGAGGGCAACCTGATCGTCAGCGTCACCAGCGAACCGGGACTGCAGCCCGGCCATGGCTACCGCCTGCTGCTCGACGGCAAGCCCACCGGAGCCGCCGGCACCAGCCCGGTTTTCGCCCTGGAAAACATCGATCGTGGCACCCACCAGCTCGCGGTGGAAATCCTCGACGAACAGGGCCGCATTGCCGAGCGCACCGCCAATCAGCCCTTCCATATGGTGCGCATGTCTCTCAGCCAGAAACGCCAGGCCCGCCCCTGCCAAACGGCCGACTACGGCCAGCGCCCGGAATGTCCGCTGGCGGACAAACCCGAGGAAGAAAAGAGCGGCATCCTGCCGTTTCTGTAACCTGGATCACAAAAGCACCAAATCGGTGCACCAAACTACCTCCTCACTCGGGCTCGATCCCATTTTGGTTCGAAATCACCTGTCGTAGCCGGCAGAACGCCACTCAATCGAGCCTGAAATGGGCACTTCAGACTGTTTGCGCTTCTTTTCGGAGCCTTGGTTTGGTTTTTGCATTTTCCCCATATCGGCGCCTTGTTCGCGCACAAACGGGACCACTCCCGTTTGACATGCTCCAAAAGAGGTCCCCATGACCATCAGCGATGCCCTGCACAGACTGTTACTCGACAACCTGACCACCGCGACCATCCTGCTCAACGCTGAACTGCGCCTTGAGTACATGAACCCCGCGGCCGAAATGTTGCTCGCCATCAGCGGCCAGCGCAGCCACGGTCAGTTCATCAGCGAGCTGTTCACCGAGTCGACCGAGGCCTTGAACTCCCTGCGCCAGGCGGTCGAGCAGGCGCATCCGTTCACCAAGCGCGAAGCCATGCTGACCGCCCTGACCGGCCAGACCCTGACCGTCGACTACGCCGTGACGCCGATCCTCAGCCAGGGCGAAACCCTGCTGCTGCTGGAGGTCCACCCCCGCGACCGGCTGCTGCGCATCACCAAGGAAGAGGCCCAGCTGTCCAAGCAGGAAACCACCAAGATGCTGGTGCGCGGCCTCGCCCACGAAATCAAGAACCCCCTCGGCGGGATCCGCGGCGCCGCCCAGTTGCTGGCCCGCGAACTGCCGGAGGAAAGCCTCAAGGACTACACCAACGTCATCATCGAGGAGGCCGATCGCCTGCGAAACCTGGTGGATCGCATGCTTGGCTCGAACAAGCTGCCCTCGCTGGCCATGACCAACGTCCACGAAGTGCTGGAGCGGGTCTCCAGCCTGGTGGAAGCCGAGAGCCAGGGCTGCATCACTCTGGTGCGCGACTACGACCCGAGCATCCCCGACCTGCTGATCGATCGCGAACAGATGATCCAGGCCGTGCTCAACATCGTACGCAACGCCATGCAGGCCATCAGCAGCCAGAACGAGTTGCGCCTGGGCCGCATCAGTCTGCGTACCCGGGCCATTCGCCAGTTCACCATCGGCCACATTCGCCACCGCCTGGTGACCAAGATCGAGATCATCGACAACGGCCCGGGCATTCCTGCCGAACTTCAGGAAACCATCTTCTATCCAATGGTCAGCGGTCGCCCCGACGGTACCGGGCTGGGCCTGGCCATTACCCAGAACATCATCAGCCAGCATCAGGGCCTGATCGAGTGCGACAGCCATCCCGGCCATACCACGTTCTCGATCTTCCTGCCCCTGGAACAAGGAGCCACATCGACATGAGCCGTAGTGAAACCGTGTGGATCGTCGATGACGACCGTTCTATCCGTTGGGTCCTGGAAAAAGCCCTGCAACAGGAAGGCATGACCACCCAGAGCTTCGACAGTGCCGATGGCGTCATGAGCCGCCTGGCCCGTCAGCAGCCGGACGTGATCATCTCCGACATCCGCATGCCCGGCGCCAGCGGCCTGGACCTGCTCGCCCGGATCCGCGAGCAGCACCCACGCCTGCCGGTGATCATCATGACCGCCCACTCGGACCTGGACAGCGCAGTCGCCTCGTACCAGGGCGGGGCCTTCGAGTACCTGCCCAAGCCGTTCGACGTCGACGAGGCCGTCTCGCTGGTCAAGCGCGCCAACCAGCACGCCCAGGAACAACAGGGCCTGGATGCGCCGCCGACCCTGACCCGCACCCCGGAAATCATCGGTGAAGCACCGGCGATGCAAGAGGTATTCCGTGCGATCGGGCGCCTCAGCCACTCGAACATCACCGTGCTGATCAACGGCGAATCCGGTACCGGCAAGGAGCTGGTCGCCCACGCCCTGCACCGTCACAGTCCACGGGCCGCCTCGCCGTTCATCGCGCTGAACATGGCGGCGATCCCCAAGGACCTGATGGAGTCGGAACTGTTCGGCCACGAGAAAGGCGCCTTCACCGGCGCGGCCAACCTGCGCCGCGGACGCTTCGAACAGGCCGATGGCGGCACGCTGTTCCTCGACGAGATCGGCGACATGCCGGCGGACACCCAGACCCGGCTGCTGCGGGTGCTGGCCGACGGCGAATTCTACCGGGTCGGTGGCCATACCCCGGTCAAGGTCGATGTGCGAATCATCGCCGCGACCCACCAGAACCTGGAAACCCTGGTGCACGCCGGCAAATTCCGCGAAGACCTGTTCCATCGCCTGAACGTGATTCGTATCCATATCCCGCGGCTCTCGGATCGTCGCGAGGATATTCCGACCCTGGCCAAGCACTTCCTCGGCCGGGCGGCGCAGGAACTGTCGGTGGAACCCAAGCTGCTGAAGCCGGAAACCGAGGAATACCTGAAGAACCTGCCCTGGCCCGGCAACGTGCGCCAACTGGAGAACACCTGCCGCTGGATCACCGTCATGGCGTCCGGGCGCGAGGTGCATATCAGCGACCTGCCGCCGGAGCTGCTGAACCTGCCGCAGGACTCGGCACCCGTCACCAACTGGGAGCAGGCCCTGCGCCAGTGGGCCGACCAGGCGCTCGCCCGGGGCCAGTCGAGCCTGCTCGACAGCGCCGTGCCGAGCTTCGAGCGGATCATGATCGAGACCGCACTCAAGCACACCGCCGGCCGCCGCCGCGACGCCGCCGTGCTGCTGGGCTGGGGCCGCAACACCTTGACCCGCAAGATCAAGGAGCTGGGCATGAAGGTCGATGGTGGGGATGACGAGGACAGCGAAGAAGCCTGATCCCCCTCGCGTCGAACAAAAGCCCCCTGCAGTCTCGCTGCTGGGGGCTTTTTACTGGCTGTGAAGAACAGGGCAAGGCTTGCGGGCCTATTCGCGGACAAGCCCGCTCCCACAGAGCCTGCTGGCGGCCATGCCCTCCCCGACGCACCATGAGAATGCACCCTGACCCGCCATCGGGCAGCTTTCAGAACCGCCCGCTCTCCAGCCCAGCGCACATTTTTTCGGAAGAAGTCCCGGATTTCGGGGCCTCCAGCCACTTCAGAAAAATTTCGCACACAACTTGAAGCATTTTTCCAAAGCTGGCACGCCCTCTGCAATAACCCCTGTACTACCCAGTTTTGGGGACCTTGGTACAGGCAGGCCGGGGAATCCCCTTCTTTACATGCGGGACTCATACCGCTCAGAGCGACGGGTCCCACAAGTTTTGGAGACCCCGGTACAGGCAGGCCGGGAATCTCCATCTTTGACCCGGGATCCGCTCCTCCCAGAGTGGGCAAATCCCAGCTGTTTCGGGGACCTCGGTACAGGCAGGCCGAGACTCCCCCCTTTACATCCGGGGCTCATACCGCTGGTAGCGACGAGCCCCAACCGTTTCGGGAGCCCTGGTACAGGCAGGCCAGGGATTCCCTCTTTAACCGCCGGGACTCGCCCCGCTCAAGGCGACGGGCCCCGAACCGTTCAGGGAGCTTTGGTACAGGCAGGCCGGAGATTCCCTCTTTTATTCCTCGCGGAGACTGATCGACAGTCTCCAGCGCCCATCGACCTTCGCCCCGGCCCACTCACCCTGCAAGGGCCGTGCGGCCACCAGGGTCAGCAACACCCCCTTGTCAGTCAGGCGCAAGCGCCAGTTGGCGTCCTTGCCGGCAACCTTGAGGCGACCACCCTGGGCCTTGCCCTCGGCATCGAACAGCAGCGCCACGGTGCCATCCACCTGCTCGCCATGCACCTTCGGTTCGCTGGAGAACCACACCACCAGCGCATCGTCCGCCGCGTCGACCTGCTGCAACTGCGCCGGTTCGGGGTTGGTCAGGCGACCGATCATCAACCCCACCATCACCCCGAAAATCGCCAGGGCGCCCATCACCCGCAGCATTAGCTTCGGCCGCGGGTCCTCTTCGGGGGTAGAATGCTGCCCATCTTCATCTGCGGAGCCGTGCATGTTTCACGTCATCCTTTTCCAACCAGAAATTCCGCCGAATACCGGCAACGTTATCAGGCTGTGCGCCAACAGTGGCTGCCATCTGCATCTGATCGAGCCCATCGGCTTCGAACTGGATGACAAGCGCCTGCGGCGCGCCGGCCTGGACTACCACGAATACGCCACGCTCAAGGTCCACCCGGACCTGGCCAGTTGCCTGGAAAGCCTGGGCAATCCGCGACTGTTCGCCTTTACCACCAAAGGCTCGCGGCCGTTCCACGATACCCGCTTCGCCGAGGGCGACGCCTTTATTTTCGGCCCGGAAAGCCGTGGCCTGCCCGCCGAAGTGCTCGACAGCCTGCCAGGCGAACAACGCCTGCGCCTGCCGATGCGCGAAGGCTGCCGCAGCCTGAACCTGTCCAACACCGTGGCGGTGGCGGTCTACGAGGGCTGGCGCCAATTGGGTTTTGCCGGGTCCGTGTGAACCTTGGTCGCACAAAAAAAGCGCCGCAAAGGCGCTTTTTTTGTGGGAACCGGCAAAGGCCCCACAAGGGCCACGTCCTTACTGGACGGTCGGCGAACCTTCCTGCTGCAGGCGCTGCAGTTCCTGCGCGTACAGCGCATCGAAGTTCACCGGAGCCAGCATCAGCGCCGGGAACGAACCACGGGTCACCAGGCTGTCCAGCGCTTCACGCGCGTACGGGAACAGGATGTTCGGGCAGAACGCGCCCAGGGTGTGGCTCAGGGAAGCCGCGTCGAGGTTCTTGATCAGGAAGATACCTGCCTGCTGAACTTCGGCAATGAAGGCAACCTCTTCACCATTCTTGACGGTAACCGACAGGGTCAGCACCACTTCGTGGAAGTCGGCCTCCAGGGCTTTCTGGCGGGTGTTCAGATCCAGGCCGACGCTCGGCTCCCACTGCTGGCGGAAGATCGCCGGGCTTTTCGGAGCTTCGAAGGACAGGTCACGCACGTAGATGCGCTGCAGGGAGAATTGCGGTTGGCTTTCTTCGTCGGCAGCAGTGTTCTGTTGGTCAGTCATGGCAGATCCTTCTTGATCTTCAGGTCTTTAAGGGTTTCGGAATCAGGCGTTGAGCAATGCGTCGAGTTTACCGGCGCGCTCGAGGGCGTACAGGTCATCGCAGCCACCGATGTGCCGGCTGCCGATCCAGATCTGCGGCACGGACGTACGCCCGGCCTTGTCCGCCATCTCGGCACGCACCTGTGGCTTGCCATCGACCTTGATCTCTTCGAAGGCAACCTGCTTGCTCGCCAGCAGTTGCTTGGCGCGCGAGCAGTAAGGGCAATAATCGCTGGAGTAGACGACAACCTGGCTCATGTCACTTCACCAATGGCAGGTTGTCGGCTTTCCAGCTGGAAATGCCGCCGGACAGCTTGGCCGCGGTGAAACCGGACTTGAGCAGTTCACGGGCGTGGGTCCCGGAATGCTGGCCCTGGGCGTCGACCAGAATCAGGGTCTTGGCCTTGTGTTTTTCCAGCTCGCCGATACGGGCCATCAGCTTGTCCTGGGGAATGTTCAGCGCGCCGACGATATGCCCGGCGGCAAACTCCTTGCTCGGGCGCAGGTCGATCACCACGGCCTGGTCCTTGTTGACCAGCGCAGTCAATTGCGCCGTGCTCAGGCTGGCGCCACCGCGGCTCATCTCATGGGCGATCAGCAGGGCCAGCAGCAGGACGAAGGCACCGGTCAGCAGGTAGTGGTTAGTGGCAAATGCAATCAGATGATCGACCATCAGGAGGTTCCAGGGCGTTAAAATGTCGGCCAGTATACACAGCCGTCAAGGTGGGCCAAACCCCGCCTGGCGGTGACTGCGTTTGAACTTGCCTTTAAACTGCGACTCTTTTTTCCATGTTCTTTCAATCCAGCCGCGAGTGGGATCTATGACTGCCACGCCTAAACCTTTGGTCCTGATCATCCTGGATGGCTTCGGTCACAGCGAGCGCCAGGACTACAACGCCGTCTACTCGGCGAAGAAACCGGTGCTCGACCGCCTCACCGCCAGCATGCCCCATGGCCTGATCTCGGGCTCGGGCATGGATGTCGGCCTGCCGGACGGACAGATGGGCAACTCGGAAGTCGGCCACATGAACCTCGGCGCCGGCCGGGTGGTGTACCAGGATTTCACCCGCGTCACCAAGGCGATCCGCGACGGCGAGTTCTTCGAGAACCCGACCATCTGCAAGGCCGTGGACCAGGCCGTGGCCGCCGACAAGGCTGTGCATATCCTCGGCCTGCTGTCCGACGGCGGCGTGCACAGCCACCAGGACCATCTGGTCGCCATGGCCGAGCTGGCCTTCAAGCGCGGCGCGCGGAAGATCTACCTGCACGCCTTCCTCGACGGCCGCGACACGCCGCCCAAGAGCGCCGAGTCGTCCATCGAGCTGCTGGATGAAACCTTCCGCACCCTGGGCAAGGGCCGTATCGCCAGCCTGATCGGCCGTTACTTCGCCATGGACCGCGACAACCGCTGGGACCGCGTGGCCCAGGCCTACAACCTGATCGTCGACGGCCAGGCCGAATTCCACGCCGCCACCGCCCAGGAAGGCCTGCAGGCCGCCTACGAGCGCGGTGAAAGCGACGAATTCGTCAAGGCCACCCGCATCGGCGAGCCGGTCAAGGTCGAGGACGGCGACGCCGTGGTGTTCATGAATTTCCGCGCCGACCGCGCCCGCGAGCTGACCCGGGTGTTCGTCGAGGACGACTTCAAGGACTTCGAGCGCGCCCGTCAGCCCAAGCTGGCCGGCTTCATCATGCTCACCCAGTACGCCGCCAGCATTCCCGCGCCATCGGCCTTCGCGCCGGGCAGCCTGGAAAACGTGCTGGGCGACTACCTGGCGAAAAACGGCAAGACCCAGCTGCGTATCGCCGAGACCGAAAAATACGCCCACGTGACCTTCTTCTTCTCCGGCGGCCGCGAAGAGCCGTTCCCGGGCGAGGAACGCATCCTGATCCCGTCGCCGAAAGTCGCCACCTACGACCTGCAACCGGAGATGAGCGCGCCGGAAGTCACCGACCGCATCGTCGAGGCCATCGAAAACCTGCGTTATGACGTGATCGTGGTCAACTACGCCAACGGCGACATGGTCGGCCACAGCGGCGTGTTCGAGGCAGCCGTCAAGGCCGTGGAATGCCTGGATTTGTGTGTAGGACGGATCGTCGACGCCCTGGAAAAGGTCGGCGGCGAAGCGCTGATCACCGCCGACCACGGCAACGTCGAGCAGATGGAAGACGAGTGCACCGGCCAGGCCCACACCGCCCACACCACCGAGCCGGTGCCGTTCATCTACTACGGAAAGCGCGACCTGAAGGTCCGTGAAGGCGGCGTGCTGGCGGACGTGGCGCCGACCATGCTCAAGCTGCTGGGCCTGAAACAGCCCGCGGAAATGACCGGTACTTCGATCCTGACGGACCGTTAAAAGCTGAAAATCCGGCCGACAGCGTGCTGTCGGCCTACCTCTTTATCGGAAACGCCTGAAAGCAACCGCTTTTGGACGTTTTTTTTACAACGTATGGCGGGCATACTAGGCCGTCCCGTTTCCAGGTGCTGCCCGCCCCATGCTTCGCGCCCTTATCGCCCTAGCCCTGATCTGCCTGTTCCAACCGGCCTTCGCCGACGAGCGCGCGCAAACCCAACAGCAGTTGGAGGCCACGCGCCAGGACATTGCCGAGCTGAAGAAGCTGCTGGGCAAGCTGCAGGAAGAAAAGTCCGGCGTGCAGAAAGACCTGCGCGGCACCGAAACCGAGATGGGCAAGCTGGAAAAGCAGGTCGAAGCCCTGCAGAAAGAGCTGAAGAAGAGCGAGAGCGAACTGCAGCGGCTCGACGGGGAGAAAAAAAAACTCCAGAGCGCGCGCACTGAACAGCAACACCTGATCGCCATCCAGGCCCGCGCCGCCTACCAGAGCGGCCGCCAGGAATACATCAAGCTGCTGCTCAACCAGCAGAATCCGGAAAAATTCGCCCGCACCCTCACCTACTACGACTACCTGAGCCAGGCGCGCCTGGAGCAGTTGAAGAACTTCAACGAAACCCTGCGCCAGCTGGCCAATGTCGAAAAGGACATCAACCTGCAGCAGGCACAACTGCTGGTGCAGAAAGGCAACCTCGACAGCCAGCGTGAAGAGCTGGAGAAAGTCCGCCAGGAACGCCAGGCCGCCCTGGCCAAGCTCAACCAGGATGTGAAGGACCGCGACCAGAAGCTCGCCGCCCGCGAACAGGACCAGGCCGACCTGTCGAAAGTGCTCAAGACCATCGAGGAAACCCTGGCACGCCAGGCCCGTGAGGCGGAGGAAGCGCGCCAGAAAGCGCTGCTCGCCCAGCAGGAAGCGGAAAAAAAGCGTCAGCGTGAGGCCCAGGCCCTGGCCGATCGTGATGACGACAGCCCGCGAAAACCGCCGCGCTCAACGCCCGGCCCACTGGTTTCCAGCGCCGGAGAATCCTTCGGCGGCCCTTTTGCTGCAGCCCGCGGCAAACTTCCATGGCCAGTTGATGGTCGATTGTTGGCACGCTTCGGAGAAACCCGCGGTGATGACGCCCGTAGCAAGTGGGACGGCGTGATGATCGGTGCCGCCGCCGGCAGCCAGGTGCATGCCGTGCATGGGGGGCGCGTGGTGTTCGCCGACTGGCTGCGCGGTGCCGGTTTGCTGGTGATCCTGGATCATGGCAACGGCTACCTGAGTTTGTATGGCCACAACCAGACCCTGCTTAAATCGGCGGGGGATGTGGTAAAAGCCGGTGAGTCGATCTCTACTGTAGGCAACAGTGGCGGTCAGGAGGCACCGGCGTTGTATTTCGCTATACGTCAGCAGGGTCACCCGAGTGATCCGGCCCAATGGTGTCGCGCGCAAGGATAGGCGCCGTACCTTATTTAGGAGTTCGTTCGACATGCTGCATTTGTCCCGCCTCACCTCGCTGGCCCTGACGATCGCCCTCGTGATCGGCGCGCCCCACGCGTTCGCTGCGCAACCTGCCCAGCCCGCTCCGGCGGCCGCTCCTGTCGTCACCGCCAAGGCCCCGCTGCCGCTCGACGAGCTGCGCACCTTCGCCGAGGTCATGGACCGGATCAAGGCCGCCTATGTCGAGCCGGTGGACGACAAGACCCTGCTGGAAAACGCCATCAAGGGCATGCTCAGCAACCTTGACCCGCACTCCGCCTACCTGGGCCCGGAAGACTTCGCCCAGTTGCAGGAAGACACCAGCGGCGAATTCGGCGGCCTGGGTATCGAGGTCGGCATGGAAGACAACTTCGTCAAGGTGGTCTCGCCGATCGACGATACCCCGGCGTCCAAGGCCGGTATCGAGGCCGGTGACCTGATCGTCAAGATCAACGGCCAGCCGACCCGCGGCCAGACCATGACCGAAGCCGTCGACAAGATGCGCGGCAAGGTCGGCCAGAAGATCACCCTGACCCTGGTGCGCAACGGCGGCACGCCGTTCGACGTGACCCTGACCCGGGCCATCATCCGCACCAAGAGCGTGCGCAGCCAGATGCTGGAGAACGGCTACGGCTACATCCGCATCACCCAGTTCCAGGTCAAGACCGGTGAAGAGGTGTCCAAGGCCCTGGCCACGCTGCGCAAGGAGAACGGCAACAAGAAGCTCAACGGTATCGTCCTCGACCTGCGCAACAACCCCGGCGGCGTCCTGCAGGCGGCAGTGGAAGTGGTCGACCACTTCATCACTAAGGGCCTGATCGTCTACACCAAGGGCCGCATCGCCAACTCCGAGTTGCGCTTCTCGGCCACCGGCCACGACGAGAGCGACGCCTCGCCGATGGTGGTGCTGATCAACGGCGGCAGCGCCTCGGCTTCGGAAATCGTCGCCGGCGCGCTGCAGGACCAGAAGCGTGCGGTGCTGATGGGGACCACCAGCTTCGGCAAGGGCTCGGTACAGACCGTGCTGCCGCTGAGCAACGACCGCGCGCTGAAACTCACCACCGCGCTGTACTTCACCCCGAACGGCCGCTCGATCCAGGCCCAGGGCATCATCCCGGACATCGAGGTCCGCCAGGCCAAGGTCACCGGTGCCCAGGACGACGAAACCTTCAAGGAAGCCGACCTGCAGGGTCACCTGGGCAACGGCAACGGCGGTGCCGACCGGCCGAGCGTCAAGTCGGCCAAGGGCAAGGCCCGCCTGCAGGACGACGACTACCAGCTGAGCCAGGCGCTGAGCCTGCTCAAGGGCCTGAGCGTCACGCGCGGCAACTGAGATGCGGCGCTGGACCCTGCTGGCGCTGTTCGGCTGCCTGATCGGCGTTGCCCAGGCAACGCCGACCGAAACGCCAACCCCGGCGAAAGCCTACCTGACCGTGATCATCGATGACCTGGGGCAGAACCTGCCCCGGGATCGTCGCGTGCTGGCCCTGCCCGGCCCGATCACCCCGTCGATCATGCCCGACACGCCCCACGCCGCCGAGCTGGCCCGTGAGGCGCACCAGGCCGGCAAGGTCGTCATGCTGCACATGCCCATGGACCCGGCCACCGGACCATTCGCCTGGCATCCCGAGCTGCCTCTGGAAGAACTGCAGAAACGCCTGGCAGCGGCGTTCCTGGCCGTGCCCTACACCAGCGGCATCAACAACCACGAGGGCAGCCGCATGACTGCCGAACCGGTCGCCATGGCCTGGCTGATGGGCGAGCTGCAGCGGCGCAACAAATTCTTCGTCGACAGCCGCACCAGCGCCAGGACGGTTGCCGCCTCCGAAGCGCAGAAGATCGGCCTGGCGAGCGTATCGCGGGATGTGTTCCTGGATAACGAACGCACCGAGCCGGCGATCACCGCGCAGTTGCAGACCGCGATCAGGCTGGCGCACAAGCAGGGTAGCGCGGTGGTGATCGGCCATCCGTATCCGCAGACGCTGGCGGTGCTGGAGCGTGAATTGCCCAGGCTCAAGGAGCAGGGCGTGGAGTGGATCGACATCCGCTCGATGATTGCCCTGCGGGGCAACCAGGCCACTTCGGGGCATGGCAGGAATGGGGTCTACCGCTAGTTATCCGGCGACCTCTCGCGGACAAACCCTATACAATGTGGTCGCCGCAGGACTGTAGGAGCCGGGCTTGCCCGCGAAGCTTTCAGTGGCCGCACTGGCCTCTTCGCAGGCAAGCCTTGCTCCTACAGTGCGTGTCATACCCGGGACTTGTGCCCACACTGCCTCTGTGGGGCAGGATTTATCCGCGAAGAACGATAACGCGCTCTACAGGTAGCGGGCCATGATCTCGTCGATCTTGCCTTCCTTGCGCAACTGATCCAGCGCCGCCTGCAGCCTGGCGACCACCTCGTCCGGCACCTCCCTGTTCAGCGCCAGGTACAGTTCGGCGCTGTTGAAACGCAACACGGTCTTGAGCCCCGTCACCCCTTCCTGACGCGCCAGGAAGCGTCCTGCCGGGTCGCCGGTGGCCCAGAGGTCGATCTGCCCGTCCACCAGTTTCCGGGCATTGTCCTGGTCGCGCAGCACCAGTACCGGCTCCAGCCCCTGGCGCGCCAGGGTTTGCGCAATGGCATCGCCCTTGTAGGCACCGACCTTGTACTTGCGCGCCTGCGCCAGCGCCGTCAGCGCCAGCTTGCTGTCGGCGCGGGCGAGCATCACCCAGTCATCCGGGCCGATCGGCCCGACCCACTTGAACAGGGTCTCGCGCTCCGGCAGGCGCGCCATCACGAACACCCCGTAGCCGGGCTGCTCCAGGGCGAGCTTGTAGATCCGTTCCCAGGGAAAGCGCAGGGTCAGGCTGTAGCGGATATCGGCGCGCCTGAAGGTCTCGCGGACGATATCCACGGCAATGCCTTCGATATTCTCGTCCTGGGCGAAGTTCTTGCCGTTCTTCGCCATGTTGTACGGCGGGAAGTTCTCGGTCAGCAGGACCAGCGAAGTATCGGTGCTTTCCTGCGCGAAGGCGGGCCCTGTCAGCAGCAGCGAGGTGCCGGCGACGGCCAGTAGAAGACGTTTGAGCATGCTGTACTACCGAAGTCCATGGCGTGCCCAAGAGTGGCCCGGGCCCGCCATGCTGTCCAGTGATCCCTGTATTCAGCGGACCACGATACCGCGTTGCGCCATATAGGCCTTGGCTTCGGGCACGGTGTATTCGCCGAAGTGGAAGATGCTCGCAGCCAGCACGGCGCTGGCATGGCCTTCAAGGATACCGTCGGCCAGGTGCTGGAGATTGCCGACGCCGCCGGAGGCGATCACCGGAATGCCCAGGGCATCGCTGATGGCACGGGTCACGCCGAGGTCGAAGCCGCTTTTCATGCCGTCCTGGTCCATGCTGGTGAGCAGGATCTCACCGGCCCCCAGGCCTTCCATCTTCTTCGCCCACTCCACCGCATCCAGCCCGGTCGGCTTGCGCCCGCCGTGGGTGAAGATCTCCCAGCGCGGGGTTTCGCCCGGCTGCGAAACCTTCTTGGCGTCGATGGCGACGACGATGCACTGCGAGCCGAAGCGATCGGCCGCCTCGCCGACGAACTCGGGGTTGAACACCGCCGCGGTGTTGATCGACACCTTGTCGGCACCGGCGTTGAGCAGGTTGCGGATGTCCTGCACGGTACGCACGCCACCGCCCACGGTCAGCGGGATGAACACCTGGCTGGCCATGCGCTCGACGGTATGCAGCGTGGTATCACGGCCATCGACGCTGGCGGTGATATCGAGGAAGGTGATCTCGTCCGCGCCCTGCTCGTCGTAGCGACGGGCGATTTCCACCGGGTCACCGGCATCGCGGATGTTCTCGAACTTGACGCCCTTGACCACGCGACCGTTGTCGACGTCCAGGCAAGGGATGATGCGTTTGGCCAGCGCCATGGTCAGTCCTCAGCCAGTGTAGGAATCGCAGAAGGCTTGCGCCTCGGCGACATCCAGGGTGCCTTCGTAGATCGCCCGGCCGGTGATCGCACCGATGATGCCCGGGGCCTTGGCGTCCAGCAGGGTCTTGATGTCGCCCAGGTTGTGGATACCGCCGGAGGCGATCACCGGTATGCGGGTGGCGGCGGCCAGGGCGGCGGTGAAGGGCACGTTGCAGCCCTGCATCATGCCGTCCTTGGCGATGTCGGTGTAGACGATCGCGGACACGCCGTCAGCCTCGAAACGCCTGGCCAGGTCGATCACCTGCACCGAGCTGACTTCCGCCCAGCCATCGGTGGCAACGAAGCCGTCCTTGGCATCCAGGCCGACGATCACCTTGCCGGGGAACGCACGGCAGGCCTCGGCGACGAACTCGGGCTGCTTGACCGCCTTGGTGCCGATGATCACGTAGCTCACACCGGCCTTCACGTAGTGCTCGATGGTCTCCAGCGAGCGGATGCCACCGCCGATCTGGATCGGCAGGTGCGGGTAGCGCCTGGCGATGGCGGTAACCACCTCGCCATTGACCGGCTGGCCTTCGAAGGCGCCGTTCAGGTCGACCAGATGCAGACGGCGGCAGCCGCCCTCCACCCACTTGGCAGCCATGCTCACCGGGTCATCGGAGAACACCGTGGAATCTTCCATGCGGCCCTGGCGCAGACGGACGCAGGCACCGTCCTTGAGATCGATAGCGGGGATAATCAGCATCTGGCAAACCTTAAAGTCGTTTTTTCAGCTTCACTCGGAAATCAGTTTTTCTCGAGCGCCCACAGGTCGCTTTCGATGCTCTCGAACCTTTCCTTAAGGTGCGTCTGCACATCGAAAATCGCCCTGTTGTAATAGTGCGGAGCAATTTCGCGGGTAAACAGTTCGAGGACTTCAGCCGCCTCGAACGAACCCAGGTCCAGCTCGAAGCGATCCTCCATGAACCGCTTGATCTTGCGGCAAGCCTCGCTTTCCTGTTCGGGAGTCAGCGTCAACAACGGCGGCTTGCCCTTCTTCGCGGCCATTACCAACGGCCGTCCCAGGCAGCGAAGTTCTGCAGCAACTGCAGGCCATGGGTGTGGCTCTTCTCCGGGTGGAACTGCACGGCGAAACGCGAGCCATCGGCCAGCGCCGCGGCGAAATCGACACCGTAGTGACCGTTGCCCACCACCTGCCGCGGATTGCCGGCGGCGATGTAGTAGCTGTGCACGAAATAGAACCGTGCCAGGTCCGGAATGTTGTGCCACAGGGGGTGATCCACCGCCTGCTTCACTTCGTTCCAGCCCATGTGCGGGACCTTCAGGTGCGCGCCGTCTTCCTGCAGGTCCTTGCCGAAGAACTTCACCTGGCCGGGGAACAGGCCGATGCAATCGACGCCCTCGTTCTCCTCGCTGCGATCGAGCAAGGCCTGCATGCCTACGCAGATGCCGAGGAACGGCCGGTCCTGGCTGACTTCATGCACCAGAGAGTCGAAGCCCAGGCGACGAATCTCCGCCATGCAGTCGCGAATTGCGCCGACGCCGGGGAAGACCACCCGGTCCGCCTCGCGAATCACCGCCGCGTCGCTGGTGATCAGCACCTTGCCGGCACCGACGTGCTCGAGGGCCTTGCCCACCGAGTGCAGGTTGCCCATGCCGTAATCGATAACCGCCACTGTCTGCATCAGAGCACGCCCTTGGTGGAGGGCATCTGCCCGGCCATGCGGTCATCCAGCTCGACGGCCATGCGCAGGGCGCGGCCGAAGGCCTTGAAGACGGTTTCGATCTGGTGATGGGTGTTGTGCCCGCGCAGGTTGTCGATGTGCAGGGTGACGTTGGCGTGGTTGACGAAGCCCTGGAAGAACTCCTGGAACAGGTCGACGTCGAAACCGCCCACGGTGGCGCGGGTGAACGGCACGTGCATCTGCAGGCCGGGACGGCCGGAGAAATCGATGACCACGCGCGACAGCGCTTCGTCCAGCGGCACATAGGCATGGCCGTAGCGGCGGATGCCCTTCTTGTCGCCGATGGCCTTGGTGAAGGCCTGGCCGAGGGTGATACCGACGTCTTCCACGGTGTGGTGGTCGTCGATATGCAGGTCGCCCTTGCTTTCGATATCCAGGTCGATCAGCCCGTGACGGGCGATCTGGTCGAGCATGTGTTCAAGAAAAGGCACACCGATATCGAATCGGGCCTTTCCGGTGCCATCCAGGTTGATCGAGGCTTTGATCTGGGTTTCCAGGGTGTCGCGCTCGACGGACGCCTTACGTTCGGCCATCACCAGCTCCGCAAAATCATTGGGCGAAAAAGGTGATCATTATAGGCGTGCGGACGGTAAACAGAAACATGGAAGGTGAGTTCCCTGACGGGCTGAAACCAGCACCGTCAGGGCTATACCTGTCAGGACAACCGCTTAGTGGAACAGTACGGCAGTCTTTTGCAGGGTGATCCAGACACCCCAGGCCAGCGGAATGCCCACCACCAGCCAGGCGGCAATCGCCAGGGGCTTGCTGCCCGGTGCGGCTTTCCACTCCAGCACGGTGCTGCCATCGGCGCCCTTGTCATGACCCAGCGCCTGTTCGGCGGCCAGTTCGGCGTCGGTCATGAAGTACTTGTCGGCCACCGGACGCACCAGCAGGTTGCAGATGAAACCCAGCACCAGCAGGCCGGCGAGAATGTACAGGGTGATGTCGTAGGCGGCAGCCCGCGGTACACCGATGCTCAACTGGTACTCGCGCAGGTAGTTCACCAGCACCGGACCGAGCACGCCAGCCGCGGCCCAGGCGGTCAGCAGGCGACCGTGGATCGCACCGACCATCTGCGTGCCGAACAGGTCCGCCAGGTAGGCCGGCACCGTGGCGAAACCGCCGCCGTACATCGACAGGACCACGCAGAATGCCGCCACGAACAGCGCGACGCTGCCCAGGTGACCGAGGCTCGGTACCGAGGCGTAGAGCGCGAAGCCCAGAGCGAAGAACACGAAGTAGGTCGCCTTGCGGCCGATGTAGTCGGAGAACGAGGCCCAGAAGAACCGGCCACCGATGTTGAACAGGCTCAGCAGACCGGTGAAGCCGGCGGCGATCGCGGCGATCTGCGCCAGTTGCGTGGCGTCCAGCTGGCTGAAGCTCAGGTCGTTACCCAGCAGCTTGCCGGCGAACACTTCCTGCAGCAGCGGCGAAGCCATGCCAAGGATGCCGATGCCGGCGGAAACGTTCAGGCACAGTACCAGCCACACCAGGCGGAACTGCGGGGTTTTCCAGGCCACGTTCACATGCACGTGGCGGTTGGTGATCATCGCGTTGCTGGTCTTCTTCGCCGGCGCGGTCCAGCCCTCGGGCTTCCAGCCGGTTGGCGGCACGCGGTAGGCCAGAGCACCGCCGATCATGAAGACGAAGTAGATCGCCGCCATGGCGACGAAGCTCTGCCACACGCCGACACTGGTCGGCGAAGCGAAGTGGCCCATCAGCGCGGTCGCCAGCGGCGCACCGACCATCGCACCACCACCGAAGCCCATGATCGCCATGCCGGTAGCCATGCCACGCTTGTCCGGGAACCACTTGATCAGGGTCGAGACCGGCGAGATGTAGCCCAGGCCCAGGCCGATACCGCCGATCACGCCCGAACCGAGCCACATCAGCCAGATCTGATGGGTATGGATGCCCAGCGCGGAAATCAGCAGGCCGCCGCACCAGCACAGCGCCGAAACCACACCGGCCTTGCGCGGCCCGGCGTGCTCCAGCCAGCCACCCCAGATCGCCGCCGAGCAGCCGAGGAAGATGAAGAACAGGGTGTAGATCCAGCCGAGCATCGAGATCGGCCAGTCGCATTGCGACGAGAACACCTGCTCGAAAAAGCCGATATCCGCCCCACAGGTGACCGGGGCGGTGATGCCCAGGGCCTTGGACAGTGGCAGCCAGAACACCGAGAAGCCATAGGCCATGCCGATGCACAGGTGAATGGCCAGGGCGGCCGGTGGAACCAGCCAGCGGTTGAAACCGGGCTTGGCGATGATGCGTTCCTTGGACAGGAACGCCGGCTCGGCGGCAAGGCTGCCCGCCGTAATGCTAGTGCTCATTGGTGTTTTCCCCCATTGGAATTGTGGTCCGCCGGACACACCTCATTCCCAACCTTCGTGCACGCAGGCGTGGTCGTTTTATTGAAATGAAGCTCCGAAACGCGACAATAGGCCGCAGAAAGACAGGCGAACTGCGAGAGATTACCACTTGCGCGTTACAGATAAAGCAAACTGATATCGTCTTTTGCAATCAAACTGCACCGCAGTGCCACTTCCGCTCCGCGGGAAATGATTTTGCTCTCCCCTTGCGCGAGCGGGCGGGCTGGCGATGACGCCCACAGATGCTCCGGGCGAGTCACAATCGTCAACAACCTAGCGCCAACCGAGCATGCTCGTAGCGTTATACTCGCCAGCTGACTTCAAATTCGACTCAACACAAGGATTCGCCCATGAAAGCGTTCGGCAAAATCCTGGGTCTGGTACTTCTCGGACTGTTGCTGATCATCGTGGCGCTGGGCTTCGCGCTCACCCACTGGTTCGATCCCAACGACTACAAGAACGAGATTCGCCAGATAGCCCGCGACAAGGCCCACATCGAGCTGACCCTCAATGGTGACATCGGCTGGAGCCTGTTCCCGTGGCTGGGCCTGGAACTGCATGACGCCAGCGTGGCGACCCTGAACAACCCGAGCAAACCGTTCGCCGATCTGCAGATGCTCGGCCTGTCGGTGCGTGTCCTGCCACTGCTGCGCCGCGAAGTGCAGATGAGCGACGTGCGCGTCGAGGGCCTGAACCTGATGCTCAACCGCGACAAGGACGGCCACGGCAACTGGGAAGATATCGGTCGGCCGTTGCCGAGCGCGACAGCGGCCGGCACGGCGGAACAGGCCACCGGCACGTCACAGGGTGGCGGCAGTGCCGAGGCCGAAAAGCCCTCGCAGCCGATCCGCATGGACATCGACAGCCTGACGGTGAACAACGCCCGGGTCGAATTCAACGATGAGAAGACCGGTCGCCAGATCACCTCGGAAAGCATCCAGCTGAGCACCGGACCGGTTCATGAAGGCAAGGAAATCGCGGTCAAGCTGACGGCGTTCTTCGGCACCAACCAGCCGGTACTGCGGGCCCGGACCGAACTGGGCGGCAACCTGCGCTTCGACCGCGCCCTCAAGCGCTACCAGTTCGAAGACATGCGCCTGAGCGGCGAAGCCTCGGGCGATCCGCTGCAGGGCAAGAGCCTGACCTTCTCGATGCAGGGGCAGTTGCTGGTGGACATGGCCGCCAATATCGCCGAGTGGACCAGCCTCAAGCTGTCGGCCAACCAGTTGCGCGCCATCGGCGAACTCAAGGCCCGTGACCTCGACAAGACCCCGCAGGTCAGTGGCGGCCTGTCGATTGCCCAGTTCGACCTGATGAAGTTCCTCGACAGCATCGGCCAGCCACTGCCACCGGTGGCCGACGGCAGCCTGAGCAAGGTCGAGCTGGTGACCCGCCTGAGCGGCACGCCGAGCAGCCTGGAACTGAACAACATCAACCTGAAACTCGACGACAGCACCTTCAGCGGCCGCGTTGCCGTCGAAGACTTTGCCAAGCAGGCCTTGCGCGTACAGCTCAAGGGCGACAAGTTCGACGCCGACCGCTACCTGCCGGCGAAGTCGGCCGATGCCGACAGCGCCTCGAAGGCGCGCCAGGCCGAGGTCCAGAGCAGCGAAGCGAATGCCGTCGGCGGCACCACGCCGCTGCCCGACTCACCAACCAAGGGTGCCTGGAGCAACGACCGGCTGCTGCCGATCGAGCGCCTGCGCAGCCTCGACGTGGACGCCGACCTGAGCTTCGACCAACTGACCCTGAAGAAGCTGCCGATCGACAACGCCGCCCTCAAGGCCACCGGCCAGGGCGGCCTGCTGACCCTCGCCAGCCTGCGCGGCGAGCTCTACAACGGCAGTTTCGACAGCAAGGGCAGTCTCGATGTCCGCAATGACACACCGCGACTGAACCTGCAGACCCGGCTGAACCGGGTGCCGGTCGAACGCGTGTTGCAGGCCCAGGGACAGAAGCCGCCGATCAAGGGCGCGATCACCCTCGACAGCAACCTGAGCGGTACCGGCAACAGCGAAAAGGCGCTGGTCGACAGCCTCAACGGCACCGCCAGTTTCGTCCTCAACAACGGCGTGCTGCTCAACGCCAACCTGGAACAGCAGCTCTGCACCGGTATCGCCCTGCTCAACCGCAAGACCCTGAGCAGCGAACCGCGCGGCAAGGACACTCCATTCCAGGAACTCAAGGGCAGCCTGAGTATCCGCAATGGCGTCGCCAGCAACCCCGACCTGAAAGTCCGCATCCCCGGCCTGACCGTCAACGGCAACGGCGACATCGACCTGCGGGTGCTGGGCATGGACTACCGCATCGGCGTCATCGTCGAGGGCGACAAGAGCGACATGCCGGACCCGGCCTGCCAGGTCGGCGAGAATTTCGCCGACATCGAGTGGCCGTTGCGCTGCCGCGGTCCGCTGGAGCTGGGCGCCAAGGCCTGCCGCATCGACAAGGACGGCCTCGGCCAGGTGGCCGCACGTGCGGCCGGTAACAAGCTGAGCGAAAAGATCGACGAGAAACTCGGCGACAAGGTCAGCCCGGAACTGAAGAACGCGATCAAGGGGCTGTTCAAACGATGAGAGCCGAGCAGTTTTCCACGGCGGTGCTGGACTGGTACGACCGCCACGGCCGTCATGACCTGCCCTGGCAGCAGGACATCAACCCTTACCGGGTATGGGTGTCGGAAATCATGTTGCAGCAGACCCAGGTCAGCACCGTGCTGAACTACTTCGACCGGTTCATGGCTTCATTGCCGACCGTCGAAGCCCTGGCGGCCGCGCCGGAAGATGAAGTGCTGCACCTGTGGACCGGCCTGGGCTACTACACCCGGGCGCGCAACCTGCAGAAGACCGCGAAGATCGTCGTCGCCGAACATGGCGGCGAATTCCCGCGGGATGTCGAGAAGCTCACCGGGCTGCCAGGCATCGGCCGCTCCACCGCCGGGGCCATCGCCAGTATCAGCATGGGCATCCGCGCACCGATCCTCGACGGCAACGTCAAGCGCGTACTGGCCCGCTACACCGCCCAGGAGGGCTACCCGGGCGAGCCCAAGGTGGCGAAACAGCTGTGGGCCAACGCCGAGCTGTTCACGCCGCAGACCCGGGTCAACCACTACACCCAGGCGATGATGGACCTCGGTGCGACGCTGTGTACCCGCAGCAGGCCCAGTTGCCTGCTCTGCCCCCTGGAGAGCGGTTGCGAAGCCCACAAGTACGGCCTGGAGACCCGCTACCCGATCCCCAAGCCGCGCAAGAGCGTGCCACAGAAGCGCACGCTGATGCCGCTGCTGGCCAACCGCGAAGGCGCCATCCTGCTTTACCGCAGGCCGTCCAGCGGCCTCTGGGGCGGCTTGTGGAGCCTGCCGGAGCTGGACGATCTGGACGACCTGCCGCACCTGGCCCTGCAGCACTCGCTGGAGCTGGGGCCGCAGCAGGCACTGCCGGGCCTGACCCACACCTTCAGCCACTTCCAGCTGGATATCGAGCCCTGGCTGGTGCGGGTCGAGGAGTCCGCGCACCACGTGGCCGAGGCCGACTGGCTCTGGTATAACCTCGCCACCCCACCGCGCCTGGGCCTTGCCGCCCCGGTGAAGAAGCTGCTCAAGCGCGCAGCCGACGTTTTGAATGCAGGAGAGTCGTCATGACCCGCACCGTAATGTGCCGCAAGTACCACGAAGAACTGCCAGGCCTGGATCGCCCACCGTATCCGGGTGCCAAGGGCCAGGACATTTTCGACCACGTCTCCCAGAAGGCCTGGAGCGACTGGCTGAAACACCAGACCCTGCTGATCAACGAGAAGCGCCTGAACATGATGAATGCGGACGACCGCAAATACATCCAGGGCGAGATGGACAAGTTCTTTTCCGGCGAGGATTACGCCAAGGCCGAAGGCTACGTTCCACCGGCTGAATGATCCCGTGTTTTCGAGGCTTGAGTCGTAAGCGACGGTAATAATTAAAAATTTTTTGAAATCTTGCTTGACGCATCCTCGAAAAACGCTTTTAATGCGCCCCGTTGCCCAGATAGCTCAGTCGGTAGAGCAGGGGATTGAAAATCCCCGTGTCGGCGGTTCGATTCCGTCTCTGGGCACCACTAATTACTTCAGGTGGTGCCAAAGCCAGCTGAAACAAAAAACCCGCCCAGTGCGGGTTTTTTATTGCCTGGAATTTGCTAGCGTCGGCTTCTGACATCAGCGTCGACGAAACCTGCCGAGGTTTCGCGACCAACGCCAGGAAAACGCCTGAGGACAGCTTCCGGCTGCTCCGCAACGCTGTGCGCTTCCGACAGCATCGCCACGCCCTTCATCGCGACTCTTCTACAAAGCTTTCCCAACGCGTGACGCATTGCGCCACGAATTGAGCTGGACCCGCTACCGTCCGAACGACGGACCGACGGTCCGTATCATCCTGTGCTCGAAGAAAGACGAGTCGCTGGTCCGTTATTCGGCCCTCAACGGACATGAGCAACTATCCGCCAGCAAGTACGAGCTGATACTGCCAACGGAGGAAGAGCTGCGCACGGAGCTGGATCGTGAGCGAGCGGTGGCGACTCAAAAGCTGCTGCGCCAGAAACGCCAGCAACCTTGCCCCCTCGACAAAATGCACTTTGGCATTCCCCCGGTTCACTGGGATAATTCGCGCTTGTTCCCTTTTTCAAAGCACCGCAGCCCATGGCATCCCAGAACAAGCAACACAAACGCGCACAACGGGCGAAAGCCAAGGCCAAGCAGAACCGTGTCCGTCGCGCCAGCGAGCCGGCCGAGTCGCTGCCGGTGGACGACGATCGGATCGATCTCGAATCGGTCGACCTGACCGACCTGTTCAAGAGAATGCGCGACGCCGAAGCCACCAGCCAGCAGGCCATGTGCCGCGTCTTCCTGGAAGACCCGCTGCTGGAATTGGTGGTTGAACAGGAGGGTGACGAGGGTGCGACGGACTTCATCCTGTCGGCGCTGCTCGAGTACCGTCAGTGGTCCACAGAATGCACCGAAGAGGCCGCATTGGCCTGGATCGAGAGCCCGGCCTTCCAGGCCGACTATGTGGCAGCCTCGCAGGCCCTGCACTAGACCACGGAGCAGGAGAGGCGCCCTTCAGGGCTCCTGGGACATCGCCAGCAGGTCGGCCTGCTGGCGACAGAGCCCCCTGGCAAGGGGCCCAGGCAAGCCAGTGCGCTTAGTTCAGCACCACACGCCCGGCCTTCTCCAGCCGACGCCGACGCGACACCAACAGCCCCGCCGCCACCACCAGGATGCTCAGCAGACCGGTAGCCAGCACTTCCACGCGATGGGCGTCCTGGAACAGCATCACCGTCAACACCGCAACGATGAACGCGATCACTGCCCAGGTCAGGCCCGGGAACAGCCACATCTTGAAGTCGATCGTCTCGCCCTTGGCGACCCGCTGACGACGCATGCGCAGTTGCGACACGGCGATCACCAGGTACACCAGCAGCGCGATCGCGCCCGAACTGGCCAGCAGGAACTCGAACACCGCCGCCGGCGCAACGTAGTTGGCGAACACCGCGAGGAACGCCGCCCCGGTCGACAGCATCACCGCCCAGTAGGGCGTGCCGCTGGCATTGGTGCGCTTGGACATCGCCGGTGCATCACCGCGCTTGCCCAGGGAGAACAGCATCCGCGAAGCGGTGTACAGGGCCGAGTTCAGGCAACTGGTCACGGCAACCAGCACCACCAGGTCGACGATCAGCTTGGCGTTCGGGATACCCATGCGATCCAGCACGGTCTGGTAGGAACCGACAGCCGCCAGGCTCGGGTCATTCCACGGCACCAGCGACACCACGATGAAGATCGACACCAGGTAGAACAGGCCGATCCGCCAGATCACCGAATTGGTGGCCTTGGAGATCTGCTTGCCCGGATCCTTCGATTCGGCAGCGGCAATGGTCACGATCTCGGTGCCCATGAACGAGAACATGGTGGTCAGCATGGCTGCCAGCACCGCCCCCAGGCCGTTGGGCATGAAGCCCACGGTGTCGACCAGGTGCGAGACGCCGCTGACCTGGCTGGTCGGCAGCAGGCCGAGGATCGCCAGGATACCCAGGGCGACAAAGCCGATGATCGCCACCACCTTGATCAGGGCGAACCAGAACTCGAACTCGCCGTAGTTCTTCACACTGAACAGGTTGGTCACGGTCAGCAGCAGGGTAATGACCAGGGTAAAGGCCCAGATCGCCACATTGGGGAACCAGGCATGCAGGATCGTCGCGGCGGCGTTGGCCTCCAACGGGATCACCAGCACCCAGAACCACCAGTACAGCCAGCCGATGGTGAAGCCGGCCCAGTGCCCGATGGCGCGGTCGGCGTAGGTCGAGAAGGAACCGGTATCGGGAGAGGCCACGGCCATCTCGGCCAGCATCCGCATCACCAGTACCACCAGCGCACCCGCTGCGGCATAGGCCATCAGCACGGCCGGCCCCGCTTCGGCAATCGCATGCCCGGAACCGACGAACAGCCCGGCGCCGATCACCCCGGCGATCGACAACATCGTCACATGCCGGGGTTTGAGCCCTTGCTCCAGATTGTTGGAATTATGCGTACCGCTCATTGGGAGATTACCTGTGCAATGAAGAGCTATTCATTCCACCCCGCGTTACCGACCACCTTGTAAAAGGAACTCAACGGGGCGTGTTTTATTTTTTACGCAAATTTTGCGCCAAAATATTACAAGCCCCCGGCTCCCGGGGCCCGGGCAGCCGACCGAAGGACAATCGCAAGTCCTTGAGATTAATGGCTATTAGCCAGAACGTTACCGAGCCACCCAGATTCAGACCCGCCGGTCGCACCGGAAACAGGCAAAATTTGTCCACGCGCCCCATTTGAGGGCGAAGCAATGTCCGTTGAGCCGGTTTACCCTTCCAACCCTCGGCCAAAGCTGGCAACATCGCGCCCTTTTTGACGCGACGGTCAAGGTAAAGACGGATCAAACGGGTGTTCGGTTGTTGATGGGGCGACAGTCTGCTGTGCCGATGCGACAACCTGCCACGGCACCGACCTACCCCGTTCGAACCCTATGCTAGCTTGGCGCTCGCCAGGAAGGCAGCCAACAGCAGGAGCGCAATGAACAATGAGGAACGCACATGGCTGAGGCCACGCCCGCGCTTGAAATCCGCAACTTGCACAAACGCTATGGTGAGCTGGAGGTACTCAAGGGTATCTCGCTGACCGCCCGTGACGGTGATGTGATCTCGATCCTCGGCTCCTCAGGGTCCGGCAAGTCCACGTTCCTGCGCTGCATCAACCTGCTGGAAAACCCGCACCAGGGGCAGATCCTGGTCAACGGCGAAGAACTCAAGCTCAAGGCCGCGAAGAACGGTGAGCTGGTGGCCGCCGACGGCAGGCAGATCAATCGCCTGCGCAGCGAAATCGGTTTCGTGTTCCAGAACTTCAACCTCTGGCCGCACATGACCATCCTCGACAACATCATCGAGGCTCCGCGCCGGGTGCTCGGCCAGAGCAAGGCCGAGGCCATCGAGATCGCCGAAGCGCTGCTGGCCAAGGTCGGCATCGCCGACAAGCGCCACGCCTACCCCGCCCAACTTTCCGGCGGCCAGCAACAGCGAGCGGCCATCGCCCGTACACTGGCCATGCAACCCAAGGTCATCCTGTTCGACGAGCCGACCTCGGCCCTCGACCCCGAGATGGTCCAGGAAGTGCTCAACGTGATTCGCGCCCTGGCCGAAGAAGGCCGTACCATGCTGCTGGTCACCCATGAAATGGGCTTCGCCCGCCAGGTATCCAGTGAAGTGGTGTTCCTCCACCAGGGCCTGGTGGAAGAACAGGGCACGCCGCAGCAGGTCTTCGAGAACCCGCAGTCGGCGCGCTGCAAACAATTCATGTCCAGCAACCGCTAACGGAGCAACACGCATGCAGACCTGCAAAAAAATCCTCCTGGCCGCTGCCGTCTCCATGGCCTTCAGTGCCAGCGCCCTGGCCGAGACCCTGAAAATGGGCATCGAGGCCGCCTATCCACCGTTCAACAACAAGGACGCCAGTGGCCAGGTCGTAGGCTTCGACAAGGATATCGGTGACGCTCTGTGCGCCAGGATGAAAGTCGAGTGCACCGTCGTCACCTCCGACTGGGACGGCATCATCCCGGCCCTGCAGACCAAAAAGTTCGACTTCCTGATCTCCTCCATGTCGATCACCGACGAGCGCAAGCAGGCGGTCAACTTCACCGACCCGTACTACTCCAACAAGCTGCAGTTCATCGCAGCCAAGAAAGATACCGACTTCAAGACCGACAAGGCCTCGCTCAAGGGCAAGATCATCGGCGCGCAGCGTTCGACCCTGGCCGGCAGCTGGCTGGAAGACCACCTGGGCAGCGATGTCACCATCAAGCTCTACGATACCCAGGAAAACGCCTACCTCGACCTGCAGGCCGGTCGCCTGGACGCCATCCTGGCGGACAAGTACGTCAACTACGAGTGGCTGAAGAGCGACGCCGGCAAGGCCTACGAATTCAAGGGCGACCCGGTGGAAGAAAGCGACAAGATCGGCATCGCCGTGCGCAAGAAGGACGACGCCCTGCGTGAGCGCCTGAACGCCGCACTGAAGGAAATCATCGCCGACGGTACCTACAAGAAGATCAACGACAAGTACTTCCCGTTCAGCATCCTCTGACCCGCCCCGATGGCCGGCACCCCGAAGGGCCATAGAGCCCGACGGGTGCCGCTCGTCCCCAAGCAAAGCCTGCCTTGCCCATGAATATTGATCTCTACGGATTCGGCCCGGCGCTTGCCGCCGGCGCGCTGATGACCGTCAAGCTCGCGCTCTGTGCCCTGTGCCTGGGGCTGGTGCTCGGGCTGCTCGGCGCATTGGCCAAGACTTCCCCGTACCAGCCGCTGCGTTGGCTGGGGGGCACCTATTCGACCCTGGTCCGTGGCGTGCCGGAACTGCTCTGGGTGCTGCTGATCTACTACGGCACCGTCAACCTGATGAGCGCCCTGGGCGACTGCTTCGGCAACCCCGACCTGGCCCTGAGCCCATTCGCCGCCGGGGTGATTGCCCTGGGGCTGTGCTTTGGCGCCTATGCCACGGAGGTGTTCCGCGGGGCGATCCTGGCGATTCCCAAGGGCCATCGTGAGGCCGGCGTCGCGCTGGGCATGTCACGGCCACGGATCTTCACCCGGCTGATTCTGCCGCAGATGTGGCGCATCGCCCTGCCGGGGCTGGGCAACCTGTTCATGATCCTGATGAAGGACACCGCACTGGTGTCGGTCATCAGCCTGGAAGAAATCATGCGCCAGGCGCAGAACGCCGTGCAGTTCACCAAGCTGCCCTTCACCTTCTATCTGGTGGCGGCCTTCATGTACCTGGGCCTGACCATCCTCTCGATGATCGGCATGCACTGGCTGGAAAAACGTGCCGCTCGCGGTTTTGTGAGGACCACATAATGGAATGGGAAGTCATCCTCAAATGGCTGCCGAAGTTCTTCCAGGGCGCGGCACTGACCCTGGAACTGCTGGGCATCGCCGTGGTGCTGGGGCTGGTCCTCGCCGTGCCGCTGGGCATCGCCCGGGCCTCGAAGCTCTGGTACGTGCGCTCGCTGCCCTACGGCTACATCTTCTTCTTCCGCGGCACACCGCTGCTGGTGCAACTGTTCCTGGTGTACTACGGCCTGGCGCAGTTCGACGTGGTACGCGACAGTTTCATGTGGCCCTACCTGCGCGACCCGTTCTGGTGCGCGGCGGCAACCATGACCCTGCACACCACCGCCTACATCGCCGAGATCCTGCGTGGCGCGATCCAGGCCATCCCGCCGGGCGAGATCGAAGCGGCGCGGGCGCTGGGCATGTCGCGGCCCAAGGCGCTGTTCTACATCATCCTGCCACGAGCGGCGCGCATCGGCCTGCCGGCCTACAGCAACGAAGTGATCCTGATGCTCAAGGCCAGCTCGCTGGCGAGCACCGTGACCCTGCTGGAACTGACCGGCATGACCCGGACCATCATCGCGCGCAACTACCTGACGGTGGACATGTTCTTCACCGCCGGGGTGTTCTACCTGGTGATCTCGTTCCTGCTGGTGCAGGCGTTCAAGCTGCTGGAGCGCTGGATGCGGGTCGACGCCTGCCAGGGGCGCTGATGCGATTGGAGAGCAGGGGACTTAAAATCCCCTGCATCAAAGAAAATTTCTGGCGATTCCGGGAGCCGGCTCTCTTGTGATCAGTGCGACACTGTGGGGGGCCGGATTCATCCGCGAAAAGGCCAACCCCGACACCCCGGACTCTCCAGCATGCCCCCCATCCTCCAAGGCCCCGCCCTGCAAACCCGCTTCCAGGCCCTGGACACCTTCCTGTCGGCCCACCAGCAGCTCTGGCGCCCACGGCCCTTCACTCACCTGCAACTGCCCTGGGAGGCCGCACACCCGGAACTTGCCAGTTGGCTACGCCAGCGCAGCTTCGAAGACGCCGAAAGCAGCCACAACCACCCGGAACGACTCGGCGCTCCGGCCCCCTTCCCGGAGCTGGCCGCCGAAGCCGCAGCGCTGGGCACGGTCGGCAACCTCCCCGACAAACCGCTGCCAGCCGCCCGCCCACGCCTGAACGTCGACGTCCCCGGCCGTAAGTGGCAGCAGATCGAAGCCTTCGCCGCCTGCCTCGATTTCGCCCGCACACCTGGCCATTGGCTCGACTGGTGCTCCGGCAAGGGCCACCTCGGCCGTCGATTGCTGCAGCCCGGCCAGCAACTGACCTGCCTGGAGTACGACCCGGCCCTGGTCGCCAGCGGCGCCCAACTGAGCCAGCATCACCACCTGCCCGCCAGCCATGTCCAGCAGGACGTCATGGCCGCCGAAGCCGGCTTGCGCCTGAACGCCGGACACACACCGGTCGCCCTGCACGCCTGCGGCGACCTGCATGTGCGCCTGATGCAACTGGCCAGCCACGCCGGCTGTGGACAACTGGCAATCGCTCCGTGCTGCTACAACCGCATCGGCACCGCGAACTACCAGCCCCTGTCCACCGCCGCCCAGGCGTCCAGCCTGCAACTGTCCCTGGATGACCTCGCCCTGCCCCTGAGCGAGACCGTGACCGCAGGCGCCCGGGTACGCCGCCAGCGCGACTGCTCCATGGCTCGTCGCCTGGCCTTCGACCTGCTGCAACGCCGATTGCGCCAGAGCGATGACTACCTGCCCACCCCGTCGCTGCCCAGCGCCTGGCTGGACAAGCCCTTCGCCGACTACTGCCGCGACCTGGCCGCGCTCAAGGAGTTATCCACAGTCGGCGAGCAGGATTGGGAGCAACTGGAGGCAGCAGGTTGGCAACGGCTGGCCGAGGTACGCAACCTGGAACTGCTGCGCGGCCTGTTCCGCCGCCCGCTGGAACTCTGGCTGGTGCTCGACCGCGCGTTGTACCTGGAAGCACAGGGCTACCGCGTGCGCCTCGGCCAGTTCTGCGAAAGCCCGTTGACTCCACGCAACCTGATGCTCCTGGCCGAACGCGACGAACCGTCACATTGCCAGGCACAGCCTGTGGATAACTCTGTTGATGCTTTTGCCCGATAACCCCTGAAGACAACACCTGCAACGCCGACAGGCGGCTGGTCATTTTTTGTTCACAGAATAAATCGACGAGAAAACAGTCAGTTGCAACATGCTGAGAACGCGTTCACAAATCCTTGCGTTCGTTGCGCCGCTGACCCACCACTTGTGCATAAGCCCCCAAGCCAACGGCAATAACTCCCCTTCCGTAGAGCGCGCGATCCCTGGGGTAGCCGGCTCGCTGGCGATCCAACGAAGGCGGCCATTCAACTCAACCAACCACCGCCGCCAGCCCCTCCAGAAAGCATTTCCTGGCCTCAACCATCTCCCGTCGCACCGCCTCATCTCCCCGCACCGAACCCTGCAGATAGATGAAGTTCACCTGCCGAATGCCCACGCAATCCAACTGTGCCGTCAGACAAGGTGTCAGAAAATCCGGCTGATTGGCCCTTTCCCCCTGAATGAAACCACCCGAGCTGACCAATACGAAGGTCGGCCGATCCCTGAGCAGGCCCACCTTCAACCCCACTTCATTGCGGCCAAAACTGCGCTGAATCCGTACCACATGATCGACCCACACTTTCAGCGCCGCAGGCTGCGTGAAGTTGTGCAGCGGCGTACACAGCACCAGCAGATCGCTGCTCTCCAATTCGACGATCTGCCGCTCGGACACCTCGACGGCCGGGGCCTGCCCGTCCAGCGCAGTCACGGCCGTCGCATAGTCGCGGGTCACCGCAGGCAAAGGCTCGCGCCCCAACTGCCGTTCGATCACCTCAGTGACACCGGGCCAGTCCCGCAACACGTCGGCGGCCAACTGGTAGCCGCGAGCGGCCGTGCCATGGGGGCTGAAGTTCAACAACAACGCACGGCTCATACCGTCTGCTCCAGGTCCTGAAAGAAGTGCATGCCCTTGGCCAGCATCCCCTGGCGGAAATAGAAACGTTGCGCCAATGGCATATGCAGACCGGTATCGAGCACCAGATACCGGCAACCCAGGGAGCGGGTATGCCGCCGCACCGCTTCCAGCAAGGCAGCCCCCAGCTCACGCCGCTGCTGTGAGGCGGTCACCACCAGGTCGTCGACATAAACGAAGCGCCCGTAGAGAAAATTCTCCGTCACCCGAAAGCCGGCCAGGCCGATCACCTGCCCCTGCTCGCGTAGCGCCAGCAGGCGATAACCCTGTTCACCCTGGCGAAACACCTGCTCGACGAAGGACTGTTCGTCATCCAGTTGGGGGCGCAACTCACGCATCACCGCAAAACATTCGCGACAGCGGGCTTCGCTTTCGATCAGTTGATACTCCAGATCACCGTTCACGGGCCGCCTCCTCATGCTCACGGACACCGGGCGGCACCAGCCGGAAACCCACACCCACGCGGTTGAGCGCATTCATCAGGCCGATCGCCAGCGTCAGGTCAGCCAGCTCCTTTTCACCGAACACTGCCGCAACGGCCTGATACTCCGCATCGGGTATCGCGGTCTGGTGCACCAGGGTCACCGTCTCGGCCCAGGCCAGGGCAGCACGCTCACGCGCATCGAACAGCGACTCGGCCTCGCGCCACACCGGCACCAGTTGCACCTTGTCGGCACTGACGCCCAGCTTGAGCAGATCGCGCGAATGCTGGTTGATGCAGTAGGCACAGCCGTTGATCTGCGAGACCCGCAGGTACACCAGATCGATCAGTTGCGCGGCCAGCCCGCAACCCTGTACATAACTCTTCACACCACCCAGCGCCTTGTAGCCCTGGGGTGCGGCGGCGAAATAATCGAGACGTTGCGTCATGGTCGGTTTCCTTGTGGGCTCATCGAAGATCTGGCCCCCAGTCTGCTGAGCACCGCCCGGTGCCGACAGGGCCAAGATCGAACAAGCCACTTGGGACATGTTCCACCGCCGCAATGGGTTTAGACTGAACCGTTGTGCCTGACCACGGAAAACCCCATGCCCCCAGCCAGCCCCGCCGCCGAACCGGGCCTGCCGAAATACCTGATGGTCTATCGACGCATTCGCGGCGCCATCGGCGACGGCCAGTTGCGCCCCGGCGACCGGGTGCCGTCGGTGCGCGCCCTGGCTGCCGAACTCAACCTGGCCCGGGGTACCGTTGAGGCGGCCTATGCGCTGCTGGTCAGCGAGGGCTACCTGACGGCACGCGGCCAGGCCGGCACCATCATCGCCCAGGACCTGCCGGCGGCTCCGGCCCAGCCGCCCTCCGGCACCACCAAGGCCGAACAGGACCACCCGCGGCCCCTGCAACTGGGCATGCCGGCGCTGGACGCCTTCCCGCGCAAGCTCTGGGCCCGGCTGATCACCCAACGCGCCCGCCAGACCGACATCGCCAGCCTCGGCTTCAGCGACCCACGCGGCCATGCGCCCCTGCGTGCGGCCATCGCCCAATACCTGGGGTTGTACCGGGGCGTGCACTGTACGCCGGACCAGGTGTTCATCTGCCCTGGCTACAACGCCGTGCTCGAACTGATCTGCGAGAGCCTGGAAATGAGCGGCCAGGACTGCTGGTTCGAAGACCCCGGCTACCTGCATGCCCGGCAGCTCCTGCTCAATCGCGGCGTAAGGCTGGTTCCGGTAGCAGTCGATGGCGATGGCCTGCAAGTACAGCAGGGCATCCAGCAGGCGCCGACGGCACGGCTGGCGGTCGTCACCCCGGCGCACCAGAGCCCATTGGGCGTGGCCCTGAGCCCGGCGCGCCGTCAGGCGCTGCTCGACTGGGCACGGCAACAGTCGAGCTGGGTACTGGAGGACGATTACGACAGCGAATTCCGCTACCGCGGCCGCCCCCTGCCCGCCCTGAAGAGCCAGGACCGGCACGACCGCGTGCTGTACGCCGGCACCTTCAGCAAGATGCTGTTCCCCGGCCTGCGCCTGGCCTACCTGGTGGTGCCACGGGCGCAGATCGAACGCTTCGAGCAGCGTGCCCGGCTGCTGCGCAACCGCTGCCCGGAGCTGCTGCAGGCAACGGTCAGCGACTTTCTCGGCCAGGGCCACTTCACCCGTCACCTGAAGAAGATGCGCCAGCTGTACAGCGCACGCCGGACACTGCTGGTCAAGGCGTTGGAAGAAGTGTGCGGTGGCCTTCTCAAGGTCGACCCGCAGGCCGGCGGGATCAACCTGCTGGTACGCCTGCTGATCGATGTTCAGGACACCCACGTCGCCCAGCGTGCGAAGGCGAATGGATTGGCGATCGAACCTCTGTCGCGCTGGCAACTGACAGCCGGACAGGAGGGCGGTTTGCTGATGGGTTTTACCAACGTGGCCTCGACCGAACAGGCCAACGAGGTAGCCGGAAGGTTGCTGGCGGTGCTCCGGGAAACGCGCCAGGATGGCTGATACCCGGCGCTCGACCGCCATCCGGCCCGCAAAAATAGTCAAATATCAGGGGTTTACAGAACCCCGCCAATCGCTATAATCGTCGCCCTGACATGCCGGTATAGCTCAGATGGTAGAGCAACTGACTTGTAATCAGTAGGTCCCGGGTTCGATTCCTGGTGCCGGCACCATGTTCAAAGCCCCGCAATGCGGGGCTTTGTTGTTTCTGCACAATCAATAGACACATCACAAGTCTTGCCATCAGACAGCCGCAGAAAGCTGTACATAGATACAGTTTTATCCTTGCGTTTAGCCCATAGCTACTTATCATGGAATCCATAATCGCTGTGCCATACTGGTGTCCGAAGGAGACGTACTAGCTGGAGTTGGAGCATTCCGATAGCCAGGCTCCCGAGCTCGCTGAAGGAGGAAAAACGTGTTCAATGCAAAGTCTATAGCTAATTACTTTCTCGAACTGGCAGCCACCAGAGGCGAGTCCATTAGCCCCATGAAACTGCAGAAACTCGTTTATTACGCCCATGGTTGGTATGCCGGCTATACCAACCAACCGCTGATCAACGAGGCTGTGGAAGCCTGGCAATATGGCCCAGTCATCCCCTCGTTGTATCACGAGTTCAAACGCTTCGGCTCAGGCGAGATCGCGGGCAAAGCATTCGAATATGACGCTCTGGGTGTCAGAGAAGCCGCCGTTCCGACAGATCCTGACATTCGCACCTTCCTGCAAAACGTTTATAACAGCTATGGTCGTTATTCTGGTATTCGACTATCAGAAATGACACATGCCTCCGGCACTCCGTGGCATCTGACTTGGTCTGCTGCAAATGGGGTACGTGGTGTGGACATCCCGTTCCCGATGATTGCGGCCCATTTCAAAGAAGCAACCCAGAAAGCCCAGAGCGGACAAGCAGCGGTCCAAGCCTCATGAACCAGAATAAAGGCCTGGGTTCACTGCCTATTGATCCAGCAGCTGAAGCCGCTACACCGGTGCTCAACGGCTCAGGCAACGATGAAAATGCTTTTTTTGCCAACGGCCAACAGCATTTCCGCCTGCAACACAATCAACAAAACCTCGGTTGGCTGGGTAAGTTCTGGGGAGCAACCGATAGAGCCGCCCCCACAAACATCGCCGGTTTCGTGATTGCCGTCTCGGCTCTTCTGATTGTAGGAAGCTTCTTCATGCAAGAGTCTCCCGAGCTAAACGAAGCCAGAAAATGGTTGTACGGACTGACAACATCAGCGCTCGGGTTCGTATTCGGCTCTGCCACCAGGAAGTGATCGTCACGCAGCGATCAGATGGGCATACAGCCGGTGCCAAACCAAGTCTTCTACTACGGCGCCGACGCCCCACTGACCGATCTGCACGAATGCGCCACCCAACGCTGCAACGCCGCCCGTGACCTCATGTACAGCATCACCTGCCTCGGCTTCAGCCAGATCGATGACAGGACCTACGACACTTCTCCACCGCCGCCTGGCTCCTCCTCCAGGATGGCTGCGATGTGCTGGCGGCCATCGGCTGGAAGATGGAGCACGCCGTCGCACACTAGAACCCGCAAAACCAGGAGTCTCCCGCAGGATGAACACGCCTGCGGGAGCGAGACGCAACAGTGACGCTCAAGAAAGCAGCCCATCAAACACGGCACTCTTCACCGCTGCCGTGAATACCTTTCCCACCTGACCCACTTCACATATCTGACTTGCCCCCCACACCAGCAATTTACTCCCGCCCCCGAAAATGAGAAAAGCTACCCAGCCTTTTCCCTGGATACGGACCTTCCATGTCTCGCCTGAAGCTGCTCATCAAACTGCCCGTCATACTGATCGTCGCTGCCGCACTGTGGTACATGTGGATCATTCTCAGCGCCAAGCTCGAATGGGGCGGTGGCAGCCCGGACCAACAGACACTGGGCGCGGTGCAGGACGTTCGCCAACGGGCGATGACCCAGTTCTGCACCGGTGTCGTCGCGACCCCGCAAGGTACCTGGCTGGTCGGCCGCGTCGAGGCCGACGCCAAGGATCTGCAACCTGCCGCCAACGTGGTGGACCTGGACGCCGTGCTTTACGGCAAACCGGCGCAGACCGAGGATAAGGACGCGGAAGAATCCGGCACCTTCTCCAGTTTCCTCTCGCCACGCCAGAAGGAAACCACCTTCATCTCGCGCCTGAACGACCAGGGCCGGTTCGAGCTGGTGGCCCATATCACCGACCCCGCCTGTCTGGTGGCCAGTCCGGATGGCAGCCGGGTCTTCCTGCTGAGTGGCCTAGATCGCCCCGAAACCGATACGCCCCCCGACGATGGCAAGCCGCAGGTGCTGTTTGCCGGAACCCAAAGCGCGGTGTTTCGCACTGACGACCAGGGCAAGCACTGGAGCTGGCTGCCCAAGGGCTTTTTCTCCGAAGCCGATCACATTGCCTGGAACCTCAAGCCGTACTTCCACGGCCAGAACGAGATCTGGGCCTGGAGCTCGCCAAGTCAGGAATCGATGGGTTATGGCGACATCCCCGACGGCATCTCTACGGGGGTGTTCTACTCGGCCGACGGCGGTGCGACCAACACCGAGATCTTTGCCTCCCAGTCGCTGCTGGTGACGCAGGCATATGCCCAGGGCAAGCGACAGGAAGTCACCGAGTGGTTCAAGGACTCCAGCGACACCGGAGACCTCCAGACCCATGTCACGCAACTGGATGCCCAGCACGCGATCATCTGGGTATCGCAACGTTTCTGGGGACGCAATCCGGCTGAAGGGGACCGCAACCTGGCGGTCAGCGTGACGACCCGCGCCCAGCTCAAGCGGGACGCCAGCCAGTGGCAGGTGGAGTCCGTGCAGCGTGAAGACGCGCTGTTCATCGATGCCCTGGTGGATAACGGCAATGGTCGCGTCATGGGTCTGATCGATCAGGGTGATCGGGGTCAGACCTGGATCGGCGAACTGGACATCGCCAAGCTGGGCTGGAGTATCGTTGGCGAACTGCCCAGCGTGTTCGGTCCAATGGGGTCCCATACCCAACTGCGCGAGGGGCATTTCTGGATGGGGCAGAACAGCCTGCTGATCAACACCTCCAGCAACCACCATCCGCCACGCTGGATGTACTGGTGGTCGAAAGCCACGATCTCCGCAGACGGGGTGTTCTACTCGACGGACTGGGGACGCTCCTGGCAGCGCCTGGCGATCGACGGCTACCTGGGCATCCTCGGCTTCCAGCAAGCACAGGATCGGGTGTTCTGGGCCAAGGGGAACTGGTACAACAGCCGTGACCTGGGGGTCTATTCCTACGGCCTGCACTGACGCAAGCCCGCCTACCGGCGAGCCTGCATCGGTACTGACTCAGTGGTGCGCCCCCTGCACCACTCCACCGTTACCATCCGGCAGTTCGATCTTCACGCTCTGCATCATGCCCTGGTCCTCATGGTCGAGGATGTGGCAATGCAGCACGAATTCGCCGATGTAGCGCTCGTAGCGGGTGCGCACGTACAACGTATAGACCCCTTCTCCCTTCGGAAATGTCTTGGGTTCAGAGCGGCTTTTCACGAACAGCGTGTCTTTCCACACACCTTTCAAGCCCGCGTATTCGTTGTCCGTGTCGGTTTTATCCACAGCCCCCGGCAGACTCAGGTCGGTGCCATCCGGGCCGATGATCCTGTCGATCTGGAACGGGTTCACATGGATATGGAACGGATGGCTGGCGAAAGCCGATTGCAGCTTCCACTGCTCCGCCGTGCCCAGTTGCAGATGACGGTTGACCACACCCGGCTTGAACGGCTCGGCATCCGCCAGGGTATTACCCACGGCAAACCTGGTGTTGTCAGGATCGGAGGTATCGATCAGGAACACCAATGTCTGGCCTTCGCCCTTGAGTTCGCTGTCGGCGATGTCCGCATGCGGGATGAACTTGTCCAGGCGCAGGTCCTTCTTCAGGTCGGCGACCACCGTGTCACGCACCTCGGCCGGCATCTGCCGTTCGGCGGCCGCGACCAGTACCCTGGTCAGGTGCGCCGTGGTGTCCGGGACCTTCTCGCCGGGGCCGACGTCGACGAAACCCAGCACCTGCCGACCACTGGCAGCCTGGTCGACGTTGCTCGCCTTGCTCGCCGCCTCATCGATCACGCAGTAGCGTCCCGACTCGGGAAAGGTCAGCAGCAAATCGTTGCGATAGCCCGGCTGCAGGGTCACCAGGTTGCGCGCCTGGGCCTGCTTCATGGTCAGGCCATCGGAGGCGATGACGTGGTACTCGACCGGCTTGCCCGTGCATTGCTGGCTGATGAACTGTTCGGCCTTCTCGGCACCGACCCCCAGGTCGCTGGTGGCCTTGGCGCTGTCTTCCATGCGCCGGAACTGCAGCTTGATGGTGTCGCGAATCCCCCCATGGACCAGCCGCCAACGCTCGACCTGCCCCGGCTTGGCACCGTCGAAGATCGGCTGCACCAGACCGTTGACGCTGGTGTAGCGACCGGATGGCCCCCAGGTGCCGAACTCCATCTGGTCGAATGACTCGACGACGCCGACTTCGCCCTTGTTGCAGGTCCAGTCGATGACCATCACGGCCTTGCCATCCTTGTCCTTGACGATATTGCCGTCCTTGTCCTTCTTCGGCTGGTAGCGGAAGTTGCCATCGGGCCCCTTGCACGCATACGGAATCTGCTGGAACACCAGCAGCCGCTCGGGAAACGCCTGGCCCTGGGCATCCTTGAGCAAGGTGTCGATATCGCCGTTGACGTCCTTGCCCGGCAGACGGTCGCCGTGAATGATCAACGCGCCGGCCATGCCGCTGGCGACCTGGAGGGCGGTGGAACCGTGGCGATGCGGGTGGTACCAGAAGGTGCCCGCCGGGTGGTCGGCAGGGATGTTGTACTCGTACTGGAACTTGACCCCGGGATTGATCGACAGCAGCACGTTGTCGCTGTTGCCAGCCGGGCTTACCCACAGGCCATGGGAATGCAGGTTGGTGCCGTTGAAGCAGTGTGGCTTGTCGGGGTTCTCCGGCGGCTGGGTGCAGCTCGGGTCCGGCTTCAACTGGTTGTCGAGGCTGATGCGCACCGTGTCGCCCGGCGTGACGTCGATGGTCGGCGCGATGAACGGCGCCGCCGGATCGACATCCGGACCGGTATAGCTGCGCAGCGACACCGGGACATTCTCGCCGGTCGCCGGGTTGAAGATGTGGTTGTCGGTGTACTGGATCGTCAGGTCCAGGCGCCGCTCGTGGCCGGCGTGCCCCTGGGCGGTGCTCGTTTCGAGGGTTTGGCTGCTCTTGAGCAGCAAGGTGCCGCTCTTGGGCTTGGGCGCTTCCTGCTGCAGCGCCGGCGGGTTGTTGAACAGCCGGGAAGGCTCCGTCGCCAGAGCCTGACCCGCCACCGCCAGGGCCATCAGGCCCAGCGCGCAGCGCGCCTTGTCGTTACGCAATCCTGTCATGGGTACTGCTCCTGCAAAGCAACCGGGAAGGTCAGGGGTCGGCACAGGAGTGATGATGAAACGCAGACGTGCGAAGTCCGTTTTCGATGGCAGCAATCCGTGCTGGCATAAAGCTAGCGCGTTATCGGCGCAGTGCAATGTTTATTGGGCTTTGACAGCGTTTTGGCCGGCAAAGCCAGTGGCAATCGGCGCGGGGAAACCGGCGAAGGCCTGGCGCAAGGCCTTGGCATATTCGCGGCTGCCGAGGGTCATGCTGTTGATATGGTTGCCGCCCTTGATCAGCAGCAGATGCTTGGGCTGTGCGGCTGCTTCATACAGCGTCTTGCTGAAGCGCGACGGAACGTAGGGGTCGTCGGTACCGTGAACGATCAGCACGGGAATGCCGATCTGGCTGATCTTGTCGATGGAGGCGAATTTCTCCGAGAGGATCCAGCGCACCGGCAACGAAGTCGGGATCGCCGCCCGGGCCGCGTCGCCGAGGTCGGTAAAGGTCGATTCGATGATCAGTCCGGCCGCCTTGGGCGACTGTTTGTCAGCGGCCAGGCGTTCGGCCAGCTCCACCGCCACCGCACCGCCGAGGGAATGGCCGTAGATGTAGCGTTTGCGGGCATCGGGCTGCAGTTGCACCAGGCGCTTCCAGGCATTGCCGGCGTCCTGGTAGACACTGCGCTCGGACGGCAAGCCGCCAGGGCTGTCGCCAAAACCGCGATAATCGATGGCCAGCACCGAGAAGCCCAGCTCGCGCAGTTGGGTGATCCGCCCGACCTGCGCCGTCAGGTTCCAGCGGGTACCGTGCAGGTAGAGGATGGTCGGCGCATCGGCGCGACTCGACGGCCACCACCAGGCATGCAGGTAGTCGCTGCCGGCCAACCCGTCGCTGACCGGGATCTGCATTTCCCGCACACCACCGGGCAGGCCATTGAACCAACCCGCGGTGCCCGGCTGGATATTGAACAGCAGCTCGCGCTCCTTGTAGGCCAGCCGCGAGCAGCCGTAGGGCAGGCCAACAGCAAGGAACATCGCCAGCAATCCCAGGGACAACCAGCGACGACGGGCGATAAGGGTTCTGACGGTCATGGCGCCCGGCTCTCAATCCTGGAAAAGCATCAACTCACAAGCCCCACAGATTACCCGCAACCGGCACAAACAAAAACGCCCCGAACCGGTCGGGGCGTCTGTTCAACCTGGGATCAGGTCGCTACAACGTTGTCGCGTCGATCAGAACACGTTGATCGGGTAGTCGACGAACACACGCACTTCGTTGCCGCTCACGTTGTATTCGCTGGACTTCTGCGACACGCGCAGGATCGAGCTGCGCAGCTTCACGCTGAGGTCTTTTGCCGGGCCGCTCTGGACCACGTACTTGACCTGGTTGAAGATTTCGCGCTCGGTACCACCGGTGCTGGTGGACGTGGTGATGTTGTCACCACGGACATAGGCCACGTTGTAGCTCAGGCCCGGTACGCCGAAGGCGCCGAAGTCCAGGCCGTAGCCCAGTTGCCAGGAACGCTCGTCCGCGGCGTTGAAGTCGGACCAGTAGGAGTTGGCCAGGTAGATGGAGTTGCCACCATCGCCCACGCGCCCCTGGCCACGCTGGTAGCCGCCGTACGGGTAGCCCAGCAGGCTGTCGCCGGTGCTGCGCTGGTGCGCCAGGGTAAAGGAGTGGGCACCCAGGGCGTAGGTGGCCGCCAGGCTCCAGATCTTGTTGTCGCGGCCATCGGCGTCGTGGTCGGCCGCGTAGTCCTTGTCCAGCTTGGTGCGGTAGCCGTTGAAGTCCAGGGTCAGGGACTGATCCTGGGCAACCGGGAACACGTAGTTCAGGTTCACGTACTGCTTCTTCAGCACGTCTTCGACATCGGAGGCGTACAGGGCCGCCTTGAAGTTGTCGGTGAACTGATAGCTGCCGCCCAGCACGTTGATGCTCTTCAGACCACCGCTGTCACGGCCTTCATCGCTCTTGCGCGATTCGGCGGTGAAACGACCGGCGTTCAGTTCCAGGCCCTTGATCTCCTTGGAGGTGATCAGGGTACCGGTGTAGCTTTCCGGCAGCAGGCGGCCGTTGTCATAGCTCAGCACCGGCAGGACCGGCATCTGGTCGCCGTAGGTCAGTACGGTGTTGGACAGACGGAATTTCACCGCGGCACCGGCCTTGGCGATATCACGCTCAGGCGAGCCGTTGTTGTCCTTGGCGAAGAAGTCGATGCCCTGCGCACCGGTGGTGCCCTTGCCACCGTCCAGACGCACGCCGTACAGGCCGAAGGCGTCAACGCCGACACCCACGGTGCCCTGAGTGAAACCGGACTTGAAGGTGCCGATGGCCGCCTGGCCCCACTCGGCCTTGTCCTTGTTGCCATCCTTGTAGTCGCGGTTGATGTAGGCGTTGCGCAGCAACACGTTCAGGTGGCTGTCTTCGACGAAACCCTTGGCGTCCGATTGATCGCTTGCCATGGCCTGAGTGGCGCTGAGGATGCCCAGTGCGAGCAGACCGATCCGTTTGTTCAACATGTTGTTTTCCTTATTGCTGGATGAAACGCCCTGCAGCTCCCGAGCTGAACCTGTGTGTTGGTATTTTCAGACAGAAAAAAGAAGGCCCGCCTGCAGGTGAATGCAGCGGGCCTCTTATTATTTTGGGTATATGGCTTATAGCCACAGGCGTGTCGCGAATCCTATCTGCGACACGACTAAAGTGTCAATTTCGTGAATCCTCGGCAATTAGACAAGAATTTTTGGTCAACCTCGAAAAATGGCATATCAGCCAACGCCACGACAGTCTTGCGATAACGACAAGAGCGACTCAACCGGCGCAACCCTCCAGCCCGCAGGCCGGGCCTGATGGTACACCTGCGGGCAGCCCGGTCGACTCACGCAACCACTGGGCGAACACCTCGGGCCGGCCCAGGTAGGGGCCGATGTCGACCAGGCTGAAGCGACCATCACGCTCCAGCACCACGGTCGGAAAACCCTGCCCGCCAACGCGCGACAGCAGTGCCCGGCTGTTCTTGAAGTGCTCGGCCACCACCGCGCCGCCGTTGCGCTCGAATGCCGCCAGGAAAGCCTGCGGCTCCAGGCCCAGCTCGGTCGCCAGCTCCAGCAGCACGTCGGCGTCGGCGATGCGTCGTCCCTCCAGGTAATGCGCCGTCTGCAACCTGCCAAGCAACTCAAGCCCACGTCCGGCCAATTCTTCGGCGGCCAGCACGGCACTGGTCGGCGGTGCGGAATCGAATACCGCCGAGCGGTCCCGCAACAGCCCCTCGAAATAAGCCTGACCGAACGGCTGGCCGGTGTACTCGGCAATGCGCCGGTCATGGGGCATGACGTAGTCACGCAGGCTGGGGCTGACGAACTGACGACTGTTGCCGGCCATCATGCCGCCGCCATGCAGGGTCACCGGCAGTACCTGGCTGGCGGCCTGCACCAGCGGCTTGGCGCCATAGCACCAGCCGCACAGGGGATCATAGATGTAATGAAGGGTGACGGGAGCGGTCATGGCGGTCTCCAGGAAACTCATCAGCAGGCAATGTCCACAGGTTAGCGCCGGACAGCTGTTCGAAAAACGCCGATATGGCGGCTGGTTTGTTGCGTGAATCGGTCATATCCCCGGCCATGTAACAGCGAAGACATATTTGGATACACACCAGCCAAGGCGCGCTATTGGTAATAGTTATCAATTAGTAATAATACTCGATAACATTAACGCTCTTTCCCAACCCCTGCACCTTCACGGATACATCCCCGTCATGCCTGCCCCTTATCGCCTGGCGCCCGTTACCTTCGGGCTTTGCGTTCTGCTGTCCGCCGGATTCACCAACGCCACCACCACTCTGCCGGAACTGTCGATCAGCGCCGATGCCGACCCGGACGACCCACGCGTCACGGATGTCAGCACCGCGACCCGCACGGCCACGCCGGTGCGTTACGTTCCCCAGGCCATCGACTCGGTGAAGACCGCGAATGTGCTCGACTATGGCACCAACGACCTGGGCAAGGCGCTGAGCGGCATTCCCAACGTCAGCAGCGGCGCGGACACCCGTTTCGACAGCTTGCGGATCCGCGGTTTCGACGCCAGCAACGACTTCTACCTGGACGGCATCCGCGACGACAGCCAGTACGTACGCGACCTGCACAACATCGAGCGCATCGAGGTGCTCAAGGGGCCCGCCGCAGTCCTCTACGGCCGTGGCAGCCAGGGCGGGATCGTCAACCGGGTGAGCAAGCTGCCGCAGTTCGGCCGCCGCTCCACGGTCGAGGTGCAGGGTGGCAGCGACGACCTGCGCAGCCTCTACGCCGACCTCAGCGCCGACCCGACGCAGGACCTCAGCCTGCGCCTGAACCTGGGCAACCAGGACAGCAACAGCTTCCGTGACGGCGTCAGCGGCAACCGCCAATTGTTCGCCCCGTCGATGAGCTGGCAACTGACCCCGCAGTTGAACTGGCTGGTGCAGTACGAATACAGCCGCTACAACCGCACGCCGGATCGCGGCATCCCGGGGATCAACGGTCGCCCGGCCGATGTCGGCCGCGACATCAGCTATGGCGACCCACGAGACTACATCGACGACAAGGCGCAATCGCTGCGTTCGAAGCTCACCTACGCCCTGAACGACAACTGGCAACTGCGCCATACCCTCGGGCTGTTCAAGCTCGACAGCGACTTCGACAACACCTATCTGACGGGGTACACCCCCGCGACCCGCCGGGTCACCCGCCAGCGCTGGCAGCAGGACCTCAACACCCGCAATCTCTACAACAACCTGGAAACCGAAGGCAGCTTCGACACCTTCGGTCTCGAACACCGCCTGCTGACCGGCCTGGAACTGGGCAGCCAGCGCCGAGATCCGAAGCTCTACACCTCGCTCGCCGCCAACCGTGGTGGCCAGGCGGTGCCGGCGCTCGACCTGTTCAACCCGAACCACAACCTGAGCCACACCGGCCCCATGGTGCCCTCCAGCAACAACCACACCGAAGTCCAAAGCCGTGCTCTCTACGTCCAGGACCAACTGCGCCTGAACGACCAGTGGCAACTGCTCGCCGGTCTGCGCCACGACCGCTTCGAGGTCGAAACCACCAACAACCTGACCAACGTCAGAGACAGCCGCGACAGCCACAGCACCAGCCCGCGCCTGGGCGTGGTCTGGACGCCGGTGCAGGATCATTCGTTCTACGCGTCCTGGAGCAAGAGCTTCTCGCCGGTGGGCGGCGGCCTGATCGGCATCACCCCGAATGCCGCCGGCAACGGCAACGACCTGAGCCCCGAGTTGACCCGCCAGAAGGAAGTCGGGGTGAAAAGCGACTGGCTCGGCGAAAACCTGAGCACCACCCTGGCCGTGTATGAACTGGAACTCTACAACCGCCGCACCAGCGACCCGCTGAACCCCGGGATCACTCTGCTCAGCGGCCTGCAGCGCTCGCGCGGCGTCGAGCTGACCGGCACCGGCCGGATCGTCGGCAACTGGTACCTGCGCGGCGGCCTCGGCATCCAGGACGCCACCATCGTCAAGGACAACAACGGCTTCGAAGGCAAGCGCGTCGGCAACGTCGCCAAGCGCAACGGCAGCCTGTTCCTGACCTGGAAACCGGAAATGGGCTGGTACGCCGAAACCGGCCTGACCCTGGTCGGCGACCGTTACGCCGACAACGCCAACACCGTGATCCTGCCGGGCTACGGCACCTGGGATGCGCTGGCCGGGTTCCGCACCCGCGACTGGGACCTGCGCGCCACCTTGAGCAACATCAGCGACCGCACCTACTACACCTCGGCCACCAGCGCCTTCCAGATCCAGCCGGGAGCCCCGCGCAATCTGGTCGTCACCGGTACCTACAGTTTTTAAGGCCCATGAAAAACGCCGCTGTCCGGATCGCTCCGGGCAGCGGCGTTTTCATTCAAATCCATTTAACCCTGCAAAACCCCCAACAATGCCTCCAGTTCAGCTTCGCTGAACAGGCCCGCGGGGTAGCGGTCGATAATCATTCGACGAGGATCCTGAGCACGGGTTGCACGCGTTCCATTGCTTTTCAACCACTGAGCCAGAATTTGAAGCGACTCGCTCGTCACCGACAGGGGATGCGAAACTCGCTCGCTGGCTACGTTCATCTCGGCGCTCTCCTGGTTCATGAGCGGCTAAGTTACTCAAGGTTTATGACAAAACATCGCAGCCCGAAGACGGCTCCGTCTGTATGCCAGGCAGATACAAGAGCTATGCCAAAATGCCACTTCTGTACGCCAGCGCCCATAAAAAAACCCGCGCCCCATAAGGGCCGCGGGTTTGATGAAGAAAAATTTACAATGATGCAAAAGTGCCACTATTTGGCAGGGTGACACCCGATGTTACAGCCTCACTCACCCCTGGTGCGGCGCAGGCTGCTGTTGGGTAAGGCAATGGATATTGCCACCGCCCAGTAACAACTCCCGCCCCGGCACCATCACCACCTCATGCTGCGGGAACAGTGTCTGCAGGATCTCCCGGGCGATGGCGTCCTTCGGATCGTCGAAGCTCGGCGCGATGATCCCGCCGTTGACGATCAGGAAGTTCACATAGGAACCGGCCAGACGCACCGAAGGGCTGCGTTCCTGGCTGCCGGCCACGGCATCGATACCGGCACATTCTTCCTCGGTGGCGTAGAGCGGCCCCGGAATCGGCATTTTGTGCACCACGAAGGCGCGGCCCTTGGCATCACGGGCACTTTCCAGCACCTTCATCGCTGCCTGGCAGCGCGGGTAGTTCGGATCCTGCGGATCGTCGGTCCAAGCCAGCAGCACCTCGCCAGGACGCACGTAGCAGCAGAAGTTATCCACATGGCCATCGGTTTCATCGTTGAACAGGCCGTCCGGCAGCCAGATCACCTTTTCCACCGCCAGGTGCTCGCCAAGAACCTTCTCGATCTCCTCGCGGCTCAGGTGCGGGTTGCGGTTGCGATTGAGCAGACATTCCTCGGTGGTGATCACCGTGCCCTCGCCATCGACATGGATCGAACCGCCTTCGAGCACGAAGCCTTCGGTACGGTATTCCTGGCAGCGCTCGATTTCGAGAATCTTGCCGCCCACCTGTTCGTCGCGGTTCCACGGGAAGTACAGGCCACCGTCGAAACCACCCCAGGCGTTGAAGCCCCAGTGCACGCCACGGACTTCGCCCTGGTGGTTGATGACGAAGGTCGGCCCGCTGTCGCGAACCCAGGCGTCGTCGCTGGACATCTCCACCAGGCGAATGTTCGGCACATCCAGGCGCGCCCGGGCATTTTCATACTGGCCGGCGGATACCGCGACCGTCACCGGCTCGAACCGGGCGATGGCCTTGGCCACTGCCGCATGGGCCGCCTGCGCCGGCTTGCCGCCCAGGCGCCAGTTGTCCGGGCGCTCGGGCCAGATCATCCAGACCTGGGTCTGGGGGGCCCATTCGGCAGGCATGTGGAAGCCGTCGGCGCGAGGGGTGCTGTGCAGGATACTCATGGGGATCAGGACTCCAGTGAACCGTCGAGGGTGTTCAACGTAGGTAATGCCGACTTTATAGCCGATAAAAATCGGCTTTTAAAGCTAATAAATTATTACTCGCTCTCATATAGACATAATTTACCGATAACAATCGGCTTTATATTTCAAAGCCCCTCGTCCAGTACCTTCGACAGCATGTCGACGAAGAAGTCCACGCTACGGCGCGTGGTACACATCGGCGGCTTGATCTTGAGGATGTTCAGATGATCGCCGGTCGGCTGCATGAAGATCCCCAGCTCGCGCAAGCGGTCGCATAACAGCGCGGTTTCCTCGGTTGCAGGCTCCAGGGTCTCGCGATTGCGGATCAACTCCGCTCCCAGGTAGAAACCGGAACCATGCACCGCCCCCACCAATGGATGACGATCGATCAAGGCTTCCAGCCGCTCCTTGAAGTAGCTGCCGACGACCTGGGCATTCTCCCAGAGCTTTTCCTCGGCCATCACGTCCAGCACGGCCATGCCGATCCGGCAACTGACCGGGCTGCCGCCCGACGACGAGAAGAAGTAGCCCTCGGCCTCCAGCGCCTCGGCGATCTCCCGCCGGGTGATCACCGCACCCAGCGGCTGGCCGTTGCCCATGCCCTTGGCCATGGTGATGATGTCCGGCACCACGCCCTGCTCCTCGAAGCCCCAGAAGAACTTGCCCATGCGCCCGTAGCCGACCTGCACCTCGTCGGCGATGCACACGCCGCCCCGGGCCCGTACCAGCGCATAGACCTGTTGCAGGTAGCCCGGCGGCAGCGCGATGCCGCCGGCATTGCCATACACCGGCTCGCAGATGAACCCCGCCAACTGGCGGTTCTGCCCGGCCAGCTTGGCCAGTTGCTGTTCGACGCTACGCACGTAGTCCGGCGTGCTGTCACTGCCGCGGAACGCCCCACGATAGGTATTGGGTGCCGTCACCGGGTGTACCCAGTCCGGGCGGCTCTCCAGCGCCTGGGGGTTGTCGGCAATGGAGGTCGAGACCGCGTCGGCCGCCACCGACCAGCCGTGATAGGCCTCCAGCACGCTGAGCATGTCGCGCCCACCGCTGTAGGCCCAGGCCAGGCGGATCGCCAGGTCGTTGGCCTCGGTCCCGCTGTTGACCAGGAACACCCGGTCCATGGAGTCCGGCGCCAGGGCCAGCAGCCGCTCGGAAAACTCGGTCACCGCGGCGTAGTGGAACCGCGAGTTGGTGTTGAGCAGCGACCACTGGCGCGCCGCCTCGGCAGCCATCCGCGGATGACCGTGGCCGAGCACCGCGACGTTATTGAGCATGTCCAGGTAGGAGCGGCCCTGCATGTCGATCAGGTGGTTGCGCCAGCCACGCTCGATACGTGGCGGATCGACGTAATAGTGTTTCTGCGTGCGGGCAAAGCTGGCGTCACGCCGGGCCAGCAGTTCAGCCGCGTCCAGTTCCGGCTCGGCATCGCAGGCAAGTCCCAGCAACGCCGCCGGCGAGGGGCAGAGCGCCTGCCAGGCGGCAGCGCGCGATGGCGTGCAGAACAGCGGCGCTTCCAGCTCGGCATGCCGGCACAACTGAACGCGCAACGCCGCTCCCGCCTCTCCCAGCACCTGCCCCTTGACCACGGCCGCTCCCGGCCTGAGAGACGCCTCCAGCCCCCACAGCCGCAGGCTCAGTGGCTTGCCCACCAATTGCAGCACACCCTCCTCCAGGGTCTGCAGGGTACCGGCGAACGGCGCTTCCACCGTCGTTCCGGCCGGGACCCGCAAGTCGACATGCAACGGGCAGGTATCCGGTTCTACCGCACTGTCGGGACGCGTGCGCGACAGGCGGTACTGCCCGTAGCGGCTGGCCGCCAGGCCGTGCAACGTCGCGGCCTCGGCCAGCAGGCGCTGGTCGGCGCCTTCCTGCTCCCAGTTGCCGGCCTCGAAATGCGGGCTGAGCACGCCCAGGTCGATCAACGCGAACTCCCGCCCGACCAGCCCCGGCAACAGCGGCGCAAAGCCTTCGCTGGCGACCGGTTCCAGGGGCTGCCCGACGGCGGTGAGAATTGCCGCTTCCATCAATTCGAACGGCACCGAGGTCGCCACCTCGAAAATCTCCCACTCATGAGCCAGGTTGTCGCGGCTGTAGCGGTTGTCCGGGTCGATACTGACCTGCTGCTCGCCACTGAGCACCAATACGGCGGCCCGGGCAACGATCAGCGGCCACAGTGCCAGCCACTCCTCCCGTTGCAGCGGGTTGACCGCATGATAGGCCTGGATCGCCGGCAGGATCACAAAAGGGTCGTCCGCGGCATGATGCAGCAGCGCCGCGCAGGTCACCGACAGATCGGCGATCCGCCAGGTGCGGCTCAGGTCGCCGAAGTCGATCACGCCCTGCAATTGCCAATGGCGCTGCGCATCACGGCGCCAGACCACATTGTCATCGGTGATATCCAGGTGGACGGCCTGTACCGGCAGCTTGTCCACCAGCGGTTGCAGACGGCGCGCGGCCTGGGCCGCGGCCTCGCGGATGACCGCCTGCTGCTGCGGGTCGCGAATCACCGGCAGCAGGTGCCCGATCAGCGCCCCGGCGTGCCGTGGGTCCCACTGCAGGGTGCGCTCCAGGCCAGGGTGCTGGAAGTCCGCCAGCGCCCGGTCCATCTCGCCGCACAGGCGTCCCAGGCCGACCACCAGTTCGCGGCCGAGGTGCTTGAGATGGGTCAGCGACTGGCCTTCGATGTACTCCAGCAGCCGTACATGCAGCGGCTGACCGGCCAGCTCGAGGGTCAGCAGGTCCTGGCCATTGTTCGCCGCGATCACCCGCGGTACCCGCAGGCCGTCGCGGCCGGCCAGGTGCCCGAGCCCGGCGTGCTGAGCCTGCAATTCAAGGCTGGCGTAGTCGCCATGGCAGATTTTCAGAACGAACCGACCCTTGTCACTGTCGACCCTGTAATTGAGGTCCTGCTGGCTGCCCAGCGCCTGCAGGGTTCCAGAGAGTCCGTAATGCTCCTCGAGCAGTTGCAGCGCCGAAGACATCGAGACATTCGGGCTCGGCAGACTGGCACGGCGGATCAACGTGGCGAGCAACATGTAACGACTCCCTGAAGTTTTTATCGGGTGTCTATATCGCCATCGGCGCCGTCAATACGCAAGTGCGAAGTAAAGTAGGAAGAGTCCGCACCGATACAGGAGCAATCGCACTTGCACCGTTGCCTCCCTCCCCACAAGCTATGCTGCATCAACTGAATGTCCGTCTAAGGAAAAGGCACACCGACATGCGTATTCTAGTCACCGGCGGCGCCGGCTTTATCGGTTCCGCCCTGATTCGGCACCTGATCCGCAACACCGAGCATGAAGTGCTCAACCTCGACAAGCTGACCTACGCCGGCAACCTCGAGTCGCTGACCAGCATCGCGACCGATACCCGCTACGAGTTCGTCCAGGCCGATATCGTCGACCAGGCTACCGTCAGCGCGGTGCTGGCCCGCTTTGAGCCCCACGCGATCATGCACCTGGCCGCCGAGTCCCATGTCGACCGCTCCATCGACGGCCCGTCGGACTTCATCCAGACCAATATCGTCGGCACCTACAGCCTGCTGGAAGCCGCCCGCGGCTACTGGTCGAAGCTCGCCGAGCCGCAAAAAAGCGCCTTTCGCTTCCACCACATCTCCACCGACGAAGTGTACGGCGACCTGCATGGCGTCGATGACCTGTTCACCGAGACCACCCCGTACGCCCCCAGCTCGCCCTACTCGGCGAGCAAGGCGGCGTCCGACCACCTGGTCCGCGCCTGGCATCGCACCTACGGCCTGCCGGTGCTGCTGACCAACTGCTCGAACAACTACGGGCCGTTCCACTTCCCGGAAAAGCTGATTCCGCTGGTGATCCTCAATGCCCTGGCCGGCAAGCCGCTGCCGGTCTATGGCGACGGCCAGCAGGTCCGCGACTGGCTGTTCGTCGAGGACCACGCCCGCGCCCTGTTCAAGGTGGTGACCGATGGCGTGGTCGGCGAGACCTACAATATCGGTGGCCATAACGAGCAGAAGAATATCGACGTGGTGCGTGGTATCTGCGCCCTGCTGGAGGAACTGGCGCCAGCCCGCCCGGCCGGTGTGGCGCGGTACGCTGACCTGATCACCTTCGTCAAGGACCGCCCGGGCCACGACCTGCGCTACGCCATCGACGCCGGCAAGATCGAACGCGAACTGGGCTGGACCCCGGAAGAAACCTTCGAAAGCGGTCTGCGCAAGACCGTGCAGTGGTACCTGGAGAACCTGGAATGGTGCCGCCGGGTACAGGACGGCAGCTACCAGGGCGAACGCCTGGGCTCCCTCGACCACAAGGAATTGTTGGCATGATGAAAGGTATCGTACTGGCCGGTGGCTCCGGCACCCGCCTGCACCCGATCACCCTCGGGGTATCCAAGCAACTGCTGCCGATCTACGACAAGCCGATGATCTACTACCCGATCTCGGTGCTGATGCTGGCCGGCATTCGCGACATCCTGATCATTTCCACCCCGCAGGACCTGCCGCAGTACCGCAACCTGCTGGGTGACGGCAGCCAGTTCGGCGTGCACTTCAGCTATGCCGAGCAGCCGTCGCCGGACGGCCTGGCCCAGGCGTTCCTGATCGGTGAGGCATTCATCGGCAAGGATCCGGTGTGCCTGATCCTCGGCGACAATATCTTCCACGGACAGTCCTTCAGCACGCAGTTGCAAAGGGCCTCACGTCAGCCGGCAGGCGCAACGGTGTTCGGCTACTGGGTCAAGGACCCGGAGCGTTTCGGTGTCATCGACTTCGACGACGAAGGTCGTGCCCTGTCCATCGAGGAAAAACCGGCCAGGCCGAAATCCAGCTACGCGGTCACCGGCCTGTACTTCTACGACAACGATGTCATCGAAATCGCCAAGGCGGTCAAGCCGTCGCCACGCGGCGAACTGGAAATCACCGACGTCAACAATGCCTACCTCAAGCGTGGCGACCTGCGGGTCGAGCGCTTTGGCCGCGGCTTTGCCTGGCTCGATACCGGCACCCATGACAGCCTGCTGGAGGCTTCGCAGTACGTGCAGACCATCGAGCATCGCCAGGGCCTGAAAGTCGCCTGCCTGGAAGAAATCGCCTACCAGAATGGCTGGATCGACCGCGAACACCTGCTCGAACGCGCCCGGTACTTTGGCAAGACCGGTTATGGACAGTACCTGTTCACCCTCGCCGGAGAGGAACAGCAATGAAGGCAACTCCGACACGCCTGCCCGGTGTGGTGATCCTTGAACCCAAGGTCTTCGGCGACGAGCGCGGCTACTTTTACGAGAGCTTCAACGCGCGGGCCTTTCAGGAAGCCACGGGGCTGAACCCGAATTTCGTCCAGGATAACCATTCGCGCTCCCAGAAAGGGGTGCTGCGCGGCCTGCACTATCAGATGCAGAACACCCAGGGCAAACTGGTACGGGTGATCGCCGGCGAAGTGCTCGACGTGGCCGTCGACATCCGCCGCAGCTCGGCGCATTTCGGCCAGTGGGTCGGCGTGCGCCTGTCCGGCGAAAACCATCGCCAGCTGTGGGTGCCCGAAGGCTTCGCCCACGGCTTCGTGGTCCTCAGCGACTACGCCGAATTCCTCTACAAGACCACCGACTACTACACCCCCAGCGCCGAACGCACCATCCGCTGGGACGACCCGACCCTGGCCATCGACTGGGAATTCGAAGGGGTTCCACAGCTCTCGGCCAAGGATCAGAACGGTAAACCCCTGCACGAGGCCGATCTGTTCGAATGAGCACCTCTCCCCTGAAAATCCTCATCAGCGGCCAGCATGGCCAGGTCTCCCGCGAGCTGCAGAAACGTCTTGGCGACCTCGGCCAACTGGTGGTGCTCGGACGCGACCAGCTCGACCTGGCCCACCCCGAGCAGATTCGCCAGCAGGTCCGCGCCCACCGCCCGGGCCTGATCATCAACGCCGCGGCCCATACCGCCGTCGACCAGGCCGAGTCCGAGCCGGACCTGGCCTTCGCGATCAACGCCACGGCACCGGGCGTGCTCGCCCAGGAAGCCGCCGACCTCGGCGTACCGCTGATTCACTACTCCACCGACTACGTGTTCGACGGCAGCAAGGCCGAGCCCTACACCGAGGACGATGAGACCAACCCGCTGAGCGTCTACGGCCGCAGCAAGCTGACCGGCGAGCGGGCCATCGCCGCAGCCCAGGGCCAGCACCTGATCCTGCGCACCAGTTGGGTCTACTCCAGCCACGGGCGCAACTTCCTGCTGACCATGCAGCGGCTGCTGCAGGAGAAACCGGAACTGCGCATCGTCGCCGACCAGGTTGGGGCACCGACCTGGGCCGGGACCATCGCCAACAGCACCCGCGCCCTGATCGAACGCTGGCAGGCCGGCCAGGCCGGCGCCTGGGGCACCTACCACCTGACCGCCAGCGGTGAAACCTCCTGGTTCGGTTTCGCCCAGGCAATCGGCGAACAGCTGCTGGCCCTGAACAAGCCGTGCGCGATCCTCGAGGCCATCCCGTCGAGCGCCTACCCGACGCCGGCCACCCGCCCGCTGAACTCGCGCCTGGACTGCAGCCGCCTGTTGCGCGAATGGCAGGTGAGCCAGCCGGATTGGCATACGGCATTGCGCGAGTGCCTTGCCGAACAGGGCTGAGGCCGGCGAAACGTCATTTATTGATTGCGCGCCCTCCCCCATAATGCGTCGGACTCCACCGGCGCATTCCCGATGATCACGACTCCACCCATTCCCCGCAGACCCCGCTGGCGCAGCCTGGCCCTGCTGTTCCTGTGCCTGGCGCCGCTGCTGTGGCCACTGGAACATCTCGCCGAGCGTTACTACCGCAGCGAACTGGTGAGCCAGAATCGCCAGACCCTCGACCTCTACGTCGCCAACCTGCTGGGTACCCTGCACCGCTACGAGGTCCTGCCGCAGATCCTCGGCGACCTGCCGGCCCTGCGCGCCGTACTCGCCGAGCCGGACCAGAGCCTGCGTCTGGAAAGCGCCAACAGCCTGCTGCGCGACATCTGCAACCAGACCGGTGCCGAAGTCATGTACCTGATGGACACCAGCGGCAAGACCCTGGCCGCCTCCAACTGGGACAAGCACGACAGCTTCGTCGGCCGCAATTTCGCTTTCCGCCCCTACTTCAGCGAAGCCATGGCCGGTCGCCTCGGGCGTTTCTTCGGCCTCGGCACCACCTCGGGCAAGCGTGGCTACTTCTTCGCCGCGGCGGTACGCGACGGCGACAAGGTGATCGGCGCGCTGGTGGTCAAGGTCGACCTGGACCACACCGAAAGCCTCTGGGGCAAGACCCCCGAACAACTGCTGGTGACCGACCACAATGGCGTGGTGATCCTGACCTCGCGGGCGGAGTGGCGCTTTCGTGCGACCCGCCCCCTGGACGGCAACGAACGCGATGCCATCACCGCCGTCCAGCCCTACCCGACGCGCAATCCGCAGCCGCTGAACCTCAACCCCACGGCCTGGCTGACGCAGACCCGGCAGATCGACGAAACCGGCTGGAGCGTCAGCATCCTCGCCCCGCGGACGCTGATCGATCGCCCCGTGCGCACCGTCGTCGCGGTCGGCGGCGCGACCCTGCTGGTGCTGATGCTGCTGCTCGGGCTGATGATGCAGCGCCGGCGGCATTACCTGGAGCGAATCGCCTTCGAGGCCAAGGCCCGCCGCGAACTGGAAATGCGCGTCGCCGAGCGGACCAGCGACCTGGAAGGCCTCAACCGCCGACTCAAGCAGGAAGTACTGGAGCGCGAGCATGCCCAGCAGGAACTGGTGCGCGCCCAGGACGACCTGGTCCAGGCCGGCAAGCTTTCGGCCCTGGGCACCATGTCGGCAAGCATCAGCCACGAACTCAACCAGCCACTGGCGGCGATCCGCAGCTACGCGGAAAACGCCGAAGTGCTGCTCGATCACCAGCGCACCGACGACGCCCGCGGCAACCTCAAGCTGATCAGCGAGCTGACCGGACGCATGGCGTCGATCATCGCCCACCTGCGCGCGTTCGCCCGCCGCGACCGGCATGCCCCGGAAAGCGTGGCCCTGCAGCCGGCGCTCGACGACGCCCTGGCCCTGCTGGCCAAGCGCCGACGGGCGATGGAAGTCGAACTGATCCGTGACCTGCCGGCTGCCGCGCTGTGGGTCGAGGCCGGCGAAACCCGGTTGCGCCAGGTGCTCGGCAACCTGCTGGCAAACGCCCTCGACGCCCTGACCGAAAAGGCCCCGCCGCGCAAGCTGTGGCTCAGTGCCCAGGAATCGCCGGAAGGCGTGACCCTGACCATTCGCGACAACGGCCCGGGTTTCTGCCTGGAAGCCCTGGGTCGCGCCGGCGAGCCGTTCTACACCACCAAGACGCGCACCCAAGGGCTCGGCCTGGGCCTGGCGATCTGTGATTCCCTGATGCGCGCCTTCGGCGGCGAACTGCTGTTTGCCAACCACCGCGAAGGCGGCGCCCTGATAACCCTGCGGATGCGCGCCGGCGCCCCCGGCGTCAGCCTGCAACCGGCCGAGGACTCGAGTGTATGAATATCGACCACCAGACCCAGGTGGTACTGATCGACGACGATCCCCACCTGCGCCAGGCCCTGAGCCAGACCCTGGATCTGGCCGGCCTGAAGATCCTGCCGCTGGCCGAGGCCCGTGGCCTGGCCGCGCGCATCGAGCGCGACTGGCCGGGTGTGGTCGTCAGCGATATCCGCATGCCGGGCATGGACGGCATCGAACTGCTCAACGAGCTGCATGCCCAGGACCCGGAGCTGCCGGTGCTGCTGATCACCGGCCATGGCGACGTGCCGCTGGCTGTCCAGGCGATGCGCGCCGGGGCCTATGACTTTCTGGAAAAACCTTTCGCCAGCGATGCCCTGCTCGACAGCGTGCGCCGCGCCCTGGCCCTGCGCCGCCTGGTGCTGGACAACCGCAGCCTGCGCCTGGCCCTGAGCGATCGCCAGCAACTGGCGACCCGCTTGCTCGGCCACTCGCCGCAGATGCAGCGCCTGCGTGAACAGATCGGCGCGCTCGCGGCGACCAAGGCCGACGTGCTGATCCTCGGCGAAACCGGCGCCGGCAAGGAAGTCGTCGCCCGTGCCCTGCATGACCTGTCGAACCGGCGCAACGGCCCCTTCGTGGCGATCAACGCCGGCGCCCTGGCCGAGTCGGTGGTGGAAAGCGAGTTGTTCGGCCACGAACCGGGCGCCTTCACCGGCGCGCAGAAACGCCGGATCGGCAAGTTCGAATTCGCCAACGGCGGCACCCTGTTCCTCGATGAAATCGAAAGCATGAGCCTGGATGTCCAGGTCAAGCTGCTGCGCCTGTTGCAGGAGCGGGTGGTCGAACGCCTGGGCGGCAACCAGCAGATCCCGCTGGATATCCGCATCATCGCCGCGACCAAGGAGGACCTGCGCCAGTCCGCCGATCAGGGCCGCTTCCGCGCCGACCTGTACTACCGGCTGAACGTCGCGCCGCTGCGCATTCCGCCACTGCGCGAACGCGGTGAGGATGTGCTGGTCCTGTTCCAGCATTTCGCCGACGAAGCCAGCGGCCGCCATGGCCTGCCGCCCCATGGCCTGCAGCCGGCGCAACGGGCGCTGCTGCTGCGCCACGGCTGGCCGGGCAACGTGCGCGAACTGCAGAATGCCGCCGAGCGTTTCGCCCTTGGCCTGGAACTGGCGCTGGACAACAGTGCCCCGGAAAGCCTCGATGCGCAGATCGCCGTTGGCAATCGCGCTGGCGGCCTGAGCGAACAGGTCGAGCACTTCGAGAAATCGCTGATCGCCGCCGAACTGGCGCGCTCCCACAGCTCCCTGCGCAGCCTCGCCGAAGCCCTCGGCATCCCGCGCAAGACCCTGCACGACAAACTGCGCAAACACGGCCTGAGCTTCGACAGCGGCAGCCACAGCGGCGGCGAGGAGCTCGAATGAATCACACCACAGAGGTCACTGCATGAACCGCGACAGCCACTACCTGGAATCCATCCTGCACCACGACATTCCCCTGACACGCGAGATGGGGCTCAAGGTCGGCGGCTGGGAGGGCGGACAACTGCGCCTGTGGCTGCCGCTGGAACCCAACGTCAACCACAAGAGCACCATGTTCGGCGGCAGCCTGTACTGCGGCGCGGTGCTGGCCGGCTGGGGCTGGCTGCACCTGAGCCTGCACGAGGCGGGTATCGCGGACGGGCACATCGTGATCCAGGAGGGCCAGATCAGCTACCCGCTGCCGGTCACCGGCGATGCCGAGGCGATCTGTGCGGCACCGGACGAGAAGGTCTGGAAAAAATTCCTGGCCACCTACCAGCGTTACGGCCGCGCGCGGCTGACCCTGGAGACCCGGGTGATGAATGTCGGCAGCGAAGACGAGGCGGTGCGTTTCAGCGGCCAGTACGTGCTGCACCGCTGAAATCCCCCCGTAATTGCAACCCTCAAAAAACGAACCTGCCACGCACTGTAGGAGCCGGGCTTGCCCGCGAACCGCCAAAGGCGGCCATTCAAAACCGTTCCGGATGGCCGCCGCTGGCGGTTCGCGGGCAAGCCCGGCTCCTACAATCAGTAAAACGTCTAGGCCTGCGGCATCTTCGGCAACTGCTCCCGCCACAACGCCTGCTCCGGCAAGGCCAGGAAAAACGGATTGAGCAACGACTCCCGCGCCGGATAACTGAAGCGCTCGCCGCTCAGTTCCAGCACTTCACCGCCCGCCCCCTCCAGTACGCCCTGGGCCGCCGCCGTATCCCACTGGGAGGTTGGCGCCAGGCGCGGATAGAAGTCCGCGGCGCCTTCGGCCAGCAGACAGAACTTCAGCGAACTGCCGATATTCGCCAGCTCCAGCTCACCCAGGCTGGCACTCAGCCCGGACAGCAACCGCTCCTGCTCGGGGCTGGAATGCCGACGGCTGGCCACCACCGTGAACGCGTTACCGGCCGGCGGCTGGGTCCGCACCCGGATCGGTTCGGGCGGCAGGCCGCGGTCCGCGCGCCAGGCGCCCAGACCGGCGCCGCCGAAATAGGCACGACCGCTGGTCGGCATCGAAACCACGCCAAACACCACCCGCCCCTGCTCGATCAGCGCAATGTTCACAGTGAACTCTTCACTGCCGGAAATGAACTCCTTGGTACCGTCCAGCGGGTCCACCAGCCACCAGCGCTGCCAACCGGCACGCACCTCGCGGGGGATGTCGGCGTCTTCCTCGGACAACACCGGGATATCCGGCGCCAAGGCGCTCAGGCCGGCGACGATCAGGTGATGCGCCGCCAGGTCCGCGGCCGTCACCGGCGAGGCATCGGCCTTGTCCATCACTTCGACATCAGCCCGCCAGAACGGCAGGATCGCCTCGCCGGCCTGGCGGGCCAGTTCGATGACCGGGGCCAGGAACGGATGCGGCAGGCTCACAAACGAATCACTCATGGTTGAAACACTCCACGCTGGGTCAACAGGTCACGGGCCAGGTACAACGCCGCCAGCGCACGACCCTCGGTGAATTGCGGGTTCTGCGCCAGGCCGGCCAGCTCGCGCAGGTTCACCCGGTCGACCCGCATCGGCTCGGGCTCGTCACCCTCAAGACGCTCTTCATACAGGTCGCTGGCCAGGACCACCTGGATCTTCTGGCTCATGTAGCCCGGCGACAACGACAACTCGGTCAGGTGCTCCAGTTGCCGGGCACCGAAACCGGCCTCTTCCTTCAGCTCCCGCTCGGCCGCCGCCAGCACATCCTCGCCCGGCTCGATCAGCCCCTTGGGCAGCGACAGTTCGTACTCATCGGTGCCACCGCAATATTCCTCGACCAGCACCGCATGCTCGGCATCGAGCATCGCCACGATCATCACCGCACCGTAACCGGTGCCCTTGCCCACCAGTCGTTCATAGGTGCGCTCGACACCATTGGAAAAACGCAACTGGACCTGCTCGACACGGAACAGACGGCTGCTGGCGACGATTTCACGGGCAAGTACGGTGGGTTTCTGGCGCATGGCGGCTCCTGGGCGTTAACGGGTTACTATACCGTGGCTTTTCCGATTGTCTGTGTCGGATATCCTTTTTCCCGGTCGAGAAGTTTCCCATGCCCTCATTACCCTGGCGCGACATCGATACCGTTCTGCTGGACATGGACGGCACCCTGCTCGACCTGCATTACGACAACCACTTCTGGATGGAACACCTGCCGCGACGCTATGCCGAGCTGCACGGCGTCAGCCTGGCCATGGCCGAGGCGGAGCTGGGTTCACTGTTCCGGGACCACGCCGGCCAGTTGCAATGGTACTGCCTGGACTTCTGGAGCGAGGAGCTCAAGCTGCCGGTGCGCGAGCTGAAGCTGGAAACCGCGCACCTGATCGCCCTGCGTCCGGACGCCGACACCTTCCTGAAGGCGATCCGCCAGGCGGGCAAGCGGGTGATCCTGATCACCAACGCCCATCGCGATTCGTTGTCACTGAAGCTGGAGCGGGTCGAACTGGCACCCTACTTCGAGCGCCTGATCAGTTCCCATGATTACGGCTTCGCCAAGGAATCCCCGTCATTCTGGGACGCGCTGCAGGCCGATATCGGCTTCGATCCGGCACGCAGCCTGTTCATCGACGATACCCTGCCGATCCTGCGCAGCGCCCGGCGATTCGGCGTCGCGCACCTGCTGGCGGTGCGCGAGCCGGACAGTCGCAAGGGGCCCAAGGACACCGAGGAATTCGCCGCCGTGGGCGACTACCGCGAATTGATCGCGGACTTGTAGGAGCGGGCGGTACGGCGATCCGGCTTGCCCGCGAACGCGTCATGAGGGCGCTAAAAGCTTCGCGGGCAAGCCCTGCTCCTACAGGCCGTGCATTACTCGGGAATACGCAGCGTCTGACCCGGATAAATCTTGTCCGGATGTGACAGCAACGGTTTGTTGGCCTCGAAGATCCTGTTGTACTGGTTGGCGTCGCCATAGACCGCCTTGGAGATCGCGCTCAGTGTGTCGCCCGACTTCACCACGACAAACCGCGCGGCCGCCTGCACCGGCCCACTGACCGTGAGCTGGTCGTCGACGCTGCCGATACCGGCAATGTTGCCCAGCGCCAGCAGGATCTTTTCCTTCTCCTCCTGGCTGGCGACCTCGCCCGTGACCGTCACCTTGTCGCCCTCCACCGTGGTCTGGACATTCGGGTTGCCCAGGCCGACCCTGGCGATATGCGCCTTGAGTTGCTCGCCGGCATTGGCATTGCCCGGGGTCAGCAAGTCGAGCAGCTTCTCGCCCGCCTCTTTCACGAAGCTGAGGATACTCATGGTTTCTTCTCCTTGATGGGTGATATCCAGACGCGAACCACTGGACCGGGCACGTCTGCGACAGGTTCCGGACAGACCCATGACTCAGCGTAGCCCAACCGCGCTAGAATCCGGGCCTGGACCGCGCCTGGAGCGACGATGGACATCAAACAGCTGAAATTCCTGATTGCCCTGGACGAAACGCGACACTTCGGCCAGGCGGCGGCACGCTGCCACATCACCCAGCCGACCCTGTCCATGCGCCTGCGCAACCTGGAGGAAGAACTCGACCTGCAACTGGTCAACCGCGGCCAGCGCTTCGAGGGTTTCACCGCGCCCGGCGAACGAGTGCTGGCCTGGGCCCGCACCGTGCTGGCGGCCTACGATGGCCTGCAGGCCGAGGCCGCCGCCTGTCGCGGCAACCTGATCGGCACCCTGCGCCTGGGCGTGGTGCCGCTGTCGAACTTCGACCCGCTGCACCTGATGCAGCGCCTGCATGCCGAACACCCGGACCTGCGTTTCGAACTGTCGTCCCTCAGTTCCGAACAGATTCTCGAACAGTTGGCGAGCAACCGCCTCGACCTCGGCGTCTCCTACCTCGATCGCCTGGACACCGAGCGCTTCGACGCCCTGCCCCTGAGCGAAACCGCCATGGGCCTGCTCTACGACCAGCGCTTCTTCGACTTCGGCGACCAGCCGCTGAGCTGGGAGGCGCTGACCGAACTGCCGCTGGGCATGCTCACCAGCGGCATGCACTTTCGCCAGTCCATCGACCACAACTTCCACAGCCGTGGCCTGAGCCCACAACCGCTGCTGCAGACCGACGCCGTTCATCAATTGTTGCAAGCCGTGAATGGCGGCCTGTGCTGCGCGATCATGCCGCTCAACAGCGGCCTTGAGACCCTGACCGACCACCTGAGCCTGCAACCGATCGAAAATGCCCGGACCCTGGCCAACCTCGGCCTGATCATGCGCCGTGGCGCGCCGCGCTCGGCCCTGGCCGAAGCCTGCTTCAGGCTTTATCAGAAATCGCCAAGCGGACTTTGATCGACATCATCTATCGGTGGATCAGTACTAGCGATTAGACGTGACCTTTTGCCGCGCCTAGTCTTAGCACCGTACATTTCGCCGGTAATCCTCCATGCACGCCAAGCCAGACGGCTGCGCGATTCCTGTCACCACAGCAGCCGCGCCGGCCGCCAGCCAGAGCTACCAGTACAGCGACCTCGATCATCACGAAGCCGCTGAGACCTCACTCGCCGAAGAAGTCGCGCTGGCCATCGCCTACAACGGCATCAGCCAGGCCGTGATGCTGGTCACACCCACCGACCTGGAAGACTTCATCGTCGGTTTCAGCCTCGGCAGCGGCATCATCCATGACGCCACCGAACTCTACGACCTGAAACTGACCAGCAATGGCGCTGCCCATTACGCCGAAGTGGAGATTTCCAGCCGCGCGTTCTGGAGTCTCAAGCAGCAGCGCCGACAACTGGCCGGCACCAGCGGCTGCGGCCTGTGCGGCGTCGAGGCGCTGGAGCAGGCCCTGCCGGAACTGAACGTACTGCCCGGCGCACCACTGCCGCCGGCCGCCTGGCTGGTCGACCTGCGCCAACGCATCAGCGCCTTCCAGCCGCTGGGCCAGCACTGCGGTGCCGTGCATGCCGCCGTGTTCATGAACGATCAGGGCGAACTGCTGCTGGGCCGCGAAGACATCGGCCGGCACAACGCCCTCGACAAGCTGATCGGCGCGCTGGTCCGCCAACAGATCCCGACCGCCGGTGGCATGGCCATCGTCACCAGCCGCTGCAGTCTCGAATTGATCCAGAAAGTGCTGCGGGCCGGCATCCAGACCCTGGTCAGCCTGTCATCCCCCACTGGCCTGGCGCTGCAATGGGCGCGTCGGCACAACCTCAATCTTATTCACCTGCCGCAGAAAAGTGCGCCGCGGGTCTACAGCCCTGCGATGGAGAATCCCGCGTGAGCAATCATAATCAAGCCGACCAGATCCCGACCCCACGCTACAAGCCCTACAAGGGTCCGGCCGGCGGCTGGGGCGCACTGATCAGCGTGGCCCAGGCCTGGTTGACCAGCGACAACGCGCTGAAGAACATCCGCATGATGCTCAAGACCAACCAGAACGGCGGCTTCGACTGCCCCGGCTGCGCCTGGGGCGACTCGCCGGAAAGCGGCATGGTCAAGTTCTGCGAGAACGGCGCCAAGGCCGTCAACTGGGAAGCCACCAAGCGTCGGGTGGATGCCGCGTTCTTTGCCAAGCACAGCGTCAGCTCGCTGTTCGAGCAGTCCGACTACTGGCTCGAGTACCAGGGCCGCCTGACCGAGCCGATGAGCTACGACCCGACCACCGACCGCTACAAGCCCATCAGTTGGGACGCGGCGTACGCGCTGATCGCCAAGCACCTGCTGAACCTCGACAGCCCCGACCAGGCCGAGTTCTACACCTCGGGCCGGGCCAGCAACGAGGCGGCGTACCTGTATCAACTGTTCGTCCGGGCCTTCGGCACCAACAACTTCCCCGATTGTTCGAACATGTGCCACGAGGCCAGCGGCGTGGCCCTGGCGCAGAGTGTCGGGGTCGGCAAGGGCACCGTGACCTTCGACGACTTCGAACACGCCGACGCGATTTTCGTCTGGGGCCAGAACCCCGGCACCAACCACCCGCGCATGCTCGAACCGCTGCGTGAAGCCGTGAAACGCGGTGCCCAGGTGGTCTGCATCAACCCGCTCAAGGAGCGCGGCCTGGAGCGCTTCCAGCATCCCCAGCACCCGCTGGAAATGCTCACCAACGGCAACAAGCCGACCAACACCGCCTACTTCCGCCCGGCCCTGGGCGGCGACATGGCCGTGCTGCGCGGCATGGCCAAGTTCCTGCTGCAATGGGAGCGCGAGGCCCAGGCGGCGAACGAGCCGTCGGTGTTCGACCATGACTTCCTCAACGAACACACCGCCAACGTGCTCGACTACCTGGCCGCCATCGACGAAACCCCGTGGGCACAGATCGTCTCGCAATCGGGCCTGCCCCTGGTCGAAATCGAGCAGGCGGCGCGGATGTACGCCAAGAGCAAGAGCGTCATCATGTGCTGGGCCATGGGCATCACCCAGCACCGCCATTCGGTGGCAACCATCCAGGAAATCGCCAACCTGATGTTGCTGCGCGGCAACATCGGCCGGCCGGGCGCAGGCCTGTGCCCGGTACGCGGCCACAGCAACGTGCAGGGCGACCGCACCATGGGCATCAACGAGCGCCCACCGGTGGCCCTGCTCGACGCCCTGGAACGCCGCTTCCAGTTCAAGGTACCGCGCAGCAACGGCCATAACGTGGTCGAAGCCATCCATGCCATGCTCGAGGGCCGCGCCAAGGTGTTCATCGGCCTCGGCGGCAACTTCGCCCAGGCCACCCCGGACAGCCCGCGGACCTTCGAAGCCCTGCGCAACTGTGACCTGACCGTGCAGATCAGCACCAAGCTCAACCGCAGCCACCTGACCCACGGCAAGGAAGCGCTGATCCTACCGTGCCTGGGCCGCACCGACATCGACCTGCAGGCCGAAGGCACCCAGGCGGTGACCGTGGAAGACTCGTTCAGCATGGTCCACGCCTCCAACGGCCAGTTGCAGCCGCTGTCGAAACAGATGCGCTCGGAACCGGCGATCATCGCCGGCATCGCCGCCGCGACCCTCGGCTCGCACCCGGTGGACTGGAACTGGCTGGTGGGCGACTACAACCGCATCCGCGACCTGATCGCCGACACCATTCCCGGCTTCAAGGACTTCAACCAGCGTATCGGGCACCCGGGCGGTTTCTACCTGGGCAACGCCGCCGGCGCCCGGCGCTGGAACACGCCTTCGGGCCGGGCGAACTTCCGCTCCAACGGCCTGCCGAGCGACCTGATCCACGAGCTCACCCACGCCACGGGCAGGAAACCGGACCTGATCCTGCAGTCGATGCGTTCCCACGACCAGTACAACACCACCATCTACGGCCTCGACGACCGCTACCGTGGGGTCAAGGGCCAGCGCGAGGTGCTGTTCGTCAACGAGGCGGACATCATCCGCCTGGGCTTCAAGCCGGGGCAGAAGGTCGACATCGTGTCGCTCTGGGAAGACGGTCGCGAGCGCCGGGTCAAGGGCTTCACCCTGCTGGCGTTCGACATCCCCGCCGGCCAGGCCGCCGCCTACTACCCGGAAGTGAACCCGCTGGTGCCGCTGGAAAGCGTCGGCGACGGCAGCCACACCCCAACCTCCAAGTTCGTCGCGATCCGCCTGGAAATGGCCAGCGAGAACGGCCTGATCCTCGCCCAGGCCAGTTGATCCGAGCCGCCCCGGACGCCTTGCCAGAGGTGCCCGGGGAATCTCCCGCCGTAATAGCAAAAAGCCATTCGACAAACCGCAAGCCCTTTACTAGAGTCTGCGGGCGGTGCTCCTCACGCCCTCATCCGACGGTGCTGACCGGCACCCGCCCAGGGATCCTGCCCGCAGGTCGGGCACATCCTCTTTAGCACGGAACGCGGAGAGCACTCATGTCGATCACCCCCGGCCATACCCCGCATCACCACGGCAGCCAAACCCCTCCCAAGGACAAGCGCATCGTCAGCGCCGCGATCCATCCCGCGATCGGCGTGGCGCGGGTCGGCAACAGTGAATCGGACTACTTCATCGGCCCCCAGGTGACCGAGCCGCGGCCCGAGCCACTGGGCTTCTACCGGGACGCCCAGGGTGCACTGAAGCGCCAGGCCGCCGAGTTCCGCATCTATGGCTACAACCTGGCTGGAGAGGTGGTCGCCGAACTGACCGCGCAAGACGCCGAGATCACCTGGTCGGCCCATGTCGCCAACCGCAAGGCGCAGTGGTACCAGTGGCAGTTGGCGATGGACATTCCCGAAGCCGCCAGCAAGGTGCTGCCCCTGCGCAATGCCGAGATCAAGGACCCCAAGGCCCGCGCAGCCCTGGCCATCGACGGCGGCCTGCAAAGCATCCGCGGCACGAACCAGGCCGGTGTCGAGTTCAACGGCCAGTACGAAGGCGTGCCAGTGTATCTGGGTGAGTTGCGCACCGATGCCCAGGGTCGCCTGCTGTTCCTCGGCGGCCGCGGTGTATCGGCCTCGCCCCGGAACACGCCGATCTTCAACCCCAAGGACGACAACAGCTTCATCAACGCCGATGGCTGGTACGACGACACCAGCGATGGACCGATCAGCGCCCAGGTCAGCATCGGCGGCCGGTCGATTCCGGTCGAATCGGCCTGGGTGGTGACCGCGCCGCCCAACTATGCACCCCAGGTCAAGACGGTACGCACGCTCTACGACCTGACCTACGACCTGTTCATCCAGGCCGGCTGGCTGAAGCCGAACACCTCGACCTCCTTCCGCCAGGATGTCTACCCGATCCTGCAACGTCTATCGGGCCTGCAGTGGGTCAACCAGGGCTTCGCTACCCAGTTCGGCCACAACAGCCCCTACAACTTCGAAGACCCGGCCTTCATCGCCAAACTGGCGCACAAACCGGCACCAGGAGACTACGACGTATTCCAGGAAACCCGCCGACAGATCCTCAACAGCTTCCGCCTGCCTGAACCTGCCGACAACAACCCGCTGCCCTGGCCTTGGATCTACGGCGATGACATGGAGCTGGGGAACAACCCCAGCCCACGCCAGAACTCGTCGATCACCCAGACACAGTACCTGGCGCTCAGCCGCTGGGCTGACGGCCAGTTCGAGGCCGACTGGCCCGGCGTCCCACTCCCGGACAATCTGGATTCGGTAGCCCTGGCAGAGCAGCCAGCCATGCTTGACCGCGCCGCCCTGGACTTCTGCCTGGCCGACGCTTTCCACCCCGGTTGCGAACTGACCTGGCCGATGCGCCATCTGCCGCTCTACGCCAAGCCCTGGCGCATTCGTCAGCGCCCGGCCGGCAGCCCCCAGCCGGACTACGGCCCAACCCTGAACCAGACCCAGGCCCTGGCTGTCGGTGGTCCGTTGTACGGGCAAGGCCCCGGCGACCTGAACCGCTGGATGGGCTTGCCATGGCAGGCCGACACCGCCTATTGCCGAGGTGGCTACAACCCAGACTACAGTCCGTTCACCGCGACCTTCTGGCCGGCGCGCGTGCCCAACCAGGTACTCAGTGACGCGGACTATGCCCTGGTCATCGACCCTGCGACCAAGCCCGAGCAGCGTCTCGACGCGTTCGCCGATCGCAGTAACTGGAATGCCCCGCTGCTGGTCGAAGGCCCGAAAACCTCGACCGCCAAGCAGATGACCACGATGGTGGATATCTTCGGCTCCATGGGCCTGCTGGAAGTGCGCAAGCACGTTTTCGACAGCCCGCTCTATCCGAACACCATGATGGTTGCCAGCTACGGGCCGCAGATCCCCACGAGCCAGACCTTCGCCAGCCCGGCGCTGGCTGCCGACTTCGTCGCGGCGGGCGCGCCGACGGACGACACCGCGGGGGCACCACGGCCACCACGGGGCGCCAACTTCAGCAGCCAGGAAGACGCCGAGCAGGCGCCACGCGGCGGGAGACAGTCGCGCTAAATGGAGCGCTACGACGTCGCCATCGTCGGCGGCGGCCCGGCCGGCTCCGCTACCGCCATCACCCTGGCGCGCCTGGGTCGGCGGGTGCTGCTGGCCGACTCCGCGCCCATCGGGCGCTTCCGGGTGGGCGAGGGCTTTCCGCCCAGTGCCCGCTCGCTACTCGCCGACCTGGGCGTGCTCGACGGCTTTCTCGCCGCCGGGCACCGTCCCAGCTACGGCAACCTTTCCGTATGGGGCTCGGACGAGCCGCACATGGACGATTTCATCTTTCAGACCCAGGGTCGCGGCTACCAGTTGGACCGCCTCGCCTTCGACACCCAGTTGCGGGCCACGGCACGCCAGCTCGGTGTAGCGGTCCACGAAGCCACCCGGCTGGTCGCCACACCGCGTGAGGCCGGTTTCAGCCTGCGCCTGGCCAGCGCCGACGGCGAGCGACAGGCCGAATGCCGCTGGCTGATCGACGCCGGCGGCCGCCCGGCGGTACTCGCCCGTCAGCAGGGCGCCCAGCGCCAGGTCGAAGACCGGCTGACCGCCTTCTACCTGCTGCTGCATAGCCGGCAAGGCACCGATCGCGATGGCCGCACGCTGGTCGAGGCGGTGGAAAACGGCTGGTGGTACAGCGTGCTGCTGCCCTCGGGGGAACGGCTGGTGACCTTCCTCGGCGACCTGGACCTGCTCGACCGCCAAACGCTGCTGAGCGGCGATGGGCTGTGGCAGCAACTGGCTCATACCCGCCTGTTGTCGGCCTTGTGTCGTGAACACGGCTACCAGCCCGGCAGTTCCGTCCAGGGCATGGATGCCGCCAGCGGACAGCTTTCGCAATTTCACGGCGAACACTGGACGGCCGTAGGCGATGCGGCACTGGCCTTCGATCCGCTGTCGTCCCAGGGCATTGCCACCGCGCTCTATTGTGGCCAGTATTGCGCTCGCGCCGTGCACGCCACGCTGAATGGTGAGCGCGAAGCCCTTCCCACCTATGCGGATCTGCTCAGGCGGATCTACAGCGCCTACCTGGGCAACCGGCAACAGTTCTACGGGATGGAAAAACGCTGGGGCGAATCGACGTTCTGGAAGCGGCGCCAGCCTCTTCCAGTGCGCGCACAAGGCGCGAAATGATGGGGTTCAAGTAGCCTCAGACCTTCCAAAATCAACTAAGTTCCCTAGTAAAATCAGTAAGTTATCTTTTTGTATACAGGTCGTGCTATTCGTCGGATTTCCGTTGTAAGCCCACTGTCACAAGCCTCAGGATCGCGCCGTCATCCCTAGGAGGCTCCTCTCAAATGAAGTTCTCGTCGATTCTCTTGTTGTCCCTGAGCCTGGCCAGTGGCCTGGCTTGCGCCGGAGGTACCACTGAGGCCGGTATCGGCGGCGCATTGGGCGGTGTACTCGGTTCGGCGGTCGGTCAGTCGCTGGGCGGCAACACCGGCTCGACCATCGGCGCAGCCCTGGGCGGCGCAGGCGGCAGTGCGGTCGGCGCGGACAAACGCAGCCGTGGTGAAGCGGCGATCGGCGGCGCACTGGGCGCGGCCGGCGGCAACGTCATCGGCCGCAGCATGGGCGGCACCACCGGCAGCCTGATCGGCGCGGCGGCAGGCGGCGGCGCAGGCGGTGCGCTGGGCAACTACATGGGCAATTCCAGCGACCGCGAAGATCGCCATTATCGCGACGGCCATCGTGGCCGTGGCCATGCCTATGGCCACCGCAAACACCGCCACTGGCGCGACTGAGCCCCCTCACCCGGGAGTGCTGCAACAGCACTCCCTCGGCCGCTCCCATCGGCCAGTGCAGAAAGCCTGCCGTCAAACTGCCCGACCATGCAGATTGCATGGTCCCAAGATCCACTCCCCGTCCCAACCCCTTGAATCGATTGCTTATTCAGCAAAGCAGGATTTGGCACATCCGCTGCTATCTCCCCCGTGAAGGCTGTAGGTCTCTCACTGATGGAGCACAACAACAATGATCGGGAACGCTGAAATTCATCCTGCCGCATTACACGACCCCTCGAACCACTCGGGAGTCTCCTGGGCGGCGATCTTCGCCGGGGCCGCCGCCGCCGCCGCACTGTCCCTGCTGCTGCTGATGCTCGGCTCCGGGCTGGGTCTGGCCGCCATCTCGCCCTGGTCGGGCGAAGGTATCAGCGCCAAGGGCCTGGGTATCTGGGCGATCATCTGGCTGGCTCTCACACAAATCCTCGCTGCGGGGATGGGCGGTTATCTCGCCGGCCGACTGCGCGTGAAGTGGGCCAACGTGCATGGCGACGAGGTCTACTTCCGTGACACCGCCCATGGCTTTCTCGCCTGGGCCGTCGCGACCCTGCTCATGGCGACACTGGCGGCCGGCTCCGTCAGTGACGTCCTCGGCGGTGGTGCCAAGGCCGGGGCCACCGTCGCCGCCGGTGCCGCCAGCAGCCTCGGCAGCGATGCCCGCCAGGGCAGTGGTTCCGACTACTTCATCGACCTGCTGTTTCGCGACGACCGCCCCGCAGCGGTGAGCGAGGACGCCGCCCACGCCGTGGCCACCCGGATCTTCGTGCACAGCCTGGGCAATGGGCAGTTGAGCGTCGAGGACCGTGCCTACCTGGCGCAACTGGTGGCCCAGCGCACCAACCTCAGCCGGGTCCAGGCCGAACAGCGTGTCGACCAGGTCTATGCCCAGGCCCGCCAGGCCGCGGACAGCGCCAGGCAGGTAGCCGACCAGGCAGCCAAGGCCGCGGCCTGGTCAACCCTGTGGATGTTCATCGCCCTGCTGATCGGCGCCTTCTTCGCCAGCCTGGCGGCAACCTTCGGCGGCCGCCAGCGCGATGGTGTGGTCTACCTGCAAGACACCGAATACCAAACCCACACCGCGCCCCTGCACTAACCCGAGGAGAATGAAAATGCGCTCACTTCTACTGTTCTTTCTGGGTGTACCGATCCCGGTGATCATCCTCATCGCCCTGTTCGTGCATTGACCCTTGCCTCGCGGCCCCTCATCCAGGGGCCGCGTTGCTCAGGCGCTACGCTTAAGCCAGGGAGCGGCCATCCACCCGCCGCTGCCACTCTCGACCAGCCCGCCCCTGGAATGAACGGCCCGTAACATTCAATTACATCCGCACACGGCAAAATACCTTAGGGCTAATTCCTAGAAGGTCCAGGCTAGAGCTCTTTCGTCGTGACGCCAGGAAGCGGCGCCGTTATTGGATGATGAGTCAAATACCTGCCCGACCAGTCAGTTCCAGAACACCTTCCCGACTCGAAATATCGTGCCTGAAGTCCCGTAGGATTAAGGGTTATCCCGATACTGATATCAATATGCTACCGATATGATCCGCGCCACTTGAGCTATGCAATGGAAGCAGGGGATGCGGATTTATCTGGGAATCTGGTCAGGGATCGCACTAAGTGCCATCGGGTTTTCTCTGGCCCAGCCTCTGCTCAACGGCGCCGGCCTGGCGCTGATCGCCATCGCCACCGTCGCCCGGCAGATCGGCAAATCGCCGAACACCCCCGCCGCCCCCTCCCTTACGCCACATCCTGATACCGTCACTGCACCGGCCGAACTGCAAACCCTACTGCCAGTGATCGCCCCGGCCTGGAACGATGGCATCGGCCAGAGCCGCCACCTGCTGCAATCGAATATCGGCGAGCTGTTCGAACGCTTCGCCAGCATCGCTGCCCGCCTGGAAGGTGGCCTGCACAATTGCGAAGGTGTCCTCGGCAGCGGCGGCGTCGGCGAAAGCCTGCGTGACGCCAACGAGCGCCTGCGCGAAGTGACCCGGTCGTTCGAAGCCAGCAGCCAGCGTCAGCACGAACTGCTCGACACCATCAGCCACCTGGGCGACTACGCCAGTCAGTTGCAGCAGATGGCCAAGCGTGTCCAGGAGATCGCCAACCAGACCAACCTGCTGGCCCTCAACGCCGCCATCGAGGCAGCCCGGGCCGGTGACTACGGCCGCGGCTTCTCGGTGGTCGCCGACGAGGTGCGCAAGCTCTCTACCCTGTCCGCCGAGACCGGCCAGGGCATGGACACCAAGGTCGGCGAGATCAACCATGCGATCCAGACCACCATCACCGCCGCCGCCGAGCTGGGCAGCAGCGAACAGGCCAACCTCGACTTCCTCAATCAGGCGGTGACCCAGGTCATGACGCGCCTGGGCGACAACCTCGGCGAACTGACCGACGCCTCCCGCCTGCTGCAACGGGACGCCCGGGAAACCCAGGCCGACATCCAGGCAATCATGGTCAACCTGCAGTTCCAGGACCGTACCGACCAGATGCTCGACCATGTCCAGACCGACCTCGCCCACCTGCTTGAGGCCATCGAGCAACAGGATGTCAGCCTCAACGATCCGTCCGCCTGGCTCGAACGCCAGCGCCAGCGTTTCACCACCGACGAGGAGCGACAGGGTCGCTCCCAGGTGACAGCCAGCGACGACGTGACCTTCTTCTAGTTTCTCTCCGCTTTTCCCTTTGCAAGAGTGATGAACATGGCCAAGACCATCCTGATCGTCGACGACTCCCTGTCCATGCGCCAACTGGTGAAGATGAGCCTGACCAGTGCCGGTCACCAGGTCATCGAGGCCTGCGACGGCCGCGATGCCCTGAACAAGCTGACCGGGCAGAAGATCAACCTGATCATCAGCGACGTGAACATGCCCAACCTCGATGGCATCGGCCTGGTGAAAGAGGTCAAGGCGCGCAACGAGTACCGCTTTACGCCGATCATCATGCTCACCACCGAAAGCGAGCAGTCGAAGAAGGCCGAAGGCCAGGCCGCCGGCGCCAAGGCCTGGATCGTCAAGCCATTCCAACCGCAGCAACTGCTGGCGGCCGTCGAAAAACTGCTGGGATAACCCGCCATGTTCTCGCTGACGCCCGCCACCGACGACATGCCCGCGCAACTCCGCCTGCAGGGCGACCTGACCCTCTACGAAGTCAGCATGGCGCGCGAGCAGTTGCTCGGCCTGCTGCCATTGCCCCCGGGGCCCTGGCAGTTGGACCTGTGCGGCCTGAACGAACTGGACAGCGCCGGCGCGCAACTGCTCCTGGCCATCCAGCGGGCGCTGTCGTCCATCGACCATCCGGCCACCGTCAGCCGGGTCTCGGACACCGCCCGGGAACTGCTGACGCTGCTGAACCTGGAATCGCTGTACCCGACCGAGGCCTGACCCCATGCTCAGTGGCGAACAATGGAACCAGTTGCTGCTGGGATTTCTCAGCGAAGGGCGCGACCTGCTCAAGGAGGCCGAAGACAGCCTGCTGCGCCTGGAAACCAGCCCGGGCGACACGGACGCGGTCAACGGCCTGTTCCGTGCCGTGCATACCCTCAAGGGCTCGGCCGGGATCTTCTCGCTGACGCCCCTGGTCAACCTCACCCATCACCTGGAAAGCCTGCTGATGTCGGTGCGCGACGGCCAGCGCGAGCTGACCCCGGCGCTGACCTCGCTGATGCTCAACTGCATGGACGAGCTGAACGCGATGATCGAGCGTGTCGACCCCGACAGCGGCCTGCTCGACGTCGACGAGGCACGCCAGGCGCCGCTGCTGGCGGCATTGTTCGAGGCCCAGGGCGGCAACGCGGACGATCCGGCGCAAACCGGGCCGCAGCACGCTCCCGCCGTCGCGGCGGACCGGCTCACCTGGCAGGTCTCGATCAGCTTCTGCGAAGAGCTGTTTCGCAACGGCTTCGACCCTGCGGCCTTCCTGCGCTACCTCAACCGCCTGGGTGAGATCACCACGCTGCACACCCGCAGCGACGCCCTGCCGGCTCTCGATCGGCTGGACCCGGAAACCTGCCACCTGGGCTTCGACTTCGAGTTGTACACCGCGGCCAGCCGGGGCGAAATCGAAGACGTCTTCGAATTCATCCAGGACTTCTGCGAACTGCGCCTGAACCCTCTGCAACCACCGGCCGCGACGCCAGCCGAACCGCTCGCCACGCCTCGCCCGGGCGCCGAACCGGCCACCCCGAAAACCGCTGCCGTCCGCGACCGCCGCAGCCTCGACACGACACTGGTCAAGGTCGCCGCGCACAAGCTCGACGAACTGATCAACCTGGTCGGCGAACTGGTGATCAGCACCGCCAGCGCCCAGATGCAGGCCCGGCGCAGCAGCGACAGCGGCTGCATGGAGGCCACCCAGGCGGTGCACCAGCATGTCGAGCAGATCCGCGAGGCGGCGTTGAAACTGCGCATGGTGGAAGTCGGCGAGACCTTCAACCGCTTCCACCGGGTGGTGCGCGATGTCAGCCAGGAACTGGGCAAGAACATCCAGCTGAGCCTGGTCGGCGGCGAAACCGAACTGGACAAGTCGGTGATCGACAAGATCGCCGATCCCCTGACCCACCTGGTGCGCAATGCCATCGACCACGGCATCGAGTCGGCCGCCGAACGCCTCGCCGCCGGCAAGCCGGCCGCGGGCAACCTGCGCCTCAACGCCTACCACGACTCGGGCATGATCGTACTCGAAGTCAGCGACGACGGGCGCGGCCTGAATACCGAACGGATTCTCGCCAAGGCGATCGACAAGGGCCTGCTGGAAGCCGACGCCCCGCTCAGCGACCAGGACATCCACCTGCTGATCTTCGAAGCCGGCTTCTCCACCGCCGAACAGGTCTCCAACCTCTCCGGCCGCGGTGTCGGCATGGACGTGGTGCGCAGTGCCATCGACCAGTTGCGCGGGGTGATCGAAATCGATTCGGTGGCAGGCCAGGGCTGCACCTTCCGTATCCGCCTGCCGCTGACCCTGGCGATCATCGACGGCTTCCAGGTCGGCGTCGGCCAGGACAACTTCGTCATTCCGCTGGATATGGTCACCGAGTGCATGGAAGCCGGCCCCGAGTGGCTGCAGCAGGGCCAGGGCTACCTCAGCCTGCGCGGCAAGCCGCTGCCGTGCATCGCCCTCGACCGGCACTTCGGCCTGGCGCCCAGCCGGGCACGGCGGCGCAACATCGTCGTGGTCAGCCAGGGCCGCCAGCAGGCCGGCCTGATCGTCGACCAACTGTTCGGCGAACTGCAGACCGTGATCAAGCCCCTCGGCCAGATGTTCCAGCACCTGCGCGGCATCAGCGGCTCGACCATCCTGGGCTCCGGCCAGGTCGCGCTGATCCTCGATATCGCCAGCCTGTTCCGACACCTGCAGACGTCGACCGAACCCACGACGAACTCGCTCAATCCACCCTTGCCTAGCCTTTCAGGAGAGTAATCATGCAGTTCATCCGCAACATGAAGATAGGCATCCGGCTGACAGCGGGCTTTCTGCTGGTGGTGGTGCTGACCGGTGTCATCGGTGTGATCGGTATCCGCAACCTGTCCCAGGTCAACGACTTGTCGGACCGCATGTACGAAGTCGATGTCACGGGTCTGCGCCAGATGCAGGATGCCAACATCCAACTGGTGACCGCCGGTCGTGCGATGCGCCATAGCCTGCTCGCCACCACCCACGCTGGCCGCGAACAGGCCGCCAACCTGGCACGCAGCTCGCTCGAACAGGCCCGCAAGCTGATCGCCGACGGGCGCAAGTCGTTCCTCAGCAAGGAAGGCCAGGCCCAGATCGACAGTATCGAGGGCCCGCTCAAGGAATACGAAAGCGTGATCAACCAACTGCTGACCAGTCACCAGCAGTCCGGCCAGTTGCAGGAGAACAGCGAGATCACCGACCTGCTGCCCAAGGCCGTGAGCAGCGGCGAAGTGGTGGACCGCCTGATGGGCGAGGCCACCCGTCGCAAACAGGAGCGTGCCGCCGAGGCCAACCAGCAGATCAGCGATATCGCCGCCAGCTCCCAGACCCAGATGATTGCCCTGATCATCGCCGCAACCCTGCTCGGCATACTGATCGGCGTACTGGTCACCCGCAGCATCACCCGTCCGCTCAATGGCGCCGTGGAAGCGGCCAACCGCATGGCCGCTGGCGACCTGAGCCAGGACCTGCCGGTGACCAGCCAGGACGAAACCGGCCAGTTGCTGGCCGCCATGCAGAACATGGCCGAACGCCTGCGCAGCATTCTCGGCGATGTCCGCAGCGCCGCCGACTCGCTGTCCTCGGCCTCGGAACAGGTCAGCTCGACCTCGCAATCGCTGAGCCAGGCCGCCAACGAGCAGGCCGCCAGCGTCGAGCAGACCAGCGCCTCGGTCGAGCAGATGTCCGCCTCCATCGCGCAGAACACCGAAAGCGCCAAGATCACCGACGGCATCGCCGGCAAGGCCGCCAACGACGCCGTGCAGGGCGGCGGTGCGGTCGGTGACACGGTGCTGGCGATGAAACAGATCGCCGACAAGATCAGCATCATCGACGACATCGCCTACCAGACCAACCTGCTCGCGCTCAACGCCGCCATCGAGGCCGCCCGTGCCGGCGACCACGGCAAGGGCTTCGCGGTGGTCGCCGCCGAAGTGCGCAAGCTGGCCGAACGCAGCCAGGTGGCGGCCCAGGAAATCGGCCAGGTCGCCTCCAGCAGCGTGCAACTGGCCGAACAGGCCGGACGCCTGCTCAACGAGATCGTGCCAAACATCCAGAAGACCTCCGACCTGGTCCAGGAAATCACCGCCGCGTCCCAGGAGCAGAGTGGCGCCGCCGGGCAGATCAACATCGCCATGGGCCAGATGAACCAGATCACCCAGCAGAACGCTTCGGCCTCCGAGGAACTGGCGGCCACTGCCGAGGAGATGAATGCCCAGGCCGGGCAGCTGCAGGAACTGATCGGTTTCTTCCGCTTCGAGGAAGAGTCCGCCCACAGCCACCGGCCACCGTCGCGCGGCCACGACGGCTACGCCTTCAACGGCTCGCGTGACGGTTTCAAGAGCCGGGCGGCGGTCGACGAAGGCCAATTCGTGAGTTTCAACTGAGGGCCGGATCATGACTGCAAGCCTGAGCCGCGACCTCGCAACGCTGCCCGACGCTCCGCCGGCGTCGAGCATCCAGCACCTGTCGTTCCGGGTGCGCCAGGCCGCCTACGCGGTGCCCATCGACCTGGTGCGCGAAATCATCGAATACGGCGACGTCACCGCCGTACCGATGATGCCGGCGTTCATCCACGGCGTGATCAACCTGCGGGGTAACGTGGTGCCGGTACTGGACCTGGCCACGCGCTTCGGTTTCGAGGCGACCGCGGTCGGCAGGCGCACCTGTATCGTCATCATCGAACTGGACCTGGAGGACTTCAGCCAGCGCATCGGCCTGGTGGTCGACGCGGTGGATGCGGTGCTCGACATCGACCCGCAACAGGTGGTCGCCGCGCCGACCTTCGGCGCCGGCATCCGTACCGACTTCATCGCCGGCATGGCCCGTGGCGAACAGGGTTTCACCATCATCCTGAACATCCCGCAAGTGTTGTCCCTGGAGGACATCCGCCAGCTCAGCCTGGCCGCAGCCCAGGGCCACTGAGATGTCCAGCCAGCTCAAGCTGCCGACCCTCGGCGACGGCGAGTTCCGCCGCCTGCAGACGCTGATGGCCGAAGCCTCGGGCATCATCCTGGCGCCGAACAAGCGGCCGCTGGTGGCCGGCCGGCTGATGAAACGCCTGCGTCATTATCGCCTGGACAACTATGCCAGCTACCTGCAACTGCTCGACCAGCCGGAATACCTCAAGGAACGCCGGCTGGTGGTGGACCTGCTGACCACCAACGAAACCTATTTCTTCCGCGAGCACCCGCACTTCGACTTTCTCGGCAACTGGCTCGGCGGGCGCAAGGGGCCGCTGCGGTTCTGGAGCGCCGCCTGCTCGTCCGGCGAGGAGCCCTACAGCATGGCCATGGTGATCCAGGAAAACCTGCGCAGCGGCGACTGGTCGATCCTGGCCAGCGACCTGAGCCTGAGCATGCTGGAGAAGGCCGCCGAAGGCATCTACGACATGGCCCAGGCCAAGTACTTTCCCCAGGGCTGGCTGCAACGCCACTGCCTGAGCGGCATCGGCGACATGCGCGGGCGCTTTCGGGTCCAGGCGGCCCTGCGCGAGCGGGTCAGCCTGCGGGAGATCAATATCGTCCAGCCGCTGCCGGAAGGGCTCGGGCCGTTCGACGTGATCTTCCTGCGCAACGTGCTGATCTATTTCAACAATGAGGAAAAGCAGCGCATCGTCCAGCGCCTGGTCCAGCCGTTGCGGCCCGGCGGCCTGCTGTTCATCGGCCATGCGGAAAGCATCCACGGTTTCGACCTGCCGCTGCGGCTGCTCAACCCGTCGGTCTACGAACGCCTATGACTGCGCCGCTCTTCCTGCGTCCCGGCGACTACTTCTTCGGCCGGCACGAGGGCAGGGTCACCACCCTGCTCGGCAGTTGCGTGTCGATCATTCTCTGGCACCCGCGCAGGCGTCTGCTGGCGGTCTCGCATTACCTGCTGCCCAGCGATCCGATGGCCCGCAACGGCCTCGACACCCGCTACGGCGAAGGCGTGTTCCGGCGCATCCAGGCCGACATGCAACGCCACGGCACCCACCCCGGCGAGTACCGCAAGGGCATATTCGGTGGCGGCAGCCTGGTGCGTTTCGAAGGCATACGCGGGCGCAGGATCGGCCACAGCAACAGCGCCTTCGCCCGTGAACAGTTCAGCCGACGCAACTGGGCGGTCGACCACTGCGACCTCGATGGCCAGCACTATCGCCGCCTGCACATCGACGGCAGCAGCGGCGCGATCGATTGCCAGCGCAACAGCGTGCGGCCATTGCTGCTGGGGATGCGGCCACGATGATCAGGGTATTTATCGTCGACGACTCGGCCCTGGTGCGCCAGGTGCTGACCCAGTGCCTGGACAGCCATCCGAACATCAAGGTGATCGGCCAGGCGGCCGACCCGCTGTACGCCATCGACAAGATGCGCCGCGACTGGCCGGACGTGCTGATCCTCGACGTGGAGATGCCGCGCATGGACGGCCTGACCTTCCTGCGCCAGATCATGGCCGAACGGCCGACACCGACGCTGATCTGCTCGACCCTCACCGAGCAGGGCTCGGCGGTCGGCGTCGAAGCCCTCGCGGCCGGTGCCGTCGGGGTGTTCACCAAGGCCCGGCTGGGGCTGCGCCAGAGCCTGGAACAACTCTGCGTCGAACTGATCCGCAAGGTCGAGGAGAGCGCCCGGGCGCGGCCCATGGCCCTTCGCCACAACCCCCCTGCCGCAGAATCGGGCCCCATGGTGGGCGCGGCCCCGACGGTGCTCAGGACCACGGACCGGGTGGTTGCCCTGGGCTGTTCCACCGGCGGCACCCAGGCATTGGAATTCATCCTCAGGCAATTGCCACGTGACTGCCCGGGGATTGTCATCGTTCAACACATGCCGGAGAAGTTCACCGCCGATTTTGCCCGGCGCCTGGACAAGTTGTGCCAGATCGAAGTCCGCGAGGCCAGACACCTGGATCGCGTCCACAGCGGCCTGGCCCTGCTCGCTCCCGGAGGTTTGCACATGCAGCTCAAACGCAGTGGCGCGCACTATCAGGTGGAAGTGCTCGACGGCCCGCCGGTCAATCGGCACAAGCCTTCGGTGGACGTCCTGTTCCGCTCGGTGGCGCGCCAGGCCGGCGCCAATACGCTGGGCATCATCATGACCGGCATGGGCGACGACGGTGCGCGCGGACTGCTGGCCATGCGTGACAGTGGTGCCGCCACCGTCGCCCAGGACGAAGCCAGTTGCGTGGTGTTCGGCATGCCCAGGGAGGCCATTCGGCTGGGGGCGGCCCAGGTGGTCGAACCCCTGGGGAAACTGCCGAAACTGATCCAGCTCTTCGGCGACAGCAGCCGCCACGGCTGAACGGGACCCGAGGCCGCCGTGGGTCGCCAGCATCGATGCGAACCCCTGGGTTGCAATCCAGATACGAATAACCGTGGCAGGCCGGTCCGGCTGCTGCGCCCTTCCCTTTGCGCCATGGGCTAGAGCTTATGCTTTGTCGAATACTGCTTGCCGACGATTACCCGCTGTTTCGCGCGGGCATTCGGGCTCTGCTGGAAAAACAACAAGAATACGAAGTCGTCGGCGAAGCGGGCGATGGCCAGGCGGCCATCGAACTGGCCTCCAGGCTCAAGCCGGACATCGTGCTGCTGGACATGTCGATGGAGCGCATGAACAGCGTCGCCGCGCTCAAGGAACTGTCCCTGCGCGCACCGCGCAGCAAGGTGCTGATGCTGTCGATGCACACCGACACGCACTTCGTGATGAAGTGTCTGCAACTGGGCGCCCATGGTTTCCTGCTCAAGACCGCGACGGTGCTGGAGCTGGAACTGGCCCTCAAGGCCCTGCGCCATGGCGGCCAGTACCTGTCATCGGCGGTGGTGCCGCTGGTGGTCAACCAGGCGGTGCGGCAAAGCCACGAACCGCCGGCCAAGACCAGCCGGGTCGCCCTGACCGCCCGCCAGCTGGAGATTCTGCGGCTGATCGCCCGGGGCGAAACGACCCGTTCCATCGCCGTCGGCCTCGGCCTGAGCATCAAGACCGTGGAGGCGCACCGCTCCCAGATCATGCACCGGCTGCGGATTCACGACATCGCCGGGCTGGTGCTGTTCGCGGTGCGCGAAGGGATCATTCAGATCAACGACTGAAAGGCTTCGCGCAAGCCGTCGGGGAGCGATACCGGCCGGTTGCTCGCACGGTCGACGAACACGTGGACGAAGCGCCCGGCGGCGCAGGCGTCCTCTTCACCGGCCTTGAACACCGCCAGCTCGTATTGCACCGAACTGTTGCCCAGCTTGCCGACCCGCAGGCCGACCTCCAGGCGCTCGGGGAAGGCCACCGAGGAGAAATAGTCGCAGGCGGAACTGACCACGAAGCCCACCACTGCGCCGTCGTGGATATCCAGCCCGCCCCGCTCGATCAGGAAGGTGTTCACCGCCGTGTCGAAAAAGCTGTAGTAGGTGACGTTGTTCACGTGGCCATAGACGTCATTGTCATGCCAGCGGGTGAGGATCGGCTGAAAGTGGCGATAGTCGCCACGCTGCGGCAGGCGGTCGGTCATGTAGGCCTCGATCAGAAGTGGGCGCCGAGAAAGCGGAAATAGCGTTCGCGGTATTCGGGAAGTTCATTGGCCAGATGATGCCGGGCCTGCGCCAGCATGAACACCTCGGGCTGGTCGAATTTGCGGCGCAGCACCGCCAGGTTGTGTTGCCAGTCGACGGTCATGTCGCCATCGCCCTGCACGATCAGCGGCCGGCGCGGGCTCGCCGTGGCGCTTTCGATACCCGGAATCCAGCGGGCCAGGGCGCCGACCCAGGCGGTCGGCAGGCGCTGCGGCTGCAACGGATCGGCCTGCAGGAACGGCATGAACGCCGGGTCGTGGGTGTTTTCGCTGAAGCGTCGGGCAATGCCTTTGACGAAGGGCCTGAGCAGGTGATAACTGAGCTTCGACCAGCCCCAGGCCCGCGGCCGCACCAGCGGCGAGAGCAGCACGACCTGGCCCTGGGCCGGGCTGTCCAGGCCATGCCGGAGCAGGTGATCGACCACGATGGCACCGCCCGTGCTCTGGCCGAACAGATGCCAGGGCTGCGGCAGATCGAGGGACCGGGCCTCGTCGAACAACCCCTGCAAGGCCCGCTGGTATTCGGCGAAATCCTCGATGCTGGCCCGCTCGCCACTGGACAGGCCGTGCCCCGGCAGGTCGCAGGAGATCACCGCGAAGCCGCGGTCCAGGGCCCAGTCGATGACGTTGCGATACAGCCCCATGTGGTCGTAGAAGCCGTGGAACAGGAACAGGGTGGCCACCGGCTGCGGCGGCAGCCAGAGCTGGCTGACCAGCTCGAAGGCGCCGCTGCGGAAGCCGCCGAGGTGGCGGGTGAACGGCGCCGGGCGATGGGGCAGGTCCAGGCCGTAGAAACGCTGGTAGGCCTGCGCCGCCGGCGACAACGGCTGTGCCTCGGCCAGCGGGCGCAGGCTGGCGCGCAGGGCATCGGGGTCGAAGGTGGCGGGCATGCAAGGCCTCCAGGAAAAAGTACGGCAACGCCGAGGCGTTTTACTGATCTGCGATATTCTTCTGTCAGGACAGGCATGGCAAGCTACGCGACCTTCGAGGACCGAATCGCCATGCTCCAGACGCGTCACAAGACATTTTTCGCCGGCCTGCTGGCCGTGCTTTGCGCGGCGGGCCTGTGGCTGGCCTACGACTGGTTCCAGGGTCGCTATATCCGCGCTTTCAGCGACCAGACCGCACTGTTCGCCGGTGATCGGCTCAGCCTGCCGACCCAATTGGCCGGCCCGGGGCGTATTCGCCTGGTACATTTCTGGGACCCGGCCTGCCCGTGCAACGTCGGCAACCAGCAGCACCTGGGCGAACTGTTCGAGCGCTTCGCGCCGCTGGGCGTGGACTTCTACGCCGTGCAGAAACCCGGCAGCCAGGGCCGGCTACCGGTCAACCTGCAAGCCATCCAGCCACTGCCGGGGCTGCCCGGAGCCGAACACCTGACCGTCAGCCCGGCGGTGGCGATCTGGGACCGCAACGGCCAATTGGCCTACTTCGGCCCCTACAGCCAGGGCGCCACCTGCAATTCCGGCAACAGTTTCATCGAGCCGATCCTGCTGGCCCTCAGCGAAGGCCGCCCGGTGCACGCCACTCACAACATGGCCGTAGGCTGCTACTGCCCCTGGCAGGAACCCGGCCATTGACCAAGGCGAACCGGACTTTTTAGCGTAATCGGCCCCTCGTGCGATGCATCCGCCTGGCGGGCTGTGCTACACCTTAGCGGCTGAACCACGGCAGCCCGCCCCCCCACAAGGAACCCCGCATGAAACGCAGCCTGACCGTTCTCGCCGTCCTGATCGCCGCCGTCGCTGCCGGTGGCACCTGGTACGTCCAGAGCAAACTGCCGACGCGCCAGGGCCAGGTCACGCTGGGCAACCTGCAGGGGCCGGTCACCGTGCGCTACGACGAGCGCGGTGTCCCGCATATCCGCGCCGAATCCGAGACCGACCTGTACCGTGCCCTGGGCTACGTGCATGCCCAGGACCGGCTGTTCCAGATGGAGATCGTCCGGCGCCTGGCCCGTGGCGAACTGTCCGAGGTCCTGGGGCCCAAAACCCTGGAAACCGACAAGCTGTTCCGCAGCCTGCGCATCCGCGAGCACGCCGACCAGTACGTCGCCCGGCTGGACCGGCAATCCGCCGCCTGGAAGGCCCTGCAGGCCTACCTGGACGGCATCAACCAGTACCAGGCCAGCCACGCCAGGCCGATCGAGTTCGACCTGCTCGGCATTCAGCCGCGGCCCTTCACCGCCGAAGACACCATCAGCATCGCCGGCTACATGTCCTATAGCTTCGCCGCCGCCTTCCGTACCGAGCCGCTGCTGACCTACGTGCGCGACAAGCTCGGGGCCGACTACCTCAAGGTGTTCGACCTGGAGTGGCGCCCGCAGGGCATGCTCGGCTCGCCGACACCCCTGGCCGCGGCCGACTGGAAGGGGCTCGGCGCCCTGGCACGGGTCAGCGAGCAGGCCCTGCGCGAGGCCGGCGTGCCACAGTTCGAAGGCAGCAACGCCTGGGCCGTCTCCGGCAGCCGGACCAAAAGCGGCAAGCCGCTGCTGGCCGGCGATCCGCACATCGCCTTCTCGACCCCGGCGGTGTGGTACGAAGCGCAACTGTCGGCGCCGAACTTCGAGCTGTACGGCTATCACCAGGCACTGGTGCCGTTCGCCTTTCTGGGCAACAACCAGGCGTTCGGCTGGAGCCTGACCATGTTCCAGAACGATGACCTGGACCTGATCGCCGAAAAGACCAACCCCGACAACCCCAACCAGGTCTGGTACCACGGCCAGTGGGTCGAGATGACCCGCAGCGAGCAGCAGATCGCGGTCAAGGGTCAGGCTCCGGTGACCTTCACCCTGCTGCGCTCGCCCCATGGTCCGATCGTCAACGACGTGCTCGGCGCCAATGCCGGGACGAAGCCGATTGCCATGTGGTGGGCCTTTCTCGAAACCCCGAACCCGATCCTGCAGGGTTTCTACGAACTCAATCGCGCCGATACCCTGGACAAGGCCCGCGAAGCCGCGACACGAATCCAGGCGCCCGGCCTGAACCTGATGTGGGCCAACGCCAGGGGCGACATCGGCTGGTGGGCCGCCGCGCTGCTGCCCAGGCGGCCGGACGGGGTCAACCCGGCCTTCATCCTCGACGGCAGCACCGGCGAGGCGGACAAGGACGGCTACTACCCGTTCAGCGCCAACCCGCAGGAAGAAAACCCGCCACGCGGCTACATCGTCTCGGCCAACACCCAGCCGGCCTCGCCCACCGGCATGGTGATTCCCGGCTACTACAACCTGGCCGACCGCGGCCAGCAGTTGAACCGGCAGTTGGCCGACAACAGCGTGCGCTGGAGCGTGGAAAACAGCCAGAAGCTGCAACTGGGCACCACCACCGACTACGGTCCGCGGCTGCTCAAGCCATTGCTGCCGGCGCTGCGCGAGGCGGCGCAGGACGCGGCCGAACTCAAGCTGGTGGAACAACTGGCGACATGGAAAGGCGACTACCCGATGAGTTCCACCAGCGCCACGCTGTTCAACCAGTTCCTCTACGAACTGGCCCGCGCGGCCATGCATGACAAGCTGGGCGACGACTACTTCAACACCCTGATCAGCACCCGCGTGGTGGACGCCGCGTTACCCCGCCTGGCGGCCGATGAAACCTCCCCATGGTGGAACGGCAACCGCAATGCAGTGGTGAAACAGGCCTGGCAGGCAACCCTGGCCCACCTCAGGGCGAGCTATGGCGACAACAGCGGCGGCTGGGTCTGGGGCCGGGCGCACACCCTGACCCACGGTCATCCGCTGGGTCGGCAGAAGCCATTGGACAGACTGCTAAACGTCGGCCCGTTCGACGCACCGGGCACCCATGAGGTGCCGAACAACCTTTCGGCGAAGATCGGCCCGGCGCCGTGGCCGGTCACCTATGGCCCCTCGACCCGACGCCTGATCGACTTCGCCGACCCGGATCACAGCCTGACCATCAACCCGGTAGGCCAGAGCGGCGTGCTGTTCGACAAGCACTACAGCGACCAGGCCGAGACCTATGTGGAAGGTGGCTATGAGCAGGTGCACATGAACGACGTCGAGGTGTCGGCCAATACCCGCAGCGTGCTGAGGCTGGTGCCGGGCAAGTAGGCAGATTGCCACCTACCCCCCGGCCTTGCGCACCTGCCCCGGCGCCTGCCCATAAACGTCCTTGAACTTCTTGCTGAACGCCGCCTGCGACTGATACCCCACCTGCAGCGCGATCTCGCTCAAGCCCAGGTGCGAACGGCTCAGCAGGCCATGAGCCAGTTCCATCCGCACCCGGGTGAGCAGTACCCACGGCGATTCCCCCGCGACCTTGACGAACGCGCGCATGAAGGTCGCCCGCGACATGTTCGCCAGCGCCGCCAGGCCGTCGATGCTCCACGCGTGGGCCGGGTCGTCGAGCATGCCCTGCCAGGCCCGGCTCAGGCGCTTGTCGGCCAGCAGGGCGAGGGTCCCGCTGGCCTGCACCTGCTGTTGCAGATAGACCCGCAGAATCAGCGTGAACAACGCCGACGACAGCGCATCCACCAGGAATCGCCCACCGGCCTGGTCGCCATCGGCCTCCACCCGCAATAACCCCACCAGCGCCGCCAGCTGATCGCTGGCCGGCAGGTCGCGGCTGGACACCACCAGGTAGGGCGGCAGGGCGGCGAACAGCATCGACTCGCGCTGGTAGTGAAAGCGTCCGCAGAGCAGATCGAGGGCCGGCCCCTCGCGGCCTATCCGGTGCAGCGGCAGCAGGCCGCCCTGGCTGACCCGCGTGGCCGTCGGCGCCACCCGCCGCCCTTCGCTGCGCAACAGGTGCGTACCGCCACCGGGCAACACCAGGATGTCCCCCGCCCCCAGGCGAACCGCCTGCCCGTCGGGCAGCTCGACCTGGCATTCCCCGGCCAGCACGATGTGATAGGGCGCGATACCGGCGTTTTCCTGCTCGTGGTCCAGCGCCCAATCGCCCTGCAACCGGCAGCGCAGATCCAGGCTGCCGCGTACGCCGGCCAGGCCGATGAGCCGATCGATCGAAGTCATTTGCGCCTATCGGACAAAGGGTTGAGTGGATCGAACAAAAATGCCGACCTCCAATGGATGACACTGGAGTCGTTGCTTAGCCAGTCTACCTTCAGCCTTTCAGGAGTTACCACCATGTTCCTCAATTGGTCCGAACTGTTGCCCACCATCAAGAATGCCTTCGGCGCACTGGGCAAATCCAACCCCAAGATGGTCCAGGCCTACATGAAGCTGGGTGAAGCCGCTGCCGAAAACAATGTGCTGGATGCCAAGACCCGTGAACTGATTTCCATCGCCGTGGCGATCTCCACCCGCTGCGACGGTTGCATCGGTGCCCATACCGACGCGGCGATCAAGGCCGGCGCGACCCGCGAGGAAGTCGCCGCGGCGCTGGCGACGGCGATTTCGCTGAATGCCGGGGCGGCCTATATCTACTCGCTGCATGCGCTGGAGGCGTACGACAGCCTGAAGCCTTGATCGACTCCCTTGGCCGTTCCGGCAGAGCCCGGACACCTGGTTGTCACGGGCTCTATCGGACACTTCATGAGTTGCGTCGACTTCAAGGGCCTCTTCGCGGGCAAGCCCCGCTCCTACAAAGCCTGTGTCGTGCACAAATGCTGTGATCGCCAAGTAACTGTAGGAGCCGGGCTTGCCCGCGAAGGGGCCCGACAGCCAACCACAAGACCTCAGGCCAACCCGGCGAAATGCTGCCGAAACTGCTGCGCACTCACCCCCAGCCGCCGCTGGAACACGCTGCGCAGATGGTGCGCATCGCGAAACCCGCACTCATAGGCGATGGTCTTCAACGGCACACCGCCGCTTTCGAGCAGCACCCGCGCCGCATCCACCCGCGCGCTTTCGACGAACTGGGCCGGAGTTACCCCGCTCTCGCGGACAAATACCCGGGAAAAGTTGCGCGCACTCATGTTCGCCGCCTTCGCCAGCTCGGCAATGCTCAGGTCCGCCGTCAGGTGCGCCAGCACATACTCCTGCACCCGGGCCACCGGTGAGTCCGGTTCGGCATGGGGCGTCAGGTAGGGGCTGAACTGCGACTGGCCGCCCGAACGCTGGGTGAACACCAGCAACCGCCGGGCCACGCGCAACGCGATGTCGCTGCCCTGCTCGCGGGCCAGCAGGTACAGCGACAGGTCGATCCCCGCCGTCACCCCCGCGGACGTGAACAACTCGCCATCCTGCACGTAGAGCCGATCAGCCTCGACCTGGGCCGTCGGACACAGCTCGGCGAGTGCCTGGGCGTCATTCCAGTGGGTGGTCACCGTGCGCCCCTCCAGCAAACCGGCCCGCGCCAGCATGAACGCACCGTTGCAGATCGAGCCGAACAGCCCCGCGCGAGCGGCGGCGGCCCGTAGCCAGGCATGAAATTCGGCACCGAAGTCCTGCCCCGCCAGATCCGGCCCGCCGGCGCACAACAGCAGGTCGTAGCGTTCCAGGGCCTCGCTGAAATGCCGATGCGCCTGAATCGCCAGGCCATTGGAACACGCCACCCAGCCCTGCTCGACGCCCACCACCTCCAGGCGATAGCCGGCCTCGGGCGGCAGGAAGCGATTGGCCTCAGCGAATACATCCATCGGCCCGGTGACATCCAGGGACTGGACGCCGCGGAACACGACAACGGCAACGGTGCGGGTCATGGTAAAGCCTCTTGCGGATCGACATCCGGCGCTGGAGCACTCCTGGCCGAACCGGACCTACGGTAACCAAAGCCTCGCCGGGATACGAGGTGCAGAAGGCCGCTGGCACGAAACCCGCCGCGAATGGCCGGAATCGTCACCCTGTATCGATAGCAGCCAAATCCGCCCGGCGCCAGACTGATCCCATCGGCGCCACTGCGGCGCTCGCCACAGGAGTCATGACCATGAGCGACACCATTGCCGGCATCCGGATCCCCGACAGCGCACTGGCCCGGGCCGCCACCGAATACATCCGCGATGTGGAAAGCGATCTGCTCTATCACCACTCGCGCCGCGTGTTCCTGTTCGGCGCCCTGAGCGGCCAGCGCAAGCAACTGGCCTACAACCCGGAACTGCTCTATATCGGCGCGATGTTCCACGACCTCGGCCTGGTCGAAGGCCAGCGCAGTGACAACGACCGCTTCGAAGTCGACGGCGCCAACGCCGCCAAGGCCTTCATGCAGCCCTATGGGCTATCGGACGACGATATCGAGCAGGTCTGGCTGTCGATCGCCCTGCACACCACGCCGGGCATACCGCAATACCTGCGCCCGACCGTAGCCCTGGTGACCGCGGGCGTGGAGATGGATGTGCTGGGGATGGACTACGCCGCGTTTCCCGCCGCCCAGCGCGAGGCGGTGGTGCATGCGCATCCACGGGGGGAGAAGTTCAAGGAGTGCATCATCTGCGCCTTTGCCGACGGCTTGCGCCATCGTCCGCAGACCACCTTCGGCAACGTCAAGACCGACGTGCTGAAGGACAAGGACGTGAGCTTCACGCCGATGAATTTCGTCGAGGTGATCCGGCAATCGCCTTGGGCCGATTGAATCCTCGGAGGCCCATTCGCGGGCAAGCCCGCTCCCACAGTCCGTGTCGCTCGACACAAAACTGTGGGAGCGGGCTTGCCCGCGAAGCTTTTTCAGCAGGCTACGCGGCGGTTCCCGCCGCAGCCGGTGCACGCCGCACATCCGGCTGCTTCCAGGAGTCCGCCGCACTTTCCTCGATGGCCTGCTGGATCGCCTTGCGCCGACGCTCTTCGGCCTGACGGCTGAAGTACCAGACCAGGAAGGTCACCAGCGATACCGCCAGCAGGATCAGGCTCGCCACCGCGTTGATCTCCGGCTTGACGCCCAGGCGCACCGCCGAGAACACCTCCATCGGCAGGGTGGTCGAACCCGGCCCGGACACGAAGCTGGCCAGCACCAGGTCATCCAGCGACAGGGCGAACGACATCATGCCGCCCGCCGCCAGCGACGGCGCGATCATCGGGATGGTGATCAGGAAGAACACCTTCCACGGCCGCGCGCCCAGGTCCATGGCCGCCTCTTCGATGGACAGGTCCAACTCGCGCAGGCGCGCCGACACCACTACCGCCACATAGGCCGAGCAGAACGTGGTGTGGGCGATCCAGATGGTGGCGATACCACGCTCCTGGGGCCAACCGACCATTTGCGCCATGGCCACGAACAGCAGCAGCAGCGACAGGCCAGTGATCACTTCCGGCATCACCAGCGGCGCGGTGACCATGCCACCGAACAGCGTGCGGCCCTTGAAGCGGGTGATGCGGGTCAGCACGAACGCCGCCAGGGTGCCCAGCGCCACCGCCGCCAGGGCGGTGTAGCAGGCGATTTCCAGCGAGCGGCCGACCGAGCCCATCAGTTGGGTGTTGTCCAGCAGGCCGACGTACCACTTCACCGACCAGCCCCCCCACACCGTCACCAGCTTGGAGGCGTTGAACGAGTAGATCACCAGGATCAGCATCGGCAGGTAGATGAACAGCAGGCCCACCACCAGCATCAGGTTCGAGAAACTGAAGCGCTTCATACCCGGCCCTCCATTTCCTTGGCCTGACTGCGGTTGAACAGGATGATCGGTACGATCAGGATCGCCAGCATCACCACGGCGAGCGCGGACGCCACCGGCCAGTCACGGTTGTTGAAGAACTCCTGCCACAGCACCTTGCCGATCATCAGGGTTTCCGGACCGCCCAGCAGCTCGGGGATCACGAACTCGCCCACCACCGGGATGAACACCAGCATGCAGCCGGCGATGATGCCGTTCTTCGACAGCGGCACGGTGATCTTCCAGAAGCTGTTGAAGGTGCTCGAGCCCAGGTCGGACGCGGCTTCCAGCAGGCTCGGGTCGTGCTTCACCAGGTTGGCGTAAAGCGGCAGGATCATGAACGGCAGGTACGAATAGACCACGCCGATGTACACCGCCAGGTTGGTATTGAGGATCTGCAGCGGCTCGCTGATCAGCCCGGTCCACATCAGGAAACCGTTGAGCAGCCCGTTGTTGCTGAGGATGCCCATCCAGGCATAGACGCGGATGAGGATCGCGGTCCAGGTCGGCATCATGATCAGCAGCACCAGCACGGTCTGCACTTCCTTGCGGGCCTTGGAGATGGCATAGGCCATCGGATAGCCGATCAGCAGGCACAGCAGCGTGCTGAAGAAGGCCATCTTCAACGAACCGAGGTACGCCGCCAGGTACAGCTCGTCGTCACCCAGCATCGAGTAGTTGCCGAGGTTCAGCACCAGTTGCAGCTTCTGCTCGACGAAAGTGTAGATCTCGGTATACGGCGGAATCGCCACATCCGCTTCAGCGAAGCTGATCTTCAGAACGATGAAGAACGGCAGCATGAAGAACAGGAACAGCCAGATGAAAGGGATCCCGATGACCACATGACGGCCGGAGGGGGTTATTCGTTGCAACCGGCGCTTGAGTTTTCGCATGTTCATGAGCGCAGTACCACGCCGCTGTCGTCTTCCCACCAGACGAACACTTCGTCACCCCAGGTCGGCCGTGCGCCCTGGCGTTCGGCGTTGGCGACGAAGGACTGGACCAGCTTGCCGCTCGGCAGCTCGACGTAGAACACCGAGTGACCGCCCAGGTAGGCGATATCGTGGACCTTGCCGCGCGACCAGTTGTGCTCGCACTCCGGCTGGGTGGTGGTGACCAGCAGCTTCTCCGGGCGGATCGCGTAGGTCACGTGCTTGTCCTGCACCGAGGTGCTCACGCCGTGACCGACGTAGATGTTGCGCTCCAGCTCCGGGCTGGCGATGCGCGCGTAACCTTCGGCATCGTCGACCACTTCACCTTCGAACAGGTTGACGTTGCCGATGAACTCGCAGACCAGGCGACTGGTCGGGGTCTCGTAGACGTCGATCGGGCTGCCGATCTGGGCGATCCAGCCCAGGTGCATGATGGCGATCCGTTCGGCCATGGTCATGGCCTCTTCCTGGTCGTGGGTCACCATGACGCAGGTCACGCCGACGCGCTCGATGATCTCGACAAGCTCAAGCTGCATTTGCGAGCGCAGCTTCTTGTCCAGAGCACCCATGGGCTCGTCGAGCAGCAACAGTTTCGGCCGTTTGGCCAGGGAACGGGCCAGGGCCACCCGCTGGCGCTGGCCACCGGACAACTGGTGCGGCTTGCGCTTGGCGTACTGGCTCATCTGCACCAGCTTGAGCATTTCGGCCACGCGGGCATCGATCTCGGCTTTCGGAATGCGGTCCTGCTGCAGGCCGAAGGCGATGTTCTGCGCCACGGTCATGTGCGGGAACAGCGCGTAGGACTGGAACATCATGTTGATCGGCCGCTCGTAGGGCGGCATGTCGGTGATGTCCACGCCATCGAGGAAGATCCGGCCTTCGGTCGGCCGTTCAAAACCTGCGAGCATGCGCAGCAAGGTGGATTTACCCGAACCCGAGCCGCCGAGCAGGGCGAAGATCTCGCCCTTCCTGATTTCCAGGGACACATCGTCCACGGCGATCGTCTCGTCGAACTTCTTCGTGACCCGGTCGATCTTGACCAACACCTGCTTGGGTGATTGGTCGCCCTCGAGGGCTTTCTTATAGGCGCCGGAGGCAACAGCCATTTGCAAAACTCCCAACAAAATTTAACCGCGAGGCCCAGACGGCCTGGCATTGAATGGTTTGACCCGAGTCCTTGCGGACTATTTGCCCGACTTGATCCTGGTCCAGCTACGGGTCATCACACGTTGGATTTTCGGGGGTAGTTCCGAGTTGACGTACAGCTTGTCCACAACAGCTTGCGGTGGGTAAACCGCTTCGTCGGTGCGCACGGACTGATCCATCAGTTCGCCAGCCTTTGGGTTCGGGTTGGCATATCCGACATAATCGCTGACCTGGGCGATCGCTTCAGGTTGCAGCAGATAATTGATGAACGCATGGGCCTCCTTCACGTTGCCGGCGTCCTTGGGAATCGCCAGCATGTCGAACCAGAGGTTGCCGCCCTCCTTGGGAATCACGTAGGCGATATCCACGCCCTTCTTCGCTTCTTCGGCGCGCTTCTTCGCCTGGAACACATCGCCGGAGAAACCGGCCGCCACGCAGATCTCGCCGTTGGCCAGATCGGTGATGTACTTGGACGAGTTGAAATAGGTGACGTACGGACGAACCTTGAGCAGTTTCTCCTCGGCCGCCTTGTAGTCCTTCTCGTTGGTGCTGTTGGGGCTCAGGCCCATGTAGTTGAGCACCGCCGGCAGCATTTCATCGGCGGAGTCGAGGAACGCCACGCCGCAACTGGAAAGCTTCTTGATGTTTTCCGGCTCGAACAGCATCGCCCAGGAGTCGATCCTGTCGACGCCGAGCACGGCCTTGACCTTCTCGACGTTGTAGCCGATGCCGTTGGTGCCCCACAGGTACGGCACCGCGTACTGGTTGCCCGGATCGTTCTTCTCCAGCCGCTTCATCAGCACCGGGTCGAGGTTGGCGTAGTTGGGCAGCAGCGACTTGTCGAGCTTCTGGAAGGCGCCGGCCTTGATCTGCTTGCCGAGGAAGTGGTTGGACGGAACCACCACGTCATACCCGGTATGTCCGGCCAGCAACTTGCCTTCCAGGGTTTCATTGGAATCGAAGACGTCATACACCGGTTTTATACCGGTGGCCTTCTCGAAATCGGCCAGGGTTTTCTCGCCGATATAATCGGACCAGTTATAAATATGCACGGTCGGGGCAGCGTACGCACCCGCAGCCAGCGTCAGGCCTGCGCCAACCAGCAAAGTCTTGCAAAACAAAGAAATAGACACTCGGAGGTCCTCTCAATAGTTGGGCCTGAGTTGCCCGGGCCATATGGCGCCAAACCGCCCGATGACAAAACCGGCGCGCAACTTACCCTCGATAAGCCGATCCAGCAAAAGTTTTCTTTGATTGATATTTATCCTGCTGGAACCGGCGCCCGGATGAGTCCGGTTCCAGCAGGTGGAACGTGTTACATCAGGCCGGTCACTTGCCCGACTTGATCTTTGTCCAGCTGCGGGTCAGCTCACGCTGGGTAGCGGCAGGCAGGTCGGCAATGGCGTAGAGCTTGGCCTGCACGTCTGCTGGCGGATAGATACCCGGGTCGCTGGTGATGCTCTTGTCGACCAGTGCGGTGGCCTTCTCGTTGCCGTTCGGGAAACGCACGCTGTCGGTGATCGCCGCCATGACTTCCGGCTTGAGCAGGTAGTTCATGAACTTGTAGGCGCCGTCGACGTTTTCCGCGTCTTTCGGAATGGCGACCATGTCATAGAAGCTGCCGGCACCTTCCTTCGGAATGGCGTAGCTGACTTTCACCTTGTCACCGGCTTCGGCAGCGCGGGACTTGGCCTGCTGGATATCGCCCGAGTAGCCGACGGCCACGCAGATGTTGCCGTTGGCCAGGTCCGAGATGTACTTGGACGAGTGGAAGTAGGTGATCGAAGGACGGATCTTCAGGAACAGATCCTCGGCCTTCTTGATGTCATCCTTCTTCTGGCTGTCGGTTGGCAGGCCCAGGTAGTGCAGCGCCACCGGGATCATCTCGGTCGGCGAGTCGAGGAAGCTCACGCCGCAGCTCTTGAGCTTGGCGATGTTCTCCGGCTTGAGCAGGGTGTCCCACGAATCGATCTTGTCCACGCCCAGCGCGGCCTTGACCTTCTCCGGGTTGTAGCCGATGCCGATCGAGCCCCACATGTACGGGAAGGCGTGCTGGTTGCCCGGGTCACTGACCGAAACCGCCTTGAGCAGCGACTTGTTCAGGTTGTCGTAGTTGGACAGCTTGGACTTGTCCAGTTCCTGGTAGACGCCAGCCTTGATCTGCTTGGCCAGGAAGTTGTTGGACGGCACCACGATGTCGTAACCGGACTTGCCGGCCAGCAGCTTGGCTTCCAGGGTTTCGTTGCTGTCGAATACGTCGTAGACGACCTTGATCCCGGACTCCTTCTCAAAGTTCGCGATGGTGTCCGGTGCGATGTAGTCGGACCAGTTGTAAACGTGCAGCACTTTGTCGTCCGCGTGAGCGGCACCGGCCATCGCTCCGGCCATGGACAGGGCCAGGAGAGTCTTGCCAGCGTTCTTCAAACCTAATGCCTTCATGCGTCATGCTCCAATTTTTCTTTTTAACCAGCTGTTCGGCGGCCGATTTCCGGGCAACTCGGAACAGTGGGGTAGTCTGGCAAGATCCAAGGCCGGCTTTCAAGGAAAGACCCGCCTTTGTGATCACTCCGAGCGAAAGCGCCTGCAACTCGCCCCCGCTCAGAGCCTAGCACCTAGCCCTGCAACGCACTCAGGGTCAGGTCCAGGCATTGACGGGCCTTGGCCACCAATTCATCGATCTCGGCCTTGCTGATCACCAGTGGCGGGGCAATGATCATGGTGTCGCCGACGGCACGCATGATCAGCCCGTTATCGAAGCAGAACTGCCGGCAGATCATGCCGACGCCCTTGCCTTCATAGCGCGCACGGGTGGCCTTGTCCTTGACCAGCTCGATGGCCCCCAGCAGACCCACACCGCGAACCTCACCCACCAGCGGGTGATCGTTCAGTTCCCGCAGACGCTTCTGCAAATAAGGTGCCGTTTCGGCCTTGGCCCGTTCGATAATTTTTTCATCGCGCAGGATGCGGATGTTTTCCAGCGCCACCGCCGCGGCCACCGGGTGCCCGGAGTAGGTGAAACCGTGGTTGAAATCGCCACCCTCGTTGAGCACCGCGACCACGTCGTCACGCACGATCAGGCCACCCATCGGGATGTAGCCGGAGGTCAGGCCCTTGGCGATGGTCATCATGTGCGGCTTGAGGCCGTAGAAATCGCTGCCGAACCACTCGCCGGTACGGCCGAACCCGCAGATCACCTCGTCGGCGACGAACAGGATGTCGTACTTGGCGAGGATCTCCCTGATCCGCGGCCAGTAGCTTTCAGGCGGCACGATCACGCCACCGGCCCCCTGGATCGGCTCGGCGATGAACGCACCGACGTTGTCCACGCCCAGTTCGAGGATTTTCTCCTCCAGCTGGTTGGCCGCCCAGATACCGAACTCTTCCGGGCTCATGTCGCCGCCTTCGCCGAACCAGTAGGGTTGCGGGATATGAACGATGCCCGGGATCGGCAGGTCGCCCTGCTCGTGCATGTAGGTCATGCCGCCCAGGCTGGCGCCGGCCACGGTGGAGCCGTGATAGCCATTCTTGCGGCTGATGATGGTCTTCTTCTGCGGCTGGCCCTTGATCGCCCAGTAGTGGCGGACCATGCGCAGCATGGTGTCATTGCCTTCGGAGCCGGAACCGGTGAAGAACACGTGGTTCATGCCCTCGGGCGCAATCTCGGAGATCACCTTGGCCAACTCCAGCGCCGGCGGGTGGGCGGTCTGGAAGAACAGGTTGTAATAAGGCAGTTCGCGCATCTGCTGGCTGGCGGCCTCGGCCAGCTCGTCGCGCCCATACCCGACCGCCACGCACCACAGGCCGGCCATGCCGTCGAGGATCTTGTTGCCCTCGCTGTCCCAGAGGTAGACGCCCTTGGCGTTGGTGATGATGCGCGGGCCCTTTTCCTTCAATTGCTTGAAGTCGCTGAAGGGAGCCAGGTGATGATCACTGCTGAGGGTCTGCCACTCACGGGTTTGCGGGTTGTTGCTGGTCATACGGATCTCCTAGATTCCAGTGAAGGCGCGGCCAGATACCCGCCGCGCCCGCTGCATCAGACGGCGAAGAGCAGGAATTCCCGCTCCCACGAACTGATGACACGCTTGAAGTTTTCATGCTCGGCCCGCTTTACCGCGACGTAGCCAGTGATGAATTTCTTGCCCAGGTACTTCTCGATGGTCTTGCTGTTTTCCATGCGCTCCAGGGCGTCCTCGATGGTCAGCGGCAGGCGCAGGTTGCGCCGCTCGTAACCACGACCGACCACCGGCGCGCTCGGTGTCATGCCTTCGACCATGCCGATATAGCCGCACAGCAGGCTGGCGGCGATCGCCAGGTAAGGGTTGGCGTCGGCGCCCGGCAGGCGATTTTCCACCCGGCGGTTCTGCGGGCCGGCATCCGGCACCCGCAGGCCGACAGTGCGGTTCTCTTCGCCCCACTCCACGTTCACCGGCGCCGAGGTGTCCGGCAGGAAGCGGCGGAACGAGTTGACGTTCGGCGCGAACAGCGGCAACAGCTCGGGAATCAGCTTCTGCAGGCCGCCGATGTGGTTGAGGAACAGCTCGCTCTTGGTCCCATCCTCATTGGAGAAGATGTTCTTGCCGGTCTGGATGTCGATGATGCTCTGGTGCAGGTGCATGGCGCTGCCCGGCTCGCCGGTCATCGGCTTGGCCATGAAGGTGGCCGCCACGTCGTGCTTGAGCGCCGCCTCGCGCATGGTGCGCTTGAACACCAGGATCTGGTCGGCCAGGGACAGGGCATCGCCGTGACGGAAGTTGATTTCCATCTGCGCCGTGCCGTCCTCGTGGATCAGCGTGTCGAGGTCCAGCTCCTGCAGTTCGCACCAGTCGTAGACATCCTCGAACAGTGGATCGAACTCGTTGGCGGCCTCGATGGAGAACGACTGGCGACCGATCTCCGGGCGCCCGGAACGACCCACCGGCGGTTGCAGCGGATAGTCCGGGTCGTCGCTGCGCTTGGTCAGGTAGAACTCCATCTCCGGCGCGACGATCGGCTGCCAGCCGCGGTCGGCGTAGAGCTTCAGGACCTTCTTGAGCACGTTGCGCGGCGACAGCTCGATCGGGTTGCCCTGCTTGTCGTAGGTGTCGTGGATCACCTGCGCGGTCGGCTCGATGGCCCAGGGCACCAGGTACACCGCATTGCCGTCGGGGCGGCAGATCATGTCGATGTCGGCCGGGTCCAGCAGTTCGTAATAGATGTCGTCTTCGACGTAGTCGCCGGTCACGGTCTGCAACAGGACACTTTCAGGCAGACGCATGCCCTTTTCGGCGATGAACTTGTTGGTTGGCGAGATCTTGCCCCGGGTGATGCCGGTGAGGTCGCCAATCATGCATTCGACTTCTGTGATCTTGTGGTCTTTCAACCAATCGGTGAGCTGGTCGAGGTTGTTACTCATAAATGCCTCTGGGCTGGGTTTCCTGAACTACATAATAGGAGTCAGGCGCTCGTTAAAGCATCAGTGTCGCGTTGTTTTGCCCGTTTTCGGCAGGCCTCGCCGAACGCCTGGAAAATGGCGAGGTAGACCGGATTGCTTTCGACCTGCCATTCCGGATGCCATTGCACACCTAATGCAAAGGCGTTAGCAAAAGCCTTGCCGCCAATCACCGAGACCGCCTCGATCAGGCCGTCCGGGGCCCGGGCCTCGATCCGCAGGCCAGCGGCCAGGCGGTCGATGCCCTGGCCGTGAATCGAGTTGACCGCGAACTCCGCCGGCAACCCGAGCCCCGCCAGGACCCCACCGGGCTCCACCCGCACCGGGTGCGCGGGGCCGTACTGGACCTCCAGCGGCTGGCTCTCGTCTTCACGATGATCGATAAAGGTTCCCACTTCATGAACCTTCTGGTGCAGGCTGCCGCCGAACGCCACATTCATCTCCTGGAAACCGCGGCAGATGCCGAGCACCGGCACGCCGGCCGCCACGGCGGCACGGATCAGCGGCAGGGTGGTGCGGTCGCGTGCAGAATCATGAGCAGTGCCTGGCTCACTGGCCGGGCCACCGTACAAATGCGGTTCGACGTTGGAGGGAGAGCCGGTAAAAAGAAGGCCGTCGAGGCTGTCCAGAATATCGGACGGTTCAAGCAGTTCCGCCAGCGAGGGGATGATCAGCGGCAAGCCCTGGGCAGCGCTTGCGACTGCGCGGACATACTTGTCACCACTGATGTGATAACCATGCAAACCCACCTGTTTAGAGCAGGCGGTGACGCCGATCAACGGCAGGCGAGACATGAAACACCCCGGTATTATTGCTGTTATGGGTTTTAATCGAGCTTAGCCTTGTTCATTTTTTTACACAACACCCCCGTAAAAAATACAACACGGCCCGCTCAAGCCTGCGGTGCCCACGGGAGTCAGCGGGAAAAAAACGCCCCAAAATGCCCCAAAAAAGCCACTCGGGCGCTTTTTCAGGGCAGAAATTGCCTCGCTTGACTTCGGCATGCCGTTCGGGTTGACTGAAACCAGAAAAGATCAATGATTGATATTTTTAACAACAAAGGTGTTGCATCATGTCGGTACCCCCGCGTGCCGTTCAGCTTAACGAAGCGAACGTGTTCCTTAAGGAACATCCTGAGGTTCTGTACGTTGACCTTCTGATTGCGGATATGAATGGTGTGGTGCGAGGCAAGCGCATCGAACGCACCAGCCTCCACAAGGTTTACGAGAAAGGCATCAACCTGCCGGCCTCACTTTTTGCCCTGGACATCAACGGCTCGACGGTGGAAAGCACCGGCCTGGGCCTGGACATCGGCGACGCCGACCGGATCTGTTACCCGATTCCCGGCACCCTGAGCAACGAGCCCTGGCAAAAGCGACCCACCGCGCAACTGTTGATGACCATGCACGAACTCGAAGGCGAACCTTTCTTCGCCGATCCTCGTGAAGTGCTCCGCCAAGTTGTAAGCAAGTTTGACGACCTCGGTCTGACCATCTGCGCCGCCTTCGAACTCGAGTTCTACCTGATCGACCAGGAGAACGTGAATGGCCGCCCACAACCTCCCCGCTCGCCGATCTCCGGCAAACGCCCGCACTCGACACAGGTCTACCTGATCGACGACCTCGATGAATACGTCGACTGCCTCCAGGACATCCTCGAAGGTGCCAAGGAGCAAGGGATCCCGGCCGACGCCATCGTCAAGGAAAGCGCCCCGGCGCAGTTCGAGGTGAACCTGCACCACGTGGCCGACCCGATCAAGGCCTGCGACTACGCGGTCCTGCTCAAGCGCCTGATCAAGAACATCGCCTACGACCATGAAATGGACACCACCTTCATGGCCAAGCCCTACCCGGGCCAGGCGGGCAACGGACTGCATGTCCATATCTCGGTACTCGACAAGGACGGCAAGAACATTTTTGCCAGCGAGGATCCCGAGCAGAACGCCGCGCTGCGTCACGCGATCGGCGGTGTGCTCGAGACCCTGCCCGCGCAGATGGCCTTCCTCTGCCCGAACGTCAACTCCTACCGCCGCTTCGGCGCGCAGTTCTACGTACCGAACTCGCCGAGCTGGGGCCTGGACAACCGCACCGTGGCCCTGCGCGTGCCGACCGGCTCGCCGGACGCTGTGCGCCTGGAACACCGCGTGGCCGGAGCCGACGCCAACCCGTACCTGCTGATGGCCTCGGTCCTGGCCGGCGTACACCATGGCCTGACCAACCAGGTCGAGCCACCGGCACCGACCGAAGGCAACAGCTACGAACAGAACGAGCAGAGCCTGCCGAACAACCTGCGCGATGCCCTGCGCGAGCTGGACGACAGTGAGATCATGGCCCGGTACATCGATCCGAAGTACATCGACATCTTCGTGGCCTGCAAGGAGAGCGAGCTGGAAGAGTTCGAACACTCCATCTCCGACCTCGAGTACAACTGGTACCTGCATACCGTTTAAGCGGGTGCGGTAATAGAAGGAAGAACGCCGCCGGCCCCTGGGCCCGCGGCGTTTTTTTTGACGGGGGCATCGAGGTGGCCTCTTCGCGGATACATCCGCCGCCCCAGCCTTGCGCCGTACACAGGGTTTGCGTTCAGCACGATCATTGTGCAGCCGGATTTATCCGCGAAGCTTTTGGCGATCTCACAGCCTGCACAGGACCTCGCGTACAATCCCCGCAGCCCTTGCCGGAGAACGCTATGCCCCGCCCCGCCACCGCTCGCAAACCCCGTGCCCGCAGCCAGGCGCGGATCGATTCGATTCTCGACGCCGCCCGCCACCTGCTGGCCGCCGAAGGCGTGGCCAACCTGTCGATCTACAGCGTCGCCGAGCGCGCGCAGATTCCGCCGTCGTCGGTCTACCACTTCTTCGCCAGCGTCCCGGCCCTGCTCGAAGCCCTCACCGCCGACGTCCACGCCGCCTTCCGCGCCTGCCTGCAGGCACCGATCGACCACGCCAGCCTCAACAGCTGGCGCGACCTGTCACGGCTGGTGGAACAGCGGATGATGGTGATCTACAGCGAAGACGCGGCGGCCCGCCAACTGATCCTCGCCCAGCACGGCCTGACCGAGGTGACCCAGGCCGACCGCCAACACGATATCGAGCTGGGCGACCTGATGCACAAGCTGTTCATCCGCCACTTCGAACTGCCGGCGCTGCCGACGGATGTCGACGTGTTCGCCCTGGCGATGGAGTTGGGCGATCGGGTCTATGCGCGCTCGATGCAACTGCACGACCAGATCACCCCGCGCATGGCCGAGGAAGGCATGCGGGTGTTCGACGCCTACCTGGGGCTGTACCTGCCGCCGTACCTGCCCAAGCGCGACATCCCGCTCTGAAAAACTTGTGGGAGCCGGCGGTCCGGCGCCCCGGTTTATCCGCGAATAGGCCAGCACCGTCACCACCGCCCCCACAGGCAGTCTGACCGCTCATCGGCGGCGCACTAAAGACAGTTGGCTCCCACGGCAAGAATGCCTGCTCCCTGAGGAGTGCTAGAACGGCGCGTCACCGAGGATGGTCGCCCGGTGCATCACCCGTCGGTTCGGCCGGTAGTCATCCACTGCGTAGTGCTGGGTCACGCGGTTGTCCCAGAACGCCACGTCGTTCTCCTGCCAGCGCCAGCGGATGGTGAACTCCGGCCGCGTCGCGTGGGCGAACAGCAGCTTGAGGATCGCTTCGCTCTCCGCCTCTTCCAGCTCATTGATCCGGGTGGTGAAGCCCTCGTTGACGAACAGCGCCTTGCGCCCGCTCACCGGATGCGTGCGAATCACCGGATGGGACAGCGGCGGATTGTTCCGGCGGGTTTCCTCCCAGCGCGCCAGATCTTCCGGCGTACTGCCGAAGCGCTCGACGGGGAACGACTTGATGAAATTGTGCGTAGCCGTGAGTCCGTCCAGCAGCCGCTGCAACGGTGCCGACAAGGCCTCGAACGCAGCGATCCCGCTGGCCCACAGGGTGTCGCCGCCAAAGGCCGGCAACTGCTTGGCCGCCAGCACCGCACCGAGCGCCGGGGTCGGCAGGAAGGTCACGTCGGTGTGCCAGATGGCGTTGTCACGCACATCGGTGACCGCCGTATCGAGGACCAGCACCTGCGGCTGTTCCGGCACGTTCGGGTAGATCGGATGAATATGCAGGTCGCCGAAATTCGCCGCGAACGCCGCCTGTTGCTGCGGGTTCAGCGGCTGGTTGCGGAAGAACAGCACCTGGTACTTGAGCAGCGCCTGCTCGATGGCGTCGCGCTGCTCGAGGTTGAGCGGCTCGCTCAGGGCAATGCCATCGATCTGCGCACCCAGGGCCGCGCTCAGGGGAGTAAGGGTCAGGCTCATGGTCGGTTCTCTTCAAAATACGCGCCGAGCGCTCGGCGAAATCAAGTCTGTCAGTGAGCCTGGCCGTGCCACGGCACCAGCTTGCGTTGCAGGGCGCGCAGGCCCATCTCCATGGCGAAGGCGATCAGGGCAATCACCAGGATCCCCAGCACCACCACATCGGTCACCAAAAACTGTGCCGCCGACTGGACCATGAAGCCCAGGCCGCTGGTGGCCGCGATCAGCTCGGCGGCGACCAGCGTCGACCAGCCGACGCCCAGCCCGATGCGGACACCGGTGAGGATGTCCGGCAGGGCGCTGGGCAGGATCACGTGACGGATCAGCTGTGCCCGGGTCGCGCCCAGCGACAGCGCCGCGCGCAGCTTGGCCGGGTCGACGGTGCGCACGCCGGTGGCGGTCGCGATGGCGATCGGGGCGAAGATCGCCAGGTAGATCAGCAGCACTTTCGACAGCTCGCCGATACCGCACCAGATCACGATCAGCGGCAGGTAGGCCAGCGGCGGGATCGGCCGGTAGAACTCGATCAGCGGGTCGAGGATACCGCGGGCGATCCGGTTGTGACCGATCGCGATGCCCACCGGGATGGCGGTCAGCACGGCAATCCCCAGCGCCAGGCCGATACGGCCGAGGCTGGCACCCAGGTGCTGCCAGAGGGTCGCATCCATATAGCCCTTGGTCACCAGCAGCCAACCCTTCTCCAGCACCGCCGACGGCGGTGGCAGGAACAATGGCTCGATCACGCCGAAGGCGGTGACCGCCCACCACAGGGCAATCAGCCCCAGCAGGGTCAGCACGCTGATCCAGCGTGTACTCAAGCTGCGCCGTGCCGCAGGCACGGTCGGTTTGGTGGCGGCCGCCACCGGCAATTCATAGCTGCTCATACGAACTCCTGCCGCGAAGCGGCGCTGCGCTGGGAGAACACACGGGCCAGCACGTGCTCACGGGTTTCGATAAAACGCGGATCGGACTTGATCGAGCGGGCGGATTCGCCGGCGCTGTAGCGCTGGCCGAAATCCAGCTTCAGGTGTTCCACCACCCGTCCCGGATCGGGTGCCAGCAGGATCAGGTCGGTGGCAAGGAACACCGCCTCTTCAATATCGTGGGTAATCAGGAACACCGGCTTGGCGGTACGCTTCCAGACTTGCAGCAACAGCTCCTGCATCTGTTCACGGGTGAAGGCATCGAGGGCGCCGAACGGCTCGTCCATCAGCAGCACCCGCGGGTCCGCCGCCAGGGCGCGGGCCAGGCCGACACGTTGTTTCTGGCCGCCGGAGAGTTGCCAGATACGGCGCGAGTCGAAGTTCGCCAGGTCGACCAGTGCGAGCATTTCCCGGGCACGGGCTTCGCGCTGTTGGCGAGGAACACCGGCCAGTTCCAGGCCGAAGCCGACATTGGCCAGCACGTCCTGCCAGGGCAGCAGGGCATCGTCCTGGAACACCACCCCGCGCTCGGCGCCCGGGCCCTTGACCGGCACACCGTCGAGCGTGATGCGCCCGGCGCTGGGTTCGACGAACCCGGCGATCAGGTTCAGCAGCGAAGTCTTGCCGCTGCCCGACGGCCCGAGGGCCACCAGCAACTGCTGGGGCCCCAGACTGAGGGAAATATCCGACAACACCGGCTCGGCCGCACCGGGGTACTGTGCGCTGATGCGCTCCAGTTGTAACAAGGCCATGGCGATGGGCTCCTCAGTCCTGGGCTCGGGCAATCAGGCCCGTTGAATCAGTTGGTGATGAATTTGGCGCTGACGTAGGGGGCGTAGTCCGGCAGGACCGCCTCGACCTTGCCCTGCTCTTTCAGGAACGTCGCGGTGTCGGTGATCGCCTGGGCGGTCGGCTTGCCGAGGACGGTGACCTGGTCAGCCGCCAGCGGGTAGACGTTGCCCTGCAGCAGCAGCGGAATGTCACTGGCCTTGGCGCCGGAGAGCTTGACCAGCTTGTCGACGTTCGCTTTGTCAGCCAGCCAGGCCTGTGGGTCTTTTCGGTATTGCGCGTAGGCATCCAGTGTCACTTTGGCGAATGCCTTGACGATCTCCGGGTGCTTCTCGGCAAAGTCCTTGCGCACGATCCAGGCATCGAACGTCGGTGCACCGAGCTTCGCCAGTTCGCCGGAGGTGATCAGCACCTTGCCGTTTTCCTTGGCCACGCCCAGGGCCGGGTCCCAGACGTAGGTGGCATCGATATCGCCGCGCTTCCAGGCGGAGATGATCGCCGGCGGCGCGAGGTTGAGGACCTGCACCTTCGCCGGATCGATGTTCCAGTGTTTCAGCGCGGCCAGCAGGCTGTAGTGGCCGGTGGAGACGAACGGCACGGCGACCTTCTTGCCGACCAGGTCCTGGGGCGAGTTGATCCCGGAGCCGTCGCGAGCCACCAGGGCCTCGGCGGCGCCGATCTGGGTGGCGATCAGGAAGGTTTCAACCGGTACCTTGCGGGTGATGGCCGCAGTCAGCGGGCTGGAGCCGAGGTAGCCGATCTGCACGTCGCCCGAGGCGATGGCCGAGATGACGTCGGCGCCATTGTCGAACTTGCGCCAGTCGATCCTGGCCTGGCTGACTTTTTCGTAGGTGCCGTCGGCCTGGGCGACCTTGGCCGGATCGACGGTGGTCTGGTAGGCCACGGTCAGGTCGGCAGCCTGGGCGAACAGGCTAGCCCCGGCCAGGGACAGTGCCGCCAGCAGGCGGAGTGGGGAATTGGGTTTCATCGGAGAAGCTCCTCAACGGATGACCGGGACTCGGCGTGTCGAGAAGACTAAATGATCTAAGAATCTTAAAATAAATAACTTATTTGCATTAGCTTATGAGAGGAAATATGTCTTTCATGTCCCCGGAAACCGGGGTCATATCGCGCTGTGGAGACAAGCGGATTCGCGACACGGCATTTCGTGATCTATGGTTGAGGGCCAGTCCGACAAGTCACGCTCCGGACCGGACGTCGGAATGTGACAGGTACATGGCAATCTTGTTCTGACAAATGCTGTAATAAATTGACGAGAGTGGCAGCGTTTCGCCATGATTGCGTCGCCTTTTTGATCGCCCATGACGTACGGAGACGCCTCCGCAAGTCGCCGGGTTCTAAAAAGAGGCAGAAAAATACTTTTCAGGAATGAGCCCGGCGGTCGATAACACCCTCTGGCGCGGCGTTCGATCAAACACCATATTCCTGAATCGTCTGAAAAAGGACGAAATGATTCTTTTTGGGTTTATGACAAAGTCATTACTCTGCACGGACCAAACACCAGCGGTTAGACCAAAGTCGTAGGCAGGCGGGTCTCGATTGACTTACCGGTCACGATCCGGCGCTAATCGCGAAATCTGTGGCGCCAAAGGGGCGTAGATCCCGAGCCAATCAGAAATACAAAAATTAGAAATGAGAGGAGCAAGACCAATGAAGAAGTCCACTCTGGCCCTGGCTGTGGCCGTGGGGGTTCTGGCGCAGCAGGCAGGCGCCGCAGGTTTCATCGAAGACAGCAAGGCCACTCTGGGTCTGCGCAACTTCTACATCAATACCGATAACCGCGATGGCGCCAACACCGCTACCAGCCGGAACAAGAACGAAGAATGGGGCCAAGGCTTCGATCTGCGCTTCATCTCGGGTTACACCCAAGGCACCGTGCAGTTCGGTGTCGATGCGATCGGTCTGTACGGCATCCGTCTGGACTCCAGCCGTGACAAGAGCGGTAACGCCAACGGTGCTGCCAACGGCGGCACAGTCTTCCCGACCAATGGCCAGAATGGCGCAGTACCAGACTTCGCAAGCCTGGGCCTGACCGGCAAGGTCAAGGTTTCCCAGACCGAACTGAAGATCGGTACCCTGCAGCCGAACAACCCGGTCATCAAGACCAACGACGGTCGCCTGCTGCCACAAACCTTCACCGGCGGCGAGATCAAGTCGAACGAAATCAAGGATCTGACCCTGACCGGCGGTCTGATCAACTCGGCCAAAGGCCGTAACTCCACCAACGACCAGAGCCTGTCGATCGCTGGCGCCAACGGCACTACCGCTGCCGCGCGTGACAGCAACAAGTTCTACTATGGTGGTGCCGACTACAAGATCACCAAGGACCTGACCGCTTCGTACTACTACGGCGAGCTGAAGGACTTCTACTCGCAGAACTTCCTGGGCCTGGTGCACAACTGGGCAATCGGCCCTGGCGTACTCAAGAGCGACCTGCGCTACTACCGCAGCCGTGACAATGGTGCCAATGGCGACACCGCCAACTACTACACCACCGGCTGGTACTCGGATCACACCACCAACGCCACCAAGGTCAAGGGCAAGGTCGACAACGACCTGTACAGCTACCTGGCCCTGTACTCGGTTGAAGGCCACACCTTCGGCGCCGGCTACCAGTACACCAAGGGTGACAGCGACTTCCCTTGGCTGAACCAGGGTGACGGCTCGTCCAACAGCACCATCACCGACGTGCAGATCCAGAAGTTCGCCCGTGCCGGCGAGCGCACCTGGCAGGCTCGCTACGCCTACGACTTCGCCAAGGTTGGCGTACCTGGCCTGACCGCCGGTATCGTCTACCTGCGTGGCGACAACATCGATACCATCGTATCGGGCGTACGTGCCAACGGTAGCTCCGAGTGGGAACGCGACATCAGCCTGGCCTACGTCGTACCGGAAGGTACCTTCAAGAACCTGGGCTTCGCCTGGAAAAACGCCATGTGGCGTACCGACCTGCCGAACACCCGTTCGCAGGACGAGAACCGCCTGATCGTCAGCTACTCGATCCCGCTGCTGTAAGAAGCGCGTGATCGTCTAGTAGAAAGATCCACACTCGGCCCGGCGCAATGCCGGGCCGAGTGCTTCACGTCTTGCATACAGCACTACCATCAGCTTCGGCCTCCCGCCAAACCTCGACATCGCGGCGTTCGGCACTCCACTGAGTTACATCCCCTTAGCCCTCTCACAAGCTGTGGACAAGAGTGCGCCTGGTCGCCTTGCGCGTCCAATGAAGATGTTTTTAATATTTCTTTATCTTCTAAATAAATCGATATTTATTCTTTTTAAATAATCCGTACTACAGGCACATTAGGACTCATCCACCTTCACCCAAGGAGCAGCACATGAGCCTCAGACTGGGCGACATCGCCCCCGACTTCGAACAGGATTCCAGCGCCGGCAAGATTCGTTTCCACGAGTGGCTCGGCGACAGCTGGGGCGTGCTGTTTTCCCACCCGGCGGACTTCACCCCGGTGTGCACCACCGAACTTGGCTTCACCGCCAAGCTCAAGGACGAATTCGCCCAGCGCGGCGTCAAGGCCATCGCCCTGTCCGTGGACCCGGTGGACTCGCACCACAAGTGGATCGAGGACATCAACGAAACCCAGCACACCCTTGTCAACTTTCCGATCCTGGCCGACGCCGACCGCAAGGTGTCCGACCTGTACGACCTGATCCACCCCAATGCCAGCGACACCCTGACCGTGCGCTCGCTGTTCGTGATCGACCCGAACAAGAAGATCCGGCTGACCATCACCTACCCGGCGAGCACCGGCCGCAACTTCAACGAGATCCTGCGGGTGATCGACTCGCTGCAACTGACCGACAACCACAAGGTCGCCACCCCGGCCAACTGGCAGGACGGTGACGACGTGGTGATCGTGCCGTCGCTCAAGGACGAGGAAGAGATCAAGCGTCGCTTCCCGAAAGGCTACCGCGCGGTGAAACCGTACCTGCGCCTGACGCCGCAGCCCAATCGCTGAGATCCATGTGAAGGGCAGCCAGCGCCCTCCCCCTGTAGGAGCGTGGCTTGCCCGCGATCGGCTGCGAAGCAGTCGTGAAATCGCCTGATGCGGTGTTCCTGATGAAACGGGTGCTCAGGATTTGCGAGTGCTTCGCACTCGATCGCGGGCAAGCCACGCTCCTACAGGGATCGAGAACATCGGCCGTTTTTTTCAGTTTCAAGGTATTCACAAAGCAGGGGTTTTCAGGCCGTTTCGACGGCCTATTTTTTGCCCGGAACAAAACCCGCCTTATATGCACTTTAAGAATAAACAAATGAATAAATAAGATTTATAGATATAAAAAATCACTGGTAAGGTCTGTCAACCCAAGCGAGATCGCAACCCGCGAATCGCCGTCATATGTTTGAGGAAAGACCTACATGCTGGTCGTGACACTCGGAGGAAGCCCCAGCCAGCGATCGCGCTCCGGGGTACTGCTGGACCGCGCCAGAGACTGGCTCAACCGGCAAGGCATCGAGGTAGTGAACTACCAGATCCGTGATTTCAATGCCGAAGACCTGCTCCATGCACGCTTCGGCAGCCCGCAGGTGGTCGATCTGCTGCAGCATATCGAACAGGCCGACGGCCTGGTGATCGCCACGCCGGTGTACAAGGCCTCGTTTTCCGGCGCCCTGAAGACCCTGCTCGACCTGCTGCCCGAGCGCGCCCTGAGCCACAAGGTGGTCCTGCCCATGGCCACCGGTGGCAGCATCGCCCACATGCTCGCCGTGGACTATGCGCTCAAGCCGGTCCTCGCCGCGCTGAAGGCCCAGGAGATGCTCCACGGCATCTTCGCCGAGGACAGCCAGATCGCCTATGGCGAAGGCAGCGCCCAGGCGCAACTGGCCCCGGCGCTGGAACAACGCCTGGACGAGGCCCTGGAGCAGTTCCACCGGGCCCTGGCCCGCCGGCCCAGGCCCCTGGACCCGGCCGTGCTGAATGATCGTCTGCTGAGTGCTCGCTGGAGCATCTAGCCCGTTTCACCCGCAATCGATGTACTGGCCTTACTCGCCCGCCAACGGGCAAGCAGGTGCAGCCAAAACCCCAACTGCAAAAAGGAGAGCGCCATGCGCACTGTCATTTTGCGTCGTGGTCTGGTCGCTCTGTTTGCAGCGGCTGTCACCTTCGGCGCCATTACCCAAGCCCAGGCCGAATCCCTGCGCATCGGTTATCAGAAATACGGCACCCTGGTCCTGCTCAAGGCCAAGGGCAGCCTGGAAAAACGCCTTGCCGCGCAGGGCGTACAGGTGCAATGGACCGAGTTCCCCGGTGGCCCGCAACTGCTCGAAGGGCTGAACGTCGGCTCGATCGACTTCGGTGTCACCGGCGAGACGCCACCGGTATTCGCCCAGGCCGCCGGTGCCGACCTGCTCTACGTCGCCTCCGAGCCGCCCGCGCCGACCAGCGAAGCGATCCTGGTACCCAAGGACTCGCCGATCAAGTCGGTACAGGAACTCAAGGGCAAGAAGGTCGCCCTCAACAAGGGCTCCAACGTCCACTACCTGCTGGTCCGCGCCCTGGAAGACGCCGGCCTCAAGTACAGCGACATCCAGACCGTCTACCTGCCGCCCGCCGATGCCCGCGCCGCCTTCGAGCGCGGCAGCGTCGACGCCTGGGTGATCTGGGACCCCTACCAGGCTGCCGCCGAGCAACAGCTCAAGGCCCGCACCCTGCGTGACGGCAAGGGCCTGGTGGACAACAACCAGTTCTACCTGGCGACCCGCCCCTACGCGCAAAAACACCCCGAGGTGATCAAGGCCCTGGTCGAGGAAGTCCGCGCCGTCGGCGACTGGTCCAAGGCCAACCCCGAGGAAGTCACCGCCCAGGTCGCGCCGCTGCTCGGCCTGCCCGCCGACATCACCCTGACCTCGGTGAAGCGCCAGGGCTACGGCGCGCAGTTCCTCACCCCCGAGGTGGTCGCCGCGCAACAGAAAATCGCCGACAGCTTCTACCAGCTCAAGCTGATTCCCAAGCCGCTGAGCATCAAGGACGTGATCTGGACACCACCGGCCGCCGTTGCCACCGCACCTTGAACCGTATTCCTTAGGAGACAACTCCATGAGCCTCAACATCTTCTGGTTCCTGCCTACCCACGGCGACGGCCATTACCTTGGCACCGCCGAAGGCGCACGCGCCGTCGACCACGGTTATCTGCAGCAGGTGGCCCAGGCCGCCGATCGCCTCGGCTTCGGCGGCGTATTGATCCCCACCGGGCGTTCCTGCGAGGACTCCTGGCTGGTGGCCGCCTCGCTGATCCCGGTGACCCAACGGCTGAAATTCCTCGTCGCCCTGCGCCCCGGAATCATTTCCCCGACCGTGGCGGCGCGCCAGGCGGCGACCCTCGACCGGCTGTCCGGCGGACGGGCGCTGTTCAACCTGGTGACCGGCGGCGACCCGGACGAGCTGGCCGGCGACGGCCTGTTCCTCGACCACGAAGAGCGTTACCAGGCCTCGGTGGAGTTCACCCGCATCTGGCGGCGGGTACTGGAAGGCGAGACCGTCGACTACGACGGCCAGCACATCAGCGTGAAGGGCGCCAAGCTGCTCTATCCGCCCCTGCAGCAGCCGCGGCCACCGCTGTACTTCGGCGGCTCGTCGGAAGCCGCCCAGGACCTGGCCGCCGAACAGGTGGACATGGTCCTGACCTGGGGCGAACCGCCGGCCGCCGTCGCCGAGAAAATCGAACAGGTCCGCGCCAAGGCCGCCAGACAGGGCCGTACCGTGCGCTTCGGCATCCGCCTGCACGTGATCGTTCGCGAAACCAATGCCGAGGCCTGGAAGGCTGCGGAGAAACTCATCTCGCACCTGGACGATGACACCATCGCCCGCGCGCAGAAATCCCTGGCGCGCTTCGACTCCGTCGGCCAGCAGCGCATGGCCGCCCTGCACGGTGGCAGCCGCGACAAGCTGGAAGTCAGCCCCAACCTGTGGGCCGGCGTCGGCCTGGTACGGGGCGGTGCCGGCACCGCCCTGGTCGGCGATGGCCCGACCGTGGCGGCACGGGTCAAGGAATACGCGGACCTGGGCATCGACACCTTCATCTTCTCCGGCTACCCGCACCTGGAAGAGTCCTACCGGGTCGCCGAACTGCTGTTCCCGCACCTGGACATCGAGCGCCCGGAGCGGCCGAAAAGCGCCGGTTACGTCAGCCCTTTCGGTGAGATGGTCGCCAACGACATCCTGCCCAAAGCCGTGTCCCAGAGCTGAGGCCGCGCCATGACGACCCTGACCCGTATCACCCACCGGCTGGCGCCCTGGGCGCTGCCGATCCTGCTGCTGGCGGTGTGGCAACTGTCGGTCTCGGCCGGCTGGCTGTCGACCCGGATCCTGCCCGCGCCGAGCGCCGTGGTCGAGGCCGGCGTCGCCCTGGTGCAGAGCGGCGACCTCTGGACTCACCTGGCCATCAGCGGCTGGCGCGCCGGCCTCGGTTTCCTCATCGGTGGCAGCATCGGCCTGACCCTGGGCTTCATCACCGGCCTGTCGAAATGGGGCGAACGCCTGCTCGACAGCTCGGTGCAGATGATCCGCAACGTGCCGCACCTGGCGCTGATCCCACTGGTCATCCTGTGGTTCGGCATCGACGAGTCGGCGAAGATTTTCCTGGTCGCCCTCGGCACCCTGTTCCCGATCTACCTCAACACCTACCACGGCATCCGCAACGTCGATCCGGCCCTGGTGGAGATGTCGCGCAGCTACGGCCTGTCCGGCTTCAACCTGTTCCGCCAGGTGATCCTGCCGGGCGCGTTGCCCTCGATCCTGGTCGGCGTGCGCTTCGCCCTCGGCTTCATGTGGCTGACCCTGATCGTCGCCGAGACCATCTCGGCCAGTTCCGGCATCGGCTACCTGGCGATGAACGCCCGGGAGTTCCTGCAAACCGACGTGGTGGTGTTGGCGATTGTCCTCTACGCGGTCCTGGGCAAACTCGCCGACCTCGCGGCCCGTGGCCTGGAGCGGGTCTGGCTGCGCTGGCATCCGGCCTATCAGAGCAAAGGCGGTGCCGCATGACAGCCCAACAACCTCCACGCCTGCTGCAAGGCATTCCGCTGGCGGCGCGCAAGCTGCAGAAAACCTTCGGCGAGCGCCAGGTCCTGCGTGAGATCGACCTGCATATCCCGGCCGGACAATTCGTCGCCGTGGTCGGCCGCAGCGGTTGCGGCAAGAGCACCCTGCTGCGCCTGCTGGCCGGTCTCGACAAACCCACCGGCGGTGACCTGCTGGCCGGCGCCGCGCCGCTGAGCGACGCCCGCGAAGACACCCGGCTGATGTTCCAGGAAGCGCGCCTGCTGCCGTGGAAAAAAGTCATCGACAACGTCGGCCTCGGCCTCAAGGGCAACTGGCGTCCCCAGGCCCTGCAGGCACTGGAAGCGGTCGGCCTGGCCGATCGTGCCAACGAGTGGCCGGCGGGCCTGTCCGGTGGCCAGAAACAGCGCGTGGCCCTGGCCCGCGCCCTGATTCACCAGCCTCGACTGCTGCTGCTCGACGAACCGCTGGGGGCGTTGGACGCCCTGACCCGGATCGAGATGCAGCAACTGATCGAGCGCCTTTGGCAGCAGCATGGTTTTACCGTGCTGCTGGTGACCCACGACGTCAGCGAAGCCGTGGCCATCGCCGATCGGGTGATCCTGATCGAAGACGGCCAGATCGGCCTCGACCTGCACGTCGAACTGCCGCGCCCGCGGGTGCGGGGTTCCCATCGCCTGGCGGCGCTGGAGACCGAAGTGTTGAACCGGGTGCTGTCGCTGCCTGGCGCGCCACCCGAACCGGAACCTGTTTCACCCTTGCCCACGCAATTGCGCTGGGCGCTGTAACCAAGCCTTGCCTACTCAATCAAAGACAGGAATCAACGCCATGACCATCAAAGCCATCAACGTGCGCAACCAGTTCAAGGGCACCGTCAAGGAAATCGTCACCGGCGACGTACTGTCGGAAATCGACGTCCAGACCGCTTCCGGCATCGTCACCTCGGTGATCACCACCCGTTCGGTCAAGGAACTGGAACTGGAAATCGGCAGCGAAGTGATCGCCTTCGTGAAATCCACCGAGGTGTCGATCGCCAAGCTGTAAGCGGTGGCACCCAGCGCCCCCGGACGGCCAAGGCCCTCCGGGGTTTTCTTTTTCGGGGAAGCTCACCAGTAGCACGGCTTTCTCGCCGGTTTTTTCCGGGTCGGCACTTGATGTGGAAACTGGCAGGCAGCCAGCTCCTCCTGTGTGACGACCTGACGCATCCAGTTGGAGTGATTCTTCAATGAGCCAGGAGGTGTGCGCTTGATACCTTCACGGTTCGGCAGAACTACACCCACTTGAATCTCGGGATGATCCTCCCGGATAGCCCTGAGGGCAGGGGTCATATCCGTGTCGGCTGACACCAGCACGATTTGCCCGATACGTTCAGAAGCAGGCAACGACGCTTGTTTGGCAGCAAGACGATACATGCTGATCGCGATATGAACATCGGTTTCCTTTTCTTCGAGCTTCCAGATAGCGACCTGGTCCTGCCTTGAGGCCGGTGTATTTCGATCGACAAATCGAGGCGCAAGCCTCGGCTCCAATTGGTGCCGCCCATAATGGACATGCACACCTCTTTCAATGAGCGCACGCAAATAGGTGTCCTGGGCCTCCTTGGAGAGCCGGCCACGACTGGCAAGATCGGGTTTGACGCCCGAAGTGAAGAAAAATATCGAGACCAGTTCGCTCTCGGGTTGCTCGGCGCAAAGGATGAGGAGAAGCAGCGCCGGAAGGTCCAGCCATTTATACTGGGTTCCTGCCAATAAGCCATAAAACAGGTTGTATCCGTCCACAAAGCAGGCTGTGCGCACAGGTTTCAGTCCCTTGAAACGAAAAAACCGGCACGAGGCCGGTTTTTTCACCCCAACGGCCAGCGAACTGAATCGCTGCGTACGGGGCTGAGTGGTTCTTCAAGAATGCCACAGATGACGTTGATGTCAACTCACTACGACCGTTGGATACATTCTTGTTGCAGACGCTAAGACCCACCAGCAAGACGATTCCCTTTCCCTCGCCTGAAGTTTCCTAGAAAATCCTTTTGGCTTGCGCCTGTCGATCTGCGGGACCTAGGCTGACACCTGTCACTGAAAAACAGTGACCGGGTTTGGTCACCCGTTCAATGTCAGGCGCACCAGCGCCACCAAGGTTTCAGGCACTTCCTGTGTCTGTCGTTTCATGGTGGGCTGTGCGCGGGGCGCCTTCGGGTGCGCCGGGTGCCTGACATCCCGGTTGACCAACCTGCGTACCGCCCGCCACCTCTCGTTTGGTCACGACGGTGACGGGTTCTCGACCATGTCAGGAGAATCGCCATGTTCAAAGTCACGCCCAACCCGCCCAAAAGCGAACCGGCACTCCAAGCCGCTACCGAGCGCGCTTTCGCCCACTACGAACTACCCGCAGATCCCATCAGCAGGACACCTCACCTCGAAGACACCCTGAACAACCTCGACTCGATCCTGCGCTCGGCCGCTGCGACCGCCTATGAGTCCGCCGAGCAGTTGAGCGGCCTGCCGCGCCATCTGGCGATGGCCTCGGTGCACCTGATCGAGTTGGCGCAGAGCCAGGTAGATGAGTTGCTGGGGCAGCAGCACTGAAGCATCCGGGAACACCGCAACTCCTGTGGGAGCTGGCTTGCCAGCGAAGGCGTTCCTGAAGCCGCCAGAAGCTTCGCGGGCAAGCCCTCTCAAACGCGATCCGGTCTGCGCAAAGCAAAAGGCCCGCGCGGAGGCGGGCCTTGTGGTTCCGGGTGGATTAACGGGCCGTCAGCGCCGCGTAGCTGTTCATCAGGTTGCGGTAGTTGGGGATCCGCTGCGACAGCAGGTTGCCCAAGCCTTCGATGTCGTTGCGCCAGTCGCGGTGCAGCTCACAGGCCACCGAGAACCAGTTCATCATCTGTGCGCCAGCCTGGGTCATGCGGTTCCACGCGGCCTGCTGCACGGTTTCGTTGAAAGTGCCGGAAGCGTCGGTCACCACGAACACATCGAAACCTTCAGCCAGCGCCGACAGCGTCGGGAACGCCACGCAAACGTCGGTCACCACCCCGGCGATGATCAGTTGCTTGCGGCCGGTGGCCTTGATCGCCTTGACGAAATCCTCGTTGTCCCAGGCGTTGATCTGGCCGGGGCGGGCGATGTACGGCGCGTCCGGGAACATCTCTTTCAGCTCTGGAACCAGCGGGCCGTTGGGGCCCTGCTCGAAGCTGGTGGTCAGGATCGTGGGCAGGTTGAAGAACTTGGCGAGGTCGGCCAACGCCAACACGTTGTTCTTGAACTCGTTCGGCGAGAAGTCCTGCACCAGGGAAATCAGACCGGTCTGGTGGTCGACCAGCAGGACTACGGCGTCGTCTTTGTTCAGGCGGTTGTAGGTTGGCTTGCTCATGGGGGGATCCTTTTTCGTTTAAGTGGTGGGAAGCTGTGTCGTTCAATGTGTGACCAGATTAATGAGCCGCCGAAAAAGGAAAAAGCGGCTCAAATCGGTTTGACTGTCCTCTCAGGATGGACAATCCAGCGCCCTGCCTCATCGCACCGCTAACGCTTGCGCCAGACAATCGCCAACCACGGCTGCTGCTCGCGGGGCAGTCCGGCGGGACGGTAGTAGTGCTCCAGTTCGATGAAGCCCGCCGCCGTGAGCAACGCCCGCCAGGCCTCCAGGTCGTGGTAAGAGCCATAACGCTCGCCATTCCAGCCCTCCTGGTTTTCCCCCCGCGGGTTGGAACTGAACAGTACCCCGCCCGGCTTGAGCGTGGCGTGCAGTTGCTCCAGGACGCGCGGCAGCTCCTGCAGCGGAACATGGAACAGCACGGCATTGGCAAAGATCCCGTCGAAACGTTGGGCCGGCAGGTCCAGCTCGAGGAAGTTCTGCTGCAGCACCTCGCAGCCGCTGTCCTCGCGGGCCATTTGCGCGAAGCGCTCGGAGCCGTCGAGGCCGACGGCGACATGACCCAGGCGGGTGAAGGCCTTGAGGTCGCGGCCGGGGCCGCAGCCGAAGTCCAGGAGGGTGAACGGCGCCGTGCCCTGGATATGTCGCAGCAGGGCGTCGATGTTCTGGCTGACGTCGTGGTCGCGGGTGCCTTCGCGGAAGCCTTCGGCGGTACGGTTGTAGTGGCCGAGGGTGGTGGAGGCGATCTGGTGGAGGTCGTCGGGGCCGAGGGTTTTCATCGGGGATCTGCGCTTTGGGGTGGATGAGCTGAATATATCACCCTGCAGATTTCTGCTGCGCCCGGGAGGGCCCTTTCGCGGGCGGCGATCCGACTTGCCCGCGAAAGCGATGCTCCAGACGCCAGATATCTCAGCGCTTGTTGAGCACCCGCGCCAATCGGTCCCCACCGAACTGGATCGCCGCCACCAGGATCACCAGCAACACGATCACCGTCAGCATCACCTGGCTGTCGAAGCGCTGATAGCCATAGCGATAGGCGATGTCCCCCAGGCCTCCGGCACCAATGGCCCCGGCCATCGCCGAGGAGTTGATCATGGTCACCAGGGTGATGGTGAAACCGCCGACGATCCCCGGCAACGCCTCGGGCAGCAGCACGTGCCAGACGATATGCCAGCGCCGGCAGCCCATGGCCTGGGCCGCCTCGATCAGGCCATGGTCGACCTCGCGCAGGCTGACCTCGGCGATCCGCGCAAAGAACGGCGTGGCGGCGATGGTCAGCGGCACCACGGCCGCCCACACCCCATAGGTGGTCCCCACGACCAGCCGGGTGAACGGGATCAGCGCCACCATCAGGATCAGGAACGGAATCGAGCGGAACAGGTTGACGAACGCCCCCAGCACCCGGTTCACCGTGGGCGCCTCGTAGATCCCGCCCTTGTGGCTGGTGACCAGGATCACCGCCAGCGGAATGCCCAGCAACAGCGCGATCAGCGACGACACGCCGACCATCAGGAAGGTGTCGATCACCCCCTGCCACAACCGATCAAGCCACATAACCCAGCACCTCCACCTGTTGCGCCCAACGGGCCGCGCGCTGGCGCAACGCCTCGGCGTCCAGCGACGAGCCACTCACCGACAGCAGCAACTGCCCCAGGGCATGCCCCTGGATCCGTTCGACACCGCCCTGCAACAGCCGCACCCGCCCGCCGAGAGCGCTGAACAGCGCGGCCAGGTCCGGTTCGTCGCTGGCACTGCCGGTGAACTGCAGGCGCAGCACCACGGCCGCCCCGGCCGACTCCGGCTGCGCCCGCAGGCGGCCCTGCAGTTCCTCCGGCAACGCGTGCTGCAAGGGCGCCAGCAAGGTCCGGCTGACCTCATGCTGCGGGTCGCCGAACACTTGCCACACCGGCCCCTGCTCGACCACCCGCCCGCGCTCCAGGACCACCACGCGATCGCAGATCTCACGAATCACCGCCATCTCGTGGGTGATCAGCACCACGGTCAGGCCCAGGCGCCGGTTGATCTCGCGCAGCAGGCCGAGGATCGACTGGGTGGTCTCCGGGTCGAGCGCCGAGGTCGCTTCATCACACAACAGAATCGCCGGGTCATGCACCAGCGCCCGGGCAATGCCCACCCGCTGTTTCTGCCCGCCGGACAGCTGCGCCGGATAGGCCTTGTGCTTGTCCCGCAGGCCCACCAGTTCCAGCAGCTCGCGCACCTTCTGCTCCCGCGCCAGCCGGGGTACCCCGGCCACCTTCAGCGGCAGCTCGACGTTCTGCCAGACGGTCTTGGCCGACATCAGGTTGAAGTGCTGGAAGATCATGCCGACCCGCCGCCGCAGTTCCACCAGGCGGTCTTCGTCGAACCCGCCGATGTCCACCTGGTCGATCAGCACCCGCCCCGCCGTGGGTTGCTCCAGGCGGTTGATGGTGCGGATCAGCGACGACTTGCCGGCGCCACTGCGGCCGATGATGCCGAACACCTCGCCGCACTGGATCGCCAGGTCGATGCCCTGCAGGGCGTGCACCGGGCCCTGATGGCCGTCGTAGGTCTTGCCCACGCCGATGAAGCGCACATGGGCCCGGTTGAGTTCGGGATGCAATTCGGTCTGTTCGGCTTCGCGTGGCGCTTCGGCCAGCGGGCGCTGGAGGCTGGCGACACTCATGTCAGCCTTCCCAGCCGGCCTGGTACAGCTTGCCGTGGGCCTTGTCCAGGGCAGCGCGTACGGCCGGCGAATGCTGGTAGATATCGACGAACTTGATCAGCCGCGGGTCGTTCTTTTCCTTCGGCTGGATGACGAACTGGATCACGTACTCCTTGTGGTCGAGGCCGTCGAACAGCAACGCGGAGCCGGCATCGAAGCTTTTCGCCAGACGGATGTAGGCCGGGTAGCCCTGCACCAGGTCAGCGTCATCGTAGGCGCGCACCAGTTGCACGGCCTCGACCTGAAGGATCTTGAGCTTTTTCGGGTTGCTGACGATGTCGTCCTCGGTGGCCTTGTAGCCGACGCCGGGCTTGAGGGTGATCAGCCCGGCCTTGGCCAGCAGTTGCAGGCCGCGACCGCTGTTGATCGGGTCGTTGGCGATGGCCACGGTCGCGCCTTCGGGCAGTTCGTCGAAGCGCTTGTACTGCTTCGAGTAGAGGCCGACGTTGTTGATGATCCCCGGAGCGAAGGGCACCAGGTCGAAACCGGCGGCGGCCTTGGCGTTTTCCAGGAACGGGATGTGCTGGAAGTAGTTCACGTCGATATCGCCGGCGGCCAGGCTGACGTTGGGCGCGATCCAGTCGGTGAACTCCACCAGTTCGACTTTCAGGCCCTGCTTGCCGGCCTCTTCCACGGCGGCCTCCAGCGGGATGGCGAAGGCGGCGGTGGTGCCAACCTTGAGTGGGGCGTCGGCGGCGTGGACAGCGGCGCTGAACAGGCCAAGGGCGAGGGCCAGTGCCTTGACTGGCTGAACGAAGCGTAGGGTTTTCATGATCGGTTTCCAGTCGATAATCGTCTGTAGGATTCGCACCAACCTTGTAGGAGCGTGGCTTGCCCGCGAAGCTTTTAGCGCCCTTGAGGACGCCTTCGCGGGCAAACCCGGCTCCTACAGGGCCAGCGTTTGTTTTTCGATGGCGCCAGGCGACAGCGGGGCCTGCGGTGTTTTTTCGATGGCGCCAGGCGATAGCGAGGCCCGGCGATAAGCTGATCCGGCATGCGCCGGCGGCAGATGCGCCTCCTCCCCGAACAGTTTCTCGCGCAAGGTCCCCTGCTCATACGCGGTCTTGTACGAGCCGCGTCGCTGCAACTCGGGAATCACCAGGTCGATGAAGTCCTCGTAGCTTTCCGGGGTGACGATGCGGGTCAGGTTGAAACCGTCCAGGCCGGTCTCGGCAATCCACGATTCCAGTTCGTCGGCCACCTGGGTCGGCGAACCGACCACCGTCACGTAGCGCCCGCCCAGGGCGTGCTGTGCCAGCAACTTGCGCCGGGTCCAGTCGTTGTTCTGCAGGTTGCGGGTCGCCGACTGGATCGCGTTGCTCTTCACATAGCGGATCGGCTCGTCCAGTTCGTACTCGGCAAAGTCGATGCCGGTGGACGCCGAGAAATGCGCCACTCCAGCTTCCGCACTGGCGTAGCCAAGGTACTCCGCATGCTTGGCCCAGGCCGCCTCCTCGGTTTCAGCGACGATCACATTGATCCCCATGAACACCTTGATCGCCTGCCCGTCACGCCCCGCCGCTTCGGCACTGGCACGGACCTTGTCCACCTGGGCCCTGGTCGCGGCCTTGTTCTGCCCGCTGATGAACACGCATTCGGCATGTCGCCCGGCGAACAGCAGGCCGCGCTCGGAGCTGCCGGCCTGGAACAGCACCGGCGTGCGCTGCGGCGACGGCTCGCAGAGGTGATAGCCCTCGACCTGGTAGAAGTCGCCCTTGTGCCGCACCTTGTGGACCTTGTCCGGCTCGGCATACACCCGCCGCACCGGGTCGTTGATCACCGCGTCGTTCTCCCAACTGCCTTCGAGCAGCTTGTAGAGCACCTCCAGGTATTCGTCGGCCTGGTCGTAGCGACGGTCGTGCTCGGCCTGGGCATCCAGGCCCATGGCCTTGGCGGCGCTGTCGAGGTAGCCGGTGACGATGTTCCAGCCGACCCGGCCGCGGCTCAGGTGATCGAGGGTCGACAGTCGGCGGGCGAACAGGTACGGCGCCTCGTAGGTCAGGTTGGCGGTCAGGCCGAAGCCGAGGTTTTTCGTCACTGCGGCCATGGCCGATACCAGCAGCAGCGGGTCGTTGACCGGCAGTTGGATCGACTCGCGCAGCGGCACGTCCACCGACTGCTGGTAGACGTCGTAGACCCCGACGATATCGGCGATGAACAGTCCGTCGAACAGCCCGCGCTCGAGCAACTGCGCCAGCTCGGTCCAGTATTCGAGCGTCTTGTAGCGGGTCGACTGGTCCCGTGGATGCGTCCACAGGCCGTGGTTGATATGCCCGATGCAGTTCATGTTGAAGGCATTGAGCAGGATCTTCTTTTTCGTTTCCAAAGGCCGACTCATCAGATGGTCCCCCGCAGCGGCGGGTTTTCCTCGTTGAGGTAGTAGTTGCCCACCGCGTGGTACTTCCAGCGCACCGGGTCGTGCAGGGTGTGCACCCGGGCATTGCGCCAGTGGCGGTCGAGGCCGTGCTCGGCCAGGGTCGCCTGGCTGCCCGCCAGTTCGAACAGGGTGCTGCCGGCGGCCAGGGAGATTTCGGTACTGATCGCCCGGACCTCGGCAACGGCGATCGAGGCCGCCGCCACGCTGTCGGCATTCGGTTCGGCCTGGGCACGGTCGAGCCATTCTCCGGCACGCTCCAGCAAGGCTTCGGTGGCACTCAGGCGGATGCTCAGGTGGCCGATGCTCTTGAGGGTCAGCGGGTCGTCGACAGCTTTTTCGATACCCGAATCGATCCATGGCCGGGTGCGGGTACGGACGAAATGCAGGGTGTCCTCGTAGGCCGCCCGGGCAATCCCGGTGTCGATGGCCGCATGGAGGATCTGCGCCAGCGGCCCGACCGGCGTCGGCCGCTCGAACGCGCTCTGGAACGGGATCACGTCCTCGGCGGCGACGAACACGTCCTCGAACACCACCGAGCCGCTGCCGGTGGTGCGCTGGCCGAAACCGGTCCAGTCGTCGATCACCGTCAGCCCGGCGCTGTCCCGCGGGACGAAGGCCAATTGCTGCACGCCCTGCTCGTCGACCACCGAGGTGGGAATGCGCTGGGCATAGAGCGAACCGGTGGAATAGAACTTGCGGCCGTTGATGCGATAACCCTCGCCCTCGCGGCGCAGGTGGGTCACCCGGTCGTGGGCGGTCTTGGTCCCCAGCTCGGCCAGCGCATTGCCGAAGCGGCGACCGGCCAGGACTTCGGCATACAGCCGGCGCTTCTGCGCCTCGCTGCCGTTCACCCGAAGCACTTCCAGGGCATAGAAATGGTTCTGCGGAATCTGCCCGAGGGAGGCGTCGGCCTCGGCGATCAGTTGCGTGACCTTGGCCAGGGTGACGTTCGATACCCCGGCGCCCCCGTATTCCTTAGGCACACTGATGCCCCACAGGCCGGAGCGGGAAAACACCTCCAGCTCGGGCAGCGGCAGGCGCCGTTCACGGTCGCGCAGTTGGCTGTCGCGCTTGAAATCCTCGGCCAGGTCGCTGGCGACGATCAAAGCTTGCTCGTCGCTGGAAATGACCGCGACGCGTGGGGAAAACTGTGACATGGGTGTCTCCAGAGGTCTGGTCAGATCCAGGAATGGCGGGCCGGCAAGGTGCCGTTGAGGCGGTAGGCACCGACCGCGTGATACTTCCAGCGCACCGGGTCGTGCAGGGTGTGCACCCGGGCGTTGCGCCAGTGCCGGTCGAGGTTGAACTCGGCCAGGGTGGCGCGGCTGCCGGCCAGTTCGAACAGCTTTTCGCTGGCCAGCAGGGAGATCTCGGTGGTCAGCACCTTGGCCTCGGCCACGGCAATCGAGGCCCGCGCCGCGGCGTCGGCGTCCACCGGCCCGGCACTGATCCGGTCCAGCACCTGCCCGGCCTTGCGCAACAGCGCCTCGGCGGCATGCAATTCGATTTTCAGCTTGCCGATATCGGCAATGACATACAGGTCGTCGCTGGCCCGCTCGACCTTGGCATCGACCCACGGCCGCGACCGCTCGCGGACGAAGGCGATGCTGTCGTCGATGGCCGCGCGGGCGATCCCGGCGTCGATGGCCGCCTGGATCAGTTGCGAGACGGCGCCCTGGATGTTGGGGGTGGCGCCCTGGCGCCAGTTCTCGACGACGTTCTGCGCTTCGACCCGCACGTTGTTCAGCAACACGGTGCCGCTGGCGGTGGTGCGCTGGCCGAACCCGGACCAGTCATCGACCACCCGCAGGCCCGGGGTGCCACGGCGGACGAAGGCCATGACCTGGCGGCCTTCATCGTCGAGGGCCTTGACCGCCACCCAGTGGGCGAACAGGGCGCCGGTGGAATAGAACTTCTGCCCGCTGATGACGAAGCCGTCACCGTCGGCACTGATGCGGGTCCTGATCTCCAGGGTGTTGCGGGTGCCGCGCTCGGGGCCGGCATTACCGATCCGCCAGCCGTCGAGCACGCTCTGGAACAGTTGCTTCTTCTGCCGCTCGGTGGCCGTGCCGAGCAGCGCCTGGAGAATGCCGAACTGGTTCTGCGGGATCTGTCCCAGGGCCGGATCGGCGGCGGAAATGATCGCGAACACCTCGGCCACGGTGACGAAGGACACCTGCGGGCCACCGTATTCGCGGGGGATGGTGATACTGCCCAGGCCGCTGCGGGTGAACTGCTCGATTTCGGCCCAGGGCAGCTTGCGCTGCTGGTCGCGCCGGGCGGCGTGCAGCCGGGCGACCTCGGCCAGCTCATGGGCGGCCTGCAGGGCTTCGGCGTCGTTGCGCAGTACCCGCGCCGGCAGCAGCAGCGGCGCGATGTCCTGATCGCTGTGGACCTGTGCGTCGTTCAAGTTAGACATCAGCGCCACTCCGTGGCGTGCGCAATGCCCCGGCGATCCGCACAAGGGTGATTGTGTTCCTGACCATACCTACCTCATCTCTCTCAAGAGGCATCGCGAAAGCGATACCGACGAAATCAAACGGGTCCGGTGGTCCGGTTCATATACCCTAAACGCGTATAAAAATTAAATGAACTAACCTTTAGGAATATGCATAGAAGGTCCGTCGCTCACTCCCGGCGGCGTTGGGCGGCGCGGGAAAAGCCGGGGGCAACGGGCCGGACGAAATGCCGCGCGGCACCCACGCGCAGGCGCCGTGGCGGCGCCCAGCGGGAATTGTTGCCGACCCGGTCGATCACGCAGTAGGTGATGTCCAGCCCGCGGTCCTCGCCGGCTTCGAGGATCACCGCGGCCGGCACGAACACCGTGACCGGCTTGCCGATATCCGCGGGCGTCAGCTTGGGCAGGTCGAAGCGTACATCGCCCCAGAGCAGGGTGATTTCATCCTCGGCGGCCATGTTCGGATAAGGCTCCAGGGTCAGCGGCACGCCGCGCTTCATCTGGTTCGGGTTGACCCCGTAGCGGCGGATCGGCGAAGGAATGATCGGCGGCGCCAGGCCCTGGTTCTCCTCGCCGATCGGCAGGCCACCGGGGCAACTCAGCTTGACCGGCAACTTGAGTGGCGGGGAAGTCTGCGCCATACGGCCAATGCGCATGAGCCGGTAGTGAATCCGCGCCACACCGTCGAGGACGAAACTCTGCGGCACCCGCAGGCTGACCGGCTGGCCCTGCTCGCCCGCCTGGATCTGCCGGGACGTCACATAACAACCGTCCCAGAACAGCTCGAGCAGGTCGCCCTCGTCCATGCCCGGATAGGCCGGGATGCACACCGACAATTGCTCGGCGGCCAGGCGGCCGATGCCCCGCCGGTGCGCCTGGGGCACCACGGGCAGCGCGAGTCGGGAGTGCTCGAGAGAATCGTTCATGAAATCGTCCTTTTTATAAGTTGTCGATAAGTTCAACTTTAAAGAAGCGGCCGGGTCCGTTCGCAAAGCCGGGCCAGTGCTTCTTTCGCCGCATCCTTACAGCCGAAATGTTATGGCGCGGGCATCACGCAGACACCCCCGAACAGGCGGGCAATGCAGATAACGCCACACCAGCAGGAAGTCAGCTAAGAGTTTTGCCGGGCAAGTGTCAAGACCTTGATCGACAATGATTCCGATCGCCCTGTTATTCGGACGAGTCCTACTTTGCGCCTCTATTCAGGGGCTCTCGGAAGTTTTATTTGGAGGAAAGGGGGATCATTTGAAACAGTCGCCAGGTAATAAAAGAAGATGACCCGCAACTATCGAGAGAGTTACTCATTGAATAGCGTACTCATTCCCTGAGTACGTTATTTAAACTAAAGAACCGTCCTACGCATCACCCAGAAACTTACTGAGGAACTGCCGGGTACGTTCTTCTTTCGGATTGGCAAACAGCGCCTTGGCTTCACCCTGTTCGACAATCACGCCCTTGTCGAAAAAGATCACCCGGTTGGCCACGTCGCGCGCGAAACTCATCTCGTGAGTGACGATGACCATGGTGCGTTTTTCTTCCGCCAACCCGCGAATGGTCGCCAGCACTTCACCCACCAGTTCCGGGTCGAGGGCCGAAGTCGGTTCGTCGAAGAGGATCACCTCGGGTTCCATCGCCAGCGCCCGGGCAATCGCCACGCGCTGTTGCTGACCGCCGGACAGCCGCCGTGGATAGGACTCTTCCTTGCCCGCCAGGCCCACCTTGGCCAGCAGCTTGCGGCCCAGGGCCACGGCCTGGTCGCGCGGGGTCTTCTTGACCACGATCGGGCCTTCGATGACGTTCTCCAGCGCCGTGCGATGGGGGAACAGGTTGAAGTTCTGGAACACGAACCCCACCTGCTGGCGCAGCTTGCGGATCAGGTTCTGCTGCTGGCTCAACGGGCGGCTGCCGTCGATCTCGATCTCGCCCACCTGGATCCGGCCGCTGGAAGGTTCCTCGAGGAAATTCAGGCAACGCAGGAAGGTGGTCTTGCCGGAACCGCTGGGGCCGATGATCGCCACCACCTCGCCGGCCTCGACCGTCAGGTCGATGCCCTTGAGCACGCTCTGGCCATTGAATTGCTTGGTCAGTTTTTCAACCACGATCATGCTGTCAGGACTCCTGGTCATGCCGATTGACCCGTGCCTCCAGCTTGCCCTGCAGGTGCGCGAGCACGCTGGAAAGCAGCCAGTAGATCAGGGCGGCGGCAAGATACATGGTGAAGATTTCGAAGGTCCTGGCACTGATCAGCTGTGCCTGGCGGAACAGCTCGGGTACCTGGATGGTCGCCACCAGCGAGGTGTCCTTGACCAGCGAGATGAAGCTGTTGCCCAGCGGCGGCAGGGCCGTGCGCGCGGCCTGCGGCAGGATCGCCCGGCGCAGGGTCTGGGCGCGGGTCATGCCGATACTGGCGGCCGCCTCCCATTGCCCACGGTCGATCGCGCCGATCGCCGAACGCAGGATCTCGCAGGTGTAGGCCGCCAGGTTAAGCGACAGGCCCAGCAGGCCGGCCGGAATCGGGTCCAGTTCGACCCCCAGTTGCGGCATGCCGAAATAGATCCAGAACAACTGCACCAGCAAGGGCGTGCCGCGAAAGAACGACACGTAGATACGTGCCGTCCAGTTCACCACCCCGATGCGCGACATGCGCATCAGGACCAGCACGAACCCCAACAGGAACCCGAAGAACAGGCCGCCGACACTCAGGACAACGGTGTAGTACAGCCCCTTGAGCAGGTAAGGGGCCGAGTCCAGGACAAGTTGTGGGTTCAGCCCGATCATTTGGTCACGTCAGCATCGAAGTACTTCTGCGACAGCTTCTTCAGGGTACCGTCGGCGCGCAGTTCGTCGATCGCCTTGTTCACCGCGGCCAGCAGCTCGGGCTCACCTTTGCGCAGCGCGACGCCGGCTTCCTGGCGGGAGAACGGTTCGCCGGAAACGGCCAGGGTGTCGTTGGTTTTCTTGATCAGCTCGAAGGCGGCCAGGCGGTCCACCAGGATCGCGTCGATGCGGCCGATGCGCAGGTCCTGGTACTTGGTCGGATCGTCGTCGTAGGTCTTGATGATGGCCTTCGGTACGTTGTCCTTGAGCCACTGCTCGTAGTTGGTACCCAGGCCGACGCCGACCTTGTGGTCAGCCAGATCGGCGGCGGTCTTGAACTTGCTGGCGTCCTTCTTCTGCACCAGGGCCTGGATCCCGGAGACGGTGTACGGCTCGGAGAAGTCGTACTTCTTCTTGCGCTCCTCGGAGATGGTCACCTGGTTGATCACCGCGTCCAGGCGCTTGGACTCCAGGGCAGCGAGAATGCCGTCCCACTTGGTCGGCTGCAGGTCGACCTTCACGCCCAGCTTCTTCGCCAGGGCTTCGGAGAACTCGACCTCGAAACCGGCCAGCTTGCCGTTTTCGTCCTGGAAGCTGAAAGGCGGGTAGGTGCCTTCCAGGCCGACCTTGATCACCCCGGCTTTCTTGATGTTGTCCAGTTGCTCACCGGCAAAGGCTTGGCCCAGCAGGCCTGCGCCCAGCACCAAGCCCAGGCTGCCGACCAGCAGACGCTTGCGAAACGCGGAAATATTCATGAAGAGCCCCGTGTGTTTTTTTATGGGAAAAGGAAGGCAAACCTGACACTTTTATTACCAGCGGCCATCCTGCCTCAAAGCAGTATTGGCGTCTCGTGGCAAATTCGCCTGAGGCGAAACTATAAACGGCTCCTTTTATAATTTTAAATAATATAAAAGAATCCAATTATAACTAATTTGATGTTAAGCAGGGCGTACTGCGGTACCTGGTTCGCGGATTCATCCGCGAACCAGGCAACACCGACTCCCTGTCCGGAACAGGTCAGGCAAACGACGCGTCGTAGGCAAACAACGCCGGCGCCCCGCCGGTGTGCAGGAAAATGATCGGCCCCTCGTCGAAACGCTGCAGACCGATGCCATCGAGCAACCCGGCCATCGCCTTGCCGGTGTACACCGGGTCGAGCAGGATGCCTTCCTGGCTCGCCATCAGCCTCACCGCCGCCAGGGTCCCGGCATTCGGCTCGCCATAGCGCGGGGCGAAATACTCGTCCCACAGTTGCACCTTGAAGCTGGCCGGCAACGGCACCTCCAGCAGTTCGGCGGTGCGTTCGGCCAGCCCCTGCACCTTCGGCCGCTGCGCCTCGTCGCTGCGCGAGACCGTCACGCCGATCACCGGCAGTTGCGGCAGGGTCTCGCTCAGGCCCAGGGCCAGGCCACTGTGGGTCCCGGCGCTGCCGGAAGCCAGCACCACCGCGGCGAACTCCAGCCCCGTGGCCTCGATCTGCGCCGCCAGCTCCAGGCCCGCACGCACGTAGCCCAGCGCACCCAGGGCGTTGGAGCCGCCAATCGGCACCAGGTATGGCTTCTTGCCGTTGCTGCGCAGGCGCTCGGCCAGGGCCTGCAACTGCTCGTCGGCGTTGTCCAGGTTGTCCACCAACTCGACCCGCGCGTCGAACAGGTCCAGCAGCAGGCGGTTGCCGTTGCCGAGGTAGTTGCCATCCCCGGTACCGATCGGGTTTTCCAGCAAGGCCACGCAGCCCAGCCCCAGGCGAGCCGCCAGGGCGGCGGTCTGGCGCACGTGGTTGGACTGGATCGCCCCGGCGGTGATCAGCGTGTCGGCCCCCGCCGCCAGTGCATCGGCGGCCAGGTATTCGAGTTTGCGCAGCTTGTTGCCACCCAGTGCCAGCGGGGTCAGGTCGTCGCGCTTGATGTAGATATCGCGGCCTGCCCATGCCGACAGACGTTCGAGTTTTTCCAGGGGCGTGGCCTGCTCGAGAAGCGGCAGGCGGTCGAAGCGGGCGAGCTGTTGTTTGATCATGAGTCTGAACTGACGGTAGGAAATGTTTCGACTATAGGCAGGCACTTTTCCCCAGGCAACCGTGGACGCCTTATTTCAAAACGTTCTTAGCAAAGCACTATTCGTTCTTAATTACCGTTCAGGGCCGTGCCGTAAAGTGAAAGCCATTCAGGTGGCCCGATTGTCCGGCCGCCAGGTCGGAGATTTGATCGTGAGCGAGCGTTCCAGCCATTGGCAACTACAGACCATCGTCAGCCAGTTGCGCAGCGCCAGGGATGAGTGGCGTACCCGCAACGGGCGGGTCAGCGATGAACAGGGCGGGCGCGAACTGCCGTCGCGCCAGGCCATGGCCGAGATTCTCGAGGCCCTGTGCGGGGCACTGTTCCCGATGCGCCTGGGGCCGGTGGACCTGCGCGAGGAAAGCGAGGACTTCTACGTCGGCCACACCCTGGACGCCGCCCTCAATGCGCTGCTGGCCCAGGCCCGGCTGGAACTGCGCTACGCCGCCCGGCATGACGGCCGGGACGATGCCGAGGTGCAGGCCAAGGCCCTGCGGCTGATCCAGGACTTCGCCATGGCCCTGCCGCAACTGCGCCGGCTGCTCGACACCGATGTCCTGGCGGCCTACCACGGCGACCCGGCGGCGCGCAGCGTCGACGAAGTGCTGCTGTGCTATCCGGGGATTCTCGCGGTGATCCACCACCGCCTGGCGCACCACCTGTACCGTGCCGGCCTGCCGCTGCTGGCGCGGATCAGTTCGGAGATCGCCCACTCGGCCACCGGTATCGACATCCACCCGGGCGCACAGATCGGCCCCAGCTTCTTCATCGACCACGGCACCGGCGTGGTGATCGGCGAGACGGCGATCATCGGCGAGCGGGTGCGCATCTACCAGGCGGTGACCCTGGGCGCCAAGCGTTTCCCGGCGGACGAGGACGGCCAGTTGCAGAAGGGTCATCCGCGGCACCCGATCGTCGAGGACGACGTGGTGATCTATGCCGGCGCGACCATCCTGGGACGCATCACCATCGGCAAGGGCGCCACCATCGGCGGCAACGTCTGGCTGACCCGCAGCGTGCCGGCCGGGTGCAACCTGACCCAGGCGAACCTGCAACAGCACGAGAGCGAAATCCAACGCTGAGAGGGCGATTGACACAGACCATTGTGGGAGCGGGCTTGCCCGCGAAGGCGTCCTTGAGGCCGTCAAAGCTTCGCGGGCAAGCCCGCTCCCACGAGGTTCGGTGTTGAATTGTCCATCCCTGAGTGACAGTCAAACCGATTTGAGCCGCTTTTTCCTTTTTCGGCGGCTCATTAATCTGGTCACAAGTTGAACGACACAGCTTCCAGCCACTTAAACGAAAAAGGATTCCCCCATGAGCAAGCCAACCTACAACCGCCTGAACAAAGACGACGCCGTAGTCCTGCTGGTCGATCACCAGACCGGCCTGATTTCCCTGGTGCAGGACTTCTCGCCGAACGAGTTCAAGAACAACGTGTTGGCGTTGGCTGACCTGGCCAAGTTCTTCGAGCTGCCGACCATCCTGACCACCAGCTTCGAGCAGGGTCCGAACGGCCCGCTGGTTCCAGAGCTGAAGGAAATGTTCCCGGACGCGCCGTACATCGCCCGTCCCGGCCAGATCAACGCCTGGGACAACGAGGATTTCGTCAAGGCGATCAAGGCCACCGGCCGCAAGCAGCTGATCATCGCTGGCGTGGTGACCGACGTTTGCGTGGCGTTCCCGACGCTGTCGGCGCTGGCTGAAGGTTTTGACGTGTTCGTGGTGACCGACGCTTCCGGCACTTTCAACGAAACCGTGCAGCAGGCCGCGTGGAACCGCATGACCCAGGCTGGCGCACAGATGATGAACTGGTTCTCGGTGGCCTGTGAGCTGCACCGCGACTGGCGCAACGACATCGAAGGCCTGGGCAACCTGCTGTCGCAGCGGATCCCCAACTACCGCAACCTGATGAACAGCTACGCGGCGCTGACGGCCCGTTAATCCACCCGGAACCACAAGGCCCGCCTTCGAGCGGGCCTTTTGCTTTCAAGCGCCTTTCAGGGCGGGACACTATCAAGTGCTGACCCTCGATGCTCAGCCGCCGCAGAGCCTTGGTTTAAAGGTCGACCAGAGTCAGGTCCTGATTGGTACGGATGACGCTATGCTCCAAACCATTGAGCCGACGCTGCTGGTACGCCTTCAGACCAGCGGAGTAGCTGACTTCAGGGAAACAGCCTCCATCGCCGCTGTGAAGCGAACCCAGTTTGATACCGGCACAACGCTATCTGTAAATCTATTTTTTGACTTGTTAACTACTTTTATTTACAGTTTGAAAATAAGGTTAACAGGATGATAAAGATGTCCAGCCTAAAGGATGATGTAAAGGCCTACGTCGAGTCGGTACTCGGGCTACCGATCGAGTTGAAGCCTGCGCGACTTAAGCTTCCGTTCCATATCTTGGATTTGTACAAGCCTGTTCAAATGCAGATAGACGTGGGTAAGGACTGGATCTCTACGCTTCTGCTGTTACCAGTATCGGACGAATACCCAGGTGCCGTTGCGCTGCAAAAGCACATCACCCAAGTGCGGAAAGCTACGGATGAGGTGATTGTCTACGTCACGAAGTCACTGACACCTCATGAGCGCCGTAGCCTGATCAGTCATCAAATCAATTTCCTCCAGCCTGGGTATCAGATGTTCATCCCGGCCCTGGCCATGGACTTGCGAGAGAAGGTGCGCCAGCGTCGAGATGAAGAAGAGGTTCAAGCGCTTCTGCCGGCAGCCCAAGCGATGCTGCTCGGTTGCTTGTACGAGGGGTGGTCCAGTGAACAGCTTTTCACCAGCAATGCGATCATGGGTGACTTCCGCTACAGCCGTGTAACCCTTTCCAAGGTGGTAGACCAGCTCCTGACGCTAAAGCTGTTGAAAGTCGTCAAAGCCAGAGGCTTCAAGAACCTGTATGCCTTTGATGGCAACACATTTGAGATATTCAGACGCGCCCGGAGATACATGAGCTCGCCTATCAGGCGAAAAGTCGCAATTGATACAAAGCTGCAACTCGGTGAAGGTGTGTTCCTGGCGGGCGAAACCGCCCTAGCGAAGTACACGATGTTGGCGGAGCCGACTAAGCCAGTATACGGCATGAACAGGCGATGCTTCGCGGAGTTGATCGAGAATGGGTCTTTGCGCATCACCGACTCAGTCGATGACACGTCTGCGTGGGTGGAAGTCTGGTCTTATAACAGCTTGGCAAAGAATAAGAACATTGCAGACCAGGCTTCCTTGCTGCTGAGCCTGGAAGATAACCCGGATGAACGAATCCAGATCTCCCTGGACGAACTCAAGGAGCAGATTGCATGGCTATCGTCAGAGGACTAGAACGGTTCGGTAAGCATTTCAGCGAGTACAAGGACAAATACGTACTGATTGGAGGCGTCGCATCCGCTCTCACAATGGATGATGCGGGTCGCGATTTCAGAGCGACAAAAGATCTCGATATTGTTCTGATCATTGAGGCTTTGGACACCGCATTCGTGGCCCGCTTCTGGGACTTCGTGAAGGCGGGTGGGTACCAGATCAAGCAGGCGGGTGGAGAGCGCCCAGTCTTCTACCGCTTCCAGCATCCGACTGATGAGTCTTACCCGGTACAAATCGAGTTGTTCTCGCGTACTCCCGAGGGGCTCGAACATGAGGAAAACGCGACGCTGACACCGATTCCAACTGATGAGTCAGTCTCCAGTTTGTCCGCAATTTTGCTCGACGATGCCTATTACGAGTTCTTGTTGGATGGCCGCCAGCAGAATGATGAGTTGTCGTATATCAGCGCTGACCGGCTGATCCCACTCAAGGCGCGGGCCTGGCTTGATCTGTCAAAGCGCAAGGATACGGGAGAAAAGATCGACTCTCGTAACGTCAGAAAGCATCGTAACGATGTTTTGGTATTGGCAGGCCTACTCTCTGGTGAGCCCATTGAGCTGACCGAAATCATCCTGGCCGACATGAAAGAGTTTTTGGAGCGCCTGGCCAAGGAAGAGGTGAATCTGAAAGATATTGGGCTGAGAGGCAGCCTCGCCGAGCTCATCTCTCGCCTTGAGCAGAGCTTCGGGCTCGTGCAAGAACAGGCGGCAACGTGATGGCCACATGATGCCGATGGAAGAGCCACCGCCAGATACACAGAAGCCCATGGTGGAAACGCGTCTCGCGGCTGCTTCCTTCGTTTTCCTGAAGATCGAACACGGCCTCTCAGACAGCCGCCGCGAGAGCAGCGATGATGTCCTCGGCAGCATCATTGAACCATTAGTTAATTCACCTACCAATTCCTTGATCGGACTGTCCATTCCAGGGTGACAGTCAAACCGATTTGAGCCGCTTTTTCCTTTTTCGGCGGCTCATTAATCTGGTCACAAGTTGAACGACACCGCTTCCAGCCACTTAAACGAAAAAGGATTCCCCCATGAGCAAGCCAACCTACAACCGCCTGAACAAAGACGACGCCGTAGTCCTGCTGGTCGACCACCAGACCGGCCTGATTTCCCTGGTACAGGACTTCTCGCCGAACGAGTTCAAGAACAACGTGTTGGCGTTGGCTGACCTCGCCAAGTTCTTCGACCTGCCGACCGTGCTGACCACCAGCTTCGAGCAAGGTCCGAACGGCCCGCTGGTTCCAGAGCTGAAGGAAATGTTCCCGGATGCGCCGTACATCGCCCGTCCCGGCCAGATCAACGCCTGGGACAACGAGGATTTCGTCAAGGCGATCAAGGCCACCGGCCGCAAGCAGCTGATCATCGCTGGCGTGGTGACCGACGTGTGCGTGGCGTTCCCGACGCTGTCGGCACTGGCTGAAGGTTTCGACGTGTTCGTGGTGACCGACGCTTCCGGCACTTTCAACACCACCGTGCAGCAGGCCGCGTGGAACCGCATGACCCAGGCCGGTGCGCAGATGATGAACTGGTTCTCGGTGGCCTGTGAGCTGCACCGCGACTGGCGCAACGACATCGAAGGCCTCGGCAACCTGCTGTCGCAGCGGATCCCGAACTATCGCAACCTGATGAACAGCTACGCGGCGCTGACGGCCCGTTAATCCACCCGGAACCACAAGGCCCGCCTCCGAGCGGGCCTTTTGCTTTCCAATCATTCTCACGCCCCACGCCGATCGTTCCCACGCTCGGCGTGGGAATGCAGCCCGTGACGCTCTGCATCACCAGAGCGGACGCGGAGCGTCCTGTGAGGCATTCCCACAGGGACCGTGGGAACGATCAGATCATTCTCACGCCCTCGCCGATCGTTCCCACGCTCAGCGTGGGAATGCAGCCCGTGACGCTCTGCGTCACCAGGGCGGACGCGAGCGTGCTGTGAGGCATCTCACGGGGACCGTGGGAACGATCAGACTCCAGCCCCCACCAAATGAAGCCGCTCAATCCACCGATCACTACCTACAACCTTTGCTGAAAGGCACTGTCAGAACAATACCGTCGAGCCCTGCGATTGGTCCCAGACACCCGATTCATGTTTAACTTGAATGCTCGTTCAAGTTAAACCGGCAGCTCGCTGCCCGCTCACAACAGGAGGCCTGCCTTTGCTGAGTCCGAAATATCCAGCCACGTGCCACCCCTTCGAGGTACCCGCCGCATGAGTACCTCCACGACCGCAACCAGCGGCCTGATCCGCATGAACCCGCCCGTTTTCTACTTCGCCGCGACCTTCATCCTGCTGTTCGGCCTGCTGGTCATCAGCCAGCCCGAAGCCGCCGGCCAGTGGCTGTTGGCCGCGCAGAACTGGGCGGCCAACACCGTCGGCTGGTACTACCTGCTGGCGATGACCCTGTACCTGGTCTTCGTGGTGGTCACCGCCTTGTCCGGCTACGGCCGGATCAAGCTCGGTGCCGACCACGACGAACCCGAGTTCAGCTACCTGTCCTGGGCCGGCATGCTGTTCGCCGCCGGGATCAGCATCACCCTGTTCTTCTTCTGCGTCTCCGAGCCGCTCACCCACATGCTCCAGCCGCCTCAGGGCGAAGCGGGCACGCCGGCCGCCGCGCGCCAGGCGATGCAGATCCTGTTCCTGCACTGGGGCCTGCACGGCTGGGGCGTGTTCGCCTTCGTCGGCATGGCCCTGGCCTACTTCGCCTACCGGCACAACCTGCCGCTGGCACTGCGGTCGGCGCTGTACCCGCTGATCGGCAAGCGCATCAACGGCCCCATCGGCTACGCGGTGGACGGCTTCGGCATCATCGCCACGGTGTTCGGCCTCGGCGCCGACATGGGCTTCGGCGTGCTGCACCTCAACTCGGGGCTGGACTACCTGTTCGGCATCTCGCATACCCAGTGGATCCAGGTCGGGCTGATCGTGCTGATGATGGGCGCGGCCATCGCCGTCGCGGTGGCCGGCGTCGACAAGGGTGTGCGGGTGATGTCCGACATCAACATGCTGCTGGCCTGTGCGCTGCTGCTGTTCGTGCTGTTCGCCGGGCCCACCCAGCACCTGCTCAACACCCTGATCCAGAACCTCGGCGACTACCTCGGGGCGCTGCCGACCAAGAGCTTCGACCTCTACGCCTACGACAAGCCCAGCGACTGGCTCGGCGGCTGGACCGTATTCTACTGGGCCTGGTGGATTGCCTGGGCGCCGTTCGTGGGCCTGTTCATCGCGCGGATTTCCCGCGGCCGGACCATCCGCGAATTCGTCTTCGGCGTGCTGCTGATCCCGCTGGGCTTCACCCTGGCGTGGATGTCGATCTTCGGCAACAGCGCCATCGAGCAAGTGCTCAACCACGGCATGAGCGCCCTCGGCCAGTCGGCCATCGACGATCCGTCGCGCACCCTGTACCTGCTGCTGGAAACCTACCCGTGGAGCCGCACGGTGATCGCGGTCACGGTGTTCATCAGCTTCGTGTTCTTCGTCACCTCGGCCGACTCCGGCACCGTGGTGCTATCGACGCTGTCCGCCCGTGGCGGCCATGCCGACGAGGACGGACCGAAATGGCTGCGGGTGTTCTGGGGCGCGATGACCGCGCTGATCACCAGCGCGCTGCTGTTCTCCGGCAGCATCGACGCGCTGAAATCGGCGGTGGTGCTGACCTCGCTGCCGTTCTCGCTGATCCTGCTGTCGATGATGTGGGGGCTGCACAAGGCGTTCTACCTGGAGTCGCAGAAACGCATCGCCCAACTGCACTCGCTGGCGCCGGTCTCGCAGGCACGTCGCGGCCGGGGCGGCTGGCGCCAGCGCCTGAGCCAGGCGGTGCACTTCCCATCGCGGGACGAGGTGTACCGTTTCCTCGATCAGACCGCACGGCCGGCGATCGAAGAGGTCACCGCGGTGTTCGTCGAGAAGGGCCTGAACGTGCTCACCCAGCCCGACCCGGCCAACGACAGCGTGAGCCTGGAGATCGGCCATGGCGACCTGCACCCGTTCGTCTACCAGGTGCAGATGCGCGGCTACTTCACGCCCTCCTTCGCCCTGGGTGGCCTGGGTTCGCGGGACCTGCGCAACCGCCGCTACTACCGCGCCGAGGTGCACCTGAGCGAGGGCAGCCAGGACTATGACCTGATGGGCTACAGCAAGGAGCAGATCATCAACGATATCCTCGACCAGTACGAACGGCACATGCAGTTCCTGCACCTGGTACGTTGACCCGCCAGGCGCCCAGGCCTTGTCCGGCAGCATGGACAGGGCCATGGCGATGGCCGGCACACCGACGATGAACGCGATCGCGGGGTGCATGACAATACCCGCGCGGGGAAGGCCGTGATCGATCGTGGTCGTCTCAACGCCGGCAGTGCAGCCTGTGATCCAGGGAATAGCGTCCTGCCCCCCGGAACACAATGTAGCCCGCCAGGAACAACATCAGCACCGGGTACTCGATGCCCCGGTCGATCCACGGCCAGGTCGGGCCCAGCAGGTAGCTGATCACCGCCATCTGCACAGCCATCATCGCCGCCAGCAGGCGGGTGCCCAGCCCCAACGCCAGCAAGGCGCCGCCCACCCCTTCGAGCAGCGCCACCAGCAACGCCAGGGTGTCCGCCGCCGGCAAATGCAGAACATTGCCGATCAGGTTGGCCGAGGCCGCCAGCGGATCAGCCATGGAGCCATGGGCCTCACCCAGCAGCTTCGGCACCCCATGGGTCACCATGATGATGCCGAAACACAGCCGCAGCAGGCTGTAGGCGATAGGTTCGAGACGGCCATTGAACAACGGGGAAAATACAGACGGCATGATCGCGCTCCAATCCTGGCAAACCTTCACTGAGGGGCCCACGCATCACCACGCAACGGCCGGCGAACCGGTCGGTCACCCGGGAGCTGCGCGGACGATCAGACCAACCCACCATTGGCCCGCAGCACCTGCCCGTTGACCCAGCCCGCCGCCGGGCCGACCAGGAACGACACCACCTCGGCGATATCCTCCGGCTGGCCCAGGCGCTCCAGCGGCGGCATCCGCGCGAAGGTCTGGATCTGCTCCTCGCTCTTGCCCTGCAGGAACAACTCGGTCGCCACCGGCCCCGGGGCCACGGCATTCACCGTGATGCGCCGGCCACGCAGTTCCTTGGCGAACACCTGGGTCAACGACTCCACCGCCGCCTTGCTGGCGATGTACACCGCGTACCCCGGCAGGTTCAGCCCCACGGTACTGCTGGAGAAGTTGACGATGCGCCCATCGTCATTCATCCGCTTCGCCGCCTCGCGCAGGGTGTTGAAGGTGCCGCGGGTATTGATGGCGAACGTCTGTTCGAACAGCTCGTCACTGTGCTCGGCCAGCGGCAGCACCTTGAGGATGCCGGCGTTGTTGACCAGCACATCGACCTTGCCCAACTGCAACTCGACCTCATCGAACAACCGCGCGACATCGGCAGAGTTGCCCACGTCGGCCTTGACCGCTATGGCCGAGTGGCCGGCCTGGCGCAGTTCCACTACCAGCGCCGAGGCCTCGTTGGCGCTGCTCGCATAGTTGATGGCTACCGCAAAACCCTCTGCGGCCAACTGGCGGGCGATCACCGCGCCGATACCCCGCGAGGCGCCGGTGACGATGGCCACTTTTCGGGAGTGCTGAGTCATGTCGAATCTCCTGGGATGTGCGTTGAAGTGAAGCCAATTTCACATGTTTATCCAGGGCGATAAATGCGCGATAGTTGACCTGACTATTCAACAATCACCAACAATCGAGTGTCGCGGAGCCGCCATGGACCAGGTCAGGGCAATGAAGGTTTTTGTACGGATCTATGAACGCAGCAGCTTCACCCTGGCCGCCGAAGACCTGAACCTGCCACGCGCCACCCTGACCCACACCCTCAACCAGTTCGAGGCCTGGCTCGGTACCCGGCTGCTGGAGCGCAACACCCGCCGCGTGCGACCGACCCTCGACGGCGAGGCCTACTACCCGCGTTGCGTGCAATTGCTGGCGCAGCTGGAAGACGCCGAACTGGCCTTCCGTACGGTGGCGCCCAAGGGCCGCCTGCGGGTCGACCTGCAGGGCACCCTGGCGCGCTATTTCGTGATTCCGGCGCTGCCGGCATTCCTCGAACGCTACCCGGAGATCGAGGTGTCGATCAGCGAAGCCAGCCACTTCATCGACCTGATCGCCGAAGGTGTCGACTGTGTGCTGCGCTCGGGCAACCTCGGCGACTCGTCACTGATCGGCAAGCGCGTGGCCAACCTGCGCCAGGTGACCTGCGCCAGCCCGGCCTATCTGCGCCGGCACGGCGAGCCGCGCAACCTGGCCGACCTCAGCCGGCACCAGGGGGTGAACTACGTGTCGCGGGCCACCGGCAAGCTGTTCCCCTTCGAGTTCATCGAAAACGGCGAGCCACGGGAAGTGCCGCTGGCCGGCCGGGTCTCGGTGTTCGGTGCGGAAATCTACGCGGCCTCGGCGGTGGCCGGGCTAGGCCTGATCCAGGTGCCGCACTATCGGGTGGCGGAACAGATCGAACAGGGCTTGCTGCGCGAAGTGCTGCCGGACCATCCGCCGCCGCCGATGCCGGTGTCGGTGCTCTACCCGCAGAACCGGCACATGTCGCCGCGGGTACGGGTGTTCGTCGACTGGATCAGCGAACTCTTCGCCGACGCCGCCTGAGGCAGCGGCTCAGGCGCTCTCGCGCTCGATCACCTGGCAGGTGAGCAGGTTCAGGCGCTGTACTTCATCCACCGGCAACACGCCCAGGCTCTCCAGCACCCGGGTCGCCGCCAGCACGCCGATGTCCAGCGCCGGCGGCTTGATGGTGCTCAGGCTCGGCAGGAGCATTTCGGCGAACGGGTAGTCGCCAAAGCCCAGCACCGCGCAATCCTCGGGGATCTTCAGCCCGGCGCGCTGCCCGGCCAACTGGCCGCCGGCGGCCAGGTTGTCGTTGGCGAAGATGATCGCGTCGGGCCGGGTCGCCCCGCTCATCAGCGCCTGCATCGCCTGCTTGCCGGCCTCGAAGGGTGCCAGACCGGCCTGTGGCGCGAACACCCAGGGCTCCAGCCCCAGCTCGCGCACCGTCGCCGCATAACCGTCGCGGCGCTCCAGCGCACTGAAATCGCCGGGGGCGCTGTTCTGCACGAAGGCGATGCGCCGATAGCCCTTGCCATGCAGGTAGCGGGCGGCGCTGACCCCGACTTCATGGTGGGAAAAGCCGATCTGCAGCGGCCCGCGCTGCGGCTGGTAGTCCCAGGTCTCGACCACCGGGATATCCGCCTCGGCGATCATCTTTTCGGTGCCCGCACTGTGGAAGCGGCTGGTCAGCACCAGGGCCGCCGGTGACCAGCCGAGAAATGCCCGAACCGCGCTTTCCTCCTGCTCCGCCGAGAAGTAACTCGACGCCAGCAGCAACTGATAGCCATGCCGATTGAGGGTGTCGCTGAAGCCCTGGATGGTGTTGGCGAAGATCGGTCCGGAGATGTTCGGAATCACCATCGCGACGATCCGCCCGCGGGCCGAGGCCAACCCGCCGGCCACCAGGTTCGGTACATAGCCCAACTGCTCGACCACCGCCGCGATCCGCTCGCGACGCTCGGGCGAGACCTGCTCGGGGTTGTTGAAGTAGCGCGAGACGGTGATCGCCGACACCCCGGCCTCCTGGGCGACCGTGCTCAGGGTGACCCGCCCGGCCCCCCGGCGCTTGCGGTTTGGCGCTTTGTCAGCAGTCAAGGATGCGACCCTTATTGAAAACCAAAAGGAATATAAAAGTAATTTTTCAGTATTGGACGGTCTATATCGACCTTTCCGATACTGGCGATGTTAGCGCTAACAAAACGCTTTGTCTGCCTGCTACTCGCTCGAGCGAATGCCCCAAGACAAATCAGGCGCTGTCGACGCAGAGCGACGGCGGTTCAGGGTCATTTTTCGAGCGGGCAACACATGCACAACAGATTCGGGGAGCAACACACACTGGCACGGGCGATCCAGGCCGCCACGCCGCGGCGCCCACACCTGGCCTGGCTGCTGGCCGGGTTGGCGGCACTGCCGTCGCCCGCGGTATTCGCCGCCGACACCGGCAGCGACCAGGAGCCGACACTCAAGGCGGTCACCGTCACCGCCACCCGCCGCGAGGAATCGCTGCAAAAGGTCCCGGTGGCGGTCTCGGTGGTCGATGGCGAGCAGTTGGAACGCGACAGTCGCAACGGCGTCTCCAGCATCGTCCAGCAGGTGCCGACGCTGAACTTCCGCACCGGCGCATCGAACAAGGACACCTCGCTGTTCGTCCGCGGCGTGGGCACCATTTCCACCTCGCCCGGGGTCGAGCCGACCGTGGCCACGGTGATCGACGGCGTGGTCTACAGCCGCCCCGGCCAGGCCACCCTCGACCTGCTCGACCTCGACCGCATCGAAGTGCTGCGCGGCCCGCAGGGCACGCTGTTCGGCAAGAATGCTTCGGCCGGTGTGCTGAACATGGTCACCAAGGCACCGACCGCCGAAACCCACGGCTACATCGACCAGTCGTACTTCAGCGGCAACGAAAGCCGCACCCGCTTCGGCATCGGTGGCAGCCTGGTGCCCGACACCCTCAAGGGCTCGCTGACCACCCTGTTCGGCAGCTACGACGGCAACGTCGACAACAAGGCCAACGGCCAGGAAGTCAACGGCTACAACCACAAGGGCGTGCGCGGCAAGCTGGAGTTCACTCCCAACGAGGACGTGACACTCACCCTCGCCGCCGACTACATGCAGTCCCACGACGACGCGCCCAACGGCGTGGTCAGCAAGTCCCTGAGCCCGGCCTTCACCAACGCACTGAACCCGGTGCGGCCGTCCTCCGACAACCGCGACATCAACACCGATACCCGCAGCTACGTCGACGACATCAACAAGGGTCTGTCCGCCCAGCTCGACTGGAGCCTCGGTGACTACACCCTGACCTCGATCACCGCCTGGCGCGGCTGGAACAACCACCAGTACCAGGACGGCGATCGCCTCGGCAGCGTCACGGCGGCCTTCCCCGGCACCGCCGACCGCGGCGCGCTGGACTTCAACCAGTACTCCCAGGAAATTCGCCTGGCCTCGCCCAAGGGCCAGTTCCTGGAGTACGTCGGTGGCCTGTTCTACCTGCACGGCAAGGACGAAGAGACCTACCAGCGCACCCTGACCACGACCACCAGCGTCAACCGCGGCGTGGCCGACTACAGCACCACCAGCGACAGCTACGCGGTGTTCGGCGAGAGCACGCTGAACTTCACCCCGACCTTCCGCGGGATCGCCGGCCTGCGCTACACCCACGACGACCTGTCCTACGATCACCGCCGCGTCTCGACTTCCGCGACCACGGTCAGCGGCATACAGCCGGCCACCAGCAGCCATGGCTCGGTGGACGAGGACGGCTGGTCCGGGCGCCTCGGCGTGCAGTACGACCTGAGCGACAGCGTGACCAGCTACGTGACCTACTCGCGTGGCTACAAGGGCCCGGCCTACAACGTGTTCTTCAACATGCAGCCGCGGGACACCAACGCACTGAAACCGGAAACCTCCAACACCTGGGAAGCCGGGATCAAGGCCACCAGCTGGAACAACCGCCTGACCACCAACCTGGCGGTGTTCCACAGCGACTACGACAACTACCAGGCGAACTTCTTCGACACCGTCGCCGGGCAGGTGGTGACCCGCCTGATCAACGCCGGCAGCGTCAGCACCGAAGGCGTGGAAGCCGACTACGCGCTGCAGGCCACCAGCAACCTCAAGCTCTCCGGCGCCCTGGCCTACACCAAGGCACGCATCGACGAGTTCTCCTGCCCGCCGGGTGCGGCGGCCAGTTGCAACGTCAACGGCAAGCCGCTGCCGTTCAGCCCGGACTGGAAGAGCTATGTGCGTGCCGACTACACCGTGCCGCTGAACAACGGCCTGGACCTGGAACTGGGCACCGACTTCAGTTGGCAGAGCGAAGTGCAGTACGACATCGCCCAGAACGTCGACACCAGACAGGGCGCCTACGGCATCTGGAACGCGGGCATCGCCCTGGCCGACTACAACCAGGGCTGGCGCGTGGCGCTGCTGGGGAAAAACCTCGCCGACAAGTCCTACTCGCCGTTGCTGGCCAGTGGCGGCAACTACATCTACCGGGCCGTGCCACGGGATGACGAACGCTACTTCGGTATCCAGGTACGTAAGGATTTTTGAGCCGTTGCGTGCACAACCCTCAATCAACCGCCAAGGAACCTGCCATGACCCAAACTCCGCGCCAGTTGAAACTCGGTGCCTTCCTGATGGCCACCGGGCACCACGTCGCCGCCTGGCGTCACCCGGAGGTGCCGGCCACCGCCGGCCTGAACTTCGCCCACTACAAGCAGTTGGCGCGCATCGCCGAGGCGGCGAAGTTCGACGCCCTGTTCGTGGCCGACAGCGTCGCCGCCGCCGAAGGTGAAATCGCCAGCCGCATGGCCCGCTCGGATCACTTCGAGCCGCTGACCCTGCTCTCGGCACTCAGCGCGGTGACCGAACGCATCGGCCTGATCGCCACCGCCACCACCAGCTACAACGAGCCGTACCACGTGGCCCGCAAGTTCGCCTCGCTGGATCACCTGTCGGGCGGACGCGCCGGCTGGAACCTGGTGACCTCGGACGCCGCCGCCGAAGCGCTGAATTTCGGCCGCAGCGAACACATCAGTCACGCAGAGCGTTATGCGCGGGCCCGCGAGTTCCACCAAGTGGTCACCGGCCTGTGGGACAGCTGGGAGGACGACGCCTTCAGCCGCGACAAGTCCAGCGGCCAGTACTACGACCCGGCCAAGCTGCACGTGCTCGATCACCAGGGCGAACACTTCCGCGTCCGCGGCCCGCTGAACGTCGCCCGCTCACCCCAGGGCCAACCGGTGATCGTCCAGGCCGGCTCGTCGCAGACCGGCCTGGAACTGGCCGCGCAAACCGCCGAAGTGGTGTTCACCGCGCAGTCCTCCCTGGCCCGGGCCCAGGCGTTCTACGCTGACCTCAAGGGCCGCCTGGCGCGCTCCAACCGCTCGGCAGAGGCTCTGAAGATCATGCCGGGCGTGTTCGTCGTGGTCGGCCAGAGCGAGAGCGAAGCCCGGGAGAAACACGAGGCGTTCCAGGCACTGGTCGAGCCGCAGGTCGGGGTCGCCCTGCTCGGGCGCATGCTGGGCAACTTCGACCTGTCGGGCTATCCACTGGACGGCCCGTTGCCCGAGCTGCCGCTGACCGACAGCGGCCAGCAGAGCCGGCAGAAACTGCTGACCGAACTGGCCGGCACGGAAAACCTGACCCTGGCGCAACTGGGCCGACGCATCGCCGGTGGCCGTGGGCACTACAGCCTGGTCGGTACACCGACACGGATCGCCGACGAGTTGCAGGCCTGGTTCGAACAGGGCGCGGCGGACGGCTTCAATGTACTGGTACCGCACCTGCCGGGCGGGCTGGAGGACTTCGCCACCCACGTGGTGCCGGAACTGCAGCGCCGCGGGCTGTTCCGCCGCGAGTACCAGGGCACCACGTTGCGTGAACACCTGGGGTTGGAGCGGCCGGCAAACCGCTTTGCACTACCTTTGTAGGGCTGGCCGCAGGCCAGAAAAACGCTGCCGGACGACGATTTGATCATTTTTTGAGCAAGATCAGTCACCAAATCGTACTATATCGTAATACGTAGTACTTATACTGACTGTAACTTTTTGAATCTTCTATAGATTGCTGGGCAAAAACGAAGTTTCGCCGGAGGGTCAAAAGTAAGCAGGTATGTACTAACTTGTACTGACCAAAAATTACCCAACCATGGAAAATTGAAAGTCAAGCGCAAATTTTCGGAGCAGGCAGAAATTCGCCGGCCAGGAAATTTGCGCGAGCGACGACACGCCCGGACCGAAATCCGGAAAAACATGAAACGTTTCAGTCACGGATCGAATCCGAGATAGGTGTGGTCTGTCCAAGGCGTATGCTGGTTGATCCGGACCGCAATAGAAGTGGGCGCTGCCCTGTGAAATTTTCCGCGCAATGAGAGAGGATTCGATGACTTATCAAGCTGCCGAAAACCGCTACGACTCCATCCCCTACCGCCGCGTCGGGCGCAGCGGCCTGGTGCTGCCGGCGCTGTCCCTGGGGCTGTGGCACAACTTCGGCGACAGCACGCCGATCGACACCCAGCGCGCCCTGCTGCGCACCGCCTTCGACCTGGGCATCAACCACTTCGACCTGGCGAACAACTACGGCCCGCCCTACGGCAGTGCCGAAATCAACTTCGGCCGCCTGCTGCGCGAGGATTTCAGGCAGTACCGCGACGAGCTGATCATCTCCAGCAAGGCCGGCTGGGACATGTGGCCCGGCCCCTACGGCCAGGGCGGCGGATCGCGCAAATACGTGCTCGCCAGCCTCGACCAGAGCCTGCAGCGCCTGGGCCTGGACTATGTGGATATCTTCTACTCGCACCGCTTCGACCCGGACACGCCACTGGAAGAAACCGCCAGCGCCCTGGCCACCGCCGTGCAGCAGGGCAAGGCGCTGTACATCGGCATCTCGTCGTATTCCGGGGTGAAAACCCGCGAGATCGCGGCCCTGCTCAAGGAATGGAAAGTCCCGCTGCTGATCCACCAGCCGGCCTACAACCTGCTCAACCGCTGGGTGGAAAAGGACCTGCTGGACACCGTCGAGGAGCTGGGTACCGGCGTGATCGCCTTCACCCCGCTGGCCCAGGGGCTGCTGACCGACAAGTACCTCAACGGCATTCCGCAGGACGCGCGGATCAACCGTCCGGGCGGTGGCTCGCTGCGCGAGTCGCACCTGTCCGAGCAGAACATCGCCCATGTCCGCGCCCTCAGCGAAATCGCCAGGCGCCGCGGCCAGAGTGTGGCGCAACTGGCCCTGGCCTGGACCCTGCGTGATCCACGGGTGACCTCGGCGCTGATCGGCGCGAGCCGGCCGGAGCAGATCGTCGAGAACGTCGGGGCGTTGCAGAACCTGGCGTTCAGCCAGGAGGAACTGGCGGAGATCGACCGCTTTGCCCGGGAAGGCGGGATCAACTTGTGGGAGAAGCCGTCGACGGCCGAATGATTGTCGCCCGCCCCGCCCCCTCATCGCGGGCGCAGGCAACCTCCCCGTTTGGCACCACCCTGCAGGCGCAGGCGGTGCGGCCACCCGACTTGCCCGCGAAGGTTTTAGCGCCCTTGAGGCCCCTTCGCGGGCAAGCCGCGCTCCTACAATATCGCGGGCGCAGTCCAGCACCGGGTGGATGCCATACCAGGCCTCAGGCCGCGTCGCGTTTCGGCTCGCGAATCCGGTACCACGCCACATACAGCGCCGGCAGGAACATCAGCGTCAGCACCGTCGCCGCGACAATGCCGCCGATCATCGCGTAGGCCATCGGCCCCCAGAACACTTCCCGGGCAATCGGGATCATCCCCAGGCTCGCCGCCGCCGCCGTCAGCAGGATCGGCCGCCGTCGGTGTTCGGTCGCTTCCACCACCGCGTCCCACGGCTCGTAGCCATTGCGCTCGTATTCGTCGATCTGGGTCACCAGTATCACCGAGTTGCGAATGATGATGCCGATCAGCGCGAGAATCCCGAGGATCGCCACGAAACCCATCGGCGTGCCGGTCGGCACCAGCGCCAATACCACGCCGATCAGCCCCAGCGGCGCAACGCTGGCCACCAGGAACATCTTCTGCACGCTGTGCAGCTGGATCATCAGGAAGGTCGCCATGAGGAACAGCATCAGCGGCACCACCTGGGCAATCGGCCCCTGGGCCTTGCCGCTCTCCTCCACCGTACCGCCGGTGACCACCTTGTAGCCCGCCGGCAGGCCGGCGGCGAACCGGTCTATATCCGGCTTCAGTTGCCGCACCAGGTCGGTCGGCTGGATGCCGCCGCGCACGCCGGCCTTGAGGGTGATGGTCGGCAGCCGATCGCGCCGCCAGACCAGCGGCTGCTCCAGCTCATAGCGCACCGTGGCGAACGCCAGCAGCGGGATCGAGGTGCCGTTGGGTGTGACGATCTGCAGGTTCTGCAGGGTTTCCGGCGTACCGCGCTCGCTGTCTATCGCACGCCCGACCACGTTGATCAGGTAGATGTCGTCTTTCACCTGGGTCACCGGCGCGCCGCTGACGATGGTGTTCATCAGCTTGGCGACGTCCTCGGACGACAGGCCGAACTGTCGTGCCTTGTCCTGGGCGATGTCGATGCGCAGGACCTTGCCCGGCTCGTTCCAGTCGTAGATGGTCTCGCCGACATTGGGGTTGCGGTCGAGGATCGTCGCCAGCTCGATGGCGTGCTTGCGCACCTGGTCGATGTCCTTGCCGCTGACCCGGTACTGCAGCGGCCGCCCCACCGGCGGGCCCATCTCCAGGGTCTGGACGAAGCTGCCGATGCCGACGAAGTCGTCACGCAGGCGCTTGTTCAGCCGATCCATCAACGCCGCGCGCTGCTCCAGGCCCTTGCTGACGATGATCAACTGCGCGTAGTAGGGGTTCTGCAACTGCTGGTCGAGCGGCAGGTAGAAGCGGATCGCGCCCTCGCCGATGTAGGTGCTCCAGCGCAGGATGTCCGGGTCGTCCTTGAGGCTGGCCTCCAGCCGGTCCACCGCCTTGCGGGTCTCGTTGATCGAGGCGTTCTGCGGCAGGTTGAGGTCCACCAGGATCTCCGGGCGGTCCGAGGACGGGAAGAACTGGTTCTGCACGAAGCGCATGCCGAACACCGACAGGGCGAAGATCAGCACCGTCAGGCCGATGGCCCACCAGCGATTGCGCAGCGACCATAGCAGCCCGGCGTTGAAGGCCCGGGCCACCCGGCCATTGCCACTGTCGTGGGCCTTCACCTGCTCGCTGAGAATGTGCACGCCGATCACCGGGGCGAACAGTACCGCGACGATCCACGACACCAGCATCGCCACCGCGATCACCGCGAACAGGGTGAAGGTGTACTCGCCGGCCGAGCTGGCGTTGAGGCCGATGGGCACGAAGCCGGCGACGGTCACCAGGGTCCCGGTGAGCATCGGAAAGGCCGTGGAAGTGTAGGCGAAGGTTGCCGCCTGTTCCTTGCTGTCGCCCTTTTCCAGCCGGGTGACCATCATCTCCACGGTGATCATCGCATCGTCCACCAGCAGGCCAAGGGCGATGATCAACGCGCCGAGGGAGATGCGCTGCATGGTGATGCCGCTGTACTCCATGAACACGAAGACCATCGCCAGCACCAGCGGGATCGAGCAGGCCACCACCAGCCCGGCGCGCAGGCCGAGGGCGACGAAGCTCACCACCAGCACGATGATCACCGCTTCGAACAGCGCGCTGGTGAAGCCGCCGACGGCCTTCTCCACCACCTCGGCCTGATCGGAAACCTTGTGCACGCCGACCCCCACCGGCAGGTCGGCGGTGAGGCTGTCCATGCGCTCGTGCAGGGCCTTGCCGAACGCCTGGATATTGCCGCCCTTCTTCATGGCGATGCCGAGACCGATGGCGGTCTGGCCGTTGTAGCGGAACAGCGGCGTCGGCGGATCGACGTAACCGCGGCTGATCTCGGCGATGTCCGCCAGCCGGTAGAAGCGATCGTTGAGCTTGAGATTGACCGCCTGCAGGTCCTTCTCCGAGGCATACTGCCCGGACGCGCGCACCGAGATGCGCTCGGGCCCGGCCTCGATCACCCCGGCCGGCGTCACCGCGTTCTGCGATTGCAGGCTCTGAACCACCTGGCGCTGGTCGATGCCCAGGGCCGCCAGCTTGCGGGTGGAGAAGTTCAGGTAGAGCACCTCGTTCTGCTCGCCGATCATCTCGATCTTGCCCAGCCCCGGCACATCGCGGATCTGCGCGCGAACCTGCTCCACATAGTCGCGCAGCTGGCGCATGCTCAGACCGTCGCTGGTGAAGGCGTAGACCGAGCCGAACACATCGCCGAACTCGTCGTTGAAACCCGGGCCCTGGATGTCCTGGGGGAACTCGCCGCGGATGTCGTCGATCTTCTTGCGCACCTGGTACCAGATTTCCGGAATGTCCTTGCCGCTGGTGGTGTCGCGCAGGTACACGAACACCGTCGACTCGCCGGGCCGGGTGTAGCTCTTCACATAGTCGAGGGAGTCGAGTTCCTCGAGCTTCTTCTCGATACGGTCGGTGACCTGTTCCAGGGTCTCGTCCACCGTGGCGCCGGGCCACTTGGTCTGGATGATCATGGTCTTGATGGTGAAGGACGGGTCTTCCTCGCGCCCCAGGTTGATGTAGGAGAACACCCCCATCAACAGCGCGACGAACATCAGGTACCAGACGAACGACTGGTGTTTGAGTGCCCACTCGGACAGGTTGAAACTCCCTTTCATCGTGGGTTTTCCTCGTCGATTCTGACTTTCTGTCCGGGTTTGAGACTGTTCACCCCGGCGCTCACCACCTTCTCGCCGGCCTTGACCCCCGAGCCCAGCAGCATCGTCTCGCCCTCGCGGCTGACAACCTTGACCTCACGGGGCGAGACGGTTGAGGTCTGCGGGTCGACGATCCAGACCTGCGTCCTGCCCTGGCTCTCCCACAGCGCCGACAGCGGCAACTGGGTGCGCGGCTCGATGGCCGAGCTCAGGGTCACGCTGATCGACGTGCCCAGGCGAAACGCCGCCGGGGTTTCGGCCAGGGTCAGCCGGGCCCGTCGGGTACGGGTGGCGCTGTCGGCCTGGGGCTCGATTTCCCGCAGGCGGGCGGTGGTGTTGACGCTCGGGTCGAGCTGGCTGGCGACGCGGAACTCGACCCCTTCGCGCAACTGGTCGGCCAGGGCGGCCGGCAGGTCGATCACCGCTTCCTTCACGTCCGGCCGGGCCAGGGTGACCACCTCCTGGCCGGCGCTGACCACCTGGCCGGCCTCGACCTTCCAGTCGGTGACCACCGCGGCGTGGTCGCTGCGCAGTTCGGTGTAGCCCAACTGGTCCTGGGCCTGGCCGACCGAGGCACGGGCCTGTTCGCGGGAGGCGCTGGTGGTTTTCAGGTCGGTCTGGGCCACGTCCAGTTGCGCCTGGGCACCGACGCCCCGGTCGAACAATTCCTGCTGGCGGCGGGCATTGGCCTGGGCATTGATCCACTGCGCCTCGATGCGCGACAGGTCGCCCTGGGCGGCGCGCAACTGGTTCTGCTGATCGGTCGGGTCGAGGCTGGCCAGCAGCGCACCCTGGGCCACCTCGCTGCCGACATCGACATGGCGCCGGGCAATGCGCCCCGAGACCCGGAAGCCCAGGGTGCTCTCGTAACGGGCCTGGATGCTCCCGGCAAACCGCCCGAGGCTCTGCACCGACTCCGGCCTGACCTCGATGAACAACACCGGCCGCACCGGTTCCGGTGCCGGCTCCTGCTTCGAGCAGGCGGCGACCAGCAGGCCACCGAGCAACAGCAGCGACAGACGCTTCATGGCGGGTTCCCTCCGGCGACCTGGGCCGATGGCTGGGCGATCTCCACCAGCATCCCCGGATGCAGCAGTTGCCCACCGGCGACCACGACCTTTTCGCCGCCCTGCAGGCCCTCGCCGATCAAGACATGGCCGGTCAGGTAGCGCGCGACCTTGACCTGGCGCAGGCTGACCTTGCCGGCCTCGTCCACCAGCCACACGGCGGGCTCGCTGACGTCCTTGGTCAGGGCCGACCAGGGCAGTTCGATACTGGCCTTGGCCGGCGCCGTCACGGTGGCGCTGACCACCGAGCCGAGGTCCATGCCGGCCGGCAACGGCTCCAGGGCCACCTTGACCTGCACCGTGCCGCTCTGGGCGGAGACCGCCGGGGTCACCTCGCGGACCTTGCCCACCGCCTTGATCGCCGGGTTGTCGAGCAGGGTCACGGTGATCGGCTGGTCCTGCGGCGGCTCCACCAGCAGCGACTCGTAGACATTGAACACCGCATCACGCTCGCCATCGCGCGCCAGGCTGAAGATCGGCATGGTCGCCTGCACCACCTGGCCGACCTCGGCCTGGCGCGCGGTGATCACCCCGGGCGCCTCGGCGATCAGCGCGGTGTAGCCCAGTTGCTCGCGGGCATTGGCCAGTTGCGCCTGGGCCGCGGTCAACGCACTCTTGGCGCTGAGCAGGCCGGCCTGGGCGGCATCGTATTCGCTGCGGCTGGTGTAGCCCTTGGGCAGCAGCTTCTGCTGGCGGACGAACGCCGCGCTGGTCTGCTGTACCCGCGCCTGCTGGGCGTTGACCTCGGCCTGGGCGCTGTCGACGTTGGTCTGCAGATCCTTGGGATCGAGTTTGGCGAGCACCTGTCGGGCGGAGATTCGCGCGCCGACATCGACGTTACGCTGGATGATCTTGCCACCGACGCGGAACGACAGATCGGTCTGCACCCGCGCCTGGATATCGCCGGTGAGGGTGACGGCGGCACCGAAGTCCTGGCGCTGAACCTGTTCGACGAAGACACGCGGGCGTAACGGTTCCGGAGGTTTTTCATGGCCGCAACCACTCAGGAGCGCCAGCGACACCAAGGCGACTTCCCACTTCATTCGACGCCCATTCATACACACTCCTTCGCGTAATACCTACTCGCAGTGTCGTTACGACTGATAGCGTAGAACAGGGTTCCGTCTCTGCACGACGATGCCGTTGATCTGTGGCAGCGCGACTGCGAATCGGTGTTTCGCGGCGGCCAATCGGGCACACTGGAGGTTCAATCGCCAGGACCCGTCCCATGCTCAAGACCCTCGCCGTGGCCAACTATCGCTCGATCAACAAGCTGGTGGTGCCCCTGGAGCGCCTGAACCTGATCACCGGCCCCAACGGCAGCGGCAAGTCCAACCTGTACCGCGCCCTGCGCCTACTGGCGGAAACCGCCCAGGGTGGGGTGGTCAACGCGCTGGCCCGCGAAGGCGGGCTGGACTCGACGTTCTGGGCCGGCCCGGAGACGATCAGTCGACGCATGCGCAATGGCGAGGTCGACGTGCAGGGCGTGGTGCGCCAGGGGGCCAAGCGCCTGCGCCTGGGCTTTGCCGGTGAAGACTTCAGCTACGCCATCTCCCTGGGGCTGCCGGAGCCGAGCAACTCCTGGTTTTCCCTCGACCCGCAGATCAAGCGCGAATGCATCTGGGCCAGCGCCCTGTATCGCCCGGCCAGCCTGCTGGTGGATCGCTCCGGGCCGATGGTGAAAGCCCGCGGCGAACAGGGCTGGGAAGTGCTGGCGCAGCACACGCCGACCTTCGACAGCCTGTTCGACCAGGTCGGCAACCTGCGCAGCTCGCCGGAGGTGCTGTTGCTGCGCGAGCACATTCGCGGCTGGCGCTTCTACGATCACTTTCGCAGCGATGCCGACGCACCGGTGCGCCAGCCACAACTGGGCACACGCACACCGGTGCTGCATCACGACGGCCGCGATCTGGCGGCGGCGCTGCGCACCATCATCGAGATCGGTGATCCACAGGCGCTGCAGGAAGCGATCAGTGACGCCTTCCCCGGCTCGCGACTAGGCATCGCGGTAGCGCCGGGCGCACGCTTCGCCATCGAGTTCCACCAGGACGGCCTGCTGCGTCCGCTGTCCGCCGCCGAACTGTCGGACGGCACCCTGCGCTACCTGCTGTTGGTGGCGGCCCTGCTGACACCGCGGCCACCGACGCTGATGGTGCTGAACGAACCGGAAACCAGCCTGCATCCCGACCTGCTGCCGGCGCTGGCACGGCTGATCATCCGCGCGTCGCAACACTGCCAGGTGTGGGTAGTGTCCCATGCCAGCCGGTTGATCGCGGCCTTGCAGCAGGACTCGGCGTGCAACGCCATCGTGCTGGAGAAGGTGCTCGGCCAGACCCAGATCGTCGGCCAGGGCATGCTCGACGAACCGGCCTGGAAATGGCCGGACTGAGCGGACGATCCTGAATTTGCCGGATAGTCGGCGGGCAGCTATTTTCCTTGCAGCGGGTACGGATCTTTTCCCGCGAAGAACGCTCCAAGCACGGACGAAAACGGTCCGGTCGGTGACCGTTCCATAACAAGGAAGACACTATGGCCCAGGTACAAGCGCCGCAAAAACTCGACCCAAAGGACATCGTCAAACTGCTGGTGGCGTTGCGCCGGGCGGTGAACGCCCAGGCATAAAAAACGCCGACGCTAATCGCTCGTCGGCGTTCAAACCTTGAAGGGGTTGTCGCTGGATCAGAACGCCGGCAGCACCGCGCCCTTGTACTTCGAATCGATGAAAGCCTTCACTTCAGGGCTGGTCAGTGCCTTGGCCAGCTTCTGGATGGCGTCGCTGTTCTGGTTGTCAGGACGGGCCACCAGGAAGTTCACGTAAGGCGAGTCCGAACCCTCGATCAGCAGGGCGTCCTTGGCCGGGTTCAGGCCGGCTTCCAGCGCGTAGTTGGTGTTGATCAGGTCCAGGTCGACCTGGTCCAGAACCCGTGGCAGCAGAGCCGATTCCAGTTCCTTGAACTTGAACTTGTGTGGGTTCTTGGCGATGTCCTTGGGCGTCGACAGCGCGTTTTTCGGGTCCTTCAACTCGATCAGGCCCTTGCTCTGCAACAGCAGCAGGGCGCGGCCGGCGTTGCTGCCTTCGTTCGGGATCGCGATGGTCGCGCCGTCCTTCAGTTCGGACAGGCTCTTGACCTTCTTCGAGTAGCCGCCGAACGGTTCGACGTGCACACCGATCACGGTGACCAGGTTGGTGCCCTTGCCCTTGTTGAAGCCATCCAGGTAAGGCTTGGTCTGGAAGTAGTTGGCGTCCAGGTGTTTCTCGGCGACCTGGGTGTTGGGCTGTACGTAGTCGGTGAAGACCTTCACTTCCAGATCCACGCCTTCTTTGGCGAGGGTCGGCTTGATCAGTTCGAGGATTTCCGCGTGCGGAATCGGCGTGGCCGCCACCACCAGTTTTTCCCCAGCCTGGGCCAGGCCAGCGGTCAGAGCAGCCGCCAATGCAGTAAACAGCAGAACCTTTTTCATGCAGTGTCCTTATCGAAAATCACGGTCGTCACCGACGACAGCCTGGAGAAGAGGGGTGCAAGCAATTTGATATCGCTTGCATGGAATGGAAGATACCGGGATTTTTTATTCCCGAACAATACCTTTTATTCATCTTCATATTCCATTTTGCTCATACAGCTTTCCCGCCTTGTACCACACCTGTAGGAGCAAGCCACAGGGAACGCACACGCCGCAGGAGGAATGAGCGCTCCACAGCATAGACGTTCGATCAATCCAACAGACGCTTGAGCGCCGCCCGCTCCTCTGGCGAACTGCCCGCAAGCAGGTGCTCGATCACCGCCAGCGGCTGCGGCAGGTTCAGGTGCTCCGGCAGGATCTCGTCGCCACTGCTGACCAGCAGGGCGAAGTGAATGACGTTCTCCAACTCGCGGGTATTGCCCGGCCAGCTGTGGCGTTCCAGGGCGCGCTGGGCGCTTTCACTGATCAGCGGCACCGGCAGGCTCAGCCGCTGGCTGTAGATGCCGAGGAAATATTCGGCCAACGACAGGATGTCGCCCACCCGCTCGCGCAGCGCCGGCAGCTCCAGGCGGCCTTCGCTGAGGTAACTGTAGAGCCGTTCGTGAAACTTGCCCACCGCGACCGCCTGGGCCAGGTCGATACTGGTCGCCGCGACCAGCCGCACGTCCACCGGGCTCGGCTGGTGTGCGCCGACGCGGGTGACTTCATGGTTCTCCAGGGCCGCCAGCAGCTTGATCTGGATCGGCAGCGGCAGGTCGCCGATCTCGTCCAGGTACAGGGTGCCACCATTGGCCGAGCCGAACCAGCCGGCGCGGCTGCTCGCCGAGCCACTGTGGGCCCCGGCCGCATGGCCGAACAGCTCGGCATCGGCATAGGTCGGGCTGATGGCGCCGCAGTTGACCGAAACGAACAGCCCGCCCCGATCGCTGGCCCGGTGAATATGCCGGGCCAGCAGCTCCTTGCCGCTGCCGGTTTCGCCGCGGATCAATACCGGCAGCGCCTTCGGCGCCAGTTGTTCAAGCTCCTCGCGCAGTTGGCGCGAGCGCGGATCGACGAACACCAGCGCCTTGGCGCGAATGCTCAGCGGACTTTTCTCCGCATCGGGAAAGGTCAGCAATGGCTGACCGAAGGTTTCATGCAGACTCATGACAGACTCCCGCCCGGATCCGCCGGGTGGCGGGGGCGTTGAACGAGGAAAGACATTCAGGCGCGGCGCAGGGAATGGTGTTCCATGCGGGTTTGCAGGCGATACAGGTAGGCGAATCCCTGCTCCCAGCGCTGGTGGCCGGACTTGACGTTGATGTGCCCGGCACCGCTGATGATGCCGGCCTCGGCGCCCCACTGGCGGGCCAGTTCCAGGGCACGCGGGGCGCTGACCGCCGGATCGTTGTCGGAGGCGACGACCTGGCTTGGGAAGGGCAACGGATCGTCCGGGATCGGCGCGAAATGACGCAACGCTGGCGCGCAAGCGGGCCGCTCGACATCGGCCGGGGCCACCAGCAGCGCCCCCTGGACCTGATGCAGCAGGTGCGCCGGCGCGGTGCGGGCCCAGTGGGCCACGGTGATGCAACCCAGGCTGTGGGCGATCAGGATCACCGGCGTGCTGTCGGCGGCGATGGCTTCGGCCAGGGCCGCGACCCAGTCTTCGCGGCGGGGCGTCAGCCAGTCGGCCTGTTCCACCCGCGCGCTGTTGGGCAGGCTGTTCTGCCAATGGGTTTGCCAATGATCTTCTGGCGATCCTTGCCAGCCCGGCACGATCAGATAACGAATCGACTCGTTGCGCATGGGGTACACCTCCTCCAGCGTTTGCGTTCCTGATCGAGTATAGGGAGGCGAGATATATTCGTTAAGGAATAAGAAGCTATTTATTAATACTAATAAGAAATATCAGAGCATCCCCTTGTAGGAGCGAGGCTTGCCCGCGAACCGCCCATGGGCGGCCATCCAATCCGGTTTCTGATGGCGGCCTACGGCGGTTCACGCCGATCCGCCGCCCCGACAAGCCTCTCACCTACAGAAGCTCCGACGGCACACGCCTGGCGGAAATAAAAAAGGGCCGCACCCTGCCAAGGAAACGGCCCGAGAAACGCGAGGTTCGGTTGCGGTCAGCGTGCGGTGATCACCGACAACCTGGTGATGCCCGCCCGCTCGATGGAGGCCATGGCTCGCGCCACTTCGCCGTAGTTCACGCCATTGTCGGCCTGCAGTTGCACGCGCAGTTCCGGGTCCTTGGCCTTGGCTGCCTGGAGGTTGGTTTCCAGCAGGTCGGGCTGGATCTCGTCCTTGTTGATGAACAGCTTGCCGTTGCCGTCGATGCTCACCACCAGCGGGTCCTTCTGCTCCACCGGCGCCACCGCTTCGGTCTTGGGCAGGTTGATCGGGATCGCGTTGGTCAAAAGCGGCGCGGTGACGATGAACACCACCAGCAGTACCAGCATCACGTCCACCAGCGGCGTGACGTTGATCTCGCTCAGCACTTCATCGCTGTCTTGAGTGGAAAAGGCCATGTCAGGACGCCTCCTTCACTTTCTGCGTCGAACCCTGGGCAGCGCCCTTGTTCGCGGTCGGGTGCACCAGCACGCGGAACGCGCTCTTCTGCGCCAGGCTGTAGAAGTCGTGGGCGAAGTCGTCGAGGTCGGCGGCGGTGAGCTTCAGACGCCGCAGGAAGTAGTTGTAGACCAGCACCGCCGGCACGGCGACGGCGATGCCGACACCCGTTGCCACCAGGGCGGCACCGATCGGCCCGGCCACGGTTTCCAGGCTGGCGGAACCGGCGGCGCTGATGCCTTTCAGGGCTTCCATGATCCCCCACACGGTCCCGAACAGACCGATGAACGGCGAGGTACTGCCGATACTGGCGACCACCGCCAGGCCGGTTTCCAGCGAGCGTCGCTCACGCACGATCTGCTGACGCAGGGCGCGCTCCAGACGGTCCTGGTGGTTGATCGCCTGGCTCAGGTCGGCGGCATGGCTGCCGTCACCAACCTGGATCGCCGCATAACCGGCCTGGGCCACACGGGCTGCGGCACCGGGCTGGGTTTCGCTCAACTCGGCGGCCGAGTCGAGGCTGGAGGCGGCCCAGAACTGTTTGTGGAAGCGCCGATCCTGGCCTTTCAGGCGACCGAACTGCACCGCCTTGAGCAGCGCCAGGCCCCAGGTGACGACGGAGAAGACCACCAGCAGCCAGATCACCGCGCTTTCGATGGATTGAAGTGGAGATGCCAGTAAACTCATGATGTGTTCCCTCTAAAAACGTTCAGCGCATTGGCGGCCGGTCAGTGGATCTTGAAGTCGATGGGCACGCTGACCCAGCCGACCTGGGCGACATCGCCCTGTTTGGCAGGGACGAAGCTCCAACGCTTCACCGCTGCCAGGGCAGCGTCGTCGAGTTGCTGGCGACCACTGCTTTTCTGAATCTGTATCTCGCCCGGTTTACCGCTGGCCAGGACCTGCACCCGCAGCACCACCGTGCCTTCCCAACCGCGACGCTGAGCCAGCGACGGGTATTCCGGCGCCGGGTTCTTCAGGTACGCGGCGTTGGCCGACGCAGGCGTCACCGGGGCCGGAGCAGGCGGCGCCGGCGGTGCCGGTGGAGCGGGCGGCGCGGCGGGCTGCGGCGGTGCGGGCGGTTGCTCGACCGGCTTGGGCACAGGCTTCGGCTCAGGCTTGGGCACCGGTTTCGGCTTGGGCTTGGGGATCGGCTTGGGCGGCGCGGGCTTGGCCGCCAGTTCGTCGACCACCGGTGGCGGTGGCTCCACCACGGGAGGTGGCGGCGGAGGCTGCACCGGCGGTGGCGGTTCGACCACGGGCGGTGCCGGCTGGGAGAACTCGATGGTCATCGGCGGGATTTGCGGCGGTACCACTGGCAGTACCGGGGTCTGCTGCTGGCTCAGCCAGTAGATCACCGCGCCATGCAGCACCAGGGCGAACGCCCCGAGCAACACCGCCTCGCGCCGGCTGAGAATGCCCTTGGGGGCTTTCTGCAGGCGCAGTTGCCCCAGCGGCGCACGGTGCGGCCGGCCGAGATCGACCAACTCGCCACCCGGTGCCTGGCGCCAGAGCACCTCGTGTGCACTGGCAGCGGTCTGGACATTGCCCATTGAATCACTCCTGCGGTCTTCAGCTAAAAATCGTCGCGGCGCACGTGGGGGCCTTGAGGTGTCGATGATCCCCGCAGGCTGCTTAGTCCTTAAAGTAATCTTTGAAGTTATGGATATGCCTAAAGTGAATATGTGTTTTTGCCGATCCGCGCAAGGCCGCGTGTTTCAAGGGCTGCAGCCTATCGGTGAAAAACCGATGCTTTTCAGGCATGAAAAATATTCCCCCAAGGCATCAGGCTGGACACCTAGAAGTCATAACGCCCGGTCACCCCCAGGGTCCGCGGCGTACCGAGCAAGCCTTCATAGCCGCCGTTGCTGGCGGTCCAGAGGGTGGTGTAGTAGGTCTTGTCGAAGGCGTTCTTCAGCCACAGCGAGACATCCCACTGGCCCTGGTTGAAATCGCCGCGCAGGCCGGTGGACAGGTTGACCACGGCGTAACTGGGAATCTGCCCGTAGCTGGAGTCCTCGACCGTGCCCACTGCCTTGGAGCGGAACGCATAGCTGGCGGTGACGTAGGGTTCCAGGCCGTTCTCCAGGTTCCACTTGTACTCGCCGTTGGCATTGGCGATCCACTTCGAGGCCCCGACCACCTGGTGCCCGGTAAGGTCGCAGGACGCCGGTGCCCCCGGACGCAGGCTGACTTCCGGCGGGCATGGCGCATCCTTATAGGACAAGTACCGCACATCGTTGTAGGAACCGTTGAGGTTGAGCGTCAGGCCACGCACGGGAATCAGTGTGCTCTCGACCTCCACCCCGCGCGAGCGCACCGAGCCGGCGTTGGTCAGGTACTGCACGCGGTTGGCGTCGTCGTAGGCGTTGGTCTGGTAGCCGTTGACCTGGGTCCAGAACAGGTTGGCATTGAGTTGCAGGCGCTTGTCCCACAGTGTGCTCTTGAAGCCCAGCTCGGCGTTGTTCGCCCGCTCGGTGCCGATCAGCAGTGAGTCGGCACCGGCGGTGGGTGCCGAGCCGACCGCGAGGTTCACCCCGCCGGACTTCTCGCCATGGGACAGGGTCGCGTAGCCGAGCAGGTCGTCACTGAAGCGATAGCTCAGGTTGAGCAGGCCGGACGGGCTGGTGCTGTACTGGCTGAGGTTGCCGGAGTCGTAGGCGCCGGCGCGGGCACGCCGGGCGTTGGCGGCGGCACCGGTCACCGCGGCACCGCCGAGCGGGGCATCACGGGTCACCCAGGCGCTTTTTTCCTCGTAGCTGCCACGCAGACCGGCGGTGAAGTCCAGGCGCTCGGTCAGGTGCCAGGTGCCCTGGGCGAACAGCGCGAAGCTGTCGGTTTCGATATGGCCGTTGCCGATGCTGGTGACGTTGTTCAGTGCACCGGTGGCGGTGCCGTTCCAGATATCGGCCTGGGGCCCGTAGTAGTTGAAGCTCTTGTTATCGAGCCTGGAGCCGAAGTAGTAGGCCCCCAGCACATAGTCGAAGAAGCCGCCGGTGGGCGAGGCCAGGCGAATTTCCTGGGACCACTGCTTGTCCTCCACCGAGACCCCGGCGTTGTAGTACGCGGTGGTGTTGAGCCCGTCGTCGTTGCGTGGGGTGAAATTCCACCAGCGGTAGGAACTGACCGAAGTCAGGGTGAAGTCGCTGGGCAGGGTCCAGTTGGCCTCCAGGGAACTGCCGCCCTGGAACACCGTGACCCGCTGCTGGCCATTGAGATTGACCTTGCGATCCGCGCCATTGACCAGGGTCGCCCCGGCGGCAGCGGCCCGTGACTGGTAGAGATTGACGCCGTTGATGGTCGGCCCGGTGCTGTACAGCACGCGGGTACCGGCGCTGGAGTCTTCCTCGTTGTAGTCGCCGATCCAGCGCAGGTTGAAGTTCTCGTTGGGCTTGAACAGCAATTGCGCGCGGAAACCGTCGCGCGAGCCGCCGTTGAGGTCGTGACCGTCGTACTCATTCCTGATGTCGCCATCGCTGCGGGTGCGATAGGCCGACAGGCGCCCGGCCAACTGGTCGTTGATCGGCCCGGAAAGGCTGCCCTTGGTCTGGAAGTAGCCGTCCTCGCCCACCGACGTCTCGATGCTGCGCTCCGGGGTGAAACTCGGCGCGCGGGTGTTGATGTTGATCACCCCGGCGGTGGTGTTCTTGCCGAACAGCGTACCCTGGGGGCCGCGCAGCACTTCCAGCTGTTCGATATCCATCAGGTCGAACACCGCCATGCCCGGCCGCCCCAGGTAGACGTTGTCGATGTACAGCCCGACGCTGCCTTCCAGGCCGTCGCTGGCCGGGTTGTTGCCCAGGCCGCGGATCGACACGCTGGACTGGCGCGCATGCATGTAGGCAACGTTCACGCTGGGCACCAGTTGCTGCAGGTCCTGGATGCGATAGACCCGCTGGCTTTCCAGGGCCTGGCCACTGACCACACTGATCGGCGTGGGCACGCTCTGCGAACTCTCCTCACGGCGCCGGGCGGTGACGGTCACGGTGTCCAGGCGCCCGCTGTCGGACTTGGCCTTGCTGGTAGTGGCGGCCGGCGCAGCCTCCTGCGGGGTCTCGCTCTCGGCGGCATGGCCCAGCGACCAGCTGGCGCTCCCCGCCAGCAACAGGGCCAGGGGCAAGCGCTTGAGCCGTCGGGAAGGGTGGTGCACTGCTGGATTGGGCGAAGTCATGGGCGGCTCCCGATCAAAAAATATACAACCTGTATATTCTTTAAAGTTATTTATTTATGTTTTTACAAAGATTTACTGCATAAGAGATTGCCTTTATAAGGAGTCGAGCGGATGCATAGCCAATGCATTTCCCCGATATTTTTTATGTGAAAAATGCATATCGATCTGCGCCAACTTCGCCACTTCATTGCCCTAGCCGAGCACCGCAGCTTCGTCGCCGCCGCGTTGGCGGTGAACCTCTCGCAATCGGCCTTCAGCCGCAGCATCCAGGCCCTGGAGCACAGTGCCGGCTGCCAGTTGGTGGACCGTGGCCGCAAGGACCTGGCGCCGACCAAACAGGGCCAGGTCCTGCTCGAACATGCCCGGCGGCTGGTCAGCGGCGCCCAGCAACTGGCCAACGAGATCAGCCAGTTCAACGGCCTGGAGGCCGGCGAGCTGCGCTTCGGTTGCGGCCCGGCGCCGGCCTCGGGGCTGATCCCGCAGGCCATCGGCCATTTCATCGGCCGCTACCCCAGGGCCCGGGTACAGTTCCAGGTGGATGACTGGCAGAGCCTGGGCAAGCGTCTGCTCAATGACGAGTTCGAGTTTTTCGTCGCCGATACCCGTTATTTCGAGGCCAATCCGGACTACCAGACCCAGCGCCTGCGCCCACGCAAATGGTATTTCTGCTGTCGCGCCGGGCACCCGCTGGCGTCCCGCGAAAGCGTGACGGCCGAGCAGTTGCTGAGTTATCCACTGGCCTCGACGATCCGCCCGCCGAACCTGCGCAAGGTGATCGCCGACCTCAGCAGCCGACCGGACTTCACCCCGCAGGTGGAATGCGAGAGCGCCTTCAGCCTGCTCGGCGTGGTGTTGCGCTCGGATGCCATCGGCATCTGTGGGGAGAACAGCGATGCCTGGGACTATGCCCGGGGTGAGTTGGTGAAGCTGAAGGTCGAGGGCTTGGCCGATGACCGGGAGGAGCTGTACACCCGCTACGGCATCGTCAGCCGCGCCGGCTATCGGCTGTCGCCGCTGGCCGAGGCGATGATCGAGCAGATCAAGTGCGAGGATGCGGTGGAGGTGGGTGAGGTGTGCAATCTGGAGCAGGTGGCTGTCTGAGATGACCTATTCGCGGGCAAGCCCGGCTCCTACATACGGTACGTGAACCCTGTAGGAGCCGGGCTTGCCCGCGAATAGGCCCTCATGCCCCACCGCCATGCACCGGATGCATGAAAAACAGTCACCGAATGCACTTGCCGAAACCCGCCCCGGCCCGCGAAATCGCCTACCTGTCCTCCACCGCGGTGAACCCCCATGTCCCACGTGCGCAACGTGCTCTACATCATGTGCGACCAGCTGCGTCGCGATTACCTGTCCTGCTACGGCCACCCTCACCTGCACACGCCGAACATCGACCGCCTGGCCGCCGCCGGCGTGCGTTTCAGCCGCGCCTATACCCAGGGCACCATCTGCGGCCCGTCGCGGATGTCGGCCTATACCGGGCGTTATGTCAGCAGCCACCAGGTGGCCTGGAACGCCGTGCCGCTGCCGCTGGAGGAGCTGACCCTCGGCGATTACCTGCGGCCCCACGGCATCCGCACCGCACTGGTCGGCAAGACCCACGCCACGCCCAATCTCGACGCCCTGCAACGGTTGGCCATCGACCCCGACAGCCCGCAGGCCGAGCCGCTGAACGAGGTCGGCTTCGAACCCTGGATGCGCCACGACGGCATCTACCCCGACAGCCCGCTGTTCGCCGACAAACGTGAATCGGCACCCTACACCCATTACCTGCGCAAACTCGGCTACAGCGGCGAGAATCCCTGGCACGACTGGGCCAACGCCGCCGAAGGCAGCGACGGTGAAATCCTCAGCGGCTGGAAGATGCGCAACGCCCACCGGCCGGCGCGGATTCCCCAACAGCACTCGGAGACCGTGTACACCACCGACCGTGCCATCGACTTCATCCGCGAACAGGGCGAGCGGCCCTGGTGCCTGCACCTGTCGTACATCAAGCCGCATTGGCCGTACATCGCCCCGGCGCCGTATCACGCGCTGTACGGGCGCGAGCAGGTGATCGCGCCGGTCCGCCCGGCGCCTGGCGCGGCCAGCGACCACCCGGTGTACAACGCCTTCCGCCAGCATGAGGAAAGCCTGAACTTCTCCCGCGACGAAGTGCGCCTGAACGTGGTGCCGACCTACATGGGCCTGATCAGGCAGGTGGACGACCAGCTCGGACGACTGTTCGATGTGCTGCAGCAGAGCGGGCGCTGGGACGACACACTGATCGTCTTCACCAGCGACCACGGCGACTTCCTCGGCGATCACTTCCTCGGCGAGAAGGAGTTCCTGCTCGAACCTGCAGTCGGCGTGCCGCTGATCGTGCGCGACCCACGTGCGGCAGCGGACAGTACCCGGGGCACGGTGGATGAGCGGCTGGTGGAAACCATCGACGCGCTGCCGACCTTTCTCGACGCGCTGGGGCTGCCGGGGGCGGAGCATCGGCTGGAGGGGCGTTCGCTGGTACCGCTGCTGCATGGCGAACAGCCGGACTGGCGCCGCTATGCCATCGCCGAATACGACTATGCCTTCCAGGCGCCGGCGCGGGAGCGACTGGGCCAGCCGATCGACCGTTGCCGGATGACCATGGTGCGCAGCGAGCGCTGGAAATACCTGGCCTACGACGGCTTCCGTCCGCAGTTGTTCGACCTGGAAAATGATCCACAGGAGTTGCACGACCTCGGCGCCGACCCGGCGTTCGCGGCGGTGCGCGAGGAGCACCTGGGCCATCTGCTCGACTGGCTGCGCGGCCTCAAGCGCCGGACCACCATCAGCCATGAGGAGATCGACCTGCGTGGGCAGCGGTTCCGCTATGGCGAGCCGGAGACGGAGAAGGTGGTGCAGATCGGGGTCTGGTGACTGGCGGGATGAACTGATCGTTCCCACGCTCTGCGTGGGAACGATCGGGGTATGGTCTTCAGCTTGCCCCGCGAAGGGTCTGGCTGCGCTGCCCCTGCACCCCCACCGGCACCTCGCCCTTGAGCGTCACCCGGCGCACGATGCGCGCCTGGGTGCCGTAGTCGTCGACCGCGTAGTGCTGGGTCGCACGGTTGTCCCAGATCGCCACGTCACCGGTCTGCCAGCGCCAGCGCACAGTGTTTTCCAGGCGCGTCACGTGGCTCTGCAGCACGCTGAACAGATGCGCCGAATCCGCCGGCAGGTAGCCCTTGATACGCTTGACGAAGTGCCCCAGCAGCAGGCTGCGCTCGCCGCTGATCGGGTGCACGCGCACCACCGGATGTTCGGTTTCGTACACAGTGGAGGTGAACACCTGGCGATAGCGTTCCTGCGCCTGCGCCGAGACGTTCGGCCGCAGACCGGCGTAGTCGTACTCGTTGCTGTGCACCGCCCAGAGCTTGTCCGCCAGTTCGCGCAGTTCCGCCGGCAGTTCCTCGTAGGCCGCTGCCGCGTTCGCCCACACGGTGTCGCCACCGACCGCCGGGGCCAGTACCGAGCGCAGGATCGAGGCTTTCGGATAGGCGTCGACGAAGGTCACGTCGGTGTGCCAGGAGTTGGCCCGCTGGCCCTGGGTGCCGTCCAGTTCCATCAGGTAGCGGGTGCCGTCGCGCACCGGCACCGTCGGGTGCGCTACCGGCTCGCCGAGCAGGTGGGCAAAGGCCTCCTGGCTCTGGTCGTCGAGGTGGGTCTGGCCACGGAAGAAGATCACCTTGTACTGCAACAGCGCCTGCTGGATCGCCTCGATGACACGGGCATCCAGGTCACCGGACAACGCGACGCCACGGATCTCGGCACCGATCCGACCGGCCACCGGGTGAATGTCCAGGGCGTGTACAGCGGGTTTTACAGCCAGTGCGGCATTGCTCATGGAAGGTCCCTCGTCGACTGCTTGCGGTTGGAGCCGCCGCGAAGCAATGCTCTATCTATATTCCATTTACATCTAATAGATATTGACATGCTTCGTTGACGGAATAAGAGCTTGCATTTAAAACCTCAAGCCCTGCTCGTCGCAAATACCTTCGAGCTATTTTTCGGATGCCGGGAAAGCATATGGATCTTCGCCAGTTGCGTTACTTCATCGCCCTTAACGAACACCGCAGTTTTGTCCGTGCGGCGGACGCCATGGGCATCACTCAGCCGGCCTTCAGCCGCAGTATCCAGGGGCTGGAGCAGGAGTTCGGCTGCGTGCTGGTGGACCGCGGCAACAAGGACCTGCGCCCCACCCCCGAAGGCCAGGTGGTGCTGCAGCACGCCCTGAGCCTGGTGCAGGGCGCGGCGCTGCTCAGTGCCGAAGTGACGCAGATGACCAAGCTCGATGCCGGCGAGTTGCGCTTCGGTTGTGGCCCGGCACCGGCGGTGAAGCTGGTGCCGGAAGCGGTGGCGCGGTTCCTCAACGCCCACCCGAAGGTGCACACGCGCTTCCGTGTGGATAACTGGGAACGGCTCAGCCGCAGCCTGAGCCGCGAGGAGATCGAGTTCTTCATCGCCGACATCCGTCATTTCGAGGCCGACCCGAATTTCCAGACCCAGGCGCTGCGGCCCCGTGGCGGGGTGTTCTTCTGCCGGCCGGGGCATCCGTTGCTGGCCAAGGAAAGCCTGTCGACCAACGACATGTTCGACTACCCGCTGGCGACCACGCTGATTCCGCCGGGCATTCGCAAGGTGCTGGCGAATCTGAGTGGGCGCACGGACTTTTCGCCGAACATCGAGACCGAGCATTTTCCGGCGCTGGTGAAGATCGTGCGCCGCTCCAACGCCATTGGGCTGGGCAGTCGGGAGGCGTTCGAGGAGGATGTGGAGAAGGATGCGCTGGTACAGCTGCATTGGCGCAACCTGCCGCAAAACATCGAGCACCTGAGCGCGCGCTGCGGCATCGTCAGCCGCACCGGGTTCCGGCTGTCGCCGGCGGCGCGGGCGATGATCGAGACGCTGGTGGCTGTGGATAGCCAGGAGGAACGGGTGGCGGTCTGACTGTCCTGTTCGCGGCGGTTCGCCGCCGCGACAAGCCCTAAAGAGCAACGCTGATCACAGCCCCGCCGCCGCCAGGTTCGGCGCCACCCAGTCCGTCACCTTGAACGGCCGGCGAATCAGCTTCTGCTGCGCCGCCAGGTCCACCGAATCCTGCAACTTGCCGAGGAAGACCGGGTCCAGCTGCGAAGGGAAAATTTCGCTCAGTTTCTCGTCCTTGAGGTCCTGTTGCAGAATCACCTGTGGATAACTCGCCAGTCCGGAAACCAGCTGCACATAGGCGTCCTTGTTGTCCTCCCGGGTCAGCCAGTCCACCGCCTGCTGTTGCGCCTTGAGCAGTTGGGCGACCAGCTCCGGGTGGGCATCGACGAACGCTCCCGAGCCCAGCAGCACACTCTGGATGCTGCCCGCACCGCCCAGGGTCCTGGTGGTCACCGGCAATTCGGCCAGGCCCTTGGCCTGCAACGCCGTCAGGTTCGAACCGCCCCAGGACGCATCGACCTGTTTTGCCGCCAGTGCCGCCACCGCCGCGCTGAAGTCCAGGTTGATGACCTTGAGGTCCTTCTCGCTCAGGCCCTGGCTGGCCAGCGCGGCATCGAAGGACAGTTGCGAGGCGGTGCCACGGAACACCGCCACGCGCTTGCCCTTGAGGTCCTGCAGGGAATTGATCCCGGAACCGGGCACCACGCCCAGGTACTGCTTGACCCCGCGTGCGGTCGCACTCAGCAGCCGCGTATCCAGCCCGTTGGACTTGCCGATGATCGCCGCCAGGTCGCCCAGATAGGCAAAGTCCACCTGACCATTGGCGATCGCCTCGTTGATCACCGGGCCGGCGCCCTTGAAGAAATTCCACTGGATCCTGATGCCCTGGTCGGCAAAGGCCTTTTCCAGGATCTGCTGGCTGCGCAGCACATCCACCACGCCCCCGCCGCTGTGCTGGGTGCCGGCGCTCAGGTCGGGCACCGCAATGCGGATCTCCCTGACCTCGGCCGCTGCGCCAGACAGCGACACGCCGCTCAGCACGCCGGCCAGCAAAGGGGTGGCGAACAGCCGGGCAAGACGGCCATTGAACAGGGTTTTCATGGTGGGTGCTCCTTGGTGACAGGCTTCGAGGCGCTGAAGGTAGGCACAGTTCTCACCAACAATAAAATACTAATAATTCACATTTTAGTAACTTTAGGAAATATAAGCCGTCAAACCTCGTCGCTGCGCGGATATGCAGCAAACGCATGGAAAATATTCTCCGAATGCATTGGATGCCTGCTCCACACGAGCCTTAAATGGCCTTTCCTTATCTCTCAATAGAATTGATAAGATTATTTATAGATCGAATAAGCATATTTACCTTCACGCCGTGCATCGCCCGGAAACCGACAACGGAGGTCCGCCATGGCCCGTGTTTCTCTGCTCAGCCTGCCGCTGACGCTACCGCCCGCCGGGACCCACCGGCGCTGGCCCAACCTGGGTCGGCACCTGTTGCCCTGGCTGCTGCCGCTGGCCCTCGCCGCCTTGTGGTGGACCGCCAGCCGTCAGCACTGGATGAGCCAGCAGATCCTGCCGTCGCCCGCGCTGGTGGCGCAAAGCGCACTGGAGCTGGGCTGCGGCGAGCTGTGGGGCCATTTGTGGATCAGCCTGCAACGGCTGCTGTACGGCCTGCTCGCGGGTGTCGGCCTCGGCGCCCTGCTCGGCGCCAGTCTCGGTTTCAGCCGTCGCGCCGAGCGCCTGGTATTCCCCACCTTCAGTGCCCTGGCGCAGATTCCGACCCTGGCCTGGATTCCGCTGTTCATGGTGTTTTTCGGCATCGGCGAACTGCTCAAGCTGGTGGTGCTGATCAAGGCCATCGTGGTCCCGGTGACCCTGCACACCCTGGTGGGCGTGCGTGATACCCAACCGCGCCTGCGCGAGGCCGCCGCGGTACTGCGATTGTCGCCCTACCTGCTGGTGCGCCGATTGATCCTGCCCGCCGCGCTGCCAGCGTTCATGGCCGGTTTGCGCCTGGCCCTGGCCGCCGGCTGGACCTCGCTGCTGGCCGTGGAACTGCTGGCCTCCAGCGAGGGCATCGGCTATCTGATGGTCTACGCCCGGCAGTTGTTCATGCTCGATATCGTCTTCGTCTGCATCCTGGTCATCGGTGTGATCGGCGTGCTGATGGATCGCGGCATCGCCCTGCTCGACCGGCGCCTGGTGCACTGGCCGCATCCGGCCACCGCGCAGATTCCCCGGGGCCCGCGTTACCAGGGCTGGCAGCGCCTGCAACCGTGGCTGCTGCCGCTGACGCTGCTGGTGCTCTGGCAACTGGCGAGCGAGCTTGAGTGGATCGACGGCGGCATCCTCGCCAGCCCCCTGGCGGTGCTGCACAGCACCTGGAACGGCCTGCTCGACGGCAGCCTGCCGGGCGGCCTCGGCCTGAGCCTGAAGCGCACCTTCGCCGGCCTGCTGCTCGGCGGTTCGCTGGGCCTGGGCCTGGGCTTGCTGCTGGGCTTGTCGAGGACCTCCGAACGCCTGCTCGGCCCCAGCCTGTCGGCGCTGCGCCAGATCGCGATCTTCGCCTGGGTGCCGCTGATCACCGCCTGGTTCGGCCTGGGCGAAGGGGCCAAGGTGGTGTTCGTCGGCCTCGCCGCGTTCTTCCCACTGTTCATCGCCACCCAACGCAGCGTCGCCAACCTTTCGCCACAACTGACCGAAGCGGCCCGGGTGCTGCGCCTGAACCTCTGGCAGCGGCTGCGCAGGCTGGTGCTGCCCGGCGCCGCGCCGGGGATCTTCGCCGGCCTGCGCCTGAGCCTGGTCTACGCCTGGCTCGGCACCCTCGGCGCCGAATATTTCATGCCGTCCAACGGCGGCATCGGCTCGCTGATGATCGGCGCGCAGCAGTTGCTGCAGATGAACGTGATCATGGCCGGCATGCTCGTGGTCGGCCTCACCGGCGCGCTGATCAACCTGCTCGGCCAACGCCTCGAAACCCGCGCCACCCGCTGGAGACACGCATGAACACAGCACTGGTCAGTTTCAACCAGGTCGGCAAATCCTTCGACGTCGACGGCGCCGAACTGCAGGCCATCGACAATTTCAGCCTGGACATCGGCGAAGGCGAATTCGTCGCCATCGTCGGCTCCAGCGGCTGCGGCAAATCCACCCTGCTGCGCCTGCTGATCGGCCTGGACACCGCCTTTCGCGGCGAAATCCGCGTCGATGGCCGGGTGGTCGACGGCATCGGCAGCGAACGCGGCATCGTCTTCCAGGAGCACCGGCTGTTTCCCTGGCTGACGGTCGAGGAGAACATCGGCCTGGGCCTGGTCAACGAAGCGCTGGACAAGCGCGAACGCCAGCGGCGCATCGAGCAGTTCATCCAACTGGTCGGCCTGGCCGACTTCGCCCGCGCCTATCCGCACCAGCTCTCCGGCGGCATGGCCCAACGCGTGGCGATCGCCCGCGGGCTGGTGGCCAGCCCGCGCATTCTGCTGCTGGACGAGCCGTTCGGCGCCCTCGACGCGCTGACCCGCCAGCAGATGCAGGACGAACTGCTGGCGATCCGCGAACGGGCGAAGATCACCACGCTGCTGGTCACCCACGATGTGGAAGAGGCGATTTTCCTCGCCGACCGGGTGGTGGTGATGGAGCCGCGCCCCGGGCGGATCAAGCGCGTGGTCGAGATCGCCCTGCCCCATCCGCGCCAGCGCAGCGGCTTCGAGTTCCACCGCCTGCGCGAGGAGCTGCTGCATGAACTGACCAGCGACGACCACTACCAGCCGCCGCAACCCGAACAGATCCGCGACCTGCCCCTGACCTTCATCGCCTGCTGAGAGGAACCCCGACATGGCGCAACGTCCGAACTTCCTGGTGATACTGGCCGACGACCTCGGCTTTTCCGACCTTGGCGCCTTCGGCGGCGAGATCGCCACGCCGAACCTCGATGCCCTGGCCCATGGCGGCCTGCGCCTGACCGACTTCCACACCGCGCCGACCTGCTCGCCGACCCGCTCGATGCTGCTGACCGGCACTGACCACCATATCGCCGGCATCGGCACCATGGCCGAGGCGCTGACCCCGGAGTTGATCGGCAAGCCGGGCTACGAGGGCTACCTCAACGACCGGGTGGTGGCGCTGCCCGAGCTGCTGCGCGAATCCGGCTACCAGACCTGGATCAGCGGCAAGTGGCACCTGGGCCTGACCGCCGAACAGGCGCCTCACGCGCGCGGTTTCCAGCGCTCGTTCTCGCTGCTGCCGGGTGCGGCCAACCACTACGGTTTCGAGCCGACCTACGACGAGACCACCCCGGGCCTGCTCAAATCGACCCCGGCGCTGTACATCGAAAACCAGGATTTCGTCGAACGGTTGCCGGCCGATTTCTATTCCTCCGATGCCTTCGCCGACAAGCTGCTGCAGTACCTCAAGGAACGCGACCAGAGCCAGCCGTTCTTCGCCTACCTGCCGTTTTCCGCGCCGCACTGGCCATTGCAGGCGCCGGCCGAGGTGGTCGCCCGCTACAAGGGGCGCTATGACGCCGGCCCTGAAGTGCTGCGCCTGGAACGCCTGGAGAAGCTGCGGCAACTGGGTCTGGTCGACAGCGCGGTCGAGCCGCATCCGCTGCTCGGCCTGAGCGCTGAGTGGGACTCGCTGAGCGAGGAGCAGCGCCAGCGCTCGGCGCGGGCCATGGAGGTGTATGCGGCGATGGTCGAGCGAATGGACTGGAACATCGGCAGGGTCGTGGCTTACCTGCGCAAGCAGGGCCTGCTGGACAACACCTTCATCCTGTTCATGTCCGACAACGGTGCCGAAGGTGCCCTGCTGGAAGCCTTCCCCAAGTTCGGCCCGGAACTACTCGGCTACCTGGACCGGCATTACGACAACAGCCTGGAGAACATCGGCCGGGCCAACTCCTACGTCTGGTACGGCCCGGCCTGGGCCCAGGCGGCGACGGCGCCGTCGCGGCTGTTCAAGGCCTTCACCACCGAGGGCGGCATCCGTGTGCCGGCGTTGCTGCACTACCCGCCGCTGACCCGGCCAGGGCAGATCAGCCATGGCTTTGCCACGGTGATGGACATCACCCCGACCATTCTCGACCTGGCCGGCGTGCGCCATCCGGGCAAGCGCTGGCACGGCAGGGAAGTGGCGCCGCTGCGGGGCAAGTCGTGGCTGGGCTTCCTGTCCGGCGAGACCGCGCAAGTGCACGACGAACACACGGTGACGGGCTGGGAGCTGTTCGGCCGCCGGGCGATTCGCCAGGGCCACTGGAAGGCGGTGTATATCCCCGGCCCGGTGGGCCCGGCGACCTGGCAGCTATACGACCTGAGTGCCGATCCAGGAGAAATCCACGACCTGGCCGAGGCACAGCCGGAGCGGCTGGCGATGCTGATCGAACATTGGCAGCGCTATGTCGAGGAAACCGGGGTGATTCTCAGCGCGTCGCCGTTTCAGCCGGATTGAGCGTTCCTCGCCCCTGCAAGCTGCACTGATCGTTCACGCTCTGCGTGACAATTCAGCCTATAACGCAGAGTATCCAGGGAGGCGTTCCCACGCAGCGCGCGGGAACGATCGAAAGCAGCCCTTCAGCCCTGTACGACCCTCACCGCCTGTACACGGCCACGTTCCTGGCGGACAAACCGGTTCGCCCGGGCAAAGGTGCCGAAATCATTGAAGCGCACGCCCATCTCGGCCATCACCTTGTGGGCCACCGGCGCGGTCATCTGGCGAAGGTAGAAGGGTTCCTTGACCACGAAGTGATGAATGCCGTGGGTGCTGCCGAAGTTGAAGCAGAACGCCTGCAGCGGCCACAGCCACCATGGGTTGAGCACCTGGGTCTGCTGGATCACGTTGCCCGGCTCGACATCGCCGTAGTAGTGCATGTTCGAGCTGATGAAATGCAGGCAGAAGGTACGCAGCACGTTCGGCCCGATGATCACCACCGCCGCGATGTCGATCACCCGCATCGTCGCCAGGGTCCCGGCCGACCAGTCGATCGAGGTCCCCAGCAGCGCGGCGACGCCGTTGGCGCCATGGAACCCGAGGAACACATACCAGGCGCCCCAGTGCAGCAGGGCCAGTGGTGCATAGACCAGCACCACACGCTTGAGAATGGCGCGCCGGTGCGCCCAGCTCTTCGCCCGGCCTGCGCGGATCAGCGCCGACATCACGTTGTCGCCGACCATCAGCAGCCGCGCCAGCCCCCACGGCTCGCCGTTGGTGATCGCACGCTCCTCCATGTCGGCCTCGGTGCCGGAAACCTTGTGGTGGTTGAGGTGCAGGTGACGGCGCACCCAGGGGTTGATGGTGCTCGGCCGCGCCAGCCAGACCAGCGCCAGCATCAGGTTGTGCGGCACGCGCCGCCTGCGGAAATACATGCTGTGGATCAGGTCATGCTCCAGCTCGTGGGTCAGCGAGGCGAGGAAGGCGTTGACCAGCAGGCACGCCCACCAGGCCAGGTAGCCCTCGATATAGAGCGCCGCCGAGCCGATCATGCCGGCCAGGGCGAAGGCCAGGATGCCCGCGCCGATGGCGTCCTGGTGATTGAGCAGCGGGTAGCGCCGACGCAGTTCGACGCCCCGGGCCAGCACCACCTCACGAATGCGCGCGCAGCGCTGCTGATCGTCCAGCGCCTGAACATTCGTGGCCTGGGGACTTGCGCAAACACCTTCCATGATTCCATCCTCTGGTCATTGATGTTCGCATCTTGCGCCGTAGCATCTCTGAAGGCCGTAGCCGCGAACGCCAACCCGTTGACCGGACGCGCCAACATGCCTGAACCGACTTCGCTTTCCAGCTGGACCCGCGCCCTGCGCAAGCAGCTCGACGCCCTCGGCCTCGACAGTGCCGCCCTGTGCCGCGAGGCCGGGGTCGACCCGCAACTGATGGACGATCCCAACGCCCGCTACCCGCTGTCGGCCACCACCCGTCTCTGGCAGTTGGCAGTGCAGGCCAGCGGCGATCCGGCGATCGGCCTGCGGGTGTCGCGGTTCGTCAGCCCGACCACCTTCCATGCCCTCGGCTATGCGCTGGTCGCCAGCGGCAGCCTGCGCGAGGTGTTCGAGCGCATCGTGCGCTACCACACGGTGGTCAGCGATGCCCTGGAGCTGGAACTGAGCCGTGAAGGCGAGCGCTACCGCTTCAGCCTGCGGGTGCCCAAGGGCAGCCCGGAGCCGGCCCCGGAAGCCATCGATGCGTTCGCCGCGATCTACGTGCGCACCTGCCGCAACCGCCTGGGCCGCGAATACGCGCCGTTGGCGGTGCACCTGCGGCGGGCCGAGCCGACGGACCCCAAGCCCTGGCACACGGTGTTTCGCGCGCCGGTGTTCTTTGCGGCCGCGCAGGATTGCCTGGAGTTCGCCTGCAGCGATTTCGACAGCCATCTGGACGACGCCAACCCGGAGCTGGCCGAACACAACGAAGCGGTGCTGAACCGCACCCTGGCGCAACTCAAGCCGCTGACCTGGGAGCGCAAGGTGCGCCAGGCCATCGAGGCGCAGTTGCCGGAGGGCGAGCCTTCGGCCGAACGCATCGCCCAGGCCCTGCACCTGAGCCTGCGCAGCCTGCAACGGCACCTGGCCGACGAGGGCTGCCGCTATGACACGCTGCTCAACGAATGCAGGGAGAACCTGGCACTGCTGCACCTGCGCGATCCGCAGTGTTCACTGAGCGAGATCAGCTACCTGCTCGGGTTTGCCGATACCAGCAGCTTCAGCCGGGCGTTCAAGCGCTGGACCGGGATGACGCCGGGGCAGTTTCGTGACGGGTTGCGTTGAGGCCCCTGCAAACTTCGTCAGGTTCGAGAGCCTATTCGCGGCGGAGCGGCGTCACACCTCAACTGCTGGCCGCATGACGCAGGCGCGCCAGGTCGGTGATGATGATCTCGCCGTAGTTCAGGCGCAGGATGCCTTCGTCCTCAAACCCCTTGAGGATCTGGTTGGTGGTCTGCCGCGACAGCGACAGCATCAGCGCCAGCTGGTCCTGGGACAGCGGAATCAGTTGCCGCGAGTGGTTGAGCTCGCCATAACCCTCGGCAATCTGCAGCAGCCGATGGGCCAGCCGCTCGCGGGCCGGCAGCAGGCTCAACTGCTCCAGGCCGATGAAGGTCAGCCGCAGCTTCTGGCTCATCAGCAGGGCGAAATGCCGCCAGTACTCCGGGTGCTCGTCCAGCAGTTGCAGCAGCACACCCTGCGGCACCTGCAGCAGGATGGTGTGGCCCACCGCATAGGCATCGTGGGTACGCGGCAGGCCGTCGAACAGCGAGATCTCGCCGAACCAGTACGGCAGTTCGATCACGCTCAGCAGGGCCTCCTTGCCCTTTTCGCTGACCGCGCCGACCCGCACCGAGCCTTCGAGCACCGCGTACAGGCCACAGGGCGGGTCGCCGCGCTTGAACAGCCGCTGGCCGGGCGTCAGGCGCCGGCCCTTGGCTGCCGCCAGCAGGCTATCCTGCAAGTGAGCCGGCAGATTGCTGAACCAGTGACCCGTCAGCAGGCGTGAACGCCAGGCAGATACTTCCATGGGAACTCCGAGACGATTGTCGGGTAGCCGACAGCGCAAAGTTTTCGAGCAGGGCATGATCCCATCACCCTACAGGAGGAATAACAATGAAAAACCTCGTCGAGCATCTCAGTCAATATGCGGCGTACCACCGTGATCCGCGGAACATCGCCAGCCATTTCATCGGAATTCCGCTGATCGTGATCGCCGTCGCGACCCTGCTTTCAAGGCCGGGATGGCCGGTGGCCGGGCTCTGGCTGACCCCCGCAGTGCTTCTGACGGTGGCTTCGGCCTGGTTCTATCTGCGTCTGGAAGTGGCTCTTGGGGTACTGATGACGGTGCTGCTCGGCCTATCCGTTTGGCTAGGCCAGATCATTGCCGCGCAGAGCACCCTGGTCTGGTTGAGCAGTGGGATCGGTCTGTTCGTGCTCGGCTGGGTGATCCAGTTCATCGGGCATTACTACGAAGGGCGCAAGCCGGCGTTCGTCGACGACCTCAGCGGGTTGATCGTCGGGCCGCTGTTCGTGGTGGCCGAGCTGGCGTTTCTGCTCGGGTTGCGCAAGGCGCTCAAGCAGGAGATCGAGGCGCGGGCGGGGGGCGTACGGTTGCGCGAGAAGCGCGCGGCGGCCTGATGGTTTGGTGGTGTTTGGCAGGGCCTCTTCGCGGGCAAGCCCGGCGCCTGCGGATTTGAGATGTCCATCGCTCTTGTGTACGACGCGTACCTGGTAGGAGCCGGGCTTGCCCGCGAAGAGGCCAGCAAGCCCTGCAACCTTGAGGGTCAGACGTTCGCCAGCTTCTGCCAGACCTTGGGCTTGAAGAACAGCGTCTCGCCCCGCGCCAGGCCGATCAGGCTGTCGTGGTCCTTGACCACCTCGGCCTCGATCAGTTCGCTCTGGCCTTCCACCTTCAGCGTCACCCGGGTCGTCGCGCCCAGCGGACGGATGTCGCGCACTTCAGCGACATGGTGATCCTCCAGCTCATGGCGCGACAGCGACACTTCATGCGGGCGGAACAGCACGTGGTGGTCCTCGCCCAAGTGCAACCGGTTCGAGTCCCCGAGGAAGTGGTAGACGAAGTCGCTGGCCGGGTTCTCGTAGACCTCGCCCGGTGAGCCGATCTGCTCGATCACGCCCTTGTTCATCACCACGATGCGGTCGGCGACTTCCATCGCCTCTTCCTGGTCGTGGGTCACGAACACCGACGTCAGGTTGATGTCTTCGTGCAGCCGCGCCAGCCAGCGACGCAACTCCTTGCGGACCTTGGCATCCAGCGCGCCGAACGGTTCGTCCAGCAGCAGCACCTTGGGTTCCACCGCCAGGGCACGGGCCAGGGCGATCCGCTGGCGCTGACCACCGGACAATTGTTCCGGGTAGCGGTCGGCCAGCCAGTCCAACTGCACCATGTTCAGCAGTTCGTGGACCTTGGTGGCAATCTGGCTTTCGTTCGGCCGCTGGCTCTTGGGCTTCATGCGCAGGCCGAAGGCGACGTTGTCGAACACCGTCATGTGGCGGAACAGCGCGTAATGCTGGAACACGAAGCCGACGTTGCGATCGCGCACGTCATGGCCGGACACGTCTTCGCCGTGGAACACGATGTTGCCGGCATCCGGGGTTTCCAACCCGGCGATGATCCGCAGCAGGGTGGTCTTGCCGCAGCCGGACGGGCCGAGCAGGGCCACCAGTTCGCCGCTGCTGATATCCAGGTTGATGCTGTTCAGGGCCTTGAAGGCGTTGAAGTTCTTGCTGACGTTACGGACTTCGATCGACATGACTTATTCCTCCGCGGCGCTGGCGCGCAGGCGGTTGATACGGTTTTCGCTCCACTGCTTGAGCAGCAGGATGAAGAGCGCCAGGATCAGCAACAGGCTCGCCACGGCGAACGCGGCCACGTGGTTGTATTCGTTGTAGAGGATCTCGACGTGCAGCGGCAGGGTGTTGGTCACCCCGCGAATGTGCCCGGAAACCACCGACACCGCGCCGAACTCGCCCATCGCCCGCGCCGTGCAGAGCACCACGCCGTAGATCAGGCCCCACTTGATGTTCGGCACGGTCACATGCCAGAACATCTGCCAGCCGTTGGCGCCCAGCAGCCGGGCGGCCTCTTCTTCCTGGGTGCCCTGCTCCTGCATCAGCGGGATCAGTTCACGGGCGACGAAGGGCACGGTGACGAAGATGGTCGCCAGGACAATGCCCGGCAGGGCGAAGACGATCTGGATGTCATGGTCGGCCAGCCACGGACCGAACAGGCCCTGGGCGCCGAACATCAGCACGTAGACCAGGCCGGCGATCACCGGCGACACCGAGAACGGCAGGTCGATCAGGGTCACCAGGATGCTCTTGCCGCGGAAGCTGTACTTGCTCACGCACCAGGCGGCGCTGACGCCGAACACCAGGTTCAGCGGCACCGAGATCAGCACGGCGATCACCGTCAGCTTCAGCGCCGACAGGGCATCGGGCTCGAAGATCGCGGTGAAGAAAGCCCCCAGGCCGTTCTTCAGGCCCTGGGACACCACGATGAACAGCGGCAACAGCAGGAACAGGGCGAAAATCAGCCAGCCGAGGCCGATCAGGATCCGCCGCGAGGTGGCACTGCCACGCCGGGCGGCATTGGCCGAAGACGCGGCGGCAATGGACGATTGGGACATGTTCGCGCCTCCTTATGGGGTTTCGATACGCCGCTGCAGCAGGTTGATCAGCAGCAACAGGACAAAGGAAACCACCAGCATCAGCACGCCGATGGAGGTCGCGCCGGTGTAGTCGTACTGGTCGAGCTTGACCATGATCAGCAGCGGCAGGATCTCGGTCTTCATCGGCATGTTGCCGGCGATGAAGATCACCGAACCGTACTCGCCGACGCCGCGGGCGAAGGCCAGGGCGAAGCCGGTCAGCCAGGCCGGCAGCAGCGCCGGCAGCAGGACATGGCGGAACACCTGCAGGGGCTTGGCGCCCAGGCAGGCGGCCGCCTCCTCGACTTCACGGGGAATGTCGGCCAGTACCGGCTGTACCGTGCGAACCACGAACGGCAGGGTCACGAAGGTCAGCGCCAGGGTGATGCCCAGCGGGGTGTAGGCGATCTTGAAGCCCAGGTCGGCGGCGAACTGCCCGACCAGCCCGGTGGGGGTGTACAGCGCGGTCAGCGCGATACCGGCGACGGCGGTGGGCAGGGCGAACGGCAGGTCGACCATCGCATCGATGATCTTGCGGCCGGGGAAGGTGTAGCGCACCAGCACCCAGGCCAGCAGCGTGCCGATGACACCATTGATGACCGCCGCGTACAGCGCGGTGCCGAAACTCAGCTTCAACGCCGCGATCACCCGCGGTGCCGAGATGATGTTCCAGAACTGATCCCAGGTGAGTTGGGCGGCATGCACGAACATCGCCGCCAGCGGTATGAGCACAATCAGGCTGAGGTACACCAAGGTGTAGCCCAGCGTCAGCCCGAAGCCGGGTATGACGGGGGAGATACGACGCGACATAAAAGTCCTTGGTTTTGACGCACAAAAGCCCCGAACGGAATCCGGGGCCCTGGGCTTGGCTTATTTCAGTTTACCGACCCCGATCACTGGGCCTGGTAGATCTTGTCGAACACGCCACCGTCATTGAAGAATTTCGGTTGGGCAGTTTTCCAGCCGCCGAAGTCCTTGTCGATAGTCACCAGTTGCAGTTTGGGGAACTGCTTCTCGTACTTGGCGGCAACCTTCTCGTCACGCGGACGGTAGAAGTTCTTCGCGGCGATTTCCTGACCGGCCGGGCTGTACAGGTGCTTGAGGTACTCGGTGGCGATCTCGGTGTTGCCCTTCTTCTCGGCGTTCTTGTCGACCACCGCCACGGGCGGCTCGGCGAGAATCGACAGGGACGGCACGACGATGTCGAACTTGTCGGCGCCGCCATCTTCCTTCAGTGCCAGGAACGCTTCGTTTTCCCAGGCCAGCAGGACGTCGCCCTGGCCGTTGTTGACGAAGGTGATGGTCGAGCCGCGGGCACCGGTGTCCAGGACCGGCACGTGCTTGAACAGCTCCTTCACGTACTCTTCGGCCTTGGCTTCGCTGCCACCGGCTTTCAGGCCGTAGGCCCAGGCGGCGAGGAAGTTCCAGCGGGCGCCGCCGGAGGTTTTCGGGTTCGGGGTGATGACCGACACGTCTTTCTTGATCAGGTCGCCCCAGTCCTTGATGCCCTTGGGGTTGCCCTTGCGCACCAGGAACACGATGGTTGAGGTGTATGGGGTGCTGGCGTCCGGCAGGCGCTTCTGCCAGTCCTCGGGCAGGGTCTTGCCGAGCTTGGCGACTTCGTCGATGTCACCGGCCAGGGCCAGGGTCACCACGTCGGCGCGAAGACCGTCGATCACCGCACGGGCCTGTTTGCCGGAGCCACCATGGGACTGCTGGATCTTCACGTTGTCGCCGGGGTGGGCCTGCTTCCAGAAGCTGGTGAATTCGGCGTTGTAGTCCTGGTACAGCTCACGGGTCGGGTCATAGGACACATTGAGCAGTTCGTAGTCCTTGGCAACGGCGGAACCGGCAAACACGGCGCTGGCGAGCGCGGCCAGGGCATAACGGCGAATCGACGACATGGTGAAGCTCCCGAAAAAATGTGAGGTATCGGCTTTTTTCTTATGGCGCATCAGGCCCGCATCCGGGCCTGAACGCTGCTGTCTTTACGTGGAGGGGGGCATGAATGGATGCGCCCTCCGGTTGACCAGTCGGGCCTCTGATGGCTCAGAGGGTGTTGCGATGTTCAGCTTGGCTTGTTGCCGGGATTTTGCAGACGGAATTTTTCCTTGCGTTCGATCTGGACCACCTGGGCGTTGTGCACGGTGATCTCGACCGCGCCGAAACGCAGGTCGCGCAAGGCGCTCTGGATCTCACGCAGAATGGTTGCTTCGTCCTGGCCGTCAACGCTACGCAGAGATGCGCTCATGGTCGTGCTCCTGAAATGAGAGTTGCCGCGGCAGTGGCGGCACTGCTTTTGGGCGTTGAGGCCATCTTAGACAGGCGCATTTATTCTTAAAAATACTATTTAAGAATTTTGATATAACTAAATTTAGATAACGAAAGAGGATGACCGTCGCATGCCGGCTCAAGGGTTGCGCGCCGTGCAGGAGCGTGGCTTTCCTGCGAATAGGCCTGCATCGGCACCGCCGATCCGGTTGAATGGCCGCCTTGCCTCGGTTCGCGGGCAAGCCCGGCGCTTACAAGGGCCTTTGCCAGCAGCAGAGCTGGTGGGAGCCGGCGGGCTGGCGATGGCGCCCGAACAGGCGCCCCCCTGCCTCAGACTGTCGCGCAGATCTGCGGGGCATGCTGCCAATCGAGCCGCGGCGCCGGCACCGGCCGGCCGAACCAGTAGCCCTGGCCCAGGTCGCAGCCCTGTTCGAGCAGGAACCGCGCCTGTTCCTGCTGCTCGATGCCCTCGGCATGTACCCGCATGCCCATGCTCTGCGCCAGGGCGATCACCACGCGAACGATCGCCGCGTCGTCCTCGTCCCACGGCAGGCCGGCGACGAAGCCCTGGTCGATCTTGAGCTTCTGCACCGGCAGGCGCTTGAGCCGCAGCAGCGAGGAATAACCGGTACCGAAGTCGTCGATCGCCAGGCTCACCCCCAGTTCACGCAGGCGGTGCAATTGCTCCAGCGCCACTTCGGGATCGTCCATCACCGCGCTTTCGGTCACTTCCAGCTCGAGCAGCGCCGGGTCCAGGCCGGTGTCGTCGAGCACCTTCGCCGCCTGCTGGTACAGTTCGCGCCGGGCGAACAGGCGGCTGGAAACGTTCACCGCGATGAACGACAACGCCAGGCCCTCGCGCTGCCACTGGCACATCTGCTGGCAGGCCTGCTCCATGACCCAGGCATCGATTTCGGCGATCAGCCCGGTGCGCTCGGCGATCGGAATGAATTCGCCGGGCGAGACCAGCCCACGCTGCGGATGCTCCCAGCGCACCAGTGCCTCGACCCCGACCAGGCGGCTGCCCTGCAGCTCGTGCACCGGCTGGTAGTACACCCGCAACTCGCCCTGCTCCAGCGCTCGGCGCAGCTCGCCGGCCATTTCCACCCGGTGCTGGGCATGGGCGGTCAGTTCCTCGGTGTACAGCGCGTAGCCCTCACGGCCGGCGCTCTTGGCCTTGAACAGCGCCGAATCGGCGTTGCGCAGCAATTGTTCGGCGTTCAGCGCATCGCTGGGGAACAGGCTGATGCCGATACTGGCATTGATGAACAACGAGTGGCCTTCGAGCTGGAACGGCTCCCTGAGGCCTTCGATCACCCGCTGGGCCAGGGCTGCGGCCTGGACCACCTGCGGGCAGTTCTCGGCCAGCACGGCGAATTCGTCGCCGCCCAGGCGCGCCAGGCTGATACCGGTGCCGAACAGGCCCTGCAGGCGCTCGCCCACCGCCTTGAGCAACTGGTCGCCGATGTTGTGGCCGAGGCTGTCGTTGATGATCTTGAAATGGTCCAGGTCGATCAGCAGCAGGGCGCAACCGCGCTTGTGCACCTGCGCCGAGGCCAGGGCCTGGGCGGCCCGGTCGGAGAACAGCAGGCGGTTGGGCAGGCCGGTCAGCGGATCGTAGTGCGCCAGCTGGCTCAACTCGTGCTGCGAGTTCTTGATCGCGCTGATATCGGAAAACACCGCGACGTAGTGACTGAGCTGGCCGTGATCATCGCGAATGGCCCGGATGGTCTGCCACTGTGGGTAGATTTCCCCGCTCTTGCGCCGGTTCCAGATCTCGCCGCTCCACTCGCCGCTGGCCTCCAGGGCCTGGTAGACCTTCTGGTAGAACTCCGCCGGATGGCGCCCGGACTTGAACAGGCTCGGCCGCTTGCCGAGCACCTCGGCCTCCTGATAACCGGTAATGGCGACGAACGCCCGGTTGACGTGGACGATCAACCCCTCGCGGTCGGAGACCAGCACCCCTTCGCGGGTACAGTCGAACACCGCCGCGGCCTGGCGCAGGCGCTCGCGGTCTTCGCCCGCATCCGCCGACTGCTGTTCCCGGGCGGCCTGGACAAACCGCTGGTAACGCGCATGGATCAGGAAAATCAGCACCGCACTGACACTGACCCACAGGTAGCCGCGAACGATCTGCCACTGCACCAACTGCTCGGGCTCATCGAAAAAACTGCTCAACAGCTGCTGGCTGAGCTGGATCCAGAGGATCGACAGCAACAGGTACAACACCCCCGCCTTCAGAGCATTGCGGTATGAACTTGCCATAAGCGGTGCTAATTCCCTCTAGAAATGCCAAATTGCCCTACAAAACGGCCGGAATTATAGAGTAAGAAACATCCCGGCACTCTTATCTGAAACGGCGACTGGTTTTCTCTGGTGGCTCGGTGATAATGCGACGGCTGTTCTTTACTTTATCGAGGGCCATACAGCCTATGTGGTACAACGGTTTTCTTGACCTGTCAGCCTGGCAACTGGTGGCGGTCACCCTGTTGATGACCCACGTGACGATTGTCGGCGTCACGGTTTACCTGCACCGCTATTCGGCCCACCGCTCCCTGGAACTCAACGGCGGTCTCAAGCACTTCTTCCGTTTCTGGCTGTGGCTGACCACGGCACAGAATACCCGCGAGTGGACCGCGATCCACCGTAAACATCACGCAAAATGTGAAACCGTCGACGATCCCCACAGTCCGGTGATCCTCGGCCTCTCCACCGTGCTGCGCACCGGTGCCGAACTGTACCGGGCCGAGGCGGGCAACGCCGAGACCCTGCGCATCTACGGCAAGAACTGCCCGGACGACTGGATCGAACGCAACCTCTACAGCCGCTACAAGCTGCTGGGCGTAGCCCTGATGGGCCTCATCGACCTGCTGCTGTTCGGCGCCATCGGCATCACCATCTGGGCGATCCAGATGATCTGGATCCCGTTCTGGGCCGCCGGCGTGATCAACGGCCTGGGCCATGCCGTCGGCTATCGCAACTTCGAATGCCGCGACGCCGCCACCAACCTGGTGCCCTGGGGCATCCTGATCGGCGGCGAGGAACTGCACAACAACCACCACACCTACCCCAACTCGGCCAAGCTCTCGGTGAAAAAATGGGAGTTCGACCTGGGCTGGGCCTGGATCAAGGTCTTTTGCCTGCTGCGACTGGCCAAGGTACAGCGTGTCGCGCCGATCGCCCATCGGGTCGAGGGCAAGGGCCACCTGGACATGGACACCGCCATGGCGATCCTCAACAACCGCTTCCAGATCATGGCCCAGTACCGCAAGCTGGTGATCGGCCCGCTGGTGAAACAGGAACTGGCCAAGGTCGATCATTCGGTACGCCAGAAATTCCACCGGGCCAAGCGCCTGCTGTCGCGGGAAACCAGCCTGCTCAGCGACAAGCACCAGTTGCGCATCCAAGGCATGCTGGAGCACAGCCAGGCGCTCAAGGTAATTTACGAGAAACGCCTGGCCCTGCAACAGATCTGGGTCAAGACCAGCTCGAATGGCCACGACATGCTCGCGGCGATCAAGGACTGGGTGCACGAGGCCGAGGCCAGCGGCATCCAGTCGCTGCGCGAATTCGCCAACCAGCTGAAAACCTACTCGCTGCGCCCCAGCGCCGCCTGACACCGCTGATCGGCGCGCCTCGCTTCGAGGCGCGTCGTTCGGAACTTAGCGACCATTCCTCTATCTCAAATGCACTTCGCCAGACAGGCGGATTGTCAGTGTCGTCGTGCCTGAAAGCGGCGCGGCCCACCTTCTGAGATGTGTGCCGATGGTGATAAAAAAACCGCAACCGTCCTTGCTCCAACAGTGGCCGGAGGCCGCTGAAACCCTGCTTGCGCTGGTCCATGCGCAAGGCGAGGTCGCGCGCCTGAGCGAGCGCGAACAGTTGTTCAGCTCCCTGCTGGTCAGCGTCAACGCGGTGCTCTGGGCCTTCGACTGGGAGGCGCGGCAAATGCTCTATGTCAGCCCGGCCTACGAGCGCATCTTCGGCCGTTCGGCCGGGCTGTTGCTGGCCGACTACGACGAATGGCGCAACAGCATCTACCCTGACGACCTCGACCACGCCGAGCGCAGTCTGGCCGAGGTGCTGGAGAAAGGCGCGGTGGAAGACCGCGAATACCGCATCATCCGCGCCGATGGCGAAATCCGCTGGCTCAGCGACAAGTGCTTCATCAGCCGTCACGCCGAACCGGGCCAGCGGGTGATCGTGGTCGGGATCGCCGAGGACATCACCGAGAAGAAGGTCCTGGAAGACGAATTGCAGCGCCTGGCCACCACCGACGTGCTGACCGGCAGCAGCAACCGCCGGCACTTCTTCGAATGTGCCCATCGCGAGTTCGAGCAGGCCCGGCTGCAGGATTCGCCGCTGGCGTTCCTGCTGCTGGATATCGATGACTTCAAGCTGATCAACGACACCTACGGCCACCCGGCGGGCGACCAGGTGCTGCAGCGAATCGCCGAGACCGGCCGTGCGGCGTTGCGCAGCGGCGACCTGTTCGGGCGGATCGGCGGCGAGGAGTTCGCCGCCCTGCTGCCCGGCTGCGCCCCGGACATGGCCATGGCGATCGCCGAGCGCCTGCAGCGGGAGATTCAGCGCCTGGCGTTCAACCACGACGGGGAAAACTTCGGCACCACCGTCAGCCAGGGGCTGACCAACCTGACCGCAGAGGATCAATTGCTCGACAGCCTGTTCGCCCGGGCCGACGGGGCGATGTACCGGGCCAAGCGCCAGGGCAAGAACCAGATCGTGCTGGCCTAGACCCGGCGCCCACAGGTTCGGAGGGCTGCACGAGGGCCGGTCAGTTCTTGCGCAGTCGCGTCAGGTCCGCCAGGCCGATCTTGAGCAGCCTGGCGGCACGGCTCCTGGCCACTTCCTCGATACTCTGGCTGGGCGTCAGGTGCGCCAGCTGGGCCGCCAGGTTCATCGATAGCGCCTCGCGGGAATACACCCCGCCACCAAGCTGGTAGACCGCCGCAATCAGCTCGCGCAGCTCCAGCGGCAGGCGCCAGCGGGTGCGCAGCGCCGAACCGTAGCTGGCGCCCAGCGCGAACAGCGACTCGCCGATCTGCTCGTCATCCAGCTCGCCGCCCGCCTGCCGCCATTCCTGCAGGCAACGCAACAGGGCCAGGTCGCCCAGGCGATGCAGCAGCCCGGCGCAATAGCAGCGCTCCTGGTCGAGGTCGTACATCCGCGCCAGGGTCCGGCCGTACTCGGCGGTATGCAGCGACAATTGCCAGTAGCGCTCGGCGTAATCGGCCAGCGCGACATCGCTGAGCTTGGCGCTGCGCTTGAGGCTCAGGCCGAGGATCAGGTTCATGCTTTGCGCCGAACCGAGGCGCTGCAGGGCCTGGGCCAGGGTCTGCACGGCGCTGCCGTGATGCTGCGCCGCGCTGTTGGCGGCGGCGATCAGCACCGCAGTGATCTGCGGGTCGGTGCCGATTTCCTGCTCCAGCTGCTTCAGGTCGAGGCCGTGGGGGTTGAGGCTGCGTTTCACCGCGACCTGCACGTCGGCCATCAGCGGTGCACCGTCCGATTGCTCACGGCGGCGTTCGAGGAAGGTCCTCAGGTCCATGCCCGGCGCCAGAGCCGGCACTTCGCAGAAGACGCTCTGCCCGGCATCGAGCAGCAGGTCCTGCAGGCGCTGGGTCAGGCCATCGACATTCAGCGGCTTGGTCAGGTAGGCGGTGGGTTGCAGCGGCAGGGCTTCGCGGACGCTGGCAACGTCGCTGCGCGAACTGATCAGAATGAACGGCAACAGGGGAGAACGTTTTTTCTGGCGCATGCTGTACAGCAGGCTCAGGCCATCGACCCCCGGCAACTCGCGGTCGGCAATCACCAGGTCGAAGGCTTGCTCGGTGAGTTGCTGCAGGGCGTCCTGGCCGTTGGCGCAAAGGGCCAGTTGTGCGTCGCAGCGCACGGTCAGCAATACCTGTTTCAACAGATCCCGCGCCCAAGGGTCCGCCTCGGCAATCAACACACGGGGTACAGCGGGTAAATCCAAGGCACTCATCTTGCACTCTCCGAGGGCAGTCCTGACACATTAGTCAAAACTGACCGGCAGGTACAACCGCCAGCCCCCGCAACCGGCCGTCGTGACAAAAAAAACCCGCCGAAGCGGGTCTTTTTGTCCAGCCCATCACCCGGCTCAGAGTTCAGCGAAGCACTCTTCGATGATCGCCAGGCCCTTGTCCAGTTGCTCGTCCGGCGAGGTCAGCGGAACCAGCACGCGCAGGACGTTGCCGTAGGTGCCGCAGGACAGCAGGATCAGGCCCTTGTCACGGGCCTTGGCGACGATCTGCGCGACGGCTGCCGCGTTCGGCTTGTGGGTGTCGCCGTCGTCGAACAGCTCGACCGCGATCATCGCGCCCAGGGCACGCACATCACCGATCACCGGGTACTTGGCCTGGATTTTCTTCAGACCGGCCACCAGGCGCTCGCCGACCGCCTTGCTGCGGTCCAGCAGGTGCTCCTCCTCGAACACTTCCATCACGGCCAGGGCCGCGGCGCAGGCGATCGGGCTACCGGCGTAGGTGCCGCCCAGGCCGCCTGGAGCGATGGCGTCCATGTACTCGGCCTTGCCGCACACGCCGGCCAGCGGGAAGCCGCCGGCGATGGACTTGGCGAAGGTAGTCAGGTCAGGCGCGACGCCCATCTGCTCCATGGCGAAGAAGGTACCGGTACGACCGGCGCCGGTCTGCACTTCGTCGGCGATCAGCAGGATGCCGTGCTGGTCGCACAGGGCACGCAGGCGCTTCATGAACTCTTTGGGCGCAACGTAGAAACCGCCTTCGCCCTGTACCGGCTCGATGATGATCGCGGCGATGTCACGTGGCTCGGCGTCGTTCTTGAAGATGCGCTCGATGCTGGCGATGGAATCGTCAATGCTCACGCCGTGCAGTTCGTTCGGGTACAGCGCGCGGAAGATGCCGCCTGGCATCAGGCCCATGCCGGCCGAGTAGGGCACGACCTTGCCGGTCAGGCCCAGGGTCATCATGGTACGGCCGTGGTAGGCGCCGGTGAAGGCGATCACGCCAGCGCGGCCAGTGGCGGCACGGGCGATCTTCACGGCGTTCTCGACGGCTTCGGAACCGGTGGTGACCAGCAGGGTTTTCTTGGCGAAGTCGCCTGGAACGCGGGCGTTCACTTTCTCGCACAGTTCCACGTACGGCTCGTAGGCCAGGACCTGGAAGCAGGTGTGGGTCAGCTTGTTCAGTTGCTCGGTCACCGCGGCGATGATTTTCGGGTGCACGTGACCGGTGTTCAGTACGGCGATACCGCCAGCGAAGTCGATGAACTCGCGGCCTTCGACGTCAGTCACCGTGGCATTCTTCGCCGAGTCGGCGAAGATCGGGTGGATCTGGCCGACGCCGCGTGGAACGGCGGCCTGGCGGCGTTGCATCAGGGATTCGTTGGTCTTGCTCATATTGTCCTCATTCACCGCTCATCGGGCGGCGTGGTTCAAGGATGACGCGGCAGGGAGAGCACTGCACCAGCATACGATGATCGACTGGCACAGGGTTCCGGCCACATTGAAGTGACGTTTGAAACGCGACAGGAGCAGCGCTCTCGTGCCCCTGTCGCCGAAGCATCCGACCGGGTTAGACGCCCAGGCAGAGGTATTTGATTTCCAGGTAGTCTTCGATGCCGTACTTGGAACCTTCGCGGCCCAGGCCCGAGGCCTTGATACCGCCGAACGGCGCGACTTCGTTGGAGATCAGCCCGGTGTTGACGCCGACCATGCCGTACTCCAGTGCCTCGGCCACGCGGAACACACGGCCCAGGTCACGGGCGTAGAAGTAGGAAGCCAGGCCGAACTCGGTGTCGTTGGACATCGCGATGACGTCGGCCTCGTCCTTGAAGCGGAACAGCGGTGCCAGCGGACCGAAGGTTTCTTCCTTGGCCACGGCGGCGTTGTTCGGCACGTTGACCAGCACGGTCGGCTCGAAGAAGTTGCCTTCCATCGCGTTGCCGCCGGTCAGCACGGTAGCACCTTTGCTCAAGGCGTCGGCGATGTGCTCCTTGACCTTGGCCACGGCCTTCTCGTCGATCAGCGGACCGGTGGTGGTGCCTTCTTCCAGGCCGTTGCCGATCTTCAGCTTGGCCACCGCCGCCTTCAGTTTCTCGGCGAAGGCATCGTAGACACCTTCCTGCACGTACAGGCGGTTGGCGCAGACGCAGGTCTGGCCGTTGTTGCGGTACTTGGAGATGATCGCGCCCTCGACCGCCTTGTCCAGGTCGGCGTCGTCGAACACGATGAAGGGCGCGTTGCCGCCCAGTTCCAGGGACACCTTCTTGATGTCCTGGGCACATTCGGCCATCAGCTGGCGACCGATTTCGGTCGAACCGGTGAAGGACAGCTTGCGCACGATCGGGTTGCCGGTCAGTTCGCCGCCGACTTCGCCGGCGCTGCCGGTGACCACGCTGAACACGCCTTGCGGGATGCCGGCGCGCTGGGCCAGCTCAGCCAGGGCCAGGGCCGAGAACGGGGTCTGCGATGCGGGCTTGAGCACCATGGTGCAACCGGCGGCCAGGGCCGGGCCGGCCTTGCGGGTGATCATCGCGGCCGGGAAGTTCCACGGGGTGATCGCGGCGGTGACGCCGATCGGCTGCTTGATCACGATCAGGCGCTTGTCCGGCTGGTGGCCGGGGATCACGTCACCATAGACGCGCTTGGCTTCTTCGGCGAACCACTCGATGAAGGAGGCGGCGTAGGCGATTTCGCCCTTGGCTTCGGCCAGCGGCTTGCCCTGTTCGAGGGTCATCAGGCGGGCCAGGTCGTCCTGGTTCTCGATCATCAGTTCGAACCAGCGGCGCAGCTTGTTGGAACGCTCCTTGGCGGTCAGGGCACGCCAGGCCGGCAGGGCCTTGTCGGCAGCCTCGATGGCACGGCGGGTTTCGGCGGCGCCCATCTTCGGCACGGTACCCAGGATTTCGCCCGTGGCCGGGTTGTTGACCTTGATCGTCTGACCATTGTCCGCGTCGGCCCATGCCCCGTTGATGAAGGCTTGCTGGCGGAACAACTGGGTATCTTTGAGCTGCATGTAGGCTTTCCTTAACAGCACCGCGCACGCGCGGAGCGAATTATCGATTGTAGAAAGGCGCCTTGGGGGCTGCCGTCAGGAAATTCATTCACCGGGCCGAAGCACATAAATAGCGCACATGCGATCGATGTGCGGTTCAGCACCCAGACAGGAGCGTTTGAAATCTCAAACGAATCCTAGGAGCAATGGGGTCAAAGGACAATAGTCTGTTCGAAAAAAAGAACGAGAATAGACCACCGGCGGGGATTTTTCTGATCAACGTCATCTTGGGCCCGGCGCTGCGCCTGGCAGCACGGGGCCCGCCAGACAATCACTTGGACTGGAAGGATTTCAGCACGGTCAGCAGGCTGGTGAGATTGTCGGAAACCCCGGCCTGCGCGATTTTCTCGTTGGCACCGGCGGCCGCGGTCGTGTCCAGGCTGTAGATCTGCATCACACCCTGGGTGGCGGCCGCCTGGGCCAGGGTGTTCTGCTGTTGCTGGGTACTCACCGCATTCTCGAACAGGATGCCGGTGGAATGGGCCATGGACTGGTAGAGGCTGCCCAGGGCCATGGCGGGTGCTTCGGCCACGGTCTGGACGTTCGACTGGGTGACGGCATCCGTGATCTGCGGGTTCACTTCGGTCATGATCTGACTCCTTGTGCTGGACGATAGGGCCTGTTGCGAATGTCGTTCACTCGGAAGACGTGCGTTCGCAAAGATGCGCGCTGAAGCGGGCAATGCTCTGGTCGATGCGCTCGATCGCCCCGGTCACCGCCTCGGCGTCCAGTACCCCGGTGGCCGCGGCCACTGCGGCGGCGCCACTGACCAGCAGGTGAGTGTTGAGCGCGCCCAGGGCGCTTTCGTTGGCCGCATCGAGATCATCCTTGAGAATGCTCTCGGTCATCTGCCTTAGCAATACCCCCTGGGAAGCCAGGGCCAGCTTGGTGACCCCGTCGAAGTAGCTGGCCGCCGACTGCGCGACCAGGCCGCTGGCCTGGCGGGTCAGCAACTCCGGTCCCAGTGCCGACAGCGCCGGCACCTGGGCCGTCAACTGGGCATTGATCAGGTTCACCGCCTCGACGATCTGCCGGTTCAGGGCCTCGTTGCCGATGCCGGCGGCGGCCTGCTTGAGCAACTGTTCGTTGAGTTCTCCCAACAGCGCCGATGCCGTTGCCGCCGGATCCTGCGCCGAGTGTTGCTGGGCGCCAGCCTGGTCCTCGCTGCTCATGAGCGCCCTCCTACCGCGAGAATCTGCTGCACGGCGGACGCCACCGTGGCATTGCCGATGATGTTCAGCGCCTGCTGTTGGCTGACCGCATTCTGCAGGGCCAGGCTGACCGCGTGGCTGCTGACCTGGCAGAGCGAAGCGATCGCCGTGGCGGGCGCGCTACCGACGACCTGGACGTTCGACTGGGTGACCGCGTCGGTGATTTGCGGGTTGACGGTGGACATGCCTCTCTCCTGGAAGTGGCGACAACGAGGAAAACGCTCGGCGAACCCGTAGCAGGAGAACGATAGATCAGTTGCGCCAAAGCGCCAGAAAGCGCCCTGCCGGGGAATCCGTGCCACTGGCGTGCAGGAAAATGAGCCGCCGGGACAGGATAAGGTCGACGGCTGAAAACCACCGTGGACGCCCAAGGCCGAGATAGGTATGATGGCGCCCGCACAAGCACTCGTAGCTCAGCTGGATAGAGTACTGCCCTCCGAAGGCAGGGGTCGTGGGTTCGAATCCCGCCGAGTGCGCCATCTTTCGAAAATGCCCTGGATCGTCGATCCGGGGCATTTTTGTTTTCAGGGTACCGACAGCGCTCAGCCATCTAGGCGACTCGAATGAAGAACACCACGATCCGCTGCGAATCCGGCACCCGCTGCAAACCGGCGACCAGCTTCACCAGCCGCCCCTGCTCCAGCGCCTCCCTGGCCGGTCGCAGCCTCTCGCTGTAGCCGATCGAACGGGTATCGACCAGCCGGCGCAGCCAGTCATCCGTCAGTTGCAGCGGTGCCCCCCGGGAACGGAACAGCTCCAGGGCATCGGTACCGGTCCACTTGAGCAGGAGCAGGTAACGGTGCTCGGAACCCGGGTGGGTGCACTCCAGGTTGACCGAGATGAAGGAGCGGCCCTTGGGTACCTCGTTGACCACGAAACCATGGCGCAGGAGGACGTCTTTGACGGCGCGCTCGGCGTGCAGGGACAGGTCCATGACCCGGTGCCGTCCCTCGACATCGAAAAAGCGCGGGTTGATGACGTGGGAAGGCTCGAAGTCCAGTCGGGAAAAGCCCGCCTCCCCCTCCGGCAGACCGATACGAAAGAGCCGTCGGGCAGTTCGGCCGTCCAGCTCCCTGAACAGCACATGCAGGTCCACCCCCCGGGTACCCCAGGTCTCCAGCGTGCGCTTGAGCGCCACCATGCGGCTGGCAGTGACTGCCGTGCCGCCGCCGGTGTCGGAACGCTCGATCAGTCGATTGAGCGTACGGGCCCGGCTGTCCGCGGTCATGCGCCTGGTGAGGGGTTCGAGCAGCTCTCGTCCGGGAGCGTCGAACAAGGGCGCGCGTGGCGTCCAGATGCCGGTTCGTGGGTCGAAACTCACCGGGATCGGCTGCTGGTCCAGGTGGGACCACCAATGCTCGAATTCGCTCAGCGCCAGATCGGCCAACGGGCCAGGACGCCTGATGAAAACGATCTCGGGCTCGATGTCCGAGCCATCGGCCAGCAGTTCGAAATAACGATCGTCGAGCTTCAACAGGCGGGCATCGCTGCCCCGCCGTCGGTACAGGTCCTGGCCTGTCGGCAGCTCCACGACTTCGTCCTCGGCCAGTGCCAGGCCCCAGTTCCTCCAGTGCGTGGATGACACGGCCGGACGGCGGCTCATCCACTCCGGTCGCAACATCGGAGCAGGTGCCGGCGCGGGGCTCGGCCTCGTTTCCCAGGGCCGGTGGAAAGGGCTGCGACTGGGCCCCGGCTGCGGTTCGGGGGCGTCGGCACGCAACAGGTGCTCACCCGACTCGCGGATGTACAGGATCAACTCGTTCGGCTGTGCGGCCGTCCGCTTCAGGCGCAGGACCTGCTCGCCCTTGGGCCGGTAGACCTCATAGCGATGCACGCCGTCGCTGATGAACTGCACGCCGTTTTTCACCTGGCTGCCGGCGTTGGTCGGGCCGTGCAGGCGTACCCCATCATCCCCGGCGATGTTCGCCGCATAGCCCGGCAGTGGCGGTGCGGGACGGCTGCCCGCATCGAGCCTTTTCAGCGCGGCTGCGCCCTTGCCATATAACGTGCGGCGCCGACCGATGCTTCTCAGCGCCGCCCGTGCCCAGTTGCCCAGGGCGGCCCGTGCTGGCCGGACGCCTGCCGCCAGCGGATAGACGATCGGGGCGACATCGATGAGGGTCATGTGCACCGCCTTGAACAGCTCGAACGCATCGCGCGGATCACCACTGCGGGAGAACCGGCGCAAGGCCGCGGCACTATCGTGGACGTCGACGGCGATGCTGGCGATCGGCACCACCGACAATACCCTCAGCCAGTACGCCGTGCGCTGCTCGTGTTCATGCACCTCACGCTGCTGCGCCAGTTGCCAGCTGGAGTTCGAGACCACCCTGGCGCGCTGCTGCGCCTGCAGCACAAGGGCGTGGGCGAGGATCAGCGCCAGGTCCGAACGCGGGGTCTTCTCCAGGCGCAGCCAATGCCCGGGGTTCTGCCCGATCTCGCGCAGGACTTCCTGCCTGAGCGCCTCGGGCCCCGGAAAAGGCTGCTCCACCTCGCTGTTCCACCAGCTCCGGATGACCTTGAACAGCCAGCCAGGTCTGGCCGTCAACAGCGGCTCGGCCAGCGCAGCGGTCGTCGCCGGCGCCAGGCCAGCGTCCGGGCAGGCCATGGCAGGCGTCCGCTCGGCGGGGTACTGCGCGATGACCTCTGCCGCCCAGCCCGCCGCCAGGCGCTGGGCGATATCCCCAGCCCGTTGCAACGCCTGCCCACCGTCGACCAGCGCCCGCTGCGCCGCCAGCAGATCCGGGTACTCGGTCAGCACCTGGGCATGGGGCGCCCCCGGCAGGTAGACCACGGTCATGCCGGACACCCTGTCGCGGATCGCCACGGCATTGCCGACATGCCGGGCCTTGGCGAAGGCCCGGCCGGCGAAGGTGATGAAGTACAACTCCGGTGCCGGAGCGTCGTGGCGCGGGTTCGCGACAGGTGTGTCGTTCAGGGCCTGTTCGAACAGCCGCGCGGCCTGCTCACCGAGCCCCTGTTGTCGCGCGCTGAACAGTTCCAGGCGAGCCCGCTGGCGAACCAGACGATCCAACAGTGCCCGCTCAAAGGCCGGCACCGCTTCGCTGCGGGGGTCGTCGACACCGTAGAAAGCCTGCTGGATCAATGTATCGTACTGCCCGCCCAGGTCCAGGGCGGAGATGGTCGAGATCAGGTAGTCCGGCGTCAGGCGCTGCTGCCACGCGGAGTCCAGGATCCGCCCCTGCTGCAGCCGCAGTCGGGTGCCGGGCGCTTGCGGGTCGAGGTTCTCCAGGGCCAGTTGCAGGAAACTGTAGCGGTGCCGTTGCTCGCTGACCACCGTCTTCGGGCCGGCCCCTCCGACCGGATTCTCGGGATGCCCAACCCACACCCGCTCGACGCTGTCGGGCAGGTCGAACAACGGCTTGTCGATCTCCAAGCCCGGATGAAGGCCGTCCTGCCTGAGCCGCTCGATGAGCTTCCCGCGGGCGAAGTCATCCAGGTCCGGCAGACGCTGTTCCAGGCGCCGGGTCAGGGCCTGCGCGCTCAGTTGACAGGACCTCAGCAGGCGAGCGTACTGCTGGCGCCTGCCGAACGTCGCCTGCGCCAGCCAGGCGGGCAGCTCACGGGCCTGGGCCGCCGTCAGTTGCAGGGCGGCGATGTTCTCCAGCGCCTGCTCACGGGCGTCATGCTCCGGGACATTCAGGCTCTGCTCCAACTCATGGGCGAGCATCTGCAACGAGCTGCGCGCATCGCCGATTTCCGAGAAGGGTCGCAGCCCGCCTTCGATCGCCTGGCAGAGCCGCAGGTGCTCGCGGATCTGCTGTCGCAGCCCGTGCCGCACGGCATCCGCGGCGATGACCCGGTAATGCACGGGCACCCGCGCCCCTGGAGCCAACTGACGCAGCCAGTCGCGTAGCGCACCGCGCCGGTCCCGGGCAACCAGCGGCCAAAGGGTCTCACATTCAGGGTCGAGCAGGGTCAGGCCCAGTTGCTGCGACAGGCTTTCGAGGCTGACGAACACGGCCAGGCCACCCAGCCGGCCTGGCACGAACAGCCATGTCGCGGTGTTCAGTTGCGGATCCGCCAGGGCCTGACGGGTGGTGACGATGCAGGCCCCGGTCAGCGCCCAGGACGAATCCTCAGGTCCCACCGCAATGCCTGCCACCTGGGTATCGAGCGCCGTTCGCGACGCAGCCGGAAGGACATCGAGCAGACGCTCCAGCTCAGGTTGCTCGATCAGCCCGAGCTGCCGTTGCATCCGCGCCTCATGCAACAGGGCCTGGCAGTGACCATCGAGCAGCCTGTCGGTCAGCTCGACACCCTGCTCGTCCTTGCCGCTCCAGAATGCTGGCCGGGCATAACTGTCACGGTCCCGCAGCAGTTCACGGACACGGGCCACCTGCCGCAGCCACGGCTCATGATCGTCCAGTAACGCCTTGGGCTGCGAGCCTGCATGTTGCTCGAACAGCTTGAGCAGGCCGCGCTCCTGTTCGCGAACCTTGCCTTGCCGCAGACGCAGGGGAATGTCGGCGGCCAGGCTGCCAAAGGTGATCGCCAGCATCCCGTGCCGTTCATCACTGCGCAGCAGGCGTGCGAGCAGCGGGCGAATCGCCGGCAGGTGGGCCAACGCGCCACGGGTCTGCTGCATGGCCTCTATGGCCTGCAAGGGTTCCAGGCCTGCGCTGTCGGTCGACAACTGCGGCAACAGGCGGGCCGTATTGAGCTGCAACGCAGCGGCCCACTCGCTGGCCAGTTGCGTTTCCAGTCGGGCCAGGGCGCTGTGGGCCAGGGCATCGTCGGCCAGTGGCGCACATTCCAGGAAACCATAAGGCAGGGCGGTAGGATCCGCCGGGGCAAACAGCTGGTGACGTTCCTGCAGCGGCAGCAGTTGCCAGGCTGAATAGTTGCCCGGCGCATTGAGGTGCGTTGGCAGTTCGCGCTGCAGTTCGGCCAGGTTGGTGAACTCGAAGAACTCCTCGGCCACCCCCGGTACGTAGACGATCTGTCGACCGGACAGCTCGCTGCCCGAACTCCACAGGTGCAGGGCGCCACTGAGCCTGGGGGCAACCTGGCCGACACCCGGCCAGACCAGTTCCGACACCGCCAGTTTGGCCCAACGCCCGCCGGCAAGTGCCCGGGCCTGGGCCGACGGTGTGTCCAGCAGGCCCATCAGCATTGCCGTTGCCGCCGGGGACAGCACGCCAAGGCCATGGGCAAGCAACACCTTGTCGTGAAACAGCCGCTTGTGCAGCTCGACCAGCCGCTCCCGGCGGGAAACGTGGCTGCCCTGCGCCGGCTGCTGCCAGTAGTGGAGCAGACTGGCGGCGATGCTGGAGGCCAGCCCCAAGGCCTGGAGGCGTGCCAGGATCTGATCGGGTGTCAGTGCCAACGGGCTGTCCGGCTCGCCAGCCAGTGTCAGCCGCGTTCCCGTTTGCAGGGAGAGGAATGGATTGCGCAACATCGACAGGGCGAGTTGTATCAGGCTGCGTTCCGTCTGCCCACTTTCCCGGCCCGCAGGAGCGCTGAACAGCAGGCGCTGCGGATCATGCCCAAAGGCTTCGCGCAGCAGTTGCCCGAGCACGACATCGATCTGCGGTGCCCGCTCCAGCAGTCGCCCGAGTTCGCGTTGGCTATCGAGACCGCGCGTCAATGCCGCCTGGAGCCGATTGAGCGACAGGCTGGGATGCCGCGAAGCGGCCAGGTGCTTGAACAGTCGCTCTTCGAAACGCTTGAGCAGCAGGTTGTCGGGCACCGGCAACACCGCCGCCCGAGCCGTGCTGGCCGGGTCCTGCTGGAGGCTCTCCATGAGCTTTCCCTCTTTTCCATGAAAAAAGGCAAAGCCTAAGGCGCCAGTTGCCAGGTCCAGGCGTTAGATAATTAGCCCTGCGGCTTGCCATCCCCCTCCGACGGCAGGCGGATCACATGCGGATGCGCCGGCGGCGCCAGGGGCGAAGGCTGCTCGCCCGGCTCGACCCGATACAGATGGGTGATCACCTCGCGCACCCCGCCGTCCTCGTCGTTGTGCACGATCATCGAGCCGGACTCGCGCATCCGCGCGAACTTGTCCTCGCTCAACCGGAAGCTGCGGCTCAGCCCGTCGTCGCCGACCACCGGCGGGGCCAGGCGCCGTTGCGCAAAGCCACGGCTCTTGCGCTGCTGATAACGGGCCCAGGCGATCAGCACCAGCGCATTCAGCAAGGCCACCCACAGGTAGATCTGCAGGGTGTCGAGAGCCTTGAAGAACGAAATGTCGATGCGCGGGCCGGCGTGGCCGTCGAACATCGGCCACAGCCCCTCGACCAGCAGATACAGGAGGCCGGCCCAGGCCAACAGGGTGACCAGCGTATCGATGAGCACCATCAGGGGATGCTGGCGGGTCTTGATGATTTTCATGCTCACACCTTCTGCTTGTCGCCATCGAACGGCTTGATGCCCCGGTCCGGGCTGACCCAGCGGGCCCGCCTGCCGGCCTGGCCGAACAGCACCCGGGGAAAGCTGACCAGGGTGGTGAACAGGCTGATGAGCCAGAACACCAGGGGGTACCAGATCACCCAGAACATGATCTTCCACAGGTCCCGTTCATAGCGGCGGTCGATCAGCACACTGACCGCGAACTGCCCCAGGCAGACCACCGCCAGCAGCAACCCGGTAAAGGCCGGGGGCAGGATGCGCTGCACGTTGATCGCCTCCGGCAGTTCGATGAACAGGCCCAGGCAGTAGAAGATGATCGACAGCACGAAGGTGAACGCCCAGCCGGTGGACAGGCAGTACTCGAACAGCAGTGGCCACAGGTAGCGATGGCGCCAGTGCCAGATGCCGCGCACGTTCTTGAACAGCACTTCCGCCCCGCCCCGGGCCCAGCGCAGCCGCTGCTTCCACAGCCCGCGCAGGGTTTCCGGCATGAGGATCCAGCACAGCGCCCGAGGCTCGTAGAACACGCTCCAGTGATCGAGCTGCAGCTTCCAGCTGATGTCGATGTCCTCGGTGATCATGTCCGGGCTCCAGTAGCCCACCCGGTCGAGCGCCGTGCGGCGGAAGGCGCAGACCACCCCGGAGACCGTGAAGATCCGCCCGAACACCCGTTGGGTGCGCTTGATCAGGCCGATGATCGAGGAGAACTCGCCGACCTGGACCCGCCCGACCAGGGTCGAGCGGGTGCGGATCCGCGGGTTGCCGGTGACCGCGCCCAGCCGCGGGTTCTGCAGCAACGGTGCAACCAGGTAGGCGGCGGTATGCGGCGCCAGCAGCGCGTCGCCATCGATGCACACCAGGTACTCGCTGCGAGCCGCCACCGCGCCCATGCTCAGGGCCACCGCCTTGCCCTGGTTCTGAGCCAGGTGAATGACCCGCAGGCGCGGGTCCTGCAGCGCCAGCTCGTCGAGCATCTGCCCGGTGTTGTCGCTGGAACCGTCGTTGATGGCGATCACTTCGATGTTCGGGTAATGCTGGGCCAGTGCCGCGTCGATGGTCTCGGCAACATTGTCGCCCTCGTTGAAGCAGGGGATCAGGATCGAGATCAGCGGCTCGCCCGGCAACGGCGGCGGCAGGGTATCGGCCTCCCAGGGCCAGTGCCGCTCCCAGTGCAGCCAGAAGTACAGGCCGCCGGCCATCCACAGGCCCGACATGAACAACGGGTAGAAGAACACGAAGTCCATCAGGAATTGCCCGGTGACCAGGAAAATCACGCCCAGGGGAAAACCGAGGACGAGCGCCAGGACGATCAGTGCCACGATTCGATCCATCATGATCTTAAGGATTCCACTTGTTGGAAAGTGCCGGACGCACCACCTGCACGGCTGGGCGGCCATCGAGGAAGTTGTCCGGGTAGTAGCCGAAGCTGGTGGCGCCCTTGCGCTTGAGCTGGCCCATCCATTGCACCAACTGTTCGCCGTCCAGATCCTGCGCCGGCTGGCTGCGCCAGTCCCGCGCCTGCAGTTCGAACACCGTGCGCTTGAGGGCACCGGGGCGCTGCCCGACCTTGTCGACCAGCGCCTGCAGCCAGTCGGCCGCGTGCCGCTCGCTCTGCCCTTCCATCAACGGCATGGCCATCGGCGCGGTCCAGTCGTAGTTGGCGAGAAAGTCATCGAGATTCTGCGCGAACCAGGCCTCGCTCTGCGGGTTCAGTACCGGTTCGGCGAACAGGTTGCGCGCGGTCTGCACCTGCGGCCCGCGAATGGCCCGGACCTTGGCGGTCAGCTCATGGGTGAAGTCGATCAGGTAGCGGCTCTTGAAACGCGCCCAGCGTTGCAACGTGGCCGGATCGTCGCGCAAGGCACCGATACTGCCCGGCAGACCGGCGGCGGCGTAGGTCCGCAGCGCCTGCGGGCTGGCATCCTCGAAGTCGGACAGCACGGCATCGTCGTGATAGAGGATGCCGTCGACCGAGGTCAGCCGGGCCAGGTCCTCGTAGATCTCGCCGACCACCCGGCGTACCTCGGGGTCGAACGGCGACAGGCGCCGATACTGTTGTGGATCGACCGCAACCTGCCCGGTGGCCGGGTCCCAGCGGCTGACCCGCGGCAGCTTTTCATCCAGGGCGAAGCTGAGCACCGGCATCCAGGCGAACACCTGGACATGGGCGCGGGTGCGCAACTGCCAGGCGACCCGGTCGAACAGGTCGGCACGCACCGGCAGGTGCCGGTTGGGGAAGTACAGTGAGCGGGCCAGGCCGTCGCCCGTCGGGTCGGCGAAGGCCTGCAGGAACACGGTGCTGGCGCCCAGGTCGGCGATGCGCTGCACCAGCCGGCCGAGGTTGGCCTCCTGCTGGCCCGGATCCGGGTCGTAGACATTGTCCAGGTCGACATGTACCACCCGCATCGGCACGTGGTCCTGCATCGCCACGACGCTGCTGGCGAAGTGCACCAGATCCGGGTCGGAAGACACCAGCAGGCGCGGGCTGTTCAACAGTTGATCGAGGCTGTCGATACCGTCATCCAGGGTCAGGGCGACCTGGTAACCCTGGCTTTCGATCACCTTCAGCGCCGTGCCATCGGCGACGCCGTAGGGCCAGACCCAGACCCGTGGCGAGTACCCGGTGGCCGCGCGGATCTTCGCCGAGATCGCCTGCACGTCGGCCCGCAGGCGCGCCTGGAACTCGGCCTCGCTTTCATAGCGGCCGGTCTTGGCGTCGTAGCGGCGGGTCGCCGCCGCCGGTTGCAGGTTGCCCTGGGGGTTGGCAAGCACGCCCTGGTGGCTGGCATTGGTGTGGGCGGCGATTTCCACCAGCCCGGAAGCCGCCACTTCGCGGATCTGGGCCCAGGTCAGGAACTGCGAGCGCGGGCGCAGTTGGCCGGCGAAATCCACCGGTTTGTCCGCCGGGGTGTCGATCCACACACCGACCGGCGCCAGCACCGCCGGCCAATGATAGCTGCGCAGCAGCGGCATCACCCGGGTGTAGAAGCTCGAGTAGCCATCGTCGAAGGTCAGCAGCACCGCCTTGGGCGGCAGCTCCGGGCCGCCGTTGCGCGCCGCCAGGATCTGATCCACGCTCACGGGCCGGTAGCCGTTCTCGCGCAACCAGGCCAACTGGTCGACCAGCCGTTCGGTGCGCACCGCGACGACTTCCTGGTCGGGGTCGCGGTCCTGGACATCGTGGTAGGTCAGGCTCAGGAAGTGGTTTTTCGGCCAAGGCGCCTCGTTGGCCGGCACCGGCCGCTGCGCCGGCGCGACGAACTCGGCCGGAGCCTGCGCGCAGGCTCCGGCCAGCAAGGCTCCCAGCAACAGGACGCAACGCGTGATCAGAAGCATCATCCACCTCGGCTAGAAGCGGTAGGTAAGGTCCAGGAGCAGGCGCACGTCGCGCTCGCGTTCACCGTCATAGGGTCTGCTGATCCAGCTGAGGTTGGCCCCGGCCTCCAGCACATCGTTCCAGATCACCCGCTGGCCATAGCCCAGCAGGGCAATCGCACCGGTGGAATGATCGCGCTGGCTGTAGCTGCCGGCACCGACCTGGAACTGCTGGCTCCACTGGGTTTCGTAACGGTGGTACAGCACATGGTTGATATTCACCGTCGGCAGCACGCTGAAGTCGGACTTGGGATTGAAGTACGGCACGTCCTCGTTCTTGCTGTTGTGGCTGGCGCCGACTTCCAGGCCCAGGTCCACTTGCACGTGGGCGGTGCTGTAGAGGCCCTCGCGCCCGGTGAGCAGGTATTCGGTGCGATGGTTGCCGTCGCTGAAATGCGACGGGGTGATCGCCAGTTTCCATTCGCGGCTTTCATTGGCCCGCCAGCGCAGGAAGGCGCTGGCCGAATTGGCGCTGATGTCGTTCTTCAGGGCGCGCAGCGGTGTCGCCGCCGCCAGGCGTTCGAGGCTGCCGCCGTACTGCCAGTGATCGTCGATGTCGAAGGCGGCCGATAACCGGGCGCCGAGCTTGTTGCCATAGCCATAGGACTGGTTGGAGATCTCGGCCTGCAGGGTCATGTCGCGGGAGCGGTTTTCCACCCCCAGCCGCTGCCAGCGGCGCCGGGCATCACCTTCGGTGAAACGGCCGAAGGCATAGCCGGCGCCGGCGAACAGCCGCCAGTCTTCGTTGATCGGCGGGCTGTAGAGCACGCTCTCGATACCATAGTCGCGGCTGCCGGTGACCGCGCCGGCGCCACTGCTGCCACCCCCGAAACTCCGGCCGGTGTAGCCCTCGACCCGCAGTTCGGCCATGTCGTGGACCTCCCGCTGCCGTGCCAGGCGCTGGACCTGCTGGTTCTCCGGGAAACGCGCGACGACGTCATCGGTCAGCACATCGAGCTGGCGCCACTCCTGCAGCGCCAGGGCGGTATTGGCCTGGGACAGCTCGAGGCCCAGGTTGCGTGGCAGTACGCTTTCGGTCTCCTTGTTGAGGGCCTCGGCACGTCGTGGCCAGCCACGGGCCAGATAGGTGTCGGCCTGGGCGACCCGCACGCTGACGTTGCCCGGGGCCTTGCTCGCCAGGGCCTCCAGACCCTGCTCGCTGGCGGGCAGGTTGCCGTTGTGCTGGCCCATCTGCGCCGCCAGTTGCTGGGCGTCGATCCACTCGTCATTGGGTACGCCGATGGGCTGGCCCTTGAGCTCGAGGCGGGCCTGGGTGGTCCTGGCCAGGTTTTCGGCGACCTCAAGGGCCTCTTCCGGCCGATCGCTTTCGATCAGGGCGTAGGCCAGTGCCGAGGTATCGTCCACCCGGTCGGCCGGATCGGCATCGGGTGACGCCAGCTCCTGACGGTACAGTTGCGCCGCGTTCTCCGGCTGCCGAAGCGCCAGGTAGGCCGCCGCCACCCAGCGCTGGGCGTAGGTCGGAAGCGTCACGCCGTCATCGAGCAGCTTTTGCTGCTCGGTCAGCACCTCGGCATTACGCGAACGGGCCTTGAGCGCCCCCAGACGGTCGATGCGCCAGCGCACCAGGTCGTCATGGGCCTGCGGGTCCGCCGACCAGGTGGCAAACAGCCGGTCGTAGTCGGCCAGGGCCCGATCGGCCACCTCAAAACGCTCCCGCTCGGTGCGGCTCGGCCGTTCCGCCAGGCGCACCCGCTCAGCGGCCAGTTCGCCTTCGAGACGACGGGTCGCGGCCGCGTCGAGCAGCCCGGGATGCCGCTCGGCCAGGCGCAGGGCCGGCTCCGGCAGGCGTGCCCGTTGCAGGGCGAATACGTATTCGCGCAATACCTGGGGCTTGTCCGGAGCGCGGGCAAAGGCCTGGTCGTATTCGAACAGGGCATCGCTGTCGGCGCCCGAGCGGGTCAGTGCATAACCCAGCGCCATGTGGCCCGACGGGTCGCCGGGGCGCCGTGCCACCTGCTCGCGGGCGCGGCGTATCGCGTCCTGGGGATTGCCGTCATCGGCCTCGGTCACCGCCAGCCCCAGTTGCAGGTCGATATTGCCCGGTTCGCGCTCCAGTGCCCGGCGATACAGGCGCTCGGCATCGTCCCAGCGTTTCAGGTTGCGATAGGCCCGGGCCACGGCGCCCAGGGCCTGGGAGGGCAGGACGCGCTGCACGCCCTGGGTTTCGTAGACGCTGACCACTTCGGCATCCAGCCCGGCCCAGCTGGCGATCTGCAGATGGTCGCTGACCTGCCCGGCCGATTGCCGGGTCGCCGGCAGTTGCCGCAGGAACGTCAGTGCCGGCGTATAACTGCCGTCACGGGCCTGGCGGATCAGCTGATCGTAGGAGGTATCGGCCTGCGCGGCGAGTGGCCACAGCAGTTGGCTGCACAGCGCCACACCGAGCAACGGGCGCAATCTGCCGCCTGGGCAGAACAGGGTATTACGCGGCATATCGTCCAATTCCCGAAGGCAGCCGGAGTCCAATGCTCCCGCCTGTTCCAGACGGGCAGGACGGGGCCTCATGACAGCAGGCGGAACCCATGGTTCCGCTGTCTTTCAGGAAGGGTAGACGAAAAAAACGGGGGCAGGATCCAGAGTGGAAGGGCATCGGCCAGGACGGCCGATGCCGCGTTCGAAACGTTACTCGGCCGCTTCCGCGCCGCCCAGGCCACCGGCCTTGGACATGATCAGGGCAATGAAGTCTTCCACCGGCATTTTCTGTCCGTTGAAGTCCACCTGGCCTGCGGCATAGTGCAGCTTGGACACGATATCCATGCCCTCGATGGTCGCCATCTCGGTGGACAACGCCATGGTTCCGGCCATCTCACTGGTCATCGACGCCTGCTGGGCGATCAGCTTGGGATCGGTCTGGCCTTCGAGCAGCGCCTGTACGCCGGCCAGGTCGGCGATCATCGGCTTGGACAGCGACAGCTTGGCGTCCAGCTGCGAAACCAGTTGCTTGCCCAGTTCCAGCGGCGGCAGTTGCGTGGACGACGGGTTGTCCAGATTCACCTGCAGGTTGAAGCGGCTTTCACCATTGGCGGTCTTGAACGACAGGTTCTCCACGGCGATCTGCGGCTTGCCGGCCAGCAGTTTCCTGATGTCGGCCTGGGCCTTGATCTGCTGCTCGGCGCTCAGCTCGGGCACCGCCGGGGCGTCTTCACCCTGGGTGGCGGCCTGTTGCATGGCCTTCAGTTCGGCCCGGTACATCTCGGTCAGCGAACGCACCGCCGGGATATCCAGGTTCTTCGCGCTCAGGTTCAGTTTCGCGCTGCCCACCGACTTGCCGTTGTAGCCGATGTCGCCGACGGTGTAGTCCAGACGACCGGACAGCACGTTGCCGTTGGCCTCCAGGTTGTCTTTCTGTTCGAAGTCCTTGACCGTCACCACCACCGGTTGCTCACCATAGGTGACCTTGGCACTGCTCAGCTCCAGGGTGTTGCCGCCCAGGTAGAAACCGAAGTCGCTGCGGGTCAGGTCGCTGGCCACGGTGAAACCGCCGAGTTCGACCGACACCGGGCCGTCCTCTTCGGACTGGCCGGTGATCTTCACGCTGTCCATGTAGCCGTTGGCCTTGATCTTCGCACCCTTTGCGGTGCCGGCCACGTTCAGGTTGAGCCCGGAAAACTTCACCGTGCTCTTGTCGTCCGGGGCGAAATCCAGCGGGATCAGTTCGATGTTGCCGTCGACCGAACGGTCGTAGCCCAGCGCGACCATACCCTTGAGCGGTGCGGCGCCCTTGGCGGCATCGAACCATTTGGCGGTCAGGTCGTTCTTCTCCAGCTCGTAGTTGCTGTTGAACATCACCGGCGCCAGCTTGAACGACTTCAGGCGCGACCATGGCAGCGGACCGTGCTCGATGTGATCGACGAACAGCAGCTCGATGTCCTGGTTCTCTTCACTCAGTTGCAGGTTCTGCAGCTTGAGCCGGTAGTGCGCGGTGCTGGTGAACAGGTTGCGCTCCAGCGACACCAGTTCGATGCTCGCATTCGCCCCGCCGCTGTTCAGGGCTGTCTTGAGTTGGGCGTTGGCCTCCTGGATGGAGCTGTTCAGCGCTCCTTCCAGCTGATTGCCGGTGTACCAGGCACCGGCGGTGCTCAAGGCACCCACCACGACGACAACCCCCAACAGCAAGCCTGCTGATTTATTCATGAATGACCCGATCAGATATCCGTTGTGTTGAAAAATGCTGGTCTTCCCTGAACCCTTGACCGGGTTCGGCTCGACGGCGCCCCGAAAGCGCGCAGAGTAGCATTTGCACCAGGATGGACGCACCTGCCGACCTCGCCTCGGCATGTGACGCAGAAAGCAAAATGCACGCAAAGATACCGCTCGCCCGGCGGACACGCCGGGCGACGGTGGATGAACCCCGGGCCGAAGACCCGGTGACGGACGGGCGAAGACTCAGGAGTATTGCAGTTCCATCTCGTCCAACTGGTGATCGAAGGTTTTCAGCCGGGCGGTCCAGGTATACACCAGCACCTCGAAGTCGCGGTTGATCACCACCCCGTCCGGCGAGTCGTTACGCGGGTCGCAGACGTCCAGCTGATAGCGCTCACGGGCCATGGCGCTGGCCACGTCCGCCAGCTCGCGGGCGTTTTTCAGCCAGTGGCGCTCGTCGTGGGCCACTTCCCGGTCGAGTTTCAGGCATTGGCTCTTGAGGGTCTCCAGGCTTTTCTCCAGCGGCGTGCCGGTCAGCTCGCCCATGACCTCCTGGAAAGTCCGCCCGGGCTGCCAGTAACTGCCCCAGAAATAGCGGTCGAACACGGTTTCGACCCGGCGCAGGGCAACCTTGGTGTCCCAGACCAGCACCAGGGTCTTGCTCTGCGACAACTGTCGCTTCCTGATCTGTTGGGTCTGGTAGCTGGCCCAGGCCACTACCACGATGGACATCACGGCGATCAGGGCACAGACGCTGTCGAGGAACACCAGCGCCTTGTCGATCTGGTGGGCGAGCATCACGCCATAGAAGTACGCCGCCGACAGCAGCACCAGGGCGACTACCGCACACCAGAAACCGGGAGCATAAGGGTTTTTCATTATTAGAATCCCCATCAGGCCACGCCGGCCGCGCCAGGGGATTCACCCGAAGCCCCGAACCAGCGGCGGCCAGCCGCTAATTCAGAGCATAGCAATGGACTTGGCGTATCGACGGACGACCGAAGCTCGTTCGTCCGAAGTTCTTCTACCGGGCCGGAAGTGGGTTCATGCACACACGGGGATGAGAACTTTCTGCGTGTTCTCATTGCTCGCGGCGTCTTTCATGACGAACTCCAGCTCATGTTCGTGGCCGGAATCGGCAGGTATCAGCACCTGGCAGTGCATGTACTTGGCAGACGTCCCATCAACCGGAATCACCTTCCCTCCCGACCGGACAAGAACCCCCTGGGGGACCGGGAAGTTGATCCCGTCATCATCGACCCGGAACAGCACTCCAACCGTCTGGCCCGCCTTGATCACGCGCGAATCGAGACGCAGCTCACCCAGCCGGGGGATATCCGATTGCGCGGCAGGTCGCGGTGGAGTCAGGTCCAGCACGTCTTCAGAGGCAAAGAATCCTGGATGGCGCTCCGTCATCAGCAGGTCTTCCACCTGCTCCTTGATGTGATGCCCCAGCCACTCCTGCATTTCGAGCATCCGGGTCTGCATATCCTGCTGATTTCGCAGCAACGCGGTGCGCAAGGCGTTCAACTGCTGGAGCTCCAGTCCCCGCTCGATCCGCTGGCTGTCCAGCGCCGAGATCGTCTCCTTCATTTCCCCATCACGCTTCTGGATGAGATAGACGCACCAGGCGATAACACCGGAGGCGATGATGCTGATGACCGTACAAACTACCGAAAGAGTATCGGAATCCATGTTCTGCTGATTTCCCGAGAGTGGCTGACCCGACAACGATTATACGGGGTCGTCATACCGGATCCCGATTCACTTGCCAGCGGTTGCGGATGTACTTTCCCACCCCCCGCCCAGCGCCAGGAACAGCTCGATCTGACTCATCGCCACCTGGGTGTTGGCAGAGGCCAGTTGCGCGCGCATGTCGGTGTAGGTGCGGGTGGCCTGCAGGTCGGCGAGGAACGACGCGCGGCCGGCGGTGAAGAAGCGGTGCGTCTGCTCCGCGGCCAGCTTGGCCGACTGCTCGGCATCGGCCAGGGCATCGCGGCGGTCGAGTTGCGCGGTGTACTGGGCCAGGCTGGTCTGGGTCTCGCGGATGGCGTTGAGCACCACCCCGTCGAAATGCGCCAGCACACCTTGAGTGGTCGCCTCGGCTTCGCGGATACGGGCCCTGGCACCATTGGTCGGTACCGTCCAACTGATCGCCGGGCCGAACCCCCAGCGGTTGGTCGAGGGTTCGCCAAGGTCCTTGGCGAAGCCGACCGTGCCAAGGGTGGCGCCAATGCTGATGTTCGGATACAGCTCACCCGTGGCGACGCCAATCCCGGCGGTCGCCGCCGCCAGCCGGCGTTCGGCCTGGCGGATGTCCGGACGGCGCTTGAGCAGTTCGGCACCGTCGCCTACCGGCAGCAACTGGGCGATATGCGGCAACTGGGCGCAATCGGCGACACCGGCCGGCAACTGATCGACGGGTTTGGCCAGCAGCATCGACAAGCGGTACAGGCCGGCCTGGCGCGCCGCCGTGTAGCGCGGCAATTCGGCGCGCAGGGACTTGAACTGGGTCTGCGAGCGGGTGACCTGGGTTTCGTCGCCGCGCCCGGCATCGCGCAGGCGCTTGGTCAGCTCGGTGCTCTGGGCCTGCAGATCGAGGGAGTGTTCGGCGATCTCACGCTCCTCGTTGGCCGCGCAGATCTGCGTATAGGAACGCACCACGTCGGCCACCAGGGTGATCCGCGCCACGTCGCCCGCCGCCTGGGTGGCATCGGCATTGGCCTTGGCCGCCTCGATGCCACGCTGCAGGGTGCCCCACAGGTCGAACTGGTAGGAAGCGGACAGCGAGATATCGGCGACGTTCGCCACCGGCACCTTCTCCGCCAACAGGAAGGCCTGCCCGGATTCCTGCAGGCGTTGCGCGCCGGCCTTGATGCCGGCACTGAAACCACCGGCGGCCTCGGCCTCGTCCACCTGGGCCCGAGCCCGCGCCAGGCTGGCCGCGGCGACCCGCAGGTCGGTGTTGGAAGCCAGCGCCTGGCGAACCAGCTCGTTCAATCGCGGGTCCTGGTAGAGCCGCCACCAATCGGCCGGTACCGGCGCCGAAACGACGTTGTCGCTCTCACCGGCGATCGAACCTTGCAAGTCCTTGCGCTGCATCGCCGCGTCAGCCGGCAGGTGATAGTCCGGACCGACCATCGAGCACGCCGACAGCAACAGGCCCAGGCCCAGGGTCGTTACCTTTGCCAGCGGTTTCATTTCGAGGCCTCTGGCTTGGCTTGCGGCTTGGCCGTGTCCTTCGCGGCGTCGTCGATGATCGAGACGGTGGCCGTGCGCCCGGCGATCATGCGGAAATCCTCCGGCACCTCATCGAAGGCGATGCGCACCGGGATACGCTGGGCCAGGCGCACCCAACTGAAGGCCGGGTTGACGTTGGGCAGCAGATTCGAGCCACTGGTGCGGTCACGGTCCTCGATGCCGGCGACGATGCTCTCGACATGACCGCGCAGGCGGGCATTGTCGCCGATCACGCGGATATCCACGCTCTGGCCGACATGAATGCCGTCGAGCTTGGTTTCCTCGAAATAGCCGTCGATATGGAACGAGGCGCTGTCGACCACCGACAGCACCGGACGGCCGGCGGTGACGAATTCCTGCTCGCGCGGCGCGCGATCGTTGACGTAACCGTCCACCGGGCTGCGGACCACCGAACGGTCGAGGTTCAGTTGCGCGGCATCCACCGCCACCCGGGCTTCGGCCAGGGCCGACTCGGCCCGCGCCACCCGCGACTGGCTTTCTTCCAGTTGCTCGCCGGGTACCAGGTTGCCCAGGCCACGGTTGCGCTTGTTCTCGCGCTGCGCCTGGGCCAGGGTCTCCTGGCGATCGGCGACAGCCGCCTGGGCCTGGCGCAGGGCCAGCCTGAAGCGGTCCTGGTCGATGCTGAACAGCACCTGGCCACGCTTGACCGGCTGGTTGTCGCGCACCTGGACCTGCTGGATCAGCCCGGAGACATCCGGGGCGATCTGCACGATATCGGCGCGGATATGCCCGTCGCGGGTCCAGGGGGCGAACATGTAGTACATCACCATGCGCCAGATCACGAGACAGGCGAAGGCCACCACGAGCAAGGTCAGGACCACGCGGCCGATGGTCAATATAGGTTTTTTCATGTCATCAGGTATCGACTGAACGAATCCACAACGCCCAGCAACAAAGCGTAGAGACCGACGTTGAACAATGCCCGGTGCCAGACCAGGCGATAGAAGTGGATGCGCGTCAACAACTCGTGCACCACGAGGTACAAGCCATAGGTGATGCCCATCAGCACCAGTAGCGTGGGCAGGAACACCCCGCTGATATCCACGTCACCGATCATAACGGCACTCCATTGATCCCATAGGGCACGTTGTCCGACTGATCGCCGCTGTCGACGAACTCCACGCCGGGCAGCAGCGCCAGGCGCAGTCCGCTCAGGGCGTGCAGCAGGTGTCGACGGGTTTCGCCGTCGTCCAGCCCCTGGGAACTCAGGGCCCGACGCGTGCGGTCCAGCGTCATCAGCAAGGGCGCGGGCGCCGGCAGGCGCTCGCGGGCCTTGAGGCAGGCGCGGAAATACTCACCGACCTCCTCCACCACCTGCTTGAGCAACACGTTGCCCACACCGATCACCCGCGGGGTATAAGCCAGCAGGTCGAGCAGGTTGAGCGCGACCCGCAACTCGCGCAGCGCGGCCCCGGTATCCTGGCCGGTCAGGGCCAGGCGCGGCAGGTGCTGCATCAGCCGGTCGAGCATCTTCACCCCCATGTGCCGGTGTTCGGCCAGGGTCGCAGGCTCGGTCAGACGGACGATGTCGCGCCAGCTGAAACGGGTCAGGCGCTTGCTCGCCAGCTCGGCGCCGAAGGGCCGGACCACCAGGGTCCAGACGAAGGCGAACAGCAGGCCTACCGGCCCCGCCAGGTTGGCGTTGGTGAAGTTCAGGAAGTCCGCGTCATAGGCACCGGAAATGCTGATGAAGGACGAGGTGTTGACGATGGTCAGCAGGGTCCCGAGGTAGAACGCCGGCTGCAGCGTCAGGGTGCCGACGCAGATGAACGGCACGGCGAACGCCAGCACCAGCATCGGGAAATCGTGCAGATTGGGCAGCACCACGAACAGGTAGAGGCTGGCGAAGATCACCGACATCGCGGTCCAGAAGAAGAACCGGTAGATCTGCGGTGCAGGGTCGTCCATCGCGGCGAAGAAACTGCAGGCCACCGCGGCGAGGATCACCGCACTGGCACCGTCGCTCCAACCGGTCAGGATCCACAGCACCGAGGCGACGGCGATCGCCAGTACGGCGGTGCCGGCCGAATAGAGCATCAGGCCACGGTCGATGAACGGCGACAGCCGCGCCAGCCGCCAGTGACGGTAGACCGCACGCCAGTTGTCCTGGCTGTCGCACTGGATGGCCTCCTGCAGGCTGCGCAGGTCCTGCCAGAGGTCGATCCACTCGCCAAGGCGATAGAGGGCGTTGGAGAACAGCAGTTGTCGGCGATCATCGAGTTCGACAGCGCTCGGCTGCAGGCTGTCGACCTGGGCGCGCAGGGCCTGCCAGTGTTCGTGCGGTGCGCCCCGGGCGGTGCTCTCCAGCCAGGCCTGGGCCGCCGCCAGCAACGGCTGGAACCGTGCGACCAGCTCCGGCGTGCGCCGCTCCAGGGCATACAGTGCATCGTCGAGGGCATCGACCACCGGCAACAGGTGGATCATCCGCCCGCGCAGTTCCTTGGCATTGCGCACCATCTGCGGCCGGGCGCCCTCGTGGCGCAACTGGCCGATCATCAGTTCCAGGCTGTTGAAGGTCGCGACCATGGCCGAGCGCAGGGCGCTGACTTCATCGGTCTGCACGTTGCGCGCGAGGAACTTCTGGCTGTAGCTGGAGGCCGAGCCGAACCACTTGCCGGCGGCATCGAGCAGCACCGGCGCCAGCCGACGCGGCCAGAATAGGCTACCGACCACTGCGGCGACGACGATGCCGAGGAAGATCTCCTCGGTCCGCGACACGGCGATGTCGAACACGTTCAGCGGGTTGTCCACCACCGGCAGGGCGATCATCGGCATGGTATAGCCGGCCAGCATCAGCGCGTAGCTGTTGGCGGTGCGCAGGTGCAGCGAGAGGAACAGCAGGGTGCCGGTCCAGAGCGCGACCACTATGGCCAGCAGGAACGGGGTCTGCACGAACAGCGGCACGAACAGCACCGCCGCCGCCGCGCCGAGGAAGGTCCCGACCGCCCGGTACAGCGCCTTGGAACTGGTGGGGCCGACGAAGGGGCTGGAAACGATGTACACCGTCGCCATCGCCCAATAGGGCCGCGGCAACTCCATCAGCAGCGCGATGTACAGCGCGATCATCGACGCCGCGAAGGTCCGCACACCATAGAACCAGTCGCGGGCCGGCGGCATGCCTGTCCAGAAACCTTTCAAGAGTCCGCCACTCCCGACGCCTGCCCGGCGGCCTCGAAGGCGCGAATCACCCGCAGCGCGGCTTCCAGGTCGGCCAGGGGCAGGTCGCCCAGCACCTCATGGCGCAGGCGGACCAGCTGCTTTTCGATGTCGTGGAACAGGCTCTGGCCGGCCTCGGTCAGGCCGAGGGTCTTGGCCCGCCGGTCGCTGGGGTCCTCGGTACGCTGCACATAGCCGGCACCGCACAGTTGATCGAGCAGGCGCACCAGCGACGGACTCTCCATCCCGGCGATCTGCGCCACGGTGACCTGACGCACGCCGGGGCCCATGCGGCCGATGATCAGCAGCGGCATGGCGCAGGCCTCGGAGATGCCATAGTTGGCCAACGTGGTCTGGCAGACCCGCCGCCAGTGGCGCGAGGCGAGCACCATGCCGGTGCAGATAGTCTGCTGGAGCTGTTCGAGGGGCTTGGACACAGGAGGATTCGCATAATGTTAGTTTGCTAACTATCAATATCGCGCATCGATCAGGATTTCGTCAAGCTTTGAAACAAATTTGTGATTTCAGCCGCCGCGCCCCTTCCTCAGCAGCACATTCAACTGATCGATCACTTCGGCCCAATCGGCGTCCTTCAGCACTTCATTGCGCAGGAAGTCGGCCTGGGCCTGGCTCCAGAAAAACGCATCGGCCAGGTGCAGCTCCGGCTTGAGGGGGGAATGGGCGGCGATGAATTGGTCGATGCTCACCGCGTCGCTGGGCAGGCCCAGTTGCTCGAACAGGGCGGTGAGGCTGTGGGTCGGGGAATCCATGGACATCTCCAGTTATCGGGGGAAGTATCGGGCACGGCGTTGCGACAGGCCCGCACCCATCAATGGAGGGGACGAGAAACGCAAAGGTTCAGTGGCCTGTCTTGAGCGCCGGGGAACAGGGCGCCATGGCCAGCCATGAATAGAAGTCTAGGCCGTCCGGCGCCGGGTGCATCTGAAACCGGATCGGGGCAGGCGCGCTTGTGTCCTTGAGCGGACTTTCGAGGGGATTCGTACCGCAGATCAGGCCAGGCGCAGCCGCTCCAGGGCCTGGTAGGGCGCATCGGCCCAGAAGGACACGCGTTGCCTGAGCCGCTCGGAAGCCTCCCGGTGCTTGTCCTGGCTGTCGGGCACGAAGGCCTGGTCCGGTTGCTTGGCATGCTGCCCGGTCACGGCAAACACCCGGCGGCGCTCCCGGGCATCGAGTCCGAAGAACTCGCCCAGATACCCCTCCAGCGCCAACGGCAGTTCGCGGTAGTTGACCGGCAGCCCGCCCAGGGCCTGGCAATGCTGCGCCGCCCACTGGAACATCCGCCCCAGGCGCGCGGCGATGTAGTCCTCCCGCGAGTCGTCCTGGCCGGACGTCTCCAGGCAGCTTGCGCCAATCATCCCCGGCACCATGTGCATGCCTGCCCGGCGCCAGTGGGAGACGGCAATTTCCAGGGGGTCGCGGTACACGAACAGCCACGGCGTCTCGGGAAAACACTCGCGCAGCAGCGGCAGTTCGCCGATGTTCCAGGCATCGAGCTTGATCACCAGCGCCCGCTCGTCGCCATGCCGACGCTGCCCATAGGCCGCCAGCAGGCCACGCAGTGCCGCACGACGCTCCTCGGCATCGAGTTGGCCACGCAACAGGCTGTCCAGCGGCGGCGGTTCGCTGACCACGATGTGCTCGTCAAGCTGCGCCAGCATCTGGCAGAGCAGGGTCGAGCCGCAGCGCGAGGCGTGGTAGATGAAGGCCGTCGGCGCGACAGCCGGCATCCGCCATTCGCTGAGCGCCGCCAACGGGGTTTCCCGACGGAATGCCTGGTTGAACGGCAACCGCAACGCCTCGTCCACCGCATCACGAAAGAACGGCTGGGTCAGCCTGCGCTCACCGAACCAGCACCAGTCCACCCGCCAGTCGCCGGCCTGCTGCCAGATTCGGATCGGCAGCCAGTGCTTCAGAAGCTCCATTGTCGACTCCAGGCGTTACGCCCCTGGCGCATCGCCGCACGCAGGTCCTCGCGGCCGAAACGCAAGCCGCGTTCGGCCGCCAGTGCCAGTGTGCAGGCGATGAAGGCTTCGGTGTCTTCCAGGCCCTGCAAGGCCTCGCACAGCGCCGGCTCGCTCTCCAGCAAGGCCCGGAACCGCGCAAGGTCGCCGGCCGCCCGGCCAATACCGGCGGCCGGCGTGGTCGCGAGGCCGGCGGCGATCTGCTGGTCCAGCCAGGCCTCGGGGCGACAGTCGAGCACCAGGTGAATGCGTTCGCCCTCCCCCCAGTTATCGACGCTGTGGGGCCGGGCCAAGTCGAGGAACCAGCACTCGCCGGCATTCATCGGGATACGTTGCCCGTCGAGCATGAAATCCACGCCGGGCGGACTGAGCAACGGAATATGCAGGCGCCGGTCCGCGTCCGGTGCGCCCAGGTCGTAGTCGCGATGCTCATGGATGCGCCCACCCGGCCCGAGCCGCAGCAAGCGGGCCGAGCGAATCGACAGCGGCAGATCGAGGGCGCAGGCCCAAGTCGCATCCCGCAGCCAGGGTTCGCGCTCGACCGCCACACCGGCTCCGTGGCTCAGTTCGCCCCGCGCGTCAGCCGGGGAAATCAGCGCCACGCCGCTCCAGTCGCCGTCGTAGTAACCGGTATTGAAGTGCGGCTTCCAGGCCGCCTCGGGAATACGCGCAAGCGCCTGCAGCAACGGTGGCAGGGCCAGCGTGACCGGCAGGCGGGAGAAGGCTGGCAGGCTCAGGACATCACCCCGGCGCGATGCCCCTGAAGGCCCTCGCGCAGAAGACGATGGGGGCTCCTCCGTGGTACCAGCAAGTTACTGCTGCACCTTGGCATCGGGCGCTGGCGTGCTGATGTTCCCGGCTGCCCACTGCGACTCGCGGCTGGCCAGGGCACTGGCAATCGCCTGAACCTTGGTCGAGAAGACTTCCGGTGGCAACGGGTCCAGGCCCGCACTGGCGAAGATCTGCCCGTAGGCGTTACGCAGGTCGGCATAGGCCAGGTCGCGGCGCAGGTCGGCCTGCAGGTTGTTCAGTTCGCCCTGGATCAGCTCCAGCTCGCCGATGCCCGCGGCCTGGTGGCGGTTACGCAACTGGCCGACGATCTGCCCGTCGATGCTGGAGAGTTTCTGGCTGGTCTTGAACTGGCGCAGCGCCTCGCGGTAGTTGGCGTTGGCCACGTAGAGCTGGGCCAGTACGGCGATGGACATCGCCTGGCGCCGGGCACCGGCGACTTCCTCGCCGGCCTTGGCCACGTCGATGGCGGCTGGGGCGGAGATCACGTTGAACAGGTTCCAGGTGACCTTGACGCCGTAGTCGGCCCACTTGTCGTTGACCAGGAACGAGTTGCTGTCGTAGTGCCCGCCGGCCGAGAACTCCAGCCCCGGCAGCAGGCGCAGCATGGCCTTGCGGGTCTCGTTGGCGCTGATACGGGTCTGGTAATCCTGCTCGCGCAGCTCGGGACGGCTGGCCAGGGCCTCCTGCTCGAGCTTGGCCATGTCGACCTTGAGCTCGGGAATCGCATAGTCGTCGGTGGTCGCCAGGGTCAGGTTGGTGCCCAGCGGCAGGTTGATCAGGGTCGCCAGTTCGGTCTTGGCCAGGGTCAGCGCCTTGCGCTGTTCTTCCAACTGGCGGGTGGCCTCGATCAGCGCACGCTGGTAGCCCAGGGCCTGGATCGGGTCGCCGATGCGCTGGTCACTCATCTGCTGGCTGTTGTTCTGTGCCGCCTCGACCCGCGCCATCAGGCTGTCGATCTGCTTGAGCAGACGCTCGGCCGCCACCGCCCGCCAATAGGCCGAACGCACGTCCTGGACGATGGTGTTGATCACCTTGCGCCGACGTTCCTGGACGATCAGGCGCTGGTCACCCTGCTGCTTGGCATTGATGTAGCTGACGCCGAAGTCGAGCACGTTCCAGACCATGGTCAGGTCGGCGACGCGGCGATCGCGGTCCTGGGAGGTCGACGGTTCCAGGGATTGGCTACCGGTCTCGACACTGCGGCTACTGGAAGCACTGACATTGTTGCGCCCGGCATAACCGGCCGACAGCGCCATGCGCGGCAGCATGTCGAAGCTGGCGAGGTCCAGCTGACGCTTGGCCAGGGCCTCCTCCATGATCTTCAGACGGCCTTCGAGGTTGTACTTCACCGCGCGGGCCATGGCCTCGTGCAGGGTCAGCGGGCCATTGAGCGGCTCCTGATCCTTGTACATGTTCTGCAGATCGCTTTTCGCCCGTTGCTCGCTGACGCTGCGATCGATCGGTTGGCTGGTGACGGCACAACCGCTGACTACCAGCGCCAGCAGGCTGACGCTGAACAACTTCTGACTTCTTCTCATCCCTAGCATCGCCCCTGACTGCCGCTTTTTTCTTTATGGGCGCCGACGCGTGTCGGCGCGGATTGCCAATGATTTTCAGGCCGGTATTGCGCTGACACCGACCTGTTCCAACGCCCAGGCTAGCTCATGCAGTTGTTTCTGCTCGCTGTCCTTGAGTTGCTGCAACTGCTGACCGAGGGTCGGCGCACCGAAAACGCCGCGCAGGCCCTGGGCCGGATCACCCAGGCTCTTGCTGCCCTGGCGCTCGAAGGCCTTGGCACCGCTGGCGTCGCCAGTCGACGACTCACGGTTGAACAGCCCCGACAACGTGCTGCTGCCGAACACCCCGCCATCACCGCCGCCGAAGCCGAGGAAACCCTGGCCCGTGCCATTGCCACCGCTATCGCTGGAACTGAAGACCTGGGCGATGAAACTCGGCGCCAACGCCCCATTGTTGAGGAAGATGCTGCCGGTCGGCGGCAGCCCCGCGCCCATGTCACGCTGCTCGAACAGCGGCGGGAAGCCCAGGGGCGAACCGAGGTTGCCGGTGGGCGGGCCGAAGATGGTCGGTTGCAGCGGCTGGTTCGGCGCACTCGGTGTCGACACGCTCGGGCCGCTGACGCGGAATTGTGGATCGCCGCCCTGGGCCACCGTGTTGATCGCATAGTTGTTCGAGTTGGCGAAACCGACGCCGGCGTTACCGGCCAGGTCGGTCACCAGGCTGGTATCGAGGGTGATGAAGTTGCTCGGGTCGTTCAGGTTTGCCGTCGGCGTCAGGGTCGCGGTCCAGGTCTTGCCGCCATCGCTGCTGGCCAGGTTGGACAGCGTACCGCTGGCCACGCTGAGGTCGTCCAGGCTGAAGCCGGTGACCTTCTCGCTGAAGGTGAAGGTCACGGTGGTGCTCTGGCCGGCAGTCAGGTTCGGGTTGGCGACCACGATGGTCGCGGTCGGCCGGTCGCCGTCGATCACGTAGTTGTTGGAGATGGCGATATCGGCTCCGGCGTTGCCGGCGTTGTCATTGACCAGCGCGGTATCGAGCACGATCAGGTTGCTCGGGTCGGTGATCGCCGCGGTGGGCGTCAGGGTCGCGGTCCAGGTCTTGCCGCCGTCGCTGCTGGCCAGGTTGGACAGTACGCCGTTGGCAACGCTGAGATCGGCCAGGCTGAAACCGCTCACCACCTCGCTGAAGGCGATGGTCACGGTGGTGGTCTGGCCGATGCCCAGGTTGGGATTGGCCACGGTGATGGTCGCCGTTGGCCGTTGGGTGTCGATTGCGTAGTTGTTGGACGTGGTGGTGCCGCTGCCGGCGTTGCCCGACGCGTTCTGCACGCCGCTGTTGTCCAGGGTGATGACGTTGGTGGTGTCGGCGATGTTCACCGAAGGCGTGAAGGTGGCCGTCCAGGTCACGCCACCGTCGCTGCTGCTCACCGCGCTGAGGGTACCCTGCTCCACCGTCAGGTCGGCATTGGTGAAACCACTGACCGCCTCGCTGAAGGTGATGGTCACCTGCGAGGTGGAGCCGACATTCAGCGCCGGGTTAGCCACCACGATGGTCGCCGTTGGGCGCACGGTGTCGATGGTGAAGTTGGCCGAGTTGGTCACGCCGACACCGGTGTTGCCGGCCAGGTCGGTATAGCCGGTGTTGTTCAGGGTAAGCACGTTGCTGGTGTCGCGAACATTGGCATTCGGGGTGAAGGTGCCGGTCCAGGTGATGCCGCCATCGCTGCTGGTGAGCGTGCTCAGGGTACCGTTGGGCACGCTCAGGTCGCTATTGTCAAAACCGGTCACCGCTTCACTGAAGGTGATGGTCACGGTGGTGCTCTCGCCAGCCGACAGCGTCGGGTCGCTCATCACGATGGTCGCCGTCGGCCGCACGCTGTCCACTGCATAGGCATTCGAGGCGGTGGCGCCTGAGCCCGCGTTACCGGCAACGTCTGTCACGCCGGTGTTATCCAGGCTGACATGGTTGTTGCTCGCGTTCACACCCGCCGCCGGGGTCAGGGTGGCGGTCCAGGTGATGTTGTCGCTGGTGCTCAGGTTGCTCAGGGTGCCGTTGGACGCCGTCAGGTCGGCCAGGCTGAAACCGGTCACCGCCTCGCTGAAGGTGATGGTCACCTGCGAACTGCCGCCAATGCCCAGCTGGTTGTCCGCCACGACGATGGTCGCGGTCGGCCGCTGGGTATCGATCACGTAGTTGTTGGACGTGGTCAGGCCCGTACCGGCGTTACCCGAGGAGACCGCATTGACGCCGCTGTTGTCCAGGGTGATGTGGTTGGCGGCGTTGCTGATGTTGCCGGCCGGGGTGAAGGTCGCCGTCCAGGTGATACCGCCGTCGGCGCTGCTCACCGCGCTCAGGGTACCGCCCACCACCGTCAGGTCGGCATTGGTGAAGCCGGACACCGCCTGGCTGAAGGTGATGGTCACCTGCGAGGTGTCGCCGATCTTCAGCGCCGGGTTGGCCACCACGATGGTCGCGGTGGGACGCACGGTGTCGATGGTGTAGTTCACCGAACTGGTAGTGCCGGTGCCGCTGTTGCCGGCGATATCGGTCACTCCGGTATTGGCCAGGGTGATGACGTTGGTCCCGCTGCTGGTATTGGCATTCGGGGTGAAGGTCGCGGTCCAGGTGATGCCGCCATCGCTGCTGCTGAGGTTGCTCAGGGTACCGTTGCCGGCGTTCAGGTCGCCCAGGGTGAAGCCGGTCACCGCTTCGCTGAAGGTGATGGTCACCTGCGAGGTCTCACCGGCGCTCAGGGTCGGGTCCGACATGACGATGGTGGCGGTCGGACGCTGGGTGTCGATCGCGTAGTTGTTCGACACGCTGGTGCCGGTCCCGGCGTTGCCGGCCGTATCGGTGTAGCCGGTGTTATCCAGGGTGATGACGTTGCTGGCGTTGGTGATGTTCCCGGTCGGGGTGAAGGTCGCGGTCCAGGTGATGCCGCCATCGCTGCTGCTCACCGCGCTCAGGCTGCCGCCCGACACCGTCAGGTCGCTGTTGGAGAAGTTGGTCACCGCCTCGCTGAAGGTGATGGTCACCTGCGCGGTCTGGCCGATGATCAGCGAGCTCTTGTCGATGGCCACGGTCGCGGTCGGCCGCACGCCATCGATGGCATAGTTGTTGGACGTGGTGGTGCCGCTGCCGGCGTTGCCCGCTCCGTCGACCACGCCGCTGTTGTCCAGGGTCACGTGGTTGCTCGCACTGTCGACGCCCGCTGTCGGGGTGAAGGTGGCGGTCCAGGTGACGCCGCCGTCGCTGCTGGTCACCGAACTCAGGGTACCGTTGGTCACGGTCAGGTCATCGTTGGTGAAGCCGCTCACCGCTTCACTGAAGGTGATGGTCACCTGCGACGTCTGGCCGATGCCGATGTTCGGGTTGGCGAACACGATGGTCGCGGTCGGCCGTTGGGTGTCGACCGAGTAGGTGTTGGAGTTGGTGGTGCCGGTACCGGCGTTGCCCACCAGGTCGGTGACCCCGGAGTTGGTCAGGGTGACCACATCGCCGCTGTGGGTGACACCGTTGGTCGGGGTCAGGGTCGCGGTCCAGGTGATGTTGTCGCTGGAGGTCAGGTTGCTCAGGGTGCCGTTGGACGCCGTCAGGTCGGCCAGGGAGAAACCGCTCACCGCCTCGCTGAAGGTGATGGTCACCAGGCTGCTGCCACCGATGTTCAACGTATTGTTGCTGACCACGATCGTCGCGGTCGGCCGCTGGGTATCGACCGCGTAGAGGTTGGACAGGGCCACGCCGGCGCCGGTGTTGCCCGAGGCATCGGTATAGAGGCTGTTGTCCAGAAGGACGTAGTTGTTGTTGCTGGTATTGCCAGCGTTCGGCGTCAGGGTCGCGGTCCAGTGGATGTTGTCGCTGGTGCTCAGGTTGCTCAGGGTGCCATTGGTCGCCGTCATGTCGGCCAGGCTGAAACCGCTCACGGCCTCGCTGAAGGTGATGTTCACCGTCGACGTGTTGTTGGTGGTCAGCGTGGCGCTGGCGACCGTGATGGTCGCGGTTGGCCGTACGGTGTCGACCGAGTAGTTGTTGGACGTGGTGGTGCCGCTGCCCGCCGTACCGGTCGAAGTGCTGTTGACGCCGGTATTGTCCAGAGTGATGACGTTGCTGGCACTGCTGACGCTTGAATTTGGCGTGAGGGTCGCAGTCCAGGTGATATTGTCGCTGGTGGTCAGGTTGCTCAGAGTGCCGTTGGACGCCGTCAGGTCGGCCAGGGCAAAACCGGTCACCGCCTGGTTGAAGGTGATGGTCACCAGCGAGGTGCTGCCGATGTGCTGGGTCGTGTTGCTGACCACGATGGTCGCGGTCGGTGCCGGATTGTAGGCGGTGTTCAGGACACCACCATCGTTGTAGATGCCGTCCACCGCCGACGGCGTCGCGCCCTGGCCACCCGCGCCCGAGCCGCCGATACCGCTGGCCCCCTTGTTGCTGCCGCTGCCCAGCGCGCTGTAGTTGGCCGCAGTGATCCGCAGCGTGCCCCGGTTCCAGATCGCCCCGACGCCCTTGCCGCCGGCACCGCCCGGGTCGGAGGAGGCGCCTGCACCGCTGCCACCACCACCGCCGCCGCCACCACCGGCCGCAACGTTGTTGGAGATGACCGAAGTGCCGACGATGGTCAGGGTGCCAGTAGTACCGTTGTAGATACCGCCGCTGGCCGCAGCGCCGGCACGGCCGGCGCTGTCCCAGCCGGAACCGCCACCGCCGCCACCGATGGAAAGGGTGCCGTTGTTCGCTGTGCCACCACCGCCACCATTGCTGTAGCCGAAGGCGCCCTGGCCCCCTGCACCACCGGTGCTGCTGCCGCCGCGGCCGCCCATGACGGTAGGGTTGTAGCCACCGCCATTGCCGCCGGTATTGGCCGTACCCGCCTTGCCGGCGTAGTAGCCCTGACCGTTGCCGGCATCACCGCCACGGCCACCGGCCTGCCCGCCAAGGGCACCGCCACCGCCGCCACCGCCGCCCACGGTGCCGCCCCTGACACCGCCACCACCACCGCCGCCGGAAGCGGCGTTGGCGGTCACCGTGACGTTGTTGAGGGTCAGGTTGCCGAGGTTGACGATACCGCCGCCCATGGACGCGGAGGCGTCCGAACCGGCGTTGGCACCCTGGCCGACGGCCAGGCCCTTGGTAATGACCAGCCCATCGAGGGTCGCGGTGACCCCGGCATTGACCCGCAGCACCTGGGTCTTGTACTGCCCGCTCACGGTCACGTCGGCGGTGCCGTCGTTGTTCAGGTCGCCATCGACGGTGAGGTTCTTGGTGATGACCAGTTGCGAGTTCAGGTTGACCGTCATCGCACTGTTGAACGTGACGATATCGCCGGCCACCGCATCGCTCAGCGCCTGGCGCAGGGAGCCGGCGCCCGTGTCGTTGCTGTTGGTCACGGTGATGGTCGCCAGGCCGTACTGGTAGGCGGCCATGGCATCGGCCGAGAGCACGTTGTGGCTTTCGATGGTGCCGGTGGCGATTTCCAGGGTCCAGTCGCCGCCCAGGCCGGTGCGGTTGGTGGACGCGGCGATATCCCGCCCGGTGTACTGGGCCAGGGAGTCGACGAAACTGATGCCCTTGTCGCCGGCGGCGGTGTTGCAGGCGTAGATCAGGATGTCGCCGCCGACGTTCATGTCGCTGCCGATGCGCGCCAGCACGTCGGCCCGCGCCGCCACGTTGTCGGCCGACAGGTAGGTGTTGCCCAGCCACAGGTCTCCGGAGTTGCCGTGGGCGAGGATTTCCACGGTGCTGATACCCTGGTGGGTGTCCAGGTAGTCGGCGATCTGCTGCAGGCCGTCCTTGCTGGCGTCGAGCACCACCACCTGGGTGCCGGGGGCGACGCCCTTGAGCAGGCTGTCGAAATCCTTCACCCGCGAATCGACGAACACCACCGACTGGCCGGGCACCGCTGTCGGCGTGGCGGCTGGAGTGGCGTCGGACTGCGCGTGGGTGTCGCTGCTGGCCGCCGCGTGATCGCTGGTGGGCGCCTTGGCCGCGTCGGTGCTGGCGGTGGCGTGGTCGGTCGGCTGCGCGGCCTCGGCCACGGTCGCGGCCACGGCGCCGTCGAACAGCATGCGTGGCTCAAGCGGGATGATCATGGGTGAAGCCAGGGTTCTCACGCCTTCAGCCCGCGCTTTCGGTTTGCTCCACCACATGCTTCACCTGCACTTGAGCGTTCATGCGCCCAAAGAATTTTTCTGTTGAGATTAAAAAACCGCGATCAGTTGACCGCGGTGTTGGTTTTCATGCGAATCACATTCGCGGCGCTGGCCGTTCCATCGTTCCAGAACGACAGCTCTGCATATTTCTCGAACAGGTCCGGCGGCAGGATGGTGCGCCGTGACTCCAGCGCCACCTTCGGCTTGACCTTGTGCAGGCCGGCGACACCGAGGGCCTGGTCGAACTCGGGCGCGTCGTAGGCCAGGTTGTCGAAATCGTGCTCGAACCAGGGCTCGCCAATGAAGTCGTAGACCAGCCGCAACACCCGCTCCGGCGCCTGGGACAGCAGGTCGTAGTCGACCAGCAGCAGGGAGTCGGCGTGTTCGCCGTAATAGGCTTCCTTCAGCGCGGTCCAGGCGTAGCCCACCAGGCGATTGCGCTGGGCCAGGGTTTCGCAGCGGCTGTAGACCGTGTTGCGCTCGACATCGTCAGTGAACAGCTTGGTGTTCTCGAAGGGGTTGGCGCGGTACAGCCGTTCCAGGCTGTCCATGACCCAGGCCACGTTACGCACGCAGACGATGACCTTGGAACGGGGAAACAGGTCCTGCAGCGCCGGCAGGCGCGCGGACCACTGCCGATTGGTATCGAAGATGACGGACTGGCTGGTCTTGTCGGCGTAGTAGGAGTCGAACAGCCCACGCAACAGGCGGCGGCGGGTGTCGGTGTCGATCACTGCGCCGAATTCGCTGCCGGCGCTGCAGTTTTCCAGCACGCCGTTGAACAACGTGCCGACCGGGCTGCTCATGCCGGCATGAAACCGCGGGTTCTGCAGGAGAATGGCGGACAGCAGGGTCGAGCCTGAGCGCGGCAAACCGGAGATAAAATGGAAACTGCGCAATCCCTTCACCCTAGACGTAAGTCCCTTTGTAGGACAAAGCCTAGCGTAAGGAAGTGTTTCAGACTAGTAGTGTTTTGATATCAATCATCCGTGCCTTAAGCCGGAAAAGGCCCATGAACACGGGACTTCGCCCGTTTCCACAGCTCTTGAGAACGCTCCGATTGAGCTATATCAAGCCCTTGGCGGTTAGTGTTCACTACATGAAGGATGGCAGGTCTCATATAAAACCGCCTGCGTATCGCCCCCCGCGTGCTGGTCGATTTTCCGCCAGCCGGTCGGAATCGACGGGAACTCATCCGGTGCAACCCGGCTCATCACCAGCCAGACCCGCCCATTGCCCGCCGGCAGGTCCTCCAGGTGATCGAGATAAACCCCGGCCTTTTCGTCGATCAGCGTGCCGAATCCGTAGCGATTGGGCCGGGTCGATTCGCCCTTGGCGGTCGGCGGCGTATACAACCGCGGCGCAGTGGCGCTCCTGTCGTAGTAGCCCCAGGTCAGGTACCAGAACATGTCGCCCAGCACCACCTGGTCGCCCGCCTGGCTGTGCTGGTTCATGTATTCGACCATGTGGTTGAACTGGTCGTCGGCATCCACTGTGTAGTTGTTCCTCAGCCCCACCCCTTCCGCGGCCAGCACCGCCAACAGCAACAGCCCGGCCAGGGCCTTGCGGCCTCGCGCGAGGCGGTCGATGGCCAGGGCCAGGAGGATCGGCAGGCCCAGCGCCGGCACCGTCAGGTAACGCTCGATGAAGACCGGTGAAATGAACGACACCGCGAACACCAGCAACAGCGGCAGGGCGCTGTAGATGACCAGCAGCGTTTCCAGGTGGAAGCGGCTGCGATCGCCGCAGACAATGAACACCATCACCAGCACCATGGCACTCGGCAAACTGGCGAACAACCACAGCGGCATGCCCACGCCATCGTCCTGGGCCAGCACCTGCCAGATCATCGACGGCAACGAGCCCAGGGTCACCGGGGGTTCCCAGCCGACATCACCGCCGGCCTTCAGCTCGTCCATGTGCAGCACGAGATCGATCAGGCCGGGCAACCAGGGCAGGAACAGCAGCACGATCGCCACGTTGGCCAGCCACCAGTCGCGGCAGGCGATGGGGCGTTGCCCACTCTCGGGATGGCGACGCAGCAACAGCAGCCAGCACCAATGCGACAGCACGCACAGTGCGGTGAAGTAGTGGGTGTAGAAGCCGGCGGCCATCAACAGCACGTAGGCCACCAGGTAGCGCTTGCGCTGCGGGTTGTGCACCCAGTAGACCAGCGCCAGGGTCGCGCCCAGCAGCCACACGCCCATCAGCGAATACATGCGGATTTCCTGGCTGTAGCGCACCGCCGTGGGCAGCAGCGTCAATAGCAGACCGGCCAGGATCGTCGCCCGACGACCGGCGGCGACCAGGTGCGCCAGCCAGATGCCAAGGAACACCACCACGACCCCGGGCAAGGCGCTGGCCAGGCGGATCGAGAAAATCGAGTCGCCGAACAGGCTGATCCAACCGCGCAACAGGGCGAAATACAAGGGCGGGTGAACATCCCGGGCGGCATGAGTCCACAGCTCGGTCAGCGGGTATTGCGCCAGCAGCAGGCTGGAACCTTCGTCGCCCCAGATCGCCGCAGCTGTCAGCTGATAAAGGCGCAATGCCAGGGCCAGCGCCAGCAGCGGTACCAGCCAGGGTTCGCGAAGCAGTTGCACAAGGGGTTGCAGGGGTATGACAGGCTGATCGTAAAGCCGCTTTATCGTTTCATGACTACCGGGAACGCCCATTACCACCCTCAACAAGTCAACGACTGCCTCCCCGGGAGGCATGACGCGGTGAATTGTAGGCTAGAACGACATCGGCTTGCCCAGCTGTTCCATTCGCGACTTTTGTCCGACAAAAAAAACCTAAACGTCAAAGACAAAGGCTACTCTGTCACCCGGTGCACTACAGACTCGGGATAGCCGGGCGCAGCACCTCACTCAACACAGCTGAAGGAAATGGATCCATGGAAGTTTTTGTCGGTACTATCCAGATGTTCGGATTCAACTACGCCCCTCGGGGCTGGGCACTCTGCGCCGGGCAGTTGATGAACCTTTCGCAGCAACAGGTGCTGTTCGCCCTGATCGGCACCTACTACGGAGGCAACGGCACCACCAACTTTGCCCTCCCCAACCTGCAGAGCCGCCTGCCCGTCGGCCAGGGCACCGGACCCGGCTTGTCCTCGCGCACCATCGGCCAGAGCGCTGGCACCGAGAACGTCACCCTGCTGAGCACCAACGTGCCAGCCCAGCAGATCTCCACCGCCGGGCTGACCGTCACCACCACCATCGGCCTGGCGAGCGCACCCAGCAATGCGGTCACCGCACCAACGGCGACCAACTGCTACATCGGCGCCTCCGCACCGTCGGGCCCACCCTCGGCCGGCATCTTCTCCGACCAGTTGGGAACGGCCGTTCCGCTCAAGGGCGTGGGCAGCACCATCGGCGGCACTCTGAACACTGTCGGTGGCAGCATACCGATCAACGTGATCAACCCCTACCTGGCGGTGAACTTCAGCATCGCCCTGGAAGGGCTCTACCCTTCGCGCAACTGATAGAGCCCGTGGGAGCCGGCTGCCCGGCTCCCATACAAACGGAGAGCATCAATGCTGCAACATGTTTCAAGCGAACACTTCCAGCCCCTGGTGGATCAGTCCTGCCCGCTCTACCTGCCCGACGGCAGCCCGTTACAAGTCCGGATCGAGTCCATAGCGCTGCGCTCGCAGGCACAGTTGCCGGAAATGACACGTACGCCGTTCATCGTCCAGTTGCACAGCCTGCAACCGACGGATTTCGTCGACGGCCTGTGCAGCCTGGAGTTGCCAGGCCTGGGGCGGCTCGAGGAGGTGTTCGTGTCGCGGGAGCCGGCGTTGGGCCGTGATCCGGCCCTGGGCTACTTCAACATCGTCTTCAACTGAAACCCGGATACCACACCAGCCGCTCGGCCCCCGGTGTGCTCTCTTCGACCTGAAACCCCAGCGCCAGGTAATGCTGGCGCGCCTGGGGATTGCTCGCCCAGACCGTCGTCGCGACCGGGCAGCGCACCTGGGTGGCGGCCTTCTGCACGTCCTGCAGCACCATCCGACCGAAACCCTTGCCCCGTGCCGCCGGAATGAACGCCAGGTACAGGACGCGGATTTCATTGGGCCCGAAGTCGGCGCTGAGCACGCCGATGGGCGTATCGAGCTTCTCCACCACATAGTGCAGGGCATTGGGGAAATGCTCGCCGATACCCTGTTCCTGAACCTGGAACTGCTGGGCGATCACCTGCTCGATCAGCTCCGGCTCGGCATCGATCAACTGCAATTCCGGACGGGCCGACTGGTAGAGACTCTGCAGAAAGGGCGCATCGGTGGGCCGCGCGGGCCGCATGGACAAACCGGCAGCCGACGAACTGTTCAACATCGGAATATTTCCCTGAACCTGGTTAATGGTCAAAAACCGCTTTCACGCACGCCCAGCGCCGCCATCCGGCGCCAGGCGATGCCCAGCAGCGACTCGCTGCGTCCCTGCAACACCGCCACGCCGCGCAGCGGATGACTGGGTGTCGGCACCTCTTCGAGCAGCTTCAGCCGCGCGCCATACTGCGCCTGCACCGGCTCCGGCCGGCGGTTCTCGTCACGGCGCACGGCAATCGGCCCGTGGTGGTCGGACGTCAGCGCCTCCTGGTCGATGACGGATACACCGTTGGCATCGACATCCAGCAGTTCCACCGGCCAGGCCGGGCGCATCGGGTCATCGGCGACGAAACGACCGCTCGCACCGGGCGCGACCCGCCACAGGTCCTCCTCGGCCAGATAGCCGCGCAGGCGCGTGCCCTCCTCGACGATCCGCGCCAGCGGCTCGCGGGTCGAAACCCAGCGTCCGGCACGCAACTGCGGCATCAGGTCACGCACCTGGCCGGCCTGGGGTGCCCGCAACAGCAGGCGTTCACGCCGGGCCTGCAGGCCACGGTACTCGGCCACCGATTCGGCCAGCCGCTGTTCGAGAATGCCGACATCCGCCGCGGTTTCGCTGCGACCGGCCTGGCGCCGCAGCTGCAATTGCAGGATATCGATCTCGCGCCGGACGATGATCGAGCGCGATTCGATATCCGGCGACTCCAGTTCCACCAGCACTGCGCCCTGCTCGACCCGCTGGCCATCCTCCACATTGACCTGGCGGACCCGCGCCGCCACCGGCGCATGCAACGCCGTGACCCGCCCGGCCTCGAGCATCGCCGGCACTTCCACGCTGCTGCGCCAGGGAACCGCCACCAGCAACAGCAGGCCCAGCAGGCCCAGGCCGCTGAGCAGTACCCGCGGGGTGTGCGCCTGTTCGCGGCGTGCCCACCATTCGCGGGTCTCCTTGAAGATCGGCAGGAAGATGAACCAGCCCAGCTCCACCAGCATCAGGAAGATACCCAGCAACTTGAAGAACAGGTGATAGACCGCCAGGGCGATCCCGAAAAACAGCGCCGCCCGCCACAGCCAGGACATGAAGCCCCAGCCCAGCAGCCGCCGGCGCATGCTGGCCGACCAGGGCTCGGGTGCCGGCTCGCCGTAGCCGAACAGCGCCTCGCGCAAGCGCCAGCGACACAGGGCGAAGGCCCGGCCCTGGAGGTTGTCGACCTCCCAGAAATCGCTGAGCAGAAAATAGCCATCGAAGCGCATGAACGGGTTGAGGTTGACCGCCAGGGTCGTCAGCCAGGTGGCACTGGCGAGCATGAACGCCGCCGTGCGCGCCGCGCCGTCCGGCAGCAGCGACCAGGCCAGCAGGGCGATGCAGGCCAGCAGCATTTCCGCCAGCACCCCACCGGCGCCGATCAGCAGCCGTGCCTTGCGGTCGTTGACCCGCCAGGCATCGCTGACGTCGGTATAGAACAGCGGCAGCAGCACCATGAACGCCACGCCCATGCTCTGCACCCGGCAGCCGGCGCGCTTGGCCATGAAGGCATGGCCGAATTCGTGACAGAGCTTGGCGAAGAACAGCGCCACGCCAAAGGCCATCGCCCCGCCCAGGCTGAACAGGTGGGGAAAGGTCGCGAGAAAGCGCTCCCAGTCCCGCGAGACCAGGAACACCCCGAGGCCCAGGGTCAGCGGCAGCCCGTAGCGCAGCAACCGCGGGCCGAAACGCGCCAGCCATGGCCAGGCGCGGTTGAGAAAGGCATCCGGACGCCACAGCGGAATACGGAAGAACAGGTACTGGTGCAGCGCCATCTGCCACAGGCTCTGGCGCGAGGCGGCGGCCTTCCAGGCGTAGCTGGCACGCTGTTGCGGATCGAGTGCGGCGATCAGGTCGTGGCTGCGCAGGAAGACCAGCATCTGTTCCAGTTCCGGCTCGCCCAACGGCAGACCCGGTTCGTCGTTCGCCGCCTGCAGCACCCGCGCCGGGTCACCCAGCGACCAGTGCCGCAGCAGGCGAATGGCCTGGGCGCCCAGCTTGAAATAGCGACCGCGCACCGGATCGGCCAGGGTCCAGCGTGGCGAGCCGTCGAGGGCCGCCGAGGCGGGTGTGAGTTGCAGGTCCGCGCGCAGGCTGGGCAGGTTCATTACAGGCCGACGCTCTGGCGCAGCCCGGCCAGCGGCCGGCGCAGCAGGTACAGGGCCAGCGGTGCGCGCTGGCCGAAGATTTTCGCGGTGCCGCGCAGGCCGATACGCGGTGGCGGCGAGTCGCTGAAGCTGGCGTCCAGGCGATAGGCCAACTGGCCGGCCGGCGTGGTCTGCGCCTCATAGGCCACCCGCTCGAGCCTGGCCGAATGGCGCTGCAGCGGATCGCTGTCGAGGAACAGCGCCACTTCGGCGTCCGGTTCCAGGGCGATGGCGTCACCCACCGCCAGTTCGATGCGCAGTTCGGCCTGGCTCGGGTCGGCCAGTTCCATCAGGCGCTCACCGGTCTGCACCGGCTTGCCGGTCCAACGCTCGGCATCGGCGAATACCGCGATGCCGTCGCGCTCGGCGCGCACCTCGCTGCGCTTGAGCAGTTCGGCGGCGTAGTCACGCTCGGCGCGCTTCTGCTCGACCCGGGCCGCCAGCAGGTCGAGTTTCGCACTCGATTCGGCATCGGCGAAGGCCCGCTGGGCGTTGGCCTTCAATTCGGCCTCGGCCACCCCGAGTGCCCGCTGGGCCACATCGGCCTGGGCCTTGAGGGTGGTGCTTTCGAAACGGACCAGCAAATCGCCGGTCTTCACCGTCTGGTTGGGCTTGACCAGGAACTCGGCGACCACCCCGTCCAGCGGCGCCGCCACCACCCGCCCGGCCAGCGGCACGACCTCGGCCGGCGCCAGCACCGACTGGCGCACCGGAATCAGCAGGCTCAGCAGCGCCAGGGCCAGCAGCAGCACCTGGCGCTTGCGGGTCAGGCGCAGCCGCCACGGCCGACGCGGCTGCAGGGCCAGCCAGGCATGGCTGTAAGTGTCGCCCAGTTGTGCCAGCAACACCTGTTCGGAAGGGCTCCAGGGATTGTCGCGGGCCAGCCACAGGCCGCCGAACACCTCGCCCTTGTGGTCCAGCAGCGGCAGCCAGAACACCTGCGACGCCGACAGGCTCTGCCAGTCTTCGACCACCGACGCACTGAAAGCCTCCATCGGTACCACGGTGGCGGGCTTGGCCCGTTCCAGCTTGAACAGTTGCGCCACGGCGTGTTCGACGAAGGCTACGAACGGCGCATTCGGCTCCACCGCGCTGACCCCGGTCACCGCGCGCACCTTGCCGGCGATCAGCAGCGCGGCATGGCGAAAGCCGAACAGCGCCTGGCCGTCATTGACCAGGCTGTAGGCCAACTGCTCGGTGGTGCGGGCGGCCCGGGTCAGCCGCTCCAGGTCGAGGAACTGGGCAAAGACCCGCTCCACCGCTCCCGCCACCGGTGCGTTCATTTCAGCTCCGCGAAATGCGCCGTGCCGCTCATGCCCGCCAGCAGGCCTTCGGCCTTGGGCAGGCTGGCCACCAGCAGCAGGGTCTGGCTGCCTTCGTCGATCCGCGCGCCGAGGCGCTTGATGGTGGCGGTCAGCGGCTGGCCGGTTTCATCCGGGACGAAGCTGAAGGTCTGTCCGGGCTTGAGCTTGCCCATCCAGCGCGACGGCACCAGCAGGTGGATTTCCAGGGTGCGGTTGTCGACGATCTCCAGCATCGGCGAGCCGACCGAGACACTTTCGTAGCGCTGGACCTTGCGCTGCACGATCTGGCCGTCATAGGGCGCGATCACGCTGCAACGCTTGACCTGAACCTGATAGACCTGGGCCTGGGCCTGGGTTTCGGCGACCTTGGCCTCGGCCCGGGCCACCTCGAAACGACCGACCGAATTGAGCGAGGCGAGCTGGCGGTTGTGGGCCAGTTCCTCGTTGGCACCGCGGCCGGCGGCCTGGGCCGCATTGAGCTGGGCCTGGTAGGCCGAGCAGTCGAAACGCGCCAGGGTATCGCCCTGCTTGAAGGCTTCGCCTTCGCTGAACGGCAGCTCGACGATGCGCCCGGACAACTCGCTGGCGAGCATTGCCTGGTCCCGCGCGCGCAACACGCCACGGGCCTCGCTGGCGGCGGTCGCATGGGCCGCCGGTGCGGCCGTGTCCAACAGCGGGTCGGTCTCGGCAGCCTGGGCCTGAGCCACGTACGCCACACAGGACAACCCGAAAACCACACCCCAAAAACGCTGCATAACAGTGACTCCTTGTCGGACAATCGCGAGTCTACGGTAGCCAGGGTGAGCGTCAAGCAAATTGCCAGTATGAAGCCCCGGTTCACCGATGTGCGGCAGGTCACAGCCTGCGTTGCCTGGCCCCGTACAAGCATAGGTGTACATCCCGGGCTTCGGTATGATGAGCACCCTCCCGGCCTCGGCGCCGCACGTTTACGGATTAAGGACAATTCATGCGTATCGCTCTTCTGACATCCCTGGCGCTGGGCGTCGCCTTCTCGTCCCAGGCCCAGGCGAGCTCCGATGATTTCTGCTATCCACGCTGGTCGATGATGCAGTACGGCCTGGACCGTTGCAGCAACCTGGCCTTCCTCGCCCCCGGTAACGACAGCCGGGTCAACCTGCGCCTGCTGCTGGCGGACCAGGGCAAGCTGCCGCTGGCACCCAACGAACTGAGCGAAGACGACCTCGCCGAAGGCTACGGCCCGGTGCCGTTCGCCAACACCCGGCTGCAATCGAGTGTGCCGGACGCCAGCGGCGAGGTGAGCAACGCCGAAAGCGTCGAGCTGGACGAGACCCTGGAAAAGCTCGGCATCAAGCGCGGCGACGAGGCACCGGCCGGCGACGCCTTCCTTTCCGGCGAAGGCAGCCGCTGCCGCAGCAACTCGGAGGAAAGCACCAGCGCCTTCATCGAGGCCCTGCTCGGCACTGGCGAGCTGTCCGAAACCGAACGTCAGGCCCTGGCCCGCTCGCGGGTCCAGATGCTCACCGCCTGCAACTGGGACCCGGCACAGCAGGCGGCGTTGCTGCCCACCGATGTGCAGTCCGCGCCAGGCCAGGCGTTCGTCGCCTACCTGCGGGCCGCCAGCGACTTCTACAGCGGCCGGTTCAGCGAGGCCGCCAGCGGTTTCGCCAGCCTGGCGCAGAACAGCCAGCCCTGGCTGAAGGAAACCGCGCACTACATGCAGGCGCGTACCGCCCTGAACATCGCCCAGCAGAACAGCTTCGATGCCGAGGGCATGCCGACCGACAAGGAGGCCGACCCGGCGCAGTTGAAGCAGGCCGAGGACGGCTTCAATGCCTACCTCAAGGCTTATCCACAGGGCGCCTACGCCACTTCCGCCCGCGGCCTGTTGCGCCGGGTCTACTGGCTGGCGGGTGACAGCGACAAGCAGGCGGCCGAGTACCTCTGGCAGTTCAGCCTGCCCGAAGACGCCCCGCGCAACGTTTCCTCGGACAGCCTGGTGCAGGAAATCGACAGCAAGCTGGTGTTCGGCGTCGGCGAAATCAAGGACCCGCTGTTCCAGGCCGTCAACGACCTGATGGCGATGCGCACGACGGGCGACTACGAAACCAGGAAACAGCTGACACTGGAAACCCTGCAGGCCCACAAATCGATCTTCGCCGCCCAGCCGGCGCTGCATGACTACCTGCTGGCGGTGTTCCACCTGTATGTCGAGAAAAACCCGGAAGCGGCGCTCAAGAGTCTGCCCGGCGAGATTCCGTCGAAACTCGACTACTTCGCCTTCAGCCAGCAGGTGCTGCGCGGTCTGGCGCTGGAGGCCAGGCAGGACTGGCCGGCGGCCGAGAACCTCTGGCTGCAATTGCTGGCCCAGGCGAAGCAGCCGTTGCAACGTGAACAACTGGAACTGGCGCTGGCCAACCACTACGAGCGCAGCCAGCAGGTGGCCAAGGTGTTCGCCGCCGACTCGCCGATCAGGACCGCCCAGGTGCGCGCCATCCTGCTGCGCCACGTGGCCGATGCCGAACTGCTGCGCCAGCAGGTCAAGCAGGGCGCGGATGCCAGCGAACGCGACAGCGCGCTGTTCGTGCTGCTGTACAAGGACCTGCGCCTGGGTCACTACCAGGACTTCAGCGAAGACCTGAAGCAACTGCCCGCCGAACCGGCCGACACCAAGCTGGGCAGCAGCCTGGGCTACGTCTACAGCGGTGGCCAGTCGCTGAAGCTGTTCCGCTGGAATGGCGCCAAGGCCGAATCCGGCTACGTTTGCCCGACCATCGCCGAGACCGTTGCCAGCCTGCAGGCCGATGCCAAGGCACCGGCGGCGCTGAACTGCCTGGGCGAATTCATCCTGCGCAACGGCCTGGACGGCATGCCGCTGGACAGCCAGCGCAACAAGGACGAACTGGGCGGCACCCCATCGCTGTTCAAGGGCCCGCTGTACTCGCGCCTCGACGGCTACCAACTGGTCCTGGCCGATGCCAAGGCCTCGCGCACGGACAAGGCCTACGCGCTATTCCGGGCCATCAACTGCTACGCCCCGGCCGGCTACAACAGCTGCGGCGGCAAGGAGGTCGAGCCGGCGCAACGCAAGGCCTGGTTCAAGCAGTTGAAGGGCAGCTACGCCGACACCCAGTGGGGCAAGTCGCTGCAGTACTACTGGTAAGTGTCGATGGGCCGTGGGTGCTGGCTGCTGCTGGCCGCCTGGCTGAGCGCCGGCCAGGCGCTGGCGGCGGTCGATGCGCGTGAGCATGATGCGTTCTGGCTGTGGAGCGGGGTCGCGCCACAGCCGGTGCTGGCCCAGGCGCGCAGCCTGTACGTGCTGCAAGGGCAGATCAGCCAGTCACGCCAACAGGGTGTCCGTTTCATCGCCCAGGGCATCGCGATTCCGCGCCTGACCCGGGGCGAGGTCTGGGTGGTCTATCGCGCCCACACCCTGCGCTGGCCGGAATCGGTCTATCGCCAGTTGCTCGGCCAAGTGAAACGCTGGCAGCAGGCGGGCAACCCGGTGGTGGGCATCCAGATCGACTTCGATGCCCGCACCCGCTACCTCGACGAGTACGCCGACTTCCTGCGCGACCTGCGCAAGCGGCTGCCGACTGATTTGCGCCTGAGCATCACCGGGCTGATGGACTGGAGCAGCAACGCCGACCCGACGGCCATCGCCCAGTTGCGGGGAGTGGTGGATGAAGTGGTGGTACAGACCTACCAGGGCCGCCGCAGCATTCCCGACTATGCCGCATACCTGCCGCGAATGAACCGGCTGGGGTTGCCGTTCAAGGTCGGCCTGATCCAGGGTGGGGAGTGGCAGGAGCCCGGGTACCTGAAGGGCAGCGAGTGGTTTCGCGGGTATGTGGTGTTTTTGCAGAACCCTTGAGTCAGGCGGTGCCTGGGCCTATGCCTTCGCGGGCAAGCCCGGCTCCTACAGGGCCGCGTCGAACACAGAGGTTATGTACCACATGATTCTGTAGGAGCCGGGCTTGCCCGCGAAGGCTTCAGATCGAACCACACCGCTTAGCGCTGCATGCCCCAGCGCTTCACCGTCACCCGCTCCAGGCTGTCGAACACCAGGTTCTCCACCAAAAGGCCTATCAGGATCACCACCGCCAACCCGGCGAACACCTTGTCGGTGTAAAGCTCGTTGCGGTTCTGGAAGATATACCAGCCCAGCCCGCCCTTGCCGCTGGTGGCACCGAACACCAGTTCCGCCGCGATCAGGGTGCGCCAGGCGAATGCCCAGCCGATCTTCAACCCGGCGAGGATCGACGGCAGCGCCGCCGGGATCAGGATGAACAGCACGAAGCGCAGGCCCCTGAGGCCATAGTTGCGCCCGGCCATGCGCAGGGTCTCCGACACGCCGAGAAAGCCGGCGTAGGTATTGAGCGCCAGCGCCCAGAGCACCGAGTGCACCAGCACGAAGATCAGGCTGTTCTGCCCCAACCCGAACCACAGCAGCGCCAGCGGCAACAGGGCGATGGCCGGCAGCGGGTTGAACATCGAGGTCAGGGTGCCGAGCAGGTCGCGGCCGAAGCGGCTCGACACCGCCAGGGTGGTCAGGCCGAACGCCAGCACCACGCCCAGCACATAGCCCTTGAGCAGCACCTGTAGGGAAATCCATACCTTGCCCAGCAGCTCGCCACTGAGCAGGCCGTCGTACAGGGCACTGGCGGTCTGCAGGAAGGTTGGCAGGAGCAGGTCGTTGTCCTGGTAACGCGCCACCGCCTCCCAGAGTACCGCCAGCAGCACCAGGATCAGGCTCTTGCGCAGCCAGCCCTGTTGCCACAGCCGTTGCGCCAGCGACAGTTCGCGCTCCAGCGGCACTTCGAGCAGCGGCTCCAGGATGACTTCATATTCTTCACGCACGGGGGATGAAAGACTCATCGGCAACTCTCCAGCCGCTCAATAGGCAATGCGGATATCGGCAAAATCCAGTTCGGTTTCGGCCTGCGGGGTTTCGTCGAACAGCAGCCGATGGATGCGCCGCGCCGAGGCCTGGAAGTCCGCACCGCCCAGGCTGTGCAGGTCGTACTGATGGCTGTGGATCTGCGCCCGCACCCGCCCCGGATGGGGCGACAGCAGCAGGATACGGTTACCCACCACCAGCGCCTCTTCGATCGAGTGGGTGACGAACAACAGGGTGAAACGCACCTCTTCCCAGAGTTGCAGCAGCTCTTCCTGCATCTTGCGCCGGGTCAGGGCGTCGAGGGCGGCGAACGGTTCGTCCATCAGCAGGATTTTCGGCTGCATCGCCAGGGCGCGGGCGATCGACACCCGGGCCTTCATGCCGCCGGACAGGGTGTGCGGATAGGCTTCGGCAAAGGCCGCCAGGCCGACCTTCTCCAGGTAGTGCAGGGCGCGCTCCTCGGCCTCGCGGCGCTTGAGGGTGCCGGAGGCGAGCAGCGGGAACATGACGTTCTGCTTGACCGTCTTCCACGGCGGCAACTGGTCGAACTCCTGGAACACCACGATACGGTCCGGGCCCGGCTCGGTGACCACCTGGCCCTGCAGGCGGATTTCGCCCTCACAGGGCCGGATGAACCCGGCCGCCGCCTTGAGCAGGGTCGACTTGCCGCAGCCCGAGGGCCCGAGCAGGACGAAGCGGTCCTGCTGGTCGACTTCGAAACTGACCCGGTGCGTGGCCCGCACCACCCGCTGCGGGGTGCGGTACTCCAGGCTGACCTGGTCGACCGCCAGCAACGCGGGGGTGGTAGCGGTCGGTTTGCTGGCCGTGTGGCCTTGCAAGGGGGCATTCATGACGGTCAGCTCCCCTGCAGCGGCTTGGCGTCCTGGAAGAAGTAGTCCTTCCACGACTCGGGTTTGTGCTTGATGGCGCCCACGCGATAGAGGAATTCGGCCAGCGGGTAGGTGTTCTTCGGCGTCACGGTGAATTCGAACTGCGGGTTGTCGATGATCTTGAGCAAGGCCGCCCGGTCGATCTTGGCCTTGGTCACCCGCAGGTAGGTGTCCGCCGCCGCGCCCTTGTCCTTCTGCGCGAAATCGGCCGCTTCGGCCAGCGCTTCGACGAAGGCCTTGTAGGTCTTGGGGTTGTCGTTGCGGAACTTCTCGGTGGCGAACAGCACGGTCGGCGAGTTCGGCCCGAACAGGTCGTAGCTGTTGAGCACCACGTGGACGTTGGGGTTCTCCAGTGCCTGCTCCTGGAACGGCGGGTTGGAGAAGTGCCCGGTCAGTTCGGTGCCGCCGGCCAGCAAGGCCGCGGTGGCGTCCGGGTGCGGGACGGCGACGGTGTACTTGTCCAGGCGGTTGAATTCCTTGTCGCCCCACAGCTTGGCCGCCGCGTACTGCAGGTAGCGCGACTGCACCGAGACGCCCACCGCCGGCAGGGCGATGCGGTCCTGTTCGGTGAAGTCGGCAATGGTCTTGACCTTGGGGTTGTTGCTCACCAGGTAATAGGGGAAGTTGCCCAGCGACGCCACGGCCTTGACGTTCTGTCGGCCGTAGGTGCGGTCCCAGATGGTCAGCAGCGGGCCGACGCCAGCGCCGGCGATGTCCACCGAACCGGAGAGCAGCGCGTCGTTGATCGCCGAGCCGCCGGACAGTTGGGTCCAGTCCACCTTGATGTCGATGCCTTCGGCCTTGCCGTGCTTCTCGATCAGGTGCTGGTCGCGAACCACGTTGAGCAGCAGGTAGACGATGCCGAACTGTTCGGCGATGCGGATCTCGCCTTCGGCGTGAGCGCTGGCCGGTGCCAGCAGGCTACCGGCCAGCAGGCTGAGGCTCAGACCGAGGGTGGTGGTGAGGCGGCCGAGTTTCGGCAGCAGCGCAAAGGGTGCAGGCATGACGATGCTCCTTCAAGCGATCAGGTCAGAATGGGGCATCGCCCTGGATGGTGGTGCGGTAGAGCTTGCGGCGCAGATGGTTCGGGCAGCCGGCAGCCAGATGAATCAGCGAGCGGTTGTCCCAGAACACCAGGTCGTGGGGCTGCCACTGATGGCGGTAGATGTTTTCCGGGAGCACGCTGTGGGCGTAAAGCTCGGCGAGAATCTGCCGGCTCTCGTCGTCCGGCAGGCCGACGATGCGGGTGGTGAAACCTTCGCTGACGAACAGCGCCTTGCGGCCGGTCTCCGGGTGGGTGCGGACGATCGGGTGCACCACCTCGGCGACCTGGGCCAGTTGTTCCGGAGTCAGGGTCGGGCGCCAGTTGCCCTCGAATTTGCTCTCGCTGTAGCGCGCGGTATACGAATGTGCCGCCGAGCGGCCTTCGACCGCCTTGCGCAGCCCTTCGGGCAGGCTGTCCCATGCCTTGTGCTGGTCGGCGAACAGGGTGTCGCCACCTTCGGCCGGCAACTCCTGGGCATGCAGCATCGAACCGAGGCTCGGCAGTTCCTTGTAGGAAAGATCCGAGTGCCAGAACTTGCCGGCATCGCCCAGACCGATGTTCTGACCGTTCTCGACGATGTTGGAGACAATCAGGATCTCCGGGTGCCCGGCCAGCAGGAATTGCTTGAGTACATGGATCTGCAACACGCCGAAACGACGACTGAAGGCGATCTGCTGCTCGGGGCTGATACGCTGGTCACGAAACACCAGCACATGGTGATCCAGGTGCGCACGGTGGATGCGGGAGAAGTCCTCTTCGTTGACCGGCTGGCGCAGGTCCAGGCCGATGATTTCGGCGCCTGTCGCGCCGACGAAAGGGCGGATCTCGAAGGATTGGGACGCCGCCACCGGCGCCGGGGAAACCGCAGAAACCAAAGACATGTATTCACTCCCACGCAGAGCACGCCCGACAGCGCGCCTCGATCAGAAACTCACGGTGGTCCCGTGTTGGTTCAGTTCGTGCGGCGCACCGATTGGTCGGTGGGTACGCAGTGGGACGACAATATAGTCATAAGAGAAATAATTTAAATATCATTTGGGAATATGCATAGGACACTGGCGGACTTCGATCCGGGGCAACGCCCGACGGTGTGCAAAATGCCTCGCCGCTGCAAAGTAAAACGTACTTACAAAATGACGGAGACCTACACTTATCAGGGAAACGATTGATAGTTCCGCAGGCTTTGCTGGAAGAAAATGGCACCTTGCAATTATCGCTGTGGAAGGACCCCGGCAGCGGTTTGACCAGCGTCCGGGTGACGGCAGGCATTGCGTCGAATTCGATTTCAGCTGCCCATCGAGCAGCAGGTGGTCTGAACGTGGCAAAAAAACCGAACCCTCTGGGCAGCATCCTCGTCAGCGGCCCGATTCCCGCCTACCTCGCCCGGGCGGTGATCGAGGAAACCTTGCGCGGCGCCATTCTCGACGGGCGATTGCCCTGCGGCACGGCCTTGCGCCAACAGGAACTGGCCACGCTGTTCGGCGTCAGTCGCATGCCGGTCCGCGAGGCGTTGCGCCAACTCGAGGCGCAGTCGCTGCTGCATGTCGTACAGTACAAGGGCGCGGTGGTGGCGCCGCTGATCGACGATACCTCGACGGAAAACTACGACCTGCGCATCCTGCTGGAGTCCCAGGCCCTGCGCCTGTCGGTGCCACTGCTCAGCGCAGAAGACCTGGAGCGCAGTGCCGCATATGTCGACGAACTGGAAGCGCAGACCGACTACACCCACGTGGGGCGGCTCAATCGCCTGTTCCACATGAGCCTCTATTGCAAGGCACCCAACCAAAAGCTGCTGGCGCTGATCGAACAGGGCCTGGTGGAGGAGGAACGCTTCCTGCGCTTCAATCTGTCGGCCATGGGCCTGGGGAAACTCTCCCAGGACGATCACCGGGAACTGCTCCAGGCGGCCCGTGCCGGCCAGGTCGATGCCTGCGTGGCGCATCTGCAACAGCACTTGCGACGAGGCATCGAAGTCATCCAGCGCTACCTTGGCAAGTCCTGATCCGCCCGCCGGCGCACGGGTGCCGGCCAGTCGCGGCATCGCCCCGAGCGCTCTCATGAGGCCTGCCCCGCGTCACCCTGGCTGACGCGGGATGACCAGGCCCGGTCGAGGCGTCGGACGTGCTGCGCCTCCTCAGGCGATAGCCGAGCCGCGCATTTGGGCACACCCTTGCCAATCGACGCGGTACGAACCCGCCACGCGATACCCGGATAGGAGACTCACCAGAAGGAGCTTTGCCACAGGCCGCAAGGCACGGAGCAAGCGTGTCCCGGCCCTGCCGACCCAAACCATCGTTCAACCGTTTGAAGAGTGGCCCGAGTGAGGCATTCACTCATTGTTTTAATTCTGCCGGTTATTGGGCGGAAAAGGCACTCTTACGCCCAATAAAACAAAATTGAATTGTTTTATAAGCACCGCTCATTCCTTATAAAAGTGGAAACTTCAATAAACTTAAAAACAACTTGATCGAAACTTGTCTTGTGTACTAGGTTTGAATAACCGGAAACACGCACCCCAGCCCTGCCCTCGCAGCGCTGTGGCGCATGGCTCAGACCGGTCATCCATGCTGCTGCCTCAGGCCTCTCGACTTTCAATTACCGGTTGAGGCCTTCGTTCGCCTGTTATTCAGCCCATGGCAGCAATGTATGGAATCGGCTGTTTATCGCCATCCAACTTACCAACCACCAAGGTGGCCAATGAATATTTATGAAAAACGCCTCGAATATGAACAGGCACAATTACTTGAGCATCCTGTTTTCAGTGAAGTCGATTCACTGAAACGACTTATGCGCTTCATGGAAAGCCATGTCTTCGCGGTGTGGGACGCCGTGCTCCTGAAACTGCGGGCCGAGCCCATCGGAGTCGCCTCATGAACGCCGCCGACTACAGCGCCTTCGTCGAGGCCTGGGAAAACCGCGCCAGCATCCGTACCCGTCCGCGGCGCCTGCTGGAGGACGATGACCGGCTGATCTACCCGCTCAGCCGCCAACCCCTGGCCAACAGTGGCACCCTGCTCGCCCACTGCCCCGAGCAGCGCGACTTCGTGCTGACCCAGAGCCTCTACAAGTTCATCAACGATGTGGTGATTTTCGAGACCGAGATCGTCGACCGTACCGCACGGCGCATTGCCAAGGACCGCTTCCCGATCCGCTTCCCGCTGGCCTGCCGCTATGCCGCCATGACGGTGGTGGTGGATGAGGATTACCACGCCCTGGCGGCAATGGACTTCATGCAGCAGACCATCGCCCTGACCGGCATCCAGCCGCTGGCGATGCCCGGCGAGATCGAGCTGAGCCGCGCGATACCGGCAGCCCTGGGCATGGCGCCGGAACACTTGCGCGGCGCCGTCGAGCTGATCTGCGTGGCGATGGCGGAAAACACCGTGACCAACGATGTTGCAGCCTTCGCCCAGGAGGGGTCGGTCAAGGCTTCGGTCAAGGGGCTGATGGCCGACCACCTGCTCGACGAAGGCCGTCATGCCGGGTTCTGGACCCGCCTGGTACGGCTTTACTGGCAGGGTGCGAGCGAGGCGGATCGTGAAGCGCTTGCCGAGATCCTGCCGGTGTTCATCGTCCATTACCTGACCAACGACCTGCAGAAAGCCTTCGACTTCACTGTCATCGAACACCTGCCGGTCGGCGAGCCGATCCGCCAGGCCCTCAGGAGCGAAGCCGCCAGCCTGGCCTACCCGCTCAATCGGCATCACCCGCTGGTGATCAATATCGTGCGCTTCCTGCGCAACAGTTCGCTGCTGGACTCTGCCTGCGTGCAGGAGACGCTGGGTGACTATCTGCTCCAGCCCGGGAGCGCGTCATGAGACGCCTCGACATCCTCCTGGTCGGGCACAGCCAGGTGCTGGATGACCTGAAGAGGGAGTTGGAGCAGCAGGGTCATGTGATCCGGCACCAGAGCGGCGACGCAAGCCGGCCTTGGGCTGCCGACCTGCTGATCGAGGATGGCAGCCAGCCGCTGCCGGTGGCGGGCGGCAACGCGCCACGGCTTGGCTTGCGCCTGGAGTACGGCCCGCCGGCGCCCGGCCCGCTGCCGGCGCTGGCCCTGCGCTGCTGGCAGGACGGACGACTGATCCGGCGCCAGCCGCTAGCCCGGGACGACAGCGGCAATGGCCAGGTCCTGCGGCTGGCAGCAAGTCGTGAGCTGGTGGAACTGGGTGCGCTGCTGGTCAGCCGTTTCGCCCGTGAGCGTGGCTATTTTCTTGAAGTCCCCTCCATCACCCCACCGCCCGGTGGCGTCGAGCATCCGCTGTCGGCCCTGGAGTCACTGGCCTTCGAACACCGCCTCAACCACACGGCCCGGCCCGAACTGCTGGCCCTGGCAGCCGTGCCGGTGATCCAGCGGATCGAAGACAGTCTGCGGCAGTTCGCCGAACGTCCGGCCCTGAATGTGGCCGGCGCGGTGACCCGTTACCGCCAGTTGCATGCCCACGGCCTGGCGATCCAGGAGCGCCTGCTGGCGGCCCTCGCCCGACTGGATAGCCGTGAGGAGCCCGCCGTGATCGGCCTGTGCCTGGCGAAGACACCGGCCTTCTACGCCAGCCTGCTGGCCATTCTCGGCTGTGGCGCGGTCTACCTGCCCCTGGACCCGAATCAGCCACTGCAGCGCCAGCAGTTCATCCTGGCGGACGCCGGGGCCGCCCTGCTGCTGCATGATGGCCGGCACCCGATGGGTGATCGCCTGCCCTCGCTGGATGTCACCACCGTGCGTAGCGACGACGGCTCATTGGGCGCGTCCCTGGTACGCCATGCCCTCACCGCGCAAATGCCGTGTCTGGCGCTCTATACCTCGGGCACCACCGGCCAGCCCAAGGGCATCCTGCTCAGCCAGGCCAACCTCGCCCATTTCTGCGCGTGGTATGCCGATTACGTGGAACTCGAAGCCCGGCACCGGGTGCTGCAGTTCTCGACACCGGGCTTCGATGCGTCACTGATCGATATCTTCCCCAGCCTGATCCAGGGCGCCGAACTGGTGGTCGCCAGCGAGGATCAGCGACGCGATCCCGCACAGCTCGCCCGACTGATCCGCGGGCAACGGATCAGCCATGCCTTCCTGCCGCCGATGCTGCTCGGCCTCCTGCCGCTGGAGCCGCCGCTGGGCCTGAGCCATCTGCTGACCGGCGGTGATGTCTGCGAGCCGTGGATCATCGAACGCCTCGCCGGGCAGACGAATTTCCATAACCTCTACGGCCCTGCCGAGGCGACGGTGCTGATCACCGCGCGGCAGTGGCGCACCGACACCGGCCACCGCAGCCTGGGTGGACCGATCGCCAACAGCCAGGTGTTCATTCTCGATGAATGCGGCCAGCCGGTGGTCGAGCAGACGGTCGGCGAACTGCATATCGTCGGGCCAGGTGTCAGCCTGGGGTACCTGAACGCTGCGGACCGGAGCGCCGGGAGCTTCATCGAACTGCGCCCCGGCGGCGGCCCGGCACTGCGGGCGTATCGTACCGGCGACCTGGCCAGGTGGACCGCCGAGGGGATCGAGTTCTGCGGGCGTCGGGACCACCAGGTGAAGATCCGCGGCTTTCGGGTCGAGCCCCAGGAAATCGAGCGCTGCCTGCGCGACAGCCGCTTGTACCGCCAGGTGGCGGTGGTCATCGACAGCCGTCGGCAGGTCCTCGCCTACCTGGCCCAGCCGACCAGTGCCGACCGCCACCGCGAAGCCCTCAGGCAGTATGTCGAGCGCTGCCTGCCGGACTACATGCACCCGGCCGCCTATGTCGAGCTGACAGCGTTGCCGATGGCCGCCAATGGCAAGGTCGACCGCCGGGCGCTGCTGGCCTTGCCGGTCCGGCTGGGTGGCAGTCCAGGCCTGCGGCAGCCGGCCAATGCCGACGAGGCCTGGTTGCAGGCGCTTTGGGCCAGGCTGCTGGGATTGCCAGCCGAGGGGATCGCCACCGATGAAAGTTTCTTCAACCTGGGCGGGCATTCGATCCTGCTGTCGAAGATGCTGCTAGGCATTCGCGCCCGTTACGGGCATGGCATCTCCATCAACCGCTTCATCGAGGAGCCGACCCTGTGTCGGCTGGCGGTGCTGGTCAGGGGCGAGTCGGCCGCTGGGGCATTGAGCCCGCGGATACGGGTCGATGCCGAACGCGGGCTGGACTGGCAGGCGTTGCCGGCGCAGCGTGCCGGTGACCGCGGCAAGGTGCTGCTGACCGGTGCCAACAGCTTCGTCGGCGTGCACCTCGTCGAGGCCCTGCTGGCGGCGGGCGTCAGCGAGATCGCCTGCCTGGTCCGCGACAGCGCCAGCGAGCCGGCCGCCGCGCGTTTTGCCCGGGCCCTGCGCGACAACCGTCTGGAGCACCTGAACCTGGAGCGTGTGCGGGTCTACCCTGCGGATATCCGCCAGCCGCACCTGGGGCTGGCCGACGATGTGTACGAACGCATCGACCGCGAGTTCGGGGTACTGATCCACAACGCCGCCCACGTCAATCACGTGCTCGACTACGAGGCGCTGGCACCCGACAACGTCGCTCCGCTGTTCGAGTGCCTGCGCCTGTGCGAGGGGCGCAGCAAGAAGATCTTCAACTTCATCTCCAGTCTGTCCGCCTGCAGCCGGGTCAGCGACCAGGGCCGGGTGCTGGAACAACCGCCGGCCGAGACGCCGCCGATCTACATCCGCAATGGCTACAACCTGTCCAAGTGGGTCGGCGAACGGATTGCCCAGCGGGCTCGCGAGCAAGGCGCGTGGGTCAATCTCTTCCGTCCCGGCAATATCGCCTTCAACAGTCGCAACGGCGTCTGCCAGCCGCACCGCAATCGCCTGCTGCTGATGCTCAAGGGCTCACTGCAACTGGGCCAGGTGCCGGCCCTGGCGCTCAATTTCGACCTGATGCCGGTGGACTTCCTCGCCCGCTTCATTGCCGCCCACAGCCGACGCCTGCCGGACAGCACCGGGGTCTTCAACCTGCACAACCCGCAACCGCTGAGCTGGAACGACTACGTCGCGGCGTTCCGCGAGGCCGGGTACGCGTTCCGGCTGGTCAGCGTCGCCGACTGGCAGCGGCAACTGCAGCGGGTCGAGCGCGATAACGCGCTGTTCGAGGTGCTGGGTTTCTACCTCAACGGTTTCGAAGAAGACATCGGCGACATCTCGACGATCGAGCACAGCCAGGCCGAGGCCGGCGTGCGGCGCATGGGGGCGACCTATCCGGTCAAGAGTGCGGCGCTGCTGCGCAAGGGCTGCGACTACCTCAGGCAGATCCGATTCATCTGATTCACCACAACCACCTGGAGCACATCATGATGCACTCCCTGCAACCCGATACCCTGATCCGCAACCCTCGAGGCGAGGCCGTGACGTCCACGGTCGAGCTCCCCACCAACGCCGCCAGCGCCTGGGCCATGGTCGGCGACTTTGCCGGCTTCGCCGTGTTCGTCACGGCGCTTTCGCATATCGAGATGATTGGCGAAGGCGTGGGCGCGCTGCGCAAGAAGTCGTTCAAGGACGGCCATGTGGTGGTCGAACAGCTCAACAGCCGTGACGAACAGGCGATGCGCATGACATGGACCACGCTCTACAACACGCTTGGGGTTGGCCAACTGTGGGCGATGATGAGCGTCGAACCGTTGGCGCAGGAGCGCTGCCGGGCGACCTGGACCATCATCGCCGAACCGGCGGCGGCCAGCGCCCAGGGGACGCCGGGGTTTCGGCGTTTCATCCAGGAGTTCGCCGATGAGGCGATGGGAAATGTGCGGGCGTTGTTGAGCTGAGGACGCTGGTGTTCCTGTTCGCGGGCAAGCCCGCGAACAGCTTTTTACTGACGCCGCCCCTACCCTTTCGCAGGAGCGGACTGTCGGCCGGAATCAGATCTTGAAGCTGTCCACCAACTGCTTCAGGCGACCCGCCTGCTGTGCCAGCGCATCGCAGTCCTTCAACGTCTCGTTGAGGTTGGCCACGCCCTGCTGGTTGAGCAGGTTGATCTGGGTGATGTCGAGGTTGAGAGCCTCGACCACCGCCGTCTGCTCTTCGGTCGCGGCCGCCACCGACTGGTTCATGCCATCGATCTCGCCGATCCGCTGGGTCACGCTGATCAGTCGCGCACCGGCCTGGTTGGCGACTTCGACGCTCTCCTCGCTGGAGGCCTGGCTGGCATTCATGGTGGTCACCGCCTCGCGGGAGCCGACCTGCAACGAGGTGATCATCTTGTGGATCTCCTCCGCCGATTCCTGGGTACGGTGCGCCAGGTTGCGCACTTCGTCGGCGACCACGGCAAAACCCCGTCCGGCCTCACCGGCACGGGCTGCTTCAATGGCGGCGTTGAGGGCCAGCAGGTTGGTCTGCTGGGAAATGCCCTTGATCACGTCGAGGATGTGCCCGATGTTGTCGGTGCTGGCGTTCAGGGTCTCGATCTGGGTGCAGGACAGACTGATCTTCTGCGACAGCTCGGTCATCGACTGGATGGTGCGTTCCACCACTTGGCGGCCATCGTCGGCCTGCTCGCTCGCACCGCTGGCGTGCTGCGAGGCATCGGCGGCATTGCGGGCGATTTCCTGCGTGGCCGCACCCAACTGGTTGATGGCGGCGGCGACACTGTTGGTCCGCGCGCTTTGTTCATCGGAGCCGATGATCGAGGCGTTCGAGGAGTTCATCACCCGCTGGGACAGGTCGTGTACGTGGCGCGTGGCCGAGGACACTTCGGCGATCGAGGCATGAATCCGCTCGACGAACTGGTTGAAGGAGCCGGCCAATTCGCCGAACTCGTCCTTGTGAACGATGTGCAGGCGACGGGTCAGATCACCCTCACCCTGGGCGATATCCTGCATGGCCCGGCCCATGGTGGTCAGCGGACGCATCAGCACCTGGATGAGCAGGCTCAGCAATACCGCGATGGCGGCCACCGCGATGAACATCGCGATCAGTGCCGAGGTGCGGAACTTGCTCAGTGGCGCGTAGGCCTTGTCCTTGTCGATGGACAGGCCGATGTACCAGTCAGCCGACGGCAGGCCCACCACCGGGGTGAACGACAGGATGCGTTCCTGGCCGTTCAGGGTGACCTCCTGGATGCCCTTGGCGATACGAAGGGCCGAACCCGAGTAGATGTCCTTGAGGTTCTTCATCACCTGGTCCTTGTCGGGGCTGACGATCACCTGACCGTCACCGCTGACCAGGAAGGCGTGGCCGATCCCGCCGAAGTCCACCGAGTTGATGATCTTCACCAGGGTTTCCAGGCTCAGGTCGCCGCCGACCACACCCAGCAGTTGCCCGCTGCCTTTGACCGGCATGGCGATGGTCACCACCAGCCCGCCGACCGAGGCCATGTAGGGCGGGGTGAGCATGGTCTTGTCGGCCGCTACGGCGGCCTTGTACCAGGGACGCTGACGTGGATCGTAGCCGTCCGGCATCTTCGCGTCGGGACGCTGGGTGAAGGTGCCGTCGGTCTGGCCGACGTAGGTGAACTGGAAGTTCGAGGTGAAGGCCGGTTGGTCCACCAGGCCTGGGTAATCGGCCTTGCTGCCCTGGTGCGCGATGTTCTGCGCGAGGTTTTCCAGCACCAGGATCCGCCCGCTCAGCCAGTTCTGCACACTGCTGGCGGTAAGGTCGCCCGCTTGCTCGACCGATGATTCGAGGTTCTGCCCGATGGTGCTGCGTTGCAGGTAATCGTTGTAGAGGGTGAACAGCGCAAAGGCCAGAACCACGACACCGGAAGCGGCCAGCAGGATTTTATGGCTGAATTTAAGATTCATTTCACGGAACTTCTCATGCCGAAGATTGGGGGTGCGTACACGATGCGACAGTCCCTTCAGTAGCGCAGATGACCGTCCATGGGTGCTCTACTTTGGTGCACGCACGGCTCTTCCTCTTGTCGGCATCATCGGCAGAAAACTTAATGGCCTTATCGCAAATGTCGCGGTTCGCCGACGAGAGGGCAAATAGCCCGTGCTGATTCGTGCTCCCAGGTCAGGGGGAAAATACGGGGGTGAGACGGACGGTGTCCAGAGAGAGTAGCCGGAAAAAACAAAACCCCTACCTGCCTGCGCAGATAGGGGTTTCGGAATTCAATCTTGACGATGACCTACTCTCACATGGGGAAACCCCACACTACCATCGGCGATGCATCGTTTCACTTCTGAGTTCGGGATGGGATCAGGTGGTTCCGATGCTCTATGGTCGTCAAGAAATTCTGTGGCCGGTTCGTCGCTCGTGCAACGCCCCAGCAAAATGAGGAACTTCTACAAAAAGACAAAACCCCTACCTGCCTGCGCAGATAGGGGTTTTGGAATTTAATCTTGACGATGACCTACTCTCACATGGGGAAACCCCACACTACCATCGGCGATGCATCGTTTCACTTCTGAGTTCGGGATGGGATCAGGTGGTTCCAATGCTCTATGGTCGTCAAGAAATTCGGTAGCCGGCTCGTTGCCTGGGCAACGCTCCAGCGAATCGGGTACGTGACAGTTTTCGGTGCTTTGTGCGTGGCAAACTTTCGGTTCACTTCGTCTTCATACACCGCAATCTGCTCATTCGACGCAAATTGCTTGGGTGTTATATGGTCAAGCCTCACGGGCAATTAGTATGGGTTAGCTCAACGCCTCACAGCGCTTACACACCCCACCTATCAACGTCGTAGTCTTCGACGGCCCTTCAGGGAACTCAAGGTTCCAGTGAGATCTCATCTTGAGGCAAGTTTCCCGCTTAGATGCTTTCAGCGGTTATCTTTTCCGAACATAGCTACCCGGCAATGCCACTGGCGTGACAACCGGAACACCAGAGGTTCGTCCACTCCGGTCCTCTCGTACTAGGAGCAGCCCCTCTCAAATCTCAAACGTCCACGGCAGATAGGGACCGAACTGTCTCACGACGTTCTAAACCCAGCTCGCGTACCACTTTAAATGGCGAACAGCCATACCCTTGGGACCGGCTTCAGCCCCAGGATGTGATGAGCCGACATCGAGGTGCCAAACACCGCCGTCGATATGAACTCTTGGGCGGTATCAGCCTGTTATCCCCGGAGTACCTTTTATCCGTTGAGCGATGGCCCTTCCATACAGAACCACCGGATCACTAAGACCTACTTTCGTACCTGCTCGACGTGTCTGTCTCGCAGTCAAGCGCGCTTTTGCCTTTATACTCTGCGACCGATTTCCGACCGGTCTGAGCGCACCTTCGTACTCCTCCGTTACTCTTTAGGAGGAGACCGCCCCAGTCAAACTACCCACCATACACTGTCCTCGATCCGGATAACGGACCTGAGTTAGAACCTCAAAGTTGCCAGGGTGGTATTTCAAGAATGGCTCCACGCAAACTGGCGTTCACGCTTCAAAGCCTCCCACCTATCCTACACAAGCAAATTCAAAGTCCAGTGCAAAGCTATAGTAAAGGTTCACGGGGTCTTTCCGTCTAGCCGCGGATACACTGCATCTTCACAGCGATTTCAATTTCACTGAGTCTCGGGTGGAGACAGCGCCGCCATCGTTACGCCATTCGTGCAGGTCGGAACTTACCCGACAAGGAATTTCGCTACCTTAGGACCGTTATAGTTACGGCCGCCGTTTACCGGGGCTTCGATCAAGAGCTTCGCTTTCGCTAACCCCATCAATTAACCTTCCGGCACCGGGCAGGCGTCACACCCTATACGTCCACTTTCGTGTTTGCAGAGTGCTGTGTTTTTAATAAACAGTCGCAGCGGCCTGGTATCTTCGACCGGCATGGGCTTACGGAGCAAGTCCTTCACCCTCACCGGCGCACCTTCTCCCGAAGTTACGGTGCCATTTTGCCTAGTTCCTTCACCCGAGTTCTCTCAAGCGCCTTGGTATTCTCTACCTAACCACCTGTGTCGGTTTGGGGTACGGTTCCTGGTTATCTGAAGCTTAGAAGCTTTTCTTGGAAGCATGGCATCAACCACTTCGCGTCCTAAAGGACACTCGTCATCAGCTCTCGGCCTTAAGATCCCGGATTTACCTAAGATCTCAGCCTACCACCTTAAACTTGGACAACCAACGCCAAGCTGGCCTAGCCTTCTCCGTCCCTCCATCGCAATAACCAGAAGTACAGGAATATTAACCTGTTTTCCATCGACTACGCTTTTCAGCCTCGCCTTAGGGACCGACTAACCCTGCGTCGATTAACGTTGCGCAGGAAACCTTGGTCTTTCGGCGTGGGTGTTTTTCACACCCATTGTCGTTACTCATGTCAGCATTCGCACTTCTGATACCTCCAGCAAGCTTCTCAACTCACCTTCACAGGCTTACAGAACGCTCCTCTACCGCGTCACTTGCGTGACACCCGTAGCTTCGGTGCATGGTTTGAGCCCCGTTACATCTTCCGCGCAGGCCGACTCGACTAGTGAGCTATTACGCTTTCTTTAAAGGATGGCTGCTTCTAAGCCAACCTCCTAGCTGTCTAAGCCTTCCCACATCGTTTCCCACTTAACCATGACTTTGGGACCTTAGCTGACGGTCTGGGTTGTTTCCCTTTTCACGACGGACGTTAGCACCCGCCGTGTGTCTCCCACGCTCGGCACTTCCAGGTATTCGGAGTTTGCATCGGTTTGGTAAGTCGGGATGACCCCCTAGCCGAAACAGTGCTCTACCCCCTGGAGTGATACGTGAGGCGCTACCTAAATAGCTTTCGAGGAGAACCAGCTATCTCCGAGCTTGATTAGCCTTTCACTCCGATCCACAGGTCATCCGCTAACTTTTCAACGGTAGTCGGTTCGGTCCTCCAGTCAGTGTTACCTAACCTTCAACCTGCCCATGGATAGATCGCCCGGTTTCGGGTCTATACCCAGCGACTAAACGCCCTATTAAGACTCGCTTTCGCTACGCCTCCCCTATTCGGTTAAGCTCGCCACTGAATATAAGTCGCTGACCCATTATACAAAAGGTACGCAGTCACAGAACAAAGTCTGCTCCCACTGCTTGTACGCATACGGTTTCAGGATCTATTTCACTCCCCTCTCCGGGGTTCTTTTCGCCTTTCCCTCACGGTACTAGTTCACTATCGGTCAGTCA
>NZ_CP182250.1:0-355000 GCF_048069595.1 Pseudomonas sp. RHF3.3-3 | reverse complement strand
CATCCTTGGCCCAGACCACGAACACATCGGCGATCGGGCTGTTGGTGATCCACATCTTGCTGCCGGTCAGGCTGTAGCCACCCTCGACCTTGCGCGCACGGGTGACCATCGCCCCCGGATCGGAACCGTGGTTGGGTTCGGTCAGGCCGAAGCAGCCGATCCACTCGCCAGTGGCCAACTTGGGCAGGTACTTCTGCTTCTGTGCCTGGGTACCGAATTCGTTGATCGGCACCATCACCAGTGAGGACTGCACACTCATCATCGAGCGATAGCCCGAATCGACGCGCTCCACCTCACGGGCGATCAGGCCGTAGCTGACATAGTTCAGGCCACTGCCGCCGTACTCGACCGGAATGGTCGCACCGAGCAGGCCGACTTCGCCCATTTCGCGGAAGATCGCCGGGTCGGTCTGTTCATGGCGGAAGGCTTCGAGCACCCGTGGCGCGAGCTTGTCCTGGGCGAATTGCTGGGCGGTGTCGCGAATCATCCGCTCCTCTTCAGTGAGCTGTTGATCCAGCAGCAGCGGATCGATCCAGTTGAAGCTAGCTTTAGCGCCCATCAGAGACTCCTCGCAAAACAGGTCAAATATCGTGGTTTGATCCTAGGCGCCGCTGGCAGATCCGGCAAACGAGGATTTCGCATGCTGTTGTGCTAATTTCTCACTCCGAAAGCTACTCAACAGCCATTTACCAGCGCCTTTAGTGAGATTGCCGTACATGCGCAGGAAGATTCCCAGCACCGCCGCCCTGATCAGTTTCGAAGCCGCCGCTCGTCACGAGAGTTTTACCAAGGCCGCTGTCGAACTTTCCCTCACCCAGGGCGCCATCTGCCGACAGATCGCCAGCCTGGAGGAGTTCCTCGGCATCGAACTGTTCCGACGCTCGAGACGCGGCGTAAAACTCACTGAAGCAGGGCTTTCCTACAGTCGCCGGGTCGCCACCCAGCTGGACGCGGTCGAACGCGATACCTTGTCCGTCATGGGCCAGCAGGGCGCGAATGTGATCGAACTGGCGGTGGTGCCAACCTTCGGCACGCAGTGGCTGCTGCCGCGGCTCAAGGACTTCCAGCACAAGCACCCGGAGGTCACGGTCAACCTGACCAACCGCACCCGACCCTTCCTCTTCGCCGACACCGATTTCGACGCCGCCATCTACTTCGGCGATGCCGACTGGTCGGGCACCGAGTCCCATCGGCTGATGGGTGAGAACCCGATGCCGGTATGCAGCCCGAGCCTGCTGGGCAACCGCCAGAGCCTGAGCGCCGCCGAGATCGCCGAGCTGCCGCTGTTGCAGCAGACCACGCGCCCCTACGCCTGGCGCCAATGGTTCAACGCCCAGGAGCTGAACATCCCCCGCGACATGACAGGCCCGCGCTATGAACTATTCTCCATGCTGGCCCAGGCAGCCATGCACGAGATGGGCATCGCACTGATCCCACCGTTCCTGATTCAACGGGAATTGGCGGAAAAACGCCTGGTGATCGCCAACCCCAGCGCTCTCACCAGTATCAAGGCCTATTACCTGATGATTCCCGAACGAAAAGTCGAATCGGCCTCCCTGCGAGCTTTTCGCGACTGGCTGGTAAACCAGGCACAGGGCTACAGCCTGCTGAATTAAAGGCTTTTGGCGATATTTGACCCGGTAGTCAAATACCTAAAAAACCTACAGACATAATAATATGTCGCCTTTGTGCAAACTATGGCGGCTCCCCTGAAATTCGTACGAAAGTGCCGAAACTAAAGGCCTACAGGCGCTTTTACGACCAATATCGGCCCATTCACGCCGCCGATTCGAAATTTCTCCATTTCCAACCAGAATTCTTCCAAGGCCTCTATTTTGCGGGCTTGCAGCCTATCAGTGCGACATTCGGTCACGGGGTGACTTGTAGTTAATTTTGCGTCACCCTTCATAATCTCTTGTAGGGTGGGTTTTTCGCCTGCAAAATGCCGCGCCCCGCCTGGAAAATGGCGGGATCGTGCTGATCGGCCGCTCCAGTCGCACCCTCCGCAGTGCACTGGCCTTCTTATAAAAAAGATCACGCAGGAGATTTGACGTGCACATTGGTGTTCCTCTCGAAACCCAGACAGGTGAGACTCGGGTTGCTGCAACTCCGGAAACCATCAAGAAGCTAGTCGGCCAGGGTCACAAGGTCACTGTTCAAAGCGGCGCCGGCATAGGTGCCAGCGTCATCGACAGTGCCTATGAGGTGGCTGGTGCCCATATCGGCAGCGCAGCCGAGGCCTTCGGCGCCGAACTGATTCTCAAGGTGGTGGCCCCCAGCGACAGCGAACTGGCGCTGATCAAGCCCGGTACCGTGCTGGTTGGCATGCTCAACCCCTTCAACAACGAAACCATCGCCAAGCTGGCCGACCGGGGTATTACTGCCTTCGCCCTGGAAGCCGCACCGCGCACCTCGCGTGCGCAAAGCCTCGATGTGCTCTCGTCCCAGGCCAACATCGCCGGCTACAAGGCGGTGCTGCTGGCCGCTCACTACTACCCACGCTTCATGCCGATGCTGATGACCGCCGCCGGTACCGTGAAGGCCGCCCGGGTGCTGATCCTCGGTGCCGGTGTCGCGGGGCTGCAGGCCATCGCCACCGCCAAGCGCCTGGGTGCGGTGATCGAGGCGTCGGACGTGCGTCCTGCGGTGAAGGAACAGATCGAGTCCCTGGGAGCGAAATTCGTCGACGTACCGTACGAAACCGACGAGGAGCGCGAGTGCGCGGTCGGCGTGGGCGGCTATGCCCGGCCCATGCCGGCCAGCTGGATGCAGCGCCAGGCCGTGGCCGTGCACGAACGGGCGAAACAGGCGGATATCGTCATCACCACCGCGCTGATCCCGGGGCGCAAGGCGCCGGTGCTGCTGAGCGCCGAGACCGTGGCGCAGATGAAGCCCGGCTCGGTGGTGGTCGATCTGGCCGCCGCCCAGGGCGGCAACTGCCCGCTGACCGTCGCCGACCAGGTGGTGGTGGCCCACGGCGTGACCATCGTCGGCCCGACCAACCTGCCCGGCGAAGTCGCCGCCGATGCCTCGGCGCTGTACGCCCGCAACCTGCTGGATTTCCTGAAGCTGGTCTTCAACAAGGAAAAACAGTTCGAAGTGAACCTCGAAGACGACATCGTCGCCGCGTGCCTGATGTGCCGCGACGGCCAGGTCATCCGCAAGAACGCCTGAGCAGAGGACCCAGAAGATGGAAGAGCTTATCTCCCCCGGTATCTACAACCTGATCATCTTCGTGCTGGCGATCTATGTCGGTTACCACGTGGTCTGGAACGTGACACCCGCGCTGCACACGCCGCTGATGGCGGTGACCAACGCCATCTCGGCGATCGTGATCGTCGGCGCCATGCTCGCCGCCGCCCTGACCGTGACCCCGCTGGGCAAGATCATGGGCACCCTGGCCGTGGCCCTGGCCGCCGTCAACGTGTTCGGCGGCTTCCTGGTGACGCGCCGCATGCTTGAAATGTTCAAGAAGAAAGCCCCGAAAGCCGGAAAAGAAGAGGCGCCCAAGTAATGAGCATGAATCTGGTAACGACGCTCTACCTGATCGCGTCGGTCTGCTTCATCCAGGCCCTCAAGGGCCTCTCGCACCCGACCACGTCGCGGCGCGGCAACCTGTTCGGCATGCTCGGCATGGCCCTGGCCATCGCCACCACCGTGGGCCTGGTGTTCAAGCTGGGGGCCGAGCTGGCCACCGCCGGCATCGGCTACGTGATCGTCGGCCTGCTGATCGGTGGCAGCGCCGGCTCGATCATGGCCAAGCGTGTGGAAATGACCAAGATGCCCGAGCTGGTGGCATTCATGCACAGCATGATCGGCCTGGCCGCGGTGTTCATCGCCATCGCGGCGGTGGTCGAGCCGCAGTCGCTGGGTATCGTCAAGCACCTGGGCGACTCGATTCCAGCCGGCAACCGCCTGGAACTGTTTCTCGGCGCGGCGATCGGTGCCATTACCTTCTCCGGTTCGGTGATCGCCTTCGGCAAGCTGTCGGGCAAGTACAAGTTCCGCCTGTTCCAGGGCGCACCGGTACAGTTCGGCGGGCAGCACACGCTGAACCTGCTGTTGGGCCTGGCGACCCTCGCCCTGGGCCTGACCTTCATGTTCACCGGCAACCTGGCGGCCTTCGCCCTGATGCTGGCTTTGGCCTTCGTGCTCGGCGTGCTGATCATCATCCCGATCGGCGGCGCCGACATGCCGGTGGTGGTGTCGATGCTCAACAGCTATTCCGGCTGGGCGGCGGCGGGCATCGGCTTCTCGCTGAACAACTCGATGCTGATCATCGCCGGCTCCCTGGTGGGTTCGTCCGGTGCGATCCTCTCGTACATCATGTGCAAGGCGATGAACCGTTCCTTCTTCAACGTACTGCTCGGCGGTTTCGGCAACACGGCGGACGCCGGCGGCCCGGCCGGCTCGAAAGAGGCGCGGCCGGTGAAATCCGGTTCGGCCGACGACGCGACCTTCCTGCTGACCAACGCCGACACCGTGATCATCGTGCCCGGCTACGGCCTGGCGGTGGCCCGCGCCCAGCACGCGCTGAAGGAACTGACGGAAAAGCTGACCCACCATGGCGTGACCGTGAAGTACGCGATCCACCCGGTGGCCGGCCGCATGCCCGGACACATGAACGTGCTGCTGGCCGAGGCCGAGGTGCCCTACGACCAGGTGTTCGAGATGGAGGACATCAACTCCGAGTTCGGCCAGGCCGACGTGGTGCTGGTGCTGGGCGCGAACGACGTGGTCAACCCGGCGGCGAAAAACGATCCGAAGTCGCCGATTGCCGGCATGCCGATCCTCGAGGCGTTCAAGGCCAAGACCATCATCGTCAACAAGCGCTCCATGGCCAGCGGCTACGCCGGCCTGGATAACGAACTGTTCTACCTCGACAAGACCATGATGGTCTTCGGCGACGCGAAGAAGGTCATCGAGGACATGGTCAAGGCCGTCGAATAAGCCTTGCTCCAGCGCAATACCAAAAACCCCATCCTTTAGTAGGTTGGGGTTTTTCTTTGCCTGCGAAAAACCGACCAAAGGCTCTGAATCAGGGGTCGGCATTCGACCTTGGTCGCGCGGCGAAACTTTTTGAAACCTCTAGACTGCGCATCTTGCTTCCGTTGCCCGAGAAAAAAATCCATGTACCGTGATCGTATTCGCTTGCCTTCTCTTTCCAGTAAGGTGATGAGCGCGGCTGATGCTGCCGCACTGATCCAGGACGGCATGACCGTCGGCATGAGCGGTTTCACCCGCGCCGGCGAAGCCAAGGCCGTGCCACACGCTCTGGCCGAACGCGCCAGGCAGGAGCCGCTGAAAATCACCCTGATGACCGGCGCCAGCCTGGGCAACGATCTCGACAAGCAACTCACCGAAGCCGGCGTGCTGTCGCGCCGCATGCCATTCCAGGTCGACAACACCCTGCGCAAGGCCATCAACGCAGGCCAGGTGATGTTCATCGACCAGCACCTGTCGGAAACCGTCGAACAGTTGCGCAACAAGCAACTCAAGCTGCCGGACCTGGCAGTCATCGAGGCGGTGGCGATCACCGAGCAGGGGCATATCGTGCCGACCACCTCGGTGGGCAACTCGGCCAGCTTCGCGATCTTCGCCAAGCAGGTGATCATCGAGATCAACCTGGCGCACAACCCGAACCTGGAAGGCCTGCACGACATCTATATCCCCAGCTATCGGCCGACCCGCACGCCGATTCCGCTGGTGAAGGCCGACGACCGCATCGGCAGCACGGCGATCCCGATCGACCCGGCGAAGATCGTCGCCATCGTCATCACCGAGCAGCCCGACTCGCCGTCCACCGTGACGCCGCCGGACAGCGAAACCCAGGCCATCGCCGACCACCTGATCGCCTTCCTTAAAGAGGAAGTGGCCGACGGTCGCATGACCAACAGGCTCGGCCCGCTGCAGGCGGGGATCGGCAACATTGCCAACGCGGTGATGTGCGGCCTGATCGGTTCGCCGTTCGAAGACCTGACCATGTACTCCGAAGTGCTGCAGGACTCGACCTTCGATCTCATCGATGCCGGCAAGCTGTCCTTCGCCTCCGGCAGCTCGATCACCCTGTCGGACCGCCGCAACAGCGACGTGTTCGGCAACCTCGAGCGCTATAAAGAGAAGCTGGTGCTGCGCCCGCAGGAAATCTCCAACCACCCCGAGGTGGTGCGCCGCCTGGGCATCATCGGCATCAACACCGCCCTGGAGTTCGATCTGTACGGCAACGTCAACTCCACCCATGTCTGCGGCACGCGGATGATGAATGGCATCGGCGGCTCCGGCGACTTCGCCCGCAACGCACACCTGGCGATCTTCGTCACCAAGTCGATCGCCAAGGGCGGCGCCATCTCCAGCGTGGTGCCGATGGTCAGCCACGTCGACCACACCGAACATGACGTCGACATCCTCGTCACCGAAATCGGCCTGGCCGACCTGCGTGGCCTGGCTCCACGTGAGCGGGCGCGGGAGATCATCGACAACTGCGTGCACCCCATGTACCGCGCCGCCCTCAATGACTACTTCGAGCGCGCCTGCGCCCTGGGCGGCCATACCCCACACATCCTGCGCGAAGCACTGAGCTGGCACATCAACCTGGACGAAACCGGGAAAATGCTCGCCGACTGATTGAAACAGTTCCCCGCTGACGCCAACACAGTTTCGTCAGCGGGGCGACCGATCCGTACGAACCAGAAAAAACTGTACTGCTGTACCGGTCTTTTTTTCCTCCAACTCCCCTCTCAACCTCCTCACCTGGGCAAAAACGCACCAATATTGTGCGGATAGGTACAGTTGCCTCAATTCCGAGCAGTACAGCCCCTATAAACAGTTAACTGGTCCCTCACAATACAGGTGAACTGTATCTAGAGAGACTGGGCAAATGAGAGGATCATTGGCATCAGTCGAAGTTAAACCACTCCCTGATCCCGCCAAAAGCGGAAGGATGTCAACCATGGAACGTACACTCAGTTCCGAACTGTTCTACGAAAACACCGCCACTGAAGCCAAAGCCTCTCTGCCTCTGCGCATTCTGGCCAACCTGATGCTGTGGCAGCGCCGTATCGCCAGCCGTCATCAACTGGCTCGTCTGGACGCACGCCTGCTGGCCGACGCCGGCATCAGCGAAGCACAGCGCTACGAAGAGCTGAGCAAGCCGTTCTGGCGCTAAGCAGCGCCCGCTGGCCCTGACCCCCGGGGTTCACCGCCAGCAACCGAATTGAAACGACAGAGCCCGTCGCGGGAAACCGCGACGGGCTCTGTCGTTTTCGGGCAGGCGTTTTTTGGGCAAGGAACTGTGAAAGGGGATTACAGGTACAATTTCAATAAATCAAAAATATGACCAGTACAGTTAATCGAATCCGACGAAAAGGCTCTAGGTCGCCCATCAGGGCGGTGAAACCGGCTTTCCGCCGCCCGGGAACTGCGCCTAATATCGCGGTCATAGGTAGCCCGCAGCACGGAATGTGCGTCTGAGGTTCATCGTTCCCGTGTTCGAGCGGCCGTTTCTGTCTTGCTGTTCCTCTTCCACGTCCAGGAGATTCATCATGTCCCGTCTTCGCCTGCTCGGCGCTGCCAGCCTGTTGTGCATGGCCGCCACCGCCCACGCCAGCAGCTTCATCGCCACCACCGATGCCCTGGTCGGTGCGCTCCAGGCCACCACCGACACCACGTCCGACGCGACCTCGTCGCTGCGTGACAACAAGATCGTACGCGCCGCCCGGGACGACGCCGCCAGCTTCGTCGCCAGCGAAGGCCGCATCCGCGGGGTGAAACTGGAAAGCGCCTTCGACACCATCCGCCGCCAGGCGCCACAGTTGCAGGCCAGCGACGCGCAACTGGCGCAGGCGATCCTGGCGATCTGACGAGCATCATCGTCACTGGAGCGTGGCTTGCCCGCGAAGAGGCCGGCAAGTCTTGCGCAACAGCATGGAATCGCTCACAAAGAGAGGCCATCCCAGCTCCTCGGAAGCGCGGCGCAGACCACCGCGCTGGTCCTGACCGGCTCATTCCGCTAGCCTTGACGCTCGTTCAATCAGCCATCGAGACTCATGCGTTCATTATCCTTATTGCTCATAGCCCTCAGCTGGATCACTCAGGCCCACGCATTCGACATGACTACCCAAGGCGTCGTTGTCAGCGGTTATGTCACCAGCCAGGTGACCACCGCGCCCTTCGACCATAAACTGATACTGGCGGCCCGGGATGATGCCGCCGCCTTTGTCGCCAGCGACGGCCTGGTGCGGGGAGCGCAGCTGGAGTCGGCCTTGACCTGGTTACGCCAGAGCCGGCCAAAACTTCATGCAAGCGACCTTGAACTGGCCGAGGCAATTCTCGTCCAATAGTCACTTCTGTATCCGGAGACACTTCATGCGTACCCCCCTGATCGCCGCCGCCCTCGGCTTGTTGTTGCTGGCCGATGCGGCCTCGGCGCATACCCTGGTGGCCACCAGCAACATCATCGTCCGTGCTTCGGGTCGCACCATCGACTTCACCTCGGACACCACCACCTCGATCCGTGATTCGAAAGTGGTCCGCGAAGCCCATGACGACGCCGCCAGCTTCGTCGCCAGCCATGGCGAGATCCGCGGCGCGCAACTGGAAGCCGCCTTCAACGCCCTGCGCACCCAAGTGCCGGAAGCCCGCGACGCCAGCGACCAGACCCTCGCCGAAGCCATTCTCGCCCTGTGAGGCCATTTGCCGGCTGGCTGCTGGCCTGCGCACTGTTGCTTGGCGGCAACGCGGCCCAGGCCAGCCTGCAATTGCAGCTCAACGGCGACGGCCTGAGCCCGGCCGAACAGCGCGCCAGCCAGGCGCTGCTGGATGAAGCGATCGCCCACCTGCCACCCCGCTTCATCGAGCAGTTGGACCGGCGCATCACCCTGAGCTGGTCGACCCGAATGCCGGACAACGCCTATGGCGAGGCGTCCCTGGTCGCGGAAATCGAGCTCAACCGCAATCTGTTGCCCGGCCTGGTCGACGGCTCGGCGGCGACGAAGAAGACCCACCGTCCCCACGGCACCGTACGTGAGGAAATGCTCGCCACCGTGCTGCACGAGCTGACCCATATCTACGACCGCGCCCGCCTGTGGCCCGACGCCGAACGCCGGCTGATCCAGCGCTGCACTCGCCAGAACGACAACACCGGCCTGGTCGGCCTGCGCGATGAATGCCGCGGCCAGATCGATCGACGCTTCACCCTCAGCGATGACCCGCGCCTGCTGGACCTGGCCGGCTGGCCGCAATCGGTCGGCACCCGCGGCCAGCGCGAGCAGCACAACAAGCAGGTGGCCCGCAGTCCGGACCTCTACGAGACCACCAACCCCAAGGAGTTCGTCGCGGTCAACATGGAGTATTTCCTCCTCGACCCGGCCTACGCCTGCCGTCGTCCGGCGCTGTACCGCTACTACCAGGAACGTTTCGGCTGGGCGCCGCCGGGCAAGGACGACTGCGCCAAGGCCTTCCCGTTCCTCAATGCCGGCAACGACTTCGGCAAGACGCCCCTGGGCCGCATCGACCCGGAACGGGTCTATGAAGTCGACTACCTGCTGGCCGAGGCCAACCAGAACTGGGTCAGCCGCTGGGGCCACAGCATGCTGCGCCTGGTGATCTGCGCCCCCGGCCGGCCACGCGGGCCGGATTGCCGGCTGGACCTGGACCAGCACCTGGTGCTGTCCTACCGTGCCTTCGTCAACGATGTGCAGCTCTCGACCTGGGGCGGCCTGACCGGCGCCTACCCGTCACGCCTGTTCGTGCTGCCGCTGGCCCAGGTCATCGACGAGTACACCAAGACCGAGCTGCGCAGCCTGGCCTCGGTACCGCTGAAACTGTCGCGCCGGGAAATCGAGGAAGTGGTCGAACATGCCGCCGAGATGCACTGGAGCTACGACGGCAACTACTACTTCGTGACCAACAACTGTGCGGTCGAGACCCTCAAGCTGTTGCGCAGCGGCACCGACAACGCCCAGCTCAAGGGCCTGGACAGCATCATGCCCAACGGCCTGCTGGAAGTGCTCAAGGGCAGGGGGCTGGCCGACACCAGCGTGCTCGACGACCCGCGCGAGGCCCTGCGCCTGGGCTATCGCTTCGACTCCTACCGGGACCGCTACCAGGCAATGTTCGAGGTGCTGAAACAGCATCTGCCGATCCAGCAGGAAACCGTCGAGGACTGGCTGACCCTGCGCCCGGCGGAACGCCGCCCCTGGTTCGCCCAGGCCGACCTGCGCACCAGCGCCGCCTTGCTGCTGCTGGAGCAGGCGGGTTACCGGCGGCAGTTGCTGCTGGCCCAGGACGAGGTCAAGCAGAAGTACCTCGGCGGGCGCGAGATCAAGGACGGCGGCATGGACCAGGCCAACCGCACGCTGCAGGCGATCCTCGCCAACAGCGGCTTCCTCAGCCGGCCGGCGGAGCTGCTGGGCAGCAGCGGCTATGGTCTGCCACAGCCGGGCGAATGGCAGCGCCTGGAGGCCGAGAGCGCCCAGCGCCAGCAACAGTTGCAGCGCCTGACCGGCGACCTCGACAAGGAAGTGCGCAAGCTGCTCGACCCCGCGCGCGAAGCCGAGATCGAGGCCAGCGAAGCCAACCTGAAGATGGTCGGCGAACACCTGCGCAGCCTGCACAAAGCGGCGGGTGGCCTGGAGTTACCTTAAAAGCTAGACCATCGCTATACGATCAAACCAATATCGCGTGCCTTGATGTCGTTGATGACAGATACCGACGTGGGCTCAAATCCCAGCGTTTTGACGAGAGATTTCATTTCTTTTTTCAACGCATCATTCAAGCCAGGCAGCTTCTCCTTGGGAGCACCAAGAATTATTAGCACAAGTTTGAAACCACACGAACCAATGTCTAATTCCTTCAGAGCCACCGGTAGTTCGGCAGCCGCGTCACCATGACGCCCAAGACATGAGGCGATGGTGAGCTGCACTGCATTCGTCAACTTCTGACGAATCTCCCCCATGAACATCGTAAAATCGCGCGGAATACTTGACTTCGCCTCCACAACCCAGGCTTCTTCCGCCCCCTTCGAAGAGGTCCTTACCAATACAAACTCGGCAATTTTCACCCCTTCTCCGGATTTTCTATAAACAGAGCTGCGTTCTATAGGGAAAAACTTGTCCTCGTCATAGGGGCCAAATCGCATACCAGACTCATCGAATAAAATACTCATCCCAGAGTGAGCTCCAGTTCTTGCTCGTAAAGCCTGATGGACTCATCAATGATCGGGTTATCAGGAAGACCTGCCTGCAGATCATCGGACACCCAACGATCGCCAAGTGACGATAGGACAGGGATGGAGACATTGTTTCTTTGTGCTGCGAGGTACAACGCTTTCACAACAAAATAGGAATGGCTAGCGATAAAAAACTGAATGCCTCGCCCAGCAAGACTGACAATGATTTCTATCAATTTGCTAATAGCGACAGGGTGCAAAGCGGATTCAGGCTCGTCGATGAAGACCACCGAGTCAACTGAGAGGTAGCGGTTACCCAGTAATGTATCAAGAATCGAAATTTTCTTGATTCCCTCAGCCGTCGCACCAATCTGAAATTTTTGATTACCTTTCTTGAATTGCCAGCGGCTCGAACCACTGTCAAATTCAACCTTACCACCCAATATCTCTTCCAGGTTCTTTCGAGCTCTCGCAAACTGCGCGAAATTTCTACCGCTCGTAGGCGACAGACGGAGCGCTTTGGCCAAGTCGTAATAGGTATCATCGAAACCAAAGTCTTTATCGACTTCACGGCTTTTCAAGATAATATGCTGGAGAGAAAGTACTTCTTTCGGAGGCAAGAACACAGAGTTGCTTTCTCGCGGAGCAACATGATTTTCCAAAGAGTTGATGTTTTTCGTTGTATCCTTACCAAACCCATAACGAAATAAATTATCATCGACCTTAACTTTGCAAGACAGTGGACTATCTGAATTTTTTGCAACCAGATCACCAATTTTATCTGTCTGAAAAGTCCAATATAATTTGTCGGCCAGAATTTCCGCGGCACTACGCTGCTCATTTCCGCGCTGATACTCTTCGATAGTGCGCATAGTGCAATACAGGGCTTTGAGCAAGAAAGTTTTACCGCTGCCATTAGCACCAATAACCAGGTTGATATTAGAAAGATCACCCCAGCTAATATCCTGCAAAGGTCCAAAATTTTTTAACTCAATGCTATTGAGCATCGGCTGAAGCTCCTCTCTAGCCCAGAACCAGAAAATGAGATTATCACTGCTGTCCTCTTACGGCCATCGTGCCCCAAAAGCAGCACCAGGATAAGTCTCACAAAACATTGCTATAGAGCTGGCTTGACCCTCCACACCTATCTACATATGCTCCCATTTGTCACGACACATTCGTGATCGGATTTGACGGTCCGGCTTCTAACGAGAGACGACGTACCCCTTGTACAGCCGCGTGGGCACCTTTGTGCCTGTAGTATGGCTTTATGGCGGCTGTGCGTGGGGCACCTTCGGGTGCGCCGGGTTTCTCGTTTCCGGTCCGTCAACCCGCGTACAGTTGCCACCCATTCGTTTGACGGCGTCTGGTGGCAGCCCAAAACGAGAGTCTGAATGATGAAAAACCCCACCAGCCACAAAGTCCTTTTCGGTCGCTACAGCGACACTGACGCCACACTTTTTAGCGTCAACACCGGTACTCCCCTAATAAATTTGCTTGAAAACGCGTCTATCGCCCTAGACTGCTCTTGCGCGCTAAACGAAGAGTTGGCCTGCGGAGACAGCGCCCATCGTCGTTCCTTGCAATGGGCGGCTCTGCAGTTGGACGAAATGGCCAAGGCCCTGATCGACGCAGCGGTGCTTGGAATACTTGCTGAGCAATCCGGGAGAGTTGAACGAACGCAATGATTACCACAAGCGCCAAGAGTCGGTCGTATCTCTGCAATACGACCTGAGCTCATCCAGCTTTCAGCCCCGAAAGCTGGCTGAAAGCTTCCCCCATTAGCATCGCCTCACCGCCGGCACCAGACCGGTCGGCCGGGACGTGCCCCACAGGCGTGCCCACGGCCCAATCAACAACAACAATGGTGATACCGATGTCCGCTACGACCCGCCTGTTCGCTGCAAATCCGCCCGTAACGCTCGCGATAGCCCCGCGCTGATCCCCCAGCCGCTTCGCCTTTCCCTAGCCGCGTTACGTCCGGAGTACTCCCATGCTGACTTTCCTTGGCTTCGCCATGGTCATTACCTTCATGTACCTGATCATGACCAAGCGCCTGTCCGCGCTGATCGCCCTGATCATCGTGCCGATCCTCTTCGCCCTGTTCGGCGGTTTCGGGGGCACCATCGGCAAGATGATGATCGAAGGCATCACCAAACTCGCGCCGACCGGCGTGATGCTGATGTTCGCCATTCTCTATTTCGCCCTGATGATCGACTCCGGCCTGTTCGACCCGGCCGTGCGCAAGATCCTCAAGCTGGTCAAGGGCGACCCGCTGAAAGTTTCGGTCGGCACCGCGGTGCTGGCCCTGGTGGTCTCGCTCGACGGTGACGGCGCCACCACCTACATGATCTGCGTGGCCGCCATGCTGCCGCTGTACAGCCGCATCGGCATGAGCCCGCGGATCATGGCCGGGCTGATCATTCTCGCCGGCGGCGTGATGAACATGACCCCCTGGGGTGGCCCGACCGCCCGTGCCGCCAGTGCGCTGCACGTCGACCCGTCGGACATCTTCGTGCCGATGATCCCGGCGATGTGCGCCGGCGTGCTGGCGATCCTGGTGATCGCCTACTTCTACGGCAAGCGCGAACGGGCCCGCCTGGGCGAGTTGCACATCCTCGGCGATGACATCGACCACAGCGAAATCAGCGTCTCGCAATTCCCCGAGGCGCGCCGGCCGAAACTGATCTGGTTCAACGGCGCCCTGACCCTGGGCCTGATGTGCGCACTGATCGCCGGCCTGCTGCCACTGCCGGTGCTGTTCATGGTCGCGTTCAGTATCGCCATGATCGTCAACTACCCTTGCCTGCAGCAGCAGAAGGATCGCATCGCCGCCCACGCCGGCAGCGTCCTGGCGGTGGTCGGGCTGATCTTCGCCGCGGGCATCTTCACCGGCATCCTGTCCGGTACCGGCATGGTCGACGCCATGTCCAAGAGCCTGCTGGCGGTGATCCCACCGGCACTCGGCCCGTACCTGGCGGTGATCACCGCACTGGCGAGCATGCCGTTCACCTTTTTCATGTCCAACGATGCGTTCTATTATGGCGTGCTGCCGGTACTGGCCGAAGCCGCCAGCCATTACGGCATCAGCGCCGTGGAAATGGCACGTGCCTCGATCGTCGGTCAGCCCGTCCACCTGTTGAGCCCACTGGTGCCGTCGACCTACCTGTTGGTGGCACTGGCCGGCATCGAATTCGGCGATCACCAGCGCTTCACCCTGAAATGGGCTGTACTGGTGTGTCTGTGCATACTGGTGGGCGCACTGCTGCTGGGGACATTCCCGCTCTTCGGCAGTCTATAACGACAACGATTCACCGCCAGCCCGGCGAGCGCCGCAGGGCTGGCCCAACACACGAGCAAAGGAACACACATGGATTGGCTGACCAACCCGGAAATCTGGGTGGCCTTCTTCACCCTGACCGCCCTGGAGATCGTCCTGGGCATCGACAACATCATCATGATCTCGATCCTGGTCAGCCGCATGCCCAAGCACATGCAGCAGCGCACCCGGATCTTCGGCCTGGCCCTGGCGATGATCACGCGGATCATGCTGCTGCTGTCGATCACCTGGGTCATGCGCCTGACCGCCGACCTGTTCGTGGTCTTCGGCCAGGGCATCTCCGGACGCGACCTGATCCTGTTCTTCGGCGGCCTGTTCCTGCTGTGGAAAAGCTCCCAGGAGATCTACCACGGCCTGGAAGGTGAGGACGAGACCGCCGACGACGAGCCCAAGGGCAAGGGCGGCAACTTCCTCTACACCATCATCCAGATCGCGATCATCGACATCGTGTTCTCCCTGGACTCGGTGATCACCGCCGTCGGCATGGTTTCCCATGTGCCGGTGATGGTCGCGGCCATCGTGGTGGCGGTGCTGGTGATGATGCTGGCCTCCAAGTCCATCGGCGACTTCATCGACAAGCATCCGTCGCTGAAGATGCTCGCGCTGTCGTTCCTGATCGTGGTCGGTACCGTGCTGATCGCCGAGGCCTTCGAAGTGCACGTACCCAAAGGCTATGTCTACTTCGCCATGGCGTTCTCGCTGGCCGTGGAGGCGATCAACATCAAGATGCGCACCGCGATGGCGAAAAAGAAGGCACAGAAGGATCCGGTGAAACTGCGCAAGGACATTCCGGGTCAATAAACCCGCAGCGCACTGAAGAAACAGGAAAGGGGCCCATGCATGGCCCCTTTCTTGCTTTTCATTCATGACAGTTTTGTTTCAGAAACGGCGACAGCCATGCGATGCTGGCGCTTGTCCCGATAGCCGGCTACAGCTTAAGGACAAGACGTAGAAAGGCACGCGATACCTTCAACTTGCCCCTCTGGGGCACCGGCATCCCAGGGGGCCCGACATGCTGACCCTGCTCAATCTGCTTTCCGCCGTGACCCTGCTGATCTGGGGCACGCACATCGTCCGCACCGGCATCCTGCGGGTCTACGGCTCCAACCTGCGCCAGGTGATCGGCCAGAACATGGCCAGACGCCCGCTGGCCTTCGTCGCCGGCATTCTGGTCACCGCCCTGGTGCAGAGCAGCAACGCCACGGCGATGCTGGTGACCTCCTTCGTCGGCCAGGGCCTGATGGCATTGACCCCGGCCCTGGCAACCATGCTCGGTGCCGACGTCGGTACCGCGCTGATGGCCCGGGTGCTGACCTTCGACCTGTCCTGGCTGTCGCCGCTGCTGATCTTCCTGGGGGTGATCTTCTTCCTCTCGCGCAAGCAGACCCGCGCCGGTCAGCTCGGCCGTGTCGGCATCGGCCTGGGGCTGATCATCCTCGCCCTGCAACTGATCGTCGAAGCCGCCGCACCGATCACCCACGCCCAGGGCGTGAAGGTGGTGTTCGCTTCACTGACCGGCGATATCCTGCTCGATGCCCTGGTCGGCGCGCTGTTCGCGATGATTTCCTACTCCAGCCTCGCCGCCGTGCTGCTCACCGCGACCCTGGCCGGTGCCGGGGTGATCGGCCTGCCGGTGGCCATCGGCCTGGTGATCGGCGCCAACATCGGCAGCGGCGTGCTGGCCTTCCTCAGTACCAGCATGCAGAACGCCGCCGGCCGCCAGGTCGCGCTCGGCAGCCTGCTGTACAAGCTGATCGGCCTGCTGCTGATCATTCCCGTGCTGACCCCGCTGGTGAACTGGCTCGACGGCCTGGACTTCAGCCCGCAGGAAACGGTGATCGGCTTTCATCTGCTCTACAACACCGTGCGCTGCCTGATCCTGCTGCCCAGCGTCGGGCCGATGGCGCGGCTGTGCGCCTGGCTGCTGCCGGAACAACCGGAAACCAACGGCAAGCTCAAGCCCCGCCATCTCGACCTGGCGGCCCTCGCCACCCCCGGCCTGGCGCTGTCCAACGCCGCCCGCGAAACCCTGCGCATCGGCGACCTGATCGACAGCATGCTCGCCGCCATGCTCGACGTGCTGCGCGGCAAGCAGACCGCCGTGGCCATCGAGATGCGCCGCCTGAGCGATGACGTCGAAGTGCTCTACAGTGCGGTCAAGCTCTACCTGGCGCAGATGCCGCGCGAGGACCTGGGCGAACAGGACAGCCGGCGCTGGGCGGAGATCATCGAGCTGGCAATCAACCTTAAACTGGCAGCCGACCTGATCGAACGCATGCTGCGCAAGGTCCAGCAACAGAAGACCGCCAAGCGCCGCTCGTTTTCCGAGGATGGCCTGGAGGAACTGGCCGGCCTGCACAGCCAACTGATCGACAACCTGCGCCTGGGCCTGTCGGTGTTCCTCAGTTCCGACCCGGAAAGCGCCCGGCAACTGCTGCGGGAAAAACGCCGGTTCCGCGCCCAGGAGCGACGCCTGGCCCACGCCCACGTCAGCCGCCTGCAACGAAAGATCGTACAGAGTATCGAGACCAGTTCCCTGCATCTGGAGCTGATTGCCGACATGAAGCGTTTGAATTCGTTATTCTGCAGCAGCGCCTACGTGGTCCTGGAAACCTCCGAGACCGGGGCGCTGGCCTCGGAAGAAACAGCCGATATCACCCACTCGCCCTGAACGTCCACGGTTCGACCGTTGTCTGTGCGTAGGAACCCGTCCGCGGAAATTGGTTATGCGTTGCCTGCTGTTCGTTTGCCTGCTGTTCACGCTGATCCCCGCCCAGGCCCTTGATCGCTTCCAGGTCGAGGGCTACCAGTTACCCAACGGCCTGCAACTGCTGCTCAAACCGGGCAGCGAGCGTGGGCACGTGTCGATCCGGTTGGTGGTGGGCGTCGGTTTCGACGATTTCGCCTGTGCCGACAAGGAACTGCCGCACCTGCTCGAACACCTGCTGTTCAGCGGTATCGACGCCAGCGGCGAAGGCGGCCTGGAAGAACGCATGCAGGCCCTGGGCGGCGAATGGAACGCCTATACCAGTGACGCCGACACCACCTTCGTGATCGAGGCGCCGGCCGCCAACCAGCGCAGGATTCTCGACCTGCTGCTCGCCGTGCTGACCAGAACCCGCTTCAGCGATGCCGATATCGCCGCCGCCAAGCAAGTGGTCGAGCGCGAGGACGGCGGGCATTACTCGCACCTGCAACGCTGGCTGGACATTCAGCAGACCGGCCATCGCAGCAGCGAGCAGTTGGCCGTGGAGCTCGGGCTGAAATGCCGCGAGCGGGCAGGGGTCGCGGACCTCACCCGGGAACAGCTGGAGGCGCTGCGCAAGAACTGGTACGCACCGAACAACATGACCCTGATCATGGTCGGCGAGCTTGACCGCCTGCTGCCGGCCTATCTGGATCGGACCTTCGGCGCACTGGAGCCGGTGGAGCCCAACGATCACCTGCCGCTGCCGCAGATCCTGCACCACGCCGCCGCCGAGCGGGACCTGATCCGTGGCTGGGTCGGCAACGGCGCGAAGATCCACTGGCTGTTTCCCGAACCGGCGCTGGAAGACCAGCCCGACGCGGCCGTCGACCTGCTCAAGGACTACCTGGACTGGGCGCTGTATCGCCAGTTGCGCCTGGCCCACAGCCTGTCCTACGGGCCCTGGAGCGAGCGCGAAGTGCTCGGTGGCGTCGGTTTCTTCAGCCTCAATGCCGATGTCGAGCGGGACAATCTGGGCCAGGCCAGACAGGTGCTGGCCGACCTGAAGGCGCAGTTGCTCAGGGACGGCCTCGACCCGGCCACCTTCGCCCGCCTGCAGCAGGCCGCGATCGCCCGCCAGGCCTGGGCGGTGCAGGGCAACAGTGCGCTGGCCGACTATTACTGGGGGGCCCTGGGCGATTACGAGGACGGCCACTTCAGCAACCCGGCCAAGGCCCTGCAGGCGGTGACTCTCAAGCAGGCCAACCAGGCCCTGCGCAAACTGTTCGAACAACCGGGCTACCTGCGGGTCGAGAAGCCGCTGCTCAGCTATGACCAACTGATGTGGCTGGGTGCCAGCCTGCTGGCATTGCTGGTGCTGATTCCCCTGGGATGGCGGGCCTGGCGCCGGCGCTAGCCGCACCCCTGGCAGGAGCGGGCGTGTCCGCGAAAGCGCCCCCGAGGCCGCCAAGGGCTTCGCGGGCAAGTCCGCTCCCACCAAAGGGGCCTCCAGGGGTGCTGTCAGGCAGCGGGATCGCTCCCATCCCTGGCACTAAAACTGTATTGTGTCGGGCCATTTCGCACCCCAGTCCAGTGAACCACCGCATGACCAAGCTGACCCTTCTCATCCAGCGCGTCCTCGAACTGATGAAGCGTTACCCGGGAGCCATCGCCGCCTTCGGCTTCTGCTCGGGGATCGCCAGCTTCATCCTGGTCGACCGCCAGCAGAGCAAGGCCAGCCTGATCGCCATCGTGCTGTTGCTGAGCTGGGTCTGGCTGATGCTGGAAAACACCCTGACCCAACTGTTCAGCCGCCTGTTCAAGCGCGAAATCCCCGAACCGCTGCTGCGCTACGCCACGCAACTGATCCACCAGGAAAGCCTGTTCTTCGTCCTGCCGTTCTTCTTCATCACCACCACCTGGAACAGCGGCCAACTGATCTTCACCAGCCTGCTCGGCGCCGCGGCACTGGTGTCGATCACCGACCCGCTGTATTACAAATGGCTGGCGCCCAAGCGCTGGCTGCTGCTCGGCCTGCACACCCTGACGCTGTTCGCCGCCATGCTCACGGCGCTGCCGATCATCCTTCACCTGACCACCGCCGAAAGCTACAAGCTGGCCCTGGGTACCGCGCTGCTGCTGTCGATTCCGAGCCTGGCGGTGAGCCTGCCGCTGCGCAACCTGCGCGGCTGGCTGATGCTGGTCTGCGTGACCCTGGCCATCGGCGGCGCCGGCTGGCTGCTGCGCTCCTGGGTGCCACCGGCGACCCTGTGGATGACCGAAGTCGCGGTGACCACGCAACTGCAGGACCGCACCCCCGGCGCCAGCCTGGAGCAGGTGGACGCCGCCCAGGTGCGCAGCGCCGGCCTCTATGCCTACACCTCGATCAACGCGCCACGGGGGCTGGATGAGCGGATCTACCATGTCTGGGAGTTCAACGGCCGTGAAGTCGACCGGATCGCCCTGGACATCCATGGCGGGCGCAAGGAGGGCTACCGGGCCTGGACCCACAAGCAGAACTTCCCCGCCGATCCCAGCGGCAGCTGGCTGGTACGGGTGCTGACCGAGGACGGGCAGATGCTCGGCGTGCTGCGTTTCGAGATCACCGGTCCGGCAAAGACCGCACAAGGGTCCTAGTGATGGATCAGGCTATCGTGCTATTACAGTGGTTTGCGTAAACGCCTGTTAAGCCCGGAAGCCCATGATCATCAGCACGACGGCCGGCAACGCCCAGCTGGACACCTCGACGAGCCCCGCACGGCTGCGGATCAGCGGTGACTGGACGCTGGCCCACTACAGCGTCCTGAAACGCCGCAGCGCCGAGCTGCTCGGCCACTATGACGCGAGCACCACCGTCGACCTGGACCAGTTGGGCGCCCTCGACACCGCCGGCGCCTCGCTGCTGGTGGAGCTGCTGGGCGCCCAGCGCCTCGGGCAACTGGCCGAGCACAGCGAACACCTGTCCGCCGCCGACCGCGCGCTGTTGCAGACCGTCTACTGCTCGCTGACCGACTTCTGCGTCCCGGTCAGGGAGCCGGAACAGGCCGCCGGCATGCAACTGCTCGAACGGATCGGCCGGGCCGTCGACCAGGTCTGGCAGGACACCCGGCAACTGCTCGGTTTCATCGGCCTGATCCTCGAAACCCTCGCTCGCGGTCTGCTGCGACCCTCGCGCTGGCGGCTCACGCCGATGGTCGCGCATATCGAGCAGACCGGCCTCGACGCCGCCCCGATCATCGCCCTGCTGACCTTCCTGGTCGGTGCCGTGGTGGCGTTTCTCGGCGCGACGGTGCTGGCCAGTTTCGGCGCCAGCATCTTTACCGTGGACCTGGTGGCGTTCTCCTTCCTGCGTGAATTCGGCGTACTGCTGACCGCGATCCTGATGGCCGGCCGTACCGCCAGCGCCTTTACCGCCCAGATCGGCTCGATGAAAGCCAACGAGGAGATCGACGCCATTCGCACCCTCGGCCTGGACCCCATGGAACTGCTGGTGCTGCCACGGGTGCTGGCACTGCTGATCGCCCTGCCGATGCTGACGTTCCTCGCCATGCTCTGCGGGATCGTCGGCGGAGGCGTGGTCTGCGCGCTGTCGCTGGGGATTTCGCCGGCGATGTTCCTGTCCCTGCTGCAGGCCGACATCGGCCTCCAGCATTTCCTGGTCGGCCTGGTGAAGGCTCCGTTCTTCGCCTTCCTGATCGCCGCGGTGGGTTGCCTGGAGGGCTTCAAGGTCAGCGGCAGCGCCGAATCGGTCGGGGCCCACACCACCTCCAGCGTGGTCCAGTCGATCTTCATCGTGATCGTGCTCGACGCCGTCGCCGCGCTGTTTTTCATGGAGATGGGCTGGTGAGCCGGGTAGCAAGGCCGCCCAGCGAGGCGGTGATCCAGGTTCGCGGGCTGTGCAACCGCTTCGGTGCGCAGAGCGTCCACGAAAATCTCGATCTCGACCTGTACAAGGGCGAGATCATGGCGGTGGTCGGCGGCTCCGGCACCGGCAAGTCGGTGCTGATGCGCAGCATCATCGGCCTGCGCCGGCCCAGCGACGGCCAGGTACGGGTGTTCGGCCAGGACCTGCCGAGTCTGCCGGAACAGGCCCGTTCGCAGGTCGAGCGGCGCTTTGGCGTGCTGTTCCAGCAGGGTGCGCTGTTTTCCTCGCTGACCGTGGTGGAAAACGTCGCCCTGCCACTGATCGAACACGCCGGCCTCAGCCGCGCCGACGCCGAACACCTGGCCTGCGTGAAACTGGCGCTGTCCGGCCTGCCGCTGTCGGCCGCCAACAAGTACCCGGCGTCGCTGTCCGGTGGCATGATCAAGCGTGCCGCCCTGGCTCGCGCCCTGGCCCTGGACCCGGACATCCTGTTCCTCGACGAGCCCACCGCCGGCCTCGACCCGATCGGTGCCGCCGCCTTCGACCAGTTGATCCTGACCCTGCGCGACGCCCTCGGCCTGAGCGTGTTCCTCATCACCCATGACCTGGACACCCTCTACACCATCACCGACCGGGTCGCAGTGCTGGCGCAGAAACGCGTGCTGGTGGCCGACGCCATCGACCGGGTCGCCGAAACCGACGACCCCTGGATTCACGAATACTTCCACGGCCCGCGGGGCCGCGCCGCCTTTGACGCGGCCACACCGCTCAAGGAGGGATGAGATGGAAACCCGTGCCCATCATGTGATGATCGGCCTGTTCAGCGTACTGGTGGTGCTCGGCGCGCTGCTCTTCGGCCTGTGGCTGGCCAAGTCCAGCGTCGACACCGCGTTCAAGGACTACGAAGTGGTCTTCAACGAGGCGGTCAGCGGCCTGTCCCGCGGCAGCCCGGTGCAGTACAGCGGGATCAAGGTCGGCGACGTGCTGCAACTGAGCCTCGACCCGAAAGATCCGCGGCGGGTACTGGCGCGCATCCGCCTGGTCGGCGACACCCCGATCAAGGAAGACACCCGGGCCAAGCTGGCGTTGACCGGAATCACCGGTACCTCGCTGATCCAGCTCAGCGGCGGTACCCCGCAGAGCCCCGAACTCAAGGGCAAGGACGGCAGGCTGCCGGAGATCATCGCCACACCGTCGCCGATTTCCCGCCTGCTCAGCGACAGCAGCGACCTGATGAGCGGCATCAACGTGCTGCTGCACAATGCCAATGAGCTGTTCTCCCAGCAGAACGTCGAGAACGTCAGCAAGACCCTGGACAACCTGCAACAGACCACCGGTGCCATCGCCGGCCAGCGCGACGACATCCGCCAGGTGCTGCAGCAGATGACCCAGGTCGGCAAGCAGGTCAGCGGTACCCTGGAGCAGACTTCGCAACTGATGCGCAACGCCAACAACCTGCTCGACAAGCAGGGCACCCAGGCCCTGGGCAGCGCCGAGCGGGCCATGCAGTCGCTGGAACGCAGCAGCGCGACCCTCGACAAACTGCTCGCCAGCAACCAGGACTCGGTCAACAGCGGCCTGCAAGGGCTCAACGAACTGGCGCCGGCGATCCGCGAGCTGCGTGAAACCCTGAGCAGCCTGCGCACCGTCTCGCAGCGCCTGAACGCCAACCCCAGCGGCTACCTGCTGGGCCGTGACAAGAACAAGGAATTCACTCCATGAGGCTTGCCCGTCGTGCCCTGAGTTACCTGACCCTGATCGCCGGCCTGACCCTGGGCAGCGCCTGCTCGATCCTGCCCGAAGCCGAGCCGGTGGACGTCTATCGGCTGCCGACCGCGCAGGGCAGCCAGGCGGCGTCTGCCGTCCAACCGGTCGAGTGGTCGTTGCGGATCGCCAAGCCGATTGCCGGCGAGGCCCTGAACAGCCCGAATATCGCCGTGGTGCCCCAGGGTGACCTGCTCAGCCACTACAAGGCCTCGCGCTGGAGCGACCCGGCCCCGGTGCTGCTGCGCAACCGCCTGCTCGACGCCTTCCAGCGTGATGGCCGGGTGCGCCTGCTGAGCACCGACGACAGCAACCTGCGCGCGGATTTCGAGCTGGGCGGTGAGTTGCAGGCATTCCAGACCGAGTATCACGGGCAGGACGCCGAGGTGGTGATCCGTTTCGATGCCCGGCTGGTGCGCGACAGCGACCAGCGGATTCTCGCCAGCCGGCGCTTCGAGGTGCGCCAGCCGCTGGGCGACAAGCAGGTACCCGCCGTGGTGGCCGGCTTTGGTCAGGCCGGGGACAAGCTGACGGGGCAGGTGATCGGCTGGGCGGTGCAGCAGGGCGGGATTTCAGCCAGACACTAGAAATTGCTTCGCGGGCTTGCCCGCGGACAGGGCTTCAGCCTCCGCCAAAGAACCAGTAGCAAACCCCGATCGCCGCCACCACCCCGGCCAGCTCTGCCAGCAGGGCACAGCCCACCGCATGACGGGCGCGCTGGATGTTCACCGCGCCGAAGTACACCGCCAGCACATAGAAGGTGGTCTCGGTGCTGCCCTGGATGGTCGCCGCCGCCAGCGCCGGGAAGCTGTCCACGCCCTGGGTCTTCATGGTTTCGATCAGCATCGCCCGGGCGGCACTGCCGGAGAACGGCTTGACCATCGCCGTCGGCAGCGCATCGACGAAACGCGTGTCCCAACCGGCCCACTGCACCAGGTGGCGAATGCCGTCGAGGCCGAAATCCAGCGCACCGGAGGCCCGCAGCACACCGATGGCGCAGAGCATCGCCACCAGGTACGGCAGCAGATTCTTCGCCACGTCGAAACCTTCCTTCGCGCCCTCGACGAAGGCCTCGTAGACCTTCACCTTGCGCAAGGCACCGATCACCAGGAACAGCATGATCAGGCCAAACAGCGTCAGGTTGCCAAGAATCGACGACAGGCTCGCCAGCGCCGTGGCCGACAACCCGGCCAGCACCGCCATGAAACCGCCGAGGAGCAACGCCCCCGGCACCAGGTAGGCCAGCACCACCGGGTCCCACAGGCGCAGGCGCTGCACCAGCGCCACCGACAGCAGACCGACCAGGGTCGAGGCACTGGTCGCCAGCAGGATCGGCAGGAACACCAGGGTCGGGTCCGGTGCGCCCTGCTGGGCGCGGTACATGAAGATGGTCACCGGCAGCAGGGTCAGCGACGAAGCGTTGAGCACCAGGAACAGGATCTGCGCATTGCTCGCCACGGTCTGGCTCGGGTTGAGCTCCTGCAGCGCGCGCATGGCCTTGAGCCCGATGGGCGTGGCGGCGTTGTCCAGGCCCAGGCCGTTGGCGGCGAAGTTGAGGGTGATCAGGCCGATGGCCGGGTGGCCGCGCGGCACTTCCGGCATCAGCCGGCTGAACAGCGGCCCGAGGGCCTTGGCCAGCCAGTCGACGATCCCGGCCTTTTCGGCGATGCGCAGGAAGCCGAGCCAGAGCGTCAGGGTGCCGAACAGCAGGACCATGACCTCCACCGACAGCTTGGCCATGGCGAAGATGCTTTCAACCATGCTGGCGAAGATCGCGTGATTGCCACCCACCAGCCATTGCGCCAGCGCCGAAACGGTCGCCACCACGAAAAAGCCAAGCCACAGGCCATTGAGCATCGGGAAAACTCCTTGAAGATGCGGCGAATGATAGCGGTCGGGCCAGAAACAACAAACCCCGGAAAGTCCGGGGTTCGTTGTTCGGTGAGGTGTTCCCACGCGGAGCGTGGGAACAATCGGGGGGTCAGGCCTTGCTGCGCCAGTGCGGCAGCGAGTTCCAGTAGCGCTCGCCCTTGGCCTCGTCATACAGACCTTCCCAACGGGCGATGACCAGGGCGGCCAGGGCGTTGCCGATCACGTTCAGGGCGGTACGCGCCATGTCCATGATGCGGTCGACACCGGCGATGAAGGCCAGGCCCTCCAGCGGAATGCCGACGCTGCCCAGGGTCGCCAGCAGCACCACGAAGGACACGCCCGGTACGCCGGCGATGCCCTTGGAGGTGACCATGAGGGTCACCACCAGCAACAGTTGCTGGCCGACGGACATGTCGATGCCGTAGAGCTGGGCGATGAAGATCGCCGCGATGCTCTGGTACAGGGTCGAACCGTCGAGGTTGAACGAGTAGCCGGTCGGCACCACGAAGCTGCAGATGGCCTTTGGCGCACCATAGGCTTCCATCTTCTCGATGATCCGCGGCAGGGCGGTTTCCGAGCTGGCGGTGGAATAGGCCAGGATCAGCTCGTCCTTGAAGATGCGCATCAGCCGGATCACCGAGAAACCGAACAGGCGGGCGATCAGGCCGAGCACCACGAAGGCGAACAGGAGGACGGCGACGTAGACCAGCACCACCAGCTTGGCCAGTGGCAGCAGCGAGGCGAAGCCGAAGTTGGCCACGGTCACGGCGATCAGGGCGAACACACCGATCGGCGCGTAGTTCATGATCATGTGGGTGACCTTGAACATGGTTTCCGACACACCCTGGAACATTTTCACCAGCGGGTCGCGCAGCTCGGCCTGCAGGCTCGACAGACCGAGGCCGAAAATCACCGAGAAGAAGATGATCGGCAGCATCTCGCCACGGGCCATGGCCGCGATGATGTTCGACGGGATCAGGTTGAGGATGGTCTCGATGAACGCATGCTCGTGCTGTACTTCGGCGACAGTGGCCTTGTACTTGGAGATGTCCACGGTGCCCAGGGTGCTCATGTCGATGCCGGCGCCCGGGTGGACCACGTTGGCCAGCACCAGGCCGACGAGAATGGCGATGGTGGTGACGACCTCGAAGTAGATGATGGTCTTGAGGCCGATACGCCCCAGTTGCTTGGCGTCACCGACGCCGGCGATGCCGACCACCAGCGAGGAAATGACGATCGGGATCACGATCATCTTGATCAGGCGGATGAAGATATCGCCTGCCGGTTGCAGCACGTTACTGATCCACCAGGCCTTTTCCGCACTGAAATGGTTGAGCAGCGCACCGAGTGCAATCCCCAGTACCAGACCGATGAGGATCTGCCAGGCGAGGCTGAGCTTTGCCTTCTTCATCTTGTTACCCTTACTTCAAGTGGACTCGGGCCAATGCGTCCTGCCCGCACGCCCAGGCATGCGGGAAGTCCCCATCTGCCCCCCATGGAAGGTCACCGCCAGCAGGCCGGGAAGCTCGCTGGCTGGCAAAAAAGGGCGCAACTATTGCGGCGCGGGGATGGCACGTCTAATGCCGTAACCGTCTACCCCATGCCGAATCGGCATAAATTTTGTCCGACAATAGCTCATATCAAGGGGAGGCAAACAGGTCATTTCCGCCGCCATGATGGCCGTAATCCGGCCATCGCAGAGCGATTAGTATCGCTCGGCAAATGAGTAGGACAGCCTGGGAGTTTTCGAAAAACCCTACAGAATCGGGATTTGACCGGTACGACGGAAAAGGTTTTTCTGGATGTACGGTCAAGACTGGATTGGATCCGATACTAATCCGCACTTCATGTCCAAACGACATAAGACGACAGCAGTGGCAAACCGCAGGGACCGCCCCACGGCTTGCCGACTGCCGCCTTCGCCTGACCCGGCCCTTGCGCAGGTACTCCCTGTACCCGTAGGTCGCTCCGATCCTCAAACAATCAGAGCATCCCGGCCCCCTGGTCATGCATTCGCCGTCCTCGGGCGATGCAGGGGTAGAAGCCCTCGACGGGCTCCTGCTCTTTCACTCTCTCGAACTCAGTACCAGTTCGGGTCCTTCTTCAGTTGCTCCCTCAACAGCCCCTGCATGCCTTCGTCCGGCTTGCCGAGGAAGCGATAGTCGGCATGGCGGGTTGGCGACTTGTCGGCCGGCAGGCCCGCAGGCACTTCCACCAGCATCGCGTAGGCGTGCTTCCTGTCGAAGCTGAAGGCGACGATCAGGCGCTTGTTGCGGCAACTGTCCGCGGTCTCGCAGAGCGGGCCGACCAGATACTGGTCGCCATCCTCTTCAACCGCAGTCATCTGTTCGGAACTGCCCGACAGGTTCATCACCCACTCGGGCAGGCGTTCCTCCTTGCGCACGACGTCCTGCCAGGCTTCGCGGTACTCGGGCGACGAACTCAGCAGTTCGTTGACCCGCGCCTGGCCGTCGTTGGCCGCCAGCGCCATGGCGCTGCTGCCCAGCAGCAGGGCAGCGGCCATGGTTTTCAGGGTTGGCTTGAACATGTTCAGCCTCGACCGCGACGACCGAACAGGAACGAAGCGATGAACATCACCAGGAACACGACAAAGAGAATCTTGGCGATACCTGTGGCGGTGCCGGCGATACCACCGAAGCCCAGTACCGCGGCGACAATGGCAATGATCAGGAATGTGATTGCCCAACTCAGCATGATGACTCTCCTTACCTTGGTCCTGCGATGTGTGGCTGTTGCCTTTACTGCGGGTTGTCACGCCAGGCCCGATGGCCGGCGCGTCCTGCCTAGAACACCCAACGATCCTGCCGTGGCAGCTCGTCCAGCGGTTCGGCCTGCTCCACCGGCGTCAGGCGGTAGGCGACCGGGTCGCTCGACGCACTGCCGATGGCGCTGAAATGGGTTTGCACGGGAGCCTGGAAAAACACCCGCGGGTGCTCGACAGTCGGCTGGGTCCAGCGCATGAACGCCTGGCCGACGACCAACGTGATCAGCAGCGCGAGGACAGCGAACAGCCCTTGCTGCACGTGGAGCGACGAGATACGCGATGGGGCGGCAAGTTGGCGATTCATCCTGAAACTCCTCCGACACTGTCTTTATCTTTATTCCTGGCTGGCGCGGCACGATGCCGGTCCAACCTTGCGCAAGAGGTACATTGCAGAGCGCATGCCAATTTTTTTGTCAGATAAAAACCAATAAAATCAGGCAGTTATAAACAAACACCGACTCACCCGGGCAGCATCCTGCACGATCCCCCGCTTAGGCGTCGTGCACAATGCACGACAGCCCCAGGGGACAGCGCCTAAGATGCAGGGAGAGCGACACGGCAAATCCGCCGGAATTTGCCGGACTGTCGGTTGTCGGAAGCAGAGACGACAAAAATTCCCCAAATCAGCGAGTTAGCAAACAGCGGCGGGGATGGTTACCCTGCACGCGCAGGTCACGGTCAAAACGGACCATGCAAGCTGCCCGAATCGCCCGGGGTCCATCGGCAACACACACATATATAAGGAGCGCGGGTGATGGAATCTGCCCCGGAACACCAAGGCCGTATTCTGCTGGTGGATGACGAGTCGGCCATCCTTCGCACTTTCCGCTATTGCCTGGAGGACGAGGGCTACAGCGTCGCCACGGCCAACAGCGCGGCCCAGGCCGACGCCCTGCTGCAGCGCCAGGTATTCGACCTGTGCTTCCTCGACCTGCGCCTGGGCGAGGACAACGGACTTGACGTGCTGGCGCAGATGCGTATCCAGGCCCCGTGGATGCGGGTGGTGATCGTCACCGCCCACTCGGCGGTCGATACCGCCGTCGACGCGATCCAGGCCGGCGCCGCGGACTACCTGGTCAAGCCCTGCAGTCCCGACCAGTTGCGCCTGGCCACGGCCAAGCAACTGGAGGTCCGGCAACTGTCGGCGCGCCTCGAAGCCCTCGAGGGCGAGGTGCGCAAGCCCAAGGACGGCCTCGACTCCCACAGCCCGGCGATGATGGTGGTACTGGAAACCGCGCGCCAGGTCGCCAGCACCGACGCCAACATCCTCATCCTCGGCGAGTCCGGTACCGGCAAGGGCGAGCTGGCCCGGGCCATCCACGGCTGGAGCAAGCGCGCGAAGAAGTCCTGCGTCACCATCAACTGCCCGTCGCTGACCGCCGAGCTGATGGAAAGCGAACTGTTCGGCCACAGCCGCGGCGCCTTTACCGGTGCCAGCGAAAGCACGCTGGGGCGGGTCAACCAGGCCGATGGCGGGACCCTGTTCCTCGACGAGATCGGCGACTTCCCCCTGACCCTGCAACCCAAGCTGCTGCGCTTCATCCAGGACAAGGAATACGAGCGGGTCGGCGACCCGGTGACCCGTCGGGCCGACGTGCGCATCCTCGCCGCCACCAACCTCAACCTGGACGACATGGCACGCGAAGGGCGCTTCCGCGAAGACCTGCTCTATCGGCTCAACGTCATCACCCTGCACCTGCCGCCCCTGCGCGAGCGCAGCGAAGACATCCTGACCCTGGCCGACCGCTTCCTCGCGCGCTTCGTCAAGGAATACGCGCGCCCGGCCCGCGGCTTCAGCGAGGAGGCCCGCGAGGCGCTGGTCAACTACCGCTGGCCGGGCAATATCCGCGAGCTGCGCAACGTGATCGAGCGCGCCAGCATCATCTGCCCACAGGAGCGGGTGGAAGTCAGCCACCTGGGCATGGGCGAGCAGCCGGTCAACAACGCCCCGCGCATCGGTGCGCCGATGAGCCTGGACGAGCTGGAGAAAGCCCATATCGGCGCGGTGCTGGCCACCAGCGACACCCTGGACCAGGCCGCCAAGACCCTGGGCATCGATGCCTCGACGCTGTACCGCAAACGCAAACAGTACAACCTGTGAGCCACGCCCGATGAAGCTTGCGATGAAGCTGCGCACCCGTCTGTTCCTGAGCATTTCGGCACTGATGACCGTGGCCTTGCTGGGGTTGCTGCTGGGGCTGGTCAGCGTGATGCAAATGGCCAAGAGCCAGGAGTCACTGATCCGCGACAACTTCATCACCCTCGACCTGGGGCTCAAGATGCGTCAGAGCCTGGGCGACCAGTTGGCCATGATGCTCAGCGAACATCCCGATCAGGCCGCCTTGCAGGCTTCACGCGAGCAATATTGGCAGTTGCTCCACGAAGGTATCAGGCACGAACAGGACAAGGACCTGCGCGGCGGCTTCGCCCAGGCCCGGATCGACTACGAAAACTTCCTGCAGGCCTTCGATTCCTTTGACAGGAAGGCCAGCAACAGCGAACTCGTCGAACGCTTCAACACCCTGCGCAACGGCCTGCTCAGCGCACACAAGGAGGCCCTGAACGATATCAGCGGCGCGGAAAGCTCCGCCCGCAGCAGCGCCATGCTGATCGCCGGGCTGCTCGGCCTGGTCGCCCTGGCGGTGCTGATCATCGGCTTCATCACCGCCCATGGCATCGCCCAGCGCATCGGCGTACCGATCGAGGCGCTGGTCAAGGCCGCCGATCGGATCGGCCAGGGCAACTTCGACGTCACCCTGCCGATTTCCTCGGCCTCCGAGATGAACCTGCTGACCCGGCGCTTCGGCCTCATGGCCGAGGCGCTGCGCCAGCACCAGGCAACCAACATCGACGAACTGCTGGCCGGCCAGCAACGGCTGCAATCGGTGCTCGACAGCATCGACGACGGGTTGCTGATGATCGATCGCCAGGGCCATCTGGAGCACCTCAACCCGGTGGCCCAGCGCCAGTTGGGCTGGGACGCCGACCGCCTCGGCCAGGGCCTGGGCGAAGCCCTTGGCCGCCCGGAGTTCGACGAGCAACTGAGCCTGATCCTCCGGGGCGGCAGCCTCGAGCGGGCACCGGAAGACCTCGAAGTCGAGGTCGATGGCGAATCCCGCCTGCTGACCTACAGCCTGACGCCGGTCAGCCATCCCCAGGGCCACATCCTCGGCGCGGTGATGGTGCTGCACGACGTCACCGAACAGCGCGCCTTCGAACGGGTGCGCAGCGAGTTCGTCCTGCGCGCGTCCCACGAGCTGCGCACGCCGGTGACCGGCATGCACATGGCGTTCGGCCTGCTGCAGGAGCGCGTGCACTTCGATGCCGAATCGCGCGAAGCGGACCTGCTCAGTACGGTCAATGAAGAGATGCAGCGGCTGATGCAACTGATCAACGACCTGCTGAACTTCTCGCGCTACCAGAACGGCCTGCAGAAGCTCGCGCTGGCCCCTTGCGACATCGGCCAACTGCTGGAGAAGGCCCGCGAGCGTTTCACCGGCCAGGCCAACGACCAGGGCATCGAGCTGCTGATCGAGGTCCAGCCGCCATTGCCACGCCTGCATGCGGACCAGGCGCAGCTGGAGCGGGTGCTCGACAACCTGATCGGCAATGCCCTGCGCCACACCGCCAGCGCCGGGCAGATCCGCCTGCAGGCACGCCGGCATGGCGAACGGGTGATCATCAGCGTCGAGGACAATGGCGAAGGCATTGCCTATGGCCAGCAGGGGCGGATCTTCGAACCTTTCGTCCAGGTCGGGCGCAAGAAGGGCGGAGCAGGCCTGGGCCTGGCGCTGTGCAAGGAAATCGTCCAACTGCATGGCGGACGCATGGGCGTCTATTCACGACCGGGGCAGGGCACCCAGTTCTACATGGCGCTGCCGGTCTAGCCGTTCAGGCCTCGTCATCCAGCCGGCGGCTCGCCAGGCGCCGGCCACGGGTGATCATCTCGATGAACTGCACCGCGGTCAGTGCCTGGGCGAACAGCCAGCCCTGGCCGTAATTGACACCTTCGCTGCTGAGCAGCATGGCCTGGGACTCATATTCGATGCCCTCGGCGATCACCCGCAATTGCAGGGCATGGGCCATGCGGATGATATGCGGCGCCACGCCGCTGCTGGCCGCGTCATGGCCGAGGGCGTCGATGAACGCCTTGTCGATCTTCAGGCAGTCCACCGGCAGGGTCTGCAGGTAGGCGAGGCTGCAATAGCCGGTGCCGAAATCGTCGATCAGCACCTGGTGCCCGAGATTGCGCAGGGCCTGCAGGTTGTCCCGCGCCACCACCACGTCGATCAGGCCGCGCTCGGTGACCTCGAAGGCGATCTGCCGCGGCGACACCCGGTAGGCCCGCAAAAGCCGGCCGATGACCTCGGCGATGCGCGGCACCATCACATCGCAGGCCGCCAGGTTGACCGAAATATACAGCTGCGGATTGGCCCGCAGCGTCTGGCCGAGCTGTTCCAGCAGGCGCTGCAGGACAAAATCGGTGATCTGGCGGATCTGTCCGGTATCTTCCGCCAGGGGGATGAACAGGTCGGGGCTGGTCAATGTGCCGTCCGGGCGCCGCCAGCGGACCAGGGCCTCGGCACCGACGCAATGCCGGCTGCCGAGATCGAAGATCGGCTGGTAGAGCACCTGCATCTCTCCGCGGCGCAGCGCGCCCTGCAACTCGCCGTTGAGTGACTGGCGCTGCCGGGCGAGCTGCAGGGTCAAACCACCGATGCAGGTGGCAATCAGCAGGCTGGCGGACAGCAGCCACCACCACAGCGGGCTGAGGCGCAAGCGCATCGCACTGCGCGGGGCGACCATCACCAACTGATACTCGGGGGTGCTGGTCGGCATGCGATAGATCAGTTCGCGGTCGGTGGTCAGCAACGGATCACGGCCGCGGCTGCTCCAGCCTTGCGGCGGCCAGATCTGCAGCGGCCCGAGCACCGGGATCGCCCGCCGACCATGATTGACCACCACCAGCAGGCTCGCGCCGGGCGGCAGCTCGACGACATCGCTCAGGTGGCCGCGGGAGGTCGAGACCCGGAAGCTGCCGCGCCCGAGCATCAGCGCCGCCAGGTTGTCGTTGGGCTCGGTCGAGGTGTTGAGCCAGTAGCTGTAGGTCGGGCCACGGATATCCGGCTCACGGTAGGAGATCTGCGAGTCCTGGCGCGGCCAGTTGGAACAGGACTCGATGGAGTCGATGTAGAAGGCCTCGTAGATGAAGCGGTAGCTGAAGCTCAACTGCTGCAGGGTTTCGATCATTCGCCCGTTGCAGCCCCGCAGCGGCTGCCCTTCGAGCACATCGAGGCCCTCGCGCAACTGGCCGAACAACTGCTCCAGGCGCTCGAGGAAACGCCGGCCCTGGGCGTTCATCTGCTCGCTTTCCTGCTGCCGGACCTGGCGCACGACCACACCCAGGCTGCCGCTCAGCAGCAGGACGGCACTGAGCGAGGCAGCCAGCAATGCCTGCGACCAGGGACGATGGAACCAGGCGCGCAACGTCTCACGGGAGGCCGGCATCATGGAATATCCGAAGGATTACCAATGAGTTATAGCAACTGATTGATAACATCGCCCGGACCGTCCGGCGGTGACGTTATTTTGACTGGTTGAGCACCTGCAGGATCGCCGCGCTTTGCGCATCAGCCACGCCATCGAAGCGCGCCGGGCGGAAATGCATCTGGAACGCCGCCAGCGCGTGACGCGTGCCCGCATCCCACTCGCCGGTCTGTGGCGTGGTGGTATAGCCCAGGTAGCGCAGCTGCTGCTGGAACCAGCTGGCACTCGGCAGCTGGTACGCGTACACCTGCTGCTGGCGGGCCACCGCCTGCTCGTTCGGCCAGACGCCCAGGCCCTCGGCGGCCAGGCGCTTCCAGGGAAACAGCGGGCCCGGGTCCTGCTTGCGCATCGGGGCGATATCGCTGTGACCGATCACATGGCGGGGCTCGATGTTGTTGCGCTTGACGATGTCCTTGAGCAGCACGATCAACGCCTGGATCTGCGCTTCGCTGTAGGGGTACCAGACGCGCCCGGTCGGCGTCTCGCGGAACCCCGGGTTGACGATTTCGATACCGATGGAGCTGGAGTTCAGCCAGGTACGACCCTGCCACTCGCTTTCCCCGGCATGCCAGGCACGCTGGCTCTCATCCACCAGCTTGTAGGTGGTGGCCGGGTTGTTGTCGCCGATCAGGTAATGGCTGCTGACCTGGCCGTGGGTCAGCAGGCGCAACGAGTTTTCCATGTTCGCCGAGGTGTAGTGGACGATGACGAACTGCGCGCGGCTGTCGTGATTGACCGAGGGGTGGCTGGTGTCGAGGCGCGGACCGCTGGCGCAGCCCGCGAGCAACAGGGCCGCGCTGAGGAGAGGGAGCAATTTCATGACGGAAACGAAAACCAGAGCAGTAACGCTCTAGCATAACGTACCCCGGCCTCCGGTACCGGCCAAAGCAAGACTCTGTGACAAAACGACAGCTGCGGTTCAGCCGAGCTCCACCCGGTTGCGTCCGCCGTTTTTCGCCCGGTACAGCGCCTCATCGGCTCTTTTGAGCACATGATCGCTCCGTTCACCGGCCTTGAACGCCGACACGCCAAGGGACACGGTAATGGTCACCCGTTCGCCCCTGAAGTGGAAAGGGCAGGCCTCGACGGCCGCGCGCAGGTGCTCGGCCAGCTTGAGGCCGGTCGCCACCGGCGTCGCCGGCATCAGCAGGACGAACTCCTCGCCGCCGAAACGGGCGATGAAATCGCTGCCGCGCAGGTGCTTGCGCAGCACGGTCGCAATGATCTTCAGCACCTTGTCGCCGGCCAGGTGGCCGTAGCCATCGTTGATCCGCTTGAAATGGTCGAGGTCGAGAATGGCGATCAGCAGGGTATTGCCGTGCTGCTGCCACTGCGCGACCTCGTGGTCCAGACGCTCGCTCCAGGCCGCCCGGTTCGGCAGGCCGGTGAGCGGGTCGATCAGGGCCTTCTGCCGTTGTTCCTCGAGGTGGTCGCGATAAACCTGGGCTTCCTGTTCCATATGCGCAACGCGCTCGGCCAGGCTCTGCAGGCGGCTGGCGACTTCCTGCTCGCGCACATTGCGCTCCTGCTGGTGGCGGTCCATGGTGCCCAGCAGGTCTTCGAGGCGGTTTTCCAGCACATGCTTGAGGCTGTCGAGGTCGGCGGCAGCCTGCACGCTGCTCTGCAGCCCATCGACGTGCTCACGCAACTGGCTGTGCAGGTCGTTGGCCGCCGAACGGCCCTCGGCATGGCCTTCACTGGCCGCGCGCAAATTGCTCTGGAAGGATTCCAGGCGCTCGTTGAGCTGCTTGAGGTACACCTCGAACTCATGTTGCCCGCTGTCGTTGATCGCCAGCATCAGCACGGCCAGATCGTCGAGGATCGGCAGCAGTTCGTACCAGTTCAACCCGTGTTCGAGGCGATGACGCATGCCTTCGGCGTGGGGCCGGTGGCGCTCGGGCAGCACCAGCCCATCCAGCAGGCCCAGCAGCGTCGACTCGATGTGCTCGGCCACCGAACTGTAGGACGGCTCCGGCGATTCCGGCAGGGCGTAGAGCACGTCCTGGTCGTTATCCTCGGGATGAACCGCCGCCAGGGCTTCGGCCATCACCGGCGGCAGTGGCAGGCTGTCGAGGAAGGGCAGGGCGGGTGCCGGGGTGACGGCTTCGGGCTGCTCGGCGAGTGGGGCCTTGACCTCGGGTTCGGCCGCAGCCTGCGGCTCAACCGCCGCAGCCGTCTGCGCAGCCGACACGACCGGCGACGCTTCTGGCTCGACGGCACCGGCCACAGGCTCGGCCTCAGGCGTGACCACGGGTGGTTTGTAGGCCGCGACCTCGACGGGTGCGATCGTTGGCACGGCCTCGGCAACGGGCTCCATGACCGCTGCAGCCGGGGCTGGCTGTTCAACCGCCGGCGCAGCCGCGGCAGCAACGACGGGCTGGGCAACGGGAGCCACGGCCTCGACCGCAGGCGCCACAGGCGCGTCCGGTTCATCGTCCTCATCCGCCTCTGCCGAAGCGGGCACAGGTGTCGGCATCCCCGCCGCCGGTGCCACCGCCGGGGCGCTTTCAACGCTCGCCTCGGCCCCCTCCTTCGTGCCGAACAGGCGCTGCAGCAGGCCGGGCCGGGCCGGCTCGGCGGGGTGATCGAGTTCCGTCAGGATCTTGCCCTGCAGGTTGCTCAGTTCGCTGAGCAGCAGGGGCATCTCGCGGGCTTGGCTAACGCGGCCATCGAGCTGCTTGGCAAAGTTCTTCAGCGGCCGACGCACATCCCGCGGCAAGGGCAGAGCCTGCAGCTGGGTCACCAGCGCGGTCAGCGCGGTGCCCATCTGTTCGATCCGGGTTTCGCGCCGCTGCTCGGAGTCGAGCACGGCCTTTTCCAGGCGTGGCAGCAGGTTGGCCAGGGCCGCATCCATGTCATCGGTGCGGATCACCTCGCGCATTTCCTTCATGCACTGATCCACCGCCTTGTCGGTGCCTTCGGCCGCCAGGGTGCTGCGCACCAGCCCGCGCCGGAGCAGGTCGAGACGGGCGTCCCAACGCCGTTCGAGCTTTTCCTGTTGTTCGATGCTTTTGAGGTACTTCTCTTTCCAGCGCTCGGCTTCTTCGCTGCTCATTGCAGGGTGTCCGTGAGATTCAACGACTCAAGGCGGGCAACGTATCAGAACCGATGGATCCTGGCAGGCGAATTTCAACGGCAACCGGCAAATGGTCGGAAATCGGCTGCGCCAGTACCTCGACACGCTCCAGCGTCAGGCTCGGACTCAACAGGATATGGTCGAGGCAGCGCTGTGGACGCCAGCTGGGAAAGGTCGCCTCGACCTGCGGCGCAAGCAGCCCGAGGTCGCGCAAGGGCGAGTGCTGCAGCAGGTCGGCGGCATGGGTGTTCATGTCCCCCATCAACACCTGGTGCTTGAAGCCATCGATCAGCTCGCGGATATAGGCCAACTGCCGGGTCCGCGTACGCGCGCCCAGCGCCAGGTGCATCATGACCACCACCAGCGACTCCGGGCCCTCGCCGAAACGCACCAGGATCGCCCCGCGACCGGCCGGGCCGGGCAGTGGATGATCCTCGATCGCCCAGGGGCGCAGGCGGCTGAGCACGCCGTTGCTGTGCTGGGCCAGGCGGCCAAGATTGCGATTGAGTTGCTGGTACCAGTAGGGAAAGGCGCCGAGCTGCGCCAGGTGTTCGACCTGGTTGATGTAGCCCGAACGCAGGCTGCCACCATCGACCTCCTGCAGCGCCACCAGGTCGAAATCGCCGAGCAGGCTGCCGATCCTCTGCAGGTTGTCGGCGCGCCCGGTGTGCGGCAGCAGGTGCTGCCAGCCCCGGGTCAGGTAGTGTCGGTACCGCTGGGTGCTGATGCCGACCTGGATGTTGAAGCTGAGCAGCCTCAGGCGTTTGTCCGCCGGCAGGCCGCTGGATTGCAGATGGTGTTCATTGACCTTCGGCTGGTGAAGGCCAACGATGCGTTCCGATCCCCAGCGAGCCATGGCCGGGGCGCCTTACTTGCCGGCGGTCGCGCCGGCCGCCCGCTCCTTGGCGATCAGTTGGTCGGCGACGTTCAGTGCAGCCTCCGGCCCACCGGCGGTGCCGAGGTCGAAGCGATACTTGCCGTTGACGATCATGGTCGGTACACCGCTGATCTCGTACTTCTTGGCCAGTTCGCGCGCGGCAACGATCTTGCCCTTGATGGCGAAGGAGTTGTAGGTGGCCAGGAATTTCTCCTTGTCGACACCTTGGGTAGCGACGAAGTCGGCCATGTCTTCAGGCTCGAGCAGCTTTTTGCCTTCCTTCTGGATCGCGTTGAACACCGCCGAGTGCACCTTGGACTCGACGCCCATGGCGTCCAGGGTCAGGAACAGTTGGCCGTGCTTGTCCCATGGGCCGCCGAACATGGCGGGAATGCGCACGAAGTGCACGTCGGACGGCAGTTTCTCGATCCATGGGTTGATGGTCGGTTCGAAGGCGTAGCAATGCGGGCAGCCGTACCAGAACATCTCGACCACTTCGATCTTGCCAGGCTCCTGCACCGGCACCGGGGTCTTGAGTTCCACATAGGTCTTGCCGGCTTCGAGCGGCACGTCGGCGGCCTGGGCCGTCATGCCGAACAGGCTGGCGGTGACGAGTGCGGCGCTGAGGATCAGATTACGCATGCTTTACTCCTGGGTATTTAGAAGTCGCCTCCGTCGCGACCTGTAGTTTCTGACAGACCGAGCAGGCTCTTGGTTCGATTAGTGTAACGGCAGCGGCCACAAAAAAGGGCGGCCAGGGCCACCCTTTTATCCTTGCAACAAAGGATTAATCGATTATTAACGCGAACGCGCCGCGCCATTCATCGAGCGCACCTCAGTGCAGGCCCTGCACGTAGCTGGACACGGCCTCGATGTCCTTGTTGCTCAGCTTGGCGGCGATGCTCTGCATGATCTTGGTGTCGCCGTCGTTGGTCCGCACACCCTCGCGGAAATCGGTGAGCTGCTTGGCGACGTACTGGGCATGCTGGCCACCCAGGTGCGGGAAGCCGGCGGCGGCGTTGCCCGCGCCGTTGGGCGAGTGGCAACCGGTGCAGGACGGCATGCCCTGGTCGAGCTTGCCACCCCGGAACAGTTCTTCACCACGGGCGACGAGCTTCGGATCGGCCGCACCGACGCTGCCCTTCTGGCTGGCGAAGTAGGCGGCGATGTCGGCGAGGTCCTGATCGCTGAGGTTGGTCAGCAGGCCGGTCATTTCCAGGACGGTGCGCTTGCCGGACTTGATGTCGTGCAGCTGCTTGTCCAGGTAACGCTCACCCTGGCCCGCCAGTTTCGGAAAGTTGGGCGCCATGCTGTTGCCATCAGGACCATGGCAGGCGCCACAGACAGCAGCCTTGGCCTGGCCGGCGGCGGCATCGCCGGCGGCATGGGCGAGACCGGTGATCCCCAGGGTCAACAGCAGACTCACGATCAATTTGTTCATCAGCTAATCCAATACGGCTAAGGGTTAAGAGTTATGGACCGGGCTTACTCGCTCATCCACTGGATGATGCTTCGGTAATCCTCGGTACTGCAGTCCATGCACAAACCACGCGGCGGCATCGCCTTGAAACCCTGAGTCACGTGTTGCACCAGCACATCCATGCCTTGGGCCATTCTTGGCTTCCACGCGGCCTGATCGCCCTTCTGTGGGGCCATCGGCAGCTGTCCGGCATGACAGGCACTGCAAACACGGTTGTACACGGCTTCCGGATCCTGTGCAGCCTGAGCGCCGTGAAGCGTGATCAGGACACTGGCAGCAAGCAGCCATCTGCTCATGAACCGAAGGTTCCAGTCATGAACTTCAGGGTTGGGAACGTGCCGCGTTCTAATGCGCAGCCTGGGTCAATCGCTCCCGCATGCGTCATCCTACGTCGGGACAAAGCACACACTAAATCTGCGGCATTATATACTGGCGTCCATGAAACGGAAACGACACAGCTTGTCGCGCCTCCCGGCACCGTCCACATTGGAAATCCCATGCAACTGAAAAACCCCATTCTCGGTCTGTGCCAGCAGTCCACCTTCATGCTCAGCGCCGCCAAAGTCGACCAGTGCCCGGACGACGCCGGTTTTGAAGTGGCCTTCGCCGGTCGTTCCAATGCTGGCAAATCCAGCGCGCTGAACACCCTGACCCACGCCAGCCTCGCGCGCACCTCGAAAACCCCGGGCCGCACGCAGCTGTTGAATTTCTTCAAGCTAGACGATGAACGCCGTCTGGTCGACCTGCCGGGCTACGGTTATGCAAAAGTCCCGATCCCGCTCAAGCAGCACTGGCAGCGTCACCTGGAGGCCTACCTGGGCAGCCGCGAGAGCCTCAAGGGCCTGATCCTGATGATGGACGTGCGCCACCCGATGACCGACTTCGACCGGCTGATGCTCGACTGGTCGATCGCCAGCGGCATGCCGATGCACATCCTGCTGACCAAGGCCGACAAGCTGACCTACGGCGCGGCGAAGAACACCCTGCTCAAGGTCCAGTCGGAAATCCGCAAGGGCTGGGGCGACACGGTGACCATCCAGCTGTTCTCGGCGCCCAAGCGCCTGGGCCTGGAAGAGGCCTACACGGTGCTGGCCGGCTGGCTGGGACTGATGGAGAACGGCGGCGAGGAAGAGGCGGAGTAATCCGCCGAGCGCTACCCTCGGTGGATGGCGGCGGTTCGGCCGCGAACGACCCGGATACCGCAGCGTACGCCAAACGGTCTGTGGTGTGTTCGGGCAAGGCAAAAGTGCGGCTCGAAAGCGGAGTTTAGTGGTCTAAATGAGCATTTCGAGCCGAGCTTTTAACGCAGCCCGAGCGCACCACAGGCCGTTTGGGGGATAAAAAAAACCCCGGACTTCGTATGGGGAGGGGAAGTTCGGGGTCCAAGCTCCGGACCGCTAGGGCGGGGTCCAGAATATCTGCCAACACTTAACACAACATAGGAGCATCGAAGGGCTTCACCAGCCATTCAGTAACTCTGAGTAGCCGTATCCCGATTTAGTTCAAAATATCTTCAAAAACTATTTGGCATAGCCACTGAAGGTTTCAGAACCAAACGCCCTTTGTGTTCTCTCGGGCACCTGCACCCCTTTGTGAGGGTGAGCAAGTCTTTCGGGCGCATTCGCGGGCAAGCCCGGCTCCTACAGTACGATGTTATCCACAACGTCGTGTACGACGCCCCCCCTGTAGGAGCCGGGCTTGCCCGCGAACCGCCGCAGGCGGCCATCCCCCTCGAACACCCGGAAAGGCCGCGATCAGTGCGCCTCGTCCCAGTTGTCGCCCACCCCGACCTCAACCAGCAACGGCACATCCAGCTGCGCCGCGCTGCTCATGTGCCCGCGGATCTGCTCGCTGACCTCGGCCACCAGGTCCTCGCGCACCTCCAGCACCAGTTCGTCGTGCACCTGGAGGATGACCTTGGCGTCCAGCCCGGAGCGGGTCAGCCAGTCGTCGACCTTGACCATGGCCTTCTTGATGATATCCGCCGCGGTACCCTGCATCGGCGCGTTGATCGCCGTGCGCTCGGCGGCCGCACGCTCCTGGGGCTTGTTGGAGTGGATGTCCGGCAGGTACAGCCGGCGGCCGAACAGGGTCTCGACATAGCCCTGCTCCGAGGCCTGGCCACGGGTGCGCTCCATGTACTCGCGCACCCCGGGGTAACGGGCGAAATACACGTCGATATAGGCCTTGGCGGTCTTGGTGTCGACGCCGATGTCCTTGCCCAGCTTCTGCGCGCCCATGCCGTAGATCAGGCCGAAGTTGATCGCCTTGGCGCTGCGTCGCTGGTCGGAAGTGACCTCACCCAGCTCGACCTTGAACACCTCGGCCGCAGTGGCCGTGTGCACGTCGAGGTTGTCGCGGAAGGCATTGAGCAGGCCTTCGTCCTTCGACAGATGAGCCATGATCCGCAGTTCGATCTGCGAATAGTCCGCCGCCAGCAACTTGTAGCCCTTGGGCGCGACGAATGCCTGGCGAATGCGTCGGCCTTCGGCGGTACGCACCGGAATATTCTGCAGGTTCGGGTCGCTGGAGGACAGCCGCCCGGTCGCCGCCACCGCCTGGTGGTAGGACGTGTGGATACGCCCGGTGCGCGGGTTGATCTGCTCCGGCAGGCGGTCGGTGTAGGTGCTCTTCAGCTTGCTCATGGAACGGTACTGCATCAGCACCCTGGGCAGCGGATAGTCGTCCTCGGCCAGCTTGGCCAGCACTTCCTCGGCCGTGGACGGCTGACCCTTGCCGGTCTTCTTCAGCACCGGCAAGCCGAGTTTCTCGTAGAGGATCACCCCCAACTGCTTGGGCGAACCGAGGTTGAATTCCTCGCCGGCGATCTCGAACGCCTGGCGCTCCAGTTCGACCATCTTGTTGCCCAGTTCGATGCTCTGTACGCCCAGCAGGTCCTTGTCCACCAGCGCGCCCTGGCGCTCGATGCGCGCCAGCACCGGCACCAGCGGGATCTCGATATCGCTCAGCACGCTGGCCAGGCTCGGAATCGCAGCCAGTTGCGCACGCAGCGCCTGGTGCAGGCGCAGGGTCACATCGGCATCTTCGGCGGCGTAGTGGCCGGCCTGCTCCAGGGGAATCTGGTCGAAGGTCAGCTGCTTGGCGCCCTTGCCGGCGATGTCCTGGAAGCTGACGGTGTCGTAGTCCAGGTACTTCTTCGCCAGGCTGTCCATGTCATGCCGGGTCGCGGTGGAGTTCAGCACATAGGATTCGAGCATGGTGTCGAAGGCGATGCCACGCACGCTGATGCCGCACTCGGGATCGCCGCCGATGGCGCAGTTGGCGAGGATGTTCATGTCGAATTTGGCGTGCTGGCCGACCTTGAGCTTCTGCGGGTCTTCCAGCAGCGGCTTCAGCGCCAGCAGCACGCTGTCGCGGTCCAGTTGCTGCGGCACGCCGATGTAGGAATGGGCCAGCGGGATATAGGCCGCCTCATTGGCCTGCACGGCGAAGGACACGCCGACCAGTTGCGCCTGCTGGGCATCGATCCCGGTGGTCTCGGTGTCGAAGGCGAACAGTCTGGCCTCCTGCAGCTTCTTCAGCCAGACGTCGAAACGCGCCTGGTCGAGGATGGTTTCGTATTGCGGCTCGGCAGTCACGGGCGCGGTGCTTTCAGCCGCCACTTCCTCGACCGCCGCCGCGGTCGCCGCTGGCGCTGGCGCAGCAGCCTCCTGCAACCCGGCACGCTTGGCCTCGCGGTTCAGCTCGTCGAGCCAGCCCTTGAATTCCAGCGAGCTGTACAGCTCGATCAGTTTCTCGCGGTCCGGCTCGCCCAGGTGCAGGTCGTCCAGGCCGACCTCCAGCTCCACGTCGACCTTGATGGTCGCCAGCCGGTAGGACAGGAAGGCCATTTCCTGGTGCTCGAGCAGCTTGGCCGGCAGGGTCTTGGCCCCGCGGATCGGCAGGGTCGGCACCAGGTCGAGGTTGGCATACAGCTCCTTCAGGCCGCCGTTGACCCCCACCAGCAGGGCCACGGCGGTCTTCTCACCCACCCCCTTGACCCCGGGGATGTTGTCGGCGGAGTCGCCCATCAGCGCCAGCAGGTCGATGATCTGCTCGGGCGCGACACCGAACTTGGCCTTCACGCCCTCCACGTCCATGGACGTTTCGGACATGGTGTTGACCAGGGTGATATGGCCGTCGACCAGTTGCGCCATGTCCTTGTCGCCGGTGGAAATGATCACCGGGCGATTGGCCGCCGCGCTGCTGCGGGCCAGGGTGCCGATCACGTCGTCGGCCTCCACGCCTTCCACGCACAGCAGCGGGAAGCCCATGGCGCGTACGCTGGCGTGCAGCGGTTCGATCTGCACGCGCATCTCGTCGGGCATGCTCGGCCGGTTGGCCTTGTAGTCGGCGAACATTTCGTCGCGGAAAGTCCCGCCCTTGGCATCGAACACCACGGCGAACGGGCTGTCCGGGTACTGCTTGCGCAGGCTGCGGAGCATGTTCAGGACGCCCTTCACCGCCCCGGTGGGCACACCCTTGGAATTGGTGAGCGGCGGCATCGCGTGAAACGCGCGGTACAGGTATGAAGAACCGTCCACCAGGACGAGGGGAGCTTGGCTCATGAGTATGATCAACCTTTTCGGCGGGTCCGGCGGTAGAATGATGGGACCGTTGACGACAAAGGGACAAGGTTATCATGCGTACGCTCAATCGCCTGTTGTTGGCCGGCCTGTTTGCATTCACTCCGTTGGCGGCGATCGCCGCGGATGATGCACCCGCAGCCGATCCAGAAGTCACCATTCGCACGGAAGGCGACAAAACCATCCAGGAGTACCGGCAAAATGGCTTTCTGTACGCCATCAAGGTCACCCCGAAAGGGGGCAAGCCATACTTTCTGGTGCGCGCCGACGGAACTGATGCAAACTTCATCCGCTCGGATCAGCCCGATATGCTGATTCCGTCATGGAAGATCTTCGAGTGGAAGTAACCCTTTAACCCTCATCGGCGCCGGCTCGATCGCGGCGCCCGGACTGGCAGCTCTTAAACATGTCTGTGTTCACCCCGCTGGCTCGACCCGAGCTGGAAACCTTTCTCGCCCCCTACGGGCTCGGTCGCCTGCTCGATTTTCAGGGAATTGCCGCCGGCAGTGAAAACACCAATTTCTTCATCAGCCTGGAGCAGGGCGAGTACGTCCTGACCCTGGTCGAGCGCGGCCCGGTGCAGGAAATGCCGTTCTTCATCGAACTGCTCGACGTGCTCCATGACGCCGATCTGCCGGTGCCCTACGCCCTGCGTACCACCGACGGCCAGGCCCTGCGCGAACTGGCCGGCAAGCCGGCGCTGCTGCAACCGCGCCTGGCCGGCAAGCACATCAGGCAGGCCAACGCCCAGCATTGCGCCCAGGTTGGCGAACTGCTCGGCCACCTGCACCTGGCGACCCGCGGGCGGATCATCGAACGCAAGACCGACCGCGGCCTGGACTGGATGCTCGAGGAAGGCAACAAGCTGAAATCGCATCTGGGCAGCGAGGCTCACGACCTGCTGGAAACCGCACTGGCGGAGATCGAGCGCTGCAAGGCACAGATCCTCGCCCTGCCACGGGCCAACCTGCATGCCGACCTGTTCCGCGACAACGCGATGTTCGAAGGCACGCACCTGACCGGCCTGATCGACTTCTACAATGCCTGCTCCGGGCCGATGCTCTATGACGTGGCGATCTCGCTGAACGACTGGTGCTCGGACGACAACGGCCTGCTCGACGGCCAGCGCGCCCGGGCCCTGCTGGGTGCGTATGCGGCGTTGCGGCCGTTCACCGCGGGCGAGGCCGAGCTGTGGCCGACGATGCTGCGGGTGGCGTGCGTGCGCTTCTGGCTGTCACGGTTGATCGCAGCCGAGTCCTTTGCCGGGCAGGACGTGCTGATTCACGACCCGATGGAGTTCCAGCTGCGGCTGGCGCAGCGGCAGCAGGTCAGCGTGCCGTTGCCGTTCGCGCTCTGATCGACAGAAATATACAGGGAGCTCAGGGGCCCATTCGCGCGGTTGGCGCGAATAGGCCGGCCCTGCCTACAAGGACTCCAGGCAGCCGGCTAAATCGTTACCGAGTTTTTCCAGCAACTGCTCATAGCCATGGGCACTCGCCGGCGTATAACCGCCCAACGCATCCAGTTCCGCCAGCTTCACCGGCAGCCCGGACACCAGCGTCTCGGCCAGCCGCGGCCGCAGCGGCGGCTCGCTGAACACGCAGGTCTTGCCCACCTCCTGCAAGCGCGCACGCATCGCCGCGACATGCTGGGCCCCCGGCTGCACCTCGGCCGCCACGCTGAACACCCCGGCATGCCTGAGCCCATAGGCACTCTCGAAATAGTCGAACGCCTCGTGGAACACGAAATACGGCTTGTCCGCGACACCCGCCAGGCGCGCCTTGAGCCGCGCATCCAGGGCATCCAGGCGGCCGGCGAAAGCCTCGGCGTTGCGCCGGTAGCGCTCGGCGTTGGCCGGATCGGCCTTGGCCAGGTCCGCGGCCATGCGCGCGGCGATCACCCGCGCGTTGACGGTCGACAGCCACAGGTGCGCATCCAGCGAGCCCGGACGATGATCATGGTCATGCTCGTCGGCTTCTTCGGCATGGGAGTGGTTATCCTCGGCGAACCGGCGCAATTTCATGCCCGGCAGGTCCTGCACCGCCACGGTCGGCAGGCTGCGGCCCTTGAGCACCCGCGGCAGGAAGCTCTCCATGTCCGGACCGATCCAGTACAGCAGGTCCACCGACTGCACCTTGCGCACATCGGACGGCCGCAGCGCGTAGTTGTGCGGCGAGGCGCCCGGTGGCAACAGCACCTCGGGCGTCTCCACGCCGTCCTCGACCGCAGCGGCGATCAATTGCAGGGGCTTGATGCTGGTCAGCAGGCTGACCTGGGCCTGGACCGGTCCGATCACGAACAAACCGGCGCATATAGCGACAAAAAAGACAAAAAGACGGGGCACGATGGACACTCAAGGCGGCAGGAACGGGTAACATAATAACGTCTCTCACAACAATCGTCGCCGCTCATGCCTAAAACCCCTCTCGCCAGCCGACCCCACGATCACTCTCACTGCGTGCACAGCGCGCTGTCCGAGGCCGATGCCCTGTGCGCGCGCCAGGGCCTGCGCCTGACCGCCCTGCGGCGGCGGGTGCTGGAGCTGGTCTGGCAGAGCCACAAGCCGCTGGGCGCCTACGACATCCTCGCCGTGCTCAGCGAGCAGGACGGCCGCCGCGCCGCGCCGCCGACGGTGTACCGTGCACTGGACTTCCTGCTGGACAACGGCCTGGTCCACCGCATCGCCTCGCTCAACGCCTTCGTCGGCTGCAACAACCCGGAGCACGCCCACCAGGGCCAGTTCCTGATCTGCCGCAACTGCCACGCGGCCATCGAGCTGGAGCAGAAGAGCATCAGCGACGCCATCGTCCAGAGCGCCAGGGACGTCGGTTTCGTCGTCGAGGGCCAGACCGTCGAGGTGGTCGGCCTCTGCTCGGGTTGCCAGGGGGCCTGATGAGCACTGCGCTGATTCGCCTCGACCAGGTCGGCGTGACGTTCGCCGGGCAGGACGTGCTGGACAACATCCACCTGAGCGTCGAACCGCGGCAGATCGTCACCCTGATCGGCCCCAACGGTGCCGGCAAGACCACCCTGGTGCGGGCCGTGCTCGGCCTGCTCAAGCCAAGCCGCGGCAGTGTCTGGCGCAAGCCGCGACTGCGGGTCGGCTACATGCCGCAGAAGCTGCACGTCGACCCGACCCTGCCGCTGTCGGTGCTGCGCTTCCTGCGGCTGGTGCCGGGGGTCGACCGCGCCCGGGCACTGGCCGCCCTCAGCGAGGTCGGTGCCGAACAGGTGATCGACAGCCCGGTGCAGAGCATTTCCGGCGGCGAGATGCAGCGCGTGCTGCTGGCCCGGGCGCTGCTGCGCGAACCCGAGTTGCTGGTGCTCGACGAGCCGGTGCAGGGCGTCGACGTCGCCGGGCAAGCCGAGCTCTACAGCCTGATCACCCGCCTGCGCGACCGCCATGGTTGCGGGGTGCTCATGGTTTCCCACGACCTGCACCTGGTGATGAGCACCACCGACCAGGTGGTCTGCCTCAACCGTCACGTCTGCTGCTCCGGCCACCCCGAGCAGGTCAGCGGCGACCCGGCCTTCGTCGAGCTGTTCGGCAGCAACGCGCCGAGCCTGGCGATCTACCACCACCATCACGACCACGCCCATGACCTGCATGGCACGGTGGTCAGCGAAGAGGCCGCCCCGGCCCACGTCCACGTTCACGGAGATAGCTGCAAGCATGGCTGATTTTCTGCTCTACGCCCTGCTCGCAGGCCTGGCCCTGGCCGTGGTGGCAGGCCCCCTGGGGTCGTTCGTGGTCTGGCGGCGCATGGCCTATTTCGGCGACACCCTGTCCCACGCCGCCTTGCTCGGCGTGGCCCTGGGCTTCCTGCTGGACATCAGCCCGACGCTCGCGGTGACTGTCGGCTGCCTGCTGCTGGCCGTGCTGCTGGTGACCCTGCAACAGCGCCAGCCGCTGGCCTCCGACACACTGCTGGGGATTCTCGCGCCGAGCACGCTGTCCCTCGGCCTGGTGGTGCTGAGTTTCATGCATGAGGTGCGCATCGACCTGATGGCCTACCTGTTCGGTGACCTGCTGGCGATCAGCGGCACCGACCTGGCCTGGATCCTCGGCGGCAGCACGGCGGTGCTGGCGCTGCTGGTCGCCCTGTGGCGGCCGCTGCTGGCGATCACCGTGCACGAGGAACTGGCGACCGTCGAGGGCCTGCCGGTGGCCTCGCTGCGCATGGCGCTGATGCTGCTGATCGCGGTGGTGATCGCCGTGGCGATGAAGATCGTCGGCGTGCTGCTGATCACCTCGCTGCTGATCATCCCCGCCGCCGCGGCCCAGCGGCACGCCCGCTCACCGGAGCAGATGGCCCTCGGCGCCAGCTTCCTGGGGGTCCTTGCGGTGTGCGGCGGGCTGGCGCTTTCGTGGTTCAAGGACACCCCCGCCGGCCCCTCCATCGTGGTGGTGGCGGCCGGGCTGTTTCTGCTGAGTTTTGTCCTGCCACGCAGAGGGGTGTAGACTTGCTCGTTTTTTGCGCAATTAGAGAGTCGCAGGAATGAAGCTTTCCGCCTCCCGTTATCTGCTCCTTGCCGCATTTTCCCTGCTGTTGGGTGCCTGCCAGAGCACTCCGCCGGCCGACACCGCCGTGCCCGATGCCCGGGCCACGGCGATTGCCGCGCTGGAGCAGAGCATCAACAGCAACGAACTGGCCACCGCCGAGGACCAACTGGCCGCCTTGCAGGCGCAGTCCGCAGACGACCCGCAACTGGTCCAGTACCAGCGGCAACTGGCCGAAGCCTACCTGCAGCGTAGCCAGATCGTGCTGCAGAAGGGCGACGTCAATGCCGCCGCCACCGCACTGAGCCGCGCCCGCGCCCTGATGCCCAAGGCCCCGGCCTTGACCGGCGGGGTCAACGGCGCCATCGCCCAGGCACGCAAGGCGGAGCTGGACAAGGCCGAGGCCGAGCTCCAGGCCGCCGAGGCCAGGCCAGCGGCCCGGGTGATCGACCCGAGCGCGCAAAGCAGCACCATCGCCCTGAACATCCAGGACATCGCGCTGCTGCGCAAGCAGATGGACGCGCTGGCGGCGGACGTGGTCAATTACCAGTGCGCAGTGACCTTCCAGGTGCCCCGGACCCAGGACTACCCGTGGCTGGCGACGCTGCTGGGCAAGCGGGTGAAGAAGCTCGACCCGAACTTCGAGCTGAAGATCGACAGGCAGATCGACCGCAAGGTGCAGGCCCAGGTCGTGCTGAGCCCGCGCAAGCCCTGAGCCCGCTGATCGCCAGCAAGCCCGGCGCCGACGCTATAGGAGCCGGGCGTGCCCGCGAATGGGCCCATCAGGCCGGCACCGCCTTGGCCCGCTCCTCCCGCTCCCACACCCGATGCCGGGCCAGCGCCGCGACGAAGGCCTCCAGCGCCTTGGCATCACTGCCCACCATCAGCCCCGCGTCCACCTGCAGATGCAGCTTCTCCAACAACACCTTCGCGTCCTCGTGCACGGCGATCGGCTTGAGATGCTTGTAGGCCTCCAACAGGTAGTGCAGGGCCACGCCGTTGCCGCCAAGCGCCTTGGCCGACTCGGCGCCACCCGGCACATACACCGCATCGAACGCCACTGACGGCAGGCCTTCCATCGAAGCGTCCACCGCCAGGCGCTCGCCCTGGGCGCTGGTGATCGCCGCCGAAGTCGGCCCGAGCAGCCGGGCATGGGCACCTTCCGCCGCCAACAGCTGGCGCAGTGCCGCGATCGCCGCACCCTCGACGCCATTCGCCGCGAGGATCGCCACCTTGCGCGTCCTGATATGCCCCGCCAGCAGATTCGCCTGACTCAGCGCCGGCGACTGCTCCAGCGCAGTCTTGCGCGTTGCCACCGTGCCCGCCTGCGGCGCCGGCAGGCCAAGGTTGGCGGCAACCCGCGCGGCCAGTTCCAGGTCGATATTGGCCAGGATCTCGTTCACCTGCCGCGCACGGATGAACTCGCGTTCCACCTTGCCCAATTCGAAGCTGTAGGCGGCGATGATGTGCTCCTTCTCGTGCGGGCTCATGCTGTTGAAGAACAGCCGGGCCTGGGAGAAGTGGTCGGAGAAGGATTCGCTGCGCTGACGGATCTTGGCCGCATCGATCCGCTCGGGGTAACTCTCGAAGCCACCGTCCCGAGCCGCCGGAGGGGTTTCACGGGGCCAGCCGCCATCGATCGAGTTGGGCTCGTAGGACGCCCGGCCCTTGTCGATCACCGTACGGTGCTGGGCGTCGCGCTGGCTGCTGTGGAAGGGCGCCAGCGGCCGGTTGATCGGCAACTCGTGAAAGTTCGGCCCACCCAGGCGACTGATCTGGGTATCGGTGTAGGAAAACAGCCGGCCTTGCAGCAGCGGGTCGTTGGAGAAGTCGATCCCCGGCACGATATGCCCGGGGCAGAAGGCGACCTGCTCGGTTTCGGCGAAGAAATTGTCGGGATTGCGATCGAGCACCATCTTGCCCAACGGTGTGATTGGCACCAACTCCTCGGGAATCAGCTTGGTCGGGTCAAGGATGTCGAAGTCGAAGCTGTGCTCGTCTTCCTCGGCAATCACCTGTACCCCCAGCTCCCACTCGGGGTAGTCGCCGCTCTCGATCGATTCCCAGAGATCGCGACGATGGAAGTCGGTGTCCTTGCCCGCCAGCTTCTGCGCTTCGTCCCAGACCAGCGAGCAGGTGCCGACGCTGGGCCGCCAGTGGAACTTGACGAAGCGCGAGCCACCCTCGGCATCCACCAGGCGGAAGGTGTGCACGCCAAAGCCCTGCATGCTGCGCAGGTTGCGCGGAATCGCCCGATCGGACATGGCCCAGATCACCGCATGGGCCGACTCCGGCACCAGCGAGACGAAGTCCCAGAAGGTGTCATGGGCCGAGCCACCGGTGGGGATTTCATTGTGCGGCTCGGGTTTCACCGCGTGGACGAAATCGGGAAACTTGATCGCGTCCTGGATGAAAAACACCGGCACGTTGTTGCCGACCAGGTCGAAATTGCCTTCCGTGGTGAAGAACTTCACTGCGAAACCGCGGATGTCGCGCACGGTATCCCCGGAACCGCGGGGGCCCTGCACCGTGGAGAAACGCACGAACACCGGGGTCCTGATGGCGGGGTCCTGGAGGAAACCGGCCTTGGTCAACGCCGCATGGTTGCCGTAGCTTTGAAAGTAGCCATGGGCGGCGGTGCCCCGGGCATGCACGATGCGCTCGGGGATCCGCTCATGGTCGAAATGCGTGATCTTTTCACGCATGATGAAATCTTCCAGCAATGAAGGCCCGCGCGCGCCGGCTTTCAGGCTGTTCTGGTTATCGGCGACCTTCACCCCCTGGTTGGTACGCAACGCCTGGCCGCTGGCATCGGAGCGGAACGGCTCCAGGCTCTGCAGCTTGTCGTTGGTGTTGCCGCGATCCAGGGTGTCGGTGCCAGCCAGTTGGCTCTGGTTGGCCTTGGGTTTCTTGGTACTCATCAGACGGTTTCCTCGGTTACAGTCGCCGCAGAGCTGCCGGATGATCGACAGGGTCCCGGCGAACGGGATTCGAAGTGCCTAACGAGTGACTGCCGCGGGTCCGAAGCCGTTCCTTTTTTCTGACCACTGATCGTGTTATTGCCAAATCGCAGGTCGCATGCGAAATAAATGCTAATAGCATCTATACGGACAGGCTAAAATGCGCGCCCGGCTAACCGCTGACCCCTTTCCATTGCGCCCCACAAGGTTCGCTACGTGATCGAGTTTCATAACGTCCATAAAACCTACCGGGTCGCCGGTAAGGAAATTCCCGCCCTGCACTCGACCCACCTGCGTGTCGAGGCAGGCCAGGTGTTCGGGCTGATCGGCCATTCCGGCGCCGGCAAAAGTACCCTGCTGCGCCTGATCAACCGCCTGGAAGCGCCCAGCGGCGGCAAGATCATCGTCGACGGCGAGGAAATCACCGCGCTCGACGCCAATGGCCTGCGGCGTTTCCGCCAGCAGGTCGGGATGATCTTCCAGCACTTCAACCTGCTGGCCTCCAAGACCGTCGCCGACAACGTCGCGCTGCCGCTGACCCTGGCCGGTGAACTGTCCCGCCGGGAGATCGACCAGCGCGTCGCCGAGCTGCTGCAGCGCGTCGGCCTGGCCGATCACGCGAAGAAATATCCGTCGCAACTGTCCGGCGGGCAGAAACAGCGCGTCGGCATCGCCCGCGCCCTGGCGACCAAGCCCAAGATCCTGCTGTGCGACGAGGCCACCAGCGCCCTCGACCCGCAGACCACCGCCTCGGTCCTGCAACTGCTGGCCGAGATCAACCGCGAGTTGAAACTGACCATCGTCCTGATCACCCACGAGATGGACGTGATCCGCCGTGTCTGCGATGTAGTCGGCGTGATGGACGCCGGCGTGATCGTCGAGCAGGGCCCGGTGGCCGATGTGTTCCTGCACCCCAAGCACCCGACCACCCGGCGCTTCGTCCAGGAAGACGAACAGATCGACGAGAACGAGCAGCGCAACGACTTCGCCCACGTGCCGGGGCGCATCGTGCGCCTGACCTTCCAGGGCGATGCCACCTACGCGCCGCTGCTGGGCACCGTGGCCCGTGAAACCGGAGTCGACTACAGCATCCTCGCCGGCCGTATCGACCGCATCAAGGACACCCCGTACGGGCAACTGACGCTGGCCATCACCGGTGGCGACCTGGACGCCGCCTTCGCCCGCTTCACCGCGGCTGACGTCCATATGGAGGTACTGCGCTGATGGATCTGTTCCTGAGCTTTTTCGCCAACATCGACTGGTCGGATATCTGGGAAGCCACCGGCGACACCATGATGATGCTTGGCGGCTCGCTGCTGTTCACCGTGCTGCTCGGCCTGCCGCTGGGCGTGCTGCTGTTCCTGTGCAGCCCGCGCCAACTGCTCGAGCACAAGCCGACCTACTCGGCGCTGTCGTTCGTGGTCAACGTCGTGCGTTCGCTGCCGTTCATCATCCTGCTGATCGTACTGATTCCCACCACCGTGTTCCTCACCGGTACCTCGCTGGGCGTGGCCGGCGCCATTCCGCCGCTGGTGATCGGCGCCGCGCCGTTCTTCGCCCGGCTGGTGGAAACCGCGCTGCGCGAAGTCGACCGCGGCATCATCGAAGCGACCCAGGCCATGGGCGCGACCACCCGCCAGATCGTCTTCAATGCACTGCTGCCGGAGGCCCGTCCGGGCATCCTCGCGGCCATCACCGTGACGACCATCACCCTGGTAGGCTATACCGCCATGGCCGGTGTGGTCGGGGCCGGCGGCCTCGGCGACCTGGCAATCCGCTATGGTTACCAGCGGTTCCAGAACGATGTGATGCTGGTCACCGTGGTCATGCTGGTGGTGCTGGTGCAGGTCCTGCAGACCATCGGCGACAAGCTCGTGGCGCGGTTCTCCCGCAAGTAACGGGCAACACCCCAACGCTTTCGCAACCTACTGAATCGCCGGCCCCGGGGCCGGCAGATGCCAAGCGGCATCTCACATGGAGTCGTTCGATGAAAAAACTGATCGCTGCCTTCGCCGCCGTCGCGGCGTTTTCCGCCAACGCCGCGCAAACCCTGAGCGTGGCCGCCAGCCCGGTGCCGCACGCGGAAATCCTCGAATTCGTCAAGCCAGTCCTGGCCAAGGAAGGCGTGGACCTGAAGGTCAAGGTCTTCACCGACTACGTGCAGCCGAACGTACAGGTCGCCGAGAAGCGCCTGGACGCCAACTTCTTCCAGCACCAGCCGTACCTGGATGAGTTCAACAAGTCCAAGGGCACCCACCTGGTCAGCATCGCCGGCGTACACGTCGAGCCGCTGGGCGCCTACTCCAGCAAGTACAAGAAGCTGGAAGACCTGCCAGGCGGCGCCACCGTGGTGATCCCGAACGACGCCACCAACGGCGGCCGGGCGCTGCTGGTGCTGGAAAAGGCCGGCCTGATCAAGCTCAAGGACGCGCACAACATCCTGTCGACGCCCAAGGACATCGCCGAAAACCCGAAAGACCTGAAATTCCGTGAACTGGAAGCGGCGACCATCCCGCGCGTGCTGACCCAGGTCGACCTGGCGCTGATCAATACCAACTACGCCCTGGAAGCCAAGCTCGATCCGTCCAAGGACGCACTGTTCATCGAGGGCAAGGACTCGCCTTACGTGAACATCCTGGTGGCCCGTCCGGACGACAAGGATTCGGACGCCCTGAAGAAGCTGGTTGCCGCGCTGCACAGCCCGGAAGTGAAGGCGTTCATCCTCGAGAAGTACAAGGGTTCGATCGTTCCGGCGTTCTGACCCCCAGGCCCATTCGCGGCGGTTCGGCGCCCCGACAAGCCCTGCTCCTACAAACGGCGCTGACCTGTGCCGATCGTTCCCACGCTCCGCGAGGGAACGATCAGCGCGGGCCGTTTCAGGCCTGCAGGCACTCCAGCAGGCAATCCAGCGCCGGCTGGCGCTGGGCGCGGCGCAATACCGCGATCAGCTGACGCTCGAAGGTCAGCTCGCCCAGCTCGATGACCCGCAACTGATCCACTCGCTGCAGCCAAAGCCCGGCCCTGGGCACCAGCGACACTCCCAGCCCGCATTCGACCATCCGCGCAATCGCCTCGATCTCGTCCAGCTCCAGCACATCACGCACCTGGATCCGTTGCTCGCGCAGGAACTGGCTGACCAGCCGCCCACCGAACGAACCCCGGTCATAACGCACGAACGGCTGCTCGGCGAGCAGTTGCCGCGGGTCGTCGCCCGTGACCTGCCGGGGCGCGATCAGTACGAAGGCCTCGCTGGCCAGGGGAATCGCCAGCAACTCCTTGGGCAGCTCGAATGGCGGCCGGATCAGCAACGCCAGGTCCAGCTCACCGGCATCGACCTGGCTCAGCAGGTTGAGCGACACCCCGGGCACCAGCTTCAGGTCGACCCGCGGCGCCGCCTCGCGGAACCTCGGCAGGGCCCGCGGCAGCAGGCCGGTCTGCACCGTGGCGATGGCGCCGATGCGCAGCTCGCCCTGCCATTGCGCAGCGGCCGTGGGTAACGCCATCGCGCGATACAGGCTGAGGATCTGCTCGGCCAGCGGCAACGCATGGCGCCCGGCCGCGTTCAACTCCGCCGCACGGCCGCTGCGGTCGAACAGGCGTACGCCGAGGTTCTGCTCCAGCACCCGCATCTGTGCGCTGACCGCCGACGGGGTCAGCCCCAACTGCTGCCCGGCGGCGACGAAGGTGCCTTCGCGGGCCACACGGATGAAGGTCTTGAGTTCTCGCAACATCAGGCTCGTCCAGGGAGATGAAACAGGCGGTGGAGGGCAGCATACGACAAAATAATTTGATCTCGACCGCAAGAATATGCGCTTTTCAACAAAATAATCGTCTCTAGACTGAAAGCTCCTTTCTCACTGATGGTACCCGCCATGGCGCTTTCTCCCTTTCATCTGGCCATTCCTGTCCATGACCTGGCCGCGGCCCGGCACTTCTATGGCGAAGTATTCGGCTGCCCCGAGGGGCGCAGCAGCGATCATTGGGTGGACTTCGATTTCTTCGGCCACCAGTTGGTGATCCACTACCAGGCCAGGACCGCGGCGCAGGAACAGGCCATGAGCAACCCGGTGGACGGTCATGATGTGCCGGTGCCACATTTCGGCGTCGTGCTGGGCTGGGCCGAGTGGGAGGCGCTGGCCGAACGGCTGCGGGCTCGCCAGACACGGTTCGTGATCGAACCCTACGTGCGCTTCAAGGGCCAGGTCGGCGAGCAGGCGACCCTGTTCCTGCTCGACCCCTGTGGCAATGCGCTGGAATTCAAGGCGTTCAAGGATATCGGGCAGTTATTTGCGAAATAGTCTAGCGGTGGCCTTTGGGGCCTCTTCGCGGCGATGCGGCCCTCAAGGCCACAACACTAGTTGCGCTTGAGCATGTTCGGCAACTGCGCCACCAGCTTCTGGTTGTTCAGCGGCGCCCGAATGAACCCGCGCTGGTTGCCATCCGGCCCGACGATCGCCAGGTTGCCGCTGTGGTCGACGGTGTAGTTCGGCTTGCTGGTATCGGCCGGAATGAACGGAATGCTCACCGCATTCGCCAGCTTCTGCAGGTCCTCGATGGAGCCCGCCGTCAACCCGCGGAACTGCGGGTCGAAATACCCCAGGTACTGCTTGAGCTGCCTGGGGTTGTCCCGGTTGGGGTCGACACTCACCAGGATGATCTGCAGCTTGTCCACCGCGTCCCTGGGCAGTTCGCTCTTGATCTGCCGCAACTGCGCGAGGGTGGTCGGACAGATGTCCGGGCAGAAGGTGTAGCCGAAGAACAGCAGGGTCCACTTGCCCTTGAGCTGGTCGATCGACACCGGCTGGCCGTCCTGGTCGGTCATCTTCACGTCCGGCAGCGTGCGGCTCTGCGGCAGCAGGATGATGCCGGCATCGATCAGCGCGGTGATATCGCCCTGGCCCTTGCCGTTGAGGACCTTGTTGACCGTCAGCCCCAGGATCAGGGCCACCACGGCGACGAGAATGAAAACGGTTTTCTGAGTTCGAGTCATAGGTTCAACAGTAGGTAGTGGTCGACGAGCAGCGCGATGAACAGCAGGAACAAGTACCAGATAGAGTACTTGAAGGTGCCGATCGCCGCCTGCGGCCGGCTGCCACGGTACAGCACCCAGGCCCATTGCAGGAAGCGCGCGCCCAGGCCCAGGGCGCAGAGCAGGTAGAGCACGCCGCTCATGTGGATCACGAACGGCAGCAGGCTGACCGCCAGCAGGACGCAGGTGTACAGCAGGATATGCACCTTGGTGTAGTGCTCGCCGTGGGTCACCGGCAGCATCGGGATATCGGCCTTGGCGTACTCCTCCTTGCGGTGGATCGCCAGGGCCCAGAAATGCGGCGGGGTCCAGGCGAAGATAATCAGCACCAGCAGCAGCGGCTCGGCGCCCAGGTGCCCGGTAGCCGCGACCCAGCCCAGCAGCGGCGGCGCCGCGCCGGCCAGGCCGCCGATCACGATATTCTGTGGCGTGGCGCGCTTGAGGAAACCGGTGTAGATCACTGCGTAGCCGAGCAGCGAGGCCAGGGTCAGCCAGGCGGTCAGCGGGTTGGTGAAGGCCAGCAGCAACGCCTGGCCGAGCACCGCCAGCAGCAGCGCGAAGGCCAGTGCCGCCGACGGCGAAACGCGGCCCTCGGCGAGCGGGCGCTTGTGGGTCCGGGCCATCACCGCGTCGATCCGCCGGTCCACCACATGGTTGACCGCCGCCGCGCCGGCCGCGCACAGGCCGATACCGAGGTTGCCGAACACCAGCACCGTCCACGGCACCCCGGCGCGCGTGGCGAGAAACATGCCCACCAGCGAGGTGATCAGCATCAATACCACCACCTTGGGCTTGGTCAGCTCCAGATAGTCGCGCCAGATCGCCTGGCGGTGACGCTCGCCGGCTACAGTCGCCATGGCATCTCTCCCTTGATGGTGATAGGCCCGTGCACCGCCCCGCGGGGGCTGAGCCGCCAGCGGGCAGGCGCCTGCCGACGCACCCGCACCAGGGCGGTCCGCGCGTGATAGTTGACCAGCACCAGCGTCAGCAGCAGCAGCGCGCCGCCGGCGTTGTGGGCCACGGCCACCGGCAGGGGCAGGTGGAAATAGACGTTGCTCAGGCCCAGGCCGATCTGTGCCGCCAGGGCGCACAGCAGCAGCCCGGCCAGGCGGGTCATGCCGACCACCCGCAACTGCCAGGCCAGCCCCAGCAGCACCAGGGTCACCAGCAGCGCGCCAATGCGGTGGGTCAGGTGAATCGCCGTGCGGGCCTCGCTGTCGAGCTGGCCGCCCAGGTAGTTCGGGCCGATGTGCTGGGTCAGGTGAAAACCGTTGGCGAAGTCCGCCGCCGGCCACCATTGGCCATGGCAGGTCGGCAGATCGATGCAGGCCACCGCGGCATAGTTGGAACTGACCCAGCCGCCGAGGGCGATCTGCAGGATCACCAGCAACAGCCCGGCCGTTGCCCAGCGTTGCAGGCGCCGGGGCACCGCCAGCGCCGGCAACACGCCGGACAGGCGCAGGGTCAGCAGGAACAGCAGGCTCAAGGTGGCGAAACCGCCGAGCAGATGGCCGGTCACCACCTGCGGCCAAAGCTTGAGGGTCACCGTCCACATGCCGAACGCGGCCTGGGCGAGCACCACCGCCAGCAGGAACAGCGGCAGCTTCAGCGGCTGGCCTTCACGGCGCCGTTCCCTCCAGGAACGGGCCGCCAGGACGATGATCGCCAGGGCCAGGGTACCGGCGAAATAGCGGTGGATCATTTCGTTCCAGCCCTTGTGCGCCTCCACCGGCGAATCGGGGAAATGCAGTTCGGCATGGGCCAGCTGGGCCTCGCTCTTGGGCACACCGATGAATCCGTAGCAACCCGGCCAGTCCGGGCAGCCGAGGCCGGCATGGGTCAGGCGGGTGTAGGCACCGAGCAGCACGACGATCAGCGCCAGCAGGGTGGCAAACAGCGCGAGGCGGAATCCTGGCTTGGCCATACCGTTCTCCTTAGCCGATGTTCGACAGTTTCAGCAGTTGGCGCAGGTCGTTGAGCAGGTCCTTGCCCTTGACCCGGGCGTCATAGCGCAGTACCAGGTTGCCGTGGGGGTCGATGATCCACAGTTGTGGCGCGGCGGCGCCCCGGATCTGGCGGGTGTAGGCGGGCAGATCGAGGGCATAGCGTTGCAGTTGCGGATACTCGCGTTGCAGCTTGGCCGCGTAGTCGTCGGCCAGTGGCTGCGCGGTCGCGAGCGCGTGACTGGCCCGCGAAGCATCGCGTCCCAGGCCGATATGGATCTGCCGCGCCAGGTAGACCAATTGCTGGCAGTCCACCGAGCAGGCCTGCGGCGCGGTCACCAGCAGTTGCCAGCGGGTCTCTTCGGCCTGTATCCCGAGGTCGGCACGGCCCTGGCCGTTGCCGATCAGTTCGCCGTGGTAGCTGCGGCCTTCCGGCACCCAGAACTGCAGCTTGTACATGCCGGTGGCCAGGAGCATCGGTCCGATGACCATCAGCACGATGAGGATCAGTTGCCAGCGACCACGGGCACGCACGCCCGGCTGACGTGGCTCAGTGGTGTCGAATGGATTCATGGCCGCTCCCATGCTGTTTCTCCCTTGCGTTATGCCATCCGAGATAGAGATAGAGACCGAACAGGGCCAGGGCCATGGCGAACCACTGCACGGCGTAGCCGAGGTGCTTTTCCGGCCCCATGCCTTCGGCCACTACCGGCCAGCCGGTTTCGTAGCTGCCGGGGCCAGGCTCCTGGCGCAGTTCGTAGGCGAAGCCGTCACGGCCCAGTTCCTTCCACAGCCTGTCCGGTTCGATCGCGGTCACCAGTCGCGGCCAGGCGGCATCGGCCGGGTCGGCGTGCAACTGGAAGGTCGCGCCCGGCGCCACGTAGACCCAGGCGTCGAGGTTCAGCACCTGCTCCGGCGTGCTGAACGACGGTGGCGTGCGCCGTTGCGGCCAGGGCAGCCAGCCACGGTTGACCAGCAACCAGAGCCCGCTGGCCTGGTCGTGGAACGGCTGGATCAGTTCGACGCCAACCCGGCCGTTGCGAATGCGGTTGTCCAGCAGGTAGCTGTGTTCGCCATCGAACTGGCCGCGCAGGCGCACCCGGCGAAAGGCCGGATCGGCCTTGTCGTGGAGCTGCCCGACGCTCAGCGGCTCGGCCATGCGCCGCTGGGCATGACTGTCGAGCAACACCCGCTTCTCCTCGCCACGGTGCAGTTGCCAGAAACCCAGCGACACCAGCACCGGCAGCAACAACAGCACCACCAGGGTCGGGGCCACGCCGGGACGAAAGTGCCTCATGCTGGCACCCCATGGACAGGAAGCGGGCTCGCTATACTCAAATACATGCGCATCTCCCCCCGGAGTCTCACCATGCTCAAAGCGGCGATAGTCCTGATGCTGATTGCCACGGTGGTCAGCCTGTTCAGCGGTCTGTTCTTTCTGGTCAGGGACGAGGGTCCGTCCCATCGCCTGCTGACCGCGTTGACCCTTCGTGTCGTCCTCGCCGCGGCCACCCTCGGCTTGATCACCTGGGGCTTCTACAGCGGCCAACTGGTCTCCAGCGCCCCCTGGTAGGCGGGCGCCGCGTTCACAGCACGTAGACGAAAACGAACAGACCGATCCAGACCACGTCGACGAAGTGCCAGTACCAGCTCGCCGCCTCGAAGCCGAACTGGTGCTCGGCGTCGAAGTGCCCGCGCAGGATGCGTACCAGCATCACGAACAGGATCAGCGTGCCGATGGTCACGTGGGCACCGTGGAACCCGGTGAGCATGAAGAACGTCGCACCGTAGATGCCCGAACCGAGGGTCAGGCCCAACTCGTGGTAGGCGTGCAGGTATTCCTTGGCCTGGAAGCCGAGGAACGCCAGCCCGAGCAGCACCGTCAGCGCCAGCCAGGCTTTCAGCGCGCCACGGTGGCCCTTCTTCAGGGCATGGTGGGCAAAGGTCACCGTCACGCTGGAGCTGACCAGCAGTACGGTGTTGAGCAGCGGCAGGCCCCACGGACTGATGGTGCCCTTGGGTGACGGGAAGAGTTTCGGATCCGGGTTGTCCAGCAGCGGCCAGGCTTTCTGGAATTCCGGCCAGAGCATATGGGCCAGGCCCTTGGCGCCACCTTCACCGGCCAGCCACGGCACCGACATGTGCCGCACGTAGAACAGCGCGCCGAAGAAGGCGATGAAGAACATCACCTCGGAAAAGATGAACCAGCTCATGCCCCAACGGAACGAACGATCCATCTGCGGGCTGTAGAGGCCGGAGCGGCTTTCCCTGATCACCGCGCCGAACCAGCCGAACAGCATGTAGGCCAGCAGCAGGCCGCCGACGAAGAAGATCAGCGGGCCATGGGATTCCGGGCGGGCCGCCTTGAGGTCGTTGAACCAGGTGCCCAGGCCGTAGACCGTGACCAGCAGGCCGAGGGTGGCGATGATCGGCCACTTGCTCTGGGCCGGGACGTAGTAATGCTCGTGGGTTGGAGTCGCCATCTATTGTTCTCCTTGTCGGGCACGCCGACTGGCCTACCCACCCGAGTGGGCCACGGGTGGGTTGTGGGCGGTGATGTCGAACAGCGTGTAGGCCAGCGTCAGGTGCTTCACATCCCTGGGCATGTCACGGTCAACGATGAAACGGACCGGCATCTCGACCCGCTCCCCGGGCTTGAGCGTCTGCTGGGTGAAGCAGAAACATTCGGTCTTGTGGAAATACACCGCCGCATTGCCCGGGGAAATGCTCGGGATGGCCTGGGCCTTCATCACCCGGTCGGTAGGGTTGTAGGCGACGAAGATCATCTCGTTCACGGCACCGGGGTGGACGTCGATCCGGTCGGCCTTGGGGTAGAACTCCCAGACCATGTCCACCGCGTTGGTGGAGAGGAACTGCACGCCGATCTGGCGCGAGGCATCCACCACCTGCTCACCCTCGTACTGGCCGGCGGTCTTGCCATTGATGCCGAACGCCTTGCACATCACGTCGTAGATCGGCACCAGGGCGAAGCCGAAGGCGAACATCGCCACCACCACCAGCAGCAGTCGGCTGACCAGGCGCCTGAGTGAAACCGAGTCGCTCATCGGACGGTCCTCCCGGTCACTTCACTTCCGGCGGCGTGGTGAAGGTGTGGTACGGCGCCGGCGACGGAATGCTCCACTCCAGGCCCTCGGCACCGTCCCACGGCTTGGCCGGCGCTGCCGGGCCGCCACGGATGCACTTGATGACGATGAACAGGAACAGCAACTGCGTGGTGCCGAACATGAAGCCACCGATCGATGAGACCATGTTGAAGTCGGCGAACTGCAGGTTGTAGTCGGGAATCCGCCGCGGCATACCGGCAAGGCCCACGAAGTGCATCGGGAAGAAGGTCAGGTTCATGCCGACGAACGACAGCCAGAAATGCAGCTTGCCCAGGGTTTCGTCGTACATGTGGCCGGTCCACTTCGGCAGCCAGTAGTAGGCCGAGGCGAAGATGCCGAAGATCGCCCCCGGCACCAGCACGTAGTGGAAGTGCGCCACCACGAAGTAGGTGTCCTGATACTGGAAATCCGCCGGCGCGATCGCCAGCATCAGCCCGGAGAAGCCGCCGATGGAGAACAGGATGACGAACGCCACGGCGAACAGCATCGGCGTCTCGAAAGTCAGCGAACCCTGCCACATGGTGCTGACCCAGTTGAACACCTTCACCCCGGTCGGCACCGCGATCAGCATGGTCGCGTACATGAAGAACAGCTCGCCCACCAGCGGGATGCCGACCACGAACATGTGGTGCGCCCAGACGATGAACGACAGGAAGGCGATGCTCGCCGTGGCGTAGACCATCGAGGTGTAGCCGAACAGCGGCTTGCGCGAGAAGGTCGGGATGATCGCGCTGACGGCGCCGAAGGCCGGCAGGATCATGATGTACACCTCGGGATGGCCGAAGAACCAGAACACGTGCTGGAACAGCACCGGGTCACCGCCGCCGGCGGCACTGAAGAAACTGGTGCCGAAGTGGATGTCCATCAGCATCATGGTCACGCAGCCGGCCAGCACCGGCATCACCGCGATCAGCAGGAAGGCGGTGATCAGCCAGGTCCAGACGAACAGCGGCATCTTCATCAACGTCATGCCCGGGGCCCGCAGGTTGAGGATGGTCGAGACCACGTTGATCGCGCCCATGATCGAACTGATGCCCATCAGGTGGATGGCGAAGATGAAGTAGGTGACGCTTTCCGGCGCGTAGGTGGTCGACAGCGGCGCATAGAAGGTCCAGCCGAAGTTCGGTCCGCCACCGGCGGTGAACAGGGTCGAGACCAGCAGGCCGAACGCCGCCGGCAGCAGCCAGAAGCTGAAGTTGTTCATCCGCGGCAGGGCCATGTCCGGCGCACCGATCATCAGCGGGATCATCCAGTTGGCGAGGCCGACGAAGGCCGGCATCACCGCGCCGAAGACCATCACCAGGCCATGCATGGTGGTCATCTGGTTGAAGAACGCCGGCTGCACGATCTGCAGGCCGGGCTGGAACAGCTCGGCGCGGATCACCATGGCGAACGAGCCGCCGATCAGGAACATGGCGAAGCTGAACCACAGGTACAGCGTGCCGATATCCTTGTGGTTGGTGGTCAGCACCCAGCGCATCAGGCCCTTGGCGGGACCGTGGGCGTGGTCACCGGCGTGACCATGGTCATCGATCACAGCACTCATGTCCTGTCTCCTGCAGAGGTTTGAACCGGACGGCCCGGGAACACGACGGGCCCGGTCATTTGCTTTCTGCCTGTTTCAGCGCCAGCACGTCTTTCGGCGTGACCATGTCGCCCTTGTTGTTGCCCCAGGCGTTGCGCTCGTAGGTGACGACCGCGGCGATATCGACTTCCGAAAGCTGCTTGCCGAAAGCCGCCATCGCGGTACCCGGCTTGCCGTGGAAGACCAGGCTCAGGTGGGCCTCCTTGGGCCCGGTGGCGATTTTCGAGCCCTTGAGCGCCGGGAACATCGGCGGCAGGCCCTGGCCTTCGGCCTGGTGACAGGCGACGCAGGTGGTGTGGTAGATCTTGTCGCCACGGGCCACCAGCTCGTCGAGGGTCCATTCCTTGCTGGTCAGCTCCTTGAGCTTGGCCGCCTCGGCCTTGCGCTCGGTCAGCCAGGCGTCGTAGTCGGCAGGGGATTTCACGTCGACGACGATGGGCATGAAACCGTGGTCCTTGCCGCACAGCTCGGCGCACTGGCCACGGTAGATGCCGGGCTTGTCGACCTTGGTCCAGGCCTCGTTGACGAAACCGGGGATGGCGTCGCGCTTGACCGCGAAGGCCGGCACCCACCAGGAGTGGATCACGTCGGCGGCGGTCACCAGGAAACGCACCTTCACCCCCGCCGGCAGCACCAGCGGCTGGTCGACCTCGAGCAGGTAGTGCTCGCCCTTGGCGGCCTGGTTGTGGATCTGGTCCTGGGGCGTGGCCAGGTTGCTGAAGAACTCGACGTCCTGGCCCAGGTACTTGTAGTGCCACTTCCACTGGTAACCGGTGATCTGGATGTCCACGTCCGATTCGCTGGTGTCGTACATCCTGATCAGCGTGGCGGTGGCCGGAATCGCCATGGCCACCAGGATCAGCAGCGGCACGACGGTCCAGAGGATCTCCACCGTGGTGCTTTCGTGGAAGCGGGCGGCCACCTGGCCGGTGGAGCGGCGGTGAATGATCATCGACCAGAACATCGCCCCGAAGACGATGACACCGATCACCACGCAGATCCAGAAGATGGTCATGTGCAGGTCGAAGACCGCGTGACTGACCTCGGTCGCCCCCTGCGTCATATTCGTGGTCCAGGCGGCTTGCGCCTGGCTGAATAACGACCACAACAGCAGGCCCATCCAGACCCGTGGATGTCGCATCATTGCGCGTTCCCCTTATCGTTCTTGTTATCCCGTCGGCTTTCACCTGGGGCAAAGGGGAATGGTCGGACTACGCACGCGGACCATTCGGTCTTGCCGAAACACAAAGCCGGACGTCATCAGCTAACTCCATACAAAACCGAGTATAGACAGCGACCGGGACCACGCAATGCAATACAAAAAATGAACCTGTCAGTTTCCTGAAAGCCACGAATGGCGTGGGCTGTAGCGAAATGATGGCAATTCAATATAACGCACGCATATAACCATGAAATAATTATTACAAATACGTCTTAACAGCTTTTATAACCCAGCTACCTTATGGTCTCCCTTTTTCCCTTTGTATTACCGACTGGAGCATTCATGAACACCGCCGCATTGCGCGAGCAAATACAACGTGCACATCAACACGAAGCCGAAACCGGCCAATTGACGCGACAACTGGAAGTTCAACTGCCGCACCTGCACCCTGCCATTCAATTACCGGAGATCGATGCCACGGGAGTCATGACCCGTTTTGTAACCGCCTACATCGAGCTGGTCCCCGACCTGCTGGATGCCGCCAATTCGGTCGCCCGCGAAGCGGGTATCGAATCGCAGATCAAACCTGTGCTGAAAATTGCCGAGCAGTTCTTCCTGCAACCGCCCAGCATTCTCGAAGGCCATGTCGGCCTCGACGGCCTGCTGGACGAAGCCTATCTGGCACATCGCCTGGTGGAGGAGGTCAACGATCTGTACATCGTGCATTTCGGCCAGTCGCTGATCCCGCTGAACACCACCGTGGCCAACCTGATCGCCCACCAGTTGATCGGCGAAGCGTTCGCCAACCAACTGGATGAAGCGGTGCATCACGCGGTCGATGAAATGCTCGACGAGGAGAGTTTCGCCCTCGAATCGGTGGAAGCCTATCGCGACCGCCTCAACAGCCCGGACACGGAAGCGGCGTGGAAACGCTGGCCTTGCCTGTCCCGCCAACTGGGTGTGGAGCTGGAACTGGAACAGCCCGCCGCCTGACCTTGCCGCTGCGCACCTAGACCGTCGACCCCACACCGGTCGTGGTGCGCAGGCGACCCTCCAGACGCCGTTTCAACCCACGGGATTCGATCACCAGCCGCGAGCCCTTGGCCGCGTTGGCGCGCCCCCATTCCTCGAGCAGTTCCAGGCAGGAATGGTCGATGTAGGTCAGGTTGCTCAGTGGCACATGCAGCGTGGTTCCCGGCGGCACCTTCGACAGCACCTGAGTCAGTACCGGCACCTTGAGAAAGGTCGCCGCCCCGGTCAGGCGCAGTTCCTGCTCGCCTTCACTCGGCAGGTCCACCAGGCTGACCTTCAGCCGCGAGGCCTTCCAGGCCAGCTTCGCCAGGGTCAGGCCGAAACCGATCAGCACGCCGGTCAGCAGGTCGGTGAAGACGATCGCCAATGCCGTCGCGGCATAGGTGAACATCGGCATCCGCCCGTAGCGGCCCAGGCTGCGGAAGACCTTGAGGTCGACCAGCTTCAACCCGGTGAACACCAGCACGCCGGCCAGGCTCGCCACCGGAATGCTCTGCAGCACGCTCGCCAGCAACAGCACGAAGGCCAGCAGCCAAAGGCCATGGAGCATGGTCGACAGGCGGGTGCGGGCGCCAGCCTGGACATTGGCCGAACTGCGCACGATCACCCCGGTCATCGGCAATGCCCCAAGCAGGCCGCAGAGCATGTTGCCGACCCCTTGCGCCGACAGCTCGCGGTCGAAGTCGGAGCGCTGGCCGTCATGCATGCGGTCGACCGCCGCCGCCGAGAGCAGGGTTTCGGCACTGGCGATGAAGGCCACGGCAAAGGCCGCGACCAGGATCGCCGGGTCGGCCAGGTTGAGCAGGTCGGCCGGACGCAGCCAGTCGATGGCCTCGGCCAGGTTCTCCGGCACCTCCACGCGGCGTACCGGCAACGCCAGCACCAGGCTCACCAGTGTCGCCAGGCCCACGCCCAGCAGGGCGCCCGGCACGAAGCGCAGGCGCTGTGGCTTGAACTTCTCCCAGAGCCACATCACCAGGATCGTCAGCAGGCCCAGCAAGCCGGCCTGCCAGCCGATGCCGGCACCGACCAGCGGCAGGGCCTTGCCCAGGGCCTGGGGAAAGCCCAGCAGGTTGTCCAGGCCCGAAGGCAAGGGCGATGCGTCGAACATCACATGGATCTGCGACAGCACGATCAGCACGCCAATACCGGCGAGCATCCCGTACACCACGGCCGGAGCGGTAACCCGGAACCAGCAGCCCAGGCGCAGGCGCCCGGCGAGCAGTTGCAGCAGGCCGGCCAGCAGCAGGATCGGCCCGAGCATGGCGAGGCCATGCTGGCGCACCAGCTCGAACACCAGCACCGCCAGGCCCGCGGCCGGACCGCTGACCTGCAGCGGCGAACCCGCCAGCCAGCCGACCACCAGGCCACCGACGATACCGGTGATCAGACCCTTGGCCGGCGGCACGCCGGACGCAATGGCGATTCCCATGCACAGCGGCAGGGCGACCAGGAACACCACCACGGAAGCCAGCAGCTCCCGGGGTAAAACAGCTTTCAGTTGCGCAGCACGCATGACGAATCTCCTGAGGATTTCTTCAGGCATGGCAAAGCCAGACCGCTCTGTGGCAGTCATGGCAGAACCTTATCGATTGAGAAGAGCTTTAGGCAGAAGTGACCTGTCCCGGCAATACCGCTCCCTTCTGACGACGTCGACGGCCGTCAAAAGGGCGAATACCGCCGAGCCCGGCTCTAGAAGCGTGCCTTGGGCGTCGCGCAGGGGATGGGGTGGGTGCCATCCAGAGGCAGGAAATCGCCCCGGTCCGCGTCGTAGGCTTTGATTTCGCTGGTTTCGATGTTGTACACCCAGCCATGAATGAACAGATGCCCGCTGGCGATGCGCGAGGCCACCGAAGGGTGGGTACGCAGGTGCTGCAGTTGGGCGATCACGTTCTCTTCGGTCACCACGTGCATGCTTTCACGTTCGTCGGCGCAATTGCAGTTGTCGTGGACCATGGTCCGCGCGACTTCGGCATGCTGCAGCCAGGCCTTTACCGTGGGCATCTTTTCCAGGGTATGGGGGTTCAGCACCGCGCGCATGGCGCCGCAGTCGGAATGACCGCAGATGATGATGTGCTGCACGCCAAGGGCGAGTACGGCGTACTCGATGGCGGTGGATACACCACCGTTCATCTGGCCGTAAGGCGGGACGACGTTGCCGACGTTGCGGGTGACGAACAGGTCGCCGGGGCCGGTCTGGGTGATGAGTTCGGGAACGATGCGCGAGTCGGCGCAAGTGATGAACATGGCCCGGGGAGCCTGGGCCGTGGCGAGTTTCTTGAAAAGTTCTTCCTGCTGCGGAAAGACTTCATGGTGAAAACGCAGAAAACCATCGACGATATGTTGCAGTGCTGCATCGGCGCTTTCGGTCTCGGGGAGCACTGAAGCCGACGCAGCCAACGGCTGTTTATCCTTGTCACTCATGATTCATCCTCTTTACGGGCGGATTTAAGGGGATTTTCCTGATTTGGCTTGCTCAGGGCCAGCGTTCTTCGGGTCAGCGCGCCCGATTCCTTGAACACTACCTGCAAAAACACAGGCCTGGTCACCATAACCCTGGAAACTTAACTCAAACTGAATCAGAGGCTCTAGGACGGGTGTTCCACATCACTCCCGAGGGACAGTCCCGACGCCGGCCATCACGAAGAAGCATTATATGGCATACCTCATCCAAAGCTTACGTCAGAGCAGTGACATCTGCGCTCCCGGCGGGCAGAAAAGACTGCAATCGAGGTTGAAACCGTCCCGGCGGTCCAGACCCAGGCGCTTGAGGGCCTTGGCGAAGCGCTGGGCGAGCAGGTCGGCGAACGGTCCCTCGCCACGCATCCGCGCACCGAAGCGGCTGTCGTACAGCTCGCCGCCGCGGCTCTGGCGGATCAGGCTGAGGACATGGGCCGCCCGCTGCGGGTAATGCGCGGCCAGCCATTCCTCGAACAGCGGCGCCACCTCCAGCGGCAGCCGCAACATCATGTAGGCGGCGCTCCGGGCACCGGCGGCATGGGCCTCGCCGAGCAGGCTTTCGAGTTCGCTGTCGTTGATCATCGGAATCATCGGCGAGCACAGCACGCCCACCGGAATGCCTGCCTCGCGCATCACCCGGATTGCCCGCAGGCGCGCCCTGGGTGCCGCGGCGCGGGGTTCGAGGATGCGCTTGAGTTCGTCGTCCAGGGTGGTCAGGCTGATCATCACCGCCACCAGCCGCTGCCGGGCCAGCTCCGCCAGCAGGTCGAGGTCGCGCAGGATCAGCGCGCCCTTGGTCACGATCGTCACCGGATGCCGGTAACGCAGCAGCACTTCGAGGGTCTGCCGGGTCAGCCGGTGCTCGCGCTCGATCGGCTGGTAGGGGTCGGTATTGGAACCCAGGTTGATCGGCGCGCAGCGGTAGCCCGGTTTCGACAACTGTTGTTCGAGCACCGCCGGCGCGTTGCTCTTGGCGATCAGCCGGGTCTCGAAATCCAGGCCCGGCGACATGTCCCAGTAGGCGTGGCTGGGCCGCGCGTAGCAGTAGATGCAGCCGTGCTCGCAACCGCGATAGGGGTTGATGGAGCGGTCGAAGGGCAGGTCCGGCGAGGTATTGCGGGTGATGATGGTCTTCGCCGTCTCGATGCGCACCTCGGTGCCCTGGGTTGGCGGCACCTCCTGGTACCAGCCGTCGTCCTCGACCACCGAGCGGCTCGGCGCGAAGCGGTTGTGCGGGTTGCTCGCGGTGCCACGACCGCGTGGCGGGAGAGGAGTGGACATTGGCGAAGCCCTTGACTGTATTTATATACAGTAATCGAGCAGACGGGATCTGACCAGCACTCGCCGCCCTGCGGGCTTCACCGACGAATCTTTGACATGAGCCTCACAGGCTTTTGATCCCTCGGGGGGCATGCTGCGTGCCAGTCTCCCCTCTCTCCCGGGTCAACCTGTCATGTCCATCACTCGTGCCCTCGCGATCCTGTGCATCACCCTGAGCAGCCTGTTCATGCTGGCCCAGGCCCAAGCCGACAGCACCTTCGCCCGCCCGCCCCAGTGGGCCCAGCCGGTCGGCGACAAATACAACCTGAACCAGATGAGCCCGACGCTCTACCGCAGCGCCCTGCCGGACGCCGACGCCCTGCCGCTGCTGGAACAGCTGAAGATCGGTACGGTGATCAACTTCCTGCCGGAGTCGGACGCCAGCTGGCTGGCGACCCCCAACGTCAAGAAAGTGCAACTGCCCTACCGCACCAACCATGTCGACGACGCCGACGTGCTGGCCGCCCTGCGGGCGATCAGGGACGCCGAAGGCCACGGCCCGGTGCTGATGCATTGCAAGCACGGCTCCGATCGCACCGGCTTGATGGCGGCCATGTACCGGGTGGTCGTCCAGGGCTGGAGCAAGGAGGACGCCCTGGCCGAAATGACTCAGGGTGGCTTTGGCGAAAGTTCCCACCATAAGGACGGCATTCGCTACATGATGAAGGCCGATATCGACAAACTTCGCACGGCCCTGGCCAATGGCGATTGCAGCACCAGCCCATTCGCCACCTGCAATGTGCAGAACTGGTTCAAGTCAGCTTCGGCCAACGCCCACTGAGGGCGATGCCGGGCCGGCACTGACCCGTGGCGCCTTCAACGCCGAACCGAACATCATCGCCGCCCACGCCGGGACCGAGCGCGGCCGGGCCGGGCCTGCAGGGTCGCTTTCGGTGTCCTGACCAGCGGCCTCGCCGTTCTGCACCTTGACCAGTTGCTCCATCAGGTCGATGAACTGCGGGTCGCTCGAGTCGCGCATGACGGCTTTCGCCGGTCGCCCGAGAAAGGCCGCGACGGATTCCGTCAACGAACGGATGGGCGCCGGAACAAACAGTTCCTCGCGCAGGCGACGGCCCTCCACAGCATCGAACAGCCCCTTTTCCACGAAACGCGCAAAGACCTCCGTAGCCAGTTCCAGTCCCCACAGATAGGTGAAATAGCGGGCCTCATAGCCCGTGACCAGGTGGGTGAAGGAGTAGATGAAACGGTCGGGCATCGGCTTGGGCCAATGGGCGAGGTTCTCCTGGGTCAGCGCGTGGATATTCGCGGTATCGACCGGCTGCAGCAGGTGCAGGAAAAAGTCCATGCCCGAATACATCAGTTGCATACTGTCATTCAGCCAGGTCTGGCTTTCCAGGAAGATCCGCAGGCGACGGGCCTGCTCGGTGGACAGGCTGGCCCCGGTCTGGTGGTGACGGCTCATGTCGACCAGGAAATCGACGTTGTAGCTCCAGCGTTCCATCAATCTGGAAAAAAACTCCCGCACATCCATCCCCGAATGCTCGCTGCACGACAACTGCCAGGTTTCCGACGTGTCGAGCAGTTGATACAGGCAATGCCCGAACTCGTAGAACAGGGTCCGCACCTGCCCGTGTTTCAGCAGCACGGGCGCACCTGCGCCATTGCCGGGCAGGGCACAGGACAACACCGCCACCGGCAGCTTCACTTCGCGCCCCTCGACCGACAGCAGGCGATGGGCAAGGGAAAACGTGGAGCCGGACTTGAACAGTTTCTGCTCGCGGGAAAACAGATCGAGAAACAGATAACCGAGGGTCTGCCCGGCTTCGCGGACCTCGAAGGCGCGCACGCTGGCGTGCCAGGTATCGAGCTGCGGGCGCTCGACGAACTCGATGCCGAACAGGCGCCTGGGCAAGTCGAACATCTTTTCCAGCACCCGTTCGAGTTCGAAATGGCGACGGAACTCGTCCTCATCCAGTGCCCCTTTGTGCAGGCGCCTCTTCTGCCCGTAGTACAGATAGTCCCAGGGTTGCAGGGGGGCGGGTGCCAATGAGGTCAGTTCTTCGCGCTCGGTGATCCAGGCGGGGGCCTTGCTCGCGATCTGCTGGTGGAGGAACCAGAGCACATGGGCCGGCTTGCGCACCGAAAGACGTTGCAGGGCCAGTTCGGCGAAACTGCCAAAGCCCAGCATCCGCGCCTGTTCCAGGCGCAGCCGCAGCAACTGTTCGAGCACCCTGCTGTTGTCGAAAGTCTTGCAGTCCGCCAGGCCCTGGTCGGAGGCCAGGGTGCCGCGTCGCTGGAACACCTGCTGGCGCAAGGCCGATGCCTGGGCGTCGGTCATGATCGTGCGGACCAGCTCCGGATCGCTCATGTCGATCTTCCAGCCCAGCAGTTGCTTGTCCTGATAGAGGGCCATGGCCGCCTTGTCGTGGCTGGACAGCCCGTCCAGCAGCGCCTCGTCCGCCACGTCGATCTGCCAGCTGGAACAGTCGGTGGCCGCGGCCACATTGCTGAGAAAGCGCAGGCGCAGTTCATCGGTCGTCTCGCCCAGTTCCCTGAACCGCTGGCGCTGCTCGGCGGGCAGCGCCATGCCATCCAGACGGAAGCGCCGCAGGACCCTGTCGAGCAGGACCCGGCGCGGCCGACTGAACTGGCGGGCCAGCGGGCTGGCGGCCAGCTTCTGGTAGAGGGCGTACAGCTGCTCGTTGCCCCAGAGCAGTTGGTCGAACTGCACCTCGATGCGAAAACAGCGCACGAACGCCTTGTTCCACTTCGCCCCGGAACGCGCGCGGGACAGGGCCAGGAGGGTGCCGACACACCAGGCCATGCGCGCGCCGAGCGCGTCGAGCGGCACGACGAAATCATCCCAGGTGGGCAGCTCGCGCTGACTGACGAGGATCGCCTCGATGGTGCTGCGGGCCTCGTTGCGCACCTGCAGCATCGCCGGTACCAGGTGATGGGCGCGTATGGACGAGTAAGGCGGCAGTTCGCCACAGTGATGCAGCAGCGGGTTGTAGGTACCCATGGTCACTCCTTGAGAGACGCGGCCCCGGAACGGGACCACTCAAGGAGCGAGCCTAGGTGGCGCAAGCCTGGCGCTGGACCTACATAGATAGGCCCGGCGCCCGCGATTACTCGCTCGGCTTTTTCAGCTTGGGATTGGGGAAGAACTGCACGGTTTGCACGGTCTTGTCGGCGACTTTCGCCGCCGGCGTATTGACCCGCGTGCTCAACTCCCTGGGCACCGACAGCCCCTGTTCGTTGAGCGTGTCGGCATAACCGCACGCCACGCATTCACGGTGCGGAACGTCATCCTCGCTCCACATCATCAGCTTGTCCTGCTCGCTGCACGCCGGGCAGACCGCCCCGGCGATGAAGCGTTTCCTGGTCTTGGTCACGACTACCTCACTCATGCCGCCGCGTCCTCGCTCAGGCCGCTGTGGCGCAACAATGCGTCAATCGAAGGTTCACGGCCACGGAAATCGACGAACAGCACCATCGGTGCCTGGGAGCCACCGCGGGCAAGGATCGCTTCGCGGAACGCGCGACCGGTCCGGGCATTGAGCACGCCTTCTTCCTCGAACCGCGAGAAGGCATCCGCCGACAGCACCTCGGCCCACTTGTAACTGTAGTAGCCGGCCGCGTAGCCACCGGCGAAGATGTGCGCGAAGCTGTTGGGGAAGCGGTTGTAGGCCGGTGGACGCATCACCGAGACCTCGTTGCGCACCGCCTCCAGCACCTGGGCCACGCTGCGGCCGTCGCCGTGGGTGGCATGCAGTTCGAAGTCGAACAGCGAGAACTCCAGCTGGCGCACCATCATCAGGCCGGACTGGAAGTTCTTCGCCGCGAGCATTTTTTCCAGCAGGTCCTGGGGCAGTGGCTCGCCCGTCTCGTAGTGGCCGGAGATCAGCGCCAGGCCTTCCGGCTCCCAGCACCAGTTCTCCATGAACTGGCTCGGCAGTTCCACCGCGTCCCAGGCCACGCCGTTGATACCGGATACCCCGGCATGCTCGACGCGGGTCAGCAGGTGGTGCAGGCCGTGGCCGAATTCGTGGAACAGGGTGGTCACTTCGTCGTGGGTCAGCAGCGCCGGCTTGCCGCTGTCGGCCGGGGCGAAGTTGCACACCAGGTTGGCCACCGGGCTCTGCAGCACGCCATCGGCGGTGCGGCGACGGTCACGGGCACCGTCCATCCAGGCGCCGCCCCGCTTGTTCGCGCGGGCATACAGGTCGAAGAAGAAGCGTCCGACGTGCTGGCCGTTCTCCCTGATTTCGAACAGGCGGACATCCGGGTGCCAGGTATCGAAACCGGTCTGCTCGGCGATCTCGATGCCGTAGAGCTTCTGCACGATGGCGAACAGGCCGCCGAGCACCTTGTCGATCGGGAAGTAGGCACGCAGGGCTTCCTGGGACACGCTGTAGCGCTGCTCACGAAGCTTCTCGCCGTAGAAGCCGCTGTCCCAGCTCTGCAGTTCGGCACAGCCCTGCTCGGCAGCGTAGGCCTTGAGCTGTTGCAGGTCCTGGGCGGCGAACGGCTTGCTGCGCTTGGCCAGGTCGCGCAGGAAGGTCAGCACCTGGTCGCTGGAATCGGCCATCTTGGTCGCCAGGCTCAGTTCGGCGAAGCTGGCAAAGCCCAGCAGCTTGGCCAGTTCCTGGCGCAGGTCGAGAATTTCAGCCATCACCGGGCCGTTGTCGAACTGGCCGGCGTTGGGGCCCTGGTCGGAGGCGCGGGTGCAGTAGGCGGCGTAGACCTCTTCGCGCAGGGCGCGGTCTTCGGCGTAGGTCATCACCGCGTAGTAGCTGGGGAATTCCAGGGTGATCAGCCAGCCTTCCAGGCCCTTGGCCTGGGCCGCGGCGGCCATCTGCGCCTTGGCCGAAGCACTCAGCCCGGCGAGGGCGGCCTCGTCGGTGATGTGCTTGGTCCAGGCCTGGGTAGCGTCGAGCAACTGGTTGGAGAAGCGGCTGCCCAGCTCCGACAGCTTGCTCTGCACCTCGGCATAACGCTTCTGCTCGGCCTCGGGCAGGTCGATACCCGACAGGCGGAAGTCACGCAGCGAATGTTCGAGAATGGTTTTCTGCGCCACGTCGAAGCCGGCGGCCTCGGGGCTGTTGGCCAGGGCTTCGAAGGCCTGGAACAGCTCGCGGTTCTGGCCCAGCTCGGTGGAGTAGGCACTGAGCGCCGGCAGGCAGGCCTCGTAGGCTTCGCGCAGTTCCTGGCTGTTGCACACCGCGTTGAGGTGGCTGACCGGGCTCCAGGCGGCGCCCAGGCGGTCGTTGAGTTCGTCCATGGCCAGCACCAGGCCGGCCCAGCTCGGATTTTTCCCCTGGCTTTGCAGGATACCTTCGATGGCCTTGCGGTTGTCGGCGAGGATCTGCTCGATGGCCGGTTGCACGTGCTCGGCACGGATCGCCGAGAAGGGCGGCAGGTCGTAGGGCTGCAGAAGAGGGTTGTTCGCGCTCACGGTGGACACCTTGGCTGAAAAAACATGTAGGAACAAAGATGGGGCCATCTTAATTACAATCAATGCCCACCGCAGCTATCAGCAACAGAGAGAGTGCCTATCGTGACCCTTCGCACCTACCAGAACCACACGCCGTCCCTGGGTTCCAGGGCTTTTGTCGACCACTCGGCGGTGGTGATCGGCGATGTCGAGATCGGCGACGACAGTTCGATCTGGCCATTGACCGTGATCCGTGGCGACATGCACCGCATCCGCATTGGCGCCCGCACCAGCGTGCAGGACGGTTGCGTGTTGCACATCACCCACGCCGGGCCTTTCAACCCCGACGGCTTCCCGCTGCTGATCGGCGATGATGTGACCATCGCCCACAAGGTCATGCTGCACGGCTGCAGCATCGGCAGCCGGATCCTGATCGGCATGGGCAGTATCGTCATGGATGGCGCGGTGATCGAGGACGAGGTGATCGTCGGCGCCGGCAGCCTGGTGCCACCGGGCAAGCAACTGGCCAGCGGCTTTCTCTACGTCGGCAGCCCGGTGAAGCAGGTGCGGCCGCTGACGGAGAAGGAGAAGGCCTTTTTCACCTACAGCGCCGCGAACTACGTGAAGCTCAAGGATCAGCACATCGCCGAAGGCTACGACCGCGCCGAGTGAGCGTTTTCTGTACGGATTGGGACATTTCATGCACTACCAGACAATTCTGTTCGACCTCGACGGCACCCTGACCGACCCACGCGAGGGCATCACCCGCTCGATCCAGTTCGCCCTCGCCAAGCTGGGTATCGACGAGCCGGACCTGGGCAAGCTGGAACACTTCATCGGCCCGCCGCTGCTGCAGGCGTTCATGCAGTTCTACGGCTTCGACGAGGCCAAGGCCTGGGAGGCGGTGAATTTCTACCGCGAGCGCTTCAAAGTCACCGGCCTCTATGAAAACCGTGTGTTCGACGGTGTCGTGCCGCTGCTGGAAACCCTCGGCGGGCAAGGGCGCACACTGTATATCGCCACCTCCAAGCCCTGGGTGTTCGCCCGCGAGATCGCCCGGCATTTCGACTTCGCCCGACACTTCAAGGTGATCTACGGCAGCGAGCTGGATGGCACGCGGACCGACAAGGTCGAGCTGATCGCCCACCTGGTCGCCGAGGAGGGCCTGGAACCTGGCGATACGCTGATGATCGGCGACCGCAAGCACGACCTGATCGGCGCGCGCCGCAACGGCCTGGCCGCGGCGGCGGTGGGTTACGGGTTCGGCAGCTTCGAGGAACTGAGTGCCGAGCAGCCGGCGTATCACTTCCAGACACTGGACGAGTTGCATCGGGCGTTTGTGTAGGGCCCGAGAGCGAGCCGCGCCGTTCGCGGGCAAGCCACGCGCCGATAGGGTTGTGCCACACGCTGGCCTCTCTGTAGGAGCGCGGCTTGCCCGCGAAGAGGCCGGTCAGCCCGGCATCAATTTCTGTAACGCCGCCTTTCTCGCCTCGGGCGGCATGGCCCCCAGCCTTTCCACCTCGGTGAAAAACGCCGGCCAATCGCCGTCGACCTGCCTGAACAGCGCCGCAAACGCCGGCACCCACTGGTCATACAGCCCGAACGGCAACAGCTTGGCGTTGTTCAGCGGCGTATTGATCCAGCCATCGTAGCGCTTGTCGCCGGCCCACTGCGTCGCCTGCAGCCGCCGGTATTCCTGGCGCAGGCGCTCGAACTCGGCGGCCTTGCGCGCGCGCATCCGCTCGGCCGGCAACGGCAGCGCGTAGAGCGCCTGCAGGCGCTTGCGGGTCTCCAGCACCAGGGCAATGAACTGGTCCTTCTGCTGCGTCTCGTTGCCCAGGGTCGCCGGCAACCCGCGCGCCGCCCGCCATTGCCGGGTACCTTCCTGCTCGACGAAATTGGCGTAGGACTCGTTGAACTCGGTGTCGTCCTTCACATAGAAGCGCTGGTGCGCCAGCTCATGGAAGATCAGCGTCGCCAGGCGCTCGTCGCCCCAGTTCATCATCGAGCTGAGGATCGGGTCATCGAACCAGCCCAGGGTCGAGTAGGCCTCGACCCCACCGATGTACACATCCAGGCCCTGCTGGCGCTGCAACGCGGCTTCGCCCCGGGCCGCGCCCTGGCTGTAGTAGCCGCGATAGGCGACACAGCCGGCGATAGGGAAACAGTGGCTCTGCGGCGTCAGGGAAAATTCCGGGGTGGCGAAGACATTCCACACCACGTAGGGCCGCCTGATATCGGCATACAGCCGATAGCTGCGGTTGTCCGGCAGATGCAGGTGCTGGCTGGCGAAGGCCCGCGCCTCTTGGGAACGGATCAGGTGCTCGCGCAGCGCCTGGGGACGGCTGGGATCGGCGATCACCTGCGCCACCGGTTCACGGGCGCGCAGCAGGCTCAGTTGGCCGCTGGCCAGCTGGCTGTAGTAGTCCAGGCTGCTGCAACCGCCCGCGAGCAGCAGCAGGCCTGCCAGACCGAGGCGTAGAAGGGGAGCGAATGGCCGGTGCGGCATGCGGATCATCCAGTCGGGGTTTGCGCCAAGACTATCGCGCGGAACGAAACATGTTCCATGAAGATTGGCCACATTCAGGCAAAAGCGTCCAGCCAAGACCACTGATCACAGGTATGCTGAACCCCTGTCATCAAGCGAAATCCATCATGCGCAAGCTGCTGACCTTCCTTGCCCTCGCCAGCCTCGGCGGCTGTGCCGGACCGCTGCCGGCGGTCGACCCGAACATGGCCTGGATCGACCTGGGGACCCGCACCGGCACCCTGGTCATGGCCGAAACCCTGGACAGGAAGCGCCTCGACGACGGGCGCTTCTTCCAGGTGACACCCGGGCCCCATGAGCTGACCGTGCGCTTCGACTACGACGTGTACATTGGCGGCATGGCGATGAACACCGACCCGCTGCAACGAATCTGCTACATCAGCGTGTCCTACCCGAACTTCGAGGCAGGACGGCGTTATCACCTGGAAGGGGTTGCCCTGGGGTTCCAGGCCAATGCCCGGCTGTATGACGACAAGGGCGTGCAGATCGCCTCGGATGAACGGGTGATCTGCATGCCCTAGGCTGTGTACGAAATTGTTTGAAACGCAGGTTAGGCAAGGCAAAAACCGGCGAGGAACGCCCGGGGTCGCGCCCGACTTGACTGGTTGTCAATGAGCATTCCGAGCCGGTTTTTAACGCCGCATAACCAAGTTTCAAGCGATTTCGTACATAGCCTAGGGGCCTCAGGTATCGTTCTTCTGGTAGATGATCGCCTTGGTGCCGTTTTCGCAGGTACCGACCACCATCGCCACGTCATGCTTCTCGGCTTCCTCCCGGGAGACGATCTCCAGGGTGTAGGAAGGTACGGCGTTGGCCTGGATCTTCACTTCGATCTCGTTCTTCAACTCCTGGCAGTCCTTCGGAGCCGCCAGGGTCTGCGCCGCCAGCGCGCAACAGAAAATACCCAAGGCAATACGTTTCATGATCAGACTCCTTCTGGCGGCAACGCGTCGCAAGGGCGTACGCAATCAGTTGCCGCATACCGATTCGACCACAAACGGGAGAATCAAGTTCTGACTCGCCTCACAACCTGTGATAACGGAGCCACACGTGGGCGCCGGTTCCCTCCACATAAAGCACAACCCTGTGGGGACCAACTTCTTGGGGGCAGTCCGGAGATCGCCAAAAGCCTCGCGGAGGAATCCGGCTGCCACAGGTCATGTTCCGCGAAGTCAGCCCAGCAGGGTCGCATCCAGGCTGATCTTCGCGTTCAGCACCTTGGACACCGGGCAACCCTCCTTGGCCTTCTGGCTCAGCTCATCGAACTGCTGCTGGCTGGCACCCGGGATCTTCGCCTTGAGAATCAGGTGCACCGCGGTAATGGCAAAACCGCCATCCACCTGGTCCAGCGTCACCTCGGCGTGGGTGTCGATGCTGTCGGCCTTGAGCCCGGCCTCGCCGAGAATCATCGAGAAGGCCATGGAAAAGCACCCGGCATGGGCCGCGCCGATCAGTTCCTCGGGGTTGGTGCCCCGGCCACCCTCAAAGCGTGCCTTGAAGCCATAGGGTGCCTCGCGCAAGACACCGGTTTCGGTGGAAATGGAGCCGATACCGGTTTTCAGGTCGCCTTCCCAGTGAGCCGAGGCTTTCTTCGTGATACTCATGGACTGTCTCCTCAAAAGCGACGCGGGGGTTCGCGCCAGACCAAAATTTTGAGAATAGTCGGCCTCTCAAAGTTCATCTTGTAGGAGTCGTCTTTGATTTCTGCAGGCTAAAAACTCAGACTGCTCTTGAAACTCGGGTATATGCCCATATTGCCCAGAACACCGACAGGTCCTTCGCCGCGTATCGCAAGCCTGTCCCTCAAACAGGAGTAACAGGCTTATGAAGCGCTTGTCCGACGTGAAGTTTTCCACCCTCGACCTGGTACCGGTGCGCCAGGACGGCAGCCCGGCGCAGTCGCTGCGCAACTCGCTGGACCTGGCCCGGCATGTGGAAAAGTGGGGCTTCAACCGGTTCTGGGTCGCCGAGCACCACAACATGGACGGCATCGCCAGCTCGGCCACCTCGGTGCTGCTGGCCTATCTCGCCGGCGGCACCTCGAGCATTCGCGTCGGCTCCGGCGGGGTGATGCTGCCCAACCATGCGCCGCTGGTGATCGCCGAACAGTTCGGCACCCTGGAAAGCCTCTACCCCGGGCGGATCGACCTGGGCCTGGGCCGGGCACCCGGTTCCGACCAGATGACCGCCCACGCCCTGCGCCGCGAGCGCTCGGGCAGTGCCGACGACTTTCCCGAAGACGTCGCCGAGCTGATGAAGTACCTCGGCCCGCGCACCCCCGACCAGCGCGTGATCGCCGTCCCCGGTACCGGCACCCAGGTGCCGGTCTGGCTGCTCGGTTCGAGCCTGTTCAGCGCGCAACTGGCCGGCGAGCGCGGCCTGCCCTACGCCTTCGCCTCGCATTTCGCCCCGCGCTACATGCATGAGGCGATCCGCGTCTATCGCAACCACTTCAAGCCTTCGCAGGTGCTCGACAAGCCCTACGTGATGCTCGGCGTGCCGCTGGTGGCGGCCGACAGCGACGAGCAGGCCGACTACCTGGCAACCTCGGTCTACCAGCGCATCCTCGCGCTGATGCGCGGCCAGAGCCTGGTGCAGCGGCCGCCGGTACAGAGCATGGACGGCCTGTGGCTGCCCCATGAGAAAGAGGCCGTGGCCAGCTTCCTCGGCCTGGCGATGGTCGGCAGCCCGCAGAAGATCCGCGCCAAGCTGGAGGTGCTGATCGAGCACACCCAGGCCGACGAACTGATCTTCACCTGTGACCTGTACGAACACGCCGATCGCCTGCACTCCTACGAGCTGCTGTCGCAGGTGATGAAGGGCTGAAACCCGATCGACGCCCATGAAAAAGCCGGCGCATTGCGCCGGCCCTGATGCTGCGAACGCTTACTTGCGCTTGTAGGTAATGACCTTGGTACCGGCTTCGCAGGTGGCCACCACCTTGCCGTCGGCGCCTTTCTCGCCGGTGGCGCGATCCAGGATCTGCAGCGAATAGCCATGCACGCCCTTGGACTCCAGCTTGTCCTTGATCTCCCTTTCCAGCTCGTCACATGGCTTGCCTGCCGCAAGGGTCGTTCCCGCGACACTCAACAAACCCAGCGCCAAAATCAGCTTCTTCATCGGTCACATTCCCTGGTCGTATCAAAAAAAGTGCGTCGGCTTTTGGGCGACGCACAGGAGGCTCGATTGGAGCCTTCTGTATAGCAAGCTATATGGCAGTCGGCCAGTGGACTAGTTCACAAGTGCCAGCATTTACTCAACTGTTGGCGATCTTGAAGCCGACCTTGAGGGTCACCTGGAAGTGTGCCGCCTTGTTGTCGCGGATATGCCCGCGGGTATCGACCACCTCGAACCACTCCAGGTGCTTGAGACTCTTGCCGGCTTCGGCCAGGGCGTTGTTGATCGCTTCCTCGATGCTGTTGGGCGACGAACCGACCAGTTCGATCTTCTTGTAGGTGTGATGATCACTCATGCTGCTCTCCTTGGGCTTGCGGGCTGTCAGGGACAGCCTAGCAGTGATTTTCCAGAGGGCCCGGATGGGGTCGGCACAGCGGATTGCAGATTTTCTGCACTTTCGCCAACCGGTGCAGTCGGACTTCACAGACGCCATCCATCACTGAGAGGAGAGCCGATATGGCCAGTTCATCGTTGCGTAAAGCTGCACTGCAAAGCATGGAAGCGGAGATCGAGAGCCTGCTCAAGTCCCTGGAAAGCCTGAAGGACGACGCCTCGGACGAATCGCGCAAGACCCTCAAGGCCCTCAGGAGCAACGCCGAAAGCGCCCTGCGCCATTCGCGGCACCTGCTCAGCGACGCCTACGAGGAGGTCAAGGTGAAGACCCGCGAGACCGGGATCGCCACCCGTGACTACGCCCAGGAGCATCCATGGACCACGGCGGGCGTGGCAGTCGGTGCGTTGGGTCTGCTGGCGGCCTACCTGCTGTGCAAGCGCGGGGATTGAGGCCGGTCAGGCACCTTTTTCCAACTCGGCCTTGAGCCACTGCGCCAACTGCAGGGCGCGGCCATCCACGGCCCGCCCCGGCAACCACAAGGCCAGTCGCCCGGGGGTTTCGTTGAAGCCCCACGGCGCGACCAGCCGACCAGCGCGCAAGTCATCGGCCACCAGCGCCTGCGGCGCGATCGCCACCCCGAGCCCGGCCACCGCCGCTTCCAGCAGGTAATACAGGTGCTCGAAGCCCTGTCCGTACTTCAACCCGGACGCCTCGATACCATTACTCCTTGCCCAGCTCGGCCAGGCCTGCGGGCGCGAACTGGTATACAGCAGCGGCTCGCCCACCAGTGCGCGGGCCGGCGCCTGGCGCAGGGCCGCATAATGGGAAAAATGCGGGCTCATCACCGGCCCGATGCGCTCGCAGGCCAGCTCATGCACCTGCATGTCCGCCGGCCACGGTGGCTCGGCGAACAGCAGCAGGGCATCCAGCCCCGGCTTGCGGGGGTCCAGGTCGCCCTCGCCGGCGGACAGGTGCAGGCGCAGGTCCGGCAAATCGGCATTCAGCCGCCCGAGCCGCGGGATAAACCAGCGCGCCAGCAGGCTGCCGGAGCAACCGAGGACGAACGGTGCATCGCTCGAATCGCGGGTCAGTTCGGCGCAGACCGAACGCAGCCGCTCGAACGCCTCGGCGCTGGCATCGCGCAGGCGGATGCCGGCATCTGTGAGTTTCAGGCCGCGCCCATCCTTGACGAACAGGCTCAGCCCCAGGTGTTCCTCCAGCACCTTCAGTTGCCGGCTGACCGCACCGTGGGTCACGTGCAGCTGTTCGGCAGCCTGGCTGACGCTGTTCAGGCGGGCCGTGGCTTCGAAGGCGCGCAGGGCATTGAGCGGGGGCAGGTCGCGGCTCATGATATCTGTGAGTTTTCCTGACAGGTTACGGCGATCTTATCGGTTTTCATCCACGCCTGTCATGGTTAGAGTGAAGCCATCGATCATTCCATCACCCACCTGGAGCCTCCCATGACCCAGTCCACCCTGCGCAACGGCCCCGATGCCCATGGCCTGTTCGGCGCATTCGGCGGCCGCTACGTGGCTGAAACCCTGATGCCGCTGATCCTCGACCTGAACCGCGAATACGAGGCGGCCAAGGCCGACCCGGCGTTCATCGAGGAACTGGCCTACTTCCAGCGCGACTACGTCGGCCGTCCCAGCCCGCTGTACTTCGCCGAACGCCTGACCGAACATTGCGGCGGCGCGAAGATCTACCTCAAGCGCGAAGAGCTGAACCACACCGGCGCGCACAAGATCAACAACTGCATCGGCCAGATCCTGCTGGCACGGCGCATGGGCAAGAAACGCATCATCGCCGAGACCGGCGCCGGCATGCACGGCGTGGCCACCGCCACCGTGGCTGCGCGCTTCGGCCTGCAATGCGTGATCTACATGGGCACCACCGACATCGAGCGCCAGCAGGCCAACGTGTTCCGCATGAAGCTGCTGGGCGCCGAGGTGATCCCGGTGGTCGCCGGCACCGGCACCCTCAAGGACGCCATGAACGAAGCGTTGCGCGACTGGGTGACCAACGTCGACAGCACCTTCTACCTGATCGGCACCGTCGCCGGCCCGCACCCGTATCCGGCCATGGTCCGTGACTTCCAGGCCGTCATCGGCAAGGAAACCCGCGAGCAGTTGCAGGCCCAGGAAGGGCGCCTGCCCGACAGCCTGGTGGCGTGCATCGGCGGCGGTTCCAACGCCATGGGCCTGTTCCACCCGTTCCTCGATGACACCAGCGTCGAGATCATCGGCGTCGAGGCGGCCGGCCACGGCATCGAGACCGGCAAGCACGCCGCCAGCCTGAACGGCGGCGTACCGGGCGTGCTGCATGGCAACCGGACCTTCCTGCTGCAGGACGACGACGGCCAGATCATCGACGCCCACTCGATTTCCGCCGGTCTGGACTACCCCGGCATCGGCCCGGAACACGCCTGGTTGCACGACATCGGCCGCGTCCAGTACACCTCCATCACCGATGACGAAGCCCTGGCCGCGTTCCACCAGTGCTGCCGCCTCGAAGGCATCATTCCGGCCCTGGAGAGCTCCCACGCCCTGGCCGAAGTCTTCAAGCGCGCGCCGAACCTGCCCAAGGATCACCTGATGGTGGTCAACCTGTCCGGTCGCGGTGACAAGGACATGCAAACCGTCATGCATCACATGCAACAGTCCCAGCAGGAGAAACACTGATGAGCCGCCTGCAAGCCCGCTTTGCCGAGCTGAAACAACAGAACCGCGCCGCCCTGGTGACCTTCGTCACCGCCGGCGACCCGGGCTACGACACCTCCCTGGCGATCCTCAAGGGGCTGCCCAAGGCCGGTGCCGACGTGATCGAGCTGGGCATGCCCTTCACCGATCCGATGGCCGACGGCCCGGCGATCCAGTTGGCGAACATCCGCGCCCTGGCTGCCAAGCAGAACCTGGCGAAAACCCTGCAGATGGTTCGCGAGTTCCGCGCCGAGAACAACGACACCCCGTTGGTACTGATGGGTTACTTCAACCCGATCCACTACTACGGCGTGGCACGCTTCATCGAAGAGGCCAAGGCCGCCGGTGTCGACGGCCTGATCGTGGTCGACCTGCCGCCGGAGCATAACGGCGAACTGTGCGACCCGGCCCAGGCCGCCGGCCTGGACTTCATCCGCCTGACCACCCCGACCACCGACGACGGCCGCCTGCCGACCGTCCTCAATGGCAGTTCCGGCTTCGTCTACTACGTCTCGGTAGCCGGCGTGACCGGTGCCGGCTCGGCCACCCTGGAACACGTCGAGGAGGCGGTCAGCCGCCTGCGCCGCCACACCGACCTGCCGATCAGCATCGGCTTCGGCATCCGTACCCCGGAACAGGCCGCCGCCATCGCCCGCCTAGCGGACGGTGTGGTGGTCGGTTCGGCCCTGATCGACCAGATCGCCAAGGCCGAAACCGGCGAACAGGCCGTCGATGGCGTGCTGAGCCTGTGCGCGGCGCTGGCGGAAGGGGTGCGTGGCGCGCGCCACTGATTCGCCGAATAGTCGCTACATCAAAGGGCTTCAGTGCTACAGCGCTGAGGCCCTTTTTCATGGGCGTAAAAGTCCTTTCCCTACCAAGTATTCAGAGACGCTAACCGATTCACCGGCGATGGGCGTTTATTGGCAGAATTCCCTTCTACAAGCGCCAACCATTGAACGCTCGTACCGCCTTTTAAACGGTGGATCGCGCCAGTCCTAACGTGCTGGATCGTCTCGACTTCAAGAATGGGCCATCATGACACGTCCCCTTGCCTCCCTTTCAAGTTCATCAACTATTCCTCCCGGCATGTTGCAAAGCGAGCAGTCGGGGAAAAACTATAAAGCCAACCAGCAATTGCAAGATGGCAAGAACGTTCCCGCTCAAGCAGGGCCCAACGCACAGATAAATTTTCTCAACAAGCAACGCGCGGAGATGCTAGAACTCAAGGCTAAGGCTGCTTTATTACAGGTAAAAAACCAACCCAAGAAAGTTTTTTTGAGCTATTCAAAAAAAGACAGTCAATTTGTCGTCAGCGATAATCTGAATTTTAGAAAAAAACTGGCTATCAAGCTTGGGCTCAGCGACGGTGGATATTCAAGCGCCCCCTTCAACCCAAAATTTCACAACATTGCCAACCCTGGTCAAAGAGTCAAAATCGAGGATTTGATCGAACGTTTGGATAACAGTCAACAGCGCGTCACTTCAGAAATAAAACTTAACGAAACTCTCAACTCAGGGAATAAGTTGGACGATATTGGTGAACCTCCACCAGCACCCGGCAACCTGAAGTTTGTCAAACAAGAAGGCTCGCCCCCTGAAACATCACCGCCTGTCAAGCCACCACGCAACTTTGAATATAGCGCTCCCACCCAGGATATTCGAGCCGAACGGTCAACGACAGCTGCTGGCCTACCTAATGAAAGTTCCGATACCGAAGTCTCCACAGACAGAGAATTTGATGAGCTATATAACTCATACACAGCGCTTGCTCAAATGTCTGCTGACGCCAGAGACAAAGAATTTGACGAAATATTCGGATACGAACAAACAGCGCCTGGTAGCCAGGGCGCGTCATTATCATTAGCCAACCCTGGACACTCTGAAGCCGACAAGGGTGCCGTGCCAATCCGACCACCGCGAAAGAGAGATGCTCTGAACGATCAGAAAAAAAACCAGAGCCCCTCTGAAGATAGGTTAACAGGAATAAAGAAAGGTCACGTTAAAAACCTCATCTCTCGCTATGAGGAGCTGAACACGGACAATTCGGATAAATCGCCTGGCACAAGATAATTCATCGGACTTTTCCAAAGCGACAGAAAAGAGATCATTGCCAGCAGCAATCAGCCGCCCTGGTGACCTTCGTCACCGCCGGCGACCCGGGCTACGACACCTCCCTGGCGATCCTCAAGGGGCTGCCCAAGGCCGGTGCCGACGTGATCGAGTTGGGCATGCCCTTCACCGACCCAATGGCCGACGGCCGCCTGCCCACCGTCCTCAATGGCAGTTCCGGCTTCGTCTACTACGTCTCGGTAGCCGGCGTGACCGGTGCCGGCTCGGCCACCCTGGAACACGTCGAGGAGGCGGTCAGCCGCCTGCGCCGCCACACCGACCTGCCGATCAGCATCGGCTTCGGCATCCGTACCCCGGAACAGGCCGCCGCCATCGCCCGCCTGGCGGACGGTGTGGTGGTCGGTTCGGCCCTGATCGACCAGATCGCCAAGGCCGAAACCGGCGAACAGGCCGTCGATGGCGTGCTGAGCCTGTGCGCGGCGCTGGCGGAAGGGGTGCGTGGCGCGCGCCACTGATTCGCCGAATAGTCGCTACATCAAAGGGCTTCAGTGCTACAGCGCTGAGGCCCTTTTTCATGGGCGTCAAGATCCTTTCCCTACTCAATGTTCAGAGGGGCTAACCGATTCACCGGCGATGGGCGTTTATTGCAAGTACACCCTCCTTCAAGCGCTAACCATTCAACGCTCGTACCGCCGTTCTACAACGGCGGATCGCGCCAGTACGGACGGACTGGATCGTTTCGATTTCCAGAATGGGCCCTCATCATGCCTTTCATTCCCCCCAGCTTGAATGGTCTCCCGGCTTTTATAACTGGCCGGTTCCAGAATGACAGGTCGGAGCCGGACTCCAGAGCTCGCCAGAAGCTTCTGGGTACCACTAATCTCCCTACCAAGCCAGAAACAATCAGCAGGATAGATGCTCCCCAAACCACTAACGAAAGCATATCAAACGATACCCAAATCAAGCTCGCCATAGATGAACTAAGGGCTGCGCAGCAAGACGCTGAGCAGCGCAAGGGAGAACTATTGGGCCTGAAGGAAAAATTCAAAAGCGCGAACAACCCGCTAGATAAAGGCATCCTTCGCTACTCTGAAAAGAAAGGTCTTTATCTCAGCGCTAACTTCAGCTTCCGTGAAGCCCTCAACTTAAAGGATGCCGGATCCGAAAAATTCGAAAGAAACTTTAAAGGCCTTGGCCTGGATTTTGGAAAGGTCAACGATAAACAAGCGGTCTTTACTATAATCGATGATAAAGTGAAGGCTAGAGATGAATACATCAATTTTCTTGAGTCAAAAATACTAGACCATGAAAAAAATCTATCTACTAAACAGCCCTCGATGAACGGAGGTGATTCAGACTCGATCCAAAAGAGCCATGAGCCTCTCAGTGAATTGATTTCCGAGCGTTTGAAGAGCGACCAGCATGGTCCTTCCATGGATGTAGTTGAGCCGCATCCTACGAGCTCGCCTGAAATACCCGCCCTGTCGCCCAGGACGATCCGAGAAAATGGCAGCCCCATCCTGAAAGCGCGAGTCGACCATGATCATTTAGCGGCTATGCGCATGAGAAAAAACTCCTCATCGGAAATATTTGAAAAAATACTTAAATTACAGTGTGAGCAGCTAGAGGCAGAAAATATTGAACGTGATCTATCCTTCCTGAAAAAACAACTTGATACCAATTCATCCGAGCAAAAAACGGGCTATCTGCACTTCTCCGATGTGAAAGGCCTCTATCTTAGTGAAGATAAAACCCCACATGAAAAAGGAGGCGCCTCGAAACTAAAGTCTAAAATTCCAGGACTCGAACTTGGCATTGGGAAAACGGTAGAAAAAACAAAAGTCCACGCCAAAATCGATGAATTATTGGAAAAGCAAAATGATCATATCGTCTCCTTGGGCGATTCCATTGCAAGACATAGAACCGAACTGGCTTTCTGGAAATCAAAGGAAAAATTGGAGGCCAATGGCAGCAAAAACAATCCGACTCTATAAAGCAAATGCCTAGCTAACTTAAAACTTTCAGGAGTCTGGCCATCGGTGGCAAGCAGAAACGCAGAAACGGGGACTGACTTATTTCCTCTTAAGCTTAAAGTCCTAGCTGACTAGCCAATGTAAGTAAGGGTGAAGAGAGCCTATCGACAATAGCGCTCTTCACCCTTGCAGCACTTCACAGACAGGACCGATTGGTGAGCTGAATCCAGCGGACCGTCAATTCACTTTATAGTCGCCCTGTTTTCAGGATTCATTCCTCCTCCAAACTCACGCCATTGTTGCTCAACCTGCTGATGTAGTTCATTGAGCTCTTTGGCCTCGCCAAAGCTCCTGTAGATGTTCCGGCCGGACCATGCAAGAGCTGCCACCGACGCCCCGGCGAGCGCAGCAAAACCCAACGGTGGGGATGCGATAAACAATAATGTCCCCACTAAAGCCGCCCCACCCCCGATCAGGATTTTTGCCTTGGTTGGCTTGAAGGAGCGCTTGAGTGCCAATTTCAGGGTATCCTGGGTCGTCATCCGTTTCGGCAGGAGCCTATCTACCCCGATCTTCAGCGACTCGGCGACCGGAAGTACAACCTGCTCCAAATCATTTTTCTCCAGTTTCAGATGAACGTCATGGGAAAGATTACGTACCTTGTTCAAGTCGGCAATCGCGTTAGCTGAGTACTTAACCAAGTTTTTTGAAAGTTCAAGCTTGCCATCCATTCCCTCTGCAGGCTCTCTCTCATCCAGTTTTTCGTGGTGACGGTTGAGTACATCCCGGTAGTTTTCCAGGACCTTTTTGCGGATGGATTTGGCGAAGTCGAGTTGCAGTGTTTCGAACCCCTCCGATATACCCTCCACCGCCTTTTTACCAAACCTTTTCTCCACCTCGCTGATATCTGACTCGTGGTGGGTTTGCGCGACCTGATACAGGTCACTCAGGTTCCTGTTGATATGGATGATGTTGTCCACCGACCTTTCGAGGCTCTTTCCCTTGAAATAATCGTCGACGGAGAAAGAAGTTACCGCTTCGGTCATATCCGCGACAAATTCACCTTCATAGGCCAGAACAGTACCTCGGAGCACCTTGTGAAAGTTTTCCTCGGTTTTTGCATCGATCTGGCGGGCACTCTCCGCATTCATGGCCTCAGGGTAGATATTTCTCCCCTTCATCTGCTGGGCGTAATCCCCTTGTGCCTGCTTCAAACGTTGATCAAGCATCTGCTTCGTCCGTGATGCCACGGCTTTCGGCGCGTGCTGTTGGTGAATCCGATCCAGATTCCCGAGCATTTTTTTCTGGAACACCCTCCCGGCCTCTGCCACCTCGTTATTGAAGCGGTCCACCCGCTCCCCGGTTTTCACTCGATGGAAAAAACGCCTGACCGCATCGACGAAGCCACGGTCATTGAGCGAAAGGCCGCTTTTCTGTGCCACTGCCAGCGCTGATGAGCGTGCCTGGTCCAGGTCTTTCTCCGTGCGGCCGTAGTGGCTGATCAGATCGTCCACGGCACCCTCCGGCAAGGGCTGGTCGTGGCGCTGCGGATCGCTGAAGTGCTTAAGCACGTCGCTCATGACCTTTCGCTTCATATCCACTACCTCGCCCTTGCCCGGACGGTGCATTGCCGGCTTGGCCGCCTTGCGGATGATCCGGTCATGGGCCGCATCGTCGAGCAGGCGATAGCCTGCACCAGGGAAGTCGAAGTTTGTCAGCAGCGTATAAAAACTGCCTTTCCCCTTGTGCAACGCCTTGAATGCCTGCAGCAAACTCTGAAATTCCCTCTCATTGGCAGGTGGTTCCTTCCATGTGACGGAGTCCTTTCCCTCTTCGCTCTTCAGGGTCAGGAAGTTTGAGAGCGGCGGGGTGCTAATGTCCTTGGCCAGTTTCTTAAGGTGGTTGCTGTTGGTGCGGTCCCCAATAGAGCCGTTGCCATGGGTCCTCAGGTAGGTAGTGAGCAGTTGGGTGAGCGCAAGGGGGGCACCGAATTCCACGTCAAGCTTGGATGCAGACAGCAACAGCTCCGGCGCACTGGTGGGTGAGTCATCAAGGATCTCGGGGGCACTCTCGGACGGGTTCAACTCTTGCGGATAGGCCGGCGGGTCGCTGGTAACACGTTTGGGGGAGGGTGATCCCTGCTGCACCTTGACACTGGACTCATCAGCGGTGCCGATTTCGCCCTCAAAGGGGTTCAACTCTTGCGGATAAGCGTCAGCAAAGGGATTGAGCTCATCTGGGTAGTCAGAGGAGTCGATAGTCTTCATTTTGTTACTAGTGTTTCCGACTCTATCGATTTTCGCTGCGAAACTTGACTGATTTCCAGCTATTGGTAAAAAAGTCTCCACTGATCCTTTTATAACTTTCAATAATATCGCTCCAGTTTCTCGCTCATAAATGAATCATTCGAGCGCATCACTGCCATGGCAACTACTACAATCCGCGCATCCTTCGAAGGTAAAGTTCCTGATACGCAGGATTTGCGTACACCCAAGAACCTTGTGGGAGCTGGCTGCGGGCGACGTTCCGACGAAGGCGACCACCCACGGAAATGGCTAGAAAATAGACAGATCCAGCGGCCGGACCGCGCCCATCCAGATGGCATGGTCGCGATGGTCCGCCAGGTCATCGCCCGTCAGGGGGTGGGTGAATATCACCAACCCCTGGCGATTGAGCGCCAACCACGGCACCACCGCGCCAAACTGCTCGGCGTCGAAGGCCAGTTGGCAGCTCCAGTCCGGGTGCGGCCCCACCAGCCGCTCATGCACCCGCCCCATCTTCAGCGGGAATGTCGCCGCCGCCCGCTCGCACAACTCACGGGCCTGGTCGAGGGTCGAGGCATCGAAATAGACATGGGCGTGGTAACCCTTGATTGCTGGCATACCGCTCTCTTTCAAAAACTCTGATCGATCCCCCCACGCTACACCGCAATCGACGGCAAGCCCAGCCCCACCAGCGATTGCGCACTGCTGGCCTGCTCGGCCATCAGCCAGTCGAAGAACCGCTGGATCAACACCCCGCGCCGTTTGCGCGGCGGCAGCACCACGTAGTAACCGAAGGTCGACAGCACCGTCTGGTTGATCGGCCGGCACAACAGGCCCTGCTCCAGCAGGTTATCCACAAGGTGCCGCCAGCCGATGGCCACGCCCTGGCCGCCGATCGCCGCCTGGATCAGCAGCGTGTAGTTGTCGAAGCGCAGTTGCCCCGGTGCCGGCGCGCTGGTCAGGCCCAACTCGCGAAACACCCCGGCCCAGTCGAACCAGTGGCTGCTGTTCTCACCCTTGAGGTGCAGCAAGGGAAACTCCAGCAACGCCTCGGTCGCCAGCGGCCGCTCGCGGCCCTGGAGCAACTGCGGGCTGCACACCGGGAACACTTCCTCGCTGAACAGCCAGTGGCTTTCGCCCTGCTTGAAGCGGCCCTGGCCAAACAGCACGGCCACGTCGATGTCGCTGCGCAGCATGTTGTGGCTGCGCTCACTGGTCACCAGGCTGACATCGACCAGCGGGTTGGCCGCATGGAAACGGTGCAGCCGCGGCATCAGCCAGTACGCGGCGAAGGCGAAGTCGGTGGCGACCTGCAGCACCTCATGCCGGCTATGGGCAGTTACCGCACTCAGGCCACTGTCGATGCTCTGCAGGCCCGCCTGGACCTGCTCGAACAGCAGCAGGCCGGCCTCGGTCAGTTCGATGCCCCGGTAAATGCGGTCGAACAGCCGTGTCGCCAGCTGTTCCTCCAGGCGCTTGATCTGCTGGCTGATCGCCGGCTGGGTAGTGCCCAGCTCGACCGCCGCGGCGGTGAAACTGCGATGACGGGCCGCCGCTTCGAACACCCGCAGCAGGTCAAGAGACAACTCACCCAGCGCATCAAACATAAGCGGTACTTATCCTAGTCATTGTGTGGCATGGGCTTTACCGTCCGAGGGCAAAGGCCACATGCTCGATCGCAGCACTATCGCATAACAATTGACTATGGAACGCCGCGATACCATGAAGCGCAAGAACATTCTCTTCATCATGGCCGACCAGATGGCCGCGCCGCTGTTGCCCCTCTACGGCCCATCGCCGATCAAGCTGCCGAACCTGAGCCGCCTGGCCGCCGAGGCGGTGGTGTTCGATGCCGCCTACTGCAACAGCCCGCTGTGTGCCCCTTCGCGCTTCACCCTGGTCAGCGGCCAGTTGCCAAGCAGAATCGGCGCCTACGACAACGCCGCCGATTTCCCCGCCGACGTTCCGACCTACGCCCACTACCTGCGCCGCCTGGGCTACCGCACCGCGCTGTCGGGCAAGATGCATTTCTGCGGCCCCGACCAGCTCCACGGCTACGAGGAACGCCTGACCAGCGACATCTACCCGGCGGATTACGGCTGGGCGGTGAACTGGGACGAACCGGACGTGCGCCCCAGCTGGTACCACAACATGTCCTCGGTGCTGCAGGCCGGGCCCTGCGTGCGCACCAACCAGCTGGACTTCGATGAAGAGGTGGTGTTCAAGGCCCAGCAGTACCTGTTCGACCATGTGCGCGAGGACGGCGACCGGCCCTTCTGCCTGACCGTGTCGATGACCCATCCCCACGACCCGTACACCATTCCCAAGGCGTTCTGGGACCTGTACCGCGACGAGGACATCCCGCTGCCGCACACGCCGGCCCAGGCCAGCCTCGACCCGCACTCGCAGCGCCTGCTCAAGGTCTACGACCTGTGGGACAAGCCGTTGCCTGTGGATAAGATCCGCGATGCGCGCCGCGCCTACTTCGGCGCCTGCAGCTACATCGACAGCAATGTCGGCAAACTGCTGCAGACCCTGGAAGACATCGGCCTGGCCGACGACACCCTCATCGTGTTCTCCGGCGACCACGGCGACATGCTGGGCGAGCGCGGGCTCTGGTACAAGATGCACTGGTTCGAGATGTCCGCCCGGGTACCGCTGCTGATCAGCGCAGCGGGGCAGTTCGCCGCCAAGCGGGTCGGCGCCGCCGTGTCCACAGCCGACCTGCTGCCGACCCTGGTGGAACTGGCCGGCGGCCGCGTGCAGGCCGACCTGCCGCTGGACGGCCGCTCGCTGCTGCCGCACCTGACGGGCGAGGGCGGGCACGACGAGGTGTTCGGCGAATACATGGCCGAAGGCACCGTCAGCCCCCTGATGATGATCCGCCGCGGTGCCTACAAGTTCATCTACAGCGAAGACGATCCGTGCCTGCTCTACGATATCCACAACGATCCACGGGAACAGGAAGACCTCAGCCAGTCACCGCAACACCAGCCACTGTTCAACGACTTCCTGGCCGAAGCCCGGGCGAAATGGAACATCCCGGCGATCCACCAACAGGTGCTCGCCAGCCAGCGACGTCGGCGCTTCGTCGCCGACGCCCTGACCCTCGGAAAGCTGAAGAGCTGGGACCACCAGCCGATGGTAGACGCCAGTCAGCAATACATGCGCAACCATATCGACCTCGACGATCTGGAGCGCAAGGCCCGTTATCCACAACCCTGCCAAAACCAATAACGAACACAAGGGGAAGCCATGAAGAAGTTATCCACAATCCTCTGCGCCGGGCTGCTGGCCGCGAGCAGCCTGGGCGCCCATGCCGACCCGACCTGCGACACGGTGAAAATGGCCGATCCGGGCTGGAGCGACATCGCCGCGACCAACGCCATCGCCAGCCTGCTGCTCGAAGGCCTGGGCTACAAGGCCAAGGTCGATACCCTGGCGGTGCCGATTACCTACGGTGGTCTCAAGGATGGCCAGGTGGACGTGTTCCTCGGCAACTGGATGCCGGCGCAGCAGGGCTTCCATGACAAGTTCATCGCCAACGGCGATGTCACGCAACTGGCGAAGAACCTCGAAGGCACCGAATTCACCCTGGCGGTCCCGGACTACGTGTGGGACGCCGGCGTGCATGACTTCGCCGACCTGCACAAGTTCGCCGACAAGTTCGACAAGAAGCTCTATGGCATCGGCTCCGGCGCACCGGCCAATGCCTCGCTGGCACAGATCATCAAGAACGACGAGTTCGACCTGGGCCAGTGGAAGCTGGTGGAATCCAGCGAGCAGGCGATGCTGGCCGAGGTCGGCCGGTCGATCAAGAAACAGAAGTTCGTGGTGTTCCTCGGCTGGACGCCGCACCCGATGAACGTGCAGATCAAGATGCATTACCTCAAGGGCGGCGAGAAGTACTTCGGCGACAGCGGCAGCGTCTACACCGTGACCCGCAAGGGTTATGCACAGGCCTGTCCGAACGTCGGCAAGCTGTTTGCCAACCTGGGCTTCACCCTCGACATGGAAAACAGCATCATGGCCGAGGTGGCGAACAGGAAGCTGAGCAATGCCGACGCGGCCAGGGCCTGGATCAAGGCCAACCCGGCGGTGCTGGACAAGTGGCTGGACGGGGTGAAGACCGCGGATGGCCAGGATGGGCTGGCGGCGGTGAAGGCCAGGCTCTGAGCTTCGGGCTCCCTGATTCATCTGTTACCGATCATTCCCACGCTCCGCGTGGGCATGACTCTCTGGACGCCCGGCGTCCGCTCTTGTGACCCACAGCGTCACAGGCCGCATTCCCACAGGGAGCGTGGGAACGACCAACGATCACCAGGCCTTCTGGCACACTGCCCCCGACACGACTCATCCAACCGAGAACCCCATGGGCCGGACCAACCGCCACGCATTCCTGCCATTTCTCAGCTGGCTGCCCCGGCAGACCCGCGCCAGCGTCAGCCGTGACCTGATCGTCGGCCTGAGCGGCGCCATCCTCGCCCTGCCGCAATCGGTGGCCTACGCCCTGATCGCCGGCCTGCCGCCGGAGTACGGCCTGTACGCGGCCATCGTGCCGGTGCTGATCGCCTGCCTCTGGGGCTCGTCCTGGCACCTGATCTGCGGGCCCACCGCGGCGATCTCCATCGTCCTGTTCGCCAGCGTCAGTCCGCTGGCCGTGCCCGGCAGCCAGGACTACATCACCCTGATCCTGCTGCTGACCTTCATCGCCGGGATCTTCCAGTGGCTGCTGGGCCTGCTGCGCTTCGGCGCCCTGGTGAACTTCGTTTCGCATTCGGTGGTGCTCGGCTTCACCCTCGGCGCCGCCGTGGTGATTGCCCTCGGCCAATTGCCCAACCTGTTGGGCATCGATGTTCCCAACCAGGCCACCGCGCTCAATAGCCTGCTGGCGCTCATGCAGCATATCGGCGAAATCGACCGACCTTCGCTGGCGCTAGGGCTCGGCACGCTGGTGGTCGGCCTGCTGCTCAAGTCGCTGCTGCCGCGCTGGCCGACGTTGCTGATCACCCTGGTGCTGGCCAGCCTGCTGGTCTGGCTGTGGCCGGCGATGTTCGGCCACGTGCAACGGGTGGAGGGTTTCGTCGGGCGCCTGCCGCCGTTCAGCCCGTTGCCGCTGGATCTGGAAGCTGTGCTGCGGCTGCTGCCTAGCGCCGTCGCCGTGGGCATGCTCGGGCTGGTGACGAGCCTGTCGATCGCCCGCTCGTTGTCCGCCCGCTCGCAGCAGTTGCTCGATGCCAATCAGGAAGTGCGTGCCCAGGGCCTGTCGAATATCGTCGGCAGCCTGTTTTCCGGCTACCTGTCCGCCGGTTCGTTCACCCGCGCCGCCCTCAGTTACGAGGCCGGAGCCTGCTCACCGCTGGCCGGGGTGTTCTCGGCACTGTGGGTGGCGCTGTTCGCGGTGTGCGGCTCGGCGCTGATCGCCCACATCCCGATTCCGGCCATGGCCGGCAGCATCCTGCTGATCAGTTGGGGGCTGGTGGATCACCGCGGCATCCGCGCACTGTTGCGGGTCAGCCATGCCGAGTTCGCGGTGATGTCACTGACCGGCGTGGCGACCCTGCTGCTGGAGCTGCAGACGGCGATCTATGCCGGGGTGCTGGCCTCGCTGTTCTTCTACCTCAAGCGCACCTCGCAACCCCGGGTGCAGCACTGGCGCGACGGTGACGAAGAGGTGCTGCGGGTCGGCGGGTCGATCTTCTTCGGCGCCAGCCATTACCTGCAGGTGCGCCTGCAGCGGTTGAAAGGGCCGCGGGTGGTGATCGAAGCGCAGCAGATCAACTTCATCGACTATTCCGGGGTGGAGATGCTGCACCAGGAAGCGCGCCGGCTGGCGCGGGAGGGGCGCAGCCTGACGTTGAGGAAGGCACGGGCACAGGTGGTCGAGGAGTTGGTCAAGCTCGAGGGTGTGGATAGGTGCCCGATCCGTTTCGAGGATTGAGCACGCTCTCTTGATGCACCGCCGTTCCCATGTACAACGCTACCCCTTGTAGGAGCCGGGCTTGCCCGCGAACCGCCAAAGGCGGCCATTCATCCCGAAGCAGTGTGGCGCCGGTAAAATCGCCTTCGCGGGCAAGCCCGGCTCCTACAGGGGCTGCGGCGATTGATGATCGTTCCCACGCCAAGCGTGGGAACGATCGAAGTTTGACCGGGAAAGAGTATCTACAAGGTTCGCGGTAACTTGTGGAATTCAGGCAGCCAGCAGGCGCCGCAACTCGGCCAGCACCGGCGCCGTGTCCGGGCGCACGCCACGCCACAGCTCGAAGGCAACCGCCGCCTGTTCGGCGAGCATGCCCAGGCCATCCAGGGCCACCGCCGCCGATTGCGCGCTGGCCCAGCGGCAGAATGCGGTCGGTTCCTTGCCGTACATCATGTCGTAGCAAACGGTCTTGCCGGGTTCGACCAGGCTCGGCGCAATCGGCGGCACATCGCCGGACAGGCTGGCCGAGGTGGCGTTGATGATCAGATCCACCGGCTCGCGCAACCACTCGAAACCGCTGGCGGACACCGGCCCCAGATCGGCGAACAGCTCGGCCAGCAGCTCGGCCTTCTCGACGGTGCGGTTGGCGATCACCACCGACGCCGGCTGCTGCGCCAGCAATGGCTCCAGGGCACCGCGTACCGCGCCGCCGGCCCCCAGCAGCAGGATGCGCTGGCCTTGCAGGCTGAAGCCGGCGTTGACCTCAAGATCGCGCACCAGCCCGGCACCGTCGGTGTTGTCGCCCAGCAGGCTGCCATCGGCCAGTTTGCTCAGGGTATTCACCGCGCCGGCTCGCCGCGCCCGGTCGGTCAGGCTGTCGGCCAGGCGGAAGGCCTCTTCCTTGAACGGCACGGTGACGTTGGCGCCACGACCTTCCTGAAAGAACGCCCGGGCACAGCCGGAAAAATCGTCCAGCGGCGCCAGCAGCGTGCTGTAGTCCAACCGCTGGCCGGTCTGTTCGGCGAACAGGCGGTGGATCAGCGGCGACTTGCTGTGGCCGATGGGATTGCCGAAGACAACGTAACGATCCATCAAACAGGGTCCTGTCGGGGCTGGCGGGCCAGCGGTCAGATCAATAGGGTGGGAATTCGGTCGTTGCGGGCTAAACCGCCAGCCAATCCCGATCCTGCAGGAAGTACTCGGTCAACCGCGCCTCTTCGCTACCCGGCTCGGCCTTCCAGTCGTAACCCCAGCGCACCTGCGGCGGCAGCGACATCAGGATCGACTCGGTACGCCCACCCGATTGCAGGCCGAACAGGGTGCCACGGTCGTACACCAGGTTGAACTCCACATAACGCCCACGGCGGAATTCCTGGAACTGGCGCTGCTGCTCGGTCCAGGCCTGCGCCTTGCGCCGCTGCACGATCGGCAGGTAGGCCTCGATGTAGGCATCGCCGATCGCCCGCATGAAGGCGAAGCAGGTGTCGAAGTCCCACTCGTTCAGGTCGTCGAAGAACAGGCCACCGATGCCCCGCGGTTCGTTGCGGTGCTTGATGTGGAAATAGCTGTCGCACCAGGCCTTGTAGCGCGGGTAGACATCCGCCCCGAACGGCGCGCAGGCCTGTTCGGCGACGCGGTGCCAGTGCACGCAGTCTTCCTCGTTGCCGTAGTAGGGCGTCAGGTCGAAACCGCCGCCAAACCACCAGACCGGCTCTTCGCCTTCCTTCTCGGCGATGAAGAAGCGCACGTTGGCGTGGGACGTCGGCACATGCGGGTTGTGCGGGTGGATCACCAGGGACACCCCTAGCGCCTCGAAGCCGCGCCCGGCCAGTTCCGGCCGGTGGGCACTGGCCGAAGGCGGCAGGCCGGCACCGAAGACGTGAGAGAAGTTCACGCCACCTTTCTCGATGACCTGGCCGTCGGCGATCACCCGGGTCCGTCCGCCGCCACCGGCAGGGCGGGTCCAGGCGTCTTCGACGAAACGCGCACCGCCATCCTCGGCTTCCAGCGCAGCGCAGATACGGTCTTGCAGGTCGAGCAGGTAGGCTTTAACGGCTTCGGTGCGGGTAGTCATGGCATCACCTGGAATCGGGCAAAGCTACGCGGCAGATCTGACGTGCCGGCGGCAAAAGGCCCGTAGCATAACACCGTGCCCGTGACAGTCGCAGTTGACGAAGGTCAAGCGAAGGAGTCCGATAGGGGATCTTCAGGCTTTGCAAGAAATCATTTCAAGGAGCGTATCGATGGCCAAGCGAATCCAGTTCCGTGCCCATGGCGGCCCCGAAGTCCTCGAGTATGTGGACTACACCCCCGCCGAACCGGGACCACAGCAGGTCAGGGTGCAGAACAAGGCGATCGGCCTGAACTTCATCGACACCTATTGGCGCAGTGGCCTGTACGCACCGCCGAGCCTGCCTTCCGGGCTGGGCGGCGAGGGCGCCGGGATCGTCGACGCGGTGGGCAGCGAAGTGACCCGCTTCAAGGTCGGCGACCGGGTCGCCTATGGCACCGGGCCGCTGGGCGCCTACAGCGAGTTTCACCTGCTGCCGGAGGCGCATCTGGTGAAGCTGCCGGAGCAGATCGACTTCGAGCAGGCCGCCGCGGTGATGCTCAAGGGCCTGACCGTGCAGTACCTGCTGCGCCAGACCCACGAACTCAAGGCCGGTGAAACCGTGCTGTTCCATGCCGCCGCCGGCGGGGTCGGGGCACTGGCCTGCCAGTGGGCCAAGGCCATCGGGGCGAAGCTGATCGGTACCGTGAGCTCGGCGCAGAAGGCCGCCTATGCCAAGTCCCTGGGGGCCTGGGAAACCATCGACTACAGCCATGAGGATGTGGTGAAGCGGGTGCTGGAACTGACCGATGGCAAGAAGGTTCCGGTGGTGTATGACGGGGTCGGCAAGGATACCTGGACGACGTCCCTGGATTGCCTGTCACCGCGGGGCCTGCTGGTGAGCTTCGGCAACGCTTCGGGGGCGGTGGAAGGCGTCAACCTGGGGATTCTGTCGGCCAAGGGCTCGCTGTACGTGACCCGGCCGACCCTGGGCACCTACGCCAGTAACCCACAGCAGTTGCAGGCCATGGCCGACGAGTTGTTCGGGCTGGTGATCGGTGGCCAGTTGAAGGTCGAGATCGGCGCGCGCTACGGGTTGGCCGAGGCGGCCAAGGCGCAAACCGAGCTGGCGGGGCGGCGGACGACCGGGTCGACGGTGTTGCTGCCCTGAGGTCGTGGGGGATGGCCGCTGCCTGGCAGCAGCGGTTCGCGGGCAAGCCACGCTCCTACAGGCATGGCGTCGTGCACTTGTATCGTGTGCACCCAATACCTGTAGGAGCAGGGCTTGCCCGCGAACCGCCGCGAAGGCGGCCTCAGGGACCAGTGAGAACTACGACGGACGCACCACCTTGCCCGTCGCCAGATCGCGGATCAGGCTCGGGTTCTTGCGCCCGCCCAGGCTGCCACCCAGTACCAGGTCCAACTGCCCGCCGAAGTACTGCTGCACCCGCAACCGGGTCCTGGCCGACGGCCGGCCCTGGGGGTTGGCGGAGGTGGAGATCAGCGGCCCGACCAGCGAGCACAGATCCCGCACCAGCGGGTGGTCGCTGACCCGCACGGCCACGGTGTCATGGCGGCCAGTGACCCACTCCGGCAGCAGGTCCTGGTGCGGCACCAGCCAGGTGTTGGGCCCCGGCCAGGTACTGGCCATGCGGTCGACCCACTCCTGCGGGAATTCCTCGAAGAGGAAATCGAACTGGCGGATATTGTCCGCCACCAGGATCAACCCCTTGTCCACCGAACGATTCTTGAGCGCCAGCAACCGATCCACCGCCTCTTCGTTCCAGGGATCACACCCCAGCCCCCAGACCGCTTCGGTTGGATAGGCAATCACCGCTCCTGCGCGAACTTCTCGTGCGGCTTCTTGCACACGCCAACTCTTGACCATCGCTTGCTCTCCGGATTCAACGCTGCCGGCAGTTTACCTCAGGTCGGGCTACGCGCTAACCAGCGTCCGCCGTCGCTGGCCACCCGGCCTTCCAGTTCCAGCTCGGTCAGGCTCGCCAGGACCCGCGCCAGGCTCCAGCCACAGGCCCGGGCCAAGGCCTCGCTGGTCTGCGGCGCGGCATGCAGCAGGGCCAGCAGCGGGTGCGTGGGCGCCTCGGGCAGTACGCTGGCCGGCATGCGCTGCCAGCCCCGCAGGTTCTGCAGGATATCGTCGACCGTTTCCACCAGCACCGCACCGTCGCGAATCAACTGGTGACAGCCACGCGCGGCCGGGTGATGGATGGAGCCGGGAATCGCATAGACCTCTCGCCCCTGTTCCGCCGCCAGCCGGGCGGTGATCAGCGAGCCGCTGCCGACGCTGGCCTCGACCACCAGTACGCCGAGGGACAGGCCGCTGATGATCCGGTTGCGCCGGGGGAAATTGCCGGGTTGGGGGGTGGTGTCCAGGGGAAACTCGGAAACCACGGCGCCGCCCTGGTCGATCATGGCCCGGGCCAGGGCGCGATGCCGCTGTGGATAAAAATTCTCGATGCCGGTGCCGAGCACGCCCACCGTCAGCCCGCCAACGTCCAGTGCGGCCTGGTGGGCAGCGCCATCGATGCCCAGGGCCAGGCCGCTGGTGATGACAAAACCGGCGGCGGCCAGGCTGCGGGAGAAGGCCGCGGCGGTATCCATGCCCGGTCGCGAGGCACGTCGGCTACCGACCAGCGCCAGTTGCGGCTTGTCCAGGATCGTCGGCTCGCCGGCGACGAACAACAGCGGCGGGGCATCGTCCAGTTCGGCCAGCAGGGCCGGGTAGGCGGCCTGGTCCCACATCAGCAAATGCTGCTCCGGCCGCTCTAGCCAGGCCAATGCAGCGCTGGCGCCATCGCGCACGGCCGGGCTGCGGCGCGCCTCGGCGCTGCTCGCGGGCAGCCCCAGCGAGCGCCAGGCCGCAGCCGGGGCACTCAGGGCGGAAGAGGCCGAACCAAAGGTTTCGATCAGTTGGCGGAAGCGCCTGGGGCCGATTTCCGGCAGGCGATGCAGCCGCAGGCGGGCTTCCAGCTCCGCCGGCGACAGGGTATTGCACACAGACTGTGACATCAGCTCATCCTTGATCCGTGGCAGTCGTGATCAAGTAGGACAAGCTGTGGATAACTCTGTGAGTAACCTGTTCAGCAAGCGGTCGCAGATACTGCGACAGCCGTTACGGATTGCGTACCTTGTCCTGCACCGCCAGCGACCGCGTGGCATTGAGTACCAAACCATAGCTGAGCTTTTCGTAGGTGCGGAACACCATCAACAGGCCGGAACGCTCGTCGGGAATCTTCACCGGCTGCCCGGTGACCCGGTCGCGGACCGTCTCGCCGGTCTTGAACACCGCGAGAACATTGCCTTCGGCCAATCCGTCGCGGCGTCCCTTGTCGATCGTGACCACGTCCATGACGCCGATCTGTGTAACACCTCGTGGCACATCTATGATCACGCCGTTGACCTGGGACTGCGGCGCGCTCGGCATGAAGGTCGAGGTGATCGGCCGTTCCTCGCTGACGAACAGCCGGTCGCCCAGGCGCACTTCCTCGGTGGTACGGCGCAGGGTCAGGGTGCCGACATCGCCTTCGGTGGCCAGCAGTTCGCCGGTGCCGATGTCGTCGGCGTTGATGCCGAGGAACTCCTTGGTCTGCGGGTCGGTGTAGACCTTGCCCTGGCGGAACAGGCCGTACACGTTGTGCGTTGGGTCGAATGCGCCGCGCGCGTAGATCCGGTCGCCCATGCCGCTGAGCACCCGCTCGTTGCTGCCGGCGAGGATGTACGGGGCACGCTTGAACGCCTCGACGCTGTCGACGATGCGGTTGCTCAGCAGGAAGGCGTTGATCTTTTCCAGCGGAATGCTCGGAATCGCCTCGGCCACCGCCGAGCGGCGCACCTGTGGCGACAGCTTGATGGTGCCGCGCGACGCACCGCGCTCGACCACCAGCCGCGGCTGGCCGTCGACGAACTGCAGGGTCAGGGTGTCGCCGGGGTAGATCAGGTCGGGGTTGGCGATCTGCGGGTTGGCGTGCCAGATCTGCGGCCACTGCCAGGGCTCGCGAAGAAACTTTCCGGAAATATCCCACAGCGTATCGCCGCGCACCACGGTGTAGCGCTGTGGATAACCATCCTTGAGTTGCACTTGCGCCTGCGCGACACCGGTAAAGGCCAGCAGCAGGGCGAGTAGTGTTTTCCTCATGCAGTGAATCCCTTTATCATGTGTCTTCGCGTGAAACGCCAGAGCCCCCGCGGCTCGCTCCCAGGGAGAACGTTTTACAACGGTAGCCGATCCCGCCGGGATGTTTCGGCAGCCGTCTCTGACTTTACCTCACATGTGCAGCAAATACGCCTATGGCCATTTTAAACATCCTCGAATTCCCAGACCCGCGCCTGCGCACCATCGCCAAACCCGTGGCCGAGGTGGACGACAAGGTTCGGCAACTGATCGATGACATGTTTGAAACCATGTACGAAGCCCCGGGCATCGGCCTCGCCGCGACCCAGGTCAACGTGCACCAGCGTATCGTGGTCATGGACCTGAGCGAGGATCGCAGCGAGCCACGGGTGTTCATCAACCCCGAGTTCGAAGCGCTGACCGAAGAGAAGGACCAGTACCAGGAAGGCTGCCTGTCGGTACCGGGTTTCTACGAAAACGTCGACCGCCCGACCCGCGTGCGCATCAAGGCACTGGACCGCGACGGCAAGCCGTTCGAACTGGAAGCCGATGGCCTGCTGGCGGTGTGCATCCAGCACGAATGCGACCACCTCAACGGCAAGCTGTTCGTCGACTACCTGTCCACGCTCAAGCGCGACCGGATCAAGAAGAAGCTGGAAAAGCAGCACCGCCAGAACGCCTGATCCCCCACCGACTCTGTCCTGTAGGAGCCGGGCTTGCCCGCGAAGCTTTTAGCGCTCTCAAGGGCCATTCGCGGGCAAGCCCTGCTCCTACAGAAAGTGGCATTCATAATGTCCTGTCCTCTCTCAAGCGAGCCCTCCCATGACTGAGCCACTGCGCATCGTCTTTGCCGGCACTCCCGAATTCGCCGCCGAACACCTCAAGGCCCTGCTCGACAGCCCCCATGAGATCGTCGCGGTCTACACCCAGCCGGACCGGCCGGCCGGGCGCGGGCAGAAGCTGATGCCCAGCCCGGTCAAGCAGTTGGCGCTGGAGCATGGCATCAGCGTCCTGCAACCGCCGACCCTGCGCAACGCCGACGCCCAGGCCGAACTGGCGGCGCTCAAGCCGGACCTGATGGTGGTGGTCGCCTATGGCCTGATCCTGCCGCAGGTGGTGCTGGATATTCCGCGCCTGGGCTGCATCAACAGCCACGCCTCGCTGCTGCCGCGCTGGCGCGGTGCGGCACCGATCCAACGGGCGGTGGAATCCGGCGACGCGGAAAGTGGCGTCACCGTGATGCGCATGGAAGCCGGCCTGGACACCGGGCCGATGCTGCTCAAGACCGTCACCCCGATCAGCGCCGAGGACACCGGCGGCAGCCTGCATGACCGCCTGGCCGAACTCGGCCCGCCCGCGGTCATCCAGGCCATCGCCGGCCTGGCTGCCGGCACGCTGGTCGGCGAGGTGCAGGACGACAGCCTGGCGACCTACGCCCACAAACTGAACAAGGACGAGGCGCGCATCGACTGGCAGCGCCCGGCCGTCGAGCTGGAGCGGCTGATCCGCGCGTTCAACCCGTGGCCGATCTGCCACAGCAGCCTCGATGGCGAAGCCCTGAAAGTACTGGCCGCCCGCACCGCCGAGGGGCAGGGCCAGCCGGGCGAAATTCTCGCCGCGAGCAAGGACGGGCTGATCGTCGCCACCGGTGACGGCGCGTTGTGCCTGACCCGCCTGCAACTGCCCGGCGGCAAGGCGCTGAACTTCAGCGACCTGTTCAACAGCCGCCGGGAGAAATTCGCCCTCGGTACGGTACTCGGCCAATGAACCCGCGCCTGGCCGCCGCCAAGGCCCTGGCCGCCGTGCTCAGCGGCAAGGCCTCGCTCAACAGTTCGCTGCCGGCGCAACTGGACAAGGTCGAGGCCCGCGATCGCGGCCTGACCCAGGACCTGGCGTTCGGCGCCGCCCGCTGGCAGCCACGGCTGGCGGCGCTGGCGGCCAGGCTGCTGCAGAAGCCCTTCAAGGCCGCCGATGCCGATGTCGAGGCGTTGTTGCTGGTGGGCCTCTACCAGTTGCTCTATACGCGCATCCCGGCCCACGCCGCCATCGGCGAAACCGTCGGTTGCGCCGACAAGCTGAAGAAACCCTGGGCCAAGGGCCTGCTCAACGCCGTGTTGCGCCGCGCCCAGCGCGAAAGCACCGAGCTGCTGGCCGAGCTGGAGCGCGACCCGGTGGTGCGTACCGCCCACCCGCGCTGGCTGCAGAAGTCGCTGAAAGCCTTCTGGCCCGAGCAGTGGGAAGCCATCTGTGCGGCGAACAACGCCCATCCGCCGATGATCCTGCGGGTCAACCGCCGCCATCACAGCCGCGACGCCTACCTCAGGCTGCTGGGTGACGCCGCCGTCGCGGCCCGGCCGTGCGACTACAGCCGCGACGGCATCGTCCTCGACGAAGCCTGCGATGTGCGCAACCTGCCGGGCTTTGCCGAAGGCTGGATCAGCGTCCAGGACGAAGCCGCGCAACTGGCCGCCGACCTGCTGGACCTGGCTCCCGGCCAGCGGGTGCTCGACGCCTGCTGCGCGCCGGGCGGCAAGACCTGCCATATCCTCGAAGCCCAGCCGCAACTGGCCGGGGTGGTCGCTGTCGACCTGGAGGCCAAGCGTCTGCTGCGGGTACGCGAGAACCTCGACCGCCTGGGGCTGGAGGCCGAACTGATCGCCGCCGATGGTCGCGACACCGCCAGTTGGTGGGATGGCAAGCCGTTCCAGCGCATCCTGCTCGACGCGCCCTGCTCGGCCACCGGCGTGATCCGCCGCCATCCGGACATCAAGCTGACCCGCCAGGCCGACGACATCGCCGCACTGGCCAGCCTGCAGGGTGAGCTGCTGGACGCCATGTGGGCCACCCTGGAAGTCGGCGGCATCCTGCTCTACGCCACCTGCTCGACCCTGCCGACGGAAAACACCGAGGTGATCGAGGCGTTCCTGGCCCGCACCTCCGGTGCCCGCGAGCTGGATATCCCCGGCAGCTTCGGCGTCAGGCAACCCCATGGCCGGCAACTGCTGGCGCAGGAAGGCGGCCATGATGGTTTCTATTACGCCAAACTGATCAAGATCGCGGCCGCGCGCGGCTGACCGGGTCGAAACGGAGCTGCTACCCGATGAAAATCATCATTCTCGGCGCAGGACAGGTCGGCGGGACGCTGGCCGAACACCTGGCCAGCGAAGCCAACGACATCACCGTGGTCGACACCGATGGCGAGCGCCTGCGCGACCTCGGCGACCGCCTGGACATCCGTACCGTGCAGGGCCGCGCCTCGTTTCCGACGATCCTGCGCCAGGCCGGCGCGGACGATGCCGACATGCTGGTGGCGGTGACCAACAGCGACGAGACCAACATGGTCGCCTGCCAGGTGGCCCATACGCTGTTCCACACCCCGACCAAGATCGCCCGGGTACGCGAGTCGGCCTACCTGACCCGCACCGAGCTGTTCGACAACGACGCGATCCCGGTGGACGTGCTGATCAGCCCGGAACAGGTGGTCACCAACTACATCAAGCGCCTGATCGAAACCCCCGGCGCCCTGCAGGTGATCGACTTCGCCGAGGGCAAGGCCCAGCTGGTGGCGATCAGGGCCTACTACGGCGGCCCGCTGGTGGGCCAGCAACTGCGCCAACTGCGCGAGCACATGCCGAATGCCGACACCCGCGTGGCGGCGATCTTCCGCCGCGACCGGCCGATCATGCCTCGCGGCGATACGGTGATCGAGGCCGACGACGAAGTGTTCTTCATCGCCGCCAAGGCGCACATTCGCGCGGTGATGAGCGAGATGCGCCGGCTCGACGAGAGCAACAAGCGCATCGTCATCGCCGGCGGCGGGCAGATCGGCGAACGCCTGGCCGAGGCGATCGAAAGCCGCTACCAGGTGAAGATCATCGAAATGAGCGCCGCCCGTTGCCGGCAGTTGTCCGACACCCTCGACAGCACCGTGGTGCTGCAGGGCAGCGCCTCGGACCGCGACCTGCTGATGGAAGAGAACATCAACGATGCCGACCTGTTCCTGGCGCTGACCAACGACGACGAGGCCAACATCATGTCCTCGCTGCTGGCCAAGCGGATGGGTGCGAAGAAGGTCATGACCATCATCAACAACCCGGCCTACGTCGACCTGATCCAGGGCGGCGACATCGACATCGCCATCAGCCCGCAACTGGCGACCATCGGCACCCTGCTGGCCCACGTACGCCGTGGCGATATCGTCAGCGTGCACTCGCTGCGCCGGGGTGCGGCGGAGGCCATCGAGGCGATCGCCCATGGCGACATGAAGTCGAGCAAGGTGATCGGCCGGGCCATCGAGGACATCGCACTGCCGCCGGGCACCACTATCGGCGCGATCATCCGCGACGAGGAAGTGCTGATCGCCCACGACGACACGGTGATCCAGGCCGGCGACCATGTCATCCTGTTCCTTGTGGATAAGAAGCACATCCGCGATGTGGAGAAGCTCTTCCATGTCGGCCTGAGCTTTTTCTGAGATATTGCGACAACACGGAAAGGACCTGCCTCATGCTCGAATCACTGGAGAAGATGCTCGCCAAGGGTGTGGATAACCCGCTGCTGCGCTTCGGCCTGGGCAAGGGTTACCTGGATCTTGGCGACCACGCCCGCGCCGCCGAACACCTGCAGCGCTGCGTCACCCTCGACCCCAAGTACTCGGCCGCCTGGAAACTGCTGGGCAAGGCCCATCAGGGCGCCGGGGACGTGGTCGCCGCGAGGCAGGCCTGGGAACACGGCCTGGAAGCCGCCCGTGCCCATGGCGACAAGCAGGCGGAAAAGGAAATGACGGTGTTCCTGAAGAAGCTGGAGAAGGCTGCGCTCAAAGATCGATGAAGCGCAGGCCGATGCCTTCGGCGTCGACCCGGATCACTTCCATGCGAATGCGCGGCGCGGCCACCGGCAGGTCCTGTACCTGGCCGTAGACCACCGCCCCGGTGGGCAGCCGCGACAACCCCGGATGCTGCACGTAGACACCCTGGCTGGACAGATTGCGCGTATGCCCCAGGCATTCGCCTATGCTCGGGTGCTGGATCTTGATGCGCAGATAGTTCTTGTTCTCGGACATCTGATGCGCCCTTGGATAAACCGCTGTGGATAAATCATCGACGATTTTATCCACAGACCCCACCGATAAGTTGTTTCAGTACCAGCGCTGCTCACCCGCCGGACGCTTCTTGAAGCGTTTCATGCTCCACATGTACTGGCTCGGATAGGCCCGCACGTAGCGCTCGACCACCTTGCTCATGGCCGCGGCCGAGACTTCGGCATCGGTGCTGTACATCTCCTCTGGCGCCGCTTCGAGGATCACCTTGAAGCCCGAACCATCGGGCAGGCGCAGCGCGTGCAGGAACACCCCGACCGCCTTGCCGCCGGCGAGCATGTTCGGCACGAACTTGCTGGTCAGGGCCTGGGTACCGAGGAACGGCACGAACACCCCGGCGGACTCGGCCGGCTCCGGGTCGGCGGGGATGCCCACCGAGCCGCCCTTGCGCACTTCCTTGATGACGCTGAGGATGCCTTCCTTGGTCGAGGCCGCCACGCGGTTGCCCAACTGCACCCGCTGCTTGCGCAGCAGTTCGTCGACCGCCTTGAGCTTGGGCGGACGGTAGAAAATGATCGGTTTGCACTGGCTGCAGTAGAAGTGATTGAGCACTTCCCAGTTGCCCAGGTGGCTGGTGATGCCGACCACGCCCTTGCCCGAGGCCAGCGCCTCCTTGAGCACGTCGAGGCCTTCGACCTCGCGCACCAGCGCGATCGAGCGCTCGGCCGGCCAGATCCAGGCGCAGGCGCTTTCGGTCAGGGACTTGCCGATATCCTTGAGGCTCTGTCCGACCAGTTGTTCGCGAGCGACCGGATCGAGTTCGGGAAAACACTTGGCCAGGTTGATCCGCACCACGTCGCGGGAACGGTTGGGCAGCTTCCACATCACCCAGCCGATGGCCGAGCCGACACGCTGCACGGCACGCCAGGGCAGCATCGCGAACAACCGCAACGCCCCCACCAGCATGGCGCCTTTAAACTTTTCCACAGGTCACTCCCGGTGTGCTTGGCTAATCGTCAGCCGGCTATTGTAGCCGTGGCGCGGCCAGCGCGGCATAGCTATCACAATCGGTGGTGTGGTCCATGACCATGCCCGAGGCCTGCATGAACGCGTAGCAGATGGTCGGGCCGACGAAGCCGAAGCCGAGCTTCTTCAGCGACTTGCTCATGGCCTCGGCCTCGGGCGTGACGGCCGGTACCTCGCTGCGATCGCGGAAATGGTGGATCTGCGGCACGCCGCCGACGAAGGACCAGAGCAGCGTCACCGGGTCCTCCAGCTGGAGCCAGGCGCGAGCATTGCGCCGCGCCGCCTCGAGCTTCAGGCGGTTGCGCACGATCCCCGGATCGAGCAGCAGGGTTTGCAGGTAGTCATCGCTCATGTCGGCGACTTTCCGCACATCGAAACCGAACAGAACCTTACGGTAGTGCTCGCGTTTTTTCAGGATGGTGATCCACGAAAGCCCGGCCTGGAACCCTTCGAGCAAAAGCAACTCGAACAGTCGCTGCCCATCGCGCAGCGGTACGCCCCACTCCCGATCGTGGTAGTCCATGTACAGGGGATCGTCGTTGCACCAAAAGCAGCGTGGCATAAGGCTCCAGGGAGGCGGAGGCGCGACCTAATCGGGTATACTCCCGCCTTTTGAATCGCAGCCCAAGTAACAGGTGAATTTCGTGAGCCAGCCTACGCCAGCCGTGCGTACCTTCCAAGACTTGATTCTCGCCCTCCAGCAATACTGGGCCGAGCAAGGTTGTGTGGTACTTCAGCCCTACGATATGGAAGTAGGCGCCGGGACTTTCCATACCGCCACGTTCCTGCGCGCCATCGGCCCGGAAACCTGGAACGCCGCCTACGTACAGCCCAGCCGTCGCCCGACTGACGGCCGCTACGGCGAGAACCCGAACCGCCTGCAGCACTACTACCAGTTCCAGGTGGTGCTCAAGCCCAACCCGGACAACTTCCAGGAGCTGTACCTGGGCTCGCTCAAGGCCGTCGGCCTGGACCCGCTGGTGCACGACATCCGCTTCGTCGAGGACAACTGGGAATCGCCGACCCTCGGCGCCTGGGGCCTGGGCTGGGAAGTCTGGCTCAACGGCATGGAAGTCACCCAGTTCACCTACTTCCAGCAGGCCGGCGGCATCGAGTGCTACCCGGTCACCGGCGAAATCACCTACGGCCTCGAGCGCCTGGCGATGTACCTGCAGGGCGTCGATTCGGTCTACGACCTGGTCTGGGCCGACGGTCCGTTCGGCAAGGTGACCTACGGCGACGTGTTCCACCAGAACGAGGTGGAGCAGTCGACCTACAACTTCGAACACGCCAACGTCGAGAAGCTGTTCGAACTGTTCGATTTCTATGAAAGCGAAGCCAAGCGCCTGATCGAGCTGGATGAGCCGCTGCCGTTGCCGAGCTATGAAATGGTCCTCAAGGCCTCGCACACCTTCAACCTGCTGGATGCACGCCGGGCCATCTCGGTGACCGCGCGTCAGCAGTACATCCTGCGTGTGCGCACCCTGGCGCGTTCCGTCGCCCAAGCCTACCTGCTGGCACGTGCCAAGCTGGGCTTCCCGATGGCAACCCCGGACCTGCGTGATGAAGTGTTGGCTAAGTTGGAGGCGGCACAATGAGTGCGCAAGATTTTCTGGTAGAACTGGGCACTGAAGAACTGCCACCCAAGGCCCTCAATACCCTGGCCGAGGCGTTCCTGGCCGGTATCGAGAAAGGCCTGCAGGCCGCCGGCCTGAGCTTCGAAGCCAAGCAGGTCTACGCCGCGCCACGCCGCCTGGCGGTGGTGCTCAAGCAACTGCAGACCCAGCAGCCGGACCGCAGCATCAACCTCGACGGCCCGCCACGCCAGGCCGCCTTCGATGCCGAGGGCAACCCGACCCAGGCCGCCCTGGGCTTCGCCAAGAAGTGCGGCGTCGAGCTGAGCGAGATCGACCAGAGCGGGCCGAAGCTGCGCTACAGCCAGAACATTCCGGGCAAACCGACCGCCAGCCTGCTGCCGACCATCGTCGAGGACTCGCTGAACGACCTGCCGATTCCCAAGCGCATGCGCTGGGCCGCGCGCAAGGAAGAGTTCGTGCGTCCGACCCAGTGGCTGGTGATGCTGCTCGGTGACCAGGTCATCGACTGCACCATCCTCGCCCAGAAGGCCGGTCGCGAGTCCCGTGGCCACCGTTTCCACCACCCGGAAAACGTCCGTATCGGCTCGCCGGCCAGCTACCTCGACGACCTGCGTGCCGCCTACGTGCTGGCCGACGCCAACGAGCGTCGCGAGCTGATCAGCAAGCGCACCACCGAGCTTGCAACGATGCAGGAAGGCACGGCGATCATGCCGCCGGACCTGCTCGACGAAGTGACGGCACTGGTGGAGTGGCCGGTACCGCTGGTGTGCTCGTTCGAGGAACGTTTCCTCGAAGTGCCACAGGAAGCCCTGATCACCACCATGCAGGACAACCAGAAGTACTTCTGCCTGCTGGACGTCGATGGCAAGCTGCTGCCGCGCTTCATCACCGTGGCCAACATCGAGAGCAAGGATCCGAAGCAGATCATCGCCGGTAACGAGAAGGTCGTGCGCCCACGCCTGACCGACGCCGAGTTCTTCTTCAAGCAGGACAAGAAGCAGCCGCTGCAGGATTTCAACCTGCGCCTGCAGAACGTGGTGTTCCAGGAGAAGCTGGGCAGCGTCTACGACAAGGCCGAGCGTGTCTCGAAGCTGGCCGCGTTCATCGCCCCGCGCATCGGCGGCGACGCCCAGCGTGCGGCCCGGGCAGGCCTGTTGTCCAAGTGCGACCTGGCCACCGAGATGGTCGGCGAGTTCCCGGAAATGCAAGGTATCGCCGGTTACTACTACGCCCTCAATGACGGCGAGCCGGAAGACGTTGCCCTGGCCCTGAACGAGCAGTACATGCCACGTGGTGCCGGTGCTGCCGAACTGCCAAGCACCCTGACCGGTGCCGCGGTGGCGATCGCCGACAAGCTCGACACCCTGGTCGGGATCTTCGGTATCGGCATGCTGCCGACCGGCAGCAAGGACCCCTACGCCTTGCGCCGTGCCGCCCTGGGCGTGCTGCGCATCCTGATCGACAAGAAACTCGACCTCGACCTGATCGAGACCGTGGCCTTCGCGGTCAACGCGTACGGAGCCAAGGTCAAGGCCGCGGGCCTCTCCGACCAGGTGCTGGAGTTCATCTTCGACCGCCTGCGTGCCCGTTACGAGGACGAAGGCATCGACGTCGCCACCTACCTGTCGGTGCGTGCCCTGAAGCCGGGCTCGGCCCTGGACTTCGACCAGCGCGTCCAGGCGGTGCAGAAGTTCCGTCAGTTGCCGGAAGCCGCCGCCCTGGCCGCGGTGAACAAGCGTGTATCGAACCTGATCAGCAAGGCCGAACCGACCATTTTCTCGACAGTCGATCCGAAGTACTTCGACAACGCGAAAGAGTTCTCCATGCACTCGGCCATCCAGCAAGCCGACAAGGACGTCCAGCCGCTGATGGAGAAACGCGAGTATGCCGAGGCACTGGCACGCCTGGCCGCCCTGCGCGAATCCGTCGATGCCTTCTTCGAAGCGGTCATGGTCAACGCCGAGAACGAAGACGTGCGCAAGAACCGCTACGCCTTGCTTGCACGTCTGCGCGGGTTGTTCCTCAACATCGCCGACATTTCGCTGCTAGGCTGAGGACGCGACTTGAAGCTGCTGATACTCGATCGCGACGGGGTGATCAACCAGGACTCCGACGCCTACATCAAGTCGGTGGAGGAGTGGATTCCGATCCCCGGGTCGATCGAAGCCATCGCGCAGTTGAGCAGGGCGGGCTGGACGGTCGCCGTGGCGACCAACCAGTCCGGCATCGCCCGCGGCTACTACGACCTCGCGACCCTGGACGCCATGCACGAGCGCCTGCGCTCGCTGGTGGCGCAACAGGGTGGCGAGCTCGGGCTGGTGGTGTATTGCCCCCATGGGCCGGACGAGGGCTGCGATTGCCGCAAGCCCAAGCCGGGCATGCTCAGGACCATCGCCGCGCATTATGGCGTTGAACTGGCTAGGCTATGGTTTGTCGGCGACAGCCTCGGTGACCTGGAGGCCGCCAGCGCCGTCGATTGCCAGCCCGTTCTGGTAAAGACCGGCAAGGGCGAAAAGACCCTGGGGAAAACCCTGCCGGTGGGCACGCTGATCTTTGACGATCTGGCGGCCGTCGCGGCTGAGCTTATCCACAACTAGCGCCTTTCTGACTTCCTGATCAAGGACTGTTCAGGGGTTCACTTATTAACAGGCGGGCAATGCCCGCAACGGTAAATGTCGCTATGTCGATCCTGCAGGCCATCAGAACCTTTTTCTTTTACCTGCTGCTGGGCACCAGTTCGCTGCTGTGGTGCTCCCTGAGCTTTTTCGTCGCGCCGTTCCTGCCGTTCAAGGCGCGCTATCGCTTCATCAACGTGTACTGGTGCCGCTGCGCGCTGTGGCTGACCAAGGTATTCCTGAATATCCGGGTCGAGGTGCAGGGTGCACACAACGTTCCCGAGCGGCCCTGCGTGATTCTGTCGAACCACCAGAGCACCTGGGAAACGTTCTTCCTGTCGGCCTATTTCTCGCCCTTGAGCCAGGTGCTCAAGCGTGAGTTGCTCTACGTGCCGTTCTTCGGCTGGGCCATGGCCATGCTGCGGCCGATCGCCATCGACCGGGACAACCCGAAGGAAGCGCTCAAGCACGTGGCGAAAAAGGGCGATGAGTTGCTCAAGGACCACACCTGGGTGCTGATCTTTCCGGAGGGCACTCGCGTGCCCTACGGTACCATCGGCAAGTTTTCCCGCGGTGGTACGGCGCTGGCGGTGAATGCCGAGCTGCCCGTGCTGCCGGTAGCCCACAATGCCGGCAAATTCTGGCCGAAGACCGGTTGGGCGAAGAAACCGGGCACCATCACCGTGGTGATCGGCGCCCCGATGTACGCCGAAGGCACCGGCCCACGGGCCATTGCCGACCTGAACGAGCGGGTCCAGGCCTGGAACGAGAACGCCCAGCGTGAGATGGGTTCACTGCCGCCTGTAGCGGCTGCCGAAGCACCCAGCGCCGCCTGACCGATCTGTGGATAACTTGTGCACAAGATTTTGATATTTCTTGAAATAGCCACGTAAGTAAATGATTTATATACTTATTTCTCTGTATGACTATTCAATGTAAATCGTGCATAAGTTTTTTCGAGCAATAAAAAAACCGGCTTTCATGCCGGTTTTTTCATGCCTGTGAATCTCTCAGACCTTGTCGATATCCACATCCCGGGTTTCTTTCAGGCAGAACAGCCCGACCACCAGGCTCACGCCGGTGATCAGCACCGGATACCAGAGGCCATAGAAGATATCCCCGGTGTAGACCACCAGGGCGAACGACACGGTCGGCAGGAAGCCACCGAACCAGCCGTTACCGATATGGTAGGGCAGGGACATGGAGGTGTAGCGGATCCGGGTCGGGAACAGTTCGACCATCACCGCCGCCAGCGGACCGTAGGTCATGGTCGCGATCAGGATCAGCAGCACGATCAGCAACACCACCATCGGCTGGTTCACCGTCGCGGCCTCGGCCTTGGCCGGGTAGCCGGCCTGGCTGATCGCCGCGCGCATGGCCGCCTCGTCGAAGCCGTTGATCTTCTGCGCGCCCACGGTGACCGTCACCTCGCTGCCCGCTGCAGCCGACTGGGAACTGTAGGGCAGGCCCTGCTTGACCAGGAAGGTCTTGACCTTGTCGCAGGGGCTGTCGAAACGCGCCTTGCCCACCGGGTCGAACTGGAAGGTGCAGCCGGCCGGGTCGGCCGTCACCACGATCGGTGCCTGCCGGCTGGCGGCATCGATCTGTGGGTTGGCGTAATGGCTGAGGGCCTTGAACAGCGGGAAGTAGCAGACCGTCGCCAGCAGCAGGCCCATCATCAGGATCGGCTTGCGCCCGATCTTGTCCGAAAGCCAGCCGAACAGCACGAAGAACGGCGCACCGATCACCACGCTGATGATCAGCAGGGTGTTGGCCTGGCCCGGGTCCATCTTGAGCATCTGGGTCATGAAGAACAGGACATAGAACTGCGCGGTGTAGAAGGTCACCGCCTGCCCGGCATTGATACTGAAGAGGGCGGTGAGAACGATCTTCAGGTTCTGCCAGGAGCCGAAGGACTCACGGATCGGTGAATGGCTGGCCTTGCCCTGGGCCTTCATTTTCACGAAGGCCGGTGACTCGTGCATGCTCATGCGAATCCAGGTGGAAATAGCCAGCAGGACGATCGACAGCAGGAACGGCAGCCGCCAGCCCCAGGTTTCGAACTGGTCACCGCTGATGTAGCGGCTGGCCAGGACCACCAGCAGCGACAGCAACAGGCCGAGGGTGGCCGTGGACTGGATCCAGCCGGTGTGGAAACCGCGCTTGCCGGCCGGCGCGTGTTCGGCCACGTAGGTCGCGGCGCCGCCGTACTCGCCCCCCAGCGCCAGGCCCTGGAGCATGCGCAGCAGCACCAGGATGATCGGCGCGGCGATGCCGATACTGGCGTAGGTCGGCAGCAGGCCGACGGCGAAGGTCGACAGGCCCATCAGTATGATGGTCATGAGAAAGGTGTACTTGCGGCCGATCATGTCCCCCAGCCGGCCGAACACCAGCGCACCGAAGGGCCGCACCAGGAAGCCGGCGGCGAAGGCCATCAGGGCGAAGATGAACGCCGTGGTGTCGTTGACCCCGGCGAAGAACTGCTTGCTGATGACGGCGGCCAGGGCACCGTAGAGAAAAAAGTCATACCACTCGAAAACCGTCCCGAGGGATGACGCAAAAATGATCCGGCGCTCTTCCTTGCCGCTGCTGGCGGAGACAGACGCCGACTGTTGCTGGATGTAGTCCGACATGAGTGATGTCCTCGGCCTCGTGGGCCACAGTGATTATTCTTGTTGTTCCACTGTGGACTCCGGCTGACTGCCACCGGAGTCCGTGTCTTGCTCGTTACCGATCTTCCTTTTGACCGCTCCTGTCATCCGCCTGAACAGCGCAATACGCACCGCCTGCTCCTACAGGATTGTGGATAACTGCGCCGCAGGCGTCCGGACATCTGCCAGGATCATCTGCGCCGCCTTCTCGGCAATCATCACCGTGGGCGAACAGGTATTGCCCGAGGTGATCTGCGGCATGATCGAGGCATCGGCCACTCGCAGGCCCGGTACCCCATGCACCCGCAAGCGGGCATCGACGACGTCCTGCACGCCGTGGCCCATGCGACAGGTACCCACCGGGTGAAAGATGGTGGTGCCGATCTTCGCCGCCGCTTCGTGCAGCTGTTCCTCGCTTTGCAAGGCCGGGCCGGGCAGGTACTCCTCGGGGGCAAAGCGGCGCAGGGCAGGGGAGGCGACGATGCGTCGGGTCAGGCGAATCGCCTCGGCGGCGACCTTCAGGTCCTCGGGGTCACTGAGGTAATTGGGGTCGATCAGCGGAGCAGCGCCCGGATCGGCCGAACGGATGTCGATGCGCCCGCGGCTCTGCGGACGCAGATTGCACACCGAAGCAGTGAACGCCGGAAAGCGATGCAGCGGCTCGCCAAAGCGCTCCAGCGACAGCGGCTGCACGTGGTATTGCAGGTTCGCCGACGTCTGCTCCGGGCTCGATTTCACGAACGCGCCCAGTTGACTCGGCGCCATCGCCAACGGACCACTGCGGTCGTAGAGATATCGCAGGCCCATGCCGGCCTTGCCCCACAAGCTATTGGCCATCTGGTTGAGGGTCCGGGCATTGCTGAGCTTGTAGATCAGCCGCAATTGCAGGTGATCCTGCAGGTTGCCGCCGACCCCCGGCAGTTCGTGGCGCACGCCGATCCCCAGGCTCTCCAGCAGCGGTCGCGGGCCGATCCCGGAACGTTGCAGAATCCCCGGCGAACCGACCGAACCGGCACACAGGATGATTTCCCGACGGGCCGGGAACAGATGTTCTTCGCCTTGCCAGCGCGCCAGCACCGACGTTGCCCGACCTTTTTCCAAGTTGACCCGGTCGACCTGCACGCCGGTGAGGACGGTCAGGTTGGGGCGCTTGAGTACCGGCCGCAGGAACGCCTTGGCCGAATTCCAGCGTACCCCGGAGCGCTGGTTGACCTGAAAGTATCCACAGCCCTCATTATCCCCCGTATTGAAATCACTGACACTGGCGATACCGTTTTCAGCAGCCGCCTCACGGAACGCATCGAGAATCGGCCAGGAATAACGCTGCTGTTCCACCCGCCACTCACCGGTGTCGCTGTGGAACTCCCCACTGCCGCCGAAGTGATTTTCGCTGTGCTTGAACAGCGGCAACAGGTCCTTCCAGGCCCAGCCCGGATTGCCCTGTTCGGCCCAGCGGTCATAGTCGTGGGCCTGGCCACGCATATAGATCATGCCATTGATCGAGGAACAGCCACCGAGCACCTTGCCCCGTGGATAACTCAGGCTGCGGCCCTGCAGGCCGGGTTGCGATTCGGTCTTGAAGCACCAGTCGGTGCGTGGGTTGCCGATGCAGAACAGATAGCCGACGGGGATGTGGATCCACAGGTAGTTGTCCCGGCCACCGGCTTCGAGCAGCAGCACGTTGTTGCTCGGGTCGGCGGACAGCCGATTGGCCAGCACGCAGCCAGCTGGCCCGGCACCGACGATCACGTAGTCATAAGGCAAATGGGCAGATGCCATGAGGACCTCGCCTTTATTGTTCTTGTATCAGCCCATGTTATTGATTAGTTTCGGTATGAAAACCTTCGTTTTTGCGCAAGTGCTGTGCGTTTTCAAGCAGGCAGGTGAACCCCACGATTCACAAGGAAGCTCAATGTTTGACTGGAACGATCTGCGTTTTTTTCTCGAACTGCAGCGCAGCGGCCGCCTGCTGACCGCGGCCAAGCGGTTGAATACCACCCACAGCACCGTGGCCCGGCATATCGAGACCATCGAGCAGAGCCTGGGCACCGCGCTGTTCGTCCAGCATGCCCAGGGCTACGAGCTGACCCCCGCCGGCCAGGCCCTGCTCAAGCATGCCGAAGCCATGGAAAACGTGGCACTGCTGGCCCAGGAAGAGATCACCCAGGCCATCGCGCCGCTGGGCAAGATCCGCCTGGGGGTCACCGAAGGCATCGGCATCATGTTTCTCACTTCGCGCCTGGGGGCGCTGTTCGAGCGCTATCCGGGGCTGGAGGTGGAACTGGTGGCAGTACCGCGCTTCGTCAGCATCCTCAACCGCGAGGCCGAGATCAGCATCCATCTGGACCGCCCCCACGCCGACATGCTGATCACCCGCAAGCTCACCGACTACCGCCTGGCCCTCTACGCCAGCCCGGCCTACCTGGCCCGGGCGCCCCGCCTGGAAACCCGTGACGATCTCTCGGAGCACCAGTGGATCGGCTATGTGGATGACCTGCTGTTCAGCCAGGAGCTGCTGTTCCTCGACGACTTCTGCCGCTCGCCGAACGTGACCCTGCGCAGCACCAGCGTGGTCGCCCAGCAGATCGCCGCCCGGGCCGGACTGGGCATTGCGGTGTTGCCCAACTACATGGCCAAGGATGATCCGGAGCTGGTGCGGGTACTGCCGCAGGAGACGATCCAGCGCAGCTACTGGATCAGTACCCGCCGGGAGTTGCACAAGTCGGTGCGGTTGCGGGTGGTGTGGGATTTTCTGTTGGCGCTGTGTGCCCAGGAACAAGCGGTGTTGCTGGCCGAATGAGGCAATAAGAAAGCCCGCTTGCGCGGGCTTTCTTGAGCAGCGAACCACCGGGAATCAGAAGTCCAGGTTGGCCACCGACAGGGCATTGCTCTCGATGAAGTCGCGGCGTGGTTCGACCGCATCGCCCATCAGGGTGTTGAAGATCTGGTCCGCCGCGATGGCGTCTTCGATCGTCACTTTCAGCATCCGGCGAACGGTCGGATCCATGGTGGTTTCCCACAGCTGGTCCGGGTTCATCTCACCCAGCCCCTTGTATCGCTGGATGGTGTGGCGCTTGGTACTTTCAGCCATCAGCCAGTCCAGGGCTTCCTTGAACTCGCTCACGGCCTTCTTGCGTTCGCCACGCTGGATGTAGGCACCCTCGTCGAGCAGCGAGCTCAGTTGGGCGCCCAGGGTGACCACGGTCTTGTAGTCGTTGCTGCCGAAGAAGTCGCGGTTGAAGGTGACGTAGCTCGACAGGCCATGGGAGATCAGTTCCACCTCCGGCAGCCAGACGTTACGCTCACGGTCTTCGCGCAGGCTGGTCTTGTAGACCAGGCCGGACTTCTCGCTCAGGCGCAGGCGGGCATCGTACTTGGCCAGCCATTCCTGCATCGCCGAATGATCGCCCAGTTGCTCAAGGCTTACCGCCGGCAGGTAGATGAAGTGCTCGGTCAGCTCCTGTGGATAGATACGCGACAGGCGCTTGAGGGTCTTCATCACCATGCGGAAGTCATTGACCAGACGCTCCAGCGCCTCGCCGGAAACACCCGGCGCGTCTTCATTCAGGTGCAGGCTGGCGTCTTCGAGAGCCGACTGCGTCATGTATTCTTCCATGGCGTCGTCGTCCTTGATGTACTGCTCCTGCTTGCCTTTCTTCACCTTGTACAGCGGTGGCTGGGCAATGTAGATGTAACCGCGCTCGATCAGCTCCGGCAACTGACGGAAGAAGAAGGTCAGCAGCAGGGTACGAATGTGCGATCCGTCGACGTCAGCATCGGTCATGATGATGATGTTGTGATAACGCAGCTTCTCGATGTTGTACTCTTCGCGGCCGATGCCACAACCCAGCGCGGTGATCAGCGTGCCCACTTCCTGGGACGAGATCATCTTGTCGAAACGGGCCTTCTCGACGTTGAGGATCTTGCCCTTGAGCGGCAGGATCGCCTGGGTCCGACGGTTACGACCCTGCTTAGCGGAACCGCCTGCGGAGTCACCCTCCACCAGGTACAGTTCGGAAAGGGCAGGGTCCTTCTCCTGGCAGTCAGCCAGTTTGCCCGGCAGGCCGGCGATATCCAGCGCACCTTTGCGGCGGGTCATCTCACGGGCCTTGCGCGCCGCTTCACGGGCACGAGCGGCATCGATCATCTTGCCGACCACCAGCTTGGCTTCGTTGGGGTTCTCCAGCAGGAAGTCGGAGAAGTACTTGCCCATTTCCTGCTCGACCGCACCCTTGACCTCGGACGACACCAGTTTGTCCTTGGTCTGGGAACTGAACTTCGGATCCGGCACCTTGACCGAGATGATCGCCGTCAGGCCTTCACGCGCATCGTCACCGGTGGTGGCGACCTTGTGCTTCTTCGCCAGACCTTCCTGTTCGATGTAGTTGTTCAGGTTACGGGTCAGTGCGGAGCGGAAGCCCACCAGGTGGGTACCGCCATCACGCTGAGGAATGTTGTTGGTGAAGCACAGCAGGTTTTCGTTGAAGCTGTCGTTCCACTGCAGGGCGATTTCCACGCCGATGCCGTCTTCACGCTGGATGTTGAAGTGGAACACCTGGTTGACCGTGGTCTTGTTGGTGTTCAGGTATTCAACGAAGGCACGCAGGCCACCCTCGTATTTGAACATCTCTTCCTTGCCGGTGCGCTCGTCACGCAGCAGGATGCCGACGCCGGAGTTGAGGAAGGACAGCTCGCGAATCCGCTTGGCCAGGATGTCCCAGCTGAAGTGGATGTTCTTGAAGGTTTCGGCGGAAGCCTTGAAGTGGATCTGGGTACCTGTGGTTTCGCTGTCGCCAACGATAGCCATCGGTGCCTGGGGTACGCCGTGGACATAGGTCTGTTCCCAGATCTTGCCGCTACGGCGGACGGTCAGTACCAGCTCTTCGGACAGGGCGTTCACCACCGACACACCCACACCGTGCAGGCCGCCGGATACCTTATAGGAGTTGTCGTCGAACTTACCGCCGGCGTGCAGCACGGTCATAATGACTTCGGCTGCGGAGACGCCTTCCTCCTTGTGTACATCGACCGGGATGCCGCGGCCGTTGTCGCGAACTGAGATCGACTCGTCCGGGTGGATAGTGACGCAGATGTCGTCGCAGTAACCAGCCAGCGCTTCGTCGATGGAGTTGTCGAGCACCTCGAACACCATGTGGTGCAGACCGCTACCATCATCGGTGTCGCCAATGTACATACCGGGACGTTTGCGTACGGCATCCAAACCTTTCAGCACCTTGATGCTGTTCGAGTCGTACGTATTTTCTTCGCTCATGCCTTCACTCCCGATGGTCGTGGGTCTGGGTGATACAGCCCTGTTCCACGTGGAACAGCGCAACTGGCGTTTCCGTCTGCCAGCCTTCCCTCAGTAATTCGTGGTCTACACAGGTGATGAACACCTGGCAGCGTAATTCTTCAAGCAAACGACATAGTGCGCGGCGGTGCTGGTCGTCCAGTTCGGACGGCAAGTCATCCACCAGATAAATACATTGCCCGCGCCGGACCTGGCTCACCAGGTGTCCCTGGGCAATGCGCAACGCGCAGACCACCAGTTTCTGCTGCCCCCGCGACAGAATGTCCGCGGCGTTGTGTGCGCCCAATCGAAGACGCAAGTCAGCTCGCTGTGGTCCAGCCTGGGTATGGCCCATCTGCTGGTCCCGCTGCAGGGAGGAGGCGAGCACGGCGCTCAGCTCTTTTTCCTTGTCCCAGCCACGGTAATAGCTCAGCGTCAGCCCCTCGAGTTCGACTAGTTCGCTCAAGGTCTGCTCAAAGACTGGTTTCAAGGCTTTGATATAGGCGCGGCGGTATTCATCGATTTCGGCACTGGCCAGGCACAGTTCCCGGTCCCAGGCCGCTTGCGAAGCGGCGTCAAGTGTACCATGCCGCAGCCACGAGTTCCGCTGCCGCAGGGCCTTCTGCAGGCGCTGCCAGGTCGACATGAAGCGCGGTTCCACGTGGAACACTCCCCAGTCGAGGAACTGCCGACGAATCTTCGGCGCCCCCTCCAACAGACGAAAGCTGTCGGGGTTGATCAACTGCAGCGGCAGGATTTCCGCCAACTGCGCGGCGCTCCTGGCATTCTGCCCGTCGATGCGGATCTGGAATTCCCCCTGGCGATCGCGGGATATCCCCAAGGCGCTCTGCCCACCCTCGGCCAATTCGACCTGGCCGAACACCGTACAGGCCAACTGCTCGTACTGGATCACCGGCAGCAGACGGGTGCTGCGGAACGAACGGGCCAGCCCCAGCAGGTGGATGGCTTCCAGCACGCTGGTTTTGCCGCTGCCGTTGGCGCCGTAAAGGATATTGATACGCGGGGAGGGGGAGAAGGTCACCGGGTGCAGGTTGCGCACCGCGGTGACCGAAACACGGCTGAGGGACATCTAGCGTGTGCTGAACATATTAAAGGAGGGGCACGGTTACAGGCGCATCGGCATGACGACGTAGGCCGAGTCATCGTTGTCCGATTCCTGCAGCAGCGCACTGCTGTTGGAATCGGACAGGATCAGGCGCACCTGCTCGGTGGTCATCACGCCCAGCACGTCCAGCAGGTAGCTGACGTTGAAGCCGATTTCCAGGGAGCCGCCGTTGTAATCGACGCCCACTTCTTCTTCCGCCTCTTCCTGCTCGGGGTTGTTGGCCTGGATCTTCAATTGGCCGCTGGCCAGTTGCAGACGAATGCCGCGGTACTTCTCGTTGGACAGGATCGCGGTACGGCTGAAGGCTTCGCGCAGTGCCTGGCGGTCGCCCAGTACCAGCTTGTCCCCGCCTTTTGGCAGGACGCGCTCGTAGTCGGGGAACTTGCCGTCGACCAGCTTGGAGGTGAAGGTGAACTCACCGGTGGTGGCGCGGATGTGGTGCTGACCCAGCACGATGCTGACGTTGCCTTCCGGCTCGGTGAGCAGGCGGGCCAGTTCCAGGATACCCTTGCGCGGCACGATCACCTGGTGACGATCCTGCTGGCCGATGTCGGCCTGCATGGAGCACATCGCCAGGCGGTGGCCGTCGGTGGCCACAGCACGGATCACGCCGGCGGACACTTCCAGCAGCATGCCGTTGAGATAGTAACGCACGTCCTGCTGGGCCATGGCGAAGCTGGTGCGCTCGATCAGGCGACGCAGCTTGCTTTGCTCCAGGCTGCAGGTCAGCGAACCCGGGCCTTCTTCCACAGTCGGGAAATCGTTGGCAGGCAGGGTCGACAGGGTAAAGCGGCTGCGGCCGGCCTTGACCACCAGTTTCTGCTCGTCGACCTTGATGTCGATCAGGGCATCGTTCGGCAGGCTCTTGCAGATATCCATCAGCTTGCGTGCCGGTACGGTGATCTCACCGGGTTCGGCAGGCTCTTCGAGCTGGACGCGGCCGACCAGTTCGACTTCGAGGTCGGTACCGGTCAGCGACAGTTGCTGGCCTTCGACGACCAGCAGCACATTGGAGAGCACCGGCAAGGTCTGGCGGCGCTCGACGACGCCTGCGACCAGTTGCAGGGGTTTCAACAGGGCTTCGCGTTGAATGGTGAAATGCATGGTCTAGTCCCTTGCCTTAATAAGCTGCGCTGCAATTCTCAAGTGGTCAGTGTACGCAGCAGGTTCTTGTAGTCCTCGCGGATGTCCGCGTCGGATTCCTTTAGTTCGTTGATCTTGCGGCATGCGTGCAAGACAGTGGTGTGGTCGCGCCCACCAAACACATCGCCGATTTCCGGCAGGCTGTGGTTGGTCAATTCCTTGGACAGGGCCATGGCGACCTGACGCGGACGAGCGACCGAGCGCGAACGGCGCTTGGACAGCAGATCGGAAATCTTGATCTTGTAGTACTCGGCCACGGTCCGCTGGATGTTATCCACAGACACCAGCTTGTCCTGCAGGGCCAGCAGGTCCTTCAGCGATTCGCGGATCAGCTCGATGGTGATCTCTCGCCCCATGAAGTGCGAGTGGGCGATCACCCGCTTCAGTGCGCCTTCGAGTTCGCGTACGTTGGAGCGAATACGCTGGGCAATGAAGAACGCCGCGTCATGGGGCAGTTCGACCTTGGCCTGGTCGGCCTTCTTCATCAGGATCGCCACGCGGGTTTCCAGCTCGGGCGGCTCCACCGCAACGGTCAGGCCCCAGCCGAAACGCGACTTCAGGCGCTCTTCCAGGCCTTCGATTTCCTTGGGATAGCGGTCACTGGTGAGAATCACCTGCTGGCCGCCTTCGAGCAAGGCGTTGAAGGTGTGGAAAAACTCTTCCTGGGAACGCTCCTTGCGTGCGAAGAACTGAATGTCGTCGATCAGCAGGGCGTCCACCGAACGGTAGAAGCGCTTGAACTCGTTGATGGCGTTCAACTGCAGCGCCTTGACCATGTCGGCGACGAAACGCTCCGAATGCAGGTAGACCACCTTGGCATTCGGGTTCTTCTTCAATAGATGGTTACCCACAGCATGCATCAAGTGGGTCTTACCGAGACCGACGCCACCATACAGGAACAGCGGGTTGTAGCCATGCTTGGGGTTGTCCGCCACCTGCCACGCCGCAGCGCGGGCCAGCTGGTTGGACTTACCCTCGACGAAGTTCTCGAAGGTGAAGGTACGGTTCAGGTAACTGGTGTGCTTGAGTGCGCCCTCGACCTGGACCGTGCGCTGTTCGGCACGTACCGGAGCCTGCTGCGCAGCGGCGCCGGCCATCGGATCGAAACTGTCGCGGGACGGCTCTTCGCTGGCCTCCGCCACTTCCTTCTGGCTGGCGGGTGGCGGGGTCGGCGTTGCCACCGGTGCAGTCGGTGTAGCCGCCGCGGCGGCAGCCGCACTGGCGGCCAGGGCCTGGGAAGCCGCGGCAGCCAGAGGAGCATTCGGTGCAGCACGCGGCGCCGAACTGCGTTTGCTGCCTATTAATAAGGAAAGGGCAGGCGCCATGCCGTTGCCATGCTCGTTCAGCAGTTCAAGCAAACGTCCCAGGTACTTTTCGTTCACCCAGTCGAGCACAAAACGGTTCGGTGCATAGACACGCAACTCGTCGCCTTCGGCTTCGACCTGTAGTGGACGGATCCAGGTGTTGAATTGCTGGGCAGGCAGCTCATCACGCAGAAGCTCCACGCACTGCTGCCAAAGTTCCACTGACACGGATATCCCCTAAGTTGAAAGCCGGTAAGGCAAAAACAAGCGGCCATTGTACCGGCAGGCCGAGCACTTATCCACACGTCGATTGCAGGCAGAGCCCGGCGAATCAATCTCTTATCTGTGAACAAGGCGACCAGCGGTATGTGAATAAGCCCTGTGGATAACAGCCCTTGAGGGCGTTGCACAAGTGTGATCGAAAGTCTGTGGACAACCCGCCTGTGGATAACCTCTCTTTCCACACACAACTTATTCGCCGGCGTAGCACAGGCAGGGCACCGTTTCCCCACCGTGTTGTCATTCTCTGTACAGTAGGTGTTTCCTGGCCTCAAGCCAGTTATCCACAGATGCTCGCGAGCTAAGCTTTTATAAGCTTTACAGAAAAGCTTTAAATAATTCGCTTCTTTATTTCTATGTCTGGAGCTCGTGTTGATCAAGCCCAGGAACGAGAAATACCTATAGGAAGGAAAAGCTGGTTGGAAATTGACCTGAAGGCTTGCTTTCTCTAGAATCGCCGATCTCTTAAAACGGGGGCCATTCCGGCCCGTTGTGACGAACCAGGTAGCAACGCCATGAAACGTACTTTCCAACCCAGCACTATCAAACGCGCCCGCACCCACGGTTTCCGTGCTCGCATGGCAACCAAGAACGGTCGTGCCGTCCTGTCGCGCCGCCGCGCCAAAGGTCGTGCCCGTCTGTCGGTTTGATATTCCGGCTTTGGTGGTGAGTCAGGACTTCAGTCGGGAAAAGCGTCTGCTTACTCCACGACATTTCAAGGCGGTCTTTGACTCCCCTACCGGCAAGGTTCCGGGGAAAAACCTCCTGCTCCTTGCGCGCAACAACGACCTCGATCATCCCCGGCTGGGGCTGGTTATCGGTAAAAAGAGCGTCAAGCTCTCCGTTGAGCGCAATCGCCTCAAACGTGTGATGCGCGAATCGTTCCGTCTGCACCAGGATTTACTGGCAGGCTGGGACATTGTTATCGTCGCGCGCAAAGGTTTGGGGGACGTAGAAAACCCCGAATTGATTCAGCATTTCGGTAAGCTGTGGAAACGCCTGGTTCGTAATGCACCAGCTGCCGCAGTCAAAACCGAATCTGCAGGGGTAGACAGTCCAGATGCGTAAACTGGCACTCGTTCCGATCCAGTTTTACCGCTATGCCATTAGTCCCCTGATGGCCAGTCACTGTCGTTTCTACCCCAGTTGTTCCTGCTACGCGTACGAAGCCATCGAAACTCATGGACTCCTGCGCGGTGGCTGGCTGACCTTTCGTCGTTTAGGTCGCTGTCATCCGTGGAATGCCGGTGGTTATGACCCGGTTCCACCTATTCCTACCTCCCGTTCTTCTTCGATGGCCGAGTAATCATGGATATCAAACGCACGATCCTGATCGTCGCCCTGGCAATCGTGTCCTACGTCATGGTTCTGAAATGGAACCAGGACTACGGCCAGGCTGCCCTGCCGACTCAGAATGTTGCCAGCACCACCGTTTCCGGTCTGCCGGATACCGCAACCGGCAGCAATGCCGCCGCCAGTGATGACATTCCACGAGCCACCAATGACACCAGCGCTCCTGCCGAAGCACCGCTGGCCGTCAGCAAGGACCTCATCCAGATCAAGACGGATGTGCTGGAACTTGCCATCGATCCGAAAGGTGGTGACGTCGCGCAACTCAAGTTGCCGAAATACCCACGTCGCCAGGATCATCCGGACGTTCCATTCCAGCTGTTTGACAACGGTGGCGAGCGTATCTACCTGGCACAAAGCGGCCTGATCGGTACCAACGGCCCGGACTCGAATGCCGCAGGTCGTCCGCTGTACGCATCCGAGCAGAAAAGTTATCAACTGGCTGACGGTCAGGACCAACTGGTCGTCAACCTGAAGTTCAGCGCGAACGGCGTCAACTACATCAAGCGTTTCACCCTGAAGCGCGGCCTGTATGACGTGACCGTTTCCTACCTGATCGACAACGAAAGCGGCCAGCCATGGTCGGGGGCGATGTTCGCCCAGCTCAAGCGCGACGCCAGCGCCGATCCGTCCTCGAGCACCGCCACCGGTACCGCGACCTACCTGGGCGCCGCCCTGTGGACAAGTTCGGAGCCGTACAAGAAAGTGTCGATGAAAGATATCGACAAGGGCTCGCTGAAGGAAACCGTCCAGGGTGGCTGGGTGGCCTGGCTGCAACACTACTTCGTAACCGCCTGGGTTCCTGCCAAGGGCGACAGCAATGTCGTAAGCACCCGCAAGGACAGCCAGGGCAATTACATCATCGGCTACACCGGTCCTTCGCTGAACGTGGCGCCAGGCCAGAAGGCCGAGGTCAGTGCCGTTCTCTACGCCGGTCCGAAGATCCAGTCCGTACTGAAGCAGTTGTCCCCAGGCCTGGAACTGACCGTCGACTACGGCATCCTGTGGTTCATCGCCCAGCCGATCTTCTGGCTGCTGCAACATATCCACGGCCTGCTGGGTAACTGGGGCTTCTCGATCATCGTGCTGACCATGCTGATCAAGGGCCTGTTCTTCCCACTGTCGGCTGCCAGCTACAAGTCGATGGCCCGCATGCGTGCCGTTGCCCCGCGACTGGCCCAGCTGAAGGAACAGTTTGGCGACGATCGGCAGAAGATGTCGCAGGCCATGATGGAGCTGTACAAGAAAGAGAAGATCAATCCGCTGGGTGGCTGCCTGCCGATCCTGGTGCAGATGCCGGTTTTCCTTTCGCTGTACTGGGTGCTGCTGGAAAGCGTTGAAATGCGCCAGGCCCCGTTCATCCTGTGGATTACCGACCTATCGATCAAGGATCCGTTCTTCATCCTGCCGATCATCATGGGCGCCACCATGTTCATCCAGCAGCGTCTGAACCCGACTCCGCCGGACCCGATGCAGGCCAAGGTGATGAAGCTGATGCCGATTATCTTCACCTTCTTCTTCCTGTGGTTCCCTGCAGGTCTGGTGCTGTACTGGGTTGTGAACAACTGCCTGTCGATCGCCCAGCAGTGGTACATCACCAGCCGTATCGAAGCCGCTACCAAAAAGGCCGCTGCCTGACATACGCTGTGGATAACCACTCAAGACGCCCCCTAGTGGGGCGTTTTGCTATCTGCCACTTTCTGTTTTGAGGCTCGCTCCATGAACGTCCCTCGGGAAACCATCGCCGCCGTCGCCACCGCCCAGGGTCGTGGTGGTGTCGGTATCGTCCGTATTTCCGGGCCTCTGGCGCAGACTGCGGCACAGGCCATCAGCGGTCGTGAGCTGAAACCGCGGTTTGCCCACTATGGCCCATTCCACGGTGAGGCCGGTGAAGTGCTGGACGAAGGCCTGGCGCTGTATTTCCCGGGGCCGAATTCGTTCACCGGCGAAGATGTGCTGGAGCTGCAGGGCCACGGTGGCCCTATCGTGCTCGACATGCTGCTGCAGCGTTGCCTGCAACTGGGTTGCCGGTTGGCCCGTCCGGGCGAATTCAGCGAACGCGCGTTCCTCAACGACAAGCTCGACCTGGCCCAGGCCGAAGCGATCGCCGACCTGATCGAGGCGAGTTCCGCCCAGGCGGCGCGCAATGCCCTGCGTTCGTTGCAGGGAGCGTTTTCCCAGCGTGTGCATAACCTCACCGAACAGCTGATCAGCCTGCGGATCTACGTCGAGGCGGCCATCGACTTTCCCGAGGAGGAAATCGACTTCCTTGCCGATGGCCATGTCCTGGCGATGCTCGACGCGGTCCGTGACGAGTTGTCCACAGTGATCCGCGAAGCCGGGCAGGGCGCGTTGTTGCGCGATGGCATGACCGTGGTGATCGCCGGCCGGCCGAATGCCGGCAAGTCGAGCCTGCTCAATGCCCTGGCCGGGCGCGAAGCGGCCATCGTCACCGAGATCGCCGGCACCACCCGGGATATTCTCCGTGAACATATCCACATCGATGGCATGCCGCTGCACGTGGTTGACACCGCCGGCTTGCGCGACACCGACGACCATGTGGAAAAGATCGGGGTGCAACGGGCGCTCAAGGCCATCGGCGAGGCGGATCGCGTGCTGCTGGTGGTGGACGCCACGGCGCCCGAGGCAGCAGATCCCTTCGCCCTGTGGCCGGAGTTTCTTGAACAGCGGCCTGACCCGGCCAAGGTCACCTTGATCCGCAACAAGGCCGACCTGAGCGGCGAGAAGATCGCCCTGGAAGTCAGCGAGGACGGTCATGTCACCATCAGCCTCAGCGCCAAGTCTGCTGGCGAAGGCCTGGAGCTGCTGCGTGATCACCTCAAGGCCTGCATGGGTTATGAACAGACCGCCGAAAGCAGTTTCAGCGCACGTCGCCGGCACCTGGAGGCCCTGCGCTTCGCCAGTGCGGCCCTGGAACACGGCCACGCCCAGTTGACCCTGGCGGGGGCGGGCGAGCTGCTGGCCGAAGATTTGCGCCAGGCCCAGCAGTTCCTCGGCGAAATCACCGGTGCATTCAGCTCCGATGACTTGCTGGGAAGAATTTTCTCGAGTTTTTGTATCGGAAAATGACAGCCAGCAGCAATGTGGTTATCCACAATTCAAGGTAGGCGCCTGCCTTGAGGTGAGCCGGGACGACAGGGTTCCACCCGGCTCGCGTTTCCTTCCTGTTCCTGAAAATGGCCACTTGCGCCATTTCCCTCCAGCCATACCCGTCATCAACCCTTTCCTGCCTGACACTCCAATCTCCACTGATTCATCCTGGCCACGGGAGGATTTTCCGTGTCCGGCCGTCGCCTCCCCGGCCTTTTTCTGTGGATTAAGCCCTGTGAATAACCGCGCTTCAGCTCAGTTGATAACCCGGCCTGAAAACTGAGGATGAACCGCTCTGTGGATAACAATCACTTTAATCCACAGGCTTACACCGGTTATCCCAAACCCTCCCGAGCACATGACCACAGAGTTATGAATCGCTGTACACATTGATAAATAAGGGCTGTATAACCTTATCCACAGATAGGTTGGGCCCTAAGAATAAACATAAAAACAAGGTTTTAATACATTTCCTTCTTTTTGATTTCTATTGTGCGTGCTTATCCACAACTGGTTAAATTTTGTGCAAAGGGTTCTTTAGGAAGGGCGAATTCCCTATACTGGGTCATTCAGTCCAAATTTCTCTTATTTACCTACCTGGAAGCAGGCACGAGGTGCGTGGTGGATTTCCCTTCCCGTTTTGAAGTGATCGTCATCGGCGGCGGTCATGCCGGTACCGAGGCAGCACTAGCATCAGCACGCATGGGGGCAAAAACCCTGTTGCTGACGCACAACGTGGAAACCCTCGGTGCCATGAGCTGCAACCCGGCCATTGGTGGTATTGGTAAAAGCCACCTGGTCAAGGAAATCGATGCCCTTGGCGGCGCTATGGCGATTGCCACCGATAAAGGCGGCATCCAGTTTCGCGTTCTCAACAGCCGCAAAGGTCCGGCGGTGCGCGCCACCCGGGCCCAGGCCGACCGCGCCCTGTACAAGGCCGCGGTACGCGAGATCCTGGAAAACCAGCCGAACCTGTGGATATTTCAGCAATCCGCCGATGACCTGATCGTCGAGCAGGACCAGGTCCGCGGCGTCGTCACCCAGATGGGCCTGCGTTTCTTCGCCGACTCCGTGGTATTGACCACCGGTACCTTCCTGGGCGGACTTATCCACATCGGTTTGCAGAACTATTCCGGTGGCCGTGCCGGCGATCCACCCTCGATCGCCCTGGCCCATCGCCTGCGCGAGCTGCCGCTGCGTGTCGGTCGGCTGAAAACCGGTACGCCGCCGCGCATCGACGCGCGGTCTGTGGATTTCTCGGTGATGACCGAACAACCAGGGGACACGCCGATCCCGGTGATGTCTTTCCTGGGTTCCAAAGAGCAGCATCCACGGCAGGTCAGTTGCTGGATTACCCACACCAATGCCCGCACCCACGAGATCATTGCCGCCAACCTCGATCGTTCGCCGATGTATTCCGGCGTGATCGAGGGCATCGGCCCGCGCTACTGCCCGTCGATCGAGGACAAGATCCACCGTTTCGCCGACAAGGCGAGCCACCAGGTGTTCATCGAGCCGGAAGGTCTGACCACCAACGAGCTGTACCCGAACGGGATATCCACATCCCTGCCGTTCGACGTGCAACTGCAGATCGTCCAGTCGATCCGCGGCATGGAAAACGCCCATATCGTCCGGCCCGGCTACGCCATCGAGTACGACTACTTCGATCCGCGTGACCTCAAGTACAGCCTGGAAACCAAGGTGATCGGCGGTCTGTTCTTCGCCGGCCAGATCAACGGCACCACCGGTTACGAGGAGGCCGGCGCCCAGGGTCTGTTGGCTGGCGCCAACGCCGCACTGCGGGCCAAGGGCAAGGACAACTGGTGCCCGCGTCGCGACGAGGCGTACATCGGTGTGTTGGTCGACGACCTGATCACCCTCGGTACCCAGGAGCCGTACCGGATGTTCACCTCCCGTGCCGAGTACCGCCTGATCCTGCGCGAGGACAACGCCGACCTGCGCCTGACGGAAAAAGGCCGCGAACTCGGGCTTGTGGATGACGTGCGCTGGGCGGCTTTCTGCAAGAAGCGCGAGGGTATCGAGCAGGAAGAGCAGCGTCTGAAAAGCACCTGGGTCCGCCCGGGTACCGAGCAGGGCAACGCCATCGCCGAAAAATTCGGCACCCCCCTGGCCCATGAATACAACCTGCTGAACCTGCTGAGCCGTCCGGAAATCGACTACGCTGGCCTGGTCGAAGTGACCGGGCAGGGTGCGGATGATCCACAGGTCGCCGAACAGGTCGAGATCAAGACCAAGTACGCCGGCTACATCGACCGCCAGCAGGACGAGATCGCCCGCCTGCGGGCCAGTGAAGACATCCGCCTGCCTGTGGATATCGATTACTCGACCATTTCCGGCCTGTCGAAGGAAATTCAGAGCAAGCTCAGCGCCACCCGTCCCGAGACCCTGGGCCAGGCTTCGCGCATTCCCGGGGTGACGCCGGCGGCGATTTCCCTGTTGATGATTCATTTGAAAAAACGCGGCGCCGGCCGTCAGTTGGAGCAAAGCGCTTGAGTTCGTTGGTCACCACGCAACACGCCGAAGAGTTATCCACAGGTGCTCGCCAGCTCGGTGTCGACCTGACCGCAACCCAGCACGAACAGCTGCTGGGTTACCTGTCCCTGTTGATCAAGTGGAACAAGGCCTACAACCTGACCGCCGTGCGTGATCCGGACGAAATGGTTTCGCGGCACCTGCTCGACAGCCTGAGCGTGATGTCCTTCATCGAGGACGGGCGCTGGCTCGATGTCGGCAGTGGCGGCGGCATGCCGGGCATCCCCCTGGCGATCCTGTTTCCCGGTTCGGCTGTGACCTGCCTGGACAGCAACGGCAAGAAGACCCGCTTTCTGACCCAGGTCAAACTCGAACTCAAGCTGGATAACCTGCAAGTTATCCACAGTCGTGTCGAAGCCTTCCAGCCTGAACAGCCCTTTACCGGCATCATTTCCCGGGCGTTCAGCAGCATGGAGAACTTCACGAACTGGACCCGTCACCTGGGTGACCGCGATACACGCTGGCTGGCAATGAAGGGCGTCCATCCAGCGGATGAGCTGGTAGCATTGCCGGCAGACTTCCACCTCGATAGCGAACACGCCTTGGCCGTACCCGGTTGCCAAGGCCAACGTCATCTGCTGATACTGCGCCGCACGGCATGATTGGGAACACAAGCAAGAATGGCTAAGGTATTCGCGATAGCGAACCAGAAGGGTGGCGTGGGCAAGACCACCACCTGCATCAACCTCGCAGCATCCCTGGTCGCGACCAAGCGCCGGGTGCTGCTGATCGACCTCGATCCACAGGGCAACGCCACCATGGGTAGCGGTGTGGATAAGCACGGCCTGGAAAACTCCATCTACGATGTGCTGATCGGCGAATGCGATCTGGCCCAGGCCATGCACTTCTCCGAACACGGCGGTTACCAACTGCTGCCGGCCAACCGCGACCTGACGGCGGCCGAAGTGGTGCTGCTGGAAATGCAGATGAAGGAAAGCCGTCTGCGCAGCGCCCTGGCGCCGATCCGCGAGAACTACGACTTCATCCTGATCGACTGCCCGCCATCGCTGTCGATGCTGACCCTCAATGCCCTGGTCGCGGCCGACGGGGTAGTTATCCCCATGCAGTGCGAGTACTACGCCCTCGAAGGCCTGAGCGACCTTGTGGATAACATCAAGCGCATCGCCGAGCTGCTCAACCCCGAGCTGAAAATCGAAGGCCTGCTGCGGACCATGTACGACCCACGTCTGAGTTTGATGAACGACGTTTCCGCACAGCTCAAGGAACATTTCGGTGACCAGCTGTACGACACTGTGATTCCCCGCAACGTCCGACTGGCCGAGGCGCCGAGCTACGGCATGCCGGCCCTGGCCTACGACAAGCAATCCCGCGGCGCGGTGGCCTACCTGGCCCTGGCCGGCGAGATGGTTCGTCGCCAGCGCAAAAATTCACGCGTCACCGCCCCGGCAACCTAAGGAGTCCCCATGGCCGTCAAGAAACGAGGACTCGGACGCGGACTGGACGCTCTGCTGAGCGGTCCGACCGTCAGTGCGCTGGAAGAGCAGGCCGTACTGGCCGACCAGCGCGAGCTGCAGCAGTTGCCGCTGGACCTGATCCAGCGCGGCAAGTACCAGCCGCGCCGCGACATGGACCCCCAGGCGCTGGAAGAACTGGCGAATTCAATCAGGGCCCAGGGCGTCATGCAGCCGATCGTGGTCCGTCCGATCGGCGGCGGGCGCTATGAAATCATCGCCGGCGAACGCCGCTGGCGCGCCAGCCAGCAGGCCGGCCAGGAGACCATCCCGGCCATGGTCCGCGATGTGCCGGATGAAACCGCCATCGCCATGGCCCTGATCGAGAACATCCAGCGCGAAGACCTCAACCCGATCGAGGAAGCCCTGGCCCTGCAGCGCCTGCAGCAGGAATTCCAGCTGACCCAGCAACAGGTCGCCGAGGCTGTGGGCAAGTCCCGGGTGACCGTGGCCAACCTGCTGCGCCTGATTGCGTTGCCGGAAGTGATCAAGACCATGCTGTCCCACGGCGACCTCGAAATGGGACACGCCCGTGCCCTGCTCGGATTGCCGGATGACCGGCAGGTCGAAGGGGCGCGACACGTTGTCGCACGCGGCCTCACCGTACGTCAGACCGAAGCCCTGGTTCGCCAGTGGCTGAGCGGCAAACCGGCACCGGTCGAGCCGCCCAAGGCCGATCCGGATATCAGCCGTCTCGAACAGCGCCTGGCCGAGCGCCTGGGCTCTGCGGTGCAGATCCGCCATGGCCAGAAAGGAAAGGGCCAGTTGGTGATCCGCTACAACTCGCTCGACGAGTTGCAAGGTGTCCTTGCGCACATCCGCTGAAACATTTCCTCATGTAGCGCGCAGTCGGAAAAGACTACCTGGCAGTTGAATAGGGGCTGAACCGCCCCTATACTCTGCGCGCATTTTGTCGGCACAATTTATGCCAAGTTATTGATTTACGGCGGCCGACCCTTGAGGAGCGCAAGTGATGGAAAACCGCACGCCAAACAGGTTGCCCTTCCATCGCTTGGCGGTATTTCCGGTTTTATTGGCTCAATTGGTCGTATTGCTGGTGGCCGCGCTGGCGCTTTGGCAATGGCGTGGTGTCGTTGCCGGATACTCGGGACTCTGCGGAGGCCTGATAGCATTGCTCCCCAATGCGTATTTTGCTCACAGGGCCTTTCGGTTTTCCGGCGCCCGAGCAGCCCAGTCCATCGTCCGGTCCTTTTACGCCGGCGAGGCGGGCAAGTTGATTTTGACGGCAGTGCTGTTCGCACTGACGTTTGCAGGTGTGAAGCCTCTGGCGCCGATCGCGGTATTCGGCGTCTTCGTGCTGACCCAGTCGGTCAGCTGGTTTGCACCCCTGCTAATGAAAACAAGACTTTTGAGACCTTAGGGCGTTTGAGGCAAACATGTCAGCAGAATCCGCTTCGGGCTATATCCAGCACCACTTGCAGAACCTGACCTTCGGTCAGCTACCTAACGGCGGTTGGGGCTTTGCCCATTCCGCAGCAGAAGCCAAGGCCATGGGCTTCTGGGCATTCCACGTGGATACCCTGGGCTGGTCCGTGGCTCTGGGCCTGATCTTCATCCTGCTGTTCCGCATGGCGGCGAAGAAGGCGACCTCCGGTCAGCCGGGCGCCCTGCAGAACTTCGTCGAAGTGCTGGTCGAGTTCGTCGACGGCAGCGTCAAGGACAGCTTCCACGGCCGCAGCCCGCTGATCGCGCCGCTGGCCCTGACCATTTTCGTCTGGGTGTTCCTGATGAACGCCATCGACCTGGTGCCTGTCGACTGGATCCCGCAACTGGCTGCGCTGATCTCCGGCAACCACGAGATTCCGTTCCGCGCCGTATCGACCACCGACCCGAACGCCACGCTGGCCATGGCTTTCTCGGTGTTCGCGCTGATCATTTTCTACAGCATCAAGGTCAAGGGCATCGGCGGCTTCATCGGCGAACTGACCCTGCACCCGTTCGGCAGCAAGAACGTCCTGGTCCAGGCGCTGCTGATCCCGGTCAACTTCCTGCTGGAATTCGTGACCCTGATCGCCAAGCCGATCTCTCTGGCACTGCGTCTGTTCGGCAACATGTATGCCGGCGAGCTGGTGTTCATCCTGATCGCCGTGATGTTCGGCACCGGCCTGCTCTGGCTGAGCGGCCTGGGCGTGGCTCTGCAGTGGGCGTGGGCGGTGTTCCACATCCTGATCATCACCCTGCAGGCGTTCATCTTCATGATGCTGACCATCGTCTACCTGTCGATGGCGCACGAAGAAAACCATTAAGACCGGCCTCGGCCAGTCTGATGTCTCTCCCGGTCAAACGGGAGAGGGCCTCAAGCGGGAAACCGCGGCAGGGCCCGCTGAAACGATTTGTTTTACCGCTTTAAATTAAAAAACCTAAACCATACGACGTAAAAGTCGGGAGGAAAGATGGAAACTGTAGTTGGTCTAACTGCTATCGCTGTTGCACTGCTGATCGGCCTGGGCGCACTGGGTACCGCAATTGGTTTCGGCCTGCTGGGCGGCAAATTCCTGGAAGGCGCTGCTCGCCAGCCAGAAATGGTTCCAATGCTGCAGGTTAAAATGTTCATCGTGGCCGGTCTGCTCGACGCCGTTACCATGATCGGCGTTGGTATCGCTCTGTTCTTCACCTTCGCGAACCCCTTCGTTGGTCAACTCGCTGGCTAATCACTCGAATTTTCGAGTTGATTGATGGACAACGAACGAGCGAGGTGTTGGCGTGAACATTAATGCAACCCTGATTGGCCAGTCCGTTGCGTTCTTCATTTTTGTACTGTTTTGCATGAAGTTCGTGTGGCCTCCGGTCATCGCGGCTTTGCACGAACGTCAGAAGAAGATCGCGGATGGATTGGACGCTGCCACCCGTGCAGCTCGCGACCTGGAGTTGGCCCAAGAGAAAGCGGGCAATCAACTGCGCGAAGCGAAAGCACAGGCAGCCGAGATCATTGAGCAAGCCAAGAAACGCAGCAACCAGATCGTCGAAGAGGCTGTTGAAAAAGCCCGCGTCGAAGCTGAGCGCGTGAAGGCTTCGGCTCAGGCCGAGATCGAACAGGAACTGAACAGCGTCAAAGACGCGCTGCGCGCCCAACTGGGTAGCCTGGCCGTCGGTGGTGCCGAGAAGATCCTGGGCGCCACAATCGATCAAAACGCGCACGCGGAGCTGGTTAACAAACTGGCTGCTGAAATTTAAGCGAGGGCGATCATGGCAGAACTGACCACGTTGGCCCGACCTTACGCTAAGGCGGCCTTCGAGCACGCTCAGGCCCACCAGCAACTGGCCAATTGGTCAGCCATGCTCGGCCTGGCAGCAGCGGTGTCGCAGGACGACACCATGCAGCGCGTGCTCAAGGCCCCGCGACTGACGAGCGCAAACAAGGCCGCCGCGTTTATCGACGTGTGCGGCGACAAGTTCGATGCCAAGGCACAGAATTTCATCCACGTCGTTGCCGAAAACGACCGTCTCCAGCTGTTGCCGGAGATCTCCGCCCTGTTCGACCTGTACAAGGCCGAGCGGGAGAAGTCGGTAGACGTGGAAGTCACCAGTGCTTTTGCATTGAACCAAGAACAGCAAGACAAACTCGCCAAGGTTCTCAGTGCACGACTCGACCGGGAAGTGCGCCTGCAAGTTGCGGAAGATGCATCCCTCATCGGGGGTGTTGTCATTCGCGCCGGCGACCTGGTTATCGATGGCTCAGTTCGCGGCAAACTCGCGAAACTGGCCGAAGCATTGAAATCTTGAGTTTGAAGGGGCAGCAGAGCAATGCAGCAACTCAATCCTTCCGAAATAAGTGAAATTATCAAGGGCCGCATCGAAAAGCTCGATGTGACCTCCCAAGCCCGTAACGAAGGCACCGTCGTCAGCGTGTCTGACGGTATCGTGCGGATTCACGGTCTGGCCGACGCTATGTACGGCGAAATGATCGAGTTCCCGGGCGGCGTCTACGGCATGGCCCTCAACCTGGAGCAGGACTCCGTGGGTGCCGTGGTACTGGGCGCGTACACGACTCTGGCTGAAGGCATGAGCGCCAAGTGCACCGGCCGCATCCTGGAAGTTCCGGTAGGTAAGGAACTGCTGGGTCGCGTTGTCGACGCACTGGGCAACCCTGTCGACGGCAAAGGTCCGCTGAACAACACCGAGACCGACGCGGTCGAGAAAGTTGCTCCAGGCGTGATCTGGCGTAAGTCGGTAGACCAGCCTGTACAGACTGGCTACAAGGCAGTCGATGCCATGATCCCGGTCGGCCGTGGCCAGCGTGAGCTGATCATCGGTGACCGTCAGATCGGTAAGACCGCCATGGCGATCGACGCCATCATCAACCAGAAGAACAGCGGTATCTTCTGCGTATACGTCGCCGTTGGTCAGAAGCAATCGACCATCGCCAACGTGGTTCGCAAGCTGGAAGAAAACGGCGCACTGGCCAACACCATCATCGTTGCCGCCAGCGCTTCCGAATCGGCTGCCCTGCAGTTCCTGGCTCCGTACTCCGGTTGCACCATGGGCGAATACTTCCGCGACCGCGGTGAAGACGCGCTGATCGTTTATGACGATCTGTCCAAGCAGGCTGTGGCTTACCGCCAGATCTCCCTGCTGCTGCGTCGTCCACCAGGACGTGAAGCGTACCCAGGTGACGTGTTCTATCTCCACTCCCGTCTGCTGGAGCGCGCATCCCGCGTTTCGGAAGAGTACGTCGAGAAGTTCACCAACGGCGCAGTGACCGGCAAAACCGGCTCCCTGACCGCTCTGCCGATCATCGAAACCCAGGCTGGCGACGTTTCCGCGTTCGTTCCGACCAACGTGATTTCCATCACCGACGGTCAGATCTTCCTGGAATCGGCCATGTTCAACTCGGGCATCCGCCCAGCAGTGAACGCCGGTGTTTCGGTATCCCGTGTAGGTGGTGCCGCTCAGACCAAGATCATCAAGAAGCTGTCCGGTGGTATCCGTACCGCCCTGGCTCAGTACCGTGAACTGGCGGCATTCGCCCAGTTCGCTTCTGACCTGGACGAAGCGACCCGCAAGCAACTTGAGCATGGTCAGCGCGTTACCGAGCTGATGAAGCAGAAGCAATACGCGCCAATGTCGATCGCCGACATGTCGCTGTCGCTGTATGCCGCTGAGCGTGGGTTCCTGACCGACATTGAAATCGCCAAGATCGGCAGCTTCGAGCAGGCGCTGATTGCTTACTTCAACCGCGATCACGCCGATTTGATGGCCAAGATCAACGTGAAGGGTGACTTCAATGACGAAATCGACGCTGGCCTGAAGGCTGGTATCGAGAAGTTCAAGGCCACCCAAACCTGGTAAGCCGCAGCGGGAGCCGCAAGGCTCCCGCTTGCTAACCTGATAGGTGTTACATGGCAGGCGCAAAAGAGATTCGCAGTAAGATTGCGAGCATCAAAAGCACGCAAAAAATTACCAGCGCCATGGAAAAAGTGGCGGTCAGCAAAATGCGCAAGGCACAAATGCGCATGGCTGCTAGCCGTCCTTATGCGGAGCGTATCCGCCAGGTAATTGGGCATCTGGCCAACGCCAACCCGGAATACCGCCACCCGTTCATGATCGACCGCGACATCAAGCGCGTCGGTTACATCGTGGTGAGCAGTGACCGTGGTCTGTGCGGCGGCTTGAACACCAACCTGTTCAAGGCCCTGGTCAAGGACATGGCGGTAAACCGCGAAAACGGCGTCGAGATCGATCTGTGTGTCGTGGGTAGCAAGGGTGCGGCGTTTTTCCGCAACTTCGGCGGCAACGTCGTTGCAGCTATCAGCCACCTGGGTGAAGAGCCGTCGATCAACGACCTGATCGGCAGCGTGAAGGTGATGCTGGATGCCTACCTGGACGGCCGTATCGACCGCCTGTCCGTGGTATCCAACAAGTTCATCAACACCATGACCCAGCAGCCTACCGTGGAGCAGTTGATTCCACTGGTGGCAACCCCGGATCAGGATCTCAAGCACCACTGGGACTATCTGTACGAACCGGACGCCAAAGAGCTGCTTGACGGCCTGATGGTGCGCTATGTGGAGTCGCAGGTGTACCAGGCGGTGGTCGAGAACAACGCTGCTGAACAAGCGGCGCGGATGATCGCGATGAAGAACGCTACCGACAACGCCGGTGATCTGATCAGCGACTTGCAGCTGATCTACAACAAGGCGCGTCAGGCTGCGATCACCCAAGAGATCTCGGAAATCGTCGGCGGCGCTGCCGCGGTTTAACGGTTCAAATATTCAGAGGATCCAGCTATGAGTAGCGGACGTATCGTTCAAATCATCGGCGCCGTCATCGACGTGGAATTTCCACGCGACAGCGTACCGAGCATCTACGACGCCTTGAAGGTTCAAGGCGCCGAAACCACCCTGGAAGTTCAGCAGCAGCTGGGCGACGGCGTGGTACGTACCATTGCGATGGGTTCCACCGAAGGCCTCAAGCGTGGCCTGGACGTGAACAACACTGGCGCAGCCATCTCCGTACCGGTCGGTAAAGCGACCCTGGGCCGGATCATGGACGTGCTGGGCAACCCGATCGACGAAGCCGGTCCGATCGGCGAGGAAGAGCGCTGGGGTATCCACCGCGCCGCTCCATCCTTCGCTGAACAGGCAGGTGGCAACGAACTGCTGGAAACCGGCATCAAGGTTATCGACCTGGTTTGCCCGTTCGCCAAGGGTGGTAAGGTTGGTCTGTTCGGTGGTGCCGGTGTCGGCAAGACCGTAAACATGATGGAACTGATCCGTAACATCGCCATCGAGCACAGCGGTTACTCCGTGTTCGCCGGTGTGGGTGAGCGTACTCGTGAGGGTAACGACTTCTACCACGAGATGAAGGACTCCAACGTTCTGGACAAAGTGGCACTGGTCTACGGCCAGATGAACGAGCCACCAGGGAACCGTCTGCGCGTTGCCCTGACCGGCCTGACCATGGCCGAGAAGTTCCGTGACGAAGGTAACGACGTTCTGCTGTTCGTCGACAACATCTACCGTTACACCCTGGCCGGTACCGAAGTATCCGCACTGCTGGGCCGTATGCCTTCGGCAGTAGGTTACCAGCCGACCCTGGCTGAAGAGATGGGCGTGCTGCAAGAGCGCATCACTTCGACCAAGCAAGGTTCGATCACCTCGATCCAGGCCGTATACGTACCTGCGGACGACCTGACCGACCCGTCGCCAGCGACCACCTTCGCCCACCTCGACGCCACCGTCGTACTGTCCCGTGACATCGCTTCCCTGGGTATCTACCCAGCGGTAGACCCACTGGACTCGACTTCGCGTCAGCTGGATCCGAACGTGATCGGCAACGACCACTACGAAACCGCTCGTGGCGTTCAGTACGTGCTGCAGCGCTACAAGGAACTGAAGGACATCATCGCGATCCTGGGTATGGACGAGCTGTCGGAATCCGACAAGCAGCTGGTATCCCGCGCTCGTAAGATCCAGCGTTTCCTGTCGCAGCCGTTCTTCGTGGCTGAAGTCTTCACCGGTGCATCGGGTAAATACGTTTCCCTGAAAGACACCATTGCTGGCTTCAAAGGCATCCTCAACGGTGACTACGACCACCTGCCAGAACAAGCGTTCTACATGGTTGGCGGCATCGAAGAAGCGATCGAGAAAGCCAAGAAACTGTAATCCCGGCGCCCGGCAACGGGCGCTAATTTAGGTTGAGGCAATCAGATGGCTATGACAGTCCATTGCGATATCGTCAGTGCGGAAGGAGAAATTTTCTCCGGACTGGTCGAGATGGTGATTGCACACGGTGCACTGGGTGACCTGGGTATTGCCCTGGGCCACGCGCCGCTGATCACCAATCTCAAGCCGGGTCCGATCCGCTTGATCAAGCAGGGCGGGGAAGCCGAGGTGTTCTACATCTCCGGTGGTTTCCTCGAGGTTCAGCCGAACATGGTCAAGGTTCTTGCCGACACCGTGCAACGTGCTGCCGACCTGGACGAAGCCTCCGCTCAGGAAGCCGTCAAGGCTGCCGAGAAGGCCCTGAACGAAAAAGGCGCGGACTTCGACTACGGTTCCGCTGCTGCACGTCTGGCCGAGGCCGCAGCCCAGCTGCGTACCGTCCAGCAGATCCGCAAGAAGTTCGGCGGCTAAGCCACCGCTTGTTGCGCGATTGATTAAAAAGGGTAGCCTCGGCTACCCTTTTTTCTTTTCCGATATTCATCACCTGGTCACAGCCGCTGACCACCCAGGATTGGTAGCCAGTCATGTCTCTCGAAATCGTTATCCTTGCTGCCGGCCAAGGCACCCGCATGCGTTCGGCGTTGCCGAAGGTTCTTCATCCCGTAGCTGGCAATTCGATGCTCGGACATGTTATCCACAGCGCCCGCCAATTGAGTCCACAGCGCATTCACGTGGTGATCGGCCACGGTGCGGACCAGGTGCGTGAACGACTGGCCGCCGATGACCTGAACTTCGTCCTGCAGGATAAACAACTGGGGACCGGCCATGCCGTGGCCCAGGCCGTTCCTTTCATTACCGCCGACACCGTGCTGGTGCTCTACGGCGATGTGCCGCTGATCGAAGTGGAAACCCTGCAGCGCCTGCTGCAGCACGCCACGCCTGAACAGGTGGCACTGCTGACCGTCGAACTGGCGGACCCGACCGGCTACGGCCGTATCGTGCGCAACGCCCAGGGCAAGGCCTGTGCGATCGTCGAGCAGAAGGACGCCAACGAGGCGCAGCGCGCCATCACCGAAGGCAACACCGGCATCCTCGCCTTGCCGGCCCGGCGCCTGGGCGACTGGATGAGCCGTCTGTCGAACAATAACGCCCAGGGCGAGTACTACCTCACCGATGTGATCGCCATGGCGGTCGCCGACGGCCTGGTGGTGGAAACCGAGCAACCCCACGATGCCATGGAAGTGCAGGGCGCCAACGATCGTCGGCAACTGGCCGAGCTCGAGCGTCATTACCAGAAGCGTGCGGCCCTGCGTCTGATGGCCCAGGGCGTGACCCTGCGTGACCCGGCCCGGTTCGATGTGCGTGGCGAGGTCACGGTGGGGCGTGATGTGTTGATCGACATCAACGTGATCCTCGAAGGCCGCGTGGTGATCGAGGATGACGTGGTGATCGGCCCGAACTGCGTGATCAAGGACAGCACCCTGCGCAAGGGCGTGGTGCTCAAGGCCAACACCCACCTCGACGGCGCGATCATGGGCGAGGGCAGCGATGCCGGTCCGTTCGCCCGCCTGCGCCCCGGCAGCGTGTTGGGCGAGCGTGCCCATGTGGGTAACTTCGTCGAGTTGAAAAATGCCGTGCTCGGCAACGACACCAAGGCCGGCCATCTGGCCTACCTGGGCGATGCCGTGATCGGTGAACGCACCAACATCGGCGCCGGCACCATCACCTGCAACTACGATGGTGCCAACAAGCACAAGACGGTGCTGGGTGATGACGTCTTCATCGGTACCAACAACTCCCTGGTCGCCCCTGTGGATATCTCCCACGGTGCTACCACGGCGGCGGGGTCGACCATCACCCAGAACGTCGATGAAGGCCAACTGGCGGTGGCGCGTGCACGCCAGCGCAATATCGATGGCTGGAAGCGGCCGGTGAAGATCAAGAAGAGCTGAATTATCCACAAGCGCTTTTGAGCGCTGTGGAAAGTGAGGGCCACCGTGGGTGGCCCTCTGCGTTTGTGGATAAATCTTCCCTCTTCCCCGTGCGCAGACTTCCCCCTGCGCAACCGGGCTTGCTGGCGACAGCCATTTCATCGACACCACAACATGTCGTGAATGCTCGCCTGCCAAAGGATTTTTCTGGCGGTGAAGGGAAGGGCTCGACCCGCGAACCGAAAAAGTTACCCACAAGCCATTTTTTGAAAACCTTCACTTGACGAAGTTTCGATTACAGGTTTTGATTGCACTTATTATCTTTCGAATCGAAACATAACGCCCCATGTCGAAACGTAATACCCCTCAACGTCGTCATAGCATTCTCGCCTTGCTCAGTGAACAGGGTGAAGTGAGCGTGGACGAACTGGCCAAACGCTTCGAAACTTCCGAGGTTACGGTTCGCAAGGATCTGGCCGCGCTCGAAAGCAATGGTCTGCTGCTGCGTCGTTATGGCGGCGCGATCAGCATGCCCCAGGAACTGGTCAGCGATCCCGCCCACTCGGTGTCGAAATACAAGCAGGCTATTGCCCGTGCCGCCGTCGGCCGTCTGCGGGAACACGCCCGCATCATCATCGACAGTGGCAGCACCACGGCCTCGATGATCCCGGAACTGGGCCTGCAGCCTGGCCTGGTGGTGATGACCAACTCCCTGCATGTCGCCCGTGCCCTCAGCGAGCTGGAGCACGAGCCCGTGCTGCTGATGACCGGCGGCACCTGGGACCCGCATTCCGAATCGTTCCAGGGCCAGGTCGCCGAACAGGTGCTGCGCTCCTACGACTTCGACCAGTTGTTCATCGGTGCCGACGGCATCGATCTGGAGCGGGGCACCACCACCTTCAACGAATTGCTCGGCTTGAGCCGGGTGATGGCCGAAGTGTCCCGCGAAGTGGTGGTCATGGTCGAGTCCGACAAGATCGGTCGGCGTATTCCCAACCTGGAACTGCCGTGGAGCAGCGTCCATACCCTTATTACCGATGAACGCTTGCCCCAGGAGGCACGCGAACAGATTCAGGCCCGCGGCATACATTTGATTTGCGCGGCCGTCAGCTAGGAGAGAAAAGCATGTGCGGAATTGTCGGTGCAGTTGCTGAACGTAATATCACGGCCATTCTGGTCGAGGGTCTCAAGCGTCTGGAATACCGGGGCTACGACAGCGCCGGTGTCGCCGTCTTCACTCACAACGGTACGCTGGAGCGGACCCGCCGGACCGGCAAGGTCAGTGAGCTGGACCAGGCCCTGGCCGGCCAGCCACTGGCCGGCCGCCTGGGCATCGCCCACACCCGCTGGGCCACCCACGGCGCCCCCTGCGAGCGTAACGCCCACCCGCATTTCTCCGGCGCCGATATCGCCGTGGTGCACAACGGCATCATCGAGAACCACGAAGCCCTGCGCGAACAGCTCAAGGGCCTGGGCTACGTCTTCTCGTCGGACACCGATACCGAAGTGATCGCCCACCTGCTGAGCCACAAGCTCAAGGACCTGGGCGACCTGACCAAGGCCCTCAAGGCCACGGTCAAGGAACTGCACGGCGCCTACGGCCTGGCCGTGATCAATGCGCAGCAGCCTGATCGTCTGCTGGCAGCCCGCAGTGGCAGCCCGCTGGTGATCGGCCTCGGCCTCGGTGAGAACTTCCTCGCCTCCGACCAACTGGCCCTGCGCCAGGTGACCGACCGTTTCATGTACCTGGAGGAGGGCGATATTGCCGAAATCCGCCGTGACAGCGTGCAGATCTGGGACATCGATGGCCAGGTCGTCGAGCGCGAAGCCGTGCAGTATCGCGATGGCGCCGAAGCCGCCGACAAGGGCGAGTTCCGCCACTTCATGCTCAAGGAGATCCACGAGCAACCCTCCGTGGTGCAACGCACCCTGGAAGGTCGCCTGAGCCAGAACCAGGTGCTGGTGCAGGCCTTTGGCCCCCAGGCCGCCGAGCTGTTCGCCAAGGTACGCAATGTACAGATCGTCGCCTGCGGTACCAGCTACCACGCCGGCATGGTCGCGCGTTACTGGCTCGAAGGCCTGGCGGGCATTCCGTGCCAGGTCGAAGTCGCCAGCGAATTCCGCTACCGCAAGGTGGTGGTGCAGCCGGACACCCTGTTCGTCTCCGTCTCCCAGTCCGGCGAAACCGCCGACACCCTGGCCGCGTTGCGCAACGCAAAAGAACTGGGCTTCCTCGGCAGCCTGGCGATCTGCAACGTCAGCATCAGCTCGCTGGTGCGCGAGTCGGACCTGACCCTGCTGACCCAGGCCGGTCGCGAAATCGGCGTGGCCTCGACCAAGGCTTTCACCACCCAACTGGTTGGCCTGCTGCTGCTGACCCTGGCCCTGGGCCAGGTCCGTGGCACCCTGGCGGAAGGTGTCGAAGCCGAACTGGTGGAAGAACTGCGTCGCCTGCCGACCCGCCTGGGCGAAACCCTGGCGATGGACGCCAAGGTCGAGAAGATCGCCGAGCTGTTCGCCGACAAGAACCACACCCTGTTCCTCGGTCGTGGCGCGCAGTATCCGGTGGCGATGGAAGGTTCGCTCAAGCTCAAGGAGATCTCCTACATCCACGCCGAAGCCTATCCGGCCGGCGAACTCAAGCACGGCCCACTGGCGCTGGTCGACAATGACATGCCGATCGTCACTGTGGCGCCGAACAACGAACTGCTGGAGAAGCTCAAGTCCAACCTGCAGGAAGTCCGCGCCCGTGGCGGCGAACTGATCGTCTTTGCCGACGAACAGGCCGGCATGAGCAATGGCGAGGGGACCCACGTCATCACCCTGCCGCACATCCACGACACCCTGGCGCCAATCCTCTACACCATCCCGCTGCAGTTGCTGTCGTACTACGTCGCTGTGCTCAAGGGCACCGACGTCGACCAGCCGCGCAACCTGGCGAAGTCGGTGACGGTGGAATAACGCGGTAGACGATGATGATCTGCGGGTTCTGACAATAAAGTCGCTACCAGGACAATAAAAGCTGTATCACGGGGGCCACGTCTCACCTTAGGGGGCGTGGCCTCAATGCTTTACCTTGGATCCCGAAGAGAACACCCGACCCGTCTGCACCTGTGCTTATCAAGCGCAGGGCTTGAACGACATGATGTCGATATTCTTCTTGCGCACGCTGCTTTTGGGCGCCAGGCGCATGTACCAGTCGCGAAGCCAGCAGGCGATGCTCGACTCGGCCTGTTCGATGCCGCTCATGAAGCGCGCGGTGTTGACGATTTCATTGGCGCGCGGATGCCGATGCGCCTCGTACTCCGCCAGCGCGGTGCGCAGGTCAGGGGTCTTTGCCAGGCGATCAGCCAGTACGACGGCGTCTTCGATGGCCTGCGCCGCTCCCTGGCCCAGGCTCGGCAACATGGGATGAGCTGCATCGCCCAACAGCGCCACATGCCCATCGCAGAACTGCTCTACGGGCTGTCGATCCCTGGCATGCATTTTCAATATGACATCGTCGGGCGTCGCCTCAATGGCGGCACAGACTTCCGGTGCCCAGCCGGCATAGGCGTCGAGCACTTCCTGTTTGTTGAGGCTCAAGGCGTCGTGCGAGGCGTTTTCATGGTTACAGGTCCCCCACCAATAAGCGTGGCCGTCGCCCACATCGCAAAGCCCGAAGCGCTTGCCGCGGCCCCAGTAGTGCGCCACGTAGCCTTCAGTCATGACCGGGTGGCTGAACGGCGTTACCGCCAGCCAGGCGATATAGCCCGAGGATCGCAGGGGCGTCTCGCCCAGCATTTGTCGGCGTATGACCGAGTTGAGACCGTCGGCGCCAATCAGCAGGTCAGCCGCTTGGCTGCTGCCGTCTTCGAAGTGCACCGTCACGCCATGGGCGTGGTTGGTATAACCTGCGCAGCGCATACCCGTTATCAGGGTGTCGGGTGCCAGTTGCTGCGCCAGTGCACGCAGCAGCAAGGGCCGCTGGATACTCATACTGGGGTAGCCCAGTTGCTCACCGATCTCATGAATCGGGATGCTGGTGATGGGCGCGCCACCGGTTTTCTTGAAAAAGAACTGGCGGATCTCCTGGCCCGCCTGTTCGACCGGAGCATGGGCGCCGATCGAATTCAGCGCCGCCATGGCATTGGCCATGATGGACAAGCCGGTGCCACCGGTGCGCAGCGTTTGAGCCGCTTCGAAGACCGTGACCTGCCATCCCGCGCGTTGCAGTGCGATGCCCGCCGTCAAACCGCCGACACCGGCGCCTGCGACGATGGCTTTCCTCTGTTCTGTCATGCTGTTTTCACCTGTAGCAAGCCATTCACGCCTGATGGAGCGGTCAATCCGGCAGTGTTGCCGGCGTCTCCTATCAGGGCCGCGTCCATGTGTAACTTGATGAAGCTGCCCACCCGCTGGATGTGGGGTTCGCGCATCATCGTCAGGTGGTCGCCTTCTACGCCAATGCGCTGGACCTGGGGAGAAAGCGCGCGCCATCCGCGATAAGGGTCGTTAAAGGCGGTGCCCACCATTTCGTGGGGGCTTTGCAGGACATTGGGCAGCTCGACATCCGCCGCGAATAACGTCACCGGCAGGTCCCGTGGCGGGAAACTGTAGTCCAGCATCCCTTGCCAGTTGGCGTGGAACACCCGGAACAGCTGGTCCAGTGTTGCCACGGTAATGGTTTCGTCGAAAATGCCCTGGTCGATGCCGTGCTGCCGGATCTGCGTAAAGGCTTGCGCATCGCTCATCGCGGAAAAATCCAGCGCCTGATAGTCGTATTCCTTCTGGCCGTCGCCGCTGAGCAATTCCCACATGAACCAATTGAGGAACTCGGAGCGTTCGACCTGCACCTGGCCCTGATTGATACGCACGATGGTGTCGAGCAGGAACACGTTATGCACAAACCTCCCGCGACGCTGCAACTCGCTCGCCAGCTCATACGCCACGACGCCGCCATACGACCAGCCACCGATATTCAACGCGCCGTGCGGTACGGCCTGCTCGATGGCATCGGCGTAATAGGTCGCCTGGCCGTAGACCGATGGGATCGGTTCACGGGCGTCCCAGGTTCCCGGCGCCTGCAAGGCCATAAGATTGACCTGGTCCTTGAGGACATGCGCCAGTGCGGCATAGCACAGTACGTGGCCGCCGATAGGGTGGACCAGAAACACCGGCGGCTGGCCAGGCGCGTTCTTGAAGTCCACCAGCGCGCCAGTAGCGGGGTGTCCGGTGGCGGTCCCTTGCAGCACTTGGGCGAATTCGGCGATGGTCGGGGCCTGGATGAAGTCGGCCAATGAGGGTTCCAGACCTTGATGCGTGACCAGCTTCGCGACCAGTTGCACCGCTTTGAGCGAGTTGCCGCCCACCTCGAAGAAGTTGTCATGGACACTGATCTCTTCCAGGCCCAGGGCTTCCTGCCAATAAGCCTGCAACAAGTCTTCAACGGCATTTCGGGGAGCGGTGAAGGGCCGCTGCAGGATGTGTTGAATCTCTACTTTTTGCAGTTGCCGACGGTCGATCTTGCCGGTGGGGCCCACTGGCAGTTGCTCAATGCTGATCAGCGTGTTGGGCACCATGTAATCGGGCAACGCCAGGCGCATCTCTGCCTTGAGTTGATCCAGATCCGGCACGCGCCCCGGCATGGCCTGAACAAAGCCCACCAGATAACGGGTGCCATCGTTTGCCGGCTTGTCGATAACGGCGACTTGTCGAATGTCGGCACCGAATCGGGCGGAGCCCAGCATCGCCACCTCGATCTCGCCCAACTCGACGCGGTAGCCGCGAATCTTCACCTGGGCATCACCGCGGCCTTGATAGACCAGATCACCCCAAGGCAGGTAAAACCCGATGTCCCCGGTTTCATATAGCCTGCGGGCCTGGCCTTCCAGTTGCCGGTAGACAAAGCGTTCGTCGGTCAGGTCGGATCGATTCCAGTAGCCGTTTGCCAGGCAAGGCCCTTCGATAAACAGTTCGCCGATGACGCCGACAGGGCAGGCATTGCCGGCTGCATCCAGAACATGCAGGCGTACCCCGTCGATCGGCGTGCCGATCGACGGCATGCTCGGCCAGGTTTCGCTGGCACCCTCAAGCTTCAGGCGCGTGACCACATGCGACTCGGTCGGCCCATAGTGGTTTTCTACCCGACAGCCTTCGAGGCCATCTATCAGGTCGCGGATCTCACTCGTGATCTTCAACTGCTCGCCGGCCACGTTGATCAGGCGCAGGGAGACGGGGCGAATCCCCAATTGCATGGCCACTTCGGCCAGCCCTTGAAAGGCGACGTAGGGCAGGAACAGACGGTTGATCTGCCGTGCGCAGATCAACTTCAACAATTGGATGAAGTCATAGCGCAGGGCTTCTTCAATCATCACCAGTTCAGCGCCGCAGGACAGGGTCGAGAAAATTTCCTGGAACGAGACGTCGAACGAGATTGATGAATACTGCAGTGTTTTCAGCGAAACGGTCGGGTCGATGCCCTGCGCCTGTTCGCGGTTCTGCCAGAGGATCAGATGGGTCAAGGCACGGTGTGGCATGGCCACGCCTTTGGGACGGCCTGTCGAACCCGACGTATAGAGCACATAGGCGTTGTCGTCGGCCTCGATGCCCGCCGCGAGTACGGCAACCCGTTCCGCGCAGCGGCCGGGATCGTTGTCGAACTCCGCGGCCACGCTATCCCAATGCCGCTGGTGTGCGTGCTTCGCCAGTGATGTCACCCGGCTCTGCGACGCGTCGGCGAACAGGATCAGGCTGGGCTGCGAATCCTCGAGAATCAGCCGGATGCGCTCATCCGGGAAGCTCAGGTCAATCGGCACATACGCAGCGCCAGCCTGTATGACGCCGAGCAAGGCCACGATCAGCTCGGGCGAGCGCGGCATCATGATCGCAACCCGGTCTCCCTGGCCTATGTCGTGCCGGTGCAGCCAACTGGCCATTTGCGCACTGGCGTCTCTCAGTTGGCGGTACGACAGTCGGGTCCCGTCGAAACTCACGGCGGTTTGTGGGGCATGGCGGGCAAAGCTGTCCAGCAACAGACTCGCCAGATTGTCATGGGGCCGTGGGATGGCCGGGGCTGGCGTGGTCGGCTCGAGAACGGGGCTCCATGCCGGTACACAGGGGCTGGCCTCTGGCGCGTCCATCATCAATGCCAGGGTGCGCAACAGGTATTCGGCATAAGCCTGCACCTGGCTTTCGGCGACGCGGGCAGTGCGGTAGTCCATCTTCAACATCAGCGAGCCATTGCGCGGATGGCGGCCCAGGCTGGTCAGCAGGTCATAGTTGCTGGCCTCGGTCGTTTCCCAGTCAATAAGGATTCCATCGTCCTCGGCCAGCATGTCACTGAGCACATAGAAATCGACGTAGTTGAACACCACATCCAAGGCTACGTCGGTTTCACGGTGGATCAGGGCGAACGGATAGCGCCGATGCGTGAACACCTGTTGTTCCTGGGCAATCGATTGGCGGACCAGCTCCAGCCAACTCTGGCCCAGCGTGTTGAAACGCACAGGCAATGTGTTGAGGAACAGGCCGAGAATCGAGGCTGCATCCTCGAACTCGGGGCGACCGTGACTGATGACGCCGCACAGCACTTCTTTCTGGTTGGACAGGATGGCTTGCGCAAAGCCATGAGCCGTCAACAACACCGAGCGCAACGGCAGGTCGTGCGCCCTACAGAACGCTTCGAGCCGGGCCAGGTCAGCCGCCGGCATTTCCCGATAGGCCGAACGGTGCGCTACAGGGTCTGGGGCGACCGCATGGACCCAACTGGTCATCGACGCGGCGGGCGCTTCGCGCAAGTATTCGCTCCAGAACAGACGATGCTCAGCCGTCGTCACCGCCGCCTGCTCCAGGGCGATGAAGTCGGCTGGCGTGGTGATCAGGGCAGGCAAAGGGTCGGTTTCTGGCGTCGACGTGTAGAGGGTGATCAGGTCACGCATCAGGGTGGCGACGCTCCAGCCATCGAGAATGGCGTGGTGAAAGCTGAAAACCAGATTAATGTCGTCCGCCGCGACGAATACGCCGAACTGATAGAGCGGTGCCTCATGCCAATCTGGACGGTGACGCTTACGTTCTTCGACGTAACTGGAAACCGCCAGCGCCCGCTCGGCAGGGCCCAGGGCGGTGACGTCGATCACTTGCACAGGCGGCTCGACCGCGCGATGCACACGCGCCATGGGCGTTGCGTGGTGGCTTAGATCAAAGGACATGCGCAACGCCGGATGACGCCGGATCAATGCGTCGCACGCACGGTTCCATGAGGTGGCATCCCAGCGAAGGCGTAGCCGGTAGCGAAAGATGTCGTGATAGATCGCCGAGTCCGGGTACATCATCGAGTGATAGATCATCCCGACCTGCAGCTGCGAAGCCGGGAACACCTCATCGAACACGCCCTCGCTGGCCAAGCGGATGTCTTCTGATACTTGGGCAAAAGGCTTCACATGGACGGTGGGCTGCCATTGCGCTGAGGATGCCTGCTGCGTGCTCAAAAGCTTTGCCAGTTGAGCGATGGTCGGGTTCTGGTAGATCTGCCCCAGCGTGAGCGGCATACCTTGCTCACGCGCCTTGATCTGCAGATGAATGACCTTCAGAGAGTCGCCGCCAAGCATGAAATAGTTATCGTGGACGCCCAGTACCTCGCGTTTCAGGTTGTCTTTCCAGAGCGCCACCAGCGCCTGTTCCAGTGCCGTGCGCGGCGCTGTCGCGTCAGTGCTGCCCAGGGGCTCCTGGGGTTCGGGCAAGGCCTTGCGGTCCAGTTTGCCGTTTGCATTGAGCGGGAAGTGCTCCAGCTGAATCAGATACCTCGGCACCATGTAGTCGGGGACGTGCCGGCGCAGATGCGCCTGCAGTGCCTGCGCTGACAGCTCGTTGGCGTGGGTGCCGACCATGTAGCCGACCAGATAGGTATCACCGTCGGTGTCCTGGCGAGCGATCACCACCACATCCCTGACGCCTTCGCAGGCCAGCAGATGCGCTTCGATCTCGCCCAGCTCGATGCGCAGGCCGCGGATCTTCACCTGGAAGTCATTGCGGCCCAGGTACTCGACCGTGCCGTCGGCCAACCACCGGCCCAGGTCGCCGGTTTTGTAGAGACGGGCATTCGGGTCGTCGCTGAACGGGTCGCTGAGGAAACGCTCGGCCGTCAGCTGTGCACGGTTCAAATAACCGCGTGCCACTTGAACCCCGCCAATGTAAATCTCTCCCGCGACCCCCAGGGGGACGGGCTGCTGATGGGCATCCAGCAGGTAAATCCGGGTGTTGGCGATCGGCTTGCCGATCGGCGTACTGTCGGGCGTGCCGGGGCCCGAGCAGTCCCATGCGGTGACGTCGATGGCCGCTTCGGTCGGACCGTACAGGTTGTGCAGCGCGATATCCGGATACTGCGCCTTGAAGCGCCGAACCAGATGCCCGGGTAACGCTTCACCGCTGCACAGCACACGTCGCAGCTCACTGAAGCCTTGGCGGTCGCCATGCTCCAGAAAGACATCGAGCATCGATGGCACAAAGTGCATCAGGGTGATGCCGTGTTCACGGATGACGTGAGCGATGTAGGCCGGATCCTGATGACCGCCTGGGCGGGCCATGTGTAGCTGGGCGCCGGCCAGCAAGGGCAGGAAGAACTCCCAGACCGACACGTCGAAGCCGAAGGGGGTCTTTTGCAGGACGCGGTCGGTTTCATTCACTGCGTAGTGGTCTTGTGCCCAAAGCAGACGGTTGACCACGCCACGATGCTCGTTCATCACGCCCTTGGGCGTGCCGGTCGAGCCGGAGGTGTAGAGCACGTAGGCCAGATGAGCCGCGGTCAGGCCCGGCACCTGGGGATTGGCCAGCGATTGACCCTGCAATGACTGACAATCCACATCAATCACCGGTACCGCAACGCTCGACAGCAGGCTCACTGTCGTCTGTTGAGCCAATACGGCAGAGGGAGTGCTGTCCTGCAGCATGTAGGCAATCCGGTCCGCAGGATAAGCCGGGTCCAGCGGTACATAACTGCCGCCGGCTTTCAGGATCGCGAGTAAACCGATGACCATCGACTCGCTACGCTCGGCGCAGATGGCCACACGGTCATCCGGTTTTACCCCGATATCGAGTAAATGATGTGCCAGTTGGTTGGCCCGGTCATTCAGCTCGCGATAACTCAGGCGGATATCGCCATGCACCACGGCGACCGCTTGCGGCGTGCGCTCCACCTGGGCTTCGAACAAGCCGTGGAGTGTCTGCTCCAAGGGGTAATCGAACGCGGTTGCATTGAAGTCGACCACCAGTTGATGGCGCTCCTGCTCCGGCAGGATCGAGAGGCTGTGCAAGGGCGCCTGAGGAACCTGTTCAAGGGCTTCGACCAGGCTTTCCAGTGCGGTCTGCACGTAATTGCAGATACGCTGCGCACCGATGTCGACCACGGTCTGGGCATTGAGGATGAAGTCCTCCCCCAGGTCGTCCACGTTCAATGTCAGTAGGTAGTTACTGCGTTCCTCGGCGTTCAATACTTGAATGCCGGCCCATACCGCGCCGATCTCCCGACTCAAGGCTTCGCCGTCAGTGTGTCGGTAGTTGAGCAGGGCATTGAAGAGGGGCAGATCGCCCGGCACACCGCTGCAACGCTGCGCCAGTGTCAGCGAGGCATGTTCATGTTCGAGCAGTGCCGACAGCTGTGCGTGAGTGGTTTGAACGCTGGCCCGGGCCCCCTGATCACCCACCTTGATACGCATCGGCAAGGTATTGATGAACATGCCCAGCGCACGGTCTGTACCGGCCGAGCCGCTCATTCGACCGATCAGGACGGTACCGAAGACGACGTCGTCGCGTCCTGAAAAGCGTCCGATGACCTGGGCCCAGGCCAGGTGCATCAGGCTGGCTGGACTCACTCCGGACAGCCGGGCCTGCCTGCGCAGGCGTTGGCTCAAGGTGCTGTCAATACGGTGATACACCTCTTCGATTGCGTTTGCGCCGCCGTGCACGTCGTGCAGGTTGAACGGCAGGGTCGGCTCGTCGAGGTCGCCGAGCATGTTGCGGAAGAAGGCTTCCTGGGCTTCGACACTGGCGCCCAGGCGGGCCTGGGCCACGTAATTGCGGTACGGCACCGAGGCCGGCAGGTCATGGCCTTTACCCAACATCAGGGCCTGTATCTCGTCACGCATGACGGCCAGCGCAGTGTGGTCGAGCACCAGGTGATGGCACAGCAGCAGCGAGACGATGCGCTGATGCGCGGTATCGTAGGCACTGACCAGCCGCATCAACGGTGCCTGGCCCAGATCCAGGCGATAGTGCTGCGGGTCATGGCGGTGCTGCAGTTGCGTGGAGATATCCCCTTGAGCCGGATCAAGGTGGAGGGTTTCCGTGGCAAGGGTGGCCTGGCGCCATACCACTTGCACCGGTTCGTCCAGCCCTTCCCAGAGCAGGGCGGTACGAAGGATATCGTGGCGCTGGATCAGCTGTTGCAGTGCCTGGCTGAATGCGTCCAGACGGGCTTGATCCTCGAAGGCAAAGACGGATTTCAGGACATAGGGGTCGCCCTGCTCACCGCGCAGGTGATGGAAAAGAATGCCTTCCTGCAGCGGCGCCAGGGCGTAGATGTCCTGCACGTTGGCCAAGCCCCCGGGCACCGTGGCCACGATGCGATCGATAGCGGCCTGGGTGAGGTTCGCCAGGGGCAGCATGTCCGGGGTAATGCGTTTGCAGTCCTCGGGGATCCGATTGGCAGGTACCACGATTTCCGCACCTCCGCCCACGGCCGCCGCCAGGGCGGCCAGGGTCGGCTGGCTGAACAGCACGCGAACATCGGCGCTCAGGCCGATCTGGCGCATCTGCTCTATCAGCTTGACGGCCACCAATGAATGCCCGCCCAGCTCGAAGAAGTGGTCATGGCGACCCACCTGATCGATGTCCAGCAATTCTTGCCAGATAGCGGCGATGGCGGTTTCGGTGTCACCAATAGGCGCCTCGTATTGGCGGTTGACCATCGATGACTGGGTGGGCGCGGGCAGGGCCTTGCGATCCAGCTTGCCGTTTGAGGTCAGTGGCAGCGACTCCAGGCGCACGTAGGCAGCGGGCACCATGTGGTCCGGCAGTTGGGCCTGCAGATGCTGGCGCAGCAGGTCGGGGCTCACTTCGGCATCCGTGGTGAAATAGGCCACCAGGCGCTTGTCGCCCGGCATGTCTTCACGGGCCATGATCACCGCTTCTTTCACCGCCTCGTACCCGGCCAGGCGGGCTTCGATTTCACCCAGCTCGATACGGAAACCCCGGATCTTGACCTGATCGTCATTGCGCCCCATGTACTCGAGGCGACCGTCAGCAGACCAGCGCACCAGATCGCCCGTGCGGTACAGGCGGGCGTCGGGCTGTTCGCTGAACGGGTTGGCGAGAAAGCGTTCTTCATTCAGTTCGGGGCGATTCAGATAGCCTCGCGCCACGCCGGCGCCACCGACATACAACTCACCGACCACGCCCAGAGGCATGGGCTCGCGGCGGGCGTCGAGCACATACAACTGCAAATCCGGTATCCGCTGGCCAATCGGGCTGACGCCTGCCCGCTCGACATCGTCGGCCTGCAAGGGGTAATACGTCACGTGCACGGTGGTTTCGGTGATGCCGTACATGTTCACCAGTTGCGTCCCGGCGTTGCCTGGCCTGGCGTACCAGGGCTTGAGGATGCCGGTTTCCAGCGCTTCGCCGCCAAAGATCACGTGGCGCAACGCATGGGCTTGCTGGCTGTCGGCCTGTGCGGCGATCAGTTGGCGGAAGGCGGAAGGGGTTTGGTTGAGCACTGTGACCCCAGCGTCACAGAGCAGTGCATAACATTCCCGGGGTGAGCGACTGACCAGGTGCGGGACGATCAGCAGTTGCCCGCCGTGCATCAGGGCGCCCCAGATTTCCCAGACCGAGAAGTCGAAAGCAAACGAGTGGAACAGTGCCCAGACGTCATCCGGGCTGAAGCCAAACCAGCCGTCGGTGGCCGAGAACAGGCGGGCCACGTGGCGATGTTCGACCTGCACGCCTTTTGGCAAGCCGGTGGAGCCCGAGGTGTAGATCACGTAGGCCAGATGCGAGGCGTCCAGGCCCGGTACCTGTGGGTTCTGCACGGATTGCGCCTGCAAGGCGGCATCGTCCAGATGGATGACGGGTAGTGATCCGAGCGCCAGCACCTGCGCTGTCGCGGTGTGTACCAGCACCGCGACCGGTGCGCTGTCTTGCAGCAGATAGGCCAGGCGCTCAGCGGGGTAGGCAGGGTCCAGCGGCACATAACCGGCCCCCGCCTTGAGAATCCCCAGCAGGCCGACAATCATCTGGGGGCCACGTTCGACGCAGATAGCGACCCGGTCATCGGGGCCGACGCCCAGTGTGATCAAATGATGCGCCAGTTGGTTGGCGGCACGATTCAGTTCGGCGTAGGTCAGCGCCTTGCCGTGGTGATCGCTGACGGCGCAGGCGTCTGGTTGGCGTTCTGCCTGTTGCTCGAAGCGCGTGTGAATGAGTTCATCGTCAGGGTACAACTGCTCAGTGGCGTTGAATGTCTGCAGCACCTGTTGCCGTTCGGCCATCGGCATGATCGGAAAGTGTGAAACCGCCGTGTGTTGCTGCTCGACCACGTGGGTCAGCATGGAAAGCATGCGCGTTTGAATCTGCTGCACTTCTTCCAGCGTGAAAAATGCCGTATTGAAGTTGAAGTCCAGATAAACGTCTGCGTTGGGGTTGTAGTCGCACACGAAAATCGCCAGCGGCAGGCGCTCATGCCCGCTGTACAGGGAATGCACTTTGGTCGGGCTGTCGCCGAAGATCACCTCTCCATCGAGACTCTCAAACGACAGTGACACGTCAAACAGTTGCCGCCGGCCCATCTGGTTCAGTTTCAGCATCCGGTTGAGTTCTGCGATCGGAAAGCGTTGATACCGGTAGCTGCGGCGCAACTGGGTGGAGGTCGTCTGCATCAGTTCCAGAAACGAAGCCTGGGGGTCCACCTCAAGACGGATGGGATTCAGGGAGGAGAACATGCCCGCGGTGTTCTTCTGGTAAGCCGTTGTCCGGTTGTGGACCGGCATGCCGATGACGATGGAGTCGACACCGGTGGTACGGCAGAAGTAAGTGCTGATGACGCTCATGAAAATATGAGGCAGTGACAGGCCCTTACTGCGTGCAAACTGCCCGAGCTCCTCGAAAAGAGCCCGGGGGATCATCATCTGGCTCAGCGCGCTGGGCGCTGTTCGGTTGTCGGCAACCGCGACGCGTGGCTGCAGAAAGGGTGGCGGCAGCTCGGCATAGCGCTCTTTCCAGAAAGCCTTGTCACGTTCGAAACGGGTCGATTCCAGATAGGCTCGGTCCTCGGCGAGAAACGACAGATAAGAATTTCCCTGGGGTGGATTGTGATCACCCCGCAGCAGGCCGTTGTAAGCGTCTACCACCGCGTGAATGATCAAATAGACCGCGATGCCATCCCCTACCAGGTGGTGGTTGCGATACAGGCAGTAATGCCGATCCGCTCCGCAGCGCACGAGCCTGGCCTCCCACAGCACCTCCCCCAGCAGCGTGAACGGCTGGCGAAAAACATCTTGCAGGTAGGCCTTTACAGGTTCTTCGCCAGCCTGTTCGCCTGAAAACTCGACAACGCTCAGCTTCGCCTTGACGTGGGGCAGTACGCGCTGACGCACGCTTGCACCCTGCTCACTGAGCACCAGGCGCAAGGACTCATGGCGATCCACGATCAGCTGGAACGCTTTCTCGAACAGCGGCAGATCCAGTTCACCCTTGATCTCAAGGACCATGCCGATGTTGTAGTAGGGCAGTTCGGGATTCGCGATCTGGTCAAACCAGATGCCTTGCTGGGGGGAGGTGAGTTCAACGGCTGGCGTTTCAGGGGCGAACATTGGCAAGTCAGCGGATGTCATGGGGGCGCCTGTATTCAAGTCACTCAGGCTCGCCAACAACCAATGGATCGGATGTGAAAAGCCAGGGAGAGGGGGGCGGAATGTGCAATGGACGTTCTGTCTGTTCGGTAACCACAGCGAACCGACCGTCATTGCATCGTGGTCGGGTGCTTGCTTGAGCGGCCGATATCATTCGCGTCATGCGCCGGCGAGGGATCCATGGGGGGGTAGCGAAGTTGGTGGATTCCAACGTAGCCATGACTGAAAACGATCAACTTGACGTCATTAGGCGTTTACAGAGGGGAGAGATCTATACCGGAAAAGGGGGACACCAGAGCAAGCAGTCGCTTGTTCCGGGGGCAGAGGAAAACCCGTTTTCGTGCATCAGCCGGGAACACGGTGCAACGGTCTACGCTGTTTGCGCTTGTGCCGTGTTCAGCCTGCTGGCTAGTGCGCTACAAGCCACTCACCACAACCGTGGTAGTCGCGATCCCCGACCTTGAGCAGCACGGTGGCCTCGAATGGCTTGCCGCTCATGTCGTCGGTGCAGGGGCTCCTGTCGATCAGTACCTGGATTTCAGTACCGTCCGCGGCATTGCCGAAAAAGCCGTCGGTGGTTGATTCGCTCTTGGTCACCTCGGTTTTCTGCCGGCCGTAGTTCATCTCCAGGTGCAGCGGCGGCGTTTCTCCCATCCCCACTTCAACGACCCAGCCCGGCTCGTTGCCGGTGCCTCGAAAACCACCCTTGAGGGCCGCGGCGTCGGGGTGTGTCGAGGACATTCCACTGCCCGAAGAGGCCGATTGTTCGCACCCGGCAAGCGACAACAGCAAGGCGGCGCAGAGAAGTCCTGAGTAGTTCATGTAGGAAATTTCAGTGCTTGAAAACCATGAGGTTAGCGCAGTCGAGCCGTCGGGGCCGAAAACGAAGGTTTCAAAGTGTTAATGGGCCTGTCGACTTATCCACAGCTCGTCGGCCTACCTACTGGTTTGGCTGGGTTTTGCCTACAATGCCGTCGGCTTGAGCTGACTTGTTGATCAATCAGCCCTGCCTTTAGGCTCTGGTTCTCGTTGCCAAATCAACGAGCGGGTTTGACGATCCGAACGAATCAGAGCGCCTTTGCGCCACCACGTCCTTCCTGGCTCATCTGGGGAAGGAACGCTTCATGGCGGCTGTGCGCGGGAGGCCTTAGGGTCTGCCGGTTCCTTGGTTCCCGGTTCGTCAACCTGCGTACAGCTGCCACCTCATTGTTTGACGACGGTAGGTGGTGGTCTCTCGAACCAGGAGCCGAACTTCATGAAAACCAAGATCGTTCCAGACCCACCCCATACTTCCACTCTGGATGAAAAATGCGCCGTGGTGCGTGATGTCATTGGCCGTTGCATCGACTATCTCGCCCCCGACTCCGACCCTGCGCAGCCACCGCGCTTTGGCGTAATCGATAAAACCGCCGCCCCTCCTGCCGATTACCTCAACGCCCACAAGCTCCCGGTTTTCACGGTCCGCGCCGGCATCGACGTGGAAGTGGCCCTGCAGCATGTGTCGTTTTTGCTCAAGGCTGCCGAGTACGTCGCCGATGATCTGGTTCCTTCCACCAACGACCTGGCTCGGGACCAGCTCTGGTCGATCACCCATTCGGTCGAAATGGCCCGGGCGGTGGTGGACGCGTTGCTGAGCGGTGCACATCGATCGCTTGGGTGAATGGCGTCCTTCTCTTGCCGGAAGGCTCGCCGCTTCAGTCGTCGGTCCTGGGTCTGTCCAGCATGGAAAAGGCCCGTCGAGACGGGCCTTGTGAAACACGATGAAACGGAGTGTCAGCGTGAGGTGGCAGATGCCAGCCTGCGCTTGATGCCGGCCTTTATCCTGGTCATCCAGCTGGCTGGAGGAGTGACCGCCGGGCTGGGTGGAGCCTCGACGGGGGGCGCGATTGCTGCAGCCTTCACTGCAGGAGCTTGCGCTGTCGGCCGCTGAAGGCCATCAAGCACCTGCTGCGAGTTCGCCCAGAGGTTGGGTGAGCCTTCAGTGAGCACCATCCGGCTTTGCATTTGCTGGCGCGCAGGAAATTCAGGGGCCAACAGAGCCTCGGCGAACGAGAGCCCCATCACGATATTGTTCTGGTTCTGCTCGAAAAATATGCCGTGGTCGGAAATCTGATTCCTGATACCGGATGCGTATCGCTTTACCTGGTACTCCGACATTTCACTCATCGACAGCGTGTTGATGACCAGGTCGAAATTTTCGGACAGCGTGTCGAACAGGTAATTCGGTAGCAACGACAGGCGCTCGTTACCGGCTCCGCCATGCATTTTCACGTTCTGGGTCGCTATCGACAGGTAGATACCGGAGAAAAGCAGGCTCTCTGGCAAATCGCAGATGACATATTCGCAGTCGGGTACGGCCTCCATCAGTGCCAGCGCCAGAGCGCCATACCCACCGCCGATTTCAAGAATTCTCGCCGGTCGACCCAGCGATCTCAGCTTGTCCAGAACTCCGGACGAATAGAGCAGCGTCATCCTTTCCTGGTAGACGCGGGTATCGTAGTTGACGAGGACGCCGTCAACGTACCAGCCGACTTCCCCCAGGATATGGGGCGGTTTTACCCTGGCCCATTCCGGCACATCTTTTACAGAGTCTTGCCAGGACCGAATGACCTCAGTGGGGTCTATCTGGCGCAAGCGGTCGTCGAAGTCGCTCGATATTTCGCCAACACTTCGAACGCCGCGTGCCCCTTTCATTTCCCTGAGGCTGTAGCCAGTAAAGCATTGCGCCATCAGCCTCAGATTGCTGATGTGTGTCCATTCAAGCGTTGCAAGCAGTTTGACGGCGTCACGAAAGTCGTTTGGAGAGTCATCGGCCCAGTTCGCGTCAGGCTTCCCGAACTTCGCATCAAGGCCACGCTTCTCGATGATGTCGTCTCGATTTTCGAGCGAGGCGAGAACTTCGACGGCCATCCGTTTTGCCGCCTCTCGCCGCGCCTCTGATGGCGCCGCTATTCCAGATAATGTCGCAATACTTGAAATTTCCACTGATTTCCCCTGCGTCCTGCGTTCAAGAGTAAAAAGACCAAATGATAGTAGAAGAAACCTGTTCTGCAGGAACTGCCCCTGTGGCTTGAATGAGTGTGCTTGAACCGTCCTGATATCCACAAGCTATCCGTTTTCACTGGCTATGGATTATCAACATTGATGCAGAATCTTTCATTACAAAACCCTGGCTGTTGGCCGGTGAACTCCTGTAGCCAATACTGTCCGATCTCTGCAAGATTCACTCACCGCATGCCGCACAGGCATCTGCCGTCTTATCCACACCCAAGGGGGATTCCATGCCAGTTGTGACTATCGATGGGCAACCGCTCCATTACCTGGACCAGGGGGAGGGCGAGGTGGTCGTCCTGGGTTCCAGCTACCTGTGGGACAGCGCCATGTGGGCGCCGCAGATCGCCGTGTTGTCCCGGCACTATCGGGTGATCGTGCCGGAGCTGTGGGGCCACGGTCAGTCGGGACCCTTGCCGGCCAACACCCACAGCCTGGATGACCTGGCCAGCCAGGTTCTGGCCTTGCTCGACCGGCTGGATATCCAGCGTTTCAGCCTGGTCGGCCTGTCGGTCGGCGGCATGTGGGGCGCGCGCCTGGCACTGGCTGCGCCGCAACGCATTCGTGGCCTGGTGCTGATGGACACCTATGCCGGTGCCGAACCGGAAGCCACCCGCCAGTATTACTTCTCGATGCTGAAGATGATCGAGGACGCCGGCACTATCCCGCCGCCGCTGCTCGATGCCATCGTGCCGATCTTCTTCAGGCCCGGCATCGACCCCGAGACGCCGTTCTACCAGACCTTCCGCCATTCCCTGACGGCCTACTCCCGCGAGCAACTGCTCAACAGCATCGTCCCGCTGGGGCGGCTGATCTTCGGCCGTGACGATCGTCTTGCGGCGTTGGCCGCGCTGAATGCCGAGACCACCCTGGTGATGTGCGGCGAGCAGGACAAGCCTAGGCCACCGAGCGAAGCGCGGGAAATGGCCGAACTCATCGGCTGCCCGTACATCGGCATTCCCGAGGCGGGGCACATTTCCAGCATCGAGAACCCGGCCAGCGTGAACCAGGCGCTGCTGGCGTTCCTGGAAAAACTCTCCGGGTAATCCCGCCGGGTTTTCGATACGCTGAAGAGGGCCGCCGATGCGGCTCTTTTCTTTGCGGGTGCGTACAGGGGGCACAGTGGACAGATTCCAGGAAATGCAGGTGTTTCTTGCCGTCGCCCAGGAGCAGGGCTTTTCGGCGGCCGCGCGGCGCCTGAACCTGTCGGCGCCCAGCGTCACCCGGGCGGTGGCGGCCCTGGAGCAACGCATTGGCGCGCAACTGCTGATTCGTACCACGCGCAATGTGCACCTGACCGAACCCGGCCAGCGCTATTTCGAGGACTGCCGGCGGATTCTCGCCGAACTGGAAGAAGCCGAAGCCAGCGCTGCCGACAGCCACGCCCATCCCAGCGGGCAACTGACCATGACCGCGCCGGTGCTGTTTGGCGAGTTGTACGTCACGCCGGTGATGGTGCGTTACCTGGAACAGTATCCGGCCGTAACCATCAATGCGCTGCTGATCGACCGGGTGGTGCGCATGGTCGAGGACGGTATCGACGTGGCGGTGCGCATTGGCGAGTTGGCGGACAGCGGACATCACGCGGTGCGGGTAGGGCAGGTGCGGCGGGTGGTGTGTGCCTCCCCCGGCTACCTGGCGCAGCATGGCCGGCCCGGGCATCCGGATGAGTTGCGCCAGGCGCGGATCATCATGACATCCAGCGCTTCCCAGGTCCGCAGCTGGCAGTTCGCCGACGGCGACAAGCCGCTGAATGTGCGATTGGAACCGCGCATGGCGGTGACCGCGAACCAGGCGGCGATACGGGCGGCGTGCCTGGGCGCGGGATTGACCCGGGTGTTGTCCTACCAGGTGGCGGACAAGCTGGCCTCGGGTGAACTGGAGGTGGTGCTCGAGCACTTCGAGCTGCCGCCGTTGCCGATTCATGTGGTGTACCAGGGCGGGCGCAAGGCCCCGGTACGAGTGCGCAGTTTTGTCGATTTTGTGGTGGCGGCCCTGAGGGAAAATCGGGCCTTGAGAGGATGAACACGGTTGAGTCCTCTGGCGCTTTATTTCACCCACTGAAATAACGGATTGCCATTCCTGGTGATTCTGTTGGTTTCGCCGGAGGCGGAAGATGACTCCACCGCGCGGTCCATCCCGGATCGCATCAGCGCCTCTGGAGTGTCCAATGTCTCAGCCTGCCATCAAACTCTATAACTTCCCTCGCTCCGGTCATGCCCATCGCGTCGAGTTGATGCTGTCCCTGCTCGGCCTGCCGGTGGAACTGATCCATGTCGATCTGCCCGGCGGTGCCCACAAGAAGCCCGAATACCTCGCGCTGAACCCCTTTGGCCAGGTACCGGTGATTGACGACCAGGGTGTGGTCCTCGCCGACTCCAACGCGATCCTGGTGTACCTGGCCCAGAAGTATGGCAACGGCCGCTGGCTGCCGAGCGATCCGCTCGGTGCTGCCCGGGTGCAGCGTTGGCTGTCGGCGGCGGCGGGGCCGATTGCCTTTGGTCCGGCGCGGGCGAGGCTGATCACTGTGTTTGGTGCGAACTTCGATGCCGAGGAGGCGATCAGCCGCTCCCATGCCTTGCTCAAGGTGGTCGAGCAGGAGTTGAGCCACACGCCTTATCTGGTCGGCTCCGAACCGACCATCGCCGATGTCGCCGGCTACAGCTACATCGCCCATGCACCGGAGGGCAACGTCTCGTTGGTGGACTACCCTAACGTGAGGGCCTGGCTGGCGCGCATCGAAGCCTTGCCAGGTTTCGTACCGATGCCACGCACTGTCGTTGGCTTGCAGACGGCCTGAGTCCGCAAGGGAGAGATCGCGATGAAACAGTCCGGCGTTTCACCCTGGCATGCGGGCGAACGGCAGATGCAGGCACGAGTCGGCGTCGCTGAGCGGATGGCTGAACTGGGCACCCGGGTGGTCCGGGACTATATGCCGGACCAGCATCGCGATTTCTTCCGGCAACTGCCGTTCATGCTGTTGGGTGCGGTCGATGACGCGGGGCGGCCTTGGGCCAGCCTGTTCGAAGGCGAACCTGGTTTTGCCTCGTCCCCGGATCCGAAACACCTGTTGGTCGACAGTTTTCCCCATCCCGAGGACCCGACTTATAAAGCCGTGCGACAAGGGGCGGCGCTGGGCCTGTTGGGCATCGAACTGCACACGCGGCGGCGCAACCGGATCAATGGGCGTATCCACAGCCTGGGAAAACAGGGCCTGGATATCGTCGTGGAACACAGCTTCGGTAACTGCCCGCAGTATATCCAGCTACGCCAGTTCGAGCGGGTGGCGCCAGTCGATCCGGCACAACGGGTCGTCCACCGTGGCACGACACTGGACCCGCTGGCCACGGCGATGATTCGTCAAGCCGATACCTTTTTCGTCGCCAGCTATGTCGATATCGACGGTGCCCGTTCGGTGGACGTTTCCCATCGCGGCGGCCAGAGCGGTTTCGTCCGGGTGGAGGGTGACTGCCTGACCATCCCGGACTTCTCCGGCAACCTGTTCTTCAACACCCTGGGCAACCTGCTGGTCAATCCACGGGCCGGTTTGTTGTTCATCGACTTCAACAGTGGCGACCTGCTGCAATTGAGCGGTCGCACCGAGATCATTCTCGACGGCCCGTTAGTGAAAGCATTCCAGGGCGCGGAGCGTTTGTGGACGTTCCACGTGGAACATGTTGTTCGCCGCCCGGCTGGTTCGACCTTGCGCTGGAAGTTCGAAGGCTTTTCCCCCAATAGCCTGATGACCGGCAATTGGCAGCAGGCTGCCGCCCGCTTGCAGGCCGAAGCATTGGGCAATAGCTGGCGGCCGCTGCGCATCGAGCGGATCGTCGAGGAAAGCCGCAATATCCGTTCGTTGTACCTGCAGCCAGCCGACGGGGCGGGGAGTCCGCTGTTCCAGGCCGGGCAGCATCTGCCCTTGCGCTTGAGTATCGACGGGCAAACTCATATTCGCACCTACAGCCTGTCTGGCGCGCCCTCGGATGCGTTTCTACGAATCAGCGTGAAACGTGATGGGCGGGTGTCGTCACATATTCACGACCGCCTGCAGGTAGGCGATCTGCTTGAGGCCCGGGCACCGCAAGGGCACTTCACCGTGGCACCGAGTGCGCCGCGTCCGCTGGTGCTGCTGGCGGCGGGTGTCGGCATCACGCCGTTGCTGTCGATGCTGCGCGAGGTGGTTTACCAGGGGCAGCGCACACGGCGGATGCGGCCGACCGTGCTGTTCCTCAGTGCCCGCTCGCTGGCGGAATTGCCGTTCACCAAGGAGTTGGACGAGTTGATGGCGCGTGCCGGTGAAACGGTGCGGGTGGTGCGTCTGCTGAGCCAGCCGGAGGCGCAGGCGGTGCCGGGCAGGGATTACGATGTGCGTGGGCGCCTGAGTGTCGAGGTCATGCAGCAGTTGCTGCGTATCGACGACTATGACGCGGTGGATTTCGTTCTCTGCGGGCCGGGTGGCTTTACCCAGGATTTATACGATCAATTGCGTGACAGGGATATTCGTGACGAGCAGATCCATGCCGAAACTTTTGGTCCGTCGACGCTGAGTCGGCGGTTGGATCCGGGTGCCAGGCAGATCGAGCAGCCGCCGGCGGCTACCGTAGCGGTGCCGGTGCTGTTCCACCGGTCGGCGAAAGAGGCCCGTTGGCAGCCGGAGGGGGAAAGCCTGCTGGCGTTGGCGGAGAGCCGTGGCTTGCGGCCGGAGTTCAGTTGCCGGGGTGGCTCGTGCGGTACCTGCAGCACGCGCCTGATCAGTGGACGGGTGCATTACCCGCGGCCGCCGGCGGAACTGCCGGGGGACGGGCAAGTGTTGATCTGCTGTGCGGTCCCGGCCCAGGGGGAGGAGCCATTGGTGCTCGATCTCTGAACCATGCGGCTGTGATGGGTCGTTCCCACGCGGAGCGTGGGAACACTCAAGCAGGTGTAGCGTCTGTATCGGTCAGCGGCGCAGGCGGGTATCGACCTGAGTCATCCGGCTGCGCAGGGTGAACACCCCGTCACCCGAGAGAATCGCGCCACGGGCGAACAGCCGACCGTTCTCCCAGTTCGAAAGACCCAGCTCCGGCTTGTTCAACGCATACTGCCCATCGACCCAACGGGTGAAACCATCACCCACGAAGGGCGCATTGATGCTGTTGTAGAAGTAGTCATGGGCCTGGCGATCGGCGCTGAGCAGCGACACGGTGAACTGCGGGCTGTAGCGATTGAACAGGGCGATGGCCTGGTCCAGGTCGTCGACGATCTTCAGGCTGACTTCCGGCGTGTCCTCCCATTCCCATTCTCGACCCAGTTGCGCCTCGGGGAGGATTTCCGTCTGTGCCTCTTCCTGGTCGCCCTCGGCCCGGCGAACCTGAACCCGCGCCTGCAGCCACTGTTCGGGCAGCACGCCTTCGTCGCCACTGACCACATGCAGCTTGCAGCTCTGACCACGAGCCCGGCCGGCCTCGGTCAGGGCCTCGAGGAATACCGGCACCAGTTCCGCCGCCCGCTGACGATGGATCACACAGACGTTCAGTGTGTTGCATACCTTGCGATCGAGGGAGTTGCGCACCACGTCGGCGAAACGGGCGGCATCGGCATCCTGGTGGGCGACCAGCCAAGCACCGCCGGTGCCGTGCAGGCTGACGACGGTACCGGCCTGCTGGGCGATGCCGCCGAGCTGTTTCACTGCGTGGCCCGAGCCACGGGCCACGGCCAGGGACAGGCGGCGGTCGGCGAACATCGCCCAGCCCGCTGCGCGGTCGAGGCTTTCCACCAGCGATACCGCACCCTCTGGCAAACCGGCTTCACGCAGGGCCGGCGCCAGGGCGTGCCTGACGATCGCCTGGGCGGTGCCGAGGGCATCGCTGCCAATGCGCAGCACGGCGGTATTGCCGGTGCGCAGAACCCCGGCCGCATCGGCGAAGACGTTGGGCCGGCCCTCGAAAACGAACGCCACCACACCCAGCGGTGCGACCACCTGCTCGACTTTCCAGCCTGCATGTTCCACGGACTCGCGTACGCGGCCACGGATCAGCGGTGCATCGCGCCAGGCGCGCAGCCCGGCGATCATGTCGCGGCGCATGGCCTGGCTGGTGGCCAGGCGCGTGGTGGAGCGCCCCAGGGCTTGGGCGCGGGCCAGGTCGGCCTGGTTGGCGGCCTCGATCAAGGCCCAGGATGGCTCGGCCTCCAGGTGCCCGGCGAACAGGTCGAAGAAGCGGCTGATGGCTTCGTCCGAAACCTGTGCCAGGGCACTGAAGGCGTTTTGCGCGGCATCGATGGCAGCCGCGGCGAGCTGCTGCACCGACTGTGGGATCAGCAGCAGTTCACCGCTGCTCTGGTCGACCAGCAGATGATCGCCCGGCTGGAAACGCTCGGCCAATTCCGGCGGTACCGGGGAAACCCGATTACCCGCGTAGAGAATGGGAGTGCCGGCGATAAGACGATCGAGCGTGCTGGTCATGGTGACTGGACTGCCTGAATAAATGAGGAATGAAATGTATAAGAAAAACGCCGTCGGCTCACCTGCTAACGGCGTTTGTCATGCATGAAGGTTCAGGCTTGCTGGATAAAGGCCAGGCGCGCGGCAAAGCCGATCAGCAGGCCGCCGAACAGCCATTGCTGCAGACGCTGGGCCCGCGGGTTGCTGTCCAGCCAGCGGCCGATCCAGGCGCCGGTCAGGGCATAGGCGCTGTCGAACAGCAGGCCGACGCCTACCAGCGTTGCACCGAGCCCGAGGAATTGGGCGCCGACGGCCCCGGCCTGGGCATCGATGAACTGTGGCAGCAGCACCGAACAGAACAGCAGTGCCTTGGGGTTGAGCAGATTGGTCAGCAGCCCCTGGCGAAAGGCGCCGCGCCAACCGAGTCGAAGAGGGTGCGCGGCCCGGGCGTCGCCCCCAAGGCTGGCCAGCGTGCCGGGGCGCAGCATGCGGATACCGATCCACAGCAGGTAGGTGGCGCCTGCCAGGCGCACCAGGTCGAAGGTCCACGGGGCCGCCCTGAACAGTGCCGCCAGGCCCAGGGCGGCGAGGACGACATGGCAGGCACGGGCCACGGCCAGCCCCAGTGCGGTGGTGAGAGCCAGGGCGCGGCCATGGCGGGCGCCGGTTTGCAGCAGCAGGATCATGTCGGGACCGGGGAGCAGATAGACCATCGCCAGCGCGAGCAGGTAGAGGAGCATCGTTGCCGTTCTCTCGATTGAGTGGGGGAACAGGCAAAAGTCTATGCCGGAAGGCCGGGGCAGGTGCTTGCGTATTCGACCCCGCACGGGCTTAGACTTGGCACAAAATGCCAACAGGAACCACTCGGGTAGCTGGATATGCCAAAAATCAAACTCGATGCCTACGACCGCAAGATTCTCGCCGCGCTGCAACGCGATGGCCGCCTGAGCAACGTCGAACTGGCCGACGAGATCGGCGTGTCGGCCTCGCCGTGTTTGCGCCGGGTGCGCATGCTGGAAGAGGCCGGGGTGATTCGCGGTTACCAGGTGAACCTGGATCGGGACGAGGTCGGGCTGGGGCTGACGGTGTTCGTCGGGGTGAAGGTCGAGCGGCACCACGAGGCCGACGCCGAGGCGTTCCGGTTGGCGGTCACGGCCCTGCCGCAGGTGATCTCGGCGTTCCTGGTGTCCGGCGAGTCGGATTTCCTGCTGCAGGTGGTGGTCCCCGACCTGCGTGCCTACGAACGCTTCCTCACCGGCGAACTGTTGCGCCTGCCGGGAGTGCGCGACATCCGCAGCAACTTTGCGATCCAGGCGGTGAAGGCGCCCGGACCGCTGCCGCTCGATCATCTTCCTGTCTAGTGTCCTGTACGGTCAATTCGAAGACTCGAAGTTGAGCAAGCGAATCAGCTACACAGGGCACTAGATCTGTGTCGCCAGGCCTTCCACGTTCATCGCCGCCTGGCGCAAGGCCTCGGAGCGGGTCGGGTGTGGGTGGCAGGTCAGGGCGATGTCTTCGGCCGAGGCCGAGAACTCCATGGCCACGCAGTATTCGCCGATCATCTCGCTGACGCTCGGGCCGACCAGGTGCACGCCGAGGATCTCGTCGGTCTGCGCATCGGCCAGGACCTTGGCGAACCCTTCGGTCTCGTGGTTGATCTTGGAGCGGCTGTTGGCGCTGAAGGGAAACTTGCCGGCCTTGTAGGCGCGGCCTTCGGCCTTGAGCTGCTCTTCGGTCTTGCCGACACTCGCCAGTTCCGGGCGGGTGTAGATCACGCTGGGAATCAGGGCGTAGTTGACCTCGGCGGCCTTGCCGGCGATCCGTTCGATGCAGGCCATGGCTTCGTCCTCGGCCTTGTGGGCGAGCATCGGTCCCGAGGTGACATCGCCAATCACCCAGATGCCCGGCACTTCGCTGCGATGACCGTGCTGTGCGAGCAGGCCGCGCGGGTCGGTGGCGAGGCCGACGTTTTCCAGGCCGAGGCCGCGGGTGAACGGGCGGCGGCCGATCGCCACCAGCACGTAATCGGCTTCGATCAGTTCGCTCTCGCCGCCGGCGGCCGGCTCGACCCGCAGTTGTACGCCGGTGGCCGAAGGGGTGGCGCGGGTCACCTTGGTACCGAGCCTGAAGCCGATGCCCTGTTTGCCGAGGGCGCGCTGCAGGGTCTTGCCAGCCTCGAGGTCGGTGCCGGGGCAGATGCGGTCGAGGTATTCGACCACCGTGACCTGACTGCCGAGCCGTCGCCACACCGAGCCCAGTTCCAGGCCGATCACCCCGGCGCCGATCACCACCAGGTGGCGCGGCACTTCCGGCAACGAGAGGGCGCCGGTGGAGTCGAGGATGCGCTGGTTGTCGATTTCCACGCCGGGCAGTGGCGTCGGTTCGGAACCGGTGGCGATCACGATGTCCTGGGCCTGCAGTTGGCTCTTGCGGCCATCGGCGGCCGTCACCTCGACCTGACCGGGCCCTGTGAGGCGGCCCCAGCCCTTGATCCAGTCGACCTTGTTCCTGCGAAACAGGTACTCGATACCCTTGGTCAGCCCGGCAACGCTGTCGTCCTTCTGCTTCATCATCTGCGCCAGGTCGAGGCGCGGCGTCACCTCGATACCGAGGTTGGCCAGCTCGCCGCTGGTGGCCGCCTCATACAGTTCGGAGGCGTGCAGCAGGGCCTTGGAGGGCATGCAGCCGACGTTCAGGCAGGTGCCGCCGAGGGTGTCGCGGCCCTCCACACAGGCGGCTCTCAGGCCCAGCTGACCGGCGCGGATCGCCGCGTTATAGCCGCCAGGCCCACCGCCGATGATGATCACGTCGTAATTGCTCATGGTTGTTCTCCTGCCAGTCGGGTCACCAAGGGAAACAAAATATTATGATCATAATATGAGCGCATAGCAGGATGCCGGTCAAGTGCCTGTCTTGCCAGCGGTGAGCGTTCCCACGGTCCCCGTGGGAACGTCTCCCAGGACGCGTCCGCACGGGTGACGCAGAGCGTCAGGGGCTGCATTCCCACGCGGGGCGTGGGAACAATCGGATCAGGTGAGCGGACCGGTCAGGTCCACCAGTAGCGCACCAGGTGGAAGAAGATCGGCGCGGCGAAGCACACCGAGTCCAGCCGGTCGAGCATGCCGCCGTGGCCCTCGATCATGTGGCCCCAGTCCTTGACCCCGCGGTCGCGCTTGATCGCCGACATGACGATACCGCCGGCAAAGCCCAGCAGGTTGATCAGCAGGGCGATCAGCAATGCCTGCCAGGGCTTGAACGGGGTGATCCAGAACAGCGCGCCGCCGATCAGCGAAGCCAGGGTGATGCCGCCGACGAAGCCTTCGACGGTTTTCGACGGCGACAGGTTGGGCGCGATCTTGCGTTTGCCGAACAGCTTGCCGCAGACGTACTGCAGCACGTCCGACAGTTGCACCACGATCACCAGGTAGGCGATCAGCAGCAGGTTGCGCCCTTCGTAGCCGGCGATGTCGAGGGTCAGCAGGGCCGGCACGAACGACACGCAGAACACCGCGATCATCAAGCCCCACTGGACCTTCGAGGCCCGTTCCAGGAAATGCGTGCTGTCGCCGCCGAGGGAGGCGAGGATCGGCAGCAGCAGGAACACGTACACCGGGATGAAGATCGAGAACAGCCCGTACCAGTCGGAATAGATCAGCAGGTACTGCAGCGGCAGCGCCAGGTAGAACGCCGCCACCAGCGCCGGATAGTCGCTGCGCCGGGTCGGCGTCAGGGTCAGGAACTCGCGCAGGGCATAGAACGACACCGCGTAGAACAGCAGGATCACCGCTCCGGTACCGAGCCAGAAGGCGGTACCGATCACCAGCACCATCACCCACCAGGCGTTGATCCGTGCGTTGAGGTTGTCGATCACCGCGTTCGGTGCATCGCCGGCGCGTCGCTTGAGGATGAAGCCGATCAGCGAAGCCAGGACCAGGATCATGCCGATCCCGGCGAACAACATCAGGGTCTGCCTATCCATCTCAATGTTGCTCCGGTGCCAGGGCCAGCAGCGCATCGCGGCTGCGTTGCAGGAAATGTTCTTTGCTTTCGTCTTCTTCGAGTTGCAGCGGTGCGCCGAAGGCGGTGGTGCACAACAGCGGCAGGGGCAGCACCCGGCCCTTGGGCATGACCCGGTTGAGGTTGGCGATCCACACCGGAATCAGTTGCGCCTGTGGATAAGCCCGCGCCAGATGGAAAATCCCGCTCTTGAACGGCAGCAGGCCTTCTTCCTGGTTGCGGGTGCCCTCGGGAAAGATGATCAGCGAGTGGCCCTGTTCCAGGGCGTCGAGCATCGGTTGCAGTGGGTTATCCCCAGGCTCCTTGCGTTCGCGGTCGATCAGTACGCCGTTGAACACCCGCCGAATGATGTAGCGGCGCAGCGTGCTGCGGTTCCAGTAGTCGGCGCCGGCGACTGGCCGGGTGAGTGTCCGCAGCGCTGGCGGCAGCGAGGCCCAGAGCAGCACGAAGTCGCCATGGCTGCTGTGGTTGGCGAAGTAGATGCGTTGCACCGGGTCGGGCGCGCAACCTATCCACAGGCTGCGCGCGCCGGTGATCAGGCGCGCGGCGGAGGTGATCAGGGTGGCTACCACGGGTTCGAGCATGACGATTCCTTATCCGGCGAAAGGCAGCCAGGGGCTGGCCAGGATGACGATCAGGGGCGGCAGGATCTGCAACGCCAGCCACAGGGCCTGGCGCTTGAGCAGGCGCAGCGCACCGCGGCTACGTTCGCTCCAGGGACGGCTGAGCGACTGTCGCGGTTGCAGGCCCAGGTCCTGCAGCGCGGTGTCGAGGGCTTCGGTGCGGTCGCCCAGGGCACTCGGGTTGCCGGCCATCAGTTGAAACAGGTCGGCGTCGAAGGCGACCCTGAACGCCCAGTATTTCTGCAACAGCCCCGACACGGCCAACCACAGGCCGAGCCCCAGGCACCACGGGCTGAGCGTACCGATCAGCAGCGGTGCCAGGCCCAGCAGCACACCGAGCAGCGTCAGCCCTGTGGATAACTGATCCAGCGAGCGCCCTCGGCGCAACAGGCTGGCGACGACCTGCAGGGGAATGTCAGCGGGCATCGGCGATCCTCAGGTGGGCGGGGGCCGCACCGGGCTGCAGGTGGATCATGGCTTCCAGCGCCTGGCGGTGGGCCGGGTGCAGGACCACGCCGGGGCGCGCCGCACGGATCAGGGCCAGGGCCTCGTCGATTTCCTGCACCCGGCCGCTGTGCAACAGCCAGGCGGCGACGGCCGTGGCACTGCGCGAGTAACCCAGGGCGCAGCAGACCAGCAGCGGTCCGTGCTGGCGCAGTTGTTCGATGGCCTGCGCGGCCTCCCGGCACTGTTCGGCGGAGGGGGCGATCAGGTCCAGCACCGGGATGTTCCGATAGGCTCGCCCTTCTGGCGCCAGCGGCAGTTCGGCGCACAGGTCGACGATGGCCTTGAACGGGCCGGCTCGCAGTTCGTCGCGGCCGGGCAGGCGGCCGAGCCAGAGGTTATCCACAAGCGGATCGGGTTGTGGATGGGATCTTGTCCACAGCCGTGAATTGATCCAGGCGCCTGCCCGGTAGGGCGCGAACAGCCAGCGCGCGGCCGGGCTGAGGCTGCCGTCGGCGCGCTTCTGGAAGCCCTGGGCGCCGAACAGCGCGTAGTTGAGCGCCACCAGCGCCAGGGCCAGCGCCGGCCAGAACAGCCACAGCGCGCCGCCGGCGAAATAGCCGGCGGCAACGGCCAGCAGCAGGGCGGCCAGCCCGTAGCGGGCCGCCAGGCGCAGACGCTGCCCGTCGCGGGCCGGCCGCGCCACCGCCAGCGGGCTGGAGCGATCGTCCGGCCACAGCCAGACGCACAGCCAGCCGGCCAGGGCGCCGGTGGGCACGTCGATGAAGTGATGTTGATAGGTGGTCAGCACCGAGAGGCCGATCAAGGCGAACCAGCCGTGCACCAGCCAGCGTCCGGCCCCGTTGAAATGTCGGCGGTACATGACCCAGAGGATCACCAGCAGGGCGATGTGCAGCGACGGCGCCTGGTTGAACGGCTTGTCGAAGCCGGCCAGCACCGCGAACAGCCAGCCGAACACGCCGTCCAGCGGTGGCCGGGTGAAAGTGAAGGTCAGCGGCCAGAGCAGGAAGCACGACACCGCGATGGCCTGCGCCGTCAGCAGGCGCAGGGCGTGCCGGTCCAGCTCGCGTCTGCTGCGTGGCAACAGCAGGGACAGGCCGTACAGCAGGTCGATGGACCAGTAGGGCACGATGGTCCAGGCCCAGAACGGTATCTGGCTCTCCCAGCCGAACACGAAGCTGCCGACATCGCTGCGCTGGCTGGTGTACCAGGTGGCGAAGCCATAGCTGCCGAAGAACAACGGTGCCAGAAGCAGCAGCCAGAGCACGGCGCGCTTGAGCAGGCCGGCTTCGCGCGCGGTGGCGTCCATCATTGCACCCGTTGTGCCAGGGAGACGCTGAAGATCCCCCATTCATCGACCCGCTGGGTGATCTTGCGGAACCCGGCGGCTTCCACCAACTGGTCCATTTCCGCCTGGCTGCGTCGGCGCATCACCCAGGCCTGGCCCTGGCGATGGCTGGTCAGGGCGCGGGCGATCAGTTCCAGCTGCGGGTGCCACGGTTGTCCGGTATAGACCAGGTAGGCGCCCGGCTCGCAGGCTTCGGCCAGCCCGGCCAGGGAGTTGCCGACCATGCCGTTGTCGGCGAACAGTTCATACAGCCCCGACACCACCGCCAGGCTGGGCTTGGGGTCCAGCGCGGCGAGGTCGGCGCGGTCGAAGGCATCGCCCTTGACGAAGCGGGCGATCTCGCCGAGGCCCTTCTCGGCGATCAGCGCGCTGCCGTCGCGGACGTTGATATCACTGTAGTCGCGCAGCAGGATCGATTCCGGCAGCGGCGTGACCCCTTGCAGGGCTTCGAGGATGTAGCGCCCGTGGCCGGCAGCGATATCGACGATGCGCACCTCGCGACCCTGCTCGCGCAACCGGGCCATGGCCAGGCGCAGCAGTTCCTCGACGTGCAGCTTGCGTTGGCGGATGCCGCGCCAGCCGATGGAGTTCAGGTAATTCTGGTCGATCAGCCGGCCCAGCGCAGTGTGCCCGGTGGGCTGGTTGCGATAGACGTAGTCCAGGGTGCTGCCGGAGTCGAAACCGGTGTCGAAGCCGAGCTTGACCCCGGCCGACAGCTTGCCGCCCACGGCCATGCCGGCGCGGGTCAGGCGCCAGTACAGGTCGCGTGGCGAGTTGTGTGGCAGTGGCGCGGCCAGTGCTTCGGACTCGGCGCAGGTCTCGCCGATGCGGTCGGCGTCCAGCAGGCCCGGGCGATTCACCGGGCTGAGGAAGCCCTGTTCGATGAAGCGTCTGGCGCGGCTGACCGCCAGGTGCCGGTCGCGCTCGCCGAGGGTGTCGTGGAAGAACCCCGGCAGTACGTGCAGTTCCTTTTTCAGGCTGCCCAGGCGCTGGAAGAATTGCTCCTGGGGTTTGCGGTGGACCACGAAATCGGCACCGGAAATCAGCACCTGGGTCGGCACCTGGATCGCATTGGCATCGGCGACCACCCGCTCGGCGGCTTCGTACAGGCCCAGTAGCACGTTCACCGAGATCGCCTTGGTGATCAGCGGGTCGCTGTCATAAGAGGCGATGCGTTGCGGGTCGTGGCTGAGGAACTTGGCCTTGACGTAGCTGTTGACGAAGAAGTTGCCGCGAAAGCGTCGCAGCAGGGCCAGGCCCGTACGGGCGAACGGTACGTACAGCTTGACCTTGAAGGCCGGCGAGGCGAGCACCAGCGCGCGGATCTTCGGCGCGTAGTCGTGCACCCAGGTGGCGACGATCACCGCGCCGACGCTCTGGGCGACCACCGCGAGGTTTTCCTCGGCGATGCCGAAGGTCGTGCCCAGGTGGTCGCAGAAGGTCTGCACGTCGCGCACGCTGGTGGCGAAGCTCGGGCTGTCGCCGCGTTCGCCCGGCGATTGGCCGTGGCCGCGGGCGTCCCAGGCAAAGAAATCGAATTCCGGCAGGTCCAGTTCGTCCACCAGGTGGGCGATGCGCCCGGAGTGCTCATGGCCACGGTGGAACAGCAGGATGGCCTTGCGCGGCTCGCCGGCCACCGGCGCGGTGGCCGGCCAGTGGCGATAGAACAGTTCGACGCCATCGTGGGTACTGAAGGTCTGGGTTTGCTCGTCGCGCATCGCATTATCCTTGTGCCGTATCGCAGATCAGTGGAGAGCCCGCAGGGGCCTGCCTTTCATTGCCTGTGGTTTTCCATGGGAGCCAGCGCTTCCTGCTATCAGGGTTCTTGACCGGCCTCTTTCAGGCCCTGGCGGACGCGGTTGATCAGCGTGACCACCAGCAGCGCGGCGATCAGCAGGAACAGGCCGTTTATCCACAGGGACTGGAGCAGGCCGAAAGCGACACCGGTGGCGATCACGCCGAGGGCGAAGGCCCGGTCGCTCTTGCCCATCGGCCCGTCGTAGCGCCGCGACACGCCGACCAGCGGCCCCATCACCCCGGCGTATTCGCTGAACAGCGCCAGCAGGGTCACCAGCAGCACCGCCGGCAGGCTGACCCCGGGCAGCAGGGCAAACGGCAGGATCAAGGCGCTGTCGGCAATGATGTCGCACAGCTCGTTCAGGTAGGCGCCGAGCTTCGATTGCTGGCCGAACTCCCGGGCCAGCATGCCGTCGATGGCGTTCAGAGCCATGCGCAGGATCATCCACAGCGGGATGAGCAGGAAGACCCAGGCGTGGCTGGCGAAGGTGGCTACCACCGCGCCCACCAGCAGGGAAATCAATGCCGCGCTGAGGGTGACCTGGTTAGCCGTGGTGCCATTGTCGAACAGGCGCTGGACCACCGGTCGCAACAGATTCTGGAAGCGGGGTTTGAGTTGGTAGATCGAAGGCATGGAAGCGACGGTCCTTGTCTGAGAGGGCTTGGGTCCAGACGGTGGTGATCGGGATAACCGTTTATCGGCAAAGTGAACGAATTATTGCCATAAACAACAGAGGCTGACATTAGCTTCCGGCTAAAAATCCGTGCGGCCCTGCACATTCAAGAAATAAACCCGCAAGGGTCCTGGGCCTGGCGCTGAATCCAGGCGACGGGCACCTGGATTCAGGGGGGGGGGAAGGGTTCAGATTGATAGCTTATTGCTACTATTGCTGAGAGCAGGATCTTCCAGATAAGTGACCTGTGGATAACGTGAGTCGCTGTGGAAGCTGATACGCGGCCCACGAACCGTAATCAGGTTGGCATCGACTTTTATGCAGAGTGTCTGGCCACTCCTGAAGGTCAGTCGATGGACTTTTTCATTATCTTCCTGGCGTATTTCATGACTGATCAAATCCAGCAGGTTGTTCAGCGCCAGACGCGAGCCCGGTTGATTGATGGTCAGGCAACTGACTCCACCGGAAGCACCAAAGGGCGTGGAAGAGGGTTGGAAGAAACAATACTGGTTCAGATCACGACTCATGGCGGCTCCGTCGTTGGGGTGCGCGCTGAGTGTTGGCGATATTATGGGTCACCAGCACGCACGATGGGGTGTCAAGTGTGTTTGCCGTCTGGCATATAGTTATTAATTTTTGCAAAACATCAGTCTTAACTTTTGGCTCTCCAGCAGGAGTCCTCGGCATGGCGAGCCGGCAGGTAAAGCGCTTACAGTCTTTTAGTGCAAGGTCACCGGAGTTTTCCGATGTTCGGCTTTTAATTGGAATATTTTAAGTTAATGAAAAACATTGTTCGGCTGCTCGGATGTTAGTCACTGGCGATTCGCCAATCAAGTCACTCTCTTGTTGGATTTTGTTACATTGCTCTCGCTATTGATTTATAGGGTCGGTTTTATCTGTAGGACTTATATATTGTTCATGTGAGTAACTTCCCTTTGCTTTTGAGTTTTGGAGTAGTCCGGGTTTTCAGCCTGGTGTTCATCGGGTTCGATAGCGCTTTTGGGTTGGCGGTGTTCGGCAGGTCCGGGTTTGCAGCATCACAACCGGGCCTGCCGGCTGCGCACAAAAAGCGCTCCTGCGAACGAAAAATTCACCCTTTCTGTTATAAGGTAACCAAATATTTCAAGGGGCTCGCGGGTGCGCCGACCTGAGGTCTGCGCCAGGGCTCCGGCTATCCTGATGTGAATGACCTCGGTGATCGAACCGGGTCTGGAGTGGACATGCGAGTGGATCTTGAAGCGTCGCAGGCCGACCTCGAAAGCCTGCCGCGCTTCCAGCGGGCGGGCTTGCAGGCCCGTCAGTTGCAACGCCTGGGCCTCGGCCTGGCGGTGCTGGCGCTCAGTGGCCTGGTGCTGGGCTTCTTCGTCGGGCTGTTTGCGCCGGCGTCGATCTGGCCGAGCCTGCTGAACAACAACGCCGCGGCCTTGCTGGTGCTGGTCGCGGCGTTGCAGTCGGCTGCCGGTGTGGCGCGTTGGCGCGAGCAGGCGAGGGCGCCTGCCGTGGTCGAGCCCGGCGTGGCGTCCGCGCTGCAGGTGGCAGAAGCACTGGGCGCCTACGAGCGTCTGCTCGCCCGCCTGGACAGCCTGTGGCGCAACGCCCTGGCGCAGATCGGTGCGACGACGCTATGGCTGGGCGGTTGGGCCTTGCTGGCGCTGGTGAGCGTCGAGCAGACCTGGAACCTGACGCTGGCCGGCGCGAGCCTGGGGCTGAGCGGCTCCGTGGCGGCGAGCCTGGGCCTGTTGCTGGCATTTGCCCTCTTGGTGCTGGAGCGCCAGTTGGCCCAGGCCCATGCCGCCGAATGGCCGGAAGCCGAGGCCCTGGCGCAGTTCGTTCGGGTGGCGATCGGCGTGCAGGTGGTCAGTGCCCTGTGCCTGTTGTTCAGCGGGCCGCAGAACCTCTGGCCGGCTCGCCTGCTCAGCCTGATCGGCCTGTTGCCGGCACTGGTGGCGGCGGAATTGTTGCTGCGGGCGCTGTTGTCGTTGTTCAGCCCGCGGCGCGACAGCCTGGAGCCTCGCCTGGTGGCGACCAGCTTCATCGCCGGCCTGCTGCGCTGGCCGCCGCAACCGTTGCTGGCGCTGCAGGATGAACTGCACAACCGCTTCGGCATCGACCTGCGTCAGATCTGGGCCTTCAGCTACATGCGCCGGGCATTCGCACCGGTGCTGCTGGTGGTGCTGGCGGTCGGCTGGCTGTTGAGCGGGGTCAGCGAAGTGCCGCTGCAGGGGCGTGGTATCTACGAACGTTTCGGCAAACCGGTGGACGTCTTCGGCCCCGGCCTGCATGTCGGCCTGCCCTGGCCGCTGGGCCGGGTGCTGGCGGTGGAGAATGGCGTGGTCCACGAGTTGGCCACCAGCGTCGAGGCGGCGGCCTCTGCCGTACCCGACCCCGCCGAGGGTGAGGCGCCGGCCAGCGCCAACCGGCTGTGGGACGCCAGCCACGTGAACGAGAAGTCCCAGGTGATCGCCAGCAGCAGCGGCGACCGGCAGGGCTTCCAGGTGGTCAACATGGACGTGCGCTTCGTCTACCGCATCGGCTTGAGCGACCAGGCTGCGCTGGCCGCCACCTACAACAGCGCCGATGTGCCGACCTTGATCCGCAGCACCGCCAGCCGGGTGCTGGTCCATGATTTCGCCGCGCGGACTCTCGATGGTCTGCTGGGCGAACAGCGCACGGCGCTGGCCGAGGATATCGGCCGTGCGGTACAGGCCGACCTGCAACGCCTGGACAGTGGCGTGGAAATCCTCGCCACGGTGGTCGAGGCGATTCATCCGCCAGCGGGTGCGGCGAACGCCTATCACGCGGTGCAGGCGGCACAGATCAGCGCCCGGGCGCTGATTTCCCGCGAGCGTGGCGCCGCCAGCGAACAGGCCAACCAGGCGCAGTTGCAGGCCAGCATTGTCGAGGACCAGGCCCGGGCCAGCGCCCACGAAGTACAGGCCGGCGCCCGCGCGGCAGACCTGCGTTTCAGCGCCGAGCGCCAGGCCTATGCCCAGGCCGGCCAGGCTTTCGTGCTGGAGCAGTACCTGGCGCAACTGAGCCAGGGGCTGGGCAAGGCGAAGCTATGGCTGCTCGACCACCGCCTGGGCGGCAACAGCGCCCCCACCATCGATCTGCGTTCATTCACGCTGCCGGCCGACCCCATGCCTGCGCGTAAAGCCGTCCAGCCAGGAGTCACCCCTTGAGCCTGTCCCACTCCCATTGTGCCGATCATCACGATCACGGCGGCCACGAGCACGCCGGTCATCATCACCCTCATCACGGGCACGATCACCACCACGGCGATGCGGGCAGCGGCGGGCCATTTCCATGGCGGCGCATGGGCTGGGCGCTGCTGCTGATCCTGTTCGCGGTCGCGGCGGCGAGCCTGGTGCAGGTGCGCTCCGGCGAGGCCACGGTAATCACCCGTTTCGGCAACCCGTCGCGGGTGCTGCTCGAACCGGGCCTCGGCTGGCGCTGGCCGGCGCCGTTCGAGGCGGCGATTCCGGTCGACCTGCGCCTGCGTACCACCTCCAGCGGCCTGCAGGATGTCGGCACCCGTGATGGCCTGCGCATCATCATCCAGGCCTATGTGGCCTGGCAGGTCCAGGGCGATCCGCAGAACGTCGAGCGCTTCATGCGCGCCGTGCAGAACCAGCCGGACGAAGCCGCGCGGCAGATCCGCACCTTCGTCGGATCGGCGCTGGAAACCACCGCCGCCAGCTTCGACCTGTCGAGCCTGGTCAACACCGATGCCCGCCAGGTACGGATCGCCGATTTCGAGGCGCAACTGCGTCAGCAGATCGACCAGCAATTGCTCTCGACTTACGGCGTGCGGGTCCTGCAGGTCGGCATCGAGCGCCTGACGCTGCCTTCGGTGACGCTCTCGGCCACCGTCGACCGCATGCGCGCCGAACGGGAAACCATCGCCACCGAACGTACCGCGATCGGCAAGCGCGAGGCCGCGCAGATCCGCTCCGCCGCTGAACGCGATGCACGCATCCTGCAGGCCGATGCCACGGTCAAGGCCGCCGACATCGAGGCACAGTCGCGGGTCGAGGCGGCGCAGATCTATGGCCGGGCCTATGCCGGCTCGCCGCAGTTGTACAACCTGCTGCGTTCGCTGGACACCCTCGGCACTATCGTCACCCCGGGAACCAGGCTGATCCTGCGCACCGATGCGGCGCCGTTCCGGGTGCTGGTCGACGGGCCGCCGACCGCCGTCGACAAGCATGATGGCAAGACCGGGGCGCAGCCATGAGTGAATACCCGGAACCCTCACGGGGCCTGGACAGCCCGTGGCTCCAGGCCGGTCGCCTGGCGTTTCTCGGCCTCTATGCGGTGACGGTGCTGGCGGCACTGGCCTGGGCCTTTTCCAACGTGCGGCAGATCGACCCGCAGGAGCGCGCGGTGGTCCTGCGCCTGGGGGCCCTGGAGCGTATCCAGAATGCCGGCTTGCTGCTGGCCTGGCCGCGGCCCTTCGAGCAGGTGGTGATCCTGCCGGCGGCGGACCGGGTGATCGAGCGGCGCGTCGAAGGGCTGCTGCGCTCCGATGCGGCGCTGCAGGCCGACCGCCAGGCCACCCTGGCGACGCCGATCAATGACGCGCTGGCCGGCTCCGGCTACCTGCTGACCGGCGATGCCGGTGTGGTGCAGCTGGATGTACGGGTGTTCTACAAGGTCACCGATCCCTATGCCTTCGTGCTCCAGGCCGGGCACGTGCTGCCGGCCCTCGACCGGATCGTCACCCGCAGTGCAGTGGCCCTGACCGCGGCGCGGGACCTGGACACCATACTGGTCGCGCGCCCCGAACTGATCGGCAGCGACAGTCAGGCCGCCGAACGCCGCGAGCGCCTGCGCGGCGACTTGCTGCAAGGGGTCAACCGGCGCCTGGCCGAACTGGCGGCGAGCGGGCAGGGGATTGGCGTCGAGGTGGCGCGGGTCGACGTCCAGTCGAGCCTGCCGGGCCCGGCGGTGAATGCCTTCAATGCGGTACTGACCGCCAGCCAGCAGGCCGACAAGGCCGTGGCCAATGCCCGTAACGAAGCGGCCAAGCTCGGCCAGTCGGCGACCCAGGAGGCCGACCGCCTGGTGCAGGTCGCCAAGGCCCAGGCCAGCGAACGCCTGGCCAGGGCCCAGGCCGATACGGCCACGGTGGCGAGCCTGGGCAAGGCGCAGCAGGACGGCAGCGACCCGGGCCTGTTGTTGCGCCTGTACCGCGAGCGTATGCCGAAGATTCTCCAGCAGGCCGGGTCGGTGACCACGGTCGACCCTCGGGACGATTCCCGCCTGATCATCCAGGGAGCAGAGCAATGAGTGCATCGACCACGGCCCATCCGCCGGCCAGCCTGCTGAGCCGCGCCGAACAGCGCAGCGCGGCCCGCCAACTGCTGCTGGCGATGCTCGCCCTCGGCCTGCTCGGGCTAGGCCTGCTGTGGCGCTGGCTGGCGCCGGGGCAGGTCGGGGTGAGCCAGTTGTTGCTCGGTTTTGCCTCGATCCTGGTGGCGGTGCCGGTGATGCGCTCGGCCTGGTACAGCCTGCGCTATCCGAGTCTGCACGGCATCACCGACCAGTTGATCGCCCTGGCGATGCTCGGCGCCTGGGCCACCGGCGACCTGCTGACCGCCGCCCTGCTGCCGATCATCATGATCTTCGGCCACGTGCTCGAAGAGCGCAGCGTCATCGGCTCCCAGGAGGCCATCGGCGCCCTCGGCCGGCTGACCCGCAGCCACGCGCGGCAGGTACAGGCCGATGGCAGTGTGCTTGAGGTGGACAACGCCAGCCTCAAGGCCGGCGACCAGGTGGAGGTCCGGGCCGGCGACCGGGTACCGGCCGACGGCGTGGTGCTGTCCGGCCAGGCGAGCCTCGATACCGCGCCGATCACCGGCGAGTCGGTGCCGCTGGAGGCGAGTGCCGGGGTGCAGGTGTTCGGCGGGGCGATCAACCTCGATGGGCTGCTGCGCATCGAGGTGACCCGCACCGGCCATGAGTCGACCCTGGGCAAGGTGATCGCGCTGATGCAGAGCGCCGAACGGGCCAAGCCGCCGATCACCCGCCTGCTGGAGCGCTATGCCGGCAGCTATCTGGTGCTGGTGCTGATGATCGCCGCAGTCACCTGGTTCATCACCAACGACGCCCAGGCGATGCTCGCCGTGCTGGTGGCAGCCTGCCCCTGCGCGCTGGTGCTGTCGGCACCGGCCACGGCGATTGCCGGCATCGCCGTGGCGGCGCGGCACGGCATCCTGATCCGCAGCTCGGCGTTTCTCGAGGAACTGGCCGACCTGACCTCGCTGGTGGTGGACAAGACCGGCACCCTGACCTACGGCAGCCTGCGCCTGCAGTCGCTGCAGACCGCAGTGACGGACCGCGAGCCGATGCTGCGCCTGGCGGCGAGCCTCGGTTCGGCCAGCAGCCACCCGGTCAGCCGGGCACTGGCGGGGCTGGCGCAGCCGGCCGAGCATGTGGCCTTGAGTGACGTGCACGAGCGCCAGGGGTTGGGTATCGTCGCCAGCACCGCCCACGGCCAGGCGGCGCTGGGCCGGCCGGAGCTGTTCAGCCAGTTGGCGATCGCCACCACGCCGGTACCCGAGCACGACGGGCCGATTGCCGGCCTGGCCCTGGAGGGTGAATTTCTCGCCTGGCTCTTGCTGGCCGACAGCACCAAGCCCGAGGCCCGACACGCCCTGGGTGAGCTGCGTGAGCTGGGCCTGGGCCGGCAATTGCTGCTGACCGGTGACCGCCAGAGCGTGGCCGACCGCCTGGCGCGGGAGGTCGGCATCAGCGATGTCGCCGCCCAGGCGCTGCCCGAGGACAAGCTCCAGCGGGTGCTCGGCGAGATCGACAGCGGCTTCCGACCGATGGTGGTGGGCGACGGCATCAACGACTCGCTGGCGCTCAAGGCCGGGGTGGTCGGGGTGGCGATGGGCGCGGGCGGCGCGGACATCGCCCTGGCCTCGGCGGACGTGGTGCTGATCGGCAGTGACCTGCGCCGCCTGGGCACCTGCGTACGCCTGAGCCGGCAGTGCCGCCGGACCTTGCAGGTCAACGTGGTGATCGGCCTGGGCTGGACCCTGGCGATCGTCGCGGCGGCGGCTTTCGGCTGGCTGGGCGTGGCGGGAGCGATGATCGCGGCGCTGTTGCACAACCTCAGCACCCTGCTGGTGCTGGGCAATGCCGGGCGGCTGCTGCGCTTCCAGGAGCCGTTGCTCAAGCTTCCCGAGTAAATGGGGATAAAGCGGTGCCCATGCGGGCTATTCGCGGGCAAGCCCAAGCGCCCTCCCACTGCGGTGACAGCAGGCGAACATCATGAATCGGGTCTATCATCCCGATAGCCTGACAGTTCCCGGTAATGCGCTACCCTTTAATCAGACTTCTGAAACAAGGGGGGGACCACTCATGCTCGCGCAACTTCCACCGGCCTTACAGAATCTTCAGCTACCGCTGCGTCTGAAACTCTGGGACGGCCATCAATTCGATCTCGGGCCGCATCCCAGCATCACCATCACCGTGAAGGACCCGCAACTGGTCGCGCAATTCAGCCATCCGACGCTGGACCTGCTCGGCAGTGCGTTCGTCGAGGGCAAGCTGGAACTCGAAGGTCCGGTCAGCGAAGTGGTACGGGTCTGCGACGAGCTGAGCCAGGCGCTGCTGGAGGACGAAGGGGACGGTCCGGCACAGCGCCACTCCCACGACAAGGAAACCGACGCGGCTTCGATTTCCTACCACTACGACCTCTCCAATGCGTTCTATCAGCTCTGGCTGGATCGCGACATGGTCTATTCCTGCGCCTATTTCGAGCGCGACGATGCCAGCCTGGAGGAGGCCCAGCAGGCCAAGTTCCGTCACCTGTGCCGCAAGCTGCGCCTGCAACCGGGCGAGTACCTGCTGGATGTCGGCTGTGGCTGGGGCGGCCTGGCGCGCTTCGCCGCCCGGGAGTTCGGGGTCAAGGTGTTCGGCATCACCCTGAGCAAGGAACAGTTGGCGCTGGCCCGGGAGCGGGTGATCGCCGAGGGCCTGCAGGACAAGGTCGACCTGCAGTTGCTCGACTATCGCGACCTGCCGCAGGACGGTCGGTTCGACAAGGTGGTCAGTGTCGGCATGTTCGAGCATGTCGGCCATGCCAACCTGCAGCAGTACAGCAATATCCTGTTCGGCGCGGTGCGCGAGGGCGGCCTGGTGATGAACCATGGCATCACTGCCCGCCATGTAGACGGCCGCCCGGTCGGGCGCGGTGCTGGCGATTTCATCGACCGCTACGTATTTCCCAATGGCGAGCTGCCGCACCTGTCGATGATCTCGGCGTTCGTCAGCGAGGCCGGGCTGGAAGTGGTCGACGTGGAGAGCCTGCGCCTGCACTACGCCAAAACCCTGAGCATCTGGAGCCAGCGCCTGGAGGGCAACCTGGAGGCGGCTGGCAAGCTGGTGCCGGACAAGGCCCTGCGGATCTGGCGGCTGTACCTGGCCGGCTGCGCCTACGCCTTCGAGAAGGGCTGGATCAACCTGCACCAGATCCTCGCGGTGAAACCGTTGGCCGACGGCGGCCACGACCTGCCCTGGACCCGTGGCGACCTCTATCGCTGACTGCCCGTCTTACCACTTGAGCGGGCGCGGGTCGGCTACCGGGTTGCTCTCCAACCGGTAGCGGCCATGTTGGCGGGGAATATCCTGGTCCGAGGGCAGCAGGGCCTGTTGCTCGAAGGTGCCGGTTTCCCGGTCGAAACTCAGGTCATGCTGGGCGACGTTGCCGTACCAGTCGCTGGAGGGTAGCGAGATATAGCTGATGGCGTAGCGCAGGTCGTCGAAGCTGCCCCTCACCACATAGACGCCGTAGTGTTCTTCGCCCGGCGAGACGATCTTGTAGAGGCCGTTGTCGTAGTAGTACAGGGCGGCCTCCTCGAAGGGTTTGTCCTTGTAGAGCACCTGATAGTGCAGGTGATGGACATGGCTGGGCTTGCCGAATTCGACGGTGATCGACGGTGGGGTGCTGGAACTGCCAGATGTGAACTTCATCGTGGGGCCTCCGGGGGATTGCTCGGCGAAACCCCCAGCTTAAAAGACCCTCGCTGTCGATCGCAGGGCCGGGCCGGCCTTTCGGAACGGTCCTACGGTTATCTGAAAATAGTCCTTCCTGTTACAGAATCGGCGAAATCAGCCGGGCGATGCGCATGCCCAGTTGCTGCAGGCGGTGGGTTTCCCGGCTGTCCTCGTGGGTGACTTCGCGGGCCAGGTCGAAGTCCTTCAGCAGCATGTTTTCCACCTCGCCGGCGAAGGCCGGGTCGACGGTCAGCAGCATCAGTTCGAAATTCAGCCGGAACGAGCGGTTGTCCAGGTTGGCGCTGCCGATGGCGCTGATCTCGTTGTCCACCAGTACCACCTTCTGGTGCAGGAACCCCGGGCCATAGCGGAATACCCGGACCCCGGCGCGCACGGCTTCGAAGGCATAGAGGCTGGAGGCGGCGTAGACGATCCGGTGGTCGGGCCGCGAGGGCAGCAGCAGGCGCACGTCGACGCCGCGCAGGGCCGCCAGGCGCAGTGCGGCGAACACCGCTTCATCGGGGATGAAGTACGGGCTGGTGATCCATACCCGCTCGCGGGCGGCGTGGATCGCCTCGACGAAAAACAGCGAGCAGGTCTCGAACGGGTCGGCCGGACCGCTGGCGAGCAACTGGCAGAGGACGCCGTCGTCGGGGTAGGTGTCCGGCAGGATCAGCGGCGGCAGCTGGCGCGCGGCCCAGAACCAGTCTTCGGCGAACGACTCCTGCAGGCAGGCCACCACCGGGCCGCTGACCTGCACATGGGTGTCGCGCCAGGGCGACAGCGGCGGCCTGGCCCCCAGGTATTCATCGCCGACGTTGTGCCCGCCGACGAAGCCGACCACGCCGTCGACCACCACCACCTTGCGGTGGTTGCGAAAGTTCACCTGGAAGCGGTTGAGCCAGCCGCTGCGGGTGGCGAAGGCTTTCACCCGCACGCCGCCGTCGCGCAGGCTGTCGGCATAGCCGTGGGGCAGGGCGTGGCTGCCGATGCCGTCATAGAGCAGGTAGACCTCGACGCCCTCGGCAGCCTTTTTTTGCAGCAGGCTGTGCAGGCGTCGGCCGAGCCGATCGTCGTGGATGATGAAGAACTGCACCAGCACGGCATGCCGGGCCTGCTCGATGGCCTGGAAGATCGCCTCGAAGGTGGCCTCGCCGTTGACCAGCAAGCGCACCTGGTTGTTGGCCAGGCACGGCATGCGGCCGAGCTTGGGCATCGCCCGCAATGCCGCGTAGGCTTGGGAGTTGCGGGCGGCCAGGGCCTCCTCGACCCAGGGCCGCCAGTTCAGGTCGGCGATGGCCTTGCGCATTTCCACGTTGGCCTGGCGCCGGGCCTTGATGTAGGCATCGAAGGTGCTGCGGCCGAAGACCAGGTAGGGAATCAGCGTGAGGTAGGGAATGAATACCAGCGACAGCGCCCAGGCGATCGAGCCCTGGGCGGTGCGTACGGTCAGCACGGCGTGAATGGCCGCGATACTGCCCAGCGTGTGAATCAGCGCTATCAGATAGCCGAAGACATGGGGGCCAAAAAAATCCATGAGGTCCTGATCCTGAATCCGTACCGTCTAACAGACCATGTTCCGGCGCGATTGTCGCTATTTAATTCATCACGCAACCCAAGCATGATTCTGGCGTCTAAGCAGGACCTTTCTTCAGGAGCTATACGATGAACCTTCGTCTGCCGGGGCTGGCCCTCGCCTGTGCCTTCGTGATTCCCGTGGCCCAGGCGCAAGTGCTGCAGCCCGGTCTGTGGGAACTGACCTCCAGCAATGTGCAGGTCGAGAACCAGTCGCTGGATGTGAACATGCTGCTGGGCGTGCTCAAGCAGAACACCACGCCGGAGCAGCGTGCCGCCCTGGAAAAACAGGGTATCAACCTGGGCGGGCAGGGCGTGCGGGTGTGCCTGACGCCGCAGCAGGTGGCTTCCGAGGCGATTCCGCTGACCGATCCGCAGTCCGGCTGCCAGCAGCAGGTCACCGAACGCAAGGGGCCGGACTGGAAGTTCCGCTTCAGCTGTCCGAAGGCCCAGGGTGCGGGCACGGCGCATTTTGTCAGTGATCGCGAGTTCACCACCAAGGTCAGCGGCACGTTCAATGCCACCGGCATCCAGCAGAATGGCAGCATGGACACCAAGGCGGTCTGGCTGGGGCAGGATTGCGGGGCGGTGAAGCCGCGGTCCTGATGAAAGAGCGGCCTGCGGTGGGTTGCAGGAGCGGGGCTTGCCCGCGAAGCTTTTGGCGACCTTGAGGACGCATTCGCGGGCAAGCCTCGCTCCTACAGGTAGAGGGGGGGTCCTCAGGTGTCGAGGCGTTGCAGCAACGCCTCGACCGTCATCGTCCCCAGGTCCTCTCCCGCCCGGCTGCGCACGCTGACCAGCCCCGCGGCCTTTTCCTTCTCGCCGACCACCAGCAGGTAGGGCACCTTCTGCAGGCTGTGTTCGCGAATCTTGTAGCCGATCTTCTCGTTGCGCAGGTCCGCCACCGCTCGCCAGCCATGGGCCTTGAGCCGCTGGACGGCCTCCCGGGCATAGTCGGCCTGGCCCTCGCTGATGTTCAGCACCACCGCCTGGCAGGGCGAAAGCCACAGTGGCAGGGCACCGCTGTAGTGCTCGACAAGGATGCCGATGAAGCGCTCCAGCGAACCGAACAGCGCCCGGTGCAGCATCACCGGCCGCTGGCGCTCGCCGTTCTCGTCGATGTAGCCGATATCGAAACGCTCCGGCAGGTTGAGGTCGACCTGCAGGGTCCCGCACTGCCAGTCGCGGCCGATGGCATCGCGTAGCACGAACTCCAGCTTCGGCCCGTAGAAGGCGCCTTCGCCGGGGTTGATCCGGTAGTCGATGCCCATCCGGCCCAGGGCGCCGAGCAGCGCGCCTTCCAACCGGTCCCAGGTCTCGTCGCTGCCGATGCGGTTGAGCGGGCGGGTGGAGAGTTTCACCAGCACGTCGCTGAAGCCGAACTCGCGGTAGATATCGAACACCAGGGCGATCGCCGTTTCGCACTCATCCTGCATCTGCTCCGGGGTGCAGAAAATGTGCGCATCGTCCTGGGTGAAGTGGCGCACCCGCAACAGCCCGTGCAGGGCGCCGGACGGCTCGTAGCGATGGACCTTGCCGAACTCGGCGATGCGCAATGGCAGGTCGCGATAGCTCTTGAGGCCATGGCCGAAGATCGACACCGCACCCGGGCAGTTCATCGGCTTGAGGGCGAACACCCGCTCGTCCTCGGTACTGGTGGTGAACATGTGATCGCGGTAGTTCTGCCAGTGCCCGGAGGTTTCCCACAGGCCGCGGTCCATCACGTCCGGGGTGTTCACCTCGACGTAGCCGGCCTGCTCCTGGCGCTGGCGCATGTAGCCGATCAGTTGCTGGAACAGCGTCCAGCCCTTGGCATGCCAGAACACCGAACCCGGTGCGCACTCGTCGAAGTGAAACAGGTCCAGTTGCGCGCCGAGCTTGCGATGATCGCGCTTGCCGGCTTCTTCCAGGCGGGTGAGGTAGGCCTTGAGGTCCCGGGCGTTGGCCCAGCAGGTGCCGTAGATCCGCTGCAGCGGAGCGTTGTTGGCGTCGCCGCGCCAGTAGGCCCCGGCCACCTTGGTCAGTTTGAACGCCTGCAGGATGCCGGTCGACGGCACGTGCGGGCCGCGGCACAGGTCCTCGAAATCGCCCTGGCGGTACAGCGACAAGGTTTCGTCTTCGGGGATGGCACGGATCAGCTCGGCCTTGTAGTGCTCGCCCAGGTTCTCGAAATATTCGATGGCTTCGTCACGCGGCAGGGTACGACGACGTACCGAATGATTGGTCGCGGCCAGGGCCTGCATCCGCTCCTCGATCAGTTCCAGGTCCTGGGGCGTGAAGGGGCGTTCGTAGGCGAAGTCGTAGAAGAAGCCGTTCTCGATCACCGGGCCGATGGTGACCTGGGCCGAGGGGTAGAGCTGCTTGACCGCCATGGCCAGCAGGTGCGCGCAGGAATGACGGAGGATCTGCAGGCCTTCGTCGTCGCGCGGGGTGACGATGCTCACTGCCGCGTCCTGCTCGATGAGGGTGTCGCAGTCGACCAGCACGCCGTCGATCCGCCCGGCCACCGCTGCCCGGGCCAGGCCGACGCCGATGCTGGCGGCCACTTCGAAGACCGACAGCGGCTGGTCGTACTCGCGTTGCGAGCCATCGGGGAGGGTGATGCGGATCATTGCTGGGGGCCTCGGTCGATCTGGAAGGGTATTAGCGGAGAAACTGCAGGGGCAGGCCCTGACAGCCGTCATGAAGTCGGCCGGCATGCCAGGCGACCTGCCCGGAAACCACGGTGGTGTGCACGTGGTGGCGGAAGCTGTGCTCGATGAAGGGGGTCCAGCCACATTCGTAGAGGATCGGTTCACCGGCGACCGGCCGCGGCTGCGGCTGGCGATTGAGCAGGACCAGGTCGGCCCAGTAGCCCTCGCGCAGGTAGCCGCGCTCGGCGATGGCGAACAGGTCGGCGACCCGGTGGCTGGTCTTGTCCACCAGGGTGGTCAGTGGCAGCACCTTGTCCGCCACCAGTTCCATCAGCGCTGGCAGAGCGTGCTGCACCAGCGGCAGGCCGGAGGGCGCTTCCTCGTAGGGCCGCTGCTTTTCTTCCCAGGTGTGCGGCGCGTGATCGCTGCCGATCACGTCCAGGCGGTTGCTCAACAGCGCCTTGCGCAAGGCATCGCGGTCCGACTGCTGCTTGATCGCCGGGTTGCACTTGATCCGGTTACCCAGGCGCGGGTAGTCGCGATCGTCGAACAGCAGGTGATGCAGGCAGACTTCGGCGGTGATGCGTTTTTCGCCCAGCGGCTTGTTCTCGAACAGCTCCAGTTCGCGCTCGGTGGTCAGGTGCAGCACGTGCAGGCGGGTGCCGTGCTTCCTGGCCAGTTCCACCGCCAGCGACGAGGAGCGGTAGCAGGCGTCGGCATTGCGGATCAGCGGATGGGCGGCCGGCGGGATCATGCCGCCCAGCAGTTCCTTGAGGTTCTTCAGGCGCGTGTCGACGGTCGGCGTGTGTTCGCAATGGGCCAGCAGAAGGGTCGGTACCTCGGCGAACAGCCGTTCGAGGATGTGCGGGTCATCCACCAGCAGGTTGCCGGTGGACGCGCCCATGAACACCTTGACCCCGGCGACCTGGCGCGGGTCGAGGGCCGCCACGGTGTCGAGGTTGTCGTGGCTGACGCCGAAGTGGAAGCCGTAGTTGGCCACCGAGGCGTTCGCCGCCCGGCGCTGCTTGTCGGCGAGGGCGTCGAGGGTCAGGGTCGCCGGGCGGGTGTTGGGCATGTCCATGTAGCTGGTGATGCCGCCGGCCACCGCCGCCCGCGATTCGCTGTAAATGGTGCCCTTGGCCGGTGCTCCCGGGTCGCGGAAGTGCACCTGGTCGTCGATCATCCCCGGCAGCAGCCAGTCACCATTCGCGTCGATTTCCACGTCGGCGCTGGCGTTGCCGATCTCGGCGGCGATGGAGTCGATGCGGCCGTTGATCACCCGGACATCGGCGTCGAACTGACGGCCCTCGTTGACCACGCGGGCATTGCGGATCAGCAGGCTGCTCATGCTCAGAACTCGTTCTGCAGGGCCTTGTAGCCCCGGACCAGGTCGACGTTGGTGCGCGCCACGTCCTCGGAGAACTCCGAGGCGCTGACGCTGACCGGTGGGAACTGCGACAGGTCGGTATGGGGGCCGATGCGGGTGGTGGAGGGCACGTAGAAGCCGGGTGGCAGGTCGCGGCCGTCGACCACCGAGTTGTGTCGGACCACGCTGCCGTCGCCGACCGCGCAGTTGAACAGCACGCTGTTGAACCCGATGAATACCCGGTTGCCGACCGTGCAGGGGCCGTGGACGATCGAGCGGTGGGCGATGGAACTGAACTCGCCGATGGTCACCGCCGCGCCGGACTTGGAGTGGATCACCACGCCATCCTGGATGTTGGAGTTGGCGCCGATGATGATCGGGTCCATCTCGCCGTGTTCGTTGACTTCATCGGCGCGGATCACCGCGTAGGGGCCGACGAAGACGTTGTCACCGATCACCACCTTGCCGCAGATGATCGCGGTCTTGTCCACGTAGGCGGATTCGGCGATCACCGGCAGGTCGCCGGAAGGGTTCTTGCGGATCATGGGGAGGTCTCCTGAGGGGCGCTGATGATCTCCACCGCGCCGTCGCGGATGGCGTTGTAGAAACAGTTGGGACGGCCGGTATGGCAGGCCGGGCCCTGTTGCTCGACCCGCAGCAGGACCGCATCGCCGTCGCAGTCGAGGCGGGCCTCGACCAGGCGCTGGCGGTGCCCGGAGCTTTCGCCCTTGCGCCACAACTGCTGGCGCGAGCGCGACCAGTAGCAGACCTGGCCGCGTTCGAGGGTTTCGGCCAGGGCCTGGCGGTTCATCCAGGCCAGCATCAGCACTTCGCCCGTGTCGTGTTGCTGGGCGATGGCGGCGATCAGGCCGTCGGCGTTCCACGGCAGGGCGTCGAGCACGGCCGTGAGGGGCCAGCGGCTGCCCGCGGCGGCGCGCTCCAGAGCGAGCATCGACAGGGGCGGCCGGGCGGTCACTTGCTCAGTGCCGCGTGCAGGGTGTTCATGTTGTATTCGAACAGGCCAATGAAGGTGCTGGCCGGGCCTTCGGCAGCGAGGGCGTCGGAGTACAGGGTGCCGCCGATCTTCGCGCCGCTTTCGTCGGCGATCTGCTGGAGCAGGCGGGTGTCCTTGATGTTCTCCATGAATACCGCGGTGACCTTGTCCTTGCGGATCTGCCGGATCAGCTCGGCAACTTCGGCGGCCGACGGCTCACGCTCGGTGGACAGGCCCTGGGGCGCCATGAACTGGATGCCATAGGCCTGGCCGAGGTAGCCGAAGGCGTCATGGGAGGTGACGATGCGGCGGTTGCCGGCCGGCAGGTTGCCGAGCTTGACCTTGGCCTCGGCCAGCAGGCGATAGATCTGCTTCAGGTACGCCTGGCTGTTGCGGGTGTAGTCGTCCTTGTGCGCGGGGTCGACCTGGATCAGCGCCTTGGTGATGTTGTTCACGTACAGCTCGACGTTCGCCAGGTTGTGCCAGGCGTGCGGGTCGGGAACGGTCTGGCCGTCCTCTTCCATGGTGTGCGAGAGCACGCCCTTGCTGGCGGTGACCACCGGGGCCTTGGTCTCGGTGCTGGTCACCAGGCGGTCAAGCCAGGGTTCGAACTCCAGGCCGTTCTTGACGATCAGTTTGGCCTTGAGCAGCGCCTGGGCATCATCCGGGGTCGGCTCGTAGGTGTGGGCGTCGGCGTCCGGGCCGACCATCGCGGAAACCTGGATATGGTCGCCGCCGATCTGCTGGGTGATGTCCCGCAGGATACTGAAGCTGGCGACCACCGGCAGCTTCTCCGCCGCCTGGGCGCTGGACAACTGCAACGACAGGGCCAGCACGGAGCTGAACAGAACGAGTAACGCACGCATCGGGTGACACCTCATTGGGATGGCAGGGGTGGGCGGCGCAGCAGACCGTGCACCGGACCGAAGACCACGGAGAACAGGTACAGGCAGCCGGCGACCAGCACGATGGCCGGGCCGCTGGGTTGCGAGCAGTAGAACGACAGCAGCAGGCCGGCGGCGACCGAGACGCAGCCGAGCAGCGCGGCGATCAGCATCAGCACTGGCAGGCGACGGCTCCAGAAGCGCGAGGCGATCGCCGGCAGCATCATCAGGCCGACCACCATCAGGGCGCCGATGGCCTGGAAACCGATCACCAGGTTGAGCACCACCAGGGTCAGGAACACACCGTGGGCCAGCGGGCCGAGGCGGCTGACGGTCTGCAGGAACAGCGGGTCGAGGGTGTCGAGCATCAGCGGCCGGTAGATCGCCGCCAGCAGCACCAGGCTGATGCCGCAGACCCAGAGCATGCCGGTGAGGGTCGGCCCGTCCACCGCCAGTGCCGAGCCGAACAGCAGGTGCAAGAGGTCCAGGCGCTTGCCGGCGATGCCGAGCAGCAGCACGCCACTGGCCAGCGAGATCGGATAGATCGCCGCCAGGCTGGCGTCTTCGCGCAGGCCGGTGCGCCGGGTGATCCAGGCCGACAGGCCGGCCATGCCCATGCCCGCACCGAGGCCGCCGAGGGTCAGTGCCGGCAGGCTCAGGCCGGCGATCCAGAAGCCGACGGCGGCGCCGGGCAGGATGCCGTGGGCCACCGCGTCACCGATCAGGCTCATGCGTCGCAGGATCAGGAACACCCCCAGCGGCGCGGTGCTGCAGGCCAGGACCAGGCCGCCGAGCAGGGCCCGGCGCATGAACACGAAATCGTGGAACGGCTGCCACAGGTGCTGGGCGAACATCAGCATCAGGCCACCTGTGTGATCGGTTGTTGCACGATCAGCTCGCGACTCGGGGCCAGTACGCAGCCGCTGTGCTTGATGCGCAAGGCGTCGGGGATGTGCTGGCGCACGGCGGCGAGGTCATGGCAGACCACTACCAGCGTACGCCCCGCCGCGTGCCAGGCGTGGATGTGTTTCCACAGCAGTGCCTGGCCTTCCTCGTCGAGGGCGGCGTGGGGTTCGTCGAGCAACAGCAGCGGCGCTTCGGCCAGGCTCAGGCGGGCCAGCAGAGCGCGTTGCAACTGGCCGCCGGACATGGCCATCAGCGGCCGCTGTTCCAGGCCTTCGAGGTCCCAGTCGGCGATCACCGCCTGCAGGCGTTCGTTGCGTTGCTGCGGGCTCAGCTTGATGCCCCACAGGCCGGCGACCACCAGTTCCTGCAGGTTGATCGGGAACTGCCGGTCGAGGTGCTGCTGTTGCGGCAGGAACGACAGGCCTCCGCGGCGTGGAACATCCAACTGCACCTTGCCGGCCAGGGGCTTCTGCAAACCGGCGAAGACTTTCAGCAGGCTGCTCTTGCCGGTACCGTTGGCACCGATGACCGCGGTGAGGCTACCGGCGGCCAGTTCGAAATCCACCGCGGGGGTCAGTGGCTGGCCGGGTGGGCCCCAGCGCAGGCCTTGGCAGCGGATCATGCCGACCTCCAGTTCCACCCGCTCTCGGCCACGGCGTCGTGGGCGTGCAGGCTTTCAGCGTGAACCACCCGCAGGTGGAAACCCTGCACCGCGTCTGCACGCTTGAGCGCCAGGTTCAGGCGGCGTGCCGCGTCTTCGCAGAACATCAGGTTCTGCCCGTTGGCGAGGGCGAAGGCCTGCTCGTCGGCGCGCTTCACCGCAGTCTGCACGGCGGTGCCCAGTGAGGCCTCGGCATCATTGATCAGGGCTTCGAAGGGAAACCGATACGTTTTTTCATCAAGTCGGATTTGCAGGTGTGCAATGCTGCGCTGGCTATGGGGTGTGGCGACGATGCCTTGGGTACTGCCGAGCCAGTTGAGGACCTTGCCGTGTTCCAGCGGCTGGTTGGCGAAGTCCTGGTTGAACTGTTGCTGGATCAGTTGTCGGGCGAGGGCGGCCGAGCAGGGGCAGGTGGAGGAGTAGGCCACGTCAATTTTCAGTTCCACGTGGAACACTCCGCTTTTCAGCTCGGCTAACACACTGACGGGATAGGCTTTCCAGCCGGCCAGCGGGCTGACCAGCGCCGGGCGCTTGAGCAGCAGATCGGTGTGGATGCGCAGGTAGGCGTTACTGGACAGCCCGTCATGGCTGTCGAGGAATTGCTGCAGCACCGCGTGGACCCGTGCCGGTGTCAGTTCTTCCTGTTGCAGGCGCTCCAGGGCCAGGTACAGCCGGGACATGTGAATACCCCGCGCTTCGCCGTCATCGAGGCTGACGCCGGCGTCGGCGCTGGCGCTGAGGCGTTGGCCGTCGAGGGTGATGGGCAGAGCAATGCCGCACATGCCCACCCACTCAAGGGGCAGGGCTTGCCGGGATGACTGCGCGGCGATATCCGGCAGCGTCAACGCATTCATGAGCAGGTCCATCGTTGGAAATAAAATGTCATGTTATATTATAACAATTGATTCGACGATGCCTTTTTTCGCCAGGGCTCTACACAGCCATATCGAGCAGGGACGCTCCCTCAATTTGTGGTTATCGGTTCATGCATAGACGTCAATTGCTCAACTTCCTGCTGGCCAGTGCGGCCTTCATCCCGCTTGGCGTGTCGGCGGCGCAGATCCGCAACGCCCGGCTCTGGCGCTCCGGCGACAAGCTGCGACTGGTGCTCGATCTCAGTGGCCCGGTGCAGTACAAGACGTTTTCCCTGACCGCGCCCGAGCGGCTGATCATCGACCTGAGCGGGGCAAAGCTGACGGGCGACTTCAGCCAACTGGCCCTGAAGAACACGGTGATCCGCTCGATCCGCTCGGGACATTTCGGCCAGGGCGACACGCGGATCGTCCTCGACCTGGCCAACCCGGTGCAGTTGAACAGCTTCCTGCTGCCGCCCGGGGAGGGGCAGGGCCACCGGCTGGTGCTCGACCTGGCCAGCAACGCCAGCGCCGCCGCACCGCCCCAGACTCTGGCCGCGGCAGCCGTCGCGCCCCAGGCCAGGCATGAACCGACGCCGGGCAAGGCTCACCCCAGGCGCGACATCATGGTGGTGGTCGACCCCGGGCACGGCGGCAAGGACCCGGGCGCGGTGGGCTCCAAGGGGCAGCGCGAGAAGGACGTGGTGCTGTCCATCGCCCAGCTTCTGGCCAAGCGGCTCAAGCGTGAAAAGGGCTTCGATGTTCGCCTGGTACGCAACGACGATTTCTTCGTGCCGTTGCGCAAGCGCGTGGAGTTCTCCCGCAAGCACAACGCCGACATGTTCATCTCGGTGCACGCCGATGCGGCGCCGCGGATCACCGCGTCGGGGGCGTCGGTGTACTGCCTGTCCGAAGGCGGCGCGACCTCGACCACCGCGCGCTTCATGGCCCAGCGCGAGAACGGTGCCGACCTGATCGGTGCGCAGAGCCTGCTCAACCTCAAGGACAAGGACCCGATGCTGGCCGGGGTGATCCTCGACATGTCGATGAACGCGACCATCGCCGCCAGCCTGCAACTGGGGCATACCGTGCTCGGCAGCCTGGAGAACATCACCACCCTGCACCAGAAGCGCGTGGAGCAGGCCGGCTTCGCGGTGCTCAAGTCACCGGACGTGCCGTCGATCCTGGTCGAGACCGGCTTCATTTCCAACGTCCGCGACAGCCAGCGGCTGGTCACCGCGCGGCACCAGCAGGCGATTGCCGACGGGCTGTTCCAGGGCCTGAAAACCTACTTCGAGAAGAACCCGCCGCAGGACAGCTACATCGCCTGGCGCCAGCAGCAGGCAAACGAAGTGCTGGTCTAGTGGCCTAGCAGCCCACCAACCGATCACAGGTGAACTTCTTGCTCTGCCCGCCGGAACTGGAGAAGCGGTTCACCGTGGTCCACCCCACCCGCCGGCTGTAGCCGACCCAGGCCTCGCCATCCGAGGCAATGCCGGTGAAGAAGGTCAGTTGTCCGTAGCGGCTGCTGGTCTGCGCCCAGTAGCGCTTGCCGGTCACTTCGAACCCCTGCAGGTAGATCGTCTTGCCCACCGTGGCGACGCCATAGGCGTTGCCGGCGGCGTCCTTGCACGCCAGCAGGGTGGCGCTGCGGGTGCAGTTGGCCAGTGGGCCGGGCACCTGGGCCCCGGCGCCGGTGGCGCAGAGCAGCAGGCTCAGCAACGGGTATTTCAGGGCGGCGCGCATCGGCATTCTCAAGAGAGGGTTGGCTCCAGCATCAACCCCTTCGTCGCCAGCGGCAAGTGGGGATTGGCTAAAATGTATTGTTATAATATAACATTAAGCAAATTCCCCGACGGCGACCTCTCCATGACCGAAGACGAACTGCTCGCCCAGCCCGAGGCGGACTACATGAACGATGCACAGCAGGCGTTCTTCCGTGAGTTGCTGCTCCAGCAACGGCGTGAGCTGCAGGAGCGCATCAGCGGCGAGTTCGTCGTGCTGCGCGAGCACGAGCCTAGCAGCGATCCGGCGGACATCGGCAGTGCCGAGGAACAGCGCCAATGGCAACTGCGCCTGCTGGAGCGGGAGAAGAAGCTGCTCGACAAGATCGACCAGGCCCTCGAGGCCCTGGCCCGTGGCGAATACGGCTGGTGCCGCGAGACCGGTGAACCGATCGGTCTCAAGCGCCTGCTGCTGCGGCCCACTGCCACCCTGTGCATCGAAGCCAAGGAACGTGAAGAGCTGCGCGAGCGCCACAAACGGGCGCTCTGAGCCGGCCAACCTGATGAGGAACCAACCATGACCCAACGTCTTCCCGTGACCGTGCTGTCGGGCTTTCTCGGCGCCGGCAAGAGCACCCTGCTCAACCATGTACTGCGCAACCGCGAAAACCTGCGGGTAGCGGTGATCGTCAACGACATGAGCGAAATCAATATCGACGGCAGCGAGGTTCAGCGTGACGTCAGCCTCAATCGCGCCGAGGAAAAACTGGTGGAGATGAGCAACGGTTGCATCTGCTGCACCTTGCGCGAGGACCTGCTGGAGGAGGTCGGCCGGCTCGCTCGCGACGGGCGCTTCGACTACCTGCTGATCGAGTCCACCGGTATCTCCGAACCGTTGCCGGTGGCCGAAACCTTCACCTTCCGCGACGAGACCGGACAGAGCCTGGCCGACATCGCCCGCCTCGACACCATGGTCACGGTGGTCGACGGCATGAACTTCCTGCTCGACTACCAGGCGGCGGAAAGCCTGGCCTCCCGCGGCGAAACCCTCGGCGAGGACGACGAGCGCTCGATCACCGACCTGCTGATCGAGCAGGTCGAGTTCGCCGACGTGATTCTGATCAGCAAGATCGATCTGATCTCCAGCCAGGAGCGCGAAGAACTGATGGCGATCCTCGCGCGCCTGAATGCCCAGGCCGAGATCATCCCGATGGTGATGGGCGAAGTGCCCCTGGCGAAGATCCTCAACACCGGCCGCTTCGACTTCGAGCGCGCCTCCCAGGCTCCGGGCTGGCTGCAGGAACTGCGCGGCGAGCATGTGCCGGAAACCGAGGAATACGGCATCGCCTCGACCGCCTACCGGGCGCGGCGGCCGTTCCACCCCGAGCGCTTCTTCGACTTCATCAACCGGCCCTGGGTGAACGGCAGGCTGCTGCGTTCCAAGGGTTTCTTCTGGCTGGCGAGCAAGTACCAGGAAGCCGGCAGCTGGTCCCAGGCCGGTGGCCTGATGCGCCATGGTTTCGCCGGGCGCTGGTGGCGCTTCGTACCGAAACAGCACTGGCCGCAGGACGAGGAAAGCCTCGCGGCGATCATGCAGAACTGGATGGCGGCCACCGGCGATTGCCGCCAGGAACTGGTGTTCATCGGTCAGGGTATCGATTTTGCGCAACTGACGGCCGACCTGGACGGCTGCCTGCTCAGCGACGACGAAATGGCCCTGGGGGTCGAGGGTTGGCGGCTGCTGCACGACCCGTTCGGACCGTGGCACGACGAAGAGGCGGCTGCCTGATGCTGGCGCCGCGCTTGCAGGCGCAACCGTCGATCCGCCAGGTCGAGGGCGAGGCCCCGACCGTGCTTGGCGAGATTCTTCAGGATGGGGTCAACCTGGCACTCTGGCAGCGCCGCCTACCCAGCCATATCGCCGATTTTGCGCACTTGCTGCTGTCGTTGGGCGAGCCGCTGGCGCAGGCGCTGAGCCTGGAGATGCCGGACGACGAGTCCAGGCCGAACCTGCACGGGCTGGCCTCGGGGTTCAGTGACCTGGAGGGTTACGAGGGCTTCATCAGCGACGTGTCCTGGCTGGTCGGCGCCTATGCCTGCCTGCTCGGCGCGCGGCGGATCGGCCTGCGCCTGCGGGTGCTGGACAAGGCGATGTGCCCGCGGTTTCACGTCGACCATGTGCCGGTGAGGTTGATCACCACCTACGCGGGTTTGGGCAGCCAGTGGCTGGCGGAAGGGGCGATGGATCGGCGGCAGTTGGGCAGTCCGGTGGCGGAGCCGATGGAGGCCGGGTCGATTCGGCAGATGGACAGCGGCGCGGTGGCCTTGTTGAAGGGCGAACGCTGGCATGGCAATGAAGGGTTCGGGTTGGTGCATCGTTCGCCGCAGGTGGCGGCGGGGGAGCGCCGGTTGATCCTCACGCTGGACTGGCTGGCTTGAGTTCAGGCGCCGCACAGCTTCAGGTGTGCTCAGGGCACCTGCCACTGCCCGGCACTCTGGCCTTCGCAGAACGGCTTGAGATACGCGGCATCCGTTGCCACACCGTAATAGTGAATATTCTGCCGGTAGGGCATATTGGCAACCTGGGCGTTGCGGCAGACACCGAATGAGCCGCCCGGGCACTGCTCGACGTATTCGACCTCGACCTTTTGGCCCGCCAGGCTCGGCTGGCAGAAACCGTCGTTGAACAGCTTGGCCGGGATATTCACGTTCTCCTGGCAGACCTTCACGTCGAGCCGTTCGCCCTGGCTGTGGACCACACAGGCTTGCGCCAGGACCTGACTCGACCCCAGCGCCGCCAGCAGCGTCAGGCCAATCGACCGCATCATTCACCCACCCCTTCAGGCATATCGGCCCGCTTATGTTGCAGAACATTCCCACGCATGTCATCGCCGGTCCCCTCGGTGCCGGCAAGACCAGCCTGATTCGTCAGTTGCTGGCGCAAAAACCGCCAGGCGAGCGCTGGGCCGTGCTGATCAACGAGTTCGGCCAGATCGGCCTGGATGCCGCGCTGCTGACCCGGGCCGACGATGGTATCGCACTGGGCGAGGTGGCTGGCGGCTGCGTGTGCTGCGTCAACGGCGCACCGTTCCAGATCGGCCTCGGCCGGCTGCTGCGCAAGGCGCGCCCCGACCGCCTGTTCATCGAGCCTTCCGGTCTCGGTCATCCGGCGCAGATTCTGCGGCAACTGGGCGCGGCGCCGTGGCGCGGGGTACTGGCCTTGCAGCCGTGCGTGATGGTGCTGGACGCACCGGCCCTGGCGGCGGGCCAACCGTTGCCGGCGTCGCAGCAGGAGGCCTTGGCGTGGGCCGGGCTGCTGCTGTTGAACAAGTCGCAAGGGCTGGATGAGGCCGCGCGCGCGCACGTGCTGGCGCGTTTGCCGGAGCGTCCGCTGCGCTGGACCGAGCAGGGTGTATTGGCGCTGGACGAGTTGCTGGCCCTGGAGTCGCCAGGCCTGGATGAATCGGCCACGCCGGGTGTGCTGCCCACGGCACCGGCGAGCGTGACGCTGCCGGCGATCTGGACCGACCCGAGCCAACCGATCTGCCAGGAGCATGCCGGGGAGGGCAACTGGAGCATCGGCTGGCGCTGGCACCCGAGCCAGCAACTGGACCCGGAACGCATTCGTGAGTGGTTGGCCACTCTGGACTGGCGGCGGGCCAAGCTGGTTATCCACAGCCCGGCTGGCTGGGTGTCGGGCAATGCTGTGGATAACTCGTCGCTGGCCTGGCAGCCCAGCGCTTGGCGCAAGGACTCGCGGCTTGAGCTGATCTTCAGTCAGCCCCAGGACATCGAGCCGCTGAAAGCCGGCATGCAGGCCTGCCGGCTGGGCTAGCCTGTTCGCCTTCGGCCCGGGGCTTCGCCGGGCTGCGCTGCCATTCCTGGCAGGCCCCTGAACTGGAATGCAGGCATGCGCATCGGCCGTACAGGCCCCAGCCGCTCAGTGACGCGACTGGCTGTGGTCCTTGGGATGATCCTGGCGCCATTGGCTCAGTTCGATGATCTCGGCCGTCGGCTGTTCGGCCCTGGCTTCGAACGGGTAGGGCGGCAGATCGATCTGCGCGCTGTGGGCGCCGAACTGGGTGATGGTGCCGACGTGGCGCTGCTCGCCGGTGACGGTGAACTCGAAGTGGTAGATCCGCGCCAGGCGCCGTCGGCCGTTGGCATCACGGACGATACCGATACGCTTGAGGGCCACGGCACCGTCGAGCAGTTCCAGGTCAAGCCTGGCGCAATGCTGCTTGACCCGCTCCAGCGCCCGTTCGCGCAGGCCATGGTTGTGCCAGAGCCAGGCAGCGCCGGTGGCCAGCAACATCAGCACGAACATATTTCCCAGGGTCAGCATGAATGCCACTCCATCAAGTTGAGAGCAGCTTAACTGGCTCGCCGGTCTGTCGTACAGGCTCTGTTTAGTCGCATACTGCGTGGCTCGAATCTTTTTGTCTTGCTGGAATTCGGAATGAAACGCACTCCTCATCTGCTTGCCATTCAGTCCCACGTGGTTTTCGGTCATGCCGGCAATGGTGCGGCGGTTTTCCCCATGCAGCGGGTCGGGGTGAATGTCTGGCCGTTGAACACCGTACAGTTCTCCAACCACACCCAGTACGGCCAGTGGGCCGGCGAAGTGTTGGCGCCGCAGCGGATCCCGGAACTGGTGGAAGGTATTGCCGCCATCGGCGAGCTGGGCAACTGCGACGCGGTGCTGTCCGGCTACCTGGGCAGCGCGGCACAGGGGCGGGCGATCCTCAGCGGCGTGGCGCGGATCAAGGCGGCCAACCCCAAGGCGCTGTACCTGTGCGATCCGGTGATGGGCCATCCGGAGAAGGGCTGCAGCGTGCCGGTGGAGGTCAGCGACTTCCTGCTGCAGGAGGCGGTGGCGCAGGCCGATATCCTCTGCCCCAACCAGTTGGAGCTGGACAGCTTCTGCGGCCGCTCGCCCCAGTCGCTGTTCGATTGCCTGGCAATGGCCCGCAGCCTGCTGACGCGGGGGCCGCAGGTGGTGCTGGTCAAGCACCTGGCCTATCCGGGCAAGCCCGAGGACAGCTTCGAGATGCTGCTGGTGACCGCCGAAGGCAGCTGGCACCTGCGCCGTCCGCTGCTGGCGTTCCCGCGCCAGCCGGTGGGCGTCGGCGACCTGACTTCAGGGCTGTTCCTGGCCCGGGTGCTGCTGGGTGACAGCCTGCTGGCGGCCTTCGAGTTCACCGCGTCGGCGGTGCACGAAGTGCTGCTGGAAACCCAGGCCTGCGCCAGCTACGAGCTGGAACTGGTGCGGGCCCAGGATCGCATCGCCCATCCGCGGGTGCGCTTCGAGGCGTTGCCGATCAGCCTGTGATCTCCGGGCCCACTCCATGTACCCGTGTGGGAGCGGGCTTGCCCGCGAATAGGCCCTCAAGTCTCGCGCCGCTTGAACGGACGCCTTCGCGGGCAAGCCCGCTCCTGCAAGAGCTTAAGGCGCGTCGGCCTTGATCTCCTGGTAACGCTTTTCCAGCTCCTGGCGGATCTGCCGGCGCTGTTGGGCCTGGGCGTAGCGGCGCTTGCCCTCGCTGGTCTCCGGCTGCAGTGGCGGCACCGGTGCCGGCTTGCGCTGGTCGTCGACCGCGACCATGGTGAAGAAGCAACTGTTGGTGTGGCGCACCGAGCGCTCGCGGATGTTCTCTGTCACCACCTTGATGCCGACCTCCATCGAGGTGTTGCCGGTGTAGTTCACCGAAGCCAGGAAGGTCACCAGTTCGCCGACATGCACCGGCTCGCGGAAAATCACCTGGTCCACCGACAGGGTCACCACGTAGCGGCCGGCATAACGGGCGGCGCAGGCATAGGCCACTTCATCCAGGTATTTGAGCAGGGTGCCGCCGTGGACATTGCCAGAAAAGTTGGCCATATCCGGGGTCATCAAAACGGTCATCGACAGCTGGGCGTTTCCAGGTTCCATAGCACGCTCACGGGTAGGTAGGGACAGGTTCAGGCACCTCTGCGGGCGCTTTGGGCATTTTTCAGACACCTCGATTACGGGACGCCAGCCATGGTTGCATCGTCACGCGCCAAGCGATCTGTTTCTACATATTGCACCGGCTTTCTGTCGGAAGTCGCGGTGTTAACCTTCGAAAAGCCATGCCATAGAAAATTCTTACACCCGGAACGTTGACCGCCGACGACTCAATGGGCGCGGTGGGCGGTCTGGCCAACATCCGCCGACACAAGGAGCGTCACGCCATGCATGCCATCAGCTTTATTCAGGACCTGGCCGTGATCATGCTGGTGGCGGGCGTGGTGACCATCCTGTTCCACCGCTTCAAGCAGCCGGTGGTGCTCGGCTATATCGTCGCCGGTTTCATCATCGGCCCGCACACCCCGCCGTTCGGCCTGATCCATGACGAGGACACCATCAAGACCCTGGCCGAGCTCGGGGTGATTTTCCTGATGTTCTGCCTGGGGCTGGAGTTCAGCCTGGGCAAGCTGTTCAAGGTCGGCGCGACGGCGTTCATCGCCGCGTTCCTGGAAATCGTGCTGATGATCTGGATCGGCTACGAGATCGGCCGCTGGTTCGACTGGAACACCATGGACTCGCTGTTTCTCGGCGCGATCCTGGCGATTTCCTCGACCACCATCATCGTCAAGGCGCTCAATGATCTGAAGATGAAGAACCAGCGCTTTGCGCAACTGATCTTCGGCGTGCTGATCGTCGAGGACATTCTCGGCATCGGCATCATCGCCCTGCTGTCGAGCATTGCCGTCAGTGGCACGGTGAGTTCCGGCGAAGTGTTCTCCACCGTCGGCAAGCTGTCGCTGTTCATGATCGTCGCCCTGGTCATCGGTATCCTGCTGGTGCCACGTCTGCTGGCCTATGTCGCCCGTTTCGAAAGCAACGAGATGCTGCTGATCACCGTGCTGGGCCTGTGTTTCGGCTTCTGCCTGCTGGTGGTGAAGCTCGAGTACAGCATGGTGCTGGGGGCGTTCCTGATCGGTGCGATCATGGCCGAGTCGCGCCAGTTGCTGAAGATCGAGCGCCTGATCGAGCCGGTTCGCGACCTGTTCAGCGCGATCTTCTTCGTCGCCATCGGCCTGATGCTCGATCCGGCGGTACTGCTCGAATACGCCTGGCCGATCGCGGTGATCACCGTCGCGGTGGTGCTGGGCAAGATGGTCTCCTGCGGACTGGGCGCGTTCATCGCCGGCAACGATGGCCGCACCTCGCTGCGGGTGGGCATGGGGCTGTCACAGATCGGCGAGTTCTCCTTCATCATCGCCGCCCTGGGGATGACCCTGCAGGTCACCAGTCACTTCCTCTACCCGGTGGCCGTGGCGGTCTCGGTGATCACCACCCTGCTCACACCGTACCTTATCCGCGCGGCCGACCCGCTGTCGCTGAAGCTCGCCGCCGTGGTGCCGCGCCGCATGGGCCGGGTGTTCGGCCTGTATGGCGAATGGCTGCGCAGCATCCAGCCCCAGGGCGAAGGCGCGCTGCTGGCCTCGCTGATCCGCAAGATCCTGCTGCAGGTGGGGGTGAACCTGGCGCTGGTGGTGGCGATCTTCTTTGCCGGCGGCTTTTTCGCCCAGCCGATCGCCACCTATCTGCAAGGCTGGGTCAGTGAGCCGAGCTGGCACAAGGCATTGATCTGGGGTGGCGCGCTGCTGCTGTCGCTGCCCTTCCTGATTGCCGCCTACCGCAAGCTCAAGGCGCTGTCGATGCTGCTGGCGGAGATGGGGGTGAAGCCGGACGTGGCCGGGCGGCATACCCAGCGCGTGCGCCGGGTGATCGCCGAGGTGATTCCGCTGCTGTCGCTGCTGGTGATCTTCCTGCTGTTGTCGGCGCTGTCGGCGAGCATTCTGCCCACCAGCGAACTGCTGATGCTGATCGCGGTGGTCGCCGCGGCGGTGGCGGCGCTGCTCTGGCGCTGGTTCGTCCGCGTACATACGCGGATGCAGGTGGCCCTGCTGGAGACGCTGGAGAACAACAGGGACTCGGCGGGGCACTGAGGCCTCAGGGTGCCCCGCCGATTGGCGGGGTGTCAGCTTTCCAGCCAGACGTCCCGCGCCCAGTGCCAGACCGACTCCCAGGACTCTTCGGTGATCAGTTCCTCTTCGCCGGACCACAGCACCACAGTGCCGTCCTCCTCGACGCAGTAGTAGTCGTCGCCGTCCTGGCAGATCGGGATCAGGTCCCGCGGCACGCCGCTGTCCCAGGCGTTGGCCGCCACTTCCGGCAGGTAGGTGTGGGATTGCGGGTCGGTGACGGTCACCGGCTCCAGGCTGCCGTAGACCACGTCGCTGACGGTCAGCAGGAATTCCTTGAAGACGAAGGGGATGTTGATGAACAGCTCCTCTTCGATCTCGACCAACTGATCCTCGTCGGGCAACTCCAGTGGCACCGGTACGGGTTCGTTGGCTTCACGCAATTGTTCGATAACTTCTTCCACGGCCTCGATCCTCTTGCTGCATGGCGCGGTTGGGTATGACGCGTTTTATACAGTAGCTCGTTACAAGTGCAATCGTGAAATGCAAAACCCCGGACAAGTCCGGGGTTCTGATGTATCAGACAACGCGCCTGGATCAAACGTTCTGGCGGATACCGGCGACCAGCCAAGGCTGGTTGTCGCCTGGCAGGCGCTCCATGTTCCAGCTTTCGCTGAACACTTCGCCCTGGTCGAAACGCGAGGTTTTCGACACGCCGCTGAAGGTCAGGGTGGCGATGGTCTTGTCGGCACGGTCATCCACGCCGTCCAGTTGCACCTGCAGGTTGTCGATGTAGGTGGACTGGAAGCCGTCGCCCAGGCTGGCGCGTTCCTGCCTGAGGAACTGCAGCATTTGCGGGGTCACGAACTCGGCGATCTTGTCCATTTCGTTGGCGTCCCAGTGCTGCTGCAGCGCCTGGAAGTGGCTGCGGGCGGCTTCCAGGAAGCGCTCCTCGTTGAACCAGGCCGGGGCGTTGATCACGCGGCGCGGCGCGGCGGAACCACCGAAGATCGGGTTCTGGGCAGGAGCCGGTTGCTCGAACACTTCACGCTGGTACGGCGCGCCGGCTGGAGCCATTTGCTCCTGCTGCTTGCGGCGACGGGAGGCAATGAAGCGGAAGATCACGAAGGCGATGACCGCCATGATCAGGATGTCGAAGAACTGCATGCCCTGGAAACCGCCGCCCATGAACATGGACGCCAGCAGGCCGCCAGCGGCGATACCGGCCAATGGGCCCAACCAGCGCGAGGCGCCGCCTGCCTTGGCTGCCGCACCTGCGGCACCCGCTGCGCCAGCCGTGGCGGCTGCACCGCCGGCAGCGCCAGTGGCAGGGGCCATCTGGCTGGTTTGGTGGGTCGGTGCCGACCCCGCGCTTTTACCGCCGCCAAAGCGCTTGGCGTTGGCGTCGAGGCTCATCGTCAGGCCGATGCAGAGCGCCAGGGCGATGCTAAGAAAACGTTGCATAAAGGGTATTCCCGTTTGTGGAGTGCACGCGTGTCATACTGCACAGGTGAATTGTTACTGGCTAGCGAGAGAGTGTTTCCGGCTTTTGCCTGAATCCTCTCACCTCAATGCTGAATATTTCATGAAAGCCAGTAGGTCCAATGTTCATTGGGTTGTTGGCTTGTCTTTAGATCTTGTATGAAATTTCCAATTCGCCACCCCTCCTGTAGGAGCCGGGCTTGCCCGCGAAGCTTTTAGCGATCTCAAGGGCCCCTTCGCGGGCAAGCCCGGCTCCTACAGGGGCGCGGCGGCGCCCAAGACGTTTCAGTGCCGCAGGAGCAGCGGTGCCCAAGGCGTTTCAACACCACAAGGCTGTGTGCCCCGGAAGCGTCAGCGCCGCAGCGCCAGCAGGACTACGCCGCCGGTAATCATGCCGATACCGGCCCATTGCCGCAGGTCGAGCCTTTCGCCTAGCAGCAGGACGCCGATGATCGCCACCAGCACCACGCTGAGCTTGTCCACCGGCGCCACCAGCGACGCCGGGCCGGCTTTCAGCGCACGGAAGTAGCAGAGCCAGGAAGCACCGGTGGCCAGGCCCGACAGCAGCAGGAACAGGTAGCTCTTGCCGGAGATCGACCTCAGGGACTGATATTGGCCCGTGGCGTACAAAATCAAGGCCAGGCTGATCAGCACCACCACCGTGCGCAGCAGGGTGGCGAAGTCCGAGTTGACGTTATCGATGCCGATCTTCGCGAAGATCGCGGTCAATGCGGCGAAGGTCGCCGACAGCAGCGCCCAGAATGTCCACGAGGAAAAGAAGCCAGGGCCCATGGTGTCGCACTCCCGCAGAGTGAATTCGATTCGATCGTTCCCACGCATCGCGTGGGCCTGCATCCGGTACCGCCCTGCGTGACAGGGAATGGACGCCGAGCGTCCCGGGCGGCGCTCCCACGCGGAACGTGGGAGCGATCCTGGTTTCTTCCTTGCCGTTTAGATGGCTTCGAGCTTGGCGTAGCCGAGCATCAGCCACTTGCTGCCTTCGCTGAAGTTGACCTGGACCCGTGCCTGGGCGCCGGAACCCTCGAAGTTGAGGATCACGCCGTCACCAAAGATGCTGTGGCGTACCGCCTGGCCGAGGCTGAAGCCGGTCTGCGGAATCTCGCTGCCGCTGAACAGGCTGCTGGCCTGCTGCTGGCTGCCACCGAACGGCCGGCTGACGCTGTTGGACAGGCGCACTTCCTGCACCAGGCCCTTCGGTACTTCACGTACGAAGCGCGACACCTTGTTGTAGGTCTCGCTGCCATACAGCCGACGGGTTTCCGCGTAGGTCATGACCAGGTTCTGCATCGCCCGGGTGATGCCGACATACGCCAGCCGACGCTCTTCCTCCAGGCGGCCGGGCTCCTCCAGGCTCATCTTGTGGGGGAACAGGCCTTCTTCCATGCCCACCAGGAACACGTAGGGGAATTCCAGGCCCTTGGCGCTGTGCAGGGTCATCAGCTGGATGCTGTCTTCGTGCTCGTCGGCCTGGGCATCGCCGGCTTCCAGCGAGGCGTGGCCGAGGAACGCCGCCAGCGGCGACAGGTCTTCCTCGCCCTCGGCGGCCTCGAAGTTGCGCGCCGCACTGACCAGTTCCTCGAGGTTTTCCACCCGGGCCTGGCCTTTCTCGCCTTTTTCCGCCTCGTGATAGGCGATCAGGCCGGACTGCTCGATGACGATCTGGGTCATCAGGTGCAGCGGGCTGTCCTGGGTCCTGGCGGCCAGGTTCTCGATCAGCTCGATGAAGGCCCCGAGCGCGCTGGCGGCCCGGCCGGTCACGCCCTTGTTGGCGATCAGCTGGGCCATGGCCTCCCACATCGACACATTGCTGTGGCGGGCGTGTTCGCGGATGGCCTCGACGGTCTTCTCGCCGATGCCGCGGGCCGGGACGTTGATCACCCGCTCCAGCGCCGCATCGTTGCCCCGGCCTTCGAGCAGGCGCAGGTAGGCCATGGCGTTCTTGATCTCGGCCCGTTCGAAGAAGCGCTGGCCACCGTAGATCCGGTAGGGGATGCGCTCGCGCAGCAGGGCTTCTTCCAGCACCCGTGACTGGGCGTTGGAGCGGTAGAGAATGGCGATGTCGCTGCGCGCCAGGCCGGTCTTCAGCGCGCTTTCGATGGTTTCCACCACGTAGCGCGCCTCGTCGTGTTCGTTGAAGGCGGCGTAGAGGTTGATCGCCTCGCCGTCGCCGCCGTCGGTCCACAGCTCCTTGCCCAGGCGCCCGGTATTGTTGGCGATCAGGGCGTTGGCGGCCTTGAGGATACCGGCGGTGGAGCGGTAGTTCTGCTCCAGGCGGATGGTCTCGGCGTCCGGGAAATCGTCGGAGTACTGGTAGATGTTCTCGATCTTCGCGCCGCGCCAGCCGTAGATCGACTGGTCGTCGTCACCGACCACCATCAGGCTGTCGCCGCCCTTGGCGAGCATGCGCAACCAGGCGTACTGCACGGCGTTGGTGTCCTGGAACTCGTCCACCAGGATGTGCCGGAAACGCTTCTGGTAATGCTCGAGCAGGCCCGGGTGGTCGCGCCACAGGTCCAGGGCGCGCAGCAGCAGCTCGGAGAAGTCGATCACGTTGGCCCGGGCGCAGGCGGCCTCGTAGGCCTCGTAGATGCTGCGCATGGTCGCCAGGAACAGGTCGCCGCTGGCCTGGATATGCTGCGGGCGCAGGCCCTCGTCCTTCTGCCCGTTGATGAACCACTGGGCCTGGCGGGCCGGCCAGCGCTGCTCGTCCAGGCCCAGGTCGCGGATCACCCGCTTGACCAGCCGCTGCTGGTCGTCGCTGTCGAGGATCTGGAAGGTCTGGCTCAGCCCGGCTTCCTGCCAGTGCGCCCGCAACAGGCGGTGCGCCAGGCCGTGGAAGGTGCCGACCCACATGCCGGCCGGGCTGATGCCCATCAACTGCTCGATGCGGTGGCGCATCTCGGCAGCGGCCTTGTTGGTGAAGGTCACCGACAGGATCGAGTAGGGCGAGGCGTTCTCGACCTGGATCAGCCAGGCGATACGGTGCACCAGCACCCGGGTCTTACCGGAGCCGGCGCCAGCCAGGACCAACTGACGACCAACGGGGGCGGCTACGGCCTGGCGTTGGGCGTCGTTGAGGGAGTTCAGCAGGAGGGAGAGGTCATCGTTGCGCATCGGCGCATTCTAGGGTGCTGGCTACGGGTGGGCAAACCCTAATGCCGGGCGGTCGAGGCCGTGGCCGACGAAAAAACCGGTGCGATGACGACCGGCGGGTCATCGGCCGCAGGCGGCGCAATAGCTGACTTTGTCCGGTGTGGAAGGGTCTATCGCGGGAAAATCCATTACATTTTATGACTTGGAGCAGTTTGGTCCGGCCGGAGGCTTGTGTATGCTCCTGCGACATTTATGGCTCAACCATTATAAGAACAATGCCCATATGACACACAGCTCCGACACGCTGAGCCCCTCCGTGGAGGCCGGGCGGGTGATCCGCAAGCAGTTCGCCACCGAGTTGGCGGTCGAGCGCACACGCCTGCTGTACCAGGGCTCGTTGCTGCCCACCCTGTTCATGCTGATCAACGGTCTGGTCTGCGCCTGGCTGCTCTGGAGCCCGCAGCGTTACCTGCTGGTCAGCATCTGGATGGTCTGGCTGATGGCGCTGGTGGCCTTGCGCGTGATCCAGGTCGCGGCGTTCGATTCGGCCATTCCCAGCCGGCAGGCCCAGCCGATCTGGCGCCGGATGTTCCTGCTCGGCTCCGCCGTCAGTGGCCTGACCCTGGCCTGCGCCGGCATCGCCCTGGTGCCTACCGACAGTTTTCTCCAGCAGGCCTGGGTATTCGGCCTGATCGGCGCGGCCACCCTGTCTGCCAGCATCGCCTATGCCGTGAGCTTTCCGGCGTTCCTCACCTTCACCTTGTCCTGCCTGCTGCCTGCCATTGGCTACCTGTTCTGGGAGGGTGATGGCGCCCGCCAGGGCTGGGGCTGGCTCGGACTGATCCTGCTGGCCTCCCTCAGCGTGGTGGCATTGCAGGTCAACCGGCTGATCGAGCGCGGCCTGCTGCGGCGCTTCCAGAACCAGGCGCTGATCGAGAACCTGCAGCAGGCCCAGGCCCGCAGCGAGCAGCTCAACCAGGAGCTGGCCCGCGAGGTCGAGCAACGCCGCCGGGCTGAACTGGAACTGCGCGAGGCCCAGGCCGAGCTGGAAAACCGTGTCGCCCAGCGCAGCCGGGAGCTGGACCTGGCGAACCAGGCCCTGACCAAGAGCGAAACGCGCCTGGCGCTCGCCCTGCAGGCCAGCGAACTCGGCCTGTGGGACTGGAACCTGCAGACCGACGAGGTGCACCACACCCAACTCAAGGAGCTGTTCGGCCTCGACCCCGAATACGTCACGGCCATGCTCAGCCACCTCAAGCCGCGCCTGCACCCCGAGGACCTGCCGGCGCTCAAGCGCGCCCTGGTGGAGCACCTCAAGGGCCGCAGCGAGGACTATGTCATCGAATACCGCATACGCCATGGCGACGGCCACTGGGTCTGGATCGAGGACCGCGGCCGGGCGGTGGAACGTAGTGCCAGCGGTCGCGTACTACGAATGGTCGGTACCCGGCGCGATATCAGCTCGCACAAGGAGCTGGAGGCGCAGCGGCAACTGGCCGCGACGGTGTTCGAGGCCGCCAGTGAAGGCATCGTGATCTTCGACCCGAACTACTCGCTGCTGGCGGTCAACCAGGCGTTCAGCCGGGTCACCGGCTACCAGATCGAGGACATGCTGGGGCGCAACGTCGTCGAACTGCCTTGCAGCCGCGACGCCCGTCGGCATTACTCGATGATCCACCAATCCCTGGAGCAGTACGGCAGTTGGCAGGGCGAACTGGTGGAGGCGCGCAAGAACGGCGAGCTGTATCCGCAGTGGCTGCAACTGAATACCGTGCGCGACAAGCGGGGGAAAGTCAGCCATATCGTGGGCTTCTTCGCCGATCTGTCGGCGCGGCGCGAATCCGAAGAGCGCATGCGCTACCTGACTCATTACGACGAGCTGACCGGCCTGGCCAACCGCTCGCTGTTCAAGGAGCGTCTGCGCGAGGCCAATCAGCGGGCCCGCCAGGAAGGGCGCAGCCTGGCGCTGCTGCATATCAACCTGGATCGCTTCAAGCTGCTCAACGACAGCCTCGGCCATGAAGTCGCCGACCAGTTGTTGCAGAAGATGGCCCGGCGCCTGGTGAACGCGCTGCCGGAGGCGAACACCATCGCCCGCCTGTCCGGTGACGAGTTCGCGGTGCTGTTCGATGCCTACGGCACGCTGTCCAGCCTGGCCAGGATGGCGACGCGGCTGCTCGGCAAGCTGCGCCTGCCGGTGACGGTGGAAGGGCATGAGCTGGTGGTCAGCGCTTCCATGGGTATCAGCCTGTTGCCGGACAGCGCCCGGGAAATCCCGGCGCTGGTCAGCCAGTCGAACATCGCCATGCAACATGCCAAGCACCTGGGCGGCAACAACTTCCAGTTCTATACCGAAAGCCTGCAGGCCAGCACCCTGGAGCGCCTGCAACTGGAGAACCAGTTGCGCAAGGCCATCGAGGAACAGCAACTGAGCGTGTTCTACCAACCCAAGCTGTGCCTCGCCACCGGTCGCCTGAACGCCGCCGAAGCGCTGGTGCGCTGGGAGCATCCGACCATGGGCCGGGTGCCGCCCGGGGACTTCATCGGGCTGGCCGAGGAAACCGGGCTGATCGGTCCGATCGGCGAGTTCGTGTTGCGCCGGGCCTGCTGGCAGGCGTGTGAGTGGCAGCGCCAGGGCCTGCCGGCGATGCGGGTGTCGGTGAACCTGTCGGTGCACCAGTTGCGCCAGGGCAAGCTGGTCAGCCTGGTGCGTCAGGTCCTCGAGGAAAGCGGGCTGGCGCCGCACCTGCTGGAACTGGAACTGACGGAAAGCCAGTTGCTCGACAGCGTCGAGCACATCATCGCGACCTTCCAGCAACTGCGCGACCTGGGCGTGAAGCTGGCCATCGACGATTTCGGCACCGGCTATTCGTCCCTGAGTTACCTCAAGCGCTTCCCGGTGGACTACGTGAAGATCGATCAGGCCTTCATCCGCGGCCTGGACGAAGGCAGTGAAGACGCCGCGATCACCCGGGCAATCATCGCCATGGCCCACAGCCTGGGCCTGAAAGTGGTGGCCGAGGGCGTGGAAAACCCGCAGCAACTGGAGTTCCTCAAGCTGCACGGCTGCGACGAGGTGCAGGGCTACCTGATCAGCCGGCCGGTGGAGGCCGCGGAGTTGGTGCGGCTGCTACGCAACGACCGGCACGCCGGTTGATTCGTGCACTGTCTTCATGATCACCGCTTCATCTTGTAGGAGCCGGGCTCGCCCGCGAACCGCCAAAGGCGGCCATTCCCCGGCGAAACCGGCTCCTGAAAACGCATTCTCCAACGCAATGGCACAGGCGAGCACCGATTTCATGTAGTATAACTACAAGAATGCTACATCCCAGGCGTTCGCCCATAACAATCGAGTCCAGCCCTTGAACCTGTTGCAACACATCGCCCAGTCCCGCACCCTGCTTCGCAAATCGGAGCTCAAGGTTGCCGATCATGTCCTGCTCGACCCGGCGGCGGTGATGCACAGCTCCATGGCCGACCTGGCCCACAGCGTGGGCATCAGCGAGCCGACCATCGTGCGATTCTGCCGGGCCATCGGCTGCTCGGGCTTCCAGGACCTGAAGCTCAAGCTGGCCCAGAGCCTGGCGGCGGGTGCCAGTTTCGGCCAGTTCGCGATCCATGAAGACGACTCTGTCGCCGACTACAGCCTGAAGATCTTCGACACCACCCTGCACACCCTGATGGAGGTGCGCGAGAAGCTCGACCCGGCGGCCCTGCAGCGGGCGGTGACGGCCATGTCGGCCGCCCAGCGTGTTGAGTTCTACGGCTTCGGTGCGTCCGGTGCGGTGGCGGCGGATGCCCAGCACAAGTTCTTCCGCCTGCTGCTGACCGCGGCGGCGTACTCCGACCCGCACATGCAGGCGATGTCGGCGGTGACCCTCAAACCCAGCGACGTGGCGATCTGCATTTCCCAGTCGGGGCGGTCCAAGGACCTGCTGATCACCGCCAACATGGTCCGTGAAAGCGGCGCGACGCTGATCACCCTGTGCCCGAGCCAGACACCGCTGGCCGAGCTGTCGACGATCAACCTGGCGATCGACGTGCACGAGGACACCGAGATCTACACGCCGCTGACCTCGCGGATCGCCCACCTGGTGGTGATCGACGTGCTGGCGATGGGCGTGGCGATGGCCCGCGGGCCGAGCCTGGTGAACCACCTCAAGAGCGTCAAGCGCAGCCTGCGCAGCTTGCGGCTGTCGCCCAAGTCGCTGAAGAACCTCGAAGACTGATTTCATCTCCCTGTCATCCGGCTGCCGCCAAATCGTAACGCCCTGAAGCCATCTTGGAGTCTCCAACCCAACCTGGGAGACTCGAAATGGCCCGGCACCACGAAGAGCAAAGCAGCGTAAAGACCCGTCGGCAGCAGGAAGACCAGCGCCGCATGGAATTCCGTCGCGCAATCGAAGACCGCAACGAACTGCGTCAGCTGCAACAGGAAATCGCCGCCCTCAATTACTGGCAGATGGACTCGGCAGCCGACCGTCGAAGCGCTCAGCGAGCCCACTGATCTGCAGCCTTTCACTTCGGATGAACCCCAGGAACGCATGCGCGACCGGTGACAGGCGTTTATCCCTGGCCTGAACCACGCACCAGCTGCGATAGAGCGGCAGTTCTTCCACCGGCAGTTCCCGGAGCACGCCGGTCGCCAGTTCCAGGCTCAGGGCGTGGCGCGTCAACAGCGCCAGGCCCAGCCCCGCCACCACGCTTTCGCACTGCGCCTCGCCAGAGGTCACTTCGAGTGTCTGCGAGAAGTGCACGCGCTTTTCCTTGAAGTACTCCTCGCAGGCCATCCGGGTGCCCGACCCCGGTTCGCGGATCAGCAACGGATAGGGTTCCAGGTCCTGCAGGCGCAGCGGGCCCCTGTGGCACAACGGATGATCGGGTGGGGCCACGGCGACGATCGGGTTGTTCAGGAACGGCAGGAATTCCAGGCCCATGTCCTGGGGCACCATGGACATGATCAGCAGGTCGTCGCGGTTGTCCGACAGCCGCCGCAGGGCCTGGGCGCGATTGACCACCGTGAGGTGCAGGCTGACCTCGGGATACTGGCGCTTGAAGGCGGCGAACAGGTGCGGCACGAAGTACTTCGCGCTGGATTCCACCGCCAGTTTCAATTGCCCCTGCAGCGATCCCTGCATGTCGGAGAGCTGCATGTCGAGGTTTTCCAGCCGGCCGAAGATGTCCCGGCTGGCGCGCTGTAACGCTTCAGCCGCTTCGGTCATGTAGAGCTTTTTGCCGACATATTCGAACAACGGCTGGCCAATCAGCTCTTCCAGCTGACGAATTTGCAGGCTGACGGCTGGCTGCGTAAGCGACATTTCCTCGGCCGCGCGGCTGTAGGAACGCAAATCGCAGACCTCATTGAAGATCTTCAACTGGCGTAATGTCATACGCATCAAGGACTTACGCATTTCTTGCGAGCACTCTCAGGCGGCTGGTCAGGCAACTATAAGTCATTGCTTATAAGCGACCCAATAATTATTGATTTTAGTTTATCGCTGACCGGGACTAGTGTGGTGATGCGACTGGCTTGAAACATTTAGTCACTCGTCGACCCGTGCTGTGGGACAGACATCGGGTCGTGGACATAGGGCTGGCCCGCGAGGCTTCTGGTGTTTTGACGGACACCATCGCGGGCGGGCCCAGGTCCTTTCTGGTTCCAGCAGGTTGTTTTGTTCCAGCGGCTTAGGAATTTCCAAGTGATAAAAAAGATCCTGATCGCCAACCGTGGTGAGATTGCCGTACGTATCGTGCGGGCCTGTGCCGAAATGGGCATTCGCTCCGTGGCGATCTTCTCCGACGCTGACCGGCACGCCCTGCACGTCAAGCGCGCGGACGAGGCCTACAGCATTGGCGCCGAGCCCCTGGCCGGCTACCTCAACCCGCGCAAGCTGGTGAACCTGGCGGTGGAAACCGGCTGCGATGCCTTGCATCCCGGCTATGGCTTTCTCTCGGAAAATGCCGAACTGGCAGAAATTTGCGCTGAACGTGGGGTGAAGTTCATTGGCCCGGCGGCGGAAGTGATCCGGCGCATGGGTGACAAGACCGAAGCCCGGCGCAGCATGATCAAGGCCGGCGTGCCGGTCACTCCAGGCACCGAAGGCAACGTCTCCGGCATCGAGGAAGCCCTGCGCGAGGGTGACCGTATCGGTTATCCGGTAATGCTCAAGGCCACCTCCGGTGGTGGCGGTCGCGGCATCCGGCGCTGCAACAGCCGCGAGGAGCTGGAACAGGCATTCCCGCGGGTGATTTCCGAAGCGACCAAGGCCTTCGGCTCGGCGGAAGTCTTCCTGGAAAAATGCATCGTCAACCCCAAGCACATCGAGGCGCAGATTCTCGGCGACAGCTTCGGCAACGTGGTGCACCTGTTCGAGCGCGACTGCTCGATCCAGCGCCGCAACCAGAAACTGATCGAAATCGCCCCGAGCCCCCAGCTGACCCCTGAACAGCGCGCCTACATCGGCGACCTGTCGGTGCGTGCGGCCAAGGCGGTGGGCTACGAGAACGCCGGCACCGTGGAGTTCCTGCTCGCCGATGGCGAGGTGTACTTCATGGAAATGAACACCCGGGTGCAGGTGGAACACACCATCACCGAGGAAATCACCGGGATCGATATTGTCCGCGAGCAGATCCGCATCGCCTCCGGCCTGCCGCTGTCGGTCAAGCAGGAAGACATCATCCATCGCGGTTTTGCCCTGCAGTTCCGGATCAACGCCGAGGACCCGAAGAACAACTTCCTGCCCAGCTTCGGCAAGATCACCCGCTACTACGCGCCCGGCGGTCCCGGCGTGCGGACCGACACGGCGATCTACACCGGCTACACCATTCCACCGTTCTACGACTCCATGTGCCTGAAACTGGTGGTCTGGGCGTTGACCTGGGAAGAGGCGATGGACCGTGGCCTGCGGGCCCTGGACGACATGCGCCTGCAAGGCGTGAAGACCACCGCCGCCTACTACCAGGAAATCCTGCGTAACCCGGAATTCCGTAGTGGCCAGTTCAACACCAGCTTCGTGGAAAGCCATCCGGAACTGACCAACTACTCGATCAAGCGCAAACCCGAAGAGCTGGCCCTGGCCATCGCCGCCGCCATCGCCGCCCACGCAGGCCTGTGAGGACTATTACAATGACCAAAAAGATTCACGTTACCGACACGATCCTGCGCGACGCCCACCAATCGCTGCTCGCCACCCGCATGCGCACCGAAGACATGCTGCCGATCTGCGACAAGCTCGACAAGGTCGGCTACTGGTCGCTGGAAGTCTGGGGCGGCGCGACCTTCGACGCCTGTGTGCGCTTCCTCAAGGAAGACCCGTGGGAGCGCCTGCGCAAGCTGCGCGCGGCCCTGCCCAACACCCGCCTGCAGATGCTCCTGCGCGGCCAGAACCTGCTCGGCTATCGCCACTACAGCGACGATGTGGTCAAGGCTTTCGTCGCCAAGGCGGCGGTCAACGGCATCGATGTATTCCGTATCTTCGACGCCATGAACGACGTGCGTAACCTGCGCGTCGCCATCGAGGCGGTGAAGGCCGCCGGCAAGCACGCCCAGGGCACGATCGCCTACACCACCAGCCCGGTGCACACCATCGAGGCCTTCGTGGCCCAGGCCAAGCAGATGGAAGCCATGGGTTGCGACTCGGTGGCGATCAAGGACATGGCCGGCCTGCTGACTCCGTTCGCCACCGGCGAGCTGGTCAAGGCACTGAAGGCCGAGCAGTCGCTGCCGGTGTTCATCCACTCCCACGACACCGCAGGCCTGGCCGCGATGTGCCAGCTCAAGGCGGTGGAAAACGGTGCCGACCATATCGACACCGCCATCTCCAGCTTCGCCTGGGGCACCAGCCATCCTGGCACCGAGTCGATGGTCGCCGCCCTCAAGGGCAGCGAGTTCGATACCGGCCTGGACCTGGAACTGCTGCAGGAAATCGGCCTGTACTTCTACGCCGTGCGCAAGAAGTACCACCAGTTCGAAAGCGAATTCACCGCGGTCGACACCCGGGTACAGGTCAACCAGGTGCCGGGCGGGATGATTTCCAACCTGGCCAACCAGCTCAAGGAGCAGGGCGCCCTCAACCGCATGAACGAAGTGCTGGCGGAAATTCCGCGGGTGCGCGAAGACCTCGGCTTCCCGCCGCTGGTGACCCCGACTTCGCAGATCGTCGGCACCCAGGCCTTCTTCAACGTCCTGGCCGGCGAGCGTTACAAGACCATCACCAACGAGGTGAAGCTGTACCTGCAGGGCGGTTACGGCAAGGCGCCGGGCACCGTCAACGAGCAGCTGCGCCGCCAGGCCATCGGCAGCGAGGACGTGATCGACGTGCGGCCGGCCGACCTGCTCAAGCCGGAAATGGCCAAGTTGCGCAACGACATCGGCACCCTGGCCAAGTCGGAAGAAGACGTGCTGACCTTCGCCATGTTCCCGGACATCGGGCGCAAGTTCCTCGAAGAGCGCGAGGCCGGCACCCTGGTGCCTGAAGTGCTGCTGCCGATCCCCGAGGCCGGCGGTGTGCGTGCGCCGGGCGGCGAGGGCGTACCGACCGAGTTCGTCATCGACGTGCACGGCGAAACCTACCGCGTGGACATCACCGGGGTCGGCGTGAAGGCCGAAGGCAAGCGGCACTTCTACCTGTCCATCGACGGCATGCCGGAAGAAGTGGTGTTCGAACCGCTCAACGAATTCGTCGGCGGTGGCAGCAGCAAGCGCAAGCAGGCCAGTGCGCCAGGCCACGTCAGCACCACCATGCCGGGCAACATCGTCGATGTGCTGGTCAAGGAAGGCGACAGCGTGAAGGCCGGTCAGGCCGTGCTGATCACCGAAGCCATGAAGATGGAGACCGAAGTGCAGGCTGCGGTATCGGGCAAGGTTGTCGCCATCCACGTGGCCAAGGGCGACCGGGTCAACCCGGGCGAGATCCTGATCGAGATCGAAGGCTGATCGACAGCCTTCATCTATCAATGTTTATCCTCGGGGAGGCGTATGCCTCCCTTTTTTTGTTCATTCTTTGAGCATGTTGTGTGGGGTGTTATGGTCTGCTGCTCTAGAACGATATGCATTTTATTGCGTATATTTGCGCCGTATAGCAAGGCTGATGCATTATATTGCAGTTATTGGGCGATGCTGGCAGGCGAATCTGTACTATATTGCAGTTTTGGCGGCAGTCTCTGCCTATAAAGTGCATTAAGTTGCAGGTTGAATCATGTACGCACTCACACTTCAGGCCTACACCGACGGAATCTGGCAGGACGCCATGACCCTGATTTTCGAGTCGCCGGAAAAAGGTTTCGAGGGGCGTTGCAGGTTTGCCTACAAGCAGAGCTATCTGCTGGATCATATCGAGGATATGGGCAGTCCATTCGCCTGTGCGGTCAGTGCGAACCTCCCGCTGGACTGGGACAGCATGGATGACCGGCAGGCTCCGGCCTTCCTGCAGGATATTGCTCCTGCCGGTGCTGCCAGGCGCTTCCTCATCGCCAGGGTGGGGCGGGAAAAGCCTGATGATGTCAATGCCGACCTTTTTTTGCTGGGTAAAAGCACCCCGGCTCCCGTTGGCCATCTGCGGGTCAAGGAGTCCATGGACGTGCAGGACGGTCGTGAGCCCATGGGATTTACCCGAGCGGACGTGGTGGCGCGCGATAACCGATTTCTCGAGTACGCCTACGAGCAGGGCGCGGCGATTGGCGGAGCTACGGGAGCTGGAGGCGAAGCACCGAAGTTGCTGATGAGTGAGGACCACAATGGCCTGCTGTACCCGGACGCGGTTCTCGATGATCGCGACGTGGCACAACACTGGTTCGTGAAATTCGCTCGAAACAAGTCCACGCAGACCGATCAGGACATCCTCAGGAGCGAGTACCACTATTACAGGGCTTTGCAGGTGCTTGGGATCGAAACTGTCTCGGTGCAGGGGCTGAAGCTGGAGGAAGCCAACAGACCGAGCCTCTGGATGCAACGTTTCGACCGTCATGTCACTGAGCAGGGGACCGAGCGTTCAGCCGTGGAGTCGGTGTATTCGTTGGCCGGGGTCACGGTGCCTGGCAGTCGCCTGAAGCACCTGGAGGTGATCACTCGTCTGGTTGCACTTTGGCGCCAGGCCGGCCAGGGGGAGCAGGTGGAAGATCTGGTGGCGGATTATCTGCGCCGTGATTTGCTCAACAAGATCCTGGGCAACTCCGACAACCATGGGCGCAACACATCGATCATCCGCGATCAGCGGGGGGTTCGCCTGGCACCGATTTACGACCTGGCGCCCATGGTCATGGATGATGAAGGTGTGACACGCAGCACCAAGTGGGCAAGAGATATCGAAAGGGGCGGGGAGGTGGATTGGCGCAAGGCGTGCGACGCGCTGGCGGGGCTGGTCGAGCCCCAGGCGGCCTTTGAGCGGCTTCGGGCGGATGCCAGGCATCTGTTGGCCTTGCCCGATATTCTGACGGATAGTGGCTTGCCCGCCGTCACCATGAACCATCCGTTGATTGCCTTGAAAAGGCTTGGTCAGCGTCTGCGAGACTGGGGGTTGGCATGACGCTCAGCCTGGAAGTCCGTGCCCTGCTGATCCAGGCCATTCAGGATGATCTGGCCCAGGGCATGATCAGCATCGGTGTTGCGGTCAGGCGCTTGCGGACGGAGGTAACGGGGTTGCAGCAGACCCAGTTTGCCCGGATGTGCCGGATTTCGGTCCGTACCCTGGTGCATATCGAGCATGACGAAGGCAATCCGACCCTCAAGTCGTTGAACTCTGTATTCAGGCCCTTCGGGTTGCAGATGGGCGTGGTGCGACTGCGCAAGACATCAGGCTGAGGTGCTCAGCGGTCAGGCAGCTGTTCATGAGCCTGACCGGTTGATGGAAAGTTGTCAGAAAGCCAGCGCCCACTGCCCCATGATGCCGTGGTTGCTGTTCTTCGCGCCGAGTTCGCCGCTGTAGCCCAGGCCCAGGCGATGGCGGGAGGACAGGTTCAGTTCGAGTCCGGCTTCGATCGCCAGGCTGTCGCGGTCCTGGGCGATGCCGCGGGTCGTGAAGGTCATGGCGGTGGCCCGGTTCGTCTGGCGGGTGATGCTGTCGAGTTCGCCATACAGGTGCTTCCAGCCGGCACTCAGGTGCGGGGTCAGGCTCATGCCGTGGCCGAAGCGCCAGTTGCCGGCGGCCCGCAGGCCCAGTGTGGTGCTGAAGTTGTCCAGGGCCTGGCCGCTGTTCTTCAGCACCGCCTCACCGCCTTTTTCCGTGTGTCCCTGGCGTGAGTAGCGCTGGTAGCCGAGGCCGGCAAAGGGTTCGGTACTCAGTTGGTTGTTGCCCAGGCTGTAGCCGAATTCGGCGAAGGCCTGCTGGCTGGTGGCCGTGTAGTTGCCGGAGAGTCGATCCTGATAGCCGCTGAACGCGACGTGGCGTTGAGTGCTGCCAGCGTGGCTGCTATGGATCGCGCCGAAGCGCAAGGCTGCGGGGCCGTCCTGGCGCAGGGCGTAGGCGCCGGCATGCCAGCTGTCCAGTTCGCCCCTGAAGTGGCTGCCCTTGTGCTCGGAACGGGATTTTCCGCCGAGCAGGCCCAGGCGCCATTCGTTGCCCAGCGACCAGTCGGCCCCCAGCACCAGGCCCCGGGTCGTCTGCTGGAAGTCCTTGCCGCCCTGTGCCGGTTCGAATCGGCCCACGTTACTCAGGCTCTGTAGCCACAGGCGACTCCTGCCGTTGTCGGGCTGGAGCATGGCCGACAGCGCGCTGGCGCCCACCTGTCGGGTAGCGCCGAGAGTGGCCTGGGCCAGGTTGGCATTATCGGCACCGGCCAGTTGGGTCAGGGCGGCTTCTCTTTCGGCCGGACCGAGCCGGTTCAGGGCTTCGAGCAGTGGGGATGCCGGAATCGTCGGCAGGATGTTGCCACCCTGGCCGCCTTTGGCGGGCTCATGGGCGGGTGACGGGGAGGTGGTCGGCAGGCTGCCCCCGGGTTCCGGCGGCTGTTTGAGCAGCCAGTCCCAGTCGTAGACGCTGGATGAACCGCGGTAGGCATTTGGCGGTGGCTGCTGGGCCTGTGCCTGCTGGGCCAGCAGTCCGTTGAGCACCAGGGCCAGGGAGATGGCGAGACGGGTCTTGGGGAGCATTCCATTTCATCCTCAGAATAGGTCGAGGAGGAAATGTATCGAGCTGTCCAAGCGGTAAATGTCGGGGTTTTTACCTGGGCTTCGCGGGAGATGTCAGCAGCTTTCCGTTTATTTCGGCTGTGTCCTGGTGTGCGGTGGCCGGAAAGTCGGCCACCGCGTGTCAGGCCTTCAGGCTTCGCGACATTCGGTCAGGGTCCGCACCTGCCCCGTTGCGCCCAGGTTGTCCTCCGACAGCCAGCGCTCGAAGCCGGCATTCACGGCGGGCCATTCCGAGTCGATGATGCTGAACCAGGCGGTGTCGCGGTTCCTGCCCTTGACCACCATGTGCTGGCGGAACACGCCCTCGAATTGGAAACCCAGGCGCTCGGCGGCGGCGCGGGAGCGGGCGTTGTCGTTGTTGCACTTCCACTCCAGGCGCCGGTAGCCGAGGGCGAAGGCCTCCCTGGCCAGCAGGTAGACCGCCTCGGTGCTCTTGGGCGAGCGCTGCATCGGTGCGCCGAAGGTGACGTGGCCGATCTCGATGCGGCCCTGGGCCGGCACGATCGACATCAGGCTGAGGGCGCCCTGGACTTCGCCGCTGGCCTTGTCGACGACGGCAAAGAAGTAGGGATCGCTGCTCGCCGCGTGGCCGGCAAGCCAGTCGTCGAAGGCGCCTTCACGCTGCGGGAACGGGCCGTAGGGCAGGTAGTCCCACAGTTTCGGATCGGCGCCGGGGCCTTCCAGGGCGCGATACAGCTCGTCGCCATGGCGGGCGGCGTCGAGTTTTTCCAGGACGATGAAGCGTCCTTCGAGGCGTCGGGTGGACGGCGCCGGGGCGCCATTCCAGTTGGCTACGGGTGTCGACATGGTGTTGTTCTCGGGCTCAGAGGCCGTGGCGGAATTGAATGAAGCCCGGGCGCTCGGCAATCCGCTCGTACAGCTGGATGGCCGTGGCGTTGGTTTCGTGGGTCAGCCAGTGCACCTTGCTGCAGCCGTCCCGGGCCGCCGTGGCGTACACATGCTCGATCAGCTTGCGACCCAGGCCGGTACCGCGCACCTCGGGGGCGACGAACAGGTCCTGCAGGTAGCAGGAATTCTGGATGCTCCAGTTCGAGCGGTGGTAGATGAAGTGCACCAGGCCCACGGCCTTGCCGTCCTGCCAGGCCAGGGCGGCGTGGGTGGTCTCGGCCGGGTCGAGGAAGCGCTGCCAGGTCGACTGGTAGATGCTGTCCGGCAATTCGGTTTCGTAGAACTTCAGGTAGGCCTGCCACAGCGGACGCCAGACGGCCTGGTCGGCGGCGGTCACCGGACGGATTTCGATCGAACTCATGCTGACACTCCTTGATGCATCAATTGGGCGAGGGCTTGGTCCTGGCTGTCGGCACTGGCCGCCAGCCCTTGTTGTACGCCGGCGATATCGACGGCACTGCGGTTCTGGCTGAGCTTGCGCTTGCCTTCCAGGCGCTGGATCGGCAGGGCGATGCCGACGATGGCCTTGAGCATGGTGGCGATGTACGGCTCGGGCGCATCGTCGACTGTCCAGGGGGTGGCCCGGCCGGCTTCATGGCGGTCGGTGAGGGCACCGACCAGTTGGCGCAGGCGCCCGGCCTCGTCGAACACCTCGGCCTGGCCGTAGGCGTGCACGGCCGTGTAGTTCCAGGTTGGCACGACCTTGCCGTGTTCGGCCTTGCTGGCATAGAAGGACGGGCTGACATAGGCATCGGCCCCCGGAAAGATCACCAGCGCCTCGGCGCCTTCGGCCAGCTCCTGCCACTGCGGATTGGCCCGTGCCAGGTGCCCGAGCAGGGTGCCATGGGCGCCCTGGCCCGGGTCGAGCAGCAGCGGCAGGTGGCTGGCCTGCAGGCCCAGTTTGCCGTGGGTGACCAGGATCGCCAGGCGCGTGGCCTGGATGTGCCGGTGCAGGGTGGGCAGGTCGTGTGCGGCGAAGGCGCTGGGTGTGTACATGGAAATTTTCCTTGGCGAATACCGGCATCCTAGGCAGGCTATTGGTTGGTTGTAAGAGCCATTGTTGGTGATTTTCATAGGTCCAATACCATGCCCAGTCCATCGCTGCCCCTGTCGTTCGACCCTGCCGGTATCCAGCTGGATCCGGCCAAGGGCCTCAGCCGCCAGCTCTACCAGGCCCTGCGCCTGCGGGTGCTGGACGGACGCCTGGCCAGTGGCAGCCGCCTGCCGGCCAGTCGCGACCTGGCCAGTGCCCTGGGGATCTCCCGCAACAGCGTGGTCCGGGCCTATGACCAGCTGTATGCCGAGGGCTTCATCGAGGGGCGGATTGGCGATGGCACCTACGTTGCGCGATTGCCAGACAAGGCGCTGCCGATCAGAAAGTTATCCACAAAAGTATCCACAGGGTTTTCAACAGGCTTATCAACAGAGTTATTCACAAAATCGGTGAAAGATACTGGGATTTCGTCCAGTAAAGTTATCCACAATCAGGCGCTGGAGCGCATCGAGCGCAACGCGATGTACGAGCCGCCGGAGGGTCCGCCACGGGCTTTTCGGGTAGGAGTGCCGGCTTTCGACCTGTTCCCGTTCGGCGTCTGGGCCAAGCTGCAGGCGGCTTTCTGGAGAAAACCGGACCTGGCGCAGCTGTGCTACGGCGAGCCGGCGGGGGAGAGGCAGTTGCGCAGCCTGATCGCAGCGTACCTGCGCAGTTCCCGTGGTTTGTCCTGCTCGCCTGAACAAATTGTGATCACCAGCGGTGCACAACAGGGCATCAGCCTTTGTGCACAGTTGCTGGTGGACCCCGGCGACGGCGTGGCGGTGGAAAACCCCGGCTACCGGGCGGCGCGGCTGGCGTTCGCGGTAGCCGGGGCGACGGTGCATGGCGTGGCGGTGGATGACGAGGGCCTGGACTGTGCCGAACTCGGGCGGTTGCCGGACTGCCGGCTGGCCTATGTCACGCCGGCCCATCAATACCCCACCGGGGTGATCATGAGCCTGGCGCGGCGCCTGGAGCTGCTGGCCTGGGCCGAACGCACCGGCGGCTGGATCGTCGAGGACGACTACGACGGCGAGTACCGCTACAGTGGCGCGCCCTTGGCACCGTTGGCGGCCCTGGACCGGCAGGGGCGGGTGCTCTACGTCGGCACGTTCGGCAAGATCGCCTTTCCGGCGCTGCGCCTGGGTTACCTGGTGTTGCCGCCGACGCTGGTGGACGCCTTTTCCCAGCGGCGCGCACTGGACATGCGCCACTCGGAAGTCAGCACCCAGGCGGTGATGGCCGAGTTCATGGCCGCCGGGCATTTCCAGCGGCATATCCGCCGCATGCGCCGGGCCGCCCTGAGCCGACGCAACACCCTGCTGGCCCATTGGCCGACCGCTATCCGCGGCTGCGGCAGCCTGCCGGAAGCGGTCGCCGGCCTGCACCTGACGGTACCGGTCGAGAGCCTGGAGCGGGAGCAGGAACTGATCGCCCGGGCGGTGGCTGTCGGCGTCGAGATCAGCTCCTTGAGCAGCTTCTGGATCACCCCGCCGCAGCCGCCGGCGGAGCGCCACGCCGGGTTGGTCCTGGGGTTTGCGGCGGTGCCGGAGGCGGACATCGAGGCGGCCCTGGGACGTTTGCGCGAGGCCTGGCGGGACTGACCAGGCGGCAACGCCGGACTACTTAGTTACCGCCTCCCGTGAGCGGCGCATGACTATGGTCGAGGGCCAGATTCTTCAGCCCCGAGACCTTTTGTCATGTCCAATGCTTCAAGTCCCCTCTCTTGCGTTCTGGCTCCGGTGAGCGAGAGCGACCAGGCCTCCCACGTCTTCAGCCTCGCTGATTGCCTGGCCGCTCGTCCCAGTCTCGAGCGCGCCACGGCCGAGCTGGTGCAGGCGATGCTGGAGGAGCATTTCCCGGCCCAGGGAAAACAGCTGCGCAATGCGGCTTTCATCAATCTCACGGTGGGCGCCGGCAGTGATGCACCGGCGACCCGGCAGATCGTCCCGCTGACCCATCGGCTGATTGACTGTTGGCTGGGCAAGGCCGCGCCGATTCATCCCCTGGGCAGCTACCTGACGCTTGATCCGGGCGCCGAGACGCCACAACTGCTGCGTCTGCCGGTGGACACGGTGGAAGGGCTGATAAGCGAATGGGCGCCGTCATTGCTCGATGCCTACCAGCAGAGCCTGGTGGATTTCTGGAGTTCGCCTGCTTCGTCGTGGCAGGGCCTGGCGGATTTCTGGAACCCGTCACAAGGGGCTTCGCCCTGGCAGCAACTATCGGACTTCATCGCGGCCCAGTTGCGCCAGGCCAGTGCTGTACTCACGGGCGAGGAGTTGGACACGGTACAGGCCGTCCTCGATTTTCCGGATTTTCAGGGCCGTTCCCAGGCGCTGGGAGAGAGTTGCGCGAGGGCGCGCATCACGCTGGTCGGCACCCGTGCCCAGGGCTCCGAGACGCTGTACCGGCAGGCATTGCTGCTGACGCGTCAGGTCGGCCAGCGACAGATCGTATTGTTGTACACGCTGCTGGGGGGCATCGAGGCGTTCGACTCCATCGAGGCGCTGGAGATGACCTTGAGTGAGGATGAGCCGGGCCCGGCCGACTATTCGGCGGACCATCATGTCTTCGATGCCCTGACGGCCACCCTGCTGACCCGCCAGTTGCAGCACATCGCCACGCTCGAACCGGGCGACTACAGCGACCGCGCCAGGCTCGACCAGCACCTGCAAGAGCTGACCGGGGCACAGGGGCTGCTGGGAGCCTTTCACTCCGACCATGAAGCGAAGCTGCGGCCGTTGCACGAGCTGCTGCCCGACTGGCTGCAGCAGGCCTCGACTGCGGACCGTAGCACCTACGCCCGCTACGTCAGCAGGCTGGCGCAAGTGCATCGGTCCCTGGGCGGCAAGGCGTTTCTCGATGGCATTCCCGGCATTCTCGAATTTGCCGAACAGGAGCTGGCCAAGAGCCTGATCAGGCTCGACCCCAGGGCCGAGGGGGTATCGGTTGGCCATATCCGCGTGACGCTCACCCAGAGGGACAACAGTTCGTGGGAAGCCGCCGACCGGGGTTTCAACCCTGGCCTGGACCAGCGCACCCGCTCGTCCACCGAGGATTACACGGACATGGCGCTGCAGAACATCGAGGCCTTTCCACTCTCCGCCGTCGCGCAGATTCACTACGGCAAGCCTGAGACGCCGGTACCGGCCTGGATGACCTTTGAGCGGCTGCGTGCAGCCGTGAGCGAGGCCAACATCGGTGCCACCTATCCCGCCTTGCTCAAGCGCAAGCTCAAGTGCAATCCGGCCGAGCGCTATCGACAGTACTCGCTGTTCAGCCTGTACCTGCAGGTGCTGTTGCCGATGTTGGCATTGGAGCTGCGGTTGACGCAGCGGCTGACGGAGCCTGCGCAGCTTTACGTCGAGGCCGTGATGAGTCTCGGCACCCAGGCTCTGGTGGTGTCGGGACAGTCCATCGTGGTCCGGCCCCTGGCCTTGCGGGCGCACCCTGGCGCGACGGCGGACCAGGTACTCAATCATTTCGTGATCGGCCCGCGGAGCGTCGACCGGGGGCCGCAGGTGCTCTTGCGACCGGCGGCGGCAGAGCCCTTGCTCGAGTTCGCCTCGCTCGCGCACCTGCTGGCGGCCATCCAGGTCGAGGGGCAATTGCAACAATCGGTGCTGGCGGGCCTCGATGACTACAGTCGCAGGATCTATGAGCGGGGTGGCTTCATTGAGCCGCATCTGTCGCAGCTGATCATCGACGACTGGACACTGCCCGCGATTCCCGAGCCGCCCACACTGGATACCGCGGTGTTATCCGGCCGGGTCACCGACGCTCTGTTCGATGCCAGCATCGAAGCGCTGATCAGACACGCCGAGGCGGTCACGGTGTCCAATGCCGAAGCACGCCGGCAGCGCCTCACCAACCTCGGCTGGGCGTTGTTCAACCTGCTGCTGCCATGGGCGCCAGGTCCTCTGGCGGGCGTGGGGCTGATCGTGCAACTGCTGCCCAGCCTCAAGGCGCTGGCCGAGCCGAATAACCGCAGCCCCTGGGCGGCGTTCGCCGATGTGCTGTTGAACCTGGCGGCCGTGCTGGTCTATCACCGCCGGCTGGCACTCGGCCCATCGCCCGTCGTCGGTGTCGGTGGCTCGGTCCTCAGCCCATGGAGCGGTGGCGGCAGGACGCTGCCGGCCTTCATCTGGACCCGCCGAGGACGTGAGCTGACCGCATCCGAGCTGGAGCGGCTGAAACCGTTCCACCTGGCGACCGAGGTGCCTGGCGGCATGTCGGCAGCTGTGGGTGAATGGCAGGGCCTGTACCAGCGCGACGGCTTGTTCTATGCCCATGTCGATGGCGAATGGTTTCGGGTTTCGCGCACCCTCGAAGGGGTGAGGATCGTCAATGACAACCACCCGGCGTTACAGGGGCCCTGGTTGACCCGCACGGCTTCGGGCAGCTGGCAACTGGACCGCGGTCCCCTGTTGCTGGGCGGTGCCGGCGAGCTGAGTGTGCGGGCCAGGAAGAAATTCAACACCCTGAAGTACCAGGCCCGCCAATTGCTCGACTCCTTGCCTGGCCGGCTGCACAGGGGCGAGAAGAACCTGCGTATCGCGCATGGTCCGGCCGATATCGAGACCCTGTTGGCCAATGAGGCCGGGTTGTTCAGCGAGCTGTCGGTCAAGCTGCGGGCGCTGACCCAGGGGCTGGAGGAGTATCCCGCAGAGCTGGTGGACAAGCTCGACGCCGGCGCGAAACTCCTGCGCGCCCAGGGCGTACGCCTGCGTATCGAAAGAGTGAAGCTCGACCCGCCCTCGGTCATTGGCGTGGCGTACCTCAAGAGCCGGCAGCAGATCAGGATCCGGCGCCTCGGGCCGCGCAAGGACATGTCCGGCGGCAAGGGCCGGGACTTTCTGCAGGAGTACGAGATCGCCGATCTGCAGCGTACCCCGCTGTGGTACGCGCACTTTCACTATGCGAGCCTGGAGGCGGCGGATGCCCGTTTTACCGCGGCCCATCTCAAGACGCCGCAGCAGCGTTTCCTGGGGAGGAGCTTCCAGAAGGCCCAGCAGAATTCGGGGCAGAGCATCGATGACATCCAGCGTTACACGATCGACCCGACCTCGGCCGCCGAACTGTTCCTGTCGCCGGACCGCCAGGTGTAGGCCCTGTCGCCACGGGGGCGGCGACAGGGCTGCGCCTCAAGTCCCCGACTTGATCCGCGTCCAGGCCCGGGTGCGGGCCCGTTCGGCCTTCTGGTCCAGCGGCTGCAGGGTGTAGAGGGTCTTCATCGCCGCCTCGGTGGGGTACAGGTTGGCGTTGTGGCGGATCGTCGGATCAACCATTTCGGTCGCATCCTTGTTCGGGTTCGGATAGCCGACGAAGTCGCTGATCGGGGCGATCACCTGCGGTTGCAGCAGGTAGTTGATGAAGGTGTAGGCGTCCTCCGGGTCCTTGGCGCCCTTGGGGATCGCCAGCATGTCGAACCAGATCGGCGCGCCTTCCTTGGGCAGGCGCATGTCCACCACCACGCCGTTCTTGGCGTCCTTGGCGCGGTTGGCGGCCTGGGAGAAGCTGCCGGAGTAGCCGACGGCGACGCAGATGTCGCCGTTGGCGATATCGGCCATGTATTTGGACGAGTGGAAATAAGTGATGTAGGGGCGAATCTTCAGCATCAACGCCTCGGCCTTTTCGTAGTCCTTGGGGTTCTTGCTGTTGGGGTTCAGGCCCAGGTGCTGCAGGGCCAGCGGCAGGATCTCCGACGGCGAGTCGAGCAGGGCGACGCCGCACTGCTTGAGCTTGCTGATGTTCTCTTCCTTGAAGATCAGGTCCCAGCTGTCCACCGGCGCGTTGTCGCCCAGGGCCGCCTTGACCTTGGCCGGGTTGAAGCCGATCAGGATGGTGCCGTACATGTAGGGCACGGCGAACTGGTTGCCCGGGTCGTTGGCCTCCAGCAGCTTCATCAGCTTGGGATCGAGGTGGTTCCAGTTCGGCAACTTGCTGCGGTCCAGCGGCTGGAACACTCCGGCCTCGATCTGCTTGGCGAGGAACACGTTGGACGGCACCACCACGTCATAGCCGGAATTGCCGGTGAGCAGCTTGGCTTCCAGCGCCTCGTTGGTGTCGAAGATGTCGTAGACCAGCTTGACCTGGCTGTTCTGCGCCTTGAAGTCGTCCAGGGCCTTGGGCGTGATGTAGTCGAACCAGTTGTATACCCGCAGGGTACGGTCTTCGGCGTGCGCCGCGCCGCTGAGCACGGCGGCGCACAGGGCCGGGGCGATGAGACGCTTGAGTCTGTTCATTCTTCTAGTTCCTCATTGGGCGTTCTGGAAACCTTCGAGTACGTTCACGGCATTGATGCCGATTTCTTCCACCGCATAACCGCCTTCCATCACGAACAGCGTCGGCTTGCCCAGGCGGGCGATGCGTTCGCCCATGCGCAGGTAGTCGGGGCTGTCGAGCTTGAATTGGGAAATCGGATCGTCCTTGAAAGTGTCCACGCCGAGAGAAACCACCAGCACGTCGGCGTCGTAGCGCTCGATCTCGCCGCAGGCCTGCTCCAGCGCCGTGCTCCAGCGCTCCCAGCCGCTGCCGGCGGCCAGCGGGTAGTTGAAGTTGAAACCCTCGCCGGCGCCTTCGCCCAGTTCGTCGGCATAGCCGAGGAAGAACGGGAACTCGGCTTGCGGGTCACCGTGGATCGAGGTGAAGAGCACGTCGCTGCGCTCGTAGAAAATCGACTGGGTGCCGTTGCCGTGGTGGTAGTCGACGTCGAGGATCGCCACCTTGGCGCGGCCCTGGTCGAGGAACGCCTGGGCGGCGATGGCCGCGTTGTTCAGGTAGCAGTAGCCGCCCATCAGGTCGCTGGCGGCGTGGTGCCCCGGGGGCCGGCAGAGGGCGAAGGCGCTGTGGGCGCCGCGCTGGATCTCGGCCTGGGCGGTGAGGGCGACCTGCGCTGCGCTGTAGGCGGCCTGCCAGGTACCGGCGGTGATTGGTGCGCCACCGTCGAAGCTGTAATAGCCGAGCTGGCCATGCAGGCTCTTGGGCAGGACCTGACGCAGGGTGCGCGCCGGCCAGGTGAACGGCAGCAGGTCGCCGTCCTGGCCCAGTTCGGCCCAGCGGTCCCAGGCGCCCTTGAAGAAGTCCAGGTAGGCGGCGTCGTGGATGCGGCGGATCGGTTCGAGGCCGAAGTCCTCGGGCTCACGCACCGGCCCCAGGGCCTGGTGGCGGACACGGGCGAGCACGTGGTCGGCGCGCGAAGGCATCTCGAAGCAGGGCATCAGTTGCCCGTCGATCAGCTCGCAGCGGCCGTGGTGCAGGTGGTGATCATCTGAGTAGACCGTCAGCATTTATTGTTCTCCGTTGGCGTGGACGTGGGCTCATTCTTGATGCCCGGCGCGGATCGGAGAACGGCAGGAGCGGCCAAAAGGGGATCGATATGGCCAAAACCTCTGTCCTGATTTCGCCCCTGAATGAGGCAGCGCCGCACCGTTGGGTGGCACGCTCGGTCAGGGCCGGAACTGGCTCGGGCTGACGCCACTCCAGCGCACGAAGGCATGGCGGAAGCTGGCGGTTTCGCTGAAGCCCAGTTCGTCGGCGATCCGGTGGATCGGCAACTGGTCGTCGGCCAACAGTTGCTTGGCCCGCTCGAAGCGTAGTTCGTCGAGCAGTTCCTGGTAGCTGCAGCCGAGGTCGCGCAGGTGCCGGCGCAGGGTTCGCGCCGAGCAGTTCATCTGTTCGGCCAAGCCTTCCAGGCCGGGCGCGGTGTGCAACTGGGCGGCGAGCAACTGGCGGATGCGTCCGAGCCAGGCCTGGCGCCCGGTGAACTCCAGATTCTGCTTGCGGCAGCGTTCGGCCATGGCCTGGTGGGTGATCGGGTCGGCCAGCGGCAGCGGCTGGTCCAGCCAGGTGCGGTCGAAGGCGAAGGCGTTGCGGGTGGCGCAGAATTGCAGCGGGCAGTCGAAGCTGGTGGTGTAGTCTGCCTGGTAGTCCGGCGCGTCGTGTTCGAAGCGTGCGGCGAGCAGGGGCAGGGGACGGCCGAGCAGGTCGTCGCAGATGACTTTCAGCGAGACCAGGCAGAACTCGACGTTGAAGGTCGCCAGTTGCGGGCTTTCACGGTAGTCCGCGGCGGTGAACCAGATGCGCTCGCCGTCTTCCTCCAGGCTCAGTTCGAAGAGTGTTCCCAATAGCGCCGGATAACGCAGGGCCAGGCGCAAGGCGTCACCGAAGGTGGCACTGGTGAGCAGGGCGTAACCGAGCATGCCGTAGGACGAGACGTGCATGCGCCGCCCCAGTTCCAGGCCGATTTCCCGACGCAGGGCTACGGCGTTGGCGCACACCTGCATCTCCTGGTTGGTGGTGATGCGGGTGTCGGCGCGGCTCAGGTCCGCGGCGCTGATGCCGCTGCCGGCCAGCAGCGTGTCGTCGGGCAGGCCCTGTTCGCGGAAGGTCTTGAGCACCAGGGAAACGGCGTTGAGGGTGGTCAGGTGGGAGTGGAGCATGCTCGATTCCGGCCTTGGGAGGTGCTTGAGTCGAGCAAGTTGCGTGCCGCAGAAGTCTTTCCTGAGGTCGACACGCTCTTGCAGGATGCAGAGTTTCTTGCGAAGTTTCTAGCAATCAGAGCGTTCCACACCATGTAGTTGTTCCAGTTCCTCCAGTGTTATGGCGTTACTTCGGCCTGACTGAATATCCGAGAGGCGTTGCTGGGCCACAGAGGCATCCTTGAAATTGTCCATGTGTTCAAGAATGGCCCTTCGGAAATGGATAGCTGCATTGATTGACAGGGCCAGGCGTCTCCCAATCATCTTTGCTCACCCTCGTTCTCCTACCGGTTGTGATCCGTCCAGCAACGCATCCACCAGGGCCCGGGCCATTTCCACCGAATGCACCATCGACCAGATCAGCCCGCGTTCGATGCCGCTGCCCTGTTCGGTGATTTCATCGGAGACCTCTTCGGCGCAGCGCAGCAGCAGGGAGACGTGGTTGAGGATGGTTTCGGCGTCGATACCGGCCTTGACGTCGAACAGCGAGCGATGGCGGCCGTCGCGCAGGTCGCCGGGGCGGGCGGCGGTTTCCTTCAGGGCTTGCAGCAGAGGCGGTTCGTGGGGTTGGTCGTTGAGCACTTGCAGCAGGTCGGCGTTGGCCTGTTGCAGGATCGCCGTGATGCGGCGGCGGGTGGCTTGGCTGGGCGGATCGGGGACCGGCTTGTGCATGGTGTCACTCCTATTGCGGCATGGGAGCTGGCACCTGTCGCTGCTAAACGAGTGGGTGGCAGCTGTACGCGGGTTAGCAGACCGGCCAATAGGAAACCGGCGCACCCGAAGGTGCCCCACGCACAGCCGCCATGAGACTGGGGGCGTGAAAAAAACGCCGGCCATGAGCCATGGGGGCGCTGTGCGCCTATTGAGCGTGGGCTGCTAAACCCGATCACCGCGAAAGAGCGGTGACGCAACGACGATAGTCACGCGGCTGGACAGGCGCAATACGTTGGAATTTTCTAGGAAATATCCCTCAAGTAAAAGGGATTTGTCTTGAAACGCAATGTTTCATGCATCGCGATTTGTCGTCGGTTGAGAGGGGGAGAGAGGCTGTCGATCCTGCCGCTCGGCTTGTTGGCCAGGAAGTGCTCGAAGTAGTCGATGCGCTCGGCGTCGGTCAAGCGTGGTTTGTTCGATACGGTGGGCAGCAGCACGGCATCGTAGAGATACTTTTGCGCGACCTTTTTCGCATCACCAGTCTGCAACGCCGCGTTCCATTCATCGAACAGGACTTCGATCTGGGCCGCTGTCACCGGTGTACACATCAGGGGCTTGTCGGCCAAGGCCGGTACGGAAAAAAGGCTGCACAGCGCGGCCAGTACGACTTGTTTTTTCATGGTTTTCCCAAGGCTGCTCCGGCAACTGTTCGAATAAGAAAGAGCCAATACTTCCGTGACCGGCACACTTCATCCGTTCGGGGCAGAATGCCCGTCCCGATTGGCTCGTGAGGTAATGGGCCGATGCGACGCATAAGGCTGTCGGCGCCTGTTTGCAGGCGTGACAAGGCGTCGGTGTCTGGCCCGAAGCTGTTACTTGAACGTAACAAGTTGCTCTTTTGTGCGATTGGCCTGGCGTGTTTCTTATTGTTGGAAGACAGTGCGTTCACACAACCGGCGAGAACTTTCCTGTCTATGCACGGCAACTTGAGGCAAGCCTACCCCGGGCGTTATGGCGGGGTGTAGTGCTCGGACGGTCTATAGGAATTGCCCTACAGATATATCGGGAGGATGTTGCTGGAGTCTGTAGGAAGGGGCTGTAACCCCAGTGAGTGCTGGCTCACTGGGGCGCATCGGACGGCAGGGCGCCGCCCGCAGGTTGCATCAGCGTTGTGTCACCGGTACGCCTTGGGCGGCGCTTTCAACCTGTGGGTTGGCCGGCCAGGCGGCACGGTCCAGGTCCAGGTCGTTGAACTTGCTGGCGTCGAACACCGGCTGCTTGATGCCGGCACGACGCTGTTCGTCGTAGTCGCGCATCACCCGCAGGCCGACCTTGAACAGCAGCGCCAGGGCGACCAGGTTGACGAACGCCAGGCAGGTCATGGTGATGTCGGCGAAGGCGAACACGGTCGACAGGTCCTGCATCGAACCCCAGACCACCAGCGCCAGCACCAGGCCGCGGAAGGCCATCAGCACGGCACGGTTGCGGCTGAGGAACTGCAGGCTGTTCTCGCCCAGGTAATAGTTGTAGAGGATGCAGGTGAAGACGAACAGCGACAGCGCAACGCTGACGAAGATCCGGCCCCAGTCACCGACCACGGCGGCCAGGGAGTTCTGGGTCAGGACGATACCGTCCCCTTCGAAGCCCGGGGTGTAGAAGCCCGACAGCAGGATCAGCAGCGCGGTGCAGGTGCAGATCACGAAGGTGTCGAGGAACACGCTGAACGCCTGGACCACGCCCTGGGCGCCCGGGTGTTTCACGGCCGCCACGGCGGCCACGTTCGGGGCACTGCCCAGGCCGGCTTCGTTGGCGAACACGCCACGCTTCACGCCCATGACGATGGCGCTGCCGAGCAGGCCGGCGAAGGCCGGGTCGAGGCCGAAGGCGCTCTTGAAGATGGTTTCCAGCATGGCTGGCACGTGTTCGATCTGGGTGCCGATCACGTACAGGGTCACGCCGATGTAGGCCAGGGTCTTGATCGGTACCAGCAGGTCCGACACGGCGGCGATACGCTTGATGCCACCGATGAAGGTGATGGCCAGCAGCACGGCCAGGACGATGCCGGTGTGCTTCGGATCGAAGGCGAAGGCGTTCTGCAGCGAGTGGGTCACGGTGTAGGACTGCAGGCCGATGAAGGCAAAGCCGTAGGTGACCAGCAGCAGGATCGAGAACACGATGGCCATGCTTTTCAGCTTGAGGCCGTGCTGGATGTAGTAGGCCGGACCGCCACGGTACAGGCCATCGCCATCGGCGCGCTTGTAGACCTGGGCCAGGGTACATTCGAAGAAGCTGCTGGACATGCCGACCAGTGCGGTGACCCACATCCAGAACACGGCGCCCGGACCACCGAGGGTCACGGCGATACCGACACCGGCGATGTTACCGGCGCCGACGCGGCCGGCCAGGCTCAGCATCAGGGCCTGGAACGAGCTCAGTTGGCCTGCCTGGCCGCGCAGGGATTCCTTGAAAACCCCGAACATGTGGCCGAAGTGGCGGAACTGGACGAACCGTGAACGGAGTGTGAAGTAGCTGCCGAGCCCGACGATGAGCACGATCAGTACTTTCCCTGAGAGGAAGTCGTTGATGACTTCAAGCATGGATGGATCCTCGCTTTTTTTGCAAAGGCGGCTCGATCGGCCGGTCGCGTCAACACCCGGTGTTGCGGGCAGTGTGGGCTGGCGACAGGTCTTCCCGAGCTTGCGCGGGTTGTTTTTAGTGTTGTTTCGCGTGTTTCAGTGCCGCTGTGCCGCGGATCGCTTACGCGAAGAGGGGCGGCACTATACCGATCAGGACTGCCAGCGTCTGCACAGCCTGTCATTTTTCATGAATAACCCTGTAAGCGTTGTCCCTGACACCTCGCCAGTCGGATGACGAGTACCGCTGTCTGGTAGACGATCGGCAGGGCGTTTTCACTATGAAAAATCCAGTCAAAAAAAAGGGCTTGAAGGATGGACCTTCAAGCCCTCAAAAGGTGAGAGGTGTCTAGTCCCTCGACCTGGTGAGCGTGTTGCGATCAGGTGGCTGAAGGTCAGGCCTTCAGGGGCACCAGACGTGGAGCGATCATGTTCTCCGGGCGCAGGATGTCGGCGAGCATCGCTTCGTCGAGCAGGCCTTCCTCGCGCACCAGTTCCAGTACGCCGCGGCCGCTTTCGAGGGCGACACGGGCGATACGGGTGGCGTTTTCATAGCCGATGTACGGGTTCAGCGCGGTGACCAGGCCGATGGAGTGTTCCACCAGCTCGCGGCAGCGGGTCTCGTTGGCGGTGATGCCGACGATGCAGTGTTCGCGCAGCATGTCCATGGCGCGTTGCAGCAGGCGGATCGAGTCGAAGATCTTGAAGGCGATCAGCGGTTCCATCACGTTCAGTTGCAGTTGGCCGCCTTCGGCCGCGATGGTCAGGGCCAGGTCGTTGCCGATGATCTGGAACGCCACCTGGTTGACCGCTTCCGGGATCACCGGGTTGACCTTGCCGGGCATGATCGAGCTGCCTGGCTGACGCGCTGGCAGGTTGATTTCGTTGATGCCGGTGCGTGGGCCGCTGGACAGCAGACGCAGGTCGTTACAGATTTTCGACAGCTTGACTGCGGTACGCTTGAGCATGCCGGAGAACAGTACGAAGGCGCCCATGTCGGAGGTGGCTTCGATCAGGTCGGCAGCCGGTACCAGCGGCTGGCCGCTGATGGTCGCCAGGCGCTCTACCGCCAGGTTCTGGTAGCGTGGGTCGGCGTTGATGCCGGTGCCGATCGCGGTACCGCCCAGGTTGACTTCGGTGAGTACTTCCGGTGCCAGGGTCTTCAGGCGTGCCAGGTCTTCGCCGAGGGTGGTGGCGAAGGCGTGGAATTCCTGGCCGAGGGTCATCGGTACGGCGTCCTGCAGCTGGGTGCGGCCCATTTTCAGGACGTGGGCGAATTCTTCACCCTTGGCGCCGAAGGCCTGGATGAGGCTCTCCAGGCTGGCGAGCAGGGCGTCGTGGCCCAACAGCAGACCCAGGCGGATGGCCGTCGGGTAGGCGTCGTTGGTCGACTGCGCCATGTTCACGTCATTGTTCGGGTGCAGGTACTGGTATTCGCCCTTGCTGTGGCCCATGGCCTCCAGCGCGATGTTGGCGATGACTTCGTTGGCATTCATGTTGGTCGAGGTGCCAGCGCCGCCTTGAATCATGTCCACCACGAACTGCTCGTGGAAGTCGCCGCGGATCAGGCGGGCACAGGCCTCGCTGATGGCAGCGTGCTTGGCTTCGCTCAGGTGGCCCAGTTCGCGGTTGGCGTCGGCGGCGGCCTGCTTGACCATGGCCAGGGCCACGACGAATTTCGGGTAGTGCGAGATCGGAACGCCCGAGAGGCGGAAGTTGTTCACCGCTCGCAGGGTCTGGATGCCGTAGTACGCGTCGCCGGGTACTTCAAGTACGCCAAGGAGGTCTTTTTCTGTGCGGAAGGATGCAGCGGAGGACATGATAGAAATCATCTCGATATGAACCCGGTCGATGCCGGAACGTCGCCAATGCTAGGCCTGTGCGGTTTTTTGGGCCAATGCTGTTGCACACTGCCCCATGCATAAACGGCATAATGCAGGTGTGACGCGGCGTGCGTGACGATCGTGTGAACCAAAATGGTGCGCGTGACGGAGAAGTTGATGAATCTCGAAAGCAAATGGTTGGAAGATTTCAGTGCCCTGGCGGCCACCCGCAGCTTTTCCCAGGCTGCCGAGCGCCGCTTCGTCACGCAGCCGGCCTTCAGCCGGCGGATCCGCAGTCTGGAGGCGGCGCTGGGGTTGACCCTGGTGAACCGCTCGCGCACCCCCATCGAGCTGACGGCGGCGGGGCAGTTGTTCCTGGTGACGGCGCGTACGGTGGTCGAGCAGTTGGGCGAGGTGGTGCGCCACCTGCATCACCTGGAAAGCGGTCAGGGCGAGGTGATGCAGGTGGCCGCCGCGCACTCCCTGGCGCTGGGGTTCTTCCCGCGCTGGGTCGCGCAGTTGCGCAACGAGGGCCTGAACATCGCCACGCGGCTGGTGGCGACCAACGTCGGGGACGCGGTGCATGCGTTGCGCGAGGGCGGTTGCGATCTGATGCTGGCCTTCTATGACCCGGATGCGGCGTTGCAGATGGATGCGGAGATCTTCCCGTCGCTGCACCTGGGGCAGACCGAGATGTTGCCGGTGTGCGCGGTGGGGCCGGATGGCAAGCCGCTGTTCGACCTGGAGGGCGAGGGTAGCGTGCCATTGCTGGCCTATAGCGCCGGGGCCTTTCTCGGGCGCTCGGTGAACCTGTTGCTGCGCCAGCGCAACCTGCGGTTTACCACGGTGTACGAGACGGCCATGGCCGACAGCCTCAAGGGCATGGCGCTGGAGGGCCTGGGAATCGCCTGGGTGCCGCAACTGAGCGTGCGGGCCGAGTTGGCGCGGGGAGAACTGGTGGTGTGCGGCGGCCCGCAATGGCATGTGCCGCTGGAGATCCGCCTGTATCGCTGTGCACTGGTGCGCAAGGCCAACGTGCGGCTGCTGTGGCGCAAGCTGGAGAGCGGTACGGCGCAGGCAGTGGTGACGAACTGAAACAAACCGTCTGGGTGCAGGCTGGGCCCCTGTAGGAGCCGGCGGTCCGGCGTCCCGGTTTATCCGCGAAGAACGATGACGCGTAGTCCGGAAAAACCGCGCCGCTCCATTCGCGGAAAAATCCTGCTCCCACAGCGTTCGGCTTCCACAAGGGCGGCGTTCGAGCTGGGTTCGGATTGACCTGAAAGTCAGGTAAACCGGCCTTCAGCGGCTAAAATCGACCCAGCGACAAAGGTGCGTCAAACGCGCTTTTTTCGGTATACTGCGCGGCCTTCGGTCGGTTTGCCCGGCCATTATTCGCATGACAAGCCACGCCGGTCCTCCCGCGTGGCTTGTTGTTTTTTGACGCGCCCGCGGGCGCCCAAGAGAAGAGGCACGACGATGAGCGCACTGGTTGGCGTGATCATGGGCTCCAAGTCCGATTGGTCCACCCTTAGCCACACCGCCGATATGCTGGAAAAGCTCGGTATTCCCTACGAGGTGAAAGTGGTATCGGCCCACCGCACCCCGGACCTGCTGTTCCAGTATGCCGAAGAGGCCGAGGGCCGCGGTATCGAGGTGATCATCGCCGGCGCGGGTGGCGCGGCCCACCTGCCTGGCATGTGTGCGGCCAAGACCCACCTGCCGGTCCTGGGCGTGCCGGTGCAGTCGTCGATGCTCTCGGGTGTGGACTCGCTGCTGTCGATCGTGCAGATGCCGGCCGGCATTCCGGTCGCCACCCTGGCCATCGGCAAGGCTGGCGCGATCAACGCCGCACTGCTGTCGGCGAGCATCCTGGGCGCCAAGCACCCGCAGTTCCACGCCGTGCTGAAAAAATTCCGTACTGAGCAGACAGACAGCGTTCTGGACAATCCAGACCCACGCATCGCCTGAGGTTTTTGACGATGAAGATCGGTGTAATCGGTGGCGGCCAACTGGGCCGCATGTTGGCCCTGGCAGGCACTCCGCTGGGGATGAACTTCGCTTTCCTCGACCCGGCGCCGGATGCCTGCGCGGCCGCCCTGGGCGAACATCTGCGAGCCGATTACGGCGATCAGGACCACCTGCGCCAATTGGCCGAGGAAGTCGACCTGGTGACCTTCGAGTTCGAAAGCGTGCCGGCGGAAACCGTGGCCTTCCTGTCGCAGTTCGTCCCGGTCTACCCGAGCGCCGAAGCCCTGCGCGTCGCCCGTGACCGCTGGTTCGAGAAGAGCATGTTCAAGGACCTGGGGATTCCGACCCCGGCCTTCGCCGACATCCAGTCCCAGGCCGACCTCGACGCGGCAGTGGCCAGCATCGGCCTGCCGGCCGTGCTCAAGACCCGCACCCTGGGCTACGACGGCAAGGGCCAGAAGGTCCTGCGCAGCGCGGCCGACGTGGTCGGCACCTTCGCCGAACTGGGCAGCGTGCCCTGCCTGCTGGAAGGTTTCGTACCGTTCACCGGCGAAGTCTCGCTGATCGCCGTGCGTGCCCGCGATGGCGAAACCCGTTTCTACCCGCTGGTGCACAACACCCACGAGAACGGCATTCTCAAGCTCTCGGTGGCGAGTACCGACCACCCGTTGCAGGCCCTGGCCGAAGACTACTCCAGCCGGGTGCTCAAGCAACTGGACTACGTCGGCGTGATGGCGTTCGAGTTCTTCGAGGTCGACGGAGGCCTGAAGGCCAACGAGATCGCCCCGCGCGTGCACAACTCCGGGCACTGGACCACCGACGGCGCCGAGTGCAGCCAGTTCGAGAACCACCTGCGGGCGATCGCCGGCCTGCCATTGGGCTCGACCGCCAAGGTCGGCGAGAGCGCCATGCTCAACTTCATCGGCAGCGTGCCGCCGGTGGAGCGCGTGGTGGCGATCGCCGATTGCCATCTGCACCACTACGGCAAGGCATTCAAGGCCGGGCGCAAGGTCGGTCACGCCAACCTGCGCTGTGCCGACCGGGCTACGCTGCAGCAGCAGATCCTGCGGGTCGAAGCGCTGATCGCCGAGTAAAAGTTATCCAGGCGGGCGGGAACCATCGGTCCCCGCCGTCCTCTGATGGCAAGATGCTGGGGCCCAACTAGGCTTCAGTTGGGGGCAATCATTCAGAGGAAACGTCATGGGTATCATCGGAACCATTTTCATCGGCTTGATCGTTGGCCTCGTGGCGCGTTTTCTCAAGCCGGGCGATGACAGCATGGGTTGGATCATGACCATTCTGCTGGGTATCGGCGGTTCGATCGCCGCGACCTACGGTGGTCAGGCACTGGGCATCTACCACGCCGGGCAGGGTGCCGGTTTCATTGGCGCGGTGGTCGGCGCCATCGTCCTGCTGGTGATCTACGGGCTGATCAAAAAGAACTGAGCGACCTGCGCAACCCCCTCTGTGCAACCCGCGCAGAGGGGCTAGAATGCGCGACTTGATTCCCTCCTGCCGAGTTCCTCATGCGTCGTTTCCTGTTGACACTTCTCCTGCTGGGCAGCGGCCTGGCCCATGCGGCCGAGCTGCCGGAAACCGACTGGCTGGAACTGATGCCAAAATCGGATCAGAAAGCCCTTGAGCAAATGCCGGAAATCAGCCACAACTCCCCGGAAGCCAACGGTACCTTTACCGCCAAGGGTGGGCTGAAGCAGGCCAAGGGCTTGCCGGCGGTGATGTATTCGACCAAGACCGTAGCCGCCATGAACGGCAAGGACATCCGCATCGGTGGTTATCCGGTGCCGCTGGAAACCGACGCCAAGGGCCGCAGCACGCTGTTCTTCCTGGTTCCCTATCCGGGCGCCTGCATCCACGTGCCGCCGCCACCGCCGAACCAGTTGGTGCTGGTGCGTTATCCCAAGGGCCTGAAGCTGGACGATATCTACACGCCGTTGTGGGTGACCGGCACCCTGAAGGTCGAGAAGGTCAGCAATGACCTGGCCGATGCGGCCTATGCGCTGGATGCGGCGAAGGTGCGGGTGGTGAAGGAGTCGGATTTGTAGGGTGTTGGTCGGTCAGGTCGCTGTTCGCGGCGGCGGACCGCCGCGAGCCAGGCGCCCCGGTCCTAACCCAGGCGGCGGCTGCCGATGGTCACGCCCAGCGCATGACTGGCGCCCGGCGCCAGCGTCACCACGTCATTCATCACGTTCGCCGTCTCGATGCACAGCATCTTCTGCCAGCCATCGTCAGCCAGGTCGGCCAGTTGGCTGGCCCGGTCGATCCACGGGTTCCAGATCACCGTCGAACGCGAGTTCTCGGCCGTCAACTCGATACGCCGCTCCCAGGTCGGGTCGACGATGCTCAATTGCGCCGGGGTATCCAGGTAGATGCGGTCGGTTTCGCCGGTGAAATGCAGCTCACCCTGCTGCCGGACCTGTTTCCAGTCATCCGTCGTGTCGATGTAGGTCAGGCCATCGAGGCCGTCGACGTGCACGTTGCGCACATCGCTGACCGCGAAGTAGGTGTGCAGCGCCTGGCTCAGGGTGACCGGATGATCGTCGAGGTTCTCGCTGGTGAGGCTGATGTGCAGCTTCTCGCCCAGATGCACCGCCAGTTTCAGCCCGACCTTGTGCGGCCAGCCCGCAAAGCCGCCTTCGGGCAGCGGCAGGGTGAATTCGGCCAGTACGCCGTCGTTATCGGCCTGGATGCCCTGCAGGTTCCATTCCCGGGTCCGGACGAAACCGTGGGCGGTCGGCGCCTCGCTGGCCTGGCGCATCGCCTGGACGCTGTCGGGGTTGCGCTGGAACACGCCGAACCAGGGCCAGCATACCGGCACGCCGGCGCGGATACTCTTGTCGTGCTTGAACTGGGCCTGGTCGTTGAGCCAGATCACCGGCGGTTCGCCGGCCAGCTGATAACTGAGGATGTGTGCTCCCTGCTGGGCGACCAGCAGCTCGGCCTGGCCGTGGCTGATCTTCCAGCAGTTGAGTTCATCCAGCTTGACCGTTTCAACGTGTGGCGTGTTCATGGGGTTCTCGCTCGGCAACAGGGACTGCAATGGACCGCAAAAAACGCCGCGGGTTTAGGTGCGCCGTGGCACGGAGCGGGTGCGGCCGCTGCCGTCGATGGCGACGAAGACGAACACCGCTTCGGTGACCTTGCGCCATTCGCTGGACAGCGGGTCGTCGCTCCACACTTCGACCATCATCCGGATCGAGCTGCGGCCGATTTCCAGGGCCTGGGTATAAAAGGACAGCTGGGCCCCGACCGCCACCGGCACGAGGAACGCCATGCGGTCGATGGCCACCGTGGCCACCCGGCCACCGGCGATCTTGCTGGACATGGCGGTGCCGGCCAGGTCCATCTGGTTGACCAGCCAGCCGCCGTAGATATCGCCGAAACCGTTGGTTTCGCGGGGCAAGGCGGTGATTTGCAGGGCGAGATCGCCTTGCGGGATGGGGTCTTCTTGTTCGAGTTCGATCATATCCAGGGCCTCTGACCCATGACGCTACGTGGGTATTGCAGGTGAATGGACGTCTTCAGGAAAAACGATTCAGCCCGAACATGCTACGTTCGTCACGTTTCTCTAAGGCGTACTCAAGGGAAACTCTGCAAAACCGGCTGGAGGGAGCTTCCAGCGACGTTTTTGCACAGCACCCTTGCAGGGTGGCAGCCACCAGTATATCGAGCGACCCGCTTGACTTCGACCGTCAGAAAGCCCTTTCGATCGCTCTATATCGGGACATTACTTACTTTCTGAAACATTTTATTATCTTTTCCCGGCCATCCGCGCTTGTGCATGGGCAGGGTGAACGGGTGGGGCCGCAGGAGATTTTCCTGCCCGCCTGCTGCCTCAAGTGCCATCGGCCTGGCGAGCGTCAGGCTGCCGACGATATGTTTTACCGGTTTATCGTTTTACTACAACCGTGCTTGTGCGATCTTTGCCGGATCGACACCGGTGACGTTGCGGCCGGGCCACCTACAGACCTATCAGTAAATATAAGAGAAGCCTTGCATGAGTACTGTGTCTCCCAGCCTTGCGCCGCCCGCGCGCCCGCTGACCCGTAATGACTACAAGACGCTGTCGCTGTCGGCCCTGGGAGGCGCGCTGGAGTTCTACGACTTCATCATCTTCGTGTTTTTCGCGGCGGTGGTCGGCAAGCTGTTCTTCCCGGCCGAGATGCCGGAATGGCTGCGCCTGATGCAGACCTTCGGGATCTTCGCCGCCGGTTACCTGGCGCGGCCGCTGGGCGGTATCGTCATGGCGCACTTCGGCGACCTGCTGGGCCGCAAGAAGATGTTCACCCTGAGCATCTTCATGATGGCCGTGCCGACCCTGATCATGGGCCTGCTGCCGACCTACGCGCAGATCGGCATCTGGGCGCCGATCCTGCTGCTGCTGATGCGGGTGATCCAGGGTGCCGCCATCGGTGGCGAGGTTCCGGGCGCCTGGGTGTTCGTCGCCGAGCACGTGCCGGAGCGGCAGATCGGCTTCGCCTGCGGCACCCTGACTTCGGGCCTGACCGCCGGCATCCTGCTGGGCTCGCTGGTCGCGACCCTGATCAACAGCCTCTACAGCCCGCTGGAAGTGAGCGATTACGCCTGGCGTATCCCGTTCCTGCTGGGCGGCGTGTTCGGCCTGTTCTCGGTGTACCTGCGCCGCTGGCTGCACGAGACCCCGGTGTTCGCCGAGCTGCAGCAGCGCAAGGCATTGTCCGACGGCATTCCCCTCGGCGCGGTGCTGCGTGACCACCGTGGCGCGATCATCATCTCGATGCTGCTGACCTGGCTGCTCTCGGCTGGCGTGGTGGTGGTGATCCTGATGACCCCGACCGTACTGCAGACCGTCTTTCACTTCACTCCGACGGTGTCGCTGCAGGCCAACAGCCTGGCGATCGTGTGCCTGACCCTGGGCTGCATCGCTTCCGGCGCCCTGGCCGACCGCTTCGGTGCGGGGCGGGTGTTCGTCATCGGCAGCCTGGCGCTGATGGCCACTTTCTGGACCTTCTACAGCACCGTGGCGGCCCATCCCGAGTGGCTGTTCCCGCTGTACGCCCTGAGCGGTCTGTTCGTCGGCACCATCGGTGCGGTGCCTTACGTGATGGTCAAGGCGTTCCCGGCGGTGGTGCGTTTCAGCGGCCTGTCGTTCTCCTACAACCTGGCGTACGCGATCTTCGGCGGCCTGACGCCGATGGTGGTGACCCTGCTGCTCAAGGACAGCCCGATGGGGCCTGCGTATTATGTTGCAATCATTTGCAGCGTCGGCGTGCTGGTGGGCGGCTACCTCTGGTCCAAGTCCCGCTGACCCCGAGGGGTGAGGACGGGTCGACCTCCTCGCCACGCACTGATTCGGCTATGGCACTCGCGCTCGGGCAGTCGTGCCCCGCGAGCTGTCATGGTTTCCAGTGAGTTGGCTGCTTGTGCAGGAGGGATGATGGCATGTTCCACCATCAGATCCAGAAGCCAGAGCGCGCCGTGCACCTTTAATCCGTCACGTAGCGCCTGGCGTCTGAGCCGGCCATCCCCGGTAAGGAGTGGGCGTCCTGTTTCCTGTGCCAGCAAGTAACATGAAACGTCGGCCAGAGAGCTGTTGTGGTGCTCGATCTTGAGCGTGAAAAGCCGCTTTACCCCGTCACCGTCGAAGGACTCCACCTTAAGCCCTTGAGACAGCAGTGCCTCACAGGGAAAATCCCTCAGTTCTTCCAGCACGAAATCGGTGCAGCACAAGGAGAACGGCAGCCTGAACAGTTGCTCCAGCAGTCCGGCATTTCTGAAGTCGATCCAGATATTCGTATCGCTGATGTAGATCAGGTTCATGCACTCTCCAGTGCCCCCAGGAAATCTGGATCCAGGGCCGTTACCGGTTTGCGCAGAAACTCGGCGGCTCGGGACTGGGTGATCAATCCTTCCGCATACCCCCGGAATACCAGGGACTCAAAGCGATGTGGCGCCTTGCAGAGAAGGGGTTCTGGCTCCGACTTGCGCCAGCCATTGGTGCTGAATCGAATGGTGAGGGATTTGTAGCCACTTTCGCTGAGCAGATTCAGATCCTTGAGCCGGCGCAGGACTGCTTGCATCGAGAGTCCATATTGACGCTTGGCGATCAGCAACTCACGGGGGTGCACTTTCGACCTGGGATGATGGCCGAAATCGCCAGTCACGCATTTGGCTGGGTAAAGGAAGGCCCCGGCGAAACGATGACAGCAGTTTTCCCGGTCCCGTTCGGACATTTCTTCGGGCAGCCGCATGGTCCAGTGCCCGAGTTCATGAGCGGCGGTGAACCTGATGCGCTCACCGGGGCGTTCTGCGTTCAGAGCAATCAGCACATGGTGCCCATCGCGAGTGGCGGCACAGGCTCCGTCGAAATCATTCGGTCCCTCAAGCATTACCACCTTGATGCCGTGTTCCTCCAGTTGCTCACTCAGGTGGAAAATCGGGTCGCTACCAATGCCCCATAGCTCGCGCAGTTTTTCTGCGGCCCGTTCGGCGTCGTCCGCGCCGCTCACTTCAATTATCTGGGCGGGAGTAGTGGTGGTGAGAATATCCAGTGGGTCGAAACACATTTCCAGGGAAATGTAGCGCTCAAGGTATTCGCGCATCCGTTCTTCAACCTGGAGCTGGCGATACCTGGGCATCTTCGCCAGCTTGCGAAACTCCAGGGGCGCCAGCACGACCGCTTCTGCGCGGAAGAAATATTCGGGACTCACATCCAGGGCTCTGGCGAGTTGCAGCAGCCGCGCAGAGCCTGGGATCACCGCTCCTTTTTCATACTTACTGAGGGCTTGTTTCGTGATATCGCCCATCTGAAGAGCCAAAGCCTCAAGGGTGATGCCTTTCAGTTGGCGGGCCCGGCGGATTCGGTCGTTGATCATGAAACCCCCTTTCAGTTGACAAAATTGTATTTTATCTGTGTTTTGTCAACTGGGTGAAAAGTTTCAAATGTAGCGTGCTATCAGGAGCGTGCCTGGGCCGGGCGGCAAAGTTGAGAGAGTGTTTCTAAATGATGCGGCCGATGATATGGAGATCAGGGTAGGTGAGGCAGACCGTGGCTTTGCGCTTGTGCAGGAGGGTGTCGATCGCTTCGCTCCATGCTGGCCTTTCATCTAATTGTCACATACCAGTCATAGAGTGTTCATGCGGCCTGCCGATACTTGGCCCCGACTTAACATAACCTCTCTGCTAGGAGTAAGGCATGAAACTGAAACGTTTGATGGCGGCAATGACCTTTGTCGCTGCTGGCGTCGCGACTGCCCACGCGGTGGCCGCTGGTGTAGATCCGTCCATTCCCGCCTATACCAAAGTCCAAGGCGTGTCGGGCAACCTGTCCAGCGTCGGTTCCGATACCCTGGCAAACCTCATGACCCTGTGGGCTGAGGGCTACAAGAAAGAATATCCGAACGTGAACATTCAGATTCAGGCCGCCGGTTCCGCTACCGCACCGCCCGCACTGACTGAAGGTACCTCGAACCTCGGCCCCATGAGCCGCAAGATGAAGGACACCGAACTGGCGGCCTTCGAGCAGAAGTACGGCTACAAGCCGACCGCCATCCCGGTCGCTGTCGATGCCCTGGCGGTATTCGTGCACAAGGACAACCCAATCCAGCACCTGACCATGGAACAGGTTGACGCGATCTTCTCCTCGACCCGTCTGTGCGGCGCCAAGGCCGACGTCAAGACCTGGGGCGACCTGGGCGTGACCGGCGACCTGGCCAACAAGCCGGTCCAACTGTTCGGCCGCAACTCGGTATCCGGCACCTACGGCTACTTCAAGGAAGAAGCCCTGTGCAAGGGCGACTACAAGCCTAACGTGAACGAGCAGCCGGGTTCGGCTTCCGTGGTGCAGTCCATCAGCTCCTCGCTGAACGGCATCGGCTACTCGGGTATCGGCTACAAGACCGCCAGCGTGAAGACCGTGGCCCTGGCCAAGAAAGGCAGCACCGACTTCATCGAAGACAGCGAAGAAAACGCCCTGAACGGCAAATACCCGCTGTCGCGCTTCCTGTACGTCTACGTCAACAAGGCTCCGAACAAGCCTCTGGCCCCGCTGGAAGCCGAGTTCGTGAAGCTGGTTCTGTCCAAGCAGGGCCAGGAAGTCGTAGTCAAGGACGGTTACATCCCGCTGCCAGCCAAGGTTGCCGCCAAGGCGCTGGCTGACCTGGGCCTGAGCGAAGGCGCCAAGAAGTAAGCACCGGGCCGGCGTCTGGTGGCCTGTGTGGCTGATCGCACACCCAACTCCAAGTCCCTGAACCTGGATTTGAGTATCCGAATCAACCGTACAGGCCACTGGCCCCGGTATGTGGGAGCGGGCTTGCCCGCGAAAGCGATCCTGGAAGGACGCTTCGCAGGCAACCGGCAACCCGCGCACTAAATTTCCGAATCCGCTGCCAGCCATGCTGGGCGGCGGCTTCCGTGCGTCACTGCACTGTCATCTTTCTGTCATACAGGATCGCTAGGGTGTGCGCATGAACGATCTGGCCAATTCCACCATGACTACGACTTCTCCCCCCAAGCGCATTGACTTCAATACGCCTGAACTCAAGCGCAAGCGCCAAATTCGTGCGCTCAAGGACCGCCTGACCCGCTGGTATGTATTCGTTGGCGGCCTGGCCGTCCTGGCGGCGATCACGTTGATCTTCTTCTTCCTCGGCTATGTGGTCATGCCGCTGTTCCAGGGTGCCTCGCTGACGGCGGAAAAAGCCATCAGTCCGGCCTGGATGCGCGATGCCGGCAACCCGCTGATGATCTCCCTGGAAGAACAGAACCAGGTCGGCATGCGGGTTTCCGACCAGGGGCAGGTGCTGTTCTTCGCTGTCGAAGGCGCTGCCGAGCTGTCGCGGGTGAACCTGCCGATTCCGGCCGGTACCAAAGTCACCGCCATCAGCAAGGACCAGCCGGGCGTCCCGCTGGTTATCGTCGGCCTGTCCAACGGCCAGGCGCTGGTGTTCCGCCACAGCTACAAGGTGACCTACCCGGATGGCAAGAAGACCATCACCCCGACGATCGAATACCCGTACGGGGAGACGCCGATCACCCTGGATGAGCAAGGGCATGCCCTCGAGCACGTGAACCTCAACGCCAGCGACTCGACGCTGATCGCCGTGGGTTCCAATGGTGCGCAACTGCACGTGCTGGCGCTGACCAAGGAAGAAAACATGATGACCGGCGAGGTCACCAGCGAGCAGAAGAGCATCGATCTGCCGCAGATGACCGAGCCGGTGAAGGCGATCTACATCGATCCACGCCAGCAGTGGTTGTATGTGATCAACGGGCGTGCCCAGGCCGACGTGTTCAGCCTGCGCGACAAGAGCCTGAATGGCCGCTACAAGCTGCTTGAGGACGCCAACGCCGAAGTGACCGCCAGTGCACAGCTGGTCGGTGGCATCTCGCTGATCATCGGTGACTCCAAGGGCGGCCTCGGCCAGTGGTTCATGGCCCGTGACACCGATGGCGAACTGCGCCTGAAGCCGATCCGCAGCTTCCAGATGGGCAACGCGCCGATCGTCGAGATCAGCGCCGAAGAGCGTCGCAAGGGCTTCGTCGTCCTGGATGCCGCCGGCAAGCTCGGCGTGTTCCACAGTACTGCGCACCGTACCCTGCTGGTCGAGCAGGTGGTCGACGGTCCGGGCCTGTTCGGCCTGTCGCCGCGGGCCAACCGGGTGATCGTCGAACAGGGTGGCAAGATCCAGCCGCTGCTGCTCGACAACCCGCATCCGGAAGTGTCCTGGAGCGCGCTGTGGAGCAAGGTCTGGTACGAGAACTACGACGCACCCAAGTACGTCTGGCAATCGACCGCCGCCAACACCGACTTCGAGCCCAAGCTGAGCCTGTCGCCGCTGACCTTCGGTACCCTGAAGGCCGCGTTCTACGCCATGCTGCTGGCGGCGCCGCTGGCCGTCGCCGCAGCGATCTACACCGCCTACTTCATGGCCCCGGGCATGCGCCGCAAGGTCAAGCCGGTGATCGAGCTGATGGAGGCGCTGCCAACGGTGATTCTCGGCTTCTTCGCCGGCCTGTTCCTGGCGCCGTATGTCGAAGGCCACCTGCCGGGGATCTTCAGCCTGCTGCTGTTGTTGCCGATCGGCATCCTGGTGGCCGGCTTCGCCTGGAGCCGCCTGCCCGAATCGCTGCGCCTGCGGGTGCCGGACGGCTGGGAAAGCGCGATCCTGATCCCGGTGATCCTGTTCGTCGGCTGGCTCTCGCTGTTCATGAGCCCGCACCTGGAGTCGTGGTTCTTCGGCGGCGACATGCGCCTGTGGATCTCCCACGACCTGGGCATCACCTACGACCAGCGCAACGCCCTGGTGGTCGGCCTGGCCATGGGCTTCGCGGTGATTCCGAACATCTACTCGATCGCCGAAGACGCCGTGTTCAGCGTGCCGCGCAGCCTGACCCTGGGCTCCCTGGCCCTGGGCGCCACGCCCTGGCAGACCATGACGCGGGTGGTGATCCTCACCGCCAGCCCGGGCATCTTCTCGGCGCTGATGATCGGCCTGGGCCGCGCCGTCGGCGAGACCATGATCGTGCTGATGGCCACCGGCAACACCCCGGTCATGGAGATGAACCTGTTCGAGGGCCTGCGCACCCTGGCGGCGAACGTCGCGGTGGAGATGCCGGAGTCGGAGGTGGGTGGTAGCCATTACCGCGTGCTGTTCCTCTCGGCACTGGTGCTGCTGCTGTTCACGTTCATCATGAACACCCTCGCGGAACTGATTCGTCAGCGTCTGCGCAAGAAATACTCGTCGCTTTAATAAAGGTAGAAGTCTGTGAAACAGAACTCCCTGAATGGCTGGTTCAAGAGCGGCGCCCCTGGCGTCTGGATCAGCGGTGGTGCGGTGTCCATCGCGGTCATCATGACCATCGGCTTGCTGGCGGTGATCGCGGTGCGTGGGCTGGGGCATTTCTGGCCGGCGGATGTGATCCACGCCGAGTACAGCATTCCCGGCCAGGCCCCGCAGGTCGTGGTCGGCGAGGTGGTGCAGAAGGAAGAAGTGCCGCGGGCGCGCCTGAAGACGGCGGGCCTGCCGGTGCCGGACAACGGCCCCGAGTTCATGACCCGCGAGCTGGTCAAGGTCGGTAACCGCGACCTGAACGGCAACGATTTCACCTGGGTCGTCGGTGAGTGGCTGACCAACCTGAGTACGCCGGTCGAGTTGATGGCCATCGAGCGTCGCGAGTGGGGCAACTTCTACGGCACCCTGGTCAACGTCAAGGAAAACGGCAAGGTCGTCGCCGAAGGCGAGGCCGCCTGGCCTGAGCTGCAGGCGCGGATCGACCGTGTGAACGGTCTGGCCAGGCAGCTCAAGACCCTGGAAAAGAGCGACATCGGCGCGATCAACGCAGGCCTGGAGCGTATTCGCCTGCATGGCCGCAAGCTGGAACTCGAAGGCAAGCTGGACGCTGCCGCCCAGGCCGACATGGAAGCCGAAAAGGCCGAGCTGCATGCCCGCTACCAGGCGATCGAAGCGCGCCTGAGCGAGCTGCACACCGAGTTCAATCGCGACAGCCTCACGGCCCGCGATGGCAACGGCAAGGAACTGGAAATCGGCATCAGCAAGGTGGTCCACGCCTACCAGCCGAACGCCATGGGCACCTTCACCAAGCTGGGTTTCTACTTCAGCAAGGTCTGGGAGTTCCTCAGCGACGACCCGCGGGAAGCCAACACCGAGGGCGGGATTTTCCCGGCGATCTTCGGCACCGTGATGATGACCCTGATCATGGCGATGATCGTCACTCCGTTCGGCGTGCTGGCGGCGGTCTACCTGCGTGAGTATGCCAAGCAGAACACCCTGACCCGGGTGATCCGCATCGCGGTGAACAACCTGGCCGGCGTCCCGGCGATCGTCTACGGCGTGTTCGGCCTGGGCTTCTTCGTCTATGTGCTGGGCGGCTCGCTCGACCGGCTGTTCTTCCCCGAGGCCCTGCCGGCGCCGACCTTCGGCACCCCGGGCCTGCTCTGGGCCTCGCTGACCCTGGCGCTGCTGGCGGTGCCGGTGGTGATCGTGGCCACCGAGGAAGGCCTGGCGCGTATTCCGCGCACCGTCCGCGAAGGTTCGCTGGCACTGGGGGCGACCAAGGCCGAGACGCTGTGGAAGATCGTCCTGCCGATGGCCAGCCCGGCGATGATGACCGGCATGATCCTCGCCGTGGCCCGTGCCGCCGGTGAAGTGGCGCCGCTGATGCTGGTGGGCGTGGTGAAGCTGGCGCCGTCGCTGCCGGTGGATGGCAACTACCCGTACCTGCACCTGGACCAGAAGATCATGCACCTGGGCTTCCACATCTACGACGTCGGCTTCCAGAGCCCCAACGTCGAGGCGGCGCGCCCGCTGGTGTACGCCACCGCGTTGCTGCTGGTGCTGGTGATCGCCACGCTGAACCTCTCGGCCGTGTGGATCCGTAACCACCTGCGCGAGAAGTACAAGGCGCTGGATAGCTGATGACGCATTACCTGTAGGAGCAAGGCTTGCCCGCGAAGCTTTTGGCGGCCTCCGAGGCCCTTCGCAGGCAAGCCTTGCTCCTGCAAGGTCCCTTATTGCACACGCCGCCCAGCGGCGTACCGAAACGAATTTGTTAGCGCAGGGAGTTTACCCATGCAGCATGAAACCCAACCCCACGGCATCAACATGTCCGCCCTGGGTCGCAGCAAGCAGAGCCTGGACCTGGCCAGCGAGACCGTGGCCATCGAAGTGCCGAAACTGAGCCTGTTCTACGGCGAGAAGCAGGCACTGTTCGACGTCAGCATGAACATCCCCAAGCAACGCGTGACCGCCTTCATCGGCCCGTCCGGTTGCGGCAAGTCGACCCTGCTGCGCACCTTCAACCGGATGAACGATCTGGTCGACGGCTGCCGCGTACAGGGCGAGATCAACCTTTACGGCAACAACATCTACCGCAAGGGCGAGGACGTGGCCGAGCTGCGTCGCAAGGTCGGCATGGTGTTCCAGAAGCCGAACCCGTTCCCCAAGACCATCTACGAGAACGTCGTCTACGGCCTGCGCATCCAGGGCATCAACAAGAAGCGCGTGCTCGACGAGGCCGTGGAATGGGCCCTCAAGGGCGCGGCCCTGTGGGATGAAGTGAAGGACCGCCTGCACGACTCCGCACTCGGCCTCTCCGGCGGCCAGCAGCAGCGTCTGGTGATCGCCCGTACCATCGCCGTGGAACCGGAAGTGCTGTTGCTCGACGAGCCGTGCTCGGCACTCGACCCGATCTCGACCCTCAAGGTCGAGGAACTGATCTATGAACTGAAATCCAAGTTCACCATCGTGATCGTGACCCACAACATGCAGCAGGCGGCCCGGGTTTCCGACTACACCGCGTTCATGTACATGGGCAAGTTGGTGGAATTCGGCGATACCGATACCCTGTTCACCAATCCCGCGAAGAAGCAGACCGAGGACTACATCACCGGTCGTTATGGCTAGGAGCGGCTGTGTGCCGCAGGCCGGAGGCGGCAAGGCAGATGCTGTGCGAACCCCGGATCACCCTATCACTGCTTGAAACGCGCGGCTTGAAGCCTGCAAGTTTCGCGGAGCTAAACCAATGATTGATAAAGAAGGTCTTACCCATCACATCTCCGCGCAGTTCAACGCGGAGCTGGAAGAAGTTCGCAGCCACCTGCTGGCCATGGGCGGGCTGGTGGAGAAGCAGGTCAACGACGCGGTGACCGCACTGATCGAGGCCGATTCCGGCCTGGCCCAGCAGGTGCGCGAGATCGATGAACAGATCAACCAGATGGAGCGCAACATCGACGAGGAGTGCCTGCGCATCCTCGCCCGTCGCCAGCCGGCGGCCTCCGACCTGCGGTTGATCATCAGCATCTCCAAGTCGGTGATCGATCTCGAGCGTATCGGCGATGAAGCCACCAAGATCGCCCGTCGTGCCATCCAGCTGTGCGAAGAAGGCGAAGCGCCGCGCGGTTATGTCGAAGTTCGTCACATCGGCGACCAGGTGCGCAACATGGTCCGCGACGCACTGGATGCCTTCGCCCGTTTCGACGCGGAGCTGGCGCTGTCCGTGGCGCAGTACGACAAGATCATCGATCGCGAGTACAAGACCGCCTTGCGCGAGCTGGCCACCTACATGATGGAAGATCCACGCTCTATCTCGCGGGTGTTGAGCATCATCTGGGTGTTGCGTTCGCTGGAGCGGATCGGTGACCACGCACGCAATATCTCCGAGCTGGTAATCTACCTGGTACGTGGAACCGACGTACGGCACATGGGCCTCAAGCGCATGCGTCAGGAAGTTGAGGGAGTGGCCCCCGAAACTGCTAATGTTCCGGACAAAGCTGACGATAACTAAGATTGCCCGAGAGAAACGCCCGGCCAATGGTCGGGCGTTTTTGTTTGTGGCGTACGAATTTTATGCGCCTTGCGAGCGATAAAATCCCGGCGTGACTGATCAGTTTTGCAAATGGCCATTAGCCAGTATGCTGGCCGGGATTTTTAGAGGAATGGTCAATGAGCAAAGTCAGTGTGTTGGTGGTGGATGACGCATCGTTCATCCGCGACCTGGTGAAAAAGTGCCTGCGCAACTACTTCCCGGGTGTGCGGACCGAAGACGCCGTCAACGGACGCAAGGCCCAGGCGATCCTGGCGCGCGAGGCGTTCGACCTGGTGCTGTGCGACTGGGAAATGCCTGAGATGTCCGGCCTGGAGCTGCTGACGTGGTGCCGTTCGCAGGAGGCTCTCAAGACCATGCCGTTCGTGATGGTCACCAGCCGCGGCGACAAGGAGAACGTGGTGCAGGCGATCCAGGCCGGGGTTTCCGGCTACGTCAGCAAGCCGTTCACCAACGAACAACTGCTGACCAAGGTCAAGCAGGCACTGCACAAGGTCGGCAAGCTCGACGCGCTGATGAGCAGCGCTCCGAAGTCGAACGCGGGGTTTGGCAACGACTCGCTGAGCGCGCTGACCGGCGGCAAGCCGGCGGTGGTGTCGCCTGCGGCTCCAGCAGCCCCCGCAGCGGCGCCCGCTGCGTCCAAGGGCATCCTCAACAGCCCGCCGGTACGTCCGGCGGCTGCGGCTGCGGCCGCGAGCCCGGCGACCGGCGGTCGTGGCCAGGGCCAACTGCGCCTGGCCAGCGGCACCCAGCAATGTGTGATCAAGGCCCTGAGCATCAAGGAGGCCCTGCTGGTGGTGCGTCGCGGCGAGGCCCTGCCACAGATCCTGGAAAGCGCCGTGCTCGACCTGGAGCAGGGTGACAATGCCGAGGTCGCCCGCCTGAACGGCTACCTGCACGCGATCGTCGCCCATGAGCCCAAGCCGGACAGCGACTGGCTGCAACTGACCTTCCGGTTCATCGACCAGGATGCGCAGAAGCTCGACTACATCTCCCGCCTGATCGCCCGCGGCACCGCCCAGAAGCACTTCGTTCCTGGCGCCTGATGCCCGTCTGACAACCCGGTGCGGCTGGCGCCGGGTTGTTTCTCTTCGTTCCTACGTTACGTATCGAAAGACCTTTCGTCCGAATATCCGCTCGTCCGATTTCTTTATATCTGTTTTGATATAGATTGATCAGCAAGGCATGGCTGCCGGCCAAGTCTTGCAACAACCTCGTGCCACGAACGTTTCGCCCGTTGCTTACGCTTTTCCTGGCAAGCACGGGAGGTATCGCGATGGCAAGGCACAAGGACGTGGTATTCGTAGGGAGTTCGCTCAGGGATTTGCGAGCCTTCCCGCTGGAGGCGCGAAGAGCGGCGGGTTTTCAGCTGGATCTCCTGCAGCAGGGTGAAGCACCCTGTGACTGGAAGCCCATGATGACGGTGGGCAGGGGGGTCTACGAAATTCGGATCAATGATGAGAGCGGGGCATTCCGGGTGTTTTATGTGGCTAACAGGGTTGATGCCTTGTATGTGCTTCACGCCTTCAGGAAGACGACGCAGAGGACCCAGGCCCGGGATATCGAGCTGGCCAGGGCTAGATATGAGGAAATAGGAGCAAAACCATGAGCGATCATGTCCATATCGAACGTTTTTCCTCCGTCTGGGATGCCCTGGAGGAGACTCCCCGGGAGGCGGCCAACATGCGTCTGCGCTCCCGGCTCATGCTGGAACTGATCCGTAGGATCAGCGCCTGGGAGTTGTCCCAGAAGGCCGCGGCCAAGCGCCTGGGGATCAGCCAGCCCAGGCTCAACGACCTGCTCAATGGCAAGATCGACAAGTTCTCCCTGGACGCGCTGGTGAACCTCTCGGAGCCGGCGCAACTGGACGTCGACCTGTGCTTCGGCCAGGGTGCGACTCAGCTCGCCTGAGTCACACAAACATCTTGGCGGCCTGCTAATCTGCTCGCCACGTTTGGTTTGGCGGCTTGCCCTATGTTGTTCCTGCGCCTGTTGTTTTCCTGTGGCCTGCTGATGGTTGCCACCTCGGCTGCGGCCATGACGGTCTACAAGTACGTGGACGCCAATGGCGTGGTCACCTACAGCGACCGCCCGGCGCCGGGGGCCCAGGTGTTCGTGTTTCGCGATCGGATGGTCGAGCACCTGGAGCGCCAGGTGCGCCTGGACATTCGCAGGCAGAAGGGTGGCGACGAGGTGTTCGTGCGTAACGACCTGTATGCGCCGGTGGAAATCGAGTTGAGTTTCGCCGCGCTGAAGAACGTCAGCGGAGCGCCCGTGCAGCCGATTCGCAAGGTGTTGCCGGCGCGCAGTCACCAGCGTCTGGCGCTGCTCAGCGCGAGCCAGGCCGGGCAACCGTTCCTGTATACCCCCAAATTCCGCTATTCCCTTGGTGACCCTTCAGGCCAGGCTCAGGGCTATCGTTATCCGTTTCCCTGGCGCGGCGGGCCCTTTCGCCTGACCCAGGGGCCGAACGGCGAATACAGCCATCATGGCGCCAAGAGCCGCTATGCGATGGATATCGCCATGCCGGTCGGTACGCCGATCATCGCCGCGCGGGGTGGGGTCGTGGTCAAGACCGAGAACGACCAGTCCGGGCGTGGCAAGAACCCTGCGGGCAACTTCGTGCGGATCCTGCATGACGACGGCACCATGGGTGTCTACCTGCATCTCAAGCAGGGCTCGGTGACCGTGCGCGAGGGGCAGCGGGTGGCGGTGGGGAGCCCGCTGGGGCTGTCGGGCAACACCGGCAACAGCACGGGGCCGCACCTGCATTTCGTGGTGCAGCGCAATACCGGGCTGGGCCTGGTGTCGATTCCGTATCAGTTCAGCCAGCCGATGGAGGCGTTGCCGAACTTCGCCGTGGGCGGGCAGTGAGACCACGGGTTGGACGCTGACCTGTAGGAGCGTGCCTTGTCGGAACGCCGCACCGCCGCGAACAGGCCGGCAAGCCTGGAGCCTCCCACAGGCCTGGCATCCGTTCGCCCGGGGCGTCAGTCGAGCTTGAGGACCTTGGCCAGGATGATCTTCGGCCCCTTCATCTTCTTGATGATGATGCGCAGGCCTTCGACTTCCATCACCTCTTCCTCCTCGGGCACCCGCTTCAGGCTCTCGTAGACCAGGCCGGCGAGGGTTTCGGCCTCGATATGGTCCAGGTCGATACCCAGCAGGCGCTCGACCTTGAACAGCGGCGTGTCACCGCGCACCAGCAACTTGCCCGGCTGGTAGGCGAGGATGCCGCGTTCGGCCTTGCGGTGTTCGTCCTGGATGTCGCCGACCAGCACTTCGAGCACGTCTTCCATGGTCAGGTAGCCGATCACCTTGCTGTCGGCTTCCTCGACCAGGGCGAAGTGCGAGCCGCCCTGGCGGAACTGCTCGAGCAGGCGCGACAGCGGCATGTGCTTGGACACGCGCTCCAGCGGGCGGGTCAGTTCGGCCAGGTTGAACGACTCGGGGATGTGGTCCAGGGCCGCCAGTTCCAGCAACAGGTCCTTGATGTGCAGCAGGCCGACGAACACATTGCGCTCGGCGTCGTATACCGGGTAGCGGCTGAACTTGTGGCGACGGAACAGCGCCAGGATTTCCTTGAGCGGGGCGTTGCAGTCCAGGGTCACCAGGTCTTCGCGGGAGTTGGCCCAGTCGACCACCTCCAACTCGCCCATTTCCACGGCCGAGGCCAGTACGCGCATGCCCTGGTCGCTGGGGTCCTGGCCGCGGCTGGAGTGCAGGATCAGCTTGAGCTCTTCACGGCTGTAGTGGTGTTCGTGATGCGGGCCGGGCTCGCCCTGGCCGGCGATACGCAGGATGGCGTTGGCGCTGGCGTTGAGCAGGTAGATGGCCGGGTACATCAGCCAGTAGAACAGGTACAGCGGCACCGCCGTCCACAGCGACAGCAGCTCCGGCTTGCGGATGGCCCAGGACTTGGGTGCCAGCTCGCCGACCACGATGTGCAGGTAGGAAATGATGAAGAAGGCGGTGAAGAACGACACGCCCTTGATCACTTCGGGAGAGTTTACGCCGATGGCGCCGAGCACCGGTTCCAGCAGGTGGGCGAAGGCCGGCTCACCGACCCAGCCCAGGCCCAGCGAGGCCAGGGTGATACCCAGCTGGCAGGCGGACAGGTAGGCGTCCAGCTGGCTGTGCACGGTGCGCAGGATCTGCCCGCGCCAGCCGTTCTGCTGGGCGATGGTTTCGACGCGGGTCGAGCGCAGCTTGACCATGGCGAACTCGGCCGCAACGAAGAAACCGTTGAGCAATACCAGCAGCAGAGCAAAGAGAATCATGCCGAAATCGGCGAATATCGAGAAGAGGGTCAAGCTACTAGGGGAAGGGTCCATGATGGGGTTTTACGGGTTCCATATTTCAATTTGAAGTTGTGTTTCGCGGCCTGAAAGGCAGGCCCAAGCCTTCCAATGTAGCGGCACACGGGCCCCTTGCCTAGTGGCCTGTGTGGCTAATTCGCATGCTCCACTCCGAGCCCATGGCTTCGCCAGACAGCGTTGCCATTCCTCGCCGTAGCCCTGCTACGACTCGTCATGGCGCCTTGCCTGGCAAACCCCTGGGCCCGAATTTGAGTATTCGAATTAACCGTACAGGCCACTAGTGGCCCGTGTGCCTGATCCCGATGGGACCGCGCATTCAGACGGAGAGTTCGTTCTTTTGCGAACGCACGACCTGGGCCGGCGCGAAATGACAGGTGAAGGTGCTGCCGTGGCCCGGCACGCTGCTGATCTCCAGGCGCGCCCGATGGCGCAGGAGCACGTGCTTGACGATGGCCAGGCCCAGGCCGGTGCCGCCGGTGTTGGAGTTGCGGCTGGAGTCGACGCGGTAGAAGCGCTCGGTCAGGCGCGGCAGGTGCTTGTTGTCGATGCCGATCCCCGAGTCCTGGACGCTGAGGTGCGCGCCCTGTTCGTCGCCCCACCAGCGTACGCGAATGGTGCCCTCGGCCGGAGTGTACTTGACGGCGTTGAACACCAGGTTGGAGAAGGCACTGCGCAGTTCACCCTCGCTGCCCTTGAGACGGATGCCCGGATCGGCTTCGACGGTGATGGTCTGGTTGAGTTGCCCGGACAGCGCCTGGGCATCGTTGCGGATCGTCTGCAGCAGGCTATCGACCTGCACCGGATGGTTGTCCGATGGGTAGTCGGTGGCCTCCAGCTTGGCCAGCAACAGCAGGTCGTTGAGCAGCGTCTGCATGCGACCGCCTTGCTGCTGCATCTGCTGCAGGGCGCGCAACCAGCGCGGGTTCACGTCCTCGACGTTGTCCAGCAGGGTCTCCAGGTAGCCGCAGATCACCGTCAGCGGGGTGCGCAACTCGTGGGAGACGTTGGCGATGAAGTCCTTGCGCATCTGCTCCAACTGGTGGATGCGGGTGACATCACGGACCAGCATCAGATGCTCGTTGTTGCCGTAGCGGGTGATGTGCAGCTGGATGCGCAGGCGGTCGTTGGTGGGCGAGGGGATTTCCAGCGGTTCGGCGTAGTTGTCCTGCTCGAAGTATTCCTTGAAGCGCGGGTGGCGTACCAGGTTGGTCACCGGCTGGCCGCTGTCCTGCGGGGTCTTGAGGCCGAGCAGGGTTTCGGCGGCGCGGTTCCACCATTCCAGGTTGCCGTCGCTGTCGAGCATGACCACCGCGTCCTTGAGCGCCGCGGTGGACTCCTGGACCCGGTCGATCACCGCCTGCAGGCGGCCGCGCACGCGTTGGTCGCGGCGTTGCAGGTGGTAGATGCTGTCGAACACGTCGCCCCACAGGCCGTAGCCATCGGGCGGTGCCTCGTCGGGTTTGTGCAGACGCAGCCACTCATGCAGGCGCAGCAGTTGCTTGAGGGTCCAGACGAGGTAAATCCCCAGGCCCACGGCAAGGGCCCAGCTGTAATAGCCGCTGATCAGGCCGACCAGCAGGCAGCCGGTCACGAGCAACAACAGATGGCGGATCAGGGTGCCATGCCAGTTCTGATTCACTTCAACATGCGTCCTTGTCAGCGGTCAGTGCGCGTAAGGCGGCTCAGCCCTTGGTGGAAAACCGGTAGCCGGTGCCGCGCACGGTTTGTACCAGATTTTCGTAGGCATCGCCGAGGGCCTTGCGCAGGCGGCGGATATGCACATCGACGGTACGCTCTTCGACATAGACGTTGCCGCCCCAGACCTGGTCCAGCAACTGCCCGCGGGTGTAGGCGCGTTCCTGATGGGTCATGAAGAACTGCAACAGGCGATATTCGGTGGGACCCATCTCGGCCGGCTTGCCGTCGATGGTCACGCGGTGGCTGATGGGGTCGAGCAGCAGGCCACCGACTTCGATCGGCGCTTCGCCGTCGGTCGGGCCGGCGCGACGGAGCACGGCCTTCAGGCGGGCCACCAGTTCCCGGGGGGAAAACGGTTTGGTGATGTAGTCGTCGGCACCGACTTCCAGCCCCTGGATCTTGTTGTCTTCCTCGCCCTTGGCGGTGAGCATGATGATCGGGATGTCGCCGGTCAGCTCGTCGCGCTTGAGGCGGCGGGCCAGTTCGATGCCCGAGGTGCCGGGCAGCATCCAGTCGAGCAGGATCAGGTCAGGCTTGCGGTCGACGATGATCGCATGGGCCTGCTGGGAGTTTTCCGCTTCCATGCAGTCATAGCCGGCCATTTCCAGGGCGACAGCGATCATCTCCCGAATCGGGGCTTCGTCATCGACGATCAGAATGCTCCTGCCAACCATGTCCCTTAATCCTCTTGTCATTGAACTGTCTTGCGCCGCATTAGATAACGAAATTATTGCAGTCATGTGACAGCTTTTCCGCGTTGCCGACGATAGCCAGTTTCATGAACTAAGCTGGGGGTTCGAATCTACAACCACAAAAGGAAGGTTCTGATGACTAACTCTTCGTTTTCGCTCAAGGCCCTGATGGTTGCCGCCGTGCTGGCCCTGCCGGCGCTGGCCTCTGCCGCCGAACCTGCCATGGCCAAGGGTGGAATGCTGGTCGACCATCATGGCATGACGCTCTATACCTTCGACAAGGACGCCGCGGGCAAGTCGATGTGCAACGGCGACCCCTGCGAGACCAACTGGCCGCCGCTGGCCGCCACCGCCACGGACAAGGCCTCGGGCAAGTGGAGCGTGATCAAGCGCGATGACGGCAAGCTGCAGTGGGCCTATGACGGCAAGCCGCTGTACACCTTCAAGGCCGACAAGAAGGACGGCGACATGACCGGCGACGGCAAGGGCGGCGTCTGGCACGTGGCCAAGCCCTGAGGACCCGTGAACCAGGGTTTTCGCGACCCTTGTAGGAGCCGGGCTTGCCGCGAAGCCTTTAGCCAATTCGAGGGCCCATTCGCGGACAAGCCCTGCTCCTACAGTCTGCGGTGTATTGGGTTGCTGTGGATTGGGAATAGGCTCAGCGCAGCGCGTAATCCAGCACCACGCCGATGAAGATCGCCAGCCCCGCCCAATGGTTGTGCAGGAACATCCTGAAGCAGCGCTGCGGATCGCGATCGCGGGTCATCCAGAATTCCCAGGCGAAACACGCCGCCGCCACCAGCAACCCGACATGGAACCAGGCGCCCAGTTCGAAGCGCGAGCCGGCCAGCAGCAGGCAGCCGAGCATCAGTCCCTGCAGGGTGAGGATGATCACCCGGTCGGCATCGCCGAACAGGATCGCGGTGGATTTCACTCCGATCTTCAGGTCGTCCTCGCGGTCGGTCATCGCGTAGTAGGTGTCGAAGGCCACCGTCCACATCAGGTTGGCGATGTACAACAGCCACGCCGTCGCCGGCAGGTTGCCGTCCTGGGCGGTGAAGGCCATCGGAATGCCCCATGAGTAGGCGGCACCCAGCACCACCTGCGGGTAGTAGGTGTAGCGTTTCATGAAGGGATAGCAGGCTGCCAGGGCCAGGGCACCGAAGGACAACCACACGGTGGTGGCGTTGGTGCACAGCACCAGCACGAAACTGATGCCCATCAGCAGGGCGAACACCGCCACCGCCTCCTTGCCGCTGATCCTGCCCGCTGCCAACGGCCGTTGTTCGGTGCGCTTGACGTGGCCGTCGACCTTGCGGTCGGCGAAATCGTTGATCGCGCAGCCGCCGGCGCGGGTCAACACCACGCCGAGGCCGAAGATCAGCAGATGGCTCAGCGAGGGCACGCCCTTGGCGGCGATCCACAGCGCGCTCAGGGTCGGCCACATCAGCAGGTAGATGCCGATCGGCTTGTCCATCCGCGTCAGTTGCAGGAAGTCCCAGGCCCGTGGATGCAGGCGGTTCAGGGATTTGAGCAGGTTGAGGTACATCAGCAGGTCTCCTCGATGGCATCGACGGCCTGCCACAGACTCGGCAGGAAGATCTCCGCCACCAGCAGGCTCAAAGGCCCACGGTTGAAACGCGAGCGGCGACCCCAGAGGTTGTCGGTACGGTGTTCGGCCGGCAACCATTGTGCCGGGTAATGGCAGACCTCGATCGCCTGGCGTTCGAAGGCCTGGTCGCAGAACAGCAGTTCGCCCAGCGAGCGGCTGCCCAGTTCATCCAGGTTCAGCCCGCCCTGTTGCAGCACGCTCTGCGCCGCCACGCTGCGGGCGAACACCCAGGGCTGGCCATGACCGCGCAGATAGACCTCGCGCACCCAACCGAGGCTCCCCGGCGGCAATTCGAGGGCGGTGCACTCGTCGTCGCGCAACGCTTGCCAGCCCTCGAACAGTGGCGTGACGCTGAAGGCATTGTCGCAAAGCCTGGTCAGGCGTCGGGTCAGTGACCCTTCGTCGAACAGCCAGTCGAGGGTCCGAGTGCTGGGTTGGGGCGCCAGTCGACTCTGCGTGAGCCAGGCGGGAGAGGCCGGAATAGGGGCGTTGTGCGACACGATGGGCAGTTGATCGGCAGCCAGTGAGGCCGCGAGCTTACCACAGGGTATCCGGCCAATTAGAGCGCCTGGGCGGTCATGGCTGGCGATCGTGCTTGCATCTGCCGGCTTCGGTCAGTACAAAACGCCCTGAGCCGGACGACAACGCCGTACCCATCGATCGTCCGTGCCGAACATGCCTGGGAATCGAGGAAGTAACGCATGAAGAAGTGGCAGTGTGTGGTCTGTGGCCTGATCTACAACGAAGCCGAGGGCTGGCCGGATGACGGCATCGCCCCGGGTACCCGCTGGGAAGATGTGCCTGAGGATTGGCTGTGCCCGGACTGCGGCGTCGGCAAGTTGGATTTCGAGATGTTCGAAATCGCCTGATCGAGCAAATTTCAAACAATCATGGATGTGGAGAAGGGAATGAACGCACCTGTCGTGATCGTCGGTACCGGGTTGGCCGGTTACAACCTGGCCCGGGAGTTTCGCAAGCTCGACGGCGAAACCCCGCTGTTGCTGATTACCGCCGATGACGGGCGTTCCTACTCCAAGCCCATGTTGTCCACCGGCTTTGCCAAGAACAAGGACGCCGACGGCCTGAGCATGGCCGAACCCGGTGCCATGGCCGAACAGCTCAAGGCCGAAGTGCGCACCCATACCCGCATCAGCGGCATCGACCCGGGCCACAAGCGCCTGTGGATCGGCGAGGAAGCGGTGCCCTATCGCGACCTGATCCTGGCCTGGGGCGCGGAAACCGTGCGGGTACCGGTCGAGGGCGATGCGCCCGAGGCGATCTTCCCGATCAACGATCTGGAGGACTACGCCCGTTTCCGCGCTGCTGTCGCCGGCAAGCAGCGCGTGCTGCTGCTGGGCGCGGGGCTGATCGGCTGCGAGTTCGCCAACGACCTGATCCTGGGCGGCTACGAGGTCGACCTGGTGGCGCCTTGCGAGCAGGTCATGCCGACCCTGCTACATCCGGCCGCCGCCGCCGCGGTACAGGCCGGCCTGGAGAGCCTGGGCGCGCGTTTCCACCTGGGGCCGGTGCTGACCCGTCTGCAACGGGTCGGCGATCACCTGCAGGCGCACCTGTCCGACGGCAAGACCCTGGACTGTGACGTCGTGGTCTCGGCCATCGGCTTGCGCCCGCGCATCGACCTGGCCGCGGCTGCGGGCCTGCAGGTCAACCGCGGGGTGGTGGTCGACCGCCATCTGCGCACGTCCCACGCCAATATCTACGCGCTGGGCGATTGCGCCGAGGTCGATGGCCTGAACCTGCTCTACGTCATGCCGTTGATGAACTGTGCCCGTGCCCTGGCCCAGACCCTGGCCGGCAACCCCACGGCGGTGAGCTATGGCGCCATGCCGGTGACGGTGAAGACGCCGGTCTGCCCGCTGGTGGTATCGCCGCCGCCACGGGGCCTGGAGGGCGCCTGGACGGTCGAGGGGCAGGGGGCCGACATCAAGGCGCTGTGCCGTGATGCCAGTGGTCGCCTGCTCGGTTATGCCCTGACCGGCGGCGCGGTCGCGGAAAAACTGGCCTTGAACAAGGAACTGCCGGCGCTGCTGGCGTAAATAACGCTCCTTCTGTCGTAAACACCCTGCTTTTGCCTCTACAAAGGTCGCAGGCAGACTGGCGCGGGGCTCGACGCCGTGCCATTCTCCTCCCGTCTGTCGCAGCGTAGAGCCTGCGGCGCTTTGGGCGCTGTTCCGGAAGAACAGCACGGACATAACAACAAAAAACCGTCAAAGAGGCTTCACTATGCGTAAACCAGAACTCGCCGCTGCAATCGCTGAAAAAGCGGATCTCACCAAAGAACAAGCCAACCGTGTACTCAACGCGGTTCTCGAAGAAATCACCGGCGCGCTGCACCGCAAAGACAGCGTGACCCTGGTGGGCTTCGGCACCTTCCTGCAGCGTCATCGTGGCGCCCGTACCGGCAAGAACCCGCAAACCGGCGAGCCAGTGAAAATCAAGGCCAGCAACACCGTGGCGTTCAAGCCGGGCAAGTCGCTCAAAGACAGCGTCAACCCGTAAGCCTCATGGCAGTACTCCCGGAGCAAGGGGAGTGTTGGGGAAGAATGGGCACGCCGATCGGATCGGGTGCCCATTTTCATTGCCGGCCCGGTTGGGCGGCGGACAAAAATGAGAGCGGCGTCATGGCTCGGTGAATGGTTGCGCCGGGCGCCTTGATTGTTACCAGTTATTGCCTGAAGATTCGCGGCTCATCGAGTCATCCACCTGCATGGAAAGCGTCTTCGACCATGACTGCATACCGCCTCCAGGAAGCCGAGCTGGACATTCCTGAGACCTGGCAGGACCAGAGCCTCAACATCTTCAAGCTGCCCGCCGTCGGTGGTGCGCGCGAAGCCAGTTTCGTCATCAGCCGCGACCCGAGCCGCGCTGACACGCCGTTTGCCGACTACGTCGAGGCCCAACTGAAAAGCGCCGGGCAGCAGTTGCCCGGTTTCAACCTGATCAAGCGCTGGGACTTCGTGCTGAGCGAGCACGCCGCCGTGCTGCTCGACTACAGCTGGCAGCGCGAAGGGCGCGAGCTGATGCTGCGCCAGGTGTTCATCGATCGCCAGCCGGTGGGCCTGATCGCCACCCTGACCACCACGCCGAACGACCTCGTGCACCACGAGCCGGCCTGGAAGGCGGCTCTGCAGACGCTCAAGCTGCAGCCCCGGACCTGATCGGCGGCAATCGTCAATATGGACATGTTGGCCGCCGCCCGCCTCGGCGATGAGATAGCCCACGGTTTCGGCGTGGCCGCGATGGTCGCCGGTGCCGTGGCCGGTGCCCTGATCGGCGCTGCGGTGGTGGCCGCCACCGTAGCCACCGGCGGCGCGGCGCTGGCGATCATGGCCGGTTCGATCGCTGCTGGCGGGCTGTCGATGTTCCAGATCGTCAAGGGCCTGAACACCATTTTCGATTTACCGGAGCCGACGACCGGAACGTTGATACTCGGCAGCCAGAATGTCTTCATCAACAGTCGCAACGCCATGCGCGCCGGCGTCGATGCGGCGGACTCCTGCTCGGGCCTGCCGCTGAACCATCCGTACTGGCCGTTCAACGTCGAGATAGCCGAAGGCAGTGCCACGGTCTATATCAACGGCCAGCCGGCGGCGCGCCTGAAGAGCAAGATGAGCTGCGGCGCGCACATCAAGACCGGCAGCCCGAATACCTTCATCGGCGGGCCGACGGTGGCCGTGGCGTTCGTCCTGGATATCGAGGGCTGGATGCACACCGGCCTGGAAGCACTGGGCCTGGCGGCGCTGGGTGGTGCGGCGATACTGGCGGCCATGACCGGGCTGGCCGCCCTGGGTGGCTTCGTCGTGATCGGCGGGGCGATGATGGGGGGTATGGAACTGCTGGGCCAACTGGGCGATCGCCTGGGGCCGGGCTACCGCGACCTGCTACAGGGCGTTGCTGGCATGGCCCTGCTGGGCATGGGGCCGAAGATGGCGCGCCTCGCCGAGACGCCGACGCCGCGGGCGGCGGCCTACAAGGCCGGGATGACCGAAGCCGATATCATGGCGATTCCCAAGGGCAGTCGGCCACCGCCGAGCGACTACCTCGAGGGCTCGTACATCGACAGGCACCTGCAGACCTTCAAGGACGAGGGCGGCGGCTTCCTGTTCACCGCCGACGACATTTCCAACCCCAAGTACGGCTCGTTCAACCCGAACAAGTTCGTCATGGCAAAGTCCGACCTGCAAGGCGTGGTGGCCGAGTACCAGAAGGCCGGCGATGTCTCGGTGCTGGAGTCTGCCCTGGGCTACGATCCCGGCTCGCTGGTGGGCAAGGACATCTACATGGTGAGCCTGGACAACCCCAAGGTACTGATGCCCACCGGCAACGAAGGGGGCGTCAACTCGCTCTGGCGCCCGGGCGGCCTGACCTATCCGGGCGGCATGCGCGAGGCGGTGCTGGACAATGTGCCGATTTCCCACGGTAATGACGTCAATGTGCTGATGTCGACCCACGATGTAGTGAAAATCCAATGAGCAACCCGTTCGACAATGTGCTGCAACTGGCCCTGGCCAACGATGAGCTGGACAAGTTCCTGGTGGGCGAGCCGTTCTACTTCCTCGAAGCCAAGGTCGACAACGACGAGCCGCAGAACGTGGTGGCGGCCTTCGACCAACTGATCGTGCCGTACTGGCGTCTAACCCACGATGCGAGCTTCCCGACGCGTTTCGTCGCGGCCCTGCTGACCCTCCTGGCGACCTATCCGGATCGCAACCGGGCGATCTACATCGCCCATGACTGGGTCTGGTATTACCGCTTCTGCCAGGACAAACAACGCAAGCAGCCGCAGGGCCCCTACGGCGACCTGTTCGACGTCGACCTGGGCAGTGTGGCGGTGGCACTCAAGCGCCAGCTGGAAAGCCGCAAGGCCGACCTGCAGGCCGACACCCGCTGGGCGGGCGCGGCCTGGAACAGCCCGGATGGCATGTGGACGCCACTGATGCGTTCGGCGCTGATGGTGCGTGACAAGCTCGGCGGGCCGGACTTCGTTCCGGCCAATGCCTGAGCCGGCGTCAGGCGGTCATTGCCTGTGCGGGGTGGCCGGCGTCCTTGAGCAGGGCGTCGACCTTCTTCAAGTGATTGAGCAGGGCGCCGACGTTGCCGGCATTGATCAGCGTGCCCTGGGCGAAGGCCCTGTTCAACGGGATCATGGCACTGGACACCGCGTGGTTGGCCTGGGCTTCCTGCAGATTCTCCTGAAGTTGCCTGAGCATGTCCCTGAGCAGGGGATCATCCAGGGATAGCGGGGCGCCCAGGTCATGCTTCTTCAGCGTACTGACCAGCAACCCCAGCGCCACGCTGGCCCGCATCAACGCTCTTTCTCGTGCATCCATACGCCATCTCCCATGTTGACGATCCTGGTGACGACTCAAGAATAGACCACGATTGTGACCAACCCGCAAACAGAACATCGGGACGTGAAGTCGCACCCGTCTATCGACGTCAGCGGCCCACGACGGGGTAGTGCCTGATGCGGCACGGATGGCTGTTGCCATCGCCCTTGCACATGCCATCCAGATAGCGATAGTCGACCCGTACCGTCTGTCCCTTGCCGGGCCAGCGCTTGCGTGGAAGGGTGCTCTGGTAGTCGGGCGTTTCCGGGGTGAAGGTGAGGCTCGTGCCTGCCTCCGGACACTCGACCGCCGCCGATTGCGGGCTGGCCTCCAGGACCTGGGCCTGCAACTGCGGATAGGGTTGTTTCACGACCTCGGTGACGCGCAGGTCCAGGCGGCAGACCTGCCAGGTTGCGGCGTGTGCGGGGACGCACACGGTCGATAACGCCAGGGCCAGTAGCGTAGAAAGCGTGGTCTGTTTTTTCATGATCGCGCAGTGCCTGTGTGAGAGGTTCCCCGGCTGTCTCAGCCAGGTTGTTGCAGCAGCGAAATGAGCTGATCGGCGAACTCCTGTCCTTCGACCTCCACCAGGTTTTTCAGATTGAAGATGCCGCCACGCTGCATGGCCAGGTTCTTGAGTCGGCGCTTGAGCAGGTTGTTCTGCGGGCTCTCGGGTTGGCTCGTGACCTGGGCCAGGGCCTTCCTGGCGCGTTCGGCCAGATCCCGGACGTAGAGGTGGCGGCTGTCCGTCGGTGGAGAAATCTGTTCCAGGTTGCAGTTCTTGAAGGTGACGTAGTCCAGGATGCAAGCGCTGAAATCTGCCCGGAGCATGGTGTTCGGTTGCTCTGCAACGAAGTTCACTTCCTGGAGCTTGCCGGAAAAACTGCAGTTTTCCAGCTTTCCGGCGTCGAAGGTGTTGTCGATGATCTTGCAGGTGTCGAACAGGCAATCGACCAGGACGCAATCATTGAAGGGGCTTTGGCGAAAGTCGCATTTGATGAAAGTGCACTGGCGGAACACGCTGTCATTGAGGCCCGCAGCGCGGAAGTCGATGTTCCTGAAGGTGCATCGTACCAGCTCGGTGGCGCTGAAGAAGCGCGCGTTGGAGAAGTCACTCTTCTCGAATGTGCAGTCTTGCAGCAGGCTCTGGTCGAAGATCGGGTAGGCGAGGTTGGTGTTCTTCAGCTCGCATCCCTTGATCAGGGCCTGCTCGAAGCGGGTTTTCTCGGGCAGTGCCCAGTCTTCGCGCTTGACGCCCGAGAGCAGTTGCGATTCGGTTCGGTTGTTCACCACGTTACTCCTTCGTAGCCGTTTCCCCAGTCGCCGTAACGTCGCTGGTGGGTGCCTCTGGCCCAGTCAGCTTTGGTTGTCAGGTCCCACCAGGATTTATTCTTCGAATCATACACGTCGGGTAGTCGTTGACCCGACTTGGATACATTGAGGTGGGCCAACGATGGGTCCGCCTGTACGCGACGCTTGAACTCGGCATCGATCCGCTGGCCTACATACCGTCTATAGCGCGACCTGGCCTGGCCAAGGTCACCCCTGTCATAAGCCCGTTTTATCGCTGCCCGCTGTTTGACGGTAAGTGATCGTTGCGGGTTCTTGTAGACCGCCTTGCGTGCAGCGTTTGCGTGCGCCTGCAACTTTTTCGTCGTAGCGCTGCAAGGCGCCCATCCCCACGGGTCGATCCACTCGAACGGGTTGGGGGCATACTGATAGAGGTTGAAGCCACCCAGTAGCCCAATCGGATCCGGTGTGGTGAAGCGTCCGATATCGGGGTCGTAGAACCGGAACGTGTTGTAGTGCAGGCCGGTCTCACGATCCAGGTACTGGCCCTGGAATCGCAGGTTCTGCTCTTCGATGTAATAGGGCTCACGGACTTCCTCCAGGGTGTTGCCCCAGACCCTGTAGCGTGCCTGCCACAGCGTATGTCCGTCGCTTTCCGTCAGTTGCTCGGGCAGGCCGTTGAGGTCGTTGTGGTAGTAGCGCACCTTTTGCAGTGCGCCCAGCCCGTCGACACGCGCCAGCGGCTCATAACTTCCATCGTCATACAGGTACAGGCTTGTCTGGCTGTGCCGATGCTCCTGCAGCAACCGCAGCCCATCCCAGGTAAAACGTGTCTCACCCAGTGGATAACCGTGGCTGTCCTGCTCGGTCTTCTCGATACGCCGCCCCAGCGGGTCGTAGCGCATGCGCACCACGGTCTGCTTCGCGCCGTCCTGGTTATGCACCTCGATCAGCCGATGTTCGGCGTCGTAGGCAAAGCGTTGCACCCGCCGGCTACCGCTGCGCTTTTCGATCATCCGGCCGAAGGCGTCGTAGCGGTAGCGCTTGTCCTGGTAGGTCAGCAGCTTGTTGTGCACCACCAGGCCGGCGCCAGCCGCCGGGCCGTCGAGCAGGTTGGCGGCGGCGTCGTAGGCGAAGGTTTCGCTCTGGCCCTGGACGTTGTCCTGGCTGGCGAGGATCCGTCCGGTGGCGTCGTAGTGCAGCAGTTGGCGCCGGTCACCAGGGGGTTGCTGGTCCAGGCGGCCGATCAGGTTGTCGGCCGGGTCATAGTCGAAGTGCTTCTGTACCGGTGCCGGCAAGGCCGAGGGTGGGCCAGCGGGGCGGCGCAGGCGTGAGCGCAGTCGGCCGCTGCGGTCGTAGTCGCTGCGGGTGCTGAGCTGGCCTTGGGTGCGCAGAACCTCGCGGTGCAGGCGGTCGCGCTCGAAGTCGCTGATCACCTGGCCGTCGAGATTGAGCTGGTGCAGGTGCCCGCTGCCGTAGTACAGGCGGTTGATCCGGCGACCGTCCGGTAACTGCGTCTGCTGCAGGTTGCCCAGTTCATCGTAGTGGTGCTGAAGGCTGCCCGTCGCGCTCTGTTCTTCCAGCAACTGGCCAAGGGCATCGTAGGCGAAGCCCAGGCTCTGGGTCTGTCCGGCGTTGTCGGTGAAGGTCACGGCGGTCAGTTGGTCGACCGGGTCATAGCTGTATTCGGTGCGGCCATCGTCGGTGACCTTGGCCACCAGCCGGCCGACCGCATCGCGTTCAAGCCGGTGGACGATGGGTTTGACCGGCTCGCTCGGCACGGCGGCCAGCCCAGTGCCGAAGGGGGCCGGTACATACTCCAGGCGGGTGACGTCATCCAGCCCGTCGTAGGCATAACGCCGGGCGCTGCCGTCGAGGTCCTGCTGTTCCACCAGGCGGTCGCCGGCGTCCCATAGGAAGCGGTAGCTTTCACCATTTTCGTTGGTCAGCGCCATCAGGCGGCCGTAGGCGTCGTAGCTGAACTGTACCTGGCGTCCGACGGCATCGATGCGCTGGCGCACCTGGCCGCGGCGGTCGTACTGGTAGGCGGTGGTGTGGCCGGCCGGATCGACATGGCCGGTCAACTGGCCGCTGCTGTCGCGCAGGTACCGTTCGACGCGGCCGTCGGCCAACGTGGTCTGCAGCAGGTTGCCCTGGGCGTCGTGCTGGTAGGTGGTGCGTTCGCCGAGGGCGTCGGTGACCACCTGCAGGTAGCCACGGCGGTCGTAGCCGAAGCGCGTGGGGTAGCCGGAGCAGTCGATGTGCTCGGTCAGTTGCCCGAGGTCGTTCCACTGCAGCGTCTTGCTCTTGCCGCTGGCGTCGATGATCTGCACCACCTGGCCACGGGCATCGTAGCGGTACTGGGTGACCTGGCCCAGCGGGTCGGTCTCGTGGGTGCAGTTGCCGCGCGGGTCGTAGCGGTATTGCCAGCTATGCCCAGCGCTATCGGTCTCCACCAGCGGCAGGGCCCAGTGTTCCAGCCAGACGGTTGAATCACTGCGTCCTAGCGGATCGAGGCTGTCGCTGAGGTTGCCGGCTTCGTCGTAGCTGTAGCGGTACTGCCCGCCCTGGGGATCGATGGCGCCGAGCAACTGGCGCTCGTCGTTCCATTCGAACTGCCAGGTCTGGCCGAGGTTGTCGGTGTATTCGGTGATCTGGTGCTGCGGGTTCCAGCGTCGGATGCTCACGCGCTTCAAACCGTCGGTGATCCGCGTGGTGCCGCTGTCCAGGTCGTAGTCGAAGCGGTACTCGTCGCCGTCATCGGTCCAGTGGCGAATCACTCGCCATTCGCGATTGCCGACCTCGGCCCACTGGTAGAAGCAGCGCAGGCCGGTGGGCAACTGATGCTCGACCATCCGCCTGTGCTCGTCATAGGCGAAACGCCGCTGGACCTGGCCGAGGGCATCGCGGACTTCGGCCAGGTCGCCGCCGTTGTCGTAGGCGTAGCTGACCAGCACCTCGCGTTGCTGGTCGGGATACAGGCGCTCGACCTGCGCGACCCGTTGCGGCCATTGCGGGCTGTAGACCAGTTCCACTTGTACCTGATCGAAGGTGTCGCGCAGGCGGGTCAGCTTTCCCGACTCGTCGTAGTCGAGATAGAGGCGATTGTCGTTGCGATCGCCCAACTGGCTCAGGCGCAGATGAGCAGGGTCGGCCAGGGTCGGTTCGAACAGCCGGTACAAACCGTCATCGCTCTCGATCAGCAACTGGCCGTTGCCATTACGGCGCACGGCCAGGCCTTCGCCGGCGCTGAACACCGCACCGCCGAGGGGGATCGTGCCCATGTCGATGCGCCGCGCCTGTTCGTCGGTGTAGATCAGCCGTTCGCCACCCTCGGGATGCCGCTCGACATGCACGCAGACTTCATAGGGCACGCTCCAGCCGCTGCCGAGCAGGCTGCCCTGGCGTTCGTCGCGGCTGTTGTAGAAGCGCTGCCAGTCGATGGGCAGGATGCCGGGCAGGACGAAATCCAGCTCATCCGCGTCGCCCAGCACCTTGGCGCCGGTGGCGGCATGCACCGGGTTGGGCGAGCCGGCGATGGCCCGGGTCAGGGCGCCGGTGGCCTGGCTGACGACGAACGAGTTGACCCCCGACAGCAGCATGCACGGCAGGTTGCTCAGGAACTTGCCCTTGCCGCCCTTGAGCATCATCAGCACGGTCACCGCCAGGCCGATGCCCGGCGTCTTGCCGCTGCGGATCTCGCGGACCACCACCGAGTTGCCACCGATGGTCACGTTCGGCGAGATGGTGCCGGAGGACACCACCTTGCCGTCGCAGGTGCTGCGGTCGCCGCTGCGCACGGCGGGTTGGCCGTTGATGCTGACCTTTTCCGAGCCTTCGGCGAGATACTGCTGTGGCATCGGCGAGTGCTTGGTGCAGGTCACCAGGTCCAGCGGCTTGGGTTGTGTGCCGGGTGCCGGGCTGGCGACCGTGGGCCGCCACATCTGCGAGAAGAAACCCTTGGCCATGTCGAGGAAGCCGGGGCTTTCCTCCTCTGCCGCGGCTTCCTCGGGAACGTTGGCGGCCTCGCTGCCGGGCACTGCGCCAGCCGGTGCCGGCGGTGGTGCGGTGCCGGCGGCGCGCGCGGCGGGAATCGAGTTGGTCAGGGTATTTTTGGAGCCGGTCTGGATGGTCGCCTGCACCGTGGGCGGAAACAGCGCGTTGCCGATCCCCTCGCACATGTCGCTCAGGCCCTTGTCGGCGCCGGTCTTGCTCATCACCACGCCGACGATCACTCCGACCACCGCGCCCAGCAGGCAGGCGCCGAGACCGCCGGTGGCCACCGTGATGCCGGTGGCGGCCACCACCGCCGCCGTCGCCAGTGCGCCGATGGCGACGTTGGCCGCCACCTCCAGCACGCCGCCGACGATGTCGGCCATCACCGAGGTGTGTTCCAGCCCGTCTCCCAGGCGGGCGGCCCAGAGTGCGTCGGACATGGCTCAGGCCAGTGCCAGGCTGTGCTTGATCGTGGCCCAGTGGGCGGCTTCGGCATCGCCCAGCGGCTGTGCCTTGACGTAGCTGAGCGCAGTCATCTTGCGCGTGCCGGGCAGGACGAAGGCCAGCTGGAACTGGTAGACGTTGTCCGCGCCCTTGCTGTACTGGCTGCGCGATTCGATGGCATCGAGGGATTGGTCCGCACCCAGGCGCACGTCCTGGCGCGGCTGGTAGCGCAGTGCCTGGACCTGCTGTTCGAGGCGCTTGAGCTGGCTGTCGAAGTTGCTGCGCAGGTCCTCGCCGTCGGCCAGCAGGCTGCGGCTGACGATCAGCGACGTGCCCAGTTCCGGAAACTTGAGGATGTTGATCGAGGCATCGAGCAACTCGCTGTCGGGTAGCTGGAACTGGAATTCGTTGAGGCGATAGGTCATGGCGTGAAGTCCTTTTTACTTGGCCTTGGGAAAGGCCGATGCCACCTTGGCGTCGATCGTGCCTTTCACGCCGTCGCCTTCCGGGGCGGCGTCGGGGCCCTTGCCGTTGTTGAGGTGCAGGACGCCGCCGGTGTTGAACTGCGCGTCACCGCTGGCGTGGAAGCTGATCTGCACGCCGCACAGGTTGATCTGGCCGCTGGCGTTGAGCTCCAGCACGCTGGCGCCGCAGACCAGCCGCAGGTTCTCGCCGACCTCGATCAGGTAGCTCTGGCTGACGCTGTCGGTCTTGCTCTGGCCGACGGTGAGCACGTCCTGCTGCTTGACGATGCGCACCCGGTTGTTGCCGATCAGCACGGTCTCGTCGTGGCCGATGCTCTTGTTGCGGTCATTGCCCACCGAGTGGCTTTCATTGACCTCGACCACGATGTCCTGGTTGCGCTCGGCATGGATGTACAACTGCTCGGCCCCCTTCTTGTCCTCCATGCGGATTTCGTTGAAGTTGGCCGGGCTGCCGCCCTTGCTCGAACGGCTCTTCATGCCGCTCTGGGTGGCGTTGGCGGGCAGGTCGTAGGGCACTGTCTGTTCGGCGTTGTAGACCCGGCCTGTGATGATCGGCCGGTCGGGGTCGCCTTCGAGGAAACTGACGATGACTTCCTGGCCGATCCGCGGGATCTGCATCGAGCCCCAGTTCTTGCCGGCCCAGGCCTGCGACACGCGAATCCAGCAGGAGCTGTTTTCGTTGGACTGGTCGTGGCGGTCCCAGTGGAAGTGCACCTTGACCCGGCCGAACTGGTCGGTCCAGATCTCTTCGCCGGCCGGGCCGACCACCACGGCGGTCTGCGGGCCGCGGACGATGGGCCGGGTGGTGTTGGGCAATGGGCGGAAGCTCTGCTGGGCATCGATGCAGGTCAGGCTGCTTTCGAACTGCGAGCCCGCCGTGCCGGTGCCCGACTCCAGGCTCTCCTGGGCGAGGTAGTAGCGCGCGGCGACGATCAGGTATTCGCGGTTCTGGTCCTGGCGGCCGAAGCCGGTCAGGCTGAACAGGTTGCCGGCACCGATGCCGCGGGCATTGCCGTTGAGCTGCACGCGCTCGTGCAGGCTCTGGATCGCTTCGATGCGGGTGCGCGCGTAGTGCTCGCCGTCCTGGCTCTGCACGTAGCTGCCGGGGTAGTCGTACAGCGGATAGTCACCGGCGGTGTGCGGGCGCGGCATGGTCGAGCGCACGTCGATCCGTGCGCTGGGGCGCTGGAAATCGTAGTCGTTGAGTTCCAGGGAGCCGGGCTGGACTTCCTGGGCCAACTGCCAGCCGTTGAGGTGGTCGCGCTCGCGGTGCTGGCCATCCGGCGGGTAGTAGGGGATCGACTCGTAGCCGGGAGCCGGGTGGTGGGCACCGTAGGCGTCGGCCAGCACCAGTACGTGGCGGTCCTTCTCATGGCGGAAGTAGTAATAGATGCCTTCCTGCTCCATCAGCCGGCTGACGAAGTCGAAGCTGCTCTCGCGGTACTGCACGCAGTATTCCCACTCGCGGTAGGGCTGGCTGAGCACGTCTTCGAAGTCGGAGAAACCGAGGTCGCGGAACACCTGCTTGATGATCTGCGGGATGGTCATGTGCTGGAAGATGCGGCAGTCGGAGGTGCGGGTCAGCAGCCAGAGCCAGGGTCGCAGGGTCACCTGGTAGCTGGCGAACTGGCCGCTGTCGACGTTCTGGCTGCAGCGCGCGACGATGCCGTGGAAGTAGCGGCTGGCCCCGCCCTGCAATTGCAGGGAGAGGCTCATGGGTTTGCCCAGCAGCTGGTTCAGGTCGATGGCGCCGTCGTTGGAGGTCAGGTGCAATTCGTATTCGAACGGCCGCCCCAACTCCTCGCCGCCGCCCATGTCCTTGAGCAGCAGCACATCCGGCCCGAGGGGGCTGTGGACCTGGGCCAGGCGGGTGGCTTGTGTGAATAGCATCGGTTATCTCTGGGTGTTGTGGCGTCTGGGCGGGCGCTTTCGCGGGCAAGCCACGCTCCTACACGTGTTGCGTCGTACACGTGCTCTGTGTGCGACGCTGACCTGTAGGAGCCGGGCTTGCCCGCGAAGAGGCCTTCTCAGGCTTCCACGTCGCTGAACTGGTAGTGCAATTCGTTATCCCGCACGCTGATCCTCACACCCGCCAGCGGCTTGCCTTCGAGCATGCGCGTGAGGAACTCGCGGCTCATGTCCGGCAGCAGGCTGTTGGTCAGGATCGCATCGATCATCCGTCCGCCGCTCTCGGTCTCGGTGCAGCGCGAGACGATCAGGTCGACCACCTCGTCGTCGAAGTCGAAGGCGACCTTGTGGGTGCTCTCCACGCGCTTCTTGATGCGCCCCAGCTGCAGGCGGGTGATCGCCTTGAGCATGGTGTCGCTGAGCGGGTAGTACGGAATGGTCACCAGGCGGCCGAGCAGCGCCGGCGGGAAAATCTCCAGCAACGGCTGGCGCAGGGCCTTGGCGATGTCCTCGGGGTCGGGGACGTTGCCGGCGTCCTTGCACAGGTGCGCGATCAGCTCGGTACCGGCGTTGGTGGTGAGCAGGATCAGGGTGTTCTTGAAGTCGATCAGCCGGCCTTCGCCGTCTTCCATCACGCCCTTGTCGAACACCTGGAAGAAGATCTCGTGCACGTCCGGGTGGGCCTTCTCCACCTCGTCCAGCAGCACCACGCTGTAGGGCTTGCGCCGTACCGCTTCGGTCAGCACGCCGCCTTCGCCGTAGCCGACGTAGCCGGGCGGGGCACCCTTGAGGGTGGAGACGGTGTGGGCTTCCTGGAACTCGCTCATGTTGATGGTGATGACATTCTGCTCGCCACCGTACATGGCCTCGGCCAGGGCCAGGGCGGTTTCGGTCTTGCCCACGCCGGAGGTGCCGGCGAGCATGAACACGCCGATCGGCTTGCTCGGGTTGTCGAGGCCGGCGCGGGAGGTCTGGATGCGCTTGGCGATCATGCTCAGGGCATGATCCTGGCCGATGATACGCTTGCTCAGGTGCTGGTCGAGGTTGAGCACGGTTTCCAGCTCGTTGCGGGCCATGCGGCCCACCGGGATACCGGTCCAGTCGGCGACCACCGAGGCCACCGCCTGGTAGTCCACGGTCGGCAGGATCAGCGGGCTCTCGCCCTGCAGGTCGCTGAGGCGCCGTTGCAGGTCGATCAGTTTCTCGCGCAGGGCATGGCCCTGTTCGCCGCCGACATCGCTGTCCACCACGCCGGTGCTTTCACGCAGCTCGGCCCGGGTGGCGAGCAGTTCGTCGACCAGGCTCTTCTCCTCGGCCCAGCGGCTTTCCAGTTCGGCCAGGCGCTCGCGCTCGCTGGCGAGCCGTTCTTCGTTGGCGTTCCGGCGGCTGGCGGTGTCGATGCCGATGGCATGTTCGCGGGCGATGATCTGCAGCTCGGTCTCCAGCGCCTCGATACGCCGCCGGCTGTCGTCGACCTCGGCCGGTACCGCGTGCAGGCTGATGGCGACCCGCGCGCAGGCCGTGTCGAGCAGGCTGACGGACTTGTCCGGCAGTTGCCGCGCCGGGATGTAGCGATGGGACAGCTTGACCGAGGCCTCCAGGGCTTCGTCGAGGATCTGCACCTGGTGATGTTTTTCCATGGTCGAGGCGACGCCGCGCATCATCAGCAGCGCCTTGTCTTCCGACGGTTCCGGTACCTGCACCACCTGGAAGCGGCGGGTCAGGGCCGGGTCTTTCTCGATGTGCTTCTTGTACTCGGCCCAGGTGGTCGCGGCCACGGTGCGCAGGCTGCCGCGGGCCAGCGCCGGCTTGAGCAGGTTGGCCGCGTCACCGGTACCGGCGGCGCCACCGGCACCGACCAGGGTGTGGGCTTCGTCGATGAACAGGATGATCGGCTTGGGCGAGGCCTGGACGTCCTCGATGACCTGGCGCAGGCGCTGTTCGAACTCGCCCTTCATGCTCGCGCCGGCCTGCAGCAGGCCGACGTCGAGGCTGCGCAGTTCGACGTCCTTGAGCGACGGCGGTACGTCGCCGGCGACGATACGCAGGGCGAAACCCTCGACCACCGCGGTCTTGCCGACCCCGGCTTCGCCGGTGAGGATCGGGTTGTTCTGGCGGCGGCGCATGAGGATGTCCACTAACTGGCGGATCTCCTCGTCACGGCCGACGATCGGGTCGAGCTTGCCGCTGCGGGCCTGTTCGGTCAGGTCGACGGTGAAGCGCTTGAGCGCCTCCTGCTTGCCCATGGCGCTCGGCGCGATGGCACCGCTGGCTTCGCCCGGCGTGGCGCCGGCATTGAAGCCGTCGCTGGCGCCCAGGTTGTTCTCCGGCGAATCGCCGACGTACTCGTCGAAACGCTCGCTCAGGGCCTCGGCCTTGATCTTGTCGAACTCCGACGACAGCCCCAGCAGCGCATGGCGCAGGCTCGGGGTCTTGAGGATGCCGAGCACCAGGTAGCCGGTGCGCACCTGGCTTTCGCCGAACATCAGGCTGCCGTAGACCCAGCCGCGTTCCACCGCTTCCTCGACGTGGGAGGACAGGTCGGTGATTGAGGTCGAGCCGCGCGGCAGGCGGTCCAGCGCCTCGGTCAGGTCACGGGCCAGGCGTGCCGGCTCGATGTTGAACTGGCGCACCAGGCGGTGCAGGTCCGAGTCCTGCAACTGCAGCAACTGGTGGAACCAGTGGGCGAGTTCCACATAGGGGTTGCCCCGCAGCTTGCAGAACACCGTGGCGGCTTCGATGGCCTTGTAGGCGACGCTGTTGAGTTTGCCGAACAGCGCGGCGCGACTGATTTCACCCATGCTCTGTGCTCCTTGAGTGGTGGGCTGGTGTGGCGTGTTCGGCGTAATGCCGGGCCAGGATCAGGTCCCTGGCGTCCTCTTCGGGTTGGCCGACCCAGGTGTTGAAACCCAGGCGGAATTGGCCGTTGAGTTGCAGCCGGGGGACTTCGGGCTGTTCCAGGACCAGGTTGAGGTCCCAGTCCAGCTCGTGTCCCAGGTATTCGGCGACCCACGCCACCAGGTGGTGGAAGGATTCGCCATCGGGCAGCAGGCTCATGTATTCGTCGAGCTTCAGCGGGCCGAAGCGGATGCGGAACTTGTGCTGGCGGTCCCACACGTGGCGGCCGAGGCAGAAGTCCACGCCGAGCTGGTTGGCGGTAACGCCGAGACGGCTGCGTTCCGGCAACTCCAGCCACTGGCCGACGTATTCCTCGATCTCCACCGGCAGGCCGAAGTACTCGCCGAGAATGGCCTTGAGGCCGTCCGGGTAGCGGGTCTGGGCGGAGAGGTGGCCGCTGAAGTGCAGCTTGGCGGTCGGCGGAACCAGGCCCTGGTCGAGCAGGCCGGGCATGCCCCGGCCGCTGAGGGCGGCCAGGCGCCCGGACCAGTAGTCGTCGTCCGGGCGGTCATGGCTGACGGTCGGCCGCGCTTCGGCCCAGGCCCGATAGAACAGGCTCAGCAGGCGGTGGTGGAACACGTCGAGGAAGCGCTTGCTGGTGCTGTCGGCGTTGTTGCGCTGGCGCTCGCGCACGTATTCGGTGAGGTGCAGCGGCAACGGGCCGTTGGGGCCGCCGAGGCCGAAGAAGAACTGCTCCAGACGGGCCGGCGCGTTGTCGCTGGCGGGCGTCATCGAGGCCAGGGTCGCCGGGGCGAAGGCGCAGTCCAGCTGTTGACCCAGGCGCAACGGATCATCCGCCAGGCGCAGCGAATGGCCGAAGCGCGGCAGGTGCGGCGATTCGCACTCGATACGCCGCAGCGCCTGGAAGAAGTCGTATTCCCAGGGCTCGGCTTGCATCGCCGTGAGCGTGCTCACAGGGTCGGACGGCGTCCGGGCTTGGCTTTCCATCGCATGATCTCGCCGCGTTCGGTGGTTCGGATCACCGTCTCGGTAAAACTGTTGATCGACACGTAGCGTGCCAGGAAGCGTTCGAACACTGCGCCGAGGAGGAACACCCCGGTGCCGCGGAACGCGTTCTCGTCGAATTCCAGGGTGATCTCCAGGCCACGCCCGAAGACGATCGGCCCGGGCATCGGCAGCCGCCGGGTACAGGCCTTGCTGCTGACTTCGCGCAGGCCCTCGATCTGCAGTTGCAGGGCGGCATCGTTGCTCTCGCCGTACAGCCGCAGCAGCTCGCGCAGGGCCGCGGCGCCCTGGCCCTGTTCGCTCAGCGACAGGTAGTTCAGCGAGAGCTGGCTGATCAGGCGCCAGGCCTTGTTGTCGTGGGCATGGCTGGCCCGTGGCCGGCTCGGCCCGGCCAGGCAGCGCACCGCCGATACCGGGGCGCTGTCGGCCAGGGTGAAGTCGCTCTTGCCGCTGCCCACGCTCATGAACAGCGGCAGGTCGCGGTTGGTGCACAGCGCGCTGACGCCGAGCTGGCGCAGGTCGTGGCGGTAGGGTGCCTGCTGACTGTCGACCAGGCTGACGAAGGTTTCGCTGCCGATGTAGGTCGAGCGGGTACCCTTGCGCCGCTGCTCGCTGGACAGCACCCGCGGCTCGCGGCGCAGGATGTAGTAGGCCTGGTCGCGGCCGTAGCGCGACGGATCGCGCACGGCGTAGAAGGGCAGGAATGGCTGGTCGGGCCCGGTGCCGTGGCCGGTGACGCCGGTCAGCGAGTGGATCTCGAAATCCATCGGCCGGGTGCGGTCGGCGATCACATGGTGTTCGTTGACCCGTTCGGACAGGTGGATGCGGTCCAGGCGGCGCGGGAACAGGTTGATCGCCGGGGTGCAGAAAGGCACGAACTGGGCGGTGTCGACACTGCTTTCCAGGCTCGGGTCGAAGCGCTCGAACAACACGATCAGTTCCAGCTCCTGGCCGCTGCAGCGCTTGACCGCCCGGCCCAGCCCGCTGAAGTCGACGAACAGGTAGCGCTGGGGCAGGGCGAAGTATTCCTGCAGCAGGCGATAGCCCTGGAAGGCCTGGGCCACCACCGGCATTGCCGCTTCGCGGTCGTCGAAGCCGCAGGAGCGCAGGGCGTCCTGGGGCAGGCGCTCGACCCAGTCGCCGCCCGGAGCCCGGGCGAAGACCGCGCAGGCATTGCCCAGCAGTTGTTCGTAGAGGCGGAACGGTTGCTCGTCGGCACCATTGAGGTACAGCGGCAGGTTGTCCAGGTCGAGCTGGTTGAAGGGCAGCTCGGCGCCGGTGCGCAGGGTCAGGCGCAGGCCGGCCTTGGCCTTGGGCTCGCTGGCGGCCAGGCGGCCGAGCACGGTTGCCGGGTTGCCGAAGTACTCGGCCTGGCTGACCTGCAGCGGCCACAGCGTCACCGCATGGGCGGTGCGGTACTCGCAGGAGGTCTGGGTGTCCTTGCCGAGGGTCGCGCGCAGCACGCTGTCCCGTGGCAGGGTGAAACCGCTGGCCAGCGAACCCTCGTCGGGATCGGTCTGCAACTGCACCACGGTCATCGACGGCGTCGGTGCCAGGTAGTGCGGGTAGGCGATTTCCAGCAGGTTGTGGGTGAAGGTCGGGTACTCGGCGTCGAGCTTGAGCTGCACACGCGCGGTGAGGTAGGCGAAACCTTCCAGCAGGCGCTCGACATAGGGGTCGGCGCAGTCGATCCCGGACAGCGTCAGGCGCCCGGCGATCTTCGGGTATTCCTTGGCGAACTCGGCGGCACTTTCGCGGACGTGCTGCAGCTCCTGGTTGTAGAGGTCGAGCAGGCGCGGGTTCATGAACGTCTCCGTTGCTCGGCCGGGACCACGCGGACATGGCCGGACTCCAGGTCGAGGTCGGTGCGCAGCAGCAGCGGCAGGGGCGCCGGCAGGGCCCACAGGTCGCCCTCGATCTCGAAGCTCAGGGCGTTGTGGTTCATCTCGCCGTAGGCAACCTGGGCGCGGACCCGCAGGGTGCTGGCCAGGATGCGTGGCTCGAACGTGGCGATGGCCTTGTGGATCAGGCTTTCCAGCGCCGGGATATCGATGCTCGAGGCACTGTAGCCGGCCAGTGCCGGCAGGCCGTAGTTGACCACCGAGGTGCCGGCCGGGGTATGCAGGGTGGCGTCGGCGTCGAGCAGCGAGGTGGTATTGAGCAGCCAGGTCAGGTCACGCAGCACCGAGGCCTTGAGTTGGCTCAGGGACAGCACGCGCTTGTCCGTGCCTTCCTGCGGGTGGCCGGGGTCGTCGTCGGTCAACCGGTCGAGCAGCGACGGTTGCAGGCGTTCGCGCAGGGCGAAGTCGCTGGGCACGCTGCTCATCGTGCGACGTCACAGGAACTGGACGCTGCGGGGCGGCAGCTCCACGGATCGGGAAGCGCAGGCTTGGCCATGCTTGGACACCGGCAATGAATCGAATTCGGGGGTGTTGCGCCAGGTGCCCCCGACGCCGGGCGTCGGGGGCACGAGGATCACATCTTGGTGTTCGAGCGGATGTTCCAGCCGAACTTGACCGGGCCGCCCTGCTTGGAACCGTCGGCCTTCTGCTCCTGGTACTCGACCTGGACCTGGGCGAAGTTCAGGGTGACGTTTTCGGTCAGGCGATCATCGCTGCCCGAGCCGCCGGTGCTCAGCGAGGTGATCAGCACTTCGCTCAGGTCGATCTTCATGTACTCGACCTGGCTTTCGCCGCCGGCCTTGCGCACCACCAGGGTGACCTTGTCGACGTGCTTGCCGCTGGCGCAGTGCATCATCAGGTTGGGCGAGGACTTGTCGACGTACTTGGTCAGCGACAGGTCCTGGATGTTGACCTTGCCGGCGCCACCGCCACCGCCCATGTGCATGTTGCCGGACTGGGACATGCCCCAGCTCCAGTTCAGGACGTCGATTTCGTCCTTGTGGGCCTTGTCCATGGACTCGCCCTTGATGTCACCGATCTTGATGAAGATATCAACAGCCATGTTTTCTCCAGTGTGGTCTGCACCACGAGGTTGTTAGCCAGGACCTGCCGTCGATGGCGAGGTCGCCGTTATTACGGGTGACGCCTTCCCCGTATGGGAGCCTGCTCCCATCGGGGAAAACAGCGCCTGTGGGGTTACGCCCCCTTCGCCGATGGCAGCTTCGACACCAGGCGCAGCGACACGGTCAGGCCTTCGAGCTGGTAATGCGGACGCAGGAAGAACTTGGAGGTGTAGTAGCCCGGGTTGCCTTCGACGTCCTCGACCACCACTTCCGCCGCCGCCAGCGGATGCTGGGCCTTGGTGGTTTCGGTGGAGTGGGCCGGGTCGCCGTCGACGTAGTTGAGGATCCAGTCCTGCAACCAGCGCTGCATTTCGTCCTTTTCCTTGAACGAACCGATCTTGTCGCGAACGATGCACTTCAGGTAATGGGCGAAGCGGCAGGTGGCGAACAGGTACGGCAGGCGCGCTGCCAGGTTGGCGTTGGCGGTGGCGTCCGGATCGTCGTACTCGGCCGGTTTCTGCAGCGACTGGGCGCCGATGAACGCGGCGAAATCGGTGTTCTTCTTGTGCAGCAGCGGCATGAAACCGTTCTTCGCCAGTTCCGCTTCACGACGGTCGGAGATGGCGATCTCGGTCGGGCACTTCATGTCCACGCCGCCATCGTCGGTCGGGAAGGTGTGCGCCGGCAGGCCTTCGACCTCGCCGCCGGACTCGACGCCGCGAATCCGCGAGCACCAGCCGTAGTGCTTGAACGAGCGGTTGATGTTCACCGCCATGGCGTAGGCCGCGTTGGCCCAGGTGTACTTGTTGCTGTCGGCGCCGTCGGTGTCTTCCTCGAAGGCGAAGGCCTCCACCGGGTCGGTCTTGGCGCCATAGGGCAGGCGGGCCAGGAACCGCGGCATGGTCAGGCCGATGTAGCGCGAGTCTTCCGATTCACGCAGGGAGCGCCAGCCGGCGTATTCCGGCGTGGTGAAGATCTTGGTCAGGTCGCGCGGGTTCGACAGTTCCTGCCACGAGCCCATGCCCATCACGGTCGGCGAGGCGGCGGAAATGAACGGCGCGTGCATCGCCGCGCAGACCTTGGACAGCTCGCCCAGCAGCTCGACATCCGGTGGCGACTGGTCGAAGTAGTAGTCGCCGACCAGGCAGCCGTAGGGCTCGCCGCCGAACTGGCCGTATTCCTCTTCGTACATCTTCTTGAAGATCGGGCTCTGGTCCCAGGCCGTGCCCTTGAATTTCTTCAGGGTCTTGTGCAGCTCCGGCTTGGAGATGTTCAGCACGCGAATCTTCAGCTGTTCATCGCTTTCGGTGTTGTTGACCAGGTAGTGCAGGCCACGCCAGGCGCTTTCCAACTGCTGGAACTCGGGGTGGTGGATCACCTGGTTGACCTGGGCGGTGAGCTTGGCGTCGATGGCGGCGATGATCGACTCGATCGACTTGATGGCGTCGTTGGACACCAGGTCGGTCTGCGCCAGGGCCTGCTCGGCCAGGGTGCGCACGGCGCCCTCGACGGCCTCGCGGGCACGCTCGGTCTTGGGTTTGAACTCCTGCATCAGCAGGCTGGCGAATTCGCTGGGTTCGGTGGTGCCGCTTTGCAGAGGCTGATTGTCTTGCTGCAACTGGGTCATGATCGTTCGTCCTGATTAAGCGCTGGGCTCGGAGTCCTGGGGCTTTGGCGCACTGGCCAGGGCCTGGAGCAGCGCCGGATCCTTGATGGCCTTCATGATGATTTCCTCGGCACCGGTCTTGCCGTCCATGTAGGTCAGCAGGTTGGCCAGCTGGGTGCGCGCCTCGAGCAGCTTGTTCAGCGAGTCGACCTTGCGCGCCACGGCGGCGGGGCTGAAGTCGTCCATGCTTTCGAAGGTGATGTCCAGGCTCAGGTTGCCTTCACCGGTCAGCTCGTTCGGCACGTTGAACGCGACCCGCGGTTTCATGGCCTTGAGACGCGAGTCGAAGTTGTCGACGTCGATCTCCAGGAATTTGCGGTCGGCGACGGCGGCCAGCGGCTCGGCGGGTTTGCCGGCCAGGTCGGCCAGCACGCCCATCACGAAAGGCAACTGGACCTTTTTCTCGGCGCCGTAGAGTTCCACGTCGTACTCGATCTGGACCCGTGGCGCGCGATTGCGCGCGATGAATTTCTGAGAACTTTGCTTCGCCACGTTGCTGCTCCTGGTCGCTGTTGCGACGGTGTAGGCGTCATCGGTATAGGCCGTTAACGTAACTGCGCGGAGGGTTCAGGCTTATTCGCCTTCCGGACCACGCAGGTTTTCAAACTGGGACATGCCGTCGGGGATCAGGTTGCGCACGATCGCCTCGAAGTCGGCGTGGACCAGATGCTTCGCCCGGTTCAACAGCACCGGCAGCGGGCTCGAAGGCTCGTGGCGGGTGTAGTAGGCGAGGATCCGGTCGAGGCTGCGCAACACGTCGTCGCGGTTGCCGATCTCGCCGGTGGCACGTGGCGCCGCGACCGCGGGAGCGTCCGCCGACGGGTATTCGCTGCTGTCGCCGGTGCCGTCGGTAGCCTCCGGGGCCGGGGCGGCACCGCCCGGGGCGTATTCGGCGAGCACCTGCAACGCCAGCTTGAGCGGTTGGCGCAGGGCGCTGAGGTCGACCCCCTGGGCCGAGCCGACCTGTTCGGAAACGAAGCGCTCGATGGCTTCCAGCGTGCTGCGGGCCTCGGTGATGGCGTTGCGCACGGCCTCCAGTTCATCCGGGTCGGTATCGCGCAGGGCGCCGCTCAGTTCGTCGGGGCTCAGGCTCTCGTCGGCGAAGCTCAACAGGCCGCTGGCGTTCAGTGCGGCGCGCAGGGTTACGGTGCCGAAGGCCCGCGAGCGGGTCAGCACGCTTTCGCGCAACAACCGCACGTTGGTGTCGCAGGCCAGGCCGGACAAGGCGTTGACCCGCACCGTGGGGTCATTGTCGTCGTCGGCGTCGAGCAAGGGATAGAGTTCGCCCCAGTATTGCTGGAGCAACTGGTGAATCAGTTCGAGGGCGTCGCGCAGGCCGGCGAAGCCTTCGAGGGCCAGGCTGCTTTGCGCCAGGAAATGGGTGATGCGCAGGTCTTTGCTGCGTTGCAGCAGGGCCGTGCTCGATTGCTCGATGACACGCCAGGCGGGCGGTTCTGCCGGTTGCACGGAGTCGCCCATGATGCGCTCGGGTTTACCCTGGGCATCACGTTCCAATTGCAGGAATTGCGCGTCATATTCCAGGTCCTCGCCGCAGGGCGAGTTCGCGGAAACAGCAGCAAGCAACAACGGCAGGTCCAGCAAGTTCGATCTCCTTATCGCCTGGCAAAGTGCCAGCTATTTCCCGAGAAAGTTCCCTCGGGGAAATTCTCATAATTCTCGTGGATATAGGGACTTTGATATCACACGGCCATCATGTATAAACAGGAAGTTGTGCATTTTTGGTGTAGTACTTGGGGCTTGTCAAGGTAAGCTACTCACCCTTTGTTACAGTTGTGACGGGCTCGGCAAGGCCGTCGACTACCGGGTCAGGGCCTGTACGATTGTAGAAAAATTGTGGGTAGAATCTTCCAGTTTCGCCGAAATGGCTGAAAACAATGGGGTTTTACCCCGGGGCCGGAAGGCCCGGACCGCGCTTGCTGCAGGAACACCGCAGCGGGCCGGCTGTGCGTGGAAGTACTGCAAGGAGGCGCAATGTCGCTGTGCTTGACTATTACTAGTTATCACAAGATCACCCCTGGCCAATGTCCCGAAAAGACCATGGACAAGGGCGTGATGGCAATTGGCCGCAGTCCTGAGAATGACTGGGTGCTGCCCGATCCGGAGCGGCTGGTTTCTTCACGACATTGTGTTATCCAATACAGGGAGGGTCGTTACTATCTGACGGATAACAGTACCAATGGCGTGGAACTGGTCAATTCCGGTATCCGCCTACGCCGGGGCAACAGCGAGCTGTTGCAGGATGGCGAAATCATCCGGATCGGCGAGTATGAAATCCGTGTACGGATCGACTTCAACCTGCAACTGGCCGATTCGCCCCTGTCCGGGGTGGACACCTCCAACAGTTTCGAGGCCCTGATGGGGCGTGCCGCGGCCGCTCCCACGCCGACGCCCCAGCCGGCGAGCATCCCGGCGCATTTCCAGGGCGGCTCGGCGATGGACACCTTCCCCGATCTGTTCGACTTCCTGACGCCCGCGAGCGTGCCGCCGGCGACCGTACCGGATCATGTGCCGGCGCAACAGCATGATTTTCGCCCGCCGACGCCAGTGGCTCCGCCTGCTCCGGTGATTGCGCCGACCCCGCCGATTCCCTCGGCCCCGGTCGCCAGCCCCGGTATGAACATGATTCCGGAAGACTGGGACCTGTTCGGCGATACACCCAAGGCCCCGGTCGGCCAACCGGCGCCGATCCCGGTGGTGATGCCCGATGTCGTTGCTCCGGCACCCCTGGCGGTGGAGCCTGTCCCGGCTCCGGCTCCGGCTCCAGTCGCCGCACCCGAGCCTGCGCCCATCCCCGCACCGCAGCCCGTATCGCAGCCTGCTCCGGTGGCCGCCCCGGTGCCACCGGGAAGCCCGCAGGCCGACCTGCTGCAGGCCTTCCTGCGGGGCGCCGGGCTCGACCAGCTACGCATCGACGGTGCCCAGGTGGAAGCGCAGATGGAGGCGGTCGGCCGCAGCTACCGGCTGATGGTCGAGGGCCTGATCGACGTCCTGCGTGCCCGCAGCAGCCTCAAGGGCGAGTTCCGCATGCAGCAGACGATGATCCGGCCGGTGGAGAACAACCCGCTGAAGTTCGCGCCGAATGCTGATGAGGCGCTGCTGCTTCTGCTGCGCCACGGCAATCAGGCATTCATGGCGCCGGACCAGGCGGTCCGCGACAGCTTCGACGACCTGCGGGCGCACCAACTGGCGGTCATGGCCGGGGTGGAAGCGGCGATCAAGCATTTGCTCAAGCGTTTCGAGCCGGCCGAACTGGAGGCGCGCATGAGCCGCCCGGGCGGCCTGTCGAACCTGTTCGGCGGTTCGCGCCAGGCGCAGTACTGGCAGCAGTTCACCGAGCTGTATTCGCGGATTTCCCGCGAGGCCGAGGACGACTTCCAGGACCTGTTCGGACGCGAGTTCAGTCGGGCGTACGAGGAACACAGCGCGCGGCTGGGCAGGGGATAGGTTGAGGCGGGTGACGGCCTTGAGGGCGCTTTCGCGGGCAAGCCCGCTCCCACAAGGGCCAGTCCCCCGGCAGGTTCTGCAGGCTGAAGGCAACAAACGGATTCAACGGAAAGCCAGACCGTCACTGAGGACGCAGGATGATTCACCGAGTTTTACTGGCAGCGGCCATGACGCTGCTGCTCAATGCGTGCAGCAAGGACGCGGCCGCACCAGCGCCTGCCGATGAGCCGGCGGCCGACAGCGCCACCGCTGTCCTGAACTTTCATGCCATCAGCGGTCTCAACCCCGGCGCCAACGGGGCCCCGGCTCCGGTGCGGGTGCGCATTTTCGAGCTGAAGAACACCGCCAACTTCAATCGAGCCGACTATTTCGCCCTGGCCGAACGGGCCCAGGCGACCCTCGGCGCCGACCTGATCGACCAGGACGAAGTGCTGGTGCAGCCCGGCGAACAGTTGAGCGTCGAGCGGCCGCTCAACCCCGCGACCCGCCATGTCGGGCTGGTGGTGGGTTATCGCGAGATCGACCAGGCGTTGTGGCGCAGCGTACTCAGCGTCCAGCCCCGGCAGGTCACCGACTATCAGATCAGCCTCGATGTGCGTGCCGTGCGCAGCGCCGTCGAAGGCTCCGCCCCTTAGGCAAACGGAGAAGCCATGTCCTGGAACAATCGAGTGGTCTGGTCGGAAGGCATGTTCATCGGAACGCAGCACTTCCAGCAGCATGACCGTTACCTGGAAAACCTGATCGACGCCCGCAGCCGTCCGCTGTCCGCCGGTGCCTGGGGGTTCTCCGAACTGTTGATCGACCAGGGCCTGCTGGCCCAGGGCAAGCTGGCCATCGTTTCCGCCAAGGGCCTGCTGCCGGACGGCACGCCGTTCAACATTCCCCACGATGACCTGGCGCCGAGCCCGCTGAGCATCGAGGACAGCCTGCGTGACGGGGTGATCTACCTGGCGCTGCCGCTCAAGCGCGCCGGTGCCCGCGATACCGTGGACGAGGGCGAGGAGCTGGGCGGGGCGCGTTACCTGAGCCAGGTGCGCGAGGTGCGTGACGACAACGCGCCGTTCGAGAACCGAGCGCCGGTGGCCGTCGGTTCCCGGGCCCTGCGCCTGCTGACCGGGGGCGATGGCCTGAGCGACTACGCCGCCATCGGCCTGGTACGGATCAAGGAAAAACGCGCCGACCGCGCCCTGGTGCTGGACGAAAGCTATATCCCGCCGGTGCTCGACGTGGCCGCGAGCAAGCCGCTGGCGGCGTTTCGCAGCGAGCTGCTGGGCCTGCTGCACCAGCGTGGTGAAGCGCTGGCCGGGCGCGTGGTCGCCTCGGGCGCCGGCGGCGCCTCGGAGATCGCCGATTTCATGCTGCTGCAACTGGTCAACCGCGCCGAGCCGCTGATCAGCCACCTGAGCCAGTTGAGCCCGCTGCACCCGGAACGCTTCTACAGCGAACTGGTGAGCCTGGCCGGCGAGTTCTCCACCTTTTCCCAGACCGGCCGGCGCCCGGCCGAGTATCCGCAGTACCAGCACGACGCCCTGGCGCTGAGCTTCGCCCCGGTCATGCAGGCGCTGCGCGAGGCGCTGTCGATGCTGATCGACAGTAAGGCGACGCCGATCCCGATCGTGGAAAAGGCCTACGGCATCCATGTGGCGATGCTGGCCGACAGGACGCTGATCGACAACGCAAGCTTCATCCTGGTCGTACGTGCCGACATCCCCAGCGAAACCCTGCGCGGGCGTTTCGTCCAGCAGAGCAAGATCGGTTCGGTGGAGCACATCCGCGACCTGGTGAACCTGCAACTGCCGGGCATCGGCCTGCTGCCGTTGCCGGTGGCGCCGCGGCAGATCCCGTTCCACGCCGGCTCCACCTACTACGAGCTCGATCGTGGCAGCGAGCACTGGAAGCAACTGATGCACTCCGGCGGCTTCGCGTTCCATGTCGCCGGGGAGTTCCCGGGGTTGAACCTGGCTTTCTGGGCCATCCGAGGATAAGCGGCGATGCACTCCAATGAAGATCCGCTGGGCCAGCCAGCCCCGGTACCCAACGACCGTACCCAGTTCATGCCGCGGCCCGGTGGCCGCGAGCCCCAGGCCGCGCCACGGGCCGAGCCGAGCGCCCCGCTGTCGATGCCGGCCGCGCCGCTGCCGATTGGCCAGTCCCAGGGCCTGAACCCGCTGGAAAGCGCCGCCGGCCCGTTGCTGGCGCTGCTCACCCGGCTGCGCAACACCATCGCCCATCCGGCCCCGGCCAGCCTGCGGGCGCAGTTGCTGGGTTACCTGCGGCAGTTCGAGGAGCGTGCCGAGGCCGCCGGCGTGGCGCGCAACGAGGTGCTGCTGGCGCGTTATGCGCTGTGCACCGCCCTCGACGAAGCGGTGCTCAGTACCCCATGGGGCAGTACCAGCGAGTGGGGCAAGCAGAGTCTGCTGATCACCGTGCACAACGAGGCCTGGGGCGGCGAGAAGGTGTTCCAGCTGCTCGAACACTGCCTGCAGAGCCCGCGCGAGCGCCTGTACCTGCTGGAGCTCTTGTACCTGTGCATGTGCCTGGGCTTCGAAGGCCGCTACCGGGTCATGAACGACGGCCGCAGCCAGCTGGAGGCGTTGCGTGAGCGCACCGCCGCGACCATCCGCAGTGCCCGTGGCGAATACGAGCGTGAACTGTCGCCGCGCTGGCGCGGCCTGACCGTGGCCCGCGACCGCCTCAGCCAGTTCATGCCGCCCTGGGTCGGCGTGGCGATCGGCCTGGCGCTGCTGCTGGCCCTGCTGTTCGGCCTGCGCATGAAGCTGGCCGCCGACGCCGAGCCGGTGTTCAAGAACATCCATGCCCTGGGCGAGATCCCGGTGCAGACCATCGACCGGCCGGTGGTACAGCCCAAGGTGGTCGAGCGGCCGCGCCTGGCCGGTTTCCTCGCCGAGGAAATCAGGGCTGGCAAGGTCGCGGTGGAGGACAAGGTCGACCGTTCGGTGGTGACCATCCGCGGCGACGAACTGTTCGCCTCGGGCAGCGCCAGCATCGTCGATGACTTCCAGCCGCTGATGCTGCGCATCGCCGATGCGATCCGCAAGGTCAAGGGCCAGGTGCGGGTCACCGGCCACAGCGACAACCGTCCGATCGCCACCCTGCGCTTCCCGTCGAACTGGGCGTTGTCCCAGGCGCGGGCCGAGCAGGTGCTGCAGATCCTCGCGGCGAAGACCGGCCAGCCCGAGCGCTTCAGTGCCGAAGGGCGCAGCGACACCGAGCCGCTGGCATCGAACGCCACGGCCGAAGGCCGGGCGAAGAATCGCCGGGTGGAAATCACAGTCTTTGCGGAGGGAGTCGAGTGAAGGCTTTTTTCGGTTTTGTCATTCGCTGGGTGATCCCGGTGCTGGGGCTGATCGCCCTGAGCCTGATCATCTGGTTCGTCGGCCCGTTGCTGGAAGTGCTGGTGCCGGAAGGGCGGCGCTGGGCGCTGATCATCCTGATCTTCGCGATCTGGATCGCTTATCGCGTGTTCCGCCTGATCCAGGCCCGCCGCCAGGCGGCGAAGGTCATGCAGAGCCTGGCCGCGGATACGCCGCCGGATGCGGCCAGCGTCGCCACCGCCGAAGAGCTGGCGACCCTGCGCCAACGCATGGACGAGGCCCTGGCCCTGCTGAAAAAGGCCCGGCTCGGTGGCGACGAGCGCCGTAACCTGTACGAGCTGCCGTGGTACGTGATCATCGGCCCGCCCGGTTCGGGCAAGACCACCGCGCTGGTCAACTCCGGCCTGCATTTCCCCCTGGCCGCGCAACTGGGCGCCGGGGCGATCCGCGGTGTCGGCGGTACCCGCAACTGCGACTGGTGGTTCACCGACGAGGCCGTGCTGCTCGATACCGCCGGCCGCTACACCACCCAGGACAGCCATGCCCAGGTGGACAAGGCGGCCTGGCTGGGTTTCCTCGACCTGCTCAAGACCCAGCGTTCGCGCCGGCCGATCGATGGTGCGTTCATCGCCATCAGCCTGTCCGACCTGCTGCTCGGCACCGACGCCGAACGGGCGGCCCATGCCGCGGCGATCCGCGCCCGGATCCAGGAGTTGTACACCCAGCTCGGCGTGCGCTTCCCGATCTACCTGATGCTGACCAAGCTCGACCTGGTGCCGGGTTTCATGGAGTTCTTCGACTCCCTGAGCAAGGAAGAGCGGGCACAGGTGTGGGGCACGACCTTCACCCTGGACGACGGCAAGAACGCCGAAAGCCCGCTGGTGCACTTCAAGGGCGAATTCGCGGCTCTGGAGCAGCGGCTCAACGAGCGCCTGGTGGAGCGTCTGCAGCAGGAGCGCGACCCGGCCCGGCGTGACCTGATCTATGGTTTCCCGCAACAGTTCGGCGCGCTGCGCGAGTGCCTGCAGAGCTTCCTCGACGGTGTGTTCAAGCCCAACGCCTATGAAGACCGCGCGCTGCTGCGCGGGGTGTACTTTACCAGCGGCACCCAGGAAGGCAGCCCGATCGACCGTCTGATCGGTGCCATGGCCCAGAGCATGAGCCTGGACCGCCAGCACCTGGCCCGCCAGAGCGGCACCGGGCGCAGTTACTTCATCGAGAAGCTGTTCACCGCGGTGGCCTTCGCCGAGCGCGGCCTGGTCGGGGTCAACCCCAAGGTCGAGCGGCGGCGCAAGTGGCTGGCCCGTGGCGTACTGGCGGCGACGGTGGCGGTGGTGCTGCTGGTCAGCACCCTGTGGCTGATCAGCTACAAGGCCAACCAGGCCTATATCGCCCAGGTCGACCAGAAGGTCGCACCGCTGGGCCAGAGCGTGCAGAACCTCAGCCCGGCGCAACGCGACGTGCTGGCGGTGCTGCCGCTGCTCAATGCGGTCCGGCACCTGGCCGGCGATGCGCCGGGCTGGTCCGAGGGGCTGGGGCTGTACCAGGGCGACATGCTCGAGGCCGAGTCCGCCAGCGTCTATCGCAAGCTGCTGATCGCGGTGTTCGCGCCACGTCTGGTGACCCGTGTCGAGGAACAGTTGCGCAGTGGGGGCAGCTCGGACTTCCTCTACGAGGGCCTGAAGGCCTATCTGATGCTGGCCGATAACGAGCACTACGACCCGGAGTTCATCAAGGCCTGGATCGCCCTCGACTGGGACCGCAATCTGCCGCGCGACCTGCCGCCGGATCAGCGTCTGGCCCTGGGCGAGCACCTCAAGGCGCTGTTCGACCGGCATCCGCCGAATGCGCGACTGGACGAGCGGCTGATCGATGACCTGCGGCGGCAGTTGCAACAACTGCCGGTGGCGCAACGGGTCTATGACCGGGTCAAGCGCCAGAAGCTGCCGGCCGGAGTCAGTGACTTCCGCATCAGCGACGCCGCCGGCCGCGATGCCGCGCTGGTGTTCAGCCGCAAGAGCGGCAAGCCGCTGAGCGAACCCCTCAGCGGGTTCTTCACCGCCAAGGGCTACCGCGAGGCGTTTCTGCTGGCCAGCCTGAACCAGGCCGGGACCCTGGCGGAAGAGCAGTGGGTGCTGGGCCGCGATCAGGGGGAGCAGCAGAACGTCGCCAGCCTGGCGGCGGATGTGCGCCGGCTGTACTTCCAGGATTACCTGCGGCAGTGGGATGCGCTGCTGGCCGATATCGACTTCGTGCCGATCACCAGCGTGGCCCAGGCGGCCGACGTGCTGCGGGTGATTTCCGGGCCGACCTCGCCATTGAAGAAGCTGCTGGTGGCGGTGGCCAAGGAAACCGACTTGCAGCAGGAAGAGCGCCTGCTGGCGGCCCAGGGCAAGAAGGTCGACAGCGGCGTCGACCAGATCAAGCAGCGCCTGGGCTCGATGCTCGGTCAGGAACAGCCGGCCAGCGACGCGCCGGCGGCACCGGCCGAAGACCCGGTCAGCGCGCATTTCGCCGAACTCAATGCGCTGGTCAGCAAGGGCGAGGGCGAGCCGGCAGCCATCGATGGCCTGCTGGCGGACATGAACGCGCTGTATGTGCAGGTCAGCGCCATGGTCGGGGCCAGTGGCGATGCCCTGCTCGGTGAGGCCAAGAACCAGGCCGCGGGTGCCGCCGCCCGGGTCAGCCTGAATGCCGAGCGGCAGCCACCGCTGGTGCAGGGCCTGGTCAAGTCGGTGGTCAGCTCGACCACCAACAGCATGATGGGCGGGGTGCGCAACCAATTGAACGCGGCCTGGGTCAGCGAGGTGGTGAACGTCTACCGGCAGTCCCTCAGCGGGCGTTATCCGTTGTCCCCCGGCAGTTCCAGGGATGCGACCCTCGACGACTTCGGCCAGTTCTTCGGCGTCGGCGGGGTGATGGACAACTACTTCCGCAAGTACCTGCAACCCTATGTCGACACCTCGACGGCGACCTGGCGCTGGCAGCCGGGGGCGGCGCAGAAGCTGGGGATTTCTCCGGGCGTGCTGCAGACCTTCCAGCGCGCCGCGGCGATTCGCGATGCGTTCTTCCGCTCCGGTGGCACCCAGCCGATCGTACGCTTCGAGCTCAAGCCGGTGGCGATGGATGCTTCGATCACCCAGTTCCTGCTCGACCTCGACGGCCAGCAGATCAGCTACGACCACGGCCCGAGCCGCCCGGTGGCGATGCAGTGGCCGAATCCGGGCAGCATCGGCGTGGTGCGCCTGTCGATCTCGCCTCCTTCGGCCACCGGCCGTTCCGGCGTGACCCTGGACGGTCCGTGGGCCTGGTTCCGCCTGCTGGAGCAGTCGGACCTGGTGGCCGGCAACTCGCCGGACCGCTTCAACCTGCGCCTGCGGGTCGATGGTGCGAGCATCTCCTACGAGCTGCGCGCCAACAGTGCCTTCAACCCGTTCAAGAGCCGCGTGCTCAGCGGCTTCAGCCTGCCGGAGCGCCTATGACGACAGTCGGTTACTACGGCAAGCTGGCCAGCCGCGGCGATTTCGTCAGCCGTGGACTGCCTCAGGATTTCGTGCAGCCGTGGGACGCCTGGCTGGCGTCCGGGCTGCATGCCAGCCAGCAGCAGTTGGGCAGCGAATGGTTGAACGTGTACCTGGTCAGCCCGCTCTGGCGCTTCGTGCTGGCAGCGGGGGTCTGCGGCCCGGAGGCGGTGGCCGGTGTGCTGATGCCGAGCATCGATCGGGTCGGACGCTACTTTCCGTTGAGCATCGCCCAGCCGCTGGATGATGGGCATGCCCTGGCGACGGTGGTCGGCGGTGCCGATGACTGGTTCGAGCGGGCCGAAGCGCTGTTGCTGGCGACCCTGGAGGAGGGCGCCAGTTTCGAGGCGTTCGAACACGGTGTGCAGAACCTCGGCCGGCTGGTGTACGCCAACAAGACGCCGGGCAGCGAGTTCGCCGGTCTGCAGCGCTTTGCCGCGCTCGATGCCCAGAGCCGCGCCCAGGCCCTGGCCGAACAGGCCTGTGTCGGTTCGAGCCTGTGGTGGGGGCGGGGGTCGCAGCGGATCGACGCGGGCCTGATGCGTTGCCAGGGGCTGCCGGCCACCGCCGATTTCGGCAGTTTCCTGCTGGGCAAGGGAGTGGCGAGCTAAATGGCCAATACCCCTGAAATCACCTACAAGTCGGCCAGCTACAGCCATGTCGGCATGGTGCGCCAGATCAACGAGGACGCCTGCCTCGACCTGCCCGATGCCGGCCTGTGGGCCGTGGCCGACGGCATGGGCGGGCATGCGGCGGGCGACTATGTCGCCAGCCTGATCGTCGACACCCTGCGGCGTATTCCGCCGTCGGACTCGCTGGCGATCTACAGCAATGCCCTGCGCACGCGCCTGGCCGAGGTCAACGCGGCGGTTCGCGAAGAGGCCGGCAACCGCGGGGTGTCGATGATGGGCAGCACCGTGGTGCTGCTGGCGGTTCGCGGTGACGCCGCGATCTGCCTGTGGGCCGGTGACAGCCGCCTGTATCGCCTGCGCGATGGCCAGCTGGAGAGCATTTCCCGCGATCACAGCTACGTCCAGGACCTGCAGGACAGCGGCCTGCTCAGTGAAGCCGAGGCACGGGTGCACCCGCGGGCCAATATCGTCACCCGGGCGATTGGCGTCGAGGCGCAACTGGAACTGTCGACGAGCAACTTCCAGGTGCTCCCCGGCGACAGCTTTCTGCTGTGCAGCGACGGCCTGAACAAGACCGCCGAGGACGCGGAGATCCGCGACGTGCTCGCTCATCCGGAACCCTATGCCGTGGTGCGCAGCCTGGTCCACCTGGGCCTGACCCGGGGCGCCCCCGACAACATTACGGCGATCGTCGTCAAAGCCACCTGAAGACACTTCCCCACATGGACATACTGATTCCCGGATTCGACATAGACGGCGAGATTGGCGAAGGCGCCATGGCCACCGTCTATCTGGCGACCCAACGGTCGCTGGAGCGCAAGGTGGCGCTGAAAGTCATGGCGGCCGCGCTGGCTGCCGACCCGACCTTCTGCGAGCGCTTCCTGCGCGAAGGTCGGACCCTGGCGCGGCTGTCGCACCCGCATACCGTGACCATCCACGATATCGGCAATGTCGGCGAGCTGTACTACATGGCCATGGAGTACCTGCCCAACGGCACGCTCAAGGAGCGCATCGCCGCCGGCCTGAGCCCGGAGCAGGGCGTGCAGTACATCCGCCAGATCGCCTCGGCACTGGGCTATGCCCATGCCCAGGGGCTGGTGCACCGCGACGTGAAGCCGGCCAACATCCTGTTCCGCGCCGACGGCACCGCGGTGCTCTCGGACTTCGGCATCGCCAAGTCGCTGGACGACCGCACCCAGTTCACCCAGGCCGGCTTCGCCGTCGGTACGCCGAGCTACATGAGCCCGGAACAGGCGCGCGGCCAGGAGATCGACGGCCGTGCCGACCTCTATGCCTTGGGCGTGGTGCTCTACGAAATCCTCGTCGGCAAGCTGCCCTACACCGGCACCGACGCGCTGTCGACGGCGCTGGCGCACCTCACCGAACCGCTGCCGGAACTGCCGATCCAGCACGGTCGCTACCAGCACATCCTGCAGCGGCTGCTGGCCAAGGATCCGGCGGAGCGCTTCGCCGACGCCGCGGCCTTGCAGGCGGCGCTGGACAATCTGCCGGCCGAGGAGGCGCTGGAGTCGACCCTGATCCAGCCCCTGGCCCTGTCCAAGGTGGCCGAGAAACCGGCGACCCCCGACCTGGGCGGGCTGACGCCGGTCTCGATCGAAATTCCCAACCCGCCGCCGGCGCAACCGGCCTCGCGGCCAACGCCCCAGCCCGCGCCGCCACCGAGTCCACAGCCGGTGCTGCGCGACGCTGGCGACTCGCAGCAGCGCCGTGGTCCGGTACTGGCCCTGCTGGCCGTCGCGGTGGCGGCGGCCATCGGCGTCGCCGGTGCCGGCTACTGGTGGCTGGGCAGTGACAAACCGCTGAGGGCGCCAGCGACCACCAGCACCACGCCGCCGGCGTCCGGCACGCCGGTGGCGGGGACGCCTGCCCTGTCGAGCACGCCGCCCGCCTCGGACAGGCCGGCAGACCCGGTGAGCACGACGCCGGTTGCCCAGGCTTCGCCGGGCGAGGCGGACGGTGGCAACCGCCCGTTGCTTATGGTCGGCAAGAAAACCCTGTTCCAGCGCGTGTTGAGCCAGCCCGGAGCGCAGTTGTACAACTCGCCCGGTGGCCAGGCCGACAAGGCGCTGCCGGCGTTCTCGGTGCTGTACGTCTACCAGCGCAAGACCGTCGACGGTGCGCCCTGGCTGCGCGTCGGTGCCGCCAGCGACGGGCGCAGCGAAGGCTGGCTGCCGGGCGCCAAGGTCAGCGAGTGGAAGCAGAGCCTGGTGCTCAAGTTCACCGAGCGCTCCGGGCGTGAGCCGGTGATGTTCCTGCGCGATGCCGCCGATATCGACAAGCTGCTGGCCAATCCGGCCTCGGCGAAGAACCTGTTGCTGAACGCGCAGAAGAACCCGGCCGACAACCAGCGGGTGCTGGCCCTGGAGCCGGCGGCCAGCGCGGTGCCGCAGAACCAGTTCTACCTGCTGCCGATCTTCGGTTCGCGGGAAAGCTTCGACGAAAACGGCCAGCCGGTGCAGTTGCTCAATGTCGCCTCGATCGACCCGGGCAGCGCCGCGCAGAAAACCGGCAACGGTAGCGCGCCTGTGGCGACGGCGGACAAGTTCCGCACCGCGATCGTGCTGGTGGTCGACACCACGGTGTCGATGCAGCCGTACATCGACCAGGTCCGCGACGTGGTCCATGAGCTGCAGAGCAAGATCGCCGAGCGCGGCGAGCTGGACAGCGTCAGCTTCGGCATGGTGGGCTTTCGCAACAGCATCCAGAAAACCCCTGGCCTTGAGTACCTGAGCAAGACCCTGATCACCCTCGACCAGGGCCGCGATCCCGAGCGTTTCCTGGAGCTGGCGCGGCAGGTCAAGGCCTCCACGGTGTCGAGCCATTCGTTCAACGAGGACTCGTTCGCCGGGATCATGCAGGCGGTCGACGGCATGGACTGGTCCGGCTACGGCGGGCGCCTGATCCTGCTGGTCAGCGACGCCGGTTCGCTGCGCAAGAACGACCCCTACAGCAGCACCCGGATGAACGAGGCGGAGATCCGCCAGGCGGCGCTGAGCAAGCAGATCAAGATCTATGCGCTGCACCTGCGCAGCGAGGCCGGCAAGAAGAACCACGCCTTCGCCGAGCAGCAGTACCGTACCCTGACCGCCGACGCCAACCCGAAGATCGGCGACCTCTACATCCCGGTCCAGGGCGGCGATGCGCACAAGCTCGGCGAGCGGGTCGAGGAGATCGGTTCGGTGTTCGCCAACCTGGTGCACCAGGTGCGCAGCAACCAGGCCCAGGCAGCGCCGTTGCTGGCTTCGGCACCGAGCCTGGCGGACAAGTCGGCGGCCATCGGTTATGCCATGCACATGGACTTCCTCGGTCGCAAGGGTGCCAGCCAGGCACCGCAACTGGTCAGCGCCTGGACCGCCGACCGCGACCTGACCAACCCGGCGCTGCCGGCGTTCCAGGTCTGCGTGATGCTGACCAAGCTGCAGCTCAACGACCTGCAGCAGTCGCTGAAGCTGATCGTCGATGCCGCCCGCAAGACCCAGAGCTCGCCGAAGGATTTCTTCCAGGAAATCGCCAGCGCCAGTGCCTACATGAGCCGCGACCCCTCGGCCCTGCGCAAGGGCGGCAACCTGGCCGATGGCGGAGTGCTCGGCGAATACCTCGAAGGCCTGCCGTACCGCAGCAAGTCGTTGAGCATGACCCAGGATCTGTGGCTGTCGCTCAGCGTGGCCGAACAGGAGGATTTCATCGACGAACTGGAGTCGAAGATCCGCCTCTACGAGACGTTCCACAACGATGTGGCCAACTGGGTCCGGTTCGGCGATGCCGAGCCGGGTGACGCGCTGTACCGCGTGCCATTGTCGACGCTGCCGTGATGATCAGCCTGCGCGACGTACGCAAGACGCGGGGTGAGGGTGCCCAGCGCTACAGCCTGGTGATCCCGCGCCTGAGCCTGGCGCCTGGGCAGCAGTGGGCGGTGGTCGGCCCCAGCGGCTGCGGCAAGAGTACCTTGCTCGACCTGCTGGCGCTGGTCTCGGCCCCTGACCGCGCCGGGTTGTTCGCCTTCGAGGGGCCCGCCGGCGCGCAGGATATTGCCGCGCTCTGGCGCGAAGGACGGCAGGACGCGCTGGCGCAACTGCGCAGCCGCTATCTCGGCTATGTGCTGCAGACCGGCGGGCTGCTGGGCTTTCTCGACGTGCGCGGGAATATCGAGCTGTCGCGCAAGTTGCTGGGCATGGCCGACGACGGCAGCGTGCGGCGGCTGGCCGAGCAGTTGGAAATCGCCGATCAGTTGGACAAGAAACCCCAGGCCCTGTCGGTCGGCCAGCGTCAGCGGGTCGGCTGTGCCCGGGCCCTGGCCCATGCGCCGCGGCTGTTGCTGGCCGACGAGCCGACGGCCGCACTCGACCCGCTGAATGCCGGGCGGGTCATGCAATTGCTGCTCGGGCAGGTGGCGGAGCAGGGCGCCTGCTGCGTGATCGCCAGCCATGATGAGGTGCTGGTGCGCGACCTGGGCATGAACGTGCTGCGCATTACCTGCCAGCGCGACGCCGATGGCGGCGTGACCGCGACCCTGGGAGGCCAGCCGTGATGCGCGCTTCGCTGGTGGCGGCCCTGGCCTGGCAGGACTACCGCGCCGATGCGCGGCTGTCGGCCTGCTCGGTGTTGGCCCTGGTGGCGGTGATCGCACCCCTGCTGGTGCTGTTCGGGCTCAAGTTCGGCCTGGTCAGCAGCCTGACCGAGCGGCTGGAGCGTGACCCACTGGTGCGCGAGATCATTCCCCTGGGCGGCGGGCGCTTCGGCGCGGCCTACATCGCCGAGTTGGGGCGCCGCGACGACGTGGCGTTCGCCCTGCCGCGCACCCGGCAGATCGCCGCGACCGCCGACCTGTCGATCAGTCGCCAGGGCCCGGCGTTGAACGTCGAGATGCTGCCGACCGCCGAAGGCGACCCGTTGCTCGGCGGCCTGCCGGCGCCGACCGGGCTGGCGGCGATGCTGTTGAGCCATACCGCGGCGGAAAAGCTCGGGGTCAAGGCCGGTGACTGGCTCGAAGTGTCCTTCGGGCGTCAGGTGGCCGGCCGGGTGGAAAGCCAGCACACGCAGATCCAGGTGCAGGCGGTGCTGCCGCTGGAGGCCTTCGGTCGCGATGCGCTGTTCGCCCCGCTGGCGCTGCTGGAGGCTGCCGAGGATTATCGCGATGGCCGTGGTGTGCCGATGCTCGGCTGGAGCGGCGAGCCGGCCGGTTCCGCCGCGCAGCGGGTGTATCCGGCCTTCCGGCTGTACGCCCGCGAACTTGACGACGTCGAGCCGCTGCGCCGCTATTTCGCCGAACGTGGCCTGCTGGTCTCGACCCAGGCCCAGACCATCGCCCAGGTGCAGTCGCTGAGTCGCAACCTGTCCATCGTATTCTGGATCATCGCCACCCTGGCCCTGGCCGGGGCCTTCGCGGCGATCTTCGCCGGCGCGCTGGCGGCGGTCGAGCGCAAGCGCCGCGAGCTGTCGGTGCTGCGCCTGCTCGGCCTGGGCACCGGCGCCCTGTTGCTGTTCGTGGTGCTGCAGGCGCTCTACAGCGGGTTGTTCGCCGCCGGCTTGAGTGTGCTGTTGTACGTCGTCGCGGAGCAGGGCCTGAATCATCTGTTCGTGCAGGTGGCCGGCGAATACGCCAGCCAGTTGCTAGGGCGCCATTACATGCTGGCACTTTTTTCGGTGTTGGCGGTCTGTGCTCTGGCTGCGGCCCTCGGTGGCTGGCGAGTGGCACAGATAGAAGCTTCGGAAGGAATCAGAGATGTTTAAGCTGCGCAGCGCGGCCTTCATGATGTTGATCGGCTCCCTGGGCCTTGCTTCTCTGGGGGCAGGCGGCCTGGCGTGGGCCGACGACGACACCAACAAACTGGACAACCCCAAGCCGCTGAGCGGCGATATCAGCCTGCCGCTGCCGTGCGATGGCGAGATGGTGTTCCGCTACGTCTACATCCTCGCCCAAGGCACCCTGGACGACCGCGAGATCAGCCTCGGCTACCCGTTCAGCGAAGACGAGCCGGGCTACAAGCAGTCGTTCATTTCCGGTTACCGCCGGGACTTCATCAACGGCCAGTTCACCCTCAAGGACCTGCCTGCCGATTGGCAGAAGGCGATCTCGCCGGCCCTGCCCAAGACCGATGCCGGCTCGCCGTTGAAACCGATGTTCTATTTCATGGGCAAGTACCCGGTGACGGCGCGCCAGTACGCACTGGTCATGTCCCAGGCGCCCTCGCTGGCCAGTGGCGAACCGGCCCCGGCCTGCGAAGCGCCCGAGGGGATTGCCGGGCGCCTGCCCAAGGTCAAGGTGTCGCGCTTCGATGCCGAGCGTTTCTCCGCGGTCTACAGTGCCTGGCTGATGAAGTACCACCGTGACCGGCTGCCGGTCAGCGGTCGTGGTCGCTCGGCCGAGGACGGTGGCGCCGGTTTCGTTCGCCTGCCGACCGAGGTCGAGTGGGAGTACGCCGCCCGCGGTGCCCAGGCGGTCAGCCGCCAGGAACTGGAAGGCCGGTTGTTCCCGCGCCGGCAGCCGGGCAGTGACACGGACGGCCCGCTGTCCGACTATGCGGTGTTCAACCAGGTCGCCGGCGGCACCGGCCAGGCGCCACGGCTGATGCCGGTAGGCACCAAGCTGCCGAACCCGATCGGCCTGTTCGACGTGATCGGCAACGCTGCGCAGATGGTCCAGGAGTCGTTCCAGCTGGTTCATGCCGGGCGCCGCCAGGGCGCCTACGGCGGCTTCGTGGTCAAGGGGGGCAACTACCTGGAAGGCGAGGGCACGCTGTTCACCGGCATGCGCCGCGAGTACCCGCTGTTCGCCGCCGATGGTACCGAGCAGAGCAACGAGACCACCGGTTTCCGGGTCGCCATCGGCGCGCTGTCGGCGCCGCGCTCGCGCTACAAGGAGCTGTTCGAGCAGTGGCAGAAGGAGGGCCGCCTGGCTGCCCTGACCGATGCCATCGACGACGTCCAGGATCCGACCAAGCGCCTGGACAGCATCATTTCCGGCACCACCGACCCGCGGCTGCAGGCCGAACTGGGGCTGGTGAACGAAGAGCTCAAGCGCAACGTCTCGCTGATCGCCCGCCAGCGCGAGGAAGCGGCCGGCAACCTGATCCAGTCGGCGGCGCTGGTGGCCGAAACCGTCAACAACTACAACATCCGCCTGACCAACCTGAAGAAGAGCCGCCAGCAGGCCGTCGACGCCAAGGACGAGGCCAGCGCCGCGCTGTTCGCCACCGCCATCGACAACGGCACCAGCGCGCTGGACGGCGCGGTGGCGATCTACATCGACAACCTGGCAACGGCCACGCGGTACACCGATGCGGTGATCCAGGCGCAGTTCCAGCGGGTCAAGGAAGAACTCAGTCGCAAACCCGTGCTCGGCAACAGCCTGGTGGCACGGGCGACCCTGTTCGTTCGTCATGTCGGCGATTATCGCAAGCAGCAGCGGGCCGACCCGGCGACGATCTTGAAAGCGTTACTCGCATCCAACGCCCAGAAGCCCTGAGTGTTGGGAATCCGGCGAGTGTAGAGGGGATCCGGGCGGTAGGTGCCGCATCGGCCAAGTCAAACCAAGAAAGGAAATATGAACATGATTTTCTCCAGCAAACCCCTTGTTTCAACCTCGCGGTGCCGCGCCGCGCTGTGGGTTGCCGCCGGATTCAGCACCGTGCTGATGGGCGGTTGCGCCACCTCGCCAACCTCCAAGGTCGGCGCCAGCACCAAGGTCGAGTACTACCCGACCTGCTACGAGCCGGTGCAGCACCTGCGTGCCACCGATTCGGACATGACCCGCTCCATCGCCACCGGTGCGGTGCTCGGTGCCCTGGGCGGCGCCGCGCTCGGCGCGCTGACCGGCGACGATTCGAGCAAGCGCGGCCGTAACGCCGCCATCGGCGCCGCGGGCGGCGCGCTGGCCGGTGGTGCGGCGGGCTACTACACCGAGAAGCAGAAGCAGATCGCCGACGACAAGCAGCGCATCAGCTCCTATGCCGGCGACATCCGCAAGAGCGCGGCCGAGATGGATCGCAACACGGCTTATGCCCGTGCTTCGCAGAGCTGCTACCAGCGTGAGTTCGCCAACCTGGTCTCGGCCCGCAAGGCCAAGACCATCGGCGATGCCGAAGGTCGCAAGCGCCTGGCGGAAATCGTCGCCGGCCTGAAGGAGTCCAATGACCTGATCGTCGCGGTCAACGGTCGCAACGCCGAAGACCTGAACAACTACACCCAGGCCTACGAGCAGGACCTGCGCCAGGTGGGTGTGCAGCGTACCGACGTGGTCACCGTGGCGACCGCGGATACCGATCCGGTGGTCGCACCGACCACCGGCAAGACCAAGGGCAAGAAGCCGCCCGTGAAGGTCGCCAAGAAGCAACTGCCGACGGTGCCGAGCGAAGCGGTCGCCACCGAGAAGACCCTGCAGGACGCCAATGCCAAGAAAGCGGCGAGCCAGGAAGTCGCCACCGCCGGCCAGTCGCAGGTCAACAGCATGTGCAAGAACCCGGACCTGGGCGACTGGGCTCCGGTCCCCTGCCCGAACGTCTGAGTGACTGCCTGGTCACGAACGTGCTGATATAAGCGGCAAACGCCAGTCGATCTTCTTGCAAACAAGGAGATCGGTGGCGTTCCTCGAACAAACCGCTACACTGCGCCGGCCCTTTCATTTTTCTGCCGAGGCGTTGTGCATGAAATTCCGTTTTCTTCTCTGGGCGATGGGCCTGCTGATGGCCCGGGCCAGTCGCAATAACCCCGCGTTCCAGCAGCAACTGGCCGACAAGGCGCTGGTGTTCCAGCTGCAGACCCTGGACGGCAGGATCGCCCGTCACTTCATCGTCAGGGACCTGCGTATCAGCAGCAAGTCCGGAACCCATCCGGAGCCGGCGTTCGCCATCGGCTTCAAGGATGCCGCGTACGGCTTCGCCACGCTGCAGGCGAAGAACAAGCAACTGGCGTTCATGACGGGGATTCAGGACAAGTCGATCCAGATCAAGGGCAATCCGGCCCTGGTGATCTGGTTCCAGGGGCTGACCAAGTACCTCAAGCCGAAGAAAAAGAAGGCCTGAAGCGTCACCTCTCTTGATCGTTCCCACGCTCCGCGTGGGAATACAGCCCGTGACGCTGTGCGTCACAAGAGCGGACGCCGAGCGTGGGAACGATCGGTGTCCGGGTCTGCAGTCGTCGGGGGGATTCAGTGCTGGCTGAACTGCGAAGCCAGCTCGCGCAGCAGTACTTCGGCTTCGAGCACCTTGTTCACCACGTCCTCGGCCTTGTCGCGGCTCAGGCCCAGGCGATCGAGCAGGGCGTCGGGGATTTCTTCGTCCGGCCCGGAACCGATGTTGCGGCTGCGCAGCAGGCGCACCGCCAGGCACACCAGGTTCGGATACTCGGCATACACGCCATCGTAGTGCGGGTCGTGCTGGAAGCGCAGGGCGGTGGCCAGTTCGTCCGGCATGTCCCAGTAGCGCATCAGCCAGGCGCCGATCTGCTCGCGGCTGATACCCAGCAGATGCTGCTCGACATAGCTGTGGCACAGGTGCGGGTTGACCTCCAGGTGCCGGCAGATCAGCGAGAAATGCGGCGGGAACACGTGGGCCAGCAGCAGGTAGCCGAAGTTGTGCAGCAGGCCGGCCAGGTAGGTCAGGCCGGCTTCCGGGCGCTGGGTGCGCGGCATGGCGCGGGTCAGGCCCTCGATCACCGCGGCGGTGTAGATCGATTGCTGCCAGTACGGCGTGCTGTGCTGTGGCTGGTCCTTGGGCAGGCTCAGGGTCTTGCCCAGGGCCAGGCCGAGCGCCAGGTTGATCACCAGGTCGAAGCCCAGCACCCGTACGATCGCGTCTTCCACCGAGCGGATCTTGCCCGGCGAGGCGTAGTACGGTGACGCCGCCCAGCTCACCACCTGGGCGGCCAGGGCCGGGTCGGTCTCGACCACGCCGGTGATGTCGTCGATGGTTGCGTCAGGGTCGACCCGCAGCTTGATGATTTTCTGCGCAGTCTCCGCCAGCGGTGGAATCTCGATGGTCGCTTCCAGGCGCTGCTGGATGCGCCGGGCGGTGAACACCTGGACCGCCTGGGTGATTTCCTTGCGATCGTCGTCCGGACGGTCGAGGTTCGGACGAATGTTGCCCAGGGCTTCGCCGAAGCTGGCGGCGCTGGCCTTGGTAAGCATGCTCCTGAAGTCGTCGGTGGCGATTTCCAGCAGCAGGCCGGTTTCGCCGGAGTTGATCAGCAGGCTCGGCTCGCGCAGCAGCTGTTCTTCGTACAGGCAGGGCGAACTGGTCAGCGCTGGCAGGCCGGGCAACAGGTGCAGGCTGTGCTTGCCGAGCATGCGCTCCAGGCGTTCGGTCGACACCGCCGTCAGGCGCCGACCAGTGAGTTCGGCCAGGCGGTTGAGGTCGAGCAGTTGGTTCTGCGGGAACAGCACCATGAGCGCACCGACTGCGTCATCGAGCAGCACCGCCTGAACCTTGCGCGCCGCCGGCAGACTCGGGGAGTCGGTGACTTCACGGTAGTTGATGGCGAGCTTGTCGAGCAGCATTCGAACCACAGACGGGGTGTGCGGGGTTGCATCGATGAGGGCAACTTCAGTCATGGTCTGTATCCGGCTTCCTACAATTTCAGCAGTATAACCAGCTTGTCCCGGTCATTGGTCCACGAAATGTGAGGTCTATCACACTTGGCCGTATTGTTGGCCGTGGCGCAGCCAGCGTTCCAGCAGCGGGCTGACGTGCTGCGGCCAGCGTGCCAGCAGGGCTTGAGCCGCATCGCGCACGGCCGGAAGCAGGTCGGCGTCGCGCATCAGGTCGGCGACCTTGAACTGCAGCAGCCCGGTCTGGCGGGTGCCGAGCATTTCCCCGGGACCGCGCAGCTCCAGGTCCTTTTCGGCGATGACGAAGCCATCGTTGGTCTCGCGCATGATCCCCAGGCGCTGGCGGCCGATCTGCGACAGTGGCGGGTGGTAGAGCATCACGCAGTGGCTGACGGCGCTGCCGCGACCGACCCGGCCGCGCAACTGGTGCAACTGCGCCAGGCCCAGGCGTTCGGGGTTCTCGATGATCATCAGGCTGGCGTTGGGCACGTCGACACCGACTTCGATCACCGTGGTGGCGACCAGGAGTTGCAGGTTGCCGACCTTGAATTCGGCCATCACCGCGGCTTTCTCCGCGGCTTTCATGCGCCCGTGGATCAGCCCGACCCGCAGTTCGCTGAGGGCGGCGGTCAGCTCTTCGAAGGTGGTCTCGGCGGCCTGGCAGGTCAGTTCCTCGGACTCCTCGATCAGCGTGCAGACCCAGTAGGCCTGCCGCCCTTCGGCGCAGGCGGCGCGGACCCGTTCCACCACCTCGAAGCGCCGGCTGTCGGCGACCAGCACGGTGTTCACCGGCGTCCGGCCGGGTGGCAGTTCGTCGAGGATCGAGGTGTCGAGATCGGCGTAGGCGCTCATCGCCAGCGTGCGCGGGATCGGTGTGGCGGTCATGATCAGCTGGTGCGGGCACATCTGCCCGCCAACGCCCTTCTGGCGCAACGCCAGGCGCTGCTGGACGCCGAAGCGGTGCTGTTCGTCGATGATCACCAGGGCCAGGTTCCTGAACTGCACTTCGTCCTGGAACAGGGCGTGGGTGCCGACCACCATCGGTGTGCCGTTGGCGATCTGTTCGAGGGCGTTGGCGCGGGCCTTGCCCTTGAGCTTGCCGGCCAGCCAGGCGGTCTCGATGCCCAGCGGGGCGAGCCAGCGCTGGAAATTGATGAAATGCTGCTCGGCAAGAATCTCGGTCGGCGCCATCAGCGCCACCTGGTAGCCGGCTTCCAGCGCCTGCAGAGCGGCCAGGGCGGCGACCACGGTCTTGCCCGCGCCGACATCGCCCTGGATCAGTCGCAGCATCGGCTCGGGCTGGCTGAGGTCATAGGCGACCTCGTTGCCCACCCGCTGCTGGGCGCCGGTCGGCGGGAAACCGAGGTTGGCGAGAAACTGTGCGGGCAGCCTGCGCGCTTTCGGTAGCGCCGGGGCACGCAGGGCCCGCAGGCTTTCGCGCAGGCGCTGCTGGGACAGTTGGTGAGTGAGCAATTCTTCGAAGGCCAGCCGATGCTGGGCCCAGTGGTGACCGAGGGCGAGTTCCTCGACGTCGGCATCGGCCGGCGGCTGGTGCAGGTAACGGATCGCATCGTCCAGCGGTGCCAGCTGGTAGTCGCTGGCCAACTCCCGCGGCAGCCAGTCCGGCAGGCTGCGCGGGCCGAGCATGGCCAGGCTCTGCTGGCTCAGCAGGCGCAGGCGTTGCTGGGTCAGGCCCTCGGTCAGCGGGTAGATCGGCGTCAGGGTCTGGTCCACCGGCGGTGGCTCGTCGCCGGTCAGCGCGCGGTATTCCGGGTGGTAGATTTCCAGCCCCGAAGCGCCGGGGCGGGCCTCACCGTAGCAGCGCACATGGGTGCCGCGCTTGAGGCCTTCCTTCTGGGCGTTGCTGAAGTGGTAGAAGCGCAGGCTCAGGCTGCCGGTGCCGTCATTGAGGCGCACCAGCAGGCTGCGGCGCTTGCCCATGACCACATCGGCGCCGATGACCACGCCCTCGATCACCGCGTCCTGGCCGGGGCGCAGGGCGCCGATGGGAACCACGCGGGTGCGGTCCTGGTAGCGCAGGGGCAGGTGGAACAGTACATCCTGGATGGTTTCCAGGCCGACCCTGGCCAGTTTCTCGGCCATGGCTTCGCCGACACCCTTGAGTGCCGTGACTGAGACCTGCGACAGCTCGGTCACGGCATTCAGCTCGCAACGGGCGGCTTGGCCACCGAGCACAGGCGGATCGAATCGGCGAGGATCTCGATCGCCTTGGGTCGCGGGAAGCTGGCGCGCCAGGCGATGGCCACGGTGCGGAACGGTGTCGGCGGCGTCAGCGGACGCACCTCGATGACGCCGGGCGCATAGTGATGGCTGTCCACGGCCGACAGCGGCAGTACCGACACGCCCAGGCCCGAGGCCACCATGTGGCGGATGGTTTCCAGCGAACTGGACTCGACCGTGGTGTGCTTGGACGCTTCGGTGCCCTTGCCCAGGGTCGGGCAGGCTTCGAGGACCTGGTCGCGGAAGCAGTGGCCTTCGCCGAGCAGCAGCAGGCTCTTGTCGTTGAGCAGGGTACTGTCGATGGTTTCCTTGCGGGTCCAGGGGTGCGTGGCCGGCATCAGCACGTAGAACGGCTCGTCGTACAGCGGCAGGGTCAGCACATCGGCCTCGTTGAACGGCAGGGCGATGATCACCGCGTCCAGTTCGCCGTTGCGCAGCTTGTCGCGCAGCACGTGGGTGAAGTTTTCCTCGATGTACAACGGCATCTGCGGGGCGACCCGGTGCAGTTGCGGGATCAGGTGCGGGAACAGGTACGGGCCGACGGTGTAGATCGCGCCGACCTTCAGCGGTGCGGTCAGCTGGTTCTTCCCGGCCTGGGCCAGCTCACGGATGCCCTGGGCCTGTTCCAGGACCTTCTGGGCCTGGGCCACGATGCTTTCGCCAACCGGCGTCAGGCGCACGGCACTCTTGCTGCGCTCGAAAATCAGTACGCCCAGCTCGTCTTCCAGCTTCTTCACGCCCACTGACAGCGTCGGCTGGCTGACATGGCAGCGCTCGGCCGCGTGGCCGAAGTGCTGCTCTTGGGCGAGGGTAACGATGTAGCGTAATTCTGTCAGGGTCATAGTGGGCGTCCATGAAGTTGCCAACCAAGCATAACGGCTGCAATCGATAGACGCACGTTATCAGGTGAAGGTTTGGTGAAGATTGTCGTCAATGTCGATCGGAGGGGGCGGCAGGGAGGCGCTGTGGAAGCCCGCTCCCACAAGGGGCGAGCCAAAGCCGCTGTCAGTTTCTATATGAAAAAAGGAAGAATCCCACGGGTTGCGTGGGATTCGGGAAGGGCTAGCGGTTGCGCTTGTCGATCGAGTAGACGAAGGGCGCAACGATCTCGATGCTGCCGTTGGTCAGCATGTCGGCCGGCGGCTTGGGCAGCGGCTGGGCACGACGGATCATTTCCAGGGTGGCCCGGTCCAGGTCGGCGTTGCCCGAACGGCCCACCAGTTCGTACGAGAGCACCTTGCCTTCGGCGTCGACGACGAAGCGCAGACGGTTCAGGCCTTCCTTGCCGCGCGACTGGGCGGCAGGCGGGTACTTCTTGTACTTGCCCAGGTGCGCCAGCAGGGTGCCTTCCCAGCTGGCCTTGGCGGCGAGCTGCTGGGGCGATGGGCCCGGTGCCGGCGCCGCGGATTTCTCCGGCGGACGGGTGGTCGGCGGCTCCTCGGAAGGTTTCTCCTCTTCCTTGGGCTTTTCCTTCTCCGGTTCCTTCTTCACTTCCGGCTTGGGCGGCTGTGGCTTGGGTTTGGGCTTGACCGGCTTGGGGACCGAGATCGTCGGTTTCGGTGCCTCGGCCAGCTTCGGCAGCGGCAGCTCTTCCTCCGGCTCCGGCGGCTTCGGCGGGGTCACCACCTTGGGCGGGGCCGGTGGGGGCGGCGCGGGCGGCAGCGGGGCCAGCTCGACCATCATCGCCTGCGGCGGCAGTTCGATCGGCTTGGACACCGACCAGTTCAGGGCGGCGAGGATCGCCACCGCGTGAACGCCCAGCACCAGGGCCAGGCTACCGCCGTAACGCGTCAGTTTTTGGCGCGTCGTGATCATTTCTTGGCTGCCGTCTCAAGTCCGACCAGGCCGACCTTCAGGTAACCGGCCGCGCGCAGCGCGTCCATGACGTGCATCAGGTCGCCGTAGTCCACACCCTTGTCGGCCTGGAAGAAGATGGTGGTGTCCTTCTTGCCATGGGTCTTGGCGTCCAGGGCCGGGCCCAGGGACTCGGCCTTGACCTCTTCCTCGCCGAGGAACAGCTTCTGGTCGGCCTTGACGCTGAGGAACACCGGTTTCTCGGGCCGTGGCGACGGCTTGGCGGTCGAGGCCGGCAGGTCAACCTTGATGTCCACGGTGGCGAGGGGCGCCGCCACCATGAAGATGATCAGCAGTACCAGCATCACGTCGATGAACGGCGTGACGTTGATTTCGTGGTTCTCGGACAGCTCGTCGTCCGCGCCTTCCTTCAAATGCAGACCCATGGCGGATTAACCTACCTTGACCATGTGCGGCTGGCTGGCGCGCTCGGACGGCAGGTGGTCCAGGTCACGGCTGACCAGCAGCAGAACCTGGGCCGAAGCGTCGGAAACCTGGGCCTTGTAGCCGGCGATGGAGCGGGCGAAGACGTTGTAGATGACCACCGCCGGAATGGCGGCGACCAGGCCGAGGGCGGTCGCCAGCAGGGCTTCGGCGATACCCGGGGCAACCACGGCGAGGTTGGTGGTCTGGGTCTTGGCGATGCCGATGAAGCTGTTCATGATGCCCCATACGGTACCGAACAGACCGACGAACGGTGCGGTGGAGCCGATGGTGGCCAGTACGCCGGTGCCGCTGCTCATGTTGCGGCCGCAGGCGGCCACCAGGCGCTCCAGGCGGAAGCTGACGCGTTCCTTGATACCTTCCTTCTCGCGGCTGTTGGCCGACAGACGCATTTCCTCGAGGGCATCGTGCACCAGCAGGTTGGCCAGGGTACCTTCCTTGGCGGCGGTGGCGCTGGCGTCCTTGAGGGTCACGGCTTTCTTCAGGCTGGCGATTTCACCGCGCAGGCGACGCTTGGCGCCCAGCAGTTCGAAGCCCTTGGCGATCCAGATGGTCCAGGTGATGATCGAGGCGATGGCCAGGCCGATCATGACCAGCTTCACGATGATGTCGGCGTTCTGGTACATGCCCCACGGAGACAGGTCGTGGGACATGCCCAGGCTGTTGCCTTCGGCTGGCAGTGCGTCGGTATCGGAGGCCTCGGCCGGGGCGGCGTTCTCCACGGGGGCCTGGTCGGCCGCGATCGGCGCGGTCGCGGCCGGTGCTGCTGCGGTGGCGGCCGGTGCGGCGTGGTTGGCCGGCTCATCGGCGAATGCGGCGGTCGGGGCCAGCAACAGGCTGAACAGCACCGCTGCCACCGAGCGCCAGACGCGCGACGGGCTGTGGAACTGGGTTGGCGAGGCGGAGGAGTGAATGCGTGTCATGCTGGCCGGACCTGAGCGAAGTAAAAGTGGGTCTTGTCCTTCCAGGCCTCGTTGGGCCGAGAACAAATGGGTGGTCATTATTGCAAGTAATTCTTGTTAACAGAAGTAATAGAGTATCTTTTTTTCTTCGATTGCTGGCCGTTCGTCCATTCCTGACGCTAGGCTGTGGCCCTTTGCGTGGAGGTTTCCGATGTCCGCTCCTTCTGTTCTGATTGCCGGCTGCGGGGATGTCGGTTCTCGCCTGGCCAGCCAACTGCTGGGCCGGGGCTGGCAGGTCTACGGTCTGCGCCGCTCGATTTCCCGTCTGCCGGAGGGCGTGCAGGGGGTGGCGGGCGATCTGTTCAGTGCGCAGCGCCCTGCGGGCTGGCCGACCGGTTCACTGGACTATGTGGTGTATTGCGCGGCGGCGACCGAGCACGACGAGGCCGGCTATCGGGCGGCCTATGTCGACGGTCTGCGGCATGTCCTGGGCTGGCTCGGGGAGTCCGGGCAGCGGCCACGGCGGCTGTTGTTCGTCTCCAGCAGCAGCGTCTACGTGCAGCAGCAGGGCGAGTGGGTGGATGAAACGTCGGCGACCGAAGCCGAGGGTTACTCCGGGCGGTTGATGCTCGAGGCCGAGCAACTGGCACTCGACAGTGGCATTGCGGCGAGCCGGGTGCGCCTGACCGGGATCTACGGGCCGGGCCGCGAGTGGCTGCTGACTCAGGTGCGCCGGGGTTATCGGGTGGCTGTCGAGCCACCGCTCTACGGCAATCGCATTCATGCCGACGATGCGGCCGGGTTGCTGGCATTCCTGCTGGAGGCCGATCGGGCGGGCCGGGTGCTGGAGGATTGCTACATCGGTGTCGATGATGCGCCAGCTCCGTTGGCCGAGGTGGTGGCCTGGTTGCGCGAATACCTGGGGGTCACCGAATGGGATGCCGAGGCCAGCGTGCGTCGTACTGGCAGCAAGCGTTGCAGCAACGCCCGGGCACGGGCGCTGGGCTGGGTTCCGCGTTATCCCAGCTATCGCGAGGGGTATGCGGCGATTCTCGAAGGGCGCTGAAGGCTTCGTCGGCAAGCCCGCTCCCACAGGAGCCTGGCTTGCCAGGCCTTGAGTGCGTCTTCGCCGGCAAGTCGGGCTCCTACAGGAACGGTGTTGTCACTTTTCCAGCAGCCACTGGCGATTGCCGGGATAGAGCTGTGGCTTCTCGTCGGCGGCCGCCGAGTTCAGCGCCTGGAAGATCTCCAGTTGCTTGCCCTTGCGGACGAAGATCCAGGCATTGCCGCGGTCGCCCTGCTGCAGCCAGATGCTGTCGTTGTCGCCGCTCATCGAGGCGCAGTCGCCCGCCAGGCACAAGGCGTAACGATCGGCGCCCGGTAGGCCTTCGAGGCGTCCGTCCGGAAGGAATTTCACCTCGCTGCCTTCACCCGGGCCACTGACGATTTTCCAGTCGCCGCCCATGAACGCCGAATACAGCGCCTGCTCGAAGCTGGCACCGACCGGGGCGTTGGCCGGCAGTTCGGTCGGGGCGCGGACGAACGGCTGCTCGGGCTCGTAATCGCTGGCGCCCTGGATCAGCTCCTTGCCGTCGCGGGCCAGCGAGGTGCCGGCGCTGCCATAGAAGTCGACATGCCACTGCTTGCCATCGGCACGCACTTGCCCTTCAGGGCGCTCGAAACCGTTGCTGTATTTGGCCTGGCCGGTGCGGGTGTCGACACTCCACTCCAGGTTCGGCCCATAAGTGGCCAGGGCTTCGCGCAGGCTGCCCTTTTTCACGGCCGCGTCGATGGCGGCCTGGTTGATCCAGGTGCCGCTGACGTCATATTTGGCGGGATCGCTGGCGCAACCGCCAAGCAGGAGGGCGAACAGCGGGAGGGCTAGCGCTTTGCGCATGGTGAAATCCTTGCAGGCGAGGCTGGCGCGCTGTCGGGGGGGGGCGCGCCAGGCAGTGCGGTGTGGTTCCGGGGGCTTATTCGATGACCAGGACGGCGTCCATCTCGACTTGCGCGCCGCGTGGCAGCGAGGCAACGCCGATGGCGGCTCGCGCCGGGTACGGCTGTTCGAAGTACCTGCCCATGATCTCGTTGACCTTGGCGAAGTGGCTCAGGTCGGTGAGAAAGATGTTCAGCTTGACGATGTCCCGGAACGAGCCGCCGGCGGCTTCGGCCACGGCCTTGAGGTTCTCGAACACCTGCACGGTCTGGGCCTCGAAGCCTTCCACCAGTTCCATGGTCCTGGGGTCCAGGGGAATCTGGCCGGACATGTACACGGTGTTGCCGGCCTTGATCGCCTGGGAGTAGGTGCCGATGGCAGCAGGGGCCTTGTCGGTGCTGATAACGCTCTTGGTCATGAATGACTCCTTGTAATGTCCGGCCGCGGGAGGCTACGCACGCATGCGGGTGATGCGGATCACTCCGGCCAGGGCGCGCAGTTTCTTGATCACCCGGGCCAGGTGCACGCGGTCGTGCACGCTGACCACCAGCTGGACCACGCTGATGCGACCATCGCGTTCGTCCATGCTGATCTTCTCGATATTGCCGTCGGCCGCGTTGACGCTGCTGGCCAGCAGGGCGATCAGGCCGCGCTGGTGTTCCAGTTCGACACGCAGCTCGACGTTGAATTCGCCGGTGACATCCTTGGCCCAGGAGAGCTGGATGCATTTTTCCGGGTTGTGGCGGATTTCGCTGATATTGCGACAGTTTTCCAGGTGCACGACCATGCCCTTGCCCGCCGACAGGTGGCCGACGATCGGGTCGCCCGGAATCGGCGTACAGCACTTGGCATAGCTGAGCACCAGGCCTTCGGTGCCGCGAATCGCCAGCGGGCCCTCGGGGCTCGGCAGCTGTTCGCCCTCGCCCAGCATGCGTCGGGCCACCACGTAGGCCATGCGGTTGCCCAGGCCGATGTCCTCGAGCAGGTCCTCGATCAACTCCAGGCGGTACTCGTGGAGGATCGATTGCACGCGCTCGGCCGGAATCCTGTCCAGGGCACTGTCGAAACCGTTGAGCACCTTGTTCAGCAGGCGCTCGCCGAGGGCGATGGATTCCGAGCGGCGTTGCAGCTTCAGGGCGTGGCGGATATGGGTACGGGCCTTGCCGGTGACCACGAAGTTGAGCCATGCCGGGTTCGGCCGGGCGCCGGGGGCGCTGACGATCTCGACCGTGGAGCCACTTTGCAGCGGTTCGGACAGCGGGGCGAGACGGCGATTGATCCGACAGGCAATACAGCTGTTGCCCACGTCGGTGTGCACCGCGTAGGCGAAGTCGACCGCCGTGGAGCCCTTGGGCAGCTCCATGATCCGGCCCTTGGGCGTGAACACGTAGACCTCGTCCGGGAACAGGTCGATCTTCACGCTCTCGATGAATTCCAGGGAGTTGCCCGCGCGTTGCTGCATCTCCAGCACGCCCTTGACCCACTGGCGGGCGCGGGCATGGGTGCCCTTGGGCTGCTCGTCGCCGCTGGACTTGTACAGCCAGTGGGCGGCGATGCCGTTGTTGGCCATCTCTTCCATTTCGCGGGTGCGGATCTGGATCTCGATCGGTACGCCGTGCATGCCGAACAGCGTGGTATGCAGCGACTGGTAGCCGTTGGCCTTGGGAATCGCGATGTAGTCCTTGAAACGGCCGGGCAGCGGCTTGTACAGGTTGTGCACGGCGCCGAGCACGCGATAGCAGGTGTCGACCTTGTCGACGATGACCCGGAACGCATAGACGTCCATGATCTCGTTGAAGGCCCGGCGCTTGCCGCGCATCTTCTTGTAGATGCCGTAGAGGTGTTTCTGCCGGCCGCTGACTTCGCCCTGGATACCGTCCACCGCCAGGCAGTGGCTCAAGGATTCCTCGATCTTGTTGACGATTTCCTTGCGGTTGCCGCGGGCGCGCTTGACCGCCTGGTAGATGCGCGCCGAGCGCATCGGGTGCATGGCCTTGAAACCCAGGTCCTCGAACTCGATACGCACCGCGTGCATGCCCAGGCGGTTGGCGATGGGCGCGTAGATCTCGAGGGTTTCCTTGGCGATGCGCCGGCGTTTTTCCCCGGACAGCACTTCCAGGGTGCGCATGTTGTGCAGGCGGTCGGCGAGCTTGACCAGGATCACGCGGATATCGCGGGCCATGGCCATGGCCATCTTCTGGAAGTTTTCCGCCTGGGCTTCGGCCTTGGTCTCGAAGTTCATCTGGGTCAGCTTGCTGACCCCGTCGACCAGTTCGGCCACGGTCTCGCCGAACTGCGCCTGCAGCGCTTCCTTGGCGATCCCGGTGTCTTCGATCACGTCATGCAGCATCGCGGCCATCAGGCTCTGATGGTCCATGTGCATGTCGGCAAGAATGCTCGCCACCGCCAGCGGGTGCGTGACGTAGGCTTCGCCGCTGCGACGGCGCTGGCCGTCGTGGGCCTGTTCGGCGTAGAAGTACGCCCGGCGGACCAGGTTGACCTGGTCGGCACCGAGGTAGGTCGATAAGCGATCGGCGAGGGCGTCTATGCTCGGCATGAGGTTTCCCCCGGCCGAAGCCTTGTACCCTGCGCCGTGCTACGTCGACCAGGCATAGGCTTAGACGGCCTCGTTGGACTCGTCCTCGAAAGCCGCGAACAGAGGTTCGTCTTCGACGATCTCCTCGTTGGCGATCATTTCGTAGTTCACCAGGCCTTCGGCGATTTCACGCAGGGCAACGACGGTAGGCTTGTCGTTTTCCCATGCCACTTTCGGCTCTTTGCCGCCGGTCGCCAGTTGACGAGCACGCTTGGTGGAGAGCATGACCAGCTCGAAACGGTTATCCACGTGTTCTAGGCAGTCTTCAACGGTTACGCGGGCCATGGTGTTCCTCGTAGCAAATGCGGTAGGCGGGCTGCCCGGATGGGCGAGCGGACTCAACAGTTTAAAAAATCACCAGCGATTAGGGAAGCGCTGTTTTTTTCAGCAGAGATTCCGTTGCGCCACAAGGTGCAATGTAAAGCCCTTGCGACGCTTTTGGAAAGTCTTTGTTTCAGGCCAGCAACTCGCTCAACAGGGCGGCATGCTGCTGTTGCTGCGGCTGCTGTTGCAGACGGTTGGCGCGGAAGATCGCCTTGAGATCGTCCAGGGCGTGGGCGAAATCGTCGTTGATGATCAGGAAATCGTATTCGACGTAGTGGCTCATTTCGCTGACCGCTTCGCGCATCCGGCCTTCGATGATTTCGTCGCTGTCCTGGCCGCGGTTGTTCAGGCGCTGGCGCAGGGCCTGCTGGCTCGGCGGCAGGATGAAGATCGAGCGGGCCTGGGGCATCTGCCGGCGGACCTGCTGGGCGCCTTGCCAGTCGATCTCCAGGATCAGGTCGTGGCCGGCGTCGAGGGTCTGCTGCAGACTGCTCTGGGAGGTGCCGTAGAGGTTGCCGAAGACTTCGGCCTGTTCGAGGAAGTCGCCCTGTTCGGTCAGGCGCACGAACTCGGCGCGGTCGACGAAGTGGTAGTTCACTCCGTTGGTCTCGCCCGGGCGCATGGCGCGGGTGGTGTGCGAGACCGACACGCGGATCTGCGGCTGGGCGTCGATCAGGGCCTTGACCAGGCTGGTCTTGCCTGCGCCCGACGGTGCGGAAATGATGTAGAGGGTGCCAGTGCTTTGGGTCATGTCGGGGTAGCCTTACTCGATATTCTGTACTTGTTCGCGCATCTGTTCGATCAACACCTTGAGGTTGACCGCGGCGGCGGTGCTGCGCGGGTCGAAGGCCTTGGAGCCCAGGGTGTTGGCTTCGCGGTTGAGCTCCTGCATCAGGAAGTCCAGGCGCCTTCCGGCGGCACCGCCGGACTTGAGCACCCGGCGTACTTCGATGATGTGGGTGCTCAGGCGGTCGAGCTCTTCGGCGACGTCGCTCTTCTGCGCCAGCAGGACCATTTCCTGTTCCAGGCGCAGCGGGTCCAGTTCGGCCTGCATGTCGGCGAAGCGGTCGAGAATCTTCTGGCGCTGGGTGGCGAGCATCTGCGGCACCTGCTCGCGCAGGGTGGCGACATCCTCCTCGATCGCGGCCAGGCGCTCGTTGATCAGGCGGGCCAGTTCCGCACCTTCGCGCTCGCGACCTTTCCTGAGTTCTTTCAAACCATCGGCGAACAGGGCCAGGGCCTGGTTGTTCAGGGCCTGCGGGTCGCTGGCATCGGCCACCAGCACGCCGGGCCAGGCCAGGACTTCCAGCGGGTTCAGGGCAGCCGGCTGCTTGATCAGGCTGGCGACGGTCTCGGCGGCGGCGATCAGTTGCGTGGCGCGCTCGCGGTCGATCTGCAGCGGCTGGCCGCCGGTTTCCTCGGTGTAGCGCAGGGTGCATTCCAGCTTGCCGCGGGACAGGCCCTGGCGCAGGGCTTCGCGCACGGCGCCCTCGAGGTCGCGGAACGATTCCGGCAGGCGCAGGTGCGGTTCCAGGTAGCGGCTGTTGACCGAGCGCAGCTCCCAGCTCAGGGTGCCCCGGGTTCCGGCACTTTCGACACGGGCGAAGGCGGTCATGCTATGGACCATGGAAGTACCTCGCTGTTCGGGCCTGCCGACGTTGTCGGGCGGGCCTGATGGGTAGATTGAAGCCGACTGGCAGCAAAGGCGCAGGATTGTAGCGCAGTGTGGCGGGCAGGACGAAGGTCTCCTGCCCTGTGGTTGGGTTGTAGACGCCGGAAGTATGCTGTTGGATTTTTAGAAGTGCCCAGCGCCGGCCATGACCTCTATAATGCCGGGTAGATTTCCGTCCCTGTACAGGTATTCCCAGATGAAACGTCCAAGTGGTCGCGCCGCCGATCAGCTTCGCTCGATCCGCATCACCCGCAACTACACCAAACACGCCGAGGGATCTGTACTGGTCGAGTTCGGCGACACCAAAGTGATCTGCACGGTCAGTGTCGAGAATGGGGTGCCGCGCTTCCTCAAGGGGCAGGGCCAGGGCTGGCTGACCGCCGAGTACGGCATGTTGCCGCGGGCGACCGGTGAGCGCACCCAGCGCGAAGCCAGCCGTGGCAAGCAAGGTGGCCGGACCCTGGAGATCCAGCGTCTGATCGGGCGTTCGCTGCGCGCAGCGCTGGACATGTCCAAGCTCGGCGACATCACCCTGTATGTCGACTGCGATGTGATCCAGGCCGATGGCGGCACCCGCACGGCGTCGATCACCGGCTCCATGGTGGCGCTGGCCGACGCGCTGAAGGTGATCAAGAAGCGCGGTGGCCTCAAGGCCGGTAACCCGCTCAAGCAGATGATCGCCGCCGTGTCGGTGGGCATGTACCAGGGCGAACCGGTGCTGGACCTGGACTACCTGGAAGACTCCGCTGCCGAAACCGACCTGAACGTGGTGATGACCAGCACGGGCGGTTTCATCGAAGTGCAGGGCACCGCCGAAGGTGCGCCGTTCCAGCCTGAAGAGCTGAATGCGATGCTGGAGCTGGCGAAGAAGGGCATGGGCGAGATTTTCGAATTGCAGAACGCCGCCCTGGCTGACTGACCGGTACGAGCAGATGCAAAAAAGCCGACATGATGTCGGCTTTTTTGTGGGCGCTGTCCAGGTTCCCGCCGGGACCCTGTCTCACTGGCTCAGATGGTCAGCGTCCAGTCGTAGTCCACGATCAGCGGCGCGTGCTGCGAGAAGCGCGGCTGGCGTGGCAGGCGGGCGCTGCGCACGGAGCGACGCAGACCCGGCGTCAGGATCTGGTAGTCGAAACGCCAGCCGAGGTTGAGCATCTCGGCTTGTTCGCTATCCGGCCACCAGCTGTACTGGTCACCTTCACGGCTGACTTCGCGCAGGGCGTCGACATAGCCCATGTTGCCGAGAATTTCATCCATCCAGGCCCGTTCCGGAGCCAGGAAGCCCGGAGACTGCTGGCTGTCGCGCCAGTTCTTGATATCGAGCTTCTGTTGCGCCACGTACAGCGAGCCGCAATAGATGTATTCACGACGTTTGCGCCGCTGCTTGTCCAGATAGCGGGCGAAGTCGTCCATGAGCTTGAACTTCTGGTTCAAGTCTTCATCGCCGTTCTGCCCTGATGGAAGCAGCAAGGTCGCGATGCTGACCTTGTCGAAATCGGCTTGCAGGTAGCGCCCGTAGCGGTCCGCCGTCTCGAAACCGAGACCGCTGATGACGGCCTTCGGTTGCAACCGCGAGTACAGAGCCACGCCACCCTGGGCGGGGACTTCGGCATCGCAGGCATAAAGGAAGTAGCCATCCAGTTGGAAGGCTGGATCATCCAGTTCAAAGGCGGAGGCGCGGGTGTCCTGCAGGCAGATGACGTCGGCATTCTGGGCTTGCAGCCAACTGAGCAAACCGCGCTCGACTGCAGCCTGAATACCATTGACGTTCACACTGATGATCCGCATAAATGGCCCCAAAAATCACGTGCGTGTATGATACCCGAGGTCTACCTAATTAGCTAAATTCGTGGTATTTGGGGTTTTTTCATGCAGGCGTATCAGCGCGATTTCATCCGTTTTGCCATCGATCGCGGGGTTTTGCGCTTCGGTGAGTTCACCCTGAAGTCGGGGCGTACCAGCCCGTACTTCTTCAATGCCGGCCTGTTCAACTCAGGTTCCGCGCTGGCCCAGCTGGGGCGTTTCTATGCCGCGGCGATCGTCGACAGCGGCATTCCCTTCGACGTACTGTTCGGCCCGGCCTACAAGGGTATCCCGCTGGCGGCCGCGACCGCCGTGGCCCTGGCCGAGCATCACCAGCGCGACCTGCCCTGGTGCTTCAACCGCAAGGAAGCCAAGGCCCATGGCGAAGGCGGCAGCCTGGTGGGCGCGCCACTGACCGGCAATGTGCTGATCATCGACGACGTGATCACCGCCGGCACCGCGATCCGTGAGGTGATGCAGATCATCGAGTCCCAGGACGGCGCGAAGGCCGCGGGCGTGCTGATCGCACTGAATCGCCAGGAGCGTGGCAACGGCGAGTTGTCGGCGATCCAGGAAGTCGAGCGCGATTTCGGTATCCCGGTGGTGAGCATCGTCTCGCTGAACCAGGTGCTGGAATTCCTCGCCGGTGACGAGCAGCTCAAGCAGCACCTGCCCGCGGTGGAGGCCTACCGCGCGCAGTACGGGATCTGATTCCCCTTGCGCCCGGTCTGCCTGTTTCTGGCCCTGGCGCTTGGCGCCCCGTTCGCCGTACAGGCGGACGAGGTGCTGTTCTATCGGTATGTTGATGACAAGGGCGTCACCGTGCTGGACCGCCAGGGTGTGCCGCCGGAGTACGTCGGCAAGGGCTACCAGGTGCTGAACCAGCAGGGCCGGGTGGTGCAGACCGTGGCTCCGGCGCTCACGCCCGAACAGCAGCAGCGCAAGCAGGCCGAGAAGGCCCAGGCGGATGCCAATGCCCAGTTGCTGCAGCGCTATTCCAGTGTCGAGGACGTCGACAAGGCCCAGGCCCGCAGGCTGGCCGAGCTGGATGCGCTGATTGCCAACGTGCAGAACAACCTCCAGGCGCTGCTGGCCCAGCAGGCGGGCCTGCAGGGCCAGGCGGCGGAGCAGGAGCGTGCCGGCAAGGAGGTTGCTCCCGAGTTGCTGGCGCAGCTCGGCGGCCTGCGCGACGAGCAGGTGCGGATGAAGGCCGATATCGCCAGGTATCAGGCGGCGCGGGTCCGGGTTCAGCAGGACTTCGCCGCGGATCGGGCGCGGGTCGAGCAGTTGTTGCGCTGAGATCTCGGTCATGAAAAAGCCCCGCCCGGTTTCCCGGAGCGGGGCTTTTTCATCAGGGGTGTCCGGATCAGTGACGCTTGCGGTTGCTGATCAGGGTGCCCATGCCGGTGTCGGTGAAGATCTCCAGCAGCACCGCATTCGGTACCCGGCCGTCGATGATCAGCGAGCTGCCCACGCCGCCCTGGACCGCTTCCAGTGCACACTGGATCTTCGGCAGCATGCCACCGTAGATGGTGCCGTCGGCGATCAGTGCGTTGACCTGGTCGGTGCTCAGGCCGGTCAGGACCTTGCCTTCCTTGTCCAGCAGGCCGGCGATGTTGGTCAGCAGCATCAGCTTCTCGGCCTTCAGCGCCTCGGCGATCTTGCCGGCCACCAGGTCGGCGTTGATGTTGTAGGACTCACCGTTGGCGCCGACGCCGATCGGCGCGATCACCGGAATGAAATCGCCTTTGACCAGCAGGTTCAGCAGGTCGGTGTTGATCCCGACCACTTCACCCACCTGGCCGTAGTCGATGATTTCCGGTGCGGTCATCTCCGGGGTCTGGCGGGTGACGGTGAGTTTCTTCGCCCGGATCAGTTCCGCGTCCTTGCCGGTCAGGCCGATGGCGCTGCCGCCGTGGCGGTTGATCAGGTTGACGATGCTCTTGTTCACCTGGCCGCCGAGGACCATTTCCACCACGTCCATGGTCTGCGCATCGGTGACGCGCATGCCGTCGACGAAATGGCTTTCGATGGACAGGCGCTTGAGCAGGTCGCCGATCTGCGGGCCACCGCCGTGCACGACCACCGGGTTGATGCCCACGGCCTTCATCAGCACGATATCGCGGGCGAAGCCGGTCTTGAGCTCTTCGCTTTCCATAGCGTTGCCGCCGTACTTGATCACCAGCGTCTTGCCGACGTATCGGCGGATGTAGGGCAATGCTTCGGAAAGAACCTTGGCGGTGTTGGCAGCGGCTTCGCGTTCGAGGGTCATTCAGGGCTCCGGTGAAACAAGTGGTCAGGCGGTGTTCTACACCGCCCGGATGTCAGAACGGTAATTGGAGATCGGGTGCAACACGTTTGAGCTGGGCGTGGAACACGTCCTTGATACGCTGCAGCTCGTCCTCGGTATCGGCCTCGAAGCGCAGTACCAGCACCGGTGTGGTGTTGGACGCGCGAACCAGGCCCCAGCCTTTGGGGTAGTCGACCCGGACCCCGTCGATGGTGGTCAGGTTGGCATCGCCCCATTGTGCGTCGTGCAGGGCTTCAATGATGCTGAATTTGCCCTCGTCGGTCACATTAATGTTGATCTCCGGCGTGGAAATATCGTTCGGGAAGGTCGCGAACAGCTCCTCGGCGCTGGATTTCTCCTGGCTGAGGATCTCCAGCAGGCGTGCCGCGCTGTAGATGCCGTCGTCGAAACCGAACCAGCGTTCCTTGAAGAAGATATGGCCGCTCATCTCGCCGGCGAGCAGGGCACCGCTCTGCTTCATTTTCTTCTTGATCAACGAATGACCGGTTTTCCACATGACCGGGCGACCGCCATATTCCTGGATCAGCGGGGTCAGGCGGCGGGTGCATTTGACGTCGAAGATGATATCCGCGCCAGGGTTGCGTGACACCACGTCCTTGGCGAACAGCATCAGCAGGCGGTCGGGAAACACGATGCTGCCGGTGTTGGTCACCACGCCCACGCGGTCGCCGTCGCCATCGAAGGCCAGGCCCACGTCGGCGTTGGTTTCCTTGACCTTGGCGATCAGGTCCTCGAGGTTTTCCGGCTTGCCCGGGTCCGGGTGGTGGTTCGGGAAGTTGCCGTCGACTTCGCAGAACAGCGGGATCACCTCGCAGCCCAGCGCTTCAATCAACCGGGGCGCGATCACGCCGGCGGCGCCGTTGCCGCAGTCGACCACCACCTTGAGTTTTTTCGCCAGGACGATGTCCTCGCGGATCTGGCTGAAATAGCGGTCGAGGATCTCGACCTTCTCGATGCTGCCCTTGCCGCTGCTCAGGTCGTTGGTCTTGAGGCGGGTGTGCAGGGCCTGGATCTGTTCGTTGGCCAGGGTGTCGCCGGCGATGATGATCTTGAAGCCGTTGTAGTTCGACGGGTTGTGGCTGCCGGTCAGCATCACCCCGGACTTGCCCGCCAGCACGTTGGCCGCGTAGTACAGGGCCGGGGTCGGCACCAGGCCGACGTCGCTGACGTGGCAGCCGCTGTCATGCAGGCCCTGGATCAGTTGCTGGACCAGTTCCGGGCCGGACAGGCGTCCGTCGCGGCCGACCGAGACATTCGGTTCGCCCTGGGCCAGGCTCTGGGAGCCGATGGCGCGGCCGATCCAGTAGGCGGTCTCGCCGTTCAGGGTTTCCGGGACGGTGCCGCGGATGTCGTAGGCGCGGAAGATGCTGTCTGGAAAGGTCGGTACGGTGCTGTTCATGGGTTGAGGGTGCTCCGTTCTCAGGAAGTCCTGGTTTTCGTCGAGAATGTCGATATCAAGGATGTCGACACCTTGGAATAGCGGATCGGTCCAGTTGGCACCGTGGGTGACGGGCTGGATCGGCTCCGGGGCACTGCTGGTCGTCTGGCCCGGGTCAATGCCGGTGTGGTCCGTGGTGGCGACAGGCTGGGCGTTGCGCTGGGAGAAGCGCGCCAGTTCCTGCGCCAGTCCATTCAGGGCCGGCAGGCTCAAACTGAAGGCTTTGACGGCTTTTCCGCTGGAGAGTTCGTGAAGCAGTTGTTCCAGCTGTCGGGCATCGTCGTCGAGACGCTGTTGCAGGCGCCGGTGGGTCAGCCGGATCGCCAGTGCGGCGCTGCCGAGCGCCAGCGCGATGGCCAGCAGCAGGAAGCCGTAGACCTGGAGCGGATAGCCGAACTGGAAGGCCGTTCCCGGGACGAACTTCAGTGTCCAGTTGCCATTGCCGGTGCCGAGTGGGTAGCTTTCGGTCGAGGCGCCGATACCGCGCTGATCGAGCACCTGCTCCGGGCTGCCGAGAATGCTCTGGGTCAGGTGTAGCGAGCCGATGTTCTCTTGCCAATAGCTCAGGGGTTGCAGCAGCCGTTGCAGGTCGAAGACCAGCAGCAGGGTGCCGGCCACTGGCGCGTCCGTTGTCTCGTGCAGCGCCGCGACGCTGTAGACCAGCCAGCGCTGGCCGACCTTGTAGGCTTCCGGTGGGGGTTTGACGCCACGCTCGGCGCGCCGGATCAGGTCCAGTGCCGAGAAATTGAGCGGTGCCGCACGATCGGTGAGAGGCTGGGCGGCGTCGCGCAGGTTCAGTTGCGCATCCACCAGGCCGGGCAGGTAGCGCAGGCTGTTTTCCGCCGCTTTCACGGCATTGCCGTCCGGGTTTTGCAGGGCCTTGAGCAGGGCAGGGTTGAGCGCGGCGGCGTCGGTCTCGGCGATCAGGTCGTTGGTGACCTGGCTCAGCCTGGACGCAGCCGTGCTACCGGCCGATTGCGCCATTTGCGAGCGAAAGAACTGATGGGTGGGGGCCAGTACGCCGAACCAGAGCAGTGCGGCCGCCAGAAGCACGCCGCCGAGCGCGATTTTCAGGCCTGGCAGCAGTGGATGGGCGGCCTCGTTCGAAGACGGCTGGTCATGATGTCCGGGTCCGTTGCCGGCCTTTGCACTGCGCTTGAAGCCTTTCAAATACCGCCTCCGCGAAACTCATCCTGAAATGCCGCGCGAATCATCCTGGCCGGTTTCTCGGCACCGGCCAGGATCAGCGTAGGTCAATGGCTGCCCGAATGCCCGAAACCGCCAGCACCGCGCTGGGTTTCGTCGAACTCCTGGACCAGTTCGAAGTGCGCCTGGACCACCGGTACCAGTACCAGTTGGGCGATGCGTTCGCCGACGGCGATGGTGAAGGCGCTCTGGCCGCGATTCCAGCAGGAGACCATCAGTTCGCCCTGGTAGTCCGAATCGATCAGGCCCACCAGGTTGCCGAGGACGATACCGTGTTTGTGGCCCAGGCCCGAGCGCGGCAGGATCAGTGCGGCCAGGCCCGGGTCACCGATGTAGACCGACAGGCCGGTGGGAATCAGCAAGGTCTGGCCCGGTTCCAGTACGGTGTCCTGCTGCAGCATGGCGCGCAGGTCGAGGCCGGCGGAGCCGGGCGTGGCGTACTGCGGCAGGGGGAATTCGCTGCCGATGCGCGGGTCGAGGATCTTGGCTTGCAAAGCGTGCATGGGGATTAAACCTGGTTCAGTCGTGAAGCGATGAAAGAGATCAGCTGGCGGGCGATCTTGCCCTTGCTGGTCTGGGTGAAAACGGTGGCCTGCAGGTCGCGGTCGATCACGCTGCAGGCGTTCTCCTCGCTGTTGAAGCCGATGCTGGGGTTGGCCACGTCATTGGCGACGATCAGGTCGAGGTTCTTGTCCTTGAGCTTGCGCGCGGCGTAGTCGAGCAGGTGCTCGGTCTCGGCGGCGAAGCCGACACTGAAGGGGCGGTCGGGGCGGCCGGCGATGGTTGCCAGGATGTCCGGGTTGCGCACCATCTGCAGCAGCAGGCCGTCGCCGGTCGTAGGGTCTTTCTTGAGTTTTTGCGGGGCAACGACTTCCGGGCGGTAGTCCGCTACCGCGGCGGAGGCGATGAACAGGTCACAGGGAATCGCGGCCTCGCAGGCGGCGAGCATGTCGCGGGCACTGACCACATCGATACGGCTGACCCGATCCGGTGTAGGCAGGTGCACCGGGCCGGTGATCAATGTCACCCGGGCGCCGGCTTCGACCGCGGCCTCGGCCAGGGCGAAGCCCATTTTTCCGGAGCTGTGGTTGGTGATGTAGCGAACCGGGTCGATGTTTTCCTGGGTCGGGCCGGCGGTGATCAGCACATGCCGGCCGGTCAGGGCCAGGTGCTGGAAGCAGTCGGCGGCGCGCTGGGCCAGGTCGGTGGCCTCGAGCATGCGGCCCAGGCCGACGTCGCCACAGGCCTGGCTGCCGGCGGCCGGACCGAAGACCTTGAAGCCGCGGCTTTGCAACAGCTGGGTGTTGGCCTGGGTCGCCGGGTCGCGCCACATGGCCTGGTTCATGGCCGGTGCGATGGCGACGGTGGCATCGGTGGCGAGCACCAGGGTGGTCAGCAGGTCATCGGCGATACCCTGGGCCAGGCGGGCGATCAGGTCGGCGGTGGCCGGTGCGATCAGCACCAGGTCGGCCCATTTCGCCAGTTCGATGTGGCCCATGGCGGCTTCGGCCGCCGGATCGAGCAGGTCCAGGTGCACCGGGTGTCCGGACAGCGCCTGCATGGTCAGCGGGGTGATGAATTCGCTGCCGCCACGGGTCATGACCACGCGTACTTCGGCGCCCTGGTCGAGAAGTCGGCGAACCAGCTCGGCGCTTTTGTAGGCGGCAATGCCGCCGCCGACGCCGAGAACGATGCGTTTCCGATACAGCCGCTGCATAGGCCTGCCTTTTAGTGTCCAGTGATTACTTCCCCCGAGGACGCCTCCCCAGGCCGGTTCGGGGGTGAAAAAGATGGACTACGATAACACAGCGCCCGTCATGGAACAGCGGGCCCCAGGGGCACAGGGAGGTGTGATGAGTATTCGTGATTGGCCGGCGGCGGAGCGGCCGCGGGAGAAATTGCTGGAGTTGGGAGCGGCCAGTCTGTCCGATGCCGAGTTGCTGGCGATCTTCCTGCGCACCGGTGTGTGCGGCAAGAGCGCGGTGGATCTGGCGCGGCATCTGTTAGGGCAATTCGGTAGTTTGCGTAGTCTGTTGGAGGCAGGCCAGCGGGAATTCAGCCTGGAGCTGGGCCTGGGGCCGGCGAAGTTCGCCCAGTTGCAGGCGGTGCTGGAAATGGCCCGCCGGCATCTGGCCGAGCGTCTGCGGCGCGAGTCGGTACTGGAGAGTCCGCGGGCGGTACGCGATTACCTGAAGGCGATGTTGCGCCATGAGGCCCACGAAGTGTTCGGCTGCCTGTTCCTGGATGCCAAGCACCGGGTGTTGGCCTTCGAGGCGCTGTTTCGCGGCACCATCGACAATGCCAGCGTGTATCCACGGCAGGTGGTCAAGCGGGCGCTGGCGCACAATGCGGCGGCCTTGATCCTCTGTCACAACCACCCGTCGGGGGTGGCCGAGCCCAGTCACTCCGATCGGCTGCTGACCGGCCGCCTGCGCGATGCACTGGAACTGGTGGACGTGCGGGTGCTCGATCATTTCGTGATCGGCGATGGCGAGCCGTTCTCGATGATGGAGCATGGGATGATGTAGCGCACGGCCCCGTTTCCGGGGCCGCTAGTGGCCTGTGTGGCTAATTCGCACACTCGACTCCGGGTCCAGGGCTTCGCCAGACTGCGTTGCTGGACCCGAAATTGAGTATTCGAATTAACCGTACAGGCCACTAGGCGGATCAGGGCTTGACGCTGACCTTGGCGAAGTCCTGGCGCCCGAACGGGCTTACCTGGTAGCCGTGGACGTCCTTGCGCACCAGGGCGAAGGCGGTCGGATGGGCCAGCGGCAGCCAGAGTGCCTGCTGCTGGATCTGGGCCTGGGCCTGCTGGTAGAGCTTGCTGCGCACGCCCTGCTCGCTGGTGGTTTTCCCGGCGCTGATCAGCTTGTCCAGGTTGGCGTCGCAGTAGCGGGCGAAGTTGGTCCCGGACTTCACGGCGGCGCAGGAGAATTGCGGGGTCAGGAAGTTGTCCGGGTCGCCGTTGTCGCCGGCCCAGCCCATGAACAGCAGGTCATGTTCGCCAGCCTTGGCGCGACGGATCAGTTCGCCCCACTCGATCACGCGGATTTCCGCCTGGATGCCCACTTCGGCGAGGTCGGCCTGCAGCAGTTGCGCACCGAGGCTCGGGTTCGGGTTGAGCAGGCTGCCGGATGGCCGGGTCCAGAGGGTGGTCTGGAAGCCGTTCTTCAGCCCGGCCTTGGCCAGCAGCGCCTTGGCCTTCTCCGGGTCGTGGGCATAGCCGGGCAGCTCCCCGGCGTAGCTCCAGGTGTTGGGCGGATACGGGCCGTTGGCGGCTTCGGCGGTATCTTCGAAGACGGCCTTGAGGTAGCTGGTCTTGTCGAAGGCCAGGTTGATCGCCTGGCGCACCTCAGGCTTGTCCAATGGCGGGTGCTGGCTGTTGATGGCGACGAACGCGGTCATGAAGGCAGCGGTCTTCTCCACCTTGAGTGCCGGGTCCTTGCTCGCCGAGCCGACATCCAGGGGCTTGGGCGAGAGGGCGATCTGGCATTCGTTGCGCTTGAGTTTCTGCAGGCGCACGTTGGCGTCCGGGGTGATCGCGAACACCAGGGTGTCGACCGCCGGCTTGCCGGCGAAGTAGTCCGGGTTGGCGCTGTAGCGGATCGAGGCGTCCTTCTGGAAGCGGCCGAACACGAACGGGCCGGTGCCGATCGGCTGGCTGTTGAGTTTTTCCGGGGTGTTGGCGGCCATCAGCTTGTCGGCGTACTCCGCCGAGTAGATGGAGGCGAAGCCCATGCTCAGGGCGGCGAGGAAGGTCGAGTCCGGGTGATCGAGGGTGAAGCGCACGGTCAGCGGATCGGTGGCCTCGACACGCTTGATCAGCGCCGGCAGTTGCAGTGACTGGGCGTGGGGGAAGCCGCTCTGGGCAATCTTGTGCCAGGGGTTGGCCGGGTCGAGCATGCGCTCGAAGCTGAAGCGCACGTCGGCCGCGCTCAGGTCGCGGGTCGGCTTGAAGTAGTCGGTGTGATGGAACTTCACGCCCGGATGCAGCTTGAAATCGTAGGTCAGGCCGTCATCGGAGACGGTCCAGCTGTCTGCCAGGCTCGGTACCAGCTTGCCGCTGGCGGCATCGAAGTCCACCAGGCGGTTCATCAGCACGTCCGCCGAGGCGTTGGTGGTGGTCAGCGAGTTGTACTGCACGACGTCGAAGCCTTCGGGGCTGGCCTCGGTGCAGACGCTCAACGAGGTCGCGGCATGGGCCAGCGGGCCGAAAAACGGGACGAGCAATAGCGGCAGGGCAGCGAAGCGCATGTTCAGTTTCCTTTGCAGGTCGTTGTCCCATCTGCGAGTGCAGTCTGGAAAAACCTCTACCCTAGTACCCCGGACGGCAATTGACTATCCCATTTTTACTCGGCCGGCCTGGGTTGCTGTAGAATCCGGCGCTCTTGTCCGTAAGAGATTTGCGGACTCCTGCCGTGTGTGGCGAATTTTGTGCGACGAGCGGCATTTTTCGTCCCGAGCCCCGGCATTGGGGTCTCGTACCCAGGTTTTCGGGCACTCGACACGGTTTTAATCGCACTTGATGTTGTTGCACCGTAGTCTTTCTGGTATAAAGCAGCGCTCTTTTCTAGGGGCCCGGTTCCTTCGCTTGTAGGTGTAGCCGGTAAGACCCTTAAAGAAACGCGGCGCCTGGCGCCAAATGACTGAGAGATTAAGCGGCCAACCCATGCCGGGTTGGGCATGTGGTTTTAGAGGGCTGAGGCATGTCTAGAGTCTGTCAAGTTACCGGTAAGGGTCCGGTGACTGGGAATAACATTTCCCACGCAAACAACAAAACCCGTCGTCGTTTCCTGCCGAACCTGCAGCATCACCGCTTCTGGGTCGAGTCGGAGAAGCGTTTCGTGCGCCTGCGCGTTTCCGCCAAGGGCATGCGTATCATCGACAAGCGCGGCATCGACGTCGTGCTGGCCGAACTGCGCCGTGATGGCAAGGTATAAGGAGCTAAATCATGCGTGAATTGATTCGTCTGATCTCGAGCGCCGGTACTGGTCATTTCTACACGACTGACAAGAACAAGCGCACTACTCCGGACAAGATCGAGATCAAGAAATATGATCCGGTTGTTCGCAAGCACGTGATCTACAAGGAAGGCAAAATCAAGTAATTGATTTTGTTTTTCGAAAAAAACCCCGACTGGTTCGGGGTTTTTTTTCGCCTTTTTTCCGGCCTTTTCCTGCGCAGCGCTCCGCCATTTCCTGCGTTTTTTCCGTTTTGCCTTTCCTAGACTGCCTGGGCAACCAGAAAACGCAGTCAGGGAGGACGTTCATGGTTATCGCAAGGATGTTTTTATTGTTGCTGCTGGTGTTCCTGGCGGCAGCCAGTGTCGCGGTCTCGGCGGCCCCCCTGGCCGCTGTCGAAATCACCACCGAAGCCTATGTGCAACGGCTGATCCGGGCGACGCGGACGGCCTGGCCGGCGCTGGCCGGGTTCAACCACGCTACCCGGATATTCGCCGACATCCGGTTGGTGGTCAGCGATGGGCGGCGGGCCTTTGTGATGGGGATGCGCGAAGGGCAGGAGGTGGAAATGGCGAAGGTCAGGGCGCTGGGTGTCAGCCATGAGTACCAGCGCTATCGGCGGATTGCCTGGGAAGGGCGCCCGGCGATCTTCGTCGGCCTGGGTGAGACGGTGCCGGAGCATGAGCGACAACGGCTGCAGGACCCGAAGGCGTTGCCCGAGCTGTTCGCTCTGGCGACCCACGAGGCCTTTCACTTCCATGTCGAAGCCGCCTGGCTACGCCTGCCGGGGGCGCAGCGCAGCATCGCCTATCCCGCCAGCGCCGAGCCAAGGCTGCTGCGCAATCGGATCATTCGCCAGTTGCTGGCGGCGGCCCGGGGGCAGCCCGAGGGGCTGGCTCGGGCCAGCTACTGGTATCGCCGCTGGCTGGACGAACATGCCGAGGAGGCGGTACGTCTTCGCCAGGTCGACCGCTCCGAGGGCAGTGCGCGCCACGTGGAGACGGTTGCCGGCCTGCTGGCCCGGGGAGTGCGCCCCGGCTCGGCCGAATGGTCGGAGTCGATGCTGGAGGCATTGACCCGCCAGGCACAGGAGGACTACCTGGCTCCTGACCTGGAGAGCTATGTGCTGGGGGATCTCGCTGGCTACCTGCTCGAACGCCAGGGCGTGGACTGGTTGCCCCGTGTGGCTCGGGGCGAAACACCGCTGGCGATCCTGCTGGAACCGGTGGCGCCGGTTGTCGCGCCCGCCGATGAACGCATGGAGCGGCGCATCCGCAAGGCTGTCGCCGCTGCCAACCACCAGGCGGCGCAAGCCCTGGAGCCTTTCGTGCAGCGTTTCCACGACCCGGCGGGCGGGCGCCTGCTGGTGCCGAACCGGGCCCTGCCGGACAGTTTCGAGGTGGGCGATTCCTACCACCTGGCCATGCAGCCGGGGACCATCGAAGTCGGGGTGCGGGCCGGCTTCGTCCTGGGCGACGGCCGAATCGATCTCCACGCGGCCACGGTTGCCACCCAGCTGACATCCGCCTGCGGTCGCGAGGATCTCTACTGGATCCTCGCGCTGGCCCCGACCGAGCTGGAGAAAACCGCCGATGGCCGGTTGCGTGTCGAGCGCACCGACCTCAGCCTCGACATCCCCTATCCGCAGCGCGCCGCCGGGGAGTCGCGTAGCTGGTGCGTGGCCGCCTGATCAGGCTTTCTGTTCGAACACCACATAGATCTTGCGGCAGTGCTCCAGCACCTCCCAGGTACCCTTGAAGCCGGCCGGGATCACGAAGCGGTCGCCAGCGCGCAAGGTTTTGGCGTTGCCATCGTTGTCGCGCAACACCGACACCCCCTGGACGATTTCGCAGTATTCGTGTTCGGTGTAGTTCACGGTCCACTGGCCGACCGCGCCTTCCCAGACGCCGGCATTCATCTGCCCGCAGGGGCTGTCGTAGTGATTGAAGATCGTCTGCTCCGGATCGCCCTTGAGCACCTTCTCCGGCGCCGGGCGGAAGCGTTCGGGGGCGGTGGTGGCTTCGCTGAAATCGACGATGTCCTGGATGTTCATGCTGCTTTTCCTCGGCAGTGACAGGGCGGGTACTCGAATGTCTGGAGTCTATGTTTATTAAAATGAACATGGCAACGGCGTTTGCCCAGCTGCTGTCAAATATATTGAAAGTTCAGGGGCCGCTGGTTTAGGGTGGTGGGTGTCGTGGGCCGAAAAAATGGGCCATCGAACAGGATTCTCGACGGTGCTTGCGCGCGAGCGCGTGGCGCTTCTATTTCAATAAGAGGAGGACACTCGCATGACCACCCTGACTCGTGCCGACTGGGAACAACGCGCCCGTGAGCTGAAGATTGAAGGCCGCGCCTACATCAATGGCCAATACACCGCCGCCGTTTCGAACGAAACCTTCGAGTGCATCAGCCCGGTCGATGGCCGGCTGCTGGCCCAGGTTGCCAGTTGCGACAGCGCCGACGCCCAGCGTGCGGTGGAAAATGCCCGTGCCACCTTCGATTCCGGGATCTGGTCGCGCCTGGCCCCGGCCAAGCGCAAGGCGACCATGATCCGTTTCGCCGCGTTGCTGAAAACCAATGCCGAAGAGCTGGCCCTGCTCGAAACCCTCGACATGGGCAAGCCGATCACCGACTCGCTGTTCATCGACGTACCCGGCGCCGCCCAGGCACTGAGCTGGAGCGGCGAGGCCATCGACAAGCTCTACGACGAAGTCGCCGCGACGCCCCATGACCAGCTGGGCCTGGTGACTCGCGAGCCGGTCGGCGTGGTGGGCGCCATCGTGCCGTGGAACTTCCCGCTGCTGATGGCCTGCTGGAAGCTCGGCCCGGCCCTGGCCACCGGTAACTCGGTGATCCTCAAGCCTTCGGAAAAATCCCCGCTGACCGCCATCCGCATCGCCGCCCTGGCCGTCGAGGCCGGTATCCCGGCCGGTGTGCTGAACGTGCTGCCCGGCTACGGTCACACCGTCGGCAAGGCCCTGGCCCTGCACATGGATGTCGACACCCTGGTGTTCACGGGTTCGACCAGGATCGCCAAGCAACTGCTGGTCTACTCCGGCGAGTCGAACATGAAGCGCGTCTGGCTCGAGGCCGGTGGCAAGAGCCCGAACATCGTCTTTGCCGATGCCCCGGACCTGCAGGCCGCCGCCGAGGCCGCGGCCAGTGCGATCGCCTTCAACCAGGGCGAGGTGTGCACCGCCGGTTCGCGCCTGCTGGTCGAGCGTTCGATCAAGGACACGTTCCTGCCGCTGGTGGTCGAGGCCCTCAAGGCCTGGAAGCCGGGCAACCCGCTGGACCCGCAGACCAACGTCGGGGCGCTGGTGGACACCCAGCAGATGAATACCGTGCTGTCCTACATCGACGCCGGGCATGCCGACGGCGCCAAGCTGGTGGTCGGTGGCAAGCGTACCCTGCAGGAAACCGGCGGGACCTACGTCGAACCGACGATTTTCGACGGCGTGACCAACGCGATGAAGATCGCCCAGGAAGAGATCTTCGGCCCGGTGCTGTCGGTGCTCACCTTCGATACCGTCGAGCAGGCCATCCAGATCGCCAACGACACGCCGTATGGCCTGGCCGCTGCCGTCTGGACCGCGAACATCTCCAAGGCGCACCTGACCGCCAAGGCCCTGCGGGCCGGCAGCGTATGGGTCAACCAGTACGATGGCGGCGACATGACCGCGCCGTTCGGTGGCTTCAAGCAGTCGGGCAATGGCCGCGACAAGTCGCTGCATGCGTTCGACAAGTACACCGAACTGAAGGCGACCTGGATCAAGCTGTAACCTCTTCAGGGCGCCTTGGCCTGTAGGAGCCGGCCTGCCGGCGATTGCCATCTGTCTCCTACCGATCGTTCCCACGCTCGGCGTGGGAATGCCTCCCCGGACGCTCGGCGTCCGCTCTTGGGACGCGTCGTGTCACGGGCTGCTTTTCCACACGGAGCGTGGGAGCGATCCAAGGATGCGGTGCATCCATGATGCAGCCGGGCTTTGCGCGAGGAGGCCCGGCTGCGTCGTCTTTGACAAGAACTTGTCCACAGGAGCGTGGAAATGCGTTGGGCGACTTATTTCGCCGTCCTGGCCTCGGTGCTCAGCGTCGGCCTGGCGCTGGGGGTGAGCATGCCGCTGGTGTCGTTGCGCCTGGAAAGCTGGGGTTATGGCGCGTTCGCCATTGGCGTCATGGCGGCGATGCCGGCCATCGGCGTGCTGGTCGGTGCCAGCCTGTCCAGTCGGCTGGCGGCGCGGCTGGGCACTGCCCGGCTGATGGCCTCGTGTCTGTGGGCCGGGGCCTTTTCCATCGGGCTGCTGGCGCTGTTGCCCAGCTATCCGGTATGGCTGGTGCTGCGCCTGATGATCGGGGTGATTCTGACCATCGTGTTCATTCTCGGCGAAAGCTGGATCAACCAGCTGGTGGTCGAGCAATGGCGCGGACGCCTGGTGGCGCTCTACGGCAGCAGCTACGCCTTGAGCCAACTGGCCGGGCCGCTGCTGCTGGCGGCGGTGGGCACCGAGCGTGACTATGGCTTCTGGGTCGGCGTGGCGCTGCTGGTGACCTCGCCGTTCCTGTTACTGGGGCGTACCGGAGCGCCGAGCGCGGAGTCCGGGCGCGTGACCCTGGCCGACCTGCTGGGTTTCTGTCGCGGCCTGCCGGCGATCGCCTGGGCCATTTCGCTGTTCGCCGCCTTCGAGGCGATGATCCTGACGCTGCTGCCGGTTTACTGCCTGCGCCAGGGTTTCACGGCGGACATCGCCCTGGCGATGGTCAGCACCGTGGTGGTCGGCGATGCGCTGCTGCAGTTGCCCATCGGGGCCTTGGCCGACCGTATTTCGCGGCGGGCGATGTTCGTCGGTTGCGCGGTGGTGCTGATGCTGTCGAGCCTGGCGGTGCCCCTGCTGATCGACACCCTGCTGATCTGGCCGTTGTGGGTGCTGTTCGGGGCGAGCGCGGGAGGCTTGTTCACGCTGTCGCTGATTCTGATCGGCGAACGTTATCGTGATGACGCGCTGGTTCGTGCCAACGCCCACGTGGCCCAGTTGTGGGGTATCGGTTGCCTGCTCGGGCCGCTGGCGGCAGGGGCGGGCAGCCAGTGGATCAGCGGGCATGCCTTGCCGCTGTTCATGGCGGCGGGGGCGCTTGGCCTGGTGATGCTGGTGTTGCGCCAGGGGGCATTCGGTCGGGTCGAGCCCGTGTCGGTCTAGAGCATGCGCTCCAGGCCGACGCGGTTGGTCAGCCAGGCGTTGATCCGGCGCCACCAACTGCCAGGTTCGCGGTGCAGGACATGGATCTGGCCGTTGTCTTCGGTGACCCACACCAGTTGCCCGGCCTCCAGGCGCGGCTCGTAGCTCAGCGCCGGGGCCATGCCCTGCAGGGCCAGGGTGCGCACGTGCTCGGCCAGTTGCGGGCTGTCCACCAGCACCCCGACCTCGGTGTTCCACAGCACCGAGCGCGGATCGAAATTGAACGAGCCGATAAAGGCCTTCTGCCGGTCGAAGATCATCGCCTTGCTGTGCAGGCTGGAGTCCGAGCCCTTGGACGAACCGCTGTGGAACAGGCGCGGACCGCTGCCGCCAGGGGCGCCGGGCTGGCGTCGCAGTTCGAAGAGTTTCACCCCGTGTTCCAGCAACGCCTTGCGATAGGGTGCGTAGCCGCCGTGCACGGCCGGCACGTCGGTGGCCTCCAGTGAGTTGGTCAGCAGGCTCACCGAAACCCCGGCGTCGGCCCGCCCCGTCAGGTACACCAGCCCCGGCTGGCCGGGGACGAAGTAGGCGGAAATCATCATCAGCTCGCTGTGCACGCTGCTCAGCACGGGTGACAGCTGGGTGGTCAGCAGCAGGCGCGGGTCGGGTTCGTCCCGGGCCAGTACCTTGCTCGGCGCATCCCACAGCGCCTGGTTCCAGGCCCAGATCAGTTCGCGGCGCCAGGTGTCCAGCCGGGGGTGGTACTGGTAGTCGGCCAGGCGCTGGTACAGCGCGGCATTGCGCTGGCGCCAGTCGGCCAGGGAACGCTGCAGGCGCTCGCGGGTGTCGGCCAGGTCGCTGGCGGTGGGCTGGCGCGAGAGGAATTCGCCGATGGGTTTGCTCAGGGCGCTGTTCCAGTACTGGTCGAAGCTGTGGCCGAGCTGCTCGGCCACCGGCCCGATGCTGAGCATGTCGATGTCGGTGAAGTTCAGGTCCTGTTGTGCGCCGAAATACTCGTCGCCCAGGTTGCGTCCGCCGACGATGGCCGCGCTGTTGTCGGCCAGCCACAGCTTGTTGTGCATGCGCCGGTGCTGCAGGTTGAGGTTGAACAGCCGGCCGAGGGTGCGCGTGGCCAGGGTGCTGCGGCCCAGGTCCAGCGGGTTGAACAGGCGGATCTGGATATGCGGGTGGGCGGCCAGGGTGGCGATGAGGTCGTCGAGGCCGTCGCTGGTGGTGTCGTCCAGCAGGATACGCACCCGTACGCCGCGGTCGGCGGCCTTGAGCAGTTCGTCCACCAGCAGCCGGGTGCTCAGGCCGTCATGGACGATGTAGTACTGCAGATCGAGGCTGCTCCGGGCGTTGCGGATCAGCTCGGCGCGGGCCCTGAAGGCCTCGCCGCCGTTGGGCAGCAGACGGAAGCCCGAGCGCCCCTGGTAGGGCGCGGCCTGGGCCTGGAGGTCGCGACCGAAGGCCGAGTCCGCGGCCGGCAGTGCCTGGCTGGGAACTCGGGGCGCGTCCAACGAGGCACATCCGCCCAGCAGCAGGGCGAGCAACAGGAAGCAGGATTTCAAGCGCGGTCGCCCCAGGTCGAGTCTGGCCAGTGTCGGGATATGGACGCTGGCCGGCGGATAAAGGTCAATCGTCGCTGCACGAATCTTCGTTCAACAGGCGGATCGCTGTCGCGCCAACCTTGCGGACCGCCTCCTCGATCTGCGCCGTTGGCTTGGCAGCGTAGTTCATCCGCAGGCAATTGCGGTACTTGCCCGAGGCCGAGAAGATGCTGCCCACCGCGACCTGGACCCCCTGGTCGGCCAGGGCGCGATTGAGCCGCAGGGTGTCGAAGCCCTCCGGCAGCTCGACCCACAGCATGAAGCTGCCCTGGGGCCGGCTGGCACGGGTACCGGCGGGGAAGTAGCGGCTGACCCAATCGAGCATCAGGTCGCGATTGCGCTGGTATTGCGTGCGCATCCGCCGCAAATGCGGCTCGAAATGGCCGTTGCGCAGGAAGTCGGCGACCGCCAGTTGCGGTTGTGGGGCGCTGGCGCCGGTACTGATGTACTTCATGTGCAGCACGCGTTCCAGGTAGCGGCCGGGCGCGACCCAGCCGACCCGCAGGCCCGGAGCCAGGGTCTTGGAGAACGAACTGCAGAGCAGCACCCGGCCATCGTCGTCGAACGACTTGATGGTCCGCGGTCGCGGGTAGGTGTAGGACAGTTCGCCATACACATCGTCCTCGATGATCGCCACGTCGAAGCGCTGCGCCAGCTGCAACAGTGCCCGCTTGCGCGACTCCGGCATGATGTAGCCCAGCGGGTTGTTGCAGTTGGGGGTCAACTGTATGGCCTTGATCGGCCACTGTTCCAGGGCCAGTTCGAGGGCGTCGAGGCTGATGCCGGTGAGCGGGTCGGTGGGAATCTCCAGGGCTTTCATGCCCAGGCCCTTGAGGGTTTGCATGGCGCCATGGAAGCTGGGCGAGTCCACCGCGACGATGTCGCCATGGTTGCAGGTGGCACGGATACTGGCCGACAGCGCCTCGTGGCAGCCGGTGGTGACCACCAGGTCCTGGGCGCCTAGGTGGCAGCCGGAATCGAGCAGCAGCCGGGCGATCTGCTCGCGCAGGCCGAGGTTGCCGTAAATGTTGTCGTAGGCCAGCCCTGGCAGGTCCTGGCGACGGCTGATCTGCGCCAGGCTGCGCAGCAGCGGCTTCATGGTCGGGCTGCCGATGTCGGGGATGCCGCGGCCCAACTGTACGGTGTCCTTGCGTGGCACCGCGCGGATCAGGTCCAGCACCTGGTCCCACTGGGAGATTTCCACCGGCCGCTGTGCCGGGCGACCGGCGACCGGCAACGCCGGCAATTCCCGGCTGGCCGGCACGAAATAACCGGACTTGGGCTTGGGCAGGGCCAGTCCGTTGTCTTCCAGCAGCCGATAGGCCTGCTGCACCGTACTCAGGCTGACACCATGTTCCACGCTCAATGCCCGTACAGACGGCAGGCGGTCGCCCGGACGGTAGAAGCCTTGTTCTATGCGGGTTCCCAGCAATTCGGCGAGGTTGACGTAAAGGCTCATGGCGGCTGCTCGATCAGGGTGCGAACGGGATACCGGTACAGATTGCCAGAAAATACAGGATTCAGTCACGATTTCGCCAAATCTGTATGGAAATAATACAGGTTGTTTGAATCTGTAATGGTTTTGCGCCAAAGGCCATCCTTGCTACTCAGGGCAACCGAGTAACGAAGGAGCAATGGCAATGAACGGCTTGAGCGATGTGCGTCTGGTTTTGCGTGACCAGGAACTGATGACCGGGCAGGAGCGGGCGGGGGCGGTTTCCTGCGTTGCCCCGCGCGCTCCCGAGTTGAGTCGGATGGGCCTGTTCTGGCATCGCCTGCGTACCCGCAAGGTGCTGCTCGAACTCACGGCCGACGAGTTGCGTGATATCGGCCTGACCCGCAGCGAGGCCCTGGCCGAAGGGCTGAAACCCTTCTGGCGTGACTAGGCTATGTACGAAATCGCTTGAAACTTGGTTATGCGGCGTTAAAAACCGGCTCGGAATGCTCATTGACAACCAGTCAACTGCGCTTCCTCGCCGGTTTTTGCCTTGCCTAACCTGCGTTTCAAACAATTTCGTACACAGCCTAATGGCCGATTAGCGCAATTCCTTGAGGCGATGCCAGAGCATCCCCAGCGCCAGCAGCGGCGAACGCAGGTATCTGCCGCCCGGGAAGGTGATATGCGGGACCCGGGCAAACAGGTCGAAATCATCGTGTTGCTGGCCGCTGATGGCCTCGGCCAGCAAGCGACCGGCCAGATGGGTGGCGTTGAGGCCATGTCCGGCATAGGCCTGGGCGTAATAGACGTTGGGCTGCGCCTGCAAGCGGCCGATCTGCGGCAGGCGGTTGGCACCGATGCCGATCATCCCGCCCCAGTGGTAGTCGATCTTCACCCCGGCCAGTTGCGGGAATACCTTGAGCATCTTGGGCCGCATGTAGCCGGCGATATCCTGCGGGTCGCGACCGGAGTAGTGACAGGCGCCGCCGAACAGCAGGCGGCGGTCGGCCGATAGCCGGTAGTAGTCCAGCGCGACCCGCTGGTCGCAGACCGCCATGTTCTGCGGCAACACCGAGCGGGCCTGCTCCTCGCTCAACGGCTCGGTGGCGATGATGTAGCTGCCGGCGGGCAGCACCTTGCCGCCCAGTTCCTCGTTGAGCCCGTTGATGTAGGCGTTGCAGGCCAGCACCAGGGTCGTGGCGCGCACCACTCCCTGTGCCGTATGGACCCGCACCTGCGGGTCGTAGTCGATGCGGGTGACGGCGGACTGTTCGAACAGCTTCACGCCCAGTTGTTCGGCCGCCGCCGCTTCGCCGAGGGCCAGGTTCAGCGGGTGCAGGTGCCCCGAGCCCATGTCGACCAGGCCACCGACGTAGCGGTCGGAGCCGACCACGCTGTGCATTTCGTGGGCCTGCAGCAGGCGGGTTTCGTGGCGGTAGCCCAGTTGCCGGAGTTCTTCGGCGTCCTCGGCGAAACCTTCCAGTTCACGGGGCTTGTTCGCCAGGTCGCAGTAGCCCCAGGTCAGGTCGCAGTCGATCCGGAACCGCTCGATGCGCTGGCGGACGATTTCCACCGCTTCCAGTCCCAGCAGTTTCAGGCGGTGCACACCGTCCTGGCCGATGACCGGGGCGAACTGCTCCAGGCCATGGCCGACGCCGCGGATCAGTTGCCCGCCGTTGCGCCCGCTGGCGCCCCAGCCGATCCTGCGGGCTTCCAGCAGGACCACGGCGAGGCCGCGTTCGGCCAGTTCGATGGCGGTATTGAGCCCGGAGAAACCGCCGCCCACCACGCAGACGTCGGCCTGCACCTCGCCCTGCAACGGAGGATATTCCGGTTGCGGGTGGCTGCTGGCGGCGTAGTAGGAAGCGGTATGCCGGGCAGGGGCGTTCATGTGCGTGGTCCTGATGATCGTGTTTGGAAAATTTGACGGAGGATAAGCCGCAGCCCCTCGCACGGGCAACTTGATGGCCTGCATGGCTAGAGGAGGTGCTGTCTGGGATGGGCCTTTTCAGGCAGAATCCAGGTCTTTCCCGGTATTTGGTAAGGCCTCGATGAGCTGCAACAGCCAGAAAATCCGCTTTCTGCGGCAGCAGATCCCGTCCTTCGAATGTGTGCCGGGCTGTCATGACTGCTGTGGGCCGGTGACCACCTCCTCGGAGGAAATGGCCCGCCTGCCCCGCAAGACCGCTGCCGAGCAGGAAGCGGCACTGAACGAACTCAATTGCGTACACCTGGGGCCGAATGGCTGCACGGTGTATGACGAGCGGCCGTTGATCTGCCGGCTGTTCGGCACCACGCCGAGCCTGCCATGCCCCAATGGCCGGCGACCGGTGGAGATGATTCACCCGCGGATCGAGAAACAGGTTCATGAGTACATCGCCAGCACCCGGCAGGTGCTGGTCTAGGCTATGTACGAAATCGCTTGAAACTTGGTTATGCGGCGTTAAAAACCGGCTCGGAATGCTCATTGACAACCAGTCAACTGCGCTTCCTCGCCGGTTTTTGCCTTGCCTAACCTGCGTTTCAAACAATTTCGTACACAGTCTAGTCTCGCCAGGCGATCGGTGTGTCGCCAGATTCAGTCCGGGATCGGCAGGTTCAGGCTCTCCTTCACTTCCTCCATCACGATATAGCTCTTCGATTCGCGTACGTGGGGCAGCTTGAGCAGGATGTCGCCCAGCAGCTTGCGGTAGGACGCCATCTCGGAAATCCGCGCCTTGACCAGGTAATCGAAGTCGCCCGACACCAGGTGGCATTCCAGCACATGCGGCAGCTTGAGCACCGCACGGCGGAACTCCTCGAAGGTATCGCCGGACTTGTAGTCGAGGCTGATCTCGACGAACACCAGCAGGCTGCCCTTCAGGTGCTGCGGATTGAGCCGGGCGTTGTAGCTCATGATGATCCCTTCGCGCTCCAGCCGGCGTACCCGCTCCGTGCAGGGGGTGGTCGACAGGCCGACCTTCTCGCCCAGTTCGGTGAATGAAATACGTGCGTCTGTCTGAAGGATCCGCAGGATGTTGCGGTCGATCTTGTCCAGCTCGCGTTTGCTCTGGTGATTGGTCCGCATAGGGGATGCGCCTCCGTAAAAAGCCATATTGCCGAGAATTCTCGCCAAATATAGGCACTTATATAGTGAAAAGCACTGGCTGTTGTTTTTTACACTGCGCGCATCTCTGCTTTGAACAATAAACATCGGCGGCTGGCCGCCATTGAGGGGCATAAACATGCGAGTTCTGGTCTTGGGTAGTGGCGTCATCGGAACCGCCAGCGCTTATTATCTGGCCCGGGCCGGCTTCGAGGTGGTGGTGGTCGACCGCCAGCCGGCCGTCGCGATGGAGACCAGTTTCGCCAACGCCGGCCAGGTCTCGCCCGGTTATGCCTCGCCGTGGGCTGCCCCGGGCGTGCCGCTGAAAGCCATCAAGTGGCTGCTGCAGCGTCACGCGCCGCTGGCGATCAAGGCCACTGCCGATATCGACCAGTACCTGTGGATGGCACAGATGCTGCGCAACTGCACCGCCAGCCGCTATGCGGTGAACAAGGAGCGCATGGTTCGCCTGTCCGAGTACAGCCGCGACTGCCTCGACGAACTGCGCGCCGAAACCGGCATCGCCTACGAAGGCCGCAGCCTGGGGACTACCCAATTGTTCCGCACCCAGGCGCAACTGGATGGCGCGGCGAAGGACATCGCCGTGCTCAAGGAGTCCGGCGTGCCGTTCGAACTGCTCGACCGTGCCGGCATTGCCCGCGTCGAGCCGGCCCTGGCGAGTGTCACCGATATCCTCGCCGGTGCCCTGCGCCTGCCGAACGACCAGACCGGTGACTGCCAGATGTTCACTACCCGCCTGGCCGAAATGGCCGTCAAGCTGGGGGTGGAATTCCGCTTCGGCCAGGACATCCAGCGCCTGGACCACGCCGGCGACCGCGTCAACGGCGTGTGGATCGATGGCAAGCTGGAAACCGCCGACCGCTACGTGCTGGCCCTGGGCAGCTACTCGCCGCAACTGCTCAAGCCGCTGGGGATCAAGGCGCCGGTCTACCCGCTCAAGGGTTACTCGCTGACCGTGCCGATCACCAACCCGGCGATGGCGCCGACCTCGACCATTCTCGACGAGACCTACAAGGTCGCGATCACCCGTTTCGACAACCGCATCCGCGTCGGCGGCATGGCGGAAATCGCCGGTTTCGACCTGTCGCTGAACCCGCGTCGGCGCGAAACACTGGAGATGATCGTCAACGATCTTTATCCTCAGGGCGGTGACCTGCAGGCGGCCAGTTTCTGGACCGGCCTGCGTCCGACCACCCCCGACGGCACCCCGATCGTGGGCGCCACGCCGCTGCGCAACCTGTTCCTGAACACCGGCCACGGTACGCTCGGCTGGACCATGGCCTGCGGTTCAGGTCGCCTGCTGGCTGACCTGATGGCGAAGAAAAAGCCGCAGATCAGTGCCGAAGGCCTCGATATTTCCCGTTATGGCAATCACCAGGAGACTGCAAGACATGGCAATCCAGCGCCAGCTCACCAATGAGCGCATGAGCCAGATCGTCGTTCACGGCGGTACCGTGTATCTGGCCGGGCAGGTGGGTGACGACCTGAGTGGCGACATCGAAAAACAGACCCGCGAGACCCTCGCCAACATCGAGCGTCTGCTGGATCTGGCCGGTACCGACAAGACCCGTCTGCTGTCGGTGACCATTTACCTGAAGGACATCGATGCCGACTTCGCCGGCATGAACGCGGTCTGGGACAAGTGGCTGCCCAAGGGCGTCGCCCCGGCCCGCGCCACGGTCGAGGCCAAGCTCTGCGAACCGGAAATCCTCGTGGAACTGTTGGTCGTCGCCGCCCTGCCTTAAGCAAGATCCCTCTCCCGGCATGACCTGTGGCCCTCCATTTGTCATGCCGGTTTTTTATTACCCATCGACTGTCTAGAAGTTTGCCACCATGCGTCCTGCCCGTGCCCTGATCGACCTCCAAGCCCTGCGCCACAACTACCGGCTGGCCCGCGAAGTAGCGGGGGCCCGTGCCCTCGCGGTGATCAAGGCCGACGCCTATGGGCATGGCGCGGTACAGTGCGCCCAGGCCCTGGAAGCCGAGGCCGACGGTTTTGCCGTGGCCTGCATCGAAGAAGCGCTGGAGCTGCGGGCCGCAGGCATCCGCGGGCCGATCCTGTTGCTCGAAGGCTTCTTCGAGGCCGACGAACTGGCGTTGATCGTCGCGCACGATCTCTGGTGCGTGGTGCATTCGCTGTGGCAGTTGGAAGCGATCGAGCAGGCGGCCATCGCCGCGCCGATCACCGTCTGGCTGAAGCTGGACACCGGGATGCACCGGGTCGGCCTGCACCCGGACGACTACCAGCCGGCCTACCGGCGCCTGCTGGCGACCGGCAAGGTGGCGAAGATCGTGCTGATGAGCCACTTCGCCCGGGCCGACGAGCTGGACAGCCCGCGCAGCGAGGAGCAGGTCGCGGTGTTCGAGGCGGCACGCCAGGGCCTGGCCGCCGAAGTCAGCCTGCGCAACTCGCCGGCGGTGCTCGGCTGGCCGCGGATTCCCAGCGACTGGGTGCGCCCCGGCATCCTGCTGTACGGTGCCAGCCCGTTCGACGCCGAGCACCCGGTCGCCTCGTGGATGCAGCCGGTCATGACCCTCGAGTCGAAAATCATCAGCGTGCGCGAACTGCCGGCCGGCGAGCCGGTGGGCTATGGCGGCCGGTTCGTCACGCCCGGGCCGATGCGCCTCGGGGTGGTCGCCATGGGCTATGCCGACGGTTATCCACGCCATGCCCCGACCGGTACGCCGGTGCTGGTGGCCGGCCAGCGCAGCCAGTTGCTCGGCCGGGTGTCGATGGACATGCTCTGCGTCGACCTCACGGATATCCCCCAGGCTGGCCTGGGTTCGACCGTCGAGCTGTGGGGCAGGAACATCCTGGCCAGCGAGGTGGCGGCCCGGGCCGAAACCATTCCGTACCAGATCTTCTGCAACCTGCGCCGGGTCCCGAGGCTCTACACCGGGCAATAGCGGGAAGCCGGCACGACCGTTGGGGCGTTTGCCCAGGCGGATTCGGGTCCAAGTGTTGTAAATACTGAACGCTATGCCATGATATCGCTCAATTACAACATCGCCTGAATGCCTGGGGGGCTGCCGCATTGGACGTCGGTGAACGACTGCAATCCATCCGCAAAATGAAAGGTCTGTCTCAGCGTGAACTCGCCAAGCGTGCGGGCGTCACCAATAGCACCATTTCGATGATCGAGAAGAACAGCGTCAGTCCCTCGATCAGTTCGTTGCGCAAGGTGCTTGGCGGCATTCCCATGTCGATGGTCGAGTTCTTTTCCGAAGAGATCCTCCAGGAAACGCCGACGCAGATCGTCTACAAGGCCCATGAGCTGATCGATATCTCCGACGGCGCCGTGACCATGAAGCTGGTCGGCCGCGCCCATCCGAGTCGCGCCATCGCCTTTCTCAACGAAATCTACCCGCCCGGCGCCGACACCGGCGAGGAAATGCTGACCCACGAAGGCGAAGAGACCGGCATCCTGCTCGAAGGTCGGCTGGAACTGGTGGTCGGTCTGGAAACATTCGTCCTCGAAGCGGGCGACAGCTACTATTTTGAAAGTACCAAGCCGCATCGCTTCCGTAACCCGTTCGACACCCCGGCGCGACTAATCAGCGCAGCGACACCGGCCAACTTCTGACGGCCCGGGGCGCCAGCTCAGGGATTCAGGGCGCCCGGCAGTACGGACCCGCGTTGTGGGCAATACCCTTGCAACTACAGGGGTTGTTTCGCAGCAGCGGTCTTACCGCTATACTCACGCCCGCCCGCGAAACCGTGGTCGCGGCGTGATTAGCCACCATTGAGGGTGAACGCGTGAACCTAATTATGAAAATGCTGGCTGCACCAGCAACCGTATTGGCCCTATGGGCTGTCAGCGCTCAAGCTACGACGAACGACGAGATCGCCAAGCGCCTGGAGCCGGTCGGCCAGGTCTGTGTTCAAGGTCAGGAATGCAAGGGGATGGAGGTCGCGGCATCGGCGGGCGGTGGTGGCGGCGCCAAGACCCCTGACGAAGTGATCGCCAAGCATTGCAACGCTTGCCACGGCTCCGGCCTGCTGGGCGCGCCGAAAATCGGCGACACCGCAGCCTGGAAGGAACGTGCCGATCACCAGGGCGGCCTCGACGGCATCCTCGCCAAGGCCATCACCGGCATCAACTCGATGCCGCCAAAAGGCACCTGTGCCGATTGCTCGGACGACGAACTCAAGGGTGCGATCAAGAAGATGTCCGGCCTGTAAGCCAACGGATCTTCCCGGGAAAAGCCGCTTTCGAGCGGCTTTTTCGTACCTGCCTTTCAGAATTTTCGATTGGCCTGTGCAGCAAAGCCCCGGCAAGCCCGGTCCAACCTCCATCCAGGTACAAGCGAGGAAGGTCGGATGACGCTGACGTGTTCCATCGAGCGGGCGGTCGACGAAGTGCTGGCGCGGTTGCCCGCGCATATCCACATGGGCCTGCCGCTGGGGCTGGGCAAACCCAATCGTTTCGTCAATGCGTTGTACCGGCGGGTCAGCCGGTTGCCGCAGCGGCAACTGACGATCTACACCGCGCTGAGCCTGGGCCGGCCACCCCTCGGTGAGGGTTTGCAGCGGCGTTTTCTCGAACCCTTCGTCGAGAGGGTCTTCGGCGACTACCCGGAACTGGACTTTCTCGAAGACCTGCGGCGTGACCGCCTGCCGGCCAATATCCGTATCGAACAGTTCTTCCTCCAGCCCGGCAGCCTGCTCCACAGTACCGCCGCCCAGCAGGACTACGTCAGTAGCAACTACAGCCATGCCGCCCGGGACATCAACGCCGCCGGCCTCAACCTGGTGGCCCAGCTGGTCGCCGCTGACGAGCAGCAGCCGGGCCGCCTGAGCCTCAGTTGCAACCCGGACATCACCCTCGACCTGCTGCCGATGATCGCCAGGCGCCGCGCCGCCGGCGAGACCATCCTGTTACTGGGCCAGGTACATGCCCAATTGCCCTACATGCCGGGCGACTCGGAGATCGACCGTGCGGCTTTCGACCTGCTGATCGACGAACCTGAGCGCAGCACGCTGTTTTCCACGCCGAACATGCCGGTCGGCTGCCAGGACCACTTCATCGGCCTGCATGCCAGCACCCTGGTGCGCGATGGCGGAACCCTGCAGATCGGCATCGGCTCGATGGGCGATGCGCTGACCGCCGCGTTGTTGTCCCGGCATGCCGACAACGCTGGCTATCGTGCCCTGTTGGACGACCTCGACATACGGCCGTGGCAGGCGCTGATCGACCGTGAAGGGGGTATCGAACCCTTTGCCAGCGGCCTTTACGGTTGCAGCGAGATGTTCGTCAATGGCCTGCTGGTGCTGGCCGATGCGGGCATCGTGCGGCGTCGCGTCCATGCCGATATCGACGCGCAGCGCCGGGCCATCGCCGGGCAGCCCGACGCCACGGCAGGCGTGGTGGTGCACGGTGGCTTCTTCCTCGGGCCACACAGTTTCTACCAGCGGCTGCGGGCGTTGCCGCGGGAACGGCTCGCCGAGTTCAACATGACCGCCATCAGCTACATCAACGAGTTGTATGGCAACGAGGAGCTCAAGCGTCTGCAGCGCCAGGAGGCGCGGTTCATCAACAGTGCCTTCACCATGACCCTGCTCGGTGCCGGGGTGGCCGACCAGCTCGAGGACGGGCGGGTGCTCAGCGGCGTGGGCGGGCAGTACAACTTCGTCGCCCAGGGCCATGCGCTGCAAGGTGCGCGTTCGGTGCTGATCCTGCGCAGCTGGCGCGAGGCCGGTGGCGAGGCCAGTTCCAATATCGTCTGGGAGTATGGCCACTGCACCATTCCCCGGCACCTGCGCGATATCGTGGTGACCGAGTACGGGATCGCCGACCTGCGCGGCAAGAGCGATGCCGTGGTGATCGAGGCACTGCTCAACATCAGCGATTCACGGTTCCAGGCCGGGCTGATCGAGCAGGCGCAGAAGGCCGGCAAGCTGCCGCAGAACTTCCGTCTCGACCCGCGCTTTGCCGACAACACGCCACAGCGCCTGGAAGCGCTGCGTGAGCGCCATCCGCAGCTGTTCGTGGAGTATCCGCTGGGCAGTGATTTCACCGTCGAGGAGCGTGACCTGTTGCGGGCGCTGAACTGGCTCAAGCGCCACTTCAAGCTCAGCGAAGTGCTGGAGCTGGGCAAGGCGACCCTGGAGGCCCCCGAGCCGTCGGCGTTCCCCGCGCACCTGCAACGCATGGGCCTGGACCAGCCCCAGGGACTGCGCGAAGAGTTGTATCAGCGTCTGCTGTTGGCGGGCTTGCAGGCGACCGCCCGGCGCCTTCAGTTGTAGGTGATTTCCACGGTGGCCTGGCTGACCAGCGTGCCTTCGCGCACGCTGCCGGTCTTCCAGTAGGCCGCGCCCAGCGGCAGCAACGCCTGGCCGCCGCTGGGCGACAGGGTGCGGGCGCTGTCGCCGCCGTCGGCACGGATGGTCCGTTGCACACCGCCCAGCCGCGAGTACAGCCACAGCCCGACGCCTTGGGCATCGCCGGTATTGGCGAAGCGGGCGCCGTCTGTCGGCACCTGGGTGCCGGCGAAGGTGAAGGTCACGCTGGTGATATCCGAATCGCAGAGGGCACTGATTTCGAAGTCGCGGTGGCCCGTCGATTCGCTGCCGCTGAAATCGCTGACCTTGGCCGGTGGCAGGACCACCGGCCGATCGTATTCCCCGGGGACCAGGTTGCAGGTCCCGCCCTCGACCAGGCCCTCGATCTGCAGATTGCCCGGATTGAGGGTTTCCGCCGAGGCGTTCTCGAGGGTGGCGGCAACCATCAGCACCAGGGGTAACAGGTAGGTTTTCATGAGATGTTGTCCGTTCTGGCGGGGTGCTGGCTACCGCTATCGCGGCGCAGCGGGGCCGGTGTTTCAGTTGTAGGTGATGCTCACCGTCGCCGTGGTCAGCAGGGTGCCCTTGGAGACGGTGCCGGTTTTTATGTAATGCGCCGCCATGGGCAGCGTGGCCTTGCCGGCGCTGGTCGCGACGGTGCGCTGGCGTTGGGCGGCGGTACCGTTGGCCGGGATGTTGTAGTTCGCCCCGTTGCGGGCCTGGAGCACGGTGGAGATACCAGCGGCTGTGCCGGTATTGGCCCAGCGGGTGGGGTCGGCGGAAGCCGGGGTGCCGGAGAAGGTGAAGATGACGTTCCTGATGTCCGAGTCGCAGGTGGCGCCCAGGCTGAACTCCTTGAGCCCGGTCCAGGTGCTGGAGTCGAAGTCGCTGACCTTGACGGTCGGCAGTGTCGGATTGCTGATGGTGTCGAGGTTGCAGGTACCGCCGTCGATCTGGCCGCGCACGGTCAGGGTACCGGTGGTGGCGGCCTGGGCGGCGGTGAGGTTGCCGGCGATCAAAAGGGCGAGTGCCAGGAGAGGGGTTTTCATTCCGGTGGTCCTTCTGGTGGGTTTAGTTGTAGGTGATGTTGACGGTCACGGCGCTGACGAGGGTGCCTTTGCCCGGTGTGCCGATCTTCCAGTAGGCGGCGCCCAGCGGCAGGACCGCCCGGTTGGCGCTGACACTCACGGTGCGGGTGTTTTCGGTGCCGTTGGCGCGGATGGTGGACTCGACACCGCCGATGCGTGAGTACAGCCATGTGCCAACGCCGGGGGCGGTACCGGTGTTGGCGAAGCGATAGCTGTCACCGTTGGCCGGGGTGCCGGTGAAGCGGAAGGTCACGCTGGAGGCATTGTTGCAATTGGCGCTGATCTCGAAGTTGTATTTGCCGGCCGAGTTGTCGGTGAAGTTCGAGAGCTGGATCTTGTCCAGGTTGATCGTGCGGTTGACGTCGCCGACCGCCAGGTCGCAGGTCGGGGATTGAACGACGAACTGCACCGAGTTGTTGAGCGCTATGGTCTTGATCAGCCGGCCGCTCCAGTACTGTTGCCGCAGGTTCCCGGCGGGGACCGTGCCTGTCGAGATGTTGCCGATCTTGTAGAAATGCGCCTCCATGTCCGTCAGGTTGTGCACGATGATCCATGGCAACCCGGTCTCCGTGCCTGCGGAGCTGTGCAGTTCGACCGAACGAAACAAGTCAAAATTGGGCGCCCTGGTACGAATCAGTACCGCGACTCCTGGCACGTTGGTGCGATAGCCCATGAGCCTGGGCCCACCGAGGTCGACCTGGTCGGAAGCCGCATAGCGCCCGACGATCTGGTAGGGGAACGAGCGTGAGCAGCGGCTTTCGCCGCTGGGGAACGGTCGACTGAGCGATACCTGGGCGATCAGCCGGCCCACCGGCAGGTCGGCCGGTACGGTGATGGTGCTCGGAAAGGTCGCGCTGTTGCGGATGTTGGGATAGTAGTCACAGACGGCCTGGGCCTGCGTGGACAGGGTCAGGCTGGCGGCCAATACGGCCAGTGAGCGGATCGGAGCTTTCATTGTGGATCTCGCGAAGTCGGGGTTTGCGGGCTGTCGATGGCCTGGCAGAGGCCGTCGATCTGGCGCAGGTTCTGGGAATTGCCGCTGTTGTCCTGCGGGCCGAGGTCATAGTCGATCCGGCACTGGCTCGCGCTGCTGGCGCCCCACTTGACGAGGAGTTGGCCGCGATCGCGGGCGACCCGCACGAAGACCTTGCCACCCTGGCCGACCACGCCGACATGGGCGTGGTCCTCATCGAATACATCGGCACCGAACGGCAGCGCGGAGTGGTCGTCCCGGGCAGCATCGATCATCACGGCGCGGCCGCTGCTGGTTTCGTACTTCATCACCACCACCGAGCCGGCACGGGGCGCGATGTTGTGGGAGGCGGCCTTGAGTTCGACGTCGTGGGACATGTCGCGCGGGTCGAGTTCGACCACGTTCTGCCGGTAGGGGGTCAGGTGCGGCACCACGGCGTAGCCCTTCCCATCTACCTGGGTGTTGCCGCCGACCCAGGCGCCCTGCGCGCCGGGAGCGTTGACCAGGCCGATGGTGTCGCCCAGTTCCGGGGTCAGGGTCACGCCGTCGGCATGGGCCACCAGGCCGCCGGACAGGCTCAGCGACTGCGCGTGGTAGTCCTTGCCCTGGCTGTGGCTGGTGGAGGCCAGGGCGTAGCGGCTGCGGTATTGCAGGTCGGCGTTGAAGCTGTTGCCGACACCGTTGTCGGCATGGCTGAGCGAGGCGCCGTAGTTGTACTCGTTGCGCTCGCCGAGGGTGCCGCTCAGACCCGCTCGCGCGCTGTTCTGGCGATCGCCGTGGATCAGCGTGCTCGACAGATTGGGTGCGCGGTCGGAATGGCCCAGGGGCAGGTGGAAGGTGAGGTCGATCTGGTTGCTGCTGCGATTGCTCAGCAGGTCGCGGCTGCGCTGGGCGCTGACGGTGTAGTTCATGCGCTGCCAGTTGCCGTTGTAGCCGGCGGTGAAGCTCAGTTCGCCGCCCTTGCGGTTCCAGTAGTGCTGCGACGAGCCGGTGAGGAACAGCGAGCCGCGCTCCAGGTTCTGGTTGAGGCTGATGTCCAGGCGCTCGCGCAGGCGACCGACGCGCTCCAGGTCGCCGCCGGTGCGTGCCAGCTCGCGCAGTTGCGCGGTGTCGCGGGCGGTGAGGAAGCCGTCGGTGGAGTAACGGAAGGCACCCAGGGCGAAGTCGGTACCGGTGCTGGCGAAGATCTTGTTGTAGCGCGCCTGCAGGCTCTGCCCGCGGCGCCGGCCCAGGCCGGGGATCTCGGCCTGGGAAGTGGTCAGGTCGAAGGAGATCGCCCCCGCCGGCGTATTCAGTGCCGAACCGAACACCTGGGCGTTGTAGCCCTCGGAGGCCAGCGCGCCGGTGTAGCCGGTGAGCAGGTTGTTCAGGCCGTACTGGAACGTGCCCTGGGCCAGCCAGGGCTTGCTGTCGATGCCCAGTTCGTCCATCTCGCCCAGGCTCAGGGAGTAGCGGCTGTAGCCGGGGCGCAGCAGGTTGATGTTGGAGGCGAACGGCACGATGAACTGGCGTTGCCGGCCATCGGCTTCGGTGACGGTGACCTCCAGGTCGCCGCCGTAGCCGGTGGGGAACAGGTCGTTGAGTACGAACGGCCCGGGTGCCACGCTGACTTCGTCGAGCAGGATGCCGCGCTGGCGGACGCTGACCCGTGCGTTGGTCTCGGCCACTCCGCGGACGATCGGCGCGTAGCCGGTCAGCGAGTCGGGCAGCATGCGGTCGTCGGTGGACAGGGTGGCGCCGCGCATGCGCAGGCTGTCGAACAGTTCGCCGGTGGTGTAGATCTCGCCGGCCATCAGTTGCGATTGCAGCCCGGGCAACTCCCGTTGCACGTAGGTGGCGCTGCTCTGGTACTGGCTGCCGGCTTCGTTGCTGCTGTAGGCGCCGTTGTGGCGCAGGTGCCAGCCTTCCAGATTGAGGCCGGTGTGCAGCCCCAGGTAGCTGGAGAACGATGAGCGGCCCTGGTTGCTGTTGCGGAAACCGTTGGCATTGTAGCGGGCGAAGGCGGCATTGACGCCCGAATCCCAGTACTCCGGGCTGACGTAGCCGCGGACCGAGCGTGACAGGTAGATTTGCGGCACCAGCAGGTCGAGCCGGCTCTCGCCGGCATCGAAGCTGACGCTGGCACCCGGTACGTAGGTGCCGAGGCTGCCGCAGTAGACAGCCGTCGGCAGCGCGGGCGGGACCGGCTCGCCGGCTTCGGCAGCCTTGGCCGGCACACGGTCGATGTCGATGCCCAGGCGCAGCAGCAACGGGCGCTCCAGGCACAGTTGGGCATTGCTCTGGCCTTCGACGCTGGCGAAGGTCAGGTCCTGGCGCCCGATCCAGTCGCCGTTCACCGTGACGTCGGCCCGGTACTGGCCCGGCAGGACCACGTTGCCTTCGTTGAAGCGCGAGATGTCGATCTGTCCGCCGCCGGGAAAGAATGCCGGGTTGAACTCCACCCGTTCGACCTCGTCCGCGGCCAGGGCGCTGCCGCTGCCCAGCAGCAACAGGCCATGAAGGACGCGGGCCAGGCGGCATGGCCGGGTACGTGGCCCGATGGACTCGGGCGAGCTTTGGGATCTCATGGTCAAGGTTCCAAACGGTTTGTGTTGCCAAATTCGGGCAAGCCGGGCCCGGCCAGCGCGCGTCAGGGATCGCGGAGGGGGCGGGCGTCTCGTGTTCGGGTGTCCTGGCGCTGCCAGGTGGGGATTCAGTGGCTCATGGACTGAGCCGGACCTTGTGCAGATGCCGGGCTCCGTAGTCATCGATGGTCTGGAACTCGACCTGCGCATCGCCAGCCGGCACGGCGCTCAGGCCGGGCAGGGGAAAGCGGTTGCTGGCGTGCGGGTTGACCATGTTTTCGGCCGCATCCTGGCCGGTCGGCTTGGCGTGGCGCTGGCCGGCGGCGAGCAGTTCGACCGAATCGAAGCTCAGGTGGTAAGGGGTCGGGTTGGTCACTTCCAGGGCCTGGCCCTGCTCGTCCCGGACCAGGCGCCAGCGCAGCTTGTCGACGGCCTGGGTGGCTTCCAGGGGCAGGTCCGCCGGGCGGAAGAACACCTTGATGCGGGTGCGAAAGGCCAACTGCAACTGGTTTTCCTGTTCGCTGGCCTGGACCTTGGGCGGCACTTCCAGCATGTTCAGCCAGAACAGGCTCTCCTGATTCGTCGGCAGGGGGTCGCCGGTATAGGACAGGCGCAACACCTGCTGCCGGCCCGGTTCCATGCGGAAGATCGGCGGCGTGGCGACAAAGGGCACGCGGGCCTGTTCCGGAGTCACTTCTTCATCGCCGTTGTCGAGCCAGACCTGCACCAGGGCCGGTTTCGGGTTCTTGTTCTCGAAGCGGATCGTCACTTCCTTCTGGGCCGCCGGGTACACCACCCGGGTGCCGGTGATGACCACGCTGGCCTGGGCCGCGAGGCTGCCGGCGAGCATCAGGATGAGCAGGCCGAGCTGGAGTCTGAGGGTATTCATGAACGGTTCCTGGCTCCGCTTCAGGAGGTGATGTCGGCGCTGTGGCTGATGCGTGCGCCGTGGTCGCTGACGGCCGTGAACTCGACCTTCAGGGCGCCGGCGGGCCGTGTGCGCAGGGTCGGCAGGACGAAGCGCTTGATGTCGCCGGAGGGCAGCAGCAGGCTGTCGTCGACCTGCTGGTTCGGCGCCTTCGGATAACGCCCGCCCTGGCCGACCAGTTCGACCGAGCCCAAAGACACGTGATAGGGCGTGGGGTTGAGCACTTCCAGGGCATGCCCGCCGGCGTGGCGTACCAGCTTCCAGCTCAGCTTCGGCGCCGCGGCCCCCTTCGGATAGGGCAGCCCCTGCGGCCGGAAGAACACCCGCAGGCGTGAACGGAACGACAGCTCCAGCAGGTTCCTGTCGCCGGTATCGACGGTGTTCGGCTGCACTTCCAGCACGTTCAGCCAGAACAGGCTTTCACGGTCCCGGGGCAGGGGTTCGCCGGTGTAGCGCAGGCGCGGTGCCTGTTGCCGGCCGGGTTCGATGCGCATCACCGGAGGCAGTGCGGTGAACGGCGCCTGGGCGGTGGCCGGGGTGGCGTACTTGTCGCCATTGTCGAGCCAGAGCTGGACCAGCGAAGGTCGGTCGCCCTTGTTCTCCAGGCGCACGACCACTTCCTGCTGGTCGGCGGGGTAGATCACGCGGGCACCGTGGATGACCACGGCGGCCTGTGCGGTAACGGCGGTCAGCGCTGTCATCAGCAAGGCACAGAGGAACCTGCCCGGATGAGCCATGTTGTTCATTGAAGGAAAACTCTCTGGAGGTGGAGCGGACCCGCCTGGTGGCTGCGGGTCCCCTGGGACTCGTCAGTCGGCGTACTCGACCATGAAGCCGACGCGGGTCGCGACCAGACCTTCGCCGGCCGTGCCGGTGGCGTAGTACTGGGCGGCCAGTGGAATGACCGCCTGGTTGTCGGCGATCACCACGCCCTCGGACTTTTCGTTGTAGACGTGGATCGGCGTGCCGTCGCGCTGGGTCACCTCGACCTGCACATTGCTGGCGGCGTCGGCACCGTCATCGATGTTCAGGCGGCCGGTGGCGATGTCGATGGCCGGGCTGGTCGGGTCGAATGCGACCATCGCCGTGCGGCCGTTGGTGCAGGTCGTCTCGCCCGGGGCGCCGACGCGGATGGTGAAGCCGGTGAGGTTGGCGCGGTCGCCGGCGTTGGTCAGGCGGGCTGCGGAGACACCGCCCAGGTCGACGTTCTTGACCACGGTGCCACCCCCTGGCGCCTCGCCTTCGATGGTGCAGGTGATGTCCCGCACCAGGCCGTTGAAGTTGATGATGCCGTCATTGGCCGCCGAGGCCGGCAAGGCGATCAGGGCGGCGAGGGCCAGGGAGACGGCGGCGGAGACTTGAGAGATTTTCATGGCGTTACCTTGAATGGTTTCAGTTGTTTTCCCGCTTGCAGGCCGCAAGGGAAGGCGTTTGGCCTGCCGGATGCGGGACGCCACTGTCGCGCAAGCCCCAACCGTGGAACATAGAGATAACTCGAAACAGAGCAGTTTCGAGATTTCTCGAAACGCGCTTCTGAGATCGAGTGCTATAAGCCTGAAAGTTCTGTAGGCATTCACCATGGCTCAGGCTTTGGCTGCGGTTTCTCTTTCAGGAGGTCGATAAAAGATGACAAGTGCACTCCCTGGTCCCTACACCGTCATGCTGCTGGACGATCACGAACTGATTCGGGTCGGTACGGTCCTGTGGTTGTCCAAAGAGCCCGATCTGCAGGTGATCGGTTCCTATTCCACGAGCAGGGAACTGTTGGCGGCGCTGGCCGTTCGCCAGCCCGACATCCTGGTCATCGATTTCATGCTCGGGCCCAGGGAGATCGACGGCATCAACCTGATCCGTACGCTGCGGCTGCGTCATCCCGAATGCCGGCCGCTGGTGCTGTCGGCCCACTACACACCGGCCACCGTCTCGCTGGCGCTACGGGCGGGCAGTTGGGGGTTCTTCGGCAAGAGCGAGCGTCTGGAAGGGCTGGCGTCGGCGATCCGCACGGTGGCTCGCGGCAGGATCTACCTGCACCCGGTGATGGCGGCGGAGGTGGCGGCGGTTTCGGAAACCGAGGTGCATCGGGTGGCGAGCGTGGCCGAGCCGGTCTGCGCGGGCGCGCATGGCGAGGTGCTGTCGCCGAGGGAGCGCGAGGTGTTGCGCTGCTTTCTCGACGGCATGTCGGTCAATGGTATCGCCGCCAAATTCTCGCGCAGCGCCAATACCATCAGCACGCAGAAACAGTCGGCCTATCGCAAGCTGGGGATCAAGAACGACAGCGAACTGTTCAAGTTGTCCAGTTCGCTGCACGGTTCGCGGGCGATGGGCTTCTGAGGCCGGGTGGCCTACTCGATGAAGGTCACGACGCCGCCGGCCAGCGACTTGACCCGGGCGAGGGACTCGACCCGGTAGCCTTGGGCGTCCAGTTCGGCACGGCCGCCCTGGAAGGATTTCTCGATGACGATACCCAGGCCCGCCACGGTGGCGCCGGCCTGCTTGATGATCGAGATCAGTGCCTGGGACGCCTTGCCGTTGGCCAGGAAGTCGTCGATGACCAGAACCCGGTCGCTGCTGGTCAGGTGACGCGGCGAGATCGCCACGGTGTTCTCCACCTGCTTGGTGAAGGAGTACACGGTGGCCGACAGCAGGTTTTCGGTCAGGGTCAGGGACTGGTGCTTGCGCGCGAAGATCACCGGTACGCCCAGGTTCAGGCCGGTCATCACCGCTGGGGCGATGCCCGAGGCCTCGATGGTGACGATCTTGGTGATGCCCGAGTCGGCGAACCGCCGGGCAAATTCGTCGCCGATCTGCTTCATCAGTTGCGGATCGATCTGGTGGTTGAGGAAGGCGTCGACCTTCAGGACCTGATCGGAAAGCACGATGCCTTCTTCACGAATTTTCTTATGCAGTGCTTCCACGTAACGTCCTCGAATAGCGCGTTCTGGCGCTGGAAAATAATAGGGGTTGTCCCATCACCCGATCCACCTGTAGGAGCGTGGCTTGCCCGCGAAAGGGCCCTTGAGGAGAAAAGCTTCGCGGGCAAGCCCTGCTCCTACAGGAAGGGTGGGGCGGGGGTAAAAGGGTCAATTCTAGCGCTTTAGCATCGCCCGTATATCCGCCAGCGCCGAGTTGCCGCGCACGGCCTTCACTTCGGTCGGCGTGTCGTCGTTGCCTTCCCAGGCCAGGTCGTCCGGCGGCAGCTCGTCGAGGAAACGACTCGGCGCACACTCGACCACCTCGCCGTATTGCTTGCGCTTGGCGGCGAAGGTGAAGGCCAGGGTCTGGCGCGCGCGGGTGATCCCGACGTAGGCCAGACGCCGCTCTTCCTCGATGGTGTCGGCCTCGATGCTGGAGCGGTGGGGGAGAATCTCTTCCTCCATGCCCATGATGAACACGTAGGGGAATTCCAGCCCCTTGGACGCGTGCAGGGTCATCATCTGCACGCCCTCGGCACCTTCTTCCTCTTCCTGCTGGCGTTCGAGCATGTCGCGCAGCACCAGCTTGCCGATGGCGTCCTCGACGGTCATCTCGCCGTCTTCGTCCTTCTCCAGGGTGTTTTTCAACGCCTCGATCAGGAACCAGACGTTGCTCATCCGGTAGTCGGCGGCCTTGTCGCTGGAGCTGTTGGTGCGCAGCCAGTTCTCGTAGTCGATGTCCATGACCATGCTGCGCAGCGCGGAGATCGGGTCTTCGCCGGCGCACTGCTCGCGCACCCGGTCCATGAAGCGCTTGAAGCGCGACAGGCGCTCGGTGAAGCGGCTGTCCAGGTGCTCGCCCAGACCGATCTCGTCGGTGGCGGCGTACATCGAGATCTTGCGCTCGGTGGCGTAGTTGCCGAGTTTTTCCAGGGTGGTCGAGCCGATTTCCCGGCGCGGCACGTTGATCACCCGCAGGAAGGCGTTGTCGTCGTCGGGGTTCACGATCAGGCGGAAGTAGGCCATCAGGTCCTTCACTTCCTGGCGACCGAAGAAGCTGTTGCCGCCCGACAGCCGATAGGGAACCTGGTGGTGCTGCAGCTTCAGCTCGATCAGCTTGGCCTGGTAGTTGCCCCGGTAGAGGATGGCGAAGTCGCTGTAGGGGCGGTTGGTGCGCAGGTGCAGGGTGAGGATTTCCATGGCCACCCGCTCGGCCTCGGCGTCCTCGTTGCGGCAGCGGATCACACGGATCTCGTCGCCGTGGCCCATCTCACTCCACAGCTGTTTCTCGAACTCGTGGGGGTTGTTCGAGATCAGTACGTTGGCGCAGCGCAGGATGCGGCTGGTGGAGCGGTAGTTCTGCTCAAGCATGACCACCTTCAGGGACGGGTAGTCTTCCTTGAGCAGCATCAGGTTTTCCGGGCGCGCGCCGCGCCAGGCGTAGATCGACTGGTCGTCGTCGCCGACCACGGTGAACTGGTTGCGCTTGCCGATCAGCATCTTCACCAGCAGGTACTGGCTGGCGTTGGTGTCCTGGTATTCGTCCACCAGCAGGTAGCGCACGCGGTTCTGCCACTTCTCCAGGATGTCGGCGTTGTCCTCGAACAGCTTCACCGGCAGCAGGATCAGGTCGTCGAAGTCCACCGCGTTGAACGCCTTGAGCGTGCGCTGGTAGTGGGTGTAGACGATGGCGGCGGTCTGTTCCTTGGGGTTGCGTGCGTTTTCCAGGGCCTGGGCCGGCAGGATCAGGTCGTTCTTCCAGCCGCCGATCATGTTCTTGATCTCGTCGACGCCGTCGTCGCCCGAGTATTCCTTCTGCATGATGTCGGTCATCAGGGCCTTGACGTCGGTCTCGTCGAAAATCGAGAAGCCCGGCTTGTAGCCCAGCCGCACATGCTCCTTGCGGATGATGTTCAGGCCCAGGTTGTGGAACGTCGAAACCGTCAGGCCACGGCCCTCGCCCGGACGCAACAGGGTGCCGACCCGCTCCTTCATCTCGCGCGCGGCCTTGTTGGTGAAGGTCATGGCGACGATGTACTGGGCCCGGATGCCGCAATTCTGGATCAGGTGCGCGATCTTGCGGGTGATCACGCTGGTCTTGCCGGAGCCGGCACCGGCGAGCACCAAAAGCGGGCCGCCGACGTAGTTCACGGCTTCTTGCTGCCGGGGATTGAGTCGGGACAT